>NZ_CBDIBT010000001.1:0-10923 GCF_965277065.1 Mycobacterium sp.
ATGGTCCGCGCGATGTAGGGCGCAACCAGTCCCAGGCCGCTGGTGCGCACCCGCGTCGCCAGCAGCGACTGATGGGCGTCCCGGAAAGTGGTGTCGGTGACACGAACCCCCGATGAGTCACGCAACCAGCGCGCGAAACCTTCGGGACCCAGCTCGACCAGAAGTTGTTTGGAGCCCGCCGGTGGCGCCTTCGACAGATCGATATCAGGCAACTTGTCCTGCGGGTACAGCGCCGACGGTCGGGATCCGTGTGGCTTGTTGACGGTCACGTCGGCCAAATAGTTGAGGATCTTGGTGCCACGGTCCGCCGATGACCGCGCGGTGAGCAACGCCGGGTGCTCCTCGATGAACGAGGTGGTGACATGGCCGGTCTGGAAATCGGGATCATCCAGGACTGCTTGCAGGAACGGGATATTCGTCGACACGCCACGGATCCGGAACTCCGCGATCGCCCGCCGCGCCCGGTTCACCGCAATAGTGAAGTCGCGGCCCCGGCAGGTCAGCTTGACCAGCATGGAGTCGAAGTGTGCGCTGACCTCTGCGCCGAGATTGGTTCCGCCGTCAAGACGTATGCCCGCGCCACCCGGGCTGCGGTACGTGGTGATCCGTCCGGTGTCCGGCCGGAAGCCGTTGGCCGGGTCTTCGGTGGTGATGCGGCATTGCAGCGCGGCGCCGTGCGGGCGAATGTCCTCTTGGCGCAGGCCCAGATCGTCGAGGCTCTCGCCGCCCGCAATGCGCAGCTGGCTGGAGACCAGGTCGACGTCGGTGATCTCCTCGGTGACGGTGTGCTCCACCTGGATCCGGGGATTCATTTCGATGAAGACGTGGTGACCACGCTCGTCCAGCAGGAACTCCACCGTGCCCGCGTTGCTGTATCCGATGTGGCGGGCGAAGGCGACCGCGTCGGCACACATCTTGTGCCGCAGTTCTTCTGGCAGGTTCGGGGCGGGCGCCACCTCGATGACCTTCTGGTGGCGGCGCTGCACACTGCAGTCCCGCTCGTAGAGATGAATCACGTTGCCGTGCGTATCCGCCAGGATCTGCACTTCGATATGGCGCGGGTTGAGCACGGCCTGTTCGAGGTAGACGGTGGGATCCCCGAACGCCGACTCGGCTTCACGGCTGGCCGCCTCGATGGCTTCGGGCAGCGCGTCGGCGTCGGTGACCCGGCGCATCCCTCGGCCACCGCCGCCGGCGACCGCCTTGACGAACAACGGGAATTCCATCGCCGACGACGCCGACACCAACTCCTCGACCGACGACGACGGCGCCGACGAC
The DNA here is from genome assembly GCF_965277065.1 of Mycobacterium sp. Taxonomy (GTDB): domain Bacteria; phylum Actinomycetota; class Actinomycetes; order Mycobacteriales; family Mycobacteriaceae; genus Mycobacterium. The sequence goes on from NZ_CBDIBT010000001.1 coordinate 1,279, forward strand.
GTCAGGACCGGCAGACCCGCTTCACGGGCCGCGGCGACCGCCCGGGACTTGTTGCCGGTGAGCGACAGCACTTCGGCTTTGGGGCCGACGAACGTGATGCCTTTCTTCGCGCACTCGGCGGCCAATTGCGGGTTCTCCGAGAGAAATCCGTACCCGGGGTACACCGCGTCGGCACCCGCGGCGCGCGCGGTGTCGACGATCTCGCTGACAGACAGGTACGCCCTGACCGGGTGGCCGATCTCGCCGATCTGATAGGACTCGTCGGCCTTCAAGCGGTGCAACGAGTTCCGGTCTTCGTACGGGTAGACAGCGACGGTGCCGACGCCGAGCTCGTAGGCGGCCCGGAACGCGCGAACGGCGATCTCGCCGCGATTGGCAACCAGCACTTTGGAGATCACGTACGTCCCTCTTCAATAACTAGGCGGGCAGGTTGTTCAGATCAGGGTGGACCAGTAGTCCCAGAACCGGACCACGATCAGCAGAAAGACGGCGGTGAACCAGATCGTGGCGATCGACCACCGCCAGTGGTGGAACTCCCGCGCGACGACTCCGCCGCGGCCGTCACCATTGGGCCCGAACGCGATCGAGGCGACCACCACGAGCAGTGAGATGGTCGCCACCCACACCACCATGCAGTACGGGCACAGCGCCCCGATGCGATAGAGGCTTTGGATGATCAGCCAGTGCACGAACCCGGTCGCGGCCAGCGTCCCGAAGGTGATCCCGATCCAATACCAACGTGGCAGCGGCACTTTGGCCACCGCCAGCACACCGGTGACGAAGACGATCGCGAACGCGGCGATTCCGATCAGCGAGTTCGGGAAGCCGAACGCCGATGCTTGCGGCGTCGTCATCACCGAACCGCAGGACACAATCGGGTTGAGATTGCACGACGGCACATACGACGGATTGACCAGCAGTTCGATTTTCTCGATGGTCAGCGTGGCCGAGGCGATCAGGCCGGCCACACCCGCGATCAGGATCCACCACGCGCTGGCCGATGGGACTGGCGACGCTATCGTCGAATGTTCGACCGGCCCTTCGGTTTTGGCTGCCGCCGAGGTGGTCACGACGCTGCTGGGGTCGCAGCCGAGTCGATTCCGGGCACGTCTCCGACGATCGCTTTGATCTTTGCGACGAATTCTTCCGGCGTCGTCCACTGGTAGTCCTGGCCGTTGATGCGCACCGTCGGGGTGGCGTGAATGCCTGCCGACGTGATCAAGCCGTCGACCATCGGGATGTACTTGCCGGACTTGATGCAATCGGGCACCTTGCCCACCACGCCGGCTTCGCGGGCCAACTCGACCAGCCTCGCGTTGTCAGGGAATGCTGTCCCGGCCTCGTCGGGCTGAATGTCCTTGGTGTACAGCGCGGTGTGGAATCGGCGGAAGGCGTCGATCGACTCGTCGGCGACGCAGTACCCGGCGTTGGCGGCTCGCGACGAGTATTGCTGGTTCTGCGGCCTACTGAGAAAGCCGGTCATGTAGTAGTCGGCGGCGATCTCGCCGCCGTCGATCAGCTTCGAGACCGTTGGCCCGAATCCCCGCTCGAAGTTGCCGCAGGCCGGGCAGAGGAAGTCCTCGTAAAAGGAGACCACGGCCTTCGGGTCGTGGGTGCCGTCCTTGACGACCAGCTTGCTCGACGTCACCCGGGTGGCCCGAGCTCCGTCGGTAGAGGTCTTCTTGCTGTCCGGCAGCACGGCCCAGACGACAAAAACGGCGAACGCGATCACGATCGCGGTGAGCCCAGTCCGGACCGCCAAGTCACGTCGCCGTCCGGCGGCGTTGAGGTCGTATTTCGCTGGACGGTTCGATTTGGCGGCTTTTTCGCCCATGGGTCAGGTCACCATTTCCACATAGTCGGCTTCGTTGCCCGGCCGCGGTGCGGTCGGCGGTAGCGCCCTAGCCTACCGGCGTCGCAATAGCCAGGTCGCGTGGTGACGATTGAGGGCGGCGCGGCCTGAGGTGGGGGTGCCTCCCAGCCGCGCAGCGGCGAGGGAGGGACGCGCAATCGACTCAGACGCGGCTGAGATGGGCTCGCAGCGCCGAAATCAACTCCGTAGTGGCCTGCGCGCTTCCACCGCCCAGCGGGAACAGGTTGGCAAATCCGTGCGTGAGAGATCGCATTGAACGCCAGTCGACGTGGGTCCCGGCCGTGTGGAGCGCCGCCGCGTAGCGGTCTCCCTCGTCACGCAACGGGTCGAAGCCCGCGGTGGCGACCAGCGCGGGCGGCAGCCCGGCCAACGAGTCAGCCAACAACGGCGAAATCCGCGGATCTGCCGGCTCGATACCCGAGCCGTCCAGGTACTGGACCTCGAACCAGTCCATGTCGGCTTTGGTGAGCAGAAAACCCTCGGCGAACAGACTCAACGACCGGGTCTGCGCGGTGAAGTCGGTGCGCGGGTAGATCAGCCATTGCAGCACGGGCTGCGGGCCACCCTGGTCGCGCGCCAGTTGTGAGACGACGGCCGCCAGGTTGCCACCGGCACTGTCCCCGCCGACGGCCACTTTCCCGGGGATTGCGCCGAGTTCCTCGGCGTGTTCGCACGCCCACTTGAACGCCGCGTAGGCGTCGTCGACCGCGGCCGGTGCTTGGTGCTCAGGGGCCAGCCGGTAATCGACCGACAGCACGTGAACATCGGCGTCGCGGCAGGCCAGCCGGCATAACGCGTCGTGGGTGTCCAGGTCGCCAATAGTCCAGCCGCCGCCGTGGTAGAAAACCAGCAACGGGGTTGGCTTCGTGGCCGCCGGCCGATAATGCCGGGCCGGGATGGGGCCGACCGGTCCCGGTAACGACAAGTCCCGGACGCCGACATGCACCTGCGGGCCGGCGAACGCCATCAACGATTCCCGCATCAGAGCCCGAGATGCCGCAACGTCGTCACCTACCGCCAAGCCCTGGATGCCCATCGCGTGCTGTGCCGACAGCATCAGCTGCAACGTCGGATCAAGCGTGTTGCCGTCGACCGTGACCGAACGGCCGCCGGCCAGCAGTCGCAGGGCGCGCGTTGGTACCCACGGAATCACCTTGACGCCGACTTTGGTGGCGACGCTCTTCAGCCGGTTGGCCCAGCCACCGGTCGCGAGCTGCCGAGCCGGTGCGCCTGGCAGACTTCGTGTCATGGCTAGTCCCTCGAGTCCCTCGGTCCCACTGAACAACGGTCATTCCATCCCCGCGCTCGGATTCGGCGTTTTCAAAGTCCCGTCGTCCGACACCGAGCAAGCGGTGAGCACCGCGCTGCGAGCCGGATACCGCCATATCGACACCGCCTCGGTGTACGGCAACGAACGCGAGACCGGTCGCGCGGTCGCGGAGTCCGGCGTGCCCAGGGACGAACTTTACTTGGTCACCAAGCTTTGGAATTCCGAGCAGGGTTACGACAGCACACTGGCCGCGTTCGACATCAGTATGGACCGGCTGGGCATCGATTACCTGGACCTTTACCTGATCCATTGGCCGATGCCCAAGCTGAACATGTTCATCGACACCTTCAAAGCCTTCGCTCACCTGCGCGACCAGGGCCGGATCCGGTCGATCGGGGTCAGCAACTTCGAGCCCGAACACATCAACGCGCTCGTCGACGCCACCGGGATCGTGCCGGCCGTCAATCAGGTCGAGCTGCATCCGCGGCTGCCGCAGACCGAACTGCGCGAGCTACACGCCCGCCTCGGTATCGCGACCGAGGCGTGGGGGCCGCTCGGGCAAGGATCGCTGCTGACCAGCCCTGCTGTCACTGCCGTCGCCGAGGCCCGCCACCGCACCCCGGCGCAGGTTCTGATTCGATGGCATCTTCACCTCGGTAATATCGTCATCCCCAAGTCGGTAAACCCCGAGCGGATTGCGAGCAACTTCGACGTGTTCGATTTCGAATTGAGCGAAAACGACATAGCGTCTATCTCCTCGCTCGATGACGGAAACCGGCTCGGTCCTGATCCACGAACCTTCGACTTCACAGGCAGGTGAAAGATGTCGGGCGGCCCTGACCTTTCAGTCCCCTCCGTTGCACTCAACGACGAAAATACGATGCCGGTACTCGGCCTCGGGGTCGCCGAGCTGACCGAGGACGAAACCGAACGCGCCGTATCGACGGCGCTCGAGAACGGCTACCGGCTGATCGACACCGCCTCGGTATACGGGAACGAAGCCGCCGTCGGCCGGGCCATCGCGGCGTCGGGAATCCCGCGCGCGGAGTTGTTCGTCACCACCAAGGTCGCCAACGCCGACCACGGATTCAACGTCGCCCAGGACGCCGTCAAGGTGAGCCTGGACAAGCTCGGGCTGGACTACGTCGACCTCTTTCTCGTGCACTGGCCGCAGCCGCAGCTGGGAAAATACGTGGACACTTTCGGCGGCCTGATTCAGGCCCGCGGCGACGGCCATACCCGCTCGATCGGGGTGTGCAACTACACCGAGGAGTACCTGGAAACGGTCATCGACCTGACCTACGTCACCCCCGCGGTCAACCAGATCGAGCTGCACCCCCTGCTCAACCAGGCCGGATTGCGGGCGTTCAACGCTCAACACGACGTCGTCACCGAGGCGTACAGTCCGCTAGCGGTCGGCAGGGTGCTGGACAACGCCACCGTGACGTCGATCGCCGGCGAATACGGCCGCACCCCGGCGCAGGTGCTCATCCGGTGGAGCATCCAGCTGGGCAACGTGGTGATCCCGCGCTCCGGTAATCCCGAGCGGATCGCCAGCAACTTCGACGTCTTCGACTTCGAGTTGACCACCGCCCACATGGAAGCGCTGAACGGGCTCAACGATGGCACCCGAGTCCGCGAGGATCCGCTGACCTACACCGGCGTCTAGCGTCCGGTCGGGCAGGTCGTTGCGGCCTGCCGCAGCACGTTGCTCGAGACCAGGTCGATCGGGAGCCCGTATCCGCGCCTCCGGGCCTGCGGCGTCGGCGGAAGGAATGCAGTTCCCGCACCAAGCGACTACGCCGCGGCTAGGCGCTGGGCCGTGGTACTGCTTTGCCAACAACACAGGAAATGAGACAGCGTGACTGCGGGAACGCCTCGCAAAACCGCGGCGCGAAGCCTGTCCCAATCTCTACAAATGAGACTGAGGGCCGCCGCCTAGTCCCAAGCTCACCCTCATGGGCGTTGATTGGTTATCAACGACCGTCGCTGAGGCTCGGTACTGTAGGCGGATGACACGGTGGGATGGAGAGCCGCGATGACCGCTGTCAAATACCTAAACCCGGAGTCCGCCGCCGCGCCAGCAGGCAAGTACAGCCACCTGAGCATCACCTCGGAGAAGGCGCGCATCGCGACGTTCGCGGGACAGATCGCTACAACCACCGGATCTAAAATGCCCGAAGGCGTCGCAGATCAGGCCCGTCTGGTCTTTGCCGCGATCGAGACACTGCTCGCCTCACAGGGTGCCGCGCCAGCGGATCTGATCAGACTCTTGACCCTCCTCGTAGGCCGCGACAGCCTGACGAAGTTCAATACGATGCGCGATGAGGTATACGCCGACTGGTTTACCGACGGTTCCTACCCGGTCAACACGGTGGCCATCGTCGCAGGGCTAGCAGCCGAGTCAATCCTCATTGAGATCGAGGGGAGCTTCGTGTGCCCACCACCGGTGAACCAAGAGCTGGGCGTAACCGCTCGCGAATAGCACCGTCGACTACGCCTGATCTTCGACAGCGAAACCATCGTGCGAGACGCGAAGTGATCGGCTACGAAGTTTCAGTAACGAGACAACCTGCCGGGCTCGCCCGTTGGTAGATCAATCAAAGGTAGCGAAGAATGGCTTCGTTGAACGTGTCGTCTATTGGTTCTCTGGAGAACCAGCGACGGTAGAACAAAGGGCCAACCATGCCCGCGACAACGTTAGCAGGGCTTCGGTTTAGCTCTACCTCGCCGCGTCCCAATGCTCGATTAATGACCTCAACGACTGGACCATCATTTGGGCATGAAGGGCAGCCTGCATTCGCGCCACGTGCTCGTCTCGTTCGGCGGCGTCAATGATCGACGGCAGAATGGACGTCCATCCGGCAGAAGCTAATTCTCGGGCTAGGGCTTCAGTCAGCTCACGGATGTCGCTGGCGAAGCTACCGCTGTCTGGGGTCGCAGAGGCAGTACCGATGCGCGAACACGCGTCCAGCAGCAATGCACTTTGCGAGGGCCAATGTCGATAGATCGTGGTCTTGGCGACTCCCGAGCGGCGTGATACCTCGTCGATGCTGACGCCGCCGATGCCACCCTCGGTGAGTAGCCGATAGGTCTCGGTGAGCACAGCATCTTTGGACCGCTCGACACGCTTATCGGTCGCCATGTCTGAACTGTCACCAACGACAATTCCCATCGGATAGCTGTCTAATCTTTCGGGTTAAGAACACGATTAAAAGCCGTAGCAATTGCACCCGAAATGAGCATAAGGCTCACCAGCATCTGTGCTGACACTAGAATGCGGACACTGTCGTTATTTGGTTTAATGTCCGCCATTCCCGTTGTTGTCGCAGTGCTCATTGTAAAGTACAGCAGTTGGATGTGGGATGGGTGCGCGGGACAGAAGGCGGCGGACGATGACTGATCAGACAGCAGAAGGTAGAACCAGGCAAACAACCCCTCGGTAAGCATAAGTACCGCGAACACAATTACGGCGTCATGCGCAACTGAGTTGAAAAGTTTTAGTCTAAAGACTGCAAACAACACTAGCACCGGGACAATTAGCAGTAGTAGCAATAAAATAAGCACAATTAACCACTCAGGGAGATCTATATCTGGGCCGAAGCCAAAGAAAAGAAACCACCACGGCAGCGTAGATGCTATGAAGATCAAAAGCACATAGATATGGCCTCTCCGGTGCGGCTTCTGTAGAGATATGTCCGTCAACTCTCCCCCTTATGCTTCGGCCGACGAGGTGGCATACCGCACAGGCATCTCGAACACAACACCAATCGGCTCGGATCGGTCGCGGCGCTGCGCTGGGCTGCCGGTGGTCAACTACCTCCTGTGGTGATCCGCTGCGAATCTCGATGCCGGGCGCTCCGTGCGACACGGCGCGCTTCAGTATGCGCGCCGATAACTCCGTCCGACCGTCGCTCTCAGCACTGTCACAGATCGCGAAAATTAGAATCGCGCATAGTTCGACCAGCCCGCTGGAAGTGAGAGGACCACATATGAACTGGGCCAAACTCGTCGCTGTCGCGACGGTGGCGGCGTTAATCGCGGCACCCGCGACGGCCTATGCGGACGCCGTTCCCACCACCGATGAGGTAATCGCCGTCCTGGCTAAGCTGACCGACCCGGGCATTCCCGCCGCGAGCAAGACTGACATTGTCACGCCGGGATTCGCCCCTGATGAAGCCGGGACAATCGACAACCATCTGAACCGAATGAACGTGAACATTTTCGGCGGGCTACTGCCCCCGAACTTCGTCGTGACCGACATCCAGCCCGCACCCAACAACTCCGCTGGGGCCACCGTGGCCACCACTGGGGGATATAAACACGCCACTCACCCTCGGCCGATTGTTCTGGTCAATCAGGGCGGGCACTGGCTGATCACTCACGACACCGCAATGACCGAGTTGGACGCGTTATGGAGCGCCGCCAATCGGGACCAGACTAATTAGTCAGATGCGGAATAATCCCGCACTCATCACACTGAGTGTCGTCCCGGTCTGACTCGTTCTTGCCGTGTCTCGCCGGGCGTCGAACGTACTCACTACGTGCTGGCAGTCTCCAACAACCCCTAGTCCGTTCAGACCGTTGACGGCAACGAAACCATCGGAAAGCTAGATGGTCTGCTGCGAGCTCGTTCCAGCGTTGATTTTGGGCGAGCGGGACTGGAGCTCGTGAGTTGGCTGGGACTGCCCTCGACGCCTTCTCTCCTGAGTGCAAGCTGAGATAGGCTGAGCTCAGCCTTATATCGGCTATAGGGTCCACGTCGGCTCCCTGCAGAAGGACCCCCATGAAGAGCTTTGACCGCACTGTTCATTGCGCGCTGCAGTGGACTGTCGGCGCCGCGTTGACCGCGACCGCCGCGGTATCGGGCATGGGCGCCGCCGCGGCGGATACGCCCACCGATGTTCTGGGCCCCATCACCGATGCGGCCGCGACTGCGCCGCTGGCTGCCAGCCTGAGCAATGAGTACTTTCCGGCTTCGATTCCCTACAGCGCAGACCCGGCCAACCCGTTCTCGCCCGTTTACACGATCGAGCCTGTCGGCGCCCCTGAGGTGTCGGTGACCACGGCCAGCGGCGAGGTGGACGGTACCCAAGCCTTCTCTGTCGACACCCTCGGCATTCCGGTCGGCACCTTCACCGGACAGTTCGATTACTCGCCGATCTCGAGCCCGGCCTTTATTTTCGGCAACCCTTACGGCGACTTCATCCTCGCGACCGACACCACCGGCACACCCGTTCCCGAAGGCACCGGCTTTCTGCTCGACGAATTCGGGTTTGGCTTCGGCAACGTCTTCGAGTCCTCAGAAAACGTCGCCAACACCGCCTACACCGTCGGTGACTTCCTGCTCACACCCTACGGCGACATCAACATCAGCCCCATCGTCGAAGCACTGATGAACTTTACCGGCACCCTCTGAACCCTCGTTGCGGCGATCAACACCACCGCGAACGCTGGCGCGCCCGGGGTAAATACCGCGCTCTCGCTACGGCGTAGGCAATGGGGCTGGCAAGTCATTACTGGGGTCGTGAGCCCGGCGATGGGGGATCACGGGTGATAACACCGCCCCAGGCATTTCTTGAGGACCTCCGGCGTGGCCCACGCCACCATTCCCAGGACCTCCGGCGGGGCCCCCGTCACCAGGTCCACCGCCACCAGGTCCACTGCCAGCATGTCCACCGCCACCAGGTCCACTGCCAGCGTGTCCACCGTCAGCATGTCCACCCTCAGCATGTCCACCCTCAGCATGTCCACCCTCAGCATGTCCACCCTCAGCATGTCCACCGCCACCATGTCCACCGCCATGACCCCCGCGGGCAGGAAGAGGCATCTGAGCGGCGGCCTGCGCTACTGGCGTTGCACAGAGTAGAGAGCAAGCGGACAACACCCCAGCAGCGACTTTCCGGCCTCTCACGGCGGCGACCTTAATTCCGGTATAGGAGTTCATTCGTGGTTTCTCGCTTCCAGCGGGCGTGTCGAACGTTGCGCCCCGAGGGTAGTTTTCTCCAACTGTGAGAGTGTTGAGAACGGAGTGGCTTTTGGTCTCGCACCGCGACCGATGCGCATGTGAGTGACGCGATCGGCCTTGGCAGCGTCGCGGTCTCGGTTCTCTCGGCGTGTTGGGCGGTGATCCGGCCGGACACTGGACGTCCGGCACTTATTCAAGGCGGTCAGGGTCAAATCACACGGCCGATCGCAGTATCCGCCCGAGGTGGCCTCCCTCGACGACACAGTGTCTCGATAACCAGAGTTTTCGGCACGCCGGCGCTGAACAGCATCGCGGGCGTCATTGCGGCTAAATCGTTTTGGACGAACGCTGCGGGGTCGTGTACGTCAAAGCGTCCTTCTGGGGCCGCAAACGAGGGGTGGCTTACCCATGCTCAACCTTTCGGGCAGTTTTCAGCAGCGCCACGCAAGACCGCGGCCGAAGGCGCATCGACAGGCAGCCCGTAACCCCGCAACACTGCGATGAATTGCATCGCGTACTGACAGTGGAACGCAG
>NZ_CBDIBT010000002.1:0-45429 GCF_965277065.1 Mycobacterium sp.
GCGTAGAAGCATTATTAGACATGTGAAACAAATCGGCCACAACACGGCTCGCGCCCTCGAGCGCACCAACCTTAGAAATCTGAGCGAGGCCTAAATTTCTGCTGAGCGGATACCGTGAAATTGCCGTATTCTCAGAAATATTGGTGGTCGGGACTGGTGGGGACGTCCGTGTCCGGCAGGGTGCGGCCAATGAGAAAGGAAACTTGATGGGATCTGCTAGGTATCTCGGTTGCGTCGGGGGGCTGGCGCTAGGGCTGGGCATCGGGGCGACGGTGGTCGTGACGGCGGGGACTGCCTCCGCTGACCCATCGGTCGGGGAAGCGGTCGACGCGGCGGCTGGGGCCGCCCTCGCCGACCCATCAGCGCCATTCGATCCGACCAATTTTTGCTATCTCGTTCGACGGGATGAACCTGTTCACGACTGGTAGCGCAGTCGCCGACTCGGGCACTGCCGGGAACTTCGATTTTGCGTTCGCCGACGGTGCCGGTAGCTACGCCAGTGCCACCGGCGGCCTCTACGACTTCGCCAGCGGCTACGGCGCCAACAGCTTTGCCCAGGCCACCGGTGTCAGCGATTTTGCCTTCGCCGACGGCGTCAACAGCCTTAGTATCGCTGGCAATACTGGCAACCAAGACATCGCCATCGCCGGTGCCAACGGCGCTGCATTAGCCGGTTTTGAAGGCAACAACGACATCGCCATCACCGGCGACAACGGATTTGCTAATGCCATTCAAGGCAACAACGACTTCGCCAGCTACTTCGGCAACATCGGTAATGTCGGCAGTGCTTTTTCCGGGGACGGCAACAACGACTTCGCCGCCGTCTTCGGCGACAGCAGCGTTGCCCAAGCCTCCGTCGGCAACAATGACCTCGCCGCCGTCTTCGGCAACAGCAGCAATGCTTTTGCCGGCCAATTTGAGATCCCTGGCTCAACCGGTAGCAACGATCTCGCCGCCGTCTTCGGCGACGGCCTCACCGCGAATGCTTTTGGCGACGGGATCACCACCGTCGAGCCGGCGTCGCTGGCCAACCTGTTCGGGCTATAAACAGACGCGCCCGCCTGGCACCACGCGTATGCCAACCTGCAACGCGGCTTGGCCGCGAACGCTGGGAACGCTGATCAGGCGATAAGTTCGATTCCGCGCTGTGGCCCTGGGATTGAGCGAGTAGTCCGTCACACGTGATCAGCGGCGCAGCGAGGCTCTCGGCGAGGGCGACGCAGACGCTATCGACGACGGTGCGTGTGCTGCGCAGCTGGTAGGTGCGCTGAACAAACGCCTTGTAGGCCAACGCCGGAGCGGCAGGCTCTGGACATCGGCACAGCGACGAGTCCTTCGTGATCGCCGATCAACTCACGCAGGACCGCACGACGGATTGCATCGACACATCGAAGTCGCCAGGAGCATGCAATGTTGCCCCGCAATCGCTGAGCACCTGTTCTGGGTGGGCATTAATCTTGGCTCGGCCTCTCGGCGCCACTATGAGCGATTTCCTCGGGCCGGGCGGCATCCAGGCGTGATGCGGCGAAACAACAGCTGCTAGCGCTGCCAATGACGGTCCGCCGGGCGCGTCTCGCCATCGAGCCGATGGTCAGCGTGCTTCGGCCCTCGCGGGCTCCGCGTCGACATCAGTGTCATTGGGCGCCAACGGATTCTCGGGGAGTGTCGGTACCCGGGTGGCACGAACATAGACGGTGTCGCCCCGCTTCAAGCCGAGTGCCTCGGCGTCACCGCGGGTGATCTGGGCGATGAACGGTCCGCCGGTGGCAGCGTTGGTCAACTCGATGCGCACCTCGAAGCCCAGTGCGACCACGCGATCGATGGTCGCACGGACCACACCGGTGGCCTGGGCGGTGGCGTCGCCGGTCGCGATCGCCATGTCGGGATTGCGGCCCACCCGGATGTCGTGTGGGCGAACAAGAATCCCGTTCAGCGACGAGACCGCACCGAGGAACGACATCACAAACGGGTTGGCCGGGGTGTCGTAGACCTCGCTCGGTGATCCAACCTGTTCGATGCGCCCGTCTTTGAGCACGGCGATCCGATCCGCCACGTCCAGCGCCTCGGCTTGATCGTGGGTGACCAGGACGGTGGTGACGTGCACCTCGTCGTGCAAGCGGCGCAACCAGGCCCGCAGATCGTCGCGGACTTTTGCGTCGAGGGCGCCGAAAGGTTCGTCGAGGAGCAGCACCTGCGGATCGACCGCGAGCGCGCGCGCCAACGCCATGCGCTGGCGCTGACCGCCGGAAAGCTGACTGGGGTAACGGGTCTGGAATCCGCTGAGGCCCACCACCTCGAGCAAATGATCGACCTTCTCGGTGATCTCGGCCTTCGGCCTCCGCCTGATCTTCAGGCCGAAGCCCACGTTGTCACGAACGGTCAGGTGCTTGAAGGCCGCGTAATGCTGGAACACGAAACCGATTCCACGCCGTTGCGGCGCGATGGTAGTGACGTCGCGACCACCGATCGTGATCGTCCCGCTGTCCGGCTGGTCGAGTCCGGCGATGGCACGCAGCAGGGTCGATTTACCTGACCCGCTGGGCCCGAGCAGTGCCGTCAAAGATCCTTCTGGCACATCGAAATCGACGTTGTCCAGCGCGGCGAAGTCGCCGTAACGTTTGTGGGCGCCCCGCACTGTGATTGCGTTGTCGGTCATTTAGCGCCACTCCTCCTCATCGCTTCGCTCTGCATCGTCGTTGACGCGCATTTAGCGCCACTCCTCCTCATCGCTTCGCTCTGCATCGTCGTTGACGCGCATTTAGCGCCACTCCTCCCTGTCATACCTGCTTGGCTGCCCGGTTGCGGCGAGCATCGAGAATCACCTGAACGATCAGAACCAGTACCGACACCGCCATCAGCAGCGTCGAAAGTGCGTACGCGCCATACTCGGCACCCCGGTTATAGCGGTCGGACACCAACAGCGTCAGCGTCTGCGATTGCCCCGGCAGGTTGGACGACACCATGATCACCGCGCCGTATTCACCGAGTGTGCGCGCGATGGTCAGCACAACCCCGTAGGTCAAGCCCCATCGAATCGACGGCAGGGTGATCCGCCAAAACGTCTGCCACCAATTCGAACCCAGCGTCGCGGCGGCCTGCTCCTGATCGTTGCCGATCTCGTGCAGCACCGGCTCGACCTCGCGCACGACGAAAGGCAGCGTCGCGAAAATGCTGGCGAGCACGATGCCCGGCAAGCCGAAGATGATCTTGAAGCCGAAGTCTCTCTCGACGAAGCCGAGCAGCCCCGCCGAGCCCCACAGCACGATCAACGCCACGCCGACCACCACCGGCGACACCGCGAACGGCAGGTCGATGATCGCCTGCAACACCCCCTTGCCGCGGAACCGGTTGCGCGCGAGCATCAATGCGGTCGGGATTCCGAAAATGACGTTCAGTGGCACCACGATCGCCACCACCAGCACCGACAAGTTCAGCGCGGAAATCGCCGCCGGCGTGCTGACCCAGTCGAAGAATTGACTGATACCGGGCTCGAAGGTGCGCCACAGGATCAGCCCCACCGGGACGACGAGCAGCACCGACACATAAGCCAGGGCCAGAAAACGAAGCAGATAGCGCACCGCAGGCGACAAGGTCATATTCCGCCGCTCCTCCTGCCCTTCTCGGATCGCACTGCCCTGTCGATCGTCGCCGGCGGTGTCACGCCAACTCCTCACGCTTGGCCGCGCGCGATCCGAGCGTACGGAGCACGAAGAGCACGACGAACGAGATCGCCAGCAGCACAATAGATATCGCAGCCGCCCCGGTGCGGTCGTCGTTCTCGATCAAGCTACGGATCCACTGCGAGGACACTTCGGTCTTACCGGGCACCGCGCCGCCGATCAGCACCACCGAACCGAACTCGCCGATGGCCCGGGCAAACGTCAAGCCGGCACCGGTCAACAGAACCGGGGTCAGCGACGGCAGCACGACGGTGGTGAAGATCGTCGCGTTGTTGGCACCGAGCGACGCGGCCGCTTCTTCGGTCTCGTGGTCGATCTCGAGCAGCACCGGCTGCACGGCCCGCACCACGAACGGCAACGTGACGAAGGCCAACGCCACACCCACACCCCACCCGGTGTGCTGCAGGTGCAGGCCGACCGGACTGTGATTCCCGTAGAGGGCCAACATCACCAGGCTGGCCACGATCGTAGGCAAGGCGAATGGCAGGTCGATGAGGACATCGACCACCCGCTTGCCCGGGAAGTCGTCGCGCACCAGAACCCAGGCGATCAACAGTCCGAAGAACATGTTGAGCACGGTGACGCCTGCAGAGATCGTCAGCGTCACCCGGAACGACTCCAACGCCGCATTCGAAGTGACTGCGAGCCAGAAGGCCTGCCAGCCCCCGCCAACGGACTGCCAGAAGATGGCGGCCAGCGGCAGCAACACGATCACCGAGAGCCAGACGACGGAGACGCCCACCCGCAGCGAGGTGCCGTTGTTGGCCAGCTTGTTGCGGCCCCGCGGTTTACCGCCGCCGGCGCGGCCGGTTATCTCGCGCGTGATCGCCGTCGTCATCCGGTGGCCTGTGTGTAGATCTTGGTGATGCTGCCCGATTTCTTGTCGAACAGATCGGTGTCCACCGACGGCCAGCCACCGAGATCGGCGAGCGTCCACAGCTTTTCCGGTGCCGGGAATTGGTCACGCACCTGGGTCGCGACGGCGGGGTCGACCGGGCGGAATCCCGCAGCCGCCCAGACCTTTTGGGCATCCGCCGTATACTGGAAGTTCTTGAACGCGACCGCGGCGTTCAGGTGGGGGCTGGTGGTCACCACCGCCACCGGGTTCTCGATCTTGATGGTCTGCGGCGGGTTGATGTGAGTGATCGGCTTTCCCTGTCGCTCGGTCGCGATCGCCTCGTTCTCGTAACTGATCAGCACGTCGCCGCTGCCCTGGACGAACACGTCGGTGGCTTCGCGTCCCGATCCGGGGCGCAGTTTGACGTGCTGGCCGACCAACTTGTGGATGTAGTCAAGGCCCGCCTTCGGGTCGTGGCCGCCGCCGCTCTTGACCACATAGGGCGCGAGCAGGTTCCACTTCGCCGAACCGGAGCTCAACGGGCTGGGTGTCACGACCTCTACATCGGGACGTAGCAAGTCATCCCAGTCCTTGATGTTCTTGGGATTGCCCGGCCGCACTACCAAGGTCACGATCGACCCGAACGGGATGCCCTTGGTCGCGTCCTTGTCCCAGTCTTTGGAGACCTTGCCCGCCTTGACCAGCCGGGTGATGTCGGGCTCGACCGAAAAGTTGACGATGTCGGCGGGCTTGCCGTCGACGACACCGCGGGACTGGTCACCCGAGGCGCCGTAAGAGGCGATCACCTGGATACCCTTGCCCTCCGGTGAGGCGTTGAACGCCGGGATCAACTTGCTCCAGCCGGGCTCAGGTACCGAATAGGCGACCAGCGTGATGCTCGTGTTCGCTCCGGACGGGCCACCACCCCCGACGACATCGCTGGCGCCCCCGTGGCACGCCGCGATCATGCCCGCGGCGAGCGTCAGCGCGACCGCGTGCCGCCACCTCACGGGATTTTTGCTGTCGTCGAACAATGGTCGACCTTTCGGAAGTGAGCGTGGCGTCTGACGGATCCGTTGCGAAGGAAAACGAGTTTCGGCGCGCGGGCAGAAAGTCAGCGACAACAATGCACGTCAGCGACGGCGCAATCGCCCACGGCAATGAGCGCCAAGACGTGGCACTCGGTACTGCCGGACGCTGCGTGCATGGGCGAAAGCGTAACAGAATCGATCCGGCCCGCCGCAGCAGCCGTTGCAGGTCAGCGGGTCAGGAACCAGGCGACGATGACCAGCACAACCAGCGCGATCAGGATCAGCGTGACCCGCGATTGCGGCATGCCGGTGTTTCGGCTCATCCGGCCTCGCTGTCGATGTGCCGGAGTCGGCGCAGCACCTCGATACCGCGGCCCAGCGCCCCGTCCATTCCCGCCGCGACCACGTAAGCCAACGCCAGCACGACCGGCATCACCACGATCGTCTGGAAAACGAACGCCAGCCCGGACAGCCACAGCTCGACGCCGTCCCACCAGCTGAGAATCGCGTTCATCGCGCTCACCCTACTAAGCTGATCCGCGCACGTCTCGTGGCGACAGGAATCCGGTGAAAGCCCGGGGCGGTTCCGCCACTGTGAGGGCCTCGGTGTGCAGCCGTCGGCCCGAGCCAGACACTGGTCGCGAGGCACTCCACTCGACGGGGCGAGAACCCCGGGGAGGACCTGAGTGAATACCGTCGACACACCGCAGCGTGTCCACCGCATCGCCTTGCTGTCCACGTCGGATACCGACCTGCTGTCGGCGCGCGCGTCGCTTGCGGCATACCGCTTGGGTAACCCGGCGCGCCAACCGATCGAGGACGTTCTCGGCGACGCGGAGGTCGTGGTCCTCCGGGTGCTCGGCTCCTCGGCGGAGGTCGCCGACGAACTCGCCACTTTGCGGGCCGCCGGTTTACCCCTGATCGTGCTCGGCGGGGAACGCGCGCCGAGCGCCGAACTGATGGAGTGTTCGACGGTCCCGATCGGGCTTGCCGCGCAAGCACACTCATACCTCGCCGAAGGCGGCCCGACCAATCTCGCTCAGCTGCATGCTTTTCTGTGCGACACCGTGCTGCTCACCGGTCACGGATTCGACGAGCCGGTGGTGATTCCGGAGTGGGGGTACGCCGAGCGGCCCGCCGACGTGAGCGCAAAGACGCGGATCGGCGTGCTGTACTACCGGGCCCACGAGGTCAGCGGCAACTCCGGTTTCGCCCACGCTCTTGCCGATGCGATCGATGCCACCGGCGTCGCGGTCGGCGTCCCGATATTCGCGTCCTCGCTGCGCAGCGCGCCCGACGAATTGTTCGGCGCCTTGGGCGATCTGGATGCCGTCGTCGTCAGCATGCTGGCGGCCGGCGGGTCGAAGGCGGCGTCGGCCGGTGCGGGCGAAGACGACTCGTCGTGGGACATCGAGCGGATCGCCGCAATGAACATCCCGGTGCTGCAGGGGCTTTGCCTGACATCCTCGCGTGAGGAATGGGAGGCCAGCGACGACGGCGTCACCCCGCTCGACTCGGCGACGCAGATCGCGATCCCCGAGTTCGACGGGCGCATCATCACAGCGCCGTATTCCTTCAAAGAAGTCGACAGCGACGGACTCCCCCACTACGTGGCCGACGCGGAGCGCTGCGCGCGGGTTGCCGCCATCGCGGTCAACCACGCGCTGCTGCGTCGGGTGCCCAACGCCGACAAAAAGCTGGCCTTGGTGCTGTCGGCCTATCCCACCAAGCATTCTCGCGTCGGTAACGCCGTCGGCCTCGATACCCCGGCGTCCACGGTGCGGCTGTTGCGGCGTCTCGCCGAGGACGGCTACGACGTCGGCGACGGATTCGGTGTGCTCGGCATCGAGGACGACACCCAGGCCGGCGACCGGTTGATGCACACGCTGATCGACGCGGGCGGCCAGGACGAGCAGTGGCTCACCAGCGATCAGGTCGCCGGTGCGCAGGTGAAGGTCAGCCCGGCTCAATACGCCGAATGGACCGCCGCCCTTCCCGCTGAACTACGCGGTGCGATGGCGCAGGCGTGGGGCCCGGCGCCGGGCCGACTGTTCGTCAACGGGGACGGCGATCTCGTGGTCGCGGCGTTGCGGGCGGGCAACGTCGTGCTGATGATCCAGCCGCCGCGCGGATTCGGGGAGAACCCGGTGGCGATCTACCACGACCCGGACCTGCCGGCCAGCCACCACTACCTGGCGGCCTACCGATGGCTGGAGCACGGCTTCGGCGCCCACGCGGTGGTGCATCTCGGCAAGCACGGCTCGATGGAATGGCTGCCGGGCAAGAACGCCGCGCTGTCCGCGGCGTGCGCCACCGACGCCGTGCTGGGAAACCTGCCGCTGATCTACCCGTTCCTGGTCAACGACCCCGGCGAGGGCGCGCAGGCGAAGCGGCGCGCACACGCCACCATCGTCGACCACCTGATCCCGCCGATGGCCCGCGCCGAAAGCTACGGCGACATCGCACGACTCGAGCAACTCCTGGACGAATACGGCAACATCGCGGCGATGGATCCGGCCAAGCTGCCGGCCATCCGCGGCGAGATCTGGAACCTGATGCGGGCCGCGGAGATGCATCGCGATCTGGGGCTCGACGACCGGCCCGACGACGAAGTGTTCGACGACTTCCTGCTGCACGTCGACGGGTGGCTGTGCGAGATCAAGGACGCCCAAATCCGCGACGGCCTGCACGTGTTGGGCGAAGCGCCGACCGGAGCGGCGCGGGTCAACCTGGTGCTGGCGATCCTGCGCGCCGCCCAGGTGTGGGGTGGCCAAGACCACGCCGTCCCCGGATTGCGCACCGCCCTCGGTTTGAAGGAGGGCGCCGAGCTCACCACGGTCGACGACGTCGAGAACCAGGCGCGTGCGTTGGTCGAGGCGATGGAGGCCGGCGGATGGGACGCGCGCGCCGTCGCTGACCTGCACGACGCACCGGATGTGCAAGCGTCGCTGCGGTTCGCGGCCACCGAAGTGGTGCCGCGTCTGGCCGGCACCGCGGGTGAGATCGACGCGGTGATGTGTGCTCTGGATGGCGGTTTCGTGCGGCCCGGGCCGTCCGGTTCGCCGCTGCGCGGTCTGGTGAACGTGTTGCCCACCGGTCGCAACTTCTACACCGTCGACCCGCGCGCGGTGCCGTCGCGGCTGGCCTGGCAGACCGGGCAGGCGATGGCGGAGTCGCTGCTGCAGCGCTACCTCGACGACACCGGCACCTACCCGGGGTCGGTCGGATTGTCGGTGTGGGGCACCAGCGCGATGCGCACGTCCGGCGACGACATCGCGGAAGTGCTGGCGCTGTTGGGCGTTCGGCCGGACTGGGACGAGGCTTCCCGGCGGGTGAGCCGGTTGGAGGTGATCCCGCTCGAGGAACTCGGGCGGCCGCGCATCGACGTGACCATCCGCATCTCCGGGTTCTTCCGCGACGCCTTCCCGCACGTGGTGATGATGCTCGACGATGCGGTGGGAATGGTGGCGCTGCTCGACGAGCCGGATGAGGACAACTACGTGGCGGCGCACGCGCGCGCCGACCTCGCCGACCACGGTGACGAACGCCGCGCCACCACAAGGGTTTTCGGATCCAAGCCGGGGTCCTATGGCGCGGGCATCCTGCAGGTCGTCGAAGCCGGGACCTGGCGCGACGACAAGGACCTGGCCGAGGTCTACACCGCCTGGGGCGGATTCGCCTACGGGCGCGGGCTGGACGGCAGCGCCGCCGCAGATGACATGCGCACCAACTACAAGCGAATCAAGGTGGCGGCCAAGAACATCGACACCCGCGAACACGACATCGCCGACAGCGACGACTACTTCCAGTATCACGGCGGCATGATCGCGACCGTGCGGGCGTTGACCGGGTCCGATCCCAAGGCGTACGTGGGTGATTCGACCACCCCCGACGCGGTGCGCACCCGCACACTGGCCGAGGAGACCGCACGGGTGTTCCGCGCCCGGGTGGTCAACCCGCGCTGGATCTCGGCGATGCGCAGGCACGGGTACAAGGGCGCCTTCGAACTGGCCGCCACCGTCGACTACCTCTTCGGCTTCGACGCCACCGCAGGCGTCGTGCACGACTGGATGTACGAAAAGCTCGCCGAGTCTTACGTTCTCGACCCGCAGACCCGGGAGTTTCTCAACCAGTCGAACCCGTGGGCGTTGCACGGCATGGTCGAGCGCCTGCAGGAGGCCGCCGACCGGGGCCTGTGGGCCGACCCGTCGCCGGAGACACTGGCCGCGCTGCGGCAGGCCTATTTGGAGGTGGAAGGCGACATCGAGGGCCGCGCCGGTGCCTGATCCGGTCCGGGTCCGCATCCTGGGGGTCGGCATGGGCCCTCAGCAGGTCACGCCGGAGGTCGCCGAGGCGCTGCGGTCGGTCGACTACGTGCTCGCCGCCGACAAGGGTTCTGACGCCGACGACGACGGGTTGCTGGCGCTGCGGCGCGCGATCGTCGAGGCGCACACCGACGGCTCGGTAGACGTTGTGCCCGTGCGTGATCCGCAGCGGGACCGTGCCACGGATCTGGGTACCGCCAGCTACCCGCGTGCGGTGGCCGACTGGCATCGCGCCCGGGCCGCCGCCTACGCCGACGTGCTGAGGAGGCGCGGCGGCACTGCGGCGTTCCTGGTGCTGGGTGACCCCTCGTTGTACGACTCGACCATCCGCGTCGTCGAGAAGATTCAGCAGCTCGGTGTCCCACTCGAATTCGACGTGCTGCCGGGAATCAGTGCTCCACAGCTGCTCGCCGCGCGACACCGCATCGTGTTGCACGAGGTCGGCCGATCAGTGCACATCAGCACCGCGCGCATGCTGCAGGACGCCGTCGCTGCCGGGC
This sequence comes from Mycobacterium sp., assembly GCF_965277065.1. Lineage (GTDB taxonomy): Bacteria > Actinomycetota > Actinomycetes > Mycobacteriales > Mycobacteriaceae > Mycobacterium. Next base: position 10,375 of record NZ_CBDIBT010000002.1, read on the forward strand.
AGGACAACATCCTCATGATGCTCAACCCGCCGCCGGACCGGCTCGACCTCACCGGCCTGGACGACTGGTCGGTGTGGTGGGCCGCCAATCTCGGCGCTGTCGGCGAGCGGCTGATCTCGGGACGACTCGGCGAGGTCGCCGGGCAGATCGCCGACGCCCGCGAGCAGGCGCGCGCCGAAACCGGTTGGGTGATGGACATCTATCTGTTGCGGCGGCCCTGATGCGGGTGCTGCTGCTGGGCGGGACAGCGGAAGCCCGCGCGCTCGCCGCGCGGCTGGTCGCCGACGGGGTCGACGTGACGAGCTCACTGGCCGGGCGGGTCTCGCGACCGCGAATGCCCGTGGGGACGGTGCGCATCGGCGGATTCGGCGGTGTCGAGGGGTTGCGAAAGGCGCTGGCGGACTTCGATACCGTGGTCGACGCCACGCATCCCTTCTCGGCGACGATCTCGGGCAACGCCGTGCACGCCTGCGCCGACGAAGGAGTTCCGCTGTTGCGCGTGCAGCGTCCCGGCTGGGCCGACCGCGCACGGCCGTCGTGGCATTGGGTGAGTTCGCACCGCGACGCGGCCGAGCAGGTGCTGCGACTGGGCACCCGGCCGTTGCTGACCGTCGGCCGCCAGCAGCTGGGGGCCTTCATCGGGGCCCTCGCTGAGTCGGCGGTGCTGGCACGCGTGGTCGACGAGCCAGACTTCGCGTTGCCGCCGGCGTGGCGGCTGGTCCACGATCGCGGGCCCTACGCGCTGCCTGGGGAGTTGGCGCTGCTGCGCGAGCATCGGGCGGATGTGTTGGTCACCAAGGACTCCGGCGGCGAGTACACCTGGCCGAAGATGCAGGCCGCCGACGACTTGGGAATACCGGTCGTGATCGTGCGCCGGCCGGCCGGTCCACCCGGGGTGCCGGTGGTGTCCGGCGTCGACGACGTCATCGAATGGCTAGCCGCGCAACGTGACTCGTCGAGGCCAGTTCCCTAGTCCGAGTGCCACTGGTAGGGCACATGTCCGAGAATCGTCGAACGCCGACACCAGTAACCCTTCGATTATCAGCTTGGCAGCTCGAGGCGATTCAATCGGCCGGGAGGGTGCGTCGGATGTCTTTCGTCAGGAGCATGAGGTGAAGTTCGTCGGTAGGACTTGGCTCGAACTCGGGTACGAGATGTCTGTAGAAATTGCGGGCGTCAGCGGATTCGGCGTGGACGAGCAGGCCTCGGCAACCAATGTCGTCAGAGAGTTCGGTGAGCCGGGCGAAGATGTCTTGCAGCATGCCGGCCGCAAGGCCCGCGCGCTCGTGGTCGATGTCCACGCCGAGCCGAGCGAGGAGGGCTACCGGTTGGGGATAGCGACCGGCACCCTTGCGCGCCCGACCCGGGGCGACGTCCGTGTCGAGTTGGGCCATGCACCAGGCGTAATAGGCGACGACTCGTTGGCTGTGGTGCTCGGTGACGACAAAGACTCGCGTCGTACCGACTGCGGCTGACTGGCGGGCGTACCGGCGTAGCCACTGGGTCTGCTCCGTTGAGCGGCTCTGGAATTCGGTCAGGTCGTGATGGTCGCCCAGCAGTTCGGGTGGGCGATATTGCCTCACTCGGTGAATGGCGTGGGGCGTTCCATCAGTCTGCGCAGCCCTGGCAGGTCGCGGGAAGGCTGGGCGTTGACGTCTTCCCACTGTTTGAGAGCCAACGGGTCAAGTTGGAAGTGGTCTCGGTCAGCGAGTAGCCGGCGCGCAGCGTCGGATGCGTGGGTGATGACGAAGTCCGTGAGATCGGTTCCGCTAGCGCACACGGCGCGGTCGATCAACTCTCGTTCCTCTATCGTCGTGCGCAAGTCCATCCGTCGATTTCTGCGGCGCAACTCGTGATCCATAGCTAACTCCTGAACTCGTACGTCCAGTGTACGGCCAAGTTGCGTCGATGACCAACAGTTGAATTCCGCCCTGTGAACCTTCGTTTAGCGAGAGGCATCCCACGGGTTCACAGCCTCGATACCGGTGGCACAGCCGCCACCGAGATCTCCTTGGTCTCAACGTGATCGACGCCGGCCTTCGTCTCGTCGTTCAGGGCGGCCGGTGACCGAGACCAACGATCCGTGGACGCGGCGTCTGTATCCTTTCGCACCCGTGGACGGCGTGGGCGAATCGTTGCGCCAACGCGGGCTGGCCGGCCCAATGCGTGTGCAGGTAGGCGGCGTGCAGTGTCGCGGTGGCGAAGCCTTCGGGGCCCGCGGGTAGCTGCCACGCCGGGTGGCCTTCGAGCGCACTAGTTTTCGTGCGGTGGAACTCGTGCCCGTTGACCGTGAGGCCCTTTTCGGCGAGCACGGAATCCGCCGAGCTGACGGCGGTTCGGTAGCCAAGGGTGAGCTTCGGTGTCATCGCCGCATCGGCCGGCACCGCGCCGACCATCGGTGTGCCGTCGAGCGACCGGCACAGGTACAGCAGCCCGGCGCACTCGGCGACGGTCGGGACGCCTGCGGCGATGGCCGATTTCAATTCGGCCATCAGGCAACGGTTCTCGGCGAGCTCGGCGGCGTGCACCTCGGGGAAGCCGCCACCGAGATAGATGCCGGCGGTGCCGGCGGGCAGGGTCACATCGACCAGCGGGTCGAATTCGGCCACGTCGCATCCGGCGGCACGCAGCAGTTCTTCGGTTTCGGCGTAGCGGAAGGTGAACGCCCGCCCACCGGCCATCGCGACGACCGGGCGGGCCGGGGTGGGCGGGGCGACGTCCCGGGTCGGATCCCACGGCGACTCGTGCAGCTCCGCGGCACCGCGAGCGATATCCAGCACCGCGTCGATATCGACATGTGCGGCGATCACGTCCGCCATCCGCTCGAGGGTGTGCGCGGACTCGGCGCGCTCGGCGGCGGGCACCAGACCCAGGTGACGTGACGGCGTCTCGATGCCGTCGTCGCGGGGTAGGACTCCGAGAACCGGAATGCCGCTCGGGCCCAGCGCGTCTCGAACCTCGTCGGCGTGTCGCACGCTGCCCGCCTTGTTGAGGATCACGCCCGCGATGCGGACTCCGGTGTCGAAGGCCGCCAATCCGGCGATCACCGCCGCGTGCGTTCGCGACGCGTGCGAAATGTCGACGACCAGCAGCACCGGTGACGCCGTCAGCACGGCGACGTGGGCGGTCGATGCTTCCCCGGCGGTACCCAGCCGGCCGTCGAAAAGCCCCATCGCACCTTCGATCACCGCGACGTCAGCAGACCGTGCGCCGTGCAGCAGCAGCGGGACGACGCGGTGCTCGCCGACCAGGAACGGGTCCAGGTTGCGTCCCGGCCGGCCGGTGGCCAGGGCGTGGTATCCGGGGTCGATGAAGTCCGGCCCGACCTTGTGGCCGGATACCGACAGGCCGCGTGCGGCCAGGGCGGCCATCAATCCCGTTGCAACAGTGGTCTTTCCATGACCGGATGCCGGGGCCGCGACGACGATGCGGGGAATCGCGGTGGCTACCACTCGATGCCTCGCTGGCCTTTCTGGCCGGCGTCCATCGGGTGCTTCACGTTGGTCATCTCGGTCACCAGGTCGGCGATCTCGATCAGTCGCGGGTCAGCCTTTCGGCCGGTGATGACGACGTGCTGGTGACCTGGCCTGCCGGCCAGCGTGTCGACGACATCGTCGATGTCGACCCAGCCCCAGCCGATCGGGTAGGTGAATTCGTCGAGCACGTAGAGGTCGTGGGTCTCGGCGGCGAGACGCCGTTTGATCTCGGCCCAACCGGCCGCGGCCTCCTGCGCGTGGTCGACGTCGCTGCCGGCCTTGCGGCTCCACGACCAGCCCGACCCCATCTTGTGCCATTCGACCGGGCCGCCTTCACCGGTTTCGGTGTGCAGCGCGCCAAGACGCTCGAGCACGGTCTGCTCGCCGATGCGCCACTTGGCCGACTTGACGAACTGGAACACCCCGATCCGGAATCCCTGGTTCCAGCCACGCAGCGCCAATCCGAAAGCGGCGGTGGACTTTCCCTTGCCGTCGCCGGTATGCACCATCAGCAGTGGCCGGTTGCGGCGCTGGCGGGTGGTGAGCTGGTCGTCGGGCACGACGGATACCTGACCCTGCGGCATCAGGCCGCTCCCGGAGCTGTTGCGCCGCGAACGATGTCGGCCAGCGCCTGAGCGTTCACATGCGCGAGCGGCACATGCTCGGCATGCAGATGCTCAGCCAAGTGCGCGGCCAGACCCATTCGCATCCGGCCACTTTCGCAGTCGACGACGATGCTGCCGATACCTTCGTTCGCCAGATACGCCGCGGCCTGCTGGGCCCGGCCGACGGCATCCGCGCCGGCGGTCGCGCGACCGTCGGTGACGACGACGAGCAGCGGCCGCCGACTGGGATCGCGCAGCCGCTCGCGCCGCACCACCTCGGCCGCCTTCATCAGCCCCTCGGCGAGCGGCGTCCGCCCACCCGCCGGCAGGTCGTCGAGCCGCTTGGCCGCGATGTCGATCGAACCGGTTGGGGGAAGGGCGATCTCCGCCGTCCGGTCGCGGAAGGTGACGACGCCGACCCGGTCACGTCGCCGGTAGGCATCGAGCAGCAGCGACAGGATGGCCGTCTTGACCTGATGCATCCGTTCCCGCGCGGCCATCGACCCGGAGGTGTCGACGACGAACACCACCAGGTTGGCCTCGCGTCCCTCGCGGACCGCGCGGCGCAGGTCGGTGGGCCGCAGCAGCAGTCGACCACCGATGCGCCCGCGAGCGACCTGATGAGGCGCCGCGGCCCGCACGGTCTCGACGAGATGGATGCCCGCGTCGGACAACGGGGTGGCCCCGGTGCGTCGACCCGTCGTCGTCCGGGCGCGGCTGCGACGGCCGGCGTGGCCGTCCCCCACTCCGCGAACCGTGAAAAGCTTTGTCCGGTAGGGCTCACCGGCACCGACCGGCGGGGTGGACGTCGGATTCTGCTGGTCGCCGGAAATCGGCGGGACGATGTCCGGGGTGTCGTCGGTGTCGTGTCCGCCACCCGGGTCGTCGGGATCGGGGTCGGGTTCTTGATCGGTGTCGGGCGGCAACAGCTCGTCGAGTTCGTCGTCGTCGAGTCCGGGTGCGTCGAACGGGTTGCGCCGACGGCGATGTGGCAGTGCAAGTTTGGCGGCGGCCCGCAGATCGTTGATGTTCGGGTGGTCGCGGTCGTGCCAGGCGGCGTGGGCGGCGGCTGCCCGCGCCATGACGATGTCGGCTCGCATGCCGTCGACACCGGCCGCTGAGCAGACTTCGGCGATCCGGAGCAGCGCCGCATCGGTGAGTTCGATTCGGGCCAGGATGGTTTGGGCGTGCTGGATCCGATCGCGAAGTCGCTCTTCGGCATTCGCGTAACGCGCGCAGAACGCCTGCGGGTCGGCGTCGAACTGCAGGCGCCGACGCACGACGTCGGCGCGTTGCGCCGGGTCCTGCGGCGCGGCGACCTCGACGGCCAGGCCGAAGCGGTCGAGTAGTTGCGGACGCAGCTCGCCCTCTTCGGGATTCATCGTGCCGACCAGCACGAACCTCGCCGCGTGGGTGACCGATATGCCGTCGCGTTCGACGGTGACGGTGCCCATTGCGGCCGCATCGAGAAGCAGATCGACCAGGTGATCGTGCAGGAGATTGACCTCGTCGACGTAGAGGATTCCGCGGTGTGCCTTGGCCAGCAGGCCCGGTTCGAAGTGCACAGCGCCGTCGGCCAGCGCCTGTTTGAGGTCGATGGATCCTGCGACGCGATCCTCGGTGGCTCCAACCGGAAGCTCCACCAGGCGCACGGGTCGGGTCTGTACGGGTGTGTCTGGCCCGAAGGCTCCGTCGGGCGAGGCCGGGTTGGGCTCGGCCGGGTCGGTGGAGAAGCGGTCACCGGCGACGACGTCGATGGGAGGCAGGATCTGAGTGAGGGCACGCACCAGAGTGGATTTCGCGGTGCCCTTCTCGCCGCGCACGAGCACGCCACCGATGCCAGGGTCGATGACGCTGAGAACGAGCGCCAGCGCCATGTCGTCGAGGCCGCCGGGCGCGTCGGGATCGCCGCCCAGGACGGCGGGAAACGGGTACAGCTGACCGGTCGAGGTCACAGTGAGGCTCCGCTCGTGGTTGCCAACTCTGGCACGCGAGGCCGGTATTCGGACTGACCGTTCGTGCGCCCGTTGACCGGGCGGCGCGACGGAACACCGTAGCGGGCCTGTGCCGGAGTCCCACCGGCTTCCCTCGTTGCCCCGACGAACCGATTACGCCTGTTCGCGGGGTGCCTCGCGGCCCTTACGCTAGCATCGCCGCCGTGTCGACCTCCGACCTGCGGGTAACTGTCGTCGGCGTCGGCGCCGACGGCTGGGACGGGCTGACGCCGGCCGCGCGGGCGATTATCGGCTCGGCCGAAGTCGTGCTGGGTGGGCCGCGTCAGCTGGCGCTGGTGCCCGTCGCGGATGGTCAGGTCCACCAGACGTGGCCGTCTCCGTTGAGTGCGGCGTTGCCGGAGCTGTTGACGCGATTCGCGGGTCGGCAGGTGGTCGCGCTGGCCTCCGGCGACCCGATGCTGAGCGGAATCGGGACCACGCTGGTCGACATCTTGGGCGCCGGCCAGGTCACGGTCATCCCGCATCTGTCCTCGGAGACGCTCGCGCGGGCGCGGCTCGGCTGGTCCGCGGAATCCACCGCGGTGGTCAGCGTGGTGGGCCGCGACGTGCATGCGGCTCTGCGGGAGCTGGCCCCCGGGCGCCGGGTCCTGGTGCTGTCGTCCAATGAGAAAACGCCTGCGGCCCTTGCTGATCTGCTTGTCGCGCGCGGATACGGGCCGAGCCGATTCGTGGTGCTCGGTGGCCTCGGCAGCGACGACGAGACGGTCGAGGACACCACAGCCGGCGAATTCTCGGGTGCGTCGCCGCGGCTGAACATTGTTGCACTGCAACTGAACGGGCCGCTGCTCGCGGGGTGGGCGACCGGCCTGACCGACGATGCCTTCGAGCACGACGGCCAACTCACCAAACGGGATCTGCGCGCCGCGGCGCTGGCTCGGCTGCTGCCCGCGCCGGGTCAGCTGTTGTGGGACGTCGGCGCCGGCGCGGGTTCGGTGGGCATCGAGTGGATGCGCGCTCACCCCTTGTGTCGAGCCGTCGCGGTGGAAGTTGACCCGGTTCGCGCCGAACGAATCGGCCGCAACGCCCGGTCGCTGGGTGTGCCCGCACTGCACGTCGTCTGCGGGTCGGCGCCGGAAGCCCTGAGCGACTTGGCCACTCCCGATGCCGTTTTCGTCGGTGGCGGCGCGAGCCGTCCCGGGGTGGTGCGGCGATGCCTCGAGGGGTTGCGCGGCGGCGGGCGGCTCGTCGTGCACGGCGTGACCGTGGAGACCGAGGCGGTGCTCGCCGCGGCGTACGCCGAGCACGGGGGTGAACTCACTCGCATCCATGTCGAACATGCCGCGCCGGTCGGGTCGTTCACCGGCTGGACTCCGGCGCGCGCGGTGACCCAGTGGGCGTTCACCAAGCTGCCGGGCTGATCTCACCGGCTGGCCGATCGATCGCGCTGCGGGTCGTAGAGATGACTCTCCCCCGCGCGCGGATCCGCACCGAGCGCTTCGCCCACCAGAATCACCGCGGCTTGGCGCAGTTTGGCCGCCTCGACCTGGTCGGCGATGTCAGCGACGGTGCCGCGAAGAATCAACTCCTCGGGCTGAGACGCCCGGTACACCACGACGACCGGACAGTCCTGGCCGTGTGCCGGTACCAGCTCATCCATCAGCGTGCGGATGGCGGTAATGGCCAAGTGCAGCACCAGGGTTGCGCGGGTCGCCGCAAAAGCCGCCAGCGACTCGGATTCCGGCATCGCGGTGGAACGCGCCTGGGTCCGGGTCAACACCACGGACTGTGCGACCAGCGGAACGGTGAGCTCGCGACCGACTCGGGCGGCTGCGGCGGCGTAGGACGGCACCCCCGGCGTGATCTGCCAGGGCACGCCGGCCGCGTCGAGTCGCCGGGTCTGCTCCGACACGGCGCTGTACAGCGATGGGTCGCCCGATACCAGACGCACGACCCGTCGGCCGGCGCTGTGCGCCTCGACGATATGGGCGAGGATCTCGTCGAGGTTCAGATTCTGGGTGTCGACCAAATCAGCTGCCGAAGAACAGCTTTCCAGCATATCGGCATCGAGGTAGCTGCCCGGGTACAGGACGGTGTCGGCCACTTCGAGCAGCCGGATCGCCCGGACGGTCAGCAGATCAGCCGCACCCGGTCCGGCGCCGACGAACTGGACGGCGTTCATCGTACCCACCGCGGCGTCCACACCCGGCCGGAGGCCGTCGCGCGGGTACTCGACGCTCCAACCAGGACAAGGCTTTTCATGTCGATGGCGTCAGTGTCGAGGCTACCCAGCGTCGTCACGATCAGCGATTCCTCGACCCGCCCGACGTCACGTCCGATGACAACCACAGTCTCGGCGGGACGGTGTTCGAGCAAGATCTCGCGGGCCAGCTTGATCTGGCCGGGCCGGGCTCGCGAGGCCGGGTTGTAGATCGCCAGGATGAGATCGGCGTCGGCGATGGCGCGCAGTCTCCTCTCCATCACCGACCACGGCTTGAGCCGGTCCGACAAACTCATCACGGCGAAGTCGGCGCCCAGCGGGGCGCCGGCCAGTGCGGCGACGGCGTGCACGGCCGACACGCCGGGCAGCACGCGAATCGGTACCTCGGCGAAGCGCTCGTCGTCGGCGGCCTCGAACACCGCCGAGGCCATCCCGAACACCCCCGCGTCGCCACCGGAGACGACGGCGACGGACTCCCCACGCAGCGCGAGGCCGAGCGCGAACCGCGCGCGGTCGACTTCGACGGTGTTGCCGGATACGTGCCGCTGCAGGCCTTCTCGCTGCGGCACCCGCGCCACGTACGGCCCGTAGCCGACCACGTGCTGCACTTCGGACAGCGCGGTCGCCGCCTCCGGCGTCAGCCAGCCATCCGGCCCAGGCCCCAACCCGATCACGAGCAGCTCGGCGATACCGGTCCCGGTAGATACTGTTGCGGGACTGGGTTCTTCGACCATGATGCGGGACCGCGGACCATTGATCGAATCGCCGTTGACCACGATCAGCGACAGATACGGCACGCTTGCCTCGTCGACTTCGGCCACCGGCATCCAGCGCTGCTGTGGGTGACTGGCCCGCTCGACGTACATGGCGTGATCGAGCCGCCCGGCCGCGGCGAGCGCGCGACGCACGGCCGGAAACGTCCGGCCGAGTTTCATGATGATCGCGCCATCGGTGTCAGCCAGGCGGCGGGCGAGTTCGGCTTCCGGCAGGGTTCCGGGTAGCACAGTCAACACGTCGGTCTGGCGGACCAGCGGGGAGGCGACGGCTGCCGTCGCGGCAGTGAACGCCGGTATGCCGGGGATGACTTCGGTAGCGAAGCGGGTGCTGAGCCGGTCGTGCATGTACATGAACGAGCCGTAGAACAGCGGATCCCCTTCGGCGAGCAGCGAAACGGTGCGACCGGCTTCCAGGTGCGCGGCGAGTCTGGCAGCCGATTCCTCGTAGAACTCGGCCAGCGCGCCGGCGTATCCTTGCGCGTGATCCGTGGTCCCGGTGGTCAGTGGGTAGCGCAGTTCCTCTTCGATGGCATCCGCCGGAATCAGTTCCGCCGCGATGGTCCGCGCGTAGGACTGTTTGTTGACGCCCGCGTGGTAGGCAATGACGTCGGATCCGGCGATGATGCGTGCCGCCTTCAGGGTGATCAGTTCGGGATCCCCTGGACCCAAGCCGATTCCGTAGAACCGACCGGCTGTCACTCTGCCTCCGAAGCCAGCGCGTTGATGGCCGACGAGGTGATCGCCGACCCGCCGCGCCGCCCCCGCACCGTCACGAACGGGACGTCGATGCCATGGTCGCGGGACAACGAGGCGAGCGCCTCCTTGGATTCCGCGGCCCCGATGAATCCTACAGGGCAGCCCACAATCGCGGCGGGTCGTGGCGCCCCGTCGATCAGCATCTCCAAGAGATGGAACAGTGCGGTGGGCGCGTTGCCGATCGCGACGACCGCGCCGTCGAGCAACGGCTCCCACAACGAGACCGCGGCCGCCGTGCGGGTGGTGTTCCATTGCTTCGCCAACTCCGGCACGCCTGGGTCGTTCAGGAAGCAGTGCACCTCGTTGGCGGCCGGGAGCCGACCGGCGGTGATACCGGTGGCGACCATGCGGGCATCACAGAGGATCGGTGCGCCGGATCGCAGCGCGGAACGTGCGGCGGACGCCAGCGCGGGGTGAATCACCAAGTCCTCGACCAGGTTCGGCTGCCCGGTGCCGTGGATCATCCGGACTGCCAGTTTTTCCGCGTCCGCCGGGACGCTGGACAGGTCGGCCTCGCGGCGGATGGTGGCGAACGAGTAAGCATAGATGGCGGGGCCTTCGGCGATGTAGTCGTAGCGCCGGGTCGGCCGGCGGGCATCGCTCGTCTGGGTCACTCGGATACCTCCGGGGTGTTCGGGACGAGAATGCCGCGCCAGGGCGTGACGACGACATAGGTTGTGTCGGTTGCTTGTTCGAGTATCGACTGAATGAGCTCCGGAGTGAGGGCGCCGTCCCCGGCCGGCACGTGGCTGCCACCGGGCACCGGGCCATACGGCAGCGGCGGGGCCGGAGCCGGGATCCGAGGGTCGGCGGCGACGGGAGGTTGCAGCGTCCGGGTGAGCTCGCGAATGTGCCACGCCGCCTCGGTACCGGTGCCTCGGGCGTCGAGGAACTGCGACGCCAGATCGGCCAGCCGGCCGGCGATCTCATCCACCGGAGCGACCGCTCCCCAGTGGTCGCCGACGCGCATCTGAGCCACGTCGTCGCCGAGCGCCACGCAACCCAGGTCGGTGCCACGCTTGCCGGCTCCGGTGAGCCGGTCGAGCAGATCGCCACGACCGTCGTCGAGCGTGAACAGGAAACGCCCCGGCAGCCGGCCAAGGTCAGGATCGGAACACAGCAGCGAGTCGAGGCGATCGATCACCGGTCGCAGATCGGTGCGGCCACCCGCCGCCCGGCCCGTCTGCGGTGAGGCGAGTACGTTGCGCACGAGTTCGTGTGTGCGCGTGGGGATCAGACCGGTCGACTCGATTGCCGCCGCGGCGGCCGCGGTCAGTTGCGGTCCGTCGCCCGGCAGCCCACGCAATTGCAGATTCGCCCGCCGGGTGAGATAGATGCGACCGTCGGCGTGATCCCGGCTGACCTTGGCCAGTCGGTGCAGCGCTGTCGTGGGCAGGAGGCCACCCATCAGCCGGATGCGGATCAGCATCCCATCGTCGGCCTGCCACGGTCGCCACACACCGGGGCACATGTCGGTCCGTGTGCGAGTGTCCGGGGTCATGAGCGATTACTGGGTCAGCTGAGGTGGCTGACCTTCTCCATCATTGCTCGGGCGACGTCGACGGCGCTGCTGTCCGGGTCCGCTGATCCTGGATCGGTGGGTTGCCGGTCGCCGAAGAAGACGATCTCGACCTCGACGATGCAGTTCAACCGGACACCGATGGCGCGGGCCTGCGGTGTCGGCTGCAGGGCCGGCATGTTGGGCAGCGTCGCTGTCGCGGTATTGGTCACTGCAACAACGGAATCCAGGGAATGGACTTCGCCGATCTCGGTCGTTGTGCTGATCGGGCCGGTCTCTTCGGTGGTGGTGCGGCCTTTGCACCGCTGCCACTGGTCGGGGAATTTCGCGAACAGTGCCTGGGCCTGCTGCGCCGACGGCACGGAGACGACGCCCTCCATTACGCTGATCACTTGCGCCGGGTCGCCGTCGTTCCACCACGACACCGATGCCACGTTCTGCACGTCGGCGGATTCGTACACGCTTTTCTGCAGCATCGCTGTGACGCTCAGGCAGTCGGCCGATTCCGCGGGGACCTGTCGCTCGTCGAGCCGGTCGGGCCCACCGAACTTCGCGGGCTGACGCGCGACGAACGGCTGGCCGAGCATCCGCGACAGCACCTTGCCGTCGAGCAGTACGTGTTCGACGGTCCGGCCGGATAGAGGTCGCGGCTTCAGGTTCGGCGCAGGCTTTGCCGTGCCGGCGACGACCGAACCGCAGCCCACCGCGAACACGGCAACCACTGTGCACGCCGTTGCCATCGCGAGCCTGCGCATGGCTACTTCTTACTGCCTTTGTCTGGCGCGGCGTCGGTGGACAGCGCGGCGACGAACGCCTCCTGCGGCACCTCGACCCGGCCGATGGTCTTCATCCGCTTCTTGCCTTCCTTCTGCTTTTCCAGCAGTTTGCGCTTACGGGTGATGTCACCGCCGTAGCACTTGGACAGCACGTCTTTGCGGATCGCGCGGATGTTCTCGCGCGAAATGATCTTGGATCCGATGGCGGCCTGTATCGGCACCTCGAACTGCTGACGCGGGATGAGCTCTTTCAGCCGGACGGTCATCTTGTTGCCGTAGGCCGCTGCTCCGTCCTTGTGCACGATCGCACTGAACGCGTCGACGGCCTCGCCCTGCAACAGGATGTCGACCTTGACCAGCGCAGCCTCCTGCTCCCCGGACTCTTCGTAATCGAGGCTGGCGTAGCCGCGGGTGCGCGATTTCAGGGAGTCGAAGAAGTCAAAGATGATCTCCCCCAACGGCATTGTGTAGCGCAGCTCGACGCGTTCCGGCGACAGGTAGTCCATGCCGCCCAGCTCGCCGCGCCGGGACTGGCACAGCTCCATGATCGAGCCGATGAATTCGCTGGGTGTGATGATGGTGGTCTTGACGATCGGCTCATAGACGGCGCGGACCTTGCCCTCGGGCCAGTCCGACGGATTGGTGACGACGAGTTCCGAACTATCCTCCTTGACAACGCGATACACCACGTTCGGCGACGTCGAGATCAGGTCGAGGTCGAACTCGCGTTCCAGACGCTCGCGGGTGATCTCCATGTGCAGCAGGCCGAGGAAGCCGCAGCGGAAGCCGAAACCGAGCGCCACCGACGTCTCCGGTTCGTAGGTCAGCGCGGCGTCGTTGAGTTGCAACCGTTCCAATGCGTCACGCAGGTCGGGGTAGTCGGAACCGTCGACGGGATACAGGCCGGAGTACACCATCGGCCGGGGTTCGCGATACCCGGTCAGCGGCTCGGTGGCACCGTGTCGCGCGGTCGTGACGGTGTCACCGACCTTGGATTGGCGGACGTCTTTCACACCGGTGATGAGGTAGCCGACCTCCCCGACGCCGAGGCCGACGGATGCCTTCGGGTCCGGCGAGACGATGCCCACTTCCAGTAGCTCGTGGGTGGAGCCGGTGGACATCATCGTGACCTTTTGGCGCGGCGTGATTTTGCCGTCCACGACACGCACATAGGTGACCACGCCGCGGTAGATGTCGTAGACGGAGTCGAAAATCATTGCGCGCGTGGGGGCGTCGGCGTCGCCGGTCGGGGCAGGCACCTCGCGCACCACGTGGTCGAGCAGCTCGGTGACACCGTCGCCCGTCTTGCCCGATACCCGCAGGACGTCGCCGGGCTCGCATCCGATGATGTGCGCGATCTCGGCGGCGTACCGGTCGGGGTCAGCGGCAGGCAGGTCGATCTTGTTGAGCACCGGGATGATGTGCAGGCCGCGATCCAGCGCCAGGTAGAGGTTGGCCAGCGTCTGCGCCTCGATGCCCTGGGCGGCGTCGACGAGCAGCACGGCGCCCTCGCAGGCTTCCAGCGCGCGGGACACCTCGTAGGTGAAGTCGACGTGGCCGGGGGTGTCGATCAGATGCAGGACGAATTCTTTTCCGGCGTCAGGGCCGCCGGTGACCTTCCACGGCAGCCGGACGTTCTGGGCCTTGATCGTGATGCCGCGCTCGCGCTCGATGTCCATCCGGTCGAGGTACTGGGCACGCATGTCTCTGTCCGCAACGACGCCGGTGAGCTGCAGCATCCGGTCGGCCAGCGTGGACTTGCCGTGGTCGATGTGGGCGATGATGCAGAAGTTCCGAATCTGCGCCGGCGCGGTGAAGGTCTGGTCGGCGAAACTGCTGATGGGAATCTCCTGGTGAGGCCGGGCTTAGGCGCTACCAGCGTATCGAGGGACAGGCGCCGCAGCACAATCGCGGGACAGGCCGGCCAAAGCGAGCCCCCGGAGATCTTCTCCGGGGGCTCGTTGTGGAGCAGACGCTATCCCACCGCCAAGGAGGTAAACCACGTGACAAGGTCAGTCAGACCCGTGTTGATGAAGCTGGCGAAGAGGGCTGCATCGGTGAGCGAACCAGTATCGAGCCCGGCATCTGCCACCCCAATAAGGTCGGTGGCCGGAATCACCGAATCGGTAGTAAATAGCAGGGATGCAAATGTGTTGTAGGCGTCGTCGAACTCGACCACCGCGCCGTCCAACACGTCTTGGGCACCCGGCGCAGAGTCGAGACCCCCAATGAGGGAGTTGGCCCACGGCCCGTACAGCTCGTAATCGAGGGTCGTCAACGGGGCCGCATCCGGCGCGTCTGCCAGCGGAATGGTGTCTAGGACGCCGGTGCCTCCTGGGATGAGGTCGGCAGTGTCGCCCGCAACGGCGACTTCACTCTCGAAGAGCGAATTCAGCGACGCGATCTCGCTGTCGACCGTCGTAGTCAAATCGTCCGCCGCGGCGAGCGGCGCAAATGCCAGTGCCGCACCGGCCACGAAGCTGCCGACCACGGCGATCCTGCGAATGTTCATAGTCTGCCTTTCACGAGTCCCCCGGCGGCGGGGCAGTGCACACGTCGAAGTTCCTCAGCGTCGCTGCTGGTGAAATCTGAGCGTATCGATGCAATCAGCTGAGTGCAGGTTAAGTGTGTGCCGAACACGTTAAAAGTCTGTGACGGGTCATTGCCGGCTTGGCGGCACAAACGAACCCCCGGAGTTGCCTCCGGGGGTTCGTTGTGGAGCGTGAACTACAGCGAGCCGAGCAGGGTGATCAATTCCGTAGACATTGCTGGCGTGATGTCGAAGGCTGACAGGTCGACGTTAAAGAAGCCGCTCAGGTCTCCGATCCCGAAGTTGTAGAAGTTCTCGAACGCGCTCGCAGCCGTGGCGCCCGCCCCGGTCACGAAATCGAGGTGATTGCCGAACACATCCGCGACGGGAAGGAGCGCGCCGTGGTTTTCCGCTGCGTACAGCGCGACGTTGTAGGCGTCGTCGAACTTGGTCTCCGCGCCGTTGAAGACGTTGAACGAACCGGTGGGGTCTGCGACGCCGGCATGGATCGGGTTAAAGCCGTACACCAGGTAGTCGAGAGGAGAGGGCGTGCCAGTTTGCGGCGCGTCGATCAGGTCTTTCGCGGGGGTGAGCTGATCGAATCCGCCGACCAACGAATAGTCGGTGCTGGGTACGCCGGCGAGTGAGGCGTCGAACTGGAAAAGGGAATTCTCCGACGAAATCTCACTGGCGACAGTGCCGGCCGGCAGGTCGACAGGTGCCACGAGGGCGGGGTCCGCGGCCGCAGGCAACGACGCCGAGTGGAAATTTCCGAACAGCGACAAGATGTCATACAGGTTGCTGCCACCCGTAGCGCTCGCGTTGCCGTGCGTGAGCAACACCTCAGCGAGGTCGCTGTTTCCGGATGCAGTAGTCGTGGAGCCGGCGTTGGCGCTGTCGGCCGTGGTGCCGAACGGGTCCGACACAATGGCGACGTTGCCGCTGCCGTCGTGCTCGGGGGTCACTGCAGTCGCTGCGACGCCGCCGGCGTGGCCGGTGCTGTTATTGGGCCCGTAAACCGACGCGTAGTTGTCGTTTCCGAAGGTAGTCGAGACACCGTGGTTGCTGAGGGTGTAGTTGGTGTCGGCGGTGGCGGAGTTGTAGTTGCCAAAGGCCGAGAAGGCGCCCTCGTTCGTGCCGGTCTCGGTGCCGTTGGTGTAGGCGGAGTCGCCGGTGCCACCGACCGCGGCGGAGCCGTCGTTGGCGCCAAGGATGTTGCCCGAGGTGTAAGCGGTATCGCCACTGCCGGCAACGTGGTTATAGCCGATCAGTCCACTGTCGCCGGCGAAAGCGCCGCTGTTGCCACCGTTTTGGTCGGCGACGTTGGGGTCGATACCGGCATTGCCGATGAACTGGGCGGTGTCGTTGGAGCTGGCGGTAGTAGCGTCAGTGCCACCGATCAGGCTGGCGCCGCCGGCGTAGGCGCCGTCCGGTGCGCCGACATACGTTGCCGGGTTGACGTTGTTGCCGATGTCGGTGGCGGAGTCGAAGTTGAATCCGGTGGCGCCGGTGGCCTTGGATCCGGCGTCGGCCAGCGCGTAGGTGCCGAAAGCCGACGCGGAGTCCCCGAAGCCGCCCGCAGCGTACGCGCTTGCGTGATCACCGTAGGCAATCGCAAAGTCAAAGTTTCCGTTGCCCGCGGCCCCAGTGTTGGCGACTGCGGTGCCCATGCCGTTGTACAGCTGGTAGCCGTCGAATGAGATGTCGATGTTGACCGGTGTGGCCGCCGCCGGTAGTGCACTGGCTACGGTGTCGATGTACGACGCCGCTTCGTTGGTGGTGTCGGCGGCCGCGAGTGGCGCGAACGCTAGCGCCGCTCCGCACGCGAAAGCCGCCGCCGCGGCAACTCTACTTGTGTTCATGTCAAGCCTTTCAAAGATGTCCACCGACGGTCTGGCGAACCGCCGAAGGTCCCCCAGCTCCCCGGGCGAAAACCTGAGAGGAACGTAACAAACGGATGTGGGTTTGGGAATCATTTGACTGAGAAATTTTCAGGTTCAACCGTTCGTACTAACGTTTGGCACGCTCGCTTGGTCAGGCGCCACATGCAGGGCATATGGGGTCACGGCTTGCCGGGTAGGCGGCAGCACCGCGGTCGTATACGACCTGGCCGAGGACGGCGCCGCCGGTTCGGAAGCTGAGAAACAAGGATGTTCAGGCATGGCTAGCTGAGAATTCGGCGTCAAAAGACCGTCAGTTCGCCGGTGACCGCGGGGAAGTTAGGGCCAGGCCAAGCTAGCTGCGCCCGACCGCATTTCCGGCGCGCATAATCTCCTCGTCGAAGGCGCGAGTCTTAAGCGGCCCCATTTTTGTTCGGATGGGCGGTGCTCCGTTCGGGACAAATGACGGGCGTGTCGGCGGCAAATGCACGATGTGCACTTTTGGACTCCGGCGGCTGGCGGCACGACCGCAGCGGTCCGTCCTAAACTGCGAGGATGGCGTCAGGGTGGAGGACGTTCCAGCGACTAGCTGCGAATCTGGTGTTCGGCGAGGCGCCCAAGCTGATCCGTCAGCTGCAGCAGTCGCCGACCGTCCAGCGCAGCATCAAGATCGGCATCGACGCGATCATCGGCGCCGTGGCCGAACCGCCGGCCGAGATCACCGTTGGCCGGCCGGTGACCCGCAACAGCGCACCCACCGCGCATCGGGCCCGCAAGCTGGTCTATGCGCCCGACCTGGACGGTCGCGCCGACCCGGGCGAGGTGGTGTGGACCTGGGTGACGTACGAGGAAGATCCCACCCGCGGCAAAGACCGGCCGGTGCTGGTTGTCGGCCGTGACCACGCCACCCTGCTCGGCTTGATGTTATCCAGTCAGGAAAGGCACGCCGCCGAACGGGACTGGGTCGGAATCGGTAGCGGCAGCTGGGATTACGACGGCAGACCCAGTTGGGTGCGCCTAGACCGCGTGCTCGACGTCCCCGAAGAGAGCATCCGTCGCGAAGGCGCGATTCTAGAGCGCACCATCTTCGATCAGGTCGCCGCGCGATTGCGTCGCGACTACTCCTGGAGCTGAGCTACCCCTGGGTGATGTAGGACTGCAGCTGCTCGTGCTCGCTTTCCAGTTCCTGCATCCGCGTCTTCACCACGTCACCGATGCTGACGATGCCGATCAGCTTCCCGTCCTCGAGCACCGGCACATGGCGCACCCGGTTCTCGGTCATCAGAAGCGTGAGGCTGTCCACCGTGTCTTCCTTGGTGCATGTCGAGACCACCGACGTCATGATCTCCTCGACCGGTCGCGACAGCACCGACGCCCCGTGGGCGTGCAGCTGTCGCACCACGTCACGCTCGGAGACGATGCCGTTGACGCCGTCCGGCCCCGCCACGACCATGGCACCGATGTTGTGGTCGGCGAGCCCGGCAAGCAGCTCAGCGACCGTCGCGTCAGGCTTGATCGTCACCACCGCGCCACCTTTGCCGCGCAACACATCTGCTATTCGCATGGGGCCTCCCGCCGTGTGTGATCAGGTTCACATCCAGGCTACGGCGAGATCGGCGGGTGCGTGGCAGCTGCGCGAAATCGAGTCAACATCGAGGCCCACGACGACACTCGCCGCCTCCGGCTATCTAGGCAGCTAGCGGAGCCCTCCCCTGCCCATCGGTCGAACACGGTAATGACTCGGAGTCCGCAGCTCAGCCGGATTGAGCCCACGTCGCACAGCATCTTCAAGGACCGCGGCCACGGTACGTCCGGACCGCGCGGCGCCCCACCGATTTTCGAGTACGGCATCGACCTCAACTTGATCCCTGGTTCGGTAGTGGAAGAGCGCGACTTCGTCCTCGCACCAGGTCAGCTGGCGTGCCAGCTCCATCAGGACGAATCCCTCGAGGAGGGGCCCGAACTGACCAGTGGGCCGCAGGATGCTGCGGGCGTCCGCGCCGATCTGGTATGCCGCGATACCGGAGTCGACGAACGCGAGCTTGGGGGTTGTGGTTGCTCGGCTACTGATGTTTCGAGACCACGCCGGTACCCGCTTGACGAGAAAGACCTCTTCGAGCAGTGCGACATACTTCTTCACCGTCGTGGCGCCGAGTCCGAGTTCGTTGCCTAACGTGGCGACGGACAGCAGCTGCCCCGATCGAGCGGCCAGCATCTGGACCAATGCGCGCATCTCGGCTGTTCGCTCGATCTCCGACAATTGCTGCACATCGCGCGCGATGAGATCGCCGAGGTAGGAATTGAAAAAGCTGCGTCGTCGGCGGTCGTTGGTCCGTGCGACTGCCTCTGGAAAACCTCCACGAACAAGTCGCTCGGCGTACTCCGCTCGTGAAACCGTGGAGCTGTGGCGCAGTTGGTCTCCCTGGGTGAACACGGCGTCGATGAATCCGTCTGGGACCCTGTCGATCTCGCCCTGGGAGAAGGGCCAGAGCTCAACAGTCTCCATCCGGCCCACGAGAGTGTCAGGCAGGGAGCGCAAGCCGAGCACGCGCGCCGATCCCGTCAGCAGGAAGCGCCCAGGTGTCGGGTCTGAATCCACCTGCGCCTTGATCGACAGCAGCAGATCGGGTGCTCGTTGGACCGAACCAGAGTGCTCTTGCCGCTTTGCCGGGCACCGTTGACCAGCACCACTCGGGTGTCCTGCAGTGCCGCGTTCACCGCGGCCTCGGCGTAGCGTGTGGGTCTGCCGGTAAGTTGCGTGTGGATCTGCCGCCCTGACTCGCTGGCATTTAACGCCGGCGTCGATGTCGGCGGCGAGTTGCCGAAACAAACGCCAGTGGGGCTCGCCGGGACCTCGCACAGCATCTTCAAGGACCGCGGCCGCGCCACGTCCGGGCCGCGCGACCCCGTCTCACTTCTGTCCGTTGTCGTTTGATCTGGGGCATTGTCAAACGATGTGAGGTACGCCAGTCAATCCCATGGGTTGATCAACTGGTTGCCTGTTCCCTCGAAGTGACGAGTGTTGCGGGTCGCCACGGTCGCATGACGCGCCACTGCGATACCGGCGATTTGAACATCACGAATCTCCACCACTCGGCCGGCGCGCTGTCGGTTCGCTGCGATGCTCCCGGCAGCGAGGGCAGCCATCTGATCGAAGGATTGAACCCGACCGTTGAGGTCCTCTGCCAATAGCTGAGAAAAGACCTGGTCGAGCCGCTTGCGTCGCCGGCCGGGCACTAAAAGCTCTATGCCAGCACGGATTTCAAAGATCGTTATGGTTGTCGTCCAGATTGATTCTGCGGGCTGATTATCGAGCCATGCCACCACGACGGGATCAGGCGTGGCGCGCATCAGCGCGGAGAGCACGTTCGTATCCAGCAGGATCACGATTCGAACTGCGCCGGTTGCACGGATTGTCCGCGCAACTCCGGAATGTCGTCCGTCAGTCCAACCCGGTTGAAGCGGGACGCGATGCGGGAGCCGAGCCGCCGAGGCGGATCGTCGGCCGCCAGGACAGCGTTTCGTAGGATCTCGCGCACCTCCTCCTCAGTGCTGCGACCGTGTTGCCGGGCCAGGCGTTGCAGCTTGGTTTTAGTGTCGTCGTCGAGTTGCCGTACGAGTATCTGTGCCACAGAAATAAGATATCATGCTATCAGCTGTAACCCGCCTGGTTTCGCAGCTAAGCATCGCTCCTGCGATCAAGTTCCCCGCGGTTATGCCAAGCGGGTGATTTCGACGACCACGTCGAGATCTGTGGCGCCTTGCCCGTGATAGATGCCCTTGAGCGGTGAGACGTCGGAGTAGTCGCGGCCAACCCCGACGGTGATGTACTGCTCGTTGATCTCGGTGTCGTTGGTGGGATCGTGGTCCCACCAACTTCCGGTCCAGGCCTGGATCCAGGCATGGCTCTGCCCGTCAACCGTCTCTCCGATCGCTGCGTCGGCGTCGGGATGGTGGTATCCAGACACGTACCGCGCGGGAATTCCCATGCTGCGCAACACCATCAGCGACAGGTGAACGAAGTCCTGACAGACACCCTTGCCTTCACGCAGCGCGTCCGATCCCGACGTGTGCACGCCGGTGCTGCCCTTGACGTAGTCCAGTTCGCTGCGCACCCAGTCGGCGGCCGCGATCACGGCGTCTGCGGGTTCGTGCTCTTTGGCGATCCGCTTACCTACGGCCGCAACGCGTTTGCTCGCCGGCGTGTAATCCGTCGGACCCAGCAACTCGTCGTACCGATCGATCACGGCCTCCTGCTTGAGGTCAGACCAGGACACCTTCTCCGTCGTGGGATCGGGCCGATCCGTCTCGACTATCGACGCGGATGTCACGGTCAACTCGGTGTGCGGCGCGTGCAGGTCGAAGGCCGTCACCGCGGTTCCCCAGTAGTCGACGTACCGGTATGACCTTGTGGCCGGCAGGGTTTCGACGCGGTTGAGGACGACGTTCTGCCGCGAGTCTGATCGAGGGGTGAGCCGGGCTTCGTTGTAGGAGGCCGTTGCCGGCGACGGGTACGCGTATCCGGTCGCGTGGAGAACGCGATTGCGCCACATCAGTTTTTCTCCTGCCCCGCCAGCAACGGATCGCGATAACCGGCGTCGGACCAGGCAACCCAGGGCACAGCGTGAAAGTACTGCGCAGCCAAGGCTTCTCCGACCTCGAAGCAGGACTTCTGCAAGCCACTCAGGCGCATCTCCAGGGATTCGAGAAGGACTCCCGGCCGGACGAATTCCAGCTCGCTGCGCGCCCGCCCCAACAACCGCTGGGCCTCAGAAGTGGCGCCGATGCGACTGCCCCGACTGTGCAGCAGCTCGTCCAGGCTGTGCTCTGCCAGCTTCAGCGAGTAAAAGATCGACCGCGGGAAAAGGCGATCCAACAGGATGAACTCGACGACCCGATTCGCGTCCAGCACACCGCGATACGTGCGAAGGTAAGTGTCGTGCGCGCCGGCGGAGCGCAGCACGGTGACCCACGCCGGGGACACTGCGCTGTCGCCGACTCGCGACAGCAACATGCGCACCGTCATGTCCACCCGTTCGATCGCGCGGCCCAGCACCATGAAGCGGTACCCGTCGTCGCGGGACAGTGTCGAGTCGGCAAGCCCGGCGAACATCGCGGCGCGACCTTCGATGAACGATAGAAACTCGTGCGGCCCAAGCCGTTTGGCTGCGCGCTCGCGTTCTCCCAGCGCGTTGAAGGTGGTGTTGAGGCACTCCCAGGTCTCGGTGGATGTCACCTCGCGGGCCGACCTCGCGTTCTCGCGCGCGGCCGTGATGGCGTCGACGATCGACGAGCCGTCACCCGGGGCGTTGTGACTGAAAGCCACCAGATCCGTCAACGACCAGACATCCAGCTCGGTGGTGTCAGGAGGCTCGATTCCCAACACCTGCAACAGCACTCGTGAGGTGTGGTCGGGGTCGACGCTGGAGTCCTCCAGTAGTTGGTGCACCGTGACGTCGAGGATGCGTGCCGTGTCGTCGGCGCGCTCGACGTAGCGGCCGATCCAGTACAGCGCCTCGGCATTGCGTGCCAGCATCAGCGAATCACCACCTGCTGTTGGAGTTGCTGCTGTTGACCCGGCTGCTGTTCCATGGCCTCCGGTTTCGACGCCGTCTGCCGCTGCTGCTGGAAGTGCTTCTGTTTCTGCGACTTTTCGCCGTCCGCTTCGCCGTTGGTCGACGCGGCCGCTTTGGGCAGCTTCTTCACCACCTCCGCGGCGCCCAGCTCGCGGTCGGCGCCCGACGTGCGCGACGCCAGCACCCAGGTGTCCTTGGACCCGCCACCCTGGCTCGAGTTGACCACCCGCGATCCTTCGACCAGCGCCACCCGGGTCAGCCCGCCCGGCAACACGAACACGTCGTCGCCGTCGTTGACCGCGAACGGCCGCAGGTCGACGTAGCGGGGTGTGAGCACGTCGCCGACCTGTGTCGGCACCGTCGACAGCTGCATCATCGGCTGGGCGATCCAGCCTCGCGGGTCGTCGCGAATGCTCTTGCTGATCGCGTTGAGTTCCTTGGTGGACGCTTCCGGGCCGAAGACGATGCCGTAGCCACCCGAGCCCTCGACGGGTTTGATCACCAACTCATCGACCCGGTCGAGCACCTCTTCGCGCTCGTCGTCCAGCCAGCAGCGATAGGTGTCGACGTTGGCGATCATGGGCTTCTCGCCGAGGTAGTACTCGATGATCGTCGGCATATAGGTGTAGACGAGTTTGTCGTCACCCACCCCGTTGCCGATCGCGCTGGAGATCACCACGTTGCCCGCCCGGGCCGCGTTGAGCAGACCCGCAACGCCGAGCACCGAGTCGGGGCGGAAGTGCATCGGGTCCAGATAGATGTCGTCGATGCGCCGGTAGATGACGTCGACTTGCACCTCGCCCTCGGTGGTCCGCATGTAGACCTGGTTGTCGCGGCAGAACAGGTCGCGGCCTTCGACGAGCTCGACGCCCATCTGACGGGCCAGCAGCGAGTGCTCGAAATACGCCGAGTTGTAGACGCCGGGGGTCAACACCACCACGGTCGGATCGGCCTCGTTGGTGGCCGCGGACTTTCGCAGCGCCCGCAACAGGTGGGCCGCGTAGTCGTCGACGGCGCGCACCCGGTGGCTGGCGAACAGGTTCGGGAAGACCCGCGCCATCGTCCGCCGGTTCTCCATCACGTAGGACACTCCCGACGGTGATCGAAGGTTGTCCTCGAGCACCCGCCAGGTGCCCTTCTCGTCCTTGATCATGTCGATGCCGGCGACGTGGATGCGTACGCCGTTGGGCGGGACGATCCCAACGGCTTGGCGGTGGAAGTGCTCGCAGGAGGTGATCAGCCGGCGCGGGATGACGCCGTCGCGCAGGATTTCCTGGTCGCCGTAGATGTCGTCGAGGTACGCCTCGAGGGCCCTCACACGCTGGGTGATGCCGCGCTCCAGCCGCGTCCATTCAGCGGCCGAGATGACGCGCGGGACCTGGTCCAGCGGGAACGGCCGCTCCTGACCGGACAGCGAGAATGTGATGCCCTGGTCGACAAACGCACGGGCTAGCGCCTCAGCGCGGTCGTCGAGGTCCCCGGCATCCGACGGCGCCAGTGCTTTGTAGATGCCCTTGTACGGTCCGCGGACATTGCCCTGTGCGTCGAACATCTCGTCGAACGCTTCCAGATAGCACCCAGTGGCTGTGTTATAGCCGTCGAAGATGGCCTCGTAGGGCGGCGGCGACTGCGGCTTGCTGCGCTGTTGACGTCTGGTTTCTCCAGGCAAAGTTCGTAGGGCCACTGTGCCATGCTGCATCAAATCGTTATGCTCCGCAGGTCCGGGGTCTTCGCTTTGGTTGAAGGCATCGGGGACTGATACCCTGGGCAGTCGTCGCTTAAGCGGTGAACCGCTGGAGCAAACCGTGACACCACAAGCCATTCAGATTTACGAAGGAATTACGCGTGGCCAACATCAAGTCGCAGCAAAAGCGCAACCGCACCAACGAGCGTGCGCGGCTGCGCAACAAGTCGGTGAAGTCGTCGCTTCGCACGGCTGTCCGCCACTTCCGTGAAGCCGCCGAGGCCGGCGAGCAGGACAAGGCCGCCGAACTACTCGTCTCGACCAGCCGTCAGCTGGACAAGGCCGCCAGCAAGGGCGTCATCCACAAGAACCAGGCCGCCAACAAGAAGTCGGCGCTCGCCCACGCACTGCACAAGCTGAGCAGCTAATCAGCCACTAACTCGGCGACCTTCCGTACCGCAGATTCCAGGGCGTAGTCCGCATCCGCGGCTGCGCCCTTGACGTCGGCGTTCAGCGCCGCCACCAACCTCATCGCCGTCGCGACCGCGTCGCGTGACCAGCGCCGGGCCTGCTTCTGCGCTTTCTGCACCCGCCAGGGCGGCATTCCCAACTCTGAGGCCAGCCGGTAGGGATCACCCGACAGCGACCCGACCCGCCCGATGCTGTGCACGGCCTCGGCCAGCGCGTCGGCCAACACCACATGCGGCTCGCCGCGCATCATGGCCCAGCGCAGCGCCTCGACCGCACCCTCGACATCGCCCACTACCGCCTTGTCGGCGATGTCGAACCCTTTCACCTCGGCCTTGCCGTGGTGATAGCGCCGGACCGCCGCGACGTCGACGTGCCCGCCGGTGTCGGCGACCAATTGTGAACAGGCCGAAGCTAATTCGCGCACATCAGAGCCGACCGCATCGAGGAGCACGCTGAGCGTGTCGTCGTCGACTTTGACCTTCAGCGCACGGAATTCCTTGCGCACGAAGTCGAACCGTTCGCCGGCCTTGGTGATCCGCGCGCAGGGATGCACCTGCGCGCCCAGCGCTTGCAGTTGATTGGCTAATGCTTTGGCGCGCCCACCCCCGGAGTGCACGACGACCAGTTCCGTGCCGGCCGGCACGTCCGCGGCGGCTTTGGCGATCAGCTCGGCCGCTTCTTTGCCGGCCTCGCCGGCAGATTCCAGGACCAGGACGCGCTCGTCGGCGAACAACGACGGGCTCAGCAGTTCGGCCAGTTCATACACCCCGACATCGCCAGCTCGTACCTGGTCGACCGGAACGTCGTCAGTGCCGGCGCGCTTGCGGGCCGACCGCAACACGTCCGCGATGGCACGCTCGACCAGCAGTGCTTCATCTCCTAGGACGAGATGCACTGCCGAATCCTGCTGGCTCACCGGTAGATCGTGTCATGTTCGGCCGACAGGTCCACCGGCCCCCGCCAGCAGACCGGACAGCGACCACGCCAGCAACGCGCACGCCGCCAGCGCCAGGCCGGCCCGGAACCACCGCCATCGCCACAGCAGCACGGCCAGCAATCCCCCGGCGCCGACGATCACGACACCGGATAGCCCCGGGGGCACCGGGACGCTGGCGCCAGGCACGCTTGCCGCCCAGTGCGCGATCCGCAACAGCCACCACAGTTCCGGGCCGGTGAACCGGATCAGCAGCTGCGCCCCGGCCGGCCAGCACGGGCAGAGCGCCGCCGCCGCACTACCCAGCACGGTGATCGGGGCGATCAACGCCGCGACCGCCAGGTTGGCCGCCGCGGAGACCACACTGAGCCGCCCGGAGATACCGGCGATCAGCGGCGCCGTCACCAGCTGCGCCGCGCACGCCACGCACACGGCGTCGGCGAATGGCTTGGGCCAGCCCGCCGCCACCAGACGTCGCGACCAAATCGGCGCGATGATCACCAACGCCGCGGTCGCCAGCACCGATAACGCCAGCCCGATGTCCACGGCCAAGTGCGGCGCGATGACCATCAACAGCAGCACGGTGGCCGCAAGCGCCGGAATCGCTTGCCGGCGCCGCGAGGACAGCACACCCACCAAGGCGATGGCGCCCATCACAGCTGCGCGCAGCACGCTGGCCGAGGGCTGGACCACGATGACGAACAGCGCCAGCGCGACGCCGGCCAGCGCGACCGCGGCCCGCGGGCCGATCAGCCGTGCCGAAAACAGCACCGCGCCGCAGACGATCGTGACGTTGGCCCCCGACACCGCGGTCAGATGCGTCAAACCCGCCGTGCGGAATTCTTGGCCGGTGACCGGCGTGACGGTCGACATGTCGCCGAGCACCAGCGCCGGCAGCATGGCCGCCTGATCGGCGGGCAGTACGCGACGAGCCGCGTCAGCGAACCCGGCCCGAACCGCGTACGCGGCGCGGTTCAGCGGCCCGGCGCGGCCCATCGTCGGCGCACCGATCGCGGTGATGACGGCCACGCTCAAATCTCGGCGCGTGGGCGCGCTGATCCGCGCGCGGAAACGCATCGGCTGGCCGACCATCACCGCGCCGAAGTCGCGCACCGGCGCGAAAACCACGACGCGGCCGTCAGTTTCGCTGCCTCCGAGCCGACGCAGCGTGGCGCGGAACAGCAGCCGACTGTGACCGACCGACACCGCGCTTTCGGTCGGCGTGACGGCCACCTCGACAGTGGTACCGAACGCCGCGGTGATCGGGTGGTGCGCGACTGCGTTGGCGCGCAACGCGATCGCGAATCCGAAGCCGGCGCCGACGATGCCCGCAGCGATCAGGCCGACGCCGATCGCCCGGGCCCGGGGACGCCGGGGCCCGAAGCGCCACAGCAGCGCGCCGGAGGCGCTCGCGAGCAGCCAGATCCAACCGATCACCGTGCCGATCGGCCAGACGATTCCGGCGGCGGTCACGATCCAACTCGTCAGGGCCGCCGGCACCAGGCGTGCATCCAACCGCGATGCACTGGGATCGGCGGTGGATGGTTGCGGCACCGGCCTCAGACACGGACCAGCGGGCGCAGCTTCTCCAGCCGCCCGGGGCCGATGCCGTCGACCTCGCCCAGTTGGTCGACGCTGGTGAACTTTCCGTTGGCCTGCCGCCAGGCCACGATCGCCGCGGCCATCACCGGCCCGACCCCGGGCAGGGTGTCGAGCTGCTGCACGGTCGCGGTGTTCAGGTTGATCGTCTGCGCCGGACCGCCCTTGGCCGGGCGGGAAGGCGAACCGGTCGGCGCGGCGGTAGTCGATCCAGGGCTCACCGAACTCCCCAACACTGCGGGCTGTCCTTTCACCGGGGCCAACCCGACCACGATTTGCTCACCGTCGTCGACCTGGCGAGCCATGTTGAGCCCGATGGTGTCCGCGCCGTCCGTGGTGCCCCCCGCCGCTTTGAGTGCGTCGGCAATGCGCGACCCCGGCGGCAGCGTGACCAGCCCCGGGCTGTGTACCAGGCCCACGACGCTGACCACCACCGGCTGGTTGGGGTGCGCGGCAGGGCCTGGAGTGTGGCTCGCGGTGGCCGCCATGTCAACGGGCGGCAACTTCGCCGACGCCACCGGTGCGGGCTGTTCGCGCATCAGCGTGAAGATGGTGACCAGCACGGCGATCGCCGCGACCGCGGCCAACGCGATAGCCCCGGCGCGCCCGGGGTCGGCGCGCACCTTGGCCAGCCAGCCGTCGTCGTGCATCGAATCGTCCGGAAGCCAGCGCGGAAGAAGCGAATTGGGATCGGTATCGGCATCGTCGCTGTCGTCGGCGTCTGAGTCGGTTTGCCCGGCCGCACTCGGCTGAGCACCGAGTCGCCGGCGCAATCGCTCGGCGGGCAGTTCTGTTCGCATGTGCCGACCGTAGGGCCGCCCACCGCGCCGGCGGCGCTGTCGCGGTGCTCCGCACGTGCCTGCTGTGGATGAGCCGGCGACTGTGCATGAACGATTCAGCGACGAGCCGCCTGACTGGTTGGTTGGGCAGCCGGATAACGTGCAACACAGGACCGTCTGATCCAACCAAGGAGACTGCCGTGCAATTGGCGCTCACAGAGGACGAAGCCGCCTTCCGCGACGAGCTACGCACCTTTTATACGACGAAGATCCCCGCGGAGATCCGCGAGCGGACCCGCTCGGGCGAAGGCCTGGACCGCGACGACCTCGCGACCAGCCACAAGATTCTCAACGAACACGGCCTCGCGGTGCCTAGCTGGCCCGTCGAGTGGGGCGGCAAGGACTGGACACCGGCCCAGCATCAGATCTGGCTGGACGAGATGCAGCTGGCCTCGGTGCCCGAGCCGCTGAACTTCAACGCCAAGATGGTCGGCCCGGTGATCGCCGAGTTCGGCTCGCAGGCGATCAAGGAACGCTTCCTCCCGCCGACGGCCGCCCTGGACATCTGGTGGTGCCAAGGGTTCTCCGAACCGGAAGCGGGTTCGGACCTGGCCTCGCTGCGCACCACCGCGCTGCGCGACGGCGACAGCTACGTCGTCAACGGGCAGAAGACGTGGACCACGCTCGGCCAGTACGCCGACTGGATTTTCTGCCTGGTCCGCACCGACCCGCAGGCGCCCAAGAAGCAGGCTGGTATCTCGTTCCTGCTCATCGATCTGGACACCCCGGGCATCACGATGCGCCCGATCAAGTTGATCGACGGCAGCGTCGAGGTCAACGAAGTCTTCTTCGAAGACGTCCGGGTGCCCGCTGATCAGCTTGTCGGAGAAGAGAATCAGGGTTGGAGTTACGCCAAGTTCCTGCTGGGCAATGAGCGCACCGGCATTGCTCAGGTGGGCCGCACCAAGGTCAAGCTGGCCGATGTGAAAAAGCGTGCCGCCGAGAGCGGCCTGCTCGACGATCCGCTGTTCGCAGCCCGGGTCGCTGAAGCCGAAAACGACCTGCTCGCACTGGAACTCACCCAAATGAGGGTCGCATCCGGCTCTAAAGGCGGCAAGCCCAACCCGGCATCGTCGGTGCTCAAACTGCGCGGCAGCCAGCTGCAGCAGATCGCCACGGAACTGCTCGTGGAGGTCGCCGGGCCGGATTCGTTGCCGTTCGAAGCCGGTAATGACATCGCGTCCCCGTCCTGGGCGCAGGGCAGCGCGCCGCACTATCTGAACTACCGCAAGACGTCGATCTACGGCGGCAGCAATGAGGTACAGCGCACCATCATCGCGTCGACCATTCTCGGCTTGTAAGACAGGAATTGACATGGACTTTCAACTGAGCGAAGAACAGACGCTGCTCCGCGACACCACCCGCGACCTGCTGTCGCGGAGCTACGACGCCGAAAGCCGCATCAAGGCCGTCGACTCCGAGTTGGGCTGGAGCCGCGAGGTGTGGACGCAACTTGCCGAAACCGGAATTCTCGGACTGGGATTCGACCCCGAAGAGGCCGGGCAGCTCGAGGTGATCACCGTGCTCACCGAGGTCGGTCGCCGGCTGGCACCCGAACCCATCGTGCATGCCGCGTTGGGACCCGGCGCGATCATCGCCGAGGTCGGCAACGACGCCCAGAAAGAACTGCTGGCCGAGGTCGCCGAAGGTCAGCGGTTGCTGGCGTTCGCACACCTGGAGCCTGGCGCTCGCGGGGCAGCCATCGAAGCCGTCGCGACAACGGCGGTGCAGCAAGGTGATTCGTGGGTCCTGACCGGACACAAGAACCCGGTGCTGGCCGGCGACTCGGCCGACACCCTGGTCGTCAGCGCGAAGCTGCCCGACGGCGGAGTCGGACTGTTCCTGGTCGATGGCGAGGCGGTCAGCCGCCACCCGTACCGCACGTTCGACGGACAGCGCGGCGCGCAGATCGACCTGGACAACGCCCCCGGCGAACCACTCGGCGACGCGGTGGACGCCTCGACCGCGATCCGTAACGGCATCGTTCGGATCCAGTCCGCATTGGCCGCCGAGGCGGTTGGCGCAATGGAAGAAGCCCTGCGCCTGACTACCGACTACCTCAAGCAGCGCAAGCAGTTCGGCGTCACTCTGAACACCTTCCAGACGCTGACGCAGCGCTCCGCCGATATGTATGTCTCGCTGGAGTTGGCTCGCAGCATGAACCTCTACGCTGGGCTCTCGGTTGCCGACGGCAACTACGACCCGGTCATCGCGGCGCGCGCCAAGCTGCAGATCGGACGATCCGGCCGTCACATCGCCCAAGAGGCGATCCAGTTGCACGGCGGCATCGGAATGACCAACGAATACCCGGTCGGCCATTACGCGTCCCGGCTGACTGCGATCGACAACACCCTGGGCTCCGCGCAAGACCAGCTGCACGTGCTGATCGATCAGGTCAACGACTACGAGGTCGTCACGCTCTAGGGCGAGTCAGATGACCGAATCCGCCGACCGTCCGTTACGCGTGATCCAGTGGACCACCGGCAATATCGGCCGGCGCTCGCTCCACGCCATCATCGGCAGGCCGGACCTGGAACTGGTCGGTGTCTACGCGCACGGCCAGGACAAGGTCGGGGTGGATGCGGCGGATCTGTCCGGCTGGCCCGAGCCGACGGGGGTGCTGGCCACCAACGACATCGACGCACTACTGGCCCTCGAGCCTGATGCGTGCTGCTACAACCCGCTGTGGCCCAGCGTCGACGAGTTGGTCCGGCTGCTTGCGTCCGGCGTCAACGTCTGCACCAGCGCAGCCTGGATCACCGGCGGCAAGCAGACGCCGCAAGACCGGCGGCGCATCCTCGATGCCTGCGAGCGGGGCAAGTCGACGATCTTCGGCAGCGGTGCGCATCCGGGGATGACGAACCTGGTGGCGATGGCGCTCAGCGGGTCGTGCGAACGCGTCGACGAGATCCGCATCACCGAATCCGTGGACTGCTCGACCTATGAGTCGGCGGAGACGCAGATCGCGATGGGATTTTCGCAAGACCCCGAGACGCCGGGACTGGCCGAGAACGTGCGGCGCGAGAGCGAAGTCTTCGCCGAATCGGCCGCGATGATGGCCGACGCGATCGGCGCCCACCTGGACAAGCTGACCTTCGACGTCACGTTCACCGCGGCCACCGCCGACTCCGACCTGGGCTTTATGCAGATTCCGGCCGGCACCGTCGGCAGTGTCTTCGGTTACCACCGCGGCTGGGTGGGCGATCGCAATGTGGTCAGCGTCGGATTCAACTGGACGATGGGCAATTACGTCACGCCGCCGAAGCCACTCGAGCACGGCCACGTCATTCAGGTATTCGGTGTGCCCAACATGCGCACGGTGGTGCACTGCCTGCCGCCCAAGGGCTGGACCGAGCCGGGGTTCATGGGCTTGGGGATGATCTACACCGCGATGCCGGTGACCAACGCGGTGCCCGCCGTGGTCGCGGCCAGGCCCGGCATCGTCACACTGGCCGACCTGCCGCCGGTCACCGGGCGCGCATCCCACTGATTCGCCGAAGGCGAAGGATTGTTGGCCCTATCAGAACGCAGCCGTGCTCTATCGTCTAGCATCGTTAGCCGAGCAAAGGTTCTGATCGGCATCGCATCGATGCCCGGCTCAGGCCAGCTCTTTCGGCGAAGCTGCCCCGGATGGGTCCGTTCTCGACTGCGGAAAGCATCCGTGGCGTGACGCGTTCGCGGGCAATATTGCGGACGGGCGGCGGGAGGAGACCGAGTGAGGGCGATGTCGATCAGCGGTGTGCTCAAACGTGCCTGGATACCATTGTTGCTCATTGTCGTGCTGTCGGTTTCCGCGCTCGTCGTGACGCGGTTGCACAAGGTGTTCGCCTCGCAGGACCTCAATGCGAATTCAGGAGCCGGAATCAAGATCGTGCAGTTCAACCCGAAAGTCGTGAAATACGAGATTTTCGGCGCGCCCGGTAGCACCGCCAACATCAACTACTGGGACGCCGACGCGAACACCCATCAGATCAACGATGCGCCGCTGCCCTGGTCCTACACGGTGTCGACGACGCTGCCCACAGTGAGCGCCAACATCATGGCGCAGACCGACGGCGGATTCATCGGTTGCCGCATCACCGTCGACGGCGAGCTGCGCGAGCACCAGAGTTCCGACGGGCACAACGCCCAGACTTTCTGCCTGGTGAAGTCCGCATGAGTAACCACGAAGCCAGCACTCAGACACCCGAAGCCAAGCCGCACCGCGCGTTCATCCCACACGTCATCCGCATCTTTGCGATCCCGATCATCATCGGCTGGGTCGCCCTGACCGTCATCGTCAACGTCGCGGTCCCAACGCTGGAAGTCGTCGGTGAGGCGCATTCGGCGCCGATGGCTCCGCTGGACGCACCGTCGATGAAGGCGATGATGCGGGTGGGACACGACTTCGGAGAGTTCGACTCCAACAGCACGGTGATGTTCGTGGTGGAAAGCCAGCAGCCACTCGGCGAGGCCGCACACCGCTACTACGACGACATCGTGCGCAAACTGC
The DNA here is from genome assembly GCF_965277065.1 of Mycobacterium sp. GTDB lineage: Bacteria > Actinomycetota > Actinomycetes > Mycobacteriales > Mycobacteriaceae > Mycobacterium. Next base: position 42,461 of record NZ_CBDIBT010000002.1, read on the forward strand.
GCAAGGACACCAAGCATATCGAGCACATCCAGGACTTCTGGGGCGACCGGTTCACCGCGGCGGGCGCCCAGAGCGCCGACGCCAGGGCCGCCTACGTGCAGGCCAATATCGCCGGTAACCAGGGCACCACCCAAGCCAATAACTCCGTCGAGGCCGTCCGCAAGGTCGTCGACGAAGAAAAGGCGCCACCCGGAGTGAAGGGCTACGTCACCGGCCCCGCAGCGTTGTCTAACGACACACACGTGATCGGCAACGGCAGTCTGGCGAAAATCACACTGTTCACCCTGGGTGCGATCGCGATCATGCTGCTTTTGGTTTACCGCTCGATCGTCACGACGCTGATCCAGCTCTTCATGACGTTTGTCGCGCTGGCCTGTGCCCGAGGCATCGTCGCAGTTCTTGGTTACAACAACGCATTTGGGCTCACCACGTTCGCGGCAAACATCCTGACGATGCTCGCGATCGCGGCCGGCACGGACTACGGGATCTTCCTCATCGGGCGTTACCAGGAAGCGCGCCGAGCCGGCGAAGACCGGGAGACTGCGTACTACACGACATATCGCGGAGTAGCTCCCGTCGTGCTGGGGTCGGGTCTGACGATCGCCGGCGCGACGTACTGCCTGAGCTTTGCGCGGCTGCCCTGGTTCAACACCATGGGCGCACCGGTGGCTATCGGGATGATCGTCGTGGTGCTGGCCGGCCTGACGCTGGGACCCGCCGTGGTTTTCCTGGGCAGCCGCTTCGGTCTCTTCGAAAAGAAGGGCCAGGGCCGCGGACGATTGTGGCGGCGGGTGGGCACCGCCGTCGTGCGTTGGCCCGCACCAATTTTCGCGGTGAGCGCCGCGGTCGTGCTGGTGGGTATGGTCGCGTTGCCCGGGTATAAGACGAGCTACAACGACCGCCACTACCTACCCGAAACTGCGCCGTCCAACATCGGGTATGCCGCGGCCGATCGGCACTTCTCCGAAGCCCGGATGAACCCGGACTTGCTGATGATCGAGGCCGACCACGATATGCGCAATACCGCCGACATGCTGGTGCTGGACAAGGTCGCCAAGAACGAGATCCGCACCGTCGGCATCTCGATGGTCCAGGACATCACCCGGCCGTTGGGAATTCCGATCCAGCACAGCTCAATTCCTTTCCAGAATAGCATTCAGAGCCAGACGACCATCCAGAATATGGGCTTTCTCAAAGACAGAATGAAAGACCTTCTGACGATGGCCGACCAGATGCAGATCATGATCGACGTGACGGAACGCCAGGCGAAGGTCACCCATGACCTGGCCACCGCCGCCCTCGACAGCGCGAAAACCACGCAGGAAACCTCCGAAATCACCGACACCCTGCGTGACCACATCGCGGATTTCGAGGACTTCTACCGGCCGATCCGCAGCTACTTCTACTTTGAGAAGCACTGCTACGACATACCGGTCTGTTTCTCGTTTCGGTCGTTGTTCGACTCGGTCGACGGTTTCGACCAACTCGCCGAGAAGTTCCACGAGCTCTCCGGCGACATCGCCCGCACCGCGGCGGCGTCCCACGAGTTGGAGCAGTTGATCCCGATCATGCTCAACACGTTGAAGACGACGCATGGTCTCACGCTGACCATGTACCAGACATTCCACGCCATGATCGACCAGATGGAGGCGATGAGTAACACCGCCATCGTCCAAGGGCAAAGCTTCGACAAGTCGCAGAATGACGACTTCTTCTACCTGCCGCCCGAGGCGTTCGCTAACCCGGAATTCATTCGCGGTGTGAAGATGTTCTTCTCCCCCGACGGAAAGTCGGTGCGGTTCTTCATCACTCACCAAGGTGACCCGATGACACCTGAGGGCATCGACCGGGTGGGCGCGGAGCGAACCGCTGCTCAGGAGGGAATCAAGCAGTCCTCGCTGTCGGACGCCAAAGTGTATCTCGGCGGAACCGCAGCGACCTTCCGGGACATGGCCGACGGTGCGAAGTACGACCTGATGATCGCCGTGGTGTCGGCGTTGACGCTGATCTTCATGATCATGCTGCTGCTCACCCGCAGCGTGGTGGCGGCGCTGGTGATCGTCGGGACGGCGAGCAGTTCGATCGCCGCGTCGTTCGGTCTGTCGGTGTTGATCTGGCAGGACCTGTTCGGCATCCATCTCCACTGGATCGTGTTGGCGCTGTCGGTCATCATCCTGTTGGCCGTCGGCTCCGACTACAACCTGCTGCTGGTGTCCCGGTTCCGAGAAGAGATACACGCCGGTCTCAAAACCGGGTACATCCGGTCGATGGCCGGCACCGGCGCGGTGGTGACCTCGGCAGGTCTGGTGTTCGCCTTCACGATGGCGGCCATGCTGGGCAGCGAGCTGACGGTGCTGGGCCAGTTCGGCTCGACGGTTTGCATCGGTCTGTTACTCGACACTTTGATCGTGCGAACGCTGTTCATGCCGTCGCTGGCGACGCTGCTGGGCCGCTGGTTCTGGTGGCCGCAGGTTGTCCATCCCCGCGGCGACCACGCCAAGCCGAAGCCGCCGGCGGCCGTCACCGAGGACGCCAACACCGCGCCGCTGGCCGTGCACAAGTCGTGACGAGCTAGTCGTCCACTTCCACGCAGACGCCGAGCGCGCCGGCGCCGACATGTAACGCCAGCACCGGGCCCAGCCCGGTGACGATCGCCGGCTCGCAGCCGGGCAACCGCTCGGCGAGCGCGCCGGCCAGGTTCTGCGCACCGTCGGGGTTGGCGACATGATGGACCGCGATCGAGGCGCGCCGCTCTCCGACGATCTCGCATACCCGGTCGATCATCGTCGCGACTGCCTTGTTGGCCGTCCGAACCCGTTGCGCGAGAACCAGTTTGCCGCCATCGATGCGCAGTAGCGGCTTCAGCGACAGCTTGGTGCCCAACCACGCCCCCGCGCCGCCGATGCGTCCGCTGCGGCGCAGATTGTCGAGGTGATGCACGACGATGAACCCGTGGTTGCGGTCGGTCG
>NZ_CBDIBT010000003.1:0-5949 GCF_965277065.1 Mycobacterium sp.
GGTGCGGCCGGATCTGCACCGGCAGGATCTCGTTATCGCGCTTGAAGTTGATCCACGTCTCGATCAAGTCAGGCGTGAAAACGCCTCCCTCGGTGAGGTATTCGTGGTCCTCCTCCAACCGGTCGATTACTGCCGACAGCTGGGTCGGAGCCTGCGGGATGTTCGCAGCCTCCTCCGGCGGCAGTTCGTAGAGGTCCTTGTCGACCGGCGTCTGCGGCTCGATCCTGTTCTTGATGCCGTCCAGGCCGGCCATCAGCATCGCCGCGAACGCCAGGTACGGGTTACCCGATGAGTCCGGGCAACGGAACTCCAGGCGCTTGGCCTTGGGGTTGGTGCCCGTGATTGGGATACGCACACATGCGGACCGGTTGCGCTGGCTGTAGACCAGGTTGATCGGGGCCTCGAAGCCGGGGACCAGACGCTTGTAGGAGTTCGTCGTGGGGTTGGTGAACGCCAGCAACGACGGCGCGTGGTGCAGCAGACCACCGATGTAGTGCCGCGCGGTGTCCGACAGCCCGGCGTAGCCGGTCTCGTCGTACATCAGCGGGTTGCCCTCTTTCCACAACGACTGGTGGGTGTGCATCCCGGAGCCGTTGTCACCGAACAGCGGCTTGGGCATGAACGTGACGGTCTTGCCCTCCTGCCATGCGGTTTGCTTGACGATGTACTTGTACAGCTGCATGTCGTCGGCCGCGTGCAGCAGCGTGTTGAACTTATAGTTGATCTCGGCCTGACCGCCGGTGCCCACCTCGTGGTGGCCCTTCTCCAGGCTGAAGCCGGCCTTGATCAGGTTCTGCAGCATCTTGGCGCGCAGGTCCACGTAGTGATCGACCGGGGCGACCGGGAAGTAGCCACCCTTGGGGCGAACCTTGTAGCCGCGGTTCGGGGTGCCGTCGTTCTCGGTCGGCTCGCCGGTGTTCCACCAACCGGAGATCGCGTCGACTTCGTAGAACGAGCCGTTGGTACGCGAGTCGAAGGTGACCGAGTCAAAAATGTAGAACTCTGCCTCGGCGCCGAAGTAGGCGGTGTCGGCGATGCCCGTGCTCTTCAGGTAGTTCTCCGCCTTGCGGGCGACGTTGCGTGGGTCACGCGAATACGGCTCGAGTGTGAACGGGTCGTGCACGAAGAAGTTGAGATTCAGCGTCTTGGCCTGAGTGAAGAGGTCGATGTGCGCTGTTCCGGTATCGGGGAGGAGCAGCATGTCGGATTCGTGGATGGACTGGAATCCGCGAATTGAGGACCCGTCGAACGCGAGGCCATCCTCGAACACGCTCTCGTCGAAGAACGAAATCGGAATTGTGAAGTGCTGCATGATGCCTGGCAGGTCACAGAACCGGACGTCGACGAATTCGACGTTCTCGTCCTTGGCCAGTTTGATGATGTCGTCGGCCGATTTTTCGGACACCGAGGCGCTCTCCTTTGCTGCGAGCTTCAGAACAACTGTGGTCGATGATGAGCTTTCCGTTACGTGGTCGTAACGGGCTGCCCGGTCAGACGCTATGGACGCGGTGCCGGTTGAGTCAAACCTCGTGTTACGTCTACGTTACGCGGCACCACGTGCTGCTCAAGAGTCTGGCCGGAACTGACCTTATTGTGGGGTGATGACCCGCAGCAACCGGCCCCCGTCATCCGGCCACGAGTCCGGCGAGTCGGGACCGTCGCAGGGGTATCCCGGCCAATCGTTCGGCCTCCCCGAGCGGGGACCCGGATCGCTGGCCGGCTTGGGCCGGCGGCTTGTGGCTTTGATCATCGACTGGTCGATCGCATACGGCTTGGCACGTCTGACGGTCACCTTCGGCCTGATGACCAGCCAGCAGTTCCTCTACGGCAAGGCTGGAGCCGCCCTTGTGCTGGTGGTCTGGCTGGTTTTGGGCCTGCTTGCCGTGCGGTTGTTCCAATTCACCCCGGGGCAATTCGCGCTGGGCCTGCGGGTCGCATCCGTCGACAAGCGCCTGCTCGTCGGGTTGGGCCGGGCCGCGGCGCGCGGCGGGCTGATCGCGTTCGTCGTGCCCGCGCTGTTCGTCGACGCCGACGGGCGCGGCATCCAGGACCGGGTGACCGCAACAGCCGTCGTGCGCCGCTGATTGGATTCAGCGGCGACGGACGGTCCGCTGGACGCCGCGCATCTTGGCACCGGCGGGCAGCGGTCCCTTCGGCATCGCGGCGGTTCCAGCCCGCGAACCCAGAGCACTCAGCCGTGACTCCAGCGAGTCCATCTGCTTGACCGTGATGTTGGACGGCAGCTTGGTGAGGTGGCGCTCCAGCTTGGCAAGCGGAACCTCACCGTCGCCGTTACCGACGATGATGTCGTAGATCGGGACGTCGCCGACCAGCCGCGCGGTGCGCTTCTTCTCCTGGGCGAGCAGCGGTTTGACCCGGCTCGCCGAACCCTCGCCCACCAGTATCACGCCGGGCCGGCCCAGCACCCGGTGCACGGCGTCGAAATGCCCGGTGGCGGCCACCCCGGTGGTGACGCGCCACTTGCCGCGCAGGTTGTCCAGCGCCCATGCCGCGGCACCGGCTTGCCCTTCCGCCTTGCCGTAGACCGACTTTTGCGCGCGCCGGCCGAAGACGATGAACGCCGCCAGCGCGCCCAGGACGACACCCAGCACGGGCAGCGAGAACATCGAGAATCCGCCGGTCCACACCCCGATCGCCACGGAGATTCCGACAATCAGCAGAAACGCGCCCAGCATGTAGGGCAGGAGGCGCTTGTCCTCTTGGCGCTGGACATTGAAAGCCTGCCAGAGCTGGCTGCGGCGTTCTTTACTGGCGGCCTTACGAGCGGCTTTCGCCTCGGCTCGGGCAGCCTTACTCGGCTTGGCGACGCGGGATTTGGCCATAATCGCCAAGAATACTTAAACCAGCGTCAGCCCGGCTGCGCGGTGGGCGTCTCGTGTCGGCGTTGGTTGGCCTGTTGGTAGAGGCGGCCGGCACGATATGACGATCGAACCAGCGGACCGGCCAGTACCCCGGCGAAGCCCAGCTGCTCGGCGTACTCCGCGAACTCTACGAACTCCTCGGGGGTCACCCAGCGGTCGACCGGATGATGCCGCGTCGTCGGGCGCAGGTACTGGGTGATGGTGACGATGTCGCAGCCGGCCTCGTACAGGTCGACCAGCGCCGCACGCACCTCGTCGGGCGTCTCGCCCATGCCGAGGATGAGGTTGCTCTTGGTGACCAGCCCGAAGCCGCGCGCCGCGGTCAGCACGCCGAGGCTGCGCTGGTAGGAGAATGCCGGACGAATGCGCTTGAAGATGCGCGGAACGGTTTCGAGGTTGTGCGCCAACACTTCTGGCCGAGATTCGAAGACCTCCCGCAGCTGATCGGCGTCACCGTTGAAGTCGGGTATCAGCAGTTCCACCCCGGTAGAGGGGTTCAGCTGCTTGATGGCGCGCACGGTTTCGGCGTACAGCCAGGCGCCACCATCGGGTAGATCGTCGCGGGCGACACCGGTGACCGTGGAGTACCGCAGGCTCATCGCCTGCACGCTCTCGGCGACCCGTCGCGGTTCGTCGCGGTCCAGCGGCGCGGGCTTGCCGGTGTCGATCTGGCAGAAGTCACAGCGGCGGCTGCACACCTCACCGCCGATCAGGAAGGTGGCCTCGCGGTCCTCCCAGCATTCGTAGATGTTGGGGCAGCCGGCTTCCTCGCACACCGTGTGCAGACCCTCGCGGCGGACCAGCTTCTTCAGCTCGGTGTACTCCGGCCCCATCCGCAGCCGCGTCTTGATCCACTCCGGCTTTCGCTCGATCGGGGTCTCCGCATTCCGCACTTCCAGGCGCATCAGCTTTCGACCTTCGGGGGCAACGGTCACGAAGTCGATGTTACGCGGGCGGCGCTGTGCTCAGCCCTCCGGCGACGATGCCTGCGCAACGGCGGGCTGAGGAGTCGGGCTGGGGTGCACAGCGACTGCCAGTCGGCCGTCCAGGGCATCGCACACCGCGTCGGCGACCGCCGTGCGGACATCATCGACGCCGACCCGATGGCCCAGTTCGGCCGAGAGTGAGGTGACGCCGGCGTCGGTGATGCCACACGGAATGATCGTCGCGAACGCGTCGAGGTCGCAGTCGCAGTTGAGCGCGAAGCCGTGCAGCGTGGTCGACCGCGATACCCGCACGCCGATGGCGGCGACTTTGCGTGCCGGCCGCCCGTTGCCGGCCGGCACCCAGACGCCGGAGCGACCGTCGATGCGTCCGACTTGCAGGCGGAGGTCGGTGCAGACCTTGATCAAGGCTTCTTCGATGCGCCGGACGTAATTGACCACATCGAGCGGCTCGGCCAGCCCGATGATCGGATAGCCGACGAGCTGGCCCGGCCCGTGCCAGGTGATCTTGCCGCCGCGGTCGGTGTCGACCACCGGAATGTCATCGGTCGGCCGCTCCTCGGCGGCGGTGCGCCGGCCCGCGGTGTACACCGGCGGGTGTTCGAGTAGCAGCAACGTGTCAGTGCCCGCGGCCGACCGTTCTTGGGCCAATTCGCGCTGCAATTGCCAGGCGACGCGATAGTCGACAATGTCCATCTGACGGACGTCGACGGGCACCTCGCTCGACCGAATCGAAATCACAACTCCGACGCTACAACTCAAACCTGGCCAGAATCTGGCAGGCGCTAAGCGACGTCGCGCGTTGCGGTGGCGTAATTCAGTGCCTCACCAACGGTGTTGTGGCGGAATTCGAACCCGGCCCGCTCCAAGGCCGCTGGAATCGCGCGTTGGCCGCTCAGCAGCGTCTCGTCGGCGAACTCGCCTAGGGTGGCACGAATTGCGAAGCCGGGCACCATCAACGGGGTGGGACGATTCATCGCCCGGCCCAACGCCGCGGTGAATTCGGCGTTGGTGACCGGCGCAGGGCCGGTGAGATTCACCGGTCCGGACAACCGCGAGTCGGATATCGCGAACTGCAGGGCGCGGACGGTGTCTTCCAAGCTGATCCAGGACATGTACTGGCGTCCGCTGCCGAGCCGGACGCCGAGGCCGATTGAGAAAAGCGGTCGCAACTGACGCATCGCGCCGCCCGCTGCGGCCAGCACGATGCCGGTGCGGGCCAGCACCACCCGCGTGCCGGCATCCCGCGCCGGCGCGGTGACAGCTTCCCAGTCGGTGCACAGCTGGGCCAGGAAACCCGTTCCTGCCGAAGCGGTTTCGTCGACTGTGTGATCCTTGGTGTTGCCGTAATAGCCGACGGCGCTGGCGTTGATGAGCACGCCGACGCCGGCGTCGGCGACAGCGGTGGACAACACCTCGGTCGGGGTGATGCGGCTGTCGCGCAAGCTCTGCTTGAAGGCGCCCGACCAGCGACGCCGCCCGATGTTGATGCCGCACATGTTGACCACGGCGTCGACGCCGCTCAGGGCCCCGGCGTCGAGTTCACCGCTGTCGGGATCCCAGTGCAGTTCACTGGCGTTGGCCGGTGCCCGGCGCACAATGCGCACAACCTGGTAGTCGGCGATGCGCAGCGCCGTGACAAGAGCCGAACCGATCAAGCCGGACGACCCTGCGATCGCGACAGTAGTGGTCACGAGTCGAGCCTCCTCAGAGACCCAGGTCGGCCTCGAAAGCGCCTTCCTCGAGCCGATGTCTGATGGTGGTCAGGAATCGTCCGGCGTCCGCGCCGTCGATCAACCGGTGGTCGTAGGTCAGCGGCAGGTAGCAGATGGATCGCACGCCGATCGATTCGTTACCGGTCTCGTCGACGACGACCCGGGGCCGTTTGACGATCGCCCCGGTGCCCAGCATCGCCGCCTGCGGCGGCACCAGGATCGGCGTGTCGAACAGCGCGCCCTGGCTGCCGATGTTGGTGATGGTGAAGGTGCCACCGGACAGCTCGTCGGGCCGCAGATCACCCGAGCGGGCGCGTGCGGCGATGTCGGCGATGGCGCGTGCCAGTCCGGCCAGTGACAGGTCGCCGGTGTTGTGGACGACGGGGGACAGCAGGCCCTGCTCGGTGT
>NZ_CBDIBT010000004.1:0-17769 GCF_965277065.1 Mycobacterium sp.
CTACGCGGATTCGTTCGCCGTCGATCACGCCGCGGATGGGCTCTTCACGGTGCTCACCGATGTGGGGCATAGAACGGGGGAGAGCAGCAGTATGAGCGCCGGACGGAATTATGGACGTGCAGCGGCCGCGGCACAGCTGACGCAATTCACGGGAACGGCTGAACATCTGCTCGGCCTACTCTCTCGCTCTCGGCAGGGACCTTCGGCCGCCGGAAGCACGATCGACACCCAAATGATTCGGCTCAGCCAGTTACGTGTCGAGCGGGGACCGGCGGTCGCGGTCATGAAGGTCGCCCGCGATATCGGCGGAGCCATGCAACTGCGTACGCAGCGCAGGTTGGTGGCCGAAATTGCCAGCCAACCGGGACTGGACGAGGGCTTGGCGGGAAATGCTGCCGCGCGTTCTGGCCTTCGACGAACGCCCCGAAAAGACCGTATGTGTCGAGTCTTACCGACCCGGAATATCTCTAGCGGAGGTGCTTGCGGACGATCCCGACCGCTTCGAAGAACTGGCCACCCTGGCGCTCGCTGCCGTGGCGCCTCTGCACCTGGCGACGGCGAGGTCGATCGTCGTCGACAACCTCAGTTCGGTCCGGCAGTGGATCGTCGAACCCGTGGCGGGGCTCGCGGATGTCTGCGGCCGGATGGATGCCCGACTGGTGCCAATCCTGGACCGGCTGGAATCGATGCTCGCGCGCGCGATTGTTGGACGACGTATGACGGTGTGCTGGACGCACGGCAACTACACCTCCGACCATGTTCAGCTGGCGGGTCCACACGCGCAGGTGAACCGAATCGTCGGCTGGGATGAAGCGCGGGGAGACCGACTGGCGCTGATCGACGAGTTCCTGATGATTTTGGCGACGAGCTGCCAGGCAGAGGGGGCCGATCTTGGCACCGTTGTCAGCCAGCGATTGGAGGCCGGCGGGCTCTCCGACTCCGAGCGCAATGCACTGCATGCCGGGCCCGGTCGATCGGGGGACGGCGCCTACGAGTCAGAGCGCGTCGATGAGCGCGTCGCCATCCTGCTCACCTGGCTCCACCACATTGGTGTGCTGCTGCGTAGAAATGCGGGCGGGTCAATTCGGGCAAGCTGGTTGGCCACCAACGTATCTCCGGTGCTTGACGTTGTGGCTGAGTGGCATGCCTTCGATGTTGCCGATAGACGGGCCACGACGCAGGCAGTCCCTGAAGACGTCACCGCCGCGGCGCCGTAGATCTGACGCTGCTCCTCGGTATGTAGCGGGACACCGCCGGCGAGCTCAAGACTAGGGTTATAAATTTTCGCTTGAAAGCCTTCATAAAGTATGTAAAATAAGGCTCAGGTGTATAGTCGGTATCTGGAGATTGGAAGCATAGGCGCGGCCGAGTCGGCCTGGCTTCCGCGAGGAGGAACACATGTCGTTTGTGACCACGCAGCCAGAGTCGCTCGGGGAGGCTGCCGGCAGCCTGCAGGGCATTGGTTCTGCAATGGTGGCCGGCAATGCGTCCGCCGCGGCTCCTACCACCGGGGTTGTTCCCGCCGCTGCCGACGAGGTGTCGGCCCTGACTGCGGCGCAGTTTGCCGCGCACGCCCAGCTTTACCAGGCGGTGAGCGCCCAGGCCGCGGCGATTCACGAGATGTTTGTGACCACGCTGAGTACCAGCGCTGCGTCCTACGCGGCTACCGAGGCCGCAAATGCGGCCGCGGCCCTCTAGGTAACCCGAAGGCTGAGCGATGGATTTCGGAGGCTTACCGCCAGAGATCACCTCTGCGCTGATCTATGCCGGCCCGGGCTCGGAATCGATGCTGGTCGCAGCGTCGGCGTGGAATGGGCTGGCCGCCGAATTGCGTTCCACGGCGTCTTCCTACGGATCGGTGATCTCGGCGTTGACCGCCGACTCATGGGTGGGTCCGTCGTCCGCAGCCATGGAAGATTCGGCGGCACCGTACGTGGCATGGCTGAACGCCGCCGCCGCAGGCGCTGAGCAGACGGCTGCTCAGGCAGGGGCGGCGGCGAACGCCTACCAGGCGGCGTTCGCATCGGTGGTGCCGCCAGAGGTCGTCGCCGCCAACCGGATTGAGCTCGCGCAGCTCATGGCGACGAATATCTACGGTCAAAACACCCCTGCGATCGCCGCTGTCGAGGCTCAGTACGGCGCAATGTGGGCCCAGGACGCTAGCGCGATGTACAGCTACGCCGGCAGCTCGGCGGCCGCTTCAAAGTTGACGGCATTCATTACGCCGCCGACGACCACCAATCCGGCCGGCGCGTCCAATCAAACTGCAGCAGCCGCCCAAGCCGCCGGGACGTCGTCCGGCGCGGGAGTGCAGTCGGCGCTGTCTCAGCTGGTCTCCAACGTTCCCACGTCGCTGCAGAATCTCGCATCGCCCGCCGCGTCGACGACGCCGACATCGTTGTCGACGTTGTTGACCAATTTCCTGAATAGCCTCGCCTCGACGTCGAGTACCGGCGCGACCTCGGGCCTACCTGGGCTGGATCCATCGACCCTGATCGCAGACATCCAAAACGACAGCCTCTTTTTTGGACTGTTCGCGGGACTCGATGCGATACAGCCCCTCATGGGTACGCCAATAGGCTACGCGCTCACCCAAGCAATGACACCCGTCGCGGCTGCCGCTGCGCCCGCGGCTGCTGCCGGGGGAGCCGCAGCCGCCGCAATGGGCGGTGCGGTCGGCGGATTCGCCGGCGGCGCTGGCGGTTTCGCGGGGTTGGGCGCGGCGGCCTCGGTCGGCGCCCTGTCGGTGCCGCCGAGTTGGGGCGCGGCCGCGACACCGACATGGCTGGCCGGCATGCCGCTGGCGACACCGCTGCCGGGCGTCAGTCCGGCGGAAGGTGGCTTGCCGATGGGCATACCGTTCCTACCGAGCGGCGCAGGGCAGGCAGCAGGCATAGCCGCCGCCGCCGGCGTGGGCGGCGCAGTGGCTTCCAGGTACGGGCCACGTCTCAAGGTGTTGGCGCGTTCGCCAGAAGCCGGATACTCACAGGCCCCGATGGCGCCCGCCGGCGCATACCAAGCACCCGCGGGCCTCCCGCCCGCTCCCGGGTACACACCGCACATCGTGTATCTGCCGAACAACGGAAACAACGGCAACGGGCATAACGGAAATAACGGCAACGGATATAACGGCAACGGGCACAACGGCCATAACGGCCATAACGGCCATAACGGCAATAACCACTGACCTTCGGTCACGGCGATCGAAGTTTCGAACTGAGTATCACCAAGGAGAGAGATATGCCTACTCGTTTTATGACTGATCCGCACGAGATGCGGTCGATGGCGGGCCGTTTCGACGTGCACGCCCAGACGGTGGAGGACGAGGCCCGCAAGATGTGGGCGTCTTCGCAGAACATCGCCGGCGCCGGCTGGAGCGGTACCGCTCAGGCCACGTCGTTCGACACCATGGGCCAGATGAACACCGCGTTCCGCAACATCGTCAACATGCTGCACGGTGTGCGCGATGGGCTGATCCGTGACGCCAACAACTACGAGGCCCAAGAGCAGGGCTCGCAGCAGATCCTGTCCAGCTAGCCGACCACCGAAACCCTGTAGGAGAACAGTCATGTCGATCAGTTACCAGTTCGGTGATGTCGACGCCCACGGCGCGATGATCCGTTCCCAGGCCGCCTCGTTGGAGGCCGAGCACCAGTCCATCGTTCGCGATGTGCTGGCTGCCGGCGACTTCTGGGGCGGCTCGGGTTCGGTGGCTTGCCAGGAGTTCATCACCCAGTTGGGTCGCAACTTCCAGACGATCTACGAGCAGGCCAACAGCCACGGCCAGAAGGTGCAGACCGCCGGCAACAACATGTCGAGCACCGACTCCGCCGTCGGCTCCAGCTGGGCCTGACGACTACGCCGGAATTCTCAGTTCGAGATCGGTGCTCACGGATTTTCGGTGATGTTGCCGCGTTCGGTGGCGGACTGACTAAGACGGCGGGAGCGCAGAATTCTCCTGGTCTGAACCAGCGCGATCGCCACCGCCAGAACCGAGAGTAAATCCGACACCGTTATTCCGTGGGTGCTGCTGATTCTGAGTAGAACTGTCCCTTCCAAGATCCCATTGACGAACGGCCAGAGCACAGCGAACGCCAAGGTCGCCAATATCGACCATTTATTTGGCTTGGAGGCGCACCACGCCATTGACGAGAAAAGCGCATTCATTGCGGCGATGCTGTAGAACAGTTGCTCGGCGAACACTCACAGCCTCCTGGGAACTTCAACGCGCGGGGCAACCTCGTCAGCTCGCCGAATCGACAATGGCGCGAGACGAAACTAGCAGTTGACCGCTGCACGCCCTGCCTGCGAACTAGCAGCGTTCGCCTAAATCGGTCGGGCTGTCAACCAGTTTGTCAGATGTGAATTTAGCTACTAATGGTATGTAGCGCAGCTCTCAGGATACCTTTGGTCTATACTTCGATCAGGGTCGGCGCCGTGGTATCTGTCGTCCGGCTCCAGGCCACATACTTCCTCCGGAAGGTAGATGTTGTTCGTGACCACCCAGCCGTGGCCGCGGAATTGTCGAGATTGTGGGGTAACTATGACGCGCGGTAAGCGGGACGGCGAATGAGCGCTATTCCGACGAAGGCGGTCGCGCGTGTGGATGGGGTTATTCGCCAGCGTCCGGACCTGGCAGCCGTGGGAACAGCATCCGGTCCGTTGTCGTCGTCGCAGCGGCAACTGTGGCATCACATCCGGCTCGCGCCGGACTCACCTGCCTTCAGCGAGACGATCACGATCCGCAAGACGGGTCCGCTCGATGTCGAAGCGCTGCGTTGCGCGCTCACGGAGTTGGTCTCCCGCCACGAGGCGTGTCGCACCACCTTCGCCGTCGTTGACGGTGTGCCATATCAGTTCGTTCGCGAGCCCGCGTACGTCGATCTGCCCTTGACCGATTTGTCAGAGCTATATCCCGACGACGCCGTTCACCAGGCGGCTGGGATCGCGGCGGCAGATGCGCTGCGTCCCTACAACCTCGCCGACGGGCCGTTGATCCGTCCGCGACTGATCCGCATCACCGAGGAAGACCACTGGCTGCAGCTGGGCCTGCACCAGCTGGTGTTCGACGAGACAACGCTGCACCGCGTCTTACTCCCCGAGCTGACGGCCCTGTACGGCGACTACGCGACGGGCGCGCCGGCGTTGCTGCCCGCGCCGCGAGCGCAGTACGCCCACTATACGAAGTGGGAACTCGATTGGGTTCGCACACCGGAGGTGGCCGGCCGAATCACTCGGTGGCGCAACAGGCTTGCGGGCAGCGCGCCCGGCCAGCTGCCGCCCGACCACCCGCGACCACAACGTCAGACGTTCGCGGGCGGGATGATCCCACTGACGATTGAACACGCCACCGTCGAGGGGCTGCGCCGCGCGGCTCATTCCGCGGGCGGCACTCTTTTCCACGCGCTGGCTGCCGCCTACGCGTGGTGGCTACATCTGTATGCCGAATCCACCGATGTGGTGTTCGGCACCGCACACGATCTGCGCCAGCACAACGACATGCGCGCGGTGGCCGGCTATTGCACTACCCCGGTAGCTTTGCGATGCGAGGTGTCGGACCACGAGTCTTTCACCGAACTGGCGGGCCGAATCCGGCGCGTGGTCACCGAGGCGTTCGACGACGCGGTGCCTTTCGAGGCTCTCCTTGCCGCCCTCGGCGTACCACGAGAACCGCCCAGCAATCCGCTCTTTCATACTCAGTTGCTGCTTCGATCGCGGCTGACGCCGCTTGCCGACGAGTGGTCGCTGCACCCGACGGAATCCGTTGTCCGCGATGCCTCGGGATCGACTATCGACATAGGTCTTGAGCTGGACGAACGGTCGGACGGAAACGTTGTGGGAAGGTTCGTCTTCAACGCGGATGTGTTCGATCGGGAGACGGCGCGCGAGATGGCGTCGCACTGGCGCCGTGTGCTCGATGCTGTCGCCGCGGCGCCCGGGATGGCGATGGTCGACCTTGATCTCGTCAGCCCCGACGAACGCCGACGTCAGCTGAGCTGGAATTCGACTACCCGGCATGGCATTTCGTCACTATGCGTGCACGAGGTCATCGCCTCGCAGGTCGAGCGCACGCCCGATGCGATAGCCGTACAGGTCGACAACACGACTCTGACCTACCGGCAACTGGATGACCGCGCGGCAGTCATCGCAGCGAGGTTGGCGCAGGCGGGCGCTGGGCCCGGCACCGTAGTAGCGGTGCTACTGGACCGCACGCCCGACCTGGTGGCGTCCGTCATAGGAATTCTCAAAACCGGCGCAGCGCTTCTGCCCCTAGATCCCCGCCAGCCAGCCGAGCGAAACGCTTTCTGCATCAACGACGTAGGCGCGAAAGTCGTTCTGACAGAAGGATTGCTACCGACCTTCCCGGACGTCGTCACGGCAACCGTGCTCAACCTCCGTGATTTGGTGCCGCACACGCCCTGCGAGGGTGACCAATCGAGCACTGTGACGCGAGCTGATCTCGCCTACGTGATTTACACGTCCGGCTCCACCGGTCGCCCGAAGGGAGTGCTCGTCGAGCATCGCGGCGTCACCAATCTGATGCACACCATGCTCGAAGAGTTTGGCGTCGGTGCCACCGACACCGTGCTGTCGGTGGCGTCGATCAGCTTCGACCTCGCGCTCGGCGACATCTTTTGCGCACTGGCCTGTGGGGCCCGTCTGGTGCTCGCCACCGCCGCGCAGGCGGCAAACCCCGCTGCTCTGCGTCAGCTGATGGTCGACAGCCGCGCGACCTACATGATGGCGACTGCAACCACTTGGCGGGCCCTCGTCACGGCCGGCTGGCGCGGCGACCATCGTCTCACAGTGGTATCCGTCGGCGAAACGCTCACCGACGGGCTTGCCGAGGCGCTGCTGCAACGTTGCGGGTCGGTCTGGAACGGCTACGGCCCCACCGAGGCCACGGCCGGTACGAGCGTCGCGCGGCTGGCCGAGGGCGACACCATCACCGTGGGCAGACCCTTCGCGAATACTCGGGTTTATATCACCGACTCTCGCGGTCGACTCCAGCCGGTCGGCGTTCCCGGAGAGATCACAATCGGCGGTGCCGGCGTGGCTCGTGGTTATGTCAATCGCCCCGACGAGCACGCGCGTCGTTTTGGAGACGATCCATTTCATGTCGGTGGGCGGATCTACCGCACGGGCGATCGCGGCAGGTTTACGCCTGACGGCCGGATACAACATCTTGGCCGCTACGACGACCAGCTCAAGATCCGTGGCTTCCGCATAGAACCGGACGAAATCGAGTCCACCCTGTGCGAGCACCCAGAGGTGGGCTGCTGCGCAGTGGTCGCGCGCGCGGCGCCCAATGGCGAACAGCAATTGGTCGCGTACATCGTCGGCGAGCCGGGACGTCCGAGTGAGTTCGAGGCACGTGAGTGGCTGCGTCGCCGCCTGCCTGAATACATGGTGCCCAGCGCATTTATGCATCTGAGCGCGATCCCGACGACCTCGAGCGGGAAGCTTGATAAGGCCGGGCTGCCGGCACCGTCGGCACGAGGAACGGGCCGCGAGGGAGCCAACTCTCCGCGCAACGAGACGGAACGACGCATCGCTGCGCTCTGGGCTGATCTGCTGGCGGTACCGGTATCGGATGTCAGCTCAGATTTCTTCGATATGGGCGGTCATTCGTTGCTGGCGGCGCGACTGATCTCGAACGTTGAACAGACATTTGGGGTGGAGCTGCCGCTCTCGAGGTTCGTCGCGAGCGGCCGGACCATCGCAGAGCTTGCCGCACTACTCGATACCGTAAACCCTAGCGGAACTTGCGATGTCACCGCAGAACCGCCGTTGCATTTGATCTTCTCCCACCACAATTCGGCGATGAGCCTGCGACACTTTACCGAGCAGTGGGGTACCACCCAGCCGGTGCACCCACTGATCCTCGAACAGCCGGGCGGGCGGTTCGATCGATCCGTGACCATCGAACAGCGTGCCAGCCAAGTTCTTTCCGAGATCCGCGACCGGCAGCCGAATGGTCCGCTCACGATAGCCGGCTTTTCGATCGGTGGGCTAGTGGCCTACGAAGTTGCCCGCAAGACCGTCAATGCCGGCCAGCAAGTCGATTGGCTGGGCATTCTCGATGCTCCGGCACCATCGATGGCGCAACCGTTGCTGGAACAGCTGACGCTGCGATGGCGGCTTCGCCGGCTGCGCAGACGGCCCGCGGGTGACCGGTGGGCCAAGTACCTCGAAGTCGCGCTTCGATTGCTGCGGAGTGGTGAGCTGTGGCCGCCACAGGATTTCGACTATCGCGGCGCCACCGAGATCGCATGCCGCTATCAGCAGCCCGGGCACAATGTGCCGATGCACCTGTTTGTGACCGAAGGTTCCGCAGCCGACATGGAGGCAGATCTATTGGGCTGGGACGAATTCCACGCCGGACCGTTGACGGTGCACCGCCTCGCCGCTGACCACGCCACCATGCTCGATCTGCCCGTGGTCGAAGAGGTCGCGCGAATTATGCTGGAGTCGCTTCGTAAAGCCAGGACGCTGGCATCGGCTGCGCCACTGTCGGATTCGGGGTTTATCCGATGATGAGGTTGCTGAAGGGCTGCCACAGGCCCAGCGCAGTCGTCCTCCGCCGCTTATGATGTCGCGGATTTTCCGTCTGCTGTCCGCTTGGGCGGCCGTGCTGGTGCTTGTCGCAGTCCTGAGCTTAGGGTCGGCACCTCAATGCAGCTATCCGACGACTACATCGGCAACGGCGGCCACACCCTATCTCCCAATCAACCTGACCGAGATGCATGGTCCAAGAAAAGTTTTCGCGCACTACATGCCAATCTTCCCGATATCGATAGACAACAAAGACGGCGACAAAGACTACTACGCCATGCAATACCTGACGGTCGATGGGGAAAGCGGTAAACACGCCGCGTATGGCGGATATCTGAGGGATCGGCCGCCGCCCAGGCCCCACAGCAATCTGCCGGATTGGCAGCTGGCGGATCTGCGAACCGAGATTGGTCAAGCCCAGAGTATGGGCATCGACGGATTCGCCGTTGACGTGCTTGCGACCCATGCCACGTCCAACGTCATTGATCGGATACTGCGGGCCGCAACGGATGTGAGAAATTTCACGATCCTGATCACCGCCGATATGTCAAGTCCCTTGGGGGCGATGACCGCCACAGACTTCGCGGCCGAAGTCGCACCGTATTTGACCGCGCCGGCTGCATATCATTTGTCGGATGGTCGGCCCGTTCTGGGTGCCTGGTTCGCTGAGCGGAACGCCCCGGAGTGGTGGGTGAGCGTTTTCACTATCCTTCGCGACAAATTCAAGCTCTCCGTCGCCTTTGTGCCAACGTTTTGTATGGTGGCCGACAACCCGGAAAAATTCGCTCCCTTCAGCGATGGATTCAGTATGTGGGGGGGCCGGGATCCGGATGCCATGACGACTGTCAACGACGGCCGTGGGTCTCCGGTCGACGTCATTCGACGGACTCGTCAACTCGGAAAACTGTGGATGCAGCCTGTCGTCTTCCAAGACAGCCGTCCGAAGGACGCAGCCTTCGAAGAATCGGACAATAGTTTGACGAACAGGTTGGCGTGGCAGATTGCAGACCAGCAGAATGCCGAGTGGGTGCAGATGGTCACTTGGAACGACTACGCCGAATCGACCGCAATGGCGCCCTCGGTGGCTCACGGTTGGCGCATTCTGGACATGAATGCCTACGACATCGCGCAGTTCAAGCTCGGCAGACCACCCCCCATCGTCCGCGACGCGCTGTTTGTCTCGTACCGAGTCCAACCGGTTGGTGCCCGATCGGTGTACGCCGAAAGCTCCCCGATGAAGGTGTCGGAAACCGTACCGCCCCGCGACACGATCGAAGTGCTGGCATTCGCAACGGCGCCGTCGCGGATCTTCATCAGGGCTGGGACGCAGAACTATTCCTGCACTGTCCCGGCTGGCCGTGGGAATTGCGTCTTCCCGTTGAGTCTCGGATCGATCTCAGCCGAGATGCGGCGCAACGGTGCCGTGGTTGCCGCAGCGCGGTCAAACGCCGATGTCACCGACACCCCGCATGTGCAAGACCTTCAATACCGCGTGGTAGGAGGCCTGCGGTAAAGGGGGACGAAAGCCTCTGAAGCACAAGGGCTCTCGCCTCTCGCTGCGGGTAGGTCGTTAGATGATTTCGCGATAGATACGAGCGGTCGCCGCCGCACACTCGTCCCAGGAAAACGCGGCGATCCGCGCGTGTCCGCGCTTCCGCAGATCCGCCTGCAAGCCCTCCGTCGTCGCGACGCGTTCTACAGCGGTGCGGAGCTCCTCGGGGTCGTTCGGATCGAAATAAAGGCCGGCGTCGTCGACTACTTCTGGAATCGACCCCGCATTGCTGCACACGACTGGGCAGCCGTGGCTCATGGCTTCGAGTGGGGGAATCCCGAAGCCCTCGTACTTCGACGGGTAGATGAATGCGGTGGCCGTCCGGTAGCGCGCCGCCAGCTCCCGATCGGACCCGGTCTCAAAGCGCACCCGGTCGGCGATGCCCAGTCGGGTGATCTCTTTCTGCTCGTCGGGCAGAAACGAGTGTCCACCGAAGGCAATCAGCTCGAATTCCCGCAATACCGCAGAGCTGCTGTAGGCCTGCAGCAGCGTCCTGAAGTTCTTGTAGCCCCCGCGATGCCCCACGTACAGCAGCGAGGGTCTGCCCTTGCCGCGTTCCGCTTTCGCCGCGCTCGGCTCCGCGGTCAGCGAATACCCATGGTGCACCACACTTGTGCGTGCCGGATCGATACCGTAGAGGCGCACAAGATCGCGCCGCGTGTTTTCCGAAACGCAGATCACGTGGTCGGCTCGATCGACAGCGGCGCGTTTGGCGGCGACCCATCGTCCGGCGCGGGGCACCTCTTCGGGAAACAGGTCGTGGGTCATGTCATGGACCGTCACGACGCGGCGCCGCGCCCTACCCACCGGCTTGGCGGCGAAGTAGGTCTCGTGGACGATATCCGGGTCGGCTCCCCGCCACGCCAGCGGCTCAGCGAACCGGTTCGCAAGTCCGACCGCGCGCGGGAGGGCAAGATTGGGAAGGTGGCCGCTGAATGTGAAAGGTACATACCTGCCACGTGTGACGCGGTGGGCAGAGTCAGCCGTCAGGTAGCTGTTGATGTGCAACGGAGCGACGACACACACCTCCGATACGCCATGAGCGGGTAGACGGCTCGCCAGCTCGACGAAATACCTTGAGACACCGCCATATCGCTGCATGGAGAAGATCTGGGAGTCGAATGCGACTTTCACAGGCGCTCGAACAGCATGTCGGCTTGGATCGTTTGCCCATGCTCGTCACTGACGGATTCGTAGCTGCGGACAAGCTCATAACCGTGTTCGCGTAGCCAAGCGATCAGGTCATCGGCTAAGACTTGCCCTTCGTACAACTCGATAAACGAACCCTCTGCATAGACGTAGGCGAACTTCTCGAGCAGGTCTCCGCACGCGCGCAACGCCTCCATCTCATAGCCTTGGACGTCGAGTTTCAGCAACGCCGGTTCCTCGATCGAGGTGCCTTCGACAAACGCAGACAGCGGGGCCGTTCGGACCGTCTCAGTGCGCACTTCGTCGGTGCCCGGGAACAGTTGTCCTTGCGCGGCAGCGATGGGCAACAGCGACGAGGAGTCGTCGCGGCGCGACACGTGCATGACGGATTCTCCGGCGTCCGGTCCCAGCGCGGCATTGTGCAGTGTCACCCGCGGCTCCTTGGCAAATACGCGGCGGAATCGTGCGGCGGGTTCCGGAAGAGGCTCCAGCGAGACGATTTTGGCAGCGGGAAAAGTATGCAGCGCGAAAAGCGAGAACTGACCGCGATTGGCGCCGACGTCGACGACCGTGCGCAGCTTTAGCTTCGCCAACGCCTCCGCATGCTCGACTGTTGCCGCAACCCAGTGCTTCAGGAGGGCGGCTCGGTACGGCGCCACCCGCAAGATGGCCATCAGCTTCTTCGAGCGCCTCATGCAGCGTCAGCCTTTCCGATCGATCCTGCTTTTGATGTATCGAAACCCATTGTGGAATAACGTGCTTCGAAGTTATTGGAAGCGGCGCCGGCCGAGAGCTGCTGGACCACATCGTCTTTGCGCTCTTGTTGAACGACACCAGCCCGCAAGTAGCGACGCAGCCGCAGGTGTCGTTCAGTGCAACTCACGCCACGAATTCGAGCCCGAGATCTCCTGGAAATCCTGAATGTCGACTTCGGTCTTGGGCGTCCAACCGACCGGCTTGCGGGCCACCATCGACCACGTGTCGCGGATGGATGGGGTGAGCCGGCTTGCTGCAAGGTAGGTGCGCAACAATCGAGGAGGAACCTTTTCCAGCATGTGATGAACCCCTCGTAGCTCCGCGATTTCAAGCCCAAGGGCTTGTGCAAGCGCGACGCAGTCCCCGCGGGTGTATTCGCGCACGTGCCCGCGCCATTTGCCGGGGTTCCAGTAAAACGTCTCGTATTTGCAATGACTGGTTTTGCCCCGCAGCACTGCGATTCGCTTGCGCAGGTTCACATGATTGGGAACGGTGATGAAGAGGTACCCGCCTTCGGGCACCCGCTCGAGAAGGTCGTTCAGCAGATATCTTGGCGAATCGTGCTGATGCTCGAGAACGTCGTGGAGCATCACCATGTCGAATTCCCGGGCAGCGGGCAACTCATCAGTGTCCAAAGTGATGTATTCAACGCCCATGTCTTCGGCGAAGTCGAGGATCATCCGTCGGGCTTCGCCCCGTGTGTGCCACCAATCGCCGAGTTCGTCGGCGGCAGTGCACTTGTAGCCCAGCATCGACAAGACAGCGGTCTTGTCGGCCGGACCCGCACCGAAATCCAGCACGCGGGATCCCGGCGCTAGGTAGCGCCTCACGGTTTGGGCCACTGATAGGTGCCCCTTGAGGTACGGGTCGAAGTAGTCGGGTATAGGAAAGCGCTTTACGACTTTGTCTGCGGCGCCTTCCAATTCGACTTGACTCAACTGCGTTTCGTGCATTACAAGTGCCTCCTTTTCATGCATTACAAGTTCCTCCCAGGACTCAGACGGCTGCGCGCCGTGCGGCCGGATCGCCGGTTTGCCCGCTGTCGATTAGCTGGTCGAAGATCCACCGATAAGTTCGCTCGAGGCCATCCGCGAGAGAAATCGACGGCTCCCAGCTGTAGATCTCCTTGATCAGCGTGTTGTCGCTGTTGCGTCCACGCACACCCTTGGGGGCGTCCAGGTTGTAGCGGCGCTTAACGGTGATCCCCGCGATCTGCTCGATGATGCTGACCATCTGGTTGATGCTCACCAACTCCGAGCTGCCCACATTGACCGGTATCGCGCTGTCTCCTGCGGTCACCATCAGGGTTCCCTCCACGCAGTCATCGACATACATGAAGCTGCGAGTCTGTTCTCCGTCGCCCCAGATCTCGATCTCATGCCGCCCGGAGAGCACGGCCTCAGCGACCTTGCGGGACAAGGCAGCAGGAGCCTTTTCACGACCGCCCTCGTACGTGCCCTCGATGCCATATACGTTGTGGTAGCGAGCAATTCGCGTCTCGAGGCCGAAGTCCTCACGGAAATGCCGGCACATGCGCTCGCTGAACAGCTTCTCCCAGCCGTAGCCGTCTTCGGGCATGGCGGGATACGCGTCGGCCTCCTTGAGCGCCGTCACGTCAGCGTTGACCTGCTTGTCGGCGGCGTACACACACGCCGAGCTGGAGAAGAAGAACCGACCGACTTCGGCATCTCGCGCCGCCATCAGCATGTGCGTGTTGATCAGCACCGAAAGCATGCACTCGGCTTTGTGGGTCTCGATGAAACCCATGCCGCCCATGTCGGCTGCGAGGTTGTACACGACGTCGGCGTCGCAAACGGCCTCATGGCAGTTCTCGAGCGCCGACAGGTCGAGCTGGTGCGCGTCGACACCATCGGGAATCTGATACCACTCCTCGAAGGGCTTGATGTCCACGCTTCGGACCTGAAACCCCCGTTCGCGAAGAGTCCTGGCGAGATGACCGCCGATGAAGCCGCCGCCTCCCGCGACCAAAGCCAGTTTCTGCCCGCCGTCCGGGGCGCTCCCGGGCAGGTGTGCAATCTCCATGTCTATATGTCCTTTCATTTCTGGGCGTTGTTGATGTCACAGAGCAAAGATTCAAAGCGCTCGCCCACGCGTGTGACGTCGAAGGTGCGTTCGGCGAAACGGCGAGCCGCGGTTCCCATCGCGGCTCGCGCGACCGGTGAAGCCAGCAAAATGTTCAGCGCGGCAGATGCCGCGTCGGCGTCGCCTGGGGCTACCACAATCCCCGCCTCCGCTGCTTCAACCATCTGAGCTACTGCGTTGTCTGCCGGTAGCAGCGCCAGCACGGGACGGCCGGCGCACAAATAGTTGAGAACTTTGGACGGCACCGAGTACCGGCTGGCGTTGCTTTCCAGCACGACGATCAGCACATCCGCGCTTGCGAGCATGTCTGGCAGCTGCTCGTATGGCTGGTAATCAAGCAGAGTAAGTCCCGGTACATAGGAGGCTTCCGACTCCAACCACTCACGGCCCTTGCCTTCGGACACCACGACGGTCTGGCTACCTGCAGGTGCCGCCTGAGCGAGCATGGAAATCACGGACGGATCGTGTTTGAGCCCAAGGGTTCCCGCGTACATCACGACGGGCATGTCGACCAGGCCCTGCGCCTTCGCCCACGCGTTGTCGCGCGGCCGCGAAGGCATCTCGTCGATCGCGGCCCAGTTCGGCACCACGTGTACCTTGCTTTTCCGAACTCCCCAGGCGTCAAGTTGTTCGATGAAGTTGTCGCTGATTGCGACGACTGCAGCGGCACTGCGCGCAACCCGGCGTTCAACACGTCCCGCAACCCAGCCGATCAGGCGACCCAGCTGGCCGAATCGATCCCGAGCGATAACCCTGATCGCTTCGCTGTAGATGTCTTGGTGCCAAAAGACGTAAGGCACCCGGCGCATCCGGAGCGACATAGTGAGGAGGAACATCGACAGCAACGGGATGTTGGACAGCACCGCGACGTTCGGGCGGGCGGCCAAGATGGCGCGGGTCGACATGCGGGCGTACTGCACTTCCTGGCGCAGCCGGGCGATCGCTGAGTAGCGGGCAAATTCGCTGCTCAGCTCGATAGCACGCACCACGAAGGACTCTGGATCGCCGTCACGTCGCTGCGTTGCACCCCGGCCGGTCGTGTACGACGCGCAATATTGATGCTCGACGTGATGTCCTCGGCGGGCGAGCTCTCGGCTCAGGTGTACCTGACCGGGGTGGCCGGAGTAGTCGTGGACAACCAGCCTCAATTGACTCTGTTGTGCTGGTGAGGGCTGGGGCGATAGGAGGGTGAGGGCTGCTCCGGCGCCCCGTGAGTGACGTTCCGTACCCCCCAGAAACTCTCGGGTCTGCGGTCTGCTCTGCACTGGTGTCCCGCCTGTTGAGGTTGTATAGCGGGTCGATACTCGACTATGAGTTTGTTAACCGACTTGTATTGCAACTTATAGTATGGATATTATCGATTCAAGTGCTGAGCGGTATACAGGCATATGGGGGCAACCAGCCGCCGTGACCGCGACCCCGCCAGGTCGGCCTGCTTCCACTTCTAAGAGGAGGGCATGTCGTTCGTGGCCACACCGCCGGAGATACTCCCGTCTGCGCCATCAAAGGCGAACGGGTGGTACCTGATTGCTGATGAGGGGGCTGAATGACGAGTGTGGTAACCAGACGCCGGTACCAGAACCAGGGGCAAATCGTCTTCGCGGTGGCGCTGGCAGTCCTTGTGGCCGTGACGCTCTGGTGGGGGTTCCTGCGTGAGAGCGCCCCGATGGCCACCCCGGGCATCCGGGTCCAAGCAGACTTCACCGCAATGCCCAACGGTCCGGCGCCCGACCATTTCGACGGCGGCCAGCCTGCGACGGTGCTGGCCAGCCCCGATGACTTCGGCGACCGACTTAGAATTCAGCACGGTCGGTTGACCTACCAACCCACAACACAAGGCAGCGCCACCGCGTTCTTCAGTTCCCCAGACCTCGGTTCGTCGGTAAAAAGTATGGGCGCGCGGTTCGTCTTCCGGCCCGGATCCGGCACCCGGGGCGCTATCACACTTGTGGTGTCGCGAGGCATCGACAAGCGCGTTCCACCGATGGTCAGGCCGCTGCCGATTCAATTTGTCGTGACGCCCATCAACTGGTACATCGCTGTTGCGCATAACGACGGCGCACCTCTGGAGGTGATCGCGGCCGACTTCTTTCAACATCCGCTACGTGAAGACGGGCAAACCCCCTACGAAGCACGCTTGACGATCAACGGCGCCCAAGTGACGGTGGATTTGCCGGGAACGCACCAGCGCGTGAATGATCCGCGTTTTTCGGAGTGGCAGGGAAGTTTCGTCACATTCGAACTCTGGTCGAACCACGGAGTTACCGACTCGATCGGAGCATTCGAGAAGATCTGGGCGTCGGGCAACAGGACCGAGCCATGATCAACGGTTTGTCGATGAGCAAGGTCCGCGCCATCTCGGGCGCCGCTGACCAGGTCTTCTCCAGTCTCAGCAACGGCCTGATCATCTATGCGGTCGCGGTGATCACTGCGCCTGAGAATTTCGGCCAGATTGCGCTGCTATTGACGCTTCTCGTTGCGGCCGTCGGACTTCTTCGTGGTGCGCTGGGCACACCGTTGCTGCTAATGGGGGGGCGCGCCCGGTCCGACATCCGGCGGGAGGGTTCATTCGCGGTCACCAGCGCCCTGCTAGTCAGCCCCATCATTGGGGGCCTCATATGGGCAGTTGCTGGGTCCGGGATTCGTCTGCCGGCGTTCTTGATCATCATCGCGACACCGATCGTGCTCGTGGAAGATGTTCTGCGTTACGTCGCCATTGCCGAAGGCCGTCCACACGTTGCGGCCCTCTGGGACGGCGTGTGGTTCGCCGGTTCGGCCGCGTTGCTTGTGGCAACGTGGGTGCACTTGCCGGGGATAACCACTGCTTCCCTCATTGGTGGATGGACCTCCCTGGCCTTCCTTGCCCTAGTCGGAATGCTGGTCGGTGTTCGCGTCTGCCCACGGCTGCGTCAGTACCCGGGTTGGATCTCCGATGGCTGGCAACATCGAGCGCGGTATGGCACCGAGTCCGGCCTCGAGCAAACGATTGTGTTCGCGGTGCTGCTGTTCGCCGCTGTCGTGTTGAGTCCCGAGGCATCCGCCGCCCTGCGCGGTGCTTCCGCATTATTGGCACCCGTCTCCATTGCGGCGGGCGCCATTCCGTTGGTGTTAATCCCAGAGAGCAGACGACGAGACATGCGACCGCCACAGGTGTGGAGGTCTCTGACCCGAATCGCGCTGGTCTATAGTGGCGTGGCACTTCTTGTTGGCGTCGCGCTGTCTTTCATGCCTCTCAGCGTCGGAGAACTCGCCCTCGGCCGCACATTCGAAGCAGCCGCAAGCGATCGTTCCCATCATCGCCTTCGAGTATGCGATTGGAGCATGGGCCTTCGCGGTCATTTATTTTTTGCGCACCTTCAATCGAAGCACCGATGTGCTGAAGCTGAAGGTCAGCTGGATGCTGGTCACGCTCGTACCGGTGTTCGGTGGTGCGATGATCTTCCGCACAGCGGCCGGGATCGCAGCTGGTATGGCGACAGCGACCACGTTCATCGCGACGGTGATGTTGCTTAGATTCAGGCCGTGGGCCGCGCCGGCCGGCCCTTCGAGCCCGGAACGCCTCCACCCGGTGGCCCCGGATCGATCGCGTGCCGATGGCACCAGCCGAGGTGCTGATCGGAAGGCTGCTGGGACTTTCGCCGGCTATGACTCTC
>NZ_CBDIBT010000005.1:0-34851 GCF_965277065.1 Mycobacterium sp.
TCAGGACTCCCGCTGCGGGCGAAGGGATCTCGGTGTCGACTTTGTCGGTGGACACTTCCAGCAGAGGCTCGTCGAGTCTCGACGGTGTCGCCTTCTTGCTTGAGCCAGCGAGTTACGGTTCCCTCGGTCACGCTCTCACCGAGTGCCGGCATCTGCACGGAGAAGGCCATCTGAAGTCGACTCCTCGATCGGTCGGTCGGTGGGCGCGCGTCGGCCTCCGGCTTACCACAGCGCGGTGTAGGACCAAAGCTGCACCCGGGATTACCGCAACCATCCTGTCACTGCGGCGCGACCGGCACACACCCAGGGCAAGCCGATGAGCTGACGAATGTTCTGGCTGTCCGCGGGCAGCGGCGCAAATGGCATCCCGGCATCCGAACGAGCGACGTCGCTTTTATGCGTCGACTCGTCGCTGCAGATTCACGGACCTGCAATGGTCCGGTTATATGTCCAACTCAATTGGACTGTGGAATTCCAACTGGACGTAAACCGTTTTGTTTCACAAACCGTTCGCAATAATCGGCATTTAACGCGATTCGGCATTTTAAAAAGCCGAAAAACTTGGATATCTTGTTCCTCGTGTATCCCGATGACAGCGGCAAGGAACTTGCCACCGTGCTCTCTTACCTGGCCGGTCGGTCTCTGAGCAGAGAAGAGATCTGGACAGCGATGGAACTCCCGCGGTCCACTTACTACGACCAGTTGGACAAGGGGACGTTGATCACCGCGGACAACCTGCGTGTCGCCGCGGCCAACCTCGGCATCAACCGCGCCGAGCTGCTGACGCGCTACCGGTTCATCGAGCCCGAAGAGGTCACCGCGCTGGCCGAGGAGATCCGTGGCGGCATTCAGATGCACGCCGTGGGCGGCGTCGCCGGCGTGAAGACGCTTCAGCAACCGACGAAGATCGCGGAGTGGCGCCCCCGCTCCGACGCGCCTCCGCTGTAAATCTTTCGCTGCGTACGAGGTATCACTGTGGGTCTCAGCCTTCTCATCTCCATCACCCTCGCCTCCAT
Organism: Mycobacterium sp.; assembly: GCF_965277065.1. Classification (GTDB taxonomy): domain Bacteria; phylum Actinomycetota; class Actinomycetes; order Mycobacteriales; family Mycobacteriaceae; genus Mycobacterium. The sequence continues at coordinate 1,017 of NZ_CBDIBT010000005.1, forward strand.
CGGGTGGAGCCTGTGGATCAGGCGATTTACCTGGCACTGCCGTTGGGAAGTCGCCGCGACGCTCAACATCGCACTGCAGGGGTCTGCGGTTGCCCTGATGTCGCCGTGGGCCGCCAACACGCTGGGCGTTTTCTTGCACCACATCACCGGCGTGTGGAATCTGCAGAACTACCTCGGCCACGACTGCTACGTCGTTGCGGCCTCGGCGATCGTCTATAACGCGCTGGGACGAATTGCCGACGATCATCTATTGCAGGCATCGTTCAAGCAGTACGTGGAGCGTCCGGCCACCTTGTGCATTCCGCTGTTGCTGGCGACGTTCTCGCTGAGCCGCGGCAGCAAGATATATGCGCGCGACTTCTTCGCGCTGCCTACCGACTTCTGGTTGAGCGCTTACTGGATTGTGTTGTGCGGCACCCTGATCTACCTGCTCGCGTTTGGATTCCGCGCGCTGTTGGTATTGCGGAAGGACCCGCGCTCGACGCACATCGCCAACCTGTATCTGTTCGCATGTGGCAGCGGAATCACGGCTTGCGCCGTACGGATCATCACCGCGCTGGTGCCGGCGCTGCAGGGTCGGCACGACGCGGCCCTGGTGTGGTTCTTCGCCTGCATCTGCGGAGCGGGCTTCGCGTTGACGTCGGCGCAGTCCTGGCGGCAGAAGGTCAAGTGGTTCAATCAGCCGTTCGTCCGCAGCTGACCTGACGCAGTCGGGTCGCTACCCGTTGGCGGCGATGTCTTCCAATACCGCGAACATGGTGCGCGTCGGCACTCCTGTGCCGCCCTTGGGCGTGTAACCCCAAGGGCCACTGGTGTTGTAGGCCGGTGCGGCGACGTCGATGTGGGCCCAGTCGACGCCCTCGGCGACGAACTCGCGCAAGAACACGCCCGCCACCAGCATCCCCGCGAACCGCTGTCCGCTGATGTTGGCCAGATCGGCCACCGTCGACTTCAGATCTTCCTTCAACTCGTCCGGGAGTGGCATCGGCCAACCGCTCTCACCGATCCGCTGCGAGATCGCGGCCACCCGGTCGCGGAACTCGTCGCTGCCCATCACCCCGGGCGTGCGTGCGCCCAGTGCCACCGTCTGCGCGCCGGTCAGCGTCGACGTCTCGATCAGATAATCCGGATCGTCCTCGCACGCACGCACGATCGCGTCGGCCAGGATCAGCCGCCCCTCGGCGTCGGTGTTGAGCACCTCGACAGTGGTTCCGCCGTATTGAGTCAGCACGTCCCCGGGCCGCTGAGCCGTAGCCGACGGCATGTTCTCGGCCATCGGCACGGTCGCGATCACATCGATCGCAAGCTCCAACTGCGCGGCCAGCGTCACGGTCGCGATCACCGCCGCGGCCCCGCCCATGTCGGAGGTCATGTGGTGCATCGAGGCCGCGGGCTTGATCGAGATGCCGCCGGTGTCGAAGGTGACGCCCTTGCCGACGAGCGCGACCTTCTTGGCCTGCTTGGGTTTTTTGGCCAGCCGCGATCCGCGATGGGACAGCCGTACCAACCGCGGCAGCCGCGACGATCCCTGGCCGACGCCGACGATGCCGCCGTAGCCGTTCTTCTGCAGGGCCTTGTCGTCGAGAATCTCGACCTCGAGTCCGACCGACTCGCCCAACGCCTTGGCGCGGCTTGCGAATTCGGCGGGGAAGAGATGACTGGGCGGGGTGTTGATGAAGTCGCGCGCGGTCGCGACGGCGGTGGCGACCGCAGTGGCGTGAGTGGCCTGCGCTTTGGCGGACCTGTCGGTGGACAGCACGGTGATCGTGCGCAAACCCGGGTCCTTGGGTGCGGTCTTGTGGGTGCGGAACGCGGTGAAGCGGTAGCTACCTAGAATCAACCCTTCAACCACTGCCTCCAGCACCCCCGAGCCGGGCAACGCCCCCAGCGTGGTGATCGCCGCTTCGGCTCCGCCGAGTGACCGCGCCGCCGTGCCGGCCGCGCGGCGGATCAGATCCGCCGGAAACTCGTCGCGGTGCTTGCCCACGCCGACCGTGAGGACGCTGGCGACCGGCAGCGACTTCATCACCAGGCGGTGCACCTGCTCGGCGGCGCCGGTGGCGTGTAGGGCACGCAAGCCATCCTCGATCTCGGTGACCGACTCCTTCGTCAGGAATGCATCCGCAGCCGCCACGACCGCACCCGGCTCGTCGTTGACGTCCTCGGGCCCTGACGACACCACCGGAACGATCAACACCGCCGACTTGACGCCGCGGCGCGGCAGCGAAGATGCGACGGACACGGTGGGGGCCAGGTAACCGGGTTGGGTGCTCACAGAACAACCCTATCGACCGGCGGATCGGGCTGCCCGGCAGCGACGCGAAGGGGCCTCGCCGCGGGTCGTGTCTTGGACCTGTTGACGGCGTCGGAGCGGTTACTATTTCGCCGATGCCGACCGGACAAATTGCCGATCCCTGCGTGCTGTGGACCGGCTTCGACATATCGATCGTGGCGAGGAACTACGCGCAGTTGGCCGGTGTCTTGGCCGGTTTCGCGTTTGTCGTGATCAACCTTGTGCTCGACCGCGGGTATCGGCGCCGCGGCGACGGCAAGCCACGCGGAGCGATCGAGGTCGAGCATGAGACGTTGACGGGCGTCGCCCTGATGAACGCGTTTCTCGGATTGTTTCTGTCGGCCATCCAGTACAGCCTGCTGGCCGGGGAGAACGGCTGCGCGCTCACCGGTGGGCGGGCCTCGTCCGCGGAATTGCTCGGTGGCATTTCATTTGTGGCCTCGGTCTACATGCTGCTCTACGCGGTCGTGCAGTTCGTGTCGGGTTCGGCCGAGACGCTCGCCAAGCACTGCGTATTCATAGTCGCGGTGCTGGTTCCGCCGATCGGGGTGTTCTTCATCGAAGCGACGCTGTCGGATCTGGCGCTTGCTCTGGCCGACCCGAAATCGCATGTGCCGCTTGAGCCGCTGTGGAGTGACGCCAACGACCTGTCGGTGCCGCTGGCACTAACTGTGCTTGTGGTGTGCGCGACGGTGTGGCGGATCGGACGCAGCGTGCGGATCGCGGAATCGCCGTCGAGCGCCCGGGTGCAGAAGTTCCGGACGGCCCTGCCCTACATCACCGTGGTCGTGGTGGTCTCGGTGGTGGTGCGGGCCGTCACGGCGCTGCCGGTACGAAACCCGGCCGCACATCTGGCACCGACCGAAGCGTGGCTGTGGGTCGGGGTTTTTCGCGGCGCTGCTGGTGGCCCAGAGCTCGGCGCTGTCGTTGCAGACCGCCGTCGAGGTCGCCTACGTCGAGCCGACTCAGCTGTCGGCGCGGGCGAGCTCGTAGGCGATCACCGGAGCGTCGAAACCCTTGAGCTGCAGAGGTTCTTGAGCGACGGCAGGCCAGTCCGGTAGCTGTTCGTACAATTCGGCCGAGGTCAGGATCTGCCCCGGCGCGGCTGCGGCGACGAGTCGGGCCGCCAGGTTGACCGCGTTGCCGAAGTAGTCTCCGCTGACGGCCAGGATCTCGCCGTAGCCGAGTCCGGCGCGGAGCTGGATGCCTTCTTCGCGCGCCCGGGGATGGTCCACGAGGTCGAGCGCGATCTTCGCCAGCCGCGCAGGATCCGAGCTGACCCACATCACGGCGTCGCCGAGGAATTTCACCACCCGCCCGCCGTGGGCGTGCACGACATCACTGGCGCCGTCGCCGAAGTCGGCGAGCGTGGACGACAACTCCGCCGGTGTCAGCGTCTGGGTCAGCGCGGTGAACCCGGACAGGTCCACGAAACCGACGCCGCACACCAGGCCCGCGGACGGACCGCGTTGCACGCCCTCGATGAAGGCGCGGGTGCCGACCAGATGGTGGCGGTGGATCGCGTCGATCATCGCGCCGAGGCGAGGAACGAACCCGGCGACATCTCGATAGGCCTGCGCGGTGGCGAGTTCGTCGCCGGTGTCGCCGAGCCAGAGCCGCGGCGCATTGGTCCGGATCATCGACGACACGGCTTCGGCCAGCCGGGCCACCGTCGCGCCGAGCACTCGCATGTAGCCGTCGGTGGCGTCCTCGCCCAGCTGCGCGCGCATCGCGATCCAGGTGGCCAGGGCGTCGACATCGGCGGGACTCAGCATCGGCGTGTCCACGCCGGCGGCGGTCAGACCGAGGATGGCCCAGGCGTGTTCGACATCGGCGACCGGCACACCGAGCGACTCAGCGGCGGTGCGCAGTGTGTGGGTCTGCGGACCGGACTGCAGCAGTACGTCTCCGGCCAGCCCGAACAGCCGGCCGTGGCGTTCTGCCTCGGCCATGTCGTCGACGGTGAAGCCGAGGCCCATCAGGTATTCGAGCAGGCCGGATCGTTCGCGCGGATCGGCGATTCCCGCGGCCTGGATGGCCTCGAAGTCCAGGGAATCAACCACCGGCCAAGTGTGCCAGTTCGCCCGGCGACGATGCCCTCCGCCTAGCGGAGGGGGGCGGAGGCGGGCAGTCAGCAGAGGTCCGCATTAGGGTGAAATGTCTATGACTAGCGCTGGCGACGATGCAGAGCGCAGCGATGGGGAGGAGCAGCGCCGATGAGTGATGTGCTGCAGGGACCCCTGGTGGACCGTCATCGCGAACTGGGGGCGGCGTTCGCCGAGTTCGGCGGATGGCTGATGCCCGTCTCATATGCCGGCACCGTCGCCGAGCACACCGCCACCCGCAACGCGGTGGGTCTGTTCGATGTCAGCCATCTGGGCAAGGCGCTGGTTCGCGGCCCCGGCGCCGCGCAGTTCGTCAACTCCGCGCTTACCAACGACCTCGATCGCATTCAGCCGGGCAAGGCGCAATACACGTTGTGCTGCAACGACTCTGGTGGCGTGATCGACGACCTGATCGCCTACTACGTCGGACCCGACGAGATCTTCATGGTGCCCAACGCCGCCAACACCGCGGCTGTGGTCGCGGCCCTGAAAGCGGCTGCGCCCGCGGAGCTGACCATCACCGACGAGCACCGGTCCTATGCGGTGCTGGCCGTGCAGGGCCCGCGGTCGGCGGAGGTACTCGGCGAGCTGGGCCTGCCCACCGACATGGACTACATGGGTTACGCCGACGCCACATTGGCGGGCGTTTCGGTGCGGATATGTCGCAGCGGCTACACCGGCGAACATGGCTACGAACTGTTGCCGCCGTGGGATTCTGCCGAGGTGGTGTTCGACGCGCTGCTCGCCGCGGTGAAGCGCGCTGACGGGCAGTTGGCCGGCCTTGGGGGCGCGCGACACGTTGCGCACCGAGATGGGTTATCCGCTGCACGGCCACGAACTCTCGGCCGACATCTCGCCACTGCAGGCCCGTTGCGGCTGGGCCATCGGCTGGAAGAAGGACGCGTTCTTCGGTCGCAAGGCTTTGCTGGCCGAAAAGGAAGCGGGTCCGCCGCGGCTGCTGCGCGGCCTGCGCGCGGTGGGTCGAGGCGTGCTTCGGCCGGACCTGAATGTTCTCGACGGTGACCGAGGCGTCGGCGTCACCACTTCCGGCACGTTTTCCCCGTCGCTGAAAGTCGGTATCGCGCTGGCGCTCGTCGACGCCGACGCCGGCGTCGAGGACGGCCAGCACGTGACGGTCGACGTTCGCGGCCGTGGCATCGAGTGCGAAGTCGTGAAGCCGCCGTTCGTCGACGCAAAAACCCGCTAGCGCCCGGTTATAGAATCGCGCACATGACTAGCGACGTGCTCGAGTTCACGGTGTCACCCGCCGCAAACCCGATCACCGACGAGGCGCGGGACGCGATCCTCGCCGACCCCGGCTTCGGCAAGTACCACACCGATCACATGGTGTCGATCGACTACACCGATGGCCGGGGGTGGCATGACGCGCGGGTCACCGCATACGGGCCGATCGAATTGGACCCGTCGGCGATCGTGCTGCACTACGCGCAGGAGATCTTCGAGGGACTCAAGGCTTATCGCTGGGCGGACGGGTCGATCGTGTCGTTTCGCGCCGACGCCAACGCCGCGCGGCTGCGGACCTCGGCGCAACGGATCGCGATTCCCGAGCTGCCCGACGAGCTGTTCCTCGAGTCGCTGCGCCAACTCATCGCCGTCGACAATCAGTGGGTGCCGCCGGCCGGCGGCGAGGAGTCGCTGTACCTCCGCCCGTTCGTCTTCGCCACCGAGCCCGGCTTGGGTGTGCGCCCGGCCAGGCAGTACCGCTACATGGTGATCGGCTCGCCGGCGGGAGCGTACTTCAAGAACGGCATCAAGCCGGTAACCGTGTGGGTGTCAACGGATTACGTGCGGGCCAGCCCGGGTGGCACCGGTGCGGCGAAGTTCGGCGGCAACTACGCCGCGTCGCTGGTCGCCCAGGCCGAGGCTGCCGAAAAAGGGTGCGAGCAGGTGGTGTGGCTGGATGCCGTCGAGCGCCGCTTCATCGAAGAGATGGGCGGGATGAACCTGTTCTTCGTGTTCGGCAGCGGCGGGTCGGCCCGTTTGGTCACCCCGGAGCTGTCCGGTTCGCTGTTACCAGGTATTACTCGAGACTCGTTGCTGCAGTTGGCGACTGATGCGGGATTCGCCATCGAGGAACGCAAGATCGATATGGACGAGTGGGAGAAGAAGGCCGCCGCCGGCGAGATCACCGAGGTGTTCGCCTGCGGTACCGCCGCGGTGATCACGCCTGTGTCCCAAGTTAGATACGGCGACACCGAATTCACCGTCGGTGACGGCGAGTCCGGCGAGGTGACGATGGCGCTGCGGGACACGCTCACCGGGATCCAGCGCGGCACCTTCGCCGATACCCACGGCTGGATGTCACGACTGGGCTGAAAGCTCAGGTGTGCAGGGTCGGGGTGAGCGATGCGCTCAAGATGCGCGCGTCGCGTGTTGCGATGGTGAGGTTTCGCCTCGTGGCTTGAGCGACGATCACGCGATCGAATGGGTCTTTGTGGTCCCACGGCAGCCGACCGGCGAGGATGGCGTCGCCGGCGTCGATCGGCAGGTCGGTCGCAGTCATATCGGCAAGGATGTCTGACCACGCCGAAAGCAGCGGTTCGCCGTCCAGACGTCCCAACCGGGTCTTGATCGCGATCTCCCACGCCGAGGCTGCCGAGACCACGACCTCCGTACTCGGCTCCGAGAGCACCGCGCGGGCCGACGTGGAGACCTTCTCAGGCGCCGTCACCAGCCATAGCAGGGCATTGGTATCCAGCAGGACCGCTCGCGCGGTTGCGGCGCGTGCCTCGCGAATCACGAATTATCTTCCCAGGCAGCGATTTCGGAGTCCGGAAGGGGATCGTCGAAGGTGTCCTGCACGGTGAGCGCGGGCAGCTGGCCGAACTTCCGTCCACGGCGATGGGCCGGGGTCAACACAGCCACGGGTCGGCCGTGGGTGGTGATCGTCACCGATACGCCGGTCCGGTCGACCTCTGCCAAGATGGCATTGAGCTTCGCCTTGGCCTCGGTGCTCGTGACTGTCTTCATCTGTCGATACTAACTAAGCATAACCATTCTAACTAGTAAGACTAGTCAAGATGTACCGAACTGGCGGCTGTGCAACCGGTACGTGCTCGCGGCACCGGCGCGTCGAGATTCGGCGGCGCTTGACCTCTCCACGTCTCTCGCCATGGGGGCAGTGGACACCAATATATCTAGAATATTACTATGGGTATATAATCTCGACTATGGCGTTGAGCATCAAGGACACCGAGGCCGACCGTCTTGCCAGGGAACTCGCGGCTCGGACCGGTGAGACCTTGACAGAAGTAGTCGTGGTCGCGCTGCGTGAACGGCTCGCCCGCGAGACTGGGCGCACCAGGGCCATTCCGTTGTATGAGGAGCTGGCCGCGATCCGGAGACGGTGCGCAGCCTTGCCAGTGCTCGACACCCGATCCGCGGATGAGATCCTCGGCTACGACGAGCGGGGGCTGCCCGCCTAATGGTGATTGACACATCTGCGCTGGTCGCAATGCTCAACGATGAGCCAGAAGCGGAAAGATTCGAGGTAGCTGTAGAAGCGGACCCAGTCCGGCTCATGTCGACGGCGTCGTACCTGGAAACGGCCATCGTGATCGAAAGTCGCTACGGGGAACCCGGCGGACGTGAGTTAGATCTGTGGCTGCACCGCACCGCAGTCGATCTCGTCGGCGTTGACGCCGATCAAGCCAACGCCGCACGAGTCGCCCACCGGATGTATGGCAAGGGACGGCATCGCTCCGGTCTGAACTATGGCGATTGCTTCTCCTACGCCCTCGCCAAGGTCAGCGGCCAGCCTCTGCTCTTCAAAGGGGATGACTTCGGACGCACCGACATTGGGGTGGTTTTCGCCGGCTGAAGCGACCCGGCGCTGGCAAACGCTACGGTCCGTAGTCTGAAAGTTGCGACGCTTTCGGACTGAAGAAGGGAACCAAGGGCCATGTCTGACGCTACGACATTGTTCGGACTGCCCGGAGTGCAAGTTGAGCGTGTCGAACGGCTCGCCGACGAGACGCGGGTAGTCCAAGTGGTGACCGCCGAGCAGACGGCGGCGGCGTGCCCCTCATGCGGGGTGGTGTCCACGTCGGTGAACTGCGAGCGATCCTCGTTCACCGAGGCCATCGCGCAGGTCCCACCGCGGGCGCGGACCACCACGCGGTTGCGCGCCCAGATTGGCACGGCGATCGGGGATCCGGCCGCTCAGTGGCCGAGGTCGCGATTCCACTGCACCCGCAAACTGCGGGCCATAACCCACACTTCATTCTGATTGCCGGTCAAATCGAAGAGCCGGGGTAGGTAGGCGCAGGCATCAGTGGCGGCGAAGGCTTCGCGTGGGTTCCCCACTGGCGGCCTGCCCGGGGACATCTCTCATCGGGTCGGCTGGCGACCGCGGCTGGATGTCGCGGCTCGGCTGAGCGGTCAGAACCGCAACAGCACTGCCAGCACGACGGCGGCCGTCGTCGTCGTCAATTCGATTGCGGCGCCCAGAACGTCGCCGTTGACACCGCCGAACCGGCGAATGCAGTGCCGGACCAGCAGCACGGACAGCGTCAGCGCAACCGGCACCGCGACGGGGCCGTGCCACCCGTGGCCGCCGGCCACCGAGGAAGCCGTCAGCAGCGCGACAATCCAGGCCGCGGCGACCAGCGCGGGCTGGCTGCCGACGACTTCGGTGCCTAGCCTGCTTCCGGGCGCGGCAGGCAACCCCCGGCGGCAGGCCAGCACCGCTGCCACCCGGCCCGCGCACACGGCAACCACGATCTCGGCTGGTCGCAAAGCTGAAAATGCGAGTCCCTGAACGACAATCACCACCGTGACGGTGGCGACGCCGAACGGACCGGTCGACCCGTCGCGCATCACCTCACGTGCGCGTTCGGGCGGTCCGTAGCAGCCCAGCCCGTCGGCGGTGTCGGCGACACCATCGATGTGGAAGCCGCGGGTCGCCACCAGCAGCGTGGCGACCCCGAGCAATCCGGACAGCGGACTGGCCGCGCCAGACGCCCAGGACCCCGCCCACGTCACCGCGGCGACCAGTGCGCCGAGCGCCGCGCCGACGACCGGCAGTGCGGTCATCGCACCACGGCCGAACGGCCGGTCCCGGCCGGCCGGCATCGGGACGATAGTTTCAAATGCGAAAGCCGCTGTCAGCGAACCGATCACGACGGCGAAGGACGGTCGGTGACATGAGCGCCGGCGAATGTCGCCATCGACGCGCACGTGGCCACTGCGGCCCGCAGCACCGGCAGAGCCACCGCCGCCCCGCTGCCCTCACCGAGTCGCATCTGCAGGTCGACGATCGGATCCAGCCCGAGCCGGGCCAGCGCGAGCGCATGCGCGGGCTCGGTCGACTTGTGGCCGGCCTGCCACCACAGCCGGGCGCCGGGCGCCAGTTGCTCGGCGATCAGTGCCGCGGCCGTCACGACCATGCCGTCCAGCAGCACCGGGGTGCGCCGCACCGCGGCCTGCGCGCAGAAACCGGCGATGCCCGCCAAATCGGCTCCGCCACAACACTGCAGCGTGGCAACCGGGTTGGCCAACACATGCTCGGCACGGAACAATGCGTCGCGTACCGCCGCGGTTTTGCGGGCCCACCCGGCGTCGTCGATCCCGGTCCCGTAGCCGACCGCGGCGACAGGCTCGACGCCCGTCAGCGCGGCCACGATAACCGTTGCCGCAGTGGTGTTTCCGATGCCCATATCGCCCGCAATGAGCAGGTCGGCGCCCGAGTCGACCTCCTGATCGGCGATCTGACGGCCGGCGTCGATCGCGTCCCGCGCCTCCTGCTCGGTGAGCGCGTCCTGCACCGAGATGTCGCCGCTGCTTCGTCGTATCTTGTGCGCGCCGATCTGCGGGGACAGCGACTCGGCGTCCACGGCGAGGTCGACGACGCGCACACTCGCCCCCGCGACGTCGGCGAGCGCGTTGATCGCCGCGCCGCCGCCGGCGATGTTCGCGACCATCTGTGCGGTGACCTCGGGGGGATAGGCAGACACCCCGGACCGGGCGACGCCGTGGTCGCCGGCGAACACCACGATCCTGGCATGCTCGAATTGCGTGGGCGGACAGTGCCCTTGGCACGAAGCTACCCAGACCGACAGGTCTTCCAGCCGTCCCAGTGCGCCGCGTGGTTTGGTGAGGGTGTCCTGCCGCGCACGAGCTGCGGCCGCCGCATTCGTGTCGGGTGGAGTCACCGGCGCGAACATCGTCATGTCGCGGGCTGCTTGATCGGCATCGGCTGGCCGGCCACCACCAGGACCACGCGCTCGCACAGCGCGCCCAGCCGCTGGTTGAGTGCGCCCAGCTCGTCGGTGAACCGCCGCGCCGACGCGGTGGCGGCCACGACGGTCAGGCCGACCTCGGGGCTGACCAGCACCAGCGGCGCGCTGAATTCGGCAACGGCGGTGGTCAACTCGTCGATGTCGGCCGTGATGCAGCCGCCGTCCCAGGCCTGGTGCCGATCCAGCACGGCCGTCAGCCAGCCGCCGATGTCGTCAACCAGCGTCGGCATGCTCGGAGACTGCCGCAATTGCTGTGTGACAGCATCGGTTTCGATGGTGGACCAGTGCGGTGGCCGACGATCGCGATGCGTGTCGACGCGCTGCTGCCAGGCCGGATCGGAGTCGGACACCCGTCCGGTGGCCATGTAATGGACCGGCTGGTCCGCCTCCAGCAATTCGGCAAGCGCGGACTCCGCCCACTGCGATTTTCCTGACCTGACTCCGCCGAGCACCAGGGTTCGCACCGTGGATCAAGCACCCCATAGCGATCGCAAGCGCGGCGCAGCCGGGCGCAGCGGGTCGCCATGCGAAGACCGTGGCGAATGGGAACACTTCCCGCGGTGCCTAATCGACACTGGCGCCATGCTTGACCTGAGGTCGCGGTGCCCGCATCCGGCGCATTTGCGAGGCCCGGCTGGCCGCATAAAGTCCTAGCTTCACACGGCTTTCGGGGTCCTCGGGAAACTTCTCGTCGACGCGTCGGGCGACCTTGCGGCCGAGGATCAGCCCGTCGAGCGCCATCGCGGCCATCAACAGCAGCATCGCCGGAGACACATAGAACTGCAGCTGCGGCACCGCGAACATGAAGAACATCAGCCCCAGCGCGGCCGGCATGAACAGGCCGAGGACGTTGCGGCGGGAGTCGACAATGTCGCGCACGTACCGTCGCACCGGTCCTTGATCGCGCGTCAGGAGATACCGCTCGTCGCCCGACATCATGCGCTCACGCCGTTCGGCCGTCTGGGCGCGTCGTACGGAGCTCTGTTCTTTGCGTTCCTCGCGACTGAGCTTGGGTCCGCCCATCGCTTTTCGCCGGGCCCGCGCCTCTGCAGCAGTCATCGGCGCCGGCACGACCGGACCCCGGCGCCCGGCGTCGCGTCGCGGTGTGGGCCGTCCTTTGGGGGCGGTGGACTGCGAGACGCGCGGGGTGGCCGAATCGACGGCCTCCACCAAGGTCGAGGGATCGCTTCCGGTGACGCTCTTGTCTTTCTTACGGCCCAGCAGCTTCACGCCCGCCAGGTTACTTCGCATCGGATGCCTCTGGAAAACGGCGGGGTTCGGGTGACGCGAACGACCGGTCCTACTGTTACTCAGATGAGTGGGCCGGCACACCCCGCGCCTGCCCTGCGACTGCTCATTGCCCCGGACAGCTTCGGCGACACCCTGACCGCGGTCCAGGCGGCCGCCGCCATCGCCGCTGGCTGGAACCGGGTGCGTCCCGGTGATCGGATCACGGTCGCACCGCAGTCCGATGGTGGACCGGGTTTCGTCGACGTGTTGGCCAGCCGGTTGGGGGAGCGGCGGCGGCTGCAGGTTCAGGGTCCGCTGAGCAACGTCGTATCCGCCGAGTGGGTGCTGGACGCGGCGTCGCGGACGGCGTACCTGGAATGCGCGCAGGCGTGCGGGCTGGCCGTGCTGGGTGGTGCTCCGACGCCGCAGACCGCGCTCGCGGCGCAAAGCCGAGGAGTTGGCCAGCTCATCGCCGCGGCGTTGGACGCGGGTGCGACCCGCGTCGTGGTCGGGTTGGGCGGCTCCGCCAGCACCGATGGTGGCCGCGGGCTGATCGAGGAACTCGGTGGCTTGCCCGCCGCTCGGCGACGTCTCGCCGAGGTGGAGCTGATCGCGGCCTGTGACGTCGAGCACCCGCTGGTGGGGCCGTGGGGCGCGGCCCGGGTGTTCGGCCCGCAGAAAGGTGCGGATCCGGCCACGGTGGCCGCGCTCGAAGACCGCCTGGTCCGGTGGGCCGCTGAACTCGACGCCGCAGCCGGACGACCCATCAGCGCGGAATCGGGTGCCGGGGCCGCGGGCGGGATCGGCGCGGCGCTGCTCAGCCTGGGTGCCCGGTGCGAGTCAGGAGCGTCGATCATCGCTGAGTACACCGGCTTGGCCGACGACCTTGCCGCCGTCGACCTGGTGATCACCGGGGAGGGCAAGCTCGACGAGCAATCGCTGCGCGGCAAGGTGGTCGGCGCGCTGGCCGCGGCTGCGCGACAGGCGCAGGTACCGGTGGTGGTACTGGCCGGACAGGTCATGCTGGACGAGCCGACGTTCCAGGCCGCGGGCATTTTGGGGACCGCGTCGATCGCCGATCACGCCGGTTCGGTCCGGTTGGCCCAGGCCGACGCCGCCAACCAGCTGATCGGACTGGCCTCGGAGGTCGCGGCACGACTCTCCGAATAGCGGCGCGACAAGGTACCTTTGAGGAGGTGGGTCAAATCGCTCCAGCGAACCCATCCGAGCACAAGTACCTACAGGGAGAAGCAATGACTGTTCAGGACGAGTCAGCCACCGCCACCACCCACGGCGCGATCTTGACCGATGCCGCAGCAGCCAAGGCCAAGTCGCTGCTGGACCAGGAGGGCCGCGACGATCTGTCGCTGCGGATCGCGGTCCAGCCCGGGGGATGTGCCGGATTGCGTTACAACCTGTTCTTCGACGACCGCGCGCTCGACGGCGACCTCACCGCCGACTTCGGCGGCGTGAAGCTGACCGTCGACCGGATGAGCGCGCCGTACATCCAGGGCGCCTCCATCGACTTCGTCGACACCATCGAGAAGCAGGGCTTCACCATCGACAACCCGAACGCGACCGGGTCCTGCGCCTGCGGCGACTCGTTCAACTGACGCTTCAGTACATCGCGGCGCTGTGTAGCACGTAGGAGCACACCAGAATCTGGTTGTGCTGGCTCAATAGCTGCGCGACACCCTGCTCTTCACTTCGCGCGCTGCTGCCGGTAGCGGGCTGAACCCGCATGCTGAACAACACCTGGGCCTGGTAGTCCGACCAGTAGACGATCTTGTCGATCGACGTCACCCGCGCCTCGGAGAATTGCTTGCGGAACGCGTCGCTGCTGAGTTTTGCCACCACCTGATCAGATCGGCGGTCGCGCACGGCACCGTAGATGCCGCACAGCGCATTGCGGGCGATGGCTTCGGTGTTGCGCTGCTCCAACGCGTCCAGATAGCTCTGGATCGCCACTGTGGCCGTCGCATCGGAAAACGCTCCCGGGGCGGTCGCCGGCGCGCGGTGCGAGGCGTGCAAGATTCCCACGGCCACCGCGGCGATCACCAGCAGCGCCACCGCGATGCCGGCGATCAGCCCTCGACGCCGGCGTTGCGGGTAGGGCAGCGGCGGTGGCAACGGCCCCGGATAGACCGCGCCTGGCGGTGACGGCGGGAACCCCTGCGGAGCCGGAAGAGGCTGACTGGGATGGGTATCGGTGAACGGCGGTCCGTCGGAGCCCAAATGGTGGTCCGACGAGTACGGACCGGGCATAGACGGGTCTCCTCGGATAGCAAGGCAGCGTGGCCGTGTTCGTCTTCGGAGGCCAGCGGCCGTTGGGCCGCGCTGCAGAGGCCACCATAGCCACAGGTAGGCTGAGCTAGCCGAATTTTGGACGTGAAGGGGTGGAATTTCGTGACGATCGCGGTAACCGGTTCTATTGCCACTGACAATTTGATGCGGTTCCCGGGTCGGTTCTCCGAACACCTGTTGGCCGAGCACCTGGAGAAGGTGTCGCTGAGCTTCCTGGTCGACGACCTGGTGATCCATCGCGGCGGCGTCGCCGGAAACATCGCTTTCGCGATCGGCGTGCTCGGTGGCGACGTGGCTCTGGTCGGGGCCGCCGGTGACGACTTCGTCGGCGACTACGGCAAGTGGCTACAGTCGCATGGCGTCAACACCGACCATGTGCTGATCTCGAAATCCGCTCACACTGCGCGTTTCGTCTGCACCACCGACGAAGACCTGGCCCAGATCGCCTCGTTCTACCCGGGTGCGATGTCCGAGGCTCGCAACATCAAGCTCGCCGACCTGGTGTCCTCGCTCGGCAAGCCGGACCTGGTGATCATCGGGGCCAACGATCCCGAAGCGATGGTCGTGCACACCGAAGAGGCCCGCAAGCTCGGCCTGCCCTTCGCCGCCGACCCGTCGCAGCAGCTGCCTCGGCTGTCCGGCGAAGAGATAGACAAGCTCGTCGACGGCGCAGAGTACCTGTTCAGCAACGACTACGAGTGGGAACTGATCCAGTCGAAGACCGGCTGGACCGAAGCCGACGTGCAGCACAAGGTCGGCCTGCGGGTCACCACGCTCGGAGCGAAGGGCGTCGACATCGTCGATCGTGACGGCACGACCGTCCACGTCGGCGTGGTGCCCGAAACCAGCCAGACCGACCCGACCGGCGTCGGCGACGCTTTCCGGGCCGGATTCCTCACCGGACGCAGCGGTGGCTTGAGCCTGGAGCGCTCCGCGCAGCTGGGCTCGCTGGTCGCGGTGCTGGTGCTGGAGTCGACCGGAACCCAGGAGTGGACGTGGGACGCCGCCGCCGCCAAGGCCCGCCTGGCCGACGCCTACGGTGACGAGGCCGCGGCTGACATCGCCACTGTCCTGGCCTAGAGCTCGAAGCCGTTCGGCGGCACGTAAACGGCTGCGACGACACGCCGACGTCTGTCGCAGCGAGTTGAGTCTCGGGCGAACGTGACCTCAGCGGCGCTGCCTAGAGCTCGACCGGATATTGCGGCTCGCTGATCTGCGGCACTACCCGTTGTTCGACGAAGATCGCGTGCCACAGCATGAAGATCAGCACCGTCCACAATCTGCGGCTGTGATCGGCTGTGCCGCAACGGTGTTCGTCGAGCATACGCCGAACGGCCGCGCGGTCGATGAGGTAGTCGGTCGCCGAGGCGTCGATCGTCTCGTGCGCCCATTCCAGCAACGGGCCGGCCCGCAGCCAATGCCGGATCGGCACCGGGAAGCCGAGTTTCGGACGGTTCAGCACATGCGGCGGGACGATTGACTCCAGCGCGCGACGCAGCGCGTATTTAGTGGTGGTCCGGGTGATCTTGGCATCCACCGGCAACCGGGACGCGACCGCGAACACTTCGGTATCGAGGAACGGGACCCGCAGTTCCAGTGAGTTGGCCATGGTCATCTTGTCGGCCTTGACCAGGATGTCGCCGCGCAACCAGGTGAACAGGTCGATGTGCTGCATCCGGGCGACCGGATCCCAGTCGGCGGAATCGGCGTAGACCGGCGCCGTGATGTCGATGTGCGTCCATTCCGGACGGAACGCGGCCAGCACATCTTGCAACTGCGCGTCGGAGAAGCTTCGGGCATTGCCGTAATAGCGCTCTTCGAGCGTCAGCGATCCGCGGTGCAGCAGGCTCTTGCCGCGCATACCCTCTGGAAGCGGCTTGGACACCTTACCCATCGAGCGGCGTAGCGGTCGGGGAAGATAGTCAAAGGGCTTCAGCGACAACGGTTCCCGGTAGATGGTGTAGCCGCCGAACAGCTCGTCGGCGCCCTCGCCGGACAGCACCACCTTGACGTGCTTGCGCGCCTCGCGGGCCACGAAGAACAGCGGAACCAGCGCCGGGTCTGCCACCGGTTCGTCGAGATACCAGACGATTTCGGGTAGCGCCTCGACGAACTCATCCGGCGCGACCACCTTGGCGATGTGGCGGGCTCCGATGGCTTCGGCCGATGCCACCGCGACGTCGACCTCGGAAAACCCCTCGCGCTCGAAGCCGGTGGTGAAGGTGATCAGCCGCGGGTTGTGCCGGATAGCCAGCGCCGCGATCGCCGTCGAGTCGATACCCCCGGACAGAAACGCGCCCACCGTGACGTCTGCCCGCATGTGCTTGGCCACCGAATCCTCCAAGACAGCGGTGATCTCGTCGTAGCGGGCCTGTTCGGTGCCGCGCGACATCGGCACCGACTGGAAACGCGGCACGAAATAGCGGGTGGTCTGCACGCGCTGACCGGGGCGGATACGGGCGTAGCAGCCCGATTCCAACCGCCGCACGCCGCGGTGCAGCGTCTCGGGTTCGGGCACATACTGCAGCACCGTGTAGTGCTGGACCGCGCGTTCGTCGATCGCGGTGTCGAATCCCACCAGATCAGCCAATTCCAGCAGGCATTTCTTCTCGCTGGCCACCGCGGTGCCGCCGGTTCCGGTCGCCATGAACAGCGGTTTGATGCCGAAAGGGTCTCGGGCGCAGAATAATTCGCCGGTCGTGGAGTCCCACAACGCGAAGGCGAACATGCCCCGCAGCCGTGACAATGCCTCTGCGCCCCAGTAGTGGTAGGCGGCGACGATGGCCTCGCCGTCGCCGTCGGTGGCGAACGCCGCGCCGTGTCGTTCGGCGAGTTCGGCGCGCAACTCCAGGTAGTTGTAGATCTCGCCGTTGAACACCAACTCGTAGCGGTCGGGGGTATCTGGCGGGCCCCAGCGCAACGGCTGATGCGAATGCGCGATGTCGATGATGGACAACCGGTTGAAGCCGAACACGACATCCCCGGCGGGGTCGGCCCAGGTTCCCGGCTCGTCGGGGCCGCGGTGCCGCATCAGGTGCGATGCCTGCGCGATGGCCGCGGCCGCAGCGTGCGCGCCATCGGTCGGCTCGGCGCCGGCCGGGGCAGCCACGAAGGCCAGCAGTCCACACATCGCCGATAAGTATGCCGCAACGCGGCGCTGCTCTTGATGCCGCAAAGCGGTGCCGCTAAAGCGGTGGGCCTGCACACGGCTTCGCTGCGTGCGTGGTCTACGCTGCGTAGTATTCGACGTGCGAGTCAGCCGACAGTCCCTTGAGCGGGGGATGCGCGAGGTCGGCCCAGCTTGTGATTCTCAGGGAGGCGCGACCGTGACATCTCGCGGACCAGGCTGTTCGCCGAACTTGTTGAAGAGCCGTTCCTCAGGTTTCCGTCGGCTTCGACGGCCCGCCTTGGCCGGCATGCTCGGCTTGCTGGCGGTGAGCATGAGTGGCTGCAGTTGGTCACACGCCCTGGCGTTGGGCTGGCCGAACGGCGTCACCGAGGAAGGCGCCTGGAACCGGCAACTGTGGATCGGATCGGTGATCGCCGCCTTGGTGGTCGGCAGCATCGTCTTCGCGCTGATATTTTGGGCGACAGTTTTCCACCGCAAAAAGGCCACTGACACCGACTTGCCTCGCCAGTTCGGCTACAACATGCCACTCGAGCTGGTGCTCACCGTGACGCCGTTCCTCATCATCTCGGTGCTGTTCTACTTCACCGTCGTGGTGCAGGAGAAGATGCTGCACCTCGAGGCCGGCCCCGAGGTCGTCGTCGACGTCACCTCCTTCCAGTGGAACTGGAAATTCGGCTACCAGAAGGTCCAATTCAAAGACGGCACCCTCTCCTACGACGGCGCCGACGCGGCGAAGAAAGCCGCGATGGTCTCCAAGCCTGAGGGCAAAGACTCCCGCGGCGAGGAGCGGGTCGGACCCGTCCGCGGGCTCAACACCGAGGACCGCACCTACCTCAACTTCGACAAGGTCGAGACGGTCGGCACCAGCACCGAGATTCCGGTGCTGGTCCTGCCCGCCGGCAAACGAATCGAGTTCACGCTGGCATCCGCCGACGTGATCCACGGCTTCTGGGTGCCGGAGTTCCTGTTCAAGCGCGACGTGATGCCCGACCCGGCGGCCAACCACTCCGTCAACGTCTTCCAGGTGGCCAAGATCGACCGGACCGGTGCGTTCGTGGGCCGCTGCACGGAGTTGTGTGGCACTTATCACTCGATGATGAACTTCGAGGTCCGAGTGGTTCAGCCCAACGACTTCAAGGCCTACCTGCAGCAGCGGATCGCAGGAAAGACCAACGCCCAGGCGTTGCAGGCCATCGCGCAGTCTCCGGTCGCGGTCACCACCCACCCGTTCGACACCCGCCGCGGCGAGCAGGCGCCGCAGGCGAGTAAGTAAGGGCCTAGGTAAGGGAGAGAAGGCCAATGCACATCGAAGCCAGGCTGTTCGAGTTCATCGCGGCGTTCTTCATCTTCTGCACGATCCTGTACGGGGTGCTGACCAGCCAGTTCGCCACCGGCGGAATCGAGTGGGCCGGCACCACTGCGCTGGCCCTGACCAGCGGACTGGCGGTCATTATCGCCACGTTCTTCCGCTTCGTCGCTCGCCGGCTCGACACCCGTCCTGAGGACTACGAGGGCGCTGAGATCAGCGACGGGGCAGGCGAATTGGGTTTCTTCAGCCCGCACAGCTGGTGGCCGATCCTGATCGCGCTGTCCGGCTCGGTGGCGGCGGTCGGCATCGCCCTGTGGCTGCCCTGGTTGATCGCGGCCGGGGTCGTCTTCATCCTGAGTTCGGCGGCCGGATTGATCTTCGAGTACTACGTGGGCCCGGAGAAGCACTAACCGTCGTCGGTGAAGGTCACAATCCGGACGTCAGTTCATCGGTGACCGGGTCGCCCAGAATGTCGTGTGAGATTCGGTTGGGTAGGGTTTTCGCCAGCCACATTGAGGAACATCGGGGCGCGCGCCCAACCAGCCAACCGCGGCGCTACATGCGCCGATGATGTAGTCGAACAGGACAAACGATCATGAGCGGGCCGAATCCACCAGGACCAGAGTCCGAAGAACTGGAATCCGGCGTCGAGGTCAGCCAGGGCGACGGTGAATTTGACGGCGGCGACAGTGATTTCGGAGCGGACGCAGCAGAATCTGGCGCGGAAAATGCGACCGGCCAGACCGACGTTTACTCGCGCGCTTACTCAGCCCCCGAGTCCGAACACATCAGCAGCGGACCGTACGTACCCGCCAACCTTGATCTCTACGACTACGACAGTTACGACGAGCCTCCACCTCACGACGAGGAGGAGAAGACTGCGCGCTGGCCGTGGATCGTCGGTGTCGCCGCGATCGTCGCGGCGATAGCCCTGGTCGTCTCGGTGTCGCTGCTGTTCGCGCGCACCGACACCACGAAGCTGGCCACGCCCAACACTGCCCCGTCGACGACGTCGACACCGCCGATGCAGGACGAGATCATCGTCACGACAACGACGCACCCGCCGCCTCCGCCGTCGTCCAGCGAGCCCCCGCCACCTCCGCCGCCGCCGCCGCCCAGCGAGGCATCGCCGCCTCCGCCGGCACCTTCCCCCGCGCCGCCACCGGCGCCCGCGCCTGCCCCGGCTCCCGCGCCGCCGCCTGCGCCGGCCCCGCCGCCTGCTCCAGCCGGCCCCAAGCAGTACACCTACTCGGTGACCGGCACCAAGGCGCCGTTCGACCAGATCACCATCACCTACACCGACGCATCGGGGATGCGCCGGACGTTGTCCAACGTGTACATCCCGTGGACGATTACGCTCACGCCGATTTCGGCGTCGGACGTCGGCTCGATCGAGGCGTCCAGCCTGCTGCGGCTGAGCAAGCTCAACTGCAAGGTAACTGCGAGCGACGGAACGGTGTTGTCAGCCAACGAGAACAACCAACCTCAGGTCAACTGCTGATGATCGACAGGTATTCGCAAGCCTGGGGTGGGCGCGGCAAGATCACACCTGTCACGACCGACCGGATCCTGGTCGGGTCGTGCGCTGCCATCTGGCTAGCGCTGGTGGGGATGAGCGTTGCGGCGCTCGTCGCGCTGATGGACTTGGGCCGGGGATTTCACGCTGCCAAAGGCAACCCGCACACCTCTTCGGTGCTCTACGCGATCATCATCATCTCAGCGCTGATCATCCTGGCGGCCATCCCGATGCTGCTGCGTGCCCGCCGGATCACCCGGGACGCCCCGGCGGCCCGCTCGGCGGGTTCACCGGGCCGGACGGTGAGTGCACGGTTGATCAGGGCCGGGGTGCCGCAAGGCGCCACCGAGCGCATCACCACCCAGCGCCCGGCGCTGGCGGAGGCGGAGGTGGATCGTTTCTGGCTGCGCGGTACTGCCGCTCTGATGGGTGCCATGGGCGGGGCGTTCCTTGCCGTCGCGACGGCGACGTACGCGATGGCCATCGGTCACGATGGCTTCTCGTTGACCGGCTACGCGATCGCCGGCGCCATCACGCTGGTCATGCCGCTGGTGCCGTGGCATCAAGTGCGCCAACTGCGCGGCCGACTCGCCGCCTGAATTTGCTAAGCAATCCGCAGGACGCCCGAGACGGCCCTGGACGGACCGAACGGCTTTGTCGCCACGCTGTTGTCGGGTCGGCGTTTTAGTGGTGGCCGTTCGACGAGCCGTTACCGCTGCTGCCGTTGCCGTTGCTGCCGCCCTGGTGCTCCCGCAGAGCGGTGAGCGCGCGTGACTCGGAGGCGTGGTGAGCTTCGGTGAGAGCGTCGGCCTCAGACGGCGGGTCGGCGTAGAGGAAGCTGCCGGAACCGGGGGAGCCACCGGAGCCGAGCTTGTTCATCTTCACCGGCACCGGGGCGCCCTGGTACTCCAGCGGCAGCGGGTGGCCGTGCTGGTCGACTCGCCCCAGCGGCTGGTGCAGCTCGATGTAGGCGCCGTGCGGCAGGCGTTTGATGATGCCGGTCTCGACACCGTGCTCGAGGACGGCCCGGTCGCTCCGCTGCAATGCGACACACCACCTGTAGGCGATGAAGTAGACGATCGGCGGCACCACGATCATGCCGATGCGCCCCATCCAGGTCGTCGCGTTCAGCGAGATGTGGAACTTGTACGCGATGATGTCGTTGATCGACGAGTACGTCAGCACAATGTAGAAGGCGATCGCCATAGCGCCGATCGACGTCCGTACCGGTACATCACGCGGACGCTGCAACAGGTTGTGATGGGCGCGGTCGCCGCTGAACCGCTTTTCCAGGAATGGATAGACGATCAACAGGGCAAAGATCCCCAGCATCAGAGTCCCGACCGCGACCGTGGCTGGAATGGTGTGGTGGAAGAAATAGAACTCCCACGCCGGCCACAGTCGGGCCAGGCCGTCGGGCCACATCATGTAGAAGTCTGGCTGTGAACCCGCCGAGACCTGAGACGGCTTGTAGGGACCCAAGTTCCAGATCGGGTTGATCTGCAGCAGGCCGCCCATCAGGCCGAGGATGCCGGTGGTGAATGCGAAGAACGCGCCGGATTTGACGGCGAACACCGGCATCACGCGTACGCCGACGACATTGGTCTCGGTGCGGCCGGGGCCGGGGAACTGCGTGTGCTTCTGGAACCAGACGAAGGCGAGGTGTGCGCCGATCAACGCCAGGATGATCCCCGGCAGCAGCAAGATGTGCAGGCCGTACATCCGCGGAACGATGTAGCCCGCCGCCGTGCAGTCGTTTCCGGCACCGCCGCAGGGGAAGTCGCCACCGAACAGCGCCCAGTGCAGCCAGGTACCGACCACCGGCATGCCCAGGGTGATCGACGAGAGTGCGGCGCGCAGGCCGATGCCGGACAGCAAGTCGTCAGGCAGCGAGTAGCCGAAGTAACCCTCGAACATCGACAGGATCAGCAGCAGCGAACCGATCACCCAGTTGGCCTCGCGAGGCCGGCGGAAAGCGCCGGTGAAGAAGATGCGGGCCAGGTGGACCATGATCGACGCCGCGAAGAGCAGGGCGGCCCAGTGGTGGACCTGGCGGACGAACAGGCCGCCGCGCACCTCGAAGCTGATGTCGAGTGCCGACGCGAACGCCTTCGACATCTCCACGCCACGCAGGGGCTGGTAGACGCCGTTGTAGGTCACGTCCGTCATGGAGGGGTCGAAGAACAGCGTCAGGTAAACGCCCGTGAGCAGCAGCACGATGAAGCTGTACATTGCGATCTCGCCGAGCAGGAACGACCAGTGCGTCGGGAAGACCTTATTCAGCTGTCGGCGCGTTGCGGCGGACAGGTGGTAACGCGAGTCGACGGCGTTGCCCTGACCGGCCAACACGTCGCCGACGCTGGGGGGACTCAATTTTGGACTCATGTTGTGCGCTCCCAAAATGCCGGTCCAACAGGTTCGATGAAGTCGCCGTTGGCAACTAAGTATCCTTCGCCATCAATTGTTATCGGCAGTTGAGCCAATGCGCGCGCTGCCGGGCCGAAAATCGGCTTGGCGTAATGCAGGGCATCGAACTGCGACTGGTGACACGGGCAGAGGATGCGGTAGTCCTGCTGCTCATACAGTGACGAGGGGCAACCCAGGTGCGAGCATACCTTCGTGTAAGCGAACAGCTCACCGAAGTTGAAGCTCTCCTGGCCCTTACGCTTGACCACCTTGGACAGGTCGGCAGCCTTGATGCGGATCAACATCACCGGGTTGCGGACCGCGGACAAGATCAGGGTCAACTTCTCGTGCGACTCGACCGTGGTGCCGTCACCGTCGGACTCGCGCCACGGGAACACGGTCTCCATGCCGCCGGCGTCGAGGTCTTCGGGACGCATCTTGATGAACGGCGCGCCTCTGCCCTCGCCGGTGGCCCGAGCCAGGAAGATCGTCTCGCCGTGATAGCGCGGCGTCCAACCCGAGGTCCACAGCACGGCTTTCTTGCCGTCGGCGGTCTCCACGACCGGCTTCCACGGGTTCTTGATCAGGCCGCCGGCAAACGCGACCAAGGTACCGAGCCCGAACGCGCCGAGTCCGGCGCCCAGCGACAGGCCGATCAGTTTCCGCCGCCGAATGGTCGAGCCGTCCAACGCATCGGTCAGGTTGGCCGTCACCGTCTTGCGGTCGATCTCGTCCGACCCAGCCTCGCCGTAATGGCGATCCTGGATCGAAATCTCTTCGGGGATGAACTTTTTCTGGTAGAGCACCGCCCCGACGGCAATGCACAGCACCGACCCGCCGAACGTCAGGCCGTACAGCGGGGTGGCCAGCGAGTACGCCAGGTTTCCGCCCGCCCCTTCCGGCTGGTACTCCCACGGCCAGAACAAGAACACCAGCAGCAGAGCCAACCCGAGCAAACCGCCCAGCAGAAGCCACGCCGCCACCGAACGCTCGGCGCGCTTCTCAGCCTTAGTGCCCTCGACCGGCCAGCGCGGTTCCTTGAAAACGGTCGTCACGCCATCGAGGCGGCCGCCGAGCTCGACGAGCTCCTCACGAGACATCGCGTTCAGTTCGGCCTCAGAGGGCAGTCCACTGTCATTCGTCATGATCGTGCCCCAATCCACAGCGCCCCGGCGATGATGGCGACCATCCCGACGATCCACGCCGCCATGCCCTCGGGTGCCGGCCCGAAGCCGCCCAGGCCGTTGCCGCCCTGACTGCGCACTGTCGTCGCGTTTTTCACATACGCAATGATGTCCTTCTTCGCGTCGAACGAGAGCTGACGGTCGGAGAACCTCGGCATGTTCTGCGGCCCGGTGCGCATAGCCGCGAGAATCTGCTGCTCGTTGGCCGGCTCCAGATCGGGGGCATATTTGCCGGAGGACAGCGCGCCGCCCTTACCGGTGAAATTGTGGCACGACGCGCAGTTGAGCCGGAACAGGTCGCCACCGCGGCCCAGGTCGTCGCCACGCAGCGAGGTCATCGCGATGCTGCCGTCGGCGTTGCGCTCGACGGTCGGTCCGCCGCCGTTGGCCTGCACGTAGGCGCCGATCGCGTCCACCTGTGCCTCGTCGAAGATCGGGTCCTTACGCTGGGCCTGAGCCTCGCCGCGGATAGCGGGCATCCGGCCGGAGCCGACCTGGAAGTAGACCGCGGCCTCGCCCACACCGATCAGGCTGGGCCCGCGGTCCGGGACGCCCTGCAGGTTGGCGCCGTGACAGGTGATGCACGCAGTGTCGAAAAGCTGCTTGCCCGTACGTAATAGCGCCGAAGACGACTCGTCGGCGACGGCGACCTGCGGGCTGGGGGTCAAGACGGCGGCAAGTCCGCCGGCGACCACGAGGGCCAACACCAGCAGCAGTCCGGCCGAGAACCGGCGGCGCAGGCGGCGGCGCGCCCGGTCGCTCAGTGAACGGTTCAAACCCAGTTTCTTCAACCGAGTACTCCTGTTCTTTGCCCTGCTGGTCATCGGATGAAATAAATCGTGGCGAACAGCGCGATCCAGACGATGTCGACGAAGTGCCAGTAGTAGGAGACGACGATCGACGCGGTGGCCTGCGCCGGGGTGAACTTGCTCATCGTGGTGCGAGCCAACAGGAAAATGAAGGCGATCAGACCGCCGATGACATGCAACCCGTGGAAACCGGTGGCCAGGTAGAACACGCTGCCGTACGCGCTGCTCGGGATGGTGGTCCCGTGGCTGACCAGGTGGTTGTATTCGTAGGCCTGCCCGAGCACGAAGAACAGCCCCATCCCGAAGGTGAGCAGGTACCAGCGACGTAGCCCGAAGACGTCGCCGCGCTCGGCCGCGAATACACCCATCTGACAGGTGAACGACGACGCGATCAGCACCAGCGTCACCGGAACCGCCTGGTACAGGTTCAACTCGGTCGGCGGGGGCGGCCAGTTACCGGCCGCCTGCGCCCGCGCCGTGAAGTAGAACGCGAACAACCCAGCAAAGAACATCAATTCGCTGGAAAGCCACACTATGGTGCCGACACTGACCATGTTGGGGCGGTTGAGCGAATGTACGCGCGCCGTGATTGCTGTACCCGAGGTCCCTACCGCACTCGTCACATCCGCAAGTATGACGCTTTGTAGTTGTCGGCTTCTACCCGGGGCGGCAATTTGGCGCACGGAATTCACATGAGCTTGTCGACGGCGACCGGTTGGGCCGCGTCCCCGACGATCGTGGGACGATTTATTGCGTGGCGATGTCATCCTCCGGGCCTGTTGAGCGGCCCGCGGAGCGGGCGCTGTCGTGGCCGCGAGTCCTGGAGCTTTTGACGTCGGGCCAGGACCTGCCGCGCGGGCACGCCGGCTGGGCGATGGAGGAGATCATGACGGGCGCGGCGACGCAGGCGCAGCTCGCTGCCTTCGCCGTGGCGATGAAGATGAAGGCACCGACCTCAGCAGAAGTGGCCGAGTTGGCCGACGTGATGCTCAAGCACGGCCGCCGACTACCCACCGAGACTATCGGGAACGACACCGTCGACGTGGTCGGGACCGGTGGCGACGGCGTCAACACGGTCAACCTGTCCACGATGGCGGCGATCGTCGTGGCCGCCAGCGGAGTGCCGGTGGTCAAGCACGGCAATCGGGCCTCGTCGTCGCTGGCCGGGGGGGCCGACACGTTGGAAGCGCTCGGCGTGCGTATCGACCTGAGCCCCGACGACGTCGCGCGCTGCGTCGCGCAAGTCGGAATCGGATTCTGCTTCGCGCCGCAGTTCCACCCGTCGTATCGGCACGCCGCTGTGGTTCGGCGGGAGATCGGCGTGCCGACTGTCTTCAATTTGCTTGGGCCACTTACTAATCCAGGACAGCCGCGAGCCGGGCTGATCGGCTGCGCGTTCGCGGATCTGGCCGAGGTGATGGCGGGGGTCTTCGCCGCTCGCCAGTCCAGCGTGTTGGTCGTGCACGGCGACGACGGCCTCGACGAGCTGACGACCACCACGACGAGCACCATTTGGCGGGTGCAGGCCGGAACCGTGGACAAACTGACCTTCGACCCGGCCGGCTTCGGGTTCGCACGCGCCGACCTCGACGAGCTGGTCGGTGGCGACGCGGCGGCCAATGCCGAGGAGGCCCGGTCGGTGCTGGCCGGTGTCAAAGGCCCGGTACGCGACGCCGTCGTCCTCAACGCCGCGGGCGCAATCGTGGCTCACGCCGGGCTATCCAGCCGCGCCGAGTGGTTGCCGGCGTGGGAAGACGGGCTGGGCCGCGCCACCGAGGCGATCGACAGCGGTGCGGCCGAACAGCTGCTCACGCGTTGGGTGCGGTTCGGTCAGCAGCTCTGAATCGCGGGTGCTGACGGCCTGTTCGGCCGCCACCCGCGCCGAGCGTGCCGCCGCAGCCCATTCGGCCCACGGGCCCGCCGACCGCAGCGGCGAGCACCATCCCCGCTCGCCGCTGGTCCTGACGATGCGTACCCCCGGGGCCACCAGCCAGCGCGCGATCAGCGCCGTCTCCTCGACCAGCGCGCCACCTAGCGGCGCGGGCTGCGGCAGGATCACCTGCGCCCCGGCCTCGATGGCCTCGACAACGGGCATCGGCGGAATCGCCGCGCCGGGCGGTGCCGGCCGCCGCGAGCTGACCGTGCCGAACCACGGCAAGATGCCAGCCGCCCGCACCGTCCGGGGCGGCGGCCACCAGTTCGGGCAACGCGGCCAGAGCCCGTAGCCGCTGTCCGCGCCACAGCACCTCCACGGCGTCGACGGTGTGATCGCGCAGCCGGGCCGCGCTCTCGTAGCGCTGACGCCCGGCAAGCTCGGCTATCCGCCCGGCGGCCGCCGCCAACGCCGAGTTCTCCAGACCATCGATCAGCGCGACGGCGACCTCGGCCACCGGGCGGTACTGCTCGGCGGTGACGTCACGCGCGGCGGGACACGGCGACACCTCGTGCAGGGGGCAGGCAGGCCCGTGGAGCGCCGAACGCGCCAGCCGCTTGGTGCAGGTGCGCACACCGGTGAAGCGGGCCAGCAGGTCCGCTGTGTCGACGGCGTCGGCGCGCGACCGGAACGGGCCCACTGCCCGGTCATGGCGTGGGGTGCGCACAGGCGAGAATCGCGGGAACCCCTCGTCGCTCAGCACCAGCCACCACCAGCGCTGCGGAAACTTCGAGCGGCGGTTGTACGGCGGGGCGTGGGCGCTCAGCATCCGCAACTCGCGGACGCCGGCCTCGAGAGCGTGCGCGCATTCGACGTGCTCGACCCGGGTGGCCAGCGCCACCATCTCCTTCATCCGGGTGCGCTGATCTGAGCCGTTGAAATACTGAATTACCCTGCGCCGCAAGTTAATTGCCGTGCCGACGTATAGCACTTCGTTGGCGGGTCCGTGGAACAGGTAAATCCCGGGCCGACGCGGCAGGCCCTCGGCAAAAACCCGTTTGCGGCGCTGCGCCGGCGGCACGTTCGGCAGATAGGATCGCAGCTCGGCGTAGCTGTGCACGCCCTGGTTACCGACCCGGTCGATCAGCGCGTGCAGCACTTCGACGGTGGCCCGGGCGTCGTCGAGCGCGCGGTGGGTCGGCCGGCTGGCGACCGAGAACAGCTGGGCCAGTGCGGCCAGTCGCACGCTGGGCGCCTCTTCCCGGCTGAGCACGCGGCGAGCCAACTGGACGGTGCACAGCGTCTGCGGCCGGACCCATCGGATGCCGCACTGATCGGCGGCGGCCCGCAGAAACCCCATGTCGAACCGGGCGTTGTGGGCGACCAGCACCGCGCCGCGGGCGAATTCGAGAAACATCGGCAGCACCCCGGCAATGGTCGGTGCATCGCACACCATGGCCGTAGTGATCCCGGTCAGCTGCACGATCTGCGGCGGAATGCTGCGTTGCGGGTCGACCAGGGTGGCGAACTCGCCCAGCACCACGCCGCCGCGGACCTTCACCGCACCGATTTCGGTGATCGCGTCAGCGGTCTTGCCGTCTCGGCCGTTCATCCGGCCGCCGGTGGTCTCCAGGTCGACAACGACGAAAGTCGTTTCGCGCAGCGATCTTTCGGCGGCCTCGTCCAGATCGGGGAGGCTCAACTGCTCCGCACCGGGCGCGTCCATGGCGGCGACGTTAGCCAGTCCCACCGACATGCCGCGGACTCTGCCGCGGCGCGTCGGCACCGGACGACGACGCCTCCGGGTGGCCGCGAGCGTTGAAAACTTGTCGGTGCCCGCCGTTAGCGTCACGGAAAAGGTCGATCAACACGACGGAAAGGGCAGCCACGATGGCGCTCAGCAGTGAGCCTGGACGGGCGGCGTCACCTCCGCCCGAATCGACAGAACCGGTGGTCATCGACTGTGATGACTGCGCAGTGCGCGGTCTCGGATGTCGAGATTGCGTCGTCAGCGTGATACTCGGGGTACCGGAAACTTTGCTGGAAGACGAGCGAGTTGCGCTCGAGGTACTTGCCGACGCGGGGATGGCTCCGCGATTGCGCTTAGTGCCCATCCATCGGCAGCAACCGGGTGTAGCCTAACGGCGATAGCCTCAAATCTTGCTGTTTTCTTAATAACTCAGAGTTGGACAACGTCGAACCCGTTTCGTAACCTATCTGAGACCTAAGGCAGATTCGGCTGTCCAGCCGACTGGTTTTAAGGATGCAAAGTTTTGCGAAAATGGCTCAAAAGCGAACGCGTGTCTTTGCGCATCGCTCAGCGCTTGGCCCTCGGAGCGCTAGCCGGATTCGTTGTCCTCTCCGGAATCACCTCTGGCAATGTGCTGGCCGACCCGGCCAACGATGCGATGGCAAAGCTCAATGAGCTCTCGCGGCAGGCCGAGCAGACCACCGAAGCGATGCACAGCGCGCAGCTTGATCTGAACAACAAGCTGGCCGCGCAGCAGGCCGCCGAGAAGAAGCACACCGACGACTCCGCCGCGGTGGACGCCGCGAAGTCGCGGTTGGCAACGTTCCAGACCGGCGTCGATAAGTTTGCCGCCGCGATGTACATGGGCGGCCGCACCGACGGCATGAACGCGATCATGACCGCCGAGTCGCCGCAACAGCTGATCGGCAAGCTCGCGGTGTCGCGGGTGATCTCCACCGCCATGCTCGCGCAGATGGCCACGTACCGCGCCACCCGCGAAGAGACCGCCAAGGCCGAGGTCGAGTCCGCGAAGTCGGCCGCTGACGCCAAGACCGCGGCCGAGCAGGCCGCCTCCGTGCGGGCAAGCCTTCAGTCCAAGCAGAGCCGGCTGCAGCTGCAGATCGGCATAGTCAAGTCCCAGTACCTCGCTTTGAGCCCGCATGACCGCACGGCCTTGGCCGCGCCCGGACCGCCTCCGCCACCGGCCGCGATGCCCCCCGCTCCCGATGCTGCACCGCCCGGCGGTGGGCAGCCCGGTGATCCCGGACCGGGCGCCGGACCCGGCACCGCCCAAGGCGCCGTCGCTGTTCAGGCCGCACTGACCCGGGTCGGCGACCCCTACTCGTGGGGTGGCGCCTCGCCGGGCGGATTCGACTGCTCGGGCCTGGTGATGTGGGCGTTCCAGCAGGCTGGCATCGCGTTGCCGCACTCGAGCCAGGCGCTGGCACACGGCGGCCAGCCGGTCTCGCTGTCCGACCTGCAGCCCGGTGACGTGTTGACCTTCTACTCCGACGCCTCGCACGCGGGCCTCTATATCGGCGACGGCATGATGATTCACTCGTCCACCTACGGTGTGCCGGTGCGAGTGGTGCCGATGAATTCCTCCGGCCCGATCTACGACGCCCGCCGCTACTAACGCCGGGCGGCGGCTGCTGCTGGCCTGCCTGCTCCTCGCCGAGGTGGTCTTCGGCGGCTACCTTCTTATCCGGCCCGCCGACCCCTCGCCGGCGCCGCAACCCCGGCCCCCGTCGCGCAGCGCACAACGTCTCGAGATCGGCGACCGCACGCTGCGGACCACCAACCTCGGCGGCCCGCGCGAGCAAGCCCTGCTGACCCGCGTCGCCGCCGACATCGGCCCGGCCATCGATGCCGTCGAGACCTTCTGGGGTACCGACTGGCCCCACGACATCGACGTCGTCGCCACCGGTTCGCAGCAGCAGTTCGAGGCGAAGGCCGGCGGCGGGTCCCCGGGGCAATGGGCCGACATCGCGGCGATCGCCGTCGCCGACCGAGTCGATCCGGCTCATCGGGCGGCGCTCGGCCAGCGGATCGTTTTCGCGCCCGGCGCGGCGGGCATGAGTGCGCCTGCACTGCGAATCGTGTTGACCCACGAGCTATTTCACTATGCGGCGCGCGAGGATACCGCACTGGATGCACCTCGATGGCTCACCGAAGGCGTGGCCGACTACGTCGCGCGGCCGCACGGCCCGCTGCCGCAGGTCGAGCCTCCGACAGCCTTACCGTCCGACGCCGACCTGGCCGGACCGGGGCCCCAGCGGTCGCAGGCCTACGACCGGGCGTGGTTGTTCGCGCTCTTCATCGCCGACACCCGCGGTGCACCGACGCTACGCGCGCTCTACCAGGCCGCATGCGGCGACCGGCATCCTGATCTGCCCACCGCCGTTCACGAAGTGCTGGGCGTCGACGAGGCGGAAATAGTAGACGATTGGCAGCAGTGGCTGAGCCGTCAGCCCACGCGCTGAGCGTTGCGGCGTCAGGCTAGCCTTCCTAGGTGTCCCGGGTCCTGCTGGTAACCAACGACTTTCCGCCTCGGCGCGGCGGCATCCAGTCGTATCTGGCCGATTTGGTGACCCGGTTGGCCGCCACCGGAGAGCACACGCTGACGGTGTACGCGCCGCAGTGGAAGGACGCCGACGCCTTCGACGCCCGGACAGCCGGATATCAGGTCGTGCGGCATCCCGGAACGCTGATGCTGCCCGTACCGACGGTGGACGCCCGGATGCGACGGCTGATCCGCGAGCATGGCATCGAGACCGTCTGGTTCGGGGCGGCCGCGCCATTGGGCCTGCTGGCCGCGCGCGCCCGCGACGCCGGCGCGAAGCGAGTGCTGGCAAGCACGCACGGTCACGAGGTGGGGTGGTCGATGCTGCCGGGCGCCCGATCGGTGCTGCGCCGCATCGGCGACGACAGCGATGTCGTCACCTATGTCAGCCGCTACACGCGGGGGCGTTTCGCGTCGGCGTTCGGACCGAAAGCCGCGCTGGAGCATCTGCCGCCCGGCGTCGACATCGAGCGATTCCGCCCGGATCCGGCCAGCCGCACCGAGATGCGCGCGCGATACGGAATTGGGCAGCGACCCACGGTGGTGTGCCTGTCCCGTTTGGTGCCACGCAAGGGCCAGGACATGTTGATCCGGGCGCTGCCCTCGATCAGGCAACGGGTGGACGGCGCCGCGCTGGTCATCGCCGGCGGCGGCCCCTATCTGGACACCCTGCGCGGGCTGGCCGCGCAGTTCGGCGTCACCGAGCACGTCACCTTCACCGGCGGAGTGCCGTCCGCGGATCTGCCCGCCTATCACGCGATGGCCGATGTGTTCGCCATGCCGTGTCGCACCCGCGGCGCCGGCCTGGACGTCGAGGGACTGGGCATCGTGTTCCTGGAAGCATCGGCCACCGGGGTTCCGGTGATCGCCGGATCCTCCGGAGGCGCATCAGAAACGGTGCGGCACAACAAGACTGGGATGGTCGTCGACGGCCGTTCGGTGCCACAGATCGCCGACGCCGTCGGCGAGTTGCTGGCCGACCCGGACCGCGCCGCCGCGATGGGCGCCGCCGGCCGGGAGTGGATCACCGCGCAGTGGCGGTGGGATGACCTGGCCGGGCGACTGTCCGACCTGATCCGCGGTTAGCCCTTGTCGTAGATCGCCTCGATGTCGCCACCGAACTTCTCGGCGACCACCTTGCGTTTCACCTTCATGGTCGGGGTCAGCTCCCCGGTGTCCTCGGTGAAGTCGACGGGCAGAATGCGGAACTTGCGGATCGACTCCGCGTGCGACACAGACAGATTCGCCTGCTTGACCGCCGCGTCGACCTCGGCGAGCAGGTCGGGGTCGTCGGCCAGATCTGCCACCGACGCCCCGGCTGGCTTGCCGTTGCGCTGTTTCCAGCCTTCAATGGCCTCGGGGTCGATGGTGATCAGCGCGCCGATGAATGGCTTCGCGTCCCCGACCACCATGGCCTGGCTGATCAGCGGATGGGACCGCAACTGGTCTTCCAAAACGGCTGGGGCGACGTTCTTTCCGCCCGCGGTGACGATGATTTCCTTTTTGCGGCCGGTGATCGTCAAGAACCCGGCTTCGTCGACAGCGCCCAGGTCGCCGGTCTTGAACCAACCGTCCTCGAAGGACTCGCTGGTGGCCTGGTCGTTGTGCCAGTAGCCCTGAAACACCACGCCTCCGCGCAGCAGCAACTCGCCATCTTCGGCGATGCGGATGCTGTTGCCCGGCACCAGCTTTCCGACTGTGCCGATCTTCAGCGCGTTCACCTGGTTGACGGTGATCGCCGCGCTCGTCTCGGTCAGCCCGTAGCCTTCGTAGACCGTCAGGCCGACGCCGCGGTAGAAGTGACCCAGCCGGGCGCCCAGCGGAGCGCCGCCGGACACCGACGCATGGCAGTCACCGCCGAGCGCGGCGCGCAGCTTGTGGTAGACCAGCTTGTCGAACAGCGCATGCTTGGCCCGTAGCAGCAGACCCGGACCGCCGCCGTCGGACGCCTCGCTCCAGTCGACCGCGGTCTGCGCGGCGATCTCGAAGATGCGGCCTGTGCCGTCGCTGGCAGCGTTCTGCGCGGCGGTGTTGTAGACCTTCTCGAACACCCGCGGCACCGATACCACGACCGTCGGCTTGAATACTCCGAACATCGGCACGAGATTCTTGATGTCACTGGTGAATCCGACGACGACCTTGTTGTGGAACGCGCACAACGTCAGTGCGCGAGCCAGCACATGGGCCAACGGCAAGAAGATCAGCAGCCGCTCGCCCTTCTTCAGCACCGTCGGCAGCACCTCCTTGGTGCCGCGGGTCTCATAGACCAAGTTCGCATGGGTCAGCTGGCAGCCCTTCGGGCGACCGGTGGTGCCCGAGGTATAGATCAACGTCGCGGGGTCGGTGCTGCGCAGCGCATCGACGCGAGCGGTGAGCTCGGCCGGGTCGACCGCCGCGCCGGCCTGCTCGAGTTGGTCGAGTGCCTTGGGGCCCGAGCCGTCGATGTGCAGCACCCGGCGCAGTTCGGGCAGCTCACCAGCCAGCTCGGAGATGATCGTCGCGTGGGCGTCGGTCTCGGCGAACGCGAGCACGGCCGCGGAGTCGCTGAGCACCCACCGCACCTGCTCGGCCGACGACGTCTCGTAGATCGGGACGGTGACCGCACCGGTCGCGAGGATGGCCTGGTCCAGAATCGCCCATTCGTAGCGGGTGGCGGAGAAGATAATCACCCGGTCGCCGGGGCGCACCCCTTCTGCGATCAAACCCAATGCGATCGAGCGAATTTGGGCCGCTGCCTGCGCACACGTCACGTCGGTCCAGGTTCCGTCGACCAGGCGCTGGTAGATGACTGCGTCGGGATCGTTGCGCTCGTGCTCGAACACAGTGGACACGATGTTGTCGTGCTCGCCGACCGTGAATTCGGCCGGAACAGTCAATTCGCGCACTCTTTACCGACCTCGCTTCAGTGATTCTGGGCGACCGAGAAAGTCAGCCTATCGGTCGACGGGACGGCCCGGCCGGGCTAGGTGTATGTGAAGCTTGTGGCCGTGCACAGCGTTCAAATTGCCGACGTGACGTATGTGGCCGCCGACCCGGCGCGCATCGGTGCCGCGGTGGGTGATCCGTCCAACTGGCGGAGATGGTGGCCCGATCTGCGGCTGGA
>NZ_CBDIBT010000006.1:0-93690 GCF_965277065.1 Mycobacterium sp.
CTGCGGTAACAGCTAAGTAACAGGCCTCACACCGCAGGCGCCGATCGGTAGCTCGAAAGGTCTCCTGAAGTGCTGAAACGTCGTTTTCACGGTCAGGCATCGGCCCCCGCATTCTGGTCGGCGCCGTAGCAGGTCGCGGAGCTGTGGAGGGCACCGCACTCCGATAGGGCGAAAAAATCTAAACGCGGATAACGCCGCGCACGCGCCTTCTTGCCGCGCGGCCACCGAGGGTCGTGCTCGACGAGCCGATCGCGCAGAGCGGAGCACAGCGACCACCAGGTGGCCGACCGAGCCGGCACCGGCGAAGCACCCGGCTGATCGCGGGTGCGGGATATGGCTCAGCCGAAACGCAGCGGCAACTCTTTGAGCGCGAAAGTCTTACTGGGGAACTTGATTTCGGGCTGATAGTCGGGCGCCGGCTCGAAATTGGGGATTCGCTTCAGCCACTCGTCGACGATCACGGTCAGCTCCATGCGCGCGAGATGAGAACCCAGGCAGCGGTGCGGTCCCCCGCCGAATCCCCAGTGCCGGTGCACCTTACCGTCCATGGTGAGCTCGTCGGTGGAGATCGCGTCGCTGCCGTCCCGGTTGATCAAAGCCATGCACAGAAACACCGACGAGCCCGCGGGCAACGTCATGCCACCGACGACGACGGTCTCGGTGAGTACCCGGGGCGCGACCGGCGCCGACGGCTCCAGGCGCACGATCTCTTCGATGAAGACCCTGATCTGCTTCGGATTGTCGCGGAGCTGTTCGCGCAACTGCGGTCTGCGCGCCAACTCCAACAGGGCAAAGCCGATCGCCGCAGTCACGGTGTCCAGCCCCGCCAGGATCAGCAGGTGGCTCATGCCCAGCAACTCGAGATCGGTGAAGTTGCCTTTGCTGCGCATCACGGTGGACAACATGTCCGAGCCCGGATTTTCCCGGCGGTACTGGATCGCGTCGGTCAGGTACTTGTACATGGCCTGCGCCGCCGGGGCGATGTCCTCCATGGACGCATAGAGGTCGTCGGAGAGCACGGCGTCTTTCCAGGCGATCAATTGGTCCCGGTCCTCCAACGGGAGACCGTAGAGGTCCATAAAAACCTGGTAGGGGTACGTCTTCGCGAGGTCTGCCATCGCCTCGCATTCGCCGCGGCCGGCGATGGCGTCGATCATGTCGCCGGCGTGACGAACCAGCACCGGTCGTGACTTACTCAACCCGTGCGGGCTGAAAAACGGCTGCAGGACTTTGCGGTACCGCGTGTGCTCGGGCGGGTCGAACCCCAACGGGATCACCGGAATTGGGCTTCCCGGCGGTTGAAGCGCCAGTCGAGCGGAAAAAACATTGGGACTACGCAATGCCGCCAACACGTCCTCACGGCGGGTGAGGTAGTAGTAGCCGTTCATGAACACCACCGGCCCGGCATCGCGCAGGACCTTCCAGCCGGCACCACGGTCAGCGGCCATCGGCAGGGAGAAGTAATCGAGCCGGGGAAGGTGAAAGCCCTTGCCGTACAGGCTTTCATCGATGGAGCTCATGCACCTGATCTCTCGTTGTCGGTTCGTTCAGTGACGTCGGTAACGTGCCGGGTCGGCGCCGGTAGACATGGTATGTGGCTCGGCCGCGCTGGCGGGTGGCGATTCGAGCGACGATGTCCGACATGTCTTTATAGACTGGCCGTCGTGAAGGTTCGAGTCGAGCAGTCGAGGTGCGTTGGTCACGCCCAGTGTTATGCGGTTGACCCCGAGATCTTCCCGATCGATGATTCTGGTTACTCCACTCTTGAAGAGCACGAGGTTTCGGCGGAGGACGCGCAAGCCACGCGTGACGGGGTGGCGTCCTGTCCGGAGATGGCGCTGATCCTAGACGAGGATTGACCGAACAGGCAGGCTAGTTCTCGCCGGCTAACGGTCACCGTCCGGCGCGGAGTGCGGGAAACGCTGTTGCAATGTGTGCAGCAGACCGTGGACCTCGTCGATGCGCGCGTTGAGCAGCGCCAACTCGTCGGACGCCCGGGAGTCGTCAGTCCCGGATTGCTGGTAGTTGTCTGCGGCAACGCGATTCGCGAGCTCCTGTAGTTCAGCGCCTTCGGCCCTGAGGAGCCGCTCGAACACGCGCGCCTGAGCTATCTCGGCGGGCTGCGGGGGGCGCTGCGGCAGAACACCTGCTGCAGTGAGCGACGGCGATCCGTCCACGCTCCTCGGGTGCGTGCGGGTGGCGCCCCGGGGTCGCTGTGAGAGGGCCAGCGAGCCGGATGACTCAGCATGTTGTGCCACGTACCCTCCAGCCCCAGACCGCGCTTGTTCACCTAGCGGAAACCTACGCCACCGTTCCCGGGCGCTTCCGAATATGCCCCAACTGTTCATATTCAAGCCATGATCGAGACATCCGCGCTTCACCTCCCCTGGAGCCGAGGGTCCGCGGCTTTCGCTTTTGCGAGCACAGCGCTCTTGGGGTGTCACGCCACGACGTGACACCCCAAGAGGTGTGAAGCGAATCGGCCTTTAACCGGCTGACGGCGGGCGGGGCATCACCGTGGGTTTGAAACCATAACGTGGGCCCGAGCCGAAGCCACCGGCTCGTGAACCGGCCAGCGGCATACCGCCCATCAGGTTCCCGTTCCCGTTTCCGGCGCCCGCGGCCTCCGGCGCAGCGACCACGTGGCTGACCATCTGCACGCCCTGCGGAGCCGCCTGCGGAGTCGCACCGACCCACGACGCCGGAACCGCGAGTTTGCCAACCGAGTTGGCGCCGCCCGTAATTGCCGACACCGCGTGCGCGCCCGCACCCGCGCCGGCAGCGCCGCCGCCGAGCCCGGCTCCCAGGCCACCCAAACCCGGGAGTGCCGGGGCGGCAGCCGCAGGAGCGGCACCGCCCAGCAAGCCCGCGCTCTTCGCGATCTGAACGCCGAAGTTGCCCATACCAACGCTGAAGTACGGCAGACCCTCAGTGTTGTAGAACAAGCTGGCGTAGGGGTTGTAGTCGGTGACCAACGCCGCCAGGTTCGTCGGCAGAACCGTCGTACCGAAGAGGTAGCCGAACAGCGTGCCCTCGGCCGATGACGGTGTCCCGAACGCCGACTGGAAGCCAGCCGGCGTCAACAGCGACTGGATGTTGCTCGGGAGCAACGAGATCAGCTGTTGCAGGAACGTCTGAGAGCTCGTGGCGGCCGAAGTGCCGGTTGCCGAACTGACCGCGGCGGCTTGGTTAGCCGTCCCGGCCGGATTGGTAGTTGCAGCCGGGGTGGCAAACGGGGTCACCTTCGAGGCGGCCGCCGCCTGGCCCGCATAGCCGTACATCGCGCCGGTGTCTTGAGCCCACATCTGTGCGTACTGGGCCTCGAGTTGCGCGATCAGTGCCGTGTACTGACCGAAAACGTTGGCCTGCACCGCCGCCTGTGTCTCGGCACGGTTGGCAGCGATCAGCGGCGGCGGCACCGTCGCCGCAAACGCCTGCTCGTATGCCGCGGCGGCAGCCTGCGCTTGTGTCGCGGACTGCTCGGCCTGGGTGGCCGACTCCTGCAGCCATGAGATGTACGGCTGTGCGGCGCTGGCCATCGACGCCGCCGCCGGCCCGGTCCACTCGTCACTGGACAGCTGCGTGATCGTTGTCTCGTAGCCCTGCGCGGCCGATTGCAACTCGGCGGCAAGACCGTTCCACGCCGACGCGGCAGCCTGCAGCGACGACGAACCCGGACCCGAGTACATCCGGGCTGAATTGATCTCGGGCGGTAAGGCCCCAAAATCCACCATGTAAAAGCCTCCCTAGCCCGCCGCAGCCGCGTTGGCGGCCTCGGTGGCGGCGTACGAACCGGCGCTGGTGCCCAGCGTGTTCACGAACATTTCGTGGATGGCCGCGGCTTGGGCGCTGACCGCCTGGTAGAGCTGGCCCTGCGCGACGAACTGGGCTGCCGTCAACGCCGAAACCTCATCGGCGGCAGCGGGAACCACTCCCGTCGTGGGGGCTACTGCTGCAGCATTCTGGGCGTTCAAACCCGAGCCGATCCCTTGCAGGCTGGTGGCCGCTGCCGACAATGCTTCCGGCTGGGTGGTCACGAACGACATCCGGTCTCCTCCTCAATAAGCTTGCGCGTCTACGACCTTGGGCAAGGCCGTTCGGTTGAAAGGTTAGATGGTCACGCTCGGATAAAGCCCCTGCCGACCTAACTGTTCACGCCTGGACGGAGAGTATTCACCCCGCGATATCGGCTGTTCATTTTGAATTCGACAGACGTTCCGCCTGCGGTAATGCTGTGACTCGACCGATCTTTCGAACTCAGGAAGCGCAGCCCCTCGATTGGCGTCGAACCACGGTGTCGCTGTGCCGAAGATCGCCCGTGCGTGCCGTCGCCGCACGTACTTTCGGTGCACCGTGACCCGCCGGCCCGACGAGCCGGTCGCGGCCGCCCCCGACATCGGTCAAAGACACTGCGATCTGGCTGCCTC
The DNA here is from genome assembly GCF_965277065.1 of Mycobacterium sp. Lineage (GTDB taxonomy): Bacteria > Actinomycetota > Actinomycetes > Mycobacteriales > Mycobacteriaceae > Mycobacterium. The sequence goes on from NZ_CBDIBT010000006.1 coordinate 4,428, forward strand.
ACGACGCCCAAGGAACGCTCACATCGAACGCCGGGTAGTCAAGCACGTTCAAACACAATGCTTTTGACGTATAGAAGGGCTGCGGGTCGCACGGCGCCTCCAGTGCGCTCATCCGCACCAACGCCCGTGATCGCGATGCGCCCAATCGGGTGTGGACGGTGGATTTCCGCGCTGACGTCCCCATCACGCGCGTGGGATGGGGCTGGACGGTCACACGCAGTACTGCCGGCGAGCACCTCATCGGTAAGCTCACTCGCCGGGTGAACGGGCGCCGGAGCGTACCCCTGGCGCCGCGCGGCGACAAGGGCGGTGATCGATCCGCCGATTGGTCGGCGGCTAGCCCCCTGCGGGTGGCTTGGGCATCACGGAGTGCTTAATTCCGTACTTCACGATGTACCCGCTGCCGCGGCGTCCAGCGCCGGCTCCCAGGCCGGCGTTGGGCGACATCGGAACACCGTTGAGCACTCCATTCGACACCGGCCCGGTAGCGCGCGCGGCGCTGACCAGCTTGGCCTCTTCGACCACGGCGGGCGATGCCCCTTGCCAACTCGCGGGCACCGATAGCCGTCCGAGACTGCCGGAATCGCCCAAACTGGCCGACACGCTGCTGGCCGTGAACGGTGCGCCGCTGACGCCCGCAGTGCCGCCAATGGGCGCAAGGGCCGGCGTCGGTATCAAGCCTGCACCAGCGGCACCAGCTGGGTTGAACAATGCCGCTGCCTGAGAGGGAGTAATCAGCTGCTGGCCGATACCGAAGCCGAAGTTTGCGAGACCGACCGCGAAATAGGCCTGGAAGATCTGCCTCAACGCGTTCAGGTTGGCGTTCGAAAAGCCCAAACCCAGACCGCCGGTGGGATACGCGTTGTAGGTGTTGTAGATCAGCTGCTCGATCCAGGCGAACGGCCCGGTGAAGGTGGGCGGCGTCGCGGCGGTTGTCGCACCGGAGGTCGCCGCCGGTGCCGCCGCGGTCGTCTGAGAGCTGGTCGACGGCGCGGCCGCGACCGCGTTCTGGACCGCTGACGCGGCTTGGCTGGCCGGAGTGGTAGCGGCGTTGGCCACCGCGTTGCTCTGGCTGCTCGTCCCGTCATCGGTGGTCGTCTTTGGAGGGACCACGAACGGCGTCACTTGCAGAGCGACCTGCGTGGCCCCGGCGTAGCCGTACATGGCGGCCGCATCCTGCGCCCACATTTCGGCGTACAGGGCTTCGGTGATCATGATCGCGGGGGTGTTCTGCCCGAAGAAGTTGGTGGCGACCAAAGCGGCGAGCAAGGCCCGGTTCGCCGCGATCACCGGCGGCGGCACCGTCATCGTGAACGCCGCCTCGTATGCGGCGACGGCTGCGCGCGCGTGGTTGGCGGTCTCCTCGGCCTGCGCGCCGGTTGAGGTCAACCAGTTGATGTACGGCGTGACGGCCGACATCATCGCCACCGACGTCGGGCCCACCCACGCATTGCTCGTCAACTCCGCGAGCGCCGATCCGTAACCGCTGGCCGCGAAGCCCAGCTCAGCAGCCAGGCTGTCCCAGGCCTCAGAGGCGGCCAACAGCGGTCCGGGTCCGGGGCCCGAGTACATCCGACCCGAATTGACCTCCGGCGGCAGTAGGGCGAAGTCAAGCACTAGAAACCTCCGTCAAAATGCCAAGATTGTGTCTGCCTGGCACCAGCCGCATGGAAGCGGCGGTGCGCGGCGCGGTCATGAACTGGTCAGCAATCGGCGGGCCCTGGTGGATGACCGCCTGATCGATGTCGATGTGCGGAACGCGGTGTGTGGCCACAGACGAAATGCGCTTTCTTTCCTCGGTAACCCTCAGCGTCAACAACATTGAGCGTCGATGTTCATCACTGAACAGTCGCTGGCTGAGACATTAGATGGCCGCGCGGGCGATCCGCGACGACGAAGCCGACTATTCATTCCTGATCAAGCAGTGTTCATCCGCGATCGACTGTTGTTCAGCCAATGTTCGGTTCCGGGCTACCGGATGGCCGCAATCGCGCCGCTATCCGGCGGCCGGCGTGAAGGGGATCACAGTCGAGCGAAGCTCGAATCGCGTCGGTGTCGCAGCGCCGCCGCGCCCACCCATGTTGGCGACCGGCATCATCGGCGGCATGGCGGATTGAGTACCTGCCGGCGCGGCCGCGAGGGACGGGGCGCCGCTGAGGTGCATCGCCGTTCCGGCGCTGGTCGCCGATGGCATCGCACCGGTCCAAGCGGACGGCACCGACAGCGGGCCGACCGAGGTGGCCTGCCCCATGCCCGCCGAGAGCGATGGGAGGCCGGCGCCGATGCCCGTCGAACCGAGCGCGCTGGGACTCGACACGAGCCCGACCGCGTGGGCCGCGCCCAGCTCGTTGGCGGCCGTCGTCGCGGCCTTGGCCGCGGTGGCCGTGCTGCCCGCCGTGAACAGCTTGGACAGCATGCTCATCGGCATCGACGCGAACTTCATCGGCGTGCTGAGTTCGTTGAGCAGCGAGCTTGCCGACGTCGAGGACGTCGACGAACCGGTCGTCGAGGCGACGCTGTCCAGGGCTTGCGGCGAAGCGAGGGACTGCAGCGCCTGAGGCATGCCCGAAATCATTTGCGGGCCAGAGGACATGATCGTGTCGAGGTCGGTTCCACTGGACGTCCCGGCGGACTGAGCGGCAGTGACCGACTGGCTCAGCATTGCGCTGGAATTGGTGGTCTGCGGCGGTGCGGTGAACGGGTCCACTTGCGATGCGGTTGCCGACGTGCCGGCGTAGCCGTACATCGCGGCGGCGTCCTGCGCCCACATCTCCGCGTAGAGCGCCTCCGTCGCAGCGATCGCCGGGGTGTTCTGCCCGAGGACGTTCGTGGCCACCAGCGCCGCCAGCAGGCTCCGGTTGGCGTCGATCATCGGCGGCGGAACGGTTGCGGCAAAGGCACTTTCGTAGGCGCTGGCTGCGGCGGTGGCTTGTGCGGCCGTCTGCTGGGCCTGATCGCCGGTAGCGCTGAGCCACGTGACGTACGGGGCGGCGGCCGCGGCCATCGACGTCGAACTAGTACCGGTCCATGCCCTGCCGGCCAGGGTCGAGACGACCGAGCCGTACCCGGATGCCGCGTAGGTCAGCTCGTCGGCCAGCGACTGCCAGGCTGCTGCGGCGGCCAACATTGAGCCCGGCCCGGGGCCGGCGTACATGCGCGCCGAGTTGATCTCTGGTGGTAAAGCTCCGAAATCCAACATGGTGCAACGCCTTAACCGGTAGCGACGGCGTTCGCGGCCTCGGTGGCCGCGTACGAGCTGGCGCTGACGCCCAGCGCGTTGACGAACATGTCGTGGATGGCCGCGGCTTGCGCGCTGATCGCCTGGTACATCTCGGCATGAGTGGTGAACTGGGCAGCGGTCAGCGCGGAGACCTCGTCCGCGGCCGCGGGCATCACGCCCGTGATCGGAGCGGCGGCGACGGCATTCTGCGCCGCCAGACTCGAACCGATGACCTGCAGATTATCTGCGGCCGAGGTCAATTCGACCGGCTGCGCTCTCATAAACGACATTTGGCACTCCCCTCACAACACGACCCACCTGTCACTAGTTAGAGACATTAACTAGGAAAGATGGGCCGCTGGCATGCCGAAGCTATGCGCCCGCTATGAAACGGCTGGCAGCGCCTTCGAGCGGCCCGCGATCCTGCGCCGCCCCCGGGCACAAAAAAGTCCCCCTGCCCAGATCGGGAGGGAGACTTTTTCGAGATGCTGCTATCGACGCAGCTCTGTGGCGGCCACTTGGACGAATACGCCGGTGTCCTCGGCCATCAGCAGACCACGACCGCGGGGCAGCGGTCCACCCTTCATCTTGCCGCGGATGAAGCCCTCGTCGGGGTCCGCGTCCATCACCAGCAGTGGTGCGTTGGCCTGGGCCAGCGCGCGCAGCATCGGGTCGCTGCCCGCCGAAGACCATCCACCGAAGGTGCGGGTGACGATCACGTGCAGGCCGACGTCGGCAGCCCTGGTCACCCACGGCGCGGCCTTCTGCAGCGGCGAATCGAAGCCCGGCGGCAGTTGCTGAACGTCGTCGATGATCAGGAAGATCTCCGGCCCGGTCCACCAAGCACGGGACAGCAGCTCTTCGGCCGACAAGCCCGGCGGTGGCTCACGCTGGGTCAGCACCTGGCCCAGCTCGTTCATCATCGCTGAGACGCCGTCGAGGTTGTAGGCGAACTTCTCGACATAGTCGGTGCCCAGCGTGGTCAGCAGTTGGCGACGCGGATCGACGAGCCAAACCTGCGCCGACGGCCGTGTGGTCGGCTGCGCAATGCTCGCTCCCGGCTCGTATACCCGCCCTATTTCGGCCATGACTGTTGCCAGCGTGGTGGTACGACCACATTCGCGTCGACCGGTCACCATCAGGTGCGCGTTCTCGGCGAAGTTGAGGTACACCGGTTGCAGGTCCAATTCGTTGATGGCCCACGCAATTCCACCGGCGCCGACGTTCTGGCGCCGATCTGCCTGCGCCAGCGTCCGCACCTGGTCCAGGCCGAACTTCGCGGGAAGGCGGCGCACCGGAGGTGCGTGGCCGACCGCGATCTGGCTGATCGCCGCCGCCAGGCTGTCCGAGGAGAAGACGTTGTCCGGGGTGTCGGCCAACGCCGGCCTGGCCACCAAGGTGTGCAGGCCGGATTGCGGGTCGCTGTCCAGTCGCACATAGTTCACCGCGACCATGCCGCGCCCCGGCTTGACCGGAACATCCTTGGCGAATCGTGAACGCACCAGCTTGGCGTCTTCGACCGCGGCCAGGCGCAGCTCGATCCGGGATCCGAAACCGCTACGCACCGGCGGCCGCAATTCCGATTCGCGGTCGGCGGTGGCCATCACGTGGATGCCGAACGACGGACCCTGGTTGATGATCAGGTTGATCTGCTCGATCAGCACTTCGTTTTCTTCGGCGAGCGCCCGGTAGTTGTCGATCACCAAGAAGACGTCGCCGAAGCCGTCGTTGGGTACGCGGCCCGCTTCCCCACCGAATTTGCGTCGCCGGAAAACCTCCATCGACGGCACGTCGAACTCGAGGAAGGTGTGCTTGCGTTCGCGGAGCAGCGCCAGCAGCTCGGCCACCGTGCGGCGAACGCCATACGGGTCGGTCGGACCGACGACCTCACCGACGTGCGGCAGAGCGGACACCGTCGTCAGCGCGGTGCTGCTATAGGCCAGCACGTAGAACTGCACCTGCTCCGGCGTGTGGGTCAGGGCGGCCGAGGTGATCAGCGTCTGCAGTGCGGTGGTCTTGCCCGATCCACCGGCACCCAGAATCAACACGTTGGAACCGGCTCCCGAGGTGTCGACCGTCCACGGCGGCTGGTCGTGCTTGAACGGCCGGTCGATGATCCCGACCGGGAACACCAGGTCGGTTCTCGTGCCGTACTGCTCCTGCCACGGGTGATCCAGGAAGCGGTTGACCAGGTCCTCGATCGACACCGGCTTCTCCAGCGGAGGCTGCCACAACCGGTACGGCTGGAAATCGATCCGTCGGAGCTGATCGATGATCACGGTGCCGACCTTCGGCGTCCTGATCGCTTGTTCTTCCTCTTCTTCCTCCACCACGTCGGCGAAGCCGGTGAAGGCCTCGCCGTTGTCACCGTTGGTCAGGGCGTCGAAATCGTCCGGCCCGGTCACGGCGACCTCGATCGGCGTGAATCCGGTCGTAAACAGTTGCGGCCGAATGTAATCGACGGAGTGGGTCAGCATCGCCGGGCCGGTGTCGTCGAGCGAGACGCCGCGGCGGTAGTCACGCCACAGGAACTCAGCCTGGAATCGGACGATCTCGTCGAGGCTCTTCCGGAAGTAGCCCAGACCGGCCTGCGCAGGCAGGTTGACGGCATTGGGCACACCGGCGGCCTGTGCCGCACCGGCGGTACGGGCCTTCAGCACCAGCCGGTATCCCATGTTCTCCATGAGTTTCTCGGCCCGGCTCTCGATGGTCTGCGAAGCCATCATCAGGTGGATCCAGTAGGCACGACCCTGCCGGCCGATGGAGTCCAGCACGTCGACCGCGGTCGGCATGATGCGGAACCACTCGTAGAACTCGTCGATGACGACCACCAGCATCGGCAGCGGCGGAATGTCCTGACCGCGCGCGCGCATCCGGGAGCGCATCTCGTTGTATTCCTTGGCGTCGTCGACACCGGCGTTGTCGCAGACGGTCTTTCGCCGCGCGATCTCACCCCACAGCGCGTCCAGGAATCGCTCCATGAGCGCCTGGTCTTCCTCGAGGTCAGTGATGATCCGCGACACGTGCGGCACACCGGAGAACGGCTTGACCGCCGAACCACCCTTGAGGTCGGCCAGCACGAACTGCAGCTCGTCCGGCGGATGCGACAACATCAGCGACTCGAGCACGGTACGCACCAGGGTCGACTTACCGGAACCGGTCGTTCCCGACATGACGCCGTGGGGGCCGTCGCCGCCTTCGTCGAGGGACTTCATGTCCAGGAACAGCAGTTCGCCGTTGTCGGAGCGGTTACCGAACGGGATCCGCAGCCGGGAGCGGCTGGTCAGCGCGTCGCGCCGGCTACTCCAGAGGCTCTCGAAATCGATCTCCGAAGGATCGTCGATTCCGTAGTAGGACAGGATGTCTCGCGCACCGATCTGGGCCACCCGCTGCCCGATCTCCTCGTAGGCCTCAGCCAAACGCCAACGGGCCACCCGCTGCGCGAACTGCTCGGCCTCGACCTCGGTGACTTCGTCGGCGAGAGCGAAGAACCACCGGTTGTCATCGATCACCATCCAGGTGTCGCGGTCGCGGGGCAACGCCTCGATCACGCCGATGTCGTTGGTGAACTTCAGCACCCGCTCGGGGTTGCCGGTCCACAGCGCAGAACCGGTCAGGTCGAAGAACGTCACACCGTCGACACCGTCGACGCTGATGACGTACTCCCACTGCGGGTCGTCGACGTCGGCGATGATCACGTGATGCGGTGTCGGCGTCTCGGCCGACGAGCTTGCGTGGCGAGGCGTGAAAGATCCACGGCCAGCGAACAATTCAGCCTGGTCGGCGGCGAACTCACGCACCGACCCGTAGACCATCCGCGCGTTGCCGGCGGCGTCGCGGCGCCGCGGGTCGCCGAAGTGGGGCAGCCACTTGACCCAGTCCCACTTACTCATGTCGGACGTGACCACGATCATCTGCAGGTGGTCGGGGCCGTGGGAGAAAGCCAGCTGCAAGATGAGGGCCCGCATCATGCCCAGCGTCTGCTCGCGGTTACCGATGAGCGCGTACCACGGCTCGACGAGCAGCGACACCATCTTGGGCAGGTTGTAGACGACGCTCTGGTAGCGGCCGAATTCCTGCAGCGCCTTACCGGTTACCGGCTCGAGCTCGATGTCGGTCGGCATGTTCTGCGGCTCGCCCCAGGTCACCTCGGGGCGGGTCATGCCGACGCCGATACGGGCGATACCGAAGTTGAGATCCTTGCCGTCCGGCTTGCGCTCCCACATCCGGGGGGAGCCGACCGCGGCAGCGAGCGTGGTCGGCGACGGGTGGAACCACCGGTAGTTGGCGTCCATGCTGTCGGCGGACTCGTTCGCGGTCTCCCGCAGCATGTCCAGCATCAGCATGAACTGGGCGCGCATCGCGTCCAGCTTCGGCCGGCTCATCTGCTGCTGACCACCGAAACGACCACCGAACATCATCATGGCCACGCCGCCGATCATGAAGATCGGGAAGATCGAACCGGCGCCCAGGAACATCCGCGAGCCGTTGGCCACGGTCATGCCGACCATGCCGACCAGCAGTCCGACGACCAGCACGCCGACCACGATCAGCCACCACGGCTTGCCTTCGGGCGGCGGGACACTCAGCGGCGTCGGAAGGACGATGTTCTCCGGCCTGACGGCAGGTGCCCGCTCGGGCGTCGGGCGTGCGAAACCTTGCTTCACTTGGGCACCACTAACTCTGCGGGGTTCATATCGGTCGGAAGGGTGTCGTGACGCACCAGCGCATCTGCGCGGGACAGCGCGGGACCCGGCGCCAGCAGACGCAGGGCAACCCACGGGGCCGGAGAGGGCTCGGTGGTCAGCCCCAGTGCCGAACGGGAATCGCGAGTGTTCTCGACGCCGAAGCGCGCACCGGAACTGGTGAGCCACCAGAGCGATTCGGCGGTGCTGGATCCGGGGTCGTTGCCGGTGACGACGACCCAGTTGCCGGACTCGGGGCCGAAGAAGACGTGGTCGGCTTCCCGGCCGGACGTGTCGGACTTCACCAGCGACACGACCTTGTCGGCAGAGCCGGTGGGAACCGGGATGGTCGGCCCGGAGATCACCTGAATGCGGGCGCGTTCCTCACCGGCGGTCTTCTGCCACCACCAGCACGTCGCGGGATTCTCCTTCAGATCCACCGGGCTCAGCGGCGCGTCGGGGTAGGCCGACAGGTCCAGGCCGTTGACCACCGGCATCTTCGCCAGCGACGCGGGGGCCACCACCACCGGTGAGTTGCCCGCCGGGGTGCCGGCGTTCTGCAGGATCTGGGCGACCACCGGGTTGACCGTCTGCACACCGTCGCCCAACACCACTGAGTACTGTTGCGGCCCGCTGATTTGTGGAGTCACGATCACGGTTCCGACCGGACCGGGTGCACCGGCGAACTCGGCGGGCTTGCCGGCGTCCGGCACCCTCGGCACCGTCAGCTCGGGACCGACGGGCAACGAGTCGTACAGCGCCCGGCTCATCGGATGCGCCTGGCTCACGTTCTCCGGGGTCAAGCCCAGCGGCAGCAACACCGCGCGGTTCGACGCATCGATCCGCGACCGACGGCTCTGCCGGATTATGTAGGTGTCCTTCTCGTATCTGAGCACCACGGCGTCGGATCCGTTGAGCACCCGGCGGCGGTTGGAGAGGTCGGGCGTGCCATCGATGACGGTGACCGTTACCGGCGAGACCACGCCCACCCCGGCCGTCGGCGTCACGGAGTCGCACACCAGCCACGACGACGTCGCCGGTGTGGACGGGGAAAACTCCGAGGGTGCGCCCGGGATGCCCACCAGCGGCCCGTGCGGCTGCTGGGCGATCTGGCTTCCGCGCACCTTGTGCGGGTTATCCGCGCGTCCGGCGATCAGTCGCGCCGACGCCAGGTTGAGCGCGGGATAGATCTTGTCGCCGACTTTGACGTACAACGCGCCGGAATCCCGGTCGGCGATGATGGGCGACTCGTTGAGCTGGCCCGATGGGCTGATGAATGAGTAGAGCAACGCGCCAAGGCAGCACACCAGGGCGGCGGAGACCGAAGCCACCACGGCCAGCGTTTGGCGACGACCGGGTTCGATCTCCATCCGCACCCGCCAGCGAGTCAACGCCATCGCGGTACGGCGGGCCAGGAACTGATACCCCGTTACCTGGGTCCGGGTGGACAGCCCGAGGCCGTAGCCCGAACCCCGCTGCTGGTCACCGGCCATGTTTGTTCACACTCCAGGCAGACGCAGCGACAAGCTGCGTTGTAGTCCCACTATTCACAGCGCTAACGGTAGGGCACCCCGCGCGACCGCGCCACGCGAACGTTCGAGCACGGCCGGAGTTCACGTCCGCGCCAGCTGTGGTTTGCGCCACAGTGCTGTCACCTGCCGATTAGATAGTGGGGAGACTCGAAGAATCGTCACTGCGCATCGTACGGCCACCAGTTAACCGAGCCCGCCGAAACGACGACGTCGAAGTGAACAGTCGGGTCGCATTCACATCCTCTGGCCAAGCAAGATGACGGCATGAGCCACATGGCGCCGTCCCTGGTCGAACTCGCGGGTCGATTCGGGATCTCCACCTCGTACGACGACTGGAGTGGTCGCCGGATCAACGTCCCGGAAACCACTCTGGTGGCCGTCTTGGCCGCACTCGGCGTCGCCGCCGCCGACGAGGCCGAACGCAATGTGGCCCTGGCCGCGCACCAGCGGGCCCACTGGTCGCGCGCGCTGCCGCCGACCATCGTGGGTCAAGCCGGCACGCAGACGAAGTTCTGGGTGCATGTGACGCATGGACAGCCCGCCGACGTGTCGGTGGAGCTGGAAGACGGAACCGTCCGCACCGGAGTACGGCAGGTCGACAACTTCACCCCACCGTTCGACCTGGACGGACGCCGAGTAGGAGAGGCCAGCTTCGTGCTGCCCGACGATTTGCCGCTGGGCTATCACCGGGTGCACCTGCGCTCCGGGGGTGACGAAGCCAGCGCCGCGCTGATCGTGACGCCGACCTGGCTCGGGGTGCCCGAACGCCTCGGCGCCCGGCGAACCTGGGGGTTGGCCACCCAGCTGTACAGCGTCCGCTCGCGGCAGTCCTGGGGCGTCGGCGACCTCACCGACCTCGTCGACCTCGCGGTCTGGTCGGCGTCGCTGCACGGAGCGGGCTACATCCTGGTCAACCCGTTGCACGCGGCGGAGCCGACCTCGCCGATGGAGCCGTCGCCCTATCTGCCGACGTCGCGCCGGTTCGTCAACCCGTTGTACCTACGAGTAGAGGCCATCCCGGAGTACGCGCAACTATCCAAACGCGGCCGGGTTCGGCGGCTGCGCGACAGCGTCCAGAACCGGTCGGCCTCGCTGGACTCGATCGATCGCGACGGCGCATGGGCGGCCAAACGGGAAGCGCTGCAGCTGGTTTACGCCGTCGCGCGCACGGCGGGTCGCGACCTGGCGTTTGCGGCCTACCGCGCGCGGGAGGGTTCAGCGCTCGATGACTTCGCCACCTGGTGCGCGTTGGCCGAAAAGTACGGCAGCGATTGGCATCAGTGGCCCGAATCGGTACGCCATCCCGGCGCCGACGGCGTGCCGAAGTTCGTCGAAAAGCATTCGGCAGCAGTTGATTTCCATTGCTGGTTGCAATGGCAGCTCGATGAGCAACTCGCTGCTGCGCAGACCCAGGCGGTGTCGGTCGGGATGTCGTTGGGCATCGTGCATGATCTCGCCGTCGGCGTGCATCCCGATGGAGCCGATTCCTGGGCCCTGCAGGACGCGCTGGCGCCCGGCGTTTCGGCGGGTGCGCCGCCGGACGAGTTCAATCAGTTGGGCCAGGACTGGTCGCAGCCGCCGTGGCGTCCGGATCGGCTGGAAGAGCTGGAGTACGGGCCGTTTCGCGCCCTCATCCGCAGCGTTCTGCGGCACGCCGGCGGCGTGCGGATCGACCACATCATCGGCTTGTTCCGGCTGTGGTGGATTCCGCAGGGCGAGTTGCCGACCCAGGGCACCTATGTGCGCTACAGCCATGAGGCGATGATCGGAATCGTTGCGCTCGAGGCGTATCGCGCGACGGCACTGGTGGTCGGCGAAGATCTCGGCACGGTCGAGCCGTGGGTCCGCGACTATCTGCGTGCGCGTGGAGTATTGGGCACCTCGATTCTGTGGTTCGAACTCGACCGCGACGGTTCCGGTGGCCCGCTGCCGGCCGAACGGTGGCGCGAATACTGCCTGTCATCGGTGACCACCCACGACCTGCCCCCGACCGCCGGGTATCTGGCGAATGAGCATGTGCGGCTACGGGATTCGCTTGGACTGTTGACACGTCCAGTCGGCGAGCAATTCGCGGCCGCCGAGGCGGAGCGGGCCTCGTGGTTGGCCGAGTTGCGTCGGGTCGGCCTGCTGTCAGAGGCAGCCGACTCCGACGAGAACGAGCAGACCGTGCTGGCCCTGCACCAGTACCTGGGCCGCACACCGTCGCGACTGCTTGGATTGGCACTCACCGACGCGGTTGGCGACAAGCGCACCCAAAATCAGCCGGGGACCACCGATGAATATCCCAACTGGCGGGTCCCGCTCAGTGGACCCGACGGTCGACCCATCCCGCTGGAAGATGTGTTCACCGATCACCGGGCGATCGCATTAGCCGAGGCGCTCCGAGCGCAGACGGCCGGCGGTGCCGGCGAGACCACCTGTTAGCTTCGACGTGCCATGACGTCATTGAAGTTCGGCGTGGTCGCGCCGGTTGCCGCCGGCGTCACCGCGGACCCGCTGTGGATGGCGGCCTTCGCGCGGCACCTCGAGTCTTGCGGTTTCGAGTCGATCGTCGCCGTCGAGCACACCGTTCTCGCGACGCGGTACGAAAGTGTCTACCCCTACGACCCTTCCGGGCGCGTGGAGTTGGGGTCGGACTGTCCGGTGCCCGATCCCCTTGACCTGCTGTCGTTTCTGGCCGCTCACACCGAACGGCTCGGGTTGGCGACCGGGGTGCTGGTGCTGCCCAATCATCATCCGGTAGTGCTCGCCAAACGGGCAGCGACGGTGGATGCGTTGTCGCTCGGCAGGCTACGGCTGTGCATCGGGGTCGGCTGGCTGCGAGAAGAAATCGAGGCCTGTGGCACCGAGTTCACCAGCCGGGGCCGCCGCGCTGACGAACAGTTGACGGTTCTGCGGGCACTGTGGGATCAGCAATTCCACGGCGTCACCCATCGCGGCGAGTTCTTCCAGTTCGACGATATGGTCTGCAGCCCCAAACCTGCTCTGGGAAAGCATCTTCCGCTGCACATCGGCGGGCACAGCAAGGCGGCGGCTCGACGGGCCGGGCGGATCGGTGACGGGTTCCAGCCGTTGGGCGTGGCCGGCGCGCAGCTGGCAGAGCTGCTTAACGTGATGCGCGACGAGGCGACGGCTGCGGGACGTGATCCGGCCGATATCGAACTGACCCTGGGTCATTCGGTCAGCAAGATCGATCCCGAACGGGCAGAGCGGCTCGCCGCCCATGGGGCGGACCGGGTGGCCTTGGCGATGCCGCCGATCGCCGATCTCGATCAGGCCAAGGATGAGCTGTCGGCCTGCGCCCAACGACTGTCCTTGTCCACATGACGCTGCACGCAGACGATCGACTGGCGTTGAGCGACCTGGTGCACCGCTACGCCGCACGCGTCGACGACCGGCAATTCGACTTGGCAGCAGAACTTTTCACGACCGACGCGGAGCTGCTGCTGCCGGATCCACCGCAGACACTGGAGCCGGTCCACCGGCAGCTCGGCCACGTCGCGATCAGTGCGGCGATCGCCACCGTCGCGTCTACCATCCGAACGCAGCACGCCATCGTCGGCGAGGTATATGACGCCGGCCCCAGCCCCGATGTCGCCCACGGCCGCATCGGCTGCGTCGCCCATCACTGGGTCTCACGTGAAGACCAGACCCGTGACGTGACCTGGTATCTGCGCTACGAGGACGAGTATCAGCGTGCGGCCGGCGCACAGTGGCGAATTAGGTTTCGGGCGTTGACGATTGACGCCATCGATGCCCGGCCGATCCATCAGGTGCGGCCCGAAGCTTAGCCCCTTACCGCGGCCGCTTCGAGCAGGTCGGCAGCGCGAGTCAGGCTGGCGTCGGGCGAAGTCATCTGCTGCGCAACCGCTTTGGCCCGGGTTGCGTACTGCGGGGTCAGGATCACCCGCAGGTCCGCAATGAGTGAATCAAAGGTTGACTCCGCAAAGCGCCGCCCGAGACCGGCTTCCAGATGCGTGACGGACGCTGCCCACACCGGCTGATCCAAGCCGTTCCAGAGCACCAGGTTCGGGACTCCGGCTCGTAAGCCCGCGGCGGTGGTTCCTGCGCCGCCGTGGTGTACGACGGCGAGGCAGTCGGCAAACACAGCGGCGTGGTTCACTTCGCGCACCACTTTGACCTGATCGGAATTCGGCGCTCCACCAAAATAGTTCGGGCCCAGACATATCAACGCGCGGGTGTCGACCTGCGCACATGCCGCGCTGATCACGCCGACCATGTCCTTTGGTGCGGGAATCGGCATGCTGCCGAAGCCGAAATACACCGGTGGTGTTCCGCCCGAAATCCACGACAGCGCTTCCTCGTCCGCGTCAGTAGGTAGCTGCAGCGTCAGCGCTCCGACGAATGGCCGTCGGTCGGCGCTGGCGGCCCACTCGTCCGTCAGTCCTGGCATGCAGATGTTGTCGTACGCCTGAATCTCCAGCGCTGCAGTGGAAGGTGGGGACTCGTCCGGTAAGCCCAGTGCACGGCGTTGCTCCAGATCAGACTGCGTCGCCGCGCGCTCCGGAGGGGATCCCTGGTGCAGGATTTGAGGCGGAAAGAAGTGCAGCGCCGCCAACGGGACGCGGCAGTACTCGGCGACCCTGGCGACCGTCTCCTGCTCGGTCATGCCCGCCACCAGAAGATCGGCGCCCTCTGCCAGCGAAACCAACGCCGCAGTCTTCTCCGCCACGACCTGGGCCACGTACTCGACCGCTTGCGGGATAGCGGCCATCGGATTTTGCAGCATCCGGGTGAAGTCCTCGTCGCCCAACAGCTCCCGCCAGTCGCGTCCGTACGGCTCAGTCACCAGCGCCGCCGACTCGACATACGCACGCAGGTCGGGTGGGACCGTCACCGCCATCCGCACATCGTGACCTCGGCGCTGCAGCTCCCCTGCCACGGCGATGCAGGGTTCTGTGTCGCCGCGACTGCCGTAGGCGGCGAGGACGAACTTCACCGCCACAACCTAATACGCGATGAGACGCCCCGACCGCGCGGTATCAGGACGGCGGCTTCAGCCGGTCTTCGGTAGCGGAATGCCTTCGCCGGTGGCGAATTCGGCGTCGTCCTGCGCCGAGAGCCCTAGCGAGACCACCGATCGCGCGAACAGCGCGTCGGTCAGGAATGCTAGCGTGACCGCCCAGCGGTTGACCCCTCGCGGAATGGCATAGAGGTGATAAGCCCGGGCGACGACCTTAGCCGGAAAACCGGACAGCGGAATCTTCAACGGGTTCGCCACCGCCCGGTGCGGTCCGAGGTCGACCACCAATCCCATGTCGTGGTGCTTGTATTCATGCGCCTTACCGTGTCCGAGGCTGGCGGCTACGTTTCTGGCGAGCGTCTTGCCTTGGCGGGTCGCATGCTGCGCGGTGGGCGGCGTGATCTTGCCCGGTTGAGTCACGTCGGGCACCGCAGCGGCATCGCCGGCGGCGAAGACGTCGGGATGTCCGGGCACGGCGAGATCGGTCTGCACCTTCAACCGGCCCTTTTCGGTGGGTAATCCGAGCGTCTCGATCAGCGGTGCTGCGGTCACGCCGGTCACCCACGCGACGGTGTGGGCATTCACCCGCGAGTCGTCGCTGAGTACGACGTGGCCCGCGTGAACTTCGTTGAGAGTCAAGCCCAGTCGGATGTCGACTCCGCGCTGTCGCAAGACCTTCTGCGCGCGCGCTCCCAACTTCTCACCGACCTCGGGCATCACCTGTTCGGCCAGGTCGAGGAGCAGGAATCTCACCGAAGCCGGGTCGAAACTCATCTGCTTGGCGGCGGCGTGCGCCAGTGCGCGGAGCTGTAAAACGAGTTCAGTTCCCGAATACGACGCGCCGACCACGACGATGGTGCGTCGAGCCTGCGCCAGCTCGGCGTCCTCGTCCAAGCAGGAAAGCTCGAGTTGCTCGAGTACGTGGTCACGAAGGTAAAGGGCTTCGGCTACTGACTTCAAACCCCTTGCGTACTTTGCCAATCCCGGAATGTCGAACAGCCGCGTCACCGAACCGGGAGTCAGCACCAGCCGGTCCCAGGACATTTCGCGGGTGCGCTGCTCGAGGTCGGTGAAGCGGAGTCGGTGCTGCCCAAGATCGACGCTGTCCACCCGGCCCCGAACCGCCCGCACGCCCTTGAGCGTTCCCGCCAGTGGGATGGCGACGAATCGCGCATCGACCACTCCCCCCGCCACGTCCGGCAGCAGCGGCGTGTAGAGCATGTAGTCGACAGGCGAGATGATCGTCACGTCGACATCGGATCTGCGCAGCCGGCGTGCCAGCCGGCGCGCACACTCGAATCCGGTAAACCCGCTGCCCACGACCACCACCGACGTCACCCCGTCCATGTATCCACTTGGCGGGACGCACAAACCGATCCCGGTCGAGGATCCGCAGCAGGCCTTCGGTGTCGCCGGGTCCGTTTCCCTGCCCGGGATTCGGGTAGCCAGGCCGGATGGTGAACACGGTTATCGACCACCAGCACATCGCGCATCCGCCGACCGGGCGGGCGGTGAACACCGTTGCCAAGCGTCCCGTTTTGCTCCTTGTCGCGATGGCCATCGCCGCGTTCGTGGTATGCGTGGCCAGCCTCGTCAATAGGCAGATCGACCTGGGTGTCGGTGCGGCGAGCGTGTCATTGCTCGCTGCCGGCGCATCGCTGGCGTGGCGATCGACGGAAGTACGACGGGTCCGTCAAGTTCAGCGAGACTGGACTAGCGCGCCCGGCGTCGCGCACTGAGTCACGTAACGCCGGCTGGGCTCATTCGAGGGAGGCCAAATTGGACACGGATTTACGCACGTCCGACTTGATGACTTTCGCCACCAGCTTCCCCAGCGGCCCGTTCAGTAGACCACCACTCAGTGTGGAGGACAGCTCGAAGGTCGAGCCGGGTTTGTTGTCAGTGACCTTCATGGCGACAGTGATGTGAACCCCGCCGCGACCGCGGCCGGCCAATTCTATGGCGGTGGGTTCGTGGTATTGAGTCACCTCCCAGTGAATGACGTTGCGAAATCCCTTGACCTTGATGAGCGACGAGACTTCAGTTCCTTGTTTGATCGTTGAGGGCACCTCGCCGCGCCAACCGCCGAATATCGTCATCCAGTCGCCGAATCGGCTCAGATCCGATGCCAGCTTCCACGCTGCTGCGGGCGAAAGGTCCGACGTTGTCGAGACATCCACTCCTGCCACGTCGTCTCACTTTCTGCTGGCAGAGAATTGCCGGTAGCTCCGCGGGCGGTACCTACCCTGCCGTGTCGGCGGGATGAACCGGGGGCTGGTCAGATGCCTGTCCAGGTCTGATCAAGCTGATCGGCCACATCAATGACCTGCGCGGCTTGCGATTCGGGTGCGTCGATCTCGTCGTTGACGTATTGCGCAATGAACCGGCGAATTTCGGCATCAACGCCACCAATGATGCGCAGGATCTCCCCGCGGATGCTTTTCGACGACACGTGAACCGCGATATCGGAGGCACGCGGCTTGGCGACGTCGACAATCAGCAGTAGCGGTTCGGCGGCACGCGCGGTCGCGCTCAGCGCGATGTCGCCGTCCACGGTGAACCGTTGCTTGTCGATGCGGAGGTCGACGAGCAGGTCGATCAACAGCGGGATGTGGATGTCAAAAGTGATGGTGTCGGCGACATTGCGCGTGACCTTGGGCTGCTTGATGGTCACCGCTGCGCTGACTCGGGCGATCTTGCCTGGACCCTGAGCCATCGTCGGCATCTCGAACTGGCTACCGGCGATCGCGGCGAATGCGGCGCCGACCCGCTCCTCGGTCACAGCCACCTCGAAGAAGCGCCGTCCGAACGTCTCGTAGCTAACGTACTCAAAGCCCTGCATGAGTAAATACCGTCTCACGTCGGCCACCGAGACGACGGCTGATCGCGTCGTGTCGGCCGCGCCGCATCCGGTTAGGCAAACGCTGCCGCGGGGTACACCGGTCGCGATGATTCCTCAGCTATCTCCGGTCGGACCGGACCCGCTGACATGAGGCTGCGCAAGAGCGCGGTCAACGGGCCGGGGCTTGGTCGCGTTCGCCGCGGACGCGGCTTCTCTTACATCGACGTCGACGGCGATCGCGTCGACGACGCAGAGGTGCTGGCGCGAATCGAGGCGCTCGTCATTCCGCCGGCGTGGAAGAACGTGTGGATCTCGCCGTATCCCAATGGGCATATTCAGGCCGTCGGGAACGACGCCGCAGGCCGCCGCCAGTACGTCTACCACGAACGATGGCAAGCCGAGCGGTCCGAGGAAAAGTACGACCGGGCGGTGAGCCTGGCCAAGCAGCTCCCGGATTGGCGCCTGCACCTGCTCACCGACCTGAAGGGCCGCGGGGTGGGACGCGATCGCGTGCTGGCGTTGGCGCAGCACCTGATCGACCAGGGCTACTTCCGGGCCGGCGGCGAAGAATACGTCGAGGAGAACGGCAGCTACGGACTGTCAACCCTGTTGCGCGACCACGTTCGGCTGCGTCGAGACTGCGTGGACTTCGACTATCCCGCCAAAAGCGGTGTGCGCCGGACGGTGTCGTTGGAAGATCCGTTGGTGCTGAGCGCGGTCCGATCATTGTTGCGTGCCGACACCTCGACCGACCGGCTGCTGGCTTACCGAACCTCGGACGGCTGGTCCGAGGTGCACGCCGATGACCTCAACGTGCGTTTCCGGGAGTTGGTGGGCGCAGATTTCAGCGTCAAGGATCTGAGGACTTGGCATGGCACGGTGCTCGCCGCGGAAGCGTTCGCGATTGCCCGCGAGCCGAACTCCAAGACGGCTCGCCGTCGTGAAGAAGCTGCCGTGATGCGCGCGGTCTCCGAGCAATTGGGTAATACCCCGGCGGTAGCGCGACGCTCCTACGTGGATCCTCGCGTGGTCATTGCCTACGAGCAGGGGCTCACCATTGCGCCTGCGCTGCGCCGGGCCAAAGGTCAGCGAACGCCGGAGGCCCGGCGCGAAACCATCGAGCGTGCGACCGCCCGAATGATCCGACGCGCCAAACAGAGCTGAGGCCGACCGTGTAGCCGTGTGCTGGGCGGCGCGTATGAGAGAATTCCGTTATCGCACCGGCGCGATCCGGACTGACGATTCTGCGGGCCAATGGTCCCCCACGCCGCCAGCCATGTAGTTGATGTCCCCGGCCATGTCCTGACCTGGCAATTCACGGAGGGTGTCTGATCCAATGTGCGCCTACCACGTCACAGCGCCGCACTCCTCCGGTTCTTCTGCCGGGGCGTGGCTCACCTGGGTCGGCGGCGGCGAGCGCCGCGAACTGGGCGAACAGCACGAGCGTTCTGCGCATGCCGTCGCCGGCGTCGTCGTGCTCGCCACCGTCGCATTGACATGGGGGGTGACGACGCTTGCGGTCATGCAGGCAACGCGGCTCTCGGCGCTCGCGGTCTTGCCGTTCACTCTGGTGTTCGCACTGCTGGTGGGGGCGATCAGCCGGACGACCGCCACCGGCCCGGCCCGCGGCGCGCCGAAACGCGGGGCGTTGGCCGTCGGCCTGGTCTTGTGTGCAGTTGCGGGCGAATTCGCCTCACTTGCAATACTTTCCGGCCCAATCGATCATCACCTTCGACAACAGGCCACGCGCAACGCCGCCTCGGCTCCGGCTGTCGTACAAGCATCAGGCAGCCTGCAGCGCGTGCGTGATGCGCGTGTCGCACTCGACCACACGGTTGACGTGGCGCGCACACATCGCGACGAGGCTCTGGTCGTCGCCCGCTGCGAATACCACCCCACTCCGGCATGTCCGCAAACCCGCATCACAGGTGTGCCCGGATCGGGGCCCGAAACCCGAACGGCCAACCAGATTCTCGCGGACTCGCAGCAAGAACTGGACGCAGCCGTTGCTGTCCGTGACAGCCGAGCCGCCGATCTGGATGCTCGTATCGTCGACGGCGAGCGGTCACTCAGCGAAAGCCGGCAAGGTGGCAAGGCGGATCAGGGTATCGGCGCTCGGTGGGTCGCCATGCAGCAGCTGACCTCGATCAGCACGAACATCTTGATTCTGCAACTGCTTACCGTCGCATTCTTCGCCTTTCTCGCGCTACTGCCGACGATTCTGCGGCTGTGGCGAGGCGAGACGACGCATGATCGCCATGCGCAGGCCCGGGCCGAACGCGAACGTGCCGAACTGACAGCCGATACGGCGATCGCCGTCAAACGAGCGGAGATGCGTGCTGCCACCGAAATCATGTGGGCCGAAGAGCAACTCGCGCACGCCCGCCTCGCTGTCGAAGCACAGCTGGAGATCGACCGGGCGCAGCTTCGCCACCGTGTGACCGCCGCTATCGAGCCCCCGACACCGGACCCGACACCGGCGGTCGAGGACATCTATTTGCCGATCGCCGCCGAGGCGGAGGCCGCAAGCCTGGCGGCGACGCAGTCGATCGGTGCGGCGGCAACGCCGCCGGCCGCCGAAGCGGCAAACCTGCCCGCGGCGGTCGAGCGGCGGAATACCCCTGCAACGCCTGGGATTCCGACCATTCCCGATTTCACCAGAGCCGCTGCTCGCTGGATCCGCCCGCTGGTTCCCGGAATCGTGGCCCGCGCAATCGATACGTCAACCCATCCATTGCGCACCGCGCGCCAGGTGATCGAGGAGGTTGAGGACATCACCTTCTCGCTCAAGCGCACTCATAGGGTCACCGTGCACTCCGAAGAAAGTTCCGGTTTCACGCCAGCTGCTGAGTCGCCCGCGTACACGTCGGCTGACGACCACGACGGCGACTTCGGAACTTTTGCGGCCCAGCCGCTCTCGCCACGGCGCCCGTCGTCGAAACGGAATATCACGGCGTTGAGGTCGGGCCGCGGCGAATCGCCACCTCAATTGACCGAGCGCGACGGACTTGCCGAGTTGCGTGCGAGTGACGATCCGCGGCAGTTGCCGCCCGCCGAATAGACAAACGACAGAACACCGTAGGACCGCCTGCACAGACGCGCGAAATCCCGCGCAGAAAGGTCATATCGATCACAGCGAAAGATAACTCTTTGCTAAAGAGGGTTGTTGGCCTAACGTTGCTGCGTCTGGCCCTGACGGCGGACAACTTGGCGCTTTTCTCAGCGAAAAGTCAAGGAACGGTTACTGTTCCACGCGTGTGAAATCAGTGGTTTCGAAACACCTATCCACCAGGCTCTTTTGGGCGCAAGTGAGACGTACGTCATTCTCAACATGTAAAAGTGATGGCGTCCACAAAGTTTGATTGTCTATTGATCTTGTCAGTACCGTCCCGGCCCATGTTTGTTTTAGCAACGCTGATGGGTCTGCTCGAGCAGATGTCAGGCACGCCCTACATCACCGGCGGGAACTCCCCGGCGGGCACTGACTGTTCAGGCTTGGCCTCCCTGGTATCCAACATGGCAACCGACCGGCCGGCATTCAGCGGCAGGTTCAACACGGGTGACGAAGAGTCAGCCCTCTTGGCGCGTGGCTTCAAGTACGGCACCGCGCCCGGTGCGCTGGTGATCGGTTGGAACGGCGGACACACCGCGGTAACGCTGCCCGACGGCACGCCGGTCTCCAGTGGCGAAGGCGGTGGTGTGCGGATCGGTGGCGGTGGCGCCTACCAGCCTCAGTTCCGCCACCACATGTACTTAGCGGTGGACGGCGACGCGCCCGCCGAACCGGCGCCCGTCCTGGTCAACCTGATCGCGCCCGAGCCGCCTCCGCCGGGACCAGAGCCAGCCGAGCCTGCGCCTCCCCCGCCGCCGGCCCCTGCACCGGACGCCGCTCCGGCCGGTGACACTCCCAACGACGCACCCGCACCACCCGAAGCAGCCTGAACAGGCGTCAGACTGAGAACCGCTCGCGGTACCGAGCGAACCGGTCGGGCAGGTCGTGCTCGTCGAGTCCGAACATTTCGGCCGACGTCGCGATTCTGCCCAGCCGGCCTCGCTGGTGGTTGTCCAGGTAGTCAGTCATCGCCGCGCGTGCACTGGCACTGAGAGGCTCTCCGGCGAGCTCGTAGAATCGCTCGACGGCACCGAGTTCGTCGTTCATGAACTCATCGAAGTGGACGTCGATGGACCGCTCGGGCGGAATCAGGTCGCGATCTCGAACAAGTGCGTTCAGCATCAACTGCAGACGCTCGGACCACGATGCCGCGATCTCGTGCACTGGCACCGGAGAGCGGTGCATGCGCGCCGTGTAGGTCAACATCGCGAGCATGGACAGCACCACCGGTACCGGGTCGCGGTGGGTGAACACCACGACGACACCGGGGAACACGGCGTCCAGCACCGAGAGCTGCTCGAGGTGCTGCGGCGACTTCAGCAGCCAGCGGCGGCCACCCCGGAGGAATTGCAGAGCTTTCAGCTGAAGCTTCAGATGCTCGTACGACGATGTCTGGTCGTGGGACAGATAGTGGTCCCGCCAGCGCGGCACATGGGCGAGCGTCTCGAAGAGCATCGTGGAGAAGTCGTTGGCCAGCAGCTGGATCTCCTCGTGGACATGCTCTGTCGTCATCTCGTGCATGAGCGGAAAGTGCGGCATCGCCGAGTTCATGAACTCGACGGCGATATCCATCCGCGCCTTACGCGGATCCGGCTCGATACCCAGCTCTGCTGCCAGCGGAAACGGCTCCACGCTCTCCCAGTACGGAATGGTCCGGAACGTGGGCCCGGCCGCCAGCAAGTTGTGCAGGTGGGTGGTGCCCGTGCGCGGTAAACCCGCGATGACGACAGGCGGTAGCACATCGATGTCGCGAATTTCCGGATGGCGCGTCAGCAGGTCGTTGAGCAGTAGCCGGTTTTTGAGCAACTGCAACATCTGCGCGTGAAAGTTGACGATCCCGGGGTCCTGCAGGCCGTGGATCTCACGCAGTGCGGCGAGCAAGACGTCGAGGCGCTCCCGGTAGTCGTCGGATCCGAAATCGTTCAGCCCGGTCTCGGCCACGGCCTTGGCGTGCAGCACCTCGCCGTTTAGCGGGCACTCTGCCGCCATCGTGGCCATGAGGTCGCGGGTCTGGTCCATCTCCGTGCTGAAGCGCGGCACGGCCAGGTCGTCAAGGTGTACAAGCGCGAGCGGGGCATCTGTCATGGCGAATTATGTTACTTTCAGTTCCGTAATGACGACAGAGCTCGGCCGCCCCCGGGATAAGCGCATCGACAGCGCGGTGCTGCGCTCCACCGTCGAGTTGCTCGCCGAGACCGGCTACGCCGATTTGTCGGTGGATGCGATCGCGCGGCAGGCCGGCACCAGCAAACCCGCGATCTACCGGCGTTGGCCCAGTAAGGCCCACCTCGTGCACGAGGCGGTTTTTCCGATCAGCGACGCCATGGCCTTGCCGGACACCGGGTCGCTGGCAGGAGACGTTCGCGAGATGGTCAGCCGCACCGCGGTGGTGCTGAACACCCCCGCCGCGCGGGCGGCGTTGCCTGGACTGGTCGGTGAGATGGCTGCCGATCTGACCCTGCACGCGACCCTGCTGGAACGCTTCAGCGAAATCTTGTCTCGCGGGTTGAACGATCGCCTCGCCGACGCCGTCGCACGCGGCGAGGTCCGTCCCGACGTCACCGCAGCCGAAATCGTCGAGGTCGTTGCCGGTACCACCTTCCTGGCCCTGCTCACCCGCGGCGACGCGCTCGACGACTCCTGGGTGCAACGCACGGCAACCCTGATAACGAGAGGCATAAGCGGATGACCAGCACCGAGCACGAGTCCACCGTCGCCTGGCGCGAGCTGCTGGACACGCTGGGCAGTTTGGACCGCTCATTCCTGGACGGCGACCGCGCCGTCACCGACGACCGCCAGATCGGTGACGGCTACCGCATGCTGGCCACCACCCTGGGCGTCGCCTTCGACACCTACTTGTTCGGTGAGCCAAGCCGGCCCATGTTCGTGGCGGTCAACACGCCCTTTCGGCGGGACCGCCGCTGGGGCGGCGACAACACCGACGCCTACTACTACATCTGCCCGGTCGATCCGCACCGTCGTTACCGAATCAGCGGGAACCGGGGCGACAGCGTCTACTTCTCGCTGACCGCTTACAACGAACCATCGCCGGGCGGCTGGTCGGACCGCGTTGTGGCGATCGTGCGCGACGGCGATCTCGATATCGACGCCGCCGGCAACTTCTCCTTCGAGCTCGGGCCGACACCGGATGCCGCGGTGTTGATGACCCGCGATTATCAGGCCGACCCGCAGACCGGTCGCCGGGTCCACTGGCACATCGAGTCGCTCGACGAGCCCGAGCCCGTTCGGCACGGCGATGCCGAGACCGCGGCGAAGCTACGGTCCGTCGCCGCGTGGATGCGCACGATGTTCGCCATCATTCCGCTGGCTATCGGCGCGAGGGTCGATCAGGCGCACGCGCTCGGCCACGAGATAGCTCACGCAGCAAACCAATTCGCCGACCCTTACCAGGTGCCGGACGCCAACTTCGGCTGGTCGGCCCGCGACGCCTGCTACTCCTACGGCAGCTTCGTACTCGACGACGACGAAGCGCTGGTCATCACCCACCGGCCGCCGGCGTGCCGGTTCTGGAACCTGGTGGTGTGGAACCAGTTCATGGCGACCCACGGTGTGACCGATGCCCGCTGCTCAGTTAATGGCCACAGCGCGATCCCCAATGCGGATGGCTCGGTGACAGTGGTGCTCTCTCGGGGGTTGACAACGCATCCGAATTCGCTGACCACGCTTGACTATCCCCGTGGCAACCTTGCCTTCCGCTGGTTTCTCGCCGATGAGGTGCCGGCTCGGCCGGAGGTGCAGCTGGTGAAAGCGGCTGATGCGCCCGACTCCATCGACGCGTCAGACTGAATCACTCTGCCGCCGCACTCAACTGGTGATGCGGCACGGTTCGCCGCCGAGGGCTACGATTACGAGCGAGGGTATTTTGGCGATGCCCAGAGAATTCTTAGTTTGGACAACCAATACTGGGGGAATCTTGAGCGTCATGATTGCGCGTCGAGTCACTCGTCTCACTGGTGCCGCGGCTGCCGCGGCGTGGACGCTCGGAGTGTCCGCACTTCCGATCGCCACCGTTCCGTCCGCATCCGCCCAGCCGTGTCCCGACACCCAGGTGGTTTTCGCGCGTGGCACCGGCGAGGATCCAGGTGTCGGACCGACCGGGCAAGCCTTCGTCGACGCCCTGCGTGGTCGGCTGGGCGGGAAGTCGATGGACGTTTACCCAGTGAACTACCCGGCCAGCGATCAGTGGTCGACTGGCCTGGACGGCATCAGGGACGCCGAGGCGCATGTCGTCAGCGAGACTTCCGCCTGCCCCAACACCAAAATGGTGCTCGGCGGCTACTCGCAGGGTGCAGCAGTGGCGGGCTTCCTGACATCGTCCGCTGTGCCGGACTCTGTTCCCAAGGACGTCGACCCGGCAACCATTCCCCGACCGCTCGATCCCGCGGTGGCCAATCACGTCGCTGCGGTGGTGCTATTCGGGACACCGAACGTCCGGGCGATGAACTTCCTCGGTCAGCCGCAGCTGGTGATCGGGCCGTTGTATCAGGCCAAGACCATTCAGGTGTGCGCCGTGGAGGACCCGGTCTGCTCTGACGGAATGAATTTCTCCGCACACAACAGCTACGTCGACGATGGCAGCGTGATCGCTCAGGGCGTGGACTTCGCCGCCAGCCGCCTGCAGGGGCCCGGCAGTCCAGCCCCGATACAGGCGGCGCAGCACGGCGGCTTCGGCAACTAGGCCGACTACCCCGCATCGGCGACGCCGATGACGGTGCGATCCAGTAACTGACGTTGCGCGGGATGGTGCAACGATTCTCCGCGCCCGCATTCGCGGTGGACTAGCGTCGAGGTCTGTTTGTGACGCGCGTCCGGGGATGGAGAACATGTATGGCGATCCGAGTCGCCCAGGTGGGTACTGGGAACGTCGGTCGGTTGGCGTTGATCGAGCTGATCATCAATCCGCAATTCGACCTCACCGGCGTGTGCGTGTCGACACCGGAGAAGGTCGGCAAGGACGCCGGCGATCTTGCCGGCTTGAATGTCTCCACCGGGATTGCTGCCGTCGACGACCTCGACGCCCTGCTCGCCACCCGGCCGGAGTGTGTCGTGTACTGCGCGATGGGCGACACCCGCCTGCCCGAGGCGACGGCCGACGTCATGCGCATCCTCAGCGCCGGCATCAACGTCGTCGGGTCGTCGCCCGGATTGCTGCAATACCCCTGGGGCGTCATCCCGGACAAGTACTTCAAACGTGTTGAAGACGCTGCAGTACAAGGTAATTCGAGTCTCTTCATCAGCGGCGTCGATCCGGGATTCGTCAACGACCTGATTCCTCTCGCACTTGCCGGTACGTGTCAACGCATCGAACAGGTGCGCTGCATGGAGATTCACGACTACGCGTCCTACGACGGCGCCGAAGTCATGCACTACATGGGCTTTGCCCGGCCCCTGGACGAGATCCCGATGCTGCTTCAGCCGGGTGTGCTCAGCATTGCCTGGGGCACCGCGATCCGGCAACTCGCGGCCGGTCTGGGCATCGAGGTGGACGAGATCACCGAGTCCTACCAGCGCGAGCCGGCGCCCGAGGACTTCGACATCGCGGTCGGTCACGTGGCCAAGGGAACGTCGGCGGTTCTGCAGTTCGAGATCCGCGGCATGGTCAACGGGCATCCCGCGATCGTGATCGAGCACGTCACCAGGTTGCGGCCCGATCTGCGCCCGGACCTGCCTCAGCCCGCCGCGGGCGGCGGTTCCTATCGTGTCGAGATCACCGGCGAGCCCTCCTATGCGGTGGACATCGTTCCGAGCAGTCGTTACGGCGACCACAATCAGGCAGCGATCTGCGGTGCGGCCGGCCGGATTGTGAACGCCATCCCGGCGGTGGTCGCAGCCTCGCCCGGCATCAGGACGACGCTCGATCTGCCGTTCATCACCGGGAGCGGGCTGTATGCACGCGAACCCGTTGCAGCGAGCTAGACGTCGAAACCTGCTGACACGCGGAATATTCCGCGGGCATGAGTGGCTTTACCCAGCATGCTGCGTTCCGGGTCGTTGGGCCGCGGCTCAGGAGTTCTACCGGAGGCTGCCGATGAGATACGGTTTGCGGTATCCCAGGTAAAGGAGCACGGTCGATGAGGATTCCCCTGACAGCGATGGCCGCGACGGCGATCGCTGCGACGCTCGTGGGGGTGTCGGGCTGCGGCAGCGATTCGAAAACAGCGACGCCGTCTTCAGGATTCAGCACCACCCCACACCCGGCGATCAACGACTACACCACGCTTCTGATCAAGGCCAGTGACATCAAGGCACCTGATCCTTTCATTGCTGGGCCGGCCACCAAAGACCCGAATGGCCAACAGGGCGCGACGATCACGTTCGCTGACCAAGATCACAGCCACGCGATCATCGACACGATTCAGATTCTGCCGGACATCGAAGCCGCAGCCAGCGCGCTTGACTCGGCGAAGGCAACGCATCGCGAGACTCTTCTCGCAAAATCGCTGAACGCCGAAGTCGGGGTGGGCGGCTCGACGATCTCGGGATTGTCGCCGGACCACTCCAAGGGAGTGACGGTGCTGGTGTTCACCGAAGGCAAGGCGATGGTCACGCTGGAGTTCGACGGGCCCTCTTTCGCGCTGGCGCCACCGGAATTCGTCACCGAGGTCGGGCAAAAGCAGGACGACGCCGTCAAGAAGGGTCTCGGCGGCTGACTTTAGCCGGTCGGGTTCGGTTGCGGGTCAGCAGTTTCGGCCGCCCGAGCCGGCAGCGGGCGGATGAAGCCCAGCGGCGAGAAAGCGAAAGCACGCCCCGACAGCACTATTTACCATCGAAGGGCTACTCAAAACGCCTCGGGATCCCGCTGCACGTCGGCCGGCACCGGATGGTTGTAGAGCCGTGATGCGTTCTGCCACGTGAACTTTCGGATCAGATGCGATGGCAGGTCGCCGATCTGCTCGTGCACGGTCGCCTGGGTGTGCGGCCATGTCGAGTCGCAGTGCGGGTAGTCGGCTTCCAGCATGATGTTGTCGTCGCCGATCCGCTCGTGCTGCACGAACGAGGATTTGTCTTCCACGGCGCAGAACCAGAAATTGCGGGTGAACACCTCGGCCGGGGTCAGGCTCTCTCCCAGCGCCGCCCAGGTACCGTACATCGCGTGATAGCTGAGCATGTGGTCGAGTCGATCCAATAGTCCCGCGACCCAGCCGATTCCGCCCTCCGACAAGCAGATCTTCAGATCGGGGAATCTACTCGGCAGTCCCGAGTACAACCAGTCGACGGCCGCCGAGATGGCGTAGGCGAAGAACAGCACGCCCTGTACATCCGGCGGTGCGTCGTCGGTGGTCGACGGCGACGAGCCGGACGATCCGATGTGCAGGTTCACCACGGTCCCGGTCTCCGCGCACGCGGCCATCATCGGATCCCAGAGGCCCGAATGGATGCTCGGCAATCCCAGCATCGAGGGGTTCTCGCTGAACGTGACGGCGTGAAAGCCACGCTCGGCGTTCTCGCGGATCATCTGTGCGCCGAGTTCAGGATCCAGCAGCCAGGGCAACTGGCACGGAATGATCCGGCCGGGGAACGAACCGGCCCACACGTCGTGATGCCAGTCGTTCCATGCCCGCACCGAGGCCAGGGCCAGATCGCGGTCGTTGGTCACCTGCTGCAGCCGCTGACCGGCGAAACCCGGAAGAAACGACGGAAAGTTCAGTGACGCGTAGACGCCGTTGAGGTCCATGTCCTTGACGCGTTCGCGGATATCCCATGCGCCTCTGCGCATCTCGTCGAAGCGCACCGGCTCGAAGCCGTACTCGGACACCGGCCGCCCAACGACCGCGTTGAAACCGACATTCGGCAGCACCTGGTCGTCATAGACCCAGGTTTGACCTCCGTCGGCGGTATCAACCACTTTCGGAGCCCGATCGGCAAACCGCTGCGGTAGACGGCCGGTGAAGGTGTCGGGCGGTTCGACGATGTGGTCGTCGACGGAGATCAGTGTGTATTGGCGCGACGCCCGGGGCGGATCAGGTAGTAGCGTGACCGACCGTTCCTCGCCGGTCTTGGCGGTGGTGAAGCTCAGATTGGTGGCCAGTTCGTCGATCGATTTCATCGCAAGCCACTCAGCTCAGTACCGCAGGATCGGCCTTGATGGTGAGGCGGGTGGCGCCCGCCCAGTAGACGTCAGCCGCCCGTTCGATCAAGGATCGCTGCATACCTGCCATGTCCGTCCAATTCATCTGCGCAGGCTCCTTGCCCGTGAGCAGCACGTCATAGGCCAGCTTGCAGACCCGCTCGATCGATGCGGCGCGGTACACGGCTTCGGCCAGGTTGCGGCCGGTGGCGATGACGCCGTGATTGGCCAGCACAGTGAGATTCGCCGTACCGATACGGGCCGCGAGATCAGCTGCGCGGGTGGCACTGTCGATCTCGCCGTCGTACGCATCGACCAGGCAGAGGTCGTCCAGGAACAGCGAGCCGGTCTGATGGAGCAATTCCGGCAGCCTGCCCAATGCGGCGAGCACGCACACGTAATACGGGTGGTTGTGGATGACCACCCGTGCGTCGTCGCGAACGCGATGCAGTTCGGTGTGGATATGGATGGCCGGCGTGACATCCCAGCGGCCGCTGACGACCCGCGCATCCGCGTCGACCACGCAGATGTCCGAGGCGGTGATCTCCTGCCACCAGAGTCCCCACGGATTGACGAACATGTCGCTCTGCCCATCCGGTTGCCAGGTGATGTGCCCGGCCAGGTTCTCGGCGAACCCGATTCCCGCCAAGTGGCGGAACGCGATCGCGAGCGACTGCTCGTTGGACAGGTCGACCCCGATCGGCGGAACCACCGATGGCGCCCACACCTCCAGGCCACCTCGGCGAGCCTCAGGCACGTTCATGATCGGCCTCCATCCTGGCGTGAATATCCTCACGAAGCCGGCCCTTGGCGATCTTGCCGCCGGACGATCTCGGCAATTCGTCGACAACGACGAGTCGCTCGGGCAACAGTTCCTTTGAAACACCTGCGGCCAACAGGTACTCGGCCAGCGCAGGCAGGTCGACGGCCTGCGAGTCGACGAGTTCGGTGTAGAGACAGACCCTTTCGCCGAACACCGGGTCGGGCATTGCCACCGCCGCGGCAACTGCGATCGCGGGATGCATGGTCGCCGCGTCCTCGACGTGAGCAGCGCTGATGTTCTTACCGCCGCGCACGATGAAGTCCGAGGTGCGGCCGGTGACGCTCAGGTAGCCGTCGGCGTCGATCTCGCAGATATCGCCCATCCGCATCCAGCCGTCGCGGGTGAACAACGTGTCGTGGTCAGTGCCGCCTAGGTAGCCGAGGCTGGTGGCCGGGCCTCGGCACGCGGGCTGGCCGCGTCCCGTTCCGGTGACGTCCAGTTGTCCCTCGAAGAGCCGCACCGACATCTCGGGCACGATGCGGCCGGCGGTCCGCAGGCGGCGTGGCTGCGGGTCGTCCAGTGTCGTGGCGCTCAGGATGCCGGTCTCATTGGAACCGTAAAACTGCAGAATCTTTGCACCGGTCAGCTTTTCGAACTCCGCTGCCGGCCGGTACGGGAGCGACTCCCCGCCGGTGAACACGACGCGCAGCGAACTCAGGTTGTACTCCCGGGATGCGGTGTCGGCGATCAGCATGGTCAACTGCGTACTGACACAACACAACACGGTAACCCGATGCTTTGCAATCGCCTCGCAGGTGGCTCGCACACTAAAGCGGTCCAGGATAACCGCAGTGGCGCCCAGGAACATCGGCGTCGTGTGACTGGTCCAAATGCCGAATCCGAACGGCATGGGGATGACGGGCAGAACAATGTCGTCCGACGTCAGGTGTCCGTTGGCGACCGCTTTCTGGTGGAAGTAATACCAGCGGTTCTGGGTGTGCACCACGCACTTGGGTGACCCGGTGGTCCCGGACGTCGAGTTGATCAAGAACACGTCGTCGGATTCGAGCGGGTGGCCCGCCCGCACCGCCGCCGGCGCGGCCTCGAGGTCGAGTCGCAGTCCCCCGGTGCCGTGCGCCAGCACCACTACCGGCACGGAGTGGACGGCGGCATCGGCCGCGGCACGGATCGCGTCGTCGGCCCGCGCACCATCGCTGACCAGCATCTTCGGTTGTGAGCTGTGCAGGATCGCGGCAACCTCGCGGGTGCCGGCCCGCGCGCCGATCCCGACGACGACCGCCCCGCAGCGCTCGACGGCGACGAAGAGCGCGTGAAGGGCGGCCGAGTCGCCGTGCCACACCGCGACCCGATCATCTCGCGCGATTCCGGCGCCGGACAACTGCTCCGCCAAAGCCGTTGCAGCACGGTCGAAATCGCACCACGTCAACGACGAGCCGTGGTGGTCGATGTACGCGAGACGATCCGGGTGCTGCTCGGCGTTGCGGGCTACCGCCTGGGACAGCGTCAGGTCTGACCACCAGCCGGCGGCTCGGTAGCGCGCCGATTCCTCGTCGGTGAAGGCCGGCGAACCCACGGTGTCCAGACCGCCGGTGCTCATCACCCGATGATATGGGGAGGTGCTGCTGACGTGACCGGCATTCGACGATCAGCTCGGCTGCCGCAGCGGAAGGCCGGCCGCGAGGTAGATCGCATCGATCACGGTCATGTTCTCGATCGCATCCTCGGGCGTGGTTTTCACCGGCTCACCGCGCAGAACCGCGGCGGCGAAGACGTCGAGTTGATACGCATACGACGCACGGCGCGGAAAACGCTCGATACGTCTGCCCTCCGGCAAACGAATGGTCAGACGGTGGATGAAATGCGGTGTGACCGGGTTGAACAGCGACAACTCGCCTCGCTCGCCGACGATCCGGGTGCTGATCTCGAGGAGCCGCAACGACCACATCGAGCAGCGGACCTGGCCGGTCTGGCCCTCGGCGAACTCCAGCTCGGCCGTCATCGCACGGTCGATCTGCGGGTCGTGCAGTTTGGCGTGGGCCGAGACCACTTCCGGGGTCGACCCGCCGAAGGTGCGGACCATGTGGACGGCATAGCAGCCGGCGTCCATCAGGGCTCCGCCGGCGAGCGCGTAGTTGTAGCGAATATCGGAGAACTTCGGCAGCGGGAAGCACAACGAGGCCTCGACCCGCTCGAGTTTGCCTAACGCACCCGAGGCAATGATCTGCTCGGTTCGCAGTGTCAGCGGATGGTAGCGGTAGTGAAACGCCTCCATCACCACTCGGTTCGACTTCGCCGCCACCTCGGCGACCTCGCGGGCCTCGGCGGCGTTGGCGGTGAACGGCTTCTCACATAGCACGTGCTTGCCGGCGTCGAGTGCGGCGCGAGTCCATCTGCCGTGCAAACCCTTCGGCAGCGGGTTGTAGATCGCATCCAGTTCGGGGTCGGCGATCAGCGCCTCGTAGCTGTCGTGCACTCGCGGGATGTCGTTCTTGGCAGCAAACGCCCGAGCCCGCGCAGCGTCGCGTGCGGCTACCGCAGTGACCGCAACGTCAGGGTTGTCCTTCGCCGGCCTGATGAGCGCCGACGGGGCGATGCTCGCCGCGCCCAGCACGCCGATCCGCAGTGGTTCTCCGTGTTCAGACACGGAGAGAAGCTAACACTTCGCTCTACAGGCAGCGCGCGAAACATAGTAATACTCAGTTTCTTTCACGAAACTCGACATCCGCGCCGGCTCATTTTTTTCTCAGCGAGTACATCTGATTTATTAATGCCGCACGCAGGGATGGCGCTTACCGTCCCTCTATGTCCCCGATTGGCGAGCTGGTGCAGTTCCCATCGACTCTCTGGACGCCGCCGGTGCCATGTTATTGCGGCGCAACAACATTTGTCCGCGCGCCATGTCTGGCCGGTAGTCGTCAATGACGTGCGCGGCAGAAAAGTTCGGGTGTTGACCAGATGTCAACACCTCGTAGAAACAGCTGTGGGTGTCTCGCCGAGCGGGCGCCCGGTTGCGGAGATTTTCCACATTTGATTGCCGGGCACAGCGCCCGTCCTGCCCAAGGAGGAACGCGATGATCCCGGTCGAGTCGCTTAAAAACGAAATGCGAAACTGCGCCGTTGAATTGCGGCAGCTCGCGTACACACTCCAGAACGGGATCGGTGAACACGATCTGCTCCGATTGTCGGAACGGATGCGCGCCGCAGCCGACCAGGTAGTCCGCAGCGGGGCTTAATTACTCGCTGCGCCAGGCGGTTTCGGGGAGCCACCCTCGCTCGGCGAATATTTGGGGCAGTATTCAGCGGCCGAGAGCAGGACGAACTTCCGCACGCCGTTCCCGCTGAATGACGGGTTCTGCGATTGCAGGTTTTTCTCGATATCGGCCTGAGGAGTCCCCTTATCGGCCAAATCGCAGATGCCCTTGGCGACCTTGACCGCCTTATCGGGGTCTTGATAGGTAAGCCCGGCAGCGTGGAGTTGCTGGACGAAGTCCGCGTCGTTATTGGGAGGAGTCGGAGGGTCGGCGTACGCCGGCGCCGCACCAATGGTCACGGCGGCGACGCCGAACAGCAGCATCAGACGTTTCATGGTTGGAAACTCTTCCAAAGATGCGGTCAGGGCGCAGCCCCGCCTCCGCACAATTGGACTCATAGCTAGCCCAAGTTCAGCCGGCGTTAATGACGTTGTGGCCCACCGGATGCATTAGCGCGTGTCGGATTCCTCGTCGCGCTCCGCGTCAGCCACCGTCAAGGGCAGCGCCAATTCTTCGAGTGGACGTTGCTCGGCGTTGATCCCTAGCCATAGTTCGACCAGACCCGACGTCGCCATGACGGTCGCCCCGATGAGAAACGACCACATGACCTCGCTGCGCTGACCGGACTCGATCAGGTGCCCGAACAGCAGCGGCCCGCTGATACCGCCGATGGCGGTGCCGACGGCGTAGAAGAACGCGATGGCCAAGGCCCTGGTCTCCATCGGAAAGATTTCGCTGACGGTCAGGTAGGCGGCGCTGGCACCGGCGGAGGCCAGAAAGAAGGTGGCGGCGAGGACGCCGATGAAGGCCCAGACCCCGCCGGTCTGGGTGACGAAGAGGACCGCGAGAACAACCGCCACCGCCCCCGAGCCGATGTAGGAGATGGTGATCATCATTTTGCGGCCGATGGTGTCGAAAAATCGACCGAGCACCAAGGGTCCGAAGAAGTTGCTCAGCGCCCACAACACGTAGAACTGCGGCACCTTCGCGGCGTCGACTCCATAGAAGCCGCTCAACAGGGTGCCCAGATTGAACGTCACGCCGTTGTAGAGAAATGCCTGCCCGATGAACAACGCCAATCCGAGCACGGCGCGCCGCGGGTAGAGCAGAAAAGCAACTTTCGCGATCTCGACAAATGAAATCGTCTCGCGCTGGCGGACTTTCAGCGGCTTTCCGGGCGGTTCTGGAAGCGGCTGACCGGTCTCCTGCTCGATGCCGGCCTCTATGTCGCCGACGATTTCCTCGGCTTCCTGGTTACGGCCGTGAATGAACAGCCAGCGTGGGCTTTCCGGGACATTGCGCCGCACCAGGAGGACGAATATTCCGAAGATGGCGCCGATTCCGAAAGCCAACCGCCATCCCAGGTCGGGGGGAAAGTTCGAGGTATTCAGCAGAAGCAGCGCTCCGCCCGCTCCGGCGGCCGAGCCCAGCCAGTAGGTCCCGTTGATGATGAGATCCACCCGACCGCGCACCCGTGCGGGGATCAATTCGTCGATAGCTGAGTTGATCGCGGCGTACTCGCCGCCGATGCCGGCGCCGGTGAAGAACCGGGTAAGAAAAAAGAACCACGGCGCGAACGCGAACGCCGTCGCGACCGTGGCGACCAGGTACACCGCGAGCGTCAGGATGAACAGGTTGCGCCGCCCGAAGCGGTCGGTCAGGTGGCCAAAGAACAACGCGCCCAGGCACGCTCCGGCGATGTAGAACGCGGCCGCCGTGCCGATGTCCGCGGCGGTGAGCGCGATGCCGCTGCCCTTTTCGGTGAGGCGCGACGACACGTTGCCGACCATTGTCACCTCGAGGCCGTCCAGTACCCATACGCCGCCGAGGCCGATCACGACGCGCCAGTGGAACCGCGACCACGGCAGCCGATCCAGACGTGCCGGTACGTGGGTGGTGATGATTCCGGTTTGGGCGCCGTCGCTCACGTTTCCCCGTTTCTCGTCAGATCCCGTAGACGTTCAATTGATCAATCCGGGCGGGTCAGCACTGTCGACCGGAACCGGCAGATCGAGCTGCATCCAGGCGACGTCGTGCCAACGGTCATGCTTGTATTCAACGCGCCGATACAGACCGGCATCTCCGAACCCCATCGATCGGTGAAATGCGTTGCTGGCTTCGTTGGGCTGAGTGATACCGGCCAACGCTCGTCGGTAGCCGCGCTCGCCGAGGCGGGTCAAAAGTTGCGTGTACAGTGCGCGGCCTCCCCCGCGACGATGATGATCGTCGGCGACATACAGGCCGGTCTGGACTGACCACTGAAAGGCGGGAAGGCGGTTGAAGGCGTTCCCGTAGGCGAATCCGATTGTCCGGTCGTTCTTTTCGAGGACCAACCACGCGTGCGTCTCGCAGGCTGCGGTGATCCGCTCCGCCATCTCGTCGACGGTTGGGACGTCGAGTTCCCAACTCACCGCGGTGTTCTCGACGTAAGGGCGGTAGATCGTCAGGCATCCGCCGGCGTCCTGCGGGCCGGCCTGGCGCACACGGGTGTTGATGACGGGCATGCCGCCAGTCTTGCAGTCGGACGTCGGCGCTGTGCGCCCGTCGACGATCGGCCGGATCCTGCCGGTGATGTTAGGTTCGAACGGCGGAGCGAAGGAGTGGGATGTGAGTACGTATTTCTGGGGTCTGCTCGCGTTGATCGCCCTGGCGGTGACATTTCTGCTGTTGTCCATCGGAACGTTCTACGCGCGGCGGTTGGAGGCGGAACCCAAGCTGCCGTTCGGCGAGGAAATCCGGGCCGCGCCGCGCGTCATCAGGAAGTTGCGGAAACGCGAAACCATGACAAGAGAAGAGTTCGAGTACGCGCAGCGCATTGTCGCCATCCGCGGCAACCCCATGGCCTTCTGCATCCCCTTTACGTTGTTCGCGCTCTCGACCTACTACGTCTTCGGGTGTCTGGAGTATCTGCAGGGAGCCACCCCGTCCGAGCGATCGTTCATTGGCGTGATCCCGATGCTCACCTCGACGAACCTCGCCATTCAACTGCTGCGCGCCAAGCGACTCAAGGGTCGTTTGCGGACGGCGGAAGTAGCGGGCTGAGTCCCTGGTTGTCTGCGCTGCCGAGTGCATCGGCAGGTGATAACGTTCCGCACGTTGTAGTCGTTCCCGTTCTGTACTGGTAACGTCATGACGTGCCCATGTCAACCTGATTGATATGCGCTCGCCGACGACGGAGTCGGCTCAGAGCACGAGGTCCGGGGAAGCGCGTTCCGAAAGGTGATCCAGTGAGTCCTCGTCCACACGGGCGGGCTGTCCTGTCCAGATTCTGGATGCCGCTGGTTGCGGTGATTGCCGTGAGCGTCGGCCTGGTGTGCATGTACAAGGTGCACCAATTCTCCGAGCCGGAGCCGGTCATCACGGTAAACGGTCCGCAGGCGCCGGAGGAATTCAACATCAAACGGCTCACGTATCAGGTGTTCGGCCCCGTCGGAAAGACCGCGAAGATCGTGTACGTCGACATCGCCGGGCACCCCCACCCGGTCGACGTCACCTTCACAACGGAGCCCTGGAGCCACGACGAGACAACCACACTGACAGTGGCATCCGGTGCGATTTCAGTGCATGTCCACGGCGGTCCGCTGCGCTGCCGCATGCTGGTCAATGGCATGCCCCCGCCGCCGGAGTCCGGCGTCCCCGAGGCTTCGGACAATCATCCGGACGCGGACGTCCAGTGCAGGGTGAAATCCGCATGAGCGAGCACCGGCTGGATGAACCCCGGGTCAAACGCCCGTTCCTGCCCAGGATGGTGCGTCGATTCGCGATCCCACTCATCTTCTTCTGGGGTTTTTCCGCGGTCACGATGACTGCGTTCACGCCCAAGGTCGAGGACGTCGCGGAAGAACTCGCCGGTCCGATGGTCCCGCACTATGCGCCGTCGCAGCGCGCGCTGCTGCACATCGGCGAAAAGTTTCACGAGTCCAATTCGACGAATTTGACCATGGTGGTGTTCGAAGCGCAAAGCCGACGACTCGGCGACCAGGACCACGCGTACTACGACGATTTGGTGAAGCGCTTCGAACGTGACACCAAGCACGTGCAGTTCGTGATGGATCTCTGGGGCAAACCGTTCACGGCGGCCGGGGCGCAAAGTGTGGACGGCAAGTGCACGTACGTGTTACTGCGTCTGGCGGGCGACATCGGCCAGATGGAGGCCAACGAGTCGGTCAACACGGTCCGCAACATCATCGCCAAAGACCCGCCCCCGCCGGGACTCAAGGCTTTCGTGAGCGGCGCGGCGCCACTGGCCTCGGATACGTTGAGCATCGCGAACTCGAGCTTGAACAACGTCACGATCATCACGATCCTGCTCATATTGGTCATGTTGATGTTCGTCTATCGCTCACCACCCACGCTGCTGCCCGTTTTGCTCGGCGTCCTCATCGAGATGCTGTTCGCCAAGGGGCTCATCTCATTCCTCGGGCATCACGGATTGCTCGAGTTGTCCTCGTTCGCCGTCAACATCGTCATCGCACTGACCTTGGGCGCCGGGACGGACTACGGCATCTTCCTGATGGGGCGCTATCACGAAGCTCGGCAAGCCGGAGAGAGCCGCGAAGACAGCTTCTACATTGCCTATAAGGGTGTCACGCCGATCATCGTCGGTTCGGGGCTGACGATCGCCGGTGCGTGTTTCTGCCTGACGTTCGCGCGATTGAACTATTTCCACACTATGGGGCCGGCGGTCGCGATCACGATGCTGTTCAACATCGCCGCGGCGATGACGCTCGGCCCGGCGATTTTGACGGTGGGCAGCCTGTTCGGGATGTTCGATCCGCGACAGGCCGCCAAGGCGCATCTGTACCGACGGATCGGCGCGAGCGTGGTGCGCTGGCCGGTGCCGATTCTGGTCGCCAGTTCGGCCATCGTCATGTTGGGGGCTATCTTCGTGCCGAGCTACCGGCAGAACTACGACGACCGGCAGTACCAGCCGCACGATTCGAAGTCGAATCTGGGTTTCCAGGCCGCCGACCGGCATTTCCCCAAGAGCAAATTGTTCTCCGAGATGCTGATGGTGGAAACCGACCACGATATGCGCAACTCGGCCGACTTCATCTCGCTGGACCGGGTTGCTCGGGCTCTGATCCGCCTGCATGGTGCGGCGATGGTGCAGGGCATGACCAGACCCTTGGGCCGACCGCTCGAACACGCCAGCATTCCCTACCTGTTCACGACTCAGGGCAGCGGCAACGGTCAACAGCTGCCTTTCAACAGGGAGCAGAACACCAACACCGACGAGCAAGCAGAGATCCAGTCGCACTCCGTCGAGGTGCTGCGCAAGGAGATCGTTTTCTTCCAGAAGGTGTCCGACGAGCTGCATCAGACGGCTCTCACCATCGCGGAACTGCAAAAGGTCAGCGAGGACATCAGGGACGAAGTATCAAATCTCGACGATTTCTTCCGCCCCATCAAAAGCTACTTTTATTTCGAGAAGCACTGTTACGACATTCCCATCTGCTTCACGTTCAGATCGGTGTTCGACACGATCGACAACATCGACAAGTTGGCTGAACAGATCAACTTCGCCAGAATCTCTATCGAGGAGGTCGACAAAACCTTCCCGAAAATCATCGCGCAGCTGAAAGCCACGGCCGATGACACCGAGGCTTTGAAGGCAAAGTTGGTCAACTCGTACGGTTCTGCCGACCTTCAGTCCCTGGCGACCGAGCAGACGTTCGATGACTCGGTCAACGTCGGAAACGACTGGGACAAATCGCGCAGCGATGATTTCTTCTACATCCCGCACGAGGGTTTCGACAATGAAGACGTCAAAACCGGCGAGAAATTGATGATTTCGCCGGACGGCAAGGCGGCCCGGTTCATCTTCACCCACGAGGGTGACGCGATGGGCCCCGAAGGCGTGGAACATGTCGAAATGTTCCCCGATGCAATAAAAACGATCCTCAAAGAGACGTCGCTGGCCGGGGCCCGGGTCTATATCGGTGGCTCGGGAGCCACCGACAAGGACATCAAGGGATATGCCGCATCGGATCTGCTCATCGCGGCCATCGCCGCCTTTGTGCTGATCTTCCTGATCATGATGTTCATCACGCGAAGTCTGGTGGCGGCGTTGGTGATTCCTGCGACGGTGGCGTTCTCCTATGCCGGCGCGTTCGGGTTGTCGATCCTGCTCTGGCAGCACTTGATCGGGCTGCCGTTGCATTGGCTGATCTTGCCGCTGACGTTCATCATCCTGGTGGCGGTGGGATCGGACTACAACCTGCTGCTGATCAACCGGGTCAAGGAAGAGCTTCACGGGGGCATTCACACCGGTCTGATCCGGGCGCTCGGCAG
Source organism: Mycobacterium sp. (assembly GCF_965277065.1). Classification (GTDB taxonomy): domain Bacteria; phylum Actinomycetota; class Actinomycetes; order Mycobacteriales; family Mycobacteriaceae; genus Mycobacterium. Next base: position 43,221 of record NZ_CBDIBT010000006.1, read on the forward strand.
CACAGGCGGCGTGGTGACGTCGGCCGGTCTGGTGTTCGCGTTCACCATGCTGGCCATGCTCACAAGCGGTCTGCGAACCATCGGTCAGATGGGTTCAACCGTCTGCATCGGCCTGCTACTCGACACGCTGATCGTGCGTTCGTTCGTCGTGCCGTCCATCCTGGCCATCCTGGGACCGTGGTTCTGGTGGCCGACAGTGGTGCGCCGTCGCCCGCTTCCGCAGCCAGCTCGTGACTAGCCGTCATCTGCTCGTAAGAATTGCTCGGCAGAATTGAATGTTATGCCGACGCCATCTCCCCGAGTGCTCCAATTGCGGGCAGTCGACCTCACCAACCGCTTGCCGGGTTACCAGCTCCGTGAGCATGGCGAAGGTGACGACGCGTGGAAACGGGTCAAGTCGCGGGTGGTCTCGGAATTGTCGCCGCACGACGGCAGTTTCCTGCCGGAGATATGCACGGTCAAGTTCACCGACGGAACCGAGCGTTATTTCAATCCCGATGACCAGGTGGAAATCAGGCCCTGAACCCCTCAGGCGGGAATCTTGACGGAGTAAAGGCTGTGGGTGCCCTGCAGGCCTTTGAGTTCGGCCTCGTAGGGTGCGCACACATCAATGCCGGCCGCGCCGTGGACGGCATCGCGCACCGCCTCACTGATCAAACTGGCGCGGAGTCCAAAGACTGACGCCGTCGAAACAGTCGGGTGGGCCAAGGCCACCGAGGTTTTACTTAAGATCGCCATGACGGCCGGGCTTCGGACGTTATGGAGGTATCGCAATCGCTTATCCCCGCATACCGTGAATGGCAGTCCCGCGTACTTCGGCGATCACGCAACGGAGCTCAGGAATGCCCAACGCTGACACAGACTTCGGAACCTTCGGACGGTTCGAGGAGACACCGGTGGACCAGATGAGCGACGAGATGAGGTCGGCCTATGACGTCACCATGAAGCTGCGTGGACTGGTGCCTGGTCCGCACAAGATCTGGTTGGCGAACCCCAACCTGTCCAAGACGATCGTGCCGACCGGTGCGTACTTTCAGACCGAGTCGAGCCTTTCCAAGGCCGAGATCGAGATTGCCACCAGCGTGATCAACGGGAAGTGGCGAGCCGCCTACGGCAACTACGAGCACGAGAAGATCGGCGAAGAGCAAGGCAATCTGCCACCCGATCGCGTGGAAGCGCTGATCGCTGGCCTGCCGACGTCCTTCGACAACGAACGGCAGCAGGTCGTCTACGACCTGGCGACGACGCTCGCGGCGGCGCGCATAGTGCCGACCGGCCTCTTCCGCCGCGCGCAGAGGCTGCTTGGTGACGAAGGGATCGTGGACGTGACGGCCCTGATGGGCTGGTTCACCATGGTGTCGTTGACGCTGATGACCTACGACGTGCCGTCCAACGCGGTCGGGCTGGACCAGTAAGGAGACACCATGCCGATCGCCCCCCTCCCGACCGTGGCCCTCACGCCCGTCGCGCAGTTCCCCAAAGGGTACTTTCTGGAGAACCTCGCCGTCCGCCAGGACGGATCGGTGCTCATCACGGCCGTCCTGCAGAAGGAGCTGTGGCTCGTGCCAGGGCCCGACCTCACCGCTGAGGTGGAGCCGATCCTGGTGCACGCCTTCGACCACCTCACCACCGGCATCGCCGAGGTGGAGCCTGACGTGTTCATCATCTGCGTCAGCGAGGCCTACACGACGCATAAGTCTCATCTGGCCCGTCTCGACCTCAACCGCTGGGATTCCGGCGATCCTGTCGAGCCGGAGTTCATCTTCACCTTCACCGACGAGCGGGTCCGCGGGCTCAACGGCTGCTGCCTGCTCGCGCCCGGGATCCTGCTGATCGCTGACTGCTTCGCGGGCCTCATCTGGCGCGTGGACCTCGAAGCCGGGGCGCGCGGCGCATCGGCTTCGGTCTGGTTGTCGGACGACACGATGTTCCCCGATCCCGACAGCGAGATTGCGCCGCCGCCCCAGCCGGGCGTCAACGGCGTGCGCTGCGACGCTCGCCACGTTTACTACACTTCGACGGCGCAGAAGGTGTTCATGCGCGTCGCGGTGAACCCGGACACGCATGAGCCCGACGGCGGCGCGCAGTTCGTCGCGGCGATCGATAACGCGGACGACTTCTGTATCGACGACCAGGCCGGCTTCGCCTACGTCGCACGTCACCGGACCAATACGCTGACTCGGGTTCCGCTGCAGCCGCGCCACGGTAGCGAGGTCCGCCACATCGCCGGGGACCCCCTGGACACCAGGCTGGTCGGCCCCTCCAGCGCGGCCTGGGGACGACGTGACGGCGACGTCGGCCGCGTCGCGTTCGTGACCACCGACGGCGGGACCACCGCCGCACCCGACGGCGTGACCCGAAAGGCCGCGCTGCTCCGGGTCGAGCTTTCGGACGGGTGATCGCTTCTACTGGACCGTTTAGTTGACATCGACTTAAAGAAGAGAGACCCCATGCGTTTACCGCTCTACCGCCCCAGCGAGCTCACAGCGGAACAACGGTCCTTCTACGACGCGTCGGAGAAGATCATCGAGTCCGCCTCGCTAGCGGGGTTTCAGGCCAAGAACGGCGACGGGGCGTTCCTCGGCCCATGGTCGGTGCTGATGAACTTCCCCGCGCTCGCAACGGGCTTGGGTCAGTTCGTATCGGCGGTTGAAAACATGCGCGGGCTCTCCGACCGCGCCCGGCAGGTCGTCATCCTGACGGTCGGCGGCCACCTCAACGCGGCCTACGAGTTGTACGCCCATTCCGCGATCGGCGCCCACGCCGGCCTGACCCGGGACCAGATCGCGATCCTCAGCGCCGGCGGCCGCCCCACTGACCTCACCGTCGAGGAGTCGTTGGCCGCAGAGGTAGCGACTGCACTCCTGCGCGGCGGCGTGCTGCCCGCACCCACCTACGAGGCGGTAGTCACGACGTTGGGCCAGGACGCCCTGGACACGGCCGTCTTCGTGACCATTCACTACCTGGTGATCTGCTCGATGCTCAACGCCTACGACGTGCCGCCGGGCGAGCCGACCTCCTGGCTTTCCGACGCCGCTCACGACACCACACGGAGGTAAGAGTGCCCCTCAAAGTACGCCGCGTCGTCGTGGAGAACGACTCCGCCGGCCAGTCAATCGTCGCCGACGATCAGGTGCTGCAGGCCGCGACGGTCAGACCGTCGCTACCCATTGCGGGTTGCGAGCTCTGGGTCACCGACGCCATGCCCGTCGACAACACCGCCGGCACGCAACCCGAGCAGCAACAAGGCTCGCTCGAGCGATTCGGCAACCTCTACGTCCGCAACGGGCAAGGAACCGCGTTCCGGATCACCGAGATACCCCCCGGCACCCCGAAGGTGTTCCACCGCACCGAAAGCGTCGACTACGACGTGATCCTGTCCGGCGAGATCGACCTCGTGCTCGACGACGACCAGACCATCCATCTGAGGGCTGGCGACACGGTCGTGCTACGCGGCGCTCTGCATGCCTGGTGGAACCGTGGCACCGAACCTGCCGTGCTCGCCTTCATCATGATCGACGCCGCCCCGGTGGTGGCCGACGGACGGACGCTGGACCAGCACTACCCAAGCCAGGCAACCCCTTAAGTGTGCAGGTCCGCCGCCTGCCTTCACGAATTCGGCACGTCACAAAGGAAAGGGAAAGTCGATGAGCGACGCCACGGCAGGACTGCAATCACAGACACCGCCGGAGTGGATCGTGAAGTTCTTCCACGAGATCGACACTAAGCGGTTCGGCCCGGATTTCGACTGCTTCACCGCCGACGGCGAGATGACCTTCGGCGTCGGTCACTGGGTTGGCCTCGCCCAGATCAAGGCGAAGTTACAAGAATTCGATAGGGGCATTGACACCAAACACACAGTGACCGAGTTCTACGACGGCGGGCCGGTCAAGATCGTTCGTGGTGAAGTTACGATGAAGCGCCACGACGGGGGTGACGTTGTCACTCCAGCGATGGTCCACATCTTCTACATGGCCGACAACGACGCCACCAAGGTCCGGGCGGTCTACGGAGCGGTTGGTCCGACGTCGCTCTGACGGCGACTGGTCGCGGCAGGCTCTTGGGCTCAGCGCGGTGCGGGGAACACCGGACTGAGCGTGCCGGTGTCGAGTTCGACTGGTGCGGCGTCGACCAGGATGAATGCCGTCACGGCTGGCTCGGTGCTTCTATTGACCCAGGTATGGGTGCTTCCTCGCAGGACCACGACGTCACCAGCCTTGAGATGAACAACCTCACCGTCGTCGAGTTCCAAGTCGATCTCGCCCCGCAGCACTATGTCGTAGTCAAGGGTGTGCGTGCGATGGGTGAAGCGAGGGTGCCCAGGCAGCCACTCGGTGATCCGGAACGTCGTCCCCTGCCCGCTGCCAACGTAGTTGTAATCGTTGTACACCTTGATGTAGCCACGGCGCTGAGACTCGTCGGCACCGGGTGAATTATCAACCGGCATCGTATTCGTCGACCATATTTCGCAGCCGTTGACGTTTTCACCGATCCCCCGCGACACGGCCGCCAAACGCTCGTCGCTGACGATGCCGGCGCCCCCGACGTGATCGTTGGCGGCAACTACCCGACGCACTTCCATCTTCACGATTTCTCCAGCTTGTTGGTGGGGCCGTCTGCGTTCTGTGAAAGGCCGGCTTGTTGAAGGATATCGAGATCTGGTGTCATGCGCCGGGATTGGTGAGTACAAGCGTCGAGGTGGACCACCACCGAGGACATTGCCTGTCGCAGAACGCGATCCGCGCAGAATCTGCGCCACCGCACGGTCATCGCAGGAGCATCCAACCATTTCAGTAGCCCCAGCCTTCATTGGACCCAGTGCCCATCAGATCGCGACTAAAAACGTGTATCGTTTGTGGCCGTGCCGGATTCAAACGACCTCAACGAGATGAACCGCAACGTAATCGGTGATTTTCGCGTCAACCGCGGCAAAGTGGGCGGCCCTTTCGAAGGCAAGCCTCTCATCCTGGTTCACCATTGCGGCGCGAAATCGGGGACCGAGCGCATCACACCGCTCGTCCCCTATCTTGACGGCCAACACATCTACGTCTTTGCAAGCAAGGCCGGTGCCGAGACAAATCCGGACTGGTATCACAATCTGGTCGCCAACCCGAACACGACCGTGGAGGTGGGCACCGATGAAGGCACCGAAACGATCCCCGTGACGGCCCGAGTGTTAAACGGGTCCGAACGCGACAACATCTACGCGCAGCAAAGTGCCGTAGAACCGCAGTTCGCCGACTATCAGCGCAACACCGACCGCCTCATTCCCGTCATCGAGTTACAGCGAGCCTCCAGCTGAAGGTGATTGAACCGACCCAGGCACCGATCGAGGAACCCGCTTCAGGACCGGCGAGGTTGCGCGCGGCAAATTTTCGGGCCGGCTGCGAGCGGCCGGTGCGGTCGCGGCCGAGACGGGCATCTGTCGCAATGCTTAGCGATGAGAACCAGTCGCGTCGCTTACGGGTGTGGAGACCACGAAGTTTCGACTGGCCGTTGGTGGGTTGCTGAGAACTACCCTGTTGCGGCTCGACCGGTACTTCGCTTACTCGATATCCTCGCCGCCCGCGGCGGTGCGCTCTGCCGCGGTTAGTAGCGCAATCAATGGGGCTGCTGCGATTTTGACTTGGTTCAGCGTTTCTTCAAGGTCCGTGTTTGATTGCATAGCCAGGTGAAACGTATAGGTAGCCGGGGTCAGGCGCTGCGTTAGCTGAGCACCGAGCTTTTGAGCCTGCTCCAGGAAGGCGCGGGGAATTTTGGCCTCGATAAGGATCGGTGCAGCAACCAATAGCATGATCGTGTAGATTCTGCCTTCCTCAGACGCTGCGGCGCGGTCACCGGAGTTGTCGCCCAGTTCTGAAGTTAAGCGCGTGACTCGGATAGCTTGACTCAGCACGATGGCGGCTTGCGTGGCGGTCGCGCGGGATTGGTCGCGCTGTCGGCGGAACCGCACAAGTTGATCGACGACTAGCACCGTGACCAGGACGACGAGAATGCCCCCGACAATGTCGGTGGTCAGAGCACGCGATGACCACCAGCGGCGAAACGCCTCATCGGTGAGATCGCCAGTAATCAGAGCTGACGTCAGCACCGCCACCACAATTGTCGATGAGGTTGCCTGCCAGCCTTTGATCACCTCAGGATCTTAAATTCGTTGACGGTAATTATCCGGAATCCGGTTGATCTTGAGTTGCGCAGTCGCTTCATGATCGATTGCGGATCCGACGACGACCACGCATCGCCTGCGACGACCCACCCGACGACCCTGGCCGATGCGGCACCCAAGCGGACGCTGATCGTGGTCTCCAACAGGGTCGTGCGCGGCTGACACCCGCCCCAGTTACGATGGCCGCTGACCGTACGCGGATCGCTTAGCCCAATTACCGTCTCGGCACACGAGATCAAGTAAATCCGTGTTTATCGCTGTACCCGGGGACACGAGGTGCTGGGCATTCGGCGTGACGGCATGAGCTGGGTAGTCCGGGCATCGCGCCACGCCCATTCCTCGCCAGCAGCGAATCCAGTTGGATTACCGGCGCGGCCTGCCCGCTCGACGGCGGTTTGACCGCGGCGCGTTCGCACATTGCTGGGCGGCGTGAGGTTTGAATAGGCGCCAGCGGAGACCTCGTTGGTTCCCCAGCGAACCAGCTTTTCGGGTTCGGCGCCTCGGGTTGGCCCTTAAGCCGCATCGAGCAACGATGGTGGACTAGGAGTAGGGCAAGCCCCTCTCAACTAAGTCAAGTCCAGCCTTGCCGACACCGCCAAAACCGAGCACGGTTGACGACTTACTTGGGTAAGTGCCGGCACCTGCCTGGGTTGTATGCTCGATTGATCTCACCGCGCTACGCATGTCGGACTCTGGGAACCGAACGATGATTCGACTTACGACGATGGCCAGGACAATCACCAAGCAGCAGGCGCTAGATATGCTCAGACAGATTGGTTCGGGCAATCTCGTTGCGGACGCAGCTCAAAACCTGCCCGACAGCATCGATCTCGACCGCGATGGAAATCTCCTTTTACGTTACGGTCTGACGCTGGACCACCTGATCGATCGGTTCGGCGGAAGTCCCTGACGGGGTTCGTCCGCGCACTCCCAAGACTCAAACATGAACGCCGCCGGGCAAAAGGCAGTCCTTTGAACCCACCGGAAGTGCGGGTGCACAAGCTACACCACGAGTTTCATGACCTAAGGGACCGTCGCAGAGTGAAGCCCACCGAGCGGAGGCCACCGAACTCTAAACGCCTCGTGGTGGCGATGTCTACCTGCTCGTGTACCGGAGTCTTCGGATCGAGGGCCGAAAGGTACACCTGATGTGCACTCAATGACGCAACGGCGCGTTCGTAACAGTCGTCGTCGATCACCACAGCATGAGTAGGCTCAGGACCATCCTCGAACAACCATCGCGGCGGACCTGCAGCGAATCATAGACCGCGGCAACAGCTTTGGAGAACTCCACGTGATCGCGTTGATTCGATGACCCGGGAGTCCACTCCGCACCGCTGTAAATTGTGACCGGAACGTTAAGTCCCCCGATGGCCGGGGTCGTTAGTCGAAGAGTGACTATGGCTCCCGAGCCGTCGCAACAGCACCGCCACCGATCTGTTAACCGGCTTTTTCGGCGTCGGCGAAGGCAATCATGAAGCCGTTACCTTGCGACGGGACTGAGCGGTATTTCGATCCCAATGACCAGGTGGAGATCCGGCCCTGTCTCCTCAGTCGGGAATCTTGACAGCATAAAGACTGTGCGTGCCTTGCAGGCCTTTGAGTTCGGCCTCGCGGGGTGCGCACAATCCGATACCGCCCGCGCCGTCGACGGCTACCCGCACCGCCTCACTGATCAGGACCTCGCCGCCGCCGGCCTGCCCCGCGATCCGGGCAGCCATGACGACACTGCGTCCAAACAAATCGTCTCCGCGTCTGACCGACGGCCCAATGTGAATACCGATCCGGACGCGGATCCCGCCCCACTGGTCGGCATTCTTGAGCAATGCTCGTTGGACGCCAATCCCCCACAGCACAGCTTGTTCGGCGTCGGCGAAGGCAATCATGAAGCCGTCGCCTTGGGTCTTGATGACGTGCCCGTCGTGCTCGGCGACAAGTTTCTCGAGGAGCCGGTTGTGGCGCTCCAGGAGCTTCACCCAGTCTCTATCGCCGAGCTCCTCATTGTGGACCGTGGAGTCCTCGATGTCGGAGAAGGCGATCACCACATCGCCATCGGCGGTCAGTCGCGCGAGATCGGGGCGCTCGACCTGCGCCCATCCGGCCAGATCCTCGATCGAGTTACGGACAGTGGCGCCAATGCCCTTGGTGATCAGCGAGTCGGCGGTCCGCCACGCCGTCCTGATGGCGAAAGGCGCGAGTCCGGGACGACGTCGACGCCGACCCGACGTGGGCTGGCGGCTGCGCTCGAGTTCCGCTCGGGTCTGGTTCAGCTGGCGCCGGGAGACGACGAGCAACACCCCTGAGGCGATGAGGCCGCCGAGCTCGACGACTGCGATGCCGCTCGACAGCATTACCGCGTTCATCGACAGCCCGCCCCAGCGAACGGTGTTGTCACGGGTTGAGTATGACGGTTCGCGCACCCGAACTGAGAGCCGCCCGCCGCACCGCCGCCGGCGCCATCCTCAGGTGTACATCGATGTAACCTGGCCTACCCTGATTGTCATTGATGCTCAGGAGGATTGACCGTTGACCCGTGCCCGCCTCTGATCGCCGTCGGCGCCGGTCTGCTCGTGGCGTCCCTGTTCGTCAATGTGCCACTGCACGGTGTACTCGGCATGGCAGCCACAGCGGTCGTGTCGATGGCGCTGCTGATCGCCGGCGTCGCAGCCGTGGCCAACGGGTTGGTCCAATTGCGTCGCTTCAAAGGACGTTAGGCACTCTGCCCGTCCTGACCGGCGGGTGCAGGTTGCACCGTCGCGATCGCGCTGAGACCGGTGATCGATATCACCCTCATTAAAAAAGGATGGACGATCAGGTGTAGGCGTTCGATCTCGTCGGCGTGTTTGAAGAGCGCGTTGATGCCTGCGCTATCCAGATATTTGACCTCGCTCATGTCGACGGTGATGGGTTTGCTGTTGCCCTCGCTGGCTGCCGTCAACGCCTCGGTGAAGGCGTGGATGTTGCTGACATCGATCTCGCCCGCCGCGATAACCCGCGGTGTCCCATCGACGCCGCGGTCGGTGTTAAGGGTGAGCGGGGTCACCATTACGTGATCCTTGCGTACATATGAACTGTAGTACCGGCGTCGTTGGAATGGATGCTCAAGTCCTGCACCAGGCATCGCATCAGCGAGAGACCGCGGCCGCGGTGCTCGCTGGCCACTGGGTGCGGAACCTTCCAGACGCCGGTGTCGACGACGCTGACGTGAAGCCCGTCCACGACGGCCGTCGCACGTAGCGAGATGATTCCGTCGGGGCGATTGCGGTGGCCGTGTTCGATCGCGTTGGCGACGGCTTCGCCGGTGGCGATTAGCACGTCCTGAATCTGGTCGGGTTCGACTCCCGCCTCGTTCAGCCAAGTCCGCAGCGCTGCGCGACTCGGGGCCAACTGACGGACGTCCGCGGGGAAGTCCATCTCCAGCGGGGCCGGCTGCCGGTACAACAGGATTGCCACGTCGTCGGGGTAGCCGCCGGGCGGTTCGAGTCCGGACATGAGTGCATCGGCGACGTCATCGAGTTCGCACGAGCGACCACCCCCGACGAGATCCGCGGCCCGACCCATGCCGTCTTCGATGGAGTCACCACGGCGTTCCACCAGTCCGTCGGTGTAGAGCAACAGCGTCGAGCGGGCCGACATGGTGACCCTGGCTTCGGGTCGGGTGCTGTCCGATCGGACGGTCAAGGGAAATCCCTGTCCGCTTTCCAGCAACTCGGTGTCACCGTCGACAAGAACCATGATCGCCGGCGGGTGCCCCGCGCTCGAGTACACCAGTTCGCCAGTCGAAAGTGTGAGAACTGCGCAGAATGCTGTGGTGCAGTCGGCGCCGGGGAGGCGCGCGGCGAACCGGTCGAGTCCTTCGAGAACCGCTCTCGGACTCGACTTTTCAAGAAGCAACGCCCGGCACGCACTGCGAAGTTGTCCCATCACGGTGGCCGCAGCCAGCCCGTGCCCGACGCAGTCACCGACGAACAGTGCGACGCGACCCCCATCGAGATTGACAACGTCATACCAGTCGCCGCCGACCTGCAGCGGTCGACTCGCAGGGAGATACCGCACCGCAAAGCCGCCTGGCAAGCTGGACGGGCCGAGCATCGCATGTTGCAATGCCACAGCGGTTTCGCGCTGTTCGTCGACCTCATGAACCCGCTGCAAGCCCTGACCGAGGCGCCCAGCCAACACTGTCAGCAACGTGTGGTCTTCAGCAGTGAACGGCCGTTGCTCGGCCAACTCGACCCACAACACCGACGCCCAGCGAAGGTGGCGCAGCGCGATCCCCGCTGCGCCCGGCTCATCGGCCACAGTATTCAGTGGATCGCTGTCGCGTAACGACTGCATGGTTTGCCGCTGCCGCGGCGTCAACTCTGCCCATCCCACCGGCTCCCCCGCGCACACCACTTCGGGCGCGACGGCGTCGTCGGCGCTGGAGAAAGTGACGACGACAACGCGCCGGGCTTGCCACACCCGGCACAGCTCCTCGGCGGCTCCGCGCAAGGCGCCGTCGACCGTATCTGCTTGAGCCAGTAGCTGATTGAGGCCTGCCAGTGCGGTCTGGCGTTGAACCAGGTAGTGCTCGGCCGTGACGTCCCGCATCGTCCCGACCATGATCTGCTGGCCAGTCTCGGGGTCCTTGGCATGGTTGAAGTTGGCGGCAACCCAGACTCGGTGCCCGTCGCGGTGATCGACCGGAACGGTGAAGCCGCCGTGAGTGCTGCCCAGCATTTCCGCGAAAGCCGCCTCGGCCAGCCGGTGGGCTTCGGGATCGGTGTCCGGGTCGGGCCACCACGGATGAGCCGCCGGATATGGAAGGTGATCGGGCCCGTAGCCGAGGATCTCGGTGAACGCGCTGTTCATTTCGACGACGGCGCCGTTCTCGTCGCAGACGAAGAACGCCTCCTGCAACGAGTCGACCATCGCAGTGCGCCAGCGCGCCTGATGGTTGCGTAGCCGCGCCAACTCGATGTTGGCCCGGACTCTCGCTATCAGCTCCGCCGCCGCGAATGGTTTGACGAGGTAGTCGTCAGCGCCGGCTTGCAGACCTTCGATCGACGCTTCCTGACCCGCGCGCGCGGACAACAGCAGAATCGGAATCGCCGCGGTGCGGGGTTCGGATCGCACTGCGGCCACGAGTTGCAGTCCGTCGAGTTCGGGCATCATGACGTCGCTGATGACGAGATCAGGAACGTCGGCCCGGATGGCCGCCAATGCTTCCCGACCGTCGACGGCCTCACTCACCTGATAGCCGGAATTCCGGAGCAGGTTGGTCAGGTATTCGCGCATGTCGGTGTTGTCGTCAGCGATCAACACCCGTGCCCGCTCGCCGTCGCTCTCGGCAGGAATCACGCCCGTCGTGGTCGCCTGCGTGGTGGCCTTGGTTCCGGTGCCAGATGGCAACCACCGCAACGCTTCTTGCACGTATGGGTCGGCGATCACGCCGGAGACCGCACGCGAGACCGGCGTCTGCACAAGTTCGTCCGCGGGCAGGTGGGCCACACCGAAAGGCAGGCACACCGTGAACGTCGTGCCGGCGCCCTCCCGGCTGTCGGCGTGGATGGTGCCGCCGTGGATGCCGACCAATTCTTTGACCAGAGCCAAGCCGATTCCACTGCCTTCCGTGGATCGGGCACGGGACGACTCGATGCGGTGAAAACGCTCGAACAGTTGCGGCAGTTCTGCGCGAGATATTCCGATGCCGGTATCGGTGACCGTCACGACGGCAGCCGTAGCGTCGCGTCCGACCCGGACGACGACCGAGCCGTCGAAGGTGAACTTCAACGCGTTCGACAGCAGGTTGAGCATCACCTTCTCCCACATCTCGCGATCCAGATAGACGGGCTGATCCAGTGGTGGGCAGTCCACCGTGAAGACCAGGCCGGCCCGATCGAATGCGGAGCGAAAGACGCTGGCCAGCTCTGCGGTCAAGGTCGACAGGTCCGCCGGCTCGAAGCGGGCATGCATGCGTCCCGCTTGTATGCGGGAGAAATCGAGCAAGGTGTTGACCAACTTGGCCAGTCGTAATCCGTTGCGTTGGATGAGCTCGAGTTCGCGGCGGGCATCTTCGCCGACATCCGTCTGACCCAGCAGCTCGTTGACGGGTCCGAGGATCAATGTGAGGGGGGTGCGGAACTCATGGCTGACGCTGGAGAAGAACGTGGTCTTGGCCTGATCGAGCTCGGCCAGGGCTTCGGCACGTTGCTGCTGGGCTTGAAAGCTGCGGGCGCTGCCGACCGCTGCGGCGATGTGCGTGGCCACCAATTCCACGAACCCGCGGTAGCCGTCGTCGAACCGGCGATGCCGATTCAGCCCGGTTACGAAGAGCCCGAGCGGCGGGCCGGCCTGCTGCAGAATCGGCACTACGAGCGCCTGAACGGGCGGCCGCTGCCAGGCGCCGACCGGCAGATCTACGGCGAGATGGCCAAGCTCGATCAGTTCGGATTCACCCTGGATGGCCTTTGTGGCGGGCCATATCGAGGGACCACCGCTCTGGAGAACCGGCGGCGCCCCTGGATGCCCGACCGCGATCCCACTCGCCCCGGCCAGCCGAGCATTGCCGTCGTCATCGAAGAGGTAGATGAGGGTGAAGGGCAGGTCGTACGGGTTTCGCGATAGCTGGGTGGCGGCGAAATTCAACATCTCCCGCTCGGTGCGCACCACGCTCGGGTCAGAACCCAGTTCGCGCAGCGTGGCCATCCGCCGTTCCGCGATCACACGCTCGGTGTCCTCGCTGACCACACAGAGCATGCCGACCACGACCGAATCTTCGTCGCGCAACGGACTGTAGGAAAACGTGTGGTAGGACTCCTCGCTGTAGCCGGACCGTTCCAGCAGCAACATCAAGGCTTCGTCCCAGGTTGCCTCTCCGGTCGACAAGACGTGGTCGATCCGTGGGCTGACGTCAGCCCAGATCTCGGTCCACACCTCGCGAGCCGGGCGGCCAAGCGCCCACGGGTATTTCAAGCCGAGGGTGTCGCGGCGGTAGGCGGCGTTACAGAAGAACGTCAATTCCGGGCCCCACGCCATCCACATCGGAAAACGCGACGACAGCAGAATGTCGACGGTCGTACGCAGGCTTTGTGGCCAACCTTCTACCAGACCGAGTGGAGTTGCCGCCCAGTCGACAGCGGCTAGGTCGCGTCCGATCTCTTGGTCTGCGCGAAAGACCACTGACATCCTTTCGACCTGTGACGGGTTAGCGTCATTCTGCCCAGAGTGCCAGCTTTTGTCGGAAGACACTTGATTGCAACCGCCAAGATCAGCCTCTGGCCCGAGCGTCGTTCAGCGAATCGACGACGGTTTCCCTTTTTTCCCGGAATCCAAGCCCGCCGGATCGACCCTCGGTGGTTTTGGCGTCGGTGATCAAGGCAATGTCAGTGTCGGGCGGCGAGAAGGGTGGGTGGGCTGTGATTGGTAACGGTGTTGAGGTGTTGGTGATCGGCGCCGGGTTGGCCGGGCTGCGGTGCGCCGGCGTGTTGGCGGCTGCGGGCCGTGACGTTCGCGTCTGGGAACAAAACGATGACGTCGGGGGCCGCGTGCGCACCGATGTGTTCGACGGTTTCCTCTGTGATCGTGGCTTTCAGGTCTTGAACCCGGCCTACCCGGAGCTGCCGCACGCTGTCGACATCACCGCGCTCGATCTGCAACCGTTCGGTGCGGGGGTCGCGGTGCGGCGCCAGTCCACCTCAGCTGTCCTGGCTCACCCACTGCGCGAGCCCAAGCTGATGCCGAAGATGTTGGCGTCAGGTGTTATTCGGCCAGCCGATATCGTCGCGGTAGCGCGGTGGGCCCTTCCGGCACTGCGACCCGGTGCCCTCAAATCGCATGTGGACGAGGACATCACACTGAAATCGGCACTGAACAACAAGGGTGTCAGCGGTGAGCTGCGCCGTGTGATCGACCGCTTCCTGGCCGGAGTTCTTCTCGAGGACACCGGTTGCAGCTCCAACGCGTTCGCTCTGCTGCTGGCGCGGGCGTTTCTGCTCGGAGTGCCCGCACTGCCCGCCGCTGGCATGCAATCACTTCCGCGGCTGATGGCCAGGCCACTCAGCGGGCTGATCACCCTGAATCACGGGGCGACTCGCATCGTGCGCGACGGAGCGACGTGGCACGTGTCAGGACCGGACGCCAGCGTCCGTGCGGACGACGTCGTGGTGGCAACCGATCCCACCACGGCAGCGACGTTGACCGGTTCGACTCCCCCACCCACCCACGGCGTCGTCACGGACTGGTGGGCCACCGATGAGGCGCCGGCGGCGCGACCGATGCTGTGGGTCGACGCCCGGCGCGACCCGCCCGGACCGGTGCTCAACACCGCGGTCATCAGCGCCGCCGCACCCGGCTATGCCCCTGCGGGGCAGCATCTCATTGCCGCGTCCGCGCTGCTGGACACCGGTGGTGCAGCGCCGCCAGACAGTGTGACCCGGCGCCATGCCGCTGACATCATGGGCGCCGACGGCGGATCGTGGAAGCTGTTGACACGAAGCATTATTCGGCACGCTCTACCGGCCCAGCCGGCCCCACTGCGGCTACGCCAGCCGGTGGCCGTCAGCGATGGGCTCTGGTGGTGCGGCGACCACCGCGACACCGCGTCGATACAGGGAGCGCTCGTGAGCGGGCGGCGCACAGCAGAAGAGATTTTGCGGACCCGTTCCTGATCAGTCCTTATCCGACCACCGGAACACAGCGAGGCAGGCGGCTATGCCGCCGATCGCCCATGCGGTGAGTACCAGGAATATGTGCCAAAGTTCCCAGCTGCCGGCCGGTTCGAACGCGGCCATTTTCGGCGGCAGCAGCACCGACCGAAACCCTTGCGCCATCCACTTGACCGGAAAGACAGAACCGACGACCAACATCCAGGTCGGCAACACGATCAGCGGCACGTAAGTGCCTGATACGAACTGTAAGCCGACCGCCGGGCCGTTGGTGACGACGGCGGCCGCGACCGCGTTACTGGCGAAATTGCTGATGAAGATGCCAAGAAGCGAGCAGCTGACGGTGCCGAGAAGAAACACCCAGGTCAGGGTGAACCACCCGAAAATGGTTGCCGGTAACCGTAGTTCGAAGAAAAGCAGTCCGACCGACACCAGGATGACCGCCTCGGCAAGGCTGACGATCGCGACGAGACAAATCTTTCCGATGAAGTATGACGTCGCCGTGGTTGGTGTCCCGCGGAGACGCCGCAGCGCACCGGTGTCGCGGTCGCCGGCGATGCTGATGCCCAAGTTGATGAACGACGTCGAAAGAATGCCGTAGGCAAGCATGCTCGCCGCGATCACAGCGCCGGTACTAGTTTCGGCGTGGGGCAGTTTGGTGGAGAAGATCGAACCGAGCAGGACGCAGATGACGGCCGGCAACGAGAATGTCAGCACCATCTGCTCCGGCCGGCGGTAGAACATCTTCAGCTCAGGGATGACGCGCGACAATCCGATTCGCAGCGACGACGGTAGCGCAGGCTGAGCCTCGGTCACTCGTTGTTTCACTTCGGTATCAGCCGTGTGGTCGGCGTGCATCAGCTCGAGCCGATCAACTGCAGGTAGGCGTCTTCGAGCGTGGGCCGAGAAACGGTCAGTTCAGCCATCTCGGCGCCATCGGCTGAACAGTTTCTGATCAGATCGGTGGGTTGCTCGGTTTCGACCTCATGCTGATGGTCTCCCGTCCTCCACCGAACTGTGGCAGCGGTGCTCACGTAGTGGATCAAATTCTGCGGCGAGTCGACCGCCACCACCTGTCCGCCGGTGATGACGGCGACACGGTCTGCCAGCGCCGCCGCTTCCTCCAGATAATGGGTGGTCAGCAGGATCGTGGTGCCGGCGTTGGCCAACAACCGGATGAGGTCCCAAAACCGAAGTCGTGCTTCGGGATCGAACCCGGTGGTCGGTTCGTCGAGAAAAAGCAGCTCTGGGAGGTTGATGATGCCGAGAGCGACATCGAGCCGGCGACGCTGTCCCCCAGAGAGCGTCCTGACTTTCGACTCAGACACCGAGCCGAGCCCGACCAGTTCGAGCGCCTCATCGGGGACACGTGCCGCGCCATAGCATTTCGCGAACATGCCGACAGTTTCGGAGACCGTCAGCATCCCGGCGTCGCTGACCTCTTGGAGCACGATGCCGATTTTCGCGCGCCAGCTCCGGCCCGCGGTGCCGGGATCTTCGCCCAGCACACTGAGATGTCCGGAGTCACGTTTGCGGTGGCCCTCGAGAATCTCGATAGTTGTCGACTTGCCTGCCCCGTTGGGCCCGAGGATCGCGAATACCTCGCCGTACCCGACATCGAGGTCGATATCCCGCACCGCCTGCAGCTGCCCGTAGGACTTGGACAGACCACGAACCTGCACTGCGGAATTCACGCGTGTGCCTCGCCTTGGCTCTCGAGTTCAGCCAACACCTCGCGCAGCTCGGCTTCGGACAACTGCTCGATCAACCGGTCGACATGGTCATCGGGTGCGCCGCCCGCTGACACCTCATCGGCCACCGCCGGCGGGCCCGCGTCCGCCAGGTGCAGGTCGGCCAGGATCCGGTCGGCCAGCGAATTGACACTTACGCCGCGAAGTAGCTCCAGCAAGGGCAGGTCGATCGCGAACATCGCATTGACCCTGAGCCTGAAATCCATTGCCATCAGCGAGTCCATGCCGATGTCGTCGAGACCGTCGTCGGGTCCGATGTCGGCGGCCGCGATCTCGAACACCGCGGCGGCGACTTGCTGGACATGGCTGGCCACCAGCTCGAACCGGTTGGCTGCTGGGCATGCTGACAGGAATTCGAGTATCGACGACTCCGAATCGACTGCCTCGGAGGATGTCTCGGCCGCGCCCAGCTCGGAGAACATCGGGGGAACCTGACCGCCGATCCCGGCGCGGCGTGCCTGCGCCCAGTCGGCGCTGATCGCGATGACGTTGGCGCGTTTCTCGTTGATGAGTCGATCGAGGATCCGGGTGCCCGCCGCAGGGGTGATGAGCTCGATCCCCCTTTGCGCGTAGATCTTCTCCAGCTTGAGTTCTTCGACCATCCCCACTGACCATGGGCCCCAACCAATGGTGAGGGCCGGCAAGCCCTGTGCCTGTCGGTAGTGCGCGAAAGCATCCAAGACCGCGTTGGCGGCGGCGTAGTTGCCTTGGCCAGGCGATGCGATGACCGACCCGGCCGAGCCGAACATGACAAAGAACTCCAGATCGCTTCCGTGAAATGCATTGTGCAGCACACGGGCGCCCGTGACTTTCGGTGCCATCACCGTGGTGAAATCGTCTTCGGTCATATTCACCAGGAGACGGTCACCGACAGTGCCTGCGGCGTGGATGATTCCGCGTATCGGCCGGCCCCCGTTGTCGAGGTGATTGTTGAGCCAGCCGGTCACCTCGTCGGCGTCGGTGATGTCGACACTGGCGGTGGTGACTCGCGCACCGAGGTGCTCGATCTTTCGGATCGTGGTAATGGTCGCGTGGTGCCGGTGGTCATCGGGAAGCAGTGGCCATTGGTCTCTCGGCGGGACCTCGCTGCGGGATAGCAGCGCAATGTGGCGTGCGCCGCGTTCGGCCAGATACGTGGCCACAATGCGACCGAGGGCTCCCCCACCGCCCGTTACGACGTAGGTCGCGTCGGGGGTGAGCTTGGTCGGGAAGGCTTGCCTCAGGCCCGTAACTTGGCGAAGACGAGGAACCAACACCGTGTCGCCCCGGATGGCGATCTGATCCTCGGTGCTCTCGGCGAGAATATGATCGCAGATGCGCGACGCGGTCGTTGTGCGATCATCGGCGTCGTCGATGTCGATCAGCCCGCCCCATCGGTCGGCGAACTCCTGTTGGCCGAACACCCGACCAAGGCCCCAGACTGCGGCCTGTTCGACGGCAAGCCGCTCGGTTCCGGAGGCGGGTTGCGCGTTGGAGGTGAGCACGTAAAGCCGCGCCAGTGTGGCGTCGTGCTCGGCGAAGGCTTTCGCGAGATGAAGAATGGTGAAAACACCAAGATAGTCATTCATTTCACCGGCGCTGTCCGCGTGATGGCCACCGGGTTCGGCGGCGATGTCCAACGGCCAACAGTTGATGATGCCGGCTAGATCACCGTCGGATTCGAGGTGCGCCGCGATCAGCTGATGCAGTTGCTCGGGCTGCTGCGGATTCAGCGCGTAACCACCATCGACCTTCGTCAGCGCGCCGACGGGCTGGCGCAGCACCACCCGTACGCGGTGCCCGCTGCGGCGGAGTTGGTCTGCGAGTGTTGTCCCGACGCCGTCGGTGTCGAGGAAAATCAGCCAGGACAGACTGTCCGGTGACGTCGCTGCCCCGCCCGAATCATCACCGACCTCGTCGCGTGCGATCCACTCGATCTCGTACAGGCCCTTGTCTATCCGTTCGGGTGACATGCGCGATGACGCGCTCAGCGCCTGCAGGGTGAAACCGGTGAATACGGCCAGCAAATCTCCGTCGCTCCCGATGAGCGTGATGTCGCTTTCGATCTCATCCTTGGTCGCCGACACCACAGCGATCTGGGCAGTCATCTGGTCTTCGGGCGCGCGATAGATGGCGCTGCGTCGGATTCGGACGGGGAGGTAGGCGTCCTCGTCGGTGTTGAGTTCGAGAAGGGTTGTGCCGATCAGTGTTTGGAAGGCACCGTCGATCAGGGCCGGGTGGAATCGGTAGTGATCGATGTCGCCTGCGATCTGCACCGGGGTGGCGATGTCTGCCGTCGCCCAGCCGTCACCGGACCTGATACCGGTGACGGACTGGAATGCGTCGCCGTAGTCGAAGCCGACGGCGCGGGCGCGGGTGTAGAACTCGTCGTGGTCGATGGTAGCGACGGACTTCCCGTGGCGGGGCGTCTTGGCGCCATCAGCCGGCTGCAGGAGTGTGTTGAGTTCTGCGGTCGCTGTGATCGTCCACTTGACGTCGCCTCCGGCGGTTGCGGTGAGCGAGGCGAATTCCAAGGTTCCGGTGTCGCGGTTGAGGGTGGTCCGCAGCACGGGATCGCATGTGTCGTCGAGGATGACCGCTCGCCGAAGGGCCAGATTGTCCACACTGTAATCGGTGGACCCGTAGGTGAGGTTGGCTGCCGCCAAGGCCATTTCGATGTACACCGCTCCGGGCACCAGCGTGCTTCCCTGCACCTGATGATCAGCAAGGAACGGGATGGTGGTGATGCTCAACTCGACTTCCCAGGTCGGGTGGACACCGCTCACTGGCTGCCCCAGCAGCGGATGCACCGGCTTGTAATGCAGATCCTCGGCCGCCTCCTGGGTTTCGTTCCAGTAGCGCTTGGACTGCCACGGGTACAGCGGAAGTTTCACGAGTCGGGCGGTCTCTGTCGGGTACAACGCGTCCCATGCGATCGGATGGCCGTGACAGTGCAGTGCGCCAACACAATTCATCAGGGTGCGGCCGTCGTCCTCGTTGCGGCGCTGGGTTGCCAGCACAACGGTTTCGGTTTCTTGAGCCGCGGCGATCTCGAACAGTGACGCTGCCAGAACCGGGTGTGGGCCCAGTTCGACGAAGTGTGTGTATCCGTCATCGAGCAATCGCCGGGTCGCAGGCTCGAAAAGAACGGTGGCACGGGCATTTTGCCACCAGTAGGCGGCACCGTCGGCATAGCCTTCCAGTTGCTCGCCGGTCACTGTCGAGTACAGCGGGATGGTCGCCGAACCGGGAGTCAACCCCCCGAACGCTTCGAGCAGATCTTCTTTGATGGTGTCCATGTAATGGGTGTGATACGGGACTTTCCCATTGAGAAAGCGGTTGAAGATCGCGTGCTCGTCGAGTTGTCGGGCGATGTCGTCGAGGACGTCGCTGTCGCCGGCAACGGTGACCGTTGACGGGCCGTTGATCGCTGCGATCGACACCCGCCGTCCGATCGCATCGCGCGTGCCGGCATCGAGTTTCTGCATGAAAGCATCGGCGCTGAGACCGACTGCGAGCATGCGGCCCAGTCCGCTGGTGCGCTGCTGCAGGCGACTCCGGTGGTAGATCACCTGAATCGCCTGCTCGAATGTGAGGATGCCCGCGAGGTAGTGGGCGGCCACTTCGCCGGCGCTGTGGCCGATCACCGCGTCCGGCGTGATCCCGAACTGCTTCAGCTGCTCGGCGAGCGCTACCTGGATCGCGAAGTTCGCGGGTTGTGCGACCTCGGTTTCGCTCATCCGGGAACGGTTTTCACCGGCGCGAAGCTCGCTGATCAACGACCAGTCCGTGTAGCGGGCCAGCGCGCGATCGCTTCGCCGAATGCTCTCGGTGAACGCGGGATAGACATCCAGCAGACCCCGACACATCTTCCACCATTGCGGCCCCATCCCGGTGCAGACGAACGCCACCTTCGGCGCCGCCGGGCCGGTGCGGGTCGCAGAGATCTGCCCGCCGTCGGCGAGGGCTTGAAGTTGTTGCCGGGCATCGCCAATGCTGTCCGCGACCAGGGTCCGGCGATAATTCAGGTGCGAGCGGCGGCGGCTGAGGGTGTACCCGAGATCGAGCAGTCTGAGATCGTCGTGCGCACTTACGTGTTCAGCCAGCTGGCGGGCCGAGGCCACGAGGGCGTCCTCGGTGCGCGCCGAGATCGGTAGGACCACCAGCGGCGGCTGGTGGGCATGGCCCGAGCCGTTGACGCTGAGCGAGCCGGGGGGCTCCGCGAGCACGACGTGGGCATTGGTGCCGCCGAAGCCGAACGAGTTGACGCCTGCCACCCGCCGCTTGCCACCCGGAAACGGGCGTCCGGCACGTGGAATGTCGATTCCCAACTCGCCCAGCGGGATTTGGTCGCTGGGATTGTCGAGATGCAAGTTCGGCGGGATGTAGCCGTTTTTGAGCACCAACGCTGCCTTGATCAGTCCGGCTACGCCTGCGCCGGCTTCGAGGTGTCCGATGTTGGTTTTCACCGACCCGATCAACAGCGGACTCGTCGCCGGGCGTTCCGCGGCGAGTGCGTTCGCGAGAGCCCTCACCTCGATCGGGTCCCCGACAGGAGTGCCGGTGCCGTGTGCCTCCACGTAGCCAACATCGTTGGGGTGCAGCCCGGCTCGTCGTAGGGCGGTCGTGATGGCGACTTCTTGGGCTTGCGCCCTCGGAACCGTGATGCCGTCGGTGCGCCCGTCCTGGGACACCGCCGACCCCAGGATCTGCGCATAAATGTCGTCACCGTCGCGCAGCGCCTGGTCCAGGGGCTTGATGACGACGACCGCGCCACCCTCGCCGCGGGCGTACCCGTCGGCGGATTGATCGAAGGCCTTGCATCGGCCGTCCGGCGCCAGGAACCCGCTCTTGGATTCCGCGATCGCCGTGTTGGGTCCGATCATGATGTTGACACCACCGGCGAGCGCCAGGTCGCATTCGCCATTCCAAATGCTCAGTGCCGCAAGGTGTACCGCGACCAGCGAGCTTGAACACGCGGTGTCGATGGTCATGCTGGGACCGCGGAAGTCGAAGGCGAACGAGATCCGGTTCGCCAGCATCGTCATCATCATCCCGGTGGCAGAATGAGTCTTGAAGCTGTAACGGCTGGTGCGTCCCTTATTCTGAAGGAGCTGATAGTCGAGGGTGAACCCGCCGACGAACACTCCGACATCCGTGCCGGCCAGACTCTCTGCAGAGATTCCGCCGTCTTCCAGTGCCTCCCAGGTGGTCCGCAACAGGAGGCGCTGCTGAGGATCGACCACGTTCGCTTCTCGAGGAGAGATGCCGAAAAATTGAGGGTCGAATTGGTCGATCTCGCTGAGGAACCCGCCGCGACGGGTGACCATCTTTCCGACCTTCGTCGGGTTCGGGTCATGGTACTTGTCGGCGTTCCAGCGTGTTTCGGGCACTTCGCGCGTCGCGTCCGTGCCACTGCGCATCAAGTCCCAGTAAAGGTCCGGGGTGTGGGCGCCACCTGGAAAGTGACAGCCGATCCCGACGATCGCGAGGGGCTTGTTGGTGCCGTGCTCGGCAAGCGCATTCATCGTGGAGACCTAACAACCTGGATTGGCATGACGCCCGCAGCGGATCCGCTTTCGATTCAACTGAATTCGAGTGCGGGCGCGGTCAGGACAATCCATTTCTGGCTGAGCGGGTCGGCGCCTTGCCCCCGGCGGTAGGTGGACCGGAGTTCCCGCAGGAAAGCGTCACGCTGCCAGGCTTGGACCTGCTGCACGACATCGTCGTCAGAGAATGCGTGAGACTTTTCCGAGTGGATGGTGTCGATCAGCTGTCCCGCCAGCCGGCGTAGTAGCTGGACATTGGCATCGAATTGTGCCGCGAAGTC
The DNA here is from genome assembly GCF_965277065.1 of Mycobacterium sp. Lineage (GTDB taxonomy): Bacteria > Actinomycetota > Actinomycetes > Mycobacteriales > Mycobacteriaceae > Mycobacterium. The sequence continues at coordinate 65,592 of NZ_CBDIBT010000006.1, forward strand.
CGAGGCTTCCCCCATCATCGCGGTGTGCAACGTCACCATGAAGTTGTGAGTCGCATACATATCAACGAACTGCGAAGACGGAAGCACGTTCTCGATAGCCGCCCATTCGCGGAAGAACAGCTGCATGCGGTTACTGAGCTCGATGAGGCCTTCGAGGTGTGGGACCACCGTGGGATCGTCGGCAACACTGACGAATCGGCCGTTGCTGTACATCAGACCCAGGAAACCCCAGTAGAACGCGATGTCCCAGATCACCTTCGCCGTCATGACAGCGGGTGAGCCCATCAGTTTGTATTGGTCGCGGTAAATGTTGAGCCACATGTCGGTGAGCGACCGAAACAGCGAGTCGTTGATACCAGCGCGTGCGATGACATTTTCGCCGTCGAGTTCGCGGGTGATCATGTCGGTGATGAGACCATTGCCGATTGCCACGAGGTCCAGCCCAGACGAGTACAGCGGGTCGAGGAAGACGCCGGAGTCACCCGTCAGGCACCAACGGCTCTGTGCGTCAAACACTTTGGTGACGCCATGACTGTACTTCTTCATTACCCTGAAATCCTTGATCAGATGCTCGTGCTGCGCCAGAACCGCGGCGAATTGCGGCTCATGTGCAGTAAGCCACGATTTAGCCTTATCGAGAGTGTTGAAACCGTTGAAGGCATGGAAAGCGGGGTCGGCGACAATCCCGACACTGGTAACTCCGGACGCGAGTCGGATCAACCACACCCAGTACCCCTCGCCCATCAAGTGATTGGTGGACATTGCCCGGTCGCCTTCGATCAGGCGCGCCTGCCACGCCGGGTCATCGCTCCACTGGCCGATGTCGATCTCGGTCGCAACGCGCAGCCAGACGGCATTGCAATGGTGCTCGTTCGGACGTTTGAGGTCTAGCTGGCGGGGCAGGGTTCGGTTGCGTCCCGACGCGTCGATTACCCAACGTGTCGTGGTGGAACTTGTGGCGTCACCCTGCTGAACAGAAAGAGTATGCGGATGATCCCCGTCGCCGAGCTCGACGGATGTGACTCGGCCAGCAGTGATTTCGACGCCTTCCGACAGGCACCGTCGGTTGAGCTCGTTTTCCAGCCTGCCGCGGTCGATTTGATAGGTGACCTGTGGCGAGAAACAGGAGCTGCCGAGTTCTATTCGTTGGGCGATGTCGACATTTCCATTGTGCGAGAAGAACATTCGCAGTCCCATTTTGCGGAGCTGCGAGGTGTTCAAGTGGTCGGCCAATTCGAGCCGATCGCGCAGGTACTGCGCGGCAATCTCGACGGTCGACTCGCCGACCGTGTGGGTGGTCTCTTCCACAGGGTGAGCGTGCGGCTCGATGATGAGGACTCGGGTGTCAGGCCGCGTGCGGCTGAGCTCGAGCGCGAGAGTGAGCGCCGCGACTCCACCACCGATGATGGCAACATCGTGATCCGCCTGGGTGCTGTCGTCCTCTACCAGGCGCATCTTGATCTTCTGCACCAACGCCGCCCGTGCCTCCGGGCTCAGTTGTGACAGCTGCGTGTGTACGTCCACGAGTCCCTCCCGCTGTTCGGATAGGACAGTTACTTAACATTTAAGAAGCTACACTAACCCCGTTATCTGGCAAGCGGAGAAAAGACGAGTCAGGCAAACCCGAGGACGTAGAAAATGCCCGCATCGACTGCCGTTCATTTCTTCCTGGAACTGGCCGCGATTCTACTCGCGTGCCGGGTCGTTGGTCTGGCGTCGCAACGCCTCGGTCAGCCGCAAGTCGTCGGTGAGATGGTTGCCGGTGTCCTGCTTGGGCCCTCGCTGCTGGGCCGGCTCGCTCCCGATGTCCAACACCACCTTTTCCCGCCGGGACCGGCAAACGTTGTGCTCTATACCGCGGCCCAGATCGGCCTGGTGCTCTACATGTTTCTGATCGGCCTGAACTTCGACGTCAACCTCATCAAGCATCGGATCGGCACCGCGGCCGCAGTCTCCGCGGCGGGCATCATCACGCCCCTGGCTCTGGGTGCATTGATCGCCGCGCCTCTGCTGGCCAGCGGAATCTACTTCGACAAGAGCGTCACGCTGCTGATGGCGATGATGTTTCTCGGTGCGTCGATCGCGACGACCGCGTTTCCCATGCTGGCTCGCATCATCTACGAACGTCGACTATCCGGAACCCCTTTGGGGACACTGGCATTGGCGTGCGGCGCGAGCGATGATGCGCTGTCCTGGTGCATTCTGGCGACGGTACTCGCCATACATCGGGGCAGCATCGCTGTTGCCGCCACGGCGATCATCGGCGGAATCGTCTACACGTTGTTGCTGCTGACGATTGGGCGAAGAGTCTTGCGCGGACTCGGGACGATATCCGAACGCCACAATGAGATCACCGCACCGGTGCTGAGCACCGTCTTGATACTGCTGATGGCGTGCGCATGGTTCACCGACGCCGTCGGCATCTACGCCATCTTCGGCGCATTCATCCTTGGCGTCGCCATGCCGTCCGGCTTCTTCGCGAAGCGCTTGACCGCCAACCTCGAGCCGCTCGTCACCACGTTTCTACTTCCGCTGTTCTTCGTCTATTCGGGGCTCAACACCCAGATCGGTTTGTTGAACAGCCCGAAACTATGGGCGGTGACGCTCGGAATTCTCGTCATCTCGATTGCCGGCAAAGGAATTGCGTGCTCGCTGGCGGCGCGGCTGAGAAAGGTTCCCTTCCGCGAGTCTGTCGCGCTTGGTGCGTTGATGAATGCGCGCGGCCTCATCGAACTCATCCTGCTCAACATCGGACTTCAGGCCGGCATCATCACGCCTACGCTCTTCACAATCCTCGTCCTGGTTGCGGTCGTCACCACACTGATGGCCACGCCCGTGTTCGAGTGGGTCTACGGACGGCACCGCGAGACCCTGGAGAACGACCTGCCCGAACCTGTCCGCGAGGAGAACGTCGCTCCCGCAACCCCGTGACATGCGCTCTGCCTGCCGGTATCTCAGGCATTCAGTGAACAGTTGTTCCAAATTTGTGATAGGCATGGGTCTGCAATAGGCGGGCGCGGCGCATCACTGTCGATGGGAGCAGAGCGTGACCGAGTACAAGGTCGTCCTGGTTGGTACCGATGGATCGGAAACGTCGCTTCGTGCGGTCGACGAGGCAGCAGCCTTGGCCGCAAAGCATGGCGCGAAATTGATTGTGGCATCGGCATTTCAGGACGCGGGCTCGCAATCGGGTGGTGTCGATCCCGACCAAGCCTCGGGTGAGGGATACCGGACCCAAGGAAATGCACCTGTGTACGCGATGCTGCGTGACGCAAGCGCCAGAGCCAAGGAGGCCGGTGCGCGTGACGTCGAGGAAAAAGCGATCGAAGGCGCCCCGGTGGATGCACTGCTGAAGCTGGCTGACAGCGCCGGTGCTGATCTCATCGTGGTCGGCAGTGTCGGATACAACTCGGTGGTCGGGCGTCTGATCGGGTCGGTTCCACGCGCCATTCGTCACCGCGCAAAGGCGGAAGTGTTGGTCGTCGACACGAAGTAGAGAACTCCACGTGGCGGTCAGCCGTCATCGGAGTTGCCAAACGTTGAACAGATTCCGGCGCAACGCGTCCAAATCGGCCGCTGCGCACAACTATTGATGTCGATCGATGCAGCTGACGAGACTTTCCCGGCGCATCCATCAGCTCGGGATCGCCTGCATCGCGCGAGACAACGGCGTCGATGTGTACGAGGATGACGCCATGCGATTTCTTGTCGTGCTTGCCAGCATGGCCGCCGTGCTGGGGATGGCCGCGCCGGGACAAGCGGATCCGGGCAGTTCGGGAGCCGACGCGAGTTTCTTGGCTGCGCTGACCATGGCCGGTATCACGTTCCAGGACCCGAATGTCGCCGTCGCGGTCGCCAAAAAGGCATGCGCACTGATGGACCAGGGCAACCCGCAAGCCGGCGTCATCAAGGGCGTGTCGGCGAGCAATCCCGGATTCAACCCCGACGGCGCCGCGCAGTTCACCATGATCGCGGCGAGCGCGTACTGCCCCCAGCACATGGGCCAACCGATCGCGCGGACCCCGGCACCGCAGCAGCAGTCGCCAACTGTCGACTTTCCGGTCATCACCCCAGGAGTCGGGTAGCGGTAGCCGGCAGTCAGTGACTTACTCATACGGCGGAAGCTCGCCCTGATGGCGTGGGCAGTACACGGTCACTGATGCGGTGAGGAATCTGATCACGGTTCTCCTCACGCGGTCGGCCAGCAGGTGTAAGCGCGGATTTTCCGCATACCCACGGTCCATCTCCTCGTTTACCAGGGCGTCCATCGGGGTGCCGCGATTGAGTTCGTCACAAACATGGTGGGCTCGGAGGATGACACCTGGCACCTCACCGTCGCCGGTGGGCGGAATCTGTTCTTGTGCGAGCAGCGCCAAAAACTGATCCTGCTGCTGGCTTGGGTCCGCGCTGGCCGGGACCGTGCACACGATTGCGGCTGTCAGCACTACCGAGGCGCCAAAAAGAGCGGGGGCAAGGTTCGCGCTGCCGGTACGCACGGCAGTCACCAGGCCACGATGTCTGAGGCGCCGTCAACCGATTCGTAGTTCATGGCGATCAATCCTTCTGTGTGAACCTGCGACCGAATCCGGCCACGCCGCCGACCGACATCATCACATGGCGTCGGTCGTCGGCGAGCGCCATGAGCGGATGTGCCGCGGCCGGATAATCCGCGGCAGCGGCCACCGACTCGGCGCAGCTCGCCCAGTTCGTCCATGTTGTTGCTGCCAAAACGGGAGAAACGCATTCGGTAAAGTAACGCGAATGGCGCTGATTACACCGCAGCGAAGTGGGGCGCAGGCCGGTGTGGCACTCGCAGCCGTCCTGATCCTTGGTGGGGGGTGTTCCGCAGGGAGCCGGAAGGCCATGCCGAAGGTGCCAGAGATAGATCGCAACGCCGCAAGGGCCTCCCCTGTTACCTACACCGTGGAACCTTTCGACTTCGACGGCGACGCCGGGATGTCGATGTCCGTTACCCAAAAGCAGCTCGGCGGCACCCTGTGCCCGTGTGTCAAGGTGCCGTACCCGGCCGACGGCCTGCACAACGAAGCAGGATCAGTAGCAATAGCCAACGCGCCGTTACACGCTGGGGACACAGTGCTCGGGTTCAGCCTCGGATCGCAGGTGATCTCGCTCTACCTCGCTCAACACATACCCCCACCCGGAGTCCGATTTGTGTTGCTAGGCGACACATTCGCGCGGAACGACGAGCTAGTTGCCGCCCACCGCGGGATCCCAGCCGACATCGCCAACCCGGTGAATTTGGTCGTCCGCGAATACGACGGGTGGAGCGATAAACCGACCAGAAAGACCTCCGCCAACTACGAACTCGCGATGCACAACGCGGAAATGGGCGCAGCCACCATTCACGATTACATCGATGCCCGCATCGACGATCCGGCCAATCTGGTGACCACTCGAGGCAACATCACGGCATCGCTGATTCCAACCCAACACCTGCCTATCAATAGCCCCGGGCGATTATTCGGTGCCGGCGCCATGGCCGATCAGCTTGATGCACAACAGCGTCCGCTCATCGACGCCGCATACGACCGACCGGCGCCAACACCCGAACAGTTGGCCGCATCGACCGGCGAACAAGTCCGGAAACGCTAGCGGACTCCCGCCTCGGGGCCAACAGACCTTGCTTCTCCGATAGGGTCATGTCTGGTGTTGGCTTTGCACAGCCAACAAACGTGATTCGGTGCAGTCAACGTGGCTTCAAGTCACGATATTTCGGGCGCAACGCGCTGGCAGGATTCGAATCTGCGCCAGTAGCATGGGAGTTGAGTCATGCAATGCGGTCTATGGCGTTCAGTTGCGTTGCGAGGTGTTCGCGAGCGATTTCGGCGTCGTAATGGGCCTGCATGTTGATCCAGAACATGTCACCTAGTCCGAAGGCACGCGAGAGTCGCAATGCGGTGTCGGCGCTGATGCGTCGCTTGCCGTGAACGATTTCGTTGATACGCCGCGCTGGGACATCAATCGCCTTCGCGATCCGGTACTGCGAGATACCCATCGGCTCAAGGAACTCCGCGAGAAGGATCTCGCCGGGGTGGGTGGGTGCGAAGTCTGCCATCGGTTTCTCCGTTCTAGTGGTAGTCAACGAGTTCTACGTTTCCGGCGCCAGCTGTGCTCCAGGTGAAGCAGATGCGCCACTGGTCGTTGACGCGGACGCTGTACTGGCCGGCGCGACCGCCGCTCAACTTCTCCAGGCGGTTGCCTGGTGGCACGCGCAGGTCGTTAATGCTCTCGGCGGCGTTGATGAGAACAAGTTTGTTGTACGTGAGCTTGCTGAGCTCCGGGCTCAGCTTCTTGACGTAACGGCGGCGCAAGACTGCCTCTGTGTCCTTGTCCCGGAACGAGCGGATCACTCACTGATAGTAACGTGATCCGTTATTAACGCCAAGCGTTACTAGCAAGCGTATGCCAAAAGTGTGCACAAAGTGCTAGCTTTGCTCCGCCGCGGTCACGCGCCAACGAGTGATCAACTCGCATACGCGTGCGGTGTCACCGACATTCTCCTGTGACGATCTGTGACAATTTTAGATCTGTAGAACATCCGTGCTACGCAGCGAGTTAAGAAATTCCAGCTCAGAATACCTTTTCTTGGTCGGGCTGACAGGATTTGAACCTGCGACCACTTGACCCCCAGTCAAGTGCGCTACCAAACTGCGCCACAGCCCGGTGCCGGTGGCGTCACCGGCAGCAGGGACAGAGCCTACCGTAGACGGCAGGGCCCGCCCCAACCCAAGCCGTCAGAGCGCCGTCGGCTCGCTCAATTTGACCAGCATCTTGCCGATGTTTGCACCGGTGAACAGTCCGTTCAGCGCGTCGACGCAAGACTCGATGCCCTCAAAGATGGTCTGGCGGGCGTTGATTCGGCCCTCGTGCCCCCACTCACGAAGCGCCGCCGAGGCCTCGTCGAACCGGCCCCACTGATCGAGCGCGTTGAACCCCTGCATGGTCGCGGTCTTGGACAGCAGATTCACGTAATTGCCCGGTCCGGGATGATCGCCGCTGAGGTAGCTGGAGATGATCCCGCACAGCACCACCCGGGCGTTCATGGCCAACCGGCCGAGCACCGCGTCGAGGATGGGCCCACCAACATTGTCGAAGAAGACGTTCACCCGATCCGGGCAGTGCTGTTTGAGCGCAGTCGAGAGGTCGTCGTTCTTGTAGTCGATGCAGGCGTCGAAGCCGAAGTCCTCGACCACCGCCCGGCATTTCTCCGGGCCGCCGGCGATGCCTACCACGCGCGCGCCGGCGATCTTCGCGATCTGCCCCGCGATCGATCCGGTGGCGCCTGCGGCGGCGGACACGACAACGGTGTCGCCGGCTTTCGGCTTGCCGACGTCGGTCATCCCGATGTAGGCCGTCGCGCCGGTTGGGCCATAGACCGACATGATCGCGAGCTGATCGCTTTCCCCCGGGATCGGTGTGCTGAATACGTCGTCGCGGATGAGCACGTACTCCTGAAATCCGGTCAGCGTAGTGATCACGTCACCGACCGCATACGCGTCACACCGTGACGACACCACCTCGCCGATGCCGGCCGCTCGGATCACCTCACCCAACTGCACCGGCGGAAGGTAGCCCTGCTGGTCGTTGAGCCAGGTCCGCACCGCGGCGTCGAGGCCGACGTAGGTGGTGCGGACCAACGCCTCACCCTCGGCCGGCTCAGGCGCCGGCGTGGTCACCAGTTCGGTGTCCCCGGGCTGGACCAACCCATGAGGACGGCGGCGCAGCAGGATCTGGCGGTTCGCTAAGTCGGGCACGATCCAGAAACTACCGAATGCGAATGGCCTGGTAGCCGTGTTCTCGGTATGCGAGCATCGGTAGATGAAATCCGAGGATGATCCGGAAGCTCGTATCCGGGAACTGGAGCAGCCACTCGCCGACGCGGCGCGCGCTTCCGAAGGCGGAACGAATTCGCCACCGGGTAAATGGGCGCCGCCATCCAGTCCTCCCGCGCCGCCGATGTCCGATGCCCCTGTGCCGCCGCCAATGTCCAGTCCCCCGTTTTCGCCACTGCCGCCGCTGCCCTACAACGACTCCTTCTCGAGCCCGCCCAAGCGCTCCCAGGTTCGAATTCTCTGGATCGCCATCGCGGTCTTCGTCTTCGGCATGATCGCCCTGCCGATAGGCATCTTTGCCTTTGGCGCACATCAGGTTTCGCGCAGCGGCCTGCCCTCCATGTTCCCCATTCCGAGTTTCCCCTCGGTCAACCCCGCCCCGTCCGGGACGATGCCCCAGACGCCCGGGGCCGCGCCAACGACTTCGTCCGTGGCGTCGGGTGACAACGTCACCGTCTCCGGCATCAGCGAAGTCCGGACGATCGCCTGCAATGGGGGCAGCGTCAGCGTCAGCGGAATCACCAACAACGTCGTGATCACCGGCCATTGCGCGCGCGTGACTGCGTCCGGTATCCAAAACCAGATCACCGTTGATTCAGCCGATACAATCCAAGCCTCAGGCTCCGGTAACCAGGTCACCTACCACACCGGATCTCCGACGGTCGGAAATTCTGGGCTGGGCAACGTCGTCCACAAAGGCTGAGCCGCTACGCCGCCAGTAGCCGGTAGAGGCCTATCAGGCCGACCACGACGATCGTGGCGCGCAACGCAGTCGGTGATAGGCGGCGGCCGTAGTGTGCACCCAGCCAGCCGCCGATCAGGGAGCCGCCCGCGATGAGGCCGGCCACCGGCCAACTGACCCGGTCGAACGCCACCAATGTATAGGCCAGTGCCGCAACGATATTGACGAGTAACGCCAGTAAGTTCTTGGCGGCGTTGGTGCGCTGCACCGATTCGGGCAGCAGCGCGCCCATCGCGCCGACGAGCATGATTCCCTGCGCCGCAGTGAAGTAGCCGCCGTAGACACCGATCGCGAAGGTGCTCGCCACCAACGCGGCCATCCGGCGCGGTGACACCTCGTCGGCAGATCGTCCAGAGTCCTCGGCCCGGCGCCGCGCCCAGGTCTGAATCCGCGGGCCGACCACCACCAACGCCAAGGCCGCAATCAGCAGCACCGGAACTACTCGAGCGAAGACCTTGTCGGGCAGATGCAGCAGCAGCCAGGCGCCCGCAGCGGCGCCCAAAATCGATGCGGGAATCTGCCAGCGCAACCGGTCCCACTGACCGCGCAGTTCTCGGCGGTAACCCCAGGTGCCCGACACGCTGCCCGCCACCAGGCCCACCGCATTCGACATCGTCGCGGTCACCGGTGGATAGCCCATCGCGACCAGGGTCGGGAAGGTGATCAGCGTCCCGGAGCCGACGACGGCGTTGATAGCGCCCGCGCCCAAACCGGCGAAGACGATCAGGATCGCGTGAGACGAGGACACCGAAAAGACCCTAGCCGCTGTGGTTTCGGCACCGGATTCGCCGTCAGTGGGACCGGGGTTTCCGCTTTTCGCGCACTCGCACATTGATGCGGATCGGGCTGCCTTGGAAGCCGAACGTCTCGCGCAGCCGTCGCTCCAGGAATCGGCGATAGCCAGCCTCCAGGAAGCCGCTGGTGAACAGCACGAAGGTCGGCGGTCGCGCGGCGGCCTGCGTGGCGAACAGGATCCGCGGCTGTTTGCCGCCTCGAACGGGCGGCGGAGTCGCGGCGACAACCTCTTTGATCCAGGTGTTCAACCGGCCGGTTCCGATGCGGGCATCCCACGACGCCAGCGCGTTCTCCAGCGCCGGTACCAACTTCTGCACCGCCCGGCCGGTCTTGGCGGAGATGTTGACCCGCTCCGCCCACCGCAGTTGTACGAGCTCGCGGTCGATCTCGTTGTCCAACTGATAGCGACGTTCCTCGTCGACCAGGTCCCATTTGTTGTACGCCAGAACCAGCGCTCGCCCGGACTCGACGACCATGGACAGCACCCGCTGGTCCTGCTCGGTCAACGGCACCGAACCGTCGATCAACACAATGACCACCTCGGCGGCGTCGATCGCGCCGTGCGTGCGGACCGAGGCGTAGAACTCGTGGCCACTGGCCTGGCCGACCTTGCGGCGCAGACCCGCAGTGTCGATGAAACGCCAGATCTTGCCGTCCAATTCGATCAGCGAGTCCACCGGATCCACGGTTGTCCCGGCGACGTCGTGCACCACCGAACGCTCATCGCCGGCCAGCCGGTTCAGCAGCGAGCTCTTGCCGACGTTGGGCTTGCCGACGAGCGCCACCCGCCGCGGACCGCCGTGGCTGGAGGCCAATTCCGCGACCTCGGGCAGCACGCTGACGAGTGCGTCCAGCAGATCGGCCACCCCGCGGCCGTGTATCGCGCTGACCGGATAGGGCTCCCCGACACCGAGTGACCACAATGCGGTCGCGTCGGATTCGCCCTTTTCGCTGTCGACTTTGTTGGCGGCCAGGAACACTGGCTTGCCCGAGCGACGCAAGATGCGCGCGGCGGCCTCGTCACCCGCCGTCGCGCCGACGACGGCATCCACCACCAAGATGATCGCATCGGCGGTGCGCATGGCCACTGCGGCCTGCTCGGCCACCAGTCGCTGCAAGCCCTTGGCGTCGGGCTCCCACCCCCCGGTGTCCTGCACCACGAAGCGGCGGCCGGTCCACAACGCGTCGTAGGAGACGCGGTCACGGGTCACCCCGGGCACATCCTGGACCACGGCTTCGCGCCGGCCCAGTATTCGGTTGACCAACGTCGACTTTCCGACGTTAGGCCGGCCGACTATCGCCACCACAGGTGGCGGACCGCTGGCCTCGTCGTCAAGTGATTCGATGAACTCGGTTGACTCCCAATCACTTTCGTCGGCCCAGGTGCCGTCGTGAGTTATTGATGCCGCTCCGAGTCGGGCGCCGCCGGCAACATCGTTGCCGTCGTCGCTCACCGGGTTGCCCCGCTTGTATGCGTGACCAAACCGAAGAGGTGGTCGATCACTTCGGACTCGGTCATCTCGCTGGTATCGACGACCACCGCGTCCGCGGCAGCACGCAGCGGCGATACCGCGCGGGTCGAGTCCAGGTGATCGCGGCGACGCACATCGGCGAGCACGCTGTCGTAGCGGTCGGGCAGGCCGGCGGCGACGTTCTGGTCGTTGCGACGACGGGCGCGCGTTTCGGCCGACGCGGTCAGAAAGACTTTGACGTCGGCTTCCGGCAGGACCACGGTGCCGATGTCACGGCCTTCGACCACGACGCTGCCCGGCCCGGCGGCCAGTCTGCGCTGCAGGTCGACCAGCCGGGAGCGGACCGTGGCAACCGACGACACGGCCGAGACGGCCTTCGTGACTTCGTCCCCGCGGATCTCCGACGAAACATCTTCGCCGTCAAGCAAACTGCGGTCCGCGTCGGGGTCATGGCCCACCGTGAGGTTCGCGACCGCCGCGGCCGCCTGCACGGCGGCCTGATCGCTCAGGTCGACTCCGGCGCGCAGCACGGCCAGGGTGGCGATGCGGTACATCGCGCCGGTGTCGAGGTAGCGGGCATGCAGTGAGCGCGCCAATCCTCGTGATACCGAGGACTTTCCGGTGCCGGCCGGACCGTCGACGGCGACAACAACACTCAGTACCGAATAGTCCGCGTCACTCCCGTCGCTCACTGCGTTCGTTCCGCTCGTTCCACTCACAGCCCCACCGCTTTGTACAGTTCGCCGATCTCACTGCGGCGCAACGCCCGAATGCTGCCCGGGCGCTGCTCCCCTAGCGTCACCGCGCCGAGGTCGGTGCGGACCAGGGTCTGCACCGGGAAGCCGACGGCGGCCAACATCCGGCGCACGATCCGTTTACGCCCCTCGTGAAGCGTGACCCGGATCAGCGATTTACCAGGGATGGCATCGACCACCGCGAAATCGTCGACAGCGATCGGCCCGTCGTCCAATTCGATTCCGGCGCGCAACTTCTTGCCGAGCCCGCGAGGTACCGCCCCGTTCACGGTGGCCAGATAGGTCTTGGGTATTTCGTAGGACGGGTGCATCAGGCGGTGCGCCAATTCGCCGTCGTTGGTCAGCAGGATCAGGCCTTCGGTTTCGGCGTCGAGGCGCCCGACGTGGAACAGCTTCTTATTGCCCCGCACCCGATGCTCGACCAGGTCGCCGATGCACGGTCGGCCGCGATCGTCCGACATCGTCGAATGCATGCCGAGCGGCTTGTTCAGCGCCAGGTAGACCAGCGACTCGTCCAGGATCACCCGCGCACCGTCAACGCGGATCTCGGACGCATCGGTGTCGACCCGGGTGCCTAGCTCGGTCACAACCTGGCCGTCGATTTGCACGCGGCCATCGATGATCATCCGCTCAGCAACCCGCCGGGACGCAATTCCGGCCTGCGACAACACTTTCTGCAGGCGAACACCATCGGGCTCATTGGCGGCGGCCATCAGTCGTGATCCACGTCGAACGACAACGGCGGGTCGTTGGCGACCGAGCCACCGGAGAGCTTCATGAAACGTGGCTCCACGTCCAGGGATTCGCTGAGGTCGTCGATGGTGTCGACATCGGGGAGCAGCGGCGCGATATCCGGCAGATCCGTCAGCGACGTCAGCCCGAGGCGTTCCAGGAAAAGCTCCGTGGTGGCGAACGTCACCGCGCCGGTGTCGCTGTCGGTGCCGGCCTCGGTGATCAGCCCACGCGCCAGCAGGGTGCGCATCACTGCGTCGACGTTGACACCACGGACCGCGCTCACCCGCGCTCGCGTCACCGGCTGCCGGTAAGCCACCACCGCCAACGTCTCCAAGGCGGCCCGGGTGAGCTTCGAGCGGGACCCGTCCAGCAGCAGTCGCTCCACATAGGGCGCGAATCGGGCCCGGGTGTAGAGCCGCCACCCCCCGCCGGCCTCACGCAGGTCGATCCCGCTGTCCTGGGCGGTGAGCTCGTCGGCCATCACGCCCAACTTGGCGGCCACCCGATAGGCCGGCTGTTCGGTGGCAGCGGCGAGCGCCTCCACGGTGACCGGGGTGTCGACCACGAACAGCAGGGCCTCCAACGCAGACCCCAGCTCGCCGTCCTCGAGCTCAGGTGCCGTCGCGACGTCGATGCCCAGATTGACATCGGAGTCGAGCTCGGATGCGTCGACGGGCAGGTCGGTTTCCGACACGTCGATGCTCACATCGGCATCGAACGGTTGGCTCATGAGTACTCGTCCCGCAATTCTGCACTGGGTGGCCGTTCTCCGGTCCACGAAACCTGGAGCACACCAAGCGGTTCTGACTGGTCAAATGCTACCGCCCGGGAGCGATACAGCTCGAGCAGCGCCAGGAAGCGGCCGACGATCTCGATGGGCTCGCATTCGGCGACGAGGTCGGAAAACGATGCCCACTGCCCCATCCCACGCTGCTCCAGGAACCACAGCAGCCGCTTGGCTTGCTCTGGAACCGACACATACACCTGGTGCAGATGTTCGGTGTCGACCGTCGGCACCGGCCGTGGGGTGAAGGCGGTCGCGGCAATCTCCGCGAAGGCGTGTGCGTCCACTCCCAGCATCACTTCGGGCAGCAGCTGGGCGAACTGGTCTTCCAGGGCCACCGCGCGTGGATAGCTCCGCAGCGCGGCGGCTTCCAGCTCGGCGAACATCAGAGCGACGTGCTTGAACGCCCGGTACTGGAGCAACCGGGCGAACAGCAGGTCGCGGACCTCCAGCAGCGCAAGATCCTCCTCGTCGGCGACCCGTCCGGACGGGAGCAACCGGGCGGCTTTGAGGTCGAGCAGAGTCGCGGCGACGACGAGGAATGCGGTGGTCTCCTCGAGTCCCAGCTCGGACCCGATAGCGCGGGTGTAGGCGATGAAATCATCGGTGACCTGGTGCAGCGCCACCTCGGTCACATCAAGGCGGTGGGCGAAGATCAGCTGCAGCAGTAAGTCGAACGGCCCCTCGAAATTGGTCAGCCTGACCTGGAAGCCTTTCTGGGGTGGTTCTTCGCAGGTCGTGCGAGCGTTCACGCGCCGAACCGGTCGATCACCTCGCGGGCCAGCGCGCGGTAGGCGGTCGCGCCGCCCGATCTCGGGGCCCAGGAGGTGATCGGTTCGCCGGCGACGCTGGTCTCCGGAAAGCGAACAGTGCGGGTGATGACGGTGTCGAACACCAGATCGCCGAACCGCTCCACGACGCGAGCCATCACCTCCCGCGAGTTCACCGTTCGCGTGTCGTAACGCGTGATCAGGATGCCGCTGATGTCCAGTTTCGGGTTGAGTCGGTCGCGTACCTTCTCGACGGTGTCGGTCAGCAACGCCAGCCCGCGCAGCGAGAAGAACTCGCATTCGGTCGGGATGATGACGCCGTCGGAGCAGGCCAGCCCGTTGACGGTGAGCAGACCCAGCGACGGCTGACAGTCGATCAGGACATAGTCGTAGCGGTCCAGCACCGGGTGTAGCGCGCGAGCCAACGTCTGCTCGCGGCCCACCTCGTTGACCAGTTGGATCTCCGCCGCGGACAGGTCGATGTTGCTGGGCACCAGGTCCAGATTTTTGACCCGGGTGTGCATCAATACGTGGTCCAAGGACACCCGCGGCTCGACCAACAAGTTGTGGATGGTGTGTTCCAGCTCGTAGTGCGGCACACCCAGGCCCGCGGACAATGCGCCCTGGGGGTCGAGGTCCACCAACAACACCCGGCGGCCGCATTCGGCGAGCGCGGCACCCAGGTTGATCGTCGACGTGGTCTTTCCGACGCCGCCCTTCTGGTTGCACATCGCCACGACCTTGGCCGGCCCGTGCGAGGTGCGCGGCTTGGGTTCGGGGATCGCCCGCGAAGGGCGCCCGGTCAGGCCGACTTCGAGGCCGCTGTCGGCGTCGTCTCTCATACCCGGCTGCAGTTCGGCAGCACGGGTCGCCACAGCGTGCGCGACAGTCGGGAAATGGCGGACATCGCAGCAGAGTCTAACGGGTATACGCGCACGTGCCGGGAGACCCGCAAACAACGTCACCAGCGAATTTGGTGGCGCCCAATGCGATCGCCCGGGAGTTAGGGTGGCGATCATGAGCCTCAGGCAGCGCATCCCCACGGCCGAGCGTCGACTTGTCGTGAATTTCGGCGCCGATAGGCCCAACAAATCGACGTTCGGCCGGCAAGAGCGCGAACGCTAGCGCGCCCGCGGGTGCGCTTCGGCCCAGACTTCGCGCAGCGCGTGCACGGTGACCATCGTGTAGATCTGCGTGGTGGTCACTGATGCATGGCCCAGAAGCTCCTGCACGACGCGGACGTCGGCCCCGCCTTCGAGAAGATGGGTCGCAAACGAGTGCCTCAAGGTGTGGGGGGAGACGCCGGAGGTGATGCCGGCCCGTTCTGCGGAGTCTTGCAGCACTTGCCACGCACTCTGACGCGACAGCCGTCCGCCGCGGGCATTGAGAAAGATCGCCGGGGTGCCTCGCCCGCGCCGCGCCAAATCCGAACGCCCGCGGACCAAGTAGGCCTCCAACGCCTGGACCGCGGGCCGTCCGATCGGAACCAGCCGCTGCTTGCCGCCCTTGCCGCGCAGCAGTACCGACCGGGCGTGGGTGTCGATGTCGTCGACGTCGAGTCCGACCGCTTCGGAGATGCGCGCTCCGGTGGAATACAGCAACTCGAGCAACGCGCGATTGCGCAGGGTCAGGGGGCCGTCGGAAGGACTATCGCCGCCCGCGCCGGCCAGCAGGGCGAGCACCTGATCCAGGCTGAGGCTCTTGGGTAGTCGACGCCCCGGCGTCGGCGGCTTGACGGCCTGCGCGACGTCGATTTCGGCCATTCCCTCCGCCGCGGCGAACCGGTGGAATCCTCGCACCGCGATCAGCGTCCGTGCCGCCGACACCGCCGACAGCGGTACGGCACCGGAGTCCGGGTCTCCGCGGCGCAGTGCCATCAGGAATTCGCTGACGTCGTCCTCGGTGACTTTGGCCAAGTCGTCGACGCCGCGGGTCATCAGATGCTCGAAGTAGCGACGCAGGTCGCGGCGGTAGGAGCTCAACGTGTTGGCCGCGACGCCGCGCTCGATCGTCAGGTGATCGAGGTATCCCTGCAGCTGGCCCTCCAGCGGCGACGCCAGCGTCGTCATCCGGCTGATTTCCGCGCGCTGAACGCCGTCGGTCGGTCGATCCACGGCGCGTCCACAACCCGCGGCTCGGCGATACCCTCGCTGACCGCGTAGGCCGCTAAAATCCCGCCCACCGCAAGGGAATTGACGATCTCACCGCTGAAGATCCGCTGTACCGCTTCCGCGATCGGGTACCACTGCACGGTCATGTCGGCTTCTTCGTCGCGCGCCTCGGGCCGCTCGATCTCGGTCAGCCCGGTGGCAAGGAACACCCGCACCGACTCGTCGCTGAACCCGGGCGCGGAATCCAGGTCGGCCAGCACCTGCCAGGTGTCCGCTGACAGGCCGGCTTCCTCGTGGAGTTCACGGGCCGCGGCCAGATGCGGCGCCTCGTCGTCGACGTCAAGCAGCCCGGCCGGCAACTCCCACAGGCGTCGGGCAAACGGGTGGCGGTACTGGTAGACCAGCGGGATCCGGCCGTCGTGATCCATCGCCACGATCGCCACCGCGCCGAAGTGCTCGACGACCTCGCGGATCACGACGTTGCCGCCGGGCATCCGCACATGGTCGATCCGCAACGCGAAAATCTTTCCAGTGTGCAGGATTTCGGACGAGGTCGTCTCGAAGACGTGCTCACCCACGGGTGACGGGTTCAGGCTCGGGCACCGACGACTCTGCCCCGTCGTGTTGCTCGCTGCCGTTGGCCCGCCGTTCCGGGATCTCCAGCGACAACCGCTCGCCTGCCTTGTACTCGATCGCGGCGCCGATGAAGCCGGTGAAAAGCGGATGCGGCCGGGTCGGCCGGCTCTTGAGCTCCGGGTGCGCCTGCGTGCCGACGACGAATGAGTGCATCTCCGGCGGATACTCGACGAACTCGACCAGATGCCCGTCCGGAGAGGTGCCGGAGAATTTCAGGCCGCTCTCGGCGATGCGATCCCGGTAGGAGTTGTTGACTTCATAGCGATGCCGATGCCGCTCGGACACCTCGGTCGACTGGTATGCCTGGGCGACAATGGAACCCGCTGCCAGCACCGCCGGATAGGCGCCCAGTCGCATCGTCCCACCGAAATCGGCCTCGCCGGCGACGATCTCCTCCTGGTCGGCCATCGTGGAGATGACCGGGTCCGGGGTATTCGGATCGAACTCCGCTGAGTTGGCTCCGGCCAGGCCGACCGAGCGGGCGGCTTCGATCACGATGCACTGCATGCCGAGGCAGAGTCCCAGGACAGGCAACCCGCGTGCCCGGGCATGGGAGATGGCGCCGATCTTGCCCTCGATGCCCCGGATACCGAAGCCGCCGGGGATCAACACACCGTGGACATCCTCGAGCACCGCGGCCGCCCCGCTTGCGGTTTCGCAGTCGTCGGAGCCCACCCAACGGATCTCGACCTTCGCGCGGTGCTTGAAGCCGGCCGCCCGTAACGCCTCGCTCACCGAGAGATAGGCATCGGAGAGGTCGATGTACTTGCCCACCAACGCAATTCGCACAGTCTCTTGCGGATCGTGCACCCGGCGCAGCAGGTCGTCCCATTCGGTCCAGTCGACGTCGCGGAACGGCAGGTTGAGCCGGCGTACGACGTAGGCGTCCAGCTCCTCGCGGTGCAGAACCTTCGGAATGTCATAGATCGACGGCGCATCGGGGGTGGAGATGATGCCGTCGATGTCGACGTCGCACATCAGCGCGATCTTGTTTTTCAGCGGTTCGGGCACGTCGCGGTCGCAGCGCAGAATCAGTGCGTCCGGGGTGATACCGATGCTGCGCAGCGCGTTCACCGAGTGCTGGGTGGGTTTGGTCTTCAGCTCGCCCGACGGCGCGAGGTACGGGATCAGCGACACGTGCAGGAAGAAGACATTCTCCCGGCCGATGTCGTGGCGCACCTGCCTCGCGGCCTCGAGGAACGGCTGCGACTCGATATCGCCGACAGTTCCGCCGATCTCGGTGATGACCACGTCGGGCCGCCTGCCTTCGGCGTCCGGCTTGGCCATCGCCAGGATGCGCCGCTTGATCTCGTCGGTGATGTGCGGGATGACCTGAACGGTGTCCCCGAGGTACTCACCGCGGCGCTCCTTGGCGATGACCGTCGAATACACTTGTCCAGTAGTGACATTCGCCGATCCGGACAGATCGCGGTCGAGGAAGCGCTCGTAATGGCCTACGTCGAGGTCGGTTTCGGCGCCGTCCTCGGTGACGAACACCTCGCCGTGCTGAAACGGGTTCATGGTGCCCGGATCGACGTTGAGGTAAGGGTCGAGCTTCTGCATCGTCACTTGCAGCCCGCGGGCGGTCAGCAACTGTCCGAGGCTGCTCGCGGTCAATCCCTTGCCGAGCGACGAGACGACCCCGCCGCTGACGAAGAGATGCTTAGTGGCGGTCTGCGGATGCTTTCGCAATGTGGCGACCTCCGTGAAGACGGCGCAGGGCTAGCCTCTGATGAGGGCTGTTTTCCAGCTTGGGCCTGCCGACCCACGGAAACTAACCCTAACAAACACTGCACCGCCGCGTCGCTGACACGCCCGGCGGCGCGGATACCCCGGCTACATCGACCGGCCGCCTCCTCCGCATCGCGCTACCCCTACTGCATCGTCGGCCGGCTAGGACGCGACGGTGAGGCCGGTGTTGCGGTGGCCGGTGCCGTACTGCCCGGTGTGTCCGCCGTTGATCAGATCGGCCACACCGAGGACCGCGGTGACTCGGCCGGATTCGGCGTCCACGTCATCGACAGTGCTGATCACCGGCGTGACCGCGGCGTCGGCGCGGGCTATTCCCACCGCGGCGGGCCCGTCCGACGAGCCATCCCGTCCGGCCAGCATCACGCCCGAACCGTGGGGGGCGAGTGCCGCGGCGAAGCGCGCCACGCTGACGCCCTGATTGCCGGCGTCGTTGCCCAGTGAGCCGCCGCTGATCACCACGGCGGCGTTCGAGGCGCCGATGTGCTGGTTTCCGTAGGCGATGAAGCCGGTGTCGCGCAACGCCGCGAGCACGGTGTCGCGTTGCGGGTCGTCGACCGGAGGGACGGCAGGATCGCGGTTGATCAAAAGGGCGATGCCCAGCAGGTCGCCGGCTTGGGATCCCTGGTCGACCAGTTGGGTGCTGAGCTGGGCACCCGCGGGCAGAACCGACGAGTTGACCACCGAGTGCAGCTTCTCCGCCGAGTTGGCGTCGACGAACTCCTGCGTCAGCGTCACCGTCCCGGTGACCGCTCCCCCCGCCTGTCCGACGATCTTGGACACCGCGTCGATGTCCTCGTCCTTGGCGTCAGGAGCGCGGAAGATGACCAGCGATTTGCCGTTCAATGTCTCATGCACCATCCGGCCGGCCATTTGTGCGTCGAAAGCATTGGCGGAACCGAGTTTTGCGTTCAGGACATTTTTCTCACCGTTGAGTGAGTCGACTTGGCTGTGCAAAGTGCGGGTCTCGTCGCGCAACCCGGCGACCATCACATTGGACAGAAGTCCGGACCCGAGAACAACTCCCACCGCCAGTGCCAGAAAAACAGCCGCCAGTGAAATCGCATGTTGGCGTAGAGATATCACGTCGCCACCGTCCTAGTGGATCAAGTGCTGAAACCAGAGCGAGAAGTGACTCCAGTACGTGGCGGCCCAGTGCAGTACCACCGTGTCGGTACGCGACACCCACAGCGCGGCGATGATTGAGATCAGCATGGTCAAGATCAGCAAGGCGATCGCACCGCCGGAAATTCGGTTGTGGTAGAGCGTGGCAACGGCTTTGGCGTCGACAACTTTCTCGCCAACGCGCAGCCGCGTGAGGAAGGTCGACGGGTTGCTCTGCTGACGGGTGCGGTCGAAGAACGTCTCGATGTTGGCCCGATGGCCTACGGTCACCAACAATGCGGCGCCGTGGTGGTCGGCCAACAGCAAGGCCAAGTCGGCCGGCGAGCCCGCGGCCGGGAACGTCATCGCCCCGACGCCGAGATCCTGGATCCGTTCCAGGCCGGGCGCGTGGCCGTCGGCGTCGGCCGGAAGCACCACCTGCGCTCCACACTTGAGGACCTCGGTGCTCAGATTGCTGGGGTCGCCGACGATGAGCTGCGGGCGATACCCGGCGTTGCGCAACACATCTGCGCCCGTGCCGACACCGATCAGGACCGGCTGGTATTCCTTGATGAACGGCTTGAGCCGCTTGAGGTCCTCGGCGGCGTCTTCTTCCTCGGCGACCACGACGACGTGACGGCGGCGTAGCTCGACGTCGACATCGGGAATGCCGATGCCGTCGATCAGCAGCGGGCTTTCGCTCCGGATGAACTCAATCGTGTTGCCTGCGAACGCTTCCAGATGGGATACCAGCCCGCTCTTGGCTTCCTGCATCAGGTCGGCGATCTCTTCGTCGGTGCGCTCGGTGCCGCGAATGAGCCGGCGGTCCCCGATGTAGACGCCGCCGTTGTAAAGGCGGACTTTCGAGCCGTCTTTGATTTTCTTGAAGACGTCGGTTCCGGTCTCGTCGATGAGCGTGACCCCGTTGGCCAACAGCACCTCGGGCCCCAGGTTGGGATAGCGGCCCGACACCGACGGGGATGCGTTGACCACGGCGGCGATCTCGGCGTCGACGAGTGCGTCGGCGGTGATCCGGTCCAGGTCCAGCACATCGAGGACCACGATGTCGCCGGGGCACACCCGGCGAAGCAGTCGGTCGATGTCGCGGTCAACCCGGGCGGTTCCGATGACACCCGGCCGCGAGGTATTGCGGGACAACAGTGAGGACAAGGTGGTGGTCACGCTCATGGAGGCGATTCTGTCGGTGAACCCCAGAATCCCGGCGGAGGCGCGCCGTAACAAGGGCCTCAGAAGTTATATCGTGTCACACCTGTCACATGCGGCGGTGCGCTTTTCAGGTCGCAATACGGTCACAGTCTGCGGCCTCCAGTAGCTCGCGGGCATGGGCACGCGCGGTGTCCGAATCCCCCAGTCCGGCCAGCATTCTGGCCAACTCGGCAACTCGATCGTCGCGGTCGAGACGTTGCACTCCGCTGGCGCCGTTCTTGCCGTTCGTGTCGACCATGAGGTGGATATCGGCGTAGGCCGCGACCTGCGGCAGATGTGTCACCACGATGACTTGCCGGTTGCGGGCCAACCGCGACAGGCGCCGACCGATCTGCACCGCGGCGCGTCCGCCGACACCGGCGTCGACCTCGTCGAACACCATCGTGGTGCCCGTCGTCCGTGAAGGAGAAGTCGCCAGTACGACTTCCAGCGCCAGCATCACCCGAGACAACTCACCGCCCGATGCGCTTTTGGCCAACGGCAACACGGTCATACCTCGATGCGCCGCGAAGCCGAACTCGACCAGGTCGACGCCATCGCCGCCGGCGTGGGCTTGCGTGCCGGAGGCAAGGCTCAGCGCCGCCGGGTCGGCGGCAGTGGCCGGCATCGTCGACACCGTGATGGTGAACTCCGCGTCCGCCATCGCCAATCCGGACAGCTCGCCGGTGACTTCCTTAGCCAGCCGTTTGGCGGCCTGGGTCCGGGTTTTGCTGAGTTCGGCAGCCGCACTTGCTAATTCGACCGCCAGTTCATTGACGCGTCGTTGCAGGCCGGCCAACGCCTCCTCGGAGACGTCGAGTTGGGCCAGTCGGTCTCGTGCTTCCCTGGCCCACAGCAGCACCCCGTCGATGTCGGCGGCGTACTTGCGGGTCAGCGTGCGCAGCTCCGCCTGCCGGGCCAGCTTGCCGTCCAATGTGCTGGCGTCCGAGGGCAATTCGCTGAGGTAGCCGCCGAGCTCACGGGCGGCATCGTCGACCACCGAGACCGCTTCCTCGAGTTGGGCGGCCAGTGCCCGCAGCGTCGAGTCATCGGTCGACTCCAGCGCCGTCTTGGCCCGCGCCAGATTGTCGGCCGCCGACACCGACTGCGCCGCCGGATCGGCGCTGGCCTCATCCCCTGCGCCCGCCAACGCGATGCGCGCCACGGAGGCGGCCTCACGCAGCGCATCCAACTCCGAGAGCCGACGGATATCGCCGACGAGCGCGTCGTCCTCGCCGGGTGCGGGATCGACGGAGTCGATCTCGTTCAGCGCGAACTTCAGCCGATCGGCCTCCTGCGCCAGTTCGCGCGCCCGGTTGCTGCGGTCGACGTAGTCGCGCCGCGCAGACTGCCAGGCATCGCGTAGTTTGCGGTACTTCTCCAGGCGGGCCTCGACGCCGGCGAACCGGTCGAGCGCTCCGCGCTGCTCGTCGGGCCGCATCAGGCGCAATTGGTCGTTCTGTCCATGCAGGGTCAGCAGTTCGGTGGTGAAGCCACTCAGCGATTTGGCCGGCACGCTTCTCCCACCGAGATAAGCCCGCGAAGGGCCTTCCCGGCTGACCGACCGCAACGCGATGATGCTGCCATCCTCGTCACGTTCGGCTCCGGAGCCGTCGAGCAATTCGTCGAGGAGCGCGACCGCCTTGTCGTCGAGATCGGCGGTGGTGAACCGCCCCTCGACAACCGCGCGCTCGGCACCGGAGCGCACCCGGTTGGCGTCGGCGCGGGCCCCGCCGAGCAGGTGCAGGCCGGTTACCACCATCGTCTTACCGGTGCCGGTTTCGCCGGTCAAAACCGTTAAGCCACTGTCGAATTCGGCTGTCGCCACGCTGATCGCACCCAGCGACTCGATCCGAATCTCGGAAAGCACCGTTACCGTCCGCGCCAGCCGGTGACCGGAAGCCGGAACTTGCGCACCAGACGATCGGTGAACGGCGCGCTGTCCAGCCGTGCCCACTTCACAGATACGTCGCAGCGCTGTACCTCCAACCGGGCGCCGGCGGGCACCCGCATCTCACGGCGACCATCGCAGAACACCAGCGCGTCATGCCCGTCGGCCTCGATCTCGATGGCGATGCGAGCGTCGGGGCTGGTCACCATCGGCCGGGCAAACAACGCGTGCGCATTGCTCGGCACGACCAACAACGCCTCCAGGTCGGGCCACAGAATGGGGCCGCCGGCCGAGAATGCGTAAGCCGTGGACCCAGTGGGCGTCGACACCAGAACGCCGTCGCACCCGAATGTCGACACCGGCCGGCCGTCGACCTCGAGGACAACGCCGAGCACCCCGAGCCGCGGGCCCTTTTCCAGGCTTGCTTCGTTGAGCGCCCACCCGCGCGCAGTGACCTCGCCCTTGACCCGCACCGTGACGTCCAGCGTCAGACGCTCTTCGAGGCGATAGCTGCGCGCGACCACATGCTCGAGCACGCTGTCGATGGCCTCGGTTTCGGCTTCGGCGAGAAAGCCGATCCGGCCCAGGTTGATGCCCAGCACCGGCACGTTGGCGTTGCGGGCAAGCTCAGCGGCCCGCAGGAACGTGCCGTCGCCGCCCAGCCCGATGACCAGTTCACAGCCCTGGGCCGCGTCGGGCTCGGCGTCGACGAGCTCGATGTCCACGCCCAAGGCGCGCACGTCGTCCGGCCCCAGCGGAACCGGCCCGCGGTCGACGGCCTCGGCCGAAAGTATGCGAAGACGAATATTGTTGTCGCTCAGCACTTTTTCGATCCGACGGGCGGTCTCGGTCGCTTCCTCGCGCCCGGTGTGGACGACCAGCAGGACCGTGCGCTCACTAGTCATTGCGGACCTGCCTCAATCGCCTCTCGGACCGCAGATTCCAGTTCATCAGCAGACAAACCCCGATCGGTTTCGGCACGTAACCACAGAAAGTATTCAACGTTGCCCGATGGACCTGGCAGCGGGCTGGGGGTCACGCCGACGGCGTGCCATCCCAGCTCGTCGGCGCGACGCGCGACGTTGAGGACAGCGCTTGCCCGCAGCTCGAGACTGTGGACGACCCCGCCGGCCCCCACCTGCCCTCTGCCCACCTCGAACTGCGGCTTCACCATAGGAACGATATCCGCGGCGGGCGAGGCGCATCCAGTCAGCGCAGGTAACACAGTGGTCAGCGAGATGAAGGACAAATCGGCGACGATCGTCTCGACCTTGCCGTCGATTGCCGCTGGCGTGAGTTCTCGCACGTTGGTCCGTTCGAGAACCACCACCCGCTCGTCCGACCGCAGCGACCACGCCAGCTGGCCGTAGCCGACGTCGACGGCGACCACTTCCCGGGCGCCGCGGTCGAGCAGGACGTCGGTGAATCCGCCCGTCGAGGCTCCCGCGTCCAGACAGCGTCGACCCTGCACGTCGATGCCGAAGGCGTCGAGCGCACCGATGAGCTTGTGTGCACCCCGGGACACCCAGCCGCGTTCGATGTCGCCGGCGACCTTCAGTGCCGCCGTGACTGCAACGGCTGTGCCCGGCTTGACGGCGGGCATCCCGTCGATGCTGACTTTGCCCGCGCCGATCAGCTCCGCGGCTTGCTGTCGCGATCGGGCCAGACCGCGCCGGACCAGCTCGGCATCAACACGGGTACGCCGCGGCACAGTGGCCTCAGGCCTTCTCCGCCGACTCCAGCGCCTGCACCAGCATGTCGTGCGCCTCGGAAAGCTGGCGTGCGAGCTCCTCGAGATCGGCCTCGGAGGGCATCTTGTCGGGGTTGGCAGGATCCGGTAGCTCGGCGAGGATGGCGTCGATCCGTGCGCGAATCTCATCAGGGTCGGTACTCATCGCTTTACCACGCTATCGGATTTGGGCCAGAGACCACCGTTGCAGGGCGTCGCGCGCGGTATCGTCGCCGGCCTCGATGGAAACCGTCTGGCCGTCGGGGTCGCGTGACCAGACCGCATGAGCGACGGCGCGAACAATCGAGAGTCCGTCGCCCTCGTCGTCCGCGGCGGTGCTGACCGTGATCGCGTGGTCCGCGGTGTCGACCTGCCAGGCCGACTGCGGGCCCACCGCAAGCTCCTTTGCGTGCTGGTGCAGCGAACGAAGGTCCTCACCGATGAATGTCGCGCGCTGCTCGGGTACGGCATAGACAGCGTCTCGTGCGGAGTTGACCCCGGTGAGCACCATCAGGCTGGGCAGCCCGGCGGCGGTGGCGCCGGCGATGTCGGTGTTGAGCCGGTCACCGACGACCAGCGGTGTGCGAAACTCGCCGCGTCCCAACGCATCTAGCAACAGTGTCGGCGCCGGCTTGCCCGCGACCTGAGGCTCGGCATCGGTCGCTGCTTTCAGCGCGGCCACCATCGAGCCGTTGCCGGGCAGGAGGCCGCGTTCGGTCGGCAGCGTCGCGTCGACGTTGGCGGCGACCCACAAACCCCCGGCCCGGATCGCCAGCGCCGCCTCGGCAAGGATCGCCCATCCGGTGTCCGGCGAGTGACCTTGCACGACGGCGTCCGGCTTGTCGTCGTACAGCCGGACCGGCTCGAGGCCGACGGCGGCGACTTCGGCGGCCAGTGACTCCGTGCCGACGACCAGCACCCGGGCGCCCGGTTTCAGGTGATCGGCCAACACGTGAGCCGCGCTTTGCGCGCTCGTGACGACGTCGTCGGCGGTCGCTTGCAGGCCGAGGTCAGTCAGGTGCTGGGCGACTTCCTCGGCACTGCGCGACGCATTGTTGGTGACGAATAGCGTTCGACCCGAGGCCTTTTCCAGCGAGTCAGCAGCGCCCTCGGTCAGTTCATGACCCCGGAACACCGTCCCGTCCAAGTCGAGGAGCAGGCAATCATGTTCCTGGGCAAGCGTTCCCACCTCAGCCGAGCTCACTCACTCGATCCTCGGCATCGGTGGCGCCTTCGACGTCAGCTTCGGCCGCGTGCAGGAACCACTCCACCGCCTCCGCGCCGCGGTCGAGTGCCAGCAGGGTTTCGGCGTAGGCGTAGAACAACCGGGCCGCGATCGTGCCGACCCGCGTCGGGTCCAATTGCGGGGTGGACAGAACGGTCAGCGCCTGTTCGAGCTGTCCGAGGTCGGCGCGGGCGCCGGCGGTGACGATCCGCATCTCGTCGGCCTCATCGCCGACCAGCTTGGCCGCCTCGGCCCCGCGGGCCAGTTCCAGTGCGCGTTCGGGCCGACCCAGGCCGCGTTCGCAGTCGGCGATCAGCGGAAGCAGCGGTGACTTGCTGCCCATCCGTCGCGCCGCCCGCAGCTCGGCGATGGCCTGCGCCCAGTCGCCACACTGGTACGCCGCGATTCCCACGGCTTCCCGCACCGCGGCGATGCGGCCGGAACGCAGTCGCGCGGCGCGGGCATGGCTGAGCGCGGCCTCGGGGTCTTCGTCCAGCAACTCCCCAGCGGCGACCAGGTGGCGCGCCACCGCATCGGCGTTGGCCTTATCGAGGGTGCTGAGCTCGCGGCGAACGTCGGGTGCTAGCTGCTTTGCTTCGATCTTGGGCGGGATCGGCGGCCCGTTGCGATCATCCGCGGCGGCGCCGTGCTGGGGTTGAGATCTTCGAGCGCGGTTGGGACCCGAAGTGGAGGCCTGGTCGCGTGGCGGTCGCTTCGGTTGCCGTGCCCCCTCGCCGTACGTGTCGTCGACCACTCGTACCCTTCGCTTCGAAATACGTCAGTACCTGCCGACATAGGATACGGCTCACGTGCGCTCGTCCCTACTACAGTGGGCGGTCCCCGAGAACTGATCCAAAGCTGTGAGAGTCGTTGGACTGGTGCGTTTCACAGACTATCGGACCGGCAGGGTGATGGTTGCGGGCGCCACAAGCGCAATGACGTGACCCAGCGCGCGGGCAAATCGGAACGCCCGTGCAACCCGACTTGGCTCAAATACTGCGTACGTCAGAAGGATCTGGATGAGGGCGTGGGCACGATCTGGTAGCGGCGGGTGTCGCGATCGAATAGCGTTATGGCCCAGCGCTTTTGAGCTTAGGTAGAGTGCCGGTGGTGACCGGCCGCCGCCGGTCGACCTAGTTGTTCTGTGGTGGTGGTTGGGGTTGGAAGGGGTCGTACCACCACCAGTGGGCGCGCTCCCCGGTGGGTCCCGGGCAGGGTGGGACCGCGGGCGGGGGACGGCTGGGCGGGCGTGCCAGCGATCCCGTGCTCAGTTCTCGGCCGGCGCTGTCGGTGACGACGAGATTCTCGGCGGGTCCGGTGATGGTGATGGCGCCGCGGTGGTGCAGCCGGTGGTGATACGGACACACCAACACCAGGTTGGACAATTCGGTCCGGCCACCGTCTTGCCAGTGCCGGATGTGGTGTGCGTGCAAACCGCGGGTGGCGCCACAGCCAGGAACCACGCAGCTGCGGTGGCGGTGCTCAAGGGCGCGGCGAAGCCGCCGGCTGATCACCCGGCTCGCTCGGCCGGCCCCGATGACCTGGCCGTGACGTTCGAACCACACCTCACAGGCGGCGTCACAGCCCAGGTAGCGGCGTTGGGCGTCGGTGAGCAGCGGGCCCAGATGCAGCGCGGCGGCGTTGTCCTTGACATCGACGTGCATCACCACCGTGGTGTGCTGCCCGTGGGGGCGCCGGGTCGCCTCGGCGTCCCAGCCCGCCTCGATCAGGCGCATGAACGCCTCGACGGTGCTCGGCACCGGGGGTGTCTGCTCTGATCCGCGCTCGCCGGTGCCGCGGTCCTGGGTCCACTCGGCGAACAGCGCGTCACGGTGCGACGCCAGTGCCGCCTCGAAGGTCGCCGCGTCCAGGTGAGCCAGGGTGATCCGCCAGCTGGTGGTGTGCTCGCCAGAGGTCGTGGTGATCGCGGGCTGCGGCTGGGGCCGCGGATCGGGTTCGGGTCGCGGCTCCAGCTTGACCGCGGTGCGCAGCTGGCTCACCGTCGCGCAGGCCGCCAGCTGCGCATAATGCTCATCAGACCCCTCACCCGCCCGCCCCGCGATGACCCCGACCTGATCCAGCGACAACCGGCCCTCCCGCATCCCGGCCGTGCAGCGGGGAAACTCCGGCAGCCGGCGCGCCACGGTGGCGATCGTGTGAGCGTTTCCCGAGGAGCAGCCCAGCTTCCAGGCCACCAACGCCGCCACCGACCGCGCACCCGTAGCCCCGCAGAGCCCGTCACGATCCAGCTCGGCGACGATCTCCACGATCCGCCCGTCAATTGCGTTGCGCTGACCCGCCAACTCCGCCAACTCCTCGAACAACACCTCCACACGCTCAGCAGGGCTCACCACTACCAGAGGAGACGCGGTCAACGACATAACGAAATCATCCCAGCCAGGTCCGACACGTTTCGGCGGCCGATCCACGCCCAGATGCTGCCATCTCTCAGCGGCACAGCCTCATTGGCTGCCACACGCGTCTCACGAGGCCTTTGCGGGCGAATCGGAACGCCCGTGCAATGCGGCAGTGCCGCAACGAA
>NZ_CBDIBT010000007.1:0-14738 GCF_965277065.1 Mycobacterium sp.
CGAACGCGGTGCCCCGGTAATACTGCAACTCGCGAATGGACTCGTGGATATCGGCCAGGGCGCGGTGCGCCAGGCCTTTGGCGGGCTGGCCGTAGTAGATCCGCGGATACCAGCGGCGGCACAGTTCTTTGATCGAGCTCACATCGATCATCCGATAGTGCAGAAACGAGTCCAGGGCGGGCATGTCGCGTGCGATGAAGCCACGGTCGGTAGCGATCGAGTTTCCTGCCAGCGGCGCCGTTTTGGCCTGCTTGACGTGTTGACGGATGTAATCGAGCGCCGCAGCTTCAGCGGTCGCGAGGTCCACGGAGGACGCCCGGACCTCCTCGATGAGCCCGGAGCGGGTGTGCATCTCGGTCACGACGTCGACCATCGAGTTCAGCGCCGAGTCGTCAGCGTGAATCACGACGTCCAGGCCGTCGCCGAGAACGTTCAGTTCGCTGTCGGTCACCAGGACGGCGATCTCGATCAACTTGTCCGAGCCCAGGTCCAGCCCGGTCATCTCACAGTCGATCCACACCAGTTCGTCCCGCACGGCATTCACAGTAGGCAAAGTTGCCTGGCTGCCCGCAGCCACCCCGGCTGAGCGGGTCTTTAGCAAGTAAGGTCGTGGGTTGTCACCGACCACGACTTCTAGGGGAGAGGCAGCGGCTTAGTGAGCAGTGAATCGACAGAGACTCCGGCACAGCAGATCGCTAAGGGCTACGCCGTCCAGGGCCAGGCCTTGGAGTTGGGCACGGTGGTCGTCGACGATAAGGCTGACCCGACCGCGCAGATCGGCATTCCGCTGGCCACCATCAACCGGCACGGCCTGGTGGCCGGCGCCACCGGTACCGGCAAGACAAAGACGCTGCAGGTGATCGCCGAGCAGCTCTCGGCGGCGGGCGTGCCCGTGCTGATGGCCGACGTCAAGGGCGACCTGTCCGGTTTGTCGAAGCCCGGTGAGAGCAGCGACAGGATCGCCGCACGCGCGAAGGACACCGGCGACGACTGGTCCCCGAGTGGCTTCCCGGTGGAGTTTCTGTCGCTGGGCACGAAGGGTATTGGTATTCCGGTTCGGGCCACGATCGCCAGCTTCGGGCCGATCCTCCTGTCAAAAGTTTTGGGCCTGAACAGTACTCAAGAATCGACGCTCGGTCTGATCTTCCACTGGGCCGAGTCGAAGCAGTACGAGCTGTTCAATTTGGCTGACCTGCGTGCGGTGATCAGCCACCTCACCAGCGACGAGGGCAAGGCCGATCTCAAGGACCTGGGCGGGGTTTCAGCTCAGACGGCTGGGGTCATCTTGCGCGCCCTCGTCAATCTGGAAGGCGAAGGCGGCGATACCTTTTTCGGTGAGCCGGAACTCGATCCCAACGTATTGCTCAATAGCGACAGCAAAACTCCCGCAACGATCTGGCTGCTCGAACTGGGCGACCAAGCCGCCCGCCCGGTGCTGTTCTCCACCTTCTTGATGTGGATCCTGTCCACGCTCTTCAGGTCGCTCCCCGAGGTCGGCGACATCGACAAACCCAAGCTGGTTTTCTTCTTCGACGAGGCGCACCTGCTGTTCGCCGACGCGTCGAAGGCATTCCTGGACCAGGTGGAGCAGACCGTGAAGCTGATCCGCTCTCGCGGCGTCGGCGTGTTCTTCTGCACCCAGTTGCCCACCGACATTCCCAATGCCGTTCTGTCGCAACTGGGTGCGCGCATCCAGCACGCGCTGCGGGCGTTCACCCCCGATGACCAGAAGGCATTGACCAGGACCGTCCGCACCTACCCGAAGACGGACGTCTACGACCTCGCCTCGGCGCTCACGTCGCTGGGCATCGGCGAGGCGATCGTGACTGTGCTGTCTGAGCGGGGTGCGCCAACACCAGTCGCCTGGACCAGGCTGCGCTCACCGCGTTCGCTGATGGCCGCCATCGGCGACAAAGCGATAGAGGACGCAGCCAAATCCAGCCCACTGCAACAGAAATACGGCAAGACGGTCGATTCGCCATCCGCTTACGAGAAGATCGAAGCCGAAAAAGCCAAGGCCCCAGCCGATCAGCCCGCGGTGGCGGGATCGAAGAACGCGCCCGAGGCCGCCAAGAAGCCCGGCTGGTTCAGCCGATTCGTCAACAGCCGCGGCTTCCAGACCTTCCTCAAGGCACTGGGTACCGAACTCATCCGCAACATGTTCGGCGGTGGCACCAAACGCCGTCGCTAGGTCAGGTGCCCATCTTCTTGTAGAAGCTCCCGACGATCGGGGCGACGATCGCACGTGGTGCGTACTGGCTGGCCACCGACATGGCCTTGGACGTCACGCCGGGTACCACACGCATCTTGTTGCGCGCCAACGCATCCAGCGACTTCTTCGCGGTGTACTCGGTGGAGATCCACAAGAAGTCCGGCACCAGCTTCTCGACGATCGAGGCCTCCGACGCTTCGGGCAGGTCGGTACGCACCGGACCCGGGGCCAACACCGTCACGTGCACACCGGTTTTGCGTAGTTCGCCGCGCAACGACTCGCTGAAGGTGTTCGCGAACGCCTTGGTCGCCGCGTAGGTCGCGTTGTACGGGATCGGCGAATTGCCCGCTGCCGAACCGGAAATCAGAATGCCGCCTGCTTTGCGCTCGATCATTCCCGGCAGCACCGCCAACACCAGGTCGTGCACCGCGACTGCATTCAATTGCACCTGAGCTCGCTCCAGCGCGGCGTCCAGTGCTGACACTGACCCGAAGGTCGCGGTGCCGGCGTTGGCGCACAGGATCGAGATCTCCCGGGTGGCCAGTTCGTCGACCAGCTTGGCGCGGTCGGCGGGGTCGGCCAGGTCGGCCGGGCGCACTTCGACGGTGACGCCGTATTTTTCGGTCAGGTTGCCGGCGAGCGCGGTGAGCAGATCCTCGCGGCGAGCGGTGATGATCAGGCTGTGACCGCGCGCTGCCAATTCGGTGGCCAGTGCTTCGCCAATGTTCTGCGAAGCTCCGGTGACAACTGCACGAGCGTCGGGACTGGGGGCGGGTACCGGCATGCGGCAATGGTAGACAGACCCACGATGTCTGAATCCATCAGTGACGTTTCGCGCGGCTCCACGCGGTCTCAAGCGGTGGCGTGGGCGCTGTGGGACACCGGCTCCGCCGGCGTGAGCGCGGTCGTGGTGACATTCGTGTTCTCGGTGTATCTGACCGGCGCCGTCGGGAAAGGCTTGCAGGGTGGGGTCACGCCGGCGAGTTGGCTGGGTCGGGCGCTGGCAATCGCCGGGTTGGCGATCGCCGTGCTGGCCCCGGTGATCGGCGTCTGGGTCGAGAACCCCCGCCGGCGACACTTGACCCTGACCGTGCTGACCGGGTTGGTGGTCGGGCTGGTCAGCACGATGAGCCTGATCCGCGAGCGCCCCGAATATCTGTGGGCGGGGTTGGCGCTGCTCGCGGTCGGTGCGGCGTGCGGCGATCTGGCCAGCGTTCCGTACAACGCGATGCTGCGACAGCTCGCGACGCCGCAGAACTCCGGGCGGATCTCCGGGTTCGGCCTGGCGGCGGCCTTCGTCGGCAGCGTCGGCCTGTTGCTGCTTATCTATCTCGGTTGCATCGACGGGAAAGGCCCCACCCGCGGGTTCCTGCACCTGTCGGTCGGCGACGGCATGAATGTGCGGATCGCGATGCTGGTGGCGGCCGGCTGGCTGGTGCTGTTCGCGGCTCCACTGCTGTTGACCGCGCCCAGGCTGCCGGCGCCGGCGGAGGCCGACGGGCCCGCCCAAAGCGCCCTGGGTGGCTATCGCAGGCTCTGGACGGACCTGTTCAGCGAGTGGCGCCGAGATCGCAACCTGGTCTATTACCTGTTGGCCGCGGCGGTTTTTCGGGACGGCCTGGCCGGTGTGTTCACCTTCGGCGGCGTGCTCGGCGTCAACGCCTACGGAATCTCGCCGGACGATGTGCTGATCTTCGGAGTGGCCGCCAGCGTGGTGGCCGCCCTCGGCGCCGTATTCGGTGGTTTCCTGGACGACTGGATCGGGTCCAAGCCCGTCATCATCGGCTCGCTGGCCAGCATCATCGCGGCCGGGCTGGCGATGGTGGCGTTGTCCGGTCCGCACGCTTTCTGGGCCACCGGGCTGCTGCTCTGCCTGTTCATCGGGCCCGCGCAGGCGTCGGCGCGGACGCTGCTGCTGCGGATGTCCAGCGAGGGAAAAGAAGGCGTCGCCTTCGGCCTTTACACGATGACCGGGCGTGCGGTGTCGTTCGTGGCGCCGTGGCTGTTCTCGTTGTTTGTCGACGTGTTCGGGGCGGTCCGGGCCGGGATGGGTGGGCTGTGCCTGGTCATGGGCGTCGGACTGCTGGGTCTGCTGATGGTGCGTGTCCCGCGCCGGGTTTAGCCGTTGCCGTTGCAGATCGTCAGGCCGGCGCCGCTGCGCTGGTTGATCTCGACCCCGTCGACGGTCACCGAGCAGGTGACGTCGTGCCCGATGTTCACGATGGTGACGTTGGGCGTCCTGCTGCCGGACTCGGGCAGGCTGACTTCCTTACTCCACGGCAGCCCGACGTTGAACTCGGTCTGCATCATGCCGTCGGTGTCCACGTAAGTGATGCTGATGGCGCGGCCGTCGCCGCTGACGTTGTAGACCACGGTCTGCATGGTGCTCGGATCAGCGGGCTGGCCGGGCTCGGTCGGGCCCGCCTCGGGCGGGCGGCCCGAATGTGACGGCGAATGCGGTACGACCGGGACAGGCCTCGGTGAACTCGGCGTCGACGGCAGCGCGGGCACGGCCGTCTGCTTGCGGGCCGTGCCATTGGCGATCACCAACGAGATCAGCAACGCGGTGACCAGCACCACCGCCGCGGCGGCGGCAACCCACAGCCAGCGCGGCGCCTTCGGTTTTCCCGGCTCGGGGTCCAGCGGCGCCTGATCCGGCGGAGGCTGGCCCTGCAGCCAGTACTGCGGCAGCTTGTCCGTGGGGTTTGCCGAGTTCGGATCGTGCGACGAGCCGGAGTAGTACGGCGGCGGGTAAGACGGCTGGCCGCTGTAGGCGGGGTCGACGTGCGGCCGGTAAGCCTGGTGCAACCGTTGGGTTTGCTCGTTCCGCTCTTGGATCGAACGGGTGTCGTCGGGATGACGTCGATCGCTCATGCCCACCTCATTTCTGCAGGGTACCTGCAGTGCAACCGTCGGTGCCGAAACGTCTGATGAACAGTGAAGATGCTGGTCATGACGACGTTACGCCGACGCTCAGCGCGGCAACGGTCATCGCCCGCATCACCGCACGAGACCGTGCGGGGCTGTCGGGCTTGAGGCTGTGCGGGGTGGAGTTGAGCAACCCGAATGCGGCGTGCGCCATCAGCCTGGCGTCGGTCTCGGCGAGACCGGGCTGGAGCTCGCGCAGGACGCCCACCCACACTTCGACGTATTGACGCTGGGCCCGGCGCACCTGGCGCTCGGCCGCAGCCGGCAGATAGGTCAGGTCGCGATCCTGGATCCGGATGAGGTCGGGCTCACCGAGGGTGAAGTCGAGGTGAAAGTCGATCAGGCCGTCGAGCGCAGCGGCGGCGTTCGACTCTCGCGAGCGGACCTCGCGCGCTCCGGCCAGTAGTCGGGTGCTGATCCCGACCAGCAGCTCGACCAGCAGCGACTCCTTGTTGGGGAAGTGCCGATAGATCGCGGGCCCGCTGACACCCGTTGCCGCGCCGATGTCTTCGAGCCGCACCGCCAGGAAACCGCGTTCGGCGAACAGTCGCTCCGCGGCGGCCAGCAGTTGCAGGCGGCGGTCCGACTTGCGCTGGCTGCGAGGGTTCGGTGCCGGGATCTGGTCGCCACGCTCGGCCGGGGCGGACGCTGCCATCCAGCCTCCCTAGACAGTTCGGTTAACGGCCACTAACATAGCATGAGTTAGTGACCATTAACCGAAATTGGCGCGCAATCGATGACCTCACCGACGGAGAACCGCACGGCGCATACCGCTCTTGTCGAGCAGTTGCGCGGCAAGCTCGCGACGGCCGCGCTGGGCGGTTCGGAACGCTCCCGCGCCCGCCACGTCGACCGCGGCAAGCTGCTGCCGCGGATGCGCGTCGACGGGCTGCTCGACGCCGGCAGTCCCTTGCTCGAGATCGCGCCGTTGGCCGCCGACGGGATGTATGACGACGAGTGCCCAGGGGCCGGCATCATCACCGGGATCGGCAGGATCTCCGGACGGGAATGCATGATCGTCGCCAACGACGCCACGGTCAAAGGTGGTACCTACTACCCGATTACGGTCAAGAAGCACCTGCGCGCCCAGGAGATCGCCGCGCAGAACCGGCTGCCCTGTATCTATCTGGTCGACTCCGGTGGCGCGTTCCTGCCGCGTCAGGACGAGGTTTTCCCGGATCGCGACCATTTCGGCCGGATCTTCTACAACCAGGCCAATCTCAGCGCGCAGGGCATCCCGCAGATCGCCGCCGTGCTCGGATCCTGCACCGCCGGCGGCGCCTACGTTCCGGCGATGAGCGACGAAGCGATCATCGTTCGCAACCAGGGCACCATCTTTCTGGGCGGCCCGCCGCTGGTGAAGGCGGCTACTGGTGAGGTGGTCACGGCCGAGGATCTCGGTGGCGGAGAACTGCATTCGAAGACCTCCGGTGTCACCGACCACCTCGCGCAGGACGACCGCGATGCGTTGCGCATTGTCCGGCGCATCGTATCGACGCTGGGGCCGCGCGAACGACCCATCTGGGATGTGCAGCCGACGGTGGACCCGATCGCCGATCAATCGGAGCTCTACGACGTGGTGCCGGTCGATCCGAGAATTCCGTACGACGTGCACACCGTGATCAACCGGATCGTCGACGGCGGCGAATTCGCCGAATTCAAAGCCGAATACGGCGCCACCCTGATCACCGGGTTCGCCCGCATCCACGGCCACCCTGTCGGCATCGTGGCCAACAACGGGGTGCTGTTCTCTGAATCCGCGGTCAAGGGAGCGCATTTCATCGAGCTGTGCGACAAGCGGATGGCGCCGCTGTTGTTCCTGCAGAACATCTCCGGGTTCATGGTCGGCCGTGAATACGAAGCCGGTGGCATCGCCAAACACGGCGCGAAGATGGTCACCGCGGTGGCCTGCGCGCGGGTGCCCAAGCTGACCGTGGTGATCGGTGGGTCCTACGGCGCAGGCAACTATTCGATGTGCGGGCGGGCGTATTCGCCGCGTTTTCTGTGGATGTGGCCGAACGCGCGGATTTCCGTGATGGGCGGTGAGCAGGCGGCGTCGGTTCTCGCGACGGTGCGTGGGGAGATGACCGCCGAGGAGGAAGAAGCGTTGAAAGCTCCGATCCGCGCCCAATACGAACATCAGGGCAACCCGTACTACTCGACGGCGCGACTCTGGGACGATGGTGTCATCGACCCGGCAGATACCAGAACGGTTGTTGGGCTCGCGCTTTCGGTGACTTCCACCGCGCCGGTCAACCCGGTGTCCTACGGCGTCTTCCGGATGTGAGCGCGATGGGCCTGCATACCGTTCTGGTCGCGAACCGGGGTGAGATCGCCGTTCGGGTGATCCGCACACTCAAGGCGATGGGCATTCGATCGGTGGCCGTCTACAGCGACGCCGACGTCAACGCGCGACACGTCACCGCGGCCGACGTCGCGATCGTGATCGGTCCGCCGGCGGCACGAGACAGCTATCTCAATGTTGCCGCGATCGTCGACGCGGCCGTGCGCACCGGCGCTCAGGCGGTCCACCCCGGCTACGGATTCCTCTCGGAGAATGCTGATTTCGCGGCTGCTCTGGCATCGGCCGGGATTGCGTTCATCGGGCCGCCGGTCGGTGCCATCCAGACCATGGGCGACAAGATCGCCGCCAAGGGGACCGTGTCGGCCTTCGGCGTGCCGGTGGTGCCCGGCATCGCGCGGCCTGGCCTGACCGACGAGGAACTGATCGTGGCCGCCGAGGACATCGGTTACCCGGTCCTGGTCAAACCCTCCGCCGGTGGCGGCGGCAAGGGCATGCACATGGTTGAGCAGTCGGCAGACCTGCCCGCCGCCCTGGTCAGCGCTCGTCGTGAGTCCGCTGCCGCATTCGGTGACGACACGCTCTTTCTGGAGCGGTTTGTGCTGCGCCCCAGGCATATCGAGGTGCAGGTGCTGGCCGATACGCACGGCAATGTGGTGCATTTCGGGGAGCGGGAGTGCAGCCTGCAGCGCCGGCATCAAAAGGTGATCGAGGAGGCTCCGTCTCCGCTGCTCGATCCCGAGACCCGCGCCCGGATCGGCGCCGCCGCCTGCGATACCGCCCGCAGCGTGGAGTACACCGGCGCGGGCACGGTGGAGTTCATCGTCTCCGCCGACCGGCCCCATGAGTTCTTCTTCATGGAGATGAACACCCGGCTGCAGGTCGAGCATCCCGTCACCGAATTGGTGACCGGATGGGATCTCGTCGAGTGGCAGGTCCGGATCGCGGCAGGGGAGAAGCTGACCGTCGGCCAGGCCGATATCACGTTGCGGGGTCACGCGATTGAAGCGCGGGTGTACGCGGAGGATCCAGCACACGGCTTTCTACCCACCGGCGGCGATGTGCTGGCGGTGACGGAGTCCAACGCGGCCGGCGTGCGGATCGACTCGGGCCTGTCGGCAGGGATGGTTGTCGCCAGCGACTACGATCCCATGTTGGCCAAAGTCATTGCCTACGGCGCGGATCGGGCCGCGGCGCTGCGAACCCTGGATCGGGCGCTGGCAGACACCGCGGTGCTCGGTGTTGTCACCAACATCGAGTTCATTCGTTTCCTGCTGACCGACCCTGACGTCGTCGCGGGCCGGCTCGACACCGGACTGCTGGACCGTCGTGCCGGCGACTTCGTGGCGGCGGAGCCCTCCGATGAACAGTTCGTCGCCGCAGCGGCGTTCCGATGGTTGCGACGTTTTGCTGAGGCGGGTGCCGACCTGTGGGAGGTGCCGTCCGGGTGGCGGATCGGTCGCCGCGCGCCGGTCAGCGTTCGGCTGCGGGCCGGGGACCGCACCGACCACGTGCACGTCGTTGGTGACCCAGGCGCTGCCGAGGTTCGCATCGAAGATGGTGAATCTCGTGTGCTGCAAGCCGCTTTGGTAGGTGACCGGCTGACAGTGACTCTTGACGGGCTGCGAGCCACGTATACCGTTGCAGCGCAGGACAGCAAGATCTGGCTGGCCCGCGACGGCGTCTTCGCGGTGCTCGAGGAGGTCCGCGAGCCATCGGTCCGTGAAGACGAAGAGCTCAGCGGGGACGCCGAGTTGATCAGCCCGATGCCCGGCGCGGTCGTCGCGGTCGGCGTGGACGACGGTGCCGAGGTTTCGGCAGGAACCGTCGTGGTCACGGTCGAAGCGATGAAGATGGAGCACGCGCTGACTGCGCCGGTGGACGGTGTCGTCGAACTTCTTGTCGCCGTTGGCGATCAGGTGAAAGTGGGCCAGCCGCTGGCCCGAATCAAGGCAGGGGACAACGCTGATGAGTGATTTTCTGTCGACCGGGACGCTCCCGGACGAATATCAACAGCTGGCCAAGACGGTCCGCGACTTCGCTCAGAGCGTGGTCGCGCCGGTAGCTGCAAAGCACGACGCCGAACACTCCTTCCCCTACGAAGTGGTGGCCGGGATGGCCGAGATGGGCTTGTTCGGCCTGCCGTTCCCCGAGGAGTGGGGCGGCATGGGCGGCGACTACTTCGCCCTGTGCCTGGCGCTGGAAGAACTGGGCAAGGTCGACCAGAGTGTGGCGATCACCCTCGAGGCTGGGGTTTCGCTGGGCGCGATGCCGGTTTACCGGTTCGGCAGCGAAGCGCAGAAGCAGGAATGGTTGCCGCAGTTGGCCAGTGGACGTGCACTGGGTGCGTTCGGTCTGACCGAGCCGGGTGGCGGCACCGATGCCGGTGCGACGAAAACCACCGCGCAGCTCGACGACGGCCATTGGGTGATCAACGGCTCCAAGCAGTTCATCACCAACTCCGGCACCGACATCACCAAGCTGGTCACCGTCACCGCGGTGACCGGTGAGCGAGATGGCAGGAAGGAGATCTCGTCGATCCTGATTCCCGCGCCCACCAAGGGATTCACCGTGGAGCCCGCCTACGACAAGGTTGGTTGGAACGCCTCGGACACCCACCCGCTGAGCTTCGACGATGTGCGGGTCCCGGAGGCGAATATGCTGGGGGAGCGCGGCCGCGGCTACGCCAACTTCCTGCGCATCCTCGACGAGGGCCGCATCGCGATCGCGGCGCTGTCCACCGGCGTTGCGCAAGGCTGCGTCGACGAGAGTGTCAAGTACGCCCGCGACCGCGAAGCATTTGGGCAAGCGATCGGGCGGTATCAGTCCATCGCGTTCACCATCGCCCGGATGGAGGCCCGCGCGCACACCGCCCGCACCGCCTACTACGACGCAGCGGCGCTGATGCTGGCTGGCAAGCCGTTCAAGAAGCAGGCGGCGATCGCGAAGCTGGTCGCCAGCGAAGCGGCGATGGACAATGCCCGAGACGCCACCCAGGTTCACGGCGGCTACGGGTTCATGAATGAATTCACCGTGGCCCGGCATTACCGGGACAGCAAGATTCTCGAGATCGGTGAGGGGACCACGGAGGTGCAGCTGATGTTGATCGCCCGCGAGGTTGGACTGTGAAGTCGAGTGAGCGGAACGAGCGCCAGCGCGTGACGGGAACGGTGAGCCTGTGACTAATGGCGAGCAGCCGGTCCGGACGGTCGTCCAGCGCGGCCTGTGGTTCGAGGAGTTCGAAACCGGTGTGCGGTATCTGCATCGTCCGGGCCGAACGATCACCGAGGCCGACAATGTATTGTTCACGACGCTGACGATGAATACTCAAGCGCTGCATCTGGATGCCGCGTTCTCCGATGCGCTACCACCGTTCAACCAGCGATTGGTGAACTCGATGTTCACCCTGTCGACGCTGGTCGGCCTTTCGGTCGCGCAACTGACCCAGGGCACCATCGTCGGCAATCTCGGTTTCTCCGACATCGCGTTCCCCAAACCGCTTTTCCACGGTGACACGCTGTACGCCGAAACCGTCATCCTCGAGAAGCGGGCCTCCGCAAGTCGTCCGGGTGAGGGCATCGTGACGTTCGCGCACACCGGGCGCAACCAGCACGACGAGGTGGTCGCCACCGCGAACCGCAAGACCTTGGTGCGGATGCAGCCACCCGAGTCCGCCGGTGGGGATGACTGATGGGCCTCAGCAATCCCGGGCCGGCGTGGTTGTTCTGCCCGGCCGATCGTCCGGAGCGCTACCACAAGGCCGTCGCGGCAGCCGATGTCGTGATCCTCGATCTCGAGGACGGGTGTGCACCCGCTGATCGGCCTGCCGCGCGCAAAGCACTGGTTGACGTCCAGCTGGATCCGGCCCGAACCGTGGTGCGCGTCAACCAGTTCGGCACCGCCGACCAGAAACTCGATCTCGAAGCGCTCGCGCAAACCCCGTACGACACCGTGATGCTGCCGAAATGTGAAGCAGTCGAACAGATCAGCGCGCTGGCGCCGCTGGACGTGATCGTACTTGTCGAGTCGCCGAAGGGTGCGCTGATCGTGACGGACACCGTCCAGGTGGACAACGCCGTCGCGGTGATGTGGGGGGCTGAGGATCTGTTCGCGGTGCTCGGCGGTACGGCCAACCGCTACCCGGACGGGACGTATCGCGAGGTTGCCCGCCATGTCCGTTCGCAGTCGCTGTTGGCGGCCAAGGCCTACGGTCGACTCGCGCTGGATTCGGTCTATCTTGATATCCAAGACCTCGACGGGCTACGCGCCGAGGTCGATGACGCCGTCGCGGTGGGCTTCGACGCCAAGGTTGCCATCCACCCGAGTCAGGTGCCGGTGATCCGGGCCGGATATGCGCCGTCGCCCAAGCACATCCAATGGGCGCGCGACGTTCTCGCCGCAGCCGTGGATGAACGCGGCGTCTTCGCGTTCGGGGGCGGCATGGTCGATGCACCGGTGTTGCGGCGAGCCGAGCGGATCGTGCACCTGGCCGGTGAAGCCGGCTCGTAGCAGCCCGGCCGGTAGCGCCTACTTCCTTTTGGCCGCATCCAGTCGCGCGGCGAACTCTGGTGACTGGATCGAGTGAGCCTGCGGCCCGAGTTCGGTGTCCTTGGCCTGCTCGTGCAGATCGACATCGAACGCACCCGGGCTGGCGGTAGCCCGCATGGTGGCTTTGGTGGCAAGCACCACCTCGCGCGGCGCAGCCGCCGGGCCGGCCGCCAACTCCAGTGCGGCGGCAACCGGGTCGTCGGCGATGCTGAGCGCAAGGCCATGCCGCACAGCGGATTCCGCGTCGAAGCGCATGCCGAACAGCAGCGCGGCGCGGGCCACCTGCGGTCCGACTCCGCGGTGCAGCATCCATGTCGCGCCGCCGCCGGGATGAATCCCCAGCTTCTGGAAACGGCTGTCGAACAACGCGTTTGGCCCCGCTATGCGCACGTCGGCAGCCAGCGCCAAGTTCAGTCCGGCACCAACGGCGGGGCCGTTGACGGCAGCGATCGTCGGCAGCGTGCACTTGCCCACGGCCATGAAGCCGTCGTAGAGCCGGCGCAATCCCTCCTCGGCGGCGCCGCCCAGGGCGCTGAGGTCAGCTCCGGCACAAAACGCCTTGCCGGCACCGGTGACGACCACCGCATGCACGTCGGCGTCAGCCTCGGCGCGTTCTACGGCGGCGCGCAGCTGCGTTGACATGTCGCTGGTGACGGCATTGCGGCGGTCCGGGTCGTTGACGGTGATCAGCGCGACACGGTCGGCGACATCGAACAAGACCAGGGACATCGGGGACCTCCGTAGATCGGCCGGGCGACGGCATATGGCGCACCGCTGGACGACACGCGCCACAGGTGACTTATCGGCCACATTGGCACCTGAGCTGCACCCCCGGCAGTGTCATGTCTCGGGACATCGTTGACAGG
Source organism: Mycobacterium sp. (assembly GCF_965277065.1). GTDB lineage: Bacteria > Actinomycetota > Actinomycetes > Mycobacteriales > Mycobacteriaceae > Mycobacterium. The sequence goes on from NZ_CBDIBT010000007.1 coordinate 12,857, forward strand.
TGTCCCGAGACATGGTTTACACCTTGATCCGGTTTTCTGGTGAGTTTCCGCATTTGACGCCGCGTGGCTGGTAGTCGCGGCTGGGGTCCAGGGTGAGTTTGCGGATGAGTTGGCCGGTGGTGTGGTCGAGGACTCTGATGTCGCGGTCGTTGATCAAGACGATGACGTGGGTACCGCGGCGTCGTTTGCTCAGTCCGATGTGGTGTAGGCGGCTGTTGTAGCGGATGGTGATGACGCCGGCGGCGTCGATGCGGTCGTGGCGGACTCGGTAGTGGGGCGCGATCTTGTAGGCGGTGGGGAATGCTTTGGGTCGAGAGGTGAAGGCCTGCAGCGGTGTTCGTCTGTTGATGGCGCGGTGCGGACGCTCGGTGTTGTAGTAGTTGGTGAAGGCGTCGAGTTGGTGTTGAAGCTCAGCGATGGTGGCGGCCGGGGGTTGGGCGCGCAGGTGTTTTTTCAGGGTTTGGTGGAATCGCTCGACTTTGCCGCAGGTCTGCGGGTGATAGGGCCGGCTGGAGATGTATTTGACGCCGAGTTCGCCCAGGATGACCTGTAGGGCGGTGCGGCCCCCGCGCCGGGGTGTGGCGGTGAAAATGGCTCCGTTGTCGGTCAATACGCATGCCGGTGTGCCCCAGGCGGTGAAAGCGGTGGTGAAGGTGTCGGTGACATCGAGGCACGGTGACGCTGGGTCGGGCGGTGCTGGCCAGGGCGAGGCGAGAGTGGTCGTCGAGCAGGTTGAGGATTTCAGCGCCAGTGTGATCGGCGAGCTGCCAGTGGGTGACGTCGGCTTGCCAGAGTTCGTTGGGTTGTGCGGCGCAGAACCGTTTCCACGCCGATCGGGGCCGTTTGTGCGGCTGGGCGACGATGAACCCGCGCCGGGACAGTACACGCCAAATGGTGGATACCGCAGCGACTTCGGCGATGGCCGGGTCGCGGGTCATATGTTCGGCGATGGTCGCCGCCCGGCGTCATAGCCCTGTTTGGTCAGGGTTTTACGCAGCCGGATGATGGTTTCTTCCACTGCGGCGTCGATGGCGTGCGGATTGTGATGGGGTCGTCGCGACCGGTGTTCGTAGGCCGCAGCACCCTCGGCTTCGTAGCGTTTGACCAGCTGCTGCACCCAATAGCGCGACAGGCCATAGTCGCGGGCAACCTCGCTTTTGCTGCGGCCTTCGATGACCACGGCAGTGATGACGAGCTGGGCCTTGGACATGGTTGACCTCCCACGCTGCTGAGGTGTCAACTATGTCGCGAGACAGCTGCCAACTATGTCGTGAAATCAGACACTGCACCCCCGGCAGGATTCGAACCTGCGACCACAAGATTAGAAGTCATGTGCTCTATCCAGCTGAGCTACGGGGGCCGAGGAGTTCAAGCCCAGGTCAGTGTAGCCAACTGGAGAAACGGGTAATCCTGACCTCGCAACGCCGCCCGAAATGGCGCTGGCGCGGATAGCAATTGGTCTAGTGTGAGGCCTGCCACACGCCCCGGGGGACAGTAATGCTGCGGGAATCGTGTGCGCAACGGACCTCATCGACGAGGAGCGGCAAAGGCATGACCGTAGCCATTGATGTCAGGACGCGCTGTTCCCAGGCGCGTAGCGAAATGCTGCAGCTCGCTGCGATGCCGCTCGAGGCGTATCGCACCGGCGCACTGTTGCTGCGTGGCTCGCCCGTGGTGGCGCGCTTTCTGGCAGGTTGGCTCTCCGCTGAGTTCCCCCCGCACGTCGTCACGGGTCATGCCCTGTCCGGGGTGGCGCCGCTCGACCGGTTGGCGACGACCTGGGCCGCGCAGCGGGCAGACCAGGTGCTGACCTCGGCTTTGGCCGACTCGTTGGGCCCGAACTACCGCGACGAGGTCATCCAGCCGATCGACCGCCCCGCGT
>NZ_CBDIBT010000008.1:0-10691 GCF_965277065.1 Mycobacterium sp.
GCCCACAACGTGTCCCGAGTGCGGAACGACGTTGGCGCCGGCGAAGGAGGGCGACGCCGACATTCGCTGCCCCAATGCCCGGTCCTGCCCTGCGCAGCTGCGCGAGCGGGTGTTCCACGTCGCCGGACGCGGGGCGTTCGACATCGAAGGACTCGGCTACGAGGCGGCCACCGCGCTGCTGAAAGCACAGGTGATCGACGACGAGGGTGATCTGTTCAGCCTCACCGAAGACGAGTTGTTGCGTACGGAGTTGTTCACCACCAAGGCCGGCACGTTGTCCGCCAACGGCAAACGCCTGCTGGCCAACTTGGACACCGCCAAGAAGCAGCCGCTGTGGCGGGTGTTGGTGGCATTGTCGATCCGGCATGTCGGGCCGACAGCGGCGCGGGCATTGGCCACCGAATTCGGCAACCTGGACGCGATCACGTCGGCGTCGACCGAACAACTCGCCGCGGTCGAGGGTGTCGGCCCGACCATCGCCGACGCAGTGACCGAATGGTTCACCGTCGACTGGCATCGCCAGATCGTCGACAAATGGCGATCGGCCGGCGTTCGGATGGCCGACGAGCGCGACGCCAATGTGCCCAGGACGCTGGAGGGCGTGACGATCGTCGTCACCGGGTCGCTGGCCGGCTTCTCCCGCGACGACGCCAAAGAAGCGATCCTGACCCGCGGCGGAAAGGCCGCCGGTTCGGTGTCGAAGAAAACCGATTACGTGGTCGCCGGCGACTCTCCCGGCTCGAAGTATGATAAGGCAGTAGAACTCGGAGTGCCCGTTCTCGACGAGGACGGGTTCCGAAAGCTGTTGGCAGAGGGGCCTTCTGATTCAGGGGAGTAGCGGCAACCGCCACAGCGGGGTCTTCGGTTCCAGCAGCCACATTCGTACCACGGTGAACCTGATCAGTCGAAGCGCGCCGGTGATCAGGATGGCGGCCAAGGGGAGATCACCCAGCACGGCGGTCAGGATCGCGATCCGAAAGTCGTTGGCGCCGGCCGTCATCAGGTCGAACCACGCATCGCAGATCAACAGCACTCCGGTCGCGAACGCGGTCAGCAGCATCACTTGTCGTCGCAGCAGCCCGAATACGACGGTTGCCGCCATCAAGCCGAGCAGTATCAGGTCGAAGCCGACCCAGGTCGCCGTCCAGTCGTGTACCAGATAGTCATCGGGCAGCGCGAAAGCCAGGTACACGATCCAGGGAATCAGCACCAACGTGCCACCGGTCATGATCCCCAGCCAGCCCCAGCGGATCCGGTGCGCCAGGGCGACCGGCAGCAGCTCTGACAGCGGGCGCTCGAGACGTTGGATCAACTGCCGCCGTTCAGCGGGGGACAGCGCGGCGATCTGGGCGTCGGATAGCAAGCTCACACCTGCATGGATACTCCGTCTGCCGGAATATTCAGTGCAGCAGGGTCGCGACGATGCCGGCCAGATACCCGAGCCGGGCCACCTCCGACGGTCGGAATGCCGGGCCACCAGGCCGGCCGAGAACCACCGAGGTGTTCGGGGTGCCCAGTGGAGCCGCGATCAGTGTGGTGTCGAGGTCCCGCCAGACCTGAGGCACCCAATCCTCGGTGGCGTCCAGCGCGATGGCGTGCTCGATGGGCATCCACGGCGCGGCGGTCAGTCGCGTCTCCGGCGCGCCGGGACTACCCGCGATGCTCTCGAACTCATCCTCGGTTTTGCTCAGCACCGTGCACCAGTTGACCCGCAGCACCTGCGGCGCCTCGTCGACCAGCACCTGCAACTTGGCGGCGGTGTTGCCTGCGGCGGCGACGTGGTCGATGAGCGCCAATTCGCGATGGGCGTCCAGGAGTCCGGTGTGCGGTCGCAGGCTGTCCACCCGTACGCCCTGCAGCGCTTCGGCCGCCGTGATCAGTGTGTCGGGCATGCCCCCCGGTGGTAGCTCGACCACGAGATCGTCGATGGCGTAGTCGGGTCCGCGCTCCACGACGTCCAACGAAAGGATGTCAGCGCCTACCGATCCCAGAGCCACGGCCAGTGAGCCGAGGCTTCCCGGTCGGTCGGCGAGCTGAACCCGCAGCAGATAGGACGGCACGCGGTCACTGTTACACAGCGGCGAGCCCTTGGCATGTCGGCGGCGGCCCGGCGCGGGCCGCGTCGTTGCCCGGTTAGGCTTTTCAGCCGTGTCCCAGATTTCCCGCGACGAGGTAGCCCATCTGGCCAAGCTGGCTCGGCTGGCGCTGACCGACGACGAGCTGGACAGCTACGCCGGCCAACTCGACGCCATCCTGACCCACGTCGGCCAGATCCAGGCCGTCGACGTCGCCGGCGTCGAACCGACGGACAACCCGCTCAAGTCGGTCAACGTCACCCGCCCGGACCAGGTAGCGCCGTGCCTGACTCAGCAGGAGGCGCTCGCCGCAGCGCCTGAGGCCCTCGACGGCCGCTTCGCGGTTCCGCAGATTCTCGGAGAAGCGGAATGACCGACATCATTCGGCAGGACGCCGCCACGCTGGCCGCGAAGATCGCCACCAAAGAGCTGTCCTCGACCGAGGTCACCCAGGCCTTTCTGAATCAGATCGCGGCGACCGATGAGCAATACAGCGCATTCCTGCACGTCGCCGCCGATGCGGCGTTGTCGGCCGCCGCAGCCACAGACAAATCCCTGGCCGCCGGCGAGCAGCCGGCGTCGGCCCTGGCCGGGGTCCCGCTGGCGCTCAAGGACGTCTTCACCAGCGTCGACATGCCGACCACCTGCGGGTCGAAGATCCTCGAGGGATACCACTCGCCGTACGACGCCACCGTCACCGCGCGGCTGCGCGCGGCCGGAATCCCGATCCTGGGCAAGACCAATATGGATGAATTCGCCATGGGCTCTTCGACGGAGAACTCGGCCTACGGACCGACCCGCAATCCGTGGAACACCGACCGGGTGCCGGGCGGATCGGGAGGCGGTAGCGCCGCCGCGCTGGCGGCGTTCCAGGCGCCGCTGGCGATCGGCACCGACACCGGCGGATCGATCCGCCAACCGGCCGCGCTGACCGCAACCGTCGGAGTCAAACCCACCTACGGCACGGTGTCGCGCTACGGCCTGGTGGCCTGCGCGTCGTCGCTGGATCAAGGCGGGCCCTGTGCACGCACGGTGCTGGACACCGCACTGCTCCATCAGGTGATCGCCGGACACGACCCACGCGACTCGACGTCGATCCAGGCTGAGGTACCCGACGTCGTCGGCGCCGCTAAGCTCGGCGCCGCAGGCGATCTCAGCGGTGTGAGGGTCGGAGTGGTTCGGCAGCTGCGGGGCGAGGGTTACCAGCCCGGCGTGCTGGCGTCGTTCAACAAAGCTGTCGAGCAGCTGACCGCGCTCGGCGCCGACGTGTCCGAAGTCGACTGTCCTCATTTCGATCACGCCCTGGCCGCGTACTACCTGATCCTGCCGTCGGAGGTGTCGAGCAACCTGGCCCGCTTCGACGCGATGCGTTACGGGCTGCGCGTCGGGGACGACGGCAGCCACAGCGCCGAAGAAGTGATGGCGTTGACCCGGGCCGCCGGGTTCGGGCCGGAAGTCAAGCGACGCATCATGATTGGCACCTATGCGCTGTCGGCCGGCTACTATGACGCCTACTACAACCAAGCGCAGAAAGTGCGCACACTGATCGCGCGTGACCTCGACACCGCCTACCAGTCGGTCGACGTGCTGGTGTCTCCGACGACGCCGACGACGGCATTTCCGTTGGGGGAGAAGGTCGACGACCCGCTGGCGATGTATCTGTTCGACCTGTGCACGCTGCCGTTGAACCTGGCCGGACACTGCGGAATGTCGGTGCCGTCAGGGTTGTCCGACGACGACAACCTGCCGGTCGGACTGCAGATCATGGCGCCGGCGCTGGCGGATGACCGGATCTATCGGGTGGGCGCGGCCTACGAGGCCGCTCGGGGCGCGCTGCCCTCCGCCATCTAGCGCGAGCAGACGCAGACTCGCGTGAAAATCGCTTGTCGCGTGCGATTCTGCGTCTGCTCGCGCCACCGCCCAGCACCCGGCAAGATGAGGGCATGCGGATCGGAATTCTCACCGGTGGCGGTGACTGTCCTGGACTCAATGCCGTCATTCGGGCGGTGGTGCGTACCTGCGATTCCCGTTACGGGTCGTCGGTGGTGGGGTTTCAGGACGGTTGGCGCGGACTGCTAGAGAACCGGCGGGTCCAGCTCGCCAACGACGATCGCAACGACCGACTGCTGGCCAAGGGCGGAACGATGCTGGGTACCGCCCGCGTCAATCCGGACCTGCTGAGGGCTGGCCTGGACCAGGTCAAGCAGACGCTGGATGACAACGGCATCGACGTCCTTATCCCGATTGGCGGTGAGGGCACGCTGACCGCCGCGCACTGGCTGTCCGAAGAAAACGTGCCGGTGGTCGGTGTACCGAAGACCATCGACAACGACATCGATTGCACCGACGTGACTTTCGGCCACGACACCGCACTGATGGTAGCCACCGACGCCATCGACCGGTTGCACAGCACGGCCGAGTCGCATCAGCGGGTGATGCTGGTCGAGGTGATGGGGCGGCATGCGGGCTGGATTGCGCTCAACTCCGGGTTGGCCTCCGGCGCGCACATGACGCTGATCCCCGAGCAGCCCTTCGACATCGACGAGGTGTGCCGTCTGGTCAAGCGACGCTTCCAGCGCGGTGACTCGCATTTCATCTGCGTGGTCGCCGAAGGCGCTAAGCCGGCTGAAGGCTCGATGGAGCTGGCCCAAGGCGGCACCGACGAGTTTGGTCACGAGCGGTTCACCGGTGTCGCCGCGCAGTTGGCGGTCGAAGTGGAGAAGCGGATCAACAAAGACGTCCGGGTGACCGTCCTCGGCCACGTTCAGCGCGGCGGTACTCCGACCGCCTACGACCGCGTACTGGCGACTCGGTTTGGCGTCAACGCGGCCGATGCCGCACACGCCGGCGAATACGGACAGATGGTGTCGCTGCGCGGCCAGGACATCGGCCGGGTGCCGCTAGCCGACGCGGTGCGTCAGCTCAAACTCGTTCCGCAGAGTCGCTACGACGACGCGGCGGCGTTCTTCGGCTGACAGGTCCGGGCGGCGATGGAACGGCTTCCCCGGTGGCCAATTAGAATTGTCGTCATGACTTCTGTGGCGAGCGTTCCCAGTGCTCCTGGGGGCGAACTGCTCGACTACGACGACGTGCTTGCGCACTACGAGCCGGTACTCGGTTTGGAGGTGCACGTCGAACTATCGACCGCTACCAAGATGTTCTGTGGCTGTGCCAACGAATTCGGCGCCGAGCCAAACACCCAGGTATGCCCGGTGTGCCTCGGCCTGCCAGGCTCGCTGCCCGTGCTCAACGAGGCCGCGGTCGAATCTGCGATCCGGATCGGCCTGGCGCTCAACTGCGATGTCGCGCCGTGGGGCCGGTTTGCCCGGAAGAACTACTTCTACCCGGACCAGCCGAAGAACTACCAGATCTCGCAGTACGACGAGCCGATCGCGATCAACGGCTACCTCGATGTTCCGCTGGAAGACGGCACCACGTATCGAGTGGCGATCGAGCGGGCCCACATGGAAGAGGACACCGGTAAGCTGACCCACCTGGGCAGCGACACCGGCCGCATCGCCGGGGCGACAACATCGCTGGCCGATTTCAACCGGGCCGGCGTGCCGTTGATCGAGATCGTCACCAGGCCCATCGAAGGTACCGGCGAGCGGGCACCGGAGATCGCCCGCGCCTACGTCACTGCGCTGCGAGACCTGTTGCGCGCATTGGCAGTTTCCGACGTCCGGATGGACCAGGGTTCGTTGCGCTGCGACTCCAACGTGTCGTTGAAGCCAACGGGCGCAGCCGAATTCGGTACTCGCACCGAGACCAAGAACGTCAACTCGCTCAAGAGTGTCGAAGTAGCTGTTCGCTACGAGATGAGGCGCCAGGGCGCTGTTCTGGAGTCAGGTGGCCGAGTCATCCAGGAGACCAGGCACTTCCACGAGGACGGCTACACCAGCTCGGGTCGCACCAAGGAAACCGCTGAGGATTACCGCTACTTTCCCGAGCCCGACCTGGAGCCGGTCGCCCCCGACAGTGACCTCGTCGAGCGGCTGCGTCAGACCATTCCAGAGCTGCCATGGTTGCGCCGCAAGCGGATACAACAGGACTGGGGTATCTCCGACGAGGTGATGCGCGACCTGGTCAACGCCGGTGCTGTCGATTTGGTCATCGCGACCGTCGATCAGGGCGCACCCATCGAGCAGGCGCGCGCCTGGTGGGGCAACTTCCTGGTGCAGAAGGCCAACGAGGCCGGCATCGAACTCGATGAATTGTCTATCACCCCAACCCAAGTCGCCGCGGTCGTGGCTCTGGTGGACGAAGGCAAGCTCACGACCAAGATGGCCCGTCAGGTCGTCGAAGGTGTACTGGCCGGTGAAGGCGAGCCCGACCAGGTCATGACAGCTCGCGGCCTGGCCGTGGTGCGCGACGACTCGCTGATCAAGGCCGCGGTCGACGAAGCCCTGGCCGCCAATCCCGATGTGGCCGAGAAGATTCGCGGCGGCAAAGTGCAGGCCGCCGGCGCGATCGTCGGTGCCGTGATGAAGGCGACCAAAGGGCAGGCCGACGCGGCGCAGGTGCGCGAACTGGTGCTCGCCGCCTGCGGCTAGCCGGGCCTCAGAGCAGACCGCCGGTCAGCTCGGAGAGCAGTCCCGCCAGCGGGTTACCGACGCCATCCCAGCCGATAGCTTCCGCGATCGCCTGGTCCAGCCCGATCATGGAAGCGATCGGCCCGACCGCCGAGGTGGGAACGTCCAAAGTGGCACAGCCGATGCTGCAGTCTCCAAGCGTTTCGCTGAAGCCGATGCCGTTGAGCAGCGAGCCAGCCGGGCTGAGCAGCCCGCCCAAGTCGAGCACGAAATTCGCATCTGAGGCCGGCAACTGGGCGCCGAAATCGTTGAGCAGTGTCGACAGGTTGATGTTGCCGTAGCCGTTGAGGAGTGCGTTGGTGACGTTTGCCGGCATGTTCAGCAATTCCTGGAGATCTTGCTGAGGAATACCCAAACGCGGAAGTCGCGTGGTCACTATGGTTGTCGACGATGACCAGCATCGACGATCAGCTCCGAGAGCAGACAGTGAACACCGTGCTCGGCCGAATTCGGCTGCAGGTCGGCGGATCTGGCTCGCCGATCGTCTTCTGGCCGAGCCTGCTGATGACCGGCGACATGTGGCATGGGGTGGCCGGCGACCTCATCGCCCGCCGACAGGTGGTCCTCGTCGACCCGCCCGGCCAGGGCGGTAGCCAGCCGCTGACCGACTTCTTCAGCTTCGACGACTGCGCTCGCTGTGTCGCCGACATCCTCGACGGACTCGGCCTCGAGAAGGCGCACTTCGTCGGCAACTCCTGGGGCGGCATGATCGGCGCGACCTTCGCCGCGACGTATCCCGACCGGGTCGGGGGATCGGTGCTGATGAACTGCACCGCCGGCCGGGCAAGTTTCCGCCAGAAAGTCGAGTTCGCGATCCTGCTTCGGGTGGCGAAATGGACGGGTGGGATCGGACCGCTGCTGAATCACTCGGTGCTGAAAGCGTTTTTGGGTCCGACCACCTTTCGGGAGCGTCCTGAGGTGGTGGCGCACGTGACCGGCACGGTAAAGTCCGCCGACATCGCGTCGGCGTCGTGGGCAGTCAAGAGCGTGGTTCCGCGCCGGCCCGACCAGCGGGCGTTGCTGGGCCGGATCCACACGCCGGTGATGGTGGTCGGTGGGGCCGAGGATGCGACGTTCCCGCCCCGCGATGCGATCGAGATGGCCAAGGTCATCCCGGGCGCATCCGTTCGGATTCTCGACGGGGTGGCTCACCTTGCCGGCCTGGAGAACCCGCCCCTGGTGAGCGCGCTGATCGAGCGGTTCTTGTTCAGCGGCAGCGAAAGCGGCACTGTCGCAACGTAATTCCCGACCTATGTCTTGTCGTCGTTGGCCCGCGGGAAGCCGCCGCCCTGCGGGAACAGCGGGAACACCACATCATCCAACTTCTCGGCGTCGCCGCTGGTCTTGTTGATGGTCGCGCCCCAGATGTTGCCGTCGGGCGACATCCGCAGCGCCCACGCGTGTCCGTGTGTGTCCTGGCGGACGACGTCGGGTGGACCGGTGACGGCGCCGGTGCCCTGCGCGAGGTGGACCGCCACCGTCTGCTTGGTGTTGACCAGGTTGACCAGAATGGTGCCGTCCAGCGCCGCGCAGCCACCGACCCCGGGCCGGTCCGGCCACGTCCAGACCGTCGAAACCTTGGAGTCCTTGGTGATTCGCTGCAATCGGTCTGAGGTAGGCGTCCGGTCGACGACGAAAAGCGAGCCGTCGACAGGATCGGTGCACATGCCACCGCCCACGCCGATGCCGCGCAGTGCCGTCGTCGGCGGCGCCTGGTTGATCGTGGTGGGCTGCTCGATGCGAATCACCTTGCCCGCCAGCGATGCCGGGTCGTTGGCCATCGCGGGGTTACCCGCGTCGCCGGTCATCACAACCAGCGTGGTCGGGCTGGTGAACAGCAGAGCACCGGTATTCCCGTTGCCGCCCTTGGGAATTCCGGTCAGGATGTCTTTGGGCGTGTCGCCGTCGGCGACGCGAATGACGCGGTTGTCGGTGGGCGTACTGATGTAGGCATACATCAACCGGTCCTGCGAGTACGTCGGTGAGAGAACGATGTCCATCAACCCGCCGTCACCGGCCGGGTCGACCGGGATGACGGTCTTGACCTTCGGCTCGGCGCTCACCGATACCTCTTTCACCGCGCCCGTGGTCCGTTCAGCCACAAGCGCCGACTTGCTGTCCGGCTGCATCAGCAGGCCGCTGGTGCTCTCCAGACAGCCCTGCATCACCCCGGGCGCGGGACATTCCTTGGGGAACGGCTTGTCAGGCAGCGGCGGCGGAGGGGGTGGCGTCGAACTCGGCGCGCCGTGCCGCTCGGGCTCGGTGGTGAACGGTTGCGACTGCACGTCGTTGAACTGGGCACAACCAGCCAGAACGAGCATCGCCGAGCAGAGCACAGGCATGCCGCGCCGCCCCGACCACCACAACCGCATAGCTGCCAGATTACGGATACGTTCGCGCTTGCGCCCGTGACGGGTACCGCGCAGCGCCCGCATTTGTCCGCAAACGCCGGCGCGTGCCTCGCGACGCGCAAATCGCAACCACGAAAGCGCCGCTCAAATCCCCGATTCGGCAGAATTTGCCCTTACCCTGGCACGGGTGAGCAGTCAACCGAATGACGCACATTGGCAACGACAGGACTCCTCGGCGGTGCCGACTCCGGCGCGGCCGTCGTCCGCGAGCCTGGTCGACCCCGAGGACGATCTGCCGTCGGACACCTACGCGGGCGATTTCGAGACGACGATGATTCCGCACTACGACGCTGCAGACTCCGGCAGTGTCCGGTCGTCGAGCAGCGGGTTCGGGCTGATCGGCGGCAGGCAGGAGCCCTTGCCGTATCAGCCTCAGCCCACCGGTCAGCATGCGATCTTCGCGTCCGACGGCATCGACGAGCACGAGCACCACGACGACGTGGCGATGCGCGCCGCCGACCGCCGCGGCACCCAAGACCTCGGCCTGCTGATTCTCCGCGTCGGCCTCGGTGCCGTCTTCGCCGCGCACGGGCTGCAGAAGTTGTTCGGCTGGTGGGGCGGGGAAGGCCTGAACGGCTTCAAGAACCAGCTGTCCGACATCGGCTACCAGCACGCCGACATCCTCACGTACTGCGCGGCCGGCGGCGAGATTGCTGCGGGCGTGCTGCTGTTACTCGGACTGTTCACGCCGCTGGCGGCGGCGGGCGCGCTGGCCTATCTGACCAACAGCCTGATCGCCGGGATGGCAGCACAGCACAACCCGCGCTCGTTCCCGTACTTCCTGCCCAACGGGCACGAATACGAGATCACGCTGATCGTGCTCTCGACCGCCGTGATCCTGGCCGGACCAGGACGTTACGGCTTCGACGCCGGTCGCGGCTGGGCACGTCGACCGTTCATCGGATCGTTCGCCGCCCTGGTGGTGGGTATCGGCGCTGGTGTGGGGCTGTGGATCCTGCTCAACGGCGCGAACCCGGTGAGCTAATCCGCGTACGGGTTGGGGACGCGGCCTGCGCTGGCCCGGGTCAGCTGCGGCAGCGTCGCGAAGGTGACAGCGGGTAGTCGCAGCTGGTGTCCATTCTCCAGTTGGGCGCGGGCCCATGAGCCTTTGTTGAATCGCAGGCCGACGATCTCCTCCCAGCGCACCGACTGGCTGCCGAGCAGCGTACGCACGGTGACTCCGGTGTCGTCAGCCTCGGTCCGAAGCCGCACGATCAACGCCGACAGCACCACCGGGATGATCAGCAGGGGAGCGGACGCCGGCCACGTCTGCACCGGGATGAGTAGGCCGAGGGCGAAGAAGCCCACCGCGATATGCGCCATCGGTGAGATGTTGAGCACCACTTGCGGTGCGGGCGCCGCTTCCTGCGACGAATCTCCTGCCATGCAAGCATCATGGCATCGACGCCTGACCTGGGTCGCCCCCGGAATCTGGCGGCTGCCGGGATTTGACGTTTGACCAGTACGGCGGCTACCGTCGTGGGGCGATGAACACTTTTGGAGAGCTCGTAGTAATCCGCCTGCGCGTTGGTGCCTGACTGATCAAGCCAGACCAACGCGCAACCCTCGTGCAGCTGCCCTGAGCTGACGGGGGTTTTTTGTTGCCCGTCGAC
>NZ_CBDIBT010000009.1:0-34523 GCF_965277065.1 Mycobacterium sp.
TCCGCGTGCGACACAGACAGATTCGCCTGCTTGACCGCCGCGTCGACCTCGGCGAGCAGGTCGGGGTCGTCGGCCAGATCTGCCACCGACGCCCCGGCTGGCTTGCCGTTGCGCTGTTTCCAGCCTTCAATGGCCTCGGGGTCGATGGTGATCAGCGCGCCGATGAATGGCTTCGCGTCCCCGACCACCATGGCCTGGCTGATCAGCGGATGGGACCGCAACTGGTCTTCCAAAACGGCTGGGGCGACGTTCTTTCCGCCCGCGGTGACGATGATTTCCTTTTTGCGGCCGGTGATCGTCAAGAACCCGGCTTCGTCGACAGCGCCCAGGTCGCCGGTCTTGAACCAACCGTCCTCGAAGGACTCGCTGGTGGCCTGGTCGTTGTGCCAGTAGCCCTGAAACACCACGCCTCCGCGCAGCAGCAACTCGCCATCTTCGGCGATGCGGATGCTGTTGCCCGGCACCAGCTTTCCGACTGTGCCGATCTTCAGCGCGTTCACCTGGTTGACGGTGATCGCCGCGCTCGTCTCGGTCAGCCCGTAGCCTTCGTAGACCGTCAGGCCGACGCCGCGGTAGAAGTGACCCAGCCGGGCGCCCAGCGGAGCGCCGCCGGACACCGACGCATGGCAGTCACCGCCGAGCGCGGCGCGCAGCTTGTGGTAGACCAGCTTGTCGAACAGCGCATGCTTGGCCCGTAGCAGCAGACCCGGACCGCCGCCGTCGGACGCCTCGCTCCAGTCGACCGCGGTCTGCGCGGCGATCTCGAAGATGCGGCCTGTGCCGTCGCTGGCAGCGTTCTGCGCGGCGGTGTTGTAGACCTTCTCGAACACCCGCGGCACCGATACCACGACCGTCGGCTTGAATACTCCGAACATCGGCACGAGATTCTTGATGTCACTGGTGAATCCGACGACGACCTTGTTGTGGAACGCGCACAACGTCAGTGCGCGAGCCAGCACATGGGCCAACGGCAAGAAGATCAGCAGCCGCTCGCCCTTCTTCAGCACCGTCGGCAGCACCTCCTTGGTGCCGCGGGTCTCATAGACCAAGTTCGCATGGGTCAGCTGGCAGCCCTTCGGGCGACCGGTGGTGCCCGAGGTATAGATCAACGTCGCGGGGTCGGTGCTGCGCAGCGCATCGACGCGAGCGGTGAGCTCGGCCGGGTCGACCGCCGCGCCGGCCTGCTCGAGTTGGTCGAGTGCCTTGGGGCCCGAGCCGTCGATGTGCAGCACCCGGCGCAGTTCGGGCAGCTCACCAGCCAGCTCGGAGATGATCGTCGCGTGGGCGTCGGTCTCGGCGAACGCGAGCACGGCCGCGGAGTCGCTGAGCACCCACCGCACCTGCTCGGCCGACGACGTCTCGTAGATCGGGACGGTGACCGCACCGGTCGCGAGGATGGCCTGGTCCAGAATCGCCCATTCGTAGCGGGTGGCGGAGAAGATAATCACCCGGTCGCCGGGGCGCACCCCTTCTGCGATCAAACCCAATGCGATCGAGCGAATTTGGGCCGCTGCCTGCGCACACGTCACGTCGGTCCAGGTTCCGTCGACCAGGCGCTGGTAGATGACTGCGTCGGGATCGTTGCGCTCGTGCTCGAACACAGTGGACACGATGTTGTCGTGCTCGCCGACCGTGAATTCGGCCGGAACAGTCAATTCGCGCACTCTTTACCGACCTCGCTTCAGTGATTCTGGGCGACCGAGAAAGTCAGCCTATCGGTCGACGGGACGGCCCGGCCGGGCTAGGTGTATGTGAAGCTTGTGGCCGTGCACAGCGTTCAAATTGCCGACGTGACGTATGTGGCCGCCGACCCGGCGCGCATCGGTGCCGCGGTGGGTGATCCGTCCAACTGGCGGAGATGGTGGCCCGATCTGCGGCTGGAGGTCACCCAAGACCGTGGGCCGCAGGGCGTTCGATGGACCGTGGCCGGGCCGCTCACCGGCACTATGGAAATCTGGCTCGAACCGATGCTGGGTGGTGCACTGCTGCACTACTTTCTGCACGCCGAGCCGTCCGGCGTGGCACCGTCGCAGCTGGCCACGCTGAATCTCGCGAAATTGACGCACCGGCGTCGGGTCGCGGGTAAGAAGATGGCCTTCGAAGTGAAGATGACTTTGGAGAGTTCCCGTCCGGTCGGGGTTTCTCCGATGCTTGACCAGGCCTGAATTCCGTCGGGGAGTACCGTTTCTGCCGTGGGCGCAGGCTACGGCCGCTGACCACTCAGGTATTCGGCGGGCAGGGGAGCCCAACCCGCGTAGCGCGGAGAAGGAAGCAATCAAGTGGCGGAGAAAACCTCCCAGACGATATATATCGACGCGGCCCCCGGCACGGTGATGGACGTGATCGCCGACATCGGCTCCTATCCGAATTGGGTGACGGAATACAAGGAGGCCGAGGTCCTCGAATCCGACACCGCCGGCAACCCGAAGGTGGCGCGGTTGGTGCTGGACACCAGCGTCCTCAAAGACACCCTGGTGCTGTCCTACAAGTGGGCAGGAGACCGTAAGTCGGTGAGCTGGTCGCTGGTTTCCAGTTCGCTGCTCAAATCTCTCGACGGTGTGTATCGGTTGGCGCCCAAAGGATCTGGTACCGATGTGACCTACGAACTCACCGTCGACCTGGCGATCCCCATGATCGGCCTGCTCAAGCGCAAAGCCGAGCGCAGGTTGACCGACACCGCATTGAAGGATCTGAAGAAACGAGTCGAGGCTGAGTGAGTCTGGGTGAATCGCTAGCGCCCTCATCCCGGATCAGTCTTTTCGTCGGCAAGGGCGGGGTAGGGAAGTCCACATTGGCGGCCGCGACGGCCGTGCATGAGGCGCGCGCCGGGGCGCGGGTGCTGCTGATCTCCACCGACCAGGCGCACTCGCTGGGCGACGTACTCGGTGTGACGGTCGCGCCGAACGGCGATCGCGACGCCGTGCGGGTGATGGCCGATCTTGACACCGGTTCACTCGACGCGCTGGCAATGGACACCTTGGCGCTGCTCGAGGCTCGCTGGCGCACCGTGGTCGAGACACTCGGCCGTCGATTCCCTGAGTCAGAGCTGGAAGACATTGCACCGGAAGAACTTTCGGCGCTTCCCGGCGTCCAGGAAGTACTCGGCCTGCACGAGGTCGGGGAGCTGGCCACGTGCGGACAATGGGATCACCTGGTGGTCGACTGCGCCTCGACCGCAGACGCGCTGCGGATGCTGACCCTGCCGGCCACCTTCGCCCTCTATGTCGAGCGGGCATGGCCGCGGCACCGCCGGCTTTCCGCCGGCGCCGACGACCCGCGTTCCACCGCTGTGGTCGAGTTGTTGGAGCGCATAAGCGGCAGTGTCGAAAAGCTCAGCGCGCTCCTGGCCGACGGGACACGAGTGGGCGCGCACCTGGTGCTCACTGCGGAGCGGGTGGTGGCCGCCGAGGCGATTCGGACGCTCGGCTCACTGGCATTGATGGGTGTGCGGGTCGAGGAACTGATCGTCAACCAGATTCTGATGCAAGACGATTCGTACGAATACAGCAACCTGCCGGCACACCCGGCTTTCGACTGGTATTCGGAGCGAATCAGCGAGCAGCGAACCGTGCTTGACGAGCTCGATGCTGCGATCGGTGATGTGGCGCTGGTCCTGACCCCGCATCTGGCCGGCGAGCCGATCGGGGCCAAAGCGCTCGGAGAACTGTTGGACAGTGCGCGTCGACGAGATGGGTCGGCCCCTCCCGGGCCACTGCGCCCGGTGGTGGATCTGGAATCGGGCTCGGGGCTGCAGTCCGTTTACCGTTTGCGGCTAGAGTTGCCTCAATTCGATTCCGGCGCCATTAGCCTGGGCCGGGTCGGCGACGATCTGATCGTCGGTGCCGGTGGGATGCGACGCAGAGTTCGACTGGCGTCCGTCCTGCGGCGATGCACCGTGCTGGATGCGCATCTTCGCGGTGGCGAATTGACGGTGCGATTTCGACCCGACCCGGAGGTGTGGCCAAAATGACCCCCCCGGGTGACGATGCTGAGGAGCGGCGCTGATGGATAGCGCGCATTCCGACATCGGGCCGGAGCTTCGCAAGCTCGCGCAGAAAATCCTCGACCAGTTCGACCCGGCGGTCCGGCTGGCGGCGGCAGCCGCGGTCGGTGACGGGCCCGGCACCGGCAAATGCCAACAGGTGTGGTGTCCGGTGTGCGCGCTGGCCGCGGTCGTCCGCGGAGACGAACATCCGCTGCTGACCGTGATCGCCGAGCACAGCGTCAACCTGCTGGCGGTGATCCGGGCGATCGTCGACCAAGTCGATCGGCCGACGCCGCCGCCACCCGCCGGGCCGCCCGACGGCGGTGGCGTCGACGGGTGCACGGACGAGCCGGTGCCGACGAATCGGTACCAGCCCATCACCGTCACCGTTGAGGACTAGCAACGGCGACTGCCTACCACATGGGTCGACCGGCGGCGCAGCGTTAGCAAGTCGCAAGCGTCATGTGGTTGCACACACACTCGATGGGTACTCTTGGCGCTGAACACGGTGGCGCGGCTGAGAAGGAGGCTGTATGGCGTACTGGCTTTTGAAGTACATCTTCCTCGGCCCATTGCTCGCAATCCTCGGTCGGCCGAAAATCGAAGGATTGGAACATGTCCCGCAGTCCGGCCCAGCCATCCTGGCAAGCAACCACCTGGCGGTGATGGACAGTTTCTACCTGCCGTTGGTGGTGCGCCGCCGGATTACCTTCCTAGCCAAGTCGGAGTACTTCACCGGAACCGGTTTCAAGGGCTGGTGGAGCCGCTGGTTCTTCACCGCCGTGGGCCAGGTGCCGATCGACCGCAGTAGCGCCGACGCAGCCCAGGCGGCACTCGACACCGCCAAGCGAGTTCTGGACGAGGGCAAATTGCTCGGCATGTATCCCGAAGGCACGCGCTCGCCCGACGGCCGTCTCTACAAGGGCAAGACCGGGTTGGCGCGGCTTGCACTGGAAACCGGCGTCCCGGTTATCCCGGTCGCGATGATCGGCACCAACAAGGTGAACCCGCCCGGAACCTCGATGCTCCGGTTCTCGAAAGTCACCGTCCGCTTCGGCAAGCCGATGGACTTCTCCCGCTTCGAGGGGCTGGCGGGCAACCGCTTCATTGAGCGCGCTGTCGTCGACGAGGTGATTTACGAACTGATGGGTCTCTCCGATCAGGAGTACGTCGACATCTATGCCGCGACATTGAAGAATGGCGACGGCGAGACGCCCTCGGGAAAAGTACCGCCGTCTCGGATTCCTGAGACGGCGGCCGGGTAGCGATTCGTCGCAGTGTCAGCCGACGGCTGACACCGGCGCGGGAGTCTTCGACGCACGGGGTGAGATCGCCGCGGTGCCGCGGACGGCGACGGTAGCGCCGGCGGCGACGATGGTCGCCAGCGCCCACCACAGGTATGACACGCCCACCAGTTGACGCCACCACGACGCGGTGACCTCGTGATGCTTGGGCATCAGATCGATCGGCGTCCAGACCATCGCGGCCACCCCGGCCGCGCTGACGAAAGCCAGTGCAACGCTGCGCCGTCGCCAGGCCAGCACCGACGTGACCAGAACCGTCGGCAGCATCCACACCCAGTGATGTGACCACGACACCGGCGATACCGCGAGCCCGAACAGGGCAATGCAGATCACCGCCAGGACCGGCTCGTCGGCGCGCAACGCCCGACGTGCTGCCCACACCGTCAGCGCCAGCACCAGGAAGCAGGCCAGCACCCACGGCAGGAATCGTTGATGCTCGTCGAGTCCCAGACGTGCCAGGGTGCCGGCGATGTTCTGGTTGGTGTTCAGGCTGGCCGACCCGATCCGATCGGTATTGCGAACGGTGTGCGTCCAGTACTCCCACGAGTCCTGCCAGGCCAGCGCAAAGCCGGCCGCGATGGTGGCCACGACGGAGGCCAGCGAGGTGAGGACGGCGCGGCGGTCCCGACGCAGCAGGAAATAGAGCAGGAACACCGCCGGCGTCAGCTTGAGCGCGATGCCCAGTCCCAGCAGCAGCCCGCGCGGCCACGGCGTGCGACGCGGCACGCACTCGGCGATCACCAGCGTCATCAGCACGACGTTGATCTGCCCGAACGCGAAGTTGGCCATGATCGGCTCGAGGTACAGCGTCGCCCAGGCCACGATCAGCGCGGTCAACCACCACCGACGTAACCACGCAGGTCCGGGCACTACACGGCTGGAGGTCCAGACGTCGAGACCGGTCAGCACGATCATCGTGGAGACCAGCAGCAGCGCCAGCGTGATCAGCGTGATGGTGACGCTGGCGGCCGGCATACCCAACCAGGCGAAGGGGGCGAAGAAGACCGCGGCAAGCGGGGGGTAGGTGAACGGCAGGTTCAACCCGATCGGAGTGTGGAACTTGGCGTCGTGGCTGTACAGCGGTTGGCCGTCCAGCCAGGCCTGGCCGCCCATCCGGTAGACGTCGATGTCGATCCGGTACGGGGTGGTCCCGATCAGCCGCCATCCGGCGTATCCCAGCGCCGCCAAAGCCGGCAGCTGGAGCAGCAGCCAGCAGGCCTTACGCCAGCTGCCTGGTTGCGCGGTGGCCACCTGCCCGCGCGAACTGCCCGCATCGGGCGAGCGCCATCTAGTCATATCGGTGACCACCCTATCGGTGCACAAGCCCCAGCCGGTGTCGCGGACGGCCGTCGACGCCAAGTGCGCGTAGCTTTTTTGGGGTGCTCTACTGGTTGCAACACGACATCATCAGCAGGGGTCGGCTCCCGTTGCTGCTTTGTCTGATCGCTTTCATCATCACCTTCTTCGTGACGCGGACCTTCGTTCGTCTGATCCGCCGACGCAACAGCTCCGACAGGCCGCCGCGGTGGTGGGAGCCACGCAACATCCACGTCGGGTCCAAGCACATCCATCACCTCGTGATCGGAGTTCTGCTGGTGATGGTCTCCGGCCTCACGCTGGTGACGCTGTCTATCAACGGCCATGAACCCGAATTCACCTTGGGCGCAATAGCTTTCGGTATCGGCGCCGCGCTGGTGCTCGACGAATACGCGCTGATCCTGCACCTGTCCGACGTCTACTGGGAGGACGACGGGCGGACGTCGGTGGACGCGGTCTTCGCCGCGGTTGCGGTGGGCGGGCTGCTGGTCCTGGGATTGCATCCGCTGATGTTCGCCATCAGCCTGTGGCACGACACCACTCATTCGACGGTGCTGCGAGCCGGCCTGATCTTCGCGATGGTGCTGACGCTTCCGCTGGCGGTGCTGGTGGTGCTCAAGGGCAAGGTGTGGACCGGGCTGATCGGCATGTTCTTTGTCCCGCTGCTGGTCATCGGGGCGATCCGGCTGTCCCGCCCGCAGGCCCCGTGGGCCCGCTACCTCTATATGGCCCGGCTGAGCAAGATGAGCCGCGCGCTGCAGCGCGAGCGGACGCTGCGGCGCCCGGTGGTGCGGGCCAAGTTGTGGCTGCAGTACGCCGTCGCCGGCGCGCCGCGGGTACCGTCGCACCGCATGGTCGACGCACAGCTGGACCTCGAAGTGCATCCGGCGCCCCCACCGGAGCAGGTGCCGAGCGTGCTGGCCCGCGGGCTCGGTGTCGGGTAGCCGGCGGTGCGCTATTTCTACGACACCGAATTCATCGACGACGGCTACAACATCGAGCTGATCTCGATCGGGGTGGTCTCCGAAGACGACCGCGAATACTACGCCATCTCAACCGAATTCAATCCTGAGCGGGCTGGGACGTGGGTGCGGGCCAACGTGCTGCCCAAGCTACCGCCACCGGCCTCGAAACTGTGGCGATCACGGGCGCAGATCCGCAGCGACCTCGAGACGTTCTTCGACGTCGACGGCCCCGAGCCGATCGAGCTGTGGGCCTGGGTCGGCGCGTACGACCACGTCGCGCTCTGCCAGTTGTGGGGCCCGATGACCCATCTGCCACCGCCGATACCGCGATTCACCCACGAGCTGCGCCAGCTCTGGGAGGAGCACGGCAGCCCGCGGATGCCGCGACGGTCGGATAATGTGCACGACGCCCTGGTCGACGCCCGTGACCAGCGGACGCGATATCAGGTGATCATGTCGGGTGAAGCCGCACGTTAACCCAGCTTGCGGCGGGATTAAGCGGTGCCGCGACCCAGCTACGATGGACTGGTGAACTCGACCGTCGACCTTCCCATCGAGCAGCTGCCTCCGCTGCCTCCGCTGCCAGCGGAGCTACGGGCTCGGCTGGACGCCGCGCTGGCCAAGCCCGCGCCCCAGCAGCCGAGTTGGACCCGCGAGCAGGTCGAGCCGTGGCGGACAGTTCTGGAAAGCGTGCCGCCGGTGACGGTGGCGTCCGAGATCGAGCGGCTCCAGGAGATGCTGGCCCAGGTCGCCCGTGGTGAGGCGTTCCTGCTGCAGGGTGGCGACTGCGCGGAGACCTTCGTCGACAACACCGAGCCGCACATCAAAGCCAACATCCGCACCCTGCTGCAGATGGCGGTGGTGCTGACCTACGGCGCCAGCGTGCCGGTGCTAAAAGTGGCCCGAATCGCCGGGCAGTACGCCAAGCCGCGGTCGGCCGACACCGACGCACTGGGTCTGCAGTCCTACCGCGGCGACATGGTCAATGGATTTGCTCCCGACCCGGCTGTACGTGAGCACGACCCGTCGCGGCTGGTGCGCGCGTACGCCAACGCCGCCGCAGCGATGAATCTGGTGCGGGCGCTCACCTCGTCGGGTCTGGCGTCGCTGCATCTGGTGCACGACTGGAACCGGGAGTTCGTCCGGACCTCGCCGGCCGGCGCCCGGTACGAAGCACTGGCATCTGAGATCGACCGTGGCCTCAAGTTCATGAGTGCCTGCGGGGTGGCCGACCGCAACCTGCAGACCGCCGAAATCTACTCCAGTCACGAGGCTTTGGTGCTCGATTACGAACGGGCGATGCTGCGGCTGTCCTCGGAAGAGGACGGGGCTCCGCGACTGTACGACATGTCGGCGCACTACCTGTGGATCGGCGATCGCACCCGTCAACTCGACGGCGCGCACATCGCGTTCGCGGAGGTGATCGCCAACCCGATCGGCGTCAAGATCGGGCCGTCGACGACACCGGATCAGGTCGTCGAATACGTGGAGCGCCTCGACCCGCACAACAAGCCGGGCCGGCTGACGCTGGTGAGCCGGATGGGCAACAACAAGGTGCGCGAGCTGTTACCGCCGATCATCGAAAAGGTCCAGGCCACCGGCCATCAGGTGATCTGGCAGTGCGACCCGATGCACGGCAACACCCACGAGTCGTCCACCGGCTACAAGACGCGGCACTTCGACCGGATCGTCGACGAGGTGCAGGGGTTCTTCGAGGTGCACCGCGCGCTGGGCACCTGGCCCGGGGGCATCCACGTCGAGATCACCGGTGAGAACGTCACCGAGTGTCTCGGTGGCGCCCAAGACATTTCGGACACCGATCTGAGCGGACGTTACGAGACAGCGTGCGACCCCAGGCTGAACACCCAGCAGTCACTGGAGCTGGCGTTCCTGGTCGCCGAGATGTTGCGCGACTAGAGCAATCCGCTGATGTTGCTGCCGACGGTCCACGCGGCCGCGGCGGCCATCCCGGTGATCGACAGCACGACCGCGATCCAGATCAGCATCATGCGCCGGGCATGCTGGCGCTCGAAGGCGAACTCGATCAGGTCGATGCCGGCGAATTGCGCTGATGTTTCGCGGAATTCAGCCGGGTTGCGAGTCAGCTGACGAGTCGGCTGATGAACCGGCGGACGTGAAGGCGGTGGCTGTCGCAGATCTCTGGTGCGGTTCTGGTCGGTGCTGCGGTTCCCGTCGACCTGGCTGAGATGCGCCACGGCTGAGCGATGTTGCGCCGAATTGCGCGGCGAGGGCACTCGAAACTCCGGAAGGTGCAACTCCGCGACGATCGCATCCACTTCCACGGCCATGGCCTGCGCGTCGGCGTAGCGGTCGGCGGGATCGAGGGCGGTCGCGTGCTCGACCAGATCGTCGAACTGTGCGGGCACACCGCCGATCACGCTGCTCGGCGGCGGCACCGCGGTGTCCAGACGCTGATAGGCGACCGACAATGCGGTGTCACCGGAGAACGGCGTCTGGCCGGTCAGCAGCTCGTAGGCGACGATCCCCGCGGCGTAGACGTCGCTGCGCGGGCTGGCGCTGCCGTCTTTGACCTGTTCGGGGGACAGGTAGGCCGCCGTGCCGAGAATGACGCTGGTGGAGGTGATCCCGGCCTCCGCGACGGCGCGCACCAGCCCGAAGTCGACGATTTTGACCTCGCCCTCGTCGGAGATCAGCACGTTCTCGGGTTTGACGTCGCGGTGCACCAGCCCGGCGCGATGCGCGGCGGCCAACCCGCCCAACACCGGCCGCAGCACTGCGGCGACCGCATGCGGCGGCATCGGTCCGCGCTCGGCGAGTAGTTCGCGCAGCGTGCCGCCCTCGACAAGCTCCATCACCAAAAAGGGATGTCGCGCATCCAGGCCCTGGTCGTAGACCGCGACGAGCCCGGGGTCCTTGAGCCGGGCCACGCTTCGGGCCTCGAGTTGGAACCGGGTCAGGAACTGCTGATCGCCGGAGTATCGGGAGTCCATCACCTTGAGCGCGACCGGTCGGTCCAGGCGGGTGTCGAGGCCGCGGTAAACCGTCGACGTGCCACCGGTGGCGATCCTGGTCGCGACGCGATAGCGCCCGTCCAGTAACGACCCCTCGAGAGGGTCTTCGCTCGCCGCAGCAGCCACGCGCCCATCGTAGGCGGCGGCGTGCGGTGGAGACGGGGACCAACACTGCGTGAGCCCGAACACGGCACGCCCGCGGCCTTACACTGTTCCGGTGAGCAGGATTCCGACCGGGGACGATGTTCTCGACCCAGACGAACCGACCTACGATCTTCGCGATGTCGCCACCCTGCTCGGGGTGGCGGTGACCAAAGTGCAGCAGCATCTCAAAGAAGGCCACCTCGTAGCGGTGCGCCGCAACGGTGACGTGGTGGTACCGCAGATTTTCTTCACCAGCGCCGGCGAAGTGGTCAAGAGCCTGCCGGGCTTGTTGGTTGTGCTTCGCGACGGCGGCTACCGCGACACCGAAATCGTGCGCTGGCTGTTCACCCCCGATCCGTCGCTGACGGTGACGCGGGACGGCTCACGCGATGCGCTCAGTAACGCCCGCCCGGTCGATGCGCTGCATTCGCATCAGGCCCGCGAAGTGGTGCGGCGCGCGCAGGCTATGGGGTACTGACCGTCTGGTCGGCGGGTTGGGCCGGGGATGCGGACCGGTCGAGCGTGCGCCAGGCAAAGGCTGCCACCGCGGTGGCCAGCAATACATGTGGCCATGAGTACATGCCTTGGGCGCCATCGGGTTTGAAGATGACCATGATCCACGTCGACAGCGCCGCGATGGCGGCCACCGCATGGCGTGACTGGGCGAGCGGGGCGATGACCGCCAACGGCCAGGAGTAGTACCACGGCAGGGCGGCCGGCGCGAACAACACCACGAAGAGCATCACCCATGCGATCCCGGCGAGCGCCTGGCGGTCGTCGTGGCGGAATCGCCACCACAACAAGGGCAGTGCGATCGCGATGATCGCGATCCCCACAGCACGGGTGACCTGCAGCACCCCATAGAAATTCACCGAGAAAAATAATCCGCCGACAGCATGGACCAGATTCGCGGTCGCCGTCGGGATGCTCAGCCAGTTGATGATCTTCACCGAGCCGGCGAGTGCGGTGAGCCAGCCCAGCCCCACCCCGGCCACCCCTGAAAGTACCGCGAACACCGCGATGACGATCAACACCACCGCGCCCGCGGCCACCGAAAACGCCCGCAGCGGTTGGTATCCGCGCCGGTCGCGCAGATGGCGCATCCAGACCCAGACCAGGAATGGCAGCGCGAGTCCCGCGGTGGCCTTGACCGCCATTCCCGCGGCCACCACGGCGATGCCGGCGACATGGCGCCGATCGAAGGTCAGCGCGATGCCGGCCGCCATCAGGCCCACCATCAACATCTCGTTGTGCACGCCGCCCATCAAATGGATGATCACCAGTGGGTTGAGTACGCAGATCCACAGCGCGATGGGCACATTCGCGCCGACCTGCCGGGCGATGCGCGGCGTCGCCCAAATCAGCAATGCCAGGCCGGGCAGCATGCACAGTCGCAGCAGCATCGTCCCGACGATCACATGGTTGCCGACCAGCATGGTCACCAGCCGGGCAATCATGATGAATGCCGGGCCGTATGGCGCGGTGGTGATGGTCCAGATCGGACTGACGTTGTCCAGCAAGGTATTCGGATTGTCGATTGGCCCCACCGCGTACGGATCCAGCCCGTCACGTAAGAGCGCGCCCTGAGCCAGATATGAGTAGGTGTCGCGACTGAACAGGGGCACCGACAGCAGCAGGGGCGCCAGCCAGAACGCGGCGCTGGCGACCATGACGTATTCACTTGCCTCGCCGGCCAATGCGCGTCGGCCCAGCCAGAGCCACGCGCTCAGCATCAATGCGACACCGATCCACAACACGCTCGAGGACAGCACCAGACCGTGGCCGTACCGCAGCCAGGACAGGTGCAACGTCTCCAGCAATGGATCATGTTGCTTGGTGCTGCCGGCCCCTAGCCCGCCCGTGGTGATCAGCGCCGCGCCCAGGCAGCCCAGCAGCCCCGGCTGGCCATCGGACGTGGTGGCGAATTCACGCAGGCGCGAAAATAGTTGTGGTGCAGCAGTCGCCGATGCCGTGGCGGTAGTGGGAATGGACATGGGCGTCAGGCCGACCGGTTCGCGGTCAGGGTGGCGAGATCGGAGAGGCCGGTCTTGGCCGCGTCATAGATAGGTGCGTTCGCCACCAAGTCCAGCGCTTGCTGGGTCAACGTGGCAATCTGGTCCTCGACCGCGGCCAGCGCTCCGACCCGTTCGATCACGTCGCACATTTCGCGAACCTGCGTGTCGCTCAAATCCGTGCCGACCGATGTGCGTAACAGCTTGGCAGCGGCGGCATCTGACGCATCGGCCGACTGCATCGCGGTCGCCAGCAGCACGGTGCGCTTGCCGGAGCGCAGGTCGTCGCCGGACGGTTTGCCGGTCACGGCCGGATCGCCGAACACACCGAGCACATCGTCGCGTAGTTGAAAGGCGACGCCCAGCTGATTGCCGACCTTGTGGAAAAGCGCCAGCACGTCAGGCCGGTCATCGGCCGCGGCGACACCTATTTGCAAGGGCCGCGACACCGTGTAGGAAGCGGTCTTGTAGGTGTTGACGGCCATCGCGGAGGCGATCGACTCGGCGGCGCTGGCCTCGGCGACGATGTCCAGGTACTGGCCGCCGAGCACCTCGGTGCGAATGTCGGCCCAGACTCGGCGCACCCGTTTGCGGGCATCCCGCGGCAGGTCGACGTCGGCGACGATGTCGTCGGCCCAGGCCAGCGCCAGGTCCCCGAGCAGGATCGCCGCCGATATCCCGAATTGATCGGCCGGTCCGTGCCACCCGCGTTCGCGGTGCATCGCGGCGAATTGGACATGCGCGGTGGGCCTGCCGCGTCGAGTCGCCGAGCTGTCGATCACGTCGTCGTGTACCAACGCCGAAGCGTGCAGCAGTTCCAGCGCGGCGAACAGCAGCAGCGCCTGCTCGTCGGCGTCCTTCTTCGATACGGCGCGCCAACCCCAGTAGGCGAAGGCCGGGCGCAGCCGCTTGCCGCCGCCGAGGACGAAATCCTCCAGGCCGACAGTCAGCGCGTCATAATCGCTTCCGATGTGGGCGGCCTCGCCTCGTCGGCCGCGCAGATACTGGCGTAACTGGTCGATGGCGGCGTCCGTCACCTCGGCGGTTTTCGCTGCTTCTGCGCTCAGCGCAACACCTCTTCCCGGTCCTGAGGAGATCATGGCCCGGTAAGTCTATTCGGCGCGGCGTTGCCCAGCGGATTTTGCCGGCGCCAGGTCAGCCCCGCGGTGCGATCGACCGTCGCCGGAGGGCTGCCCCGGTGGCCTCACTATGCTGTCTCTCCAGATGCGCGCCGCGGGCCGGCTGGCCAGCGCCGCTTTCCGGGCCGACGCAGGTTCGCGGCACCTGACCGCTGCGGCGCGGGAGCTAGTCGTTGAATGAGGAGCAGCTCGTTGACTTTGAACACCGTTGCGCTTGAGTTGGTGCCGCCGAACGTCGATCGCGGCACGGAGCAAGCTCTCGAAGACGCCCATAAAGTGGTGCAGCTGGCGGCGAATTCCGGGATCGAGGGCCAGATCGGGCACGTGATGATGCCCGGGCTGATCGAAGAGGACGACGACCGGCCGATCGAGATGAAGCCCAAACTCGACGTGCTCGACTTCTGGTCGACCATCAAGCCCGAAATGCCGGGCGTGCGCGGATTGTGCAGTCAGGTCACGGCTTTTATGGACGAACCGGTGCTACACCAGCGACTCGGCAAGCTTGTCGACGCCGGGATCGAGGGCATCGTGTTTGTCGGTGTTCCGCGCACGATGGCCGACGGCGAGGGCTCCGGCGTCGCACCGACCGACGCGCTGTCGATTTACCAAGAGCTGGTGAACAACCGGGGCGTGATCCTGATCCCGACCCGTGAGGGTGAGACCGGTCGGCTGAATTTCAAGTGCAATCAAGGCGCCACCTTCGCGCAGACGCAACTGCTGTATTCGGATGCGATCGTGGGCTTTTTGACCGACTTCGCTAAAGAGACCGACCACCGGCCAGAGATCCTGCTGGGTTTCGGCTTCGTGCCTAAGGTCGAGGAGAAGATCGGCTTCATCAACTGGCTGATCCAGGACCCGGGCAACGCCGCCGTCGCCGAGGAGCAGGCGTTCGTCACGACCCTGGCGAACACCGAACCGGTGCGACGGCGCTCGTTGATACTGGACCTTTACAAGCGGGTGATCGACGGTGTCGTCGACCTGGGCTATCCGCTGAGCATCCATCTCGAAGCCACCTACGGCAATTCCGCGGCGGCGTTCGAGACGTTCGCCGAGATGCTGGATTACTGGTCGCCGATCAGTTGACCGCAGCAGCGGGCATCGGTCAGCTGGACGGCGGATCGCTCGGCTCGGCGATCCGGGGTGAGCGGTCGCGGGTGTACCAGGCCAGCCCGACCACCGCCCCGGCCACCGCGAGCGACGCCAGGGCCAGCCACAACGCCGCCCCCTGAAATGAGCGGGTGCTCGGATCGGTGTAGCGGGCCTGAGCGCTGAGCATGCTCACTACGCCGGGTTTCAGTTTCCATTGCACGGTCTGCTCGTCGACGCGATCGCCGTTGGTGGAGGTCACCGATCCCGGAAACGCGACGGATAACTCCACATCGGCGTCGGGGTCGGTCAGCGAGGTCAGGTCCGCGCGCCCTTCCAGGATCACCAGGTCGCCGGCTCGGCGCAGCGACAGGTTCACCCCCTGCGCGTCGGAGTTCATCCGCGCGAGTTCCGGCAGCTCGGCGAACGTCAAGTCGGCGAATGTCGCTTGAGAGCCCACATAACCGTCGTGGTCGTATTTGGAGACCGCGACCTTCTGACCGAAGGCCAGATTGGGATCCAGCTGAGGACCGTTGTCCTTGTCGTTGCGCGGTTTGGCCGCCGCGATGATGTCGCCGGACACGAGGTCGTCGGGGGAGATGGTGATCGACGCCTTGATCCGCACGCAGCCGGCGAGCATAGGTATCACCAGCAGCAGCAATGCCAACGTCGTGATGCGGCGGCGTCGCAGCCGCACCGTGGAACCCCGAGGTGAGAGCTGTATACCGCTGGCGCGCACCAGGTCATCGTGCCAGACCGCGACCGCGACGGCGCCATTAAAGCGGCAGCGCACGGCCAAGAATCGCGAAAGCGCGTGGGTCACCGGTGAAGTGGTAGTCGCGGATGACGTCGATGAAGCCCAGCCGCCGGTAGAGCCGCCAGGCCCGATTGGCCTCGCCGTTGGTCTCGGGCGTCGACAGCAGCACGTTGGCTTCGTTGCGTTCCGAAAGCAGCCGGCGGGCCAGTGCTTCGCCGAGGCCACGGCCCTGCGCCCGTGGGTGAATGTGCAGCTCGGTCAGCTCGAAATAGCTGGTCACAAGCTTGCTGATCTCGGGATCGCGGAAGCCGCTGCGCTGCAGACCCGCCACCACCTGCTGCTGCCACCACTGGTCAGATGCGCCGCAGTACCCGTAGGCCACGCCGAGCAGCGGTGCGTCGCTCAGCTGGGCGGACGACGGCTCCGTCCCGGCGGGGGCGTCGACTTCGACCGCCGCCACCGCCTGCCACCCGCGTCGCCGGGTGTGTTCGAGCCACATCGCGGCGCGCTGATTCTCGGTGCCGGGCGGATAGTGCATGGCGTCGACGTACACGCCCAGGGCCTCGGAAAGCCGTCGCTGCATGTCCTGCGGCGGCAGGTTGATGAGGAATGTCACCAATGCGCGGTCTCCTCAGTGGTCATCAGTCGTGCAGTGGTGTAGGCCATCCCATTATCGGGCGCGGTGGCGCAGCGCCGGTCACCGACCGGCCGCAAGTACAATCAGCGGGCGAAGCGGTGGTAACGCGCAGATGGACCTCGTATCATTCTTATTAGTTATCCCCGGCGGTGCGCGCAGGCGTGCTATCGGTATTTATGTGACGGATTTTCGGCAAGGAGGGACTGATGCCACTCTCCGATCATGAGCAGCGGATGCTCGACCAGATCGAGAGCGCTCTCTATGCCGAGGACCCCAAGTTCGCCTCGAGCGTTCGAGGCGGCGGATTGCGGGCGCCGACGGCGCGACGACGGTTGCAGGGTGCGGCGCTTTTCGTGCTCGGACTTGCGATGTTGGTTTCCGGGGTGGCGTTTAAGGCCACCATGATCGGAACGTTCCCGGTCCTGTCGGTGGTCGGCTTCGTGGTGATGTTCGCCGGCGTGGTGTTCGCCATTACCGGTCCGCGACGAATCGCCGGGCGAGGCGAGCGCCCTGGAACTTCGGCCTCGGCACGTCAGCGCCGCGGCAAGAACGCCGGATCGTTCACCAGCCGGATGGAAGACCGGTTCCGCCGCCGTTTCGAGGAGTAGGGCGCGGGACGCATTCAAGGGCAGCCAGTCGGCTGCCCTTTTTTGTGCCCCACTGAAGGGCATGTGACGACCCAGGCTGTTGAAGCTGCCCCACTACGCCCCTACTGCTGTTGATAATCGCAGCTCAAGTCGCTTTTCACGGGGTATCTTGCACGCTCGCCGCTGGCCCTATGCCCGCCATAGTGGCCGAGAACCTGCAGAAACGACCCCAATTGGTGACATTTGCGTCGTTAAATGGAGCGAAGTGGGGGATTGTGGGGTATCGTGGCGGCAGTCGAAAGGCACGGAGGTAGCCAGATGTTTCTCGGCACCTACACGCCAAAACTCGACGACAAAGGGCGGCTCACACTGCCCGCCAAGTTCCGCGACGCATTGGCAGGGGGGTTGATGATCACCAAGAGCCAAGACCACAGCCTCGCCGTCTACCCGAGAACGCAATTCGAGGAACTCGCCCGCAAAGCCAGCAAGACGTCGCGCAGCAATCCCGAGGCGCGGGCGTTCCTGCGCAACCTGGCTGCGGGCACCGACGAACAGCACCCCGACGCTCAAGGCCGGATCACCTTGTCGGCCGACCACCGCCGCTACGCCAATCTCTCCAAGGACTGTGTCGTCATCGGATCGATTGAGTACCTGGAGATTTGGGACGCCGCGGCCTGGCAGCAGTACCAAGAGAGCCACGAAGAGAACTTCTCCGCAGCCAGCGATGAAGCACTCGGCGACATTATCTGAGGCGCGTGCCCGTGCAACGTGGCCTCTGTCCGAACCGACCCTGACGTACTTCCCCGACGCCAGGTTCGTGCAATCGGACAGGGACCTCGATGCAGCGGCCGCCCATTCTGTTGCCCAGTACATCTCACGTCGAGAAGGTGTTCCTGTGCCTGACGCCACCGGTGGTTTCGGCCATGTGTCCGTGCTGCTCGACCGCTGTTTCGAATTGCTGCACCCCGCATTGACCCGCCACCACGCCGACGGATCGGGCGCGGTGCTCATCGACGGGACCATCGGTGCCGGCGGACACGCCGAACGTTTCCTCTCCGAACTGTCCGGGCTGCGGCTGATCGGTGTCGATCGCGACCCGACCGCGCTGGACATCGTCCGTACCCGCCTCGCGCGGTTCGCCGATCGGCTCACCCTGGTGCAAACCCGGTACGACGATATCGATACCGCACTGGCCGAATCAGGCTACGGATCAACCGAATCCGTCGACGGCATGCTTTTCGACCTCGGAGTCTCGTCGATGCAACTCGACCGTGCCGAGCGAGGCTTCTCCTACGCGCAGGATGCCCCGCTGGACATGCGGATGGACCCCACGGCGCCGCTGACCGCCGCGGAGATCCTCAACACTTACGATGCGGCCGCGTTGAGCGACATCCTGCGTCGCTACGGCGAGGAGAAGTTGGCCCGTCGCATCGCGACGCACATCGTCCGGCGACGCGCCCGCGCACCGTTCACCTCGACCGCAGAACTGGTAGAGGTCATCTACCAAGCAGTTCCGGCTCCGGCCCGTCGGACTGGCGGACATCCCGCGAAAAGGACGTTCCAGGCTTTGCGTATCGCCGTCAACAGCGAACTGGATGCGTTGAGTGGCATGTTGCCCGCCGCGCTGGACGCGCTGGCCGTCGACGGGCGCCTCGTGGTGATGGCCTACCAGTCGCTCGAAGACCGCATCGTCAAGCGGGCGTTCGCCGACGCGACGACGTCAAGCAGTCCGTCCGGCCTGCCGGTTGAATTACCGGGACACGCAGCGCGATTCGCGTTGCTGACGCGGGGCGCTGAACGCGCTGACGACGCGGAGGTCCAGCGAAATCCGCGCAGTGCCGCGGTGCGGTTACGCGGCGTGCAACGCGTGCAATCGGAGTCAGACGCAGCCAGGAGGGGAGGCTCATGAAAGCCAAGCGCCCAGCGCAACCGCCCCGCGCCGGTGAACGGCGCGGCGGCCAGACGAATGCTTCCCGGAAGCCAGGTCAGCGAATTGCCGACTCGACGCCCGCGCGCCGCAACCGCGCCCGCACCGGAAAGCCCACCGCGCCGGGCCGTGAGCCGCGCACGGCGCGATCGGCGCCACAGACGACGCCGGTCGCCCGGCCAGTCGAGCGACCGGCACGCGCGAAGAGCGCCACCCAGGCCAAGGCCCGGGCCAAGGCGCGGAAAGCCAAGGCTCCCAGGGTCGTTCGGTTGCCGCTGCGCGAGCGGTTGCTCAACAAGCTGACGTCGATAGACCTTCGGCCGCGCACCCTGGCGGCCAAGGTCCCGTTCGTCGTGTTGGTGATCGGCTCGCTCGGTGCCGGACTCGCTCTCACGTTGTGGCTGTCCACCGACGCCGCCGAGCGTTCCTATCAGCTGGGCAGCGCCCGCCAGCGCACCGAATTGCTGCAGCAGGAGAAGGAAGCCCTCGAGCGCGACGTGCAAGAGGCGCAGTCCGCGCCGGCGTTGGCCGAGGCGGCCCGCGGCTTGGGCATGATCCCTACCCGCGACACCGCGCACCTGGTTCAGGACCCCGCCGGAAACTGGGTAGTGGTGGGCACGCCCAAGCCGGCCCAGGGTGTTCCGCCGCCGCCGCTGAACAGCAAGCTGCCAGAAGAAAAGCCGATGTCCCCGAAGGCTCCGCCGGCCAACGCGGTTGAGGTCCCCGCACTCGTTCTGCCAGGCAATGGCGCACCGGCGGTGCCCCTGGAACCCGGCCCCGATGGGTTAATCCGTACGCCCGACGGCGCCACCACGCTGGGTACCGAGCACCTTCCCTCACCGGACGGTCCACTTCCGATGCCGGGCGCGGGGCCGGGTGCGGTGCCAGGTATGCCCATCGTGCCCGGATCGCCGCCTGCCGCCGGGCCTGCGCCGATGATCCCGGCCGCGCCTGCACCGCTGGTCGCGCCCGCCGCCCCGGTGATACCCCCACCCAATGCTGCGCCCGGGCCGCCGGCCGGCCTGGTGTTGCCGCCGCCCGCCGTCGCGCCCGCGCCGCTGGCCGGCCCGGTGGTGCTGCCGCCTCCCGCGCAGTCGCCGGCCGACCTGCCGGGCATGCCGCATCACATGGCTCCCTCCGGGCCGCTCGTCGGTGAACAGTTCGGCCCGCTGACGGTCACCACGCCCGGAGTGCCGCGATGAGTCGTTCGAAGCAGTCCCGCAAGCCATTTCGGGCCAAGGCGAGCGAGCGGGACCGCTCGGCGCGCGGGCGCCGTACTCGCCAGGCGGTGGAGGTCGGAAACCGCGGGGCTTCGTTCGTCTTCCGGCATCGCGTCGGCAACGGGGTCATCTTCCTCGCCCTGGCGATCGCCGGCGCCCAGCTGTTCTACCTCCAGGTGCCCAAGGCCGCCGGGCTGCGGGCCGAAGCCGCGGGTCAGCTCAAGGTCACCGACGTCTCGAAAGCGGTCCGCGGCAGCATCGTCGACCGCAACAACAATCAACTGGCATTCACCATCGAGGCCCGGGCTCTGACCTTCCAACCGAAGCGCATTCTCAAGCAGCTGACCGAGGCCAGGCAGAAGAACGGAGGTGCGCCTGACCCGCAACGGCGATTGAACGAGATCGCTAAGGAGGTGGCGCTGCGGCTGAACAACAAGCCCGACAAAGCCACCATCCTGAAGAAGCTGCGCAGCGACGAGTCGTTTGTCTATCTGGCCCGCGCCGTCGACCCGGCGATCGCCACCACCATCACCCGGAAATTCCCCGAGGTCGGTGCCGAGCGCCAGGACCTTCGTCAGTATCCGGGCGGATCTCTGGCGGCCAATGTCGTTGGCGGAATCGATTGGGACGGGCACGGTTTGCTCGGCCTGGAAGACTCCATGGACGCCGAACTGGCCGGCACCGATGGATCGGTCACCTACGACCGCGGCTCCGACGGTGTGGTGATTCCGGGCAGCTACCGCAACCAGCACCACGCGGTCAACGGCGCGACGATCCAGCTGACCATCGACGACGACGTCCAGTTCTACGTTCAGCAGCAGGTGCAGCAGGCCAAGAACCTCTCCGGTGCGCGCAACGTCTCAGCGGTCGTGATGGACTCCAAGACAGGCGAAGTGCTGGCGATGTCCAACGACAACACCTTCGACCCGTCCCAGGACGTCGGTCGTCAGGGCGATAAGCAGTTGGGCAACCCGGCGGTGTCCTCGCCATTCGAGCCCGGATCGGTGAACAAGATCATCACCGCCTCGTCGGTGATCGAGTACGGACTGTCCAATCCCGATGAGGTGCTGCAGGTTCCGGGTTCGATCAACATGGGTGGGGTGACCATCCACGACGCCTGGGTGCACGGCGTCGCGCCCTACACCACCACCGGTGTGTTCGGAAAGTCGTCGAACGTCGGAACCCTGATGCTGGCGCAACGCGTTGGGCCGCAACGCTACTTCGACATGCTCGAGAAGTTCGGTCTGGGCCAGCGCACCGGAATCGGCCTGCCCGGCGAGAGCGCAGGCCTGGTGCCGCCGATCGGGCAGTGGTCGGGCAGCTCGTTCTCCAACTTGCCGATCGGTCAAGGTCTTTCGATGACATTGATCCAGATGGCCGGTATGTACCAGGCGATTGCCAACGACGGTGTCCGGATGCCGCCGCGGATCATCAAGTCCACCGTCAGCGCTGACGGCGCGCGCACCGACGAGCCACGCCCGGACGGGGTTCGGGTGGTGTCGCCGGAGACGGCGCGCACCGTGCGCAACATGTTGCGCGCGGTCGTACAGCGCGACCCGAGGGGCGTTCAGCAGGGCACCGGACCGGCCGCCGCCGTCGAGGGCTACCAGATCGCCGGTAAGACCGGCACCGCGCAGCAGATCAACCCGGCATGCGGCTGCTACTACGACAACGTCTACTGGATCACCTTTGCGGGAATGGCCACCACCGACGACCCGCGTTACGTCATCGGCATCATGATGGACAACCCGGCGCGCAACGCCGACGGGACGCCAGGCCATTCGGCGGCTCCGCTGTTCCATAACATCGCCGGCTGGCTGCTGCAGCGTGGAAATGTCCCGCTGTCGCCCGATCCCGGTCCGCCACTCCTGCTGCAGGCCATGTAGCCGGACGTGAATTGCGGCAGGTCACCCGTGCCTGCTAAGCAGAGGCGGTGGCGGCAGGCAAGAACTTTCGGGTCGACATCGAAGCATTGGCGGCCTCTGCGGCGCACGTAGCCGGACAGGGCGACGATCTGGCGACTGCCCACCTGTCTTCGGACAACCGCATCGCGTCGGCGCAGTCAGGCTGGGTCGGCAGTTCGGCGGCCGCGTTACA
Source organism: Mycobacterium sp. (assembly GCF_965277065.1). Lineage (GTDB taxonomy): Bacteria > Actinomycetota > Actinomycetes > Mycobacteriales > Mycobacteriaceae > Mycobacterium. The sequence goes on from NZ_CBDIBT010000009.1 coordinate 22,171, forward strand.
GACCCGGACGGCGGCGTGGCTGGAAACGTCGCGCCGACTGCTGACCAGCGTCGGCGATCACGCGCTGAATCTGAACAACGACGGCATCTGCTTCTCCGCGCTCGAGCGTGACAACGTCGAGCAACTGCGCGCGGTGCACCCCGCCGAGGGGTCAGCCGACCCGGGGCGTGAGTATTGACCCTCGACGTTGCGGCGCTCTGTATCGAAATGACGAGCACAGAACGGCTCCATTTCAGGGTTTGCGCTGACACGCATGCGCGGCTGCGCTCTGCAGCACAGTTACAGCACGAATCGCTGACGCGTGCGGACGCCGTACTGTCCCGCCAGCCAACGATGCCGACCGACTTCTTCGACACCATCTTCCGGGCATTGTCCGAGCCGCCACGCCCCAACGAGGCGATGCGGCGAGTCGCCCGCTCTCCGCGCGTCTCCCCGCACGGATGAACTCGGCAGGTGTTCGCGGCGTCAACTCGGCGAACCTGTGTCGCGGCGCGCTCGCGGGGCCGAGGCAGTCCGCAGCTATCGAAATGGGTCGTGATAGCGTGAAAGACTCTTGCTGGCAACATGTTTCGGGATCGAAGATGCCCTCACTACCCGACCAAATGAGTACGCTGATTCATCTGATGAGACATGCGGCATTCGTGCATATCCGCAGTTATCCATGAGGCACCTCGCCGTTTTCATCGATGAATCACGGATTCGGTGGCGGCAGACAAGCCCGATGACGCTGATCGGCGGTCGGCGCGTATCGGTCGACTGATGGCCCCCGACGGCTAAGGCGTACGTCTGCGTCATTGCGGGCCGCCTCCCGCCGTGGTGACCGTCGTTGTCGGGGGCGTTGGCGTCGTCGCCGGCGCGCGCGGCGGTGCCGCGCTCGTTGTCGTTTGCCTTCTCGTGGATCGCGCACGAAGCCATCACCGCGAGGCTCAAAATCGATGCGGAGCGCTATCGGCGCTTAATGGGAGTGAACCTCGGCGACGACCTGCCTTCGGATCGGGCGCTCGGCGCCATCACTCCCAACGTCAAATGGTGGGTGCTGGCAGGAGGCTGGCGTTCGCGACCCGTCAACCTCAACGACACCATCGACCCGAGCGTGCGCTACCGTGCTTGAACAGAGTCACGCGTGGCCCAAGCCCTACCAGCCGTCGAACATGCCCGACAGGATGCCGGCACCTGCTGGCGATCTTTGAGGTGGCCCGTCGCACCGTCTCGATGGCTGGCACCAACCAGGAGAGCGGCGAGAGCGCCTGTCAGTATGCCCCTGGTGTACGCGCCAACGTCGTTGCGGTGGAGAAAAGTTCCCTCCACACCTAACCCAATCCGATTAGAACGAACGCGCCGTTAGCACCCCTGTCGAGTCGAGCTTCGAATGTCGAACATCGCTATCGAACGCCACCGGCGTCGCACGGAAACTAAGTAGTCGATTACTTAAACGATTGACGTTGACGTATCCGATAATTGCTTATGTGATCCCGCGTTGGATTTGCCGGGGCCGCAAACGGGTGATTCAGCGAGGCTGGGCGTCGTTGGCGGGCGGAGTTTCAAATTTATGACGACCGAAGGACCGGGGCTGCGGCGCCCAGCGATGCGGGTCATCGTCGTGTCCTCGATCCGGCTCTACCGCGACGGGCTCGCCCACATGCTTTCCCAGCTCGACGACGTCGCCGACGTCATGACGTGCGAGGACACGCAGGGATTCCTTGACAGTAGACAAATCGGTAGCTGGGCAGAAACAGACCCGCTCATTGTCCTTTTGGACATGTCGGTCCTCAGCAGCTCGGCGACAGCGCGACTCATCGGGCGGATGATGCCGACGGCTCGGATCGTTGCGCTTGCAGTTCCGGAGACGGAGCCGCATGTGCTCGCGTGTGCGGAAGTGGGTGTTGTCGGATACGTGACCCGCGAAGGGTCGATGGCTGACCTCATCTCAGTAGTCAGGCTCGCGGCGCGCGGCGAGGCACGGTGCTCGCCCGTCATTGTGGGGGGCTTGCTCCGGAGGGTCGCCGCGCTGTCCAAAGACAAAGATGCGCACACTATGGTGCGGCAGTTGACGAGCCGCGAAATGGAAATCGCTTCCCACATTGCCGTGGGCATGAGTAATCGGGCGATCGCGGCTCGGTTGAGCATCGAGTTGTGCACCGTCAAAAATCATGTACACAACATTCTCGAAAAGCTGGGTGCGACCCGCCGAGGTGACATCGCCGACTGCCTCAGGGGCTAAGGATCCGGATCGGGTTCAGATCGAATTGAACCCGGAGATCCATTGCGTCGCTGAGGGTGGGCGGGCGTTTACTGGACGGGCGCGGCGCGCGGTAGGCGCGCAGCATTCACGGCCAGACAGGACCGACGATGACCCAGCCAGACAGCGTCGCAGAAGTGCGGGCTTTGACTCGGGTCGCGCTGGTGGCCTGTTCGGGAATACTCGGTGATCTCATCCGGCAGAGTGTCTCCGCCGCAGCCGATCTCGCTGTGATCGAGGACTTGCACACCGACGAGATGGCCACGCTGTCGGCCAGCATGCGGCGGATCCGTCCCGATGTCGTTGTGTGGCAGCTGCAGAACGAACCCAGTCTGGCCGACCATCCTGAGTTCTTCGGGGCTGACAGTGGGTTCGCGGTGCTGGCGGTAGTCAACGATGGGCGCCGCGGCTCATTGTGGCGGCTGCGGCCTCATCGCACGGCGGTGGACCCGTTGTCGATTGATGGGCTGGTCGGCGCGATACGTGCGTCGGCGCGTCCTGAATCCCCGCCAGCCGTGACCAAAACGAATCGATGATCGGAGAGACGTCATGACCGAAGTGGTGGGGACAGGACCGCTGGCCTACACCGATCAGCACGGGCTGCAACGTGTGATCCCCTTGGCCGCGTTTGTATTCGATAGCAAGACGATCCAAATCCGCTCCACGTGGACATCAGCGCTCTCCAGCGCCGACCGGGACCTGATCACACTGCTAGCCGCCGAGCGGGTCAAAGCCGGCGAGTTCGCGCAGGCACCGACGCCAGCACCGGTTCCCGCGGTGAGATTCACCGCAGCTGAGCAAGGCTCGGAGTCGAACAACATCGTCGTCACAGTGGACTACTCGGCGAACACCGGCCTGGACACCGCGCTAACGATCACCGCCGAGCGGACCGATACCTACCCGGGCCTCACAGATGCGAATGCGGCCGCGGCGGCGATCGGAAAGGATGCGACCAAGGCCGACTTTCTGTTCGTCGATTCGACGACGGTGAGCGTCCAGGCGAAGCTGCCAGACGAATTCAGCGATAAGGATCTCGGTACCGACTACAACGTCACTACCGGCGGCGCAGTGCATTTCACGTTGAAGCCACACCCGGGTTTGCCGGCCAATAGCTCGGTGAAGCTGAGTCTCACGCACGATAGCAGCGGATCAACGTTCACGGTGACGGTCAAATACTCATCCAATCCGACACCGAACCCTGGGGCGACGATTCCTTCGCTGAGTCCGCTGGATCCCGGCGTCACCTATCTCGTGACAGCCACCGCTCCCGCCGGCGGGGCGGCGGTCCCGGCCAAAGGCTCGATCCAGCTGACCGGCGGCGGCCCCGGACACGCCGCATCCGGACTGGCGTACACGAGTTGACCATCCGCGGAAAGGGTTGGAGCACATGCCTGTAACACCGACGTACCCCGGGATCTACATCCAGGAGATCCTCAGCACTTCCCACAGCGTGACCGCGGCACCGACATCGGTGACCGTGTTCATCGGCTACCCGCATCCCTTTAAAGCCAAGGAAGAACACTACGGTCAGGCGGTCGAGATCTTCTCCCCGCAGGAGTACGACCGGGAGTTCGGCGGCAGCGTCAGCGTCGGTTGGCTCTCGGACGACCTGGCCCAGGCGGTGTACCAGTTCTTCCTCAACGGCGGAGCCGACGCGATCATCGTCGCCGTCCGACCCGGGCTCTATCCGCTGGCCACCGGGGTGCGGCAGGAGTTGAATCCGCCTGTGCTGTCGGTGATGACGGACGCCACCCACGGTGTCACGCTCACGGGCCGCGAACCGGTGGACGCCCAACATCCCATGACCGTCTCGCTGATCAACCCGAAGTCGAGCGTCTCCGGTGGTCCTACGGACATCATCGACATCACCGTCTCCGCCAGCAGCGGCACCGAGACATTTCGCGGCGTCTCCCTCGCCGACGGCGGAGTATCGCTGGAACAGATTCTCGGCACCAAGGACACCCCGGTGTCATCGTTGGTGACGGTAGCGGCGGCCGGCGCGAACTATCCGTCGGCGTGGCCAGGCGCGTTGGCGCCGACCCCGCTCATCGATGCGGCGACAGCGGCGACCGCGCCACCGTTCTCCACCTATCACGCGGCTGACTTCGCCGCGGCATTCGCAGACGACAGTGCCCTGGACAAGGTGGCGGTGTTCAACCTGTTGCTGACGCCGGGAATCTGGGACAACGGCGTGGTCGGTCAGGCGCTGGCGATGTGTGAACGCAAACGCGCCTTCATGGTTCTCGATCCGCCCGCCGAAGCCGTTGCCGATCAAACGAATTCACCGCGCCCACTGATGGCCGACATCATGACCGACGCGACGACCACGACCATCCCGAAGAGCCAGAACGGGGCGGTCTACTTCCCATACTTGCGCTGCACCAACCCCTCAGGCGTCCAGATATCGCTTCCACCATCGGGTTTCGTTGCCGGGGTGATCGCCCGTGAGGACAACAACCGGGGCGTTTGGAAGGCGCCGGCCGGCTATGAGGCGCTGGTGACGACCACGACCGGTGTTGTCGATTCCGGGCGGATGACCGATCCCCGGCACGGCACGCTGAACAAGGTCGGGGTGAACTGTCTGCGACAGTTCCCCGGGGTCGGCACGGTGGTGTTCGGGGCTCGCACCCTGGTGTCGGCGAACCCGGCGTTCGAGCAGTACAAATATGTTCCGGTCCGCAGGATGGCGCTGTTTCTGGAGCAGTCGCTCTACGCCAGCCTCAAATGGGCGATCCACGAACCGAACGATGCCCCGCTGTGGGTGTCGATCCGGACGACGGTGGAGAACTTCCTGCTCGGGTTATTCAAGCAGGGAGCGCTGCAGGGCAGCACCCCGAGTCAGGCGTTCCAGGTGATCTGCGATGCCACGACCACGACACCGGACGACCAGGCCCAGGGCATCGTCAACATCGTCGTGGCGTTCGCGCCGCTGAAGCCGGCCGAGTTCGTCATCGTCAAGCTGGCCCAACTGGCCGGCCAGACTCAAAGTTAGGAGCCCGTCGATGGCTAAACCGTTCAGCGTCAACATGAGTCGGTTCGATCCGTACAAGACCTACCGGTTCCAGGTGTACTTCGAGGGGCAGTCCAAAGCGGTCGCCGGGGTCAGCAAGGTGGGCGCGATCAAGAGGTCAGCCGACGTCATCGAGTACAAGCAGGGCGGCTCGGCGATCATCCAGAAAGGGCTGGGCCGCCACAAATACGACCCGATCACCTTGGAGCGCGGCGTCACTCACGATGACGACTTCCACGCCTGGGCTAATGCGGCGCAGCTATTGGACAAGGGCATTCCCAGCTCGTCGCTGAAGGATCTGCGTAAGGAAATGCGGATCGAGCTGCTCAGTGAGCAGGGGTTGATCGTGCACCGCTATCTGATTCACCGCTGCTGGGTGTCGGAGTTCCAGGCCCTGCCGGATCTGGAAGCCGGCTCCAGTGCTGTCGCGATCGAACACATCAAGATCGAGAACGAAGGCTGGGAACACGACCCGACCTGCACTGAGCCACAAGAGTTCTAAGTAATGATCCGCCTGCCGATCAGCGGCCTGCACGCCCGGTGGCGAGCGGCCCACGGGTTCGACGATATCGCGTTGGCTGAGATTGCCGGCGGACTCGGCGCCGCGGTGGCGTTCGCGGCCCGCGCGGTGGTCGATCCCGATGGAACCCCGCTGGATGTGGTGTCGCTGCCGGTCGGGGATGTGGACGTTCTCATCGTTGAGCGCCGCCGTGAGCTCCTCGGTGACGGGTTCGTCGCCGAAGGCGCCTGCTTGTCCTGTGGCGTTGCGGTGGATATCCACTTCAGCCTGGCCGAGTACTGCGCGCACCGCGCACCGAAGAGCAGCCGCGCCGCGCACCGCGCCGATGATTCGTCGTGGTGGCAGCTGCGCGGCCGGGCGGTGTCGTTCCGGGTGCCGACCGCGGCGGACGTGCTGGTGGCGTCGGGGTCGGCGGACGGGCGCGCAGAGCTCACACGCCGGTGTGTGCGCGGCGACGTCGATCCGCGCACCCGCCGTGCTCTGCTGCGGGCGATGGAGACGGTGGGCCCGACGATGCGCGCGGAGGTGGCGGGCCGCTGCCCGGAGTGCGCCGCCGCCGTGGTGCTCGACGTCGATGCCCGCGAGCTGTGCCTGACGGAGCTTCGCTTCTTGGCCCGCGGGGTGCACGGCGATGTGCATGTGATCGCCGCGACCTATCACTGGACCGAGGACGCGATCCTGGCGTTGCCGAGCACGCGGCGAACCGACTACGCCGCTCTGATTCGCGATGGCCGAGCGACACGGCGGTCCGTGCCGCAGGCGGTGCAGATTGATTGAGGACAGATCGGGGCGCAGAGCCGACTATCTGGGCCGGCTGCTGGACCACATCCCCGGCCGCGCAGCGGCTCTCGCCCCACGCCGGGTCGACTGGGGCGCCTCACCGTTCGCCGGTGATCGCAGCGCGGAGGCCGATGAGGCCGAGCTTGTATTTGCTTCGGCGGTGTCGCGCCGACCGCTGCAGGGACCGGCCACGCAACGTTTCGGCGACGCGCTCCCGCCGGGGCGCGCTGTCGCGCCGGTGAGCGTACCCGGCCCCGCCGGCAGCGCGGGAGCTGCCAGGCCAGGTGTTCCGGTCGCGCCGGCGCGCACCACCTCCGTTAAAGACGTGCGGGCAGCGGAGCCGCCACCGGTGGCGCCCCCCGCATCCTCCGCGCCGGCAGGTCAGCGGCCCACCACCTTAAGGAGCCCTGCCGATGCCCAGCCGAGCCCGGTCGGCGGGCCTGTGCCGAGCGTGGTGGGGCTACCGCAGGCCACAGCCGAAGCACCGGTCACGGCAACAGATCCCGGATTTGAGGAACCGGAGGCGAAAACCCGGTCGGACTATCGCGGCGTAGTGTCCGTCGCTGCGCCACGACCGCAGCCGGCGGCAGTTCGGGTGCCGGTTGAGTCGGTTGAGTCCGCGCCGGTACCGGTTGGGCCGATGGTCAGCATCGGGGCGATCGAGGTCACGCTGACCCCGCCGGTCGCCCCGGCGCCGGTACGGCCCGAAGCCCCGATGCTGTCGGTTCCCGCGGCGCCGGCGGGGCGGCTGAGCCGGCCCCTGACCCGTTACGGATTCGGCCAGGTGTGATCCATCATGTATGACCTGTCGATCGTCACCGACGCGCTGTTCGACATTTTGAAAGACGCGGTGGCCAACAGCCCGCTGTGGCCGGGTGGCACCGGGCCGACGTTCACCCACGCGATCACCGGTCAGCATCCTGAACAGGTCGACGCCGGCAACGAATGCGTCCTGAATCTCTACCTGTATCACGTGAGCGCCGATAAGTACCTGCGTAATCAGTTCTGGGCGCCGCAGAATCAGTCCGGTGGCGCGACGGGCAGCCAGCCTGTCGCGTTCGAACCGTTGTGTCTGGATCTGTGGTATCTGCTGTCGGCGCAGTCGCGTTCGAGCTACAACTACGAACAGCAGATGCTCGGCGTGGCGATGCACGCCTTTCACCGGCACGGCACGGTGATGCTCAACACGCCGGTGCCGCCGCCGGGAACCGCGCTGACCACCGAAGTGTCGCTCGTGCTGGAGTCGCCGAGCTTCGATGAGCTCAGCAGGCTCTGGCAGGCGCTGGGGGTGTCGCTGCGCACGACCGCCCAGTACCGAGTCAGCGTCGCGTTTCTCACCATGGATCTTCCCGCGGCGTCGGCCCCGGACGTGGATGGCGTGCACGTGTTGACCGCACCCGTCGGGCCCGCACCCGACCCAGAGCTGCCTGAGCTGATCGGGACCAGCCGGGCCGTTCACTACACAACGCCGGCCGGCAAGCACCACTACGACCAGTCCCCGGCCTCGACCGCGCCCGCCCCGGCCGGAGTCGACGGCCAAGACGTCGCGGTGCGCGGGAACGGCCTGCTGGGCACCGATGAAGTCGTGCTGGTCTCGGTTGACGCCGCCGGTGTGGAAACCACCCTCGACGTCACGAACTGGAAGGTGGCGCCCGGACTGCCGCTGGTGCTGCGACCGCCCGATACCGCGGGCGTGTGCCCGGCACCGGGCCGATACCGCCTGCGAATCAGGCGCGCCGGTGCGCAATCCGACGGGGTGCCACTCGATATTGCGCCCTGGGTCGATCCCGCCGGCGGTCCGCTGCTGGCCGCCGGGGCCGGTGGCATCTACACCTGCGAAGTCCGCAACACCCCGGCCGCCGGCCTCATCGTGCGCCTGGGCACCGTGGCGCTGACACCGGGCAGCAACCCGGCTCCGGATGTCGGGGAATGGGCACTGAACGGCACCACGTTGAGCTTCCGGACCCCAGATGCGCTGGCGCCCGGGCAGTATCGGCTGACCGTGCACTCTGGCGGTATCGACTGCGACCCGGCGCTATGGGCGGTGCAGCCGTGACCGCCACCGCAGTGACGATCACCGCCACCGAGCCGCTCTGGCTTGCCGAGGTCCGCGCGGCCGCGGTGCATCGCGTCGAGGAAGCCCGCGATCTGTGGCGGATGCGCGGCACGGACACCGGCCCGCACGACGCGATCGATGAGATCCTCGCCGCGCCGCGGCACTCCCGGGGCGGGCCCGCCTCGGTCGACCTCGGCCGGTCACCGATGACCGGGCTGGTCGAAACGTTCGGGCTCAGCGGCTACGACATGCAGTGGCTGGCGCTGCTGGCCGCCTGCCACACCGATCCGCGGCTGCTGCAGGTCCTCGGCTATCTCGACGATGATCCGCGACCGCGGGAGCCGTCCCCGGCGGCTTCCGCGGCCCTGTGGGGATGGCCGCTGGGCTACCAGCCTCCGGCGGCGTCGCCGCTGAACCGCTGGCAGCTGGCCGCCCCGACCGGACCCGACCGGTGGTCGCCGACCACCGGGTGGGCCATCGAACCGGATATCGCCGGCTATCTGTGCGGCCAGGCGCAATGGTCGGCGTTCTGGCCGGGCGTCGACCACCGGGCGGCCGAGACCACTGGCTGCCTGTATCCCGAACTGCTGGCCGAGCTGGCGTCCCTGGTGTCCGCGACGGCGCCGACCCGCAGCCGACCCTGGGAGGTCGAACTGCTCGGCGCGCCAGGGTCAGGCCGACGCACACTGGCGGCTCAGCTCACCGATAGGCTGGGTCGCGCCGCGGTGGTGCTGGACGCTGGACTCGGGGTCCGCGGGCTGCGCACGGCCCGCCTGCTCGACGCCATCCCGATCTGGGCCGCCGACGGCGCCGATCACCCCATCGACCTGGATGAGCGTCCCGGTGCGTTGACGTTCGTCATCCGGGAGCGGCCCGGCCCGGCCGCGTCGGCCGGGGCCGCGCGGCTGTCGCGCACCCTTCCGCCGCTGACGCGCAGCGACCGGTGCCGGCTGTGGGCGGCGCATACCCCGGCGACGCCACCGGCGCAGGTGGTGGATTGGGAGCTCACCCCGCAGGACATTTCGGTGGCGGCCTCTGCGGTCGACGCCGGGCCGCGGGTGGTGGCGTCGGTGGTGCGGGGGCGGCTGCGCCGCACCTCGGCGGCCGCGATGAGCGCCCTGGACTGCCCATACGACTGGGCGGACCTGATCGTCTCCGAGCAGGTCGAGGCCGCGTTGCGGCGCCTGCAGAATCAGGTCAGGCTCGCCGGCCCGGTCCTCGACGACTGGGGCTTCGGTCGGCTCTGCCCCCAGTCCCGCGGGGTGACCGCCCTGTTCGCCGGGCCCAGCGGCACCGGCAAAACCATGGCGGCCCAGGTCCTGGCCCGCAGCCTGGACCTCGACCTATTCCGGGTCGATCTCGCCGAGGTGGTCAACAAATACATCGGGGAGACCGAGAAGCGGCTGGCTGAGGTGTTCGCCGAATGCGAACGCAGCCATGTGATGGTGTTCTTCGATGAGGCCGACGCCCTGTTCGGCCGCCGCACCCAGGTCCGCGACGCCCACGACCGGTTCGCCAATATCGAGATCGATTACCTGCTGCAGCGGATGGACACGTTCCGCGGTGTCGCGGTGCTGGCGACGAACCGCAAAAACGATCTCGACACCGCGTTCGTGCGGCGCCTGAAAGTCATCGTCGACTTCACCGCTCCGTCGGTCGGGGAGCGGCGCCGGCTGTGGCAGCTCGCGGTGCCGGCCGCCACCGCGGCCGGTGTGCCGGTCAGCACCGGTATCGACTACGACTGGCTGGCCGCTGAACTGGATTTCACCGGCGCCGAGATCAAATCGGTGGCACTCGACGCCGCGTTCTGCGCCCACCACGCCGGGCAGCTCATCGACGGCGGCCACCTGCTGGCGGCGGCGCGGCGCGAACTGGCCAAACGCGGGTCGGTGCTGCGGGCCGAACCGCCGCCGGCCGGCCCGGCCGTGGGGGTGGCGCGATGACCGAGATCCGGATCGACCGACTCACGCTGCAGGCGGGTGCCCTCAGCAAGGGTGACGCACGGCGGTTGGCCCGCCTGGTCGGGGACGCGGTGAGCCGGTGGTCGCTAAGCAGCGGCACCGCTGTGCGCGCCGATCAGCTGCAGGTGAGCGTGGCCGCGCGGCCCGGCGACAGTGTGGAGCAGATCGCGGTGTCGGTCGCTGCGGCGATCGAGTCGGCGGTCCGGCAGGCGGGGGAGTCCTGATGGCGAGTTTCCTGCGCGGTGCGCTGGTCGAGTTCATGCCGACCGGGCTGATCCCGGTCCCCAATATCATTGCGTTCCAGTACAACCCGGAGTCGATGACCCACACCTGGTCGACGGCGCAGCCGGACGCCGCGCCGTCACCGAACTCGGCGGAGACAATTAATCCTCTTGCGGTCAAGGGGAATCCAGGGGAGTCGTTTAGTTTCACGATGGCGTTGGACGCCGCCGACACGATCGCCGACGGGGCCGTCTCGGCGTCACTGGCCGAAGTCAGCGGCGTCTACAGTCGGCTGGCCGCCCTGGAGATGCTGATGTTCCCGGCATCGGCGACCACCGGCGGGCTGCTGGGGACGGTGACCGCCGCGATCGGCTCCGCGCTGGGGGCGGCCACCTCCAGTGGCCCGCAGGCCACCGTGCCGGCCAACTCCTTGAACACGGTGCTTTTCGTGTGGGGCCCGGGCCGGATTCTGCCGGTGCGGGTGACCGCGCTGACGGTGACCGAGAAGCTCTATGACACAGCATTGAATCCGACGCATGCTGATGTGCAGATCACGCTGCGGGTGCTGACCCAAGAGGAGCTCAAACACGACACCGATCTGCTGGCGGGCCTGGCGTCGACGGCCAGCAGCTACACCCAGGGTCTGCGGGAAGCGCTGGCCGTCGCGAATCTGATCAACACCGCCGAGTCGGTCCTCGGCATGCTGCCGGTCTAGGGGCTAGCGATGTTCTTCGGGGGCAGCCGCTACAGCGGCGCAGGCACCTACGAGGTGACCTGCGCCGACGGGACGGTGGTGACGGTCACCCGGATCCCGCTGCCTTCGGCTCGCAACGCCGTGGGCTGGCACCGGCGCGGCGAGGGGGAGCGGCTGGATCTGATTGCCTACCAGTATCTGCGGGACGCCACCGGGTTCTGGGTGCTGTGCGACACCAACGACGCGGTGGTCCCCGATGCGCTGGCCGCCCACGCCCTGATCGCGATCCCCGGGCCGGGGAGCTGAGATGTCCACCTATCAGGTGCTTTTCGACGGTCAGCCCGCGGCGCAGGACTTCTACGACGTGGTCGGCGCGATCGAGGTCGAAGAGAACGCCGACCTGCCTGATGCGGTGTCGTTCCAACTGCCGGTGGCCGTGGATACCGGTGACCTGACGTGGGTGTCGGATCCTCGGGTGCAGCCGTACTCCAACGTGGCGGTCATGGTCACCCCGGTCGGCGGCGGCGCCGCGCAGTGCATCTTTGACGGCTACGTGTTGTCGCATAGGGTGCATCTACCCGCCGGTGTCACCGCCGCCACCGTCACGGTGTGGGGCCAGGACGCCTCAGTGCTGATGGGTCTGCAGGAGAAGACCCGCGAGTGGTCGGGCCTGACCGACGGCGAGGTCGCCAACCAGATCTTCGACGCCTATGGCATCGCCGCGGCGCCGGCGAACACCGACGGTGACATGCTGCGCCACACCGACGACGAGCACACGCTGATGCAGCGGGGATCCGATATCGACTTCCTGCGCCGGCTGGCCCGACGCACCGGCCGCTGGTGCCGGGTGAGCTGCGCCGGCACCGCCGGA
>NZ_CBDIBT010000010.1:0-68049 GCF_965277065.1 Mycobacterium sp.
ACCACGGTCTCGTTGACCGCGTTGCCTACGCCGGTCGCACCGCCGCCGACGGACAAGCCCTTGTAGCACGCGATCAGACCTGCCGAAAGCCCGAACAGCAGCGCTTTGACCAGCGACACGATCACCTGAGGAAGGCCGGTCAGGATGGTCATTCCGAAGATGAACGCTCCCGGCGTGACGTGTTGGACATACACCACGAAGAAGTAGCTGCCGGTCAGGCCGACGACAGCAACCGCCGAATACAGCAGCAGCGCAACAAATGTCGCGGCGATCACCCGGGGCACTACCAGAGCCTGAATCGGATTGATCCCGATGACCTTCATCGCGTCGATCTCTTCACGAATCGTTCGGGCGCCCAGATCAGCGCAAATCGCGGTGGCCCCGGCGCCGGACACCACGATCGCGGTGACCACCGGCCCGACCTGGGTGATCGACGCCAGCGCCGCACCGGCGCCCGATAGGTCACCGGCGCCGACCTCGATCAACACGATGTTCAGCGTGAAGACGATCAAAACGGTGTACGGAACGGACAGCACCAAAGTCGGCACAATCGACACTCGCGCGACGAACCAGATCTGGTCGATCAGTTCACGCAGCGCGAAAGGTCGGCGAAAGGCAGCAGAAAACGTTTCGCCCGCCATGACGACGAAGTCGCCGACCGCACTGGCCGGCTTCGACCACTCGACCCGCGACAGGGCCGACCCACCGGATTTTTCAGACACCCGGCCTACCCGATCCGCCGACGACGACGTGACCAAGACCACGTTCCAGTTTGCTCGGGTCGCGTGCACCGGTAGCTCGGCCGATGCGTCCGACGGATTGGAAACGGGATGCTGAGCAGGAGCGATTCGCTGTCGTCAACCATTGAACTTGCGGTGATTGCGGCGTTCAACGAGTTTGCTCGCTCTTCTGGCTCTCGATGCGACTCATCGCGCTCCTCTGGCTGCAGGAAGTTTCGGTCACCCTGCGGTCAGCGGGTGCACCCGCGTACAGGAACACGACGGCGACGCCGCCGGCCGACTGCACGCATAGAACACGCCGAAAAGTTACGGATGCATCGAGGCGTGCGGGAGGGTTGTACTCAGCAAGAAAATATCTGCGCCGGAGCCGTCGACGAGTCGGAATCAGCCGCTGAGCTGGATGAATGCCCGGCACGCCAACAGGCCCGGCAGCGGCTTGGCTACCGTGTGCCGGGCTCGTGGGGACAACTCAGCCGACGTTCGTGCCGCCCTCCGCGATGCGCCGCACCGCGTTGAGGAAGACGTCGACGGGCGAACCGTCGCCTCCAGTCCCCGTCGCCGCAGAGCGGGTTGCGCGCAGTGATGACCCGCACCGAGGCGGGCCAAGCATAAAACTCGGCGTGATTTTTATCCCGGCGGGGTTGCAAGCTTTGCGGTCCAAGTGCCCGCATCAAATCGTGCCCTATAGTGGCGATATGCAACACGCTGCACAGCCGCGTCTCGTTCCCTCGCGCTGCCTCGCCGTGATACGTCGTTGCTGTTGTTGTCGTTGATTTCCTGACGCCGTTTTGACGCTGTAGAAAATCTTCGCGCTTCCCCGCCTCAGGGCGACTATCTCCGCATGGCCGGAGGAATCGAAATGCGCACCGCTTCACAGTCTTTCAGGAAGCTCAACACCAGTGACGATTCTGTTCTCGAACCACGGCACGGCCACGCCGGTAGCGACTGACGGCCGCGTTTTGGTCCGTTCGGCCACCGAACTGTCGCGCCTGACCCGCGACCGCGGCGGCATTGATTTGCACACCGTGGAAAAAGTCTTCTTCACCGACGGCAAAGCCGAGCCAGCACTCATCGACGCCGAAGCGGTCGCCGACGCCGAACTGGTCGGCCCGTTCCGGGTCACTGCCCCGTTGACGATCGAGGCTCGGACCGACACCGCCTCGGCGAGGCGGACGGATTCGCGATCGAATCGGTCGAGCCTGACCGGTGTGGCGTTGGATCCCACGGCACAACGGTTTACCCCCGTCGCGCTAGCCATCCCCGCCGAGACCGCCATAGAGTTTGACATAAGTTGGGAGCAGAACGAATTTTGATCCGCGACCCTGGGAGCGAATCGTAGATGAGCATTGCCGAAGACGTCACACAGCTGGTCGGAAACACGCCACTGGTGCGCCTGCACCGCGTAACCGAGGGTGCGGTGGCCGATGTGGTCGCCAAGCTGGAGTACTTCAATCCCGGAGGCAGCGTCAAGGATCGCATCGGGGTTGCGATGCTCGATGCCGCCGAAGCAGCGGGATTGATCAAGCCGGACACCATCATCCTCGAGCCGACGAGCGGGAACACCGGTATCGCGCTGGCGATGGTCGCAGCGGCTCGTGGCTACAAGCTTGTCCTGACGATGCCGGACACCATGAGCATCGAGCGCCGAGTGTTGTTGCGCGCGTACGGCGCCGAGCTCGTTCTGACGCCGGGGAAAGACGGTATGCCGGGCGCGATCGCCAAGGCTGAGGAGCTGGCCAAGAGCGACCAGCGCTACTTCGTCCCGCAGCAGTTCGAGAATCCGGCGAACCCGGCCGTCCACCGCGCCACCACGGCCGAAGAGGTGTGGAAGCAGACGGACGGCAAGATCGACTTCTTCATCGCGGGCGTCGGCACCGGCGGCACCATCACCGGGGTCGGACAGGTACTCAAGGAACGCAATCCAGACGTGCAGGTGATCGCCGTCGAGCCGGCCGCGTCGCCGGTGCTGTCCGGCGGGCAGAAGGGGCCGCACCCCATTCAGGGCATCGGCGCCGGATTCGTCCCGCCGGTCTACGACGAAGACGTCGTCGATGAGATCATCACCGTCGGCAACGAGCACGCGCTCACCATGGCCCGGCGCCTCGCCACCGAAGAGGGTCTGCTGGTCGGGATCTCTTCGGGCGCAGCGGTTGTCGCGGCGTTGGAGGTGGCTCGTCGGCCCGAGAACAAGGGCAAGAGCATCGTCGTGGTACTGCCGTCATCCGGTGAGCGGTATCTGAGTACCGTCCTGTTTTCCGATCTGGCGGACTAGCCATGCTCACCGCGATTCGGGGGGACATCCAAGCGGCCAAAGACCGCGACCCCGCCGTTCCTAGCACGCTGCAAGTCGTGTTCGCCTACCCCGGAGTACATGCCATTTGGGGGCACCGGGTGAGCCACTGGTTGTGGGAACGCGGCGCGAAAGTGGTCGCGCGCACGTTGGGTGAGATCACCCGAATCCTGACCGGAGTCGACATCCATCCGGGCGCGATCATCGGCAAGGGCCTGTTCATCGACCACGCCACCGGGGTGGTGATCGGCGAGACCGCCGAGGTGGGCGACGACGTCACCATTTTCCATGGCGTCACGCTCGGCGGAACCGGCGCACAGACCGGCAAGCGTCATCCGACGATCGGAGACCGGGTCATCATCGGCGCCGGCGCGAAAGTCCTCGGCGCGATCAAAATCGGTGACGACAGCCGAATTGGGGCCAATTCCGTTGTCGTCAAGGAGGTTCCGAATAGCGCCGTGGTCGTCGGAGTTCCCGGACAGGCCATCAGCCACCACGGCTCCAGCGGCAGCGACGCCTTGGTGCCCGACCTGGTCGGAATAAGCCTGCATTCCCTGCTCACCCGGGTCGCCAGGCTCGAAGACCAAGCGCACACGCCGCAGACCGACCGGGTCATCCGGCCACCGGAAGCCGGCGTGTGGCACGGCGAGGACTTCTCGATCTAGGCTGCGCCCGACTCTTCCCAGGCGCCATACCCACCGAGCAGGTCCCCCACGCTTTCAAAGCCCGCGGCGCGAAGCACACTTGCGGCCACCAGCGACCGGTAACCGCTGGCGCAGTAGGTGACCACCGGCGCTGCGGGGTCCAGGCTTTCGAACGAGTCAGTCAGGGTCGGCAAGGGAATCTCTTGCGCCCCAGGGACGACGCCGTCCTCGGTCTCCCCCGGGTTGCGCACGTCGACAACCTGCAGACCGGGTTCGTCGCGGAGCAATTCGGCCAGCTGCTCCGGCGTGAAGCGCGCCGCGGTCTCGACGAGGTCCGGGTGCCGCGTGAAAACGGCTGCCAGGTCGTCTAATTGGCCGACGACGCGGTCCAACCCGACTCGGGCAAGACGGGTCTTGGACTCCAGCGAGGTCCCGGCATCACCAACGAGGACGATATCGCGATCGGGCGGGAAGACTTGTCCTGCGCTTTCGGCGAACCGGCCTTCCAGCCCAACATTAACGGCACCTCGCAGGTGGCCGCGGGCGTATTCGGCCGGGTCCCGGGCATCCAGCAGGATCGCCCCCACCGCCGCGTACCTGCGCACCTCGTCGATGCTCAGCAAGGGCGGCGCTCTGTCGTCGAACAAAGGGCGCTGCTCGCGGTTGCGCACCGAGTCGAACTCGAAATAGTGCGGTTGCGGCGACTGACCCTCGGTGATCGACGCGACAAACTCATCGACGTCGGAAAAGTGCAGTGCATAGTTGTCGCGCCGCTGGTCACCAATCGTCGAACTGGTCTCGCTGGACATCTGCTTGCCGCATGCCGAACCGGCGCCGTGTGCCGGGAAGACGCGAGTGGCGTCGGGCAGCTTCAACAGCTTCTCGTGCAGCGAGTTGTACAGCGAACGCGCCAACTCCTCCGAGGACAGGCCTTCGCCGGACAGCAGGTCCGGCCGTCCCACATCGCCGACGAACAAGGTGTCGCCGGTGAGGACGCCGTAGGGCACCTCGTCGTCGGGGCGCTCGTAGACCACGATGGAGATCGACTCCGGGGTGTGGCCCGGTGTCGCGAGGATGTCTAATGTCACATCGCCCAACGAGATTCGCTGTCCATCATGCAATGAATCCACCGGAAATTTCAGTTCTGCTTCTTCGCTGTAGCTGATCTGCGCCCCGGTGGCGGCCGCCAACTCCAGGTGGCCGGTGAGGAAATCGGCGTGGATGTGCGTCTCGATGACCCGCTCGATTTTCAGCCCGTGTTCGGCAGCTTCGGTCAGATAGACATCGATGTCACGCCGCGGGTCGACGACAACCGCCCGTCCGGTGGTCTCATCACCGATGAGATAGGACCCCTGCGACAAGCAATCCAAGTAGTGCTGCGTGAAGATCAATTTCGCCTCCCCGGGGCCGTCAAGACGTCGCCTTGCCACCACTGTTGCGCATCTTTTGAAGCCTCGCTGCGTGCGTCGGTAGTCGCGCCGCGCCGATTCCCGTCGCCGTGATCGCGATTTAGCGGGCCTGCCGCCGGGTATAGGCGCAGTTGACGGGTTGAAATCACGGGGAGTCTGAATATTGGCGCTGGGCGAATTTAACCCGCAGCAACGCAGCAATTTCAGTTCGTTTCCATCTCTGTACGAGTCGGTTTCGAACTATGTTCGAGGTTCGAGGAACGAGGAGTCATGTCGATGAACAGCACAATCGGCGGTTCGGCGGTGCACGCGACCGTCGCCAGGCACATCGGGAGAGCGCGTGCCACAGGCATGTGCGGCATCAGATACCACTGTCGATGTGGTTGATCCACGGTGAATGCAGCGATGGCGACCGGCGGCGACATGCCCGCTGACGGCGCGTCTCCCGGTGTCGTGAGTGTCGGGATTGACGCCGATCTAGCCGAGGCCGTCGATCACATCTACCGGGCCGGCGTCGGTGGAGCACCATGTTGGACCCGTAATCGGCAGGGACAACTGCGAGAGTTGCCGATATCCAGATGGATGGGCGACCGATCTACCGATACTGACGACGAGTTGGCCGATGAACATGTTCTGGCTCAGTGCACCGCTCGGCCCACGCTCGACCTGGGCTGCGGTCCCGGCCGGTTCGTCGCGGCTCTACAGAACCGCGGGCATGCCGCCCTGGGTGTCGACACCTCCTGCGCTGCCATCGAGATGACGCGAAGCCGCGGCGGAACGGCGATGCGAGCGAATCTCTTCACACCGCTGCCGGCTGAGGGCTCCTGGGATCAGGTACTGCTCGCCGACGGGAACATCGGTATCGGCGGGGATCCGGTTCGCATGCTGCGGCGAGCTGCCGGTCTGCTCGCACCGGGGGGCATCCTGATCGCTGAACTAGAGACGTCAGCAACCGGAGTCCAGCATGAGACTCTCCGCTGGGAGACAGACGAGCATGTCGGGCCCTGGTTCCCCTGGTCGCGCGTCGGCGTCGATGCGGTTGGCGATCTCGCCCAGGCTGCCGGCCTCGTGGTGAACACGATCATCGAGATCTACTCGCGGGCCATCGCGGTGCTGACGGTCCCCATCACCGGTGAGGCATGACAACGTCAAGCCGCGGTGTCGAGGATCTGCACTACGCCGCTGGTGACACCTGCGACAAACAGCCTTCCGGTCGTTGAGTCGATCCCGAGGCTGTAGGGGTTTTGCACCGTCGAAAACCGTTTTACCTCACTTGGATTCGGCGTGCTCATGTCGTAGCCGAGGACTTCGTTGGTGCCCGATGACGCGACCCACAGCCGGTCGCGGGTTGCGTCGTAGGCCATGCCGTAAGGCCCGCCAGGCTGCAGAACGGAACCGACTTGCCTGGGCGTCGGCGCCAGTGTGAAGACGCGCACCGCGTTGCCTCGAGTGTCGGCCGCGATCATCCGGCCGTGGCGGTCCGCGACCAGATGGGTGGGTCCGGCGCCCGCAGGCGTGGACCCGACGACGCGCAAGCTTGCAGCGTCATACGTGGTCAGGGTGTTGACGCGCGCGTCGAGCATTCCGACCGTGTTGGCGACGGCTGCCATGCCGGCAGGTTGAACGCTGTCGGTAAAAGCCTTGACCACCTCGTTTCCGCGTACGGCGGCCACGGTGCCGCCGAGCTCATTGCTGACGAAGATGGTTCCATTGGTAGCGGCCGCCGCATCATGCGGCGCGGTTCCGGTGGCCACCGGGGGTGCGGCGGTTCCCTCCGGCAGGGTGACCCGTAGCAGGGCGTTGGCGGTCTCGACCGGAACCAGGACCGGTCCGCCGGGTTCGGCCAACTCGAGGTGGCGCACCGCTCCCGGCAGCGGCACGTGGCCGGTCACCGCTGCGGTGTCGGCATTGATGAGCACTAGTTGGTCGGGGTGACGGGTCGCTATCGCCACGGTGCGGGTCGCCGCATCGACGACGACACCTTCCGGCGCCTGACCTACCGCGACGATACGCCCGGACACCGGGCTGGATTGCGTTGGCGCGCTTTGTGGTTCGGCCGCAGGCAAAAGCCCACTGCTCGACGGCCGCGTTCCTTCGGTCGGCACCCCGGATGGCACCAGTCCTGTCGTGGTCACAGCCGACGAGCCGGCTGGTTGACGGCTGTGTCCGGCGCAGCCCGTGAGCGCCAGCACAACGCACCCGGCGACCAATACTTGTTGGCGGTGTTTGTTCATCGCCGGCGGTATACCCAATTCGCTACCAATTGGTGAAAATGACGCTGTTCAACACCAGTGCGCCCACGGCGTTCACCGCCAGCCACCACCGCTGCGCCCGCACGGGTAGCAGCGCGGGCGCCGCCGTGAGCCACACGGTGAACGGCAGCCAGATGCGCTCGGTCTCGGCCTTGCTCAGCTGGCTCAGGTCGGCGGCCACAATCGCGGCGATCGCCGCGATGACCAGCAGGTGCAAGCCTGACCGGCTCCGAATGCGGCCGATGTCGAACACCCGTCCGATGCCTGCAACGCTGCCCAGTCCGATGGCGCACACCACCGACGCCAGGTTGGCCCACACCCAGTACTGGAACGGCCGGTCATGAGCGATGCCTTGCCAATATCGTCGCTGGACAAGAAAATAGCCGTCGAACCACCAGAATCCGGCGAGCGCGAACACCGCCACAACCCCGAGAGCCGCCAGCACGGCTGGTAGCAGCGCACGCACCGCTGCGCGCCAGTGGTGTGCACATAGCAGCACCGCCGCCGCGAGAAACGACATCAACCCCAAGCCGTAATTGAGGAAGATCGCCCAGCCGAGCACCAAGCCGGCCAGGATGCCCAGTGCGACGGCCTTCCAGCGGTCGGCCCGGACGGCCAGTGCCAACAGAGCGATGCCCCACGCCGCGACACCGGCGTAGTACCCGTCGGCCGAGACAGCGATCCAGATGGCCGTCGGTGCCAGCGTCAGGAATGGGGCGGCCAGTCGGGCGGTGGTCTCGTCGCTGACCGCCCGCAGTGTGACGAGGACTGCCGGCGCGGCGCCGGCGCCGGCCAGCAGGCACAGCAAGCCCGCCCAGGCACCGCCGCCCAGGCCGATACGGTCCAACCACACGAACGTCAGCAGTGCACCAGGCGGGTGGCCCGATACATGAGTGATCCACGAATGTGGTTGGTAGTCAACGATTCTGCTGGCGAATGTTCGCAGTGCCTCAGGAATGTCGGTGATCGTCGGCACCTGCCGCAGGTACTCATGCTCTGTTGTCAGGCGACCGGCGAAGCCACGCTGCCAGCCGTCGATCATGGCCAGCGAGAACGCCCACAGGGCCGACGTCAACCACGTCGCCAACGTCAACCACCGCCACGGCAGCCGCTGTGCGAGTTGAGGTCCCCGCCACACGGCGGCCACGCCGAGAGCAACCGCGGCACTCGTGCGCCAGCCGCCGTGCACCTCCCACCAACCGAAGATCGGCGCTGTTCCGGCGAAGGCCGCGAACCGCTTGGGCTTCGCATGGGTCAGCGGCGTCAAGGCCAGGTTGTGCAGATACAGGTGCGGCAGCAGAAAAGCCGCCGAAACCAGGACGACTCCCAGCAATACGGCGACCGCGTCGCGGCGGGTGGCTCTCACGGGCGGCGACCGATCGATAGCTTGACGGGCCTGCCGGTGCCACGCTTCGAATTACACAAGTCTTCCCCTGGGCCGCCGCAAACGCTCCCCGCGACCTTACGGGCTGGCCGCGGCTCTCCGCCCTGCACCTGCCGGCAAATCTGGTTGCAGTTGACGGACCCGTCACTCTTTACACACTGCTCGAACAACCGCAGAATCAGCTCATGCCAATTCGCTGCACGCCGGATCCCGGTGTGCAGGCCTACTCGTTCACCGTCGACTAGCGGCGTGAAAATACTTCTCACCGGCGCTGCCGGCTTCATCGGCGCTCGCGTGCGCACTGCGCTGCAAGCGGCGGGACACGACGTGCTCGCCGTCGACGCCATGTTGCCGGCTGCCCACGGGCCCGGCTCGCAGGTCCCGGCAGGGTGCCGGAACGTCGATGTACGCGATGCCGATGCGCTGGCCGAGCTGCTTCCCGGTGTCGATCTGGTGTGCCACCAAGCGGCGGTGGTGGGTGCCGGCGTCGATGCACGAGACGCTCCGGACTACGCCAGCCACAACGATTTTGGCACCACCGTGCTGTTGGCACAGATGTTCAACGCCGGGGTTCGCCAGCTGGTGCTGGCGTCGTCGATGGTGGTGTACGGGCAAGGGCGCTACGAATGCCCGCAGCATGGATCGGTCGACCCGCTGCCGCGGCGGCGCGCGGACCTCGATGCCGGAATCTTCGAACACCGCTGCCCGGTCGGGGGCGAGGAACTCTCGTGGCGGCTGGTCGACGAGGACGCCGCGTTGCGACCGCGCAGCCTGTACGCGGCCAGCAAGACTGCCCAGGAGCACTACGCCCTGGCGTGGTCGGAATCGACCGGAGGCTCGGTGGTGGCTTTGCGGTATCACAATGTCTACGGACCGGGAATGCCACGTGACACGCCGTATTCGGGCGTCGCAGCGATATTCCGCTCAGCTCTGGAAAAAGGCGAACCGCCAAAGGTTTTCGAAGACGGCGGCCAGATGCGCGACTTCGTCCATGTCGACGATGTGGCCGCAGCCAACCTTGCGGCGGTAGAGGCCGGACGTGGCGGCTTCACTGCCACCAATGTTTGCTCCGGACAACCCATTTCGATTCTAGAAGTCGCCACCGCGCTGTGCGATGCGCGGCAGGGCGTTGTCAAACCGCTGACCACGGGCCAGTACCGTAGTGGCGACGTGCGCCATATCGTCGCCGATCCGGCCCGCGCCGCTGAATTGCTCGAATTCCGCGCGACCATCGAGCCGCGAGCGGGGCTGCGCGACTTCGCATCAGCGCCGCTGCGCGGTTGAGCACCTGATTGAGCGTCTAGGTTCGACGTCTAGGTTCGACAAAGTGAGCAACAACCTGGTGACCGTGGTGCTGCCGTGCCTGAACGAAGCGGAATCGCTGCCCGCGGTGCTGGACGCCATTCCGCCGGACTACCGGGCGCTGGTGGTCGACAACAACAGCACCGACGGCACCGCGGAGGTGGCCGCTCGTCACGGAGCGACGGTCGTCGCAGAGCCGATAGCCGGATACGGCTCGGCCGTCCACGCCGGCGTCGTCGCGGCGACCACACCGATCGTGGCCGTCATCGACGCCGACGGTTCGCTCGATCCGGCTGATCTGCCGCGGCTGGTTGCCGAACTCCTCCAGGGTGCCGATCTGGTGGCCGGTCGACGCCGCCCGAAGCCCGAAGTGCACTGGCCGTGGGTCGCCCGGCTGGGCACCGCGGTGATGAGCTGGCGGCTACGCACCCGTCACGGCCTGCCGGTGCACGACATCGCGCCAATGCGGGTATTTCGTCGGCAGGCGATGCTCGACCTCGGTATCGAGGACCGGCGATCCGGCTATCCGCTCGAATTGCTGGTGCGGGCGGCCGCGGCCGGATGGCGCGTCGTGGAGTGCGACGTCGATTACGGTTCCCGGACCGGAGGGAAGTCAAAGGTCAGCGGATCCCTGCGGGGCAGCATCATCGCGATCGTCGACTTCTGGAAGGTGATCTCGTGAGCGTGGTCCCGGTGACGGTGCTGGTCGTGGCCAAGGCCCCGGTGCCCGGCCTGGCCAAAACCCGGCTGGCGGCAACCGTCGGCGATGGTGTCGCCGCCGAGATCGCTGCCGCGGCGTTGCTGGACACGTTGGACGCCGTGGCCGCCGCTTCGGTGACCGCGCGAGTGGTGGCCCTGACCGGCGACCTGAGTGCCGCGGCCAAAGCCAGAGAGATCGCCGATCGCCTGCGGGCATTCACGATCATCGACCAGCGCGGCGACGACTTCGCGGACCGGCTGGCGAACGCACATCTCGACGCCGCCGGCAGCTCTCCGGTGCTACAGATCGGGATGGACACACCCCAGGTCACCGCGGACCTCCTGACCCGTTGCGGGCGGCGCCTCGGCGAAGCCCCGGCGGTGCTGGGACCCGCCCGCGATGGCGGTTGGTGGGCGCTCGGACTACGGACGCCTGCCGCAGCAGGCTGCCTGCGTACGGTCGCGATGTCCCAGCCGGACACCGCGACGATGACATTGGCGGCGTTACGCCGCGATGGTCTTGACGTCCGAATCCTCGATGAGTTGGCCGACGTGGACGTGGTCGGGGACATTGCAGCAGTGCGCGACGCTTGCGCGTCGATCAGTCGATTTGCCGAGGTCACACGCGCCGCGGGGCTCTGACTGCGGCCCAGACAGCCGGCTTGACGAGACAACCGCGCCGATGTGGCAGACAATGATTCGATGCGACTTCTCATCGGTCTGGTCAGCGCGGCTGCGATAGTCGGCCTAGCGGTTCCGGCGCTGGCCGACCCGCCGCCCGACCCGAACAACTCCACCGTCCCGCCGGACCCTGCCGCCGATGCGCACTTCATCGACTCGCTCAGCAAGGCCGGCATGACGTTCCGCAACGGCTCGGACGCCGTCGCGGCCGGCAGATACGCCTGCGACATGATGAATCAGGGCGCGGCGGAAACCGATGTGGTGAGCAAATTGAGCATGCTCAACCCCGGATTGAACAACGCCGGTGCGATGAAATTCGCGGCGCTGGCATCGAGCACCTACTGTCCGGATTATCTGAGCAAGTCGAGCACGCCAACCAAAAGCAGCGGGGGCCTGGGGGGCCTGTTCGGCGGACACTAGAACCACTTGCTCCCCCGGGTGGACTCGAACCACCAACCCTCCGGTTAACAGCCGAATGCTCTGCCAATTGAGCTACAGGGGACTGCTAGGTGTCCGCGAACACGTCGGCCCGGAACGAGTGATGACTCTAGCGTACCGGCGCACGCGCGCCCAACCAGACCGATAGCCTGCCGGCAGGCGCACGGTGGTCGGTATGGGGCAGGATGGAAGCGCACCCACCGAACCTTCAAGAAGGGGCCGTTTTGATCCGCTACGTCGTCGTGCTGGGACTGGGCTATGTGTTGGGCACGAAGGCCGGTCGGCGTCGTTACGAGCAGATCACCGGTACGTACCGCGCACTGACCGGCAGCCCCGCCGCCAAGTCGATGATCGACGCCGGCCGGCGCAAGGTCGCGGATCGGGTCTCGCCGGACGCACGGATGGTAACGCTGGCCGAGATCGACGACGCAACCACCGTGGTCGAGCGCCAACAGTCCCCGCGCTAAGCCGTGAGGTCGTCGCCGTTGGCCTGCTCGAGCAGGCTGCGCCGGTAGGCCTCCATCGCGACCAAATCGCCGAACAGCGCATGGTATTCGTCGCCCTGCTCCACCGGTGACATCCGCTGCAGCTTCGACTTCACGTCCGCGATCTGTCGGCCGATCCAGACTTCCTGCAACCGGGCCAGCACACCGGCGATGTAGCGCGGCAGTTTCTCGTCGTCCTCGACCCGGATGGCCTCGACGCCGAGCTCGTTGACCAGGCCGGCGGCGGCAGGCGACAGCGCCTTCTGGCGTACCGAGTCAAGCCACTCGGCGCCGCCGACCCCGGTCGTGGTGCCACCGGCCGCTTCGATCGCGGTGCACACCGCGGCGTACCCGGGATGGGTGAAGCTCTCGACGGTCAGCGCGTCGAACACCGGCCCGGCCAGCGCGGGATACTGCAGCGCCGATTTGAGTGCCTCGCGCTGGGGCCACAGCGTGGGGTCCTTGGGGTTGGGACGGGGCACAGCCGGTTTTGCGCCTGCCTCGGCCTCGGCGTGAGTGGGACGACGAAGCCTGCTGCGACCTTGTGCCGTCGGGTTTTTCGCCTCTTCGCGCGCCCGGCTGATGACTTGGGCGACGTCGGGCCAGCCGACCCAGCCCGCCAGTTGTCGCGCGTACTCGTCGCGCAGCGTCGGGTCTTTGATCTGGGCCACGATCGGTACGCAACGGCGCAGCGCCGACACCCGGCCTTCGGCGTTGTCCAAGTCGATGTCGTTCAGTGTGGTGCGAATCGCGAACTCGAACAACGGAGTTCGTCGTGCCACCAGATCCCGCAGCGCCCCGTCGCCGGACGCCAGGCGGAGGTCGCACGGATCCATCCCGTCGGCCGCGACTGCGACGAACGACTGACCGGCCAGTTGCTGCTCGCCGGAGAATGCCTTGAGTGCGGCCGCCCGGCCCGCTTCGTCACCGTCGAACACGTAGATGAGTTCGCCGCGAAAGAAGTTGTCGTCCATCATGAGTCGGCGCAGCATCGACAGGTGCTCTTCGCCGAACGCGGTGCCGCAGGACGCCACCGCGGTGGTGACCCCGGCCAGGTGCATCGCCATCACGTCGGTGTAGCCCTCGACGACGACGGCCTGATGTCCCTTGGCGATGTCGCGCTTGGCCAGGTCGATCCCGAACAACACCGACGACTTTTTGTACAGCAACGTCTCTGGCGTGTTGACGTACTTGGCTTCCATCGGGTCGTCGTCGAACAGCCGTCGCGCGCCGAACCCGATCACCTCTCCGGACGTCGACCGGATCGGCCACAACAGCCGGCGGTGGAAGCGGTCCATCGGCCCGCGTCGGCCCTCGCGCGACAGTCCAGCCGCTTCCAGCTCTTTGAATTCAAAACCCTTGCGCAGCAGATGCTTTGTCAGAGTGTCCCAACCCGAGGGCGCGAAGCCGCAGCCGAAGCGACGGGCTGTGTCGGCGTCGAAATTGCGCTCGGTCAGGTACTTGCGGGCCGGCTGCGCCTCCGGCGATTCCAGCGCCGCCGCGTAGAACGCCTGCGCTTCGGCGTTGGCGGCGGTCAGCCGGCTGCGACTCCCCCGGTCGCGCTGCACGTTGGTCGTCGCGGCCCCGGTGTAGCTGATGGTGTGCCCGATCCGATCGGCGAGCAGCTCGACGGCCTCGACGAAGCTGACGTGTTCGATCTTTTGGAGGAAGGCATACACGTCGCCGCCCTCACCACAGCCGAAGCAGTGGAAATGACCGTGATTGGGTCGCACGTGGAACGACGGCGACTTCTCGTCATGGAACGGGCAGATGCCCTTCATCGAATCCGCGCCCGCCCTGCGCAGTTGAACGTAGTCGCCGACGACGTCCTCGATGCGGACACGTTCGCGGATGGCGGCGATATCGCGATCAGAGATGCGGCCGGCCATCGGGCCAGTCTAGAGCCGCGCCCTACAGCGTGATGACGGTTAGCCGGTGCCGATGACGCCGCAGGCGAATCGCTTCTCGGCATCGGGGCTGTGCTCGGCGCCGTGCAGCAGGATCGCCGTTTTGCTGCCGGCCAGGAGATCGTCTCGGGTGAAAGCGTCGGTGGTGGTCACCAGGTAGGCCGCGCCGTTTTGCCGCACTTCCAGGGAGGTCAGGTCGCCGCTCATCGGCTCGCCGGCGTGCCCGGGCGCCTGGAAGTGCATGCCGGCCGACAGGAAGTCGCCGCGCTCGCCGACCCTCATCGGGTCGAGCGAGTTCGGCTCGCACTTGCCGACGCCGTGAATGTGCATGTGGTGAATGCCGGGCGTCAGAATGTTGTCCGCGGTCGTCTTGACGGTGACAGTGGTGTAGCCGTTGGCGAATTCGAACGTCGCGGTGGCCACCGACCGGCCGTCGGCGGTGTGCAGCTGCGCGCTGAGGGTTTGGGCGCCCGGTGCGGGAGCGCTGGTCGAACTCGAGGTGGACGCTTCCTGGTGCGGGCTACACGCAGTGAGTGCAACGATGCAGAGCGGAACAGCGAGCGAAGGCTTGGCCATGGCCCGACCTTAGTCTGCGGCCTAAGCCTGGGCGGCTGCGATGCGTTCGAGTCGCCCCTCGGTGTAGGACGCGATCTGGTCGACGATCACCCGCAGCCGCCCACTGTCGTCGTCGGCGGCGTTGAAGGCCGGGACGAAGATCGGGTCGAGCGTGTTGGGCGCGCCAGCCAACAGCGCGCGGGCTACCCGATGGATCCAATCCCGTTGCCGCGCCTGGATTTCCTGGTGTCGCGGATCGGACATGATGAATTGCAGCGCCAGCGTTTTCAGCAGGGCGACCTCGGCGCGCACCACCTCGGGCACCGACAGCGCGGCCTGATAGCGGGCCAGCGGTCCG
The DNA here is from genome assembly GCF_965277065.1 of Mycobacterium sp. GTDB lineage: Bacteria > Actinomycetota > Actinomycetes > Mycobacteriales > Mycobacteriaceae > Mycobacterium. The sequence continues at coordinate 15,145 of NZ_CBDIBT010000010.1, forward strand.
GGACCGGCCTCGGCCTGGGTCGCGGCGATCGCCGCGGAGGCGAATCGGCCGACCAACTCGCTCGTCATCCGCTTGAGTGCGACTGCGGCCGACAGCGTCGCGTCGTATTTGCCGACCGCGGCCACCGCGGGGAGCCCCGCCAACCGATGCGCCGCGGCGGTCAGATCGTCGGCCCGAACTGCGGCGAAGTCGCGCTCGCCGAGTGCGGCCAGCGCGGCGGCCTCCTCGTCGTCGGCGAGTACCCGGAGGTCGATCCGTCCCGAGACGATGCCGTCCTCGACGTCGTGCACCGAATAGGCGACGTCGTCGGCCCAGTCCATCACCTGGGCCTCCAAGCAGGGCCGGTCCGCGGGGGCGCGGTCACGCATCCACTCGGCTGTGGCACCGTCGACGTCGTAGAAACCGAACTTGCGCCGATGCTGATCCCGCGCCCACGGATACTTGGTGACCGCGTCCAGCGCCGCCCGCGTCAAGTTGAGACCGATGCTATCTCCCTGTTTGTCAAGGACTTTGGGCTCCAGGCTGGTCAGGATCCGGAAGTTCTGCGCATTGCCCTCGAAGCCACCGTGCGCGGCCGCGAACTCGTCGAGAGCCTGCTCGCCGTTGTGCCCGTAGGGCGGATGCCCGATGTCGTGGGCCAGGCCGGCCATGTCGACGAGGTCGGGATCGCATCCCAGCCCGATCGCCATTCCCCGCCCGATCTGCGCGACCTCCAGCGAATGGGTCAGTCGCGTCCGGGGGGTGTCCCCTTCTCTCGGTCCGACGACTTGCGTCTTGTCCGCGAGCCGGCGTAACGCGGCGCTGTGTAGGACTCGTGCACGGTCCCGGGCGAAATCGGTGCGGAGCTGACCTTCGGTGCCCGGCAAGCCCGCGGTCTTCGCCGCCTCGGGCACCACCCGCTGGCGGTCGAAATCGTCGTAGGGGTCTTGCTGCGTCATCGACCCACAGTCTGCCAGTCAGATCGGTTGCGCTGAGACCCGCTTGGCCGCGGGGCTAGATTGTCTCCCGTGAGCACCCTTCGCCGTTGTTGTGCCGTGTTCATGGCGATGCTGATTGCCGCGCTGGTGGTCGCGCCGTCGGCCACCGCCCAGCCGCCGTTTCGGCTCACCGGCTACATCACCGACAACGTCGGCGCGTTGAGTGCCGCCGGCCGCTCGGCAGTCCAGTCGGCCAGCGGCAAGCTGTACTCCGACCGACGTATTCAGCTGTGGGTGGTGTACGTCGACACCTTCTCCGGACAACCGGCCGTCAGCTGGGCGGACAGCACGCGAGCCGCCAGCGATCTCGGCGACTTCGACGCCGTGCTGGCGGTGGCGACCGTCGACCACTCCTACGCGTTCCGGATTCCGAACCGTGTGAAGTCGATCAGCACTGGGCAGGTCGACGACCTACGGCGCAACCAGATAGAGCCCGCGCTGCGCCGCGGCGACTGGAGTGGCGCGGCGGTCGCAGCGGCTAACGGCTTGGACCGTGGCCCGCAATCGACCAGTTCGGCGCCGCTGCTGATCGGGCTCGGCGTGATCATCGTCGCGGTAGTGGCGCTGTATGCGGTCACCCGCTGGCGCCGCCGTCGACGGCGGGCAGCCGAGTTGGCCGGGGCCAAACGCGTCGACGCCACCGACCCCGATGCGTTGGCGAGCCTGTCGCTGGGCGCCCTCGACGATCTGTCGCGGTGGAAAGTCGTCGACGTCGACAACGCCGTGCGCACCAGCGCCAACGAGCTCGCGCTGACGATCGAGGAGTTCGGCGAGCAGCGGACTCGGCCGTTCACCGGCGCGGTCGACGCCGCCAAATCCGCGCTGGCCCAGGCATTCACCGTGCGTCAACAACTCGACGACGCCATTCCCGAGACACGCCAACAACGGCGCGAGCTGCTGACCGAGGTGATCGTCGCCGCGGCCCGCGCCGATCGCGAACTGGAGTCGCAGCGGGAGGCCTTCGAAGAGATGCGCGACCTGGTGGTCAACGCCCCGTCGCGGCTGGACGCCCTGACGCAGCAGGTTGTCGACCTGACCGCCCGTACCGAACCAGCGGAGCAGCGAATGACCGAGCTGCACAACGAATTCGACTCGGCCGCGCTGGCCTCGGTGGCCACCAACGTCACGACCGCCAAGGACCGGCTGGCGTTCGCCGAGCAGAATCTCGGCGTGGCCCGCCAGAAGGCGTCCAAGCCGGTCAGCGGCGAACAGAGCGCACTCGTCGACGCCGTGCGTGCAGCGGAATCATCACTGGGACAGGCACGTTCGCTACTCGACGCGGTTGACACCGCGGCCACCGACATCAGGCACGCGGTCGCGACGCTGCCGTCGCTGATCGCCGACATCCAATCCGGAATCGAGCACGCCGACACCGCACTGCAGAGCGTGCAGAAGACCAAGGCACCCCATCTACGCGACCTGGCCGGCGCCCGCGATGCGGCGGGCAGGGCTCTCGATGCGGCCCGCACCGCCGGATCGGCTGACCCACTCGCGTCGTTCACCGCGCTCACCCAGACCGGCGCCGAGCTGAATCGGCTGTTGGCCGCCGTCATCGAAGAGCAGGCGGCCGCCGAACGACTCACCCGGACACTCGACCAGGCGTTGTCCACCGCACAGTCGCGGGTGCACGCCGTGTCGGATTACATCGACAATCGCCGGGGCAGCGTCGGGCCCGAGGCACGAACCCGGTTGTCCGAGGCGAGCCGACAGATCGACGCCGCGCAGAACGCGAGGTCGACCGACCTCAATGCCGCGATCACCTACGCCAACAACGCCGCATCGCTGGCGGCCCAGGCGCAGTCGCTGGCCGAGTCCGACGTGCAGTCCGCACAAATGGCGTACACCTCGCGCTACGGCGGCGGCGACCATACCGGTGCCGTGATGGGCGGCATCATCATCGGCGACATGCTCGGCGACGCGATGCGCGGCGGATTCGGCGGCGGCTGGGGTGGCGGTGGCGGCGGGTGGGGCCCAACGTCGTTCGGCGGTTCGGGCTCCTCCGACGGCGGCTTCATGGGTGGCGGCGGCCGGTTCTGAGCAGGAGTTCTGCTGGAAAATGGTGGACGCGGCAGCTCACCACGCCCTAGTGAGCCGCCGCGTCGACGCGTCCATAATATTGATCATGTGACCAATAGGGTAGAGATTGACAAAATTTGTTCAGCAGCAGCCGCGAAGACGCGAACCCAGGTAGTCGACGACCCCGTCGATCGCCACCCGTTCCTGGGTCATGGCATCGCGCTCACGGATCGTGACGGCGTGGTCGTCGAGTGAGTCGAAGTCCAGCGTCACACAGAAGGGCGTGCCGATCTCATCCTGGCGCCGGTAGCGGCGGCCGATCGCGCCGGCATCGTCGAAATCGATGTTCCAGCACGTGCGCAACTCAGCGGCGAGGTCGCGGGCCTTGGGGCTCAGGTCGGCATGCCGGGACAGCGGCAGCACCGCTGCCTTCACCGGCGCCAAACGCGCGTCCAGACGCAGCACGGTCCGCTTGTCCACGCCGCCTTTGGCATTGGGCGCTTCGTCCTCGTGGTACGCATCGATCAAGAACGCCATGAACGACCGGGTCAGCCCAGCCGCCGGTTCGATCACGTACGGCGTGTAGCGGGTGTCTCCTGCCTGGTCATAATAGGACAGGTCGACACCGGAATGCTTTGCGTGCGTGGACAAGTCGAAGTCGGTGCGGTTGGCCACACCCTCGAGCTCACCCCACGGGTTGCCGGAGAATCCGAACTTGTACTCGATGTCGACGGTGCGGTCGGAGTAGTGCGAGAGCTTTTCCGGTGCGTGCTCGTAGAGCCTCAGGTTCTCGTCGTTGATGCCGAGATCGACGTACCACTGCTTGCGGGTGTCGATCCAGTACTGGTGCCATGCTTTTGCCGTCGACGGCTCGACGAAGAACTCCATCTCCATCTGCTCGAACTCGCGGGTGCGGAAGATGAAGTTTCCCGGCGTGATCTCGTTGCGGAAGCTTTTGCCGATCTGGCCGATGCCGAACGGCGGCTTGCGGCGCGACGTCGTCACCACGTTGGCGAAGTTCACGAAGATGCCCTGCGCGGTCTCGGGCCGCAGATAGTGCAGCCCCTCCTCCGTCTCGATCGGTCCGAGGTAGGTCTTGAGCATCATGTTGAAATCGCGCGGCTCGGTCCATCGCCCCTTGGTGCCACAGTCGGGACAGACGATCTCGCTCATCGGCACGTCATCCGGCGCCATCCCCTCTCGTGGCGCCTTCTTCGCCACGTAGGCCTCCTGCAGGTGGTCCTGCCGGTGCCGCTTGTGACAGTTCAGGCATTCGACGAGCGGGTCGTTGAAGACCTCGACGTGACCGGATGCCACCCAGACCGCACGCGGCAGGATGATCGAGGAGTCCAGGCCGACCACGTCGTCGCGACCGGTCACGACCGAGCGCCACCACTGCCGCTTGATGTTCTCCTTGAGTTCCACACCCAGCGGCCCGTAGTCCCACGCCGATTTGGTCCCGCCGTAGATCTCGCCGGCCGGATAGACCAGGCCACGGCGTTTGGCAAGGTTGACGACGGTGTCGATGACGGACGCCACGAGGTGAGGACTCCTGTTGTTGTGAAACGCAGACGATCCGTCATCGTAGCGATCCGCCCGGCGCTCTTTGACATGCGTGGTTGTGCATGTGACAGTGGAGACAGCATGTCTCTGTCATCCTCCACCGCAGCCGACGGCGATGAGCTGCTCGGCGAGCACCGGCACAGCGACGCGGCGGAACTGCCGCCCCCACCTCCGCGGGAGATCCTCGATGCCGCCGGTGAGCTGCTGCGCGCCCTGGCCGCTCCGGTTCGGATCGCCATCGTGCTGCAGCTGCAGGCGTCCCAGCGCTGCGTGCACGAGCTGGTCGACGCGCTCGGGGTTCCGCAGCCGCTGGTCAGCCAGCACCTGAAGATCCTCAAGGCCGCGGGCGTGGTCACCGGGGAACGGTCCGGACGCGAGGTGCTCTACCGGCTGGTCGATCACCACCTGGCGCACATCGTGGTCGACGCCGTCGCGCATGCCGGGGAGGACAAGTGAGCACGCAGGCCGGCGTCCGTGCCACCCGGCAGCGGGCAGCGATTGCGGAATTGCTCGACACGCTCGACGATTTCCGCTCGGCCCAAGAGCTGCACGACGAGCTGCGCCGCCGCGGCGACAACATCGGGCTGACTACCGTCTACCGAACGCTGCAGTCGATGGCCGGCGCCGGCCTACTCGACACGCTGCGCAATGACACCGGGGAATCAGTGTACCGCCGCTGCTCGGAACACCATCACCATCACCTGGTCTGCCGTAGTTGCGGGTCGACGGTCGAGGTGGGCGATCACGAGGTCGAAACGTGGGCGGCCGAAGTTGCCACCAAGCACGGGTATTTCGACGTCAGTCACACCATCGAGATCTACGGCACCTGCTCGGACTGCCGTTAAGCCCCAGCTCGCGGCGGACCGGTGGAATGTATGTCGACCGTCCAATTCGTAGTGACGTAGCGCGCCGTTGCCCGCTGGTTGGACCCTTCTCCGCCTATCTCGACCTGGGCGCAGCCGTCGCCGCACGGAGCGAAAATCCAGGTGACGGGCGGGGTGCCCGGACCACCCGCGACGACCTTGTAGGGACCGTCGAGCCGGGGCGCCGCCACCTGCGGAGTCTGCGTTGGGCTTTGGCTGCCAGGTGCCCGATGGGCAACACCTTTAGAGGGCAATCCGGCACAGCTCGCCGTTACCAGTGCCGCTAGCGCTAGAGCCGTGATCCTCGCGGTCATGAGGTCAACGCCGCACGGATCTCGCCACCCTTGTCGAGCACCATCAAGATCAGCGTGCGCAGCGCCTCGTCGTTGAGTCCGTTGCCGGGGAAGTTGTAGCGCAGGATCACGTCGGCGGACTTGCCCGCTTTTTCGGTCAAGCTCACCGATCCCCACAGCGTAGAGCGGGCCTGCTCGGCCACCTTGTCGCGAATCTTCTTGTTGGCCGCGAGATCCCACGCCACCATCTGCGTCAGCGACACCAGGTCGAGGTCCTCGGTGATGGGCACCACTCGCAGCGAGGCGATCGTCCCGCCGTGGTGCACGGTCAGCGCTCCATCGGATTCCTCGTCGGCGGGCAACACCTCGGACAGGGCAGCGAGCAATCGCTCCTGCAGTGACGCCATCACGCCGTCCCGAATCGTCGATTGCGCATTGCGTACTCCTCGCAGGCCGCCCACAGGTTGCGGCGGTCGTAGTCGGGCCAGAGCGTGTCTTGAAAGATGTACTCGGCGTACGCCGCCTGCCACAGCATGAAGTTACTGGTCCGCTGCTCCCCCGAGGTACGCAGCAGCAGATCCACATCGGGAATGTCGGGTCGGTGCAGGTGCCGGGCGATCGTCGCCTCGTTGACCCGTTCGGGGTTGAGCGTGCCGGCAGCCGCCTCACGCGCGATATCCCTTGCTGCTTCTGCGATTTCAGTGCGGCCACCGTAGTTGACGCAGTAGTTGACCGTGATCGCGTCGTTGCTGCGGGTCAGCTCCTCGGCGATGGCCAACTCGTTGATGACGCTGCGCCACAGGCGTGGCCGCGAACCCACCCAGCGGATCTTGACGCCCATCTCGTTGAGGTTCACCCGGCGGCGTCGCACCACGTCGCGGTTGAAACCCATCAGGAAGCGGACTTCGTCGGCGGAGCGCTTCCAGTTCTCCGTGGAGAACGCGTAGAGGCTGAGCCATTTGATGCCGATTTCGATTGCTCCACAGACGATGTCGATGACGACCGCCTCGCCCATCTTGTGGCCCTCAACCCGCGGCAGGCCGCGCTGGGTAGCCCAGCGGCCGTTGCCGTCCATCACGATCGCCACGTGGTTGGGCAACTGCTCGACCGGAATCGACGGTGCGGCCGCCTTGGAGATGTGCTGCGGCGGTCGACGGGGGCCGCCGTCCCGTGCGGGCGGCAACGGCGGGAATGCCACCGGCCACGTCGACGTGTCGGGGAAGACGGGATAGTCAGCGGGCGCCGGGGCGAGCTGCGGGAAGTCAGACATCCGCTTGCGCTCAGCCCTCCGCTCTGAGCGGCTCACCCGGCTCGTCTCCATGCGCCATATCCTGCCTGACCAGAGCCACCCGACGGTCGAGGAGGCTCTGATCTATACGATCCGCCGCATCGCCACGTCGCATCCGCTCGACCAGTGGCAATGTGCGCAACTGCCGCTCCAAATGCCATTGCAGGTGCGCGGCCACCAACCCGCTGGCGTGACTGCGGGCTGATTGCGTCGTGCCCTCCGCCGCTTCCCAATCGCCGTCGCGCAGCGCTGCCATCAGACCCACCACACCCAGCGGCGGTGTTGTCGCACCGGCGGGGCGGCAGAAGCTGCATACGCTGCCGCCCGCGGCGACGTGAAACGCCGGTGGGGGCCCGCCGTGGCGCACCGCGCGCACTCGGTCAGCGCCGGGGCCCACCCGGCGATGCCCATGGCCCGCAGCAGGTACGCATCCAGCACCAGTTCGCGGGGCCGGCGACCGTCGGCGACCGCCCGCAAGGCACTGACCGTGAGGCGGTGCAGTTCCGGCGCCGGTGCCCGCTCCTCGCCGGCCAGCCGCTCGGCGGTTTCCAGCATCGCGCACGCGCTGGTGTAGCGGCCGTAGTCGCTGACGATGTCGGTGGCGAACGCGTCAAGCGAAACGACCTGCGTGACGATGTCGAGGTTGCGGCCAGGGTGAAGCTGAACGTCGATGTGCGCGAACGGTTCCAGCCGCGCACCGAATTTGCTGCGGGTGCGGCGCACACCCTTGGCCACTGCGCGGACCAGTCCATTCTCGCGGGTGAGCAGGGTGACGATCCGGTCGGCTTCGCCGAGCTTGTGCTGGCGCAGCACCACCGCTCGATCCCGATACAGCCGCATGGGGACCAGTTTGGCACCAGGTTGTGACGGCGCCTCGCGCACGCGCCGATAATGTCGGTACCGATGAGCAACTCCACCAATCGACGTTTTCCGACACTGACCGACCAGCTCTACCAGTTGGCCAGCGGTGAGGTCACCTCTGTGGAGTTGGTCCGCCGCTCGCTGCACGCCATTGAACTGAGCCAGCCGACACTGAATGCGTTCCGCGTGGTGCTCACCGCGTCGGCGCTGACCGACGCTGTCGAGGCCGACCGGCGCCGCGCCGACGGCGACCAAGCGCCGCTGCTCGGAGTGCCGATCGCGGTCAAGGACGACGTCGACGTCGCCGGCCAGCCCACCTTTTTCGGCACGTCCGGCTATGTCCAGCCGGCCACCCAGGACGCCGAGGTGGTGCGCCGCCTCAAGGCTGCCGGCGCGGTGATCGTCGGTAAGACGAACACCTGCGAGCTGGGTCAGTGGCCGTTCACGAGTGGGCCTGCATTCGGCCATACCCGCAACCCGTGGTCGCGGCGGCACACACCGGGCGGGTCCTCGGGCGGCAGCGCGGCCGCGGTGGCCGCCGGCCTGGTGACCGCGGCGATCGGCTCGGACGGGGCGGGCAGCGTCCGCATCCCGGCGGCCTGGACCCATCTGGTCGGCATCAAGCCTCAGCGTGGCCGCATCTCGACCTGGCCGCTGCGCGAGGCGTTCAACGGGATCACTGTCAACGGCGTGCTGGCACGCACCGTCGCCGACGCGGCGCTGGTGCTCGACGCGGCGTCCGGCAATATCGACGGCGACCTGCACAAGCCGCGGCCGGTGACAGTGTCCGATCACCTCGGTATCGCGCCCGGCTCGCTGCGCATCGCGCTGTCGACCCGGTTCCCCTTCACCGCCTTTCCGGCGCGGCTGGATCCAGAGATCGAGGCGGCACTGGGATCGGTGGGCGATCATCTTCGACGGCTGGGGCACAGCGTGGTAGACGGGAATCCCGATTACGGGTTGCGGCTGTCCTGGAACTTTCTGTCGCGGTCCACGTCCGGGCTGCTGGACTGGGCCGAGCGGTTGGGTGACGGTGTCGAGTTCGACCGCCGGACGCTGGCCAATATGCGGATGGGCCGGTTGCTCTCGCAGCAGATCCTGCGCGCCGCCCGGGCCAGCGAAGCCGCCAACCAACGGCGGGTCGGCTCGATCTTCCGCATCGTCGACGTGGTGGTGGCGCCGACGACGGCGCTGCCGCCCCCGCTGGTGGATGCCTTCGACGAGCTCAGCGGTCTGGGCACCGATCGCCAGATGATCGCCGCCTGCCCGGTCACCTGGCCGTGGAACGTGCTGGGGTGGCCGTCGATCAACATTCCGGCCGGCTTCACCGCCGACGGTTTACCGATCGGCGTGCAACTGATGGGGCCGGCGAACAGCGAGCCGCTGCTGGTGTCGCTGGCCGCCGAACTCGAGGCGTTGGGCGGTTGGGCGGGCAAGCAGCCGGAGGTCTGGTGGAACGCCGATGCGGAAGCTGTGCGCTGATTCCGCTACCGTGAAACAGAAGCCCAGGCTGCGGTCACCGATGATTTCGCAGCCAGGGCTTCCGGCTCACGACCCAATACTACGTCAAAAACCAAGTCGGCCAAGCTGTTTGGGATCACGCTGCCAGTTCTTTGCCACCTTGACGCGCAGGTCGAGGTACACCTTGGTGCCTAATAGCTTCTCGATCTGACCACGGGCGGCGGTGCCCACTTCGCGCAGCCTCTGCCCCCCCTTGCCGATCACGATGCCCTTCTGGCTGTCCCGCTCAACATACAGCACGGCGAACACATCGATCAGGTCGTCGCGGCCCTCGTGGGGGTTTACTTCATCGATCACCACCGCCAGCGAATGCGGCAGCTCGTCGCGCGCACCTTCGAGGGCCGCTTCCCGAATGAACTCGGCCATCAGCACTTCTTCGGGTTCATCGGTCAGCTCGCCGTCGGGGTAATACGCCGGACCCGGCGGCAGCACACCGGCCAGCACCTCGATCAACACGTCGACCTGCTCACCGCTGACCGCCGAGACCGGCACGACCTCCGCGGAGTCGCCAACCAGTTCGCCCACGGCGACGAGTTGGGCGGCCAACTTGTCCTTGGGCGTCTTGTCGATCTTGGTGACGACGGCGATCAATTGTGTTCTGGGAGCAGTGGATCGGATCTGCTCCACGATCCACCTGTCCCCCGGGCCGATCGCCTCGTCGGCCGGAATGCACAAGCCGATGGCGTCGACTTCGGTGTAGGTGTCGCGGACCAGGTCGTTGAGCCGCTTACCCAAAAGGGTGCGCGGTCGATGCAGCCCCGGGGTGTCGACCAGGATGATCTGGAAGTCGTCGCGGTGCACGATGCCCCGGATGGTGTGCCGGGTGGTCTGCGGGCGATTCGACGTGATCGCCACTTTCGAGCCGACCAGCGCGTTGGTCAGGGTCGACTTGCCGGTGTTCGGCCGTCCGACGAAACAGACGAAGCCGGAACGGAATTCCGTCATCGCGCACCATTCGACGTGGACTCGACGCGGCTGAGTAGTACGGTGCCAATCCGGACCCGGCCGCGGTGGTCGGGTCCACCCTCAGCGCGCAATCGCAGACCGTGTGACTCCGCCTCGGAGCCGGGCAGCGGCACCCGCCCCAGCTCCAAAGCCAGCAAGCCACCGACCGTGTCCACGTCGAGATCCTCCTCGAATTCCACGCCGTACAGCTCTCCGACATCTTCGATCGGCAACCGAGCCGACACCCGGAACCGGTTGTCGCCCAGATCTTCTACCGGGGCGACTTCGGCAGCGTCGTACTCGTCGGCGATCTCCCCGACGATCTCTTCCAGTACGTCTTCAATGGTCACCAGGCCGGCGATCGCACCATACTCGTCGACCAGCAGCGTCATGTGGTTACGCGTCCGTTGCATCTCGCGCAGCAACTGATCGAGCGGCTTGGAGTCCGGGACGAACACGGCCGGCCGCATCACGTCCGTCACCGCAGTCTCGCGACCGCTCGCCGACGAGTAATAAGCTTGCTGTACACAATCTTTCAGGTACACCACGCCTACGATGTCGTCGACGTTCTCGCCGATGACCGGAATCCGGGAATGCCCACTGCGCACGGCCACCGACGTCGCCTCGGCAGCGGACTTGTCGTTTTCGATCCAGATCATCTCGGTGCGGGGCACCATCACCTCGCGGGCCGGTGTGTCGCCGAGTTCGAACACCGACTCGATCATCCGCCGCTCGTCGGCGGCGACCACGCCGCGCTGCTGTGCCAGGTCGACGACTTCGCGTAACTCGATCTCGGAGGCGAACGGACCGTTGCGGAAACCGCGCCCGGGCGTCAGCATGTTTCCGAGCACCACCAGCAGGCGGCTGATCGGCGTCAGCAGTACCGAAATCGCTTGCAGCGGAAGTGCTGACACCAGCGCGATGGAGTACGCGTTCTGGCGGCCGAGCGTCCTGGGGCCGACACCGATGACGACGAAGCTGATCACCACCATGACGGCCGCGGCGATGAACAGACCCCAGTCGCGGCTGACCTCCCGATAGAAGAACTGGGCCAGCAGAACCGTCGCGCTGATCTCGCAGACGATCCGCAGCAGCACCACCAGGTTGATGTATCGGGGCCGATCGGTCATCACCTTGGCCAGGCGCACCGCCCCGGGTCGCTCGTCGCGAACCATCTCCTGCACCCGCGCGATCGAGGCCGTGCTGACCGCCGCATCGATGGCCGCGAACACGCTACCCAGAGAGATCAGCAGGATCGCACCGAGCAGCGAAGCGGAGCTGTTCAATTCTCGAAATACCTTGATTTGTCCAGCAACTGCTGGTCTCGCTCGTGTTGGCGTAGCTTGCGGTAGAACTCGACCTGATCGGCAACCCACTCCTCGAGCAGGCGGCGCTGCAGGCCGAACATCTCTTTTTCTTCGTCCGGCTCGCCGTGGTCGTAGCCGAGCAGATGCAGGACGCCGTGAATGGTCAACAGCGCCAACTCATGTCCCAGCGAGTGACCGGCGGCCGCGGCCTGCTCGGCGGCGAACTCCGGACACAGCACGATGTCGCCGAGCATGGCCGGTCCCGGCTCGGGCGCATCAGGGCGCCCGCCCGGCTCGAGCTCGTCCATCGGAAAGCTCATCACGTCGGTCGGCCCGGGTAGGTCCATCCAGCGCATGTGCAGGTCGGCCATCGCGGCGGTGTCCAGCAGCACCATCGACAACTCGGCGGCCGGGTTGACGTCCATCTGGGTGATGACAAACTTTGCGACGCTGATCAATTCGGATTCGGACACGTCGATTCCGGATTCGTTGGCAACCTCGATTGTCATGAGGTCACCGGCGGCCGGGAGCACGTCGCGCAGCGCGGTTCATCGTCAGGCCGGGCTGTTCGTGTCGCGCGTAGGCGTCCACGATTTCGGCGACCAGCCGATGGCGGACCACGTCGGCGCTGGTCAACTCCGCGATGTGAATGTCATCGATTCCGTCGAGGATACCGACCGCCGCCCGCAGACCAGACCGGTGGTTGCCGGGCAGGTCGATCTGCGTAATATCGCCGGTGACAACGACTTTGGAGCCGAATCCCAATCGAGTGAGGAACATCTTCATCTGCTCAGCGGTGGTGTTCTGCGCCTCGTCGAGGATGATGAACGCGTCATTAAGGGTGTTGTGGGTGAGTAGAAAATCTTCGGTGACATAAAGCGAGTCTGCGGCAGCGACCCGGATGCACACCGCCTCCTCAGTCCCGGCGGGCTCGATACGCTCGACGAAACGCATCGGGCGACCGCCGCCCGTCACGTCGTATTTGGCGGCTTTGCGAGCGAGCCGGAACGGGACAACCCCCTCGGGCAAACGGATGTTCAGGACGTGCTCGTCAGCACGATGGTGCACTTCTCGACCGCGCGCCAACCCCGGCTTGCGGCCCGCGGCAAGCCGGGTGCGCCGCGTGACGACGCCTCCGAGTGACTGAACCAGGAATACGACGTCATCGCGGAGTCGGTCAGAGACGGTTGTGAACTGAATACGACAGGTTCGGCCGGACTGAGTTACCGGTCCACCGTCGGAGTCGAGTAGGCCTTGAAGGACGGCTAACCTCACATGGGAGGAGTTGAACAAATAGCTCTTGGGGACGAACTTGGTGTTCGAACGAGAACCCGCCAGGCCGAGTCGACGCAAGATCCCCGTCACTGGATTTTCAATCGTGATGACTTCGCCGGGACGAGTGACCCGGTTCAGCACATAGTCCAACACGGATTTCCGTCGCACCTTGATACCAAGTAGCAAATGACCCAAGGCTTCAGCCAACTCGGGATCGTTGGTGCTGAAACTGGGAGTCGTAGCGCAGGTGAGACATCCGTCGCCCAAAAGCAGCCCCAACGCATATGGATCCATCAAGACCGGTTGTGGCTCGAAACTGACTGGCGCACTCAATAGAGGCAATTCGTAGCGATGGTAATGCGCTGCGCGAAGGTCACCGATCATCTCCTTTGTCTGGAGCACGCGTGCCGGCTTGCCACGGCGCTGATCGTCGCGGGTATGCACGGACCAAAGGTGGTCGCCGGACGCCAGTGTCGACGCACCATCTTGGGCATAAAGACGGTAGATCTCCCTGAAGCCCTGCGGATATACTCCCAGAACTTCAGTGGGATGACCGTCGGAACCGATCACCTGGTCACCGACTCGAAGCTCGCCGATTGGTCGAAAGCCAGCTGGCGTCAACACTTTCGTGTGGATTGGCTGCGCTCTACCCCTCATATATGCCAGCGGCGCCACCTCGATCACCCCCGACGACATCAGCTTCGGGATCAGCTCGGGGTCCATCATGTCGTGCAACGCGTCGTAGAGCGGACGTAGATAGGGGTCGATCTTCTCGCTCAGCGTGCCGGGTAGAAAGCCAAGCCGCTCACCGGCTTCCACCGCCGGCCGGGTCAAGATGATGCGGGTCACTTGCTTGGTCTGCAGTGCGTTGACCGCCTTGGCCATGGCCAGGTAGGTCTTGCCGGTGCCGGCCGGACCGATACCGAACACGACGGTGTGGTTGTCGATCGCATCGACGTATCGCTTCTGGTTGAGAGTCTTGGGGCGAATCGTCTTGCCGCGACGCGACAGAATGTCCAGCGTCAGCACTTCGGCCGGTGACTCGTTCCCGACGCCGACCAGCATCGCGACGCTGTGGCGTACCCCTTCCGGGGTCAGCGGCTGGCCACTCTCGACGATTGCGACCAGTTCGGAGAGCACCCGTTCGGCGAGCGCGACGTCGGCGGGCTCGCCGGACAGCGTCACCGCGTTGCCGCGAACATGCAGGTCTGCGGCCAGGAGGCGTTCGAGTGCACGCAGGTTTTCGTCGGCGTAGCCCAGCAGGCCCATGACGAGGTCGGGCGGAACGTCGATGCTGCTGCGAACCGAAGATGCGGACGGGCCAGCAGTGTTGGTCTCGCGGGGCGTCACGGTTAGTTCTAAGGCCTGCTTTCTGTGGTCTGTCCTGCGGGTAAGCGTTTCGAGTCTACCGCCGCTGGGTTGGCCAAACCAATGATCAGCCGTCGCCTGGATGGTCCCACCGCGGTGTCAGGACCCCCAGCGCGCCGAGCGCGACGGCCGCCGCGGTCGAGGTGCGCAGCACGGTCGGGCCTAGCCGCACGGCGTCCGCGCCCGCCTCGACGATCGCGGCCAGTTCGTCAGGAGCAATGCCGCCTTCGGGGCCGACCACCAGCATCAGCGACGTGGCCTGCGCCAGACCCAGGTCCGTCAACGAGCCCTCGGCCGCTTCGTGCAGCGCCAGGACGATGCCTCCCGACAACGTCACCTCGCCGATCCGGCTGACCAGCGCCCCAGTGGACAGCACGCCATCGACGGACGGGATATAGGCGCGTCGGGACTGCTGGGCGGCGGCACGGGCGACTGCGCGCCATCGCCGCAGACCCTTCTCGGCGCGGGCACCGTCCCAGCGGGCGACGCAGCGCGCGGCCTGCCAGGCCATCAGCGCGTCGGCGCCGGCCTCGATGGCCAGCTCGACGGCCAGCTCGGAACGCTCGGATTTGGGCAGCGCCTGCACCACGGTCACCGGCGGCTGGGCGGGCGCGACGTGGCTGCGGTCGACCACCCGGGCCTGTAACCCGTTGCGGGCGGTCTCCTGGACAACGCAGCGGGCCACGCCGCCGGCGCCGTCGCCGAGAATCAGCTCCTCGCCCACCCGGATGCGTCGCACGGTCGCGGCGTGGAACCCGTCGTCGCCGTCGACGACAGCCAGCTCACCGTTGTCGGGCAGCGCGTCGACGTAGAACAGGCCGGGCAATTAGCGCCCGGTGAAGGTTTCGCGCAGGCGGCTGAAGATCCCGCCGTTGGTGCTGGCGGCCGCGTGCGTCGACTTGACCTCGGCGACATCGCGGGCGCGGCGTCTCTTGAACTCGCGCAGCACGTCGGCGTCCTGGTGGTCGAGACGATCGGGCACCACCACCTCGACGTGCACGTGCAGGTCGCCGCGGACACCGGACCGCAGGTGCGGCATGCCGTGGCCGCGGCGGGTCGTCACCGAGCTCGGCTGGGTTCCCGCGGGGAGGGTGACCTCGGTCAGGCCGTCGAGGATCGCGTCGATCGTCACTGTCGTGCCGAGGGCCGCGTCGACCATCGGCACCGAAATCGTGCAGTGCAGATCGTCGCCGTCGCGCACGAAGATGTCGTGCGGCTGCTCATGGATCTCGACGTACAGGTCGCCGGCCGATCCCCCGCCGGGTCCCACTTCACCCTGGGCGGCAAGCCGGACGCGCATCCCGTCGCCGACGCCGGCGGGAATCTTCACGGCGATCTCCCGACGGGCCTGCACCCGGCCGTCACCGCCGCACTGGTGGCAGGGGTCGGGGATGACCTCGCCGACGCCGCGACAGGTCGGGCACGGTCGCGCCGTCAGCACCTGGCCGAGCAACGACCGCTGCACGGTCTGGACCTCGCCGCGACCGCCGCAGGTGTCGCAGGACACCGGTGTCGAGTTGCCGTTGGTGCCGCGGCCCTGGCAACGGTCGCACAGCACCGCGGTGTCGACGGTGACCTGCTTGCTGACGCCGGTCGCGCATTCGGTCAGGTCCAGGCGCATCCGCAGCAGCGAGTCCGAACCGGGGCGCACCCGGCCGACCGGCCCGCGCGACGTCGAGCCGCCGCCGAAGAACGCCTCGAAGACGTCGCCGAGACCACCGAACCCGCCGAAGCCACCGCCCCCGCCCGCTGCCGCGTTCTCCAGCGGGTCACCACCCAAGTCGACGATGCGCCGTTTCTCCGGGTCGGACAGCACCTCGTAGGCGACGCTGATCTCCTTGAACTTCGCCTGCGCGGCCTCATCGGGGTTGACGTCGGGGTGTAGCTCGCGCGCCAGCTTGCGATACGCGCGCTTCAGCTCCGTATCGCTGGCGTTCTTGCCCACGCCGAGCATCCCGTAATAGTCGCGTGCCACGCTTGACCTTCCTGAGTCTCTGGGCTCTAGGCCCAGACCGGCCGTGAAATGACGGCCTCCAATGAATTGTGCCTGGAATGCGCGCTCACCGTGTACCCAGCACTTCGCCGATGTAGAGAGCAACCGCAGCGACACTGGCCATAGTTCCCGGATAGTCCATGCGCGTGGGACCGAGTACCCCCATGCCGCCGTAAATGGTGTCGAGGGTGCCGTACGTGGTGGATATCACCGAGGTTCCCACCATCTGCTCGGCTTCGGTCTCGTGTCCGATGCGGACGGTGACCTTGCCGGCCTCCTGTTGAGCCGCCAGCAACTTCAGCACGACGACTTGTTCTTCGAGTGCTTCCAGGATGGAGCGCAGTGAGCCGCCGAAGTCGGCGGTGTTGCGGGTCAGGTTGGCGGTGCCGCCCAGCAGCAGCCGCTCCTCGGTGTGCTCGACCAATGACTCGAGCAGCACCGTCGCCGAACGGCCGACCGCATCGCTGAGGCTCTTGGACTGGCCACTGCGACCTTCGAGCTGCGCGGCAAGGTCGGCGACCGCGACCGACGCCGCCGCGAGCCTCTTGCCGTCCAGAGCCTGGCCGAGCATCTCGCGCAATTGCGCGAGCTGGTGATCGTCGATGACGTCGCCGAGTTCGACGACGCGCTGGTCGACCCGGCCGGTGTCGGTGATCACCACCATGAGCAGCTTGGCCGGGGTGAGCGCGATGACTTCCAGGTGCCGCACCGTCGACGTCGACAGCGTCGGGTACTGCACGACGGCGACCTGCCGGGTCAGCTGGGCCAGCAGCCGCACGGCGCGGCGCAAGACGTCGTCGAGGTCGACGCCGGACTCCAGGAAGCTCTGGATGGCGCGCCGTTCGGCACCCGACAGCGGTTTGACTTCGTCGAGCCGGTCGACGAACTCACGGTAGCCCTTCTCGGTCGGTACCCGACCGGAGCTGGTGTGCGGCTGGGTGATGTAGCCCTCGGCCTCGAGCACGGCCATGTCGTTACGGACCGTCGCCGACGAGACGCCGAGATTATGCCGGTCTACCAGGGATTTCGAGCCGATCGGCTCCTGGGTCGAGACGAAGTCGGCAACGATCGCGCGCAGCACCTCAAAGCGGCGCTCATCGGCAGTTCCCATCCGGATCGACCCTCCTCACCGGTCCAGTTTACGGGGATCACCAGCGCCTACTGCCCAGCGCACGCGCTAGCCTGGCCAACATGTCCAGGTCGGGGGAAACGAGCCGCGGATGATCTTCAAGGGTGTGCGGGAAGGTAAGCCGTACCCGGAGCACGGCCTGTCCTATCGGGACTGGTCCCGCATTCCGCCGCGACAGATCCGGCTCGACGAACTGGTCACCACCACGACCGTGCTGGCCCTGGATCGTCTGCTGTCCGAAGACTCCACCTTCTACGGCGACCTCTTCCCGCACGCCGTGAAGTGGAAAGGCGTCTGCTACCTCGAAGACGGCCTGCACCGCGCGGTGCGCTCGGCGCTGCGAAATCGCATCGTGCTGCACGCGCGGTTGCTCGACCTGGACGCCGTCACCCAGCACGCTGACCAGGCTTAGCTCCGTCTCAGTTGACGGCGGTGGCCGCCTGCACCAGTGCCAGCGCGGCGTCGTGCTGCAGCACCCAGGTGCCGCCCTGGTCGATGAACACGAGAGTTTTT
This sequence comes from Mycobacterium sp., assembly GCF_965277065.1. Taxonomy (GTDB): domain Bacteria; phylum Actinomycetota; class Actinomycetes; order Mycobacteriales; family Mycobacteriaceae; genus Mycobacterium. Next base: position 33,057 of record NZ_CBDIBT010000010.1, read on the forward strand.
TCGACCGGACCGGCGAACTTCGGTCCGGTGATGGCAACGTCGGCCTTGACCCCGTTGCCTGGAATCGGCTGGATGTTGCTGACGGCGAACTGCTCCGGGAAGTTCCCGTTGCGGAACGCCTTGCGCAGATCGTGGTCAGCCACGTGGCCCTCACCCGGCGGGATTCCGTTTTCCACCAGTCCCACTTTGGTCTCGTAGCCCACGCCGGGGTCGGTGACGCGGTTGCACACGTCCGACAGCTGTTCCGGGCTCGGCAGCGGCGGTTGACCCGGCAAGGGAGGCGGCGGGTCCAGCGGTGCGCTGAGCACGACGGGCACGACCTGCGGTGCGGGTGCGCCGCTGGCGGCCAGTGACGTCGCGCCAGCCGCGGCGGCTCCAAGAGCGGCCACGGCAGCCACCCCGGTGGCGAACAGTTTCACGGTCATCGTTGTCCCTTCGATTTCATCATCGGGTGTCATTGTGCTGCTGATCGCGCGATCCCCGGCGACCTCGGGCACCGGCGTGTCGCACTGCCCAACGTGCGACATCAAAACCTCCCGCGAACAGGGCTAGGCAATTCGGGCTAAGTCGCGTCACGTAATCGATGCGAAATGAATTTCGGACTGCGAGCGAGCCACAACGGGATATGCAGACGGATAGCCAGGAGCCGAGCACTGCCGGCCCGAGGATGCAACGCTGATACCAGCCCCTAACGCGGAGATGCTGTTGAGATCCCGAGATCCGCTGCTGCTGAGAGCATTCGCACGTCATACGTGATGACCGCCCGCAACGTGTCGCCAGCTCGCTGTGCCGATACGAGGTGTATGGCGTCTAGGCTGCGCAGGCGCAGCGGCAGCAAGGTGCCGGCGTCGTCGAGCAGCTGTCGCGTCAGCATGATGGTGTCCAAGCTTTCAAGGAGGTCTCGAGCATCAGCGATGGCTTGGGCTCCGTTTGGTGCCACTGCGCGTATCAGCTCGGTGCGCGCCAGAGCCGCCGAGAACAAGCTGTCGTCGGCTCGTGCGCTCAGAAAGGACTGCAGCGACTGCGATTCATCCTCAGCAACAACGAGTTTGACCAAGGCTGAGGTGTCCAGGTAGATCCGCATCGGGCTATCGCTCGTCGCTCCGAAGTCGCTCGAGGGTTTCAGAGGCGCTATGCGGGTATGTCAACGGTCTGAGGTCGTCGATGTTCATCGAACGAGCTGCCTTGACGATTTCACCGGCGCTAATCAGGTCTTGCCAGCGATCGCCCGTGATTGGCACCAGGTGCGCGACGGGATGGCCGCGGTCAGTGATCTCGATCGATTCCCCAGCGGCCACTTCCGCGAGGTACCTGCTGGCGTGTTGCCGCAGCTCCCGCACCCCTATCGCCTTCATGTGCTACAAAGTAGCACAAGTGCTCTAGACCAGCCCGCCTCCCGTTGCTTCGCCATATCGGACGGACAGCACACCCGTCGACCCAAGTGTCGAGATGCAAGGAAGATTGACAAGACACGCCTGGCTACTTTGACAAATCCGCGGCGTGTCGCGAGAGCTTTCTAAGCATCGCTGCACAGCCCAAGTCAGGGACTTCTCCGATCACGGCCGTCATGGTTCACAACCTGCCCCGCCGGCCGTCCTCGAGGGCTTGCACAAACACATAGGCGCAGCGCTGCTGGTCGTCAAAGCCGTCCGCTCGGAAGCCGCTGACGCAGCCACCGCGTCAGCGACCCCGCCGGACCCGAATGATCGCCGCTATCGCTACCAGCAAGATCAACCCCACGATCACGGCACCACCAGCGACTTGCTGGGCATGGCTGTAGTCGGGTACGTGGTCAGGCTCGGGGACAGACGCCGCCCAACAAAACATCGTTAATCCCTCGCATTTCGACACGCGGTTGGCCGCTCAGGACATCTATAGCCAATCCAGCGCGACAACCCAGAAGTCGCCAGGATTCGGCGGGCCGCCGCGAAGAGAACCAAGACCCTCTGGATTCCCGACTCACACGGTCGTGGACGCAGGCCTGCTGTGCGGCACATCGACTGGCGGCGTGCAGCTGCAGCCGAGTGCGCCGAACAAGCGGGATCAGCGGCTGCCGGTGTGGCTACCGCTAGAGCGGCACCCAGCGTGATCGGGCGCCCGAGTGTGGCGCGCCGGTCAGACTCTGCGGTTTTCGGACTTGATCAGCCATGCCTGCTTTTCCAGCCCCACGATCAGCTGATCTAAAAGATCAGCCGTGCTGGGGTCTTCAGCTTCGACTGGTTGGCGCACAGCGCGCAAGGTGTCGGTGGCGGCGTAGGTCTGGTTGGTGACGAGATCGACCACGGCCGTTGTGTTGGTTTCGCCGGCGGGGGCCTGAGGGAGGCTGGTCGTGGCCACCACTGTGTCGGATCGACCATCAGGCACGGCGTTGAGGGCGCGCATCCGCTCGGCGATCTCGTCGCTACCCTCGCGGGCGAATTCGACCAGCTCGTCGAGCTGCAGGTGCAGATCGCGAAAGTTGGTCCCGACCACGTTCCAATGCGCCTGCTTTCCCAGCAAGTGCAGCTCGATTAGGTCGACCAGGACCCGCTGAAGGTGGTCGGCCAGCGCCGGTGGAGCGGTAACACCGTCTACCTTGTCCAGGCGCCGGTGATTGTCAACGGAAGTCATTTCCCACCCTCTCAACGTGTTAGGTATGCCTATCCAGCGAACCCCGGATAAGACATTCATGCCGGATCGAGTAAGGCGGTGTTCAAAGGCCTTACGGAAGCCAATGCTGGCATAAGCAGAAATGTGATGTCAAATGGACCAATTTACTCAGGAAAGCTTTTCCTTACTAAAGGAAGGCTGCATTAACGAGCGTATGTTGGGCGACGTTCAAGACATTAGTCAGCCAAGCTTTGCCTTGGTGAGCAAAGGCTGCCCTTTCGCTCCGAGTGCGCCGATATTCCTGTAGACCGGCCAGCAATCCTGCGTGTCTCGACCTATATCGCCAGCGTGCAGGGTCGGCTGCAGGCACTTCGACGGGCAGGGAATCCCTCTCCGACGCGCTTGGCGCAGCCTGGAAGTTGGGGCAGAGCAATGATCGATGTGAGTCCACAGTTCGGTGCTTAAGGTAGACCGCTGCCCGACGAGGAGCGGTGCAGAATTGCTACAGTCAAATCCACTGAATACAGGCTTACTTTACTTAGGGAAAGCTGCCCTGAATAAGCAGTACTTTCGTGGTAAAGCCGTCTGAGTCGCGGTAACGTGCTAACTATGCCCAATCACCGCATGCCAACGTAATTCCGCACGCTATTGCGAGCAGATTCGCATCGGATCCGCCGCCGCACAGAAATTTTTCACCAGTAGAACCACGCCCGCAATCGGGTCCACTCTCACGAAGGGCCATTGGTGCTCAACAACGTATTACTCGGTGCGGGGATCGCGCTCGGTGCTGCAGTAGCGGTCACCACACCGGCTAGCGCCGACCCCAACTCGTTCGGGACGCTCGGCTGTATTTGCAGCACGCAGCCCGGCGACATCCCGCTAGGCGGGCTTGCGCTCAAGGACCAAATAAATCAGGGAATCCAGGACGGTCTTGGTTCCCTACACAGCGATCCGCCGAGCCCTGGCGGCTGACGCCCTCTGCGCAGTCTGCCAGTTAGTGCAGATCTGCCTCCGTTGAGCCCGGACGCGCTTGCTGTCTGCCGATATCAGAGTGCGGTACCACGGCAAGCCGATCGGCGCCGGTTTGAGCAGGGCGCGGGCGATGCTGACCCGCTGCCGTTCTCCCCCTGACAACGCCGACCCGGCTTCGCCGACCACGGTGTCCGCCCCCGCGGCCAGTCTGCCGGTGAGTTCGTCGACTCGGGCCAGCGCGACGGCGCGGCCGAACTGGGCCTCGCCGGCTGCGGGGTCTCCGGCCGCGAGGTTCTCGCGGATCGTCCCGTGAAACAGGTAGGGGTGCTGGAACACCACGCTGGTCGCCGCGCGGCGGGCTTCGGCGTCGAGCGTCGCGACATCGACGCCGTCGACTAGGACGCGGCCGTGGCCGGGCTGGTACAGCCCGGCGATCAGCGCCAGGATCGTGCTCTTGCCCGAACCAGACGGCCCGACGATCGCCGTGGTGCTACCCGGCCTGACCGCGAAACTCATGCCGTCCAGCACCGGCGCGCTCGCGCCGTCATAACCGTAGGTGACGTCCTCGAACTCGATGAGCGGCGCGTCGTGCGGGCCGCGACGGGTCTCGGTCCCGGCGGTCATGACCGGGGCGCGAAGCACCGCGCGGATCCGGTCCAGCGTCGCGCGGGTGCTCTCCAGCGCCGGCCCCAGCTCACTGATCGAGGTGAACGGCTCCAGGTATCGGGCGACCACGACAATCAGTGCGACCGCCGCCGGCACGCTCAACGTGTGGTTGACCGTCAGAACCGTTGTCGCACCGGCGAACAGGATCAGCGCGAGCTGGCTGGCCAGGCTGAACAGCAACTGGCCGGGTACCTGCATGGCCAGCAGCCGCATCGTCGCGCCGTGCTGGGCGGCCAGGGCGTCGCCGACCATGCTCCGGGCCGGCGCGACCCGTCGCGCGGCACGCAATGCCTGCTGGGTGCGGGCGAATTCGATGATCCGCTCAGTCAACGACGTATTCGCTTCGGCAGCAACATGATCGGCACGACGGGCCAGCCGGGCCGAAGCCCACAACGCGCCCAGTAGCAGCGGCACACCGCCCATCGCGGCGGCGCCGAGTTGCCAGGACACCGGCAACAGGGCGACGCCGATGGCGGCCGGCAGCAGCACAGCCGTGACCAACGGCGTGAGCAGGTTCACCGCGAGCCCGACGAGTTCCGGTCCGGTCGCGGCAATGGCTTGCCGTGCCGTCGCGGTGTTGTCGGCGCTGAACCACTCCAGCCGCACGTCCGGCAACTGATCTGCGACGTCGTGCTGGGTGTGGTCGAGCACCGCGAAGCCGAGGTCGAAACCGATTCGCGCCGTGGCGGTATCGATCGCCCAGCCGGCCGCTGTCGCGGCGGTGAGCCAGCCCAGCCATCCCAGCGCCTGCTGCGGTGTGCTGCTGAACAACGCTCCGACCAACGCGACCAGCAGCACGGTGCCGACCGCCCGCACGATCACCGAGATCAACGCGAGCACGATGTACAACACAACCTTGCCGCGACGCTCGGCCGGGACCAGGCCGATCCAGGTGCGGATCATCGCGTGGCCTCCTGGGCGGTGGCGGCGGTGACCGGGTCGCGACGGCCGCTATCTCACAATCGGCGATAGCGTCCGTCGGCAGCCAGCAATTCGTCGTGGGTGCCTTGTTCGGCGATGCGGCCGTGGTCGAGTACCACAATCTGATCGGCGCCGACGATGGTGTGCAGCCGATGGGCGATCACCAGTACCGTGCGTTCTCGTGTCAATCGGTTGAGTGCTTGCTGCACGCAGTATTCCGACTCCGGGTCCGCGAAGGCGGTGCCTCGTCGAGGATGAGGACGCCGGTGTCGGCGAGGATCGCGCGGGCGATCGTCAACCGCTGCCGTTCGCCGCCGGACAGGCCGCTGGCCGCACCGAGCATGGTGTCGTAGCCCTCCGGCAACCGGATGATCCGCTCGTGGATCTGAGCCTCCCGTGTCGCGGCCTCGATTTGAACGCCGCGAACCTGTTCTCAGCCACCGGCGTTCACCCGCGCGGCGACGTCGTCGATGTGGTCGTCGAGGTAGAAATGTCCGCCGTCGTACCAGTCCAGCTCGAATGTTCCCGCGGTGTGGCCCTCCCACCGTTGCAGTTCGGCGGGGTCGACGCGAAGGTCGCTGTGGGCTCCCAAAGCCGAAATATCCGCAGCGATCTGAATGTCGGGGCTGCAGGTGTAGCGGTTGATCGCCGCATAATCGGCGCGCATCGCGGCGATCAGCAGTTCGGCGAATTCCGGGTCGGCGAGCAGTTCGGCATCGGTCCCGCCGAAGTCGGCCATGTCCACGAGCAGATCGTCGTGGCTGGTCGGCAGGTCGGGCTTGGCCTCGACGGCGCTCGGGGCGGGAGCCGCCGAGGCCCACAGCCGTTCTACGGTGGCGCCGCGGGATTCGGCGATCCTGGCGAATTCGAAAGCGACCACCGCACCCATGCTGTGGCCGAAAAGCCGCAGGGGCGCCACCTGACGCCAAGGACCGGCGACGAACAAACTGCGCGCGAGGTCTTGGACGTTCTGGGCGGCGGGCTCGGTGAGCCGCTCGGCACGCTGCGGGTACTGAACGATGTAGACGTCACCACCGCCGGCGGCCAGCGCGGTCGCCAGCTTGCGGTAGCCGGATGCCGCGCCGCCGGCATGCGGAAACACCACGGTGACGCCGTGCGCTCCCACGCCCCGGCCGGGGATGCGCTTGATCCAGGACGGGAAGTCTTTCTTCTGCACAGAGGTCAAGTTGTCGAAAATCATTGCACCGCTTCGTTTCCGGCGATCGCCGCGACCACATGTCCGGCGTCCATTCCGGTGACCTCCAGGTAGAGCTCGGCGACCTGCTCCAGCGGGCCGGGGTCGGACTCGCGGCGGCCGAGTAGGCCGGCCAATGCGGAGACGGTCCGGGTGGCGAAGATGTCAGCGACAATGGCGTCCGGGGTGTCCAGCCAGGCCCGGATGCGTGCGACGACCTGTGTCGCCAGCACCGAGTCGCCGCCGAGAGAGAAGAAGTCGTCGTCCGCACCGACCGAGTCGACCCCCGGCACGTCTCCGACGATCGCCGCAATCGCGGATTCGAGCGGCGTCGACGGGGCGCAGCGCTCGGGTGCGGTCGAATCGGCCACGGCGGCAGTCAATCGGCCGGTGACGAGGCGTCGGTCGATTTTGCGGGCGCTCGTGTACGGCACGTGATCCACGAACGACACGTGCTGCGGAATCATGTGCGCGGGAACGAGATCGGTCATCGACGCGCGCACCCTATCGGCGGTGAGCTGTGGGTCGTCGGCGTGGATGGCGGCAGCCAACACCTCGGCACCGCCCGTCGCGGTCACCACGGCCGCGACTACTGTTGCCACACCCGGTATCTGACGCAGCGCCACCTCGACCTCGCCGATCTCGACGCGGTAACCGCTGATCTTGACGCGGTGGTCGGCGCGTCCGACGAATTCCAGGACGCCGTCCGGCCAATACCTGGCCAGGTCGGCCATCAGGGTGCGGTAGCTCATCGCGTCGGCTGCCTGCATGTCCAAATCCACGTGCAGGCGCGACTTCTCGCCGGGCCACAACGAGAGGGTCAGCTCGAATACCTGCCTGTCGAGTTGCTGGTGCGACTTGGCCTCACGAAGCGCGAGAAGCCGTTCGCCGACGGTGTCGTCAGCGAGGTCGCGGAAGTCGTGCACGGTGACCGGAAAGCGCATGTGCGCTGAAGCCTCGTCGATCTGCTGGGTGCCGTCCGCCGGGAACCGCACCCGCAACATCGGATGCCGCAGCGCCAGCGAGGTCGCGGCCTGGGCTTGGCGTTCGGGATCAATTGGCCCGCCGTCGAATTCGACATACAGGTGGCCGGCTACGCCGCCCAGCGGCTGACTGTCGTGGCGCCCCACCCACATGGCGTGCTGCATGGGGGCCAGCGGAAAGGCGCCGTCGGCAGCGGGGACCGTCGGCGCCGTCGGGACGACCGGCTCCGACGCATCGGCGCCCACCAGCCGCGACCACGCCTCGACGGTGGGGGCGGCGGACAGCGCGGCGAAGTCGACATCGATCCCGCGGCGCCGCCATTTTCCGGCCAGCGTCATCATCCGAATCGAGTCGAGACCCTGGCTGATGAGGTTGCCAGCGGGGTCGACGGCATCGGCGCCGACGCCGAGCAATTGGGCAACCTCAGCGCGCACGTCGCTCGGGCTACCAGCGATGGAAGCCCCAACCCCGCCAGTCAACACTCAACCTCCTACTAGTTAGTTGAGGCTAGCCTAAATTGATGGCTACTTTAATAGCCGGGGCTCTTGCGACGCTACCGTCCTCAGATCGCACTAAGAATCTCGCCGATTCGCGACGCAGATCCAAACCAATCTGCTCGGGACGTTCGCCGACTACGACGAGCTCAAAGACGCCCTCCAGGCTGTGCTGTCCCCTGAGATCACAGCCCAGTTCGCGCTGACTCAGGACCTCGACGCAATCTCCACTGAATTCGCGGCTGGCAACAGCACCCAGGGGATCTCCGACCTCAACAATTTGTCGTCCGACGTCCTCGGTGCGTTGATCAATGGCTACGACGTCGGAACAAACCCCGCGGACCATTCACCACAATTCTTCGCCGGCCTGCTCGGTGACGGAAGCCTGCTGCAACACCTCGCGCTCACCTGGCCCGAGCAGATTGCGACAGCGCTGGGCTCGCTGGGTGAGACGCCGGTCGCAGCGGGTGAAGCTGTGACATCGGTGGCCCCCGATTTCCTCACCGGGCTGCTTAGCTTCTAGGCAACGAACGCCAAGCGGCGGGAACCGAACTGGAGGCAAGCAATGTCGTCTTCCGTGCTGGAAGGCTTTTTGCCGTTTCCGCCGGACCGCGCGGCGAGCTATCGAGCCGCCGGCTACTGGAGCGGCCGGACCGTTGACTCGATGGTGACCGACGCGGCACACCGCTGGCCGATCCGCCTTGCGGTGGTCGACGCCGACGGACCCGGGCGGCTGACCTTCGCGCAGCTGGACGAACGCGCCGACCGTGCCGCCGCAGGGCTCGCTGAGCTGGGCATTGCCGTCGGCGATCGGGTGCTACTGCAGCTGCCGAACCGCTGCGAGTTCGCTGTCGCGTTATTCGCGGTCCTGCGGGCCGGCGCGATCCCGGTGATGTGCCTGACCGGCCACCGCGCGGCCGAGCTGGGGCATTTCGCCGCGGTCAGCGAGGCGACGGCGCTGCTGATACCGGACAGCGCAAGCGGTTTCGACTACCGCCCGATGGCACACGAGCTCATCCGCGACCATCCCGGGCTCCGTCACGTCATCGTCGACGGCGAGCCGGAGTCGTTCGTCTCGTGGTCGCAGGTCTGCGCCAACGACACCGAAAAGCCGCAGCATCAACCAGATCCGGAGTCCCCTGCGCTGCTGCTGGTTTCCGGTGGCACCACCGGCACGCCCAAGCTGATCCCCCGCACCCACAACGACTACGTGTACAACGCCACCGCCAGCGCTGAGCTGTGCGGGCTCACCTCCGACGACGTCTACCTGGTGACTTTGCATGCCGCGCACAACTTTCCGTTGGCCTGCCCCGGTCTTCTCGGGGCTATCACGGCCGGCGCGCTCACAGTCTTTCTCGCCAACCCGAGTCCGGAGTCGGCGTTCGGCGCCATCGCGCGCTTTCGCGTCACCGTCACCGCGCTGGTGCCGGCGTTGGCTAATTTGTGGGCACAGGCCACCGAATGGGAGCCGGACGCACCGACCTCGTTGCGGCTGTTGCAGGTTGGCGGCGCCAAGCTGGAAGCCGGCGATGCGCGCCGGCTCCGCGAGACGCTGACCCCCGGCCTGCAGCAGGTATTCGGCATGGCCGAAGGACTGCTGAATTACACCCGACCGGGCGACCCGCCGGACATCGTCGATCACACTCAGGGACGGCCGCTGTGCGGCGATGACGAATTACGTTTCGTCGACGACGCCGGCCTCCCCGTCCCGGCCGGAACCGAGGGTGAGCTGCTGGTCAGGGGTCCCTACACCTTCAATGGCTATTTCCGCGCCGATGAAGCCAATGCGCTTTCCTTCGACCCGGACGGTTTCTACCGCAGCGGCGATCTGGTCCGTCAGCACGAAAGTGGAAACTTAGAGGTCACCGGCCGGGTGAAACCCGTCATCCATCGTGGCGGGGAGAGCTTTCCGGCGGCCGACCTCGAAAAGCATCTGCGTACCCACCCCGCGATCTCGTCGGCAGCGGCGGTCGCGCTAGCCGATCCGTATTTGGGCGAAAAGATCTGCGCGGCAGTTTTTTTCGCCGGAAATCCGGTGACACTGGCGGAGCTGCACAGCTATCTCGACCAGCGTGGCGTGTCCCGGCATGCCCGGCCCGACGTGCTGAGCGCGATGGCCTCGTTGCCGACCACTCCGGTCGGCAAGATCGACAAGAAGGCAATTGCCCGGCAATTACAGTCTTAAGATTCGCCGCCGAATTCATCGAGTTCGGACAGAGATCCTTTACCTTTCGTCATTACTGTCAACCTCATGAAGGCAACTGACGACAGCACATCGCCCGCGATCAACGTGCGCGTGGAAGCGAAGCGATCAGTCACGTCGATCGCCTTTTCGCTGCTCGCCACGTGCGCGGGGTTCCTTGGGGCAGGTGCGGCGATGGCCTCTCCGTCGAGCATGATTCCCGGCGACGCGCTGCTAGCGTTCCACGGCAAGTAATTCCGCAGTAGCCGCCCACAGCCGCGCGGTAGGCCGCACGAGCTCGATCGGATCCCGCCAGACCGCCGGAGCCACCCGCAAGATGCGGCGAAATACATTCTGGTGATAGGTATTTGATCCCAGCGATACGAGACGGGCTGGCGCGACAAGCGAATCCAGGAGATCGCCGATCAACTGTGCGTGCGCGAAATGGTTGACGCCGAGCGACTCTCCCTTGCAATAGTTCTCGGCACGCAGTCGTTGGTCGAGTAGCTGTCAGAACACCGCCAGACACACCGCGACGAAATGGCAAGTCGCCGCGAGTGCCGTGCAGGCATGAAAGACCTCGTGATAGCCGAAACTCGTCGGCCACGGGTTCGGCCGGCGTAGTGCGTAAGCCACTGCGCCGAGACTGTAGAGAATGCCGCCGATCCCCAGTAGCACGGCCGCGGCAACGCCGGCATTCTGCAGGATCAACCCGGTATACCAGATCCCTACCCAACCCAGCAGTAAGTAAAGGGTCACGCTCAGCCAACGGGGCGCCTCGGGCCAAAACAGCATCAGCGCAATACCAACGAGCGCCGCGCCCCAGACGATAGCGAGCACCACATGGCCCGTGGGGCGAGGCATGTCCAACCTTGCGAACGGTGTGTAGGTCCCGGCGATGAAGACGTAAATCATCGAGTGATCGAGACGTCGCATCCAAGCCCTGGCCCTATCCGAGCCCCACTCGACGCGGTGGTAGACGGCGCTGACGCCGAACATGGCGACGATCGCCAGCGTATACGCGAGCGTGGCATGTCCCGCGAGCTTGGAGGCGACCGCCCACGACACCGCAACCAATGCCGAACCGGCCACGAACGCCGCGGCGGCGCAATACACATGAATCCACCCGCGCAGGCGGGGCTTCGCGGCGGGCGTGGATGCCGTCAACACCTGCGTGGTCATCCGCGCTCCTCTGCGTCGACTTCCGCGTCGACCGTCGGCGTCCACGCCGGCGTTTCGGTGATCTCGAGGTAATCGGGATTCGACTGGTGGAACGCGCTGATGACCAGCGCCTGACAGTCGTCGGGCCCATCTTGATGACCAGAATGTAGAAAAGTCCCCGAGACGCGACGATCGAAATGCGCTGGCGCTAAATACAAACCGGTGCCCTGCATCCAACCCGCTGAAGAGTCCTCGACCACGACCGGCAGTCGGCCCGGAAGCTCGTTGAGAACGCGGAGCAGTTGGTCAACGTTCATCGACAACACCAATCGTTCGGCGCCACAGTCGCCTCCGCTGGCCGCGGCCTGGCGTGGTGGAGAAGGTCATCGTCAACATGGGAGCGCCAGAGTAGGAGCGAACCGCTGAGAGACCGCTGAGAATCCGGCAGAACTGCCGTTCTCAGCCGATTCTCAGTAGTGCGCGGTCAAACTGGGTAGATGTCTGCTGGGCGCTCATTTCGGCATGGTGCGCTGGCGCACCGTTGGCGGCTGCAGAAGCTCGGCATTGCAGGGCGCTCCGCCACAGTGTCGGCGGCCGCCGTATTGATCGCGTTCGCTCTGGCCGGGGGCATCCTCGACATCGCGCTCTACCGCTACTTGTTGGCCGGTGTCGACGATGCCACCGCAAGCAGAGTGCGCAACATTGCCACTGTGTTGACCACAACGACACCTGATGATTTCGACAACGCCCTCCTGGCCACCACTCAACGTGTTGTCGCCATTCAGGTGATCGGGCCACACGGAGACGTCGTCAAACGGGCCGGCTCGGCCACCGCCACCCCGCTGCTAGCGGTGAATCGCTTCGACGACAAGCTAATACGCGGCATGTCCGACGATGCGGTGGCCAACGACGACATGCGGGTAAGCGGCCAGCGGGTCAATACGGCACACGGTACCTACACGGTGATCGTTGGCGGGGGCAGTGAGGCGGTAGAGGCCACCGCCCGGACCGTCGCATTGCTATTGGCATGCGGGGCACCGATTATCGTCGGTGTTGCCGCGGCGGCGACGTACCGGCTCGTCCGCCAGTCGTTGCAGTCGGTAGACGCGATTCGCAGCAGAGTCGCCGAAATCTCAGCCTCGGACTTGGCTGAGCGGGTTCCGGTACCCGGGAGCAGCGACGAGATTTCGGCGCTTGCCGTCACGATGAACGAAATGCTGGCTCGACTCGAGGCGAATCATCGCGCCCAGCAACGCTTTGTGGGCGACGCTTCTCACGAACTACGCAGTCCGCTGACCACCATCATCTCCGGATTGGAGGCAGCCGAGGACCACCCTGAGCTTCTCAGCACGGGGATGGCCAGCACGACCCTGCTCCCAGAAGCACACCGCATGCGAACACTGATCGACGACTTGCTTCTGCTGGCGCGGGCCGATGAAAAACGATTGGTGTCGAGCACGCACGACGTTTCGGTCAGTGACGTTGCCGAGGCCGAAGTAGCTCGAGCACGGCAGAATGCCCGTTGCGCAATACATTCCGTGATCACCTCGGTGCAGATCGTTGGCGACTCCACGGCAATCTCACGAGTGATACGCAACCTGCTCGACAACGCCATCCGACACGCAACGTCCCGGGTCGAGGTCTGCGTCGGTAACCAGGACGGCGAAGCAATCATCGCCATCAGTGACGACGGACCGGGTATCGCGCCCAAAGACCGGGCGCGTGTGTTGGAGCGCTTCGTGCGATTGGATTCCGATAGGTCCCGCAGCAGCGGAGGAGCCGGCCTCGGATTGGCGATCGTCGCCGAAGTAGTGGCGGCGCACGGCGGCGCCATCACGGTCGGAGGTCGACTCGACCGTGGGACCACGATTCAGGTGTCGCTGCCTCAGCACACCAATCGATAACCGACCCCACGCACGGTCTCGATCGTGTTGGAACCGAACGGCACATCGATTTTTCGTCGCAGGTATCCGACATAGACCTCGACGACGTTGTCAGGTCCTTCGTAGTGCTCATCCCAGACGTTCCGCAGTATCTCGGTCTTGGTGATCACGGCGTCTTTCTTCCGCATGAGGAACGCGAGTAGTCCGAACTCGCGGGGCGTCAGCGCGATCGGGTTCTCACCGCGGTGCACTGTGCGCCTCGTGGGATCGAGCGACAACGTCCCCGCTGTCAGAACCACCGGCCGCTCCGGAGCCCCTCGTCGCGCCAGCGCATGTAACCGCGCGACGAGCACTCTGAAAGAGAATGGTTTGGTCAGGTAATCATCAGCCCCGAGATCGAACGCGTCGGTTTCTTCGTACTCTCCGTCCTTCGCCGTCAACATGAGCACCGGCGTCCAGATCCGCGCGGCCCGCATGCGACGCAACACCTCGTATCCACTCAGGCCAGGCAACATGATGTCGAGAACGATCACATCGAAGCTGTTCGCCGTTGCCTCCTGCAGCCCGTCGGTGCCGGTGCCGACGGCCACCACGACAAAGCCCTCGGCCTCGAGACCCGCCGACAGAGTTGCCGACAGCCGCTCCTCATCCTCAACCAGCAGGACCCTCATGCCCGCACGCTACTTCAAAATCCGGCGGCCAGGCTCCACAGCGCTTCGCGCTCGGCGGAGTCGGTGCGCTCCAGCGGACTGAGCGTCAACTCGGTGGCACCCGCATCCAGGTACGAATGCAGCTGGCGTACAACGGTTTCTTCCGGTCCGACCGCCGGCAGATCCAGGACACTGTCAACTCCTTCTCGAGCGATGACCTTGCGGTAGGACGGTATCGACTCGTAGAAGCTCAGCTGTTGCGCTGCAACCTCGCGAGCGTTCTCGATATCAGCGGACAACTGGACCGGCACGGCGGCGATGACGTGCGGAGCCGGGCGACCGGCGTCGGCCGCGGCTTTGGTGATCCTCGGCACGATGAAGTCGCCGATCGTCTTTGGGCCCGCCAAATACGGGATCGTGCCGTCGGCGAGTTCACCGGTGCCGCCGGCGACCCGTAACGGCCAGGTCGGGCTGGCGCTGATTTCGCTGCCGTGAAAGTCGACGCTGCCGGTGTCAAAGGCTGAGCGCAGGATCGTCAGATGCTCGCGGAGCCGCGTAATGACGTTAGTCCAGTCGCTGCCGAAAGCGGGACGCTCGACCAGGGCGGCGCCCAGACCGAGCCCGAGACTGAAGTTGCCATGGGTGGCGGCCTGCGCCGTCTGCGCCAGTTGCGCGACGATCAGCGGGTGTCGGGGGTTGATCGGCACCACCGAGGTGCCGACATCCAATCCGGGTACGGCAGCGCCGACGAGTCCCGCCAGCGCGATGGCGTCGTAATTCAGCTGCTGCTGCGCCAACCACACTTGCTTGACACCGAGTTCGTGAGCTCGTGCACCTTGTGCGATGACGTCGTCGACGAGATTGACCGCACCGGCACGTGGAATGAGGAGGACTCCAGCAGGCATAAAGCGGGCAACGCCCCCATGTGGTCAGCTATTCCTAGCGATCGGAAGGCACCTCGGCGAAACGCGGTTCACCGCTATCGGCCACGGAATTGAATCGGTCCGTGTCTCAGCCTTTCGTTTGATGTCGCGAATCGGTTCCCCGGGAAACGCGGAGACATCGAAGTTTTCGTGAATACGTGAGGCTGTCACGGACACCGTCAACACCGCACTGCCGCGCTGGACGCCCCAGGCGAGAAGCACCTGAGCGGGCCGTGCGCGGCGCATAGCTCATGCAATTCCCCCGTGGGTGGTGGGGATGCGACTCGACCTCGGTAAAGAGGCGCCTAACCGCGCTTGGCGCGCAATAGCTGCACCTGCCCGTAGGTGTCGATCGGGCTCTGCAGCGCCAACCCACCGTCAGCCAAGACGGTTTGCCCTGTCACCCAACTCATTTCGAGTACCGCGACAACGGCCTCGGCCACGTCGTCGGCCTCACCGACCCGTCCCAAGGCCGTGCGATGACTCAACGCGTCCAGCCAGCCCGGAAGCTGCTCCGCTCCGGCAAGCATCGGGGTCCGCGTGACGCCCGGTCCTACCGCGTTGACCCGGATGGCGTGCGGCCCCCATTCACTTGCCGCAACCCGGACCAGCATGTCGACCCCGGCTTTGGAGACGCAGTAGGCACCCATGTCGCGGTCGGCCACGGTGCCGCTGATGCTGGACACGGCGACGATGGATCCGCCGCCACCGTTGTCGATCATCGCCTGCGCGACCGCTCGCATGGTCAGCCAGGTTCCGGTGAGGTTGACGTCGATCACGCGCTTCCAATCGGCCGGATCCTGCGCGATCAACATCCCGGACGCGCCCATTGCGGCACAGGCGACCAAGCGATCCGGGACTCCGACCTTCGCCGCCGTCTGCTCGAGAGCTGCGGCCACCGCATCGGGATCGCTGATGTCGCAATCGATGTCGCCGCCACGCAGATCCCAGGTGATGACGTCGTGCCCGGCCTTGCGTAGCCGGTCGGCGGCGGCAGCGCCGATACCCGACGCGCCGCCGGTCACGATGGCGCTCATCGCGCAGGACCGATCAGTTCGACGCGGACACCGTCCGGCGCTACGACCACCGCCATGTCGACCTGCTTTCGCCCCGGTGCGGCAACAGCGATTTGCCGGACTCCGTCGGTGAACCCCAGATCGGCCAATCGACCGAGGGTGGGCTCGACGTCGCGACTCAACGAGACGAGGAAGAAGCCCGACGCCGGACCCGCTGCCGGCTCGTGTGCAGGTTCCGGATCGTCGAACACCACCAGTTCGAGGATGCCGGTGTCGGGCGCCTCGGGGTCGCCGAGGAAGATCGACCGCAGATTGTCGGTCTTGGCGGCGAACAGAGCGGGCCAGTCACCGACGAAGACGTGATCGAAGAGGATTGTCAGACCCAGTCCGTCCTGCCAAAAACTCAGCGCGCGTTCGACATCGGTTGTCACGATCGCCGTGTGATGGATACCGTTCATACGCCACCAGCCTTTGTGGTTTCGAAGACGTCCAGGTTCACTGCGGCAAGGCGCTGCGCGAACATGCTTCCGCTGTAGGGATACTGCGTCACCATTTTGCCGCTGGGATGGCGGAAGTAGTTGCTGCAGTTCGCTGCCCAGACAGTCGTGTCCAATGCCGCCTGGATCTCGACGTTGAACTCCTCGTGCGGGCCGCGCTTGATGTCGACGGCCGCGATGGCGTCGCGGCTCATCGTGTCGAGCAGTCGTCGCACGAATTCCGCCTGAGCTTCCAGGATGTAGATCATCGACGTGATTCCGTTGGTGTTCGGTCCGTACAGCGTGAACAGATTCGGATAGCCAGGCACCACGGTGCCCAGATAGGCCTCGGCACCGTCACGCCATTCGTTGTGCAGTCGCCGGCCACCGCTGCCGAACACCTCGAGACTGCTCAGGTAATCAGCAGCCTTGAAGCCGGTTCCGAAAATCACGGTGTCGGCCCGATGTTCGACGCCGTCCGCAGTGCGCAGACCGTTTTCGGTGAAGGCAACGATCGGTGCGGTCTCCAGCGTGACATTCGGTAGCGCGAACACCGGGAACCACGTTTTGGACTGCAGCGGACGCTTGCAGCCAACGGGGTAGTCGGGCAACAATTTCGCGCGAAGTTGGGGGTCCCGCACCTTCTTCATCAGATAGCCGTACGACATTTCGGTCAGCGTCTTGGTCATGTCGGATTCAACGTCGAAGTCGGCGGCCTCGTACTGCTCGAAGGCCGCGTCTCGCAGCTTGAGCGCCTCGGCGGGATCGCGCGCGAACAACTTCTGCTGGTCCGGGGTGAACGGATCGTCGAATCGCGGGGCCACCCAGATCGGGGTGCGCTGGAACACGGTCAGATGCTCGGTCTCCGCGGCGATCGCCGGGACATACTGGACGGCACTTGCGCCCGTACCGATCGACGCAACCCGTTCTCCCGCTGTCGATTTCGAGTGATCCCAACGCGACGAGTGGAAAATCCGTCCACCAAAAACCTTTCGATCCGGTATCGCCGGAATGTTGGGCACGTCGAGCATGCCGACCGCGCTGACGACGACGTCGACCTCGTGTGACTCCCCCTGCTGGGTCTCGATCGTCCAATGCGCGTCGGTGTCCGACCACCGCACCGCGGTCACCACGGTGTTGGCCCGCAGATGAGGGCCGAGGCCATGGTCGTCGGCCACCTGCTCGAGATAGGCGAGGATTTCGGGCTGGTTCGCGTACGTCTTACTCCAGTACGGATTGAGCGCGAAGGAAAACGAGTAGAAGTGCGACGGCACATCGCAGGCCGCGCCCGGGTAGGTGTTGTTGCGCCACGTCCCGCCGAATCCGTCGCCGCGCTCGAAGATCGTGAAATCGAAACCACCCTGGGCCAACTGAATGCCCATCGCGATACCGCCGGGGCCGGCGCCGATGACGCCCACTCGCGGCTTCCGCGCCGGCAAGACCATAGTCAGCAATGTTACATACGCGGCCTCATATGTAAAGTAGTGGCGCTCGGCGGTGGGTGGAGCGGCGCTGACCAGGCGAGTACCGCAGGAGCTTGACCGGCCTCGTCGTGATCGGTCCGTACAACGACTGCACACGGGAGGGCGGCACGTATCTTTGCCACCGCTAGGCCTCGGCATTCATCGGCTGGGTTACCGACCACATCAATCCCAGGCGTGGCCTGATTCGGCCTTACTGCAACGCCTCTCGCATGTATAGGTCATCCCTAGGGAAGAGCTGAGCTGGGCCTGAAATCTTACTGAGCGAATACCGCGAACTAGGGGTAACCTCAGGATTCTCAGTGGTCGGGACTGGGGTGGGAGGATCCGTATCCGGCAGGGGTGCGGCCAAGGAGAAAGGTTTTCGTCATGGGATCTGCCAGGTATATAGGCCGCGTCGGGGGGCTGGCATTAGGGCTGGGCATCGGGGCGGTGGTGGTCGCGACGGCGGGGACCGCTTCTGCCGACCCATCGGTCGCGGCGGTGGCGGCGGACGCGGCCGCGGGGACGCTTTTTGCCGACCCAGCGGCGGCATTCGATCCGAATAATTTCGCGATCGGGTTCGACGGGATGAACTTCGACTTCGGCACCGCGACCGTCAACTCCGGCACCGCCGGGAATTTCGACTTCGCGTTCGCCGACGGCGACGGTAGCAACGCCGGCGCCACTGGCGGACTCTTCAACTCCTCGTTCGCCGACGGCGTGAATAGCTCCACGTTCGCCACGGGCGGCAACTACGACTCCGCCAGCGCCTTCGGCGACAACACCTCGGCCACAGCCGACGGCAACAACGACTTCGCCAGCGCCATCGGCATGAACAGCATCGCCCAAGCCGAATTCGGCAACAACGATATTGCCTTCGCCGACGGCACCCCCAGCATCGTTTCTGCCGAAGACGGCAGCAACGATATTGCGATCGGTCTCGGCACTAGCAGCAACGCTTTCGCCGGGTTCGCCAACAACGACCTCGCCGTCGCCTTCGGTGGCCTGACCGCGGATGCTACCGAAACCAACGGGCTCACCGACATCACGGGGCTCACCCCCGCGGCCACCAGCGCCGCGGCCGACCTGTTCGGCGGCTCGGCCCCGGATGGCTCGTTCCTCACGGACTTCCTGGATGGCTCCTGGCTGACCAGTCTGTTCTGACGGGATCGCGCAGATGATTGTTTGAGTCTGCTGCGGCCGGCACCCCGTCGCAGATTCGACTAAGTACCAGTTAGCCGGCGGGTTCCAGGTCGCTGGCCGCGACGATTATCAAAGCTTGACCGATAGCACATGATTCGACGATGTCGTTGGTGCACCCCGGAATGCGCGGTCGGTGATCGCCGCTAGCGCGGCCCGACGGCGGTCGTGCTCGGCTTGGCTGTCCTCGAGAGCCGCGGCAGTGGTCAAACTGGCCGGCGACCATGTCATCGACAGTGCGACCACGGTGGCGTACACGTCGGCCGGTTCGATGTCCGGGGACACCAAACCGTCGCGCTGCGCCTGACGAATCGCGTCCTATTTTGCGGATAGATCCGCCGATAGTCCGACTAGCAGGTTGGTATAGAAACAATGCACGTCGTCGGCGGTCGGGCATGGATCGCACAATGCGCAACGGCGTGATCGGGGCGCGTCGTGACTACGCCGCTGCCAGCACGGTGCGCTGACGATCACCGGCGGAGCACCAAACCCCCCCACGACCACACGACAGAGGACTGACCCGCATGAAACTAGGTTTGCACATCGCCGACTTCACCACCTTCGGCTCCCCCGCTGGCATCGCTTCCGGGCTCGCCGCCACCGCCCGGGCCGCCGAGCAGACTGGCTTCACCACACTCACGCTGATGGACCACTACTTCCAAATGGAGGCGACGGCGCCGGCCACCGACCCCATGCTGGAGGGCTACACGACACTCGGGTTCCTCGCCGGGCACACCGAACGCCTGCAACTCGGGATGCTAGTGACCGGTGTGACCTACCGCCATCCCGGACTTCTGGCCAAGACGCTTGCCACCCTTGACGTCCTTTCCAACGGGCGCGCGCTGCTCGGCATCGGTGCTGCCTGGTACGAACGCGAACACACCGGCCTTGGTGTGCCCTTCCCGCCCGTGCCCGAGCGGTTCGATCGCCTCGAGGAAGCGCTGCAAATTTGTCGCCAGATGTGGAGCCCAGACGACGGCCCCTTCCGCGGCCAGTACTACCAACTAGCTGAAACCCTCTGCCAACCGCAGCCTTTGCAGCCCGGAGGCCCACCGATACTGATCGGCGGAATGGGAGAAAAGAAGACCCTGCGCCTCGTCGCACGCCACGCGAACGCCTGCAACCTGTTCGACGCCGGCCCCGAGGTCATCGCTGCCAAACTCGATATTCTGGCGCGGCACTGCCACGACGCCGGACGCGACCCCGCCGACATCACCAAGACGATCATCACCGGTACCGATCCAC
Source organism: Mycobacterium sp. (assembly GCF_965277065.1). Taxonomy (GTDB): domain Bacteria; phylum Actinomycetota; class Actinomycetes; order Mycobacteriales; family Mycobacteriaceae; genus Mycobacterium. The sequence goes on from NZ_CBDIBT010000010.1 coordinate 53,077, forward strand.
TGATCGATACCGACGCATTCATCGACACCATGCACGCCTACGCCGACCTCGGCATCACCCAGGTGTGGATCGGCTCCAACCAACCTGACCTACCTGCGTGGGTCCACCGCGTTGGTGATCTCGTAACTCCCGGCATCCATGCCCTCTGACACGGCAATACGTGTCAGTAAACTCGTCGTTCGCGGGTGAGCGCCACTGATCATCATCGGGCCTCAGAATTTTGTGGCCGCACTGTTTGCGCAAAGGCGCGGTGTCGTCGTTGGGACGGTCAGTAGTGGGAGTCGGTCCGTAGAACCCGCACATTGCCATTGACGAATGTCACCATTTGATGTTGACTCTGTCGAATGACGGAGTCAGTGCCGACCCGCGGATCGCTGCGATCACGTTCTGCAGCCCTGGTGAGCTTGGCGACATTGCGACAGCTCAGCACGGTGCTACCGCCCGAGCAGGCCTGGGCCTTGTGGGTATCCCGGCGGATCATCGCAGGCGTCATGGATACCTTCGGACCTTCACTGGCCGGGACCCACATCGAGCACATTGACGTGCAACACGACGGACGTCGCGTAGTCGGTGAGTGGGTGCGCGCCCCCGGTGTCTCGACGAGCCGGGGCGCCATCTACTTCGTGCACGGCAGCGGCTTTGCGTTGTGTTCGCCGCGAACGCACCGCCGGTTGACCTCGTGGCTGTCCCGGCTGACCGGGCTGCCGGTGTTCACCGTCGACTATCGGTTGGCGCCTCGACACCGCTTCCCCACCGCGGCCGACGACGTGCGCGCGGGCTGGGACTGGCTCACCGCCCAAGTGCCTGCGGATCGCATTGCAATCGCCGGTGATTCGGCCGGTGGCCATCTGTCAGTGGACTTGCTGCTGCAGACCGACGTGGCTACCCGTGGCCCGGCCGCGCTGGTGCTGTTCTCGCCGCTGATCGACCTCACGCTCGAACTTGCCCGTGCGCGTGAAGATTTGCGCCGCGACCCAGCGATTCGGGCCGCCGACGCGGCCCGCCTGGTCCGGCTGTACACCCGAGGCGTGGATCCCGCGCATCCGCGCCTGAAACTCGATGTCGCCGACGGTCCGTCGCTTCCGCCCACGCTCATTCAGGCCGGCGGCGCCGAATTCCTGCTCGCCGACGCGCGGCACCTGGCCGCCGACATCCGCACCGGCGGTGGCCGTTGCACGCTCCAGGTGTGGCCCGACCAGGTGCATGTGTTTCAGGCGCTGCCCCGGCTGGCGCCCGAAGCCACGAAGGCGATGGCGCAGGCCGCGACATTCATCGGCGTCGCGTTGAGCGACAACAACATCGAGAACCTCACCGGAAAGGCGGGCTGCGCATGATCGGGCCGTTCGGCAAATCACCCAAGGTCAGCCACCACGCGCGCGCGGTGGTGACCGGTGCGGGCAGCGGGATCGGCGCCGCGTTCGCCGTCGAGTTGGCCGAGCGCGGCGGCCGCGTTGTCTGCAGCGACATCGACGAGGTCGCGGCGAAGCGCACAGTCACCGCGATCACCGACCGCGGCGGCCACGCCGTCGCGATCGCCTGCGACGTAACCCAACTCGACGATGTTGTCGATCTGGCCGCACAGTCGCAGTCATGGTTCGGCGCCGCGCCTTCGCTGGTGATCAACAACGCTGGCGTCGGCTCCGGCGGCGCCCCGATCGGCGAACTCCCCATCGAGGACTGGCAGTGGGTGCTGGGCATCAACCTGTGGGGACCCATTCACGGCTGTCATGTCTTCGCGCCGATTCTGCGCGCGGCCGACCCGTCGGACGCGCCGCGCGGCATCATCAACGTCGCGTCGGCCGCGGCGTTCGGCGCCGCGCCCAGCATGGCGGCCTACAACGTCAGCAAGGCCGGTGCGCTGTCGCTCTCGGAGACGCTGGCCGCCGAATTGTCCGGCAGCGGGGTGAAAGTCACCGCTCTGTGCCCCACCTTCGTCAAGACCAACATCCTCGATGCCGGTCGTATCTCGAGCGAGACGAATCAATTAGCCCACAAGATCATGCGCTGGACCGGAGTGTCGGCGCAGAAAGTGGCGCAAACCTGCCTCGATGCCCACGACCGCGGCGACCTCTACTGCATGCCACAACTCGAAGCCAAGATCGGCTGGGGCATCAAACGTTTCATGCCTGGTACCTACACCCGCGCTATCGGCCTGGCGCTCAGGGCCGCCCCGCTGTGATGAATCGCGTTCAAAGGAGGATTCGATGAGTATCGACATGGAAGCAATGCTGGCCAAGATCAAAGACCGCCAATGGGCGCTGGCCGACATCGACTGGGATGCATCGGGTGCCGAGATGATCAGCGACGAGCAGCGTCCAAAGCTCAAGGCGTTCATGGCCGACCTGTGCTGGATCGAGAACATCGGCGCGCGCGGCTTCGCCGCGCTGGCGAAGAAGGCACCCACGCCGACTATCGGCGAGATCTATCGGTATTTCCACGCCGAAGAACAGCGGCACGCCAATGCCGAACTGGCGCTGATGAAACGCTGGGGCATGCTTAGCGATGGTGAGATTCCCGAGCCGAACGTGAACATCCGCCTGGCCATCGACTGGCTGGACCGTTGGGCCGACGACATGCCGCTGTCGCTACTCGGCACCGTCATTCCGATGCTCGAAGTCGCGCTGGACGGCGCGCTGTTGAAGTTCCTTCTCGACGAAGTGCACGACCCCGTCTGCCACCAGGTGTTCGAGAAAATCAACAACGACGAATCACGCCATCTGGTCGTCGATTTCGAAGTCCTGGACATGATCGGGCACGCGAAGATCCGTCGATTACTGATCGACTTCGTCGGTCACAACGCCACTCCGGGTCTCATCATCGGGGCGATCATGGGAGCTCCGCTGATCAACCGGATCCGCAACGAGATCATCGGCATGGGCATGGAACCCGAGCGGCTTTACCGGTCCGTGAAGCGATTCAAAGAACTCGGCGACCGCGGCGAGCACACCAATCGGGTGCCGACATACCGGTTCCTGAGGCGCTACGCCGGCGTGGTCACCAATCCACGCCACCCGTACCACCTGCTGGCGAATTCGATGGTGTGGCTTTCCGACCGGTATCCACGCCCCATGCTGCCCTCGGTGCCGAGCTGGGTTCGCGAAGTCACTCACGAGCCGGCGGCGTGATCATGGCGAAGACCCACACCTACGCGACGCTGATCGTCGGAGCGGGATTCAGCGGCCTCGGCGCGGCGATCAAGCTGGCCCACGCCGGCGTCGAGGACGTCGTCATTCTGGAGCGCAGCGACCGTGTCGGCGGAACCTGGCGGGACACCAGTTATCCGGGCGCCAGCTGTGACATCCCATCGCTGCTGTATTCGTTCTCGTTCGTCAAGAACCCGACCTGGTCGCGGACCTATTCGGCCGCCGAGGAGATCCGCAACCACATCGAGGACATGGCCGATCGGTTCGACATCCGGCGCCGTATCGAGTTCGGTCAGGAAGTCACCGGACTGTCGTTCGACTCCGACGCCGGCACTTGGACCGCAACCACGGCCGGCCGCAGGCGTTTTCGCGCCCGCACGGTGATCCTGGCGTCCGGGCCGCTGCCTGATTCCAGCTTCCCCGACATGCGGGGTATCGACACCTATGCAGGCCACAAGATTCACAGTGCCCGGTGGGACCAGGATTACGACTTCGCCGGCAAGCGGGTCGGTGTCATCGGCACCGGCGCCAGCGCGATCCAGATCATCCCCGAACTGGTCAAGCAGGCCGAGTTCGTGAAGGTGTTCCAGCGCACCCCGGGCTGGGTGCTTCCCCGCCTCGATTTCGCGACGCCGCCCGCCGTCCAGACGGCCTTCGCCAAAGCCCCTGCGGTGCAACAGCTTGCGCGTCAGGCACTGTACTGGGGCCATGAGGCCAGCGCGACGGCGCTGGTGTGGAACACGCCGCTGACGTCCGTGGTGGCCCGGCTCGGCAAGATGCACCTCAACCGTCAGGTCAAGGACCCGTGGCTGCGCCGCCAGCTGACCCCCGACTTCACGCCGGGCTGCAAGCGGATGCTGGTATCCAGCGACTACTACCCCGCACTGCAGCGCGACAACTGCAAGCTGATCGACTGGCCCATAGCGACGTTGAGCCCGGTGGGTCTGCGCACCAGCGATGGCATCGAGCACCACGTGGACTGCATCGTCTTCGCCACCGGCTACGACGTGCACCTGACCGGCCCACCATTTCCGGTCACCGGTCTGGACGGACGTTCGCTGAGCGACGAATGGACCGATGGGGCACAGGCTTACAAGAGTGCCAGCGCGCACGGCTACCCGAACCTGTTCTTCATGACCGGCCCGAACTCTGGTCCGGGCCACAACTCGCTGCTGGTCTACATCGAAGGTCAACTCGACTACGCCGTCCGCGGCATCACCACCATTCTCGACAACGAGTTGCGCTACCTCGATGTCCGCCAGGATGTGCAGCAGCGCTACAACAAACGGATCCAGAAGCGCCTCACCAAGACGACCTGGATGTCGGGCTGCAGCAGTTGGTACCTGACCAAAGACGGCCGCAACGTGTCGATGTATCCCGGGTTCGCCACCCAGTATCTTCGACAGATGAGGGATTTCCAGTACGCCGACTACCAGGCGGCTGAACATGCCGCCGTACGCGTGAGCTCGACCGCCTGACACCATGACGCCCGACCGACCGCCCCGCGCCGAAACCGGCACCATTGCCGGTGTTCTGGCGAATCTGCGGCGCGTGCCGAAACGTGTTCGCCGCCAATCGCGGGAGGTCGTCGAGAACGCGGTCTCGCAGTTGTTCGATGCGGCGGTCCGCTATCCCCACGGCGCGCCGGGCTCCGGGGAGTACCGCATCGAAGACCTGGCCCGGCTGGCCGGCACGACCACCCGCAACATTCGGGTCTACCGCGACCGTGGGCTGATGCCGCCCCCGCTGCGGGTCGGTCGGATCGCGCTGTTCAACGACACCCACCTGACCCGGTTGCGACTGATCACATCGATGCTCGACCGCGGATACAACATCGCGCACGTTCGCGAAATGCTCAGCGCCTGGGAGGAAGGCAAGGATCTCGGCGACGTACTCGGCCTGGAGACGGCCATCGTCGGCACCTGGACCAGCGAGAAGTCCCAGACCATGCCGGTGGCCGAAGCGCAGCGACTCATCAACGACGTCAAGGCTTTCGACCGTCTGGTGGGCCTGGGAGTGATTCACGTCGACGACGGGCAGGCCACCATCACCCGCCCGAAACTGATCGAGGCGTTCAACGAGATCCGCGGCTACGGTCTGGGCCTGGACAAGATGATCGACCTGCACGAGAACATCATTCCGCTGATCGACCAGATCAGCGAGATGCTGGTGCGCACCGGGGCCGAGCACGTCCGCGACCGGATCAAACCCGGGGAAGGCCTGCCCGCCGACACCGAAATCGCCGAACTGATCACCATGCTGGTGCGTTTCCGGACTCAGGCGGTGGCGTCGGTGACCGCCACCTTGGCGTCGTCGATCGAAACGACGATCGAATCGTTGGTCAGCCAGATCCTGGCCGAATATCTGGAGCAGACCCCTGAGGCCGACGTCGGCTAGGACGTCTCGCGGCGCGCAACCAGATACGGCGCCAACGTGGCCAGCTTCTCGCAGGTCTCCTCGAATTCCCGGTCGGGATCGGACGCGGCGATGATGCCCGCGCCGGCGCGCAGCCAGGTGCGGCCGTCGCGCTCGTAGACGGTCCGAAGCGTCAGCGCCGCATCGAGACCGCCGTCGGCCGAAAATCTGACCACCGCACCGGAATACAGCTGGCGTGGACAATCGTCGAGACGCAGGATGGCGTCGACGCTCGCCGCCTTGGGAATGCCCGAAGCGGTTACCGCGGGGAACAGCGTCTCCAGCACGTCCATCCGGTTCTTGGACGGGTGGAGTCGCCCGGTGACCGTCGAGCCGAGGTGCTGCACGCTGCCGCGTTCGCGCACAGTCATGAAATCCACCACGGCGGAGCTACCGGGTTCGGCGACCTCGTCGATCTCCTGCACCGAGCTGCGCACCGACATCCCGTGCTCGACAATCTCTTTGGTATTGGACTCCAGGTCCTCCCGGGCATCACGGTCCAGCTCGGCGCCTCGGCCCATTCCGCGGGTGCCGGCCAGCGGTTCGGTCACCACCAGGCCGTCGTGGTGCACTGCGGCCACCAACTCCGGACTGTAGCCCAGAGCCCGAAATCCGCCGAGGCGCAACAGAAATGAGCGCGCCGGAGTGTTGTGGCGGCGCCCCACCCGTAGGTCGACGGAAAATCCAGTGAGAAAGGCACATTGACGCAGCGCGACAAGATCACCTTGTGGTAATCCCCCGCGGTGATCTCTTCGATCGCGGCGCTCACCCGGGCACGGTAGTCGGAGGTGTCGGAGCACACGTCGACTGTCGAAGACGTTGGCAGCGGCGGCACACCGGCGTCGAGTAGCCGGCTCACGTGGTCGACGTGGCGGTTGTCGGCGTCGAACAACGCGACGGCATCGGCGGAAACGACGATGCGGGTGCGCGGCCAGAACACCCGCGCCAGCGGAGTCTGCGGCGCCAGACGCTCCTGCAGGCCGAACCGATATGCCCCGAACTCGAAGGCGATCCAGCCGAAAGCCTCGGCGGTTTCCAACAGCAGGCGATCGACGGCCTCACCGAGCACCGGCCCGGGCCGGCCCGACCACCTCTGTCGCTGAGTGATGCCGCCCTCGATGATGCGTAGCTCGTCGCTGTCCAGCTCGACGATCGCCAGCGCGCCGATGGCGAGCACCCATTGTCCGTCGCGCTCGCAGAGCAGATATTCCTCGCCGTCGGCCTCGGCCAACCCAGCGACCAATTCGGCCGCCAGGTCCGCGGGAGCGATGCCGGCCGGCAGCGGAAACGACCACGAAGCGGCGCCTGCCGGATTGGTCTCGACACCAACTTGGGTCACGGCTAGTAAATTTAGCCTAACCTATGAACGGGAGGGCAAGTCCGGTTGTCGAACTCCTGTGCTCGACGTCCCTTGCGCTGGCCACCACGCTTTTCTAGGGCATCGTTACCGCGCGTTCATGCCCTGGCCGCACGATGGGTCCAGCCCCTGCGGCGGGTTGACCGAAACCGCCGCCAACGAGAGGACAGCACTGTGTTCGTTATCCGACTGCGTGACGGCGAGGAAATCCGCGGGTCCGCAAACGACGCGCTGACTGTCAATGAGAACACCGGCGTCCTGAGCGTGCACCGGGTCGACGGGTTCGAGGACGTCACCACGCACTACTCACCGTCGGCGTGGGCGTGGGTAACGCAGCGGGTCAAGGAGCCGGGGGTACGGCGGTAGGAACATCCCCACTAGGCCAGGCTGATCGCACCCTCGGGGCAGTTCTTCTCGGCATCCTCCGCGGGCGCCTCGAGGTCACCGGAGACATCCTCGGCAAGCACGATCGCGTGCCCAGCCTCGTCGGCATCGAAGACCTCCGGCGCCAAGGTGTAGCAACGCCCGTGGCCGACGCAACGATCTGCGTCGACAATCACCCTGGTCATGGCACGGGGACCGGGAACGTCAGCGGCAGCGATTCCACTGAGCGCAACGCTGCCGTATACGCCAGCTGGGTGCCAGGCTTGATCTCGTAATCGGGTATGCGGCGGTGGAATTCGCGCAGCGCTACCCGCAGCTCCATCCGAGCCAGGTGAGACCCGAGACACCGGTGCGGACCGCCACCAAAGGCGCGATGCCGGTTCGGGTTTCGACGAAAATCGACGAGATCTGGATCGGGGAACTCGGCAGGGTCGGTGTTCGCGGCGCCGAGCAACGGGCTGACCCGCTCGCCCTTGCTGATCGGGCAACCGCCCACCTCGACATCTTCGGTGGCGACCCGCACCACTCCGGGAACCGGTGTCTCCCAGCGTAATAACTCCTCGATGGCGCTCGGCAAAACGTCGGGCTGCTCGATGAGCTGGTGACGATGTTCGGGGTGGCGGGCCAGATACACGAAGAAGCAGTCAAGGGAATCCGTCACCGTATCCAGCCCGGCGATCAGAAACAGGAAGCAGATGTCGAGGATCTCCTCGCGGGTCAGCGGCTCTCCCTCGATCCTCGCGGCGATCAGCGAGGACAGCACGTCGTCGCGCGGGTCGGCGATGTGGTCGTCGATGGCACGCTCGAAATAGTCGTAGATCTGCTGGGCCGCAGGTGCCATGTTCTCGTGGCTGCGGTCGTATCCCGAGTCGCCCTCCGGGCGGATCACGCCGTCCTTCCACTCGAGGAATTTGTCCAGATCCTCCAACGGCAGGCCGAGTAACTGCAGAAAGACGGTGCATGGCAGCGGCACGGCGAATTCCTCATGGAAGTCGCATTCGCCGCGATCGGCGAAGCGGTCGATCATGTCGTTGACCAGCTCGGTGACGCGTGGTTCTCGCCGCGCCATCTCACGCGGCGTGAACAGCGGATCGAGGATGCGTCGGTATTTCGCATGCTCTGGCGGATCGATCTGCAGGGGAATCAGCGGCCGGATGTTGCCCAGGTCGACAGCATCCATGCTCGAGGAGAACAACTCGGTGCGCTTGAGCGCCATTTCGATGTCTGTCAGCCGGCTGAGCACGACCGCCTGCGGCGACCGGAACACCGGTGTGGATTCGCGCAACGCTTTGTACATGGGCTGTGGCTCGGCGACGCCTGCCATTGCCTGGTCGACATACCCTTCGGCTTCTGTCATGCGGTTCAGACTGACACCATGCGTCTGCTCCGGGATGTGGTTCCGCGCTTATTACCGGGCCGGGTTTTCGCGGGACGCTCGCGGGTTTGCGCGGCTTGTCGGATGTCTTGGGAGATGACAAGAATCAACGCGGTCGGAGGTATCAGCTATTGTCGAATGTATGTTCGAATTCCTGATGTCGGTCGACCCCACCGCCGACGAGTCCGTGCTGGTCGAGCGCATTGCCGAGCTGGAAGGGATCAAAGCTGCCGCAGCCGCGGGTCAAGCGCGAGCGGCGGCAGCTTTGGACCCCGCGGGTGCCGGCGGCCGATGCCGCCCGACGTAGCGCGGAGGCAGCAACGGGCATGCCGGCCGCTCGGCAAGGACGCGGCGTCGCCAGCGAGGTCGCACTGGCCCGACTCGATTCGCCCGCCCGGGGTAATCGGCACCTAGGATTCGCGAAAGCTTTAGTGCATGAGATGCCGCACACCCTGGCCGCGCTGGAAGGAGGCGTGCTCACGGAGTGGCGGGCCACCTTGATCGTGCGCGAAAGCGCGTGCTTGGACATCGATGACCGGCGGGTTTTGGATGCCGAATTGTGTGGCGACCAAGCGGGGCTGCGGGGCATGGGCGATGCCCGTTTGGCAGCCGCGGCGAAAGCAATCGCCTACCGGCTCGATCCACACGCGGTCGTCGACCGGGCCGCCAAGGCCGAAACCGAACGGACGGTGACCATTCGGCCCGCCCCCGACACCATGACCTATCTGACCGCCCTTTTGCCTGTCGCGCAGGGTGTCTCGGTGTACGCGGCACTTCGCCGCGCGGCGGACACCACGTTCGACGACAGATCTCGCGGGCAGATCATGGCCGACACTCTCGTGGAACGCGTCACCGGTCGCAGTGCCGCGACGCCGACGCCGATCGCTGTCAACCTGGTGCTCTCGGACCGCACGCTGCTGGGCGATGACACCACGCCGGCGAGCATCAGCGGCTATGGCCCGATCCCCGCCGAAGTGGCCCGAAAGTTGTTGTCAGCCGCGGCTTCTGACTCAAAGTCGCGTGCGACGCTGCGGCGGCTTTACGCCCACCCTCGGTCCGGTGCGCTGGTAGCCATGGAGTCGAGGGCCCGGAGCTTTCCGAACGGGTTGGCCACGTTCATCGAGCTGCGCGACGAGCGATGTCGCACGCCGTACTGCGACGCGCCGATCCGGCATCGCGACCATGCCACGCCGCGCGCCCGCGGTGGGCCGACCACAGCCGCCAACGGACTGGGACTGTGTGAGCGCTGCAACTACGTCAAAGAGGCCGCCGGCTGGCAGGTCCGCACGCATGTTGACGAAACCGGAAGACACACAGCGCAATACACCACCCCTACCGGCGAGCAGCACCGGTCAACGGCGCCGCCGCGCGCGGCGACGTTGGTGATCAGTGAACTCGAAGTGAGCGTTGGCATCGCGCTGGCACAGCACGCCGCCTAGCTCACCCCAGCAGGTTGCGGACGACCCCGTCGGCCAGCAGCCGTCCCCGGTCGGTGAGTACGAACCGCTCGCCTTCGCGTAGCAACAAGCCGTCCTCGATGGCGACGTCGGCGCGCTCGCGCTCGGCCTGGTCCAGCAGGTCAGCGCGCAGACCCTGACGCAGCCGGATCCGCAAGAGCACGTCCTCGGTGTGACGGGTGGTGGCGTCCAGCTGCTCGAGCCCGGCGACCGGCAACGTCGCGTCGCCCAGAATCTGGGCATAAGCGTTGGGGTGCTTGACATTCCACCAGCGCGTCTGCCCGACAAAACTGTGCGCGCCCGGGCCGGCGCCCCACCACTGACCGCCGTCCCAGTAGCCCAGATTGTGTCGGCACTGCCCGCCCGGGCGGCTCCAGTTCGACACCTCATACCAATCGAGGCCGGCTTGGGAGAGCTGCTCGTCCAACAACTCATAGCGGCGGGCAAGCACGTCGTCGTCCGGGGCGGCCAGCTCGCCGCTGCGGACACGGCGCGCCATTGCGGTGCCCTCTTCGACTACGAGCGCGTAGGCGGATATGTGGTCGACGCCGGTCTCGATCGCGGTCTCGACGGACCACAGCAGATCGTCGTCGGACTCCCCCGGTGTGCCGTAGATGAGGTCGAGGCTGACGTGTTCGAATCCTTCGGCCAGCGCCTCGCGGGCCGCCGCCGCCGACCGGTTCGGCGTGTGGATCCGGTCGAGAACGCCCAGCACATGCGGTGCCACCGACTGCATGCCCAGCGACACCCTGGTGCAGCCGGCGGCGCGAGCAGCGGCGAAAAAGTCCGGCCACGCCGACTCCGGGTTGGCCTCGGTCGTCACCTCCACATCGGCGGCCAGCTCGAAGTTGTCCCGCACCGACTTCATCACCTGGGCCAGACGCTCACCGCCGAGCAGCGAGGGCGTCCCGCCACCGATGAATACGGTCTGCACGGTCGGTCCGCCCATCTTGGCGGCGGCCAACTCGAGCTCTGCGGCCAGCATCTGCAGCCATCCATCCGGGTTCACCCCGCCCAGCTCGGCCGGTGTGTAGGTGTTGAAGTCGCAGTACCCGCAGCGGATGAAGCAGAACGGCACGTGCACGTAGATGCCGAATGGCCCGCCCGGGCTGAGCTGCAGATCGGGAAGTCCGACCGGCGCAGAGGATGCCGTCACGCCATCAATATTCCGCAGGACCGGCCCGACCTCCACCCGGGACGTCGGGCGGCACGTCCCGGCCACGCGGGCGAGTTTCGCTCATCGTGAGCGAAACTTGACCCTGGTAGCAGAGGCAGGCGATATCCGTGGCACAATGGTCAGGTGACCGTTGCCCACCACAGCCAGATTCGTACCCCTTTGGTGGCGCGCCGTCATGTTGACTTCAAGCGCGTATGCAGCTGTTGCTGTCCGGCTTGACTTCGTAGACCCGCCTACCTGCACCTTCAGCTGGCTTCCGGATCTGCGCCGCCGGTACAGCCCCCGGTGGTTTGCGCGTTCCGCGCCGGCTACTCCACTTGAGGAGATCGCCGATGACGTCACCCCGCCCCACCAAGAGCCAAGGCCAGTGGGCGCTCGGTGAGCGCGAGCCGCTCAACCCCAACGAGCAGTTCAAGCAGGACGACGACGCGCTCAACGTGCGCGACCGGATCATCAACCAGTACTCCAATACCGGTTTCGACAGCATCGAGAAGAACGACCTGCGTGGGCGGATGCGCTGGGCGGGGCTCTACACCCAGCGCGAACAGGGATACGACGGGAGCTTCACCGGCGACGAGAACATCGACCTGCTCGAGGCCAAGTACTTCATGATGCGGGTGCGCTGCGACGGAGGGGCCATCTCCACCGCGGCGCTGCGAACACTCGGCGAGGTTTCGATCGAGTTCGCGCGCGACACCGCGGACATCTCCGACCGGGAGAACGTTCAGTACCACTGGATCCAGATCGAGGACGTTCCGAAGATCTGGGAACGACTGGCCACCGTAGGACTGCAGACCACGGAGGCGTGCGGGGACTGCCCACGTGTCGTGCTGGGCTCACCGCTGGCCGGCCTCTCCGTCGACGAGGTGCTCGACCCCACTCCGGCGGTGGACGAGATCGTCCGTCGCTACATCGGCAACCCGGAGTTCTCCAACCTGCCGCGTAAGTACAAGACCGCGATCTCAGGCCTGCAGGACGTCGCTCATGAGATCAACGACATCGCGTTCATCGGAGTCAATCACCCTGAGCACGGTCCTGGCCTGGACCTGTGGGTCGGTGGTGGGCTGTCCACGAATCCGATGCTCGCGCAACGGGTTGGCGCGTGGGTGCCCCTCGACGAGGTCCCCGATGTGTGGGAGGCCGTCACGTCGCTGTTCCGCGACTACGGCTACCGGCGCCTGCGGGCCAAGGCCCGGCTCAAGTTCCTCATCAAAGACTGGGGCATCGAGAAGTTCCGCGAGGTGCTCGAAACCGAGTACCTCAAACGCAAACTCATCGACGGCCCGGCGCCCGAACCGCTCGCCCGCCCGATTGACCACGTCGGCGTGCAGCGTCTGAAGAACGGGCTCAATGCCGTTGGTGTCGCGCCGATCGCCGGTCGGGTGTCCGGCACGATCCTGGCCGCGGTCGCCGACCTGGCCGAAAAGGCCGGATCGCAGAAGGTCAGCTTCACCCCGTACCAGAAGCTGATCATCCTCGACGTCGCCGACGACAAGCTCGACGAACTGGTCGCCGGGCTCGATGCGCTGGGGCTGCCGTCGCGGCCGTCGCACTGGCGTCGAAACCTCATGGCGTGCACCGGAATCGAGTACTGCAAGTTGTCATTCGCCGAGACTCGGGTGCGTTCGCAGTCGTTGGTGCCCGAGCTGGAGCGTCGGCTCGAGGATCTCAACACGCAACTGGACGTGCCGGTCACCGTCAACATCAACGGCTGCCCGAACTCGTGTGCGCGCATTCAGATTGCCGACATCGGCTTCAAGGGTCAGATGGTCGACGACGGTGATGGGAATTCAGTCGAAGGATTCCAGGTTCACCTAGGGGGCAGCCTGGGCCTGGACAGCGGTTTCGGGCGAAAGCTGCGCCAGCACAAGGTCACCAGCGACGAGCTCGGCGACTACATCGATCGCGTGGTGCGCAACTTCGTCAAGCAGCGCGACAGCGACGAGCGGTTCGCAAACTGGGCGCTGCGCGCCGAGGAGGCGGATCTGCGATGAGTTCGAAGGAGGCGATCGGCTTGACCGAAGCCGAACTACGCGAATTGGCCGACAGGGGCGCCGCCGAGTTGGAGGGCGCCAGCGCCACCGACTTGTTGCGCTGGACTGACGAGAACTTCGGCGGCGTCGGTGGACCCCGGTCCTCCGCGACCTGCAATTACGTGGTGGCCTCGAACATGCAGGACGCTGTGTTGGTCGATCTGGCGGCCAAGGTCCGTCCCGGTGTGCCGGTCCTGTTCTTGGACACCGGATATCACTTCGTCGAGACCATCGGCACGCGCGACGCGGTCGAGGCGGTCTACGACATCCGGGTGCTCAATGTCACGCCGGAGCACAGCGTTGCCGAGCAAGACGAGTTGCATGGCAAAGATTTGTTCGCCCGTAAGCCCACTGAGTGCTGCCGGATGCGCAAGGTCGCCCCGCTGGGGAAGGCGCTGCGCGGTTACTCCGCCTGGGTGACCGGCCTGCGGCGGGTTGAAGCGCCGACCCGCGCCAACGCGCCGCTGGTCAGCTTCGACGAGGCTTTTGGCTTGGTGAAGATCAACCCGCTGGCCACCTGGTCCGACGACGAGATGCAGACCTACATCGACGACAACGATGTTCTGGTCAATCCGCTTGTCTACGAAGGGTATCCGTCGATCGGCTGCGCGCCGTGCACGGCCAAGCCCGTCGAGGGCGCGGACCCCCGCAGCGGTCGCTGGCAGGGGCTGTCGAAGACCGAATGCGGGCTGCACGCGTCGTGACGCGCCGGCGACGATGAACAGGACAGTGCGATCTCAAGAAGGCGGGAGGAGCGGCGCCATATGACCAGCCTGGTGCTCGCCGCGCATGGCAGTCGAGATCCACGGTCGGCCGCCAATGCCCGGGCCGTCGCCAATCGGATTCGCTTCATGCGGCCCGGCTTGCGTGTGCGTGTCGCGTTCTGCGACCTGAATACGCCACGCCTAGTTGACGTCCTCACCCCGGACGCGGTCGTCACGCCGTTCCTGCTCGCTGACGCTTACCACGCGCAAATCGACATTCCGCATCAGATCGAGAGCTGCGGTCTGCCTGTTCGACAGGCCGCCGTCCTGGGCGAGGACGACCGACTGGTCGACGTGCTGCACGAGCGGGTGGCTGAGCTGGGCGTCAACCAAAGCGACCCGAACCTCGGCGTCTTGGTGGTCGCGATCGGCTCGACGCATGCCGCGGCCAACGCCGGCACCGCGCAGGTCGCGGACAAGCTCCTTGCGGGAACTCAGTGGGCCGGCACGACAACGGCGTTCGCTACCGGAGCAGGGCCGTCACCGGCCGAGGGAGCGAACCAGTTGCGCCGTCTCGGCGCCCGGCGCGTGGTTATTGCACCGTGGTTCCTGGCCCCCGGTCGACTGACCGATCGGGTCGCGAAATTTGCTGCTGTGGACGGTATTCCGATGGCTACGCCGCTCGGTGGGCATCGGCTGGTGGCCGAGACGGTGCTGGAACGCTTCGACGCGGCGATCGCTCAGCGGGCCGCCGCTTAGCCAGAATCACCCGGGGCCGATGGTTGCGACGACATTGATGGAACCTTAACGGCAGGTTACGGTAGCCATCACGATGACATCGCCACCACCCGTACCGGACGAGGCCACCGCTGATCGGCCTGTCAGCAGATGGGCAGTAGCCACCTTCCTGCTCGGGTTGGTCAGCCTG
>NZ_CBDIBT010000011.1:0-11897 GCF_965277065.1 Mycobacterium sp.
AAGGCGCACCGGCAGGTTCGTTGAAGGGGCGGGTCACGATCGGCTGGGGTCGCAACGACCGCGTGACCCTGCCGAGCGAAGCCGACACCGCGATGCGAGCCTTTCCCGACGCCGCCCTGCACTGGTTCTCCGACTGTGGCCATTTCCCCCACTGGGACCGGCCCGAGGAGACGGTGCGGCTGATCCTCGGAGCCACCGGGTAACCCGCGAGCGGATTCTGCCTGAGGCGGCGGGTGAGGCCGAACGATGAAAATCGTCTGAACTGGACTTATGCAGCGAAGATCAACAAGGTCCGGCGACACGCCAAGTCCGTGCGCGGAGTGACTAGGCTTCGGTGACCAAGCAGAAACTCTCGGCACGTAGCCGACGGGGAACGGTTGCGACGCCGGACCCCGTGATTGAGCAGCAGACATCACGCTTGTGCGGCCGTAGCACGGGTACTCGTCGAGCACGATGACAGAGCCCCGCACAAGAACGGACGACATCGACCCTTGCGTGCGCGTTTACGGGACGCGGGTCCACAATCTGCGGGGTGTCGACGTCGTAGCGCCGCGTGATGCGCTGGTCGCGTTCACCGGGATCTCCGGGTCCGGCAAATCGTCGTTGGCGTTCGGGACCATCTATGCCGAGGCCCAGCGCCGCTACTTCGAATCGGTCGCTCCGTACGCTCGTCGCCTGCTATTGCCAACCGGCGCGCCGAAGGTAGATGACATCACCGGGCTACCGCCCGCTGTCGCATTGCAGCAGCGCCGGGGTTCGGCGACGTCGCGGTCGACGGTCGGCACCGTCACCACCCTGTCGAATCTGCTGAGGATGCTGTTCTCCCGCGCCGGCACCTACCCGCCGGGGGCCACGGAGCGACTGGACTCCGATGCGTTCTCCCCGAACACCGCGGTTGGGGCCTGCCCCGAGTGCCACGGGCTGGGGCGGATCCATCGGGTGACCGAAGAGACACTGGTACCCGACCCGTCGCTGACCATCCGCGAAGGAGCCGTTGCCGCCTGGCCGGGTGCGTGGCAGGGCCAAAACCTACGCGACATTCTCGTCACGCTGGGGTACGACATCGACAAGCCGTGGCGAAAGCTTGCTAAGCGTCAACGCAATTGGATTCTGTTCACCGACGAGCAACCAACAGTCGAAATCGATCCGGGCCAGCACCCAGTGCAGGCCGACTATTACTACAACGGCACGTTCTCCAGCGCCGAACGCCACGTCCGCCACACGTTGGCCAACTCCCACAGCGCGATGATGCGTCGCCGCGTACTGCAATTCGTCGACAGCGTCGAGTGCCCACTATGTGACGGTTCCGGGCTGCGGCCGGAGGCGTTGCATGTGACTTTCGCCGGGCAAACCATCGCCGACTACGTGGCGATGCCATTGGCCGACCTCGCTGATACGTTGTGGCCGACGGCTTCTCGGACCGATGCCGCCGCCGCGTACGAGTCCACGGAATCCGGTGAGCTGACGGAAGTGGCGACCATGATCGCCGCCGACCTCGTCGCACGCCTGCAGGTACTCATCGATCTCGGCCTCGGCTATCTAACGTTGAATCGTCGCACTCCGACGGTGTCACCAGGTGAACTGCAGCGGTTGCGGCTGGCCACTCAACTGCGCGCCGGCTTGTTCGGCGTGCTCTATGTGCTCGACGAGCCGTCCGCTGGACTGCACCCCGCGGACGCCGAACCGCTACTGGACGTGCTTGATCGCCTGCGGCGCGCAGGCAATTCATTGTTCGTGGTCGAGCACGACATGGACGTGGTACGCCGTGCCGATTGGATCGTCGATGTCGGACCGGGGGCGGGAGAGTTTGGCGGAAAGGTGCTTTACAGCGGGCCGGTGCCAGGGCTCGTCGACATCGAGGAGTCGGTCACTCGTAGATACCTCTTCGAGGAGGCCGGGCCGCCGTCTCGTCAGCCCCGCACGCAGTCCGGGCGGCTGCAGCTGCGCGGAATCTGCTTCCACAATTTAAGAGACCTCGACGTGGACCTGCCACTTGGCGTCTACACCGCCGTCACCGGCGTGTCCGGTTCCGGCAAGTCGACGCTCGTCGTCAAGGTCCTCGGCGATGTCGTGAACCGCCACCTCGGCACCAGACGCGGTGTCGAGCCGGCCGAATCCGACGACAACGAAGCCGACACCGGGATCCTCGATCTCGATCACGACGCGAGCGCCGGCGTGACGGCAGCAGGGGTCGAGCAGATCAACCGGCTGGTATCCGTCGACCAGCGCCCGATCGGACGCACCCCGCGCTCGACGCTGGCGACCTATACCGGCTTGTTCGACGCCGTGCGCCGCGAATTCGCTGCGACCTCAAAGGCGCGGAGGCGCGGGTGGACGGCGGGCAGGTTTTCGTTCAACGTGGCCGAAGGCCGCTGCCCGACCTGTCAGGGAGAGGGATTCGTATCGGTCGAATTATTGTTCCTGCCAGGCACATACGCCACATGTCCGGCGTGCCACGGAGCGCGTTACTCCGACGAGACACTCGAGGTGCGCTATCGCGACCACACGATCGCCGACGTCCTTGCGATGACCGTCGACGAGGCCTCGGAGTTTCTGGCCGACGTCGCCAACGCAGTGCGGAGTCTGACCACACTGAAGATGGTCGGACTCGGATATCTCCGTCTCGGACAACCCGCGACCGAGCTGTCAGGCGGCGAGGCGCAGCGGATCAAACTCGCCTCCGAACTGCAGAGACCCCAACGGGGGCATACGCTCTATGTCCTCGACGAGCCAACCACCGGGCTTCACCCTGCCGACGTCGATCTGCTCGACCGGCAACTGCACCGCCTGGTCGACGCGGGCAATACCGTCGTGGTGGCGGAACACGACATGCGGATGGTTGCGGGTGCGGACTGGGTGATCGACCTGGGACCGGGAGCCGGCAGCGACGGCGGCCGGGTCGTTGCGGCGGGACCGCCAAAGAAGGTGGCAGGTGCGAAACACAGCCGTACGGCGCCTTACCTGGCAAAGCAGTTGGCGCGGTCTGCTACTCGATGAAGAAGTTGCGAAGATCAGCAAACTGAAAATGTCTGTCTGACAACACATCGGCGATGACGGTCGCGATGTCTGCTTTCGAGGACGAAGTACGCGCAAAATATGCTGCAGGACAACGTTAAAGAAGATGCAAACACCTTAAACACATAACGGTAGACGACGGAAACGTACCCGGGACGACCGTGAGTAAACGGTGGCGGCGATTCGATCCGCTAACGACGGCGGCCCGAATCGGTTGGGAGGGGCCATAACGCAGCCGCATGATGATTGTCGGGAATCGGTAGATAACGAAAAATGCTGTAGCACAACATGTAGGAATCCATACAGGTTCACGGAACCAGCGGTAACCGCTTAGGGAGGCAATAGCAGCTGCTACGTGCGGGGTGCGCCACCCTCGTGAACCGGACGCGGGCGCGCGACACGACCACGGTTGCCGATCGTGTGAGGTTCATACCGTCACCGGGTGGGTACGCGCCACTACACATTTGCGCCAGTCGGCGAATCTGGGAGCGGAGACGGCTAATGGGGATAACCAACCGCCTGGATGAGTTGCAGCGGCGCCATCCCGTGCTCGGGTTTCCGCTGGCGGTGCTTTACAAGTACATCGACGATCAGGGCAGCTATCTGTCGGCGTTGATCGCCTACTACGCGTTCGTCTCGCTGTTTCCGTTGCTGCTCTTGTCGTCGACGGTCTTGGGCTGGGTGCTGGTCGGTCATCCGGCTGTGCACGATCAAGTGCTGCATTCGGCGTTGAGTCAGTTTCCGGTGATCGGGTCGCAACTTGGGCAACCCAAACAGCTCAGCGGCGGCATCACCGGGGTGGTCGTCGGGGTACTAGGCGCGCTATACGGGGGTCTCGGGGTCGGCCAAGCCCTGCAAAACGCCATGAACACGCTCTGGGCGGTCCCGAAGAACAAACGGCCCGATCCCTTCGTGGCGCGGGGACGCAGCCTGCTGCTGCTGGTCACCGTCGGTGGAGCGTTGCTGGGCACCACGGTGCTTTCGGCGATCAGCGGCGGGGCGGGGGCGTTCGGCGCCGTGGTCAAGGTGGCGGTCCTGGCGGCGTCGATCGCGGTGAACGCGGCGGCGTTCCTTTTCGCGTTCCGCGTTAGCACCGATCGGGAATTGTCGGTCAGACAGGTCGCGCCGGGAGCGGTGATCGCCGCGCTGGGCTGGCAGCTCTTGCAGTCCTTCGGCGCCGTGTACGTCGGGCACGTTGTCAAGAGTGCGAGCGCCACCAACGGGGTGTTCGCGTTGGTGTTGGGGATGCTGGCGTTTCTGTACCTGACCGCCACCGTGGTGGTGCTGTGCGTGGAGATCAACGTGGTGCGGGTTGATCGGTTGCATCCGCGGGCATTGTTGACCCCGTTCACCGATGATGTCGACCTCACCGATGCCGACCGCCAGGCGTACACCGATCAGGCCACAGCTCAACGCAGCATTGGCTTCCAAGACATCGACGTCACCTTCGGCGCCCCACCCAACCGGAACAAGGAATCTCAGGATGACGACGACACCTCTGCCGGTCCCGAATCATCCCGACAGCCCCAGACACCGCCGACGGTGAGATGAACACGCTAATGCTCACCAGCGACAATCTCGACCTACCGTTTCCGCCGCCGCCCGGTCAACTCCCATAGCCTTTTCTCATTCGTCGGCACGATCTTCAGCACCGACGGATCACCGAAACCGGTTGCCACAATTTGCATTACGAGTCTTCCGTGGATTCTGGCCCCATCTTGGGCGTCCGGTTCTGCTGCAGCTTGATTCCGTCCGGCGTCACGGGCGTGTAGAGGTTGATCAATGACCCTTCAGGGTCGCGGATCAGGACCGAAACGTTGCCCCACGGCATCGTGGTGGGCGCCTGCACAACGTCGAGATCGTCGAACTCGGTCTTTAGGGTGGTGTAGAGGGCCTCGGTGTCCTCTACCAGGAATTCGACGATCGCGGTGTTGTTGGCGCCTGCGCGCGGCCGATTTTCGCTGATGAACGCGACTCGGTCAGGGCCGCTCAGGGCAAACGTGGCCGACGGTGTGACCAGCTCGACGAAGTCGTCGGTCAGATATTGCGGGGTCGCGCCCGTGAGGACCGCGTAGAACCGGACGAGACGCGGGAGGTCATCGGTGATGACGCGGACAGAAGCAAGTTGGACTGTGTTTAATTTCGGCATGGGCGCCACGCTAAGCCAATCAGGTACGGGCCACCGGGGCCGTCGGAATGATGGTGCCATCGGCCGCACTGCCCGGCACTGACAAACTTGATCGTTTGGGCACAGTATCCTTCACAACTAACTAATTTCGGAAAACTGAATCACGCGGTCATTGAAGCGGTGGACGGCATCGTGCCCGAGCATCCGTTGTAACGCAGGCACATTCACGCCGGCCGAACCGCCAGCGACACGCAATTGTGTGTCAGAAGCTAAGCCTCGGGCAGCCACCGGACAGCCGCCTCGCCGCTGCTGTCGGGACTCGAATTAAAGGCGAGTGGCGTCAGGGGTGCCCCATGCCGGACAGCGTCGATAACATGTTCAAGCTCGGCCACATGCTTGGTTGTCATGCGGACGCCGGCGCCGATCACGATGCAGTCGTAAGACTTGCGTGCGAGGCGGTCCAGAATGTCGCCACGCAACGTTTCGTCTGCCCGGATTGGTAGATGCTCCGCTTCCCAACCCCGGTCATGCATCAGCTGCAAGTCCCTTTTTATGCCTTCGGCGATCAGGTTCTCGTTCAAGCCCGGCGGCATGGCCGGGTCGGTGAAATCGACTGCATCGGGCGCATATCCGATCACTAAGACGCGCGTCATCTTGTCCTCTCGTCATGGTCGAGATGCTGTCCGGAACAGCGCTGATTTCGACGGCTTTCAGCCAGAAGCCACAGAGGTCATTCTCGGCACTGGTGGGGCCGAACCGCAAAGTTTCTAAGAACAGACTTGGGGGCAACGCGTCATTCGCGGCAGTCAGCGGAGGCGACACTCGGGTGCGCTTCAGTCGAAGGGGGTTCGACGGCCCTCTCGGACGTAGCGGCCGGCGTTGATGATGTGGTCGTCGCTGTGGGCGGCTGTCCGCTTCGTGAGGTGCCCGAACATTTGGATGCCGAACCCGCCATCGAGGTCGTCGACAATCCGCTTCTTCCACGGCCGCCGGAGGATCTGCGTGGTCAAACGCCGAATCGTGCGCGGCTGTTTCATGATGTGGTCGGCGATAGCGTACGCGCGGGTGACGAGGTGCTTCCGGGGCAGGATTTCGTTGACCATGCCGTAGTCCCGCGCGGCGCGTGCATCGATGGACTCGCCGGTCAGCAGGGCATACGCCGCCCGCTTGACGCCCAGCAGCTCCTGGAAACAGCTGTGAACGCCGTCGCCGGGGATCGAGCCGATGCCGTAATGCAGATCGTAAATGTGCGCATCTTCGGACATCAGGGTCAAGTCGCACATGAGCAAGAGTTCAGAGTGGTACCCGTCGCCGTTGATCAGGCCGATGGTCGGAATCTGCAGATCGTTGATCAGGCTGCTCACGTTGGTGCGGCCGTCCTTGTAGGCGTACTCGTATGCCCAGTATTCAAGGTCGTTTTCCTCGATTTCGAATCCTTGTGGGTCTGAACCCATCATCCAGTCGCGCCCCGAGCCGGTGAGGATGAGCACCTCGTTTTCGGGATCCGCGCCGACGGTTTTGAGGAACTGGCCGAGGGCCCGGTGGTTTTGCACGCTCAGTTTGATCGAGTCGCCGTGCGTGTGGGCTTGGGCGAGCAGCACTCCGTCGTCGCGGCGGTCGAGGATGAAGAAATCCTTGAACTGTTCCCGGTACTCTTCGAACGTCGGGGTGGACAGAAATTCTTGTAATGACACGGTTTTCAATCTCCAGTATGTAGGTGTTGTCGTTACGGTTGGTGTCGGTCACCACCGGCGCGGCGCCGGGTGACCTCAGCGATGCAGGCCCAGTCCAAGTCCTCGCCGACGTCCTCGACGGCTTCCTCGAAGATCCCTCGCAGCACCGCGCCGGTGGGCAGATTGACGCTCAGTTCCTCAGCGAGGCCGAGGGCCAACCGAAGGTCTTTGAGTCCGAGCCTGCTGGTGAAGCCGGGTGGTGTGTAATTGCTCGTGGCGATCGCGTGGCCGTACCCGCGGTAGACCGGTCCCGGAAAGACCGAATCGTTGATCACCTCGATGAACTGCTCAGTGTTCAGACCTTGCCGTTCGAGCATGGTGACCGACTCTGCAAGTGCCTGTAATGCATGGACGATGAGGTAATTGACGGAGACCTTCACGGCGAGAGCCGACGCTGGAGACGGCCCGAAATCCCAAACCCGCCGGCCGATCGCTTCAAGCAGCGGAGTCACGACGGTCCGCCCCTCTGGCTCGCCCGATGCCAAAATGGTGACCTTGCCGGCAACCACCACCTCCGGGCGGCCAAGGACGGGTGCGCTGACATACCGGGTACCGTTTTCTCGTGCCATCGAGGCGAAGTCGAGCGCGGTGGCGGGGCTGATCGTGGCGTGGTTGACGTGGATACACCCTTCCGGTGCAGCGTTGAGCCGCTCGGGGGTGAAAACCTGGCGGACCGCATCGTCGTTGCTCAGCATCGAGAAGACCACGCCGGTTGCGATGGCGTCTTCTGGATCCTCGCCGCGGGCCGCGCCGCGTTCCACGAGCGCATCGACCTTGCGTGCCGTCCGCGCCCACACCGTCACGTCGTAGCCGGCCTCGATCAGCTGCACCGCCATGGCAGATCCCATGTTCCCGAGACCAATAAAGCCGACACGCCGTGGCCCGTCGATCCCGGGTCCTCCAGTGGTGTTGTCGTTCAACGCTTCTCCTTCAAAGGCAATGGATCACTCGGGTCTGCCCGAGTTGGCTTATGTCGAGTGCTGGTGTGCGACGACGGACAAGGCGCGGACGATCTCCGTCGTAGGGTTGCGGTAGTGATGCGGCGTTGTCGGGTCGAAGGCCAGGGAATCTCCTTCAAGGAGACGGAAGGTGTCGAATCCGATGACGGCTTCGAGTTCGCCGTGCAGGACATAGAGGTATTCGCGGCCGTCGTGTCGGACGGCCTGCCCGCTGTCGGAGGACTGGCCGCCGGGGGCGTAGACGACCTCGAGGAAGTCCACCTTGCTGTCGTGGGTGGGGGTGAGGCGTTCCCAGCGAACACCCGACGAAAGCTCAATGGTGCGGCGATCATTCGCCCGCTGCACGATGCCCGCCCCGTCGGGACCCGTCGCTCGGCCCCACGAGCCCGTGTCCGGAGTTGCGGCGCCGTTTCTCGCGGAGCCCGGGTGATCGGCACCGGTATGCGCCATGCTTACCGGTTCTGCCGAGGCGGCCCCTTCACTGCTGAATAAGGAATCCAGCGTGATGCCCAGTTCGTTGGCCAGTGCATAGACCACGCGGGCGGACGGCGCGGTCACTCCGCGCTCAACCTGGGAGACGAGACTCGGCGAGCACCCCGCCCGGGCGGCGAGTCCCCGCACCGACATACCTTGCGCGGTGCGGACCTGGCGGATCCGTCCGCCGAGATCGTTTGTCGGTGCGCTTGCTGCGTGGACAGCTGGCGGATTATGCATGATCACTCCCATGTGTACTGTAACGTACAGATCGTACACAAAACGACACACTAGACTAGCGATCCATCCTTAATTCGCCGGTAAGCGCAGCTAGACCGACGGCAGATCTGCTCAGCGACCATCGCGGTACCCAAGGCTTACAGTATACTAAACAGCAATGTTCAATATACTGAACACTCAGAATAAGAGGTGCCAATGATGTTTGCTCCAGAGGCCGCCCTTGCTGTCAACCATGTCGGGGTGACGGTCCCGGACATTCATGCTGCGATCGACTGGTACCGGGCTGTCTTCGGCTTCCGGTGCATCATGGGCCCGCGTGAACTCGAAGTCACCGGACACGCCGAGGCGTCGTCGGTTTTCGGCGGCAGGTTTCGCCGCGCCTGGCAGGCCCACCTGCTCACCCGGAACTCGGTAGGTATCGAGCTGTTCCAGTTCATCGACCCGCAGACCCGCGGGCCCCGGCCGACGCAGGAGTCGCCGGCGTGGCTCGAGCGCGGGCTGTGGCATCTCTGCATCACCCACCCCGACGTTGCGGCCATGGTCGATCACATCGTCGATCACGGCGGCGCGCTGCTCGCGCAGCCCAACCAATTCGTGCCCGGACGACCCTGGACGCTGGCCTACACCACCGACCCTTGGGGGACCGTGCTTGAGGTGATGAGCCACAGCTATGCCGAGGCGTTCAGCAACTGGCCCCAGCCCGGGCAGTTGACACCGCCAACGCTCGTGCCGAGGCCGCAGGGCGATGGCGATGCCGGTCCGCGCAAACGCGAATAACGCCGCCCTGGCCAACAGCAGTGACAAATCCAGGGCTGCCGTGAGAAGAGGCCATCGGCTGGCCGCTTTGACTGGGACTGTTATCCGATGCCCAGTAACAACGGCGACTTGGGGACCAGAACAACCGAACGGGTGCGCCTACCGCGGGCTCAGCGACGACCATGCTGGACGAGTATTCAACGACGGACAGGGTGTATGCCGTTCGCGGTCGCGGTTCCTCGGCCGCGCCTTGAGAAACCGTCCTGAGGGTGTCGCCCGGGCAGACCTCGAGGCGGGAAAACCGTTGTCGTTGCTGGGATTACTCGTCGGCGAGTGTTCGATGCGCAGTTCGATGCCCTGTTCGCGTTGCCGCAGGTCGACCAGCGGCGGCATCTCCCCGGCCATCGCAACAAACGACAGTCGTGTCATCAACTCCAGATCGATGCCCCCCGGCTTGGCGGGTGCGCTGTTGTGGTGCGCCCTTTTGACACTTGGCTAGTACTTAGAACACAGGCTGAGAAAGTCGCGATAAAATAGTCAGCGAGCTTATCGGCTCGGGATCGAGGGCGTCCGCTCACGTGTGACGCGATAGGCGGTACGGGTCGTGGCGGCGGCGACCTTCGGTGCAGGCGCGCACGGAACGACGCATCACCCATCGGGGAGAGAGTTCGCCAGCTTGATGACCGAACCTCGCGCTCACGGGTCTGGGATTGGCCTGCAACACCTATCGCTCAACTGAAGGACGGCGCCTGCGGCCTGGTCGGTCGGGGGACTAGGTGCGATAGCACACGCGGGCCGGTGCTCGGATACCCATGTTGCAGCGGCCGGCCGAGGCCGTTTTACATGTGAAAACTTAAGAAATTTTACAGGTAATTCACACTTTGAACTAATCAGATGCTTAAGCTTATGCCGTTAGTGACTGGCTCCTGAGCAAAATCGCGCACCGTCCCGGGTGCGGCGAGGAGAGGAAGAATTATGGTCAACACCCGCAGGATCGCCCGGCTAGGCACGCTGGCAGTCGGGTTGGGCATCGGGGCCGCATGGGCCCACACGCCGATCGCCTCGGCAGACACGTCCAACGACTGGTTGTCGTCGGTCGACGGTCTTCTCAGTGGTGCGTCACCGGCCGCCACCGTGACGGATTTCCAGATCTCATTCAACGGGACAGATCTGTTCCCCACACTCGGCAACGAAGCCACCGCCACCACGGTGGCCGGCCAATACGGCCTGGCGATCGCCTACGGTGACGGCGCCAAGGCCACCGCCGAGGGTGGCACCGGCGACTACGCCCTGGCTGCGGGCACCCATGCTCTTGCCAATGCCGGATCGCTCACCGCCGGCGCCACGAACTTCAATTACGACTCGGCCGTCGACGTCGGCAACAACGCAGACCCCTCGACCTACAACGGCGCGACCTTCGGCTCCTACGCCGGCGGCGGCAGCCTGATCGGCGGCACCGACAGCGGCACCACCGGCTCAAGCCACGATTCCGCGTACGACTTCGGCAACAACAGCCCCATCAGTAGTACCGACGGCGGCAGCGGCGGCGCTTCCGCCGGCGACAGCGCGCTGATCGGAGAGGGGTCCACCGCCGGTAACGGTGACACCGCCTACGTCTACGGCAACATCACCGGATTCGGTGACGGCTCCGACTCGGTCGGCGGCAACAACGACTACGCCAACACGTCCGGCACCGAGACCGGCAACAGCCAGGGTGCGTTTGCGGGCTTTGGCAACAACAACTCCGCGATCGCCGACACCAACTACACCAAGGACTTCTCGAATGTCGAGGCGTCCCACGGCGACGGCAACTACGCCTACGTCTACGGCCCCGACAACAGCACCGCTGTCGCCGGCGGCTACGGCGGCGTCAACCTCGGCAACAACGACATCGCCTACGTCTCGGACCCCTTCAGTGGCACCACGGGCGCGGCCGACAACGCGGTGGCCGGCTCCACCAGTACCGTGGCCGGCAGTAATGACCTGGCCGAAGTCCTCCTCACGCACGGCGACGCCAGCGCTCTGGGCAACCTGATGTACGACATCGTCTCGCTGTTCGGTTCCACATCCGGCTCGTTCTAAGGGTCACCGTCCTCAGTGCGGACCGTGAAAATCGTATGCCTGTGCCCGTCGGGACCAGGCGAACGCGGCGGCCAGCATCAGCAGCCCCAGGGTGACGACCCGTTTGGTGCCCAACCAGGCGACGACGAAACGCGGCTCCAGCTGAACGAGTCGACGTTGACCATTCCGTCGGCGATCTGGTCAAACCGTTGGCCCCTGAAGAGCTTGCAGCCCGACCTGCCCGTCATCCCGGAATGCTCGCTGCGCGTGGTGGAAAGGGACCGCGACCGCCGGACGTATTTCGCCCCACCGGCATCTGGGTGGTCTCTATCATTGGGATGGCCTCCAGAATCAACTACGGTCGAGCTGTGTGCGTGGGGCCTTGCAGACGCCCCTGCGGGAGAGTGATAGGCCGATCATGGTCGACATCACCGAACCGGTCTTCGACGCGCACTTCCATGTCGTCGATCCGAGTTTCCCGCTGATAGCGAACGACGGCTACGTGCCCGACCCGTTCACCGTGACTGATTA
>NZ_CBDIBT010000012.1:0-64383 GCF_965277065.1 Mycobacterium sp.
TCCCCCCGGACGGCGCCACCATCCTCGGCGAGGCGCACCCCAACGCGAAGTTGACCGAGGAGATGGTTCGTCACATCCGGACCCTGCGCCGCCACGGTGCCAGCTACACCGAGTTGGCGGGGATGTTCGGTGTCTCTGACGACCACCGTGCGCGGCGTGATCACCGGGCGCACCTGGAAAACACGTGTAGTCGACCGGCGGACCATCGCGCCGACACCGGCGAGCGGACGACCCGCGATCCACAGGGGTGAAGCGCATTCGCTAGCATCATTTGCAACCTGCCTAAGTACACCTAAGGGTATGGCTGATGAAGCAAAACTCAAGGTCAGAGCGGCTTGCTACTGACGTAAGCCCGAGCGGGCTGTATCCGACTGTGTTTCACGATCTGATTCGACGGTCAATGGATCGTGGGGTCATTCAGTAGGGCCGTATCCGACGATGCCGGTCGGCATGGCGGCTACTTTTTGTGCCCTTCTTCCAATGTGGGCTTGATGACTGTTGCGACCCTGTACTTCTTCACGCTGCCGTCGGTGAGGATGAGTTGAGTGTGCTCGCCGACGTTGCAGATGGTGAAATGCCTTACCCGGTGTGCGATTCCACCTTCCCGGCAGTACGAGACGTCGACGGCGCCGATGATCGCCACCTGCGGCTGCACCGCGCCCCGGCTGGTGCACTCCACCTTCGCGACCGATTGGCCGGCGATGTGCAGACATTGGCCGGCTACCCAGTCGCAGTCGAGGCAGGTAGCGGCGGATTTGCCACCCGCCGACCAGGACAGGGTGAGGTCGGCGTCGTGCACGCATTGCGATTCCCTATCGACCCGGCCGATGACGCGATACGTACTGGCCGGCGAGCCACACGGTTCGTCCATCAGCTGCGGGGAGCCGTTGACCTTCCGCAGCGATACGCACGAGGAGGGCTGCCGCCGGAACAGGATCCGCGGCGCTGACCGGCAGCCGAGCGAAGTCGGTAGTGGGGTAGACGACGATCTGCGGTCCGCCCGCGCCCAACCACCCGATCACCCCGACGGTGAGCGCCACCGCAGCGAATGCGGAAGGCCAGCGCCACCGATAGACAGCGTTGCGGCGCTCCGACGAGTTCATCGCCCACCGATGTCGGCCGCGGGGACGGCGATGGTTCGCACTACCTCAACCACCATGACCGCCGTTACCTCCCGCCACGTCTCGCGCGCAGCCCGAACTGCGACTCCTCGCCGCTGATCGTATCCGGCGTCCAGGTACCGGCACCGGCATCAAACTCGACAGCATGCCGGCGCCTGTGCGCTGGAACATGCCCGCGACCGACCCGTGCATCCATGCGCCTGCCGACCGGTTCCGCAGGCTAGTGCGGGATTTTCGCCAGGATGGCGTTGGCGAGGTCGACGGCTTGGTTGCTTATGCCGATCCGGCAGGCCCACACGTCGGCGACCATATTGTTTTGGACGGCCACGGCCCGTTGGCAGGGACCCGTGGCCGGGTTGTTGTTCTTGACCGGCAGCTGCATCATGGAGAGCAGGTTGCCTTTTGCAGTGAGCGGTCCGAATTTCCATGGCACAGGAACGCTGTTCGGATACGTCGTCGTGAACTCCGTGCCCGAACATGACGCCCACTGCGCGGTTTGGGCAGTGAGCGAATTCTCCGCGACCGCCGCCGTCGGCAATTCGATGACTGCCTGAAACACTTCGAACGCGATCGGCACGTCGCCGGGCTCATGCACCGCCTGCGCACGCACGGCGGTCCATCCGCCGGTCTCGACGTACACGGGCGCTTGCTCCGGGGCGAACGCACCGAGGCATTGCTTGCGGTCGATGACTCCCGTTTCATCTGTCATCTTGTCGGTCGCCTTAAAGATTGCCAGCTTCGTGGCGCCCATGATTTGTGCGACCTCCTCGGGAGTGGGCAGCAGGTTGTCGAGCGCGCTGGGCGGCAGCGGTGCGACCGGCGACGGCGACGGAGTTGACGACGTCGACACAGCAGGCGGCGGAGCTGACGTCGTCGACACAGCTTGCGACGGAGCGGCTTTGGGGTTGCCCTTGGAATGGTGCGCCAGTGTTACCACGCCCACCGCGGCACCGGCCAGCAGCACCGTGGCAGCCATCGCACCCAGGATGAGTCCGCGCCGCCGCCGCGGCCTGACCGGGGGAGGGGAGAGGACAGGTGCGCCCCACTGGGTGGGCGCGGCGGCGAACCCCTGCTGGGTGGGGTGTCCGCCGGTCTGCTGCCACCACTGCGGGCCGGTGGGAGGGGCGTCGCGATACGCACTGACCGCAGCAGCCGGCACCGGCTGCCAGGGTCGGGTCGTCAAGCGGGTGGTTGTGTGCACCAACGAGGAGGCGGCATCGGCCAGTTCACGTGCCGAGCCGAACCGCTGTGCGGGATCTTTCGCCATCGCCTTGGCGATCACCCCGTCCAGCGCCGGCGGCAGCCCGCCCACGACATCGGACAGACGCGGCGGCGGCGCCTGCAGGTGGGCCATCATCACCGCGGCCGGCCCGTTTGCGGTGAAATACGGGGTTTTGCCGGTCAACAACCGAAACAGCGTGCAGCCCAACGAATACAGGTCGGCGCGCGCATCGAAAGTGCCGCCGGCGAGCACTTCGGGAGCGGTGTAGGCGACGGTGGCCATCAACGAGCCAGTCGCGGTCAGACCCGCATCATCGAGTCCGCGGGCGATTCCGAAATCGCCCAGCAGCACCCGCTCCTCACCAACGACCCCCGCCAGCAGGAAGTTGGCCGGCTTGATGTCGCGGTGCACCACCTGATGGGCATGGGCGAAGTCGAGCGCCTTCGCGACCTCGCTGACCACATACACCGCCCGCGCCGGGGTCATCGTTCCGCTCTTGAGTGCCGCGTCGGCGTCGGTGCCGTCGACGAGCTGCATCGCAATCCACAGCAGGCCGTCATCGGTGCGGCCCCGCCGGTAGATCGACACGATGTTGGGGTGATCCAGCATCGAGGCCACGTCGGCCTCGCGGACGAACCGAGTCTGAAATTCCTCGTTGTGCGACAGCGCCGCGCTCAGCACCTTTAACGCATCCCGGCGCGGCAACTCCGGGTTGGCCACCACATAGACCGCGCCCATGCCGCCCACACCCAGGAGCCGCTCGACCCGGTAGCCGGCCACCACCGAACCCACAGGCAGCACACCCCACCCCCGATCGCCCACCCCGCTCATGGTCAGACAGCATGCCACGACTGTGATCGGCGCGACGTCAAGGACGGGGAGGTCGCCGGTCCGGGCGGATCGTTAAAAGATCGCGGTGACGACTAAAGATCGCGGTGACGATCAGCCATCCCGCTACGGTGGCGTTCGTGGCGCGGCTGGCATTCGCCGTCCTCCGCGGAACAGGGCAATGAACCTGGTTGACCACCGATCCGCTTCGGTGCGGAAACTGCTATCGCGGACGGTCGACTTCGTAGGTCCCGGCGTCATCCGTGACCACGACCGTGACATGGCGTTGCGCACCGTTAACGGCGACGTCGCACACGAAACTCGTGCCCTTCCTGGCGCTCGGGTTGCGGCCGTGGTTGCAGCTGACGTCGCCGACGGTGTTGGCGCCGTAGCCGCCGACCGGATCCGACAGTATCTGCGCGACCCCGGCCTGCACCCTAGAGACGTCGAGGACCCGACCGCCGTCACCGAGTTGGATTGCGCTGCGGATGATCACGGCCACTGACATCACGATCGCCAATGCTCCGGCGCCGATCAAGAGCCCACGGATCCGCCGGTCGTGGGCTGCGGTGTCGGCGCCCCCGCCCGGCGGGGGCCGGAGGTGCGGCTTGACCGGTGGCCACGGTGCGACGGGGCGCTGATGCCACGGGGCGACCGGCGGCGGTGGCATCGGGCGGTGCCCGCTCGGAGATCGGCCCGGGCCCGGGGCGGGAGGCGGCGGCCGGTGCGGGCTCGGCGGGGTGCGAGGCCGGGGTGATCGCGGTCGGGCGATCGCGGTGGGGTCATCGGAGGTCGGAGGGCGCAGATACCAGGGCTGCTCGGGCCCGGGTCGCGGGCCTTGGCCGGACGGTGGCGGGCGGTTCACGGGAAGTTTCCGTAACACCCGCCAGCATCGCCGATCAGCCCGGACCGGAACGCGACGATACGGGTGAACCCGGCGGGCACGGTGTCGCCGTCGACGTCGCTGGCCACCAGATGATTGGTCAACAACCCCGATATCGCCTCGTCGAGATCGCCGGCGGACAGCACCAAGGTGCCGCCCCGACGGCAGCGCGACCGGGTCGGACATGCCGCGCTGCGCGACACCGGTCAGGCACGCGGTCCGTAGCGCGGCCCGCTCCCCGGTCGGCGCGACGCCGTGCTGGTGCTGCACGGCCAGCATGTAGCGCGATGTCACCACCGAGAAGGCGGTGTCATCGCCCTGCAGCAGTTCGCGGTTCTCTTGATCGGCGTAGGCACCCATCTGACGCAGTGCCGGCAGGTCGACGGTGATGGTGTTGGTCGCCGGGCAGTACGCGGCCGCCGGACTGGGCCGGGCGTCGGCGCACGTGACGGGTGTGCTCGCGGCCAGGGTAGGCGGCTGGCTGGGATGAAAGATCTGGTTGAGGGTCTCCATCAGCAGTTGCACGGCGTCCTCGGTGATAGCCATCTCGCCGCGGTCGGTGGAGGAGTAGGTCTGCAGCGACTGCGGCAAACCGGCACGGCGGCGGGCGATTTCGTCCTTGTCGATGGCCGCGCAGGTGCCGGCGTCACCGTCGAACCCTTCCTGGAAGGCGCCTACCCGGTCCAGCGCGGAGCCGTGCGCACCATGCGCATTACCGGGTTCGTCGACGGGATCGCGCAGCGTGATCCCGCCGGCCAGGACGTGATCGAGCCCGTCGGTGGTGTTCATCGTGAACCGCGGGGAGTCGCCCTGAGCCACCCAGCGCAGGTAGACGCCGGCGACGCAGTCGGCCTGCTGCTCGCGCACGATGGTGCGGGTGAACGTGTGGACGGTGCGCGCCTGGCGCTGCACCGCGTGACCGATTTCATGCGCCAGCACCCCCGCGACCGCGATGTCGCCAAAGTACTTGCGCGCGCTGGGAATCAGAACGCCGCGGTCCCAGGACACCGAGTCGTCCCGGGCACAGAACGCGGCGTTAGCGTCCCGGGCGATGGCGGTTTTGCCGCACACCCGCGGGCTGGCCGGATTGGCCGAATCATAGGACCGCACCGCGGCCAGCGGCGTGTACTGGCCCGAGAAGGACTCAGGGTAGGTCGACGCCCAGAAGCTCTGAATGTCGTTGACCGCCAACAGGGCAAGCCGGTCGCCGTCGCCACCGTCGCCGCCTTCGACCTCGCCTACCGCTGCCGGCGCGCCGGCGCGGATGCCGTTGGGTCGGTCGCTGGTGGCAGGCCACCGACCCGGTCGGGGTCATAGATCATCGACGCCGCCCGGCCGCGGATCACCGCGGAGTCACACGCAGTCGTCATCGGGCTCAGGCACGCCAAGGCAAGGGCCGCGGCGGTCAGGACCGTGCCGCGGTCGCCGAAGCGAGGCACCGTGCCGGCGGTAGCCCATCCGATCCCTCCCGCCTCCGATACTGGTCGCCCCGACGGTGTTTGGCCGCCACGCCCGCCCCGTTCACCCGACGCTAGCTCACCCGTCGTCGCTCAGCCCGCCCCCTTATGGAATCACCCCGACCCGGCCGCCGCGGCTCATTCGGGCGGGGCACAGTCGCGAGACCTCACGCGGAATCGTGGTCGTCATCAGCCGGGAGCTGCTGCGAGCGCGAGGTGTCGCTCTCGGCCCGGCGATCGGCGGCATAGATGATTCCGTCGATCTTGAGGTACAGCGTGGCCCCAATGCCGGTCGCCCGACTGTTGTCTGTGGCTGCGCGGTCCGCGTGCCAGACTTAGTCCGTGCCCAGCCGCACCGACATCGCGTGGCTTGCCCTGATGGTGGCGATGATGGGCTTGGTGGCCGCCTTCTGGCGCACCCGGCAGATCCGCAATGGCCAGGCCGACCCCATCATCTCCCCGGACTCGACCTCGATCGAGCGCCCGGCTTCACCGCCGTCCGCGATCCGGTGGGGCCTAGGCGCGACCCGACATCGAAGACGACCACGTCGGCCACCCCCTCCCATCTTCGGCGGAACCGTATCGGATCGGGGATCTGTCGCGTGATCACGGTCGGCGCGAGACGTCGCGGTAGCGCGGGCGCAGTGATGCCGGCGGGACGGGCGTTGGTTCGCGTGACCGCGGGTGCCTGCGTCGCCGGCCTGGTATTCATCAGCGGAGCGTGTACGACGCACCCACCGGAAGCCGCCAAGGGTCCGGCAACACTGACCCCCGGGCCCAGCCCAACGGGGGAGTGCGGCCCGAATCAGTTGGCGCGCTGCGTGCCTGGGCTGGCTGACTTCAGCGAGGAATTCGTCGACGACATCCTCGTCGAGGCGCCCAAGCCGCCGTTCGCCACGTGGCCGCGTTCGACCACGGCGCCGGAGTCGTCGCCCGCCGACTGCCAGATCCTGCCGCGGCTGGGTGCGCGGACCGGTCCCGAACTCGCCGTGAGTTACCAGCCGGCGACCGATGCGTACGGGGTTCGGCGCGACCCGCGCTGTGCGGCGAAAGACACCGAGTGGGTCGAGGTCCGGCGGATGGCTGCCGACGCCGATGTCGATCTCGTGCGGGCGATGACCGATTGGGCCCGCCAGTGTCCGATCTGGGCCGTCGCCCCCACCAGAGGGGACGGACGGATCCAGACCTGGTTGCTCGGTGAATCCGCCGACGCGCTGGCCCGCTACCAGTCCGGTGAGATCGCCAGGCAGTGGCGCCGCGTCACCCAGATGGCGGCCGCGGTGCTGCCCAACGGCGTGATCGCGCAGGCATGGTTCAGCACCGACGATCCCTCGGCGACATCCCGCCGCGACACCCTCACCCAGCTGATCGACGCTGTGGGCCGGCACCGGCCGCGGTCGGCGCTGCCGCCTCGGCTTGCCGACTGGAGCCCGGGTCAAATCTCGACGCTGCTGCCGCCGCTGGCGGCAGGGGTCATCGTCGACGCACGGTCGGGCCAGGACGCGGACCCGCCGTGGAACGGCTGTCTAAACACCGAATACCCACCTGAGCCGCGCCGGGACAGCGTGGCTGAACGGCGCGACACCGACCCGTCACGGTGGGGGCAGCCCACGGTGACGATCGGCCGGGCCTACCCCGGAATCGACTATCTCGCTGACCTGCGGCGCGAGATCGCCACCTGCGCAGCGCATTCCACCGATAAACCCGAGCTGTGCGCGGACCGGGAGGACCGCCGATACCTCACCACCGACACCTCACCACCGATGCCGCGCTCGCCGACGGCGAGGACACCGTGCGGTTCACGCACCGGTGGATGCGCGTGGAAAAGGTACAGGCTTACGACCGCTGCGACGAAGGCATTGAGATATACCGCGTCACCCAGGTGCGGGGCTTCCTCGTCGTCAGCAGCACAACGCATTCAGGCGGGCCCAAGGCAGCCCCCGGTCCGTCGCCGGCGATGCCGCTGCAAACTCTCGACGAACTCCAGGCCGCGACCGCGCACCAGCTCAAAGCCGCGTGAATTCAGCGTTCACTGACCGATCCAGCCGTACTGCGTGGCAGCAGATGGCGCCTGCGGCCCCGTCCAGCCCGGCGCGTGCTGCCTTCCGTCATGGTTGGCGCTCCACCACTGCGCGTAGTGCTGAGCCTGTGCGGCCTGCTGGCGCAACGTTTTTCGGGCTGAGCTGTTTCGCCACAGCGAGATCGGATTCCACACCAGCAGCGACGCCAGACTCCACCAGCCGAGCAACAGATTGTGCTGCTGGGCCTGGGTGATCGCGGCGTCGCACT
This sequence comes from Mycobacterium sp., assembly GCF_965277065.1. GTDB lineage: Bacteria > Actinomycetota > Actinomycetes > Mycobacteriales > Mycobacteriaceae > Mycobacterium. The sequence continues at coordinate 7,801 of NZ_CBDIBT010000012.1, forward strand.
GCGCGTAGGTGCCCGTGACGGTGCGGTACTGGTTGTACCAAAAAACGAGGGCTCCGAGGTGTTTGGTGACCCTTACCTGGAAGATCGGTTCTACCGGAGGCGCTGGCGGCGGCCCGCCGGGTTGGTTCGGTGCCCCGTAGGCACTGCTACCCGCTGGATACACGAGACCATCTCTTTCCGATCGGGGCTGCTCGTCCTCTGCAGGTTACGAGGTTGCGCAGCGACTCGCAGACACTCGCCGCGCCGATCGGCCCCCGCCTCATCGCGCCGACATTACTGTCCACTCGCGCCGCTCACCGATACCGCCCCAAAACCGTTGCCCCGGTTACATGTTCTGCGACTGCTCCAGTGCGGCAGCGACAATGGGCTGCGCCCACGCCGGCGTCGCGGTCAGATCGGGCGGCCCCACGATGCGGCCGCGCTGCATGTGCAACACCAGCATAGGCGTCGGCGCCTGCCCGGTCGCCGGGTCGGCGGTCGCCGAGTTGTCATACATCCGTAGCTCGGTGAGCAACGATAGCAGGTTGATCAGATTGATCCGGCTGTGTCGGTACCGGCGGCGGATCGCGGCCTCCGGAATGTCATGGCCGCCGCCGCGGACCCGCTGCCGCACCCGTTCGATGTGCGCCTCGACGCCATCCAGGCCCACAAAGAAGAGGCGAACCTCGCTACCGCGGGCAGCGGCGTCAGCTAACAGCGCGGGAATGGTGTTGCCGCCCAGCGTGGTCTCGAAGGCGAAGTCGAGCCCTTCGTCGATCGCACGCCGCAACAGCGTGCGGCCCTGCTCCCATGCCGCCGCGTTGGCCTCGGTCTGACTCAGCCCGGGGTTGGCCGCCAAGATCGCTCGGGCGGCCTCATCGGGGTTGTAGTACTCACCACCCTTATCGCGGATCGTGGCACCGACGACGCTGCTCTTCCCGGCGCCATTGATCCCTGCCAGTACACGTACTTGAGCCGGTGTCGCGGTCGTGCCCACCATGGGTCGCGCTGGATTACCGCGACTGCGCGGTGCGCGCCGCCTTCACCGCGGCGGCGCCCATCTCCTCCGGAGAGGCATCGAATGCCGCGGCGACTCCAGCCTTGGCTTCGGCCGTCTGCATGGTGGCCAGCAGCGCGCTGAAGCGCTCACCGAGGTCGTCGAGGGCGGGTGTGGCTGAGGCGGTCAGAGCCTCGAACTCCGCGTACGACAGCAGCACTGCCCTGGGGGTGTCGTGCTTGGTGATCACCACCGCGCCATCCGCTGCGGCCTGCTCAAAGACGCTGCCGAACTCGTTTTTGAGGCGGCTGGCGGTGACCGCGGGGACATCGACCAGCTTGCCGTCGCGGTTGCGGAACGAAACGGTCATGATGGTCTCCTCACTCGTGCCTACATCCAACAGTTTAGACCTTTTGCCCATTATGTGCGATTCGGACATTCTGGCCAGTTCAGTATGTCACCGTTCACTCGCCGCGTCGCAGATACATCCGACCGGTTCGTCCAGCCGCCCAAACCTGCTTGCGAGCGCGACGTCGAAACCGGTCGGATCCACGAACTCCGCGCGGCCGTCGCGAGGGTGTGGAACAGAGGACGCCGGATTCAGACTCCGGTGCCCTTGACGGGCACGCAGGTTCGACTCCTGCAGGACGTACACACGTAGTGGGGCCGTTGGTGAATCGCGTATCGCTCTTGGCTTTTACCCATGAGTTCCGGGTTCGTGTCCCAGGCGGCCCACTGACCTGCGCGCCGTTAGCTGAGTTGGGATAGCACCAGGCTCTTCATCTGGGGACTGGGTTCGAAACCCTCGCGGCGTACACGATAGTCACGCCCCTCGACTGTGCCCGCAATTCCGCCGCGTTGAAGCGGATTAACAGACGCAGCCCGACGGGTAGAGCCGTAGTCTCCAAAAGCAGCGGTCTCGGGAGTGTGAGCGTCGGGTCGCCCGGTAAACGAGTTCGTCCGATGCGCGATCACACGTAGGCAGGCCTACGCTGGCGCATCGTAACTACGTTAACTACACTGTTCGTCAGCACCGTAGTTATCGTAGTTTGGGAGATGCCGTGAAGCTGCAGCCAGAGCGGTTTAAAGATCTCGATAGCGGGGGCCTGTATTTCGTCCAGCCGGACCCCGAGCGCACTGGCGAGCAACCCGACGATCAATCGGGTAGCGCGCTGGTGGGCTTGGTCGTGCGCGGGCCCGCGTCCGCCGACCGCCCAGGCGTCGGTGATCGCGACGCGTCGCTCCGCCGGATACAGGCCGATGTTAAACACCTGATCGGGGAGGGCCCGGTCGTCACCACAGAGCTGAGCGCGATCCTGGAGCCGGGTCAGGCAGCTCAACTGAAGACCGCACACCTTGCGAACGTGGACGAGTTGCTTACTAAGGTCCGAAACCTCCTCGCCCACGACAACAGCCCCTTCAGTAGAGCAATGGTCCTTCACGGTCCGCGCGGGGATATTGCCCACCACGCAGTGGCAGCGGAGGAAGGTCGGTCGTCGTCAGTTGCATTGCTGGACAGCATGATTGAGACAGCCCGCGCGCAGCTCCGGTTGCTGATTGAGTTCCGCGACACGCAGGCCGCCCCCGCCCACGAGGACGTGGCGGTCCAAACCGCGACCGGCCCCTTTCGGTACAGGCTGCCGTTGAGCCTGGATGACACCTTCAGTTCGACCGAGGCGAGCACCATCCTTTCTCCCACAGGCAAACCCCACCGCACGATCGCGCAGAATCGTCGACGGGCCAACGAGCTGCTGGGGGTCAAGATAGGCAACCGCTACCGGTATCCGAAATTTCAGGTCGATCCTGCGAAGCACGAGATTCGCCCGGTCGTCGCGCATGCCAACCGCAGACTGGAAAGCGATGCCGACCCCTGGGGTGCCCTGGACTGGTGGTTTTCTGAAGACGAAGGTCTCGGCGGCCGGCGCCCGGTGGACCTGCTGCAACAACACGAATTAGGCGAGGACGTCGTCGATTTCGCTATCGACCGCAGTCAGCAAGGTATGGACTGAAAGTCGGTGGCGACCAACGTCTACAACGGCACCGCTGCCGATCTGGAACCCATCACCAAAGGAAGCACGCTCTATCGGATTCGCGCTGCCGGCGCTACTTACGCGGCAAACTCGTTCAATCCCAGACCCAAGCCGCTGCACGACACCGCCCAAGGTCGTTTCGAGCCCACCGACCCCGTGCTGGGTGGCTATCTCTATGTAGCGCCAACACTTCTCGGCGCCGTCGCCGAAGGCATATTGCGCAACCAACCCATTCCCGCATCCCGCCTGGTGCCGAGATTGTGGTTGTCCAACAAGATGCTCGCGGTCCTCACCCTCAACGAAGACATTCCCGCGGCCGCTGCCTACGGGTCACACGCCGCCAAACTGAACCTGGATTCGTCCTTCCTGTGCCGCGACTCCAGTGCCTACAGCGCCACCCGCACCGCGGGCACCGAGATCCTGCTGAATACCCCGGCTGCACGCGCGCTGGCCTACCCGTGCCGCAATTGCGAGTCCAAAGTCGCCCTGATGCTGATTGCACGCGCTGCCACGCCGGCGGTCAGTGTTCAAAGCGAAGTCGAAATCCTGAAAGATCCAGCGGCCGCTAGGCTCGTCGTTGACACCCTCGACCTCGGGTTCGGCCTCAAGTACGCCGGTCGGATGCCCTGACCGCGGCAGGCGCACTCTCAAAGGGTTCGAAATGTCAGCGAGTGGTTACCGGGGCGACCAAGATTTAGCCAGTGATTCCCGGTTATCAATGGAAAGGCTTCGGCAGTCTGCGCGCGAACGACCGGGCCGCACAGAGGCGATGGGCGGCTTGTTCTCGAAATGCAGGCATCGCCAGTCAGTGATCGGTCGGACGTACAACGTAATTGCCGGGATCGTTTTGAGAGTTCAAGAAGTAGGTAGCTGCGGCCGCTTGTACGGCTTTTTGAAAGTCTTGATCAGCCGATGTGCCGCCGCGCCATACCTCTTCGCCGTCGATCATTAGGAGGTATTCGGGACCGCGGCGTTCCACGCGATACAACGGCATGAGATTTGTTTGGATGACGTTGCCATGCAGAGTTACCGCTATGCGGGTCTGGTGCCATTCTTCGTCGGCGGTCACCTGTTCTTCGTTCGCTGATTGCAGCACGCGAAGGCCGCGCCCGTTCGCGAAGTCCTGGTTGGTCCGGGCGATCGACGATATAAGTGCAGCAAGCGCCTCCCGGCGTCTTGCTAAATCTGAAATCCCTTGACTAACAACGACCTCGTCGACCTTCGCGAGGAGGTCGTCAAGGTCGCCGCTGCCTTTATGGGGTTGCATGGCTTTCTCTAATGCCGAGATAAGCTCTAGGCCTGTTTGGTACCGCCGCGAAAGGTCGTTTTGGAACGCCCTGTCGAAGGCGGACGAGATCCGGAGGATTTGGCGTTCATCGAGAACCGCGGCCAGGACCGCGCGGGTTTCTGGCCGCTGATGTGGCATGCGCCCGGACTCGTCTGTCAAGACTCGAGGTTCGTGTCCAGTAATGGTGTAGAGGAATATCCCGGCCAGCTGAGTGACGTCACTTGCAGGATCCTGGCTACCCGGTCGAGCGTGCTCTGGTAGGCGAAGGAATCGATTTCCGATCTCTTCGTTGACCCGGGTTAGGTCGTCCTCGGCAGCATTATTAAACGATAGGCCAAAGTCCACCAGCACTGGATTGACCAAATCGCGGCCCCGCAATACAACGTTGGCTGGCTTGATGTCGCGGTGAATGACGTTGTTCTCATGGCATCGAGTGAGAGCTTCGGCAAGCTCACGCGCACACTCCAAGGCTGCGTTGACATCTGGGGCATCGTTGCGCCGCACCCTATAGGTCCTGAGATCCACTCCGTCGACGAGTTCCATGCCCATGTACATGGGGGTGCCGCGTTCTAGCCAGATTTCGGCATTGTGGTCTATGAGGGTCGGCGGCCCGAGGCCGGCCAGAGTCTCGTAGGCGGTTACTTCACGCTTGAATCTGCCGCGGGCGCGGCGGTCGTTCACCCGGGTCTTATGCAGTGTCTTGATGAATACGCTCGGTTTACCGTCACCGTCGATCGGTCTGCCGATGAACGAGTCCCCTTGTCCGCCCTGTATGGGCGCAGCGCGCACGCGGATCCAGCGGTCTTCCCATCGCTTGGCCATCCGATTCCTCCTGAGAGCCAGTCCAGTCCAGAAGGCTCTTCACTCTAAAAGGCCGCCCGGCCAATGCTTTCGATGATCTCGCGCGATTTTGTTCAAATTGCCGAACACCACCTTGAGGTCTGCGGTTGACGGAACGTCATCGTCGTGGCTGCCAGGGTTGAGTACCTGGGGAAAGGTCCGCCATAGCCCGCGTTCGGCGTTGCCGTCCACCACGAGCGGCAAAACTAGGGGTAGGAGGGCGCCCAGAGTCGAAGCCTTCGCTTCGATGTCCTCGACCGTCGTTGCTATGCCGGCGTGGGTTTGACCGGAGGCCACGATCTGTTTGGCGAGCCGCTCCGCGGCGGTGCGCATTACGTTGCACGCAGGCCGTCGACCTCGGGCAGTCGGAGCGTAGAGGCTTTCCTGGGCTTCGAGCATGAGCTGACCGAAAACGTCACACGTCTGCGTGGGCTCTGTGCCGTCAAGGATGTTGATGAGGTCGAGCTTGTAACCCAAGTAGTCGTTGCCGCCACCGTGGTTGGCCTGGGTCAGTTTCGCGAACTTGCTGTCAAAAGTTGTCAGAATGACTTGGGTGTCTGAAGCGAGCAACTGGCCCAGAGTGGTTTGGATGAACGAAAGGCGATGATCAGAGTCGCTGCCGGGAATGGGGTCGTCGAGCACCACAATCCGCGTTCCAAGTAGCTCGGTGCGCGCCAAAAAGATTGACAGGCCCAGAGCGTTCAGCTGGGAATCGCTGTAGACGCCAAGGGCTTCGCGTTCGACGGGGGTGCTGGTCGCGGCAATGCGGAGCGCGGCGACGAGGTTGACGAATAAGGCGCCGCCAGCGCGGCGCTTGATGCCGCCGAACCCCACAAGCTCGTCGGGACGGATGGTGGCCCACCATTTGGTGATGGTGTCGCTCATCTGGGTGAATTTGGTGTCCAGAACGGCACCGGCGGCCGCATTGAGCGCTTTCTCGGCTGTGTTGAGGCGTCGGATGATCTGTTGCCGCGTGCCCTCGCTGACCACATCGGTGATCAGCTCGTTCCGGCACCGCACCAGGTTGGCGACCTCGCGAAGTCCCGAGACGGCCACACGCTCCCGAGAGGCCGCGTCGACGGCCGTGCGTAGCACGGTCGCTGAGCGGTTGTATTCCGTGACAGCCGTGCTGAGGTTGTCCGCGGCGGCAACAACATTGCGGTACCCGATCTCGAGGTCAGTCGCCACGGGGTGGCGGCCAGCCACGGCATCTCCGGCTTGTTCAAGCGCGCCCCGCAGCGCCGCGCAGGCTGTGGTGAGCGCGGTTGCGGCCACCGCGATGTCGGTGGCCTGCGTTCGGGCGCCAGCAGCCAAAGCGGCATCGATGCCGAGCCCACGGAGATTGTCGCTGGCAAGGGTGACTTGTTCGACGGTCCAACGGGCCGCCGCGGGCACGCTGGCCGAAGCGGCCGTGACGAGTCGGTCAAGACCATGCCGCATTTCGGCCAACGCTGCGGTCGTCGATCGTGCGGCCGAACTGAGGGACTGGGTGCGGCGCAGGTAGTCCCGAAGCTCCCCGATCCGGTTAGGGGTCAGGGCATCGCTGGTGCCGCAGACCGGGCAGTCGACAGGTTGCTCGAGCGTGCCGTATTCCTCAATGCCCAGAACCGCTTCGAATAACGGCGTGTGCTGGGCGGCCTGGTGATCCAGCTCGTCCAACGCCGCGCGATACTCATCGAGGTTCGGAAACTCGGGAACTGTTCCCAGCGGTCCGGTTGCGAACGCTGATAACGGAAATACCTGCTCGCGTTGGTCTTCCAGCGCGGCTACGAGCGCGTGACGCAGCGCATCGACGTCATCGACGTCATCGACTTCAGCGCCACCGAGCGCGAGCACCGCGCGCCCTGCTGTCAGGAGCGCTGAATCTATAGCGGTCTTGGCCGCCTCGGTGGTGATGGGTTTCTTGGCCAGGGCGGCAATGCTCTCACCCGACGAGCCGGCAGGTGTCCCGGTCAAGGCTTTAAGCAGGCGGAAAGCACTCCCTGGTTGTTCGGCGTCGATGCGGCCACGTGCAGCGCGTACACGTTCCCGGAACAAGTCCAGATCAGTCAGCTCGAGTAAAGCCTTGAAATAGCCGACCCGCTGTTTTGGCTCGGTCGACAGCACGTGGCGCAACGTGTGCTGCAACAGCACCGGCGCGCGGACCGGGGGGTCGGCCAACGGCAGGCCCACGTGGTCGAGGTTGTTGGCTTTCACACCGTCGACTAGGAGACGACTATCGCATTCGGCACCCTGGGAGAAGTCGGACAGCAGCTCGCGGCGGACCTCGTGGGTAGTGCCGGCGGCGTCCCGCACCAGGGCTTGGACGTACACATCGGTGTCAGCGGCCGGTAGGTGCGCGTTGCGCAGACTGTCGTGATACTCGGCCTTGGAACCGCCCAGCATCTCGCGGCGGCTGCTTCGCCCGCTGATGAGAAACTCGATAGCCTCAGTGAGGCTGGTCTTGCCTTGGCTATTACCAGCGTGAACGACCACCAGCGGCGCATCGAGCTGCAACGTGCGGGCTTCAGTGCCGAAGGCGCGGAAGCCGCGGATCTCCAGCGAGACCAAGCGAGGCCCGGTCGTGCCGCCAGTCAAAGTGTCCGCCAGGTGGCGATCACCGCGTCGAGCGCCTGGTCGAGATCATCCTCGGTGGTGGACTCGGCGACGGCTTCCGCGAGAGTCCGGGCATCGCGCGCGCCGCCGGTGTCGCCGACTAGGTGGGTCAGCAAGGCGTCAAGATTGGGCAGCAGCTCGCTCATTGAACGGCAGCCTAGCCGCTATCACCCGGGCTTTTTCGTAACCCGTGCACTTCGTCGACCGTTCGGGTGACCGTCAGCGAGGCGATTCGCGTTCTCAGCTTGGTTGAGCAGGGATTAACCCCTACAGCGGATTTCGCGCTACTGCGCTTCGTGTCTCGGTACCGGCGGCGGTGATATATCGCTGTGAGGTAGTCATCGATTCATGCCTCAGCAGCTTCATGAGTGTGTAGACGTTGACGTCGGAGTCGGCGAGTTCGGTGGCTTAGGTGTGGCGCAATTCGTGCACAAGTGCGCCAGGCACGGGCTGGGCGTCGGGGCCGGCGCGCTTGAACGCTCGCTTGATGCGTGATTGCAGCGTTCCCTGGGTAATACGTTCGCCGTCGCGGCCGACGAACAGTGGGGAGCGTGCAGACCATCGAGCCAGACCGGATCCTGCTGTCATTCTGTGCTTCTCGGCTTGCGGAAAGCGGATAGCGCGGCTTTCGAGATAAGTCTGAATGACCGCGAGGAGTTCGGCTTCGATAGGGACGCTGCGCTCCTTCCCGCCCTTACCCTTGACGTAGATGACAGCTGCGCCATCATCGGTCGTGCGGATGTCGCTGACATTGGCCCCTCGGAGCTCCTCGGCGCGCAGCCCGGCTAACAACGCGGTCAGGATGATCGCGAGATCAATTTGGACCCAATCGGTTTGCCGCTTGGAGCCGTAATCCTGAGCCACGAACTCTAGCAGCGCTTCGACCGCGGTGCGGGGGAGCGCTTTGGGCAGGCTCTTGGCCAGCTTAGGCCGACCGACCAACTGCATAGGGTTGGCGGCTAGCTGTTCGCCGGTATAGAGGAAGGTGCACAACACATTCCAGGTCGACCAGCAGCGCTGGATAAACGCGGCTTCGTGATCGTGAGCGTAAGCGGCGAACGCCGCCCGCATCGAATCCCTAGTTATGTCAACTATATTCAAGCCAGCCGGATCACCGTCGGCGATCAGACTGGCGATGGCGATGAAGTCCTGGCGGTAGGCCTTCATGGTGTGCGCGGAAGGTTTGCGGGTCTGACGGTCGCGCAGGAACGCAGTGAACCACTCCGGGAACGGATCGGCCTCACCGGCATCCGGGCCGTCGGCCGACCCCGGGCGAGCACCATCGCGATTGTCGGACACCTGCTCCGGTATCAGAATAAGATGGGTAATATATCCTATCCATCCAGTAGGCGAAAACGGTTGCCTAGCTGTGACTTTCCAGAGATATCTGCCAGGGGAGATGTGTGACCGTGACGAAACATCGCGTGGCCGCCGCGCCTGTTTTGATGCGGGCGCTACGCTGCCTGCATGAGCGACGGCTCCGCTAATGGTCTCGATACGGATGACATGGTCGAGATTCTTTCAAAATAGCCGTATCGGCCGGTGATTCCTCACGCCTGCGATAGGTTGGCCTCGAAGTCGCGGGCTCCGACGATTGGAGGGCTATTTATGTCCACTGTTGAATGCCGCTACTGCGATAAGTGCCACGGCATGTTCTACGACGGCTCGGACAAGAAGGGAGTATGTCCGTCCGGCCACGGGCATCACGCCGAAGGCTACCGGTTCGAACTGCCAGTGAACAAGCCCGAAACACGGGTGGGTCAACCGCACTAGCGACTCTGTGGCACCCGCTTTGGGGTGTTCTATGACGGCTACCCCGACAAAGGACACTGCCCAGCCGGGAGCAGCCATCGCCAAGATTCCGACGACATGTTGCTCAACCACGACCTGCCGGAAACCAATGGGGCGCAAGCGCAGTGGCGTTTCTGTAATCGCTGTCACGGCTTGTTTTATGACGGCTATCCCGACAAGGGACACTGCCCGGCCGGCGGCGGGCATCACGCGCAGGGTTTCAACTTCGTGCTGCCGCACCTCCCAGTCGGTGGGCCCATCGACTGACGAAGCGACTCCCGACGACAAGATGCTCGCGCGCAGTCCTAACTGATGGGTACCGCGTTGACGATGTTCTGGCGCACCGTGTTCGCGCTGCCTCGACCGTGGCCGGGTCAGCCAAGTAAGCGCTCGACCGATGCCGCGGCCCCGGCGGTGGCCAGTGCCGGCTTGGCGGTTTGACCAGTACAAGCGTCGAGCTGTTGGCCGGCGCCTCTAGTATCCTGAACCAGCCGCGGTGCGGGTTGCGCGACGCGGCCTTGTCGGTGCGCAGAGCAAACCGCCGATCGCCTTGGTTGTGTTAGCACGGGTAGGTTGCGGTGAAGCTGGATCGGCAGCCGGAGCGGCCGCCGGGGAGCTGACGATGGTCGGCGAATTGCGGAGCGTCGCGGACCATATAAAAGAAAACGGTGCACCGACGCAACCGACACCGACGATCGATCGACCACTAGCGCCGCCGCGTGGCTCGTGCCCGTCGATTGCTGGCGAACGCGGCTGCAAATTGTGATACGGCAGATCCGCGCGAGCGCAGCTGGTATTGAATACAGGTGCGTAAGTGGCGGTTCTGAGTGGTCAACATCGGGTGGAAGCGATGAGCGCAGGCGAGGAAGCCTGGGTCGACCGTGCGCACTGCGCGCTGGGTGCGCTGGCATCGATGACGATTCCGGCGACGCCGCAGGTCGTGCGGGAAATGGTGGCTGCACGCTTCGCACCGCAGTTCGACGAGGGTGATCGACTCTACAAAGAGGGCAAGCCGCACTGGCAGCAGCGGGTCGACGATGCGGTGAGCAGCCTGATCACCGCCAAGCTCGTCACGAGGACGGGGTCGGCGAAACGCGGCCGCACCGCCACGGATACCCGCGCCGCGGACGTCACCCCGACGCTGCGGTTGACCGCTGACGGTCAAAGCGGTGTGGCCGCCGCCTGCGAAAGAGCCGACACGCCCGGTGCATCGCCCGTTACACAGAAGTCGATAGCGCCTCCCGACAACCGCCGTCCTATAAATGATCTGGTGATCGCCGGGGTGTTGACGCCGCCCCTGCGGCAGAAGATCGCCAATGATCCTCGGCCTCGTGGACCTGATGCCGCGCCAGCACGATGGCCGGTGATGATCGAGCTCAACGCACGATTCAACTCGGGACCCGCTGCGGCCATGCAGCGGGTAGAGCATCTGTGGCGACTCGTCGGCGGCTTCGAGGAGCCGGTGCTGCTCGCCGATCAGTACGGGGTCGGCGAACTAACCAGCGATCAGCTTGAGGGCGTGGTGTCGGCGGACACCGCCGGCGGCGACCGGCCGATGCGGGCGATCTACCGCATCTGGCCCGACTTCGACACTCATCGCCACGTCGATGTGTCGTCGTCGACGATCAAGGCCCAGCCTGCGCAACGATCCTTCAACGCGTTCGGCGATGGAATCGTCTGGGCCGTTGTGGATTCCGGTATTCAGGCTGATCACCCGCACTTCCTGGGGTATCAGACGCTGACCGACGACACGGTGAAATCGCTTCATCGCGACTTCACTTGCGACAGCGACGATCCCACGCTCGCCCTGATCGACCAAGACGGCCACGGCACCCATGTGGCCGGCATCATCGCGGGAGGACTGGAGAAGTGGCAATCCGCTGATCGCGCAGTGATCGCGACGGAGAAGCGCTTCAACGCCGGATCGCCCGACGGCGACTTTCCGGTCCTGCAGCCCCGCGAGGTGCAGGACATCGACAAACTCGCCGGCATGGCGCCCCACGCCAAGTTGGTCAGCCTGAAGGTGCTCGCCGAAGGAACGTGGACCACCCGCGTCAGCCGCGTCATACGCGCTCTGGCCTACATCCGCGAACAGAACGCCTCAAGCAGCAAGGTTCCGCTCATCCACGGCGTCAACCTGAGTCTGGGCTACGAATTCGCCGCGGACTGGTACGCCTGCGGGCAGAGCCCCCTGTGTACCGAGGTGGACAGGCTGGTGCGCTCCGGGGTCGTGGTGGTCGTGGCCGCGGGCAACACCGGATATGTCACCCTGAACCCCGAGTTCGCCAGCGACATAACCCATTTCAGTGCCGCGGTCACCATCAACGACCCCGGCAACGCCGAGCGCGCGATTACCGTCGGCTCTACCCACCGGGATTCTCCGCACACATTTGGCGTCTCTTACTTTTCCTCCCGCGGCCCGACCGGAGACGGCCGCGCCAAACCCGACCTTGTTGCTCCGGGGGAGCGCATCACGTCAGCCGCGGCGGGCAAGAACCTGCTCGCCGTCAAAGAAGCACACCCCGAGGGCATCGACGGTGCCGCCGTGTATGTCGAGGAAAGCGGCACAAGCATGGCCGCACCGCATGTGTCCGGGGCCATCGCCGCATTGTTGTCTGTGCGGAAGGAAATGATCGGCAACCCCGAGGAAGTCAAGCGCATCATGGTCGCCTCGGCGACGTCGCTGGGCCGAGATCCCGCGTTCCAGGGAGGTGGCCTCGTCGACCTCATGCGCGCACTGCAATCCGTTTAGAACTGCGTCTGAAAGGCCTACCCATGACCGATTTCATTGCCGGGCGCCCGCTGTGGCGACTGATTTTCGACGCCGACGGCAACCCCGATCCGGCGACGGTGAGCGCCCTGACCGACGGCGTCAAGAACTCCGCGCTCACCGACGTAGTGATGTTCTCCCACGGCTGGAATAATAACGAGGCGACCGCGTCCGCGCTGTACCAACGCTGGTTCGCCCTGTTGGCGGACCAAGTGGATTCCGGCCGCAAAATCGGTTTTGTCGGCATCCGTTGGCCCTCGGAGCTATGGCGCGATGAACCCATTCCGAACTTCGCGCCGGCACCGGCTTTGGTCGGCGCCGCCGCTCTCGGTGAGACAGCCTCCGTCGCTGTCGGTCCGCCGACCATCGATCGTGCGCAGCTCGCCGATCTCAAAGACATGTTTCCCAGCGGGGCGGCACAGCTGGACACCATCGCGGGCCTGTTCACTCAAGAACCGACCGAGGCTCGACTGTCCCAACTGTTCACCGCGATGCAGCACTTCAGCTCGGCCACCGCGTCGGGATTCAACGACGGCGAAGCCGATCCGTCTACCGTGCCCGGGATGCTTGGACCTGACCAGGTTCCCGCCGAGGTGTTCACCCGGTTCGCGGACCGGCTGGCCGAAGCCGGGGTGGACTTCGGCGGCGGCGGAGGGGCCGCCGGACTCGGCGAGCTGGGCGATAAGATCCTCAACGGCGCCAAGGAGGCGCTGCGCCAGCTCACCTATTGGCAAATGAAGAACCGCGCCGGCACGATCGGCCAGCACGGCCTGGGGCCGGTGATCGGCCGGCTCGCCGATGCGGTGCCCGGACTGCGAGTGCATCTCATCGGGCACAGCTTCGGCGCCCGGGTGGTGTCCTTCGCGTTGGCCGGGCTGCCCGACGCACAACCGTCGCCGATCAAGTCGGTCACGCTGTTGGAGGGCGCCTATTCGCGGTTCGCCTTCACCGACCCCCTGCCCTTCCGGACAGGGGCCGGTGCACTGGCCAGGCGGCTCGCCCGTATCGATGGACCCATGGCAGTTTGCTATTCCAGTCACGATAAGGCTCTGGGGGTCTTCTACCCCCTGGCATCCGCGGCCGCCGACGATGACGCGGCCGGTGCTGATGACCCGCTGGCACGGTGGCGTGCGATGGGCTCCAACGGCGCCTACAACGCCGCCACCCAAGAACTGGGGGCCGTCGGCACCACGTATCCATTCCAGACGGGACAGATTCTCAATCTTGATTCGTCAGCGGTGGTTGCGCAGGGTGATTCGCCGTCCGGCGCACACAGTGACATCTTCTATCCTCAGCTCGCGTGGGTCGCCGCCGCCGCTGGCGGACTGCGAAAGTAATTGCCGCTGTTCACTGTTCCGATGCAGCTCCGCGCAGTCGACCAGCAGGCAAGGGTGGGCCGGGGTGCTCGACGGAGCCGCCTCGGGGCTTGCAGATGCTACTTGTCACGGTCACAGCACGCCCTCGCGGCTAGCTGCTGTCGTCAACGACCTTCACGGCGCGGACGCTTCGCTGCCACATACGCGGGTTAGGTTTGACGCGCAATGGCACGATGCGCATTTAGCCGAGGACTGACCGCGGGGAGGACATGTGCCCGAACCACTCGCACAAAAGACGACGAAAGTCCTCGGCGACGGCGCCCATTTTCCCCTGGGCGCGACCGTGTCGGCCCAAGGCGTTAACTTCGCCGTCCAGTCGAAAACCGCCGCAGCGGCCTACGTACTGCTGTTCGACACTCCCGACGGGGCCGCGACCGACATCATCGAGATGACGCACCGCGACAGGGATGTGTGGCACGTCTTTGTCCACGGCCTGCGCCCTGGGCAGCTCTACAACTACAAGATGGGCGGCGACTACGCGCCGGGGTTGGGTTTGCGGTTCAACGCGGCCAAGTTGCTACTTGATCCGTACGCCAAGGCCGTGGCCGGAAAGTTCCGCAACGCCGATAACCTTTTGCTTGGCTACGATCCCAACGCCGGGGGACAGGATTTGGTCGCCGATGCCCGCGACGACACGGCGGTTGTCCCCAAGGCCGTCGTGATCGACGACGCCTTCGACTGGCAGGAGACGACGTCGCCGACCCTGGATCTGGCAGAACTGATCATCTATGAGACCCATCTGAAGGGCTTTACCGCGCACCCCTCGTCGGGGGTCGAGCCCCCGGGCACCTACCTGGGATTCATCGAGAAGATTCCCCACCTGACCCGGCTGGGCGTCAACGCCGTCGAACTCCTTCCGGTTCATGAGCACTACGTTGATGACTTTCTGTGCGACGAAGGGTTAACCAACTACTGGGGATACAACTCGATCGGGTTTTTCGCCCCCGAATCCTCGTATGCGACGGGCCGTTCCCCGGGCTGCCAGGTCACCGAATTCAAGACCCTGGTCCGCGAGCTGCACCGCGCCGGCATCAAGGTGATTCTCGACGTGGTCTACAACCACACCGGCGAAGGCAACGAGATGGGGCCGACCCTGTCGTTTCGCGGCCTGGACAACCCCTCCTATTACAGCCTCACCGGGCCGGCCGACGCATCCTGGCGCTACTACATGAACTACTCGGGTTGCGGCAACAGCCTGCGCTTCGACAGCCCGGCAGTAATCAGGCTGGCCATGGATTCGCTGCGCTACTGGGTCGAGGTGATGAGAGTGGACGGCTTCCGCTTCGATCTGGCCTCCGTGCTCGGCCGTGACGACAGCGGCGGATTCACGTCGTCGGCACCGTTTTTCGATGCGGCTGCCCAGGATCCGGTGCTCAACCGGCACCGCACCATCCTGATCGCCGAACCCTGGGACACCGGAACCTTTCAGGTCGGCAACTTTCCCGTCGACTGGTCGGAATGGAACGGCAAATTCCGCGACACCGTCCGCAAGTTCGGCAAAGGGGATGCCGGGCTGGTGCCTGATCTGGCGGCGCGGCTGACCGGATCGGCCGATCTGTACGGTGACGACGGGCGGTCGGCCTCCAACAGCATCAACTTCGTCACCTGCCATGACGGATTCACCCTCTACGACCTCGTCGGCTACAACGAAAAACACAATCAGCTCAACGGGGAAGGCAACCAGGACGGCTCCACCAACA
This sequence comes from Mycobacterium sp., assembly GCF_965277065.1. Classification (GTDB taxonomy): domain Bacteria; phylum Actinomycetota; class Actinomycetes; order Mycobacteriales; family Mycobacteriaceae; genus Mycobacterium. The sequence goes on from NZ_CBDIBT010000012.1 coordinate 23,167, forward strand.
ACAATTCGTGGAACTGCGGCGCCGAAGGCGACACCGATGATCCAACGGTACTCGCCCTGCGTCGGCAGCAGATGAAAAACTTCGCCTGCTACCTCTTACTCGCCGCGGGCACGCCGATGATTCTGGGAGGCGACGAGTTCGCCCGCACCCAGCGCGGCAACAACAACGCCTACTGTCAGGACAACGAGGTCAGCTGGCACGACTGGGATCAGGCGCAGCGCAATCACGATCTCGTCGACTTCTTCGGCAAGCTGATCGCGTTCACCCGACGTTTCCCAATTCTGCAGCAGCGCAAGTTCTTCCAAGGCAAAGACCTCGACCACGACGGTATCGCGGATCTGACCTGGTTTAGTCCCGATTTGGGACCTCCGGACTGGAACAACGCCGAGCTGCGCACGCTGTGCTATCAGCTCGACGCGGCCGGAGACCGCGCGGATATCGCCGCGACCCGTCTCTATATCATCCTGAACGCCCACTACGAATCGCAGGACTTCAGTCTTCCGCCGCTACCGCAGGGCACTGCCTGGTATCGGGCCATCGACACCGGCCTGCCGGCCGGCGAGGATTTCGCTGCCGTCGGCACCGAAGTGCCCATCGAGCCCGCAGGCCATTACCTCGCGAATGCCCGCACCACGGTCGTCCTGCTGGCCAAATAGCCGCCGTTCGGCGCTGCCGAACTGTGTCCAATGCCCCCCGAGGCCAGGCACATCGTGTTGTAGGCCTGACGTGTCGGCACCGCGGACGGCTTGCGAATCGAGTAGCGCGCTACTCACGTATTTTTCGCCAGGCGGGTGCACGATATCGGGGAAGAGCTCATGATTTGTCGGAGGCCCGATCGCGGGCTCACCGCGTCGCGGAAGGGAACTAGCTCATGTCGGTTGTGCGCGCGAACAACACCGTTGTCGAGGTCAGTGCTTATGGCGGTGACGCCAAGACGCTGCTGGCGTTTGACCTTGTTGCCGACTCGGCGCGAACCGGGCTGGCGGGCTTCACGATTCAGGTGCATCCGCCGGGAAGCGATTTTTACTTCGTCGACAACAACCTGCGTCTGGCGGAGTCTTCCGCGCACGCCCAGGTCGCCGGGGAGACCCCCTTTTCCAGCGTGAACGCACCGATCCACAAGTTCCGTTGGGTCCACGTCCCCGGCCTGGTGCACCAGGGTGGAACGCCGGCGTTCGGCACCTACACCTACGCGGTGACGCCACGGTATTTCACCGCCGCCGGCGCGTTGCAGGCGCTGGACCCCTCGACCAGCGTGTCGGTGAACATCGACGTCGGCCCCTTCGCCAAGGGTGCGCTGCGCCTCGCCTTCACCCGCGGCTATGTCCAATCCCAGTCGTTCGTCCGGCATTTCGGCCCGACCGCGCACATTCGTCCGGCCGGGGACGATCTACTCTTTGACACCTCGGCGACCGCCGCGACCAACGCCGCAGGGCAGAGCTCCACCTACGCCCAGGAGTACGACTGGTTGGGGTTCACCGCCCGCCAGCGAGTGTTCGAAATCCTGCACGAGGTGGCTGCCGATCCGTCGTTGACTCTGGATGTGTTCGCCTACGACCTCAACGAGCCCGATGTGTGCGCGCTGCTGCTCGAGTTGGGAAAAGCCAACCGGGTCCGGATCATCCTCGACGATGCGGCGCTGCACCACGACACCGCCAAACCCACACCCGAGGACCAGTTCGAGGCGACGTTCAAGGCGCAACCCGGCGGCGACTCGGCGATCAAGCGCGGTCATTTCGGCCGCTACGCCCATGACAAGGTTTTGGTCGTCTCCGACCAGAACGGGCCGCGTTCGGTGCTGACCGGTTCCACAAACTTCTCGGTGACCGGACTGTACGTCAACGCTAACCACGTCTTGGTGTTCGACGACCGCCAGGTCGCCGCCACCTACGCCAACGTGTTCACCGAAGCCTGGAATACTGACGTCAAGGCCGCGCCGTTCGCCGCGTCCCAATGGGCCGCCGCGCCATTCACGTTCGGCGGGAACGATCAGGGCGTGCCAAGCACCTCGATCACGTTCTCCCCGCATTCCGCGCCGGTCGCCCAGACGATCCTGACAGGTCTGGTCGATCGCATCACCAGCGAAGGTGCGACCACGAGCACGCCGGTCGGGACGGTGTTCTTCGCCGTCATGGAGCTCAACGGAACCAGCGCCAACCCGGTCTACACCGCCCTGAACGCCGTGCACAGCGACCCGAATACATTTAGCCTCGGCATATCGGACGCACCAGGAGGGGTGTCGTTGTATCCGGTCGGCGCGAAAACCGGTGTGCTGGTCACCGGCAAGCCGGGCACCACGGTGCTTCCGCCGCCGTTCGACCAGGTGCCCACCATCGCCGGCCACGAAATCCACCACAAATTCGTCGTTTGTGGCTTCAACGGCGATGATCCGGTGGTCTACTGCGGATCCTCGAACCTGGCGCTGGGGGGCGAACAGGCCAACGGCGACAACCTGCTGGCCATTCACGACGCCGATGTGGCCACCGCGTTCACCATCGAGGCGCTGCTGTTGGTCGATCACTACAACTTCCTGGACAGTGTCGGTAAGAACGCTCAAACGAACGGGGCGCCGGCGAGCCCGCCCCAGGCGAATCGCCAAGAGGCTGCCGTAGCCGCCGGTTGGTTCTTGGGCACCACCGATCAGTGGACCGACAAGTACTTCGACCCCAACGATCTGCATTACATGGATCGGCGACTGTTCGGCGACGGCCCGGCCGTCCCGGCGGCCACGACGCCCGGCGCCGGCCGATCCGGCGACGCCTAGCAGCGACCAACGAGTGAGAACCTACGAACAAACAGAAAGAGGGTCAAACATGCATTCGGTGACCTGGCTAGACAAGCCGGAAGACCACGACTTCCCTGCCGCCGCAGACTATCTGGACCTACTGGCCGAGCCGCACACAGTGACGGTATTAGTTGACAGGCTGCGCGGCGGAACACTCGTGCACAAGAAGGCCAAAGATCTGCTGCGGGCCGCGCAGCTTGCGCTGCTGCCCATCGACAACCCGCACGTCGCGGCCGATCTGGCCAAAGTCAAGCAGCGTAAACCACTTTCACCGATCCTGGCGGTGCGCGGCGACCTAGAGAGCGGGTGTGCGCTGCAAATCGCCGACGGCTACCACCGGGTCTGCGCCAGCTACCACACCGACGAAAACACCGACATCCCGGTCATCCTCGCTTCCCGGAGCTGACCGCGAAGTCGGATCGGATGCGAACGCCCATTCCGGCTCGAGTGATGACCGCCGTCCGGTACGGGTAAGCGCCCTTGGCCCACTGATCGGCTGACGGTCACGAAGATGCACGGTTGACAATCAGCGGACGGCCGAGCCGGGGCGTCGACCGCGAGGATGTTCCTCGACTCGGGCTGCAGCAGATTTGAGTAGCGGACTACTGGCACAGGGCGCGGGGAAGCCGACGACCCTGGTGAACGGCAGCACTCGATAGGTAGGGCAGTGACGATGACGAACATCCAGAACTTGAACTCGGTCGTGTTGGCCTGGCACGGCGTCGACGGCGACACCCGGATCTTCCGCGCCGAGATGACTACCTTCGACGGCGCTGCGCCTGCGGGCTGGTCAAGCGTTCGGGTGTACGGCGAGAGCTTCGCCGCGCCCGCGCTGGCCAGCCCCAACTTTGCGGCACTCATGGGGCCGCGGTCACCGTCGGCGGTACAACTCGCAAGACTTGATCCCGCCGGCCTCGGCCCTGGACCAGCGGTGCCGTCATCGTTTCAAACGACAACACGGCCCGCGGTGACCAGCAGCGACGCTGGTCAGCTCACCTTGGCGTGGCGCCAACCTGATGGAGCGCTCGCCTCGTCGCAACATACAGGGGCAGGCTGGAGCCCGATCGTGACGGTGGGCCGCACCAGTCACAGCCCGGCGGTGGCGGCCGGTGGCGGCCGCGTCGTGCTGGCGTGGAAAACGGATAACGGCGTCCAAATCGAGGGCGCGACCACGACCGGGCAGACGCAACCCATGAATCCACGGCAAGGTGGCATGCTCACCGGGGACGCGCCGTCCTTGTGCTGGCGCGGAGGCACCTACTTGATGGCCTGGAAGGGTGTACCCGGTGATGAACGAATCTTTTGGTCGAGGTCCAACGATGGCCTGAACTGGGAGACCCCCCGCGAGGCCATACCCCAAGACGGCGGCATCAGGACCATCGCCGGGCCGGCTATCACCGTGTGGCGATTCGGCTACATTCTGGTGTGGCGGGGCGTCACCGGTGACCAGAGGCTCTGGTGGTCCGCGCTCGCCCTCAACGATGTCGGCGGCCGATGGAACACGCCGACGCCCGTCGGGCCCTCGAGCAACTCGAACTCCTCGCCTGCGCTGTTGAGTCTCTCGGTGGCAACATTGTGACGCCTGACGCTGCTATCAGACTGGCGGGTCTTGGAAAGTTCGGCGTCCGATTCGGGCTTTCCTCACTGAACGGCCCGGGTGAGTCCGAACTCTCCGGAGCCGGACCCGTAGAAGGGCTTCGCAGCGAGAGTCGTCGGTGGTAAGTACAGGTAGCAGCGTAGACGGCCGGGTTTCGGCGTTCAGACTGCTGGGCGGCTACGCCGAGCAGGTTGCTGTCCCGGTGGCCGACGTGATCCGCAGTCCCCGCGGACGCTGAACCGGTGTCGCTACTGGTCACCCTCAACCTGATGTCTTCGCGTTGCTCGGCGTACCAATCCGTGCGGCAAACTTATCTCCCGGCTATTTGCCTGAGCGATTCGCCGTGCTAAGTGACCAGCATCTGGTTTGCTTGCGGTCACGCCACTGCTATCTCGGTAGGCGACGCCTGCCACGACGAAGGCGGAGCAGATGTCCCCAACCCCGCGGGTGATCTCAACATTCAAACATGCTGCAACGATCCACGCGCTTGCGTACAGCCCCGACGGGCAACGGTTGGCCACCGCCAGCGACGACCGCTCCGTGCAGATCCGCGCGGTAGCCGACGGGTCGCTAGTGAGCACCCTGACCGCTGATGTTCCGCTCCAAGGCGTCTCTTTCTCACCGAACGGCACGCTCGCCGCGGCGACAGCTTCTCGGGCTGGCCCTCCGAAGGTGATCGTGTTCGATCCGGCCACAGGCAACCCGCTGTGGAATCTGGTACCGGTGACGAGCTGTGTTTTCAGCCCGGACAGCACCCGCGTTGTGCTCTCCGACGAGTCGATGGTGCGGGCCTGTGATGCGCGTAAGGGCGCCCAGCAGTGGCTTTTTCACGCGTCGGCCGGCCAGTTGCTCCAAGGCGCTGCGTGGAGTTTCGACGGACAGACGGTCGCAGTCGGTATCAGCCGTACCAGCAACGTAATCGGTGGCGAGGCCGGCGGGCAGGTCGTACTGCTGGACGCGTCCTCGGGCTCTGTGGTTCGCAGTGTGGAACGGCAGACCAGTGTCCGTGCGGTCTCGTTTGCCGGTGATCACAATCTGCTCGCGTTCGGCGCCGACGACGTAGTTGGTATCGTGGGTCTGGCCACCGACGCGGTGCGGGTACTCCCCAATCCGGCAGTGCCGCAGCATGGGAACCTTCGAGACGTCTTGTCGATTCGGTTCAGTCCGGACAACACGTTGATTGGCGTGGTCAGTGCCAGCCACCCGTTCGGAATGAACTTGGGGATCGAAGTGCTCAATGCCGAGTCTCTCGAATTGCTCCAAGGGATTTCTAGTTTCTCGTCGGTATTCGATTTCAGCCCCGATTCCCGCTGGGCCCTCAGCGTCGAACCCACGGGTTTCGATCCGAACCCTCTCAACCGCGGGCGCGCCCTCGATGTGCGGGTTTGGGATGTGGCTACCGGGGTTGAGCAGTTCACACTGTTGCAGGACACCGCCGATGGCATCGGGGCTGCGGTGTTTGGGCCCACCGGTGCGACGGCGGCGGTGGCCGCCGGTAATACCGCCACGGTGTTGCAGTTGCCGGTGCGGGAGCGTTTCAGGTTGCTCCACGATGGGCCGGTTCGTGCGGTGGCGTTTAGCCCCGATGGGTCCCAGGTGTTGACCGGTAGCCGCGATAGCACCGCGCGGGTGTTCGATGCGGCCGCGGGTAGCCAGCTGGTCACGTTCGCTCATGACGGCCCGGTCAACTCGGCGGTGTGGATTCCTGGTCAGCCGTCGGTGGCGACGGCCAGTGCTGATCACTTTGCGCGGATCTTCGATGTGGGCACCCCGGCGGTTGCGCGGGTGCGGGTGCCGCACGACGGGGCGGTCAACGTGGTGTGCGTCAGCGCCGATGGACGATGGTTGGCTAGTGGCGGGGATGACGGCATTGTCCATTTGACCGAGGTGGCCAGCGGCAACCTGCTGCACAGTTTCTCTCATGCGCAGCAGGTGCATGCGGTGGCCTTCGGGACGCTGCCGGATGGGCGGGTGCTGTTGGCCACCGGCGATGAGGGATTCGCACACCTGTTCGACACTGCCAGCGGGGCGACGTTGCAGGACCTTGTCAATGCTCAGGGGAAGGCGGTGGGCGCGGTGGCGTCCTAGCGCTGATGGCACATGGTTGGCCACCGGCTGTGCTGACGGGTCGGTGCGGGTGTTCAGCACCGATAGCGGCGCGCTGGTGTCGCATCAGGAAAGTACAACGACGCCGGTGCGTGCGGTGGTGTTCAGCCCTGACGGTGCGCAGCTGGCGATCGGCTGGGGCGACGGCACGGCGCGAATTGTGGCCAGCGGTACGGGGACTGAGACGCAGCGGTTGAAAGGTCACACCGGGGCGGTGGAGGCGTTAGCGTACCGGGCGGGCACGCTGCTGGTGACTGGAAGTGCCGATCACACTGCGCAGGCGTTTGACGCCAGCACCGGTGCGCCGTTGGCCAGCTACAGTCACGACGGCGCGGTAAATGCCGTCAGTGTCGATCACCTAGGGTTGATGCTGGCCACCGCAAGCGAGGACAAAACGGCCCGCCTCTATGCACTACCCAAGTGACCGGTGGCGCGCCCGGTGGCGTTAGCCCTGACGGGTGCGCTGCCGGCCACAGGTGCCGGTCACGAACACCACCCGAAACCTTGAAGCGTCGTCACATTGAATGCCGACAGAAACACCCACCGAGCGCCAGCCGAGCTGGCCATAATCCGCACCGAAGAGTGAGCCAGACAGATGTCCCCTGCCCCGCGGGTGATCGCCAAATTCAGCCACGCTGCACGTATCAATACGCTTGCTTACAGCCCCGACGGGCGACGGCTGGCCACCGCCAGCGACGATCACACCGTGCAGATCCGCGCGGTAGCCGACGGGTCGTTGGTGAGCACGCTGACCGCCAATCAACCGCTCCAACACGTTTCATTCGCGCCCAACGGCAGTCTTGTTGCCGCGACCGGTTACCGACCTCAAACTCACGTCTCTGAGCTGCCCTCCGGTAGCGTTTTTACGTTCGATCCCGCGACCGGTACCCAGTCGTGGAAAGTGGAGGGACACTTTGACACACGATGCACCTTCAGTGCTGACGGCACACGCGCTGTACTTTCCAACAGTGCCGCAGTGGAGTCACGCGACCCGCACACCGGCACCCAGCAGTGGGTGTTCGCCGTACCGGCCAACCAAACATTCACTGACGCCTCGTTGAGCGGGGATGCCGCCACCGTCGCGGTCGCCACCCGCGGCAACACACAAGCGGCGGGCAATCAAATCCTGCTGCTCGAGGCCGCCTCAGGCGCGGTACGCCGAAACGTCGAACGGTCGGCCCCCGTGCGTGCGGTGTCGTTTTCCGGTGATCGTGGTTTGCTGGCGTTCGGCACCGACGACGAAATTGGCATCGTGGACCTAGCCACCAACGCGGTGCGCGTACTTCCGAATCCGACGGTGCCGCAGCACGGCAACCTCCGCGAAGTCTTATCGATACGGTTCAGTCCAGACGATACGTTGATCGGTGTAGTCAGCGTCACCATCAACGGAATCAACCCGACGATCGACGTGCTCAGAGCCGACACCTTCGCCCTGCTTAACGAATTACCCAACGGATTCTCAGGGGTGTTCGGGTTCAGCCCCGATTCCCGCTGGGCCCTCAGCGCAGAAAACACTACCGATGCCCGGGTTTGGGATGTGGCTACCGGGGTTGAGCAGTTCACACTGTTGCAGGACACCGCCGATGGCATCGGGGCTGCGGTGTTTGGGCCCACCGGTGCGACGGCGGCGGTGGCCGCCGGTAATACCGCCACGGTGTTGCAGTTGCCGGTGCGGGAGCGGTTCAGGTTGCTCCACGATGGGCCGGTTCGTGCGGTGGCGTTTAGCCCCGATGGGTCCCAGGTGTTGACCGGTAGCCGCGATAGCACCGCGCGGGTGTTCGATGCGGCCGCGGGTAGCCAGCTGGTCACGTTCGCTCATGACGGCCCGGTCAACTCGGCGGTGTGGATTCCTGGTCAGCCGTCGGTGGCGACGGCCAGTGCTGATCACTTTGCGCGGATCTTCGATGTGGGCACCCCGGCGGTTGCGCGGGTGCGGGTGCCGCATGACGGGGCGGTCAACGTGGTGTGCGTCGACGCCGATGGGCAATCGTTGGCTAGTGGCGGGGATGACGGCATTGTGCATTTGACCGAGGTGGCCAGCGGCAACCTGCTGCACAGTTTCTCTCATGCTGGGCCGGTGCGGGCGGCGGTGTTCAGTCCTGATGGCACCCGGTTGGCTAGCGGCGGGGATGACGGCATTGTGTTGTTGACCGAGGTGGCCAGTGGCAACCTGCTGCGCAGCTTCTCTCATGGTCCTAACAACGCGGTGCGTGCGGTGGCGTTTAGTGCTGATGGCACGCGGCTGGCCACCGGCTGTGAGGGCGGGTCGGCGCGGGTGTTCGGCACCGATAGCGACACGCCGGTGTGGCGGGTCGACGGTCTTGGGCCGGTGCGTGCGGTGGCATTCAGCCCCGACGGTGCTCAGCTGGCGCTGGGCAGCGCCGACTCCACGGCCCTGATTGTGGCGAGCGATTCGGGGCATGAGCTGCACCGGTTGTTAGGTCACAACGGGGCGGTGGAGGCGTTAGCGTATCGGGCGGGCACGCTGCTGGTGACCGGTAGTGCCGATCACACTGCGCGGGTGTTCGACACCAGCACGGGTGCGCCGTTGGCCAGCTACGGCCACGACGGCGCCGTGCATGCCGTCAGTGTCGATCACGCGGGGTTGATGCTGGCCACCGCGAGCGAGGACAAAACGGCCCGCCTCTATGCACTACCCGAATGACCCAGTAGCCAGCGTCTTCGGTTACGCACCAAGTCGACCGAGTCTTGGGCGGATGTGCTGCGCGATTGTCGCCGCCTCGGCAAGACTGCCCCGGTGCTGATCCGGAATGTTGCTTCGGGTTCTGGAAGGGTGGTCCAGGAGGTTTTCCAATCGCCCGCGAACGAGGCTGCTGATTCACAAAGAGGCCAACATCCTTGTCGCACTGCACAAGTCAATACGCCCGGCCGTGCTGAACAGATCTAGACCGCGGAGGACATCGGCGGTGCTCAAGCGCGGTCAAGGCGTTTAGGTCGACCTCGGCGCCAGACAAGATAGTTCAGGACCTCTATGTGCTGTCGAAGTTTTATCGAGGGTCACGAAAGGCATTGATTCGCCCAGGGCACGGTATCGCCGCGGCCTACAACCTGATTGGCGCCGCACCCATCCCCGGGTCGCGCGGTCGACGTACCGCATTTGGGGATCGTCGTGGTCCGCGTCGGCGCCATCTTCCGCCAAGACGGACCGCTCCAACGGCCCGTCAACATCACCCGCTCGGAACCGACAGAAATACGCAACAACGAGGTCGCCCGAGACCGCTGAATCCACAGGTCGTGACAATGCCGCACACAAAGATCTGCTGGATGCTGCCGCAGGATACCGGTGCGCCGACACCTAGAATTTAGTCGCCGGAACTGTTTGAAGCGCTGGTCGCGGATGCTAAACCGGAAGGGCCCGGTTAACGGGCTGCCGCCGCTTTGCCGAACTCCACGGGTGACGGCAGCATTATGGATACGAAAGTTCTGGCTGAATTTTTCTCTGCTGCATTGCAATTGGTGTAGTTTCACCTCAAGGTTTACCAGCAAGCCGGGGAGTGATGCGATAGCCACACTCATGCACATAGTTGTGACTTTCCGGCGGGGAGTCTTCACGACTGTTCTGCTCTTGGCCGTTATTGCAGTTAGTTCTCTATGGCGCCAATGTTTCGTCCGCTTCAACAGGCCGGCGGTACAGGGTAACCGCAGTCGGCGCCCACCTCGACGTTGTATTGTGCAATTCTTCTCGAACGAGTGCGAATATGAATATCTCGAGATCCGCGTCTTCACCGAGTGTTGATCCTGACCCGAGTCTTGAATCCGCCGCTCCGGTACAGGTCTGGGCGGCGCCGGAGGTGGCTTCGGGGCGGGGTGTGCTCGACGGCGCATTCGCTGTGCTGGACGCTCTTGCTCACGCCGACAACGGGCTTGGCCTGACCGCGCTGGCGCGCGTGACCGGGCTAGCCAAAACGTCCGCTCATCGGCTCGCTGAACAACTCGTCGCACTCGGTGCGGTGCAGTGTGTTGAGTGCCGCTATTACGTTGGGCCGCGGATGTTGCGCATCGGGCAGCGCTGGCAACCCAATCCGCTACTAAGGCTTGCCGCGCAGGCGCCGGTACATGCCCTTGCCGTGCAATCCCGCGCCATCGCGTCGCTGAGGATTCTGCACGAACATCGGCTCCGGTTTATCTGCGCTGCCGGGCCCCATGGTCACGCGCATCTTCCCGACCCCGCCGACGCAGAATCGGTTGCCCGCACCGCCACTGGACGTATCCTTTACGCGGTCCAGCGCGCCTGTGATGTCGCGCTTCCCAACTGCTGGACGCCACGTGAATGGCACAACCTAAAGACGTCCCTCAGCGATCCGGGCGCGACCGTCGCCGACCGCCAGGAAGCGGTTGCTGGCGTGTGTTGTGTCTCGGCGCCCGTGTGGTGGCCGAATGCGATCTGCGCCGGCGCAGTCACCGTCACGGTCCACACGAATGATCTACCGGTGGGACTGGCCGCCCTAGTGTCGCGCACCGCGGCTCGGATTGAGGCTTCACTTCAGCGGGCGAGGGCCGAATAACAGGATAGGTGGTTGCCGGCGCCCAGCCGCGCTGCGCCTGGCGGAGGCTGTGCGTCGGTCCACTCATCGGACCCGCCAGTTGCCCACATCACAAAGTAGGTATCGGGTGACTAAGGGGCTGGTCTCGCTGTTCTTCGTGCGTTGTAGAGACGACCATGATCGGAGATGCGCATGCCTGCTGACGCGACGGGGGAACACGCGAATGCGCCGCCGCGTCAACCAGCCAGCCCGGTCATCAGTGCCGCCAGCGGGCAGATCTTGATCACCGGTACCGGATTGCTGCCGAACCAATCGGTCACCCTCCGCATCATCAGCGAAGACATTGTGGACTACCTCACTTATGTCAGCGATGCCAACGGATGCCTGTGTGCACCGTTCCCCGAAGCCGCAATCAGCGGGACCAAGTACATCGCTGTCACTGACCACCGGACCGACTCCGCCGCTGACGACGGCCTGCTATGGAGTAACACCGTCGTCGTTATGGGTACCGGCGTCTGAAACCGCGGGCCGTTGTCAGCGACGTCGCGGGTAATGTGTCGGTCTCGAGCTTGCTGGCGCGCGAAACATCGAGCCTTTCACAACTTCGACCGAGCTGCATTGGCCGCGAAACATTTCGCCCTCGTCATGTGGCCGCCGATACGTCACATCGCGCAGCGGAACTCGGTCCGTTGCCGGCCGCGCTACACGCCGGCATACCTTGGCTGCTGAGTCCGTGCAACCGGCGGCTGAGCAGGGCCGCGTGACTGTCTGTCGTCATCACCCTTCCAGCGACGTCAACACTTCCAGGTGGTGAGCACCCGGAACAGATGTGTTGCATCCCTGGTCAGTCCCGGCGACAGCTAGTCGCTGGCACGCGAGGCGCGACGCGCAGCGAGCATGCCGGCGGGACATGCCGGGCGTCGACGAGACCGGTCCACTCAGCGGACCGCACTGTTGCCCAAGCCAGTGTGTAGACGCCCAATGGTTTCACCAGTTAAAGGAAGGACATGCATGCCGGGGCAGTGGCGGACGAATAGCTCGACAGCATGCATCCGGTCTTCATGCTGGCGCCGACTTGGCTTCCGTCCGGTGCAGCGGAACGCGCCGATAAGCCCGGCCTGGACGGTCAACGCTAAACGGCTTCAGCGCTCAGTCCGGTGCTACATTGCGGCCAGAGACGTCGGGAAATTCTGTTACTTGCCCGAAGCGACCGTTTGCGACGCGGACGATGTCTAGCATCAGCGACCAGCTGATGTTCCGTTATCTTGAACCGGTTCAGCTGAACCAGCTTCTCGTCCCTCCGTCGGACGCCAATCGGCAGCAGGTGAGAGCGCTGCTAGCTCAGGTCTACGACCCCGGTCTTTTGACCGTGAAGTCGGTCGACGGCGTCACCGTGATGTCCCAGAGTTTCCAGGTGCCGGCCGTCGACTCGGCCACAGTACGCGGGACGTGGGAGAAGGTCAGCCCTTCGCCCGAACGTGCGAACTACAGCTTCGGCTTGCCAATCCCCGCCCAAACCAGCTGGGTCGACATGGCTCTGGATACAACCGTCAACGTCCGAGTCGCCGCCACATCCCCCGTCCTGGCCGCCGTCAGCTCAAGCGATGTCGCGGGGTCTTCACCGCGGGACTTCGGCAAGAAGTTCCAGCTCCAGTACGCCGAACCGCCCGCCTTCAACGCCGACGACCCCGCCGTCAAACGGACTTACGCCCTGCGCGTCTCGGTACTGTTTTTCCCCACCCTCGACATCGAGAGCGCTCTGCGCCGCATGGTTCAGGGCCGCCAAGCCCTCGATGCGCTGCGTTCTCATCCCGACACTTACGAGGGAGGAGATGTTCTGTCCTCCAGTGCTTGGCTGGGTGTGTTTCCCACCAGCTTGTTCGTACCTAACGGGATCTCCCAGGACCAGGTGTCGACCCTCTTCGCGGCCGACAGCTTCGCTGCAGCGTTCGTCACAATCTGAACCGATTTCAACCAGGAGGCTGACCATGGCAGACAAAACTCCAGACAAAGCCGGAGAGCAGGGCGACGTCAGCCCGTCCGCGACAGCGTCCGCCGCAGACGATGCTGAACCTGCTGTAGAGCTCTCCCCGCCGCCCCAACACGACCTGCTCGAGCTGGAACGGCTTCGGTCTCGCCTGGTCAGGAAATTCCACGGAAGGAAATGACCGATGCCTGTCAAGTACATCGATGTCACGGCAAAAAGCGACCTTTTTGTTCCGGCGACGAGAGCCTTCGGTGACATTGCCATCGTCGGGAAGGGCGTAGGCGCGTCGGGTGCGTCGGGGCCGCACGAGTTCACCGACCCGGCCTCACCCATCGCCGCCTACCTCACCCGCTCGGTCGCGGACGCAGTCATAAAAAGCGGTAGCACCACGGTCACCTCCGCGGCGAACGGTTTCGCTACCTCAGACGTCGGCCGTGCGGTAACCGGTACGGGGATCCTGAGCGGCACGACCATCGTCAAGGTCACCAACGCTGGGAGCGTCGAACTGAGCGCCGCGTCGACGGGCGCCGGGACAGGCGTCGCCTTAAGTGGCCTCCCGGGCGAGCACAGCGACCTCGGCGACGCGATCGCGATGGCGTTCCGACAGTCCCCACCGCCGACGAGGGTCTGGGGTGTTCAGGTGGACGCCACCACGCCCGATTGGGACACGGCATTGACCGCAGTCGCGAAGCTCGACGTCCAGATCGTGGCACTGGCCAACACACCGCTGAACAGCTCCACCGCGCAGACAGTGGACAAGCTCGCCACCCACGTCAGTACGGTGTCCAACACCGGAGGCGACGGCAAGGAGCGGATCGGCGTCGCGATGCTCGACTCGTCCTTGACCGCCTCCGCGCAGGCCGCCCTCAACACCGGCACCGTGGCGAACGAACGCATGTTCCTGATCGCCCACCGGTCCAGTGAGGACGTGGCCGCTGCGGCGGCGGGTGTGATCGCTGGTGTCCAACCGCACATCTCGGTGCTCCTCAAGCCGATCAACATCAACCAGGACCCTTCTCGCGGTTTCTCCGACAGCGAAATCGACACCCTCGACAGCGCTTTCATCAACTGGGTCACCAGTCCCGTCCTGATCCCCGGGAGCGGCGTCTATCTCGGAGAGGGATACACCGCCAACCCGGGTCAGGGGAACAAAAAATATATCGACGTCGTGCGCACCCTGGACGACATCAACTTCCGCGTGAAGGCCGAGCTCATTCAGGCCATGGGCAACTTGCGCGTAAGCCGTTCCGGGTTGCGGGCCATCGAAACGCTGGTTGAAGCGGTCCTCTCGCCGCTGATGGCGCAGGCGGTGATAGAGGATTATTCCGTTTTCATCCGTCTGCTGGTCTTGCTTAGTAAGGACCCGGCCTCATTGAGCGCGGCCGAACTGCAAGAGATCCAGGACGCCCAGGCCTCCCGGAAAATTGATATGGCCATCAACGTCACTTATGCCGGCGCAATCCACCGGCTCCATATCGATCTGGTCTTCAAGTAGCAGGCACAGGAGAGCTCATGCCATCAACCGCACCCGACACCCTCAAGTGGGATACCCGGCTCACAGTCATGGTCGGCACCACGGTGGTGACGCCCATCGAAAATTTCAACCCCACCTTCACCACGCCCGTCCAGACCCTGCACTCGCTGGAGGCCGACAACGTCGCCCACATCGTTCAGCCCCAAACCTTCACCTTCACCATGCAGGTCAAGGCGATCGGCCCGGTGGTAGCGACCCTGACCGACATCGCCCTCAAACACACGTCTTTTAGTGTGGCAATATCCGAGGCCAGCGGCACCGACTGGACCTTCCAAAAAGTCGCATTCCGCGACTGCTACATCACCTCGGTGAACAACACCATCCAGCCTGACCAATCTCCCAACGCGAGCTTCAATTGCATCTGCCTTGACATGGAAACCACGGTCTGACGTCATGGCCGAGGACGAGAACCAGGAGCCCACGCCTGGGTCGGAGGCGGTGCTCGTTACCGCTGAAGGCCGGGACGTGCATTACCACTTCCCCGTTCACGTGGTCGTTGTCGGAGAACACAGCGACGACGTCACAAGCGAAATCGAGGCAAGCATCATGTCCAGCCTGTATTCGGCCCTCACCTAAGACGACCGTGCAGCGGTGCGAGTCTGATGGCCGCCGTTCACTGCCACTTCCCGATCACAGTCCACGTCACCGGGCACCTTGGCGCGGAGGCGCTTTACCAGCTCGCTGCCGAGGTGGAGCGGGCGGTGGCTGAGCGCATCGCGAGCGCGGAAACAGAGCTCTACCGGCACCCGGGTGCTCGCGCCGGCACGGGCGTCGTGCCAGGGAACCAGCGGGGTGAGGCGAGCACGGGCCTTGCGGGCGCCGACGAGATTGCCCGCCGCCCGGCCGGAACGAGGAAGCCAGTTGCCAGCGCAGGTGCGGCGGCGGCGCCGGGTCAGCGATTCCTGATCCATGTGACCGTCAACGAACCGGTCAGCGCCGCAGAGTTTTGTTTCCTGGCGGTCATGCAAGGCCTCGGCCTCGAACGGGACGAGGCCAAGCGGGTGATCGATTCGGGCACTCTTCGCTGCTACGGCTGGGCATCGACCTATGGCGTCGGACCCGAATGGGTTAACCATCCCATTCCCTTCTGGGTCGAATCCAGGCTCGCTCACCGCGCCGCGGAGACGCCGGTAGGCAGCATCTCCGACGTGGCTCTGGAACCCGGCGAACTTGCCGAAATCAGCGCCGAGGCCGATCAGCGATTCTGGGCGAAGATCGGCGAGTATCGGACTCTTTCGAAAACCGATCCGCGCGACGCCGCCTACCGTGAACTCTGGAAATCGGAGTACGACGCCCTACTGCGGGAGCGGCATCCGATCGCCACGGGGGGTGAGCCCGATGACGATCCGTTCTCTGCGGACCTGCGGCGCTTTGTCACAATCGCGGGCTTACCCACGGCGGCCCCACATCAGGAAATCGACCCTGAGCAGATGTACTGGATGCAGAAGGTGCAAGAGATTCTCGCCGGTATCAGCGAACGCGACTGGAAGCGACTGCAGCGCATCGGTCTGCCCCAGAGTGACTGGCAGGGGCTGTCTGCGTGGGTTTCCCGGTTCGTGGAGGATCAGCGCGCATTGGACCACGCGATCGAAAAGGTCGGACGAATGGACGAATTCGGCGGTCTCGACTCCGCGTACGAATCAATTCGCGGAGAAGGTCGAGGATCACGCGATGACGTTGAAGGGGAGGCATACGCTCGCTCCTCGGAACTGGACGAAGCCGCCGGAGCGTTTCGCGACAGGTTCCAGGTCCGAGCAGTTGAGATAACGCTCGAGATGCTGCGATATGCCGAGGTTGCGTTGGAGACGGTACGCGAACGAATGCACATTCGGCGGGAGCGGGAGTCGCTTTTCTCGGCGTTAGCCAACAACGATTCCGAGGTTTTGGCACGCGATCCCGCATTGAGCTATCCCGACATTCTCGAATCGGCGCATAACTCGACAACCCCGGACGACCTCGGCGAGAGGTTGCGGGGCAGCATCTACCAGCAGATCGAGCGGATAAAGTTTGTCCGCGAGAACCTTGATGAAAAACCGAACGTCGTCTTCAACTTCGACGTCGTGGTTGCAAACACGTTGGTCGAGCTTGGGCTCGGCGAATCGATCCACGCCGAAATCATCAAGAGAGGGTGGGGCTCGTCGGACGGCAGTTCTCTCTTTGAGAAGCTGCTCGAGCTGGGGAAGATGCTGCTGATTTTCGTACCCGTGATCGGTGAAATCTACGGCGCGATCGAAGGTTTTCAGGGATTCCGCGAGGCCGTGAAGGACTACGGTGCCCAGGATGATGCGTTTGAGCTCGGCCTGCGAACGACTGAGCCGAGCAAGGTGGGCATCCTATGGGGAACCGTCGGTCTCGTTGCGGGCGGTGTGCCGATTGCGCACTCAATCTCGAGTACTGCGAGGGGTTTTGGACAGTTCGAAACCGGTGTGGCCGGCGAAGCGACCACACTGGGGCGGGCCGAGACGGGCGCGGCGGCCGCCCAAACTGGTGAAGTCGTAGCACCGCAAACGGACGAAGTTCCAACACCCGGGGCGCGAGACGCAACAGAGGGGATAGAGGGCGGCGACAGCGCCGAAATACCGACTGCGGCTATCGATACGCAGCCTCCGCCAGACAAGCTCTTGCTGTTCCATGGCACAGATCAACCGGGCTTTACCGAGGGCAGAATCAACGTCGCTCATGCGGGGGGCGAGCACCAAGACCTGAGCCAGGGCTTCTATCTCACGGAGGACAGGGAGCTGGCGGAGGAATACGCCCACATGCGGAGCAAGCAACGCAGCGTGATTCCGAACGTCGACGAGCGTGGCCTCCACGGGATGACCTACACGCACGGTTGGGACGTCGCACTCGAGGACCTTGGAGACGTCGTGGACATCCGGCGCGGAGGGCAGGATCGCGCAGCTTGGGACGCATTTTTAGAGGAGCCGCCGTTCAGTGTTCCCATCCCGGGAATGCCAACCCGACGAATCTATCTCCAGAAGCTCGGCGCCGACCGGCGCGGCATCGTGTTCGAGCAATTCCTGGGGTCGGTAGGCAAGTCCGACGCGGATGTGATTGTCGCGCCCCTCGGGGACGACGTTTTTATCGGTATCACAACGGGACAGGAATCGACACAGGTCGTCATCCGCTCACAGAAGGCGGCCGACGTACTCAACGCGATCATTAGGACTGCACAATGATCGGCGAGCCGGCAGAACTAACAACATCGGATCTTCGGTCCGCCGCGCCCCGCGTCTGCCGAAGCGTTCCCCAAATAGGCAAGTAGTTGAGTGGTTCGACCGTCAGTGGCGTAGCTCGCTGGCGATTCCTTCTCGGCCGTAACACATTTCACCGTCACCAGGTTGTCGATTAGATCGCCGCTTGACGCACGCCGGCGGCTGCGTGTGGTCCGCTCAGCGGACCACACGCTTGTCCGAACCGGCCCGATCGACGCGAAATGGTATACGCCGAGCTTCGGAGGAGGATTCATGGCCACGCGATGCGTATACGTAGCTCGGTGGCGGGCCGGGCGCCCGGCTGGTCATTGTCGCGCTTCGACCAACCGGGCCCCGTGTGGATTTGGCGGAGCGGGTGACAACGCTCCCGGTTGGCGTCGACGACCGTTGCCTCGTTTGTGCGAACGCACTTGTGGGCCGGCCCGGTGACGGGCAATTGGCCCCTGGTCGAAGTGACGGACGGCGGAGACCAAATTCACCCAGGATGGCGTGGCGGGCGCACTCCTCGCAGCAATAGGTCGTACCCCTGAATGCAGGATCACCAGCGCATGAGCGACACAACTCCACGCGTGCGACTCCCGCCTTGCGTGCAGGAGGCAGCGGGCAAGGGGGCGGGCGGATGGCGGTGACGATTCACCCCCCACACGGCGTGACCTTCGAGGGCCCCGCCTCTGAAGAAGACCGCGGCCGGATCGAAACGGCGCTTCAGCATGCCGTGCGGCGGGCTCTTGCGAAGTCAGCGGCGCGGCAACTCCAAGATCTGACGGTTCGCCGGTCCGGCGAGATCGGCGAATGGCCCGACCTCGCCTGGGTCGGACCTGCCGATCGCGGCTACTTCGAACCCAGCGATGACGATCGGGGGGAGCTCACGGAGACCGGACTGCTGGAAAACATCCCGGCCACCGCGGCACAGCGGACCCAACACCTGATCGCAGCCGGCCAAATGGGTGCGGTCGCTGAGCCGTTCAAGGTCACTCAGGTCGGGCCCGCGGTCGGAGCCCAGGTGGTTCCCTGGTGGGAGGATCGGGGCGAGCCCACCGGGATCGAACAGCCAGAACACCCCACGCCGACCACCCAGGCTGAGGGTATCCGGGTTGGCCCGAGCGGCCTGGAAGCCACGCTGATCGCCGTCACGCCGGGCAACCGCAACGTGTACCTGAGTTCACCGCATCACGCCGTCTCCAGCTCGTTCAGCACCGCCTACCAGTTCGGCCTAAACCTGTTCAAGGCCTCGTCTTTCGCCATCCTGCAGGGTCCGGGGCAAGGCAACGCGACCCAGTATTTGACGCTCGGAACCGAGCCCAGCGTCGACTCCGCCGACCTGGGCAACGCCGCCGTGCATGGATGGGAAGGCGCGCAGAAAGAGACCGCCGAGGGTGACGTCATCGACGTGCCCTCGCTCCTGCTGCCGTCAGATAGCTACGGAATCGGCAGCTACACACTGCGCGGCTTGGTGACCGAGGACCGTCGCATCGTCTACCCCGACGCGCCGCCTACTCGGCAGTCGCTGGACGACGTCGAGACAGCGGCTCGACAGGGCGTGCAAATCCCCGCTGCCACTGACGCTCGCGAGCTGCTCTTCAACGACGTCGACAGGCTCGTGGAGCAATACTTCGCCGGCGACGACACTAGCCTCGGGAAAGCCGCCGATTACTTGAGCCGCTTCGACGCCAACGTCTTCGCGCTGGTTCCGTGGGACCATAAGGTCAAATACCTCGAGGTTTTGCTCGCAGCCTGGACGTGGCAGATGCGAAAGCAGGCCGTCGTCGCGATCTTCACGTCGCTGCGCAGCGACAGCGAGATCGACGCCGTCATCGACGAGCTGAAGCGGGCGGGACGCTACGACCAGTTCATCAAGGACGTCGACTACGGACTTTACGACCTTCTTGTCACCCTGGGCGAATCATTCGCCCAGGACCGCAACGCAGTAGTTACCTTCGAGGGCCTCATCGAGCTGCTTGACAGCATGGGGATGGTCAGCGAGGCCCCGCCCGGTTACCTGACCCAGATCGTCGCGGAGCCTGGGGCCAAGCCGGTGCCTCCATCCGAGATGCTGGTCGAGGCCCATGATGCGGCGATGGGTTTGATCCGCGTTGGGGCGGAGCTGGGAGCGACCCTGCAGAGTATTTTCGATGATCCCGACACGGTGATGCTGGGCATCGACGCAATGGCTGAGCTCATCGTCAACATTTGGCTGGCCAACGCCGGCTATCAGGCGGCCGCCGTGCAGATCGCCCGGACGCTGGCCAGGGTTGACAACAAAACTCGGGCTGCTCTCCGCGGTGCGGATCGACTTGGCGTGGACGAGTACGTGCTCGGGCGAATCAGGTGGCGCCTGCTCTGGGAGGTCGCCTCGCTGTTCGCTGAGGCCGACGCGGTCGTGGAGCCTGGGGTAGCCCTGACCCTGCCTAAAGCGGGACGCACCCACGCCCGGTCGGGCGAAGCGGTGGACGCCGAGGCCCAGGCCGATAGCGCGGCCCGACTGGCGGCGCTGCTCAACGATCGGAGTGCGACCTTCGGGAGCGTCGAAGAGACGGCCGAGTTGCTCTCCCACCTTCCCGAAGGCGACGTGCAGCGGCTGGGTCAGCTGCTGGAGTTCCACGGTCCCGAGCTGCACGCCGCCCTCGAGGACGCCGCGGCGAAAACTGAGGTGCTCAAGACGCTGGCCGACAAGAGCGGCGGGCTCAGCGAGGAATCTCTCGCGCTGTTCCAGCGTCTGGCGGGCCCGGACGGACTGGAGGTCGAGGCGTCCCGTCGCGTGGTCGCCGCCCTCCCCGCCGGCGAGGTCGCGAGGTTTGCCGCCACCCTGCAGCGCATCCCGCTGCACCGGCTAACACCCGAAACGCGCGCTCCCATGCTCGAGCTGCTGGCGGCCAGCGCTCCGCGCATGGACACCTTGACTCAGGTCGGTGCGGAGACGTTCGCCGCCATCTATCGGCGGGTCGGCGGGAAGGCCGAGGCCGTGGACACTTATCTGCGAGCCATCCACGAGCTTCAGAAGCGTTTGACCGGTCCGGCGAAAGCCGCCGATCTGCGTCGCCTTCTCGACGCCCTGGAACGGGACGAGCCGGGTGCCTGGCTGACCGTGGATAAAGAGCGCCACCCACCGCCCTCTTCAACGACCTCGCTCGACGGAGCCTGAGCAGATGCCCTCGAACAGCCAGCGCCACGCTTGCCTCGCCATCCCCCCCAAGCCGGCGCGGCCCACCGCGAGCGGGGCCCTGGCGGTTTCGATCGGAGGTTTCCGATGCCTGCTGGGGTGAACGTCCCGGTCCTGATTGGAGTGGTACCGCTCTTCACCGTCACCTCGATGACCCTCAACGAGGGTTACAAAGTGGCTCGGATCGCGGGCAGCACGCTGGCCCAACTGGTATCTCCCACCACCAAGACCATCGCCATCGAAGCAGTGCTATTGGGCTCTACCCGGCTGATCGTCAAGAAGGGGCTCGAGGCGATGGCCCTGACCTCGCGTGCCCTCGCTGCCGCGGCCGCGCCGGGCATGAAGCTGGCGGGTCTGCCGGTTGTCTCCGGGTTTACCATCAGCGTTGACATGCAGATCACCAGCATGCGGTTCACTCAGAGCAATCAGAAGCGCGACGCGATCGACGTCAGCATCACCCTGGAGTACGTTCCTCGCTCCAGCCTGAGCGCGATCGTTGGGGAGGCCTTGGACATGGCGCTGGCCGGGGCCACCGCGGCCATCCCCAGCAGCAGCAACATGGTTTCCCTCAAGCGGCAGCTGGGCGGTGGAGTGTGAGTGCGGATCTCCAGTTCTTTCAGCTACCCGTAGTCCCCGATGAGGGCCTGCCGCAGGTGTTCACCTGCCCGGTGGGCGCGGGAAGCTACGATTTCGCCCTCTACGCGAATCTCACGGTCCCCGACGACGACCCACCAGAGACCATGTACGACCTGTCCACATACGACCCGTCCACCTTCAAGGCCCCCGCCGAGCCGCTCTCCCCGGTCGGCTACCTGGTGCTGAGGGTGACGGCTCCGTCGCCGGCCGGCCCGCAGGTCATCCTGCTGCGCAAATTGGTGCCCGAACCCGGCTTAATCCACTACGGCGGCGCGCTGGCAGTCAAGGTTGTCCAGGCGAAGGTCGCGCGAGGCAACCTCAACGGGTTCGGGCACTACGGCTCGCAGATCACGATCGGGGTGGCGCAGCGATGGGCGTGATCCTGTGGTACCAGGTCGACTTCACCGAGCTGAAGACCAAGATCTCCAATGACGTCTACTCCGGCGACTACCTCGACGACGCGGAGATCAAGGTCGAATACGACATCGGCACGCCGGCCAGCTTCAACATCGAATTCAAGAACCTGCCGCTGGATGTGAACAGGGCCATCGCGGACAAGCTGGCGAACTCTGGCACCGGGTCGCCGTCCGGCGTCGAAGTGGAGATCAAGCTGGGCTACCTTGATGATCCCGGAAGCCAGAAGCGCGTGATCAAGGGCCGTGTCCACAGCATGAAGGGCGGCACCCGGTTCCCCCCGTTGGGCCTGAAGTTGCTTGGCTACGAAGAAGCGGCCTATGCACTGCTAACGAAATATGACCCCGACACAAAGCTGGCCCTGATCGCTGAGCCGGCCGCGACGCCGACCGGCGTGGTCGAACAGATCCTGGGCCTGGTAAACCTGAAGCCGGTCGGCGAGGTGACGCCCACGACGTGGTCCTTCGGTACAGCCGCGGAAGACGGGACACCCGCAAAGCCTTACAACCTCGAGGCACCGAATCTCTTTGCCCTGCTGAAGAACTTCGCTGACTATCTCGATGCCGAGATCCTCGTGCAAGATGGGGGCGCCCAATTCGGTGTCGCCATCGTCGAGCCGGCGAACACGAGTATGCCGACAATTCCACCCAATCCGTCGGTTGTGCTATCACTGCTGACCGCCGAGAGTGCGCTCATTCGCACCAAGGACCTGGAAAGTGCGCGGCTGGCTGAGTTCAAGCCGTACGTTGTCGGCAGCCCCGCCAAGCAGCGGGTGATTACCGAGCCGGCCGATCAGACCGTGGTCGACTGCTTCGATTTCACCGTCCTTGGCTCGGCCACATTCCGGGCCGGGCAGCCGGTGATCGCCAGCGTCGACGGCTACGACAACCCGTTCAAGGCCTTCCGGATCTTGAAGGTCACCCACACGTTCTCTCCCGTCAGGGGCTATGTCTGCACTGGGCGGGCAGCGACCTTCGACCCCGGTGGTAATAACCGAGCGGCAACCGAAAAGGCGCGGGTGGCGACCGCGCCGGCCGTGGCGGATCTGATCGTCAAGACGATCAAGGAGGCCCAGGCAACCCTTCCCTCAGTGGATGTGGGGCGGGTGAAGACGGCGAATCCCGTCGACCGGGTGGCCGACCTCTACTTCGGCCAGGAGCGGAACCCCGGCGTGTCCACGCCCTGCGTCGACCTGGACGTGAAGGTGAGCAAGTCGGTCCTGTCCAGCAAACCCCTCGCCGCCCCCTTCGCCTGGCACAAGGTCGGCCTCACGGTGCCCGTATATGAAGGCATGCGGGCGCTCCTCAACCAGGGCCAGAGTTCGCGCAACAACGCAGTTGTCGCCGGCTTCCTCTGGGCCAACAATGCACCGAAGATGGATCGGCCCAAGTCGAACGACGGCGACTGGTGGCTTTGCCTGCCGACCGAGGTGTCCGGCGACCCTAAGCTGCCAACTGGTAAGGGGGTCAATGACCTGGTCTCCGCGAAGGGGCTCCGGGTGATCGAGGCGGTCGGACTCAAGGTGGTGGTGGGCAAGGACAGCTGCTCAGCCGTGGGGGAGCGACCCACCGAAGGAGACGCCGATGTCCTGCTGATCAGCCACTCCTCGGGCACCACCATTCAGATCGACGCCCAGGGCAACGTCGCGGTGCAGGGTAAAGGGACGAGCGTCAGCCTTGCGTGCGGCGGGGCGACCCTGACGGTGGGGAGCGGGAAGGTGTCGATCTCATGAGCTTCGTGCTGGTCGAGGGCGCCATCATCGGATGCAGCCACGGAGGGCAGCTCACACTCGGCTCCGGGGACGCACGCCTCAGCGTCGACGGCAACGGCGCGATCACCTTCGGCATGGAGGCGGGCCTCAGTTTCGCTGCCGCCCACCCCCCGTGCACAAACAAGACCACCACCACCCCGCCGCCCGCCCCCCAGCCGGCCCCCTGTGTGACCTCGGCCGCCACCGCCGGCCAATCCACCAAACTGTCGGTGGGCAATCTGCCGGTGCTGCTCGACTCGGCCAATGGACCCACCGTGCCCGCGCTACTTCCGGCCGCCCCCGGCACCTGGAACGTCGTCAGCGCCGGCCAGGCCAAACTGGAGGCGATGTAATGGCCACTCCCGGCAATAGCGGCGCCCCCAGCCTGGGCCTGAGCTTGATGCTCAACGTCGGGGACCTGGTTTTCGACCCGGGAACAGGCGACCTTGACATCGTGCGGGAACAGCACGCTTTGTCCCAGGCCCTGCAGCTGGCGGTCCAGACGCAAGTCGGCTCCGACCGGATCAACGTCGGCTTCGGTTTCGACCAGCTCTCAGTAGGTGCGTACGCCTACGACATTCACACCCGCAAGGAATACGTCAAGATGCAGCTGGTCAAGGCGGTCACCGGCGACCGCCGCGTCCGCGACGTCCGAGAAATCTTTTTCCGGGACGACCCTCGCTACTTCGAACTGCACTCCATCGACGCCCTTTCTCAGCAGCAGATCATCGCCCGGGCCCGGGCCAGCCGCGAATACACCGTCTATGTAGTCATCGACACCATCAGCAACGACACGCTGACCATCGAAGCCGGGGCCACCCTTGGCTGAACTATGCGGTTGCGACCACCGGCCTGACGGCCGTCACCCCGTCTCGACGCCGAGAGGGTCCAATGACTGATCAACAATTCGGCGTAACCCAAGAGGGATTCGTCATCAAAGGGATCGACCGCATCATCGCCGACCAGCAGGCCCGCGCCCGGATCATGTTCGGCGACGACGTGAACCTGGACCTCAGCTCAGGAAGCGCCCTGCGCAAGGTGATCGACGCCGTCGCTTGGGAAGCACAGGAACTGTGGCGCAGCTTGGAGGGGCAGTACTACGCGAACTTCGTCACCACAGCCACCGGCCCAAGCCTGGACCTGTTGGGCACCGACCTGGGCATCGCCCGCCGCAACCTGCAAGCCGCCGGCAAGGTGACGCTCACCTTATCGAACAACCCACCCGGACGCAGTTACGTCCTGCCGGAGGGCGCGGTGATCCGTGTGGTGGCCGGTACGCCCGTCCTGTTCCGCACCACCGACCCGGTCACCATGGGTGCCCATACCGTGGCCACGGTGGGTGTGCAAGCAGTGCAGCGGGGCCCAGGGTCGAACCTGGCCGCTAATCATTCGCTCGAACTGGACCCCGCTTGGGCCACCCTCCACCTGAATCTGGGCGCGGCCACCATCAAGGCCGCGAACATTCAGGCGATCAGCGGCGGCGAACTCCTGGAGGCCGACTCCGACTTTCGGGCTCGCCTGATCGGACTGCCCCGCGCGTTGTGGACCCAGGATGCTCTCCTGGCCGCGATCCTCGACCTGGACGGGGTGCGTGACGCCACCATCTTTGACCCACTGGGCGGAGTGGACGTCTCCCAGAGCTACTTCAATATGTTCCTGTTCGGGCAGCGCGCATTCGCGCTGGAGCGCCAGGTCGGTTCCCCGTACTACTTCGACGTGGTGGTCGCGGTCGAACCAGGATGGCCCTGGCTCACCAGCGCGGGCAGCATCGCCGGGGTTTACGACGGCGTGCTGGATGTGGTCAAACAGTGGCGGCCAGTGTCCATTTTCCCCAACATCGTCGAAGCCAACCAGGTCGACGTCGGCCTGCGGGCCACATTGGTGGTGCAGCCCGGTCACGACCCGGACGCAATCAAGGGCCAGATGATTGACTCCCTGCACACCCGCGTCAACAACCTACAGTTGGGTCGGCAAGTCCGGTACTCCGACGCCATGCTGCTGGCCCGGAGTGCGTCGGGGGTGGTCGACGTGCAGAACCTGCACCTGCGGCGCTGCCCGCCAGCCTTCGGAGGAATCAACTTCTCCGGGGGGTTCTTCGACCAATCAGTCGAGTTAGCCGTTGGCGAGAACCTGACGTTGGGTCCCGACGAGATCGCCATCTTCACCGTCGACTCGACCCTCAGTGACATCCAAGTGGTGAACCAATGAGGGCGGTGGAATTCCTGGATGTCATGAGTCGGGGCCTGACCCCGGTTTACAACCGGGGCATGGAGCGACTGGAACTCGGCTTTGGCGATAAGGCCGGTGACGGCAGTACCTCCGTCGCTGCGTACGACTTTCAGGCCTACGCCGACCTTTACGGCGGTCTACTGCCAGACTCGCCTCGGTACCTGCTGACACCCGGTTTCACCACGGCGGATCCGCTCACAGTCCGGGTTTGGTTCAAGTCCGGCCCTAACGCGGCCGAGGCGCCAGCGGATGTCGCGATCCCGGCTGGGTGGTCGGCTGGCCGCGGCGTCGCCATCCCGATCCCCGGGCCCGCGTCCGGGATCACCAGCCAGCTACGCCTGACCCGCTTTCAGCCCCAACTCCCCGCCTCGCCCAACGCCGCCGACTGGGGCATCACCGTCCTGCTCGGTAATCTGGCCAAGCTGCTGTGGGTGGTGGGCTGGGAATACGAAGAACTGGCCGCCCAGATGGTCGACGTCGCCGCCCAGCGCAACGCCGCCGCCGCCCATGGGTTCAGTCTCGACCTGCTTGGTCGAGATCTGGGCGTTCCCCGCTTTCCGCCCACGCCTTACACGTGGGACCCCGACACCGTGGCCCTTTACCACTTCGATGACTTGCCGCCAACGCCCCAGTCGCCAGTACCCATGTTGTCCGACGAACGCAGCCGCTACCAGCCGACCGGCGGCCATCCCGGTCAGCTGGTGGTGGGCGGGGTCAGCGCCGAACCGGGGCACAGCGCTCAGCCCGGGCGGTTCAGCCAGGCCTTCCGGTTTGAAGTTCCGCAAAGCTACGTGCTCATCAAGGACCACACCGATTTCGCTCTTCCCGCGGGCTCCTCTTTCACGGTGGAGGCGATTATCAAGCCCGACCGGGCGGTTACCGCCACCGGCGCGGTAATCGCGAAGCGAGTGACGCTCAATACCGTCGGCGACCCCGGCTGGGCGCTGACCATCGGCTCGTTCCGGGGCTTCGACCGCAACCTGCGCTTGTCCCTGTCCGACGGCGCCCAGGAGGTCGACCTCGAGTTGTTCTGCGACGCCGACCTCGGAGACGGGATCTTCCACCACGTGGCC
The DNA here is from genome assembly GCF_965277065.1 of Mycobacterium sp. Classification (GTDB taxonomy): domain Bacteria; phylum Actinomycetota; class Actinomycetes; order Mycobacteriales; family Mycobacteriaceae; genus Mycobacterium. Next base: position 50,158 of record NZ_CBDIBT010000012.1, read on the forward strand.
GGGGTCGTTGAGCGCCGGGCCGGACCGCCCGCCGTCACGCTGGCACGGCTATACCTGGACGGGGTGGAAGTGGCTCGCCAGACGCTGGACACCCTGGGCGCGCTGAGCAATTCCGAGCCGATCCGCATCGGCTACGGGCTCGAGCTGGCGACTGCGGCGCCCACCGACGCCCAATTCGTCGGGCTGGTCGATGAGGTGCGCATCTCTGCGGTGGCGCGGGACACCTTCAACCCGGTGGTCGGTGAGGGTGACGACCGGTACCGGCGCCGCCTGCGGGTCTTTCAGCGCTGGGTGCTGCCGACGCCCGACGCAATCCAGGCGGCGATCAACGAGTTGGCGGGTCCGGTCGCCAACGACCCCCATCCGTTTATCGTGGATGAGACTGTGCAGCCGACGGTGATAGGGACGCTGCCGCTGCGGGTGCTTCCGGCACGCCTGCAGCCAGGACAGGGCGTCAGCTCCGACGGTGACTTGCGCAGCACCGAGGCCCAGGCGGTGGGCAGCGCGGCCGACGACGACTTCGACCCTGCCTGGCTGCGCCGCCACCCTGACCAAGCCCATCTCAGCTTCAACGGCACCGACAGCAACCGGATGATGCAGCGAGTCGTCAGCCAGGCCCTCGACGCGCTGCTCGACCGAATAGCTGGCGTGTCGGGCACGCTCACCGTTCTCGGCGCCTACGACCCGTCCGCCACCGACCTGCGACGGGTTGGCCGGGCTCTACTACTTATCCACGACCACATCAGCCCCGGCGACCTGGCTGTCCACGCCCACGCGGCCGGGTTCGGCTGGGCCCGCAACCTAGGCACCGGCCAGGCGCGGGTGGCCCAACCCGTGGGCGAGGTGTTCAGCATCACTCCGCTGCCGACCGGCCAGGATCCCCAGCCGCCCGATGTGGTCGAGGGAAACGACCTGAATCTTGGCGTCGACCCCGACATCCTTTCGCCAGGCTCGTCCAGGGTCGCCGACGCGCAGGGGAGCTGGTCACTGGTCCGCTGTGGATTCGGGGACGCCACATTGGCGGTCAGCCCCCGGCCCAAGCTGCACGCGCTGGCGGCCGGCAACGTCTCGGTGCATCTGGAGGTGATCCGTAAACAACACACCGCCGGAGGCAGCAGGCGGATCAGAATAGGGCTGGCCGACACCAGTCTGGCCGCTGGCCAGACGATCGGCGGCGACGGTCGCAGAAACGTCACTGAGGCCGACGCGGCAGGGGCGCCCAGCCCCGACTTCGACGAGCTGTACCTGCAGACAACGTCGTTCGACAACCTCTCCACCGCAGTCAGTTACGGGGCGGCACCGGGTAACCGGCGCATGCAGCGGGGTGCCGCCGACGCGCTGAGTCGGCTCATCAAGCTGTTGTCTGCCACTCCAGGGACCCTCTCGGTGGTCAAGGCTTACGATCCCGCGGGCATCGGCCTTATTAAACAGGGCCGGGCGCTTTGGCTGAGCCATTCGAGTCTTTCCGCCTCCGCCCTGGCAGCGCGGGCCTTCGCGGCGGGATTCGACTATCTGCGCATCGAGCCTGGCCCGCCCCAGATCGTGCAAGCGGCGGTGGCCGCGGGAGAGCTGATTGGCGTGCACGGAGTGCGCGAGGTCCAGGTGGGGACGTCTATTCCCATAGCGGTCGAGCCGCAAGCCGCACCTATTGGAGTCTGCTTCTCGTCCGATGGCGCTCGGGCCTACGTCGCCGAGCAGAGCAGCAGCCGGATTAGCTCCTTCACGCTCACCGCCAGCCCGGCCAACGCCTTTCCCCAGATCGTCGCCGACTCTTCGGCGGCGGTCCTGCCGGATCCAGTGGCGATCGCCGTCGCCGGCGGCCACCTGTACGTCGTTCATCGTGAGCTGGGGGTGATCGCGGTGCTTGACCCCACCACCTTGGCTACAGCCACGTCCTTCGCCGCGGGAGCGCGTCCGATCACGCTCGCTGCCGACGGCGATCGCCTCTTCGTCGGCTGCGCCGGGACCACGGTTCCGACGTCGATAACGTTGGGCGCCTACGACACGCAGAGCAACGGCCAGGTGGGCAGCCTTGTCTTGCCCGCCATCCCGACCTGCATCGCCCCGATTCCCGGCGGCACCGCGCTCTACGTGGCCACCGTCGACAACCGGATCTGCCAGGTCAACCGGGCCAACCTCACGCTGACCGGGGCGCCTTTCGCCACGGGGGCGAAACCGAGCAGCGCAGTGGTCACACCGGACGGCAAAAAACTCTACGTGGCCTGTGCCGCCGATGACCCTGGCAACCAAAGCGGCACGATCCGGGCATACACGACCGGCAATAACACCCAGGTGGCAGTGATAACCGGCTTCCCCAGGCAGACCCAGCCGGTCCGGCTGACCGTGGCGGCCGATCAGAAGTACCTGTATGTGGCGACTGTCGGTCAAACGGCCGACCAGACGGGGCGTGTGCACGTGGTCGACCTGGCCACCGACACATTGAAGCCTCAGATCTTCAACCCGGGCGGCACCTCAAGCGCGCTGGCGGTGAGCCCGTCGTCGGCCCCGTATCAGACCTGCCTGTTGGCGGCCTCCGCGGACGCCGGGACGATTACCCTTGGCGACCCCGACCCCTTGGCCGGCGTGCCGCCGCGGCCTCCGCGAGTGGCATACTCGCTTGTTCTCGGCGCCGGCGGCGGGGAACAGTTGTCCTGGTCCACCGTTCCGCTCAGCCGGGGCCGGGTTGAACTGGCTTCCCTTGTCCGACCCCACACCCGCGTCCGCGGTTTGGCGCCGGGCGCGGCACTGATCCGGGCCAGTTATCTGCGGGGTGACGGGAACCTGCCCTACCAATTCGCGGTGCGCCTAAACCCGAGTCTGGAAGGCCAGGCCCGCGTGACCATCCGGAAAGACCAGTACGACCTAGTGATGAACGTCCTCAATTGGTTTCACCCAATCGGGGTGGAGGTGAGAACGGACCGTCTAAGGACCCATGTGGTCGAGCTGGCGGAGCTCGGCGACCTCTTTCCCGGTTACACCTTCCCCGTTTTCCGCAACCCCGGCGTACTTCAGCCGGGCCCACCGATCCGACCTCGTGAGGACTGAATCATGACCATCTCCTACACGCGAACCTTCGCCCACACCGACTGGGTCGACAACGTCGACCGGGTTCAAGCGGGCGGCGACAACGGCTTCAACGGACGCTTTCATAGCGTGGAGGCCGAATTCGACGTCGTCTCAGGCGTTTTCAATCAAGTCGGCACTCAGCTCGGGACGCTGGAGCAGCAAGTTTCAGCGCTCGGCACAGGAATCGCACGGACGGTCAGCATCGCGCCGGTGCTCGCCGCGGCGGGCCCGACGGGCTGGGATACCTCGAGCCCCGGCGTTGCTCGCAAGCCGTCGACCGCCACCAGCGCTCACGGCGCCGTGGCCGTGGCGCTGCCAGCGGGTGCCCAGATCACGGCGTTTCGGGCTCTCGGTAACAATGCGGGAACGGGTTCGATCCTCCTCGACTTGATGGGTCAGGGCCTCGACGGCCAGGGTCAGGCACCCGTCGTGCGCATCACTATCAACGCCCAGCAGGCCCCATTCGACATCACGAAGAATCCCGTCGGCGGCTCCGGTCGCGATTTCATCGACCCCGATTCGTCCTACTTCATCCTCGCGCGCCTAGATAATGCCGGGGCCGCCGACAACGTCTTCCTCACCGGCTTCCAGGTGCTCTACCAAGCCCGGTGAGGCATCCACCGCTCATGAGTGAGGAGAAGAAATAATGACCTGCAATAACCCTTCCGGAGAGACGCCGGGCATTTTAGTTGCTTGGCAAGACCAACCCGCTGATAACGGTGTCCGGCCGCTACCGGCAGCCGACGCGTATTGGACCAGCCCCAACGTCCGCCTCGCCGCGCCAAATGATGTGGCCGGTCTGATGAACCCCGCGAACGCCAGCTGGGACATCCCGTGGGACGGCCACGTGGACGTGGGCACTGGATACACGCTATTGGTCAGGGTCCGCAATACCGACTCGAGTGTTCGGGCCGCGCCGTTGCACCTCGATGGGTGGGTGTCGGACTATACGGCGGGCGGCGTCGGCCCGGGATCGGCGATCCTGGATTCCAGTCACAACCCCGTCCAGTTCAGCGGGGCTGACGACGCCACCGACCTGCAGCCCGGGAACGTGCTGGTGCTGACGGGTGCACCGATGTGGACGCCGACCGTCTCCCAGACCAACATCAACGGCGGCCATGTCTGTGTGGCGGTCAACGTCTACAACGACCCAACCGCCAACGCCCCGGCCGATGGTGGACCTGTGGTTTCTGGCTTTCTCGATCCCACCTGCGACCGAAGGTACGGGCAGCGCAACGTCCAGATCGTCACGGTCGGGGCCGGACAGCAGATCCGATTTCCCTTCATGGTGGCCGCGACCCGAGAGCGCCCGCTGGACGCGCGCGTCGAGGTCCTGCGTGCCGAACTACGGGAGGGTGCGGATGGTGCGCTTCAGCGTGTGCCGGTACTCGAACAGGCTGCCCGCATTCATGCGCTCACCGAACTCCGACGGCCCGACGGCGACCCGCTCGCTCATCTGGATATCGTCCATGAACGCGAAGGTCGTGGGAACCACACAAGTGTCCACGTGGAGCCGGGCGCGCGTGCACACCTGTACGTGACGCTGGAGGCGAAGGGCCAAAAGCCCGGCGAGGCTTACGCGTTCGACATCGTGACCACGGACATCAAGGCCAACGTCCGGTATGGCGCGGCGCGGGTGTACGTGCTGGTCACCGGTAAACCGCGATAGCCTGTCGCATCGCGCGCGGCGCGCCTCTGACGGACGGACCGGCCATCTGCCGCACTGCCGCGTTTGGCGAGGATGTCGCGCTGGCAACAGGTAGTCGACGGCCTGAACTGTCCGCATCGCCGAGGCGCAGGCCCATCGGCTCGCCCGGGAGACCTTCCACCGCAACTCCTGCCTGGCCAGGTCACGGCAGCCCTCGGCGAGATGGTCGGCTCGCGGAGGCCGACGTAGGGTGGTCCGTGGGCGACGACGGCCTCACCGATACATGGATGCGCTTACCGGGCGCTTGGGCTCTGGGAACGACCGACCACCGGGTGCCGGACAGACCGCTCGGTCGGCGAGATCAGTCGTGCGGAAGCCGCGACCACTTCGGAGTCCGGCTTTCAACCCAAATACGGGCAATCGTTGAATATATCGCGGTATGCGTTCATCATCGCCAGAGCCATCCTTCTCGGGCTGGTTGCCAACGGTGTTGCGGTTCCCGACAGTTAGTGCCGTGGTCCAATCCCCGATAATCTCCACGGGCGATCACCCCGGCAAGTAGTTCTGATCAGGGGGGGCTGGCTTAAACTGTTGTCCGCCAATTAGAGCTGCGCCGGATTCTGGACCCCGGCACCCGGTCCGCTGATTGGCGGAGCTCGTGCCCAAACTCTTCCTTGGCGCATACTGCTCTAACCTGGGTGTGCGCGATTCGCTGAACTTCTTGCAGGCAATCCAGATATACCGGCAAACATTGGGACGAGTGAGAGTGGCCTCAGTTCGTCCTCTGACCAGATCACTCACCCGTCAAATCTGGTTGGACAAGTCACTCCCTAACGACGCCTACGATCGCTCGCAAACAGTCGCTTGAAAACATAAGAAGGGTAATTGGATGGACTGCTCGCTGACGACAGTATCTCGTCTTGGTGTACGGCAATTTCAGGCCGTACTTGCATGTGATCGAGGGCGACCCTGCCAGCGTGGTTGCGCCTGTACTGGCGAACGTGTACGCAAGCTATGACTCCGCAGGGCGACAGAGACCTAACTTGAAATCCAGTTCACTGCACTAGACACCGCATTCTCCTCCGCTGAGGACCCACGTGTCCGATTCATTTTGCGAAGGCCACTACGATCCAGCAGGCTTTGGTGATGTTCGCTCGCAGTCGTCGTCGAGATTTGTACAAAATTCGGCTGCCAACACACTTCAAACGCCGACCATGCGCGCTACCGATGCCTCTGTGTTGGCGATCCGATCAATTCAGAGCTGGCCAACACAATCGGCAAAAGATTTCATGAGCAACGCCCATGAGGCGCCGCCGAGAAACGCGATCAACGCACCCGCAGTTGTAGCGTTGAGGGCTTTAGTCAAAATGACGCCCAGAGTGGTCGTTGCGAAAGGTGCAAGTACCGTCACCAGCCCCCTCGAGTTGGCGTCCAAGTTATTCCACCAGTTGACTACCGCCTGTATTCCGTCGGCACCCAACTTCTTGAGGTCGTCAATGATTGCGTCGACCGTCGTTCCAATCTTGTTGGCGAAACAGTTGCCAAAGTCATCGACTGACACCGGTACTCCTACACTTGGCCTTGAGCAGCGCTAAAGGCTTCCTGGGCGATGGACAGCCTCTCGGAAAATGTTTTGCCGGAAGTGGCGTCGAATGCCTCGAAAAGGCCACCGAGGTCCGGGGTGACGTTCAGCTCAGGTGAAGCCAACACCGAGCACACGGGCTCCTGCGCCGACCCTTCATCAAACCCTTCCCGGACGGCGGCATCCAAGCTGAAGAACCAGTCATTGGCCTTCTGCAGCTCCGTACCGACGGTGCCAGAATCCGACGGTAAAGCGCTTGCGGCAGTCTGGATTCCGCGCTGGGTCAGCTGTGCTGCAAAGTCATCGGCGAATGCCATATCTCTCCCTGCAGGCGGTAGCGAAAAACTCGGACATAGGAGTTGACGCTAGCAGGCAGACGAATACAGCGCGGCGTTTCCCCGGTATCGCATTTTTCCGATGTCCGTTCGCTCGAAATCAACCTGGCGGAGCTCGTTGTAAACGATCAATTAGCGTCGCGTTCACCTCGCGCACTGCTGAGCTCATACTTCAGGGCCGTTGTTGTGGCGCAAACAACGGCTAAGCAACAAAAATCATGTGGTGACTATCGCACCTGCGTTGGCTCAGGCCGCATGCGCGGCTGCCCAAGCCGCCAAAGGCGATGGTCTTTATGGCCACGTGGCCCTCCCGACGCCATTGGGTGAGCACGCCGGCAGACCACATGAATAATGGCCAGGCTCTCATTTTCACCTGCTGAGGCGGCCGCTGGCAAGGCTAAGCGAGTCGACTGGTGTTGATTATTCATGCGCGGCCGGCCACCGAAGCCATAAGCGCATAGTGACAGCCACACGCACCCCTACCTAGAAGTATTCATCGCGGCGGGGGAGCCAGATCATGGTGCTCAAGCAGGCTCGCCTCCGTCAAGACCAGTAGCGAGGCGGCGATGTATGGAAGGTGATCAGCGGAGGGCAGGCCAGCGGCGTTTGGACTGATTCGGCAGCAAAAAGGCTGCTCATCTGGCTTCTGTGTCGAAGAAGCGCTGTCATGAAATTATCCGAGGACTTAGCCGCGATGGCCGAATTCATCGTTAACTCGCTTCCCCATACCGCAGCGAGATACGGTAACGAAGTAGCGGGTGATAAGCCCAGTTCAATTTGATAGTGGGAGACTCCCTCATGCAACTAAGGGTTTTCATGTCACGGTCCACACTTCGTTGTTGGGGTTAATCTCGTGGGCGGACGCGCAACGCGAGGACAATTCGCTGGCCAGCGCCTTACTAAGCCGGATCACCCTCTACGATGAAACTCAATGCCAAAACACACCGCAGCCAACCCGCTCAGTCTCCTCACCCACCGCGGCCAGGTTGACTACGGCTGGCACCCGGATCTGCCTGGCGCTAGCGACCATTTCTACTGAGCCCCAATGGTGCAGGCTTTGCCTGCATCCGTCGATCTGCGCGCCATTTGCGCTGCGGTCTATGATCAAGGCCAGCTGGGGAGCTGCACCGCCAACGCTATCGCGGCAGCCCTCGAGTTCGATCGCAAGAGAGCTTGACCGATTTCGGTGCCGCCTCTTCATCTATTACAAACGAGCGCACAATTGGCAGTCACAACATGCGAGGTGGCGTCGACCGATCCGTCGCCGCACCGACACGCAGCCGTTTCATCGACGCGGCCCGCGAAGGCGCTGAGGCTGTTCACCGAGGACCTTCGTCCATTACCTGCACCAGCGGACTCTCTGCGCGCGGATGCCGCCGCGCATTTAATCGAAGCGGACCGAACCTATCTTTTTGATCTGTCCGGCCGCCGGACCCAGCGTCACCAGCATGTCCACGAAATGGGCGTTGCCGTTGTCTGCATTTTGGAAGTCGAGCGGGGCGAAGCCGACCAGCCGGTCGCAGTTTGTGTCGTCATCGTGGCACTGGTTGAACTTCTTGTTGGTCACCCGATAATTGAGGGGTCCGCCCCAGGTGGCTGAACCTGACTCGGCATAAAATTGGGCGAATCGGTTCACGTCGTACAACTGAACGTTCCAAAGTCTGAAGGTCTGACCGGGCTGGATGGCCCACCACCCTTGCTTGCGGAACGGGTGCGGGCCGCCGCAGGCCTTATCACCGTAATCGAATGCGAGCCAAATGGGTTTGTTGTAATGATTCAAGACGTTGAGCGCCACGATGGTCCCGTCTGTACCCGGTCAGTCACGAATTGTCGTCGGCGTCGCTGCCGGACACGCTGGCGGGTGCCTCGTCTTCGGTGAACGGCGTATCCCGTTCATAGTCTTCGCCTTCCGGCGCCGTCGCAGCCTGTTCAAGTGCCGTATCGCCGTCAGGAGGTAGCTCGCCGAGCGCCCCGTGGGCCGGTGAAGGCTTCGGTGTTGGCATTTCACGGTCCGTTCGCGATGGGGGCTAAAAGACGGATTAATGCTGGCACGTCTGTGCCACGCCCGCTGGGAATTGGCCTTTTTGTTGGGGATTCGGTGCACTGATCTGCTGCGGGAGTAGCCGACGGTCTTCCGCGGATCGGGCAGCGTCGTGGGGCAGCCAGGATGCAGCAAACCATTCATGCCCTTGTGCCAAAAAAATAACCTTGTTTGCTTCGCACACGACATCATGGAAGTGCGCTGAAAGAGCGCTGGCGTTTGCGCTGTGGGCCGCCGAGTCGGCTCGTCGGATGCGCCGCTCTGGACCGCCCCGAGCGTGTCTTGCCGATTGGCGATTATGCGGGTCGATGTCACCACCCGCGCACTGAACAATTTCTCGGCGCCGCTGTCGCTAGATCAATGCCGCGCGCCCAATGGCGATCGGGCGGTAGGAATACTCGGCGTCAGCTGGGGGCGCAAAGAGGTAAGCGATCGGACGACCGTCGCCGTCGACCCGCGCATGAATGAACCCCGAGCCGACGCCAGTCGTTCCCGTCGGTGAGGGCTGCCCACCGGGCATTCGGGTGTCGTCAAAATGCGCCGCGGCGGCCGAGTCGTAGATGCGTACCTTGAAGAATTCGCCGCTACCATCGAGCGTCGGGGGTTCGGCGAGGAGCATGACGTGGCCGGTGTCTTCATGGGTCCGGATGGTGGGGAAACGCCACGCCATGACGTCACCGCGACGGGCGTCTGACAGCCTGTCGACTCTGCCCCAGTCGCCAGACGATTGAGGTGAAAGTGACGCGAAAAAGTTGAAGTACTCGAAGGCACGAGGCCGTGTGCGGCCATCTTCCTTTGGCACTAACGCGTAGTGCTGAGGCGCCGCGTTCTTCAGGATGTAACCGACGAAGCCGTTGCAATCGCAATCATAAACGCCGGTGCTGGGATCGATCTTGTCGACGTGTTGATAATAAGTGTGGGTGTGCCCGTCGACAATGGACTCGGCCATCGAGGCCATGTTTTCAGGCAAGGGCATAGTCGCGATTCCCAATCTCTTCCGATGCGGTTTGGCAATACATTAATCCCGAGCATTTGATCGAACCCTGTTAGCCGCAAGGACCCAGCCCGAGCGCTTGCCAGACAGCAAATGTCACGAAAACAGCGCGTCCGAAAGCAACGGCGCCGCTGCGTGTGATTCGCCGTGAATAACGCTGCTCCAGGCTGGCCTGCCGCCCCATTCGGCGCGGACTATGCGCCTGCCGCTGTAACGCAGTCATGCTTCATTTACCTTCTCGCGGAACGACTTCGGACCTTGTCATGCCCTTTACGGCATTGCGCCGTGTGCGCGACCGGCGGGTTCCGATTCAGGAAGTCCAGCTGATTCCAGATCAGCCCACCTATCCTTGCGGCCCGGGTTGCGAGAGAATCAGAATCAACACGATGAGAGGCGGCAGCGATGGCTGGGCTGGAGTCAATTGACCACGTGATCGTCCTCATGCTCGAGAACCGTTCCTTCGACCACTTACTCGGCTATCTCTACCCCAAATCCGGCGACTTCGACGGACTCGACGGTACCGAGTCCAACCGCGACCCCGCCGGCACCGCAGTCTCCGTTCACCCGATTACTCCGGAGAACCAGAATGCCTACTACTACCCGTTGGCGAACCCCACCGAAGGATTCAAGGCGACCAACGAACAGCTGTTTAGTTCCGCCTCTGCCCCCGCCGACGGGAAAGCAGACAACGACGGCTTCGTCACCAGCTTCGCCTCCGAGATCGCCAATCCTTCACATCCGCTCGACCCCAAACTCGTCGGTGTCGAACCTTCTTCGATTATGGGCATGTATTCGCCCCAGACGCTGCCCGTACTCTGCGGGCTGGCCAAGGGCTTTGCCGTTTGTGACCGCTGGTTCGCATCGGTTCCGACGCAGACCTTTCCCAACCGGGCCTTCGCGGTCGCCGGCACGTCGCTGGGCTACACCGACAACTCAGCCCATGGCGTGCCGGCGTTCAACACGCCGTCGGTGTTCGGGAAACTCGCCGACGCCGGCCAGACTTGGACGATCTACGGCTACTCCAAACGCCCCCTGACGGCCAACGACTTTCCCGATACCGTCCACCCCGGTCCCGGGTGCACGGTGCAGGCGGGGTTCGACAAATTTCAGCGTGACGCGACCAGCGGGCAGTTGGCAGCCTTGAGCTACATCGAGCCCGAATGGGCCACCTATCCCCGCCGCCACGGCCCTCCGAGCAACGACCACAACTTTCAAGTGCAGAACGACCAGCATCCGGTCTCGAATCTGGCCGTGGGCGAGAAATTCATCTACGACGTTTACGCGGCGCTGCGCAGCAACCAGGCTGTCTGGGAGAAGAGCTTGCTCATCATCACCTACGACGAACACGGCGGGAACTACGATCACGTGCCTCCCGCAACCGGTGCCACCCCACCCGACGACATCATCGGGGCATCAGGATTCGACTTCACCCGCTTCGGAGTCCGGGTGCCAGCGGTCATCGTCTCCCCGTTAATTCCCGCCGGAACCGTCGTGCGGGCCCCCGTCGGGAGCCCACCCTACGACCACACGTCGATCATCGCGACTCTGCGAGCCCGTTTCAATCTGGGCACGCTCGGCAAGCGGGACGCCGTCGCCCCGCACCTCGGGCCCGTCCTCACCCTGCCCGAGCCTCGCACCGACGACCCACTGGAGGGTGTCACTCCGCCCACTGCGGCGGATCCCGTCCTGCAGCCCGGGTCCGCGCCGATTGGTGAGGCGCCCAGTTCGTTCCTCGAGGCGAAGGCCATCGCCGCGGCCAAGCTGCCGGTTCCCTCCCAACCGATCGAAAACCCCGAGCTGACGGTTGCCACACTGTGCACCGCGGCCCAGCAAGATGCCTTCATTCAGGATCGGCTGCAGGCCTGGGAAGCGGCCGGCAAGCCACTCACCAACATATGACCCGCGCCTCGGGGACGGTCGTGCGAACTGCCGTTGAGCGTCAGGCCTATCGATCGACACCAGGGCGACCTACGGTCAAACGGCCGGGGCCGGAAGCGCCCGCGCGGTCAGGGCTGCAAGCAATGGCCTGACCGCGTCGGGAATTTCTGGTTCTTGCCAGCGGCAGGTGCGGGTGCGGGTGCCGTCAGTGAGGGTCAGCTCGTAGCTGAACGCGTCGGGCATCGCGGCTGCACGATCCTGCACGCCCGGCGTGTCGGCCAGGAGATCAGCGATGATCGTGCCATCCTCGGACGGCAAATCGCCGCTGTCGACACTGGCCGTCATGTCGATGCCGGCCAGTCCGCCAGATCTCCGGTAGTCGATGTGTACCGGAGCTGACATGCTGCCAGGATAGACCGGTTCGCCAATCAGCGAACCGGGACCTTGACCGCCTCCCACCCCGCACTGACCGCGTCGGCTTCGGCGCTAGTGCTTCCATACCGTATACGCGCCTGGTTGAGAGTTATGGCGGCGAACGAGGCGAACGTAGCGTTGGGCAGCAGGCGTGGATTGGTCAAAGTGTCGTACCAAATGGTGCCCGCTGCCTTCCATGCCGGGCCGCCGAGTTTGTCGGCGATGACGTAAAAAGCGCGGTTGGGAATTCCGGAGTTAATGTGAACGCCGCCGTTATCGGAAGTGGTCTGCAGGTAATGATCCATGTCGGCGGGCTGATTGTCGTGTGCGTGGGCGGTGCCAGGCGCTTTCATCGATCGCAGCGCCGGCTCCAGCAACGGTCCGACGATGTCGGCGCCGACCAGCCAGTCAGCTTGCGCAGCGGTTTGGTTTAGGTGGAATTGCTTGACCAGGGATCCGAAAACATCGGAGATGGATTCGTTCAGAGCACCGGACTGTCCGGAATAAACGAGATTCGCCGTGTGCTGGGTGACCCCGTGGGTTAATTCGTGTCCGATGACATCGAGGCCTTTGGTGGTGTCGGTGAGGAGCCGTCCGTCGCCGTCACCGAAAAACATCTGACCTTGGCCGTCCCAGAACGCGTTGTCGTAGTCGGTGGCGAAGTGGACCAGACCGTTGATCGGCATGCCTTGCGCGTCGATTGAGTCGCGCGCGAACACCTCCCAATAGAACTTGTAGGTAATACCGAAATTGTCGTAGGCAGCGTTCACCGAATCATCAGCGGCTTCGGGGTCGCCCTCTGAGCGCGCCAGCGTCCCCGGAACTCGTTCCGGCGAGTGTGTCTGATCATAAATCGATCGGTGAGGTGTGCCGCCCAGCGGTGCGGCCAGCAGCGCCGAAGGCGCAATCGCGCCTCGCCGGCCGGCCACTTCCGCGCGACCTTGGCGGAAAGTCTGATCGAGTTCGATCGTGCCCAAAATCGCCGCCAAATCCTCGGACGTCGCATCTCGCGCTACCGACAGCAGCACGTCGGGGGAGAGAATGCAGCCCAGCGGGTTTCGTGTCATGACATGTTCTCCGTTTCTTGTCCGTCGTGAATCATTGATCAAATTCATGGTGAAGCGTTCATCATCAGTACATCGCGGCCACGCGTATGGAGGCGCTTATTTGAGTTGGTCAGTCGGTATCCTCTCAACCTGGCAAATGAAAAATGTCGGCCGGAAAGGCATCGTCGGGGATGAACGCTACACGGACGCGTGAATTTCGACGAGAGTAGTCCACTACTCGATGTCATCGATTCATTCACGACTTACTTAGTTATCCGAAGTCAAATAGAACCCATTGAATATTCATACGATCTCGGCCCCGACCATCTGTGCTCTGGTGATAAGTAGTGTTCGATGGGGGCCGCCGTGATGGGGCTGGGGTCAGCCGGGCGGTGGGGGAGCCACCCCGTGTAGCCGGACTGTGTGAGGTTCGGCAATTCGACCGCCGGTTCCCCGGGCTCAGCCGTTGATGTGCGCGCGGCAGAAGCGCTCTAGGTCGACGATGAGACCGCCAAACAGCCGCCCGCGGCGGTCACAACGGGTTTCGCATGCGTCGATTTCGCACGCGCGCCCTTCACGAAGGCACATGCCACAGAAGACCGTTGTCAGCAGTGGGCGCCGTTGATGCGTGCGCTGGCGATCGAACCGTACAGTGTCGCCGGAAAGTTGAACATGGCGCTCCAGTTCGACTCGGCGCCCTGCGGACAGGTCGGGCTGACCAGCTTGCCGCTGGTGAACAGAACGGTTCCGTTGCTGCCGATCAGCGAGACTCCGTTGCGAATCACCCATGCGTCGTCGTCGCCGCTCGATCCGATGGACGCATTGAAATACGCGGTCCCGTTGGCTTCGATGACAAGGTTGATGCCCTCCATCGTGCAGTCGCCGACTCGTATCGCGTTTCGCCAGGACAGTGTTTTCTGCGCCACACGGGCGCGGGCTGACTCCGCGAGGGGGGCCATTTCGCTTTCGGCGTCGACCGGAGGAACGTGTTTGCAAGCCTGTTCGCCCGCGGGCGGCGAGGATTCGGCTGTTTCCGCGTCAAAATGGTCGGTCATAATGCGCTCCTGAATTCATTAAGGATGTGGGTAGCGGAATGATACGGCTCGACGGGTGCCTTACCTGGCAGTTGGAGCGCCGTCGCTGCAGTGCCCACGGCAGGGTCGATCTCACCGGCAAGTGCGGCGGGTCGGAATCTGCCCTGCTGTTCTGCCGTATTCCTTGT
>NZ_CBDIBT010000013.1:0-129404 GCF_965277065.1 Mycobacterium sp.
CACCTGAACACCTTGGGCGTGCTGATTCCACAGCTGCCAGCACACGTCGTAGCCGTCGGCCAGCATCGCCGGATCAGTTCCGGTCACGCCCGCCACACGGGCGGCGCCCAAGAAGTCCTGCGGTGTACCGGGTTGCGATGGCTGGGCGGCGCCGACCGTCGTGGCCGGGTCGGCGACGGCGGGCGCGGCCAACCCGAAGGAGATGACGGCACCAACGGCGCCGACAAGCACTTTTCCGATCACGATCAACCTCTGTTCACTTTTTGTTAATCTTAAAGCCCACTCTCGTTCATATATTAGACATGTGGACTTAAGGCTGACTGTGTGATCGGTGGGGTGTTTCTGTCCGCTGCGCGGTGGTTTCGCGACGGCTCAACGGGCTCGGCGCGAACACATTCGTGGCGCACGGGATTCAGACGGCGGCGGCTTGGCCCTTCGCGCCGGCCACTCCGGGCACGCAGGCGTGACAGGTCGCCGGGCGCGTTGCGGCGCGACCCGGCCACGGCCAGCGAGAAAAGCGGCAACGCTGAGCTATCTGATAGTTCAGCGTTGCCGCTCTACTGCGGCGTACTCAGGAGATTCGAGCGAGATTTAGCAGTGAGCGGCCCAGCACCGCTGGTTGGGGCAGTAGACCGCACGCGCGATGTTCACCATGGACCCGACGTCGCCCACGCCGATGCCATCCTGGTCCAAGTTGGCGTGGATGCTGTTGGCGATGTGTTGTGGCGTCCAACCCCACCCGAGATCGTCACAGATGAGATAGGCCGTTCCGACGAGCGCCTCCTCGTGGCCCGGCGGCCAGGTGAGGCCGGCGCCACGCAGTTGATCGAGGTATCCGTCATCCCGAGGATCGGCATTCGCAGTCGCGACGCTGGCAATAACGGCAGCACCGGCGAGCATCGGAATGGTGAGTCTGGCCAGCCAGCGAGGTGAGGTCATGTGATGCGCGTCCTTCGTTGTCGGCAGCGATGATCCCCTCAGTGTGCGAGTTCAGGCCCGTAAACACATGTACAACAGTGAAATCTTGGAAAAAGCTTTTGTCGGAGCGCTGCGACCGGCGACCAGTGCTTCGAGGGAGCCCCGACTCGCGTTGGCCGGCATCTAGTTCGCATTACCATCTATTTGATAGCGTCATCGGCGATGCCTTCCGTTGACCGTGCGGGCCGTCTCGATGAGCTGCGAGATGCGTTGGCGCAGATGTCTTTTGCGCTGATGGCCGTCCTCACCGAAGTCGCCGCAGAGCATGACCTGTCGCTGACCCAGCTGCGGGTGCTGGACATCCTGCGCGATCGCGAGCCCACGATGGCGGACTTGGCGAACCACACCGGCCTGGAGCGCTCCACGATCAGCGGGCTGATCGACCGCGCGGCGGCCCGTGGGCTGGTCAGGCGAATCGCCGACCCGCACGACGGCCGCTCGGTCCGCGTCACGCTGACGGAGTCGGCTCGCGAGTTGGTACCCGAGATCACCGGCGCCGTCGGCGACCGGATCCAGCCGCTGACCGATCGGCTGAACAGCCCTGAGCAGAAGCGACTCACGGCGCTGCTCACCAAAGCGCTCGACGCTTGAGCCCTTCCTGAGCCCTGGTACCGACTTATCTTGACCGAGTATCGTCTGCGATGCTAAGCAGGTGCTCAGCATTCGATGCGCACGGTATGGAAGGGATCAGATGGCGCTGCAGGCGGTTTTAGACGACATCCGTAAGCGACCCGGCTCGGGTGACGTCATCGCCGTCATCGATCCCGCGACCGAAGAAACGATCACCGAATTCACCGACTGCGGTGAAGATGCCGTCAACGACGCCGTCGCGACCGCGAAGGCGTCTTTTGAATCTGGCGTCTGGTCCGCGTTGCCGGGGCGTGAGCGGGCCAAAGTCATCTGGCGCATCGCGGATCTGATCGATCAACATGCCCAAGAGTTCGCCGAGCTCGACTCGCTCAACACCGGCATGCCGCTGATGCAGGCAACGCTGCAGATGTCGACGGTTTCGGAGTTCTTCCGCTACTACGCGGGCTGGTGTTCGAAGATCAACGGCACCGCGTACGACGTGAAGACCGACGGGATCGCCGGCGACAGCTACGTCGACATGCACGCTTACACCCTCAAAGAGCCCTACGGCGTGGTGGGGCTGATCTTCCCGTGGAACGGCCCGATCTTCAACGCCGCTGCCAAACTCGCGCCCGCGCTTGCCGCCGGCGGCAGCCTGCTGGTCAAACCGGCTGAGGAGACGCCACTTTCGGCTCTTCTGCTCGACCGGCTGGTTCACGAGGCGGGGGTTCCCGAGGGCGTCGTGAACCTGCTGACCGGATACGGACACACCGCCGGCGCAGCGATCACCGCGCACCCCGACGTAGAGAAGGTGGCCTTCACCGGATCCACCGAGGTCGGCAAAGCGATCGTGCGGGCGTCGGCCGACAACCTGAAGAAGGTCACACTTGAACTCGGCGGCAAGTCGCCGGTACTGATCTTCGACGACGCGAACCTGGACAACGCCATATTCCGGGCCTCCATCGGCATCTTCGTGCACTCCGGCCAGGGCTGCGTGTGCGGGTCGCGGATCTTCGCGCAGCGCGGCGTGTACGACCGCGTCGTGGAAGGCATTGCGATGATGGCGAATACGTTCAAACTCGGGGCTCCCGCTGAAGAGGGCTGCATGAGCGGCCCGCTGATCAGCCAGAAGCAACTCACCCGCGTCATGGGCTTCATCGACGAGGGCCGCAGCGACGGCGTCGAAGTGGTCACCGGTGGCCACCGACTGGATCGCAAGGGCTTCTTCGTGCACCCGACGGTGCTCACCAACGTCGACCCGGCGATGCGGCTATTCCAGGAGGAGATCTTCGGGCCGGTGGTGAGCATCCTGCCCTTCGACGACGAAGACGAGGCCGTGGCGCTGGCCAACGACACGACCTACGGCCTGGCCGCCACCGTCTACACCGAAAACGTCGGCCGGGCGCACCGCATAGTGAAGCGCTTGAAGGCCGGCAGCGTGCAGATCAACTGCCAGTTGGTCTTCGACCCCGATGTGCCGTTCGGCGGCTTCAAGCAGTCCGGCTGGGGACACGAGTTCGGCAAGGAAGGCCTTGACATCTACTTGAAGTCAAAGTCGGTCTGGGCTCAGCTGTAAGCCGTATCGTCTGCGCATGGCGCAAAATCTCGAGGCCCGGCTGAACTCGTACTGGCCGACTGCCTTGTCGGTGTTTCGGGTGATCTTCGGGCTGCTGTTCCTCAGCCACGGTTTGTGCTCGGTCATTGGCTGGCCGGCGGCGGGTCATGTTGCGCCCGTTGGACAGTGGCCGGATTTCTACGCCGGCTGGATCGAGCTGGTCACCGGCGCGCTGATCACCGTGGGGCTGTTCACCCGGCCCGCCGCGTTCCTGGCCTCGGGCGAGATGGCGTTCGCGTATTTCACCGTCCACCTTCCGAACGGCTTCTTCCCGATCAACAACCACGGCGAGGCGTCGGTGATGTACTGCTTCGCCTTCCTGTTGCTGGTCTTCGCCGGTCCCGGCCTGTACGCCGTGGATAGCCGGCGTGGGCAGTGGCCCAAGCGTCGAGGCGGTTTGACCCGCCGAAGTCGATTGCGGCGCTAGGTTTTAACGCACCGTCGCGAAGAACGTGCGAACGTCGTCGACAAACAACTCCGGCTGCTCGAATGCAGCAAAGTGCCCGCCGCGCGGCATCGTCGTCCAGTGCGTGATGTTGTAGGCCTCCTCGCACCAGCTTCGCGGGGTTCGCAAGATTTCCTTCGGGAACGAGGCCACCCCGGTGGGCAGCGCCACCCGGCCATCGCTGACAAACTTATTGAAGCTCTCCCAGTACAGCTTTGCCGACGAGGCGCCGCTTCCCGTAACCCAGTACATCATCACGTTGTCGAGCAATTCGTCACGGCTGAACACCTTTTCGGGGTGGCCGTCGCAGTCGGCCCAAGCCCAGAACTTCTCAACGACCCACGCCAGTTGACCCACCGGGGAGTCGACCAGCCCGTAACCCAGCGTCTGTGGCCGGGTGGATTGTTGCTTGGAGTAGCCGGTGCCCCACTTCCGGTGCTCGACGTAAGCAGCCAGGGCCAGCTGGTCGTCCTCGGAGAATTCGCCACCGGATACCGGCTTGGCGATCGGCATATTCAGGTGGATACCCACGCAATGTCCGCCGTTGCGGCCGATCTGGGTCGTCACCGCGGCACCCCAGTCGCCGCCCTGGGCGCCGTAACGGTCGTAACCGAGCCGGCCCGCAAGCGTCTCCCAGGCCTCGGCGATCTTTTCCACACCCCAGCCGGTGCCGGTCGGCTTGCCTGAGAAACCGTAGCCGGGCAGCGACGGGCAGATGACGTGGAAGGCGTCCTCGGCCCGCCCCGACGGCGGGTTGACCAGCGGCTCGATCACTTTGTGAAACTCGACCACCGATCCCGGCCAGCCGTGCGTCAACACCAACGGCAGCGCGTCCTCGTGCGGCGACCGCTGATGGATGAAATGGAGGTCCAGCCCGTCGATTTCGGTCTGGTACTGATCGAATGTGTTCAATGCGGCTTCCCGCGCGCGCCAGTCGTAACCGTCGGCCCAGTACGCGGCCAGCTCTTTGGTGTACGCCAACGGGATGCCTTGGGTCCAGTCGTCAACGGTCTCGGACTCCGGCCACCGGGTGCGCGTCAAGCGCTCCTGCAGATCATCGAGAACAGCGGCGGGAACGTCGATGCGATACGGCCTGATTTCCGACATAGCCTTCATCATGCAGGCAGGCGATCAAGTGTCGAGGGCGAGGTCCTCACGGAACCGTTTCATGCCGTCGACCTTCTGCGACAGCGTCGCGTCTGGCCCGGAGTAAAACATCCACGGCATGGTCAGAATCCCGGTGATGCCGGCGTCCTCCGCGCGCTGGTAGTGAGCGGTGGTGAGAGCGTCGGTCAGCGGCGTGAGGATCGTGAAATCATCCATGTTCAAACCTTTTTCGGCCCGAAACTGGCGAATCCGGTCGGCGGCCGCGGTCGCCTGCTCGGTGTTGATCAGGTCGCCGATCCAGCCGTCGTATCGGGCTGCGCGACGCAGCGCGATGTCGCTGAGCCCCCCGACATAGATCGGTATCCGCGGCGGCGTGGGCTGCATTTCCAGCCGCGGTGTCTGATAGAACTCGCCGTCGAACTCTGTCCAGTCGGGCAACCAGAGCGTCCGCATCAGGTCGAGCATTTCGTCGGTGCGTTTGCCCCGCTTGACGAAGGGCTGCTCCATCAGGTCAAACTCTTCTTCACACCAGCCGACGCCGATACCCATCTCGACGCGGCCGTCGGCCAGATATGCCGCGGTACCAATGGCTTTGGCCGCCGAATACGGATTGCGCATCGCCGGAATGTAGACCGTGGTGACGAACCGCAGCCGAGTCGTCACTTGCGCCAGCGCGCCGACCAGAACCCACGGGTCGGGCCATTCGGTGAACGGCTGCCAGCGCCGCTGGCCGTCCTCGGTGTACGGGTACGGGGTGCTCAACGTCTCGAGGTTGACGATGTGATCGGGAATCGCCATGCCGTCGTAGCCGAGGTCGTCGGCCACTCTGGCGACCTCGACGATCTCCCGAGTATCGAGAAATGCACTGCTGACGTAGAACTTCATTCGGCGGCCCGCGCCCACGACGGGGTGATGAAGATTCCCTCGGCTTCGACCGTGACGCCGTCGGCATCGGAAAGATGGCCGGAGACAAAGGATTTGACGCCCTCGGTGCGCTCGACAGCGGCTTCGGCGCGAAGCCTGCCCAACGGAGTGCCGCGGACGAACCGCAGCGTGAGGGTACCGGTGAACAGCGGTTTGGTCAGGCCCGCGCTGGCGGCCTCGCCGAGCACATGATCGAGCACCAGCGCGCACACGCCACCGTGCACCCAGCCCGGCGGACCTTCGTAGGCAGCGTTGAGCGTGAACTCGCTCCAGCAGTGCGAGGCGTCATCGTCGTGCTGGATGGTCAATGGCGGCGCGATCGCGTTGCGCAAGCCGATGACCGCGTTGCCCCACACCACCGGCCGTCCCCCGACCGCGTGGCGCACTACCCGAACCTCGTCACGTTGCCGGCTACGTAGCACGGCGGTCGCGGACCGGATCTCCGACCGGGCGGCCTCGATGGCCTCGGGCTCAGCTTCGCTCCGCAGCGCCACCTCGATCAGTTCACGCACGTCCTCGGTCAGCGGGCCGTAGATCGCCGCGAGGCGATCATATTCGTCGGCGCTCATCACCTCATAGGGGAGTATCACGCCTCTTTACTAACACCGAGGCATACGACATACCGCGGCCGGGGCCGACTCATTCGTCGAAAATCTTGTGCACGACCGCTTTTGCGCGCCGGGTGACCCGCAGGTAATTGTCCAGGAATTCGCCGCCGTCGCCATTCTTGGCCCAGCCGGCGGCGACCGCGACGGTGTTGAGCAGGCGTCCGGGTCCGGGTAGCTGATCGGTGGGCTTGCCCCGGACGAGCACCAGAGCGTTGCGGGCCCGGGTCGCGGTCAGCCACGCCTCACGGAGCAGGTCCGCGTCCTCGGAGGTGATCAGTCCGGCGTCGGCGGCCGCATCCAGGCTCTCCAGCGTCGTGGTGTTGTGGAGCGCCTCGATCTCACTGGCGAAACGCAGCTGCAGCAGCTGCACGGTCCATTCGATGTCGGCCAGTCCCCCGCGACCCAGCTTGGTGTGGGTGGTGGGGTCAGCGCCGCGCGGAAGACGCTCGGAGTCGACGCGGGCCTTCATCCGCCGGATCTCGAGGACCGCTTGGGCGGACACCCCACCGGACGGGTAACGGGTCTTGTCGGCCATGTGCAGAAATCGTCGGCCCAGCTCCTCGTCGCCACCGACCGCATCGGCGCGCAGCAACGCCTGGATCTCCCACGGCTGAGCCCACTGCTCGTAGTACGCCGCGTAGGACGCGAGCGTGCGGACTAGCGGGCCGCTGCGGCCCTCCGGGCGCAGATTGGCGTCAACTTCCAGCGGCGGGTCAGCGCTAGGCGTGCCCAGCAGCGCACGGATCTGCTCGGCCACCGTCACGGCCCAGCGCACCGCATCCGAATCCTGCACGCCTTCAGCGGGCTCGCAGACGAACAGCACATCGGCGTCGGAGCCGTAGCCCAGCTCGCGACCGCCGAGCCGGCCCATCCCGATGACGGCGATCGCGGCCGGGGCGTCGCCACTCTGGGGCAGGTTGGCCCGCATCACCGCGTTCAGCGCGGCCTGCAGCACCGCGACCCACACCTCGGTCAGCGCCGCGCACACATCGGTGACGTCGAGCATGCCCAGCAGGTCGGCCGACGCGATGCGAGCCAATTCACGGCGTCGCAGCGAGCGCGCGATCGCAATCGCACGAACCGGGTCGGTCTGCCGGCCTGCCGAGGCCACCAGCGCCCCGGCCACCGCGCCGGGCTCGGCCTCGAGCAGCTTGGGCCCCGACGGCCCGTCGCTGTAGTTCTGGACCACCTCCGGTGCGCGCATCAGCAGCTCCGGCACATAGGCCGAGGTCCCCAGCACATGCATCAATCGCTTGGCCACCGACGGCTTGTCGCGCAGCGTGGACAGATACCAGCGCTGCGAGATCATCACCTCGCTGAGCCGTCGGTAGGCCAGCAGCCCGCCATCGGGATCAGGGGTGTCGGAAAGCCAATCCAGCAGCCGCGGCAACAGCACCGATTGCACCCGGCCGCGCCGGCCACTCTGGTTGATCAAGGCGCCGAGGTGGGTCAGCGCGCTGTGCGGAGATTCGTAGCCCAGAGCGGACAGCTGCCGTTCCGCTGCCGCCGGCGTCATCCCCTGCGAGAACTCCAAGCCCTCTGGCGCAAGCGATTCCAGCAATGGTTGATAAAACAACTTCGCGTGCAACCGCGACACCCTCATGTGGTGGCGCTTCAGCTCGTCACGCAGCACGCCCAGCCTGTCGCGGCTGCCGTCGGGTCGCACGTGAGCTGCCCGCGCCAGCCAGCGCAGCGCCTCTTCGTCGTCCGACGCCGGCAGCATGTGGGTGCGCTTGAGGCGTTGCAATTGCAGTCGATGTTCCAGCAACCGAAGGAACTCGTACGAAGCGGTCAGATTCGCCGTGTCGTCGCGGCCGACGTAGCCGCCGGCCCCC
Organism: Mycobacterium sp.; assembly: GCF_965277065.1. Taxonomy (GTDB): domain Bacteria; phylum Actinomycetota; class Actinomycetes; order Mycobacteriales; family Mycobacteriaceae; genus Mycobacterium. The sequence goes on from NZ_CBDIBT010000013.1 coordinate 8,083, forward strand.
AAGGCCGCCAGCGCGTCGACCGTCGACGCCACGTGCAACGCCTCGTCGGTGCGACCGTGCACGAGCTGCAAGAGCTGTACCGCGAACTCGACATCACGTAGGCCGCCACTGCCGAGCTTGAGTTCGCGGCTTCGGACGTCGGCGGGCACCAGCTGCTCCACGCGTCGCCGCATGGCCTGGACTTCCGGCACGAAATCCGCACGCTCGCAGGCATTCCACACCATCGGCATGATCGTCTCGATGTACTGCTTGCCCAGTTCGGCGTCTCCGGCGGCCGGTCGCGCCTTCAGCAGCGCCTGAAATTCCCAGGTCTTCGCCCACTGCTGGTAATAGGCGATGTGCGATTCCAGAGTGCGGACGAGTTCGCCGTGACGACCCTCCGGACGCAGTCCGGCGTCCACCTGGAAAAAGGCGTCCGAAGCCAGCCGCATCACCTCGCCGGCGATCCGCGCGGACACCGGATCGGCCGGCTCGGCCACGAAGATCACGTCGACATCGCTGACGTAATTCAGTTCGCGCGCACCGCATTTGCCCATCGCGATGATACCCAGCCGCGGCGGCGTCTCGTCTCGGCAGACGACGGTCTCGGCGACCGACAGCACGGCCCCCAACGCGGCGTCGGCCAGATCGGCCAGGTGCGCGCCCACTTCCGGGAAGTTCAGCACCGGCTCGTTTTCGACGATCGGCGCCAAATCCATCGCGGCCAGCACGAGCAAGCGGTTTCGGTACAGCGCACGCAGCCGCCACACCACCGATCCCGAGGCAGTTGGGGGTTCGGCGACGCACTCGGCGAACATCGCGCGCAGTTGTTCGGTCGACGGCAGCTTCACGTTGCCTTGCAACAGATGCCACGCCTGCGGATTGGCGACCAGGTGATCGCCCAGCGCCAGCGACGACCCGAGCACGCCGAACAGCCGGCCGCGTAGGCAGCGGTCGGAGGCCAGTGCTTTGTTGAGCTCACCCCACGCGTCGCCGAGCGCATCGGCCAGCCGGACCGTCGCGGACAGGGCGGCATCGGCGTCGGGTGCCCGCGACAGCGACCACAGCACCTCGATGTGCTCTTCGTTGTTCCAGCCAAGCTGCGCCAAGTTGGCGCCGGCGCGGTCGTCGACCAGTCCGAGGCGACCGAGGCCGGGGACCTTACGCCGTTCCGTCACTGGCTGGTTCACCTCACTGACGGTAGCGCAGATGTCTTTCGATCTGCCTGCGTCCTAACCACCGGTACCAATCAAAGCGAGATGTAGGTCTTCAGCTCGAAAGGCGTGACGTGGCGGCGATAGTTCGCCCACTCAGTGCGTTTGTTGCGCAGGAAGAAGTCGAAGACATGCTCGCCGAGCGCCTCCGCGACGAGCTCAGAGCCCTCCATCGCCCGCAGCGCCTCGTCGAGGCTGGACGGCAATTCGCGGTAACCCATGGCGCGGCGTTCGGTGGGGGTGAGATTCCAGACATTGTCTTCGGCCTGGGGACCAAGGACGTAGCCCTTCTCCACTCCGCGGAGCCCGGCTGCCAGCAGTACGGCGAACGCCAGATACGGGTTGCAGGCAGAGTCGGGGCTGCGTACCTCGATGCGTCGCGACGAGGTCTTGTTCGGGCTGTACATCGGGATACGCACCAGCGCTGAACGGTTGGCCGCGCCCCACGACGCCGCGGTGGGCGCTTCGCCGCCGAGCACCAACCGCTTGTAGGAGTTGACCCACTGGTTGGTGACGGCGCTGATCTCGCTGGCGTGCTCGAGGATCCCGGCGATGAACGACTTGGCGACGTCGGAGAGTTGCAGCGGGTCGTCCGGGCTGTGGAAAGCATTCACCTCGCCCTCGAACAGGCTCATGTGGGTGTGCATGGCCGAGCCGGGGTATTGGCCAAATGGCTTGGGCATGAACGTCGCCCGCGACCCCTCGTTTAGCGCGACCTCTTTGATGAGGTAGCGGAACGTCATCACGTTGTCGGCCATCGAGAGCGCGTCGGCGAAACGCAGGTCGATCTCCTGCTGGCCGGGCGCGCCTTCGTGGTGGCTGAACTCCACCGAGATGCCCATGGATTCCAGCGCGTCGATGGCGTGCCGGCGGAAGTTGGAGGCGGTGTGCACGGCCTGATCGAAGTAGCCGGCGTTGTCGGCCGGAATGGGCACCGATCCGTCTTCGGGGCCGGATTCCAGCAGGAAGAACTCGATTTCGGGATGCACGTAGCAGGAGAAGCCCAGATCGTTGGCCTTGCCTAGCTGACGGCGCAGCACGTGGCGGGGGTCGGCCCACGACGGCGAGCCGTCGGGCATCTTGATGTCGCAGAACATCCGCGCAGAGTGATGGTGGCCGGTGCGGGTGGTCCAGGGCAGCACCTGGAACGTCGACGGGTCCGGATGGGCGACGGTGTCGGACTCCGAAACCCGGGCGAAGCCTTCGATCGATGACCCGTCGAAGCCGATGCCTTCTTCGAACGCGCCCTCGAGCTCAGCGGGCGCGATCGCGACAGATTTGAGGAAACCGAGCACATCGGTGAACCACAACCGGACGAATCGGATGTCCCGTTCCTCCAGCGTGCGAAGCACGAATTCCTTTTGTCGATCCATACCTGGAAGAGTATGCACGTACCGTTAAATTTGTGTTACCGGCGCTGCTTAACACCGTAAGTTTCCAGGCGCGACGCCGTCGACCAAGTAACGGGTCACAGCGCCGTCGACACAGTCATTTCCGTTGAAGGTCACCGTGTGTTGGGTGCCCTCGAAGGTGATCAGGTCGGCCCCGAGTTGGCGGGCCAGATCGACACCGGCTTGATACGGCGTGGCCGGGTCGTGCGTGGTGGAGACGACGACGACCTTGCCCGGGGCCACCGGCGCCGCGGGATGCGGGGTTGACGACGCGGGAACGGGCCACAGCGCGCACAGGTCACGCGGCGCATGTCCGGTGTATTGCCCGTAGGACGTGAACGGTGCGACCTGGCGAATGTGCCGATCGGCGTCAGCCCACGCGGCCGGGTCCGTCGGCTCGGGGGCATCGACGCAGCGGATCGCATTGAACGCATCCTGCGAGCTGTTGTAGTGACCCTTGGAGTCCCGTCCGTAGTACTCGTCGGCCAATGTCAACAGGTCGCCGGGATCGGCACCGCGCCGCAGACCCAACAGGCCGCTGGTGAGGAATTTCCAGAACTGCGGGGTGTAGAGCGCGTTGATGGTGCCGGTGGTGGCGTCGGCGTAGCCGAGGCTGCGTCCTTCTGAGGTCGGCGCAGGTTTGGTCACCAGCGGATCGATCAACTGGTGGTAGCGACCGACCCACTGATTCGGGTCGGTCCCCAGCGGGCAGTCGGCCGATTGGGCGCAGTCCGCGGCGTAGTCGTTGAACGCCGTTTGGAACCCTTGCTCCTGGTTGATCAACTCGTCGATCGGGCCGATGCTCGGGTCGATCGCACCGTCGAGCACCATCGCCCGGACGTGGTCGCCGAACTTCTCGATGTAGGCGGTCCCCAGTTCGGTGCCGTAGCTGTAGCCGAGGTAGTTGATCTGGTCATCGCCGAGTGCCTGGCGCACCGTGTCCATGTCGCGGGCGGCCGACGCGGTTCCGACGTTCTCCAGAAACGCCGATCCGTTCCGGGCGACGCACCGCTGAGCGATCTGACGGTAGACCTGTTCGATGTGCGCCACACCCTCCGGGCTGTAGTCGACCATCGGCTCGCGACGGTAGGCGTCGAACTCGGCATCGGTCTGACAGCGCACGCCGGGTGTGGAGTGGCCGACGCCGCGCGGGTCGAAGCCGACCAGATCGAAGCGACGGCTGACTTCGGAGGCCGCGAGTTCAGGACCCATCGCGGCGACCATGTCGACCGCCGATGCCCCTGGACCGCCCGGGTTGATCAGCAGCGCTCCGATCCGCGGGCCGGTCGCCGGCACCCGGATCACCGCGAGTTGTACTTGCGCGCCAGCGGGATTCGCGTAGTCGACCGGTACCGCGACGGTTCCGCATTGCGCACTGGGAAGGTCGCCGGGGCTTTTGATGACCTGACCGCAGCTTCCCCAGTGCAGTGGTGTCGACGCCGGCTGCGGCGCAGCCGGTGTCGGCCCGGTGTCATAGCCCGGGGCCGCGTTCGTCACCGGTGTCCAGGCGCCGGCTGCCGTCGCCGTCAGCGACACAGACAACAGCGCAGACACCACCACCCTCATGCGCCACATGGGGGCTAATCGTTGCATGCGTCGGCCACAGGCCGTGATCCCATTGGTCACACCTTGGTCTCGTTATTCGCTGCGCGGATTGACGATTCGTGCCCGGGCCATGCCGGAGCTAGCACTTGGCCCCTTTGGACGGCACCGTCCCGGCGAGCAGGTAGGCCGTCGCGTAGTCGTCGATGCAGGAGTTGCCCTGGAAGACCACCGTGTGCTGGGTGCCGTCGAACGTCAGCAGTCCACCCTTGAGCTGATTCGCCAAGTCGACGCCCGCTTGATACGGCGTCGCCGGGTCGTGGGTAGTCGACACCACCAGCGTCGGGGTCAGGTTGGACGCGGAGATGGAGTGCGGCTTGCTGGTCGGCGGCACCGGCCAGAATGCGCACGTGCCCAGCGGGGCGTCGCCGGTGAACTTGCCGTAGTTCATGAACGGCGCGACTTCGCGCGAGCGGCGGTCCTCGTCGATGACCTTGGCCCGGTCCTTGACCGGTGGCTGGTCGACACAGTTGACCGCGACCCGGGCGTCAGTGGAGTTGGTGTAGCGGCCGCGCTTGTCGCGGCGCATGTAGAGGTCGGCCAACTCGAGCATCACGTCGCCCCGATGGTGGGACAGCTCGGTCAAACCGCTGGTCAAGTGGTGCCAGAAGGTCGGCGAATACAGCGCCATGATGGTACCGATGATCGCGTCGCTGTAGCTCAGTCCGCGGGGATCTCTGGTGCGCGCCGGCTTACTGCGCGTGGGGTTGTTCTTGTCGACGAGCGGATAGACCAGATCGTGGTACACGTCGACGGCTTTGGCCGGGTCGGTGCCCAGCGGGCAGGTCGGCGACTTGGCGCAATCTTTGGCGTAACCATTGAATGCATCCTGAAAGCCTTTGGCCTGCCGTAGATCTGACTCGACCGGATCGGCGTTGGGGTCGATCGCACCGTCGAGGATCATCGCCCGGATGTTCGTCGGGAAAGCCTCGGCATAGGCGGCGCCGATCCGGGTGCCGTAGGAGTAGCCCAGGAACGTCAGCTTGCTGTCACCCAACGCTTCGCGGATGGCGTCCAGATCGCGCGCCACATTGTCGGTTCCGACGTTCGCCAGGAATTTCTTGCCCATCTTGGTCACGCAGCGGGCGACATATTCCTTGGTCTCGTCCTCGATGTGCGCCACGCCGGTGGGGCTGTAGTCGACCTGCGTTTCGGTGCGTAGCCGATCGTTGTCCGCGTCGGAGTTGCACCAGATCGCCGGCCGCGACGTCGCCACCCCGCGCGGATCGAACCCGACGAGGTCGAACCGCTCCCGGATCTGCGGCGGCAACGACTGCACCAGTCCCACGGCAGCCTCGATACCCGACTCCCCCGGGCCGCCGGGGTTGATGATCAACGAGCCGATCTTGTCCCGGGTCGCGGGGAAGCGAACGAGCCCGAGCGTTGTCGCGTCGCCGCTGCGGTGCCGGTAGTCGACGGGCACGGCGAGCTTGCCGCACTGCACGCCGCTGGGCAGCTTCGCCGGCACGTCGCCATCTCCGGCGACACGGCACGGTCCCCACTCCACCGGCTGGCCGACTCTAGGACCGGCCAGCACCGCACGCCCTCTGACGACCTGAGTGCAGCTGGCCACTGTCGCCGCGATAACCGCCATGACGGTCCAGAGCAGCATCGTGCGCGCGAACTTGCCGCCGCGAGGGGTCCCCATGCCACACATGCTGCCATGCGTCGGCGGGGTGCCCGGGTCGCCGGGGCGTCTACCGTGTCGCGAGCAGCAGTTCTTCCATGCCTACCGCGAAGTCGTCGGCCAGTTCCCACACGTCCGGCAACAGCTCCGGGCAGGCGATGATCCCAACGTCGAGTTTGCCCGTCAGCGACATCACGGTGATATTCAGCCCCGAGCCCTCGAAGATCGGCCCCAGCGGGTACATGGCCTTGACCTCATTGCCCAGGAAATACAGCGGCTGCTGCGGGCCCGGGACGTTGGAGATCACCAAGTTGTGCACCGGTATGCGTTTGGTGAGGCTGGTGCGGGCGTAGGCCCGCATCGCGATGCCGAACACCGCGGGCGCGGCGAACTGTGACCAGTCCTGCAGAAGCGTGGCTTTGATCGCCGAGCTGTGTTGTTTGGCAACCGAATTCGCGTCAGCGATGGCTTTGATCCGTTCCACCGGGTCGGCGATGTGGGTCTGCAGGCTGGAGAACATGCCCGAAACCTGGTTGCGCCCAGGCCGATCCGATTTGTTGTGCACGGACACCGGCACCATCGCAATCAGCGGCGACTCCGGCAGTTCGCCGCGGTCGAGCAGGAATTGCCTCAGCACACCGGACACCAGCGCCATCACCACATCGTTGACCTTCACGCCGAAATGATCCTTGACCTTCTTGATGTCCTCGAGGTCCAACTGCGCGAAGGAGACGTTGCGGTGGGCGGTGATGCTGTCGTTGAACGCCGTGCGCGGAGCCGCAAACGGCGGTGCCATCGTCTGGCCGCTGCGTGCCCGCAATACCGTCTTGACCACCGACGATGCAGTGTCGGTCAGCGCGTTGGCGAAACGCACCGGGCGCGCGGCGAATTTGAGTGCACCGGTGACCGCGATCTCGAAGTCGTTGGCACCGCCGACGCCCTCGACCGGGTCCGGGGCGGGTGCGTCCGCCTCGGTGCTGCAGAGCTGGGACATCAGATTGGCGCCGGTCACGCCGTCCACGGCAGCGTGGTGCACCTTGGTCATCACGGCCAGGCGACCGCCGTGTTGCGCGTCGGTGCCCGCCACGCCCTCGATCACCCACATCTCCCACAGCGGACGGGTGCGGTCCAGTGGCAACGAGGCGATGTGCCCGCAGATCTCGGCCAGCTCGGTGCGCCCGCCCGGCGGCGGCAGGCCGATCCGGTGCAGATGCCGGGCCACGTCAAAGTTGTTGTCGTCGACCCACACCGGATGGTCCAGATTGAAGGCGCTGTCGGCCAGCTTTTCGCGGAACTGCGGCATCGCCTTGATGCGCAGCGCCAGTTCGTCGCGCAGGCTGTGGAAGGTGTAGCCGCCCGGCATCGTCGACGTGTCGAGCTCCAGGATCGAGCAGACATGCAATGGCTGTGTTGGAGTTTCGAGGTACAAGAAGCTGGCGTCGAGGCCGCTGAGGCGCTGCATGCGCCGATGGTATGTCCGCCGCCGGTAGGCGGTACCGGAATCGCCCGATGGGCCACGGTGTGAGGAAATCCACTGGGGTTGCTGTCCACATGAGCGACCTGAAGTGGCACACTGGTCGGGTCAGACGAACCCGGGGACCCCGACGGGCCTCGAGGATCGAACCGACCACCACTAGGGACAATGATGTCTGAACAGACTGTTTATGGCGCCCTCTCTTCTTCGCACGCCGAGCCGCGGACCAAGACCCGCATTCATCACCTGCAGAAAATGAAGGCCGAGGGCCAGAAGTGGTCGATGCTGACGGCCTACGACTACTCCACCGCCCGAGTCTTCGACGACGCCGGAATACCCGTGCTGTTGGTCGGCGATTCTGCGGCCAACGTCGTCTACGGCTACGACACCACGGTGCCGGTCTCGATCGACGAGCTGATTCCCCTGGTGCGTGGCGTCGTGCGCGGGGCACCGCATGCGCTGGTTATCGCGGACCTGCCGTTCGGCAGCTACGAGGCCGGCCCCGCGGCCGCACTCGACGCCGCGATCCGCTTCATGAAGGAAGCCGGTGCGCACGCGGTGAAGTTGGAGGGTGGCGAGCGGGTCGCCCCGCAGGTTGCCGCTCTCTCGGCCGCCGGCATTCCGGTGATGGCCCACATCGGCTTCACCCCCCAGAGTGTCAACACCCTGGGCGGCTTCCGGGTGCAGGGCCGCGGGGATGCCGCCGAGCAAACCATCCACGATGCGATCGCCGTCGCCGAGGCCGGCGCGTTCGCCGTGGTGATGGAGATGGTGCCCGCCGAGCTGGCCACCCAGATCACCGGCAAGTTGACCATCCCCACAGTCGGGATCGGCGCGGGCCGCAACTGCGACGCGCAGGTGCTGGTCTGGCAGGACATGGCTGGTCTCACTAGCGGCAAGACCGCCAAGTTCGTAAAGAGATTCGGCGATGTCGGCGGTGAATTGCACCGCGCGGCAACGCAGTACGCGGACGAGGTCGCATCGGGAACATTCCCCGACGACGAGCACAGTTTCTGAACCTCTCGTTTGGCGGTACGCGCGACGTGGCACGCTAGGAGGGCAATGTCCGCTGACGGCGCATCGCCTCACCTCGAGGTCGAGCGCAAGTTCGACGTCGATGCGTCCACGCAGCCGCCGTCATTCGATGGTCTCGAAGGGATTGCCCGCGTCGAATGCGCGGAGACGCAGTCTCTGGACGCCGTGTACTTCGATACGGCCGAGCGTGATCTGGCCGTTCACCGAATCACGTTGCGCCGGCGCACCGGTGGCCTCGACGCGGGCTGGCATCTGAAGTTGCCGGCAGGCTCGGACGCCCGCACGGAGGTGCGAGCACCACTGGACGGCAGCGACCCTCCGGCCGAACTGCTGGACGTGGTGCTGGCCATCGTGCGCGATCGTCCGGTCAGCCCGGTGGCGCGAATCAGCACCACTCGGCAGGTACAGCTGCTGCACGGCGCCGATGACTCCGTCGTCGCCGAGTTTTGCGACGATCAGGTCATCGCGGGTCGGGGTGCCGGTGGTGATGAGGCCGAACAGCGTTGGCGGGAGTGGGAACTCGAGCTCGTGAATGACGGCGCGGACGCCGAGCTGATGGACCGGGCCTGCGGCCGTCTGCTGGACGCGGGGGCGAAACCGGCGGGCCATGGCTCCAAGCTGGCGCGAGTGCTCGACACGTCGCCGACGGACCTACCGGCCGACCCGCTGCATCGGGCGCTGGCTGAACAGATCGGTGAACTGCTGGCGTGGGATCGCGCGGTGCGCGCCGACGCCGACGACGCGGTCCACCAGATGCGGGTGAGCGCCCGCAAGATCCGCAGCCTGCTGCAGTCGTCACCGGATTCGTTCGGACTCGCCGACGATGCGCCAGTCGTCGGCGAACTGCGCGAGCTGGGCAATGTGCTGGGAGTCGCCCGCGACGCCGAGGTACTGGCCGAGCGCTACCGCAACGCTCTCGACGACCTACCGCCGGAGCTGGTCCGCGGCCCCGTGCGGGAGCGTCTGGTCGACGGCGCTGATCAGCATTACCGCATCGGACTCCGACATGCGTTGGCCGCCATGCGCTTACCGCGTTACTTCCGCCTGCTCGACGTGTTGGATGCGGTGTCCGCTAAAACGCCAACCACCGGTGGCGAGCCCGCACCGGCGGCCGTCGCCGCCGCCGGCAAGAGGGTCCGCAAGGCGGCGAAAGCCGCGCGGGAGGCTCGTGGCGCGGACGACCGCGACGATGCGATCCACCGAATCCGTAAGCGCGCGAAGCGACTTCGTTACACTGCGGATGCGACCGGCGCGGAGAAGGTGTCCAAGCGCGCGAAGAAACTCCAGTCGTTGCTCGGTGACCATCAGGACAGCGTGGTCAGCCGTGAGCACCTGGTGCAACAAGCACAGCAGGCGCACGCCGCGGGCGAGGACACCTTCACCTACGGGCTGCTCTACCAGCGCGAAGCCAACGCAGCGGTCGAGAGCCGTCGACAACTCGAGCCGAAGCTCAGCAAGCTCTACAAGGCAGTGCGCAAGCTGTCGGGCTGAGCCGAAAGTGCTCGTAAGCCGCGCAGGGTCCTGCTGATCAGTTCACGTCTTTCATCGATGGTCATCGCATCACCCAGCGGAGCGTGCACCCGCAAATAGCCCTGTGCCGCCAGGTCGTCGACCAGAAAACGCGTCGCACCGAGCGGCAACGACAGACGAGAGGCGATCTCCGCGACCGACGGGTTGTTCACGCACGACGTCAGGATCTGTCCCCGCACGTCATTTCTCCGCCAGCGCGGCGGCTTCACTGTGGTGTCAAGCGCTTCGATCGGCGCCTCGAGTGCCAGATCGACAACGGAGCCGCCGCCTGCCGTCAACGTGTAGGGCCGAACCAGGCTCGGCTCGTCGGCAGTCTCCGGTGCGGTGAACCAGTCGCCGCTCGACTCGTCGATGTCCTCCGGTGGCGGACCATGCGGCACCGAGCGGTTTTTCAGGAACCACAACGCCTGGTCAGCGTGCACCGATGCGCGCACCTCGCTGGCGACGACCCGGAGAATGGTGCGGTCGGTGTCGATCACGAATGTGGTCCGCCGGACCGGCCAGATCCGGGCCAGCAGCCCACGGCGCCGAGTGTGCCGACCACGCCGGCCCGTCTCACGCTCGACAGCGGATCCACGCAGCGTGGCGAGCCTGCCCCGGCGGACCCCGAACAACTCGGACACCACACCGTCCGCGTCGGAAAGCAGCGGGTAGTCGAACGAGCGCTGTCGGGCGAAATGGGCCTGCTTGTCGACGGTGTCGGTGCTGATGCCGACCCGCTGGGCACCCACCTGGGCGAATTCATCGCTGAGGTTCCGGAAATGACACGCCTGGGCGGTGCAGATCGGTGAGGACGCGATCGGGAAGAAAAACAACACCACCGGCCCGTCGGCAAGGAACGCGGACAGTGTCCGAGGCCGACCGGTGTGGTCGTACAGGGTGAAGTCAGGCGCCCGCTCGCCCGCGATCATCGGCAAAGAGTAACGCGGAGAAGCTCCGCGCACGCACGACTGCAGATAATTCGGCCTCCGCCGCACACCTAAACTGTCACAGGGGCAGGGCGGGCGAGTTGGCCTGTAAGCCGGATTCTGTTCCGCGTTACCAGGTAACACGGCGGCGACCATCCATCTGGGCACACCGTTGCCGGGTGCCTCGAGCGGTCTACCCGCAGGCTCGGGCGAGCAGCCCTCGGGCACCTGCGCGACCGCACCGTGGTGCGGCCTTTTTGACCTTGCTTCGGGTGGGGTTTGCCTAGCCACTCCGGTCACCCGGAATGCTGGTGCGCTCTTACCGCACCGTTTCACCCTTGCCACCGCGAGGGTGGCGGTTTGTTTTCTGTGGCACTTTCCCGCGAGTCGCCTCGGATTGCCGTTAGCAATCACCCTGCTCTGTGAAGTCCGGACTTTCCTCGACTCGGCGCTACCAGAGCCCGAGCCGCGGCCGCCCAGCCAACTCGTCCGCGCTAATACCGTACTCGTTGCGGAATGCGCAGGCCAACGGCCAGTTATGCGGCATGGAGGCCGGATAGCGCTATTTCGACGGCGACTTCCATTTCGCTGATGTCCATCCGCATCCGTGGTCCCGGTAGCGGCGGTGCTCCCGAACGGTAAGCCTTCCCGGTGGGGGTGGTGAATTCCGCTGCGTGCCGGGCTGTTCCGTCGACTTTCGTTCTGACGACCCAGCCGGCGACCTCTTTGACGTAATTACAGCGTTCGCACAGTCCGAGCCCGTTGTCCGCGTCGGTCGGCCCCCCGGCCGCCCGCGGCCGGGCATGGTCGAGATGGCGGATCGGCGCATCGCAGTATGGCGTGCGGCAGCGCTGATCCCGGAACCTGACGAAGGCCGCCAGCCCGCGAGGAAACAGCCGGGCTCTGGACTCCATGGCCACGAGGGCCCCAGAGGCCGGACGCGCAAAGAGTCGGCGCAATGTGGCCCGCGACCGCTCGTCACCGACCGCGCGCGAGACCAATTCGCGCGCGACCGCCGCCGGGACCGGACCGTAACCGCTGATGTCGGCGGGCGCATTGGACCCGCCCAGCAGGGTTTCATCGGACAACACCAGGTTGACCGCGATCGGCGTCGCCGCTGCCGCGCTCCGGCCGGTGACTCGCTCAACCAACACATCGGCCATGACCTGGCCCCGGGAGCGTCCGTCAGCACAGGAGTCGGCCGCCCGTCGCAGCGCCGCGTACACCGAAACTCCCTGCGCCACCGGCAACAAAGCGGTCAGATACGTCATGGTGTCAGGTGCGGGTCGGATGCTCACCGTGCGCTCGGTTTCCGCCTTCGCGGCCCGGTCAACCACCGCGTGCGGGTCGAGCCGGTAGGCGATCGCTTTTGCCGCAGCAGCCAGCCGGGCGTCCCCCACTCCTTCCAGACTGCTTCTGTCAGAACATAATTCGGCATCCAGCGTTCGTCGGTCCTTGACCTCGAGACATGCACTCTCGCGCACGATCAGTGTGGCCCGCCATTCCGTCAATACTCCGGTCTCCAGGGCAGCCATTGTGTGTGGCATCTCGTGCACCAAGGCTTTGGCAAAACCCAGGTGCCGGTTGCCCCGTGCCGGCGAATCCCGCCGGGCCAGCGCGATCTCACTGGCGATTCCGCGCCCCCGCCGTGCAGTCGGCATTCCAGCCGCCGCCTCGGCAGCGCGCCGGGCGGCATCCAGCGCAGCCGCCGCCCGAGCCTGACCGGCCGCCGCGGCGCATTTGATCCGCTCCAACTCGGCAATTCGCTCGACCAGGGCTGATTCCGAGTACGACGGATCGATCACCGCGAATGATTCGAACATGCATTCGATAGTAGCTGAGACCTCCGACATTGATCTCACATTCACGGCAGTCCTATCGTCTACAAAGCAACGAAGGGAGACCGGCACCGATGCCGCCGAATCGATGGTCACAGCGCGTCGACGCGGGTGACTGGGCCACCATCGCCGCCACCGTCAGCGACGTCGGCGGCGCGCTGCTGCCCAGCCTGTTGACGCCCACCGAGGCCCGGCGGCTGCGCAAGCTCTTCACCGACGACGATCTGTTCCGCTCCACCGTCGACATGGGTCCCCGTCGCTACGGCTCCGGTAGGTACCGCTATTTCCACGCCCCCTACCCAGGGCCGATCGAGCAGCTCAAGCAGGCGCTGTATCCGCGGCTGTTGCCGATCGCCCGGGATTGGTGGGCCAAGTTGGGCCGTGACGCACCCTGGCCCGACACGCTGGACGAGTGGCTGGACATCTGCCATGCCGCCGGCCAGACGAAGTCGACGGCGCTGGTGCTCAGATACGAAACCGACGACTGGAACGCCCTGCATCGAGACCTTTACGGCGACTTGGTGTTTCCACTTCAGGTGGTGATCAACCTGAGCGACCCCGCCACCGAGTTCAGCGGCGGCGAGTTCATTCTTGTCGAACAACGCGCGCGGGCCCAGTCACGTGGTACCGCAACACAATTGCCGCAGGGCCACGGCTACCTGTTCACCACCCGCGACCGGCCTGTCTCATCCGCACGCGGATGGTCGGCGGCCGCGGTACGCCACGGCCTGTCCGTGGTGCGGTCCGGCGAGCGTTACGCGCTCGGGCTGATCTTTCACGACGCCGCGTAAAGCGACTCAGAGCCGTCGTCCGGTGAGGCCGGCGAAGGTGTCGTTACTGCCGATACGGGCCCACACCGTTTTGCCTACGGACGTCGGGGCGTTGCCCCAGCGATGGCAGAGCGCAGAGACGATGTCCAATCCCGCAGGGCAACTTCCCCGCGGGCGCTCCCGTCGAATCGCCGCCGCAGTGCTGAAATCCGATACCGCGATGACGACCTCTTCGGCGCTGCCCTCGAGGCGCACATCGAATCCATCCTCGGTGTGACTCAGCGCGTTCTCGGCGAAAACCGTTACCACCGTGCTGGCTACCGGGATCTTGTCCGACATCGACCAGGCCACCAGGTGGTCGTGCACGAAGAGCAGCGCGAAATTAACACTGGACGGGCACCGGCCGAACACTTCGCGGGCCCGATGGCGGTAGCGGCACCGTCCACCGCCGATGGCGTCGCTGGCGGCGGCCACGGTGTCGTAGACCGGCACGTAGCGGGCTACCAACCGATCATGCAAGCGCGTACGGACACCAGGGTCGCCCGATACCAGCGCGATCGGGACTTCCGGCCATTGCTGGACGTGCCACCGGGCGCTGGTGAAGACCGCCCAGCTCTGCTCGTCGCGCACCTCGAGATCGTTGATGTCGACGATCACTGCGTTGCACTTGTCGATCGCGACCTTGACGAGCAAGTCGCGCACCTGAAGGTAGGTGCGCACGTTCAGGACGCCGGACAGCCGAATGACGGTGTCCTCAGCCCGCGTGTGAGTGGTGCTAGTCAACATCCTTCGCCGCTTTCTTGACACAAGGACACCCCGAGCTGGTGATTTTAGGCTTCTCACAGCTTAATTTCGAGCTACTTCCGGATGTTCGGACGTTTCGACCGCCCGGCCGAGAGGCGCCGAGTCACGCCCTAGCGCGATCGTCGCCGCCGTCATCGCACCGATGGCCACCGCCAAGATCACCGTCCCGGCGCCGCGAACCACCAGATGCTCACCGAGTATCACCACACCCAACAGCACCGCGACGATCGGCTCGCCGACCAACATGATCGGTACGGAAGCCTGTAAGGCACCGGCATGAAATGCCGACTGCTGCAAGACAGTTACCGTGACCGCGAGGGCCACCAGCAGATACGGCGCCGGCACCGTCAACAACCCGTGCCAACCATGCAGTGCGAGGCGGTGCGTACTCACCTTCGTCAACACCGCGACCATGCCGAGCAGCACCGCGACCGCGCCGGCCAGCAGCGTGGCGCGGCGCCGACCGACCGTGCGGCGCGCCACCAGCACGCAGACGATCACCACCGGCACCGAGGTGCCCAATGCGACACTCCACGCGGGCACCGGCGCGCGGTAATGGCCTTCGCGCGGCTGGCCCACCAAAACGAAGACGGTCAGCGCCGCCGTCAACACCAGCGCCCAGCACCAATCACGCCCCCGCACATGCTGTTTGGAGAACCGTGCACCCAGCGGCAGCACGAAGAGCAGCGACGACACCAGCAGCGGCTGGACGAGCAGCAGCGAGCCGTGCGCCAACGCAAGCGCCTGGAACACGTATCCGCCGATCGCCCCCACCGTGCCCAACCACCACGACGGCTGGCGAATCCAGGACGTCACGATCGCGCCCGCGTCCTCAGCAGCGTCGGCGCCGGTCTGGATCGCGCGTTGCCGAACGACGATGCCCACCGCGGCGAACAGGGCAGCCAGCAACGCTGACCCGATCGCGAGGGCGTGCGACGCTAACCACTCCACGGTTGGCCAACTACCCGGATGCCGGCGATCTCTAACCCAGATATCCGGTCTGATTGACCAACCGGACCGACGAGGCGCCGTCGGGATAGAACTCCGCGATGCTCAACGACGCCAGATCCAGGTGCAACCGGTAAAGGATGCCCGGTCCGGCGTCGAGGGCCTCCCGCAGCAGCATCTTGATCGGGGTCACATGCGACACCACCAATACCGTGCTGCCGCCGTGCTCGGCGATGATGCGGTCCCGCGCCCGCGAGACCCGCTGGTTGACCTGGTCGAAGCTCTCCCCGCCGGGGGGCTCGGTGCTGGTGTCGCGCAACCATTGTCGATGCAGTTCGGGATCACGGTCGGCGGCCTCGGAGAACGTCAGCCCATCCCACGCGCCGAAATCCGTCTCGATCAGATCGTCGTCGACCGCGACGTCCAGGCCCAGCCGTTTGGCTGCCGCCGCCGCGGTGTCGTGACAGCGCTGCAACGGCGAACTGATCACCGCCGCGACTCCGCCGCGCGCCCCCAGATAACTGGCGGCCGCGTCGGCCTGCTGCCGGCCGAGCGCGGTCAGTGGCGGATTGCCGCGGCCCGAATAGCGCCGCTGCACCGACAATTCGGTCTGGCCGTGCCGCAGCAACAGCAGCCGGGTGGCGGCACCCCGCGCGCCGGTCCACCCCGGCGCCGACGGTGTCTCGCTGACGACCGGTGTCGCGGGCGCTTCGGCCGCGGCGTCCATCGCCTCGTTGGCCAGCCGGTCGGCGTGGGAGTTCTCGGCCCGCGGGATCCAGGTGTAGCTGACTCGATCGAATCGCGACGCCAGCGTGCGGGCTTGAGCATGCAACTCGGCAAGCTCAGGATGCTTGACCTTCCAGCGTCCGGACATCTGTTCGACGACCAGCTTGGAATCCATCGACACCGCAACTTCGCTGGCGTGCAGCTTCGCTGCTTCCTCCAAACCCGCTATCAGGCCCTTGTATTCGGCGACGTTGTTGGTAGCCTGACCGATTGCCCGCTTGCTCTCGGCCAGCACTATCGACCGGTCGGCGCTCCACACCACCGACCCGTAGCCGGCCGGGCCCGGGTTGCCGCGCGAGCCCCCGTCGGCCTCGACGACGACTTTCACCGGCTGACGCCCTTGAGCCGCAGCAGGATTGCACTGCATTCGGGGCACCGCAGCACCTCGTCATCTGCGGCCGCGGAGATCCGCGCCAGCTCACCGCGGTCGATCTCTATCCGGCACGCGCCGCAGCGCCCGCCCTGCATCAGCCCTGCTCCGGGGCCGCCGCCGGAGCGCTGTCGTTCGTAGAGCGCCAACAGGTCTGGAGCCAGTTCGGCGGCGAGTACGTCGCGGCGCGACGTGTGAACGCGTCGGTGGTGATCGATATCGGCAAGCGTGATGTCGAGCGCCTGCTGCGCGGCCGCCAGATCGGATTGCAGCCCCTCGATGACGGCCTGCTCTGCGGCCCGCTGGTTCTGCAGCTGCTCGCGGTGCTCCATCACCTCGATCAGCGAATCCTCCAGGCTGGCCTGACGCCGTTGCAGCGTCTCCAACTCGTGCTGCAGCTCTGACAATTGCTTGGAATCCGCGACCGATTGCAGCAACGATCGGTCCCGATCCTCGCGCTGCCGCACCCCGTCGATTTCCGACTCAAAACGCAACACCTGAGTGTCCAAGTCTTCCAACGCAATCTGCAGAGCTCCCAGCCGATCGCCGGCAGCGACCTGCTCGGTCTGGATCCGCTGCATGTCGGCACGCTCGGTCAGCCGGCCGGATCGGTGATCCATCTTGGACAGCTCAGCGTCGAGCTCCGCGATTTCGAGCAGCGAGCGCTGCTGTGCGACTTCAGCTTTCATGCGTCCTCTCCCCCGCAGGGGTTGTCGATGTTCCAGGGATCGGTGCGAATCCGGCACACGTCGACCGATAGCGCGGCACCGAATGCCGATCGCAAGACGCCGGCAGCCTGCTCACACCAGGGGAATTCGCTGGCCCAATGCGCGACGTCGATCAGCGCCACGTCAGAAGAGCGGCGGTGCTCGTCGGCCGGGTGGTGGCGCAGATCCGCCGTCAGGTAGGCCTGCACGTCGGCCGCCGCCGCTGCGCTCAGCAGCGAGTCGCCCGCGCCGCCGCACACCGCGACCCGCGACACGATCGCGTCCGAATCGCCCGCGGCACGCACCCCCCACGAGGTCTGCGGCAGCGAGCTTTTTACTCGGGAGACGAAGGCGCTCAATGGTTCTGGCTGCGGCAGCGAACCGATTCGTCCGAGCCCGGCGTTACCGGGCAGCGGCTCCAACGCTACGACGTCAAACGCCGGCTCTTCATACGGGTGCGCCTCATGCATCGCCGCAAGCACCTGATGCCGCACCCGGACGGATGCGACGACTTCGATCCGATCCTCGACCACGCGTTCCACCGCGCCTACGCTGCCAATCGCCGGCGTCGCGCCGTCCTCGGGCAGGAATTGACCGGTACCCGTGACCGACCAGCCGCAGTGCGAGTAATCGCCGATGTATCCGGCCCCGGCCGCAAAGATCGCCGCCCGCAACGCATCCGCATTCTCCGGCGGAACGAAAATCACCCACTTGTCCAACTCCTGGTTCGCCGGCGCAGATTCCAGGACGGCCTCGACGGTCAGCCCCAGCGCATCCGCCAACGCATCGGACACACCTGGCGACGCCGAGTCGGCGTTGGTGTGCGCGGTGAACAGCGAACGCCCGGAACGAATGAGCCGGTGGATCAGGGCACCCTTCGGGGTGTCGGCGGCGACCGTGTCGACCCCGCGCAACAGCAGTGGGTGGTGTGCCAACAGCAGGCCGCCGTCAGGAACCGCGTCTATCACCGCCGTGGTGGCGTCGACCGCGATGGTCACCGAACTCAGGACATCGTCGGGGTCACCGCAGACCAGACCCACCGAATCCCAGGACTGCGCGAGCCTCGGCGGGTACGCCGCGTCCAACGCCTCGATCACCGCGCCCAACCGAACCGTCATCGCGCCACCCCGCTGGCAGCGATCGCCTCGACGAGCACCGGCCATTCCGGTCGCACCGCGGCCCTCAGATACTCCCCGTCCAAGCCAACGAAGGTGTCGCATCGTCGTACGGTAATTCCGTTGCCGTGCAGGTATTTTCGCATCAATGCGGCATCGCGGACGGTGACCAGCACGAAAGGGGCGACCCCGTCCACGGTCTCGACGCCGACCGACCGCAGCGCGGCGACCATCGCTGCCCGCGTTGACGCCAGCTTCCGGGCGCCGGCCTCGGCTTCCTCGACCGCGGCGGGGCCACAGCATGCGGCGACGGCGATCAGCTGCAAGGTGCCCATCGGCCAGTGCGGCCGGGTGGCGGTCAGCCGGGCCAGCAATTCCGGCTCGCCGAGCGCATAACCCACCCGAAGCCCGGCCAGCGACCATGTCTTGGTCAAACTGCGCAACACCAGGACGTCCGGCAGCGCGACGTGGGCCAACGATTCCGGCTCGCCGGGGACAGCGTCGGCGAACGCCTCGTCCACCACGACGATGCGGCCGGGCCGCCGCAACGCCAGGATCTGGTCGCGGGTGTGCAGGACCGCGGTCGGGTTGGTCGGGTTGCCTACCACGACGAGGTCGGCCTCGTCGGGCACCTGGGCACCGTCGAGCCCGAATGGCGGATCGAGCACCACGTGCCGCACAGCGACGCCGGCCGACCGCAGTGCGACATCGGGTTCGGTGAACGACGGCGCGATCACCGCCGCCAACGCTGGGCGCAGGTTCGCCAGCAAGGCGAATCCCTCGGCGGCGCCGGCGAGCAGCGCGACCTGATCGACCGAACGTGCGTGCCGGGCGGCGACGGCCTCGAGCGCCAGGCTCTCATCGTGGGCACTCGGGTATCGCCCCAGGTCGGGAAGCCGGGCCGCCAGCCGATTCAGCAGCCAGGCAGGAGGCTGCACCCGGCGGACGTTGACCGCGAAATCGAGCATCCCGGGTTCGGCGGCCTGATCGCCGTGATAGCGCGCCGCAGCCAGCGGAATCGACGCGCTCGAATCCAGACTCGCCACATCTGAAACAGTAACGACTTCGCTCGGACGCCCGGTATCGGGACACGATCGCCGGCGGGCAGCGGCATCGAGGACAATGGGACCGTGACAGGCACCGTCGTGGCAGATTTGGTGATCTTCTACCTCGACGGCACGCTCACCGACTCCGCGGACGGCATCGTGTCCAGCTTCCGCTACGCGCTAGGCGAAATCGGCGTCGACGTGCCCGATGGCGATCTGGCCAGCAGGATCGTCGGGCCGCCGATGCATCACACCTTCTCGGCCATGGGCTTGGGTGAGCACGCCGACGCCGCGATCGCGGCCTACCGCGCCGACTACACCACCCGGGGCTGGGCCATCAACACGCTGTTCGACGGTATCGGGCCGTTGCTGAGCGACCTGCGCGCCGCGGGCGTGCGTCTGGCGGTGGCCACCTCCAAGGCGGAGCCCACCGCGCTGCGCATCCTGGAACATTTCGGCCTCGACGGGTACTTCGACGTCATCGCCGGCGCCAGCGTCGACGGCACTCGAGCCACCAAGGCCGACGTGCTCGCGCACGCGTTGGCGCAACTGAAGCCGCTGCCCGAGCGGGTGCTGATGGTCGGCGACCGCCGCCATGACGTCGAGGGCGCGGCCGCCCACGGCATCGATGCCCTCGTCGTCGGCTGGGGATACGGCCGGGCCGATTTCGCGCATGACGCTGCGCCGAATGGCGTTCGGCATGTCGAGACAATCCACGAACTGCGGAGGGCGTTGGGTGTCTGACTCGAAACTGCACATCACGTTCGTCTGCACCGGCAACATCTGCCGTTCGCCGATGGCGGAGAAGATGTTCGCGCAGCAGATCAGCGACCGGGGACTGGCCGGCGCCGTGCGGGTGACCAGTGCGGGTACCGCCGGCTGGCACATCGGTGCGTCGGCAGAC
The DNA here is from genome assembly GCF_965277065.1 of Mycobacterium sp. Taxonomy (GTDB): domain Bacteria; phylum Actinomycetota; class Actinomycetes; order Mycobacteriales; family Mycobacteriaceae; genus Mycobacterium. Next base: position 28,131 of record NZ_CBDIBT010000013.1, read on the forward strand.
CAGCGGGCCAACCGGGTGCTGCGCGCACACGGTTACCCGACCGATCACAGCGCCGCGCAGGTCGACATCGACCACATCAACGCCGACCTGGTGATCGCGCTGGCCCGCAACCACGTGCCGCTGCTTCAGCAGCTGGGCATCGGCGCCGACCGAATCCGAATGCTGCGCTCGTTCGACCCCCGTTCCGGGGCTTACGTTCTCGACGTGGACGACCCGTACTACGGCGACAACCACGACTTCGAGATCACCTTCGCCGCGATCGAGGCGTCGTTGCCCGGGCTGCACAGCTGGGTCGACGAGCAGCTCGCCCAGGGCGGGCCCGGTTGATGCGCCGTCTGGCCTCCCTGCTGCGGCCGGGCTGGATCGCGCTGGCCGTGGTGGTGATCGCGTTCACCTACCTGTGCTTCAGCGTGCTCGCGCCGTGGCAGCTCGGAAAGAACACCAAGACGTCGCGGGAGAACGCGCAGATTCAGCACTCGCTGACGACCGAGCCGGTGCCGCTGAAAATGCTGTTGCCGCAGCAGGACTCGTCGGCCCCCGACGGGCGATGGCGCAGGGTGACCGCGACCGGGCATTACCTGCCGGACAAGCAGGTGGTGGCCCGGCTCCGGGTAGCCGAAGGTGACCAGGCCATGGAGGTGCTGCTGCCGTTCGTCGTCGACGGCGGCCCGACCGTGCTGGTCGATCGCGGCTACGTGCGGCCACTTCCGGGGTCGCGGGTGCCGCCGGTCGCTGCCCCGCCGCTTGGGGCGGTGACCATCACGGCTCGTCTGCGCGACTCCGAGGGACCGGTGCTGGACAAGAAATCCTTCGTCAGTGATGGTGTGCGACAGGTATATTCGATCAGCACCAGCCAGATTTCGACGCTGATCAACGTGCCGTTGACGGGCTCGTACCTGCAGCTGGTCGACAACCAGCCCGGCGGACTCGGCGTCATCGAGCTGCCGCACCTGGACGCAGGCCCCTTCCTGTCCTACGGGATCCAGTGGATCACGTTCGGCGTCATCGCGCCGATTCTGTTGGGCTACTTCGTGTATTCCGAGGTTCAGGCTCGCCGTGCCGAGAAGGTGCGGGCAACGCCACCCGCGGGCAAGCCGGTGCCCACGACCGTCGAAGACAAGCTCACCAACCGCTACGGCCGGCGACGCTGAGACCGGCAACCACCACCGTGGCCGTCTGCACCGCCCGGGAAAGGCGGACGGCGCGGCGGATGTCGGCCACCGTCGGCGGTAGACCTTCGCCGAGAGCCGGTCGGATCTGCAACTCGTAGTGATATTGGGTGGGGCCGCCGAGTCGCAGACCCAGTGCGCCGGCGAATGTCGCTTCGACCACCCCGGCATTGGGGCTGGGGTGTTGCCCGGCATCGCGACGCCATGCGGCCACCGCCCTCCACGGCGAGCCGCCGACCACCGGGGCACACACCACGGTCAGCATTGCCGTCAGTCGCGCGGCGAAATAATTCGCCACATCGTCCAATCGGGCTGCAGCCCAACCGAATCGGGCATAGCGCGGGGAGCGGTGGCCGATCATCGAGTCCAGGGTGTTGATGGCGCGATACGCAAGCACGGCGGGCGCACCGCCCGCGGCCGCCCATAGCAGCGGTGCCACCTGCGCGTCAGAAGTGTTCTCGGCCAGCGATTCCACCGTCGCCCGGGTCAAACCCGAAGCATCCAGCGTCGCCGGATCACGTCCGCACAATGACGGCAGCAGCCGGCGGGCACCCTCGAGATCATCGCGGCCCAGCAGCTCGCCCATCTCCGATCCGACGCGCGCCAGCGATGTTCCCCCCAGCGCGACCCAAGTCGCCAGAGCCGTCGCCACGACCGACCCACACGCACCAAACCGGCGGGCCTGCCGGAGCAGCGCAGCACCGATCACGCTCGCCGCGCCGACCAGGACGACGACATGAACCGCACCCGCGGCCCGGGTGTCGCGATAGCTGCATCGCTCCAGCGACGCTGCGGCTGCGCCGAATCCCGCCACCGGATGCCCCGTCCGCGGGTCGGCCAGCACGAGATCGGCCAGGTATCCCACCAACACACCCATCGCCCGGGTACGCCGCGAGGTGCCAAACACTCCGGCAGCGTCTCATACCTGGTCTACTCGGCTGATGCAGCCTGGCGACCAGGGCCGTCCCCGGTGAAGCGGCGCGCCATGGGCACCACCCTGCAGGTGCGCGAAGCGATGGGGCCGCTGGACCGGGTGGCGTTTGACGACTACTGGAAGCGAACGCTGGAGGAACTGCGAATCGATCCCCCGGTCCGCGAGCATCTGCGCGGCGTGGCGGCCATGGCGTTTCTGCCGTGGCCACTGCGCGCAATCGCCGGACCGTTCAATCTGTTCGCGACGACGGGTTTTCTGCCCCCGGAGTTCCGCACCTTGATGCGGTTGGGGTGGTCAGAATCCCAGCAGCGGCGATTCGAGTGGTTGCTGACCGGCTTGCGGTTGGCCGATCGACTGATTCCACACCAAGCGTGGATCATCGGGTGCCGGCTCTACCTGTGGGACATGCGCTTCCGCGCCCGCCGAGGCTGGCGGGTCGTGTAGGCCTAGATGAGGATGGTGAGCACGACCATGCCGACAACGCCGACGATGGCCAGCCAGAACCACGGCTGCAACCAGATCGGTCCGGTGACGGCGTCGAAGTCCTTGGGCAGAACGTCGGATTCGGTGCGGTCGGGAGTCAGCTGGGAGGTCATGTAGCAAGCATGACTAATTAGGCAGACGAAGTAAATGTGGCGCTCGCCACCCTCACGCGCAAAATGCGACGTACGTCACACTTGGATCGCCCCGCCGACGGTAGGCGCGGCGCGGGCCCGCCAGAAAGGAACGACAGACATGGCTTTTCCGGCACTCAACCACGTCGCACTCACCGTCCGCGATATGGCCGTCAGCGGCCCCTGGTATCGCCGCCTTTTCGACACCGACCCGGTGGTCGACGAACACACCGCCGCTGGGTTTCGGCACCTGGTGTGGACGCTCGACGGCGGCACCCTGTTCGGAATTCACAAACACGAACACCCGGCTCCCGACGAGCGCTTCAGCGAGTTCCGGGTGGGCCTGGACCATGTCGGTTTCGGCTGCGCCAACCGGGCCGAGCTCGAGACCTGGGTGCAGCGACTCGGCGAGCTCCGCATCCAGCACGGCGGAATCATCGACGCGGCCTACGGCTCCGGGCTGAGCTTCCGCGATCCGGACGGCATCGCCTTGGAGTTCTTCGCACCTCCGCGCTGACGGGCAAGAGCGCCCCGTCCGGATTGCCGATATGTCAGCATGAGCGAATGAGCGCGCGCAACATCGCCTGTTGCCTGGGATCCGTGAGGATGACCACCTGGTCGGCGATGCTGGTCCCGCCGATCAACCTCGGCACCGCCTCCGCCGATTCCTGCCCTGACGTCGAGGTGACGTTCGCTCGGGGCACTTCCGAGCCGCCCGGAATCGGCACGGTCGGCGAGCCATTCGTCGATTCGCTGCGCTCGCACACCGGCGACCGGTCCATCGCGGTGTACCCGGTCAACTACGACGCCTCGGACGATCTGGTCCCGTCGGCGAACGCCGGTGCTGTCGATGCGAACGCCCACGTCGAAACGGTGGCCACCAGCTGTCCCAATATCCCCTCCGACCCGATCTGCACTCCGGGCGCGCTGTTCACGGTCCCGACGCACGACGAACTGTCGTCTCCGGCGCACCTTTCCTATCCGAACTCCGAAATGCCGGCCCAAGCCGCGACTTTCGCCGCAAGTCGGGTGTAGCCGTGCGCGCGGTCGTCATCACCAAGCACGGCCCCCCGTCGGTCCTGCAGGTGCAGGACCGACCCGATCCGCCGCCTCCCGCGGCCGGACAGGTGCGCGTTTCAGTGCGCGCGGCGGGCGTTAACTTCGCCGACCACCTCGCCAGGGTCGGGCTGTACCCGGACGCACCCAAAGTTCCCAGCGTCGTCGGCTACGAGGTGGCCGGGACAATCGAGGCGGTCGGCGACGGCGTCGATCCCGCGCGGGTGGGCCAGCGCGTGCTAGCTGGAACGCGATTCGGCGGCTACGCCGAGATCGTCAACGCGGGAGCCAGTGACACTGTCCCGCTGCCGGACTCGATGAGCTTCGAGCAGGGCGCTGCGGTCCCGGTCAACTACGCGACGGCGTGGGCGGCGCTGCTGGGTTACGGCTCGCTGCGGGCTGGCGAGCAGGTGCTGGTGCACGCTGCAGCCGGCGGTGTGGGCATCGCCGCGATACAGCTCGCCAAGGCGGCGGGTGCGACCGTGCACGGCACCGCGTCGCCCGGCAAACACACGCAGCTCGCGGCGCTTGGGATCGACAAGGCCATCGACTATCGCCGCGACGGTTGGTGGAAAGGCTTGGGCACCTACGACATGGTGCTCGACGGGCTCGGCGGCACGTCGTTGAAGCGGTCGTTCGCTCTGCTGCGTCCGGGTGGACGCCTTGTCGCATACGGCCTTTCGGCGCTGCAGCAGGGCGAGAAGCGGTCGCTTCTGCGCGCCGCGCCGCACGCGCTGGCGATGCTGCGCGGGCTCAGTCTGATCTCCCAGATCAGCGACTCCAAGACCGTCGTCGGCATCAACATGCTGCGGCTGTGGGATGACCGCGGCACCCTGCAGCCCTGGATCGGACCATTGTCGGCGGCGCTGGCCGACGGCACCGCGTCTCCGGTCGTGCACGCCGCCGTGCCGTTCGCCGATGCCCCTGAGGCACACCGGATCCTGGCGGCGCGAGAAAACGTCGGCAAGGTCGTGTTGGTGCCCTGAACCCGTCCCCGAGTGCCAGTGCTCAGGGAACAGGGTGGGACAGCACAGCGACTGCTTGCTGCAGCGGGTCCGAGGTGGTCGCCACCTCGCCGGCGTAGGGGTGTGCCAGTTGCAGGATGAGGCAGAGATTGGTGGCGACGATGACGGCCACGATCGCCACCATCGGGTAGTGCAGGATGGGATTTTCGACGCCGTAGATGATCACGATGCCGAGCACCATGGTGCTTGTCAGGAAGATGACCGCCCAGAGTGACCACGGCAGTCCGGCGTCTTCGCGGGCGGTCATCAGGCGCACGGTGCGCGCCTGGCTGATCTTGTCGAGGTTGGAAAAGGACATCGAGAGCAGAGTCTTCTGCGCACCGGTCTTCGCGGCTGTCCCGTCGTAGACCTTGTACAGGCGGTCCAGGGCGGCGTCGGCATCTGCTGAACGACCGTTCTCAGCGTGTGACCACTCGGCAATGGCGGCCTGTTCGTATGTCAGCAGACTCTGCCGAATCCGGTCTCGCTCTGGTGCCTCGAAAACCGCTGCATCGCTTGCCATTTGCACCGCTGCGGCGCCTTCGGCGCGTGCATAGCCATCGGCGGCGTTGTTCTGGCCCCACAGCGAGTTGACGACGAATCCGATGAAGAACGCGTAAAAGAACCCGATAAAGCCATAGGTGAACTTGGTTCCGTCGTTGTGCGCGTCACCTTTGAGAAGCGGGAAGCGCCGACGCACGTACCGCTGAATCGACGCCGCTCCGCCCGCGATGACCACGATGAGGCCGACGGCCAGTGCCCCGGAAGGGATGTTGTTCACCAGCCACGAACTCACGATCGGCTCCTCACGCGGTTCGACGGCGACGCAATCATCCGTCGTTCGACTCTAGGTCGTGCTGGTCAGCCGGCACCGGCGAACGCGACGATCCCGTCTATGCGACACCCCTAGACGGCATCGAGGTGCTGAGCCACCCGGGCTAGCGCCTCGTCGAACACCTTTACCTTTTCACTGCGTCGTTCGTTGGCCGGCTGGGCGGCGCCGCGAGCACCTTCGGCCTCGACGCGGGCCGCGCCGAGGCGCCTCAGCAGGCTGAAGTTCTTCTCGCGCGCGGTCCTCAGCCGGTGCTGCAAATCCTTGAGCTGCTTTTCGTCCATTCGCTCGAGAGCCTCGTTGTCACTCTCGTCGATCAACGAATTTTCCTGCGGGGTCAGATTCACATGGTGATTGGTCACCGTAGATTCATAGCGTGCGCCGAGCATGCCGACCTGGCGCACGCTGAACCGTCACGCGAGGACCATCTCGAGTTCACGTCGCCCGATGGGGTGACGGCCAGCACCACCAACGGCGAGTAGGGAAATCGTGACGCTACGTGATGCGGTGCTCGGCGGATGGGAACTGGTGTCGTTTGTCGCCCGCGACGCAGCCACCGGCGAGGAGACGCATCCGCTCGGCAGCGCCGCTGACGAATTGGCCGGCCGCAGGGGCAGACGAGCCAGCGGAGTGATTGCCTGTCCGATCCTGGCGTCCATGGACGCGCACGCCGTTTACTAAAGGTCAGACATTCGCTGGGTACAGAAGCTTGTGAGCGCCCGCTTTGGGGATGGGCGAGGTGTATCTCGTCCAGCGCTCCGGCCGCGATTGCGACGATGCGGGCGGGCGCATAACCTCGCACTATGACCTCGGTGCCTGCGGGCCGGGAGAAGACTGGCCTAAGACCGGATTTCGACAATGTCCAGGCTCACTACGACCTGTCCGATGAGTTCTTCCGGCTCTTCCTCGATCCGACCCAGACCTACAGCTGCGCCTACTTCGAGTCCGACAACATGACGCTGGAGCAAGCCCAGATCGCCAAGATCGACCTGGCGCTGGGCAAATTGGGGCTACAACCTGGCATGACGCTGCTCGACATAGGGTGCGGCTGGGGCGCTACGCTGCGGCGTGCTGTCCAGAAATACGATGTCAACGTCGTCGGCCTGACGCTGAGCAAAAACCAGGCTATCGCCGTTGACAAGTTATTCCGCGCGATGGACGGCACGCTCAGCCGACGGGTGTATTTGGCGGGTTGGGAGGAGTTCGACGAACCGGTCGACCGGATCGTGTCGATCGGCGCGTTCGAGCACTTCGGCCAGAAGCGCTACCGGGATTTTTTCACCATGGCCCACTCCGCGCTGCCCGCCGATGGCGTGATGTTGCTGCATACCATCGTCAAAGCCAGCCCCGAGGAGTGCCGGAAACGAGGGCTACAGCTGCCGGCAAAATTGTTGCGCTTCATCTTGTTCATCATGGATGAGATCTTTCCCGGCGGGGACCTGCCCATGGTTGCCCAAGTCGAGCAGCACGCGGTCAACGCCGGCTTTCGGGTGGCCCGCATCCAGCCGCTGCGGCCGCATTACGCTCGAACGCTGGACATCTGGGCAGCGACGTTGGAGAGCCACCGGGAGCAGGCCATTGAGGTTCAATCCGAAGAGGTCTACCAGCGCTACATGAAGTACCTCACGGGCTGCGCCGACCTGTTCCGCGACGGCTACACCGACGTGTGCCAGTTCACCTTGATCAAAAACGGCTGAGCGAAGGTGGCCCGGCTCAGCGAAAGACCGTCATATGAGGTGAACTGCGCAAACATCGGTGGGCGCGGACGGTATCGAACCGCCGACCGCTGGTGTGTAAAACCAGAGCTCTACCACTGAGCTACGCGCCCGTGCCGGGCAAAGATACCGCCCCGACCACTCGGCGCCCAAAACGCGGATCGACGACTCAAGCGTTTAGGGCCGCCAGGGCGTCGACCCACAGCCGCTGGTCACGGGCTTCACCGGGCTGCTTCATCTCGGCGAACCGAATAGTTCCGGACCGGTCGATCACGAACGTGCCCCGGTTGGAAACGCCAGCGGCATCGTTGAACACGCCATAGGCCTGGCTGACGGCCCCGTGCGGCCAGAAATCCGAGAGCACCGGGAACAAAAACCCGCTCTGAGTGGCCCACACCTTGTGGGTGGGCGCGGGTCCGACCGAGACCGCCAACACCACGCGGTCGTCGTTCTCGAAGTCGGGCAAATGGTCACGCACACCGTCGAGTTCGCCTTGGCAGATGCCGGTGAAGGCCAGCGGGAAGAAGACCAGCAGCACGTCTTTGGCTTCGCGAAAGTCGCTGAGGGTGACGGGCTGTCGGTTCTGGTCGTGCAGCGTGAAGTCCGGTGCGGTGCTACCGACCGGCAGCATCAGCGACGTCCGGCCGCTCGCGACTTCGGTTGCACCAGACGGCTGGCGCTCCAGTCGCCGAGATTGACCGACGAGGTCGGCATCAGCCCCGCGGTGGGCGCCGATTCCGCGATCTCAGCGGGCTGCACATGGCCCGGCTTGCCGGTCTTGGGCGTGAGCACCCAGATCACGCCATCGTCGGCCAGCGAGGCGATCGCGTCCATCAGTGTGTCCACGAGGTCGCCGTCGTCGTCGCGCCACCACAGCAAGACGACGTCCACCACCTCATCGGTGTCTTCGTCGAGCATCTCGCCGCCGGTTAGATCTTCGACATCCCCGCGGATATCGTCGTCGGCGTCCTCGTCCCAACCCCACTCCTGGACAACCTGCCCTGGTTGGATGCCCAGTTTGCGGGCAAAGCTCGGGGCGTCATCCGCGGCCACCACCGTTCGACCTCCTTGTCAGTTCCAAGCCACTCGAGCGTCAAATACGCCGTGCGATGCATTTAATCGTCGCATAGCACGAAGCGTTGCACATCAGCCGTGTCAAAGGGACGCCCGACAAAGCTTGACCGCTGTGGTCTTGGTGTCGTTGAGCTGGTTGACCCGCTGATTGAATTGGTCGATCCCGGCGTGCGCCCGAATCGCGCTCGCGACCTCACGTGCGGCGTCGTTGTACGCGTTGAGCGCCTCCCGCAGTTGCTGCGACACCGGGCCGTTGTTGTCCCCCGCGACGGTCTCGGCGCTGTGGTTGAGGGCATCGATCGCCGGCTGCTCGGTGCCCGAGGTGTCGCGGCCCTGATTGGTGGCGGCGACATAGTCGTTGACTCGGTCGACCGCTTCTTTGCTGCTGTCGGCAAACGCCTTGCACACCTGGAAGATGGCCTGCGTGGTCAGCGACTGCTGATGCCGCGATTCTTTGATGCTCGAGGTGACCGACGACTCGGAAGCCGAGACAGACACCGACGTCCGGTAGGCGGGGGCGACAGCGTCATCGGCGCCCGGTGAGCCGTCGGTGACGGTCGTACACCCGACGACGGCGATCAGGACGGCCGCGACACCACCCGCCGCCCGCGCAGCAGCAGGCCATCCGGGCCAGCCAAGCCATCCGATCCGCACAGGTTCAGACGTTACCGGGTGACATCGGCGCGCGCCGTCGGCCGCCGCGATGGTGGCGCCGTGGACTGGGTTGCCCAGGGACTGCGCGGCGCGACATCCGGTGCGGCACGATAGGAGCATCCCCCATAGGGGCCGCAGCACCGAGACACAAGCCAAGACGTCAATCCGCGACGGCTCGATCAGCCACAAGCCGGTCGGCCGCCTACAAAGGAGTAGTGCGTTGACCACCGAGTTCGTCCGCCACGATCTGGCCAAGAATCCAACCGGCACAAGCGAACCCGACCGGGTGCGGGTGATCCGCGAAGGCGTCGCGTCCTACCTGCCTGACATCGATCCGGAGGAAACCGCCGAGTGGCTGGAATCCTTCGACGAGTTGTTGGAGCACTCGGGGCCGGCGCGGGCGCGCTATGTGATGCTGCGGTTGCTGGAGCGGGCCGGTGAACAGCGGGTGGCGCTGCCGGCGCTGACATCTACTGACTACGTCAACACGATCCCGACCGAGATGGAGCCGTGGTTTCCCGGCGACGAGGACGTCGAGCGTCGCTTCCGGGCCTGGATCAGGTGGAACGCCGCGATCATGGTGCATCGCGCGCAGCGCCCGGGAGTCGGTGTGGGCGGGCATATTTCGACGTACGCGTCCTCGGCGGCGCTCTACGAGGTCGGGTTCAACCATTTTTTCCGCGGCAAGGCGCATCCGGGCGGCGGCGATCAGGTGTTCATTCAGGGGCACGCCTCCCCCGGCATCTACGCCCGGGCCTTCCTCGAGGGCCGGCTGACCGCCGACCAACTCGACGGCTTCCGGCAGGAGCACAGCCATCCCGGCGGCGGGCTGCCGTCCTACCCGCATCCCCGGCTGATGCCTGGCTTCTGGGAGTTCCCCACGGTGTCGATGGGCCTGGGCCCGATGAACGCCATCTACCAGGCCCGGTTCAATCACTATCTGCACGACCGCGGCCTCAAGGACACCTCGGATCAGCACGTATGGGCGTTCCTCGGCGACGGCGAGATGGACGAGCCGGAGAGCCGCGGTCTGATTCAGGTGGCCGCCAACGAGGCGCTGGACAACCTGACTTTCGTGGTCAACTGCAACCTGCAGCGCCTCGACGGCCCGGTGCGCGGCAACGGCAAGATCATCCAGGAGTTGGAGTCGTTCTTCCGCGGCGCGGGCTGGAACGTCATCAAGGTGGTCTGGGGCCGCGAGTGGGACACGCTGCTGCACGCCGACCGCGACGGCGCCCTGGTGAACCTGATGAACACCACCCCGGACGGCGACTATCAGACCTATAAGGCCAACGACGGGGCCTACGTTCGCGACCATTTCTTCGGCCGCGACCCGCGCACCAAGGCGCTGGTCGAGCAGATGACCGACGCCGAGATCTGGAACCTCAAGCGCGGCGGCCACGACTACCGCAAGGTCTACGCCGCGTACCGCGCCGCGGTCGATCACCACGGTCAGCCGACGGTGATCCTGGCCAAGACCATCAAGGGCTACTCGCTGGGTGCGCACTTCCAGGGCCGCAACGCCACCCACCAGATGAAAAAGCTTGCGCTGCAGGATCTCAAGGATTTCCGCGACGCCATCAGGATCCCGATCAGCGATGAGGAGCTCGAACAGGATCCCTACCTGCCGCCGTACTACCACCCCGGCGCGGAGGCCCCGGAGATCCGCTACCTGCTCGAGCGGCGCCACGCACTGGGCGGCTTCGTCCCCGAGCGGCGCACCAAGACCAAGACGCTGCGGCTGCCGGGTCGCGACATCTACGCACCGCTGAAAAAGGGATCCGGACACCAAGAGGTCGCCACCACGATGGCGACGGTCCGAACCTTCAAAGAACTGTTGCGGGACAAAGAGATTGGGAATCGGATAGTCCCGATCATCCCGGACGAGGCCCGCACGTTCGGGATGGACTCGTGGTTTCCGTCGCTGAAGATCTACAACCGCAACGGCCAGCTGTACACCGCGGTCGACGCCGACCTCATGCTGGCCTACAAGGAAAGTGAGATCGGCCAGATCCTGCACGAAGGCATCAACGAAGCCGGGTCGGTCGCCTCATTCACCGCCGCCGGCACGTCGTATTCGACCCACAACGAGCCGATGATCCCGATCTACATCTTCTATTCGATGTTCGGTTTCCAGCGGACCGGCGACGGGCTGTGGGCGGCCGCCGACCAGATGGCCCGCGGCTTTCTGCTCGGGGCCACCGCCGGGCGCACCACGCTGACCGGCGAAGGCCTCCAGCATGCCGATGGTCAGTCGCTGCTGCTGGCCGCCACCAACCCGGCGGTGCTCTCCTATGACCCGGCGTTCGCCTTCGAGATCGCCCACATCATCGAAGCCGGGCTGGCCCGTATGTACGGCGAGAACGCCGAGAACGTCTTCTACTACCTGACCATCTACAACGAGCCCTACGTGCAGCCGCCCGAGCCGGAGAACTTCGACCCCGAGGGTGTGCTGCGCGGCATCTATCGCTACCGGCCGGCCACCGAGCACCGCACCAGCACCGCCAACATCCTGGCCTCCGGGGTGGCGATGCCGGCGGCGCTGCGGGCCGCCGAGATGTTGGCCGCCGAATGGGATGTCGCCGCCCACGTGTGGTCGGTGACGAGCTGGAGCGAACTCAACCGTGACGGCGTCGCGATCCAGACGCAGCGGCTACGCCATCCCGATCAGCCGGCGGGCGAGCCCTACGTGACACAGGCGTTGTCAGCATCGACCGGCCCGTTTATCGCCGTCTCGGACTGGATGCGGGCTGTCCCTGAGCAGATCCGGCCGTGGGTGCCGGGCAGGTACGTCACGCTCGGCACCGACGGGTTCGGCTTCTCCGACACCCGGCCCGCCGCCCGCCGCTATTTCAATACCGATGCCGAGTCCCAGGTCGTGGCGGTGCTGGAAGCGCTGGCCCGCGATGGCGAGATCGACCCGTCGGTGCCGGTGGCAGCTGTGCGGCAGTACCGTATCGACGACGTGCAGGCCGCGCCCGCGCAGACCTCCGACCCCGGTCCGGGGGCCTGAGGCCGGGTTGACGCGGCGCGTTTAGCGGAATCATCCATAAAAGCGGCGTAGCTTTTAGGGATGAGCGACAAGCAGTTCCCGACGCCCCGCACGACGCTGGATCTGCTGGACAGCGTCCCCGAGTCGCTGTTGCGCAGTCTGAAGCAGTACTCCGGGCGGCTGTCGACCGAAGCGGTCAACGCCATGCAGGACCGGTTGCCGTTCTTCGCCGAGCTGGAAGCCTCCCAGCGGGCCAGCCTGGCGCTGGTCGTGCAGACCGCGGTCGTCAACTTCGTGGAGTGGATGGCCGATCCCGGCAGCAACATCAACTACACCGCGCGCGCCTTCGAGCTCATGCCGCAGGATCTGACCCGGCAGATCGCGCTGCGGCACTCGGTCGACATGCTGCGGGTCACGATGGAGTTCTTCGAAGAAGTGGTTCCGCTGGTGGCCCGCTCCGAAGAACAATTGACCGCGATGACGGTCGGGATCCTGAAATACAGCCGGGATCTCGCGTTCAGCGCCGCCACGGCCTACGCCGACGCCGCCGAGGCCCGCGGGAACTGGGACAGCCGGATGGAGGCCAGCGTCGTCGACGCCGTGGTGCGCGGCGACACCGGCCCGGAGTTGCTGTCCCGGGCCGCGGCACTGAACTGGGACACCACCGCCCCGGCGACCGTGGTGGTGGGAACCCCGCCGCCGGGCCGGGAAAGCCAAGCCAGCCAGGATGTTCGCGACATTGCAGCCAGTCACGGACGCGCCGCACTCACCGACGTACACGGCACGTATTTGGTGGCCATCGTGTCCGGACAGCTGACCCAGACCGAGAAGGTCCACGGCGCCCTGCTGGACGCCTTCTCCGACGGACCCGTGGTGATCGGCCCGACAGCGCCGATGCTGACCGCGGCGTACCACAGTGCCAGCGAGGCCATCTCCGGGATGAATGCCGTGACGGGTTGGCGGGGTGCGCCGCGGCCCGTCCTGGCGCGCGAACTGCTACCGGAGCGGGCTCTGATGGGCGATCCCTCGGCCATCGCGGCGTTGCACACCGACGTGATGCGACCGCTCGCCGACGCCGGCCCGACTCTCACCGAGACCCTGGACGCTTATCTCGACTGCGGCGGGGCGATCGAGTCGTGTGCTCGCAAGTTGTTCGTTCATCCAAATACGGTGCGCTATCGACTGCGCCGGATCGCCGACTTCACCGGCCGCGATCCGACCATCCCGCGCGACGCGTACGTCCTGCGGGTGGCAGCGACCGTCGGCCACCTCACTTACCAGGCGCAGCAGTCCAGCGCTGGGAGTGCCATCGTGACTCCCGTCACGCGCCGGGCAGAGAAGGACCTGATCACGCCCACGGATACCGCCGAAGCCGGTTGACAGATTGCGGCGCGATATCGAACACGTCGCATCGCGTGCTGTTTTGTGGAGTTTCCACAAAAACATAAGACAAGGTTCATAATCTGTTACACGGCCCAAAGACGTCTTCACAGTGTTCCCTTAATAACGTGATTGCGTTGCTAGCGCCCGGACAAGGGTCGCAAACCGAAGGGATGCTGTCGCCGTGGCTGGAACTGCCCGGCGCCGCAGACCGCCTGGCGTCGTGGTCCACGGCCAGCGGGCTGGATCTCGCGCGGCTCGGCACCACCGCCTCGACTGAGGAAATCACCAACACTGCGATCGCCCAGCCGTTGATCGTGGCCGCCACGCTGCTCGCGTACCAGGAGCTGACGACGCGCGGTCTGCTCGCCGACCAAGAGCGTGTAGTGGCCGGGCACTCGGTCGGTGAAATCGCGGCTTATGCCATCGCGGGCGTGCTGTCCGCCGACGACGCCGTGGCACTGGCCGCCACCCGCGGTGCCGAGATGGCTAAGGCGTGCGCCAACGAGCCGACCGGAATGTCGGCGGTTCTCGGCGGCGACGAGGCCGAGGTTCTGGCACGTCTCGAACAACTCGACCTGGTCGCGGCCAACCGCAATGCGGCAGGCCAGATCGTGGCCGCCGGCCGACTGAGCGCGCTGGACAAGCTCGCCGAAGACCCACCGGAGAAGGCCCGGGTGCGCGCGCTGGGCGTCGCCGGCGCCTTCCACACCGAGTTCATGGGCTCGGCCCTCGAGGGTTACGCTGCGGCCGCGCATGATGTCGCGACCTCCGAGCCGACCGCTATTCTCCTGTCCAACCGCGACGGCCAGCCGGTGAGTTCGGCCGCCGACGCGATGGAAAAGCTTGTCGCACAGCTGACCCGGCCGGTGCGCTGGGACCTGTGCTCCGAGACGCTGCGTCAGCGCAGTGTGACGGCGATTGTCGAGTTCCCACCGGCTGGGGCTCTATCCGGCATCGCCAAACGTGAACTCCGCGGGACACCGACGCACGCCGTCAAGACCCCCGCAGACCTCGACGGTTTGGGAGAGCTGTAACCCCCAAAAAGTTGGCCACCAGGCCGAAGCTACGAACCCGTTCACTGTTACAACCGCACAAAGCACGTCAACAAGCAGTACTCAACACATTACGAAGGGAAACACAACGTGTCCGTCAGCCAGCAGGAAATCATCGCCGGTATCGCCGAGATCATCGAAGAGGTCACCGGTATCGAGCCCTCGGAGATCACCCCGGAGAAGTCGTTCGTCGACGACCTGGACATCGACTCGCTGTCGATGGTGGAGATCGCCGTGCAGACCGAGGACAAGTACGGCGTGAAGATCCCCGACGAAGACCTCGCCGGTCTGCGCACCGTCGGTGACGTCGTCAACTACATCCAGAAGCTCGAGGAAGAGAACCCCGAAGCTGCTCAGGCACTGCGCGCCAAGTTCGAGACGGACTCCTCCGCGGCGGTCGACCAAAAGTGACCAAACCTTCCACTGCTAACGGCGGCTACCCCAACGTTGTGGTAACCGCCGTCGAGGCGACAACCTCAATCGCGCCGGACGTCGAAGGCACGTGGAAGGGTCTGTTGGCCGGCGAAAGCGGCATCCGCGTCCTCGAAGACGAGTTCGTCACCAAGTGGGACCTGTCGGTGCGAATCGGCGGGCACCTCAAGGAATCCATCGACGACCACATGGGCCGGCTGGACCTGCGACGTATGTCGTATGTCCAACGGTTGGCCAAGCACCTCAGCGGTCAGCTCTGGGAGAGCGCCGGCAGCCCCGAGGTCGACCCCGATCGGTTCACGGTCGTGGTCGGCACCGGGCTCGGTGGCGCCGAGAAGATCGTCGAGAGCTACGACCTGATGAACGAGGGCGGGCCCCGCAAGGTGTCCCCGCTCGCCGTGCAGATGATCATGCCCAACGGGGCTGCGGCCGTCGTCGGCCTGCAGCTCGGCGCTCGCGCCGGGGTGATGACGCCGGTGTCGGCATGTTCGTCCGGATCGGAGGCCATCGCGCACGCATGGCGGCAGATCGTCATGGGCGACGCGGACTTCGCGGTCTGCGGTGGTGTCGAGGGCAACATCGAGGCGCTGCCCATCGCGGCGTTCTCGATGATGCGGGCCATGTCGACCAATAACGAACACCCCGAAAGGGCGTCGCGGCCGTTCGACAAGAACCGTGACGGCTTCGTGTTCGGCGAGGCCGGCGCGTTGATGATCCTTGAAACCGAGGAGCACGCCAAGGCCCGTGGCGCCAAGCCGTTGGCCCGGTTGATGGGTGCCGGCATCACCTCGGACGCGTTCCACATGGTGGCCCCGGCCGCCGATGGGGTACGCGCCGGACGGGCGATGTCCCGCTCGCTGGAGCTTGCGGGCTTGTCTCCCAAGGACGTTGACCACATCAACGCCCACGCCACTGCGACACCGATCGGCGACACCGCTGAGGCCAACGCCATCCGGGTCGCCGGTGTCGAGCATGCCGCGGTCTATGCGCCCAAGGGCGCGCTTGGTCACTCCATCGGCTCGGTGGGTGCGCTGGAGTCCATCCTGACGGTGCTTGCGCTGCGAGATGGCGTGATCCCGCCGACACTTAACTACGAAACGCCTGACCCCGAAATCGACCTCGATGTTGTTGCGGGCGAGCCACGTTACGGCGACTACCAGTACGCCATCAACAACTCGTTCGGCTTCGGTGGACACAACGTCGCGTTGGCCTTCGGGCGTTACTGAGCACGGCGTCCGGCGATGATGCCGGACAAGTACACAAGCAGGAAAGGATGCGGACGTAGCTCGCATGACAACATCGTCAAGTTTGACTACCGGGAACGGTTTCCCGAATGTGGTCGTCACCGGGTTCGCCATGACGACTGCGCTCGCATCTGACGCGGAAACCACGTGGAAACTGCTGCTGGACGGACAAAGTGGGATTCGTACGCTCGACGACCCGTTCGTCGAGGCCTTTGACCTACCGGTCCGCATCGGCGGGCACCTCGTCGAGGAATTCGACAGCCAGCTGACTCGGATCGAAAACCGCCGGCTGGGTTACCTGCAGCGGATGGCCACCGTGCTGAACCGGCGGGTGTGGGAAAACGCGGGCTCGCCCGAGGTGGACACCAACCGGTTGATGGTGTCCATCGGCACCGGAATGGGCTCGAGCGAGGAGCTGGTTCTCGGGTACGACAAAATGCGCGAACACGGCATGAGAGGTGTCAACCCGCTGGGCGTGCAGATGTACATGCCGAACGGCGCATCGGCGGCGGTGGGTCTGGAACGCCACGCCAAGGCCGGGGTGATGACACCGGTGTCGGCCTGTGCCTCCGGCTCGGAGGGCATCGCCCGTGCCTGGCAGCAGATCGTGCTCGGTGAGGCCGACATCGCCGTGTGCGGTGGCGTCGAGACCAAGATCGAGGCGGTGCCGATCGCGTCGTTCGCCGCAATGCGCATCGTGTTGTCGAAGAACAACGACGACCCGGCCGGCGCTTGCCGACCGTTCGACAAAGACCGCAACGGCTTTGTCTTCGGGGAGGGCGGCGCGTTGATGGTGATCGAGACCGAAGAGCACGCCAAAGCGCGCGGAGCCAAGATCCTGGGAAGAATTATGGGGGCGAGCGTCACCTCCGACGGCTTCCACATGGTGGCTCCTGACCCCAACGGCGAACGCGCCGGGCACGCGATCACGCGGGCGATCCAGCTCGCCGGCCTCACCCCGGGCGACATCGACCACATCAACGCCCACGCCACCGGCACCTCGGTCGGCGACCTGGCTGAGGGCAAAGCCATCAACCGGGCCCTGGGTGCACACGGCGGCAACGCCGTGGTCTACGCACCTAAGTCAGCCCTCGGCCACTCCGTCGGAGCGGTCGGCGCTGTGGAGTCGATCCTGACTGTGATGGCGCTACGCGAACAGATCATCCCGCCCACCCTGAACCTGGTGAACCTCGATCCCGAGGTCGACCTGGACGTGGTGGCGGGTAAGCCGCGAGAAGGCAACTACCAGTACGCGATCAACAATTCGTTCGGATTCGGCGGGCACAACGTGGCGTTGGCATTTGGCCGTTACTGATCCCGGATCCGCGAACGGCAATGACACGAGGAGACCTGCGATGACGACACTGGCCCCTGAGGCAATCGACGAATCGCTCGACCCGCGCGACCCGCTGCTGCGACTGAGCAGGTTTTTCGACGACGGCAGCATCGAACTGCTGCACGAGCGCGACCGCTCCGGCGTGCTCGCCGCAGGCGGAACCGTGAATGGCCTGCGCGCCATCGCATTTGCCACCGACGGCACCGTGATGGGCGGCGCCATGGGACTCGAGGGCTGCACCCACATCGTCAACGCCTACGACACCGCGATCGAGGAGCAGAGCCCGATCGTGGGCATCTGGCACTCCGGAGGGGCGCGGCTGGCTGAGGGCGTAAAGGCCCTGCATGCAGTCGGATTGGTGTTCGAGGCGATGATCCGGGCGTCCGGGTACGTCCCGCAGATCTCCGTTGTGGTCGGTTTCGCCGCCGGTGGCGCCGCTTACGGGCCGGCGCTGACCGACGTCGTCGTCATGGCGCCGGAGGGCCGGGTGTTCGTCACCGGGCCGGACGTCGTCCGCAGCGTCACCGGTGAAGACGTCGACATGGCCTCCCTCGGCGGCCCGGACACCCACCACAAGAAGTCCGGCGTGTGCCACATCGTGGCCGACGACGAGGACGACGCCTACCAGCGTGGTCGCCGGCTGATCGGATTGTTCTGCCAGCAGGGGCATTTCGACCGCAGCAAAGCCGAAGCGCACGAGACCGACCTGCACGCGTTGCTGCCTGAGTCACCGCGACGCGCCTACGACGTGCACCCGCTGGTCAACGCGCTGCTCGATGCCGATGCACCGTTCGACGAGTTCCAGGCCAAGTGGGCCCCGTCGATGGTGGTCGGCCTGGGCCGCTTGTCGGGACGCTCGGTGGGCGTGCTGGCTAACAACCCGTTGCGCCTGGGCGGCTGCCTGAACTCCGAAAGCGCCGAGAAGGCAGCACGTTTCGTGCGGCTCTGCGACGCCTTCGGCATCCCGCTGGTCGTCATCGTCGACGTACCCGGGTACCTGCCGGGCGTGGACCAGGAGTGGGGCGGCGTCGTTCGCCGCGGGGCCAAGCTCCTACACGCGTTCGGTGAGGCCACCGTCCCGCGCGTCACGCTAGTCACCCGAAAGATCTACGGCGGGGCCTACATTGCGATGAACTCGCGTTCGTTGGGTGCTACCAAGGTGTTCGCCTGGCCGGACGCTGAAGTCGCCGTGATGGGCGCGAAGGCGGCTGTCGGCATTCTGCACAAGAAGAAGCTGGCCGCCGCCGAGGATCACGAGCGCGAGGCGCTGCACGAGGAGCTTGCCGCGGAGCACGAGCGGATCGCCGGTGGTGTGGACAACGCGATCGAGATCGGCGTCGTCGACGAGAAGATCGACCCCGCCCACACCCGCAGCCGGATCACCGAAGCGCTGGCTGAAGCACCGGCCCGGCGCGGACGGCACAAGAACATCCCGCTGTAAGCCGCACGTTTTTCCGCGCGAGCGTAACGCCACTGCGAAATGCTAGGGGGCAAATCGCAGTGGCGTTACGTTCGTGGGATACCGCGTGGTCCTGCGGCACGGTTACGTCTGGCCCAGCAGCTCCTCGGCCGTACAGGTGACCCTTTCGCGATCGGCGGCCACCAGCCCGATTCGGGTGCGCCGGTCGACGATGTCGTCGACGGTCAGCGCACCCTCGTGGGTGATGGCGTACTCGAATTCCGCGCGCGTGACGTCGATGCCGTCGGCCACCGCGTCGGCGGGACGCTCGCAGGTGGCCTGGGCGAGGACGTTCGCCGCCTCGGCGCCGTACCGAAGCACCAGCGACTCGGGCAGCCCGGCCATCGGCGCGGTCGTCGACCCCGGGTTGCTCGGCGCGCCCACCAACGGCAGGTTTCGTGTCTGGCACGCGCCGGCGTCGAGACTGCGCAATTCGATTGCGCGGTCCAGGACATCCTCGGCCATGTGCCGGTATTCGGTGAGCTTGCCGCCGATCACGCTGATCAACCCGGACGCCGACTCGACAACGGCGTGGTCGCGCGAGATGTCGGCGGTGTGGCCGGCGCCGGTGTCGATCAGCGGCCGCAGCCCCGCATACGAGCCGATGATGTCGTCATGGTCCAACGTGATGCCCAGCGCGGTGTTCACCACGTCCAGTAGAAAGGCGATCTCCCCCGATGTCGGTTGTGGCACATCGGGAATCGGCCCGGGTGATTCTTCGTCGGTCAGGCCCAAGTAGATCCGTCCGAGCTGTTCGGGCATGGCGAAGACGAACCGGTTGAGCTCGCCGGGGATCGGAATGGTCAGCGCCGCTATGGGATTCCTGAAAGTCTCGGCGTCGAAGACGAGATGGGTGCCGCGGCTGGGGCGCAGCTTCAGCGACGAGTCGATCTCCCCCGCCCACACCCCGGTGGCATTGATCACCGCGCGCGCGGATATGTCGAACGATTCGCCGGTGCGCTGATCGGTCAGCGTAACCGAGGTGCCGGTAGCCTGCGATGCGGCGGTGTAGGTCAAAATCCGGGCACCGCGCTGCGCCGCGGTCCGCGCGATAGCGGCGACCAGGCGGGCGTCGTCGATCAGCTGTCCGTCGTAAGCCAGCAGACCGCCGTCGAGACCCTCACGCCGAACGACCGGGGCCAGGTCGATCGCGCGTTGCGCCGAAATACGTTGCGAGCCCGGCAAAACGGACCCGGGCGTGCCCGCGGTCCTGCGCAACACGTCGCCGGCCAGGAACCCGGCGCGCACCAATGCCCGGTTCGCCCGGCTCATCGACGGAAGCAGCGGAACCAGCTGCGGCATCGCTCGGGCCAGGTGAGGGGCGTTGCGGGTCATCAGGATTCCGCGCTCGACGGCGCTGCGCCGGGCGATTCCCACATTGCCGGTCGCCAGATAACGCAGCCCGCCGTGCACCAGCTTGGAGCTCCATCGACTGGTCCCGAAGGCAAGGTCGTGTTTTTCCACCAGCGCCACCCGCAGGTGCCGCGATGCCGCGTCCAATGCGATGCCCACACCGGTGATGCCGCCGCCGATCACGACGACGTCGATGGGAGCGCCATCCGCCAGGGCGGTGAGGTCGGCGCTGCGACGGGCGGCATTGAGGGCGGTCGACGTCACGACAGGTATCCGTTCAGCGAGTAGGCGAGTTCGGCGGCCAGCGCATCGGCGTCGAGAATCGGCCGGACGATCTGGGCGGACTGAATCGTCGACTGGGTGATCAGCAGCACCATCGCGGCCAATTGCCGAGGATCACCGGCGCGCACGCTGCCGGCGCGCTGGGCGACCGACAGCTCCTCGGCCAGCGCGTCGATCAGCATCTGCTGACTGCTGCCCAACCGCCGTGCGATGTAGACCAGCGCCAGCTCCGAGCCCAGCACCGCCATCACCAGGTCGTCACCCCGGAGCCGCTCGGCCACCGCGACCACCCGCTCGACCAGGGCCGCACGATCGCGTCCGCGCACCGGCACTTCGGCCACGGCCTCGGTGATGTGGCTGGTCAGCAGCGCGGCTAGCACTGAACGGATGTCCGGCCAGCGGCGATACACCGTCGGGCGGCTCACGCCCGCCCGCCGCGCGATCTCGGCCAGCGTCACACGATCGACGCCGAAATCGACCACGCAGCTTGCGGCGGCCGCCAGAATGCGATCCTGCACCGGTGCGTTACTGATTGACAGCATGTGTAATACTGTAACGCATGTCTGCCGACTTGCTCCCCCCGATGAAGTGGAATGCCTGGGGCGACCCCGATCACGCCAAGCCGCTCTCCGACGGCATCCGCTCACTGTTGACCCAGGCTCTGGGCGTCACGGCCTCAGCCGAACCCGAACTCGACGCCGACCAGGTGCGGCTGCGGCCGTCCGAGTTGGCGACGGACCACCGCGAGGCGCTGGCCGCGATCGTCGGGCCGGATCATGTCCGCGTCGAAGACAGAGATCGCCTGTTGCGCGCCGGCGGCAAGTCCACACTGGACCTGTTGCGCCGCAGGGACTCCGGCCCGCAAGACGCTCCCGATGCGGTGCTGCTGCCCGGCTCCGACGACGAGGTGGCCGGGATCCTGCGGTATTGCTCGCAGCACGGTATCGCCGTCGTCCCGTTCGGCGGCGGCACCAGTGTGGTCGGCGGGCTCGATCCGATCCGCGGCGACTTCGCCGCGGCCGTGTCGCTGGATCTACGACGCTTCGACCAACTGTCGGACTTCGACGAGGTGTCCGGCGAGGCGGAGTTCGGTGCCGGTGTCACCGGACCGCGCGCCGAAGAACTCCTTGGTGCGCAAGGGTTTTCGCTGGGCCACTTTCCACAGAGTTTCGAGTTCGCCACCCTCGGGGGCTTCGCCGCGACCCGCTCGTCGGGGCAGGACTCTTCGGGTTACGGGCGGTTCGACGACATGATCCGCGGGCTGCGGGTGATCACGCCCGCCGGGGTGCTGGATCTCGGCCGGGCACCGCAGTCGGCGGCCGGCCCGGATCTACGGCAACTGGTCATCGGCTCGGAGGGCGTGTTCGGCATCATCACCCGGGTGCGGGTGGCGGTCCACCCCGCACCGCAGGCGACCCGCTATGAAGCGTGGTCATTCCCCGACTTCTCCACCGGCGCTGCGGCGTTGCGCACGGTCACCCAGACCGGTGCCGGGCCGACCGTGATCCGGCTTTCCGACGAGGCCGAAACCGGGGTCAACCTGGCCACCACCGAATCCATCGGCGACACCCAGACCACGGGCGGCTGCCTGGCGATCACGGTGTTCGAAGGCACGCAGGCACACGCGGAGAGCAGGCACGCCGAGACCAGGGCGCTGATGACCGCGCAGGGCGGTACATCGCTGGGCGAAGACCCCGCCCGAGCATGGGAGCGCGGACGATTCGGGGCGCCGTACCTGCGCGACGCGCTGCTGGCCAACGGCGCGCTCTGCGAGACCCTCGAGACGGCCACCGACTGGTCGAACATCCCCGCGCTGAAAGCCGCCGTCACCGAGGCGCTGACGACGGCACTGGCCGAATCCGGGACGCCGGCGTTGGTGCTGTGCCACATTTCGCACGTGTATGCCACCGGCGCCTGCCTGTACTTCACCGTCGTCGCGGGGCAGCGCGGCAACCCGATCGAGCAGTGGCGCGCCGCCAAAACCGCCGCGAGCGACGCGATCGTCGCTGCCGGCGCGACGATCACCCACCACCACGCCGTGGGCGCCGATCATCGTCCCTGGATGAGCGACGAGGTCGGCGACCTGGGTGTCCAGGTGTTGCGCGCGGTCAAGGCGACACTGGATCCGGCGGGAATTCTCAACCC
Source organism: Mycobacterium sp. (assembly GCF_965277065.1). Lineage (GTDB taxonomy): Bacteria > Actinomycetota > Actinomycetes > Mycobacteriales > Mycobacteriaceae > Mycobacterium. Next base: position 50,861 of record NZ_CBDIBT010000013.1, read on the forward strand.
GGGCAAGCTGATCCCGTGACGCGTCGCGACGATAAGCGGGGCAGTGCGATCCGTAAGGGCCAGGAGGAGCGGCGCCAGATTGGCCGAGTGACCGTCTTGACCAATCCGGCGTCAGGACACGGCAACGCCCCGCACGCCGCCGGAAAGGCAATCACTCGACTGCAACAGCGCGGCGTCGACGTGGTGGCCATTGTCGGCAGCGACGCCGACCATGCGCGACGCCTGCTGTACACAGCGGTCGACAACGGGACCGACGCGCTGGTGGTCGTCGGCGGCGACGGCGTGATCGCCGACGCCCTGCAAGCGCTGGCGGGCACCGACATTCCGCTGGGTATCGTCCCCGCTGGCACCGGCAACGACCATGCGCGCGAATTCGGTTTGCCGACAAAAGATCCGGTGGCCGCCGCCGACATCATCGCCGACGGCTGTACCGAGACAATCGATCTGGGACGCATTCGGGACCGCGGCGGCACCACCAAGTGGTTCGGCACGGTGGCGGCGGCGGGATTCGATTCGCTGGTCACCGACCGGGCCAACCGGATGAAGTGGCCGCGTGGCCGGATGCGCTACAACCTCGCGATGCTCGCCGAACTGTCCCAGTTGCGGCTGCTGCCCTTCCGACTCGTGCTCGACGGCCGCGACGAGATCGTCACCGACCTCACGCTCGCGGCCTTCGGCAACACCCGCAGCTACGGCGGCGGAATGCTGGTGTGCCCCAACGCCGATCCGACCGACGGCCTGCTCGACATCACCATGGTGAATTCGGCGTCGCGGACCCGGCTTATCCGCCTTTTCCCGACGGTCTACAAAGGCACTCACATCAGTCTCGACGAGGTCACGACGGCCCGGGTGACAACCGTCGACGTCGAATCACCGGGCATCAACGCGTACGCCGACGGCGATTTCGCCTGCACGCTGCCCGCTCAGATCTCCGCGGTGCCGGGCGCGCTGCACGTTCTGCGGGCGCCGGCTTCGCCGCGAGCAGATGCAGACTCGCACGAATAGGGCGGCAGTTTCGGTGCGATTCTGCGCCTGCTCGCCGGATGAGGCCTAGCCGACCCCGCGGTTGAGCCAGGAGACTTCCGCGCCGTCGCCACCGTCACGGTAGGCCTCGAGCGCTTCGTCCCAGGCGGTGCCGAGCGCCGAATCCAACTCGGCGGCCAGCGCGTCGGCGCCGGCGGCCATCATCGTGCGCAACCGCATCTCGCCAATCATCACGTCGCCGTTGGCGCTCATCGCCCCGTTCCACAGGCCCAGCTGGGGCGTGTGGCAGAACCGGTGCCCGTCGACGCCCGCACTGGGGTCCTCGGTGACCTCGAAGCGCAGCACCGACCAGGACCGCAGCGCGTTGGCCAACCGGGCGCCGGTGCCCACCGGCCCGACCCAGTTGGTAACGGCACGCAGTTGTCCCGGCATGGCCGGTTGCGGCGTCCACTTGAGGTTGGCTTTGGAGGACAGCGTCGACGACAACGCCCACTCGACATGCGGACATACCGCAGCGGGTGAGGCGTGGAGGTACACCACACCTGTCGTCACGTCAGCGAACTGATTCGACGCACGCATCTTGTTGCTCCTTCGGCTCCACGAGGGACGTCTTCCCCGACGACCTGTAGAGATCCGACAAGCACGCGATGTGTAACGATTGATGTGCCTTGCGTGTCTATTGTGCCCCGTGAGGCCTATGTTGCGCTAGTCCGAGTTGTAGGTGCTCAGCACATTGTCAGAAATTGCTGGCCACAGCGGCACGGCCCAGTCGCCGAAATCGCGGTCAGTGAGCACCACCAGGGCCAGCCTCGCGACCGGGTCTGCCCAGATCAGCGTGCCTGTTTGGCCGAAATGACCGTAGCTGACCGGCGAGTTGTGCGCGCCGGTCCAGTGCGGTGTTTTCGAGTCCCGGATCTCGAATCCCAGGCCCCAATCGTTGGGCCGCTGGACTCCGTAGCCAGGTAGAACACCGTCGAGGCCGGGAAACTGAACGCTGGTCGCTTCAGCGTGCAGCTCCGGTGACACCGTCGCGGGTGACAGCAGATCGATCGCGAACGCCGCGAGATCAGCCACCGTTGACGTCGCCCCGTAGCCGGCGGTCTGCGCTCCGCCGTCGAGGCGGGTGGCGGTCATCCCGAGCGGCTCCAGCACCGCCTCGGCGAGGTAGCGGGCGAACTCGATGCCGGACGCTTCCTGAATGGTTTCGGCCAGCACCGCGAAGCCGTAGTTCGAATACATCCGGCGGGTGCCCGGCCGGGCCAGGATCTGCCCGTCGAGCATCGCCAGCCCGGACGTATGGGCTAGGAGGTGGCGCACGGTCGATCCGGGCGGGCCGGCTGCGGTGTCCAACTCCACCGCGCCTTCCTCGATGGCGACCTGCACGGCCCGCGCCACCAGAGGCTTGGTCACCGACGCCAGCGCGAACGGCCGTTCAGTGTCGCCATGCGTGGCCAGCACGCTCGTTGGCCCGACCACCGCAGCGGCCACATTCGGCACCGGCCAGTCGTCAACTGCGTCGAGTACGGCCATGGCGCAGCAGCCTACTGACCAAGCGCTAGGTTGAAGCCCATGAGCCAGACAGTGCGCGGGGTGATCTCGCGGAAAAAAGGCGAACCCGTCGAAGTGGTCGACGTCGTCATTCCCGACCCAGGTGCCGGCGAGGTCGTCGTCGACATCACTGCGTGCGGTGTCTGCCACACCGACCTGACCTACCGCGACGGCGGCATCAACGACGAGTTCCCCTTCCTGCTCGGCCACGAGGCCGCCGGCACCGTGGAAGCCGTTGGTGACGGCGTAACCCTGGTCGAGCCAGGCGATTTCGTCGTACTGAACTGGCGCGCGGTCTGCGGTCAGTGCCGCGCCTGCAAGCGCGGACGTCCGCATCTGTGCTTCGACACCTCCAACGCCGAGCAGAAGATGACGCTTACCGACGGCACCGAACTCACCCCGGCACTGGGCATCGGCGCGTTCGCGGACAAGACACTGGTGGCCGCCGGCCAGGCCACCTTGGTCAACCCCGAAGCGGACCCGGCGGTCGCCGGTCTGCTGGGCTGCGGTGTGATGGCCGGTCTCGGCGCCGCGATCAACACCGGCGCGGTCACCCGCGACGACACCGTCGCGGTCATCGGCTGCGGCGGCGTCGGCGACGCAGCGATCGCCGGCGCTGCGCTCGTAGGCGCGAGGCGGATCATCGCGATCGACACCGACAACACCAAGTTGGAATGGGCCCGGAAGTTCGGCGCCACCCACACCGTCAACGCCGGTGAACTCGATGTCGTCATGGCCGTTCAGGACCTCACCGACGGCTTCGGCGCGAACGTGGTCATCGACGCCGTGGGCCGCCCGGAAACCTGGAAGCAGGCCTTCTACGCCCGCGATCTCGCCGGAACCGTTGTGCTCGTAGGCGTTCCGACCCCGGACATGCAACTCGACATGCCGCTGGTCGACTTCTTCTCCCACGGCGGCTCGCTGAAGTCGTCCTGGTACGGCGACTGCCTGCCCGAACGCGACTTCCCCACCCTGATCGACCTCTACCTGCAGGGCCGCCTTCCCCTGGAGAAGTTCGTTTCCGAACGCATCGGCCTGGACGATATCGAAGAGGCGTTCCACAAGATGCACGACGGCACGGTGCTGCGTTCGGTGGTGATCTTGTAGATGCCGAACATCGAGCGCATCGTCACTTCCGGCACCTTCGAACTCGACGGTGGCAGTTGGGATGTCGACAACAACATCTGGCTGGTCGGCGATGAATCCGACGTGGTGGTCTTCGACGCCGCACACAGCGCGGAGCCGATCGTCGCCGCTGTCCGCGGCCGCAATGTGGTAGCGGTGATCTGCACGCACGGCCACAACGATCACGTGACCGTTGCGCCTGAACTCGGCGAGACGCTCGACGCGCCGGTCCTGCTGCATCCCGCCGACGACATGCTGTGGCGGATGACGCACCCGGACAAGAGCTTTCGCACGGTCTCTGACGACGAGACAATCGGCGTCGCCGGTCTCGAATTGCACGCGCTGCATACGCCCGGCCACTCGCCGGGCTCGGTGTGCTGGTACGCCCCAGAGCTGGGTGCCGTGTTCAGCGGCGACACCCTGTTCTCCGGCGGGCCCGGCGCGACCGGGCGATCGTTCTCCGATTTCCCGACGATCCTGGAATCGATTTCCGGCCGGCTCGGCGGCCTTCCCGGCGATACCGTCGTCTACACCGGCCACGGCGACACCACCAGCATCGGCGACGAGATCGTGCATTACGACGAGTGGGTAGCCAGAGGGCACTAGAGGGCCCGCTAGCCGCCGTCGAGCACCCTGCGTTTTTCGTCCTGGAATTCCTTCTCGGTCAGGGCCCCGGAATCCCGCAGTGCGGCAAGCGTTTTGAGCTGCTCAATCTTGACTCCCTGATCGGTCGGCACGTCTATCGGCCCCTCGGCGTGTGTCGCCGGCGGCGCCATTGGCCACGGCGTCGACTCTGTGCGTTTGGCGCGGGACAGCCGCACCGACGCGATGACCGTGCCGACCAGACCGATGACGAACACGCCGGCGCAGATGCCGAGCCACGCATTGTTCGAGCTGTCGTGACCGAAAGCCAAGTGAGGACTGATGAATCCGCTGGTCTCCCCGCTGGTAGTGATGATGTAGTTACCTTCAGCGACAATGTCGGCCACCCAGACCCGGCGGTGGATGTCGTTGTTGACCGACGTCGAGCCGCCGATATTTTCGGTGACCTTCGGTTCGGCGACACCCGCGGGCGGGTCGATGTCCAGCACCAGGTGTGGCACCGGCAGTCCGCCGCCGGAGGAATTGCCGACCGTCACGGTGTGGAAGCTGACGGTGATCTGGCCGGCGGGCAAATGCAGCTTGCCCGTCCCCGGGACCGGAACCTCGCCGTAAGCGTCGTATTTGTCGAATACGAATGCGCCGAGAAAAAGAGTCGCGATGAAGCCGACCGCGGATCCGACGACGAGCACGATCGCAGTGGTCAACATGACCTTCGTGACTCGGCTGCGGCTCACCCAAAAAGTGTCGCAGACACCCGCGCAGTTTGGACCTCGCGTCATCGGGTAGGCACCGCAAAGCGCCAAAGAGGCCGCTACAAGGACGGAGAGTCATGAGCGCGGACGAAAAGACCGAAACCGAGACCAAGAACGACGAGAACGACGAGAACGACAACCAGGACAGCAAGACCGAGACGCATGAGCTGAGCGACGAAGGCAAAGAGCAGGTCAAGCAGATGCGGCAGACCTACGAGGACGACCGGCCGACGGCGGTGCTGCCGGGTACCGACGGGACGATCACCGGGGTTGCGGTCAACGAGTGGATTGACGACGACGGCAACCCGAAGTTCGGCCAGGACGAGCAGAAGAAGAAAGACGAAGAGCAGGACAAGCCGCAGGACGAGGACGAGCACAAGCACGAGGACGAGCACAAGCACGAGGACGAGCACAAGCACGAGGACGAGCACGAGGACGAGCACAAGGACGAAGCCGCGAGCTAGCGACCTTCCTGCCCCGGGTTGGGTAACGGCCGATCGCCGGGTCCCCGAGGGAATCGCGGTCGCGGCGGCTCGGTGGTCGTCGGCGACGTCGTGGTCGTCGGAGCTTCCGTCGTCGTAGTTGTCGTCGTCGTGGTCGGCGACTCGCTGGTCGTCGACACCGTCGTGCTGGGGTCGGGCGCGGAGGACGAGGGCGGGTTGGTGTTCGATTCCTGGCTCGCACTGGTCTCTGATGACGGCGCCTGCGTGGTGCCGCCGCTGGGCGATGGAGTGTTTGGCGCGCTTCCGGACGTATGCCGCATCGTAATCAGCACACCGGCGCCGATAGCCAGCACCGCAAGCGCGGTCCCGACCGCCACCACCAGTGGACGGCGATACCAGGAATCGGTAACCGCGCCGGACACACTGGGTTTGGCCGCGGCAGCTACCTGTGCGCGCGGGCTTGAGGAGGTCAGCCCGCTGCGCGGCACCGCGTCGTACTCCCCGTCGTATTCGCCGGGCTGGATCGGCATGATGCCGGAATCGTCACCGGCCTCCGACCAGGCCAGTGCCGGCGCGGCCGCCGGTTCCACCGGAATCTCGGCGATGCTCGTCGCGTCGCTGACCGAGCCCAGCGCAGTCGGCGCCAGCGCGGTAGTACCGGCGCTCGGCCCACGCGCGGCACGTAGCGCCGCGCCCACTGCGGCCGTCAGGTGTGGCCGCGGCGCTGAGATGACGAGCGCACCCGACTGCTCCGACAGGGCCCGGGTCACGAACGGGATGCTGGCGCCGCCTCCCACCGACGCGACCGCAGCGAGATCGTCCAGGCGAATTCCGTTGCGCTGCAGCACGTCGTGGAAAAAGCCGATAAAGCCGTCCAACGGCTGGCGGATCGCGTCCTCGAGGTCGGTACGGGTCAGCCCGACCTCACCGCGGTAGCCGGGCACATCGGCAGTCAGCGCTGTCGTATTCGCCGACGACAGTTGCTCTTTCGCGTAGCGGCACGCGGTCCGCAGCTGCTTCAGCGAACCGATCGCCGAGGTGGCCGAGGTGTCGAACGAGCCCCCGGTCGACAGGTCATTGATCACGTGCGTCAGCAGCGCCTGGTCCAGTCGGTCGCCGGAGAACTCCGTGTGCCGAATCGAGGGGGTGATGGCCTGATAGCCGTTGGCCGCGTCCACCAGGCTGAGCGTGGTTCCCGAGCCACCGAAGTCGCACACCGCGACGATTCCGCTGGTGGGCACACCGGGGTTGGCGTCCAGTGCGACCAACGCGGCTTCCGAGTCCGGCAGCAGAACCAGTCGTCCGCGTGACCATTCCGACACGCGACTCATCGCCACCCGCATCGAGCTGACCGCCGCCGGGTCCCAGTGTGCGGGATGGGTGACTGCGACCGATTCCGGGAGCGCGCGTCCGTCGGTCGCGGTGTAAGCCAGGGCCCGCAGGGCATCGGCGATCAGGGTTTCGCTGCGGTGCGTAGTGTTGTCGGCAGCCGCGATTCCGGCCGGATCACCGACCCGGTCGACGAAGTCGGTGATCACCAACCCGGGCTCGTTGAGCTTGGGGTTCTCCGACGGCACGCCGACCTCGGGTGGGCGTTGCCGGTACAGCGTCAGCACCGGCTTGCGGGTCACGGCCCGCTCGGCTGTGACCGCGGCCAGGTTGGTCGAACCCACCGAAAGGCCTAACGCCGATCGTTCTCCGTCAGCCATGTCGTCTCATTGTGCGCATTGACACCAATTTATCGGCTGTCCCGGTTCGGTCTGTTAGCTACCGTCGTTTAACGAATCGTGCCGACCCCCGCGATCAGCGGAAGGTCCAGCGCGGTGACCCAGCCCGGCGGGAGATCGTTGACGGCGGGAACCGCGTTCAGTGCCCGTAATCCGGTGGCCAGACAGCCGGCCGCGGCCGCGTCTCGACCGGATCCGTCGGTGAACCGGAACGCGGTCTCCTGCGAGATGCTAGGCGTGCCTTCGATATCTACGCGGTAGACGTCGTCCTTGGTGCCGGCCGGCCAGTCCGGCGCCGCGTCCAGCCCGATGCGGTTGACATGTTCGAGCTGAATCCGGGTCTGGCCCTGGTAGATCCCGTTGATGGTGAAGCGGACCGCGGCGACGTGGCCGGCGGGGATGACTCCCTTGGCAGTCTTGCGTTCGTCGGGGGTCACCCACTTGTCCCACGTCGTCGTGATTTCGTCGAGCATGATGCCGGCGGCGTGCGCGATCATCGGGACCGTCCCGCCCCACGCGAAGATCAGGACGTCACGGTTCTCCAGCATCGGCCGGAATTCCGGCTCCCGCCCGATGCCCATCTCGACTTCGTAGTCGCCTTCGTAGTTGGTGTAGTCCAATAGCTCCGAGGCGCGAACCGTGCGAACCTCCGAACACAGTCCCATCAGCGTCATCGGGAACAGGTCGTTGGCGAAGCCCGGGTCGATGCCGGTGGTGAAGCACGACGACTCACCCAGTTCGCACGCCTCGGTGATCGGTTGGATCCACTGCGGCGGGTTGAGATGCATCGTCGGCCACACCCACGGCGTCATCGCCGTTGAGCACACGTCGATGCCCGCGCGCAGGAAGCGCGTCATCAAAGCGATGTTGGCGTCGGCGTGCGCGGCGGTCGGTCCGTAGTGCACCAGCGCGTCGGGTTCCAGCGCAATCAGCGCATCGACGTCGTCGGTGGCGGTCACGCCGGTCCGTCCGGAGAGGCCGCAGATCTCGCCGACGTCCTGGCCGACTTTCTTCGGGTTGCTGACGCCGACGCCGACGAGTTCGAACTCGGGATGTTTGACGATCTCGGCGATCACCATCTTGCCGACGAAGCCTGTACCCCACACCACTACGCGTTTGGAACTACCCTGCGCCATGCGCCACCTTCTTCGTCGACGAACCCCGGTTCACCCTAGGCGCGGCTGCGGTCGGCCTTTGCCCGAAATCGGAAAGTCATCCGCTCGAGCAGTCGATCCCGCAGTGTCCGGGTGTGCACCAGCACCGCGGAAATGTGTGCGGCGATCACGGCCATGAGCGTGTAGGCGACCACCGAATGGGCTTGCCGCAGAACCCAATACACTTGCACATCGAACGGTGCGATCGGCGGCAGCCGTAGCGAGTCGAAGACGACCACCGGTCCCGCGGCCGCTGAGACCATCGCCCAACCGGCCAAAGGCTGCAGCACCAGCAGCGTCCCGCTGGTCCGGTCGGTTCGGTCATCGCCGGGTTCGTCTCTCGTGACGATCATTGTTGACATCGGTTCAACCGCGGCACATCGGAACTCGGTATTTGGAGAAAGACCCCGAAAACCTGCCCACGGGGCTGACGCGGGTGAAACGATCCGTCAGAGACACCATCCCCCGGGAGAAGATCATGACCAGCAGAGCGATCCTTGTTGCGGCCCTGACCGCGTTCGCCGCCACGGTGGGCCCGGGCGGAACGGCGTACGCGGGCAGCGACACCCAGGTGAGTTACGACGTGAGTGGCAGCGCACCCGTCGCCGACTACGTCTCCTACCAACTCGCGGGCGGCCAAACGCAGCAGGCAAACGTGCCGCTGCCGTGGAAGACGCAGTTCACCGTGAACGGCAGCCGGGTCTTGGTGATCAGCGCTGAGGGACCCGGCTCGATCACCTGCACGATCCGAGTCGACGGCAAGGTGGTCAATCAGGCGACCGCACACGGGGCGCCCGCCCGCACCGTCTGCTCGACCTGAGCGCAACGCCGAGGCCGTCAGATCGGCTTGCGACGTTTCGGCGGCGGGTAGACGAGGCGTCCGATGCTCGCCGACAGCCAACCGATGGCCCACCCGCCGAAGAACACCGCAAAGGTGTGCCGGGTGCCGTCGCCGGCGTGGGTGTACATCGCCGCGAGGATGACCGCCCACACCAACGCGCATGCGATGCTGTATCCGACGTAGGTGCCAGAGTACTTGCGTACCAAGCGAAGTCGCTGAATCAAGCCGGAGCGGACCAGGTGCATCCGGGCATGCCGCGGCAGTTCGTCATCACCGTGGGTATCGTCGAGCATTGCGATCAACTCCTCGCCGTAGCGGCGACGCCACGCCGCGGGGTACCAGCGCAGGACGCGGCGGGCATCGCTTGGATTCATGGCGCTAAACCAAGTACGTTCGACGTATTACGCCAACCGTAGTATTCCGATCGGCAGCGACCGGTTTAAGCTCCAACCACAGCCAGCTCAGCGACGAGGACGGCCGACATGGGCATTGCGACGCGGATGAACGGCGAGGCGCCGCCCGACATTGCGCGTGCTGAAATCCACCTCGACGAATGGAAATTCTGGGCACTCGACGACGACCAGCGCGACGGTGCCTTCACCACACTTCGGCGCGAAGCGCCCGTCTCGTTCTGGCCCGAGCCCGTTCAAGAAGGCTTCCAACAGGGCGACGGGCATTGGGCGCTGACCCGGCTCGACGACGTGTTCTTCGCCAGCCGCCACCCCGAGATTTTCAGCTCCAGCCCCAACATCACCATCAACGACCAGATGCCGGAAGTATCCGAGTATTTCGGCTCGATGATCGTGCTCGATGACCCGCGGCATCAGCGGCTGCGATCAATCGTCAGCAGAGCATTCACCCCAAAAGTGGTGGCGCGCATCGAGACATCGGTCCGCGAGCGGGCGCGTCGCCTGGTCGCCGATCTGGTCACCAGCCATCCCGACGGCAACGGGGAAGCCGTCACCGAGTTGGCCGGGCCGCTGCCGCTGCAGGTCATCTGCGACATGATGGGCATCCCCGACGAAGACCATCAGAAGATCTTCCACTGGACCAACGTGATCCTCGGCTTCGGCGACCCCGATCTGACGACCGACTTCGACGAATTCCTGCGTGTCTCGATGGACATCGGCGCGTACGCCACCGCGCTTGCCGAGGATCGCCGGGTCAATCACCACGACGATCTGACCACCAGCCTGGTAGAGGCCGAGGTCGACGGCGAGCAACTCACCTCCGCCGAGGTGGCGTCGTTCTTCATCCTGCTGGCGGTGGCCGGAAACGAGACCACCCGCAACGCGATCAGCCACGGACTGGTCGCATTGACCCGCTTTCCCGAACAGCGGCAGACCTGGTGGTCCGACTTCGACGCGTTGTCCCATTCGGCCGTCGAGGAGATCGTGCGATGGGCCTCGCCGGTTGTCTACATGCGGCGCACGCTCACTCGCGACTTCGAGATGCACGGCACCGCGATGGCCGCCGGCGACAAGGCCACTTTGTGGTACTGCTCGGCCAACCGCGACGAGTCGAAGTTCGCCGACCCGTGGAAGTTCGACGTGACTCGCGACCCGAATCCGCACGTCGGCTTCGGCGGCGGCGGCGCGCACTTCTGCCTGGGCGCCAACTTGGCCCGTCGCGAACTCAGGGTGATGTTCGAGGAGTTGCACCGCGCAATACCCGACGTCGCCGCTACCGCTGAGCCGTCGCGGTTGCTGTCGCCGTTCATCCACGGCATCAAGACGCTGCCGATTTCCTGGACTCCGCCGGGCTGATCCGGCCCACGGGAGGCCTGCGCGACCGAATCCGGTTGTCGCGCTGCCGATGACTCGGGCACATACCATGTGCTGATGTTCGGGCTCGTCGTCATCGTTGTGCTGTTCGCCACCGTGATCGTGGGGACGGTGCTGGGCCGGCGCTACCGCGTGGGCCCGCCGGTGCTGCTGATCGGCCTCGGCGCGATGCTGGGTTTGATCCCCCAGTTCGGCCACGTCCGGCTCGACGGCGAAATCGTGCTGCTGCTGTTCCTGCCGGCAATTTTGTACTGGGAAAGTCTGAATACCAGCATCCGCGAAATCCGCGCCAACATGCGCGTCATCGTTTTGCTCAGCGTCGGGTTGGTGATTGCCAACGCCATCGCGGTGACCTGGACCGCGCGGGCCTTCGGGATGGAATCGCATGCCGCGGCGGTGCTCGGCGCCGTGCTCTCCCCGACGGACGCCGCCGCCGTCGCCGGTCTGGCGAAACGGCTGCCGCGCCGCACCCTGACCGTGCTCAAGGCGGAGAGCATCATCAACGACGGCACGGCGCTGGTCCTGTTCGGCGTCGCGGTCTCGGTGGCCATGGGTGGCGCGTCCGTAGGCCCGATCGACCTCACCGTCCGGTTCGTCGTGTCTTACCTGGGCGGCATTGCCGCCGGTCTGCTTATCGGCGGGCTGGTGACCCTAGCCCGAACCCGCCTAGACGCCCCCCAAGAAGAGGCGGCGCTCAGTCTGCTCACGCCGTTCGCCGCGTTCCTGCTCGCTAACGCGTTCGATTGCAGTGGCGTCGTCGCCGTCCTGGTGTGCGCCCTGATGCTCGCATACGCCTCGCCACGGGTGATCCGGGCTCGGTCCCGCCTGGTGTCGTTCGCATTCTGGGACATCGCAACGTTTCTGATCAACGGCGCGCTGTGGGTGTTCGTCGGGGTGCAGTTGCCCAGCGCGATCCGGAGCGCCAGCCGGATCGACCACGGCATTCACCACGCCATCGCGCTGGCGGTTGCCGTCACCGTCGTCGTGGTCGGAACCCGGCTGGTCTGGGGCGAGGCCACAACCTGGCTGATCCGCGCCGTCGACCGGCGCGAAGCGCAGCGTGAACGCCGAGTCGACTGGCGCCAGCGCATGGTGTCGGGGTGGGCCGGATTCCGCGGAGCCGTCTCACTGGCCGCGGCCTTAGCGGTCCCACTGACCACCCACAGCGGCACGCCTTTTCCCGATCGCAGCCTGATCATCTTCGTGGTGTCGTTCGTCATCCTGACAACCGTGATCGTCCAGGGCAGCACATTGCCCAGCATCGTCCGCTGGGCCAAGATCCCCGAGGACGAAGCCCACGCCGACGAATTGCGGCTGGCTCGTTGTGCCGGCGCGCAGGCCGCGCTCGACGCGCTGCCGTTGGTGGCCGCCGAACTCGGCATCAGCGACGAGCTGGAAAGCCGGATGAACGCGGAATACCAGAAGCATGCGGCACTGGTCAGGGCCAGTGACGACGGCGCGACCCGCGACGACGCCGAGGCGAAGAGTGACCTCATCCGACAAGTGCGCCTCGGCGTGCTCGAACACAAACGGCGGGCCATCACCGAGCTGCGCGACAAGCGCCGCATCGATGACATCGTCCTGCTTGAATTGCAGGCCTCGATGGACCTCGAAGAAGCGCGGCTGCTGGGACCGTCCGGCCCCGACTAGCCACATCCCTTATCGCGAAACGACTTTCGCGATGATCTGATTGGCGATGTCAACCGCGGAGTTCGCCGGGTTCGGGCTGCAGGTGTTGACGTCGACGACGACGTTGTTCTTCACCGCCAGCGCCCGACCGCACGCCCACCCGCCGGCTTTTGCTTCTTCCTGTGTCGACATCGCGCTCAACACATCGTTGTCGTCCGATATCTCCCCCACATCCCACTTCGTCCGGGACTGCGTGTGGATGTACTGGTGGCAGGCCGGCCAGCGCAGGGCCGAAGTGACGAAAAAGACATGGGCCTGCTTGACCGTCGGGAACAGCACCACCGCCTGCTCGGCGTAGTGATTGAAGCTGTCGCCGTCGTTGAGCTCCTGATCACGCACGCCGGTGAATCCACTGTTGGCGTACGTCCGCGCCTGTGCCGAACCGTCGATGGCCAGGCATTCGGCAGGCCGCATCGTGGCGCTATCGTCGGACATCGCGTCGTGCCTTCGGATCACCGCCATCCCCGTCGCACCCATCAGCGGATTGACTTGGGCGGGAGTAAGCAACAACGGGTCGAGTTCACGCTCAACCACCGGCCGCGGGATCAGCGACGTTATGGTCGTCGTCGACGTCTGATTGGCTTGATTGCTGCCGCCGCAGCCGGCGACGAACATCCCAACACCGGCCGCGACAAGCGTGGCCGCCAACTGGTGCATCTCCTCTTTCCCATCCCGTCGTCGCTCCGACCTGCTCGCGGTGTGACACCCCGCAGCGTTGCCGGTCAGAACCCGCGCGTTCAACCTTACCGTGACTTACCGCGGATAACCCCGAGCGGACACCGAGTGTCCGCTTCGCTCGGCACCGCGTGGGCGTTTGCGGAATATGCTTGCGACGCCCCGCACTTCGGCGCGTGATCTCCGGTGTTCACGGCTTGTTCAGCGAAAAGTCAGTGTTAGATCGTTGACCCCACACAAGGGCCGGTTGGACTGGTGAGCATGCGTGTCGTTCAGGTCGCGAACTTCTACGGGCCTCGCTCCGGCGGCCTTCGCACCGCCGTCGATCGATTGGGCGCGGAGTACTGCGCCGCGGGCCACGAAGTGGTGTTGATCGTCCCTGGACGCCATGCCGAGCACGCGCATCTGCCGACCGGCGTCAAGCGAATCACTGTTCCCGCCAGGCTGATTCCGTTCACCGGCGGATATCGCGCTGTGCTGCCCGGGCCGGTGCGGACGCTGCTGAAGGGTCTGCAGCCGGACACCCTGGAGGTGTCTGATCGGCTCACCCTGAGATCGCTGGGCCGATGGGGTCGCGACCACCGCGCGACGACCGTGATGATCTCGCATGAGCGTCTCGATCGCCTTGCGGGCCAGGTACTTCCACGCCGAACCGCGCGCCGGTTCGCCGACTTCGCCAATCGGCGCACGGCCGCCGACTACGACACCGTGGTCTGCACGACCGGTTTTGCGCGCGAGGAGTTCGACCGGATCGGCGCGACCAACACCGTCACCATTCCACTCGGCGTGGACCTGGAGACGTATCACCCGTCGCGCCGCTCGGCGGTGGTGCGTCAGCGCTGGGCCTCCCCCGGCGAGATCCTGCTGGTTCACTGCGGTCGGCTGTCGGTGGAAAAGCGGGCCGACCGCAGCATCGACGCCGTCGCGGCACTGCGCGAGGCGGGGGTGGCAGCCCGCCTGGTCGTGGTGGGTGACGGACCATTACGGGCCAGATTGCAGCGGCAGGCCGCGCGGCTGCCGATCGAGTTCACCGGTTTCATCTCCGATCGGCTCAGTGTCGCCGAGTTGCTGGCATCAGCCGACGTCGCGCTTGCTCCCGGACCACACGAAACCTTCGGGCTGGCTGCGCTGGAAGCGCTGGCCTGCGGGACACCGGCCGTGGTGTCGCGCACGTCGGCGCTCGGCGAGATCATCACCGCCGATTGCGGTGCGCTGGCCGACAACAATCCGGCAGCCATCGCCGAGGCGGTGGCCGCGGTGGTCGGCCGTCCCGAAAAGCTTCGCCGCTCCTGCGCGCGGCAACGCGCCGAGATGTTCACCTGGCAGCGGGCCGCGGTCGAGATGCTGAGCACGCTTGGGGCCGCCGCGCTGGACGACGACCCCGGCGACTCTCAGCACACCGCCTAGGAGTTGGCCGGGCCCACTTGGCCCGTCAGCGGGTTGACCTGCACGGTCATCGGGCCGCCGGGTGCCTTCCCCTGTGCCGCCGCACGCTGCTGCGCGGCTTGAGCCAGTGCGTTGACCACCGGGTTGTTCTTCGCCATCTCGCGGCGATCCTCGTCGGACAGCTCGTAAAACGACCACAGCCCCCACGCCGCAGGACGGACGTAAATCGTCACCTTCTGAAGCCGACGCTTGTTCGCCGAGAGCACCGCGGGCACGGCCACGACCCGGTCCAGGGTCGCTGAGCTGACCAGCTCCTGGGCGATCTTGTCCACGTCCACCCCGTCTTGGAGTTCGTAGACCATCGACTGGTGGGGTGTGTGGTGTGGGCCCTGGAGGGCCATGAACCACGCCATCCGCGTCTCCTTCGCTCGTGATTGTCAGCGCAACTGTAAAGGACGAGCGATAGCGGCAGTGCCGATTGGCTTTGCGGCTTGGGCTAATTCGTGTCGGGGAAGGCGACCTGGGCAGCGGGAGCACCGCGCGCGACAACCACCGGCATCGATGTCGAGGCGTTGGTCTGCAGAATCGTCTGCACCACTTCGATGAGATCTTCGACGGGCATCAGCTTGCCGGGCATGCAACCGCCGGACACCCACAGCGGGTAGGCCTTCATCGCCAGGTCCATATCCCAGCCTGCGTTCATCCCGGTTGCGGCGTCACCTTCGCCGCCCGCGCACTCGCCGACGATGAGGGACGTGAATCCGACGTCCGGGTGCTCGGCTCGCCAGGCTTCGACAAGTCGTTCCAGCGCGGCTTTGCTGACGCCGTAGGCGCCGAGGCCAGGCCACGGCGGCCCGAAGCTGCCGGCATCAGAGGAGAGGTAGACCGCCTTGCCGGCCGAGGCGGTCAGATGCGGAATCGCCGCCGCGGTCGCCAACGACGCGCCGATGACGTTGGTGTCGAAGATGCGCCGCCAGGTGTCGGCACCGGTGTCGACCATGCGGACCAGAGGGCTGATCGCGGGCGTGTAGACGAGGTTGTCGATCCCGCCCATCGCCTCGGCGGCTTGATCGAACGCCGAACGGCACGAATGTTCATCGGTAACATCACATTCGACGGCGATCGCATCCGCGCCCGCCTCCTCTGCCGCCGACTCGATACGCGCCCGACGCCGCGCCATCAGCGTGATCTGTCCGCCGCGCTGAGCCAGACCGATGCTGATACAACGCCCGAGCCCACTCGATGCCCCGACGACCACTGTCCGTGACATTTTCGCCCTCTCTTGTAACGTGCCCGCTGCAGGCACAGCGTATCGGCCGGCGCTCCGGCGTTCCATACGCAGGCCCATTTCCGGTTGGTCAGACCGGGGGTCCGGATAGTTGGCAGCAGGACGACGTGTGAGTTTAAGCACGTTTTCCCGGGGATAACCGCTACCCAACTACGAGGACTCGGTACGCCCTGCGTACCTCGATGGCGGGAGCGTAATCACAATGAGCAGCACCTCTTTCTCGGTCGCTGAGATCGGCTATGACGAGCGCGACTACGACAACTGGCTCGCCACACTGACTCAAGCCTCGGAGCGGCTTGATGTTCTGCAGACGGTGGTCAACGAACTGCGCCAGTTGTGCGAACACGCGGATGTGGTCCAGAGCCGCGAGGTCATCGACGTATTCGAGAAGCACGGGGCGGTCGGCTAGTCACCACATCGCGGCGGTCAGTACCGTGAACTAGATGAAGTATTTGGATGTCGACGGCGTCGGCAGCGTCAGTCGTATCGGCCTTGGCACCTGGCAGTTCGGATCCCGCGAGTGGGGCTACGGCGACAGCTACGCCTCCGGGCCCGCCGGCGACATCGTCCGTCGCGCCCGCGAGCTGGGCGTCAACTTCTTCGACACCGCCGAGGTGTACGGGCTGGGCAAGAGCGAACGGATTCTCGGCGACGCACTCGGCGACGAGCGCGATCAGGTTGTGGTGGCCAGCAAGATCTTTCCGGTCGCGCCGTTTCCCGCCATCGTGAAGCAACGTGAACGGGCCAGCGCCCGACGGCTGCAACTGGAGCGCATCCCGCTCTACCAAATCCACCAGCCCAACCCGGTGGTACCCGACGCGGTGATCATGCCGGGCATGCGCGATCTGCTCGACAGCGGCGCCATCGGCGCCGCGGGTGTCTCGAACTACTCGTTGTCCCGGTGGAAGCAGGCCGACGCGGCGCTTGGACGGCCGGTCATCAGCAACCAGGTGCATTTCTCGCTGGCCCACCCGCAGGCACTCAAGGGTCTGGTGCCGTTCGCCGAGCAGGAAAACCGCGTGGTGATCGCCTACAGTCCGCTGGCGCAGGGACTGTTGGGTGGCAAGTACGGCGTGGACAACCGGCCCGGCGGAGTCCGCGCAGTCAACTCGCTGTTCGGTACCGAGAACCTCCGCCGCATCGAGCCGCTGCTGCAGACGCTGCGCGACGTCGCCAACGAGGTTGGCGCCAAGCCCGCGCAGGTAGCGCTGGCCTGGCTGATCAACCTTCCCGGCGTGATCGCCATACCTGGTGCGTCCAGCGTCGAGCAACTCGAATTCAACGTCGCCGCAGCCGATATCGAACTGAGCGCAGACTCCCACGCGGCCCTGACCGACGCGGCACACAACTTCCGGCCGGTCTCCGCTAAACGCTTCCTCGCCGACGCGATCCGCGAGCGGCTCCACCTGCGCTAGTTCAAACTCACCAGGTGGTCGATCGAATCGATGGGAAGTTCACCGTCGACGTAGGCGGTGACCATCATGTTGTTCAAGTTGATCGAGCCTTTGTGGTTGTCCAGGAACGCGGTGTCGGCGGCGTCGCGTCCGGTGGCGATGCGCACCATCGACTGCCGCGGAGCCAGACATGTCGCATCGACGACACGCCACTCCCCCTCGACGAGCGCCTCGGCGACCGCATGGAAGTCCATCGGGTCGCATCCGGGTGCGTAGACCGCTACGAGTCGAGCCGGCACATTCACCGCACGCAGCAAGGCGATCACCAAGTGGGCGTAGTCGCGGCACACCCCCGCTCCCGCCAGCAGGGTGTCGGCGGCGCCGTCGATCGGGTCACTGGAGCCCGGCACGTAGTCCAGCCGCGCACCGACCCAGGCGGCGACTTTTTCGAGCAGTGTGGCCGAGTCGGTGTACTGCCCGAACTCGGTGGCCGCGAAGCCGAAGAACTTGTCGGCCTCGGCGTAACGGCTCGGCCGTAAATAGGTGATCACGTCGATGTCGCGGACCGGCGCGGGGTCGGCTTCACCGAGCACCGTCGCCTGATACGACAGGCTCACCGCACCCTCGCCGACGTCGATCGAATGGATCCGGGTGTCGTGCGGTCCGCTGATCTCGCGAGGCTGAAGTGGCTTGCCGTCCAACGTAATTGTCAGCGACTCGCGTACCTCCAGCCCCGGCAGCCGGGCGACCGCAATCTGGAATTCCAGCGTACTGGGTGCAGTGACCTGGACGTCGATCTGCGCGGCCACTTCCCGGCTGGCGACCGTCGTGACCGTCGCCTCGCTACCGTCGTTTTGGTCCCGCCATGAGGGCGCGCTCATATGGCCCCTTCGTTGTCGCAACAAATTGCGCCGAGACAATGGGCTGCCTTCGACCGATGTCCACGAATTTCTTCGCATACGCCATCGGCTGCGGACTCAACCAGGGCACAGACTTCCTCGCCAGCGTACCGCGCGGCCAGATTTCAAGCCTTCAGAGGACGTACAGCATCTCCTGATAAGTGGGCAGCGGCCACAAGTCGTCGGCCACAATGGCTTCCAGCGCATCGGCGGCGGCACGCACCGCTTCCATCGCCGGCAGCAACTCGTGTTGAGCATGCTTCGCTTCGTCGAGCGCCGACTCCGCCGAGTCATGAGCCAGCGCTGTCTTCAGCGTCTCCAGCCCCGCGGTGAGGTCGGAGATCGGACCCGAAACCGCCTCCAGCGCAGCGGTGTTCGACTCCACGCCGGCGGCCTTGAGAGCCGCGACGTTCTGGGCGAGCTCGGTCTGGTAGCGGATTGCGGCTGGCAGGATGACGGTCGTCCCGAGTTCCAGCGACAGCTTCGCTTCGACCGCGACGGTCAGCACGTACTGCTCCAACTGGACCTCGTAGCGGCTGTGCAACTCGCGCTCGTTGAACACCGAGTACTTGTCGAAGAGTTCTACTGCCTCGGGAGTGATCAGCTCACCGACCGCATCCAAGGTGGTTTTCAGGTTCGGCAAGCCTCGCTCGGCCGCCTCGATCTGCCACTGCTCGGAATAGCCGTCGCCGTTGTAGACCACGTCACCGTGTTCGGTGATGACCTCGGTGAGCAGTGCCTGCACTGCCTTGTCGAAGTCCTCGCCCTCGCCGACAGCCTTCTCCAGCTGGGTGGCCAGGTAGTCCAGCGAGTCCGCCATGATCGTATTGATGATGATCAACGGCACGGCAACCGTCTGTCCGGAGCCAGGCGCCCGGAATTCGAACCGGTTGCCGGTGAACGCGAACGGGCTGGTGCGGTTGCGGTCACCCGGGTCGGTCGGCAGCGCGGGAAGTGTATCGACACCAATGATCATGGTGCCCTTACCCTTTGACGACGTCGCTGCGCCCTTGGCGATCTGCTCGAAGACGTCGGCGAGCTGCTCGCCGAGGAAAATCGAGATGATCGCCGGCGGTGCCTCGTTGGCGCCCAAGCGGTGGTCGTTGGTGGCGGAAGCCACCGACACCCGGAGCAGTCCGGCGAACTTGTGTACGGCGCGGATCACCGCGGCGCAGAACACCAGGAACTGAGCGTTCTCGTGCGGCGTGTCACCCGGAACCAACAGCGATCCCAGCTCGGAGTTACCCAACGAGAAGTTGACGTGCTTGCCGGAGCCATTGACGCCGGCGAACGGCTTCTCGTGGAACAAGCATTCCATGCCGTGCTTTTTGGCCAGCGTCTTGAAGATCGTCATCGTCAGTTGCTGGTGGTCGGAAGCGATGTTGGCCCGCTCGAACATCGGAGCCAGCTCGAACTGTCCGGGCGCCACCTCGTTGTGCCGGGTCTTGGCGGGGATACCGAGTTTGAATAGCTCACGCTCGGTGTCCATCATGAAGCCGAGGACACGCTCGGGAACCGCCCCGAAATAGTGGTCGTCGAACTCCTGGCCCTTGGGCGGCTTGGCGCCGAACACCGTGCGGCCCGCGTTGATGAGGTCCGGTCGCGCCAGGAAGAAGTGTCGATCGACCAGGAAGTACTCCTGCTCGGGTCCGCAGAACGACACGACGTGGTTGAGATCCTTGTGGCCGAACAACTTCAGGACACGCTCGGCGTGCTTACCCATCGCTTGCTGGCTGCGTAGCAGCGGAGTCTTGTAGTCCAGTGCCTCACCGGTCATCGAGACGAACACCGTTGGGATGCACAGTGTGTTGCCGTTCGGGTTCTCCAGGATGTAGGCCGGGCTGGTGGCGTCCCAGCCGGTGTAGCCGCGCGCCTCGAAGGTGCTGCGCAGGCCGCCCGACGGGAAGCTGGAGGCGTCGGGCTCACCCTGGATGAGGGTCTTGCCGGCGAACTCCGCGAACGTGGTCCCGTCACCCACCGGATCCAGGAAGCTGTCGTGCTTTTCGGCGGTCAGGCCGGTCATCGGGTAGAACACGTGGGCGTAGTGCGTGGCGCCTTTCTCCAGTGCCCAATCCTTCATCGCCAGCGCGACAGCATCGGCAACCGCAGGGTCAAGCTTGGTGCCTTTTTCCATCGTCGCGACGATGGACTTGTACACCGACTTGGGCAGCCGCGCCTGCATCTCGGCCTTGGTGAAGACGTTGGCGCCGAAAACCTCGCCCGGTTCTTCGCCAGGTACGAAACTGACGGTCGGAGGGACATACGCCTCGACGTTGTTGATTGCCTGAAGACGTGTTGAATTTCCGCTCAATTGAGTCCCTATCGCCGCGATGCATCGCATCGGATTTGCCAGTTGTTGCTGGGCTGACACTAGGGACGGTCGGTTCCGGGAATGTTACGCGGCTGTCAAACTCTGATGGCAGCGATCTTGTTTGCCGTCCAGGTGTTGTGTGCTGGGGCGACTATCGCCCGAAGCGGCCAGCGAACCCGCGTAACGGCAGGTCAGCGCCGGAATCCAACTCTGGTGGCGCCGCGACCACGCCCTTGCCCGCCAACCGACCTTCATCGAGTCCTCCTGCTTCAGAGACCGCGATAAAGATGCTGCGGGACATCTCACGGTGTTGCGCGGTGCTCACGTGTGGACGGAGGTATTTTGCCCTTGCAATAGTCAATCTTCGATAGGTAGGACAAGGCCCATGAAGGGCTTATGGACACCGTGCGTGGCGCTGACACTCGTCATCGCGGGGATGGCAACGAACATCGCTGTCGCCACGGCCGCGGGCATCACGTACACCGTCGAACCATTTGATTACGACTCTGTCGGTTCTATGACCATGTCGGTGACCCAGAAGCAGCTGGGGGGCAGATTATGTCCGTGCATCAAGGTGCCCTATCCCGCTGACGGCCTTCACAATGACGCAGGAGTAGCGGCATTAGTCGGTACCGCTTTGCATCCCGGAGACACCGTCCTCGGCTTTAGCCTGGGATCACAAGTGATCTCGCTGTACCTGGCGCAGAACACGCCCCCGCCCGGTGTACGGTTCGTGCTGCTGGGCGACACATTTGCGCGTAACGACCAGCTTGTCTCGCACGGGCAGGGCATTCCTCCCGGTGTCGCAAACAAAGTGCTCTTGGTAGCCCGTCAATATGACGGATGGAGTGACTCACCCACTGTCACAGATTCGCCCAACTATGCGCTAGCAACACAAAACGCCCAAATAGGCGCCGCCACTATTCATGACTACGTCAAAGCTCGGCTCGATGACCCTGCCAACCTCGCAACCACTCGCGGCAATATCACAGCGGTACTCATCCCGACGCAACACCTACCGCTCAATCGAACGAAGCGGATGCTCGGGTCTGACTCGGCAATCGACGAACTAGACGAGCAGCAACGCCCGCTCATTGACAGCGCTTACGACCGACCGAGTCCGACCGCCGAGCAACTGGCCGCATCTACCGGCGAACAGGCCTAGAGCCTGCATTCTTCGGGGAGTTGCAGCGTTGCGACTATAGGATTCGGACTTGAATACCTTCTACCCTGCCCGGAATTCTTCCTCAACTTTTTTCCCGATATCGGGATCGACATTGCGCCAGTACTCAAACACCCTCGACAGAACAGGCTCTTTCACACCCTTGGAGACGTGTCCAACGATGTTGTGCACCAATCGGTCTCGCGCATCGTCATCGAGAACCTCACGCACCAGGGTTCCGGCCTGTCCCCAGTCGTCGTCCTCCGGCCGCAAGGTATAGGCGGCGCGGACCAGCTCGCCGTCGGCTTGCCAGCGGATCTCGGCAGCGCGCGCCGGATCCGCGTGCGGCCCGCCGTAGGAGTTGGGCGCGTACACCGGATCGGTGACGTTCTTGATCCGCATTGCCCCGTCCTTGGAATAGCTGTTGACCTCCACGTGCGGCGAATTGACCGGTATCTGCTTGTAATTGGTGCCCAGCCGGGCGCGGTGCGCGTCGGAGTAGGAGAAGCCGCGGGCCAGCAGCATCTTGTCCGGACTCAGACCGGTACCGGGCACCATGTTGTTCGGCTCGAACGCGGCTTGCTCGATCTCGGTGTGGTAGTCGGTGACGTTGCGGTCGAGCGTCAGCTTGCCGACGTCGATCAGGGGATAGTCGCTGTGCGGCCACACCTTGGTCAGGTCGAAGGGGTTGTACCGGTAGGACTTGGCGTCTTCGAACGGCATGATCTGCATCTTCAACGTCCAACTGGGGAAGTTGCCGCCGTCGATCGCGTCGTAGAGGTCGCGCTGGTGGTAATCGCCGTCCTCGCCGGCTAACTGGTCGCCTTCATCTTGGGTCAGGAAGTCGATGCCCTGATCGCTGATGAAGTGGTACTTCACCCAGAATATTTCGTCAGCGGCGTTGATCCAGCTGTAGGTGTGGCTGCTGTAGCCGTTCATCTGTCGCCAGCTCTTGGGGATACCGCGGTCCCCCATCAACCAGGTCACCTGATGGGCGGATTCGGGTGTCAGCGTCCAGAAGTCCCACTGCATGTTGTTGTCGCGCAAGTTGGTTGCCTGCATGCGCTTCTGCGAACGGATGAAGTGCTGAAACTTCATCGGGTCACGCATGAAAAAGACCGGCGTGTTGTTGCCGACCATGTCGAAGTTGCCCTCCGACGTGTAGAACTTCAACGAAAATCCGCGCGGGTCGCGCCAGGTGTCTGGGCTCCCCCGCTCGCCGGCGACGGTGGAAAAGCGGATCAGCGTGTCAGTCTTGATGCCGGGTTGGAATACCGCAGCCCTGGTGAATGTGCTGATGTCGTGGGTCACCTCGAAGTGGCCGAACGCGCCACCACCCTTGGCGTGCGGTTGGCGTTCCGGGATGCGCTCCCGATTGAACTGCGCCATCTGCTCGATCAGGTAGTGGTCCTGCAACAGGATGGGGCCATCGGGGCCAACCGTCAGCGATTGTTTGTCGCTCGGGGCCGGGGCACCGCCGTCAGTCGTGGTGTATCGCTCAGTCATGAATGCCTCCTCGTCGTGCAGCGGCGCGCATGGACTTGGCGGCGCCGCTGTGAGGTAGGTACCCACATCGAACGAGAAATAGCCGTCGCTACACCGATCGTCCGATGTTGACCGGATCTAGCCGGCTGCGCCCGCCCATGCCGACGGGAGCTTTGCCCTCGACGCGTTGGGGCATTAGCGTCAGATTGCGGCGGTGCCGCCGTCGACGTTCAGCAACTGGCCGTTGAGATAGCTGGAGTCGTCGGACGCCAGAAAGAGTGCGACGCTCGCCAACTCGTCGGGATAGCCCATCTCGCCCCGGGGGATTAGAGACTCCAACTGCTCCCTCGTTTCGGCGTCGAGCACGTCCATCATCGGTGTCGAGACCTGGCCAGGGCTCAGGACGTTCACGCGGATCCGCCTGTCCTTGAGTTCGGTGACCCAAACCCGTGCGTACGCGTGCAGGACAGCCTTGCTTCCCGCATACACAGTCCAGCCAGGCCAACCCTTGATCGATGCGATCGACGCGGTCAAGACAATCGACGCACCGTCGTTCAGAAGCGGCAGAGCCTTCTGCACCGTGAACAATGTGCCTCGCGCATTGAGTCCGAAGGTCTGGTCGAAGTGCTCCTCAGTGATGTCGCCGAGCTTGACTGCCTCGCCCGTTCCGGCGTTCGCGTACAGCACGTCGATGCTGCCCTTCTCGGCCTTCACCGTCTCGAAGAGTCGGTCGAGGTCCCCCAGGTTGGCGGCATCGCCTTGCACGCCGGTCACGTTGCGGCCAATCGCCACGACAGCCTTGTCCAGCGAGTCCTGTCGTCGACCCGTGATGAAGACGTAGGCCCCCTCGTCCACGAACAACTTCGCGCTGGCCAAGGCCATACCGCTGGTGGCCCCGGTAATCACCGCAACCTTGCCGTCTAGCTTTCCCATGACTGCTCCGTTCTCGAATTCGTCTCGTCAGAGTGCATATCAGTCGACGAAGCTACCGATTCAGTTCTCATTGTGGCGTTGCAACTTCTCCGTGCACTCGCCGTATTCCTGGGGTCGCCGCGCCGGCGGCCAGGTCTCAGGATTTGACTGCTTCGGCCGAAAGAAGCGCCTGCAACGTCTCGCGCAGCTCGTCAAATCGCTCCTCCCCCAGCGACTTGCGCCAGCGCCTCTCCCCGTCAAGCGCATGAGACGGCACCAACGCGCAACGCCTGACGGCCTCGCGGGGCGAGCTCGATCATGCGCGGGTCGACTCGCTGTGGGCAACGTCGTGGACGATGGGATGCATGCCCGAAGGCGACACCGTCTACGCGCTTGCCCGCCGGCTGGACACCGCCTTGCGAGGTCGCGTCCTGACCCACGGCGAGCTGCGTGTGCCAGCACATGCCACCGCGGACCTCGCCGGTCTGACCGTCCTCGAACACGTCACGCACGGCAAGCATCTGCTGATCCGGTTGTCGAGCGATCTCACGTTGCACACCCATCTGCTGATGTCCGGATCGTGGACGGTTTCTGGCCGGACGCTGGTTGCCAAAAGCTGTCATGCCCGACGTCCGAATCGTACTGCGAACGGATGGCCCGGCAGCTTACGGCGTGAAAATACCGATCGTCGAGTTGCTGCGCACCCGCGATGAGAACGACGTCGTCGGCTATCTGGGACCAGACCCGCTGCGTGACGACTGGGACGTCGCCGAGGCGGCCCGGCGGCTCGGCGACGATCCCGACCGGCCACTCGTGGCGGCGCTGCTCGACCAGCGGTGCGTGGCCGGATTCGGCAATCTGTGGGTCAACGAACTGTGTTTTATTCGCGGGCACAATCCCTGGACGCCGGTAGGAACGATCGACGTCACGGCGCTGCTCGAACTTGGGGCACGGGCGTTGCGTCATTCGGCCAGTGTTCCGGGCGCGATGCAGGTGACGACGGGCGTACGGCGTAAAGGCGAGCAGCACTGGGTGGCCGGGCGCTCTGGACGCCCGTGTTTACGTTGCGGCACAACGGTTCGCGTGGTCGCCGAGGTCACCAATGATCCCGAACGACGCCGCACCTGGTGGTGTCCGACTTGCCAGCCGGGTCCGGACGTAGACAAATCCAAACGACCTGATGACACGTAGGTCGCGGGCCTTCTGGCCGTTTCACCGCTCCACCTCAAGCGCATTGGTTCACCGTGAAAACGTCGTGAGCGGCGCCGTCCGTCAGCCGATTTTTCGGGTCAGGAAATCGTGGATCAGCGGGAACACTTCGTCAGCCCGGTCCTCGAGCAGGAAATGTCCGCTGTCAAAGACGTGAAACTCGACGTCGTGCAGATCGCGCTTGTACGGGTGGGCGCCTTCCGCCGGGAAGATCATGTCGTTGGCGCCCCACACGACGAGGGTGGGCGGCTGCTTGGCCCGCAACCATTGCTGCACAGCCGGATACAGCGCAGGGTTGGTGCCGTAGTCGAGGAAGTAGTCGAGCTGGATCTCGTCGTTGCCCGGTCGGTCCAGTAGCGCCTGATCGGCGACCCAGTTGTCGGGCGAGATGCGCGACGGGTTGGCCATCCCGTCGAGGTATTGGAATTTCGTCGACGCCAGGGTGACGAGAGAGCGTAGAGCATCCCGATTCTCCGGGCTCGGATCGGCCCAGTATTTTTTGATCGGCACCCAGAACGCGTTGTCCAGGCCCTCGTCGTAGGCGTTGCCGTTCTGCACGACCAGGGCGGTGATCGCGTCGGGGTTCGCAAGGGCCAGCCGCCATGCTGCGGGGGCGCCGTAGTCGAAGACGTTGACCGCGTAACGGGTAATGCCGAGCTTCGTCAACAGCTTCTCGACGAGTTGAGCAGCCGCATCGAAGGTGTAGGAGAACTCCGCGCGATCAGGAGAGCCGCTCTGCCCGAACCCCGGGAGGTCCGGTGCGATCACATGGAAACGATCCGCGAGGTACGGGATCAGGTTCCGGAACATGTGCGACGAGGTCGGGAATCCGTGCAGCAGAAGCACGACGGGAGCGTCGCTCGGGCCGGCCTCGCGGTAGAACAGCTCGAATCCGTCCAGGTTGGCGACCTCGTACTGAACGACGGGAACAGATGGCGCGGTGGTCATAAGGGTTCTCCTTGAAGTTGTTCCTGGGCGGCAGAGATCGAGCATACCTACCTTAAGGTATGTTCGCAACCCTGGAGGTAGGTATGGTGGCTGATACCATCGCTGACGTGGACAGCAAGCAGAAAATTGTCGACTCCGCGAAGCGGATGTTCTGGCAGCACGGCTATTCGACGACCAGCCCGCGACAGGTGATGGCCGACTCCGGAGTCAGCCAGGGCAGCTTCTACCACCACTTCCCGAACAAGCCCGAACTCGGCCGGGAGGTCGTCGAGGCGAATGGACGCGACGTGCTGGACGCCGTGCAGGCGGCCATGGACGGACTGCCGACGGGGCGCGACCGGCTGGCCGCTTTCCTGGGATGCGCGAGCGAGGCACTCGACGGCTGTCGGGTCGGCGGCTTTGCTTACGACGCAGGCATTTTGGCCGAACCAGAACTTCGGGAAAGCCTGGAATCCGTCTTCACGCAGCTGGCACACGTAGTCGAAGAGACGGTGCGGGAAGGCCAGGCAGACGGCTCGCTGCTGTCCGGACTGGACCCGAGGAAGACCGCCGCCGCCCTTGTCGCGGTCGTGGAGGGGGCGTTCGTGACTGCACGCGCTACCGGACGGCAGAGCTCCGCCGATGACGCGACCGCCGGCGCGCTCGCGTTGCTCTCCGGTGCCTGATCACGCCGCCTGCCGAGCACACCGGACGTCAAACTGCCAGCGTGTTGGTAGGTGTGGCGGCAACGTCGGCCGTGATCCCGATGGGACACTGACGGGTATGCGCATGGCCGATGCCGACGATCTCGTCGCCGTTGACGTGTTCAACGCTGCCCAGGTGACCGGCGAACCGCTCACCATGACGCTCGTCAAGCACGTGGTCGATGACCTGCTCACTCACTCACCCGAGTGTGACTGCGGACATTGCGAGGCCGCGGCGATAGCGCGCCTCAAGGACGTGTGGGACATCGCCTCGGGTTGGCAGAAAGCCGTTGCCACTGACATCAAGACCCGCGCAACGCGTTAGCTACGGCGCCCAGATAGACTGGGGCACAGCGCCTTTGGAACTTTGATGATTTTGACACGCGTGACTCTCACGGTTACCGGCACCGCTGACGGCGAATGGCGCGCGGAGCTCAAGCAGGGCAACAGTTACCTGGCGCGTAACCTCGTGGTCGCGGCCGCCGCGGTCTCCCGTGCGGCCAAGGAACTGCATGAGGACCTCTCCAACCCGATCAACGAGGTCATCGAAGAGGCACGCTCGCAGCAGGCCGCCAGGGTCGCCGCGCTGGAAGCCGAATTAGATGCCGCCCGTAAGGTCCTCGCCGATCTGGACTGAGCGGAGCGGATCCTTGCGCCAGCGGCGTGCCGCTCCGTCCGGAGACCAGGCCGGTATACCCTTGGACCCGATGACGACACTGGCCCTCAACATCCGGAATGCTGCTGCAATCACCGCTGCAGCACTGGGCCTCGGTGCCTCGCTGGTATTTGGGTCCGCCGGCACGGCTCACGCCCACGGAACTTTTACGGTGCCACAACCGGTGCCCCGCGCGCCGCTGGTACACGGCCACCACGGACCGTTCTCCGTCCTGCACCAAGGACCGTTTTCCGTCCTTCGCCAGGCAAGGTAGGGCGGGGCTCGAATCCGTGACCAAGGGATTAGCAATCCTCAGATCCTGATAGTCCCTGTTATTGCCCGTTCTTGTTGTGCGACAACCAGATTGACTACCATCAACCCCCGATAGGAACCGGGCAGTTCCGGTCGACGTTCAGATGGTTGACGCCCTGGTCATCGAAGAACACCTCGGCAACTGTTTCCTCGTACTCTGCCCCCGCATCGGGGCCGACCACTTGGGCCACACAAACGTCTCCATGACCCAAGACAGGTACATGAGCCGCGGGGCCGGGTGCACACGCAAGTGGCCGACCTGCTCGATCGATTGGTCTGCGAGCCTCATGACCGACGCGAAGGATAACGTCAGTCGATCTTGCGCAATGAGTATGCGTTTCGTACTCTACGAAGGTACGATTTGCATACTCGAGGAGAGATCATGGCGCAGAATCGGAACACTCCGATACCGCCCGATCTTGCCCGGGCGCCAATGAAGACCATCCGTCCGCGCGATGCCGACAAGATCTACGCCCATCCGCGGGCTCAGTTGGTCCGCCTCAGTGAGCGCGGTCTGCTTCATCGGGTCGCCGAAGGCTACTACGTCGTCGTCCCCCAGGAAATGGTGGGCCGTGCGTGGACGCCGAGCTTGGAAGCGACCGCCGCGGGCATCGCCGCGGCGATCTACGGAGCAGACCATGTCATCGTCATGGGCCCGAGCGCAGCCCGCCTGCACGGAGCGGTCCCCCGCGCCCTCGCGACCGCAACGGTCGCTGTGCCCCGCCAGCACCGCCAAATCGCACTCTCGGATCGGCCGGCGGTAGTCCGATTCGTTAAGCGCGACACCGCCCGCCTAGACACCGAGCGCATCGACACACCGCTGGGACCGGCATTGGTGACAACACCAGAACAGACGGTGCTCGATCTCGCTCATCGCCCGGAACTGGGTGAGGTGGTGGTCGACGTTCCATCGGCCGTTGCCGCGCTCTATGCGCGCTGCGACCAACAACGAATCGCCGCGCTCGCATCCGACCAACGACGAACGGCGTCACTTGGTCGCGCCGAAGCCTGGGCCCACGCGTGAACATCGATGAACGCGCCGCGGTGGCAACACAATTCGGCGTGTCCGCCGAGCAAGTCGAACGCGACCACCTCATTTCATATGTGCTCGCCTTTCTTAGCTCGAGCGTTGGAGACCAGGTTCAATTCATCGGCGGCACCGCGCTGGCCCGCACGCACCTAGCAGCCGGGCGGCTCAGTGAGGACATCGACTTGATCGCCATCGGCGATCGCAAGTCCGTGGCTGCCACACTCGACTCGGACCTCCCTCGCGCGTTGTCGCGTTCGCACGGCCGGCTCATTCTTGACCCAAAGTTGGGCAACGTCGCGAGCACCCAACCGGCACCCTTCGATCGCCGGGCGGCCTGTCCGTGCGAATTCAACTGCTCTCCGCGCACGACCGAGTGGTGTGGCCATCCGAGCGGCGCATCATGGTTCAGCGCTACACCGACGCCCCCGCAGCCGAGTTGCTTGTTCCGACACTGCCCGCCTTTGCCGCGTCGAAGACCTCGACCTGGGCCGATCGGCGCGGCGCTCGCGACCTATGAGATCTTTGGGCGCTCAGCCACCTCGGCGCAATCAACAGCGATGCCGTAGACCTGTACCAACGCCACGGACCTACGAATCGGCCGCCCGCGTCCCGGCTGTTCGACGCAGCGCCTTCAGACGCCGAGTGGCAGGCGCAACTCGCCGGACAGACCCGAATCACGGTCTCGGCGCGTACGGCTCTCGACACCGTGCGGGCGGCTTGGCACGCCGCCGCCAAAATCCCGGATGACCAGCATGGCAGCCAGAATCTTGGGCCTATAAACGATGAATAAGCGGTGACTCGGCGCCGATAAGCCTGAAAAACAGGCTCTGAAGTGGGGCGGGCGGGGCTCGAACCCGCGACCTACGGATTATGAGTCCCTATTTTCGGCGTTCGCGACCAGGGCGGATGGGTAGCTGAAAGCCCTAAATCCACTGCAAAGAGCCATAAATGGTCGTTGCCGGTACGCCTCCGGTACGGCCCCGATTCGGCCTAGAAACGCCCCCAGTCGCCGCGTTCGCGCCGCGACGGAGTGGCTTCAAGGATGTTAGCCGACTGGATGGAATAGTGGATCGTATGGCAGACGGGAAAGCGAAAGCGAACCCACGATTTCGTCAGTGGGCCGTCGTTACCTCGGCGCTGCTTGTCGCCGCGTTAGTGGTTGCCATCGTCTCGGGGCTGGTCCTTGCGCATAAGGGTGGACAAACCCCTATGGAGAGCTACTTCTTAACAGCTGTCCTTGCCGTGTTGTCCATCGCAGGTGCGTGGATCGTTGCCGTCCTCATGTATCAATCGCAAAGTCATGACCGGCAGATCGCCGAACGGCGTCAGCAGGAAGACATAGAACGAACCGCTAGAAGTGCGGTTACCAGGTCGTTCCGTATCATGAAAATTATGGCTCGAATTGAGTCTCATACTGATGACGAGGCCAATCAAACTGTCGCCGAGTTGCGCACCCGGATACGAGTTATACGCGAGGCAACGACGGTTGCTTTCGATCAGACCTATGACGCAATCCAAGACTGGCGTCGATTTGCGCCGACGGTAGTAGACGATGAAATAACCAAGGCCGAGAACGCTTCAATTCGCAAGGGAGAGGGATGGAATGAGTGAACAGGTCCCGCGTGCCACCGTCGGCCTTGAAGCGCAAGTAGCTCGCGTTAACTCTTCAACTGAGCTGGTGCTGAATGTCGGCCGCGAGAATGGCGTAAAACCCGGTGACATATTTCGAATAATGTCACTAGAAGGGATTCCCA
Organism: Mycobacterium sp.; assembly: GCF_965277065.1. Taxonomy (GTDB): domain Bacteria; phylum Actinomycetota; class Actinomycetes; order Mycobacteriales; family Mycobacteriaceae; genus Mycobacterium. Next base: position 81,614 of record NZ_CBDIBT010000013.1, read on the forward strand.
TTAACGACCCAGGGTCCGGCGAGCAGATCGGCCTTTTACCAGTTGAGAAGGCTCGGGTTAGTGCACAGACCGTCTACCCGAAAATTTGCGTTGTCGAAACGTATCGAACCTACAAGGTCGGTGGTGCGAGCGTAATGGGAGGGGTGTTTGGTCCCGAAAGAACAGTGAAAGAAAAGATGGAAGTTGAAATGAGCGAGGATTACGATATCGACACTACCGTCAGGGTGGGCGATACTGCGACTCTGATCACGTTAGCGAAATAGGCTCTCGAATCGGCGAAGGACGGACCCAAGAGTGGCAGGGCGCGAACCGCATAAGCTGTCGGCGCTCTACATTGCTGGCTTCATTATTACCCTCATAATCACCATCGGGACATTTTGGCTCGGCTACTCGACGCATGACGAGCAGTTGGGCGATTTTCTGACCAAGGCACTTGCTCCGTTCTTCGGACTAGTGTCCGCCGGGTGGACGGCGGACTTTTACCACCGTCTGGATGCCAACAAGAATATTGAGCGCGATGTCAGCAAAGCCGTGTATTCCGCTTGGAGCCTGCTACAGGGCGTTTACCACGTCGACCAGCGCCTTACGCAGGCGTTGAATGCACTCAACGAGTATGACACTCCGGCTGCGATCCGCGCTGTCGAGCATGCCCTCGCACGCACAGACGACAACTTGCTTCAAGTGACGAAGACAATTCGAGAATGGGAGAGTTTGTCGCAGACCGCCGCAACGGCCGGTGCCGCTAACTTCGAGGCGGATCTTCACTCAATTCAAGCCCGACGAGAACAGCTCCCATTGCAAGACATTTCACGGCATCAGAGACAGGAGCAGGAGGCGGCGAATGGCGACGCCTAGCGAAGTGCCACAGGCGATTACAGGGAAGGTTGCAGAAATCGTTGACCAACACACGCTCATAATAAATCGCGGCGAAGTGGATCACGTGAAGTCCGGTATGGTCTTCCGCGTCATGGGCCTCGGTGGCGACGTAAAAGATCCCGATACGGGAGAGTCGCTGGGACCCAAGCCATTTGAAAAAACGCGGGTAAAAGTTACCGACGTCTATTCCAAGTACTGCGTTGCGGAGACGTATCGGATCGTCACGCCACCGCAAGGTTTAGGCGCCTTCCTGTCAACGACGCATATGACGATCGACGAATTGAACCGCCTCAGTCCGAATCCATTTGAAAGATTTAGGCCCAAGCGAGAACACATCATTGGCGCCAAACAGCCCGAGGATGTGACGCCGACTGACCCGGGCGTATCGGTCAAGGTCGGCGATATGGTTCGCCAACTTGTACATTAAGTCGCCAGTCGACGTAGCGGCACAACCTCGACCATGCGCGTCGCGGCGGTCGGCTCCGGTAGCTCGTTAGCGGCCCCGCCATCTTGTTCGGGGATGTAATCGCCATAAACGTCGAGAGTAAGCGTGAAGGTACTGTGTCCCAACCACTTCGATACCTGCATAAAGTGGACGCCCGCCGAGAGCTGAAGCGTCGCGAACGTATGCCGAAGGTCATGGAGCCGTACGCCCCGAACAGCCGGCGCATCCGCCGAGGCGGGACGGCTGGCCGGTAGACCGACCGCCTCCAGCGCGGGGCGAAGGACGTTCTTATAGAACGCTGTCGTGTCGACTGGCTCTGAGTAGTCCAGCGGCACGATAGCCCGACAGCCCCTCCGACGCGCACCGCCCAGGGCGCGGTTCGGCCAGAGGGGCGCGTACGGTTCGTCGGCTCGTGGATGGTCCGCGAGGTAGGCGGCAACGCGCTCGGCGAGCCAGCCCGGCAGCGGTACCGTTCGCGCGCTCTTGGCACTCTTGAGCGAATCAGCCACCCACTCCCCTCCCCGCCGCTTCTTGGCCTGGCGAACCTCTACCGAGCATCGCGGCCCAGGCGCGAACACGAGGTCGTGTATCTCTAGACCCGCCAGTTCTTCCGCCCGTAGGCCCGTATAGGCGGCGAACAGCGTCAAGAGCTCGTAGACCGGGTATCGGGTGCCGATGCTCGCCGCGACGGCTGCGACCTGCTCTGCCGATAGCGGGTGGTGTCGACGGTTGCGGCGCTGGGCGCCATTCGCCGAGAAGTCCACGGCATCAATCGGGTTAGCGGCAATTGCCTTATGGCGGACCGCGTAAACGAACACGGACCGTAGCACCGACCAGTGATGCTTCAGTGTGGCCGGCGTCAGCCCGCGCGCTACCAAGGCGGCGAGGAACTGTTCGCAATGGGCGGGGGTTACCGACGCGATTGCCTTCGCACCGAACTCCGGCAGTACGTAAACCGCTAAGCGGCTCTCGTAGCCATCTACGGTGTCAGCCTTAACCCTGCCGGACGCGACCTTTACCCGCTGGGCGTCGATCCATGCCCGCGCGTAGCACCCGAACGGAAGATCACCCGCCTTGCGCTGCTCCGCAAGCGCGCTCGTCCCGGTCGTATGCCGCGCGGCGTTGAGTTCGTCGCGACGAGCCTCTGCGGCTTCGCGCGTTGGGTAGGTTTCTCGCCTCGCCCGCATTCGTACCGGGCCGCTCGGCTGGTCGGGGTTGAGCGGGATCGGCAGGCCGAAGTCATCACGGATGGGCTCGCGCCACACGACCGCGTAGGTCTTGATGCGCTTGCCGTTTCGGCGCTGCTTGGTCTCGTGCGCTCGTACGTAGGCCACGGCTCAGGCCCTCCGGTAGCGAGCAGCGCGGCGTTGCCGGGTCTCAGCCGTGGAACGGATGCGCCGTCGGTGGCGCGGCAGAGGCTTTGGCTTCCGGGGCGGCGTAAACCAGGCGGCTGGATACTTGCCGTCTGCGAACGTTGCAGCCGGCTTGCCGTGGAACGATGCCAAGGCGGTTTGCGGGTCGCTCTTGGCCCACGACCAGAAGGCCTTGGCGCGGGCCTGCCGCAGTTCGTCGGGCGTTAGTTGGGTAGCGGTCATGGTTTCTCCTTTGTTGGTTAGGCGATGCCCTCGCGGGCGAATACATCGGCGACGGTCGTGGGGTACCAGTGCGCGCCGCCGCGTGGCGTCGGCACGCCAGCTTCGGTGAGCTTGCGAGCAATCGCGTTGGCACTGAGGCAATCCCGCATCCGCATGTCGACTATCCGCTTCACCACCGCGGGGTCGATCTGCGTTGGCCGGCCAATCGGCCTACCGCTGCGAGTCCCGTGCTTACGTGCCTTGGCGAGACCATCCTTAGTGCGCTCGCTGATCTTGCGGCATTCCTCAGCGGCAACTGCATTGCGGATATCAGCGACAAGTCGCTGGTGCGGTTCACCGCTATCCGCACCCTCACAGTCCATTAGCCGCCAGGCGTTCCGCTCGGCCTGCTTAAACAGGCGCGCGTGGTCGAGCTGGTCGCGGGTTGCCCGGTCGAGCGCGCGGACCAGCAGCGCATCGGCAACGCCGGATTCGATCGCGGCGATAGCAACTTGCCTACCGTACATACGATCTGAGTCACCACCGCTTACGACGTCCGTTGTAACCGTCAGTAGTTCGTGGCCCTCCTGTTCGCAAAACCGTTCTAAGACTTGGCGTTGCGCGCCAAGACCGTGTCCGTTCTCGCCTTGTCGCGCCGTGCTCACTCGGCAGTAGCCGATTACGCGCAGCGGTCGGTCGTCGATTCTCGTCATCCGTTTCTCCTATCGCCTAAACCGCCTAATCGGTCGGTTCGGCGATTAAGCTACGCCAGCCGGCCAACGATCACGACCGTCTCTACCAGCTCTTTTGGTCCTTCCAGCAAACTTTCTCACCTGTATCGCCTGGTCACCCGGCGGACTCGCCGAACGCGGGTCTCGGTCACCGCCTCCTCGAAGGAAACGAGGCCGGTAGGCGCGTCTACTGGCGTTTGCGGGTGGTCGCTGGGTACGCGGCGGCGCTCGACGGGTTTCAGGCCGTCAGTGGGCGAATGAGCGGTGCCAGTGGCCGTTTCGGGGAGTAGCTCGGCGTCTACGACTTCCGGGCCTTCCCTCGCGGCGGGTAACGCCGGTACGTCTGGGGCTGGGAGGCCGCGCTGAGCCCGAGATTCGACACGGGTGAGCTTCGCGATTCCGCTTATGCCCATGAGCATGTCCTCGTAAGGCTTGGGCTCCGACGCCGTGGCCGAAAGCTCCACGGCTTGCTTCGCCGAAACACCAGCGCGATCCAAGGCGTCGCGGATCGCGGCCAGCTTCACCGACTCTGACTCAGCGCCTGTGGCTATGCCCAGTAGCTCTTTGGCCATTCGGTCTGCTGCTTCTTCAAGACGTTGGCGCGCTTTCGCTTTGACTTGCGGGGCCGCACCGCCGTGGTGGTAGCACACGGTCCCGCCGTCGATGGCGGGCCGAAGGCATTGGCGACCTTTTCTGCGACTCACACAACGGCGCGAACTACTGGTAGCCCACCATTCCTCACTGTAGTGCCCTGTCATGATTTCTCTCCCTTGTGATAGGTCATGCGGGTCGGTACGCCTGGGCCAAGACAGAAACCAAGGCGGTTGGTTTGTTGCTCAAACAATTTGGGTTCCTTGCTGTCTGCTGCAATCTCGGTCGAATCCGCGCCTACTTTTCGTCGTGGAATCTCCGCGCCGAGTTAGCCGCGCGACCTCGCCGACCTCGCCTACGCCCCCTACGGGGGAGGCGTAGGCGGCGCGGTCGAAATCGAGGTTCGCTAGCCACCGCGCTGACCGCGCGGTCGGCGTAGTCGTCGGCGTAGTCGGCGCGGTCATGATCCCGCCTCGAATTCGTCGCTCTCAGCGCCGGAATCCAGCTTGTACTTCCAGCCTTCGATACCTTGCGCGGCGGCTTCGGAGTACGCACCGCATAACGGGTCTTCAATCTGCCGATAGGATTTGACGATCGAGAACACGTCGCTGTCGCGAGCACCCTTGATCGACTTTGCGTAGCCCTCGTCGGTTAGCAATTTGGTTGCGGTGCGCCATAGATCACGGTTCTGGGTCTTGCCCTGTCCCTTGCGCTCCGCGCACATCGCGTTGATGGTCTTGTTGTTCGTCCGTTCAGCGGCGTCCTCGGTCTCCTCCCAATAGCGGCTGACTTGCTCCATGAACCAGGTCGGTCGAAAAGTGCTCTTACTCTTCGCTTTCCCAGCATCGGTCTCGTTAGGCAGGCCCGCGTTTTCGGGCGCGGTCAACGCCCACGTCGTCAAATCTGGATCGGTGCTGTCCAGATGCAAATCGGCTACGTGCTGAGTGCGGTCAGATTTACGCCACCGTCCGCCCAGACCTCGCACCTGCCCCGGTCTGTCTTTGCCCACACGGACACTCGCGGCCCCAGCTTGGCCCACAGCGAAGGGCTGCTCCATTTCGACTAGGTATGCCGCACCGCTCAGCCCTGCCATCTTGTGCTGGCTGCCGAGGGCGAACCGTCCGCGCGTATTGGTGTCCTTGGCGACGTGGTCGACAAGTACGACCGCGGCTCCGGTCTCGCGGGCTATCGCCTTGGGAAGTAGGCGCAGCCACTGCGCGACGTCATCGGCATCCTTTCCGGACAAGCCAAACAAGCCCATCGAGTCGGTAACACCGTCAATCACCGCCAAGCTGTAGACGCCGCTCAGCAGCGCCGTAAACGCCGCCTGCTCAATGTCCGCTTTAGGTGGCGCTTCCGGATGCACATAGGCATACACCGCCGAGTTGTCCACGACCTCGATTGGCACGCCGAGCCGAATCAGGCGCTCCGCAACAGGACCGGCATCATCCTCAAAGTCCAGATACAAGACCGATTCGCCGGCCAACAAGACTTCAGCGGTAGCGCACTGCGCCAGCCAAGATTTGCCTGACTCGGATTCCCCGTGGACCGAGTGCACCTTGCCCCGGTAAAACAAGCAGTTACCGTCCGAGCGAGCGAGAATCGTCGGCGGAGTGGACCCAACCGTGGTCCGCGCTAACGCAATATCGACAGGAGCCCATGACGCAACCTCACCCTTGGCTGCGCTTTGGTCGTGTATAGGCGCCCAATCCTTGACCGCCAATCTCCGCGCAAGTCGCTTTGTCGCACGTTCTCGCAGATTGTCAATGTCTTCGCTGTTGGCCGCCTGGATCGCGTACCGCTCGGAACGCGAGAAGTCTGCTTCATCCAGGCTCAATCCGCGTTCGGCGTAGCTCTCCTGGGCCGCGACCTCGATGGCCCCCCGCGCCACCGCCCAGGGGTACCAACCGACACGCGCCATGCGCGCTGCTTCGTGCAGCGCATCGAATGCCGCATTTCGCGTCTCGCCATCGGCGCGGGTAATCGTCGGCACTACGAAATCGGTTAGGTGCCAGGGCTCCTGGTTTGCAACGTGTTCTGCCGAAAACCGCTCCACTTCGGCGTCGGTCGCCTCACCCACCGCCTTGGCCGGCGTGCCCGCTAGCCCTTCCAGCCAAGAATCAGGCAGCTTCGACCAATCCTCAAGCGGCGGCACAGCTCCGTTCGGCACCTCACTGCCGGTGCGCTCGTCATAGACGCGATACCGCGAACCGGTGTGGTGGTAGCTCGGCGGAACTGCGGCAAGGCGGTGGTGTCGTTGGATTAGCTCAACGTGCCCGTCCGCGCCGTCCGCGGTTTTCAGGATCGTTTTGCCTCGCCAGTCGTCAGGCACCCGATATAAACGAATCCCGCTGCCCTCGGCGTACGGGCGGGCGGTAATTCGGTAAGTGTCTGGCAGACAACCAAACCGCGCCCGGTACTCCGCGATCGTTGTCGCGCCGCGTTTGTCGTCGTAGGCATCAACATCGAGCCCAAGACCGCCGACGGGCATACGCATACCGAGATTCAGCAGCCCACGCTCCCCGCGAGTAATCCGCTGGGCGACGTCTTGTGGCCACTCCATCACCCGGTCGATGTGTGGGTCGACTCCGTTGTAGCCGGTCACACCCGTGTGCCATGGAGCTTTCCCGGCAGGCTTATCGGGCTTACCTGGGTTCGACTTCCCGATGGCGACAGGATGTAGACCCGCATCGATCAGTCCCTTTGCTGCAGTGCAGAACTCATCGAAACTAAGGCCATAACGGTGCTCATCGCTAGCTATTTCGCTGCGCGGCTTCGGCTTTCGGTTCTCGGCCTCTTCGGGTAAAGTCACTCTCGCCGTCCTTTCGCCGACAATCGCCCCCGGCTCGCCAGCCAAGTACCGAGCCGGGGGCACCGCTAATTTATTGAGCTGCTTTGGTTTCCGATACGCGATAGACGCTGGGCTGACGACGAGACTGAATCCAGTCCCAGCCGTCTTGCTTGCTGAACCAGTTCTTGCCGCTGATCTGCGTTGGAGTGATTTCGCGTTTAAGTACTGCCCACTTCACGCTGCGGCGAGTGACCGGCAGGCCCTCGTCGTAGCAGAGCCACTCGAACAATTCCTGCTCGGACATTGTCGGTTTTTGATCCTCGTCCACGGACATCTCCATGTCGCCCGTGTCATGCCGTTTATGGGCATGACAACACCGTCACACGCGCCATTTAGGCGCGCTCGGTGGAGATACCGGCCAAGGTATTTACGGAGCCCTGAAAGGGTCCGGTTCTTCGGAGCGTACTCCAGTCGCTCTCGTCACGCCGGAAATAGTATCCGCGTATCTATTGACGCTGGAACCGGTTTCGGCTCTGAGTTGCCCTCAGACGGGTTGCAGACTTTCGCCGGGTGTGGGGATACGCCAGAGAAAAGCTCAAATCATCGAAATTCTCAGAGCCCTCTTAGCGACCTTGCGGCGAGTGAGCCTTCCCGGTCTACCGCCGAGGCTTCGCATCACGTCAGTGGGCCGCTGAGCCAGCCACCCGGGGCCGTCGTGCGAGTCGCCGAAGCCAAGCCCGAACCCGCATCCACCAAGGCGCGGTCCTCGCCCACGCGGGCAGTGGCATCTCTGCTAGCCGTTCGTTGGCCTCCATAAGGCCAAGCTTGTACCCGACTTCCGCATTCTCGCGAGCGGCAAGGTTGCATTCTTCGCAGCATCGGAACACCAGAACGAGGGCGCCGTAGCTCAGCGTCACCATGCTGTTGGGTCCGCCGCAATCTCGCGCGAGCCGAATCGAACAGTCACCCTCACGCCCGCCGTCGTAGACCGATCCGTACACCTGCAAGAGGCCCGTGTGGTAGTCCACTCCGCGCTCCACGAGTCCAGGCAGCTGGCGTTTACAGACGCTTACCCGATCAGTGCCAACGAAGTGAATCAGAACGGCAGCGTCAGAAGGGTTGTCTGGGTCATAGGGGTAACCCTCTTCGGCGAAGTCGTCGTAGACAATCCCGCCCTGGGCCATCTTCGCGCGTAGGTCAGCGTGGGCCCGAATGGCGATCTCATGCACGCGCGGACTCCGCGACGGGTCCACCCAGTCCCCTAGGCGGCGCGCGAACCCTTGTCGGCTCACAACGTGCTCGGCGTCGAGGATCGCCTGGACCGTGGTATTCAGCACAGGGTTCATCGGCGGGCGGTCGAGGCCGTACTTCGCCGTCAGCATCGTGCGGCGGTCGTGGTCGATGGTCATGCTGTTCTCCGTTCAGAAGTGATGTATCGGTACAGATCTTTTGACGAGTAGAACACCGCCCCGCCGATCAGATAGCTTGGCAGCGCTCGGTTATTGGTCGCGACGGTGACGTTATTCATCGACACAGGAATGCCGAGCACTTCCCGATACCAAGCAACTGCCCCGGCCTTTCCTTTGATCGTCGGCGCATCCGACAACACCAGTCCTGGCGGATCGTCGGGAACGCACGGAGCAACGCGTGCCATCTTGTACTCCTGCAATCAGATTGAATTTTCTTGACACGAAAGCATCTACGCAAGAATGTCTTTCGCCTAGCTCCGCTACCCTACCGCGTTTCGGTCGCGACTCGCTCGATTAACTATCGGTCCCTTACCGAGGGTCCGTTATCGCATTACGAGCTTTCTCTTTTGACGCTAGCGTTCGCCCTACCCGTATATGGAATTACGAATTAAGTTAGGTGAAGACATGGCGAAAGGTATAAGCACCGAAGGCGATGTGCTCGTCAATCAGACAGCCGACGGTGTTGATCTGAACCAAATTTGGGCTGAGATCCAAGAAGCCCTTGCGCTCTACAACTCCGAACGCGCTACGGTCGGCAGCCTGATCAGCTACCAGACCATCAATGCCGCCGACGCTGTGCCACAGAGCATCTCAAGCGACAGCTTCGAGCTCGCGACTGAAATGGGCGTGCCGCGTGCGATCCGTCCGCCCAGCGATGTCCTGAAGCTGGGTTACAGCTTCCGGGACTACGACCTCAGTTTACGTGCCACCTGGAAATTTTTGAGAGAAGCTACGGCAGAACAGGTTACGGCCCAGGTAACCCGCGTGCTGGAAGCGGACAATAAAAACGTAAATGGAACAATCTTGCGCCGGCTGTTCGACCCTGCAACCGAGATGAATGAGTGGGGCCACACTTGCTACGGCCTTTGGTCAGGTGATGGAATGACACCACCGCCCTATCTCGGCACGACTTTCGATGGGACGCATACGCATTACCTGACATCAGGTAGCACCGTTATCGACTCCGCCGACGTTGAATTGATGATTAAGCACATCACCGAGCACGGGTACGGTATTGATACTGCAAGCCAGTTGGTTCTATTCGCTAACCCGCTCGACGTCGACGCATCAAGCATGACCGCTTGGCGCGCTGGGATCGAATACCGAACTGGCGGACCACTACCCAAGTTTGACTTCATTCCGTCAGCGTGGCTTCCGGCGTACCTCTCGAACGAAACGATCCACGGCGCAATCCCGCCGACCGACTGGAACGGGCTTAAGGTCTGGGGTTCGTACGGCAACGCATGGCTGCTGCAAAGCACCTACGTACCAAGGGGTTATGTCGCCGTCGTGGCATCAGGTGGTGCAGGTAGCGACGAGAACCCGGTCGGCATGAGGCAGCACGTTAACGTGGCTTACCAAGGGCTGCGTCATATCCCGGGCCACTGGAACGGATACCCCCTACAAGACAGCTTCCTTGCGCGTGGGTTCGGCGTCGGCGTACGGCACCGCAGCGCGGCCGTGGTCTGCCAAATCACGACGAGCAACAGCTACACCGCCCCGGCGATCGCGACCTAGCCGTGGCGAAAGACCGAGGCATCTACCAACCTGAACCCTGGCGCGAGCAACCACCGCCTCGGCGCTATCGACGCCCGCGCGATCCCAGTGCTACAGCCGAGGCTGGCGAGATGGACTGGGGGCCAGGCCTGCTACCGCGTCAAGCGAATGGCCGGCCACCAAGCGAAGGCGGCATGTACTTGCCCAAGTGCCCCGAGGTCGAGTTGCGCGGACTGTCGCTCACGCCCCGAGAGAGGCGCCGGCCACGCGATGAGCTCAAGGGCTACCCCGGCGAGCGGATCGGCTGATACGCGGGCCATGCTTCGGGTTAAGCAGACTTGGCGCTCGCGAGATTGGTAACAGCCTTTCGTACCGCGAGGACAAATGCTCGCTGTGCTACACGCACCTTCTCGGCTTCCGTCTCTATTGCTTTGATGGTCGGTTGAGAGCTTTGCCCGACTTCGTGCTTGGCGCGCTCCCACTTTTCCGCCGTGAACAGAAACAATTCTCCTATAGCGTCGAAAACGGCCTTGACCTCCTCATCGAGATTGTCGGTGATGAAGGTCATCCGGCGACCCAGCATAGGAATGGTTGAGAAGTCGTTGTTCACCTCGTAGAGGGTCTTATTGGCCGTCGTGGTACCAGTCCAGGACAGGCACCCTCGAAGGCGGCCTGCAGCGAAATCTGACGTGTTGAGGAGCGTATCTGCAAGTTCAAGCAACTTCTCTCGCCGCCAACGGACCAGCTCGCGTTCGTCTGAAGCGGTGATAGCGCGTCCGTTCGTCCTGTTGCTAAGAAGCACACCAATAAAAGCCACCATGGCGACGATCAACGAGCCGACGAACGGTAGCCACAGCTGCCACCACCCTGAGTGGTTAAGGATTTCGACTCGTACCAAATCGCTTGAACCCAAAATCCGCGTCACGATCACAATCCGTTCCTCCGATGGTCTACTGGGCACTTTCGACGAGTCGGCGAACGTTTTGTATGAGATGTTCGGTTCGGTGGCTGCGGCACAGGAGATCCATCGGCTGCCTGGTCTCGGCGACTCTGTTTAGCAGCTCTCCGAGAAGTAGCAAAGCGCCTGCGTCACCGAGGATTTGCACGTCGATCGGGTCGTACTCGAACGACGGCGCATGTTTCAAACTGCGATAGGTGTTCCAGAAGAGATCGCTCCACTTATCCAGGTCACCTACAAACTCGGTGAAGGCAGGACCGACATGTCGGCCAACCGACATCGGCAGTGGCTCATTGGCTTTTTTGCGCTTGCGTGGCTTTGCCCATTCACGACCTAGCTTCTTATGAACAGATGTCCAGTACTCCAACGCAAGAGCGATTTCGATCAAGCGCACTTCCGCACCTGTCGTTCCGTAGCGGAACGTATTCGCGATAGGGCCTGTTGCTCGCGGATACCGGTGGTCTAGCCGAATCCAGTTTCTTACCCCTCGCACACCGCCGATCTGATGAAGATGGAACAGCGGATACTCGCTCATCGAGTTTGGCCGCGATACACCGCGAGGAACTGTCATCAGCCGTGAGTTCCAGACTTGGGAAGCACTGCGCGGACGGCCGTCGTCCCGGCACTTGAATTTCACGGTTCCGCGTTCTGCTGGCACGAACCCTTCGTAGGCCAAATTTATCAGATCTTGTACCGCGATAAGCGGGACGAGATGTTGATCCCATGTCCTTGGCGTCTTGCTTTCAGTGCTCACGACCAACGGGGTGCTGAGCGTTCGTTTATCGTCGGGACCGTCGACGGACCACGTCGTGTCCAGCGTCAACTTCAGACCGCGTCGTATCTCAATTTCGAGCGGCTCGGTCTCGATTGTTGCCGCGGTGTAGGTCTTGGGCCGGTTGTCCTCAAACCTTCGAACCGTTTCGGAAACACCCTGCAAACCGGACCAGGTAGTAACTTCCGGGATACGGACCTCTACGGCCAGGAAGTTCGTGCTTTGGAGCAACTCGAAAGGTACATCGACAACCACGCCGCGTGTACGAAGGGTCTGCGTAGACGCTCGCGGACCCATTACGTTGTTCTGAGCGACTCCCGCAATGTCGAAAAACAGGGAGCGCGTTGCAGCGGTCATCCCATAAACGACTTCGGGTCGAGGGAGCCTCTCGTTAAGCCGCGACCAATCATTGAATTCGCGGGTGCGCAGAGTACTCACGTGGAAAAGGCTGCCGTCAACAAGTCTTGCGTAACCGTCGTCTGACTTGTCCAAGTCGTGAACGTTGTTGATGTCCGTCCAGAAGTGACCCAGTGTGCCGTCCATCGTCTCTTTAATCCGGTCGGCCACTAGCGGATGGTCCCACCGGTGGCGGAATCTCTGATATAGGCACGCCGACGCCCATCAGACCTTGTTAGCTAGCTGCGCCGGTCGCGGCGGTGCAGTCGCCGTGCGCCGCGACGACGCCGCTACGAAACGGTTTGGACGACTGTCGTCTGACGGCGACATCTCACTTGACCAGGCCTTTTACGGTGGGGCGGGCGGGGCTCGAACCCGCGACCTACGGATTATGAGTCCGCGGCTCTAACCAACTGAGCTACCGCCCCTAGATCAACGTAAAGATTAGCGCCAGGCCTCAGCTGAACACCGTCTGCCCGTCGACGTCGAGCAGATACTCCTCGGTGCCTTGCTCGACGCGCGGCGCGTCGCCGGCCAGCGCCACCGCGACCTTGTTGCTGGCGTTGCGCATCACGTCGAGGGTCAGCTCGACGGCCTCGGCGTCGGAGAAGTAGGCACGCACCCCGTCGGCGACGCCCGACTCGATGCGACTCGGCGTCCAGATCAGCGCGTCGGCGTACCGCAGCGCCGCCTTGTGCCGGTCGGTCAACAGCGCCGACTCTTCGAACCGCTCGATGTCTTCGTACAGCGTCTCCGTGCCACCGGCATTCAGCGCCGTCGTCTCGCGCAGCGACTTGCACAGCCGACAGTTGTGCTGGGTGGCGCCGCGCAATCGCACCACCTCGGCCGTCACCGCATCGAGCTCACGCAATCGCGCTACCGTCGGCAGGAACGAGTTGAACACGAGATCGGACGGGTCGGTGGCGTGATCCCACGACACGGGCCCGGCAACCCAGCCGAGGTACTCATGCCCGACGCTGAGGGCTTCCAGCCCGGCGCGCACCCGAGGAACGAAATCGGCGATGTACATCTGAATGACTGCGCTGAACGTGCTGTCGCCCACCGTCTTCCATAGCCTCGATCGCTGCTCGCCACCGATCGTCGAGACGTCCATGCTGAACTGCTCGGCGAACTCGGCGACGACATCATCGGTAGCCGGGTCTGCCTCAAAAGGAAGCGCCGGTAGTCCGAGCGTCGTCCCGCACACGCTCCGCACCAATGCGGTCAACCGGCCGTCGCCCGGCGACAAGGCCACCAGTCGAGTCAGGTCGTCGTGCAACACCACCCGCCGATTATGACGCGTGGCTCACCGATGACACGTGAAATCAGGGAATGGTGATGCCGAAGCTTCCCAGCGTGGTGTCCCGCAGCGCCTCGAAGAGATTGACGGGAGCGTGCGCTGCGAAAGTCGAACTCCAACTAGACGCCGCCGCGACGGCGAAGGCGCCGCTCACTGCACGCGGCAAGAACCCCTTGAACATCAGAACCCCCCGGATCGACATGTGACCGACGTCCTTATTGCGGATTCGTTTCCGGCGCAACGGCTTACGTTGCTTGGCTCACCGATGACATGTGAAAGTCAGGAATCCGTAGCGACGGCATCGCCGCGCGGGTCACCCAGTCGCCCCACTCCCGTGGCAGCGTCAGCTCGCTCACACCGGCCTCAGTGGCCCGCCGCAACAGATCCAATGGGCTTTCGTTGAAGCGGAAGTTGTTCACTGCCGCAGCCACTTCACCGTCTTCGACGACGTAGACGCCGTCGCGGGTCAGCCCGGTCAGCAGCAGCGTGGTTGGGTCGACCTCGCGCATGTACCACAGCGTGGTCAGCAGCAACCCGCGCTCGGTCGTCGCGATCATGTCGGCGAGCTCGATTCCACCGCCAGTCATCAGGATGTTGTTGGCAGCCAATGCGACCGGCGCGCCGAACTCGTCGGCCGCCGCCCGCGAATAGGCCAGCGCGTTGATCACCCCGTCGCGAATCCAGTCCACCCGGCCGACGTTCATCCCGTTGTCGAACACCGACAGCGTCTCCGACGAACTGGTCGCGGTCACAAACGGCGTGCACCCCAACCCGGGCGCCCCGGGATCGGAATACAGCGTCAGCGGCAGGTCGGTCAGCTTCTCACCCACCCGCGTCCCGCCGGCCGGGGCCGACAGCGCGGTGCGGCCCTCCTGTGCACCGCGGCCCGTCATCGACCAGCCCAGGTAGATCATCATGTCTGCGACCGCCGAGGGCGGCAGAATCGTCTCGTAGCGTCCGGCCGGCAGGTCGACGCGACGCGACGCCCAGCCAAGCCGCATGGACAGCTCGTCGAGCAGCGAATCCGCGTCCACACCAGCGAAATTGGGGGTTCCGACCCCCGCCCACGCGCTGGCGCCGTCGCGCTTGGCGTTGATCTCCACCGAACCGGCGGGCTGGGTGTAGCGCCGCCGAAGCCCCGTCGACGTCGCCAGAAAGGTCGTCTCCACCGTGTGCTGGGCGAAGCCGTACAGCTGATCGGGTCCGCGGAATCCGCGCGCCAACGGGTCGGCGATGCCGGCGAACACCTCGGGACCCGTCGACGAGACCGGGGTATCCCAGTCATCCGGCGCGGTGTTACCACTCAGCAGCGCCGCGGCATCACGAGCCTCGGGCGCCTCGATGGCGGCCGATTGCGACACGGCGACCAGTTGTTCGATCGCGGACGGCTCCACCTCGGCCGTGGTCAGCGAGCCGACCCGAGCGGTATCGCCATGCCGGACAATCGAAATCACCGTGGTCTGCCGTGCGGTCGACACTCCATTGGTGGTCATCGAGTTGTTCGCCCACCGCAGCGACGTCGCCGAGCGGTCGGTGACCACCACGATGGTCTCGGCGGCGCGCCCCAGTTTCGCCGCGGTCTGAAGTGTGATGTCGATGACCTGTTGCGGGCCGATCACAGGCCGCCCTCCGTACGGGTGTTGAGCACGTTGACTCTGCGGAACAAGGCCGACGGGCAACCATGGCTGACGGCAGCCACCTGACCGGGTTGCGCCTTGCCGCAGTTGAACGCTCCGCCCAATCGCCAGGTCGACGGGCCGCCGACGGCGTCCATCGAATTCCAGAAGTCGGTCGTGGTGGCTTGGTAGGCGACGTCGCGGAGTTGACCGTCCAGGCGCCCGTCGCGGATCCGGTAGAACCGCTGTCCGGTGAACTGAAAGTTGTAGCGCTGCATGTCGATTGACCATGACCGGTCGCCGACGATGTAGATGCCGTCGTCGACCCGACCGATCAGGTCGTCAGTGCTCAAGCCTTCAGGGCCCGGCTGCAGCGACACGTTGGCCATCCGCTGGATCGGCACATGATGCGGTGAGTCGGCGTACGAGCAGCCGTTCGAGCGCGCTTGACCCAGTCGCGGCGCGAACGCCCGGTCGAGTTGGTACCCGACGAATATCCCGTCGCGCACCAGGTCCCAGCTCTGGGCGGCCACTCCCTCATCGTCGTAACCGATACTGGCCAAACCGAATTCGACGGTACGGTCGGCGGTCACGTTCATCAGCGACGAGCCGTACCGCAGCGTGCCGAGTTTGTCAGGGGTGGCGAACGACGTGCCCGCGTAGGCCGCCTCGTAGCCGATCGCTCGGTCGTATTCGGTTGCGTGGCCGATGGATTCGTGGATGGTCAGCCACAGGTTGGTCGGATCGATGACCAGATCCGTGCGGCCGGCCTGGACGCTGGGAGCCTTGATCTTTTCGGCCAGCTCCGACGGCAACTGGGCCAGCTCGTCAGTCCAGTTCCACACACCGTCGTCGGTCAGCGCTTCCCAGCCGCGGCCCATCGGCGGCGCCAGTGTGCGCATCGAGTCAAAGCCGCCGCTGTCAACGGTGATCGCCTCGAACCGGGGCTGCACCCTGACCCGCTGTTGAGTGATCGACGAGCCGGCGGTATCGGCGTAAAAGGTCTGCTCTTTGACCGACATCAGGCTGGCCGAGACGTGGTTGATGCCGTCGGCGGCCAGCAGCCGTCCGGAGTATTCGTCGAGCACGGTGATCTTGTCGGCCAGCGGCACGGTGAACGGGTCGATGCGATAGCTCGATACCCAGGTGGCATCGGGATACACCGGCTCGGAGGCCAGCTCGACCCGGTCGGTGTTCAGCGCGGCGAGCGTGCGGCCCACCGCCACCGCGCGGCGGGCGGTCTCGGCGGCGACGTCGGGTGACAGTTCCGCGTGCGACGCGAAGCCCCAGGTGCCGTCAACCACGACGCGGACGGCCAAGCCGATCTCGCGGTTGAGCACCGCGGTCTCCAGCTCACCGTTGCGCAGTTGGATGATCTCGCTGACCAGCCGGTGAATTCGCAGGTCGGCGTGGCTGGCCCCGGCCGCGACGGCAGCGGACAGCGCAGCGTCGGCCAGTTCGTGGCGGGGCAGGCTGAGGAAGTCGGCATCGATCCCCCGGTTCGGTGTCACCCTGCCACCGTATCGACCGGCTTTAATACCTGTATGGGTGACACGTCCGGACGCCGATCGGCGGCGCTCGGATATGCCTTGCTCGCGCCGAGTCTGTTCGGGGTAGTCACGTTCCTGCTGCTGCCGATCTTGGTAGTGGTGTGGCTGAGCCTGCACCGCTGGGATCTGCTCGGGCCGATCGAGTATGTCGGAGGCCAGAATTGGCGCTCGGTGCTCACCGACCACACCTTTGGCAATTCGCTAGTGGTGACATGTGCGTTCGTGGCGATCGTGGTCCCAATCCAGACCGTGCTCGGGTTGGCCGTCGGCGCGATGCTTGCTCGCGAACTGCCCGGCAGCGGCGTGTTCCGCACGTTGTATGTGCTGCCGTGGATCTGCGTGCCGCTGGCGATCGCGGTGTTGTGGCGCTGGATCCTCGCACCCACCGACGGCGCGATCAGCACACTGCTGGGTCATCGCATCGAGTGGCTCACCGAGCCTGGGCTGGCGTTGCCGGTGGTGTCGGCGGTCGTGGTGTGGACCAACGTCGGCTATGTCGCGCTGTTCTTTCTGTCCGGCATCCTGGCCATCCCCGCAGAGATCCACTCCGCGGCGCGCACCGACGGCGCGACATCCTGGCAGCGGTTCTGGCGCATCACGCTGCCGATGCTGCGGCCGACCATGTTTTTCGTGCTGGTCACCGGAATCATCAGTGCCGCACAGGTATTCGATACCGTGTATGCGTTGACCGGCGGCGGTCCGCAGGACCGCACCGACCTGGTCGCCCACCGGATCTACGCCGAAGCCTTCGGGGCGGCGTCGATCGGCCGGGCCTCGGTGATGGCGGTGGTGTTGTTCGTCATCCTGGTCGGCATCACCATCGTCCAGCATCTGTATTTCCGTCGGCGGGTCAGCTATGACCTCACCTAAAAGCCCTGCCGCGGTTCTGGTGTACGTCGGCTTGCTGGCCGGCGCGTTGCTGACGTTGGTGCCGTTCGTGCTCGGCTTGCTGACGTCGGTCACGTCGGCGCATCAGTTCGCGACCGGCACGCCGTTGTCGTTGCCACGGCCGCCGACGCTGTCGAACTACGCCGACTTGGGCGGTGCCGGGTTCGGCCGGGCGCTGGCAGTGACGGCGTTGATGACGGCGGTGATCCTGCTCGGCCAGGTGAGCTCGTCGGTGTTGGCCGCCTATGCGTTCGCGCGGTTGCGGTTCCCCGGCAGGGACGCACTGTTCTGGGTGTACCTGGCGACGTTGATGGTGCCGGGAAGCGTGACGGTGGTGCCGCTCTATCTGATGATGGCGCAGCTGGGTCTGCGCAACACGTTCTGGGCCTTGGTGCTGCCGTTCGTCTTCGGTTCTCCGTACGCGATCTTCCTTCTCCGCCAACACTTTCGCGCGATCCCCGATGACCTGGTCAACGCCGCATACCTGGATGGCGCCAACACCCTGGACGTGATCGTGCATGTGGTGATCCCGTCCAGTCGGCCGGTGCTGGTGACGCTGATGCTGATCACCGTGGTGTCGCAGTGGCATCACTTCATGTGGCCGTTGGTGATCACCAGCGGCCCGAAATGGCAAGTGCTGACGGTGGCGACGGCGGCCCTGCAGTCGCGCTACAACTCGCAGTGGACGCTGGTGATGGCCGCGACCGTGGTAGCGATCGTGCCACTGCTGGTGCTGTTCGTTGCATTTCAGCGGCACATCGTCCGCTCGATCGTCGTCACAGGACTCAAGTGATGCGGCCGCGGTCTTCCACGCTTTTCGTAGCCGGCTTCGTACTGATCGCCGCGCTGCTGGGCTTCGCAGCGGTGGTCTTGGACGTCACGGCGCGCCCGGTCGCCGGCAAGACCGTCGTCACCGTCAGACTGTGGGACGAGCAGGTCGCCGCCGCGTACCGAAAGTCGTTCGCGGACTTCACCCGAACGCATCCCGACATCGACGTGCGCACCAACGTCGTGTCGTACTCGACCTACTTCACCACGCTGCGCACCGATGTCGCCGGGGGTAGCGCCGACGACATCTTCTGGGTCTCCAACGCCTTCCTCGCCGGATACGCCGACAGTGGCCGCCTGATCGACGTCGGAAAGACGCTGGGACCGAAAGCCGCGTCCGCCTGGGAGCCGTCGGTGGTACAGCAGTTCACCCGCGGCGGAACGCTGTGGGCAGTGCCGCAACTCACCGACGCCGGCATCGCGGTGTACTACAACGCGGACCTGCTCGCCGCCGCCGGCGTCGATGCCGCGGACCTGTCGACCCTGCGCTGGAGCCCGGACGCCGACGACACACTGCGTCCACTGCTCAACCGGCTCACCGTCGATGCCGATGGACACACCGCGGGCACAACGGGTTTCGACCCGGCACGGGTCCGGCAGTGGGGCTACAACGCCGCCAACGACGCGCAGGGCATCTACCTCAACTACATCGGGTCGGCGGGCGGGGCGTATCAGGCCGGTGACCGTTTCGCCTTCGACAACCCGGGTGCCGTCGAGGCCTTCACCTACCTGGTCAAGCTGATCAACGACGACCACGTCGCGCCGCCCGCTTCGGAAACCAACGACAACGGCGACTTCTCCCGCAACCAGTTCTTGGCGGGCCGGATGGCACTGTTTCAGTCCGGCACCTACAACCTGGCCACCATCACCGCCCAAGCCAACTTCCGCTGGGGTGTGGCGATGCTTCCTGCCGGTCCCAAGGGCGGCGTCAGCGTCACCAACGGAATTGCCGCGGCAGGCAATTCGGCGTCCGCGCACCCGGACGCGGTAGGCCAGGTATTGGCGTGGATGGGCAGCATCGAGGGAAATCAGTACATCGGCCGCCAAGGCAGCGCCATCCCTGCCGTGACCGCGGCCCAGCACGTGTACTTCGATTACTGGCTGACCAAGGGCGTCGACGTCAGACCGTTCTTCACGGTCCTCAACGGTCCGCGGATCGCCGCACCGGGCGGCGCCGGCTTCGCCGCTGGAAATCAAGCGCTCAAACCCTACTTCGACGAGATGTTCTTGGGCCGCGGCGATGTCGCGTCAACTCTGCACAACGCCGAGAACGCCGCCAACGCAGCCGCCCGCCGTTAGCAGGTCAGCGCGGGACCGGCGGGACGTCGAGCCAGATCGCGGCGGCGCACACCGCAAGCGTGATCGACATAGCAATCCAGTCGGCAGATTTCGGCCGGGCCGGCATCGCCGAGATCATGCCGATCCCGCCCCGCGCGGTGATGGCGTCGCCCATCTCGTCGGCACGTCGCAATGTCACGGTCAGCGCCGCGGTGAGCAGGTCGACGAGCTCCGCCGCCAGCCGCTTCCCGCGCCCCCTGCGAGACGGCGTCACCCGTTTGGGCCGCAGCCGACGTGCCGCGTAGAGCACCCGGAACTCCTCGATCAGCATCGGGAATGCCCGCAGGGCCAGCGCGATCGTGACGGCCCATTCGTCGACCGGTATCCGCACCAGTCGCAGCGGCCGGCTCAAAGAGGCCACCGCGGGCGCTATTTCAGCGACATTGGTGGTCCACGACACCATCGCCCCCAGCCCCAGCAAGACAATCGACAGTGCGGTGATCCGCAGGAAGTTCAACAGCCCGCCGAGCCCGATCGATGTTCCGGCCAACTCGATCACCGGGCTTCCGCCGCCGAAAGTGGCCGAGATGCCGCCGAGAGCAAGCAGGACCCACAGCCAGTGCGGAATGGTGGGCAGAGCGCCGCGCGGAATGCGCGCGATCCGCGCGGCCGTCAATACCAGCCCGGCCACCAGACCGATCGCGATCCATCCCGGGAAGAAGGTCAGCAGCACCGAGATAGCGGCCACGGCAAGCAATTTGGTGCCGGCCCACAGGTCGTGTACCGCGGAGCTGCCCGGCACCGGACGCAGCAGAACCACCGAGCGCGACGGCCGGCGTTCTGATCGTTCCTTCGCAGGCGTGGTAGTCACGACACCCCTCCGGCCGCAGTCGAGACCGCGTGAAGCACCCCGTCGCGAAGATCCAGGGTGCGGGGGCACAGCTCCTCCAAGCCGACGAAGTCGTGGGAGATGACCACCACGGTGAGCCCCTGCTCATGGCGTAAATCCTCGATCAATCGCACCAAGCCGGTCTGCGTTTCGGCGTCCAAGCCGGCCAGCGGCTCGTCGAGAATGAGCGCGCGCGGAGACCGCGCCAGCAGACCGGCCAGCACCACCCGGCGCATCTGGCCGCCGCTGAGCTGGTCGATGCGCCGTGTGCTCAACCCGCTGTCCAACCCCACCACGGCCAGGGCGTTCTCGATGCGGTCCTGGTCCTTCGGCGAAAACCCTGCTGCCGAAGCCACTTCCCGATCGACCCGGCTCCGCATCAACTGCAGCCGGGCCGCCTGGAATGACAGCGCCACCGCACCGACCTGCTCGTGCGTGGGCAGGCCGTCGAGCAGACAATCGCCCGTGGTCGGCACCGTCAGCCCGGCCAAAATCCATGCCAGCGTCGACTTTCCTGACCCGTTGCCGCCGTGGATCAACAACCCGTCGCCCTGGTGGACGGTGAAGCTGACGTCACGCAGAGCAGCCTTGGCCCACGGTGTGCCGCTGTTGTACTCGTGGCTGACGCCGGCGACTTCGAGAATCGCCGGACCGGACTCATGTCCCACCGGCGGCGGCGTCGTCGCAGGCGCGGCCATCGTCTCGACCATGTCGGTGTTGTCCCCAGACTCGCTGAGATTGATTGTGCTGTCCGCGGATTCGGCCTCGGAGCTGTAGTGGGTGATGTGCACCAGCGCCGTGCTGTGCTGCCGTTTCAGGCCGGACAGTACGCCCAGCAGGCTGTCGCGGCCCTCCTGGTCGACCATGCTGGTGACCTCGTCGGCGATGAGCAGCGCGGGCTCGCGCGCCAGAGCGGCCGCGACCGCCAGCCGCTGCAGTTCACCGCCGGACAGACTTCCGGTGTCGCGTTCGGCGTGCGACTCCAGGCCGACTTCCTGAAGCAACTGGTCCACATCGGTCTTGGTGCCCGGCGGCAGACCCCACACCACGTCGTCGGCAACCCGGGTGCCCAGCACCTGGCTTTCCGGATGCTGCATGACCACCGCGGTGCCGCCCATCCGACCCAGCCCCACCGACCCGGGACGTTCGATGGTGCCCGATGTCGGTTCCCGCCCGGCCAACACCAGCATCAGGGTCGTCTTCCCGGAGCCGTTGACTCCGGTGATCGCGAGATGTTCGCCGGCCTTGACCTCTAGGTCGACGGGTCGCAGCGCGTCGTGGGAGGTATTCGGGTAGCGGAAGCGGACCCGGTCCAACCGCACCGGGACCGGACCCACCGGCGCGCTGTCGCGCGGGGCATCCAGCTTGTGCACGTCGGGGATGCCGCGCATCCGGTTCAGCACCCGCGACAACGCCCACCATCCGATCAACGACACGATCACCAGCGAGACGACGCCGTTGGCAAAGAGCAGCAGTTGCCAGTAGCGCAGCGCATGGGCGATGAACCACTGGAGCCCGTGAGCGGTCGCCTCGAATACTTGGCCGATGCGGGTACTGAGCGGAAACGAATGCGCGACCGCGAAACGGCCGATCGCAGTCAATACGGCCGCGAACCCGTCGATGTTGGCGGTGATGGTGTCGAAGATCAGGTTTCGCAGCCGCGAGAGCAGCATCAGCGCGCCGACCGCAAACACGTTGAACACCGCGCCGGCGATGACAGAGACAACGAGCACCGTCCCGGTGCCGCGGCCCCGGCGTTTGATGACGCCGGTCAGCCCACCGACATAGGCGCTGTTGGCGACTGTCAGCAAGCCGCCCAGGCCTGCGATCAGGAACGCGATCACTCCGGCGCCGACCGTTCCAGCGACCAGCACGCGAAACCGGTAGCGGTAGGCCAGCAATCCCATCGGGACCGTCCCCAGCAACGACAGCGCTCCAGCGAACGGCACGACGATCGAGATGATCGCGGTCGCCGCGCACAGCGCGGCCATCACCGATGCCTGCGCGAGCTCGCTGGGACTCAGCGAGCGGGACGCGGCATTCCCGGTCGGAGAGCGAGTCGCGTTCATTTCATCAATTCTGCCAGCACCCACGGGGTATACCCGCGAGCAAACAATGAGGGTTCGATCGAGTTGACGAGACGGAAATTGCCGGTTCGTGGCCTAGATAGCCTAGCTATGCAACTATATAGGCATGACATCGTCCGCAATCACCGAGCGACGCGCCGCGCAGGAGGCTGTCGCCGGTCTTGGCGCGGATCTGCTCGCCGTCGTCGCCCGGCTCAATCGCTATGCCACGCAACGCATTCAGATGCAATTACCGGCCGCGCAGGCCCGCCTGCTGTCGACGATCGACGCCCATGGCGAAGCACGGATCTGCGATCTCGCCGCGGTGGATCACTGCTCGCAGCCCACGATGACCACCCAGGTGCGACGGCTCGAAGACGCCGGCCTGGTCACCCGGACCGTCGACCCAGGCGATGCCCGGGCGGTACGCATCAAAATCACCGCCGAGGGCATGCACACGCTGAACCGGGTCAGGGCCGATCGCGCCCGCGCGATCGAGCCGCAACTCGGCGAGTTGAACGAGGCTGACCGGCAGACTCTCGCCGAAGCCGTCACGGTGTTGCGGCGCCTGCTCGACGACTCCGCGCCTGCCCCGCGACCCTGCTCACCTCGATAAAGGGTCGCCCCGGGAGGGTCTAGCCAGCGCCGACGACCTACGGTCGGTCATCAGCGCTACACGGCGGCTGGATAATGGACTCTCGACTCGAGAAATTGGGCGGGAAAGGGGGGGGCGGCTGTGTCGACGGCGACATTCGGGCCGCCCTTGATCGTGTGGCTGGGCCCGCGTAGGTACGCCTTCGCCCCTGGCCGCGACGTCACCGTAGGCGTGGACGGTGGCGCGGACATCCGCCTCGACGGTGTCCGCCCATCCAGCGTCCCACCTTTGGTGGTGCTGCACTTCAACGGCAATCAATGGATCGCTGTCGATCGCAGCGAAGCCGGGATCTACGTCGACGGGGTACGCATGTCGACGGTCTTCATCCATGACGGGCGGGCCATCACGCTCGGCGATCCCCAACACGGGCCACGACTGGTCTTCCAGCTTGTCGCCCCACCCGCAGCGGCCCCACCCCCGCGAGTGCCGCCGCCGATGCGTTCCTACGCGCCACCACCGCCACCACCCCGACCGGCACCACTGCCGCCGCCACCATGGCCACCGGCACCGGTGCCGCCACCACCTCCATCGCAGGTTCAGCCGGAACCGCCGGCGCCCTTCCCGCCACCCGAGTCGAAGCCGACCGTCGGCGCACGACTCACCGGCGCGATGGCGAAGCTCCGGCAGCCTCGCCGTCCGGAGCCCCAGCCGGACGAAGCAGCGCCGACCGCGCAGCTGCAGCCGCCGGACGACGAGCAGCCCGCGTCCCGCACGCCGGCACCGACGACCATCGCCGGTCCGCTGGAGGCGCGCCGGGTGCGGCTCAGCGTCGACGGCGAACAGGCGCTGGCCGATCTGTCGTTCACCGCGTCGCCAGGCACCATCACCTCGGTGATCGGTCTTTCCGAAGCGAGCACGTCCGCCTTAGTCGACGTGCTCGCCGGCACGCGGCAACCGACCGTCGGCGAAGTCGATTTCGATGGCCATGACGTCGCGGCCGACGATGTGCGGCCACATGTCGGAGTGGTGCCGCGTCACGACCTGGTGCGCCCGCAGTTGACCGTCGAGCAGGCGCTGCGCTATGCCGCCGAATTGCGTTTTGCACCAACTACTTCCGCCGAGATCCGAGGCGAGGCTGTGCGCTCGGTGCTCGACAAGATGGATCTGACCACGCTGCGCACCGCCAAAGCCGGCACCCTGACCGCCGAGCAGCGCAAACGGGCATCACTCGCGGTGGAACTGCTGACCGACCCGTCGCTGCTCGTCTTCGAGGAGCCGACCGCCGGACTCGAACCGGAAGCGGCACAGAAGATCACCGCGACGCTGCGCCAACTCGCCGACGACGGTCGCGTCGTTCTGGTCGCGACGACGACACCCACCGAACTCGACTCGTGCGACCAGGTGGTGGTGCTCACCCCCACCGGCATCCCGGTGTTCGCCGGCGCGCCGTCGCAGATGGGGCCGCAGTTGGGCACCACCGATTGGACCACGATCGTCAAGCGGGCCCGCACGGACCCCTACGGCGCCCACGACGAATACCTGGCGCGACAACAGGAACCGCCGCCGCCGGAGCCGCCGGCCGTATCCGAGGCCACGACCGCGCCGTCGCTGCAGCGAAATGTCTTGCACCAGATCATCATTTCCGCGCGTCGGCAAGCCTGGGTGATGATCGGCGATCAGCGGTACTTCATCTTCCTATCCATCCTCCCGGTGCTGTTCGGGGCCGTCTCGTTGCTGATACCCGGGGACTCCGGATTCGGCCCGGCAAGTCGCTACGGCAACAACCCGGACCAGGCGGTGGCGCTCCTCACTGTGCTCGGCATCGGCGCCGTCGTGATGGGCACCGCCCTGGGTATCCGCGACCTCTTCGGCGAGCAGCGCATCTTTCGGCGCGAACAAGCTCACGGATTATCGGCGTCAGCGTTCTTGGCCGGCAAGGCAATCGTCTATAGCCTCGTCGCTGTCGTCCAAACCGCCGTCATCACCATCGTCGCGACCGTCGGCCACCCGGCGCCCACGCACGGCGCGGTCCTGCTCGGCCACAACAAACTCGAGGCCAGCGTCGAACTGTTCATCGCGCTGGCCGTTACGGCCATCGTGTCGGCGCTGGTCGCGCTGGCCCTGTCGTCATTGGCGACTTATTCCGAGCAGGTCGTGTTGATTGCCGTGCTGATCGTGATGGTCTCACTGGTGTTCGCCGGGGCGCTGTTCCCGATATCCGGCCGTTTCCCGCTGGAGCAGATCGCGGGGCTGGTGCCGTCCCGATGGGGCTTCGCCGCCACCGCGTCCACCGTCGACGTGCACGTGGTCAATCCCCTTGCCGACGCTGACGTTTCGTGGCGGCACACATCCGGGCAGTGGCTGCTCGACATGGGCCTGCTGATCGGCTTCGGCGTCGTCGCGACCGCCGCGCTGCGATGGCGACTGCGACGGCCGTCGCGCCGGCATCAGCCGCCGGTGATCTCCGCCCACAGCGCCCTGTAGCAGTGCGAGGCGGCGCTGTGCGGCGCGAACGCGGTCACCGGCGCTCGGTGTTCGGCCATCTGCTCGATGACCGACAGCGCCGGGATGGCGCTGGCCAGAATTCCCACCCGTTCGGTCGACAGACGTTCCACGAGATCGCAATGCAGCCGCTTGCGCCGGTCCACCATCGAGAAGAAGGCTTGCACCAGCGGGCGGCGCCCTTCGAAATCGGCGACGAAATCGGTCAGTTGATCGAACGTCCGGACCGACAGCGTCGCCGGGATCATCGGCACCAACAGCCTGTCGACCGCATGCAGGACG
Source organism: Mycobacterium sp. (assembly GCF_965277065.1). GTDB lineage: Bacteria > Actinomycetota > Actinomycetes > Mycobacteriales > Mycobacteriaceae > Mycobacterium. The sequence continues at coordinate 107,508 of NZ_CBDIBT010000013.1, forward strand.
TTCTCCGACAGCAACGAGATGCTCGGCGGACAATCCAGAAAAACGACGTCGTACTGGCTTTCCAACGGCCGCAACAATTCTCGGACCCGGCGCGTCGGCCGCTTCGTGTCGTCGAGTTGCACATCCAGGTTGCGATACCGAAAATCGGCGGGCACCAGGTCGAGCCCGTCGAAGTCGGTGGCCTTGATCGCGTCGTCCAGCGATCGCGATCCGTCCACCAGTGCCCGCCCGCCGCCTTTGACCTTGGGCCGCACCCGGAACATGTAGGTCGCCGCGCCCTGCGGGTCGAGGTCCCACAGCAGCACGTTGCGCCCGTCGAGCGCCGCGAGATGGGCCAGGTTCACCGCAGCCGACGTTTTACCGACGCCGCCCTTGATGTTGTACGTCGCGTAGACCCTCATCGGCGCACCAGCGCCTTGACGCGGGCGCGATTGTCCTCGGCCAGAAACGGTTTCAGCCGACCAGCCAGCGCCGCCCGCGCGTTCAGCTGGTGCGCGTCGAGCTGCGCGGCCATCTCCCCCATCGCCAGCAGTGTCTTGGGGGGCACCGCTCCCTGTTCCATCATCGCCGCGGCGAATTCGCGGACGGCTTCGCGCTGCACTTCACCGTCCTGGAAGTCGCCGAGGGTGTCCTGCAGCGACTTGAGCTCTTTGAGCAGCGCCCGGTGTGGCGTGTTATCGCACACCGGCCGGAACACCTCGAGCAGATAGCGTAACTCCTTGCACCGCTTGCGCAGCGCGTGGACGTCCTCGCTGGGCGAGTTCTCGTTGATCCGCTTCCCGCGCCGCACCGCGTTGCGGTATGCCCGCGTGATTCTCCGGTGCGCGAGCATCGCGACCGTTGGGCCGCCGCCGACGGGCGTCACCTCGATCAGCTCGGCGCGCCAGTCGCCCAGCAGATTCTGGAAACGCTTCGACCGCAGCCCGCGCACCAACCGCCGCCGCTCGGCGCTGCGGTGTTTGACCAGGAACGACCGGAACGCGTCGAGGTCGCCGGGGTCGGCCGACGTCAGCCGGGCGGCCATCGAATCCAGCTCGAGCAGGTAGACGTCGAGGTCGCGGACCGGGGTGGTCAGATCGCCGAGCCACTTGAAATCCGGCGCGAACCGATCGGCCAGCTGGTCGGGCAGCACGTCCCCGACCAGCTTGAGAATCGAGCGGGTACGACGCACCGCGACCCGCAGGTCGTGCAGGAATTCGGTGTCGATCGACGCGATGGTGCCTGGCACGTTCTCCTCGATCGCCGCTGCGAACCCGATCAGCATCTCCGCAATAGCCACGGCCGCAGGGGTTTCCGGCTGCAGCTTCACGCGCGGGCGGCTTCCGTTGGCGGGGCTGCGACTGGCATGGATCAGCGCGAGGTCGTACAGCGTCGCGGAGACCGCACTGAACCCATCGGCCCGCGCCAGCAGCCGCGCAATCCGATCGGCCTCGGTGTCGTAGCCACGCAGCGGCTGGATCCGTAGCTGGCTGGTCCCGTCCTCGACGCTGTCGGTCTGCAGCCGTGCGACGGTTTTCTCCTCGGCATCGAGCACCCGAGCCTCCTGCGAGGCGGACCGCACGGTCACAACCGGCAGCAGCGCCCGCGGCGCAATCAGTGGCGCCAGTGCGTCACGGAGCGCCCCAACCGGCAGATCATGCGCCTGCGCCGGCCACTTCAGCCCGGCCCGTGGAGCCTGCAGCCGGGCCCCGTCGGGAGACTGCAGCACCAGCGGCCCGTCGTCGGCGTACCGCAATGAGATCCCGGCCGAGTGCAGGCGCCAGTCGAAGGTGTCCAGCCAGGTGTGCGAGACCGTCTGCTCCGCCCCGGCCGTGACGGTGAACGTCGGCCGCAGAGCTGCCGCGACGGCCTCCGCGTCGACCGCGCCCTCCCTGCTGAAAGCGCGGGAAACCCCGCTCATGGCATACCTTTCTGCGACCGCAAGACCGAGGCCGCGGAGGAGACTATAGACACCTTGGGTTAACGGATCGTTCAACTGAGCACCGCGTTCTCCCAGCGTCACAATTCTGATCGGTTACCGTCGGGTATGACCACCATTGCGGAACATTTACGCAACTCGCTCGACGGACGCTTTCGTGACGTGAAGAACCAGATGCGCGAGCGACTCTCCGACGAGATCTTCCGTCCGCACTACACACCGAACACGGTGATCGCCCGCACGAAGGTCGCCGAGCAGATGAGCATCATGGCCGCCTCCGGTGAGGCCGACGACGGTTTCCGCAAGGAGCACGGCGGTAACGGCAACGTCGGCGCCGCGGTGACGATGATCGAGATGCTGGCCATGTCGGACCTGTCGCTGATGGTCAAGGCCGGGGTGCAGTGGGGCCTGTTCGGCGGGGCCGTCGAGAACCTGGGTACGGAGCGCCACCACGAGGCCTACGTGAAGAAGATCATCAACCTCGAGCTGCCCGGTTGTTTCGCGATGACCGAGACCGGTCACGGCAGCGACGTGCAGGCGCTCGAGACGATCGCGACCTACGACGCTGCGACCGAAGAGTTCGTCATCCACTCCTCGACACCGAACGCGCGCAAGGACTACATCGGTGGTGCCGCCGAAACCGCCATCATCGCCGCGGTTTTCGCCCAGCTCGTCACCACCGAGGACGGCCAGCAGGTCAACCACGGCGTGCACTGCTTCCTGGTGCCGATCCGCGACGACGACGGCGACGACCTGCCCGGCGTGACAACCTCGGACTGTCAGTACAAGGGCGGCCTGCCGGGCGTCGACAACGGTCGCATCGTGTTCGACCATGTTCGCGTCCCGCGGGTGAACCTGCTGAACAAGTACGGCGATGTCGCGGCCGACGGCACCTACTCCTCGGACATCGAGAATCCCAACCGCCGGTTCTTCACGATGATCGGGACGCTGATCCGCGGACGGGTGACCGTCGGCGGCAGCGCGGGCGCCGCGGGGCGGGTTGCCCTGGACATCGCGACCCGATATGCGTTGCAGCGCAAGCAGTTCAGCGCGCCCGACGACGAAGGCGAGGTGCTGATCATGGATTACCTGGTGCATCAGCGCCGGCTGTTCCCGCTGATTGCGAAGTCGTATGCGTTGCAGTTCGCGCAGAACGAACTGGTCTCCAAATGCCACGATCTGCAGACCGCCGACTCCCCCGATGCCGAGGAGCAACGGGAGTTGGAGGCGCGGGCGGCCGGGCTGAAAGCTGCAAACACCTGGCATGCGTCCACCGCCATCCAGGAGGCACGCGAAGCATGCGGCGGCGCAGGGTATCTGGCCGACAACCGGTTGATCGCCCTGCGCGCCGACACCGACGTGTTCACCACCTTCGAAGGTGACAATCACGTGCTGACGCAGCTGGTCGCCAAGGAGTTGCTGACCGCCTACGCCGACGACATCAAGGGTATGAGCCCGGTGGAATGGGTGCGCTTCGCCGCCAATTTCGCCGGCGAACGGGTGCTGAAGCGTACTGCGGCCGAGACGATCATCCAGACCGTCATCGACGCCCGACAGGACAACGAAGAAGAAGGCAGCCTGTTCAACCGAGGCACCCAGGTCCAGATGTTCGAGGACCGGGAGCAATACATCATCGCCTCGGTGGCGCGCCGGCTGCAGGCCAAATCGAAAGAAATGTCGGCCTTCGACGCGTTCAATTCGGTGCAGGATCACGTGCTGCACGCTGCGCGCGCCCACATCGATCGGGTGGTGTTGGAGGCGTTCGTCGCCGGGATCGACGCGTGCGAAAACGACAAGGCGCGTGAGGTTCTCGGGCTCGTCTGCGACCTCTACGCGCTGACGGTGATCGAGGACGATAAGGCCTGGTACGTCGAACACCGATTCCTGTCGACCGAACGCGCCAAGGCGGTCACCCGCGGGATCAACGACCGGTGCCGGCTGCTGCGCCCGCACGCGCAACTTCTGGTCGACGGGTTCGGCATCCCCGATTCACTGCGTTACGCCGACATGCTGCACCCGGAGAACCTGCCCGGGGCCGACGTCGATGACGAATCCGACGAGACCGGCGCGACTGATTCGGCGTTGCTGCAAGCTTGACCCGCAGCAAAACTCACGGCGAGCGGAACTTTCCCGCCTAGGGACCGGTTGGGTATTCGCTCGTCATGACGGCTGCAATCACCTCGACTGAACTCCGTGACCTGATCGTCGCGGAGGCTCCGCTGTGGATCCTCGACGTGCGAACGCCTGCCGAGTTCGAGACCTCGCACATCGGCGGCTCCCTCAATGTGCCGCTCGATGTGCTGAACGAACACGGCCCGACGGTCGCCGAACGACTCGACCACAGCCACGGCATTGTGCTGGTCTGCCGCTCGGGCCAGCGTGCGACCCAAGCGCAGGAGCTTCTCCAGCGGGCCGGCGTCGACGGCGGGAGCGTCCTGGAAAACGGGATCAGCGACTGGGAAGGCCACGGCTTCGAGGTCAACCGCGGGGTTCAGCGGTGGGATCTGGAGCGCCAGGTCCGTCTGGTCGCCGGATCGATCGTGCTGTCCTCGGTGCTCGGCAGCATCGCCATTCCTCGACTCAAGTGGCTGGCCGCGGCCATCGGCGGCGGCCTGACGTATGCCGCGGTCTCCAACACCTGCGCGATGGGAACGGCGCTGTCGAAGCTGCCGTACAACCGCGGTGCGTCAGCGGATATCGAGACGATCCTCTCCCGGCTGGCCTCCGGGCCAAACGACAACTGAGCCGTAACGAGATAGGCTCTAGCTCATGAATCCCAACCCCGATTACGACGCGAGCGACGAGCTGGAATACGGCATTGCGTCGTTCGCGTGGCTGCTGCGGGGCAATTACCCGCCGCCGTCCTACGCTCCGGACCTCGGCAACGCCGACAACGGCTAGTCGTTCACTGCGGGGGCGGCACATACGTGCCTGCCGAATTTCGCAGCTGCCATAGCTGGGCCGGGCAGTAAATGTTGACTGCGTTGGAAATCAGGTAGTTCGCCGAATACTCGTCGTTCGGCTGAACGTCGTTTTTCACATCACCGATGACTTGGCCGTAGCTGGCCCCACCGGTGATCTTGTCGCACATTCCGTGCGCGTAGGCGATCGCATCGGCGGTGTTCGCGAAGCTGTACTGCTTGCGCACGGTGGTGTCGTAGATGAACTCGATATCGGGCGCCGGAACGGCGTGCGCGTGTGGTGCCGGCGCAACGCCGGTGAACACCGCGGCGACGATCAGACCGGCCGGCCACATCCCGCGCCTCATCGATCCGGCTGCCCGTAGACGGCGACCAGCACGCTGCGGTCAAAGCTGTTCTCCGACCACACCCCAATCTGGGTGTTGGCGCAGTTCGACATGATCGCCATGTAGTCGGGGCGGTAATACCAATTGCCCATCACGTCAAGGTCATTGATCGCCAGCGAGTTGTTGATCGCCACCGTTTCGGCCACCGTGCCGCGATATCCGGCGTCGCGAGCGCGGGCGGCCACCGACGACCCGTCGGAGCCGACGTCGGCGTCGAGGCTTCGGTTGTTGAGCACGTCGACGGTGTAGCGCTGCGCGGCGGCTTCCAGTTGCGGGTTCTTCAGCAGCTTCGTGGTGCAGCCGGCCTGAAACTTTACGGTGTCGATGTTGGTCACGATGCCGTTGTTGAGCCGGTCGTTGTTGCCGGGGACGCCGGGGGCGGCCGACACGACCGCGACCGGCGCGGCGAGCCCGACCGCCAACGGTATCGAGATGATCCGGGCGAGTTCGCGAATCCGCTTGTAAGTCATGGTGTCTCATTCCTCGAGGTGCTAGCGAATGTCGGCTGCGAGATCGCCGGACATCGCGCTGAGCTGCCGTCCCCAGGTCGGCCAATCGTTGCCGCCACCGCGACCCAGGTCGAAGTGCGCGTTCGTGCCGCCGACGTCTCGGAAATGCGAGTAGAACGTCGCGTTGGTGCCCTGGGAGATGTCGCCGAAGCCGGCCATCGCGCCTTGGTCGGTCGGAGCGGCGCTGCCCGGACTGTAAATCCAGAGCCGGGCGTTGTTGTCGACCAGCTGCTGGATGTTCTGATTCGGCGAATGCCACTTCCAGCGACCGAGCTGAGGCGCCCCCCACATGGCACCGCTGTCGGCGCCGCCTTGCAGGAGGGCAGCCCTGATCGTGCCGTCCACGGCGGTGCGTTCGGGAGTGAGAAATCCCGACAGCGATCCGGCGTAACGGAACCGGTCAGGATGAAAAGTCACCAGCGCCGCAGCCGCATAGCCGCCCTGCGACACGCCGACCACGCCGTGCCCACCCGGCGCCAGGCCCTTGTTGGCGGCCAGCCAGTCCGGCAACTCGGTGGACAGGAACGTGTCCCACTGCTTGCTGCCGTCCTGCTCCCAGTTGGTGTACATGCTGTAGGCGCCGCCGGCCGGTGCGACCACCGAAATACCTTTACCGGCAAGGGTGTTGAACCCGTTTCCGGCCGTCGCCCAGTTGCTCACATCCGGCGCGGCGTTGAATCCGTCGAGCAGGTACGCCGCATGCGGGCCACCGGCCAGGAAGGCCACCGGAATGTCGCGACCCATCGATGGCGACGGCACCAACAGGTTCTCGAAGCCGGCCGCCTTGGTGGTACCCGGCGATCCGGCAATCGTCGTCGCCGCACACCACCCGACCGTCAGCGCGATCGCAGACAGCCGCCGGAAACTCTTCGACGCACTTTTCATGCCTGACTTCCTTACACCGGGTCGAACTGCGAGATGAGCCAGCGACCGTCGATCTTGTCGAGACTGACGCGCACACTGGACGTGCTCTGAGTGGGTGCATCGTTGCCGATGGTGGTGGTCTGGTCGACGAAAACCAGTACCACAGCGTGCTTTCCGGTCGCCAGCACCGATGCCGCCGCAGGCACAGTGGCCAGTGCCGAGATGTGCTGCTGCTTGGCACCGGGCGCGACGACGTCATTGACGAGCTGGAGGTACTGCTGCCGGAACGGCTCGGCGAGCCGATCAGCGGCGGACTTCAACTGCTGGTCCACGGTCTCGGGCTGGTACGACAGGATCGCGATCGTGCTGTCACTGGCGGCTCGGGTGGATTGTTCTGCGGCGGCGCGGGATTCGCGGGCGCTGCCGTCGAGCCATTTCAGATATCCGACTCCAAGAGCCAGGATCAACGCCAGCGCGGGAAGTGCCGCAATCAGTAGCCGGCCCCAGGAGAATGGAGCGCCCGGCCGCTCCGGCGCGTCCGCCGCTTCGTCCTCAGCGTCCGTCGCTTCATCCGCGTCGTCGGCGTCGTCGTCCCCCGCGCCGGTGTCGAGCCGGTCCGCCTCGTCTGCGGCTTCCGCCTCATCCGCGAGGTCGTCGGCGACCGAGTCGTCATCACCAGACATCTCGATGTCCTCCTCCACATTGAGGGCGGTTCGGCTGTTCACGGCACGAACTCGACATTCGACACCTTCGCGCCGTCGGCAGTCTTGTCGACGGTGAGACGCATCCGCCACCTGCGGGGCTCCGGGTCGGCCGGCGCCGTCCCCATCGCTGTCTTGACCGATATCGCGACGAGCACCTGAGCCTGGTCATCGGTGTAGGAGAGCAGCCCCGCCTCGGCGATGGTGCCTTCGGACTTCGACTGCACCTTCTTGACGACCTCGACGAAGGGTTGCGACCGGTTCTTGAACTCCTCGTGAAAGCCGCCAGTCGCCGAGTCCAGGACCCGCTTGATGTCGGCATCGACCTCGGCGTAGTTGATCGTGGTCAGGTTGATCGCGGTCTGCCGCGCGACCTGCACGTACAGGTTGCGCTGGGCCTGCACCTGATCGTCTTGGTGCAGGCGAAATCCCAGCCAGCCCCCCACGCCGAGCAACGCCACGATGATGGCTACCCCGAAGGCGATCGGCCCGGGAGTACGCGACAACCACTGCGGCACGCGCCTTTTGGTTTTCGACTTCGCCACCTCCGCCTCGGCCGCCTCGATGTCCTCGGCCGTGCTTTCGACGTCGACGTGCTCCGTTGCGGTTACGGATTCGGCTTGCGCGGCGGCACCATCATGCTCTGCCATGTCTTGCCTTTCGGTGTAGACCCCAGGTCGGAATCGCTGTAATGACGGCCGTCGGGCCCGATGTAGTTCCCGGTCAGGGGGTCGTAGGGAATGGCGAGCACCGGTTTCGGCGCCGCGGGATCAACGGGCGGATGCCAATGCTCGCCCGGCGAATACGGTGGCCCGCCCTTCGGATAATGCGGCACGCCCTGGCCGCTCAGCGTCGCGTTTGGATCGCCCTTCCAGAACAGGCCGTCGTTGAGCGGGACGTACTGCTCGTCGCTTTCACACATCTCGACGGTCGGTGCGCGTTTGCCCGGCTTGGTCTCGCAGGGAACGTTGCGAACGCCGCGGACATTCATATCGGAGTTCTGCGGGATACGGCAGTACAACTCGCCGTTGGTGCGGTCGGGATAGTCCTCGCGCACCGGGATCCGCTGCTGCTGCACCGGCAGAAATCCGGCGTTACACGGTGGCGGCGAGTTGAGGTTTAGGTTGAAGTCCAGATAGATGCCCTTGTAGTCCATCTTGGCGACCCGGTCCGGCACGATGATCGACGACATCACCGCGGTCCCCTGCGGGAACATGACCAACAATTGTTCGAGGTCGTTCCGGTAATTCACCGTGATAGTGCCCAGGCTGACCAAGTTCGCCAGCAGCACCGGCAGTGTGGGCGAAAGCCTGTCGAACAGCGCGGTGCCTTCGTCGAGCGCGGGGCCGGCGGTGTTGAGCAAGTCGGCCAACTTGTCGTCTTGTACCTTCACCTGACTGGTGATCGCGTTCACCCGCCGCGCCCACGTCGCGATCGAATCCGACGTCCGCACTTGCGAACTCGCCACCGGCGGAAATTCGTCGATCAGACGGGAGAACGAGTCGGTGGTCTGGCCGGCATCGATCGCCAGTACGGTGCCGCCGTCGACCAGCCGGGACAGTTCCGGCCCCAGGCCCGCGACGGCTTTCGACGCTTCTTCCACGACGGTGTGCAGGTTGTCCTGCGGGATCGCCGCGAGTGCCTTGTTGGTGGTGTCCAGCAGCGATCCGATATCGACCGGAATCTGTGTCTTGCCGACCGCGATCACATCGCCGTCCCGCAATTTCGGGCCGGTGTCAGCCACGGTGCCGGAATGCGGTGTCAATTCCAGGAATTGCTCCCCGACCGCCGAGCGGCTGTGTACCGCGGCGGTCACGTCGCGGGGGATCGCGATGTCCGATTTCAGCGAAAGAACGGCCTGAACTCCGTTCTGGGTGACATCGACCGACTTGACGCTGCCGATCTCGCTGCCGCGGTAGTTCACCACCGACGTCGGATACAACCCGCCGGAGGCGGGCAGGTCGACCTTCACCGTGTATCTGCCGACACCGAGCAGCGCAGGCACTTTGATGAAGCCGAAAGCCATCACGCCGATGGAGAGTACGGTGACCGACGCAAGGATCGTCAGCTGGGTCCATACCCCCCGGGACAGCCGCAGCGAACTCGTGCGCGACATGCTAGTAACCGCCCCAGTGGTAGGCCGCGATCAACGGATTGACCGCGGTGTACGGGCTGGGCATTTGGCCGATGGTTCGGCCCCACTGCATTTCGAGTTCGGTGAGGTTTCCTTCCCACCTCGACCCGGTGAAAAAACCGCTGTCCAGGCGGCTCAAGGTGAGGTCGACGACGAGCGAGATGTTGGCGAAGTCGCCCCGAAACCAATTGGGGACAGTGCTTTTCACCCACGGCAGCGTGCTGAGGAAGTCGAGGCCACGGGTGAGGGCGGGCCCGGCGTTGGCTAGTTCACGCAGCGCAGGTGCGAGGTTGCGGAAGTTGTCAACGAGCGACTTCGTGGACTGCTGGATGGTGGAGGCGGCGACGGCACTGAACTGGCCCAACTTGTCGATCGCATCCACCAGCGTCTTGCGCGTGTCCGAGAGAACCCCCAGCGCCTGCGGGATCGTCGTCAGCGCCTTATCGACTGTAGCGTCTTTGTCCGCGACTTGGCCGACGAGTGCGTTGACACTGTCGATGGCCGTGATGATGTCGTCGGTCTGTTTCTTCGTCTCGGTGACGAAGATGTCCAACTGGGTCAACAGGCTGCGCATCTCTTTCTCCCGGCCCGTCAACGCCGTTGCGAAAGTCCTTGTGAGCTCTTGAATATGGCCCAGCCCGCCGCCGTTGAGCAGAATCGCCACCGACGCCAGGGTCTGCTCGGTGGTCGGGTAGGTCGCCGCCCTGGACAGCGGAATCACCGAGCCGTTCTGCAGTTGTCCGCGCGGGGCCTCATCCTTCGGCGGCGCCAACTCGATGTGCATGGAGCCCAGCAGGCTGGTCTGGCCGACCTTGGCGGTGCTGTTCTCCGGCAGGTGGATACCGCCATTGATCCGCATGGTCACCAGCGCATGCCAGTCCTGGACCTCGATCTTGGTGACGTTGCCGATGTTGACGTCGGCGACCCGCACCCGGGTGTTGGGCTGAATGACCACCACATCCGGCAGCTGAGCCTGGATGGTGTACGCACCATCACCGTTGCCCTGGGTTCCCGGCAGCGGCAGCGAGTTGAGGCCCCGCCACCCTGCACAACTCGTCAACAGGGACACGCACGAGAAGGCCACCGCCGCAGCCAGTATGCGCCTCATGGCGTACCTCCCGGTGGCACGGGCACCATCAGACCCGGCAGCCCACCGCGGGGGTCGGTCGAACGGACGGCGACCGGCGCCGGCGGTACGGCGCCACCCGGCAGTGCCTGCGGCGAGACCGGAGGTGGCGCGTCAGGGGCCGGGCCGGCCGGCGCTCCCGGCGGCGGAATGTGCGGGTTGAGCTTGTCCTCGCTGTAGGTGATCTCGTTCGGACGCGCCGCCGCACCCACGAACGGGTTGAGACCGATTGGCAGGTAGTTGTATTGGCGGTTCTTGATGATCGGCGACAAATACTGCTCGCACAGCCGCGCCGACTGTTTCCTCCCGACAAGCCCGTCGGATTCGATTGATCCGCAGATGGATTGGACGGTATCGGCAAAGTTCGACAGGGCCAGAATCCCGGTCACCGCGCTCTGCGCGGGTTGATAGATGTTCAGGAAGTTCTGGAACACGTTCGGAGCGACGTGCAGGGTCTGCTTGATGTCGCGGCGGCTGTCGTTGAGCGCCGTGGTGATGTCGTTGAGGTGGTCGAACGTCGTGCCGATGGCCTCGCGGTTCTCGGCGACGAAGGGACGCAGATCGTTGACCGCGCCGTCCAGTCCCGCAATGGCCTGGCCCCACTCGTTCGGGGTATTGCTCATCACCGTGGTGATGGTGGCCAGGTTCCTGTTGAACGACGCCAGCAACTCACTGCTCGACGTCAGCGCCGAGACGAACGTCTCCAGGTTGCGCAGCGTGCTGAAGATGTCGGTGCTGTGGTCCCCCAGCGCCGACACCGCCTGCGAGAGCTTGATGACGGTGTCGCGCGCGGTGTCACCCTCACCGCGCAGGTTCGCCGCTGACGTGTTGACGAACTGCCCCAGCGCGCTCGTCCCGCCCTCGGTCGTCGGCTGCAGGGACTCGGTCAGCTTCTCCAACTGCTTACGCAGGTCGTCCCATTCGACGGGTACCGCGGTCCTTTCCTGCGGAATGGTTGCGCCGTCAGCAAGTTTCGGCCCGCCGGAGTAGACCGGGACAAGTTGAATCGCCCGCGACGACACCAGTGACGGCGACAGGATCGCGGCGCGCACATCGGCGGGAACCGGGTACTCCGAGTCGACGGTGAACGTGACCTTCGCTGCGTTGGGCTGCGGCTCGATCTTCTCGATCGTTCCGACCGCGACGCCCAGAATGCGGATCTCGTCGCCGATGTAGACACCGTTGGTGTTCGGGAAGTACGCGATGTAAGTGTTGCGGTTCACCTGCTTCCACCACGGCGTGACCATCATGCTGATACCGACGGCCAGGATCAGCACCAGGCTGATCCCCGTGCCGATTTTGGTGGCGCGTCGATGGTTGTCGATCCACGCTTCGGCGCTCTTGATCGGGTTACCAAGTCCTGAAAGGGCTTTCGCGGATGCCATCAGCGACCCCCGTTCGCCGGCACTTCATTGGGCGCCGGCTGGTACACCGGCGTCTGCTTGGGTGGCGGCTGAAGATCCGCCGGCGGGCCGGGCGGCGGCCCACCTGGCGGCGGCGCCGCCGGCGGCTGGCGGTACGGGTAGCAACCGGGAGCTCCCGGCCTGCCGGGCACACTGCACGGCTGATCTCCTGGGTTGCCGGTGATGGCATCCGGGATGTTCCGTCGCGGCTCGCCGCCTTGTCCGGTGCGCGGGTACGGCAGCGGCAGCAACGGCAGGCCGGGCTGGCCGTTGCCCGGATCGACAAGTTGCGACGGCAGCAGCACATTGGGGTCCAGCCCCAGATCGGAGAACGCCGCGTCGGTGAACGGCTGCGCGAATTGTCCCAGTGTCAGGTTCGGCAGCGAGGCTTTGAAGAACGGTCCCGACCCCAACACCTCACCGAACGACATCGCGTACTTCGGGATCAGATACAGAGTGCGCTGCAGTTCCTTTTTGCGGTCGTCCAAGACCCCGAGCACGGCGTTGAGTTTGTCCAGGGCGGGCTTGAGCTGCGTCCGGTTGTCTCCGATGACGGCCGAGATCTCGCGTGTCGCGGCGCCGACGTTGGTCATCAGCGCGTCGACCGCATTGCGTTGCGTCAGAAGCTCGCCAACAAGGCATTCGCGTTGATGACCAGGTTGGCGATCTGGTCGCTGCGCTTGCCCAGCACCCCGGTGACCTTGTTTGCATTGGTCAGCAGGCTGCGCAGTTTCGCGTCACGGTTGTCCAGCGTGCTGGAGAACTGCGCGACACCCTCGAGTGCGGCTTTCAAATCAGGTGGGGTGTCTTTGAAGGTGTTCGCCAACGTCGTCAGCGCCGAAGAAAGCTTGGCGGTGTCCAGCGCGCTGATGGTGCTGGTCAAGTCGCCCAAGGCATCCGGCAGGTCGTAAGGCGACCGAGTGCGCTCGACCGGGATCGGGCCCCGCAGCGTGCCGTCTCCGCGCGGAGTCACCTCTAGCATCTTGGTGCCGAGCACGGTCTCGGTCTTGATCGACGCTTCGGTACGGTTGCCCAGTGCGACGTCGTCGTCGACGGTGAATGTGACCAGCACCTTGGCCCCGTCCAGTTTCACGCTGGTCACCCTGCCGACCGACAGTCCGGACACTCGCACGTCACTGTCCGGTTTGATCCCGCCCGCCTCGCTGAAATACGCGGAATAGCCGGACTTTCCAGTGAGGAATGGGATTTTCTCGTAGGAGAAGACAGCGGCGACCAGTGCGATGACGATGCCGATGCCCACCAGGCCGACCGTGACCCGGTTGCGGTCGGCAAGCGGCTTGATGTTGCGCCGTTTGGTGTTGAGAGCTGTGAAGCGGTCTTTGATCGAGGTCATTTTTTCGGCAAGCACCGCCCGGTTACCTGACTCACCAGCTTGACGAACGTGGGTTGTCCGTTTCTGCCGTTGAGCTTGATGATCACGTCGCAGATATAGAAGCCGAAGTAGTCGCCGTACAGACCCTGGCGGGACAACACCTGATAGACGTCGGGAAGTGTCCTGACGAGGTCGTCGAAGTAGTTGTGATCGGACTCGATCTGTCCCGAAACCCGATCCGTTTGCACCACGGTGTCTTTGATCGGTTGTCGCGCTTGGGTCAACAAATCGGCGACCGAACCGGTCGCGGCATTGATGTAGGCCACGTCCTTGGTGATGTCGGTCTTGCGTTCCGACAGCGCCCCGACCAATGACGAGAGCTTGTCCAGGCCGTCGGAGAACTGTTTGTCACGGGTGCCGAAGGTGTGCAGCACGACGTTCAGGTTGGTGATCACATCACCGATCAGCTTGTCGCGGTTGGCCAGCGTGGTGGTCAGCGCGGACGTCTCGCCGAGCACCGACGAGATGGTGGCGCCCTCACCCTGAAACACCCTCAGCAGTTGGCCGGACAGCGCGTTGACCTGGTCGGGATCCAACGCGCGAAACAGCGGCCGGAACCCGCCGATGAGAGCGTCGACATCGAGGGCCGGCGACGTTCGGGCCAACGGGATGGTGGCGTTCTGCGGCAATTTCCTGGGCGGACCGGGCCCGTCCTCGAGCGCGAGATACCGGTCGCCGATCAGGTTTTCGTAACGCACCGACGCTTTGGTGCCTTCGGTGAGCCTCAGCCCTTTGTCGATCGCGAAGTTGACGTGGACCGTGCCGTCCTTCTCGAGCTTGAGGTCGCTGACCTTGCCCACCTCGACGCCGGCAATGCGGACGAAATTGCCGCCCTTGAGCCCCGACACGTTCGAGAACACCGCGCTGTATGACGTCCGCGAGTCGAACCGGAACTGCCCGAAGACCGTCACCAATATGAAGACGAAAGCAAGAGAGACAACGGTGAACGCCACCACACGCGCGATAGCGCCGGCGTCGGTTCTCATTGCAGCTCCTTACTTTTCGAGGTCGGTGAAACTCAGGGCGATGGAGGTGGTGCGGGTGGCAGCGGCGGCGTCGCAGCCCCGGCATAGTCCGGCGCACCGTACGGCGGTTGGCCGGGGTAGGCCGGCGGCAGGCCCGGCGCCGGACCGCCAGGGTAGCGAATCAGCGGCGGCTGCGGAGTTCCCTTGGTGACCGGGAAGTAGTTGACGTAGCCGGGGAACCCGATCCCGGTGTTAGGCCGAATATCTAGTCCCGTACCGAATCCGGTGTCGGTGACCAGATACTTCACCGGGAAATTCGCACTCGCATCAGGCAACGAACCACAACTCGGCCGGCCCCCAGGACCACCCTTGGCTTGCACGCGCGGCAAGTTGTCCGGATAGCGGTACGGGTCGTCGCCGAAGAGCAGCCCACCGTCGATGTTGAGCGATTTCCCGTTGCCCCCCATGGCGGCTCGACCACCGTTTTCGAGGTACCACACCGCGCCCTCGAAGGTGCACTTGTAGGTCGGTGAGTACTTGCCCAGCAACTCGAAGGTCGGCGCCACCAGATTGATTGCGCTGACCAGGTTCTGCTCATTGCGGCCGATCGTGTTGATGCCGGCGTTCGAGAAGCCGATAGCATCCAACAACAGTTCGTTGAGTGCTTTTTTGTTCTTGGTGATCGTGACGCTCGTCGTTGTAAAAGAATCAAGCGTTGACAAAATATCCTGCGCCGCAACCGAATAGGTGGCGGCGGTCTTACCGAACAGCTGCCAATCCTTAAGGATGGTCGCTTGTTTTGGGTTCACCGCAACGAGAAATTGGTTGCCTCCGCTGATCGCCTCGCCGATCCGGTCACCTTTGCCACGGAAGCCATCGGCCAACGCCGACAACACCCCGTTCAGCTTCGCCGGGTCGATCGCGTGCACGATCGACTGCAAGTTCTCGAAGACCGTGTTGACCTCGACGGTCGTATTGCGGCTATGCAGCACAGCACCTTTGGCCAATTCACGATGGCTGACGCCTAATGCGGGCACGATCAGGTCGACGTACTTGGCGCCGAACGCGGTGCTGGACTTGATCTCCGCTTCGACGTTGCTCGGCAGGAAGCGAAACTCGTTCGGATAGATCTTGAGCTTCAGCTTCGACAAGTTCGTGCCGGCCGCGTCGGCGTAGGACTCGACTTTCGCCACTTCACCGATCTGCACCCCGCGTAGCTTCACCTTCGCGTCGTCTTCCATGACCAAGCCGGCCCGGTCAGAGATCACGGTCAGCGGCACGGTCGTCGTCAGGGTCCCTTCGAACGCCATCGCGGTCAGCGTGCTGACCACGACGACCACCAGCACGAGTAACGGTGCCCACCAAATAGGGTCGATCCCCCGGCGCCGCCGGGTTTCCTGGCTCATCCGATCACCCCGACAAATGGAAATTGCCGGACTGCCCGTACACGGACAGTGTGATCGTCAAGAGAATGAAAACCCCGGCGGTGATCGAAGACCGAACGGCACGACCCACCGCTTCGCCGACGCCCGCCGGCCCCCCGGTCGCGTTGTAGCCGTAATACGTGTGGATGGCCATCACCGCGGCCGCCATCGACAGCGCCTCGACGAACGACCAGAGCAGATCGGTCGGGTGCAGGAAGGACGAGAAATAGTGGTCGTAGACACCGCGCGATTGCCCGTAGACGATCGTCGTGCCGAACCGGGTCGCCAGAAACCCCATCAGCATCGCGGTGGTGTAGATCGGGATGACCGCTACGACGCCGGCCACGATGCGCGTGGACGCCAGGTACGTGACCGGGCGGATGGCCATCGCCTCCAACGCGTCGATCTCCTCGTTGATGCGCATGGCCCCGAGTTGCGCGGTGGCGCCGGCACCGATGGTGGCGGCCAGCGCCACCCCTGCGGTTGCCGGCACGATGAACCGGACGTTGAGAAACGCGCCCAAAAACCCGGTAAGAGCCTCGATTCCAACGTTGGACAGTGTGTTGTAGCCCTGCACGGCGATCAGCGCGCCGGTGGTCAGCGTCAGAAATCCGACGATCACCACCGTGCCGCCGATCACCGCGAGTGCCCCGGTCCCCATCCCCAAGGACAGCGATCAGACGTAGGACTTCGCCCGGATACCGGCGCACCGCATCGACGGTGGAGCCGAGCGCGTTGCCGATGAACGCCGTCTGCTCGCCCAGGGTCCGGACAGCCTCGATCACGCCATTCAGGAAATCGCGACCCGGGATATAGGTCTCGTCTTCGTCGGTCGTCGTGCCTCCGCCTGCCCGCTGCTGGTACTTATCCGTCACGGCGACACCTTCACACCGAACGCGGTAGCCAGGATGTTGATCAAAAACAGCGCCATGAATGCAAACACCACGGTCTCGTTGACCGCGTTGCCTACCCCGGTCGCACCGCCGCCGACGGACAAGCCCTTGTAGCACGCGATCAGACCTGCCGAAAGCCCGAACAGCAGCGCTTTGACCAGCGACACGATCACCTGAGGAAGGCCGGTCAGGATGGTCATTCCGAAGATGAACGCTCCCGGCGTGACGTGTTGGACATACACCACGAAGAAGTAGCTGCCGGTCAGGCCGACGACCGCGACCGCCGAATACAGCAGCAGCGCAACAAATGTCGCGGCGATCACCCGGGGCACTACCAGAGCCTGAATCGGATTGATCCCGATGACCTTCATCGCGTCGATCTCTTCACGAATCGTTCGGGCGCCCAGATCCGCGCAAATCGCGGTGGCCCCGGCGCCGGACACCACGATCGCGGTGACCACCGGCCCGACCTGGGTGATCGACGCCAGCGCCGCACCGGCGCCCGATAGGTCACCGGCGCCGACCTCGATCAACACGATGTTCAGCGTGAAGACGATCAAAACGGTGTACGGAACGGACAGCACCAAAGTCGGCACAATCGACACTCGCGCGACGAACCAGATCTGGTCGATCAGTTCACGCAGCGCGAAAGGTCGGCGAAAGACAGCAGAAAACGTTTCGCCCGCCATGACGACGAAGTCGCCGACCGCACTGGCCGGCTTCGACCACTCGACCCGCGACAGGGCCGACCCACCGGATTTTTCAGACACCCGGTCTACCCGATCCGCCGACGACGACGTGACCAAGACCACGTTCCAGTTTGCTCGGGTCGCGTGCACCGGTAGCTCGGCCGATGCGTCCGACGGATTGGAAACGGGATGCTGAGCAGGAGCGATTCGCTGTCGTCAACCATTGAACTTGCGGTGATTGCGGCGTTCAACGAGTTTGCTCGCCCTTCTGGCTCTCGATGCGACTCATCGCGCTCCTCTGCCTGCGGGAAGTTTCGGTCACCCTGCGGTCAGCGGGTGCACCCGCGTACATGAACACGACGGCGACGCCGCAGGCCGACTGCACGCATAGAACACGTCGAAAAGTTACGGATGCGTCGAGGCGTGCGGGAGGGTTGTACTCAGCAAGAAAATATCTGCGCCGGAGCCGTCGACGAGTCGGAATCAGCCGCTGAGCTGGACAGATGCCTGGCACGCCAACAGGCCCGGCAGCGGCTTGGCTACCGTGTGCCGGGCTCGTGGGAACAACTCAGCAGACGTTCGTGCGCCCTCCGCGATGCGCCGCACCGCCTTGAGGAAGACGTCGACGGGCGAACCGTCGCCTCCAGTCCCCGTCGCCGCAGAGCGGGTTGCGCGCAGTGATGACCCGCACCGAGGCGGGCCAAGCATAAAACTCGGCGTGATTTTTATCCCGGCGGGGTTGCAAGCTTTGCGGTCCAAGTGCCCGCATCAAATCGTGCCCTATAGTGGCGATATGCAACACGCTGCACAGCCGCGTCTCGTTCCCTCGCGCTGCCTCGCCGTGATACGTCGTTGCTGTTGTTGTGGTTGATTTCCTGACGCCCTTTTGACGCTGTAGAAAATCTTCGCGCTTCCCCGCCTCAGGGCGACTATCTCCGCATGGCCGGAGGAATCGAAATGCGCACCGCTTCACAGTCTTTCAGGAAGCTCAACAACAGTGACGATTCTGTTCTCGAACCACGGCACGGCCACGCCGGTAGCGACTGACGGCCGCGTTTTGGTCCGTTCGGCCACGGAACTGTCGCGCCTGACCCGCGACCGCGGCGGCACTGATTTGCACACCGTGGAAAAAGTCTTCTTCACCGACGGCAAAGCCAAGCCAGCACTCATCGACGCCGAAGCGGTCGCCGACGCCGAACTGGTCGGCACGTTCCGGGCCACTGCCCCGTTGACGATCGAGGCCTCGGACCGACACCGCCTCGGCGACGCGGACGGATTCGCGATCGAATCGGTCGAGCCTGACAGATGTGGCGTTGGATCCCACGGCACAACGGTTTACCCCCGTCGCGCTAGCCATCCCCGCCGAGACCGCCATAGAGTTTGACATAAGTTGGGAGCACAACGAATTTTGATCCGCGACCCTGGGAGCGAATCGTAGATGAGCATTGCCGAAGACGTCACACAGCTGGTCGGAAACACGCCACTGGTGCGCCTGCACCGCGTAACCGAGGGTGCGGTGGCCGATGTGGTCGCCAAGCTGGAGTACTTCAATCCCGGAGGCAGCGTCAAGGATCGCATCGGGGTTGCGATGCTCGATGCCGCCGAAGAAGCGGGATTGATCAAGCCGGACACCATCATCCTCGAGCCGACGAGCGGGAACACCGGTATCGCGCTGGCGATGGTCGCAGCGGCTCGTGGCTACAAGCTTGTCCTGACGATGCCGGACACCATGAGCATCGAGCGCCGAGTGTTGTTGCGCGCGTACGGCGCCGAGCTCGTTCTGACGCCGGGGAAAGACGGTATGCCGGGCGCGATCGCCAAGGCTGAGGAGCTGGCCAAGAGCGAACAGCGCTACTTCGTCCCGCAGCAGTTCGAGAATCCGGCGAACCCGGCCGTCCACCGCGCCACCACGGCCGAAGAGGTGTGGAAGCAGACGGACGGCAAGATCGACTTCTTCATCGCGGGCGTCGGCACCGGCGGCACCATCACCGGGGTCGGACAGGTACTCAAGGAACGCAATCCAGACGTGCAGGTGATCGCCGTCGAGCCGGCCGCGTCGCCGGTGCTGTCCGGCGGGCAGAAGGGGCCGCACCCCATTCAGGGCATCGGCGCCGGATTCGTCCCGCCGGTCTACGACGAAGACGTCGTCGATGAGATCATCACCGTCGGCAACGAGCACGCGCTCACCATGGCCCGGCGCCTCGCCACCGAAGAGGGTCTGCTGGTCGGGATCTCTTCGGGCGCAGCGGTTGTCGCGGCGTTGGAGGTGGCTCGTCGGCCCGAGAACAAGGGCAAGAGCATCGTCGTGGTACTGCCGTCATCCGGTGAGCGGTATCTGAGTACCGTCCTGTTTTCCGATCTGGCGGACTAGCCATGCTCACCGCGATTCGGGGGGACATCCAAGCGGCCAAAGACCGCGACCCCGCCGTTCCTAGCACGCTGCAAGTCGTGTTCGCCTACCCCGGAGTACATGCCATTTGGGGGCACCGGGTGAGCCACTGGTTGTGGGAACGCGGCGCGAAAGTGGCCGCGCGCACGTTGGGTGAGATCACCCGAATCCTGACCGGAGTCGACATCCATCCGGGCGCGATCATCGGCAAGGGCCTGTTCATCGACCACGCCACCGGGGTGGTGATCGGCGAGACCGCCGAGGTGGGCGACGACGTCACCATTTTCCATGGCGTCACGCTCGGCGGAACCGGCGCACAGACCGGCAAGCGTCATCCGACGATCGGAGACCGGGTCATCATCGGCGCCGGCGCGAAAGTCCTCGGCGCGATCAACATCGGTGACGACAGCCGAATTGGGGCCAATTCCGTTGTCGTCAAGGAGGTTCCGAATAGCGCCGTGGTCGTCGGAGTTCCCGGACAGGCCATCAGCCACCACGGCTCCAGCGGCAGCGACGCCTTGGTGCCCGACCTGGTCGGAATAAGCCTGCATTCCCTGCTCACCCGGGTCGCCAGGCTCGAAGACCAAGCGCACACGCCGCAGACCGACCGGGTCATCCGGCCACCGGAAGCCGGCGTGTGGCACGGCGAGGACTTCTCGATCTAGGCTGCGCCCGACTCTCCCCAGGCGCCATACCCACCGAGCAGGTCCCCCACGCTTTCAAAGCCCGCGGCGCGAAGCACACTTGCGGCCACCAGCGACCGGTAACCGCTGGCGCAGTAGGTGACCACCGGCGCTGCGGGGTCCAGGCTTTCGAACGAGTCAGTCAGGGTCGGCAAGGGAATCTCTTGCGCCCCAGGGACGACGCCGTCCTCGGTCTCCCCCGGGTTGCGCACGTCGACAACCTGCAGACCGGGTTCGTCGCGGAGCAATTCGGCCAGCTGCTCCGGCGTGAAGCGCGCCGCGGTCTCGACGAGGTCCGGGTGCCGCGTGAAAACGGCTGCCAGGTCGTCTAATTGGCCGACGACGCGGTCCAACCCGACTCGGGCAAGACGGGTCTTGGACTCCAGCGAGATCCCGGCATCACCAACGAGGACGATATCGCGATCGGGCGGGAAGACTTGTCCTGCGCTTTCGGCGAACCGGCCTTCCAGCCCAACATTAACGGCACCTCGCAGGTGGCCGCGGGCGTATTCGGCCGGGTCCCGGGCATCCAGCAGGATCGCCCCCACCGCCGCGTACCTGCGCACCTCGTCGATGCTCAGCAAGGGCGGCGCTCTGTCGTCGAACAAGGGGCGCTGCTCGCGGTTGCGCACCGAGTCGAACTCGAAATAGTGCGGTTGCGGCGACTGACCCTCGGTGATCGACGCAATGAACTCATCGAGGTCGGAAAAATGCAGTGCATAGTTGTCGCGCCGCTGGTCACCAATCGTCGAACTGGTCTCGCTGGACATCTGCTTGCCGCATGCCGAACCGGCGCCGTGCGCCGGGAAGACGCGAGTGGCGTCGGGCAGCTTCAACAGCTTCTCGTGCAGCGAGTTGTACAGCGAACGCGCCAACTCCTCCGAGGACAGGCCTTCGCCGGACAGCAGGTCCGGCCGTCCCACATCGCCGACGAACAAGGTGTCGCCGGTGAGGACGCCGTAGGGCACCTCGTCGTCGGGGCGCTCGTAGACCACGATGGAGATCGACTCCGGGGTGTGGCCCGGTGTCGCGAGGATGTCTAATGTCACATCGCCCAACGAGATTCGCTGTCCATCATGCAATGAATCCACCGGAAATTTCAGTTCTGCTTCTTCGCTGTAGCTGATCTGCGCCCCGGTGGCGGCCGCCAACTCCAGGTGGCCGGTGAGGAAATCGGCGTGAATATGCGTCTCGATGACCCGCTCGATTTTCAGCCCGTATTCGGCAGCTTCGGTCAGATAGACATCAATGTCACGCCGCGGGTCGACGACAACCGCCCGTCCGGTGGTCTCATCACCGATGAGATAGGACCCCTGCGACAAGCAATCCAAGTAGTGCTGCGTGAAGATCAATTTCGCCTCCCCGGGGCCGTCAAGACGTCGCCTTGCCACCACTGTTGCGCATCTTTTGAAGCCTCGCTGCGTGCGTCGGTAGTCGCGCCGCGCCGATTCCCGTCGCCGTGATCGCGATTTAGCGGGCCTGCCGCCGGGTATAGGCGC
>NZ_CBDIBT010000014.1:0-302203 GCF_965277065.1 Mycobacterium sp.
CTTTGCACACCAACGTGCCCGCTACGTCCGGCTTGCTGAAGGGAACACATGGTCGTCGATGCGAGAGCATCTGAGACGGCGAAACCCGTTGGTGCGACACGCTTTTTTTGGGCCTGGCTGATCGCGGCGACCGGGGGTATCGGTGGCCGGCAACGTCGCACATGCGGTGCTGACCGCGCCGACCGGCCGAGTGCCGCTGGCGGCCGCGGCGGCGGTGGTGCCTCCCGCCGTCTTGCTGGGTTCTACACATTCGGTAGCGCTGCTGGTCCGGGCACGCCGAGTGGGAGTGCCCTACTGGTGCGCACTGCTGATGACGCTCGCGCTGGCCGGGTGCGCCTTCGTCCTGTCGTTCGACGCGCTGCGCGATCTGGCCGTCGCGGTCGGCATACCGCCGGACCGGGCGTGGTTGTGGCCAGTGGCCATCGATGCCTCGATTGCGAACTCGACGGTGGCGTTGTTGTCGATGTCTCCAGCGCGGACATCGCGAAGAACGCCGAGCAGCATCAAGGCAAAGGCGGACCCCCGGAAAACGCCCGCTACTGCCGCTGCGGTGGCGTCCCCATCGGCGCCGTCGCCGGTCACGTCCGGATTAGCCGGTCAGTCGCCGGCTCTGGGGCTGAGGGCGTCGCCGGAACCCCAGCGGCTGGTAGCACCGTGGAAGACCACTGCTGAGGAACTGATCCGGAGCGGTGTGACGTCGAAGGACCCGGAGGTGGTGGCTACCGTCCTAGCCGAACATGCTGCCGGCACCCCGCGCAGCACGATTGGGCGTCGGTTGGCGATTCACCATCAGACGGTGGGCCGGATCCTGGCCGGCGCGGATGCCCTCGCCGGATGATCCCGCGCCGGGATGTGCAGAATAATCCGTTCGGACGACCCTGACAGGCCTGGCCGGCGGCCGTGCCCAGGCGCGACGGCGGATGGGGCGATGTCACAACAGTTTCAACAACAACCCACGCGAGGTGAACTACGAGGCCTGAGCGACCAAGGTCCGCAAGCTGATATCACGCATCAGCGCCGGCAGGCTCGTACCGAGGCGGTCGGCCTCATCTTGCAGGGCCTGCAGGTCCTCTTCGGTGAAACGCACCAACACCTTGCCTGTCAGCCTGCGCTGCTCGCTGTTGCTCACGTCGTCCTCCGGCGCTCGGCGGGTGTTCCTACCACCTCATCATGATGTCGCAAGTTTACGACATTGATGCCCTTAAATAGCAGCATCCGCTTCGCAATCAGCTGCCGTGTCGTTAATATGTCCCTAACTAACGACATGATGTTGGTACCGGAGTGAGGTGAGCGGGCGGCCCGAATGACCCGACGATGACGCAACCCAAGCAGCCGCCGCCAGGTGTGGAGACCACACCGGGCGGTCCTGTCGTGTCGTTGTCAGAAGCGGCGAAGCGGCTGGGTAAGGACCCGCGCACCGTCATCCGGGCCATCTCCGCCGGCGAGATCCGCGGCGGTGCCATGCCGCGACCGGAACGTCTGCGGTGGTACGTCTACGCCGACGAACTCGCGCCACCCCCTGGGGCCACTCCCCCACCGCCGAGCGCAGACATCGATGGGCTTCGCGCACAACTGGTTTCGCTCACCGAGGCCAACCGGCTGCTGATCGCCGCCCAGCAGGATCTGCTGGACGCCGACAGCTCGACCAGCGCGGCAGCCGACAAATACCGTGCGGTGGCACGCAACTACCTGGACGCGCTGGCGCAATTCATGACGCCGGGCAATCTGGGCGAGCTAGCCGATCAGCTGTAGCGGTCAATACCGCTGCGCAGCAGTGCATTCGGCCCGATACGTCTCACGCGGCCAGTTTCGTCACGTGACGCAGGGTGGGTGATTACCTAGACCCTGGCGGGTTACTCGGTCAGTACCGCCAGCAAGGTCTTCACGCCGTCCGGCCCCAACTGAGTGCGGAGCGCGTCCGCGAGAAGTTGCGGCCGAGAAGGGAACTCGTTCAATGCTTTTACGAAGATTCTGGTTGGGCTGGGTGGGCGCGGCTCAGATGGAGCGCCATTGGCCGCGTCGTCCTTCTTCTGCTGGGCGGCCTGCCAGCGCGCGACTTGTTGTTCGAGAGGCACCCGCGCCAGGTTGCGGGCTTCCCGGATCGCCAATTCGCCTCGGCGCAGCGCGGTTTGCAGTTGTGGCGCCAACTCCAGCAGAGCTCGGCGCTGCGACACCCATGCTGGGGTCTTGCGCAGCCTGGTGGCCGCCTCTTGCGCGCTCCCGCACTCCTGGGTAAGCGTCTCAACCGCTTTGGCCTCTTCGATGACGTCGAAGTCCTTGCGATCGACGTTTTCCGCGATGGCGGCCGAGATCAGCGTGATTCGGTCTCGGGCGATCTCGTCGTTGACGACGATCGCGAGGTCGGTGCGGCCGTATTTGTGGGCGGCGGCCAGCCGGCGGCACCCGTTGACGACCACGAACCGGGTCTCGATGGTGTCGTGCGGATAGAGCTTCAGATAGGCGCTCTTGGTGACGACGACCGCCGGCTGCAGTTGCATGTCGGCAATCGACGCCAGGTCGGCGAGGTCGCCAAGATCATCGCGAGGGTTGCGCGGGTTGGCCGTCAGATCGGTCAATGGCGCGCTATGGCTTGGCATCATGGCGGCCTGGTCGACCAGGGAGTTATCCCCCACCGAGTTGGCCAGGCTGGCCAGGTTGGTGCGCTGTCCGCGGGCCATCAGCGTGCACCTCCGACGTTGAGCTCGAGGGCGAACTTATAGAAGTCCTCCCGCGCTTGCAGTGCCACCCGGTTGACCGGGTATTCAGTGACCACCTGACCGTCGGCGCTGGCTCGCGCGTGCAGCTTGTAATGCCGAATCACGGTGCGCGCCAAGGGCCATCCGTTGGCTTTGACGAACTCCTTGGTCTCGTTGAGGTCATGAATGCCGTCGCGGGGATCCCAGTTGTTGATCACCACGGTGTACGGGATGCCTCGGGGCTGAATCACTTTGGTGATGGTGCGCGCGGTCGGGTCGAAGCTCAGCGGCTCGGTCTCGATCGGGACGATAATGCGGTCGGCGATGTCCAGCACGACCCGCAAGGCGTCGGCGGCCGGGCCGCGGCCCAACGGATCGGAGGTGTCGTCGTTGGCCTGAAGGTCGATCCACCCCGGGGTGTCGACGTAGACATGAGCGATGCCAGGAAGCTCGCCGAGCCGTTTGAGGCCGTCGAGGTCGTCGTGGGCTTGCACGATGTGGAACGGAAGGTCGTGGATGCGGGCGGCCCACCAGACGGCTGATCCCTGCGGGTCTATCGAGACCGCAGCGACCGGCGAACTCGCCTCCGGGTCGTCATCGCGGTTGAGGACGTCGGCGGTGACGGCAGCCAAGTTGACCGCGATCGTGCTCTTACCGACGCCGCCCTTCTGATTGAGAACGACATGAACAGCCAATCGAATGGCCTTCCGTATGCTTCCCCCGCACGGCGGGGTACTTCGGATGAGACGTCCGCAGTTTACGATGGGCCGGCTAGGGCTGTCGCTTCGACACGCGCAAACCGCTCTGCGGGCGGCAACCGGATGCCTCGAACGATCGAACCAGTTCCCAAGTCCGCGCTCGTGCTCGCAGCGGGTCAATCAACCGCGGTTAATCGGCACAGGGTGCGCCCGGGTGGCGACCCGGATCATTGATGCCGATCTGTAGCCGTCGATTGGAACGGGAAGTGTCGCAGTAAGCGTCCGCTATGTGTCCGTGAAATACTGATGGGGTGGCCACCCGACCGAAGGTGCATCAATCTGAACTCGCTTCGGCCATCGATAGGATCGCACGCCGCCGGGCAAAAGTCGACGACCGCCACCGGGAGAAACTGCCTGATTCAGCGGACTCTGATCCCCGAGAAGTACTCGACTACCTGCGGAAATACAGCCGACCCCCGATTCCATTGTGGGTACTTCAAGCCGACGTATGCGACGCCTTGACGCTCAATAACTGGCTGTGGTGGGAGGACCGCCGCCGCGAGCTGCACTTCCTGAAAGCCGGCCGCGATCGGGGGGTATTCCTCGCCCAACTGGGCGCTCAAGTGGGCGTCGGCAAACAGGGCGTCCTCGATCGCATCGACCGACTGGAAGCCCTGCTGCAATTCGACTGTCCCGACGAAAAGATCACTCGTGATGCCCGGCGCGCAGAGCGCGAACGGGCCCGACGAACCCCAGATATGCAGGAGTGGCTCAGTGGGCGCCACGACGAACTAGCGGCCGTCATCGCCGATGTAGTCGCTCAGGCCGACCGCTACGGACTCCCGGAGCGGGAGTGGGTCGATGAGTTGACGATCGATGCGCGCGACGACGACTTCAACTCAGCCACCATGGTGATCTTGGGCCTAGCGACGGCTGATTTACGAACGGCGCCAGAAGTGTTGAGCCTCGACAGCAGCCGCCCCTCCTCGGTGCATACGGTCTTGGCGCGGGCAGACACCCTGCGCAGCCAGTTCGCAGCGCTGGGTTCGAAGGCCGCCCATGGCGTCGCATCGTGACATGAACGACTGACCAAAGCCGCGCCGGAGGACCCGAGTATCGAGCCCTTAGTCACGGTGCGGTTCGTCACCGCGACACTCGGCTATGGCGGCGGACGCCCGGTCGTCTGTGGAGTTTCGGCATGCGGAGAACTGGCGCTCGCTCTCGGTCTTCGCCATGCCAACGTCTGGGGCGCGGACTTCTGCGCCCCAACGGGCGCGGGGTATAAACCGCCCGCGCTGATGCCGCTGCACTCCCCCACCTGTACGTCGTTGCCGGCACGCCGGGGCCATTCTTGTATGAGAATTGCGGCTCGATGGGCGGTTGCGCAGTGCGGTGCGGAAGCGGGCGTCGTCATGAGCGAGCTGGTCGACGCTCACGGTGATGCCTTCTGGCAAGCGGAGCTACCGCTGATGGTGGCGTGGGCATTCGGACGATGATGCTCCCACACTGCATCGCTCGCTTGGGCTGGCCGCCGGGCCGCACGACTAGTCGGTCTCGTCGTGGGTGGCGTGCCACCATCCGACCGTTCTATGTCCACAGACCGCCTCTGCAAGTGAATTAACCGCGGTTAATTTCGGCCCTCCCGCGCGTTCGGACACCTACGCAATGGCCGCCCGACGCGGCCTGCTCCACCGGAATTAACCGCGGTTAATCGACTCCTAGCCCCGCGCGTCAACGGGTCCGACGAGCAAGCGGTCAATCCATTGCGGCTGTGGAAGTCGCAGGCGATCCCATGATTCGTGAGCCAGGTGGACTCCCCGGTCCGCACGATCTCCTCTCCGCGAGCTTGGACTGCTGCGGTGAGGTCGTCGTCAGAACCGAGGTTCAAGGCGCGTCGCAGGGCCTGCTGGTCGACCTTGAGCCAGTATTCGTATTCCGAGGTTCCTGGGTAGCCACCGAGATCTTGACCCTCGAATGTCGCAGTGTCGTCTCCGTTCAGGTGAAACCACACCACCAGCGTCGCACCGCGGAATATTGCCGTCACCGGACTACCTCGCCTCCCCCGGCCTTCGCCACACATTGCCGTGGAGTTGATGGTATTGCGTAGCCCCGTAACCACCCCGCGTTCTCCATGTGTGGATCCGCGATTCGGCCGCCGGATCTCGGCCATGCTCGATGGTGACGGCCTGACCCACCGCCCTGGCCTGTTTCGTCACAGTGATGCCGCGACATCTGCACATTCCGGAACCAGCCTCATGGACGAGCCGAATCACACAATCACCGGGTGATTTGATCACCGGACCACCGTGACCGGCGGCTCGAGCGCCGTGACAGGTTCGCCGAAATCACCGCGTCACGGGGTGATTCAGCGAGCGTGTTGCCGAATCACTCAGTCGCGGAAACACCGCATCGCGCGATGATGCAGTCACCACGTCATCCGCTCACTCGGCGATCCAGTCATGCCATCACGGGATCTGCCTATCACAGGATCACACCGCGATCGCGTGACGGGGTCTCCGGGTGTTGGTGCGATCGGATCGCCGCCTCACCGCGTCAGCCGATCACCACATCACCCTGTTGCACGAAGATCTCGTCACCCGATCGCGGCGCCACAGGATCACACGGCAACCCGATGACCGGAAAATCCAATCACTCGGTCGCCGAGACACGACGCGACGCGGTGATCCGATCGCGCCCTGACTGGGTGACCGCGTCGCAGTGTCGCTGCATCAACGGGTCGCGGCATCGCACGATCGCGAGGTCACCGCGTCATCACATCACCCCGACACACCGTCGCCGCGCCACCGAAACACCGGATCACCCTGCTCTAATAACTGTGACCGACGTGAAGGAAGTGACTGTTGTGAAAGCTGAAATCATCGCCATCGCCAACCACAAGGGCGGGGTGGGGAAGTCGTTCACCGCGGTGAACTTGGCCGCCGGCATGGCGCAGGGCGGGTGGCGCATCTTGCTCGTGGATTGCGATCCGCAGGGTAACTCCACTTCGATGTTCGACCCGGACGACGACGTCGAGTTCGACATCTACGATCTGATCGCCGACAGCGCCCCGATCGATCAGGTGATCCGCAAGACGCGGATGGAGAACCTGGACATGGTGGGCTCCACCCTGGCGGTGGCCAAGCTCGACATGGAGTTGGTGACCTTGCATCGCCGCGAAGAGCGCCTGGCCATGGCGCTCGCGCCGGTCTATCAGGATTACGACGCGATCGTCCTCGACCTGTCACCCAATCTGGGTCAACTGGTCATCACCGCACTCAACGCCGCGGACTGGTTTATCGTGCCGACCGACGCCAGCAAGTGGGGGAGGCGGGGCGTCAACATGTTCCTCGAGTGGTCGTCGACACTGCGCCAGCATCAGGTGCTGTCGGCCACCTTCCTGGGTGTGCTGCTCACCAAGTACGAGTCCCAGACGTTGGTCAGTCGCGAGACGCTGCACGCGTTGCGCGGCGACGGTCTGCCGATCTTCGACACGATCATTCCTAAGCGCACCGCCGCCGAACGAATGGTCAGCAATCTGATGGTGCTCGGCGATCCGGAAGCCGACCCGGATCTGTCACAGGCGTACGCCAATTTCACTGTTGAGGTCATGACCCTCGTCGATGAGGGCCGACGGAATCGAGGAAAGCATCATGCCTAAGAAAGACACCGCCGCCGCTGTGGCCGCCATGTTGTCGACCGCCGGCGCACAGACCCGCCGCATCCCGGAGCGCATCGAACCCACCGCACCCGCGCCGGCCGCCCCAGCAATCACGGCCGTCACAGTGACGGAACCCGCCCCGGCAACGATAACTACGCTTCCGCCCCCCGTTGCGCCCGCGCCGGCACCGATCGCCGAGGCTCCGCGCACCTTGCGGCTGCAACCAACGACCGCGCAGCGGTTGCGCGACGCCTGGCTAGAAGCCAAGCGCGACGACGTGTTGTTGACTGCACAGGACTTTGCGTCCGCTCTGGTCGACGAGGCGCTGTCGCGACGTGGACGCTCGCGGGTGATTAACCGCGGTTAATTGGCTCAGGCGATTTGGGCATCGTCGCGGATCTCGGCGAGCCATCCGTCGCGCCCGAGTAGCACCCATCGCGTTCCTCGCCAACGGAACGGCACTGCCGCAGGATCGCGCCCCGGCGGCAGCACATAGCCCGACCGGGTTGCCAGCCTCGGCTGGAGATGTGCCACCAGCTGCGCACAATGTCCGCATGCCGCGAATAGCTCGGCGGGAGAGGCGCTTTCAAGGGGAGCACCGGCAGGCCGACGGCTTACTGTGCGGTCGAAGCTGTAGCGGCAGCCCTCGGCGAGCACCTCGCAGTGGCCGCTGCTGCGGGCCAGCAGCGCCGCGGCCACTGAACGCACCGGAGGTGCCGTGGACGGACTGAGCAGTAGGGTCGGCGGCGGAGGAGAAGTGACAGTGGCGTCGACGGCTGATGCGCGGTGATCAGGCTGTGCCGCATCGCCTTTCGCGATGGCCCGTAGGTGGGGCACGGCGTCGTCGTGAACCCCGTCGATCCACACCCCGGCCCACATGCCCCAGGAGGCGTTGCAGGACAGCGCTTCTCGGGCACACCAGGCCCGCACCGGGCACGCCAGGCAGCCGGCCAGGGCGTCCCTCCGGTGGTGGCGCTCGAACCAGTGCTCCGGGTCGCGTTGGCAGGCCAGCATCGCCGGCATCGGTGGGGGAGGGGCGGGACTCATCGCGCACCGTCCGAGCCAGGAGTGTCGTGGCGCCGCCGATCTCCGCGGGCGCGGATGTTGCGCAACGCTTCTCGCGCCGCCGCGTACCCGGGCCCGGACAGTGCGGCACGGCCGGCTTCGCGAGCCCGCTGGTGTTCCTCGCTCGCGGCGATCTGGGCCGCGACGCGGGCCCGGGCCTCGGCGAGCTGTTCGTGTTCGATGGCCACGTCGTAGGCCGAGGGCCGATCCTCGAGGTTTCCATGCGCGGCCAGCATCACACCGAGCAACCCGATCGGCTTGTGTGGGTCTTCGGGCAGCCAGTGCCCGGTACCGACCCAGTCGCGGATCAGCGTGTTGACGTCGCGGGGAGTCCAGCCGTGCCGTGCCGGCCCGGCCAGGATCCGCGTCCATGGGGTTCCGGTGCGGTAGCGACGGGCCCAGGCTGGGCTTTGGTGGTCGGCGACCCACTTGTTTGCCAGCGCGACAGCCCGGTTCTCCGGGCTTGTTCGCCGCGTAGCGGCGCTTCTACCGGCGGTTTTCCGACGGTTGTGGGTGGTAACAACTGATTTACTGGAGGATTTATATCCAAAGATTGACCCTCCGGGATGGGGTGACAGCGGTTGACTCCGGCAGTCGTGTAGCGCCCACACCGATGCCCACCCGCGGCCTTTATCCCCAACCCGCCAGCTGGCGAACCGCTCCGCTTTGGTGCGCTGCCGGCCACGCATCACCTCGGTGGCCACACCCAGCAGGCGCAGGGCCGTGGAGGCGCGCTGGACGGTGCGAACCGATAGCCCGGTCATGTCCGCCAGACGCCCGTTGGTGGGCCGGCAATTCCGCCCGGTGCGGTGATCGGCGAACGAGGCACGTGCCTCAGCCACGGCCACAAGGCTTTTCACGCTGATCGGGTTGTGCGGCATCACCGGGCGCACATGGGTGTCGTAGCGCTCCGAGTAGGCGGTCGTGACGGTGGTGTGGGCCCAGCGGGCCGCTCGGCCACTCCAGCAGGGGATGGCGGCCCAGTTGGCATCGACCTCGAGAACGATCGACGGAAACCGGTCGATGCAGTGGGCGCCGGCGCGTCGAATCCAGACCGGCGCGGTGCGGGCCGTCCCGCGGCGCCGAGCCGTGCGGGAGCTACCGCGGTAGGGACGGGTGATGGTGGCGGTGGAACCACGGTCGGCACTTACTAGACCGTGCGCAGGGCGTGCGCTACCGTGGAATGCGTCTTTCATGACGATTCCCTTCGAGGGGGGATTTTCGCGGAAGCACCCTTCGGTTCGAGTTCCAGCTCGAACCGGCCACCCTCGGCCTTCGGGCCGGGGGTTTCGCCGTTAGGGGGCGATCACAGCGTTGTATGGAGTTGGCGTTGGGGGTTTCGGTCAGATCGGCACGTAGTTGGCCGACTGCGGTCCTTTCACTCGGCGGACTCTCTAGCGGTTCGGCGGATATCCGCCCGGCACTCTTTGGCGGATATCCGCCAAATCACAGGATGCCGTAAAGCGCTCCGATTGCCCGGGTGACACGCCGCACCTCCAGTCACAACCGTCACAGCAGAATGGGGCGGCGTACCGGCCCGTCGGACGGGTCAGTGGCGTCGTGTCGGCCTGGGCCGGCTTCCGCACGGTGCGAGATGCGTTGGGGGAGGATCGGTCGCGCTGCGGTGCAGTCGTCTTGTCGCCGAGGTGTGTCAGTGGCAGTCACATTCGACCCACTCCGGTGCGGCTGCCGCGAAAACCGTTGCAGTCTGAAGCTTGCGGCTGCGGTGGGTCAAGAGATGTCGGGTTGGCTGGTGTAGCCGGCGTGGGCGGCCAGCGAGCGCAGCTGACGGAACGCGAAGGTGCGGCCCCGCCCCTCTTTGGGAATGTCCACTGCGGACCACATCCCATGGGCGCCCGGGGTATGCAGGGCCTCGTTGGCACACGTCCAGCGCCGGGGGCACTGGCGGCAGAGCGCCTTCAGTTCGGGATCGTCGCCGCCGGCGCACCATCGATCGGGGTCTTGCAGGCAGGGCGGGCTGGTCAGTACGTTCGCTTGATCGAGCATCACGGTCACCTTCGCTCCTCGGGACTGAGCAGTTTCGAGACATCCTTACTTTAGCGTTCATTCTTTAGCATCGCTATCGCTAAATTTAGCGCGGCGCATAAACTGTTAGCCGTGACTTAATCACGTAGTGAGCCGTGCCGGTGGCCGACACCGGTATGGTCACGAACGCAGGTGGGCGGACTTTTGGCCGTTAAGCTGACCCGATGAGCGATGAGGCGGCTGCGCTCGGCATGAGCCGCGCCGGTGCCGCGTTCGCTGTTCGTCGGCGCGAATTAGGGCTGTCTCAACGGAAATTGGCCGCCATGAAGGTCATCACAGCGCCGGCGCTGATCGCGTTCGAGAAGGGTCGGGCGTGGCCGCGCGAGCGCACCCGGGCGCTGCTGGAGGAGGCGGTGCAGTGGCCCGCCGGATCGCTGGCACGCCTGCGTGCAGGTGGTAGCACTTCCTTTAGCGGGTCGGCAGACTCTGCTCGTGACGACAGTCCGACCGTTGCCGGCGCGATTACGGTAGCGATGAGTGCCGTCAACAGCGCGATCGACGCGCTGCCAGCGGTCGGTGAACCCACCTTCACTCCCCGGGTCCGGTCGGTCCTGGCCGACCTGCGTCAGCTGGAATCGATCACCGCGCAAGCGGTACGCAGCAGCCAGGGAGCGTCGACGGTGATCAAGACCTTGGCCCTGATTCGTCATCGTTACGACGCGTTGATGACTCAGGCGGCGGCCACTGCCGATGCCACCCTGGGTCAGCGCCTGTACACCGCACGCCGGGAAGCCAATCTCTCGGTCGAGGAGTCGGCGGCAGCCATGCAGACCGCCCCCGATGTGGTCACCGCCGTCGAAGGTGAAAGGCCGATCAGCGCCGACGATCAGCAACGTATCGAAGCGTTGATCGCGACTCTTCGCGGATAATGGACTGATGATGGGCGATGTCGCGGCGCGGGTGCAGGCCGTCCTGCGCCGCGCGGAGTCATTGTTCGCCGCGCCGCAGGACGCGTCGGCGGCTGCCGCTGCGGCCGATCAGCTGCGGGGAGCCCTCGATGCGCGTCGCGTGTTGGGCAGCTATGAGCTCAGCGGCGCCGGGGTGACCGGGCACCGCGAACTGGTCGAGAAGTCCGCGGCCGAGGTCACTGCGTCGGCGACCGCCGACGAGCAGCTGGTCGCGCAACTGACCGCTGCGGCCGCCCGCCACCAGCACGGCCGGGCACGCGCGCAGAGCTTGAGCGCCGATGCTGCTGCGGTGCCCGAGCGGTTCGCCGCGGTATCCGGCACCACTGCAGGGGATTTGGCGGCACTGAAGGCGCTGCGCGCTCAACTGGCGGGGATGCGGCAGCTACTCGCCGAGCACGCTGGCCAGGATGCTGCCACGGCCGCGCAGATCCGGGCGGTCGCCTACCGCGACGCTCGACACCGGCGATGAGTGTTTCCCGGGTGAATTTCCTCGACAAGTTTGACTACGGGGATGATGCGGTGCTGTTGACCATGGACGGGGCAGGGGTGGATACCCTTCGGGCTGCGGTCGTCGAGGCCATCAATAGCGGATCGTCACAACTCGACCACGACGGGGTGACGCACATCTTCCAGATCGAGTCGGGTTCCGCCGATATCGAGCTCGATGCGACCCAGATCGTGTGGCATCTCGACCTTTCGAAAGCACACGAACTCGAGTTGGACTTAGAAGTCTTGAGCAACGACGGGGAGGCCGGTCATAACTACATCGACCTCTGCGCGCCCGCGCCCACCCTGGTGGTGTCGCGCGACGAATACGTCGACGTGGTCTACCCCTGGATCGACCCGCCGTCGTCGGATCGCGGCTGAGCCCGGGCCGCACTTCGCGTAAAGCCGTTGTGGCGCAGCGGACACCTAATGCCGATTCTCGGGCCGTCGCGGATAGCTGCAGAGCGGCGGCCTAAACGGGCCGCATGTCGATCGTGTCGATGAACACGAGGCCCCCGTCGTCGAGACTGACGGCCCAGCGTCGGGCGGCCTCGGCGATGCGAGTGTTGAAGACAGTGACAGCGTGACCGCCCGCATCGCCGAAATCCTCGACGATGACCCCGGCTCGCTCATCAGTGCTGCCCGGGTAGATCCGTACCCGATGGCCGACGGCAAAGTCTGCATTATTCGACACAGGTCAAGCTAAGAGGTCGCCAATAACGCCCGGGCTACGAACGGGCGGCAGTCGGACATCGCATTTCCTTTCGCCGGCGCGCGCTTGGTTCGGGTCGAACGGAGCAGGAAGGAGTGCTGCGGGCCTGGAATATTGTGCGCGGTTGACCGTTAGGGCTGCTCGATACTTGAAGCGTGACGGTGGATGTGCTGGTCGCGAAGGTCGAGCAGGTGCTGAGGCGCGCCCATGCGTTGTTCGGTGAGCCGTCGGTGTCGGGCGGGTCGGCGGCGACAGGCGCCGGGTCGCGGCTGGCTGAGGCCCGGGAGTCGGTCCGTGGCACCGCTCAGCAGATGTCGAGTCTCACCGGCGACATGTCAACTCGTTACAGGGTTTTCGCCGCCGATGCCGAGTCGGCACTGGATGGTCTCAACGGCGCGGATAATGGCTTGGGCGCGGCTCTGGACCACGCGGCGCTCGGCGATCGGACGGGGCGGACCGCTTCCGGGACGGTCCTCGCCGGAGCGGGCGCCGACACTGCCAGCCTTGCGCCGGTGTCGGGCACCCCCGCGGGGCAGAAGGCGTTGATCGCCGCGCTGCGTGCTCGAGTGGCCCAGCAGCATCAGGTGGTGGTCGCCTATCGGGCCCGTGATGCGCAGCTGGCGGCGCTGCTTCGGTCGCTCGGCTACGCCCGCGCCAGCGGTGGCACTGCCGGTTCACCCTCGATGCCAATGGGTTTGGGTGGCGGGATGCCGGGCGCCAGCGGGCTGCTGTCTGGCCTGTCGGGGTTGACCGGGATGCCTACGCGGCGCCACCACCCGCCTCGCGCCGCACTGGTGTCGCGCATCGATCGCCGCGCCGACGCGGTGCCGGGCGGCCCCGGCGAGGTCGCGGTCCGTGCCGCCCTGGACAAACGGGGTCGACCGTACGTGTGGGGGGCAAAGGGACCCAACAGCTTTGATTGTTCGGGGCTCACGGGGTGGGCGTGGCGGCAGGCGGGGATCCAGCTGGGCGCTGACACCTACGCACAGATCCGTGACGGGGTCGCGGTGCCGTCGGGGCAGGTCCGGGCCGGCGACTTGATCTTCCCCAGAGACTGCTTCGACGCCCGAGGGCCCGGGCATGTCCAGTTGGCGATCTCGCCGACGCAGGTCGTGCACGCGCCGCAGCCTGGTGACGTGGTGCGGATCGCGCCGATGCCGTCGTCCTATGTGGCGCGCCGCCCGGTTCCGCTGCTGGAGGCACCAAAATGATGCAGGGCGGCCCTATCTGACGGCATTAGGCTGAATTCCTGATCCAGGAAAGGACGCGGGTGTGAACGTCGGTGTGAAGCGGCAAGTGACGCACGTACTCGCAGTGTTGTCGCGTGCGCAGCAGGTGTTCGGCGCCGGCCGGCCGCCGGCGGACCCACCGGTGTTCGCCGCATCACCGGAGATCGAAGACCACCTCGACCGCGGCTACTTCTAGGGCCCGGGAGCACGGTGAGCGGGCCGAAACAATTTGGCGAGCCGACGCATTGGGAAGTGCGCCCCGACTCGGTCACCCAGGGGTGGACCCAGGGCTGGGCGGCTCCGCACGCGAATTTCTACATCGGCTCGGCCGACACATACTGGGGCCGGGTGCTTGATGAGGCTCGAAAAGCATACGGCGACCCTAATATCCGTTACAGCACTGACGACGTCCATCAGGACCGGTACTTGGTGTTCGGAGACGGCAGCCGACTGCCCGCCGACGGTACGGTCGTTTACCACGATGCCGGGACCGGGCAGAATTACCGACAGAACGGTGACGGCACGGTGTGCCCGCCGGGCAGCGACAGCACGCCAGTCACTCCGTCGGCCTATCGCAAAGCGGCCGACGGCAGCTACGCGCCGCTGGATGCGCACGGCCAGCAGATCGCGCCGCTGCAGTCCGGAATCCCGTTCGGTGACAACGGGTTACATACCGACCCGAGCACCGGACTGTTGACCCCGAAGAACGCCGCGGGCGACTACTACACGCTCGGGCCGGACGGCGCGAAATCCTATTTCGACAAGAGCGGCGCCCCGATCAGCGCGGACCAATACGGCAGCGGAACACCCGGCACCGGACCGGCGCCGGGAACCACCGACGAACAACAGTCCGGCCGGGCCGCCGATGCGGTGAAAAAGCTACAAGGCGAACTGAAGGATCGGTACAGCACGATCAGCGCCGCTGAGGGGAAGTTGTCGGAGGTGCTGCTCAACACGCACGCCACCAACGCCGACGGCCAGCAGCGGCTGGGCGCGATCCAGCACAAGATCGTCGATGCGGTCAACGACCCGGCGCTGACGCTGGACACCCCGACCGGAGAGGCGGCGTTCCTGCGGTTCCTGCGCGGCCAGGTCAAAGACATTGGCGATGTGGTGAATTCGGGTGATCTGACGGCTCAGGATCAGGCCAGTGCCGCGCAGGCTTTGGCGCAGTTGTACGGGCAGGACGCCGCCGCCGAACACTCGGATGCGGGCGGCGACCTGCCGGCTGACGGTGATGCGCCCGCAGCGCCGGATCCAACCACCTCGGTGCCGGTGACCCCGCCGGAGCCGGTGCCCGCTGCCAGCTCGGCCGATCCCGGCGTGGGTCCCGCCGATCCGATGCCCGCACCCCTGTCGGACGCCACGGGCGACCAGCCGATCGATGGGCTGAGAGCGGATCCGCTGAGCGGGCTGGCGTCGATGTTGCCGGGCACGTTGGGCGGGTTGGCGTCGAGCCCACTGGACGGGTTGAGCGGACTGGCCGGCGCGGCCGCCCCGCTGGCCGGCCAAGCCACGCCCGCCGGTGACGATCACGAGCGCGACAACGACGACGCCTCACATCACCGTGATCATGGCGAGAAGGACGACGCGGTCGACGGTGGCCAACACCCACAACCCGACACCCCTTCGCGCGCGGCGGACCAACCGCAGCCCGCCGCGCAGCCGGACAGCGCACCGGGAGCCGGTGCGCCACCGGCCGGTCCGGCATCTGGCCCCGTTCCGTCCACCTTGGTGTCGCTGCCCGACGGCTCGAGTTCCACGGCGCGTACCGCCGCGTTGGCCCAGGCGGTGAAAGCCAACCTGGCCGGAACACCGGTGGACGCCGCCTACCGGGACGCGGGAATCGCGTTGCCGCCGCCGGGCACCCCGGTCACTAACCCGGTCGATCCGTCGGCGCTGACGTGCGGGACCGTCGGCATGTTCAAAGACCACTACGTGGTGGCGCTGAGCGCGGTAAAGGCCTATCAGGACGGGCAGGTGGTGCCGCTGGCCGCGGTGGCCTCCAGCCCCGATTTCCTCGGCTGGGTCGACCCGACCGCGCTGGGAACTCCGGGCGCCGTCTCGGCCCCGGCTGCATCCTCCGTGCCGTCACCCGAGCCCGCGCCCGCGCCCGCCGGGGCCGGTTAGCGGTCAAACCGTCAGCAAGGACACCCGATCCCGACGAGAATCGGTCAAGACAGACAGTAGGAAGGCACCCCGATGAGCGAACCAATCCAGATCAGCGCTGCGGTCTTGCATGAGGTCGCCGACGGCCACGACCAGGTTGCCGACGCGATCGCGGAAGCCCGGGCCGCGGGCGCTGAGATCGCGGCCGCTGTGGACAGCTACGGTCCGATCATGCATCAGGTCAAAGCGGCGGTGGCCGATGTGCTGGCCGAGCGCGAGGCCGCGCTGCTCGAGCACGACAACCGGCACCGGCTGGCCGCCGACGCCCTGCGCCGCCACGCCCGCAACTACGTCGACACCGACGAGGCGAACGCCGAGCGGCTCACACTGTGAGCACACCCGCCGAACCGCCGATCGACGAACAGTCCTTCGTCGCCTCAACCGCCGACCAGTCGGTGTGGGTGCGGGTGGCGGTCAACGGCGGCATCCTCGGGGTGCAGCTCGAACCGGCGGTGATGCACCGGCCCGGCCATGAGATCGCCGAACGCATCGTGGCATGCGCTGACGTCGCTTACCTGGAGGGTCAGGTCGCACTGCGCAGCCTCGCCGAGCAGGCGCGCGTCGATCCCGAGTCGCTGACGGGGATCGCGAACGTAGGGGATTTGGAGCAGGCTCGGGCACGGTTGCAGGAGCTCTGATGTGAAGGTCGACGCAGCTGGACTGGTGGCCGCCGCCCATCGGGTGGCGTCCGCGGTCAATGCTGTCACCGGCGGCGACGCCGTGCATCCGCCGCTGGCCGCCGATCAGGTGTCCGGCGGGGCGGCCGGCCGACTCTCGGGCGCGGGTGCGCAACTGGCCGGGGCACTGGGGGCGCTGTCGGCGGCGCTGGTGGCCAGTGCCGAGCAGTTGAGCGGTGCGGCAATGGGATTCGCGATCACCGACGAATTGAACGCCTCCGGCATCGCGAACCTCGTCGCGGTGGAGCACGGTCCGAGCTATCGAGGATGGGCGCCACCCGCACCGCCGGTGCCGCCCGATGTGCGGGCTCCGCTGCCACCCCCGCTCGGCGCGTCGCCGGAAGCAATTGCGGTCGCCGTGCACAGCGGGAATCCGAGCGCCGGGGAGGCGTTCATCGGCTCGTGGTCACAGGTGTCCGATGCGGCCCACCATGCGGCCGCGGTGATCCGCTCGGCAATCAACCACCTGCCCGACCAGTTGGATGGGCCGGTGTCGGCCCCGGCGGTCACCGGGCATCTGCGCCAGTTTGCCGACCGGTTGGACGAGTGCGGGTCGCGCGCGCATGTGTTGGCGCAGCAGGCGTCCGAGCACGCCGCTCAGCACGGCCAAGCGCGACAAGACATTCCGCACCCGCAGCAGTTGCGCGGCGCCCAGGAGCGGGTGAAAACGATCGCGTTAGCCAACATCGAGTCGCACGGCGCGTATGCGGGGCCGCTGGCACAGGCGACGGCCGACTTGACAGCCCTGAACGAGCAAGCGGTGCATGGCTTTAGCGGTTACCATGCCGCGACCGATGTCACGACGACCGGCGAACTGCGGGAGCCGGGTACCGGCGCCTCGGATGCCAACCAGGGCGGATCCGGGGACATCGCAACCGACACCGGACAGCCTGGTGTGCCGACCGGCGCCGCGCCACCGTCGCCGGAGGCTGCTGGCCAGGCCGCCGGAGTGCTGCCACAGCTGATGCCGACGCTGCTGGAATCCGCTGGCGGGGCGCTGGGCGGTCTGATCGGGGCGACGGAGCGAGCACCGCAGTCGTTGATGCGGGCCGGTACCCAGGCGTTGTCCGGGCTGAAGCCGCCGAAGTCGGATTCATCGCCTGACCGCGGTGAGCCTGCATCGGATCCTGACCGGGACGGGGAGACGCCCGACGACATCGGCGACGGTCTAAGTGGTGGCGGGGGTCAAACCATCCCGGCGGCAGGTGGTTTCAGCGCTCCGACGATGCCGGTCGGACTGTCGACGGCTGGAGACTCCACGTCACCGCGGCTTCCCGCGAGCTCGGCACCGCCACCCGCACCTGTGGCCGGGCCGGCCATGATGCCGATGGGAATGCCGACGAGCGGGATGGGCGGCCGTGGCGACGAGAGGAGCAAGGAACAGCCGGGCCGAACCAAACGCGTTGTTGCCGAACCGGTCCCGCACACCGAGGAGGTCACCGGAAAGGCCGTACCTCGTCGGCTGGCGGTGTCGGCGACCGCACCGGCTGAATCGGACCGCGACGAGGAAACTACTGGTGCTCCGCCGCCACCCGGTGTGCGGCGCATCGTATCGGGACCGTCGGGGGAGAAGTCGTGACCGACGCGAGCGGCTTCGACGATCTGGGACCCGAGGAGAAGGTCAAATTCAGCGAAGCCGAAATCGCTTCCACGTTAGCCAAACTCGATGATGCGATCGCACGGATGGCCGCGTTGCGCACCGAGGTCGAAGACCCCGACGGTCTGATCCGATTCACTCTGGGTGAAGATGGCCGACTGCTGACACTGTTCATCCAAGACAACGTCGGACAACTGCTGAGCAACCTTGACCTCGAGGAGCGGCTAAACCGGTTGTTCGAGGCCGGGAACCAGGCGATGCGGTTGTCGCGCGATGAGTTCTGGGCGACATTGGATGATATTGCGCCGCCGGAGGTTTGACGGAAAAGTCCTTCAAAAGGTGCTACGTCTAGCTTCGCGGTACGTCACGGTTTAGCTCTTGCCAGCATAGCTTCTGCCAAGCGTTCGGCATCATCAGTCGCCCATTGCGGGTCGCCCGGGATCATGGGGTTGGAGATACCCGGCGGAACGTCACAAGTGCGGACCTCGACAACGATTTCGGCGTGCACGCCGAGGGCCTGCTGACACGCATGCGCGCCGTTCAGCCCACCGTTGTCAGCCATCGAGATGGTGATGAGGTTGTCCTTGTGGCGGACACCGCCCGATCTGAAACCTCTACCGTTCTCGAAGCCGAGTGTCACATCGACTTCGCCGTTGGCGCAGGCGTTCCATGATGCTTGCACCGAGGTCAGAAACTTCTGGGCCGAGGCGGC
Source organism: Mycobacterium sp. (assembly GCF_965277065.1). Classification (GTDB taxonomy): domain Bacteria; phylum Actinomycetota; class Actinomycetes; order Mycobacteriales; family Mycobacteriaceae; genus Mycobacterium. The sequence continues at coordinate 18,654 of NZ_CBDIBT010000014.1, forward strand.
AGATGCGAACACGGCTGCGGTCTGTTGAAGCGTGTCAGGACCCGCGTTCGAATAGCTGGTGTAGGTCTGCGTTTTGATCGCTTTTACGTCGGCGTCCCCATACACGTCATGCTCACCGGTGAAGGCCACCGCGACACACGATCGAGGTTTGACCTGGCTCGCATGGTCCGATGTTCCGTACGAGGACGAGCTCATCGCGAGTCCGCCGGCGCCGTTGCCCGCGGGATTATCCGTCACCTTGGCGCCTAGGAGAGAGCTCAGCTCAGTGCTCGTCAATAGTGCGGCGTCGACCGCCTTCGTGGGAGAGCTGGTCGCCGGTGCGGCACTGGTCGGCTGATCGACGGTCCCGATACGGCCAGATCCATCCAGAAGTAGCTGGCCATTGGCCGAGATCATCCGCAGCCAGCGGTCTTCGGTGCTGGGTTCCCCGTCCCGGGGCACATACCTGACGCGGGCAACCACGCTCGTTGCGTCCCGGGGAGAAACCGATACGAGCGCTACCGACTGGACTGTCGCCCAGAAGTCAAGGAAGTCTTGGTGCCCAGTCTTGTTCTGCCACTGAGTATCTACCTTTTTCCAAGCGTTAGGTGGATCGTCCGGCAGGTCAGCATAGTAATCCTCCGCGAAAGCGCGCATGCGGTCGAACGCGATCGGCTGGACGCCAGCAGGAGAAGGCAGCGACGCCGCGGCGGGTCGTCCTTCGTCCCATGGTCGCACCGCGAATACGACTGCCACCGCGACCAATAGCGATAGTCCGACGGCGATGGGACGCCACTTGCGGCGCCAATCGGACTGCGAGGAGAGTTGCTTCGATTCTCCCGGCACTTTCTTGGACGGTTTCAGTAAACGCGAATATGCCGAGGCATCGTCCACAGCTGCGAGCTTGGTCGGTTCTGCTGCAGGAGCCTTTGGAAAGTGGGCCGCAGCGACTGTGGTCGCCAAGGGCGGCGTCGCAACGACGTCGCCGTGATCTTGACGGTCGACGACCGGTTTACTGGGCGCTAAGGCTAAGGCGTTGGCGAAGTCGGCGCAGCGGCGGAATCGATCGGCGGGGCTTTTGGCCAGTGCAGTCGCCAGCACCGGATCTAGCGCAGCGAGCTCGGGTCGATTCTCGGCGAGGGGCGTCGGTGCTGTGCCGAGGTGTCGACCAATGACGACCGCACGATTTGAATGCGGGAAGAGCTGAGCGCCGCTGAGCAGGTGATAGGCGGTCGCGGCCAAGGCGTATTGGTCGACGCGACCATCGAGATCTTCGCCGGTCAACTGCTCCGGCGCGGAGTACGCGACTGTGCCCATTGTGAATCCGGTGGCGGTCAGCGAGCTGACATCGGTCACGCTACGGGCAATCCCGAAGTCGGTCAAAAGGATTCGCTGCTCGTCACTGGTGATCATGATGTTGGCTGGCTTGATGTCACGGTGCAGCAGGCCGCGGTCGTGCGCGTAGTCAAGGGCACTCGCCACCGCAGCGACGATCTTGACGACTTGGCGCGTCGGTATGCCGTCCGGAAATTTGTCGTTCAGTAGGTGCGCGGCATCCAGTCCGTCGACGTAATCCATCGAGATCCACAACTGGTCGTCGTCTTCGCCGCGGTCATGCACGCCGACAATGTGTTGATGCCAAAGCGTTGAAGCGAGATCGGCCTCGCGGGCAAACCGAGCGCGGTACTCGGCATTCGCCGAGACGTCTGCGCCCAGCACCTTCAGCGCGTCGGTTCGCGGCAGCCTGGGATGCTCAGCGAGGTAAACCTCGCCCATCCCCCCAGAGCCCAGTAGTCGCAGGATTTTGTACCCGGCGAACGACTGCCCGTCAGCCAACGGCATGCGCGGATATTACAGTCAGGGTCTTCACCAACAGGGCTGATACGGCGACGTTATCCGGGACCATCGACACCAGGGGCGCGGATCCGTGACAGAAACGGGACTTGGGGGCAAGGCTGTTCCGGGCGAATTGTGACTGCCGCACGCTTGCACGACCACTAAACTGGAGTTATGTCGTCGCCCTACGAGGCGCCCTCTGGCGTGCCCAACCTGCCGCCTGGCTCCTACATGCCGCCAGCCGGATACGGACCGCCGCCCCCGCCCGGTCGGCCGCGGAGTCCGGGATTGTTCACTGCGATCGGGCTGGCATCAGCGATATTGCTGGCGGTCGCAGGTCTGATAGTCGGCATTATCGGCCTCAACCGGCCGCCGGCGAGCACGTCGACAAGCCAGTCATCTTCGGCCTCCTCGCCATCGACGTCTGCAACGTCTGACACCACCGCAGCTGACCGAAAGCTGTGCGAAGAAGTGGGACCACTGTTACATGAAAGCAACGAAACTGGCAAAGCCTTTGTCGATCTCGGCAACCCTGGCACCGCCGCTCGCGATGCGGGGATTTCAGACTATGAGGCCTCAGTTCTCGACTGGGTCAAGCGGATTCAGCCGGTGTTGGACAGCCACCCCGGCGCCGACCCATTCCTGCGACGGATGTTGCAGCGCATGATCGATGACATCCGCGTTTACGCAGTCAACATTCGGCCCGGCCCAGAAACTGCTCCGGACGCGGCGGCCTGGAATGACGCAACCATCGGGTACAGCGGCCCCCACGAGGTCTGCCATCGGTTAGGTGTGCAGTGGTAGCGACGTCAATCCCGACCGGGTATCCCTCACGGCCATATTCGCCCTTGACTGTCGGCGGCCTATTTCCGCTGACTGATCCGGGGGACTGGTCCGAGGCAGCGACGCAGCACCGACAAAAAGCGGCTTCACTACTCGAGTCCGCGAGTGCGATTCGCAGCACGGCCGACGGCGTACCAGCGGAAGGACAGTCAGGCCACACGGTTGACGGTTTCACTGACGCCAGTCACCGCCTAGCCCAAACTGTGATGGCCCACGCGGACGAATATTTCACCATGGCAGGCGCTGCCGACGAAGTTGGTCGGCTGATCGGTGGTCTTCGCGAGGACCTCGACAACATCGATCGCGATGCGAATCAGCAAATCCAGCAAGTCTTATCCTCCGGCGGTGGCGCGTTCAGTGCGGGCGCTAAGGCCGCCATGCTGAGCGCGATCGTCGCGCAGGCCCGAGCAGACGCCACAGCGAAAACCACAGCGGCGACAGGAGCTATCGGGAAAGAGGGCTTCAAGCTCACCGGATCTGATGGCACGACGCAGGCTTTGGGCGGCGGCACAAACGGAGCGGCTCCACCCAGCCCCCGGATCTCGGCCGACGACACTATTCTCGGACCGAGGAGCGGGCCAAATTTTGCGCCCGCCAGTAACGGCCCGCACGGGGGTCCTTCGCCACAGCAGGGACCCGGTGGCCAATCGCCCGGATTCGGACCGGCAGGCGGCGATCGCGGCGGAACCATTCGGACTGGACCCGCGGGAGGCGACAGGGGCGGAAGTGTGCCCTCGGAAGGGTCTGCGAATGGATCGGGCCGCCATATCCCCGGGGGTCGTCAGCCAAGGGAAGATCCCGCGTTGCTCGACCGTGGTGGCTCTTTTCCCGGCGGTTCGCCGGGAATGCCACCGCTATCGGGATTGCCGGGCGGCGGTGGGCTGCCCGGAGGTTTAGGCGGTGGCGGTCTGCCCGGTGGACTACCCGGGGGCCTGGGTGGCGGCGGGGTTCCGGCGAGCGGCCTCGGGAACTTCTCGCCGGCCAGCAGCTTGTCTCCGGCGTCGTCGATGGCGTCACCAGCCAATTTCTCCCAGGGCCTCGGCTCGGGCCAGGGGTCGGCGCCCGCGACTCCGCTGATGCCGCCGGTACCGCCGAGTGAGCCGCTAGGAAGTGGTGGCGCACCGAATGCGGGGTTCGTCCACGGTCCAGCGCCGGTCTCGGCGGCCAGCGGTGCGCCTGCGGCACCTCCCGCGACACCCGCCGCGGCACCTCCGACAAGTGGTGCCGCCGCGATGCCTGCGGCGATGGGTCCGTTGCCGCCGTTTGGATCTGACATCCCCCGTCCGGCTGCCGCAGCGGCCGCTGCTTCGGTGATTCCGGCCTCGGGAGCCCCTACCGCGGCGCCGTCCTCACCGGTGATCTCAAGTGCTGCGGCGCCGGTGGCGCCACTGCCGCCCGGGGTGGTGGGTTCCGGTGTCGGTGCCGCGGCCGGCGCGGGAGCCGAGGCGATTCGCTCGGCAATGCCGGATGCTCTGCTGGCTTCGGCAGTCAAATTGGTCTACCAGCTGCTGCACGATTCGCGGCTCTACCCGTTCTTGGACTGGTGCGTGGGTGTCTTCAAGACCCCGTCCGGTGTGGAGACGGTAGTGGTGAGCAGCGAGGGCGTGGGCTACATCCCGATCGGGGTGTTCGTGCCGCGTAACGTGCACCTGCTGTTCTCAAATCCCGCGCTGGGCAACGACTTCAAAGCCCGGTGGTTCGGCTGGGCCAACCCGACCCAGACGATGCTGGCGTACGCGAAACTGCTGGCGGAGGCCAACCCGAACATCACCTTGCACGCGCTGGCGGTGTCGACCAGCCAGGGCGGATCTTCGTTGCCGGCGCGCGATGCCGGGGTGGCGCTGATCGAGGATTGCTCGCTGTTGACCTCGCCGATCCCGCAGGACGCTCCGGGCTCGAAGCTCGACGAGTCCCGCCGGCACCGGCTCGAAACGTTCGACGCCGCGCTCTACACCCGGTTGACCGACGTGGGGGGGTCGACGCCGCCGGACCGATTACAGACCTGGAAGGCGACGGTCGTCGCGGTGGTCCGGGTGCTGGACCGCGCGGGCGCGTTGCAAGACTTGGCGGTGCCGCCGGTAATCCGGGGGGTACTGCAGGGCCTGGTCGCCGGCGAAGGCGTGCCCGAGGACCGTTGGTCAGCGCTGGAGATGGAGCATCTGCTCGCGGCGGCCAACGCTGCCAGCCATCGGCCGGGCCGGATGCTGGACTCCGAGGGGGCCTCGCCGTACGCCCGCGCGCACCATAATCTGGCGAGGGTGACCTCCTTATTAAGTCTGTGGAGGGACACCACCCCGAAGTACCCTGAGATCGAATACGAGATCAGGCAGATCGACCTGGAGGGCGAGTTGTGGCCCTCCGGCGGCGGCGGGTAAACCGCGCGAGCGACGGGATGGAATCTGATGGCTGATGTGCCGGTCCACGTCCAGCCGGGCAGCTTGCTGACAGCGGCTTCCACCGTGGCGGCCCACATCGAGCAGTCGGCCACCATGTCCCCGGCAGCCGCAACACCGATTCCTCGGCCCGGCTCGCCGGTCGATATCGCCGCCGGAGCGGTGGCCACCGGGATGCAGACCAAGATGGCCACCATGTCCGCGGCGCTGGCACCGCGAGGCCCAGCGCTGGCGGCCACCGCGGCCGCGGGCGTGGCGGGACTGGAGGCCCGCGACGCGGCGGGCAGCGACCTGCTCAAATCGATCCCGGAGGCCATCGGCAAAGCCGTCTCTGGTGGCATGCAGGCCGGCGGGAACCTGGGCACCGCGGCGGCCAGCATCGGCAGCGGGCTGGCGATCGGAGGGGTCTCCACCGCGACCGCGGCCATCAAACCGTTGGCCAACGTCACGGCCACGACCCATCCCACCCCGACGCCGCCCACGCCGCCGCAGAACAGCGGCAACATCGCCCACATGATGCAGCCGCCACCGGATGCGCAACACGAGCAGCCGCAGCAGCAGGACAAGCACCCCAAGGAGCCGCCGCGGCAACCACCGCCGCCTAATCAGCCGGAACCGCAGCAACAACCACAGCCCCAGCAGCAGCCGGTCTCTCAGCAGGCCGCGGGCGCCTCCTCTGGGTTCGGCGGCGGCAGCGGATCCGGCGGCGGGGGATCGAGCTCCTCGGCGTCCGGGCTGCCGGGGTTCGGCTCGGGCAACGGCTCCGCGCCGATGGCCGACACCAGTCATGCCGCGCCGCCCGATCACCAGGCGCCTCCGGCAGCCGCGGCGCCGCAACCGGCGTCGACCCATCCTGCGCCGCCGGCCGAGCACACACCCGCCGCGCAGCCGCAGCAACCGCCACCGCAACAGCCCCCTCCGCCAGCACATCAGGCGCCGCCGCCTGCCACACCCCCGCCTGCCCCCACCGCTCCGGCACCACCGGCCGCACCGCCACAGGCCGCCCCGATGACCATCCACGTGGCCACTCCGGCGCGGCCGAAAGACCCGCTGTGCCCGTCGGATATGTGATCGCCCACCGGGAACGCTGTTTAGTTCAGGGTGTGCAATTGCTGTTGCAGCCCTTCTGGATTCGGGCGCTGCTGTACGGACTGCCATTCGGCTTGCTACTCGGGCTGCACGCTGGCGTCCAACAGCCGTCCCGACCTGTCGGCGTCATCGTGTCGACGCTCGTCGCCGGTATCGGATTCGGGCTCGCGATGGCGTACCAAAGTCAGTCGGTGCACGCCGCGGTAACTGAGGCGGTCGCTGGGCTCGACGACGCTAGCGGCCAGAGGCTCTTGCGGTGTGACCGTGGGTGCCGTCCCCGGTGAGACCCGGTGCGAAATGCGGCCTGGCGCTTAGGCACCGCCTGCCTCGGCGGGAAGTCTGACGATCAGCTGAATCGACGTGAACGTCAAACCTGGCGCCTGCTGGCGCTTTTGGTGGCTGGAACGGGTTATCTGGTGACCATCAGCACTGGGACCTACGAGGCGACGTTCTACGTGGCGCTGAGTTTGCTGTGCCGCTGGGTAGCGTGGGATGCCTCTTGGTGATTCGAGTAGCGGAAATAGATCGAAGTGACCGGTCCTGAATCGCATCCTCACAGGGCATTTGTCGCGCGCCTGCGGCTGAGCGCTTGCCGGCGAATTCGCGCGAATGTCGCTCTGGCCGTTGAAATTTCTGATGACGACGCTGCGGCAAATACCGACGGGTGAGACGTTCGCACCGACCCGATGTCCGTTGCCCGGCTCTGCACGAGGGATCACCTTTTGGCGAGTACGTTCGCACCCTGCCGACTGAGGCGATCCGTCGTGCGCCAACGGAATTGCGCAAGGCCGTCACTGTGTCGAAGCGGACGTGGACGACATCGAACGCGAAGCGGTCGGCTCCGAGGGCTTGGATTCGATGACGCCCATCGATTTGGCAGCGTCTGAGTCGAAACGGTTAACCGTTACGACTTACGCGCACCCTTTTGGCGCGTCTCCTGGACTTTCGCTTCGGCACGCGCTTTCTCGGCGTCGGCTTCCTTGCCAGCGACCTTGCGCTGCGCGGCGGCCTTGTCCTGCTGTGCTTGGCCCTCTTCTTGCAAGTCCCCGCGGTTGAAGACGATGCCGATCAGCTGCTTGACGATGCCGACGACACCCTCGACCACGCCCAGGACAGCGTTGATGGGACCGCTGTTGTTCTTTGACATATCGAGTTCCTCTCGTCGAGTCCATGGCTACCCGGGCCCCACGTAGTGGCGCACTGCCGTGGGGCGGTCGAACTGAGGGTGGTCTCGCAGTTCGCGGGTATGCCGTGGCCTCTAGAGTCGTGAACGGCGCTAGCTATTGCAAGCGCTTGTTAGCAGTCTCACAGCAAGGCTTACCGAACTCTGGGCTCGCTTGTACGCCTACCTGCGCCGCCGACCATGCGCCTCAGTGCTAGTAGAATCACCGCTCCGAAGGTCGCCGTGAACAGGGTGAACCACCAGCCACCGTGAGCGGTATTTACCACAAAGCTCAGCAAGAAACCGCCCACCAGCGCGCCGACCACGCCGATCACGATGTCGAGCAGCAGACCTTCCCGGGTCTTCATAATCAGCGATGCGATCCAGCCAGCCAGGGCACCGATAACGATGTAGCCGATCCAGCCGACGCTGGTCACGGTTGTGGAGCGGGCCAAAATCTCGCTTGCCGCCAGGGTAGTAATCATGTTGTGTTCCTTTTGCTTGGGGCGTCGACCTGCTCGACGCTTCCTTCGATGCAACACCCCTTAGGGGGGTCCGGATACACCCCTGAGGAGGTAAATTCGGACGATGTCATCTGCAGCGAAGTGCCCGATCACTGTGGCTCTTGTGGACGACTACGACATGGTGGTCAAGGGGGTGGCCAACATGTTCGACAACTACCGCGACCGGATCGTGGTCGCCGAACTGGACGCCACCATGGGTGTCAAAGACGCCGTCGATATCGCGTTGTACGACTCCTTCGCCCAGCCCGAAACCGATGACCACGAGATCGCCGCGTTGATCACCAACCCCCGCGCCCACCGCGTTGTGGTCTACACCTGGAACTTTCACCCCGATCTGATCGCCAGCGCTCGCGAGCACGGAGCCCACGGCTACCTTTCCAAGACCTTGCCTGCGCGGGAACTCGTCGCAGCCCTTGAAGCCGTTCACGCCGGGGAGCTGGTGATCAGCGAACCCGCCCCACGAGCACGCAGCGCCCTAGGCCTGGACTGGCCTGGGCGCACCGAAGGACTCAGCGACCGCGAATCAGAAGTTTTAGCCCTGATCACGCAGGGAAAGAACAACGCCGACGTCGCTCGACTGACCTACCTGAGCCCCAACACCGTGAAGTCCTACATCCGCAGTATCTACCGCAAAATCAACGTCGATAGCCGCACCCAAGCCGTGCTCTGGGGCGTGCAACACGGCTTCACCCCCGACCACCACCGCATCGACCACTGGAAAGGCGGGCCCTGACCGATGCCCGGGATCGCCGGAGATCGCGGCGGCACCTGAGCCCTATGCAGGTTAGTTTCGGAGCTGGATTCCGGATCATGAATCTTTAACGGGCTGAGAATTTGGCTTAACTCCAGCTGACGCGGTCGAACACGAGCGCCGCTTACCGATCTGGACTGGGCGCGGACCCTGTTCTTGACCTGACGTTGTTGGGCCAGCAGTTTGATCGGGTTGGGCCATGACTTCAGCGCGGCCACCGGGCTTTCCGACGCGGACGCGTTGAGCGCGCTGCGCCGCATTCGGGACAAGTTTGGCGACGTCGACACGCCACTCTGTTATTCGGGCCGCAGCCGACCATGGATGGGCCGGATGACAGGGTCACCGGATCGGGTGACCGTCGAGCTGAGCGATGACGAACGCACGTTCATCTGGCAGGCGATGTACCAGTGACAGTTCTCCGCGTCCGGCGCACCCTTCCCTTATCAGGTACTGGGGTTATCGTCATGGCGGAAGTTCGCCAACCTCACCTACCGCCTTGCGGAAGCCGTCACCGACCGCGAGCCGCTCAGTGATCTGGACTGGATGCGGGTGCTCTGCCTGACCGAGTGTTAGTGGGCCAGCAGTATCGTCGGGTCGGGTCTGGACTTCTCCATCGTCACCGAATTATCCGATATCGACTGCCTCAACATGCCGCGCCACTGCAGCGCAAGATCGGCAGGGTTGCGCGCGCCGAGGTTCTATTTCCCTGACGGTGGGCACCGCGCCGTCGGGTAAAACCCGAGTACCGGCGGCACTGACGCCGCCGACTGTTGCCGCTCGGGGCCTACGACCCGGACTTTCTGCGCCGAACGTTCCTCTCGCAGCGATGCTGGGCGCAATAATCTGCCGAACCCGGCCAAGCCGCGGACCGATCGGCAAGCCCTCCCCCCGGCGGGCGCCTTCCCGAAGAGGTGAGTTGTTGTGTTGCGGCCGGACGATCTGATCAGCGCCTCCGTTCATGACCGAGACGGTGTCGCCGTGTTAGCAGTCAGGGGCGAGCTCGACATGGCCAGCTCGGCTGCATTCAAATGTGCGATATCAGAGGCGCTGGCTGATCGGCCGCAGGCCCTGGTGATCGATCTCTCGGACGTGGGGTTCCTGGGATCGGCGGGCATCAGCGTTCTGGTTGAGGCCCGGGATAGAGTCGGTGATGGCGATCAGTTTGCCGTCGTCACCGGCGGGCCGGTGGCTGGTCGGACCATCGAGGTACTCGAGCTCGGCGAGCTGCTCGGTGTGCACCAAACCGTCGATGAGACGCTGAGCGCGGTGGCCGCCCACTGAACACTCGATTGAAATGTGAACGCGTTCTCGACATCGGCGCTACCGTCGTCAGCAACAGCCCCGAGCTGAGGGAGTGACTGATGGCGGCCAAGTTCGAGATCAGCAAGGATCACGCCGGCAAGTTCCGATTCCACCTCAAAGCGCCTAACGGCGAAATCATCGCCGCGAGCCAAGGCTACGAGTCGAAGGCCAACGCCGAGAAAGGCATTGAGGCGATCAAAAAGCACGCCCCCGGCGCGGTGGTCGAAGTCCACAGCTAGGCCGACCGCAGCCGGGCACCGCCTTCATCGTGCGATTCTGCTCAGAACGGCGACACCTCGTCGACGCGGACGAACAAGCCGTGGCCGCTGCCGTCGTTGGTGAACTGGGTGCCGTCGCTGACCGGAGCGACCGTCCACCCCTGGATGCGCAGCGTCTGACCCGTGACCAGCTGCAGATCGTTCTGTGGAGTGCCGCCGATATCGCCTCTGTCCCCAGGAGAATCTGCTGGACGCCTCGATGACCGCGATCTGGAGGTGCTTGTTGTCGGCTCGGCTGACCGGGGCCTTTGGAAGCCGCGGTCGTCGTCACACGCGACGGTGGGTGCGCCCCCGCGGCTCTGATCGCTGGCCGTCACCAGATAGCGCACCAACCCCGACTGCGTTCGGACGTACTGACCGCCGGCATGGGCGGGTGGCGCCGGCGAGACGACGGCAGCAATCGATGCGAATGCCACTGTGGCGGGGGTGAACCGACTCATCTGTCTCCTCGGCGCTGAGATTCCGACCGGGCTCACCGCTGCGCGCGACAGCAGTTGCGCCGAGGAACGTAGGGGGAGCCGAGGCAATGCCAGGGGGCGGCGATGACCTCGGCTCCGGTTACACGGTAACCGCCGCGGCGCCGCCTCGCCTACAGCTTTCGCGTGACTCGACGGTGTGGACACTTGCCTCACATGGCGGGCGTGCGCGGCGACGGGGCGAGCTCCTCGAGGTTGGGCACCACGGTCAGGTGTCGGTCAGCCCGGGGTGGCGTTGGCGGTAGCGGTGCGCCGAACTGCAGGTCGATCGCGTGCGCGATCGTCTCGAGCAGGGTGTCTGACCAGGTGCGCACCGGGTGAGTCCAGATGCGGTGCAGGAGCTCTAGGCGCAGCTCGTCCGATCGCTCGGCAGGGGTGGTCATGGCGGTTCCTCTCGTTGCGCGGGAGGCTACGCGGGGCCACCGACAGCGACCCGGCTTCATGGAGTTGGTGCCCCGGGTCGGGGGTGTGGGTCGCCGGACCCGGACGCCCCCCATTAGCGGGGTGCCGGGACCGGTCGGTGGGTGTCCAACTAGGTGAAAGGACTGCCTGTGTCGGCGGAGCACCGGCGATAGGGTGAGCTGGTGACGACTCAGCCCTTCGTGCGTCCCGGTGACGTGGTGCGGCCCCCGCAGACCGGTGGGGGCAAGATCGCCCTGGAATCGCCGATCGTGGCGCCGATCCCGCCGCCGCGCAGCGTGTGGGGGATCGTGCTGCCGATCACGCTGGTGGTGGGCGTGGTCGGGCTAATCGTGGCGATGTACGTCTCCGGCATGCGCACGTTCGCCACCGGGTTCGGCTTCTTCGGCTTCATGGCGGCGTTCTCCATGGTCGGCATGGTGCTGCGGGGCCGTGGTGCTGCGCAGAAGATGTCGTGGGGCGAGCTGACCAAGGCGCGCCGCGAGTGGTTCGCTCGCCAGGACGATCTGCGCGACGAGGTCAACGAGCAGCGCCGCCGCCAGTGGGAGCATCGGCACCATTTCCATCGGGCGCCTGCGGAGTTGGCGAACGTGGCCGGGTCGGTGCGGATGTGGGACCGGGCACCGGGCAGCGAGGCGTTCGCGGTGGTGCGGGTCGGGGTCGGCAAGGTGGCGCTGGCGCTGACCCTGGAAAAACCCAAAGTGGTGCAGGCCTCGCACCTGGAGCCGGCGACCGGTCACGCGCTGCGCAAGTTCATCAACGAGCAGGAAAACATCGAGAACACCCCGAAAGCGATTTGGCTGCAACGCTTCCCGGGGATCTCGATCGTCGGCGACCTGGACGAATCGCGGTCGTTGGCGCGGGCGATGCTGTGCCAGATCGCGGCGTTCCACAGCCCCGCCGACGTGCAGATCATCGTGGTGACCTCAGCGCCGACCCAGTGGGAGTGGGCCAAGTGGCTGCCGCATCTGCAGCATTCCAGCCGCCGCGACGGCTGCGGGGAGCGACGGCTGATGTTCGCCTCGCCGGCCGAGCTGGAGCAGTTCTTCGACGAGGAACCCGACGGCGCCCGTGACCCGTGGCGCCCGCCGGCCAGCAGCGAGCTGCACGGGCAGTCCGCGGCGGCCCAGCCGTTGCGGGTGATTGTCGACGACCACTCCGCAACACCGGAGGACTGGGCCGGCCTGACCGGTGGAAGCGGTTATTCCGCAACGTGTTTCATCCGGCTGGCGCCCGAGGTGCCGCCGCGGCCGCCGGAGGCGTTCGCCTCGAAGTACTGGGTGGGTTTCGACCCGTCGACGACCTACCTGCTGACCGACGGGGTGCTGCGCAAGAAGGTGTCACCGGGGGACCCGGCCTACTACGCCTCGGCCTCGGGCGGCGCCGACGAACTCGAGGACGCGTTCTACGCCACCGCCGACCAGGTCAGCCTGGCCGCCGCCGAACGCTTCGCGCGCGGGTTCGCCAAGTACCGGGTGACCGGGGCGAGCACGGTCGCCACTCGCGAGGAGGTCGACGCCCGCACCCTGCTAGACGTGCTCGGGGTCGCCGATCCCTCGAAGCTGGACGTGGACCGACTGTGGGCACCGCGAATGATCCAGGGCCGCGAATGGCTGCGCTTCCCGGTCGGCACGTTCAACGACACCGGCGAGGTCGTCGAGCTGGACCTCAAAGAGGGCTCCCAGCAGGGCATGAACATGCATTCGCTGTTCGTCGGCAGCACCGGCGCCGGCAAGACCGAAGGCATCATCACCGAGGTGGCGGCGCTGTGCACCACGCACTCACCCGAGGTGGTCAACATCGTGTTCTCCGACTTCAAGCTGAAGTCGGCGGCGGGCATCCTGCAGCGCTTTCCGCACGTGGTGGCCGCGGTGAGCAACCTGGCCGACGAGCGGCATCTGGTGGGCCGGATGTATGAGGCCCTCGACGGCGAACTGGACCGCCGGGGTGCGGTGATCGCCGCGCTGGACAGCTGCCCGGATGTCACGACCTACAACCAGCGCCGGCTGACCGACCCGTCGCTGGCGCCGATCCCGGCACTGCTCGTGATCTGCGACGAGTACAACGAGATGTTCACCGATCCGTTGTGGGGGTTGAAGTTTCGGCAACTGTTCTGGCGCATCGTGCGCCAAGGCCGTTCGCTGCACGTGTTCTTGCAGCTGGTGGGTCAGGTGGTGGACACCACCAACCTGCGCGACATCCGCAAGCAGCTCGGGTTCACCATCGCCGCGCGCACCGGACGCGAGGAGGATTCGCGCGAGGCGATCGGCAGTGGGGTGGCCGCGCACATCCCGCCGGAAAACGCCGAAGGCACCGCGTTTCTGCGGGTGGCGCTGCGCGAGCCGCGCCAGTACCGGTTCTTCTACTCCTCGGCGGCGTTCGTGCCGGTGCGCGCCGACGCCGGTCATGTGGAACCGGTGCGGGCCGGGACGTGGTTCGAGCCGCGGGTGTTCACCGTCGCCGAGGCCGCCGACACCGACGGCCGGTTGGCCGCCCCGCCGTCGAGCGCCACCCCGGTGGCCGAGACCGAGCCGCTGGACTCCGGTCCGCGGCCGAGAATTGTTGACGCGCTGATCAAGTCGCTGCAGTCCACCGGGGTGGGGCCGCCGCGCCCGTTCTGGCTGCCGCCGCTGGGCGACCCGCCCTCGGCTGATGATCTGGTGCTGCGGCTGCGGGGTAAGCCGTGGGATGTCGACTACGGCGACAACCCGGGTCTGCGGCTGCCGGTGGCGCTGGAGGACCGGCCCCGCGAGCACCGCCAGGACGTGCACTGCCTGAACCTGTTGGACGACAACGCGTTGATCGTGTGCGCACCCAAGCGCGGCGCCACCAACGCGGTGATGACGATGGTGACCGCCGGTGCGCTGATGTATCGCCCGGAGCGGGTGCAGTTCTACTGCATCGCGGCCAGCGGTCCGCATCTGGCGCGGATCGCTGATCTGCCGCACGTGGCCGCGGTGGTGGCCGGTTCGGACTCCGAGGGGGTGGCCCGGGTGATCGCGACGGTGGAGAACATCGCCGCCGAGCGGGACCGGATCTTCACCACCCGCGGGCTGGACATGATGACCGTGCGGGAGGCCAAGTTCGGGCCGCACCCCCAAGACATCGGCGTCGAGGGCGGCGATGTGGTGCTGGTGATCGACGGCTGGGCCAACTTTACCGAGAGCTATGACAAACACGTCGACACGGTCATCTCGCTGATGCGGGCCCGCAACTACGGGGTCCGGGTGGTGATGACGCACACCAGCACGCTGTCAGGGGTGCGCAGCTCGATCCGCAACGAGTCCGCGCAGCGGCTGGAGATGAAGCTGGTCGATCCGCTGGACTCGCAGGTGCCGCGCGACCCGCGCGACCCGCAGCGCAGCCCCGCCAAAGAAGTGCCCGACAGCCCGGGTCGCGGGCTGAGCCCGACCGGGTACCACCTGATGGTGGGGGTGCCGGTGCTGGCCAACGAGGCCGGGGGCCCGGTGGAGGTCCGCGAGATCGGGGCGGTGGTGCGCCGCGTGGCCGGTGTGGACAACGCCGCCACCGTGACCCGGCTGCCCGAGTCGGTGCCGATCGAGGAAGTGGTGGCCGCGGCCGCCAGCGAACCCCGGCGTAGCGATCTGCTGCCGTTCGGGCTGTCCGAGCAGACGTTGTCGACGGCATACATCGACTTCGCCGAGCATCCGCACCTGGTCGTCACCGGCCGGGCCGGCTCGGGGCTGACGAACGTGTTGCGGGTGATGTTGCACGGCGTCATGCGCCAGTACCACCCGCGGGAGGCGACGATCATCTTGGTTGACCCGCGCCGCAACCTGGTCGGCATCGTGCCCGATGATCCGTGGCTGTCGGCGTACGCCTACACCCCGAGCCACATCCGCGACGTCATCGGCGAGTTGGCCGCGGTGCTGCAGAAGCGCCAACCACCGCCGGGTGCCACCCAGCAGCAGATGCTGACCACCAAGTTCTGGTCGGGCCGGGAGTTCTTCGTCGTCGTCGACGACATCAGTTCCTGGTCGAACGCCGAGAATCCGCTGGCCGCCCTGGCCCCGTACGTGGAGCAGGCCGCCGAGCTGGGGCTGCACATCATCGCCGGCGCTGACATCCGCAACTGGAGTTACCTGTCGATGGGTAGCGGAGTGCAGGGCCGCATCGTGGGCTCGCTGGCGCCGGTGCTGATCCTGGATGGGCGCCGCGAGCACGGCCAGATCGTCAGCGGCGTCTACGCCGAACCGCAGCGACCCGGCAAGGGGATCCTGGCTACCCGCAACGGCATCGAGGGCGTGTTGGTCGGCTGGTCGGAGCCACCGCGCCGGGTACCGGCCGGCTGGTCGCCGCCGACACTGTCACCGCAGGTCGCGCAGCACGCCGCGGCCGTCGAGGCGGCAGCGGCTGAGCGGCAGGCCGCCGCGACGACGCGGGCCGAGCAGGAGCAACGGTGGGCCGCCGAAGAGGCGCGGCACATGGCCAAACTGACCGGGGCCGAGCAGCAGGACGGGGAGGCGCCGCCGGCTGACGAGCCCGAGCGGGGCCCGGAGTCGGGTCCTGGCTCGAAATGGTTCGAGTGAATTCTTTGTCGGCGAGTCGGCCGCGGGCTGCTTACACTAAACTCAACTTGCTGATCGATCCGGAGGATTAGACCATGAGTGCACCAATCGGAGTTGACGGACCGATGGTGGCCACGGCGGCAGCCGTGGAAACCGCGGGCGCGGGCACGATGGCCGGCACCACCGCCGGCGCGGCGGAGCCGATCTGCGGGGTGATCCCCCCGGGCGCCGACGACGCGTCGATCGGGGCCGGCACGGGTTTCGCCGCCCGCGGAGCCGAGACCGCAGCGCTGATGGCGCAACTGACGACGGTGCGTGGCCTCTTCGCCGCGACGATGGCTTCCAGCGGTGTCGCGTATGAGGCCACCGACGCGCTCAGTGAAGCCGCGCTCGCGCTCTAGCCGCGGCCAGCCGTCATGACCTGGGCTGACGCGGCCGCTTTCCCCCCCGAGCTCAACTACACGCTGTTGACGACGGGCGATCTGGGAGCCAGCTTGATGGGCGCCGGCGCGGCGCACCAATCGCTGGCCGACATGCTGCTCGCCGAGATGATCCAGATGGGCTTCAACACAAGCTCCACCGCCGCGGTGTCGTGGCAGGGCCCCGGCGGGCAGATGATGCAGGTCAGCGCCGGAGAGTTCATCTCCATCCTGGAAGCGGCGTCGACCTGGATCCAGACGGCATCCCAGCAGGCCCTTGAGGTGGTCTCCGCGCACCAGGCGGCGGTGCAGGCGATGATCCCGGCGCAGGTGTCGCTGACCAATCGGGCCACCCAGGGCACGCTGGTCGCCACCAACTTCATGGGCTTTAATACACCGGCAATCAACGTCCTCGACGGGCAGTACGGCGCCTTCTGGATCAACAATGCCGGGCAGCGCAGCGTGTTCGGGTCGGTGGTGGCCATGGCGTTGGGACTGCTTTCCACCCCGGCACCGATGTCGCCGGCCTCACCTAATCCGGCCGGTCCGGCGCTCGGAGCCGCCGAAGCCGCCGGTCAGGCCGGTATCCAGGGCGGCCTGCAGATGGCTGGTCAGACCATGACGACCGCGGCGGATGCCCCGGTGGCCGGCGGGTCGGCGGCCAGCTCGACCGGCCAGGGCATGATGGGGTCGATGCTGGGCACCGTCGGCAGCATGGCCGGTGAGGCCGGGTCTGCGGCGCAGCCACTCATGACAGTCGCGGGTGCGTTCCCGCAGCTGGCCAGCCAGGTCCCCAGCCTGTTCAGCAGCATGCTCGGCCCGCTGAGCAGCAGCGGCTCGGGCCTGGGGGCGGCCGACGCCGCCGGACTAGGGTCGGTCTCTGCTGCGCCCGCGCTGGCGGGTGCGCTGGCCGGCGGTGGAGGGGCCGGCGGGGGTGGGTTGTTGAGCGCCGGCGGGATGGCGTCGACGTTCGTGCGCCCGGCCAGTAGTTTCGCCGAACCCGCCGCCCCGAAACTGCCCGGCGGATGGCAGGGCGGCGGCGGTGGCGGCGCGGCAGAGCCGGTGGCGGCGCAGCCGTCCGGGGTCGGCGGCGGCGGCCTGTACGGGGCTCCTGCGGCGATGGGCCGCGACGGCTCGGCGGCGATGGACAAGATGCCCCCCAAGACCATGCAAGTCACTGCCCGCTCGGCGGCCAACAGGGGGGAGCATCAGCGCAATTAATGTTCCCGAGCACCGTTGCGGGGTCCTAGACTCACTATTAATCGGCTTGAAATTGACGAGGAGAAATCAATGGCTGTAGTTGGACATTCCGAATTGGTGTCGTTCGTATCGGCGATGAACGACATTTCCCAAGGCATTCAGGCCGTGTTGAGCAGCTACGACCAGCACAGCACCGACCTGCACCACAGCGGCGGATTCCAGGGCGCGGCGGGTACCAGCAACCTGACCACCAGCGCGCAGATCCTGGAAGCGCAGCTGCGTATCCAGCACCGTTTCGGCGAGCTCAACAACCTGGTGACGCAAGCCGCGCACGGCTACACCAGCACCGACGAGAACAGCGCGCAGCAGATCCAGTCGGTGGTCAGCCACCTCAACTATACCTAAGCCCACCGACCAGCTCGCTAATCAAATACTCACGGAAAGAAGGCTTTTCATGGACGGAATGATGCGTTACAACCCCGGTCTGGGGGCCGACTACACCGCCTCGGTGGCTAATTACTGCTCGCAGCTGGACAACTATGCACAAGAGGCGCTGAACAAGCTGAACCAGATCTCGCACGCCTTTGACACCGAGCACGGTTCGGCGCAGCACGCGCAGGCCCAGCAGATGATCATGCAGGCCGTCAACGACGGCAAGGAGACCATGCTGCGTCAGGCGACCGCGGTGGACACCTCGTTCAGCGACTTCGGCGGGCAAGACATCGCCGCGGGTAACTCGTTTACCTCGATCTGAGCTGAACACCCCTTCATCACTAGCGTTGCAGCACGGGGGCCGACCCGGGTCGGCTCCCGTTGTTGTTGGCGGACATGTCCGGGAAGGAGCCCTAGCCGGTGTTGACGACGACGGTCGAGGGATTATGGGTGCTGCAAGCCCTGCTCGGGGTGGAGTCGATGCCCGTGGCGTTGCACCTCAAACCTTTCATCCCCTCAGCGCACGGCTCGATGATCGTGGAGACCACCGCCGGACACGCGCCGCTGTCCCAGACTGCCGAATACCACTCGCTGGTGCAGGCCGGGGTGATCGACGGGGGCGGCCACGTCGATGACGTGGTGCGGGACTGGATGAAGGTGTTGGGCCGCCCCGAGCGTGAGGTGGTGCTGGTGATCCGGCGGCCCTCCGGGCAGGTCAACGCCGAGGACACGCCGACGGTCAATGAGCGGGTGATGGTGGTGTGTCTGCATCGCCGCTGGATGGCGATGGCCGCACGGGACGGTCGCGAGGTGGTGATCGGCGGCGTCGGGGAATCCGCGGACCCCGACCGCCAGATCGAGTTGATGTGCCGGGTGCTGGTGCCGGCGTTCGGGGAAGCCATCGCCGCCGACATCGAAGGCGTCAACGTCGAAATGGACACGCTGAAGACATCTTTGGAGGCGGCCGCGCCGGCGGGCCGGGAAGCGATCAGCGCCGCGCTGGCCCGGGTGGGTCTGCCGCCCCGCGAGGTGGAGGTGGTCACCGCGGCCACCCGGCTGGATGAGTCGGCGATGGCGGTGGTCTCGCTGATCGATCACGGCCGGGAATTGCACGCCCATCAGCGGGTGCTGTCGGTCGCTGACACCGAGTACGGCCGGGTCAGTTTCACCACGACGAGCGCCGCCGACGGCAAGCGGTGGGTGAGTATCTGGCCGACCACGCCGGCGGGCCTGCATGACGACCTGGCCGATCTGCTGGCGACCCAGCGGGTGGCCTGAATGATCGCCGCGCCGCGATGCCCACATCGCCGGGTCTGTTCTGCCGCGCAGATGTCGCGGCCTGCTGCAATAGCGAGGATTTCGTGCAACGACCGCCGGTAGGGTTGCCCGCATGGCGCTGAACCTCACGTCGCGTTTGCAGGTCACCGCGCACTACTTCTGGAATCGCCGCAACGCCTCGGCGCTGAGCCATCACGGGGTGCGCCTGGAGTACGACCCCGAGCAGCGCCGGATGGCTGGGATCATCCTGGGCTGCACGTTCACCTTGCTGGCGGTGGCGCTGATGGCGATCCTGGCGTGGTTCAAGCCCGCCGGCCAGGTCGGAACATCGGCCATCCTTGCCGACCGCGACACCGGAGCGGTGTTCGTGGTCGTCGACGGCCGGCTGCACCCGGCGCTGAACCTGGTCAGCGCCCGGCTGATCGCCGGGGAGAATTCGCGGCCCACGTTCGTCAAGGCCAACGAACTGAACAAGTACCCGCAAGGCCCGATCGTCGGAATCGTCGGTGCGCCAACCGAAATGCCGATCCGCAGTGGGTTGTCGTCGCAGTGGGCGATCTGCGACACCGCCCCCAAGGCCACGCCGTCGGTGTCGGCGGCCGAGCAGCCGGTGGTGACCGCGATCGCCGGACCGCTGCAGGTCGGGTTGCGCTCGGTCCCGCTGGCGACGCCCGACGCGATCCTGGCCCGCCACAACGGCAAAACCTATGTGGTGTGGGGCGGCCACCGCTCCGAGATCGACGTGGCCAACAAATCGGTGGCACTGGCGCTGGGCATCGATTCCACGACGCCGCCGCCGGTGCCGATGTCCACCGCGCTGTTCGACGCGATTCCGGCCACCGACCCGCTGGTCAACCCGGTCATCCCGAATGCGGGCGCACCGTCGCCGCGGAACCTGGGTGCGCCCGCGGTGATCGGCTCGGTGCTGTCGGTGCACGATTTGCAGCACAACGGCGCCGACACCTTTTACGTGCTGTTAGGCAATGGGGTGCAACGGATTTCACCGTTCGTGGCGTCGCTGCTGCGCTCCCAGAACTCCTACGGCGACGTCGCGCCGGTGGCGGTCAGCCCGGACAAGCTGGCGCCGGTACCGGTGGTAGAGACGCTGCCGGTGAGCTACTACCCGTCGACCCGGCTGCGCCTGATCGACACCGCGATCGACGGCACCACCTGCCTGGCCTGGTCCAAAGGATCCACCGACAGCGCCGCGGAGGTCAAAATCCTGTCCGGGCAAGGGCTTCCGACCCCGCCGGAGTCCGACACCCGGCTGATCCATCTGGTCAAAGACGCCGGCGGCGACCTGGCCGCCGCCGAGGCCGATCAGGTCTACATCGCGCCGGGGGCCACCAACCTGGTGATGACCACCAGCGCCGATCCGGGCTCAGGAAGCCGGGAGTCGCTGTGGTGGGTCTCCGATCAGGGGGTGCGGTACGGGGTCGCGATGGCCGATGAATCGCTGCGGCCGCTGGGCATCACCCCGGCCGAGGCCCGGCAGGCGCCCTGGCCGCTGATCCGGGTGTTCGCGCCCGGCCCGGCTCTCGACCGCGCTGACGCGATGACCCAACATGACAGCCTGACCCCGCCGGGCGGCTCGGAAGCGCTGGTCAGCCGCCGGGCCGGACAGTAGCTGGTGGGTGGACCCAAGAACGTGACACATGTCTGATATCGACCATTTACGCCGATAGGATGGCCTCATGCCTGAGCGTCACAGCAGCGAGTCGCACGACGATTCGGCGTCCGCGCTGAACCCGCGACCTGCCGAGGAGACTACGAGTCCGGTCACCCCGGGCCAGCCGCCGCAGCCGCAGTTCGGTGTGTCACCGCTGCCGAGGGAGTCGAGTCGTCCCGGCGAGGGGCAGCCGGTGCCGCCGGAGACGGGTCCGGGCACGTTCGACCCGTTCGCCGCGGAGGAGTCCACCGAGGTCGTCAACCTCGCCGATCTGCGGTCCCGCGCCGCGGGACCGTCCCGGTCGATGCAGCCCGGCTCGCCGCGGCGCTGGGACAGCCCGCCGCCGGGTGGGCACGGCGGGCCGCCGCCGCCACCTGCGCCACCGCCGACCTACCAGTCCGGGCCACCCTCGGGTCCGCAGCCTACGGCACCGCCGACCTACCAGTCCGGCCCACCCTCGGGTCCCCAACCCGCGGCACCGCCGACCTACCAGTCCGGGCCACCTTCGGGTCCCCAACCCGCACCACCGCCGTCGGGCCGCGCAGATGCGCCGCGCCCGGGGGGCCCCGCCGAGGGTGGCGGCCGCTGGAACGACGACCCGCCGCCCGCGGGAGGCTGGGCCGGAGCGGGCGGCTTCGCTGAATCCGGTTCCGCGAACTGGAATTACGTGGACAACATCCGCAGCAGCGAGCTGGTCTCGACCCGCAAGACCCCGCCCGAGCGAGGCTGGCGGTACTTCGTGCTGCGGGCCACCGGCGGGCTGCTCAACTTGGGCCAGTCCCCGGATGAGCGCCGGCAGGACGAACTAGAAGCCAAGGTGTGCTCGCTGCTGCGCGGCCACTACAAGATCGGGGTGCTGGGCAAGGGCGGCACCGGCAAGACCACCATCGCTGCCAGTGTCGGATCGGTGTTCGCCAAGCTGCGCACCGACGACCGGGTGGTAGCTGTCGACGCCGACACCTCGTTCGGCAAGTTGGGCAGCCGGATCGATCCGAAAGCGTCAGGATCGTACTGGGAGTTGGCCGCCGACCGGCAACTGTTCACGTTCGCCGATGTCCGCGCCCGGGTCGGCAGCAACCCCGCGGGATTGTTCGTGCTGGCCGGCGAGCAGGCCACCGCGCGGCGGCGGGTGCTCGAGCCGGCCATCTACCGTGACGCCACTTCTCGGCTGGACAACCACTTCACCATGTCGATCATCGACTGCGGTTCGACGATGGATTCGTCGATCACCCAGGCGGTGCTCAGCGACGTCGACGCGCTGATCGTGGTGTCCTCCCCGTGGCTGGACGGCGCGTCGTCGGCGGGCCAGATCTTGGAATGGCTTGGCAACTACGGATATACGGGTCTGCTGCACCGAACAGTGGTGGTGCTCAACAACTCTGACGGGCACGCCGAGAAGCGCAGCCGACAGGTGCTGGTGGAGCGGTTCAGCAGCCACGGCCAGAAGGTGATCGAGTTGCCGTACGACGAACACTTGCGCCCGGGTGGGGTGATTGATGTGTACAACGAGCTCGGCGCGCTCACCCAACGGCGGCTGCTGGAGATCGCCGCCACCATCGCCGAGCATTTCGCCTCCACCACTGACGCGCCGCGGGAGCGGCGATGACCACGGTGCGCAGCGCCGGGGCGCTCTCGCCGGCGACGGCGGGGACCGATCCCGCGGTCCCCGCGTCGTGCCGGGTGTCACTGCTGGTCGGCGCGTCGCACCAGATCGACCTGGTGCTGCCGGCTGCGGTGCCGCTGGCCGCGCTCACCGACGCCACCCGCGACGCGGTCAACCGGTATCTGCGCACCGCGGGTGCCGACGAATTGCCGCACGGCGCTTACCTGTTCACCCGGGCGGTGGGGGCGACGGCGCTGGCCCCGGAGTTGTCGCTGGCCGCCCAAGGCGTCACCGACGCGGATCTGCTGGCGTTCGTGCCGGCGGATGTCGCCCAACGCTATGAACCCAACATCGAGAACGTCTCGACCGCGATCGCCCGCTGGGCCAGAAACCACTTTCCCACCGTGGCCGCCGGCGACGCCGTGGGCGTGGCGGTGGCGCTGACCATCGCGGCACTGGCGGTGGCGGGCCTGATCATCTGGCGGCTGCGCTGGGCGGGCGGCCCCGGTTGGTTGGCGCCGGCCGTGTTTGCCGCCACGTCGGTGGTGCTGGTGATCGCGGCATGGCTGGCCTCGCGGATGGGGGCGCAGCGGTTCGTGACCGGCGCGATCACCTGGTCGGCGCTGACGGCGGCGGTGGCCGCTGGGGGAGGCGCCCCGCCGGGAGCGCACCCAAGTTCACCGCATGCGTTCCTTGCCGCGCTGGTGGCCGCAGTGGGCGCACTGCTGCTGGCCCGGTTCACCGGCCGCTACTGGGTGGGGGTCTCGGCGGTCATCACCTTGTCGGCCGCGGTGTTCGCCGCGGCGACGGCACGGATGTTTCTCAACATTCCCGGCCAGCGCATCGCGGTGGCGATGCTGGTCGCGGCGCTGGTGGCTTCGCGGGCCGCGCCGGCGGTCGGGCTGTGGATGGCGCGGGTCCCCAAGCAGAGTTTCGGCTCGATCACCGGGCGCGACCTGTTCCACCGCGCACCGGGCCAGCCCGAAGACACGGTGTCGCCGCTACCCGACGCTCCGCATGATGTGACGCTGCGCGGTGAGCAGATCGCCGAGGTCGCGCTGCGCTCCAACCGGGTGCTGACCGGCACCTTGTTCGGCGTGGCGATCGTGCAGGTGGTGGCGTCGTGGATGGCGATCGCCCCCGGTGCCGGTAGCCAGTGGCCGTGCGCGGCCGTGGTCGCGGTGGTAGCGCTGATCTTGGTGTTGCGGGCGCGGGCGTTTCGGGATCGCCGCCACGCGATCACCGTCGTCGGTGGGGCGGCGCTGGCGCTGATCGCGCTGCCGGCGCACTACGGCCTGGTCGGCGGCGCCTCCGCGGCGACCGCTCTGGTGTCCGCGGCGCTGGTGGTAGCCGTTTCGGTGAGCGCGTTGATCGCCGGTGCGGTGGTGCCCTCGCGCATCTTCTCCGAGCCGATCCGGGAAGTGGTGGAGTACTCGGAGTATCTGGCCACCGCGCTGATCATCCCGTTCGCGGCATGGGCGGTCGGGCTGCTGCACTACATCAGGTATCACTGATGCGGCTGCGACGACTGGGCGCCGCGCTGGGCGCGGCGGCGCTACTGAGCGCCCAGGTGCTCGCCGCGCCGGCCGCGCTGGCCATCGCCCCGCCGGTGATCGATCCGGGCGCGTTGCCGCCGGACGGCCCGCCCGGGCCGAGCGAGGAGATGCGCCAGAACGTGGCGTGTGTGAACCCGGTGGTGATCGCCGATCCGAACCTGGGTCAGCCCGCGCCGGGCAACGCGATGCTCAACGTGGCGCAGGCCTGGCAGTACTCCACCGGCGCCGGGGTCACGGTGGGCGTCATCGACACCGGCGTCACCCCGAATCCGCGGCTGCCGGCGCTGTTCCCCGGCGGTGACTACGTGATGGGGCTGCCCAACGGCGGGCTGACCGACTGCGAAAGCCACGGCACCGTGGTGGCCAGCATCATCGGGGCGGCCCCCTCGGATCCGGCCACCCGACCGGTGCCCAAACCGGCCGGTGCAGCGCCACCCCCGGCGCCGCCGGCGGTGGCGGCCAACCCGGCCGCACCACCCCCGACCCCGGAAGCGCCCAAGCCGGCGACGGTGACCGTGACCGCGCCGCCTCCGGCCCCACCACCGCCGCCCGAGGACGGCCCGCAGGCCGGGCCCGACGACCCGTCCGGCGCGCAACCGTTGGTGGGCGGACTGCCGCCCGGCGCCTCCGACGGCATCGTCGGGGTGGCCCCGGATGCGGCGCTGATCGCGATCCGGCAGTCGTCGGTGGCGTTCTCCCCGGCGCACCCCTCGCCGGAGGAGGCCGCCCCGCACCGCAAGGCCGGTGACGTGGTCAGCCTGGCCAAAGCCATCCGGCACGCCGCCGACCTGGGCGTCAAGGTGATCAACGTGTCGTTGGCGTCGTGCATCAACGCCGCCGCCCCGGTCAACCAGGACCCGCTGGGTGCCGCGGTGCGTTACGCCGCGGTCGAGAAAGACGCCGTGATCGTCGCTGCGGCCGGCAACAAGGGCGACCCGCTGACCCCGGACTGCGGCCAGAACCCGGCCTACAACGCGCTCAACCCGCAGGATCCGCGGGACTGGGCCGGAGTGCGCACCATCGTCAGCCCGGCCTGGTTCTCCGACTATGTCCTGTCGGTGGGGGCGGTGACCCCGGAGGGGCAGCCGCTGCCCGATTCGATCAACGGCCCCTGGGTGGGGGTGGCCGCACCGGGCTGGCGAATCATGGGCCTGTCCAGCATCAACGGCGCCCCGGTCAACGCGCTGCCCGGGCACGACCCCGGCACCGGTAACGGGATGTGGGGCACCAGTTTCTCCGCTGCGTATGTGTCGGGGGTGGCTGCGCTGGTGCGGGCCAAGTACCCGACCCTGACCGCGCATCAGGTGATCCGGCGGATCACCGCCACCGCGCACAACCCGCCGCACGGGGTGGACAATCAGGTCGGCTTCGGGGTGGTGGACCCGGTGGCCGCGCTGACCTTTGATGTGGCGGCCGGTGATCCCAAACCGGTGGAGCATCTGACCACCATGCTGCACGTACCCACCCCCCCGCCGGGTCCGGACCTGCGGCCCCGCAACGTCGCGCTGATCGGCGCTGGCGTGGTGCTGCTGGGGGCAGGGATCGTCTTCGCCCTGGTGGGGGTCCGGCGGAGGATGCTGTGAAAGCCCGCACCGTCGCGGTGCGCCCGACCCTGGCGGCGGTGGTGGGCGCCGAGGCGGTCGCGCTGGCGGCGTTCACCGCGTTGCCGCCCGGCTATGCCGGCTGGTGGCCGGCCGCGGTGATCACCGCGGTCGCGATCATCGCGCTGGTGGTGACGGTGCATCGCCGCAACGCCGCGACGTGGGTGGCGGCGAGGGCGCGCTGGCTGCGGGCCCGCCGCACCGCGGTGCCGACCGCGGCGGCGGTCGACATCGCCCAAGGCTCGATCGTGTGCGGGGTCCGCACCGACACCCACGAGGCGATCACGATGATCCGGGTAGCCGGGCGCCCCGATTCGCCCACCTTTCTGCGGACCTCGTCGGTGTCGAAGACCGCCAACCTGCTGCCGCTGGACGTCTTGATCGGGCTGCTGGATCAGCCAGGCGACCTGCACCTGGGCATCGACGTGGTCAGTGCCGGGCACCGGGTGCGCCGCGGCACCGGATATCCCGCGCTCTACAGCACCCTGCTGGCCGACCGCCCGGCTGCCGGGCAGCGCAGTACCCGGCTGGTGGTGCGTCTGGACATCCCCGAGTCGGTGGCCGGGCTGGCGTACCGCCGCTCGATCGGCAGCGCCGCCGCGGCGGCCACCGAACGGATCATCAACGCCCTGTTCCAGGTCGGGGTGCGGGCCAGCGCGCTGGGTGCCGCCGACCTGGACGCCGCACTGGCCGAGCTGGGCGCCGGTCTGGCCGCGCCACCGCCGCCGCAGCCGCTGACCGACGACGAGCCCATCGACGACGGTGAAGCGCTGGACAGGTCCGACGCATTGGTGACCGCGGGCGCGGGCCGCGCGGTGCCGGCCGACCGGGCCAAGCGGGTGCGGACCCCGTCGGACGTGGGGTGGCGGGCCATCGACGCCCACCCGGGTCATTTGAGCAGCTACTACTTCTCACCGGAGGACATCACCACCGCCGCGCTGCACCAGATGTGGGCGCTGCGCACCGATCACGTGGTGCAGACGCTGGCGCTGCGTAAGCAGCCGCACTCCGCGCCGGACGGCGGTGAACAGGTGACGGTGTCGGCGCTGGTGCGCACCAACGACCCGCAGCGGCCCCAGCAGCCGCCGACGCTGTTTTTGAATCCGCTGCCCGGCGACCAGTACGCGGCATCGCTATGGGCCGCGCCGATCGCGCGGCCCCGACTGGCGTTGCCGACGCGAGTGCTGGACAGGCCAGGCGAATTGGAGATCCCGGTCGGGTCGACCGGCATCCTGGTGGGCGCCGCGGTGCATGACGATCCCACGGTGCGCCCGCGGATTCACCGTGACGACTTGGTGATGTGGCCGGTCACCGACCCGCAGCGGGCCACCCGCATCGCGATGGACACCAGCGAGTTCTATATGCGCCAGCTGTTGATCCGGGCCGCGGCCACCGGGGAGCAGATCGCGATCTACTCTCATGACCCGGGCCGCTGGGCGCAACTGGAGCAGCCCAATATCGCTGTGGTACAACGTAATCGGCCTGCGGAGTTCGTGCCCACCGTCATCGTCAACGACCGCCCGGTCAGCGCCCCGTCCACAGGGCTGTCCTCGACCGTGATCACACTGGGCAAGGTCGATCCGCGCGGCCCCGAACCGGACGTGTGGTTCGAGCAGACCTCCCGATCAACGGTGCGGATCATCGCCGGCGATCAGGTGGTGGAAGTCGCCATGGTGGTGTTCCGCCAGGAGCAGGCCTTCACCGGCTAGCGACCGAGGCGCCGAGTACGTCAGAAAGCTGAAAGAGGTTCGCGATGAACGCATCTGAGCATCAGCAGCCGGGCGCACCCACCGGTGAGACGATCGTGTTCTACTCCACCCCGTTCGGTGACACCAAGGACGGACAGCAGAAACTGTTCATGCTGGGCCGCGACGGGATCCCGTTCTATCCGGTGTTTTACAGCCGACAATCGACCATCGACTTCTTCGAGCGGATGAACCGCGCCGGCTACACGATCATCGAGGGCACCATTTCGGCGGTCAAAGACACCATGCGCACGATCGAGCCGCTCAAGAACGCCGGGATCGTCATCGAGCCGTTCGGTGAGCATCCGGTGGAGATCCCGCCCGGTGCCTGACGGGTCGAGCGAAGGCTACCTATTCCCAACCGTTGAGTTGAATTCATCAGCGAAGCGGCAGCTGGAACGCGAGATGGGTCCCTACACCCGACGGGTCGCAATTGCTGTCTGGGTGAGATCGCGGATCGGCGCAAATTCGTGCAGATCCGATGCTGACGGCGGCTTAGTATTGATGAGTGGGCGTCGAGTAGGTCACTCGGGCTCCGGCAGATCAAGTGTGCTTCGTGCGCGGGAGAATCATTGAGCGACAACACGATCCGAATCAGCTACGTCCGAGCGGCGTTTGCGGCGGAGTTGCTCGCTGGATGCCGGTCGTCACTGCTGAAGATCACGGATCTGTTGGATTTTGAGCTCGACGCCGCACAAACCGCACGTCGCCGATCAGGCGGAGACGGCGCGCCGACCGAAACGGTCGACAAGTCGCAACTGGTCGCGGCCGCGCTGTACGCCGAGTGGATCGCCGACGCGCTGCACCGGCAGATCGCCTTCTACGTCGAGCTCGACCAGCGTATCGCGGGGACATTCGATGCGCCGGAGTGGCCGGCGACCGAGTCGGCACGCCCGGCGCCGCCGGAGTGGTCGCAACCGCCGCTGCCGGTACCGCTGACACATGCTCCAAATCCGTTGGCAAGCATTGCAAGGCCATCGGAGTTCCCACCGCCGCGCGCCCAGATCGCGGTGCGGATGCAGGAGATCTTGGATGATCTCGACGATGCGATTCGCGCGATCAACTACTCGCGCCGCGTCCGGTTCCAGGCCGAAATCAGCAACGCAACAATGTATTTGCGGGATTGGGTTGCGGTGTCGGCGGCGGCGTTCGCCGATGACTGAGCTCATCATCACCGGCCGCACTCCCTAAAGACGTTCCACAGCAACGTAGTTGCGCAGAATTAATGCTCGGGCCACCACCTCGATGACGCTGGGGGTCGAAAAATGAACGGCTATCAGCGTGCGGACGACGCGAAGTACCGGCCACCGGCCACCCCGTTCGCCGGATGGGTTGCCGACGCTCGGACCGAGCGGCTGCGGCCGCTGGAGACCGCGCCGCACATCGGTGCGTTCGCCCCGCCGGGCACCGGGAAGACCCGCAAGTGGTTGGCGCAGTCGGCGGTGCTGTGGCCGGGCCCGGCTCTGGTGTCCTCCAGCAAGGACGACTTGATGCAGCTGGTGGCCTCGCGCCGTTACGGCCCGTCGGCTCTGCTGGATCTGCGGCCCATTGCCGCACCGTTCTACCCTGCGGTGTGCGTGCCACACCGTTTCGACCCGACCGCGCTGATCACCACGTTGGCCGATGCGATGGCGGTGGCCGAGACGCTGCTCAGTACGTCGGCGGTGGCGTTGTCGGGCAGCGCATTTCGCAGCGGATCTGACCCGGGGCCGTGGGATCAGCTGGCGTTCGCGCCACTGACCTGCCTGCTGTTTGCGGCCAGCCGGTCGGGGACGGGCCAGGGGATGGAATGGACCCTGGCGGCTTCGGAGAACGTCGCGCCGCCCGGTCTCGGCCCGGGTAGGCAAATGGGCGCCGAACCGTCGTGGGCGGCCGCGGCGGCCTGGACCGACGATCCGCTGTTCGAGGCGCGGGTGCATGCGGTGCTGGATATGGAAGCCAAGCAACGGGATTCGGTGAAGATGACGGTGACCAAGGTGCTGACCGCCTGGCTGCGGACCTCACATCGGGATCGCCGCCTGCCCCCATTGGATCTATCGATTTTCGATGAGCCCGGCGCGACGGTGTATCTGCTCAGTCCCGCCGACGGCACGGTGGCTGCGCAGGCGATCACCGTGCTGGACGCGCTGATCAACCGGCAGCGCCGCAAGGTGGCGGAGTGGGAGGACCACCACAGGGTGGGGATGTTCCTCGACGAGATCACGAACACGCCGCTGCCGCGGCTGCCGCAATATCTCGCGGAGTCTCGCGGTCTGGGTGTGGCGATCTGCTATGCCGCACAGGCGGGTTCGCAGCTGGATGCGATCTACGGCCCGTTGCAGGGCCGGGCGATCCGCGACGTCACCCCGGCGGTGCTGATCATGTACGGCTCGCATGAGCGTGAACTGATGGAGTCGGCGGTGTTCTGGGCCGGCAAGACCACCCGCAGTAGTCAGTCCTACAACCACAACAGCGACGACAAAGCCACCCAGCGCAGCTTCGCGAACGCGCTGGAGCCCGAGGAGTTGTTGCCGCGCAATACCGGTGAGGCGCGGCTGATCCCGCGCGGCACGCCGGGGCAAATGGTGCAGCTGCTCGATTGGGGCGAGTTCTGTTGTTATCTGGACGAATTGCGGGAGGCACGGTGCTCGTAGCTTCGCACGGTCGATGGCGGCTCACCGAGCACCGAGGCGGGTAATTTGTCGGCCGCGGTCGCGCCAAAACGGTGATTTCCGCCTATCGACTGCACCTCGCGCGGTTGACAGACATGGCGATTATCGGCGCATAGTCAGATCGACGGTTTTGGTCGCGTCGCCGGGTACCAGGTGCGGCCCACAGCCATGGATAACAGCAGTTATCCATCAGTAAGTCCGCCATTTTCATCAGATGAATCACAGATGCCGGGCCGGCGTCGATTGGCGCCACTGTGGTGTGGTGGCCAAAGCCCTTGTTGGTCTGTGGGTTTGGGCTCAGAGGTGGTAGGTGGGGGAGTGCCCGTCTGCGGGATGGGGCCGACACGCCGGGCCGAGTGGCGTCAAGGTGATGCGGCTACCTGCGCCGATGTGGTAATGATTCCGGAAATGATTCAATGATTCATTGAGTGAGACAGCCTGGAGGCCGTTTTGCCTGTCGATCTGAGCGGTCGCGTGTATGTGGTCGGTTCGGTTCCGGTGTTGCATCCGGAGGCCCAGACGGTCAACGAGATGCTCGAGGGTTGGCGTAATCAGCAACTGTGCCGCAACTTGGATGCTGACACGGTTGGGGGGCGAGCGCGCCTGGTCGAGCGCTTCATCGAGCACACCAATGAGTTTCCGTGGACGTGGACCCGGAGCATGGTGGAGGAGTTCTTCAGCGATCTGCGCTCGGTGAAGCGGCGAAAGCAGTCGACGGTGCGGGGTTACCAGAATTCGCTGCGGATGTTCTGTTCGTATGTCAGCGATCCCGACTACGGGTGGGATCGGGTTTGCGAACAGCGATTCGGCACCCACCCCCCAATGACTGAACTCCGAGCCCGACGGCGTACAGGCCATATGACCAGCCGGGGTTCGCGCCCCCAAAGACGACGTCCTCGGGGCCAAGCGCCATTACGTGTCGCAAGAACGATTGTAACTGGATCGTCATCGCCCCGTAGGTGTGCAAGCATCCCTTGGGATTACCGGTGGTGCCGGAGGTGTAAATGAGGGTGCCGACTTCGTCGGGCTGGGTGACGACCATCTCGTGCTCGTGGGATGCGGCGTTCATCGCCTCCCACATGTCGACGTCGCTGGCAGGCGGGCCCGAACCGTCAGAGACAGTGAACACCGTCGGCTTGGCGGTCAGCGACTCTTGGACCTTGGCCAGGATGTCGCGGTGGCGGTGGTCTACCAATACGGCACTCGCACCGGAGCTGTCGATGCGGTTCACCAGACCATCGACACCGAAGCCAACGAACAGTGGCACGTAGACCAGGCCCGCGCGCCACGCGGCGATGGCCCCGATGTAGGCCTCCACCTGTTGATCGAGCAACGCAGCCACCCGGTCACCGCGCTTGAGCCCCGAGGCGATGAACACATTCGCCAGGGCCGACGACTCCCGCATCAACTCGTAGTAAGTCCAGCGGCGCACCGCTCCCTCGGGGGTATGCACGCTCAGCGCTAGACGAGATCGATCGGTGGCCCATCGGTCACAGCACTCGTGCGAAAAATTGAGCCCCCGGGAAAGGGGCCAGTCAAGTCGAGATTCAGCGCGAGCGTAGAAGTCGTCGGTCGACAATGTGCGCTCGGCGAGGAGCTCATCCCGCAGTCTCCGGCGAGACTCGCTCAACTCCTCAGTCATCAGCCCGCGGCCAGCACGCGCGTTGTTTCGTCACAGTCGTCCTTCCGCGTCGCGTGATGATGAGCGCTTCGTCAGCATTCGTGACGCACGGTGTCCCAGGCATGCATCTCAGCGACAGCACCCATCCCGTAGACGACAAGCTCAGGAGGCGTCCGCTGCGGGACGCTCGAGTCAGGTCGCGGTTTTCCCCGAAGACGGAACCCACGTCCATCGATTGAAACGTCGCTGCACATGGACATCGGGCCAATTCGCGGTGCCTCGAGCACGGCTGCCAACCGGCCGCGGCCCTTCGACGTTCACGCAGCAGCGGCGTGCCTGCGGATATCGTCTGCTTAGTTCCGTAAGAGGAACCGCGACAGAGTGCGCCGTTATCACGCCCGAAAGCAGCTAAACCCGCGACAATCCGCCGGGCCGACGTACCTGCGCGCCACGACGAGGGAGCATGACTTCGATGTCTGACGACGGCGGTCTGGGCCGGTATGTCGATGATTGGTCGCCCTCGGCCGTCACAGTGCGCGACGTCATCTCACCCCAGCGCGCGCACGACGTGGCGACGACCCTCGACCTCGATCACGACATCGTCGAGGGTTGCCCGCTACCGCCCCTGTGGCAGTGGGCATATTTCCTCGACCGGATTCCGACCTCAGCCCTCGGACCCGATGGCCATCCGCGCGAGGCCCACTTCTTACCTCCGATTCCCAACCGGCGACGGATGTTCGCCGGCGGGCAGAGCACTGTGATCTCTCCGTTAGTCGTGGGAGAGCCAGCGGTGCGCCGATCGGAGGTGGTCGCGCCAACGGTGAAGCAGGCGCGCACGGGAGAATTGTTGTTCGTCACAGTTCGGCACGAGTACTTTCAGCACAACGAGTTGCGGGTGACGGAGGAGCAGGATTTGGTCTATCGCTCCGACGCCGGGAACTCGACGACGTTCTCCCGCGTCACGGAATCGCTTGGGCCGCAGACAACTTCATGGGCCGCGATACCGGAGACGACTCCCGTGCTGCTCTTCCGGTTCAGCGCGCTAACCGGCAACGCCCACCGCATCCATTACGACGAAACGTATACGACCAGAGTCGAGAGCTTTCCAGCGCTGGTAGTTCACGGACCACTGCTGGCGATCTACATGGCGGAGCTGGCGCGCGCCAACGTCGGCCCCGTCCGAACTTTCGACTTTCGGCTAAAACGGCCCATGTTCCTGGGAGACCGGATCCGCGTGCAGGGCGTCCCACAAGACGATCATGAGTCGGCGGCGTTGGCCATTGTGTCCGGCAGCGACGCGGTGCACGCGACCGCGTCAGCGACCTTCTAGCCGCGTCAAGGCCCCGGTGCGCCTTTCGTCAACGAGCCGCTTGTTGGGAATACGTCTACCGGCGGCCGCCGGTATCAACAACTCGCGTGTGTCAATGCGGCACGCAGAAATCTAAATGATATTAAGCTTTCCGGAATAAGGCGCATGATTGCCCTGCCTTGCTCCGCTCTGACGGCAGTTCTCGCCGTGGTGGTTTCTGCTGTAGCCACGGTGCCGCCGACGCACGCCGGCTCCGCACCGAGTTTCCTGGTCGGGTTGATGTGAAAAGTCTGTCGACACTGCTTCGGGTGCTGTGCCTCGCCGTGCTGACGATTGGGTTGTCGGGCGTCACGATGAGGGCCGATTTAGACGGCGCAGCGAAGGCGGCGAACTTCGAGAGCCTGCAGGTGCCGTCGGCGGCGATGGGACGTGACATTCCGGTGGCTTTCTCGGGAGGTGGGCCGCACGCGGTGTATCTGTTGGACGGGTTCAACGCCGCGCCCGACGTCAGCAACTGGGTGACGGCCGGTAATGCGACGAACACGCTTGCCGGTAAGGGAATTTCGGTGGTGGCACCGGCCGGCGGCGCCTACAGCATGTACACCGATTGGGAGCAGGACGGCAGCAAGTAGTGGGAGACTTTCCTGTCCAGTGAGCTGCCAAACTGGTTGGCCGCCAACAAGGGTCTGGCGCCGGGTGGGCACGGCATGGTCGGCGTATCGCAAGGCGGGTACGCCGCAGCAGCGCTGGTCACCTTCCACCCTGATCGATTCCGTTACGCGGGATCGCTGTCCGGATTTCTTGCCCCCGAACGCACCGGAGTGGACGGCGCGATCAGAAATGCCCTACTGCAAGGCGGCGCCGACAGCGGTGCCATGTGGGGTGCGCCTCAGTTGGGTCGCTGGAAGTGGCATTCCCCGAACCAGAACGTCCAGCAGCTGGTGGACAACAACGCCCGGCTATGGGTCTACACGCCGGGAAGCGGGGCCCCGACCGATCAAGGCGCGATGGCCGGCTATGGCGACATCTCGCAAGGCACCAACGCCACGTTTTACTCCCATTACCGAGATGTCGGCGGCCACAACGGCCACTTCGACCTGGGTCGCGGCGGCGGCAACGACTGGCCGACGTGGGGGCGACAGCTAAGCGCAATGTCCAGCGATCTCGCGGCCAACATCCGCTAGCGACCGTCACGAAGACGAGATGCCAAGACTGACAGGGATACGCGGCGCCGCCGCCGTGACGATCGAGCGGTAAAAATTCGAACCTGAACTACTCGCCGGCGTTGCCTAAGTCCGGTGCGTACGAGGGCGGAGGGTAGACGCCCCGAAGGAGCCATGCGAACGCCGAGATGCCGTATTCCAGTTCATCACTCGCGTCGTAGTCCGGATTGGGATTCACCTGACTGACCCTTCATCGCAGAACCTTCGTCAACATCGTGACGTACTCGCAGAGCATATCGCGCTCTGACGTTGGTAAGCCAGCAAAGATAGCGGTCAATCGAATGTGAAATAGAAACGTCTGCGCATGGCGAATCTTGGTCACCCTTGAGTGGCGCGGGTCGAGGTGTTGTGCAGCGCCGGCCGCTGATGATGACGCGCCATAACGCGTCCGTGCGGTACTACGACATGTCCTTTGGTGAAGGCCAGCGCTGTCATTCCAAAAGGTCGACCACCGTGGACATCTCCGCACCCGAAAGCACGTATTCTTCGGCTTTTCGCAGATGCCGTTCCCACAACTCGGCGGCCTTTTCGGCGTCGCCGGCCTTGATCAGGTCCAGCACCATCCGGTGAGTCTTCGAAGCGCGCCGACCCGCCTGTTCGTGGCGTGTGCCGCTGGTGGGCTGCAGGGAACGGTTGGCTGTCTCGATGATGTGATGCAGCATCTCGCTGACCAGCTGCAGCGTTCTATTACCCGAAAGCCTGGCGATCGCGGCATGAAACTCAGTGCGCATATCGACGCCTTGAGCGCCGGGCAGCTGTTTCTCGCGTTCGATCAGGTCGTCAAGCTCGGCGATCACGGCCGCATCGCGCTTCTCGGCGAGGGCCACCACCATCGGCGTTTCCAGTGTGGCGCGCGCGTCGTAGACGTCTTTGAGAGTCACACCCTCGTATTCCAATATCAGTCCGGCATAACCGGCCAGGGTTTCGCGTCGGGGACGGGTGACGCGCGCGCCCCCACGAACTCCGCGCACCACCTCGATCAGGGATTCGGACTCCAGCACGCGATAGGCCTCGCGCAACGTCGGCCGTGACACCCCGAACCGTTCCATCAGATCGGCCTCGGGTGGAAGCATCGTTCCCTCGGCGATTTCGCCGCGAATGAACATCCGACGCAGCTGGTTCGCCACTCGCTCGGCCATCTTTGGTTCTCGGAGATTGACGACCTCCATGAAGACACCTTCTTCTCTGTACCGCGCGGGCGGCGGCGTTATACATATAGTCGATCATCAGATTATCTGATTACTAGCGATGGCAGCGGTGCCAACGCCGCCGTTCAGCGCCCAGATCCGTCCCAATCTGGGTGGGTTGAGTGATGCGCGCAGCCCGTATCGGTTCGCGTTAACCATTGTCAGCATCCGTAGTCAGAACGACAGCAATGGTTGACGGAGAGCGCAACACCCGGCTGCCCGGTGTAAGTCCGAACGTGCGCTGGCGCCTCGACTCAACCATAGTGTATACCGGTATATAGTTAATGGTATAGCCTGCCAGCGTACAGGTGTCCGTCCTCGATCACACCATTCGGAGGAGCTGGCGCCCCCATATATGACATGGAGAGTATTTTCCCAGCGATGCGTATCCGCGTAGACAACTCCAAGTGCTCCGGCCACGCCCAGTGCCACGCCGTCGACCCGGACCTGTTTCCGATCGACGATTCCGGCTACTCCACCCTGCAGCCCCATGAGGTCAGATCCGAAGAGGAACAGGCGACGCGCAAGGGTGCAATGGCCTGCCCGGAGCAGGCCCTTATTCTCGAAGAGGACTGATCGGCTCAACAAACGGCGATGAGAATGCGACGAATCCCGTTACACCACGGCCGTGGTGCCTGCGGTCAGAGTGGACGGTGACCCGGAATGACCGACCAGCCCTTCGACGACCTGTCCAGGCGTGTTCAGCGCATCGAGGACCTCCTCGAGATCCAGCAGCTCGCCGTTCGGTATGCCATGGCTGTCGACGAGCGGGACGTCGATGCTTGGGTGAACCTGTTCGTACCTGACGTGGAAGCCGGCAAAGGCGGTGTCGGCCGTCCCGCGCTGCGCGACTTCATCACCGCACAGCTGCGGCTGTTTT
Organism: Mycobacterium sp.; assembly: GCF_965277065.1. Lineage (GTDB taxonomy): Bacteria > Actinomycetota > Actinomycetes > Mycobacteriales > Mycobacteriaceae > Mycobacterium. Next base: position 54,610 of record NZ_CBDIBT010000014.1, read on the forward strand.
ACCGCTCCATACATCAGATCGTCGGACACCGCATCGACCCACTCAGCAGTGACCGCGCCAGCGGCAGTGTTTATTGCCGCGCCGAGCACGAGGTCGGGAAAAGGTGGATCGTCGTCGCGCTGCGGTATGACGACGACTACCGCAAAGTCGGCGGGGCGTGGTATTTCGCCCGCCGCACCGACAAGCATTGGTATGAGGCCGACGTAAACGACTGGCCCCAGCACGTCAGTTTCCACGGCTGGCCGGATGCGCCTCGCAGGCCGCTGCTTCCGGAACCCTCGGACTGCTGGAGTGCGTTCTGGCACGGCGCAGACACATCGGCGATCACTTCCGTCCCGCTGTCCGACGATGGCACGTGTTTGGATCTGTAAAATCATAAAAATGTTTATATGATTTTGGGAAGGCCCTGCGTGTCGATGGGTGTCCTGGTTATCAGGAGTTCGGTGACGCCGGGCTCGGCATAAGTGGGATCAGTTGGTAGCGGCATTGTAGTCAGAGTGATGGATGACCGCGCGTGCGCTCGGGCACACTGCCGAGGAGCTAGGCACGACGGTTGGAAGGACATGGGCTGTGGTCAAGGTTGGCGTGTATTTTGATCTGCGCAATCCCGCGCAGTGGCGTCAGGATCCTTCGCGCCTGTATAGCTTTACCCTTGAGGCGTGTGAGGAGGCCGAACACCTTGGCGCATCGTCGGTCTGGTTTTCCGAGCATCACCTATTCATCGATGATTACTTACCCAGCCCGCTGACGTTTGCCGCCGCGGTCGCCGCACGCACCAGTCGCGTGCGCATCGGGACCGCCGTAGTGATCGCGCCTATTCATCAGCCCGCTGAAATCGCCGAGCAGAGCGCAATAGTCGACATTTTGTCGTCGGGCCGTCTCGACTTGGGTTTAGGTACGGGGTATCGGGCGCCGGAGTTCGACCTCTACGACGCACCGCTGAACGGTAAGTACGCTCGGACCGATGACACCGTGCGCAGACTTCGGCAGCTTTGGCGCGACGGGGGGATCACCCCGGGTCCGGTTCAAGAAAAGCTACCGATCTGGATGGGATACCAAGGACCGCAGGGCGCGCGGCGTGCCGGGCTGCTCGGTGAGCGGTTGCTTTCACCTAATTCCGCGCTTTGGGAACCCTATTCGCAGGCTCTCGTCGAGGCCGGGTACCCGATCGAATCGGGAAGGATGGCGGGGGGTATTCAGGGCTGGGTCAGTGATGATCCCGATCGCGACTGGCCGCTGGTCTCTAAACACCTTGCCCACCAGCTCAATACATATCGCCGCCACATGGTAGAGGGCACCGATCAGCCGGTGCCAAAGCCCGTCGATGTGCAACGCGTGGTGGAGGCGCAGGGGCGGGGACCGCTGGGATCGTTCAGCTACGGGACACCAGAGGCGGTGGCCACGTCGATCCGCGAACTGATCGCCGGTGCACCGGTGGACACCGTTTTCCTGTGGGCGTCGATCGGTGGCATGGATGATGTGACGGTGATGAACAACATCCACACCATCTGCACGCGGCTGGCGCCGCTGTTGGCCCAACCTGCGAGCGTCGGGAAGAACTGATCCAGCCCCTGTGCGTCTCTGAGCCTTGGCGCGCCCTCTGCCGCGTCAGCGTGCACCCACGTGAGCCCGGCTAACTCCACAAGCGGCAGTGTCCAATGAGAACCTCAGCGAGCCAACGTGGTTCGGAGATCATAACGTCGTGACCACTATCGACGGAGAGCACAGTGCACTCGCCGCCGAGTGCCGCGATGCTCCTGCGCTGTGACCGCGGAGTCATCGCGCGGTCCCGCGTGGTGAGAATCCAGGCCCTCGGAATATCGTCGGGCAGATCGCAGCGGTCGGCGGGCTCCAAGAATATCGACGTGGACTCCGGGCGACACCGAGCCAGGGTGAAGGCCTGTTGCGCCGCAGTCATGCCGTTGCAAAACAGGTAGCGCGCGAACCAGTCCGGCGCCTTCAACGGCTTCCCGCGGCGACCGACCCACACTCCGTACCGGCGAAGTGGCCCCACTAGTGTGTCCACCATTGCGCGACCCTGGTCTGGCACGGTGCACGCAATGAAGATCATTCCGCGCACCCTGGCTCGGCCCAGCTTGGCGGCCATTCTGGGAACGCTGAGTCCGGCTAACGAATGCCCAACGAGGACCACGTCGCGAAGGCCGGCGCCATCGATCTGTGTAAGCGCCGAGTCGACCCATTCTGCGAAGGTTGCCGTCATCAGATCGCCCGGCACACCTTGCCGACCCGGCAAATTCACCGCCAAGACCTCCAGATCCGGTGCAAACCGTCGCAGTTCGGCAACGGTAAGATCCCAACAGTCGCCGGCATGTGCGCCCCCATGCACTAGTACCAACCCGGGCAGGTCATGGTCTGGGTGCCGGTCACGGGTGCGATCGGTCATCGCACCGAGATGTTCTGCAGCGCGGGCATATTGAGTTGTGACTTGGTGTCGAGCGGCCAGCGGTAGCCCTCGAGCTCGTGAGTGTTCTTCACGAGGACCCGGCCGGTGGCCACCCACTCATCCACCACCGCCGCCACCGCGTAAGGCTGCATCGCACAAACCTTTAAGATGCAGCCGGAATTCTGAATTATCAACGGCAATCGCGGCAGCCACGGGACTCGAACGCCAAATGCTTCGCGCCGTGGAAATTTCATCATGGTCCTCCTGCTGTTGTCTGGCCGACCCAGGTACGCAGCTGCTTCTTGTCGACCTTGCCAGTGGCCAGCACCGGCAAGTCATCGACGAAGACGACGCGGCGCGGAACCTTGTACCGGGCCAGCCGCTGACGCGCGAACCCTCGCAGCTCGTCAAGGGTGGGGCGGACTCCCGGCCGTGCGACGATCACTGCGCAGATGGCCTCACCCCAGTGGCGGTCGGCGACACCAACCACGGAACACGCGGCGACACTAGGCATCTGCGCGAGTACATCTTCGATTTCGGGGGAGTAGACGTTTTCGCCGCCGGAGACGATGACGTCCTTCTTGCGGTCGACCAGGAACAGCAGCCCCCGCTCGTCAAGACGGCCGATGTCGCCGGTGTGACACCACCCGTCCCGCAGCGTGGCGATAGTCGCAGCGTCATCATCCCAATAGCCCCGGAACTGCGAGTCGGAGGAGACGACGATCTCTCCAGCGCTACCGTGGGGCACCTCGCGACCATCTTCGTCGACGATGCGCAGGCGCACCCCGGGCATCGGAAATCCGACCGACGCCAGCCGATGGGCCGCATCGCTGTCCATCCCATGCAGCTCTCGGGGCAAACCCGAGATCATGCCTTCGGTCTGCCCGTAGAGATTGACGAAACCGACACCAGGAAAGGCTTTTAGCGCCTGACGCAGCGACGCCATGGCCATCGGCGCGGCCGAATACATCACGCTGTGGACGCTTTTCAGTGCGTCGGAGACGCCGTGCTGGTCGAGCAGGCGCTGCAGCATCGTAGGGGCGAGGTGCAGACTCGTCACGCGCTGTTCGGCGATCAGATGCAGCGCCTGGGCGGGATCGAACGTCGACTGCAGCACCGCCGTGCCACCGCGGGCATGTAGGCCTGCGACGATTGCGATCGCCCCGAAGTGAAACATCGGCATGTTGATCAGGCCCGCGTCGTCAGATCCCGCCCGCAGTTCCGTATTCATGGCGAACGCGACCCGGTGCAGCTCCCGCTGCCCGATAATGCAACATTTCGACGAGCCGGTCGTTCCGCTGGTGAACAGCAAACACGCTATGTCGTCCGGGCGGGCGACAAGCTCACAATCGGCCGAACTGCCCTGAGCGACGAAGTCCTCGAAGGCCGTCATGCCGGCGGGTCGGCCCGGGCCAATCGACACCCAGTCCCAGACGTCCGACACGTCGGATGAGCATCTCGACACCAGCGGGGCGAACTCGTCGTCGCAGAAGACCACCCTCGGGGTGACGCGCTTCAGCGCGTCGCTGACTTCCGATTGCGACCAGCGCACGTTGATGCCCGCCAACGCGACACCGCTGAGGTATGTCGCCGCCAACAGCTCGCCGAATTCGATGCCGTTGCGAGCCATCACCGCGACGCGGTCCTGACGCTTGACCCCGGCGGACGCCAACGCTGACACTAATTGCGTTGCGCGGCTGCGTAGTTGACTGTGCGTGACCGCGCGTGTGTTCGAGCGATAGGCGTAGACGTCGGGGAATCGTTCGGCATTGTCGTTGACAATATCGCCCATGGTGGCCAAGTGGTCGCCACCGCGGCAACGGGCCGAAACGCTCATCGTCGAGGCGTCAGTCGATCCAGATGTTCTCTGGCAGATCGATGCCGTTCGTCGCAAGCAGCATCTGATAGCCGGCGATGGCGGTGTGCGCGTCCTGGTAGTTGAGGGTTTCACCGTTGGGGCCGATGTCCACCTGGCCGCCGTGGACGATGAACAGCGCTTCGGTGTCCTCGTCGACGACCAGGCTGTGTTCGGTTTCCGGCCACTCCATCACGTAGGAACCCGCCGTGGCGAACCAGTCGTACTCGCGGTAATGCCAACGACCCCGGTAGGTGAATGCGTGCACCGGACCGAAGTGCCGATGCTTGGGCACCTGAATTCCGGCCGCCCATCGCAGCATGACGGTGTAGCAGTTCTCGCGCAGTGATGCGCGCAAGATCTTGAACTCCGATCGCCCCCACTCCGACTCGAGCACAACCCATGGCACCGATTCGAGGTCGATCGGCGGACGAACGCCCAGATCGGTAGCGCCCGGCGCAGTCGCGGTCATTATGGAGGCCTCCTTCGCTGTCTTTTCAGACAGATAATTAACTAGTTATACAGTTTATGAGACGGACAGCGAACAGTCCAGGCCGCTATTGGGACGCCGCCGACGACGCGTCGATAACGGCCGGATCCAACCCGATCTCCTCGAGCACTTCGCGCGTATGCTCGCCGGGCGCCGGAGCCGGGCGGCGCAGCCGATAAGGGCTGTCGTCCACGCGCGCTGCGCTGCCCACGTAGCAGAAGTTCCCGGCGATCGGGTGGCGATCTTCGATGAAGAACTGGCGGGCCCGCATCTGCGGGTCGTCGACGACGTCGGTCAGCGACTGATGGGCCGGAGAAATGGGAAGTCCCGCCTCGGCGCCTAGCTGCACCCAATCAGCGAGCGAGCGTTGATGAAATACCTCCTGCAGGTGGCGGCGAAGCTGGGGATCCTCACCCCAGCCGACGTCCTCGGTGGCGTTCTCGTTGCCCTGTTCGACTAGGTCGGGCCGGTCGATGCGCTCGCAGAAAGCCGCCCAGAACCGGTGTTCTATGCAGGCGAACAGAAGTATTTTGCGGTCCTTGGTCTCATAGAACTGGTACCGCGATCCCCAAAGCTCGCCTTCGGCGCGCAGCGCCATGCCGCTACGGTCAGTGATCCTGGCGTCGTTGAGTTGCTGGACAACGGGGAGCCACGCGTTCATCAGCGTTGCATCGCTGGCAGCCACGTCGATGTAGGCACCCTTGCCGGTCCGATTCGCGCGGACCAGCGCCGCGCAGGCGTGCATGGCGGCATGCACGCCGCCCGCAGCGGTGGCTTCGCCACCCATTTCGGGTCCATCGACGCTGACTGGTCGCGGATGCACGAAGCCGTCGTCGGTCATCTGCTGGGGGTGGGCGCCGGCGAGCGAGCCCATCATCATCCCGTGCGGCGGGATGTCGGCATACGGTCCGGCCGCCCCGAAACCGGTGTGCTGGACGTAGACGATGTGCGGGACCCGCGCAGATTGGGCCTGATAGCCGATCCCCAGCCGGTCGCACACACCCGGCCGGTTGCCGTCGACAAAGACGTCGGCGGTGGCCAGCAGTCGCCAGAACACGTCGAGGCCGACGCCGGACTTCAGGTCGACGAATACGCTGCGCTTGTTCTTATTCACTTGCAGGTGGGGCACGCTGCAGCCGGGTGTGATCTGACCGAGAAAGTATCGAAGGTAGTCCCCCTGGGCCGGCGACTCGATCTTGATGACGTCGGCACCCATGTCAGCGAGGTACATCCCCACAGTGTCGCCGTTGAGCAGCACCGCGGACTCGATCACGCGCACGCCCTCGAGCAGGGACGGATGCGCTCGTTCCATCCGTGCACCGCCTTTGGACTCGTCGGGGTTTGAACCCATTGTGACCAACTTGACTTACATGTCAAGTAGAGTTGCACCCGACCGAAGGAGATCCGATGTCTGACGCCAAGGCTGGAAACGCCAGTAATTGGGTGGCCGGGAAGCTGCCCGGGGCCACGGTGCCCAAACCGACCTACAACGGCGCCGAGTCGACGCCGAAGATCCGTGTCGCCCATGTGGGCACGGGGCGGGCCGGCGCCGAGGTGCTCAAGGCGATCCTCGCCTGTCCCGAGCTCGAATTGGTCGCTCTGTGGGCGACGTCGGACCTCGACGTCGGCCGTGATGCTGGCGAACTCATTGGCCTCGACCCCGTCGGTGTGGCCGCGGTGAACTCATTGGAGGCGGCGCTGGCCGCCGGTCCCGACGTGCTGTGTCATTGCGAGCACGGGCTGGGCCGCGAGGAGGAGGTGGTCCACGATTCCTACTTCGCCCTTGAACGCGGCGTGAACGTCATCACCACCTCCCTTTTCCCGATGATTGTCCCGGCAGCCGCGCCCAGGGCGCTACGTCGGCCGCTCAAGGACGCCGCGATCGTCGGGCAGGTCAGCTTCGTGGCGACCGGACTGAATCCCGGTTTTGCCACCGATCTGCTGCCTAGTGCGCTGCTGGCGGTGTCAAACACGGTTGAGCACATCGAGATTCGTGAGATCGGCCACTACGACCGCTATGAGGCCGAATCGGTGATCCGCGGCGTGATGGGTTTCGGTCAACTTCCGGACCAAGCGGCTCCCGTTTTCGATGGGCCATTTGCCGCCTACAGCGGTGACTTGGTCCGTCACGTCGCTGATCGACTCGGTCTCGATGTTGACGAGGTCATCGTCAGCACGGAAGCCGCAACCCACGACACCGACCTGCAAACGTCCGTGGGCACGATGAGAGCCGGGACGGTGGTCGCCCGACGGTTGTCCTGCGAAGGCCGCTCCGGCGGTCGCGCCGTCATCAACACCGACCACGTCACGCGGGTCAGTCGCAACGTCGCGCCGATGTGGCCGCAGTTCGACGGCGCCGGTGAGGTCAGCTATCGGGTCACCGTCGTCGGCGACCCGAGCGTCCGTGCCGAGTTTGCTTTTGGGAAGGAGAGCGATGCGCCCGGCCCCCCGGTGGTCACCGCGCTGCGGATCGTCGACCTCATCCCGGCGCTGGTGGAGGCCGGCCCTGGCGTCGTGTCCGGCTTGGACCTGACACCGCGTCCGCGGCGACGTTCGCTCGCGCCGCAGCCGACGCCGGTCCGGGCGTGACTCGGGCCCGGTCCGGGCTGGAGATCACAAGCCGAGGCTGCGTCCGATGAGGTCCTTCATGACCTCGGTGGTGCCGCCGTAGAGCCGCTGCACGCGAGCGTCCTTCCACAGCAGCGCGATCTCGTACTCGTTGATGTAGCCGTAGCCGCCGTGTAACTGCATGCAACGGTCCATGATCTCCCACTGCACCTCGGTGGCCCACCACTTCGCGGCGGCGGCCTCCTCGCTGGTGAGGTCCCCGTCCACGGCGCCCTGGATGCAGCGGTCCACATACCCGCGGGTGACCTTGAATTTGGTGTCGATCTCGGCCAAGGAGAACCGGTTGGCCTGCATGGTGCCCACCTTTTGACCGAAGATCTCTCGGGTCTTGGCGTAGTCGAGGGTGATCTCGTAGGCGCGCTCGGCGCTGGCGACCGCGTTGACCGCGATCCCCAGGCGCTCCTTGGCCAGGTTGTGCATCAAGTAGTAGAAGCCCCTGCCCTGTTCGCCCAGCAGGTTCTCCGCCGGCACCCGGGCATCGTTGAAGAACAACTCGGCGGTGTCAGATCCGCGGTTGCCGATCTTGTCGAGTTTGTTGCCTTTGGTGAAGCCGGGAGCGTCGGCCTCCACCACGATCAGTGAGAAACCTTTGTGGCCGGCGTCAGGATCGGTGCGGCACACGACGATAACCAAGTCGGCGAGGATGCCGCTGGTGATAAACGTCTTGGATCCGTTGAGCACCCAAGAATCGCCGTCGCGGCGGGCAGTGGTCGCGATGTTCTTCAGATCGGATCCCGCTACCGGTTCGCTCATCCCGATCGCGGTGATGGTCTCTCCGGTCACCAGACCCGGAAGCCAGCGCTTCTTCTGTTCAGCCGTGGCCAGGCTGTTCAGATACGGGGCGGCGACGTCGTTCTGCAGGACCAGGCCCAGCCCGGTCGCCGAGCGTGCTGCTTCTTCGGCCACGACGGCGTTGAATCGCCAGTCGTCGACGCCGGGGCCGCCATACTCCTCGGCTACGTCGAATGCCAGCAGCCCCAATTCGCCGGCGCGTAACCACGCAGAGCGGTCCGCGTGACCTTGCTCCGCCCACTTGCCGCGCTGCGGAATGCACTCCTTCTCAAAGAAATTGCGCGCGGTGCTCCGAAGCGCCTCGTGCTCCTCATCGAAAACCGTCCGTTGCATGGGCCACCTCCAAGAGAGATTAATGTATAACTGTATCCCAACGCAGACCTAAGCCCCCCAATAAACTTGACAGATCAGTCAACTTGTTTTTAGCATCGAGTGACGCTCACCACAGCGACGACAAATCCGAGTAAGGATGCGCAATGGGAAAGCTGGACGGCAAGGTTGCCTTCATCACGGGCGCGGCTCGAGGACAAGGCAGGTCACACGCGGTTCGGCTGGCCGAAGAAGGTGCCGACATCATCGCGGTGGACATCTGCCACGACATTCCGACGTTGCCGTACTCGCTGGCAACGCCGGAAGACCTCGACGAGACGGCCAAGCTGGTGCTCGACACCGGGCGGCGGATAGTGACCCGACAGGCCGATGTGCGTGACATCGCCGCGCTGCGTTGGGCTTTCGAGGAGGGCGTGGCTGAACTCGGACGGATCGACATCGTGATCGCCAACGCCGGGGTGATGTTCTTCGGAGACTTCGATCCTTATGGAGACCTCGAAGCCGACGACGCGGCCTGGGAGATCGCCACACGCGTGATGCTCGACGGTGTCCGCAACACCATCAAGGTGAGCCGCAAGGCGCTCGTCGACGCCGGAAACGGCGGTTCGATCGTGCTGATCAGCTCGACCGGCGGCCTGAAAGGCAGCTCCGACGGCACCGGCGGGGGAGACGGCTACATCGCCGCCAAACACGGCATCATCGGGCTGATGCGCACCTACGCGAACCTGCTCGGGCCCGCCGGGGTCCGGGTCAACACCATCCACCCGACCGGTGTGATGACCCCGATGATCATGAACGAGACATTCGGGACCTGGGTCGCAGCCCACCCGGAGATCGCGGACAGAATGCAAAACCTGCTCCCCGTGCCCGCGCTGGAGCCAATCGACGTCAGCAATGCCATCGCATGGCTGGTCTCCGACGAGGGGCGCTACGTCACCGGCGTGACTCTGCCCGTCGACGCTGGCTTCACCGCGAGAATCTGAGGAGTCCAGATGCCTGTACAAGCGCCCGATCTCGACATTCTGCCGAAGACCAGCCTGCTGATCGGCGACGAGCGCTTGGCCGACAGCAGTGGCGGCCAGTTCCAGCATTTCTACGCCGCAACCGGGACGCCGACGATGCCGGTGGCACTGGCCGGCGCCGCCGAGATCGATCAGGCCGTGCAGGCGGCTCGACAAGCGTTTCCCGGGTGGCGTGCGCTGCCGGTGGACCAGCGTCGAGAGGCACTGCTGCGGTATGCGCAGTTGCTGCGAGAACATGCGGACGAGCTCACCCGCATCTCGATGGTCGACAACTCGTTGCCGTATCTCATGGCATCGCCGTTGGCGCCGTTGGCCGCCGATGCATTCGCCTACAACGCCGGTTGGGCCGACAAAATTGGCGGCGACGTCATCCCCACCTGGAACGGACCCTCATTCGACTACACCCTTGAAGAGCCCTACGGTGTCGTCGGCATCATCATCCCGTGGAATGGTCCGGTCTTCGCGCTCGGCATGACTCTCGGCCCGGCGCTCGCAGCGGGCAACTGCGCGGTGCTCAAACCGCCGGAGCTGGCGCCGTTTGCAGCGATGCGATTGGGCGAGCTGTTCTTGGAGGCTGGATTTCCGCCGGGCGTCGTCAACGTCGTGACGGCAGGTCCGGCGGGTGGTGAAGCACTGGTCCGCCATCCCGGGGTCGACAAGGTCCACTTCACTGGCAGTGGCACGACCGCCCAGAAGGTGCTGACGGCCGCGCAGGAGACGCTCAAACCGGTCGCGCTGGAACTCGGGGGCAAATCAGCAAATCTCATCTTCGCCGACGCCGATCTGTCCTCAGCCGCACTGCAAGGCGTGCTCGGTATGCAGGGCAGTGGCCAGGGCTGCATCAACGGTACCCGCGTCCTGGTTGAACGGCCGGTCTATGAAGAGGTGCTGCAGTTGATGGCGGGGATTTTGCAGACGCTGGAAGTCGGCGACCCGTCCGTGCCGTCGACATTTTTCGGCCCGGTGATCAGCGACGCCGCAGCGAGCCGGATCATGGGGGTCATCGACGCCGCCAAGAATCACGGCACTCGGCTAGTGGCCGGCGGCGAGCGGCTCGGTGGCGACCTGGCCAACGGATACTTCATTTCCCCGACCGTCTTCGCCGACGTGGACAATTCCGTATCCATCGCGCGCGACGAGATTTTTGGTCCGGTCGTCGCTGTCTTGCCGTTCGACGACGAAGACGAAGCGGTCCACATCGCCAACGACAACCCGTTCGGACTGGCCGGTTACATCCAAACGAATGACCTCAAGCGCGCGCACCGAGTCGCCAGTGCACTCGAGGTCGGCAACATCTGGGTCAACGGGTTCCTGGGCATCCCCACCTCGGTCCCGTTCGGCGGCGTCAAGCAAAGCGGTTGGGGCCGGCTTGGCGGTCGCGACGGCATTCGTGAATTCACCCGTCCGAAAAACGTGCACATATCGCTGTGAGGGGAGTGGCAGATGACTGAACAGGATTACGTCAAGGCGCCTGAAAAGGCGGTGATAGACTTCGACCACCACTCAGAGGCGTTCGCCGACGGTTGGCGAGAGATTACCGCGGATCTGCGCAAGCGGTGCCCGGTAGCCTGGACTGAGTCCAACGAGGGATATTGGGCCGTCACCGGGTACGAGGAAGTCCGCGCGGCAGCCCTCGACGACGCGACCTTCTCCTCCGATAACGACCTGAACAGCGAGCGGGGTGGCGGCAAAGGCGTGGCGCTTCCGCAGTCACCCTTCCGCCAGATTCCGATCGAAGTCGACCCGCCGATGTTCAATGCCTACCGGTCGCTGTTGAATCCGAAGTTCTCGCCAGCGGCCGCGGAAGCATGGCGGCCGTTTCTGCAACAGGTCACCAACGCGCTAATCGACGAGGTTTGCGAGACGGGCGAGCTCGACGTCGTCGACAACATTGCCAGCCCGGTGCCGGCGATGGTGACGATGCGCCTGCTCGGCTTACCGCTCCAGAATTGGGAGCGAGTGGCGACCCCCTTTCACCAGATTTCGCAGGCGGCGTGCGGATCGGACTTGTACAACGTCGCTGTCGAAGGGTTGCTGAAAGTACTGACCGAGCTGGGGGAGGAACTCGCCAAGCGGCGCGACCACCCGCGGGAAGACCTGTTGACCTTCTTGGCCACCGCCACCATCGAGCCCGAGGGTGAGAAGGCCCGATCGCTCACCGACGAGGAGTGCATCCAGATCTGCTTCCTGCAGCTCATTGGCGGCGTTGATACCACCACCGGGCTGCTCTCGCAGACGTTCGGATGGCTATCCGACCATCCCGAGGAGATCGAGCCGCTGCTGAACGACGCCGCCTACCTCAAGACTGCCACCGAAGAGTTCTTGCGCTGGGTCTCGCCCGCGCCGGCGCTCGCCCGCACCGTCACCACCGAGACACACCTGGGCGATCAGACCCTGCGCCCCGGCGACCGGGTGCTGCTGTGTTGGGCGTCGGCCAACCAGGACGAAACCGCGTTCGACGGTCCCGAAGAGTTGAAGCTGGACCGCTGGCCCAACCGGCATCAGGCGTTCGGTCTGGGCGTACACCGCTGCCTGGGATCCAACATTGCACGGGTCGTATTCCAGGAGGTACTCACTATTACGCTGCGCCGCCTGCCGAACTTCAAGGTTGACCTCTCCCGGGCGCAGCGCTATCCATCGCTTGGTCAGGTGAATGGCTATAACATTTTGCCGGCGACGTTTACGCCCACCTCGCGTTTGGGCAGCAACCTGCCTAAAGAGGGTCCGCCGCCGTCCCTGAAGAAGCGGCGGACATAGCCTCAACGCGCGTCAGTTTCCACCTCGCAGAGCTGTTCGAATCGTGGTCGATGCGAAGCCATGAGGTTGGCGGTAGTCCGCTGCTAATACGTATAAGCCATTTACTTTTACGGCCAAGAAGCGCCTGCCCTCCATCGGAGTGCCGGGCCTGATCGCGGTCGCCGTAGCCACGGGCGCTTTGCTAGACCTGGCCTACGAGGTCATCATGATTCGATGAGCCCGGGTGAAGTCACGCAGCCCAACCCGGGCAGCACCGGTTAATCCACGTGGAGCCGGACGTGAACGACTAACCCTGGGTACTGCCCCACACTAGCTGGGCCAGGCTGCGCGCGACCGCGTCCTCGTCGAGCTCGAGTCCGGCGACGCGCCACTGATACCAGAACCGTTCGAACATCGACAGCACGGCGAGGCCCTGCACGACCGGGTCGATCCCGCGCTGCCCGGGTTCGGCCCGTACGTGTGAGAGACCGTCGCCAAGGGCTTTGGCGCCCACGAGTTCGGTGTCTAATACCCATTGCCGCAGCTCGGGATCCGATTCCGCAGCCTGGTACGCGGTGTGTATGAAGGCTCCGTAGGTATCCAGGAACGCCAAATGCTTGCGCACCCACTCGGTGACCTCATCTAGCGACGCGCCGACGGGAAGCTCCTCGAATTGGCGGGCAACCTCGAGACCTTCGGGCTCAATGTTCTCGCCGAGTGAGCGCAGCACGTCCTGCTTGGAGGCGAAGTAAGTCCAGAACGAGGCGCGGGACACCCCTGCCGACGAGGTGATGTCCTCGATGGAGGTGGCGTGATAGCCGCGGTCGAGGAACAACCGGCGAGCATTCTCCAGGATCGCCTGCACAGTCCGGCGCGCCCGCGGGCCAAGTTCCACGGCGGGACTGCGTCGGGACGGCGCCGGGAGGTCGGCCCACCATTGGCTGGCTGGCATACAGCAATCCTAATGTCAGGGGTTGTACGCGCTGGGTGGCAGGAACAATGTCCGTCCCAGGATCAGGATGGCCGGCTGGAAGAAGAACAGCAACACATTCATCGTCAGCACCCAGCACAGTAGCCGCAGCGACTCGCGCCGCACGCCCACGGCGACCTTTGGTGCGCCGATCCACACCTCGTTGGGGTAGAACCCGCGGTCGTTGCGGCGGTCGATGAGTAACGCCAGACAGACCGCGAACCCGACGAACGGGATGGCCGGCCATACCAACGACAGCGCTCCGCGCGGGCTGATCCAGGCCGGCCCGACAGGTTCGGCGTAGGAATACCAGCCCAGCATGGTCTGTGTTTTTCCACGCCGATGTCGAAGGCGTAGAACAGCATTGCCGACGCGACAACGACGACGAATGTGCCGTTGATCGTCGGCAGTCGCCGTTTGATGGCGGGGATCAGCTTCGTCAGGACCACCGACGCGCCACCGAAGAACACGCCGTAGCCGAACACCACGGCAATAGGCTTCCACCGGGTCTGGTACCAGGTCGACGTCCAGTGCCCGAACGGTGGAAAGTTTCGGTTGTACACCAGGTATGCACCCCAGTCGGCGGGCCACTCGATCCAGAACATGCTGGTGCCGGCCAGAAACAGCAGCGACATCAGCGAAAATCGTCGTGTCCGGGCGGTGTGCACCCCCACGGCTGCGAGCGCGATCAGCCAAATGACCAAATAGACGGTGGTGAAGATCCACCCGGCGACGGGCGGTCCCATGTTCGGCGGGTAGAGCGGATCCGCCGTCCAGGACGCGCCCACGTCAACTGACCGGGAAGCGGAACAGCTTCTCGGCGTTCTGATGAGTGATCTTGGCGACGTGGTCGTCGGGCATCTCGCCGAAGATCTTGGAGGCAGCCGACTGACTGGCGGGCCAGGTGGTCTCCGAGTGCGGGTAGTCGCATTCCCAGAGGATGTTGTCGACGCCGATGATCTTGCGTGCCTCCTCGATCAGGCCGAACGTCTCGTTGACCGCGCACACGTAGAATTGGCGATGGAACACGTCCGACGGCCGCTCGTCGTTGAACGGTGCCCAGAAGCGGTGCTTTTCCCAGACGAAGTCGCAACGTTCCAGCAGATAGGGCACGTAGCCGATGCCGCCTTCGGTGATTGCGAACTTCACGTTCGGATACTTGGCCGGGATCTTGGAGAAGATCAGGTCGGCGATGGTCTCGATGCCCACCTGGCCGGGGGACGCGCAGATGGCCACGGAAAAGTGTGAGTCCGGGGTCGGGACCGGGATGCGCCCGCTCGAGCCCAGGTGCATGCAGCAGACCACCCCGGTCTCTTCGATGGCCTCGAAGACCGGCCGCCAATGGTCTTGGTGCAGCGACGGCAGGTCGAGATACACGGTGTTCTCCGGGAACGACAGTGCCCGCGCGCCCTTGGCGGCGCACCGACGGATCTCCTTCGCCGCGGCGACGGGGTCCCACAGTTTGGTGATGACGGTGGGCACATAGATGTCCGGCGCCGCGGCGCACCACTCGTCGATGACGAAGTCGTTGTAGGCCTCGACACACAACGACGCCAGCTCCTTATCCTTGAACTGGTGCAGGACGCGGCCCCCGAAGCCCGGCAGTGAGGGGAACAGCACGCTCCCGACGATGCCGTCGGCGCGCAGGTCGTCGGCGCGGGCCGCCGGGTCGTAGCAGCCCGGGATCAGGTCGTCGTACCGCACCGGTTCGGTGCCCCACTCGGTGGGATCCTTCCCGGCCACGGCGTTGAGGCCCATGGTGGCCGAGCGCTGGTCCTCATACACCCAGAACTGCCGGCCCTGGGACTCGATGACGCGAGGGCAGTCTTCCTGATATTTCTCCGGGAGCCGCTTGGTCCAGACGTCTCGCGGTTCAACGATGTGGTCATCGACGCTGAAGAGTTTGTACATTGCGTGCCTCCTAGCTCGGCGGGGTGGGGGTTCGGTCACTGGAGGTTGCAGGGCGTTGAGAACGCAATCTGTCTGCGACGCGTCCCATGGCCTCGAGACGGTTGGTCATGGCCGTCAATTGGGACTCAGTCTCGTCATCGGGGTCAGCCGACTGCTTTTCGGTGAGCTTCGCGATCTGGTCCTTGAGGGTTACCGATTCGTCGTACAGACGCGCAGCTGCTTCTTGCCACGTGATCAGATCCATCTCTTCCGAGAGTGGATCGTGAGCCGGACGTTCCTCCATGCCTATAACCATGCCATACTTGACACCTCAGTCAAGTCTTTCGTAGAGTCGGGCTCGTTGATCTGGTAGCGCGGGTCAGGTCGCCTGAATCGATGGAGGTCAGACCTTATGGCGGAGTACCCGCAGGGCATCTCCCGCACACTGGGCGACGCGGTTTCCGGCGAGCGAGAACCGCACCGTGTGGCGATCATTCAGGACTGGGGAATCGGCGTCGAGCCGCTCTACGATCAGTACGACGCCACCCAGCTCGCGTTTGAGGACGCTCTGGAAAGCGGCCTGCTGGACCGTCCTGTCGAGCTGAAAGTCGTTGAAATAGAAGGCCTTCCGTTTCGGCGGGCCTCGACGATTCTGAATGCTGTCGAAGAGGTGGTACGCGACTTCGACCCGATCGCGATCATCGGCCCGCACACCTCGGAGAACGCGCCCGTGGTCAAGCCATGGGCCGAGAGCATAAAAATTCCGTTCATCGCGATGTCGGGTGCGATGGACATGGGCGGCCCATGGACCTTCCTGACGCCGAACGGCACGTTCAGCGACGAGGGCATCATCATGGTCGACCACGCGGTCGACATCCATGGTGCGACGAAACTCGGCCTCATCCGCGAAGACAACGCACTCGGCGACGAGTACGCCGCGTGGATCAAACAGCGGATTAAGAAGCGCGACGCGAGCCTCGTCGCCGACGTCGCGCTTGGCTCGTTCTTTGCCGACGATGAAGGGCGCCGAGCCGTTGAGCAGATGCGGGAGGCCGGTGCACAGGCTTACCTCTACGTCGGGTTCGGGGCAACCGCGGCGGCGGTGCTGACCGCCTCGCAAGAACTTTTCGCCGACGGCTACGACGCGGCCAGAATCACCATGTCTATTTTCATGGGTACCATCCCCGGCCTGGCCAAGATGGACGGCACTCAATACGGCGGACTGCTCAACAATTACGAGGGGTGGATCGGCGTAGACCAGTACGACGAACGTAACGAGCAGTTCATGGCCATGCTTGACCGGTTCGAAAAGCGGTTCGACGGGCGCCGTCCAATGCACTGCTACACCGCCCAGGGCTACGACATGGCCAACGTGGTGGCGCATGGACTCGCGAATGCCAGGCCGTGCTCTCGCGACGGGCTGCGGCGCGGATTAGAGATGGTGCGACGTGTGCCCGCGACAGCCGGGGGGCCGGGCAACATGCTCTCGTTCGGGCCTTACGACCACCGCGGGTACAAAGGCGACTACATAACGTTGCGCCAGATTAGGGGCGGCAAAAATGTACTCGCCCCCACCGAACCCACCAACTCGCTCTGACACGGTTCTGCTGAACATGACCGAGACAGCACAGACACCACTTGACGGCATCGTCGTCGCGGACCTGTCGTCAGGTATCGCGGGCGGCTACTGCACCCGACTGTTGCGCGACGGCGGCGCCACGGTGATCAAGCTCGAGTCGCCCGCAGGCGATCCGTTGCGCAAATGGTCGGCTTCGGGTCGCAAGCTGGGTGGCGACGACGGCGCGTTGTTCAAGTTTCTAGCGGGCGGCAAGCGCAGCGTTCTTGCGGACCCCGGCGGCGCGGCGGCGGTGCTGGCCAGCGCCGACATCATCGTGTGGTCGCCCGGGTCGGAATTGGCCGACGACGCTGCGCTTTCGCCATCGGCGCTACGGAAGCTGGCGCCGCACGCCGTCGTCGTGGCGCTGACCCCGTTTGGGTTGGACGGGCCCTGGGCAGACAAACCTTCCACCGAGTTCACCTTGCAGGCTTGGTCGGGCGGCATGTGGCACCGAGGTGATCCCGCCCGCGCGCCGGTGGCCGCCGGTGGGCGCACAGGCGACTGGCTGATTGGCATGATCGGCGCGGTCTCGGCGCTGTCGGCGCGCTGGCGCGCGCTGCACACCGGCCGCGGCGAACTCGTCGACGTCTCTGAGCTTGAGTCGCTGATCCTGACGCACAGCGTGTATCCGGTGACCTACGCGAGCATCACCGGCATGCCAGTATTCCCCTCGCGATTCAAGAGCTTCCCCGGCATCGAGCAGGCCAGTGACGGGCTCGTCGGCTTCATGGTCGTCACCGGTCAGCAGTGGCTAGATTTCTGCGTGATGGTCGACAAGGCCGAATGGCTCGAAGATGAGTCGCTGATCTCGCTGGTGACGCGCCTGAATCGGCGGGATGAACTGGGCAAGGACGTCGACGCCTGGATGGGCCAGCACACCGTTGACGAGATCATCGAGCTCGCCACCGCGTTCCGCATTCCGGTGGCCCCGGTCGGCGACGGACGCACGGTTACCGAGTTCGAGCATTTCCGCGACGGCGGATACCTCGCTGAACACCCTGGTCGCGGCTTTCTTCAACCGACCCCGCCCTACCGCCTGCACGACACGCCGGCCGGGCCGGCGAGCGCGGCTGTGGCGCCGGCGCTGGGGGAGCACACCGACACCGAGCTGCCTGTCCGTGTTGCGCCCGCCGCCAGGGGCGACACCGAGCCGCGGCTGCCGTTCGAGGGCTTGCGGGTCGCTGACTTCACTGCATTCTGGGCTGGGCCCATCGTGGGCCATCTGCTGGCCATCCTAGGTGCCGATGTCATTCACGTGGAATCGGTGCAGCGCATCGACGGCATGCGTTACCGCGCTGCACGCCCATTCGACCAGCCGCATTGGTGGGAGACAGGGCCCGGCTATCAGGGCGGCAATACCAACAAGCGTGGCCTCACCCTGGACATGAACTCCGAGACCGGCCGCGAACTGGCGCTGGATCTGGTCAAGCAGTGCGATGTGGTGATCGAGAACTACACGCCCAGGGTGACCGAGTCATGGGGACTCACCTACGGCAAGCTCAAAGAGGTCAAACCCGACGTCATCATGGTCCGGATGCCCGGATTCGGTCTGGACGGCCCGTGGCGGGACCGCTCTGCGTATGCCCAAACCATGGAAGCGGTGTCCGGGCTGGCCTGGCTGGCCGGCTACGCCGACGAGGAGCCGCAGTTCCTCAACGGCCCTGGAGATCCGGTCGCCGGATCACACGCGACCATCGCCCTGCTGCTCGCGCTGGAACACCAGCGGCGCACCGGGCAGGGGATGCTGATTGAGGCACCGATGATCGGCGCTGCGCTGTGCATCGCCGCCGAGCAGGTGATCGAGTACACGGCTTACGGCAACCTCCTCACCCGCGACGGCAACCGTGGTCCCACCGCAGCCCCGCAGAACCTCTACCTGTGCGCCGACACCGACGCAGATGGCGAGCACGATCAGTGGGTTGCCGTCGCCGTTGAAACCGACCAACAGTGGCGCGGCCTCGCCGCGGCGCTGGACCGGGACGACTGGTTACGGGACGCCGCTCTAGCCCACGCCGCGGGCCGTCGCGTCGCGCAGGACGTGCTGGACGCGGCGATCAGCGCCTGGACCGCGACCAGGCAAAGCGCCGAGGTGGTATCGACGTTGTGGGCGGTCGGAGTGCCGGTCGGCGTCGTCATTCCCGCCGAACGGCAGGTCGACAACGAGCAGCTGCAAGCGCGTGGGTTTTTCGAAGAGGTCGACCATCCCATCCTCGGCACCGTCACGCACTGCGGCTACCCCGCGCGCTTCTCGGCCGGCCCCGGCCGCGTCAACCGTTCGCACGCCCCGCTGCTGGGCCAGCACAACCACGACATCCTGCGCGAGCTGTGCGGCCGCAGCGATGAGCAGATCGCCGAGTACGAGCGACTCGGCGTGATCGGCACCGAGGTACAAATGTGAATGCTGCCCCGCCGGCATACTGGCCGGCGGACACCAGCGTCCCGCTGTGTGACGACACCGTCGGCACGGTGCTGCGCCACAACGCGGTACAAGCGCCGGATCGTGCCGCGGTGATCGAATGGCTGGCCGCGGACGGCCGGTACCGGTTTATGTCCTACTCCGAGCTGGCCCGGGCCGCCGGCGCGGGCGCCGCCATTCTGCTGGCTGTCGCCGAACCCGGCGAACGCGTCGCGGTCTGGTCGCCCAACAGCACCGAGTGGGTGGTCGTGGAGTACGCGGCCGCACTTGCCGGGCTTGTGTTGGTTCCACTGAATCCCTCGCTCACCGACGCCGAGGTGTGCGACCTGCTGTCGCGGTCGGGCTGC
This sequence comes from Mycobacterium sp., assembly GCF_965277065.1. Taxonomy (GTDB): domain Bacteria; phylum Actinomycetota; class Actinomycetes; order Mycobacteriales; family Mycobacteriaceae; genus Mycobacterium. Next base: position 74,108 of record NZ_CBDIBT010000014.1, read on the forward strand.
GTCGCAATCCTTTCCGTCGCCGAGTTCCGCGGTCAGCGCCTGCTCGACCGGGCCGCCGCGCTAGCGATTCCGCAGCTGCGGCGGATCTTCGATCTGGCCGCCTGGCGCGCCGGCGATATTCCCGCGCGCGGCCTGCCGCACGTATCGCCAGAAGCCGCCTTCCTCGTCCAGTACACCTCTGGAACCACCGGCGCGCCGAAGGGCGCTGTACTGAGTCACCGGGTCGCGATGAACGTCGGCACGCTATCGGTTCCGCTGCTCGGCCTCCCGGAGGGCGCCATCTGGTGTCATCCCCTTCCGCTGCATCATGTCGGCGGGTCGGTCTGTGTGCTTCTCACCGTGCTGGCCCAGACAGGCACCATCGTGCTGATGCCGGGCTTCGAGGCCGCTGCGGTTCTCGACGCGTTGGTCGCGACGCGCGCGACCGCGGTCGGCGTGGTCCCCACGGTGCTGCTCGCACTGCTGGAACACGCCGACGCGGCCGACACTGACCTATCGGCGTTGCAGCTGATGACGATCGGCGGTGCCGCGGTGGCTCCTTCGCTGATCCGGCGGGCCGAGCGGACATTTGGTGCCCGCGTCGTCAACACCTACGGACAGTCCGAGGCACCGTGGATCGCGCAGACCCGGCTCGACGATCCCGACGAGGTCAAGGCGCTGACCATCGGCCGGGCCGGCCTGCATCGCGAAGTGCGCATCGTCGCGTCCGGCACCGCCGAGACCGTCGGATGCGGCGTCGTCGGAGAGCTCGCCGTTAGATCGCCCGTGATGATGACCGGGTATCTCGACGACCCTGAGCAGACGGCTGCCGCCTTCGACGGCGACGGATTTCTGCACACCGGTGACCTGTGTTCCATGGCCGATGGCGTGATCAGCTTCCATGGCCGATGCCGCGAGGTCATCATCAGGGGCGGCGAGAACGTGTACCCGACCGAAGTCGAGAAGGTGCTGGTGTCGCACCCCGCGGTCGGCGACGCGGCAGTACTCGGGGTCCCTGACGAGCGCTGGGGCGAGCAGGTCGCGGCGGCCGTCCGGTTCCGCGACCAAGACCCGCCCAACTGGGGCGAGCTGGAGGCGTGGGCGCGGGAATCGTTGGCGGGCTACAAGGTGCCAAGGGTGTGGCGGGCGGTGGAAGAGTTTCCGACTACCGCCTCGGGCAAGGTGCAGAAATACATTCTGCGCGAGGCGTTCCGATGATCGACGCGATGTCCCGCGATCTCGTCGACCCGGCGACCGTGGGCGTCAATGCGGCCCGGCTCGACGCACTTATCCGCCGCGTGCGCACCGAGGTCGATATCGGCCGGCTGCCGTCGGCCCAACTGGCGCTGGCGCGCCGCGGACGTCTGGTCGCGTTCGAGACCGTCGGCGACGCCGGTGTGAGCGTCGCCGAACCTCGTTATCTGCTGCAATCGGCTGGGCGGCCCTATGTCGCCAGCGCGGCCTGGAAGCTGATCGGCGACGGCCGGCTCGACGTCTCCGAGCCGGTCGCTGACATCATCGACGAGTTCGCCACCCACGGTAAGGATTCGATCACCGTCGAGCACGTGATGACTCACACAGCGGGAATTCCGTTCGCCCCGTTGGGCTATCCGAAGATGGCCGACCGCGGCCGTAGGCTAGAAGCCTTCGCCAAATGGCGCCTCGACGAGCCGCCCGGACAGACCTTCCAGTTCCACCTGACGTCGGCGGGCTGGGTGATCGCCGAGATCGTCGAACGCCGCAGCGGGATGCCGCTGCCGGAGTTTCTGCGCCGCGAGATCGCCGAGCCGCTGGGCCTAGGTGCCGCGTTGGGTGTGTCGCGCGACGATCAGAAGGCCGGCGTCGCGCCCATGCGGTGCACCGACGGGGACGGTAGCGACGTCGACCCATGGGGACCGTGGTACCTGAACAATCCCGACATCGTGGCCGCGGGCGAGCCGTCGCACGCGGTGGTGGCATCGGCCGCCGATATCGGATTGCACTACCAGGCGCTGCTCGCGGCCTTGGCGGGCGACGACCGGCTGTGGTCGCCCGAGGTCATCGCGGACGCCGTGCGGGCCCGGGTGACCGCGGTGCCCGTCGGCGAACAGATCTACGGGGGCTCGCAGCTGCGCACCAGCATGGGCCTCTTCGTCACTGTTCGCGGGCCCGACGCAGGCAGCTGGATGCCGCCCAACGCCTCGCCCGAGGCATTCGGGAATGGCGGTGCGGCCTACCAGCTGGCATTCGCCGACCCGGCCACCGGTCTTTCGTTCGCATTGCTGTCCAACGGATATCCGCAGTCAGGCTACGACTACACCCCCGGTGGCGTCGCGCTCTTGCGGGACGTGGGAAACCTGGCCGCCGGCTGTTCGCTACCCGACTAAGGAATTACGATGGTGCTCAAAGTCATTCAGGTCGCGACCGGCCAGGTGGGTCGCTACGCGCTGCGCTCGATCATCGAACATCCCGACCTCGAGCTGGTCGGCCTGCTGGTGCACAGCCCCGGCAAGGCCGGACGGGATGCGGGGGAATTGTGCGGCCTGCCCGATGTCGGGGTGCGGGCCACTACCGACCTGGATCAGGTCCTCGCGCTGGAGGCCGACTGCGTCGCGCACTACGAGTGGTGGGACGGCGGCAATCGGCTGCCCGACATCGTCAACCAGGTGGAGAAGTTCTTGCGTTCGGGCAAGAACGTGGTGTCCGCGTCGCTGCTGCCCTTCGTCTGCCCCCGAACCACGACGGTGGATCCGCAATTCGGGCAGCGGCTGCAGGCCGCGTGCCGGGCGGGCGGGGTGTCGTTGCTGAACACCGGCATCAACCCGGGCTGGGCGGCTGACATTTTGCCGTTGGTGGTGACCGGGCTGGGTCAGCGTATCGATCACGTACGCCTGACGGAGATCATGGACTTCTCCACCTACGACCACCCCGAAGAGCTGCTCGGCGGGTTCGGCTTCGGCGAGCCGGTCGAGATGATTCCGCCGTTTTACACGCGGGGCAGTAGGACGATGGCATGGCGTGAAGCGACGCTGGAGTCACTGGCAGAGTCGCTGGGCGTGACGCTGGACGACGTTCAGGTCGAGGTGCAGCGCGCGCCAGCGGTAGCCGCGATCGAGTACCCGTTCGGCAAGATCGAGGCGGGCGCCGCGGCCGCGGCGTTTTTGAAGATCCACGGCATCGTCGGCGGCAAGGTTGTGCTTTCGGTCGAGCAGGTCACCCGGATGCATCCGCACGTAGCGCCCGACTGGCCCCAACCGCTCGGCGTGGGCGGCTACCGGGTGCTCGTCGAGGGCGACCCGAGGTTGGAGCTGTATCTGACCATGAACGACGCCGCCAAGCCGGCTGACCCGCAGGCCGGGCCGCTGTTCTGCACGGCCACACCGACGGTGAACTCGATCCCCGCAATTTGCGCGGCCGTTCCCGGCGTGTACTCCGGCCCCGAGCTAGGCCTGCTGACGGGCAAGGGTCTGATCCGGATCTGATTCTCGGACGCCGCCTCGCGATTGGTGATCCAAGCGGAAACCACGCCGCCGATCGGTAACTTGTTGCGGTTCTCTCGGGGTGTCGATCGGTCGGCTGGACATCCGGTAGTGAAATCACAACGAGTCGTGCGGTTAGGAAATTCCGCTATCTTGACGATAAAGTCAAGTCTTATGAACGATACGGAGCCGCTAGAGGGGAAGGCGGCTCTGGTCACCGGCTCGACGTCGGGGATCGGGCGCGCCATCGCGCAGATGTTCGCCGCGCGAGGGGCATCGGTCGTGGTTACCGGACGCGATGCCGAGCGTGGCGCCGATGTCGTGGCGACCATCCGCTCCGCCGGCGGAATCGGTCACTTCGTCGCCGCCGACCTGCGCAATGAGGACGAGGTCTGCCGCCTCGTCGAAGCGGCAGCGCAGCAGTTGGGCCATCTCGACGTCCTGGTGAATAACGCGGCGCCGACGGGCACCGGTGCCGACGACTACGTCACCGAGCTGCGCACTGAGGATCTCGAGCTGGCGATTCGTATCGGGCTGTACGCACCGCTGTGGTGCGCGAAATACGCAGTGCCGCACATGCTTCGGGCGGGGCGTGGCTCGATCGTCAGCATCTCGTCCACCGCGGCCATCCGGGGATTTCACCGACGGCCGGCTTATTCCGCGGCCAAGGCCGGCCTCGACGCACTCACTCGGGTGCTAGCCGTCGACTATGGACGGCGCGGAATCCGGGCAAACTCGATAACCGTTGGCTGGGTTCGCAGCAGCGCCATCGTCAAGCAAGCTCTGAGCGATCCCGCGATCGGGGCGGCGGTGCACCGCCTTTTGCTCACACCACAGATCGGCGAGGTCGATGACATCGCCAATGTGGCGTTGTTCCTCGCGTCCGACGCTTCGCGTTATGTCAATGGTTCTTGTATTGCCGCCGAAGGGGGCACCACTTCCTGGCTGGACTTCGGGGGGGACACGCTGGAAGCGTCGGTGGACGGTCTTACCGAACGGCGCGCCGCGCGCATCGGCGAACAAGGTGCGCGCAGTCGGTCAGCGCCGGTGCCGCGTGGCGTCGCGTTCGAAGCCGGTCCATGAGCCGACCATGAACGGGCCGGGCTCCCCGTGGTCGCGGTAGAAACCCTGCGGGTCAAAGACTTTGGTTTCTGGGTACGGCCACGGTTGCGCAGGTGTGTCTTGAACACCGGCGACTCTCGCCAATCCGAATCCAATCAAGTAGGTCAGAAATAGCGGGCCCATGACTGACATGGTGACGAGGTAGGTGCCGAGATTCGGTGTCCGCCTGCACGCGCGCAGCTTGGCCGCGGTCCGCTCCGGAAAGGTCAGGCCGGTGTCGTCGCGGTGCATCATCGACGCCGCCATGAAGATCGACAACGCCATGAAGCCGGAGTTCATCACGATGGGGTACTGCCAGCGCTGACCGGCCCACAGTGAGATCGGGGCGATCACCTGGGTGTAGGCGATCAGGCCGGTGCGGACCAGGAAGGTTTCGATCATCAGGTCCCACAGGAAGCACGACGGGTACGCCACAATCGCCAGCGAGACCATCGGGTGGCGGACGACCCAGGACTGTGAATTGACGCTCGCCCGGCCGACGACTTTCTTGTAGAGCCAGAGCAGTGCCCATGCAGGCACCAGCCAGTAGTAGATGTAGCCCAGCCAGCTCACGATCGGCTCGACGGTCGGCGCCAGCCGCACCCACGGCCACGTCTCGGGCAGGTGCAGCAGCCGCGGGTTGTACGACGCGTAGGGCGACCAGTTCATGACCGGGTCGAGCAGTGACAACGTCAGCGCGGCAGCCAGCATCGTCAGGATCGGTGCCCAGCGGCCCCGCCGAAAGGTCAGCATCGTCCCGACGGCGATCAGCGCCACAAACGAAATCAGCGACATGATTTCGAAGTACTGCGGCCAGTACTGAAAACCGAGCATTGCTGGGTGCGGTCGCGGCACGCCCTGCTCGGAGTAGGAGCCGGCAGGATCCGGATTGGCGATCGATGCTCCGGCCCCACGGTGGCAGAACGCCGCGAAGATCGCCGTGACAATGACCGCCATGACGACGAACCCGACGGCCGACCGCCTCGATCGGCGCGCCAGGTCTTCACGTGGGTCGCCAGCGCGGGTTGACAATTCCTCCGGCTCTCCTGCGGAATCAAGCGTCTGCGCTGACATTTCGATCCTCCTGGATTTCACTGCAGTGCTGATGTCGACAGCGACGACGAGACACTGGCTAGCCGCTGTGGCGGGCGCCAGGATGGTTGGAGTTCGTCTTCCGGGCCCCTGTGGCCCCCGTGGTCGCCGGGGCTGATGACGTGGTCGGCTCCGCAAGGCCGCAGCCCATTGCGCGGATGGCGCACATGAACGTTGATAACAGCATGCGGTGGCGTCCACAGTCCATAGCGTGCATGCTTCGGCGGGGCGCCGGGCTGCCCCGCCGAAGTAGGCGATGTCCCCGGCGCCCGCGGCCCGCACTCGAGTGTGTCCGGAGCTGTCCGCGTCGCGTCGTCGACGTCGATCAGCGGTTTGGGTGTCACAACCCCAATCGGTGACCAGGCCCACCGGTACGGCTTCCGCGTCAACGCTGGTCTCGTCAAATTGCGGCGTGGACCTGAGCCCCGCAGTACATTCGTGCTGTGGCGATTCAAGCGTCACGCGAGATTGTCATCGAGGCCCCTGTGGGCGTGGTGATGAATGCGCTTGCCAACATTTCCGATGTTCCCAAGTGGTCGCCGGTGCACAAGAGAGCAGAAGTGCTCGACACGTACGAGGACGGCCGACCCCACCACGTCAAGGTCGCCATCCAAGTGTTCAAAGTCCCTGATGAGGAGATTCTTGAATTCCATTGGGGGCCAGACTGGTTGGTGTGGGACGCCGAAGCGACGGCACTGCAGACATTCCAACACGTCGAGTACAACTTGAAGCGGGTTGGTTTGGACGCCACTCGGGTGCGCTTCGAAGTCACCGTCGAACCGGCTAATCCGATTTCTGTACTGACGTCTCGGCGTGGGATAACGGCGGTGCTGCAAGCAGCAACCGAGGGCCTCCGCAGTGCGATCAGGGGCGAAAAGCCACCTTTCGGCTGAGCATGTGCCGCCTGCTGGTGTCCACATCCTCCGAGCGCGCAGGCATGAACGGCGCCGGATCGTCTCCGGCGGCAGCGCTTGTGGACGGCGGTCACGGAGGTCATTATATAGCTAAATGAATATCTATTTGATACCATCGTGACCATGCCGAATCAAGTTCCCGTCGCCGACGGCCTGTTTACCTGGCCGTCGGATGAGCCACGATTGATTGCCTCGGAGCGCGACGGGGCGCTGTCCTTCCCGGCGCGCGCCGGCGAAACCGAACACCTGTTGGCGACGCGGGGGACGTTGTGGGCGTTCACCACTCAGCAATTCCGGCCGCCGTCGCCGCCATACGATGGCAACGACACCGCTGGGACTTTCGTTGCGTTTTCGCTGGGCTACGTCGAGTTGCCGGGCGAGCTACTGATCCAGGCGCGATTCACCGAGCCCGACCCGGCCAAGTTGACCGTGGGTCAGGACATGGAACTGCGAATCGTGCCTTATACGACCCGCGCGGACGGCACCGAGGTGCTGACATACGCGTTCACTCCCGTTGAGACCGAGCATTAAGGACTGACAGCATGGCAAATGAGGTCGCGATCATCGGGGTCGGTCTGCACCCGTTCGGGCGGCACGGCGACAAGCTTTGCCTCGAGATGGGCGCTGACGCGTCGAAGGATGCGCTGGCCGACGCGAGTGTCCAGTGGTCCGACGTGCAGACCGCATTCATCGGCAGCTACGAGGTGTCCAACCCGGACGCCATCGTCAGCTGGTTGGGTCTGACCGGGATCCCGGTCCGCGGGGTCTTCAACGGCTGCGCGACCGGCGGCACGTCGCTGCAAATGGCTGCCGCGGCGATCCGCAATGGCGAGGCCGACATCGCGATGGCGATCGGCATGGACAAGCATCCGCGCGGTGCATTCGCGGCCGACCCGTCGGTGGTCGGGCTGCCGGCGTGGTACGGCCAGACCGGGATGTTCCTGACCACCCACTTCTTCGGAACAAAGATCAACCGCTACATGGGCCTGCACGGCATCACTCTCAAGACGCTGGCCAAGGTGGCGGCTAAGAACCTTTACAACGGGTCGATCACTCCGCACGCGTGGCGGCGCAAGGCCCTGGCGGTCGAGGAGATCCTCGACGATGCGGTGGTCAACTACCCGCTGACCCGCACCATGTACTGCAATCCAGACGAAGGTGCCGCGGCCTTGGTGCTCTGCCGCGGCGATCTGGCCCGCAACTACACTGACGCGCCGGTGTTCGTGCGGGCGGCCGAACTGCGTAGCCGGCGCCTTGGCGCCTTCGAGTTGCAGAGCCCGTCGCTACCGTTGGACACTGCGCCCAGCCCGAGCGTCGAGGCATCCGTTGTCGCCTACGAGACGGCGGGTATCGGACCCGAGGACGTGCACGTCGCCCAACTGCAGGACACTGACGCCGGATCGGAGGTGATCCACATGGCCGAGAACGGTTTTTGCGCCGACGGCGAGCAGGAGAAGTGGATCGCCGAGGGCATGACCGAGATCGGCGGCAGACTTCCGGTCAACACCGACGGCGGGCTGATCGCCAACGGCGAACCGATCGGCGCGTCCGGGCTGCGACAGATCCGCGAGATCGTGCTTCAGCTGCAGGGCCGCGCCGGCGATCGCCAGGTCGACGGGAACCCCCGCGTCGGCTACACCCACCTGTATGGCGCCCCGGGCGCCTCAGCCGTCACGATCCTGTCGCGATGAGTACTAGTGGCCAGGTCGACAAGACCCCGCACGGGATCTGGGCCGCCACCCTCGAACAACTCGTCACCTACTCCTATCTCGGGTGCCACTCGGTGCTGGGAGAAGGCTATAACGCGGTCGGGGAGATGGTGCTGCGCAGCGACATGCGCCATGGTGGCGGTCTGACCGGCGCGCCAGCGGCCATCGCGATGCTCGACGCTGCCGGAAACGCGATCGACCGGCACTGGCAGCTGGCGCTTACGCACATCGACGTACACCTCGGACGGCCCGCGTCCGACGTGCGTCGGCTGGGCATTATCGGTTCGATGACCCACTCGGCGCGAAGCCAGAAATTCACCGAATGCATGTTCACCGACGCCGACAATCCGGACTCGGTGGTCGGGCTCGGGACGGCTGACTGGACGGTGATGTCGGACACGCTGCCCGGTTTCGTGTATGTCGATCCCGGGCCGGGCGTCGAGGATACCGGCGATCTGCCGCCGCTGAGCAGTGCCTACGGCGCGGTGCCGCGAGACGGGGGCGGCTTCGTCATACCGGAAATGACTCTCGCCCTTGGGTATAAGGCCCTTCATCACGGCCCGATCCTGGTGAACCTGGAGGCTGCCGCCCTGCAGGTCGCCGGACCCAACTGCCGTGTCGAGACATTTAGCGCGCGAATCGTCAAGGGCGGCAAGCAGGGTCCGTTCACGGCGACCGCGACCGTGCTGAGCGACGTCGACGACGTGATAATGGTCCGAGCGGACCTCGCCGACGACGGCGCCGGACACCTGGTCGCCACCGCGGTCGAACGATTGCGTCGATTCTCGGGCTGAACGTCCGCCGGCTGGAAAGAACGGTCAATGAAGCGGATCGGTGGGATCGATGCCCTGCTCCTATACAGCGAGACGCCGAATGTGCATGCCCATACCCTCAAGGTCTCGGTGTTCGACATCGGCAGTGTCGCAGGAGATTTCGGGTATGACAGCGTTCGTCGCGCATTGCGGCGACGGCTGCACCTGCTCGAACCGCTGCGCTATCGACTCATCGACATTCCGCTGAACATGCATCACGCCATGTGGCTGGAGGACTGCGAGGTCGAGCTGGACTACCATGTGCGACGGGCCGCGATCGCCTCACCGGGAGGGCGCCGCGAGCTCGACGACCTGATCGGCGAGATCGCCAGCACGCCATTGGATCGCAGCCGGCCGCTCTGGGAGTTCCACGTCGTCGAGGGCATGGCAGACCATCGTGTCGCGGTCGTGTGCAAGGTCCACCACGCCTTGGCCGACGGTGTCGCCGCCGGCAACATGATGGCGGTTGCCATCGACTGGGATACTTCGCTGGCCGACGAGCAGGACGGCTACGCGCCGTCGGCGCCGCTGTCGAAGCCCATCCTGGTACAAAAGGCACTCGCCGACCACCTGCGTCAGGTGCGCCAGCTGCCCCGACTGCTCAAGCACACCGCCGACGGCGTCTCCCAGGTGAAACGAAGGTCACGGGAGCGCGACGTTCATCCGCACCTGGCGCGTAGTTTCCGGCTGCCAGCGACATTCCTCAACCACCGACTGTCTCCCGCGCGCACTTTTGCGAGCGCGACGCTGGCGCTGGCCGACGTCAAGGAAACCAGCAAGCAGCTGGGCGTCACGATCAACGACCTGATCCTGGCCATGTCGTCCGGTGCTTTGCGTGAGTTGTTGTTGCACTACGACGGGCATGCCGACGACCCTCTGATCGCCATGGTTCCGGCCAGCCTGGACACCTCGCCGCACCGGGTCGCCGGCAACGAGCTGGGCGGCATGTTGGTGTCGCTGCCGGTGCAGTTGGGCGACGCCCTCGAGAGGGTCCGGCTGACGCATCTGTCGACCGCGATCGCCAAGGAGAACTTCCACCTGCTGGGTCCGGCGCTGTTCAGCCGGTGGGCGGCGTATTTCCCGCCGGTGGTGTCGCCTATCGCGTTCCGGTGGCTGTCGCGCCGCGACGCCCACAACAAGCTGTTGAACGTGACAATCTCCAACGTTCCCGGGCCGCGCACCCGCGGCCACGTGGGCGGTGTTTCGATGAGCGAGATCTACTCGGTCGGTCCGTTGCAAGCGGGCTCGGGATTGAACATCACCGTGTGGAGCTATGTCGACCAGCTGAACATCTCGGTCATCTCCGACGACCGCACGTTCGAGGACACCCACGAGGTAACGGATGCCATGCTGCGCGCGTTCGTCGACATCCGCGACGCGGCCGGACTTCCCACCGGATTAACGCATGTCGAGACCGCGATGGCGCCCACTGGCAGGGTTGTCTAGTACCAGCTCACTCCGTCGCGTCGAGGGCGAGTTCGTTCAGTTTTCTTCGCACGATCTTGCCGGTGGCTGTGCGGGGGAGTTCAGGCACCACGTGGATGGCCCGCGGCACCTTGTAGTTAGCCAGGTGGTTGCGGACGTGTTGTTTGAGCGCGTCGGCGTCGGCGCTCAGCCCCGGCTTGGCCACCACGAACGCGACCAGACGCTGGCCGAACCGGCTGTCGTCGACGCCGATCACGGCGGCTTCCGCCACATCAGGGTGCGTCATCAGGCTCTTCTCGACTTCGATGGGGTAAATGTTCTCTCCGCCGGACACGATCATGTCGTCGTCTCGGCCGACGACGTAGAGCCGGCCCGCGTCATCGAAGCGGCCGAGGTCGCCGGAGGCCATGAACCCCTCGTGGAAGTGCTTGGTCTGCCCACTGGTGTAGCCGCCGAACTGGGTGGAATTGCGCACGTAGATCTGGCCGACTTCGCCCGGCGGCACCGCGTGATGAGCGTGATCGAGGATGCGGAGTTCGGTGCCGACTGCAGGGCGCCCGGCGGTATCGGGCGCGGCGCGCAGATCGGCGGGCGTGGCGGTGGCGATCAGCCCGGCCTCGGTGGCGTTGTAGTTGTTGTAGATAACGTCGCCGAAGCGGTCCATAAAGGCGATGACCACGTCGGATCGCATCCGCGAGCCTGATGCCGACGCGAAGCGCAGCGAGCGCGCACTGTAGCGGTTGAGCAAGGCGGTCGGCAGGTCCATGATGCGGTCGAACATCACCGGCACCACCGACAGGCCGGTGGCGTGGTGCTGGTCGACCAGCGCCAGGGTGGCTTCGGGGTCGAAGTGGCGTCGCGTCACCACGGTGCAGGCCATCAGGCTGGACACCATCAGCTGCATGAAACCCCAGGCGTGGAACATGGGAGCGGCGATGACGGTAGCTTCTTCGGCCCGCCAGGGCACGCGGCCCAGGATGGAGATCAATTGAGTCGGGCCGCCGCCGGATTGCTTGGCGCCTTTGGGGGTGCCGGTTGTGCCGGAGGTGAGCAGGATGATCTTGCTCAGCCGTGCCGGAGCCGGCGGCCGTGCTCCGTGGTGTCTGGTCAACAGCGCTTCAGTGGTGGGCTGCCCGGCGGCGGGCCCGTCAAGCCAGGCCAGGATGCGGCGAGCGGGGTCGAGGGCGGCTGCGCCGGCGACGACCGAGGCCGCGAACTCCTGGTCGTAGACGACCGTGTCCACGCTCTCGCGTTCGATCACCTCGGCGAGCGCGGGACCGGCAAACGAGGTGTTGAGCAACACCACGTCCGCCCCGATCACGCATGCCGCCGCAATGGCGTCAACGAAGCCGCGGTGGTTGCGGCACAGCACACCGACCGTGCTCGGCGGGGTGCCCGGCAGCTGCAGCAGCCCCGCCGCGAGCGCCTGGGCGCGCTCGTCTAGCTGCTTCCACGTCAGCGCTCCGATCTCATCAACCAGGCCGGTTCGTTCCGGACACCGGATCGCCGCCAAGCTGATCCCGATCGTCGGGGACATGCCCTGACTTCGGAAGGCTGCCACGAAGCGCGCGTACTTGTCCGGCCGCAACGGCGCCAGAAACCGCGATCTGGTCAACACCGCCAACAGATCGCGGACGTTCGTCATGCGTTGATGCGCTTTCGTGAGCATCAGCCCAGCACCGGGAACCGGCGGTGGGCTGCCATGTCATCGAGTGCGGTCTGCATGACTCGGCGCACGTGGATGTCAACCTCGGCCGGGTCGGGGTCGGCCCCGAATTCTGCGGTGATGTCGATGGGTTCGAGCACTCGTGTGGTGATCTTGCTCGGCAGCGGCAGGTTGATCGGTAACAGCACGCTTGCACCGAACGGCACACCGACGGTGATCGGCAATATGTCGAAGCGCGCCTTGCTTAAACCGAGCCGACGCGCCAACCCGCTTCCGCGTGTCAAAAACAGTTGGGTCTCCTGGCCGCCGATCGACACCACTGGAACGATCGGCACGCCGGCCTCCAACGCGGTCCGCACGTAACCGGTGCGGCGTTTGAAATCGACGGTGTTGGCGTGCGCGGACGACCGGTAGGCATCGTAGCTGCCACCGGGAAACACCTGGACAACCCCGCCCGAGCGCAGCGCGTCCGCCGCGTTGTCTCGCGTGGCGGGCAGCAGTCCGATGCGCCGCAAGTAGTCGGCCTGCGGACCCTGGAACAACACATCGTGCCCGAGGGAGAACAACGGCCTGTCGTAGCCGAATTTCTCGTAGAAACCGATCGCGAAAATGGGGATGTCCATGGCCAGCACGCCTCCGGAGTGGTTACCCACCACCAGCGCCGCGCCGAGAGGAAAAGTACTGAATCCGCTGATCTCGGAACGGAACCACCGCTTGATCACTGGGCGGATGAACCCCATCGCGCGTTCGGTCGACGCCGGGTCCCATTTCTCCGTGTCTGTGGGGATACTCCTGCTAGGCGTTTCTGGTGCGACGGTGAGTCGTCGGTGTCTGCTACGCGTCATCTCAAACTGTCCTCACCCGCTTGGCATCATTCTAAAATAAGATAACTATATACCTTATTCAAGGCGCCGACGTCCATCCGAGCTTCGTGGTGAATGGAGGTCGGCCCCGAATCTTCGGGTGCAGGCCCCATTGACTCTGCGCTACATAATGGTTAGTGTGTAGCGAACATGCGAGGCAAAGCTAGCACGTGCTCGCAGTCGTCTGCCGATGAGCGCCAAAGGAGTCGCTATGAACGACGCGAAGAGCCTGCTGGACCGGCGTCTGGAGATCCTGGGCACGTGGTCGGGCTTGGTGTACATGGTCTTTTGCGGCGGCGGATTCGTGGTGGCCCGATATATTCCGCCGCGATCGCCGTCCATGGACCCGCGAGCGCTGGCGACGTTCGTCCACGACCACAAGTACCAAGTTCTGATCGGCATGCTGATGGTGCTGGTCTTCGGATACACCCTGCTGACGACGTGGTCGCTCACCTTTGCCTACCAGGTCCGCAAATACGCCAACGACTCGCCGCTGGCCTTCTACCTGATGGTGATCGTGGGGATCAACGGTGGCGTGCTCGGCATGCTGTGCGGCCTCATCGGATCGGCGATGGCCTACCGGGTGGACTCGCTGGACCCCGCCACGGTGCAGCTCATGTGGGACTTCGTCTACTGGCTCTTCCTGCTGCCCTGGCCACTCTTCGTGATCTGGCCGCTGATCGCGGGTTTCGCGATTCTCAGCAAGAGCAACGACGAGCGGTATTTCCCACGCTGGGCGGGCTACTTCAGCTTCTGGTGTGGTGCACTGGAGATCTTCTCCGCGTTGAGCGTCTTCTACTACAGCGGACCGTTCAGCTATAACGGCGCGATTGCGTTCTGGGTTCCGGGCGTCTCGTTCTTCCTCTGGGTGGGCGTGATCGCCGTTGTGCAGATCAGGTCGTGGTCGCTAGTGAGAGATGAGCGTGACGGCACGACGTCGCCGACACTCCTGTCCGACGACGAAGACCTTGTTGTTCAGGTGCCAGACGCGAGCAAGGTCTAGAGGCGGAACGATGACGCTTGACAACGACGTCGCGACGGTGCGGGACGCGAAAGAAGCCGCTGTGAGCGCCCGGCTGCGAAAGGTGCCCGGCGAGTCGGGGATCTGGGTGTTTCTGATGGGCGACATGCTTGTGTTCGCCGCGATGTTCTTCATTTACGGTCTCACCCGCGCGGAAAACCGCAACATGTTCGACACCTCGCAGCGGATGATCAACCCCGTCTACGGACTTGTCTATACGCTTCTGCTGCTCGCCAGTTCTTGGGCCGTGGTCATGGCGGTGACAGCCGCGCGGAAGGGTCTGATCGACCTGGCATCGCGGCTGGTGGTCTGGGGCTTCGCCGGCGGAGCGGCGTTCGTCGCAATCAAGTTCGTCGAGTACGGCGGCAAACTTGCCGCCGGCATCACGCCGGAGACCAATCAGTTTTTCACGCTGTACTTCGTACTCACCTTCGTGCACTTGCTGCACGCGTCGCTCGGCTTGGGCGTTCTGATGTATGTCCGCAGCCAAGTGAAGGCGCTCGGGTCGAATGCATTCGACGATGCCGACCGCCGAGACCGCTTCCGGATGATCGAGGTCGGCGGGGTGTATTGGCACATGGTCGACCTGCTGTGGATCATGCTCTTCGCGTTGTTCTACCTGAGGGGTTAGTAATGAGGGAACTGGTCAGGCAACGGGCGAGCGCCGTCTTCGCGGCGATGGTCTTGGTGACGTGTTTCTCCTTCTGGTTGACCGTCGGTCACGGCGCCTCGGCATTTCACGAGGCAGCCAAGGCCGTCTGGGCGACGGTGATCGTCCTCGCCTGCATCAAAATGAGGTGGATCATGCTGGACTTCATGGAATTACGGACGGCCCCGCTGAAGCTGAGGTTGTTGTTCGAATTCTGGACGGTTTGCGTCGGCGCGGCATTGATCATCACCAACGTTGTCGTCGGCTGACCTCGGGCGGATAGCAGCGCGCCGCACTGCCGCGTGCCGATCGGCGTGGTGGCACGGGCTTGCCCGCGGAGTAAGAGTGAGCCGAGTATGCGTGCCCTAATCCTAACAGTGTCGGTTGCGTCGAATGCGATAACTATATACCTTATTCAAGGAAGGGCACACGCTGCGGGCGACGCAGCGGACACGCGAGCAAGGTAGGCACAGTGACTACTGAGGTAACCCATATCCGCTCCATAGGCACGTATCTGCCGCCGTGGTGCACGGGCAGTCGCCGGGTCAAGGGGCCCGACGAGGACGCCGTGACGATGGCTGTCGCTGCTGGCCGCGCCGCCGACCCGCGGGCGACCGCGCGGCGAGTTGTCGTCGTATCGAGAGATTTTCCGCTCATCGAGGGTGGCAACGGCGCGGTGTTGCTGGCCGGGCTGTCGTTGCCTGCAGACCTCCCGGTCGCCGAAGTTCTCGGCGGCCCACCCGCCGCGCTGGACCAGATCTTGTCCGCGCGGGAGGGCACCTTGGTGGTGACCGCCGACGACAACGCCGGGGCGGTCGGCGCGGGCGCGGTGCTGGTGGGCGCTGATGGCGCCGAGCTTTCGCCGGTCGCCCGGCAAACTCGCAGCCTCCCGGTGGTCGCCCGCGGCCAGGACGGGGCACGGCGCTCCTACGGCGACCCCAGGCTGCAGCGAGAGGTGGGCATCAAGGCGACCGTTGCCCGGCTGAACCTGACCGGCACGCCGACGATGGCCGTGGTCGCTGGCAGTAAAGCTGCTCAGCTCGGCGTCGACGTCGACGCGGGTGCGGCGGTCGAGGACCCGTCAGGGTCAGCCTCCGGCCTGATCGCCGCCCTGGCCTCCGCCATTGAGAAAGGCACCGAGGGCGTGGTGCTTGCCCTGGAGCAATCCAGCGCTACCGCCGCGCGGCTGGTGCTCGGGCTAGAGCAGCCGGCCGTCACCCGCGACGAAGCCGAAGCCCGAGAGCTGCCCAACACCACGATCGTCGAGGGCGTCGGGATCCCGATCTCGCTGGCGGCCTACGCTCGGGCGTTCGAACCCAAGCTGCGATGGGAGGCCAAGGTCTACGACGAAAGCCTCGACATGGAAGCGGGCCCGGTTTTCCCGCCGCGCACCCGCGTCGAGACCGCCGGCAAGCTCGCCACCGACTACTGTTTCGAACCGCTGCCGCGCACCGGCACGGTCCATACCTTGACGACCATCCGCATTCTGGTGCCCGATCTGCCAAGCCCATATTCGCTGGCCATCGTGCAGCTCGACGACAGCCCGGTGCGGGTGTTGCTCAAGATCACCGGGGTCCCGGCCGGAGAACTGGCGATCGGCGATGCCGGCTCGGTGGTGCTGCGCAAGATCGCCGATCGCGCGGGCATTCCCGACTATGGCTACGAATTCTGGCCCGGCCGAACGGTTCCCGGAACGACAACGACATCACGAGGAGCACAGGCATGAGAAGAGTAGCCATCGTGGGCGCGGGAATGACCGCGTTCGGAGAGCATTTCGGACTCGGGCTCAAAGACCTTCTGCCGATGGCGTATTCGGAGGCCGTGGCCCATGTCGACAAAGGCATCACCAAGTCCGAGATCCAGGCGGCCTGGATCGGTGCGCAGTCATGCACCGACGGTTTTCCGTCCGGCATCCTCGCTGACGCACTCGACCTCACCGAGATACCAGTCAGCCGGGTCGAAAATGCCTGTGCCACAGGTAATGACGCTATCCGGATAGGAACCATGGCCGTCGCTTCCGGCTTGCACGACGTGGTTCTCATCGTCGGTGCCGAGAAGATCCGCGATACGTCGTCCAATGCGACGTTCTGGGAGTGGGGCGCGATGACGCGCGACAGTGCCTGGGACTACCCGCTGGGACTGGTCGCTCCGGCCAACTTCGCGTTGCACATCAGTCGCTATCTGTACGAATCACCGGCCACCAAGGAGCACATGGCGATGGTCGCCGTGAAGAACCACTTCCATGCGGTGAAGAACCCGAAGGCGCAGCTGCGCTATGAGATCACCGTCGAGCAGGCGCTGGCCGCGCCGATGGTGGTGGACCCGTTCGGGCTCTACGACTGCACACCGCAAAGCGACGGCGCCGCTGCGGTGATCCTGGCGTCCGAGGACGTCGTCGACCGCTACACAGACCGGCCGGTGTGGGTGCGCGGCGTGGGGCTCGGGATGGATCGGGTGATGCATCAACACAAGACCGACATGACCACCTTTCCTCCCACCGTGCGAGCGGCCAAGGCAGCGATGGCGATGGCCGGTGTCACCCCGCGCGACATCGACGTCGCCGAAGTCCATGACTGCTTCACCGGTGTGGAGCTGATCAGCTACGAGGACCTCGGTTTCGCAAGCCGGTTCGAGGCCTACAAGCTGGTGGAGGCCCACGAGCACTACGTCGGCGGATCCATCCCCATCAACCCCAGCGGCGGGTTGAAGGCCAAGGGCCACCCACCGGGCGCCACCGGCGTTGCACAGTGCTACGAGCTGTTTAATCAGCTGCGGGGCGAGGCGGAAAACCAGGTCGAGGGTGCGCGAATCGGTTTGGCGCACAACATCGGCGGACCGACCGCGGTGTCCGCGGTGAGTATCCTGTCCAACGAGAAGGGATGAGCATGACCACGTCGGAAATCGCGACCCTGCCGGGCTATGAGGAATTCGCGCCCTCGTTGCTGGTTGAAAAGATTGGCAGCGTCCATGTCGTGAGCATCAACCGTCCTGACGCGTACAACGCGGTCACCGAAGAGGTGCATCACGCGTTCGCGACCATCTGGCGCAGGCTGACCGACGACCAGGATGTCCGCGCGGTGGTGATCACCGGTGTCGGCAAAGCGTTCTCGGCCGGCGGCGACATGGTGATGTTCGGCCGATTGATTGAGGATCCGGTGGCACGCCAGGGCCAGATCACCGAGGCGCGCACGGTGTTCCTCGAAATCATCAACTTCTCAAAGCCGTTGGTGTCGGCGGTCAACGGCCCCGCGGTCGGGTTGGGCTGCTCAATCGCCCTGCTGAGCGACTTCGTCATCATGGCCAAAAGCAGCTACCTGTCCGATCCGCACGTGGCCGTCGGTCTGGTGGCCGGTGATGGCGGCGCGGCCATGCTGCCGCTGCTGATCGGGTTGATGAAGGCCAAGGAGTACGTCCTCCTCGGCGAGCGGATGAGCGCTGCGGACGCCAAGAACCTCAACCTCGTCACGAAGGTGGTAGCCGATGGCGAGGCGCTCAACGAAGCGCTGACAGTCGGCGAGCGCCTCGCTGCGTTGCCTGCGCAGGCGTTGCGCGCCACCAAGATCGCGATGAACATGCACCTATCGCGCGCCGCGCTGGGTGTTCTCGAATACGCCCTCGCTGAGGAATACACGTCGTTTTCCACCGTCGAGTTTCAGGAGCGGGTGGCCGCGTTCCGGGCCCGCTCGAAGAAGTAGGCGGCTACTCCAAGAGGTCGACGACCGTCGACAGCTCCGCGCCAGCGAGCACGTATTCTTCAGCGCGCTGCAGGTGCTTGGTCCACAGCGCCATGACTTCAGCGGTTTTGTGGTTCTTGATCAGATCAACAACCTGCTGATGGGTTGCCGTGGAACGGCGACGGGCCGATTCGGCTCGCGGACCCTCAATGGGCTGCACCGACTTATTCGCTTTCGCGATGATGAAGTAAAGCATGTCGCTGATCACGTGCAGCGTCTTATTACCCGACAGCTCGGCGATAGTCGCGTGGAAGTCGGTTTGGCGATCCGTGAGCTCGTCGCTGGATCGCGCCTCCTCGGCGCGTGCCAGCGCTGCTTCCAATTTAGCGATCGCCGCGGCGTCCGGCTTGACCGCGACTTGTGCAAGCATGTGCGTCTCCAGCGCGGTGCGGGCGTCGTAGACGTCCTTGAGCGTCACCCCTTCGTACTCGAGGATGAGCCCGGCGTAGCGAGCCAGGGTTTCGCGGGTCGGCCTGGTCACTCGCGCGCCGCCGCGAACTCCGCGCTGGACCTCGATCAGCGACTCGGACTCCAGCACCCGGAACGCCTCGCGCAGAGTCGGCCGGGATACACCGAATCGCTCTATCAACTCGGATTCGGGCGGCAAGATGGTGCCGAAGGGAATTTCTCCGCGGATGCACATTCTTCGGATCACGGTGGCCACGCGATCGGCCATCTTGGGCTCGCGAAGACTGTTGACCTCCATATGTCCCTCCAGATCCAGCCTGCTGGCGAACAGAGGCGAATGAACTAACTGTTTAAAGGTTAATACGTAGACGACGTCATCGCACGCCGTAATGCGACGTGCCAACCCGCGTTCCGTTAGAAGCCCATGGATCGGCCCATGAGGTCCTTCATGATCTCAGTGGTGCCTGCATACAGCCGCTGCACCCGGGAGTCGCGCCATAGTCGGGCGACTTCGTACTCGTTGATGTAGCCGTAGCCGCCATGCATCTGCAGACAGCGGTCGATGATCTCCCACTGCACCTCGGAAGTCCACCACTTCAACCCGGCGGCGTCGGCGTCGCTGAGAGCGCCGTCGTTGAGCGCGAGCACGCACTGGTCGAGGTAGGTCTGCGCCGCGTCGAGCTTGGTCTGCATTTCAGCCAGAAAATGCCGATTCACCTGGAACTTACCGATCGGTTGGCCGAATGCGGTGCGCTCGGACGCATACGCCTTCGTCAGGTCCAACGCGCGGCGCGCCGCCGGGAGGGCGTAGCAGGCCACCCCCACCCGCTCGCTTGGCAAATGTGACACCAGATGATAGAACCCGCGGTTGAGTTCACCGACCAGGTTTTCCTTCGGGACCCGCACGTCTTCATAAAAGAGTTCGGCCGTATCGGCGGAAAACTGGCCGATCTTGTCCAGCTTCCGGCCGCGGGTGAAGCCTTCCATTCCGTCCTCGATCATCAGCAGGCTGACCCCCTTGTGCCGGGCCGACGGGTCGGTCTTGACGGCGGTGAGCACCAGTTTGGACAACAGGCCATTGCTGATAAACGTCTTCTGCCCGTTGACCACCCAGTGATCGCCCTCATCGCGTGCGGTGGTCTTGATGCCGGCCAGGTCGGAGCCCGCCGCGGGCTCGGACATTGCGATCGAACCGATGTATTCGCCGCTGATGAACTTCGGCAGCCAGCGTTCCTTCTGCTCCTCGGTGGTCAGCTCGTTGAGGTAGGGCGTCAGAATGTCGTTCTGCACGCCGAGGCCAAGCCCGACCGAGCCGCTCAAGAACATCTCTTCGGAGATGATCTGGTTAAACCGGAAGTCCCGAACGCCGAGACCACCGTATTTCTCGTCGAATTCCCACCCGATTAGCCCGTGCTCGCCGGCGGCCCGCCAGGCCTCCCGGCTGACCTTGCCGTCGCGTTCCCACTTTTCGACGTTGGGGACGCATTCGCGTTCGAAAAACGCCCGGGCCGTCGCGCGGAAGTCGTCCTGTACCTCGTCGAAAATGTTGCGGCGCATCGGGTTCCTCGATGTGTGTCGGTGGGGCGCGAACCTCAGTCCCAGGACAGGATCCCGGGCAGGGCGCGGCCCGGCGCGTAAGTGTCGAACAGACGGTCGGCCAACAGCGCCTCGAGCTGTGTATAGCTGCCGCACAGCGCATCGAGCTGAAAGCCGCGCCGAACGTAGCGATGCAACGGATGCTCGGCGGTCAGCCCGATCGCGCCGCACGCCTGCAGGGTGGCGTCGCTCACCCCGCGGTGGGCCCGCCCGGCCGCGACCTTCGCCGTGACCGCGGATAGCCGTCCGCCATAAAGCCAGGACTGTTGGAGCACCGCGCGAGCTGCTTCGACACCAGCGGCGGCGTCGGCCAGCGCGTGCCGCGGCGCTTGGAACGAGCCGATAGCGGAGCCGAACTGTTGGCGCACGCTGACATGCTCGATCGTTATCCGCATCGCTTCGTCAGCCAACGCGATCAGTTCGGTCGCAAGTGCGCGGTGCGCCACGCCCAGTGCGCGAGCCCATTCAGTGGACGCGTCGATCAGCGGGCTCTCCAGCGGCCCACGGACCTGGGTCCAGTGCACCGACGAATCGAAGGTGTCCAGCCGCTGGCCGGTGAGGCCGTCGTGGTCGGCCAAGCCAATGGAGACTGTGCCCATCGGGCCGCGGACCGGCACCACCAACCGGCCGCTCGCACCGCGCGCGAGCGGCCCCAGCACCAGGCCTGTCACCTGGTGCTGCCCAGACGCCGGCGTCGGGCCGTCGGCGCTGATGGGCAGCACCACGCCATCGACGGGGCCGTCAAGCAGGGCTGCGAGTTCGGCCAGCATCACCGTGACGAGGCAGTCGGTGGTGGCCAGCGTGCGCCCCTGCGCGCGAAACAGAAGCTGGCAGGCTTCGATTGGATACTCCGTTTCGATGTCTGCCCAACCCAACTCGGCCAGCTGCGGGCCGATGGCGACATGCTCGCCCGAGTTCGCTGCGTCGTCGAAGAGGCGAAACACCGCCTCCTCGATCATCGGCCAGGATTCGTCGGCGGCCCGGCTGTCGGCGGCTGTCGCAGCTGTCATTTCCGTGCCTCCCGTGGCAATCCGAGGAGATGATCGGCGACGATTCCACGCTGGATCTGGGCCGTGCCGCCCATGATCGTGGCTGCCCGTGAGTACCACCATTCCGCACGGGCGGTATCGAGGTGCTCGCGGCTCGCGGGTCCGATACCAGCGACCATCCATGGCCGCCGCACGTCGAAGATGAGGTCGTTGACCTCTCTTTCGGCCTGCGCGAACAACAGTTTGTCGATGCTGCTGTCTGGGCCCACGCTGTGGCCGGCGGCCAGTTTGCGGACGGTGATCGCGACCCGAGCTTGCGCCGCGATCACGTCGACGTAGACCTTCGCGAATCGCTGCCGGTCCGCAGCTGACGCGCCGTGACGCACCATCTCCTCGCGCAGTTCGCCGAGCATGGTCAGCATCTTGGTCGTCACGGCATAGCCATAGACGCCGCGCTCGAACTGCATGAGATACATCGACACAGCCCACCCGGCGCCGACCTCGCCGACCAGCCGGTCACGGGGCACTCGTACGTCGTCGTAGAAGACCTCGGCGAGTTCACGCCGTCCACTGGCCAGTGCGATGGGGCGCACCGTGATGCCGGGAGTGTCGGCGTCGACCAGGAACATACTCAGCCCGCGGTGGCGACTCTCCAGAATGCCGGTGCGGGCCAGCAGCAGGAACCTGGTCGCGGTCGGTCCGGCGCTAGTCCAGATCTTCTGCCCGCTGACGACGAATCCGTCGGCGTCTTCGACCGCTTTGCAGCGCAGTGACGCCAGATCGCTGCCCGATTCCGGCTCGGAAAAGCACTGTCCCCACCACTCCTTGCCGGTTAGATATCCGGGCAGGAACTGCGCCGCGAGGTCGGGCGCGTACTCGATGATCGCCGGGCCGACCACCTCCAGTGAGGAGTGCTGAGCCGGAGCCGGCAACATCGCGTTGGCCAACTCCTCGTAGTAGACGGCGCGGTGGATCGCGTCTCCGCCGAGCCCGCCCACCTCTCTAGGCCAGCCGTATCGGCTCCAGTCGGCCCGGGCCAACCGGGCAAGTACCTGCGCGTCGTGTGTCATGAGATCTTCGGCACTGGTGAACGCTGCGGTTCGCCAGTCGTCGGCCCAGTCCAGCTCGCGCAGGTAGCGGCGCAGGCCCTGGCGGTACTGCGCCACATCGGCCTGATAGTCATGGGGCGCGTCCGCAGGTGTTGTGGCAGCGACGGAGACCGACACGGATACCTCTTTCCCTGGCGCGTTGTTGCCAGCCATAGTAGCGCTTAATCAGATAAATAGTTAGTTATATACTCAACCATAAGAGCTTCAGGTGGTCGGCAGCGGCCCGATCAGCCCACGCGGCAACGTGTCCCAGAGCCAGCTGACCGCTTGGCCGATCTCGGAGAATTGAAGTGAGTCGCCGTCTTTCGCGTGGTAGTGACTCGGCGCCTCGGTGAAGCCGATGATCCGGCTCAGCTTGTGACCGTCGACGCGCAAAATTTGCCCGGTCAGCCACGACGAATCCGCCGACTGCAACCAAGCAACGACCGGAGAACTACGGGCCGGATCCAGAGCCGGATCAGCAGCCCGCTCACCGCTGAAGAATTCACCGCTGATGCGGGTCACCGCCAGTGGCGAGATCGCATTGACGACAACACCGTAGCGACGTGCCTCCGTCGCAGTGACAACGGTCAGATTGGCGATCGCCGCCTTGGCCGCGCCGTACGCACTCTGACCGACGTTGCCCCACAGGCCGGCTCCGGAGACGGTGTTGACGATGTGCGCGTCAATCGGGTTCCCGGCCTTGAACTGCGCGCGCCAGTACGCACACGCATGGCGGGTGACCGCGAACGTCCCTTTGAGGTGAACGGCGATGACGGCGTCCCAATCCGCCTCGCTGACATTGGCGACCGTGGCGTCACGAACGATGCCGGCGTTGTTCACCACGCCGGTCAGCGCGCCAAAGGTCTGCACCGCGGTGTCTACCATGTCGGCGACGTCGTCCCATGACGACACCGACCCGGTGTGTGCGATCGCCTTGCCGCCGGCTTGCTCGATCTCGGCGACCACGTCAGCAGCTGGGCCGCTCTCACCACCGCTACCGTCTTTGCCCACACCGGGATCGTTGACGATGACAGCGGCGCCCTCGGCGGCCAACGCGAGGCAATGTGCCCGGCCGATTCCCCGGCCGCCCCCGGTCACCAGGACGACCTTGTCGCTTAGCGCTCCGGTCACGAGTGGCCTCCTTCGCCATTGAACAGTTGGGTGATCAGGCGTCTGCGTTGCGACCAGCTGGCCCCGCGCAAGTCGGCGTGGCCGGACTCAGTGACGATCACGTCGACGTCGTAGGCCGGTGTCGACGCCGGCCTGCTGAGCCGCTCCACCAGCGGGCAACGCCCGTCGACGCGAGATTGCATCGCGATGATGGACGCGCCACCAGGACTCATCGCGGCTGCGGCGCAGTAATCGGGATGGCCGCCGATCCCACCGAAGACCTTGTCGCCGACGCCCTCGACATTGACCTGACCATAAGCGTCGACCTCAATGGCGGTGTTGACCGCGAAGAAGGGCTCGTCGCGAGCCAGGCGGGTGAGATCGTGGGTGTAGTCGATCCCGCGCAGAATCGGCCGGCCGGCCGACCAGGCATACAACTCCTCGCTGCCGGACAGGTATGTGGCGCTTGGCTCGCCGATCAGCAGGCCCCGCGCATCGAGGTCAACCACGGAGTCGGTCAGCAGCCCGGTCTCCAGCCGTAGTGGCACCTTGGCCCGCCGCAGCACTGCCGCGCCGAGCTGGCCGACTCCGGTTTGGATGCGCGCACCTTCGGGGATGAACCCCAGCACCCGGTCGGCAACTTCATCGTGCTCGGGCAGCGGCGGCCGGTCGGGCAAGCTGACCGGACCGTCGTCGCAGTAGCCGGCGATATGAAGCTGCTCTGAATTCACCGGCGGCTCGGCGCTGGCGGACGCGGCGACGGTGTCCACGACCGCCAGCACACCGACTCCGCTGTCGATCAGCGCACGCTGCCAGGACACTTCGCTGCCGAAGTGCAGCCGGCCCTCGCTTTCCACCAGGCGGGTGATCAACACATCGGGCCGCAGCGTGCCTGCCAGAAGTGCGCCGATACCGGACAGCCTGGTTGGTACGAAACGCGCTGTCGCAGTGCGCAAAACGGCACGCATGCCGCCGTTGGGCATCAGGGCGACCACCTCGCCGAAGGCGTCCGGCTGCAGACCTGCGATCGGGGCCGCGTGCCACCCCAGCACCAGGCGGATCGACCCGACCTCGCCGGCCACTGCCGACAGCACTGCCGCGGCATCGGTCCCATCCGACAGCGCGCGCAACGCGCCCAGTCCATCGCCGAGGGCGACCGTCATGCCGGCACGCAGCACTGACCGCAGTGTCGCCTCGAAGTTTGGCGGGTGGGTGGTCACCGCGGCTCCTTGGGCAGGCCGAGAACCCGCTCTCCCAGGATATTGCGCTGAATCTCGCTGGTGCCGCCGAGAATGGTTTGCGCCCGCCCGACGAGCATGGCGCGCACCACGTCGACCGGCCCTTCGGAGGTGGTGGGGTCCAGACACGCATCGGTGCCGAGCACCTCAGTGGCCATGTCGCCCAGGTCGCGGTCGGTTTCCGAGGTCATCAGCTTGAGCACCGAAAACGCCGGCGAGGCGACATCGCCGTCTTCGATGGCACGCTCCCAGGTGAAGCGCAGCAGCCACATGCGTGCCCACAGTTTGGTCAACGTGCGCGCCAACACCGGGTCGAGCAAGTCGCGGTCGCGCGCCGCCTGGACCATCTGCTCGTGCAGCTGGAACATCGACACCGCCTGTGAGCCCAGCGTCAGCCGCTCGCGCCCGAGCGTCAGCATCGCCACGGCCCAGCCCTGGCCGACCTCGCCGACCACCGCGTCTTCGGGCAGCTCGACGCCGTCGAGGAACACCTCGTTGAATTTGGTTTCGCCGTCGATCTGCTGTAAGGGCCGCACGGTCACACCGGGAGTGGCCATGTCGACGATGAACATCGTCAGGCCGCGATGGGACTCGGTGCCGGTGCGGGCCAGTAGCAGACCGTGGTCGGCATAGCCGGCCGCCGAGCTCCAGACCTTCTGGCCGTCGACGCGCCAACCGGTGTCGATGCGCTGTGCACGTGTCCGCACCCCCGCCAGGTCCGACCCGGCTTCGGGCTCGGAGAACAGCTGGGTCCAGACCTCGTCGCTGCGCCGGATCGGCTCCAGGTAGCGCGCCTTCTGCGTGTTGGTGCCGTAACTGATCAGCACCGGTCCGACCAGGTCGAGGCCGACGATATGAAACTGGCGCGGCACCCCGGCGCGCGCGCACTCCTCGGCGAAGATGGCCTGCCGGGCGACCGAAGCGTCCACGCCACCGTGTTCGACGGGCCAGTTCAGGCAAGCCCAGCCGTGCTCGAGAAGGTAACGGTGCCACGCACGACCTGGCTCCACATCAGCGGCGGCAGGGGTTGGTCCGTAGTTGCGCAATCCTGCCGGTTTCGGGGCGTCGTTGAGGAACTGCCGGATCTGCGCACGCAACGTCGCAATATCGTCAGTGGTGTCCGTCGTCGTCGACACGTCGCGTCCTCTCAGATCAGCTTGGCTTCGGCGGCCAGTCGGTTCCAGTGCAGGCCGGGCCCGCCGAACAGCACCTCGTCGGTGCGGGCTCGTTTCAGGTAAAGATGGGCCGAGTCCTCCCAGGTGAATCCGATCCCGCCGTGGATCTGCACATTGGCCGCTGCGGCGTTGCGCAGCGATTCCGAGCACACGGCTTTCGCCATGGCTGCGCGCCAGCCGATCTCGCCGTCCTCGTCGTCGAGCGACTGCAGGGCTGCCTGCGATGCCGATCGGGACCATTCGAGTTCAACCAGCATGTCGGCACAGCGGTGTTTGATGGCTTGGAAGCTGCCGATCGCCCGGCCGAACTGATGGCGTGTGCACGCGTAGTCGGTGGCAATCTCGAGGACGCGCTCATGGGCTCCGACCTGCTCAGCGGAGAGCACCGCCATCCCGAGCTGGACATTATGAGCGATGACCTCGTCGACCGGGCCGCCATCGCCGAGTCGCAGGGCGGCTGCTCCGCGAAGGTCGACGGTGGCCATCGGTCGGGTTGCGTCCAGCACCCGCTCAGCGGTGATGGTGACGCCGTCGGCAGCCGCGTCGAGTAGAAAGATCGCTGGTCGACCGTCGACCAACGCGACAACCACCAGATCGTCGGCGGCTGCTCCGTTGAGCACGTGGCGGATCGATCCGTCCAGCATGAATCCTTCGCCATCAGTTGACGCGCTGAGGCTGACCGCGTTGCGCTCCCAGATACCGCCGTCTGCGCTCACTGCTGCGGCGGCGGTGCGCTCGCCCTGTGCGAACGACGCGACTTTGTCGGCGACCTCCGGCTGCCCCGCCGAACCGGAGTCCAGTACAAGGCCCGTGGCCAACACCGCCGACGCCAAGAACGGGACGGGCGCCAGCGCTCGCCCGAGCTCATGGGCAACGACACCGAGCGCGGCAGCCCCGTATCCCGCGCCGCCCAGGTCCTCAGGCAGCGCGATCGCGGCGACGCCGACTTGGCCGCACAGCGCTTGCCACAGTTCGGTGTCGAACCCGCGAAACTTGCCGTCGACGCCGAACGCCACCTTGCGGACCCGCTCTTCGGTCGCCAGGCGGTCGCATGCCGCTCGTACGGATGCCGCAAGCTCGCGCGCTTCGTCCCGGGACAGTTTGCTCATGCTGATCTCTCACGTTCTGCTTTCACGCGGATGTCGACGGCATTATCTAAACATTTAACCAATTTTCGGGCCCGCACACCACTCTTCGAATAGCCGATTCAGTCGACCTCGATGACCATAGCGGCGCCCATGCCGCCGCCGGCGCACATCGACAGCACACCGATGCCACCGCCACGGCGTCGAAGCTCGTGAATCGTGGAGGTGAGCATGCGCGCTCCGGTCGCCGCAATCGGGTGTCCAAGGCTGATGCCCGAGCCGTAAACGTTGACGATGTCCTCGTCTAGCTGAAGTTCCCGCGCACAGGCCACCGCCTGGGCGGCGAAAGCCTCGTTGATCTCGAACAACGTGACGTCAGCGAGCTTTCGACCGGCCAAGTCGAGCGCTTTGGGAATTGCGACGATCGGCCCACTACCAGTTTGGGCAGGCGGCACGCCGGCTTGGGCCCATGACAGGATTCGTGCCAACGGGGCGGCCTGAGTCGCTTTCGGCGATAACAGCGCTACCACCGCGGCCGCGTCGTTCATGCCCGAGGAGTTGCCCGCGGTCACCGTGAAGCCCTCGATCTCGGGGTGCAACACCTCAAGCGCTGCCAGGGCCTGCATGGAGGCGCTGCGACGGGGATGTTCGTCGGTGGCAAAGACTTTCGTCGAGCCGTCCGCCTGCGCCACGGAAATCGGAACGATCTCATTCACGAACGATCCCGCGTCAATCGCATCGATTGCCCGTTGATGCGACCGCAGCGCCCAATCGTCCTGCGCCACACGGCTGATGCCGTACTGCACGGCACAGTTGTGCGCGACCGTGATCGACATGTCCAGCGCCGGCGCCAACGCCGTCGGCGGATGAGACAACGAGAACCACGGATCCTCGTAGTGGTCGGCTGCCTTGCCGCTCGTGAATGGCCTTCGTTTGCGCAATGCCGGTGTGGTGGATAGTGATTCGGTGCCGCCCGCCAGGACGGCGCGGCTCATGCCGGCGGCGATCTGGCCAGCGCCGACCGCAATGGCCGACAGGCTCGAGGCGCACTGTCGATTGACCGCTATTCCGGGTATCCCGTCTAGACCGAGGTCGACCGCGACGTAGCGGGCAAGATCGCCACCGCCCTGCCAGACTTCTGCCAACACCAGATCGTCGAAGTCGTCAGCGGCCAGACCGGACCGTTCGATCGCGGCTCGCACCACCGGTTTGGCCAGCTCCGCGGCGGGCACGTTGGCCAGGGTGCCTTTGCGGGCCGTCCCGATGGCAGTACGTGCGGCGGCGACCACCATGGCGGCCGGTTCGCTGTTACGCATCAAAGTCTCCTTCCGTACGCAGTACGTACAATATAGTTATACAGATAACGGTATGGAGTCAGGGTATGCGCGTACGAGGCGGAGGAACAGATGCACGTGATCACATCGATCGACCAAGCGCTGGGTTTGGTCGGTCATGAACTGGGTGTCAGTGAGTGGAAAGACATCGACCAGAACCGGATTGACGCTTTCGCCGAGTGCACCGACGACCATCAATGGATACACGTCGACGTCGAGCGGGCCGAGGCGGAAAGCCAGTACGGCGGCACCATCGCGCACGGCTTTCTTACGCTGTCCCTCATCCCCGCGATGAGTAAGGGCAATTACCGGGTCGACGGTAAGATGGGAATCAACTACGGGCTCAACAGAGTTCGTTTTTTAGCTGCGGTCCGGGCGACCAGTCGAATCCGGGTGCGCTCGGAGTTGCTCGATGCCACCAAGGTCGCCGAGGACACCCTTAACCTCACCGTGCGGCACACGGTTGAGATCGACGGCGACGACAAACCGGCCGCAGTGGCGGACCTGATCTCGCGATACATTTTCTGACCGGGTGATGTGATGTGATGGACGGGTGTCGTCGACCGATTCCGCGACAGACGCCGCACAATCGGCGCTGCAGGCCAGGGAGAAACTGATCATCGCTGCTGGCGAATGCGTCGACCGCGGCGGCATCGACCGCGCCACCGTCGGCGCGATCGCCGAAGCCGCCGGCGTGCACCGGGTGACGTTCTACCGGCATTTCGCCGACAAGGAAGCGATCCTCGTCGAGGTCCTCAAGCGCCGCATGGCGCCGGTTCTCCGACGCGCCGCGCGCAAACTCCGACCGGGCGCTCCCTTCCCTGACGCGCTGATCGACGCGATGGCCGACGCGATCCGCGAGGTGCGCGCAGCCCCGGAACTGATGGCCATCATCGGATTACCCCAAACCGGTGAGCCGCGGCGCTCCCCGGGAACATCCGAACCGTTTCTGCGAAGCGCCGTCGGCGTCGCCGGGCCATACCTTCGTCGGGCGCAAGACGTCGGCTTGGTCCGAGGGGACATCTCCGTCGACGAGCTGATGGACTGGTTGGTGCATATCTGCACTGCCGAACTGCTAATGGAACCCGACCTGTCCGACATGCAGACACGCCGGCGGCTGCAGCTGTTTGTCTTGCCGGCGGTCCGCTCTGCATAGCTAGGGCTACATCCTAGCCAAAATGTAGCATCCGAGTTAACCTGCCATATGACCACTGCACTGCGCACCGGAGCCGCGACCAATATGGAGCCCGTCAACGACGCGCCGCCCTTCTATCTGCCCGCCGGTAATGAAGTCGAGCTGTTCATCGCGGCGCACCAGCAGCGCCTGCCTGTCATGCTCAAAGGACCCACCGGTGTCGGCAAGACGCGGTTTATCGAGGCGATGGCCAGCAAGCTTGGGCGCCAGCTGATCACGGTGGCGTGTCACGAAGACCTGAGCGCCGCGGATCTGGTCGGACGGTTCCTGCTCGAAGGGGACGCCACCGCATGGGTCGACGGGCCGCTGACCAAGGCCGTCCGCGAGGGCGCGATCTGCTACCTCGACGAGGTTGTCGAAGCGCGTCAGGACACCACCGTGGTCTTGCATGCGCTTACCGATCACCGCCGGATGCTGCCGGTGGAGCGACTGAACATCACTCTTCCGGCACCGCCCGAGTTCCAACTGGTGGTGTCCTACAACCCCGGATATCAAAGCCTGCTCAAGGACCTCAAAGATTCCACGCGCCAGCGGATGGTGGGCATTGAGCTGACGTTCCCTTCCCCGGAGGTGGAGCTGCAGGTGCCGATTCACGAATCGGGTCTCGACGCGGATCGCGCGCTAGAACTGGTTCGCCTGGCGGCGGCGATCCGCAGAGTTGAATCGGGCGGCCTCCGCGAGGTCGCGTCGCCGCGCACCCTTATCACGGCCGGCCAGCTCATGGCGTCCGGAGTGGACGCGCGATCGGCGGTCTGGGCCGCGTTGGCAGTCCCGCTGACCGACGATCGCCAGGTCGCCGAAGGATTGCGCGCGATGATCGATAACTACATCGCTTAGCGTGCCGCGGTGGACTCCCAGCCTCGCGCGCTGAGCGCCTACTCGATGGTGGCAAGTGCGATCGCCGGTCGGTCCCTGACCGTGCGCGCCGCAGCGGCGGGATCAGCGGCCTACACCGACGGCGAGTCGGTGTACGTCCCCGAGGACGCCTCGCCGGCGTTGCGCTTCCCGATTATCGCGTTACATGCCAGCCTGCTCGGCGCTGGCAGCGACGCGCCCCGGCTGCTACGTCAGCTCAAGGGCCAAAGTCGCACGGCCAGACGTTATTTGGCGTTGGAAGCGGCTCGCGCGCGCAGGTGTCTGGCGGCGTATGTGCCGGCAACGACCGTGCACCCCGCGGGCGGTGCGGTGGACACCCGCACGCCCGAGGAATCCCTGGCCGTCGCGCGCAGCGCACGCGCAATCGACGAGCTGGAACCCGAGTGGGGTGAGCTGCGACCCAGGGCGCTTCTCAAGCCGGCCCCGGCCCCGGCGCCCGACACCCGGGACACGCTCGCCGCTCAGCTGCGCGAGGGACTCGAGCCGGAGGCCGATGACGACGACGACGAACAGGCCGAGCGGTCCAAGATTCTCGAGCTGTTCTCCGCTCCGATGGGTGGGAGCAGCTGGCTGACCAAGAAGTTTCTGTCGCTCGCCGGGGCGGATCGGAAATCCTCGACCGGATCAGGTTCGCCGACCGATCGGGTGTCCAAGCACCGGCGTGGGCGCGGGTTCCACGAACCAAGGCGACAAGGGATCAGCGTTTCCGGCGTCGCGGCGGCTTTCACCACGGCGAGTCCGCACCACGACGACGACGGCATGAAATATCCCGAATGGGACGTCCATCGGCGCGCATTCCGGGAGAATTGGTGCACGGTGTTCGAGCGCACTCTCCCCGGCAACCGCGGCCAGCTGGCAGCTCCGGATCTGCTGCGCTATCCGCTGGGCCGCACCCACCTCGATCTGCGCCGATCCCGCCGCGAACGTCTGGGTGACGAACTTGATGTCGACGCTCTCATCATGGCGCGAAGCGACGCCCGGACCGGACACACTCCGGATGACCGGATCTACTCCGCCCTACGCCGGCTGGGCCGCGACCTGGGCGTGCTGATCCTGGTGGACATCTCGGGGTCGACGGCCGATGCCGGCCGGGCCGCGGGCACCGTGCTCGAAACACAGATCACCGCAGCCGGTCAACTCGCACATACTCTCGAGGCTCGCGGCGACCGGGTGGCCATCTATGGTTTCAACTCGCGCGGACGCTCACGGGTCTACCTCTACAGGGTCAAGGAGTTTCGTCAGGCCGCGGAGTCGGGTTGGCAGGCGCGGTTGGGACATCTGGAGCCGGGTGGGTTCACCCGGACGGGGGCCGCAGTCCGACACGCCGTGGCGATCCTCACCGAGCAGTCCGGCGCCAAACGAGAGATCCTGCTGGTGCTGTCGGACGGCATCGCCTACGACGAGGGCTATGAGGCCCGCTATGCAACGGCCGACACGCGCAAAGCGCTCGACGACGCGCGGGACTCCGGCGTGGGATGTCTGTGCCTGTCGCTGGGTGGCGAGCAAACCACCGCAGAGCTCGAGTCCGTGTTCGGCACCAGCGCGTTCGCTCACGCCGAGCGGATCGCCGATCTGGGCGCCGAGCTCAAGACACTGTTCAACCACGCGCTGCTGGCCGCCGAACGCGCACACCGGCGCCGTCACCTGAACGGTGGCCGGGAGGCGTCGTGACCGCGCGCGTCCGGGTCGGTTGCTATGTGGACCCGATCACCCCGCTGTGGGCAATGCGGGCCAACATGAGGACGGCGCGGATGCTCGGCGCCGACGACATATGGATCGGCGATCACACCAAATCCCATTTTCCCTCCTCGGCGTGGACGACGGCGCTGTCCCCGATGGCCCGGTTCATCCCGTCGCTCGACGCCTACCTGGACCCGACGGTGGTCATCGGACGCTGCGCCGGTCGCCCCGGTCTGACAATGGGCACCGCGGTCACCGACTCGCTGCGTCGTGCGCCCGCCGACCTGGCGCGGGTCTGGATGTCGCTTCATCACCTGACGCACGGCCACGCCATCATGGGCATCGGCTCGGGTGAGTACGAAAACACCGTGCCGTATGGGCTGACGCTGGAACCGCGGGTCGGACGCCTCGAGGACACGCTGCTGGCGATCCGGGCCGCGTGGGCCGCCGACCGCGCACCGATTTCGCATCATGGCAGGTTCCACGACTGGGATGACGCCACCTTCGCGTTGCCGAGGCTGCGGGGCAGCGCACCGCCGATGTTGGTCGCTGCCCAGGGGCCACGGGCGTGCCGGCTCGCCGGACGCCTGGGCGACGGCTGGATCTTCATCCTCAGCGGGGCTTTCGACGCTTGGAATTCGGCCGCCGACAAGGTTGCGGCCGCGGCGATCGACGCCGGCGGGACCCCGAGACACTAACTCGAAGCATCTTCTTCGCGCCCTTGCTGGCCCGCGATACCCAGGCCTTCAGCGAACTGGCACGCCAGCCAATGGTCCACGCCCATGCGCTCACATTGCCCGGCGCGGCATGGGCGGCGGCGGGCGCGACGCACCCGCTGGGCACCGATTTTGCCGGCTACTCCGCGTTGGACCCGGCTGACCTGGAGTCAGACCGACTGCACGAATACGGCAGCCGCATCACCGCCGAGTTACTCGGGGAGCTGATGCCATTCGGCACCGCCACCGATGTTCTCCAGCGCATCCGCCCCTACGTCGAAGCCGGCGCTAACCACGCCATCATCTACAGCGTGGCCGGTTCGTTGAAGCCATCGCTGGCGGCGGGCGCCGTGGTCGAGCAGCGCCGGCTGATGAGCGGCTTGAAGCGTCTGCAGCGGGGCCGGCTGACCCGACGCTAGCTCGCTTACCCCGACCAGACTGCACGGAGCGCAAACCCCCGAGTCTAGGCATTGCCAGAGCGGAAGCCGCCAAGATATAGTTAAAGAGTTATCTTTTTTTGATATACCACGCTGAGAAGGAAGACCGATGGAGGCGACGAACACAATTGCGCCGGTAGCGATTCCGCACGTCGTGAAAGGCGAGGCGCTGACCAAGTGCACCGTCATTCACACGGCAGGGGATGGCACTACCTTCGCAACCCCGAAACTCGTCCTCGATGATCTGGTGTGGAATCGCTCCCACGGACTACCCGCCGTCGACGTCCCGGTCGCCGAGATCATCGACATCCTGGTGTCGCTTGGCGAAGAACTTCGGAAAGATCCCGACGGTCTGCTCGCCGACGCGCTCGAGGCGCTCGCGGCTACCAGCCCGTACGAACGCCGCATCGTGGAGAATTCCTATGCGGACATTTGGCAGATGTTCAATGGCGATTTGCTGCGAGCGCAGCTCGACAACGAACTCGGTGGCGCTGACGTCGTGGATGGCTGGCGTCCGGCGACGGGGGCCACCGCAGGACTGGGGTCCTACCGTGCTTTCCCCACCCGCATCGTGCACGTGCTCGCTGGCAATGCTCCGGGCGTCGCCGCGATGACGGTGGCGCGTGGCGCGCTGATGAAAGGAGTGCATTTGCTGAAAATGCCGTCGAACGACCTGCTCAGCGCCACGGCAATCCTGCGCGCGCTGCGTGCCGTAGCGCCGGATCACCCGACGACGACGTCGTTTTCGGCTGTCTACTGGCGCGGCGGCGATGCGGAGGTCGAGGGCACGCTTTTTCGACCGCAGTTCTTCGACAAACTTGTCGCTTGGGGCGGAGACTCGGCTATCCGCAACGCCGTCGCCTACCTGGGCCCGGGATTCGAGCTGGTGGCCTTCGATCCCAAAAACTCCATCTCGATGATCGGTCGTGAGGCATTCGACTCCGATCAGACAGTTGCCGAGGTGGCAGCCAAGACGGCTGTCGACAGCACCCCCTACAACCAGGAAGCGTGCACCTCGAGCCGCATCCATTACGTCGAGGGATCGACCGCGGAGCTGGACCGCTACTGCGCGGCGTTGCTGACCGAGCTGCGCAAGGAACGCAGGTTCACCGCGGCGAAGGTCGCCCCGCTGCCCGCCGACACCCGTGAGGAGATCGCGGCGCTACGGGCAATGGAACCGATGTACCGCGTTTTCGGCGACGACGACGGCACTGGCCTGGTCATTCGATCGGAGGATCCAGTCGACTTCCTTCCGTCCTCGAAGACCGTCAACGTCGTGGGGGTGCCGACTCTGGAAGACGCCATCGGCTATGTGAATGTGGCCACTCAGACCGTCAGTGTGTACCCGCCCGCACGCAAAGACGAACTGCGGGACAGGCTGGCGTCCGCCGGGGCGCAGCGGGTCGTCAAGATCGGCGGTTCGACTGCGGTGACTCCCGGGCTCGCGCACGACGGCTTCTTCCCGCTGCACCGATTCGTCCGCTGGGTAAACGACGAGAATTAGTGTCGTCAGCCGCATTTGACATCGATAACGCGGCCGTGCGCGAGCTCAAAATACGCGCCGGCAACGGCATTCGTGAACCGCATCAACCCTGCGGTCGACCCGCTACTACGTCTGCGCGACCGGTTCGATGCCGCGGATGTACTGCTCGATAGACCCACCGCACGTGAGCTTGTCGTCGCCGCCGGCTGACAGCTCGCTGTACCGCACCACCGAGTCTTCGATGGTGGGTCCGATGCGGCCGCATGGACATGGGGTGTAGTTGGCGGTTGCCTTATCGCCCGAGATGATGCCTCCCCAGCGGCCCGACCAGATGGGGTCGTACGCTCCGACGCGTCCGGTCACTCGCCCGTCGGCACCGATTTCCTCGAGGTGCTCGCCGGTCTCGTCGAGAATGAACAGCTCTACTGCCTTGGGCCAGTGGTAGACGCCCTGCTCGCACATCACTGCTGCGACTGTCTGCTCGGAGAAGGTGTAGATCATCTGGCGGTGCACGGGCCCGAGGAAGCGGTCGATCTGATCGGCGTAATCCTCCGGCAGGTCAAGACCTTTGAGCCCGCCTGCGATGTTCACCGCGCTCTCCGGGTGCAGCACGTTTTCGCTGAGTCCGGCGGCATGACCGGCTTCGAGCAAACGCCAGGCCATCGCCCACGGGCCGATGATTACCTGGGGCTCGTCACGATAACTGAGCACGGTGGCGATCAGTTTCTCCACGTTTTGTCTCATCTGCTCGGAACGAACCTTCTGATCGGCTTGGTAGGCGGCGATCTCGCTGGGCGTGGCGGTACCGTCGGACATCGCCCGGCGAATATTGACCTGGATCAGCGTGTCGGACACCAGCATTGGTTCATCGGTTAGCGAGTGGACCGCCCCGGGCCGTCCATAGGCCGCGGCGTTCGCCTGGTGGCCGTACTTGTACCGCATCCGGGCGTTGCTCGGCCCCAGAATGATTACCGGTCGATCCTGCTTGTGCGGGATGCGATGGGGATACCCGACCATATTGGCTCCGGTTGTGGCGAGCACCTCGAGATCGGTGTCATTCATCGGCAGAAACGAGTTCTTGCCGGATGTGCCGCTGCTGACGATCACGTGGAACCCGTTCTGGTCCAGGCGTTCCAGCCAGTCGTCGACGTCGGTGCAGTCGCTGACGTCGATCTCGCTGACATCGCCGGTCGTCACCGAGTCCAGCCATGCCGACAGCTGCTTCCAGCGGCCTGTGGCGACAAAGGACTCCGGGTAGCTCTTGTAGACAGAATGCGCGAAGAGCAGGGGTATCAGATCGGCCCGGTCGGTGAACTTCTCGATGCCGAGGTCCTTGGCGCGCAGGTCCAGCGCGCGCACCTGGGATCGTTGTTCGGCCAACCGCTCGTTAGCGGCCGCGAGGCGCAGCTCGTCGTGGTCGTCGCGACCGTCAGCAACGTAGGGGTCGTCGACCATCATCATCGCGGTCAAATCGGCTACGGCACTGCCGGAGGACGTGTTGGTACCTGTCATTGCTTTGCCTTCGCTAAACTATATATAGTTAAACAGTTGCCTCTTTTAATATCATAGCGGGCAAGGGAAGGGAAGCGCGTCTCGTGAATGGCACACCACGCACATGAGCTCCGTTTCGCATGCGGTGCTCGTCACCGGCTGCTCCACAGGGATCGGCCGCGCGACCGCCGTATTGCTGGCACAGTCCGGCAAGACCGTCTACGCGACCGCCCGGCGCGAAGAAGCGATCGCCGACCTGCGCGACGTCGGGTGTAAGACGCTGCTGCTGGACGTCACCGAGGAATCATCCATGCGGTCGGCCGTCGACCACATCGTCGCGGCCGAGGGTGCGGTGGGGGTGCTGGTCAACAACGCCGGCTACTCGCAATCCGGTGCGGTCGAGAGCGTGTCTCCCGGGGAGTTGCGCCGCCAGTTCGAGACCAACGTGTTCGGCCTGACGCGGATGATCCAGCTGGTGCTGCCGGGGATGCGCGAACAAAGGTGGGGCCACATCGTCAACCTCAGTTCCGCGGCCGCCAACTTCAGCTTCCCGGGTGCCGGTGTATACAGCGCGACGAAGTATGCGGTCGAAGCATTATCTGATTCACTGCGTTTCGAGGTCGGGGGGTTCAACATCGGGGTCACCCTGATCCAGCCCGGTATGGTCCGCAGCAGCTTCGGCGCGACCGCGGCGGCCGATACTCCGCAAACCCAGGACGGACCGTATGCGGCGCTCAATGCGAGTGTGGCCAAAATGTCGACGGAGTTTTATGAAACTGGCCCGGTTGCGCGGCTTGTCGTCGGCCCGGAGGCGGTGGCCAAAGCCATCGTCGCCGCCCTCGATGCCCGCTCGCCCAAAATTCGCGTACGTGTCGGGCCCTCGGCACACCTGTTCATCGGACTGCGGAAACTGGTGACTGATCGGCTTTGGGATCGGTTCCTCGCGTTGCAGTTCACCCAGCCGGGAAAGACCTGAGCAGTACCCGGCCCGCAGGAAGATGCACCGATGCGAACGCGCGATGAGGAAACGCCAAGAGGGGCCGCATCACCGGGCAGCTGATCGTAGATCGATCGCCGGTCCGGAGCGGCGATGGTGCGGTACGCCAAAAATGGGTGGCAGCAGCACTCCGGGGGGAGCGTCGATGACCCCGGGTATCGCATTGACCAACGCCGCCACGGAGGTCCACGACTGCGAGTCGAGCCAGCTTGCGCCGTCGGGATCGGTGCTGGCCCCGCCGCGCCGGATTCCATCGGCGAAAGACAAGCCTCGGGCGTAAGTGAGCCGCAACGACGGTGTGCCTTCGATCGTGATGACCCAGTCGTTGTCGGCCTCCCAGCCTGGTAAGGCGAGGTCACACACCCAGCGGCAGGTGATGGTCACGAACGGCGTGTCATCGATGAGCCCCGTCCAGGAAAACTCGGTGCCGGCGACCGTGCCCGCCGCGACCGGGGCGGTGGTGTTGTCCAGCGTGTGGTCGGTAATCGCGAACCGGGCGTCAACCTCGACGCGGTCGAGCCGCTGGCCGAGTTGCGCGGCGACGGCGTGCGGTGTCTGGCAATACATGTGGTCGAACATGGCAATGATCTGCTCGCGCGGAAAGTCATCGGGTCGCCCGCCGAAACCGAGTAGCCCGTAAATGTGAGGTGCGAGGTCGGTGCAATCCATTCTTTCCAGCACGCTGACATGGGCCACCTCGAGAGTGTGACCTGCCAGCGTGGTGGCCAGCCGCTCGGCGACGAAGCCGGGAGACGATCCAACGGCCACCACCGACGACTGGCCCCGGGCACAGGCTTCGGCGATGTCAGCGGCGTACTCGGCACTGATCGCGCCGGGATAGAAGTAGTCATGCGCCAGCACCACGTTCTTGCCGGACGCCAACAGCATCAACGCGTCGGCATGGCTCGTCGAGGGTCCCAGCCCCACTAACGGCGTGTAGATCACCACATCGGCGTCGAGCGACAGGATGGTTTTTCGGTCGCCGGTGATCGCGACGCCGTGACGAGCCAGCCCGGCATATTCGCCGATGTCGCGGCCCTGTTTGGATTCCGAGAAAGCGAATACGCCGAGGACGTCGAATTCCTCGGGCCGTTGCAGCAAAACACGCAACACGAAACCGCCCAGACGCCCGGGGCCCCACACGACGACTTTGTGCCGAGTGTTCGTCATCAGCTCATGACCCGGTCTCGCAGAGCACGCGGCGTCCAGGGACCAGCGGGAAGTCGAGAGCGGAATGCAGACCGGGTGGGGCGGCAACTAGCGCCGGGATGAGGTTGACCACACGCATCGCCGTCGCCTTGACCGAACCCCACACGCCCGCGCTTTTCCCGAGGTCCAGGTCGCAACGAATATTGGGGTTGCCGGTGATCACGACCCGGTAATTGGATTCGCCAACACCGTCGAAGGTAGGCCAGTGCGGTGCAACGTGGGATTTCATGCGCGTTACGTGCTCAGCGGTGATTGTTGGCTTACCGCCCACCAGGCCGTGGCAGGCCACGCGCCGCGCAACCACGGTGCCGCGCGCCATCAAACCGACCGAGGTCTGCAGGTCCGCGTCGTGGACCGCGTAATCGGAGGTGCCGACGATCTCGTCGAGCGCCAACTCCATCCGGTCAGCCAGCTGCTGAACCAGACCGCGCCACTGCCGAACAAAATCTCCTCCGGTGGCGATGGGTGCGTCGTAGTCCGGAGACTGACCGAAGCCCATGATGCCGCGCAGCACCGGTTCGACGTCGTAGTGGTCATACACACCGATTTCCTGGATGTGGACGTGTTCGATCGTGTCGGCCATGGTGAGCAGCGCGAGGGGAAGCACATCGCTGGAAAACCCAGGATCAAGCCCCGTCGAAACAGAGCTGGCCGCGCCGGCAAGCGCCGCTTGGTGGAGCGGTCGGGTGTGTTGGACCGGAGCGGCGGCCGGATACAGCATGCCCAGCAACGAGATCGTAGCGACATTGACGCCGCGATCAAGGGCGACGGTAAGTTCCTGCACCACCTCCTCGATCCGACCGAGGCCGTTTCCGCAGTAGCTCAGCACGTCGGGGTGGTGTGCCAGGGCGGCTTCGAGGCTGCCGACGGCGGATATGCCGACCGGATCTCGCCCGACCAGCTCGCCGGCGTCACGGCCCGTTTTCTCCGGCGTGGTCGTCCACAGTGTCACCAACTCGAGATCAGGATGATCCAGTATCGCCTTGAGTGCCTCGCTGCCCGTGGCTCCGGTGCCGACGTGCGCGACGCGAATTTTCCCAGGGTGAAAGGGGTTTGGCTGCAACATCGTCACGTCCTTCGGGCCAAGCGACTTGACTTCTAAGTCAAGTCAGACCATAAGGTACCACCTTCAATTGGATGGTTCGAGCTGTCTGCAACGTTGCCGAAGCAGGTATTGCAAGACTCTCTCAAAATGATAGAGTCTCTCAGATGACCGCCGAACCGGACGATGCGCAAGTGTTGCCGCTTCGCGAACGCAATAAGGCCAGAACGCGCAACGACATCGCGGTCGCAGCGTTGGCGCTGATGGAGGCGCAGGGCTACGAGTCGACCACCGTAGAACAGATCGCCCGCCGAGCCGGCGTGTCAAGCGCGACGTTCTTCCGCAACTTCCCCTCGAAAGAAGATGTGCTTTTCGTAGGGGAGCAGCCCGCCGAACAGATAACGACCGAGCTGGTCGCAGGCCGCAAAGACCGGTCCCAGACGCTGATGGCGTTGGCCGAACCAGTGGCGGCAATGGCTGCCGCCGTTTCTGACGTGACCGGACAGGACAGCCATCAGCTCACCCGGCTCGTGATGACGACGAAGTCGTTGGAGGGCCGCAGCATGCGGATGCGGCTGCGCTGGGAGCGCGCCATCGCACGGCAGCTGGCTCACGAGCACGGCCTTGACGAACCCGCGGCAGAGCAAGTCCTGCTCGGCAACCTCGCGATCGCCTGCCTGGCCGCCGCCCTGTGGTGCTGGAACCGGCACGACACTTCGCTCGTCAGCGACGAAACCATGGCGGCCTTTCGCAGCGCCGCGCAATTGTGCGCCGGCACCTCAGGCGCGTGACAGGAAAGGAACTGAACGATGGCGGTTATCCAGGACACGGTCGGGGAGCTGCCCTATCAGCTGCTCGATTTCGACCAGCACTCCTACGAACCACTGGACTGCTTCACCCGGCACATGCCGAAAGCCAAGCTCGACACCGCGATCCAACCGGTCAAGCTGGTCAGCGGGAAGCAAATCCTGCTAGCCAACGACCGGGTGATGACGGCCATCGAGAACGACGTGGATAAGGCGTACGTACCCGGGTCGCTCGCGGAGATGCTCAAGCAGCGGGCGTCGGGCAATCCGTCGGACGCCGAGCGGTTCTTCGAGCCGATGCAGCAGGAGTACCTCGACAAGGACGCGCGGTTGATCCAGCTCACCGAACAGCAGATCGAGCGTTCCATCATGTATCCCGGTGGCTGGGCGCTGATGGCTGAGGCCTACTTGAAGGGCACCGAACCGCTCTACGACAATATCGAATCGTTCAATCGATGGATCGATGAGGATTGGGGCTTTTCGTATCAGGACCGCATCTACGCTCCCGCTCTGATGTCGATGCGCGACTTGGAGCGCTCCTGCGCCGAATTAGACCGAATCATCGCCACGGGCGCTAAATTCATCACGTTGCCGGCCGGTCCCGCGTACGGTCGCAGCCCCGGTGACCCCTACTTCGATCCGTTCTGGGCGCGAATCAACGAGGCGGGTGTAGTGGTCGCCTACCATATCGCCGAGTTCAATTACCAAGAAGCCGTTGCCTCGCAATGGGGTTGGGAGCTGGGACCGCCGTTCGAGTTCTCGGCGTGGCAATGGGAGAACAGCTACGGGCAGCGGCCGATCGCCGACACCCTCTCGGCGTTGATCTTCGACAACATATTTGGTCGGTATCCCAACATCAAGGTGCTGGTTAGCGAGTTCGGGGCGGCCTGGGTGCCGCACCTGTTGCGGCACATGGACAAGAGCCGTGGCATGGCCCGGCTCGGCAAATGGTTGGGCGGCCCACTGAGCGAGCGGCCAAGCACGATCTTCAAGCAGCACATCCGGGTGGTGCCCTACCCAGAGGACGACACCATCGGCATGGTCGACGAGCTCGACGGGGTGGATTGCCTGATTATGGGTTCGGACTGGCCGCACGCAGAAGGCCTGCGCGAACCCGCCGAGTTCTACCCGCGGACCGAAAAGTTGGGCGAGACGCGCCAGCGGCAATTCCTGCGCGAGAACGGCCTAGAGCTCCTCGGGGCAGGCTGACATGATGCTTCGTGAACCGCGCGATGCCCAAGAGGCCTGCGACGTCATCGCCATCAATCATCTCGCAGCGGCGTACGCCGAGGCGGTGAACCGCGGAGACATCGCCGAAGCCTGTTTGACCTATGCGGATTTCGGCGAACTCCATTCGCCGACGACCGAGCCCGCGGTCGGCCGCGACGCAGTCACGAAAACCGTTGCGAGTACTACCGCTTCCCTGGAATTCGTGTACCAGACTGTTCATCAGGGGCTGGTCGAAGTCAACGGTGACACTGCGCGCGCTCGGTTTCCGATCACGGAATGGGCCCGGCGCCAGTCTGATGCGCGTCCCATGCAATTTCTCGGCCTGTACGACGACCTATGTGTACGCACTCCCGAAGGATGGCGATTTGCGCGCCGCAATCTAACGCCCCGAACGCTGGGCAAGCCGGACGGACTGACCGGGCGACTCCTGCCGTTCGACGACCTCGCCGATTGGTAGCGGTTATCGGGCCGCGTGGCGCTGCGCTCCGTTGAGGCGCAGCACCTCTCCGTCGACATCACCGTTAGAGCAGAAATGCTGCGGCGTGGGCGAATTCAGCGCGTGTGCCTAGGCTTTTTGGAAACGTACGCTGGCCGCGATGGACGCGGTTGCAGCAGTCAGCACCAGCGCTGCCCGCTCGCCGGACGCCCCGCGGCTCTTCAGCAGCCGCCGAAGCCGTTTCCGATCAGCGCGTCCCACGGATCTGTGGCGGCGAGTACGAGCTGGCCCAGCCGCCGGGCGTACCAGCCGGTGCTGCCGAACTCGTCGACCCAGCTGCGTGCACGCATGGTCGCCAGCCAGAGCGGGTGCTCGATGGTGACGCCGATCGCTCCGTGCAGTTGATGCGCCAGCGTTACGACGGTGTGGACCGCCTGGCCTACCACCACCTTGGCCACTGTGAGGGCGTAATCGGTTTCCGGCGTATCAAAGCCATGATCAGCGGCGGCGGCCACCGCCAGTGTGGTTGCTGCGCGAGCTCTTTCAATCTCACCTGCCATTTCGGCGAGGGAGTGTTGCACCGCCTGGAATTTGCTCAGTGGACGGCCGAATTGCATACGCTGCCTGGTGTGGCTGACAGTCAGCTCGGCTGCGGCGTCCAGTGCACCGATGATTTGCACGCACCGTGCCCAGGCTCCCCGCCGGGTCAATTGCTCGGCCGTCGCGGTGTCCATCACTACGAACAGCTCGGCGGGCAGGGCAAACTCGAAGGAACTGCGCGGCTCGCCGGCCAGATTGTGACCGTCCGAGGTGTCGAGGTCGGCGGGGTCCAAAAGAACGACGTGCAGGTTGTTGCTGGTGCGCGCCGCTAGCAGCACCGCAGCGGCCGCGCCCAGCCAGGGCACGTCCTGCGCTGTCCCGACGACCCGGCCGTCCTGGGCGCTGGCGGCACATAGTGCGACGGTCAAGGGGCCGTCGGGCAGCTCGATACCCGCTTTGTCGCCCAGCCATGCGGCCAAAAGATCGGTCTCGGCCAGCGGTACCGCACCGGCATGACGGGCCAGGCCACGCAGCACGATCGCGAGTTCTGTTGGGCCAGCTCCCAACTCGTCCGCTCTGTTCAGTCGGTCGAGCCCCGTCTCGACAAGGTTGCGCCATAGCGCGTCGTCGAA
The DNA here is from genome assembly GCF_965277065.1 of Mycobacterium sp. Classification (GTDB taxonomy): domain Bacteria; phylum Actinomycetota; class Actinomycetes; order Mycobacteriales; family Mycobacteriaceae; genus Mycobacterium. The sequence goes on from NZ_CBDIBT010000014.1 coordinate 117,327, forward strand.
ATCCTGCGGCAGCCCGCGGTGACCGGACCGGGCGTCGACTGACCGCTGCCCAATGTCGTCCACGAGTGCCCGCAGCTCAGCATTCTCGTCCGTGCGACCGCCCTCGAACACTCCACCGTTGAGAGCCGAAATCGCGCTCATCGGTCTGTTCCCCTTGTGGTGTCAGCACTCATCGCAACCCCATTCCGCGGGCGACGACTCCCCGCAAGACCTCGTTGGTGCCACCTCGCAGGGTGAACAGAGGCGAGTGCAAGCGCGCGGTGTAGAGCAGGTACCGCACCTCAGGCATGGCCAACGCGTCGCCGGCATCCAAGACCTCTGCTATCAGTTCGATGGAGTCCTGTTCGAAGCGTGTGCCAAGGTCCTTGACCAGGGCCGCCTCGTTGGTCGCCGAGTCGCCCGCGCTCAATGCGCGCGCTACCGACACAGATAGCTGGCGCAGCGAGATGAGCCGCCCCAGCAACTCGCCCAGCCGCCCGGTCGTGGTGCCGTCGATCTCAACCGCAGCCAGCACCTGGACTGCGGCCAAAATCAGCGGAATCGTCGAGAGGATTCGTTCGGGTCCGCTGCGCTCATAAGAAAGTTCGGAGGTGACTTGCTGCCAGCCGTTGCCGATTTCGCCGAGAACGTTTTCCTCGGGAACGAACACATCAGTGAACGTCACCTCATTGAAGTGATGTTCACCGGACATCAGCACGATTGCGCTGATCATGACTCCGTCCGAATCGCAGGGCACGAGGAATTGACTGAACCCGACGTGTCGCCGCTCGGGATCGGCTGCACTGGTGCGGGCCAGGATAACAACCTGATGAGCATGATGGGCACCGCTGGTCCAGATTTTCTTTCCGCTGAGCAGCCAGCCACCGTCCGCCTTCGTTGCTTTGGCCTGTGCGGCGGCCAAATCCGAGCCCGCAACGTCTTCGCTCATTCCGATGGACGAATACAACTGCCCGGCAGCAATCTCCGGCAACAGACGCGTGCGCTGCTCGTCACTGCCGTAGGTCAGCAGGGCCGGTGCGACCTGCCGATCGGCGACCCAATGCGCGGCAACCGGCGCACCCTGGGCCAGTAGCTCCTCGGTGACCACGTAACGATGAAGGTGGGTCAATCCATGCCCGCCGTACTGCCTCGGGATGGTCAACCCAAGAAATCCGGCGGCGCCAAGCCGTGCGCTGAAGCCCTCGTCCCAGCTAGCCAGCCACGAGTCCACCGCGGTATGCCAGCCGAATTCGGCGCGGTCGGCGACCAGAAACTCTCGGATAGCAGAGCGGAACTTGCTGAGCTCAGGCTCGTTGGCGCACAGCGTCTCGAAGTCGTTCACGGTGCTCCCTTCTCGTCCGCGGTGACAGCAGGGGTCGTGCTGGGGTACTTGCAAAGGTGATGATCATGGCGGGTTGTGCAGTAGTCCTGGAAATAGTAAAACAGATAGATAGATCGACCCGCCACCGCGATCCGGTGGCGGAGGCAGCCGAAGGACAGAATCAAGCGATGGCCCGTAACGCGCCCCGCCTGCCGTATCGCCGCGGCCCGATACGACGGCGTTTACACCTGGTGGGACATCGTATCGCCGAGCACGTCGCCAAATACGTCGGCCCGGTGGCGGTGTCGAATATGGGTGTGGTGTCCAACCGGCCCGCAGCGTTGTTCCCGCACCGGGCTACCAGATTCATCTCCAGATTGCGCTCACCCGCTCTGGCGTGGACCACGCCGATCGCGCCGCCGCCGGAGGAGTTGCGGACGGTGCCCGGTATCCGGCGCGATTCCGTCGCTGAGCAGCAGGTCTATGCCCGCGCTCCGCTGCACGACTTTTTCGTGCTCCATCGCGATGCGCTGACCACGCTAGGCCCGGTGGCCTCGATGGTTCTGCCCGGAATCGCAGTGGCCCCGCGACTTGCTGCAGCGACTCGCCGGCTGCAGAAACACCAGAACGATCCGCCGGCGGCAGCGCCACGTCCTGCTGAACCGGCCCGCCTGACCCGTGAATTGAAAACTTACGCAGCTGGGCTTGGCATCAGCGCCGTCGGGGTCACCGCGTTCGATCCGAAATTCACATTCGCCGAGCATGTCGGCAAAGCCGTCGGCGAACACGTCGTGGTCTGTGTTCTCGAGCAGAACTATGACGCCACTCAGCGGATTCCCGCTGTGCGGTCTGAACAGGCAGCGTTGTCGACCTACGGGGAGCTCGAGGATCGGATGCTGGCGCTCGCGCAGTGGCTCCGCGGACACGGGTGGAAAGCGCGACCGGAGGATTTCATGGGGGAGTCCATGTTTATCCCCTACGCAGTCGCAGCAGGTCTCGGACAGCTTGGTCTCAACGGGCAATTGTTGACTCCGCAGGCCGGCTCGAGGTGTCGGATCAATTTGATGACTACCGATGCGCCGCTCGTTCACGATGAACCGGTTGACTTCGGAGTAGAGGGGGTGTGCGACCGTTGTCAGATCTGCGTCCGACGCTGCCCGGTTGGGGCGATTCCGAGCATTCGCAAGGAACACCGTGGTGTTGTCAAGGCGAAAATCAATACGAAGCGTTGCCTTCCGTTGATGTGGCAAAGCTCGGGCTGTTCAATCTGCATGAAGGTCTGTCCGGTGCAACGCCACGGGCTATCCGCGGTAATCGAGTACTACCAGCAGACCGGCCGCATTCTCGGCAAGGACTCCGATGACCTCGAGGGATACGACTGGCCGCTGGATGGGCGTCACTACGGACCGGGCGCCACCCCGCACGTACCGCATCACCTGGTGTCGCCGCGCGGATTCAATTTCGACCCGACGCGCACCGAACCCTTTGACTGAGCATTTCGGCAGACACGAGAGTCTGCGAATCTCCTGCGGACATCAGCGCAGGCCGCCAGTGTGCTCCTGGCTGCCCGGATAGACGGACCGCGCAGCGCGCGGGAATTCCATAATATAGTTATTTATTTACAGCTAGCGAAGTATGATCTGGACGATCGGAGGTGGGAGGATCGATGCGGCTAAGCTGCTCGTTTGGCAGGCGAATGACTGTCGTCGCCGCATGTGCGACCGTCGCGGCAGTAGAGCTCGTCGCGCCGTCAACTGCGGCTGCTGACAACGCGCGGCTGAACAACGGCGTCTTCGGCAATATTTTTACTGCGCAGAAGCGCAATGGATGCCAGACAGACCCTCATAAGGACGGGCGCCTCGCGGAGGCTGCCCGCGTCCACACCCTGGACGTCCGCGACCACCGCGAGGTTGACGGAGACATCGGCTCGGACGGATCGACGCCCCAAACTCGGGCTGAAGCGGCCGGCTTCGTCGGTAAAGTGTCCGAAACTATCGCGATCAACCCGGCATTGGCTATCAGCGGAATAGAGATACTGAATCACTGGTGGTATGACCCGGTTTCGCGGGCGACGATGCAGGACTGCCGGAATACTGCGATTGGCGTGTGGTCGGAGAACAGTCTGGATCGTACTGCCGTGGTGGCGGTTTACGGACAGCCAGCCTGACAAGTCAGCGACATGACCGCACCGCAAAGCCAAACGGCCGTGAGGCACTACGCCGCCGTCCTTGCTGCAACCTTGCTGTATGTGATCGCGACCTCGACTGTCCGCGCCGACGCACGCGCTGACCCGACATGCTCTTTTGATCTCTCTGCCCCGCAGTGGACCACCGCGGCCGGCGGTGTCCGTCAGATCACCGCCACAGTGAAGCCGATAGCGTGCGAGGGTACTGCCTTCCCGATGCGGTCGACTGTGTGCGTGTCAGTTGCGGACTCGGCCAGCAAGTGCGCCTCAACATGGGCGTGGAACACTGCGCAGGTATTCGTCGACCCGGGCTCGTCCAGTTACGCCAGTAGCGGCAACGGCTGTGTGACATATGGCAATCCGTCGTCAGTGACGTGTAATGCCCTTGGCCCCAAGCGGTCATAGGCTTCAGGTGAGAGACAGTGAAGCTGGCCTCGATGTCGATGCGGGCGGAGTAAGGCTTTCGTTGGCGCAACGTCGGTGAGCTGCGTCAGGCAGGCGTTGGTTAAAGCGGCAAGTGCTGGCGTCTAGTGGTTGGGGCAGCAATCTTTTGTACGTGTGACGTTGCCGCTCAACATCTCTGGTCTCTCGCATCCTCGGCGCGACGTTGATGCCAGGACGAGTAACGAGATGCGTGATACATTTCGCCACATGGTTATTGTCAAAGCCTATATATAGTTATACAGTTTACAGCTGAGGAAGGGCGGGTCGGGCGGCGTTGTCTAGCAATGTCGTCGAGTTTCCAGCCGATGTGTCGCTGTGGGCGGTCGATCGTCACATGGTTTCAATATCGGGATTCCCTGCCGTCGCGACGGCCAGCCTTCGATCGAGGAGCCTCCTTCATCCGGACGGGTGAAGGAGTCCCCAGCAATCACGCTAACGAGCGAGCGAAGGGTCAAAAGGTGACTTGGCAGTCAACGGCAATGAAGCCGCTCAACAGCCTCGGCGGCTTCTTTGCGATGTCACTGGACGCCTTCGTGTTGATACCGCGTCGCCCGTTCGCTCTTCGAGAGTTTCTGTTGCAGTGCTGGTTCATCGCACGTGTTTCGTTGGTTCCCGCGCTCTTGCTGGCTATGCCGTTCACGGTGCTGTTCGCGTTCAACATCAATGTCTTGCTGACCGATTTCGGGGCAGGCGACTTCGCCGGCACCGGCGCCGGTCTCGCCTTGGCGCAACTGGGTCCGATTGTCACCGTGCTCGTGGTCGCGGGTGCAGCGTCGACCGCGATTTGCGCAGATCTCGGAGCGCGCACCATCCGCGAAGAAATCGACGCACTGCGGGTTCTAGGTGTCAATCCCGTGCAATCGTTGGTCGTGCCGCGGGTGCTGGCGGCGTGTGTCGTCGCCGTGTTGCTGTCGTGTCTAGTCTCGTTGGCGACGTTGGTCGGGTCATTCGTCTTCTCTGTATTCATTCAGCATGTGACACCCGGCGCTTACGTCGGCGGGCTGACACTGCTGACCGGCACTACGGCGATCTTCGTTTCTGTCTTGAAGGCGGGTTTGTTCGGATTAGCGGCCAGTCTTATTGGCTGTTACAAGGGCCTTTCGGTGGGCGGCGGGCCGACGGGAGTTGGTACCGCCGTCAACGAGACCGTGGTCTATTCCTTCGTGGCCCTATTCGTGATCAATGTCATCGTGACCGCCGGGCAGTTCTCGAAGTGACCTTCAGGAGCCGACGATGAGCCATGCTACGAGCGCGCCCAGCGGACTTCACCCGCGGTGGCGCAGTACATTCCGCGGTTGGGCCGCGGGCTGGAATCGCATTGGGCGGCAAACGCAGTTTTACGTCCACACCCTTCGGTCGATCAGCGACGCGCTTGTGCATTACAAGGGAGAAATTGTTCGTCTCACCGCCGAAATGAGCTTGGGTACCGGTGCATTGGCGCTGATCGGGGGCACTGTCGTCGTCGTCGGATTTCTTACCCTGTCGGCCGCCTCCATCGTCGCGGTACAGGGTTACAACCAGCTTTCCGGCATCGGGGTGGAGGCCCTGACCGGATTCTTATCGGCTTACATCAACGTTCGGCTGGTCGCGCCGGTGACGGCAGGTGTTGCCTTGGCCGCAACTATCGGTGCCGGCGCGACCGCGCAGCTGGGCGCCATGCGCATTGCAGAGGAGATTGACGCGTTGGAGGTGATGGGTATCAGGTCGGTCGCGTACCTGGCGTCGACGCGAGTGATTGCCGGCCTTCTCGTGGTGATACCCCTCTACTGCGTCGCGGCCATCATGGCGTTTTTGGCTGCACGGCTCGGCACCACGTTCGTATATGGGCAGTCCAGCGGCGTCTATGACCATTACTTCAACACATTTCTCATACCGGGAGACCTGCTGTGGTCGTTCGTCCAGACCATCGCTATGGCCATCGTGGTGATGCTCGTCCATACGTACTACGGCTACAACGCGGCAGGAGGGCCGGCCGGGGTGGGCGAGGCTGTTGGGCGCGCAGTCCGTACGTCGCTGGTCGTGGCAGTGTTTATGTGCTTGTTCGTTTCGCTGGCTATCTACGGTCAGTCCGGTAGCTTCCACCTCGCGTCTTGAGACCATGGCCAGACGAAGGGACGACAGCCGCTTGCACCCAGCGTGGTGGACGCTGGTGCTGGTAGTCATGATTATTGGGGCAATCGTGTTGACCGGCGTCTTGTACACGGGGGCGCTGAAATCCTATGTTCCAGTGATCGTGACCTCGGACCGGGCCGGTTTGGTGATGGAGTCCGGCGGCAAAGTGATGATGAACGGAGTGCAAGTCGGCCACATCACCGGCGTCAACGGTCGCAACGATTCCGCCAGCATCACATTGGCTCTTTTCCCGGATCAAGCCAAGCACATACCAGCTAACGTCGGCGTACAGATCCGCGCTACGACCACGTTCGGGGCCAAGTACGTTGACTTGATTTATCCCGACATCCCAAGTCGACGGCGGCTTTCCGCCGGCGCTGTGCTGCAGTCACGCAACGTCAGTACAGAGGTCAACACGGTGTTCGAGAACCTCGTCGGCGTCGTCGACCGAATCGATCCCGCGAAGCTAAACGCCGTTCTGGGTGCGCTCGCCGAAGGCGTGCGTGGTCAAGGTGAGCGCATCGGTCAGTCCATCACCGACGTCAATCAAGTGTTGCTGGCGGTCAATCCGCGCAGCGAAACCATCCGCAAAGACTGGCAGGCGGTGAAGGGCTTCAGCGACGCGTACTCCGGCGCGGCCCGCGACATCGTATCGGTGCTCGACGCTGTCAGCACCACCAGCGTAACCGTCACCGACCACGCGCAAGCATTGGATGCGTTGTTGCTCAACGCTATTGGCTTAGCGAGCTCGGGGACACAGTTACTTGCGCCCAACCGGAGGAATCTGATTGACGCCATCAATGACCTCGAACCAACCACCGCGTTACTTCTGAAGTACAACCCCGAGATCACGTGCACGCTGATCGGCGCGAAACTGACGAACGACAACGCGTACGAATTCACCGGCGGCAACGGGCGCAGTTTGATCACCGACACCACGATCTTGTTCAGCAACGACAAGTACAACTACCCCGACAATCTGCCGATTGTTGCCGCTAAGGGCGGTCCCGGCGGCAAGCCGGGCTGCGGTTCGCTACCTGATGTGGCCAAGATGTTCCCGGTGCGTCAGCTCGTCACCAACACTGGATGGGGCACCGGGCTCGACATCCGGCCAAACCCCGGCATCGCCGCGGAGACCTGTTACGCAAACTTCTTGCCGGTGACCAAGGCGGTACCGCAGCCACCGAACATTCGAGATTGCTTGCCCGGACCGGCTGTTGGTCCGGTAACCGCACCCGGTATGCCGCCGTACGGCGCCTCGCTCTACGGACCGGGCGGCGTTCCACTGTGGCCAGGGATCCCGCCGGCGGGAACACCGCCGCCAGTACCCGTGCCAGGGACACCTGTTGCGCCAGGAAAGATCCCGCCGCCGGCTCCTGCTGTCTTCGGAGAGCAACCACCGCTGCCGACAATTTCGCCGCCGGATGCTCCAGACACACCAGCGCCCACGCCCTGACCGACTCGGCTTTAGAAAGGACATGACCCAGTGAGAGACAATCTTCCAGGTGCGGTCTGGCGTTTCGCGATCTTTGCCGTCGTCTGCGTACTGGCGCTGTTCGTATTGCTGTTGGTTTTCGCGCGATTGCGATTTCAGCAGGAGACGGTATTCAGAGCGCAATTCAGCAATGTCAGCGGCCTCAAGCAAGACCAGTTCGTCCGCGTCGCCGGTGTAGAAGTCGGCAAGGTCAAGAGGATATCTTTGCAGCCCGACGCTACCGTACTTGTCGAATTTGCTATCGACCCATCGGTGATACTCACCAAAGGCAGCGATGCGGTGATCCGATACGACAACCTCATCGGTGACCGCTATCTGGCACTGGAGCAAGGTGCCGGCGCGACCGACAAACTGGCGCCAGGCGCGACGATCCCGCTCGCGCGCACTGCGCCGGCGCTCGACCTTGATGCTCTCATCGGCGGATTCCGTCCGCTGTTTCGTGCGCTCGACCCGGACCAAGTCAACGCTCTCACGGGACAATTGATCGCGGCCTTCCAGGGACAGGGCGCGACGATCAGTTCGTTCTTGGCGAAGACAGCCAGTTTCACGAACACGCTCGCCGACCGTGATCAGCTGATCGGTGAGGTGGTCAACAACCTCAACGTCGTGCTCGGATCACTCGGAGACCAGAGTAAACAGTTTGAGAAAGCAGTGACCTCGCTGTCCGACTTGGTCAAGGGACTGGCGGCCCGCAAGGCAGACATCGGTACCGGACTGGCCTATGTCAACGAAGGCGCACGGTCCGTCGCTGACCTGTTGTCACAGGCTCGGTCCCCGTTGCACGAGGTGGTCGCCCAAACCGATCGAGCCGCAGGCACTGTGGTGGCAGACCACAACTATGTCGACACCATTCTGAATACCCTCCCGGACAAGTACAAGCTGTTGAGCCGCCAAGGTCTGTATGGCGACTTCTTTTCCTTCTACCTATGCGACGCATATCTGAAGGTCAACGGGAAGGGTGGTCAACCGGTGTACATCAAAGTGGCCGGGCAAGACACCGGACGGTGCGCACCTCGATGAAATCCTTTTCCGAACGCAACCCCCTCCTCATCGGTGCGATAGGTGTTGCCCTGACCAGCACCGCGGTTCTCATTGGACTGAATTACAAACATCTGCCGTTCGTTGAGACAAACACGGAATACTCTGCGTTCTTCGCCGACGCAGGCGGCCTGATGGTCGGTGCCGACGTACAAGTGTCGGGCTACACAATCGGCAACGTCTCTAGCGTCGAACTCGACGGGCCCCAAGTGTTGGTGAAGTTTGACGTGGCCAACAACGTTCACCTGGGTGATCGCACGGAGGCGGCGATCAAGACCAAAAGCCTTCTCGGCACGAAGCTCATTCAGGTATTTCCCTTTGGGCAATCCCAGCTTTCGCAACCCATTCCGCTCAATCGCACGACGCCGGCGTATCAATTGCCCGACGCGCTGGGGGATTTGGCCAACACTGTCGAGGGGCTGAACACCGATCAACTCTCACAGTCGCTGAAGACCTTGACGCAGACTTTCGCCCACACTGCACCCGATCTCCAATTGGCGGTTCAAGGACTCGGGCGCTTCTCGCAGTCGCTCGCTTCTAGGGACGGCCAACTCCGCAATCTGCTTGCCAACGCAAATAAGGCAACCGCGGTGCTGGCGGATCGAAGCGATCAGGTCGTAAGCCTGATCAGAGACACCAATGCGCTGCTTGCGCAATTGCGCACCGAGAGCAATGCCGTGGACCAAATTTCAGGTAGCCTTTCCGGCCTATCCCGACAGCTCTCAGGGTTCGTGTCCGAGAATCGCCAGCAGTTGCGTCCAGCGCTGGACAAGCTCAATGGTGTGTTGACGATTCTTGCCAACCGCAAAGACCGCATACAAGAATCGATTAAACGACTCAACAACTACGCGATTTCACTTGGCGAATCTGTCTCCTCAGGACCGTGGTTCAACGCATACATCGCCAACCTGTTGCCTGGTCAGTTTCTGCAACCGTTTGTCGACGCGGCATTCTCGGATCTGGGCCTGGATCCCCATACCTTGTCACCGTCCAAGCTTGCGGATCCCCAGACCGGCCAGCCGGCCACCCCGCCACTTCCGCCGCCGTTCCCCCGGACCGGGCAGGGCGGAGAACCGCGCCGAAACTTGCCCGACGCCATCACCGGCAAGCCGGGTGATCCGCGCTATCCCTATCGGGAGCCGCCGCCGGCGCCCCCGCCGGGAGGGCCGCCCCCGGGACCGCCGGCGATAACGCCGCCAGAGCCCGGTTCAACACCGCAGCCCGGGCCGGCGCCGAAATATGTACCTGCTCCAGGCGAGGTGCCTGCACCGCGACAGGCCGGCTCGTGACCGCGGCCCGTGGCCTGCGGATTGGCCTGGCGGCGGTTCAGCTGGCTGTTCTTGTCGCGGCGGTTGTCTTTGTCGTCACGACTGCCCCAACGGGACCGCGTACCCTAGTCACCGCATATTTTGAGAACAGCAACGGCATCTACCCGGGTGATGAAGTTCGTGTTCTCGGCGTCCCCGTCGGCAAGATCGAATCGATTGAGCCGCAGCCGCAACGGGCGAAGATTACCTTCTGGTTCAGAAAAAAGTACAGCGTCCCCGCCGACGTCAAGGCGGCCATCCTCTCGCCCGCTCTGGTGACGGCACGCTTCATCCAGCTGACACCCGTTTACACCGGGGGACCGCGCTTACGCGACGATGCGGTCATTCCACAGGAACGCACCGCGGTTCCCGTGGAATACGACGATCTTCGCGTCCAGCTTGAGAAATTGACCAAAACGCTGCAGCCGACGCAGCCGGGCGGAGTATCCACGCTCGGCGGTTTCATCAACACAGCGGCTGACAATCTGCGCGGACAAGGCGCCAGTATCCGCGAGACAGTGATCAATTTGTCTCAAGCACTGTCCGTTCTCGGTGACCAGTCCGCAAATGTCTTCGGCACTTTGAAGCATTTGGCAGTCCTGGTGTCGGCACTGCGTGACAGCACGGATCTGATGAGACAGCTCAATCAGAACCTGGCCGCGGTCACTGCGTTGCTGGCCAACGACCCCAACGAGGTCGGCGCGGCGGTCGCCGACCTCAACACCGCGGTTGGGGACGTCCGCGACTTCCTCGCGGACAACCAGGACGCCCTCGGCACGACTTCCGATAAGGCAGGGGAAGTACTCAAGGCGCTCGGCGACAGCCTCGACGACGTCAAGCAGGCTCTGCATGTCTTTCCCTCGACGCTGCAGAACTACGTCAACATCTACGAGCCGGCTCACGGGTCGGTCACCGGCTATCTGGCCCCCGCGAACTTCGCCAATCCGATCAGTTTCCTCTGTGGGGCCATTCAGGCCGCCTCACGACTGAACGCCGAACAATCGGCCAAGTTGTGTGTTCAGTACTTAGCGCCCATCCTCAAGAACCGCCAGTACAACTTCCCTCCATTCGGGGTCAACGGTTCCCTGTTTCCCATTCCATTCCCTCCGTTCGCGCTACTGCCTGTTGGCGCGCAGGCCCGCCCCAATGAGGTCACTTTCAGCGAGAATTGGTTACGGCCCGATTACGTGCCACCGGCGGGACCGGCTGGTCCCGGTTCGCCAGGTTCGGCGAAAGCCGCGCCGATACCACCCGCGACGGGGGCCGGCCCAGTTTCCTTGGCCCCGCTGGCCGCAGAGGCGCCGCCACCGGACGCGTCCGCAGCCCCGCCGCCGAAACCGACTGATCCTGCCGCAGGGTTACACGGGATGATGGTAGCGCCGGGAGGTGGGTCGTGACCGGCGCAGTGCAGCGGTATCTTGCAGCAGGGCTGGCAGTGCTCGTGATTGTGGCCGGGTCGGCCGGCTGTGGTTACCGGGGTCTGAATTCACTGCCGCTGCCCGGCACGAAGGGTGGCGGCCCCGGCTCCTTCGTGGTCCAGGCGCAGATGCCGGACGTCGAAAATATCGAACCGAATTCACGGGTGCGGGTCGCGGACGTGACCGTCGGAAACGTTATGAAAATTGAGCGGCAAGGCTGGCATGCGCTGCTAACCCTGCGACTGTCCGGGGACGTGAACCTACCAGCCAATGCGACGGCGAAGATCGGCCAGACCAGCCTGCTCGGAACACTGCACATCGAGTTGGCGCCACCAGCCGACGAACCGCCGCGCGGCAAGCTGCACAGCGGTTCGTTGATCCCACTGAAGAACGGCGCCGCATATCCGAGCACCGAACAGACCCTGGCCGCTGTTTCGCTTCTGCTCAACACGGGCGGCATCGGGCGGGTTCAGGAGATCGTACAAACGCTGAGCACGGCATTCCGCGGCCGGGAGCAGGATTTGCGTAGCCTACTCGGACAGCTTGACAAATTCGTGGCCTATGTCGACGACCAGACGGGCGACATCGTCGCTGCCGCTGAGAGCCTGAACCAGTTGGTCGGCACCTTCGCGGAGCAAAAGCCGGTTCTGGATCGCGCTCTCAAGACGGTCCCAGATGCACTGGGCGTGCTGAAGAACGAACGGCAGAACCTGGCTGACGCGCTCGATCAGCTCGGCAAGTTCAGCGCTCTGACCGCCGACGCGGTGCACCAGACTAAAGAGAACTTCGTCAAGGAACTCAAAGCTCTTGCGCCTGTGGTGCGCTCATTGGCCGACGCAGGACCGGCGCTGACCCGATCCCTGAGCGGCCTGCTGACCTACCCGTTCCCCAACGAGACGCTGGAGAACTGGTTCCGTGGCGACTACGCGAACCTCAGCGCCATCATCGACCTGACGTTGAGCCGCCTCGACTCGGCGTGGTTTACCGGTACCCGGTTTGAAGGAGACCTCACCGCGCTGGAAATGCAGTGGGGCCGCACCCTCGGCCAGATGCCCAGCCCATACACCGCCGGAAATCCGCTGGTGGCGCCGTACCATTTGGACGAGGGTCCGTGACATGCGGCTGAATCGACGCACCTTGATCCAGCTGGCAATCTTCTCGGTGATCGCGCTCGCCGGAGTGGGGATCATGGCTTTCGGCTACATCAGGTTGCCAGCGATGTTCGGCATAGGGCAGTACAAGGTCACCATCGAACTGCCGCGATCCGGCGGGCTGTATCCGCGAGGCAACGTCACATATCGCGGCACGCAGGTCGGCAAGGTGGAGTCGGTGGACCTGGCCGACGACGGCAAGGTCGAGGCTGTGCTGTCCTTGAATTCCGGAATCGACATCCCGTCGAATCTCAGCGCCGAAGTGCACAGCCAGACCGCCATCGGCGAGCAGTACGTCGCACTCCTTCCCCGGGACGCCACCTCCCCGCCTTTGAAGAACGGCGATGTCGTTCCGATGACACACACGTCGGTGCCCCCTGACATCGACAAACTTCTCGACGCGGCGAACCGGGGACTGCAGGCCATACCGCGGGACAACCTGAAAACCGCTGTCGACGAAGCATACGTGGCGTTCGGGGGGCTGGGCCCTGAGCTGTCGCGGCTAATCAGAGGCGCGACCACGCTAGGCATCGATGCGCGGGCCAACCTGGACTCGTTGACGACTCTGATCGACCAGTCAGCGCCGGTGCTCAACACCCAGACCGACACCGCCGACTCGATTCAGGCGTGGGCGTCGAATCTTGCGACGGTCACCAACGAGTTGCGCGGCAACGACACCGCCCTTGCCGGACTCATCGAGAAGGGTGCCCCCGCCGCCGACCAAGCACGTCAACTCCTCGAGCGTCTGCAGCCGAGCCTGCCCGTCGTGTTGGCCAACCTGGTCAGCATCGACAAGGTCGCGATCGCCTACCAGCCCGGCCTCGAGCAGTTGTTGGTGCTGGTGCCCCAAGGCATCGCCAATGTGCAGGCCGGAACCGTCGCCAGCCGCGACACCACGCTTCCGTTTCGGGCGCAGTTCCTCGACTTCAATCTGGGTCTGAACCTGCCGCCGCCCTGTCAAACAGGATTCCTTCCCGCCAGTCAGCGACGGACGCCGTCGCAGGTGGACACGCCAGAGCGGGTGGCGGGCGACGTGTACTGCCGCATACCCCAGGATTCGCCATTCGACGTTCGCGGGGCGCGCAACATTCCGTGTGAGACAGTGCCCGGCAAGCGTGCTCCGACGGTGAAGATGTGCGAAAGCAACGAGCAGTACGTGCCGCTCAACGACGGGTTTTTCTGGAAGGGCGATCCCAACGCCACGTATTCGGGTCAAGCCGTCCCGCAGCTGCCGCCGGGTTCGCCGCCGACCCAGGGCGTGCCAGCAGCACCACCGCCTCCACTTGCCGTAGCCGAGTACGACCCGGCCTCTGGGTCCTACATCGGGCCAGACGGGAAGGTCTACACGCAAACCGATCTATCCGCGAACGCGCCGAAGGAGAAGTCATGGCAGGACATGCTGATGCCGCCGAAGCAGAACTGATCGATGTCGAGCGGACTGTGAGCGCCGATTTCGTCGACGGGTCAGATGAACTCGAGAACGCTGAGAGGGAAGAGGAGGACCTCGACGCTGCGCCAGCAGCCGAGAAGCGAAACCGCTCACCGGTTCGGGTTGCGCTCGCTTTTGGTTTATTGACCGTGACCGCGCTGGCCGGAGTGTTGGGCTGGCTGTCGTTTCAGGCGTACGAGGCGCATCGGGCCGAGCAGCAGCGACAGCTGTTTCTTCAGGTCGGGCGCCAGGGAGCTATTAACCTCACGACCGTCAACTACCAGCACGCCGACGCGGACATAACCCGCATTCTCGAATCCTCCACAGGAACGCTGTACGAAAACTTCCAGAAGCGCGCACAGCCTTTCATGCAACTGATCCAACAAATCAAGGCCACAACGGTCGGCAACGTATCGGAAGCCGGATTGGAGTCGGCAAACGACAAGGAGGCGCAGGTGCTGGTGATCGTCAAGGTTCAGCGAACGATCGGGGGCAATCAGCAGGATCCGGTGGGTTGGCGGATGCGGCTCAATGTTCAAAAAGTGGGCAACGAAGCCAAAGTGTCCAACGTGGAGTTCGTGTCGTGAAGAGACGTCAACGCCGCGTCGACGTGACGCTGCAAGACCGAGAATCAGCAGCTGCTGACTTGGGCGATACCCTCGTCGCCTCCGACGAGGAAGCACCTTCCTTTGACGAGACCAAGTCCGGTTCGGAGCTTCCAGTCGACGGTGCGGCTGCCGACGAGGCGATCGATGCGCGTGCGCCGGTAGTTTCGCGATGGCGCATCACGGGGGGCACCTCATGGACCCGATTTCTCGTTTTCGCCGTTCTGCCCGGCTGCGCGATCGTGCTGACGATCGCCATGGCGTGGATGAAGTGGCAAGATTCTTCTCTACGGGCGGCGCAGCCTACCGGGTCGCAGGCGGTGCAAGCGGCAAGAGAGGGCACGGTTGCGTTGTTGTCGTACAACCCTGGTTCGGTCGACCGAGAACTGGGCGCGGCGCAGGATCGGTTGACCGGCAGTTTTCGTAACTCCTACACGCAACTGACCCAGGCAGTCGTCATTCCGGGCGCCAAGCAAAAGCAGATTTCGACCGTAGCAAACGTGCCGGCAGCCGCCTTGGTGTCAATCAACGGTCACCACGCCCAAGTGCTGTTATGTGTGAATCAAACGATGACCATTGGCAACGGGGCACCGACCAGCACAGCGTCGAGTGTGCGGGTGAGTTTGGACAAGGTCAACGATCGCTGGCTGATTGCGGCGTTCGAGCCGATCTGACGGCCACCAACTTGCCGGTGCATTCAGCAGGCCGCTTTGATGGTGAAGGATTGACTCCTCCTCGCACCGGGCTTGTCGGAAGTAAAGCCCTCGGCGGTACCGGTGACGGTGAAGGTCTGGTCGATCATGCTGACGTCGGCAGAGCCCTGTGCGTCGTGCTGGTAGCTTCCGGTAAAACCGCCGATGTCGTTGAAGGTCACCGACCTGGCGACCAGTCCGTCGGCTTTGTCGACGATAACAGTGGCGCGTTGTGCGGCCTTGACAATGGTGATGCTGGTGAATGATTCATCTGTTTGGCACCGGACGTCATTGAACGTGTCGTTGTCCGCGCCGTTGACTGTCATGCGCGCCGTGCCGCCCGGCAAAGCTCCGGCAGGATAGTTTGGCGCGGGCGGCGGTTCTGACGAACAACTAACAAGCCCCGCGGCCAAAAATGCCACTGCCGCAGCCAATTTCGCCCTCATCCGCGCACCCCATTAATGACGTACTGTCAGCCAGGAATGTTTTAACCAAAAATAAGATCGTGTAGTGTCAAATGACTAAATCTGTTGCGCAGGGGAGGGTTACGGAATGTTGCACGTCCCCACTCGCTGCGTGACGGCGTTTATGGTGCTGTGTGTCGCCACTGCCGTGGCGTCGTGTCGGGAGTCGACGGAGCGGGATGGCAGCCCACAAGCCGCGCAGGCCAGCGCGAGCTCGGCCGAGGAGCAAGGCGGAGCCCACAATGCCGACGACGTCAACGTTGCTCGCACCATGCTGGCAATCGACAGGCAGACGATTCAGCTGTCGTCGATGGCGCCGACCCGCACCACCCGTTCAGAGTTGATTTCGCTGGCCGCACAGATTAGCACCGAGCAGCAGGCCCGAAATCAGGCTTTCAGCGCATGGCTGTTGCAGTGGGGAGAAGACCCGCACGCCGGGGGCGGTCCGTTGTACACCGGCAGGGGCTCGATCGATCAGGCAACGGTCGGCACGCTCCAAAATGTGCACGGCGCAGCATTCGACATGCCTTGGTTGCAGTCGATGATTTCGCTCGACAAAGCTGCGGTCGAGGTTGGGCGAACCCAGATCGAACACGGACGTAATCCCGATCAGACCACACTGGTGAAGACGATAACTACTGGTAATCGAACGGAAATCGTCGCCATGACGCGCATGCTCGAAGAATGACCAGCTGGCAACTCGCAGTTGCATCCTTCGGAGAGCCATCCGCCGGAACGCCCGGGTGTGGTGTCGCCCCGGCTGTTCTGAGCGCTTACTCGCTTGTGCGCGAGGGACAATGGCCGCCTACGCCCGGCTTGACGATGTCGCCACTTGTGCAGGACCTGGCCCGCGACCTAGGACCCCGGCCCCAAGTCCGGTGCATAAGAAGGCGGCGGGTAAACACCCCTCAACAGCCAGGCGAAGGCGGCAATGCCGTATTCCACCTCGTCACTGGCATCGTAATCTGGACTCGGATTCAAAGGGATCACTTCTAACTCGTGCTCACGCCTGAACTGTGGCTGTGCTAGATAGTAAACCATTTAAATATATTCGAGCACGGTCTGGTCGACAATCGGAAGCTGTCGAGTAGTCGCGCCACCATCCGGGTTCGTCGTGGACTTCCACGTGCACCAGCGCACAGATGCTTGACAGATCAGTACTCGGCTTGCCCCGCGTTGCTCACAGCCCGAGGCCCCCGTCGCGCAGGGCACCATGCGTGGTACGTGCCTCCGATACATCTTGACGCGGAGCCAGAAATAGATAACTATATATCTTATTATCGTGCTGGTAGGCACGCCATGGGTTACTTGGTGAGGTTTGTGTGAGCATTTCACTTCTTCTCGAGATGGCCGTGTCAAGCAATCCCCAACGGGTCGCGGTGGTTGCGGGGCACCGTCGGCTCACCACCCAGGACCTTGGCGAGCTGGTCGACGGGGGGTCGGGCGTTATGGCGGCGTCGGGCGCCGAGCACGTCGCGTACGTCGGCGCGGGCGGCATCATGCAGCCATTACTGATCTTCGCTGCGGCGCGCGCCGGCTTGGCTTACACGCCGATCAACTATCGTCTCAGTGCCGATGGTATTCAGGAGCTGATCTCTCGGTTGACCAACGCGCTGGTGATCGTCGACACGCGCTACCGCGACGCGGTCGGGAACGCCGGCAAGTTACTGATGGAGTCTAGCGAGTTCGTGAACGCGGCGGGCACGGAGCAAGCCGCCGACAGGCTAGTCGACCCTGACGCTCCTGCGGTCGTGTTGTTCACCTCCGGAACCACGTCGAGGCCCAAGGCAGTTGAGTTGTCGCACAACAACTTGACCAGCTACATCACGAGCACAGTCGAGTTCGGCTCGGCCTCGGAGGAGGACGCCGCACTGATTTGTGTGCCGCCGTATCACATCGCCGGCGTCAACGCGGCAATGTCGAACCTCTACGCCGGACGAAAAAGCGTGTATTTAGCCAATTTCGACGCGAAGGAATGGGTGCGACTCTGCAGCGAAGAAGCCGTCACGACCGCGACGGTTGTGCCGACGATGCTCGACAGGGTTGTGACCGAGCTGGAGAAAGAGCCGACCGCGCTGCCGGCGCTGCGCAATCTCGCCTACGGGGGGTCGAAGGTCGGATTACCCCTAGTTCGCAGAGCGCTCGATTTGATGCCGGACGTCGGCTTCGTAAACGCGTACGGTCTGACCGAGACCAGTTCGACGATTGCTGTGCTGACGCCTGAGGACCATCGGAAGGCCCGCGCTTCGACCGATCCTACTGTGGCCAGAAGACTCGGTTCGGTGGGTCGGCCGGTCCCGGGGGTCGAGCTGCAGATCCGTGACGAGGACGGCGTGATAGTGGGCCCCGGGGAAACGGGTGAGCTATTCGTGCGGGGCGAGCAGGTTTCCGGCAAGTACTCCGGTACCGGCTCGGTGCTTGACGAAAGTGGCTGGTTCCCAACGAGAGACATCGCCACTCTCGACGACGCCGGCTATCTGTTTATCGCCGGACGTGCAGACGACACCATCATCCGCGGCGGCGAGAATATCGCGCCCGCAGAACTCGAGGACGTGCTCATCGAGCATCCAGACGTGCGCGATGTCGCGATAGTAGGCGTAGAAGATCCGCAGTGGGGTCAGGCCATCGTCGCGGTGGTGGTTCCGCAAGCGGACGTTGCGCCCGACGCTGACGAGCTGCGCGAGTACGTCCGCCGGCATCTGAGAGGTTCGCGGACGCCGGACCGAGTTGTGTTTCGCGACGAGTTGCCAACCAACGCCGTGGGAAAGGTTTTACGTCGGGAAATCGTCGACAGTTTGAGCGACGCGTCGACTGCCTTTTGAGGTTGTTGCTCAGTCGAGCACCCACCGACCGGCCCCGCGAATATGGTCAACCGTTTGCTGGCATGGCTCGAAACCCTGCTACGAGATGCCGATCGTCCTGATGGCCAACAGGGGATCTCCTCGGCAGCCAAGGACATTAACCTGTCGGCCGGCGTCAAGGGGATCACTCAGTTCAGTTGGGCGTCCACTGGATTGCGCTTCCCGCGCTGCTCGGCACGCTGCTGACCAGGCCGGACGGCCGGAACCTCCGTGTCGTCGGCGGCAGCGCTTCCACATGGTGGCACAAGAACTTTCGACGGTCGTTGCCTTACGCCGGCGCTAAAGAAGACTTCACTCGCGCGCGGCGTGCATTTCTTTTAAGACGCGACGCAAGACTTTGCCCGCGTGGCTACGCGGCAGCACGTCGACCGTGTGCCAATACGCAGGCACCTTGAACCCGGCCATCCGTTGCCGGGCGAAGGAGCGCAGCTCGTTAAGGCCGGGTGGGTGATCTGGGTCAATGGGCACGATGAAAGCTGACAGGGTTTCGCCAAGGCGCGGGTCGGGAACTCCGACGACGACCACTGCCGCGACACCCGGATGTCCTGCCAACACGGCCTCCACCTCGTCCGGATACACGTTCTCCCCGCCGCGCACCACCTTGTCGTTTTGTCGGCCGACGAGGCGGAGATAGCCTTCGGCGTCGAGCTGGCCGAGGTCGCCGGTGTGCAGCCATCCGTCGGCGGTGGGTGCTGCCAGGTGTGCCGCGGCCGCGTGCACTTCGCCCTCGCCGGCGGCGTCGGGCTGCGAGATTCGCAAATCGAGATCGGGGACTGCCCTTCCGACCGTGCCCAGCAGCTCCGGTTTTGCCGCCGCGCGGCGGTGGTCTTCGGGTCCCAGGCAGGTGATCGGACTGCCCTCAGTTTGACCAAAGAGGTGGATCAATCGCGCCTCTGGCAGCAGTCGCAGAACGCGCGCCAGGGTGTCAGGTGCGATCGGTGCCGCACCGTAGATCAGGGTCCGCAGACTTGCCACGTCGAGAAGATCTGCGGCGAGCAGCATCTCGATCATCGTCGGCACGAGATTGCAGTGCGTTGCTCCGAGTTCCTGTGCGCCACGCCACCATTGCAGGCTGAAATGGTCAGTTGGAATGACAGCCGCCCCGAACGCCACGGCGGCTAGCAGGTTGCCCAGGCCGCCGAGGTGATGGAAGGGCGACCCCGTCGCGAACCGGTCGTCCGGCTTGTAGCCAACCAGCCCGCCCAGGACCTCCGTACGCGCGGTCAGGACCTGCTGCGTGTAGGGGACGATTTTTGGGACTCCGGTCGTGCCGGCGGTGTGCAGGAAGAACGCCACGCCGACCGCGGGTCCTGCCAGCGCTGCCGTCGACATCGGCAGCGGAGGCACGATTACCACCCGCGCAGCAGCTAAAGCGGCGACGCGGTGTGCGATATCGGCGAAACGCTTTTCGCTCAACAGAATCCGGCTACCGCAACCGCGCACCATCGCGGCGAGTTCAACAGCGGATAATCGCGGCCCCAACGGAGCTAGCGGCTTGTTCACGGAAGTACCGCCGAAGAGCAGCGCAAGCGCGTCGGCGTTCGTCGTCAGAAGCGCCGGAACCGGTACGCCGTCAAGGGTATCGAGGGCGGCGAGGAGTTCCGCAGCACTAGCGGCCTTCCCCACGAGTTCCGCACCGGTCACGAGACCAGACGGCTCGGCGACGGCAAGCCGGTCGCTCCGACCATGTACTGCCCAGATCCGCTCAAGCCACGGCATCAGCAGTGATAGCGCGTGGAGAACCGGACCGGCCAGACGCTGCGAGACCAACACCGCACCAAGCGACGCTGACGAGCTGCCGCCGCATGCCAGAAGTCCTTCGGTACGGTCACCGGATCTGTGTCCAGCACACTCGCCTCCTTCCCCATGCTAATAAAGCGCATCGGTATCACGAGTATATAGTTAACTAGTTAGCGAATAGTAGACAGCTCTAGGGGTGCTCAAGGAGGCTCAGATGAGCGATCTGGTCTGGTCGGTCGACGATGGTGTCGGCACCATCATGTTGAATCGACCGCAGAAGCGAAACGCTCTCACGATCATGATGATTCGTGAATGGGAGCACGTGCTGCGTGCGGCTAAGAATGACGATGAGGTGCGGGTGATCGTGCTCACCGGCGCTGGTGACCAGGCATTCTGCGCTGGCGTCGACTTGGCATCGTTGACGACTGCTAACCCCGATCGAACCCCGTTAGAACGCAAACTTGAGTTGCACGATGAGATTCAGCGTGTCGCCGTGGCGGTTGAGGATTTCGACAAACCCATCGTCGCGTCCATTAACGGCGTAGCGGTGGGCGCGGGGCTCGACATGGCGCTGATGTGCGATATGCGGGTGATGTCAACCAACGCAAGGGTTTCGGAGGGATACGTCAAACTGGGTTTAGCTCCAGGCGACGGCGGTGCCTACTATTTACCCCGGCTGGTCGGCATGTCGAAGGCCCTCGAACTTCTGTTGACCGGGGACTTCATCGAGGCCGAGGAGGCGCTCCGTATCGGTCTGGTCAATCGCATTGCGCGGTCTGAACAATTGGCTGCCGAGACCACCCGCCTGGCGCGGTCGATCGCCGCGAACCCGCCCATGAGCGTACGAATGATCAAACGTGCGACGCGGCAATCCGCCACCACGGACCTGCGCACCGCGTTGGACCTAGTTTCCTCTCATGTCGCGATCTTGGCATCCACCCAGGACGCCGCCGAGGCGCTCGCAGCGTTCCGCGAGAAGCGCTCGCCGCAATACCACGGCAGGTAGTGCCCGGCGGCACCGGAAACGACTCAAGTTGAATCGGGGTTCGCGAAATCAATCCGAGCTCGTCGAAATCCACTGCACCGCAGGCGTAGAGCTCTAGTCTAGGAGAGGCGAATGGACAAGGTATGGTTCATCACTGGCGCATCCAAGGGATTCGGTCGTGAATTCGCCACCGCCGCCTTGGAGCGGGGTGATCGCGTTGCCGGAACCGCGCGCGACGTTACAGCGCTTGAAGACCTAGCGCGGCGATTCGGGCGGCGGCTGCTTGCGTTGCCACTCGACATTAGAGATCGCGCAGCAGATTTCGACGCCGTCACCCGCGCCCATCGAGAATTCGGACAGCTCGATGTGATTGTCAACAATGCCGGCTATGGACACTTCGGCGCGTTCGAAGAACTTACAGAAGCCGATCTGCGCGATCAGTTCGAGACCAATCTGTTCGGATCAGTTTGGATAACGCAGGCTGCGCTACCGATCATGCGAACTCAGGGCAGCGGTCACATTGTGCAAATGTCCAGTATGGCCGGAATCCTCGCATTCCCGAACCTATCGGCCTACGAGGGTTCGAAGTGGGCGCTTGAAGCGATGTCGGAAGGGCTTGCCGCGGAGGTCGCCCGGTTCGGCATCCGTGTGACGATCGTCGAGCCGGGACCGTTCGGAACCGACTGGAACGATCGATCGGCGCGTAAGTCGGACAAGATGGCTGAGTATGACCCAATGCGGAGTGCAGACGAGGAGAAGCGCGAGGGGGCCAGTTGGGGCGACCCGAAGGCCGCCGCCCATGCGCTGCTGAAGCTTGTCGACGCTGCAAAGCCCCCGCTGCGACAGCTTTTCGGTGCTGACACGCTTGGCTACATCTCCTTCATGTACGAGAAGCGCCTTCAGGGTTGGAAGGACGGGAACCACCTTGCACAGCTCGCGCAAGGCTGAAGCCAGCGTTGACCACCACCACTGTCTGGCGCACTTACGATCTCCGCACATACACGTCGACCTGGCCGCAAACCGTGTGCATCGCGCCGATCGAGTTGTGGATTGCTGACCGCCAACGCAGTCATCCGCATCGGGGGCAAAGCGATGGATTCGGCGCACGGCGCGCTTCAGACACCGGAGTACTTCTTCACGAGTTCTTGTTTGTAGAGCTTGCCCGCATCGGTGCGGGGTAACTGCGCCTCGAACGAGATAGATTGGGGGCATTTGTAATGTGTCAGGCGCCCCCTCAGCCAAGATTGCAGCTCGTCGGCGAAGACATCGGTTGCATCAGCTGGGTCCACGGTCTGAACGACAGCTTTGACGCATTGGCCCATCTCGTCATGGGGAATCCCAAACACCGCTGCATCCATAACCTTTGGATGGGTGACCAACATATTTTCTGCCTCTTGCGGGTAGATGTTGACGCCTCCGGAGATGATCATGTGGTGGCGCCTGTCGGTTAGAAACAGATAGCCCTCCTCGTCGAGATAACCGATGTCTCCGACGGTCACCCAGCCGTGTGCATTCTTCGACGCGCTGGTCTTCGTCTGGTCCTTGAGGTACTCGAAGGTATGTCCACCTTCGAAATAGATCTCGCCAGCCTGCCCCGCGACCAGTTCATCGCCGTCTTCGCCGATGATATGCGCTGTCCCCAGCATCGGCCTGCCAACGGACCCAGGTCGTGCTAGCCAATCGTCGGCAGTGATGTATGTAATGCCTGCGCCTTCCGAGGAGGCATAGAACTCGTCGACGATCGCGCCCCACCAATCGATCATCTGCTTTTTGATCTGGACCGGGCAGGGCGCGGCGGCATGAACTACTCGGACGAGAGTGGATACGTCGTAGGTGTCACGCACGGATTGCGAAAGCTTCAGCATCCGAACGAACATCGCTGGAACGAACTGGCCGTGAGTGACGCGGTATTGTTGGATCGCGTGCAAGCAGCCTTCGGCCTCGAACTTCTCCATCACCACAACCGTCCCTCCGACCGCCTGCACGCACATCGACCACATCGATGGGGCAGTGTGGTACAGCGGAGCGGAACCCAAGTAGACAGTGGTGCGATCAATTCCCATTGCCGACAACAACGGGCTGAGTAAGTTGGGGGCGTCGGCGGGCACCAGGCCAGTCAGCTCCCGTTTGATGCCTTTCGGCTGGCCGGTGGTGCCCGACGAGTACTGCAGCAGCTCACCTTCGTGCTCGGCGTCGATTGGCGTAGTAGGTTGGTCAGCAACACATTCGGGATAGCGCAGCCAGCCGTCCATATCGTCGTCGGCGATCAGCAGCACGTTCGGCAGCCCTCGGGGCAGATGGTTAGCGAGGTCCTTCAACGTTCCACGCAGCGCCGCCGAGCCGATGACTGCCACCGCGCTGCTGTTGTCGACGATGTACGCGGCTTCGGCGGCGGTCAAGTGAGTATTGATCGGCACGTAGTAGAGACCGCTACGCCTTGCGGCCCACATGATCGCATGAATGTGCTCGTTGTTCTCCATCAGGATGGCGATCGCATCACCTTCGCGTAAGCCGGACCTGCGGAAGTAGTGCGCGAGCCGATTGGCCCGCGCTTCGAGTGCACCGAAGGTCACTACCTCTGCCGACGGATAGAGGATGATTGCGGGCCTGTTCGGTTCAAGAGCCGCATGGATTCGAACTTGCACGGACCCTCCGAAGCCGTCGAATGTGACCGAAGCCGGCATCAGGCCATCCAACGAGCTCGGGCACGCCACACGCCAGTATGGCTGTCTAGCCTGGATCTTATCCGTTATATAGTTTAATGTCTTGGATCATGGCGACGGTAAGCAGGCCGAACGTTTGTTGCGACGACTCAGTTGCGATCACGCTGGCCGGTCATTAGGACGCCGGCAATGAAGCGTCGGTCGTCGGTCGCTGCGATGGTCACCGCCGTCACCGTCGGCGGGGTCCCGCAAACACTTGCGGCGCGGGCGGATGCCGCGCCGGCCCCCGAGGTCGAGTATGTCTATGACGTGGTGGTGCGCCGGCATTACGGCTTTCCCAATACTGACGCACTTAGCTATGGTCACGGCATCTGCGACAAGGTCGGCCGAGGCGAAGGTTATGCGCAAGTCATGGGTGACGTGAAGAGTGACGTCACCCCCAGCGACGAGTTCGCAGCCAATTACCTGGTTTCGTATGCGGTCAATTTGCTGTGCCCTGAGCTGGTATGGCAGTTGCGGAACTCGGCCGCTGGCTACCAATCGCCAAGCGGAGTAACGGCGCCCGGTAATTGACGCTTTCTTCTGGTACTCACGCATCCCAAAATTCATGCAGACGTCATGCGGGGCCGCGCCCGTTCTTTGCACCAACCCATCCAACTGAGCGAGCGCTACCCTGTTGGCCCGGCATCACAGCGGATTGGAGTGTCATTGGCCCGAATGAATGTCACAGCTTAGGGCCCTCTGGCAGGGCTTCGTCGTCAAACAGCTGATTGCACGCGTTTGACCGGCTACCCGACGGGTATTTCAGAAGCAATCACGAGCGGCTCATCCAGTGGAGGTTCGCGTGTCTGATAACGAGCGGCTCAAGCAAGAGCTAGCGGAGGGTATGAAAGACCTCAAGGGAGCTGCAAAAGAAACCTTGGGAAAGGTGTTGGCGCGCGAAGACTTGATCGAAGAAGGTAAAGAGGCGCAGCGGCAGTCAAGCACACCCCGAAACGACGATCACCCAGGGCCGTCCCATGAGCGGCTTGGCGGCGGCACGGTCTCTGGTGAAAAGTCTGGGCGGGAGTGGTGAGGCAAACCAGAATGTTGCACGGATGCCAGATCTTAAACTCATGTGTCGCAAGGCAATAGCCAGAGCAACCGCCCCGTGGAGCAGCCGCGCGGTCGATCGGTCCATTGCCGCCCCATCACCCTCGCAAGACTGAGTGCTCGGCAGACTGAACCGAAGAGAAACGTCCATCCTGGTCGAAATTCACTAAGTGACGCGCTAATTGAGGGTTGAAGTCGCATCAGAATGCTGCGCGTCCGTCTTGAGGATGCTCGCGATCTTTCGAGCGCTGTCTGGGCGTCGACGGGCGGGTCGAAGAAGACGGTGAGGTTGATCTTCAAACTATTCGTCACGACTCGGCGCGCGAAATCCGCACGGCGGCAAAGCAAGCCGCGGCCGCTGGGCTATCCGCGGCGAAGTCGTTAGTATCCGACCGGCAGTTTGACTCGTAGACGACGGACTGCCAGCCGCCGAATCTCGGCTAGGGGCACAAACGACGACCGCAGCACGCCCTTCGCGGTCAACTTGGCCAGCCAGACAGAGTCGAGTTTGTCCGTCTTCGGCCGGCGCGCACATTCTTCACTCCTGGGTATTGACCAGCTGCACCGACAGGCCCGGGGCCTCCGGCAGGAATATTAGATCCGCCGATAACCCGTCGACTCGACGGTGACCTTCTTTACCTCGACTTCGACTGACTGCTCACCCAGCTCGGTAATGGCGCCGGTGCGCGCGGGCACGTCCCACACCCGGCTAAACCGGGGCCCAGACTTGCCAGGCAATCGCACTCACACCTTTCCCGCCGCCGTGGCCACATCGACCGCGGCTACTCGTTCGATCATCGACTCGTGCCCGGCGTCAGGAATCACCTCCGCTGCGGTCCTATCCGCCGGCACCGGCTTATGTTCCGTCCACCGCCCATTTCGCTTGCTTCTCAACCGAATCCGTACCAATCCATCGGGTGGGTAGCATGGGGGCCTCGGTCAAGGGAATCGAAATTCTGACCGGCGTGCTCGAAGCAACAGTCCATGACCCTTCCAGGTCGGGCCCCGGCACCAAGCAGACTAACGGGCACCAGAGCCCAAGGTAGCCATGTTCCGATCGATTTCCCGAGGAATCCGTGGATGAAAACAATTAGTCGTCGGACGTGACCGTCAAAGTGTGAACCGTAAAGAACCCACCGACGCGGGTCGGGCAAGTCGACCCGCGAATGCGAATTCTTAGACACGAGGGTCGAGACAGGCAGGGCGGTTGAGGTCATGGGTCATATCCTGCCCGCACCGAACCCGGCTGACAGCGAAGTCGATGTTGATTCGGGTGTGTCCGTAGCGAACGTTGGGCCATGCCCGCAAGGGCGGCCCAGCCGCAATCCTGAAAATCGCCAATGCGCTTCAGAGTGCTCAGGGCACGTTTCGGCCATCGCTTCTTTACGGCTTCGCGCCAAGCGTCGAGCATCAAGATGCAATCTGCTCTACATCCCCGCGTTGATCGCTGATGGCGAAGCTGCCGCTCGCCGCAGGCTCTTCGGCTTCATCGCTGCATGGCTCGGACTGCCTTACTGAATTCCGCCCCGAACGCAGCGCGGCAGACCCGTCACTTGAGAGCCGTTGGCCGATAGCTCCACTGACCAGGGTTCGATTCAGTTTGAGCTGATCGCGGCCTGAGCTTTCAGAAAGCGGGTGGGGCGGTATCACGGGCCGGGTCCGCGACCGGCGTGCTTTGCGTGATCGCGCAGGATGGCGGCCGCCACCGGTCCATTCGCCTGTGGCAAGCCAGATTTCGTAGTGGAGAAGCCACTCGGCGGTCCAAGGAACAATAGTTACGGCAAGAAACCTATCGTGCTGCCACTCACCTGGATAGAAAAGGCAGAGTTCGTTGCCGGGGTAGGTGTGGGGCAGATGGTCCGCATCGTCTCGCAGCATCAATGTCGGCTCCAGAATATGGACGTGCGGTGGTTCGCTATGCCGATACCGTATTCGTGCGCTGTATGTTTCGCTGGTGATGCAGGGCTGGATTGGCACAACGCAGTCGAGTAGGCCGCGTTCAATTTTGCCGTGGGCCGCGGGGATGGCCGACTGTATCGCGACGAAGTGCCGCGCCAGGTTAATCGCTCGAAAAGGGATGCTGGCCATAGAAATTGTGGCGTGGGACGGCGATACCTGTGGCACTGGGGGAGAGTAGTCCGCTCCGACTCAGGCGGAGTGAACCACTTCCAGTGTGTTCGCGCATCCGCTCGCCGTACTTGAGCGTTGATTGTCGAATGGGTTCGGCACCGAAGCTCGCAGCGAGTCGGGATGCGACGGAGTGTAATCCTTTGCCCCGCAGGCTCAGAGCCTCATCGAGGGTTTCTGATAGATCGCGGTGCCAGGCGTGGTAGGCCTTGCGGCGCTCAGGATATTCCTTCCACTTGTCGACGAAGTTCTCCCCCTCGTGGGCAGGGTTGGCAACCCAGTCAACGCCTCTACGGTTTTCGATGTGGCGATTCATGCCGGCGAGCACGTGGCGCGTGGCGGTGAACAGGTCGGTCTCGCCACGGTAGGCCTTGGCGGCCAGCGTTGTTACGAGGATTGAGGGAGGGCGGTTGTCGCGGTCTTCGGCGAAGTGGAGCATGGAGTGCCATTTCAGGATCTGCACCGCGCGCTGCAAGGTGGTGCGGAACTCCCAGATTGGTACGTCCTCGATGTCGACACCGCGCTGAGCGGCAGCGGTGAGCATCTTGTTCTGTAACTCTTGTGAGCGCCTGCGGAACCAGGTCGCGTAGCCGATCGGGTCGCTGTGCTGCCAGTGGAAAAGCTCTTTGTCGGTCAGAAGGATGCCGGTGGGTGTGTACTCGAGGTCGGGGATCGCGGGCAGGACATCGAGGTGGAACCCGTTGACGGGGTCAGCGAGGGTCCAGCAGCGTCGGCGCGGTTCGCAAGAGTTCAATGCGGCGGCGCTGCCGCTGTGTTCCTTCGAGTCCAGGTAACGCCGGAGGAGGTCGCCAACGTCCTGCTTGAGGCGTGCCTGGGTGGTGGCTTCCTTCGTGATGAACATGAGGAAGACCAGGTCGATGTCGAAGTCACCCGTGAGGGTTTGCGGGCGAACGACTGTGCCAAGACGAAAGGAGCCTTGGGGGTATACGCGGCAGCGGTATTCGCCGTGCTGGGCGAGCCAGTTTCCAACTTCTTGATAAGTGTTAATTGCGAGGGCTTGCAGATGCGGCGGTATGTCGAGGGTCTCGACCGCGCCGTCAAGCAGCATCGACAGCATCTGTTCCATGGTGTCCACGTCTAGTTCTCCTTTGGGGAATGACACGGGATATACAGGGGTGCAGTGTGATCGGCGAACATCCGGCTGAATTCCGGCGAAGTGATGCGGCTTTCGTGACCGGCTCGGCCAATGAGGCTATCGGTGTCGACCGAATCGAGCTTGACGAATCCGGTGGGCAGCGTCGAGTTCACTCGCAGCACACGATCGCAGCCCAGAAAGTGGCGGATCTGCTTAGTCGCGCTATCGCTTTGAGCGCGCATCAGTACATCGACCGCGTCGAGGGCCCAGGGGATCTGACCGCCACGGTCAAGTCGCTTGCTCCGGTGGCGCAGGTCGGTTGTCGTTCCCACAGTCAAGATGCGGACTGCATCAAGCGGGACGCCGAGCGGACCCACGGCTTCGGTCAGGGCCACCATTGCGGGGTTATTTGCCCAGATACCGCCATCGATCAGGCGAGAACCGTCGAGTGCCTTGCCGGGGAAGTAGGTGGGAGCGGCGGTGGTGGCCATGGCAACATCGACTGCCTTGACGCGCCAGTCCCGAGTCAGCTTGTCCAGGTGTGGGGTGCGGAATAGGTGAACGTCATCGACGCCGATGTCGTAGGACGTGATCAGTAGCCGCTTCGTGCTGTGCCCGAACAACCTCTCGCCGAGGACATCTTGGAGAGCCGACTGCAGGGGCGCAGCGGAGTACTTGGTGCGCAATAGGCGCCGCATTGACCGCAACCCGGTGCGGTCTCGGAAGATCCGAGGCCCGTGCGCAACATAGAACTCTAAGATCTCGCGCGGTGCCATGCCGAGACCCAAACCGAGGGCAATGATCCCGCCGGTTGAGGTGCCGGCGATCAAGTCGAAGTGGTCGATGATGCGGATGCCGAGGTCTTCCTCGAGGCGTGCCAGGACCGCAGCCGAATACATGCCGCGCAGACCACCGCCGTCAAAAGAAAGAATCTGGAATCGAGTAGCGGCCGATGTGGAGCCGGGCGTTGGCAACACGGCCCTCCCTGGTAGCGGTGATGGTCTGACTTAAGTTTAACACACTAATTTCAGTAGAAGTTTCTGAGCGAATCTCCATCGATTCGTGCAAAAGTGCAGGTAGCCTCGGCCTAAGCGAGGCTCGGTAGCCTTCACTGGAGCGAAAGTGGAGGACTGATGAGTGCAGCAGCATTCGAACCGGACCGACTCCGTGTCGGTCGTGAGCTTGTCGGACTGAGTCAGAGCCAGTTGGCAAGCAGGGCCGATCTCTCTCCCGCGGCGATCAGCCAGTTCGAAAGCGGAGCGACCAGACCTAGTCCAGAGACGATCACTGAGTTGAGCGCAGCTCTCCAGATGCCACGCAATTTCTTCTCTCGGCCCCTCGCCGAAACTCATGACGGTTTTTTCCGAGCATTACGGCGCACCAACGTCACCGATCGACGCAGGGCGCGCGCCGTCGCTCACATCGCGCATGACCTCGCGAACGCAGCCGCAGCCGCAGGCAAATTTCCTGACCTGGATATTCCGACACTTCGTGTCACTGACCTCAACGCCACGCGCGCGTCCATCGAGTCTGTCGCACAGGAGGTTCGGGGTTACTGGGGCCTGCCACGCGGGCCACTAAGCGATATTGTGCAGCTTCTGGAATCACGCGGTGTTGTGGTCATTCGACTCCCACTCGACAGCGCAGATGTAGATGCCTTCTCTCTTCCGTTTCCCGACCACCCCGTGGTCGTCTTAGGCAGCGATAAGGCGGATCGGGCGCGTTCTCGCTTCGATGGCGCGCACGAGCTTGGTCACCTGGTAATGCACGGTGAACAAATATGGGGAATGAAGGAAGTAGAAACCCAGGCGCATCAGTTTGCCGCGGCGTTTCTAATGCCTGCGAACGACATTCGCGAGCAACTGCCGACAACAGTCGACTGGCAGCAACTCTTTGCTCTTAAACAACAGTGGCAAGTGTCACTGGCAGCGCTGTTGATGAGAGCCCGTGTACTAGGGCGTATGAATGAGCGCACGTATCTGACTGCCGTGAAAACGATTTCGGCGCGCGGCTGGCGTCGTCAGGAACCGGTACCGCTCGGCGACCCAGAGCAACCAGAGTTCCTGGCACGGTTTCTCGCGACTGCCAGGAGCCGCGAGGTTCGCAGTTACCTACCCGCCAAAGTGGTCGACAGCATCTCCGCCGCGAATGGCATCGCTTAGCCCAAATGCCGCGCGAGGCGGGCGTAGCAGAAATCCGCAGAGTGCATGCCGCGACCTCAGTTGGTGGTTGAGGCGGGCGGGTCCGGTCCCATCCGATGTCGCTTGAGCAGGTGTTTTGCAGCGAAGATTAGCAGCCCCTCGCGACACGCAGAAGTTTTGTCAAAGTAGCCAGGCGTGTCTTGTCAATCTTCGTTGCATCTCGACAGCGGCGGCGGCGGGGTCGAGCTAGCGGCCAGAGCACCACCTCTTAAATTGGCTGTTCAGACCTAGGTCCAACCTTCATGAAGTTGCTCCGTAGTCGCCTGACGATAGGCGAGCCCCGCATGGATTGCTGGGACCCGTGCGAGGGGCCGCTCAGGTCGGCGGATCGTCCGAAGGTGAGTGGGGTGGGGTGTGTTGGGTCAGTGCGGTGGTGATGGAGGTTTCGGCGAGTCGCGCGGCGGCGTGGGGATCAGCGGCCAGGTCGGTGAGCACCGTGATGGTGAATAGCGGACTGAGGTGCGCGGCGACAACATCGCCGAACTCTGGTGGTAGGGGACCGGCCCCGCCGGCGGCTTCCCACAGGGTGTGGGCGATGCTTCGGTGTCGCTTGACACGGTTGTCTCTCAATTCGGTTGCAGCAGTGGACAGTTGCGGTGACAGGTCGCGTCGGGCGGTGAGGTCCCAGATTCCGTGGGCGGTTTCGGCGGCGCGGATGTGAATGACCGTGCAGATGTCGTGCAGCCAGGGTCGCCAGTCACCCCCGGTGAGGGGTGGCAGCCGGTCTTCCAGATCGCGCGCGCCGTGTCGCACCGCGGCGGCGAGGAGCTCTTCACGGGTGGAGAAGTAACGGAAGACGGTGCTGCGATTGACCCCCGCGCAGGCGGCGACCGCGTCGACTGTGACGTCGAGTCCGTGAGTGATCATGCTGTCTTGAGCCGCCCGGATCAGCACCTCGACGATGGCCCGGCGTTTGGCTTCTTGCATGCTCGTCAACTCGGGCCTCCTAGTGTCCGATGTCTGATGCTGCCCGGTTGAGCCGGGCCGCGGAAGCAAACCCGGTGATGATCATGTCCTCACCGGTAGGACGGGGGTGATCAGCTCGCCGGTGGTGAGGTAGCTGCGCAGGTTGGCCATCAGGCAGCTGCTCATGGCGACGGCGGTGCGGTCGGTGCCGCCACCAATGTGCGGAGTGAGCGCGACGTTGTCCAGGGCCGCCAGCGCGGCGGACAGTTTGGGCTCTCCGGAGAACACGTCCAGGCCTGCCCCGGCCAACGCACCCGAGCCACACAACTCGATCAGCGCGTCCTGGTCGATCACATCGCCGCGGGCGACGTTGACCACATATCCGTTGGAGCCCAGCGCGCTCAAGACGTCGCGGTCGACCAGTTGACGGGTGTGCGGGCCACCGGTAGTGGCCACGATGAGCACATCTACGCTGCTGGCCAGGGCGGTGGGGGTGTCGGCATAGCGGTAGGGACTGGCCGGGAGGCGGCGGCGGTTGTGATACGCCAGCTGGCAGTCGAACGCGCCGAGGCGGCGCGCGATACGCATGCCGATGCGGCCCAACCCGAGAATTCCGACGCGCGCGCCGGTCAGATCCCGGGTTTGCATGAACGAGTTGGTGTACTGGTAGCCACGCTGAGCCCGCAGGTAGCGTTCGGCGGCGCTGAATCGGCGCAGCGCGTTGAGCGTCAGGGCGACGGCGGTGTCGGCGACGCTGGCACACAACTCATCGGGGGCAGTGTTACTGACCCCGATGCCGCGCTGTTGTGCGGCGTCCAGGTCGATCGCGTCGCAGCCGTCGCCCAAGCTGACGATGGCCTCCAGCTCGGGCAACATCGAGATTAGCGCGGCGTCAACGCCGGGAGGCCCGGCGGTCACCAGCGCCCGCGCGGTCCCGGCGTGCTCGCCGATGCGGGCCGCTCGCTCCCGGCCATCGGTTAAGTACACCGCGCCGAACTCGGCGCGCAACGCATCGACTATGGCGTCGGGCAGTGCGCCCTGGGACAGCACTATTACCGGGTTGCCCAAACGCTCTCGTGCAGCGGCGTTCACGACCCAGATCCCAACAGCGCACCGAAGGTTCGGGTCAGGACAGAGGGGACGTCGTCGGGAGACAGCATGACTTCAATCAGCGTGCATCGGCCTTGGTCATGGTGTTTCGCTGCGTCGTGTAGGGCGCCGTCGAGCTCGCCCTCGGTGTGAACCTTGATCCCGACAGCGTTACCGGTGGGGTCAAACACCGAGACCAACCGGTGGTAGTCCCAGGAGTGCAGGTGGTTGTAAGCGTTGTCTTGCGGCTCGGCGAAGCCGACGACATTCTCGATGACGTAGCGGCCGTTGTTCAGCACGAAGATGATGGGGGCGAATCCGTGCCGCAGTACGGTGGCGATCGACTGGGCTGTCATCTGGAGGGCTCCATCGCCAGTGATCATGACGTGGCGCCGGTCAGGCGCGGCGACCTGTGTGCCGACCAGCGCGGGCGGAGCGAATCCGATTGCGCCCCAGCTGAACTGGGTGATTGTGTCGACACCCGCCGGTTTCGGAACGCCCGTGGCGGAGTTGCAGGTGCCCTGATCGACGACGAACACGTCGTCCTCGCGCAGAAATGTAGCGAGCCTGGCGTAGAGCCGGTCCTGGGTGATGGCGGCCTGCGCGTCGAGGCTGAACGAGTCTCTCGGCGCAAGAGCCGGCAGGGCGTCGTAATCTCCGAGTTCGCCGACCTGTGCCGTCAGGGCGCGCATCACGCCGTCCAGGCCCACACCCGAATACGTGGTGTCTGCTACGCGGGCGGTGTCGATGCCCAGATCGATCACGGTGTCGTCATGCCAGGTGAGGTCGGCAGCGCCCTGATTCGTCTCTCCGACCCGAAGGCCCAGCCGCAGGAGCAGGTCAGCGCCAGCGACTCGCTCGGTGATCTGGTCACCCGGCACACCAAGGTAGGTTCCCAAAAATTCCGGGCGGGTCTCATCGAAAGAGGCCGAGATTCCGCTGAATACCGTCGCCACCGGGATACCTGTTTGCGCGGCGAAGTCCTGCACGACAGACGTGAGGCCGTAACGGCCCACCGCGGCGTCGGCCAGAATGACGGGCCGGCCGGCGGCTTGCAGACGCCCCAGCAGCACAGAGAGAAACGCGTCCAGCCGGGCTGGATCGCCCTGCGGGGTGGACAACGCCAACTTCGTCGATGGCCGATCGGCGGGCTGGTCTCCTACATCTTGGGGGACCGCCAGGTACACCGGCAGCTTCTGCGCCCAGCACGCCGTGAGCACTCGGTCGACCTCGGCCGTAGCGTTCTGCGTGGTCAGCACGGCGTGATCACACGTCATCTCCGCGGCGATGCGGGCAAACCCGTCGAAGTCATTGCGCAACCCGTGATGTGTTTGCTGACGGCCCTTGGGCGCCTCGGTCGGTGGGTGCCCAACGATGGCGACTATGGGCACTCCTTCACTGAAGGCCCCCGCCAGCCCGCACGACGCGCTGAGCTCGCCCACTCCGCAGGTCACCATATAGGCCCCCACCCCGTGGATACGGGCGTAGCCGTCGGCGGCATACGCGCCGCTGAGCTCGTTGCACTCCCCGACCCACGCCAGGTCGGGGTCGGCCTCCAGCGCCGCGAAAAGCGGGAACGCATAGTCGCCCGGCACCCCAAACACGTGTCCGATACCCATCTCCTTGAGCCGGTCCAACAAGTACTGGCCGACCGTGTAGTGCTCGCTCATGACCCATCCTTCCGGTGGTGCGACTAATAAGTCGCATATTTAGAACTTGTGAGTCGTGTATACCCGACTAATCCGTCTTAGTAAACGTCATGGCGGTGGACAGTCGCGCACCGACCCATTTTGGCCCAGGTCACCGAGGCGCAGTAACGACACGGCGTTGTTCTTCGGCGCGCCTCGCGCCATCGTTTGGAGAGATGCTCGGCTAAATCGGAGTGTTGACGGAACGAAGTCCATGTTCAACACGCCGACGTCATCCCCGTCTTTTCGACAGTCAGGCGGCAGCGACGACGAGTGCACAGCGGTCTCGGCATGACGGCTGAGTTATCAGACTTTCGCCGCTCACGCGGGTGTGGTTTCCGCCAGACCGTCGAGCAGGATTGTGGCAAATAACGCTGCCACGCTCGCTACCGTTTGCTCATCGCTTGGATTCAGCCATCGGTGCATCCAGTTGAGTGACCCTTGGATGACTAGCGCGGTGGCGTGGGGGCTGCCGAGATCACGGAACTCGCAGGCTCCAACGCCTTCTTGAACGATGTCCTCCAGCGTCGACATGTACAGGTCGGCCAGTTCGGCTAGTCGGCGAAATTCGGCGTCAGCGCGCGCATCGTCGCGACTCCGAACTCGGCGCATGTCCTCCTGAACGAAGATGTGCAGCGACGGGTAGTGGCGATCGAACGACAATACGATGTGCGTGATGAGGGCCGTGAGGCGCTCTCGCGCGGTGCCCGGTCCGGTTCTGATCGCCCGAGCGTGGGCGACCACTTCTTCAGTCGACTCCAGGATCACCGCGCGAAACAGCTGCTCTTTGCTGCCGAAGTAGTAGTACAAGCTGGCTCGGTCGACACCGATGGCTTCGCTGACATCGTGCAAACTGGTGCCCGAAAGGCCTTTGATGCGAAAGACTTCCGCAGCAGCCCTGATAAGTGCCCTTCGCCGGGTGGTGTAGTTACGGCTGGGCGCCTGGCCGGCCCGTTGGCGTTTGCGCGACAGTTCACTCATCCCGACCGGTTTCCGTTGGCGGCCGTGTTATCAGTCGGTGCAACACCGTGACCGTCCACGTCCACCAGCACGCGCCCGTCGATAACGCTGACCGGATATGTCGTTAGTGCTTTCAATGCCGGAAGGCACAGGGCACGTCCGTCCCGGACGTCGAAACGCGCCATGTGCAGTGAACAGACCACTTCATGCCCCTCCAATTCGCCGTCGTCGCCGAGCGACCATTCCTCGTGACTGCACGAATCCTGTGTGGCATAGAAGTCGTCACCCACGCGATACACCGCTACGTGCGGGGCGGCGGGCATCGGGCGCGCCTCACCGTCGGCGAGGTCGTTGACGGTGAAAGCGAAGGTCAAAGACATGGTCTCCTCCGGTCTGGAAAAGGCTGTGGTCACGTCGGCGTGGCCACGGTGTGAAATCACAACATCGAGCTGCCGCCGTTGACGCTCAAGATTTGTCCGGTCACGAATCCCGCGTCGTCCGATGCCAGATAGGCTGTCGCGGCTGCAATTTCATCGACGGTGCCGCCGCGGCCAGCCGGAATGGAGCCACGAATTTGCTCAAGGAATCGCTCGTGTTCGCGCCGGTCGCGTTCGGGCATCCGCTCCATTAACGCCGCGTGCTCGGGCGTGATCACCATCGCTGGCGCGACCACGTTGAAAGTGATGTGGTACTGCGCGAACTCGCGTGCCAGGCCGGGTGTCACGCCATGGACGGCGCCCTTGGCGGCGCTGTAGATGGCGTGCTGCCACAGCCCGTTACGAACGGATTCCGCACCGATGCTCACCACTCGGCCGTAGTTGCGTTCGATCATGTGCGGAATCATCTCGATGGTGGTGTAGAGCATCGTCCACACATTGCGGTCGAACGTTTCGCGAAGCGTGGCGTCGGAGTGTGTCAGCGTCGGCCGGATGACCCCTCCACCGGCATTGTTGACGAGAATGTCGACATGCCCGAACGCATCAATTGCGGCATTGACGAGTCTCTTCGCGCCTGCGCGTTGGCTGAGATCGACGACCACCCCGATGGCGCCTTCGGTGCCGACGGCCGGTATCGATGGAAGCGCCTTTTTCAGACTTTCTTCGTTCAGGTCGGCCAGGCACACCCTGACTCCCAGGGACGCCAGATGGCGTGCGATGCCGAGACCGAGGCCGCTGGCTGCGCCGGTCACGACCGCTATCCTTCCGCTGATGTTCACTGTCGGCCTGACTCAGAGGACGATGCTGATCTTGCCGTGTGGGTCGAGGACATCGTGGTCCAAGATCGCCTTGCGGCGAGCGATCTTCCATCCGTCCGCCTCGAGCGCGAGGTCGTATTCGTAGCGCCCCACATAGGTGACGTCAATGCCGTTTCGCACTCGGTATACCGCGAAGTTTGCGCCCACCCGGATCTGACCGATGTCGGCGGAGATGATCCGCACGTTGGTGATAAGCCGGCGTGTTCTGGAGTGCGGGAATTCAGCATGCGCGGTCGGTTTTTTCAACCGGATCACGCGCTGCTCAAGCATGGGTCGACGGTCGTGGATGAGCGCGAAGGTCTCGGCCGGATCATCTTCGGGCCGGTCCGGCGCGGGTACCTCGTAAACGCAGTCGATGGTGAAGAGGTCCAACCACTCTTCGAGCCGCCACTCGTCCAGTAGCGCGGCTTCGTAGAAGAGGAAGTCTTCCACATCCGCACGGGTCAACGTCGCGGCGGACACGACGCCAGTCATCGCGTCGTCCCGCTGCTAAAGGTCTCGAGTACCGGCTTTGCGGAGGATTGCTCGAGATAAGACGTGTCGTAAGGGGATCCTTCCGGAATGGTGCTTTCGCCAGTGATCGATGCGTTCCACTGGCGCCAGAAGCAGCGCATTTGAAGCTCGTCCACGGCGGTCGGCTGTTGTGACCC
Organism: Mycobacterium sp.; assembly: GCF_965277065.1. Lineage (GTDB taxonomy): Bacteria > Actinomycetota > Actinomycetes > Mycobacteriales > Mycobacteriaceae > Mycobacterium. The sequence continues at coordinate 154,280 of NZ_CBDIBT010000014.1, forward strand.
CATTCCACGGGAGATGTCGGACCACTCAATCTCTTGCATCGACGAGAAGCCCCGCTGACACTGCTCAAGCCCCTCAACGTCATCGGGTGTCGCGAGACCGGCCGGCCCCCAGAAGGTCAAGGCGTTGTCGATTCGGTAGAGCTTCAGTGCCTCCGACACATCCCTGGGCATGAGTTGCCAGCCGGTGATCTCGGTGCGGTCGGGAGCGAGCGGATACATCGTCCGGACCTGAATCCCGAAGTTGAGGTCGATGATCGCCATGTTCGGAAACACGATGAGGTTACGGGTGGTGTTCAGCATCTGTTTTGTGCGGGCCTCGCCAACGCGGTTCACCATTTCCGAGCGCCGCAACACGGTCGCCGCCAGAATCTCTTCCGACATCAAAGGCATACCGAGTTCCGGACTCTCCACCACGGCGTGACCATTGCCAAGATCCCATCCGGCGCCCCGGCCCTGCTCAGCAATCAGGCCCGGGGTGACCCCGAGGTTCAGCATCATCTCGAAGTAAGTTTGGTGAACCGTGAAGGCGTGATACCCGTCGCAGCTGTTCTCCATCAACAGCTTCCAATTCGCGCGCATGGAGTAGTTGTGGGTGCCGTGCACGATGTACATGCCAGTCGAAGATTGGTCGGCAACCAGGTCGATCAGGTGCTTGGCGTCCGCCAGATAGGTTTGCAGGTCGGGCGCATCGTTGCTGAAGGTGAGATACGTGAAACCGCGGTAGGTCTCGGCCCGGGGCTTGAAGAGGCCGTGTTCGCCGCGGTCGAACGCTTCGCTGTACCGATCACCGTCAGGCACGCTCACTAGCGTGCCCGCGTTGTTGTAGGCCCAGCCGTGGTAGAAGCAGGTGAAGATTTTGCGGTTGCCTCGGCGTTCGCGGCACACCTCGGCCCCGCGGTGGCGGCAGCTGTTGAGCATGACGTTAACCTGGCCCTGCTTGTCTCTTGTGTAGATCACGGTGCGCCCGCCGACCCGCCTGGTCTGGAAGTCGTTCGGGTTGGGGATCTCTGACTCATGGCCGACGTAAAGCCAGCTCTGGCCGAAAATCTCTTTCTGCTCTTTGCTGAAGATCTCCTCAGATGTGAAGGCAGACCGGTGGATTCGGAACAGCCCCTTCTCCCTGTCGTCGACGACCAACTTGCCTGGAGTGGTCACAAATATGTCGCCTCTCGCCTCGGGTGCGCTGCTGGGAAACGTGGTCACGCGTCGCCGACCGGTAACGCGCCGACTGCTAGCGGTTCGACGGCCTTTCCGCCGTCGTTGTCGATCGGTGTGCGAACGCCGGGGGGGAGCATCGCCCGCGACGACGGTTCGACCGGCATATCCGGTAACGGCGACAGCCAGATGTCGGCGGTCTCGGGAGCCATGGGCAGAATTCTCGCCTTATGCGTCGCATCGTCCACCTGCGGATGACCCGTGCAGAATTCGACGGCAAAGCCTCGCGCTTCATCCTGCATGTAGACGCCGATGGAGCCCGATGGCGCGTGGCGGAGCAGGTCATCGCGCAATCTGACTCCGTGACGTAACGCATTGTTGCGGAAGCGCATCACGTCGTCGATCGACTCGACCTGGACACAGAAGTGGTTGAACGCCGAGCGGTGGCCCCTGAGCAACACGAGCGAGTGGTGATATCTGTCGCCGGCCCGTAAGAATGCGACTTTGTCAGCGATCCAATCGGACGGCTTGAAGCTGAGGACGTCTTGGTAGAAACGGGTCGTGATATCGAACTGCGCAGTCTCCCAGCCACCATGCAAAAACTTCTCCATTTTTACACCGGTGTTGACCGGTGCGACGCCACGCTCGTACATTCCCGAATACAGTTCAATGTCCGTGCCGCCGGGGTCGGTAAATCGGAGCCAGCGAGATACGCGGTCGGCCGCAGGGTTGCCGCCCTCTTCGAACGTGATCTTCCGGCTTTTCAACTCCTCGCGGACGTGCCCGAAGCTTTCTTCACCGGTGACCTCGTACCCGATTCGCTTGACCCCCTGTCCGTTTCCTTCTTCCAACCGCACCCAATGGTGTTCTCGCCCGCCGGTCATGAACGCAGTCGATCCGACAACCTCGGTGAGGTCGAGCCGGCCGAATCGGGTATAAAACTCGGTAGCTTCGACGAGATCGCTCACGCCGATCGCGAGGTAACCGAACTTGTGGACGATGTCTTGCATGCACATTCCCGTCTTGAACTGCGAGCCGTCGGTCGCAAGTTGGTCGGTGAGTGACTAGCGCGTCCGAGCCTGGAAGCCTGTTCCTTTGTGTACTAGCGGTTTATGGCACGCAGGCTGCGCTGCCAAGGTTCGCGTTCCGCATTGCGGGACCGGATGAAGTGCCGCCACCTGATGTCCAATGGCGACCGCGGACCGAGCAGCTTTCAACACACATGTTGACTAGGCTGTCTGGGTTCCGTAACGTTGCGCCCGTTAGACCGCTCCACATGGCATTTGCCGGTCTGGGCAGACCCGCATTTGTGTGACCACAAGGAGGCAAGATGACTCCAGCAGCACCGCCTCGGTCATGCGCAGGATCATTGATCTCGACCTTCACGCAGACGCCAAACGTTCGCGAGGGCGGATCTGCGCTGGGCACCAGCGTAGGGAAGGCGCTGGCGGTGCTTGACTCTTTCCGCGGCGGTGGTTCGCTGCTTGGGGTCTCGCAGATCGCCGGTCGTGCCTGCATTCCCAAGAGCACCGCGCATCGTCTGCTGGGAGTGCTGGTAGCTCAGGGGTACGTCGAACGGGTCGACACGCGGTATCGGCTGGGTCGTGCTGCTTTCGAGCTCGGGAACATGGTCGCCGAATGCCGGCCGCGCAGTTTGCGTTCGATTGCCATCCCGTACATGTCCGATTTATACCGGAAATACGGTGCAACAGTGCATCTGGCGGTGCTCGACGGAATAGATGTGCTTTACGTCGAGAAGATCTACGGACACGATGGTGTAGACGTGCCCAGCCAAATTGGTGGCAGGATTCCGGCCCTGTGCACTGCGCTGGGAAAGGCAATGTTGGCATTTTCTGCCGAGGCCACGCGAGAGCGTGCCCTGTCGGCTCCCGTTCCGCGGCTGACGGTCAAGACCATGACCAACACTGCAATTCTGCGCGCGTCGTTGAGGGAGGCGCGCAAAACCGGAGTCGCCCGAGATAACGAGGGGTCATCGCTGGGAGCACATTGCATCGCAGCTCCTATCTTGCGTCGCTCCTCAGCCGAGGTTCTCGGTGCGATGTCCATGAGCCTCCTGCTGACGGAAAAGGTGACTCCAGAGTTAGAACGAGGACTTAGTCAGGCGGCCGCGTCAATCGGCGCAAAGTGCTCATAGTCGCGGTGCCGGTTCTGCGCCGTTCAGTTGCGCGGCAGGGTTGCGTGAGGGCTTCATTCCGCAGGACGGCACGGCCCTGGCGTAGCGCGCGGCGGGATCGCGCCGCATGAAATATTTGGGTGTAGTAATCGTCGGCGCGTCGCTGGCCGGCCTGCGAACGGCCGAAGCGCTGCGTGCCCGGAGCTACTGCGAGCCCATCACTCTGGTGGGCGCGGAACCGGGGTTGCCATACGATCGCCCACCGCTGTCCAAGGACTATCTGTCATCGGATCACTCGGGGGAGGTGCCTCTGCTCCGCAACGACGCGGCCTTGGCCGAACTCGACTTGGAAATCCGAGCTGAGACCCGCGCCATAAGGCTGGATGGGGATCGTCGACGGGTTTGCCTGTCGAATGGCGACGAAATGCCCTACGACGATGCGGTGATTGCGACGGGTGCCGATGCTCGCCGACTGCCGCTCAGCGAAGGGGTGGACGGCTTCCGGACGTTACGCACTTTGGCTGACGCCGAGCTCCTTCGCGCTGATTTCGATCGGCGCCCCAAGGTAGTCATCGTCGGCGGCGGGTTCATCGGCGCGGAAGTCGCCGCATCCGCCCGTGCGCGTGATCTCGACGTGGACCTCGTCGAACTCCTGCCTGCGCCGATGTCGGGTGCGCTGGGGCCAACGGTCGCAGCGCTGTTGGCAGACCTGCATACCGACCACGGCGTGCGGCTGCATTGCGGGGTAACGGTCGCCCGAGTGTTTGGAGCGCCACGAGTGGAGAAGGTCGAATTGTCCAACGGTACGGTTTTGGATGCCGACGTGGTAGTGATGGGTCTCGGCGTCGTCCCGGCAACAGCGTGGCTACGTGACAGCGGTCTGGATGTGCACAACGGGGTCAAGTGCGACGACCAGCTGCAAGCCATCGGCCGGACCGGCGTTTACGCTGTCGGAGATGTCGCCCGTTGGACGCATCCGATCTTCGGCGAGTCAATACGCGTCGAACATTGGACCAACGCCAACGAGCACGCAGACGTCGTCGCTTCGGTGATCATGGGAGAGCCGCGCGTCGCCGGAGCCGTGCCCTACGTCTGGTCGGATCAATATCACCGCAAGATTCAGATCGTCGGACGACCCGCCGCAGGCGACGACATCACGCTGATGGACGACCCCGCAGATGGCCGACACGTCGCGGTGTACGAGCGTCGGGGCAAAGTGGCTGGCGTGCTCACCGTCGATGCTCCAAGGACGATGCTGCGCGGCCGGCGCGCGATTGAGGCCGGCACATCCGCCGCGGAATTGGTGGCCAGCCTGTGAGCAGCAAGGTGGTGGACGCGGCCGCCGATGCGGTGGCCGACATCGGTCACTCGGCAACTTTGGCCGTGGGCGGATTCGGGCTGTGCGGCATCCCCGATGTACTGATCGGCGCAATCGTCGCGACGGGCAGTTCAGACCTCGAGATCATCTCCAACAACTGTGGCGTCGACGAATGGGGACTGGGTCTTCTGTTGTCGGCCGGCCGGATTCGCCGCATCGTCGCCTCATACGTGGGGGAGAACAAGGAGTTTGCCCGACGGTATCTGCACGGCGAGTTGGAAGTTGAACTGACGCCGCAGGGCACCCTCGCCGAACGGCTGAGGGCTGGGGGCGCGGGGATTCCCGCGTTCTTCACCCCGGCCGGCGCCGGCAGTTTGGTGAGCGACGGCGGGCTGCCGCTACGGTACAACGCCGACGGCTCCGTCGCGCTGGCCTCGGAGCCCAAGGAGACCCGTATGTTCGGCGGCCGCCCTTACGTGCTGGAAACCGCGCTGCGGGCAGATTTCGCATTGGTACACGCAGCTCTCGGCGACGCCGACGGCAACCTCGTCTTCAACAAGACCGCAATGAATTTCAATCCACTCGTCGCAATGGCAGGCCGGGTCACCATTGCTCAGGTTGAGCACCTCGTCGAGCCCGGTGAGATCGAGCCCGGCCAGGTTCACCTTCCCGGTGTTTTCGTGCAGCGCATCGTGTGTACCGGAGCCCAGGCGAAACGCATCGAGAAGCGGACGGTCCAGCCTGCCACGGCGGGTACCTCGTGACCGCACCGGGATGGACGCGCGATCAGATCGCGGCCCGGGCCGCGGCCGAGCTTCGAGACGGCGAATACGTCAATCTGGGGATCGGGCTACCCACCTTGATCCCCGGCTTCTTACCGCCCGGCGTCAAGGTGGTCCTGCATTCAGAGAACGGGATATTGGGTACAGGTCCGTACCCCGCCGACGACCGTGTCGACGCCGATCTCATCAACGCCGGCAAGGAAACGGTGACGGTCAACGCCGGGTCGTCGTTCTTCGACTCGGCCCTATCGTTCGCGATGATTCGTGGCGGACATATCGATACCGCGGTGCTCGGTGCGATGCAGGTATCTCGCGGAGGTGACCTCGCCAATTGGATGGTCCCGGGAAAGATGGTCAAGGGCATGGGCGGTGCGATGGATCTCGTGCACGGCGCCGGCCGCGTGATCGTGGTTATGGAACATACCGACCGTGAGGGCAATCCGAAGATCGTCGATCGCTGTTCGCTTCCATTGACCGGCCGACGTGTGGTGGATCGAATCATCACCAACCTTGCCGTCATCGACCGCGTAGACACCGAGCTTCATCTGCGCGAATGCGCGCCTGGGGTGAGCGTCGAGCACGTTTGCCAGAGCACCGCGACCGAGCTCATCGCCGAGTGAAACTCCCTGCTGGTTACCCGGCCGGGCATGTCCGCCCCGTCAACCACATGTGCCTGACGAACGTCGTCGTCATCAACAGCCGCGAGGCGATCGTCGCTGCGATGTCGTGCCGGGGGCCCACCCCGGCAATCGAGCGCGTCAGCACGTGCCCCGATGAACTCGAGGCGGCGGTGCTGAGTCACATCCCAACTTCGCCGAGAAAGGGCAGTAGATGAACTCACCCTCACGCAAGGCCCGCGCGATGGGATTCGCCATGCGCCACACCTCGCTGCTCAATCTGTGGCTGTGGGGTGGCGACCTCAGGCGGAAGAACTGGCGGCTACGACGCCGACTGTTGTGCAGGGCGCCACGTTCGGCTATGCGTAAAGGCCTCTCGGTGCGTGCGGAGATGTTCCGTGGTCGCACGGTGTGGCACATCGGCCCCCTGGAATCACGATCCTCGGTTCGCGTCCTCTACTGGCACGGTGGGGGTTTCGTCTTCGGGCCGATGTCTATCCACTGGAAGTTCATCAGCCGACTCGTGCGGGACTTCGGCATCTCCTTCATCGTCCCGCTTTATCCGCTGGCACCCGATGCGCAGGCGCCCGAGATCACCGACTTCGGCGTGGCGCTCTATCGCTCACTGGTGGCCACAACCGGGGCCGACGACCTCGTCATGGCGGGCGACTCCGCAGGCGGAATGCTCACGGCCGTCGTCGCACTGCTGGCTCAGGACGAAGGGATCGACCTGCCGAGGGGACTGGTGCTGATCTCGCCCGGACTTGAAGCGGTTCGGCGAGACGATCCGGACTATCCGCAGATCCGCCAGCGCGACAGCGTATTGAGCGATCGAACGATCGACGAGTTGCGTGCGCTGTACGCGGGCAACCTGTCCGCCGATGACCCCAGGATCAGCCCCATCGTGGGTGACTTCACGAACTTCCCGCCCATCTTGATGTTTGCCGGAACGGACGACGTGCTGGTATTGGAGTCGCGCGCATTCAAACGAAAGTGGCCTCAGGTGGAATACATTGAAGGGTCTGGCCTCTTCCACTGCTGGCCCATCATGCCGGTGCCCGAGGCAATTGCCGCCCAGAATCGGATCGCGCAGTTCGCTCGATCGGTGCTCGCCTAGCGACGGGGCACTGAAACTCTCATTCAGCAAACCCTAAGTTGGCGACCGCGAAGCCGACCCGCAAGCTCACTGTGTGCTAACGGTGGATAGCGGCCGGGTCGGCCGCTGCATACCCGCACCGTTGAGATAGACATTTCGACCCGAGCACGCCGCACCCCACACGAGTCGGGCTTCGTATTCTTCCATCGATCCTCCGGTGCCTCGCCGCACGCCAGCCGGGTTTGAACCCCGCCGATTCGTGGCCGAACGTTGCGTCATGCACGCGACGTTGTGCGCAAATCGCTGATTTGTACGCACCGCTGACCTTGGTCGGGACGTCATAAAGCATTGGCGATCCGCAACACCCCGTCGTGCCGCTACCTAGAACACCTTCCGGGGCGCCACCCACCGGCTGGCTTCGCGCCGCGGATCACACTCACCGCGCTGCGTCGCAGACGAGTTCCATTCAGCGAAATGGCAACCTTGCCAGCGTGCACGATCCCGACAATCATCCGCGTGAGAACCAGTCGATGCCAAGTTATGGGATGTATTGCACGCGAAAGGATCCGGTAGACGTGGCCTTAACCGATGAGGGAATCATCGAGGTACCGGGCATGATGAGCTGTTGGATCCGTCTCGCCAATGGCGAACGGGCACATTACATGACCGCTGGCGAGAGCGGCCCTCCAGTAGTGCTGTTGCACGGCGGAATCCCTGGATCGTCGGGGTTGGCCGGATGGCGCATGCTGGCGCCGCTTTTGGCGCAGGCAGGCTTTCGGATCTACTGCCCGGATCAGCCCGGCTTCGGACTCTCCGACCCGAGCCCGCAGTACTGGCCGGTCTACGGGCCCTATTCGCACATCAATTTTCTGGAACGATTCGTTGAGGCTTTGTGCCTTGACGAATTCTTTCTGTCGGGGAATTCGATGGGCTGTATCAACACCTCCCACTACGTCGTGCGCTATCCGCATCGGGTTAAAAAGTTCATCCTCATCGCGGGGCCCGTCGGCGACCTTATTTCGTTCGGGACAACCGATCTCAAGGCCGACGTCGGATGGGACGGCACCCGCGAGACGATGAAAAAGATGATGAGCTCCATCATCCACCGCCCGGAAGCGATCACCGATGATCTCCTCGAGATGCGGATGCGTTCGGCTGACACCCACAAAGACTCCTGGATCGCCTGGCAAAAGGCCACATTGCATGGCGAGATTCCGCCGGACATTGCGACCGCCATGTCAACAAAGAATCGGCTTGACCGCCTCGAGATTCCGGCCCTGTGCCTATACGGGAAGAACGACCTCATCCTTCCCGTTCAGGAGCTCGGCCACCGCGTCGAGGACGCGCTGCCCAGAGTGCAGTTCTTCTATCCCGACGACTGCGGGCATCAAGGGCAGACCGACCAACCGGAACTGTTCGCCCAGGTCTTTACGGAGTTTTTCCGCTACGGTCGGGTCAGCCGGGACACCGCCGACCGTGCGGGAGTTTCAGATCGCCGTGCCGAGATACCGGAGCTGGTTGAACAGCGCCAAACGGCTAAGGTCTAGGCCCTTTCGAAGCGATCGGTGGGCCTGCGTCGGGACGACGGGTGAAGATCATCACGCACCACGCTGGGGGTGCCGACAAGCTGTTGCGTATCGAGGCAGCGGGATGCGCGGTGCACATCACGGTCGGGTTGCACGACGCGGACGGACAAGAGTTCACGGCCATCGAAATCGAGCCGCTACAGCCCGCCGACAATTCCGACATATGGGTCGTCCGAGGGCAGGCCACCACCGTCGTCGTTAATCACGGCCCGCAGGTGATGGCCGGGGATCAGCATGGCGTCGGCGCCGACCGCGACCGGCCCGCTTGACGCGGGACGGCGGCCAGCGATAAGCCTTGCGGGGAGCCACCTCTGGTCGCCGGTGGTGCGTGCGTCCACCCATCAGGAACCTGCGACGCGGACACTCCGATCCGCCCAGAACGGCTCCCGAATTACTTTGCGTTGGATTTTGCCCACCGGGCTGCGTGGCAACGGGTTGTCCTGGAACACCACCTGGGTCGGCTTCTTGTATGAGCCCAACCTGGTGCTGCAGGCATCGATGATCTCCTGCTGTTCGAGCGTGGCGGCGGGATCAGCGAACACCACGGCTAGTGGCGCCTCTCCCCATTTCTCGTGTGGCACACCGACGACGGCGACTTCACGCACTCCCGGCAGTGCGGCGATGACCTGTTCGAGTTCGGCAGGCCAAATGTTGAAACCGCCCGAGACGATCATGTCGTCGACGCGGTCGATCACATAGAGGTAGCCGTGTTCGTCTAGCCTGCCGACGTCGCCGGTCAACACCCAGCCGTCCTTCAGTCGGCGCTCAGTCATCTCGTCGTCGTTCCACAACCCGGTCATCTGACCGTCACATCGGATGGCGATCTCACCGGGTTCGCCAAGCGCAACCGGGCAATTCGTTTCGTCGCGGATTTCCAATTCGGCGAAAGGCATGATCCGTCCGGCCGCCCGCAAGGGATCCGAGCCCGGTGACGGGCCGAACCATTCTCGCGGCCCCATCATCGCCACGGGTACCGCCTCGGTTTGGCCGTAGAGCTGATACATGTTGTCGCCCAACACCTCTCGTCCGGCCATCGCGGTGGGTTCACTGATCGGCGCGCCGGACACCACGACGGATTTGAGGTGCGGCAGATGCTGACGCCGTCCCCCTACCCTCGCGACGATGTCGGCGATCATCGTCGGAACGGCGAACAGGTAGGCAATCTCCTGGTCGGCCACGGTGGACAGGAACGTCTCCGAGTCGAACTTGGGGGCCAGCACGTTGCGTCCGCCGCCCAGCCAGACCGGCAGGAACATGTAGCCCGAACCGTGCGAGATAGGCCCCACGTGCAGACACCCGTCGCCGCGGTTGACCGGCGGAAGCATGTAGAACCAGTCGCGGGTGGCGCTCATCCAGGCGCGATGGGTGTACGCGATGCCCTTGGCCTTGCCCGTCGTGCCGGCCGAGTGCCGGATGATGAACACGTCGTCAAGCGACACGTCGGGATTCGGGTCAGTGTCATCTTGGGCGTCGAGCCAGTCTTCGTATTCTCCGTCCCGGACCACAACGTGCACGTCGTCGATTCCGCTGAGCTCTTCGGCGTATTCCTCTGCGGCGACAACGATATTGGTGCCGGTGTGCCCGATCATGTGCTGATGGGCGGCGGGCGAATTACGGCGGTAGAGCGGAACACGGACGAGGTTCGCTACCGCGGTGGCTAGGTAGAAGTCGCACGCCGCGATGCAGTTGTCTTCGAGTACGGCGACACGGTCTCCAGGTTTTGCGCCCAGCGCGATAAGAGCATTGGCGAGACGCACGCCGCGATCCCACGCCTGGCCGAATGTCAATGTCCGCCCGGAACTTTCGACCGCAATCAGATCGCGGTGAAAGCTCGCCGAGCGTCGCATGGCGCTTCTCACATCGAGCACGACGTCCTCCACCTCGGTTGTACTGCGCTGTAACGTGTTCGGCCGCAGGTCGGCCGCCAGCAACGTGGCTACAGAATTCTGGAGCGCCGCGCCATGAAGACCGGGGAGAAAGCTCGCCCCAGCACCTTCGCCGCCGTGCCCTTGCTGCCCACCGTCACCATCGGTTTGCCTTGAACGAGGGCACGGTATCCGGCCTGCGCGACCGCCGCGGCATCCAGCTTCTCGGTGGCATAAATCCTCTTCGTCAACGAGTTGCCGCTGAACCCGGCGACGTCTGCGGTCGCCGCGAAGTTGGACTGGAAGGATCCGGGCGCCACACACGTGAGCGTGACGCCGCTTTGCTCGAGCTCCGCGCCCAGCGCCAGACTGAACGTGTTCGTGTACGCCTTCGATGCTCCATAGGCCGCGAGCCTTACCGTGGGCGAGAATCCGGCGGACGATCCCATCACCAATATCCGGCCGGACCGGCGTTCCTTCATTCGGCGACCGAAAATCATCGACAGCTTTGTCGAGGTGATCACGTTGAGCATCAACATGCGCTCAAGCTTGGTCAGGTCGATATCGGTCGGCATCCCGTACGCGGCGAAGCCCGCGTTGTTGACCAGAGTGTCGACCTGATAGGCGTGTTCGTCGCACCAGGCCAGCAACTTCTCCGCGCAGTCAGGCTCGCAGAGGTCGGCTTGTTTGAGCACGAGGCGGCCGTCGCCGGGATCATGATCGCGCTTCAACATTGCAAGTTCATCGTCGAGGAGACTGACGGCGAGGACTCGGAAGTTGTCCGCTAGCAATAGCCGCACGTATTCACGGCCAGTACCTGCGCCGGCGCCGGTCACCAGAGCGGTGGGTGTCGACGATGAGGTATTCACGAGGTCCCTTTCCCGAACTGTCAGGTCTTCATCCGTGCGACCGCCCGTCCGTATTCGGGCGACTCGGCAGCAGGGCCACGTCCGGATTCATCGTCGTTCACCGGCGCCACTCGAAGGCGATCGCCGTTCTGAGGGTCGGAACTGGACTCGACCGGAGTGTTCACGTCCGCCGTGGTCCAGCGCCTGCATATGCGTTGTGGCGACCCAGAGTCGATCGGGTTCTGTCACGCGGAACCGCTGAATGTGCATACCTCCGCACTGCACAGAGAATTTCGACCATGACTCGAGCAGAGGAACGCCACAGCGACTGGAGCCCGCTGGCACCTGATATCGATGGGACGTATGCGCAGACCTTCGCCGACCTTCGCAAGGGTTGCCCCGTCGCCTGGACCGAGGATTTCGGCGGATTCTGGGCCCTGCTGAAACACGCCGACATCGCGTCGGCGTGCAAGAACCCAGGCACATTCTCGTCGGGCCCGCAGTTCAGCGTCCCGCACTTGGACCTGGGCTTCCCCTGGATTCCGCTACAGAGCGATCCGCCCGACCACACCAGCTACCGGTCGCCGCTGCTGCCCTTTCTCTCCAAAAGTAGGGTCGCCGAGCTGGCGCCTGAGCTTCGGAAGATCGCACGTAGCCTGCTGGAGCCGTTGCGGGGCCGGGGCCGCTTTGATGCCTCGACCGAATTCGCGCAGCCGTTCGCCGGCGAGGCGCTATGCCTCGCGTTGCGGGTGCCCGAGTCCATGTGGGCTGAGTTTCGCGGTTGGACGTCTAATATGGTCCAGGCCTTATCCGACGGCAATCTAGAGCTTCTCCTCGACATGTCCAACGCAATATCGAAGTACGTCACGCGCGAGGCCGAGAAGCGGGCCAAAAATCCCGGCGACGATCTGATGAGCGCGTTGCTCGAGGTCAGGGTGGATGGTCGCCCGCTCACGCAGAAAGAACTGCACGGCTACTACATGTTGCTGACGTCGGCCGGTCACGACACCTCGGCGAACTCTTTGGGACACGCGTTGATCCATCTCGGTACGCATCCCGAGCATCGGGCCCGGCTCATCGCCGATCCGGACCTCACCGCGGGTGCGGTGGATGAGATCATCCGCTTTTATGGCCCGTTGATCGGATTGGGCCGACGCGCCGTGCAGGATGTCGAGGTCGGCGGCCGAACCATCAATGCCGGGGAGCAAGTTGCACTGGTCTGGGCGTCTGCCTCCCGCGATGAGGACCAGTTCGAGCATGCCAACGAATTCATCCTCGACCGGCCGCCCACGCGCAACGTCAGTTTTGGATTTGGCACCCACTATTGCGTCGGGGCCGATCTGGGGCGGACTCAGCTTCGCATCGCGATCGACGCGTTCCTCGACGTCTTTCCGGACTTCGACGTCGAGGGCGATGTCGGTAGGACCATCTGGCCGACGCAGGGAATCCGATCGGTCCCTGTTGTGGTGGCCACCGCAGGCTGACGCGGTCGCTAGCTGTGGCGGCGCACACCTGAGTGCTTGGCAATTCACCTCACCCGCAGCGGCTTACGAGAGGAGACACCGTTGTCCCGGCATCAAGGCAAGATCGTATTCATCACCGGCGCGGCCCGAGGGATCGGGCGTGCGACCGCCGAATTATTCGCGGCGGAGGAGGCCTCCCTGGTGGTATGCGACATCGCCGACACCGTCTCCGCGGCCCAGGCGACCACGGCGAATTCCACAGATCTCGAGGACACCCGGCTCGCGGTGATTGCTGCGGGCGCAGATTGTCTGTCCCAAATCGTCGACGTCCGAGATCAGAGTTCCATCGACGCGGCAGTCCAGGCCACCGTCGGCAAGTTCGGCCGCATCGACGTGGCCATCGCCAACGCGGGCATCATGCTCTCCAAGCCCTTTTGGGAGGTTGAGGAACACGAGTGGCAGGCTGTCCTCGACATCAACGTCTCCGGTGTCTGGCGAACCGCCAAAGCGGTTGCCCCGCAGATGATTCAACAGCTCTCCGGTGTCATCCTGGCGACCGCGTCGGTGCAGGCCCGAACTCCGCGCCGAGGACTCGGCGCTTACACGGCGTCCAAGCACGGGCTAGCTGGGCTGATGAAGTCGATTGCGTTGGAGCTGGGCGAGTTCGGTGTCCGCGCCAACACCGTGTTGCCGGGGGCGATTCATACCCCGATGATCGACAACGACGCGGCCGGTGCGCTCAATACCTCGTCCGACGAGGAGGAAAGCCGTCGGACTGCCTTCTTCCGGCGGATGTCGGCATTGCGCGGACGTTCGGTGCTGCCGGCATCCGCGGTCGCTAACGCGTTCTCCTGGCTCGCATCCGACGAGGCGGCTGAGGTGACCGGCGTCGAACTGCCCGTCGACGCTGGATCGCTGATACTCCCCGGTTACAACGGTGCGCCGGCGCGGTAGTGACCGCTCAGCACCGGTGGCGGCATTGCGTTTCAGGAGGACGGCACCATGGATGGCTCGGACGACACCGGCTGCCGTATCGACTTTCATGCCCATGTCGTCGTTGAGTTGCCCAATTTCGCCGAGCGCTTCGGTGACCTGCGCTGGCCCACGTTCAGCACCGCCGACGGCACGGGCCGATTGAGCCGCAACGGGCAGGTGGTGCGGACGATGTCGTCCTCGGCGTGGTCTACCGCTCGTCGGCTCGACGACATGGATGGCACCGGGCTCGACCGGCAGGTCTTATCCCCAGTCCCGCCGCTAATCTGCGACTGGGGCGACGCCAGACAGGCAACTGAATGGGCCGACCAGCTGAACGCCGGAATCGCGCAGGTGGTTGCCGACCATCCGGGCCGGTTCAGCGGGCTAGGTGCGGTGCCGCTGCACTATCCCGACAAGGCCGTCGACGTTCTTCAGCGCGCGCGCGATGCGGGGTTGTCGGGGGTCGAGATCGGTACCACTGCCGGCGACCGTGAACTCGACCATGCCGATCTTCAGGAGTTCTTCGACGCCGCAGAACAATTGGACATGATTGTTTTCGTCCATCCGCTTATTCTCGAGACCGGCGCTGGCTGGTCGCAGCGGATCACCGGGCTTGCCAACAGCTTCGGTCTCGGCATGACTACCGACACAGCGATCGCCGCGAGCCGACTGGTGTTCGGCGGCCATGTGGTGCGTTGCCCGCAATTGCGCATTTGTCTCGCCCACGGTGGCGGCACCTTCTTCTGGGCGTTGTCGCGAATCGCGCGTCTGTGGGATCAAGGCGACGGACCCCGCTCATCGGACCTGACCCGAAACGTATTCGTCGACAGCGTCGTCTACGACCAGGCGAACCTGCGATACCTATGTGATCGGATCGGTTCGGACCGCATCCTGTTCGGGACCGACTACCCGCTGCCGGCGCAAGACGACCTGGGCGGGTCTATCTTGGCTGATCTGCCGGCGGCCGATGCCGCAAAGATCGCGGGATTGAATGCCGCGGCGCTGCTCGGGGTGCCGACGACCAGCCACTGACGCCGGCGGTCATCCGGCTGCGGCGCCGCTAAGAGCAAGCCAGTTAAGGTGCATGCCTGCGAACCCGTCCGCGATCTTTTCTGTGAGAACAACCTCGACTTTGCGTACTCAGTTCAGCAGCGGCGTGCCGACGGTGGAGTGACCGCGGACCACCGCAGCTCTTGTTACGTCTTGAACATGCCGTGCTGAGCGAGCCGGGGGAAACTCGACCGGCAGGCTCTGCATCGAATCGACGAGGCCCAATCGTTCAATGTCGGTGTCGACGATAGTGGGGCGGTAGTCCGGCAGGCGCTCGAGAATTCGCGTAGAGGCCAAGCGTAGCTGCGTGCGGGCCAGCGTCGCACCCGCGCACAGGTGAATGCCGTGACCGAACGTGAGATGCTTCCATTCCGCTCGATCCGGATTGAACTGCTCCGGGTCCGCGAACCTCGCCGGGTCGCGGTTGGCGGCGGCGAAGGACACCAGGACAGCGTCTCCGGTCGTCAGCCGTTGGCCGGCGAGTTCAGTCTCGACGGCGACGGTGCGGCGAAAGAAATGAAACGGCGGCCGCAGCCGCAGCGACTCCTCGAAAGCGGTGACTGCACTTTGAGCAGCGGTTTTGGCCCGAGCGATCAGACCTGGATCGTCGACCAGCCGCCGTTTGAGAACCTCGTCCTGGCCGATGCGGTAAAGCAATCTCGTCTGCGATGCCCGGGTGGTGTCTGGCCGGCGATCAGGAATCCACTGAAATAGGCCATCGCCTTCTCGGCATCCAGTTCGCGCCCCGTGACTTCTACCTGGGCGAGTACCGTCAGTGTGTCGTCCTGCGGATTCCTCCTGCGCTCCTGCATGAGTTCCATTGCGAACGAAGAAAATTCGTCGACCGCCCCTGGCTCCGCGTTCGCCGGCTGGTCCAATGCCTGCAGCAGGTTGTGGGCGACCCGCTCCATCTCCGATAGCCGCTCGTCGGGCACGCCGATCTGCTCGGCGATCGTCTGGATCGTCAGTGGGCCGGCGAATTCGCTCTTGAGGTCCGCGGAGCCTCGCTCTATGAACGAGTCGATGGGCACACCGATCCGCCGCTCTGCGATTGCGAAATGGACTTCGCTCACGGGGTTCAAACAGTGGCTACGCCTACGTCCCTGGCCGAACACCGCGGTCTCGGTCACCTCATGGGGGCCTAGCAGACTGCTGAACACGAGGGTGTCGGGGGAGGTAAGTGGGTCCTGCAGGCCGGAACATTGCGTGTACGGATCGAGACTGGATTCGGTATGTTCTCAGCGCTGCTCGCTCGACGACGCGGCTCATGCGCTCGTCTTCGGACCGGAGCCCTGATCGCATTGTTTAACGGTGCGCGGCGTCAGACCGCGATTCGAAGGATTAGTTCGACGCACGTTGGAAGGGCTTCGTATGGTCGCTGAAGCCAAAGAACACTTGGCACACGTGGGTGCGCTGATCAGCGATCCGGCCACCTATCAGCGCGACGAATGGGAGCCGCTGTTCGCGCTGCTCCGGCGGGAAGACCCCGTTCATCGCGTCCACGACAGCTTCTTCGGACCGTATTGGGCGATCACACGGTTCGACGACATCAGAGAGATCGAGGTCAATACCCAGGTATTCTCCTCCGATTCGCACTTCGGGGGTATTCAGCCCTACGATCTGCCACCTGAAGCCGCGTTGCGCACCTTCTTCATGATGGATCCGCCCGACCACACCCAACACCGTGAAGTGCTCAAGATCCTCGGGCTACCCCAAGGCGTTGCGGCGCTCGAGAACCTGATTCGCCAGAGCACGCGCGAGGTGCTTGCCGGTCTGCCCCGGGGCGACGAGTTCGACTGGACGGAGCGCGTGTCCATCGAGCTCACTTCAACGATGCTCGCGGCAATGATGGGCTACCCGATCGAAAAACGACGCGACCTCGTCTACTGGTCGGAAGTCATGACATGTTTCCTTGACGATCCCGATGCTCCGATCTCTTCGGAGCAAGAGCGCGAGGCCGAGAAACTGAGATTCGCTGAAACAATGATGACGCTGTGGGAGCAGAGTTCCAAAGAACCAGCGAGCACTAGTTTGCTGTCAATTCTGGCCCATAGCGATCTCATGAACTCACTGTCGCTTCAGGAGCGAATGGGTACGCTCCTCACCTTCCTAGTCGGCGGGAACGACACCACCCGAAACACCATGAGTGGCGGCCTTTGGGCCTTATGGGAGCATCCAGACGAGCTCCGCAAGCTGCGCGAGACGCCCACGCTCGTGCGACCGTTCGTTCAGGAGTCGTTGCGATGGCAGACTCCGGCGTTATGCATGCGGCGAAACGCGCTGCAGGACATCGACTTCAAGGGTAAAAGCATCAAAAGGGGAGACAAAGTCATTCTGTGGTACATCTCCGCCAATCGGGACGACGAGGCCATCGAACGGGCCAGCGAGTTCATCGTAGATCGGGAGCGGCCGTCCCGGCATCTAAC
Source organism: Mycobacterium sp. (assembly GCF_965277065.1). GTDB lineage: Bacteria > Actinomycetota > Actinomycetes > Mycobacteriales > Mycobacteriaceae > Mycobacterium. Next base: position 171,595 of record NZ_CBDIBT010000014.1, read on the forward strand.
TTTCGGCCACGGTATTCACCGCTGCATTGGAGCGCGGCTCGCCGAGGTGCAACTGGCGATCCTCTGGGAGGAATTCTTGGCGCACGGATACGAATTCGAAGTCCTCGCCAAGCCCGAGTACGCCTATTCATCCGCGTTCCGGGCCATCCGCCACCTGCCGGTACGCATAACGAACTAGTTATAACGACCAGGCAGGTGGTGAACGGCCTGGCTTGAGGACGAAGATGAGCACCTCGGGTATCGGTGTGGTGCCACGCAACCCGAACACCGCGGTCCTTATGTCTCAACGCTTTTCGCCACCACGCTGCCGCCGACGACACTGTTCGCCCGCTTCAGCACCGTCCCATCCAGGTGGACATGCTCGATGCGTCCGCAACCAGCTGATGGGCCGGCCGCACAACGCGGTTCCACTCCCCGAAAAGCGCATTGGCGCCGCTTGGAGCGAGAGCGCATCGTCTTTGGGTGAGCCAATCCGTATCCGCCGTTACACATGAGACCGATCTCCGGCCGGCGACACCCCTGTGGACGGTCGACCAGGTGTCCGAGGTGCTCGAACTGCAGCGGCGTGCGCAGCTGGAAGCCGGACCGCCCTCGCACGCCCTGCGTGTGGACCGACTTGACCGGCTCGGAGCCGCCCTTGCCGAACACGCCGACCGCATCGTTCGGGCGGTCAGTGCCGATTTCGGCAACCGGCCATTCGGTGGAGCGCTGGCTGGAGAAGTCCTTCTCCAGCTGGAAGAGATCAGAGCTACCAAACGCAGCCTGCGGGCGTGGATGGCGCCGCAGCGACCGCAACCCAAATACGTGCGTGCCGTCGGCGTGCAGGCCTGGGTCGAGCCCACCCCGTTGGGGGTGGTCGGCATCATGTCACCCTGGAACTTTCCTGTCGGGCTCTCAGTGCAGCCGGCGATCGCGGCGATCGCGGCCGGGAATCGCGTCATGATCAAGATGTCGGAGATGGCCCCCCGGACCGGCGAAGCCCTGCACACCGCGCTAGCGGAGCGATTTGGGGTCAAGGAGCTGGCCGTGGTCTGCGGCGAACTCGACGTGGCCGTGGCGTTCAGCGCCTTGCCGTTCGACCATCTGTTCTTCACCGGCTCCTCCGCGGTCGCCAAGCAGGTGTCGCGTGCTGCTGCAGCGAATTTGACGCCCGTCACTCTGGAGCTGGGCGGCAAGAACCCGACCGTCGTCGGTACCGGGGCGGACATCGCCACGGCCGCGAAGCGGATCGTCACGGCCCGCCTGGCCAACAGCGGTCAGATCTGCCTGAGTCCCGACTACGTATTCGTCCCGCGCCACCGCACCGGACAATTTCTCGACGTCGCTGAAAAAGCCTGTCGTGCAGCACTTCCGACGCTTCTCGACAACGGCGACGTATGCACCATCATCAATGACAAGCATTACCAACGAATCTGTGCGCTGATCGAGGATGCGCGCAGACGCGGCGCCGCGCTACGCCAAGTCGTCCCGCCCGGCGAGCAGATTCCGCCGCCGGCAACCCGAAGGATTCCCTTCACCCTGATCAGCGACGTCACAGCCGACATGGCGATCATGCAGGAGGAGATCTTCGGACCGGTGCTCCCGGTGATCGGCTACGACGACATCGCTGAAGTCATCGACTTCGTCAATGCGCGGCCGACTCCGCTCGCGGCGTACTGGTTCGGTCCGGACTCGCCCGCCTTCCGCACCTACGCTGCCCGTACCCGCAGCGGCGGAGTGACCCGGAACGACTTTGCGCTGCACGCGACCGTTCCGGGCCTTCCGTTTGGCGGTGTGGGATCCAGCGGAACCGGCTACTACCACGGTCGGTATGGCTTCGAGACCTTCAGTCACATGCGGGCGTTCGCGGTCTCGCCCGTGCTCTTCAGTCCCGTCGCGCTGCTCAGCCCGCCTTTCAACCCTCGCCTCGAGAAGGTACTCGCCGCGGGCATCGCCATGTGGGGGAGGCGCTTCGTCAAGCGATCGCGGCGCCGGACCAACGGCCGTGCCCGCGGCGAAAGCACGACCCGGTGACTGTCGTGAGAAAGCGTATATCCGGCAAGTGCGGAACTGTCCCCGGGGGCCAGGCCGGAGTGGGCGGATCCGCAGTCGAGTACGTGATACACGTGGCGGGCGGCCCTCGATGCAATTGTACCGGCCGACCGGGTGACTGGCGCTGAACACCAGATCCAACCAGGTGATATCACTGACCGCGATCGGCGCGGCACCGTGATATGTCAACAATCACGTTGACACACACGCCGGCGGTAGTGACCCTCGTACCACGGTCGCACGACCCCCGGGGCTGCAACCAGATCCAGCGGACCCCGGCCCGCGGCAGCCACCGGGTGCCCTCAGCCCCCTATTGCGGCCGTGTAACTCTTTCGGAAAGGCGGCGCAGATGGAGCTCGGAGTCTATTCGTTTGCCGAGACTGTGCCTTATCCCGGCGGCGATACACCGACAATCACAGCCGCTGAGCGCGTCCGCGAGATCATCGAAGAGATCGAGATTGCCGACCAGGTAGGGCTGGATGTCTACGGACTCGGGGAGCACCATCGCAAGGAATTCGCAGTATCGTCGCCGGCAGTCGTTCTTGCCGCGGCAGCCGCGCGTACCAGCCACATCCGACTCACCAGTGCCACCACGGTTCTCGGGTCGGCCGATCCGGTACAGATCTTCCAGGAATTCGCCACCCTCGATCTTGTCTCCGGTGGACGCGCCGAGATCATGGCCGGGCGCGGAGCATTCACGGAATCTTTCCCGCTTTTCGGCTACCGCCTTGAGGACTACGCACAGTTGTTCAGCGAGAAACTGGACCTGTTGCTGCGCTTGCGCGACCGCGACACCGTGTCGTGGTCGGGCAAGTTCCGGGCGGCCCTTCATGACCAGCCCGTCTTTCCTCGGCCCGTACAGCATCAGCTGCCCGTCTGGGTTGGTGTCGGAGGCAACCCAGACTCTGCTCGGCACGCCGGCGCGGCGGGTCTACCGATGGCGCTGGCCATCATTGCCGGCGACGTCCGCCGATCCGCACCACTGGCCGAGGCGTATCGCGCCGCCGCCGCTCAAGGCGGGCACTCCCAGTCCGCCCGGATCAGCATCAATTCGCACGGTTATGTGGCCGGCACGACACAGCAGGCGATTGATGACTCCTACCCGGGATTCGTCGAGGGGATGCACGCGTTCCTCGGCACCCCGCGACACATGCTGCCCAGCCGCGACCAGTATGCGCAGGAACTCGACATTAATGGTGCGCTCATTGCTGGCAGCCCAGAACAGGTCGCCGAGAAGATCATTCATCAACAGCGCCTGTTTGGGCATGACCGCACCTTGCTGCAGTTCAGCGTGGGCACCCTGCCGCACCGCCACGTGCTTGACGCCATCGAACTTCTGGGCACCAAAGTCGCACCAATTGTGCGAACAGAACTTTCCCAAAGCTCCGGGCAATCGGGCTGATCGCCGCCCGCGCCTGGTCGGGCCGTCTCGAGATAGTTATCCCATACGCTTATCCCATAAGTTGAATCAAGTCGGGCGCAAAAGGCTTGCGAGCGGGATTGTGCTTCACGTCATCGCAGCCGGCGCCGTGTATTCGAGGGTTGTGACCAACAGTCCCAATTCAGCTGTGCGCGTTATCAAGTCGTTAGACTCTAGAATCCCAAAGCGAGAAGCCAGAGCGACAGACGCGGAGTTTGAGAATAGGGAGATCTGATCGCGTCCAACCGGAATTAATAGGAATATCGCACCTCGATTGCAGAATGCTCCATTGACCTCCGGGTCAGCGGCATTTCAGCAGCGTCGAGTCGTCGACACCGGGCACCGGCACGGGCGTCGCGCCAGTCGAGCCCTGCAGCCAACTCTAACCGGGTGTGGTGCGGACGGGCTACGTGCTGCCAGACGTTGCCGGAACGTCGGGGCGATGGGCCCCGTTGAGCAACTCTTTTTCCGTGAACCCCGTTTTGAGCCGTTGTCGAACGGTGGTGAGGAACCGGGCCGCGTCGGCGCCGTCGACGACGCGGTGGTCGTAGGTGATGGAGAGATACACAACGGCGCGCACGCTGAATCCGACTGCACCGTCCGGGCCCCGCAGGGGAACCACTCTCTCGACCACGGAACCGGTACCCAGGATTGCCGATTCGGGTCGGTTCAGAATCGGCGTATCGAACAAGGCTCCTCGGCTGCCCGTGTTGGTGATGGTAAAGGTGCCACCCGTCAGGGCGTCGGGACTTATCGTTCCGGCGCGTACGTGGTCTGCCACCTCGGCAATGCCGGCGGCCAATTCCGCGATGCTCAGCCGGTCGGCATGGCGGATGACCGGGACGATCAATCCTTTGGGACCGTCCACGGCGATTCCGAGATTTACGCTGTGGTGATAGGTGATTTCGGTGCAATCCGCGTTGACCGAGGCGCTGAGAACAGGGTGCTCGGCCAGGGCTTCCACGGTTGCCTTGGCGAAGAACGGCAGAAATGACAGTTTGGTGCCGGTCGCCTTCTGGAATTCCGCTTTGTGCGCGGTGCGCAACGTGCTGATGCTGGTTACGTCGGCTTCAACAACGGTGGTGAGCTGGGCAGAACCGTGCAGTGACTCCATCATGCGTCGGGCGATCGTTTGACGGATCCTGGGAAGCTTTTCGACTGAGGTATCGGCGCCGTTCGTCACCGCGGGAGGCGCCGTGGCAACCGAGACGGACGGAGTGTCAATGGGGGTGTCGGTCTCGGCCGGTCCATCGGAGGCAGCACTCTGGGCGGCCGCACTCCCGGATGGGGTGGCAGCTTCAGCCGTCACGGGTTCGGGCTCCGCCGTCATAGGTTCGGGCTCCGCCGTCACGAGTCGGGGCTCTTCGTCGGGCTGCGAGGCGGGAGCGGTGGTGATGGTGGCAAGGGCTGCACCGACTTCCACGACGTCGTTCTCTGCGACGAGAATGGTGGCGACGGTGCCCGCGTGCGGCGAGGGGATCTCGGTATCAACTTTGTCGGTCGCGACTTCCAACAACGGCGTTTCGACCTCCACCGTGTCGCCTGGCTCGACGAGCCAGCGCGTAACGGTAGCCTCGGTGACGTCCTCGCCCAGGGATGGCAGGATTATAGTGAACTCCGCGTCTGTCATGTTTTTCCTACTCACTCGGCGAGATCGAGCGCGGCGCGCACGATTGAATCGGTATCAATCTCGTGGTACCGGTACACGTCGTACAAATCGCCGACCTGTCCGAATCGGCTGACGCCTAACGACTTCAACGGGACACGATTGATTCCGGCGAGGAAGGCCAGGGTGTGGGGGTGTCCATCGAGAATGGTGATCATCGGCGCGGCACGTTGAGCCGGGAAGATCTGGTCGAGGATCCAGGAGGGTTGGTCACCCCGGCCTTGGCGAGCCTGAAGGGATTCGAACAGCAATCCAGGATTGGTAACGCAGACTACCTCGGCGGCGAGCTTCATCTCTGCAAGCCGATCTGCCGCCTCGATTGCTTCGGTGACCATCGCGCCGACAGCCACGATGCACACCGCTGGGTTCACGCACGGACGCAGCGTGTACCCGCCGGCGATGACCTGGCGGCGACGGCGCTCCCGAGCTGCAGGATCGGTGGGCAGATCGGCGAGGTCCTGGCGAACGGGCCGGGTGGACAGCCGCAAGTAGGAAGATTCACCGTCCGGGCGGCCCAGCCGCGAAATGCAGTGCAGCAGTGTCCATTCGACTTCGATGGCGAATGCGGGTTCGTAACTGATGCAGCCGGGTTGCTCAAGCCCGATCGAGGGTGTCTTGATCGATTGATGCGCACCCCCCTCGGCCGCTAGCGTGACTCCTGCCGGGGTTCCAACAAGAATGGACTGGCCACCGGCATAGATGCCGTAGGACCAGGGCTCCAGAGCTCGCTCGACGAAGGGGTCGTACAGCACGCCGATGGGAAATAACGGTTGTCCCCAGCGACTCCAGGTGGCGCCGAGCTCCCCGAGCAGCCCTACCAGGTTGGTTTCGGCGATCCCGAGTTCCATATGTTGGCCAGTCGGCCTCTCGCGCCAATGCAGGATGGTTTCACGGTCATCGTCGAACCAGTTGTGGCGTTCGTCGGGTGACCAAATACCCACCTTGTTGAGCCAGCCTGCGAGGTTAGTGCTCGAGCTGACGTCGGGGCTTACGGTGACCACTCGCTTGGCCACCTCGGGGGCCTCGCGGCTCAGGTCGAGCAGCGTTCGGCCCAACGCCGCCTGGGTTGTGGTGGTGGCAAGCGGAGTGCGGCCGATTTCGGTGGGCACCGTTGGCGGCACTGCGATTGTCGGCGCGGTGCGGCGCAGACGCTGCGCGGCCGCTAAGCACAGTTCACCGGCCAGGGACTGGGCATCAAAGCGCTGCCAGGGTCGTTCGGGATCATTGCCCAGGGTTTCTGCCAGGTGCTGGAATTGCTCGACGGAAAGAAGCGAGGAATGGTTCTGGGGGTGTCCTTGGGTCGGCAGCCCGTACCCCTTGATGGTGTAAGCGATGATGACCGTCGGCCGGGAATCGTCGATCTCCGCGAACGCCGACCGCAGCGTGTTCAGGTCGTGGCCGCCCAGGTTGCCGATGGCTTTGATTAGGGTGGCGTCATCGAGTTGCGCTATGAGTTCGTTGATGGCCTCGGCATCAGGCTGCTGGGCGGGCAACCGCCGGCGCAGTTCGTCGGCCGTGCAGCGCAACAGCCGCTGGTACTCGGGATTGGGCATCTCCACAATCCTGCGACGCAGCGCCGATCCGCCCGGACGGCCGAAGAGCTGTTCGAGCAACCGGCCGAATCTGACTGGGATGACCTGCCATCCCGCCGCGGAGAACATTGATTCCATCCGCCCGGCCGCGATGTTGGGCACCACCCGGTCGAGGGACTGACGGTTCATGTCGATGATCCAGACGATTTCGCCAAGCTCCTGGACAGCCGGATCCAGAATCGCTTCCCAGACCGCGCCCTCGTCGAGTTCGGCATCACCGACTAGCGAGTATTGACGGCCCGACCCGGTGCTGCCGAAAGCGGCGTCGACATAACGACGCGCGATCACGCCCCAGATTGGTGCGGTGGCGCCAATCCCCACGGACCCGGTCGAATAGTCCACCGGGTCTGGATCCTTGGACCGACTCGGATAGCTTTGCAGGCCGCCGAACTGCCGCAGAGTCGTCAGGTAGGACTCGTCGAGTGTGCCGAGCAGGTAGTTGATCGCATGCAACACGGGTGAAGCGTGCGGCTTGACCGACACGCGGTCGCCGGACTGTAGCTGCTCGAAGTACAGCGAGGTCATGATCGACACCATTGATGCGCAGGAGGCCTGATGACCGCCGACTTTCAGCCCGCTGGGATTTGGTCGAACGTGGTTGGCGTGATGGATGATTGCGGTCGACAGCCACAGCACGCGTGCGGCGATTTCATCGAGTGCCGGTTCCCTCTCGGCCTTGGCGGCTGGCACATTGGGCTGGATTGTGGTCATCGTGACTCCCTGTATGCACGCTCGCTGCATGTGACGACTGGTTCTTGCCGACGGTCTCGGCAAGATGGGAAGGGATCGGTGGCTCCGGTCAGAGCAGGCCGGACAGGCCGATGCACATTTCGGTCAGCAAACCGTTCCCGAAACGGTCGAACCCGGAGAAATTGATTTATTACCAAGGGCTGGTCAACGCCTTGGCTTCAACAGGAAGATCGGAGCAGGATGCACCGGCCACCGATGTCCATCACTTCGACCTGCCGCGATCTCGCGCTGTGACGGGCGACGGAGGCTCATGACGAAAATTGGACCGCGCGGCACGATTACTCAACCGAGCGCGGAGAGGTCGACATAGACGCGGTAGCCCTTGATGAGGTCGTCGGTGTTGAAGGTAAGGACGACCGCGGCCGGATATTCGCTTGTCGTGTCGTCGAGCTGGACGTACCGCACCCGCAGTTCAACGACAACAGTGCGCTGAGCAAGGTCTGTGTAAAAAGAATTGAGGGTGTGTCGAACGCTCTTGACTGCGTCTTTGTGCAGGGCAGCAAATTCCAACATCGCGTCAAGTCCCTTGATGGGCGCGTTGTTGGCGAATCGGAATTCTATGTCTCGGCTCAGATAGTCGCCGAACGATGCGAATTCCCAACGATCGGAAAGCGCGAAATAATCGGTGATCTGGCGCGCCCACCTTACCTCTGAGGTTTCCTCAAGGGTTGCGTCGTCGATAGTCACGAAGCATCCTTCCATAATGGCAACGAGCGTCATGGTGGTCAGTTGGTGTCGCTCGCTCCACAGCAGCGTAGGGTCCCGCACCCTTCTCAGTCAACACTGATGTTGATCGGGCGAGCAGATCGCCCGCTAAGCAGCTTTACTGCAGTGAACTGTGGGAGTAAGCGGCGCCGAGGCGCGTGACTTGCTCCGCGGTTAAGGCCAGATCCGCCGCCGGAAGTATCCCCTCGAGTTGGGACACTGTGCGTGCGCTCGTGATTGTTGCGGTGACGTGGTCTTGGGCGAGCAACCAGGCCAGGGATACTGCGGCGACCGTGGTCTGGTGAGCTTCGGCGACGTCGTCGAGTACTGCCAGCAGCGCTATGCCGTGTGCATCAAGGTAGAGCGTCGGGTTCGCCGGGCGCGCCTCGGCGGCGGTGCGGACGCTGTCCGTCGTGGTGCCCGGCCGATACTTTCCAGTCAGGAACCCGGCCGCCAACGCGTAGTAGGGCATCACGGATAGCCCCAACTGGTCGACTACGCTGGCATGCGTTGTCTCGAAGTCGCGTTCGACCAGGCTGTAGAGCGATTGAGTGGCCGCGAACCCAGCGAGATGCTCACGCTGGGCGATCGCGGCTGCCCTGGCCAACCGCTCTGCGCCGAATCGAGAAGCAGCGATGTAGCGCACTTTTCCCGCGCGGACGAGCGCGTCGAGACCCGATAGGGTCTCTTCCAGCGGGGTGTCAGGATCGTCGGTATGGGCGTACAGCAAATCAATCGTATCGACGCCCAGCCGCTTCATGCTGGCCTCGGTATACCTGCGGATGTTGGAGGCGGTCAGTCCGCCGGTCATGCCGTCGAGGCACCCGATTTTTGTCGAGACCACCATGCGGTCCCGGCAGCGTCGCTGCCGCATCCACTCGCCGATGATGGTTTCTGATTCACCGCCGACGTTGCCCGGCAAGAATTTCCAGTACACATCCGAAGTATCAAAGAAATTTCCGCCGCCTTCGGCGAACGCGTCGAGTACGACGAAGGCCTCATCTTGGGCCACGGTCCATCCAAAGACGTTGCAGCCCAGGCAGATCGGAAAGACCTCGAGGTCGGTGTGGGCAATGGCGCGCATCATTTTCCAGGGGGAGCGACGGCTGGCGGAGTGGCTCAGGTTCGGGCGAACTGGACGGGAACCGTCCATTCGGACGGGGGCACCGACGCCGGCGGCTCCGGCGTGATGATCGTCAGATGACGTTCGGGGCGATCCTCGGCGTTCCATACGCGATATGGCGCCCCGGCGGGTACCACCACCAGATCGTGGCGGTTGGCGGTGTGAACTTCACCGCTGACGTCGACCGTCAGTGCTCCTTCTAAAACGAACCAGAACTCATCGAAGGGATGCACGCTGTAACCCTCCGGAGCAGGGCAGGGCGCGACACGGGTGACCGCTATCATGCCGTGCTCGGAGCCGCTGGCGCGATTTGCGAGCACCTGCACTTCGAGCCGGCCGCCGGGAACACTGGACCACCCATCTGGGCGCACGGGGGTCAGACAGTTTGGCGGGGGCGGCGCCTGAAGGTCCGAACAGAGTTCCTTAATGGGAATCAACTTCCCACCGCTGGCCGGAACCGGCGCAGGCAAGAGAATCTCCATCTGGACGACTTCGTCCACTCCCTCGTTGAGGGCGTAGTGGGGGAGCCCCGCGGGGATTCGGACCAAAGTGTCGGCCTGTGCATGCACCTTGTCGATGCCCAGCTGTACGTCGGTGGCGCCACTGAGAACGAAATAGAATTGGTCGAATCGATGCGTGTGCAACGGATCCGCGACAGTGCCGGCGGGAATGCCTCCCTTGACAACCGCGCAGTTCTCCAGGTGAGCCATGAACTCGGGAGAGTGGGTGCCCGGCTCGGTTGGGATGTCGTCAAATCGTCTTAGCACTCGCATGGATGTCCTCCTCGACAGCAATAATGAATGTGTTCGAGAGATGAGTCAACAACTATGTTGATCACTATAGATACCGAGTTGCGCTTAGTGACCCGTGCCATCAGGCGTGCGGATTACGACACACCAGGCACCATGGGGTCCGGGGATATTCACAATCACAACGACTCGCGGCCTGGAAAAACAAAACCGCTCAGGAGCCCCTTCTTATCCTGCGATCGCGCAGCAGCATGCCGAGCTCACGTACCAACCCGCCTACCCTTGTGCCTCCTGATGGGCGCGGATGCCTTTGCCGTCAACAATAGTGTTGACACTGCGGACGCGGAGGTGGCACCATCCGGTGGCGGCCTCCTCGCCAACGTCGAGGCGCACGGCGCTTTGAGCGCCGAACCCCATCCTGGTTTACGGAGAGACTCGCCTGGCGCCCACCGAGCGCTTGCCCTCAGCCCCTGGAGGTTCGATGCAGGGTCTGTCTGCCACATATATGCAAAGGATGGTTCATCGGCGATGTTCATCGCGACCTGCGTTCTCAGCGCTGTACTGGCTGCACTGCTCGTGCTTTCGGCATACGGAAAGCTCACTCGCAACCCTGAACAGACCGCCACCATAGTGAAAGTCGGTTTTCCCGAGCGCTACATCTGGCTGCTCGCATCGTGCGAGCTCGCGGCTGCAGCAGGCATCGTGCTGGGTTTGTTCTGGTGGCCGATCGGGATCGCTGCGGGAATCGGCGCGGTGCTGTACTTCGTTCTCGCTGTTGCCTCGCATCTCCGACGAAAGATGTACGACGTGCAGTCGTCGGGAGCCATTCTGCTGCTCTCCGTGGCGGTGCTTGTCTTGAGAGCGCTCACGATCTAGAGCTTTTGTAGACCGCATCGCCATAGGATTCGCTGAGTTCACCCCTCGGCACCTGGGCTGGACCAGTGAGCGCGACGCGTGTGCGGCGGTCTCATCATCTGGTGTCTAACGTCCGGCCTGTGCCGTCGATCCAGCGTCGCGCGCGCGAGGGTCGTCATCTCCGACTGAACGGGCACAAAGGTCGTCAACGTTGACGTTGACTCTCACTGATTAGTCGTCCTAGGATGATCCCTAGTTATACGCATTCCGTTAGGGGGATCCGCCGATTAGCAGTCAGCAGCACTTGCGCGCCGACGTGCGCGAATTCGTCGGTCACGAAATGGCCGCCCGGGGGCTTGAACGGCACTGCGATTCCTGGATGATGGGCTTTAGCCCGGAGTTCAGCCGCGCGTTGGGTGCCCGCGGATGGGTCGGAATGACCTTTCCGCGTGACTTCGGCGGTGCTCAAGTTTCCAGCGAGCAGCGCTACGTGGTGATCGAGGAACTTCTGGCCGCTGGGGCACCGGTCGCCGCCCATTGGTTCGCTGATCGCCAGGTCGGGCCGGCCCTGCTGCGCCACGGAACGCCAGCGCAGCAAGCTGAGCATCTACCGCCGATCGCGCGTGGTGAACGGTACTTCTCGATCGGAATGTCTGAACCCGACAGCGGATCCGATCTCGCATCGATCAGAACTCGCGCCAAAGAGGTCGACGGCGGCTGGAGACTGAGCGGTGCGAAGGTGTGGACCAGCCTCGCCCACGTGGCCCATTACGCCCTTGTCCTCGCGCGAACCGAGCCCGTCGACAGTGATAACCGGCATGCAGGGCTTTCGCAATTCCTGGTCGACCTGAAAAGCCCCGGGGTCGAGGTTCGGCCGATAATTTCTCTCGACGGCGGCCACTACTTCAACGAAGTCATCTTTGACGACATCCCACTCGCCGATGATGCGCTACTCGGCGCACCGGGACGAGGCTGGGCGCAGGTGATGCAAGAACTAGCCCTGGAGCGCAGTGGCCCGGAGCGATTCCTATCCACGATGCCGTTGCTGCGCTGCCTCATCGAACGCGGCCGTGTCTCCGACACCGTTGAACTCGGGGTGTTGCTGGCGCAACTGCGCAGCATTCGCGCCATGTCGCTCGAAGTCGCTCAGGCGCTCGGTCGAGGCGAGACTCCCAATGTCGAAAGCGCTGTCGTCAAGGATCTCGGTACCCAATTCGAGGGCAGAATCGTCGGACTGGTGCGTGCCTCTTTCGGAGTCGGTCCGGACCTGGACTCGGACGATGAGCTGGCCAGGCTGCTGGCGGAGGCCGTATTGCGCGGCCCCGACCGTACATTGCGCGGCGGCACGAACGAGATTCTGCGAGGCATCGTTGCTCGAGAGCTGGTCACCTCATGACCGGCCAGATCGGTGAGGCCGTTCGTTCCACCCTTGACCACCAGTCTCAGGCGGGCGCGGACTGGGCCTGGGACGAATCGGCGGGCCGTTCAGCTACCCAGCAGCTCGCTGCTGGAGGCTGGCTGGGAGTGGGGCTCGACGGCGATCTGGACGGGGAAGGGGGTGACCTCGCCGACGCGGTGGCGGTCGTCGATGCGGTCTCCAGTGGCGGTTGGCCGTCACCAGTGGCCGATCTCGTTTTGGTGACCAACGGCGTCAAGAGCCTTGCCGGCATAGCTGCGGACGATGCCGGCCTGACCGTCGTCGTGCCCGACATCGGCTGGATCGACGACGACGGCCGCGTCAACGTCGACGCGGACTGGGTACCGTGGGCCACCTGGGCCAGCCAGCTGATCGTGATCATCGCGGACCGCAACGGCGACGCGGGGATCGCCGTGATCGACGCCGATTGCGCACAGCGCGCGCCGCGGCGCAGCCTCAACGGCGCACCCTGGGCCAGCGTCATTGTCAGCGGAGCTCCAGCCACGACGCTGATCCCCTTGCGCCGTCCGGCCGAAGAGGTCGCCGAGGAGATACTGGTATGCGGCGCCTTAGCCCGCAGCGTGCAGATCTCGTCGGCCCTGGCCCGGGTTCAAGAACTGACCGTCGAGCACATCGCGACCCGCAAGCAGTTCGGTCGGCCACTGTCCGCGTTTCAAGCGGTTCAGCAGAGCGTCGCCGCACTGGCAGGAGCCGTCACGGCAGCGCAGGCCGCCGTCGCCGATGCCACGCGCGGAGTCTCACACGCGGCGCAGCTACGCACCGATCCACGTCTGGCAACGGCCAAGATCCAGACCGCAAAGGCGGCCACCGAAGTGGCGGCCGTCGCACACCAGCTGCATGGTGCGCTGGGTACAGCGCGTGAGCACGAGCTGCATCGTCATACGTTGAGTCTGTGGACCTGGCGGGAGGAGTTCGGCGCCGAGCACTACTGGGCAAGTCGGCTGGCCAGCGACGCGTTGGCCGCGCCCGACCTGTGGGCGTGGCTTACCGAGGACGGCGCGGGCGTTGAAGTTGCCCGAGTGCCGTGATGGCTCCAGTGGTGAGTGTCGACCGTCGTGGACCGGTGGCGGTCCTTGCTTTGGACGATCCCGATCGGCGTAACGTGCTGTCCGCTGCCATGGTGGGCGAGATCGCGGTTGCGATGGATGATCTGGAGGCCGATCCGGCGATACGAGCGTTAGTGGTGACCGGTGCGGGCACGACGTTTTGCGCCGGAGCCGAACTCGCCACCCTCGAACAGGCCGCAGAAGGCGACTTCGGGCTGATCCGCGGAGTTTACGGGGGCTTTCTGCGCATCCTGAATTCCCCACTCGTCACGATCGGAGCGATCAACGGTGCGGCGGTGGGCGCCGGGTTTAACTTGGCTTTGGCCTGTGACGTACGTGTCGCCGCCGACACAGCCCGTTTCGTATGCCGGTTCGCCGAACTGCGCATCTTTCCCGGGGGAGGTCACGGTTGGCTGCTCTCGCGGGCGGTCGGCCATCAACAAGCAACCCTGGCGCTGCTGCTCGGTCAGACGTGGAACGCCGACCAGGCATACCGGGTAGGACTGGTGGCCGATGTCGTTGACCGCCCGAAAGTAGTTGACAATGCCATAGGACTCGCCGCCGGTCTCGGCGACATGGAAGCCGAATACGTGCGACGGCTGGTGGGCTGGTTGCGCCGAGCACCGCTGGTAGCCGATCACACTGACGCGCTCGAGACCGAAGCGGTGCAGCAGGAATGGTCAACGCGCCGCCCCGCGTTTCTTCGCGGGCTTACCGACATCAGGGCGTCGATCGGACAGCGGAACGCGAAGCCGGCGGTCGACAGGGCGGGGGCGCCGTCCATCCGGAAGGGTGGGACCGTCTGATGAGCCAAAACGCTCATGCGGAACAGGAATTCGACCTCGTGGTCACCGAGCGCCGTGACGAGGCTGAGGACGTCGTCGCGTTGCGGCTCGCACGGCCAGACGGCGCCGGGATGCCGAAGTGGCAACCGGGCGCCCACATCGATCTGATGCTCGACTGCGGCCTTATCCGACAGTATTCGTTGACCGGCAACGCCGTTTCAGGCGGGTCCAGCTGGGAAATCGCGGTGCTGCGCGAGCACGATGGGCGGGGTGGGTCGCGGTGGATCTTCGACTCGCTGCAACCCGCATCGAAGGTTCGGGTGCGAGGCCCGCGCAATCATTTCGCGCTGGAGCCGGCGCCGAACTACCTCTTCGTTGCCGGCGGGATCGGCATCACGCCGATCCGTGCGATGGTGGCCGCCGCCGAGCACGCCGGTAATCCATGGCGGCTGCTCTACGGCGGGCGCCGCGCTTCCTCGATGGCCTACGTGGAGGAACTGGTATCAGAGTATGGCGAGAAGGTGCTCGTGCGGCCCGAGGACCAATTCGGCTTGCTCGACCTGGCCGGCTTCGTGGCCGAGGCACCGCCGGGGACCAAGTTGTATTGCTGCGGGCCGGAGCCGCTGCTGACGGCGGCCGAACGGCAGTGTGCCAGCGAGGCGGCGTGTGACCTGCGGGTCGAACGTTTCTCGGCGCGCCCGGCCGAGCCCGGCGTCGTGGACCGCGAGTGCGAGGTGGAACTCGCTCAAACCGGCGCCACCGTAACCGTGCCGCCCGGGGTGTCCATTCTGGCCGCCGCCGAGGAGGCGGGCGCGTTCGTGACGTCGTCGTGTGAGGAAGGCACCTGCGGATCCTGTGAGACCGCGGTGCTCTCCGGCACACCCGAGCACCGCGACTCCGTGTTGAACGCCCAGCAGAGGGCCGCCGGGGACACCATGATGATCTGCGTATCGCGATGCGCGGGCGGCAAACTGGTGCTCGACCTGTGAACCTGATAGTCCTTATTCGGTCTGCTCGGCGTCGATGAGCTCGATCGCCGCCATCGGACAGGCGTCGGCGGCCTTGGTCAACTCGGCGTCGGTCCACTGACCGTCCGGGTCGAACACCGAGAGGCCGTTGGCATCGAGATGGAAGGCGTTCGGCGCCTTCTGCACACATTGGGACGCGCTCGCGCACAGGTCGGGATCGACGAACGCGTGCATCCGGGACTGCCCGCTCATCGCTCGCGAAACCGGACTTCGAGGCTTTGCAGGCTGCGGGAGGATAGCGTCTTGTTGTAGCGCAGCTCGGGGGTCAGCACCTCGATGCCGGAGAATTCCTCGCTGAGGTATGCGTAGGCCTCCTGAGCCTCTAACCGGGCCAGCGGCGCCCCCAGGCAGGTGTGTATTCCCTGGCCGAATCCGAGATGCTTATTAGGCCAGCGGGTGGGGTCGAACTGCTCGGGTGCGTCGAAGAACTGCGGGTCGTGGTTGGCGCCGTGCTGGACCAGCAGCAGCCGGTCGAGCTTCTTGATCTGTTTGCCGTGCAGTTCGAACCCCTCCCTGGCCCAGCGCGCGAGGCCGCGGATCGGCCCGTCGAACCGCAGTACTTCTTCGACCGCGGTGCGGACCGTCCGGGGGTCGTCAGCGACCTGCTGCCAGGTGCCGGGGAACATGTCGAAGGCCACCACACCGTTGGAAATCAGGTTCATCGTGGTCTCGTGTCCGGCGAACACCATGAGAACGACGTTGGCGATGATCTCCTCTTCGGTGAACCGTTCGCCGTCGAGCTCGGCGTGCACCATGCCGGAGATCAAGTCGTTGCCCGGCTCGCTCGCGCGGGCCCGCACGATCGGGCGGATCAGGTCGACCAGGCCTTGCATCGCCTTCGCGCCGGTTTCGAATCGGTTCGCGTTCTGCCCCTCGAAGAAGATCACCGCGCCAAGATCTTCCGACCATTCACGCAATTGATGACGGCCCTCCGCGGGCACCCCGAGGTACTCGGCTATCACCACGACGGGCAAGGTGAAGGCGAATTCGCCGAGGAAATTCACCCGCTCGCGGCCCCGCAGCGGCTCGGCCAATTCGCGCACCAGTTCGCGGATGCGCGGCCGCAGCACATCCACGCTCTTCGGGGTGAACGCGGTGTTGACCAAGGACCGCAAATGGGTGTGGTACGGGCGGTCCTTGGTGAACATCCACTTGTTCATGAAGTCGATGAGCTGCTGGTAACGGGAGGCGGAGCCGATCAGGTCCTTCGCGAACGGCCCCTCGAACCTGTCGGAGGACAGTCGGTCGTGATCACGAAAACCGGCGGCGACGTCGTCGTACGCGGTAAGTATCCACCCGTTCCAGCGAGCGTTCCAATACACCGGGTCGGTGTCACGAAGGCGCTTGTAGAAGGTGCGCGGTTCGTTGATGGCCTCGAAGCTCAGGAGGTCGTCGAGGTCGGGGGACACGGTTTGAGACGACTCTGGCACATGTGCTCCTTGGTCGGGGGTGGCGGACGCTTTCTTGGTGCGCGACCGATGGACCCGCAGCCGATACCGCGGCGGCATACCCATCTTCAGTCGACCGACCTTCTTGTGTCAACATTCGCGTTGACGGCTCACAGTCTCTTGGGAGGACGGCGACGCCACTTGTCACGTATCGGCTCTCGGCCAAATGTGCCGAGAACTCGGCCAAACTTAATCAACAACTGTGTTGACAGTTTCAAAGTTGTCGACAAGTATGAGGCCCGTGAACGTGATCGAACACACATCAGCGCCTCATTGTGAGTGAGCAGGCCACTCGGCCGGACCGTCTCCGGGCGGCGTTCGGCTGGGTTTGGTGCGACGGTGTCGCCGCGTCGATTTCGGTGTGGCCGAAGGCGAGAGGAGCGTAGAGAAATGGCGTCTGATCTGGAGTTGGCGCATGTGGTGTTCCAGACCAGCAGGATCAACGAGATGAGGGACTTCTACGCGCAAGTTCTCGGCGCTCGCGTGGTGTTCGAGACTGATGAGTCGTGTTTGATCACCTTCGACGAGGAGCATCACCGGGTGGCATTCACCCAGCCGCCATTTCCGCTAGAGAACAAGTCGCCCGCGGCCGCGGGGCTGCATCACTCCGCGTATACCGTCCCCTCGATCGACGCGTTGTTGGAGCGTTACTCGGAGCTGGCCGCGGGCGGGGTGCAGCCGGCGGTTTGCGCCCAGCATGGGGTGACCACATCCATGTACTACCTGGATCCGGATGGCAATTTCTGTGAGTTCCAGGTGGATAATTTCCCGACTCCCGAGACGTCAGTCGAGTACATGGAGGGCCCTGAGTACTCCGCCGATGCTGCGGGGCCGACCTTCGATCCTGAGCGGATGATTCAAGCGCGACGCGAGGGCGTGGATGTCGGGGTGGTGTCGACGCGGTCGTGGGCGTTGGCGGGGGCGCCGCTACCGGGGGTGATGGAGGCGTTCGGGGCGGCGTTGGCAGATTACGCCTCCGCGAGGTCCTGAGCGCATGCGACTGCTGAATTACCGGGGGCGTGCTGCACTCTTGGCCGGCCCAGGTGAGGGAATCGATGTCGAGGCGGCGTTCGCCGCCGACCTCGGGTCGATTTACGACCGCTGGTCGGAGTTTTGCTCCTGGGCGTCGGGCGCAAGCGATTACCCGAAGTTTCCTATCGAGGACGACGACATCGGACCTCCCGTGCCGGCGCCTCGCCAGGTTTTTGCGGTCGGCTTGAACTATCGGGACCACGCCGAGGAGGGTGGTCTGGGGGTCCCCGACGAGCCGATGATCTTCACCAAGTTCCCGGCCAGTGTCACTGGGCCGTTCGCCGATATCGAATTGCCCTCTGACGCAGTCGATTTCGAGTCCGAACTGGTCGTCGTAATAGGTCACCGCGCCTATCGGGTGCCGGAAGCTCTGGCCTGGGATTACGTGGCGGGCCTAACCGGTGGGCAGGACCTGTCCGAGCGGCGTCTGCAAACGTCAGGCGCTCCTCCGCAGCAGTTTTCGCTGGCGAAGTCGTTTTCCGGATTCGCCCCAATTGGTCCGTACCTTGTCACCCCCGATGAACTCGACAACCCCAACGACATCGGTTTGGGGTGTCGGCTCAATGGCCAGCCCATGCAAACTGACCGCACTAGAAACATGATCTTCTCGGTCGCGCAATTGGTTGCGTACCTGTCGGCGGTGCTACCGCTGCTGCCGGGGGATCTGATCTTCACCGGTACACCGTCGGGCATCGGGTGGACACGTGACCCCCAGGTGACATTGAGTGCCGGTGATCAACTGGTCACCGAATTCGACGGAATCGGGTCGATGCGCAACCACTTCATAGCAAAGAGCTAATACAGAGGAGTAACTCGGTCATGCGAGAAATCAATGTCCCGGTGTTCGTCGTCGGCGGCGGCGGCTGTGGGCTGTCGTTTTCCATATTCCTGTCCAACCTCGGTGTCGAACATCTGGTGTGCGAGCGTCGGGAGGGGACCTCGCGCAAACCCAAAGCGCACTATCTCAATCAGCGCACGATGGAGATCTTCCGTCAGCACGGCATCGCCGATTCGTTGCGAGCTGCCAGCGCCCCCATCGACAAGATGGGGCGGGTGCAGTGGATGACGTCGCTAGGGGGCGATGGCCCGCTGGATCGTCGGGTGTTTCACACGATGGAGGCCTTTGGTGGGGGGTCGTTGCGGACCCGTTACGAGGAGGACTCGCCGGTGTTGTCCGGCAATTTGCCGCAGATTCGACTGGAGCCGTTGTTGCGGCGCTGCGCGGCGGATCGAGCACCGTCGAGTGTGCTGTTCAACCATTTGGTAACCAAGGTCAGCCAGGACGCCGATGGGGTCACCGCGCTGGTCGAGAACAATGACAACGGAGAGGTGTTTCGGGTCAACGCCCAGTATCTGGTGGGTGCGGATGCGGGCCGGTTGGTCGGTCCGACGTTCGGGATCGACGTGCAGGGCCCGACCGGTCTGCTGGAGATGGTGGGTGTGCACTTCAGCGCCGACCTGTCGCAGTGGTGGAACGACGACATCTTGTTGACGTTCTTCACCAACCCCGAGGGGGTTGGAGACTTACTGGGCAGTGGTGCGATGGCGGTGCTGGGTCCGACCTGGGGCAAGCATTCCGAAGAGTGGGTTATCCAGTTCGCGTTCGGTGCCAACGATCCGGCCCGTAAGAACGACAGGGCCATGGTGCCGCGAGTCCGGGAACTGCTCAAGCTCCCGGATCTGGAGTTGGAGGTGCACGGAATCAACCACTGGGTGCTCGAGGGGATCCTGGCCGACAAGTATCAGGTCGGGCGTGCGTTTATCGCCGGTGACGCCGCGCACCGTCACCCCCCAACCACCGGTCTGGGGTTGAACACCGCCTTCGGTGATGCGCACAATCTGGCGTGGAAACTGGCGTTGGTGCTCAACCAGGGCGTCTCGCCAGCACTGCTGGACACCTACGGGCCCGAGCGCCGAGAGACCGGGCGAGAGAATGTGGACTGGGCGATGTTCACCTTCATGAACCATGGGGTGCTGGACGCTGGGCTGGGTTTGACTCCGGGGGCGCCGCTGGAGCAATCCAAAGCGGCGTTCGAGACGTTATTCTCCGACAGTCCAATGGGTGAATGGGTACGCGCGCGCGCCGAACAGGTGTTCCGCACGCACCACGTCGAGACGCAGGCCCACGACCGCGAGATCGGCTATTCCTACCGCTCCGGCGCTTTGGTCCCGGATGGCACGGAGCCTCCGCCGCGCGACCCGGTGGGCCTGGTCTACACGCCGACCACCCGCCCCGGTCACCGACTGCCGCACGCCTGGATCGAGTCCGCGGAACGGGGCCGCGTTTCCACCCATGACCTGACCCCGGTCGAACCGTCATTCGTACTGATCACCGGTGACGACGGCAGCCCCTGGCGGGAGGTGGCCGAACGGGTGGGCAAGGGTCTGGGCGTGACCGTCATACCCGTGTCCATCGGCGAGCGCGGCGACTACACCGACCCCAGTGGCAAATGGCAGGCCGTCCGGGAGATCGGCGACGGCGGGGCGATCCTGGTCCGCCCCGACAACCACATCGGCTGGCGCGCCATGTCCGCCGTCGCCGACCCCGGCGTCGAACTCACCACCGCGCTCGCCCACGTACTTGGCGCCCACACCTAACGCAGAAGCACCAGCAAAAAAGAGATACGGCGGGCATCGTGGAAACCCATGACCTAACGGCGGCCATTCAGCAGTATGAAAGTGTCGGCGCGTTGTTGGCGGCGCGAGCGGCTGAGCATCCCGACCGCACCTTGCTCAAATGGGAGAGCCAGTCGATCAGCTACCAACAAATGTTCGACGACGCCTGCCGGGTCGCGCACTCGTTGTCTGAACAAGGTATCGCCAAAGGGGACCGCGTGGCGGTCATGATGGCGACATCGCCGGACTGGCTCAGGGTGTGGTTCGGCACCGTTCTGCTCGGCGGAGTGTTGGTTCCGATCAATTCCGCGCATATCGGCGACGGACTGCTTTATCAGCTGAACGATTCCGAGGCCGCAGCGGTGATTATTGACGCTGAGTTCGTGGAGCGTGTCGAGGCGGTCGCACAGAACTTGTCGATCAAGCGCGTATTCGTCAGGGGCCCGGTGCCAGACACGTCGACGCTGTCGCAGGTGGAATCCCTGGATAAACTGATGGGTGGAACGACGGCGAGTGTGCCGGCGGTGTCGGTTTGGATCGAGGATCCGGCGACTATCCTCTACACCTCGGGTACGACTGGGCCGCCCAAAGGTTGCGTCTTGCCCCACGGCCAATACGTGGCGGCTGCGTTCCTTCATGCCGACCACTGTGGGTACGACGCAGACACTGTCATCTACACCTGCCTGCCACTCTTTCACATCAATGCGCAGATTTACTCGGTTCTTTCCGCAGTATCTGCAGGCGCCACATTGGCGATGGATCAGCGATTCAGTGCGAGCCGGTTCTGGGGCAGGCTGCGTGCCGTGGGTGCGACGGCCTTCAACTTCGTTGGGTCGATGGCGATCTCGTTGTGGAATCAGCCTCCGAGCCCCCAGGACAGGGACCATAACGCCGCGGTCGCTTTCGGCGTTCCCATCCCACTGGACATTTGGGGTGAGTGGGAAGAGCGATTCGGATGCAAAGTCGTCTACGCCTACGGTATGACCGAGAACGCCTTACCGGCAATTTTTCACCACAACGAGACTCCGGTGTTGCCACGCTTGCGGGGCGCCGCAGGCAAGGGAAGTCTGACCACCGAGGTCGCGATCGTCGACGACCGGGATAACCCCGTCGCGGCCGGGGTTACCGGGGAAATCGTGACTCGACCGCGAATCCCGTGGACGATGATGACCGAGTACTGGCGCAAGCCACAAGCCACCATCGAGGCGTTCCGAGGCTGCTGGTTTCACACTGGCGACTTGGGCTACGTGGACTCCGACGGATACCTGTTCTACGTCGATCGGAAGAAGGACGCCGTACGACGAAAAGGGGAAATGGTGTCTTCGTGGGAGGTCGAGACGGCGGTGGGACGGTTCGCCGCCGTCGAGGAGTGTGCGATGGTGGCAGTGCCCTCAGAGATGGGCGAAGACGAGATCATGGTGGTGGTGGTGCCCCGCGACGGCGCCCTCGTCGATCCGGCAGAGTTGATTGAGTTTTGCCGCGACCGGATTCCGAAATTTCAGATACCCCGCTACGTGAGGATCGTCGCCGATCTGCCCATGACCGCGACAGCGAGGGTCGCGAAGTATCAACTCCGCAAGGAGGGTGTGACCGCTGATACCTGGGACGCTGCGGCCGCCCCCACAATCGGCATATGAGTCAGGACAATCCACGTCGTGTCGAGATTCGGGATTCCAGTCAACAATGGTGTTGACGTAACCTTCGTCAGCCTTTTATTGTCGATCAATCCGCTTGATCGTGCACTCAACGACGGTCCAATCCAACCAATCGGGAGACTCGGATGACAGCTGTGGCGGCCGCATTGGCCCGAGGTGCATCCGAGCGCTGGGGCGACCGTGAATGCACGAGTCTGGATGACGACCGACTGACCTTCACGCAGCTAGATACCTGGGCGGATCAGGTGGCGCGCAACTTTATTGACGCCGGAGTCGCGCCCGCAGACCGTGTTCTGGTGCTGCTACCCAACTGCCTCGAAATACTGCCCGCCGTCTGCGCGGCGTGGCGGATCGGCGCGGTGGCGACGCCGGTAGTCGCGATATACCGGCAACACGAACTACGTTCGATCGTGCGGGAGGTGCAGCCGGCCGTCGTCGTGACGGCAGTGGAGTTCGCCGGCCGATCGATGTGCTCCGAACTTGACGACTGCTTCGATGAGATCGGTTTTCAGCCCGTCGTGAAGTACGCGACGGGACTGAATGCAGGCCAGGCCACTTCGTGGCGCCCATTCCCAGGGCGAAATGAAGCCAGCGGCCCGTCGATATCCATCCCCATGCCATCCGAGCCCGACGCAGAATGCCTGCGGCTCTACACATCTGGGTCTACCTCGGCGCCGAAAGGCGTCAGATTGTCGTCAACGGCGGTCATCGCGGGTGCGCTGCAGTATCAGAGGAGCCTGGACTTCGGGCCGGATGACGTCAGCGCCGTACTGTCGCCCCTCGCGCACGTTGCAGGTTTGCTCGGTGCGTGTTTGGTGCCGCTGACGTCCGGAATACGCAGTGTCGTTCTCCGGCGCTGGAACCCACGCGCAGCTGTCGACCTCATCGACCGGGAAAAGGCAACTTGGTCACTGGGAGCCGCTACCTTCCTGCACGACATTGTGAAGGAATACGACGAATCGGACCGGCCGCTGCACAAACTCCACTACTTCGTCTGCGGTGGCGCGCGGACCCCACCTGAACTCATCGAACGGGCCGACGAGCATGGGATCAAGGCGTTCCGGGCCTACGGAATGACGGAATGCGCCGGCAACGCGACATTCGCGGAGCCCACCTCATCTCTGAGTCGGCGGGCGCACTGGGATGGACAGATCAATCCCGGCGTCGACATCCGGATCGTCGATCCGTCCGGCGCCCTCGTCGCGGAGGGCGAAGAAGGCGTGATCGAGATCGGAGGTGCTCAGGTGATGCTGGGCTACTGCGACCCAGAGCTGACCGCACAACAGATGCGGGAGGGGTGGTTCGACACCGGCGATGTCGGCAGGGTCTCGCCCGACGGTTGGGTACAGATCACCGGACGGACCAAGGAGATCATCAATCGGGGCGGAGAGAAATTTTCCGTCAAGGACATCGAGGAGGTCCTCACACGTCATCCAGACGTGGAGGCCGCTGCCGTGATCGGCGTTCACGACGATCGACTTGGCGAAGCCGTCTGCGCCTACGTCGTGCCGAATAAGGGTTCATCGTCGTTCGACCCGAAAGCGCTGGCCGACTTCATGATCGAAGCGCACATGACAAAAGCCAAGATTCCGACCGAATGGCATCAACTCGAGTCGCTGCCCATATCGGCGACCGGAAAGGTGCAAAAGCATCTCCTGCGCCAAGATCGGTCTTAGGTCCGAGGACATCGTGTATCGACTCAGCCCGGCAAAACAGGAGTCAGTCGATCACTTCATTGGTGGCAAATAAAATCCGAAAGAAGAAAGAAGGTACCGATGAGCGACCTGCGTGGAAAGGTAGTCGTAATCACCGGTTCGGGCCGAGGAATTGGAAGAGAGCATGCGTTGGCATTCGCCGACCTCGGCGCACACGTGATCGTGAACGACTTGGATTCCGACGTCGTCGATTCGGTAGTCGGAGAGATCTCCTCCGGCGGCGGATCAGCCGAGGCGAATAGCGACGACATATCGAGTTGGGATGGCGGGCAACGGATCGTCGAACAGGCGATTGCCAATCACGGCAAGCTCGACGTCCTCGTGTGCAATGCCGGTATCGTCCGTGATCGCATGGTGTGGAATATGACCGAGGCCGAGTGGGACAGCGTGGTGTTGTCACATTTGAAGGGCCACTTCGTCCCCATCCGAACCGCGTGTGCGCACTGGCGTGAGACCGCGAAAAAGACCGGCGTTCCCGCCAACGGGCGGATTATCACGACCTCGTCCGAGGCCGGACTCTACGGTCACGATGGCCAAGCTAACTACGCCGCAGCCAAAGCCGGTGTCGTGGGACTGACCTTCGGCGTAGCTAGGGAAATGCAGCGGTACGGTGTGACAGCCAATGCCATTTGCCCGCGCGGCCGCAGCCGAATGACCGATGGCGCATTCGGTGCGGTAGAACTCAAAAGCGGAGATTTCGACCTCTGGGACCCGGCAAACGTCGCCCCGTGGCTGACCTACCTGGCCAGCGATGCCGCCGCGAACATCACCGGGCAAGTGTTTGTCGTACACGGCGGCACGGTCTCATGGCTCAAAGGCTGGACCGAGACTGCAAACATCGAGCAGGATCGCCGTTGGACCCTCGAGGAACTCGACGAAGCGGCAGCCCAACTGATTCCAGAACTTTCGGTGGTCCCTGAGCCCTTCCCGGTCTTCATTCCCACCGCCGATGCGACGACAACCAAGTGAAACCCGCTGCGCTGTATGACTTCCACTGACTCACGACCGATCAGCACCGTACTTACGCCGCTGACCCTTACCGACCTCGTCAGGTACGCCGGCGCCTCGGGCGATTTCAATCCGATTCATCACGACATTGAGTTCGCCCGGGCCAACGGCCATCCGGGGGTGTTCGCGATGGGGATGCTCGGCGCTGGAATGCTCGGGGACGCGGTGCTTTCGCACTGCGGTGCATCCGCGGTCGCTGATTGGAAGGTCAAGTTTCACGCGCCGATCTGGGTCGGGGATGAATTGACCTGCAGATTGACCGCGCAAGAGTCTGTCGGAAAAGAGGAGAGGTATCACCTCGAAGTACTAGTCGCCGATCAGGTTCGGATATCCGGCAGTGTGCGCACAGCCCAGGACAAGCCTGAACTTGATGAGATTGGCAGGTCAGCCGACATTATCTCCGAGATCGCCGAACGTGAGTTAACTGACGTCGAATTCGTCGTCGAACGCGGAAAGGTGTCCGAATTGGCGCGTGCCCTTCGAAGCTCGAACCCGCTCCACTTCGACAGCGACGTCGCGCAGAATGCCGGCTTTCCCGATTGCGTCGCACCACTCACCATTGGTGTAGTGAGTGCCCATTGGGATACCGGAGATGCCACGGCGCTGCCCGCTGCATTGGGCCTCGACGTCAGCAGGGTCGTCCACGGAACCCAATCGTGGTCCTACCGCCGAATTCCACACGTCGGTGACGTACTTCAGGGCCGGCGCAGGGTCGTGTCCGCTCGCCACAAGCCGACGCGATCGTCTTCGCAACCAATGACCGTCGTCGAGATCGAGACGGAATACCGAGATATTGCCGGCCTGCCGGTGGTGCGTGAAGTCATCGGCATCATCGAGCTACCCGCATAGGTGCTCGTGCGGCGCCCGGTCGGCGAGGTCATCGATGTCGATCGTCCGAGCGCGGCGAGATGGACTAGCTCCCCAAGCTGAGCACCTCGTCGAAGCCCGCGTGCAGGCATTTCGAAAATCCGTCGACGTCGACGATGGCGTCAGGGTCGAAGTTGATTCCGATGCAGCACGTCGCATCGTAGGACAGCATTGTCACCATCGCCGTGACCCCTGGGCGCGGCCCGATGATGTAGAGCCGCTCCACTTTTGAGCCGGCCAGGTAAAACGTTCTTTCAATCGCCGCCATGTTCGAGGCTTGTAGGTCCAAGACGCCGCTCATGCCGCTGGCGATCTGGGTGAGCAGTACGCCGGGAAGGCGACTGAGAACGGGAGCGACGAGATCGGGGAGCCCTATCGCCGGTTCCGACCGCGCATCGGAGATCAGCTCGTGGATCTCAGCGATCCGCAGTCGAGGGTCGCTCTCGCCGACAGGCGCCGCAAATCGGGCGCCGGCGAAGCGATTTCCGCCCAACGGGTCGTCGTCGGTTCGTAGACTGACAGGTATTCCTATTGGCAGGTAGTCGACGTCGACGCCGTTCGCCTCGTGATACATCCGTACCGCGCCAAGAAGCGCGGCGAGGAACGCGTCGTTGACCGAGCCTTCCGCGGCCTTCGCGGCGCTCTTCAGAGCAGCCAGCGGCACGTCTAGTGTGATGAAGTGGTAGCGGCTGCCACCCTCCCCGAACGCAGGTGAGCGCTTCGCCTGCGGTGGCTTCAAGACCCGGCGCAACGACTTGCCAAAACGAATGGCGTCAGTGGTGATACGGACCGGGTCTCCGGTGAAGCGGCCCAGCGTGTGCACCGCCTCACGACCGAGTTCGACGGGCGCGGCAGTCGCCCGAGTAACGAGCCGATTGGCGAGAAGGCCCCATGGCGACTCGGCCGGACGAACGGTTGACGGCGCGCTGACCGCGGGCTCACTAGGCTCGCGGCTGTGCCCATGAGTCATGTCGAGCAACTGGAGCATGCCGAGTCCGTCGGAGAGGCTGTGGTGAAGCTTGAACAAGTAGGCTGCCCGGCCATCGGGTAGCCCGCCGACAAGCAGGGATTCCCATGGCGGCCGATCGAGATCCAGCGGCGCGGCAGCCATTTCTGCCGCGATCGCGTACATATCGACGAGGGAGCCTCCCTGCGGCAGTTGCACGTGTTTCAGGTGATGGCCCATGTCGAAGTGGGGATCGGGCGACCACGCCGGCGCAACCAACGGCAGCGGAGGTTCTACCACTCGGTCGCGTAGACGGGTAATGCGCCTGGTCAGCCGTTCATGAGCCGCGACCAGACGATCCCAATCCGGTTCTTGGTCGAGCAACTCGACCACCACACCGGACG
Organism: Mycobacterium sp.; assembly: GCF_965277065.1. Classification (GTDB taxonomy): domain Bacteria; phylum Actinomycetota; class Actinomycetes; order Mycobacteriales; family Mycobacteriaceae; genus Mycobacterium. Next base: position 198,474 of record NZ_CBDIBT010000014.1, read on the forward strand.
ACCGTGTTCGATGGTCTCCTTCGGCCCGCCACATAAGTGCCTCCCAGGCGCTGAGGTCTGGCGGGCCACCCCAACTCGCCAGAAGGTCCTTGCGGTCATCCATGTCTTCTCACCCAACTGTCTCGTTCGGCGACGTCGTGGCGTCGACGGCTCGGGTCACTTCGAGGATCAGCCGCGCGACCCCAGCCGGATCGTCGGACATCGGGACGTGGCCGGCATCGTCGATTCGCACCAGTTCTGCGCCCGGAAGTCGCTCGACCATAGAGGCCCCGAAGTGCTGGTAGGGCAACACCCGGTCGCGCTGCGGCCATATAAGGCGGATCGGGTAGTCCCGGTCGGCCGGCAGCGGTGCGACCTGCTCCTCGTGCGGTAACACCTTGAGGAGTTCGACCACCCCCGGCATGCTGGCCGCCCCCCGGATGCTGACCGCAACCGCTTCTGGAGACACCCGGCTGGGGTAGGCAACCTGGGTGTACAACATGGGCCACCGCAGCAGCGGTCGTGACGCAATGACGTCGGCGAACGCGGTGAGCCGGGCCATCCGTTGAATCGACAACCTGATGATCGACGACGTCAGCTCGAGTCGCCACTGAGACCGCGTCGTGCCGCCCGGACTGATCAGCACCAGTGAACGTGCTCGGCCGCGACGGGCGAGCTCGATCGCGACCCAGCCGCCAAGCGAGTTGCCCACCACGTGCACTCGGTCGAGGCCCGCACGGTCGAGTTCTGCTTCGACGCCGTCGACGAGCGCCGTGAGTGAGGGTTTGTTCGAACTGTCAAATGGCCGCGCGCCAGGGTGTCCCAGCAAGGTCGGCGCCAACACGTCATGATGGCACTCGAGGTGCGGCAGCACCGGCGACCAAACCCGCCAGCTCGCCGTGACACCGTGCACCAGCAGGAGCGCGCTGCCCGAGCCACCCCGATGGACAGGGGTGTGCTCCAAACGCGGGACCGCGGGACGCGGCGTCCGCAAGTGAAGCCAGACCATCGTGCCCGCCGCTAAACCCATAATCCCCACGAAGTCGCGCAGTAGCGAGTGCGGGAGACGCGTGGCGTATTTCATTCGTTCACACCTTTCGGATAAATCGAAATTGGCGATGTTCCTCGGTCCGCGAGGATGCCGATGGCTTGCTCAAGCCCAGCCAGCTGGTCGACGAGGTCGCGGCGGAGCTCGGCAAGCTTGCTGGGAGAAGCCGTCGGATCGAGCAGGCCGCGATGGCGAGCCATCTTCAAACCGGTGCTGAACATCTCCCCTGAGACCGATTCTTCGCTCGCGATGATGCGTTGCAGCGACCATTGCCTGGCCAGTCGCAGGCACCCATCGAGAACTCGCCGCTCGTCGAAATCTTCGTCCGGATCCAGGTCGAGCAGTTCTGCGGCGACTACCCGGTAGGCGTCGATATACGGGCGCAAGACCAGGTGAGCGACTAGCAAAGCGCTATTGGACAGCCACTGCGCGGCTTTCGCCGGATCGACATCGACGTGGCGATCATGGTCAGCGCCGACGCCGGCCATGATCGCGACCTCATTCCAAAGTTCGTCGGCGAATTCGTCACGGCCGGCGAAAAAGAAGTCGAACTTCAGCAATTCACGCAGTTCCAGCGCCTTTTCCCAGGCGGCACGGGTATCGCCGTCTGGTAGCCGCACCAACGACAACAGGGCGAGCTCGGCGATCGCGCGGACTAATAGCACGTGCACCGCGCTATTTCGGTAAACCGCCGCGACGAGGTGCTGATCCCGTCCGACACCCCAGATGGTCTCGGGACCGCCGGCATATTTCGTCAGCACACCGGAGTCGACGAGGTCCGTCAGGGTGCGGGCCACTGTGGCGCGGTCGGTCAGGTTGGCTCCTCCTGCGACGGGCCATCCCCGGATGGCCAAATAGTGCGCCAGAGGCGCCACGGTGGCGCACACCTCGTTGAGAGTGAGGGCACGGACTTCGCCGAGCATGGCCACGCAGACGGCCGCTGTTGCAGTCACCGGCGTGGTCCGATTGATGCGGTGACAGATGTCCAGTGCCATGCGTTCGACGACCTCCTTGTCGTCCAGCCCCTCTTCGCGTAGCGCAGTGAGGCGGTCGTAGACCGGAATAGGCGCGCCGAAATCCAAGTAGATCCGTCCCAGTTGCGCTTCGAGTCGGCGAGCGTAGTTCACGAGCCAACGCATGTCCTCCGGCTGTTTACCGAGGCCGCGGGACTCTGCGGTCATCAGTTCCAACTCGTGCAGGGGCAACTGGTCATACATGATCGAGACGGGCACTATCAGTGCGTCCTCGGCCGCAACCGATTCGATCGCATCGGTCACGTACCGCAGCAGCCCATAGCGGGGCGGTCGCAGCTTGCCGGTTCGGGTCCGGCCCCCCTCGATAGACCACACCAGATTCCTGCCGGCGGTCACCATCCCCCCGACCAGGGAACGCAACGCCAACCGGTAGACGGGCAAGTTGCTGGATGCCCGCCGGACATGCATAGTTCCGTTCCGCCGGGCCAGCGTGCCCAATGGGAAAAAGTTCAGGTTGGCGCCGGCCAGCCCGAAGGGAGGGGAAATCCCCGCCTGGACCAGACTCTGCGGCAAGGTGAAGCCGTCCAGATAGGACCGGTGCGAGAGGAGAAAGATCAATGTGTGTTTGCGGTCCAACCTGCGCAGGGTGGCCAGTTCCTCGTCGTTGGTGATCAGCTTGTAACCGCGTGTCAACCACGCCGAGAGTCGCTCCCACGCTCCCAGTACCGCGGGATTGTGGGTGGCCGCTATCTCGCGGACGTAGCCACAGGCCTCGGCATAAACGTCGACGGCGTCGCGCCCCAGCTGCGTGGCCAGTTGCGTTGTCGCACGCCCGAATTCCTCGGACACGATCAGTGCGGCGGTCTCGGGCGAATCGGCTGGCCGCAGCCGGCCGATGTTCAGTCCGCGAGTGATGGAGCCCAGCATTTCAGGTACCCCTCGACGTGGCGGCAGCAATCGCCAGCGACCATTGCCGGCCCGCTTCAACGCCCGGCCAGTCGTCGAGCGTGTCAACATAAAGTTGTCGCACCTGGGGCAGCCAGGTGTTGATATCGTTCCTAGACCAGCCGTCTGTCGGGAGCGGCTGGTGGACCGCCACCTCAATGGTTCCCGCCTGAGCGATCATCGAGTTACGCCACATTATTTCCCCCGCGTTGCGGATGACGATGGGCACGATCGGCACTTGGGCGTCCCGCGCGAGGTGAAACCCACCCTTTTTGAATGGCCCGATGGTCGGGGTGAGCGAGCGGGTTCCCTCCGGCGCTATCGCTATGGAGACACCGTCGCGCAACTTGTCGAGCGCCGGCTGCAGAGCCGAGATCGCCGCAGACGTGTCGGACCGATTGACGAACGCAACACCGGCGAGGTCGAACATCCGGCCGACCACCGGCACCTTCCTGATTTCGGCCTTGGCGACCACTGTGAACCCCCGCCGCACGACCCGCGAGGCGACAAGCATGTCGATCAGGCCGCTCTGGTGGTTGACGAAGAACACCGCCGGACGATGCGACTGCGAATGCTCGCCGCCGGTTACATCGAATTTGATGGCACCCAAGGGGCCCGCCGCCCGACCGAACAGCGTCGTGGCGAGATCCACGCCGCGACGGTGGTCGCGAGTCGCGACGCCGACGACGGCACCGACGCCGGCGGCCGCCAGCAAACTGCCGAACATCGCGGCTGTGCGCAGGGCGGGGGCTGGGCCACGCCGTGCTGGTTGGGTCGCGATCTCCAACGACGACCACCCACTGCGGTCCGCATGCGCACGCAGTGCAGCTTCGGGGTTGACCGGGTGCGGCGAACCGACCGCATCCAGCAGCGCGATATCCTCGTCACCGTTAGCGTAGGCATGGCATTGCCGTAGGTCGATATTGTTGCGCGTGGCGAATTGAGACACGGCGGCCAGTTTTCCGTCGCCCCACAGCGGCCGGCCCGCCACCTGACCCGTCACTACGCCGCCTTCGGTTGCCATTGCGGTGTAGAGCACATGGTCGATTCCCAATTCACGGGCGAAGGGTTCTGCCTCCATCCGCGTCCCCGACGTCACGAGCACGACCATGTGTCCCTGGTTCTGATGCGCGCGGACCAGTCGCCAGCACCCGTAGATCAGCCCGGCGGCCGCGCCGTCGACGAAGAGCTGCTCGGCTTCCTCCCGCAGTTCGTCCTCAGTTCGCCCAATCCATAGTCGAATTGATTGCTCGAACCGCTCGGCGAAGGATTGCTCGTCCACAGCGTGACCGGACTCTCCAGGCACTGTGGGGCGGGTTGCGATCAGCGTGCCCTCGAAGTCGAAGATGGCCGCGACGCGCTGGCCGGGATGGTCAGCGCGAACGCAGGCAACCACGGAATCGACGCTGAGCGTGGTCATAACGTCCTCCGAAGCGATGTCGGTCGGTCCGGCTGAGGGGACGCGACGCGACGCGACGACTGTGTCCTGGGTAACAGTAAGGACGCACGAGGCAACTGTCAACGCGGTCGTTGACGGCCAAACGAGCCTCAACGCCCCCGTTCGACCCGATGGATGGGGGAGCGTCAATCAGGCCCTGGAGCTTGCTATGTGTCGTCGGACGCCCGCCCGTGCAAGCCGCCCCCGCATCCCGGTGTCGCGAGACCACCTGAATCTGCTCATCACGCGGCGCCAGTCTTAACCCAGGTGTACGCGACATCGCGGGCTCGCCGACACCAGGCGGCCGTTGGCCGCGCGTTCCGCAAGATTGCATCAACGTAGGTGTTGACGAAAGCGAGATGACAGTTCTACTCTGCGAGGCGAATCACACCCGCAGGCGATTATGGCGGTCGCCATGGTTGGCGAGGAGGCAGCCTTATGGCGGCTGGATAACGCGGACCTCTCGGGACGATACGGGAACGGTCAAGCCGCGCTGGCAAGCACGTTCCGAATCCACCGCTCTCGAGTGAGTTTGCACCTCAATACCCAAGTCGCAGTGGCGACTTCAGGTGAACTGCCCGGCTGTCGAGAGGTCGAGGTGATGCTCCAGCTTGCCGCCGCTTACGCGTCAGCTCCTGCGCCTCTTTTCCGCCTCGAGAAACCCTGCGGCAACGGTAAAGATTAGGAATCAAATGGAGCAATTGTCAGGCACCGACTCGATGTTCACTTGGGCGGAACGCCCACCGGAACTGCCTATGCATATGGGGATGGTGATCGTCTACGACGCTGCCAGCGCGCAAGGAGGTAACCACCATGCCCAGGACCTGCGAGATCACCTCGAATCGCGTGTTCGGACATTACCGGTGCTCAAGGAACGTCTTGTTCGAGTTCCCTTCGACCTCGATCACGCGTACCGCACTCCTGCTGCCCGATTCGACTTCAACGAACACATCACTGTCGAAGCGCTTCCGGCACCGGGGGGCATGCGTGAGCTGACGAATGTGGCACTGAGATTCACCAACGAGATCATGCCGGACCCCGAGAAGCCGCCGTGGCGGTTCTGCATCGTGGAGGGGTTGATGACCGTGCCCGGCGCGGCGCCCGGCAGCCTTGCACTCATCACGAAATATCACCATGCGCTCGTCGATGGCGTGCTGGCCTTCCAACTGCTGAACGCGCTGCATGATTCGGATGCGCGACCACAAGAAGTGGTGCCTGTCATTGCCGGCTCGGAAAAAATTCCCGGTCAAGCCTCGCTCCTGATGAGCGCTGCGGCGCACACGGCGACACGAGGCGTCACTGCTATCCGCGTCGGGAGCCGCGTGTTTCGGAAAATCGCCGCAGCGCAGTTCCGACGCGGCCTGGAAAGGCCAGGAACCGTGACCCGCCCGACAACCCCGTTCAGCGGACCCGTCTCGGCTGCGAGAGTCTTTTCGACCTGGCGATGCACACTTGCCGAGGCGAAAAGGCTCAAACGGCAAGTCCCGGAGGCGACGGTCAATGACGTGATGATGACCCTTATCGGGGGTGCGCTACGCCTGTACCTGGCGGGCAAGGACGAGTTGCCGGACGAAACGCTTGCAGCGCTGTGCCCGATTTCTTTTCGCGCGGAAGGCGCGAAGGAAGTTGCCGGCAATCACGCCACCATGATGTTGGCGCCTATCGGCACTGACATCGAAAATCCCGTACTGCGGTTGGCGATCATCGCCGACGCCACGAAGTCGGCCAAGGCGACAGTGTCGGATCTGGGTCCTCAGACGTTTGCCGAGGTGGCCACGCTGTTACCCGGAGCAATAGGCAGTCCGTTGTTACGGGTGATGCACGTTCTGGCGGGCAAGGTCCCGTTGCCGTTCAGCGGACTGGCCATCAGTAACGTACCGGGCCCGCGCGAGCCCCTATCGGCAGGTGGAGTACGAGTTGCCGACATCTTCGCGATGAGTTTCCTCATCGACGGCATGGGGCTCGTGGTCGGAATCATGAACTATCTGGACGACCTCATTCTCACGGTCACGGCCGACGGTGCCGCGATGCCGGATCTCGACTTCTTCGTCGAATGTATCGATCAGTCGTGGAAGGAGCTCAGCGCGCTGCCGGAATAGGATCGCGGCCCGTCCTAACTAGCGACTGGACACGACAGCGAGGAATAGTCGGCGGCATCGATGGTGCTTGACGAGTCAACGAGACCGACGCCCGCATGCGTGAGCGAACGGCAGCCCGCGAAATGTCCGTTGCACACGCCTCCACCGTCGGTCAACGTTAGTGTTGACGAAATTTAGACCATGCCGTTCAATGGGTTCCAAGACGTCCTGTATCGGCGGCAGCATGTCCGCGGGAGAGAAGTGAATCGAGCATGAGCGTGATCGACACAGAGATTTCGGTCGACATCGACAACATCTATGCGGCCTGGCTGGAGCGTTTTGGCGACGCGTTGGAGCGTCGAGCGGTTGTCGAACTGATGCATCTGTTCGACGACGATAGCTACTGGAAGGACGTCCTGGCGTTCACCGGGGGTTACCGCACTTTCGGTAAGAAGCCTGATATCGCCCGGGCGTTGGAGGCCACGCTCGATGGCGCCGGGCCCAAGCGGGTGCGGCAGGCTAACGGGCGGACGGCGCCCCGCCTGGTCCGTCGGTCGGCAAAGTGGGTCATAGAGGCCTACTTCGACTTCGATACCTCGATCGGGACCGGCACCGGGTTCGTCCGCTTACTGCACGACGAGGCCGATCCGGCAAATCCCCGCCTCTGGATTCTGCTGACCACGCTGCAGGAATTAGCGGGCCTGGAAGAAGGTGTCGGGCCGCGGCGCCCCAGCGGACTGGAGTACTCACACACGTTCGCCGGTGATAACTGGGCCGATCAACGCCGCAAGGCGCACGAACAGGCGGGCGACCACCCAGAGGTGCTGGTCGTGGGTGCGGGTCAGGCCGGACTGGCGTTGGGCGCGCGGCTCTCTCAGCTCGGCGTCAAGACGCTGCTGGTGGAGAAGAACGCGGCAGTCGGCGACAATTGGCGCAATCGGTACCACTCGTTGACACTGCACAACGAAGTGTGGTCCAACCACCTGCCCTATCTGCCGTTTCCGGACAGCTGGCCTGCGTTCGTGCCGAAAGACAAACTCGCCGGATGGTTGGAGGCGTACGCAGAGTTCATGGAGCTCAATGTGTGGACTTCCACACAGTTTCTCGGGGCCGACTTCGACCCGGCCGCCAAGCGGTGGTCAGCGCGTGTACGCCGCGGCGACGGATCCATCGACGTGATCTGCGCTCAGCACCTGGTCTGGGCTTCCGGCGGCACGAGCGGCGTACCAAACATCCCCGCGTTGCCCGGATTGGCCGACTTCGCCGGACCTGTCATACATTCGAGCAGCTTCTTGGGCGGCAATGAATTCAGCGGCAAGAGAGCATTAGTGATCGGCACCGGCACCAGTGGACATGACGTGGCTCAGGATCTGCACAGCAATGGTGCCGCGGTGACGATGATGCAGCGCAGTCCCACTTGCGTCGTCAGCTTGGTCCCCGGCGGGACGCTCGTGTATGCGGTCTATTCCGAGGGGCCTCCAGCCGACGATGTGGACCTGGTCACCGCCGCGATCCCGTTTCCGGTGTTGCAGAACAGCTATCAGTACCTGACCAAAAAGACAACGGAGCTGGACCGCGACTTGCTTGACGGACTCAAGGCCCGCGGATTCAAACTCGACACCGGTCCGGATCAGACTGGATTTCACATGCTTTACCTTCGGCGCGGAGGTGGGTACTACATCAACGTGGGCTGCTCGGAGCTCATCGCCGCTGGTGAAATCGCGTTGATGCAGTTCGAGGAATTCGAGACCTTCGTCCCAGGTGGTCTGCAGACCCACTACGGCGGCACCCGCGACTTCGATGTCGTGGTGCTGGCCACCGGCTATCGCGACCAGAAGGAAGGGATTCGCGACGCGCTCGGCGAGACCGTGGCAGGACGGGTCGGGACCGTGTGGGGGTTTGACGACAACTACATAATGAGCAACATGTGGCAGCGCACCGGACAGGAGAACTTCTGGCTGGCCGGTGGCTCGTTACTCGATTGCCGTCTGTACTCGAGGTTTCTGGCGTTGCTGATCCAGGCAGATCTGGCTCACGTCGCTCTCCCGGAAACCCAGCTGGTGTCCACAAGTTACGACTCAAGTGGGTTGACCAGCATCATCGGCGCACCATAGCCGGCTTAGCTCTCGGCCCCTCCGCGGTGCCCGCCTTTCAAGCCGCCCACGATGAGATTGGCCATTTCCACGCCTAGCTGCTCACCGGACAACTGGCCTCCCGGGTGGTACCAGCGGTGCGTCCAGTTGATCGCGCCGATCACGTAATTCATGGCGATGTGCCGGTGGCCGATCGCGAACACACCCTCGGACAGACCTTCGTCGATAATGCCGAGGAGCGCGACTTCGAAGCGGTGCGAGAGCTCGATTATCGTACGGGCCCACACCTCATCCTGAGACGCCGAGTCAATCCGAGTCATATCCTCCTGGATGAAGACAAACATGTACGGATAATGGTCGCCGTACTTCTTCAATGTGGTGACGATGAGCTGACGCAGGCGAGTGACCGCGTCAGAGTTCTCTTTCCGTATGGCCTCGGCCGCAGTCACCACCTCTTCGATCGCGTTGCGGGTCACCAGCTGGAACAGCTCGTTTTTGCTTGCCACGTAGTAATACAGTGAAGCGCGGTCGGTGCCCATGAGTTCGGCAACATCGCGCAGGCTGGCCGCCTCGTATCCGCGTTCCCTGAACACCTTCGCGCCTGCCGCGATGATCTCCCTGCGTCGCTGAGCGTAGCCTTCGCCGCCATCCCTGAGCGCGGCGGTGCGCCGTCGTCCGATTCCACTCTTGGCCATACCGAGGATGCTAACGGGTCCCACCTCCTAAAAGCGCTGTCAACGCTTGTGTTGACGAACGCAGTTTCTTCTGCGAAGGTGAAGCCGTGCCTACCCGCGCCGCCATTCCGGCCTGTATCGAGGGATATGCGTCGTATGTCGGCCATGCTGACGCCCGTCGCTCGCTGCCCGAGCTCATCTTCGACGTGGTCTCCGACGCACTGCGCGCGGCCGATTGCACGATGAACGATATGGATGGGGTGGTCATCGCCGCTCACGACCTTGTCGACGGCCGGTCGTTGTCCAGCATGATCACCGGACCGGCAGCGGGCGCCTACCTGCGCGACGAAATTCGTGTCTCGGACGATGGCTTGGTCGCGGTGTCCTTGGCGGCGGCCAGGATCCAGGCCGGTGAGGCCGGCAAGGTGATCGTCGCAGCGTGGGGCCGAGCCAGCGAAGGTGATGTGGAGCAATCGTCGCGCGCCGCGTTTGATCCGGTGACCGAACAACCGCTCGGACTCTCCGACCGTGCGGTGTCCGCGTTGCGGGCGTCCGCCTATCTGAAGTTGCACGACTGCCCAGCCCGCGAGCGCGCGGCTGTGGAGCGGCGGCGCAGAGCCGAAGCCAGCCAGCGGGCCCTCCGCACGGCCCCGTACGAGGCAGTTTTTCCGCTCCGGCCGGACGAAGCGGGCGTGCCGTCGGACGCGGTGGCCGCTGTTGTCCTCAGCACAGTAGGCCCCAACGTAATAACCGGCACTGGCCATGGAACCGATCCTGCGCGCATCGGCGACCGTCAGATCGCTCAGTTCGAGGGGGCGCGCAGGGCGATCGCCGACGCGTTGGCCACAGCGGGTCGGACACCGGCTGAGCTCACGGTCGCCGAACTAGGCGGCTCGACATTATTCGATGAGGCTCTGCTGCTGGAAGCCGCCGGTTTAGCCGCACCTGGAGCCGGTCTGGACTGCTACGCCGACAACACCTGGATCAATCACGTGGGCGGCGCGGCGGCGGGCGACTGCTACCCCTGCCGGGGCCTGCTCCGGGTGGTAGACGCGCTGCGCCACCTGGACGCCCAGTCAGATACACGTCCGGCGATTGCCCTGGTGGCGGGTGGCTCCGCGGTGGCCGACCAGACCGCCGCCGCCGTGATCATCGAGGCGCGATGAGCGAGCCAGTCGGCATCATCGGCGTCGGGCAGACGCCGTATCGCAAAAACAACCCCGATAAGTCGGCTGGCGAGCTAGCCAGAATGGCCATCGTCGAGGCGCTGTCGGACGCAGGCGTCGAACCAGACGCCATCGGCGCCGTGATCGGAGGTGTCGCGCCCGACGCTTTGAGTGGGATCGGCGATATCGATAAAGCGGCCATCGCCATGCCGGGCAAGCCGTACTTCCACATCAACACCGGAGGCGCGACAGGCTCGTCGGCCCTGTTGGCGGCCAAGACGTGGATCGACGCCGGACGGGCGGACGTCGTGTTGGTGGTCGCGTTGGAGCGGATGGGTCAGGCGGCGACGGCGCAGAGCATCTTCAACACCATCTTCGACCCGATCTACGAGAAGGATTTCGTGCTGACCACGATCACCATGGCCGCGCTGCGGGCGACCATGTTGATGAACCGCGATGGGTTCACCAGCGAGCATTGGGCTGGGATCGCTTCGCGCAACTTCACGCAAGCCACCCGCAATCCTCTGGTAATCGGGGCAAAGGCCCGCAGCGTGGCTGACGTACTGGCATCGCCCGTTTTGGCGTGGCCGCTGCACCTTTACGAGGCCTGCCCGATTTCAGAGGGAGCCTGTGCAGTGGTGGTTGCCCGAGGCGACATCGCACGCTCACGTAATACCGCCTGGATACATGGCACCGGGGCGTTCAGCGATACCTACTCAATGGGTGACCGAATGCACCGTGCGGAGGGCAGCCTCATCGAAATGGTGCCGCTGCGGCGCGCGGCAGAAGCAGCCTATCGCCAGGCTGGGATCAGCGACCCGCTCCATCAGCTCGACCTGCTCGAACTGCAGGCCCCCTTCGCCATCATCGAGGCGATGGCCTATCCGGCACTCGGATTATGTGATATCGACGCCAACCGCTCCTTCGTCGAACTGGTCATCAGCGAGGACGCCCCTATCGCGATTAATCCATCCGGCGGCGCTCAAGCGGCCAATCCCGTTTCCGCGACCGCGCTCGTACGCATCGCGGAAACTGCCCTCCAAGTTCGCGGCAACGCCGGCGATCGTCAGGTGTCCGGTGCCCAGCTCGCCCTCGCCACCGGTCAAGGCGGGGCAACACAGTTCTCAACAGTCTGCATACTCGGAAGTGATGTGCCATGAACCCAGACGACCTGCTGATCCTGCCGGGCAACTGGAACTTCGACTACAACTATTTTGCAGGCGAGACCGCCAGCCGCTTCTTCGCCGAACTGCGCGATCATCAGCAGATCATGGGTCGACGTTGCCCGTCGTGTGAGCGCTTGCTCATTCCGGCACGGTCATACTGCGACGCCTGCTACGTCGAGACGGGGGAGTGGGAGCAGGTTGGTCTCAGCGGCAGCATCGAGGCCTTCGCCATCATTCAAGCGCAGTTTCCCGGCCTGCCGAAACCTCCACTGGCGATCGGGTTCGTCACACTCGACGGGGCCGACTCGGCGATCCTGAATTTCATCCGCGGCATCGACCTGACCGATGTTGATGCCGCCGGAGCGCGCCTATTCACCGAAAAACGCGCGTCAGTCGAATTCTCCGACAACCCGCAAGGGCGCATCACCGACTTTCACTTCGTGCTCGATTGATGACGAACCGGCCCGGACAGTGATGCACGCCGCCACCGCACCGAAACTGTCATCAACGTGATTGTTGATCCCGAGAGTCACCCAGCTAGATTTTCACCTAGCGTGCAGCCGCCGGGTGACAGCCGTAGCCCATCCCTGCGCCCCACGTCATGAGAATCAGGGCGTGACCTTCGGAAAGTTGGTTATCGATGTTCATCGCGACATGTGTGCTCGGGGTCCTTTTGGCCTTGATGCTGCTGTTTTCCGCTTATGGCAAGCTCACGCACAATCCTCAAGTGATCGACACCGTCGTCGGGGTCGGCTTTCCCCGCCGATTCATCTGGCTGCTTGCAGCGTGTGAGTGCGCCGGCGCGGTAGGCATTCTGGTTGGCCTGTATTGGTGGCCAATCGGCGTCGCCGCGGCGATCGGGGTAGTCACCTACTTCGTGCTTGCCATCGTTGCGCACCTGCGCGCCAAGCGTTTCGATCTGCTCGGAGCCGGCATGCTTCTGGCACTGGCCATCGCTGTGCTTGTTCTGCGGCTACTAACTAGATAAGGTGTGATCCAAGGCTCAATCGCAGCTGCCGCCAAGTCTGACCTGCGGCGCAGCCGGCTCCTATACGTGGTGGCGCGTCAGTGAGATCCCGCGAGTGGCGTTGCCGACGATCGATCGATTAGGGTTTACGGAGCAGTGTCAACAGCGATGTTGACAGACCGGATCCACTTGAAGGATATTGGTCTTATAGCGGTGATCGACCGCACCGCAGATGCTGGCGCGTTGACAATTTCGCCGTCGCGCCGGCGCGTGGTGAGCAGCACGACGAAATCACCCGCCGGCATCCCGAGCGCCCACACTCAACCGTGCCCACGAACATAACGAAGGAACCATGACAACACCTCACACTCCAACCGCGACCGTCATCGCCGGAGCCGTCTATATCCCGAGTTGCGCTCAACCCGACCGGAAAAGGCAATTACGGGTGTGCGCCGCCGACGAAGACGCCGTCACGATGGCGGTCGAAGCCGGGGCGCGCGCCTTGAAGAGTTGGAACGCCGACGCTTCCGCGGTGGACGCACTGGTCGTCGCACTGCACCAGAGGACGGCCGAGGCCGGTAGCGCTGTCGACGCGCACGTCGTCCGAGAGGCCCTGGGGCTGGCCAACACCGTCCGTGTCGTCTCGATGGCGGGCGCTGACGCACTGAGCGGTCTGGCAGCGTTGCAGGCTGTGCATGATTTGACCACGTTGGTGATTGCCTCCGAGGCGGCTGGGGGTCGGCAATCGGCGGCCGCAGCCGCCCTCATCTGCGTGCCAACGACCAGTGATCCGGGCAACACCGTGCGGGTCAGCGAGGTGGCGCGCGCGTCGGAGTTGACCCATGAGCGATGGACAGGTTCCGACACGTCGGCCAAGGAGCCGGACTATCGCTTCTTGGCGCACCGGTACCAGGAGCTCACTGATCAGATCGTGAGCCAAATCGTCGGGGCCGATCTCGGCCGCATTTCGCAGCTGTGCGTATCAGCACCGTCGTCCATTGACGTCCGCGCGCTGTGGATAGCGCTGGGCGGCCAGGATCCGACGTCGCCCCAGCCCCGCGCCGCCGAAGATCGTGGTGTAGCCGGACCACTGACCGCGATCGTGGATTCCGTTCTTCATCGGCCATCAAGTGGTCGTGGTGCGCTTTATGCAGCCGGGTCGGGTCAGTCGGTTGTTGTCGAGCTGACCGTCCCTGCCGGCGTAGAGAGCAATTTCACCTGGTCTGAATCGTCGGTGGTGTCCGCACCTTCACCGTCGGTGTCGGAGGGGCCGCAATTGTCGTTTCCGTTGGAGTCGCCGTTCTTCGTGCGTAACTGGGCATCAACGCTACGTCTGGAAGCAGCCAGCTGCACCAAGTGTGGTTACGTGGCATTTCCGCCGAGCCAACGCCCGATCTGCCCGAGCTGCCACGCTCGCACCTGGGTGCCCGAGGAGTTGCCGCGCGAGGGGCACGTCTATGCGAGCATGGAAAACTTTTTCCTGCCCGCAGGGTTCTCTAAATCCCTGGTCTTGGTCTTGGGCGAGCTGAGCAACGGATTCAAGTACTGGGCGCCGATGCCTCCCGAGACGCGTCGGGAGGACGTCGAGATCGGCGATCCGGTCAGGCTTGTGCTGCGCTCGATCACTCAGCGCGACGGGGTCACTGCTTACGCGATGAAGTTCCTGCCGAGTGACGCCGATGCCGAGCTAGAAGGCGCTGAATCCGCGACAGCGAGCGCGTAGATGGCCAAAATCAAACGGATGCTCGGAGGGCACGATGGGTAGGAGCGGAAACGTGACGGGTTGGAACAAGGTAGCCATCATCGGCACCGGTATGACCGAGTTTGGCGAATTATTCGACATGAGCCTCGAGCAGCTGGCGGCGGAGGCATTCATCAATGCTGTTGACAACGTCGACAGGGGCATCGCGCCCGATCGCATCGATACGGCCTATTTCGGCAATGTGATGGGATCCCTGCAGGGCAATGAAATTCCCTCGGGAGCGACGCTGGCGAATGCCATCGGGATGCCCGGAATCGCCGCGTCGCGAGTCGAGAACGGGTGCCCCACCGGCAGCGATGCCTTCCGGCAGGCCTGCCTCGCGGTGGGGTCGGGAATCTCCGAGGTCGCGGTGGTGGTCGGCGCCGAGAAGCTTCGAGAGCGCTCGACCAAGAACAGCCTGCTGGAATCGGGACGCATGGGTCACCCCGTGTTGTCTTACGGCGGGACCGCCACGACACTGTTCGCCACCCAGGTGATCCGTCACATGCACGAGTACGGCACCACGGCCGAACAGATGGCGATGGTTGCCGAGAAGAACTGGGCGAACGCCAGCCTGAACCCCAAGGCCCAGCGCAATGAACTGATCACGGTGGAACAGGTACTCGCCAGCCCCATGGTGTGCGATCCGTTCCACGTCCTGGACTGCTGCCCGCAGTCCGACGGGGGAGCCGCAATCATCATTTGCCGGGCCGACATCGCCCACGAGTTCACCGATACGCCCGTCATGGTCGCCGGCCTCGGTCTGGCGTCGGATCCGTTGTATCTGCACGAGAAGCGGATCTTCACCGGCTGGGAGTGCAGTCGTCTCGCCAGTCAGCGAGCCTATGAGATGGCGGGCATCGCGCCTGCAGATCTCGATCTGGCCGAGGTACACGACTGCTTCAGCGGAGTCGAACTGATCAACATCGAAGACCTCGGTCTGTGTGCGCCCGGCACTGCCGGCAAGGCGACTGAGGCAGGCGAAACTCGCATCGGGGGCCGTGTCGCGGTCAACCCCAGCGGCGGATTACTGGCCAAGGGACACCCCATTGGCGCCAGCGGTGTGGCGCAACTGTCGGAGCTCTACACCCAGCTGCGTGAGGAAGCCGGCGTCCGGCAGGTCCCGCTAAAGCGAGGCTATGGGTTACAGCACAACGTCGGCGGTTACAGCGTCGGTATTTCGGCGGTCACGGTCCTGGCGCGCCAGTGAGCCGGATCCCGATCCGGTCCGGCGAATAGCACCGTTCGCAACCTGAATCGGCGACTGAACCGCGATGCGTTAATAACCCAGCCGCGCCCGCTAGCCACTGAGGGGCTCTTCGCCCCGATGCAGGATCTCGTCGGAAACCGAGCCATGCCGGATGCGACAGGCCGACGGGTGGCGTTCCGCGACTTTTCTCGCTTCGTCGATTACAGGACCTGAGGCATGCAACGCATGGCAAGCATCGACGATGCTCGGTGCGACATCGAGGGCCGCGGCGGTCCAGCGGCCATCGGAGCGGGTGTGAATGGAAAACGCTTCTCGGGCATTTGTTTGCAAGAAGAAAGCCATCGTGCGCGCTTCGGCGAGCCCCAGCAGCAAAGTCGTGACGTGAGTGCAGCCAGCCGTCGCTCCGAGTATGTCGAATACCGTCCCGCGCCACTTGCTGGCGAGCGACATGCCCACCAGCGCTTGACAACTGGATAGTATCGCCGGGCACTGGTGGTAGGGGTGCGCGTGCGCCTGGACGTCCAGTTCGGCGACGACCAGTTGTGGGCCCTCCAAGCGGGCTTCAACGACGAAATCGTGAATGACCCGAGCGCACGAAGAGTCGCCAACCGCGTCAGCGCCATAGTGCCCGTGCAGTGAGATGTCGTTGAGCCGGGCATAAAGTCGATACTGCTCAGGACCGATAGCCGTGAGCTCCATCGTCTTAGTGCGGGTCACGGTCGGTGTGTCCGGGGGTTCGGCCGTCGCGCTCACAGGACGGCCACCGGGGCGACCGGGCTCCCGACGCCGCCGACCAGCGGTAGTGGGGCCAGGACGAACAGAAAGGTCGCGCGCTTGGCCGCAGCCAGCTGGGCAAGGTCCATCAGTTCGGAGAAGTACACGCCGTGGCCGCGCAGCAGCTTGACATGGAGCGGGACCTGGCAGTCGGGGTCGGAGGACGGGAAGGCCTCCACGCCGACGTTGTCGGCGCCGAGCAGAGCGACGTCGCATTCGGCGAGCCATTCGGCGCAATCGTGATCCAGTCCTGGCCATTGTTTTCCGTCGACGATTCCGGTGTTCGCCGCCTCGAGCCAGCCGGTCCGGATCAGCAGCGCATCTCCGGGGGCGAGCTCGACACCGCTGTCGGCCACTAGGCTTTTAAGCTCGGCAACGTGGATCGGATTCGACGGCGACCGGTAGCCGCCGGGCGCGGAGTCGACGAACACGCCACGCGTCACGACCGGCGACATCTTGTCGATTCCGAGTCTGGTCGCGCCTCGGCTGGTCACCCGTTGTGCTGGGTGGCCGTTGTACATTTGCCCGTCTTGCCAGACATGCGCCAGCGCATCCACGTGGGTGACCCCGTGTGTCGGCAGTGTGATCACGTCATCGGCAAAACCGAACCCCCCGCGTTCGGGAATGCCCGCGGCGTAGTCGCCACCGTCGCGAATCATGTAGTGCGCGGGCGCGGGCCGTCCAACGACACCGAACCCCCGCCCTCCGCGGATGGGCGCCGCGAGCGCGACCACGGTGCCGTCCCGGACTTCGGCGATACCGCGCCGAATCTGCTCGGCACCGAGTAGGTTCAGCGAACCTCGCTCGTCGTCGGTTCCCCATCGGCCCCAGCTCTGCATGGTCTCGTGTCCTTTCGATGCCGGTTTAAGACCATGAAACTCTCGCGCCGCCGGTCAGTCAACATTGGCGTTGACCGAACCGGCATCGTGCACGCACGCGGTGGGCCCCTGGCAAGCCGCGCGCACCACCCGACGTTTTTGCTGAGGCGCGATCACCGGAGCGAGCTTGATTACCACCTGATGCAACGGCGCTCGGAAACGGTGACGCGGACGTAATTTGCATCGTCGCTAATTAGGTCGATACTGCTGCTGTCCAGCACTCTTGTCGATAATCAACATCACTGTTGACATTATTCCGTTTGGAAGTTTACTGTTGCGCGAGTCTCAATGTAGGCCAGTGAGCCAGGTGAGTCACAGCGCGGGAGGGGATCGAATGGCAACGGCAGCATGCGGTCAGCGACTCAGGGCGCACCGCAGACCGTGGCGATCTCGGTCGCTTCATTCGCAGGCTTCTCAATCCCGGTTGTCGAATCGTGTGCCTCGCTCAGCGAGTGCCGGGGAGGTGACCCATGACATCTTTGTCTAGCGCTGTCAAGCCCGTTCGCTCGATTGGCGACTTTTTCGCGATGTCGCTCGACACCTTTGTGCAAATGTTCAAGCCCCCGTGGGCCTGGCGTGAATTTCTCTTGCAGACATGGTTCGTGGCGCGCGTTTCGATCGTTCCGACATTGATGCTGACCATTCCGTTCACCGTCCTGATCGTGTTCACACTCAACATCCTGTTGATTGAGTTCGGCGCAGCCGACTTCTCCGGGACCGGCGCAGCGACCGCGGCCATAACTCAAGTGGGCCCAGTGGTGACGGTGCTCGTGATCGCCGGGGCGGGTGCAACAGCGATGTGCGCTGACCTAGGCGCCCGTACCATCCGTGAGGAACTCGACGCGCTGCGCGTGCTCGGCATCAACCCGGTGCAGGCGCTAGTGGTGCCCAGAGTGTTAGCCGCGACTTTGGTGGCCACTGTGCTGGTATCCCTGGTGTCGATTGTTGGCCTCGCGGGCTCGTTCTTCTTCTCAGTGTTCGCCCAGCACGTAACACCCGGTGCTTTCGCTAGCGGTTTGACGCTGTTAACCGGCCTGTCCGATGTGATCACGGGCATTATCAAGGGAGCGCTATTCGGAATGTCGGCCGCGTTGATCGCCTGCTATAAGGGGATGTCGGTGGGTGGCGGTCCGCAGGGTGTCGGTAACGCAGTCAACGAGACCGTTGTCTACTCGTTCATGGCGCTATTCGTGATCAATATCGTCGCGACGGCAGTCTTCTACGTGGGGCCGAAGTGAGCGCGACAACCGTTCTGGGCCAGCGGTTTCCGCGGCTTCGCCGCTCGACCCGTAGCGGTATCGACAGCTGGAACCGGGTCGGTAACCAGATGGCGTTCTATGTCCAGACCCTGGCCGAGATCCGAGTCGCATTTGCCCGCTACAAGGAGGAAATTCTTCGACTGATCGCTGGTATGAGCCTGGGAGTGGGTGCGTTGGCGGTAATTGGCGGCACAGTCGTCATTGTTGGCTTTTTAACGCTATCTACCGGCGCGATCATCGCCGTGCAGGGCTACAACCAGCTGTCCGGCATTGGTGTGGAGGCGTTGACGGGATTTCTCGCCGCGTACGTGAACGTGCGTATCACCGCACCCGCTACGGCGGGCATTGCGCTGGCCGCAACGATCGGGGCTGGTGCCACCGCACAGTTGGGTGCCATGCGGATCTCCGAGGAGATCGACGCACTCGAGGTAATGGGCATTCGATCGGTCGCCTACCTTGCGTCGACCCGGCTTGTGTCTGGGGTCATCGTCGTTATCCCGCTGTACTGTATCGCGATACTGATGACGTTCGTGTCGGCTCGGCTCAGTACGACGGCGATCTACGGCCAGTCCACGGGCGTTTACGACCACTATTTCAACACGTTCCTCAGCCCGACCGACATACTCTGGTCCTTCTTCACTGCGATCGTCTTGGCCGTCGTGATCATGCTCGTGCACACCTACTACGGGTACAACGCCTCGGGTGGGCCGGCCGGTGTCGGCGAGGCCGTGGGGCGTGCTGTTCGCGCGTCACTGATTGTCGGATCCATGGCGGTGTTGATCGTTGCACTGGCCGTTTACGGGCAGTCCGGCAACTTCAATCTGTCGGGCTGACCCATGGCCGCCAGAGCTTCAGGTCAACATCGCATCCAACCCGCCTGGTGGACAGTGATGCTCATCGCCGTCATCGGGACCATCCTCGCCACGACGAGTGCGTTGTTCACGGGTGCGCTGAAATCCCCCGTCAAGGTCACATTGCTCTCCGATCGTGCCGGCCTGGTCATGGAGCCCGGCAGCAAGGTCAAGCTGAACGGCGTTCAGGTCGGTCGGGTGGCCTTGATTACCGGTGGGAACGCGCCAGTCAGGTTAACTCTCGACATTGAACCCGACCAACTCCCCTATATTCCAGCCAATGTGCGGGCACAAATCCGCGCGACCACGGCCTTCGGCGCGAAATACGTCGACCTGATCTTTCCCAGCGATCCCAGCCCACAACGGTTGTCCGCCGGAGCGGTCATCAGGTCTCAGAACGTGAGCACCGAGGTCAATACGGTCTTTCAAAATCTCACCGGAGTTCTGCATCAGATCGACCCGGTCAAACTCAACGGCACTCTCTCAGCACTATCCGACGGGCTGCGCGGGCAGGGGGACCTCATCGGTCATGGAATCACCGACGCCAATCAAGTTCTCACCGCGCTCAACGGACGCAGCGACACGATCCGCTCGGATTGGCGGGCGATCAAGGGATTCAGCGACACCTACAGCGCGGCGGCGCACAACATCTTGACCGTACTTGATGCGGCGAGCACGACGAGCGCGACGATCACCGCGAACCAGAAGACACTGGACGCGCTGTTGCTGAGCACGATCGGCTTCTCGCGTAGCGGAATTGCGCTTTTGGGCCCGAACAAGGACAACCTGGTCAGAGCAATCAACACCACCCAGCCCACGACGGGCCTGTTGATGAAGTACAACCCGGAACTGACCTGCATGCTTGTCGGAGGCAAGAACGCCCTCGACATGGGTTGGACAAAGGTGGCAGGGGACGCCGACGGCACTTCGTCGATCCTGGACGTGGCGCTGCTGCTCGGCGACGACCCCTACAGATACCCGGAAAACCTGCCGATCGTTGGCGCCAAGGGCGGCCCCGGCGGCAAGCCAGGCTGTGGATCGCTGCCCGACGCGACCAAGAATTGGCCAGTCCGTTACCTGGTGACCAACACCGGATGGGGCACCGGCCTGGACGTGCGGCCCAACCCCGGCATCGGGTTCCCCGGCTACGCGAACTACTTACCCACCACGCGCGGGACACCCGAGGCCCCGAGCATCCGCCACCCCGGCCCTCCGGCGCCTGGTCCGGTGCCCGGAACGGATGGATACAACAGCCCGGCACCGTACGGCGCGCCGTTGTATGCGCCGGATGGCACACCGCTGTTCCCGGGTCTGCCACCGGCGCCGCCGCCGGGAGCACCTCGCGACCCGGGTCCCACGCCCGGATCAGAACCTTTCGTCGCGCCGCACCCGGCCCAGCTGCAACCGACTTATGCGTTCCAGCCGCCGCCCCTGCCCCCGCCGGTAGCGCCGTGACCGTGATCTCCGATCAAGCCCAATCAGCCAGCAAAGGAGGCGACTCATAAGGGACAACCTGGGGGGCGCCATCTGGCGTCTCACCATATTCATGCTCGTGTGCGCGCTTGGGACATTTGCTGTGCTCGCGATCTTTGCCCAGCTGCGCTTCCAGCCAGAGAACACCTACAGCGCCGAGTTCAGCAACGTCTCGGGACTCAAGAACGGCAACTTCGTCCGTATTGCCGGGGTCGAGGTCGGCAAGATCAAACGAGTCTCGATTCAGCCGGACGCGACCGTGCGGGTCGAGTTCACTGCCGACGACTCGGTCGTGCTCACTGACGGCACCAAAGTCGTCATCCGCTACAACGATCTGATCGGCGGACGCTACGTTGCTCTCGAACAGGGAGCCG
Organism: Mycobacterium sp.; assembly: GCF_965277065.1. Lineage (GTDB taxonomy): Bacteria > Actinomycetota > Actinomycetes > Mycobacteriales > Mycobacteriaceae > Mycobacterium. The sequence goes on from NZ_CBDIBT010000014.1 coordinate 219,562, forward strand.
GGGGCAAGAGGCTTGCGCCGGGTGCAACGATTCCCGTTGCCCGCACCTCACCGGCGCTGGACCTGGACGCGCTGATCGGTGGCTTCCGACCGTTGTTTCGCGCACTGGATCCCATTCAGGTCAACGCACTGTCGGGCCAGTTGATCGCGGCTCTTCAGGGCGAAGGCCCGAGCATCAGCGCATTTTTCGAGCACACCGCCGCATTGACGAACACCCTGGCCGACCGCGATCAATTGATCGGTCAGGTGATCGGAAACCTCAACGTCGTGCTGGGCTCACTCGGCGACCAGGATAAGCAGTTCGCCAAAGCCGTCGACTCGCTGAGCCAGCTGGTGGGCACCTTGGCCGGACGAAAGCAGGACATCACTAACGCGGTGGCCTATGCCAATGCCGCCTCGGGAACTTTCGCCGATCTACTCTCGCAGGCACGTCCGGCAGTGACAAAGGTGGTGCACGAAACGGACCGTACTGCGGCCACGGTGCTAGCCGACAAAGACTACTTCGACAACCTGCTCGCCACCCTGCCCGACGCGTATCAGGTCCTCGGCAGGCAAGCCGTCTACGGAGACTTCTTCGCCTTCTATTTGTGCAACTTAGTTCTCAAGGTCAACGGCAAGGGCGGTCAGCCAGTGTTCATCAAGGTGGCCGGGCAATCGACCGGAAGGTGCACGCCGCGATGAAGTCCTTCCAGGAACGCAACACGCTCGTGATCGGACTCATCGGTATTTTCGCGGTAGCCGTCCTGCTGGTCACCGCTCTCAACTACACGAGACTGCCTTTCGTGAGCCGGGACAAGGCCTATCAGGCGTACTTCGCCGAGCTAGGCGGATTGCGGACTGGTTCGCCCGTGGAGGTGTCAGGTTTTGAGGTCGGGGCTGTAGCCGACGTCAAATTGGAACGTGGACAAGTGCTGGTGAAGTTCACGGTCGCGGATAACGTCCGGCTTGGCGAGCGCACCGAGGCCGCCATCAAGACCAAGAGTCTGCTCGGGGCGAAGATCCTCGACATCAGCCCGCGCGGCTACGGTACCCAGACCGGGCCGATCCCGATTGAGCGAACGACGTCGCCGTATCAGCTGCCCGACGCCCTCGGTGATCTCTCGGCCACCATCAGCGGACTCAACACCAACCAGCTGTCCGACTCGCTCTCGACACTGGCCAACACGTTCAAGGACACCCCACCGGACCTGAAGGTCGCCGTCGAAGGCGTCGCACGCTTCTCCCAGACGCTGGATGCCCGCGACGCCGAACTCCGGAAGCTATTGAGCAACGCCAAAAAGGCGACCGGCGTGCTGTCCCAGCGCAGCGACGAGGTGGTGACCCTAATCGCCGACACCGACGCCCTGCTGCTCCAGTTGCGAAGCCAGAGCACGGCCCTCGGGCAGATCTCCAACAACGTCTCGGCGGTCACCCGGCAACTGAAAGGGTTCATCGACGAAAACAAGCAGACCTTGAGGCCCGCGCTGGACAAGCTCAACGGCGTGCTGACGATTGTCGACAACCGCAAAGAGGCAGTACAGCAGGCCATCAAAGGCGTCAACATCTACGCGATGTCGCTGGGCGAGTCGGTGTCCTCCGGCCCATTCTTCAAGGCGTACCTTGCCAACCTACTGCCGGGCCAGTTCGTGCAGCCCTTTGTCGATGCCGCGTTCTCCGACTTGGGCCTGGATCCCCACGTGCTGCTGCCTTCGGATCGCTCCGACCCTCAGATCGGCCAGCCCGGCACACCGCCCCTGCCGTTGCCCTACCCGCGCACGGGTCAGGGCGGGCCACCCAAACGGACGCTGCCCGACGCCATCACCGGCAACCCGGGCGACCAGCCGTGCAGTGTGCCGGGCAGGCCCGGCGCCCCTGGCTGCTATCCCTACCGCGAACCGCTGCCGGCACCCCCGCCTGGTGGCCCCCCGCCCGGACCGCCCGCTCCGATTCCGCCGGAACTGCGAGGCTCTACTCCGCAACAGACCCCCAGAGGAATCTTAGTGCCGGCACCAAACGAGGTCCCTGCGACTCAAACGGCTCCCAACCAGGCAGGACGGTGACCAGGATGACCGACGTTGAGAACCGCAGTCGAGCCGTTCTGGCGGCAGGTACCCGGCTCGGGTACGGCTGCGCCGAGGACGACCGATGATGGGGTCACGAACCGCACGGATTGGCGTGAGCGCAACGCTGGTGGCCGTGTTGATCGCGGGGATCGTGGTGGCGCTGCGATTAGCAGCAGGCGCGGGCCATACGACGATCACCGCCTACTTCGTCAACACCAACGGGATGTTCGTTGGTGACGAGGTGCGCATCCTCGGCGTCCCGGTCGGCAAGATCGACCGGATCGAACCGGAACCGCAGCGCGCCAAGGTCACGTTTTACGTCGAGGACGAATTCAAAGTGCCCGCGGACGCGAAGGCCGTGGTCATATCACCGAATCTGGTGACCTCGCGGGCGATTCAGTTGACCCCTGCCTACATCAGCGGGCCAGTGCTGCAGACCAATTCGGTGATTCCACTGGAGCGCACGGCGGTTCCGGTGGAGTTCGACGACCTGCGTCAGCAGTTACAAAAGCTGACCGAGGCCCTGCAGCCCACCGAAGCCGGCGGTGTCAGCAAGCTGGGCGCATTCATCGACAGCGCGGCAGACAACTTGCGCGGCAATGGCGCCAGCATTCGCGACACCATCATCAAACTGTCGCAGGCGTTTTCGGCGCTGGGTGATCACAGCACCGACCTCTTCAGCACCATCAAGAACTTGTCGATTGTGGTGTCGGCGCTGGAATCCAGTGCCAACTTGGTGCGCCAACTCAACGTAAACCTGGCCGCGACCACCGGCCTTTTGTCCGATGGTCCTACCCAGGTCGGCACGGCCGTCGCTGACATCAATTCCGTGGTCGGCGACGTGCAGAGCTTCGTGGCCGACAATAAAGACGCGGTGGGCACCGCCTCGGACAAGTTGGCGTCGGTCACCACGGCGCTGTACCAGAGTCTGGACGACATCAAGCAGACGCTGCACATTGCCCCCAACGCATTCCAGAACTTTGTGAACATCTATCAGCCTGCGCAGGGCACGTTGACCGGGGCTCTGGCCGTGACAAACTTCGCCAATCCGATCACGTTCATCTGCGGCGCCATCCAGGCGGCGGCGCGGCTGAACGCGAAAGATTCGTCGAAACTGTGTGTGCAGTATCTGGCCCCGATCATTAAGAATCGACAGATCAATTTCCCGCCGATCGGCGAGAATCTCATCAACGGGGCGACCGCGCGGCCCAACGAGGTCACCTTCAGCGAGGACTGGCTGCGTCCGGACTACGTGCCTCCGCCTGGACCCAACGCTGCGCCGGCGCCCCACGCCGGTCCGGCGTCGGGCGCAGCGCCGCCGGACTCCGCGCCGCTACCAGCTGAGGTGAAGCAGACTAATCCTGCCAAGGGGCTGCCTGGCCTCATGGTGACCCAGAGTGGTGGCTGATGAGGCCTACCAGAGGGGTGCGCACAGTACTGATTAGTGCCTTGTTGATCTTGGCCATGTCCGGCTTGCCTAGTTGCGGGTGGCGCGGCGTCAACTCGATTCCGCTGCCCGGAACCAAGGGCGGCGGGCCTGGTTCGTTCACGATCCAGGCCCAACTTCCCGATGTGAACAACATCGAACAGAACTCTCGGGTCCGAGTGGGAGACGTGACGGTCGGCAATGTCACCCGGATCGAACGGCAGGGCTGGCACGCGCTGCTGACGATGACGCTCAACGGAGACGTCGACTTGCCGGTCAACGCGACGGCCACTATCGGGCAGACCAGCCTGCTCGGCTCGCTGCACGTCGAGCTGGCAGCGCCGAAAGACTCGACGCCCGAAGGCAGATTGCATGAGGGCTCGCTGATTCCGCTGTCGTCGGGAGGCGCTTACCCGTCCACCGAGCAGACATTGGCCGCCGTCTCGCTGCTGTTGAACGGCGGGGGCACTGGGCAGATTCAAGAGATCACTCGTACGCTCAGCACCGCGTTCGCCGGACGCGAGGAGGACCTTCGCAGTTTGATCCATCAACTCGACGGTTTCGCCACCTACGTCAATGACCAGACTGGCGACATCATCGCCGCGAGCGACAGCCTCAATAATCTGGTGGGTCAATTCGCGGACCACGAGCCCGTGGTGGATAAGGCGTTGAAGACCATTCCGGACGCGCTGGGTGTTCTCAAGGATGAACGCAACACGTTGGCCGACGCCCTTGATCAGCTGGGCAAGTTCAGCGCTCTGGCAGCGTATTCGGTCAACCAGACGAAAGAGAATCTGGTCAAGGAGCTCAAGGATCTCGGGCCCGTGCTTCAGTCGCTCGCTGACGCCGGCCCAGCATTGACTCGTTCGCTGGGCTTTTACGCGACGTACCCGTTCCCGAAGGACACCCTCAAGAAGTGGCTTCGTGGTGACTACGCGAACCTCACCGCCGTCGTTGACCTCACTCTGAGCCGGCTGGACGCCGGGTTGTTCACCGGTACCCGCTATGAGGGCAATCTCACCGAGCTGGAGATGCAGTGGGGCCGCACCATCGGACAGATGCCCAGCCCGTACACGGCTGCCAATCCGCTTATCGTTCCGTACCGCTGGGATCAGGGGCGCTGACATGCATTTGACGAGGCGGATCCGCATCCAGTTGATGATTTTTTCGGCGATATCCATGGCAGCTCTACTGATCATGGCTTTCGGCTACATCAGGTTACCTGCGTTGTTGTTCGGAGTCGGTCACTATAAAGTGACTCTCTCGCTGCCCACTACCGGCGGGTTGTACAAGAGCGGCAACGTCACTTATCGCGGTACTGAGGTTGGTCGGGTCGCGAGCGTGCGCTTGACCAAAACCGGTGTTGTCAATGCGGAGCTCTCGTTGAGATCCGATGTCTCGATACCGTCTGACCTCGACGCACAAATACACAGCACGTCAGCGATCGGTGAGCAGTACGTCGCGCTGTCGCCACGTAACGGCACGTCGCGGCCGTTACGAGACGGCGACAAGATCCCCATCTCGCGGGTTACGGTTCCCCCCGATATCAATGCGTTGCTGGACGCGACTAACCGCGGACTGTTGGCGATACCGCATGGAAACTTAAAAACGGTCGTCGACGAGTCCTATACCGCATTCGAGGGTCTGGGGCCTGACCTGGCGCGGCTCGTCAAAGGTGGTTCCCACCTGGCGATCGACGCGCGCAACGACCTCGATCCACTGCTGACGCTCATCGACAAGACCAAACCAGTCTTGGACACCCAGATCGACACTGCCGGTTCGGTGCAGGCGTGGGCAGCGCATCTCGCCGACATCACCTCCTCGTTGCAGCGCAACGACACGGCGGTACGCGGCGTGCTCCAGAACGCCGGTCCTGCGGCCGAGGAGGTTCGCGGGCTCCTAGACCGGGTGAACCCCACACTGCCGGTAGTGCTGGCCAATCTGGTGAGCGTGAACCAGGTGGCGATCACCTATCAGGCTGACCTCGAGCAGATCCTGGTGCTGTTACCCCAAGGGGCTCAGGCGATTCAGGGCGTCAACGTGGCCAACCACGACACCAAGCAGTCTTACAAGGGTGGGTTTTTGAGCTTCAACCTCAATCTGAACCTACCCCCGCCCTGCACCACAGGATTCTATCCGGCCCAGCAGCAGCGGTCGGCGTCCGATATCGACTACCCCGATCGCCCCCTGGGAGACGTGTACTGCCGTGTGCCGCAGGATTCACCGCTGAACGTCCGCGGTGCGCGCAATACGCCGTGTGAAACCAAGCCTGGCAAGCGCGCTCCCACGGCCAAGATGTGCGAAAGCGATGACTACTACGTGCCGCTCAACGACGGCTTCAACTGGAAAGGCGACCCCAACGCAACCCTATCCGGACAGGGAATTCCGCAACGCGCGGACAACACTCCGCCGGCGCCCGGGCCGCCGCCGACACCCGTACCTCTGGTCGGCACGGCCACTTACGACCCAAACACCGGCAGTTACGTGGGACCAGACGGGCGCGTCTACACGCAGGGGAACCTGAGCAGCGGTGCCAACCCGGGTCAGACCTGGCAATCAATGTTGTTGCCCCCGAAGGGAAATTGAAACATGCTGTCGCCAACGAGTCCTGAAGTCGAGAATCCGGTAGGGTCGGCCCACTCAAATGCAGCGTGTTCCGACGCGGCGACACCCGTGAGCGATGTTGACGAGGACGCTACCGAACTCAATGGCGGCGGCACCCAAAACGGCAGTAGGACAATGACTTACCCTGGTGTGTCACAGGTATGGATGGTGACGCGGCTGGGCATCCTCATCGTCGTCGCGCTCGTGGGCTTGGTCGGCTGGCTGAGTTACCGCTCCCACGTGTCTCACCGAGAGGCTGAGCGGCGCGATTTGTTGCTTCAGGTAGGTAAGCAGGCCGCTTTGAATCTAACGACGATCAACTGGCAGGAAGCCGACGCCGACATTCAGCGCATCCTCGACGGAGCGACCAGCACGTTCTACGACGACTTCGCCAAGCGCAGTCAACCCTTCGTCAGTGTCGTCAAAGAAGCGAAATCCAAGTCGGTCGGAACCATCACGGCGGCGGGCCTAGAGTCACAGACTCCCCATGCGGCGGAGGTGCTTGTCGCCGTCAGCGTGAAAACCTCTACTGCCGATGGGCCCGAACAGGATCCACGCTCTTGGCGAATGCGAATCTCGGTCCAGCAGGTCGGTGATCAAGCGAAGGTTTCCAGGGTGGAGTTCGTGCCATGAACAAGACCGATGGTGGAAAACGGATCGATGGCATCGAAGACCCAGTGACGAATACCACCGCCGCGTCCAGCGAGACCCAGGGCGAGGGTTCGACTGAGGATGCGGTCGCTGTTGAGACGACGACTATCACGGACGATGCTTATGTATCGGCGTACGGCCCCGTAGAAGGCGCTGACCAAGACACCGCGGACGCCGAACTGAAGGAACCGAGACCGGGAATACGGCAGTCGAAGATGCTGGCTTTCGGTGTAATGCCGGCGCTCGCAATAGTTCTCGGCTCGACTGCGGGTTACCTCAAATGGCAGGAATCGTCCGACCGCGTCGCCGACCTGGTCCGTATCGAATCGATGACAACTGCCCGCAACGCGACGATCGCGATGCTGTCCTACCAGCCTGACACCGTCGACAAACAGCTCGAGGCGGCGCGCGACTTACTCACCGGGCCGTTTCGGGATTCTTACGCCTCCCTGACGAACGATGTCGTCATCCCAGGCGCCAAACAGAAGCGGATTTCGGCGATCGCATCGGTACCCGCGATCGCGTCGGTGACGGCGAATCCGAATCATGCTGTCGCGCTGGTGTTCGTCGACCAGACGGTTACCGTCGGTGCCGACGCACCGACCGACACGGCGTCCACCGTACGAGTAACGATGGATGAGGTTGGAAACCGTTGGCTTATTTCCGGTTTCGACCCCGTCTGATGACTGCGGCGACTCGGTGGCAGATCAGACCCTTCAAGTCGAAGGGTGGGCGCGCAGCAGCGGTATGGATCGCCTCAGGGTCTGTAAGTACAACCGACCCAGGGGCCAATCGCCGATCTGGCCCGAAACCGTTGGCGATCAACGCACTGCGTGCCCAACCGTCAGGCCGCTTCATCTTTAAGGGATCAACAGGAGAAGGGCCGCGCGTATGACACTCGGAAAGCTACGGCGCTGCGCCGCCGTGACACCGCCTGTTCTCACGGTGTTGAGCATCGCCGGGGCGCTCTGGGCGGCGCAAGCCGCCCATGCGGACAACAAGCGGCTCAACGACTCGGTTGTGGCCAACGTCTACACCATTCAGCACCACGCCGGGTGCACCAACGACGTCAAGATCAACCCGCAGCTACGGCTGGCTGCACAATGGCACACCGACGATGTTCTCAACAACCGCAATCTCGACGGCGACGTCGGGTCCGACGGGTCAACGGTTCAGGACAGAGTCAATGCTGCCGGCTTCAAGGGCGCCGCCGCGGAGACCGTGGCAATCAACCCGGCACTGGCCATCAGCGGCATTGAGATTCTCAATCAATGGTACTACCGGCCCGACTACATGGCGATCATGTCCAATTGCGCGAATACCCAGATGGGGGTGTGGTCAGAAAACCGCCTTGACCGCACCGTCGTCGTTGCCGTATACGGCATCCCGAGTTGATCAACGTGTAGCTGGCCGATTCGAATGCTAGCCACCTGCAGCCGCTAGCGGGTTAGGTGAGGGTTCCTAACTCGGTCGCCAACATCAAAAACGAAGGAGGGATGGCAAATGAGGTATTTCGGGGCCCTGGCGAAGACGTTCGTTGGATCGCTGGGCTTCACAGCACTGAGCGTCCTGTGTTGTCTTCCGGCGCACGCCGAACCGGCTGACGGTTCGTGTCCGTTGGCGATGCCGTTGATCTGCCGGTTCGTGCCAATCGAGCCGGATCTGGAGGGCGACGTCGACCTTACGACGCAACTGCCTCCAGCCGGTCCAGGCGTCCCTGCGCCGGACTTGCTGCCGCCGACCGCTGCGTGTGCGCGCGGCTGTGCCTAGACGAGCCGACGATCTATCGACTCAGGCCACAAAAAGGACGGTCCTTCCTCAGCGTGGGCTGGGCCAACGCATCAACCGCTGCGAGATCTACGTATGGAGCCAGGCCATGAATCGCAATGGATCAACTGCCACTCCGATTCTCGCCGCCGCAGCATCAAGGAATGGCACGGTCAGCTATCGCGACGCGACACGAGACAACGTCACCCAGGGCGATTCATTTGTTCCGAAGCGGTCGCTGCGCTGCGAATACCTGGGTGATTGAGGTTGTCACGCAGAGTTTTTCGGTGTTTCACGCGGGCAATCAGGCGCTGTGCCGTCGGCGTTCGCAGCAGCTCGCTCACGCGGTGCCGGTCGCATCCCGAATGGTGTGGACAGGTGACCAGTGAATTCGACGAGTTCGAGGAGTCAGGCCGGTGCGATGGAGTCGTGAGTCGCGAGGGCCAAGAACGTGAGGAGCTGGTCCGCTCGCTGCATGACCGCGGCTTTCGGATCGAGCAGATCCGCAAGTCTTTGAGCCCCATGATGCTGGCGGCTAACCGAATAATTGGTGACGACGGAACAACCGTGTCGGCGCGCGCGGTCGCGGACGCGAGCGGGTATCCGTTGGAACTCATTCGACGACTACACCTTGCGGCCGGATTGGCCCGTGCTGACGATCCCGCGGAGACGCAGCACTGTCGCGCAGATGCCGAATCGATTCTGCCTGCGGCTGCCTTGGTGACGTTCGGCTTCGACCGCGAAGAAGTGGAACTGGTTGTGCGGCTATTGGTGGACGGTTTGACGCGCGTCGCAGTAGCGATGCGCCAAGCCGGGCTGCATGCCCTCGTACGCCCGGCCTCCACAGAGCTGGAACTTGCCGCCGCCTTGGAACGCCTCGCCCTGCAGGTCGAACCTGTGTTAGATCCCATGATCAATCAGTTGGCGCGACTGACCCTGCGACGCTCACTCGCGACCGAAGCGATCAACGCTGCCGAACGCGCCAACGGCCAGCTTCCCGAGGCTCAGCAGGTAACCGTCGCTTTCGCTGACATGGTGGGATTCACCCGGCTAGGAGAAACCGTGCCGCCGCAAGACCTCATCAGCATTGCCGGTCGGCTGGCTGCCTTGACTCGAAGTTGCATTGTCGAGCCCGTTCAGCTGGTGAAGATTATCGGCGACGCGGTGATGCTGGTCAGCCCCAATGCCGAGAAGCTCGTTGAGGTTGTCCTCGATGTGCTGCACTCTGCAGCGCGGTATGACCTCCCGCAGTTGCGCGCAGGCGTGGCGTTCGGGCACGCGGTAAGCCGAGCCGGCGATTGGTATGGCAGCCCGGTCAATATGGCCAGCCGGGTGACTGGTGTAGCTCCCGCGGGTACGGCGCTGATCACCGAGACGACTCGGCTGGCAATTGGCGATGGTGGTGGTTTCAGTTGGTCGCTTGAAGAGACCACACACCTACGGGGGATACCGGAGGAGGTTCGGTTATTTCGAGCGACGAGGAGTTGGAATTGATGACGGTGCCGATCGATAGCGAAACAGGCAGCGGGTGGCCAACCTGCGATATGTGCGTTTACTCGAGGACGCTCCCGGGGCAATGCCAGACCCGCAAACAGGAGCATGCCGCATCCCACACCGCCGAAACCACCGCCGTTCTGTCACCGCAGAAAAATTCACAGTAGTTTCGGATTGTTAGCAGTTAGGCCGAGTGTCATTGTGGCCCAACTCATTAGGTCATTCTGGGTACCCTAGCGAGCCTCGACGCGGCAGTCTCGATTTTTTTAGGATGACGCTGACCGGCTTCGCCGCTTGTCCAGTAGCCGGGTCGGCGATTACCGAATTGTCGCACACTCGTAGCTAGGTGAGTTCGGGCAGCAGTGCCGCCTGATTGATCTGGCGGTGGCAGTTGTGACGGGTGGCCGCGGTTTCGGAAATATTCTGCCCGCCAGCCGATCACGGGCATCCGGCCTACGGAACAGCCCTCCATCAGCAGGTGTCAGACCTGTCATCGCCGTTGAGTCTGCGACGTCGATCGTATCTGGATCGCGAGAGAGATTCTCTGCCTGGTCAAGTTGCACCGGGCTTCCGCCGCCGGCCCGGTTACGGTCGGTAGGTTCTGCCGCGCAGTGTAGGGCTCACTGTGCTTGGCTACCAATGACCCGGGGGCGGCCACCTCGCCGGCCGGATTTCGCGCGCCCTGCCACCCGTACGCCTGCACGCCGCGTTTCAGTCAGAGCCGTAATACGGTGGTGGGTAGACACCCCTTAAGAGCCATGCGAACGCGGCGATCCCATATTCCAGTTCGTCGCTGGCGTCGTAGTCGGGATTCTGATCCATTTGGCCAACTTCCTCTCAATTCGCGGGCTGCGTCCGTGATCTCGGCGTCTTCGTAGGGGCGCGCCATGCTGCTACCGGATGCTGGCAGCCATATCGGCGGACATTGCCGCAAGCTGCGGTCCCCAAGTCGACCAGCCGTGGTCACCATCAACAGGCATTTCGAAGTGGATGTTATGGCCCCCCACTGCGCGGTACTGCCCGTAGAAATCGTGGTTGGTGCTTTGTGCGATTTCGGAGTCGCCGATCATCGCGGCGGGATCACTGGCCGTCTTGGTTTGCGGACTGAAGACCCACAGCCGGGTGTTGTTGTCGGCCAGCGCCTGCGCGTGCACGTACGGGGAATGACCCACCCAGCCACCAAGCTGCGGCGGCCCCCACATGTTGTCGGTGTCGACGCCGCCGAACGCCAGCATGCCCTTCCTGATGTAGCCGTTCACCGGCGTTCTCTCGGGCGACAAAAAGCCCGACATCGAGCCGGCGTAGCGGAAACGATCCGGATGAAAAGTCCCCAGGGCCAGGGCGGCGTAGCCGCCCTGCGAGGCGCCGACGACGGCGTGACCGCCAGGTGCTAGCCCCTTGTTTGCGGCCAGCCAGTTCGGCAGCTCGCTGGACAGGAAGGTGTCCCACTGCTTGCTGCCGTCATGCCCCCAATCGGTGTACATGCTGTAGGCGCCGCCTGCGGGCGCCACCACCGAGATCCCTTTGCCCGCCAGTGTGTTCATCGCGTTGCCGGCGGTTACCCAGGTGCTCACGTCAGGTCCCGCGTTGAACGGGTCCAGCAGATACACCGCGTGCGGACCGCCGGCCATGAAGCTCACCGGGATATCACGTCCCATCGCCGCTGACGGCACCGTCAGGTTCTCCATACCCGCCGCAGCCGCCCTGCCTGAAAATCCAGATATAGCTGACAACCCAATCGCGAGCACGGCAACGCACAGCATCCGCACCGACGCCGAGAGATGCCTCATATCGACCTCATCTGGCGCGCCTTCCTTGGACGCAATGTGTGCCCATGCTGGGGTGGCGCCCTCGTTCCGCTGTTTGCTCCCGTGGAAAATCATCACGGTATCGACATAGCGCGAAGCTAGCGCTGACATTGTTCCGGCAGACGGAACCGTACATATGGACGCATCCGGCTCGCTAAGTAAGGTTGGGAAGTCAACACTTACGTTTACTAGATATCCGCCTGCCGCTCGACGTTTGCTTAGCGCAAACCCGTTCGATCGGACGTGGGCCCGTCGGCTAGCGTGTTGCATCGCGGGTGGTTGATCTACGGTAACCCACTTCGGCTTGCCGATTTGCCATCGAGCTCCCTGAGGAGACACCCGCAGATGCCGCAACGCAGAACCACACGTTGAAGTATTGACCGCGTACCTTTGCAAAGGTCTGCGCGAAAGCGCTTCATCCGTCGTGCATTGTATTGCTACACATGAACATATCGCATCTAGAGCCTACGGTGCGGCACATCATTCGGAGACTGAATGGCTGTGCGACTCAACGGTTTCGTTGCCTCGTAAATGGAATTCCATTTGTGCTCCAGACTCGGAACCACGATAGCCAAACGCGATGTAACCGCCCACTACGCCAAGACGCCTGCGATTGCAGCGGGAAGGCACAGACGACAATTGTGTTGTGTTAAACGTCGCGTACTTGTAGTGTGTTTTCCACAGTGCTGTTGACTCAATGAGGGCTGTAGATGACAACGATGTCTGGCGGAACCCTTTCGATTGACGCGCCCGCGCACGTGTCGAACTCCGTGCCGTCCGGACCGCAACGTGTTCTGATTTCCGGCGTCGACATGCTCACTGCCACGATCTCGGCCAACCCTTGCGGGGGAGAGATCATCACAACCAGGACCGCGGTACGCATGTCGCCGCAGGGCCAGACAGTTCCGAGATCCGACCCTCGACTCGTTCGCGGGCACCCACAAATACCCCGTCCGCGACCACGAAAGTTCCTCGGTACGACTCCGCGACGCAGACGCCCACATGGCGTCCACTCCAGCAAACGCGCGCACTAGACAATGGCGCGCTACCGCATGTTGGGAAATCCCGTGCAGACGGGTGTGGCGCATAAATCGGCCCCGCCCCCGGCTGTGTGGAGCTTTGACCAGCGCCACCGCAAGAAGCGCCGACAGTGCGCTCTCGGTCCGGCGTGGACCCAAATGCTCAGCGTCGCAACGTTAATTCCGATCGTGCTCGCCTGTGCCGTTAGTGGCGCGGCACGGCAATTCCGTGCACCAACACTGGAGCGGCCCGTCACGTCAGTTGTTCCGGTCGCGATCGTGGCAGCGGCCGCGAGTGATCTGTCTGGGCCAGCCGTGATTGCCGTCGCGCGACCACCACACCGCCTGCTAATCGCTTCGTCCACCGAATGGCCTCCGCCACCGCCCGGGGTCGTCAATTCGATAGGTAACGTGGGTATTCCGCCGACGGCGTTAGCTGCGTACCGGAATGCCGAGCAAAAGATGGCCATTTCTGAACCCGGCTGCGGAATCAGCTGGAATCTCTTGGCCGGTATCGGCCGGATCGAATCCAGGCACGCCGACGGCGGGGCGACCGATGCGCGCGGCACTGCGGTCCGGCCGATATATGGGCCCGCGTTGGACGGCACGCTCCCCGGCAACGAGGTCATTGTGCAGAGCAGCGCCGGCGGTCGAGTCAATTACGCCCGCGCAATGGGTCCTATGCAGTTTCTGCCTGGAACCTGGGCACGTTACTCCTCCGACGGCGATGGCGACGGCGTCGCCGATCCTCAAAACCTTTACGACTCAACGCTGGCCGCTGCGCGGTATATGTGCAGCGGCGGCCTGAACCTACGCGATCAATCGCAGGTAATGACGGCGATTTTGCGGTACAACAACTCGATGCCCTACGCCCGGAATGTGGTGGGCTGGGCCGCGGCGTATGCCACCGGCGTTGTCCCGCTCGATCTGCCATCGGTGACCGGGTCGGCACCACCACTGGCAGATCCGCATCTGGAAAACCCGGAAGGTCTCGGGCCGGGGCTGCCGCTCAACATGCACGGCCTGCCGTCGTCTGACCCGCTGGCCCAGATGCCATTGATCGATTTCAGCCCGACGACGATGCCTGCCCCGCAACCGAACTGGCCATCCCAGCCGGTGGTGCCAGACACTGCCGATTGCACATTGATCTGCATCGGCCGCTAAGCATGCAAATGGCCCACCCAGATCGTCCATGGAGTCCATTCGCCAGCCTCCTGTCGACCGGTGAGGCGCACTTCCAGTGGGTAAGAGAACGATGCACAACGGGAATCGGTCATGAACAGCACCGATGAAGCATTGCTGGCTTGGGCACTGGCCGACTCGGTAGCCGCGTTCCTGAAACCTGCCGACCGCACATGGTTGTGCGTGAAAATTGGTGCTGGAGAGCAAGATAGCGCGATAAGAAATCTTCTCGTCTTCTACGCCAATGCCGACATCGAGTTATCGGGGGAGTTGGCTGCGGCGATACAGGCCTGGATTCAGGGATATTCAGGAACTGACAGCGAGCCGATCCTTTGGCGCATCTACAGCAGGATCAGTGTGTCCGACACTAACAACACCGATGCTCAGCAATCCGACACCGACCACCGCCGCGCATCGACACGCACGACCGAGAAGCTATCGTTAGCGGCGCCATATGGCAGGGTACCGGGCTGTCGCCCTATGCGGAATGTCGGCGGTGGCTCCACGTGACGCGACGCCGACTGAATCCCCAGCAGCGACGCGAACACCTGCTCGATACTGCGGCCGCGATGTTCGCAGAAAGGTCCTATGACGATGTCCTCGTTGAGGATATCGCCGCGAATGCTGGTGTATCGAGAGCATTGGCCTACCAATACTTTTCGAGTAAACCGGACATCGACGTGGCGCTGTTCAAACGTGCCAGTGGACGGTTTTTTGCACGCGTCACTCCTAACCCGGAGCTACCGCTCGCCGAACAGCTTGCCACCGCACTGGAGGCTCACATTGAATCGTCTGTAAACAATCCTATCGACGCCGGCACGATCACCCGAAGTGCTCTGTCGGATGACCCCGCGATCCAGGCGGTCGTCGCCGAACAACTAGACGTCGTGGGCCAGCGACTGGTTGAAAAACTCGTGGCCGAGGGACGTCCGCCCGGTGTCAGCGAGATCGCGGCGGAGGGCTGGTTAGCTTTTGTCCGCGCAGCCTGCGTGAAATGGATTGGTTCGCGGACCATCTCGCACGAGGAGCTCACCGAAATCTGTCTTCAGGCATTCGACTGCACCCTAGGAATCCCAAACCCTAAGAGCCGCAAACGTGCCCGGATTTCCGGCGTTATGCAGTACCCGGGCGATCAGTTTACTGATGCGAAAATTAAAGTTCACAACCGTAACTCGGGGCCCAGATGCAGCTGTCGGTCATGACACAACTCGACTTGGCAGCGCACCGGGCGGCAGTAGATAGACGACGTGAAGGCCAAGGCCAGTGCGCCCTTGTGGCTGCCGACGTCTTTGCCGTCGACACGAAGGCTTAAGGAGTGGAGGAGGGCCGACTATCGCGAAACAGCCACCGGCACAACACCAAAGGCGGCGTTCACGGCGGGTAAACCGCAACGGAGCCAATCAAATTCACATCGAGGAAAAAATTATGATGTCACGCCAGTACTTCAGCCACGGTAACCGATGTGGCCCGTCAGCGGCAGCCTTGCTCCTCCTTAACGCCGCAATGAGCGTAGCCACGCTGTCAGCAACCCCACACGCGCAAGCCGTTCCATCGCCCGACGTGGACTACCTGTATAACGTCACGGTGCGGCGGCACTACAACTTTCCAAATGGCGACGCCATCGGCTATGGCCATGGGATCTGTGACAAAGTCAGCGCGGGCCAAAGTTTTGCCCAGGTGATGGGTAACGTGAAGAATGATGTGACCCCGAACGACGAGTACGCGGCAAATTTCTTGGTCTCATATGCGGTCAGTCAATATTGCCCGGAGCAAATCTGGCAGCTGCGAAATTCCGCGGCTGGGTACCAGGCTCCCCCTGGAACTGAAAGTCCAGTTGGCGGGCTTCAAGGGGACGTTGCCGGGAAGTGATGATCGAAACGGCTGCGCGCAGCGTTGGCAACTGGTTCTCATGGACTTTGGTAGCTGTCCGTGGGTTGCTGCGCTAAAATCGTTCTAGGACAACGTGACTCAGGGAAATCAGCTCCGAGTAGTCCAGTTTCGTCGATCGGCTTCGAGATTGATCCCCGTCAAAGGAGCTTTGAGTGGCCGACCGTGTCCGATTCCCGAGCAGCGCCGGGCCGGAATTGGCCGGCCTAATCGATCTCCCCAGAGGTCACGTACGTGGATGGGGGGTGTTCGCCCACGGGTTCACCTTGGGTAAGGACTGTCCGGCGGCCAGTCGTGTCTGCAAGCAACTGGCCGCCGAGGGCATCGGCATGCTGCGTTTCGACAATCTTGGTTTGGGTGACTCCGACGGTGACTGGGGCGACGGGTCCTTCTCACACAAAGTCGCAGACACCCTGCGGGCAGTGCAGTTTATGAATGAGTCCAACCGCGAGGTGCGAATCCTTATCGGACACTCATTCGGAGGCTCCGCGGTGATCGCCGCTGCACACGCATGCCACACAATCACCGCAGTGGCGAGCATCGGCGCACCGTTCAGCCCAGGCCATGTCGAAAATATCTATGACGCGCTCGTTCAGCGGATCGAGGCCGAGGGAGAAGCAACATTTCTCATCGGCGGCAAGGCACTCACGCTCAAACGCCATTTCATTGAAGATGTTCGTGTCGCCGATCTTCGGGAACGGATCCGCACACTGCGCCGGCCAATTCTCATTCTGCATTCTCCTACCGACGACACCGTAAGTATCCAAAACGCGAGTCACATTTTCAGCGCAGCGCGCCATCCACGTAGCTTCGTCTCTCTGGAAGGCGCCGACCACCTACTCACCGGCAGAGATCAGGCCGCGCGCGCGGCGCGCATTATCAGCGCTTGGGCCGACCCCTACCTGAAGTAGCTAGCCGCCACTAAGTGCGGCTGCTCAAATGCTGGCAATGGTTTTAGTCGTGTTTCCAGTCGCTATGACCACACGGGCCCGGAGGCAGGCGAACCGTCTCACTGACCCCCGGCACCAGCTCGAGGTAGGTGGCGGCTTGTCTTGGCGTCGCAACTCATTGCTGAATACGAGATCGTTTCCAGTTGTGAGGACGAGTGTGTTCTGGCGGGACAGAACCTCTAGATGGGGTGCGGACCACCGTGCGTTGAACAACAGCGACGAATGCGTCTCATGAGTCGCGAGCTGCAAACCTGTTGACGTGCTGCCTGCGCGGCGTTTAGCTACGGTTGATCGGCAGACACTACACGGCTCGCGCGCTCGCACATGGATTTGATCTCTACGACATGAAAGACGAACTGGCCGGCGCACTTCCGTCTGACACCGTCGACCGCACGTTCAACGCCTACGAACGGTGACTTTCTGCGGCCTACGAGGCGCTCGCACAATCGTCGGGCACCCTGTCTTTCGAAATCTGGATGAAGGTGCTGATTCCTTCCATCGCCGGCATCTCTGTCCGCCATCCGACGTATCTTGCAAATGCGCCCGAACCGGTGTCGATCCAGATGTCGCGGCTGTACGACATGACTCGCGTGCTCGCACCACTGATGGCGGCGGGCTGGTACTTGATCGATGCTCCTGACGATGCCAACTTTCTCGTTTCAGACCTCGGTTACATGCCGACATTCGACCCAGTCACCAAACGGCCAGGCCTGTTCGTCCCCGTCGGGTTAAAGGCAGCGCTACAGATCTGGTCGAATCCCACACGCGGAATCGCTCGCAAGACCGACAAAGGCTGGATCACTCCTTTGCCGCGGCGAGTTTTGACCTCCGAGGAGATCACCCGTATCAACGAGGAGATGGCACGTTGACACCGTCGTGGATCGCGGGGCCTACGCAGGCCATCTCGAGGGCGTCCCCTTCGAAGCGACCACGCCGCCGTCCTACCCCGCGTTCGTACCCGGTTGGCCTCCGATCGGCCCCTTAGGCTCCCACGACCGAGCCTGGGACGTCGCGTTAACCATGGCAGGCCTGCAACGAACCGCCGACGACTGGACACCCGTGGGAATCCTGTCATCGATGGTTCCCGGGGTGCGACTCATCGACGACGCCGGTGTCGACGTCATTGCGGTCTCGTTGGAACTTCCAATCAACCCGCCCAACTGAACATTGCTGCCTGTACCAACAGTCGGTGCGGCGTTACCGAAGGGCTTTAGGTAGAGGACTTTCGAATCTTCGTGTTGGTCGATCGAAGGCGGAACGCTGGGGCTGGGTAATCAAATGGGGACAGCCTTCGCTCGGTGCGGAGTCTCACGAAGCGGAGGCACGGTAGTAGGTGCGTCGCCAGGCCGCGAACTCTGCTTCGGCGGCATGGCTGCGGGCCTCCAGGCCTTCCACGATCTGGCCGTGGGCCTTCTTCGACGCATACAGGTCGACCGACCCTCGACTGACTAAGAGGGATACGGTCCTGGGATATCGTTTCCATTTCCGTATCACCGACTTGGCTATCGCCAACAGCAGTGCCTTTAATGCCTGGTTCGCGCGCTGGACTTCAATACCCGTCGGTCGAAATCCCGTGTGAATGATACGGTTTCGTACGTCTGCGATGTGAATGCGCCAATCCATGGCTACACCTGGAGCGTCAACGGCCCACCTGCCGCCAAGCGAATGACAAAGCGACGTCACCATTTTGGTCACACTCGTATCGCGGAAGATGTGGGCCGCTTCCTGTGCTTGAAGACCGTCCTCCCAGGCCAATGCAAGCGTGAGGTTTGTGATCGCGAGTTCACACGCGGTGGCGTAGGCCAACACCGCACCGATGTCGTCGCCGTAGAGAGCCGCCGCGTCGCCACGCCTAACGTGGTCGAGCATGATCGCACTGGGTCTTCCCCAGGTAATCTGTGCGAACGCGTCACCGACGCTGTCAGCGTGGGAACTCGGGATAATCGGTTGCGGCAGAATGCGATTCGTGAGCTACCCATTGATGAGGTCGTGTCGTTCCTGAATCCAGTCGAGCTTCGCTCCTTCAACAACGCTCGCGTATCTGACCGGAATCAGCAGCGGCAAGCGGCTTTGGGTGAGTTCACCGATGGGAGCTCTTGAGGCCATACGGACGGCTCGTAACCAGTCACCGAGGATCCAGTGAACCAGTGTCAACGCGCCGACGGCACCGTCCGTGGGAGATAGGGCTAACTGGCGCGCCTTGACCGGAAGAATGACGATCACCACCGATCGGCGCTGACCAGCTGACTTTTCGAGAAGCGTGCGACTTTGAGCTTCTGCCTCGCCGCCAGTCGTACGATTCAATGTCTCTTCGGCAATCGAATAATCTTCGAACGCCGGCTGCACAGGCCACGGGCCCTGCACCCACTTCGTCATAACGGTGTAGGGACGCACCATCCAGCTGTCGTCGACCTTCGGCGCTCCCGCGCCCCGACCACCGAAAAATTCTTCTACGACTCGGATCGGAAAGGCGCCCTGCAGTGGTACGTAGTCGGGCAGAACGAGGCTCAACGCCAAGCAACCCGAGTAGATGTCGGTGTCAAACCATTCGGCATTCAAGACATCGTCCGGCATGCAGGGACGTACCTAACCTCAATGAAAGGCCGCTGTAGTACAGCGAGCGGTCGCTGAACTGGACTTTTGCAGCGAAGACTAGCAGGCTCTCGCGACACGCCGAAGTCTTGTCAAGTAGGCTGGCGTGTCTTGTCAATCGGTGGCGCCAAATAGTGCACGAACCACGCTGCTGACGACTTTAGGCTCGATGCATGATCTTTGCTGTCGGCCCAGACAGGTTCGACGAGATACGGCGATCCTGGATCGCCAAACATCAGGGATGGTCGACGATTCAGCGTCGCCGGGCTGAACGGTTGGGCCGGCGGGTACGGGCGCGACAGCGTCACCGCGCATCGGCGGTTCCCGATCCGCACGATGACACCGTGCTGCCGCCGATATGGTTGCGGACCGCGAAATCATCTGCTGCACAGTTCGAACTGGTTGTCGTCACAATTTTCGGACTGCTAGTTCCGCTGGGGTGGCTGGGTGGTTGGGCGGTCAAAACCATTCTTGTCCAGTCGATTCCAGCGAGGCTGCGGGGCTTTCCGATCGCGGCGCTGCTGTGCTCGGGTGCCGGATTGGGTCTGCTGACGCTGGTGCTCAGCTATGCGGCATACGACCCGGAGGGATCATTGGGGGAGGTCGCGCTGCTGCCGTGGGGATGCCTTCAGTTGGCCGCGGTGCCCGCGGCAGCCGGGGTTTACGGTGTCGCCGATGGGTGGCTGGCGGTGTCTGGGTCTCGGCAGTGGTGGCCGCTGACACCGGCCCGACGCCCACTGTCATCGCAGGATGCCGCCGAGATTTTGGCGGGCTACGACTTGACTGGCCCCGGACTGGTGGATGCGCGGCGGCTTAACGAGCCGGGAGAGCGGACGCGCGCATGATCATCGATACAGGTTGGTGCACAACCGGATTAGCCGGAATGACGCGGTGCATTCAGTCCGGATCTGTGTCGTACCCGCTCGTTAGGGTGGCCCTATGAAGCTACTTGGTGCGTTATTCGCGATGGTGCTGATCGTGACGGGGCTGGCCGTTGCGACCCTCGTTCAGCTGGTGATCACGCTGGCGCCGTTCCTGATGGTGGTGCTGGTGGTCGTGCTGGTGCTGCGGGCGCGCAGACCCGCTCGGTCTTCGCCGCCGGTCACCGGATGGCCGGATGGCGGCTATTCCCAACGGGTGGCACCACAGCCGCAGTATCGGGTCGGCGCGCCGGCCGCCGCACCCGGGGGCTGGGTGATGGTGCCGGTGTGGATTGCTCCGACGCCGGGCCCGCCGGTCATCGATGCCGAGGTAATCCGTGACCGAGACTGAAGCCGCCGCCAACGACAAGTGGGTGATCGATCGGCTCTTCGGCGAGGATCCGGTACCGGGCGCTCCGGAACCGGAGCTGGTGGACCGCGACTCCGTTGATGCGGAACAAATCTCACCAGATCCAGTCGGGGCGGACCAGTCTTCCGACGACGCCTTGGACACGGCGGCAGAAAACGACGACGGCAACGTCAACGCCGGCGCTAAACGCACCGCGGTGTGGTTGGGGGCCGCCGTGTTCGCGGCGTCGGTGCTGATCGTGGGCGCGTTCACGTTGTGCAGCAGGCCATCTCGTCCGGTAGACCAGACAGCAGCACTGCCGGCATGGCACCCGGCGGCGGTCTCGGCGGCGCCCCGCACCAGCGCCGCGCCTGCGCCACCTGATCAGGCGATCCCGTTCACCGCCGCCGCCCCGGGCTGCAAGAGTGGATCGACGTCGGCACAGTCGCTGTCGGCGAGTACCGGTGACGCGCCGTGGGTGTGTGTGCGTGGCACTCCCGATGAGCAGGCCGACGGCCAAGTCCTGCACGTTGATTTTCGCTGCGATGCAGTACGTACGGCGTCGGTGTGCAGCTATCTGGTCACCTCGGTGTCGGTGACACCGGGTTCGGTCCCCGCGACGGCGGGTTCCCACGATGGCTGGCTGGCGCACCGGGTGGTGAGCAGGTTGCAGTACAACTTCTACAACGGCAACGAGCTGGCCGACATCCTCACTCAGGACACCGGCAACGTGCACGGCCCGGCCAGCGCCGGGCTGCGTCGTCCGGTGCTGGCCTCGCGGGTGGTGGTGATCGTGCTGCAGACCGCGCGCCCACCTGTCTCGCCGCTGCCTGGAACCAATACCGCCGCCGGGCCACCGCAACCGGGTCTGGTCGATCCGGAACCGGACACCTCGGACGCTACCGTGCCAACGCTGCCGTCGACGGCCACCGATCCGGTGGACGCGGCTTTCGCGGTGAGCGGGATGCAGTTCTTCGGGCACCAGCCGAACTGAGGGTCTTCGTGGCGTTATCGAAGACGTGGCGGCGGCGCCTGGTCCAGGCCGCTGGGTATGCGCGTCGGGCTGGCGCGGCGGTGGTGGTGTGCGCGGCACTGCTCGGCGGCCTGGCGGCCGTGAAAGTCTTTGTGCTGCCGGTGCACCCCGACACCGCCGATGTGGCGGCGATCGTCGGGCGGGTCGGTAATCAGCGTGCTGCGGCCGGGGATTTCGCCGCGGACTTCGTCGCCGCGGTCTTGACCACCCCGGCCACCCAGCGGGCCTCCCTGCGGCGCTTCCTCTCAATATCGCCCGACAGCACTGCGCAAGCGCATCTTTCGTCGGCGATCCCGGCGGTCATCAACGCCCCGCAGGTGTGGTCGGCGGTACCGTCGGGCGTCGTGGGTGACGCCACTCTGTACTCGGTGACCGTCACCGTGCAGGAACGCCCTTACGCCTCGGCGAACCCGGTGCGCGCGTTCTACCGGGTGCCGGTGTCGATCTGGCACTATCAGCCCCGCGCCCTGGACATGCCGGCCCGCATCAGCGACCCGGGGCCCGGCGCCGATGTGGCGCTCACCTACGGCCACCCGTTGGACTCCACCAGCGAAATCTACGCGGTGGTCGGCGGATTCATCAGCAGCTACCTGACCGCGTCGGCGCCGCTGGATCGCTACGTGCTGGCCGGTTCGTGGCTCGCCCCGGTCGGCGGTTACCACAGCGCGGTGGTCACGACCGCCGAGACCGATCACGAGGTGCCCGACCATCCAGGGCCGGGCACGCGGGTGCGGGTGCGGGCCGCGGTCGCCGCGCAGACCTCCCAGTTCGCCACCGTTAATCTCTGCTACCCGTTGACCGTTGAAAATAGCGGCGGGACCTGGATGGTGGCCGACATAGACTTGATCCCACAGACCAGCACCGAAACCCAGCCGGCTCCGGTCGGCGCAGTACATCACTGAACTGCAGGAGCACAACGTGTTTGAATCCACCGTGACGATCCAGGCGGCCAACGATCTGTTCACTTCGGGGACCTCCCTGGCCTACTCGGTGGAGGGTTTCCTGGCGGTGCTGTCGCTGGTGATGGGCACCATCACGGCGATCCGTGCCCACACCCGCGAAGGCGTGGGCTCCGGGATCACCTCGCAGATCGGGACGATCGTGTTCGCGGTGCTGATCTTTCTGTCCTCCGGGATCGCCGCGGTGGTGACGCACGAATTCAACAGCCACGGCATCCGCAACACCGTGCCGGTGCCCAACCCGTGGGGGCAGTGATGGCCGACGACGCCCCAGCCAAGGTCTACTCCGATCAGCGCGACCTGCCGATCTATCTTGGCGATTCCGGCGACGGTTTCACGTTGCCGTTGAGAGACAAGTGGCGCGCCCCAGATGCGTTCGCCGCGGTTATCGGTTTCGTGGCGACCGGGGCGGCCGTCACCGCCCATCTCACCAGCGGCGACGCCCTGACCATCCTGGTGAGCGGGGCCGCGCTCACCGTGGCAGCGGTGGCGGTGCTGTCCCGGCTGCCGCGTGGCCGCCCGTCGCTGAGCACCCGGGCCCGCTGGTGGCTGGCCAATCTCCGCCCAGGAGTGTGGTGTTCGCATCCCCGCCGGTGACGGCATCGAGTGTGCCGTGCCCGCACCGGTAGCAGCGCCGCTGGCGGTGGCCGGCAACCTGCGCTTCACCGCCCGCGGTGTCTACGCCGACTATCTGGTCTCCGGGCTGCCGTTCATCTTCCTGGCCCACGACTGGCAGGACCGGGTCGCCGCTGCGCACGTTGAGCTGCTGCGCACCCTGCCGTCGGGGGCGATGCTGAGCGGCCTGACCACGCCGGTGGCCACCCGCAACATCACCCGCCGGATGCTGTCTGCGCATCCAGACCTGCACCCGGACAACGGATCTTCCCCGCCACCACTGGCTCCGGGCACGCGGGACTGGGCGGCGCACTGCCAGCTGTGGGAGCCGGCCGTGGCGCGGGCGGGTGCTCGGCGGCGGGTGCACTGGCTGAGCCTGCCGCTGACCTACGGACCGGCCGGGCGCACCCCGGCGGGTACCTGGCGACGCACGCTGGAGGTGATCGCCGGACGCGACCACGACACCGAGGCGACGATCGCCGACTACCGCGGCGTGGCCGCGGCCGTGGTCGCGGCGCTGCCGCCCGCGTTGTTCGTCAAACCCGCTAGCGCAGAACAGATCTGGTGGCACTGGAACTACACCGCCAGCCGGGGTGTGTGGCCGCATCCGCTGCCCGCGGGACCGCATCACCCGGATGCGCGACTGCCCGCCGCGGCGTTCACCCCGGTGTGGCTCGATGAGTCCGCCGCGGCGTTGCGTGGCAGGCGGTGGCGGGCAGCGCGCCGCGAGGCCGACGTCTTCGTCCGCACCTACCGCGCGCCCGACGACGGAGTGCCCGACTCGTATCAGGCCGTGGTGGGCATCGACAGCTTCCCCGACACCGGGATCGCCTGGCCACGCGCCACCCTGTTCAAGGTGCTCGACGACCTGACCACCCCGGCCACCACACTGGACTGGACCATCCACGTCACCTTTGACACCGCCGAGGCGGCCGTGTCGGTCGCGCACAACGTCATCACCAACATCAAAGACCAGGGTCGCCAGCGGGGCCGGCACGCACTCTCCGATGACGAGCTGGTCCGAAAGTTGGCCTCGGGCCGGGAATTGGCATCGGAGCTCAAGCGGGGCAGCGCCGAGCGCGGTGTCAACCCCGCGGTGCTGATAACCGCGGCCGGTGCGGACCCCGACGCGGTCAACGCCGCCCTGGGCGACGTGCTGCGCTGCTACCGCGGGCAGAACCTCGGTCTGACCCGGCGCCGCGGCAGCCAGGTCATTCTGTGGCGCGGCTTCAACCCGGGCAGCGAGATGGCCGCGGGTCTGCACGAGCTGCGCAACCCCAGCACCACCGCGCGGTTCGCGAAATTCGTTCCGCTGCTGGCTCATCGGCTCGGCAATCATGTCGGTGTCCCGCTGGGTGTCGATGTGACCAGCCCGGGGCTGCGTGATGTGGTGCTGCTGGATCTGCTCAACGCGCCGGCCCGGGAGAATCCGGCGAACCTGGTGATCTGCGGTTCCCCGGGGCGCGGCAAATCGTCGTGCAGCAAAAACTTGATCCGGTCGTGGCTGGCGCTGGGCGCCGGTGTGCACATCTTCGACCCCACCGAAGCCCGCGAGCACGAGCGGGCGCTGGGCGACGTCGACACGGTGGTGATCGACCCGACACGACCGCACTTCAGCCTGGACGGGCTGCGGATCTTTCGGTTCGAGGCCGCCGCCGAGCACACTGCCGACCATCTGCTGCCCCAGCTGGGGTTCTCCCCGCTGAGCCCGCAGGCCCAGCGTCTGCACGCGCACCTGGCCCCGGAATGCCGGGCCGCCAACGGGATCGGCAGCCACCGCGGGCTGATCGGTTATCTCCGCGAGCTGCGGGAGGGTCGGGTCAGCGCCGACGACGACCTGCTGGTCGGTTTGGAGGGGCTGGCCACTCAGCGGCTGCTCCGCCCGCTGTTCGATGAGTCGCTGCCCGCTCCGGATCTGACCGCGGCGGCGTGCGTGATCTGGAATTTCGGTGGCCTCGAATTGCCCACCGTGGGTGAGGAGTACACCGCGCATCTGCATCAGCAGTCCACGCCCGGGCAACGCGCCGCCCAAGCGTTGTACGGGCTGGGTGCGGCGTTGGCGCAGTCGCTGTGCTTCGCCCGGCCAGAGCGGCCCGACATGTTGGTCGTGGAGGAGTGCGCGGCCTGGACGCATTCGGCGGGCGGGCAGAAATGCGCGAATACGGTGATCCGCCAAGGCCGTAAAGCGTGGACCGGGTTCCTCGGCATCAGCCAGCAGCCGATCAAGGACTTTCACAACGTGCTGGAGGACGAATTCATCGACCAGCGGCTATGTCTGGGCTTCCGCGACACCGAGTTGGCCGCGGCGACGTTGCGGTGGTGCGGCCGCGACGTGGATCGCCACCCCGAACTGCTGGCCGACTACGTGACCAACACCAGCCCGGTGCAGGTGATGGACCATGGCGATGACGCGATCCACCCCGGGCACGGCAAGGTGGTGCCGGGGCGGGAGGGAGAAGCCTGGTACCTCGATGAGTTCGGCGGGTTCGGCAAGGTCCGGCTGTTCGCCGCCCCGACCCGGGACTTGGCTCGCCGCTACGACACCAACCCGCACCGAAACCGGCACGCGGGCCGCCGCACGTGACCGCCTGCCTGCACCGCTGGCTGCGCCGACATCCCCACTGCGGCAGGCCTGTTGCGCTGCTGGCCGGGGTGCAGGTGATGGCGCTGGCCGCGGTGTGGGCGGCCCCGCGGGCCGCCGCGTCGACCAATGCGGCGGTGCTGAACTGGACCGGGCTCACCGACAGCTACGGGGTGCCGATCGGGGACTACTGCCTGGCGCTCGCGTCGGTCCCGGAGCAGATCACCCAGGCCGGGCCCGGGGTCGGCTGGGATCCGGCGAGTTGGGCGCAGTGGAGCCTGCACGCGCTGGCGGTGGTCGCCGCGAACCTCACCACGGCGCACATCTTGACTGCGGAGGCCGGCTGCTTCGTCGGGGTGATCGCGGTGGCGCTGTGGGTCATGAAGACCACCGTCAGTGCGTATTGGCTGGCGGTGGTGGGGGAGGTGGCCCGCGCCGTCGCCGGTGGGGTGGTGCATGCGACCGCCGCGCTGGGGGTGCTGCTGGCGGTGATCCCGATCGGGGTGTTCGCCGGGGTGCTCGCGATCCGGCGGGGCGAGTCCGGGCGGGGCACGACGATGATCCTGAGCGCGCTGGGGATGCCGGCGCTGTCGGTGGCGGTGTTCGCGGATCCGGCGGGCGAGATGTACGGCCCGCACGGCTTGTTGGCGTTCGGCCGCCGGGTCGGGTTCTCGGTCGCGCAGGCCGCCCGTCCGGGCGGGGCGCTGCCCGGCACCGGAGTGGGCGGGCAGGTGCAGTCGCTGACCGCCAGCCTGATCACCCACACGGTGCGAGAACCGTTGCAGCTGTGGAATTTCGGTCACGTCGTCGACCACGTGGGCGGGTGCGGGGCGGCGTGGTCGGCGGCGGTGCGCAGCGCTATATCCGACGCGCCGATCCGCGCCATGCGGCGCTGCGGTGACCTGGGCGCGCTGGCCTACGCCCAGCATCTGGACGGCACCAACATCTGGGTCGGCGTGGTGTTCGTCGTCGCCGCGCTGCTGTTGGGCGGGTTCATGGCGGTGTCGGGGTGGGCGGTGCTGCGGGTGTCGGTGCAGGCGATCTGGACGACGGCGATGCTGCTGCCGGCGCTGTGGCTGGGTGCGGTTCCCGGCGCCCCGCGCCGCCGCGCGATGGCGGTGGTGTGGCAGTTCTTCCGGCACGGCATCGAGGTGACCGTCTACATCGTGCTGGTCAGTGTGATCGGTCTGGCGGTGGAAAGCCTGGTGTCGCGCCCACTTCCGGCCGAACTAGGTGGGGTGAACCCGTTCGCGCACGTGCTGATGATGGGTGCGGTGTCCTACGCGGCATTCAGCTTGCTGCGCCACGTCCGGGCGGACCTGACCGGGCGTCCCCACGGCGGCGGGCTGTTCGGCCGGGTCGGCGATGTGGCGGTAGGCATGGGGCTACGCGCGGGGGTGGGTGGTGCGGGCGCGGCGGCGGCCGGCGGTCTGCGCGGGCTGCGCACCTGGTCAGGCTCGCGGGGCCAAACACCGTGGGAGCACATCGATGCCGCGGCCGCCGGCGCTGACCCGGCGGACGTGCTCGGCACGCCACGGCAGGGCTTCGAGCCGGTGCACGCCGGCGTGGGTGGTCGTAGCGGTCCAGCCCCGGGCGGCGTCGATGCGGTCACCCGCATATCGGGCACGGTGGGGCGCGGCACCGATTCGGCAGGCGGACGGGGCGCGGCGGCGGATCAGGGGGTGCAGCACCCGCCGCAGTCGGGGCCGGGTCGAGGCCGCTCACGCATCGCCACCGCACCGCCGGCACCGTTATCTGATCCCGATCACGGGTCACTGTTCGAGCCGGGCCAGCAGCCGGGCGCGCTGAACCCGATCACGGCGGCGGCCGGCGCCGGTCACGAGCCGGATATCCCGCCGCCGCCCGAGCCGCCACCGCCTGAGGACGAGCCTCCCCCTGACGGCGAAGATAGGCCGATACCGGCTACCGTCGATCCCATCACCGGCCGCTGACCCTGGAGAACCCGATGACCTCGCCGACCGAACAGCGTCGCGCGTTCGACGTGGCGATCAACCGCTACAAAGCCGGGGACACTGCCGGGGCGCTGGGCGCGTTCCGGCGCATCACCGCCGACAACCCCGCGATGACCGACGCCTGGATGGGCCGGCTGGCATGCGGCGATCGCGACCTCGATGCGCTGGCCGGGGCGCACCTCAACTCCCGCGCGCTCTACCGCGAAACCCGCCGGATCGGCCAGCAGGACGGCGCGTTGCAGGGCATGGTCAACGCACCGCTGTATCTGACGCTGCCGGTGTGGTCGCGGGCCACCATCGGGCTGGGCTACGCCAGTGCGCTGATCCTGGCGGGCCGCTACGACGACGCGCTGGCGGTGCTCAACGATCCGACTGTCACCGGCGATACCCAGGCCAGCCAGCTACGCCAGTTCGTCGCCGCCGCGCTGTATCACCGGACCCACCGTTGGGCCGACGTGGGCACGGTGACCGCGGTGTGCCCGCCCGCTGACGCCACCTACGTCACCGAGGAGGTGTCTGCGGCCACGGTGGCGCTGAAAGCTTCGGCTGCGGCCAGCCTGGGGGAGATCCAGCCGGCGCTGGACCTGCTCGACAACGTCAGCACCACTAACGCCTACGTCGCCGCCGACATCGCCCTGACCAAAGGGTGGTGTCTACGCGAGCTCGGCGACGTCGAGGCCGCCACCGCGGCGTTTCGGTCCGCCCGGGTGAATGGTGAGCTGCTCGAGGCGGCCCGCCAGGCCATCGATGATCCGCAGTACCGGCTGATCGTCACCGACGCCGACACCATCGCCACCCGCACCGACAAGTGGGATCCGGCCACCGAAACCAGCCGGCAATCGCGCGCCGCGGCTGATCTGGTCAATGAGCAGGAAGAAGTGCTGGCCCGCGCGCAAGCCCGCCTCGACGAGCTGATCGGTCTGGACGGCCCCAAAGAGCAGATCGCGGTGTGGCGCACCGAGATTCAGATCGACCAGCTGCTGGCCGACCAGGGTGTGGAAACCTCAAGCACCAACGAAAACCACATCGTGCTGGAAGGACCACCGGGCACGGCGAAAACCACGTTCGCTCGCATCGCCGCCGAAATCCTGTTCGGGCTGGGCAAGATTCAGCGCCCCGACGTCAAAGAGGTCACCGAAGAAGACCTGGTGGTCGGCTACGTGTCGCAGACCGCGGAGCGGATGAAAACGGTCTGCGAGGAAGCGCTCGGCGGGGTGCTGTTCATCGACGAGGCCTATCGGCTGGTCCCCGAGCAGGAAGGCCACTCGTTCGGCAAGGACGCGATCAACACGCTGCTGAAGTACATGGAGGACTTCCGCGACCAGTTGGTGGTGATCGTCGCGGGCTACCCCACCGAAATGCGGCGCTTCCTGGGCGCCAACCCGGGTTTGGCGTCACGCTTCCACTTCACTCTGACCTTCTCCAGCTACTCACCCGAGGAGATCGCCGCGATCGGCCGCCACATCGCCGAGCAGGAGAAGATCGCGATCGTCGAGTCGGCGTGGGATCTGTTGCGCGACGAGGCCGCTCGGCTGCGTAGCACCCCGCACGAGGTGGGCACACTGCTCGACGTGGCGGGCAACGGGCGTTATGCCCGCAAGGTGATCATCGCGTGCAAACGCGAACGCGCGCGGCGACTGCACACCGTGGCGCCGTCAGACTTGGCAGCGCTGGCGAAAGCCGATCCGACCTTATTGACCGTCAACGACGAGGACATGCAGCGGGCGTTGGAGTCTGCGCTGGCCGCCGGGGGAGGGGCGGCGGCGGGGTGAGTCAGACGTTCGCGGGGTTCGCGCGCGCAGCCGCTCCGAAAAGAGCATCTGATCGGGCTGGTAAGCGGAGATGACGTGATCAGGTTTGACGAAGCACGGGCGAATCTTGCTGCAGCCACTGGGAAGCTGGCCGCTGAACATGGCTGGGAAAACGCCGATGTCTGCGTCGTCGTGAATGACTACGGCGACGCGATGCCCCGTTCGATGAGCCGGACTATCTGGTAGATAAGGCGACGGGTGAACTGCGGGAGGTCTACGGAATGCTCGGGGACCACCCTGTGCCCGGCCTGCAACCCACCAATAACCCACCGGATGCGTAAGCCTCTCTGTGGGTTTGACGCCGGTGGACACTTTCGGATGTTGCGCCCCAGCTAGGCTATACAGGGCCCCATCTAACGAGATCAGCTGAATCACGATATGAGCATTATCCGTGTGAATTTTTGCCTGAGTTCTACTACGGAGATGATGCGGTGCTGCTCACCTTGGACGGTGCCGGGCTCGACGTTTTCCGAGTTTGAGTCGGTCGTTGAGAAACTGGTGAACGGTCAGCCGCGGCAACTGCCTTCGGCGTTGTCGTCTTTCACCGCGGCGATGTGGGCCGCGTTGTCGGCGTCTCGGGTCTGTAGACCAGTTGATGCGCCGGCGGCCAGCCCGCTGAATGTCGGACCCTTGTTGGCCAGTCCAACTGCTGCAGCGGCGATTTTCTTCTGCAGGATTTCGTCCACGCCGGCGGCCGCTAGGTCGGCCGGGGACGGCGCCAACGCGGGCGGCAGCGCGCCCGCAGGCGGGACGGCAGCGTTCACCAAATGATCGGCCACCGTAGCCGCGGCCTGAATTAGTTTGTCAGGATTGATGTTAACCATTTCAGCCATATCTCAAGCCTAGGTTGCCGCGGTAGTGCCTCCTGCACAATTTCGCACCACCTGGGGATAAGTCGCGGGTTGGGGATAACTGGGCTCGAGGGTCGCGGCATGTCGGTCGGCGGCTTTACGTTGCGACGCATGCCATGTGAAGGACCGGATCGAGTCGAGCGCGCCGCGCTGATCGCCCTGCTCCAGGAGTGGGATGACGTCGATCCGCGGCGTCGCTACCACGGCTGGTCGGCCATCGCCAAGGAAGTGGCGCGGCGCGGGTCGGCGCTGGCGGTGTGGAATGAACGCCACCGCTCACTCTGGATGACGCGGCGGATCTGGAGGCCGCGCTGCGGCGGGCTCGCGCTGACTTGACTGCTTGGCAGACTGCGGGTTTCAAGATGGTGACCGTACTGGATCGGCAGTATCCGCTGTCGCTCAGACAGATTGAGCCAATCTCGCCGGTGTTGTTCGTAACCGGAGCCTTGCGGGCCGATGAAGTCGGCGTGGC
The DNA here is from genome assembly GCF_965277065.1 of Mycobacterium sp. Lineage (GTDB taxonomy): Bacteria > Actinomycetota > Actinomycetes > Mycobacteriales > Mycobacteriaceae > Mycobacterium. The sequence continues at coordinate 250,547 of NZ_CBDIBT010000014.1, forward strand.
GGTGGTCGGTTCGCGGGACGCGTCGGCGCGCGGCCGGCAGTTCGCCGCCGAAGTCGCCGAAGGCCTCACCAAGCGGGGGATCGCCGTTATTTCTGGTCTCGCCAAGGGGATCGACACCGCCGCGCATTGCGCCACCGTAGCCTCCGCAGGCCGGGCGATCGGGGTGCTCGGCACCGGGGTCGCCCGCGTCTATCCCGCGGCGAACCGCGCACTGCACGAGCACGGGGCCGCCGCAGGAGTGCTGGTGTCCCCGTTCTGGCCGGACTGCCCGCCCGACCGGCACACCTTGGTGTTGCGCAACACGACGATGGCGGGCCTGGCCCGGGCTTCGGTAGTGGTGGAAGCCGGTGAGTACAGCGGATCCCGAGTACACGCCCGTTACGCGCTCACCTTCGCCCGCCCGCTGATTCTGAGCGACCTGGTGGTCTCCTCCACCCGATGGGGCCGCAAATTGGCTGGTCGGACAGGGGTTTACGTGGCCAGCGGCGTCGCCGAGGTACTCGGGGTGCTGAATCAGGTGGTGTCAGGTGTCGACACCGGCGCGTGAGCGCTCACCGTCGACACCGCTGTCGGCGACCGCTCTCGCGCTCCGCAATACGATTCGCCGGCCAGGCATTACCTGCGCGGTGTGCACCGCCCCGGTGCGCGGATTTGACCGCTGCTGGCGCTGCGAACAGACACGGCACCTCGTGGGGGCTGCCGACATCGTGGCGCCGCTGATCTACGCCGTCACGGCCACGCCCTCGGCCGCATTGCTGTACGACTACAAGAACCACCCGGCACGCAGTGTGCGGGAAAGCTGCGGCGAGCGGGTCAAAGAACTTGTGTTGCAGGGTGTTACCCGCCACGAGCGCTGCCTTGGCCGCGTCACGGGAACCCCGGTCTCGCATCGGCTGGTGATTCCATCTCTGACCAACCGTCCCGGGCGGCACCCGTTCGCCGAGCTGGTCGACTGCGTGACGTCCGGTGACCCCGCGACGCTGACGCCACGTCTCGACGCGTGGTGTGATCGTGCCGTCAACAACAAGTTCGCTGTGCAGCCCGCGATTCGGCTGGACGGGCAGCATGTGCTGATCCTCGACGATGTCTGGACCACCGGGTCGAACGCCCAATCGGCGGCGCTCGCGGTGCGCCGAGCCGGAGCTGCCGCAGTCAGCGTCCTCGTGGTGGGCCGCTGGTTGAGCCCGCGCCGCCGCCTGAGCGTGGAGTTCATCTCGTCGCGGCTGACCCGGGCGTACGACCCTGGCATTTGCCCGGTGACCGGCGGGAAGTGTCCGTGAGGGCGAGTTATAGCTCGAGCGTGTCACCGTGGGAGGAGCGGCTTTGTCTAGCGTGCTGAGCTGAGTATGTGGCCATCCGTTCGTATGCGCGGGCGCGGCCTCGGGATTGAGCGTCACTGTTGCGCAGCTGTTCTCGACGCTGTGCACGGCGTTGCTCGTTGCGCGCCAGCAGGTCGGCGATCACCGGCGGCAACAGATGTGCCGGGGTGCGTTCGGCTTCGGTGTGCATGGTGCGCGGGCGGTCGTCGTTGGCCAGGATCATCTTCAGGTAGTGCGCGGCGGCGTGCTTGTTGCCGCGGCGCAGCCGGTGGATCTCCAACCCAGCCACCGGGGCGGCGTGTTCGTGATCGGCCTCCCCGGTGATCGGCTGATAGATGAACGCGTGGTTCTCGTCCTTACCGCGGGTCATCGCCACGTACGCCATCGCCCGGGTGGCCCGCTCGCTGAGAATCGCCAGGCACACGCCGGCGGTATCGGAGTCGCCGACGGTGATGCCCTGCGCGGAATGCACCGTGGTGGCGTAACCCAGGGTGATGTGATCGCTGAGGTAGTCGTGCTCGAACACCGCGCGGGCGTTGTCGGTGAGGCGTTCGGCAGCGATGCGGCCCCCGGCGGTGTCGATGCCGGCCACCCGCCACCGGTTGCCGTTGCGCACCTGATCCGCCTCGTCCCGTCGGTGTTTCGGGCCGGGCCGCACGTCAACGTCGACGTCGTTGAGGGCGGCTCACGATCAGGTCCCCGACCCGCACCTCCTGATCGCGGGCGACCCGCACGCTGGGATCCCCGGCCGCGGTGTAGACGTCGTGCAGGCGAAGATTGATGGCATCCGCGATATCCCAGGTGTCGCAGATGATCGCCGCGTCCTTGCCGCCGGCCCGCGCCTCGAGATAGGCCTGCATCGCGTCGGCGGCCATCGCGACCGGGTCACCGGTGTGCAGCCGGTCATGCACCCGATACCAGCCCACCGCGGAGCGCAGCCGGTTGCCGTGCCCGGACCGCAGCGCCAGGGACGCGTCGCGCTCATCGCGGCTACGCATCCGCCAGACTTCGCTGAGCCGCTGCGACCAGGGCAGGTCCGCGCACAGCTGCTCGAACATGCCGCCGCGGGCCCGCACCGGCGCCAGCTGATAGCAGTCCCCGACGAGCACCATCTTCGCCTGACCGACTGCGGCGCAGGACAACAGCTTCTTGAGCTCGGGCGTGCCGACCATGGAGGCCTCGTCGACGACGACCACCGTGGAACGGTCGACGGCGAGCTCGTCGTTCGCGATCAGCGCGAGGGCTTTGGCGACGGTCATACCCCGGTCACCGGCCCCGTCGCGCATGGCTTCGTCGACCGCCTTGCCGGTCGGGGCCAACACCAGCACATCGTTGTGCGCGCGGTGCGCGGCGGCGCGCAACGCCTTGAGCGAGTGCGTTTTACCCGCACCCGCCGGGGCCTGCAGCGGCTGCACCAGAAACGGTGACACCGCGATGTTGCGGATCGCGCGGGCCTGATCGCCCGACAGGTCACCGAGATCCTCGTCGCGCAACCACAGCCGCGCATGGTCGGCGGCCGCGTCGACCATCTCGAGGACGCGCTCCTCCTCGGCGATCACCGCGTCGACGGTGAACTTCTCGTGCCCTTCGCGGTGGTGTGCGGCGCGCTCGGCGCTGACCCGCACACTCACCACATCCACGATGTCCTCGATCAGGGCACGCGGGTCGCCGGGCGCATCGACCGGCAGCTGCGCGCCGATCAACTCGACCACGTCCGCGCGGGTGAGCGCGGCCTTCGCGGTGCGCGCCGCCATCTGCGCCAACCGCGGCCGATCCAGCGCAGTGCGCGCACCCGAACGGCTGCGCACCGCCGCAGCGCGCCGCACACGCCGCGCCTCGAAGTGCGCACCGCGATCAAGCTGCAGACCGCGGGCATCGGCGCGCCACTGCTCTTTGAGCGCGGCCCAGGCCAGCGACTCGGGCTTGGCCGGGCGGGTGGCCTTCTGCGCCGTCGCCAGCTGCGCGGCGGTCGGTTCGCCGTCGACCACAACCAGGTTGTGCCGCGCCCACTCCCGCAGCCGGGTCGAGCGCTGCGACCACGCCTTGATGCACGCCCTGGTCACCCCGGCGATCTCCGCCATCCCGGAAAGCGCGCCCACCTCATCCCATTCGAAGCCGCGCTCAGTGTGCAGTTCGTGCCGCAACACCGCCTGATAGACAATGCCGGCCGCTTTCGCCTCGTGGTGCAGCGATTTGGAGTCCAGCGACACCAGCTGCCCGTCGGCGCGGGGTTGCCGGTTGGGCACCACGACGTGGGTGTGCAGATGCGGGTCGCCGCACCGCGACGTCTCATGCTGGTAGGCGATACCGACCAGGCCGGGTAGCCGCTGCAGGTCCTTATTGCCGGTATGCGGGTTGTGCACCCGGGTGTAGCCGGCGTGCTGATGCAGGTAGGTCAGCGCGGCCTGCACCGCGACCAGATGCGCCTGTGCGACGGCCTTTTCCGCGACGTCGTTGGTCAGCGCACGCAGCAGCGACACACTCTTGGGCGCGGCGAACACCAGGTCGAAACCGTGCACGCTGTCCTTACCGAACGCACGCCCCGACGCCCCGTTGGGCGCGACGCCGTCATCGAGCCAGCGCGCCGCGGCCGCCGTGTCGGCGGAGCCGCCGTCCAGCGCCGCACCGCCCAGCCCGCAGAGAGTCCCGACCGCGGCCTTGTCGCCGGCGACCATCCACGTCGGCGCCCGCGTGTCACTCTCCGAGTAGTACTCGCCCAGCCCACCGCCGGCCGCCTGACGGTTCATCGCCGACTGGGCCGCGGCATCGGCGGTCTCGTTGTAGTAGCTGATGCTCCACCGGCGCAACCGCGATACGGTCAACAACCCGACCACCTCCCACCGCGGCCTGAGCCAATCCAGCTGGGGGACCGGCGTTTCGGGCGCGTTCAGCGCCCGAAACCATTCTTGCACCCCTTGTGCCAATGTGCCGACGTCATTTTTACGGGGGTGGTGAGGTGCTGGGGTTGGTGATGAGAGGTGCTGCGGGGATGGGGATTTGGTGTAGGGGGCATGGGTGGGGGTGGCTTACAATGGGGGCCTGTTGTGGTCGGTGGTTAGTGGCTGGAGGGTAGATCGTCTTTCCGGCAGCGTGTTTCGCGCCGTTGTGGTGGATGTTGTTGGTCGGGACTGAATCTGGCTGATGTTGGCTGAGCGGGATGATGGAGCGGCGTGGTGGGCAAGATTTGGCTCGCCCTGGCGGTGCTGGGGCTCGAGGTGTCGCTGTGGGTGTGGCTGGTGGGCGGGCATGTGCTGCAGTGGGCGGCCGCCGGCCTGTCCGCCCGGTAGCCGGTCGACGCTGCGGGGGCGCCGACCGGCTGGGGCGTGGGGTTTCTAGATCGGGTGGACGGTCAGGATCAGGCCCAGGTCGTGTTCGCGGCTGGCGGTGATGCGGTACCAGCCGCGGAACGGGTGGTGCAGCGCGGGGATGGCGGCGGCGTCCTGGGTGTGGTTGGTGCAGAACCGTTCCCGGTCCCAGGTGTCGGCGATGATGGCGGCGGGTTGGTGGCAGCCGTCGACGTCGCAGGTGGCTGTTCCGCTGTCGAGCCAGGTTTCGTTGCTGGTGGTGTGGATGCTCATGGTGGTGCTCCGTTCTGGAGTGGGTGGTGCGCCGGTCGGCGTGGGGGTGGGCGGACCGGCGGGGTGGCGCGGTCAACCCCGAAGAGCCCGGCGGTCACGCTGGAGGCGGATTTTCGGCCCGCGAGCCCTGGCGCGCGGCGCCGTTGGGGCGAGCTGGTTCGGGCCGATAAATGCCGCCGGAGCCGCCCGGCGCAGCGCCAGCGGAGACGGGCGAGCCCGCCGGGCGTGGGTTGACGGCGACGGGCCCCCGTCGGTCACACTGGGCGCCCGCTGACGGCTAGAAGGTGAGGGGCTACGGACGATGGCCGCTGGCGGCCAATCGCGCGAAGCGCCTCGCTGACGGAAGAAAAAAGGGGCCCGGCCAGCCACCCGCGGTGGGAGCTGACCGGGCCCGGTGTGGTGCCGTCAGAGGGTCTGCAGCATTTTGAACGCCTGGGCTTTCAGCGATCCGGTGCTGCCGTGGACGCCGCGTAGCGCGCGGGCGGCGCTGGCCTCGGTCAAGGTGCGGGCGCCGCGGACGGGGACGACGTGGTCGAGATATTCGGTGACGGCGTTGTAGGCGGCCCACCGTGTTCCGGCAATCGGGGTGATCGTCGGTGAGGACGTCCACAGCGTCACTATGCCGTGGGCCCGTTCGCGGCGGTGCCGGGCGGTGGCCGCGGTGCCCGCCGCGTCGACCTCGAGCAGGGTGTGGGCGAAGTGCCGCATCTGCTCGGTGTCCATCGGCTGGGCGTAGAGGGCCGCGGCTTCGGCTTCGAAGGCCTCGATGTAGCGCCGGGTCAGCTTGAGCGCGGCGCGTGCCTCGCTGATCGAGGCGCGGGCTCCGCCGGTGTGGCGGATGGCGAAACTTGCCTTGGCTGAACCGATCGCGGCGCTTTGGGTGTTGGCGCACACGATGCGCACCGGGGTGACGAGGAACCGGAAGGCTGAGGATCCGTCGTGGGAGTTCAGCGCGGCGAGGTAGAACTCGGTCCGGTCTGTCGAGCCGTCGCGGCCGTCGAAGACCATCGACTCGGGCAGCTTCATGGTGAGGAACGTTTCGCGGCCGCCGCGCAGGGCTCCGGCGGTCTCGAAGTGGGCGCCGCTCTCGTCGACGAGCGCGTCGAGCAGGTCGCAGGTGTCCTCGTTCTGGACGGGCTCGTACTTGCTGCCCACCACACCCAGGACGTCGATCCCGCCGTGGATGGGGTTGGTGCGCACGGTGGCGAAGTAGTCCGGCACGGCCAGCGGGGCGGGTGTGGTGATCCCGTGGTCGCTGATGATCGGCTGCTGGGGGACCTGGAGTGCCATCTTGCGGACGTTCCAGCCGGCCAAATGCGCGGCCTGGAGGGCTTCGCGCGCGGACATGGTATGGCCGACGGATTGACCGAGGCGGTGCCAGGCGTCGCTGCGCGAGTCGGCGAAGGAAACGTGTCCGACGGTGGTGTCGAGTTCGTGTGCCATGGTGAATGTCCTTTTCGGTAAAGGTGATTGATGGCGCCGGTCGGCGCTGGTGTTTCTCAGGACCGGCGGGGTGGTGCGGTCAACCCCGCAGAGTCCGGGGCGGGCGTAGGCGGGTTTTCGGCCCGGGCTCGCCGGCGCGCCAGCGCCTCGGCGAGCGGCCGTAGGGCCGGAAACAGTCACTCGGCACGCCTGGGACCGCCCCCGGGCGTGGGTTGAGCGCGACGGGCCCCTGCCGGTCACACTGGACACCCGCTGACGGATAAAAAGTGTGAGGGGCTACGGATTTCGCGGCTGGGCGCGGCGGGCGCGCTACGGCTCGATCACGGGCTGGCGACGGGTGCCGCTACCTGCCGGCGTCGCCGTCTGCGGCGTTGAGCTTGTCGGCGGCGTCGAACATCACTGTGGTGGAGGTGATGACACTGCGCGCCATGAGGAGGTTCCCGCTGGCGCCGATGACGAGTCCGATCCCGAAGGGCGCCACTTTGCCGATCGCGACGATCCCGCGTTTGGTGCCGTACTTGGTGACGAAGTCCGCCCCCAGGGTGCGGTTGACGGACCGAATCGTGCTGAGCGGCACCGCGTTGGTGACGATGTTGCCCAGATGCGATCCGGTGCGCGCGGCGGCGCGGCTGAAGAATGTCGATCCGCCTCCGCCGGCCAACACCATCAGGACCAAGGCGCGCTGGTGTTCGAAGTCGCGGGCGTGCACGCCTCGAAGCTCCGCGACGGCGAGCACATAGCCGGCCGCTGCGGTCAGGAACCAGGACGCATCCCCGCCCGCGGCGACGAGACCTACCAAGGTGCCGACGCCGGGGGCGGCGGCCACTGCGCCGGTGGCCGCCCCGGTACTGGTCACCGACGAGCCGAACGCGACGTTGATCTTCTTGAGCAGCTGGGCGTCGGTCAGGTGCGGGTTGGCGCGACGCAGGGCATTCACCCGATTTCTCGCGAGCTTCCCGGCCGCCGCGATCGCCATGTCGAGTGCCTGCAGCGCTCTGCCCGGCGCGTCGCCGTCCTGCTCCATGCCGCGATCCTTGCATTACCGGCCGACACGCCCGTTCATGGGCCGAACCTTGCGCGCGCCGCGGGCCGGACGATGAACAAGCCCGACCAGCCCCCGCGAGTGGCGGGAACTGGCCGGGCCGGCAACCGGGCTAGGCGGTCGCGCGTGCGGCGGCGCGCCGGGGTGCCCGCCGTGGTCGCTTGGTCGGGGTGGGGCTGGGGCCGGGTTGGTAGCCGGGGCTGGTGGGGTCGGCCGCGTACTGGTCGCCGTCGTCGAAGACCGCGATGGCGGTCTGGTGCACCTGGGTGAGCAGCGCGATGGTGGACAGCAGGGCAATCTGGTCGCGGATCTGCCAGGTGATCGGGCCGGTGTAGAGGTCGATCCAGTGGAGTTGGGCGCTGCCCAGTTTGTTGCGCCCGGTTTGGGCGACGACGGCGTAGCGGGGGCGACGCGTCCATTCGATCGAGGTAGCGACCCGGGTGTCGGGGGCGGGCAGATCTGCTGGCGGAGCGGGGATCTCGCGGGGCACGGTGCTGATGTGGCCGCCGGCGGCGGCGAATGCCTCGAGTAGTCCTTGGGCGGCTTGGCAGCTGTAGATCACCATCAGGACGCCGCTGAAGGTGATGGCGATGCGGGCGTCGCTGGTGCGGGCGTGGTGGACGGAGATGTCGCCGTCGTGTCGGCCACGGATGCTGGCCGTGCAGTGGGTGATCAGTGCCGGGGGAGTGTGGCTGTTGGCTGCCGCGGTGGTGGTCATGGTGGTGCTCCGTCCTGGTGAGGTGTTGTGCGCCGGTCGGCGTGGGGTGGCCGGGACCGGCGGGGTGGTGCGGTCAACCCCGCAGAGTCCGGTGGGCGCAGGCGGGTTTTCGTCCCGGGCTCGCCGGCGCGTCAGCGCTTCGGCGGGCGGCCGTAGGGTCGAAAACAGTCACTCGGCACGCCGAGCCCAGCCGTGGGCGTGGGTTGACCGCGACGGGCCCCCGCCGGTCACACTGGACACCCGCTGACGGCTAAAAATGTTGTGGAGGTCCGGATCTCACAGCAACCGACGGACAGCCGAGCTCGTGGGTTGACCGCGGCGGGTGATCACCGTTCCCACTCGGCTCGCGGCGTTCCACCAGGGTGCGGATTGCCACCCGTCGGCGTCGGCGGTGACGGCCCGGAAGCGTTCGTCGAGGCGCTGCACCGCAACTCTGAGCCCGTGTGCGCGCCGGCCGCCTGGTGTTCGGCGCTAGTCGAGGCCGGCCTCGTGGATGCGGCGGCGGATCTGGGCGAGGTTGATGGTGTCGGGGGTCAGCTCGGCCCAGTCCTGCCAGCCATCGAGGACGGCTTCCACGTCGGCGCGCGCCACGCCTGCTCGGCTGATCGCCACGATGTCGCCGTCATCGGTGCGCCCGGCGTCGGCGATCACCGCGATGAGTTGACCGGTGCCGTCGAATGTTTCGGTCGAGCCGGCCGGCGCCCAGTTGCGCCGGAACCGCAGCTGCAGCGGGCGCCCGTCGCGGTCGTCGATGAAATCGAGCGCCAGCCCGTAGTCGATGTCCATGCCTGCCTTCCTTGTTGGTGCTGAGGATGGGCCCGGTCATGGGCCCGCCTCCAGCTCGTCGCGGGAGATGACGATGAGTCCGCCGAAGACGTGGGTGGGCTGCCAGAGTCCGGCCTCGACGTGATCGGTGAGATCGGACTTGGCCGTGGTGGTGGCCGGCAGCAGCAGCACGCGCTCCCGGGCCTGGCTCTGCAGCTGGTCGTGCAGAGTGCGGGCACGCTGGTAGCCGGCCGGGTCACGGTCGATCACGACCGCAACCTTGCGGCCGGCCAACTCGGCCAGCAGGGTCGCTGGGAAGCTCTGTGCGCCTTGGGCGTTGGTGGCCGACACCCGGTCGAGTGCGGCGGCGGTGTCAGCATCCTTCTCGCCTTCGGTGAGCCAGATCCACTGGTCGGGGTCGGCGGCGGCCAGGGCCGGTGCCCGGTACAGCACCGGGGTGAAGCCTTCGGGTTTGTGCCAGACCCAGCGGCGGCCGTCGCGGTAGCGCTGCAGGAACCGCTTGTGCGGGGCGCCGTGGGCGCGGCATTCCTGGCGGATCACCTGTTGCACCGGCCTGCCGGTCGCGGTGGTGTAGGTGTAGACCCGGATCCGCTGCCAGCGGTGTGCCGGGTCGTGGGCCAGACGCGGGGCGGGCCGAGACGGTTGGGGCCTGACCGCGATGGCGTGGGATTGCGTTGACTCGTCGAACAAGTCGGACATTCGCAGCCCGAACCCGGCGGCGATGGTGGCGGCGTGCGCACCGCAAGAAAAGCAGTGCAGCAGCACCGCGCCGCCGCCGGGTGTGCGCGGTTTCCAGGTCACCGACAACGACGGGTTGGTGTCTTCGTGCAAGGGGCACGACGTCATCAGAGCGTGGTCGCCGCGTGGGCGGATGGGCGTCCCGCTGGCTTCGATTGCGGCGCAGATGATGTCGAAGGCGCGCCGGGTGGTCGTGGTCATGGTTGGTCTCCGTTCTCCTGTGGTGACCGGGCTGCGTGCCGGTCGGTTCAGGTGACGGGGAACCGGTGGGGTGGCGTGGTCAACCCCGTAGAGCCCGGACCGGGCGCAGGCGGGTTTTCGGCCCGGGCTCGCCGGCGCGCCAGCGCCTCGGCGAGTGATCCGTGGGGCCGGAAACAGTCACTCGGAACGCCGAGCCCGGCGGCGGGCGTGGGTTGACCGCGACGGGGTCCTACCGGTTATTCTTCGAGCACCTGCCGACGGCTAAAAGTATTGGTATGCAGCAGATCTGCCATAACTCCAATTATCGGTCTCTGGAACCGGCCGCGCTGACAGTAAATGTCGCGAGATCGCCATCGCGGTGATCGGGTGATGCTGTGATCGGGTGATCGCAGGTTATGAAGTGGGTCGTCAGTCGCCGGCACGGCGGAATTGAGCCAGCTCGGTACGAATGTTGCTGCGAGCTTGCGGTTCCCAGTGTTGACGCGAGTGCGGTGTGCGATAGATGGCCGGCGCGTCCAGCAAGGTCAGCAGCAGGGTTGCGCGTCCCGCGGTGAACGCCGCGTCGGGGACGTGGGCGTATTCGGCGCGCACCGCGGCGGTGTAGGCGGTGTAGCGGTCGGTGGGGGCGGCCAGGATGGCCAGGTCGGCGTCGGAGAGGGTTTCGCCGTTGCGATCCCCGGATGCCGGGTCATGCGTCGCGGTCAGCCGCACCAGCCGGGTCACCTCAGCGACCAGGTCGGGTGCGAGTTGTAGTGCGGTGAGGTCGTGTTCGGCGCGCTGGGCGCTGAGCTCTTCGTCGTCCGGTGTGCCCTGGTAGACGGCGTCGTGATACCAGGCGGCCAGCCGGACAGCGGTCACATCGGTGGCGTGCGCGGCCAACTGGTCGACTCCATCGAGGACGTCACGCAGGTGGGCCAGGGTGTGGTAGCGCCGGGCGGGTTCGGCCCACGACTGGATCAACGCTTGGCCGACAGCAAGGGCCTGCGGGCCGGTCGTCACCGAGGCGGTCAGCTCCAGCCACGCCCGGCGCAGGTCGTCGTCCTCGATGTGCGCGCTCACGCTGTCACTGCTGGTCGTTGTAGAGAGCGAGCTGAGTGAATTCCACCAGGGCCACAGTGTCGGGTTGGTCTACCGGGTGTACCCGCAGGTTGTGCAGCACGCTCGGGGGGTCGTCGAGGCAGATGACGTCGGTGAGTCCGATCAGTGCTGCTGCGGGCGGCCGGCGTCGCTGGTGGGAAGGTCGTCCATCAACCGCATCCGCTTGCCGCGCAGGCCAACGGCGTCGTAGCGGAAGTGGTGAACCTCTGGCGGGCCGGGCTTGTCGGACATCGTTGTAACCCCCTCGAGAGATGCTCAGGCGCGGGTCATCGGGTCGTAGTCCTCGGAGCAGAACAGGCACGGGTCGTCGTGCTCGCTGCCGTAGTTGACGTAGCCCGACACGGTCTGCACCACCGCGGCGGCGGTGTCGGCGTCGAGGTGCGGCTCCGCGGCGCTCGGGTCGGCAGGTGTGAGGGCGGCCACGCTGACGGCCAATGGTGATGGGTTCTCGCCGCTGGCGGTGATGTCGGCGGCGGCGGCGCCGTCGACGAACAGCGTGTAGAGGTCATGTTCAGGGAATCCGTGGTTAAGTCGCAGCACCCACCACTGGCCGGATTGCTGTGCGGCGTAAGGGAAGAACTTGTATCCGGTGCGCTGCCAGTCGGGTCGTGCGGTGGTGTCGATAGCGGTGGCTGTCACATGAGTTCCTCTGGTGCGGGCCATGTTTCGATTCTACGCCGTCCGGATGGCTGTGGCGATGGGCTAAGAGTATGCCGCGCAGCACATGTCATGATGCGGCTCCGCCGGTGTGCGATGTCGCGGCGTAGCCAACGGCGGCCAGGTAGGCGTGGTGGACGGCGTTGCTGAGTTGGGTGATGTCGTCGCGCAGCGCGGCGTAGCAGTCGGCGTCGGTGATGACGCTGTGCTCGAGCAGCAGGCCGGGAGCCGTCGGTGTCGGGTTGGCGAGGTAGGTGCTGAATTGGGCCCAGTAGCGGCGCCCGGCCGCGATGAAGTGCCCGCTGCTGCGGACCGCGATCGCCGCGGGTGCCGGTGGTGCGGCCAGCATTTCGGCGGTGACCTGCTGGGCGGCCAGCCCGCGCAGGGTGCAGTCGGCGTTGCTGTGCAGCACCTCGGCGGGTAATGCGCCGGTGAAGGAGAACGCGCGGATCGTGTCACAGCCGTCCCAGCTGTCGTCGGGGTGCGGGCCGGACACGATCATGCGGGCCGCCGCTGCCGGGCTGGTGGTCAGGTCCGCTCGCCGCCAACCCGCCGGTGCACCCAGCTGCCGCAGCGATTCGGGCAGACCGTCGGCGCGCAGCTCGGCGAGCTCGTTGACGTAGGGGGCGGCGATCGTCATCAGTGAGGGCACCGCTGCCAGCCGTTGGTGCTCGGCGGTGGTCGCGCCGTCGGTGCCGGTCATCAGCCGCCGCCTGCGAACAGACCCCTGGGGCCCTCGGCCAAGAAGGCGCCGAGGGCGGCCAGCGCGGCGAGCAGTGTGGCGCCGGCGCCCGCCGCCTGCTGCGGACTGATGTCCGGAGTCGGGATGGTGATCGGCGGGCCGGCCGGCGGCGGCATCGGCGCGGGTAGCGGCGGCGGATCGGGTGTGGACCAGCCGAAGATCGGCGGGCTTTGGGTGGGGGAAATCTGAAAACCCGGCGGGGAGGGGTCGGCCAGCCAGGGCGGCAGCGGCGGGTGGTCGAGCACCGTGGGTGGCAGCGCGGTAGTGGGGGGATGGCCGAACGTTGTGGGAGGCAACGGATTCGGCATGGGATGCTGCCCGATCGGCGGTAGGTTCGGAGGGGCGCTGATGATGGGTGAGGTGCCCGGCGGCCCGGTGGCCGATGGCGGGAGGATGGGAGGCAGCGGCGGCGGATGGTTGGGATCCAGGCCGAGGCCGTCGTTGACGCTGGGGCGGCTGCGGCTGGCGCTGTTGATCGCCTCGTTCCACAAGTCCTCGCCGGACAGGCCGCGGCCGCGCAATTTGTCGAGCAGCTGGTCCCAGGTCAGGTTCTTGTCGGTGTTGTTGAGCTGGTCGGCGAGTCCGCGGTCGCTCATCAGGTCGCGGGTCCAGGAGCGCAGTGCGTTGCGTTGGTCGAACATGATTTTCGCGCGGTCTTCAGCGCTGACGCCTTGTCGGGCGAGCTGGTCATTGAGGTCGCGCATGCGCTGCTCGCCCTGTAGATACACCCCGCGGGTCTGATCGGTGGACAGGCTGCCCGGGTTGTAGTTCGGCAGGTGCAGCTTGCTGACCGGGTCGGGTGGCGGCGGGGGTGTAGGCGGCGCTGTTTTGAAAGTGGTGTCGAGTGCCTGGATCCGGGGTGTGGACACCGACGGCGCCGAGGGCGGGCTGGGCACCGACGGAAGTTTGTTGGCGTTGGCGGCGTCCTGGGCGGCCAGGGAGGCCGCGGCGGTGGCCCCGGTCTGCTGCATCTGCGGACCCTTGGGGGCCAGTTCGCCGGACATCGTGGCCATTTTGGTGCGGATGGCCCCGGCGGCGCTGTGCGCGGCGGCGTCGACCGGTGACGCGGCGGGGTGCGGGGTTGGTGCGGCCGCGGCGGCGGGTTTGGCGGCGGTCTCGATGTGCTGGGCCACCACCGCGGCCGCCTTCTCGAGGTTGGGCGCTGTGACGTTGACTACCGCGGCCATGCGTAGGTCACTTTCAGGAGTGCCGACCGGGACAGGTGTCGGGGCGTCGGGCGGTGCGGCACGGTCGGGTCGGCGATCACACGGCGGTGGCGGCGGCCTCGCCGGCGATGGTGGCCGAGTGGCTGGCGATCGCGGCGGCGGCGACGGTGTGTTTCTCGGTCGCGGCCGCCCGGGCCTGGGCGACGACGGCGTTGAGCATCGCGGTCTGGGCCGCGGCGGTCAACGCGCCGCCGCCGGAGGACAGGATGCGCTGGATCTCGTCGTTGGCTTGTTGGTCGATCTGGTCGAGGTCCTGACGCAGGCCGTCGATCAGGCGGGCGATCTCGTGCGCCGAATCGGCCATGTCGAAGTACTGGTCGGCGTGTGAGGTGACGGTGCGGGCGTTGCGGTGGCAGGCGTCGACGAACCCGTTGATGGTGTGGCCCGATTGTCCGTCGGAGATCACATTGTTGGCCGAATGGCGGATCCCGTCGGCCGAGGACAGCAGTTCCTGGCCCTTCTGTTGCAGGGCCGACCCGGACTGCACCCAGGATTGCGGGTCACTCATCGGCCACAATCCACCGACGATCAACGCCGAATAGGGCCGCGACGGCATGGCCGCCGCTACCACGGAGCCACCGGCTGGTGCCGAAGATCGCGCATCGCACTCATGCCCCTAGTTTAGGGCTGTGCGCGGCTGGTGGCAGACAGTTTTACAGCAGCCCCGCCTGTTTCAGCGGGCCGCCACGTCGTCGGTGATGCCGCGGGCCACCTCGCCGTAGGGCGGCAGCGGCCCGCACATGCGCCGAATCGCGGCCACGATGTTGGCGAACGACTCTGCGGCGGAGCGTCCTGCGGCCGGTCCACCGCTCGCCGAGGGGAATGCCTTCGCCATCAGCTCTTCGCGGCTGTCGCGCCGGCGAAAGGTATGGGCGGAGGGGATCAGGCCGAAGGAACTCAGGTCGAGCGGGCTATGGCTGCCGGGGCGGGCGACGAACTCGACGTTGTATTGGCCCCAATAGTCCCAGGAGGTGATGGCGTCGTTGACGATCGTCGGTGTGCCGTCGCGGGCCTGCAGCGAATACACCACGATCACTTGTCCACCGCTCTGGTGGGCGAACTCCGCGCCGGGGGTGTCGAGCGCCCGCACTGCCAGCGGCCACGACCCGGGGTCGATGCCGTTGCGCTCCACTACCTGGGCGCTGGTGGTGACCTCGTCGACCTGCATCCAGACGCTGGCCTGACGGCGCACCGCCATCCAGAGCTGCTCGATCTCGGCGCGCAGCTCCCAATCCGGGACACCGTCAGCCGCCGGGTCGGGGTGCTCGGCCGCCTCAGTGACAGCGTCGGCGTCCAGGTCGAGCAACCTGCCGATGTGGCCGTCCGCCAGGCCGCGCTGCCGCAGCGCCGCGATCGCTACGGCGGTGACGGCGAGCTTCACCTGATGTGCGCGGTCGAGTTGACGTTGGGCGTCGTCGATCGCTCCACGCATGGCGTCGACAGCGGTGCGCAACTCGGGTGAGTGGTCGAGGCTGCTGCTCACTGTCGGCCTCCCCACGTGCACACGACGGCACCCGGTTTCTCGTTGACCGTGCCACTTCTCACCGACTCTAACCAGAGCGCTGCCGGTCCTCGGCAATGGCTCAGCTCAGCTACGGTGAGGGCCCGTGAAGTTCGCGGGCAGCTGACCTCGAGGCGCCTCGGGCAATGGGTCTCGCTGGGTTCGCGAGCCGTAGCGAATCGTCGAGCGCTTGCCCGAGATAGTCTCCAGCCACGCTCCGGCGATCGATTTCACCTCGTCGTAGCGGTGCAGGAAGCCGGCCGAATCGAGTCCCGTTGAGCGGGTCCTGCGGGCACACGTGCGTGATCGGCGCGAAGATCGCGGTCAAGAACGCCACGGTGGCGGTGACGATGGACGGCCTCGAGCTGGACGTCTTGCCGGCGGCGTTGATCGAAGCCGCGCGCACCGGGTCGGGCCGGTTGACCGCGGGCAAAGAGCCGATCTTCGGCGGCGACGACCCGGACTGAGCGCACCCGACCACGCGGCGATCTGGTTGAGCGACAACTGGATTGACGGGCCGGCCGGGTTGATGACGATCCCGCTGTGACCGCCGCGGCGGGCGGTGTCGAGAACCTGCTCGGTGGTCAGGGCGGTGACCGCGTCGGCGGGGCTGAAAGCCAGCACCTCGGGGGCGCTGGTGAACGCGAGGATGCTGGTGTGGCCGTCGGGGTGGGTGAGTGTGCGGATGCGGGAGGAGTCGAAGACGGCCACCAGTAGCGGGCTGTCCGGGCGCAGCAGGGCCGCGACCGTGGCCCGGTCGGTGTCCCCGGCGCCGTGGCGGGCCAAGGCCTCTTTGAGCGCGGCGTGGTTGGGGTTGCGCAGGGCGAAGTCGATCTCGGCGGCTGACAGCGCGCACCTCGGGCCGGCCGGGTCGGGGTAGAGCCACGCGTGTTCCTGCCGGCGGGCCAGTTCGAGCGCCCCGACCGCCGGGGTCGCCAGCGACTGGGTGGGGGTGCCTGGCGGGTGCAGCCGGCCGATCTCGGTGTTGCGGGTGAAGGCGAGCAGCGCCGATCGGCCGTCGGGTCCGGTGCCGGTGCGGATCTGCAGCCGTGACCCCGGGGCGAACGCGTCGCCGGTGACGGCGTCGGAGCCGGTGATGTCGAGCAGCAACTCGCCATACATGCACTCCCGCAACACATCCAGAGCGCCTCGGGGACCGGGCTGGGCGGCGAACTTCCCGACCGCGTCTCTGAGTGTGACGTGGTCGACCAGTGCGCCGCGGTCCGGGCTTGGGGTGGCCATCAGAGCGGATTCCTTTGTCCTGGAGAGTGATTCGGCTAGGCGGTGCGCGCTGTGATCAGCGGCCACTGTCGGACGTGCTGGCTGGGGCGCGGGGCCGGCCAGCGATCATCATCGTCGTCGGCCTCGGGCAGCGGGGCGACCGGGGCGTCGCCGAGCTCAAGATGGCGGCGCTGCTCGAACTGTGCGGCCAGGCGCGCGTAGACGGGCCGCAGCCGGTTGGGGATGTCACCGGGCAGGTTGATCCCGCCCCAGATGCCGTGCGTGGCGCCCATCGCGACCGCGTTGTAGCCGCAGCGCCCGAGAAATGGGCAGTCTGCGCAGAATGTTCGGGCCGTGCGCTTCTGTTCCGGGTCGAAGAACAGGTCGGGGTCGGTCTGGCAGGCCAGGTCCTGGTCGGTGTGGAAGAGCCGGACCTCGGCGCGCATCTGGAAGCCGCGCGGGACGGGGTGGCCGAACGCGGTATCTGGGCTCTCGGCGGTGGCGTTGGTGCTCATTGGGTGGTCCTTGGCGGTGTCGGGCGTCGCGGGTGGGCGTGGGCGCGCTAAAGGGTTCGGGTGATCTGCTCGGCGATGCGGGCGGCGATGGTCGAGCCCTGGTGGGCGACGTCCCAGCCGCAGGCTTCGGCGTCGATGACGACGTTGTTGCGCGCGGTCAGCGCGTGCTGGCAGGTGTAGCCGCTGGAGCCTTCGCGCTTGGACACCGACGTGAGCACATCGCCGTCCTGGCTGACCCCGGTGATCAACCAGGTCTGTGCCGCCATGTTGGGGTTGGTGGTGGTCAGCGAGGTGTTGGTGCACAGCGGCCAGCGCTGGCCCTCTTTGGCGACGAAGTCTTTCGCGGCGTTGGCGCTGGGGAAGCTGACCACCGACTGGTAGACCTCGTGCTGCGGGTGGTCTCGCTCACGCAGGGCCTGGGTTTGCACCGCCTGCCAGCCGCTGCCGGTGTAGGCGCCCTCGTTGGCGTTGGCCCACACCCCGCCGCATTCGGGTTTGTCGGTGGTATCGATGAACAAGTTGGCGCTGCTCAATTTCGGGTAGACCGCCATGTCGGTGGTGACCATCACCGCGTTGACCGTGGCCGTGTCGAGCAGCAGCACCGGCAGCGATTCGTCGCGCACCAGTGCCGGCGGTGGCGGCGCGCCGGGGGTGGAGGGCGCCGACGCGATCACCGGACGGTCGGCCGCGGCGCTGTCGGACTGGTGCGTGACCACTAGAGCGGCAACCAGGCCCGCAGCGGCCAACGCCACCGCCGATGCCGCCGTCGCGACCGGCAGCCAGCGGCGGCGCTGGCCTGCGTTCAGGGGCGGCATCGGCGGGGCCCATCCCGACGCCATCGGCGTCGGGGCCACCGCCCAGGGGGTGCTCTGGTGGGCCGGTTGCGGTGACGCGGCCCACGGCTGTGGCGCGCGGGCCGGGGCCCAGGGGTCGACCGGCAACGGCCGCTGACTCCACAGGTAGCCCGGCATCGTGGGCTCGGTGTTGATCAACATGGTGACTACCTTCCGTGGTGATGTTTCAACTTGGTTGTCGCGAATCAGAGCACACTTTCCGTATCAGTGCAACAACTTTGCTTCAACTTCATGCCGGAGCGCGGCCGGAAGCGAACCGACGGCCGGTGGCTCCCCAGCCATCGTTTATGCCACTGAGCTGGGCTCGACATTGATTTCCGGTGCGAATCGGCGTGGATGGCTGTTCGCAGATCTCATTGAGCATCGCTTCATAAGCGCTTCATCCACAGTCCACTTCTGTGATCTGACTGCGGAAGTGGGTGTGTTACTTTTCCGTAGTGGTGGTCCATGAACGTGTGGAGGGTGATTGATGACGACGCAGCAGGTCGGGCCCGGGTCAGATCCAGCGCCATGGGATCGGCGTCCTGCAGTCACCGTGCGGACCGGGAACCGGACGTACTTGTTTGACGACTCTCAGGCGCCCATCGTGGTGGGCCGCGACAGCAGCGCTCAGGTGCGTGTCGTCGATGAGCACATATCGGGGCAACACCTGCGCCTGGAGTACACCGCGGACGGCTGGGCCGCGGTGGACTCCAGCTTGAACGGGACCTACATCCACGGCGCGCGGCACTCCCACGTCCCCATCCGGGGTGCCACCACCGTGAACCTGGGACACCCGAACGGGGTCGCGCTGACCATTGCCGAGGACACCGCGGCGCCGCGCCCGCTGCCACCGCTGGTGGATGAGGACGACGACGAGATCACCACGCTGACCGAGGTCACCGATCCGGGGGTGGCGCGCGCCGGGGCGGCGGTGGCGGCGCGCCGAAAAGAGCTCGACCTGGCCCAGCGCTACCTGGCGTCCAGCGGCATCATCAGCGCGGGCTCGCTGATCGACTTCGAAAAGGGCCGGCGCTGGCCGCGGACCGCCACCCGGGCCAAACTGGAGGAGGCGCTGGGCTGGCCGCAGGGCCGTATCGTTTCCCTTCGCAACCAGGACATCGAGCCCGACGAGGCGCTGACCGAGGCGCTGACCGGCGCTGACCGCGCGCCACTGATGGCCGAGGTGATGGAGATCGCGCTGAGTAACATCGCCATGACCGTCGAGGCGCTGCCCGAGCCGGTGGATCCGGATTTCACCGCACGGGCCGCCCGCGTGCTGGCTGATCTGCGGACGCTCGAGGCCTCGGCAACGGCGGCGGCGCGCGCCGCCGGCAACTCCTCGATGGCCAGAATCCTCGGCACGGTCCGCAAGACCTACCGGGAGCTAATGTTGCAGGCCGCCCGCACACCCGGCGCCACCCTGGGTCAGCAACTGTTCGCCGCACGTCACCGCAGTGAACTCAGCGTCGAGGAGTTCGCCAACGCCGCCGGCGTGCCGGTGGAGGCGATTAGGGCCGCCGAAGGTGAGGCGGCGCTGCCACCGGGAACCGTCGCGGCGCTGACGGCCGCGCTGTCGAACCTGTGACATCGGGTTGCCGTTGAGGGGGGCAGCGAGGAGTGATGGGCGCACACCGGTGACGATTGAGCTGTCCGCTGATGAGGCGTTGGTGCTGTTCGACTGGCTTGGGCGGGCATCGGCTGCCGATCAGCCGGCGCCGTTTGTCGACAAAGCCGAGCAGGTGGCGCGTTGCACCCTGGAGTGCCTGCTCGAACGCGTCCCGGTGGAGCCCTTCGACCCGGACTACGCGGCCCTGGTCGAGGAAGCCCTTTTCACCTCGTCGCCGCGAGCGCGGCCGGGTGATCAGTCAGCGTTCGGATGAGCTGAGCTTCAGAAACCACGCGAGGTGATAGTTCGCGGTCAGCCATTCGTTGCCGGCAAGGCCTTCGGTGGCGGCGAGCAGCTGGCAGTTCAACAGCAGGCCGGCATCGACGGCAGGGTACTGCGCGAATACTTGATACCGCGCGGTGTCGAGGTAGGAACGCAGCACGTCGAGCTCGGGGCCGGCGACACCCATGCCCCGGGCAGCCGCTTTGGCCAGCGTGCTGACCATGCGCGGCAACCCGTCGCGCCAGTGCGTCGCGTCGCTGAGCACCCAGCCCAGATCGTCGACGGCGGGCAGGCCGCGTGGCTGCGGAGACGTGGTGGTGATGGCGTCGTCGGCGGACCAGCCGAGCGGATCACCCGGTGCGTAGATCGCCGAGGCCTCGGTCTGGCCGAGTAGAGCGTCCACGGTGCCGTAGCGCCGGCCCGGCTCCAGGAGGTGGACGTCGGCGGGCAGATTGATGCCGGGCGGGATCCAGCCGTGCGCGAAGTCGGTCACCAGCAGTGTGGTGCCGTCGTGCCGGATTCCGGCCGCCCAGTACAGCCCGGGTTCTTGCCGCGCAACGAACAGCATCAAGCGTTGCAGCCGTTCGACAGGGGTTTCTGAGGGCGGCGGCAGGATAGCGTGGCGCGCGGCCCGGGCGTCGTCGCGCGGCGGCTCAAGGTCGACGGGGGTGGGGCGAGGCGGGGCGAGTATCGGCTCCGGCGGCAGCGGATTCGCCGGCTGCGGCGGCTCGGGGGGCGGCAGGCTCAACGCGGCCGAGAATTCCTGCACCAGGTTCGCGATCTCTTCGAGCGCCTGAGTGTCGTCGGGCGCGAGCGAGCTCTCCGGTGCCGCCGCACGATCCGTATTCGTATCACGCACGGGCGGCGCGACGCTCTCGATCGGGTCCAGCGAGCGCGGCACTTCGATCTCGGTCGTCTCGTCGGAATCCGGCGCGGCAGCGTAACCCTGCCTATCCTCAGTGGACGGCGCGGCGTCCTCTGGGTAATCCGGGGAGGCAGGCGTCGCGATCTCGATGGTCTCGTCGGAATCCAGCGCGGCAGCGTAACCCTGCCTATCCTCAGCGGACGGCTCTGCGGCCTGCCGGTAATCCAGCGAACTCGGCGTCGACATCTCGGTCGTCTCGTCGGAATCCGTTGGGTCGATGGATATCCGCACGTCGGGAGCGGCCGGCTCGTCGGCCTGCGGGTAATCCGGGGAGGCAGGCGTCGCGATTTCGGTCGTCTCGTCGGAATCCAGCGCGGCAGCGTAACCCTGCCTATCCTCAGCGGACGGCTCTGCGGCCTGCCGGTAATCCAGCGAACTCGGCGTCGACATCTCGGTCGTCTCGTCGGAATCCGTTGAGGCGGTGGATATCCGCACGTCGGGGGCGGCCGGCTCGTCGGCCTCCGGGTAATCCGGGGAGGCAGGCGTCTCGATCTCCATCGTCTCGTCGGAGTCGAATGGATCCGACGTTGCGGTTGCGTGCGTCGGGCGATATGCCTCGACCTCGCCAGATTCTTCTGGCTGCGCCGGAGTGGAGTCCTGATAAGGAGCATCGACCGCCGGCGCCGGTCCGCGGCCGCCAGATACTTCCGCAAGCTCAAAGTCCGTTGTTGAAGTCGGGGTTTCGGGAGTGTCTGGGATATCTGGCTGCGGGGGAGCGAGTTGGAAACGCGGGGACGTGTCCGCCTCGGCGTTGCGGTTGGCAGTCGGCAGGGGCGCGGGCGATTTCGTCGTCCTGTTGCGCAGGTGCCGTACTGAGGACTCGACCCGCCTGACGGCGAAAGCGCGTGCGTCGTCGATAACACGAGCCTCCTGTGCGCGCCGTTCAGATTCAACGAGCCCGGCGCAACGAATCTTTTTGAGTTCCTCGTTCGCCGAGGTGACGATCCGGTGCAGGTCGGCTTTCAGATACTTCACCAGCGGCGCCGTCTCGGCGGTCACGGTCGACAATTCGGCGGGCCACACTCCGCCGGTCACCCAGGGTGCGCAATCGACGGCGGAAGTCTTAAAAGCCGGGATGCTCAGCGATTCTTCGGCAGCCCTTCGGAGGCGCTGTCGCGCCGTATTTCTACCGAAGATCGCCACCGCAGAAGCGTACCGTCATGAGCCTTTCTGCATTCGCGTCGCGGGCGGTGCGCCTGGCCGGGCGCGGCAAGTTAGACCAGGCTCAACGCACATGAGCGTCTGGAGCCATCTCGTACAGCAGAGTGGCCCACTCGTCGTTGATCCGGATCAAGTCGGCCAATCTTGGATCCGTGTCAGGCAGGGGAGAGGAGCCCGCAACGCGGCCGCGCAGCGGTTCGAGTGGGGCAGGGTCAGTATCGAGTTCACGGATGCGGGCTTCCCACTCATCGAGGCGTCGACCCAGCGCGCTGATGACGGCCTCCGACGGCAGCTGCTGATCGGCCCGTAGCCGGTTGAAGACGGTGCGCGCGACGCGGCGTTTGACGCCGCTGATGGCGTAGCCGTGCTCGTCGCGTTCGGCGCGCCGGCGCCGGTAGTACAGCTCGGCCGGACCACCCTTTTTGATCTGGGTCATCGCGATCTGATGCAGCGCCGCGTTGAGTTGGCGGTTGCCGCCGCGGTAGGAACGCATCCGACCCCGGGTAGATCCCGACCAATGCGGTACCGGCGCAAGCCCGGCGTAACGTGCATACGCGGCTTCGCTCGAGAAACGGCCCACGTCAGCGGTTTCCCCGACAATGCGAGCCGCAGTCACCGCGCCGCAGCCGTACAACTCCAGTAGCGAGGGAGCCGCCGTTCGGACTCGGTCAGCGAGCCGTTTTTCCAACCCGTTGATGATCGGGGTCAGGTGCACGACCTCAGCCAGCTCATCGCACGCCAGCTCGGCGACCAACCCGAGGTGCCCGGCCAGTATGTGCGCCAACGCGTGCTGATGCGGCCGCCAGATCAATGCTCCCGGCTTGATCTGGTACGCGGGGTCGAGCTCGTGAATCCGCCACAGCAGCCTCTGCATTGTTGCGGTGCGCTGCTGGATGAGGTCGTCGCGGCGATCGATCAGCAGCTTGAGCTCCCGTGACAGCGGATGGTGGCGCGCGACGGGAAGATTGGGTTCACGCTGCGCGGCGCGGGCGGTGGCCAGCGCGTCGATCGGATCGGACTTGCCCCAGCCCCGCACGCTGGTGCGGGTGCGGGCCATCAGCTGGGTGGGCACCCGCAGGACCGTCTGGCCGCCGGCGTTGAGCAGGTCGCGCTCGAGGCGCGCTGTCATGGCGCGCGAATCTTCCACCGCCCACACCACATCGCGGCCGAATTCGGTTTGGGCCCAGCGCAAAGCGGCGAGATGACCGGGAGTGGTGGCCTCGACGGTTTTTTCGCCGAGTTTTCGCCCGCCCGCGTCGATCGCCACCATGGTGTGGGTGCGTTTGTGGGCATCGACGCCAATCACAGTGCCCCGGTAACCACTATTGGTTGTGTTCATGCACGAAATTATGTCGAGAACGCGTTCGCGACATGCCGGGATTCTTGACGAGATTTGTCGTAGCGGAGGCGCACCATTGACGTGAGGCGCGCGGGACTGCATTTTTGCGGGTGCGGGTCACGTGTCACGGAGCGGCCCCTGCAGGGCCAGGCTTCGACCGCTGGTTGTGTGCGCGCCGGACCCCTCTGGGTTGGGATCCGGCGCCAGAATTCTTGAGAGGCCGCTACGCAATGCAAGACAATGACAGTTTCGACGACTCCGACCTCCATGCGATTGAGCTCGACGACCCACTGTTGAGGCCGCCAGACGCCGTCGTCGAGGAGGCCTTGGACCCGCAGATGGAATATCTGCCGACAGACAAGCTGTCGCCGGACAGATTTGAACAACTGCTTCTTCGGGTGGCGGAAGACGTTCGCGGTTTGCGGAATGTACGGCGATTTGGGAACCCGGGTCAAGCGCAGAAAGGTCTCGACGTCATCGGGATCAACAGCAACGGTAAGGCGGAGGGTATTCAGGCCAAGCGCAGAGACACCTTCACGACAGGCGATCTCGATGAAGCTGTTGAGAAGTACACGGGCTCGAAGTTCTCGTTTCCCTTTGCTCGGCTGGCGATCGGGGTGAGCAAGCGGCTCGCCGAACGGAAGTTCGTCGAGCACCTTATCGGTGTGAACGTTGCTCTGGCCCCACTGGAAGTCGAGGTTTGGGACCAGGACGCGTTGTCGCGCATACTACGACCAAACCCCCAGATAGTCACCGAATTTTTTGGGCCGACGATCGCCACTCGCTTCTGTGGTGAGTACTCCGTGATCGGTGTCGAGATTGCCGGGGAGGATGCGGTCGCAACCGCTGATGCTGTGATGCGCGGGCCGCTGACGACAGTCGGCGGATACGAGAAAATCAAGGCAGCCGAAGAACTAGCTGGTGATGACCCGGCGGGGGCACTCGCGTTGTATCGGGATGTCCAGGAGCGATTGATTGCTGCCGGATTCCCGGCACACGCCGCGGAATTCGACGAGCCGATAGCGCGGTTGCTTGTCGCCACGGGGTCAAACGGCGATGCCGTTGCGGTCGTTATGGAACGTCTCTGGGTCGCTGAACGTGCCGATGATTCGATGAGTGCCCAGATCGCTGCCCGGACGCTGAGATCGCTAGCGGGATTACCCGAGTTCGGGCCCGTGGGTGCCGCAGATAGAGCTTCGCCACTTCTGGTCGCCGCTGCGCGGGTCGCGGAGTTCGTTGCCGACCACTTGCATCAGCCAGTCCCGGTGAAACTCGATCTGCTGACAGCTGAGTTGGCGCAACTCTCACAAGGCGACAGCGCGCAGGCGGTGCTTTTCGCGGCCGAGCGGGCCCTGTGTGACGACGACCTCGACTGGCTCACATCCCATTTGCAATTGTTGGCGGACTGCGCATCTGAAGTGCGGTCCACACACGAAGATGTGGCTCTCAGGATCGACCTGGTCGTAGCCGACGTGACGGGCGATTGGAACGCGCTGCTGCATAAGGCACGGACGACCGCTCGGCGCGACCTTGGTGCCCTGACTCTCGCTAGGTACGCGCGTTTCTCGACGTGGCGGGGAGCCTATATCGAAGCCAACCAGGTGTGGGCTGAGGCGATCAATCACGCCTGCCTGGCGCACCGCCACGAAGACGCCGCGGACTGGCTATACAGCCAACGGTTCGTGATGACTCGCCACGAGCCGGTTTTTGGAGATAGGTGGCATCCTGTCGCCCGCTCCCTGGCGGACTTGCCCTCACGTCCCCGCCTGGTTACGTCGACATCGACATCACGAGAAAGCGCGCTCTCAGCGCTGCGGCAGGACAGAAAGCGGCTTGCCGCAATGCATCTGCGCCGCTACCTCTGTGATGCGATCCGCTCGGGCAGCCTCAACGATGAAATCGATGCACGCATCCTGCTGGGTGGTCTTTACGCTGAGACCAATCAACCGAAGCTGGCCGCCCGCCAGTTGATCTTGGGCCACGATTACGAAGCGGCGCGATCGGTTGCGCAGAGTCTCGGTGATGCGTACTTCGACGTATCCGACTTAATCGCTAGCCCCGTGTCATGGGTAGCCGCAAGCGCTTTCGAGTTCGTGGCCGCAGAGGCCGACCTCGTCCCCGATACCGAGGTTGGCGCCCTCGTTCAGTCGGCTCTCGCGGCTATCGAGGATGTGAACTCGGAAAAACGCGCCGATTCGCCGATCTACAGTCCGCGGATAATCCTCTCCGCGTACAAGATGATTGCCGAGCTCGCCGAGCGTCTGAGCGATCGTGACGCGGCAACCGTACTGGAGGGTCTCCGGGATAAGATCACTGCTGAGGAGCATCATTACCGGCTGACCGACGACAGTCATATACGCATCGCCGCCGGCATCGCCATAACCGGCATCGACGGGAGCGCCTCAGCGGCGCTTGATCATCTGGTCGGGCTGTACGCCCGCGAGGCGCATTCGTTCGATAGTCACGCAAGGGAGGCGTTGATGCAGAACTTGGAGTTAGTACAGGCGCGCCTCCAGGAACTCGCTAAGGCCGGCCACCATGACGCGCGCGCGCTGCTCGCCGCCGCAGACGAGCCGCGTATCGAACCGGAGCAAGCAGCTGAGGCCGCGGAACGTCTACTGAAGCCCACCGCGAATACTCGCGGACGCTACGGTGTGGGAACACGCTCAATCGACGACTCCTTATTGGCGCGTTCGCTTCCGGCGGAGCAGCGCATTCGTTGTATCGACATGCTGCTCCAAAATGCCCGCTCACCTTTTGAAGGCTCAAGTAATAGGCAGACCTATTTCCTTGCGGCGGCCAACCTTTCGGAGCGTCTTCCAGAGGGCGATCGCCAACGATTCTTCGCCGATGTCATCGATTTCATCGGTAATCCCCCGCTGTCGCAGCCGGACATTCTTAACGCGTCGATGACCAATCCGCTGGGCGGGATGCGTTGGGATGGAAGCTTGGATAGCAGGCTCGCAGCAGTACTCACGGCCGCCTTCTTCGCGGACACCCCAAGTGACAAGCGCCAAGTTCGAGATCTGGCAATCCGCTTGATAAGCGTTGCCGGAGAACAAGATCACCATCTCGCGCATGCCCTGCAAGTAGTCGAGGCTGACCTGAAAGAAATCGCGCCGCTCCTGTCACAAGCCGGTTGGGCAATGCGTTGCATTGCAGCAATCGCATGGGCCAGATCGTCCTCGCTCCCGCCCGAGTTTGGTGAGCGGCTGAGTAAAGACTCCGATCCCCGCGTACGCCGCACTCTGGCAACAGAAATTAAAGCTCACCCGAGCCCGCATTCCGATGAAGTCCGCGCAGCTTTGCAATCGGATCCGCGATGGTCGGTGCGATCAATCCTGTTGTGAAAGAGTCAGTTAGCGACTTGTCTGATATCGAGTCTCTCCGTGATGCTGAACAGTCCTGAAGTGGGAGGGTCGGCCGGGCTCTTCGACCGAAAAGCGCTGTACGGTGGGCCGGCGCTTGCCTCAGAGAGTTCGTTCGCGTTCCTCAGTCGGGCATCCGGTGACTTTTGGCGTCGAACCCGGGAGTTGGCCGAAGCTTGGTACGCGCACTACCCCGATACAAACGGCGATCTTCGTGCGCGTTTCCGTAAGGACGAGTTGCGCCAGCACGTCGCAGCGTGGTTTGAACTGTACGTGTTCTCGCTGTTTCGTCTCCTCGGCTATCAGGTTGAGGTGCACCCGGCCCTCCGTGGAACATCGAAACGACCGGACTTTCTCGTCACCCGAGATTCCCACTCCGCTTACATCGAATGCACAGCCCTGGTCGACAGCAGCGAGTGGACAGATTCAGACTGTGGCGCGTGGCTGCTGGACTGCCTCAATGGCGCGCATAACCCTGACTTCATGGTCGATCTCTCTGTCGAGCAGATCGGGACACAGCGACCACGGGCCCGGGAGATCGCCGGACCCGTCGAACAGTGGTTGGCGAAGCTGAACTGGGGCGATGTTTCGTCGCAAATCGCGGCCGGTATGGATGCGCCGACCAACCCGTTCGAGTTCCGGGATTGGAAAATACGTCTCGAGGCGTGGCCTGTTGTTGCCGATCGGAGAGGCAAGCCCGGCAGACTGGTCGGGTCGCACCTCATCGGAAACGAAAACCCTCGGCACGACGAAGATGACGTTCGTCGTCTTCTTGCCAAGAAGGGCTCGTACTACGGACTACAAGCTCGACCACTTGTGCTGGCAGTCCTGAACTGGTCGGGCTTCATCGATGAGCACGACGTGACAAACGCATTATTTGGCTCGGTCGTTGTTCGCTACTACCAGGGCGGTGTGAACATGCCGCCTCCGAAACAAGTGCGGCTTCAGGATGGGTACTGGCGCCCCCGTGGATCCACGCGCGGAAGTCGAGTCGCTGGAGTACTTTTTAGCGACCGTTTACTGAAACCTTGGAATCCAACGAGCGCATTGCCGCTGCTGTGGGTGAACCCGTGGGCACCAGAACGACTTCCAACGATGCCACCGTTCGGAGTTCGAACCGCGGGCGAAAGTGGTCGAATACAGTCCACGGCTCCGCTGCGAACCGCCGCGGATGTCCTGAAAATCCGATGGGATTCGGACGGCGAAGAATGAGCTGGCCTGAGAGCAACCCCAGGGCCGTTCCCGTCCGCGCGGAACCCCACACTCCCGTGGCCCGGGCACATGGTGGGCCACCACTCGGATGGCTTCCCCGGCCACGGGCCACCATCCGCGCGGCGACTGCTGGGCCCCATCCGCGCCGCAACCGTTGCGGCACTGCTTCATCCGCGGTGACCACGACCACTCCCAGCCCAATGCTAAAGACCGTCCAGCGCGCTCATTCCGTGTGCTCACTAGGGAACAACAGCGATGTGGCGGCTCGCGGCGCGCCAGAACAGGTCCAACTCGGACACAGCAGTGTCGTGAGTGATCAACCAGTGCCCGCCCTGATCGACCAGCACGATGGGCCTGGGGTTAGTGCGTTGATAAGCATTTCCCATGGTGGCCACGGAAGCTCCGGCAAGGTCATTAGCTGCAGGTTGGATGTCGGTCACGACGAAGTTAAGAGGCAACGAGCGGTGCCGCATGCGGTTCAGATGATCATCAATTGTCCCGGCCTCGTCGGGGCTGAATCCGGGGGTGACGATGTTGGTTTTGTTCGCAGCGGGAATGTCCGGGTCAGTCAACTCAGCCAGGATGACGACCACTTGATCGACGGTGGGGACGGGTCCGGTACACGCGGGTCGGTCGGGGTCTCCGCAGTCCGCGTGGGCAATTGCGGGGCCAGCCAGTGATGCGGCGAGCAGCAGCGCAACGACGGCGATTTTCATGCCCGGAATTTAGCGTTGTTTGCTGTCAAAAATCTGAACGCAGTGAAGCCGGCACGATGGCGGGTACTGCTCCACATCTGGTTCAAAAACGCCGTAGCGGCGTCGGTGGTGACCAGCCAGTGTCGGCTCTGGTTGACCAGCACAATCGGCACTGGGCGGATGGAGTAGTAGGGATAGTCTCTCGGGGCGGCCACGGTGGCTCCCGCGAAGTTGCCGGGTGCAGGTTGAATGTCGGTGACGACGAAGTTGAACGGGATGTACCCACGCCCGTTAAGCGAATTCAGATGATCGTCGATGGTCCCGGCGTCGTCAGGTGCGAATCCGGGGGTGACGATGTCGCTCTTGTTCATGGCAGGGATTCCGGGGTCGGTCAGCTTGGCCATGACGGCAACCACCTGATCGACGGTGGGCACGGGTTCGTCCGCATGAGCCGTTGCGGGCGAAGCGATCAACGCCGCCGCTGCGGTGATTGTCGCGATGACAGCAAGATTCATGGAGCATCATCCGGCGGCGGTGAAGCATCGCCCGGCGGCGGTAACAGCCCCTTAAACGCACCCCGGTTCGCGCATCCCGGTGGAATCGGGGTATCCGGGTTGATGCGGTAAAGCTGTGCAACTTTATTGCAGTAACCAATCCCAGTCGTCTGGATACGCGGTTGTGCTGAAACCCACCACGGGGCGACGAGCTGACCCGGCATCGCGGGACCGACGATCAAAGCCGCAGGTGCGGCCACACCAGCCAGGGATACAGCGAGCAACATGACTCTGACGGCCGCCTTCATGCTCACACGTTAGCTCTGCTGCCTGTTAACGATCTGTACGCAGTGAACTGTCGCTCAGCTTAGAAAAGCTGTTGTCGTTACCGTCGACCGTGGTCTGGCCGTTAGGCTCCACGCGATATTCCACGCAGGTTGCACGGTTTCGTATATGGCCTGCTCAAGCTGTGCCCCCGGCAGGGATTCAAACCTGCTGAAGGCCTGCGACATCCGGTGTGGGGAATACCGTCATTTCGTTTAATGCATCTCCGCCAATGAACTGGATTAATAATGTTGCGCCACAACGCAGTTCAGCCCGGCAAGCAGATTCGACGTTTGTCGCCGAGGTGGTGCTCACAGCGTTACCCACACCAGAGGCCCAGCTCAGCGTCCATCAATCTACGGATAAGCCACCGAAGATCTGCGCTACGTTGCGCTCCCGTTCCCGCTTGACGTTGGCGCGAGCTGCATTCAACGATCGCCGCAACTGATTGTTCTCGGTCATGGCTTGATGCATATTCTTGTTAAGCTCCCCGATCAGGCCGCGGAGCTTTGAGTTTTCCTCCAATAAGTGGTTGCCCTCGGGGTCGTAGAGTTGGCCGATGAGGTCGCTGATTTGCGCGTCCCGGTCCTTCAGCGCTGTTCGCAGGCCCTTTGCGAAAGCTTCGGCATTCATGGCGCGCTCGCGCCACGAGGCCGTGTCTTTCTGTGGCTTGTCCGTGCTTCGAGTGGGGCTTCCGGCCTGAGAGGCATCCCGAGCAGCGAGCACAGCGGCTTTTAGCTCTGGACGGCGTTCATCGTAAAGGAATGTCTTGCCGACCCGGGCGAGAGTGCAGACGTCCTCCACGGTGAAGGCATTGCCGGTCTTGACGAGTCGTGTCAGAGCCTTTTGTACTCGGCGTTCGCAGTCGTTGCTCCGCTGGACGCGTTGCTCGATCGCCTCGACCGGTCGTCGACGCGGCACTTGCGTCGCCTGTATGCCTTGGTTACTCAATGCATTTCTCCTGTCTACGCGGAGCCGCGCGGTACTCCTGCCGTATTACTAGGGGGGATTTCCACGATCTCGTTGAGGTGCGGCAGTGTCCAACCCATCGAGAACAGCGGGTCGAAGTAGTCGTGTGCAGGGACTCTTAAATCGAGCTCCTCGGCAGCCTCAAGGAGGCCTAGGTCGTCGAGCGCCTGGCGTAAGCCGGCGAGCACGGGCTCCCATGGCTGCCATTGGCTCAGGATGTAGTCGCGGGCCTCGTCAGACGGTGCGCCTTCGGCGAAGTGGAAAGCGGTGTCGCGCTTGCGTTCCCAGTAGCCCAGGTCTGCACCGGTTAGAACGAAGTGCTCGCAGGCGCCTTTTGCTCCGCCAGTGCAGTTCTTATTGAAGGGACAGCTGTGGCCGCCGACGACTGGGCCATACCGGCAGAGTCCGTGCTCGACGGGAATCACGGATAAGTCGATAGGTGCTGGACCACCGTTGTTCGTTGTCAGGATGTCGGTTGGCTTCAACACGATCGTTCCGGGTTTGTCCGTTCCCGGGCCAGCAGCCCATACCTTTTGGAGGTGACGCACCATGTTGTCGTCGTTATAGCGCGCGTAGTGGGCTAACGCGTCTTCGGAGAAGTGACCGAGGACCTGGCGGACTAGCGCCGGCGGCGCGCCGTTATTCAACAAAGACGTGGCCAGCGTTGCACGTGTCTGGTGGGTCGTGATCCGCGACAGACCGAGTTCTGTGAACCATTCGTTCCAGGCAAACCGAAACCACGAGTAGGACATACAGACTGTGAGGTCGGGATTCTTTTTCATGCTCGGAAAAAGCGGCATTGTTCGGTCCCACTGGGCTTCTAATGCAGCCCGACCAGCCTCGTTGAGCTGAGCCAAATCGTCGGCGTAGCGGGCACGGAGCCTTGCCCGGGTGAGTTGTTGTCTACGAAGGAGCCGCTGGTACACCGGTAGGTGGCACGGCACTCCAAAGTCGAGCACATTTACTTTGGTGATGTCCCGCCATAGGTAGGGTTGAGCCGCCCCGATGATCCCTACACAGCCAAGTCGAAGGCTGATCGTCTCACCGACACGGCCACCCTGGAATGCCTGCGTGAGCCATACATCAGCCAGGCCCACGTCGTCGGTGTCGACGTCTTCGAGCTTGCGCAGATTCTCCTCGCTGATGAGCTTCTGGAAATCGCCGAAGCTCAGCGGTCGGGGGCGTGGCGCGCTGGCCTTTGCCGCGTACTCCGGGATGTTGAGAATAAACAGCTCGAGACCGGACGGCAGAGCGGCCCGGGCGCGGTAGCTGTGGAGCACTGCGCGCACGTTAGACATGTATGTGTGCCTCGTTCGCTCGTTAAGTACGACTGGTGATGCGGCGTCTGAACCTGTTGAGATTGGCAGCTTTTCGCGATGCCAGAGGTCCCAGGTGTCTTTGACGATTGCTGCGTCGTGTTGGTTGAGAGCATCGGGGTCCTCGCCGTGGTCGGCGCGGCTCTGGCGCAGGATCAGGGAAAGCATCGCGATGCCCTTGATGCGTGTGTACACGCGCGTGGCCGCAATACGTCTGCCGGCAGGCTTGGTGGCCTCCTCGCGTAGGTGGTCCCAGAGCACATCCCGTAGCCATCGCTGCGAAACCGCTGTCAGCGTCCACACTTTGCGCCGGTTCTGTTGGCCTTGGGTGCCTGAAAAGGGCGGAGCACCGACGATGGCGGGATCGAACCAGCCTTCACTTTTGGCGTCCGCTGGGTTCACGCTCAGCGCACGCGCCGCGATTGGCAGTCCTTCCCATACCCGGGCTTCCCAAATCGACGCTGGGCGGCTCACCGTAGCCATTGTGGGGTCCGACAATGTCATCACACCCGCATCGGCAATGGCATCGACAACCTTCTGGATTTCCAGCGGCCGCCACTGCGTTCGCCGAGCTGTGCCGCCATGCTTGTGCAATGCATACCGGATCTCATGCTGTAGGCGAAGCGGCAGGTGGGCTAGCCTCAGTTGGCCGCGCCGATTCTCAGGTGTAACGGAGTTAGTCACCTGCGGCGAGGTCAGCCATTGATTCCAGCCGCGCTCGTTATCGGCGCTACCGCGTTTCTTCCATCGATTCCAGTGCCAGTGATGATTGCGGCACAGCCGTTTTGAAAGACATCCATCCAAGTGTGCAGGCACGGCTCCGTCGTGGACACAGTCGGGAACCGAGCATGCGGCGAGCGGCGGGAGGGGGCGCTGGGAGTCTGACCAGTCTGATGTACCGATTCCCTTGTCTTGTAGATGGTTTACGCGTGCAAGATGGGTTTGGCAGTAGCCGGCCGACGTCTCGGCTTCGCGGTTGGGGCCGCAAATCTGACAGTTCGGCCGTCGGTTCAACGCCCATTCGAGTTTCTGTAGCCTAAGCGGTGTTGCGTCACGCACGAAGTCATCGAGACTCACCGTTGCCTTCACTGCGTTGAAGCGTTTGGAGTGCTGAACGCACAGCCAGTTCGTGGCGTATGGGCTTAGGCACGAGCGGCATCCTTCGACGCGGCATCCCCATCCGTACGTGTGGTGGTTCACGGGAAATTCGACCGGCTCGGCGATAAGCCACTGCGGAAACTGCTGACTCACAAGGTCGTAGCGTTGTTCAAAGTCAAGACCTGCCGAGTCGGTGATGACCTCGAGGCCGTCTGCTGACAGCGCAATCGGTCCGTTAGCCCTGTTCACCAGCGACTCCCATCTCGGTGGGCAGCGCTAAGTAGGGCTCGATAGCGGGTCGGGCTGTCGTACCCCAAGCCTGCTTTAGATGTTCGGTTGCCTGCCGGTGAGCGGAACGGCCGTAGAGTCCCGTAACCATCTCGGGACTGGACCACCCGAATTCTTGGGCGACCATCTCGGCGTTGAAGTCCGATGCCTCATAAAGGGCGGCGGCAGCCTTATGCCGGAGCGCATGGGGTGTTATGTAGCCGTCGACACCTGCTCTGGTACAAGACTTTCGAAGCATTTTGCGCACGGCGGACGTCGAAAGGGCCTGGCCAATAGTGTTCCCCGCAGTGTGAACGAGCACTTGCTCATGGCGAGCGAGATGCTGGATCGGAACGTATTCGTCGAGGAGATAGGCGTGGTAAGTGCTGACCATGTCAGGACTCACTGCGCGGATAACCCCGTCGATCACATGGCCGTCCCGGCTGACACTCGTGGGTCCGTAAGCCTTCGCGCGAGCACCGTTGGGATTGTCGTCGCGGCCAACAATATGAAGATGCGGTACTTCACGTTGCCCGCATGGGTGGTGCCTCGTTAGGTGAAGATCGCAGAATCGCAGACCACACAGGCCTCCCACTCTCAACCCGCCGTCGTGCAGCCAGGTGACGATCATGACGTCGCGGGCGGTCGTCAACACTCCTGGTGAAAACAACGCTTCAACAAGCTCATTCGGGACAAACCGGGGACGTCGAGAACCCTTCTTCGGCGCAAGTGGGTTGCCTTTTGAAGACTCGTGGCCACGGTGCTTTCGGCTCCCTGCGGGGGTTGCAGACAAAGCGTCGATTAGCTCGTCGCTCACTCCTTCACAGGCCGGCAGGGACAGGTAATAGGCCTTCAGGACCGTTGCTACATTGCATGCTGTTGAGGAACTTAAAGGTGGTCGCCCGGGTCTCCAGTAGGCAGCACCATAGATTCCATCAGACCCGGTGAGGCCATTCATGTACCGAAGTAGGTCATCGATCGTGATGGTGTTGGGCGCCTTGCGATGCATCGCCATCCACGTCAGGTGATCGACCAAATTGTAGGCATAGGTCTGCTGCGTGGAGGTTGCATACTTCTTGAGCAGGTTCAGCGATGGACGGTGCAGTTCGCCTTCCGGAGTGAAGATCCACCAGGACTGCCGTCCGCTGGGGTGACGGATTTTACGTACCGAGAAGCCAGCTTGGGCCAAGTTCGAGCTCCTGAGTGCTGTCGCGATCACTCACTCCACCACGCGTTCGCCACATTGCCAGCGAGGCACGCCGCGAACGTAACGAACGTGCTTATAGGAGGGCGCTAAAACCAATCACGATCATCGTGTCCGCCCTCCTTCCGGACTGGCCGTCGACCGTCGAGTGCCCGTGACACCCGGGCGGATACGATGTGATCAAGCCAGCCGGGCGGCGGCACCATACTCCCGAGCCGGCCCGGGTGTCAGGCACAGCAACCCCGCCGGGGAGCGGGGTATACGGCGCGGCCGTGGGTCGAGCCGGTCCCGGCTCGCCCACGCCGACATCATGTGGGTCGGCACCCGCGTCGGCGGGGCATGGTCCTCGCAGCCAGGCGTGAGAGGCCGAGACATCTTGAGGTTAGCTCCGCCGTCGAGATTGCGCCGACTTCGCGGATATGGGTCACCCCGGTTTCGAGCCTCGTTGACCCGCTCCCAGCACGCGTGGGCCCGTCCTCGGGCGAACGACGACACGGCCGCGATCGGGGCGTGGCTGCTCCTCGTTGTCGTCATCGTCCTTACCCGTGCCGGGATCACTGCTATCTCGCCCGCAGGAAAGGGCTCAACGCGTGGGCGTGGTTCGTGCTCGGGTTGGTGCTGCCGTGGGCGCCGCTGTTCATGGTGGTCGTGAAACGGCGTCGTCAAGACCTGCGCCGCAAGGTGTGGCGCGAAAATTGGGGTGCCGCGCAGCGGATTTCACCGGTTTACCGCTGATCGATCTTCGTCGAGATCGGTCGGCGATGAATTCATTCAATAGTTATGTATGCCATTGTGGTGCAGCGGTTTCGGTACCGCATCGCGCTCGGTTGGACATCGGCGAGTTGGTGACGGTTACCCGCAGAGCACCACGTCGAGACCGTCGGCTGTCGTCAAGGCTGTGATCAGCTCAGTGGGTCCGCTGACGCGGGTCGCGGACAGGTCATGGTCGGTGTAGACCAGCCAGGACCGGTCCGCGGGCCAGATGTTATTCGGGCTATAGCCGAAGTCGTCGACCAGAGGCTGCACCTCGTCGAGGTGCCCGGTGAACATCCGCGGACAGTCGCGCAGCGGCGGGCAGCCGAAGTAGAAGTCGCACAACGCTAGCGCGGCAGGGGAAGTGTGCCGGCCGAGCACGACCATCAGAGCGTTCAGGGTGTCCTCGTCCAGTGATCCTTCTGTCGGCGGGAGCAGGGCGACCGGCCAACTCGACTGCTCGGTGGGCCCGATCCGCGGGCCGCTGGCCGGCGGGAAGATTGCGGCATCTTCCCATTCGTCCTGAGGGGTGTAGCGCAGGTCGGGCCATCGGCCGGATACCGCCCAGAATTCGAACCCGGGTCGCCTGCCGATGTCGGTCCACTTCAGCCGGCGCCACGACCCACCTGGTCGCTCGGCGAACCCTAGCGTTTGCCCGGTGGTGACTGTCACCTCGTCGAGATTGATGTCGCCGACCATGGTGGGCTCGCGCAACCCGAGTTCGATCGCCTGCCGATGCAGTTCGTGGTGCGTCATGTCGGGCATCTCGGGGTTTTCGTAGACGGCGTTGAGCACCCATGCCGACTCGTCCCAACCGCTTTCCAGATCGAAGCCGCACCCTCCCGGTATTCCGCCGCCGGCGGAGAGGTCATCGCCGGCCAGCCAGGCGATCTGAGCCCCGCCCTCGTCGTCGCTGAGCTCACGCATCGTGGCCCTGCCTGAGCCTGGCAATGGCCGTGATCGCCAGTATCGCGAGGGTCGGGCCGAGCACGATGACACCGATGCCGACGACGGACAGCAGTCCGGCTGCGATGCCCCGCCACAGAAAGCCCGCACCGACGACGGCTGCACCCAAGAGGAGTGCACATTCCTTGGCGGAGTCGGCGATTGATGTGGCAGCGGCGTGGCGGGGCGGCCGTCTGGATCCAGCCGACACGGTCGGTTGCTGCGCGGTGTTCGTGTCCGCGCGCACCGCTTTCATGATGAGGTAGATCCCGAGGACGGCGCACAGGACGCCGATCCACGTAACCGTGTGGGGGCTGCGGACGGGAGGTGGCGGGTTCACGGCCATCAGGACACCACCGGCCGTCAGCGCGAGGCCAACGGAGAAGTACATCAGCCGCGGCCGTTCGGTGGCGCTATGGGCGCCGTGATGCGCTCACGGGGCGCCGTCCGATTCGGTGGAGTTGCGGATGGAGTATCCGCGTCAGAAGTGTTGCGCTCGTTAGTAGCTCGTGTCTCTTCACCGCCGGACCGCCGATGGAGAGCGCTTAACGCTTCAGTCACGTTGCGCCCGGTCGTGTCTGGCAGGTCGGGATCGCCAGACCGCCGTTGAATGAAATCGGCCGCGTGTATTAGGTCTTCCTGGAGTGTGCCCGGGACGTCGTCGTCACGGGCTCGCCGATCCGCGGCGCTGAATGCGTAGATTTTTCCGCCGATCTTCAGATACGGAGTGGCGCGCATGGCTCCGAGGATCATCGCGAAGATCACCAGCGCTGCCGCCCCGAGTCCCTTGCCCACGTCGGGATAGCCGCAGAAAAAACCAGCTACTGCACCCAGCACGGCGCAGCGCCAGTAGATGCGCCGTTGCCGGACGACGCTGATCTTGACGAACGACAGCACCAAGCCGGAGAACACGCAAAGCATCACGATCACGAAGAAGAACGCGTTGACGCCGTCCATCCACTCAGGCTAATCCGCTATGCGGAGCGTCACCGTCATCCTGTCGGTATCAATACGTCGGCATCAGCGGCAGATGCAGCTCGCCGTGAGGCCGGCGACGGTGGGTTCGCCGAATCCTGGATTGCGATGGGGAAGCCCAGTATTCGAACGGTGTCACTCCGCCCGACGACCGCGGGCAGAACGCTCCGTGTCCACAGCGATCGAAGCGTACGCATCGAGACGCCAGCGCACATCGGCGTCGTCATTCGATAAGGTCGTCGGTGGGGGGAAGACGCTGCTCGGCTACGTGGTGTCGAAAAGCGTTGGCTGATAGCCAAACAATGATCGCACTGAGTTAGCCTCTGCGCAGCGATCGCGGTAAACCGACATCCCGCGCATCTCCCGGCGGGGGAGAAGAAGCTCTTAAGTCGAGCCGGCGGACGAAGAAGGCTATCGGAACCCGCCCCGATAAATCACCTCCGTTGGCGACCGAGTCCTCGCTGCGAGTCACGTTGTCTTCCTTTTCCGTACGGTTACCGGACCTTGATGACAGCCGTGAGGGCACTCTTGGTGATCTGGGCGTCGCTTGTTGCGATCGTGAAACCACGCCGGGTCGCTTGAGCGACGATCATGCGGTCGAAGGGGTCCTTTTGGTTCCAGCTGAGTTGGCCGGCGAGAGCAGCGTCTGCGGAGTCAATTGCTAGGTCGGTGGCGCGCATACTTGCCAGCGTCTCACCCCAGGACGACAGCAGGGGCATGCCGTCGAGTCGTTCGATCCGCGTCTTGATGGCGATCTCCCAGGCCGAGGCGGCGGACACAATGAGCTCGTTGGCTGGGTCGGCAAGAGTGTCTCGAACGCCGGCAGCAATCTTGTCCGGCGTCGAGACCAGGGCCAGCAGCGCGTTCGTGTCCAAAAGGAATGCGGTCATGAGGACGGTTCCCACGCGGATAGCTCGGCGTCAGGCAAGGGATCGTCAAAGGTCTTCGGCACCAACAGGTGTGGAAGCTGCCCGAACGTCCGCGGTGTCGCCTGAGCCGGTGAGAGCACCGCCACGGGCCGGCCGTGGTTGGTGATCGTCACTGGATCTCCTGTGCGCTCCACCTCGGCCAGAAGTGCGTTGAGACGGGTCTTGGCTTCCGTACTAGTAATGGTCTCCACGCGGGTCGTGGTACCACTATTCTGACTAGATAGATTAGTCTGAATAGTGCGAATCATTCGGCTTGTTGGTGACGCGATTGACGATGGCATGTCCGCCCGGCGCGCAGCGGCACTCGACAGCTGGCCTCGACAAGGTCGAGCCGCTCCGCTCGCGATGTTACGAACACGGAACTCTGGCAATGGGCTAAGGCTGGGCGCTCATCAGATGTCGAAAACGGTTGTGCACGAGGCTATTCCGAGTATAGGTGACATAATCTAGCTTATCGGCAAACTTTAAGGCGACGACCGAACTGATGGTTGCAGCTGTAGCGGTGCCATACGAGCCGCCGTGCGAACATCCGCCGATGAGATCGATGGCTCAAACTATCGCTAGTCCGTAGCTACTATCGTGGCTATGATCAACCGATGAGATCGGTACCCCTCGGTGAGGCGAAAGACAAGCTGTCAGCTCTAGTCGACGACGCACAATCCACCCACGACATCATCGCGATCACCAAGCACGGCCGGCCGGCCGCCGTACTCATGTCTGCGGACGACCTTGAGTCGTTGCAGGAAACTGTCTTCTGGCTGTCGCAGCCCCGAATCCGCGACGACATCGAAGCAGCAGAACGGGAGTATAGCGAGGGAATGACCGTCAGCGGCGATGCGCTCCGTGAAGAATTCGGTCTGCCGCCTCAGCGATGACACCGGATCAGCCTTACAGCGTCGAGGCCGCGGGGTCCGCGCGCCGAGATCTGCAACGCCTTCCAGGCAAGGTCGCTACGGCGATCGTCGAGTTCATAACCGGGCAGCTGGCCAACAACCCCCAACGGCTTAGCAAGCCACTGCGAGGGGATCTGGACGGCTATCACAGCGCCCGTCGCGGCGACTATCGCGTGGTATTCCGCATCGACGAGGACGAGCGCAGCCTAGTCGTCGTCGGCATCAAGCATCGGGCCCATATCTACCGTCCACGTTGACGCGAGCCCACCCGTGGGCCCATCGCAACCGGCGGGTGTCGCGGCACACTGATACCCGTCCCGCAACTCGCACCTGTCGAGCACGCACCGGTACCAAATTTATCGCCGCCGACGTTCCCGAGGTCCATCCGCGCTACTCGAGACAAAGTGATACAGCTGCTTACCAGTAAAAGGTTGCGAGTTGCATCTAACGAAAGTACTGGCACCACACGGTGATTGGACGATCAACGCTGCGCAACGTGTCGATTGGTCGTTTACACGCCAAGCCGACTGGGCGCATCTGTTGTCAATACCCCCGAGGTTGTCGTACGGTTCGATCACTTAACGAATGATTCGGCTGTTAGGTGAACCATGATGGTGACCCGTACCGCTGCGTGCGCGGCTGACCGCCGGCCCCGTATCGGCGCACTCGTCGCTGGCCGCTGGCGACCGCGTGTCGATGAGCACCTGGCTCGCCGCTACCGCCGCTGCGCCCCTTCGCCTCGGATCACTGTTGATTCGTCACCGTGACAAATTGCGCGACTCTGGCTCGCTTGGGATGCGAATAATGGTCACTTCATCTGTACGGTCATCACCTAGCGACAGGTACTTAGCGCCCGAGCCGCGGCGAACCCATCTTCGTCGCTGTGATCGTTCCTCGTTGCCGGATGTCACTGTAGGTAGAAGCATTCGGGGCCGAGCTCTTTCTCCGACGTCGGCCACGCCGAGAGGCGTTGCCGGTCTGATTCTGAGACAGGTGATGTCAGCGCCGTCTGCGGTGGGTGCAGCGTTCCCGCCGCCGGCCCCTTTTATCTGTGCCACGACACTAGCCTGTTCCACAAAATCCCGCGGTCTCAAGCCTCGCCAGCCCGGATTCCATCAGACCTACGAGCGGCATTTCAAAAGTACCCTGGCGTTTGTCCCATTGCCTAAAACACCTACAAGTTCGACGGCTGCAGTTAGCTGAGGCCATTTTTTCGAAACGGGTTAATGACGCGCGCGCCGCGCGTATGCTAGTGGTTTCCGCAGATCAGGTGCGAGCCGGAGGTCTTCACGATGCAAAATGTAGGAACGCGGACGGTCGCGGCCGTTGTTGCCGCCTGCATTCCAATGCTGGGCGTGTCTCTTTACTCCTGTGGCAATGCAACAGCCGATGGCCTTTCGTCGTGGATAGAGCATGAGCTCGGGCCGTTGGCCGACGAGTTCGCCGAGGTTCAGAGGCCCACGATCATCTCGCGAGGTCGTGCCGCACTGGCTCCAAGCCTAAGTGAGGCAGCCCAAAACAATGATCGCGGTGAAAGAATACTGAATGGGGCCTGCACGATAAATAAGTGGAATATGCGGGGTAATCGGCTGGACAACTATCTCAACGATAACTACACGCCCTACGAGCAGCTGAAAATACGTCAGCAGTACGAGTTGCTCGATGATTTAGGGGTGTGGGATGAGGGGCCCGGTGGGCAGATGGTGCAGAAGATTTGCCAGGCGCGATCCTGAGTGCCGCCGGCCTTGAAGACCGCTACTACCCCCCTTTGCACACCGGAGGTGACGGGCCGCGAAAGTCGCCACATCCCGCCGACAGGCATGACCAATAGGGACGTTGCCTCACGCTCATATGCTGTCGCGCAGTTGGTCGGAAACCTTCCTGCTACTCGTTCTGTCACCGGCCGAGACGTACGGATTCGAGACGACCGGTCGCTCCGAGACGACTGCGGAGGTCCTACAGAATCCGGTCGCGGCAAACGGTGACTAGCCCGCTGGTTCCCGTGAGAGGCCGGCTGCTATGGCCTTCGCCGAAATGACCGCTAAGTGTATTGAGGGTAATGGTCCGAGATTTTATGCAGCAGCGGCGGGCGTCAGGCTTGCGGCGGCATGAGACAAGCGATATCCACCTACTGGAAACCGACTGCTACACCGAGTTCGAATTTACCCTCGACAACGGGTTGTTCGGAGTCGTCTACGTTCTCCCTTATAGTGAGAATGTCTTTCTAATTTGCGCCTGCATGCCTAAAACCCTCGCGTCGGTGCTGGACGCCTATCTGCGGATGAAACCAGAGGTCAAGCCCTTAGTGCTGCGCAGCTACCAGGAGACGTGGCCGCGGATGACGGAGGTCTTGGTCAACGGATTAAATGAAAGCTTCTCAAACGGCGCGTTGACTGTCGTCAATGATCCGGACGATTTCAGTCCAAGATGGGTATTAGCCACGTTAGCGGGGAATGTGCGCTGCGAGCTCGGAAGTCCAATCCTTTACGATCGCCGGTTGTTGGAATCTATGTCGCGGGTGAATAAAACTTCCCAAGTCGTGACCGATGAATTCGCGTCGTCTGTCCTGGATCTTGACCGCTTATCCAGCCGCATCGGGTGGCAGAACTTTCGCGCGAGCCTAAAGAGCGTAGGGCAATTCGTCGATGGCCACTTCGACTCGGTCCTTGGTTTCCTCGAGTCCTTGTCGGCAGATCACCCGTCCTGAATTTCTGAACTGTGATCTTACGTTTACGAGACCAGGTTGGTGACGGCGAAGTTTGTTCGATATTCAGGAGTCGTCACAGCTTCACTAGCGACGTCCGACTACGAGTTGCCGGCATCGTTCGCCGCACCTTTCATGATGCAATTAACGCCTGAGTGACGCGAAACCACGTGAACGCCGGGCTTCCTGGATCCGCAGGAACCTTCCAGTGAAACTCCCACGCCGTGCGTTCTCGCAACTGCGCTCGCCGGGCGCTGATTCGCGCTAAGTTTGCAGCTACAGCAACAGCAACCGCGAACCGTAGAAGGTAACGATATGGCCGAAGATGTCGACAGGGTGGCCGCCGCGAAAGCCCAGGTGATGGAATTTTTTGGTCTCACCAAGGACGAAACTTGGTACATCAACGAGGACGCCCTGGCCGCGGCACCCGAAGCGCCGTTCCCTCCTGAGTCAGACGCGACAAGCGACGACACGCAGGACTCTGAGCGCGGCGTAATTCCAAACCGTAGATCTCTGATGAACTCGATTACTAACATTGGCTTTAACCCCGCTAGGGGCGGAGCCGTTTATCAATTTAAAAATAATTGCGACGTTGCCGGCCCGTGGTACGGACCTCTCTTTGCAGATCAAATTCAGCGCTGGGAGCGATCGGGTTCATGCGCAGTACCCGGCGGCGGGTATCTAGCTAGGCTGACCGTGTGGTACCGCGAGTAGCTTGCACCTGGTGGTGTGATCCTCGAGCGGCAGTCGGCTCGTGGGCCCGGCCAGGGCCGTCGCTTATCCGCCTCTCCCGCGAATCTCCACCGCTTCCGAGAGATTCCTCGCTGATTGGACCCTGAAGGTTGGTTTAGTCGCCGTTGTGACGGGTTCTGCATTTGACCGAGGGGCCCGTCGGCCGGGTCCGGTACACGGCTCAGCCTCTCGGATATCGCGCAGCGGGCCGGGATCTTTTGGATTTCGAGCCTAAGGGAGGCTGGCTCGCGGTGTCGAGTTGCCCTGCCACGCGGGACGTCTATCCCGCTGGAATCCGAGCGTGGAGGCCAAGTCCACCCAATAGCGGGTGTGCTCGGGCCCGCCTTTTGCCACGGCCACCACCAAAGATGAAACTGGAATGCTTCCGGTCGGTCTGGTCACGTTGATCGTCAACGAGTTCGCCAACCTCGTTCCCATGCGAATTGCCGCCACCACACCTGCTCGGGTCTGCGGGCTGGGTCACGGCGGCGCCGCCAACAGCAATACTGAGCTGGACGATTTGCGTGCGCAGGCGGCATAAATCCAATTCCCAGCCCATTTACAGACCGTCTATTACGCTTTAACAACCGGAGATCAGCCGCGGCCGATTGAACTCGAATCAGGACGCGCTCGGACACGGTGGGGCGGTTGGTCGAGAGTTGCACGGAGGCAAGCCGATGCATCACACCACACACAGTGGGTCAAAAGAGGACAACACACTGAGCACCAACGACTTTCATTCGCTCAGCGTCCGAGATCTACTCAGTGCCCGAGACCAGTTTCACGTGCACCTCGCACAAAAACCTAACGTGTTCTCCACCGCAATCGGCCGCTACCTCGTCCGTGATTCCGACCCTGATGCGTACGAAGCGGGTGCCGGTCAGGCCATCGATCGCCGTCGCGAAGCCGAGCCGCGCACTTTGCTGCATTCCCGAG
Organism: Mycobacterium sp.; assembly: GCF_965277065.1. Taxonomy (GTDB): domain Bacteria; phylum Actinomycetota; class Actinomycetes; order Mycobacteriales; family Mycobacteriaceae; genus Mycobacterium. The sequence continues at coordinate 293,295 of NZ_CBDIBT010000014.1, forward strand.
TCCGAAGATGGTCATGGCCGTGCATTCTAGTTTTCGTCAAGCGGTGGCAATACCTCAAGGATCTCGTCAACCGACCCGAAGACGTCGTACCCCCGTATGTCTATATGCCGGATGGGCGCACGGTTCCGGTGTGCGTGGTGCTCGCGAAGTCCGCGGATCTGCCGCCCCGCCAACCCGATCCGAGTCACCTCGCGGCGACCTCGCTCGGCGTCGGTTCGCCTGTCTATGTCGATGCGCAGGGAATGCGCCGAATGGGCACGGTCGCCTGCATGGTGTCGGACGGCAGTGACTTCTACGTCCTGATCAACACCCACCTCGCGGGCAGCGTAGGGCGGCCAGTCAGAGCCTTCCTTCGGGGCGTCCCCGTCGTCATCGGGACCACCCTGGGAACGCGCGATCTCACCGAGCGCACATTTTCCGGCATCTACCCCAGCCTGCCGGGCCGAGATGCCGTTGTGAACATCGATGCCGCCATTGTCCGACTCGATGACGCCAACATCTGGGACGCGCAGGTACTCACCCAATCAATCGGCGCTGTCATGGATTTCAGCGCCGGCACGGCCTCACTGTCCTGGATCGGAAAACCTGTCGCCGGGCGCGGTGCTGCCAGCGGAGAAATGCGGGGAGAGATCAAAGCCCTGTTTTACCGCTATAAATCGATCGGCGGGCGCGACTACATCGCCGACTTCGTGCTGGGCCCGCGATCGCACGACACGACCCCGCTAGTCACGCAGCCCGGTGATTCCGGGTCTCTGTGGTGCCTTGACGGCTTCGTGCAGCCCGGCACGCGGTCGCCGTTCGCGCTGGAGTGGGGCGGCCAGCAGATCGGCACCGGTCCCGCCGCCGGCCAATTCCTGCAGTTCTCACTGGCGACGTCGATGGCGGTGATCCTGCGGGAACTCAACCTTGACCTTGTCTCTGGACCCGCAGCCCAACGCTTGCAGTACTGGGGACCGGTCGGACACTTCAAAATTGGCCAGCAGGCGTGCTTCCTGGTCAGCGAGCAGGCTGTGCAGAAATTTTTCATCGCCAACATCAACAACCTCAGCTTCAGCACCGACACGCAACTCAAACAAGCGACGCATCTGCAGGCCACCGATTTCGTCCCGCTCAGCGATGTGCCGGACGTGGTATGGAAAACAAATATCAACCGAGCCAAGCCGCAAGTCGCGCGCGCCATGGAGAACTGGAATCACTACGCCGATGTTGACCTTCCTGGGGCGGACGGCCAAACGCTGATCGCCAACTACCAAGCCGACGAAGACTCACTAAACCACAGCAACTGGCTGAGCTTCTACCGCGATGCGCCGATGCCCAGCGCATCGACCACGAGATCGAATAACCAAGGGGCGCTGCCATTCCGCGTCTGGCAGATCTTCGCCCAAATGCTGACATTCGCCGAGAACGGCGATGGTGCACGCTTTCTCACCGCGGCCGGCTGCCTGGCGCATTACATTGGTGACGCCTGCCAACCTCTGCACTCCTCGCAGCACTCCGACGGCTTGGACGGGGCGACCACCGGCGTTCATGCCACCTACGAGGACAACATGGTCGACGTCTACGCCGACGCTATCGCAGCCGGGATCGGCGACGCGGTCAAGAGCCTCGACTTCACGCCCCGCGCGATTCACAGCCCTCGCGACGCCGCGAAGGCGGCCATGGATTTGATGATCTTCGCGCACACCACTTTGCCACCGGAGACCATCTGTCAGACCTACAACGACGCCCGCCCGGGCGGTGGCAAAAGCGCCACCAAAGCCGCCGCCGTTCTCGACGCGCTATGGAGCAACTGTGGCCAGCAAACCATCGACGTCATCGCCGCAGGAGCCGTCACGCTCGGCGTGCTCTGGTCGGCTGCATGGGATCGGTCCGGCGCCTCCCCTGACTCTGCTTGGCTCACAACGGTTTTCGATGGTCCCACTGACTTGATGCCGATCTATGAAGATAAAGATTTCCTGCGGTCCGTACACCTGAAGTACCTCGGATTGGATGACCTGCCAGGATCTGACGCTCCGCAGGAACCGCCTTCGCCGCCCACCGGCCGCGCCCCAACCACCGCGGCCAAGTGATCCGGGACGGGCTGCCGCGCGGTCCCGCAAATCTCCCGGGAAAAGACCCGATAGCAGTCGAAAGCCCCGTTCGTGACGCCTGCCACTACCGTGATAACGCGCGTGACGAGGGTCGGGTGCCCGCTCCACCATGGAAGCCGAGCCGGATCAGTTCAATGACCTACGTCAACGTCCACAACTTTGCAAAATTGCTGTTCAAAAACTCGCCGGACGCGGAAGACCTCACGGTGCGGGCTGATCGCGCACGGCGGCGATGGCCTCAATCTCGACGAGTTGATGTTCATATCCAAGGACGGTCACGCCGAGCAGGGTGCTGGGGGGATCGAAGCGATCAAACACGTCCCGGAGTTTTTCCCACACTGCGATCAGATCGGCTCGGTGCGGCGATGCTACTAAAACCCGAGTGCTGATGACATCAGCGACCGATGCACCGGCATCTTCCAGCGCAATCGCCTTGTTCTCCAGACATTTGGTGGCTTGGGCTCGGAAATCGCCAACGCCGACGACTAGCCCGTCCACACTAAGCGGACACGATCCAGCTAAAAAAACGAAGCGAGCATCCGCAGGCGCGGTGGCCGCATAGGCGTACTGGGCCCGATCGGTTAAGGAACGGGAACGGAGAAGTTTGACCACCGTCGACATCCACCCAGCGTGCTACAGACCGGGTCCGGTGTCACCGCGCACCCATTGACCGCCCTAAACCATCGCTTCCGTGCACCAGCCCCAATTCGGCGTGAAGAACTGATCGGCCTCGTTTCTAGCCTCTGTCGCGGTAATCGCCGCCGATCTTTGCTGCACTTTGCTCGAAGGGCACGGCGGTTGCGGCGGGTTCAATCAGCGGCACGCCATGGCGCAACCGGACCGCGCCAGGCAGGTCGAACTTGTGCCGTCGCTCGGCCACGACGATGTCCTCTACCTCAAGTGTTGCGGTAACTTTGCAGTCCCCGGACCGGATCTCGGTCAGCCGACCTTCGCGAACCACAGCAAGCACCCCGGCGATGTCGAAGGTGACGTCCAGGTCCACCTCGATAGTGCCGACTGAGTTGCCGTCGATGAACAATTCGACTGTCGGATGGTGAGTGGATGCGATCTGGTGTGTCGCCATCGTCACGACCTCCTTGGTCTGCGGCGCGTCGCGGGTGCGGCGAGCTGCCTCCGTGAGCGCCTTGTACCGACTCCACGCGCCGCTCAGTAGATCGAGCAGGTCCAGCGAAAGCAGGTCGCCCACCTCTGCGGCCACCTCGTGCTCGACGACGGTCGCGAGGCCAGGGACGCCGTTCAAAAAGGGATTGACTGTGCCGTGCTTGTGCAGCGACTCGGCGAGTGCATCAGTCGGTTCGACAGGCATTTCGCCGAACAGGAGGTCTCGTACGGATTGCGTCTCATCTGATGCGGCTGATGTCATCATCTACCTCTCTGATGGTTGGGGTGCCGGGGTCGAAATGCGCCTGCAGTCGTAGGGCGTGCATTGCCCCGCCGGGGGCAGACGCCTCGCGCGCCGTGACGACCGGCGGGCCGCCAGGACGGGCGACGGCCCGGACACGCGTGTCCGGGTGGCCGTGTGATGTGCGCCCGTGTTTGTCGGCACCGGGCTGCAGTAAGTCGTCCCGATCGGGCGACGGCGCCGGGTTCTTTTTGGCCCGAGCGATAGCGACAAGAACGGCGCCCAGAAGCAACGCCGCGATGATCAACGCGGCAAGCACGGTGAAGATGCTGAACGCTGACGAGTTCGAGTAACTGGCCAGCTGCATCGGGTAGCCGCCCGCTAGCGGCGCCTCCTTCGGTTCATCCACGCCCGGCAGTGACTGGGTCTTGTGTACCTCGAATTGGTTGTGCACCTCGGAGTCTGGGCCGCAATCGGCGCTTTGGGTCCACGCTCCCCAGGCCGGCGTCACGCCGTCGAGAAGGACCTTGTGCTCGCCGTACTGCGGGTCGTCGCCTACCTCGACGATCTTGCGGACGATGAATGGTTTGTACTGCGCGTTGCTGTAGTGCACGGCGACGCAGGCGTTCGGGTATTCCGTCGGCACGGGCGGAGGCGGCGGAGGCGGCTGGTCAGGCCCGGGATCGCGGCCGCCGCCGTTGATGACGCCTGCTGTGACTTGGTCGGGTTCGCCGGTTTCGCTGGGCAGGACAGCGACGACGGGATTGGGCCCGGGCTGGGAGATCTCGGTGAGGATCCGACCGAACGCCGGGATCACTATTTCCTGGATGCCGGCCCCGGCGATCCGCCAAAAGATGTGTAGGGCCGCTCCAAACGGGTTGATGATGACCGGCCGGAAGAAGTTGTCGTAGGTGATCCAGCCCTGATCCCAGTGCAGCACATTGCGATTCGACCGATTGCTGGCCAGGGTCAGGAGGCGAAGGTCGCCTTCGGCTGCAGGTGCTGGATCCTGCCGGGTTTCAGGGGCGGCCTGCGCCAATTGGATGCCGTTCGGGTCCGCGGTCAAGGTCTGGGGCACCGCGGTCGGGATTACCGGCGACGGCGTCGAGGACACCGCGTCCGAAAGTGTGGTCGTGCCGCGTGGTGTCAGACTCACGGACGTGCTCGCGGAGCTGGCCACCGGGCTCGACGTCGAAGTGACTGTTGTCGTGGAAGTTATCGATGACGTCAGGTTGGACGTGGTAGTCGTCGGCGCCGGGCTAGTAGTCGTGGTTGTCACTACCGAGTCGGTAGTGGTCACAGGAGCCAGTGTGGTGGTGGTCGTCGTGTCGGTTGCCGGGTCGGCGACAGCGGGGACCACGCCCCGACTAAGCGCCGTGATCGGGACCGCGAGCACCAACGCCAGCAGCGCTGCGCCGCAGCGAGAGCCAACACGACATGGTGCGCTCATCGTGGCTCAACTCCTCTCGGCACTGAGTTAGCGGCGGCTCAAGCCATCCCCTACGAGTCTCAGTCCGCCGGCGCTTTGTCGGTGGCTCCATCCCCCGCAGCATCCCATTTTTTGCGCCGACCGTCGTGAGTAGTTGACTACTGATGTTTGGATGCAGCGCCGACTCGACGCCACCCTGGACTCGGTGGTTAATCGGCAGACGGCACGAAATCCGGCCTCGCCGCACCGCTGAGGGGAGCACACACCATCGACGCAGCGCTGGACGTCGAAGCATCGCCCCAAAACGGTCTGCTGACTGGGGGTAGCACACCCAGACCCTAGATTGCCCCGGCCTACTCGCCGCGGAGAAATTGCTCGTCAAGCAAACCGAAATTCTAACCACGGTGTTCGAGGCACCAGGGTGTGACCCAGGTCGGGGCCCCGGCGCCAAGCCTACTCCGAGGCGCACACGCTCAAGTTAAATCTTTGTGCAGAAGGGTAACTGGGCATTGTGGTATCGGCTGTGGTCGGTAATGTTCCGGTGCTAGGCGGTTATGCGGTCCGGCCTGGCAGTGCTCCGGGTCAGCAATTGTAGCCTGCGAGATCACCGTCACGGCAGGGCTATTCGCGCGCGCCCGTGTCGCGTCCCGAACCGCGGCCGGTGCGAAATCATGGGTTCGTTACCTGCGGGCAGTCGCTGAAACCCGGGATGCGCCACTGCCATACCGCGTGGTAGCCGGGTACTTTTAGCTGCAGACAGACGGCATTCTTCGGCGCGCTGACGACAACCGTGGTCTTCGTGTGAGAGCCCGGAATTATCGGTTGAGCGATCGCATCTGTACCTTGGCCGCACTTGTTGTGAAGAAGTAAGTTTTTTGTAGGTTTACCGTCCCTGTCCACAACACTCCAGTGGCGCAGGAGCAATCCCGTGGCTACATCTGGAGTGACGAACTGGTCGACGGTCGACCACGTCTCAAGGTCAAACCGCAGGAACTGCGGATTGTCGATCAGCGGCCCGTGCTGGTCGCTACAATCCGCGTTCTGCTGAACAGCTGTGATAATAAAATACAGTTGATCGTAAAGCCATCCTGTGGCGTATTCGTTAACCATTGCCGGGCTTTGTACTACGTTTAATGTCCAACGGTCCTCACGGATTGTTCGTTGATGCGCTTGGTACGGGAGATAAACAAACAGGCCGAGCGACAAAACGACCATCAGAGAAAGCGCGATTTGCGTGATGGGTCTGTGGCCACTTTCAATTCGCCTACGACGTTCGGTGTAGCGAAACCGCAGCTCGACGCCCGCGAAGACGATCAGCACGGCGCATATTGCACCGGCCACCGACAGGTAAGGGGATTTTTGTATCGCGCCATACAGGAATGCGGAGTAGCTACTCACGGCGACTGCGGGCATCAGTAGCAGCCGGGCAACGAGGTCAATCTCGATCCCGCGGCCGGTCCGGGCGCCAACGGCGGCCAGCCCGTTTGCTTCAAGGGCGGCCAATCGCGCCTTCGTTCGGCGATAGATCGCAGCCGTGGGTAGGAATGGCACGATTACTAACACGGCCGCCCAGGCAACAATCATTGCCGCGCTTGCGAAAAACTGGATGTCGTAAAGATAATTATGCTTCGCGTCTTCGTGACCTGCCAACGCGAGGCGATGAGCACTCTCTACCGCTGCAATCGCAGCGGTGCGATTGAGATTGAGCGCGGCGGCGGTGAGATCGCCGAGCAGCGTGCGGTAGCCCGCGTGATAGATGGATGCGAGTATAAACGCTACAAATAGGACGCTGAGCAGCGCCAGCGGCCATATCAGCGACAGCCGCACCCTATTGGGTAGTGATTGCTCGAACTGTTGCAACATCTTCAGGTCGCGACTCGACCCGGCGCCATCGTCGCTCAAAGCGCTGGTCCTGATCACACCGCATTTGAGAGCATCGACGCATTGATGCACGTGGCGCACGATTAAGGCCCGAACGACGCGGCGAGGCGCTGGGACCGGCAACCACCGCAGCACACGTGGCTTCTCGAACCTGGTCCACATAATCGTAGGCGCGTTGTTGAGCATTTCGAGCGTGTCCGCGTAGCTCGTGAGCAGAGCGTGCAGTGCAAGCGTCGCATCCGGCAGTTCGCCGCTAACGGGGAGTGTGTTTCCTATTGCGTCGCGCGTGCCAGCGTCAGTTTCCATGGATAAGTGACCCCCTAGGCAAGTTCTGTGATCGGTATGCGTTCGGATCGTGTGTGTTTACTTTGGCACGGCCGCGACGTGCGGCAGCGGCTATTGGTCGAAGTTAAGGCAGCAGAAAATGGCCGGGCATAATCGGTAATCTTGCCTACGGGCCTTCGATCACGGTGGTCTTGCTGCGACTCGCCGCACAATCGCGAGACCTTGCCGTGCATCGAAACCCATTTGCCCTGACCCACTATGCGCGGTTCTTGGTTTTCTTGTCGACGCTGGCGGCGCCCTGACTTGGCGTATTCTGCACCGGCACGATAAGTCAGTTGGTGGTCGATTTCACCTCAGAATGTGCGCCCGGCCGGGACCCAGCACCGCGGGCACACCGAAACCGCGGTGTCGACAACGGGACCATCCATGACTGGCAGGGCAGTAATGATGGCGGGATCGAATACGCCGGTTCATCCGTAAACGTCAGCCCGTTCGCGATCATATTGCTACACAGCTCATTCCGAGACTTTCACCTTTTGCTGATGCCAAGCCCAGACATCGGCAAAGTAAGCGTTGACACCGATACTGCGAAAGCCCAGCGATCAACGCCGGTCGCGGCCGGGGTCATCCTCGCTGATAGGTCTGGACCGTCGAGCTTGGGATTGCGACCGACGAGGGCAACACAATCGACCTCGTGCGCGGGCGGTCCGTGGGTAGGGACTCTCTTTACAGACTAAATTCAGCGCTGGGAGAGCGATCGGGTTCATGCGCAGTACCCGGCGGCGGATATCGAGCCAGGCTGACGGTGTGATCTACGAGTGGTCGTCGGCTCGTGGGCGTGGGCAAGGACGTCGCTTATCCGCCACTCCGGCGAATCTCAGCGCTTCCGAGAGATTCCCCGCTGATCTGGACCGTTGAGGTGGGTTCAAGCACGATCGGGTTGATTAGCACGCGAGTTGCTAACCACAGCGAGTTCGGATGTCAATGCTCAGCCCACTCCGTTACCTGCTCGCGAGGCCCCGGCCAGAAATGACAGTTATCCAGCCGCACAAGCAGTTGAACCCTAGAATAACCTGAAAGCTAGCTGTGTGTAACGAAGGGGCAGACTCATGGTGGCCAGAGCACGTCATACGCGGACGTTCGTGGTGGCGGCCGCGGCCCTACTGTCGTCCACTTGTTTGACAATATGCGGTACCGCCGCAGCGGACGTCACCGAGTGGCTTGAGGACCTAGCGAACGTGATAAGCCACGACGGAGTCCTACCCCTCGACACGGCGCGAAACGAGACGCGCGTTGCGCTTGCGCCTGCAACTAAATTTGCCGCGCAAGACCGAGCAAGAGGTGAGCGTATCACCGAGGCTGCGTGCAGATACAATGAGAAGCTCGAGCTCGGCGAGCCCCTTTACGGATTCTTCCATGGGTACAGTGATTCGGAACGCGAGGCCACACAGGAGCAGGCCGCTGAGTTGGCAAAGCATTCCGTCAAGTTCGTCAAGGCAGTTTGCAGTAACGTAGCATCCTAGATCAACGTTTGGCCTGTACATGTCGCCCTCGATTCGCGAACCAAATCAAGCTTCACCCTGAAAGCACTAGTGCCGTTTTACGAATTCTGTTGCGGAGCAGTCGTAATTGCATTTTTCGCGAGGATTTACCGTGACTTATTTATCTGGCAGCCAATGCGCTCACTCGGTGGCCTGGGCCCCCCACTCAAGATGGGCTGCTTCATGATAAATTTGCCGTGCCCTCAACCTGCCGTGTCTGTGCCCGCTGTTACCGCGAATAACTCTGTTCTACTGCGTGATTCAGGTTTCGCACGCCAGGGCTCGCGGCGTAGATGTCGCTGTCATACGCAGGAATACAC
>NZ_CBDIBT010000015.1:0-320200 GCF_965277065.1 Mycobacterium sp.
TCGTTGGGCGCAGGCCGACAGCTCATCCTTGGCCTGATCGAGATCGGCGATCGGCGGCATCGCCAAGGCCACCCGGTCCGCCCCATGGGCGGCGAGCCGCTCTGCCCGTTCGGGATCGATCTTGCTGACCGAATGACCCAGGGTCAGTTCGATATCGGCCGGATCACGTCCCGCAGCCGTCGCCTCGTCGCGCATCACGTTAAGCAGCTCTGCCAGCTGCGCGCCGGCCACGCCCAACGGCTGGAACCCGTCACCGATCCGCCCGGCCCGTCGAGCCGCCGCCTTGCTGTGCCCGCCGATGTGCAGCGGAAGATGCTTTCCCAGAGCAGGTTTGGGGCTGCAGACCATATCGTCGAACTGGAAGAACTCGCCGCGATGGGTGACGCCGTGGAATTGCTGATCCCACAGTGCCCGCAGAACCGTCAACTGTTCGTCAGCGCGGCGGCCCCGGCTGGTGAACTCGGTGCCACAGGCCTCGATTTCTTCTCGCAGCCAGCCGACCCCGATGCACAGCCGTAGCCTGCCGAGCGACAACGCATCCACCGTCGCTGCCCGTTTGGCGAGCACTACCGGATGATGATTGGGCAGCACCAGCACCCCGGTCGCCAACCCGAGCCGTTCGGTGTGAGCGGCCAGAAACGACAGCAGGTCAAGGGGATCGGGCACCGGACAGTCCGACCCCAACTCCACGCGCCCGGAAGGGTCGTAGGGGTAGACACTTTCGTACCGCGTCGCGAGAACGGTGTGCTCGACGGCGACGATCGACTCGAAACCGCAAGACTCGAGGTGCCGCGCGAAGGCCGCCATCCACAGCGGGTCCGCGGTGACGCCGGCGGCAACCGGCGCGACCACGCCGAACTTCAATGACGTCATGGCACGTCGAAGCTAACAGGTGGTCTCGCCGGCACCGCCGGCCGTCTGCGCTCGGAGCGCCTCGGCTAATGCGATCGCCCGGTGATCGGTGAACACATCTTCCAGCGGGATGGGTCGACCGTCGGGTCCACTGAGCGGGACCCGCCAGTTGGGATATTCATCGGTGGTCCCCGGCTGATTTTGGGTGCGCTTGTCGCCAACCGCGTCGGTGAGTGCCAATCCAAGCAGTCGCGACGGTGTGCGGCCCAGGTACTGGTGCAGGGCCAGCACGGTCTGCTCGTTCTCGTCGGAGTCGGCTGCCTCTGACAGCAGGCCGACCCGACGCAACTCGGCCAACCACGAGGCCCGCTCCGCCTCGGCGGCCGCGAATTGCTCGCCGACTGGACGTGTCAACAGTCCAAGCGAATCCCGTAGCCGCACATGCTCATTCGCCAGATACCCGGCGGTCGGGGGCAGGTCGTGGGTGGTCACCGATGACAGGCAGTATTCGCGCCACCGTTCGGCCGGCAGCGGGCCACCGGAACCGTCGCGGTCGAGTTCGAACCACAGAATCGAGGTGCCCAATACTCCACGCGCACGCAGATAGTCGCGGACCCACGGCTCGACCGTGCCGAGATCTTCGCCGACCACCAGTGCCGTCGCGCGATACGCCTCGAGCGCAACGATTCCGATCATCGCCTCATGGCTGTAGCGCACATAGGTGCCCTGGGTCGGCAACTCGCCCTGCGGAATCCACCACAGCCGGAACAAGCCGATGATGTGGTCGATCCGCACGCCGCCGGCGTGCCGCAGAACGCTGCGGATGAGGGCGCGAAACGGCCCGTACTCCAGCTCTTCCAGCCGATCCGGACGCCACGGCGGCTGCGACCAGTCCTGGCCCAACTGATTGAACTCGTCCGGCGGCGCACCCGCCGAAACGCCGGACGCCAGCGCGTCCTGTAGGGCCCAGGAATCGGCTCCATCGGGATGCACGCCGACGGCGAGATCATGCACGATGCCCAACGACATCCCGACCGACACCGCCTGGGTCTGCGCAGCAGCGAGTTGCTCATCGAGCTGCCATTGCAACCAGCAATGGAAATCAACTGCTGCCGAATGCTTTTCGACGAACTTCGGCACGCCGTCGGCGCCGGGATGGCGCACCGATTCGGGCCACTGATGCCAATCGCTGCCGTACTTTTCGGCCAACGCGCACCAGGTGGCGAAGTCATCGAGCGCTGAACCCTCCCGCGCGCGGTAGGCCGCAAACGCCAGGTCGCGACCCGCCGTGCGCGCGACGGCGTAAACCAGCTGCAGCGCTTCCCGTTTGGCCGCCCATGCGCCGTCGCGATCGATCGAGTCCAGCGAGGCCGACCGGTTCTGGACGCTGTCGCGCAGCCGCCGAACCCGGCCGCGTTTGGATAGTTGCGCGTACTCCGGGATGGCCTCTACTCGTAGGTACAACGGGTTGACGAACCGGCGCGACGTCGGCAGATAGGGCGACGGCTCCATCGGCGAGGTCGGCTCCGCCGCGTGCAACGGGTTGACCAGGATGTAGCCCGCTCCGTGCAGCGACGCCGACCAGACCGCGAGGTCGACGAGGTCGGTGAGGTCGCCGACGCCCCAGGACTGCCGCGAGCGGACGCTGTACAGCTGGGTGGCCAACCCCCAGGTTCGCCGGGCGCCGAGGCGTTCGGGCACCCCGAGCCAGGTCGGCGTCACGATCAGCGCGGCGCTGGCTTCGTCACCCCCGGAGCGCAGGTGCACCCGGTGATAGCCCAGCGGCAAATCGTCGGGCAGCACGAAGCTGGCCTCTCCTACTCGGCGTCCGTCCAGGTCGAACGGTGGGGTGAAGTTGTCGACCTGCCGCACTCCGGTGCGGACGGTTCCGTCTTCCAGCTCCACCGACACGTCGGCGGGCTGTCCATGCGTCACATGCACCCAGAACTTCGTCTGCGTGCCGGCTTGACCCACGATGGTCGGCGGCAGCGCGCGCGACCAGTGGGCCTGCTGGTACGCGGCCAGGGCCACATTGCGTTCGGCCTCGTCGGCGGCGGCGACGCCGAGTGCGGCCAAGACGGCCACCAGAGTGGTTTCCGGGACGTTGATCCGGCGACCACTCCAGTCGTCGTACGAGGTGGAGATCCCGAATCGACCCGCGAGTTCGACCAGGGACGTCGCCATGTGGCTCATGCCGTCATCTTGCTTGGCCAGAGGATGTGAATGCGACCCGACTGTCCACTTCGACGTCGTCGTTTCGGCGGGCTCGGTTAACTGGTGGCCGTACGATGCGCAGTGACGATTCTTCGAGTCTCCCCACTATCTAATCGGCAGGTGACAGCACTGTGGCGCAAACCACAGCTGGCGCGGACGTGAACTCCGGCCGTGCTCGAACGTTCGCGTGGCGCGGTCGCGCGGGGTGCCCTACCGTTAGCGCTGTGAATAGTGGGACTACACCGCAGCTTGTCGCTGCGTCTGCCTGGAGTGTGACCAAACATGGCCGGTGACCAGCAGCGGGGTTCGGGCTACGGCCTCGGGCTGTCCACCCGGACCCAGGTAACGGGGTATCAGTTCCTGGCCCGCCGTACCGCGATGGCGTTGACTCGCTGGCGGGTGCGGATGGAGATCGAACCCGGTCGTCGCCAAACGCTGGCCGTGGTGGCTTCGGTCTCCGCCGCCCTGGTGTGCTGCCTCGGCGCGTTGCTCTACTCATTCATCAGCCCATCGGGCCAGCTCAACGAGTCGCCCATCATCGCCGACCGGGATTCCGGCGCGTTGTACGTCAAAGTCGGCGACAAGATCTATCCCGCGCTCAACCTGGCGTCGGCGCGACTGATCGCCGGACGCGCGGATAACCCGCACAAGGTGCGCGGAAGCCAGATCGCCCAGCAGCCGCACGGGCCGCTGGTGGGCATCCCGGGCGCACCCTCGGAGTTTTCCCCGTCCACACCGGCGACGTCGTCGTGGCTGGTGTGCGACTCCGTGACGCCGACGGCCGGCGTGGGCGTGGTCTCGCCGGTAACGGTCACCGTCATCGATGGCACGCCCGACCTCTCCAACCGCCGCCGGGTGCTCAACGGCTCCGACGCCGTGGTGCTCAGATACGAGAAGGACACCTACATAATCCGGCAGAGCCGTCGGTCGCGGATCGATGCGTCGAACCGCGCGGTGTTGCTGCCGCTGGGCTTGACCCCGGAGAACGTGAGCCAGGCGCATCCGATGAGCCGGGCGCTGTACGACTCGTTGCCCGTCGGTCCCGAGCTGACGGTGCCGAGGGTGCCGGACGCCGGCAAGCCCGCCGAGTTCGCTGGTGCACCCGGTCCGGTCGGAACCGTGATCGTGACTCCACAAATCAGCGGGCCGCAACAGTATTCAGTGGTGTTGGGCGACGGTGTGCAGACGGTCAACCCGGTGGTCGCCCAGATTCTGCAGAACGCCGGCACCCCGGCGGGCAACTCACCGGTGGTGGTGGCCCCCGCGTCGCTGGCGAAGATGCCGGTGGTCAATGGCCTGGACCTGTCGGCCTACCCCGACGCGCCGCTGAGCCCGGTGGATCTGAAGGAGAATCCCGCGACGTGCTGGTGGTGGCAGAAGACCGCCGGTGAGGAACGCGCCCGCATTCAGGTGATCTCCGGGCCGACCATCCCGGTTCCCACCGGCTCTGCCGACAAGGTCGTGTCGCTGGTGAAGTCCGACACGTCCGGCCGGGAAGCCGACCACGTCTTTTTCGGCCCTGAGTCCGGCAACTGGGTCGTCGTCACCGGCAACGACCCCGGATCCAGCACCGCCGAATCGCTGTGGTGGCTCACCAGTTCCGGTGCGCGCTTCGGCGTCGAGAACACTCGCGATTCCCGTTCGGCACTGGGGCTGACCACCGAGCCCTCTCCGGCCCCGTGGGTTGCCCTGCGTCTGCTGGCGCCGGGTCCCGCGCTGTCCCGCGCAGATGCGCTGGTGCGTCACGACACCCTTCCGACCGATATGAACCCCGCAGAGTTAGTGGTGCCCAAGTGAAGCAAGGTTTCGCACGCCCGACGCCCGAGCGGGCACCTGCCGTCAGGCCGGAGAACATCGTCCTTCCGACACCGCTGAGTGTCCCGCCGCCCGAAGGCAAGCCGTGGTGGCTGATCGTGGTCGGCGTTTTGGTCGTCGGACTGCTGGTCGGTATGGTCGGCATGACCGTGGCCAACGGCTCGCGGATGTTCCTGGGCGCCGGTTCGATCTTCCCGATCTTCATGATCGGCGGCGTGGCCATGATGATGTTCGGTGGCCGTTTCGGTGGTCAGCAGCAGATGAGCCGGCCGAAGCTGGACGCGATGCGCGCCCAGTTCATGCTGATGCTGGACATGCTGCGGGAGACCGCGAACGAGTCCGCCGACAGCATGGACGCCAACTACCGGTGGTTCCACCCGTCGCCGACGACGCTCGCTGCCGCGGTCGGCTCGCCCCGGATGTGGGAGCGCAAGCCGGACGGCAAGGATCTCAACTTCGGTATCGCCCGTATCGGCGTCGGCATGACCCGCCCCGAGGTGACCTGGGGCGAGCCGCAGAACATGCCGACCGACATCGAGCTCGAGCCGGTAACCGGTAAGGCGCTGCAGGAATTCGGCCGCTACCAGAGCGTCGTCTACAACCTGCCCAAGATGGTGTCGCTGCTCGTCGAGCCGTGGTACGCGCTCATCGGTAACCGCGAGCAGACGCTGGGCATGATGCGGGCCCTCATCTTGCAGCTGGCTTTCTCGCACGGCCCCGACCACCTGCAGATGATCGTGGTCACGTCCGACATGAGTAAGTGGGACTGGGTCAAGTGGCTGCCCCACTTCGGCGACCCGCGGCGCCGCGACGCCGCCGGCAACGCGCGGATGGTCTACGGGTCGGTGCGTGAGTTCGCCGCCGACCAGGCTGAATTGTTCGCTGGCCGTGGATCTTTCACGCCTCGCCACGCAAGCTCGTCGGCCGAGACGCCGACACCACATCACGTGATCATCGCCGACGTCGACGACCCGCAGTGGGAGTACGTCATCAGCGTCGACGGTGTCGACGGTGTGACGTTCTTCGACCTGACCGGTTCTGCGCTGTGGACCGGCAACCCCGAGCGGGTGCTGAAGTTCACCAACGACATCGGCGTGATCGAGGCGTTGCCCCGCGACCGCGACACCTGGATGGTGATCGATGACAACCGGTGGTTCTTCGCTCTCGCCGACGAAGTCACCGAGGTCGAGGCCGAGCAGTTCGCGCAGCGGGTGGCCCGTTGGCGTTTGGCTGAGGCCTACGAGGAGATCGGGCAGCGGGTCGCCCAGATCGGTGCGCGAGACATCCTGTCCTACTACGGAATCGACGATCCTTCGGAGATCGATTTCGAGAGCCTCTGGAGTAGCCGGCGCGACGCGCTGACCAGCCGCTCCCGGCTGCGGATCCCGTTCGGTAACCGCTCCGACAACGGCGAACTGCTGTTCCTGGACATGAAGTCCCTCGACGAAGGCGGCGACGGCCCCCACGGCGTCATGTCGGGAACGACCGGTTCCGGTAAGTCGACCCTGGTGCGTACCGTGCTCGAGTCGCTGATGTTGTCGCATCCGCCGGACGAGCTGCAATTCGTGCTGGCCGACCTCAAGGGTGGTTCGGCGGTCAAGCCGTTCTCCGGTGTGCCGCACGTGTCGCGGATCATCACTGACCTCGAGGAAGACCAGGCGCTCATGGAGCGATTCCTGGACGCGCTGTGGGGTGAGATCGCGCGGCGAAAGACCGTCTGCGACAACGCCGGTGTTGACGACGCCAAGGAATACAACGAGATGCGCTCCCGGATGCGCGCACGGGGTCAGGACATTCCGCCGCTGCCGATGCTGGTGGTCGTCATCGACGAGTTCTACGAGTGGTTCCGCATCATGCCGACCGCGGTCGACGTGCTGGACTCCATCGGCCGGCAGGGTCGTGCCTACTGGATCCACCTGATGATGGCTTCGCAGACTATCGAGAGCCGGGCCGAGAAACTCATGGAGAACATGGGATACCGGCTGGTGCTGAAGGCCCGTACCGCCGGTGCGGCACAGGCCGCCGGTGTGCCCAATGCCGTCAACCTGCCTGCGCAGGCCGGTCTGGGCTACTTCCGGAAGAGCCTCGACGAGATCGTCCGATTCCAGGCTGAGTTCCTGTGGCGTGACTACCGTCGCGGCGTCTCGCTCGACGACACCGGGCCGGCGATGCTGACCCACTCCGTCGATTACATTCGGCCGCAACTGTTTACGACCGGATTCACGCCGATCGAGGTCGCCGTGACCGGGCCGGACGATTTCGACGCCCTGACCAACGGTGACAACGGCGAGGCCTTCACCGGCTTCGCCGACGTGGTGGAGGAAGAAGAGGAAGAACAAGCGATCAGGACGCCGAAGGTCGGCACCGTGATCATCGATCAGCTCCGACGGATCGATTTCCAGCCGTACCGGTTGTGGCAGCCTCCGCTGGAGAAGCCGGTGTCGATCGAGGACCTGGTCAACCGCTTCCTGGATCACCCGTGGCAGGAGCAGTACGGCACGAGAACCGACCTGGTGTTCCCGGTCGGGATCATCGACCGGCCGTTCAAGCACGACCAGCCGCCGTGGACGGTCGACACCTCGGGAGCCGGTTCCAACGTGTTGATTCTGGGTGCCGGTGGATCGGGCAAGACCACCGCACTGCAGACGCTGATCACCTCGGCCGCCCTGACCCACACGCCGGAGCAGGTGCAGTTCTACGTGCTGGCCTACAGCAGCACCGCGCTGACGACGGTGTCCGCTCTGCCGCACGTCGGTGAGGTCGTCGGTCCGACCGACCCGTATGGCGTTCGCCGCACGGTGGCCGAGCTGCTGGCGCTGCTCCGCGAACGCAAGCACACCTTCCTCGAGTTCGACGTGCCGTCGATGGAGGTTTTCCGGCGACGCAAATTCGGTGGGGAAGCGGGCCGCGTACCCAACGACGGCTTCGGCGACGTCTTCTTGGTGATCGACAACTACCGGGCGCTCGCCGAAGAAAACGAAGTGCTGATCGAGCAGATCAACCTGATCATCAACCAGGGTCCGTCGTTCGGCATCCACGTGATGGCCACCGCCGACCGCGAATCGGAATTGCGGCCGCCGGTGCGTAGCGGTTTCGGATCCCGGATCGAGCTGCGCCTGGCCGCGGTCGAAGACGCCAAGCTGGTGCGTTCACGATTCGCCAAGGATGTTCCGGTCAAGCCGGGGCGCGGCATGGTCGCGGTGAACTATGTGCGACTGGACAGCGACCCGCAATCCGGCCTGCACACCTTGGTGGCCAGGCCGGCGTTGGCCGACACCCCGGACAACGTCTTCTCCTCGGACAGCCTGGCGGCGGCGATCAGCCAGATCGCGGTCGGCCACGCACCTCCGGTGCGCCGCCTTCCCGCGAAGTTCGGCCTGGAACAGGTGCGGACGCTGGCGCAGGCAGATCGGCGCCAGAACGTCGGAGCCGGTGGAATTGCGTGGGCCATCAACGAATTGGACCTGCAACCGGTGTACCTCAACTTCGCCGAGAACGCGCACCTGATGGTGACCGGTCGACGCGAATGTGGTCGTACCACCACGCTGGCAACAGTCATGGCCGAAATCGGGCGGGTATACGAGCCGGGAGCGAGCATTGCACAGCCGACCACACGGCCGTCGGCGCAGGTATGGCTCGTCGACCCGCGTCGCCAACTGCTGACCACGCTGGGCACCGACTATGTCGAGAAGTTCGCCTACAACCTCGACGGCGTCTCAGCGATGATGAACGAGCTGGGCCAGGTGCTGACCCAGCGTGAGCCACCGCCGGGCTTGTCGGCCGAAGAGCTGCTGTCCCGTGCTTGGTGGACCGGGCCGGAGATCTTCCTGATCATCGACGACGTTCAGCAACTGCCGCCGGGCTTCGATTCGCCGCTGCAGAAGGCCGCGCCGTGGGTGACCAGGGCTGCCGACGTCGGCCTGCACGTGATCGTCACCCGCACCTTCGGTGGATGGTCTTCGGCGGGCAGCGACCCGATGCTGCGCGCGCTGGCCCAGGCCAACGCACCACTGCTGGTGATGGACGCGGACCCCGACGAGGGCTTCATCCGCGGCAAGATGAAGGGTGGACCGCTGCCCCGCGGTCGTGGTCTGCTGATGGCCGAGGACACCGGCGTATTCGTCCAAGTGGCCGCCACAGAGCTGCGTCGATAGCAGCATCTCGAAAAAGTCTCCCTCCCGATCTGGGCAGGGGGACTTTTTTGTGCCCGGGGGCGGCGCACGTTCGCGGGCCGCTCGAAGGCGCTGCCAGCCGTTTCATAGCGGGCGCATAGCTTCGGCATGCCAGCGGCCCATCTTTCCTAGTTAACGTCTCTAACTAGTGACAGGTGGGTCGGATTGTGAGGGGAGTGCCAAATGTCGTTTGTGAGTGCGCAGCCGGTCGAATTGACCTCGGCCGCAGATAATCTGCAGGTCATCGGTTCAAGTCTGGCGGCGCAGAATGCCGTCGCCGCCGCTCCGATCACGGGCGTGATGCCCGCGGCCGCGGACGAAGTCTCCGCGCTGACCGCTGCCCAGTTCACCACTCATGCCGAGATGTACCAGGCGATCAGCGCGCAAGCCGCGGCCATCCACGACATGTTCGTCAACGCGCTGGGCGTCAGCGCCAGCTCGTACGCGGCCACCGAGGCCGCGAACGCCGTCGCTACCGGTTAAGGCGTTGCACCATGTTGGATTTCGGAGCTTTACCACCAGAGATCAACTCGGCGCGCATGTACGCCGGCCCCGGGCCGGGCTCAATGTTGGCCGCCGCAGCAGCCTGGCAGTCGCTGGCCGACGAGCTGACCTACGCGGCATCCGGGTACGGCTCGGTCGTCTCGACCCTGGCCGGCAGGGCATGGACCGGTACTAGTTCGACGTCGATGGCCGCGGCCGCCGCCCCGTACGTCACGTGGCTCAGCGCTACCGGCGATCAGGCCCAGCAGACGGCCGCACAGGCCACCGCCGCAGCCAGCGCCTACGAAAGTGCCTTTGCCGCAACCGTTCCGCCGCCGATGATCGACGCCAACCGGAGCCTGCTGGCGGCGCTGGTGGCCACGAACGTCCTCGGGCAGAACACCCCGGCGATCGCTGCGACGGAGGCGCTCTACGCGGAGATGTGGGCGCAGGACGCCGCCGCGATGTACGGCTACGCCGGCACCTCGGCAACCGCATCGCAAGTGGACCCGTTCACCGCACCGCCGCAGACCACCAATTCCAGCGCAATGCTGAGCCAGTCGGTCACTGCCGCTCAGTCCGCCGGGACGTCCAGTGGAACCGACCTCGACACGATCATGTCCTCTGGCCCGCAAATGATTTCGGGCATGCCGCAGGCGCTGCAGTCCCTCGCTTCGCCGCAAGCCCTGGACAGCGTCGCCTCGACGACCGGTTCGTCGACGTCCTCGACGTCGGCAAGCTCGCTGCTCAACGAACTCAGCACGCCGATGAAGTTCGCGTCGATGCCGATGAGCATGCTGTCCAGGCTGTTCACGGCGGGCAGCACGGCCACCGCGGCCAAGGCCGCGACGACGGCCGCCAACGAGCTGGGCGCGGCCCACGCGGTCGGGCTCGTGTCGAGTCCCAGCGCGCTCGGTTCGACGGGCATCGGCGCCGGCCTCCCATCGCTCTCGGCGGGCATGGGGCAGGCCACCTCGGTCGGCCCGCTGTCGGTGCCGTCCGCCTGGACCGGTGCGATGCCATCGGCGACCAGCGCCGGAACGGCGATGCACCTCAGCGGCGCCCCGTCCCTCGCGGCCGCGCCGGCAGGTACTCAATCCGCCATGCCGCCGATGATGCCGGTCGCCAACATGGGTGGGCGCGGCGGCGCTGCGACACCGACGCGATTCGAGCTTCGCTCGACTGTGATCCCCTTCACGCCGGCCGCCGGATAGCGGCGCCATTGCGGCCATCCGGTAGCCCGGAACCGAACATTGGCTGAACAACAGTCGATCGCGGATGAACACTGCTTGATCAGGAATGAATAGTCGGCTTCGTCGTCGCGGATCGCCCGCGCGGCCATCTAATGTCTCAGCCAGCGACTGTTCAGTGATGAACATCGACGCTCAATGTTGTTGACGCTGAGGGTTACCGAGGAAAGAAAGCGCATTTCGTCTGTGGCCACACACCGCGTTCCGCACATCGACATCGATCAGGCGGTCATCCACCAGGGCCCGCCGATTGCTGACCAGTTCATGACCGCGCCGCGCACCGCCGCTTCCATGCGGCTGGTGCCAGGCAGACACAATCTTGGCATTTTGACGGAGGTTTCTAGTGCTTGACTTCGCCCTACTGCCGCCGGAGGTCAATTCGGGTCGGATGTACTCGGGCCCCGGACCCGGACCGCTGTTGGCCGCCTCTGAGGCCTGGGACAGCCTGGCTGCTGAGCTGGGCTTCGCGGCCAGCGGTTACGGATCGGCGCTCGCGGAGTTGACGAGCAATGCGTGGGTGGGCCCGACGTCGGTGGCGATGATGTCGGCCGTCACGCCGTACATCAACTGGTTGACCTCAACCGGCGCGCAAGCCGAGGAGACCGCCAACCACGCGCGCGCAGCCGTCGCCGCATACGAGGCGGCGTTCACGATGACGGTGCCGCCGCCGGTGATCGCGGCGAACCGGGCCTTGCTCGCCGCTTTGGTCGCCACCAACTTCTTCGGGCAGAACACCCCCGCGATCATGATCACCGAAGCCCTGTACGCCGAAATGTGGGCGCAGGATGCGGCCGCCATGTACGGCTACGCCGGGGCCACGCAGGTCGCTCTGCAAGTGACGCCGTTCGTGGTGCCTCCAAAGACGACCACCGATGACGGGACGAGTAGCCAGAGCAACGCGGTGGCCAACGCCGCTGCCACTCCGGCCAGCCAAGCCGCGTCAGCGGTCCAGAACGCGGTCGCGGCCGCGCCGTCGACCAGCTCTCAGACGACCGCGGCGGCACCGGCGGCGACCTCCGGTGCGACAACCGCCGCGACGCCGCCCACCTTCACCGGGCCGTTCGCCTGGATCGAGCAGCTGATCTACAACACCTACAACGCGTATCCCACCGGCGGTCTGGGTTTGGGCTTTTCGAACGCCAACCTGAACGCGTTGAGGCAGATCTTCCAGGCCTATTTCGCGGTCGGTCTCGCGAACTTCGGCTTCGGTATCGGCCAGCAGCTGATTACTCCCTCTCAGGCAGCGGCATTGTTCAACCCAGCTGGTGCCGCTGGTGCAGGCTTGATACCGACGCCGGCCCTTGCGCCCATTGGCGGCACTGCGGGCGTCAGCGGCGCACCGTTCACGGCCAGCAGCGTGTCGGCCAGTTTGGGCGATTCCGGCAGTCTCGGACGGCTATCGGTGCCCGCGAGTTGGCAAGGGGCATCGCCCGCGGTGGTCGAAGAGGCCAAGCTGGTCAGCGCCGCGCGCGCTACCGGGCCGGTGTCGAATGGAGTGCTCAACGGTGTTCCGATGTCGCCCAACGCCGGCCTGGGGGCCGGCGCTGGACGCCGCGGCAGCGGGTACATCGTGAAGTACGGAATTAAGCACTCCGTGATGCCCAAGCCACCCGCAGGGGGCTAGCCGCCGACCAATCGGCGGATCGATCACCGCCCTTGTCGCAGCGCGGCGCCAGGGGTACGCTCCGGCGCCCGTTCACCCGGCGAGTGAGCTCACCGATGAGGTGCTCGCCGGCAGTACTGCGTGTGACCGTCCAGCCCCATCCCACGCGCGTGATGGGGACGTCAGCGCGGAAATCCACCGTCCACACCCGATTGGGCGCATCGCGATCACGGGCGTTGGTGCGGATGAGCGCACTGGAGGCGCCGTGCGACCCGCGGCCCTTCTATACGTCAAAAGCATTGTGTTTGAACGTGCTTGACTACCCGGCGTTCGATGTGAGCGTTCCTTGGGCGTCGTGAGGCAGCCAGATCGCAGTGTCTTTGACCGATGTCGGGGGCGGCCGCGACCGGCTCGTCGGGCCGGCGGGTCACGGTGCACCGAAAGTACGTGCGGCGACGGCACGCACGGGCGATCTTCGGCACAGCGACACCGTGGTTCGACGCCAATCGAGGGGCTGCGCTTCCTGAGTTCGAAAGACCGGTCGAGTCACAGCATTACCGCAGGCGGAACGTCTGTCGAATTCAAAATGAACAGCCGATATCGCGGGGTGAATACTCTCCGTCCAGGCGTGAACAGTTAGGTCGGCAGGGGCTTTATCCGAGCGTGACCATCTAACCTTTCAACCGAACGGCCTTGCCCAAGGTCGTAGACGCGCAAGCTTATTGAGGAGGAGACCGGATGTCGTTCGTGACCACCCAGCCGGAAGCATTGTCGGCAGCGGCCACCAGCCTGCAAGGGATCGGCTCGGGTTTGAACGCCCAGAATGCTGCAGCAGTAGCCCCCACGACGGGAGTGGTTCCCGCTGCCGCCGATGAGGTTTCGGCGTTGACGGCAGCCCAGTTCGTCGCGCAGGGCCAGCTCTACCAGGCGGTCAGCGCCCAAGCCGCGGCCATCCACGAAATGTTCGTGAACACGCTGGGCACCAGCGCCGGTTCGTACGCCGCCACCGAGGCCGCCAACGCGGCTGCGGCGGGCTAGGGAGGCTTTTACATGGTGGATTTTGGGGCCTTACCGCCCGAGATCAATTCGGCCCGGATGTACTCGGGTCCGGGTTCGTCGTCGCTGCAGGCTGCCGCGTCGGCGTGGAACGGTCTTGCCGCCGAGTTGCAATCGGCCGCGCAGGGCTACGAGACAACGATCACGCAGCTGTCCAGTGACGAGTGGACCGGGCCGGCGGCGGCGTCGATGGCCAGCGCCGCACAGCCGTACATCTCATGGCTGCAGGAGTCGGCCACCCAGGCCGAGCAGTCCGCGACACAAGCGCAGGCTGCCGCCGCGGCATACGAGCAGGCGTTTGCGGCGACGGTGCCGCCGCCGCTGATCGCTGCCAACCGTGCCGAGACACAGGCGGCGGTGCAGGCCAATGTTTTCGGTCAGTACACGGCACTGATCGCGCAACTCGAGGCCCAGTACGCACAGATGTGGGCTCAAGACACCGGCGCGATGTACGGCTATGCGGGCCAGGCGGCGGCCGCCTCGAAGGTGACCCCGTTTGCCACCCCGGCTGCAACTACCAATCCGGCCGGGACGGCTAACCAAGCCGCCGCGGTCAGTTCGGCAACCGGCACTTCGGCCGCCACGAGCTCTCAGACGTTCCTGCAACAGCTGATCTCGTTGCTCCCGAGCAACATCCAGTCGCTGTTGACGCCGGCTGGCTTCCAGTCGGCGTTCGGGACACCGTCATCGGCCGAGGGCACGCTGTTCGGCTACCTCTTCGGTACGACGGTTCTGCCGACGAACCTGGCGGCGTTGGTCACCGACTACAACCCCTACGCCAGCTTGTTCTACAACACTGAGGGTCTGCCGTACTTCAGCGTTGGTATGGGCAACTTCGGCGTTCAGATCGCGAAGAGCGCGGGCTTGCTGGGCGGTGCCGCTCCTGCGGCTGCCGCCCCGGCACTCCCGGGTTTGGGTGGCCTGGGAGCCGGGCTCGGCGGCGGCGCTGCCGGCGCGGGTGCGGGCGCGCACGCGGTGTCGGCAATTACCGGCGGCGCCAACTCGGTTGGCAAACTCGCGGTTCCGGCGTCGTGGGTCGGTGCGACTCCGCAGGCGGCTCCGCAGGGCGTGCAGATGGTCAGCCACGTGGTCGCTGCGCCGGAGGCCGCGGGCGCCGGAAACGGGAACGGGAACCTGATGGGCGGTATGCCGCTGGCCGGTTCACGAGCCGGTGGCTTCGGCTCGGGCCCACGTTATGGTTTCAAACCCACGGTGATGCCCCGCCCGCCGTCAGCCGGTTAAAGGCCGATTCGCTTCACACCTCTTGGGGTGTCACGTCGTGGCGTGACACCCCAAGAGCGCTGTGCTCGCAAAAGCGAAAGCCGCGGACCCTCGGCTCCAGGGGAGGTGAAGCGCGGATGTCTCGATCATGGCTTGAATATGAACAGTTGGGGGATATTCGGAAGCGCCGGGAACGGTGGCGTAGGTTTCCGCTAGGTGAACAAGCGCGGTCTGGGGCTGGAGGGTACGTGGCACAACATGCTGAGTCATCCGGCTCGCTGGCCCTCTCACAGCGACCCCGGGGCGCCACCCGCACGCACCCGAGGAGCGTGGACGGATCGCCGTCGCTCACTGCAGCAGGTGTTCTGCCGCAGCGCCCCCCGCAGCCCGCCGAAATAGCTCAGGCACGTGTGTTCGAGCGGCTCCTCAAGGCCGAAGGCGCTGAACTACAGGAGCTCGCGAATCGCGTTGCCGCAGACAGACTACCAGCAATCCGGGACTGACGACTCCCGGGCGTCCGACGAGTTGGCGCTGCTCAACGCGCGCATCGACGAGGTCCACGGTCTGCTGCACACATTGCAACAGCGTTTCCCGCACTCCGCGCCGGACGGTGACCGTTAGCCGGCGTGAACTAGCCTGCCTGTTCGGTCAATCCTCGTCCAGGATCAGCGCCATCTCCGGACAGGACGCCACCCCGTCGCGCGTGGCTTGCGCGTCCTCCGCCGAAACCTCGTGCTCTTCAAGAGTGGAGTAACCAGAATCATCGATCGGGAAGATCTCGGGGTCAACCGCATAACACTGGGCGTGACCAACGCACCTCGACTGCTCGACTCGAACCTTCACGACGGCCAGTCTATAAAGACATGTCGGACATCGTCGCTCGAATCGGCACCCGCCAGCGCGGCCGAGCCACATACCATGTCTACCGGCGCCGACCCGGCACGTTACCGACGTCACTGAACGAACCGACAACGAGAGATCAGGTGCATGAGCTCCATCGATGAAAGCCTGTACGGCAAGGGCTTTCACCTTCCCCGGCTCGATTACTTCTCCCTGCCGATGGCCGCTGACCGTGGTGCCGGCTGGAAGGTCCTGCGCGATGCCGGGCCGGTGGTGTTCATGAACGGCTACTACTACCTCACCCGCCGTGAGGACGTGTTGGCGGCATTGCGTAGTCCCAATGTTTTTTCCGCTCGACTGGCGCTTCAACCGCCGGGAAGCCCAATTCCGGTGATCCCGTTGGGGTTCGACCCGCCCGAGCACACGCGGTACCGCAAAGTCCTGCAGCCGTTTTTCAGCCCGCACGGGTTGAGTAAGTCACGACCGGTGCTGGTTCGTCACGCCGGCGACATGATCGACGCCATCGCCGGCCGCGGCGAATGCGAGGCGATGGCAGACCTCGCGAAGACGTACCCCTACCAGGTTTTTATGGACCTCTACGGTCTCCCGTTGGAGGACCGGGACCAATTGATCGCCTGGAAAGACGCCGTGCTCTCCGACGACCTCTATGCGTCCATGGAGGACATCGCCCCGGCGGCGCAGGCCATGTACAAGTACCTGACCGACGCGATCCAGTACCGCCGGGAAAATCCGGGCTCGGACATGTTGTCCACCGTGATGCGCAGCAAAGGCAACTTCACCGATCTCGAGTTGCTGGGCATGAGCCACCTGCTGATCCTGGCGGGGCTGGACACCGTGACTGCGGCGATCGGCTTTGCCCTGTTGGAGTTGGCGCGCAGACCGCAGTTGCGCGAACAGCTCCGCGACAATCCGAAGCAGATCAGGGTCTTCATCGAAGAGATCGTGCGCCTGGAGCCGTCGGCGCCGGTCGCGCCCCGGGTACTCACCGAGACCGTCGTCGTCGGTGGCATGACGTTGCCCGCGGGCTCGTCGGTGTTTCTGTGCATGGCTTTGATCAACCGGGACGGCAGCGACGCGATCTCCACCGACGAGCTCACCATGGACGGTAAGGTGCACCGGCACTGGGGATTCGGCGGGGGACCGCACCGCTGCCTGGGTTCTCATCTCGCGCGCATGGAGCTGACCGTGATCGTCGACGAGTGGCTGAAGCGAATCCCCGATTTCGAGCCGGCGCCCGACTATCAGCCCGAAATCAAGTTCCCCAGTAAGACTTTCGCGCTCAAAGAGTTGCCGCTGCGTTTCGGCTGAGCCATATCCCGCACCCGCGATCAGCCGGGTGCTTCGCCGGTGCCGGCTCGGTCGGCCACCTGGTGGTCGCTGTGCTCCGCTCTGCGCGATCGGCTCGTCGAGCACGACCCTCGGTGGCCGCGCGGCAAGAAGGCGCGTGCGCGGCGTTATCCGCGTTTAGATTTTTTCGCCCTATCGGAGTGCGGTGCCCTCCACAGCTCCGCGACCTGCTATAGCGCCGACCAGAATGCGGGGGCCGATGCCTGACCGTGATAACGACGTTTCAGCACTTCAGGAGACCTTTCGAGCTGCCGATCGGCGCCCGCGGTGTGAGGCCTGTTACTTAGCTGTTACCGCAGATGAACAGTTGTTGCTCCCGGGTGAACAGTTGCAAACACCTGGTCTTGACCGCAGCGCCGGGCGAAACCCGCGTCTATTCTCATGCACGGATAGATTGGCAAACCAACCTGGAGGATGCCGACATGTCGTTCGTGACCACCCAGCCGGAGGCCCTGTCGGCGGCAGCCACCAGCCTCCAGGGGATCGGCGCCGGACTGAACGCTCAGAACGCGGCCGCGGCGGCCCCCACCACGGGCGTGATTCCGGCTGCGGCCGATGAGGTTTCAGCTCTGACCGCGGCTCAGTTCGCGGCGCATGCGCAGCTCTACCAGGCGGTCAGCGCCCAAGCAGCGGCTATTCACGAAGCCTTCGTCAACACGTTGGGAACCAGCGCTGGTTCCTACTCAGCCACCGAGGCTGCCAACGCAGCCGCCGCCGGCTAGGCGTGTCGTCGATGAAGACCGTCCCACTGTGGTGCCACCTCCAGTGGTTACCAGTTAGCGGGAAAGGGGGGTTCAGCCGTGTGTTCCAAGTCGGCGGTTACCTCCGGTAACCCGTCCGACTAGCACGTTCGTACCAATCAATCACTACACAAGCAAGGAGATACGTAAGTGCCTACTCGTTTTATGACTGACCCGCACGAGATGCGGTCGATGGCGGGCCGTTTCGACGTGCACGCGCAGACGGTGGAGGACGAGGCCCGCAAGATGTGGGCGTCTTCGCAGAACATCGCCGGCGCCGGCTGGAGCGGTACCGCTCAGATGACGTCGCACGACACTATGGGCCAGATGAACACCGCGTTCCGCAACATCGTCAACATGCTGCACGGTGTGCGTGACGGGCTGATCCGCGACGCCAACAACTACGAGGCCCAAGAGCAGGGCTCGCAGCAGATCCTGAGCAGCTAACTCCGCTCGCAGCGTAAACTCTTACAACCAGGAGGACAGATACATGTCGATCAGTTACCAGTTCGGTGATGTCGACGCCCACGGCGCGATGATCCGTTCCCAGGCCGCTTCCCTGGAGGCCGAGCACCAGTCCATCGTTCGCGATGTGCTGGCTGCCGGTGACTTCTGGGGCGGCTCGGGTTCCGTAGCTTGCCAGGAGTTCATCACCCAGTTGGGTCGGAACTTCCAGACGATCTACGAGCAGGCCAACAGCCACGGCCAGAAGGTGCAGACCGCCGGCAACAACATGTCGAGCACCGACTCCGCCGTCGGCTCCAGCTGGGCCTGACAGCAGTCAACGCAGGGCGCGGCAGCACACCGATACAGGTGTGCTGCCGCGTCGTGCAATAACAGCGAAACACCTAGATGAGAGAAGCGAATGGACCAGAGCACACGCACAGACATCACCGTCAATGTCGAGGGATTCTGGATGCTGCAGGCCTTACTGGACATTCGCCACGTCGCACCCGAATTGCGCTGCCGACCATTCGTCTCCACGGATTCCATGGACTGGCTCAACGAGCATCCGGGTATGGCGGTGATGCGGGAACAGGGCATCGTGGACGGCGAGACGGTTAATGAGGCGGTGGCCGCCCGGATGCGCGTTCTGGCCGCGCCGGACCTAGAACTCGTCGCATTACTGTCCCGCGGCAAACTGCTCTACGGGGTCAAGGAAAAAGAAGAGGGAAGCCCCGAGGAGCAGGTCGGTTCGCGCGACATCCCGGACAACGAATTCCGCGTGCTGCTGGCGCGTCGCGGCCAGCACTGGGTCTCGGCCGTTCGAGTCGGCGACGAGATCACCGTCGACGACGTTGCCATCGCGGACACCACCTCGATCGCGACCCTGGTGTTCGATGCGCTCGAGTCGATCCACCACGCCGAGCCGGCCGCGATCAACGCGGTCAACGTGCCGCTTGACGAAATGCTCGAAATCACGAAAGCCTGGCAGAGTTCCGGATTCAACGTCTTCTCCGGCGGAGATCTGCGCCGGCTCGGAATCAGCGCAGCAACCGTGGCCGCTCTCGGCCAAGCACTGTCGGACCCGGCTGCCGAGGCTGCGGTCTATGCCCGCCAATATCGCGACGACGACAAGGCGCCCAGCGCCTCGGTGCTTTCACTCAAAGACGGTTCGGGCGGCCGGATCGCCATGTATCAGCAGGCGCGCACCGCAGGCTCAAACGAGGCCTGGCTCGCGATCTGCCCGGCCACCCCTCAGCTGGTGCAGGTCGGGGTGAAGACCGTGCTGGAAACCCTCCCCTATGGAGAGTGGAAGACGCACAGCAGAGTTTAACTATTCGTTACGCAGTTAGCGCGCACGCCAAAGATTTTCAGGGCAGCATTTACCAAAGATGCGGATGCCGCCAAATGCTCTTAGGATTTGCTCAACAATTGTGACGCGATGTCACAATTCCACCTAGCGAGGCAACACAGATGGACCCACAATTCGTCGACAGAGGGGTGCAGCGATGACCGCAGTAGCTGAGGCTCAACAGCCTGGCACAGAGGCACTTTCGTCGCCGCAATCGGCCGTGATCGGCATCATCGCCGGCGAGGGCGTGCAGATCGGTGTCCTGCTGGACGCCAACGCCCCGGTTTCGGTAATGGTCGACCCACTGCTGAAGGTCGTCAACGTCCGACTGCGGGAATTGGGTCTTGCGGCACTGGAAGCCAAGCAGCGTGGCCGGTGGGCCCTGTGCCTGGTCGACGGCTCGCCACTGCGCGCCACCCAGTCGCTCTCCGAGCAGGACGTCTTCGACGGCGACCGATTGTGGCTGCGGTTCGTCGATGACACCGAGCACCGCTCGCAGGTCATCGAGCACATCTCGACGGCCGTTTCGGTCAACCTCAGCAGGCGCTTCTCCTCGATCAACCCGACGGTGGCCATTCAGGTCGGCGCAGGGATGGTCGGGTCCGGAGTCGTGTTGGCCTCGCTGTTGCTCGGCTGGTTCCGGTGGCACCACGACTCATGGGTCCCGGCGCCGTACGCCGCGGTGATCTCGGTCCTCGTGTTCACCGTCGCCATGCTCATCCTCGGCCGCTCCCACACGGTGCAGAACCGGCGCGCCGGCGACATCCTGCTCTGGAGCGGACTCGCGCCGCTGGCGGTGTCGGCGGCATCGGCGCCTCCCGGCCCGGTCGGCTCGCCGCACGCGCTGATGGGTTTTGCCGTCACCACTGTCGCCGCGCTGCTGATCATGCGCTTCACCGGTCGCCGACTGGGCACCGGAACGGCGATCGTCACCGTCACGTTGGTCGCGACTTTCGCCGGCCTCGCCCGGATGGCGTTCGACACCGGCGCGGTCACCATGCTCACCACGATCCTGCTGGTCTGCGTCTTCGGTTACCACAGCGCTCCGGCGCTGTCTCGCTGGCTGTCCGGCATCCGGTTGCCGGTCTTTCCCTCGGCCACCAGCCGCTGGGTGTTCGAGGCCCGTCCCGACCTGCCGACCACGGTGGCGCACGGCGTCGACGGCGGTCGTCCGACCTTGGAAGGCCCCGCCTCCATCCAGGATGTGGTCCTGCGGGCAGAGCGTGCGCGCTCATTCCTGACCGGGCTTCTGGTCGGTCTCGGTGTGCTGACGCTCGTCTCGCTGGGCGGAGTTGCCGATCCCCGCACTCACGACCGCTGGCTGCCTCTGCTGCTGGTCGCCAGCACCGCCGGATTCCTGATGCTGCGCGGGCGGTCCTACGTAGACCGTTGGCAGGCCATCATCCTCGCGGTCACCTCGATCCTGATCGTCGGCGCGGTCGTGGTGCGCTACTCACTGGTGCTGTCCTCGACCGCCGCTGTGGCGGTGACCGCCGGCGTGGCAGTGCTGCTGCCCGCGGCGGGACTCATCGCCGCGGCGACGGTGCCGAACACGATCTACAGCCCGCTGTTCCGCAAGCTCGTGGAATGGGTCGAATACCTCTGCCTGATGCCGATCTTCCCGCTGGCATTGTGGCTGATGAACGTCTATGCAGCGATTCGCTATCGGTAGTCGTCGACTGCGGCCGCTTCGCGCGGCCGCAGTCGCCGGCACCACACTGATCGTCGCGACGATCGCGCTGTCCGGTTCACCGGCCTACGCGATCAACCCGCCGGCGATCGACCCAGGCGCTGTCCCGTCGGACAGTCCGCCCGGCCCGGGCGCCGCCACGAAGCAGAATTCGTACTGCACCGAGGTCGGGGTGCTACCCGGATCCGACTTCCGGGTGCAGCCGAAGTACATGGACATGCTGAACCTGTCCGAAGCGTGGAAATTCGGCCGCGGTGCCGGGGTGCGGGTCGCTGTCATCGACACCGGCGTGACCCCGCACCCACGGCTGCCACACCTGATTCCCGGTGGCGATTACGTGATGGGCGGTGGAGACGGACTTTCCGACTGCGATGCTCACGGAACGCTCGTGGCGTCGATGATCGCTGCTTCGCCAGGAAGTGATGGGGCACCCGGCGCGCCGGCACCCCGGCGGCCACCACCGGTTCCCACCAAGGAACCGCCGCCGGTGGCGCCGCCACCGCAGACGATCAGCGTGGCCCCGCCGCCACCGCAGACCATCACCTTGGTTCCGCAGGCGCCGCCGTCGGAGAATGGTGAGCCTGCTCCGGCTTGTCCGTGGTGCCCACCGGGGCAGAAAGCGGGTGGAGCCGCCAGCCACGACCGCGGCAAGACCGTGCTGCCGAGTTTGCCCGGCAATGGCCATGGGCAAGTCGTCTCGGTGGATTACCCCCGACCGGCCGCGCCGCAGCCTCCGCTGGATCCGCCACCGCCGCCGGCGCCGAGTGACGCGTACAGCGGCATTGCCCCCGACGTCGACCTCATCTCAATTCGCCAGTCGAGCCAGGCCTTTGGGCTCAAGGATGCTTACACCGGCGACGAGGATCCGCAGACTCGGCAAAAGCGGGACACCATCTTCACGATGGCGCATGCGATTGTGCATGCCGCGAACATGGGTGCCCAGGTGATCAACATCTCGCAGGTGTTGTGCATGAGCGCACGCAGCCTCATCGACCAACCCGACCTCGGCGCGGCGGTCCGGTACGCGGCGGTCGACAAGGACGCCGTCATCGTCGCGGCCGCGGGTGACACCAGTCAGCGTGACTGCAAAGAGAACCCGCTAGTCGATCCGTTGCATCCCAACGACACTCGTGACTGGAACGGCGTGACCACCGTGGTGACTCCGTCGTGGTTCAGCGACTACGTCCTGACCGTCGGTGCGGTGGACTCCTCCGGCCAGCCGATGGACAAGCTGAGCGTCGCCGGGCCGTGGGTGTCGATCGCAGCGCCCGGTACCGATGTGATCGGTCTCTCGCCTCGAGATGACAACCTGATCAACGCAATCGACGGTCCGGACAATTCGCTGCTGGTGCCGTCCGGGACCAGCTTCTCGACCGCGATCGTGTCCGGTGTGGCTGCTCTGGTGCGGGCGAAGTACCCGACGCTCTCCGCACACCAGATCATCAACCGGTTGACGCGCACCGCGCGAGCACCTGCTCGCGGCGTCGACAACCAGATCGGCTACGGGATCGTCGACCCGGTGGCCGCGCTGACCTGGGATGTGCCCGAAGGGTCTGTCCTGCCGAAGGATTCGGCGAAGCCGTTGAAGCTGCCCCCAGCTCCTCCTCCGCGCAACATGGCACCGGTGTGGGTCGCTGCCGGCGGGTTGGGTGGAGCGCTGCTGCTGGCCGGTCTCGTCTTCGGCGGAGCCGTCCTGATGAGAAAAACAGCCGGGAGACAAGAATGAAGGCACAACGCGAGTACGGGCTGTCGCTTTCCTGGGCGCGAGTCACCACAGTGTTCTTGATTGACGTCGCGCTGCTGGTGGTTGCGAGTCACCTTCCCGATAACTGGCAGGCCGACCGCAACCTCACGCTGTGGATCGGTGTCGGCTTGGTGGTGATCCTGACCGTCGCCGCACTGCTGACCAACGGGGGAGTGCCCGTCTCGTCGGCTCCGATCGCCCGGGTCCGTAACTGGTACGCGGACCCGGAGGCACTGACCGTCGGTTGCACGCCCGCGGTCGACCACCGCCGGCAGTACAGCCGGGACACAGTGGGCATCCGCGAGTACGAGGGCCAGCTGATCGCGGTGATCGCCGTCGATGGTGTGGGAGAGGCCGGCCGGCATCGCCACCGCGACGCACTGGCGACCACCATTCCGTTGGAAGCCGTGGTGACGTCGTTGCGGCAGTTCGACGTTCGTCTTGAGAGCGTCGACATCATCTCGGTCGGCACCCGTCATGCCGCCAAGGGCGTCAAGTCAGCGGTCAGCGATGACTTCGGCGGCGACCGGCGCCCCATCGAAGAGCGCAACACCTGGCTCGTGCTCCGGATGGACCCGCAGCACAACGTCAGCGCCGTCGCTGCCCGCGACTCGGTGGCCTGCACCCTGGCCGCCGCCACCGAGCGACTGGCCAACGACCTCGACGGTCGTAGCTGCGTGGCGCGGCCGCTGACCGCCGACGAGATCGTGAACGTCGACGAAGCTGTCCTGGCCGGGCTCCAGCCCGCACACGTCCGGCCGTTCTGGCGCTATCTGAAGACACCGGACGGTTTCGTGACCAGCTTCTGGGTTTCGCCCGGCGACATCACCAGCGAGACGCTTGAAGAACTGTGGCTCACCGACGCCGACACCACCGTCATGACAATCCGCATCATCGCGGAGGGTCATGAGGCAGACGTGTCGGTGTGGGTCCGCTACCACAGCGACAAGCGCCTGCGGAAAGAAGCTTTCAGCGGCCTGAACCGGCTTACCGGGCGTCAGCTCGGTGCGGTGGCCGCCAGCCTGCCGGCGCCGACGTCACGCCGCCCACTGCCGATGCCGAGCCGCACATTGGGCCACAGCGAGGACATCTTGGTCCCGGTTGGCGCGGTGGCTGGGCAACAGGTGAGCGGTTTGGAAGCCCTACGATAAAAGGATGACGCGACCGCAAACCAACGCGACGGACTCCCGCAACGCAATGGTCGCGGGGCTGTTGGCGTCCGGGATATCGGTCAACGGCCTTCAGCCCAGCCATAATCCGCAGGTGGCGCTGCGGATGTTCACGGCGGCCACCAGCCTCGACCCGCAGATGTGCGACGCCTGGCTCGCCCGCTTGCTGGCTGGCGACCAAGGCATCGATGTGCTGACCGGGGCATGGCTATCGGTGAAGACGTTCGGCTGGGAGATGCGCCGCTTGGGCTTGACGGAACTGGAGTTTCGCCCTGAGGTCTCCGACGGGATGTTCCTCAAGCTCGCAGTCACCAGCGTCGAGTCGCTGACCGCCAGCTACGCGGCCGCCCTGACCGAGGCAAAGCACTTCGCCGAAGCGGCCGAGCTGCTGGATTCGATCACGCCACGGCACGCCTCCGACGAGGAACTGGTCAAGTACGTACGGGGGCTGCTGTACTTCCGCACCGGCCGTTGGCCGGACGTGCTGAGCCAATTTCCGCCGGGCGCGGGCTGGCGTCATCCTGAGCTCAAGGCTGCCGGGGCCGCGATGGCCACCACCGCACTGGCGTCGCTGGGGGTGTTCGAGGAGGCAACCCGTCGCGCGCTGGAAGCGATCGAGGGGGATCGGGTGCCCAGCGCGGCCAACGTCGCGATGTACACCCAGGGCATGTGCTTCCGCCACCTCGGCCGCGAAGAAGAGGCCGTTGAGTGCCTGCGCCGGGTCTACTCACGCGACGCCAGATTCACCCCGGCACGCGAGGCCCTCGACAATCCCAGTTTCCGCTTGGTGCTGACCGACCCGGAAACCATCGAGGCCCGGACGGATCCGTGGGACGTGGACAGTGCCCCCACCCGCCAGGAGGCCGAGGCCGCCCGGCATTCGGAAATGGCCAAGAAGTATCTCGACGAGGGCGATGCCGAGCTCAACGCGATGCTCGGGATGGATCAGGCCAAGCGGGAAATCAAGCTGATCAAGTCGACAACCAAGGTCAACCTGGCCCGCGCGAAAATGGGTCTACCCGTGCCGGTGACGTCGCGCCACACGCTGCTACTCGGGCCTCCCGGTACCGGCAAAACGTCCGTGGCGCGGGCTTTTTCAAAGCAGCTGTGTGGTCTGACCGTGCTGCGTAAGCCGTTGGTGGTGGAGACGAGCCGCGCGAAGTTGTTGGGCCGCTACATGGCCGACGCGGAGAAGAACACCGAGGAGATGCTCGAGGAGGCGCTGGGCGGAGCCGTCTTCTTCGACGAGATGCACAACCTGCACGAGAGCGGCTACTCCACCGGCGACGCATACGGCAACGCGATCATCAACACCTTGCTGCTCTACATGGAAAACCACCGCGACGAACTGGTGGTCTTCGGAGCCGGCTACGCCAAGGCGATGGACAAGATGCTGGAGGTCAACCAGGGTCTGCGACGCCGGTTCTCCACCGTCATCGAGTTCTTCAGCTACAACCCCAAGGAGCTGGTCGCGCTGACCCAGCTGATGGGCAAGGAAAACGAGGACGTCATCACCGACGACGCCGTCGAAGGTTTGCTGCCGGCCTACACCAGGTTCTACGACGACGAGACCATCTCGCCGGAGGGCGATCTGATCCGCGGCATCGACACATTAGGCAACGCCGGGTTCGTCCGCAACGTGGTGGAAAAGGCCCGTGACCACCGCAGCTTCCGCCTCGACGACGAAGACCTCGACGCGGTGTTGCATAGTGATTTCGACGAGTTCAGCGATGACCAGCTGCGCCGGTTCAAAGAATTGACCCGCGACGACCTCGCCGAGGGGCTGAGCGCAGCGGTGGCCGAAAAGAAAATCGACTAACGCCGCCGTATTTCGGCGGAGGCGTGGATAAGTCTTTACAACATCCTGACGGCCGTCTCTTGACCAGGCGGGACGCCACTGCAAGTATCAGTTCACACAGACGTTACATGCACCTCGCTAGGTGAGGCGTCTGCACGGACATAGGCCACTGACCTCGAACGTCGAAAGACGCCCAGGGTCAGGACAGCTCCTCCCGGCTTAAGGGTTGAGCCCAAGTGGCTTCCGGCCTTTGATTTGTTGAGGGCCCGGATACGCCGTGCAGTGCCAAAGCTCCGGCGAGAGGGGTGCTCTCCGGCCA
Organism: Mycobacterium sp.; assembly: GCF_965277065.1. Classification (GTDB taxonomy): domain Bacteria; phylum Actinomycetota; class Actinomycetes; order Mycobacteriales; family Mycobacteriaceae; genus Mycobacterium. Next base: position 26,130 of record NZ_CBDIBT010000015.1, read on the forward strand.
TTGAGTCGGGCAATGCTCCTCTTCTTTGAGCCTCCGCACCGGTGCACTTGCCGGAGGAGGTGGATCACCGGACATCGGTTCACATCGGGGACAGGTCATGTCCTCCGCGAGGACACAGCCGGGTGTTCGCCCGCAACGGCGACCGGCATTCAATTTATCGCAGGTCTGCGAGTTAAGAGGTTTTGCTGCAATGGATTTCGGAGCTCTATCACCAGAAATCAACTCGGGCCGGATGTACTCCGGTCCTGGCTCGACACCGATGCTGGCCGCAGCGTCAGCGTGGGACGCACTGGCCGCCGAGCTGAGTTCAACGGCAACCACGTACGGTGCGGTGATCAACAGCCTGACCGAGGGTCCCTGGCTGGGACCGGCCTCGGCAGCAATGACGGTCGCCGCGTCACCATATATTCGATGGATGAGCGTTACCGCCGCTGAGGCCGAGCAAACCGCTGACCAGGCCAGGGCTGCCGCGGCGGCGTACGAGGCAGCTTTTGCAGGGACGGTGCCACCCGGGATCGTCGCGGTCAATCGCACGCAACTCGCGGCGTTGGTGGCAACCAATGTCTTGGGCCAGAACACCGCCGCGATTGCGGCCACCGAGGCGCTGTATGGCGAAATGTGGGCTCAAGACGCCGCGGCGATGTACGGATACGCGGGCTCATCGGCGGTCGCGTCTACCGTGACACCGTTCAGATCGCCGCCGGAGACCACCAACGCGGCCGGCGCAGCCAGCCAGGGCGGCGCCGTCAACCAAGCCGCGGGTGCGTCGTCGAGCGTGGGTGCGCAGTCCGCGCTGTCTCAACTGGTTTCTACCGTGCCACCTGCGCTGCAGAGCCTCGCATCGCCAGTGCAGTCCGCGGCTCTCCCGGCTCTGCAGCCCGGAGATGTAACGAACCTGTTGTCCAACCTTGCCAGCAGCTCGTTCACACCGATGTCGGTGGCCGGTATAACCCAGGTCGGCGCGGATCTATCCGTCATCCGCGCCCTCAGTGCGACCGCGGTTCCGGGTGCAGGTGCCTCCGGTGTGGCCGCTGAAGGAGTAGCCGCTATGGGCGCGGTTGGGCCGTCGGGCGCAGCGAGTTTGGGCAGCGCGCCGGTGTCGGCGGGCATCGGTCGAGCGACTCTCGTCGGGACGATGTCGGTGCCGCAGAGCTGGGCTGCGGCCGCCCCCGCCGCCAGCCCCGCAGCTGCGGCGTCGCCGACGGAAGGCTGGTACAACCCGCCGGGAATCGAGGAGGTGTCTGGCACCGCGGGAGCTCCCGGCATGCCGGGAATGCCGATGGCCGGTGCCCCCGGCGGACGCGGCTGGGGTTTTGCCGCCCCCCGCTACGGGTTCAAACCCACCGTCGTTGGCCGTCCACCAGCTGCCGGGTGAAAGAGGGGAGCTGTGCCACCACGACCGGAATGAGACACCGAGGCTGGCATCGCGTTCGACGCGCCATCCCCAGTGTGCAGAACCCAGTCCGCGGTAACCTTCTGGGAGCCGCTTGCTTTGAGGTGCTTATGCCTTGGTGAAAGATGATTTCTCACAACTGATTTCGACCGCGGAATAGGTCAGGCAACCACATGTAACACGCTGATGCCGAAGCTCATTTGCGCGCGCGCAATTGACTCCCGCCGATCTTGGTGGAACTATGACCGAAGCAAGCACCTCGCTAGGTGAGGCGTCTGCACGGATATAGGCCACTGACCTCAAATGTCGAAAGACGCCCAGGGTCAGGACAGCTCCTCCCGGCTTAAGGGTTGAGCCCAAGTGGCTTCCGGCCTTTGATTTGATGTAGGCCCGGATACGCCGTGCAGTGCCAAAGCTCTGTCGAGAGGGGTGCAGCGACCGGCTCGTCTGGCCGGACTCGCTCCGTCCCGCGTGCACCGTGTCGGCACCCCTGTGTGCCCTGACCGCGAGGAGGTGTGGCGAAGTGAATCGCAGTGACAGTCCGTATCCGAGACCGGTGATCGTTTCGTCCGGACCCGGCCTCGGCGTCCTCTACTCCTACTGAAACGGCGCTCGCCGCTTCAATTACTCACGCGCGCTGAGTTTTTCATACGCGTGTTCGCTTGTTGTGCCAAGGCACAGGTGCCGCTTCAGCCTGCCCTCGCTAAGGAGAATCCAATGACTTTCGTAACGACGCAGCCCGACCTGCTCGCGGCAACAGCCGGCCAGCTGACCGGTATCGGCTCAGAACTGGCGGCACAGAACGCTGCCGCGATGGCACCAACGAGGGGCGTGGTGCCCGCAGCAGCCGACGAGGTATCGGCGTTGACCGCTGCACAATTCGTATCGCAGGCCGCGATGTATCAGGCGGTGAGCGCCCAGGCTGCCGCGGTGCACGAGCTGTTCGTCAGCACTCTCGGCGTCAGCGCCGATTCTTACGGCGCCACCGAGGCCGCCAACGCGACCTCGGCGAGCTGAAAGGAGTGCCACGATGACTGCATCGTTCGACTTCGGCGCATCCCCGCCGGAAGTCAACTCCGCCAAGATGTATGCCGGACCGGGATCGTCGTCGATGCTGTTCGCCGCGTCGGCGTGGAACGGCTTGGCATCGGAATTGCGCTCGCAGGCAGCCAATTACAGCTCGATCATTTCGAATCTGATCGGCGAAGGCTGGCAGGGTCAGGCATCGACGGCGATGGCGGCTGCGGCCGCGCCGTACACGGCCTGGATGAAGACGACCGCCGCACAGGCCGAGCAGACCGCCGGTCAGGCGACGGCGGCCGCGGCGGCCTACGAGGCGGCGTACGGGATGACCGTGCCACCGCCGCTGATTGCGGCCAACCGGACTCAGCTGGCGTCGTTGGTGGCGACAAACGTGCTGGGGCAGAACGCTCCGGCGATCGCGGCCACCGAGGCCCACTACGGCCAGATGTGGGCTCAAGACGCAGCGGCGATGTACGGCTATGCCGCGCAGTCATTTTCGGCGACCAAGGTGCCGTCGTTCAGCACTGTGCCACAAACCACGGCGCCCGGGGCACTCGCCGGGCAGGCGGCCGCGACGTCTGAGGCCACCAACACCAGCACGCAGGCGGCCTTGTCGCAGATGACCGCAGCGGTACCCACCGCGCTCCAGGGCATGGCCTCCCCGGCGGCAACCACTTCGTCGTCGACCTCCGCGCTGTCGGAGCTCGAGGGCCTGCTGAGCGGCGGCTCGTCAGGCAACTCCCAGCTCGACAGCTTCTGGAGTGCCTGGGGACCCAACGCCAATGTCTGGAACACGTTGACCTCCACCGGTGCCATCAATCCGTTGCAGGCAGCGCAGATCGTCACCAGCGCCGGCTTCATGAATCCGGGTGCGATAGCGGGAAATGAAGCGGTGAAAGCATTTTCACCGTTGGGCGTGGCAGCAGGCCCGGGCTCGGGCACGTCAGGGATGTCGGGCACAGCCGGGCTCGGCGCGGCTGGCTCCTCGATGTCGGCGGCCGCCGGCCAGGCCGGATCCATCGGGGCGTTGTCGGTGCCGCCGAACTGGACCGCGGCGGCACCGTCTTCCGCGACCCCGATCGCGCCGGGACTGGGAAGCACCCCGTCGGCGGCGGCGCCGCCGGAGGTCGCGGCGGGCGTGCCGGGGGTCGCCCCGAGTGGTGCCGCCGTCGGCGCCCGCGCCGGTGCGACCGGCGGAATCTTGGACAACCGGTTCCTGATCCGGCCGCCGATGGTCCCGTCCTGGGCCGCGGTCGGGTAAGTACCACAACGTGTTTGAAAGCAATGAACGCTAATCGGGTCGGCGTCGGCCACACTGGTAAGCGCCCCGGCCCGGGGGAAAGGAAGGCCGCGTCATGCAGACGTTGACTATCGCGGAGTTCACCGTACGGCTGGGGGTGGGCCTTGGCTGCGGCGCTCTGATCGGAATCGAACGGCAATGGCAGGCACGACGAGCGGGCCTGCGCACCAACGCGCTGGTGGCCACGGGCGCGACGCTGTTCGTGCTGTATGCGGTCGCGACCGGCGACAGCAGCCCCACCCGCGTGGCGTCCTACGTCGTCTCCGGAGTCGGCTTCCTCGGTGGTGGCGTGATCCTGCGCGAGGGCTTCAACGTGCGCGGGCTCAACACCGCGGCGACCTTGTGGTGTTCGGCCGCGGTCGGCGTGCTCGCGGCCGGCGGGCATCTGGTGTTCGCGCTGATAGCCACCGGCACCATCGTGGCGATCCACCTGTTGGGGCGGCCCCTGGGCCACCTGATCGACCACGGCGACAGCGTGGTGGAAGAGGACGAGGACGACCAGCCGTATCAACTGCAGGTGATTTGTCGGCCCAAGTCCGCGAAGTATGCCCGGGCTCACATTGTCCAACACACCGGTGGCGGGGGAGATCGCCTGGTGTTGCGCGGCATTCGCACGGGGCAAACCAGTGACGACAGCGTTGCGCTGACCGCGTACCTGCTCAGCGATGGCCACGCGCCGGCTCGGCTCGAGCAGCTCGTTGCGGAATTGTCACTGCAGGAAGGTGTTCAAGCGGTGCATTGGTACGCCGGCGATGGGGACGAGCCGATGCCACGGGCGCCCCTCACGGACTAGGCGGCGATTTTCGCTAGACCGGTCGGCGACGTCGTAAAGTGTTCGACGTGAATGCGATCGCCGGGTTTCTATCCGTGCTGCCGGATCAGATGCGTGACCCGGTTTTGTTCGCAATTCCGTTCTTCCTTCTGCTGTTGATTCTGGAGTGGACGGCGGCGCGCAAGCTCGAAAGCATCGAACGAGAAATGGGCGCCCACACCGATCGTCCCGGCTCGGGTGCCTACCTGGCCGCCGACTCGTGGGCCAGCATCCGGATGGGACTGATTTCGGTGGCCACCACTGCGGCGTGGAAATTCCTTGCCGTACTCGGCTACGCCGCGATCTACGCCTACGTAGCTCCCGTGCACCTGGCGGCGACGCGGTGGTACACCTGGGTGATCGCGATCCTCGGTGTCGACCTGCTCTACTACTGCTATCACCGCAGCGCACACCGGATTCGGCTGATCTGGGCGACCCACCAGGCGCACCACTCCAGCCAGTACTTCAACTTCGCCACTGCGCTGCGTCAGAAGTGGAACAACAGCGGCGAAATTCTGATGTGGATTCCGTTGCCGCTCATAGGAATTCCACCTTGGATAGTTTTCTGCAGCTTCTCGGTCAATTTGATTTACCAGTTCTGGGTACACACCGAGCGAATCGGCAAAATGTGGGCGCCTTTCGAATTCATCTTCAACACGCCCGCGCATCATCGTGTGCACCACGGCATGGACGCCGAGTACCTCGACAGGAACTACGGCGGGATTTTCATCGTCTGGGACCGCCTGTTCGGGACCTTCCGGCAGGAGACGTTCCGGCCGCATTACGGGCTCACCAAGCAGGTGAACACGTTCAACGTCTGGAAACTGCAAACCCACGAATATCTCGCTATCGCCCGGGATTTCCGCTCAGCGGCGCGTCTGCGCGACCGGCTCGGCTACGTGTTCGGGCCGCCTGGTTGGCAGCCCCCGTCTGCCGTCCGGCGTGACGCCTCGGCTCCCTCGTCACCGTCACGCTAGGCGCAGGCGCGATGGTGAGCGCTTGTTCATTCTGCGTTTTGATTAGAGCGAGCCGAAAGCCCCCGAGGCTAAGCCAAGATCAGTAAGTTCGACAGTGAGGCCGGTATCCGCCTGCCGTGACCAGGAGAAGGGAATTGCTGTGGGAGACACTCTCACCGAGGGGCAAAAGCTTGTCAAAGGTGAATCGCTCACCTCGAGCAACGGGGCCTACACGCTGACGTTGCAAGACGACGGGAACCTGGTCCTGGCCGCGCGCGGCCACGCGATCTGGTCGTCGGGCACCAATGGCGAAGACGTGGTCCGTGCCGAGGTTCAGAGCGACGGCAACTTCGTTCTCTACACGGGCGACAAGCCGGTGTGGCACACCGACACCAAGGGCAAGAAGAACGTTCGTCTTGTCCTGCAGGACGACCGCAACGTGGTGCTCTACTCGGCCGACGGAGCCGCGTGGTCGACCAAGACCGAGACCGACGCTCCGCCTCCGCCCGAGCCGGAAGCCGCCGCGCCTGCCGCTGAAGAAGTGCACGTCGACAACGCGGCCGAGCAAGACCCGGCCCCGGCCCCCGAGCCCGAGGCCCCGGCCGCCCGGACCTACACCGTGGAGTCCGGCGACACGTTGTGGGCCATCGCCGAGCAGTTCTACGGCGACGGCAACAAGTACCAGATCATCGCTGACGCCAGCGGCATCCCCAACCCGGACCTGATCCAGCCGGGACAGGTTCTGACCATTCCTTGATCGCGAGAGGGAGCGCGTCGGCCGCTAACACGGCCGGCGTGCTCTTAACCGATCCCTTCAAAACGCTTACCTCGCCCAACGTTGGCTAGGTAGCCTAAAAGTTGGCCGGTGGGGCGCTGGCCGCGAAGGATCGGAGCAAACGGGTGGGGGGTCCGGCAATTCGTGCTTTTGGCGCGCTGGTCAGCGCTGTGGCCGTGACGGTGTGTGCTCCCGTCACTGCCCACGCCGATCCGGTTCCGGTTTTCCCCGGGATGGAGATCCATCAAGGCACCCACCTGTGCACCCTGGGTTACGTGGATCCCCGCCTGCGGGTGGCTTTCAGCGCGGGGCATTGCCACAGCGACGGCCCGGTGTTCGACAAGGACAACAAGGTCATCGGCAACGTGGCCACGTTTCGCGACAACACGCCCAACGGTGCGTTCGTCAACACCGACCAGGAAATCGCCGACTACGAGTCGATCGTGCTGGCTCCCGACGTGACGGTGAACAACATCTTGCTCGGCGGACGCATCTTGGTGTCCGATCCGGGATTGGTTGTCACGCCCGGCGAACCGATCTGCCACTTCGGCGTCGTCACGGGCGAAAGTTGCGGGACCGTCGAAGCCGTCAACAACGGCTGGTTCACCATGGGACACGGCGCGATCAGCCAGCAGGGCGACTCCGGCGGGCCGGTCTACCTCACCAGTGGCCCCGGGCCCGCCCGGATCGTAGGCCTCTTCAACAGCGTCTGGGGCGCCTTCCCGGCGGCGGTGTCGTGGCAGTCGACGACCCAACAGATCCGCCAGGACGTCGGCGTCGGCGGTCCAGCGATCTAGGCGTCGGCCGTCAGCGCGAACACCGGTATCGACGGCGCCGCGGCCCTGAGCTGGTCCTCGTCGGAATCAGGAGTCAGCCCGGCGATATGGCCTTTAACCTCCCAGTACCACCTGCTCAGGTAGCGCGTGAGTAGCTCCGGCTTCGCGGCGTCGGCCACCTCGGTCGCCCGCAGGCTGCGACGACGCCAGATCGGTCCGACCTCGACCACGCCGGCTGCCCGAACGTTGCGCGCCCACTGCGTGTTGCCCCGCGTTGCGACCAGATAGTCGACATCACCGACCGTCAAGACGTTGACTACCACGCTGCGAACCCGGCCTGACGTGCGGCCGCGCACTCGCAAGGCCCGAGTTCCGGCGATGCTGATGCCGGCATCGGCCAGCCAGCGGATCAGGGTACTGGCGGTCTTCGCCGCACCGTGGGGTTCGTCGTATCTCACCGGCATGACATGTCCTTTCTCATCGTTTAGAGAGCGCTGCTCTCTTGAAGCTGAGCCTGACACAGCGCAGCCCGGAAAACAAGAGCACTGATCTCATTCGTGCGAGACTTGGACGATGCCGAAACGACGCGACTCGCGCGAGCGCATGGAAGCGCAGATCATCGAGCTCGGTCGGCGTCATCTGGTGGCGCACGGCGCGGCCGGTCTGTCACTGCGCGCGATCGCGCGCGATCTAGGCATGGTGTCCTCGGCGGTCTATCGCTACGTCGCCAGCCGCGACGAGTTGCTGACGCTGCTGGTTGTCGACGCCTACTCCGAGTTGGCCGACGCGGTGGATCGCGCCCGCGACGACGTGCCGGACGCGTGGAGTGACGATGTTGGCGCGATCGCCCGCGCAGCACATGGCTGGGCCATCGCCCACCCGGCCAGCTGGGCACTGTTGTACGGCAGCCCGGTGCCGGGGTATCACGCGCCGGCCGAGCGAACGGTCGGCCCGGGGACGCGGGTGATCGGTGCGATGTTCGACGCCGTCGCAGCCGGCATCGCGACCGGTGACATCAAGCTGACCAATCACCATGCGCCGCAACCGATATCAGGTGACTTCGAGCGGCTACGGCAGGAATTCGGTTTCGCCGGCGACGACGCCGTTATCGCCAAATGTTTCACGATCTGGGCCGGTGTGATCGGCGCGATCAGCCTCGAGGTGTTCGGACAGTTCGGCGCCGACACTCTGAGCGACCCGCAGACCGTGTTCGACACCCAGGTCCGACTACTGATCGAACTGTTGACCCACACCGATGCCGACCCGGCTCCGTTCAGCGTCGCGCCGCAGAATTAGAACGTGTTCATCGGTCTCCTTGGGCGACCACGCACCCGGGAACGGCAACATCAAACCGCTGGTTCCGGCAGCGGCAGAGGCTGGGTTATTCTGCGTGACGATGAGCCACACCTTCGGATCGCCGGTCCAAACCGCCTGGGTGACGCACAGCCTGGACACCACCGAAAAGGCTCTCACCGGCCTGTTAGGGGTGAAGAAGTGGGTGCGCCTGCCCGACGTCCACTTCACTCCGGACGCTTGCAGCTACCGCGGCGCGCCCGCCGATTTCATCGCCAGCATTTCGCTGAGCTATCTCGGCGACATGCAGCTCGAACTTATCGAGCCGGTCAGCGGGCCTAATATCTATAGTGACTTTTTGCACGACAGCGGACCGGGTCTGCACCACATCTGCGTGGAGGCCGACACCTTGGAGAGCTTCGAAGCCGCACTGGTCTCAGCCGCCGAGCAAGGAGCCTCTGTGCCGCAGCAGGGCGTGATGCCTGGCGGTTTGCGATTCGCGTATCTGTCCGCCCCGCAATACGGGGTTCCGTTCGTGGAGATCGCGCACGTCTCACCCGAGATGCGCCAGTTCTTCGACTACATCAAGCAGGAGCAGCGCCAATGAGTCGCGCTGACGACGATAGACAGAGCAGTGCGATTCGAATAGGGCAGGAGGAGTAGCGCCAATGGGCACTGACATCCCAGCAACGTTGAGCGTTGACGGCGTCAGGTCGTGGTCGGATGAGGTGGACGTCGTGGTCCTCGGCTTCGGCATCGGGGGCGGATGCGCGGCGGTGAGCGCCGCCGCGGCGGGCGCACGGGTGCTAGTGCTCGAGCGAGCAGCCGCGGCCGGTGGCACGACGTCGCTGGCCGGCGGGCACTTCTATCTCGGCGGCGGCACCGCGGTTCAGGAAGCGACCGGCCATCCCGACTCGGCCGAGGAAATGTACAAGTATCTCGTTGCGGTGTCGCGCGAACCGGATCACCAGAAGATCCGCGCCTACAGCGATGGCAGCGTCGAACACTTCAATTGGTTGGAAGACTTGGGCTTTCAGTTCGAGCGAAGTTTCCACCCGGGCAAGGTGGTGGTCCCGCCCGGCACCGAAGGCTTGAGCTACACCGGCAACGAGAAGGTGTGGCCCTTCTGTGAGCAGGCCGTCCCGTCGCCGCGCGGCCATTCCGTGCCGGTGCCAGGGGAGCTGGGCGGCGCGTCCATGGTGATCGATCTCCTGGTCAAACGCGCCGATGAGCTGGGCGTCCAATTCCGCTACGAGACCGGCGCAACCAACCTGATCCTGGACGCGGACGGCGCCGTGGTCGGCGTCGCGTGGAAGCACTTCACCGAAACCGGTGCGGTGAAAGCCAATTCGTTCATCATCGCGGCCGGCGGTTTCGCGATGAACCCCGACATGGTCGCCGAACACACTCCCGAGCTCGGCCAGCCGCGGCGCACGAAACACCACGGGCTTGTCGCGCCGTACATCTTGGGCAACCCAAACGACGACGGGTTGGGCCTGCGGATGGGTATATCAGCGGGAGGCGTTGCCGAAAACATGACCGAGAAGTTCATCACCGCGGCCGCGTATCCGCCCGAAGTGCTGCTGACGGGTGTGATCGTCAACAAGGAGGGCAAGCGCTTCGTCGCCGAAGACTCCTACCATTCGCGCACATCGGCTTTCGTGCTCGAGCAGCCGGAGCAGACCGCGTATCTGATCGTCGACGAGGCGCACACCGAGATGCCGGCGATGCCACTGATCAAGTTCCTCGACGGCTACGAGACGATCGCCGAACTGGAGCAAGCACTCGAGATTCCCGCGGGCGGTGTCGCGGCAACGCTGGAGCGCTACAACAAGTTTGCCGCCAACGGTGAAGACCCTGACTTTCACAAGCAATCGGAATACGTTGCGCCGCAAGATAACGGACCGTGGGCCGTGTTCGACCTGTCTCTTGGCCGGGCGATGTACTCCGGGTTCACGATGGGTGGCCTGTCGGTCACCGTCGATGGCCAGGTGCAGCGGAGCGACAACACCGTCGTCCCGGGCTTGTACGCGGTCGGCGCGTGTGTGTCCAACATCGCCCAGGACGGCAAGGGTTACGCCAGCGGCACCCAGCTCGGGGAGGGGTCTTTCTTTGGTCGCCGCGCCGGAGCGCACGCGGCCGCCACAAGTTAAACGGGCGCTGGTAGCTTGTTCACCTCACCCAGCCGCCACGGACCGCCGCCGAGCAGCTGGAGGTGTCGATCGTGGAACTGCTCGACCGCGGGCCGGTGACTGACGCTGACCACGACGCAGTCCGGCAATTCGTTGTGCAGCAACTGATATAGCGCGTGCTCGAGCCCTTCGTCGAGTGCTGAGGTGCTCTCGTCGAGGAAGACCGCTTTGGGCTTGGTCAGCAAAATACGCGCGAAAGCCGCGCGTTGCTGCTCACCCGGGGAAAGCACCTTGGCCCAGTCGCGCACCTCGTCGAGCCGTTGTGTCAACGGTGCGAGGGCGACCTTGGTCAGCGTCTCGCGCAGCGTCTGGTCCGAGATGTCAGCCGGTGGATTCGGGTAACACACCACCGTCCGCAACGTGCCCAGCGGCACGTAGGGCAGTTGCGAGAGGAACAACGTCGCGTTGTCGCCCTCGGGGCAGCGCAACGTCCCTGACGCGTACGGCCAGAGTTCAGCCAGGCTGCGCAGCAGCGTGGTCTTGCCGGCGCCCGATTGCCCCGTAATCACCAGCGACTGACCGGATTCCAGCCGCACGTCCAGCGCGTCGACCAGCGGGTCGCCATCGGGTGTGCGCACCTCGACGCCGTCGAATTCGACCGAGCCGTCGGCGGTGGGCCGGGTCAGCACCGCAGGCAGGTCGCGCCCCTTGGCGTTGGCGTCGACCAGTCCGTGCAAACGGATGATCGCCGCGCGGAAGGCGGCGAAGGCGTCATAGTTGTTGCGGAAGAACGACAGCGAGTCGTGGATCTCACCGAAGGCCGTCGCCGTCTGCCCGACGTCACCGAACGCGATCTGCCCGGCGAACAGCCGGGGCGCCTGAATGATCCACGGCAGCGGGACAATTGCCTGCGACATCGACCAGTTCCACCCGTTGAACACAATCGTCCGGCGGACGAAGCCCCGGTAGTTGCCGATGATCGGGTTGAAACGGCTCGTCAGCTGGGCCCGCTCGACCTGCTCGCCGCGGTAGAAACCGACGGCCTCGGCTGCATCCCGCAGCCGGACCAGTGCGTAACGGAATGCGGCGTTGAGCTTTTCGTTGTTGAAGCTCAACCAGATCAGTGGACGCCCGAGCTTGAACGCGACGCCGGTGGCGATCAGCACGTAGATCACGACGATCCAGAACATCGCGCGGGGAACATCGAGGCCGAAGATGTCCAGCCGGCCAGACAAATGCCACAGGATCGCGGCGAACGAGACCACCGACACCACCGCGCGCACGGCGCCGAACAGTAGAGTGTTGGCGGTCTCATTGGACGGGATGTTCGGTGTACCGCCGGCGCCGGTGGTGAAGATGTCGACGTCCTGCTGGATTCGCTGGTCGGGGTTGTCGATGGTGTTGTCGATGAACAGGTCTCGGTAGTAGGCCCGCCCGGCCAGCCAGTCGTCGGTGAGGTGACCGGTCAGCCAGATACGCCAGGAGATGATGAACCGCTGCGTTAGGTAGATGTCGACCAGAAGCCGCACGATGAACAGCGTTGCCAGCACACTGAAGTGCGCAAGTGACATCCAAAAGCCATGAATCCCAGAATCTTTGACGCGCTCGTTGCCCAAAGCGGTCCCCTCGAAGGCCGTTTGCAGCGAGCTGTAGAGGTCATTGCTCTGATAACTGAGCAGCACCGTCAAGCGCACTGAGAGCAGGACCAGCAACAGCAAGGCCGCCAACTGCAGCCAGGTCGGCACTGCGTGGCGTCCGGTGAAGTAGCCACCGGTGATCCGCCAGTACTGGCGGCCCCAGCCGGTCAGGTAGCGCAGCAAGACCAGCACCACCAGCACGCACACCGCGGCGATCACCCAGCCCTTGGCCAGCCACCACAGTGACTCGGTCGTCGCCGTGGACCAATCGATCGACGGCTTGAATGGCTTGGGGTCCAAAATCGCGTCTCCTTGCCGACGAGGCGTCAGCCAACGTCCCTGTGGGTGCTTCACCGCGAAAGTACCCCAGGTCGGTCGATAGGCTGCGCCCATGGGCAACGACGCCGACAACTCGTTTCATGCTGGACAACTCATCGCCCGCCGCCTGAAGGCCAGCGGGATCGACACCGTCTTCACGCTGTCCGGCGGCCATCTGTTCTCGATTTACGACGGTTGCCGCAGCGAGGGCATCCGGTTGATCGACACCCGCCACGAGCAGACCGCGGCGTTCGCGGCCGAGGGCTGGTCGAAGGTGACCCGTCAGCCGGGGGTGGCCGCGTTGACCGCCGGGCCCGGCGTGACCAACGGCATGAGCGCCATGGCCGCCGCCCAGCAGAACTCGTCGCCGCTGCTGATCCTCGGCGGCCGCGCGCCTGCCGGTCGATGGGGCATGGGCTCACTGCAGGAGATCGATCATGTGCCGTTCGTGTCGCCGCTCACTCGATTCGCGGCGACGGCGCCGTCGGCCGACGCCGTCAGCGAGCTGATCGACGAGGCACTACGGGCCACGGTCACCGCCCCGTCGGGAGTGGCCTTCATCGATTTCCCTATGGATCACGTCTTCTCGGTGGCCGCCGACGGTGGACAGCCCGGCGCTCTCACAACCCCGCCTGCCCCGGTACTACCCGACGGCAACGCCCTCGATCGCGCCGTCAGCCTGCTTGCCAACGCCCACCGGCCGGTGATCATGGCGGGTACCAACGTGTGGTGGGGACATGCTGAGGGCGCGTTGTTGCGGTTGGCCGAGCAGCGCCGGATACCAGTGCTGATGAACGGCATGGCCCGCGGCACGGTGCCCGCTGACCATCCGCTGGCGTTTTCCCGAGCACGCTCGAAAGCTCTGGGGGAGGCCGACGTTGCGCTGGTCGTGGGAGTGCCGATGGATTTCCGGCTGGGGTTCGGCGCGGTATTCGGGCCGGACACCCAGCTGATCGTCGCCGACCGCGTGCAGCCCGAACGCGAGCATCCCCGACCGATCGCGGCCGGGCTGTACGGCGACCTGTCGGCGACCCTGACCGTGATGAGCGAAACACCGCGCGCCGAGCCGACCGGCCACCAGGAGTGGGTCGCCGATCTGCGCGCGACCGAGATCGCCGCCCGTGAGCGCGAACAGGGCGAGTTGGCCGACGACCGCAGCCCCCTGCACCCCATGCGCGTCTACGCCGAACTCGCACCGATGCTGGACCGCGACGCGATCATCGTCGTCGACGCAGGCGATTTCGGCTCCTACGCCGGCCGGGTCATCGACAGCCACGTCCCGGGCGCGTGGCTGGACAGCGGCCCGTTCGGGTGCCTGGGCTCAGGACCGGGTTACGCGCTGGCGGCCAAGCTGGCCCACCCGAACCGGCAGGTGGTGCTACTGCAAGGCGACGGCGCGTTCGGATTCAGCGGCATGGAATGGGACACGCTGGTGCGCCATGACGTTCCCGTTGTTTCGGTGATCGGCAACAACGGAATCTGGGCCCTGGAGCACCACCCGATGAAGGCACTGTACGGGTATTCGGTGGTGGCCGAGCTGCGGCCGAACACCCGTTACGACGAGGTGGTTCGCGCACTCGGCGGCCACGGAGAGCTGGTCTCGACGTCGGCCGAGCTGCGTCCGGCACTGACACGAGCCATGGGCAGCGGGTTACCCGCCGTGGTCAACGTGCTGACCGATCCCGATGTCGCCTATCCGCGCCGGTCGAACCTGGCGTGACCGGTACCGTTGACCTGTGCCAAAGACCACCAGCTCAACGTCGCGCCGCCTGAGCGGCCGCTTCTGGCGACTGCTCGGCGCCAGCACCGAGAAGAACCAGGGCCGCTCGCTGGCCCAGGTGACCGCATCGGCCAAGTATGACGACAAAGCCGCGGGGCTCGACGACGACCAGCTGCGCAAGGCCGCCGGCCTGCTCGACCTCGACGACCTGGCCGAGGCAGACGACATTCCGCAGTTCCTGGCCATCGCCAGAGAAGCCGGTGAACGGGCCACGGCGTTGCGGCCGTTCGACGTGCAGCTGCTCGGCGCGCTGCGGATGCTGGCCGGCGACGTCGTCGAGATGGCGACCGGTGAGGGTAAGACCCTGGCCGGGGCCATCGCCGCCGCGGGTTATGCGCTGGGTGGACGGCACGTTCACGTCGTCACGATCAACGACTACCTGGCCCGCCGCGATGCCGAATGGATGGGTCCGCTGCTGGAGTCGCTGGGCGTCACCGTCGGCTGGGTGACCGGCGAGTCGACCGCCGACGAGCGCCGCGCGGCCTACAAGTGCAACGTCACCTACGCGTCGATCAACGAGATCGGCTTCGACGTGCTGCGCGATCAGCTGGTCACCGACGCCGACGACCTGGTGTCACCCAACCCGGACGTGGCCCTGATCGACGAGGCCGACTCGGTGCTGGTCGACGAGGCGCTGGTGCCGCTGGTGCTGGCCGGGACCAGCCACCGGGAGCAGCCGCGGCTGGAGGTCATCCGGCTCGTCGGTGAGTTGCACGCCGGCGACGATTACGACACCGACTCCGACAGCCGCAACGTCCACCTGACCGATGCCGGCGCGCACAAACTCGAAAAGCAGCTTGGCGGAATCGATCTCTATTCCGAAGAGCACGTCGGCACCACGCTCACCGAGGTCAACGTCGCACTGCACGCGCACGTCCTGCTGCACCGCGACGTGCACTACATCGTCCGCGACGACGCCGTGCACCTGATCAACTCGTCCCGCGGCCGGATCGCCCAGCTGCAACGCTGGCCGGACGGGCTGCAGGCGGCGGTCGAGGCCAAAGAAGGCATCGAGACGACCGAAACCGGCGAGGTGCTGGACACCATCACCGTGCAGGCACTGGTCAATCGGTACCCGACGGTCTGCGGCATGACCGGAACCGCTTTGGCCGCAGGCGAACAGCTGCGCCAGTTCTACAAGCTCGGTGTGTCCCCGATCCCGCCGAACACGCCCAATATCCGCGCGGACGAGACGGACCGCGTCTACATCACTGGGGCGGCCAAGATCGACGCAATCCTCGCCCACGTCATCGACGTGCACGAGACCGGACAGCCCGTCCTGGTCGGCACCCACGACGTCGCCGAATCCGAAGAGCTGCACGAGCGGCTGCAACGCCGTGGCGTTCCCGCCGTCGTGCTCAACGCCAAGAACGATGCCGAAGAAGCCGCGGTGATCGCCGAGGCCGGCAAGCTCGGCGCGGTCACGGTGTCGACCCAGATGGCCGGGCGCGGCACCGACATCCGGCTCGGCGGTTCCGATATAGGCGACAATGCCCCTGAGAAAAAAGAGGTGGTCGAACTCGGCGGACTGCACGTGGTCGGCACCGGGCGGCACCACACCGAACGCCTCGACAACCAGCTGCGTGGCCGCGCAGGCCGTCAGGGCGATCCCGGTTCGTCGGTGTTCTTCTCCAGTTGGGAAGACGACGTCGCCTCGGCCAACCTCGAGCCCAACAAGCTGCCAGTACAAACCGACTTGAAAAAGGGGGACGGCCGCATCGTCAGCTCCAAGGTCGCCGGGCTGCTCGAACACGCCCAGCGGGTCGCCGAGGGACGCTTACTCGACGTCCACGCCAACACCTGGCGGTACAACCAGCTGACCGCCCAGCAGCGCGCCATCATCGTCGAGCGGCGCAACACGCTGCTCAGCACCGCCGCCGCCCGCGAAGAGCTGGCCGAGCTGGCACCCGACCGTTATGACGAACTGTCCGAAGATCTTTCCGAAGAGCAGCTGGAGAAAATCTGCCGGCTGATCATGCTGTTCCATCTCGACCGCGGCTGGGCCGACCACCTGGCCTACCTGGCCGACATCCGGGAGAGCATCCACCTGCGCGCCCTGGGCCGGCAGAACCCGCTCGACGAATTCCACCGAATGGCCGTCGACGCGTTCGCATCGCTGGCCGCGGACGCGATCGAAGCGGCCCAGCAGACCTTCGAGACCTCAGCGGCGATCGAAAACGAGCCGGGCGTCGATCTGTCGAAGTTGGCCCGTCCGACGTCGACGTGGACTTACATGGTGCACGACAACCCGCTGTCCGACGACTCCCTCTCCGCGCTGAGCCTGCCCGGCATCTTCAGATAAGGTCACCGCACATGAACCGGCCGCCCGCCCACGACCGGCTCCTGACGGTGCCCAACCTGCTCAGCGGACTCCGCCTGGCACTGATACCGGTCTTCGTCTACCTGCTGCTGTTCAAGCACGCTGACGCGTGGGCGGTGGCGATCCTGATGTTCAGCGGCGCGTCGGACTGGGCGGACGGCAAGATCGCCCGGCTGATGAACCAGTCCTCGAAACTCGGTGCGTACCTCGATCCGTTCGTCGACCGCCTGTACATGGTGACCACGCCGATCGTCTTCGGTATTGCCCACATCCTGCCGTGGTGGATCATCGCCGTCCTACTGGTTCGCGACGTGCTACTGGCCGCCGAGCTGCCGCTGCTGCGCACGCGGGGCATCACGGCGCTGCCGGTGATCTACGTCGGCAAGGCCGCGACGTTCGCCCTGATGTCGGCCTTCCCGCTGATCCTGCTGGGCCAGTGGGACGCGCTGTGGAGTCGCGTCGTATTGGCTTGCGGCTGGGCGTTTTTGATCTGGGGCACCTACATGTACCTGTGGTCGTTCATGGTGTACGCCTGGCAGGTGGTCATAGTGCTGCGCCGGATGCCTCCGGTGAAGGTCCGCCATGCCTGACCAGGCACTGGGTGGCTACGAGCCATATTCGGGTCTGAGCGCACACGAGGCCGCGCGGGTGCAGCGGATCCCGGTGCCGTCGCTGCTGCGTGCTCTGCTCTCCGAGCACCTCGATCCCGGCTACGCGGCGGCTGCCGCGAAGCGCGACCAGAGCGACGAGCCACCCGGGCGCGCCCGCATCCAGGGCTGGTTCTGGCAAGCGCTGGCCGCGCTGCTGGTGGCCGCGGTGTTCGCCGCCGCCGTCGCGCAGGCCCGCCTCGTCGCGCCGGGCGTCAGCGCCGCCCAGCGGGTGCTGGCCACCGGCGTGCGCTCGGAGGAGAAGACGACAGCGCAGCTGACCAAGGAGCGCAATTCGCTTGCCACGCAACGCGATGACGTTCAGCGACGGGCGTTGGCCGAGGACGCCGCGGGACGGCGGCTGCTCGTCAGCCTCGATCGGCTCGCACTGGCGGCCGCGAGCACGCAGGTGACCGGCCCGGGTTTGAGCGTGACCGTAACCGATCCCGGGGTGGGACCGAACCTGTCGGATGTTTCCAAGCAGCGGGTCGCCGGCAGCCGACAGATCATCCTCGATCGCGACCTCCAGTTGGTGGTCAACTCGTTGTGGGCCAGCGGCGCCGAGGCGATCTCCGTCGACGGCGTTCGGATCGGGCCGAATGTCACCATCCGGCAGGCAGGCGGCGCGATACTCGTCGACAACAACCCGACCAGCAGCCCCTACTCGGTGCTGGCAGTCGGGCCGCCGCACGCCATGCGGGACGTGTTCGACAACAGCCCCGGTTTGCGCAGACTGCGGCTCCTGGAGGCTTCGTATGGCGTCGCCGTCAACGTCAGCGCCAAGGACAACCTCACGCTGCCGGCCGGCGCGGTACGAGATGTCAAGTTCGCCAAAGAGATTGGTCCGTCGTAGTGCGACAAGACGTAGTGCGACAAGATGTAGTGCGGAATCACGACATGCGAAAGGTTCGAGTAGTGGGAGCAGAGCACCGATGATCGGTATCGCAGCGCTAGCCGCTGGTATCGTGCTGGGCCTGGTCTTCCATCCCAACGTGCCGGAAATCGTCCAGCCTTACCTGCCGATCGCGGTGGTCGCCGCGCTCGACGCGGTGTTCGGGGGGTTACGGGCTTATCTGGAAAGGATTTTCGACCCGAAGGTCTTCGTGGTCTCGTTCGTCTTCAATGTGTTGGTCGCGGCGCTGGTCGTCTACGTCGGCGACCAGTTGGGGGTGGGCACACAGCTGTCGACCGCGATCATCGTCGTCCTGGGTATCCGCATCTTCGGCAACGCCGCCGCCCTGCGCCGCAGGCTGTTCGGGGCCTAGCGGGTGTGAGGCCGACATGAGCGACACCGATCCCGACCCGGACGAGACCGCGACGCGGAAGCTCGAGCACGTTGCCGACGATGCCGCCACCCAGAAGCTCGAGCAGGTCCCCGACGACGAGGCGGACCACCAAGGCCGACACGAGCTCGGGCCACACGAGCCGCGACCGGCGATCGGCGACCTGCAGCCCCGCGGGTTCCTGCGGCGCGGCCGCACCGCTTTCGGCACGCTGGCGGTGCTGCTCTGCCTGCTGCTGGGCGTGGCCATCGCCACCCAGGTGCACCAGACCACGTCCGGCGACTCCCTGGACACCGCCCGCCCCGCAGACCTATTGGTGCTCCTGGACTCGCTGCGCCAACGCGAAGCCACTCTGAGCACCGAAGTCACCGAATTGCAGCGCTCTTTGACCGCCCTGCAGGCCTCAGGCAGCAGCGACCAGACCGCCATTCAGAACGCCCAGGCCCGATTGGCGGCGCTGTCGATCCTGATCGGCACGGTCGGGGCCACCGGGCCCGGCGTGACCGTCCGCATCGACGACCCAGGGCCCGGAGTGGCGCCGCAGGCGATGCTCGACGTCCTCGACGAGTTGCGCGCGGCCGGCGCCGAGGCCATCCAGATCGGCGACCGCCACCAGGCGGTCCGAACCGGCGTCGACACCTGGATCGTCGGGGCCCCTGGCGCACTGACCGTCGACGGTAAGACCTTGATGCCGCCGTATTCGGTTGCCGCCATTGGTGATCCGCCGACACTCGCGGCGGCGATGAACATTCCCGGCGGCGCGGTCGACAGCGTCAAGCGCGTCGGGGGCACCATGTCGGTGCAGCAGGCCGACAAGGTGGACATCACCACCTTGCGGCAACCAAAACCGCGCCAATACGCTCAGCCCGTCAAGTAGCCACCGACCAGAACAGGAACACCGTGAGCGAAATCCCACCAGATTTGCACTACACCACCGACCACGAGTGGGTTCGGCGAACCGGTGACGACTCCGTCCGGGTGGGAATCACGGACTTCGCCCAGTCGGCCCTCGGCGACGTGGTGTTCGTCCGGCTGCCTGAGGTGGGTGACGAGCTGACCGCGGGGGAGGCGTTCGGGGAGGTCGAGTCGACCAAATCTGTGTCGGACCTCTACGCCCCGGTCTCGGCGAAAGTTGTTGCCGTCAATCAGGATCTGGACGGCACTCCTGAATTGGTCAACTCCGAGCCGTACGGCGGTGGCTGGCTGCTCGACCTTCAGGTCGACGGCGAAGAGCTCGAGAAGAGTTTCGGCGAGCTACTGGACGCCGAGACCTACCGCGCCTCGCTGGCCGAATGACCCTTGTTATCGTTTGCTGCGCTCGGCGACTACAGGCGCCGGACCAACGGACCAGCAGATGTCGCCGCCGATCCGGCGGGGGACGGCACATTGGGCTCCTGTGCGCGGTACGGTCGTCACATCGACGGTCACAGCGGGTGGGGAAGCCGATCGGCCGGATCCAACCAGACAACGCAGCAGCGGCCAGTGAGGAGCAGCGGGTGACGGACAAGGACAACGACTTGACTTCTGATGAGGTCACCGTGGAGACGACGTCAGTCTTTCGCGCTGATTTCCTCAACGAGCTGGACGCCCCCGCACAGACGGGCACCGAGACCACGGTGTCCGGCGTGGAGGGGCTGCCGGCCGGTTCAGCGTTGCTGGTCGTCAAACGGGGACCGAACGCCGGTTCCCGCTTCCTGCTCGATCAACCGACCACGTCGGCCGGCCGTCATCCCGACAGCGACATCTTTCTCGACGATGTCACCGTCAGCCGGCGTCACGCTGAATTCCGTTTGGAAGCAGACGAGTTCCACGTCGTGGACGTCGGCAGCCTGAACGGCACCTACGTCAATCGCGAACCGGTCGACTCGGCCGTGCTGGCCAACGGCGACGAAGTCCAGATCGGCAAATTCCGTTTGGTCTTTCTGACTGGACCCAAGGTCGGTGAAGACGGAGGGCCCGGAAGCTAGTGACCGCGCCCGAGACCCCCGCACTGAGCGGGATGTCGATCGGAGCGGTCCTCGACCTGCTACGGCCAGACTTCCCGGACGTGACGATCTCCAAGATTCGATTTTTGGAGGCGGAGGGTCTTGTAACGCCGCAACGCGCGGCGTCAGGCTATCGCCGGTTCACTGCCTACGACTGCGCCCGCCTGCGCTTCATCTTGACCGCGCAGCGTGATCAGTACCTCCCGCTGAAGGTGATCAAGGCCCAGCTGGACGCTCAGCCCGATGGCGAGCTGCCGCTCACCGGATCGCCTTACGGTGTACCGCGATTGGTGACGGTGGGCGACGTGGCGTCGGCCGAAGCGGACTCGGTGGCCGTTGTCGCCAGCCGCGTCCGGCTCAGCCGCGAGGATCTGCTCGATCGTTCCGGTGTGGACGACGACCTGCTGACGGCGCTGCTCAAGGCGGGAGTGATCACCACCGGGCCGGGCGGATTCTTCGACGAGCACGCGGTGGTGATCCTGCAGTGTGCCCGCGCACTCGCCGACTACGGCGTCGAACCACGCCACCTACGGGCATTTCGCTCGGCCGCCGACCGGCAATCCGACCTGATCGCGCAAATCGCCGGGCCCCTCGTCAAGGGCGGCAAAACCGGTTCCCGCGACCGCGCTGACGACTTGGCGCGCGAGGTGGCCGCCCTCGCCATCACGCTGCACACGTCGTTGATCAAGTCCGCAGTGCGCGACGTTCTCCACCGCTGAAGGACTAGACTTCGAAACCACAGCTTGTGTACGGCGGCTTGGTGTTCCACCGCGACGTCGGGGCAGGTCTGATTCGACAGCGGCGGCACGTGCGGAGGGCAGACACAGATGGGCGAAGTTCGCGTCGTCGGCATTCGCGTCGAGCAGCCGCAGAACCAGCCGGTCCTGTTGCTGCGCGAGGCCAACGGTGATCGTTACCTCCCCATCTGGATCGGCCAGTCCGAAGCCGCCGCGATCGCCCTCGAACAGCAGGGAGTCGAGCCTCCTCGCCCGCTGACCCACGACCTGATTCGTGATCTCATTGGTGCCCTTGGCCATTCGCTCAAAGAGGTGCGAATCGTCGACCTGCAAGAAGGCACCTTCTACGCCGACTTGATCTTCGACCGCAATATCACCGTCTCGGCGCGGCCATCGGATTCGGTGGCTATCGCCCTACGGGTGGGCGTACCGATCTACGTCGAAGAGGCGGTGCTCGCCGAAGCCGGCCTGCTGATTCCGGATGAGAACGACGACGAGCCCACCGCCGTCCGCGAAGACGAGGTGGAGAAGTTCAAGGAGTTCCTGGACAGCGTCTCACCCGACGATTTCAAAGCCACCTAGCCCGCCGACGATGCGCGCCGCAGCGGCGCGGTGAGGAGGCGGGCAATCCAGCACGAGCCCGCCGACGATGCGCGCCGCTGCGGCGCGCCGTAATCGAGCAATGCAGATCTGAATCGGCGATATCACGGATGCGTCTCATCTGCGAGTTCGACCTCGACACGCCCGTTGGATAGCGTGGAGTCATCCCTGTGACCGCCATACTTTGCTCGATTGATCAGTTCTACAAACGCGACATCGAGTCGAAAAGCGTATGCTCACAGGCACTCGATTGAGCAAACGCGGAAACCTGCATCCCGTAACGAGCGCGATCGGCGAGAGGAAGCCCCCGTGGGAGATCAGCCACGTCAGGATCAACTGGATCTCGAGTCCGCGACCGCGCTCGATGACAGTTCGGCACCTCAGCCCGAGCAAGCGATCCACGTGTCGGCCGAACCAGTCCAGGGCGGCTTGTTCCCCGACGACTCGGTGCCCGACGAATTGGTCGGCTACCGCGGACCGAGCGCCTGCCAGATCGCCGGAATCACGTACCGCCAGTTGGACTACTGGGCACGCACGTCGCTGGTGGTGCCGTCGATTCGCAGTGCGGCCGGGTCCGGCAGCCAGCGGTTGTATTCGTTCAAAGACATCCTGGTGCTCAAGATCGTCAAGCGACTGCTCGACACCGGCATCTCGCTGCACAACATTCGCGTCGCGGTCGACCATTTGCGCCAGCGCGGTGTGCAGGACCTGGCCAACATCACCCTGTTCTCCGACGGCACCACGGTGTACGAGTGCACCTCGGCCGAAGAAGTCGTCGACCTGCTGCAGGGCGGTCAGGGCGTATTCGGCATCGCCGTCTCCGGCGCGATGCGCGAACTGACCGGCGCCATCGCCGATTTCCCCGGTGAACGCGCCGACGGAGGCGAGTCGATCGCCGCGCCGGAAGACGAGCTGGCATCGCGGCGTAAGCACCGCGACCGCAAGATCGGCTGACCCAGCCTCTTGTTATCGGAGCCGCGGGCTGTGCCCGCGGCATCTAGCCGGTAAACTCGACCACGCATCGTTCTTGCGCGGGAGAGTTCCGTGGCCGCCAGCCACGGGCGCCGAAGGAGCAACACCTCTCCGTCAACCTCTCAGGCACCCGGACCGCGACAGACCCCGATGCCTCTGGAAAGCGGCGACTATCGGTCGCCCGCCCATGGGGAAAGACATTTCGATGTCGAATCTCTCAGGCGCCCGGTCCGGGTAGACGACAGAGGGGGAGGACCTGCCTTCCTCGCTGTCAGGAGATCATTGATGTCCGACTACACCAATCCGCTTTTCGCCGACCGGCACATCGGTCCGGACACCGTCGCCATCGCGGCGATGCTCGAGGTCATCGGAGTCGACTCACTCGACGATCTCGCGTGCCGCGCGCTGCCTGCGGGAATTCTCGACGGATTGACCGACTCCGGCGTCGCACCGGGGCTCGATCAGCTGCCGCCGGCGGCCAGCGAAGCCGAGGCGCTGGCCGAGCTGCGGGCACTGGCCGACGAGAACACCGTCGCGGTGTCGATGATCGGGCAGGGATACTACGACTCGTACACGCCACCGGTGCTGCTGCGAAACATCTTGGAGAACCCGGCCTGGTACACCGCGTACACGCCGTATCAGCCGGAGATCAGCCAGGGGCGGCTCGAGGCGTTGCTGAACTTCCAGACCATGGTCGCTGATCTGACCGGGCTCGAGGTGGCCAACGCGTCGATGCTCGACGAGGGCACCGCAGCCGCCGAGGCGATGACGCTGATGCACCGCGCCGTCAAAGGTAACGCCAACCGGTTGGTCGTCGACGTGGACGTGTTTGCCCAGACCGCCGCCGTGCTGGCCACCCGCGCCGAGCCGCTGGGCATCGAGATCGTCACCGCCGACCTGCGGGATGGCCTACCCGACGGGGAGTTCTTCGGCGTGATCGCGCAGCTGCCCGGCGCCAGCGGCCGGGTCACCGACTGGTCGGCCCTTGTTTCCGAGGCACACGACCGCGGCGCGCTGGTGGCCATCGGCGCCGACCTGCTGGCGCTCACATTGGTCGCGCCGCCGGGGGAGATCGACGCCGACGTGGCATTCGGTACGACCCAACGTTTCGGTGTGCCAATGGGATTCGGCGGACCACACGCCGGATATCTGGTGGTGCACGCCAAGCACGCCCGCCAGCTCCCGGGCCGGCTGGTCGGCGTGTCTCTGGACGCCGACGGTTCGCCCGCCTACCGGCTGGCGCTGCAGACGCGTGAGCAGCACATCCGCCGCGACAAAGCGACCAGCAACATCTGCACCGCTCAGGTGTTGTTGTCGGTGATGGCCGCGATGTACGCGAGCTACCACGGCGCCGACGGGCTGACCGGCATCGCCCGGCGGGTGCACGGCCACGCCGAGGCCATCGCCGCTGCGCTGGGCGACAAGGTGGTGCACGACAACTACTTTGACACGGTCTTGGCGCACGTCCCGGGCCGTGCGGACGAGGTCATCGCCGCGGCCAAAGCCAACGGCATCAACCTCTGGCGGGTCGACGACGACCACGTCTCGGCGACTTGTGACGAAGTGACGACCGACGCCCACGTGGCCGCGGTGTTGGACGCGTTCGGTGTGGCGCCCGCGAAGCGTGGATCCGCCGACGTCGCGACCCGCACGTCGGAATTCCTGACTCATCCGGCGTTCATCAAGTACCGCACCGAGACGTCGATGATGCGATACCTGCGAGCCTTGGCCGACAAGGACCTCGCATTGGACCGCACCATGATTCCGCTCGGCTCGTGCACGATGAAGCTCAACGCCGCTGCTGAGATGGAGTCGATCACCTGGCCGGAGTTCGCGCGCCAGCACCCGTTCGCGCCGGCGTCGGACAGCACGGGCCTGCGACGACTGATCGCCGACCTAGAGACCTGGCTGGTGCAGATGACCGGCTACGACTCCGTCTCGCTGCAACCCAACGCCGGTTCGCAAGGGGAGTACGCCGGCCTGCTGGCCATTCACGCCTACCACGCCAGCCGCGGTGAGTCAGAGCGCAACATCTGCCTGATCCCGTCCAGCGCGCACGGCACCAACGCCGCATCCGCGGCGCTGGCCGGCATGAAAGTGGTCGTGGTGGCCTGCCGGTCCAACGGCGACGTCGACCTCGACGACCTGCGGGCCAAGGTCAGCGAGCACGCCGACCGGTTGTCGACGTTGATGATCACCTACCCGTCTACGCACGGTGTGTACGAGCAGGACGTCGAAGAGGTCTGCGCGGCGGTGCACGAGGCAGGCGGCCAGGTCTACATCGACGGCGCGAACTTGAACGCACTGGTCGGTCTCGCTCGGCCGGGCAAGTTCGGCGGCGACGTCAGCCACCTGAACCTGCACAAAACGTTCTGTATCCCGCACGGCGGCGGCGGTCCCGGTGTCGGCCCGGTGGCAGCGCGATCGCACCTGGCGCCTTTCCTACCCGGCCACCCGTACGCACCCGAACTGCCGGCCGGTCCGGCAGTGTCGGCCGCGCCGTACGGTTCGGCGTCGATCTTGCCGATCAGCTGGGCCTACATCCGGATGATGGGCGCTCCCGGGTTGCGGGCCGCGTCGCTGACGGCGATCGCGTCGGCCAACTACATCGCTCGCCGACTCGACGAGTACTACCCGGTGCTCTACACCGGCGAGCACGGCATGGTCGCCCACGAGTGCATCCTGGATCTGCGACCGATCACCAAGTCGACCGGCGTGACCGTCGACGATGTCGCAAAACGCTTGGCGGACTACGGATTCCACGCACCGACGATGAGCTTCCCGGTCGCGGGCACCCTGATGGTCGAGCCGACCGAAAGTGAGAGCCTCGACGAGATCGACGCGTTCTGCGACGCGATGATTGCCATCCGCGACGAGATCGACAAGGTTGGCGCAGGCGAGTGGACGGTGGAGGACAACCCGCTGCGTGGCGCGCCGCACACCGCCGAGTGCCTGCTGGTCGACAAGTGGGAGCACCCGTACACCCGCGAGGTCGCCGCCTACCCATTGGGCAAGGGCTTCCGGCCCAAGGTGTGGCCGCCGGTGCGTCGCATCGACGGCGCCTACGGCGACCGTAACCTGGTGTGCTCCTGCCCGCCGGTGGAGTCCTACGCCTGACTTTGAGTCCCCGGGTTCACGTTGTCCAGCGCGCTGCCGAGCCCGAAATCGTCCCAGTTCGCCCCGAGCAAGCTGGACACATATTCCTCACAGGTTGCAACCGCATGTGTGTTCGATTTACGCAAAAAATATCGAAAACCAGCTGAGCGCCGTATGAGTCTTCGGCCGGGTGGCCAGCGCGTCATCACCGGCTCAGCTCAGAAAGTTGGTCATCGCGGTGGCGAGATCCGGCGACGCCGACGTGGCGAGGTTCTGATAGCTACCGCCGGAGAGCTTGGCGACGGCCTCCCAGGTAGCCCGGTCGGAGTCAGACCCGAAATCGATGACGTTGACCGCGACCGGCTTAGCCGGGTCGGCAGCCTGCTTGATGAAGTCCTGCAGACCCTGGCCGCCCAGACTCTGATCGGTGTGCGGCCCGGACGTGATCACCAGAACCGAGTTCGTTTGCCCAGCGCGGAAATTGGCTTGGGCGTTCTGGTAGAGCAGGCGCAGCGTGGTGAACGACACCGCGCCGCCAGCGGTTGCATGCTGCTTGTCCAGCGCCGCCGCCAGGGCCTCGGCACGCGGCTTGCCGTCGACCTGATCGGCCAGCGGGCCCGCCGGCACCTCGGAGCGGCCCTCCTTGCCGTCGAACGTCCACAGTCCGATCACCGCGTTCGGCGCCAGTGCCTTGATCCGGTCGTCGAGGGCGTTGACCACGTTGCCCAGCCGCGTCTTGCCGCCTTCGTCGGTGGTCATCGACTGCTCGAGCATGATGGTTGCCGCCGGCGCGCTGGCCGGAGCTGACACGGTGTTGGCCAGCGCGGCCCGCGTCCCGTCGTCCCCGACCGAAAGCGTCGACGTCAGCGCGGGGAAGTCGGTGACATCGCTCTTCGGCGGCTTCGTGCCTTCGGCGCGAAAACCGGCCTTGGCCAACTCGCCCAACTGGTCGGGCTTGTGCATGAACCGGGCGAACTCGCTGGCCGCCGTCACCTGTTCCTGCGACAGCCAGGATCCGCTGAGCAGCACGGTGGGGTAGTCGGCGACCGCGGCGGCACCCGGTGGCAACCACGAGCTCAGGGTGCTGCCGGCGTCGGATTGAGATTGCCCGCGGGCGAACAGCTGCTGCTCAGTGGTGACCACCGCATGCACTGGAGCGGTCGCGGCGTCACTGGACTTGAGCAGAGCATTCATCGCCTCGCCCAGCGAGTTGTCGGCCAGCTTGGGCTGCCCGCCGATCAGCGTGCGCACCGCGCCGTTGCCGTCGGTCGGCGGCGCGCCCGGCGGCACCGAGGCGGCGGCCACCGCTTCTCCGGCGAGGTAGGCGGCGTCGCTGTTGCCGCTGAGCGGCAGTGCCAGACGCAGCGATCCCCACGACGGCAGCTTCAGACCGGCCAGTGAGTCGGGCTTGATCTGTAGATCGGGCAGTGTCGACCATTTTTGATCGCCCAGTTCCTTATGCAGCTCGGGTCGGACCGCAAGTACGACCGGCGAGGTGACCAGCGATCGGCTGTCGGTGACCGTTTCCTTACCGACCGCGGCGGTCAATCGTGCAGCTGACACCGAGCTGCCCGGGATCCACAGCGCCGGCCGCTGGCCCAGATCTGCGGGCCAGTTTCCGATGAACCCGTCGACGACCGCGTCGGAGCCCGCAGATTTGACCCCGATCGAGACGCAGTGGTCGCCGACCGGCGCGGCAATGCCGTTGAATCGTTCCGCCAAATGCTGCACCTGATCGGAGATCGACGGGTCGGCGATCACGGCGATCGGCTGCTTGTCGCCGACGCATCGCGCACTGTAAGAGCGGTTGGACAGCGCGTCGCCGAAGAAACGCCACAGAATGACCACGCCCACCACCACGACGACCGAGATCAGCGCGGCGACCACTCCGATGCTGACCCCGCGGCGTCCCGCCTCGTTGCGGTGACCGCCGCTGAAATCGGGGAGAACACGGTGGCCGCCGGTCGGCGGACCCGAGGGCGGAGCCGGTGGGACCGGGTCACGTCGTGGAAAGTCAGGAAAGTCGTCCGGCGCGTCGATCTCGGCGGGGGGCTGGTCCGGCTCCGGGGTCGCGAACTCGTCCCGCGAATCGTCTGCTGGCTCGTCGAAGCCGAAAAAGCCTGCATCGCCGGCAAAGTCGTCGGAGAATTCTTCCGGCGGACGGCTCGGATAACGCGGCGCCTCGAAGGAACCGGGGAAAGATGGTTCGTCGGCCGGTGGACCCGGAGGCTCGCGGTATCCGCTGGCATCTCCGAAGTCCTGCGACTCGGGATAGTCATCTGACGGGTCGTCGATCGGTTCTTCGTCGTCATCGGGAGCTCTGTGCCTACCCATGCCGGTCCTCTCCTGAGCGCCAGAGGTGCCTGCGGCCGTTAGTCATCGGGGTGGTCGAGATTCCCCCAACCAACGGCGCTCATGAACTGGCGCGGGCCTTGAACTCGCGTCGGCGCCGATGCAGGATCGGCTCGGTGTAGCCGCTGGGCTGCTGGGTGCCTTGCAGGATCAGCTCTTGGGCGGCCAGGAACGCGATGCTGTCGTCGAAGTTGGGAGCCATCGGCAAATACCCGGAGTCACCAGCGTTCTGCTCGTCCACCAGCGGAGCCATCCGCTCCAGGCTAGCGCGCACATCCTCTTCGGTGATGACGCCATGCCGGAGCCAATTCGCCAGAAGCTGGCTGGAAATCCGCAGCGTGGCGCGGTCTTCCATCAGCGCGACGTTGTGAATGTCGGGCACCTTCGAGCAGCCGACACCCGCGTCGATCCACCGCACCACGTAGCCGAGGATCGACTGACAGTTGTTGTCGACCTCCTCACGGATCTCCTCCGGCGCCCAGGCCAGTTCCTTGGCCAGCGGGACCGTCAGCAGCTCGTCGATGGTGGCCCGCTTCTTGCCTTCAAGCTCGTCCTGCACCGACGCCACGTCCACGTAGTGGTAGTGCATCGCGTGCAGCGTGGCCGCCGTCGGCGAGGGCACCCATGCGGTGGTGGCACCGGCCTTCGGCTGGCCGATCTTCTGCTCCATCATGTCGGCCATCAACTCGGTCATCGCCCACATGCCCTTGCCGATCTGCGCCTTGCCCTTGAAGCCGGCCGCGAGACCGGCGTCGACGTTGTTGTCCTCGTAGGCCTTGATCCAGGTGGTGCTCTTCATCGCACCCTTGCGGATCATCGGGCCGGCCTCCATCGAGGTGTGGATCTCGTCGCCGGTGCGATCCAGGAAGCCGGTGTTGATGAACACCACCCGGTCGGCGGCGGCCTTGATGCACGCCTTGAGGTTGACGGTGGTGCGACGCTCCTCGTCCATGATGCCGACCTTCATGGTGCCCTGCGGAAGGCCGAGAACGTCCTCGACGCGGCTGAACAGCTCGCAGGTGAACGCGACCTCGTCCGGGCCGTGCATCTTCGGCTTGACGATGTAGATCGACCCGGTGCGGCTGTTGGTCAGCGGTCCGTTGGCCCCTCCGTTGTCCGAGCCGGACCGCAATCCGTGAATCGCGGTCAGACCGGTGAACAGCGCATCCTGGATGCCCTCGAACACCTCGGCTTCCGCTCCGTTGCCGTCGCTCACGACGATGGCGTCGTTGGTCATCAGGTGGCCGACGTTGCGGACGAACAGCAGGCTGCGACCGGGCAGGGTAAAGGTTTGGGCGCCTTCCGGAGCCGCGGAGCCGGCGACCTCGGGCCGAGCTGTTTTGTAGGTGCGGTCCTGGTTGAGCACGCGGTGGATGGTCTTGCCGCCCTTGTCGACCTCTTCCGACAGATCGCCCCGGTTCAGGCCGAGCCAGTTGCGGTAGCCCAGCACCTTGTCGTCGGCGTCGACCGCAGCGACCGAGTCCTCGAAGTCCATGATCGTGGTGATCGCCGACTCCAGGACGACGTCCTTGATGCCGGCGGCGTCGGTCTTGCCGACCGGCGACTCGGGGTCGATCAGGATCTCGAGGTGCAAACCGTGGTTGACCAGCAGCACCGACCAGCTGGGGGAGCCAAGCTCGCCGGTGTAACCGACGAACTTCTCCGGGCCGGCCAGATCGACGGATCCGTCGGCGGTCGCCACCTTCAGGTGGCCGTCCTCGACGCTGAGCCCGGTGATGTCGGCCCACGAGCCGGACGACAGTGGGACGGCCTCGTCGAGGAACTTGCGGGCGTAGGCGATGACCTTGTCGCCGCGGACCCGGTTGTAGCTGGTGCCCTTCTCGGCGCCGTCGTCTTCCGGAATCACGTCGGTGCCGTAGAGCGCGTCGTACAGCGAGCCCCACCGGGCGTTGGAAGCGTTCAGCGCGAACCGCGCGTTGAGCACCGGGACCACCAACTGCGGGCCGGCCGTCGTGGTGATCTCGTCATCGACACCTGCGGTGGTGATGATGAAATCGGCGGGTTCGGGTTGCAGATAACCGATCTCGGTGAGGAACTCGCGATACCCGTCGGGGTCCAGCGGCTCGATGACGTGCTGGCGGTGGTACTTGTCGATCTGCGCCTGTAATTGGTCGCGCCGCTCCAACAGGTCCTGGTTCTGCGGCTGCAGGTCGGTGACGACCTTGTCCACCCCGGCCCAGAAGCTGTCGGGGTCGATGCTGGTGCCGGGCAGAGCCTCGTTGTTGACGAAGTCGTACAGCACCTGGGCGACGCGCAGATTCCCCACCGACACGCGATCAGTCATCATTTCCCTCCGCACTGGCCTACCGAAATCAGAACTCAGCCTACCGGCCGACAGCCCGACTACTGGTAACCGGCAACCTTGAGCAGCAGGTCACACCGTGCCAGCAGCGCCGCCCGCAACGGCTCGGCGCGGGTGGCGATGGCTTTCTGGCAGCGCACGTACTCGGCGCGGCCCGCCGCGTCCTCGACGGTGATCGGCGCATATCCGTAGCCTCGGAGGTCGTACGGGCTGGCACGCATGTCGATCTCACGCGCCGCCGCAGCCAGCTCCAAGAAGTCGAGCAGCATCTCGGAATCGATCAGCGGGCTCAATTTGTAGGACCATTTGTACAGGTCCATATTCGCGTGAAGGCAGCCGGACTGTTCCCAATCCTGTTGGGTGGCGCGACTGGGCGAACCCGCGTTTCGCGGCACCGCCTCGGCGCTGAAAAATCGAAATGCGTCAAAGTGGCTGCAGCGCAACGGTCCTGCGATCTCGGCTTCGATGACCGTGTCGGTGCCCGCGGCACCGAGTCGCAACGGGACCCGCTCGTGGCGGATGTCACCGCTGCGATAGACCATCGCCCATTCGTGCAGCCCGAAACAGTTGAACTGAGCCGGCCGCTGCGTGGTCGCGCGCAACAACCGTGCCACGAACGAGATCGTCTCCAGCCGGCTGAGCAGATGCGCGCGGTCGACGGTGACTCCGTCCGCGCCGACGGCGTAGCCCCGACGGTCCCGGTATCGGCGGACGGCTTCGTCGCCCGCGAGCACCACTCCGTAGCCGGGATGCCAGCAACGCAGCTGCCTCGGCCGCAGGCTGTAGTAGCTGAACAGGAAGTCCCACACCGGATGCGGCTCACCGACTCGTGCCCGCGCCGCGTGCGGGCCGATGAATCCCTCGACGCGCACGGCGTGCTCGTCGGCGCGCGCCGTCCACTGCTCGGCATCCAAGCGGTGGCAGGTGTCAGGCACGCCCTGTCCCGTCGCGCACCAGGCCGACCAGGTCACGCACCAAGTCCTCTAGCGCGACCATCGCCACCAGGTCGCTCCCGCCGCGGGCAGTGACGAGCGCAAGATGACTGTTGGTCCGGCGCATGCGTGACAGCGCCTCGGGGACACTCAGCGACTCGGAGATGCGGGGGAGTGGCCGGACTCTGGCCAGGTCGATCACGGCCCGCGGATCGCCGGCCAACGACAGCACGTCTTTGATGTGCAGGTAGCCGACGAAGCCGTTGTCGACGCCGACCACCGGGAACCGCGAGTAACCCGTTGCGGCCAAGGCTTTTTCGACGACATCGACAGTCGGGCCGGTGCCGGCTGCGGCCACCGGCACCGCTTGGATGTCGGCGACCGGAACGGCCACGTCGGCGACGGCTCGGTTGCGAATCTGGAGCGCGCGGGTCAGCCGGGTGTGCTCCTCGCGATCGAGTAGGCCCTCCGAGACCGACTCGGCGATCATCTCGCTGAGCTCGACGGTGGAGACGGTGACGTCGAGTTCGTCGCGGGCATGTACCCGCAGGGCCCGCAAGATCGCACTGTTGCAGTAGCTGTAGAAGTTGACGACGGGCCGGACCGACCGCGCGTAGACCAGATAGACCGGGATGAGAAGTATCGCCGCCCGCTCCGGCCCGGCCATGGCGATGTTCTTCGGGACGATTTCACCGAGCAGCAGGTGCAGCGTCACCACGATCGCCAGCGCAACCAGCAACGACGTGGTGTGCAGCAGCGCGGGAGACGCGCCGAGCAGACCGAACGGACGCCGCAGCAGATCCGCGACGGCCGGCTCGCCGATCCGGCCGAGAAGGATCGAGGACAGCGTGACGCCCAGTTGCGCACCCGCGAACATCAACGGCAGCTGTTCGCCAGCCCGGATCACCGTGAATGCACCCGTTCTGCCCTGCTCGGCGAGCCCTTCGAGGCGATCCCGCCGGGCAGAGATCAGCGAGAACTCGGCGGCCACGAAAAACGCGTTCGCGCCGATCAGCAGGATCGTCGCCAGCAGCGCGAAGACATCGCCCATCAGTGGCCTCGCCCCGCGCTGGAATCGGCACGATCGGACACTTGCGTCAGCTCGAGCAGGTCGATGCGGCGCCCGTCCATCCGCAGCACCCTGGCCCGCCACGCGGAAGCGTACCGGGTCCCGTCGTGTTCGTAGCCGCTCAGCTGCACCTCGTCGCCGATCACCGGGATCCGCCCCAGCTGTTCCAGCACGAGCCCGCCGATCGTCTCGTACTCGCCTTCGGGGGCGTGGTAGCCGGTCGCGGTGGCGACCTCGTCGATGCGCAGCAGACCGGACACCCGCCACCCGCTGTCGACGGCCACCACATCCTGCGCGGCGTCGTCGTGTTCGTCGCGGACGTCACCGACGATCTCCTCGATCAGGTCCTCGACGGTCACCATCCCCGCGGTGCCGCCGTACTCGTCGACAACCATCGCGGTCTGCAGGTCATTGGCGCGGATCTGCCCCATCAGCGCGTCGCCGTCGAGCGTGGAGGGGACCTTCGCGACGGGCTGCGCGACGGCCGTGACCAGCGTGAGTTCCCGCTCGGCCGCCGGCACCCCGAAGACCTGTTTGACGTGCACGATGCCGACCGTCTCGTCTAGGTCACCGTCCACGACCGGAAACCGCGAAAAGCCGCTCTCGGCGGCCGCTTCCACCAGATCGGCGACGGTGTTATCAACTTGCAGCGCAACGATTTTCGATCGCGGGGTCATCAACTCCTCGGCGGTCAGCTCACCGAACTGCAGCGACCGGTCCAGCAGCGCCGCGGTCGCCGGATCCAGCGAGCCGCTGCGGGCCGATGTGCGTACCAGCGACACCAACTCCTGCGCCGAACGAGCCGACCGCAGCTCCTCGGCGGGCTCGACGCCCAGCTTGCGCAGGATCCAGTTGGCCACGCCGTTGGTCAACCGGATCGGCCCGGTCATCAGCCAGGAGAACAGCAACTGGACACCGGCGACGGCTCGCGCGGTCGCCGGGGGATGAGCCACCGCAAGGTTTTTCGGGACCAGCTCGCCGAAGATCATCGACAGCGAGGTGACGACAAGCAGCGTCACAAAGGTGAGCACCGCGTTGGCCACCCGGTCGGGCACCCCGAGTGCATCCAGGGCCGGGTGCGGCAGCTCTGCCACCAACGGTTCGGTGAGATATCCCGTGATCAGCGTCGTGATCGAGATTCCAAGCTGCGCTCCGGATAACTGAAACGACAAGCTGTGATGGGCACGCTGCACGTACCGGTCACGACGCCCGCCGCGGCGGGCGTTGGCGTCGACGGTGCTGCGTTCAAGGGTGGTCAGCGAGAATTCGGCGGCGACGAACAGAGCTGTGCCGGCGGTGAGCAGGACGATGGCCAGCAAGCTGAGCAGGGTGACGAGCAGATTCATCGAGGCCAACCTTCAACGGTCGTGACCCGCTTCACCCGGGCTTCGCCCGCGATCGCGATCACTCCGCGAGAAGGAGGCTCCTCTGAGTCGGCGTCACACACGCCAGTTGGCGCGGGTGCCTGCGGCAACGGGGACCCTTTCTTCGACGTATCCACTCGTGGAGTGAACTCCGATGGTAGCGAAGGAGTGCGGCGCCTGAGTCCACGTTGCCGTGCCGACACGCCTGTGAACGGCTGGTCTACCACCCGAATGGCAGCGGATGCCCCTCGGCGAAGCCCGCCGCGGACTGGATGCCGACCACCACCCGCTCGTGCAACTCGGCCAACGTCGACGCGCCGACGTAGGTACAGGTGCTGCGGACTCCGGAGGTGATGTGGTCGAGCAGGTCTTCGACACCCCCGCGGGCGGGGTCCAGTGCCATCCGCGACGTCGAGATGCCTTCTTCGAACAGCGCCTTGCGGGCGCGATCGAACGCGCTGTCGGCGGCGGTGCGCGCCACCACCGCGCGCTTGGAGGCCATACCGTAGCTCTCCTTGTACGCCTTGTTGTCGCGGTCGCGCATCAAGTCGCCGGGGGACTCGTAGGTGCCGGCGAACCACGATCCGATCATCACGTTGGATGCGCCGGCGGCCAACGCCAGCGCCACGTCGCGTGGGTGCCGCACGCCGCCATCGGCCCACACCTGTGCGCCGAGTTGCTCTGCCGCCGAGGCGCATTCAAGGACCGCCGAGAACTGGGGCCGGCCCACACCGGTCATCATGCGGGTGGTGCACATGGCCCCCGGGCCCACCCCGACCTTGACGATCGACGCGCCGGCACTGATCAGGTCGCGGGTGCCATCCGCCGACACCACGTTGCCCGCGACCAGCGGCACACCCAAGTCCAGCGACGAGATCGACTTGATCGCATCCAAGGCCTTGACCTGGTGACCGTGGGCGGTGTCGACCACGATCAGGTCGACACCGGCCTCGGCGACCGCCTGCGCCTTGGCGACCACATCGCCGTTGATGCCGACCGCCGCGCCGATGCGCAGCCGGCCCTGCCGGTCGACGGCCGGCGAGTAGATCCCGGCGCGAATCGCACCGGTCCGGGTCAGCACGCCGGCCAGGGCGCCGTCGGCGGCGGTCATGACCGCGACGTCGACCGAGGCGT
Source organism: Mycobacterium sp. (assembly GCF_965277065.1). Lineage (GTDB taxonomy): Bacteria > Actinomycetota > Actinomycetes > Mycobacteriales > Mycobacteriaceae > Mycobacterium. Next base: position 61,138 of record NZ_CBDIBT010000015.1, read on the forward strand.
GTTCGAGCAGGTCGAAAACTTCTCGCGGATCCGTTCCCACCGGCGCTGTGACGAAGTCGGTGATGGCGATGTCGCGCACTCGGGCGAAGCGGTCGACCCCCTCGCAGCAGGACTCGGTGATCAGACCGATCGGCCGTCCCTCGAACGTCACGACCGCGGCGCCGTGCGCGCGCTTGGAGATCAAGGCCAGCGCGTCGGACACCGAGTGGTCGGGCTCCAGGGTCACCGGGGTATCGACCACCAGGTCGCGGCTCTTGACGAAGTCGACGGTTTGCTGCACCGCGGTGATCGGAAGGTCCTGCGGCAGAACGACAATCCCGCCCCGGCGGGCTACCGTCTCGGCCATCCGCCGACCCGCCACCGCGGTCATATTGGCCACCACGACCGGGATCGTGGTGCCGGATCCGTCACCGGTGGACAGATCGACGTCGAAACGCGACGCCACGTCCGAACGGTTCGGCACGATGAAGACGTCGTCATAAGTCAGGTCGTAGGCGGGGCGGTGCCCATCCAGAAACTTCACCGGGGCCCGCTAGGCAGGTACTTCGCTGCGGTCTGCACTCCAGAGGGTGTGGAACTTCTTGCTCGGGTCCTCATCTGTCCGTCCATAAGTGTGTGCGCCGAAAAAGTCCCGCAGGCCCTGGGTGAGCGCGGCGGGCAGTCGTTCGGTGCGCAGTGCGTCGTAGTAGGAAAGCGCCGAGGCGAACCCCGGGATCGGGATACCCAATTCGGTGGCGGTCACCACGACGCGGCGCCAACTGTCCACGGCCGCCTCGATGGCACTGCGGAAGTACGGCGCGGCGATCAGGGTGGGCAGGTCGGGGTCCTCGTCGAATGCGTCTTTGATCCGGTTGAGGAACTTGGCCCGGATGATGCATCCGCCACGCCAGATGGTGGCCATGTCGCCCGGGGTGATGCCCCAGTCGTATTCCGCGCTGCCCGCCTGGATCTGATTGAAGCCCTGCGCGTAGGCGATGATCTTCGACGCATAAAGCGCCTTGCTGACGTCGTCGACGAATTGCTCTGCAGCTTCATCTTCTGGGCTAATCCGCCCTTTGAGGTCTCCGGAGGCCAAGCCGGTGGTGGCCTTCCGCTGGGCCACCGAGCCGGAGAGTGCGCGGGCGAACACCGCCTCGGCGATACCGGTCACCGGCACACCGAGGTCGAGCGCGGACTTGACGGTCCAGCGCCCGGTGCCCTTCTGCTCGGCCTCGTCGACGATGACGTCGACGAGCGGCTTTCCGGTCTTAACGTCCTTCTGGCGCAACACCTCTGCGGTGATCTCGATGAGGAAGCTGTCCAGGTCGCCGTTGTTCCATTCGGCGAACACGTCGGCGATCTCGGGCGCGGTCTTGCCGAGCGCGTCGCGCAGCAGCTGGTAGGCCTCGCCGATGAGCTGCATGTCGGAGTATTCGATGCCGTTGTGCACCATTTTGACGAAGTGCCCGGCGCCGTCGGGGCCGATGTGGGTGCAGCACGGGACGCCGTCGACGTGCGCGGAGATCTCCTCCAGCAGCGGGCCCAGCGACTTGTAGGACTCGGCGGGTCCGCCGGGCATGATCGACGGGCCTTTGAGCGCGCCCTCCTCGCCCCCGGAGATGCCGGCGCCGACGAAGTGCAATCCGCGCTCGCTGATGGCCTTCTCGCGGCGGATGGTGTCGGTGTAGAGCGCGTTGCCACCGTCGATGATGATGTCGCCGTCCTCCATCGCGTCGGCGAGTTCGTTGATGACGGCGTCAGTGGGGTCACCGGCCTTGACCATGATGATCACCCGTCGCGGCTTCTCCAACGCGTCGAGGAACTCTTCGATGGTCTCCGACCGGACGAATGTGCCTTCGTCGCCGTGCTCTTCGAGCAGTGCGTCGGTCTTGGCGATCGACCGGTTGTGCAGCGCCACCGTGTAGCCGTGACTGGCGAAATTTCGGGCGAGATTCGAGCCCATCACCGCCAGGCCTGTGACGCCGATCTGCGCGGTCCCGGTCTTTGATTCCGACGAGCTCATGTGTGCGCCTCTCAATTTCGTGACTCCGTCCAAGCCCCTGCACCGAACACTGTGGCACAGCGGGATTCAGGTCTGAAGCAAAGGTTCGCCATAGTGCGGTGGGTGGCCGGTCGCCGGGTTAGGCAGCGGTGAACAGCCGGTGCAGTTCGGTGAGCCAGGGGATGGCTAGCGCGACGGTAGGCACGACCAACACAGCCGCGGCTGTGAGGTAGGCGGCCGTCGACACCCACAGGCTGTTGCCACTACCGGACAGGCGTCTCACCCGCAGCAGAGTGTGCGCGCCACCGGCGGCCAGCGCACCCATCGGGGCGCGGCCCGACGCGCAGGCCACCAAGGCGCGAGCCAGGGGGGCGGGGCCGGCCACCCGAACCGCGGCATCGTCGGCCAACAGCTCAGCCAGCAATTGCACGGCATCCAAAGCGCTTGCGCTGCGGACGAATCGGGGGAACGCGGCGTGCGCCGCGGTGAATGCCTCGAGCACCAGGTCGTGGCGGGCGCGCAGATGCGCACGCTCATGGCCGAGGATCGCGGCGACCTCGCCATCGGTCAGCGAGTCCAGCGTGCCCTCGCTGACCACGACGCGGCTGCGCACCCCGGGAAGACAGTAGGCCAGCGGCTGCGCCACCTCCAGCACACGCAGATCACGCCCGCGGGCGCAGGCTCGCGCGGCCGTCACGTCGGACGACAGGCCGAGCAGGTCGACGAGCATGCGGTGATGGGCCCGCCGCCGACGGGTGCCGACCGCGACCCGGACGACAGCCACCAACAGGCGGGCGCCGACCATCAGGGTGAGCCCGAATACCGTGACGTCGAGAATCCACAGCGGCCAGCCGAGCCGACCGATCTCCGCGGCGGGGCTGGCAGTCGGTCGCCCGTCAGCTCCCGGGACGAACAATCGGCTGGCGATCGCGAAGCCGGCACTGAACGCCGACAGCACCGCCGCGACGGCAATCGCCTGCCAGAGCACCATCGCCGCACGCGGGGCCCGCAGTGGCCACGTCGCGCGGGCTAGCAGAGCGGGCACCGGGCCGACCAGTATCACCGCAAGTACGGTGAAGGCCAGCCCAGACACGGTTCCAGTGTCCCTCAGTCCGCGGGTCGAGCGCCACCAGGCGGCGATGTTCGATGACCTGACTCCAGCTCGTCGAGCGCGCGCCGCAACGCCTCTGCTTCGTCGGCGCCGACGCGCTCCACGAAGTGCACGAGGGCGCCGTGGCGGCTTCCGGTGTCGGCGGCTTGGTCGAGCGCGTCGACCATCAGTCCGGCGACCAGCTCATCGCGCCCGTGGACCGGCACATATCGGTGCGCCCGGTCGTCACGGATTTGCGAGACCAGGTTCTTCTTCGCGAGCCGCTGCAGCACGGTCATCACCGTCGTGTAGGCCAGATCGCGCTGCGCAGAAAGCGCCTCGTGCACCTGACGGACGGTCTGCGGTAGGGGAGCGGACCACAGGTGATCCATCACCGCGCGCTCGAGATCCCCGAGCCGCGTCAGCTTAGCCATGTTTGCTCATCTCCTCGGCAACATCGCCAGCGTACTCGCGCTTACTACCGACGGTCGTACGTCTCCCGCCGAACACGGCCGACGCGAGTCAGGAGTCGAGGTGCTGGTGCCGGCGGGGCTGGCCACGGCGAGGGTCCCACCGAATGCGCAACACTCATATGGTTAGGCTAACCTTACAGCAGGAGGTAGACGTGACAATGGTGATCAACGACCCGCTGATCGCGGCTATGACCATTGACCGCGTGCTGCCGCTGCACGAGTCCAGTCGGCGGCTTCGCGAGCTGTACCCGCAATGCCCGCGGGTCTACGGCGTCGCGGTGCTGGGCGATGTGTCGGTGCGCCGCTGGTGGCCGCTGACCTCGGCCCTGAGCACCGATCGGTTCAAGACAATGCTCGACGCGGCTGCGGTCGACATGGATCCACGAAGTGCCACAAAGCAATTGGCGGCGACACTGGTCCACACGGTGATCGGCCGAGTGGTTGCCCTGGTGGTGCTGGAAGCCAGAGCGTGGGACACCGGGCTGGAGAACTTGTGGGTCCACGTCGACTCCGACGGTGTTATCGACTGGGCCGGGGTGGTCGACCCTACGGTGCGGGTGCTCCCGGACGACCCGTCCGTCGCTGACGGGTTGAGCGACGGCGTGGTTCGGCTGCCAAGCGAGGCGGCGTTGACGACCTGGGTGGCCCACCGCTGCCATCGGACGCTGGAGCCGCTGTTTGCCAAGTTGCACACAGTCAGTGGTGGCGCCGTGCCGATCGCGGCCATGTGGCACACGGTCGGATCGATGGTGGTGGCGTCGGCGACCCAGGTGCCGCAGCTGGCCGGCACCAACGAACTGGCGGCCATGCGGCGCGGCCAGGCAGTGCTCGACGCGCTGGTCAACTTCGGTCTGCCGGTCCGCGGTTTGTCGCCGACACGGCTACGGAGGCGGGCAACCCCTTGCGAAATTAGGGCAGCCTTCCCTATGCTCCTTGCATCGAGCGATAAATGATCGAGACGGTGTCCTGAGGGCTGCAGTGACCCCCCGGTCTCTCGATACAGCGAGCCCCGTGCGTAACGCACGGGGCTCGCTGGCATCCAGGGGACGCGCGGTCCGCGTCAGTCTTTGATGAAGTGGTACATCCGGTAGGACGCCTTCCCGGTCTGCATTTGGCGATATGCCAGCGTGCCGGGTGCACCGGAGAACATCTTGCCGAAGAACTGCAGGCCTTTCGGAATGTGGCGAGTGTTCAGATCCAGGAGGACCTCAGCGTTTTTATCTCGCGCGCGCAGCACCTCGGCACTGATATCCCGCTTCGAGGCCATTTGCATCGGCATCGCGGCGAGTGCCGCGTCCCAGTCGTCGTATTCGAGGTAGCCGCGAAAATCGGCGTAGAGGAAATGACCGCCCGGGCGCAGCACCCGCGCCACTTCGGGGAGAAACCGGTCGAAGTGCGGATACGTGTGCGAGGCCTCGATGTTGACAATCGCGTCGAACGATTCATCGGTGAAGGGCATGCTCTCGGCGTTGCCCTCGACAAAATCCAGACCAGGAAGGTTATGGCGCTTCTTAGCGAAAGCGACACCGTCGGGGTTGAAGTCGAGCCCGGTATAGGTGCCCGGGTTGAAGGTCTGCGTCAAATAAGCGGCGCCCCCGCCGTGGCCGCTGCTGATCTCCAGCACCTTCTTTCCACCGAGATCCGCTTGAGCAGCGGTGCGGTGGTAGAGCTGGATGGAGTACCGATTGGCCTCATCCTCGGGTGCCAGTGACAAACCCAGCGGCGGATCTTCCTCGTAACCCCAGTTGAGAAAGACGATGTCATCGCCTTCCCACCGGCGCGTGATCAACGGGTACCAGTACTTGTTCATGGCGAGTTTCAGCCACGGCAAAGGGTCGATGGGCTTGAGGTATCGCTGGAGAGTGCTTGTCACAGCGGCGAGTATGCCAGGCTTTACGACTTGCTGGTGTGATCGGCCACCAGGGCCGAGTCGGCAGCATGCGACGCCGTCGTGGTTCGCCGGCTGACCGTCGCTCGTGCCCCCCGCGCCGGCTGGTAGGCGATGCCGCGCCAGTGTGGCCGCTCGTCCGGCGCATCGGTTGGCGTGAAACGGAATTCGCGCAATATCAGGCGCAGGGTGATGTCCATCTCCATGGTGGCCAACGCAGCGCCGACGCAACGGTTGACGCCGCCGCCGAACGGAATCCACCCCTTCGGCTTCGCGGCACTGCCGAGGAATCGATCCGGGTTGAACGCCATCGCGTCTTTGAATACGTCGTCGGAATCGTGGACCAGCGCGAGGCTCAGGACGATCCTGGTGTTCTCCGGAATAATCCATTCACCTAAGCGGAGACGCGCTTTGGTGCATCGCACGGTGGAGTCGAGAACGGTCCGGGTGCGCTGCACTTCCGCGATCGTGGCCTGGCGCAACTCCGATCCGCCGGCATCGACTTCGTCGGTCAGCCGCTTCAGCAACTCGGGATGGCGGGTCATCCGCTCCACCGCCCAGCCCAGCGATCCCGCCGTCGTCTCGTGGCCGGACACCAGCAAGGTCAGCATCTCGTCGGCGATGTGCTGATCGGTGATCGGTTCGCCGTTCTCGTAGCGCGCCCGCACCAGCAGCGCCAGCACATCGCTGCGCTCTTCCAGCGCGGGATCGACCCGCGCAGCGGTGATGAGCGAATCGATCGCGGCGTCGAAACGGCGCCGGTATCGCAAATAACGTCCCCCGAGACTCCACCGGCCCAGGTCACGCCGCAGGCTCGTCGGAAGCGTCAGGTACACCCCGACGATGTCGGCCATGGGCGGAATGAGGTCGTACAGTTCGTCGAGCGTGTCGCCCTCGGCACCAAACACGGCCCGCAGGATGGCCCCGAGGGTCATTGTCGTCATCGACGGCAGCGTCTCGAACTCGCGCCCTTCCGGCCAGTTTGCGATCTCGCGCAAGACCTCTTCCTCGATGATGGGCTCGTAGCTGCGCATCCGCTTGCCGTGAAACTGGGGGAGCACGAGCTTGCGTCGCTCGAGGAGTTCATCTCCGGCGAGGGCGAACGTCGACCCCGCGCCGAAGCCGTCGCCCAGGCTGGCAGTCCCCGTTGTCGCGCGTTCCAGCAGATCGGTGCTGGTATTAAACACCTCCTTGATCAAGGCCGCGTCTCTGACCACCACAGCACGCCCCAGGCGCGGCATGTTCACCCGGAAAACTGGGCCGTGCCGTCGACTGAGAGCGCCGTACATGTGGTGGTAGTCGCGCAAGAACCACAGGCCCTGAAGAAGCTTCGGTAGCCGCGTACCCGGCGGTAGCCGCACCGGCTCGGTTGTCACCGTCAGCATGTCGCCCACTCCCCGTTTCGGTGCTGCCAAGGTCTCCGCGCCGCACATCACAGTACCGGTCACAATTGCTTGAGCGGTGTTTCAGCCCTGAAGTCCGATCAGATGGAAGACATGATATCGCCGGTCGCGCTTGGGCGACGCTTCGAGGCTTGCCCCGGGGCCGCGTTACATGCAACGCCTATTTTGCAATAGAGATGATCCGAGAGACCGCAGAGGAGGTAGGACCATGGAACCAATGCCAGAAGCGCCGTTCGACAAGGAATTAGGACTGGAGTTCACCGAAATCAGTCCTGACCGGACACGCGCGCAACTGGACGTCTCACCCAAGCTGTTGCAACCCATGGGGATCGTGCACGGCGGCGTTTACTGCGCGATGGTCGAGAGCCTGGCCAGCGTCGCCGCGTACACCTGGGTGGCCGCCAAAGGCGGCAACGGATCGGTCGTCGGCGTCAACAACAACACCGACTTCCTGCGTGCCATCGGCAGCGGAATGATCTATGGCACTGCGATTCCCGTACATCGCGGACGCCGCCAGCAACTATGGCAAGTCACCATCGTCGACCCGGACGACCGCCTGGTGGCTCGCGGTCAGGTACGGCTACAGAATCTCGAAGCCGAGAACTAGCTGGCGACCTTTGCCGTCTCGTCCTCGTGCGCCTCGGCCGCCAACACCGCTAGTTGTTCGAGTCGGGTGCGGGCGAAGGCTTGCTGCTCGGTGATCGTCAACTGGCCGCGCCGGCCGCTCAGGAACGTCACAACCCACGACAGCACCGTGGTGACCTTGTTCTTGAACCCGATCAGGTAGACCAAGTGCAGCAGCAGCCAGGCGAACCAGCCGATGATGCCACCGAACTCCAGCGGCCCGATCTTGACCACCGCGTAGTAGCGCGACACCGCGGCCATCGAGCCTTTGTCGAAATACTGGAACGGGTCACGTTGCGCCGGGTCGGCGCCCGCCAACTCGGCTTTGATCGTGCCTGCGGCGTACTTGCCGCCCTGGATGGCGCCCTGCGCAACGCCGGGCACTCCGTCGACGGCAGCCATGTCCCCGACGACGAAAACGTTGAGGTGGTTGGGAATTGACAGGTCGGGCAGCACTTTCACCCGGCCCGCGCGGTCGAGTTCGACACCCGATTGGCGGGCCAGGTCACGACCCAGCGGGCTGGCCGAGACGCCGGCGGACCACACCTTGCAGGCCGACTCGATGCGGCGGATGGTGCCGTCGGAATCCTTGACCGTGATGCCGTCGCGGTCGACGTCGGTCACCATCGCACCGAGTTGGATCTCGACACCCATTTTCTCCAGCCGTTCGGCCGCCTTCTTGCCGAGCTTCTCGCCCATCGGCGGCAGCACCGCGGGGGCCGCGTCCAACAAGATGACCCGCGCCTTCGTCGAATCGATGTGGCGGTAAACGCCTTTCAGCGTGAAGTCCGCGAGTTCTGCGATCTGGCCGGCCATCTCGACACCGGTCGGTCCCGCACCGACGACGGTGAAGGTGAGCAGTTTCTGGCGTCGCTCCGGGTCGCTGGACCGCTCGGCAGCTTCGAACGCGCTCATGATGCGACCACGCAGTTCCAGGGCGTCGTCGATGGACTTCATGCCGGGGGCGTATTCGGCGAAGTGGTCGTTGCCAAAGTAGGACTGGCCGGCCCCGGCGGCGATGATCAAGCTGTCATACGGGGTTTCGTAGCTGTGGCCCAGCAACTCCGATACGACGAACTTGCCCCTGAGATCGATGTGCGTGACGTCGCCGAGCAGAACCTGGGCATTGTGTTGACCCCGCAGGATCATCCGGGTCGGGGGAGCGATCGCGCCCTCGGCCACGATACCGGTCGCCACTTGGTAGAGCATCGGCTGGAACAGGTGGTGCGTGGTGCGGGCGATCAGCTTGATGTCGACGTTTGCCCGCTTCAGCTTTTTGACCGCGTTCAAACCGCCGAATCCGGAACCGATGACCACAACCCGGTGTCGACGGTTCAGTGCGGTGTGTTCGGGCTGGGCGTTCATGGCGTGCTTGCTCCTCAGCGGCTACTAGTACACCCCCACGGTAGTCGCCCGGACCTGCCAGGTTCGACCTAACGGCGTGTGATCGCCCACACCGGCCGCGATCACACGTGATGCAGGTCGCCGCGGGCTCTAGCGCCCAAAGGGCGCAGTGCGTCGCCGACCGCGGCGATGACCCCTGGCGATGTTGATGATCAGGCCGTCGATGCCGGCGTCCAGCACCTTGACCTGAACCTGCTCGGCGACGAAGTCACGCTTCCGGCCAGCATGCGTCCGCAAATTGCCGGGCATTTCCTCGCGCCGCTGCACGGCGCCTCGTCGTCCGGCTAGGCGAACTGCGTGAGTGCGCCGTGGCTGACGTGCAGCGTCTGGCCAGTGATGTGGCGGGCAGCCGGGCTGGTCAAGAACAATGACATCCGGGCGACCTCGGCGGCAAGCGACGGCGGCCTGCTGGTCAGGCCTTCGTAACCGGGCTGGGCGCTGCGTCCGGCCGCAACCGCGTTGACGGTGATACCGCGGGTGCCGAACACTGATGCCTGGCCGGCAACCCAGCTGGCGAGGGCGGCCTTCACCGCTGCCTCCGGACTACCCGGGCGGGGGTTTTCCGGCACGACACTGATGATTGATCCACCGGATCGCAGGTGATCGCCGACCGTCTCGAGGGTCAGTGCCACCGACAGCACGGTGTCGTCCAGCGAGTTGCGCCACGCAGCCGCCAGGTCGGACAGCGAGTACAAGCGTGGGTCACCGCCCGCCCAACGAGGTGCCGGAACGTTGACGATGGTGTCGAGGTGGTGAGGGAACAGGTGGCGAACATCGGCCAGGGCACCCGGGTCGGTGTTGTCGCAGACGATCGCGTCCGCTTCGATCTCCTTGGCCGCTACCTCGAGGTCGTCGCGGCGCGCGCCGAGCAGCGTGACCGTGTGGCCGTCGTCATGGAATCGTTGAGCAACGGCGCGACCCAGTTCGGTGTCGCCTCCGGTGACCAGTACCTCCACCGCCATGACCTCCTTGTATTCAGCATTGAACCCAGGTGCCGGCTCGAAAAGAGCAGCCGCGGCTTCCGCCTAGAGCAACGGTTTCCGATGCTTCGATGGTGGCACACCGCAACGCCGGTCCCTGGGATTTCAGGGCGTGTATGGCATTAACGTTTCCTTATGTTACTGGACGGTAGCTAGATATGAAACTCCGAATCCGGCACGAGGCGGTCACCGTTTGGACAACGCTGGGCAGCGTGACATCTCGGCTTCGCACCGCCCGTTCTTCCGGGTTGGCGGGGTTGCTGGCCCTGACGGTGGTGATCAATCTAGGCGGGTGCGGGCACAAGCCGCAGCCAGCCACGACTTCGGACTCGTCGGGTCGCGCGCCGACCACCTCGATCATGGTGTTCGCCGCGCTCCCGCTCAAACCTGCTTTTACGTTGCTTGCCGGCAAGTTCCAGACCGACAACCCGGGCGCCACAGTCGATTTCGACTTCGCAACCTCAGCGGAATTGGCCAACAAATTGGCCAAAGGCGCCAAGGCCGATGTTTTCGCCGCGGCCGACAGCGCCCAGATGGACACCGTGGTCAAGGCGGACCTGACGAGCAGCGATCCGGTGAACTTCGCGTCCAACACCTTGGTTATCGTCACCGTGCCGGGCGACCCGAAGCAGATCCGGTCCTTCGCCGACCTCGCGAAGCCGGACGTGCGCGTCGCGGTGTGCCAGGCGTCCGCACCCTGCGGGGCAGGGGTGCAACACATCGAGGACGACACCGGCGTCCACTTCTATCCAGCCAGCGAAGAGTCGATCGGGGCGGCGGTGCTGGCCAAGGTCACTGACGGGACGGCCGACGCCGGACTGGTCTACATGAATGACGCGCACGCGGCCGGCGACAAGGTCGACACCATCAGATTTCCGGAGTCGGCCAACGCGGTGAACATCTATCCGATCGTCGCCCTCAAGAAGGCCTCGCAATCCGTGCTGGCGCAGAAGTTCGTCGAGCTGGTGACCGGTGCGACCGGCCAACGGGTGCTGAGCCAGGCCGGCTTCACCAGTCCCTGAGCGGTGACGCGCCCGGCGGCGCCGGCGTTAACGAATCGTCACCAGAACGGCCTGCGATGGGCGCCTGGAGCGGCGACATGCACGTTTGTTGTGGCCCGCGCATAGTCCGGCGACGAAAAAAGCGGTCGCAACGTCCGCAATTCGCACTTGCGTCACGGGTGTAACACGGTAGTTTTTTGTCATGGACCAGGCGGACCGCTATTCGACTCGGCGCAAAAACCGCTGGATGACGCGCGTCGCCGCGGCAGTCGGCGGTGCCGGAGCCATCACATTCGCAGTGCCGGCGGCTGCCGGCGCCGATCCGGTGCCTGCGCCGCCCCCGAGCCCTGCGGCGCCCGCCCCTGGCGCGCCCGCTCCGGCTCCGGCGCCTGGCCCACCTCCCGCCGTGCCCGACGCAGCACCGGGCCCCGGCGGTCCCGCAGTGGCTCCACCGCCCGCCGCCCCGCTCGGGGCGCCGCCCGCGGCCGACCCGAATGTCCCGCCCCCGCCCCCGGTCGACCCGAACGCCGGACGGACTGACAACCCGGTCGGTGGGTTCAGCTATGTCCTTCCCGCAGGTTGGGTGGAATCCGACGCGACGCACCTGGACTACGGTTCGGCGCTGCTCAGCAAGATTTCCGGCGCACCGACGCCTGGTCAGCCACCGCCGGTCGCCAACGACACCCGCGTCGTGCTCGGCAAGTTGGACCAGAAGCTCTACGCCAGCGCCGAAGCCGATAACGCGAAAGCCGCCGCCCGGCTCGCATCGGACATGGGTGAATTCTTCATGCCCTACCCCGGCACCCGGGTGAACCAGGAGACGATCCCGCTCGGCGCCAACGGCGCGGCCGGCGGAGCCTCGTACTACGAGGTGAAGTTCAGCGACACCACCAAGCCGAACGGCCAGATCTGGGCGGGCGTGGTCAGCCCGCCAGGCGCGGCGGGCGCGCCGAGCCAACGCTTTTTCGTGGTCTGGCTGGGCACCGGTAACAACCCCGTCGATAAGGCAGGCGCGAAGGCGCTGGCCGAATCGGTCCGACCACTGGGCGCGGTTCCCGGCCCGGCACCCGCGCCGGGTGCGCCTCCTCCTCCGGGCGCTCCCGCTCCGGCACCTGCTCCGGGTGCACCCGCGCCAGCCCCGGGCGCGCCAGCTCCAGCACCAGCCCCTGGGGGCTCCAGCTCCCGGCGCTCCGGTACCCGCGCCGCCAGCGCCGCCACCGCCCGGACAGCCCGCCGGCGGCAACGGTGCGGCACCGGCTCCCGGCACGGTGTCGACCTAGCGTCGACGTGCCGGCCGCGTACGAACCGACTTGCGCAATTACACGTATGAGTAATTACTTCAAAGTGGGTATACCGACGGCCAGCCCGACGGAGGGCTGAGCGAACACGGCAAGGAGTTCCGAATGAGTGTCATGGCAGCTACCGAGATTCTGGCTTTGGCGACGCCGACCGCGGTCGGGTGGATCGGCTACATCGTCATCGGCGGTATCGCCGGTTGGCTAGCTAGCAAGGTCGTCCAAGGCTCCGGGTCGGGCATCTTGCTCGACGTCGTCGTCGGGGTCATCGGTGGATTTCTCGGCGGCTTTCTGCTCAGCAAGCTCGGTTTCGACGTTGTGAGTGGCCGCCACTGGTTCACCTTCTTCACGGCGTTCCTCGGAGCCGTTCTTCTGCTCTTCATCGTGCGGTTGGTGCGAAGCTCCACCCGGCGTTAACCCGTTGCGGGCGCGGTGATCGGCGGCATGCGGTACCTATGACCTCCGCCGCGATTCCTACCACGATGCGCGCGTGGCAGGTCGTTGATCCAGGCCCGATCGGCTCCGGACCGCTGGAGTACGTCAGCACCCCGGTGCCGCAGCCTGGACGATCGGAGCTTCTGGTCGCCGTGCGTGCATGTGGCGTGTGCCGCACCGATCTGCATGTCACCGAAGGCGATCTCGCCGTGCACCGGGAACGGGTGACGCCCGGGCACGAAGTGGTCGGCGAAGTGGTCGACGTCGGCACCGACGCCGACGCCGAGTTCCACGTCGGCGACCGGGTAGGCATCGCGTGGCTGCGGCACACGTGCGGAGTCTGCGCGTACTGCCGCCGCGGCGACGAGAACCTGTGCCCGAAGTCCCGCTATACGGGATGGGATGTCGATGGCGGATACGCGGAATTCGCCACGGTCCCCGCGGCTTTCGCCCATCGTCTGCCGAGCGGCTACAGCGACAGCGAACTTGCGCCGCTGCTGTGCGCCGGCATCATCGGATACCGGTCGCTGCAGCGCGCGGCGCTTCCCGACGGCGGCCGGCTGGGCATCTATGGGTTCGGCGGCAGCGCACATATCACCGCGCAGGTCGCGCTGGCTCAGGGCGCCGAAGTGCACGTGATGACTCGCGGTGTCGCGGCGCAGCAGCTGGCGCTCGAGCTGGGCGCCGCGTCCGCACAGGGCGCCGCTGATCCGCCACCGGCGCAGCTCGACGCCGCGATCTTGTTCGCTCCGGTCGGCGATCTGGTGCTGCCGGCTTTGGAGGCGTTGGATCGTGGCGGGACATTGGCGATCGCCGGTATCCACCTCAGCGACATTCCTGCCTTGGTTTACCAGCGACATCTCTTTCAGGAGCGTCAGATTCGCTCGGTGAGCTCGAACACCCGCGCCGACGCGCGGGCCTTCCTCGACTTCGTCGGCGAGCACCACATCTCGGTAACCAGTCCGGAATATCCACTGAGCCAGGCGGATCGGGCGCTGTCGGATCTCAGCGCCGGCCACATCTCTGGTGCAGCGGTGCTGCTGGTCTAGCGGCTGCTCAGCTGGACAGCTGCCAGACCACGGCAGCAGCGAGAGCGCCCAGCCCGTTGAGCGACCAATGCAGCGCGATCGGCGCCAGCAGACTTCCACTGCGCCGTCGCAGCCAGCTGAAGACAAACCCGGCCGCTGCGGTCGCGAGCACCGCCAACACCACCCCGGCCATCATGCCGACGACCCCGCCGCCGAAGATGCGGGTGAAGCCGACGTTGCTGCTCGTCAGACCGAGCGACGTCGCGATGTGCCACAGCCCGAACAGCAGCGAGCCGGCCAGCGCTACACCGCGAAAACCCCACGCCCGGTTCAGGGCGCCGTGCAGCACCCCGCGAAATGCCAACTCCTCCGGAATGACGGTTTGCAGCGGGATGATGATCATCGACGCCATCAGAGCGCCGGAGATCGTCGCGTAATGCTGGTTCATGAACATCGGCCGGGTCAGCGGTAGCAGTGCGCCCAGCGCGATCACCGTCATCACCGATGCGATGGCGCCGGCGGCGTAGGCGGCGCCCGACTTCCAATGTTCACGGCCCAGACCGAGTTCAGCCCAGCCCAGACCGTTGAACCGCAACCATGCGACCAGGCCGATCGCGGCAACCGGGACGGTCACGATGCTCGCCCACGGCGTGGTGAAGTGCGCGATCAGATTGGTCAACGTCAGCACGGCCACGACGACCGCGACGTCGACCTGAATACGGAAGTGGTGCAGCGCCGAGAGTTGCGCGAGCAGCGGGTGTGGTTCCGCCGCGGCACTCTCGTAGCCAGACATCTCACCCAGGCTACCAACGACAGCGAGGCAGGTGACTCGAGTTGACACCTGCCAACTACGCTGGCCTGATGCGTGACAACGCCGTGCCGCCCGAGAATGGGCTCGTCGGCAGCGACCCGCTGCACTCGGCAACGCCGCAAGGGCTCGTCGGCGGCGACCCGCTGCACTCGGCTACGCCGAGTTTGCGATCGCCGCAAGGGCTGTTGGCGTCGCTGCGGGTGCTCGACCTATGCGACGGCGACGGCGATGCTGTCACCCGAATACTGGCCGACCTTGGTGCCGACGTCTTGAAGGTGGAGCCGCCCGGCGGCAGCCCGTCCCGGACCAGTCGACCCACGCTGCGCGGCACCGGCGTGCGCTTCGCGCTGCACAACGCGAACAAACGCAGCGCGGTGCTCGACCCGTCCGACCCGAGCGACCGGGAGCGGCTGGTCGAGCTCGCCGGCAGCGCCGACATCGTCGTCGACAGTGGACTACCCGGCCGGGCCGCTGCGTACGGAACCTCCTGCGAAGAACTCGCCGACCGTTTCCCGCAGCTGGTGGGGTTGTCGATCACCGACTTCGGCAGCACGGGACCCCGCGCGGCGTGGCGGGCGACCGACGCGGTGCTCTATGCGCTGTCGGGTGCGTTGGCGCGGTCCGGTCCCACCACCGGAACACCGGTATCGCCGCCAGACGGGATCGCCTCGGCCACCGCCGCCGTCCAGGCCGCCTGGTCCGCACTGGTCGCGTATTACAACAAACTGCGTTGCGGTACAGGCGATTACATCGATTTCTCCCGATACGAAGCCGTGGTGATGGCGCTCGACCCGGCGTTCGGAGCGCACGGTCAGGCCGCTGCGGGCATCCGGCATCCGGACCGGTGGCGCGGACGCCCGAAAAACCAGGACGCCTACCCGATCTACCCCTGCCAGGACGGCCACGTGCGGCTGTGCGTGATGTCTCCGCGACAGTGGCATGGGCTCCGTCGCTGGCTGGGCGAGCCCGACGAATTCCAAGACCCCAAATACGACGTCATCGCGGCGCGGTTCAAGGCGTGGCCGCAGATCGGCCTACTGGTTCAGCAACTGTTCGCCGGCCAGACGATGAAAGCGCTTGTCGCCGAAGGTCAGTCGCACGGTGTGGCGATATCCGCCGTGCTGGATCCCACGCAGATCCTGGCATCTGAGCACTTCCAGTTGGTCGGTGCGGTCGCCGACGCCGAGCTGGTTCCCGGCGTGCACAGCACCATCCCGACGGGCTACTACTCGGTCGACGGGCAGCACCTCGGTTTTCGCGCGCCCGCTCCACCGGCCGGCATCCACGATGCGCGATGGAAGGCCGGGGCCGCGACGGTAGCGGCGCCGGCGAAGTCTGGGCCGCGCCCGTTCGACGGGCTGCGGATCGTCGACCTCGGCATCATCGTTGCCGGCGGCGAACTCAGCCGGCTGTTCGGCGATCTGGGCGCCGAGGTGATCAAGGTCGAGAGCACGGCCTACCCGGACGGGCTGCGACAGGCCCGCGTCGGTGAAGCCATGAGCGAGTCCTTCGCGTGGACGCATCGCAACAATCTGGCGTTCGGCGTCGACCTGCGCAGTACCGCCGGCAAGCAGGTGTTCAGCCGATTGGTCGAAGACGCCGACGCGGTGTTCGCCAACTTCAGGCCGGGAACGCTTGCCGCACTGGGTTTCCCACATAAAACTTTGCAGTCCCTGAATCGGCGTGTGGTGCTGGCCGAGAGCAGTGCCTTCGGCGACCGCGGGCCGTGGAGCAACCGGCTGGGGTACGGGCCGCTGGTGCGTGCCACCGCGGGCGTCAGCAAGCTCTGGACAGACCCGCACCCGCACTCAGACGAGCCCGGCCCCCGACACCGGTTTTACGACGCCACGACCGTCTTCCCCGATCATGTGGTCGGCCGGATCACCGCGATCGGTGCGTTGGCCGCGCTGATCCAGCGCGACCGCACCGGTTCTGGTGCCCGCGTGCACGTCTCGCAGGCGGAGGCCGTCGTCAACCAGCTCGACACGCGATATGTCACGGACTCGGCGCGCGCCGACCACGCCGCCGAATTGGACGACGACACCAGCGTTCACGAGGTCGTGCCGTGTGCCGGCGACGATGAGTGGTGTGCGATCTCGATCCGTAGCGACGAAGACTGGCGTTCAGCCAGTGCAGCTTTCGGGCTCACCGAGCTGGCTGACGACCCGCGGTTCGCCACCGGGGAGGCGCGACTTGCGCATCGGAGCGAGTTGGTTGCGCAGGTGTCGACGTGGACGGGTGACCGCACACCGCAAGAGGTGGCCCAGGCCCTGCAATCGGCCGGTGTCCCGGCCGGGCAGATGAACCGCCCGCCGGACATCTTGGAAGATCCGCAACTGTGCGAGCGAAAGTTGTTCAGCGGCATGCGTCATCCGCTGTTCGATCATCCGCTGGCCGCCGAGACCGGCCCGGCGCCGTTCCGGCACATCCCGCCGGCGCCCCAGCGTCCGGCGCCGCTGCCCGGGCAACATACCCGCGAGATCTGCCACAAGGTCCTTGGCATGAGCAGCGAGGAAACCGACCAACTGATCCAGCTTGGGGTGCTGTTCGCATCCACCGACACCGCGGAAGGTCTCGCCTGATGCCCGTCAACCCCAGAACGCCGGTGCTGGTCGCTCACGGCCAAGTGAACCACCGCGAACCGGCTCAGGAGAACACCCTTGAGCCGGTCGATCTGATGGCCGCCGCGGCGCGCGAAGCCGCGGACGCGCGCGTGCTGGAAGCGGTCGACTCGATCCGGGTGGTCAACCTGCTGTCGGTGTATTACCGCGACCCGGCGCTGCTCCTCGGGCAACGCATC
Organism: Mycobacterium sp.; assembly: GCF_965277065.1. GTDB lineage: Bacteria > Actinomycetota > Actinomycetes > Mycobacteriales > Mycobacteriaceae > Mycobacterium. The sequence goes on from NZ_CBDIBT010000015.1 coordinate 78,351, forward strand.
GGCGTCGGCGAATTCACCACTCGCTACAGCGGTGTCGGCGGCAACGTCCCACAGACGCTGGTGAACCGGACGTGCGCAGACATCCAACACGGGCGCGCCGACGTGGTCCTGGTGGCCGGCGCGGAGATGTGGCGAACCCGAAACCAACTACGTGCAGAGGGGCAACGGCTTGGCTCCACCACACAGGACGACTCGATTCCGCTACCCGAGGGCAGCGACGAGAACGTGCCGATGGCCGGGGATGCCGAGATCCGCATCAAACTGGACCGCCCCGCATACATCTATCCGATGTTCGAGCAGGCGCTGCGAGTCAGCACCGGGGAGTCGGTCGACGGTCACCGCGGCCGCATCGCGGAGTTGTGGGCGCAGTTCAGCAAGGTCGCGGTACACAATCCGCATGCCTGGATTCGCAAACCGGTTACCGCTGAGGAGATTTCACAGCCCGGACCGTCGAACCGGATGATCAGCTGGCCGTACACCAAGCTGATGAACTCCAACAACATGGTCGACCAGGGTGCCGCACTGATCCTGACATCGGTCGAGGCCGCCACCCGGTTGGGCATCCCGGCCGATCGATGGGTCTACCCGTACGCGGGCACCGACGCGCATGACACGTATTCGATCAGCGAGCGCGCTGAACTCCACCGGTCGCCGGCGATCCGGATCGGCGGCGCGCGGGCGCTGGAACTGGCCGACGTGGGCATCGACGACATGGACTACGTCGACCTGTACTCGTGCTTCCCCTCCGCAGTGCAGGTCGCGGCGGCCGAGCTGGGGCTGCCTGCCGACGACCCTGCTCGGCCCCTGACGGTGACCGGCGGACTGACCTTCGCCGGCGGTCCGTGGAGCAACTACGTCGCGCATTCCATTGCCACCATGGCCGGGCTGCTGACCGCCAACCCCGGCCGGCGTGGGTTGATCACCGCCAATGGCGGTTATCTCACCAAACACAGTTTCGGCGTGTACGGCACCGAGCCGCCGAGAACCGAATTCCGTTGGGAAGACGTCCAACCCGCGGTGGACAGCGGGCCCATCCGAACGGCCGCGGTGGAGTGGGAAGGCGTCGGCACTGTCGAGGCCTGGACAACACCGTTCGACCGAGATGGCCAGCCCGAGAAGGCTTTCCTGTCGGTTCGCACCCCCGACGAGCGGCGCTCGCTGGCATTGATCACCGACCGGTCCGCGGCCGCGGCAACTGTGCGCGAGGACATCGGCGGCGCCAAGGTCACCGTTCACGCTGACGGTTCCGCCACGTTGCAATGAGTTAACGGGGTTACTGAAACCTACCTGGAACCGCCCCACGCGACTATTGTCGTCCAATCGACTAGAAGCCGTGGAGGTGCTCGGCCGTGCGGATTCTATTGACCGGCGTCACCGGCGTGCTCGGTCGTGCGGTCGCCCGGCAATTGGTTGCCGCCAACCACGCTGTCACCGGCATCGGCGCTCACCCACACCAGAACCTGCACTCCGACGTCGATTTCGTCGGTGCATCACTCGGCGACCCGGTCCTGCAGCGGCTGGCCGATGCCGCCGATGTGGTCGTGCATCTCGCCCCGATCGAGCCCGGCGTGCCCGGCAGCGCCGGGATCGACGGGCTGGTTCGGGTGGCGCATGCTGCCGCACGCGCCGGTGCCCGATTGATTTACGTATCGGCTGCAGCCGGGGCGCCGGCGCTCTGCGCGCAGGCAGAGACCCTGGTAGCCAGCGGCTGGGCGCCGAGCCTCATCGTGCGGATAGCGCCGACGGTGGGCCGCCAGCTCGACTGGATGATCTGCCGCACCGTCGCCGGCCTGCTGCACAGTGCGTCCGCGACTGAGCGGGTACGGGTGTTGCATTTCGACGATCTGGTTCGGTTCCTGGTGCTCGTCGTGGCCACCGATGGCACCGGCGTCGTCGACCTGGCGAGTCCGGACATGATCGATGTCGCCGCGGCGCGCGGCATGCTGCGGGCCGCCGGGCAGCGCCCGCGGCGCACCCGCACGCCAGGATGGGCCCAGCTGACACCCGACCTGGACCTCGCGGCGCTACAGGAATTGTGGCGGTTCGAATTCGCCTGGCCAACAACCGATGCCATCGTCGACACCGGGCGTGGGCTGGCTGGCCGCAAACTCGACGCCACGGGCGCGGCCGCCTTAGCGGGACATCTGCCGTTGCCTTTCGAAGTTGTCCTGCCGATCGAGCCGTCTGACGGGGCGCCGTTGCGGTCGGCCTTGCCGGACGAGCAGGAAGGGGAATTCGACGACCGGGTCGACCCGCGCTTTGCCGTCTTCAGCGCCGTCCCGTTGACCGAGACGTTGCCGGGTCCGTTGACCCCCATGACACTCGACGTCCAGATCCCCGGCCTGCGCGCCGCCGCGCGGATGATCGGCGCGGTAATGGCATTCGGCGACGTCGTCACCGCCGAGTGGGCAAGCAGGTCCGTCGCGGTGTTCGGTCACCGGCCCTACGTCGGCGTTTCGGCAAGCGTAATCGCAGCAGAGCAGATGCCCGGCTGGGACCTCGGCGAGGTTGTGCGGGCCTCACTCGGGGATTCCCCGGCTCACCCGCTGTTTCCACTGGGCCGCCCGCCCCAGAGCGGCAGACTTGGATCCACGGCCGCGAAAGCGATTGCGGTCAAACGCGCCCTGGCGTTGCTGCGGCACCTCAAGGCAGACACCCAGACCTATCTCGTAGCGGCGACGGCGGAACATCGTGTTGCGGCGCAACTGAATTCGCTGTCCGATGCCCAATTACAAGCACGCGCCCGGTTACTGCGCGACAGAATCCACCAGGGCTGGGCACTGACCGGATTGTGGCTGATCGACAGTGGCGTCACCGCCGCGACCGTGGAGCGCCGCGGCGTAAACGTCGCCATCACCGGGCTGGGCACCCTGGTGCACAGTGACGCCCTCACCGCCAAGACCTCGTCGCTGGCAGCCCTGATCCGCGGCGATCTGCCGTTGTGTGCGCTGGCTGTCGACGGCGACCTCGCCGGAATCGGCGCCCAGTCGCCGACCGTCGGCGCAACCTTCGCCGCCGCGGTCAGTGGGATCGGGCATCGCGGCCCGGGCGAGGTGGAGCTGGCCAACCTGATGATCGACGACGATCCGGCAATCCTGCTGGCCGCGGCGGGACGGGCCGCGACCGAGTTTCCACAGCGGATGCCGCCGGCCACGCCGGGGGAGAGGCTGCCCGAACGGTTGGCGGCCAGCGCCCGCGCTTCTCGGGAATCGGCGTACGACACGACGATTCGGTTCACGCACGAGCTTCGAATGACGTTGCGCGAGCTAGGTTCTCGATACGTCGCGCGTGAACTGATCGACGTCGCCGGCGAAATCTTCTATCTGACCTGCGACGAGGCGGTCACACTGCCGTCCGATGCCCGGCTGCGCATCAAACGCCGGCGCGCCGAGCGGGAGCGGTTTCAGGGGCTGCGAATGCCCGATGTCATCACCGTCAGCTGAGCACGTCGCCCAGCGACAACTGCGGGTCGGCCAACTTTTCCGGATCCACAGGGGCTTTCTTCTGGATCATGTTCTTGATGTCGTCGAGGACATCCCAGATGTTGACGTTCATCCCGGCCAGCACCCGGTTGTCGGCATCGAGCCAGAAGGCCATGAATTCCCGGCCCTTGACGTCGCCCCGGAACACCACGCGCTGAAAATCCGGCGCATGGCCGGCGTACTCCATGCCCAAGTCGTACTGATCGGTGAAAAAATAAGGCAGCTCTTTGTATTCACCGGACTCACCGAGCATGCCCGCCACGGCGACGTCGGGTTGCTTGAGCGCGGTGGCCCAGTGTTCGGTGCGGATCCGGGTCTCGAACAGCGGGTGTTCGGCAGCGGCGATGTCACCGATGGCGTAGATGTCGGGGGAGCTCGTCTTCAGCGACGCGTCGACGAGCACGCCGCCGTCTTCGATCGCCAAACCGGCTCGCTCGGCCAGTTCGATGTTGGGCTGGGCACCCACGGCGATCAGCACCCGATCGGCAGTAATCGTCGAGCCGTCGCCCAGCTTGAGGCCGGTGGCCTTGCCGTCCTCGGTGGTGACTTCTTCGACTTCGGTTTCCAGGCGAAGGTCCACCCCGTGATCGCGATGCAGCTGGGCGAAGACCTTGCCGACGTCTTCGCCGACTGCGCCACTCAGGGGCACCTTGGCGGTTTCGACCACAGTGACGTCGACGCCGCGCTGGCGGGCGCTTGCCGCGACCTCCAGTCCGATCCACCCCGCGCCGATCACGGCCAGCGAAGTTCCCTCTTTGAGAGTGGTGTCCAGGTTCGAGGCGTCGTCGACTGTGCGCAGATAGTGAACTCCGGTGGAGTCCGCGCCTGGAATCGTCAACCAGCGCGAACGTGATCCGGTGGCCAGCAGAAGTTTGTCGTAACGGAGGCTGGTGTCATCCGAGAGCGTTACAGTGTGCTCGGTCGGATCGATCGCCAGCGCTTCGGTGCTGGTGCGCAGTTCGATCTTGTTCTGCCGGTACCACTCTGAATCGTGCACGGTGAAATCGCCGAGCGATTTCTTGCCGGCCAGAAACTCTTTGGACAGCGGTGGCCGCTCGTAGGGGAGGTGCTCCTCCTCTGCGAGCAACACGACTCTTCCGTCGAAGCCTTTCTCGCGCAACGCTTCGGCCGCCTTGGCTCCGCCGAGTCCGCCGCCGATGATGACAAATGTTTTCGAGTCAGCCACGATCGCTCCTGTTAGTCGTTTGTCGCTGCCTGCTGGCGCAGATCGTCGTCGAGTGATGCCCGCACCAACGCCGCCGCCAGTCGGGCGTTTGTCTTCGGGCTGAGGGCGCCTAGTTCTTCGGGATCGCTGGGCAGTCCCAGTTTCTTGGCAGTCTGAGTGGCGCGTTTGTCGAAGTAGGGCCGCACCCATGTCCAGACGTCCTGGACTTCGCGAAGGTAGATGTCGGCGCCGGTGTCTCCGATTCCCTTGAATTGCTTCAGCATTCGCTTGGTTGCACCGACATCGTCAGATCCGCGACGCGCAATCTCACGCAAGTCACCGGAGTATTGATCGAGAACCCGTTGCGCCATCTCGGTGAGTCGCGTCGCGGAACTCTCGTCATAGCGGGCGTAGTGCGCGCGGCCGAACGCGTCGATCACGGTCTGCCGGTCAGCGCCTAGCACCGCCTTCGGGGTCTTGAGACCTTTGCTGAACAGTTCGCGCCCCGCACGCATCGCGATGGTCGCGTCAATCGGCTTGCTGGCCAGCATGCACAACACCAGAAGCTGAAACAGCGGCGACGGCTTGTCCCTCAACCGGACGCCCGCCTCGGCGGCAAACGTCTCGCCGGCGACATCGAGCAGCCGGCGAACCACCAGCTTGTGCCCAGCCATGGTTCTCGGCGTACCCGCACTCCGGCTTCGCAAACGTCAGCCTCACTTGGGCGGCAGCCCGCGCGCATAGTCGGCACCTCGGCTCACCCAGTCCGTCAGCTGCCGTGTGGTTTTCACGCCGTCGGCCTCGACCCGGATCCATCCGCGGACTTCACGGCCGGCCATCACCATCGGGTTGACATGAGCGCGCGCCAATAGCTTTTCGGTCTCATCCGGCGGTACCCGCACTAGTAGGCCGCCCTGGCCGCTGGCAGCCACGGACATGTTGCCGTTGATCAGGAAGGCCAGGCCGCCGAACATCCGCTTCTCGTCGACCCCACGTGCTGGACCCAGCAGCTCGCGTATGCGGTCAGCCAGGTGCCTGTCGTACGCCATGCGCAGACGGTAACGCCGAGCAGACGCAGAGTCGCACGATTTCGGCAACGCGATTCTCTGTCTGCTCGCGGCAGGAATTAGGCGGCCGCCACCGCAGTATCCGCCGGCTCCAGTGCCAGCGCGACGATCTCGGCGACGTCGGTCATCGGCTTGACGTCCAACGCCTCGAGCACCTCGGCGGGCACATCGTCCAGGTCGGGCTCGTTGCGCTGCGGGATGAACACCGTCCTGAGTCCGGCCCGCTGCGCCGCCAGCAACTTCTGCTTGACGCCGCCAATTGGCAGGACCCGGCCGTTCAGGGTCACCTCGCCGGTCATTCCGACATCGCCGCGAACCTGTCGCCCGGTAGCCATCGACACCAGCGCGGTGACCATGGTGACGCCGGCCGACGGCCCGTCCTTGGGGACGGCGCCGGCAGGCACGTGCACGTGGATCCGCCGGTTCAGCGTCTCCGGGTCGACGCCCAATTCCTCGGCGTGCGAACGCACATAGGAGAGCGCGATCTGCGCGGACTCCTTCATCACGTCGCCCAGCTGCCCGGTCAGCTGCAATCCGGTCTCGCCATCATTGGCGCCTGCCTCGATGTAGAGCACATCGCCACCCAGCCCGGTCACCGCCAGGCCGGTCGCCACACCCGGCACCGCCGTGCGCTCCGCCGACTCGGGGGTGAACCGCGGTCGGCCCAGGTAGTCGACCAGGTCGGGCTCGTCGATCGTCACCGCGTGGTCAGCGATCTTGGTGGTGACCTTGCGAAGCGCCTTGGCCAGCAGTCGTTCGAACTGCCGCATGCCCGGCTCTCGGGTGTAGTCGGCGGCGATCTTGCGCAACGCAGCCTCGGTCACGCTGACCTCGTCGTCGGTCAGACCGGCGCGGTCACGTTGGCGAGGAAGCAAGAAGTCACGCGCGATGGCGACCTTGTCGTCCTCGGTGTAGCCGTCGATCTGCACCAGCTCCATCCGGTCCAGCAGCGCCGACGGGATGTTCTCGATCACGTTGGCAGTCGCCAGGAAGACCACATCGGACAGGTCCAGATCCAGGTCCAGGTAGTGGTCACGGAAAGTGTGGTTCTGCGCCGGGTCGAGGACCTCGAGCAGCGCCGCACTCGGGTCGCCGCGGAAATCCGAGCCGACCTTGTCGATTTCATCCAGCAGCACAACGGGATTCATCGATTCCGCCTCGCCGATCGCACGCACGATCCGGCCGGGCAGCGCACCGACATAAGTGCGACGGTGTCCGCGGATCTCGGCCTCGTCGCGCACGCCACCGAGAGCGACGCGGACGAACTTGCGCCCCAGAGCGCGGGCGACGCTCTCGCCCAGCGAGGTCTTGCCGACCCCGGGCGGCCCGGCCAGTACCATCACCGCACCGGAGCCGCGTCCGCCGACGACCTCGAGTCCCCGTTGGGCACGACGGGCTCGCACCGCCAAGTACTCGACGATGCGGTCCTTCACGTCGTCCAATCCGTGGTGGTCGGCGTCTAGAACTTCTCGTGCGAGCGTCAGATTTGTCGAGTCCTCGGTGCGGGTGTTCCACGGCAGATCCAGCACGGTGTCCAACCAGGTGCGGATCCAGCCGCCCTCGGGGCTCTGCTCGCTGGAGCGTTCCAGCTTGCCGACCTCGCGCAGCGCCGCCTCACGAACCTTGTCCGGCAGGTCGGCGGCTTCGACCCGGGCCCGGTAGTCATCGGAACCTTCGGGCTCGCCCTCACCGAGCTCTTTACGGATCGCGTTCAGCTGCTGGCGCAGCAGGAATTCCTTCTGCTGCTTTTCCATGCCCTCGCGGACATCTTCGGCGATCTTGTCGTTGACCTCGACTTCGGCCAGATGATCGCCGGTCCAGTCGATCAGCGCTTGCAGACGCTCGGAGACGTCTTCGGTCTCCAGCAGCTGACGCTTCTGCACGTCGGTCAAATAGGACGCGTAACCGGCCATGTCGGCCAGGGCCGACGGATCGGTCAGCTTGTTGACCACGTCGACAAGCTCCCAGGCCTCACGGCGCTGCAGCATCGCCAGCAAAAGCTTCTTGTATTCGGTTGCGAGATTGCGGGTTTCGTCCGCCGGTTCGGGATTGGTCACCTCGGTCACCTCGACCCACAGCGCAGCACCCGGTCCGCTCGCACCTGCGCCGATGTGGGCGCGGCGCTCACCGCGCACGACTGCGGCGGTGCCACCGCCGGGGATCCGGCCGACCTGAACGATCGTCGCCAGAACGCCGTAGGACGGGTACCGGTCGTCGAGCCGGGGGGCGATCAGCAATGTGCCCGATTCGGTGGCTCGCGCAGCTTCCACGGCGGCGCGAGCAGCGTCGTCCAGCGCGATCGGGACGACCATTCCGGGTAGCACCACCGGGTCGCTGACGAACAGAACCGGCACTGATTTGGCTTCAGCCATCATTCCTCCAAAGTTAAGCCTGATGCGCTCAACCTGGTCAGTCTTCGATTTGTTCCCTGCTGCTGTCGGCGACCATGCCGCGGTGCATCACACGATCGCCGAGCACGCCCGCATGGTCGGCGCGGTGCAGGACGCAACGGTTGTCCCAGATCACCACATCACCGGGTGCCCAGGTGTGCCGGTAGATGTTGTCGACGCGGGTGGAGTGCGAGAACAGGAATTCGACCATCCCCGCGGCCCGTGCCGGCGACATCCCGCTGATGTGGGCGCAGCGCTGCGGAGTCGACAGGTAGAGATAGGTGCGGCCAGAGGTCGGATGGACGTTGACGATCGGGTGCGCAGCCGATGTCTCCGCATCCGACCCGAGTTCCAGGCCTGTCATCACGTGCGTGATGCAGCGGCCATGCACCTCGCGCCGGATGTCGGCCGGCAGTGTCTCGTACGCGGCGTATTGGTCGGTGAACAATGTCTGACCACCTCGGTCCGGCACGACCACGGCCCGTAGAGCGGTGAAGGCCGGCGGTCGGCGCACGTAGCTGGTATCGGTGTGGAAGCTCGATCGCGGCGGACGGGTCCGGCCTATATTGCTGACCACATTGAGGTCCGGCTGTCCGGGAACCGGGGTTTCTCCGACGGTGAACATCGTCGGACCGATACTTCGGAGAAAGCGGAGAAAGCTCGCGTCGTCGGTGCGCTGGCCGGGCAGCACGACGACGCCGTGCTCGCCGAGCAGGCAGCGCATTGTCGCGGCGGTACTGGCGTCGAGAGTGTCTACGCGAAGTCCGGTCAGCGTGGCGCCGACGGGCGTCATCGCAGTGACGTCAAGCACTGCGCGCCTTCACGAGTCAATTCACCGACCCCGATCTCGAACAGTTGACGCAATCCGATTCCGACCGCGGACGCCATCACCGCAATCACGCTGCCGGGCGCATACGAGCAATAGAGGCCGGCTTCCAGAAACCAGGGTTGGCCGTACGGGTCGATACGGAAGTCGAACAGGCTGTAGTGCCGGCAGCCCAGCGCGATGTGACAGCGTCGTGCCGCCTCCCACACCCGCTTAGTGAGAAGGTCGTCGTCGACGACAATCCACGCTCTCGAGCGGTCCTTCGCGACGAGGTACAAGTCGCCGCTGTCGTTTCGCGCGAGTTTGTCCTCGCAGGTGCGAATGGGTTTACTCCACGGATCCATCGCATATTCTTCGAGCGGCAGGCAGACCAGTTCGCCGTCGCGAACGATGATGCCGCAGCGTACTTCTCGACCAAGCTCGATATAGGTCTCGACCAGTACGGCGTTGCCGTACCCATGCGCCAGCGCGGCAGCGGTGTCGTACTCGTCCGGGTTGCGCGCGAGGGACACCGCGATGGAATTGTCGGTGTCGATCGGTTTGACCACGACGGGATACGGCAGCGTTGGGCGTTCGCCGGGACCGAGTACCTGCGCCTCGGGCACGGCGACGCCGGCGGCCGCGACGGTTGACCGCGCCTGATGTTTGTCGACGCCGACCGCCATCACGTCGGCCGGGTTGCCGAGGTAGGGGATGCCGAGTTCGTCGAACAGAGCCCGGTAAGTGGTCATGCCGGGGATGCAGAACATCTGCGGGATCATCGCGTCTACGTCGAGCGTCCGGATCCGATCCACAGCCTCGGCATGTGTCAGGGCCGGGGCTGCTTCGATGGAATCAACACTGAGTTCGATTGGGAATCGCCACAATCCGTCGGGCGAGACGTAGGCGATGTGCATCACGTAGTCCGCCGATCGGCGCAGGGCATTCAGACAAGCCTCGGCGTAGAGCCGGGAAAGGTCGGCCCGGAAATCATCGACTGCCGAGCCCACCAAGTGGAGAAGCCGTAGCGGCTTCGCTGCGGAAGGCATTCAGTCGCCGTCCGGTTCGACGAGCTTGCCGATGTTGAAATCGATCTTCAACCAGCCCCGGCGGCGGATCAGATTGTCGATCAGCAATGCCGGAATCTGGACATGGTGAACCATGAAGTACGGCAGGGGATCCCACCACGCGAAGATGGCGTCCTTGCCGCGCACGATGGTATTGAGCCGCGCGCGCCGGTCTCGCCGGGTGAGCAGACGCCACATCTCGTGATAGATCCAGTATGTCGGGCGGGCACCGTCGACCGGCGTGATCACCGGATGCCCCTCCTCCAGATACGCCGAAGCCAACCGCGGATGGTTGTGAAACGTGGTGATCGCCGAGTGGGTCCGGGGATTGCATTCGATGGCATAGACACTGCCGTCGGTGGCCTCGATGAAATCGAACGAGAACTGGCCGGTGACGCCCAGTGCGCCGACGAAGTCCTCGACCCAGGAACGAATCTCCGGTTTGTCGACCATCGCGTAGTTGAGTTGGGCTGCCGAAGATTCGCAGCAGACATGGACCTGCAGCCGGCCGTTGATCGCCGTGCCATGGGTGCAGTACTCACGACCTGTGATGAACTCCTGCAGTATCCAAGGGTTTTCCCGCGAGATCGGCAGCCAATGGGCCAGTGCCGCGTTGCGCTGCGGCGTTCGTCTCGACAGTCTCGGCGGATCCAACCGGCCGACGGGGTTGTACGCGATCTGCTTCAGCACGTAGTTGCGTCCGGGGGGAAAATTGAAGTTCAGAATTTGCTGCCGATCGGTGATGCGCACCCAGCTCGGAACCCGAAGACCAAGAGCGACCGCAACTTTTGAGAATTCCGCTTTGTCGTCCAACATGCCTACGACGTCCTCGGTGGCGTGCATGACTTCGCAGATGCTGTCCAGTGTGTAGCGTGCCCGGGCATCGTAAATACTGGCGGCCGGACTTGACACCGGAATGACGTTGTCCACCGCTTCGTAGCGGACGATGTCGTACAGCGCGGAGTCGTAATCGGGGGCGGTCGGCTCGGGGACGCAGTAGAAGGCATCGACTGCCCGTGAGAACCGGTGACCGGTCAGCCGATATTTAGCGGTCTCGGTCAGGATCACTCGGTGGCCCGCGCGGTGAAAGGATCGGGCGAGTTGAAGCGCCTTGGTCATCTTGCCGCCGGTGATCAGCACGGTCCGGGAGGAACTGCTAGGCGAAGCCGGCGCCGAAGTCCGCACGCGGCCGATCAGCGCGACACCGACCACGAGCGCGTCGATCGGCAACGTGATCAGCAGACCGACGAGCGTGGCGAGCGTCCGGACCGTGGTGGCGGCTCGCCGGTCGCTCGACGTAGACACCGCCGCACCAAGTCCGGCGACGCGGGCACGCGGCGCCGAGGTCACCGAAATAGAGCGCAGTGGCACAACGTCATGCATGGCAACTGCCGTACGTCGTCGAGGTGAACATGTCGATGCCGTCTCCGCCCCGCGGGTAGCCCAGGCAGATTTTCCGGTGCAGCACCAAAGTTTCGGCGAGTTCGTCCACGGTTACGTCGTTGAGGAACAGACATTCGCCGATCGGCGCCGGGACCGCCGCCCGCAGAATGCCATCGCGAGTCCTCAAGATCGCTGTGGTGGCTTCGCCGAGCAATTCAGGTGTCAGGTGCTCGCTGTCCAGCGCGAGACCCAGGTCGCTCATCAATCCGAGCACCCGATCGCGCTCGTCGACCGACACGAGCCCGCGTTGTTCGGCCAGCGTCGTGGACAGTGCCATGTCGATGTTGATCGCGTGTCCGTGGAAGAACGGATCGGGCGGACTGAGCTCCAGCGTCGGACTCCAGGTGTGCCCGAAAGCGATCACCCGGTCGAGGTCGATCTCATGCAGATTCGGCACTTCGAGCTCGAGCATTGTAGCAATGGCCTGGTGGGTGAGACGTTCACCGGCAGAACGCAATTCCGGTGTCCCGTTCAGATGCCCGAACCGGGTCTGCAGCAGGTCGACGCCGTGCTCCTCGAGCAGCTGGAAGATTTCAGTGTTGCCGACCACCGAGATCTTGATCAGCTCGGCCATGCCATTGCGGACCTGGTCTTCCGGCAAGGTTTTGAGGAAAGAGAAGTCCAGCAGCACCTTCTGCGACGCGTGGTAGGCGCCCAGACGATTCTTGTGCTTGCCGTGGTTGACGGCGACCTTGATCGACACGCTGGCGTCGATGAGGCCGATCAGCGTCGTCGGAATCCGGATGTAGGGGGTGTTCCGTCGATAGCTTGCACACGCGAATCCCGCGACATCGGTGGTCAATCCGCCGCCGACGACCAGTACCGGCTCGGTGCGGACCAGCCCGTAGTCGTTGAACCTGCCGACAATTCTCTCGAAGGTCTCCAGCGACTTGGCGGTTTCCCGGATTTGAACCGGCATCACCGTGAGTTCGATACCGTGGCCCTCGAAGTACGCGTGAATCTCGTTGCCGTACAGCTCGTAGACCGTTTCATCGATCACCATCAGGGCTCGGCCGTACGAGCGATACGTTTCGGCCAATTCAAGGCTGTCCGGGCCGAAGACGCCGTCGACGTATACCAGGTCGTATTCGATCTTTTCATAGCCTTCCACGTGAAAGGCTCTGGGACTGTTGATGACTCGGGCTTGCATATCACTCATGACGATGTCCTTACTGCGAGGAATGTGGGGCGTTCCGGTCGGCCGTGCGGCCCGCGCTCATGCGACGAGACCTGCCAGCTGTTCGGCGTCGAGAGATTCGACGGTGTCTTCGGCGGCCGCGAAATCGCCGTCGGCAGTGTTCTCGTTGGGAAACGCGATACATCTGACACCGGCGGCAGAAGCGGCGGCGACTCCGCCGACGTTGTCCTCGATGGCGACGGCGGAGTCCGCGTCCTCGGCGAGCTGCTCCAGGGCGAACAGATAAGCAGCGGCGTCCGGCTTCGGGTTGGCCACGGAGTCACGATCCACGATCACGTCGAAGGTGTCGGCGTCGATGTCCGGGCTCAATGCCTCCAACAGCGCGGAGACGTTCTCCGGGGAGGTCGTGGTGACGAATCCGAGCTTGATGTCGCGGCGCTTGGCCTCGTTGACGGTGGCGACGACCCCGGGCCGCGTCTTGAGGCCCGACGTTGCCAGCAGTTCCTGGAAGATCTGCGATTTTGTCGCATGCACCACCTCGGCGTCGACATCGTCGCCCTGGGCCTCGGCGTAGTCGGCGATTCGCTGCGAACCGCCGTTGGACTCGAGCATCGCCACGTAGTCGGGCTGTGACCACGTCCAGTCCAGATCGTGGGCTTCGAATGCCTCATTGAACGCACGGCGCTGCAACTCCGAGGTGTCGACGAGCGTGCTGATCGAACCAAAAAGGATGGCAGACATGGTATTCCTTCGAGTGGAGTGGCTATTCGACCGAACCGACCATCTGGCCGACCCGTACGGTAACCATTTCCCGGTACACTACTGGTCTAAACGTCCATTAGCGACTAAATCTTCCAATATAGAATCGGTCACTATCGGCTAACTTCTCTGGGGCGGTTCTACTCAGGCAAGACCAGCGCAAAGGTGGAGTGCACAGATGACACCCGGCTCGGGCGATAAAGCTCTCAGCAACGGTGAAGACGCGCGGGTGGCACGCACCCGTGCGGATGTCGCGCGCGCCGCACTCAAAGTGCTGACCGATGAAGGTTCGGACGCCGTGACGCACGCGCGGGTCGCTGAACTGGCCGGCTACTCCAAGACAACGCTGTACACGCACTGGCCATCGCGGGTGGACCTGATCGTGCTTGCCGTGGATGCATTGGGTGAACTGCCGCACCATCAACGAAGTGGAGACCTGCGCGACGACATCATCGGCGAGCTGGTGGCGTTCCGCGGGGGCATCACCGAAATGCGTCTGGACCTCATCCTGACCGGGATGGCGCAGTGGGCGTCGGTCGAAGAAATGCGAGAGATCCGCGACAAGATCAACAACTCCGGCCAGGGGCAGATGCGCGCGATGCTCGGGGAATTCCTTGACGGAGTCGAACTGGAAGCGGCCCTGTCGATGCTCACGGGTGTGGTGGCCTGTCCGTCGATCATGTTTGGCACCCTGCCGGACGACGAGGTGATCGCTGCGGCAGTCGACATCGTGCTGCGCAGCGCGACGCACCGAAAATCATCGAAGCGGTAGAGCATGACGGCCCGTGCTGGTGCTAGCGGCAAGGTTCACCGATTCTTCACCGTCGCGTCGCGGGTTTCTCCACCCGGTCGCCAGTAATCCCGCAACGCTTGTCGTCGTGGCCGATATCTGAATTGTCCTCGGAATTCTCGGATTTGTGAGCGCAGCAATGACGCTGATCTTCGGCATGGGGCGGGCGTGACCGTCACAGCCAGAATCTTCGCAACGGTAGCGTCCGAGTGCCCCCACGGCCCACCTTAGGGCCAGCTCCCAAACTGGTACGTGACAGCGAGCTGCCGTCGCGATGTCGCGCGTCCACAAGCACTACTGTCGTGGCACATTCGATCAGCCGGACGGCGTCAGCCGACGCAGCTGCGTGACGTGTTCAGGGGACAACTCCTCGAGGCACGTGACTCCCAGCAGCTTCATGGTGCGGACCAACTGAGCGGACAGGATGTCGACGGCTCGCTGCACACCGGCTTGCCCACCCGCCATGAGCCCGTACAGGTAGGCGCGGCCGATCAACGTGGTGCGCGCGCCCAGCGCGATTGCCGCGACGATGTCGGCGCCGGACATGATGCCGGTATCCACCAAAATCTCCGTATCGGCTCCCAGTTCGCGCGCCACCGTCGGCAGCAGATGGAACGGCACCGGCGCCCGATCGAGTTGGCGACCACCGTGATTGGACAACACGATTCCGTCGACGCCGAGATCCACCACGGCGCGTGCATCCTCGAGGGTCTGAATGCCCTTGACGACGAGCTTGCCTGGCCAGTGCGATGTGATCCACGCGAGGTCGTCGAAGGTCAGGCTGGAGTCGAACATCGTGTCCAGATACTGGCCGACGGTGCCCGACCAGCGATCCAACGACGCGAAAGACAACGGCTCGGTGGTCAACAGGTCGATCCACCACCGCGGTCGCAGCGCGGCGTCGAGGGCGGTCCGCAGCGTCAACGCCGGCGGAATCGCCATCCCGTTACGCACATCGCGCAGCCGCGCGCCCGAGACCGGGACGTCGACGGTTGCCAGCAACGTGTCGAAACCCGCATCCGCGGCCCGCTTCACCAGCGCCATCGACCGCTCCCGGTCCCGCCACATGTACAGCTGGAACCACTTGCGGCCCTGCGGCGCAGCGGCTGCGACGTCCTCGATCGAGGCGGTCCCCAGCGTCGACAGCGAGAACGGGACGCCGGCCGCGGCGGCGACCCGGGCCCCGGCGAGTTCGCCGTCGGTGTGCATCAGCCGGGTAAAGCCCGTCGGAGCGATCGCGAAGGGCAGCGCGATCGGCCCACCCAACACCTGCCAATCGGTTCGGACACTACTGACGTCACGCAGAATGGTCGGATGGAACTCGATGTCGCGGAACGCTTGTCGCGCCCGCTCGAGCGAAATCTCGTCCTCAGCCGCGCCGTCGGTGTAATCGAAGGCGGCCCGCGGTGTCCGGCGCCGGGCCAGGAGCCGCAGATCGCCGATGGTCTGCGCGTCCTCGAGCCGGCGCTGAACGCGGTCGAGCCGCGGCTTGCGAAAACGGATCAGCGGCGCGAGGTCACGCGCTTTCGGCATCCGCCGTTTGACCACTGTGCCACCGTAGGGCATATGAATTTCGCGAGCGACCCTTTCGATCTACAGCGCTTCGTCGGCGCGCAGGCCCGGGTGTATGCGGGCGTCGTCGACGAGCTGCGGGCCGGCCGCAAGCGCAGCCACTGGATCTGGTTCATCTTCCCGCAGATTGCCGGCCTGGGCAGCAGCGTCACCGCGGCCCGGTATGCGATCTCGTCGCTCGATGAGGCGCGGGCCTATCTTCGCCACGAGGTGCTGGGTCCACGGCTGCGCGAGTGCACCCGGCTGGTCAACGCCGTGCAGAACCGCTCGATCGGCGAGATCTTCGGGTCACCCGACGACATGAAAGTCCGCTCCTCGATGACGTTGTTCGCCCATGCCACGCTCGACAACGGCGAGTTCGTCCAACTGCTGGCCCGCTACTACGTCGGCGAGGAAGACCCGCTGACGCTGCAGCGTCTGGGTTAGACCGGGCGCAGGATCCGCCAGCCGAGCGGCTCGACCGCCACCGTCTCGACCACTTCGAGCGGCGGGGCTCCGCTGCCGGCGATGATCGCCGCCGGGCCGAGTTTCAGCCGAACGCGCAGGGGAGTCTCGTCGATGTTGAGTGCCACGATCAACGTCTCGTCGCCGTGCCGGGTCTGGTACACGTACTGCCGGTTGTCCAGCTGCAGCGCAGAAGTCGACGCGGCGTACAGCCACGGATGCCGTCGGCGCAGGCCGATCAGGTATTGGTGCAGGGACCATATCTCGACACCGTGCGCATCGAGTTGAGCTGGGGGAGAACCGAATTCCGGACGCACCGCGTCGTCACCGCCGAACCGTTCCTCCTTGAGACCGCGGTAGTCGAGCTCGTCGCCGGCATAGATGCTGGGAACACCGCCCACCGTCATGAGGATGACCAGGGCGTGAGCGAGATGTTCCGGGCGCTCGAGTTGGCTGGCGATGCGGGTGACGTCGTGGTTGCCGATGAAGGTCAGCGGCGCAAAGCTTTTGACGAACTCGGTGTGACGGTGCAACGCATGATCCAGCTCGAAGAAGTTACCGTCGTTGAGCCCGCTCCAGATCGCTTTCCACAGCTCGTACTGGGTGGCCGAGTCGAACCCGGTCCCGCGGACCACCGCCGCGTAGTCACCGTGAATCAGCTCGCCGACAAACCATGCATCCGGATGCTCCTGACGAACCTTCGGCAGAACGGACGTCCAGAAAGCCTGCGGCACAGCGTAAGCGGCGTCCAATCGCCAGCCGTCCGCTCCGCGCTGCAGCCAGTGCGCCATCACACCGGCGGTGTAATCGGCGACCTCCGGGTTGTCATGGTTCAGCGCGAGCAGGCCATCATGGCCTTCAAAGGTGTGGAACTTGGGCGGCCGGCCTCGGAACCAGCGCGCGGCCGCCTCGTCGTGTGCGGCTTCGCGGTAGCGCGGGAAGTCGGTGCCGACGTGGTTGAACACGCCGTCGAGCAGCACCCGCAAGCCACGTTGACGCGCTTCGGCGATCAGATAGTCGAAGTCGTCGTTGTCGCCGAGTCGCGGATCGATGCGGTAGTGGTCGGTGGTGTCATACCCGTGGGTGCGTGAAGCAAAGATCGGCCCGAGCGCGATTCCAGAGGCACCCAGCGCAATCGCGTGGTCGAACCACTCGGCGATGCGCCGTAGCCGGTGATCGTGTGGCTGCGGCGCGGGTTCTGCCGGGAAAGCACCCACAAAGCCCAACGGGTAGACATGCCACCAGATCACATGCTCGACCCAAGGGGGTTCGCTCACCGCCGGCACCTGGCCTCCACCTCAGTGACGATCACAAGCCCGAAGTGTACGGGCGAGGCTATCCGGCGGTAGCCAACGTTTGGGCGGTAGTGATCGCCTGGGCGACACCGGTGATGATCGCCGCCGCCTTGAGCGCCTCCAGGATCACTACGCGATCGACGCCGGCCTCGCGCAAGGCGTGCTCGTGAGCAGTCATGCAATGACCGCAGCCGTTGATCGAGGACACCGCGAACGACCACAATTCGAAAGTTGCTTTGTCCACGCCGGGGTTGCCGATGATATTCATTCGCAACCCCGGGCGCAGATCGTCGTACTTGCCGTCCAGGAAGCCACGGCCCCGATAGAACACGTTGTTCATTCCCATGATCGACGCGGCCCCCAGTGCTGCCTGGTACGCCTCGGCGGACAGCTCGTCGGCTGCTTCGGCACCAATCTCAGCCAGCACCTGGGTGTTTCGCGAGGCCGCGGCGCTAGCCAGCAAGGTACCCCACAACTGCTCGGCGTTCAGCGCGGTGGTGCGGCTGATAGAGCCGAGGTTGAGCTTGAGATCCTTGGCGTATTCGGGCAGCGCCTCTTTCAGATTGTCGACACTCATCAGGCCGAGGCCTTGAGCAGTTCGCCGGCGTCCAGGGTCGGGTCCCCCTTCTTCCAGTTGCACGCGCACAGCTCGTCCGACTGCAGGGCGTCGAGCACGCGCAGCACCTCGTCGACGTTGCGGCCCACCGAACCGGCGGTCACCGAGACGAATTGGACTTCGTTGTTGGGGTCGACGATGTAGGTGACGCGGTCGGCAACACCGTCGGCGTTGAGCGCGCCGGTGGCCTCGACCAGTTCGCGCTTGAGGTCCGAAAGCATTGGGAACGGAAGCTTTTTCAGGTCCTCGTGCTGGGCACGCCACTGAAAGTGCACGAACTCGCTGTCCACCGAGACGCCAAGCACCTGGGTGTCACGATCGATGAACTCGTCATTCAGCTTGCCGAAGGCGGCGATTTCGGTCGGGCAGACGAAGGTGAAGTCCTTCGGCCAGAAGAAGACCACCCGCCACTTGCCATCGAAGTCACCGCTGGAGATCGTGGTGAAGTAGTCCTCGGGCTGTTGCGCGTCGACCTTGGACAGGTCTCCACCGATCAGCGCCGTCAGCCGGTAGGTCGGGAACTGGTCGCCGATAGTCAGCAGTGCCATGTCGCTCCTCCACTCAAATTGGATTTAGTCAAGAATTCAGCTGACTCCATCCTGCCGGAACCACACTTTGAATGAAAGGTGATCTTTCCCACTACACTGATAGGTATGACCGATAAGAGTTATCAACCGACGATCGCTGGTCTGAGGGCCTTCGCCGCAGTGGCCGAGAAGCACCACTTCGGCAGTGCTGCAACAACTCTCGGTGTCAGTCAGTCGACGCTCTCGCAGGCGCTCTCGGCCCTGGAGACCGGCCTCGGAGTGCAACTGGTCGAGCGTTCCACGCGTCGGGTTTTCCTGACAATCGAAGGTACCGCGCTGCTGCCACAGGCCCAGGCGGTGATCGAGGCGACAACGGCCTTCACCGCGGCGGCGGCGGGGTCGGCCGATCCACTGCAGGGCACCATCCGGCTGGGCCTGATTCCGACCGTGGCACCCTACGTCCTGCCAACACTGCTCGCGGGGCTGGCCGATCGACTTCCCGGGCTGACGTTGCGGGTGATCGAGGATCAAACCGAACGACTGCTGACCGGGCTGCGCGAGGGGTCGGTGGACGCGGCGCTGATCGCCGTGCCGGCCGAGGCCGGCGGCATCACCGAGATCCCGATCTACGACGAGGATTTCGTGCTGGCGCTGCCACCGGGCCATCCGTTGTCCGGGAAGCGACGGGTGTCGCCGGCCGTGCTGGCCGAGCTACCGTTGCTGCTGCTCGACGAGGGACACTGCCTGCGGGATCAGGCGCTGGACGTCTGCCGCACGGCGGGTGTGCACGCCGAGCTGACCAACACCCGGGCCGCGTCGCTGGCGACTGCCGTGCAGTGCGTCGCCGGCGGACTGGGCGTGACGCTGATTCCGCAGAGCGCAGTCGCTGTCGAGAGCGTGCGCAGCCGCCTGGGCCTGGCCCACTTCGCCACACCCCGGCCCAGCCGTCGAATCGGACTGGCGTTCCGCTCGTCCAGCGGACGTGAAGGACCGTATCGACAGCTCGCGGGTTTGATCGGCGAGCTGCTGGCCGACGACCAGCAGGTACGCCCGGTGAAGTAGCCACACGTACCCCACCACGCCGGCCGAAGTGAACGTGTTCTAGTTTCGCCTGATGCTGGACTTCACCCTGGACAACATCAGTGCCGAGGAGGTCGAGCGGCTGCGGGCGGTCTACCAGCCGCTGACCGAGTCGGTTCGGGACTTGATCGACGCGACGGTCAGGACCGAGGTGGACGCCGCCGCCGTCGCTGCAGCCAAGGCCGAGATCGATTCGGCCACAGCACGTTTGCGGCAAAAGCAGACCCATGGAAGCTTCGGCGTGCGCTACCTCGCCACGGGCGAGCGGATGGCCTGGGGCAACGCCGTCGTCGGGATCCGTAACCCGATCGCGCCGCCGGTGCAGATCCGGCGCGATGTGGACGGGAAATCGGTATGCGATTTCCACCTGGGTGCCGCATACGAGGGCCCACCCGGTCACGTCCACGGCGGCGTCGCCGCGCTGCTGCTCGATCACCTGCTGGGGGAGGCGGCCAGCGACGGCATCAATCCTCGCCTGACCGGCACCATAAGCTTCCGCTATGTCCGCGCCACCCGACTCGGGGACTTACACGCCGAGGCCATGATCACCCGCACCGTGGGAGTGAAGACCTACGCCATCGGCCACCTCGCCGACGGCGAAGGAGTCACCGTCGAGGCAGAGGGCGTTTTCATCCAACCGCGTTGGGCGCGGGATCGTTCGGAATAGGTGTCGACTGTGGAGAAAGTAGTTGCGGTCCTGCTGGCCGCCGACCGTGACGAGGACTGGTGCGAGCGGCAGCGAGGATCCGTCGCCGAGGCACTGCTGGAATTGGGTGTAGCCGGGCTGACCGTCAATGTCCGCGACCGCGCCGTCAGCAAGTCACTGATGACCCTGACAACCCTCGACCCACCCGCGGCCGCTGTGGTGAGCATCTGGACACCGCAGTGTTACGGGCAGCAGATCACCCAAGCCTTGCGACTGCTGGCGGCCGAGTGCGATCGAGTCGCGGCCTATCTGGTCACCGAGTCGACTCCGCTGGCCGCGCCGCTCGAATTAGGCAGCCGGACAACAGGTTTGGTCAACATTGCGCTGCTGCGCCGGCCGACCGGGCTGGACTACCCGAGCTGGCTGCAGCGTTGGCACGATCACACACCCGTGGCGATCGAGACGCAGTCCACCTTCGGCTACACCCAGAACGCGGTCGTCCGCGCGCTGACGCCGGATGCGCCGCAGCTGGCGGGCATCGTCGAAGAGCTGTTCCCGATCGAAGCGGTCACCGATTTGAAGGCGTTCTTCGGCGCAGCCGACGACGCCGACCTGCATCAGCGACTGTCCCGGATGGTCGCCAGTACATCGGCGTTCGGAGCCAACGAGAACATCGACACCGTGCCGACCAGCCGCTACGTACTCAAGACACCCTTCAACAGTTGAGGAGACCTCGGTGATTCTTCAGATCGAGGACCGCAACCGGGTCCGCACTCTCACGCTGAACCGGCCCGACGTGCTCAACGCGTTCAACGAGGCGCTCTATGAAGCGACCGCCGACGCGCTAGAGCAGGCCGCCGCGGATCCCGAGGTCGCCGTCGTGCTGCTGACCGGGACCGGTCGCGCATTCAGCGCCGGCAACGATCTCAACGAAATGCAGGCGCGCATCTCCGACCCCGAAATGGGCAACCAGGGCTCATATTTCACCGCGATGATCGACGCCCTGACCCGATTCCCCAAGCCGCTGATCTGCGCCGTGAACGGCGTCGGCGTCGGAATCGGCACCACCATCCTGGGCTACGCGGACCTGGTTTTCATGTCGTTGACGGCTCGGTTGAAGTGCCCGTTCACCAGCCTGGGCGTCGCGCCCGAGGCGGCATCGTCGTATCTCTTGCCGCAATTGATCGGCAGGCAGAACGCGGCCTGGCTGTTGATGTCCTCAGAGTGGGTGAGCGCGCAGGAGGCGCAGGCCATGGGCATGGTGTGGAAGGTGTGCGAACCCGGCGACCTGCTCGACGAGGCCCGCAAGCACGCCGAGATTCTTGCCGCCCGGTCGATTCCGAGCCTGATCGCGGTCAAGCAGTCCATCGTCGAACCGATACGACCGGATATCGCGGCGGCAACCGAACGCGAAAATGCACATTTCGCGGAGCTTTTGGGGGGACAGGCGAATGCGGCGGCGCTGGCGGACTTCACCGCCAAGCGGGGATGATCAGCTGCCGGTAGGTTGCAACTGGGCGGCGGCCTCGATGATGGCCCGGACGGTGCGCCTGCACCGCCCGCAGTCCAGACCCGCGCCACACTTCGTGGCAACCTCTTTGGACGTCGACGCGCCTTCGGCAACAGCCTCGGAAACGGTCTGGCTGGTGACTCCTTCGCACAGGCACACGTACATCAGCGGACCCCGCTGATCCGGTGCTCCGCACAGGGCACAGTCAAAACGGCGCGCATGTAGGCAAGTCTAACCTAACTCGCTTCGCGAAGGCTATCCTTACTTAGGTAAGGCTTTGACCAGCACTTTTAGTGAAATTGGTCCGCGCACACCGTGTAAATCAGCACGCCGCCCGTCGTAGACTCGACTAGATTTATGGTCGGCGGGTGGTGATGTTGCAGCCCAACGTCACCGATGATCGCCGCGACTCGAAACCGTCTCAGGGGACATAAAGGAGCGATCGTGCAAGGTGATCCTGATGTTTTGCGCCTACTCAACGAACAGCTGACCAGCGAACTCACCGCGATCAATCAGTATTTCCTGCACTCCAAGATGCAGGAGAACTGGGGTTTCACCGAGTTGGCGAGCCACACCCGAGCCGAATCGTTCGACGAGATGCGGCATGCCGAGGCGATCACCGACCGCATCCTGCTGCTCGACGGGTTACCGAACTATCAGCGGCTCTTCTCCTTGCGCATCGGTCAGACGCTGCGCGAGCAGTTCGAGGCCGACCTGGCGATCGAATACGACGTGCTGAACCGCCTCAAGCCGGGCGTCATCTTGTGCCGCGAGAAGCAGGACTCCACCAGCGCCTTCCTGCTGGAAAGCATCATCGCCGACGAGGAGAATCACGTCGACTACCTCGAGACGCAACTTCAGCTCATGGACAAACTCGGCGAGGAACTCTATTCGGCTCAGTGTGTTTCGCGGCCGCCGACGACCGGGATAGCCAGCCACTGAGCGGGTATAGCTGCTGCGTATGACGAGAGCGCAGACGACGACCCCACCGGACCCGGAGATCAGCGGCGCCCTGGTCAGTCCACAACGACGCAATTTCGTCTTCCTGGCGATCGTGCTGGGCATGCTGCTGGCTGCGCTGGACCAGACTATCGTCGCCACCGCGCTGCCCACGATCGTCGCCGACCTGGGCGGGGCGGGCCACCAGTCGTGGGTGGTCACCAGTTATCTGCTGGCCTCCACGATCATCACCGCGCTGGCCGGCCGGCTCGGTGATGTGTTGGGCCGCAAGCGAATATTCCAGGCCGCGGTGTTGTTCTTCGTCGCCGGGTCGGTGTTATGCGGGCTGTCGCAGTCGATGGCGATGCTGGTCGGCGCCCGCGCGCTGCAGGGCATAGGCGGCGGCGCCATTGCGGTTACGGCGACCGCGCTGATCGGCGAGGTCATCCCGCTGCGGGATCGTGGCCGCTACCAGGGCGCGTTGGGTGCGGTATTCGGTGTCACCACCGTGATCGGCCCGCTGCTGGGCGGGTATTTCACCGATCACCTGACCTGGCGTTGGGCGTTTTGGATCAACGTGCCGGTGTCGATCGTCGTCTTTTTCGTTGCGGCGGCCGCGATCCCGGCGGTCGCGGCCCGCGCCAAGCCGGTGATCGACTACACCGGCATCCTGTTCGTGGGCCTCGCAGCCACCGGTTTGACGCTGGCCACCAGCTGGGGCGGCACCACCTATCCGTGGAGTTCGGCGACGATCATCGGGCTGTTCGTCGCCTCGGCGGCGGCGCTTGGCGTCTTCGTCTGGGTCGAAAACCGTTCGTCTGGGCCGGAATCCGCGCCGATCCTGCCGACCCGTCTGTTCGCCGATCCGGTCTTCACGGTGTGCTGCGTGCTCTCGTTCGTGGTCGGGTTCGCCATGTTGGGCGCGCTCACGTTTTTGCCGACCTACATGCAGTTCGTCGACGGGGTTTCGGCGACCACATCGGGTCTGCGTACGCTGCCGATGGTTGCGGGCATGCTGACGACCTCGATGGGCAGCGGTATTCTCGTCGGGCGGACCGGCCGCTACAAAATCTTTCCGGTCGCCGGAACGGCGGTGATGGCACTCGCTTTTCTGCTGATGTCCCGGATGGATCCAGCCACCTCGGCACTGCTGCAGTCGGTGTTGCTGTTCATCCTCGGCGCCGGGATCGGCTCATGCATGCAGGTGCTGGTCCTGATCGTGCAGAACACATCGAAATTCGAAGACCTCGGCGTCGCCACGTCGGGGGTGACCTTCTTCCGGACGATCGGAAGCTCCTTCGGCGCAGCCATTTTCGGATCGCTGTTCACCAACTTCCTGCACGGCCGGATCGGCCCCGCACTGGCGGCCTCGGGCTCCTCCCCGGCGGCGGCGAACTCACCGGAGGCGTTGCACCGGCTGCCGCACGCGCAGGCCGCACCGATCGTCGCCGCCTACGCCGCCTCGCTCACGCAGGTCTTCCTGTGGGCGACACCGGTGGCGCTCGTCGGCTTCGTGCTGGCGTTGTTCCTGCGTGAGGTGCCGCTGCGCGATATCGGCAACAACGCCGCCGACCTGGGCGACGGGTTCGCCATGCCGAGCTCGCAGACGCCGGAGGAAATGCTGGAGACCGCGATCGCCCGCCTGACGCGTGGCGAGCCGGGGATGCGGCTGCGCAGCATCGCCCTGCGACCCGACTGCCGGCTCGACGTCGCGGAGTTGTGGGCATTGCTGCGCATCAACCGCTATCAGCAAGCCCTCGGCATCGCCCGGATCACCAACATCGGTGAGCAGTTGGGGATTCCGTACGAAGTCCTCGAGCCCACCTTCGACCGGCTGGTCCACGGCGGCTACGCGCAACGCGATGTCGACCGGCTGTGGCTCACCCCGGCCGGCGCCCGCGAGGTCGACTTCCTGTCGTCGCTGCTTCAGGGATGGATCATCGACAAGCTGACCCGATCGACGAATTTCGAAGGCCGGCTCGACCGGGCTCAGGTCGAGGCAGCGCTCAACCGCATCACCCACCGCATGGTCGCGCAACCGGACTGGGAAGATGATCAGCCCAAGCTGTCCGAGCTTGCCACCGGAAAAATTCCTCTCGGGCCTCAACTCCGGTAGCCGGGCGTAACATCCAGCCATGAGCCGAATTGGAACCTTCCCAGAAGACGACCTCGCCGGCTGGGTCCTGAAATCACCAGAACTAGGCACGGCGATCGGTGCGTTCGCCAACGCGGTCTACAGCAAGAACCGGTTGCCGATGCGGACCCGCGAACTCGCGCGGACCGTCATCGCCCACGACAACGAATGCGAAGTGTGCGTCAACACCCGCGACGCCGACGGACCTGCGGCCGGTGTGGATGAAGAGTTGTACGAGCATGCGCACGAGTGGCGCAGCTGGCCCGGATACAGCGACCAGGAACGACTGGCCGCCGAGTTCGCCTACCGGTTCGCCACCGAGCACACGAAATTGCGCGACGACGAAGACTTCTGGTCCCGCGCCGGCGAGCACTTTTCCGAAGAGCTGCTTGCCGACCTGGCACTGTCATGCGCGCTGTGGATAGGCATGGGCCGCGTCCTGCGCACGCTCGACATCGGCCAGAGCTGTCAGCTGACGCTGCCAAGCCGGTTGTGACACAACGATTTTGACAGACCGGGACCCATTTCCGCTGTCCGGCAGATGACAACCACACCCCTCGCCGCCGCAGCCATCGCCAAGCTCGAGGCCGATGGGGTGGACGCCGTCGTCGGCACGGTGATCAATCCGGCAGGGCTGACCCTGGCCAAGACCGTGCCGATCCGCCGCACCAATGCCTTCGCCGACCCCGGGCTGGGCGCCAGCCTGGTGTGGCACGCCTTCGCGATCGACCAGACGGGCATTGCGTTCACCGACCACAACGGTGTCGTCGGCGATCAGCGGGTCCGAATTGACTTGTCCGCGTTACGGACTCTCGGCGACGGACTCGCGTGGGCCCCGGGATCATTTTTCGAGCAGGACGGCACCCGAGTTCCGGAGTGCAGCCGCGGGACGCTACAGCGAATCGAGACCGCTCTCGCCGAAAGCGGGATCGAAGCGATGGTCGGCCATGAGATCGAGTTCCTCCTCGTACAGCCGGACGGGCACCGGTGGCCGTCGACGGCGTGGGCGCAGTACGGGCTGGCGGGTGTGCTCGAACACGAAGGGTTCATCCGCGATGTCATGGCGGCAATGACGTTGTCCGGCATCGCGATCGAGCAGTTGCATCCCGAATTCGGGACCAATCAGTTCGAGATATCCCTGGCGCCGCAGTCGCCGGTCGCATCCGTGGACCAGCTGATCGTCACCAAGATCGTGGTCAGCCGGATTGCCCGGCGTTATGGCATGCGGGTCAGTTTCTCGCCCGTGCCGTTTGTCGGCGAGGTCGGATGCGGTGCCCATCAACACTTCTCGTTGACCGATGCGGCCGGACCCGTGTTCTCCGATGGCGCAGGCGCCCACGGGATGACCGGCCACGGTGAAAGCGCCATCGCCGGGTTGCTGCGCGGCCTGCCCGAAGCCCAGGGGATACTCTGCGGCTCGATCGTGTCCGGACTGCGATTGCATCCCGGCAACTGGGCGGGCAGCTACGTCTGCTGGGGTACCGAAAACAGAGAAGCGGCAGTGCGCTTCGTGGTCGGCGGGCCGGGTAACCCGAACGGTGGCAACGTGGAGGTCAAGCCCGTCGATCCGTCAGCCAACCCGTACCTCGCGACGGCCGCGATTCTGGGCCTGGCGTTGGACGGCATCACGGGCAACGCGGTGCTCCCGACCGAGATCGAGATCGACCCGGCGGCACTGAGCGATGCCGATCGCAGCCTGGCCGGCATCGCGACGCTGTCCACTTCGCAGGCGCAAGCCATTGCAGCACTGGATAATTCGCAACAGCTGCGCCGCATTCTCGGCGATCCCGCCGTCGACGCCACGGTCGCGGTCCGCCGTTTTGAAAACGAGCACTATGCCCACCTGAATCGCGAACAACTGGCCGACAAGTTCCGGATGGCATGGAGCCTGTGACGGAGTCGGCGCTGGCCGAGCACATCGCCGGCGTGCCGCTGATCGATCAGCACATGCACGGCTGCTGGCTGGCGGCGGGGGACCGGCGCCAGTTCGAGAATGCTCTCAACGAAGCCAACACCGAGCCGCTCGCCCACTTCGACTCCGGCTTCGACACCCAGCTTGGCTTCGCCGTGCGCGCCTACTGCGCGCCGCTGCTCGGGCTGCCTCGACACGCCGAGCCGCAGGATTACTGGCAACACCGAAGTCAGCACAGCGGACCCGAGCTGGCGCGGATTTTCCTCGGGGCGGCAGGTGTCAGCGACTGGCTGGTGGACACCGGCTACGGGCAGGGCGTTGCCGACGTCAAGCAGGTCGCCGAGTTATCTGGTGGTCGAGCCTACGAAGTCGTCCGGCTCGAACAAGTGGCCGAACAAGCAGCGGCTGCACCAGGCAATTACGCATCAGCATTCGAACACATCCTGAGACAGCGGGCGGGGAGCGCGGTCAGCACCAAGACCGTCCTGGCCTACCGCGGCGGGTTTGACGGCGACCTGAGCGAGCCGTCGGCGGCCGAGGTCGCGACCGCGGCCGCGAAGTGGCGCGACAGCGGCAACACCCGGCTCACCGATCGGGTGTTGCTGCGCTTCGGACTGCATCAGGCGCTTCGGGTGGGCAAGCCGCTGCAATTCCACGTGGGCCTCGGCGACCGGGACTGCGACCTGCGCAGCGCCAACCCCCTGTACCTGCGGGATTTTCTCCAGCAGTCCGGCGAGATCCCAATCGTGCTGCTGCATTGCTATCCCTACGAGCGCGAAGCCGGCTATCTGGCCCAGGCGTTCAACAACGTATACGTGGACGGCGGTCTGAGCATCAACCACCTGGGCGCACGCTCACCGGCATTCATCGCGCGACTGCTGGAACTGGCGCCGTTCCGCAAGATCGTCTACTCATCAGACGGCTTCGGCCCGGCCGAGCTGCACTACCTCGGTACGGCGTTGTGGCGCAGTGGCATTCGCCAAGTGCTGAGCGGTTTCGTCGATGACGACGCTTGGAGTCTGGCCGACGCGATCCGGGTCGTGGACCTGATCGCGCACCGTACGTCGGCTCGCATCTACCGGCTCGACGAGGTGTGACGCAGATCAAATCCGGGTACAGACCGCGCTATGGCATCGACGCTAGACGGCCTCAAGGATTGGGTGCGGGAGCAAGTCTCGTCGCGCGTTCCCAAGGCTGATCTGGACCAACGGGACCCCGATTACATCCGCGATCAGCTGCCCAGGACGTGGCTGCTTGCGTCGCTTTACTTCCGCGCCGACGTCCAGCACCTGGACCGGATTCCGGCTGAAGGTCCGGTCCTTCTCGTTGGCAATCACAGCGGCGGCAACGTCCCGCCCGACACCTTTGTATTCACGCTGGCGTTCTGCTCCTATTTCGGTGTCGAGCGGCCGTTCTACCAACTGGCCCATAACCTCGTCGTATCGGCGCCGCCGCTGGGCTGGCTGCGCAAGTTCGGCACCGTCGCCGCCAACCCCGACAATGCGCGGCTGGCACTGGAATCCGGCGCGGCATTGCTCGTCTATCCCGGCGGGGACTACGAGGTCTTCCGGCCGTCGTGGGAACGCCACAAGGTCGATTTCGACGGCTGGATGGGTTATGTGAAGCTGGCACGCGAAGCCGGCGTTCCGATCGTGCCGGTGGCCAGCGTCGGCGGCCAGGAGGCCGCGTTGTTCCTGTCCCGCGGTCAATGGCTGGCCAAGTTGCTGAACGCGGATAAACTGTTGCGGCTCAAGAGTATTCCGATTTCGCTGGCGCTGCCGTGGGGCCTGAACATCAGCGACCTCGCCGGGCACATTCCGTTACCGACCAAGATCGCGATCGAAGTTCAGCATCCTATTGAGGTGGATGGTGACGATCAGGCCGTGCACGACAAGGTGATGGCCAGCCTGCAGGGCGGGGTCGACCGCCTCGCATCACGACGCCGATTCCCGGTGATCGGCTGATGCGCGTCGATCGCAGCAACGTCGTCGACGCCGACCGCGACACGGTCTGGAAGATCGTCAGCGATCCAGACCGATACCCGTCGTTCATGACCCGACTGGAGCGCTGGGAGAGCGCCAACGACCAGCCGCTCGGCGTCGGTGCCCGCTACTTCGTGCACTGGAAGGTGGGCTCGGTCCCGGTGGGCGGCCTGATGGAAGTCGTCGAGTTCGACGATCGGCGCGACCTGGCCTGGGTGGGCATCACCGGAATGACGTTGCGTGGCCGGATCCGGTTGCGCGATACGGGGAATGGCCAGACCAAGGTGACGTTCCGGCTGTCCTATCAGGCACCGGGTGGCATCTGGGGTTATATCGCCGACCGCGTTGCGGTGGGTCAGGTCAGCCGTATCGCCGCCGACACCCTCAAGCGCCTCAGGCAAATCGCCGAACTCGGCGGCTGATCGAGCCAGCGCGACAAACAGCTTTGGAATCGACCAGGTGTCGGTTGTGTTGCAGCTCATGGCCGGCATCGGTTGTCGGTGCTCTCGTTTACTGCGCGACTCATAGTCGAAGGACAAATATGACTCAACAGGTTGTTCTCATCACTGGGGCCCTCACCGGAATCGGCCGTGCGACCGCCGTGGCATTCGCCCGCAAAGGCGCCAAGGTCGTAGTGTCCGGCCGCCACGACGATAAGGGCCTGGATCTCGTCAAAGAACTCCGGGCGCTCGGCACCGAGGCAGAGTTCGTGAAGGCGGACGTCACGAAGGAGGACGACGTCAGCAACCTCGTCGACACAGCGGTCGCAAGGTTCGGTCGCCTCGACGTTGCGGTGAACAATGCGGGCTTCGAAGGCGAGCTCAGCCCCATCCAGGACGCCACGGTCGAGAACTTCAGGGCCGTCCACGACACGAACGTCCTCGGGGTGTTCCTGAGCATGAAGCATGAAGTACGCGCGATGACGGGCCAAGACAGCGGCAGCATCGTCAACATCTCCTCGACCTATGGACATAAGGGCGCGGCTGGTGGATCCGCTTATGTCAGCAGCAAATTCGCGGTGGAGGGCCTGACGAAGACGGTCGCGCTCGAGCAGGGGAATTCAGGAATCCGGGTCAACGCCGTTGCGCCGGGTCTGACCGACACCGAGATGGCCGACCGCTTCACGGGTACCGCGGAAGTCAATGACGCGCTGGTATCCACGATCCCATTTCTTCGACGGGGGAGCACTGACGAACTGGCCAACGCGATCGTGTTCATCTCGTCCCCGGAAGCGTCCTACATCTCCGGCACGGTGTTCGACGTGGACGGCGGCATGTCGGCGACCTGAGTCACGGGGACGGCTCACGTAGAGCACCAGGCGTTGGCCTAGCTGGGGATCGTCGCCGGCGGACTGTTCGCCTCGTCGGGATTACTGTCCGGCTTCTTCTGAGTTGGAGCGAGCAGATCACGTAGGCACGGGCCACTCGGTAATGGCGCACGAAGCGAAGGACTGCTGCACCACATCAAGCCAGGCGATAAGAAGCCAGCGGACAGCCCTATTGGATTTTGCGGTCAGTGCGGGTAATTTGCACACGCATCTTTCGGAAGCAGCGGCTCAGGAGGTGTGGAGGTCGAAGCGAGAGCGGGAATACCGAGGTCTTCTCGGGCGGCATCGTTGAAACGGTCGATGGCGTTTCCCAGCTCTTGCCTATTTGACTCCGTCTTATTTTCAAATGCCAGCAACTCAGGGCAGGGCGCACTTGCTGGGTCGTTGCTGGGATGGGCTAATCCCCAGCCTATGATCACGAATCGGCTTTGCTCAGCCGCTTCGAAAACCTTATTGCTGGCGTCTCGTACACGGGCGCTACCCCATAACTGTGCCAAGTCCAGAGCATGTCCGAAATCAGTGAACTTCTTTTCGAGGTCTGCTTTCTCCTCAGGAATCGGAGAATAGAGAAAAAACGGATATCGGTTTTCGATGGCTTTCACCTGAAGTTGGATGGCGATCGCCAGGTCACTCGCCGAATTTATGAAGCCGGCGTAGGCATCCTTTTGCTGCGAACGTGTGGAACTGACCTCTTGACGTATTGTCTCTTGCTTGTCGTGCTGGTTGGCCGTATACCAACCCGACCCCACCGCGATTGCACTGACGACCAAAGCCAGGAAAATGCTCGCCAGAGCTAGCCAGAATTCATTCGATCGCTTTTCCTTTGGCGACACGTCCGAAGCAGGTGGCGCGAGGCCAGAATCGCCGTCGTCGTGCGCGGGTGTGGGCTCTTCCACCAGGCCAACGGTACGGGAAGCAGGCGTTTCGCGCGCGGGCTAGGCATCCGCAGCGGGGACTGGTCAGACGAGGCCGGTGGCATCGAAAATCCAGCTGGTGTCAGCTCTTCCGAGGTCTTCCAGCCAGGTCGGCGGGGCATGGTTGGTCAACCCACCCATGTCCGCCGTCCTCGACGCGGTGCACCGAAACAAATTGCAGGACAGCGGTTTCTCCGCTTGCCCAGTTCCAGGTTTCGGAATGCTCATACATGACGTCGGAGCCGTTGGACACCAGCACGCCGTCGTGGTTCTCATAACCGGCCAGTGGTTCCAGCCCGACCTTGAGTCGCTTCACGATGTCGTCGGGCCCCCGCGCGGCCAGGGTCGGGCCGACGGGCATGTCGACGTAGACGCAGTCCGCGGACAGGAAGCTTTTGACGTCCTCCCAATCGCGGGCGGACAACGCCTTCCACAGACCGATCACCACTTCGTCAACCGACATGGAACAAGGCTTACAGGCAACCCCCGTGCCGGGCAAGCATCAACGCGTCTTTACAGTCGGCGCAGGCAACGACGCTCGCAGGAGGTAGGGATGCCAACGCTGCGATCACGACGCAAGCGCGCCCGCGAAACCAGCCCATCGCCGTTCTCGCCACCCTGGACGCCCAGAGCGGCGCAGTACGGGGTGGGGATTCACCACAACGTCGCCATACCGATGAGCGACGCAGTGCAACTGCGCGCCGACATCCACTACCCGACGGATCGCGACACGGGTGAGCCCGCCACCGGACCGTTCCCCGTGCTGCTGTCGCTGACGCCGTACGGCAAGAAGGCCCCGCCGCCGGCCGCCCAGATCGGCGGCGGCGCCACGCCGTACCTGATCAAGCGGGGCTACATCGAGGTGATGGTCGACGTCCGGGGGTGCGGCGTATCCGACGGAACCTTTCAGATGTTCGGCGCACGCCAATCGCAGGACGGGGTCGAGCTCGTCGACTGGGCGTCCACGCTGCCCAACGCCAACGGGCGGGTCGGCATGTTCGGGGTGTCCTACCTGGCGATCAACCAGCTGTTCACCGCCGCCGCGGTCGGGCCGAACTCACCGCTGAAGGCGATCTTCCCGGTGATGGCCGCACGCGACTTCTACCGCGACGCGGCAGCGATGGGCGGGGCACCGCACCTACGCACGATCCGGGCATACGGCGGGGTCTACAACCTGCTCAACGTCGTCAACCCGGTGCTGGAAGTGATCAACCGCGGCAAGCATCCGCGGCCACGCGCCGGTGGCATTGCCGGCGTGCGCAATCGCGGACGCGCTCAGCGCGGCTTCTTCGGACCGCTGGTCGCCGATGCCATGGCCGGCGGGGAAACGGCGTTCGACGAAGAGTTCTGGGAAGACTTGCGGACCGCCACGGTGATCCCGGCGATCGTCGCCAACAAGGTGGCGGTCTTCCTCGTCGGCGGCTGGCATGACGCCTTCCAGCGCGGCGTTCCGCTGAACTACGCCGCGCTGCAGAACGCCTTCGTGGGCCGGCCCGACGAGCAGCCGATGCAGCCCGGCCAGCCGGTCTCCGAGCAGCTGCGGCTGATGATGGGCCCCTGGTATCACGTCTCCAATTACGGCGGGCTGCACCTGCAGGCACTGCAGCTGCGCTGGTTCGATCGCTGGCTGAACGACGACGCCGAGGCGACCATCTCCGGAGCGCCGCTGACCTTCCAGGCCATCGGTAGCCCGCGGTGGTTCCACGCCCGCGAATACCCGCTTCCCGCGGCGACACCAACCCGGTTCTATCTGTCCGACCCAGGCCGGCTGACCGCCGAACCCGCACCTGAAACCTCGACGGCCACAGTCAAATACGTCGGTCGCGGTCCGGTCGCCGGCCGAAGCGTCGAGCAGTGGACGCTCGGAATGACCAGTTTCATCCGCAGTCAGCGCGGGGGACAGACCCGCTACGACCAGGACAACCGACGACTGCAGCGCGGCGCGCTCACCTACACCACCGAGACCTTCGCGACCCCCACACTGATCGCCGGGCCGATCACGCTGACCCTGCATGCGACCGCCGACACCACCGAATCACTGTGGGTCGCGCACATCGATGACCTCGCACCCGACGGCTCGTCCCGACCGCTGACCCAGGGCGCGCTGCTGGGCTCGCACCGCGCGCTGGACCCGGAGCGCACCTGGTACCTGCCCGACGGTTCGGTGCTCAAGCCGCACCACTTCAGCACCCGGGCGGCGGTCACACCCGTTGTTCCGGGGGAGCTCACCCGCTACGACGTCGAGATCTTCCCGACCGCCGCGTTACTGGAATCCGGTCACCGGCTGCGTCTGACGGTGACTACGTTTGACTTTCCGCACCTCGTCCCGACCGTGCCCGCGCGCCGAGCCCTGGCCGGGGGGACCTATCAACTACATCAGGGCGGACCCAGGCCGTCGCATCTGTTGATCCCGGTGGCCGAACCGGACCGTCTCGACTAAGCCTCTGCGCCAGCGTCATCCGGGCACGACCGCCGTTTGTGGCGCATACTCGCCTGGATGAGTTCGCTACAGCAATACATCGCCGAAGAGATCGCAACGGATCACGTCGAAGGATTGCTGACCCGACGCGAAGCCATGCGTCGGCTGGCACTGCTGGGGTTGGGCAGCAGTGCCGCGGCCGCGTTGATCACCGCATGCGGGAACGACGAGAGCCGACCGCTGCACTCCGGTTCGGGTGAGGGAGTGGAAGCGCCGGGCGCAAAGCGGGCGTTACCGACCGAGCCGATCACGTGGGCCGGTCCGCGCGGCAAACTCCAAGGCGCATGGGCCCAGGCCCACAACGCCCGTCGCGGAGTGCTGATCATCCACGAGAACAAGGGCCTCACCGACTGGGTTCATTCGGTGGCCGAACGATTCGCCGGCGCCGGCTATTCGGCACTGGCGATCGACCTGTTGTCCGAAGAAGGCGGCACGAGTCAGTTCACCGACCTCGCCAAAGCCACCGCCGCGCTTGCCGCCGCACCGCAGGACCGGTTCCTCGCTGACCTGAACTCCGGTACCCAGGAACTCCAGAACCGCGTCCCGGGCGGGAAAATCGCGGTCGTCGGTTTCTGCTTCGGCGGCGGGCTGGTATGGCAACTGCTGGCCTCCCACAATGCCCGCTTGTCGGCCGCGGTGCCGTTTTACGGCCCGCTTCCCGACAATCCCGACTTCAGCGGCGACAAAGCGACCGCGGTGCTGGCGTTCTACGGAGCTTTGGACAAGCGCGTGACGGCGTCGGAGCCCGCGGCGAGAGCCGCCCTCGAGCGCGCCGGACTGATCCACGACATCGTCATCGAACCGGGCGCCGACCACGCCTTTTTCAATGACGGCGGGCCTCGGTACAACGCGGCCGCCGCCGAGGACTCCTGGCGGCGGGTGCTGGAGTGGTTTGGCCGCTACCTGTCCTGACGGCATGATGCGTGCGTGACCTCTCCGCCGCCCGTCATCACGCTGCGCCAAGTCCTCAACACGCTCGACCTCGAACAGGTCAACGCGGAGTTCTTCGTCGGAAGCCAGATCGACGAAATCGCGCACCACATTTCCGGCGGCCACATCGCGGCGCAGGCTTTGATGGCCGCCAGCCGAACCGTGACCGACCGCTTGCCGCACAGCATGCACATGTACTTCCTCCGGGCCGGCGATGCCCGGCAGCCGGTCGACTTCGAGGTCACCGCGCTGCACGACGGCGGCACCTTCTCGGCCCGGCGCGTGACCGCCCGCCAGCTCGGCTCCGTGCTGCTGGAAGGCGTTGCGTCATTTAGCAAATCCGTCGAAAGCACTGTCTACCAGCAGCTTCCACCGGATATCCCGGATCCCGAATCTGTGCTGAGCTTCGCCGAGCAGCACAGCGATCACGCGGACGAACTCGGTGGCTGGTGGGTGCGCGAGCAGCCCGTCGATTATCGATACGTGGACCCGTCGGCCAGGCTCGCGGCCGACCTTGCCGACGCGCCGCCCGCCGGGATCCGAATGTGGTGGCGTCCCAACGGCATTGCGCCGGCCGACCCCGTGATCGCTGAATGCCTGGCCGCGTTTGTCGCCGGCCGAACGTTGCTCGAGTCGGCCATGATCGCGCGCCGCACAACCCCGCTGGGACCAGGCTTCTCCGCTCTGATGGATTTGGCGATGTGGTTCCATCACCCGCCGGATCTGTCGGATTGGCTTCTCTACGAACAACACTCACCCAGCGGCATCGGCGGTCGCGGATTGGCTCAGGGCACGATGTTCAACCGCACCGGCCAGCTGGTCTGCACCATGACGCTGGAGTGCTACTTCGGCGGTAACAAGAGCGGCTAGCGCACGGCCATCGATCGGGCCTGGCCCAACGCCACCGGCAGCGCGGACCAGCCGCGCAGCACCCGGGTGTCGCGGCGGCTGCCCGCACCGGCCGAGCGCACGTCGGGAAAGCGATCGAAGAACGACCGCAGCCCCACTTCGCCTTCGGCACGCGCCAGCGCCGCACCGAGGCAGAAGTGCCGGCCACCGGAGAAGGCCAGATGTCTGCCGGCATTGTCGCGTTCGATGTCGAACGTGTTGGGATCGGCAAAGACGGCCGGGTCGCGGTTGGCGGCGGCGACATAGATGATGACGAGCTCGCCCTGCGCCACCGGATGCCCGGCTATTTCGGTGTCGCTCAACGCTATTCGCGCGGTGAGTTGGACGGGGGACTCCAGTCGTAGGATCTCCTCGACCGCGTTCGGCCACAGCTCGGGCCGCTGGCTGAGAGTGCGGAGGTGTTCGGGTTTGTCGAGCAGCATCCGGATCCCGTTGCCCAGCAGATTCACCGTGGTCTCGAACCCGGCGGCCAACACCAGACCGGCGACCGCCCGAAGCTCGTCGTGATCGAGGTACGTGTCCGGCGAGCCGCTGCCCGCCTTGCGGATGAGCTGGCTCATCAGGTCGTCGCCGGGAGCGCGACGCAGCTTGTCCAGATGGACGTCGAGCCAGAGGTTGAAACCGGCGAGCCCGCGCTGCACGCGCCGGTACTGCGGCCAGGGGAGTCCGACGTCCAAGCTGGGCGCCGCGAGTTCGCCGAACTGAAGGATGTGCTGGCGATCTCGATCAGGGACACCGAGGATGTCGCTGATGATCGCCACCGGAAGCTGCGCGCAGTACCGGTCGACGATGTCGATGATGCCGGTCTCGCGCGCCAAGTCGTCCAGCAGCGCCTCCGCCGTCTGCTCAACCCCTTCTCGCAGCGCACCGACCGCGCGATGGGTGAACACGGACGACACCGTCTTGCGGTACCGCGTGTGGTCCGGCGGCTCAACCGCCAGCAGCGAGGGCGGCAGCAACGGGTGCAGCTTGTCGTCGCGGGTCCGGCGTTCCAGCCAGCGCAGCGGCGCAGGCAAATTTGAGCCGATCGACAGAACCCGGAAATCATCCGACCGCAGTAACTCGTTCGCGATCGCGTGATCGGTGGTCATGTGGCCCATGCGGGTTCGCATGAGCGGACCGCGGGACCGTACCTGCTCGTAGAACACAACCGGGTTTGTCTTGATCGACGCGTCGGACACGAGCCGTGCCTGTAGATCGCCGCGGCGCGCGGCCAGTGACGCGACGCCGCGGACGAAGCCGTGCAGCGCCAGCCAGTGCAATCTCTGTGTGAGGTCGATTGCCATCGGCCTAGCCTACGACTCGATGCGGCCGCTGGGTCTCAGCCCAATTCCCAGTTCATGTTGCGGGCGAAGGTGATGGCATCGGCGGTGGCGGTGCCCATGGCGTGACTGCGCTCGACGTAAGACCGCACCATCGGCAGGAAGTTCATCGGGTTGTAAGCATCTTCCTCGTAGCTCCACAAGTTGTCGCCGCCGTACTTCATCACCGACAGGTTGGCCGCCTGGTGAACACTTCCGTCACCGGGGTCGCGCATCCGGTTCAGGAACTCGCAGAACACCCAGCCCCGGTCGACGTCGATGGAATGCCAGGACGTCGGATAAAACGGCATCTCGCTACCGGGGAAGACGTTCATTGTCGAGACGATCCAGTCGCGGATGTGCTCGCGGCCGTGCATCGTCCCGTAGGTGTGCTCGACGTAGGTTGCGTCCGCAGTGAACTGGTCGGCAAACCGCGACCAATCCCAGCTGGACCCGATCTCGACGACCACCTGCTTGTGGTGCTCGAAGGCCGATTCGATCTCGTCGCGCGACCACTGTCCGCTCATGCCTCCGCCACGTCCTTGATCCGGTGCAACGTCTTGGTCATGTCCCGGATGTTGCGTCGTTGTCGTAGGAATCCACCGAACAACCAGAAGTAAAGACTGATGAAAGGCGACGAGGTCATCCGGAATGATTCGGTGACGTCGGTGCCCTCGCCCGAGGGCGCCAGGCGGTAGTGCCAGTTGTTGACTGAACGGTCCCCGACGAGCACCTCGAAGCCGAATTCGCGGCCGGGCTCGCACGCGGTGATGCGGCAGACGGTCCAGTACACCGGGCCGATCTCGTTGCGCTTGACGTGTCCGCGAAACCGCGCGCCGAGCGCCGGCCGGGTGACCCCGTCCAGCCACTCGGCTTCGAACACCTCCGGCGAATAGCGGCCGATGCTGTGGATGTCGGTGATCAGGTCCCAGATCTGATCCGCCGGTGCCGCCATGTGAACTGTCGCAGATCCCTGCATGGGCTGATCCAAGCATGCCCACGGGTAGCGGGTCCGCGAAAACGGCGATGTTCAGCAGGTCGCCGCGCCAGCGTGGTGGAGGATGGCCGGTCGGGTCACACCTTGTCCGGATGATCGATCCGCGCTAGCGTTTTTCGACGCCTCAGTAGCACAATCCCGACGGAGTGATCATCATCGACGATTACCACAGCACAAAGCGGTCCAAGAACGGCGGCGGACCGGATGACGGAGAAGCGCCTGTCATCGTCAGCTTGGTCGAGGCGGCGATGCAGATGTTCTCCGCGGCCATCGACGCCCTGCCCGACACGAGCGACCCGGATTTCTCCGGGCGTGCCACTGTGATCCTGTCCGGGCTGCGCAAACTGCAGACGGCCCTGACCAAGGCGGCGACCCGCGGTCGTGCGACACCGTCAGTCATCGTGTCGCTCAGCGGCGTTCGCACCCGCTACGACGATCTGATGGCGCTGGCGTCCGAGGCGCCCGGCGCGACTCTGGGCCAGCAGCTCTACGTCGTCCGGCGGCGCGCGAAGCTGTCGGCGCAGGAGACCGCGAACGGCGTCGGGCTCACGCCCGAACTCCTCGACGCCATCGAGGCCGAGGAAATTCCGACCGACGACGAAGCCGCGCGGATCAAAGAGCTCCTCGCGGCGCTCGGGGGCTGACCACCGGGGCATCGATCGCCGCCACCTCGATGACGGCGCTGATCATCGGCAGGTGCTAAGTGGCGATCGATCGGCTGCCTGCCCATGGATTTCGAACTGCCACCCGATATCGACTTCGACCGTTATTTCCGCGGCGTCTTCGACGCCATGGTGGCACGCATCTACGGCCAGTGCAGCGACGTGACCGAACCCCGTGGCGCCAAAGCGAACTGAACCGACGAAAACTGCGCTTGACGGATCACCGTCAAGCGCAGTTCTTCTCAAAAGGTCTAGCCGGCGTGCGCGCCCAGCGAGCCCTGCAGGTCGCCCTTCATCGCGTTCAACTGGGCGCCCCAGTATTCCCAGCTGTGTGTGCCGTACGGCGGGAAGTTGAACACGGCGTTGTGGCCGCCCGCGGCGTTGTAGGCGTCCTCGAATTTCTTATTGCCGCCGATCATGAAGTTGCTCTCGAGGAAAGTGGCCGGCAAATTGGCGCCGCCCAATTCGTTCGGAGTTCCGTTGCCGCAGTACACCCAGAGCCGGGTGTTGTGCGCGACGAGTTGGCCGACGTTGACCGTGGGGTCGTTGCGTTGCCATGCCGGGTCACTGTCCGGCCCCCACATGTCTTCCTTCTTGTAACCGCCGGCGTCGCCCATCGCCAGGCCGATCGCGCCCTGTCCGGTGGACGGGCTCAGGTATCCGGACAGCGAACCGGCGTAGATGAACTGGTCCGGGTGGTAAATCGCCAGGTTCATCGCGGACGAACCGGCCATCGATATACCGACCGCCGCGCTGCCGTTCGACTTGACACTCTTCTGCGACGACAAATAACCAGGCAGCTCGCTGGTCAGGAAGGTTTCCCAGTTGTAGGTCAAGCAGCCGGATTTGCCACAGGCCGGCTTGTACCAGTTGGTGTAGAAGCTGGACTGCCCGCCGACCGGCATCACGATCGACAGCCCGGACTGGTAGTACCACTCGAAAGCAGGGGTGTTGATGTCCCAGCCGTTGTAGTCGTCCTGCGCCCGCAGCCCGTCCAGCAGGTACACCGCCGGCGCGCCGTTGCCGCCGCTCTGGAACTGGACTTTGATGCTGCGCCCCATCGACGCCGACGGCACCTGGAGGTACTCGACGGGGAGACCGGGACGGGAGAACGCGTTCGCCGTTGGGGCTCCACCGATCAGGCCGATCAGGCCCGGTAGAGCCGCGGCTGACACTGCGGCGACGGACAGCCGCCGCACCCATCCACGGATCTTGTCGCTTGCTAATGCCATATCGGGCCCCTTGTCGACGGCGTCACGCATTACCGCGAAACTTACCGTGCCGGTGTCCATATGTCGATTAAGCCGCAGTGGTGTCGCGTTTTCGCAGCAACCATGTCTACCTGCGCGGAGCCTGTGCTAGAGCCGTTAATCGGCTGTTTGTGGCAACGCCGGGCCGTGCTCCGGGACTGCGCCGCGGCCGATCCCCCGGTCGCGTTTCCGCGTGATGCACGCGTAGGGTGACCCGGGGTAGACCGACGAGACCACGCTGTCCCGGTCCTTCCGCCGCCCGCGAACCAGTACGTCAGCTCTGAATGGTTTGCCGGGTGCGGCGCTTGGGCACGGAATCGCGATTGAGGTGCAGATTTGAACACGGTAGTTGGATTGTCGCTGACATCGACGTCAGTCGGCTGGGTCTTGGTGGAAGGCCGTGATGCCGACGGCGCCATCCTCGACCACGACGATTTCGACGTTGACCCCACCGCCGGAGTGCAGGCGGTGTACACCTCGGAACAAGCGAGCGCGGCCGTGCTGGAAGCGCAGGCCGCGGCGGCCGGGTTCGATCAGCGACTGCATGTCGTCGGCGTCACTTGGTGCGACGAATCGTCGGCCGAGGCGGCGCTGCTGGTGGAATCACTGACCGACGCCGGATTCGACAACATCGTGCCGGTCCGGTTGCATGACGCGTGCGACATGCTTGCTCGGGCCATCGCCCCGGTCGTCGGCTACGACCAGGCTGCGGTGTGCGTGCTGGACGGCGAGTCGACGACCGTCGTCATGATCGACGCCGAGGACGGCGAACCGCAGACCGCCATCAAGCAGTTGTCCGGCGGCCCAACACATCTGGTTCATTGGCTCACCGCGCTGTTCGACCGCAGCTCGTGGCAGCCCAGTGGCATCGTGATCGTCGGCGCGCAAGAGGACGTCGACGCCCTGACGCCGCGGCTGGCGACCTTGCCGGTCCCGGTCATCAACCAAGTCGGCGCAGAGTTGGCGTTGGCGCGGGGAGCCGCGCTTGTCTCGGCTCAAAGCACCGAATTCACCGACGCCGCGATGCTCGAGACGGTCAACAGCTGGCGCCGGGATCAGTTGGCCGCGAAGAAGAACTCATGCGCCGGCGCATTGACGACGCTGGCCGCCGGAGCGGTCACGTTCGTCGCGTCGCTGGCGCTGGCGCTGGGTCCGCACCTGGTCCCCAACTACGGATCCAACCCGGCCAGGCCGGTGGCCCACCGCGCGGTGGGCGTACGCATCGCCGAAGCGCCAGCGCCTCCGCCGGCCGCGTTCAAGACGCCCGCCGCTCGCCCGGCGCCGCCGCCCGCGCCGGCGGAAGAGCCGGTCGCCCGGCAGCCGGTCGTCGCGCAGGCGCCGGTCGAGGTGCACGCCGTCGCGCCGGCTGCGCCGCCCGCGCCGCCGCCTCCGGTAGCGCCCCCACCGCCGCCGGAAGAGCCACCCAACCCGCACCCATTGCTCACCAAGCTGCTCGAACGCCTGCATGGGCAGGCGCCCGACCAGCAGCCGCCGCCTCCGCCACCCGGGGCGCCGGCACCCTGATCGTCAGCTGCCGGCTGCGTTAATTCGTGAATTGCCTGGCTATTTCGGCTGCGGTGGTCAACACACTGAGATGCTGGTCGACGGACTCCAGACCGGCGTTCATGGTATTGACCGAGGCATGCGAAGCGCCCGCATCCGCCCAGGTCTTGAGACCTTCGGCAAGATACTCGGCGCTGCCGTCCCAGGAAACCTGACCCTGCATACCGATTTCAGCCGGATCCCGGCCGGCCTCGGTGGCGGCTTGCGCCACCTCTTGGCGCGCCCGCTCGAGTTTGGGTCCTGGTCCCACCATCGGAAACCAGCCGTCGCCGAGGCGGCCGGCCCTCCGGAACGCGCGCGGTGATGATGCCCCGAACCACACCGGGATCGGCCGCTGGATCGGCAGCGGCGCCAGGCCCGCGCCCGTCACCCGGTGATAGGCGCCGGTGAAGGTGACGCTCGGCTCGGTCCACAGCTTGCGCATCAGCGTGACCTGCTCGTCGCAGCGCTTACCGCGCGTCGAGAAGTCTTCGCCCAACGCTTGGTATTCGACCTGGTTCCAGCCGAGACCAACTCCCAGGCGCAGCCGACCACCGCTGAGCAGGTCAACCTCGGCCGCCTGTTTGGCGACGAGCACGGTCTGCCGTTGCGGCAGGATCACGACGCCGGTGACCAACTCCAGGGTGGTCGTCACCGCCGCGAGGTAGCCGAATGTCACCAACGGCTCATGGAAGGTGTTGTGCATGTCGTAGGGACCGTTCCAGTCGGCGTGGACCGTGGTGTCGGCGCCGACGACGTGGTCGTAGGCGAGCAGGTGCGCGTAGCCCAGCCCCTCGACATGCTCGGCATAGGCCCGAACAGCTCCCGCGTCGGCCCCAATCTCGGTCTGCGGGAACACCACTCCGATCCGCATCGTCTAACCCCTCCGTCACCTTTATTTGGCGCGCTTCGCGGTGAACGACACCACGACGTCGTCAGCGACCCTCAGCGCGCCGAGCAGCTGCGAGTACGGCTTGATGCCGAAGTCGGATTGCCGTAGCGCGGTCTCGCTGGACAACCACCAGTTGGTTCCCTGGTCGTCGGTCCGCACATCGACCACCTGCTCCCGCGACGTCGCGTGGATCGTCAGGGTCCCG
This sequence comes from Mycobacterium sp., assembly GCF_965277065.1. Taxonomy (GTDB): domain Bacteria; phylum Actinomycetota; class Actinomycetes; order Mycobacteriales; family Mycobacteriaceae; genus Mycobacterium. Next base: position 120,522 of record NZ_CBDIBT010000015.1, read on the forward strand.
GTCAACCGGTAGCCGTCATCGGTCTTGTCGATAGCGTTGGCCTCGAACGTGATTCGCGGATAGCGTTCGGCATCCAGCGACCGTGACGCATTGCCGCGCACCAGAATCTTCTCCGGCCCGGACAGCGGAGTGACGCCGCCTTCGCCGCCGACGACTTTCAGCGAACCGACCTCGACGATCAGCTCCGCGCCCACCGGCACGCCGCCATCCCAACGGGCCGTCGCGCGCCACTGCCGCATCGCGAGGGTCAGCCGGTGTCCCATCACGGCGGCCGGGCCGGCGACACCGGTTCGGATCAGCAGCTCACCGTCGGAGCCGTCGAGGCTCCATTCGGCGGGTTCGGTGTCTCGTGTCAAACCGTCAACACAGTGCGGTAGTGAGCCCGGCCTTCTTCCAACGCGGCATAGCCTTCAGCGGCCTTGGCCAGCGGCAGCTCCTCGATCCACGCTCGCACCCCGGTCTGCACCGCGAATCGCATCGTGTCCTCGATCTCGCTGGCGGTTCCCGACGGATGGCCAATGATGCTGAGCCCCGGGCTGATCAGCTGCAGGGGACTGATCGGCAGCGGCTCGGGAGTGACCCCGATGGTGATGAGCTCGCCGAAGGGGAGTAGTCCGCCGACCGTGGCAGCCATTGCCTCTGAGGCCCCGGCGGTGCCCAGCACCACCGCGACCCCGCCGAGGTCGTTCAGCGCTTCGGCGACGTCACCGTCGGTAGCGTCGACGTAGTGATGTGCGCCAAGTTCGAGTGCATCCGCTCTCTTCGCGGTACCGCGGTTGATCGCGATGGTCCCGAAACCCATTGCCCTGGCGAACTGGATCCCGAGGTGCCCGAGGCCGCCGACACCGAGAATCGCCACCCGATCGCCGGGCAGCGCCTTGGTGTGTCGCAGCGCGTTGTAGGTCGTCACACCCGCACAGCCCATCGGCGCGGCCTCGGCGTCGGTGAGCTCCGAGGGGATGCGCGCCAACGCAGTGGCTGGAACCGTCGCCGATTCGGCGTAGCCGCCGGGATAGTGCCAGCTCGGAACCTGACCGTTCAAACAGGTGATGAACTGGCCCTTGCGGCACTGTGCGCAGTGGTTGCAGTTGCCGCCGAACCAGCCGACGGCGACACGATCTCCGACCGCGAATTCGTCGACGCCCGGGCCGATTTCCGCGATCGTGCCCGCGATCTCGTGTCCCAGGGTCAGCGGCCACGACAGTCCCGGGAAGTCACCGGCGACGAAGTGGGCGTCGGTGCCGCAGATGCCGCAGGCCTTGACGCTGAGTCGTACCTCGCCGCGGTCCGGCGACCTCGTCTCGACGTCGGCGAGTTCGAGCGCTGCGCCCGCGGACTTGACGTGAACTGCTTTATGGGAAGGCATAGCCGTAGCCTAATGCGCGACAGGGCATTTGGCTGAGGCATCACTGTGGTAGTCGACCTGCCAATGTTTGATGCCGTTGAGCCAGCCGGAACGTAGGCGTTCGGGTGTGCCGACCGACTCCAGGTTAGGCATCGCGTCGGCGATCGCGTTAAACATCAAGTCGATCGTCATCCGCGCCAGGTTGGCCCCGATGCAGTAGTGCGCCCCCGTTCCGCCGAAGCCGACGTGCGGATTGGGGTCGCGCAGGATGTTGAACGAGAACGGGTCGTCGAACACTTCCTCATCGAAATTGGCTGAGCGGTAGACCATTAGGACGCGCTGACCCTTCCTGATCTGCACACCGGACAGCTCATAATCCTCGAGCGCGGTCCGCTGGAAGGACGTGACCGGGGTGGCCCATCGGACGATCTCGTCCGCGGCGGTGGCCGGACGTTCCTTCTTAAAGAGCTCCCACTGGTCGCGGAAGTCGGTGAAGGCCATCATGCCCTGGGTGATCGAGTTGCGGGTCGTCTCGTTGCCCGCGACCGCGAGCAGGATGACGAAGAAACCGAACTCGTCGTCGGAGAGCTTGTGTCCGTCGACGTCGGCCTCGATCAGCTTGGTGACGATGTCTTCACCGGGGTTCGCGGCCCGGTCGGCGGCCATTTGCATGGCGTACATGATCAGTTGGATCGAGGCGTCGATTGCGTCGTTGTTCTCGAACTCGGGGTCCTGGTCGCCGACCATCTGATTGGACCAGTGGAACAGCTTCATCCGGTCCTCTTGCGGCACTCCCAACAGGCCGGCGATGGCCTGCAGCGGAAGCTCGCACGACACCTGTTCGACGAAGTCGCCGGACCCGTGCGCCGCGGCGGTCTCCACGATCTGGCGGGCCCGCTCCCGGAGGTCGTTGCGAAGCACCTCGACGGCCCGGGGCGTGAAGCCGCGGGAGATGATCTTGCGCAGATGGGTGTGCTGCGGCGCATCCATGTTGAGCAGGACGAACTTGCCGCGTTCGACCTGCTCGCCGACGGTGCCGTCCTTGTAGCGCGGCAGCGCGGTCTTCTCCAGGCTGGAGAAGACGTCGCTGCGACGCGAAATCTCTTTGACGTCTTTGTGTTTGGACACCACCCAGAATCCGCCGTCGTCGAATCCGCCCGCGCCCACTGGCTGCTCGTTCCACCAGATCGGCGCTGTCCGCCTCAGCTCGGCCAGCTCTTCAACCGGCAGACGCTCGGCGTGGACGTCGGGATCGGTGAAATCAAATCCGGGAGGAAGATTCGGAGTCGGCATCGGTGGCACTCCTAGGGATGAATACGACTTGGGCATGACGCGTTCTGGCCCAGTAAAGCACCGCAACAGCCGAGATGGAACGGCTTCTGGACGGATTGTCGGTTGATGGACTGGAACGTGTTCTCGCGTGGTGTCGAGGCGCCAGGACAGTCCGCGCACGCTTCCCGTGCGGCCTCGCGAAACGGCCTTGTGGCACCCCGGGTACTGGCTATGCTTGCCTCGAAGTCGCTGGCTGGCTGGACAGCCAGGTGACGCGAAACCGAAGGTGGATCATGATTCGCGAACTGTTCGTTGCCGCTGCGGTCACCGGCGTCGCTGTCGGCCTGGGCCCGGGTGCACTGGCCGATAACGGGCACTACGACGGGGACGTGCCGGGTATGAACTACGACGCTTCGCTCGGTGCACCCTGCGACAACTACGAACGATTCATCTTCGGACGTGGGCCGGGCGGTCAGGCCGAGGCGTGCCATTTCATCATCAACCAGTTCCCGGCTGCGCAGACGGGGTATTGGGTGATCACCTACCCGCTCAACGGAGTGCAGCAGGTGGGCGCCAAGTGCGACAACCCGCGCGGATCTTCGGCGCAATCACCCGATGGGCTTGCGATGTTGTGCACCGAACACGGCTGGCAGATCGGTCAATTGACCGGCGGCGGGGCCCCGGACGGTAGGGGCGGCGGATTCCCATCCGACACGAGCATCACGCACTTCCCTTAAGACTCAGGAGATAGCCATGGCTTTCAGGCCGAAAGACGCGATCGACGCCGCCCGGGACATCGTGACGAACGCCGTCGAACGATCCGCAGACATCGTCGAGGACGCCGGACACATCATCAAAGGCGACATCGCCGGCGGCACCGGGGACATCGTGCACAACTCCATCGACATCGCGACCTATGCGGTCGAGCGGACCAAAGAGGTCTTCACCGGCGCCGCCGAAGACGAGTAACTAGACCGACGCGGCTTCGTTCAGCTCGTCAAGCTTGTTCGTCGCCTCGAGGTACTCCTGCACCCAGCGTTCGATGACCGTCGAGGTCTTTTCCACTTTGGCGAATTGGCCGACGACCTGACCGACCGGGTTGAACGCCACGTCGACCGATTCATTGGGGTAGCGGTTGGTCGCCCGCACCGCCATTCCGGAAACCATGTACTGCAACGGCATTCCGAGCGGCTTCGGGTTGTCCGGCGCCTCCCAGGCCTCGGTCCAGTCGTTGCGGAGCATCCGGGCCGGCTTACCGGTGAACGACCGACTGCGGACGGTGTCGCGACTACCCGCTTTGACGTACGCGGCCTGCTGGACCGGGGTGTTCGAGGATTCCTCGACCATCAGCCATTGCGAGCCGGACCACGCGCCCTGGCAGCCCAACGCCAATGCCGCGGCGATCTGCTGACCGCTGCCGATACCACCCGCACCGAGCACGGGAACCGGCGCGACCTCCTTGACCACCTGCGGCCACAACACAATTGAGCCCACCTCGCCACAGTGGCCGCCGGCCTCGCCGCCCTGAGCGATGATGATGTCGACGCCGGCGTCGGCGTGCTTGCGGGCCTGCGACGGGGAGCCGCACAGCGCAGCGACCTTCAGCCCGGCGTCATGGATGTGCTTGATCATCTCCGGCGGCGGGGTGCCGAGCGCGTTGGCGATCATCTTCACTCCTGCGTGGGTGAGGGCGACCTCGACCTGCGGCGTGGCCGTCGCCTCGGTCCAGCCCAGCAACTGCAGGGTGTCGCCGTCGCTGTCCTCGACCGGCACACCGTGGTCAGCGAGGATCTTCTTCCCGAAGTCGAGGTGATCCTGCGGCACCATCTTGCGCAACGACTCAGCCAGGTCTTCGGCGGACAGGTGGGAGTCCATGCCCTCGTATTTGTTCGGGATGACGATGTCGACGCCGTACGGGTGATCGCCGATGTTCTCGTCGATCCACTTGAGCTCGATCTCGAGCTGCTCGGGGGTGAAGCCGACCGCCCCCAGCACGCCGAAGCCGCCGGCCTTGCTCACCGCGACCACAACATCGCGGCAGTGCGTGAACGCGAAGATCGGAAATTCGATGCCGAGCTCGTCGCAGATGGGAGTGTGCATGGGAATCCTCACGTGGTTGCTTACCGCGGCGTTGGCGAACTGGAACGTGTTCTAGTTTAGTACGGATCTGCTCGACTGCGACCACCCGGGTGAAAGCTTTTGTTTACCCAGCTGGGACCGGCGGAGGTGGAACAGGTTCTACTCGCCGATCCGGCTGCGGTAGCGTGTCGCGTCATGGGACGCGTGGACGGCAAAGTTGCACTGATCAGCGGCGGTGCCAGGGGGATGGGCGCAGCGCACGCCCGCGCACTGGTCGCCGAGGGCGCCAAGGTCGTCGTCGGCGACATTCTCGACGACGACGGCAAGAAACTTGCCGACGAACTCGGTGACGCCGCACGTTATGTCCACCTCGATGTCACCCAGCCTGAGGAGTGGGAGGCCGCGGTGTCCACCGCCGTCAACGACTTCGGCAAGCTCAACGTTCTGATCAACAACGCCGGCATCGTCGCGCTCGGCCAGCTGGGGCAATTCAACGTGGACAAGTGGAACAAGGTCATCGACGTCAACCTCAACGGCACCTTCCACGGCATCCAGGCCGTGGTCGAGCCGATGAAGGCGGCCGGTGGCGGCTCGATCATCAACGTCTCGTCGATCGAGGGTCTGCGCGGCGCGGTCATGGTGCACCCGTATGTCGCCTCCAAGTGGGCGGTGCGCGGGCTGACCAAGTCGGCGGCGCTGGAGTTGGCCTCGCAGAACATCCGGGTCAACTCCATCCACCCGGGCTTCATCCGCACCCCGATGACCAAGCACTTCCCCGACGATATGGTGACCGTCCCGCTGGGGCGCCCCGGCACCTCCGAAGAGGTCGCCACCTTCGTGCTGTTCCTCGCCAGCGACGAATCGTCGTACTCGACCGGAGCGGAGTTCGTCATGGACGGCGGACTGGTCAACGACGTCCCGCACAAGTTCTGACCGCGAGCCGCTAGCGACACCGGGCGATCACGGTCTCGGCGAACCGCTCGATCGCGGCGCGGCAGCCCGCGCGATCACTCGGCCCGACGTCCTCGGCCATCCAGGGTGCGCACATCACCGCGGTGATGCCGAGGTCCTCGGCCCGTCGGTAAGGATCGGCGACGGCATCTCGAGCAAGGCCAGCATGATCGCGAAAGGCTCTGCGCCGCGCCCGTATTCATGTCGTAACGCTGTGAGCTTCTGCACGTAGCGGACCGCGTCGTCCCAGCCATAGGCGGTGCCGACCCAGCCGTCGCACAGCCGCGCCGCCCGGCGCAGCGCCACGTCCGATTCGCCACCGCACAGGATCGGCACCGGGGCCGGCGGGTGCGGCTCAAGCATCCAGCCGGCGCCGACGGCCAGCGACACCCGGCCGCCGGAAATCACCGAGGCGGTCGCCACCTGCTTCGCCACCTCGACAAGAGGTCGGGACGGGGCGACGTAGATGGCGTTGGAGAACCGCAGGCGCTCCGTGGTCGACGACATCGCGCCGATCATGATCCACGAATCGGGCCAAGCCGTCTCCGGTGGCCACGGCGGCACTCCCGCCCCGGACGGGTACGGCGATCGCAGATCGCGCGGTTAAATCAGGTGATCGGCGCAGATGACGCCGTCGTAGCCGCACTCGTCGAGCATCCGGGCAATCGCCAGGGCGTCGGATGTCTCCATAAACGGTGTGCCAGACCAGAACTGCATCAAGCGGCCCTGCATTCGATGACATCCGCGAGAGTGCAACTGCCGAGCCATTTCCCGGGTAGAAGCCTCGGTAGTCGCACTTTCGCGGGGTCGTTCGACAAGTGGGGCATGCCGTATGACTTTAAGTTCCTTTTCGTCAATCCCGCGCGCGGTTTCATAAGACCCACTAGTAAAAGGATGGTGGACTTCGAACTGGACGCGGCGCAGACGGCCTGGCTGGCTGAGGTACGCGCGTTCCTCGCCGAGGCGGTCACGCCGGGGCTGCGATCCGAACTGAGCGAGCACGGTCAGGAGTTGCCGAACCGGGAAGTCGCGGCTTTTCGGCGAAAGATCGGCGAGCGGGGCTGGTTCGGATTGAACTGGCAGTCGGACTACGGCGGGCTGGGCCTGGGCGCGGTGTATCAGCACCTGTTGATGCGGGAATTCGAATACTGGGGTGTCCCGGGACCTGACCTGACCGTCACGTCGGTCGCGCCGATGATCATGCGGCACGGCACCGAGCAGAACAAGCTTGAATTCCTCCCGCCGATTGCCCGCGGCGAGTTGATCTGCGCGGTGGGTTATTCGGAACCCGAGGCCGGCACTGACCTCGCGAGTCTGCGGACCCGGGCCGTCCGCGACGGCGACGAGTGGGTGATCACCGGATCCAAGATCTGGAACAGTGTCGCGAATCGCGCAACGCATGAGTGGCTTTGTGTGCGTACCGATCCCAGTGCGCCACGGCACCGGGGCATTTCGGTGATCATGGTTCCCACCGACCTGCCCGGCATCGCGATCCGTCCGCTGTACGCCTGGTCGGGTTATCGCACCAACGAAGCCTTCTTCGACGAGGTGCGGGTGCCCGTGGGCAATTTGATCGGCGAACTCAATCGGGGCTGGACCTACATCACCGGCGCGCTGGATCTCGAACGGGGCGCGCTGACGAACGCCGGAGATCTACGACGCGCACTCGACGACCTGACCACGCTGGCCAGCCGAGACGGCTCAGCATTACTGCAGACACCGGGCTTACGCCGCCGCCTCGCCCAGGCCGAAGCAGATGTGGAAGCGGCGGAGCTGATGGGATATCAGGCAGCGTCGCTGTTGGAGAGCGGTGTGATTCCGACCGTCGAGGTCAGCGCCGAGAAGATCTTCACCAGCGAACTACGCCAGCGGATAGCCGATCTGGCCATCGACCTGCTGGGCCCCGAGGGTCTGCTGGCCTACCGCAGCCCGGGTGCGCCCGTGGACGGCAAGTTCGAACGGCTGTACCGGGTTTCGCCGCTGATGCGGTTTGGTGGCGGCACCAACGAAGTCCTGCGCGACGTCGTCGCCCAACGGGGCCACGGCATGCCGTCGTACGGACGCTGATCCTGTGAAGCTGATACCGAGTCAGGACGAGCGAGATCTGGCGTCGATGCTGTCTGCGCTGTTCGCCGCTGAGTGCCCGACGAGCCTGGTTCGTGAACTGCGCGACGCCGACGTGCGGCCGAGGCCCGAGCGATTGTGGAAATCGTTGGCCGACGCCGGCGTGTTCGGGCTCTTGCTTCCGCAGGAGCACGGCGGCGCCGACGGCACGCTGACCGACCTCGGTGTTTTCTACGTCGAGGCCGGCCGTGGTCTGTGCCCGACGATCGTGCACGGCACCCTGCACGCCGCGATTGCCATCCAACTGCTCGGTGGACCTGATCAACGCGCGGCGTGGCTTCCGTTGCTGGCCGCTGGAAACCTCAGCGCCACAACATCTTTGTCGAGTGCCCGCGACGCCGCAACGATCGCCCCGACGCTGCGGGCCCGTGTCGACGCCACCGGTATACGGCGGCTCAGTGGGGTCGTCGATTTCGTCTCGGACGCCGACCTCGCTGATCTTCTGGTGGTCTCGGCAGCCGAGGGTGGGCGGACCGTGGGCTTCGTGCTGCCCTTGACCGCGGCAGGTCTGCGGGTCGAGGCGCAACCACTGATGGGTGGCCATCGCGCGTTCCGGATCACCTTCGACGACGTCGACGTGACCGATGCGGATGCGATGCTGGACGGTGTCGGCGGCGCGGGCCTGACGGCCGAGGATCTGCGCCGGACCGCCAATGCCGCGGTGGCCCTGCAATCGCTGGACCTGGTCGGCGTCGGTGAGGCGGTGCTGCAGCGCACGGTCGATTACACGATGGCACGCAAGCAGTTCGACCGACCGATCGCGTCGTTTCAGGCGGCGCAACACCTGGTGGCGAATATGCATGTTGCGCTGGACGCGGCGCGGCTCGCCGCCCATTCGGCGGTGTTCTGGATCGGGCGGGGTCACACCGCGACCCGTCAGACCGCGATCGCCCGGATGCATGCCGCGACCGCGGCGAAACTCATCACGCTCGATGCGCACCAATTGCACGGCGGCATGGGCTATGTGGTCGAAACGGACCTGCATCTGTTCTCCGAGCGAGCCCGGGTGTTGTCGACGCTCGGCGGTGGCGCGGACATCGCCTCGACGTGGCTGGAGGAGCGGGCGTGAGCGAGCAGCGACGACGACGATGCGGAGCGAAGCGATGAGGTGGAGGCACCTCCCGCTTGCGGGGGAGAGCGGCGCACACGAGCAGAGCCTGATCGACCCGGAGTCGGCGGCGCGGGTCGGAACGGTGGCTGCCACCGCGACGGGTGAAGTCAACCGGCGCGACTGGCAGCGGTGGGCCGCCGCCGTCGGTGACCACAATCCGCTGTGGTTCGACCCCGAATACGCTCGCGCACAGGGCTATCTCGACATCGTCTGCCCGCCGCTGTACCTGCAGTACGCGGTCCTGGGCGTTACACCGCTGGACGAGGTGCGGCCGGACGGCTCGTCGGGGGCGGTGTCGGGCAGCCTCGCGTTTCCGTTGGCACCCCGGCGGATGGCCGGCGGCGAGAGCATGACGTTTCACCGCCCGGCGTACGACCATGACCAGGTCGACATGGTCCGCACCATCGCGTCGATCGTCGAGAAGCACGGCCGCTCAGGCACATTCGTTCTGGTTACCTGGCGAACGGTGTATCACAATCAACGGCGCGAATTGCTCGCCGAAGCAACGACGTCGATGATCGCCCGACCGCCGGAAGCGCCATGACCCGCGAGCAGATCTTCTACGAAGACGTCCACCCGGGCGACAGCTTGCCGACTCTGACCGTGACGGTCGACGAGCGACAGTTGTTTTTCTTCAGCGCCGCAACCTACAACGGTCACCGCATCCATTACGACAAGGACTGGGCCCGCACCGCCGAGGGTTACGACGACGTCATCGTGCAGGGCCCGCTGCAGTCGGCGTTGCTGGCCCGCGCCATCACCGACTGGATCGGGGGTCGCGGGCGGCTGGTCGAGTACGCCGTGCAGAACCGGGCCATCGCCCTTGTCGGTGAGCAGCTGACCTTCGGCGGGTCGGTCACCGGAAAACGGTTGGTAGACAACATCGGTCTGGTCGAGCTGGAGATCGCCGGGCAACGCGACGACACGGTGTTGATGCCGGGCACCGCCACCGTGGCGCTGCCGTTGCGCGGTGACCGGTCGTGACGGGCCTGGGTGGCGAGGCGGCGATCATCGGTATCGCCGAGTTGCCCGCCGAGCGCAGGCAGACCCGGCCACCGTCGTTCACCCTCGACCAGTACGCGCTGTTGGCCAAGATGGTCGTCGACGACGCCGGGGTGGACGCCGCGGTGGTCAACGGTCTGGTCTGCCACGGCCTGGCCGAATCCGACATGTTCGCCCCGGCGACGCTGTCCGAATACCTCGGCCTGCCAGTCAATTTCGGGGAACGCGTCGACCTCGGCGGCGCCACCTCCGCGGGCATGGTGTGGCGGGCCGCGGTCGCCGTCGAACTCGGGCTGTGCGACGCGGTGCTCGCGATCGTGCCCGGGTCCGCGGTCCTGCCGACCTCCGACCGCCGTCCGCCGGCGCCGCTCAGCTGGCACGGCGCCTCGAGCAACAAGTACGGATCACCGCAGGCGGAGTTCGAAATCCCGTACGGCAACGTGGGGCAGAACGGGCCCTACGCGCAGATCGCTCAACGGTATGCGGCTCTTTTCGGTTATGACCCAACGGCTTTGGCAAAGATCGCAGTAGACCAACGGACCAATGCGTGCGCGCATCCCGGGGCGGTGTTTTACGGCAAGCCCCTCACCGTCGACGACGTGATGGCCAGCCCGATGATCGCCGATCCCATCCACATGTTGGAGACAGTGATGCGAGTGCAAGGCGGCACCGGTGTCCTGATCGCCAACGCCGACATCGCCCGCCGGGCGCGGCACCGCCCGGTGTGGATCAGGGGATTCGGCGAGCACATCGCCTTCAAGACAGCGACCTATGCCGAGGACCTGATGACGACGCCGGTGGCCCGCGCCGCCGAACGTGCCTTCACGATGGCAGGTCTGAGCCCCTCGGAGATCGACATGGCCTCGCTGTACGACTGCTACACCATCACGGTCCTGATGACGCTCGAAGACGCCGGCTTCTGCGGCAAAGGCGAAGGAATGGCGTGGGTACGCGATCGCGACCTCACCTTTGCCGGCGACTTTCCGCTCAACACCGCCGGCGGGCAACTCTCCTACGGTCAAGCGGGCATGGGGGGCGGGATGCACCACGTGGTCGACGCCGCGCGCCAAGTGATGGGCCGGGCCGCCGCCGCCCAGGTGGCCGATTGTCACCGGGCGTTCGTCACGGGGACGGGCGGCATCATGAGTGAACAAGTCGCCCTCGTGCTGGGGGGTGACTGACATGACCGAAGCGATACCACTTCCCGAGGCCACACCCGTGTCGAAGCCGTTCTGGGATGGGCTCACCGAGCACCGGATCCTGGTGCAGTTCTCGCCGTCGCTGGGACGATATGTGTTCTATCCACGCACCCTGGCGCCGGGCACGTTGGCCGATGATCTCGAGTGGCGCGAAATCGACGGCGCCGCAACGGTGTACACGTTCACCGTGGCGCGCCGACCCACCGGCCCGCCGTGGGTGGATGCGGTGCCGCAGATCCTCGCCGTCGTCGAGTGGGAGGCCGGCCCGCGACTCAGCACCGAACTGGTCGCGGTGGACCCCGCCGACGTCCGGATCGGAATGCGGGTGAGCCCGGTGTTCTGCGACATCCCCGACGCCGGGATCACACTACTGAAGTACCGGCCGGCCGATGTTTGAGACCGTGCAGCAATTGCTGCGGTCCCGCATGCACGACGACACCCCGGCGGTTGCGCACATGGAGCGAACCTGGACGTGGCGCGAGCATCTCGCCGAGGCCGCCGCCGAAGCGTCGGCGCTGATCGGGATCGCGGACGCCGGCCGTCCACTGCACGTCGGTGCCCTGCTCGGCAATTCGCCGGCCATGCTGCGTTCGATGGCGGCGGCGGGGTTGGGCGGTTACGTGCTGTGCGGGATCAACACCACCCGGCGCGGCGCCGGGCTGCTATCAGATATCCGGCGCTCCGATTGTCAACTGCTGCTTGTTGATTCGGCGCACGAGCCGCTGCTGGACGGGCTGGACCTCGCCGGAATCCCTGTGCTGGACGTGGGGTCGCAGCGCTACCTCGACGTGGTCGCGTTGGCACCGCCGCTGCAGCCGTGGCGCGAGGTCGGCTTCGATGACACCCTGATGATAATCTTCACATCGGGCACCAGCGGCGACCCCAAGGCGGTGCGGTTCTCGCACGTGATGGCAATCATGTGCGGCGCAAGTCTGGTCGGGCAGTACGACGTCACCGCCGACGACGTCTGCTATCTGTCGATGCCGCTGTTTCACTCCAACGGAGTGGCCGCCGGTTGGGCGGTCGCCATCGGCAGCGGCGCGACGATGGTGCCCGCCCGGTTCTCGACGTCGAGGTTTCTGGACGACATCCGGCGCCACCACGTCACCTACCTGAACTACGTCGGCAAGCCGCTGGCCCTGATGCTGGCCACGCCCGAGCTTCCCGACGATGCGGACAACACCCTGCGCATCGCCTTCGGCAACGAAGCGTCCGACCGCGACATCGACGAGTTCGCCAGGCGATTCGGCTGCCGAGTCGTCGACAGCTTCGGCTCCAGCGAGTTCGCCGTGATCATCACCCGCGAGGACGGCACGCCCACCGGGTCGATCGGCAGGGGATACCCCGGGGTTGCCGTCTACCACTCCGACACCGTGACCGAATGCGCGCCAGCCGTTTTCGACCAGCACGGCGCGTTGGCCAACTTCGACGATGCGGTCGGTGAATTGGTGAACACCCAGGGCTCCGGTCCGTTCGCCGGGTACTACAACGATGCCGCAGCCACCAACGAGCGGATGCGCCACGGCATGTACTGGTCCGGCGATCTGGCGTACCGGGACGTCGACGGCTGGATCTATCTGGCCGGCCGCACCTCGGACTGGCTGCGCGTCGACGGCGAAAATCTTGCGGCCGCGCCCATCGAGCGAATTCTGCAACGGCTTACCCCGATCAATCAGGTTGCGGTCTACGGGGTTCCGGACGACGGGATAGGCGACCAGGTGATGGCCGCCATCGTCCTGAACGACGGTCAGTCTTTGGCACCGGAGGAATTCGAGAAATTCCTGGCCGCTCAACCGGACTTGTCGCCAAAAGCCTGGCCCCGGTTCGTCCGCATCAACGATGAGCTTCCCCATACGGCAACCACCAAGATCCTCAAGCGCGACCTGATCCGGGCGGGCGTGACCGCCGCGGGCGGCGTCCTGTGGCACCGGGTGGGACGGGCAAGCGCATACACCGTCGCGGAGTAGCCGGCCGCCGACTGTGCAGTTTATCGACGGCGAAACCGCGAAAACGCCGTCATAGCCTGCACACTCACAACTCCAGCAACACAGTCACCGGCCCGTCGTTGACCAGCTCGACCCGCATATCGGCGCCGAAAATCCCGGTTTCCACCTCGGCGCCCAGGGTTCGCAGCGCCCGCACGAACTCGGCGACCAGCGGCTCGGCGACCGTGCTCGGCGCGGCCGCATTCCACGACGGCCGCCGGCCCTTGGCGGTGTCGGCGTACAGGGTGAACTGGCTGACCACCATGATCGGGGCCCCGAGGTCAGAAGCGGACCGTTGATCGTCGAGAACCCGCAACTGCCAGAGCTTTTCGGCGAGCCGTCGGGCTTTGTCGACGTCGTCGTCGTGCGTCACCCCGACAAAAGCGAGCAGGCCCTGACCGACGGGCCGGATCGCGCCGACCACCCGGCCGTCCACCGACACCGCTGCCGACGCGACCCGTTGCACCAGAACACGCATTCCCCGATGCTGCCACGGGTGAGATGTCCGCTGTCGTGGGTACGCTCGCCGGATGTCAGTGCTGGTCGCGTTCTCGGTCACGCCGCTCGGAGTCGGCGACGGTGTCGGCGAAATCGTCGCCGAAGCAGTCCGGGTGGTCCGGGAATCCGGCCTACCGAATCAGACCGACTCGATGTTCACCGTCATCGAAGGGGACAGCTGGAGTCAGGTGATGGCCGTCGTGGAGCGTGCCGTCGAAGCGGTGGCGGCGCGCGCCACGCGCGTCAGCGTGGTGATCAAAGCGGACTGGCGACCCGGCGTCACCGACGCGATGACCAGCAAAACCCAGTCGGTCGAGCGGTACCTGTCCGCGCGGCCCGACAGTCCCGCCTAGTGTCAAAGGTGTGAGTGCACGTGCGGGCATAGTCGTCACCGGCACCGAGGTTCTGACCGGCCGGGTCGCCGACGCCAATGGACCATGGCTCGCCGACCGCCTTCTCGAGTTGGGCGTCGAGCTCGCCCACATCACCATCTGCGGCGACCGCGCCGCCGACATCGAGGCCCAGCTGCGCTTCATGGCCGACGAGGGCGTGGACCTGATCGTGACCAGCGGCGGCCTGGGACCGACTGCCGACGACATGACGGTCGCCACCGTCGCCCGGTTCTGCAATCGCGAGCTGGCGCTGGATGTCGAGCTGGAGAACAAGATCGCCGAGATCTTGAAGAAGCTGATGGCCCGCATCGGTACCGGCGACTTCGAGGCAGTGCGTGCCGCCAACCGCAAGCAAGCCATGGTCCCGGTCGGAGCGGTGGTGATGGATCCGGTCGGAACCGCACCCGGCGTGGTCATTCCCGGCAAGCCAACCGTCGTCGTGCTGCCGGGCCCGCCACGCGAACTACAACCGATGTGGAAGACCGCGGTGCAGGTCCCTGGCGTGCAGGACGCGATTGCCGATCGAACGATCTACCGCCAGGACACCATCAGAATGTTCGCGCTGCCGGAGTCCGGTCTGGCCGAGACTCTCCGAGAGGCCGAAAACGGCATACCCGAATTCGATGCGCTGGAGATCACCACTTGCTTGCGCCGCGGCGAGATCGAAATGGTCACCCGCTACGAGCCTGACGATGCCGACACCTACCGGCAACTGACCGCGCTACTCCGGGACCGGCACGGCGAGCAGATCTTCTCTGAGGACGGCGCCACGGTGGACGAGCAGATCGCACGACTGTTGACTGGCCGCCGGATCGCGACGGCCGAGTCGTGCACCGGCGGACTGCTGGCGGCCCGGCTCACCGAACGGCCGGGCTCGTCGGCATACCTGGCCGGGGGGCTGGTGGTCTACGCCAACGACGCGAAGGCCGAGTTGCTCGGCGTCGACCCGGCACTCATCGAGACGCACGGCGCGGTGTCCGAACCGGTGGCCGAGGCGATGGCCGCCGGCGCGCTGCGCCGCCTCGGCGCGGATACCGCCGTGGCGATCACCGGAATCGCCGGGCCGGGTGGCGGAACCGACGACAAGCCGGTCGGGACCGTCTGCTTCACGGTGGCGCTGGCCGGCGGGGCGCCGTCGACCCGAACGCTTCGGCTACCTGGTAACCGCAGCGACGTCCGGGAACGATCGACGACGGTGGCCATGCATCTGCTTCGTCAAGCGCTCGATCGCTGAGCCTGTCCATCCTCGGCGATCGCGGTCGCGCTGCTTTCGTTGCTGCCGAAGTGTATTCCGGTGGCGTCCCGGCCGAGTGCCGTCAAGACAGCGACGGCTATCAGGACGGGCCCGATGGTCACGGCTAAGGCGAACGGGTAGCCGTGGGTCTCGGCCAGCCGTTCCTGGATCGGTAAGTTGAACGCCGCCAGCACATTTCCCAGCTGATAGGTGACGCCGGGGTAAAAGCCGCGAATGGCGTCCGGCGACATCTCGGTGAGGTGCGCGGGTATCACACCCCACGCCCCTTGCACCGCGAACTGCATCAGGAACGAGCCGAGGCACAGCATCGCGGCCGTGTGCGAGTAGGCGAACAGCGGCACGATCGGCAGCCCCAGCACGGCGCAGAACACCACGGTGTGGCGGCGACCGTACCGCTGAGACAGCGAGCCGAAAATCAGTCCGCCGGCGATGGCGCCGATGTTGTAGGTCACCACAATCCATTTGGCGCTCGCGTGGGAGATAGCCGCGCCGCCGTCGTGGGTGGCCGACAGGAACGTCGGGTAGACGTCCTGGGTGCCGTGACTCATCCAATTGAAAGCCGCCATCAGCAACACGAGGTAGACGAACCGCCGGATGACGGCGGCGCTGCGCAGCACGTCGCGAATCCGGGTGCGGGTCAATTTCATTCGGTCCTGCTCCGCTACCCAGACTTCGGACTCCTGCACCCGGTACCGAATGATCAAGCTGATCAGGGCGGGGATGATGCTCAGCCCGAACAGCCAGCGCCACGACAGCCCGAGGTGATCGACCACCAAGAGCGAGGCCACTGTGGCGAGCAGGTAGCCGAATGCGTAGCCCTCTTGGAGCAGACCGGAAAAGAACCCACGCCGTTCGATTGGCACCTTCTCCATGGCCAGCGCGGCACCGAGGCCCCATTCGCCGCCCATCCCAATGCCATACAGCAGTCGCAGAACAACCAGCACCGTGAAATTCGGCGCGAACGCACACAAAAAGCCGACCACCGAATAGAACACCACGTCCACCATCAGCGGCAGGCGCCGGCCGACCCGGTCGGCCCAGAGCCCGAACAGCAGCGCGCCAACCGGACGCATGAGCAAGGTGGCGGTAGTCAGGAACGCGACTTCGGCCTTCGTGTGGTGGAACGTCTTTGCGATGTCGGCGTAGACCAGCACGACGAGGAAGTAGTCGAAGGCATCCATCGTCCAGCCCAACAGCGCGGCGATGAAGGAGTTACGTTGATCCTTGGTCAGCGGCGGGTTCGCGGGCACTCGCACCATGTATCACACGGCGTGCGCCGGTGTGGCGGGCTGGGCGAGAATTCACTTCTTTTCGATGCTGTCCCAGAGCTCGATCATGGTGTGCAGAATCTCCTCGGCAAAGCCCAGGCCGGCGAGGTGGCTTTCACCCGGCAACGTGGTGAGCATCGCGTCGGGCAATTTGTCGACGACGTGCTGCCCGTGGGCGAACGGCACGATGTGGTCACGGTCGCCATGCCACCACCGCACCGGAATCTTCACCTGGTCCAGCCGGAATCCCCAGTCCTTGGCGAAGACGATGACATCGGCGAAGGGGGCGGCCAACTGCTTGCGGGAACCGTTGAGCAGATCGTCGAGGAACATCGCTTTGAACTCCGGCCGCACCAGCAGCCGCCGGTCGCCTTCGGGGGAGACCCGCGCGTACAAGTACAGCGCGGGCTCGGCGACCGGCTTGAGTAGCCGGATGAAAGCGGCCGCCGCCAAGCGGATCGGAAGTCCGGCCACCGCAAGCACTGGCGCTGCCAGTGTCCCGAGTGACATCAGGCCACCACTGATCGCCTCGGCGCCGACCGTGGGCGCTACGCCGCCCAGCACCCCGACCGCGACGATCCGATCCGGCATCGCCGCCGCACATCCCAGTGTGTAGGGGCCGCCGCCGGAAAGTCCGATGACGGCCATTTTTTCGATGCCCAGGGTGTCGGCGACGGTGCGCAAGTCGTCGGCGAATGCGAGAACGTTGTCGTACTGATGCGGGGTGGACGCCCCGATGCCGGGACGGTCGATTCCGATCAACCGAATGTGATTGTCCTCGGCGTAGACGCGGGCCTCGGCGGGGATCTGCCGTCGCGCGCCGGGAGTGCCGTGCAGCCAGAAGATCGCACGTCCTTGCGGATCGCCGAATTCGGCAAACCCCAACTGGCGATTGTTGCCGACCGCGATGTTGCCCTCCAGCTTGGGGCGAGCAATCGAATATGCCATTACGGCAGTGTTACATGAACGGCCGCGCGGGTTTGCAGCGATTTCCAAACGCCGCCGGCGGTAGGGTTACGAACGACAGCCGACGGGAGCGAGTTATGCAGATCATCGATGCCGACGGGCACGTCGCGGAAAACCCGTCGTTCGCAATCGAGGCCATGAAGCGCTGGCCGCACCGGGTCACGGCCAGCGCCGACAGCACGCCGAGGTTGGTCATCGAGGGTCGCAACTATCCCGAAGACAGCGGACCGGGCGCCGGCTGCCCGCTCGAGCACGGGATCAGCAACGCGTCGAACATCAACTGCAGGTCGGCCGAGGGCGTGCTAGGCGACGCCGATCGCGACTACATCAACACCATGGTGCTGTATCCGAGCCTTGGCCTATGCGCGCCTAGCCTCGAGGATCCGGAGTTCGCCGCTGGATTCGCCCGCCTCTATAACCAGTGGATCGCGGATTTCTGCGCCCCGACGGGCGGCCGGCTGCACGGCGTCGCCGTGACTCCGATCGAGCATGGCCAGGCGGCGGTCGACGTCATGCGGGAAGCCAAAGGTCTCGGACTGGTAGCCACTGTCGTGCCGCCGGCGTTGAAGACCCGCAACCTCGACCACCCTGATCTCGATCCGTTTTACGCTGCGGCGGTCGAACTCGACATGCCGCTCGGCATTCACGGTGCGCCGGGCATGCATCTACCCAAGATCGGTGTCGATCGCTTCACTAACTACATCCAGGTGCACTGCATCAGCTTTCCGTTCGACCAGATGACGGCGATGACCGCGATGGTCTCCGGCGGTGTCTTCGATCGGCATCCCGGACTGCGGGTAGCCTTCCTCGAGGCGGGCGCGGGCTGGGTGCCGTTCTTCATCGACCGCCTGCACGAGCATTTCGAAAAGCGCGGCGACTGGATTGAACGTGGCTGGCAACGCGATCCGCAGGATTACGTCCGGGCCGGCAACATCTTCGTGACTTGCGAGCCGGAGGAGCCGATCCTGCCCGGCGTCATCGACGTGCTCGGCGACGACTTCATCATGTTCGCCAGCGACTATCCGCACTGGGACGGCGAGTGGCCCGAGAGCACCAAACATCTGCGCACGCGTCCGGACATCAGCGAAGACGCGCGCGCGAAAATCGGCGGACTGAATGCGCAGCGCTTCTACAGCCTCAACTGAGCCGAGCCCGCCTACTGAACGCGTGCACACCACCCCTATGCGAGTCAGACGCTGTTACCAATACCCTCGTCCTTGCAGCGGTCGGGACGAAAGTTGCTGGCCGCCCATCACGAGCTGAGGCGGAAAACCAACAAAGATTTGAGGGGCTATGGCCGAATTCGACAAGCACGAAGGTGAAGCGCAGACCATTGTGAATCTCGCCGATGCGGCGATGCACATGTACCGGGCGGCTATCGATTCGCTGCCATTTCCTGAAGACAAGAAATTCCAGAAGCGCGCCGAGGTGGTGCTGACCGGTTTGCGCAAACTGCGCGCCGCGCTGACCGAGGCGGCCAGCCACAGCCGGCCCACTCCCACGGTGATGCTGGCGCTCAGCGATGTCCGGCGACGCTACGACGACCTGATGGAGCGGGTGACCGATGCGCCCGGATCGAGTCTGGGACAACAGCTTTACAACGCCCGCGTGCACGCGAAGCTGTCAGCGCACGAGGCGGCCAACGGGTTCGGGCTTCGGCGCGAGCTGCCCGATGAGTTGGAAGAAGGCGGCACGCCCACCGCGCAGGAGACGCCGCTGGTGGAGCAGTTGATCGCCGCGATCCGCGTCGTCGCCGGGCTCGACGAAGGCGAATCCGAGGCCGAGCCGCCGGCCGTCGAGGAGCACGTCAACAGCAGCAACGGCACCGACTGGGATGAAGCCCTGGCGCTCAACGGCGCCGGCGAAGAGGCGCACGCCGCTCATTAGCGGCGTTGGTCACCGAATCGGGAGGCCGGTGATTGCCCGGCCGATCACCAGTCGCTGAATTTCGCTGGTGCCCTCAAAGATGGTGAAGATCTTCGCATCTCGGTGCATCCGCTCGACCGGGTAATCGCGGGTGTAGCCGTTGCCGCCGAGGATCTGGATGGCTTCGTCGGTGACGTACACCGCGGTCTCGCTGGCGTACAGCTTCGCCATCGATCCCTCGGCCGAGGTGAACGACTTGTTGTTGCGCTGCATCCAGCTG
The DNA here is from genome assembly GCF_965277065.1 of Mycobacterium sp. Taxonomy (GTDB): domain Bacteria; phylum Actinomycetota; class Actinomycetes; order Mycobacteriales; family Mycobacteriaceae; genus Mycobacterium. The sequence continues at coordinate 140,115 of NZ_CBDIBT010000015.1, forward strand.
GCCCGCCAGACCAACAGCCGTGACGCGTCGATGCGGCTCTTCATATCCGCCAATTTAAAAGCGACAGCTTGGAATTCGGCGATCTTACGGCCGAACTGTTCGCGCTGACCGGAGTATTCGAGGGCGTACTCGTAGGCGGCACGAGCAATACCCAACGCCATCGCGCCCACGATCGGGCGAGTGCGTTCGAACGTCATCATCGCGGCCTGGCTGCTGGTGCGATGCCCTTCCTTGATCCGGGCGATCCGGCTCTCGAATTTCTCGCGGCCCCCGAGGATCAGCTCGCCGGGAAGGCGGACGTCGTCAAGCACCACCTCGGCGGTGTGCGACGCCCGAATACCGTGCTTCTTGAACTTCTGCCCCTGAGAGAGGCCCTTTGTGCCGGGCGGGACGATGAACGTCGCCTGACCCCGCGTGCCCAGCTCCGGCTCAACGGAGGCGACCACGACGTGGACGTTGGCGATTCCGCCGTTGGTGGCCCAGGTCTTGGTTCCGTTGAGCACCCACTCGTCGCTGGCCTCGTCGTACTTCGCCCGGGTGCGGACGGCTCCGACGTCGGAGCCGGCACCGGGTTCGGACGAGCAGAACGCGGCCAGTTGCGGATCGCCGGGGCTGCCGAACATCTGCGGCAGCCATTCACCGATCTGTTGCGGCGTTCCGTTGGCGGCCAGCGCCGCAGCGGCCAGGCCGGTGGCCATGATGGACAACGCGATCCCGGCGTCACCCCAGAACATTTCCTCGAAGACGGTCGGCATGCCCAGCCCGCTGGCTTCGCCGGCCATCTGGGCGAACAGGTCCGGGGTGTAGAGCCCGACCTTGGCGGCCTCTTGGATGATCGGCCAGGGAGTCTCCTCCCGTTCGTCCCACTCGGCGGCCGCGGGCCGAATCACCGAGTCGGCGAACTCGTGCACCCAGTCACGGACGTGCACCACTTCTTCGGACAGATCCAGCGAAAAGGTCGAGTCCATCGGTGCTCCTCGTCAGGCGGTACGCCCACACGCAGGTGGTGTCGGTCGATTCGGGCGCTAGCGATCACAGTAAACGTTTGTATACTGAGTGGACAAACCGGCAGCTCAGACCGTGAACCCCTGCCTGATTTGGGCAGCTGAAGAGGTTGTCGAGCCATTTTGACACCTGTCCACCCGAACTCGTGAGGGGGCCGCATGCAACGCAGCGATATTCGTGCCGTCGGCGATCTGGCGGGGGAGGCGTCCTCGGTGCTCACCACCCTGGTGCGCGGCATGCACGCCGGGATCGCCGGCCGGGTGTTCGACTCGATCGGGCCGGTGGCGGCACCGGCTCGGACGATCCACGACGGGCTGACGCGGACCATCTACACCGGGGTCGACCGTGGACTGCGCGGCGCGAGTCGCGTAGCCGGCATGGTCGCCGCCGAAATCTGGGGCAACGAGGTCGACGACCCGCTGGAATCCCGGACCGATTCGGTAGGTGCGGTCCTCGCCGCGGTGAACGGCATCTACGGCGATGAGTTGGCCGACCAGGACAACCCGCTTGCCGGCGCGATGGTGGTTCGGCATGCCGGCAGGTCGGTGGCGTTGACGACCGAGGATCTGGCCACCGCGTATCCGGCGGCGACCGGCCGGGTCGTGGTGTTCGTGCACGGCTGGTGTCTGACCGATCGGTCCTGGTTCCGCACGCCGCGCGAGACCGACGACGGGCGCAGCTACGGCGAACGACTACACGACGAATTGAGCTACAGCCCAATTGTGCTGCGCTACAACACCGGATTGCATATCTCGGTCAACGGCCGCACGCTCGCCGGAATCCTGGATCTGCTCCACGATCAATGGCCGGTCCCCATCACCGAACTCGTATTGGTCGGCCATTCGATGGGCGGACTGGTGGCGCGCAGCGCATGCCACTACGGCGCCGAGGAGCAATGCAGCTGGACCGACGCCGTCACCCGGGTAGTGTGCCTGGGTTCACCACATCTGGGCGCCGACCTGGAAAAAGGCGTGAACATCGCCTCCTGGGCACTGGCCAAGTTGCCCGAAACCCGGTCAATTGCAGCCTTTTTGAACGCGCGCAGCGATGGCGTCAAGGATCTGCGCTATGGCGCCTGTCTCGATGACGACTGGCGCGACGCCGATCCCGACGAATTTCTACGGGATCGTTGCCGCGAGGCACCGTTCCTGCCGCATGCGACGTATCACTTCGTGTCGTCCACGGTGTCGCCACGGCTGCTCGGAATGTTGGCCGGCGACCATCTGGTGCGCTCGAAAAGCGCTGCGGGCCTTGGCCGGTCGCGACGTATTCCATTCCAGAACGAGCATGGTCTGATACTGACCGGCTTGAATCACTTCGATCTGCTCAACCACCCTCGGGTCTACGCGAAGCTGCGCGACTGGCTGTCCCAGTCAGCGATTGGCCCGGCGGGCCTCGGCGATGTGGGCCGCGACGTCAGCGGCGACCGCTAGCGACCGTGCGTCGGTCGCGCAGTGATACCGCCCCGCGACCGGATCATAGGTCGCGCCCGCGATCGAGCCGTGGTCGGCGGGTAACTCGACCACCCGCACCGGCCAATCGGCCTGCTGCAGCGCCGCGGCGAAGTCTCGGGCTACCGATACCGGAATGACCCGGTCGGCCACCCCACTCAGCAGAGTGAACGGGGTCGGCTGTGCAGCGTGACGGAGTTGGGTTGCCGGAGTCTCGTTGAAGATCGGATCGGGGATCATGAACGCACCAGCCAGAGCGACGGTGTGCGCGAAGGTCACACCCAGCTGCGCACCCTGGATCGTCAGCGCCGCAGCCGCAAGGCCTCCCATCGACCAGCCGGCGAGTACCAGTCCGTCGGGGTCCTCGACCCGCTCGCGGGCGAAGTGCACCGAACCCAGCAGATCAGCGCGACCGCCGTCGGCGGCGTGGGAATTCCAGTCGGGTGCCACTACACCCAGGCCATGTCCGGCAATCAGTTCAGCGAGCGAACGGACCGAGGAGCGCGCGTCAGCCTGCTGGCCGTGCCACAGCAGAACGGTCGGCTGAGAGGGATCGCCGAAAACGTCCGCCAGTCGACCGGCGGCGTATTCGACGGTCTGCATACGCGAGGGCAGCTGCTACTTGGGCGGGGCCGGTGCTGCCGGCGGAGCCGGGGCCGGCTGCGGCTGGGGCCGTCGCGCCTCCGCCGCCGATCAGCGAGTTGAGAATGCCCAACGACAGACCGGCCTGCTCCGGGGGTTTGCCCGGGTCGGGGACCGCGGAGTCGTTCTTCTGCCAGGCCTGGCAACCGTCGGTTTTGAAGGTCTTGTCGGTCGGGTCGATTCGCACGATCTGAGGCTTCTTGCTCATCGCGTTGTCGAGCGGCTGCTTGGAATCCTCGCCGAGCCGCTTCCAGTAGCAGACGCCGTTTCCGACCGGGCCCGCCGACGTGTAGACCCCAGGCACGATGTCGGTGCCGACGTTGTACACGCCATCGTGGTCGATCGTAGTTTTTGCCGGAGCGGGAGCCGCTCCGTTCGCGGGGGCAGGTGCCGGCGCGGGAGCTGGTGGAGACGGCGCGGGTGCGGGGTCCGCAGCGGCCAGGCCGACCGAAGCGCCCCAACCCAGCGCGAGCAGGGCCGCGGCGGCGGCAATGGTCGGCTTAGACGTCACGAATAGCAGCATACGGATTTTGCGATAGACGCGTCAGCGCCGAATTGCGCGATTAGGCGGTCTTGTTGAAGAGGGGCAGCAGCAGACGGCGCCGGGCGGAGGTGGCGTCGGCGAAGTACTGCAGGGCCTCGTGGAGCGTGGTCGCGGTAGGGAAGCTGATGTCCTCATGGGTCACCAGCAGCGTCAGGTTCACCGCCTGGCTGGGAATCAACGCCCATTCCACGCCGGCAGCGGTGCAGGCTTCGTCGACGGCGTAGAGCAGTCGCACTGCTTGCGCGCTGAAGGTGTCCAGACCCGACAGGTCGAGAACTAGCGGGTTATCCGGAAGGTTGAAGCGCCGGGCGTAGTCGATGACCTGATTGACGTTGCTCGCGTGGACCTCACCGGTGATGGTGATCACCGTCGCGAGGTGACGGCACTGGGCACGCACCGCGGCGCCGTTGCAGTCGACAGGGAGGTGGGCGTATCGGGGCGCCGAGTACGAAGCTGCCGTGCTGATCGAGTCGTTCATTGGACGCGCCCCCGTTTCCGAACAGTTTTCCCGCGAAATCAGGATCAGCCATGACCCCAACCTGTTTGAGACGCTAATTGCCTACTCTAAGGTCACCTGTTCCAGCGTTTAATACTTTGCTAAGAAACGATTTCACCTGCCCACAATATAGTTCGGGTTTAACCCCAGCCATCCCAGAAAGTCACGGTCTCGGCCGACGGCCGCGACGCGGGCCGGAAGTCGGTTCCGATCGTGTAGGCCACCGGAAACAGCGCGGCCTGGGTGACGGTGTCCGGGATCCCCAGCAGCTCGGCCACCTCTCGCTCCTTGGCCAAATGCATTGTGGTCCAGACTGATCCGAGGCCGCGGGACCGCAGCGCGAGCAGAAAGCTCCAGCCGGCCGGGATGATCGACGCCCACGCCGATGCGGCGGTCAACATGCTGGAGTTGTCGATGCGGTTTTCCAGGCAGGGGATGACGTGCACCGGAACGTCTGCCAGCGTGTCGGTCAGACTGAAGGCACTCGCATACACCCGCTTGGTCTGCGGGTCGGTCGCGTCCTTGGCCGCATGGGCAAGGTAATCCGAGCCGATGCTGCGGTAGATGTCAGCGATCGCGGCGCGCTTGGCGGCGTCGGTGATCACCAGCCAACGCCAATCTTGCGCGTTGCTCGCGGTAGGAGCCTGCATCGCCAACTGGATGCACTCGAGGATGACCTCACGGCCGACCGGCCGCGTCAGGTCGAGGCGTTTGCGAACCGATCGGGTGGTGGTGAGCAACTCGTCAACCGATGCGATGTCCACTCGTCTCCTAGCGTCGTCTCACAGGTCGATCGCACAGGATTGATCGACACCGAGGACACTCAAGGTGCGCCCCAAGCCGAGGAACACCGCGACACACAGCGTGAGGTCGAGAATCTCCGGGTCCGAGAACGCATCGCGTAGCCGTCCGAAGAACGCGTCGTCGATCGTGCCGTGGTCGGTCGCGAAACGTTCGGCGTACTCGATTGCCAGGCGCTGCCGGGATGTATAGCCCGGGAAGGTGGCGTATGCCGCGACATTCGCGTACAGCTCGGGTCCGACGGCCGCCTCGATGACTGAGGGTGCGCGAAAGTCGGAACAGGCGACGCAGTCGTTGATCTGGGCGATCCGCATTCTGGCCAGTTCGCGTTCTTCCGGCGGCAGCACACTCTGCTGATAGGCGCCGCGGATCATCCGCTCGACCATGTCGCTGAGTTGCGGTCGCAGCGTCCAGATCATCGCGGCTTCGCCGCCGGGGCCCTCGGGCACATCAAGCCTTGCCACGTGTTCGAGCCAACCAGATGATCGTCGTCAATGTCTAGGTTATGCGTGCTTGAGGACCCGCTCGGCCTGCGATGCGATGGCGGCGACGATGTCCGCGGCCGGGCGAACCTCGTCGACGAGTCCGATCGATTCGCCGATCAAGATGGCCGCGGCCTCGAAATCCTCTGCGGCAACCGCGGCTTCAAAGGTGTCCACCGCATCGGGCAGCGACGCCATCAGTTCTGCTTCGTTGCCATGCCATTTGTCGACGAAGGGATTGCCCAACGCCCGCTCGTTGTACTCGGGCGGCCAATCCAGCCGTCGCACATAGTCATAGACCCGAGTGCGATACGTGCTGTCCCCAGTGGCGCCGAGCGCCCGCTCGTGGGCGCGAGGTGACACCAGCGCCTCCGCGGAGGCCCAGAACCGGGTGCCCACCACCGCGCCGTCGGCGCCCAACATCAGTGCGGCCGCGAGCCCGCGCCCGTCAGCGACACCGCCGGCCGCCAGCACCAACGTCTCTGGCGCTCGGTCGGCTGCCAGGTCGACGACGTCGGGCACCAAGGTGAACGTCGACCGCACCGTCATGCCGTGACCGCCCGCTTCGCCGCCCTGGGCGACGACGATCTCCGCGCCGGCATCGAGTGCCCGGCGGGCGTGGTCGAGTGTCTGCGCCTGGGCGATCACCGGGATCCCGGCGGCGTGGACTCGCTCGGCGAACGGCTGCAGATCGCCGAAGGACAGCATCACGGCTACCGGTCGGCGTTCCAGCGTCTCGTCGAGCAGCTCGGGGTTGCGGGCCAGACTCCAGGTGATGAAGCCGCATCCGACTCTCGCGCCGCCGGCCAGACCGAACTCGCGCCGTAGCCACGCTGCGTCGCCGTAGCCGCCGCCGATCAGGCCCAGTCCGCCGCTCGACGACACCGCGGCGGCGAGCTTGCCGCCGGAGATCTGCGCCATCGGCGCGGAGACAATCGGGTGTTCGGTACCGAGGAATTCGGTGAGTCGGGTTTTCATGCCAGTTCTCCCGTCAGGAACTGAGCCCGGCCGTGGCCGAACGACCAGTCGTCGTCGCCGTTCTCGGTGATCGACACGATGAGGTCGACCGGATCAAGACCGCATTTCGCCGAGAGATTGGCAGCGGCCAGTTCGAAGAACCGTCGCTTCATCTCCGACGTGCGCTTCCGGCTCACGACGTGCAGCACCACCAGGGCGGCGGAGCGCTCGATACCGAGGCCGGTGTCGAGGGCGACAATCTCGTGGCTCGGGTGCGTGCGCACTACTTGGTACCGGTCACGCGACGGCACCCCGAATGCCTCGACCACCGCATCGTGAATGGCATCCAGAAGTGTTCGGATCTCGGCAGGTGCTCGACCCTCGACCAGGTCGACGTAAACAAGTGGCATGACTTCTCCTGCGCTGGAGCTGTTGTCTTGATGCTGACGCTGAACATGTCAACATGCGCGGGGGGTGATCGCTTCCGCCGATGCCCAGGTGTCCAGCCTGCGGGTTCGCCTTCGAGGCGCACCGTGCGATGACTCGCTATCGCTCTGGCGCGCTGATACCCTGCCAACGCCGTCGTAAGTGACGCAGTGGTGAACGAAAACACCTGTGGTCTCACGGAAAGATTGATGTGCGCAGCGGAGATATCAAGGCCCTCACGGGACTTCGCATCGTTGCCGCCGTCTGGGTCGTGCTGTTTCACTTCCGCCCGCTGCTGCGCGATGCGACCCCCGGTTTTCTCGACGCGCTCACTCCGGTGCTCAACTGCGGAGCCCAAGGGGTGGACCTGTTCTTCATCCTCAGCGGGTTCGTGCTGACCTGGAACTACCTCGACCGGATGGGCGGATCCTGGTCGACCCGTGCCACTCTGCACTTCCTCTGGCTGCGGCTGGCCAGAGTGTGGCCGGTGTATCTGGTGACGCTGCACCTGGCCGCGCTGTGGGTCATCTTCACGCTGCACGTCGGTCACGTGCCGTCCGACGAGGTTTACCGGTTCACGGCAGTCAGCTACGTCCGTCAGGTCCTGTTGGCGCAGCTGTGGTTCCAGCCGTTTTTCGACGACTCGAGTTGGGACGGTCCGGCCTGGTCGATCAGCGCTGAGTGGTTGGCCTACCTGGTGTTCGGGCTGCTGGTGCTGGTGATCTTCCGCATGGCGCGCGCGACCCGGGCCCGCAACCTGGTCTGGCTGGCGGTCGCCGCCTCGCTCCCTCCGGTGGTGTCGCTGCTGGTGACCGGGCAGTTCTACACGCCCTGGAGTTGGCTGCCGCGCATCGTCATGCAATTCACGGCTGGGGCGTTGGTGGCCGCCGCGGTCGGTCGTTTGCGGCTCACCGATCGAGGCCGACATGCCGCGGGCTATGCGTCCGTATTTCTGCTCGCCGGCGTGGTGGGCTTTCTCTACTGGTCCGACGCGCATCCGCTGCATGGGGTCTCCGACACCGGCGGTCTTGTCGACATCTTGTTCGTGCCGCTGGTGCTGACGCTGGCGATCGGCACCGGCAGCTTGCCGGCTTTGCTGTCCACCCGACCGCTGGTCTACGGCGGGCAAATCTCGTTCTGTCTGTACATGGTTCACGAATTGGTGCACACCGCGTGGGTGTGGACGACGCAGCAGTTCGAGCTCACCATGTTGGGCAACGACGGCAAGCTCCTGCTGGCCGCGGTGCTCGCGGTGACCTTCGTCGGCGCGGCCGTGCTCTATCACGTGGTCGAGGAACCGGCCCGCCTCTGGATGCGCAGGATGGTCGGCGACGGGCGGCCCGTGGTCGACGCCGCCGACCCGGACGCACCTGCCGAGGGCGGCAAGCTGCAGTCGATCGATGGGTCCCAGGAGGGACGCCCGAAATCCATTTCGCGTGCGGGCTGACGCTCACCGTGTGACGCGAGCGATACTGCGCCGCATACTGATCGGTTACGATCCCACTGGCGCGAGGCCTGGGGCTTACCCGAGGTAGCCCCACCGGATGCCAGGGCGTCGACGTAGAAATCCAACGTTGAGCTTTTACGATTCCGCTTGTACGGATGCAACACGCGGCCGAGGAGGTGGTGAACGGTGCAGGTAACGGTGGGTCGTCTGGCCACAGTCGTCGTCGCGGCTGTTGCAGCCGGCGTGGTCACGCACGTTCCCGCCGCGCCGACGCCTTATCAGACCGTTGCCCGGGGAACGCCGATCGACCATGTCGCGGTGATCGGGGATTCCTACACCACCGGCACCGACGAAGGCGGCTGGGGACCGAATGCCTGGACCAACCGCACCTGGCTGACGCTCGCGCGCGAAGGTGTCCAGGTCGCGCCCGAGGTTGCCTCCGAAGGCCGCGCCGGCTACGTCGTCCGCGGCGATCACGGCAGCGTCTTCGAAGACCTGACGAACCGCGCCGTCCACCCCGACGATGCGCTGGTGGTGTTCTTCGGCTCGCGCAACGACCATGGCGTCGACCCGATGCAGATGACGGCAATGTCCCACGACGCCCTGGATCTGGCTCGCCGCATCGCGCCGTCGGCCAAGCTACTGGTGATCGGACCACCGTGGACGGATTCCGATCCGCCGCTGGACGTCCTCTATATTCGCGACATTCTCGGCGGCCAGGCGCACGACATCGGCGCGACGTTCATCGACCCGATCAGTGAGGGCTGGTTCGTCGGCAGGCCCGAATTAATCGGCCCCGACGGTGTGCACCCCAACGACGCCGGCCACGCGTACATGGCAGAGAAGATTGCTCCGTTGATCCATGCCCAGCTTTCCCGGCGCGGTTGATCCTCGCTCGTAGTTACGCGTTTCGGTGCTAGTCGTCGCGGGTACGTCGGGGGCACGAAACGAGAGTGGGGATGACAGATGAAGTCTGTGCGCACGGCGATGACACTGTTCTTCGGGACGGCGATGCTTCTGTTGGCAGTCGGCTGCGGCGGCGGTGACAAGGGTGGCCCCACCAGCACCACAACCACAACCACGACCACGACGACTCCGTCGTCAAGCGTGGCTCCCGCGCCTGCGCCAGGAGCTCCCGGCGGCGGGGGCGGCTCCGGTGGCGCGACGGGCGGTGGCGGACCCAACGGAGGCGGCGGCAGCATCCCCGGCGGCCCGAGTGGCGGCGGCGGGCCCGGCGGCGGCAGCGGCAGCATTCCCGGCGGTCCGACCGGTGGCGGTGGACCCGGCGGCGGCAGCGGCTGCATCCCCGGTGTCGGCTGCGGTGGCGGCGGACCCGGCGGTGGCGGCGGTTGCATCCCGGGCGTGGGTTGCGGCGGGGGCTAAACCCCGCCGGGCCTCGACCCTAAATTCTCTGCAGATTCGAGGCGCCAACTCCTGAGTTCCAACGTGCGGACCGGATTAAAGTTCGGGACAACTCGACTGCTAGGGGACCGCACATGGCCAAGCTCAGGTTTGGGTACTTCATCGCACCGTTTCACCGCGCAGGCACCAATCCGACGCTCGCCATGCAGCGCGATCTCGAGCTGGTCGAGCATCTCGATGCGCTCGGCTTCGACGAGGCGTGGATCGGCGAGCACCACTCCGCCGGCAGCGAGATCATTGCGTCGCCCGAGATCTTCATCGCCGCAGCGGCCGAACGGACCAAGTGGATCAAGCTGTGCACCGGGGTTATTTCGCTGGCGTACCACAACCCGCTCTGGGTCGCTGACCGGCTGATGATGCTGGATCACCTCACCCACGGGCGGGTGATCGGTGGGGTTGGACCCGGGTCGCTGCCCAGCGATTCGTCGATGATCGGCCTCACCCCGACCGACACCCGCGAGCTGTTGGACACCAATCTCGACATCGTGGTGCGGCTGCTGCGCGGGGAGACGGTGTCGGCGAAAACCCCCACGCACGAGCTCCATGACGCGCGGCTGCAACTCGCCCCGTATTCCGACGGCGGTGTCCCGCTGGCGGTGGCCGCGGTCGCTTCGCCGACGGGTGCGCGGCTGGCCGGCAAGCACGGCATCGGGCTGCTGTCGATCGGGGCGACGCTGACCGTCGACGGTTTCAACGCCCTGCAGTACCACTGGAACATCGTCGAGGAGCGCGCGGCGACGTTCGGCACCACCGTCGATCGCAAGAACTGGAGCCTGGTCAGCCCGTTCCACATCGCCGAGACCGAGAAGCAAGCCCGCGAGGACGTGAAATTCGGTCTGGCGCCGTGGTTCAACTACTTCCAGAAGGTGGCCGCTTTCCCGCAGATGACCATGCCCGGCGAACAGGTCGACGAGATGATCGATGTCATCAACGACAACGGCGCCGGGGTGATCGGAACACCGGAGCGCGCCCGCGAACAGGTGCAGCGGATGTGGGATCAGTCGGGCGGGTTCGGCTGCATGCTGCAGATGGGCCACGAATGGGCCAACCCGGCGGCGACCAGACGGTCGGCCGAATTATTCGCCGCCGAAGTGATGCCGCATTTCCAGGGCCAAGCGCAGCCGACCGTGGATGCCGCCACACGCGCCAGTGAGGTGCGTGAAGGCCTGGCGCAATCGCAAATCGATGCCGTCGCTCACATGGCCAAAAAGTACGAGGACGAACTCGGTTCGAAATAGCCGACTTTCGCGTCACGCGACGCGATGCCGAACCACGTGAGTTTAACGCCGCGAAGGTACCTTCGTCACATTTAGCGCCATCGCCGCGAACATCGCCCACGGCGACGGCTGGGGCGGATCGGGCGTACCGGCCAATCCGAGTTCGCCGGCCAGCATCAGGCCGTTGAGGCCGGCCCCGGCGATGACGACGTCGTTCATTGAGGCCAAGGTAGTAGCCTGCGGCCGGTGATGACAACCTTCTTGATCTACCCCACCTGAAGGATGGCCGTCGCGACGGCCAGGCCCACTCCAATCACCGCGGGCGCCGTGTCGGTGGCGCTGTCGGATGCTCGCGCATGAAAACCGATGGCGCCCAGCAGAAGCAGAGCCGCACCGACCGCAGCGGCCACGCCGATCGGCGGCCACGCCAGCCCCGCCAACACACCTGCGACAGCGGCGAGTTCCAGCGCCCCGATGATCCGCCACTGAACCGGGTTGACACCGAGGTGGTCGCGGATCGTCAGCGATTGCTGGATGCCGATCACCTTGATCGAGCCGGCGAATCCCAGCAATGCGGCGAGCAGCGCTGTCACAACGACTTTGGCGATCATGTCCACACCGTAATACTCAGTCCGCGATGCCGGTAGCAGCTGCGAAGGCGCGTAGCTCGCGCTCAGTTGTTCCAGCGCCTGCGGTTGCACGGGGCCCCATAGGTAGGTCAGGTCGATCATCGGCATCGTTCGGCTCCCTTCAAACGGGTCATCGCCATTTCACTCCTCGGTAGGGTTTTCGCAGAGACGGACGACAAGAGGAGACAGATGACGGGGATGGCGGAGCTGGTGCCGGTGTTGCCTGCGCATCGCTTCGACGAGGCCGGGCTGGCGCGCTACCTCCGCGGGCGGCTGCCCGGGTTCGACGGTCAACTCGAGGTCCGGCAGTTCCAAGGTGGCCAGAGCAATCCCACGTTTCATTTGAACACCGCGGGCGGCGAATACGTGCTGCGCAAAAAGCCGCCGGGCAAGCTGCTGCCGCGGGCCCACGAGGTGGAGCGCGAGCACCGCGTCATGGCCGCGCTGTCCGACACCGACGTGCCTGTGCCGCGCATGCAGCTGCTGTGTGATGACGAATCGGTGCTCGGCACAACGTTTTTCGTGATGGATCACGTTCCGGGGCGGGTGTTCCCGGATCGTGTTCTGCGCGCGGAGACGCCCGCGCACCGCGCCGCTGTCTACGAAGATCTGGCCCGGGTGCTTGCGGCGCTGCACCGGGTGGATTGGCGCGCGGTCGGACTCGAAGGATTCGGCCGGCCCGAAGGTTACATGCGACGCCAGGTCGCGCTGTGGACCAGGCAGTGGGAGGCCGCGCGCATGGAGGACATGCCCGCGATGGATCTGCTCGCCACGTGGCTGCCCGAGCACCTGCCGCCCGACGACGCACCGGCATGCATCGCGCACGGCGACTACCGGTTGGGCAACGTGTTGCTTCATCCGACCGAGCCGCGGGTGGTGGCGGTGCTGGACTGGGAGCTCTCGACGATCGGCGACCCGCTGGCCGACCTGGGGTATTTCTGCGTTACCTACCACGTGCCGGGTGGGCCGGGCGGCCTCAGCGGTGTCCTCGATGAAGACCTCACGGGCACTGGTCTTCCCGGCCAGCAGGCCTTCCTGGACAGCTACCGCGGGCATGCCGGGAGAGAGCTTCCGCAATCGCTGGACGTGTTCGTGGTGTTTTCGATGTTCCGGCTGGCCTCGATCACCGCCGGGGTCTGGCGTCGCGGCGTGGACGGCAACGCGGCTGATTCGCGGGCCGGCACCGACGAGTATCGCGAACGCTATCGCGGTATGGCTGAGACTGCCTGGGAGCTGGCGCAAAAGCTAACCGCCTGAGCCGCTTTCCGTCATCGGCGGATCAACGGCTCGCGAAGTAGAAGCCAAACAGCAGCGCGAATAGCCCGAGCACCCATCCACCGGTGGTCGCCTTGAGCCAGACCGGTGCGCGGCGAACCTCCATGAAATGCCAGATCACCACGAACGCTTTGACTGCTGCGATCAGAAACACCACCGTCGTCACCGTCGTGTTGATCTGGTGCGAGGCCCCGCCGTCACGCGCGATCAACGACGACGCGACGGTGACCGTGGTGAGCAGCGCCCAGACGATCGTCAGCGGATTGCGGATCAGTGACGCCATGGTTTACCTCATCAGATAGAGCAAGGCGAACAGGACCAGCCACAAAACGTCGACCATGTGCCAGTAGGTGGCGCCTGTCTCGACGAACGAGATCTTTGGCACCTGAGCCGTTTTCACGTCGCGGATGACGAAACACAGAACGACCAGGCCGAGGGCGACGTGGCACAGGTGCATGCCCGTCATCACGTAGTAGTACATGAAAAAGAGGTTTTTGCCCGGCGTGAGACCTCTGGTGATCTCGGGGATCCACTCGAACATCTTGAGCAGCGGGAAGGCGGCGCCGAAGGCCAGCGCGGTAAAGAATCGGCGCAGCGCCTCCGCCCTGTTTCCGGCACGCGTCGCGGCGACCCCGAGCGCCACGAAGAGTGAACTCGTCAGCAACACAACGGTATTGACGGCACCGATGTCCAGATTCAGCTGCGCTTGGCCGGCCAGGAACAGTTCGTGGTTCTGAACCCGGAAGTACATGTAGCCGACGAAGTAAATACCGAAGATCAGCAGGTCGCCGATAACGAAGAACCACATGCTCGAGGACCCGGGAACGTGGCCGCGTGCGGCAGGTTCCGGTGACTGGTCGACCTCGGTGGTCGAGCCTTGAGCCACGTCGGTCATGCGTGAGTCCCGGCCGCGGCCGCGACGGGAGCGGGCTGTGGCTCGGCCGGGGCGTTGTCGAGTTCGGCCTCGGGTTGACTCTTGATCGCCCGGTAGATGCAGATGTACACGATGAATTGCCACGAGACATAGAGCGTCATGGCGAACCAAAAGGTCATCAGGCCGTTCCAGGCGAACGGTCCGGTCTTGGTGATCCAGACCGGCGCGGCCATCAGCTCGGTCACGTACTGCCAAATGGTGTAGTAGCCCAACCACTTTGGCAAAACGTTGTTCTCGTCGAGAATGATGGCCAGACCAAAGGCCATCCACATGACGCAGAAGCAGCCCAGCGAGCCGATGAACGCCAGGTAGCCGAAGTCGTAGAGCATGGTCAGGATCGCCGAGCTGTACCCGGGCCGGAACGCGCCCAGTCCGAAGCAGAACATCGGGAACAGCATGCCTACTATCGCGCCGGTGATGGCGCCGATCATCATCGAGTAGCGGAATGCCGGACTGACCGACATCCGCTTGACCTGCATCAGGTAGCAGGCGTTCGACACCGGTGCGAGCCCGTAGGACAACGTCAGGATCAGGCACGCGATGAGCAGATTGTGGGAGTGCATGAAATCGACGATGTGCGGTGTGGAGTCGCTCGGCGACCTCGGCGGCATCATCCAACTCAGCGGCACGAACACCAGCCCGAACACATTGAAGAAAAACGGCACGCTCCAAAACGCAATCCATTGATCGAGTTTGCGGTTCGTCCGCCACGACGATGCGTGCTCGGCCACGCCGGCGCTCATGCGAGAACCACCCGATCGTCGCCCTGGTGCTTGACAGCGCGTAGCAGGGCCCAGAACATCACCGCGATGTAGACCGCAAATGTCGTCAGCCGCAACGTGAATGACAGCGGGCCGTTCCAGGCGAGTGGACCCGACTTGTAGAGGATCGAGAACGCGCTGGGGGCCAGCAGCGCGACGGTCGCCACGTTGAAGTGCGCCACCCACCGCGGAAAGATCGGCTCGGCACGGTCATCGAGATAAACGCTCAACGCGAAGCACAGGTTCTGCACCATGATCGTGCCGACAGGTGCGACGAAGAAAAACCAGGCCATATCGTTGAGCAGACTGATCAGCTGAGGGTCACGGTCAGGCCTGAAAGCCGCCATGCCCCAGCAATAGTCGGCGAGAATGAAAGCTGTTGTCCCCACGCCGACGCAGATGACGTAGGCGTAGGTCAGGACCGGGCTCGACGTCGCAGCCCGGGAGATCTGCACGGCGGTCACCGCGAACAGCGGAACCAGCGAGCATGCAATCAGGTTGCCGAGGATCGCCACGCCCAGGATGCCGGTGACGTTGTCGCGGAAGAACGCGGCCACCTGATCGGGCGCCAAGGTCGGCGACAGCGGCGGTGAAAACACCGGGAACGCCAGGTAGGCGAGTGCAAAGAGCGCGACCGCCGGCGGCGCGGTCCACAACAGGATGCGTTGACCTCTGGTGTTCATCGGTTCTAGATCTAGCACGCTCGCTGACAAATGACAACGAAAAGCACGGCACCTTCTTACGCCTCTGCGGGTATTGGCGTTCAGCTGGCACCTTTCGACTGATATCTGTCAGCGACTGCTTCTCATGCGGCAGAATAGGGGCGTGCAAGACACCGCAACCGGTCGCGAAGCCCAGCGCCTCAAGACGCGCGCGCGGGTTCTCGATGCCGCCATCGTGGAGTTCCAGCGTGCCGGTGCACATTCGGCCGATATCAACGCGATCGTCGAGGCTGCGGGAGTCGCGCGCAGCACCTTCTACTTTCACTTTCCCACCAAGGAGCACGTGCTGCTCGAGCTGATTCGCCGGGACGAGGACTACCTGGCCGAGGAGCTCAGTCGCTTCCTTGACACCCGTTACGATCTGCCGGTGGTGCTGGACGAAATCGTCAGGCTCGTCGTCGCGCTCGAGACCAGGTGGGGCGCTGCACTGTTTCGCGACGTCATCGGCCTGTACTTCTCGCCGGCAGCACCCAAAGACGAGAGTTGGACCAAACACCCGGTGTTTGTGCTGCTTGCCGCCGAAATCGAACGCGCCCGCATCCGCGGCGAACTCTACGACGACGTCGACGCGTACGACAGCGCCGCGTTCTTTCTGATCGGCCTACATGCTCAGCTCATCAGCGCCAGAGGATCCGGGACCAGGCGCGACGACGTGCTGAAGAAATTCGCGAGGAGCACCCTGCGCAGCTTGCAGCGCTGAGCCGGCACGAGCAGTCGCGCTTGACGACCCGAGGCTGCCCTCGGTGTGGCGGCGCTCATACACTGACAAACCGTGGGCATTCTGTTTGGCTTCGCGCCGTGGCTCGTTTACTGGACTCTGGTCGGCAACGTGCCGTTGATTGTGGCGTCTTCGGTCGCCTTCGTGATCGCTGTCGCCGGACTGGCCGCCGGATACCTCACCCGCGCCCCCCGACGATCGCTCGAAATCGGTTCTAATTCAACATTTCTGGTGATCACGGTGCTGACCGTGCTGGCAGACCGCTCGGTGGTTCAGCACTGGGCGTTGCCGCTGAGTTTCGCGGGGATCTTGTTGGTCACCGTGCTCGGCCGGCAATTCGGCACCTCGTTCGTGCACGAGTACGCCTCGGAAAACCAACCGCCGGCAGTGGTCAACAGCGACGTGTTCGGCCACATCGCGACGCGGCTGACCTGGATCTGGATTGCGGTGTTCGGCGCTATGACGGTGTCGTCGTCGATCCCAGCGCTGACGGCCGCCGAAGCATCCATCCTCGATACTCACGCACCCGCGGCCTACCTCGGCTACTGGGTGGTGCCGTTCACGCTGCTGGGCCTGGGGGCGCTGGCGACCCGGATCCTGCCGGACCGGATGACCGCAGCGGCGGGTGACATCGTCCGCAAGACCACGTTCGTGGCCTACCACGAAGCCACCATCGACGAGCTCTACTACCTGGCCACCGAGCACGCCAACCGGGAAGTCGGCGCGGGCGAGGAGGCCTACGCCATCAAGGTGGGAACTAAAGGCACGGCGCTGGTCGGCGACGACAGTCGGCACTCCTGGCCGTCGACTTACCGGGTACGCCCGCGGCGTTGACCGCGCAGTCAGCCGGCGGTGGCATAGCCGATCGCACGCGTTCGGCGCGTTTCTGGCAACATGGCGGCGAGCCCAGATGACTGATCGCAGCCCACAACCCAGCACGTTCGTCGGCTCGGTTGACAGCGGCGGCGAGCACTTCCCGCCGGGGAACTGGCTGGACCCCTGCCTAATAGGCGTGTTGGCCGCGATAATCAGTCTGGCCGGCGCTGGCCGTCCGTCTTTCTGGTACGACGAGGCCGCGACCGTGTCGGCTTCATACAGTCGTTCCCTACCGCAGTTGTGGCAGATGTTGGGCAACGTCGACGCCGTCGAGGGTGCCTATTACCTGCTCATGCACGGCTGGTTCGACGTCTTCCCGCCCACGGAGTTCTGGTCGCGGGCGCCGAGCGGTCTAGCGGTAGGCGGCACCGCGGCGGGCGTGGTGGTGCTCAGCAAGTTTTTCGTGTCGCGCAACGCGGCGATCGCTTCCGGAGTTGTGTGCGCGATCCTGCCGCGGACGACCTGGGCGGGCATCGAAGCTCGTCCGTATGCCCTCTCGATGATGGCCGCCGTATGGCTGACGATGCTGCTCGTCTACGCCGCCCAGCATGAAAAGGCTTGGGCCTGGGTGTATTACGGGACCGTCCTGGCACTTTCGGCTCTGCTGGACGTGTACGTGTTGCTGTTGGTTGTGGCTCACGGCTTGTATATCTGCGCCTTCCAGCGCAGGCGGACGGTCCTGGCGGGGTTTGCCGTGACATCGGGTCTGGCCGGTTGCGCTGTGACCCCGTTGCTCATTGCTGCCGTCGGCCAGGCGCATCAGATCGGCTGGATCTCGCCGGTTGGCTACCGGACGGTGGAGGACGTAATCGTCCAGCAGTATTTCGAAAGAAGCCCGCCATTCGCGCTATTGTCTTTAGTCGTCGTGGTGACGACCGTTGCATTGGCGGTCAAGGGATCTGTGCACGTGACACGGGCCGCACGACAGCTGCTGACGTTGGCGGTGGCATGGTTTGTCATACCGACCGCCCTCATCGTTGGCTGGTCGGGCTTGGTCCACCCCATCTACACGCCGCGTTACCTGGCCTTCACCGCGCCGGCGTTGGCGCTGGTCCTCGGCATCTGCGTTGCTGCACTGGCCTCCAGACCTTGGGCCGTCGCAGCCCTACTCAGTATGTTCACCATTGCCGCGGCACCGAACTATGTTCTAGCGCAACGAAATTCGTACGCGAAATACGGGATGGACTACAGTCAGGTCGCCGATTTGATCGGCGCGAAGGCCGCACCCGGGGACTGCTTGCTCGTCAACGACACTGTCACCTTCATGCCCGCCCCGATGCGGCCGCTGCTGGCGGCGCGCCCGGATGCCTACCGGAAACTGATCGATCTCACCCTGTGGCAACGCGCGATCGACCGCAACGACGTCTTCGACACAAACTTGATCCCCGAGGTTGTCGCCAAGCCGCTGACCCGGTGCGGCGTCGTGTGGATAATCACCCAGGCCGACGCATCCTTAACGGCTCACCAGCAAGGTCCGGCGCTCGCACCCGGCCCACTCTTCGGGGCAACGCCGGCGTTCGCAGTTCCACACGACCTGGGTTTTCGACTGGTCGAGCGGTGGCAGTTCAACCTGGCTCAGGTGATCGAGGCGGTCCGGTGATCGCTACCAGACGCGGATGTAGTCGACCAGCATCTGGCACGGGAATTTCCCGCCGGCAGGATCGCCTGCTCCGACCCCACCGACCGCGAGTGTGAACATCGGCGACAGCCAGTAGCCGGGGTTGCCGAACGGCCACCGCTTGTCTTCGGGAGGGGCCCCGAACACATGGATCGGCTTCGGCGGCACGCTGAAATACGGCAATGCGCCGTCCACATAATCCCGCCAGAATTTGAATCCGTCCTCATCCCAGCGCATCCGCCAGGTGTGCCACGCATCGTCCACCATCCCGGGAATCGACTTTCCTTCCCAGGTTTTACCGTTGGATGCCGCGTGGACCGTGGTACCCGGAGCCCACTCGCCGTTGCCGTACCACTCGAAAAGGTCGACCTCGCCGTCCGGCTGCGGATCCTCGTTGACGGTCCAAAACGAGGGCCACAGGCCGGGATACAGACAGTCGAGTTTGATCCGCGCTTCCCAGGTGGTGTTGATCGGGCCCCGCCAGTTGCCGCGCAGCTTGCCGGTGAAGTACTGGTCACCTTGGCGGGTGGCCTGCAGGACCAGGTTGGAATTTCCGTCGAGAAAAACGTTCCCGGCGCTGTAGATCCCGTCTACCGGCGGGTAAACGTCGTCCTGCCAGGTCTGGGGCGTCCATTTCGCGAGGTCGGGGCCTTGGCCGGCCGGCCCGTCGAATTCGTCATGGAAGATGTAGGCACCGGGCGAGCCAGCCGGCGCGGGTGCTGTCGGCGCAGAAGGGTGGGCCCACGCCTGCGGGAGCCGCATCGCGGCTGCCAGCGCGCCCAGGCCCATCGTCGCCGTCATGACTTTCCGTCGATTCATCTCAGGCACACGTAGACCTTATATAGGGGGTCGCGGTGTTCGCATGACAGCCCGCGGCGCGTCCGGTCGGTCTGCTGGTCAACACCCCGCCCCTATGCCGACCTGCCGAACTTGGCAGACTGTGCCCATGGCACAGATAACTTTGCGCGGAAACACGATCAACACCGTTGGCGACCTGCCGGCCGTCGGGGCCAAGGCGCCTGCGTTCAACTTGACCGGATCGGATCTGGGCGCGGTGAACAGCGAACAGTTCGAGGGCAAACCGGTACTGCTGAACATCTTTCCGTCAGTGGACACCCCGGTGTGCGCGACCAGCGTGCGCACGTTCAACGAAAGTGCGGCCGCGGGCGGCGTGTCGGTGGTGAACGTGTCCAACGACCTGCCGTTCGCGCAGGCGCGCTTCTGCGGCGCCGAGGGCATCGAGAACGTACAGGCCGCCTCGGCGTTCCGCGACAGCTTCGGTGAGGACTACGGCGTCACCATCGCCGACGGTCCGTTCGCCGGCCTGCTCGCCCGGGCCGTGGTGGTGATCGGGGCCGACGGCAAAGTCGCCTACGAGGAACTGGTGCCTGAGATCGCCCAGGAGCCGAATTACGACGCTGCTCTGGCCGCGCTGAGCGCAGCGTCCTGACGCCGATGGCGTCCGTCTCACGATGATGAGGTGGACGCCAAACGGTCATTGCCGCAGGGGAATTACGTCAGCGCGTGCGCGATCTCGGGAACGCAGCGCTACCAAGAGCGCCCCGGCGGAGAAAATCACCCCGGTCAGCCACGGGAAGTGCCCGTCCGGCGCGAAGCCTTCCGCGGCCAGGAACGCGAATCCGTACGACGCCATCAGTGCCCCGGCGACCAGCAAGGGTTCGGCCCAGCGGCCCCCCGGCACATCGAGGCCCGGAAGCGGTGCAGCGAAAACGCGCCGGCCCCACCACAGAAGTGCGAGCTCGACGGCGGTCACCGCGCCGAGGATCGCCACCCATTCCAGCCGGACGAGCCACCATTGCGCGCCGCCCTCGTCCGGTTGCGGCAACAGACCGGCCGGGTAAGCGGTGACCGCCACGATCACCACGGGGATCATGTGCCACAGGTACAGGGCCATCACGTTGGCGTTGGCTCGCGACAGCAATCGTTGAATCGCCCCAGCCCGCAGCACGCTGCTCACCGCGGGCGCGACGGCGATCGCCAATCCGGCCTGTGTGCAGCCGAACGCCAGCATCGCCACCGAGGGCGGCTCGGTGTTCTGCACGGGTTGGCCGGGCACGCCGATCATGCTGATCGGATAGGGACCGATCCAGATCAGCAGCCATAGCGCACACGCCGAACCGGCGGCGAGAAACACGGGTCTGAATCCGGCTAGATGGCCGCTCTGCCAGGCGATTCCGATCTGGTAGAGCAGCCCCCAGCAGAGCAGATAATTCAGCCAGTTCAGATAGTCGACGTGACCGGCCAGTGCGGCCACGTCGACGGCGACAACGCCTGCCGCGAGTGCGGCGGGTGCGAGAAGTCCCCAACGGTGCTGTGCCGCAATCGCTGTCGGCGTGAGCAAAACCACGATCACGTACACAGCGAGAAACCACAGATGCATGGCCACCGCCCAGCCCGCGTATTCCAGAAGCGAGCCCGACGCTCCCTCGGCGCCGGACGCCACCACGATCACCGACACCACCGCGACGTACACCGCCGACGGGCCCAACACCCGAGCGAGGCGGTGGCGCACCCAGCTCTGGCGCGACATCCCGTCGTCTGCCCGCCGGTGGCCCCAGGACACCGCGGCGGCAAAGCCCGCGACCAGAAAGAACGTCGGCACGGCCTGGAAGATCCAGGTGAGCCACTGCGTCCACGGCTGATCCAGCAATGGGTTCTGTCGACCGAAGGACCCGTCGCGGTAGGTCACCGATCCGGCCAGCCAATGGCCCAACACGATCAGGACCACTCCGGATACCCGGTAGAAATCGACCGCCGGGTTGCGAGCCGGGCCCTCGGACATACCCAAAAGTACCCGCGCAATGAAAGGCTAGGTGTGACCTGTGAGGTTTATGTGTTCAATCCTCGCGCAGGTCGACCTTCGGATCCTTCCGGTAAACTCGCTTTATCGACGCCGAGGTTCGGCGGATCGTAATCCGGAAGGTGTTCCTACATGGTCACGCGTTCAATGAGCAAGCTGGCTGCTGCAGCCGGGGGTCTGGCGTTGGCGGCGCTCGCTGGCGCGGGGATCGCGTCCGCTGACGGGCTGTCGCCGGCGGCAATCAACACCACCTGCAACTACGACCAGGTGGTCCGCGCGCTGGATGCGAATTCGCCCGGCGCGGGCGCGAAGCTCACCAGCTCAGGGCTGGCTAGCAGCTTCCTGCAGCGGTATCTGGCTTCCGGGCCTGATCAGCGCGTCCAGATGGCCAATGACGCCCAGGCGCAGTTCCCGCGGGAGGCGAATAAGTATCTCCCGATGATCAACCAGGTCGCGGTTACCTGCAACAACTTCTGACACATCGCGGTGACGCGGTGGACCTGCGGGTTCACCGCGTCATTGGCGTCTGGGGCTCTACCAGACCCTGAGGTAGTCGACCAGCATCTGCGACGGGTAGGTACCCGGCCCGGGATCGCCGCCGCCTGACCCGGCAACGGCGAGGTTGAACACCGGATAGACGGTGTAGCCGGGTCCGTTGAAAGGCCAATCGGGCAGCGAGTCCGCCGAGACGGCGAAGTACGGCTGCGCGCCGTCGACATAGTCTTTCCAGAATCGGATGCCGCTCGTATCCCACTGGCAGCGCCAAGTGTGCCACGCGCTGTCGACGGCGATGTTCTGGGTTTTCCACTCGCCGCCGTTCGCCTTGGCGTGCACGGTGGTGGCCGATGGCCAGCTGCCGTTGCCGTACCACTCGACGATGTCGATCTCACCCTGATCGTCGTTGCCCAGCCAGTAGGCGGGCCAATTGCCGGCAGTCAGGCAGTCGAGCTTGATCCGCGCTTCCCAGGTATGACCCACGCCGCCCCGCCAGTGGCTCTGGATCTTGCCGCTGTAGAAGGTGGGCCCGTCTTTGGCGGCCTTCAGGACCAGGTTGGATTTGCCGTCGACGAAGACGTTGCGACGATCATCGCGGTATTGGCCGATGTTCTCGGGTAGCTCCCAATGCGTTGGGTCTTTGATGGTCTCGCGGGCCTTGGCCACCGCCCACTTCGACGCATCGGGCGCGGACCCGGCCGGTCCGTCGAATTCGTCGGAGAAGATGTAGCCGCCCGCCGGCGCGGCTGGTGGGCGGGGGTTGGCGCCGGCTTGCGGAAGCGGGACCGCCGCTGCCAAGGCGCCGAAGCCCGTCATCAAAAACAGGGTGCGACGATCCATATCTGGCATAGGCACAGCACGATAGCAGCCGTTCACAGATGCTTCAGCAGTCGCTCCGCGAATGTATCGGGGTGCTCGCGGTGCATGAAGTGGCCACCGTCGACCTCCTCGACGATGTAGTCACCGGTGAACATGCGGGCCGCGAACCGATAGTCCGCGGGTTCGGCGATGGGATCACCGAGCCCGGCAAACGCGACCGTGGGCACCGAAATTCGCTTCTTCAGCGACGCGCTGGGGATCAGCGAGAGCTTCCGGTAGTAGCCGAAAGCCGCGTTCAAGCTTGCGCGGTCCGAAAAACTCGCGCGGACTGCGTCGAACTCGCCCGGTTCCGGGCTCCAGTTCGGCGACCATCGTCGACAGATCGCAGGTAACGCCGCGAAGTCGTTGCGCGCGAAGCGTTTCGAGGCGCCGGGTAGCTTGTACGCCGCGAAATGACGGACACCCCAGAGCTTTTTCAGTGTCGGCTTCAGCGCGGCCGGGTGGGGGATCGCGACAACGAACAGCTTCGTGACGCGTTCAGGAGCCAAGGCCGCGGCGCCGTAGGCGGCCGACGCCCCCCAGTCGTGCCCCATGACGATGGCTTCGCCGGCGCCCAGCGCGTCGATCAACGCGATGGCGTCGTGGGCCAACGTCTCTTGATCGGCATCGCGGGCCGGGACTGCGGTGGGTCGGTATCCGCGCATGAAGGGACTGACCGCGCGGTATCCCTTGGCGGCGATGCGGGATCGGAGATCGTCCCAGGTGTGCGCGGTGTCGGGGAACCCATGCAGCATCAAGACCAGTGGCCCGGCGCCTTCCTCCAGGTAGGCGAAGTTCAAACCGTTCGCGTCGACGAAATGGATCGGATCGTCTATCACAGTCGAACCTCAGGCCTTCCGGTACACGAGCCAGCGCAATTCGATGGGGGAGTCGGCCCGCTCGACGTCGAACACGTCGAGGCCATTGGCCCATCCGTCGAACCAACTCGTTGGTGGCCAGGCGCCTTCGGGCAGATAAATTTTCTCGTACTCGTAAGCCGATTCATCGCTAGCCAACTCCAGCGGCAACTCCGTTGTTGCAGATGACAATTCGTCCCGGGTGAAGATCATGGTGTTGCACTGCTGGCCGAGTTCGCGCGCCGCCGCGTCAGGGACGTAGCCGTCGCGCGCCAGGAAGGTGTTGAACACCAGGCGCCCTCCCGGCGCCAGGCAGTCGGCGGCGAGTTCGAAAATCCCACGCAGTTCACCGGTCGTGCGGAAATCGGGGACCACCTCGGCAAGAATGATCATCTCGTAGTCGCGGCGGACCCCGTCCATGGTCTCGAAGACGTCGCCGGCCAGAATACGTACCGGGAGCGATTCGCGCTGCGCCTCGGTCCGAATGATGTCGGCGAACTTCGGACTCATCTCGACCGCATCGACCGGGTGCCCGCGCCGCGCCAGGGCCAGGGCATTGCGGCCGGTTCCAGCGCCGACGTCGAGTACCGGATGGCTTGCGGCATCGACTATCTCGGTGGCCAGCGCCCATACCCGGGCGTCCGGCTCGGTGCCGAAGAGTGGGCCCTCCCGAGTGTCGAGCCAACCGTCGTAGGCCCCGCCAAGCGTCACGGATTCCGTTGTGACGCGGTAGTTCATCCCGACGCCGAACGGAGCGTGGAACGAGATCACGATGTTCGATCGCGATGATGCCGAATACGCCTTGCGCAACTCGGCGGCGAGCACCGCCTTGAGTTGAGCGGATTGCTGGGCGGTGTACTGGACGCCTGACGCGGCAAAGACGTTGTCGCACATCTTGACGTACTCGTCGATCATGCTGGGGACGGCCGGAACCGTGATCTGCGCGGTCATCACCGCCCGGCGATACAACCGCCGGGTCATCGCCTCACGCAGTATGGGCGGGCTGACGGGCCTGACGGCCGGATCGTCCATCAAACCCTTGTACACGACCCGACCCGGATTCCACCAGCGCCCGAGTGCTATAACGCAACGTATGTCAGAAGCCGGCCATTTGATCACCCACGTCTCGGATACGGCCCGCTGGACTGCGCTGTACCGGGCCACCGAGTCGGCGCGGGCGGACGCGTTGTTCCGTGATCCATTGGCCGAGCGCCTGGCAGGGGAGCAGGGCCGCGCGATCGTTGCGAAGACTCCAGTGACGAGCCGGAGTGGCTGGTGGCTGGTGGCGCGAACCAAGATCATCGACGACACCATCGCCGAGGCGATCGCCATTGGGTGCGACCGGGTGCTGAACCTCGCGGCCGGTCTGGACACCCGACCGTATCGACTGGACCTTCCCGCCGATTTTCCGTGGATCGAGGCGGACCTGCCACCGTTGCTCGCGGAGAAGGCAGAGCTGCTGGCCGATCAGACGCCTCGGTGCCGGCTGACCCGGCAGGCGGTTGACCTGGCCGATCCGGCGGCTCTTAAGGCGTTCTTCGACACCGCGCTGGATGGCGCCCGCAAGGCGCTGGTGCTAACCGAGGGTCTGCTGATGTATCTGGAAGACCTTGATGTGCAAGCGCTTTCGGAGGCGATCGACCGACCTGAGGTGGCGTGGTGGATGTTCGACTTCGGCGGGCCGGGTCTGAAAAGGCTGATGAACAAGAAGATGGCAGGCATGCTGCAGAATGCGCCGTTCGTCTTCGCACCCGAGAACGGGCTGGCCTACTTCGAAGATTTGGGTTGGCGCGTCGTCGAATCCGAGCATCTGATGGCCGCGGCAAAACGGTTTCGCCGATTGCCGATGTTCATGTGGCCAGCCTTGTGGGGCAAACAGCCGAATCCCCGTCACCCGGGCAGACGACCCTGGAGTGCGACCGCGCTGCTGAGTCGCTGAGGGCGGATCATGATTTCACGACGTGAACTTGCCAAATACGGTGCGGCGGCAGCATTGCTGGGCCTGGCGGCGCCGTTGGGCGCCACTCTCGACGGGCACATCGCCTCGGCCGACAATCCCAGACTGATCGATTTCGCCGAGCGCCGGATAGCACCGAATGACATCGTGGCGGCCGGATACGCGGGCGTGGTGAATTATGTGTCCGAGTCGCGGCCGGGCGCGAACTTCGAGGCGAAGCCCCTGACTCGGGAGTACGCCGACGCGTTGCGCGCAGCGGGTTTACATATCGTGAGTAACTTCCAGTACGGGAAGCCCGGCGGAACTGCACCCTCGGACTTCAGCCGCGGGTTCGACGGTGGTGTGGCCGATGCGCGCACCGCATTACGGATCCATTCAGCGGCCGGGGGCAGCGATTCCGCGCCGATCTTCTTCAGTGTGGACGACGACATCAACGTCGACACTTGGAACAGCTTGGCCGTCAATTGGTTTCGCGGCCTAAATACGGTACTGGGTGCGCAGCGAACCGGGATATACGGGCATGCGCAGGCGTGCCGGTGGGCCATCAACGACGGCGTGATCGGCCGTTCCAGCTCAGCGGGCCACCTGTGGGCTTGGCAGACCAGAGCGTGGTCCCACGGCCAGCGGGAGCCTGCCGCGGTGCTGTACCAGGAAGTGGTCAACAGCCCTTCGAGCCCTGGTCCGCTACTCGGCGGCATACACATCGATGTCGACGAAGTGCTGGCCATCGATTACGGGCAGTGGGATCTCAATCGGTGAGCTGGGCCGCTTGAGCGGCGCCCTCCACGAGATCGGCGGCAAAGGAAGCGCTCTCGTGGGGTGACATCATCTGGTCCGCGATGTTGCGAGCCCGCATCTGGTAGTCCGGCGTGAGAACTGACTTCAGCTGGGCAGTCAGAGACTGTGGAGTCACGTCCGAGAAGCGTTGTGCCGATCCGATCTTCAGCTGCGAGACGCCGGCCCCCCACACCGGCTGATCGAGCCAGAGCCACAACACCAGCGACGGCACACCTGCCCGCATGGCCGCCGCGGTGGTGCCTGCACCGCCGTGATGGACCGCCGCCCGGCAGCCGGGCAGGACCGCCGCATGCTTGATCGCGCCGACCATCTTCACGTGGTCGAAATGATCGAATTCCGACAAGTCGTTGGGACCAGCGCAAATCAGCAACCGCTCATTCAACTCGGCGCACGCTGCGATCACCATGCCGACGATTTGGGCGGGCGGGGAGATCGGTGTGCTGCCCAAGCCGAAGTAGATCGGAGCGGTGCCGTCGGCAATCCACGCCAGGACGTCATCGTCGCTGTCCGTCGGTGCTTCCAGCGTGAGCGCGCCGACGAACGGTTTGCCCGGCTCCGCCCATTGGGCAGGCTGTCCGGGCAGGCAACGCTCGTCGTAAGCCTGGATTTCCAGCGAGGGGGGCGCCGGCTCGGGCCCGTCCGGCATGCCCAGGGCTCGGCGCAGCGGTTGTTCGGACAGTTGGACAAGCATGGAATTGAGTGCGCCGGACGGCTGGATCCGCGCGGGGAAGGAGTGCAGGGCAACTAGCGGAATGTTCTGAAGTTCCGCGATATTCGCGGCGAGCCGCTGTTCATTCATACCCGTCACGATCAGGTCGGCGCCGTCGGCCAGCGATGCCAGCGCCGCACCCTTGTCCACCCAGACCCCGGCCACACGTTCGACAACCTCGGGCAGCGCGCCGTATAGATTGTTCATGTTGCCGACGAAAA
Source organism: Mycobacterium sp. (assembly GCF_965277065.1). Taxonomy (GTDB): domain Bacteria; phylum Actinomycetota; class Actinomycetes; order Mycobacteriales; family Mycobacteriaceae; genus Mycobacterium. Next base: position 167,254 of record NZ_CBDIBT010000015.1, read on the forward strand.
AGTCCGCCGCGGTGTTCAACTGGGCGTGCGAGTCCGGACCATAGGCCACCGCGGCGAGGCCGACCGACTCGGCAAGCGCCACCACGTTGGGCGGTACCGCAATCCGCACGTCGTGACCGCGGCGCTGTAACTCGCGGCCGACCACGGCACACGGCTCGACGTCGCCTCGACTCCCGTAAGCGGCCAGGACGAATTTCATCGCGGAACGCCCAGCGCTAACACGGCAACATCATCCTCCAGACCTGAGCCGAACCCGTCCAACAGCGATTGAATGGCCACAACTATCGCCGAGGCGGTGGCCGGCGCGTGCGCCGCGCCGAATTCCAGCAGTGCGCCATGGTAGTCGTAGCGGTCTGTGCCCGTACCGACTCGCGCCTCGGTCAACCCATCCGTGTACAAGACCATCGTGTCGCCCGGTCGTAGTTGGATCTGCGTGGCAACAAATCTCGGCTCCATTGGTATGCCGACGGGCTGTCCACCAACGGTGTCGGCGTAACGGGCCTCACCGTCTGCGCTGAGCACCAGCGGGGGGAGATGCCCACCGCTGGCGAGCTCGACGTCGAATTCACCGTCGCGTGGGATGAGAATGCCGAAAATCACTGTGGCAAATTGATTTACGGCGTCGCGGAATTCCTGGCTGAGCACTCGGTGCAGGTTCTGTAAAACCACGACCGGCTTCGCGTCGAACGCGGCGGCGGCCCTCAATGTATAGCGGGTCAGTGAGGTCACCGCGGCAGCGCCTGCACCTTTGCCGCTCACGTCACCAATGAAGAAGGCCCACTTGTCTTGTGCCAGCGGGAACAGGTCGTAGAAATCTCCGCCGACGTCGTCGGCGGAGGCGGGGTGATAGTAAGCCGATGCGTCCAAACCCGCGGGAGGTGATAGCAGGGGCGGCAACAGCGATCGCTGCAGAGTCCGCGCGAATTCCTGGACCCGCTCACGTTCGCGTTCGACCTGCTGCCGCTCGCTGAGGAGTTCTCGCTCGTACGAGCGCCGCACGCCCGCGTCGTGAAACGTGATGCGTATCAGGATCGGTTGGCCGTCAAGATCAGATTTGATGTTGGCGGTGAGGAACACGGGAAGGCGATCACCCGCTGCGGTCACCAGGTCGACGGTCACCCCATCCAGTTCGCCCCGCATTTGCAGCAGCGGCGCAAAATGCGTTTCGTAATGTATGCGGCTGCCGGCGGCCAATAGGTCAGTGAAAGGCTGGTCGATCAACGTGTTTCGCTCGTATCCGAGCCACGTCAACAGCGTGGTGTTCACGTTTCTGAGGCGTCGGTCCGGACCCGCGACAACATAGCCGCACGGCGCGTTCTCAAAGAGGTCCACGGCGCTTTCGCTGAGGATCGGCTCCGATGTCACGGCGTGCCGGCGAACGCCGCGATGGCCTGTGCGGTGCTGTCGGGGGCACTGAGCTGAGGGCAATGTCCAATGGCGTCGAGCGTCACCAACTCGCTGCCTGTGATCCGCTGCTGGATGTAGGCGCCGACCTCGCGGGGCGCCAACGTGTCGTGTGCGCATTCGATCACCAACGTCGGTACCGTTACCCGAGCCAGATCGGCACGGTTGTCGGAGAGGAACGTGGTACGCGCGAACACCCGGGCGTACGCCGGGTCGGTGCGACAGAAGCTCTCCGTGAGCTCCTCGGCAAGTTCAGGCTGATCCGGCGTTCCCATGATCACCGGTGCCATCGATCGCGACCACCCCAGGTAGTTGCTTTCGAGCGAGTCCAAAAGCTCGTCGATGTCGTTGCGGGAGAAGCCACCGCGGTAGTCGCCATCGTCGATGTAGCACGGTGAGGGGGTGAGCAGCACGAGTCTGGCGAACCGGCCCGGATCGGTGGCGACGGCGAGCACTCCCATCATGGCGGCAACCGAGTGGCCCACGAATGTCACGTCGCACACGTCCAATTCGTCAACGATGCCGAGGATATCGTCGGCATAACCCTGTAGGGACTCGTACCGCGTCGGGTCCCACGCCGACGGATCCGAAGCACCGCAGCCGACGTGATCGAACAAAATCAGTCGGAACCTGGATGCCAGACGAGCTTCGACCAGTCGCCACAGATTCTGGTCGCACCCGAAGCCGTGAGCGAGCATGATCAATGGACCGCCCTCTACTCCGGCGATCCGCACGTTGTTCTGCGCCTGCGAGCTCACGCCCTCATACTGCCACCGCGGTATCTCGGTACCGTCGGCACTGTGCGGTGGATCGTCGACGCCATGAACGTCATCGGGACTCGACCGGATGGCTGGTGGAAAGACCGCGCACGCGCCAGAGAACGGCTGGTCGAACACCTCGAGCGCTGGGCGGTGCCACCCGCCCATGTCGTGACCGTGGTGTTCGAGCATCCGACGTCCATTCACTCGTCGGCGATCGACATCCATTACGCGCCGAAAGCCGCAGCGAATTCGGCTGACGATGAGATCGTTCGGCTGGTCGGATCCGATGATCGCCCCAACGAGATCAACGTCGTGACCTCAGACGCCACATTGGCCCAGCGGGTCCGACATGCGGGCGCCGTTGTCTACCCGGCGGCGAAATTCCGCGATCTCATCGATCCGCTCAACGCCACTTGATGCCGCATCCGATCGACGGTCGTTGGTCGGCGTCGACGGCCTTGAGGCGAGTCCGATGCTGCCGCCGGCCGCGTCGTTGGGTTTGACCTTCTCCTACCACGTCACGATCGGGATCCCGCTGTACGTGGAAATCTCGCGTCCGTCGGGCATTGGTTCGGGGTTTCCTGAGAAGCTGAAGTCGCTGTAATGCACTGCGCCCCGCGAACTTTCGCTCGCGGGGCGCAGTCTCTATCGAAGGCTACTTCAGGTCGAACCGATCGTTGTTGACGACCTTGACCCAAGCGGCGACGAAGTCCTCGACGAACTTGCCCTTATTGTCGTCCTGGGCGTACACCTCGGCCACCGCGCGCAGCACCGAGTTAGAGCCGAACACAAGGTCGTTCGCGGTCGCCGTCCACTTGAGCGCGCCGGTGGCCCGGTCGTGGCCCTCGTAGACGTTCTCCTGGTTTTCCGACGGCTTCCACTCGGTGCTCATGTCGAGCAGATTGATGAAGAAGTCGTTGGTCAACACGCCCGGCCGGTCGGTGAACACGCCGTGCTTGCTGCCACCGTGGTTGGCGCCGATAGCCCGCAGCCCACCGATGAGCACGGTCAGCTCCGGCCCGTAGACGCCCAGCTGATAGGCCCGCTCCAGCAGAAGCTGCTCCACTGGGGCCTTTTCGCCCGGTCGTACATAGTTCCGGAACCCGTCGCCCCTGGGTTCGAGCACCGCGAACGCCTCTGCGTCGGTGTTCTCCTGAGAGGCGTCGGTACGACCCGGCGCGAAATGCACGTCGATGTCGTAACCCGCCTCCCTGGCTGCCTTTTCGACTGCCGCCGAGCCGGCCAGGATGATCAGGTCGGCCAACGAGATCTTCGTGCCTCCGGAAGCAGAGTCGTTGAACTCGTGCTGGATCTTCTCCAGCGCCGCCAGCGCCTTGCTGAGCTCGGAGGGCTCGTTGACCTCCCAGTTCTTCTGCGGCTCGAGGCGAATCCTCGCACCGTTGGCACCGCCGCGCTTGTCGGTGTTGCGATAGCTACTTGCCGACCCCCACGCCGTCTTGACCAGTTGCGGTACCGACAGGCCGGACGACTCGAGGATCTTCTTCTTCAACGCCGCGATGTCTTTGTCGTCGACCAGCGGGTGATCCACCTCCGGCACCGGGTCCTGCCACAGTTGCGGCTCGGGAATCCACGGCCCGAGGAACCGGGTGATCGGCCCCATGTCGCGGTGCAGGAGCTTGTACCACGCCTTGGCGAATGCCTCGGACAACTCCTCGGGGTGGTCCAACCAGCGCTTGGTGATCTCGCGGTAGATCGGGTCTTCCCGCAGCGAGAGGTCGGTGACCAGCATCGTGGGTGCCCGACCCGACCCGCCGAACGGATCGGGGATGGTGCCCGCCCCGGCACCGTCCTTCGCGGTGAACTGCCACGCTCCCGCGGGGCTCTTGGTGAGCTCCCACTCGTAGCCGTACAGGTTCTGCAGGTACCCGTTGCCCCACTTGGTCGGAGTCGAGGTCCACACCACTTCCAGCCCACTGGTGATGGAGTCTTCGCCCTTGCCGCTGCCGTAGGAGCTCTTCCACCCGAGCGCCTGCTGTTCGATCGGGGCGCCCTCCGGCTCGGGGCCGACCAGGTCGCCGTTGCCGGCGCCGTGGGTCTTGCCGAAGCTGTGGCCGCCGACGATCAGCGCTGCCGTCTCCTCGTCGTTCATGGCCATCCGGCCGAACGTCTCGCGGATGTCGTGGGCGGCGGCGACCGGATCGGGCTTGCCTTCTGGCCCTTCGGGATTGACGTAGATGAGGCCCATGGTGGTCGCGCCGTAGGGCTCCGCGAGCTCGCGTTTACCGGTGTAACGCTTGTCGGTGCCCAACCACTCGCCCTCTTCGCCGAAGATGACCTCCTCGGGCTCCCAGATGTCCTCGCGGCCGAATGCGAATCCGAAGGTCTGGAAGCCCATCGACTCGAGCGCAACGTTGCCGGCCAGCAGCAACAGGTCGGCCCAGGAGATCTTGTTGCCGTACTTCTGCTTGAGCGGCCACAACAGGCGACGGGCCTTGTCCAGGTTCGCGTTGTCCGGCCAGCTGTTGAGCGGAGCGAAACGCTGCAGACCCTGGCCGCCGCCACCACGGCCGTCGAAGATCCGGTAGGTGCCCGCCGCATGCCAGCTCAACCGGATGAACAGGCCGCCGTAGTGGCCATAGTCCGCCGGCCACCAGTCCTGCGATGTCGTGAGCACCGAGATCAGGTCGGCCTTCAGAGCGTCGACGTCAAGTCCGGCAAACGCCTCGGCGTAGTCGAAATCGTCGCCGAGCGGGTCGGATTGCGGGTGGTGTGGGTGCAGTCGCGACACGTCAAGCTGGTTGGGCCACCAGTCCTGGTTGGTGCGAGGGCCCGAATTTTTCGGCTCGGGCGCGTCGATCGCCGGATTTTCGCTCTCGCTGCCCTTGTGGGCGGTATCGGAGGACACTGAATTCCTTTCAGGGGTGGGGGGTTGGGCCGTGATCACGGGTGTGATCGGGGGTTGCATTCGAACAGTTGGGACACAAACCCCAGTAGATGACTTCGGCCTCGTCGAGAACGAAGCCCTCCAGGACGTTGTCGTCGTCGGACGGAGTCAGGCATGGCGCATCGCCAACCGCGCAGTCGATGTCGGCGATAACGCCGCACGACCGACACACGACGTGGTGGTGGTTGTCGCCGACCCGAGATTCATACCGGGCAACCATCCCCAACGGCTGGATCCGGCGGACCAGGCCGACGGCGGTGAATGCGTTCAGAACGTCGTACACGGCTTGGCGGGAGACGTCGGGAAGTCCGGTGCGGACCGCCGACAGGATCGTCTCGGTGTCGGCATGCGGATGGGCGCTGACCGCTTCGAGCACGGCGACCCGCGGGCGGGTCACGCGCAGATCGGCCATTCGCAGCTGAGCCGAGTAATCCGTCGACGTCGACGACACGACTCCAAATATGCCGCTCTTATCTGGAGTCAGTCAAGACCTGAATTGGAATTGATCAAGAAATAAGCGATCAGGTTCGCGCATCGGCGCAAAAAAGACGATCGACGCGAAATATACCGGCGTCTGGGAACTTCCGGCCCTTCGCGTAATTACCGGCCCGGCGGCGGTGTTGGTCCGGCCCGACGGCTATGTGGCCTGGGGGGGGATGGCACACCGACGCCGGATTGACCGACGCGCTCGCCACCTGGCTGGGACCGCCTACTTAGCGCTCTGCACTTGCAAGACTCGCTTCCGCAAGCCGTCGGTGGCCGTCTCCATCAGTCCCTTGGCTCCCTTTTTGATCAGGAACCCAGGGATGGGAATGGTCGGATCGACCGTCAGCTCGAAGTGGACCGTGGTGGAGTCCCTGTTGGGAGTCAACGTGTAGCGACCTTCCTGTGCACGCTGCTGCTTGGAGCTGACCAACGTCCAGCTGATGCCGTCGTCGTGGACGGCATAGTCCAGCACCTGCTCATCGGTGATTCCGACGATCTTGACGACCTGACGAGATTTGGTCGGGTGTCCGTCTTCGTCCCGCGCGAGTACCTCGACCTCCTGATGAGTCGAGGACCATTCGGTCAACGACTCGAGGTCGAACAGCACATCCATGATCTCGTCGGCCGATGCCTCGATGACAACCTGGCGAGATTCCGTGACAGCCACGCCGCCAATACTGCCAGCGGCTGGTCGCGCACAGCGCGTCAGCCCTCGATCGAACGCTTGAGGACGAACCAGTACGTTCTGTGGGAGGCGCCAGCCCGCGACGCGGGCCGCAATACCCAGCAGCGGTGCTGGTTGGATGTATTCCGGAACAAGCACGAGGGAGACAAGGTGGGCAAACCCGCGGCCATGCCCGAGTCCGACCGCGCGTGGATGATCGATACGCTGCTGGCTCTGCTGCAGACCCCCAGCCCGTCCGGGCGCACCGACGCGGTGATGCAACTGATCGGCGACATCTTCAACGACTTCGGCGTGCCGTTCTCGCTGACCCGTCGTGGCGCACTCATCGCCGAACTCCCGGGTAAGTCGAAGAACACCGACCGTGCACTGGTGGTTCACGCCGACACCATCGGCTGCATGGTGCGCCGGCTCAAAGACAACGGCCGCCTCGAGCTCATCCCGGTCGGAACCTTCTCGGCCCGATTCGCGACGGGTGCCCGGGTACGCATTTTCAGCGACGACCCTGACGAATTCATCACCGGAACGGTGATGCCGCTCAAGGCCAGCGGCCACGCCTTCGGCGATGAGATCGATACCCAACCCACCGACTGGGAGCACGTCGAGGTCCGCATCGACCGCAAGGTCTCATCGAGGGAAGACCTGATCAAGCTCGGCCTCGCCGTCGGGGACTTCGTCGGGCTGATCACCAGCCCGGAGCTCGCCGCGGACGGCTTCATCGTCTCGCGTCATCTCGACGGGAAGGCTGGCGTCGCGGTGGCGCTCGCCCTGGCCCGGAACTTCTCCGAGCAGAAGACCGTGCTGCCGCACCGCACCACGATCATGGTCACGATCACCGAGGAAGTCGGCCACGGAGCAAGCGACGGGCTGCCTTCTGATGTCGCCGAGCTTGTCTCGGTCGACAATGCGGTGTGCGCCCCGGGCCAGCACTCGATCGAGGACGGCGTGACGATCCCGATGGCGGATCTGCACGGCCCGTTCGACTATCACCTGACCCGCAAGCTGTGCCGCCTCGCCGAGGAACAGAAGATTCCCTATGCGCGAGATGTGTTCCGCTACTACCGATCTGATGCCGCCGCCGCCATCGAAGCCGGGGCCGGAACGCGCGCTGCGCTGGTCGGCTTCGGGCTGGACGGCAGCCACGGCTGGGAGCGCACCCACATCGAGTCGCTAGAAGCGACCTACAACCTGCTGCATGCCTGGCTGCAGACGCCGCTGACCTTCGCGAAATGGGATGCGCAGCCGTCGGGCAAGCTGCGGGACTTCCCATCGTCGAAGCAACCCGCTCCCTCCGAGCAGTGGGTGCCGTTGGCGCGCGGCGAGCATGCCGAACCCGGCCACGTGTCCCCAGGCTCGCACTGGCCGCCGTCAGACGTGCCCTAGTCCGGCGGCGACCTTCACGGATTTATGGCGCTGACCCTAGATATACTAGACTATACTCAGCTATTGGGCTCGACAACCCGAGGCAGCGCCGGCCACATTCGAGGAACCCGTTAAGCGACAACACATCACGGCACTTGTCATGTCCCGTCAACCCGACGTTCATGACGGAGCGCGACATCAGCTGCGGTCTGGATTATGACCGTGGTTTCCATCAGGATGAACTCATGCGAATTCGCGTGGCACTTCTGTGCTCGGCCCTGTTGGTCGGGGTCGCCGCACCGGCGCACGCCGACCCCACGGACCCCGACGCACGGTTCCTGCGCGGGCTCAACAACGCCGGAATCACCTACCACAACCCGCCTGACGCCATGGCCACCGGTCATCGGGTGTGCGAATTGATGGACCAGGGAGCCCCGGAAGCTAATGTGATCACTGCCATGACGCAGCAGAATTCCGGGTTCAACAACGACCTCGCGGCGAAATTCGCCAAAGTCGCGGAGGCCGTCTACTGCCCAGTGCACCTCGGGGGAGCACCAACACCGCCGGTTCCGTGGTCCCCGCCGATAGATTTTCCGTGGTTCCCACTACCCGCGGCGCTGTAGGGCGGTGACCGTGCTCGCCAGTAGTTCGGCACCGCGCCTCGCGCCGTTGGCCCTCGGCACCGTGATGCTGCTTCTTGCCGGCTGCTCGCACCCGGCGGGGCCGCGGGTGCCGACAGCGGCGGCGGACCCCATCCCGCCGAACACCATGACGGTGGCCGCGACACCGAAGACGCCCGACGGTGCGCAGCCCCGGCTCGCGCCGAATCCTGCACAGATCGCTGACGACCTCGTCGCCGACGACCATGCGTTGCGCGACCCGTCGACAGGGGAGCCGGCGCTCGCGGCGGCGGCGCATCGGCAACAGGCCGCGTATCGCGCCATCGGGCAGCATCCCGAGTGGGATGCCACCACGCGGCCGCACATCCCCGCGGCGCTGCTCGACACCTACGATCGCAACGTCGACGCCCGCCGCGCTCTCAACGCGATAACCCCGGCCCGCACAACGTTGCCCGCCTGGCGCATCGTGCCGCCGGCTCCAGCCGAGGAGTTACTAGGCTTCTATCACCAAGCGGAGTCGGAAACCGGCGTCGCGTGGAACTATTTGGCCGCGATCAACCTCGTCGAGACCCGTCTGGGCAGCATCGACGGTGTGAGCACGGCTGACGCCCAAGGCCCGATGCAGTTCTTACCGTCGACATTCGCGGCCTACGGTCAGGGCGGCGACATCCACTCGCCGCACGACAGCATCATCGCGGCGGGCCGCTATCTGGCCGCGAACAACTTCGCCAACGATCACGACCACGCCATCTTCCGTTACAACCACGCCAGCGACTACGTTCGCGCGGTCAATCAGTACGCGGCGTTGATCGGCGGTGACCCTGCGGCGTTCGCCGGATACTACCGGTGGGACGTCTACTGCCGCACGACGGCGGGAGATGTGTTGCTGCCCATCGGTTATGCCGTGGCAGCACCGATTCCGGCCGCGGACTACGTCGCCTCTCACCCGCAGTGAGCTAGACGCTGGCCGGATCCTTGGTCAGTGCTTCGTCGGTCAGCTCTTCTAGCTCCTTGCCCTTTGTCTCGGGTCCGAGCAGATAGCCGATCAACGTCAAGACCCAGAGACCTCCCAGCGCCAGGTACGGCGTTTGCAGTCCGTAGCGAGTGATCGCCCAGCCGATGACCGTCGGCGCGGCGATCGAAACGACCCGACCGCCGCCGACCGCGATCCCAAAGCCGGTGCCGCGCAATATCGTTGGAAACAGCTCTGAGATGTACGTATCGCCGACTCCCCACAACCAGCCGAGCGTGGCGATCGCGACCGCCCCGTATATCTGGTACTGCGCCAGCGAGTCAGAGGTCGCCGCCAAGATGGTGGAGGTGACTTCGATGACCACCGCCACTACCGCCGAAGGCCTTCGCCCCACCCAGTCGGCCAACGCGGTTCCGAGAAAGGCGAAGACGGCCTGCAGCAAAAAGAACACCAGTGCGTAGCGAATCGCCTCGATCGGCGAGGCATGAAACCTCTTTACGATGTAGGTGGTCAGAAACAGCGTCATACCCCAGTAGCCGACCGCGTTGGCGGTGTAGATCAGCCAGCCGGCTACCAGTCGCCGCCGTACGCCGGGAAGCTGCCAGAGTCGAGGCTTCGTCGTCGTGTGGGCCCGGACATCGACGTAGCGATGCGACTCGGCGATGCCGCGTCGGACGAGGAACAGGATCAGTGCGGGGAAGATGGCGACGATGAATGCGGACTGCCAGCCGAACCGCGGCACCAGCACCAGCGCAACGGCCGCGGCCAGAACATAACCCAGCGAAAACAGTGAAAAAATCACGCCGCCAACGCCGATCGCGCGGGTTTTGGCCGGCCAGACCTCGGCGGTGTAAGGCGCGCCGACGGCAAGTTCACCGGCGCCTCCCACACCGGTCAGAAATCGCAGTCCGGCGAAAGCGGCGATGTTGCTGGTGAGTCCGGCCAGGGATGTCGTCACGCCGTACAGCAGAATCGACGCGCCCAGCGTGGCTTTGCGTCCCCACCGGTCAGCCGCAAGGCCGAATCCGATGGTCCCGATCGTGTAACCGAGCAGGAAGATCGATCCGATGTATCCGGCCTGAGCGTCGGTGATGTGCAACGTCCGCTTGATCTCGGGCAACACCAAGCCGTAGATGTTCACCGCGTAGGAGTCGAAGCCGTAGCCGAGACCCGCTGTCACGGCGACGAACAGCGCTTGCCTGAACGTGGCGGGTGTCGCTCGGGGGACACGGGCCGGGATCCTGCCGACGCTTAAAGCCACGCGAGCACGGTATGCGGCGGTTCAGCCTGACAGAAGATTCACGATCTTGATGATCGGAACGAACCGAACCCCGATGCCTCACAGCGACTCTAGGACCCAGCGCCGCCCGGCGCCGCAGCCGGGTCCGGACACCGTTCAGCACGCGCAACTGGTCCACTTGGGCGGCGGCGGCCGAGGACCTGGTTGGGGAGGGCGCGGTTTCCGCGGCGGACCTAGCTGGGGCGGCCCGGGCTTGGGTCCCGGGTTCGGTGGGCCCGGACCGATCGGGTGGGGTGGCCCGCTGGTTCCGCCGTGCCTGATCGGGCTCTGCATCTGAGTCCAGAACGCGACAGACTCCTGAATACTGAAGTCGCCGTGCCGAATACGTCGGCACGGCGACTTTTGCCGGGGTAGGGTGCCGCCGTGTCTGTATACGCGTTGAACCTTTTCGATGTTGCCGATCGCGCTGAGTACCTGGAATACGCCCGACGTTCTCCCGCCGCGGTGACGGCTCACGGTGGACGTGTGGTGGCGTTGGGGGATTTTCACGAGGCGATAGTCGGTGACATCACCCCGCGCCGGGTGTTGATCCTCGTCGAGTGGGAGTCGAGGGACGCCTTCGACTCATACTGCAACGACCCACTGCTCGCGGATTTGCATCCGCACCGCGAAGACGGTTCTTCGGGCTACATCTGGCACCTGTTCGACCGACTGGATGACCTCCGGCCGATCCTCAAACAGAGCGACTAGCCGGCTCAGGCGCCGGCGCTGAGGATTCTGATCGCGAAGATAAGGCTGTCGCCCTTCTGGATCCCCGCCTGGGGTTGACCTTCGGGGTAGCCATCCGCCGAACTGATCGCCACGCCGACGGTCGAGCCGACCTTTTGCCCGGCGATCGCCTTTTGAAAACCGGGTACGACCCCATCGAGCGGAAATTGGGCAGGGGTGCCGCGTTCGTAAGAGCTGTCGAACACTTTGCCGTCGCGTCCGTCGACGCCCATGTAGCAGACCGAGACGGTGGCGGTGGGTGCCACGACCGGGCCGTCGCCCGGGTGCAGGGTGTGCACCTGGGTCTCGGTCACGCTGAACGGTTGCGTCACGGTGATGAGCGGCGCGGCCGTATCCGTCGAACCCGTCACGGCGACGCTGCCGGTGGCCCCGCCCAGCGTCCAGTCCGGCGTGCCGGCGTTGCCGGGCGCCTGGGTGGGGCAGCCGCTGTCCGCGGTGGCAGGCGGGGACTCGGCTGCCGTCATCGCCGGAGCGGCCGCCAGGGATGTCGTGCTCGGCGACGAAGCCGGCTTGTCGGATGTGCATGCGGCGGTGGCAAGGACGGCCGATGCGGCGTACGCCGCGAGCCCAACCGAGGACCAGGTACGGGGGAGATTCACGGTCGTCACGTTACAGCTGAGCTTGTGATCGGCGGTGTCGGAGGGCCGCCCATGCCCCGGTGCACCATAAAGCCCATATCACCAGCAGCGGCTGAAACAGCAGGCGGATTCCGCGCGACAGGTCAGAGTTGAGGCCGAAAGCTTTTGCATGCGTGATGAATTGAGAGATGTTCCCGGGAAAGATCAGAACGAAGAAGAGTGCGACAATGCATCCGACCGGCACTCGCCAACGCGTCAACGCCGCCAGGCCGACTGCGAGCAGGATCTCCACGACGCCTGAGGCAATGATGACGAAGTCGACGTTGAGCGGCAGCCACGGCGGCACTTGAGCACGGAAGGCGCTCCTGGCGAAGGTGAGATGGCTGACGCCGGTGTAACCCAGGAAAGCGCCAAGCACAAGACGTGCGATGGTTCGCGCGGGGGAGTACGCGCGTCGATCAGGGGCGGGATGGCTCATCGGAACATTTTCCCTCGCATCGTGGATTGCAACACGGACTGCGGCGCGCCTCGAGGCAGCTGTGGTGCGAAATGGGCATGATGACAAACCGAGACGGTCCCACCTTGGTCTGGATCTCCGTGCTTGCGGCTGGGCGTCGGGCCCGCCGATCGCATACTCGTCACCTCAGGAGAGGCAGATCATGTCAACGTCAACACTGGGCCGGTCAACGTCCGCCCAGAGTGGGTCCACACCGGCCGGTGCGCCGCGCCTGCCCAGCGTGGCGAGGCTGAGTTCGCTGGCGCTCCTGGTCATTACGCTCACCGTCTTGAGCATCTCGCTGTATTGGATGGAGCATCATAAAGCCCGCCACGCGCTGGTTCTGGGCGAGACGACCAACCCGGACTACATGACCGTCACCGTCCTGATCCAGAACATCGACCCGTCCACGGCACGCATCAGCGCTCAGGTGGAACTCAAGGGAGCAGGGTCACTGGTCGACGACCGCACCCACGATCTCACACAAGACGCAACGCTCATCAGCAACGCGGTAACGAACCCCACCGTGGTGGCCAAGGCCAGCGAGCGCCCAGAATTCGTCTCGGTCCAGTTCGCGCTTCGTGATGGGATCATCACCGACTACCCGCTCGACAGCTACACGACGAACTTCCACTTCCGGGTACTTGTCGGCACTGGGGCGAATCAGCACTCGGTCCCGATCCGGGCGGTGTTCGACAACATCGACGCCTTCTTCAAAGTGAACCCGCACCAAGAAGAATCCATCCAGGTACACCGCGATGGCGGAACAGCCAAGACCATCGCCACACCCCAATCACTTTTCGCCGCAACGGCAACGGTGGACCGCTCGACCAGCACCGTCATGTTCGCCGTATTCATCATGGTGTTCATGTGGTGCCTCACCATCGCCGCGCTCATCGCGGCCTGGTACGTCGCCAGCGGCAGGCTCGGCTTGTTCTGGTCCGCGCTCGGCTTCCTGGGCACACTGCTGTTCGCGCTCATCCCGTTGCGGAATGCGGTTCCGGGCGACCCGCCGATCGGTTCGCTCATCGATTTCGCGGCCTTCTTCATCGCCGAAGGCGTCGTCTCGATCTCGATGATCGTGACCGTTCTGCACGGCTACCACATCGAGATCTCCAACAAGAAGCAGAAAGCAGCGCCCGACGACGACTGATCTCGGCGCGAAAAACGGGTATGTTTCGAACGCGTGTGCGAAGGCTATTCAGACGCCGGAGGTGATCGCATGAGCGACGACGCGCAGCAAGCGCCGAACGAAACGGCGGAGAAGGACCCCGCAGATTGGGTGACGGGCAACGAGCCCATGACCGGGCCGCAGCGAAGCTACCTGCACACGCTGGGGCAAGAGGCGGGCAGCGACATTCCGGATGATCTGAACAAAGCTCAAGCATCCGAGCTCATCGACAAGCTTCAGGAGAGCACTGGTCGCGGAGGGGACTGAGCCATGAGCGGCCCTGCGACCACCGAGGACGGTCACTACGTCGTCATCAACGGTCGCAGGTGGCGTGCCACCGATCCGGCAATTCCCGAGGACCGCCGCGACGAACTCGTACGGACACTGATGGCGTGGCGCCGAGAAGTGCGCACGGCCAAGGGAACACCGCGGGAGTCGGACGCCCGGGCGGGTGTGCAAGCCGCGAAAGTTGCTCTCGGCGAGCGCGGCTCGCCGCCGTGGTGGGAGCGGACCAACGAGCAACGCCGCAATCGGTGGCAGGCCCACGTGGCGATGCCCGGCTAGGGGTGAGATCAGCCGGTCAGCTCAATGCATTCGTAAGGCGCCGATCCCGTGCCGCGCGCCGTAGGGTCGGGGTAATGGCCCTGAAAACTGACATCCGAGGCATGGAGTGGCCCTATCCCGACCCATTCGTCGTTGGACGGGAAGATGTGCGCGTCTTTGCCCAAGCGGTGAAGGCGACTGATCCCGCCACCCTTGACGATCAGGCTGCTGGGGAGTTGGGCTACTCGGCGGTCGTCGCCTCACCAACGTTCCCGGCGGTCTTCGCAGCCCTTATCCAGCGGCATTTTCTGAGCAACGTCGACTTGGGCATGGACCAGATTCAGATGATCCAGGTCGAGCAACGCTTCCGCTATCACCGGCCGATCGTTGCCGGCGACGTGCTGCGCGGGACGATGTACGTGGAGTCCGTCGACGAGCGTTTCGGCGCCGACATCGTCACCACGCGAAGCGTCTGCACCGACCAACACGGCGATGTCGTCCTCGAAGCATCGACGACCATGATGGGTCGCCACGAAGACATGTCGGAATATCTGACCTGGGATCCAGATAGTGGCCGGCACATGAGAACGCCGGGCTGGCACGGGCCCGACTCACAGTAGCGCCCTCCATCGCTCGTTCCATCATCTCGTGCGATGAGGCGAAATCCTCACGGCTGATAGCGGTTACGAAGGCTCGTCGTCGACAGGGGAGTCGTAGTTGTTGGCCATGTGGTGCAGGACGCGTTCATTCAGGGCGGCGAGCGGGTCGAACTCAGCCGGGGTCAGCACGTCGACGAAATTCCTGCGGAGGGTCCGGCTGGCAAATATCGGCACGCGGTTGCGGAAGGGAAATCCCGTTCCGCGGGATCGCCGAGGCCATTGGCAGCCATCTGGACCTGCCCGCCGTGAGCGTTCCCATGGACGTCCTGATGCTGCCCGGATACTTCGGGCAATTCACGAATCTGGTCACAATGGACCTCCCGGCAACGAACCTCATCACCCGCCAGACCTTTGGCTGGGAACCCGCTCAGTCCACGCTGTTGACCGATTTGGACAACGGCAATTACTTCTCCGGCCAGCGAACGGCCTAGGCGTGCCGGGCCGTTCGTCTATCCCGTAATCGCCCGCGCTGCGCGCTCCGCGATGAGCATGACCGGCGCATTGGTATTGCCGGAGATAATGGTGGGCATCGCCGACGCATCAACCACTCGAAGGCCGGCGACGCGATACACGCGGCAGTCGGTGTCGAGCACCGTGGCGGCCGACCGTGGCCGACCGCGGGCGTCGAAGCTTCCCATCGCGCTGGTGCCCACCGGGTGGAAAATGGTCGTACCGAGTTCACCGGCCGCTTGCTGGAGCTCTTCGTCGCTCACCAGTTGCGGGCCGGGAAGCAACTCTTGCGGGCCGTAGCGGGCCAGAGCAGGCGCGGCCATGATCTGGCGGGTCATCCGGAGGCCCCGCACGGCGATTTGCCGATCGGCGTCAGTCGACAAGTAGTTGCAGAAAATCTTGGGGTAAGTCAGGGGATCTGCACTGGCCACGCGCACATGTCCTCGCGAGGTGGGTCTCAAATTGCAGACCGAGGGAGTGATCGCTCCGAAGGGGTGCAGCGGTTCGCCGAACTTCGGCAAAGACAAGGGCTGCACATGCCACTCCAGATCGGCGCTGTCGAGCGCGGGGTCGCTTTTGGCGAAAGCCCCCAGGGTGGAAGGCGGCATGGTCATGGGTCCCGATCGCGACAGCAGGTACTGGAGTCCCATGCCCGCACGGCTGATCCAGTTCCGGTACAGCGTATTGACGGTCCGGGCACCCCGGATCCGGTAGACCGTTCGAAGCTGCAGATGGTCCTGGAGGTTTTCGCCCACTCCTGGCAGATCGACGGCCACCGGCACTTGATGCCGGGCAAGCAGACCTGCCGGTCCCAGGCCCGAGACTTGCATCAGATGCGGCGATCCGATCGTTCCGGCGCTGAGGATCACCTCCTGGCGGGCTCGGACTTCGACGATGTGTTCGCCTCTGAGGAGTTGCAGGCCGGTGACGCGTTGCTGCGCCGTGGTCCAGGCGCCGCGACGCTGATCCTCGTGGACCTGGTCGTCCATCACGAGCCTTACAGCCTGCGTCTGTGTGTAGACGGTGAGGTTGGGTCGGTGGGCGATGGGATGCAGGAAGGCATCGGCCATCGACCAGCGACGACCACGTCGTTGGTTCACGTGAAAGTACGCAGAGCCGGCGTTGACACCCCGGTTGAACTCATCGATCGGCGCGATGCCCAGCTGAGCGGCGGCGGCCTGCCAGGCGTCCAGAATCTTCCAGCGCACGCGAGGCCGCTCGACGCGGATCTCACCACCGACGCCGTGCCAGTCGTCGGCGCCGCCGAAGTAGTCCTCCAACTTCTTGTAGATCGCCAGCGTTTCGCCGGGAGAGTCCGAGCCACCCCAGCGCCATCTTTCGTCACCGGTCGCCTGGGCCCACAGGTCGTAGTCGCTTGCCTGTCCGCGCATGTGGATCATCGCGTTGATCGACGAGCAGCCGCCGACCACCCGACCTCGCGCGTAGTGAATGCTGCGGCCGGCCAGGCCGGGGTCGGGCTCCGTCGTGAAGCACCAATCGGTGCGAGGGTTGGCGATTGTGTACAGATAGCCCACTGGCACCTTGATCCAGAACCAGTCATCTTTGCCGCCGGCCTCGACAAGGAGCACGCGGCGGTCAGGATTAGCGCTGAGCCGATTGGCGAGCAAGCAGCCTGCGCTGCCTGCTCCCACGATGATGTAGTCGAATTCGGCGGCCGGGCTCATTCCGGTTTCAGCCCTCCCGGCGTCGGATGCGTGTCCTAGTGTGCGCGATGACCACGTCATCTCGTCGGGGAATGATTGGCCCGAACAGATGCAGACGTCGACCACGCACAGCGCGTTGCCTGCGAAGTCTGAAAAATTTTGGGCCACAACCGAAACGGGGTAGGTCTACCGGTAACCGGCCATATTTGATTTCGCCGTATTCCTCCTTGAGCGACCTGGCGATGCTGGTGCGCCGGGGAAGACTGGAGCCGAGGCCCTGCAAGTGCTGCGCGACATGGAGACGCTGCGTGCGTGGTGAGGTCTTTCGGTTGCATGCCCCGCGGGGGAGTCGAAGTCACGAGCAATCCGGGTCCCGATACGCCGTAGTAGTCCAATCAGATCACTTGCCGCTGTCGACCTGGCTAATTGCGCCAACATCGACGTCGGCTCGCGCCGCCAGCTTCCGACCCGAGGTTGAGATCGACGGCGTCAACACCCGGGTTCTTGCCGAGCAGACTACTGCGGTCGACCCGGGCCGGCTCGGCAAGAGCGTCGGGTTCCTAAGCTTCAACGAACTGCGCCGCGTTGATGCGGCCTTACGCGTCATCCTCGATCCGTGAGCGCTACACAGTGCGACAGTGCTCGATCCATCCCTGGATGGAGTTATCGGTGATCACAGCAAACACAAAATATGTTGGGGCACAACATAATAGGGAATGCGCGGTACTCTGCCGGTAAAGCCGCATATTCGGTTTCCGGATAAACTCTGACCGGCAGTCGGGGGCCGGGTTCTCCGTCGTAGAGGCGTTGCAGTCCCTGACAGTGTATATACTAAATCGAATTCGGGTATATACACATGGAGGCTTGTGACATGACAAAGCGCCTAATCGACCTAGACGACGACCTGTTGGCCGCCGCGCAAAAGGAACTGAGCACAAGCGGTGTATCGGACACCGTGCGCATCGCCTTGCAGCAAGCAGCAGCATCGTCTGCTCGCGCACGCCAGGTCGCATGGTTGCAAGCTGGTGGCCTAGGGAAGATGGCTGATCCCGATCAACGTGGTGACGTGTGGCGCTGATCGCCCGCCACCTCATCGATACCAGTGCCGCAGCACGCATGACACAGCCTGAGGTCGCCGCCTGGCTTGCCCCACTCATCGAGGCCGGATTGGTTGCGACCACAGCTCAGCTCGATGCCGAGGCGCTCTACAGCGCCCGCAATGCTGCCCATTACGAGCAGCTCCGGTCGGATCGTCGGTTGGCGTACGAATATCTGCCAACCAACGACGAAGACTGGCAGACCGCATTGGAGGCGCAACAGCAGTTAGCCAGCACTGGCCGCCACCGTGCGGTCGGCATGGCCGACCTCCTGATCGCCACTCTCGCCAGTACCCACGACGTGACACTGGTTCACTATCATGCCGATTTTGAGATTGCCGCAGAAGTACTGCCGTTCCGGCATCAATGGGTGGTGGAGCGGGGCGCCATCTGAGCCGGAAACCTCAACGGGCGGCGGCATACGGCTCGCAATCCCTTGGCGCACAACGTAATATGCGGGATGATTACTGGTAAAGCCGCATATTCGATTCCCGCATATTCGCGTGATAGTTGGTGCAGCCAAGTCCCTGCGCCAGCCGTCTCACCGGTGATACACTTGCCGTATGGACACGGTGACGGTGCGCGATCTTCGGAACAATGGGGGAGAAGTCCTGCGACGCGTCGAGCACGGCGAACACATCGTCGTTACTCGCGACGGCACGCCGGTGGCCGAGCTCCGCCCCTTGCCCCGATCCAGCGCCGGCCCGGCAGAACTCATTCGTCGCCGCAAGAATCTTCCGCAGGTGAACCCAGATGCGCTCCGGCGCGACATCGACAACCTGATCAACCCGTCGGCGTGACGGAGACTTCGGGCCAGGGGATGCTGGACACGTCCACGGTGATCCTCCTCGGCCAGATATCCGACCCAACCGAGCTTCCCGACGAATCGGTGATCAGCGCGATAACGCTGGCCGAGCTTTCCGTAGGTCCGCATGTAGCGCTCGACGATGCCGAGCGCAGTGCGCGTCAGCAGCATCTGCAGCAGGCCGAGGTCGACTTTGATGTTCTTCCGTTCGATGGTGATTGCGCGCGGGCATTTGGCGCTGTGGCGGCGGCACTGCGCGCATCAGGGCGCAAACCGGCGGCGCGCGCGTATGACGCGCTCATCGCGGCGAGCGCGATCGCGCGTGCGCTGCCGCTCTACACGTGCAATCCAACCGACTTTGCAGGAATCCCGCGGCTTGAGCTCCGGTCGGTCACCCATCCTCATCACCAGTAGGGATGCTGCTGGGCTGCTGCTCGATGTCGAAAAGCGTTGGGCAACAGGGCAATATGCGGGAGCATGACTTGACATAATGTCGCTTATCGGCAAAGAACTGTTGAGGGTTGCATCAGATGAAAGCGCTCGCACCCCTTGACGGTTGGCCGACCTGAGGCACGTCACGGCACTGATTCTCTGTACTCATTCCCTGACGGGTTTGCAGCTTGTCTCGTGATTTCATTCCGACACCGTGGGTCGCATGTCCCGCTGCTCGGTTTGCCGCATTCACCCAACGCCCCTGTGGGCCGGCGCCTTTCTTAATTCTTAGCATACGTCACTGTGACGTTTTTGAGGCTGGAAGACGATGACGCGCAACCGCTTTGCAAATGGTCAGTGACCCCCTCTTAGGACGTCGATCATGCAGGTCGGTCCATGCGCGCGCGCAAGCCGCTCATCCATCGTCACCAGAGTCGCATCGAATGCCTCCGCGAGTGCCACGTAGAAGGCGTCCCATCCCCGCACCGAATCCCGCAGCTGCCACGCACGCTCCAACAGCCACCGGTGCCCGACACGCTCACCCGGCCAATCGCGCAAGTCCGTGACGGCCTGCCGCGCAGCCGTGCCGTCCAATCGCCCCCGCAAGTACTGGGCCCGGACGACCCCCATCACCTCGACGTCGATCACGTGCGGTGCCATCTGATCGACGTCTGCCGCCAAACGCGCCCCGATCGCGCCCGCTCGGGGCGTGTCCGCGACGACCTCGAATAAACAGGACGCGTCAACGACCAGCATTGGGCCACTCGCCGCGCCACTCATCCAAACTCTCCAACACCTCAGCCGTGGACACCTCCGAGGGTCGACGACCGGTCCGCGTCAACCACTGCGCAATCGAGGGCCGCGCCGCCAGCCGGGCCGCCTCACGGCGCAGCAACTCGGGCACCGTGATCCCCTCTTCCGCGGCACGACGGACCAACGCCGCATATATATCGTCGTCTATGTCGCGAATCTGAACCGTCTTAGGCATAGCAGCATCGTATCATGCATATACGCATGTGCTTATGCGATGACGCATGATTATCCTCAGCAGTTCGCACCAGTCGAGCACGCAATCGTGTCCGGTTAAAGGACGAGGTAGCCCAAACGCTTTGCGGCAGCTGTGATTCGGGGAGCGAGTCCTGGGTGGGTCAGGGGTAGTGACAGTGCGGGTCTGGTGGGCATGGCGTTGCTGGCCGATGTGAAGAGGGCCATGCATCCTTGGCCGGAGAAGCGGCTGTTGTAGTGGATTCCGTCGAGGTCGGGGAAGGCTTCGACGATGCGCCGGGCCCAGCGTTGGGCGATTGAGTGCGGCCCGGTGGATAGTGCGTAGGCGCCTCCGGAGCGGATGGCCCAGGAGCCGGTGCTGTGGGTGGACAGGTCGAGGAGTCGGATTTCGCGGGTAAATTGCAGTCCGGTCAGGAACGGCATTTCGCGGAATCGGTCCATGGTGCGGTCGGTTTGGAAGGCTTCCGCGAGTGCGGCGAGGGGGTTGGACGCGCCGTACCAGATGCCGTGGGTGGCGTGGGTGCGGGCCGGCGGTGGGTGCGGGTCGAATCGCAGCACTGGGCCGTAGCTGCGAAAGGCGTTCCACGCCAACACATGCGCGCCCTGGGTGCGGTGGATGCGCCACCATATCTCGGCTGGTGTGATCGTGAGGTATTCGTCGGCGAGGATGCCGATGGCACGGAGGTCTGAGGTGCGTGGTGGACCGGGTAGGCCGGAGGTCAACGGCTGTACCAGTCGGCCGCGGTGGCGGACGCGACTACGGCGTCGACGTCGCCGCCGTCGCGGAGCCAGTCCAGTGGTGATTGTGGCTGGCCTTGGTACAGGTCGGGTTGCGGTGTGTGGAGGAATCCGTCGACGGCGACTGGGTGTAGGTCGGGCGGAAGTGCTTTGAATACTTCGGCGAGGCCGCGGACCTGGCGCAGTGGGGCGCCGGTTTCGCGGTCGACGTCGAATTGAGACGCTGGGAACAGCCAGGATTGGCCGTCGGGGATTGCCCAGAGTTCGCCGGCTGCTCGCTTTTGGCGGACTCGAGAGTCGCTGATGCCCAGGCCGGTGCGGACTTTCTCGGGGGTGAAAGCGGTGACTGCGAGGCGGCCGGTGTGGCCGGCGATCTCGGCGCTGGCCGCGATGTAGGAGTCGGGATCTTCGGAGAAGTCGGCGTGGTCGAGGAGTCGGGCTTCCTCGGCGGTCAGGGTTGTGGCCCATGGCCGCAGGGCCGGGAGGGTTTTCAGTGCGTCAACGAAGTCTGCGCGGCTGATCTCGAACCGATCGCGGATGATCTCGTCGAGTTCTTCGCTTGTGCTCACCGGGCGCCACCTCTCTTGCTAACGTAGATTGACGGTACGCTATCGCCGTGAGTTTCGCTATTGATGCAGTTCACAACTACTCGGAGCTGTCCAAACCTATTTTGATGCCAAGTGCACACATCGAAGATTGGCAGGAGCGCCTCCTGTTTCCGCGGTTCGACACCGGGGCCAATCAGTTCGAAGGTCTACCCGACGATGGCTACCCAGGGTGGCAGCTGAGAACCCTTAAAGTCCCGGCTTACTCCTCGTCAGCGCAAACACAGGTTCGTGGATAACCGGGATTACCAGTAAACCGGCTGCGAGTTACGCTGTGGCAGAAGCTAGGGGTGCCACCAAGGGCGCAGTGGCAGGGCGTCGGTGCCGTGCTCGGCGAGCTTGGACGCCAGCACATGGTGTAGCTGAATATTGTTCTGTTCAAACGCCACCCGGGATGCCGCCATGTACAGGCCCCACACCTTCGCTGTGGCGATGCCAACCTCGGCGACAGCGTCGTCCCAGTGCGCGACGAGGTTGCGGGACCAGTCACGCAACGTCATGGCGTAGTGGTGACGAAAATTCTCGGTGTGCAACACCTCGAATCCGGTGTCTTGGATGTGCGAGAGGATGCGGCCTGAGCCGGTCAGCTCGCCGTCCGGGAAGACGTAGCGATCGGTGAAGCTGCTCGCGCGATAGTTCGACTTGTTGTTGTTGCGGGTGATGCAATGGTTGAGCAGCAATCCGTCGGTGCGCAACTTGGACTTGAGGAACTCAAAATAGCTGGGATAGTTCTTGACGCCGATGTGCTCGGTCAATCCGATCGAAGAGACTGCGTCGAAACCGGTTTCGCCGACGTCGCGATAGTCACAGTGACGCACCGCGGCCAGGTTGCCCAGGCCTTCGGACTCGATGGCTTTTTGAGCCCAGGCAGCCTGCTCCGCGGACAGAGTCGCGCCGATCACGTGGACACCGCGTCGGGCCGCGTAGCGCACCATGCCACCCCAGCCGCAGCCGACGTCGAGTAGCCGGTCCCCCGCCCGCAGCCTCAGCTTCTCGAAGATCAGCCGGTACTTGTTGTCCTGGGCGACCTCCAGCGTTGCTCCGGACTCCGGGTAGACCGCACACGTGTACGTCATCGACGGCCCCAAGACCCACTCATAAAAGAGGTTGGAGACGTCGTAGTGGTGTTGGATCGCCCCGGCGTCGCGAGTCTTGCTGTGCCGCAGGCCCTCGGCCATTCGGCGCCACCGGGGCAGCATCTCCTGCGGTGGCGGCGCTGCCGGCAGAAGATGCTCGATACCGACCGCGCGGATGATGCTGGCCATCAGACGCGCTGAGGGCCTGGTGAATTCGACCTTTTCGGCTAGCAACTTGAGTACGTCGTAGGGATCGCCTGGGTGGACACCGCGCGCCTCGATGTCACCGGCGACATATGCCCGGGCCAGGCCGAGCTCACCCGGCGCAGTGGCCAGATAGGTCGTACCGCGAGGAGTCAGCAGGTCCATTCCCAGCGCGGCGTCTTCGGCTCCGGCGCAACTGCCGTCGTAGGCAGTGAACCGTAGTGATTCCGTGGCTCCGCGGGTGAAGACCGCCAAGACCTCGGCGAGGCTCAACTTGCCCGTCGCGGTCGACACCGGGTCCTCGGTAGCCGTCATCGTCGTTGCACTGCCTTTGCGTAGAGATCGAGGAAGCGAGAATCCGGATCGTAGGCCTTCTTCGCGGTCTTATAGGTCTCGCCGCCGTAGAGTTCGTCGAACTCTTCTCTGCCGTAGTAGGAGTCGGAGTACAGCGACTTGTGTCCGTCCAGCGACCCGACCTTCTCCTCGATCAATCGATTCGTCGCGCCATCGGTCGCGCCCACTGGAACCGACGACCAGAAGCCGACATTGACGTAGCTGTGACCCGGCCGGATCGGATACAGCGACCATCCTTCGCGATCACGTAAGCGTAACGGGCACAACCAGATCGGGGCGATCGGTACGGTATTGAGGAACCATTCCAAGAACTCTGTCGTGCGTTCCAGTGGGAGCTCCACATCCTGGACCACCCGTTCACGAGGCCGACGGCCATTACGCTTTTCGATGCAGTCAGCGATACCGAACCGACGGTCGAGTGCCACCAGCTTCCAGTACACGCTGCTGCGGCGGTAGCGCCGCGGCCACCATCGTCGCAGACGGGGATTCTGCGCGCCGAAAGCACCTGAGCACCAGAACCAGTCGGTGTCCCATCGCCAGAAGTAGTCGTGCATCGTCAACCAGTCTTCTGTGGTGCCGGTGTCGTGCTGGATGGAGCGGTAGTAGATGCGTTGTCCGGTGTAGTCACTGACCGGGCCGGCAGCCTCGGTGCGCTGACCGAGAGTCAGGTAGCTTTCGGTGGCGCTGAAGACCACGCCGTCGAGATAGTCGACAGAGACATCCTCGAACTCACCGGTGTCAATGATCCGATCCATCGCCGCCATCAGGTGGTCTAGCGAGTGGAACCGCACATGCCGCAGCCCGACGAACGGGTTGACGGCTTCCAACTGGATGCGTAGCCGTGTGGAATATCCCAGCGTGCCATACGAATTCGGGTACGCGCGGAAAAGATCAGGGTGCTGCTGGGGTGAGACCGTGAGCAATTCTCCTGTGCCGGTGAGGATGTCGAGCTCCAGCACCGACTCATGAGGCAGGCCGTTGCGGAATGAGGCCGACTCGATGCCCAACCCGGCGACCGCGCCGCCCAGCGTGATGGTCTTCAACTGCGGGACTACCAGCGGCGAAAGGCCATACGGCAGCGTTGCCGCCACCAGATCTTCGTAAGTGCACATCCCGGCCACATCGGCGGTGCCCGCGTCGGGGTCGACCGAAATGACGTTCGTCAGCCCCGCAACGTCGAGTCCAGGGGTGCTGAGTTTCGCGCGGTCCCGGAACAGATTAGAAGTGGGCTTCGCCAGTCGGACAGCAGCCGTCGAGGGAATCGAACGGTAACTGGTCAAAAACCGTTCGACGCCCTCCACATGAGCCGCGGCTGCGGACGCGGGGACAGGCATCGCGTCAACGATAGCCCCCGACAAGTACCAGCGCAGACACCCAAGCCGTTACGGTCCGTGGCGCGTCGTCGTGGTCTGTCACCAAGCTGCAAGTACGGTCATAGGTATCAGTGTCGTGATGGTTGGAACGGAGAGCGGCTTGCCGCCCGTGGGGTCGCCGGTTGAGAACGGTTTCCGGCTCGCTCGAGCACGCCCACCAGCGACGATATCGTTATGACAGCGCGCCGCGCAGACCCGAAGACAGCTTCTTCAGCGGGCGAGTTGGTGGTCCCGGCCGTCGATGACCTGCCCCAGGGCTTGGCCGATACCGTCGCCGAGCTCATCGGGAGGCCACGTGCACGCGGATGGATCCACCTCTGCTGCGCGGCCATCGCCACAGTGGGTGGACTGGCGCTAGTGTCGGTAGCCGGCATCACGTCGTCTCAGAAGGCCGTATCTGCGACGTTGATCTACGCCGTCACGATTGTCGCGATGTTCAGCGTCAGCGCCATCTATCACCGCAAGCACTGGCACAATCCGGTGGCCTTGAAATGGATGAAACGGCTGGACCATTCGGCGATCTTCATTTTCATCGCCGGTAGTTACACCCCGTTCGCGCTGTTGGCGATGCCGCCGCGCACCGGAGCCGAAGTACTGGCGATCGTATGGACGGGCGCGGCAGCGGGCGTGGCTCTGAAAATGTGGTGGCCGTCCTCGCCGCGGTGGGTTGGGATACCGCTCTACCTTCTGCTCGGCTACGTGGCGCTATGGTTCGCCGGCACCTTGCTCGACGGCGGAGGTCCGATCGTCGTCGGCCTACTTGTCGCGGGGGGGTTGCTCTACAACATCGGCGTTATCTTCTTCGCCCTTCGTTGGCCGAACCCGTGGCCGCGCACCTTCGGCTATCACGAGTTTTTTCACGCCTTCACCGCAGCCGCTGCGGTGAGTCACTACGTCGCCGTGTGGTTCGTCGTCTTGTGATTTCAGCCGCGATCGGTCGCCGTACCTTCTCCCTGGCCGACCATTCGGCAAAGCCATTGCCTCGCAACAGTTCTGATGACTCGACTAACCGCGCGCAAGAGGACCACTGAAGTGGTTCGCCACGGCATCGAATGCGCGCAGCGTGTCCAACAACATGTGCGGGTCGTGCGAATGCTGGGTGGATAACTTGGCGGCGACCACCTCGGCGGCGCGGTTGACGTAGATCGCCTGACCACACATGCCCTGGCACAGCACGACGTCGTTGCCTGGGTAGGGAAACCACACTTGGTTGGGTCGGCCTCTTCAACTCCAGCCTTGACGGAAACACCCGCCGTGCCATCGACATTCATGAAGGCGACCAGATCAACCAAACGGCATTGAAGGCCTTGATCCGCGCGGTCGTAGCGTTGAATATGTCCTGATCACTGGGTGACAATGGCTGAGTGGAAGTTCGGAGCCCACGCCTGCTCGAAGGTCGCGATGGGGACCTTCTCGTCGCGCCCGGTGTCGATGGCGCTGTCGTTGAGATGGACAACCCCGGATCTGGTGTCGATACCGGTCACCACTACGAAGTGATTTCCAGCGTTTCGCTTCCGGGACCGGTTCCAGATGGTTTCGGCGTTGAGAATGGCGATGATCTTGTGGCCATCTCTCAGCTTTTGCTTGAGGGCGTCGATGTCGCTCTGCACATTGTCGGCTTTAATTCCGTAGTGCCAAAGCAGAATCGGAAGGTCTCGTATATCTGTAAATCCCGCTGGCTTCCATATTGGCCCGGGACCGACTGTGCTGGAGGAATTTTCGGCTACGTCAATGATCTGCTGCTCGGTCGGCTGGCGTCCCGTCACCTGGCCAACCACATCGGCTACCGCCATTTCCCCGCAGTCCGAGGCGTGTTGCTCGCGCCAGTACGCCGCGGCGAAAGCGGGCTCGCCATACATCTCCGTAGCACGGCCAACACGCTG
Source organism: Mycobacterium sp. (assembly GCF_965277065.1). Classification (GTDB taxonomy): domain Bacteria; phylum Actinomycetota; class Actinomycetes; order Mycobacteriales; family Mycobacteriaceae; genus Mycobacterium. Next base: position 193,609 of record NZ_CBDIBT010000015.1, read on the forward strand.
CACGGGAGCGCCGGGGTTGGCGTGGACCGCGGCGGGCGATATAACCGGCGCGGCGGCGGTGATGGCGTACAACAATGCGACAAGACCGAGCGTGCGCGCGGTAGCGCCGACCTTGTTAGCCGCGAAGATGGTCAGCCAGTTATCCAAACTCGCTCCAAGGGCAGAATGAGCGACCGACAGAGACGCCGTGAGCGGGTCGATGATCGTGTCCAGGATGTGCCGAAACGTACGGCGCGAGCCTAACAGCCAGAGGGCCGAGACCCCGTGAGCGACGCGCCAGCGTCACGCAGCTTCGTCGATATCGGCTTCGTCCTCGAAATGCTGCACATACGCCGCGGCTCGCACGGCCTCGTCAGGTTCCAACGCCGCACCCAGTGCGCCACCGATCATTGCCAATGACGAAGTAAGCCAAGCTAATCCAAAGTAATCACGCAGCGAGGCCGGATGGCCGACCTGGTCACGCCAGATCTGCGGAACCACGAACCAGTATGCGGCGATCAGCGCCAACAGATACAAGGCGACATACAGCACGGTCACGCCTATCAACACCGTCAGCGCGGTCGCGATGTTGAACAGGATCACCTGCTTGCGCACCGCGCGGCTGACGATGGGTTCCCAGAGCTCTGCGCCGATGATCAGGGTCGCGACCGTCGCGAGGATCGACACCAGCGCCGTACCAGCCAGCCGGTCCCATCCATATGCGTCCGAGAGCCGCCATATGTCTGCGGTCACCAACCCGAACACTCCCGCGGCCACGGCGCCGGTCAATGCGCGTGAGAGTCGCAGTGACAACCGCCACGGCTCATTGGCGGCCACCATCCCGCTGATCAACGTCAGATTGCCGGTCAGCACGCGGGCGGTATAGAAGAAGGCCTCGTCGACCGGATCGCTACCGAGCTCCCGCACCCGCTGCACGGTCACCCGACGTGACCGGCGACCCGCGCGTTGCGCATCGGCACCCCGTTCTTCAGCCGACCCGAGCAGCCGCACCAGCAGTCGGCCGATCACCTCGCGGGTCCGATTGCGCGCCCCCATCGCTCCCAGCGCGGGCACCGACACGATCGCGACGTTGCTGACCGGATTGGCATGAGCCACGACCGGATGTTGGTCAACGTGCAACGGCAGATCCGTCAACACGACGACGACGTCCCACTGCTTGTGGAGCAGTGTCTTGCGGGCGGCTCTGACGATCTCAGCGTCGGTCGCGGGCGGCTGGACCAATCGCCCTTCCATGACCTCGATGCACCAGCGAGCGCCGGGTAACCGCGTCTCGAGCTCGGCGTGCAGCGCAGTCTCGGCGAGTTCGCGCGCCAGCGCGGCTGCCGCACCGGGATCACCGACCAGCCCGAGCACGATGTGTGGTTCTGAGTCGCGGTGCGCCAGTTCAGGTGTGGACGTCATGGGTCGATCGTTGCATCTGGCCGCTGGTCCGGGCGCGGCGGCAAGACGGCTAGCCACGAATCCGGGAGCAGCTCGAGCAGTTGCCCGTCCGGGTCGCGAATCATCGCCGAGCGATCGGAGACGCTTTCGGGAACAACTGAGCCGCCGAACTCTTCCACTCGCGCCAGCGCCGCACCAAGGTCGGATACCGACAGCGACAGGTGGGTGAGTCCGACCTGATCCATCGTGCGATCCGACCCGGCCTGCAGGGTGCGATGGGAATAGGCAAGCAGTTCGAGCACCAGGCCGTCGCGCACGAGGTAGGTCGCATGCAAGCCGATCGGTGCGTTCAGTTGCAGCAGTTGGCCGGTGCCCTCGTCCGGTGGCGCGAGTTCCCACCAGAAGGTGAAGTCCAGCAGGCCCTCGTAGAAGCGACGCGATCGGGCGGTGTCGGCGACACACAGCCCGATGTGATTGAAAACCGTTCGCTGACCGGCCATTGCAACCTCCTGCGGATAAGCGCCGCCGCTCTACGGAATCTTCGGCGGGAAGGGATCATTGGCAGCGTGCTGCGCGAAATAAGTCGACTGCCGGGCGAGTGGGCGTGAAATTATCTGATAGGTAATGGCTTTCAAGCGCCTGTGCCGCCAGCCCCACGACGGAGGGCCAGTTGAGATGATCGTCGCCCCAGTGGCTTTCGAATTGGGTTGGCTCGAATTCGCCGCTCTCGGCCAGAGTGAAGTGCGCGGGTATCACAGCCAGTCCCCTGTTGTTTCCGCTAGGCCGCGCGGATGAGGTCCACAGCTTTGACCAGCATGCCGCTCAAAAGATCTTCCGCGTCAGGATTTCCGGGAAGAACGCCCTCGGCGGTGACGGCCACGGTATCGCTGAGGAACGCGGCGAAGACGTAGGACTTAGTGGCACCTTGGGCGGCCTCTGCAATGGATTCGGTGGTGACGATTCCATCGATGGGCGGCCCAGGCTGGCGGGTGACGTTCGCGACGACCACCCGCCCGGCTACTCGCTGGGTGACCGCGACCTGCTCACAACCTTTGGGGACGATCGCCTTCCCCAGCGGGGTGGGCGAACTCACGGCGCCGACCAGGATCGCTCCCTTCCCGAGCCCGCCGATCATGGTGTACTGCGCATCCTGGGGCGGCCGCACCGGTTGGAGCACCGATCGGCACAGCGGAGGGTCGACCTTCACGATGTCCCCGACCCCGACGGCGAAGAATTTCTCCGCGTCGGGTCCCAGGGGCGCCAGAGCGGTGTTCTGTATTTGGTCGAAACCCGGCGGGAATTGGCCTTCCAGCTGGCTGAGCCGACTGATGTCGTAGTACTTCGCGTGTTGTGGGGGCGTGATTTTCGCCTTGGGTAATGCTGGTGGCAAGGCGGCGGCGCCGGGCGGGCTCACCGGCGTTCCGTCGACGGAGCGTGCGCATCCGAGCATCAGGGTGAACGCCAGCACCATCGCTGCCCAGAAGAGTGATCGTCGGGAGCATCGCTGCATCAGGCGGCCGGTTTGTCCAGGGTGAAGCTGATGACCACGTCGCTCATCAGCGACGCATACCGGACCACGTGGTCTTTTGCACGACCAGAATCATACCGTCAAGGAATTTCGCAGCTTATTCAGTATGCCTACTGGTATCGGGAGATCGCCGCAGATCGGTTTGCCTCCGTATGGATCGACGAATTCCGCTATCGCCGAGGCATTTCCAGAAATCGCGGACGACCTACTGCATACCCTTCGAACGCATTCGATGCGCAGGCTAACATCAGCCAGATCATCGACCTGCATCCAGAAAGACGAGAGAGCACCTGCATGACACATCGTCAACGGCGACGCGTTCTGGTCGCCGGCGGCACTGCGGCAATGGCGTTGCTGCTCGTGGCGTGCGGCAGTCACACGCCATCGTGGTTTCCGGTGCAGCCGCAGAAAACCTCCAAAACGCACGCTCCCGATGCGGCACCGGCTACCCCGGCGTCATCCCCAAAACCTTTGTCCGCCAGCAGTATCAAAACACTGATCCTTCCGGACGAAGACGTCATCGAGATCGCAGGGCTGCAGCTTCAAGATCGGGCTCAGTTCGACTCCCCCAACGCCTCGTCAGGCGACTACAGCAAACCTGAGTGTGCCCTGACGCTCGGGATCACCAAGGAGGCTCTCGGGGACGGAGAATTCACTGCTTATCGCTCCGTCCGGAACCAAGCGTCTAAAGACGACGGCTTGATTGGGATGTTCTCACAAAACGTCGCGCTTTTCGAAACGTCCGACAAGGCCAGCGAGATTTTTCACAATGCATATGCGTCGCTGGGCCGCTGCGATTCCGCCACCATTGCCGCGAAGAATAATCCCGCCAACTGGAAAATTTTGGCGCCCGGCCCATTCAACGGCGACACCGTGAAATTCGGCGCATTGCAGTTCACTGACAAGAACCAACCCCTCGGATGGCGCTGCGATCATCAGGCGCACGTCAAGGACAACGTCATCGTCGAAGCGTCGATGTGCGCGTGGGCGAACGGCGCGCCCGCTGCGGCGGCCGCTGTCGACCAGATCAGCGCGCGGATACCGCCCCCAGACAAGCCCGCGCCCCCTGCGCCGACAGACTTCCTCTCAGCCAGCAAGATCAAGTCTCTGATCGTGGGAGTGCCCGAGGCCAGCAAGATCCTGGGCGCCAACCTCGGCGATAGCAGCACGGTGTTCTATCCCCCGGCCGCTCGAGACTTGGGCGATAAGTCGAAATGCAGCGTGTTGGTAGGTCCGGATGCGAACTCTTTCGGGCCCGACGTCGATTACACGGCTTATCGCGGCACGGACTACCGCGAGGCGAAAGACAATTACCAGCACATCGTCGACCAACAGGTAGCGACGTATCTTGATGCCGAAACGGCGTCTCGCTATTTCCGCGACGCTTTCGAAGGTCTCGATGGATGCGACGGGGCGTCGGTGTCCAGCGAAACAGGAAGTCATGTCGAGTTTGAGGTAAAGGCCCCCGATATCGCCGACGATCGAGCTCAATGGGTGATCACCGGGATGACCAACGGTCAGCCGGACCCGTGGCGCTGCGCGTTCAATTTCCGCATTCAAAGTAATGTCCTGTTTGTCGCCAAGGTTTGCCAAAACGGCGATCCGGCATTGATCGCCAGTCAGCTGGCCGATCAGATGGCTGCCCACATCCCTAAGTGAGCGGTCAACGCGCTACAGCAGTCGGCCGCCGTCGGCGCCGAAGAAATGCAGGTGCGCCGGTTGTGGATGCACCCGCACCCGGGAACCGCGCGGCGGGGGGTCCTGGCCGTCGGTGCGGGCGACGATTGAGTGGGTCAATGCGTTGTTGGCGTTGGTGATCCGCCCGTACAGATAGGCGTCCGCGCCGAGCTCCTCGACGACATCGATCTGCATCTCGACACCGGTTGCACCGATTTCCAGGTGTTCCGGCCGAACGCCGACGACGATTTGCTCTGCCGCAGAACTGATCTCGCGTGGCAGTGGGATCGACCAGTCTCCCAGGGCAACGCGGTGATCGACCACTGGGACGGTCAGCAAGTTCATGGCCGGCGACCCGATGAACTCCGCCACGAACATGTTGACCGGATTCCGGTACAGCTCACGAGGTGCCGCGCACTGCTGCAGGACCCCGTCACGCAGCACCGCGACCCGATCCCCCATCGTCATCGCCTCGACCTGGTCGTGGGTGACGTAGACGGTGGTGGTGCCCAGCCTACGTTGCAGCCCGGCAATCTGATTGCGGGTCTGCACCCGCAGTTTCGCATCCAGGTTGGACAGCGGTTCATCCATCAAGAAGACCTGCGGTCGGCGAACGATCGCGCGTCCCATGGCAACTCGCTGGCGTTGCCCGCCGGAGAGTTCTTTTGGTTTACGGTCCAGATACGGTTCGAGGTCGAGTAACCGGGCCGCATCCACAACCCGTTCCCGGATTTCACTTTTCGGGATCCCGGCGATCTTGAGGGCGAAGCCCAAGTTCTGCGCGACCGTCATGTGCGGGTAGAGCGCGTAGTTCTGGAAGACCATCGCGACGTCGCGGTCCTTCGGATCGTCGTCGGTGACGTCGCGGGCGCCGATCAGGATGCGCCCGGAGTCGACCGGCTCCAGGCCGGCGATCATCCGCAACGACGTGGTCTTGCCGCACCCGGAGGGTCCGACAAGCACCACGAACTCACCGTCGGCCACGCTCAGGTCCAGGTCGTCGACGGCGGGCGACGCCGCACCCGAATAGCGCCGCGTCGCTTGATCGAAAGTCACCGGAGCCACCGGCTACCCACCCAGCCCGGTGACGGCGATGCCGCGTATGAACGCGCGCTGCGCAATCGCGTACACGAACAGCAGTGGCAGCAGGATCAGGATGGATGCGGCCATCAACACCGGCCACCGCGACACATATTCACCCTGCATTCGAACCAGCCCCAGCGTGAGTGTCGAAATGCTGTTGCGCTGAATCATCAACAGTGGCCAGAGAAAATCGTTCCAGACGTTGACCCAGGTGAGCACCGCCAGCACCATCACCGCCGGCCTTGCATGCGGAAGCAGTATGCGCCAATAGATCTGCCAAGGGGTACAGCCGTCAAGGATTGCGGCCTCTTCGAGTTCGTCGGGCAGGGTGCGGAAGAACTGGCGCATCAGGTAGGTGCCGAACGCACTGCCGAACAACCCGGGCACGATCATCGCCCACGGTGTGTCGGTCAGTCCGGCGATCCGCATCAAGATGAACTGCGGGATGACCGTGACCGTCAGCGGAACCATCAACGTCGCCAAATACAAGATGAATAACGTATCTCGGCCGCGAAATCGCAATCGCGCGAACGCGTAACCGGCCAGCGAGCAGAAAAAGACCTGCCCGGCACTGACACACCCGGCATACAGGACTGAGTTGAAGAACATCCGCCAGAACGGCATGAGGGCGAATACTTCTCGATAGTTCGACCACTGCGGCTGCGCGGGAAACAGTGTCGGTGTGGTCACTTCGCCCGCCCGTTTCAACGACCCCGACACCGCCCACAGGATCGGGAAGAGCGCACAGGTCGCGATGGCCGTTAGGGCCGCGTACACCGCGACACCGCGCAGCGCTTTGGGTCTGAGCACCCGAGCGATCACGCCCACGATTTTTCCTCCTGCGCCGCTCGGCGGCGCCCGAGCCGCAGCTGCACCACGGTCAGGACCAACAAGATGCCGAACATCACCCACGCCAAGGCCGAGGCATAGCCGAATTCCAGAAAAGCGAAGGCATGCTGGAACAACATGATGCCGAGAACATAGGTCGCCGTTTCCGGTCCCCCGTTACGTCCGGTGAGCACGTACACGAGATCGAACGCCTGGAACGCATGAATGATCGAGATGACGACCACGAACGACACGGCCGATTGGATCAACGGCACCGTAATCGACACGAACTGGCGTACCTCCCCCGCACCGTCGAGCCGGGCGGCCTCGTAAAGGTTTTCCGGCACCCCTTGCATGGCGGCCAACAAGATCACGGTCGCGAACGGCACGCTGCGCCAGACGCTGACCATGCACAGGGACGTCATCGCCCACTTCGGATCCACCAGCCACGGGATCGGGCTGATACCGACCCAACCGAGCACAATGTTGAGCAACCCGTTGTTGGTGTTGAAGACGAACTGCCAGACGACGGCAATCACCACCGATGACACCGCCAACGGCGTGAAGATGATCGTCCGGAAAACGCCGATTCCCTTGATGTTCCGGTTGAGCACGCCGGCCACCGCCAGGCTGATGAGGACGGTCGGCACGACCGTGCCCACCACATAGACCACCGTGTTGCGCATGGCGATGCTGAAGAGCGGATCTTCGGTGAACAGGTCGCGGTAATTAGAGAGGCCGGCGAATGTGGCAGGAGTGAACAAGTCCCAGTTGTGCAGGCTCATGTACAACGAAAACCCAAGCGGAAACAGCATGAACACGACGACCGCGACCAGATTCGGTGCGACGAACAAGCGCCCGGCCCGCGCGCGTCGCCTCGACGGCGGGCGACGCTGCGTCACTGCGGTAGACGTATCGGCGGCAGTCATGGAGTTCGGAGCACCTCGTCGATGTGGTTCGACAGCGCGCCGGTCAACGTTGTCGCGGGACGCACACCGCGCAGCACCGGGCTGATATTGCGATCTATCAGTGCCGCGATCTTCGGCCAGTCGGGAGTGACCGGCAGACCCTCGGCGTGTGCCGGCCCACCGGTAAGCACGGCGATATTTCCAATTCGGCTGTGCGCCTTGGCGAAACCTGCCGAGTGAATCGCCGACTTCAACACGGGCACGAATAACCCGGTTTCGGCGATCACGGCCTGTCCCACTGGGCCGGCGGCGAACTTCACGAACTCCCACGCCTGTTTCTTGCGCGGACTGCTCGCTGCGATCGCCAGCCCGGTGGTGCCGATATTCGATTTAGCACCATGCCCTTTCGGCCCGGCCGGCAGGACGGTGATATCAAAATCCAGACCGGTCGCGCGGTCGAGTGTCTGGTAACGCCAATGCCCGCCGAGTGCCATCGCCGCGTGACCGGAGGTGAACAGGTCCGTCGTCGCCATCGACTGCGCCTCCGACGCGGTGGGAGCGACATTGTGCCGATTGGCCAGATCGGCGTAGAACTGAATTCCGTCGATGAACGCGGCGTCATCGAAATTGAGGTGCGTCGGGTTGACCCGCGGATTCGACCACGGGACACCGTTGTTCATGCCGAACAACAGGGCCGAATAGTACGGAGCCCAGGTGTCGACGAATCCCCATTGCGTGACCCGGCCCGTCGTCTCACGCTTGGTGAGCGCCTTGGCCGCGTCGAGAAATTCGCCGAAACTCCACGGCTCATCCCACCGCCCGGGAGGCAGGGGAACACCGGCCTCGGTGAACAGTGTCTTGTTGTAGAACAGGAAATTTCCCGACCACTGCTCCGGAAACGCGTACTGTCCGCCGTTATAGGAGAACGTCTCGTAGAGCGCGGCCACGCTGTCGGACGTGATCTCCGCGGCGAACTTGTTGTCGTGGGCCAGCATGGTGTTGAGGTCGAGTAGCACGCCCCGCTCGGCCAATCCGGAGTAGGTGAATTCCCACGCCATCAACACATCCGGGCACTTACCTCCCGCACAGTAGATCGACTCGTGCAGCAGCGCGTCCGCTCCGGATAGCACCGTCCGTACCTTGATCTCGGGATGCCGGCGCTGAAACGCATCGATCACCCGCAGCCGGGCGTCTGCCTCTTCGGGATTGGCCGCGAAGAAGAACGTGAGCGCGTCGTCATCCGAGCTGCAAGCGGTGGGCCACAGCGCCATCGACGCCGCACCGATCGCGCCGGCACCGCGTAGCAAGGTCCGCCGATCGAAGGGTCTACCGCGACCAAAGCTGGTGTTCGTGATGTCTCTCCGGCTCGCAGTGACGGAAACGTAGTTCTTTCGTAGTAGGTCCGGCTGTGGTGTTCCTGGGTAAGCCGCGGCGGCCGTCACTGCGCGAAATAGCGCACCCGCTGAATTCCGGTGCCACCACGGGCGACGTCGGCGAACAGAATGCCGCGCCGCTGGACCGACGCGACCGAGGCCGCGACGGTGGCGCCCGCGGCGATCAGCTTCGTCACGGCCGCGCCCGAACATCGCCCGATGAGCTCGCTGACATCGGCGGCCTCGTCGTCACCGAAAGTGATTGTCGCACCGGATGACAATGCCTGGAGCGCGGCGAATCTGTCACCTAGTCCCACGGCGTGCGGCCGCGATCCCACCGGATCTTCGACGCGTCCATCATCGGTGAACAGACCTACCCAGCCCCGGCGATCGTGGGCGGCCGCGGCTGCCGGCGAGCGCTCCACTGCAGCCAGCAACGCCGACTCCATCGGGCCCGTCATCGGCTTGCCACGATCGCGACACCCGCCGCGCGCAGGGCGTCAAGAGCCGCCGCGGTGGACTCCTCCCCGACGCCGACGGTCAGATCCACCAGCACTCGGGTGGTCAGGCCCTGCCGCGCCGCGTCCGCCGCGGTCCATCGCACGCAATGATCGGTGGCGATGCCCACCACGTCGACCTGGTCGATCTTCCGCTGCCGCAGCCAGTCGGCGAGCAGCGTGCCGCTGTCGTCGTGGCCGCTGAACCCGCTGTACCCGGCGTCGTAGGCACCCTTGCGAAAGACCGCCTCGAAACGGCCGGCGTCCAGATCAGGGTGGAAATCCGCGCCGACGCTGTCGACCCGGCAGTGCGGCGGCCACGACGAGATGTAATCCGGATGATCGGAGAAGTGGTCTCCCGGATCGACGTGCTGATCCTGCGTGGCGATCACGTGGAGGTAATCAGCGCCATCGGCCAGATAGTCCCGGATCGCGCCCGCCAGTTCAGCCCCGCCGGCCACGGCCATCGAGCCGCCCTCGCAAAAGTCTTTCTGAACGTCGACGACGACCAGCGCGCGCATGACACCACGTTAACGTCGAACAGGACGGTGCTCGACTCACCGCAACCATTCCGCTGGGTAGGATCGGCAAAGCTGACGCCGCTAGCTGCGCGTTGCATCGGGTAGTTTGTCAAACTATAGTCCAGACACGTGTCCAGAAAGCTGGTCGAGGCCCCGCCCGAACGTTTCACGGTGCTGATTCTCGGCACCTCCACTTCAGATCGGGCGTGAGTATGCGGATTGCGCTGTTGTCGTATCGCAGCAAGCCGCACTGCGGCGGCCAGGGCGTTTACGTCCGGCATTTGAGCCGGAGCCTGGTCGACCTGGGACACCACGTCGAGGTGTTTTCCGGCCAGCCCTACCCCGAGGAACTCGACCCACGGGTGGTGCTGACCGAGGTGCCCAGCCTCGACATGTACCGCGAACCCGACCCGTTCCGCATTCCGCATCCCCGCGAAATCCGGGATCGCATCGACCTCCTCGAGTTGGCCGGAGTCTGGACCGCGGGCTTTCCCGAACCACGCACCTTCAGCCTGCGGGCCGCGCGACTGCTGGCCGACCGTCAGGATGACTTCGACGTCGTGCACGACAACCAGAGCCTGGGTGTCGGCCTGCTGAAGATGGCGGCGGCCGGCCTGCCGGTCGTCGCCACCGTGCACCACCCGATCACCCGCGACCGGCTGGTCGACCTCGCCGCGGCACGCTGGTGGCGTAAGCCGTCGGTGCGCCGGTGGTACGGCTTCCTGGGAATGCAGGAACGGGTAGCCCGCGCCATCCCCGAGTTGCTGACAGTTTCATCGTCGTCGGCGACCGATATCGCCGCCGACTTCGGTGTCCACCCGGACCAGCTCCATGTGGTGCCGCTGGGCGTCGACACAGACATGTTCGCGCCGTCATCCGAACCGCGAGTTCCGGGCCGCATCATGGCGATTGCCAGCGCGGACGTGCCGCTCAAGGGCGTCGGGCACCTCCTGCAGGCGGTCGCCAAGCTCCGCCACCACCACGACCTGGAATTGCAGCTGGTCGCCAAACTCGAGCCGAACGGTCCCACCGAGAAGTTGATCGCCGAGCTCGGCATCTCCGACATCGTCCACATCTCCAGCAGACTGTCCGACGACGAATTGGCCCGGCTGTTTGCATCGGCTGAACTTGCTTGTATCCCTTCGCTTTACGAAGGTTTCTCGCTTCCGGCGGTGGAAGCGATGGCGAGCGGAACCCCGATCGTGGCCAGTCGCGCCGGCGCGTTACCCGAGGTGCTGGGTACCGACGGCGGCTGCGCAAGGCTGGTTCCGCCCGGTGACGCCGCCGAGCTGACCCGGGTCATGGGCGAGCTGCTGGACTCCCCCGCCGAGCTCACGCGGATGGGCGCGGCCGGTCGGCGTCGTGCTGTCGAGGTGTTCAGCTGGGGATCGGTGGCCGCACAGACGCTGCGCGTCTACGAGCAGGCCATCGCCCGCACCGGAACGGCCGGTGATCCGAGCGAGCCGGTGGACGAGCCGTGCTGACCGTCGATTTCGACCGCCTCGGCATCGGCCCCGGCTGCAAAGTCATCGACGTCGGCTGCGGTGCGGGTCGGCACAGCTTCGAGGCCTACCGGCGCGGCGCCGACGTCGTGGCATTCGATCAGAGCGCAACCGACATCGCCGACGTCGACACGATGTTCCACGCCATGGCCGACGCCCACGAGGTGCCCGCATCGGGCCACGCGGACGCCGTCGTCGGCGACGCCCGGGCACTGCCCTATCCCGACCAGACCTTCGACTGCGTCATCGCCTCGGAGATCCTCGAACACATTCCCGGCGACGACGCCGTCATCGCCGAGCTGATACGCGTGCTCAAGGTCGGCGGCATGCTGGCGGTCACGGTGCCGCGATGGCTTCCCGAGCAAGTCTGCTGGCTGCTCTCCGACGACTACCACAGCAACGAGGGCGGCCACATCCGCATCTATCGGGCCAACCAGCTGCGCGGCAAAATCACCAACCGCGGCATGACATTCACCCACACCCATCACTCGCACGCGTTGCACTCCCCATTCTGGTGGCTCAAATGCGCTGTGGGAGTTGATAAGTCGGACCATCTTGCCGTTACCGCCTACCACAGATTGTTGGTGTGGGACATGATGCAGCGCCCCCTGCTGACCCGGCTGGCGGAATCGACGTTGAACCCGTTGATCGGCAAGAGCGTCGCGCTGTACTTCGAGAAACCGGTACCCGCCTTTGAGTTGGTCTAAAGTACCGGGCGTCGACGGCGTCCTGTCCCCCGAGCAATGCCGCCAGACGGCTGAATCTATTGCTGCACTTCAGTATTCCTCGGGCGAGATCCCGTGGTCCGCCGGTGGCCATACCGATCCGTGGGACCACGTGGAATGCGCGATGGCGCTCACCGCGGCCGGGCTGATCGAACCGGCACGGCGCGCCTACGACTGGTGTCGCCGTCAACAACGTGCCGACGGGTCCTGGCCGATCCAGCTACGCGCGGGAGTCGTCGAAGACGCCAACAGCGACAGCAACTTCTGCGCGTACGTGGCGGTCGGGGTCTGGCACCACGTGCTGGTCACCGGCGATCGGACTTTCGCGACGACGATGTGGCCGACGGTGCGCGCCGCCGTCGAATTCGTGTTGGATCTTCAGCTTGAGGGTGGTGAGATCGGTTGGGCGCGTAGCCCTTCCGGACCGTTGACGGAGGCCCTGCTGACCGGCTGCGCGAGCATTTTCCACAGCATCCGGTGTGCGCTCGCGTTGGCGAACATGCTCGACGAGCCGCAACCCGAGTGGGAGCTCGCACTCGGCCGGCTCGGACATGCGATCGCCGTTCATCCCTCCGCCTTCACCGAGAAGCCGCATCACTCGATGGATTGGTACTACCCGATCCTCAGTGGCGCGTTGCGTGGCAGCGCCGCGACGGCCCGAATCGCCGACAGGTGGCACGATTTCGTCGTCGACAGGCTTGGCATCAGGTGCGTCGACAACCGGCCGTGGGTGACCGGCGCCGAAACCTGCGAGCTGGTGTTGGCCCTCGACGCGATGGGTGAGCGGCAGGCGGCGCTGACGCAGTTCGCCGCCATGCAGCATCTGCGGGAGAAGGACGGCTCGTACTGGACGGGGCTGGTGTTCAGCGATGGAAAGCGTTGGCCTGTCGAGCGCACCACCTGGACGGGTGCCGCGGTGATCCTCGCCGCCGACGCGCTGTCCCGCACCACCGCGGGCAACGGCATCTTCCGTGGCGCCGATCTGCCGCGTGGCCTGGAAAGCGACTACGACTGCGAGTGCGCGGCCAGCCCGTCGGATCGCTAGACCGCCACCCCGGCGTCGCCGGTGGTCCGATGCAACACCCGCATCGACCCGGTCGCAGATTTCTCCGTGAATGCGCCGCTTTCCAGTGCGCGGCAATAGATCTCGTAAGGTGGCCGTCCGCCGTCGCGCGGATCCGGAAAGACGTCGTGAATGATCAGCGCGCCGCCGGCACCGACCCACTTCGCCCAGCCGTCGTAGTCCTTGCGTGCGGCCTCCTCGCTGTGGCCACCGTCGATGAACAGCAGCTGTAGCGGTGTGCGCCACCCCTGCGCAACCACCGTCGACTTGCCGACCACCGCCACCACGTTGTCGTCCAGCGCGGCATCGTCGAGGGTGTGGCGCAATGCGGGAAGCGTGTCGAACCGCCCGGTGACGGGGTCCACCAACGACGTGTCGTGAAACTCCCATCCGGGCTGATGCTCCTCGGAGCCGTGGTGGTGATCGACGGTGTAGAGCACGCTGTCGCGGGCTCGCGCCGCCGCACCCAGCAGCACTGTCGACTTGCCGCAATAGGTGCCGATCTCCACGCCGACACCGTGGTCGAGATAGCTCATCGCCACGTCGTACAGCGTGCGGCCCTCGTCAGCGGGCATGAAGCCGGTCACCCGATCCGCCAGCGCAAACAACCGGTTGGTCAACTCGTCGGTGGCAGTGCGATCTGCGGAGGACACCATTTACTGAACGTAGTGCACGGAGCCTGTCAGCCAGTTGCCGCACCTAGGTGGGTGTAGTAGTGTCCGGACACGTGTCCAACCCGATGGTTCGGGAATCGACCAGACGGCGCCTGACCGCTAAGCAAGCCGAAACCGTTGACCGGCTGGGCAACGCGGCAATCGGTGTGCTGAGCCGAGAAGGCTTCTCCGGGTTGACGATTCGTATGGTCGCTGCGGAGGCCGGCGTGGGCGCGGCCACGGCCTACACATACTTTTCCTCGAAAGAGCACCTTGTCGCGGAGGTTTTCTGGCGGCGGTTGGCGTCGAGTCCGGTGCAGCCGACTGACTCGCCGGATCTGGACGTCCGCGTGATCGCCGTGCTACGACAGATCGCATTGCTGGTCGCCGACGAACCGTCGCTGGCCGGTGCGGTCACCAACGCGCTGCTCAGCACAGATCCCGAGGTCGAGCATCTACGGCTGCGTATCGGCCGCGAGATACATCAACGCCTGGTCACCGCTTTGGGCGACGGACACGCGCCTGACCTGGTCGAATCACTCGAGCTGCTGTACGCGGGAGCTTTGGTGCGGGCCGGGATGGGCTACGCCTCCTACAGCGAGATCGCCGATCGGCTAGAGACCTCAGCGCGACTCCTGTTGGCCCAGAAGCCATAGCAGGATGTGGCGGGCTGGCATGATCAACGCCCATGGACGCCGCCGACCATCCTGAACGCGATCAGGCCTGGGACACCACGGCGCGATCGGAAACTGAAACCCAACGGTTAGATCGCAACTGGCTCAGTCTGTTGCAGGAATTGCGCGTCGTCCAGACCGGGGTCCAGTTGCTCACCGGCTTCTTGTTGACGCTGCCGTTTCAGCCCCGATTTGACGGGCTGAGCGCGATCATGCGGATCGTCTACCTGGCGACGGTGGGCTGCTCGGTCGGTGCCACCGTGTTGTTGGAAGCTCCGGTCGGGATGCATCGCATATTGTTTCGCCGGCACCAAACCCGGTTCCTGGTATCCGCGGCGGACCGGCTCGCGTATGTCGGTTTGCTGCTGATGGGCTTGGCGCTGATCGGTGTCACCGTGATCATTTTCGGCACGGTGGCCGGTACCCCGGTGGGTGTCATCGCGGGGGCGTGCGCTGCCGTCGCTCAACTCGGTTTCTGGGTAGTGCTGCCGCTGTGGGTGCGCAGTCAAGCACCCCCACCAGCGCCTTAAGCTGTCTGCCGGCCCGGTTTGCATGGGGCACAAGCTGGGTAACACACCCGTCATGTTGATCCGCAGAATCGCGCGCCCTTTGCTGTCCGCAGTGTTCATCGGCCAAGGCATCGAAACGCTACGCAACCCATCGATATCCCTTGAAGCCACCGAGCCCACCGTTGCGGCGCTGCGCAACCTGCCAGAGCCCTACGCAGACAAGGTTCCGTCCGACCCCGAGACGGCTGCGCGGATCAACGCCGCCGTCCAGGTCAGTGGCGGACTGCTGCTCGCAACTGGAAAGCTGCCGCGAATCGCTTCGGCGGCACTCGCGTTCACGGTGATACCGGGCAGTCTTGGCGGACATCTGTTTTGGACCGAGAGCGACCCCGCACGCAAGACCGAAAAGCGCCGCGCCCTGCTGACTGATCTGAGCCTGCTGGGCGGGCTGATCATCGCTGCGGCCGACACCGCGGGTAAACCGTCGCTGGGATGGCGCGGCAGGCAGGCAGCCGGTCGGATCTCAGACAAGGTGACGTCAGCGCTACCACTGGCGGGATCCGATGATTCGGTGTTCGATTCCGAACTGGCCGAGCGGATCTCGCACAGCCTGCACGCCGGCGCCGAGCGCAGCCGGGAACTGGCCAGCGCGGCCGCCGAACGAAGCGCACCGGTGGTCGAGGCCGCGCGCAAACGCGGCGAGGAGCTGGCCAGCACCGCCGCCGAGCGCAGTGCGCCCGTCGTCAAGAAAGCCCGCAAGCGCGCGAAGAAGCGTGGCGCCGAATTGGCCGAAGCGGTGCGCGAACGCGGTGCCGAGTTGGCCGAAACCGCCCGTGATCGCGGCAGTGACCTTGGCGAGAAGGCTCTCGAGCGCGGCACCGAATGGGCCGACATTGCGCGCGATCGTGGCAGCGATTGGGCAGAAGTCGCGCGAGACCGCGGGGTCGAGTGGGCGGACACCGCCCGCGAACGCGGCGCTGAACTCGGCGAGCGCGCTTACGAACGAGGCAGCGAGTTGGCCGACACGGCGCGCGAACGCGGGGGCGATCTCGCCCACAAGGGACGGGTCAAAGCCCGCCGTTGGCACTAGCCCGGCCGCACCCGAGTGATCAAGGTTTAGCCGCTAGATACTGCATCATCGTCTCGACGATGGTGTTGACGCTGTGCCCAACGTCGATCGCCAACCCGTGCTCGTCGGAATCGAGCGGCTCCAGGGCGTCGAATTGTGACTGAACCAGCGACGGCGGCATGAAGTGTCCGCCTCGTTCGGCTTGCCTGCGGACGATCAGCTCCGGTGAACCCGTCACGTGCAGGAACTCGAGAGTCGCTCGGTGCGAACGCAATTGGTCGCGGTATCGGCGTCTGAGCGCAGAACAACTCATTACGCCGCGGTCAAGGTCCGCGAGCCACTGCCCTACGGCGGCCAGCCACGGGTAGCGGTCGTCGTCGTCCAGCGGCACGCCCGCGGACATCTTCGCGATGTTGGCGGCCGAATGAAAGGTGTCGGCATCGGCGAACGGGACACCGAGCCGGTGGGCCAGCGCCGCGCCCACCGTCGACTTGCCGGAGCCGGACACCCCCATCACCACGATCGATGTGCCAGGCGAACAATTCTTTTCAGTGGACACGCGGCTCGCTACGGCAGTGGCAGATTACGGTTCCACTCCAGCCAGCCCACGCCGGCCCGCCCGTCGGCCGTGCTCACGGTGGCCCAGACCCGCGGAAATTGGCTGACCCGGCCGTCTTTGGCGACGAAGCGAAGTGGTGCGTGTCCGAGCACGTCGACCGTCGCCGTGATGCCACCGGGATTGAGCGCCAGGGTCGCGGCAGTCGGCAGACCGTTCGTGTCGAAGGCCTGTGTCGCAGAGATGGACTCCACCTCGGTAACCGTTCCAGGACGGTCCTGGACGTATCCGACACTTATCGGCGGAACCCCAGGGATTGTGAGGTCGACCCCGTGCACGTGTGTTCCGTCGTCGAGGTGCAGCGCGCTCCAGAGCCAGTCCATGCTCCACCAGTCCCGCACTCCCCAGGAGTGGTCACGCTGGCCGGGCACCGCGTCGAGGACGTAGCGACGTCCATCGACGGTAACGGATCCTGTTACCGTGCAGGGAATTTCGTATCGAGTCGCAACCCGGTACTGATACGGCGTGCCGTCGGTGGTCCATTCCAGTTCCAACTCGACGTCGGCGGGTTCGCCGGCCTCGTCTCGCAGCAACGCGGCCGGATCGACATAGGACTGACCGTGGCCGCGGAGCGCTACCCGGTAGGTGCGCAGCGGGTCGGCGGCCGAATGCGTGAAATCGATCGCGCCGGTGCGCACCGCCCACGGGTCCGTCGGCATCGGAACCTCGAAGTCGACGACGGCGACGGTGGGCAGGCCCGGGCCGCACAGCAGGGCATGCAGCCAGGCCGTCTGCTGATTGGGGATCAGCCCGAGACGTATCCAACCGCCGAATCCTTGTGCAGTGTCGGCGAAGTCGGCGTACCAGCTCTCGTTCCACAGCGGCTCACCGGTCGGGGCGTGGGCCGACTCGTCATCGGTCGACGGGCGCAGCGGCTCGACTGGCGCCGGGAGGATGGTCAGTGCGTCGGTATCCAGCACATGCTCGCAATGCCGTTGCAGCATCGTCATGAACATCGCGTCGCCACGTTCGGTGCGCTCCACCAGCATCGACGACACGATGGCCATCATCACCCCGAAGAAGCTCTGCCGGCGCACACCTTCGCGCACATCGGCCAGGCTGATCGGCGCATCCGACCCGAGCGCGCGGTGGTAGGCGTCCAGCAGCGCCTCGTAGTTCTCACGGCGATCCGCGACCGACAGTGCGCAACCCACGAAGTAAGCCAGATCGGTCATCGCGGGACCCCAGGTGACCGTCTGCCAATCAACCACGGTCAGTGGGCGTTCCGCGCCGTCAGCACCGAACAGCAGGTTGTCCAACCGGTAGTCGCCGTGAAGTAAACCGTGAACGCGATCTGGTGCCGCCTCGGCGGCCAGATAGCCGTCGAATCCGCCGACCAGTCGCTCGCACACCAAGCGATGTTGCGGTGAGATCTGGTCGCCATAGCGATCGATGAAGCCAGCGAACAGTGCAGTGATCAACGCCTGGCTGACCGGCGAGTCGCGATTGAGCCACGACGCCTCGGCGAGCGTGGTGTCGCCCAGCAGCGGACCCTGCAAGCGACCCAGTTCTGTGACGGCGGTGTGAGCTTGCTCCAGTGTGGCGCCGCGGATTTCATCGCCGACGACAGCCGGGGTCGCATCGCCCAGTAGCACATCGAAAATGCCGGACGACGCGTCGAACGCAGTGTGGTAGCACGGCGCGACCGGACCGTGCAGGCGTGGAGCGATGTCGCGGTAGAAGCACACTTCGTGCTCGTAGAGGCCCAGCGTCATCCCGGTCTGTCGACTCATCGGGTCGGTGGCCGCGACCTTCAGCACCACCGAGTCGGGCCGGACGGCGTCAGCGGCGTTGTCGGCATAGGTCAACTGAACCCGGTAGCACTCGCTCATCTGGCCCGTGCCGATCCGTTCGGCGGTGAAATCGGCGACGGTTCCGGCGCCCAGGGCTGCCGTCAGCCAGGCAGCGGTGAGGTCGGCCGGCCGTTCGACGACGTTGTCGGTGTGCGGTGTCATGGCTCATTTACGAAACCACATCGACCGTCATCGCGCCAGGGAAAAGCCTTCCCAGGCCAGCCGCCGTTCGGGGTGCGGGTCGAATTCGAGATGGGACTTGCGGTCGAAGACCATCACCGCGCGGTCGGTGTCGGTGTAGGCCGGCCAGTCCTCACCCGGGCTACCCGTGCGACTGAATGATCGCCAGCGCCTTTGCACTTCGCGGGTGACCCGCAAAGCCGACCGGCGATCGACCGGTGCGGTCAGCAACGCGCCGAGCTTGGTGCGGTAGAACCCGAAAACCGCGAGCAGCTCGGTGGCATGTGTAGCCCCCAGCCCCGACCAGCGCAGCACGCGGGGCGCGTAGTCGTACCGGTAGGAGTAAACGGGCGCGTGCCTGCCATGGGCCTCGGCCATCGCCCAGGCCGCCGAACCGAAGGCGAAATCGCCGCCGAGCCGGATGCATGCCGATCGCTCAGGGTAGTCAGGGTAGGCACCGGTAATGCGTTCCCGGGCAATCGGATCGACTCCGGCCAGCAGCGCTTCGATCATCGGCTCGTTCGTCGGCAACAGTTGCAGGAAGCGGGTGAACAGCCGCCCTTCGTCGGCGTTGGTCCCGACGATCAGCGGAACGCGATGCGCCTTGCCCTGTTGCATCGCGTCGACCGGGTCCAATGGCAACACATCGTCACCGAACACCGGCCCGATGGGGAACGCGCCCAACATGTCTCGCACACCGTCGTTGATCAGCCGGTTCTGCGCCGACACCAACTCCGCCGGCGTCGCCTTCATCAGCGCATCGGCGGCGTCCTGCCCGCCGGCTCCCAGCAAGGTGGCGAACCGCGCCGCGAACTCGGCGGCGACATCGGTGGGTCGCGTCATCCCGCTGGCCGGGCTCTCTGAAATCACTTGAGCAAAAAGGCCTTCGGCGTCCGGTGCGGTCATCAATGCCGCGACGGCATGCGCACCGGCGCTTTCGCCGAACACTGTCACATTGGCCGGGTCCCCGCCGAACACCGCGATGTTGTCTTTGACCCAGCGCAGCGACAGGATCAGATCGCGGAGAAACAGGTTGCTGTCGACGGTGACGTCCGCCGTCGACAGCGACGACAGATCCAGACAGCCCAGCGCGCCGAGCCGATAGTTGACCGAGACGTAGATGCACCCGCGCTTGGCCAGCGCCACCCCGTCGTAGATCGGCGTGGCCGAGCTGCCCATGATGTAGCCGCCGCCGTGCACAAAGACCATGACGGGTAGCGATTCGGCGTGCGGTTCCTCGGGCGCCGTGACATTGAGGGTGAGGCAGTCCTCCCCCATCGCCTGATATTTGCCCACGCCGAGGATGGCGTAGCGATGCTCCTGCGGCGCGCATTTGGTGAAGCCGTGGCAATAACGCACACCCCGCCACGGCTGGGCCGGCTCGGGCGCGCGGAACCGCAGCGCACCCACCGGCGGCCGGGCATACGGGATGGATCGCCAGCGGTGGACGCCGTCGCAGGTGAAGCCTTCGACGGTGCCGGCGGCGGTCGTCACGCGAACCGTGTGTTCGTGCATCTCCTGACGGTAGCGAACGTCAGTGGTTGGCGCTCGGCAGGTCCGGTTCGAGCACCCGGATCGTCCCGCTGGTGCCGTCGACCTCGATCAGCGCCCCGGGCGGGAGGCGTCGGGTGGCGTCGTGCACGTCGACCACACAGGGAATCCCGAATTCGCGTGCCACCACGGCGGCGTGGGACATCGGTCCGCCGAGTTCGGTGACGACGGCGCCCGCGTAGGTGAATGCTGCGGTATAGCCGACGTCGGTGACCTCGGCGACGAGGATCTCGCCGGCTTGCAGCTCGTCGATGGTGTCCGGCCGAACGATCCGGACCCGGCCGCGGACCCGGCCGGCACTGACGCCGGCACCGGTCAGACCCTGGCCGGCGGACAGCACGGACGTTGCGGCGGTGGTAGGCCGCCAGTCGCCGCTGAAGACCGCGGGCGGCACCACCCCGGCGAGCCGGCGCTGTTCGGCGCGGCGGCGCGCCACCAGGTCGGTCGTGTCGGTGGGTAGCGCGTCGAGTTCGTCGACCAGCAGATAGAACACGTCATCGACGGTCTCGAGCTGTCCCGCCTCCACCAGCCTGCGTCCGAACTCGCGAAGTAGGTTGCGCAGCAACCAGTTCGCGCGCACCATCCGGTCGCGGCGGACTTCCCGGTCGCGAATCTGATGGGCGGCCAGCAGCGCCACCGGCCGGGCTCGACGCGGGATGAGCGGCCGACGTGTCTCCGAACGGGTCGGTGACTCAAGTGATTTCGAGGCCATGCGGAGCATCAGCTCCGGATCGTCGGCGTAGCTGGATGAGCGCATCTCCAGCTCAGCGGGACCGCGGTGGCCGAATTCTTTCAGTTCGGCGAGCAGGGTGGCATGGAACTCCGGGGCCTGGGCGGACAGCTCGTCGAGGTGGTCACCGGCACCGGCCAGAATCCGGAGCACGTTGGGATCACGTCGCGCGGCATCCGCGATTCGATACACCGCGCTCAGCGGACCCGCACTGGCCAGCTCCTGGCCGACCGGCAACACCATGTCGCGCCCGTTCAAGCCGCGCAGGATCACGCTCAGCGCGGCGAACGCCAGAAATGACCCGGACGCCAGGATCCAGCCATCGACGACGTGGTCGCGCGCCAACAGGATCAGGCTCTGCAGTCGCGGTTCGGAAAGCTGCGAGAGGTCGCCCGCAACAACCTCTTCCAAGCGTTCGACGTCGTCGACGAAGTCACCGGTGTCGCGGCCGGCACCGACGATCAACCCGGCGAGGTTGACGCCGAACACACCCAGGTTGCGGACAATGCGCAGCGGGCCCGCGGCGTTGCGTGATTCGGGGGGTAGCTGCTGCTCGCCGTGTATCGGCATGGAGGCCACGCTCGGGCCGAAGAACTGGCTCTGCCGGACCACCGTGCCCGGCTTGACGAAGGGCACCACCTCGGCCATGTAGTGCGCGGTCGTGATGGCGCCATACAGCCGGTGGGCGAACACTCCGACTGTGCGCGTGGCCATTTCGCGCTGAATGAGTCCACCCGGACGGAGGCGTCCGGCGATGACCGCACCTGATGCGCGTAAACCTTTGACCGTCACCGACGCCGACGACGGCGAGAAAGGCCCGGGCAGCGCCTCGGACAGGTTGGTGGCCAGATACGTCGGGAAGCGGCGGTCGATCGGTGTATCGAACTCACCGTTGCCACCGTCCGGACCGGCCAACTCCGTGGCGAGCCCGTCGGCGGCCGGTACATCGACGGCCGGGATGTCCTGCACGCGCGTCAACCGCCACGGCAGCGATCTCGTCCACCGGCCGATGCTCAGCTGGCCACGCACCGCCAGCGCGACGTCATCCAGACAGCCCTGGGCGGTCCAGGCCGGATCAATGTTCCATTTGTCCTGCAGCAGAGCAGTGTTCATTGGTGGCGCACTCAGCAGGAGGGCGAGCTCGGCCGCCGCGCTCAGCTTTCGAAGCACTCGGGGCGCCACCGGCCGTCCGAGCTTCGCGGCCATCTCACCGAGGGTGAGCTCGCCGGGTGCGGCGAGGTTCACCGCTGCGCTGCCGATGCCCGGGTCGACGGCGGCGCGGACGAAGGTCCGGTGCACGTCGTCGCTGTGCACGACTTGCAGAGTCTGATTCCGGGTACCGGGGAAGAACGCGGAAGCCAATGCTCGTCGTACCCAGTTGTCGACGGCGCGGCCGAAGATCGCCGCGACACGGATCGTCACCCACTCGGCGCCGGATGCGGCGATCAGGTCTTCGGCGCGCGCCTTGTCCAGGCCGAGCGTCGACACCGGCTGCAGCGGATCATTTTCCGACCTCCAGGCACCGGTTTCGCCCGTGCCGTAGACATGGGCGGACGAGGCGAAGACGACGCGCCGGGTCCCGCTGTGGCGCATAGCGTCGAGCACGTTGACCGTGCCGCCGATATTGACCTCATGATGGTGAGGCTGACCCGAAGCGGGGTCGGGCGTCCACGCACAGTGCACGACGACCTCCGCGCCCGCAATGGCCCGCTGCACCGCGGCGGCGTCGCGAATGTCGCCCGGTACCAAGGTCGCTCTGCTCGGCCAGCTTTCGGGCTGATGGCGAGACAGGCCCACGACCTCGTGGCCCGCACTGAGCAGGCGTACCACGAGGCCGCGACCAACTACTCCGCCGGCCCCGGTGACAGCGATCCTCATGGGCTAGTCGTCGTCGTCGAGAAACGCGGCATTGACCAGGTCGTCGAGATCCATTGTCGCCAGGTCTTTTTCCTTGTCCTGATCTGCTTCTGCGCCATCGGCCTCGTTGGACAGACCGAGTAACAGGTCCAGCACACCGGCCTGCCGAAGCCGTTTGACCGGGATGGAGGCCAGCACCCGCTGGATCTCCGCTTCACCGGGTGCAGCTTTGTGAGCTGTCGCGGCCGACGCACCGATCAGCTCCTGACGGAAGTATCCCGCCAGGGCGGCCGAGTTCGGGTAATCGAAGATCAGCGTCGGCGACAGCGGCAGCCCGGTGGCGGTTTTGAGCCGGTTACGCATCTCGACAGCGGTCAGCGAGTCGAAGCCCAGTTCCTGGAACGCCATGTCCGGGTCGATGGCATCCGGGGTGCTGCTGCCCAGCACGGTCGCGATGTGCGAGCGCACCAGATCCAGCAGCACCGACTGCTGCTCGTCCTCCGGAAGACCGTCGAGCCGTTGCAGCAGTGCGGACTTCGATGTGGCGGCGGCCAGCGAGTCGTCAACCTGACGACGCGCCGGCGCGCTGATCAGGTCGACGAACATCGGCGGCAGGGTGCCGCCGTCGAACTTCACCCGAAGGGCGGCGGTGTCGATGTGTGCCGGCAGCAGGAACGGCTCGTCGATCACCATCGCGGTGTCGAGCAGTTGCAGCGCCTGCGTCGAGGACATGGCCACGATGCCGTCGCGGGCGAACCGCGCGAAGTCGACCGCCTCGAGGTCACCCGTCATGCTGCTGGTCTGATCCCATAGGCCCCAGCCCAGCGAGATCGCCGGCAAGCCGCGAGTCCGGCGGTGCACGGCCAGGCCGTCCAGGAAGCTGTTGGCCGCCGAGTAATTCGCCTGGCCCGACGATCCCACCAGACCGGCCATCGACGAGAACATCACGAACGCCGACAGGTTCGAATCCTTGGTCAGCTCATGCAGATTCCAGGCGGTGTCCACCTTGGCCCGCAGCACCGCATCCATCCGCTCCGGCGTCAGCGACGTCACCACTGCGTCGTCGAGCACCCCCGCGGTGTGAATCACCGCGGACAATGGATGCTGGACCGGAATGTCAGCCAGCACCTTGGCCAGCGCCACCCGATCGGCGGTGTCGCAGGCGACGATCGATACCTCGGCACCTCCGGCGGACAATTCCGCGGCCAGCTCCGCGGCACCGGGCGCGTCCGGACCGCGTCGGCCGATCAGTAACAGGTTGCGCACACCATGATTGGCCACCACGTGACGCGCCAGCGACGAACCGGCCATGCCGGTACCGCCGGTGATCACCACGGTGCCCGGCCCAAGGACACCACCTGGCTTGGTAGGAAGGGTCAACACCACCTTGCCGGTGTGGCGGGCCTGGCTCAGGTACCGCAGCGCCGCGGGCGCCCGCCGCACATCGAAAGTGGTTACCGGCAAAGGGCGCAACGTCGCGTCCTCGAACAGCGCGGCGAGGTCGGACAGCATCCGTGCGATCTGATCCGGCCCCGCCTCGAACAGGTCGAAGGCGCGGTAGCGCACGCCGTGTTTCGCGACGACCGCACCGCCGTCGCGGATATCGGTCTTACCCATTTCGAGGAAGACCCCGCCGGGAACGACCAGACGCAACGAGGCGTCGACGAAATCGCCGGCGAGGGAATCCAGCACCACATCCACGCCGCGACCACCCGTCGCGGCACGGAACTTGTCCTCGAACTCCAGCGAGCGGGAGTCACCGATGTGATCGTCGTCAAAGCCCATCGCCCGCAACGTGTCCCACTTGGGTCGGCTGGCCGTTGCGAAGACCTCCAGCCCGAAATGCCGCGCCAGCTGCACCGCGGCCATACCGACCCCACCGGCGGCGGCATGGATCAGAATCCGTTGGCCCGCCTTGACATCGGCCAGCGCGGTCAGCGCATAGTAGGCCGTCGCGAACACCACCGGCACGGTGGCGGCTTCGGTGTAGGACCACCCGGACGGAATGTCCATCAGCAGACGCGCATCGGTGACTGCCATCGTGCCGGTACCCTCGGGGAACAGCCCGGTCACCCGATCACCGACCGCGAAACGTCGCACGTCCGGGGCGGTTTCGATGACGACACCGGACGCCTCCACTCCCATGACGGCGTCTTCGTCAGGGTACAGACCGAGCGCGATCATGACGTCACGGAAGTTGGCCGGCATGGTGCGAACCGCGACCCGTACCTGGCCGGCGCGTAAAGCTGCGTCGGCGTCCGGGATCGGTTCGAGCACCAAGTTCTCGAACGTGCCCTTGGTGGACATGCCCAGTCGCCACGCGTCGCCGCCCGGCGGTACCAGCAGCGCGTCCACCGCCCGGCTGCCGTGCACGCGGCCGGTGTAGACAGTTTCCATGCGGACCACGACCTGCGGCTCACCGACGGCCAGCACCGCCGCGATCGTCGTATCGTTCAGCGGTGCATCGGAATCCACCAGCACGATGTGGCCAGGATGCTCGGTCTGCGCCGCGCGCACCAGGCCCCACACGGCGGCACCGGCCAGGTCGGTGACGTCCTCCCCGGGCAATCCGATCGCACCGCGCGTCGACACCAGCAGCCTGCCGGAGTCGTTCTCGGCGAGCCAGGCTTGCAACGCGGCCAAGGCGTCGTGGGTGCGGGCGTACGTCGAGCCCAGCGCATCGTCGTCGGCCGGCTGAGATTCGAACACGTCGTACGACGGTGTCTCGGCGGCTGATTCGGGCGCCGCAGGTGACCAGACCAGTTCGAAGATCCGGTCGGGGCCAGACCCCGACACCGCGGCCATCAACTGCTGCTGCGACACCGGACGAGCCACCATGGAGGCCACCGACAACACCGGAAGCCCAAGTGCGTCAGCCAGTTCCACCGATACCGAGGACGGGCCGGTGAGCGTGATGCGCGCCCGTACCGACGATGCGCCCGCCGCGTGCAGCGACACGCCCTGCCACGAGAACGGCACCAACACACCGTCGTTGCCGTCGTTGTCGGCCTCGGTGGCGGTGATCATCGCGTGCAGCGTGGCGTCGAGAACCGCCGGGTGCACCCCGAATCCGGCCGGCGACACCCCGGCGTCGTCGGGCAAGGACACGTCGGCGAAGATCTCGTCGCCGCGGCGCCACACAGCGGTCAGCCCTTGGAACGCCGGGCCGTACCCGTAGCCGCGTGCCGCCAGCCGTTCGTAGAGCCCGTCGATGTCGACCGACGTGGCACCAGGTGGCGGCCAGGCACCCAGGTCGGTGCCGGGCTCGGCGACGCCCGGTCGCACGATGCCCTCGGCGTGCAGCGTCCAGCCCGAGTGCACGTCTGCGCGGGACAACACCGACACCGCACGGTGGCCCGATTCGTCGACGCCGTCGACGACCACCTGCACCGCGACCGACCCGGTTGCCGGAATCACCAGCGGCGCCGCCAGCGTCAACTCGTCGACGACCGAGCAGCCGACCTCGTCACCGGCGCGGATGGCCATCTCGACGAAGCCCGCACCGGGGAAGATGACAACGCCGCCGACCGCATGATCGGCCAGCCAGCCCTGCGACCCCGCCGAGAGCCGGCCGGTCAGTGCCACCCCGCCCGAGGTCGGCAGGTCGACCACCGCGCCCAACAGCGCGTGCTCGCTGGCCGCCAAACCGAGACCCGCGGCATCGACCGTGGCGTCATCGGCGGACAGCCAAAAGCGGCGTCGCTCAAAGGCATAGGTCGGCAGTTCGACGAGCGCAGCACCGGGCATCGTGGCACGCCAATCCACGCCGACGCCCGCCACGAACGCCCGGGCAACCCCGGCCATCAGGCTGTCAGCTTCGGGGCGGCCTTTGCGCAGCAACGGCACCGACGCGATGTCGGCCTCGGCCAACGACTCCTCGATCGAGGAGGTGAGACCGCCCCCGGGACCCACCTCCAGGAATCGGCTGGCGCCATTCGAATTCGCGTGACGGATGCTGTCGGCGAACCGCACCGCCGCGCGGATGTGCCGGGTCCAGTAATCGGCCGTCGCGAAGTCGTCGCCGGCCAGTTCTCCGGTCACATTGGAGATCACCGGAATGGTGACCGGGTTGACCGTCAATTCCCGTGCCGCTGCTTTGAATTCGCCGATCATCGGCTCCATCAACGGCGAGTGGAACGCGTGCGACACCGCGAGCTGGTGAACGCGCCGACCTTGCGCACGGAGCTGCCCGGCGACGGCATGCACCGTGTGCTCGTCGCCTGACACCACGACCGACGACGGGCCGTTCACCGCGGCGATCCCGACGTCGTCGGTCAGCAGCGGGCGCACCTCGTCTTCTCCTGCGTGCACGGCGACCATGGCACCGCCGGGCGGCAGGGCCTGCATGAAGCGGCCGCGTGCCACTACCAGCAACGCGGCATTCTCCAACGACAGCGCACCGGCGATGTGCGCCGCGGTCAACTCGCCGACCGAGTGCCCCATCACGAAATCGGGCCGCACTCCCCAGGATTCCAGCAGGCGATACAGCGCAACCTCGATGGCGAACAGCGCCGGCTGGGCGAATTCGGTGGTGTTCAGCAGGTCTTCGTCGTGGCCCCACATCACTTGCCGCAGTGGACGCAGCAGGTGGCGGTCCAGTTCGCCGATCACGGTGTTGAACGCCTCCGCAAAGACCGGGTAGGTGGCGTGCAGCCCCATCCCCATGCCG
This sequence comes from Mycobacterium sp., assembly GCF_965277065.1. Taxonomy (GTDB): domain Bacteria; phylum Actinomycetota; class Actinomycetes; order Mycobacteriales; family Mycobacteriaceae; genus Mycobacterium. Next base: position 220,995 of record NZ_CBDIBT010000015.1, read on the forward strand.
AGCCATTGCGAACCTTGGCCCGGGAACACGAAGACGGTCTTGCCGGGCAGACCGGTGCCGGTGATCATCGACGCAACGAGCTGACCGTCAGCCAACTCAGACAGACCAGCCAGCAGTTGCTCGCGGTCGGCACCGAGCGCCACGGCGCGATGCTCGAACGCGGCGCGGCCCGCCAGCGACCACCCCACGTCGGCGGCGGCCAACTCGCCACGCGCCCGGACGAATTCGGCCAGCCGCGCGGCCTGCAACTCCAGCGCCGCGGTCGACTTGGCGGTGACCACCCAGGGCACGACGGTCGGAAGCACGGCCGGGCTTTCCTCAGCGGTTGGTTCGACCGGCGGGGCGGACTCGATGATCACGTGCGCGTTGGTCCCGCTGATGCCGAACGACGACACCCCCGCTCGACGCGGATGTCCGTTGGCCGGCCAGGGCTGCTGGTCGGTGAGTAGTTGCACCGCACCCATCGACCAATCCACATGCGGGCTGGGCGCATCCACGTGCAGCGTCGCCGGCAGCACTTCGTGGCGCATCGCCAAAATCATCTTCATCACCCCGGCCACGCCTGCGGCGGCCTGGGTGTGGCCCATGTTCGATTTGATCGAGCCCAACCACAGTGGCGTCTGCCGGTCCTGCCCGTAGGTCGCCAAAATCGCTTGAGCCTCAATCGGATCACCCAGCGTGGTGCCCGTGCCGTGCCCTTCGACCACGTCGACGTCGGCCCCGCTCAGACCCGCGCTGGCCAATGCCGAGCGGACGACCCGCTGCTGCGAGGGACCGTTGGGTGCGGTCAGTCCGTTGGACGCACCGTCCTGGTTGATCGCCGATCCACTCACGACCGCCAGAACCGGGTGCCCCAAGCGTTGCGCGTCGGACAGCCGCTCCAACACCAGCATGCCGCCGCCCTCGGAGAATCCGGTGCCGTCGGCGGCGCCGGCGAAGGATCTGCAGCGGCCATCAGTGGACAAACCGCGCATGCGGCTGAATTCCACGAAGATGTCCGGTGTTGCGTTCACGGTGACGCCACCGGCAAGCGCCAGGTCGCATTCCCCGGACCGCAACGACTGAGCGGCCATGTGCAGCGCCACCAATGACGATGAGCACGCGGTATCCACCGATACCGCCGGGCCTTCCAGCCCCAACACGTACGACACCCGCCCGGATGCCACACTCGACGACTGCCCGGTGAGCCGGAAGCCCTCCGCAGCGCGCGCGGCGCCCATGCCGTAGCCCTGGGCATAGATACCGGCGAATACGCCGGTGGCGCTGCCTATCAAGAGGGTCGGGTCAATGGCGGCCCGTTCCAACGCTTCCCACGTCAGCTCGAGGAACATTCGCTGCTGGGGATCCATTGCCAGCGCTTCTGACGGGCCGATTCCAAAGAATGCCGGGTCGAAGTCCGCGACACCTTCGACGAAGCCTCCGGTGCGCGTGTAGCAGGAGCCGGGAACGTCGGGGTCGGCGTTGTACAGGTTGGCCAGGTCCCAGCCGCGGTCACTCGGGAAGTCGGTGACGACGTCAATGCCGTTGATCACCATGTCCCACAGGTCCTCCGGGGAGTCGACTCCGCCCGGGTAACGGCAGGCCATTCCGACGATCGCGATCCGGTCGTCACCGGTGATCCGCACCGCGGGGACGTTCTTGACTTCCTGCGGGACACCGGCGAGTTCGGTGCGGAAGTAGGACGCCAGCCGGCTCGGTGTCGGGTAGTCGAAGATCAGAGTCGGTGAAAGCGCGAGCCCGGTGGCAGTTTTCAGCCGGTTGCGCATTTCCACGGCGGTCAGCGAGTCGAAGCCCAACTCTTGGAACGCCTTGTCCGGATCGATGGCCTCCGGGGTGGCAGTGCCCAGCACGGTCGCGATGTGCGAGCGCACCAAATCCAGCAGCAGCGCGTGCTGCTCGGCTTCGGGCAGACCGTGAATACGTTGCGTTAGAGCCGACTTGGACTTGCTCGCGGCCAGGGAGTCGTCGACCCGCCGACGAATCGGCGCGTTGATCAGATCGACGAACATCGGTGGGACCATGGCGGCGTTGGCTCGCAGAGCGGCCGTATCGATGTGGGCCGGCAACAGAAGCGGCTCGTCGACGATCATCGCGGTGTCGAACAGCTGTAGCGCGTCCACCGACGACAGCGCCTTCACGCCGGTGCGGGCCAACCGGGCCCGACCGGCGTCGTCGAGCCCGCCGGTCATCTTGCTGGCCTGCTCCCACAGACCCCAGCCCAGCGACATCGCCGGCAGACCGTGTGCGCGACGTTGAGCGGCCAGCGCGTCGAGGAAGCTGTTGGCCGCCGCGTAGTTGGCCTGACCCGACGATCCCACCAGGCCGGCCAGCGAAGAGAACAGCACGAACGCCGACACATTCGAATCTTGGGTCAACTCATGTAGATTCCAGGCCGCGTCCACCTTGGCTCGCAGCACCGCGTCGACCCGATCCGGGGTCAGCGAGGTCAGCACCGCATCGTCGAGCACACCCGCGGCATGGATCACCGCCGACAACGGATGCCGCACCGGAATGTCGGCGATCACTTTCGCCAGCGCAGCGCGGTCCGCGGCGTCACACGCCACCATTGACACGTCGGCTCCGGCGGCCGACAACTCTGCCGTCAGCTCGGCGGCAGCTGGTGCATCCGGGCCGCGGCGGCCGAGCAACAACAGTTGCCGCACACCATGATTGGCCACCAGGTGTCGGGCTACCGCCGAACCGGCCATTCCGGTGCCGCCGGTGATCAGCACCGTGCCCCGTGTCCACGCATCCGGCATGGTCAGTACGACCTTGCCGGTGTGACGGGCTTGGCTGAGGTACCGCAGAGCCGCAGGCGCGCGGCGCACGTCGAAGGTCGTCACTGGCAACGGCCGCAGCACACCAGCGTCGAAGAGCTCGGCAAGGTGCAGCATGTACTGGTGCATGCGTGGCCGGCCGGGCTCGAAAAGGTCGAAGGCGCGGTAGCGCACACCGGGATAGTCTTGGGCGATCTTTCCCGGATCGCGGATGTCAGTCTTACCCATCTCCAGGAAGATCCCACCGGGCTTGACCAGGCGCAGCGAGGCGTCGACGAACTCCCCGGCCAGCGAGTCCAGCACGACGTCGAAGCCGCCGTCCCCGACGATGGCACGGAACTTGTCTTCGAACTCGCACGTCCGGGAATCACCGATGTGGTCGTCGTCAAAGCCCATCGCCCGCAACGTCTCCCACTTGGGTCGGCTGGCTGTGGCGAAGACCTCCAGCCCGAGGTGTCGCGCCAGCTGCACTGCGGCCATTCCCACACCACCGGCACCGGCGTGTAGCAGCAACCGCTGGCCCGGTTTGACGTCGGCGAGGTCGATGAACGCGAAGTAGGCCGTGGTGAATACGGCCGATATCGCGGCGGCTTCGGCGTACGACCAGTCTGACGGCATGGGCAGCAGCAGCCGGACGTCGCCGGCGACCAGCGTGCCGCTGCCGTCCGGGAAGAACCCGTACACGTCATCCCCGACCGCGAAGTCGGTGACGCCGGGGCCGATTTCGGTGACGATGCCGGCACCTTCGCCGCCGATCAACGCGTCGTGGGTGAACATGCCCAGCGTGATCATGACGTCGCGGAAGTTGGTGGCGATCGACCGCAAGGCGACCCGCACCTGGCCGGGCTCGAGCGGCGCATCGGCGTTCGGCACTGGCTCGAGCTGCAGGTTCTCGAACGTGCCCGCGCTGGATAGGCCGAGGCGCCATGGTCCCTCGGCCGGCGGCACCAGCATGCCGTCGACGGCGCGGTTCCCGCGGACCCGCGCCGTGTAGATCGTCTCGTCGCGGACCAGTACCTGTGGCTCGCCGACCGCCAGCACCTTCGCAATCGTCGAATCGTTCAGCGGCGCATCGGAATCCGCCAGAACAATGCGACCCGGATGCTCGGTCTGCGCTGAGCGCACCAACCCCCACACGGCGGCACCGGCGAGATCGGCGACATCCTCACGCGGCAGCCCGACCGCGCGGCGGGTCGACACCACCAAGACCCCCGACTCGTGTTCGGCAAGCCAGGACTGCAGCGCTGCCAGCGCCGCATGCACCTGATCGTAGGTCGCGGTGACCGGATCGCCGGTAGCCGAAGCAGATTCGAACACCTCGTACGCCGGCGTCTCGGCGCGCAACGCTGGCGATGCTGATACCGGCGACCACACCAGCTCGAAAAGCCGATCGCCGGCGGCGCCGGACATCGCCGCCGCCAACTGCTGCTGCGAAATCGGGCGCGCGACCATCGACGTCACCGTCAGTACCGGCAACCCCAGCCCGTCGGCCAGTTCCACCGACACCGCCGACGGGCCCGACGGTGCGATCCGTGCCCGTACCGCGGACGCTCCCGCCGCATGCAGCGACACGCACTGCCACGAGAACGGTAATGCTATCTCTTTGCCACCGGCGCCCAAGTGGGTGACCGCGGCGGCGTGCAACGCCGCGTCGAGCAGCACCGGGTGCACTCCGAATCCGGTTACGCCGCCGGCCGCTTGAGGCAGCGTCACCTCGGCGAAGAACTCGTCGCCGCGCCGCCACACCGCGGTCAGACCCTGGAACGCCGGGCCGTACTGGTAGCCGCGCTCGGCCAGCCGCTGATAGCCGTCGGTCACGTCGACGGCGATCGCGCCCTCCGGCGGCCACACAGAGAGATCCGCTGCCGGCTCGACCACACCGGGCGACAGGATGCCCGTCGCATGGCAGTTCCACGCGGAATCTGCTGTCTCCCGGGCGAACACCGACATGCTGCGCTGGCCGGACTCGTCTGCCGTGCCGACCACCACCTGCACCGCCACCGAGCCCGACGCGGGCAAAAGCAACGGCGACTGCAGATTCAGCTCGTCGACTCTGCCGCAGTCGACTTCGTCGCCGGCGCGGATGGCCAACTCGACGAAGCCCGCACCCGGGAACACCACGACCCCGTCGACGGCGTGGTCGGTCAGCCAGCTCTGGTTGGCCGTCGACAGCCGACCTGTCAGCACCACTGCGCCGGAGTCCGGCAGTTCGACCACCGCGCCCAGCAGGGCGTGCTCGCTGGCGCCGAGCCCCAACCCGGCCGCGTCCACCGCGGCCCCGTCGCCGGAGAGCCAAAAGCGCTTCCGTTCAAAGGCATACGTCGGCAACTCGACGAAGCCGCCCGCCGGAAGCGCCGGACGCCAGTCCACCTTCACGCCCGCCACGAAGGCCAGGGCAGCCGAACTGAGGAAGCGCCGCAGGCCGCCGTCCTCGCGACCTAGAGTCGGAACGACCGTTGCATCCGCGCCGCCCTCGGTGGCGGTGTCCTCGATACCGGCGATCAGCGCCGGATGCGGGCTGGACTCGATGAACGTCCGGTAGCCGCTCTGGGATGCTGTGCGCACCGCAGAGTCAAACTCGACCGTCTGCCGGATGTTTCGGAACCAGTAGTCGGCGTCGAGGCCGGCGGTGTCCTGGATGGCACCGGTGACGGTGGAGAAGAAGACCGTGCGGGCCGACTGCGGTTCGATGCCTGCCAGCGCCTCGGCGAGCTGGTCGCGGATCTCGTCGACGGCCACCGAATGCGACGCGTAATCGACGTCGATGCGACGGGCGCGGATTTCGCCCTCGGTGCACAGCGCGACGATCTCGTCGAGTGCGACTTCCTCACCGGAGAGCACGACGGCAGCTCGCCCGTTGACTGCGGCGATGCTGACTCGATCGCCAAAGGGCACCAACATTTCTCGCGCCTGGTCAGGCCCGCACGCCAGCGACGCCATTCCACCTCGGCCGGACAGCGCCAGCAGCAGTTTGCTGCGCAGCGTCACCACCCGTGCGGCATCGCGCAGCGACAGGCCGCCCGCTACGTAGGCTGCGGCGATCTCGCCCTGGGAGTGCCCGATGACCGCTTCCGGGCGCACACCGATGGAGCGCCACAGTTCGGCCAGCGAAACCATGATCGCGAACAGGGCCGGCTGGACCACGTCGACGCGGTCCAGGCCCGGCGCACCCGGTGCGCCACGCAGGACGTCGATCAACGACCAGTCGACGAACTCGGCGAACGCGTCCGCGCACGCGTTCATCTGCTCGGCGAACACCGGTGCGGTGTCCAGTAGTTCGACACCCATGCCGATCCATTGCGAGCCTTGGCCGGGAAAGACGAAGACGGTTCTACCCGCGGGAATGGCGCGTCCGGCGATCACGGACGCGCCCGGCAACCCCTGCGCTAGTTCGCCCAGGCCGGCCAGCAACGAGCCGCGATCGTCACCGAGCACCACTGCCCGATGTTCGAAGGTCGACCGCCCCGCCAACGACCAGCCCACGTCAGCTGCGGCCAATTGCCCATGGGCGGTGACGAATTCAGCCAGGCGCCGGGCCTGAGCCTCGAGTGCCGCGGCGCTCTTGGCCGACAGCACCCACGGCACCACCGACGGCTGCGCGGCCGCGCTTTCGGCCGGTTCGACCGACGGGGACTCCTCGATGATCACGTGCGCGTTGGTGCCGCTGATCCCGAACGACGACACCGCGGCGCGGCGGGCATGGCCGTTGGGCGACCCGCTCTTCCACGGCTGTGCTTCGGTGAGCAACGACACCGAGCCGACCGACCAATCCACATGCGGGCTGGGCACATCCACGTGCAACGTCGCCGGCAGTACTTCGTGGCGCATCGCCTGCACCATTTTGATCACTCCGGCCACACCAGCGGCGGCCTGGGTGTGACCCATGTTCGACTTGATCGAGCCCAGCCACAAAGGTTTTCCAGGGTTTCCGGCCTCCGCTCGATCCTGACCGTAGGTCGCGAGCAGCGCTTGAGCTTCAATGGGATCGCCCAAAGTCGTTCCGGTGCCGTGGGCCTCGACCACGTCCACATCCCCGGCACTCAGCCCGGCGTTGGCCAACGCCGTGCGCACCACCCGCTGCTGGGAAGGACCGTTGGGCGCGGTGAGCCCGTTGGAGGCGCCGTCTTGGTTGACCGCCGTGCCGCGCACCACCGCGAGCACCCGGTGGCCGAACCGCTGGGCGTCGGAAAGCCTTTCCACGACCAGCATTCCGCCGCCCTCGGACCAGCCGACCCCGTCGGCGGCACCCGCGAAGGGCTTGCACCGGCCATCCGGAGACAGGCCCCGGTGCCGGCTGAATTCGACGAAAACCGTTGGCGTGGCGTTGACGGTCGCGCCGCCGGCCAGCGCCAGATCGCACTCACCGGACCGCAGCGACTGCACCGCCATGTGTAAGGCCACCAACGATGAGGAGCACGCGGTGTCGACTGACACCGCCGGACCCTCCAACCCGAGCACGTAGGCCACCCGGCCGGTCGCGACGCTGGACGTCATACCGGTCAGCCGGTAGCCCTCGATCTCTTCGGCGAGCATCCCGTAGCCCTGCGCGATGATTCCGGCGAACACTCCGGTGGCGCTGCCGCGCAGCGACGTCGGGTCAATCCCGGCCCGTTCCAACGCTTCCCACGACAACTCCAGCAGCATGCGGTGCTGCGGGTCGGTGGCCAATGCCTCGCTGGGAGCCACCCCGAAAAAACTGGCGTCGAAACCGGCCACGTCGTCGACGAACCCGCCGGAGCGGGCGTAGCACTTATGCGGGGCGTCGGGGTCATCGTCGAACAGTCCGGCCAAGTCCCAGCCCCGGTCGGCGGGAAACTCCGACATCACGTCTCGCTGGTCTGCGACCATGTCCCACAGGCTGTCCGGCGAATCCACCCCGCCGGGGAATCGGCACGACATACCGACAATGGCAATCGGCTCACCGGAGCGTTCCAGCAGCGCGCGGTTCTTGCTTTTCAGCCGCTCGACCTGGACCAGCGCCTTACGCAACGCCTCGGTTGCATGCTGAAGTTGGTCAGCCATGTCGTTACCCCTCGCCTAACGTCGGTCGTCGCTCAGCACAAGTGCGGCCCGAGATGAGGAGCAGAGTCACTCGCCGCGAGGACGGCGGCATACCTGCTCTTCGGCCCGAGAACATCGTTGGCGGGCGCCGACTCGCCCACCCCGCCCATGACCTGGCTCCGCAATTGTTTCCGGTGCCCAGCGATCCATGGCGAGACTGTACCCGCCACAAGTCAGCCGAGCCTAAGCCTGGTCAGCGCCACCCGTCGGCGGCCTTGGCGGCCTGCATCAGCACCGTGCAGAGCTCACGCAATTCGGGGGTGCCGGCACCTTCGTCCAAGGCGGTGGCCACGTCCTCGGCGGCACATCTCACCTGATAGACCCGGTCAGAAAGGTCAGCGGCCTCGTCGGCGGACAGCACGACCGCGTCCGCGGGCGGTGACATGCCCTTGACCCCGTGCATCGAGGCCCGCTGCTCGTAAGCGCGCTGTCGGCAGGACTGCCGACAGTATTGCCGGCGGCGACCCAACCCGATGTCAGGGACGTCACGGCCGCACCAGCGGCACGGCTGCGGGCGGACGCGTCGTGGCACGGAGCCGACTTTAGTCGGGGGTCAGCCGAATCCCGGTATCATGGACATTCGAGTCGCCAGGCAGCCCCGGCGACCGCTGGGAACTACGCCGCCCCCGATGACGTTGTTCAAAGCGCTAGCTGCTGAGAAGACATTAAGAGGAGTGCTAACCAATGGCCGATCGCGTCCTGAGAGGCAGTCGCCTTGGAGCCGTAAGCTACGAGACTGACCGCAACCACGACCTGGCGCCGCGTCAGATCGCGCGCTACCGCACCGAGAACGGCGAAGAGTTCGACGTGCCGTTTGCCGACGACGCCGAGATCCCCGGCAACTGGCTGTGCCGCAACGGCATGGAGGGCACCCTGATTGAGGGTGACCTGCCCGAGCCCAAGAAAACCAAGCCGCCCCGCACCCACTGGGACATGCTGCTGGAGCGCCGTTCGGTCGAAGAGCTCGACGAACTGCTCAAAGAGCGTCTCGACCTGATCAAAACCCGCCGGCGCGGCAGCGGCGCCTAGGTCAGAACAGGAAGTCGAACGTCGGCGGAATGAGCCCGTCCGCTGGGAAGCTTCCGATGTCGAAGTACGACGGGTCGAACATCTGGGCAGCCAGGCTCGCCCACGGCGACACGTCGATGTCACCGTACGGAGTCACCAGCCAGGCTCCGACGGCGTCCGAAGACGACCCGGTCAGGTCGAGGTTGATGGAGTCATAGCTGAAGCCATCGCCGAGGCTCTGCAGCGTGATCACGCCGTTGTCGACGTTGGTGCCCTCGATGGCGGGCAGGAAGAGCTGCTGCGCCGAGAACCCGTTGTCGATACCCGTGTAGTTGAGGCTATCGATGATGTTGGCGTGAGACACGTCCAAGGTGCTGGTCGGACCGAACGCCTGGCCGCCGATCGTCACATTCTCGTCAAAGAACTTCTGCGCGAATGGCGCCAGTGAGTCCGACTCGAACTTGACGTCCTGGGAACCGTAGGCAGTGTTACCGAAGACGCCCGCGGTTTGATAGTTGAAATCGGGGTTGCCCGTCAGCTCGATGCCGAACGGGTTCGCCAACGGCTTGGAGAAGTCGAACAGCTGGCTCTCCAGGTAGGCCAGCCCGCCGTAGTCACCACCGTTCTCCACATGCGACACGTCGAAGGTGCCGGTCGGCGTCACCAGGAACGCGCCCACGGCATTGTCGACGCCGTCGCTGTTCACCGAAGTGACGCCGGGGCCGACCAGGTCGATGTAGGCGTACCCGTAGCCGCCGCCGAAGTCGTGGATGCCGATGACGCCGCTCTGTATGTTGGTGTCCGCGATGTGGGGTAGCAGAATTTGTTGCTGGCTTCCGAGGCCGTCCTGCAGCTTGTCGATGACGTCGGTTTGCACATTGCTCGCGGCCAACTCATTCATGCTGGTGATCGGCGCGCCATTCACGGTCACGTTGTTGAGGAAGAACTGTTCGACGGGTTGCGAGAGGTTGGCCGAATCGAAGTCAATCGACTGGTGGCCGTAGGCGATGCCTTCCGCGGCGTCACTGGCCTGGTAGGTGAAAACCGGCGAGCTTGGGAAAGTGACGCCGAATGGGTCGGGCACCGCAACAGTCGTCGCGTCCGGATCCGCCGCGGCAACGGCGGCAGACAGAGACGTCGCTGTTGCAGCGCCCCCGAGGACGAGGAACGTGAGGATGCGCTTCACAACTGACCTCCATTTGCAGGCTGCAAGTACGCAACCCGGGCGTGGACTGAGATTACGGTATGATCTTGTTTTGTTGAGAATCTCAGTTATTGGGTGACCGGAGTCACACGCTTGCCCCTGTGCAGGCGGCCGTCGATCCCCCACTGCGCGACCTTGACTACGGCTTCGCGGATGTTGGAGCCGCTCATCTTCGATACGCCGAGTTCCCGCTCGGTGAAGGTGATCGGCACCTCCGCGACGACAAACCCGTTGGTGATGGTGCGCCAAGTCAAGTCGATCTGGAAACAGTAGCCCTTCGAGTCGACGTGGTCGAGGTCGATCTTTTCCAGGACCTCGCGGCGGTAGGCGCGGTAGCCGGCGGTGATGTCGTGGATGCCGATGCCCAGCGCCAGCCGGGCATAGGTGTTGGCTGTCCAGGACAGCGCCCAGCGCCGCCGCGGCCAGTTCTGCACGTTCCCGCCCTCGACGTAGCGCGAGCCGATTACCAGGTCGGCGCCACCGTCGATGGCCTCGAGTAGCAGGTTCAGTTGCTCGGGTGCGTGGCTGCCGTCGGCGTCCATCTCGACCAGCGTGGTGTAACCGCGGCAGAGCCCCCAGGCGAAACCGGCGAGGTAGGCCGCGCCCAAACCGTCCTTGACCGTGCGGTGCATGACGTGAATGACGTCGGGGTTGGCCGACGCCAGGTCCTCGGCCAACTGCCCGGTACCGTCTGGGCTGTTGTCGTCGACGATTAGCACGTCCACGTCCGGCAGAGCCGTGCGGAGACGCTGCGTAATGAGCGGAAGGTTCTCCCGCTCATTGAAGGTGGGGATGATCACCAGGGTGCGCAGGCTCGGACGCTCGCGCGAATCGCCGGCGGTCATAGCTCTCCTCTTTCTGGCCCTCGGTGGGCGGAATCTCGGCCGCCGTCGTCGAACTCGGCATCGGCTGACTCCTCGTCGGCGCCGGCCACTGCGTCGTAGCCGGGCAGGGCGTCGTCGGAGCCTTCCGACGCGGGGGCACCCCTGTTTGCCAACTCGGACAGCCGTCGGTGGATATCCGCGAACCAACCATTGTGCAGTATCGCAGCGAACAGGACCGTCAGAGCGGCCAGCACCAGAGCGCCCTGCACGATCGGGCCCCACCTGGCGGCCGGGGTCATCGATGTCTTGAGGCGCACCTGGTTGTCCAGGTAAGCGGGTGTGAAGAACCGCGTCCGCTGCAGCTCACGGCCATCCGGGGTGACCAAAGCGGAGATCCCGACGTTGCTGGCGACGACGGCGTAGCGGTCCAGTTCCACGGCGCGCAGCTTGGAGAAGGCCAACTGCTGCTCGCTCATCGTCTGGTTGAAGTTGGCGTTGTTGGCCGGCACCGCGAGCAGTTGCGCGCCGTTGCGGACCGAATGCTGCAACGCCCGGTCGAAGCTGACTTCCCAGCAGGTGGCGATCCCGATCGGGGTGCCTCCGGCCCGCACGACACCGGAGCCCGTGCCCGGGACGATGTAGCCGGCCATGTCGGCCATCCCGGACAAATGCCGGAAGAATCCGCGCCAGGGCAGGTATTCCCCGAACGGCTGCACGATCCGCTTGTCGTGGCGATCACCCGGTCCCGACTTCGGATTCCAGACGATCACCGTGTTCGTCTGAGCCGGCTCATGAGCCGGCCGATCCGCGAGGTCGAGCACCGTGCCGACCAGGATCGGCGCGCCGATCGCCTCGACGGCTACCGCGATCTCTTGCGCCGCGTCGGGGTTGTCGATCGGATCGATCTCCGACGCGTCTTCGGGCCACACCACGAAGTCGGGTTGCGGCGCGCGACCGGCACGCACATCGTCGGCCAGCCGGCGGGTTTCCCGGACGTCGTTGCCCAGCACCGCAAGGCGCTGCGCGTTGAACTCCAGGCCGAGTCGGGGCACGTTGCCCTGAACCACGGCCGCGGTGACAGTGGGTTCGTTGCCTGATCCGGTGCCGGAGTGGCGGACCTGCGGCCAGACCGCGGCGGCGAGGAAAAACATCAGGCAGATGCAGATGGCGGGCAGCACGACGGCGGGCGGCGCGTCGGCGATCCGGGAATCATCGGCGGTGGGCCGGTCGGCAGTGTGGTGGCGCTGCGAGGCCCGCCACCAGGACATCGCCTCCATCGCCAACGCGGCGGCGCCGCAGCCGGTGAGCACGATCGCCAGTGAGAGCAGCGGGACGCCGCCGAGCCGGACCAGCGGCAGGAACGGCCCTGACGTTTGACCGGCGGCCACCACGCCCCACGGGAACCCGCCGAACGGAATGGTGCACTTCAGCCATTCCTGCGTCGTCCACAGCAGCGCGAACCAGATCGGCCAGCCCGGAAGGCGCCGAACGGTCACGGCCGCCAGCCCGAAGAGTGCCGGGAACAGCGCGCACAACACCACCAACGCCAGCAGCGGGACGGCGCCCACCAGAATGCTGATCCACCGGATCAGCGGCAGATAGAAGGCCAGGCCGAACAGGAACCCGTAACCGAAGCCTCCGAAAGGTGTGGTCGCCGGCCGGGTCAGCACCCAGGCCAGCACGCCGAAGGCAAGGATCGCCGCCCACCACCAGTCGAACCGCGGATAGCTCGTACCCAACGACAGCCCGGCCACGACCGAGGCGCCCAGGCGCGTCAGCCGCGGCCGCAGCCATCGGCCAGCCTGTGGCGCGCGGATCTGCGTTTCACGGATCAGCCAAGCCACCAGAACCGCGGTCAGGTGGACCAGCCGTTGCCACAGAGACGTGCCGATCCGGGCGGCCTGCTCGCGCATCTGTGCCAACCGGTCCACACCGTCGGCCGGCCGCTGGACCTGCTCGTCCGCCGACTCGACATCGTCAGCGGCGTCGTCGACATTGTCGTCACCGTCATGGTCTGGCGCGGTATCCGGAATCGGCGGAACCTCGCCCGTGACGTCAGCGGCCGCCGAGACGGGGATTTCTCCGGTGAAGCCTTCTTCGTCTTTGATCGGGTCCTCGATCGCCGGGAACACGTCGGTGCTTTCGGCGCTCTTCAGGGACCGGCTCCGGCGGTCGAACCGCCCGACGCCCCTAGCCATGAATCATCGCGCCCCGATGCACCGTCTGCCGGCAGCGCGGCAGCGGGTCGGCTGGGCCCAACCGCGGCAGCGCCGGCACCCGAGATCGAGGATCGGTCGACCACCGGCGCAGGGCGTCATTGGGCGCGCCGCTTTCGAGGTCGCCGATGTCCCAGACGGCGTACGACGCGGGCGCGCCCGGGACCAGGCTGCCTGCGTGACCATCTCCGCCGCCGGCCGCCCGCCATCCACCGCGGGTCGCGGCGGCGAACGCCGCCCGCGCCGAAAGTGCGCTGGCTGGTGTGTGGTGGTGCACGGCGGCCCGGATCGTCGCCCATGGGTCGAGGCCGGTGACGGGGGCGTCGGATCCGAACGCGAGGGCCACGCCTTGGGATGCTAGCAGCGCAAACGGGTTGAGACGCCCGGCTCGATCGATACCGAGACGACGGGCATACATGCCGTCACGACCACCCCACAGCGCGTCGAAATTGGGCTGCACGCTGGCCGTCACCCCCCATGCGCCCAGCTTGACCGCCTGCTCGGCGGTGACCATCTCCACGTGCTCCAGGCGGTGGCCGCACCGGGCTACCGCGGGTACGCCGAACTCGTCGACCACGTGTTCCAGGGCGGCAACCACGCTGGCGACCGCGGCGTCGCCGATGACGTGAAAGCCAGCCGTCACACCGGCTTCGGTGCACGCCCGCAGGTGGGCGGCGACGGCGTCGGCGTCCAGGTGGCAGGTTCCGCAGTGGTCGGCGTCGCTGTACGGATTGTGCAGCCAGGCGGTGCGCGACCCGAGCGCGCCGTCGACGAACAGGTCGCCGGCCAGCCCAGCCGCGCCGGTGTCGTCGAGCAGCGCGCGGGCCTGGGCCGGGCTGCTCACTGCCTCACCCCAATAGCCGATCACCTCGACGCCGTGGTCGAGTGCCCGCACTTCGCGCCAGTCGTCGGGGCCACCGATCTGCGGGCCGGCGCATTCGTGCACCGCGGCAATCCCGTTCGCGGCGACGGCGTGCAGCGCGGCCAGCCGGGCTTCCGCACGCTGGCCCTCGGTCAGCAGTTCGCGCGCGACGGCACGAACCCGGTGATGGGCGTTGGCGACCAGCGGGCGCTGTTCGTCGAAGCCGGTCTCCGACGCCAACCCGTCGACGCGCTGCCGCAGACCGGTCGATGCCAACGCCGAGTGCACGTCGACCCGCGCCAGGTAGGCGGGCCGATCGCCGAGCACAGCGTCGAGGTCGGCGGTGCTCGGCGGGGTGTTTTCCGGCCACGACGACTCGTCCCATCCGTGGCCCCAGATGGGTGCACCGGGGTTGGCCGCCGCATGATCGGCAACCAGCCGCAGGCAATGCGGCAGCGATTTCGCAGCGCGGAGGTCGAGACCGGTGAGCGTCAGCCCGGTGGCGGTGAGGTGAATATGACTGTCGACGAAGGCCGGGGCGACGAAGCCGCCGGCCAGATCGACGATGTCGGCGCCCGCGAACTGCTCTCGGCCGACGTCGTCGCTGCCCAGCCACACCACAGTGCCGCCGCGCACCGCCATCGCGGTGGCATCGGGATGGCTTGGGCTGTGCACCCTGCCGTCGAGCAACAGGGTGGTCGGGACGTCAGTCACGCCGATAGAACCTACGGGGTGGGGTGCAGCGGCTATTCAGGCCGCAAACGCGGCAGGGCCGGCGGATCAGACACCTCACTGACGTCGGCGGCATCAATGACCTCGCCGTCGATGTAGTCCGGTCGCCGCGGGCGGTGGTACGGGCCGACCCCGGTGACCGTGAACAACGGGACGCGCCGGCCGAGGCCGCGGACGGCCATCGCGCCGAGCAGCGGGCGGACGGCGGCCCGGGTCGGCGGTAGCAACAAAAACACGCCCGCGACGCTGGTCAACAGGCCGGGCGTCACCACGAGCAAGGTTCCGGATGCGACCGCCATACCGTCGGCGGCCAGCGTCGACTGGCCGGCATTCATCCCGGACCGCAGCCGGTTGAGCTGCACCTTGAGTTGCGAGCCCGCGAGCGCCAATCCCCCGGCGAACGCAACCAACAGCAACAGCAGGGTCCATCCGAGCCCGATCGTCGACGCCAGCGCCACCACAACGGCGAGCTCGGCGACGACGTAGAGCAGAAACAGTCGCGACACCATGAGAGGGCAACGTCGCAGACCACCGGTGGAGTTCCGCAGATTCTCCCCGGCGCGGTTAGATGTCTGACGTGACGACAATCGAGATCGATACCCCGGCCGGCCCCATCGACGCGCTGCTCGACGTCCCCGACGGCTCGGGCCCCTGGCCCGGTGTGGTGATCATTCACGACGCGATCGGTTACGGACCGGATAAAGAGTCGATCAACCGCCGCGTCGCAGCGGCGGGGTATGTCGCGCTGACCCCGAACTTGTTCGCCCGTGGCGGCTGGGCGCGATGCATGACCAAGGTCATCCGCGAAGTGATCGCCCAGCACGGGCGCTCGCTTGACGACGTGCTGGTTGCCCGCGACCACCTGAAGGCCCTGCCGGAAACCACCGACCGCATCGGCATCGCGGGATTCTGCATGGGCGGGCAGTTCGCACTTGTGATGTCGCCCAAGGGTTTTGACGCCTCAGCACCCTTCTACGGCGCACCGTTGCCGCGGGAGCTCAGCGAAACGCTGGACGGGGCCTGCCCGGTGGTGGCCAGTTTCGGCCGCCGGGATCCGATCGGCCGCGGGGCATCCGAGAAGCTGCAGCGGGTGCTCGACGACAAGGGCATCACCAACGACGTCAAGTCCTATCCGAAGGTGGGGCACGGCTTCGCCAACAAGCTTCCCGCCCAACCGCTGCTACGCATCACCGGGTTCGGCTACAACCAAGAGGCCACCGACGATGCATGGAAGCGCGTCTTCGCGTTCTTCGGTGAGCACCTAGGAAGCAGCGCGTAGTCCGATTGCGCGGCTCCTCCTCAGGCCGCTACTCGGCCCGCGTCGTCGCAGCGCGTAATTCCAGACCGACGTTGTTCGCCTTGCCCCCGCGCAGCTTGCTGAACACGTTGAACACCTTGCCGACGATGCCGTATTCGCTTCCGATGGCGTCGTAGACGAGGCCGGTCTGCGATGAGTCGAGGATCGTCGCAGTTGCCTCGATGGCCTCGCTTTTCGGGTGTCCGCCGCGATCGCAGATCGCCAGCGTGACCCGCGGGGTATTGCGAATTCGCTTGACTTTCCATGATTTTGCCTGCGTGATGACCAGCAGGTGGTCGCCCTTGTTGGCGGCCCAGATCGCGGTGGGCTTGGGCCGGCCGTCCTTGGTGAAGGTGGTCAGCAGAACGAATTCCGCTTTGGCGATGTCGGCGAAGGTCGGTGACATCCCGTCAGTCTAATGGCGCTGACGACGCCTAGGCTTCAACCCAACAAGAAGGAGCAACCGACGATGAAACGTTCCTCTGTTGCCGACAAGGTGGTTGCCATCACTGGTGGTGCGCGTGGGATCGGTCTGGCGACCGCGACCGTTCTGCACGGTCTGGGCGCCAAGGTTGCGATCGGCGATATCGACCGATCGGCAGTCAAGGAAGCGACCAACGACGTGGGCCTCGAGTTCGCGCGGCGATTGGACGTGACGCATCGACGGTCCTTTACCGAATTTCTCGACACCGTTGAAGAGCGCCTCGGGACCGTGGACGTATTGGTGAACAACGCCGGGGTCATCGCGGTCGGCAGCGCGGTCGACGAGGCCGATGCCGCCACGCAGCGACTGCTCAATGTCAACGTCTACGGCGTGATTCTCGGAACCAAGCTGGCAGCCCAGCGAATGCTGCCGCGCGGTCACGGTCACATCATCAACATCGCGTCACTGGGCAGCCTGCTGCCGACCGAGGGCATCGCAACCTATTGCGCGACAAAGCATGCCGTGCTGGGCTACACCGACACTGTTCGCATGGAAAACCGCGGGAGCGGTGTCCACTTCTCAGCGATCATGCCAACTCTGACCAATACCGAAATGATCACCGGCATCGGGCATGCGAAGGGGTTCAAGAATGCCGAGCCGAATGATGTCGCCCAGGCGATCGCCCGGGTGATCGCCAGACCGAAACCACGCGTGCTCGTCCCCCGTGCGATCGGCGCGACCGTGACGGGCCAGCGGCTGATGCCGCTACGGGTGTCTGAGGCGTTGGGGCGCGCGCTGGGCACCGGGCGCGTTTTCACCAGCGACGTCGAAGTCGAGAAGCGCAAAGCCTATGCGCGGCGGGCGGGCACGTCCTGAACCGTGCAACCGGCGGCTCGCTGGCACGAATCAGGCTGCCCGGCGGCAGGTTGACGGCCGGCCAGTTGGTAGCGCTGGCACATGCGTCTGCGGCTTTCGGCTCGGCAGCGCTGGAGCTGACCGGCCGAGGGAATCTGCAGATACCCGACGTCAGCGATACCGATGCCGTAGTTGCGGCGGTGGCGGAGGCCGGTCTGTTGCCGGGCTGCTCCATCGTCGCCTCACCGCTGTCCGGGAGGGCGGGCGGTATCGCCGACGTGCGGGCATGGGTCGCCGAACTGGACGCTGCTATCCAGACGGAGCCGGTTTTGGCACAGCTACCGGAACGCTTCCTGTTCAGCATCGACGACGGACGCGGCGACGTGTCCGGGCTGGGTGCCGACGTTGGTGTTCACGTCGAGGACGACCACGCCGCACTGGTGCTGGCCGGGCGCGACACCGGAGTCCGGTTGACCACCCGCGAGGTGGTCGACACGATGATTGCCGTTGCGGCGCGGTTCGCCGAGGTGCGCGAAGAGGCCTCGCGAGTAAGCGAATTGGCTGACCCGTCGCTCTTGTGGCCTGGCGTCGAGCTCGGTGATGGCTTTCGGACGCTCCCCCGCTCGCCCGTGGGCTGGATCGAGCAGGACGACGGCCGGGTGGCGTTGGGCGCCGCGGTGCCACTGGGCGTGCTGCCCGCGCGGGTCGCGGAGTACTTGGCCGCGATCGAGGCGCCGCTGGTGGTCACCCCGTGGCGCTCGATACTCGTCTGCGACCTCGACGAGGCCGTGGCCGACACGGCACTGCGGGTGCTGGCTCCGGTGGGACTGGTCTTCGACGAGAACTCGCCGCGGCCAGCCGTTGGCGGCGATCCCGGCGACGAGGATTTCTAGCGCGGCATCCGGCGCCAGACGAACTGCGGCAGCTGTCGCATCACGCCGGCCGCTGGTCCCAACGCCCAGGGAATCCACACTGTCCGTCGGCCGTTGGCCAGCGCCCGCGCCGTCGCCGCAGCCACCTGCGCCGGTGTGCTGGACAGCGGCGCCGGCGTCATGCCTTGCGTCATCCGCCCGATCACGAAGCCGGGCCGCACGATCAACAACCGCACACCGGTCCCGTGCAGCGCGTCGGCCAGACCACAGGCGAAGCCGTCCAAACCGGCCTTGGCCGAACCGTAGACGTAGTTTGCCCGACGCACCCGGGCACCGGCGATCGACGAGAACACCACCAGCTTTCCCCGGCCGGCCTGCCGCATCGCCGCGGCCAGATGGGTGAGCAGGCTGACCTGGGCGACGTAGTCGGTGTGGACGACGGCAACGGCGTGCGCGGCGTCGGTCTCGGCGCGATGTTGATCGCCGAGGATGCCGAACGCCAGCACCGCGGTGTCGATCGGACCGTGCCCGGCAACGATCGAATCGACCAGCGGGCCGTGCGATTCCACGTCGTCGGCGTCGAATTCGACGCACGCCACCCGCACCGCTCCGGCCGCGCGGATCGCTGCGATCTGTTCGTCGAGCCGGTCGGCGTTGCGGGCCGCCAGCACGATCGACGCGCCGGGGGCCAGCCGCACCGCGAGCTCGACGCCGATTTCGCTGCGGCCGCCGAGAATCAGCACTGTCGGCGTGCCCGTGTCATCCACGGCTGCGATTATCTCCTGCGCTAGCGTGGGCGGTGATGGCGAACTCCACGGCCCGGCTGACCAATGACGCGCTGGCATTTCTGACCGAGCGCCACCTCGCCATGCTGACCACGCTGCGCGCCGACAATTCGCCGCATGTCGTGGCGGTCGGCTTCACCTTCGATCCGAAGACCCACATCGCCCGCGTGATCACCACCGGTGGCTCGCAGAAGGCGGTCAACGCCGACCGCGGCGAGGTCGCCGTCCTCAGTCAGGTCGACGGGGCGCGATGGCTGTCGTTGGAGGGTCGGGCGAGCGTCAACCGCGACCCCGCCGCCGTGCGCGACGCCGAGCTGCGCTACGCGCAGCGCTACCGCACGCCGCGGGAGAACCCCCGACGGGTGGTCATCGAAGTTCAGGTCGAGCGGGTGCTCGGGTCCTCGGATCTGTTGACCCGCAAGTCCGACTAGCCCGCTAGACGAGCGTGGCGCCCGGCGCCCGGATCACCAACGGCACCGCGGGGAAATACGCCGCCAGCTCCGGTCGTGACTTGGACAGGGCGGCCGTGCCATAGCCACGGTGTCGGTAGTCCGGGTGGATCCAGATCCGGACGTGCACCTCATGGCCCTCGAGCTCGCCGAAAACCATGCCGACCTTGTCACCGCCGTCGACCGCGACAAACCAGGCCGCCTCTTCAGCGTCGAATCGCTCCTCTGCGGAACGGATTTCGTCTTCGAGGTCAGTGGCGGGAGCGCCCGAGCCGTCGCCCTTGGCGCCGATGTCCTTGGTGCGTGCGGAGAAGATGTCGTGGTCCGATTTGCCGGAGAACGCCCGTAGCGCCATCGAGTCGCCCGAGCTGGCCGGCCGGTCCTTGAATGTGAAACTCAAGATGTTGTTCAGGTCTTCGAGCTCGGCGGCGATGATCTTGCGCGAGTCCTTGGTCAGTTGATCGAACGACATGCCGATCACCGCTTCAGCACCCAGCCGCGACGTGCCCAGCAACTCGACGATGCCGTCGACCGCGGACGGTCTATCGTCGGCGCCCACGATCAGGTCCAGCACATCGTGGCGGCGTTCCAGAGCGTTCATGAAAGCGTTGGTGATTTCTCGGCGTGCGGCGGCGCGGTCGTGGTCGGTCATCGTGTGAGCCTAATACTCAGAGCGGTCAGACGGACACCACGATCAGTTCGTGCGGACGGTGATTCACCGACTGGGCACCGTGTTCGGCCACCACCACGATGTCTTCGATGCGGGCTCCCCACTGGCCCGGGAAGTAGATCCCCGGTTCGACGGAAAACGCCATACCCGCCTGCAGCGGCAGATCGTTGCCCGCGACGATGTAGGGCTCCTCGTGCACCGAGAGTCCGATGCCGTGGCCGGTGCGGTGCACGAAGTATTCGGCGAGCCCCGCTTCGGCCAGCACATTGCGGGCCGCGGCGTCGACCTGCTCGGCGGTCACCCCGGGACGCACCGCCTCTACGGCCGCCCGCTGCGCCCGCTGCAGAACTGAATACTGTTGCGCTACTTCGGGACTCGGCTCGCCGATGCTGTAGGTACGCGTCGAGTCGGAGTTGTATCCCGGCGCATAGGGGCCGCCGATGTCCACGACCACGAGGTCGCCCACCTGGATCTCGCGATCGGAGTACTCGTGATGCGGGTCGGCGCTGTGCGGGCCGGAGCCGACGATGACGAATGCCACCTCCGTATGTCCTTCGGCGACAATGGCTTCGGCGATGTCAGCGGCGACGGCGGCCTCGGTCCGGCCGGGCAGCAAGAAGTCCGGCACCCTGGCGTGCACCCGGTCGATGGCCGCGCCCGCCTTGCGCAGCGCGTCGATCTCGGCGGCGTCCTTGACCATCCGCAGCTCGCGCAGCACGTCGGTGGCCAGCACCGGCAGCGTGCCAAGCACATCGGCCAGCGGCAACAGGTGCAACGCGGGCATCGAGTCTGTCACCGCCGTCGCTGCCGGCGCGCCACCCACGGCCGCGGCGACCAGCCGGTACGGGTCGTCGCCGTCGACCCAATCCCGCACCGTCACGCCAAGATCGGCGACCGCGGACTGTTTCAGCGACGCCAGTTCCAGTCGCGGTATGACAATCGTGGGGTCCCCGGAGACCGGCAGCACCAGCGCAGTGAGGCGTTCGAAGGTCTGCGCGCGCGAGCCGATCAGATAGCGCAGGTCATAGCCAGGGGTAATCACCAGCCCGGCCAGGCCGGCCTTCGTGGTGGCGGCGGTCGCCGCCGCCAACCGGCGGCGGTAGACCTCGGCGTCGAAGCGGTCAGAACCCATGAGCTTCAGGCTAGCCGTGCGACGATGCAGTGGGGGCACCGCGCGATGAGGAGGAGCGCGGCAACCGAACCTGGCCGCATGCGTTGAGTCTGCACTCCGGGCGAAGACATAGGAGTAGTAGGCGCCGTCAGCGCAGAATCAACGACGAATAGGCTCACGGACATGCCCGCGCCGCTGCTGCTCCTCGACGGCGCCAGCATGTGGTTTCGCTCGTTCTTCGGCGTCCCGTCCTCGATCACCTCCCCCGACGGCCGACCGGTCAACGCGGTCCGCGGCTTCCTGGACTCGATGGCCACCGTGATCACCCGGCACGAACCGGGCCGGCTGGTGGTCTGCCTGGATCTGGACTGGCGTCCGCAGTTCCGGGTCGATCGCATCCCGTCGTACAAAGCGCACCGTGTCGAAGACGAAAAGCCAGGCGGGCAAACCGATGTCGAGGAAGTGCCGGACGACCTGTCGCCGCAGGTCGAGATGATCGGCGAGATTCTCGATGCGTTCGGCATCTGCACCGGCGGTGCCGAGGGCTACGAAGCCGACGACGTGATCGGCACGCTGGCCGCCCAAGAGCGCCACGACCCGGTGATCGTGGTGAGCGGCGACCGCGACCTGCTGCAGGTGGTTCGCGACGAGCCGGTCGCGATTCGGGTGCTCTACCTCGGCCGTGGCCTGAGCAACGCCAGCCTGCTGGGTCCCGCCGAGGTCGCCGAACGCTACGGCGTTCCCGCCGATCGGGCCGGCGAGGGCTACGCCGAGTTGGCCTTACTGCGCGGCGACCCGTCCGACGGGCTGCCCGGTGTGCCGGGCGTCGGCGAGAAGACCGCCGCGACGCTGCTGACGCAACACGGCTCGCTGGAGGCCATCCTGGCGGCGGTCGACGACCCGAAATCCTCACTGGCCAAAGGCGTTCGGGCCAAGTTGCGAGCGGCTGCCGACTACATCGAGGTGGCCGGACCGGTGGTGGCTGTGGCCACCGACGCGCCGGTCACCTTCTCCACCGCCTCCGACGCGCTGCCGCTGGTCGCGGTCGACCCGCCACGGGTGGCCGAACTCGCGACCCGACTCGCGGTCGGGTCATCGGTCGCTCGGCTGCAGAAGGCGCTCGACGCGTTGCCCGCGTCCTGAACCGGCGCTATTTGGGCCGGCCCACCTCGTAGGTGCCCTTGTTGTCCTGGAACGTCACGGTCAGCGTCCGCTTGGTGCCGTCGATGCTGACGTCGCAATCGAAGGTGGCACCCTTCTTCACGGTCGGGTTCTGACCGTTGTTGCACTTGACGTCCTTGACGTTCTTCGCGCCGTAGCCGTTGGTGTTGTCGGTGAGGATCTGCTGCACGCCGGCCTCGGCCTTGCCGACGTCCAGCTTGGTGGTCACGAAGAATCCCGGCGCCCAGAAACCCAGCACCAGGATCACCGCGACGACGGCGGCGGCCAACAGACCGAGGACGATGCCGATCGTCTTCCTGGGACGCTTCGGACCGGCCGGCGGCTGTCCGTAGGGCCCGGCGTACTGACCGGGCTGTGGGTACTGGCCCGGCTGACCGTACTGGCCCGGCTGACCGTATTGCCCTTGCTGGCCTGGCTGACCGTACTGGGCCGGCTGGCCGTACTGGCCCGGCTGCTGGCCGTAGGCAGCGGTCGGATCGGGGTACTGGCCCTGCTGCGGGTAACCCTGCGGGTACGTCTGCGACGGCGGGTAGTACTGGGTGGCGGGCTGCTGGTACTGCCCGTACTCGGTGGGCGTGTACGCGGGGGCCTGCCAGGTCTGGTGCTCGCCGCCCGAGGCCTGCCAGCCCTGGTCACCGCCGGGCTGGTGCTGCCAGGGTGACGCCTGCTGGGTCTGGTCCCCGCCGGAGGTCTGACCTTCACCCTGAGGCGGCTGCCACGGCTGCGTCGGGTCGGTTCCCTGCGGTCCGCTCATCGTGTCTCGGTCCTCTCGGTGCTGAATGCAGTCTCGCGTCGGTCGCCGTAGGCAACCGTAACCTCGGCTCAGCCTACCCGGCGTCAACTGCCACGACGCCGCGCCGGATCGCGTCGATCGCGCGTTTGGCGGTCGCCCGCAGCTCTGGTCGGGGGGCGGCATTGCGGACCTGGTCCAGCAGGTCGAGCACCTGCCGGCACCACCGCACGAAATCCCCGGGCGACAGCGCGGATCCGGTTCCCTCGGCGTCGGCGGCGGCCAGGGCGGTGACCAGGTCGCCGTTGCTGGCCCAACTGTGGATGGCCGCCACGAATCCGTCATCGGGCTCGCGGCTCAGCGCGATGCGATGACGGTGCTCATCGGCGCGCAGCTGGGCCGAGAGACGCCGCGTCTGGGCCAGCGCCTGCCGCAGCCGCGGCGTCGGGATCTGCTCGTGGCGCGGCGCCCCGGGTCCGTCGCCGCCGCGCGTCTCGTACAGGACCGACGAGAGCACACCGGCCAACTCGGCGTCTTTGAGCCCGGCCCAGGCATCGGTGCGCAGACATTCGGCGACCAGCAGGTCGCTCTCGCTGTAGATCCGGGCCAGGAGCCGGCCGTCGTCGGTCACCGTGGGACTGCCGTCGGCGACTGCGATGAAGCCGCGCTCGGTGAGCAGTCCCACGATCCGGTCGAAGGTGCGGGCCAGCGAGTTGGTGGCGGCGGCGACCTTCTGCTGCAGGGCGGTGTTGTCGCGTTCGATCCGCAGGTAGCGCTCCGCCACCCGCATCCGGGCCTCGAGGTCGGCTTCACGGTGGGCCGGGTGACGACGCATCTTCTCCCGCAGCTTGGCGAGTTCTGGATCGGCGTCGCGGCTTTCGGTGCGCTTACCGCGACGGCCACCGGGCGCGGACAGGTCGGCCGCGGCCGAACGCAGCGCCGATGCCAGGTCGCGACGAACCCGGGGTTGCCGATGTTCGACGCGCTTGGGCAACGTCATCGACCCGACCGGCGCCGACTCACCGGAATAGTCCGCCGATGAAATCCTTCCCGCCCAACGGTTTTCGGTTAGCACCAACGGCCGCGGATCGGTGCTGTCGCGAGCCGCCGGCTCCAGCACCACGGCCCACCCGCCTCGTCGACCGTGGGTGATCGTGATGATGTCGCCACGACGCAGGGCCGACAGCGCATCGTTGACGGCTTGCCGGCGCTGCAGCCGCGATGCCCGCGCCTGCGCACGCTCCTGCTGGCTGATCTGCTCGCGCAGCCGGGCGTATTCGAGGATCGGCGCGTCGTTGCCACCGAGCTCGGCCGCGACTTCGTCGAGCAGCTGTTGTCCGCGCTCGACGCCGCGGACCAGGCTCACCACCGACCGGTCCGCCTGGAACTGCGCGAACGACTGCTCCAACAGCCGATGCGCCTGCTCGGTGCCCACCCGGTTCACCAGGTTGATCGTCATGTTGTACGACGGCGCGAATGAGCTGCGCAGCGGGAAGGTTCGGGTCGACGCCAGGCCCGCGACCTCGGCCGGTTCGGTGGTCTCCTCGCCCGGGTGCCAGAGCACCACGGCGTGACCCTCGACGTCGATGCCGCGCCGGCCGGCCCGGCCGGTGAGCTGGGTGTACTCGCCGGGCGTCAGCGGGAGATGCTGTTCGCCGTTGTACTTCACCAGCCGCTCCAACACCACGGTGCGGGCCGGCATGTTGATGCCCAATGCCAGTGTCTCGGTGGCGAAGACGGCCCGGATCAGCCCGGCGGTGAACAACTCCTCGACGGTGTGCCGGAATACCGGCAACAAGCCGGCATGATGCGAGGCGATGCCGCGCAGCAGCGCCTCGCGCCATTCGTAGTAACCAAGCACGGCCAGGTCGGAATCCTCCAGATCGCCGCAGCGGTGGTCGATCACCTCGGCGATCTGCGCCCGCTCCTCTTCGGTGGTCAGCCGCAGCGACGAGCGCAGACACTGCGACACCGCGGCGTCGCAGCCGACCCGGGAGAACACGAAGGTGATCGCCGGCAGCAGACCGTCCGCGTCGAGCATGCTGATCACGTCCGGCCGTGACGGCGGGCGGTAGAAACCCGAGCGTCCCGATCCTCCTCGGCCACCTCCGCGGCGCGGACCCCGCCAGTCGGACAACCGATCGGCCTCACGGCGATTGGCGATGTGGCGCAACAGGTTTGGGTCGACGACCGCGTACCGCCGATCCCCTGGCTCATGAGCCTCATAGTCGAACAGGTCGAAGAGTCGTTTGCCGACCAGCATGTGCTGCCACAGCGGGACCGGTCGGTGGTCGTCGACCACCACGGAGGTGTCACCGCGCACGGTCTGAATCCAGCCGCCGAATTCTTCGGCGTTGCTCACCGTCGCCGACAGGCTGACCAGTCGCACCTCGTCGGGCAGGTGCAGGATCACCTCCTCCCACACCGCCCCACGCATCCGGTCGGCAAGGAAGTGCACCTCGTCCATCACCACATACGAAAGTCCGCGCAGCGCAGGCGAATCCGCGTACAGCATGTTCCGCAGCACTTCGGTGGTCATCACCACCACCGGGGCGTCGGCATTCACCGACATGTCGCCGGTCAGCAGCCCGATCTGCTCCTTGCCGTAGCGCGCGACGAAGTCGTTGTGCTTCTGGTTGCTCAGCGCCTTGATCGGTGTGGTGTAGAAACACTTGCCCCCGGACGCCAACGCCAGGTGCACCGCGAATTCGCCGACGATGGTCTTGCCGGCTCCGGTCGGCGCGCACACCAACACGCCGTGGCCGCTTTCCAACGCCGCGCAGGCCCGTCGCTGGAAGGGGTCGAGCTCGAATTCCAATTCCGCAGCGAACCGGGCCAATTCACCCGGTTCGTCAGGTGATGTCGTCATGAGGTCCGGCGATGCTCGACGGCGCCCCGACTGCAGATGGCGTTTCGACCGCGGATGGCGGGTCGAGGACCGAAGCTTCATCGTCGTCGAGGGTGGTCAGCGCTTCGCGTTTGGCTTTGCGTTTGTCGTGCACGCGGGCGATCTGGATAGCGAGTTCGAGCAGCAATGTCAGCGTCAGCCCCAGCGCCGTCATGGAGAAGGGGTCGGAGCCCGGCGTGAAAACCGCTGCGAAGACGAACATCCCGAAGATCAGGCCACGCCGCCACGACTTCAGGCGCTTGTAGGGCAAGATGCCGACGAAGTTGAGCATGACCACCAGCAGCGGGAATTCGAAGCTGACCCCGAACACCAGCAGCAGGTTGATCAGGAAACCGAAATAGCGGTCGCCGGACAGCGCCGTCACCTGGACGTCGCTGCCCACGGTCAACAGGAATTGCAGAGCTTTGGAGACCACCACATACGCCAGCACCGCGCCGGCGATGAAGAGCAACGCCGCCGGAACCACGAACGCGACCGCGAAACGCTTTTCCTTCTTGTACAGACCCGGGGTGATGAACGCCCAGAGTTGGTACAGCCACATCGGGCAGGCCAGCACCATGCCCGCCGTCAGCGCGACTTTCAGCCGCAGCATGAACTGGTCGAAGGGCGCGGTGGCCAGCAACCTGCACTGGCCGTTGGCGATGTCCGCCCGTGCGGACGCCGGCAGCGCGCAATACGGGTGGCGCAGCCATTCCCCGAGGCTTTCCAGCCCAAACACCGAGCGCGAGTACCAGACGAAGCCGAACGCAGTGGTCAGCAGGATCACCGCCAGCGAGACGAGCAGCCGAGACCGCAGCTCGGTGAGATGTGCGACGAGCGACATCGTCGCGTCAGGATTGGTACGGCTGCGACGGGCTCGCGGATCGAGCCGTCTGAATAAACCGGTGGTGCGCACGGTGATAGGCGCTCGGGCGCCGTAGCGGCGGTGCCGGGCTAGGCCGAGCGACCGTCAGCCGCCGGCGGCTCTACCCGCTCGGAATGCACCGGCTGAGCCGGCGCGGCTTGGGGGGCGGACGTTTCGGGCTTGGAATCGCTTTGCAGTTCACGGACCTCGGACTTGAAGATCCGCAGCGATTTGCCCAATGAACGTGCCGCGTCGGGAAGTCGTTTGGCGCCGAACAGAACAATCACCAGGACCGCGATGATAGCCAGGTGCCACGGGCCGAGAGCGTTCACTTGTATTTACCTCCACACGTCTCCACGATGCTACCGCAGCCGCGGTTCGATCAGCCGGAGCGCGCCACGGCCTGGTAGGCCTCCAGCGCGGCCGCGGCGTCATGGGCCACCCGCGCGACCAGTGCGTCCGGACCGAGCACGCGCACTGCCGACCCCAGCCCCAGCACCTGGCGGGCCATCCAGTCCTCGGAGGCGTAGGTCATGGCCGCCTCGCAGTAGCCGTCGGGCAGTTCCTGCAGCAGACGCATCGGGTAGTACTCGAACATCCACGAGGCCGCGGGTGAGAGACGCAGGGTCGCCGACGGCAGCGCCGGATCGGCGTCGAACAGCGACGTGTCCGGCGGCGCCTGGATCGCGGGTTCCGGTGGCGCAGAGGGCTCGTCGAGCACCGACGCGTCGACGATGCGGTCGAACCGGAACAGCCGCACACCTTCGGCTTCCCGCGACCACGCCTCCACGTAGCTCTGGCCGCCGACGAGCACGATCCGGATGGGGTCGACGATCCGGGTGGACAGCGTGTCGTGCGAGGCGGCGTAGTAGTCGATGCTCAGCGCCCGGTTGTCGCGGACCGCGGCCCGCACCGCGGCGGAGGCCTGGCTCTCGGCCGACGCCGGCTCCTCGACTGCCGAGACGTCGTTGCCGTGCCCGGCTGCTCCCGCGGCCGTCTCGATCTTGGCGATGGCACTGCGCGCCGCCTCGGGGTCGACCACGCCGGGGATGTCGGCGAGCGCGCGCAGGGCCACCAGCAGCCCGGTGGCTTCCGGCGAAGTGAGCTGCAGCGGGGTGTCGATTCCCGCGGAGAACGTCACCTCGATGGTGTCGCCGGTGAATTCGAAGTCGATCAGGTCGCCCGGGCCGTATCCAGGCAGCCCGCACAGCCACAGCTGGTCGAGGTCCTCACCCAGCTGCTTGAGCGAAACACCGAGGTCAGAGGCGGCTTGAGCGCGGGTAACCCGCGGGTTGGCCTGAAAATACGGCACCATGTTCAGCAGGCGCACCAGCCGCGTCGACACGGGTGTCACGGGCGCTCCCCCCCTGCGTGAGCGCGCAGCAGGCCCAGCACCTCGTCACGCAGCGTTGCCGGCTCCAGGACGATGGCATCGGCGGCGTAACCGGCGATGTCGCGCGCCAGTTGGCCCGTGGTTCCGATGTCCACCGCGATGGTGTCGCCGTCGCGGCCGTTGACCGACCGCGCGCCCACCGGCGTTCCGGCACGCCGCAGTGCGGTGGCCCGCCCTTCGGCGACCCAGACCTGCGCCTGCACACCCGTCGGTGCGTCGCCTACAGCTTTGGCAACGATCTCGCGCAGATCGGCGTCCTTGGGACTGGTGACGGCCCCGGCGGAGCCGATCGGGGTAACCCCGGGGCCGATCCGGGACAGCCGGAACGTGCGGGTGGCGTCGCGGTCGCGGTCGTGCCCGACCAGGTACCAGCGGCCTTTTTCGGTGATCACGCCCCACGGCTCGACGGTGCGCACGGTGTACGGCTCGACGCGGGACGGGCGGTGCGGAAACTGCACGGCCTGCCCTGCGGTGATCGCCGCGAGCAGCGCGTTCAGCACGTCTTCCGATCCGCGCAGTCCGACGCTTCCGGCCGGCGACGCGATGGCGACCGGCGCGTCGGGGTCGACGTCGACACCGGCGGCGCGCAGCTTCAGCAATGCCCCCTGGGTGGCGGTGATCAGCTCAGGCGACTCCCACAGCTGGGTGGCCACCGCGACCGCGGCGGCCTCGTCGCCGGTCAGCTCGACAGCCGGCAGCGCATAGGCGTCGCGGTTGATCCGGTAGCCCTCGACCGGGTCGTAGGACGACACCCGGCCGGTTTCCAGCGGGATGCCCAGATCGCGCAACTCGTTCTTGTCGCGCTCGAACATTCGCGAAAATGCTTCATCGCTGACGCTGTCCGCGTACCCGGCCACGCTGGACCGGATCTTCTCCGCGGTGATGTAGGTGCGGGTGGACAGCAATGCGATGACGAGGTTCATCAAGCGTTCGACTTTGGATACCGCCACTGTTGCAGCTTAGGGGTGCGTGAAGTCCGGAGTGCGCAGCCATCGGCCGCTCGCCATACCGCTCTCCGGCGAGTAGCGTTGCCTGAGTTGTCAGTCAATGAGTCCGCCGGGGTTCAGCTGCGAGCCTCGGGCATGCGCCCGCCGCTAGACATACTTTCCGACGTCATCAAAACCCTTGGTTGCCAAGCGGTTTGACGGGCGGGCCGATCGGCAGGGCCGACGGATTTAGCTCAGCACGAGCAAAGCACGAGCTCCCACACCCGGGCTTGACCGGGCGTGGGTCAGCTAGGAGCCCAACCTGGGTTCCTGGCAGGCCATCCGCAATCTGCGGTTGGCCATGGAAGGGACACCCTCATGGGACTCACGGATAAAGCAAAGAACGCCGCTGAAGATGTTGCCGGCAAGGCGAAAGAAACGGTCGGTAAGGCTACCGGCGACAAGGACACCGAGGGCGAAGGCAAGAAGGACCAAGCCAAGTCCAGCGTGAAAAAGGCGGGCGAGAACGTCAAGGATATTTTCAAGTAACGGTTCTGCCGCGGGCCTGCCGCCACCACGGCGGCAGGCCGCACCACCCGACATGGCTTTTACCCCAACGCGATTCGAAACGATCGCGTTGGGCTACATGCTGGCGATCAGCCTTTTGACCCGCTCGTCGACCGACCGGAACGGATCCTTGCACAGCACCGTGCGCTGCGCCTGGTCGTTCAGCTTGAGGTGCACCCAGTCGACGGTGAAGTCGCGTCCAGCCGCTTGGGCGGCGCTGATGAACTCACCCCGCAGTCGGGCCCGGGTGGTCTGAGGCGGCTGGTCGACGGCCGCGTCGATCTCCTCGTCCGTGGTGATCCGCGCCGCCAGCCCCTTGCGCTGCAGCAGATCGAAGACACCTCGGCCACGTTTGATGTCGTGATAGGCCAGGTCGAGCTGGGCGATCTTCGCGTCGGACAGCTCCATGTCGTAGCGGTCCTGGTAGCGCTGGAACAACTTCCGCTTGATCACCCAGTCGATTTCGGTGTCGACCTTCGCGAAGTCCTGGCTCTCCACCGCGTCGAGCTGGCGACCCCATAGGTCGACGACCTGCTCGATCTGGGCGTTGGGCTCGCGCGTCTGCAGGTGCTCGACCGCGCGGGCGTAGTACTCCCGCTGGATATCCAGCGCGCTGGCCTGACGCCCACCGGCCAAGCGCACCGGCCGCCGGCCGCTGGTGTCGTGGCTGACCTCGCGGATGGCGCGGATCGGGTTGTCCAGCGAGAAGTCCCGGAACGCCACGCCGGCCTCGATCATCTCCAGCACCAGGGACGCGGTGCCCACTTTGAGCATGGTGGTGGATTCGCACATGTTGGAGTCGCCGACGATGACGTGCAGGCGCCGGTACTTCTCGGCGTCGGCGTGCGGCTCGTCGCGGGTGTTGATGATCGGGCGGCTGCGGGTCGTCGCCGAGGAGACACCCTCCCAGATGTGCTCGGCGCGCTGCGACAGGCAGAACGTGGCGGCCTTCGGGGTTTGCAGTACCTTGCCGGCGCCGCAGATGAGCTGGCGGGTGACCAGGAACGGCAGCAGCACGTCGGAGATCCTGGAGAACTCACCGGCCCGAACGATCAGATAGTTCTCGTGGCAGCCGTAGGAGTTGCCCGCCGAATCGGTGTTGTTCTTGAACAGGTAGATGTCGCCGCCGATGCCCTCATCAGCCAGCCGCTGCTCGGCGTCGATCAACAGGTCTTCGAGCACGCGTTCGCCCGCGCGGTCATGGGTGACCAGCTGGACCAGGCTGTCGCACTCGGCGGTCGCGTATTCAGGGTGGCTACCGACGTCGAGGTACAGCCGGGCTCCGTTGCGCAGGAAAACATTGGAACTCCGGCCCCAGGAAACCACTCGTCGAAACAGGTAGCGGGCCACTTCGTCGGGCGACAGGCGCCGGTGTCCGTGAAAAGTGCAGGTGACACCGAATTCGGTCTCGATGCCCATGATTCGCCGCTGCACAATTCGAGCGTACTGGTTGAACGGGCGACGGGTGCGCAAGCCCCCGCCGACGTGGCGTGGCTCGCTGATACCGCGAGTCTCCCAGACGATGGTGCCGTCGGGCCGTTGCTGATCAGACCAGCCTGTCCAGAAAGTTTTGAGCAGATGGTGGCACCGACTTTGTGAAAAAGACTTCACTGAGCAGCAGTTTGTCCCGGCGGATAGTCAGTGAATCTCACGAGTCGATCGTTGGATTCGAGAACCAGCGGCCATGTTCAAGCTTGTGGCCTGCGTGGGTCAGCACGAGAGCCAAGGCGCGGGGCAGTACAGGTGTGGCTAGTTTGAAGGCGAGTCGCGGCTTGCTGCCAATGTCAACACGCAACTGAGTGCCATCGGGACCGTCAGGCTCGAAGTGGTAGTCCTCAACCCAGGCGTGAAACGCCGGAGCGGTTGCGCCGTCAACCCGGAATGCAAACCGCGCGCCTTCATCCCAGGCGAGAACCGTCTCGTCCACTTTGATGCCGGTGACCCGCTTTGTGCAGCGAGAGCCAACGCCGTGTGGCCCCGAACCGTGATAACTGCCGGTTGTGTCGAAGCCAGGGAAGAACTCGCCCCAGTTGGCCGGGTCATGCGCAAACGCGGCAAAGACCTCGCTAGGCGGTCGGGCCACTTTGACGGAAGCGCTAAGCCTGTTGGGAGCCGTTTGGAGAAAGTCTAAATCGACGGCTTCGCAGGCGAACATGCGCGTCTCCCTACTTGTGTGACGTGAGGGGAATATACGGCGCTAGGCCATGGCCCGGGAGGTACTCACGCGATCATGGGTGCGGAGAAGCACTTGAGGATTTCTTACAAGTCGAACAGATCGGGCGGTGCGAGGCATCATGGACCTCAACATCCTCATCTACGCGATGGACGAATCCTCGCCGCGGCACCAGTCGGCCCCGGGGCTGGCTGGATGAGACGCTCTCGGGGTCGCGCACCGTCGCGTTCGCGTGGCACGTGCTTATCGGGTTCGTCCGCCTATCGACGCGCGCAGCGGTGTTCGAGCGCGCGTCAACCGTCGACGGCGCCTTCGACGTGGTCGACGGATGGCTGGCACAGCCATGCGTCACGGTCGTGCATCCCACTGACGACACGCCCACGTCCTGCGCGGACTCCTGACCCCGGTCGGCGCCGCAGGCAACCTGACTCGTGACGCTCACCTCGCCGCGCTGGCCGTCGAGCACGGTGCCGAACTGTGTTCCACCGACGCGGACTTCGGCCGGTTCTCGGGCGTGCGGTGGGTCGACCCGCTACGCGCGTCGTAGACCGCTACCGCTCGGTCGACCACTAGCGACGAACCCCCCGATCCTCGACTCCTATCTTGTATCTTGACGCAAGCGTCGCAGGCATTTCAGGTTCGAGCGATGGGTCAGCCGAGCGGGTAGGACACTGTCGATATCGCAGAATTCCGCGGGTCGAGCCGCCGTCCACCAACAACGCGCCGAAAGGCATCGGTTCGGTGTTCGCCGCAACGCGAAACTGGTTGACATCGGTCAGGACTCGGCAGGCTCGGGGGCCTCGCCGAATCGGCTGAGCGCGAGCGCCGCGACGACGGCGATCGCGAACCCGGCCTCCACCATCCAACCCAGGCCCGGTCGCGTGCGGTCACCCAGCCAGGCCACTCCGACCAGGGCTGGGCCGACCGTTTCGCCGACCACCATCCCGGCGACGGCCGTGGTCACCGAACCGCGGCTCAAGGCGGAGGTGAGCAGCAAAAAGCCCGCGGCCCCGCCGGCTATCAGGGCATAGATGGCCGGATTGGTGTAGAACGACGCCTGGGTCAGGTCGATCGAATCAATCAGCCGAACGGCGATTTCGACGACACCGAAGCCCGCACCGGCCCCGAACCCCAGCACGAGCGCACGAGTCCGGTCACTCAACCGACCCGCGACCGCGCCGGCGGCGAACACGATTGCGGTGATCACCAGCAGCGCCCAGCCCAACCCCGACGGACCGTGTCCAGTGCCCTCGGGTCCGGCAGCGACGCCGAGCATCGCCAGGCTCGCGCACACTACCGCCACGGCGGCCCACTCCATCGCCGACAGCCGCGTGGACAGCACCCAGGCGGCCACGATCGCGGTGACGGCGAGTGACGCGGCGATCGCCGCGGCGACCACGTAAATCGGGACCAGCCGGAGCGCGGCGACCTGCAACAGGAAGCCCAGGCCGTCCAGCCCGATACCCACCAGGTAGCGCCATTGCCGTAGCGCCCGAAGCAACAGAGCGGGGTCGACTCCGGAATCACTGTCCCCGGAGTTCACCGACCGGGTCGCCGCGGCTTGCAGCACCGTGGCGGTGCCGTAGCACACCGAACATCCCAGCGCGAACAGCAAGCCGATCAGCATGGCACAGAGCCTATTTCGATGATTCCTCCGCCGAGTCGTCCGACGACTCGGAAGCATCGCGTTCGGGCAGCAGCCGTTCCAGCGCGGCACCGGTGATCCGCCGGAACGCTCGCCGGGGCCGACTGGCGTCGAGGATGGCTACCTCCAGCGTCGAGACGCTCAACGTGTCCTCGTCGCCGCCGTTGCCGGCGCCCGCCTTCAATGCGTTGACGGCGATGTGCACCGCGTCGGCAAGATCGGCGTTCTCGGCGTAAGAC
The DNA here is from genome assembly GCF_965277065.1 of Mycobacterium sp. Lineage (GTDB taxonomy): Bacteria > Actinomycetota > Actinomycetes > Mycobacteriales > Mycobacteriaceae > Mycobacterium. The sequence continues at coordinate 254,749 of NZ_CBDIBT010000015.1, forward strand.
TCCTTGAGCGCGGTGGCGATCGGCTCGGTGGTCCCGCCCATCACCACGAAGTGCGGCTCATCGTTGATCGACCCGTCGTAAGTGATCCGGTACAGCTCAGGCGCTTTGGTCTCGCCATAGTGCGCAACTTCGGCCACGCACAGCTCGACCTCGTACGGCTTGGCCTGCTCGGTGAAGATGGTGCCCAGTGTCTGCGCGTACACGTTGGCCAGTTGCCGGCCGGTGACGTCCCGGCGGTCGTAGGCATAGCCGCGGGTGTCGGCGAACTGGATCCCGCCGCGGCGCAGGTTGTCGAACTCGTTGAACTTCCCGGCCGCGGCGAAGCCGACGCGGTCATAGAGCTCGCTGATCTTCTGCAAAGTACGCGAAGGGTTTTCGGCGACGAACAACACACCGCCGGAGTAGACCAGTGCCACCACGCTGCGGCCGCGTCCGATGCCCTTGCGCGCGAGCTCGCTGCGCTCGCGCATCGCCTGCTCTGGCGAGATGAAGTACGGAAAACTCATGAATCACTTCCCGCGCGATCGGCATCGGGTCCGAAAGTATCAGTGCGCGAACGCGTTTGGATGACCTCGCGGGCCAGCTCAGCGATGCGCCGCTCGCCTACGTTGATGGCGCCGTCGACGCCGATGGTGACGGCGGTCGGAAAGATCCCGCGAACCAGGTCCGGGCCGCCGGTCGCGGAATCGTCATCGGCGGCGTCGTAAAGGGCCTCGACAGCGACTCGTAGCGCCGAATCCGCGTCCGTCACTTGCGAATACAGCTTCTTGATCGATGACTTGGCGAAGATCGAGCCCGACCCGACCGACTGGTAGCCCTCTTCCTCGAGATTCCAGCCCCCGGCAGCGTCGAACGAGACGATGCGGCCCGCCTTCTCCGAATCCGGGTCGTCGATGTCGAATCCGGCGAGCAACGGTAGCGCCACAAGACCCTGCATCGCGGCGGCGAGGTTGCCGCGAACCATGATCGCCAGCCGGTTCACCTTGCCTGCGAAGGTGAGTGGCACGCCTTCCAGCTTCTCGTAGTGTTCGAGTTCGACGGCGTAGAGACGGGCGAATTCGACCGCGATGGCCGCGGTGCCGGCGATCCCGGTCGCGGTGTAATCGTCAGTGATGTAGACCTTCTGCACGTCTCGCCCGGCGATCATGTTGCCCTGTGTCGAGCGCCGGTCGCCGGCGAGCAAGACTCCGCCCGGGTACTTCAGCGCGACGATCGTGGTGCCGTGCGGCAGCGCCGAGGTGGGCGTGACGGCGTCACCGCCAGCCATGTGCCCAGGCAGCAGCTCCGGCGCCGTGTGGCGCAAATGATCAGTGAATGAGGAAAGGCCGCCGGTGGCGATTCCGGGAAGTGCAGAGTTGCTGGCCGGGCGAGTGTGGAAGGGCCAGGTCACTGGCCGCCCTTTTGGACGTATGCACGGACGAAGTCTTCAGCGTTCTCTTCCAGAACATCGTCGATCTCATCGAGCAGGTCGTCGGTTTCCTCGGTCAGCTTTTCGCGACGCTCCTGGCCCGCGGCCGTGCTGGTTGTGGGGTCGTCATCATCGCCGCCGCCACCACCGCGCTTGGTCTGCTCCTGGGCCATGCTGCCTCCTGCGTCATCATCGGCCGTGAGACACGTCCGTCTGTTTCTCCACACTACCGGTGAATGGCGGCAATGCCCTGGCTTAAACCGTCATGTCCGGCTCCGGCCGGACGGTCAGGTGGTCAGCTGCTCGACCAGCTCGACCGCGCTGTTTACCGAGTCCAGCAGGGCTCCGACGTGCGCTTTGCTGCCGCGCAGCGGCTCGAGCGTCGGAATGCGGACCAGGGAATCACCACCGAGATCGAAAATCACCGAGTCCCAGCTTGCCGCGGCGATGTCCGCACCGAAGCGGCGCAGACACTCCCCACGGAAGTAGGCGCGGGTGTCAGTCGGCGGGTTGTCGACGGCGTCGATCACCTGCTGCTCGGTGACCAGCCGCTTCATCGAACCGCGGGCTACCAGCCGGTTGTACAACCCCTTGTCCAGCCGGACGTCGGAGTACTGCAGATCGACCAGGTGCAGTCGTGGTGCCGACCAGGCCAGGTTCTCGCGCTGCCGGAAGCCTTCCAGCAGACGCAGCTTGGCGGGCCAGTCCAGCAGCTCAGCGCACTCCATCGGATCGCGCTCCAGCAAATCGAGAACATGGGCCCAGGTCTCCACCACCCTCGACGCGCCCGGGTCGGGGTCGCGACTGTCGACCAGCTTTGCCACTCGGTCCAGGTAAATCCGTTGCAGCGCAAGGGCAGTCAGTTCACGCCCGTCGGCCAGCGCGACGGTGGCACGCAGCGAGGGGTCGCGGCTGACCGCGTGCACGGCGTGTACCGGCCGGGCCAGTGCGAGATCGCTGAGATCGATGCCGTGCGCTGGGCCGTCCTCGATCAGGTCGAGCGCCAACGCCGTGGTGCCGAGCTTGAGATAGGTCGACGTCTCAGAGAGATTGGCGTCGCCGATGATGACGTGAAGCCGCCGGTAACGGTCGGCGTCGGCGTGCGGCTCGTCGCGGGTATTGATGATGCCGCGCTTCAGCGTGGTCTCCAGGCCAACCTCGACCTCGATGTAGTCCGAGCGCTGTGAGAGCTGGAAACCGGGCTCGTCGCCGGACGGCCCGATTCCGACTCGGCCGGAGCCGGTGACGACCTGGCGGGACACCAAGAACGGGGTCAGCCCCGCGATGACGGCGGAGAACGGAGTTTGGCGGCTCATCAGGTAGTTCTCGTGCGACCCGTAGGACGCGCCCTTGCCGTCGACGTTGTTCTTGTACAGCTGTAGCTTGGCCGCGCCGGGAACGCTCGCGACGTGACGGGCAGCGGCCTCCATCACCCGCTCACCAGCCTTGTCCCAAATCACCGCATCCAACGGGTCGGTGCACTCCGGCGCGGAATACTCCGGGTGGGCATGGTCGACGTAGAGCCGCGCACCATTGGTCAGAATCATGTTGGCGGCACCGACCTCGTCGGCGTCGACCACGGGCGGCGGCCCGGCCGAGCGGCTCAGGTCGAAACCGCGGGCATCCCGCAGCGGCGATTCCACCTCGTAATCCCACCGGGTGCGCTTGGCGCGCTGGATCCCGGCGGCTGCCGCATAAGCCAGCACCGCCTGCGTGGACGTCAGGATCGGGTTTGCGGTCGGGTCTGATGGCGACGAAATGCCGTATTCGACCTCCGTGCCGATGATCCGTTGCATCCCGCGAGCTTAGGCGCGGTGACTGGGGACTCCGCGGCGCGGGGCGCGGCTGGGGCGAGAAGGAGCCGCGCAATCAGACCCAGCGTGCTCCGGTACCGGCGTTTCGCGACCCAACCGCCACCTCGTCACTCAGTCATCGCCGTCAGCTGTCCAGGTAAGTTATCGTCGGCGCGGCGGGGCAGGGTGGAGGACGAATTGATCAAGCCTGCAGGGCATGGGCCGGACTCCCTTTCGGCGCGCGCCGGCGACGTTCCTCCCGCGACGCACCGGCGGTGGTTGTCGCTGCTGCTGATCGAGGACGATCGCGCCGATGCGCTACTGGTGGAAGAACTGATTGCCGAGTCGGACACCGATATTCGGGTGGTGTGGGCGCCTTCGATGGCGCGCGCTGAGGAATTCCTCGCCGACGAGCGCCCGGATTGCGTGCTGCTGGACCTGCATCTGCCGGACGCAGTCGAGTTCGCTGCCATCAGCCGCATCGCCGATTGGGACCAGACCCTTCCGGTCGTCGTGCTGACCGGATTGAACGACGAAGCATTCGGCGTGTCAGCGGTCGCCAGCGGCGCGCAGGACTACTTGATCAAGGGGCGGGTAGAACCCGACATGCTGCGGCGAAGCCTGCTTTATGCGATCGAACGCAAACGCGCCGAGCTGATTGCGGTGGATCTGCACGCGAGTGATCTGCGCGCCCAGGAGAATTCGCGGCTGGAACGTGGCCTGCTGCCTTCCCCGCTGCTGCTCGACAGTGCTGGAGTCGACGTGGTGACGCGATACCGCCCCAGCCGTGCGCGGGCGTTACTCGGCGGAGATTTTTACGATGTCGTGCAGACGCCGGACCGGACAGTCCACATCGTCATCGGCGACGTGGCCGGGCACGGCCCCGATGAGGCGGCGCTCGGGGTGGCCCTGCGGATCGCGTGGCGCACGCTGACGCTCGGCGGCGTTCACGGTGTAGCGGCGATGCGGCAACTGGAGCGACTCCTGCACGCCGAGAGCGGCGGCAGCGGAATATTCGCGACGATGCTGAGCCTGGCGGTCGCTCCCGACAGTCCGCGGGTTACCTCGGTCCGCGCCGGACACCCCGGGATGCTGGCCCACGGCCTCGGGACCGTGGATTGGGTGGACACGCCCGGCGGACCCGCTCTGGGCTTCGGCGGTGACAGCTGGCCACAATCCGTGACTCAACTCCCGGAGAGCGGTGGTTTGGTGCTGTTGACCGACGGTCTGTTCGAGGGTCATTCCGGGCGTGGGCCGGAACGCCTCGGTGAGGACGGTTTGCTCGAACTGGCCCGACCGCTGGCCGCGCTGCCGGGTCCCGCGTTCGTCGACGCGCTCATCGACCAGGCCGAGGCGCGGGCCCAGCTTCATGGTGGTTTCAGCGACGACGTTGCGGTGGTGCGAGTAGAGCGCAGCAGCGCGTGAAGATCGGATCACGATTGACGGTGGCGGGGTGGCAGACCTCGGTGTTGTCCGTCGTCGGACTGACGGCGCTGGCCGGCGCGGCAAGCGTCGCCGTTTTGTTGCATCGCACGGATACGGTGACCCGCGAGTTGACCGATCAAATCCAGCCCGCGCGCGTTTCGGCCTATCAATTGCAGGGTGCGTTGATTGACCAAGAGACGTCTGTTCGCGGCTACGTGATTGCCGCCGATCGACGGTTTCTCGCCCCCTACGTCGACGGCCAACGCGCCGAAAAGCAGGCGGCTGCAGACATTACCGCTCGGATCGGTGACCGCTCCCAGCTGCACGCCGACTTGACTGCCATCGAGCTCTCCGGCGCGATGTGGCGTAGCTCCTATGCGCAGCCGCTGATAGACAGCGTGGTCCCAGGTGCGCCGGGGGTGGTGAAGGGCGAGACCGCCGACCGCGGAAAGGCCGAGTTCGATCAGCTCCGGGCGCGGTTCGATACCCAGAACGCCCACCTGGCGGCGGCAAAGACCGCGGCGGTGAACGAGCTGGACGCGATGCGCAGCTGGCGTGACCGGCTGCTGCTCGCGATGGTGGCAGTCTTCGTGGCCGGGGCGTTCCTGCTCGCGTTGTTGATGAGGCGCACGGTGACCCGGCCATTGCAGGCGCTGGCCGCGGCGTGTCGGCGGATCGTGGGCGGCAATTTTGCGGACAGCATCGCCGTGCACGGACCCAGAGACATCCGCGCGATCGGGGAAGACGTGGACAACATGCGGCGGCACATCGTCGCTGAACTCGACATCTCCGTGTCGGACCGGGCTCGTCTGGAGACGCAAACGGAGGAACTCGACGCGCAAGCGATCGAGCTGCGGCGATCCAACGCCGAACTCGAGCAGTTCGCCTACGTCGCCTCCCATGACCTCCAAGAACCGCTGCGCAAAGTGGCCTCGTTTTGCCAATTACTCGAGAAACGCTACGGTCACGCGCTCGATGAGCGGGGCATCGAATACCTCGGATTCGCCGTTGACGGCGCTAAACGCATGCAAGTGCTCATCAACGATCTGCTCACTTTTTCCCGAGTCGGTCGCGTCAGGGGTGCCGACGAGATCGTCGACCTCGACACCGCGCTGGACGCCGCGCTCGGCAATCTGGTCATCGCGATAGAGGAATCCGGAGCACAGCTCGTTCGCGGAGACCTTCCGCTGCCGCGCGTCGTAGGTGACGCGACGCTCTACACGATGTTGTGGCAGAACCTGATCGGGAACGCCGTGAAGTTCCGGAGCGCGGACCGCGCGCCAAAAGTTGAAATCGATTGCGAACGAGGCACCGGTGATCACGACGGCCAGTGGGTGTTCAGCGTGACGGACAACGGCATTGGCATTGCGCCCGAATTTGCCGAAAAAGTGTTCGTCATCTTTCAGCGTCTGCATGGCCGCGACGAATACACCGGAACAGGCATCGGGCTGGCCGTGTGCAAGAAAATCGTTGAGCTGCACGGCGGTACGATCGGTATCGAATCCAATAGAAGCATCGGAACCCGCCTGTGGTTCACTTTGCCTATCAGCGCCGCCACTGACAAGAGCCCCGCAAACTCAGCTCAAGGAGCTCAGCGATGACATCGGAGGGCAGCCTCATCGACGTCCTACTGATCGAAGACGACCCCGGCGATATTCTCATCACCCGCGAAGCGTTCGAGCACCATAAGATTCACAACACGTTGCATGTTGCGCGCGACGGACAGGAAGGCCTTGACTATCTCTACCAACGCGGGCCACACGCGGGCGCGCCTAGGCCGGACCTGATCCTGCTGGACTTGAATCTGCCCAAGTACGACGGTCGCCAACTGCTCGAACAAATCAAGTCCGATTCGGACCTGTGTCATATCCCGATCGTCGTGCTCACCACCTCGGCCGCTGAGGAAGACATCCTGCGCAGCTATCGACTGCACGCCAACGCCTACGTGACCAAGCCCGTCGGCTTCGACGAATTCATGAATGTCATCCGCCAGATCGACGATTTCTTTGTCCAAGTCGTGCGACTTCCAGGCCGTTAATCTTTCTGCTGCTGGTTGACGCTGGTCACGGAAGTGATTACCTTCACTTGGTGCCTGCCCACGCTGCGCCAGAGTCCACCAAAAACCTGTCCGGAAAGCGCTACGGCGAAGTCCTTCTGGTGACGCCGGGTGAGGTGGGACCGCAGGCCGCGGTCTACAACACCTTCGGCCTCAACGACTGTCCCGCCGACTTGTGGTCGGCGCTCGACGCGAAAACTATTGCGACCGAAAACGGTGCGGCCACAGCTTTACTCGACGGCCCGCGGTACTGGCTGATGAACGAGATCGAGAAGCCGACCCAGGGTCCGCGGATCATCAAGAACTTCGGCGGGATCGACATGGTGCTGGAATCCCAAACCTTGCTCTCGGCGATGAACCCGGCGCCCTATACCGCGAATCAGGTCCACCGGCATAGCGTCTCCACCTTCGACGCCGGCGAAGAGGTCTACGAACTGCAAGACCCCGCGCTGCGGCGATGGCTGATGCAGACCTGGAGCGGGATCGTCGATCCGAACCTGTCGCGGGCCGACCTGCCCGGACTCGGCGGGCGGCTCGATTTGCCGGAGGGATGGACGTACCAGAGCCGAACGTTGACGGCGGCTTTGCGCATCGACACCACGACGCACACCGCCCAGGTACTTCAGGACGATCTGGCCAACAGCTACTCGCTACTAGCCGGCTGAGTCCTCTCCGGCGGCACCCCAAACTTAAGTCACGGCGCCGCAGTGCGGCGTGTCGTGTGCACCGTTTAAGTGTCGACGAGCCTGAGGGCAGCTACAGGTACTGGCCGAGGTTGGACTCGGTGTCGATCGCCCGCGAAGCACTCGAACTCTTGCCGGTGACCAACGTGCGGATATAGACGATCCGCTCGCCCTTCTTGCCCGAAATCCGCGCCCAGTCATCGGGGTTGGTGGTATTGGGCAGGTCCTCGTTCTCGGCGAACTCGTCGACGATCGAGTCGAGCAGGTGCTGGATCCGCAAGCCCGGCTGACCGCTTTCCAACACCGACTTGATGGCGTTCTTTTTCGCCCGGTCGACGACGTTCTGAATCATCGCGCCGGAGTTGAAGTCTTTGAAGTACATGACTTCTTTGTCGCCGTTGGCGTAGGTCACTTCCAGGAACCGGTTGTCATCGATCTCGGCGTACATCCGCTCGACGACCTTCTCGATCATCGCCCCGATGCAGGCTCCGCGATCACCGCGGAACTCGGCGATGTCATCGGCGTGCACCGGCAGTGTCTCGACGAGGTACTTGGAGAAGATGTCCTGCGCCGACTCGGCGTCCGGGCGCTCGATCTTGATCTTCACGTCGAGACGGCCGGGCCGCAGGATCGCGGGATCGATCATGTCCTCACGGTTGGACGCACCGATCACGATGACGTTCTCGAGGCCTTCGACACCGTCGATCTCGCTGAGCAACTGCGGGACAACCGTGGTCTCCACGTCGGACGAGACTCCCGTACCGCGGGTGCGAAAGATCGAGTCCATCTCGTCGAAGAACACGATCACCGGGGTGCCCTCGGACGCCTTCTCGCGGGCCCGCTGGAAGATCAGCCGGATGTGACGTTCCGTCTCCCCGACGAACTTGTTCAGCAGCTCGGGGCCCTTGATGTTGAGGAAGTAGGACTTGGCCTCACGCGCGTCGTCGCCACGGACCTCGGCCATCTTCTTGGCCAGCGAGTTGGCAACCGCCTTGGCGATCAACGTCTTTCCGCAACCGGGCGGGCCGTAGAGCAGCACACCCTTGGGTGGCCGCAGCGCGTATTCGCGGTAGAGCTCCTTGTGCAGGAACGGCAGCTCGACGGCGTCGCGAATCTGCTCGATCTGCCGGCCCAGTCCGCCGATGTCGTTGTAGGTGACGTCGGGGACCTCTTCGAGCACCAGGTCCTCGACCTCGGCCTTGGGGATGCGCTCAAAGGCGTAGCCGGCCTTGGTGTCCACCAGCAGCGAGTCGCCGGGACGCAGCTTGCGGGGACGCAGGTCGTCGTCGCTCGAGTCGTAGATACCCTCGGGCAGATCCGCGGCGACCAACGGCTCGGCCAGCCAGACGATGCGTTCCTCGTCGGCGTGGCCGACTACCAGAGCGCGGTGACCGTCGGCTAGGAGCTCGCGCAGCGTAGAAATCTCGCCGACCGATTCGTAGGCGCCGGCCTCGACGACAGTTAACGCCTCATTGAGGCGAACCGTCTGTCCCTTCCGCAACGTGCTCACGTCGATGTTGGGCGAGCACGTCAGGCGCATCTTGCGCCCGGAGGTGAACACGTCGAGCGTGTCGTCTTCGTGAGTGGCCAACAGCACGCCGTAGCCGCTGGGCGGCTGTCCGAGCCGGTCGACCTCCTCGCGGAGCGCCAGCAGTTGCTGGCGGGCTTCCTTGAGGGTCTCCATCAGCTTGGAGTTGCGCGACGCCAGCGAGTCGATTCGCGCCTCTAGCTGGTGGACGTCGCGTTGACTGCGTCCGGCGCCGTGCGATCCGGCCGCGCTGTCCAGCTGTTCGCGCAGAAGCGCGGCCTCGCGCCGAAGCTCTTCCAGCTCGGCGGCATCCTCGGCGGAGAGGTCCGGTTCGCGCGGGCTACCGAACGATTCACGGTCAAACTCACCCATGGTGCGCTCCTTTCCCGTCCGGGGACGGTGGTGCGGTGGATACCCAACGCTACCGGCGATTTCCGTTTCATGCGGGAACTCGAAATGGGGCACACTGGCATCAGAGTTAACATCATGTTTAGTCGGCTTTACCGAGAGGACCTCTGTGACCGTGAAATCCCTAGCCACAGGCATGGGGGCGCTGGCCGCCATCGGTGCGGCCGCCGTTGGTGTGACCTGTATTGCATCTGTCACCCCTGTGTCGCCTGACGTTCAGCCCGTCGTTTTCAGCGCGCCGCTGCCGCTTGACCCGGCGGCACCGGTGGGTGTGGACATGCCTACGCCCGACCAGTTGGTCACCGTTCTCAACACCCTGCAGGACCCGAGCGTGTCATTCGCCAACAAGGGTTACCTCGTCGAAGGCGGCATCCCGTATCCGGCCGGCCTCGCCGATCACGAACTGCAGAAGGCCGCCAGCAAAGGCAGCCTTCCCCTGACGTTCAACATCACCAACATCGCGCCCGCCGGCCCTGGCGCCGCGACGGCCACGATCACCGCGTCCGGTCCGCGCCTGGCGCCGACACCGGAGTACCTCCGGTTCGTCGATCAGGGCGGCTGGAAGCTGTCGCACGACTCGGCGATGACGCTGATCTCGGCCGTGCGTTCGCGCTGACGGCCGCCTCATGGGCGCACGCCTGACGGCAGTCTTGAGCACCGTCGCAGTTGCGGCGGTGCTTGGACTTTCAGGGTGTTCCAAGGACGACGACGACGCTTCACCGGAGCCCGCATCGCCGACGACGTCGGCGCCGGCGGCGCCGAGCGTGGCGGCGGATCCGCAGTTCGCTCCGCTGCCGGCACCCGACGCGTTGTCAGGTGTGCTGTACCGGTTGGCTGACCCCGCCGTGCCGGGACCGCAGAAGCTGAACCTGGTCGAGGGCGCCACCCCGGAAAGCGCCCCCGTGTTCGACCAGTTCGCCAACGCGTTGATCAACGGCGGCTACACGCCGGTGAAATTCGATGTGCGCGATGTCAATTGGTCGGACCGGGATCCGGCCGATGTAGTGGCCGACGTCGACGTCAGCTCATCCAGCGCGCACGGTCCCAGGTTCGCGTTCCCAATGGAATTCAAGCCGTACCAAGGTGGTTGGCAGCTCTCGGCGCGTACCGCCGACGTGCTGCTGGCGTTCCGGACTGACACCGCCGAGCAGCCGACAACACCGGGTCGTTGACCTCGGGTGTGGATCGGCTGGCTGGAATTCGATCTGCTGCTCGGTGACGTGCACTCGCTCAAGGAGAAGAGGTCGCTGGTTCGGCCGCTAATCGCCGAGCTGCGCCGAAAATTCAATGTCTCGGTCGCCGAGACCGGGTCGCATGATCTCCATCGCCGGGCCGGGATCGGCGTGGCGCTGGCCGCGGCCGATCGCGCGCATGCCGTGGAGGTGCTCGACGCCGTCGAACGCTTGGTCGCCGCGCACCCGGAATTCGAATTGCTCTCGGCACGAAGGGATCTGCACCGCAGCGACGACTAGAAGTCGGCTACGACGGCTCGGTCGGGCGCTGCTTTCTGTTCATCGGCGTCGGCGTGACCGCGCCCGGAGCCAACTTGCGGGCGAACACCAAAAACGCTGTGTGCCCACGCATGTTGTGTTGAGGCCGCACCGCCAACCCGACGACGTTCCAGCCGCGCTGCATCGTCTCCCACGCGCGGGGCTCGGTCCAGCACTGCTGCGCGCGAAGCGCCTCCACCGCTTTCGACAGCTGCGTCACGGTCGCCACGTAGATCATCAGCACACCGCCGGCTACCAGCGCCCGCGAGACGCGGTCGACCACATCCCACGGCGCGAGCATGTCGAGCACCACCCGGTCGACCGAGCCGTCCGGCAGATCGGCGGCGACGATGTCGCCGACAATCAGTTGCCAGTTCTCGGGGATGCGCCCGAAAAACGTGTCCACGTTGCGGCGAGCGTGCTCGGCGTGGTCGGCCCGCACGTCGTAGGAGATCACCTGCCCGTCGGGTCCGACCGCGCGTAGCAGCGAACAGGTCAGCGCCCCGGACCCGGCGCCGGCCTCCAATACCCTTGCGCCGGGGAAGATGTCACCTTCGTGCACGATCTGCGCGGCGTCCTTCGGATAGACCACCTGCGCGCCGCGCGGCATCGAGAGCACGTAATCCACCAGCAGCGGGCGCAGCACCAGGAAATGGTCGCCGTTGGCCGACTTGACCACGCTGCCCTCCGGCTGCCCGATCACGTCGTCGTGCGCGATCGCGCCGCGATGGGTGTGGAACTCGCCATCCGGGCTGAGCACCATCGTGTAGTGCCGGCCTTTGGCGTCGGTGAGCTGCACTCGATCACCGATGACGAACGGGCCGGTTACAGACACAGCGATCAAGCCTGCCAGCAGACGCGCCGCAGTAAGTGCGCGGGGTTGTCCGAGCTGCCTTCTAGGCTGCGAATATGACTGGCACCTTGAATGCGCCGGGCGAACCGGCCAGGCGGCGCCCCGCCCTGTCGCCGTCGCGGGCGGCCGACTTCAAGCAGTGCCCGCTGCTCTATCGCTTCCGGGCCATCGACCGGCTCCCCGAACCGCCGTCGACCGCGCAGGTGCGTGGCTCGGTGGTGCACGCCGCACTGGAACAGCTCTACGGTCTGCCTGCGGCAGAACGCGGCCCGCAGACCGTTGACGCGCTGGTCGGTCCGGCGTGGGAGCAGGTGCTGGCCGCCGATCCCGAGCTGGCCGAGCAGTTGGACTCCGAGCAGCAGACCCATCTGCTCGGCGAGGCCCGCAAGCTGTTGTCCGGCTATTACCGCCTGGAAGATCCGACCCGGTTCGATCCGCAGAGTTGCGAGCAGCGCATCGAGGTCGAACTCGCCGACGGCACCCTACTACGCGGGATCATCGACCGGATCGACGTCGCGCCCACCGGCGAGTTGCGGGTGGTCGACTACAAGACTGGCAAGGCCCCACCGGAGGCGCGGGCGCTGGCTGAGTTCAAAGCCATGTTCCAGATGAAGTTCTACGCGGTCGCGCTACTGCGTTCGCGGGGCGTGCTGCCGACGCGGCTGCGGCTGATCTATCTGTCCGACGGTCAGTTGTTGGACTACTCCCCCGACGAAGCCGAACTGCTGAGGTTCGAGAAGACGCTGATGGCAATGTGGCACGCGATTCAGTCTGCCGGTGCCACAGGCGATTTCAGGCCGCGACCGTCACGGATGTGCGACTGGTGCGCCCACCACTCGCACTGCCCCGCTTTCGGCGGCACCCCACCGCCGTATCCGGGCTGGCCGGATGCTCCCGACGAAGGCAACGCCGACACCGTCCTGCAGCACAGAGCCGAACCGGCCGCCTGAGCGGCTACTGCAGCGGCGGCATCTCGACCGGAGCTGCCTGAAGGCCAGCCCTTTGAGCCCCGGCGTTTCGACAGATGTTGACGTAGTGCTCGACCGTGATATCGCCCAGCGGCGCAAACTCCTCGCCGCCCGGGTCCGGTCTTGCCTTCAGTTGTCCTACGGTCGTCCCTTCGCCTAGACCATTAAGTTTCACGATGGCGCGAATCCATGTTGCGTTATTCAGACGCGACTCGTTCGCTCGATGACCTGATGCACGGAGCGCACCGCGCTGGCTCCTTCGCCGACGGCAGCGGCGACGCGTTTCATCGAGCCACCGCGCACGTCGCCGACAGCGAAGACGCTCGGCACCGAGGTTTCGAAGGGTAGCGGACGTCGGCCGAGATGCGGCCAGGTCGACACCAACGCTTCAGCGGGTAATTCGGCGTCGGTAAGGATGAATCCGCTGCGATCTAAATAGACGTCGTGCAGCCAGTCAGTTGCCGGGTCCGCGCCGATGAAGCAAAAGAGTGCCCGGCACGGCACGCTGTCGGTGGTTTGTTTGGCGTTGTCGCGGACGGTTATTTCGGTGAGGTGACTCTCGCCATCCAATGCGCTCACTTCGGAAGCTAGCCGCACCGTGATACGCGGGTCAGCAACGATGCGGTCGGCAAGATAGGCGGACATGTCGTTGCGTAGATCGTCGTGGCGAACGATCAGATCTACGGGGCTGCCTGCGCCAGCCAAGTAAAGTGCCGCCTGACCGGCCGAGTTCGCGCCGCCTATGACTGCGACCGGATCGGGCGCGGCCATTCTTACCTCTAATTCGGTTGCTGCATAGTAGATCCCGGCTCCCTCGAACTCCTTCCAGCGCGGCAGCGGCAAAGTGCGGTATCGCGCGCCGGTGGCAATCACAACCGCGCGGGTGGCTACGGACGTACCGTCAGCCAGTTCCACGCGCAACTCGGCGGCGTCCGCGTCGACCGCGACTACCGGGCACGGGCTGTTGAGCTGGGCGCCGAACTTCTGCGCCTGAATCATCGCGCGCCCAGTCAGGTCGGCGCCACTGATGCCAGTGATGAACCCCAGGTAGTTCTCGATACGTGAGCTGGCCGCGGCTTGACCACCGATCGCGACCGCCTCCAACAGGAGCGTGTCCAAACCCTCAGATCCGCCGTAGACGGCCGCGGCCAATCCGGCCGGTCCGCCGCCTACGACGACTAGATCATGAACCCGGGATCGGCCTGGTTGCGGACGACGGGCCAGACCCAGTTCGGCCGAAGCAGTTGCCGCCGTGGCACGGCGGAGGAGTTGATTGGGCGCAACGAGAACCGGCAAATCTCCGGCGCTTAAGTCCAGCCCCTCCGCGCGCGCTGCGCCTTCAGCGGTGTCGGTGTCGACAAAAGTATGCGGGACTTGAAGGCGGGCAAGCCATGTGCGCATTGTCATTGTTTGCGCGGCCCACGCGCTGCCGATGAGTTCGATGCTGCGCGCCGCGGCTCCGGTGCGCAGCCGCTGACGGCGCACCAGAAACACACGCAGAACGAAATCCGACAGCTCGGTGTCGCGATCCATCAGCTCACGAAAGCGTGCTGGGGTAATCCGGGTGATGACGCCGGCTTTGATCACTCGGGTGCTCAGGTAGGTTGCCTGGCCGGTCAAAAGGTTCAGTTCGCCGAGAAAGCGGCCTGGGCCGATACGAGCGAGCACGGCTTCGCCGTGCTCGCTGGTGGCCTCGCGGAAAGTTTCCGCCGTGGCACTGTTGAGCACTATGAAGTCATAGCTGGACTCGCCGGCGTGGAACAGCACCTCGCCGATTTCGACCTGAGACGGTACGCCATAGGCGCACAGTCGCAAAAGCTGATGGTTGTCCAACACCGGAAAGGCATCGTCTTCGATCGACAAGTTCGATCCAATCCTATCGGGCTCAGCGAATCGGCCCGCGCCGGTCGACTTTAGCACCGACACCAGCCAGTCGGTCTGGTCAAGTGGCGCGGCACTAATGGAGCGGCGACATCTCATGCAGCATCGTCGGTATCAGCTCAGAGACCGTCGGGTGAATATGCATCGTGCGCTCCAGCGTTGTGAAGGGAGCCTTGGCCGACATCATGTCGAGAATGCAGTGAATGACCTCGTCGCCGCCAACACCAAGAACGGCCGCGCCCAGTATCTCTTTCGTGTCGGCGTCGACCACGATTTTCATAAACCCTTGTGTCTCACCCTTTTCCACGGCCCGACCGACCATGGTCATCGGCCGTTTACAGATCAGCGCGGGACGGCCGGACGCCCGAACCTGCTCTGCGGTCATCCCGGCACGTCCCAGCGGCGGGTCGATGTAGAGGGCATAAGCGGTAATCCGGTCGCTCACTCGCCGCGGGTCGTCGTCGAGCAAATTGGCGGCGACAATCTCGAAATCGTTGTACGAGGTGTGGGTGAACGCACCCTTGCCGTTGCAGTCGCCCATGGCCCAGATGTGATCGACGCTCGTTCTCAGTTGGTCGTCGACCACGACGTATCCATGGTCATCGGTGTCAACGCCGGCCCGCACGAGTCCGAGATCGTCGGTGTTGGGGCGCCGACCCACGGCCAGCAACAGGTGGCTGCCCGCCACCGATGCGCCATCGGCCTTCGGAGTTAATTCGAATCCATTGTCCCGCTTGGCTATCCGGATATCACTGGCGTCGAGAATGACCTGAACGCCTTCATTCTCCAAAATCGTCCGAATGGTCTCGGAGACATCCTCGTCTTCGCGGGCGGTCAGTCGGGGACCTTTTTCGACGACGGTCACCCGCGCGCCGAACCGGCGGTACATCTGGGCGAATTCCAGCGCAATGTAGCTGCCACCGACGACGACGAGATGTTCGGGCACCGTGTCGAGTTCGAGGATCGACACATTGGTGAGGTAGTCGACGTCGGAGAGCCCGGGAATGTCCGGCACGACCGCGCGGCCGCCGACGTTGAGGAAAACGCGGTCAGCCTGCAACGTGTCGTCGCCGACCCGCAGCGTGTGCGGGTCTTCGAACTGGGCGTGCCCGCGAAAGACGGTGCAGCCGTCCATGCCGTCCAGCCAGTCTTCGACACCCTTGCGGTCATCGAGAACGATGCCGTCCTTGCGCGCCTTGACTTTTGACATGTCGACGCTGACCGGGCCGGTGTTGACACCGTAGTCGGGGCCGCGGCGGGCCATATGCGCGGCATGCGCGCTGGCCACCAGCGTCTTGGTCGGAATGCACCCGGTGTTGACGCAGGTGCCACCGATCAGCTTGCGCTCTACCATCGCCACGGTGTGGCCCGCTGCGGTCAGCCGACCAACCAGCGGGGGCCCGGCCTGGCCGGCGCCGACGACGATCGCGTCGAAACGCTGTGTCACAGAGCGGCTGTGAGCGCGGCGAGGGCGAATCCGCCGCCTACCGCCACGACATCTTCAAGCAGGGCAGCCGGCAGGTCGCGGCCGAACGACGTGGCCAGCCGGGCGCGTGCGTGGTAGCCGCCGAGGGTGCCCAGGACCGCGCCGATCACGCCGGCGCCGAGCGCACTCCAGGTGACGGCCCACGCGGTGCCGACAACAGCCCCCGCGAAGCCACCCGAAATGATCCGACCGATAAATGCCGGCGGTGCCGTTCGGTGCGGTGTTTTGGGCTGTTGGTCGAGAAAGAGCTCACCCAACGCAAGCACGGTGAAGACGATGGCGGTGATCAGGTTGCCGACCCACGACGCCCACGTTCCGCTCAGGTTGATCCAGTGCAACACCGCGGCCCAGGCAACGACAGCCGGGGCGGTGAAGGTTCGCAAACCGGCGATCACGCCGATTCCGAGAGCCAGCAGCAGAACGTAGAAATGCGTCATATGCGACATGCAACCGCTCCTCGGGGTTCGGCAAACAAACGCTGCAGTAGCCGGACGCTAACACAGCGCACCCACCTGCAGCGGCGCATACAAGATCAGAACCGGAAGAACCGGACGTCCGACGCCAGTATCGCTTTCGCGCCGATCGCCGCGAGGTCATCCATGATCGCGTTGACCCCTCGGCGTGGCACCAACGCCCGCACGGCAACCCAGTCGGGGTCGGCCAGCGGAGCGATTGTGGGCGATTCCAGACCAGGGGTGATCGCCGTGGCGTCGTCGAGAACCGAACGCGGGCAGTCGTAATCCAGCATCAGGTACTGCTGGCCGAACACCACGCCCTGCACCCGGCCGACCAGTTGATCGCGGGCGGCGGCGTCCGGCCGGTTTGCAGCATTGGGATCGATCTGTTCGATGAGGACCGCTTCCGAGTCGCACAGCGTCTCACCGAAGGCCACCAGGTTGTGCACGTTCAGGGTGCGACCCGAGCCCACCACGTCGGCGATCGCGTCGGCCACTCCAAGCTGTATCGAGATCTCCACAGCGCCGTCGAGCCGGATCACGGTCGCCTCAATACCGCGGGCCGCCAAATCTCGTCGCACGATGTTGGGATACGCGGTGGCGATGCGTCTACCTGCCAGATCGTTGATCTTCCAGTCGCGCCCGGCCGGCGCGGCGTACCGAAAAGTGGACGACCCGAAGCCGAGCGCAAGCCGCTCGTGCACCGGTGCGCGCGACTCCCACGCCAAATCCCGCCCGGTGATGCCGAAGTCGAGCTCGCCGGAGCCGACGTAGATAGCGATGTCCTTGGGGCGCAGGAAGAAGAACTCGACGTGGTTGTGCGGGTCGATGACGGACAGGTCTTTGGGATCGGTGCGTCGCCGGTAGCCGGCCTCGGACAGAATCTCGAGGGCCGACTCGCTCAACGCTCCCTTGTTGGGGACCGCGACGCGCAGATTGGTCGAGCCGTTGCGGTGGGGCGGCGTCATCAGAGTTTCCGGTAGACGTCGTCGAGCGTGAGCCCGCGGGCGATCATCAAAACCTGAGCCCAGTACAGCAACTGGCTGATTTCTTCGGCCAGAGCCTCGTCGGATTCGTGCTCGGCGGCCAGCCACACTTCACCGGCCTCTTCGAGGATCTTCTTGCCCAGCGTATGCACGCCGCTGTCCAGCGCGGCGACGGTGCCGCTGCCGGGCGGACGGGTGCGGGCACGTTCACCGAGTTCGGCAAACAAATCCTCGAAGGTCTTCACGGCCAGCGATTGTTTCACGGGCAGCTGGGCAAAGTCACGGCGGTTTCAGCTGGCGGCGGGTGCGCCGCCGACATGATGCGCCCCGTCGGGCATGTCTTCCAACGAGACGCCGTTGGTTTCCCGCACCCACCGCCAGACAAAAACGAACGACAGCACCGCGCACAGCGCGTAGAAGCAGTAGGCCGCGCCCAGGGCGTGCCGGAGCGCGGGGAACGTCACCGCAATGGTCCAGTTGGCCAGCCACTGCACGCCCGACGCCAGTCCCAGCGCCGCCGACCGAATGCGGTTGGGGAACATCTCGCCCAGCAGCACCCACAGCACCGGACCCCAGGACACGGCAAACGCGACCACGAACAAGTCGGCGGCGGCCAAAGCGACGATTCCGGAAGCTCCGCCGAGTTGTGGCTGACCGTTGCGGAACGATGCGCCGGCGAACACGACCGTCATGGCGATCAGCATCAGCGACATGCCCGCAGATCCCGCCAGCAGCAGCGGTCTGCGACCGACCCGGTCGATCAGTGCGATCGCCACCAAGGTGATCAACACGTTGACCCCGGTTGTCACCAACGCAATGGTGAACGACGATTTCTCGCCGAATCCCACTGCCTCCCAAAGCAGATCGGAGTAGTTGAAGATCACGTTGATGCCGACGAATTGCTGAAAAACCGCCAGGCCCAGACCGACCCAGACGATGCCGTAGAGACCGCCCGTCGGTTTGCGCAAGTCGCGCCACGACTGCCGCTTTTCCTGTTCGAGGGAGCCGGCGATACGGGTGATCGTCGGCTCCACGTCGCGGGGGCTCAGCAGTTGCCCCAGCACCCGGCGGGCCTGCGAAATCTGTTGTCTGGCAACCAGGTAGCGCGGCGACTCGGAGATCGTGAAGAGCAGCGCGAAGTACAGCAGCGCTAAAATCATCTCGCAGAGAAAGGTCCAGCGCCACGCATGTAGGCCCAACCACAGCGGCTTACCGGCACCGCCGGCGAGCTGGAACGGCACCCAGGTCAGTGCCAGCGAACCGAACAGCCCGCACACGATGGCGAGTTGCTGTAGGGAGCCGAGTCGGCCGCGGTACCGCGGCGGTGAGATCTCGGCGATGTAAGCCGGGGCCGCCACTGACGAGAAGCCGATGCCGATACCACCGATGAGGTGGAAGAGGATGAAA
Organism: Mycobacterium sp.; assembly: GCF_965277065.1. Taxonomy (GTDB): domain Bacteria; phylum Actinomycetota; class Actinomycetes; order Mycobacteriales; family Mycobacteriaceae; genus Mycobacterium. The sequence continues at coordinate 273,576 of NZ_CBDIBT010000015.1, forward strand.
ATCCAGACGTCGGGTGCCAAGCCGGCACCGAGCCCGCACACGAAAAACGATGCGGCCGAAAGCTTCATCAGCGTCAGGCGACCCATCCGGTCGCCGATCCGGCCGGCCCACACCGCTCCGATCGCCGCACCCAGTACTCCCGACGCGGCAGCGAAGCCCAGCAGTGCGTTGCCGATGTGAAAATCGGCCTGAAGGGCCTTGACCGCACGGTTGGTCACGGAAATGTCGAAGCCGAAGAGCAATCCACCGACCGCGGCCACCGACGCGAAGCGAACGGCGGACCGGAATGCAGCCCGCGCGGCGCGCGGGTCGACGGGCAGATCTTCGTGTGCAGTAGCCGTCGGCAATTCGCCGCCGGCGTCGTCAGCGGCCATGGCGGTCAGGGTCAGTCCTCGGGGTTGTAGCCGAGGTTGGGGCCGAGCCAGCGCTCAGCCTCCTGCAGGCTCCAGCCCTTGCGCTTCGCGTAATCGGCGACCTGGTCCTGCGCCATTCGGCCGACCACGAAGTACTGCGACTGCGGGTGCGAGAAGTACCAGCCGCTCACGGCAGCACCGGGCCACATCGCCATCGACTCGGTCAGCTCGATACCGGTCCGCTGCTGGACGTCCATCATCTCCCAGAGGGTCGCCTTCTCGGTGTGCTCCGGGCAGGCCGGGTAGCCGGGGGCAGGGCGGATTCCCCGGTACTTCTCACCGATCAGGGACTCGTTGTCCAGCTCCTCGTCGGGCTGAAATCCCCAGAACTCCTTGCGGACCCGTTGGTGCATCCGCTCGGCGAACGCCTCGGCCAGCCGGTCGGCCAGCGATTCCAGCAGGATCCCGTTGTAGTCGTCGTTGGCAGCCTTGAAGGCCGCGATCCTGTCGTGGATGCCCAGCCCCGTGGTGACCGCGAAGGCGCCGACATAGTCAGCCAGACCGGTGTCCTTGGGCGCGATGTAGTCACCCAGTGACCGGTTCGGGATGCTATCCCGGTGCTCGCCCTGCTGGCGCAGGTTGTGCAACGAGGTCAGCGTCTCCGTACGGGACTCGTCGGTGTAGACCTCGATGTCTTCATTACCGGAGCCCACCGCGTTAGCCGGGAAGAAACCGATCACCCCGTTGGCCGTCAGCCACTTCTCTTTGATCAGGGTGTCGAGCATCTCCTGGGCGTCGTCGTACAGCTTGCGGGCAGTCTCGCCCGACACCGGGTTGTTGAGGATGTCGGGGAACCGTCCCTTCATCTCCCAGGCGTTGAAGAACGGCTGCCAGTCGATGTACTCGCGGAGCTCGGCGATGTCGTAGTCGAGAAACTCCCGCACGCCGAGACCCTGGGCGGGCACCGGTGGCGTGTAGCCGTCCCACTCGATCGGCGTCCGGTTCGCGCGGGCTTTCTCCAGCGTCAGCATCGGCCGCTCACTCTTCTGGGCGTGCCGTTCGCGCAGGGCTGCGTAGTCGGTTTCGGTGGCCTCGAGCAGGGCTGGACGCTGCTTGTCGTCGAGGAGTGCCGCAGCGACCGGCACCGAGCGGGACGCGTCCTTGACCCAGACCACCGGACCGCTACGACGCGGCGACACCTTCACGGCCGTGTGCGCGCGCGAGGTGGTCGCGCCACCGATCAGCAGCGGGATCTCCAGACCCTCACGTTCCATTTCGACGGCGAAGTTGACCATCTCGTCCAGGGACGGGGTGATCAGACCGGACAGGCCGATGATGTCGGCGTTGTGCTCCTTCGCCGCGTCCAGGATCTTCTGGGCAGGCACCATCACACCGAGGTCGATTACTTCGTAGTTGTTGCACTGCAGGACGACCCCGACGATGTTCTTGCCGATGTCGTGGACGTCGCCTTTCACCGTCGCCATGATGATCGTGCCGTTGGTGTCTTTATTCGAGGTGGTACCGGACTGCTCCTTCTCCGCCTCGATGAACGGCAGCAGGTACGCCACGGCCTTCTTCATCACCCGGGCCGACTTCACGACCTGGGGCAGGAACATCTTGCCCGCACCGAAGAGGTCGCCGACGACGTTCATGCCGTCCATCAGCGGGCCTTCGATCACTTCGATCGGCCGACCCCCTGCCGCGGCGATCTCGGCTCGCAATTCCTCGGTATCGGCGTCGACGTTGGCGTCGATGCCCTTGACCAGGGCGTGCGTGATCCGCTCGCGGACCGGGAGGCTGCGCCACTCGGCTGCCACCGGGTCCTCAGCCTTCTCATCGCTGTTGAACCGTTCAGCGATTTCCAAAAGTCTCTCGGCCGCATCCTCGCGACGGTTCAGGACGACGTCCTCGATTCGGTCCCGCAGCTCGGCGTCGATCGAGTCGTAGGGCACCAACGCGCCGGCATTGACGATGCCCATGTCCAGGCCGGCCTTGATGGCGTGGAACAGGAACACCGCGTGGATCGCCTCGCGGACGGGGTTGTTACCCCGGAACGAGAACGACACGTTCGAGATACCGCCGGAGATGTGCACCCCCGGAAGGTTCTCCTTGATCCAGGCGCAGGCCTCGATGAAGTCGATCCCGTAGGTTGCGTGCTCCTCGATGCCGGTCGCCAGCGCGAAGCAGTTCGGGTCGAAGATGATGTCCTCGGCCGGGAAGCCGACCTCTTCGGTCAGGATCCGGTAGGCGCGCCCGCAGATTTCCTTGCGGCGCTCCAGGTTGTCAGCCTGACCCTGCTCATCGAAGGCCATCACGACGACGGCGGCGCCGTATTTACGGCACAACCGCGCTTCCCTGACGAACTTCTCCTCGCCCTCCTTCATCGAGATCGAGTTGACGATCGGCTTGCCCTGCACGTTCTTCAGGCCCGCCTCGATCACATCCCACTTCGAGGAGTCGATCATCACCGGGACGCGGCTGATGTCGGGCTCGGACGCGATCAGCTTGGTGAACCGGTCCATCGCGGCGATGCCGTCGATCATGCCCTCGTCCATGTTGATGTCGATGACCTGCGCACCGACCTCGACCTGCTGCAGGGCTACCGACAACGCGCTGTCGTAGTCCTCGGCCTTGATCAGGTTGCGGAACCGGGCGGAGCCGGTGATGTTGGTGCGTTCACCGATGTTGACGAACAACGAGTCGTCGGTGATGTTGAGCGGCTCGAGCCCCGAGAGCCGGGTGGCCACGGAAGCGTGCGGCACTTCCCTCGGTCTCACGCCGTCGACGACCTTGGCGATCTCGGCGATATGCGGCGGTGCCGTTCCGCAGCAGCCACCGACCAAGTTGACCAATCCGGCCTCAGCGAACTCGGCGATGTAGCCGGCCTGCCGCTCCGGGGACTCGTCGTACTCGCCGAAGGCGTTGGGCAGACCGGCGTTTGGGTAGCAGGACACGAAGGTGTCCGCGATCCGCGCCACCTCGGCGATGTACGGCCTCATCTCCGGTGCGCCCAGGGCGCAGTTGAGGCCGACCGCGATCGGCTTCGCGTGCCTGATCGCGTTCCAGAACGCCTCGGTGACCTGGCCGGACAGCGTCCGCCCGGAGGCATCGGTGATGGTGCCCGAGATGACCACCGGCCAGCGGCGCCCCCGTTCCTCGAACAGCGTCTCGACGGCGAACACCGCGGCCTTGGCGTTCAGCGAGTCAAAGATCGTCTCGATGATGATCAGGTCGGAACCGCCGTCGACCAGGCCGTTGGCGGCCTCGAGATAGGCGGCGACCAGTTGGTCGTAGGAGACGTTGCGGGCGCCGGGGTCGTTGACGTCGGGCGAGATCGAGGCGGTCCGCGTCGTGGGCCCGATTGCTCCCGCGACGTAGCGGGGCTTCTCGGGGGTGCTGAACTTGTCGGCGGCCGCCCGCGCCAGGGCGGCGCCGGCGTGGTTCAGCTCGTAACTGAGGTCCGCCATGTCGTAGTCGGAGAGCGAGACCGCGTTCGCGTTGAAGGTGTTGGTCTCCAGGATGTCGGCGCCCGCTTCGAGGTATTCCTGGTGGATCCCCTCGATGATCTGGGGCTGCGTCAGAGTGAGCAGATCGTTGTTGCCCTGCAGGGCGGTCGGCCACTCCGTGAACCGGTCACCGCGGTAACCGGCCTCGTCGGGCCGGTCCCGCTGGATCGCGGTGCCCATCGCGCCGTCGATCACCATGATCCGCTGGCCGAGCGCAGCCGTGAGTTCATCGGTGCAGTCGGGGCGGATGTTCGGCACGAAGGTATCCGACTCAGAAATCGTCTTCTCGGGGACCGTCACGTGCGCTCCTTCCTCAGCGGAAGGCGTCCTTGACTCTGCCGAGCGTGGCGGATACCGGTGGGACCGGAGAACCGTTGCAACGCCTCTCGACCAGAAAAGTCTACGTCGTCAGCCGACGTCCGGACGCCCAGCTGGACCCGACCGGCTCGTCGATCGCGGCGCGGTCAGGCACCAGCTGGCGGATCCTGTCGGCAGTCTCGTAATTACCAGAGGTTAACCAGATTGCCGCCGAACGTATTTCGTCTCGGCCGCGTTGGCGCCGGTTGTCGACGTCGTCCAGCAGCCCCTTCGGCGCAATAAGCACGGCCGGACTATCGAAAACAGCCGCTGCTCTGCGCGCCGCCATGTTGATCAAGCCGTACCCTAATTGCGTGACCTCGCCGGATGTCAGCGCCTCGTTCCCCGAATTGCACAACACGATCGTCGTTGCTGCGTTCGAGGGCTGGAATGACGCGGGTGACGCGGCCAGCGATGCGCTCGAGCATCTGGACGCCATCTGGGAGGCCGATCCGATTGTCGAGATCGACGACGAGGCCTACTACGACTATCAGGTGAACCGCCCGGTCATCCGGCAGGTCGACGGTGTGACGCGGGAACTGGTGTGGCCGTCGATGCGGATCTCGCACTGCCGCCCGCCGGGCGCCGACCGCGACATCGTGCTGATGCACGGCGTCGAGCCGAACATGCGGTGGCGCACCTTCTGCGCCGAGCTGCTGGCTGTCGCCGACAAGCTCAATGTTGACACCGTGGTGATCTTGGGCGCCCTGCTGGCCGACGCGCCGCACACCCGGCCGGTGCCGGTGTCCGGCGCGGCCTACTCCCCCGAGTCGGCGCAACGCTTCGGGCTCCAGGAAACCCGCTACGAGGGGCCGACCGGCATTGCCGGGGTGTTTCAGGACGCCTGCGTGGCGGCCGGCATACCGGCGGTCACCTTCTGGGCGGCGGTGCCGCATTACGTGTCACAACCGCCTAGCCCCAAAGCGACTGTCGCCCTGCTGCGCCGGGTCGAGGAAGTGCTCGACATCGAGGTTCCGCTGGCCGACCTGCCCGCGCAGGCCGAGGAGTGGGAATTGGCGGTCACCGAGATGACGACCGACGACGACGAGATCGCCGAGTACGTGCAGTCTTTGGAGCAGCGCGGCGATGCCGAGGTCGACATGACCGAGGCACTGGGCAAGATCGACGGCGACGCACTGGCCGCGGAGTTCGAGCGATACCTGCGCCGGCGTCGACCCGGTTTCGGCCGCTAGCCCGGCAATCGGGTCTAGGGCTTGTCCAGCGCCCGGTTGTAGGCGCTGGTGGATCGGCCCAGCGCCTTGACTTCCTCGTCCATCCTCGGCAGCAGTTCCGTCGCCGTCTTGGCGACAGCATTCTCGCCGACCGGGGTCGACAGCACCGGTTTGAGCCAGCGGAGCCAGCCCACCCAGCCCGGGCAGTAGACCCGCCGTTTGCGTTGCTCGATGCCCTTGACGAAAGCTGCTGCGCAGTCGTCCACCGAGGTGGTCTTGTTCAGCGGCCAGGGCAGTTTGGACAGCAGTTCAGTGAACGACGGCAAGTCGGCCTTGGTGTCGCGGACCAGCGCCGTGTCGATCCAGGACATGTGCGCCGAGCCGACGGTGACGCCATGGCCGGCGACCTCCAAGCGCAGCGCGTTGGCCAGATGTTCGACGCCGGCCTTGGAGGCGTCGTACGGGATCATGCCGGGCGCCGCCGCGAACGCGGCCAGCGACGAGACGATCAGCACGTAGCCCTGGCACCCGATCACGGCGGGCAGCGTGGCGCGCACGGTGTGGAAGACGCCGACCAGATTGATGTCGATCACCCGCTGGAACGCCAGCGGGTCGACCTGCAGCACTGATCCGTAGCTCGCAATGCCGGCGTTGGCCACCACCGAGTCGATTCCGCCGAATTTGTCGACGGCCTGCTCGGCGGCAGAGTTCATGGCGGACAGGTCGCGAACATCCGCGACCACGGTGAGCACCCGCTCGTCGCCGCCGAGTTCGCCGGAGATCGCCGCCAGTGCGGCGGCATCCACGTCGGTCAGCACCAGCTTGGCGCCCTTGGCGTGCAGGCGGCGGGCGACTTCGGCTCCGATTCCGTGGGCGCCGCCGGTGATGAATACGACTTGCGAGTCAACTGACGTCATGGCGGCAACCTACCTGCTACTGGCGCGCCGAGGACAGTTCCACTCCCAGTAGCGCATCCGTCAACGCGGCCACCGCCGGTGGCGAATCGGCGTCATGTCCGCCGTATTCCAGCGCGTCGGTCGTCCAACCATCCAGTGCGGCAATCGCTTTGGGCGTGTCGAGATCGTCGGCCAGGTATTGCCGGACTCGGGCGATCAGGTCGGTGACGTCCGGCCCGGCGGGCATGGAGGTCGCAGCCCGCCATCGCTGCAGCCGGGCGTTGGCATCCTCGAGCACCCGCGGCGACCACTCGCGGTCGGCTCGGTAATGCCCGGCCAGCAATCCCAGCCGGATCGCGGCGGGCTCGACGCCCTCGGCCCGCAACCCGGACACCAGAATCAAATTGCCGCGGCTCTTGGACATCTTGTGTCCGTTCCAGCCGATCATGCCGGCGTGCACGTAGTGCCCGGCGAATCGCCTTTCGCCGCTGACGGATTCAGCGTGCGCGGCGGTGAACTCGTGATGCGGGAAGATCAGGTCGCTGCCACCGCCCTGGATGTCCAGGCCACTGCCGATGCGGCTGAGCGCGATCGCCGCGCATTCGACGTGCCAACCCGGCCGGCCGGTACCGAAGGGTGAGGGCCAGCTCGGCTCACCGGGCCGCGCGGAGCGCCACAGCAACGCGTCGAGCTGATCGCTCTTGCCGGCCCGGTCCGGGTCGCCGCCGCGTTCGGCGAACAGCGTCAGCATGGTGTCGCGGTCGTAGCCCGACTCGTAGCCGAACTGCGGCGTGGCGTCAGCGCGGAAATAGACGTCGGGGAATTCGGCGTCCTCTACGACGTAGGCAGCCCCGGAGGCCAGCATCTTCTCCACCAGCTCGATGACCTCGGCCACCGCGTCGGTGGCCGCGACGTACTCCCGGGGTGGCAGCACCCGCAGCGCCGCCATGTCCTGGCGGTACAGCTCGACCTCCCGGGCCGCCAGCTCGCGCCAGTCGATGCCGTCGCGGTTGGCCCGCTCGAACAGTGGGTCATCGACGTCGGTGACATTCTGCACGTAGTGCACGTCGTGGCCGAGGTCGCGCCAGATTCGGTGGATCAGATCGAAGGCCAGATAGGTCGCGGCGTGGCCGAGGTGAGTGGCGTCGTATGGCGTGATGCCGCAGACATACATGGTGGCTGTCGCGCCGGCCGCCACCGGACGCACCTGCCGATCGGAGCTGTCGAACAGCCGCAGTTCCGGACCGCGTCCCGGCAACGGCATTACGGGTGCCGATGGCCAGGACTGCATACCGTCGACTTTAGGCGGGCGACGATGCGGGCCGTACCAGGCCCGCTGAGGAACCCGACAATCAAGCCGGGGCGCGTCGCTAGCTCGCCAACCGGATCGCACCCAGCAGCAGATCCGCCAGCTCGGTGCGGCACATCAGGAAGTCGGGCAAGTAGGGGTCCGGACGGTTGTAGATCATCTCCGAGCCGTCCAGCCGCGAGGCGTGCATCCCGGCGGCGAGAATCACGCCCGCGGGCGCGGCCGAGTCCCACTCCCACTGCCCACCGGCGTGGATGTAGGCGTCGGCGTCGCCGCGAATCACCGACATCGCCTTGGCGCCGGCCGAACCGATCCGGACGAATTCGACGTCGAGCTGACGGGCCAGGTAGTACAGCACAGCCGGTGGACGGTTGGAGCTGGCGGTGATCCGAATCGGGCCGGAAAGCTCTGCGGTGGGCGCGGTTACGGTGTCGCTGCGATGCAACTCCCCCATCGCGGGCAAGGAAACCGCGGCGTCGGTGATCGCCCCGTTCGGGCCGCCGTGGCGCTGCCACAGCGCGACGTGCACGGCCCAGTCGTCGCGACCCTCCCAGGAGAACTCGCGGGTTCCGTCCAGCGGATCGACGATCCAGACCCGGTCGGATTTCAGCCGGTTCAGGTCGTCGTAGGCCTCTTCGCTGAGTACTGCGTCGCCCGGGCGCTCGGCGTGTAATCGCCTGAGCAACAACGCGTTGGCCTGGCTGTCGCCCTCGTCCCCGAGCAGCCAGGGGTGATCGAAGCCCACCCGGTCGCGCACGTTGAGCAACAGCCTTCCTGCCTCGTCGGCAAGGTCGGCGGCCAGCGTGGCGTCGCTCATGGGATCAGGGGTCACGGGTCCAGTATCTCCGACGGGGTCAGCGGTTCTTCACGATCCAGTTGTTGGTGAAGCGTTGAACTGCGCTGATCTCGTCGCCGAGCCGGTTGACAATGAAGTTTTCCACCTGACCGCCGACCAGCGGGATGTTCACCTGCACGGTGGTGGTGAAGTCCAGCCGCGCCGCGTCGCCCACCGTTCCCAGCGATACCTTCCCGACCGCGGACACGGGTGCGCCGGGAACCGAGACGTCGATCGTGCCGCGTGCGTGACCATCGGCGATGGGGTGCCACGTCTCGATGCGGGCCATCTCGAAGTCGCCGGGAACCAGAGCGGTGACCACCTTCGGCAGGCGGTTCGCGAACAGGCTGACCGTCAGGACCGCCGTCACGCTTCCGTCCGGGTCGACGGCTAGCGAGTCCAGCGTCGCGGTGCCGCCGTCGAACGCGGCCAGCCGCGCCTGCCAGTAGTCCTCGTCGGCGAACGCCGCCAGGATTTCGCCGACTTCGACGGGAGCGTCGAGCGACAGTGCCAGCGAGCGAGACATCGGCGGCTAGAACGCGGGCCAGGGAATCGGGCGGTGGCGATCCGGCCCCGGCATCACCGGGTGGGCGAGCAACACGCGGCCGCGCAGCCGGAGTGCGGCGATCTCCGCGCTGGTGATGTGTTCGGCCAGCACATCCCCGAGCGAGTCGGCCAGCGCGTCGACCAGGCAGGACACCTTCTCCAAGGTGTTGTCGTCGACGGTCTTGCCGGCCCAGCCCCACAACACCGTGCGGAGCTTGTCCTCGACGTGCAGGCACACCCCATGGTCCACGCCGTACACGTCGCCGTGGACGCCGCGCAGCACGTGTCCGCCCTTGCGGTCGGCATTGTTGACCAGCACGTCGAACACCGCCATCCGCCACAGCCGGACGTCGTCGGCGTGGACCAGCTCGACCGGGTCGCCGGCGTAGTCGTAGGCGCGCAGGACCGGCAGGTAGCCGCGCGGACAGCGATCCGCCGGCACCAGGTCGACGAGATCGAGCTCCGGCCCGGGCTCGGACTCAGGTGTGTCACCGGGCTGGTCCACCCACAACTGCAGCATCCCCGGGCCGGCGGGTCCGTGCCGAATGATCGTGTAGGGCACGATATTCCAGCCGAGGTGCGCCGAGACCAGGTAGGCGCTGAGTTCGCGCCCGGCCAGGGTGCCGTCGGGGAAGTCCCACAGCGGCTGTTCGCCGGACACTGGTTTGTACACGCAGTGCACGGTGCGCTCGTCCAGCGTCGCCTCGCACAGAAAGGTGGCGTTGCTCGCTGAGCGAATACGTCCCAGGACCGTCAGCTCGCCGGTGCGCAGGACCTCGCGATCGTCAGTCCTCGGCGTCATCGTCCGGCCCGAGCAGCGCGCTGCGCCGGTAGCCGTTCGTCCGCGCACAAATGTGCCCGTCAGAGTCCAGCGGTTCCTCACACAGCGGGCACGGCGGCCGGCCGGCGGAGATGACGGCGTTCGACCGGGTGGCGAACTCGCGGGCCGACTGCGGCGTGAGGAACACCCGCACGGCGTCGGGGCCCTCGTCGGTGTCGTCCAGCACGACCGATGCGTCGAACTCGGTGTCGCTGACGGCCAGTAATTCGACGACCACGGTCTGCGCCTCGGAATCCCAGCCCAAACCCATGGTGCCGACCCGAAATTCGGCGTCGACGGGGGTGACCAGCGGGCTGAGGTCTTCGATCGTGTCGGTCTCGGGCGGAACGGGGGTGCCGAACCGCCGGTTGACCTCGACCAGCAGCGCATCGATGCGTTCGGCGAGCACCGCCACTTGCTGCTTTTCCAGGACCACCGACACCACCCGGGCGTCGTGCACGGCCTGAAGGTAGAAGGTGCGGTTTCCGGGCTGCCCAACGGTCCCGGCGACGAATCGGTCGGGTGAGCGGAAGACGTGGATCGCACGAGACATGGCTCTTCCAAAATACCGGCAGTTGCAGCGGAGTCGTAAATCCCGGCGTTGGTGACGGCTCAGTCGGTCGAGCCGCCGACGACCGCCTCGTCGGCGGGCGTGTCGCCCTCGGGAGCCGGTGGTGGCGTCAATGCGGACGTCAAGCTCGCCCCGGTGTGGTTGGAGTGCAGCACGAATGGACGAAGCCGCGTGTAACGGATCACACTCACCGATGCCGGATCGGCGGAGACCCGCTGGAAGCCGTCCAGATGCAAGCCCAGCGCGTCGGCGACGACCGCCTTGATGACATCGCCGTGCGTGCACGCCACCCACAGCACGTCGCCCTTGTGCTGCTCAGCCAGCCGCGCGTCATGCTCACGCACTGCGGCGACGGCCCGAACCTGCACGTCGGCCAGCCCTTCGCCGCCGGGAAACACTGCCGCGCTGGGATGCGCTTGGACCACCGCCCACAGCGGCTCGGAGAACAGGTCGCCGAGCTTGCGGCCCGTCCACTCGCCGTAGTCGACCTCGGCGAGCCGGTCGTCGCCCTCCACCTCGACACCGAGCGCGGCAGCGAGCGGCTCGACGGTCTGCCGGCACCTCAGCAGCGGCGAGCTCACCACCGCGCGGATCGGCAGCTCACCGATTCGGTCGATCAGCCCGGCGGCTTGTTCGCGCCCCTTGTCGTCGAGTTCGACGCCCTCGGAACGACCGGCCAGCACGTGCGCGGTGTTCGACGTAGACCGGCCGTGCCGCAACAGGATGACCGTCATGTCGCGCTCACCGCCCCGGTGGCCAGCATAATCAAGACGGCGACGCCGGCCACCACCCGGTAGCCGACGAACCAATACATGTTGTGGCGCACCAGAAATCGCAGGAACCACGCCACCGCGGCCAAGCCGACGACGAACGCGATCAACGTCGCCACCAGCAGTTGCGCACCCGTCGCGCTCATCCCCTCCAGCACCGGATGGAACGCGTCGGGCAGCGAGAACAGCCCGGAGGCGAATACTGCCGGAATCGCGAGCAGGAACCCGAAGCGGGCGGACAGCTCGCGCTGCTGGCCGAGGAACAGCCCGGCGCTGATCGTCGCCCCGGACCGGGAGACTCCGGGCACCAGCGCCAGGGTTTGGGCGATTCCCACGACGACGGCGTCTCGCCAGGTCAGTTGCTCGACATCGCGGTTCTGCTTCCCGACGCGTTCGGCCAGGGCGATCACCGCGGAGAACACCACCAGCGCCGTCGCAATCACCCACAGGTTGCGCACACCGGAGCGGATCTGGTCTTTGAAGAGCAGGCCGAGCACGCAGATCGGAATCGTGCCGATGATGACGTACCAGCCCAGCCGATAGTCGGCCGTGCGACGTGCGTGCGGCCCACGGCCGGCGAAAAGACCTCGGCACCACGCGACGAGGATCCGCGCGATATCGCGGGCGAAGTACACCAAAACGGCTGCCTCAGTGCCTAATTGGGTGACGGCCGTGAACGACGCGCCCGCGTCGTCGGCGAAGAATACCCGGGACACGATCGCCAGGTGGCCCGAGGACGAGACCGGCAGAAACTCGGTCAGACCCTGCACAACGGCCAATACGACGACCTGCCACCACGACATCGCCTGCACCGCATGCACGACGACGACCGTACCGGGTGCCCGCGGCCGCCGGGGCAGACAGCCTTGCGGGCCGGATCTAGGGGGATGCTTCGGCGACGGCAACCGCGTCGCGGACGGCCGCGCCCAAGCTGCGCTCGTCGGTGATGTCGATGTCGACCACGTTGCGTCGTGCTGTGGCAACAACGTCCTCCGGTTGCGGTACCGGACCTTTGAGTCGCGGGCGATACACCTCGACCAGCAACTGCTGGCCTTCGATGCAGAACGCGAAACTTCGGCCGTCACCGACCTGTCCGAAGCCGCTGGCCAGGACCTTGTTGGAGAAAACCCCCAGCCACATGTCCTCGATAGCAAACTCTCGATCTGAGAATTGGCCGTGTTCGGCAACGCTCATGGGGCGACCATACCTCGCTGTCCATTCCGGGCAACTCCGACAGACCTGAGCCACATCGGCCGATGTTCCCTAGGATCGAACTTCAATCGGATCAACTTTTTTACACTGGCGAACCCCCGAATACGTGAGAGTTACCCTGTGTCAGCAAACCGCAAACGCGATGCACGCGTGCGTCGCGGAGCCGCTATCGGGCTGCTGGTTTTGCTGATGCTCCCGACGGCGTGCTCGAAGAAGACCTTTGACGACATTCCTTCGGCCGCACCCGCGCAGGCCGCGATCTCTCCCCCGCTGACGACGGCTCCGGCAGGGTCGGTCCGCTCACTGGCCGGCCGGCCACAGAACGCGGTGTTCGACGGCCGCACCGGGCTGCTGGTCGTGGTGTCGCCCGGGCCGGACCCCACCGCGCCGGCGAGCCTCGCCCTGATGGATTCCCAGCAAACATTTCAACGAGTGATCGCGCTGCCAGGACCGGCGACCGGATTGGCCGGCAACAATGCCGGTACCGCCTATTTGTCCACCCGCGGTGGGTATTTCGAGGTCGACCTGTCCGCCGGACATCTCACGAAGCGCAGCGTCCGTGACGCGCAACACGTCGAGTTCAGTGCGATCAGCTTTCGCTCCGACGGCACCGTGGTGCTTGGCACCGCCGACGGGGTGCTGTACCTACTTGCGCCCGGGGCGTCCGACCCCACCCGGATCCAGGTTCACGCTCACGTCGATTCACTTGCCGCTCAGGGAAATACCGTCGCGGCGCTGGACCGCGGGCAGACGTCCATCACCACTATCGGCGCTGACGGCAGGATCGGTCAGTCGCTGCGCGCGGGTAAGGGGGCGACCACGCTGGCGGCCGATCCGACGGGCCGGCTGCTGGTCAGCGACACCCGGGGCGGTCAACTGCTGGTGTTCGGGGTCGACCCGCTGATTCTTCGTCAGGCCTATCCGGTCCCGGAGTCGCCGTACGGCGTCGCCGGTTCGCGCGGGCTGGCGTGGGTGTCGCAGACCTCGGCGAATAGTGTTGTTGGTTACGATCTGTCAACCGGAACACCACTGGAAAAGGTACGGTACCCATCCGTGCGGCAACCCAACGCGCTGGCCTTCGACGATGCCGCGGGCACGCTCTACGTGGTCTCGGGCGCCGGCGACGGTGTCCAGATCATCGAGCACGCGGCGGCGGGCCCCCGGTGACCACGGCGCGGCACGGCAAGATGCCGGTGGGCTGGGACACCGAGTTGTCGGACGAATACGAATGGGCGCCTTTGCGTTTACCGCCTGACGTCACCCGGATCAGCGCCTCCACCCGACTGTCCATCGAAGCGGAGTATCGCGGCTGGGAACTGACCCGAGTCCGGCTCTACACCGACGGCAGCCGACGAGTGCTGTTGCGCCGCAAGAAGTCTCGCGCCGAGAACGCCGCGGGTGCGCACCCCGATCAGCCGGATCTGTGACGGTGGCTTCCGACACCTCCGCGACGTATGCAGCGCTGCGCCGCTTGCTGTTCCTGGTGCCCGCCGAACGGATCCACGGGGTGGTGTTCGCCGGGTTGCGCGGCGTCACCGCCGCCGCACCGGTCCGCCGTCAACTGAGCCGCCGGCTGGCGCCGATCGACCCGGTGTTGGCCAGCACGGTGTTCGGGGTCCACTTCCCCGGGCCGCTGGGTTTGGCCGCCGGCTTCGACAAAGACGGCACCGGTCTAAACGTGTGGGGCGCACTGGGTTTCGGCTACGCCGAAGTCGGAACGGTCACCGCTTCGGCACAGGCCGGCAACCCGCAGCCGCGGCTGTTCCGGCTGCCCGACGACCGAGCGTTGCTCAACCGGATGGGATTCAACAATCACGGCGCCGCGGCACTGGCGGCGAGACTGGCCACCCACCGTCCAGACGTCCCGATCGGCGTCAACATCGGCAAAACCAAGATCACCCCGCCGGAGGACGCCGCCGAGGACTACCGTGCCAGCGCCCGCTTGGTAGGGCCGCATGCCGCGTATCTGGTGGTCAACGTGAGCTCGCCGAACACTCCGGGACTGCGTGATTTGCAGACCGTCGAGTCGTTGCGGCCGATTCTGTCCGCCGTGCTGGGAGAGACGTCCACGCCGGTCCTGGTGAAGATCGCACCCGACCTGGCCGACACCGATATCGACGACATTGCCGAGCTGGCAGTCGAACTCGGTCTGGCTGGCATCGTCGCCACCAACACCACGGTGTCGCGCGACGGGCTGAGCACCCCGGGCGTCGAACAGCTCGGCAGTGGCGGCATCTCCGGCCCACCCATAGGCGCCCGCGCCGGTGAGGTGCTGCGCCGCCTCTACGGCCGGGTCGGCGGCCGGCTGACGTTGATCAGCGTCGGTGGCATCGAGACCGTCGACGACGCGTGGGACCGGATCACTGCCGGAGCGTCGCTCCTGCAGGGCTACACCGGGTTCATCTACGGCGGCGGCTTGTGGGCCAAGCACATTCACGACGGCCTGGCCGCGCGGCTACGCGAGCGCGGGTTCGCCTCGTTGAGCGATGCGGTGGGATCCGGCCCGAGTTAGGTCAGAGAAAGCTGCTGGACCACGAAATCGGTGGTCAGGCGGTGCCATTCATGCCACCGCCGCACCATGTGATGGCCGACCCCTTCGATGCCCACCCAACGCGCATCGAGTCCGCGCTGGCATGCGCGCTCGATCTGGGCACGGGACTTGACAGGGTCGGTGATGTGATCGTCGGTACCATGGACGGCCAGCAGCCTGGTGCGGGCCGGGATCAGATCGCCGTCGCCGTGCTCCCACCACGGCGCAAGCGCCACCACCGCGCCGACGCCACCGCCGGCGGCCAAGTGCGCGGCCACTCGGCCCCCCATCGAATGACCAACGACCGCAATGCTTTCCGGCTGGCACCGGCGGTGGATGTCCTCGAGAACCCGTTCGGCGTCGCGCAGCGGATCCATGCGCGGGCTGTTCCATCCGCGGAGCCGGTACTGCACCTGGCGCACGTCCACCTCGGGCCCCAGGCGCCGCCGCAGCGCATCCGCGACGAATCCCATTCGCACATTCGCCAACTGCCACCGCCGGGCTGATTGTTGGCTACGCACTCTGCCGCCCGGCAGCACCAACACATACCCACGCGGTGTGGGGGGCATCGGCTACTTCTGCTCGTAGGTCGCGTGGATCACGGCTCGCGCGATCGCGTGCTGAAAGAGGTTGAAACCCAAGAACGCCGGGCTGGCATCTTCGGGCAGGTCCAGCTTGTCGACGTCGACCGCGTGCACGGCGACGAAGTAGTGGTGCGGCCCGTGGCCCGCGGGCGGCGCCGCGCCGATGTAGCGACGCGCACCGGCGTCGTTGACCAGCGTCAAAGCGCCGCCAGGCAGGTCGCTGCCCTCACCTGCACCGGCCAGGCAGTTCGGTGACCGATGCGGGCAGGTTGGCCACCGCCCAGTGCCAGAAGCCGGACGCCGTCGGGGCATCCGGGTCGTACACGGTCACCGCGAAACTTTTTGTGCCGTCGGGAAATCCCGACCAGGACAGCTGCGGGCTGACATCCTCGCCGCCGGCCCCCATGATCCCGCTGACCTGCGGGTTGGCCAGCGCTTGACCGTCGGCGAATGACGACGACTCCAGATGAAACGACGGCAACTTCGGTAGCGCGGCGTACGGGTCGGGCGTGGTGGTCATGGTCGATCCCCTTTCTGTTTACGGCTAGCAGTGCATCAAGAAATGAGCCAGCACCTCGGTGCCGAACTTCAGCGCGGCTACGGGTACCCGTTCGTCGATGCCGTGGAACAAGGCCGCAAAATCCAGATCGGGCGGCAGCCGCAATGGCGCAAAGCCGAAACAGCGAATACCCAAGCGCTCGAAAGCTTTTGCATCCGTCCCGCCGGACAGCATGTATGGCACCGTCCGGGCGTCCGGATCGACGGACAGCAGCGCCGCGTTCATGGCGTCGACCAGGTCACCGTCGAACGTCGTCTCATAAGACGGCAGGGTGGTGATCCATTCGCGCGTGACGTCGGGCCCGATCAGCTCGTCGACCTCGGCCTCGAAGGCCGCTAAACGGCCGGGAAGCACCCGGCAGTCCACGATCGCTTCGGCGGTCGCGGGTACCACGTTGGTTTTGTAACCAGCTTTGAGCATTGTCGGATTGGCGGTGTCGCGCAGCGTGGCTTTGACGATGCGGGCGATCGGCCCGAGCTTCTCGACGGTCCCGTCCAAGTCGGGCGAATCGGTGTCGAAGGTGAATCCGGTTTCTTCGCCGACGGCGGTCAGGAACTGCACGACGCTGTCAGTCGGCACGACCGGGAAGCGGTGGCGGCCCAGCCGCGCGACTGCTTCGGCGAGCGTGGTGACCGCATTCTGGTCGTGGACCATCGAGCCGTGGCCCGGTCGACCGTGCGCGGTCAACCGCATCCAGTGCATGCTCTTCTCCGCGGTTTCGATCAGGTAGAGCCGCCGCTCGCCACCGTCGCGGCGCGGCACCGTCAGCGAGAAGCCGCCGACCTCGCCGACCGCCTCGGTGATGCCCTCGAACAGGTCGGGCCGATTGTCCACCAGCCACTGCGAGCCCCACTTGCCGCCGTTTTCCTCATCGGCCAGGAACGCAAAGACCAAGTCACGCGGCGGGACGATGCCGGCCCGGCGGAAGTGGCGGGCTAAGACGACCGTCATGCCGACCATGTCTTTCATGTCGACCGCTCCGCGGCCCCAGACGTAGCCATCCTCGACCGCGCCGGAAAACGGGTGCACGCTCCACTCGGCCGGTTCCGCAGGCACCACGTCGAGGTGCCCGTGGATGAGCAGCGCACCGCGTGAGCTGTCCGCACCCTGAAGGCGGGCGAACACGTTGCCCCGCCCGGGTGCACCGGACTCCAGGTATTCGACCTCATAGCCGACGTCCTCGAGCTGCGCGGCCACCCAGCGGGCACATTCGGCCTCGCCCTTGGTCGTCTCGAGGTCGCCGGTGTTGGTGGTGTCGAACTGGATCAGCCGACTGACGATGTCGACGACGTCGTCGACAGGACTCTCGCCGGGCACCATCACAGTCACCTTTCCTACCACTGACGCCGACACGGCGGCGCGGCGCGCAAGGCGGCGGGCAGGTTTGGGCGTGGGCCGACCCATCCGATAGCCTAAGCTGCCAATTCATTGGCGTCGGTCCGAGTGGCGGAATGGCAGACGCGCTAGCTTGAGGTGCTAGTGCCCTATTAATGGGCGTGGGGGTTCAAGTCCCCCCTCGGACACCCGACGTCTCGTCGCGAAAGTGCAACTGGCGAGGCGATTCCCAAGTAAACGCATCGGTAGTCGCACTTTCGCGACGGCCCGGGCTTCGCCAGGTTCACACTCGACAGATGGCACGCACCTTCCGCGACCGCCGGGACGCCGGCCGGGTGCTGGCGACGGAATTGACGTCGTATCGCGGCCGGGACGGGCTGCTCGTGCTGGGGCTGGCCCGGGGCGGCGTGCCGGTCGGCTGGGAAGTCGCCGCGGCGCTGGGCGCAGACCTCGACGTCTTCTTGGTGCGCAAGCTGGGCGTGCCGCAGTGGCCCGAACTGGCCATGGGCGCGCTGGCCAGCGGAGGCGGGGTGGTGATGAATGACCGCGTGGTGGCGAGCCTGCAGATCACCGATGAGCAGGTGCGCGATGTCATCGATCGAGAAACCGCGGAATTGCATCGCCGCGAGCGTGCGTACCGGAACGGTCGGCCGATGGCCGACCCACGCGGCCGGACCGTCATCATCGTGGACGACGGAATCGCCACGGGCGCAAGCATCCTGGCCGCTGTACGCACGTTAGGAACCGCCGGTCCGGAGGCGATCGTTGTCGCGGTCCCGGTCGGACCGAGGTCGGTCTGCCAATTACTGGCCCAGGAAGCAGACGACGTGGTGTGTGCGACGATGCCCGATGATTTCGACGCGGTAGGACAGGTTTTCGTCGACTTCCATCAGGTCAGCGACGACGAGGTCCGCGATCTATTGGCGACGCCTGCCGCGGGTGGCTACTGACGGGTGTTGTGGTCGTCGCTGACGCTGTCTTCGGCGACACTCTCGGAATCTGGATGCGCCGAAGTGGCATCGGTCTCGTCGTCGGCGTCCGGGTAGTCGGTGGCCTCGTCGTCGCGCTGGGCATCGGAGTCGTGTACCGCCGGACCCGTCTCACGGCGCTTGCGCTCCTGCAGAGCGTCGATGATCAGTAGCACCACACCCAGCAGGCTGGCGCCAATACAGACCCAGGCGACCAACTCGTTGCTGGTGATCACCGCGAAGACGAGCGCAGCAAGTCCGATCACCGCTAATACCAGCGAGATAATCAGCACCGGTTAACCTCCAGCCGACGGGCGACACTGCCAACTGTGCAGGATAGCGCCCGCTTCCGCCAGTATCGCGAACCGGTCTAGTTATTACCCCGATTGAACTGGTTGAATCCCGCCGAGTCGTTGGTCGCGCTGGAATCCACCGGCGCCGCCGAACCGCGCTGGCCCAGTTCCTCGAGCTGAGACTCCAGGTAGGTCTTGAGCCGAGTGCGGTATTCGCGCTCGAAAGTGCGCAGTTGCTCGAGACGGCCTTCGAGCACCGTGCGCTGCTGGTTGATCGTGCCCATGATCTCGGAGTGCTTGCGCTCGGCGTCCGCCTGTAGAGCGTCGGCCTTCTCCTGCGCCTGACGCAACTGGGTCTCCGACCGGGTCTGCGCGTCGGACAGCAGTGCGTCGGCACGCTGGCGGGCTTCGGACACCGTGGTCTCGGCCTCACGACGGGCATCGCCGACGATCTGGTCGGCGTTGGCGCGGGCGTCGGACAGCAGCTTGTCGGACTCGGCCTGAGCTTGGCCGGTCAGACGGTCGGCGGTGTCCTGCGCCAGGCTGAGCACGCGAGCGGCCTTGATGGCCTGCTCCTCGCCCAGCTGCGGCGAGGCCACCGGGGCGGCAACCGGAGCGGGCTGCTGCGGCGGCTTGACCGGCTCGGGTTCGGGCTCGTACACCGGAATCGTTTGGGTGGGTTGGGCACTGGCGCTGCCACCGGCGCGCGCGCCGGCCAGTTCCTGGTCCAACTCGGCGACCCGCTGACGCAGATCTGAGTTCTCTTCGATCAGGCGGGTCAACTCGTTCTCGACCAGATCGAGGAAGGCGTCGACCTCGTCTTCGTTGTAACCACGCTTGCCGATCGGCGGCTTGCTGAACGCCACATTGTGGACGTCTGCGGGTGTCAGCGGCATTCCTAGCCCCCTTGAGTGTGGACGGTCTAACCGACCAGGAAAGTGTAGATCGAGATCAACGATGTCCTAGCCAGACTGCAACTGCGGCCCATCCTGTCACACCAGACCCGCCGGTTGCGGAATCGGTCAATAAATAAGACCGAATTTCAAAGATTAAGAGGCAACAAATCGGCCCCTTAGGCGACCTATATCCCGGCCTCAGCAAACTGCCTCACATCGGCAATTAGTGGCATGCCGCGACGGCTCGGGGCGATTCAGACGTGATAGTCAAGGGCCATGGTCATGCCGATGAAAGCCACCAGCAGCAGCACCATGATGGACAGGTCGAAGCGCACAGCACCGACGGTGAGCTGGGGTATCAACCGCCGCAACAGATTCACCGGCGGATCGGTGACCGACAGGATGATTTCGAGGATCACCACAGTCAGGCCGCGCGGGTGCCAATCCCGGCTGAAGGACCGGATGAACTCAACGACGACGCGCGCGATCAGCAGTAGCCAAAAGATGAACAGCGCAAAACCAATGATGTGCACGAACAGCGTCAACGAGAGCCCGACCTTAGTGATGAAGATGTGACCTTGGCGACAGCCCACGCCGCTTTCCAGCAGGCGAAGTCAGCCTACCGGCTCGGACGCGAAGCCGCCGTACGGCTACTGGTAGGCGTAGAACCCGGTCTCGGCGATGCGACGGCGCTCTTCAGGCGAGACATCGACGTCGGCGGGTGAGAGCAGGAACACCTTGGTGGCCACTTTGTCGAATGAGCCACGTAGCGCGAACGCCAGGCCTGCGGCGAAGTCCACCAGCCGTTTGGCGTCGGCGTTGTCCATCGAGACCAGGTCCATGATCACCGGGGTGCCGTCGCGGAACCGCTCACCGATCGTGCGGGCCTCGCTGTAGTCCTTGGGGCGCAGTGTGGTGATCTTCGACAGCGGGCTGCTCTCGTCGAACAGCATCGCCATCCGGCGCGGGTCCATCGCGAGCGCGCCGCGGGTGGAACCACGCAGCGACCCGAAACGCGGCCTGGCCATCTCGGAGCGGTCGAACTCGGGCCCGCGGAACCGCGCTTCGTCGGCGTAGCCGCCGCGGTAACCGGCCGAGCCGTATTCGGGAGCCTCGGCGCGCGGGTCGTCGTATTCACGACCTTCGTAACGTCCGCCGTAGCCCTCATCGCCGAAGCGCTGACGCGCGTAGCCACCGGCCCGCGCCGGGGCGTGGTCGTCGTAGTACTCGTCGTCGTAGTCCTCCATCGGAGCCATACCGAAGTAAGCCTTGACCTTGTGCAGTGTGCTCATCGCTTGACCCTTCTACAGCTCTGGGGACTTATGACTCTGGGGTGCGGGGTGTCTGTGATGAAGATGTGACTGGAGGGACTATTGACGGTGACGGTAGCGGGCGTTGGCCCAACAATGCGGTACCGACACGCACACACGTCGAACCATGTTTGACCGCTGACTCCAGATCGTTGGACATCCCGGCCGACAACCCCGCCGCTTCCGGGTGGGCCCGACGCACCCGCTGATGTTCCGACTGCAGGCACGCGAACGCCCGGTCGGGCTCCCAGTCCAGCGGCGGGATGCCCATCAGCCCCACCAGCTCGAGGGATTCCGCCGCGTCGACCTGCGCACAGATGTCGTCGACCGCCGCGGTGTCGGAGATGTCGACACCGCCGCGGGACACGTCGCCGTCGAGGCTGATCTGGACGTACACCCGCAGCGGATTCGTTCGGTGTCCTTCGCCGAGAGCACCTTCGACGGCACGGCCGAGTGCGGCCACCACGCGGGTACTGCTGACCGAGTGGGCGGTGTGCGCCCAGTCGGCCAACGACCGGGCCTTGTTGCGCTGGATCTTGCCCACCATGTGCCAGTGCCGGCGGCCGGTCGTGGGATCGCCCACCCCTGGACCGTCCAGCAACCTATCGACTTCGGTGACCTTTGCCGCTGCTTCCTGGTCGCGGGATTCGCCGAAGGCGGTGCATCCCAATCGCGACAAAATCGCAACATCAGTTGCCGGAAAGAATTTGGTAATGGGCAGGAGTTGAATTTCGTCGAGTTTGCGGCCGGCCGCTTCGGCGGCCGCGGCAAGCCGCGATCGTAACGCCGACAAAGAATCGGCCAATTCCATTTCCCGCTCGGGTCGGGGTGAAACGTTTACCGCCACACTCAATCCATCCACACCACTGTGGCCAGCCGCCCGGTCGGCGCCCCGCGGCGGTGGCTGAACAGAGTGGTGTCGTCGACCGTGCACCGCGGGTCGACATCGACGGCGCTAACCCCCAAAGCCTTGAGTTGACAAGCGATTCCGGCGCGAAGGTCCAGCCCCGGTGTGCCGGCGGACGTGGTGGTGCGACTGCCCGGCAGCGCCGTCTCCACCTCGTCGGCCATGGCCGCAGGCACCTCGTAGTTGCGGCCGCTGACCGCCGGACCCAGCAGCACCGAGATGTCCGGTTCGCGCGCGCCCAGATCCACCATCGCCTCGACCGCGCGAACCACCACGCCGTTCTGCGCGCCGACCCGCCCTGCGTGCACGGCCGCGACCACCCCTGCCCTGGCATCGGCCAGCAGCACCGGAACGCAATCGGCGGTCACCACCGCCAAGGCCAATCGCGGTGTGCGCGTGACCAATCCGTCCGTGTTGTCGAACGCGTTGGCACATGGACCGTCGACCACTTCGACGTGATCACCGTGCACCTGATTCATCCACACCACCCGGTCAGCGCCCAGACCGATGGCTTTGGCCAGCCGCGCCCGGTTGGCCGCGACGGCTGCGGGTTCGTCGCCGACATGGTCACCGAGGTTGAAGCTGTCGAACGGCGGCGACGACACACCACCCGCCCGTGTCGTGCTGACCCTCCGGATGCGAACGCTCACCTGTTCAGTATCCGGCGCGAGCTTGCCCGCCACCTACGTCGGTCGGTCAGCGCCGCATGAAGGGCGGGACATCGACGTCGTCGTCCTCGCCGCCGATGTCAAAGGTCGCGCCGTTGGTCGGCACCGACACACTGACCGCGTCGGCAGGCTCGAACAAGCTGGAGCTGACCTTGCCGTGCTTGCCCGAGGCGACTGTCGTCGCGGCGGCATTGGTGCTGACGACCGGCTTTCGCCCAGGCCCGTTCGCGTCGAATCCCGCCGCGATCACCGTGACGCGGACCTCATCGCCCAGCGAGTCGTCGATCACCGTCCCGAAGATGATGTTGGCGTCCTGATGGGCGGCGTCCTGCACCAGCGATGCCGCCTCGTTGATCTCGAACAAGCCCAGGTCGCTGCCGCCGGCCACCGACAGCAGCACGCCCTGGGCGCCCTCCATCGACGCCTCGAGCAGCGGCGAGTTGATCGCGATCTCTGCGGCTTTCAGCGCACGGCCGTCACCGCGGGCCGAGCCGATGCCCATCAGCGCGGTGCCCGCCCCGCTCATCACGCCCTTGACGTCGGCGAAGTCGACGTTGATCAGACCCGGGGTGGTGATCAGGTCGGTGATTCCCTGCACACCGTTGAGCAGCACCTCGTCGGCGCTGCGGAACGCGTCCATCAGCGACACCGCGGCATCGCCCATCTGCAGCAGCCGGTCGTTGGGGATCACGATCAGCGTGTCGCAGCTTTCGCGCAGCGACGCGATGCCGTTTTCGGCCTGGTTGCTGCGGCGCTTGCCTTCGAACGAGAACGGCCGGGTGACCACACCGACGGTCAGCGCGCCCAGCTTGCGGGCGATGCTGGCCACCACCGGTGCGCCACCGGTACCGGTTCCACCACCTTCACCGGCGGTGACGAAGACCATGTCGGCTCCGCGGAGCAGCTCCTCGATCTCGTCCTTGGCGTCATCGGCGGCCTTGCGGCCGACCTCGGGGTCGGCACCGGCGCCCAGCCCACGGGTGGAGTCACGACCGACGTCGAGCTTGACGTCGGCATCGCTCATCAACAGCGCCTGGGCGTCGGTGTTGATGGCAATGAACTCCACGCCTTTGAGCCCTTGCTCGATCATGCGGTTGACGGCGTTCACGCCGCCGCCACCTATCCCCACGACTTTGATGACAGCCAAGTAGTTGTGCGGCGGGGTCATCATTCTGTCTTCCTCCCTGGTGGGACTGCTCTATTGCGGATCGGCCGGCAAACCTAAACCTCAGGTAGAGAGTTAGAGTTATGTCAAGTTGATTCGCGCAAACAGAACGGTATTGCCGTCGCGTACCTGATCGATGCAGGCGCGCCGACAAGCCGCCGGCGAATTTCGGCGGATTTCGCGTTGCGTCGGCTACCGACGAGGCGCCGGTGGGCGGGCGCACCCGGCGATGCTCACCGGACGGTCGGCAGATCCGGACTGGAGACGTCGTAGGTCCGCCCCGGCCGGGTCAGCAGGGCCGCCAGCTTAAGGGCCTTTTCCTCGGTTCGATCGTTGGTCCCCCAGATCACGGTGCGCCCGTCGGCCAACGTCAGCTTGATCGACGCGACCGACGGGGCGGCGATTCGGCTCACCTGCGCGACCACTTCGGGTCGCAGTGCGGTCAGGACCGCGAGCGCGGCTTTGGTCGCCGGGTCCTCCGGGCCAGGATTGTCGACGTCGATGTAGGGCAGCGCCGGCGGCGGCGGTGCGGTCGCGAAGTCGACGCCGTCGCGGTCGAACAGATGCGGCCCGTCGGGTAAGTCCTTGACCACCACAGGAATTCGCTCGACAACGGTGATCATCAGCGCCGACGGATAGTCGCGCTGCACGTGCGCGCTGGCCACCCGGCGGATGGCGGCCACCCGGTCGGCGACGCTGTCGGTGTCGATCTGCAAGAGCGGCGTCCCCGACTTGACCTGCGCAGCGTCGAGCACCTCCACGCGGGTGACCGCGCCGATGCCGTTGACGACGATGTTGCGGGCCGCCATCAGCGGCGTGAAGTAGAGGATCAGTCCCAACCCGATGATCACGACGGTCAGCAGCAACGACCACAGGAACAGCTTCATCCCCCGAACTGAGCCGCGCGCAACAGGTTTGGGAGCAGCGGCGCGTCCGCGAGCCGCTCGTTTGGCCTCGCGACGGGCCTGCTCGATAGCCGTCGCTCGTGCTTGCGCTTCGCGGCGCTCGGCGCGTTCGCGGCGCTCTCGACGCCGCGGCCCCTCGACGACGTCGGGATCTTCGGCTGCTCCGGCCGCGTCGGCGTCTTCGGCCACTTCGCCACAGGCCGGCTCGGCGGCGCTGCCGTCCTCGTCGGCGGCGTCCGCGACGGCCTCGGCTGCGATCGGATCCTCGACGGGCTCGTCGGGCGTCACATCGTCCGGCCCGGTCATCGCGAGGCCCCCGGCCGGCCCGGCGCGCTGCGGTTGGCCCGCACCCGCAGGGCGGTGACGATCTCGGGCGCAAGCATCGTGACGTCGCCCGCACCCATCGTGACGACGACATCGCCGGGTTCGGCGGCGGCGGCCACCGCCTCGGCGACGGCGGAGAAATCCGGCAGGTACTGCACCGGTACGCTGACATGCTCGGCAACGCTGGCTCCGCTCACCCCCGCGATGGGCTGTTCGCGGGCGCCGTAGACGTCGAGCACGAACACCTGGTCGGCCCCGTCGAGGGCCGCACCGAACTCAGCGGCGAAAGCCTGTGTCCGCGAGTACAAGTGCGGCTGAAACACCACCAGCGAACGGCCGGTACCGGCCTGCTCCAGCAGCGTCCGAACCGCCTCCAGCGTGACGCCGACCTCCGTCGGATGATGCGCGTAGTCGTCGAAAACCTTTACCGCAGAGGTAGTCCCGATCAGTTCGAAGCGGCGGCGTACGCCCTCGAAGCCGGCCAGTCCGTCCAGCACGCAGTCGGCCGAGGCGCCGATTTCGATGGCGGCCAGCAGCGCACCCAGCGCATTGAGCGCCATGTGCCGGCCCGGCACCGAGAGTCGCATCACCAACGGGTGGATCTCGCCGTCGAGCTTGACGTGCGCGACCGCCTCTGTCCCCTGCTGTTCCCACGACAGCAGCGTCCCGTCCAGCGTGTGGTCGGGCGGGTCGGATGAGCCGTACCGCAACACCCGGATGCCCAGCGCCGCAACGCGTTCGGCCAGCGCGGCCGCGCCGGGGTCGTCGGTACAGACCACCAGGGCGCCGCCCGGTGCGATGCGCTCGGCAAAGGCGTCGAACACCGCGATGTAGGCGTCCGAGCTGCCGAAGAAGTCGAGGTGGTCGGCCTCGATGTTGGTGACCACGGCGACATTCGGGGTGTATTCCAGCAGCGAGCCGTCACTCTCGTCGGCCTCGGCGACGAAGCAGTCGCCACTGCCGTGATGGGCATTGGTGCCGGCCTCACCCAGCTCTCCGCCGACCGCGAAGGACGGGTCCCGGCCGCAATGTTGCAGGGCCACAATCAACATCGACGTCGTGGTGGTCTTGCCGTGCGTCCCGGTCACCATCAGCGTGGTCCGCCCGGCCATCAGCATGGCCAGCACGGCGGGGCGCAGCACCACCGGAATGCCGCGCCGGCGGGCTTCGACGAGTTCGGGGTTGGTCTTCGGTATCGCGGCGTGGGTGGTGATCACCGCGGTCGGCCCGCCCGGCAGCAGATCCAGCGACGACGCGTCGTGGCCGATCCGGATCCGCGCACCACGGGCCTGCAGGGCGCGCACACCGCGCGACTCCTTGGCATCAGAACCCGAGACCTGCCCGCCCCGGTCCAGCAGGATGCGGGCGATTCCCGACATACCTGCTCCCCCGATTCCGACCATGTGCACCCGCTGGAGTTCGGGGGGCAGCGGCGCGATCATCGGCGCGCTTTCGTCGCGGTCGCGTCTCGGGCATTACGCGCTGCCCGCGCGATGTCCAGCGCGATTCGGGCCACGTCTCGCGCCGCGTCCGGATGCCCGACCAGCGCCGCGGCCGTCGTCATCGCCGCCAGCCGCGACTCGTCGATAAGCAGCCCGGCCACCTGCTCGGCGATGAGTTCCGGCGTCAGCTCGGCGTCGGCGATCAGCATGCCGCCGCCGCCATTGACCACCGGTAACGCATTGAGTCGCTGCTCGCCGTTGCCGATCGGCAGTGGCACGTACACGGCAGGCAGACCGACGGCGGTCACCTCCGCGACCGTCATCGCCCCGGATCGGCAGATCGCCAGGTCCGCCGCGGCGTAAGCCAGGTCCATCCGACTCAGATACGGGATCGCGACGTACGGCGGATCGCCCGCTTCTGGCTCGCGCAGGTCGATGGTGTTCTTGGCGCCGTGCGCGTGCAGCACCGAAACCCCGGCGGCCGCCAGATCGCCGGCCGCCGCCGCCACCGCACGGTTGAGGGACGCCGCCCCTTGCGAGCCGCCGAACACCAGCAGGACCCGGGCGTCGTCGGCGAAACCGAAGTGCGCCCGCGCCGCCAAGCGCAGCGCGGGGCGGTCGAGTGAGGTGATCGCCTCTCGGACCGGGACACCGACCACTTCTGCACGCCGCAGACCGGGATCGGGCACCGCCGATAGCACGCGCTGTGCGCTGCGTGCCCCGACCCGGTTGGCTAAACCGGCGCTGGCGTTGGCTTCGTGGATTACCACCGGCACCCGGCGGCTGCGGCGCGTCGTGCCACGGGCAGCCAGATAAGCCGGCAGCGCCACGTAGCCACCGAAACCGATCACCACGTCGGCGTCCACTTTGTCCAGGACGGCGCGGGTCTGCCGGACCGCGCGGAACACCCGGGGCGGCAGGCGCGCCAGGTCACCGGTCGGCTTGCGCGGCAGCGGCACCGGAGTGATCAGCTCGAGGTGATAGCCACGCTCGGGAACCAGCCGGGTCTCCAGGCCACGCGCGGTGCCCAGCGCAGTGATGCGGACGGTCGGATCGAGGGCGACCAGGGCGTCGGCGACGGCCATCGCGGGCTCAACGTGGCCGGCCGTGCCGCCGCCCGCGAGCACCACCGACAACGACGAAAGCCCGGTTGGCCCTGTGGCCGATGACCCCGTGACCGAGTCGCTCACCCGTAGCGCTGACCTTCCAGTGCTCGACGGCCGTGCGCGTGACGCTGGCCGGTGTTCCGATTTCCGCCTACATGATGCCTCCCCCGCAAGCGGGAGGTACCCCCAGCCCGGCCCGTCCGCCGATCCACAGCAGGCGGTCTCGCGGGCCGCGCGGCCGATTGCTTGCGCTGCGACTTGCTCTGCTTCGGCTTGTCGCGCAACCGGTCGCGCAGAGCCTCGACCCGGGTCGGCGAGTACGGCTCCGGCAGCGGCAGCCGCAGGATGCGGGTCATCCGGTCATCACGTCCGGCGCGCAGCGCAGCAACTGCCTCGGGCTCGTGCCGAGCCGCGTTCGCCATCATGCCGATCATCAAAAGCGTTGTCGCCGTCGATGTTCCGCCGGCAGAGATCAGTGGCAGCTGGATCCCGGTGACGGGCAGCAGGCCGATCACGTAGCCGACGTTGATGAAGGACTGACCGATCACCCACAACGTGGTGGTGGCGGTCAGCAGCCGCAGGAACGGGTCGGCCGAACGCCGCGCGATGCGCATCCCGGTGTAGGCGAACAACCCGAACAGCGCGAGCAGGCCAAGCGCACCGACCAGGCCGAGCTCCTCGCCGATGATGGCGAAGATGAAGTCGTTGTGGGCGTTGGGCAGGTAGTTCCACTTCGCGGTGCCCTGGCCAAGACCGTCGCCGAAAATACCACCGTTGGCCAGCGCGAACTTGGCCTGGCGCGCCTGATATCCGGAGTCCTGGGGATCTTGGCCCGGGTCCAGCCACGACCGCACCCGGTCGGAGCGGTAACCGGCCGACACCGCCAGCACGCCCGCCGCGACGATCGCGGCGGCCAGCGAGCTCAGAAATACCCGCAGCGGCAGACCGACGTACCAGAACAGGCCCAGCAGGATGATGCTCATCGACACCGTCTGGCCAAGGTCAGGCTGGGCCAGGATGAGGGCCAGCGCGATGACCGCCGCCGGCACCAGCGGGATCAGCATCTCCCGCAGCGAAGCCCGTTCCATGCGTCGCGCCGCCAACAAGTGCGCACCCCAGATCGCGAAGGCGATCTTGGTCAGCTCCGACGGCTGCATCGAAAACCCGGCGATCACGAACCACCCGCGGGATCCGTTGGCTTCCTTGCCGATTCCCGGGATCAGAACCAGCACCAGCATGGCGATGGTCACGGCGAAGCCAGTGAACGCCATCCGCCGCATGAAGCGCACCGGCAACCGCAAGGCCAGGTAGCAGGCGAACAACCCGACGATCGTCCACAGCACCTGACGGCCGAAGATCGTCCACGCCGATCCATCGTCATCGTAGGAACGGACCCCCGACGCCGACAGCACCATGATCAGGCCGAGCGTGGTCAACAGCGCCGCCACCGCAATGATCAGGTGGAACGACGTCATCGGCCGGCCCAGCCATGCCCCGAAACGGGTGCGGGACTCGCCGGCGGCCGCGGTCGTCGCGGTGGCGGGCTTGGTGGCCTTGGCGTCTTCGGCCTCGGTCGGGTCAGTGTCCGTCGACTGCTCACCCTTGGTTCCCCGGCGCAACAGCCGGGTCAGCGCGATCTTCACCCGGCGCTACCGGCGAGTGGCGCGGACCGCGGCTGCGAATGCGTCGCCGCGGTCCGCATAGCCGGTGAACTGGTCAAATGAGGCGCCGGCCGGTGCCAGCAGCACCGCGTCACCGGGGCCGGCGAGATCTCTGGCGGCGGCCACCGCAGCGTGCATGACGCGAGCGCCCACAGTCTCACCGGACAACGGAACCACGTGTGTCACATACGTAACAGGAGACTCAGCAGTCGCATGCATAGCAATATCCTCGCTTGCCACAACCTGTACGACGGGCACATCCGGTGCGTGTCGCGATAACGCCTCGGCAACCATTGCTCGATCCCGGCCGATCAACACCGCTCCGACCAGCCGCGACGCCACCCTTTGCACGGTCTCGTGCACCGATGCGCCCTTGAGTAGCCCGCCGGCTATCCACACCACCCGCGGGTACGCCAGCAGCGACGCCTCGGCGGCATGCGGGTTGGTCGCCTTGGAGTCGTCGACGTAGCTGACCTGGTCGACGACGGCGACCAGCTCTGCGCGGTGCCGGCCCACCCGGAACGACGACAGCGCCGACGCGATCGCCTCGCCCGGCACCCCGATGCTGCGGGCCAGCGCCGCGGCCGCGAGGGCGTCGAGCACGCCCACCGGCCCGGGCACCGGAATGGACGACACCGCGGCCAGCGCTTCGCCGTCGGAACCGGCTGCGGCGAAAGCCCGGTCGATCAGCTCGCCATCGCACACGCCGAGTTCGCCGGCGGCGGGCTCACCAAGCCGAAAGCCCACCCGGACCGGCGCCGGGGCCGCCGCGAGCAGCTCGGCGGCCTGCTGGTCGTCCACGCCGGCCACCGCCACTCGGCCGCGCAGCACGCCGGCCTTGGCGGCGGCGTAGTCGGCCAGGGTGCCGTGCCAGTCGAGGTGATCTTCGGCGATGTTGAGCACGACCCCGGCCTCGGGTCGCACCGTCGGAGCCCAATGCAGCTGGAAGCTGGACAGCTCGACGGCCAGCACCTCAGCGGGGTGGTGCAACTCGTCGAGCACTGGGCTGCCGATGTTGCCGCAGAGCCGGCTGTTGAGTCCGGCGGCGAGGAGCATCGCGTGCAGCATCGACGTGGTGGTGGTTTTGCCGTTGGTGCCGGTGACCGCCAGCCAGCGCCGCGGCGGGCCGTAGTGGCCGGCCTGGTCGAGTCGCCAGGCCAGTTCGACGTCACCCCAGACCGGGATGCCGGCGCCCGCGGCGGCCGCGGGCACAGGGGCGGTCGGTGAGAAGCCCGGGCTCACGATCACCAGCGCATAGTCGGTGATGTGGGCGGCGGCGGTCGCCGAGTCTTCGGTCGGTGTGCCGGAGTCGGCAAACTGCCGGCGGGTGGCTGCCGTGTCATCGCACAGCGTCGGCGTCGCACCCAACTCCACGAGCGCCGCCAGCACGGCCCGACCGGTGACGCCACCCCCCGCGACCAGCACCGGCGCTCCGGCCGACAGCGGCTCGAGACCGGGGGGCATCATCTCAGCCGCCGCCGGTCGCGGCGAGCCATTCGCTGTAGAACAGCGCGACGCCCAGACCGCAGCTGATCGCGGTGAGTAGCCAGAACCGGATGATCACCGTCGTCTCGGCCCAGCCGAGCAGCTCGAAGTGGTGATGGAAGGGCGCCATCCGGAACACCCGGCGACCGGTCGTCCGGAAAGCCAGGATCTGCACGACCACCGAGACGATCTCGGCGACGAACAGCGAGCCGAGCACCACCGCGAGGATTTCGGTGCGGCTGGTCACCGAGATGCCGGCGATGATCCCGCCGAGGGCCAACGATCCGGTGTCGCCCATGAAGATCTTGGCCGGCGCGGCGTTCCACCACAGGAAACCGATGCACGCTCCCGCGGTCGCGGCGGCGATGATCGCGAGATCCAGCGGGTCGCGCACGTTGTAACAGCCCAGGCCTGGTGCGGTGGCGCACGCGTTGCGGTACTGCCAGAACGTGATCAGCACGTAGGCGGCGGTCACCATGGCCATCGAGCCGGCCGCCAGGCCGTCCAGTCCGTCGGTGAAGTTGACCGCATTGGACCAGGCGCTGACGACGATCACGCAGAACAGCACGAAAAGCGCGGGAGCCAGTGTCACGGTGGCGATTTCGCGCACATACGACAGGTCCGAGGTGCCCGGTGTCAGCCCGGCATCGTTGCGGAATTGCAGGACCAGGATGCCGAACAGGACTGCGGCGGTGATCTGACCGACGGTCTTGGCGGTCTTGTTCAGCCCCAGATTGCGTGAGCGCCTGATCTTGATCAGGTCATCGACGAATCCCACTGCGCCGAGCGTGGTGGCCAGGAACAGCACCAGCAGGCCCGAGGCCGACGGGCCGTTGCCGTTGAACGCCAGGCCGGCCACATGGGTGCCGAGGTAACCCGCCCAGATGCCGGCCAGGATGGCGACCCCACCCATCGACGGTGTGCCGCGCTTGGTCTGGTGACTCGGCGGGCCGTCCTCGCGGATCTCGTGGCCGAAGCCCTGCCGGTTGAACAGCCGGATCAGCATCGGGGTCAGCAGGATCGACACCGTCAGCGAGATCGCGACGGCGAGCAGGATGTCGATCATCGGGTGTCGCCCGGGCTGTCCGCCGCGAGCGAATCGGCCAGCGCACCAAGTCCCGCGGCGTTGGAGGCCTTGACCAGCACCACATCTCCAGGCTGCAGGTTAGCCCGCAGGATGGCCAGGGCGGCGCCGGCGTCGGCGACGAGGACGGCTCCTCGTTCACCCTCAGAGCCCCACGCCCCTTCCATGACGGCGCCGTGGTGCATGGCGCTCATAGACCTCCCCGTTCCGACGACAATGAGTCGAGACACATCTAATCGCACCGCCAACCGGCCGATGCGGTCATGCTCGGATATCGCGTCGCCGCCGAGTTCGCCCATCTCGCCCAGCACGGCCCAACTGCGGCGCTTTCCCGCGGGGCCTGCCAGGCCCGAGACCGAAATCCAGGCCAGTGCCTGAAGACCGGCGCGCATCGAATCCGGGTTGGCGTTGTAAGCGTCGTCGATGATCGTCACCCCGTCGGCCCGGGTGCTCACCCGCATCCGGTGACCCGACACGGGGCCGGCGCCGGCCAGCGCCTCAGCGACCTGCGCGGTGGTGGCGCCGCATTCGAGCGCGACCGCGGCTGCGCACAGCGCGTTGCTGACGTGGTGGTCGCCGTGCACCGCCAGGCTGACGTCGACGGCGTCGTGGCCGGCGTGCAGGGTGAACTCCGGCCTGGCCAGTTCGTCGAGCGTCACCGGGCCGGACCACACATCGCCTCGGCTGTGCCGGCTGATCCGTACCACCCGGGCGGCGGTCACCTCGGCCATCGCTGCCACCGCCGGGTCGTCGACGTTGAGCACTACCACCCCGGAGGGCGGAACAGCTTGTGGCAGCTCGCTTTTCGTCTTGGCGATGGCCTCCCGGGAACCGAATTCGCCGAGGTGCGCGGTGCCGACGTTGAGCACCACGCCGACGGCCGGCGGCGCGATCGCGGCCAGCGCGGCGATGTTGCCCGGATGCCGCGCGGACAGCTCGAGGATCAGATAGTCGGTGCTCGGGGTGGCGCGCAGCACCGTCCACGGGTGGCCGAGCTCGTTGTTGAAAGAGCCGGGCGGCGCGATCACTTCGCCGAGCGGCGCGAGCACCGCGGCCAGCAGGTCTTTGGTCGACGTCTTGCCCGACGAGCCAGTGATGCCGACGATCGTCAGGCCGCCGGCCACCAGCTCGGCGGCCACCGCGGCGGCGAGCTTGGCCAGCGCGGCCAGCACCGCCGCGCCCGCGCCGTCGCTGTCGTGCTCGAGGACACCGGCCAATCCCCCGTCGGTGCGCTTGGACGCGGCCGGAACGACGATCGCGGGCACGCCGACCGGCCGGGCGGCCAGCACGGCGACGGCTCCGGCCGCCACCGCGGCCGCGGCATGCTCGTGACCGTCGACGCGAGCGCCCGGCAGCGCCAGGAACAATCCGCCGGAAGTGACTTTGCGCGAATCGAATTCGACGGTTCCGGTGACGTGCAGACCGACCGCATCCTCGGCGGAGACGTCGGTCAGTTCACCGCCGACGATCGCGGCGACCTGCGCCACGGTCAGGTCGATCATGGGCGCCGCACTTCCAGCGCCGCGGCCAGCTCGACCCGGTCGTCGAAGGGCTGCGTCTGACCATTGCGGGTCTGGCCTGTTTCGTGGCCTTTACCGGCGATCAGCACCACGTCCCCGGCCACCGCCCACGCCACGGCGTGCTCGATCGCGGCGCGCCGGTCCCCGATCTCGACCACGTCGGTGCTGACGGCGGCTTCGGCTGCGCCGGAGAGGATTTCGCGGCGGATCGCCGCCGGGTCCTCGCTGCGGGGGTTGTCGTCGGTCACCACCACCAGATCGGCCAACTCCGCGGCGACGCGGCCCATCTCGGCCCGTTTGCCCGGGTCACGGTCGCCGCCGGCACCGAAGACGACGGCCAGCCGGCCGTCCGGGCGGCGCAGTGTTGCCAGCACCTCGTGCAGCGCGGCCGGCTTGTGCGCGTAGTCGACCAGCGCGAGGAAATCCTGCCCACGGTTGATCTGCTCGAGCCGCCCGGGGACCTGGGTGTGCCGCAGGCCCGCTGACGCCTGCTCCGGGGAGACCCCTACCGCGTCGAGAACCGCTAGTGCGACAAGACAATTGGCGATGTTGTAGTCGCCTGGCAGTGCGATGCCGATCCGGTGGTGGACACCGGCCGGGTCGACCGCGGTGAACTCGCCCCCGCAAGCGGGTGGTGCCCCCAGCACGCCGGCGTGTGCCGTGCCGGCCTCGGCGCGCCAGTCCGCCGGGCGGCCCTTGGTACTGACCGTGATCGCCGTAGCCGCGCGATTCGCCATCGTCCGGCCGGCATCGTCGTCGACGCACACCACCGCGCGCCGGGCATGCAACGGCGACGCGGGGTCGAACAGTCGCGCCTTGGCCTCGAAGTAGTCCTCCATCGTCGGATGGAAGTCGAGATGGTCGCGAGACAGGTTGGTGAACCCGCCGACCGCGAACCGGATGCCGTCCACCCGGCCCAGGGTCAGCGCGTGACTGGACACCTCCATCACCACCGTGTCGACGCCACGCTCGGCCATCGCCGCCAGCAGTGCCTGCAACGCGGGAGCCTCGGGCGTAGTCAGGGTGCTGGGGATGTCTTCGCCGTTGATCCGCAGTCCGACGGTCCCGATCAGGCCGACCGCGCGTCCCGCCGACCGCAGACCGGCCTCGATCAGGTAGGTCGTCGTGGTCTTTCCTGACGTACCGGTGACGCCGACGACGGTGAGGCGCTCGGAGGGGCGCCGGTACACCGTGGCGGCGACGTCACCCAGGACGCTGCGGGGTTCGGGGTGGACCAGCACGGCCACCGAGCGGGCGTCGTGGTCCAGTTGCGCCAACCCGGCCGCATCGGTGAGCACCGCGAGGGCCCCGCGTTCGGCCGCGTCCGGAAAGAAGCGGGCGCCGTGCGTCGTTGCGCCCGGTAGTGCGGCAAACAGATCGCCGGGCTGGACGTCTTGGGCTCGCAGGGTCACGCCGGTGATCTGCAGATCCGCCGCGGTGCAACCCTTCGCGGGCACTGCGCCTACCTGGGCGGCCAGTTCCGACAGTGGGACTCCGGCGACGAAGGAGGGACGCAGCGCAGCGGGCATCGCCATCACCTCCGTCTGTCCATTGGTTCGTCGCCATGATCAGCCATGACACCCTACCGAGCCCGGGCAACGACGCGGACTGAGAACTCATCGCGCTCGGCGCCCTGGCGATTCTCGCCGACTACCAGCGCATGCGAATAGCGCAAACGACGACACGACGTCCCGCATCCGTCAGAGCGTCAACGAAGCGGCGCGGCCGACGACCGGCGCCAAACCCCGAGTGATGCGCACGGGCGGATGTCACGGTGTTCTCCCCTGTTTGGAGGTTCCCACACTCCGTGGCGGAGGGCGCACCACTATCTGCGAATTTGCAGAATTCATCAAAAGGCGGAAGCGTTTTTCTCATCGTCGTGACGGATCCTAGAACCGTGGGTTGTGCAGGTATAAGCAATGCTTAAAGTGCTGTCAAAGCGCTGCTCGTCAACAGACCGTAGGGCGATTACGTATGCGCGAGGAATCGGTCGGGGCGCGGCGCTGGGCGCGATGGGCTGCCACTGCGATCCCCCCTCGGCCGAGGGTTCCGCCAATTAGGCTGTCGGTCAGCATGTTTTATGGATAATTGTCAATATCCATGAACGGCGGGCTCGACAATGAGCAGGCCGACAGCTTGATGAGCCTATTGCGTAAGCGGACAGGCTTTCGCTTCAAAATGGGTCACCGTCCGAAGGTGACAAGTACGTCATCGGACAGCAGCTCGCCGGAATCGGTATGGACCCATAGCCGTAGGACGGCCTCAGTCGGCATACCTTTGTCGTATCGTTTTAGGTTCGTCGTGTAAGAAAACGGGGCGGCGACAGGCAAGTACATCGGCTTCGGTAGGGCGATTGCGCAAAGAGCTCCGATCTCGTACCACTGGTCGGCCTCCGCCGAGTCTGGATCCAAGTTCATTACCGCGCCGACTCGAGTTGCAACATCCCTCGCGCTGTCGAGGCGCAAGTCGTAGTGCCCGCTGCTTTCAATTGGGCGCGCTCTCGGTGCTGTCCCGTAATACACCCCGCTGTACCAAGAGTTGTGGGCCTTAATGACCTTGATTCCGATGCGAGACACCACGATCGGGGAATCACCCGTATTCAGGAGAGTCGCTCGGATGGGCAGGTCGGCGCCCTCATCGAAGTCGGATTTTGCGATGCACCAACGTGCTTCGTTCGGTTCAGGCACTCGAACTCGCCCGTGCGGAGTCGAATCGTCACGCCAGTTTTGTGAGCGGGCGTCTACCGCAACATCGACGAACTTAAGCCGATTTATCACCAGCGCCCTCGAAGTCTCATCCGATTTTCGAGTGCGGCTGCGACGAATGGCAACTAGCGCACCTGCCCCCGCGACCAGCAAGCTCGCTCCAGCGGTGATCAGCGCAGCAATCAGCTGGTCATTCATGATCGCCCGCGTTCCGAACTTTGCAGCGACTGATCAGGACGACACCGTGGTCGCTTGCCCATCGCGCCATTGTCCCCTACCCAGGTGCGAAACGCATTTACTTCAATTCGATTCACCCCCATAGAGCCGTCGACACCGGCTACAGCGGCTGCACGGCCCATACCATTGGCGAGTGGCTATGGGACGAGGATCGTGTCGCGCAACTGCTGGACGTCCCCTTTAGTTTAGATCCCTCTAAGCAGAGCCTGGGCTGAGCGTCCGGACGATTAACAATGTCAGGACTTCCCGGGTTTCGCGTTGCTGCTACAGGTTGCGCTGGCCTTGAGTGGGCACTACACCGTGGCAACCTAGGGTTTTGCAGATACGTCCGGCGGCGGTATGCCGTGATCGACGTCCACGGTGGTCTTGCCGAACTGTATGCCGGCCCCAAAACTTGCCCCGGCCTCAAGGCCTCCGATATCGAGTTGCGCCGGATTTGTGGGAATCGGAGTAAACCCGAGATACGCAATGCTCCCCCCTGCTCCAACCGTCAACTCTAAAAACTTAATGGTTGCCCCGCAGTTGAACTGATCGACGGTGAGGGGCGCGCTAGTGAAATCGGTCGCTTCTGATTGCGAGATTGCGACTCCAACCTTTCCGCCGATGCCCCAAGTTAGGCCCTCAAAATCCACTTGATACGTGAAGCCAGTTGTCTTGTTTGTCAGCAAAAAAAGAGTGCCTCCAAAGACCGTAGCGCTGCCTGAAACCTCCGAGGATATTCGCCATTCTGTGCTCGGGATCCTTAGGGCCTGGGTTGGGTCCTGCGACCTGTTGGGTCCAGGGTCCGGCCGTGGTGGATTTGGATCGACGGATCTTTGTGTAGAGGGATTGCGATCTGACTGAATAGGCCCGTCTTCTGGCCTGAACGTCACAGGTATGGGAAATGGCCCCATCCTTACAACCGCTGCCCTATTGCTGGCGCGGCCCGCTGACGAGTTGTTGTCGCCACGATAGACGCCATCGGCTACAGTGACGGCGGGACCCAACAAGCGGTCAACTGAGCCTTGCGACGACAAAAAGGCACGAACAGCCGCGCTCCGCGCTGCACGCAGGACGGGGTTGTGCCCTGTCATGTTGACGCCGTCGGTATATCCGACGATGTCAATGATTCGTTCGTCGGCGACCGTGCTGTCATCGAGGCGGACGGTCGCAATAAGATTCCGAAGAGCTGATTTGTGCTCCGGTTTGAGGGCCGATTTGTCTACTTCGAAGTTTGAGAGGACGAGCGTCCAATCTGGTAACAACTCGACGACGCCCGGCGACACGGCAGAGGCGGCTATCTCGCCGGGGCCGTACTCCGCTGTAACCGAAGGCGGCCGATTTCCCGCTGCACTGGCGGTCTCGCCGAGAGCCCGTTTGAGTGTTTGGTTCTCGACTTCGAGTGCGCGCTGGTCGCTCTCGCTGAGCGAAGCCTGCGACTCGTTTTCGTTGTCCGCGAGTCTGCGTCTGAGGGCTTCTTCGTCGAGTTGGTCGATCTCGTCCTGCGATTTGGGTGAGCGGTGGATGACGCTGGGCGCCGCGCCATTGGCGTGCTGCACCACGTGGGTCAGTTCGTGCGCGAGCAGCCATTTTCCGCGACTCATGTTCGGAGCGAAGCGGTTCCGCGCAAAGACCACGTGGTTGCCAAGCGTAAAGGCTGCGGCTTCCATTCGGTCGGCAGCGGCGTGTGCCGCAGCGTCCTCATGCACTCGGACGCCGCCGAGGTCAGCATCTAGTTCTTTCTCAAAAAGTGTGCATGTTGCCCGGTCCAGCGGGTGACCGGAGCCAAGCCCTGTCGTCGCGCCCGCAGCGGGTGGCAGTCGATTGGATTCGTCATGGCCGGGTTGCGGTCCTGCAATCGTGTCAGCCACGGCATGCGCAACCTGCTCGAGTGGGTCACCAGTCGGCGCAACGCTATTGGGAACAGGTACGGAGTCGCCGGCCGCCGCCTTAAGGCGGTACTGTTCGACGGGTTGCGGCGCGGACGCTACATTGGCACGCTTCAACGGCAGGGGCACTCTGGACGGTCTTGGTGCAGAAGAGCTTTCGCTAGGCGCCGGAGGAACCCGTGAGGGTCGCACGTCGGCAACGGGTACCTGTTCGGCTGCCGTGGTGTTCGTCGCTGGGGCGACACTGGGTCCATTCATGTCGTCTCCGTGTTGAACGGGTCCCACGTGTCGAGGCCGGCGGGCTGGTTGGAGCGCTGGGGAAGGTGCGATGGGCCGGCGAGTACGTTGCCGGTGATCGCGCTCGGCCCGCCGCCAGGCTCGACCATGACGAGGCTGGCGGCCCCTGCGGCATTGTTTCGGATGATGTTGCCCGTCACCGTGGTCGCGGTCAGTTCCATGATGACTACCGTCGACCATGTTCCCGGCCCGCCTCTCGTCAACGGCGCGTTTGTAGCAAGGCGATTGTTCCCAAGTATCAGGCTGGTGGGGTTGGAGCCGATGAAAAAGGCGAGCACGGCGGCGGCGGCGGTCGGCGGCGTCCTGAGCCGGCTGCCGGTTCCGCTACCGCATTCGATGTCGTTGTCGCAGAGGTGGAGTTGAGCATGCTGATCCTGCGTGGGCACTGCCATGTCCCGTTCGATGGACATGAGTTGTTGGTTCACCCGATGTGCGGGCTGGAAAGCACATGGTGTGGCGTCGATTTCGGTGTCGGGTGACTCGGCGGCGGCGTTGAAGTTGACGGTGGGGGCATCTTTATCAGCTGGTTGGCCGCCGGCCACGTCGCGAAGGAAGCGGGTCATTGTTTGGGTTAGTCGTTTCTGGCTCGCGGCGGACGATTTTTCAGTGACGCGGCGAACCTCACTTTCGAGCGTCATGGTCGGCGGCAGGGGGTAGGTCGATCCGAGAACCCGTATCAGCGCCAGGTAGCCATCAAGCATCATTGCGGAAAGCATTGGCCGCACGTCGTTCACCGTGCTCTGCACCTGATACTCGCCGGTCAGATCGATGTAGGGTAATGCGCTGGGATCAAGCAGCCACACGCCGCCGTAACACCGGCGCACAATGTTGTTATGGATGTCGAGGATTCCGAGGTCGGCCGACACCATGACGGCGACCGTGATGCCGTCAAAGATGTTGTCGCGGATTAGGCCGTCGTAGAGCAGCGTTGGCAACACTGCATCACCGCCGAACGCTTTGGCCGCGACCCGGTTGATAGCTTCCCCGTGGATTGTGGGCAACAGCAGGTAGCCGACGAGGACGTGCTGCGGTTCTAGGTCGGAGTGGAAGTCTAGCGCCGGTTCGTGCAGGAAACGGTTGGCTTCTAATCGCAAACCATGGCATTGGCTGGCCCCGAAGACCCCCACACCGAACACCGAGCGAGGCATGGTCTTTTCGGCTTCGGGGGTCGTGTCGCGCTCTCCCACGCTGAACCTGAACAGACAGCGCGACACTTCTAATACCGCGCAGTGCACGGGGCGGATGCCGATCGATATGTACCGGTCCCGCATGATCACGTTCATCGCCTGGATGATGGCCCGGTTCTTCACCGTCGGCCGTTGCTGCTGTAGCGGTGTAGCGACCTGCGGCATCCGGATCTCGAACCCCGTGATCGTGACGTTGTCGGCGCGCTTCAGCACGATCACACCGTCCGGGAAGTTGTTTTCGAAGTCCTGCAGCGGGGCCAGCACGACCGATTCAGAACAGCCCCGCAGTTCCATGTTCGAATGCCGATGGTCCAGGAGGATCGGGGTCTCCAACTCGTAGGCCCCCCGCTGGAAACACACGGTGATCCGGTTGGTGCGCGTGGTGTCGGGGCGCGCTTCGGCCGCGGCGTCGATCAGCGTTTGAAGATGGTTCCCGTGGGCGTCGGCCGGCGTCACCTCGACGGTGCAGCACCCCCCGCCGCCCCCGCCGCCGTTGACGTCGACCAGATGGGGGAAGTGGTGCCGGCAGTCTTCATCGATGACCCACGTGTTATCGCTGACCCCGAGGACGTACAGCGGGCACACCCATAGTCGCGGTCCGTCCGGCGGTTGAGCTTCCTTTCCGCGCAGATAGCGCTCCGGGTAGACCACTGTCGGGGTGTCCGGGCGCACCGCGATCGACCAGAAATCGCCGATGTGCAGTGGAGAACCGGCCACCGCAGAGCTCAGGGTGACGCTGAGCCCCGTCCCGGTCAGGGTGATCGTCTGGCCAAGCTGTCTGCCGGTCAGCAGCTCCTCCCACACCCGCAGATAGAGCTGGGGTGTCTGTTTGGGGTCGGTGTATTCGGCGGGCAGCGCGGTCGGGAATTGCATCGTCTTGGTGTCGGGGTCGTACTGCGAGCCCAGCACACCGATGACACCGTTGTGCGCCGCGACATACCCCTCGATTGCGCCGTCGGTGCTGGCCAGTGTGGCGGTGGACCGCAGTACCTGCACGGCCTGGTTTGTGCGGGGACGGTGATAGTCGTCGACGGGGCTGCGCTGCAGTGTCAGCACCGGTGTCGCGCTGGCGTCGGCCGTGATCCGGTAGAGCATTGAGGCGTTGTCGTAGCCCCACACCAGGTCGAATGTTCCGTCCTGGGCGACGTGGGTGATTTGGACGCGGATCAGCTGATTGTCGGCGCCCAGGTAGCCACCGGTGCTGGTCGGTTCGCACGGATTGGCCTTCTCCGTCGGGGCGTCCCAGGCGACCGCGATCCGCGACACCGATTTCAGCGCCATGGTGTCCTTGTCGAACACCAAACCTGCTTCTTTCCAGCCGCTTTCGTCGTCGATCAGGGCTTGCCCGCAGTCGCTGGACTGAGTAGGCAGGACGGTGATCCGTTGCAGCAGCCGGGTGCGGGCTGCGCTGTCGGGGCCGCCGAGCGCGACCTCGGCCAGGGCTGGATCCTCGACGGCACTAACGTCGGTCTCTTCGAGCATCAGCACGGCGTGACCGGGCACCGGGGCGGCGAGCGGCGGTTGGTCCAGCCAATCCGGCTGGTGGGCCAGAGTGATCGGCTGATCGAGTTCGACCCGCAGCCCGCCGACATACATCGTGCCGATCCCGACAGTGATGTCGGTGCCCGAGGCTGTGAGGGCGTAGCCGTTGTCGGGGGTGCCGGCCGGGCCGATGATGTCGATCAGTTCTTTGCGGCGCTCTTCGTGGTCGATGAGGCGCTGTTCGTTGTCGTCGGCCTCCAGCGCCACCCTGCCCTGGAGCTTTACCAGACCCTGGTACTGGCGGGCAGGGTCGTACGACAGTTTGGCTACGTCGGCCATGGTCTGCCTCTCATCGATTCGCCGTCGGGGTCGGGTACCGGCATGTGCTGCAGCACCGCTGACAGCCCGACCGGCATGTATTCGCTCAACTTGATCCGCAGCGACCGGTCCTTGATGGCCGCGTCGGCCGCACAGAACGCGCCCATCTCCGAACCGTCGTAGCTGCCGGTCAGGATGCTCGGATCAGCGGCGGTAGTCGCGGCGACGATGGCGGTGTCGGCGCCGTCGTCGACCAGTCCGTAACCCCATTCACCGAAGCGGCGGCTGACGAAGATCGGCGAACCGGCCGGCACCTGCACCGATTCGTAGCGTCGCGGCAAGGCACTGTCGGTGGACCACGCCGAGAACCGCACGCAGCCGTCCTGGGCGTCGATCACCCGCACCACGTCATCGAGGATCGATTCGCTGCACAGCAGGCGGTGCACATATCCGGCGCCGAGCACCGTGCACCGCTGCAGATCGACCAGGCCCTGACCGGTGGTCAGCGCGGCGTCGGCCAGCGCCGCCGGGTAGGCCTCGGCCATCAGTTGGCGGTTCAGCAGCGCCAGCGCCGCGGGATCGGCCGGCGGTGCGGTGACCGCGGCCTGGGTGCTGGTCCGCAGTCCACGGTCGGCGAACCGCTTCGCAGTCCACACCAGCGGACCGGCAATCACGGCCGCTAGATCGGCGACCACCGCGGCCAGGTCGGCCGGCGGGACCGCTGTGGCGTCGACATGCGCGGTGACCGCGCCGGTGGAGGCCGCGCCCAGCTGGGTCGCCAACCATTGTGACAACGGGTCGCGTTGATACTTCAGGGCGCTGAACAGTGTGTCGTCGTCGAACACCGATTCCGTCGTTAGCTCCGAACCCAGCGCGGTCGGCAGGCCCTGCAGGATGGAATCGGTGCCGGTCAGTGTCTCGATCACACCGCCGCGGCGGGTCCGGACCGGACCCAAAATGCAGCGATCGAGGACCAGTGAGCGCACGGTGCCCTCGACCCAGATCCGTGATGGCGCCAGCGGCCGCTCGTCGACGCTGACATCCCACGGGGTCGCGGGGGTGCGCAGGTTTCCGGCGGTACCTGGGTCGATTGTGGCGCAGTTCAACACCACCTCGTCGAAGGTGCCGCGCAACACGATGTCGGTGCCGCTGAAGAGGATCCCTTCCAGCCGCAGCACCGACGGGTTGTGATCAGCGGTCGCGGCGCCCTGAAACATCCACGGGTCGGCGCCGGCGGCGGTGCGTATGACGGCGCGATTCTCGTCACCGGCGCACACCGCCACCGCGCCGATCGGGGCGCCCGGCGAACCGACCGGCGCGACACCGGTACGGGTCAGGCCATCGTCGATGACGACGGTGCCGGTGCCGCCCAGCGCGGTCAACGCATCGGCCAGCGACGTCGGTGTCTCACCCTGGTCGGTGAGGAGCGGCATCGGATACACGGTGGGCGCCGACCCAAGGCGGCGTCGGGGGAACGGGCCGGCCCCGACCTCACCGAACAGTCCGTAGTGGTAGCCGACCTCGATCGCGTCCCCGGCGGCCTCGACCGCGAACCGTCCCACCTCCGGCCACACCCGGACCTGATCCAGCGGCAGCGGACCGGCGCCGAGCGAGCTGACCGACAGCGACGCAGGCCACACCGCGGCGTCGGGGTCGGGATAGGCCTGCGGTGTCGGCGTGCCGACCGCGGCTAGCGCCGCCCACATCTGATCGGTCAGCGGGGCAGGTAGCTGCCAGGCCGCCAGCGACCGCCAATTCTCGCCGTAGTCGTTCGGGCCCCGGTCGCCGCGTTGGAACAGCGGGATCTGGCGGCCGGTCGGATCGAACGTGAAGTACCCGTCGCAGCCGGTCACCGGTACCGGGGTCGCCTTATCGACGGCGAAAGGCGCCACCCGCCCCAGAAAGAACCCGACCTTGGGGATCCCGTACCAGCCCAGCGCCCCGCCGGCCAGCCGGACATCGACAGTGTGGTGGTACTCGTCATAGGCGGTCCCAGTTGCGGTGGCGCCCAGCCGGTTCCGCAGGTCGGCGTAACCGCCGGCCGGTGTGCCGGTGAGCAGACCGACCAGGCCTTCGGCCCGCTGCAAGCGCCGGGCCCCGGCGGGGTCCGCGGTTTGCGCCGGTGCCCCGACCGCTGGGTCCAGGCTGTGCCGGGAGCGTCCCAGGCGGCGGAAGAACTCCACGACGTGGCACTCGTAGCCGGTGACGTCGGCGGCCAGCTGCTCCAGCAGCGCGACCGTGCCCTTGCGGCGCCGGTAATAGATGGTGTTCGCGACGTCCAGACGCTGCTGGCGGGAGTCCATTGCGGGCACCAGATTGGTGTCCAGCAGCGCCGCGATATATGGGATGACCCAGCTGTCGCAAGACTCGATCGACTGGTCCTCCCACAGCCGGTCGATACTGCGCCGCACCGCCGCCACCTGCACCGAGATCCGCGCCAGTAGTTCCTGCAACGGGCCCGCACCGTCCGACGACGACGCGTCACTGGTCACCGCGTCCTGCGCCCGATACACCTCGGGTACCAGCGACCACAGCTTGGCGGTGTAGATCGCGTCCAACCCGTCCACCGGCGCCGCTGCCAGCTCAGTCATCGGGATCGGCCTCCTCGGTCACCGTCAGGGCGGCCGGCGCCAGGGTGAAGAACCCGCCGGGACCGGGATCGAACCGGTGATCGCCCAGCCCACCCGTCGACCCGGCGGCGCTGACGGTCAACGAATGCATGGCGAGCACCCCGGGCATCGCGCCGACCGCGGCCTCGATCCGGCTGCGGTACAACGCCTCCCCTAACCCCAGCACACCCGGGCAGAACAGCCCGCCCGGCGCATCCAGCAGTGCCGAACGGACCGCCGCCAGCGCCCCGCCGGGCACCACAGCGGAATCGAGGCGCACCGTCATGGTCATGGTGAGCGGCCGCGCGACGGCAGGGACCACGATGACCGGGCGGTTGGGGTCGGCTTCGGCGCGCACCGCGGCGCGGGCCGACACCACCGCGGCCGCGTCGTCACCGACATACACCCGCACCGTGGGGCGCTGCTCCTCGGCATCCCATTCCCAGGCCGCGTCGGCGCGGGTGACGCCAGGGGCCGCCGCGGCCACCGCCGCATAGTCATCCCCGGACACCGCCCGGCCAAACGTCAGGACCGATCGCGGCGCGACGCGGCGCAGCTGGCCCGGCGAGTCCGGATCACCGCCCCCGCCGGGCGGCACCGGATTGCGCACGCCGCGCAGATTCGGCACCGGCGAACTCACCTGCGACAGCGCCCCGGCCGGCGGGACCGCCGCGCCGCTGCCGACCCGGTAGGTAGCTTTCACCACCGCCCCGCTGGGCAGCCGAGCCCCGGTGACGCCATCCCCGAAGCGGACATGGGTTTTGCCGTCCTCGTCTTCCCCGGTGACGAACACGGTGTCGGTCGGACCGTGCCCGTAGAGCATCGGGACTTCCGTCCAGTAGCGGCCGGCGACATCCACCACCAC
Source organism: Mycobacterium sp. (assembly GCF_965277065.1). Taxonomy (GTDB): domain Bacteria; phylum Actinomycetota; class Actinomycetes; order Mycobacteriales; family Mycobacteriaceae; genus Mycobacterium. The sequence continues at coordinate 318,233 of NZ_CBDIBT010000015.1, forward strand.
GGTGCTGGAATAGGTATTCCCGGAGCGGCCCGCCGGATCGCTGAAATAGGTGACAGGCGATTTGCTCAGCGTGAAGTCCTGCCGGGCCAGCCGGGCGTCGCCGCTACCGAGGACCTCGTCGCGCACCGTGGCGCCGCGGGTGACAGTGAACAGATCCCACAGCAGCCGAAGCGGTGGCTGCAGGGTGGGCAGCGGTGTGTCGGGGTCGGCGGCAGCGATGGTGGCGGTGCTGCTGCCCGCGGTCGGGGTGGCCCGCACCGGTGCACCGTTGCCGTTGGCGTCCTCCAACAACGCCGGAGCGGCCACACCGGGAGCCGCGGCCGGTGGGGAGGCCAAGGTAAGCGCGCCCGGCAGGGTGGTCACGCCGTGCACCGGGGTCGCGATCAGGGTGCCGATATCGGTCCAGTCGGCGTTCACCGCCGCGTAGCTGGTGCCCAGGCTCACCCCGGTCGGCGGGTCGAGCACCAGCGACGCGACGATCAGCGGGATCGCCGGCTTGCTCTTGTCAGCGGGCGGTTGGGTGGGATCGGTAGCTGGTTGGTCGGCGTTCGCGTACCAGATGAGCTCGCTGTACGCCTTGAGTGCGACCACCAGCGGTGTGGTGCCCCCACCCGGATCCAGGACCAACGGGTCCCCGGCGTGCAAATACCGGGCGGCGCTGTCGAGCACCACCGTCGCGGTCGTCGAAGTGACCGCATTGGCCCCGACCGGGATGGTGGCCAGATGGCAGACGCGGGTCGATCGGGCCAGCCGGAAATCGGCGGCAAGCCCGGCCTGGACCGGACCCGTGCCGGTGAGAAGCACCCGGGTGTTGGCGCGCCCATGAGGGTCTTTCTCGGCAACCACACCGGTCACCGTGCACACCACACCGGGACGGGCCGGGTCCCAGGCTCTGGGGGTCAACAGCAGGTGATCGCCGACGGCCACCCCGGTGGGCGTGCCCTTGACCAGTACCCCGCCGCGCAGAATCAGCGCCGGGTCCGGTGGCGCTTCGGCGGTTCCCGGCGGTGACGACGGCGGCGGCCCGGCCGTCGGCGGGGCTGAGGGTTCATCGGGTCGGGGCCCGCGCACGCTGGTCGGCGGCGCGAAGGTGGCCGTCGTGGCGGATTCGAAGGTCTGCGGGTCCAGACCCGGGGTCGCCTTCGAGGTGATGGTCAGTCCGGCGGGCAGGACCAGCGGGTTCGGGCCGGTGGCCAGGGCGGCCAGCGTCGCGACGGCGCCGATCCCGGGCCGGGGCCGGTAGCCCAGCTGACCAACCAGCCGCCGCACCGATTCGGGCAGCACCGCGGTGCCCAGATAGTCCTCGTTGGCGATGCGTTCGTTGTAGAAGGTGAGGATGTCGGCGATATAGGCCCACCAGTCCAGGATCTGTAGACCGAGGTCGGTGCGGGCGGTCGGCTGCCAGATGGTCAGGTTCGTCTCACCGGGCAGGTGCTGCAACATCGCGTGCCGGAATGTGGAAAAATCGCCGATCCGGTAGGCGATCGCGGGCAGCCCGCCCGGGTTGGTGATCTGCCAGCGCTCCGGCACACCGTCGCAGCGGCAGGCGCTGTGGGCGCCGCAGCGGCAGCCCAGCACCGGCGCTGCGGCGCTCATTTCCCGCCCTCCACGACGATGCGCACCGAGCCGCGGTCCGGCCAGCTGGGATCGTTATCGACCCGGATGATCTCGTCGCGGGACACGACGACCCTCTCGGGCAGCGCAACAAAGTCGGGTAGGTAGCCGCGCCGCCGGTAGGTGATCGAGATGACGCCGTCGACACCGGGCGTGTTCTGGACGGCGCTTTCCAGCGCGCTGCGTTCCAGGGGATGACCGAACCGGAACTGATCCGGGGCGAAGAACGCCGGCCGGCCATCGGGGCGGATGCCGGTGCTCAGGACCGTGGCCACCGCGGCGAGGACCTCCCCGCGCAGGGCGCCGGCATCGGCGCACACCGTGACCACCAGGTCCAGGCTCACGTAGCGCGGG
>NZ_CBDIBT010000016.1:0-545509 GCF_965277065.1 Mycobacterium sp.
CCGGTATGCCCGCGGCTGGCACTGCCTGGGCCCGGTCAAGGACTACCTGGACGGTGAGCCGCACGGGATCGAGGCGTTCGGCACGCACCTTGTGGTGTTCGCCGACTCGCACAGCGACGTCCACGTGCTGGACGGCTACTGCCGGCACATGGGCGGCAACCTGGCACAAGGCACCATCAAGGGTGACGAGGTCGCCTGCCCGTTCCACGACTGGCGCTGGGGCGGCGACGGCAAATGCAAGCTGGTGCCCTACGCCAAGCGGACCCCGCGACTGGCCCGCACCCGGTCCTGGACGACTGACGTCCGCAGTGGACTGCTCTACGTCTGGCACGACCACGAGGGCAACCCGCCGCCGCCGGAATTGCGCATCCCCGAGCTCCTCGAGTTCGCCAGCGACGAATGGACCGACTGGCGCTGGAACTCGATGCTCATCGAGGGCTCCAACTGCCGCGAGATCATCGACAACGTCACCGACATGGCGCACTTCTTCTACATCCACTTCGGACTGCCGACCTACTTCAAGAACGTCTTCGAGGGCCACATCGCCTCGCAGTACCTGCACAACATCGGGCGGCCCGACGTCAACGACCTGGGCACCTCCTACGGTGAGGCGCATCTGGATTCGGAGGCGTCCTACTTCGGCCCGTCGTTCATGATCAACTGGCTGCACAACTCCTACGGCGACTTCAAGGCCGAGTCGATCCTGATCAACTGCCACTACCCGGTCACGCAGGATTCGTTCGTCCTGCAATGGGGTGTCATGGTTGAGAAACCCAAAGGCATGGACGAGAAGATGACCAACAAGCTGGCCAAGGTCTTCACCGAGGGCGTCAGCAAGGGCTTCCTGCAGGACGTCGAAATCTGGAAGCACAAGACCCGGATCGACAACCCGCTGCTGGTCGAGGAAGACGGCGCCGTATACCAGATGCGCCGCTGGTATCAGCAGTTCTATGTCGACGTCGCCGACGTCACGCCGGACATGACGGACCGGTTCGAGATCGAGGTCGACACCACCATCGCCAACGAGAAGTGGCATGTCGAGGTCGACGAGAACCTACAGAAGCAGGCGTCAGAATCCGAAACGAAGGCTGAGCAACCCGCTAGATGAGCCCGCCCGACCAGCCACCCGACGTCGATCGGCTAGCCCGGTCGATGCTGATGCTCCATGGCGACCACGAAAGCGATGACGAGCCGGTCTCAGCCGGCAACGGCATGAGTGGCGGATCGTGGTCCAAGGCACCGAATTTCGCCGACGACCCCGAGCGTGCCGCCGCCGTGCAGGAAGCCACCCGGGCTGACCGTGCCCGCTATCTGACGTCCGGCCTGCAGCCGGTGGACTGCCGGTTCTGCCACGCCACCGTGAGCGTCAAACGTCTGGGCCCCGGACACACTGCGGTGCAGTGGAATAACGACGCATCGCAGCGCTGCGCCTATTTCGCCGAGATGCGAGCCAGCGGTGAACCCAGCGCACGAAGCCGGGCGTGCCCGAGACTCGCCGACAGCATCGAGCACGCCGTCGCCGAAGGGTGCCTGGAAGCCGTGTCCACGGCTACCCCGCCCGGCGACGGCTAGACACAGTGCCGAAAGTGCATCACGCGACAGCTTTCGGCGTGTCGCGTCGCAGGATTTACAGTCGCGCGATCTCGTTGACCGGCGGAGGTCGCCGCGAGCCGATTGACCTGATCACAGCCCGGCGAAGCGCTCCTTGACGGCCTCGGCGGTCAGCCCATAATCGGCCAGCGAGTATTCGTGCTTGGGAGCCCTTGCGCCGGTTTGGCTTTCGGCGTGGCTGTCCGCCATCGCCTGCCGTGCCTCGTCAGTGAGCGGGATGTTGAACTTGCGGTAGATGTCGGCCACCGTGCCGAGCGGGTCAGCGATCAACTCATGGTAGTCGACATCGTAGAACTGGGCCGGGTTGTACTTGGCCCGCGCGGTGTTGAATTGCTCCAGGCCGCGCGACCAGGTTTCCACTGAGTCCGAACCGATTTGCGCGCCAACGAATGTCGTCGACCAGCCGTCGGTGGTGTGCTGGGCCAGCGAACACATCGACGCCATGATCGTCTCCACCGGCCGATGCGTCTGGATGACCAGGGCGTCGGGATACGTCTCCATCAACGCGTCAAGAGCGAACAGGTGGCTCGGGTTCTTCAGCACCCAGCGCTTGCCGGCGTCGTTGAGTCCGATCAACTGAAGGTTTCTACGGTGACGCTGATACGCCGGCGTCCAGTCCTGCTGCGACAACCACTTTGAGTAACTCGGGAGATGCGCCAGCGTCTCATAAGACACCGAATGCAGGGACTGGCGCAGCAGCTGCCAGCACTCCTCGAGTTCGTAGGCAGCCATGAAATGCAGGCCGGTGTAACCCGGGTTGTCCTGATGATGCTGGGTGAACTGGTCGTCGAGTTGGCGATAGAGCGGATGAGACTCCCACGTCTCGCGCGGCGGGCGCGGCTGCGGGAATTCCGCCAGCCACATGTGCAGGCCCTGGTGCGCAGGGTCGGCGCCGAGCAGTCGGTGCAGCGCCGTGGTACCGGTACGCACCAAACCGGTGACGAAGATGGGCCGCGTGACGGCAACCTCGGCATGCTGCGGATACTGCTTCCAGGCGGACTCGGACAACAGCCTGGCCACCAGCGCGCCGCGCAGGAAGAAGCGATTCATCTTGCTGCCCAACACCGTCAGGCCGGCCTCTTGCCGGTACGAGTCGAGCAAGACGCCGAGCGCTTCACGGTAGTTGTCGTTGTCGGCGCCGAAGTCGTCGAGCCCGGTCAGCTTGGTGGCCGAGGCATGCAATTCGTCGACGGTGGCGATGTCGGTGCGTTCAGCGGCAGCCATGTCAGTGGTGGTATTCGCCGCAGTTGACATCCAGCGTCTGTCCACTAATGCCGCTGGACAAGTCGCTGGCCATAAACACGATTGCCGATGCGACTTCGTCTTCGGTCGGCAGCCGCTTGAGGTCGGAGTCGGCCGCGGTCACCTGGTATATCTGTTCGGCGGTGGTGCCGTACTTCCCGGCTTGGTGCTCGAAGTAGGCCTGCAGCGTCTCGCCCCAGATATAGCCGGGCGCAACGGAGTTGACTCGAATCCCTTTTTCGCCGAGCTCGGTAGCCAGCGATTGCGACATGGACAGCAGCGCGGACTTGGCCATCTTGTAGGCCCCGTATTTGGCCTGCGAGTGGCGCAACACCATGGAGTTGACGTTGACCACCGAACCGCCTGCTTCCTCCAATGCCGGAGTGAACGCCTGGATGAGGCGCAGCGCGCCCAGCGCGCTCAGCTCGATCGCATCGCGGATGTGCTGAAAGCTGGTTCCGGCCAACGGTTTCATTGACGGCACTCGGAACGCGTTGTTGATCAGAACGTCGACCTTGCCGAAATTCGACGTAGCGGACTCCACCAGGGCGGCCACGTCGTCGTCTTCGGTGATGTCCGTGCGCACCGCCAGGGCCTTGTGCCCGGCATCGCCGAGCTGCGTGGCGAGTTCCTCCAGCCGCTCTACCGTCCGCGCCGCCAGTACCAGCTCGGCGCCGTCTTTCGCACATCGGTGCGCGAGTGTGGTACCGAGCCCCGGCCCCACACCGCTGATCACGACCACTTTTTTCTCGAGCATTCCGGTCATGGCTACCCCAGCATCCTTGCTGCAATTTGCGCTTGGCGCAACGTGATTCGTGTACGCAAGTCCTCGTCGGAGATCTTGTTGTGCTCGTAATGCGGCAGTGCACCCGGTAGCTTGTCGATGTTGACCAGTTCGACCGTGGGGCCGTCGGCCTCGGTGAGCTGGCGCGAAACCCGTTGCCAGCGGAACTGCAGGAAGCCGCGCCGATGGCCGAGCGTCTCGACCCAGTTGGTGACACCCGGGTTCTGGTCGGCGACGACGATTCGGACCATGCCGTCCGGATCCGCTTGCGCCTGAGCGTTGTTCAGCGACGTCTGGTGATTGATGTAGTCCAGCGAGATGTACCACAAGCTGCCCAGCTGGAACCCGAGGTAGGGCGCATCGGTCGCAGCCAGCGTGATGATAAGAGCCTCGTCCGGTTGCAACTCGAAATGACCGACCGAGGAGTACTGCGTCGCCAATCCACCGGGCGTCAGACGAGGAGCAACCATGGTGTTGACCGGAAGGTCCAGGTAGAACCACTGTGGAAACTGCAGCCAAGTCTTGATCCGGTTGACCAGTTGCTTTCCTGCTGCGCTGTAACGCTTTTCGATCGTCGCGCGGCTCAGCGGCGGCGGCGCCGTTCCGGTGGTGTCCGATCTGGAGATGGACAACGTACCGCGCCGAGCCGCCCAGTCGCCGTAGACCTCGCGGATCACCAGCTGGCCGGGGCTGGTGGGCCGCACCTGCCACTGGAAGCTGCCGTCCGCGGCGATCTCGAGCTCGCGGTCGTCGAATGCGGCCTGGCTGGCGGGCACGTTGTCGTCGGTGTATTCGCCGCCGAGCAACTGGAAGCTCAGGTCGGTGGTGGTGCCGCGAACACCGTTGACCACGTAGTCGTGGTCGGGCTGGACCCGGCAGCCGAAGTACAGGGTGTCCGGATTGTCCAGGCCCATTTTGGTGTACGGCCCGGTGCCGGAGAGCAGCACCGGGTGGTCGCGGTCGTAGTCGAACACCATGTGTGTGCACGCCGCCACACAACCGGCGAGGTATTGCAGCCCCTCGAGCAGGTCCGCCTCGGTCTCAATATGCGGTGCGGCGGCGACTAATTTCTCGGACTCGGCGATGGCGGCGACGAGCGGCTCGGAGAAGAGGGGATCTGGCACGCCTCGACGCTAGAACGTGTTCTAGTTTTCGTCAATGGGCGAACATTTGCGGCCCGCTACGGCGCGCACTGCGCCGACAGATCGATCAGATGCTGTCGCACATCCGGATGCCGGCTCAGGTAGTCCATGACGTTGCCGTTACCGCCCTCAGCCTTCGACTTGGCCTGCAGCTGCTGGTGGAGGTCGGGATGCTGCTTGAGGTAGGAGTCGATGGAATTACCGACGGTCTGATTGCATGCCGCGCTGGCCACCGGCAGCGCGGTCACGGTCGCGGCGCCAGCCGTCAGCAGCCCCGCGACGAGCAGGCCGCGCAGTCCGCGGCCAAGTGTTTGCGATGTTGTGCTCATGGGCGCGAGATTACCCGCGGCAGCTTTGCGTAACCTGTGCAATTACTCAGATTATTGCGAGGCCGCAGCGCCGCTTTCTTGTTCGCGCTTGATCTCTAGTGCGATGTCGATGAGCTGGTCTTCCTGGCCACCGATCAGCTTGCGTTGTCCGGCCCGGTGCAGCAGCTGGTGGGCCGGAACGCCGTAGCGCTCGGACTGGCGGACGGCATGCTTGAGGAAGCTGGAATAGACCCCGGAATAGCCCATGATCAGTGCGTTGCGGTCGAGTATGCACTCGGCCGGCATCGCCGGGGCGACAACCTCTTCGGCGGCGTCGGCGATGTCGAAGAAGTCGATGCCGGTCTTGACGCCGATCTTGTCGAACACCCCGATCAGCGCCTCGACCGGCGCATTGCCCGCGCCCGCGCCGAATCTGCGGCACGACCCGTCGATCTGCTTGGCGCCGGCGCGAACCGCCTCCACCGAATTGGCCACTCCCAGACCGAGATTCTCGTGTCCGTGGAAACCGACCTGGGCATCGTCGCCGAGTTCGGCGACCAGAGCCGCGACCCGGTCGGCCACCCCGTCGAGCACCAGGGCTCCCGCGGAATCCACGACGTAGACGCACTGGCAGCCGGCGTCGGCCATGATGCGGGCCTGCGCGGCCAGCTTCTCCGGTGCGATGGTGTGCGACATCATCAGGAAGCCAACGGTTTCCAGACCCAGCTCGCGAGCCAGCCCGAAGTGTTGGATCGAGACGTCGGCCTCGGTGCAGTGGGTGGCGACCCGGCAGATCGAGCCGCCGTTGTTCTGCGCCTCTTTGATGTCTTCTTTGGTGCCCACGCCGGGCAGCATCAGGAAGGCGATCTTGGCTTCTTTGGCGGTCTCGGCGGCGAGCTTGATCAGCTCCTGCTCGGGCGTCTTGGAGAACCCGTAGTTGAAGCTCGAACCGCCGAGTCCGTCGCCGTGGGTCACCTCGATGACCGGCACGCCGGCGTTGTCCAGCGCGGCCACGATGGCGCCGACCTCGTCCTTGGTGAACTGGTGACGCTTGTGGTGCGAGCCGTCGCGCAGGGACGTGTCCGTCAGCCGGACGTCCCAGATCGGGTTGAAGAAGATGTCTTGTGTGCTCATGCCGGTGCTCCCTGCGCTGTCGCCGATAGCGATTCCTTGGCGATCTCCTCGCCCACCTTGGTGGCCGCGGCGGTCATGATGTCGAGGTTGCCCGCATACGGCGGCAGGTAATCGCCGGCCCCTTCGACCTCGACGAAGGTGGTGACCAGCGCCTGACCTCCGGAGTGCACCGACGGGTCGTCGAACTGCGGGTCGTTGAGGAGCCGGTAACCCGGCACGTAGGTCTGCACTTCGGCGACGACGTCGCGAATCGACTGGGCGATCGCGTCGCGGTCGGCGTCTTCGGGGATGGCGCAGAAGATGGTGTCGCGCATGATCATTGGCGGATCGGCCGGGTTGAGGATGATGATCGCTTTGCCGCGTTTGGCGCCACCGATGGTCTGCACGCCGCGCGAGGTGGTCTTGGTGAACTCGTCGATGTTGGCCCGGGTGCCCGGCCCTGCCGACGACGACGACACCGACGCGACGATCTCGGCGTAGGGCACTCCCCCTTTGTCGACGAGCGCGCGACTGACCGCGTAGACGATCGGAATGGTGGCCTGCCCGCCGCAGGTGATCATGTTGACGTTGGGTGCGTTGAGGTGCTCGCGCAGGTTGGCTGGCGGGATCACGGCCGGCCCGACGGCGGCGGGTGTCAAGTCGATCGCCCGAATTCCGGCGGCCTCGTATTTGGGCGCCGCGTCGCGGTGCACGTAGGCGCTGGTCGCCTCGAACACCATGGCGGGTTTCTCGGACTGAACCAGCAGCCAGTCGACGCCTTCGTGGCTGGTCTCGAGGCCGAGCTTGCGGGCGCGGGCCAAGCCTTCGCTCGCCGGGTCGATGCCCACCATCCAGCGCGGCTCCAGCCACTCCGAGCGGAGCAGTTTGTAAAGCAGATCGGTGCTGATGTTGCCCGATCCGACGATGGCCACACTCATCTTCGACGGCATGGTTGCTCCTTCATCTCTTTGTCGCGACCCGCTGCGCCCGGCTTCGCCGCGCTTGCGATCGCTCCTCCATCTCTTGTCGCGACCCGCTGCGCCCGGCTTCGCCGCGCTTGCGATCGCTCCTCCATCTCTTTGTCGCGACCCGCTGCGCCCGGCTTCGCCGCGCTTGCGATCGCTCCTCCATCTCTTTGTCGCGACCCGCTGCGCCCGGCTTCGCCGCGCTTGCGATCGCTCCTTACTCGAAAGACAGCCCGACGGACCCGAGGCCGTCGAAATCGGCGACGAAATTGCCGCCGGGAGGTGCATCGATAGCCCGAGTGCAGGAACCGGGCAACACGATGTCGCCGGCCCGAAGCCGCACCCCAAAGCTTTCCACCTTGCGGGCCAGCCACGCCACCGCGGTCACCGGATTGCCCAGCACCGCGTCGCTGCGGCCCTCGGCGACCACCTCGCCGTTGTTGGTCAACACTGCGTCGATCTTGGTGATGTCGATGTCGGCCGGAACGACCCGCGCCTCGCCGAGAACGAAACCCGCGGACGAGGCGTTGTCGGCGATCGTGTCGCACAACGCGATCTTCCAGTCGGTGATCCTGGTGTCGATCAGCTCGATGGACGGCACGAACGCCTCGGTCGCCCTCAGGACGTCTTTCTCGGTGCAGTTCGCACCCGGCAGATCGTGGGCCAGGATGAAACCGACCTCGACCTCCACCCGCGGGTACAGATATCGGTCCGACTTGACCGGGACGTCCTCGAAGACCTGCATCTCGTTCAGCAGGTGCCCGTAGTCGGGTTCGTCGACGCCCATCATCTGCTGCATCGCCAACGACGAGAGGCCGACCTTGTGGCCCACCACCCGGGCGCCCTCGGCGACCCGCTGCCGGATGTTGATCAGCTGAATTTCGTAGGCGTCGACGACGTCGATCTCGGGGTGCGAGGACGTCAGCGGCTCGATCGGCTGACGGCTCCTTTCGGCCTCAGCGAGGTCGGCGGCCAGCGCATCACGGGTTGCTGACGGAAGCATTTGGCCGAAGTCCCCTCGTTGGATTGACCGGGGCGGTAGCGCCCGGCCCCGGCAATTCTATAACGTGTTCTACATGACGGATCAGGAGTTCGACGTCGTCGTGGTCGGAAGCGGCGGCGCCGGCATGGTTGCTGCCCTCGCGGCCGCCCACCGGGGTCTCAGCACTATTATCGTAGAGAAGTCCGTCCACTTCGGTGGCTCGACCGCCCGTTCTGGTGGCGGCGTATGGATTCCCAACAACGAGGTGCTCGAGCGCGACGGTGTCAACGATACGGCCGAGGCGGCCCGCACGTATTTGCACGGGATCGTCGGTGACGTCGTCGATGCGCAGCGCATCGACACCTATCTCGAGCGGGGACCCGAGATGTTGTCGTTCGTGTTGGAGCACTCTCCGCTGAAGATGTGCTGGGTGCCCCAGTACGCCGACTACTACCCCGAAGCACCGGGTGGTCGCGCCGGCGGCCGGTCGATCGAGCCGAAGCCGTTCAACGCCAAGAAGCTTGGCCCCGACCTGGCCGGCCTGGAGCCGCCCTACGGCAAAATTCCACTCAATGTCGTTGTGATGCAACAGGATTACGTGCGGCTGAACCAGCTCAAGCGTCATCCACGCGGAGTGCTGCGCAGCCTCAAGGTCGGCGCACGCACCATGTGGGCGAAGGCGACCGGGCAGAACCTGGTCGGCATGGGACGAGCGCTGATCGCCCCGCTTCGGGTCGGGCTCCGCAAAGCGGGAGTTCCGGTGCAGCTCAACACGGCGCTGACTGACCTCTACGTCGAGGACGGCGCGGTCCGCGGCATCTACGTGCGCGAGACTGGGCAATCGGAAGCCACCGAGCCGCAACTGATCCGGGCCCGCAAAGCCGTGATCCTCGGTAGCGGCGGGTTCGAGCACAACGAGCAGATGCGGGTGAAGTACCAGCGCGCGCCGATCACCACCGAATGGACTGTCGGCGCGAAGGCCAACACCGGTGACGGCATTCTGGCCGCCGAAAAGCTGGGTGCCGCACTGGAAATCATGGAGGACGCCTGGTGGGGCCCGACGGTTCCGCTGGTCGGAGCGCCGTGGTTCGCGCTGTCGGAGCGCAACTCGCCCGGGTCCATCATCGTCAACATGTCCGGTCAGCGATTCATGAACGAATCTATGCCGTACGTCGAGGCGTGTCATCACATGTACGGGGGTGAGTTCGGCCAGGGCCCCGGCCCGGGTGAGAACATTCCGGCATGGCTGGTGTTCGACCAGCAATACCGCGACCGCTACATCTTCGCCGGACTGCAACCAGGACAACGCATTCCGCGGAAGTGGATGGAGTCCGGAGTGATCCTTCAGGCGGACACCCTGGAAGAGTTGGCCGCCAAAGCCGGACTGCCGGCCGACGAGTTCGCCGCGACGGTGCAGCGATTCAACGGCTTCGCGCGCTCGGGCGTCGATTCCGATTTCCACCGCGGCGAGAGCGCCTACGACAGGTACTACGGCGACCCGACCAACAAGCCGAACCCGAACCTCGGCGAGATCAGCCATGGGCCGTACTACGCCGCCAAGATGGTGCCCGGCGACCTGGGCACCAAGGGTGGAATCCGTACCGACGTGTATGGCCGGGCACTGCGTGACGACGGCAGCATCATCGAAGGCCTCTACGCGGCAGGCAATGTCAGTGCCCCGGTGATGGGTCACACCTATCCCGGGCCGGGTGGCACGATCGGGCCCGCCATGACGTTCGGTTACTTGGCCGCCTTACACATCGCGGGAGAGAATTAACATGCCCATCGATCCCGATGTCGCGCTGAACGCTGAGCTCGATCCGATCGAATTCAGTTGGAGCAGTAGCGATATCCAGCTCTACCACCTCGGGCTGGGCGCCGGAGCCGACCCGATGGACCAACGTGAGCTGCGCTATCTGATCGACGACACGCCGCAGGTGCTGCCGACTTTCGGCAACGTCGCCGCCAGCTTCCACATGACCAAGCCGCCGACCGTGCAGTTCCCCGGCATCGACATCGAACTGAGCAAGGTCCTACATGCCAGCGAGCAGGTCACCGCACCAGCACCGCTACCACCATCAGGCTCTGCTACGGCCGTCACCCGGTTCACCGATATCTGGGACAAGGGTAAGGCCGCAGTGATCTGGTCCGAGACGCGCGTCACCGCGCCCGACGGGACATTGCTATGGACGCAGCTCCGTTCGATCTTCGCCCGCGGCGAGGGTGGTTTCGGCGGTGACCGCGGGGCGTCAACCGGCAGCGCAGCACCGGACCGCGCGCCGGACCTCGAACTCGACATCCCGGTGCTGCCGCAGCAGGCTCTGCTCTATCGGCTCTGCGGCGATCGCAATCCGTTGCACTCCGATCCCGAATTCGCCTCGGCCGCAGGCTTTCCGCGGCCGATCCTGCACGGCTTGTGCACCTACGGCATGACGTGCAAGGCGCTCACGGACTCGCTGCTCGACGGTGACGCCGGCGCAGTCGGCTCCTACGGCGCGCGGTTCGCCGGCGTGGCGTATCCCGGTGAGACGCTGAAGGCCGCCGTGTGGAAAGAAGACGGGCGGCTGCTGGCCACCGTCACTGCACCTGGGCGCGACGACGCGGTCGTCCTCAGCGGCGTCGAGCTGACCCCGGCCTAGGTTTTCGTGGGTGCGTCGCCGAGCGCCCGGCTGGCCGAGACCACGTCGTCGAGCGCCCGGCTAGCAGAGCGATCGGCGGGCCAACGCCGCGCGAACCCGCCTTCGAACTTCTGCGGGCCGGTCTCCTGCCACCACTCGTACGACGATCCACCCAAGTCGCTCAAGCATTTCCAGCCTTCGAACGTCCCAGGTGTACTGCCGGCGATCGGTGCGGTGCTGTTCACCGTCGTACTCGACGGCGACTTTCAGGTCTTCCCAGCCCATGTCGAGATACGCAACCGCATCACCGAATTCATCGACTACGGGGATCTGAGTCTGCGGTCGCGGCAGACCGGCGTCGATCAACACCACCCGTAGCCACGACTCTTTCGGCGACTGTGCACCCGCATCGAATAGTTCGATCGCTCGTCGCGCTCGCGTGATCCCTCGGCGTCCGGCATATCTGCGAGCCAACAGCTCGACATCAGCAGCTTTGATTTCCGTCGCCCCGGCCAGCGCGTCGATCCCTGCCACAGCGGTCATCTTCGGGTACCAGCAGCCGAGGTCGAGCGCGGTCCTGGTCGCCGATGTAACGACGACACCCCCGATCGTTTCGATTTCGTCCGCCTCGACAACATCCCTGTGGAGTTGTATCCCAACCGCAAGATGGTGATTGTCGTGGATCAACTCCGCAGGTCTTCTGTCATCGATCCACTTACTCCCGTGCAGCGCCGCTGCCGAGAACCCCGCCACAACGCCCCGACGACCGGTCCACAACCACCCGGCCTCGGCGCGCATCACAGCGGTGATTTCGGCGTCTCGATCGATGTAAACGTCTCGAAGCACTCGGGTGTAGCGCGTTTCCAGCTGGCTCTTGGTCAGCACCCCACCTGCAATGGCTTCGCTTCCGACAAACGGCTGGCCCATCGCCGCAGATTCGCATGCAAAAGCATCGCCGTCACTTCAGTTGCCGAATGCCCGGCCAGCCGAGCGTCGGGCGCCGAGCGCCCGGCTAGCCGGGCGCGGTCGACCAGTTAGCCGAGGATCAGGCCGGAGGTCGGTACACCGGTGCCGGCGGTGACGAGCACATGCTCGACGTCAGGCACCGGGTTGACGGAGGTGCCGCGCAACTGGCGAACGCCTTCGGCGATGCCGTTCATGCCGTGGATGTAGGCCTCACCGAGTTGCCCACCGTGGGTGTTGATCGGCAATCGGCCACCGATCTCGATCGCACCGTCAGCGATGTAGTCCTTGGCCTCGCCCCAACCGCAGAATCCCAACTCCTCCAACTGAATCAAGGTGAACGGCGTGAAGTGATCGTAAAGAATGGCGGTCTGGATGTCGGTCGGCTTCAGACCCGACTGGGACCACAGCTGCTTACCCACCAAGCCCATCTCCGGCAGTCCGTCGAGCTCCGGCCGGTAGTAGCTGACCATCGAGTATTGGTCCGGGCTCGCACCCTGGGCTGCGGCCTCGATGACGGCGGGCCGGTTTTTCAGGTCCTTCGCCCGCTCCGCCGAGACGATGACGAGCGCGACCGCGCCGTCGGTCTCCTGGCAGCAGTCCAGCAACCGTAGCGGCTCGGCGATCCACCGCGAATTCTGGTGGTCCTCAATGGTTATCGGCTTCTCGTAGAAGTACGCCTTGGGGTTTTTGGCGGCGTGCTTGCGGTCCGCCACCGAGATGGCGCCGAAATCTCGGCTGGTCGCCCCCGACAAATGCATGTAGCGCTTGGCGATCATGGCTACCTGCGCAGCGGGTGTGGACAACCCGTGCGGGTAGGAGAACGAGTTGTCCACGCCGGTGGAATCGGCGTTCTCCACCAACCGAAGCTGCACCTGACCAAACCGCTGACCAGAGCGTTCATTGAAAGCCCGGTATGCCACAACGCAATCCGCGACGCCGGTCGCCACCGCGATGGCCGCCTGTTGGACCGTCGCGCATGCCGCACCACCGCCGTGGTGAATCTTGGAGAAGAACTTCAGGTCACCGATACCGGTGGCCCGGGCGATGGCCACTTCGGTGTTGGAGTCCATCGTGAACGTGACCATGCCGTCGACGTCGCCCGGCGTCAGACCGGCATCGTCGAGCGCATCCAGAACAGCCTCGGCGGCCAACCGAAGCTCGCTGCGACCCGAGTTTTTGGAGAAGTCCGTGGCGCCGATGCCGGCGATCGCGGCCTTACCGGAGAGTTCACCGGCCATCAGAACCCCCGATGGTCAAGGTCGCGTTCGCGACGACGTGATCGCCAAGGCTGTTGCTACCAACGATTTTCAACGTGATCAACCCGTCGTCAACCGCGGTCACTTCGCCTTTGAACGTCACCGTGTCGTAGGCGTACCACGGCACACCGAGCCGCAGCCCGATCGACTTGATGAACGCCGACGGGCCGGCCCAGTCGGTGATGTAGCGCTGAACCAGACCGGTGTCGGTGAGGATGTTGACGAAGATGTCCTTGGATCCCTTGGCCTGCGCCTTGTCCCGGTCGTGGTGCACGTCCTGGTAGTCGCGGGTGGCGATCGCCGTCGAGATGATGAACGTTGGGTCGCCGTAGAAAGCCAGCTCCGGCAGCTTCGTGCCGACCTCTACCGTCGCGGCGCTCATGCTCCGGCCTCCGCGGGCTCCCATGCGTACAGCGTCCACGCCGGCCCGATGTCATTGGCCGGGAAGTCGATATACGTTGTCCGGACCGGCATTCCAACCTCGACGGCGGCGGGGTCGACGTTGCGTAGCTCCCCGAGCATCCGCACGCCCTCCTCCAACTCCACCAGTGCGATGACGAACGGCAGTGTGCGGCCGGGCACCTTCGGGGCATGATGCACCACGAAGCTGAACACCGAGCCGTTACCGCTGCCGACCACGTAGTCGGTCACCGTCTCTTTGTCCTGCCAGATCGCCGGCACCGGCGGGTGCTGCAAGCTGCCGTCGGGCCGCTGCTGGATCCGCAGCTCGTGTGCCTTGACACCGTCCCAGAAGAACTTGGTGTCTTTGGACTCCGCAGGCCGCATCATGGCGTCGGCGTCGAGGTCCTCGGGTACCGAGGCCTCCGAAGCACCGGCAGCGGGTTTGAATTTGAGTATCCGCCAGTTCATTTCGGCGACATCTTCGTCGCCGACCCGCCAGATGATGTGCTGATTGATGAACCAGCCCTCGCCGAGCCCGGTCTGTTTGGGCCCGACGACGTCGCCCATCTCCGAGTGGATCGTCACTTCCTCACCGGGTTGCAGATACCGGTGATAAGTCTGCTCACAGTTGGTCGCGACTACACCGATGTAGCCGTTGTCGTCGAACAGCTTCATGATCGGACCCATGGGATCGTCGGTCGGACGTTCCCCGCCCAGGCCGAACATGGTCCACACCTGAATCATGGCCGGCGGGGCGACGATTCCCGGGTGTCCTACGGCACGGGCTGCGCCCTCGTCCCGATAGATCGGGTTGGTGTCACCGATGGCCTCGACCCAGCTGTTGATCGTCGGCTGGTTCACCGGATCGCGGCCCGCCCGCGGCTTGGGACCACCGGCCGCCTTGATTTCCGCGAGCGCCTGGTGGATATCTGTCATCGAGGCACCCTCGGCACTTTGAGGCCGGACGCCGCGATCATCTCCCGCATCACTTCGTTCACGCCTCCGCCGAAGGTGATCACCAGATTGCGCTTGGTCTGCGAGTCGAGCCAGTCGAGCAGCTCGGCGGTCGCGGACTCGGCTGGGTTGCCGTACTTGCCGACGATCTCCTCGGCAAGACGACCGATGTACTGGATGCTCTCGGTGCCAAAGACTTTCGTCGACGCCGCGTCAGCGACATTGATCTCTTCACCGGCGGCGGCCACCTGCCAGTTCAGCAGCTCGTTGACCCGCCACATCGAATAGATCTCACCGAGCGCTCGCTTGACGTCCTGGTGGTCGATGGGGGTGACCCCATCACCGCCCGGCTTGGAAGCCCAGTCGTGCAGGCGGTCGTAGATGCCCGCGGTCCGGCCGGCCGGGCCGAGCATCACGCGCTCGTTGTTGAGCTGAGTGGTGATCAGCCGCCAGCCGCCATTCTCCTCGCCGACCAACATGTCGGCCGGCACCCGCACATCGTTGTAATAGGTGGCGTTGGTGTGGTGCGCGCCGTCGGACAAGATGACCGGCGTCCAAGAGAAGCCCGGGTCCTTGGTGTCGACGATCAGGATCGAAATGCCTTTGTGCTTAACGGCTTCGGGGTCGGTGCGGCAGGCCAGCCAAATGTAGTCGGCGTCGTGCCCGCCGGTGGTCCACATCTTCTGGCCGTTGACGATGTATTCGTCGCCGTGACGGACCGCGCCGGTCCGCAGCGAGGCAAGGTCGGTCCCTGCCTCGGGTTCGCTGTAGCCGATCGCGAAGTGCAGCTCGCCGGCCAGGATCGCCGGCAGGAACTTCTTCTTCTGCAGCTCGGTGCCGAACTGCTGCAGCACCGGGCCGACGGTCTGCAGCGTCACCGCGGGCAGCGGCACGTCAGCGCGATGCGCCTCGTTGACGAAGATCGACTGCTCGACCGGGCCGAAACCCAAGCCGCCAAACTCTTTCGGCCAGCCGACGCCGAGCTTGCCGTCCTTGCCCATCCGCTTGATCACAGCACGGTAAGCGTCGTTGTGGCGGTCCTTTTCCATCGCCTTCATCTCGTCAGTAGAGATCAGGTTCGAAAAGTATTGGCGCAGTTCGGCTTGCAGCTGACGCTGCTCTGGAGTCAGGTCGATGAACATTGCGCTCCGCTGAGGTTGTCATGGTGGCGACCCGCGCCCGGCGCTGCCGCGCTTGCGATCGCCACCAGGTCGAGGCGATGAGACGGCCCGCCCAAGAGTCGGGTCAGGTCTTTGATCGTGGAGTAGTACCGGTGCATCGGATACGTGATGTCCATCCCCATGCCCCCGTGCAGGTGGTGGCAGATCTGCATCACCCGCGGCGCCTGCGAGGCCATCCAGTAGCCGAGCACGTCCAGATCCTCGGCAGCATCAAGGCCTTCCGCGAGCCGCCAGATCACCGACGTCGACGCCAGATCGATGGTCCGCGAGGCGATGTAGACCTCGGCGAGCTGGGCGGCGACGGTCTGAAAGGTCGACAGCGGCTTGCCGAACTGCTCCCGCTTGGCCACGTAGTCGGCGGTCAGCCGCAGCGCGCCGGCCACCAGTCCGGCGGTATAGGAACCGATCGCGGCAAGCGCCAGCTGATTCACCCGCTCCGCCGTCGCCCCGATCAGCACGTCGTCCTCGTCGACCGCCACGTCGGAGAAGGTGACCACGTATTCGTCGGATCCGTTGGACGTCGGGGTTTTCGAGATCTGCACACCGTCGATCTTGGGTGACACCACGACGACTGCGCTGTCCGCCGTGACGAGTATCCATTCCGCTTTGTCGGCGTAAGCGACACCGACTTTGGTTCCCGACAACCGGCTGTGCACGAAGGTCGTCGCGGGCCGGTCCGGCAGCGCGGTGCCCGGCTCGTTGAGCGCCGCGGTGAGCACGGTTCCCTTGCCCAGGCCGGCCAGGTAGCGGTCCTGCTGCTCGTCGGAAGCCAAGTCCAACAACGGAATCGCGCCAAATCCGATGGTGGCCAGCGCCGGGCTGATAAGCCCGTGTCGCCCGATTTCGGTCAATGCGGTGGCGGTCTCCGGCAGGCCGACTCCGTCACCGCCTACGCGTTCGGGCACCGGCAAGGCCGTCACACCGCCGGTGACGAGGGCTTCCCACGTGTTGGCCCGGTCCAGTACCGAGGTGACCACATCAGCGACGGCTTGCTGTTCGGGGGCCGGCGTGAAATCCATCAGCGGGCGCCCGTGTAGTCGACCTGCCAGTGCTTGATGCCGTTGAGCCAGCCCGATCGCAGCCGTTCGGGCTCGCCGACCGGCTTCAGGTCCGGCATGTGATCGGCGACGGCGTTGAAGATCAGGTTGATGGTCATCCGGGCCAGGTTCGCGCCGATGCAGTAGTGCGCTCCGGTGCCACCGAAACCGACATGCGGGTTGGGGTCGCGCATGATGTTGAACGAGTGCGGGTCCTCGAACACTTCCTCGTCGAAGTTGGCCGAGCGGTAGGACATCACCACCCGCTGACCTTCCTTAATCTGCACGCCGGCCAACTCGACGTCCTCGTTGGCGGTGCGCTGGAATGCCGATACCGGAGTGGCCCAACGGATGATCTCGTCGGCAGCGGTCGACGGCCGTTCCTTCTTATAGAGCTCCCACTGATCGGGGTTCTGCGAGAAGGCGATCATCCCGTGAGTGATCGAGTTACGGGTGGTCTCGTTGCCCGCCACGGCGAGCATGATGACGAAGAATCCGAACTCGTCATCGGAGAGCTTTTCACCGTCGATGTCGGCCTGGATCAGCGTGGTGACGATGTCGTCGGTCGGATTCTCGTTGCGCGCCGCGGCCATTGCCATCGCGTACATGATCAGTTCCATCGACGACTGCGCGGGATCGACGTCGGCGTACTCAGGGTCGGTGCCACCGGTCATCTCGTTGGACCAGCGGAACAGCTTGTCGCGATCGTCCTGGGGAACACCCAGCAGGCTGGCGATGGCCTGCAACGGCAACTCGCACGACACCTGTTCGACGAAGTCACCGCTGCCTTCAGTCGCGGCCGACTTGGCGATGCTCTGGGCGCGTTGGGAGAGTTCCTCTTCCAGGCGTCCAACGGCCCGCGGCGTGAACCCGCGGGAAATGATCTTCCGCAGCCGGGTGTGGTGCGGTGCGTCCATGTTGAGCATGACGCTGCGCTGCAGTTCGACCTGCTCCCGCTTCATCTCCGGCGGCCAGGTCGGGATGGCGCCGTTCAGCCAGCTGGAAAAGACATCGCTGCGCTTGGACACCTCCTTGACGTCGGCGTGCTTGGAGACGATCCAATAGCCCTTGTCCTCGAACCCACCCGCGCCGTTCGGAATGTCGACCCAGTGGATCGGCTCGGCCGTGCGTAGCTCGGCGAGCTCGCCCACCGGTAGGCCGGCCAGGTTGACGTCCGGGTCGAGAAAATCGAAGTCGGGGGAGATGGAGATGTTGGGGGGTGCCATCACTGCGCTCCTCAATTGCAACGTGTTCTAGTGCCAGTAAAACACGGCTCCTGCGCAGATAAAAGGCAGGTCGTCATCCTCGCTTGTCAGAGTAATGAAACGTGTTCTAGCCTGACCAGCATGGGTAACCCGGTAATCGTAGAAGCCACCCGCAGCCCCATTGGCAAGCGCGCTGGATGGTTGTCAGGACTGCACGCCACCGAGTTGTTGGGGGCCACGCAGAAGGCCTTGGTGGAGAAAGTACGAGCCGACTCCGGCTTTGAAATCGATATGGTCGAGCAGGTCATCGGCGGCTGCGTGACGCAGTACGGCGAGCAGTCCAACAACATCACCCGCGTGGGGTGGCTCGTAGCCGGGCTGCCTGAGCATGTCGGCGCCATGACTGTGGATTGTCAGTGCGGCAGCGGCCAGCAGGCCAACGGGCTGATCGCCGGCCTGATCGCGGCGGGTGCCATCGACGTCGGCATCGCGTGCGGCATCGAGGCGATGAGCCGTGTCGGCCTGGGCGCCAACGCCGGTCCGGATCGCGGCATCCTGCGGCCCCCGTCGTGGGACATCGACCTGCCCGACCAGTTCACCGCCGCCGAGCGAATCGCCAAGCGCCGTGGCATCACCCGCGAGGAAATCGACCAGTTCGGTTTCGACTCGCAGCGCAAGGCCAAGCAGGCGTGGGCCGAGGGCCGGTTCGACCGCGAGATCAGCGGCATCGAGGCACCCGTCCTCGACGAGAACAGGCAGCCGACGAGCGATCGGCACGTCGTCAGCAAAGACCAGGGTCTGCGCGACACCACACTGGAGGGCCTGAGCCAGCTCAAGCCGGTCCTCGACGGCGGGATCCACACGGCGGGCACGTCGTCGCAGATCTCCGACGGCGCGGCTGCCCTGTTGTGGATGGATGAGGACAAGGCCAAGGCGCTCGGGCTGAAGCCGCGGGCTCGCATCGTCAGCCAGGCGTTGGTCGGCGCCGAGCCGTACTACCACCTGGACGGCCCGGTCCAGTCGACGGCGAAGGTGCTGGAAAAGGCCGGCATGAAGATGGGTGACATCGACATCACCGAGATCAACGAAGCGTTTGCCTCGGTGGTGCTGTCGTGGGCGCGGGTGCACAACCCCGACATGGACAAGGTCAACGTCAACGGCGGCGCGATCGCATTGGGTCACCCGGTGGGCAGCACCGGCAGCCGGCTGATCACCACCGCGCTGCACGAGCTCGAGCGCACCGACCAGACGACCGCGTTGATCACCATGTGCGCCGGTGGCGCGCTGTCGACCGGCACCATCATCGAGCGCATCTAAAAGGTGACTGACCAGGACCGCATCGCAGCGGCGCAGTCCTACATCGACGCGCTGGCGAATCACCGCGCCGATGAGGTTCCCTTCGCCCCGGACTGCGTTCGCATCGAGATGGGCATCAAGACCGGATTCTCTGGAAATCACCTGCGCCGCAGTCTGAATCGCGGACCGCAGTTCCGAATCATCGAGGCATGCACACCGCCCGAGTTCGAGGTCGATGGCGACCGGGTGCGCGCCCAGTTCGACGTGATCACCAAGCCGACGCTGGCCGGGCGCCGAGTGTGCGCGCACGTCGACGAGGCGTTCCTCATCGTCGACGGCAAGATCCACCACATCAACGCTCAGATGCGGCCCTTCATCACGCGAACGTAGGATCACCGGCATGGCTGAGAAATCACGTCCGCGCTACATGAATTCGGCATTCGCCGACGTCTTCATCAAGTGGATGTCTCGTATCAACACCTTCTTTTACCGCCGTGGCGGCGGCGAAGGACTGGGCAGCACCTTTCAAAAGATTCCCGTCGCATTGTTGACGACCACGGGTCGCAAAACCGGACAGCCGCGGGTCAGCCCGCTGTACTTTCTGCGCGACGGGGATCGGGTGATTGTTGCCGCGTCGAAGGGCGGTGCCGAGAAGAACCCAATGTGGTACCTCAATCTCAAAGCGGATCCCAAGGTTTCGGTGCAGATCAAAAAAGAGGTGCTGGAGTTGACGGCGCGCGACGCCACCGACGAGGAACGGGCGCACTACTGGCCCCAACTGGTCGCGATGTATCCGACATACGACGACTACCAGTCTTGGACCGACCGGACCATTCCGATCGTCATCTGCGATCCGTAGTGAAGGTTCTGATCACCGGGGGCACCGGGTTCGTGGGTGCATGGACGGCGAGGGCCGTGCAGGACGCTGGACACCACGTCAGATTTCTCGTGCGGAGCCCTGATGGCCTGGACACCAGCGCTGCGCGAATCGGCGTCGACGTGAGCGATCACGTGGTCGGTGACATCGCAGACTCCGATAGCACCGCCGCGGCGCTAGAGGGTTGCGAAGCCGTCATCCATTGCGCGGCAATGGTTTCCACCGACCCTGCCCGCGCTGGAGAGATGCTTCGCACCAATCTCGACGGCGCCCGCAACGTGCTCGGCGGGGCCGTCGCCGCGAAGATCGATCCGATCGTGCACGTCTCGAGTTTCACGGCGCTGTTTCGTCCCGGTCTACCGATGCTGCATGCCGACCTGCCCGTGGTCGGCGGGTCCGACGGATACGGCAAGTCCAAGGCCATCGTCGAGGCGTATGCACGAGGTCTCCAGGACGCTGGCGCGCCAGTGAACATCAGTTATCCCGGCATGGTGCTGGGACCTCCTGCGGGTGATCAGTTCGGTGAGGCAGCCGAGGGCGTCGAGGCAGCAATCAGGATGCGCGGTGTGCCCGGGCGCAGCGCCGGCTGGATCGTTGTGGACGTGCGTGACCTCGCCGCCTTGCACGTCGCATTGTTGCAGCCGGGCCAGGGACCGCGCCGATACATGGCCGGTGGCCGACGCATCGCGGTCGATCGCCTCGCGTCTCTGATCGGCGCCGCCACCCATCGCAACCTGGTGGCATTGCCAGTACCCGACGTGGGATTGCGTGCCCTAGGGCGCGTGTTCGACGTCATCGGCGACCACCTGCCCTTTGAGACGCCGATCAACTCTGCGGCGATGCAGTACTACACCCAGATGCCACCCTCGGACGACACCCCAGCCGAACATGACCTCGGCATCACGCAACGAGACGCCGCGCAGACGCTCGCCGACACTGTCGACGGTCTGCGGGAGGTTGGCCGCATCTGACGTCGGTCGGTGACCCGGCTCAAGTAGAGCCGGCTACGACATCTACCGACCGATCTAGGCGCCGTAGACCGGAATGGGTGTCCGCGACTTGGCCAGCAGGTCGGCCACGACCGGCCCCAGCTCGGCCGGGTCCCAACGGGCACCCTTGTCGATCTGTGGTCCGTGCGCCCAGCCTTCGGCGACCCGGATCTTGCCGCCCTCGACCTCGAATACCTGACCGGTGATATCGCGAGACTCGTTGCTGCCCAACCAGACCACCAACGGCGAGATGTTCTCCGGGGCCATCGCGTCGAATGCGTCGTCCTGAGTGGACATCATGTCGGCAAACACCGTCTCGGTCATCCGGGTGCGGGCCGACGGCGCGATCGCGTTGACCGTGACGCCGTACCGGCCCATCTCCGCGGCGGCGACCAGGGTCATTGCGGCGATACCCGCTTTGGCCGCGCTGTAGTTGCCCTGGCCGACACTGCCCTGCAGGCCCGCGCCCGAGCTGGTGTTGATGATCCGCGCGTCAACAGTTTTGCCCTCTTTGCTCAAGCCACGCCAATACGAGGCGGCGTGCCGCATGGCGCCGAAGTGCCCTTTCAGATGCACCGCGATGACGGCGTCGAACTCTTCTTCGCTGGTGTTGGCCATCATCCGGTCGCGCACGATGCCGGCGTTGTTCACCAGGACGTCCAAGCCACCGTAGGTGTCGACGGCGGTCTGGATCAGCCCCGCGGCCTGGTTCCAGTCCGCGATGTTGGAGCCGTTGGCGACGGCTTCGCCTCTCGCAGCGGTGATCTCGTCGACCACGCTCTGCGCTGCGCTGCCACCGCCGGCCGGCGATCCGTCCAGGCCCACACCGATGTCATTGACGACGACGCGGGCGCCTTCGGCGGCGAAGGCCAGAGCGTGCGCTCGTCCGATGCCGCCACCCGCGCCGGTGACGATGACGACGCGGCCGTCGACTAATCCCATGCTCACAACTCCTTTTACTTGACTGAGTTCGCGTTGGTGGTGGCCAGATAATGCGGCGGCTCGCCACCGCCGTGCACCTCGAGCGAGGCGCCACTGACATACGACGCCGCATCCGAAGCCAAAAACGCTGCGGCCCAACCGACATCGGCGGGTGTCGCAAGCCGACCGAGCGGCACGTTCTTCGAGATCGCGGCGATCGACTCGGCGTCGCCGTAGAACAGTTCCGACTGCTCGGTCTCGACCATGCCGACGACGCAGGCGTTCACCCGGACTTTCGGCCCCCACTCCACCGCGAGCGTCTGGGTGAGGCTTTCCAGGCCGGCCTTGGCGGCGCCGTAGGCACCGGTGCCCGGCGACGGCCGGCGGCCGCTGAGACTGCAGATGTTGACGATCGACCCGCCACCACGCTGACGTTGCATCACCTCGTTGGCGTGCTGGGAAACCGACAGCGCACCAAGCAGGTTGAGTTCGATGATCTTGCGGTTGAAGTTCGCACTGGACTCCGCCGTCAAGACGAACGGCGAACCTCCGGCGTTGTTCACCACCGCGTCGAGGCGGTCGTGGCGCTCGGCGATCGCGTCGATCATCGCCCTGACCGCGTCGTCGTCGCGGATGTCGCAGGGGTGGAATTCGTACGGCAGGCCGTCGACCTGACGCCGCGCACAGGTGACGACGGTGGCACCTTGCTCGGCAAAAATTGTGCTGATGCCGGCGCCAACCCCTCGAACACCGCCAGTCACCAGCACGACCCGGCCGGTGAGCCCGAAGCTGAACGCGGGGCCTCCGTCGGCGTGAGTCACTGTGCTAGCGTACCAAGCAAGTGCTTGCTTAGGTAAATCGTCCCCATCGCCCCCCAAGGAAGTGGTCGAGGATCTCGATGACAATTACGTTGCGCACCGTCGAACCGGGGATAGTCGCAGTCACCGTCGACTACCCGCCTGTCAACGCCATCCCGTCACGCGGATGGTTCGAACTCGGCGAGGTCCTGACCGCCGCCGGCAACGATCCGACCACTCACGCGGTGATCCTGCGGGCCGAAGGCCGCGGCTTCAACGCCGGGGTGGACATCAAGGAAATGCAGCGCACCGAGGGCTTTGCCGCGCTGATCGACGCCAACCGCGGCTGCTATGCAGCCTTCCGCGCGGTCTACGAATGCGCCGTTCCGGTGATCGCCGCGGTCAATGGCTTCTGCGTCGGCGGCGGCATCGGGTTAGTAGGTAACGCCGACGTCATCGTGGCCTCTGACGATGCGACCTTCGGCCTGCCGGAGGTCGAGCGCGGCGCGCTTGGGGCGGCAACCCACCTGTCGCGGCTGGTGCCACAACACATGATGCGGCGGTTGTTCTTCACCGCGGCCACTGTCGACGCCGCCACCCTGCATCACTTCGGCTCGGTGCACGAGGTGGTGCCGCGCGAAGAGCTCGACGAGGCCGCGCTGCGGGTTGCGCGCGACATCGCTGTCAAAGACACGCGGGTGATCCGCGCGGCCAAGGAGGCGCTGAACCTCATCGACGTTCAGCGGGTCAACTCCAGTTACCGTATGGAGCAAGGCTTTACCTTCGAGCTCAACCTCGCCGGAGTGGCTGACGAGCACCGCGACGCATTCGCCGGAACGGCGAAGGGCGAAAAGAAGTGACCGCCGGCGACGATGCAGAGCGCGAAGCGCGATGAGGAGGAGCGGCGAATAATGATCGACAAGCGCACCACGCTCGACGATGCCGTCGCACAGGTGCGCAGCGGCATGACCATCGGTATCGGCGGCTGGGGGTCGCGGCGCAAGCCCATGGCGTTCGTCCGCGCACTGCTGCGCACCGATGTCAGGGATCTGACCGTGGTGACCTACGGCGGCCCGGACGTGGGGCTGCTGTGCTCGGCCGGCAAGGTCAAGCGGGCCTACTACGGCTTCGTCTCGCTGGACTCGCCGCCGTTCTACGACCCCTGGTTCGCCAAGGCCCGCAGCGGCGGGGGGCTCGAGGCACGCGAAATGGACGAGGGCATGCTGCGGTGCGGACTGCAAGCGGCGGCACAACGGTTGCCGTTCTTGCCAATTCGCGCTGGGCTGGGTAGTTCGGTACTCGACTTCTGGGAGGGTGAGCTGAAGACCGTCACCAGCCCCTACCCGACGCCCGACGGCGGACACGAGACGCTGCTCGCCATGCCGGCCCTGAACCTGGACGCCGCGTTCGTTCATCTCAATCTCGGCGACCAGAGGGGCAATGGCGCCTACACCGGCATCGACCCCTACTTCGATGACCTGTTCCTGATGGCCGCGCAGCGGCGATACCTGTCGGTGGAGCGCATCGTCTCCACCGAGGAACTGGTCAAAGCCGTACCGCCACAAGCATTGCTGGTGAACCGGATGATGGTCGACGGCGTGGTCGAGGCGCCCGGTGGCTCCCACTTCACCACCGCCGCACCGGACTACGGCCGAGACGAGAAGTTCCAGCGGCACTACGCCGAGGCTGCCGCGACCGACGAGGGTTGGCAGACGTTCATCGCGACCTATCTATCTGGCGGCGAGTCCGAATACCAAGCGGCCGTGGACAAGTTCGCCGAGGAGGCGTCATCGTGACCGACACCGCGAGCACCCGCGCCGAGGTCTGCGCAGTCGCCTGCGCCGAATTGTTCCGCGATGCGGGCGAAATCATGGTCAGCCCCATGACGAACATGGCGTCGGTCGGAGCGCGAGTGGCCCGGCTGACGTTCTCCCCCGACATTGTGCTGACCGACGGCGAAGCGCAGCTGCTCGCTGACACCCCGGCGCTTGGCAAGACCGGGCCCGTCGAGGGCTGGATGCCGTTCGGCCGGGTTTTCGAGACGCTGGCCTGGGGTCGGCGGCACGTGGTGATGGGCGCCAATCAGGTTGACCGTCATGGCAATCAGAACATCTCGGCCTTCGGTCCCCTACAGCAGCCGAAGCGGCAGATGTTCGGGGTGCGCGGCGCACCCGGCAACGCCATCAACCACGCGACGAGCTACTGGGTGGGCAATCACTCCAGCCGGGTGTTCTGCGAGACCGTCGACGTGATCTGCGGCATCGGGTGGGACAACATCGACACCGACAACCCGGCGTTCCGATTCGCCAACACCTATCGGGTGGTCAGCAATCTCGGCGTGTTCGACTTCGGCGGCCCGAACCGCACGATGCGGGCTCTGTCGCTGCACCCCGGTGTCGCGGCCGACGAGGTTCGCGACAACACGTCCTTCGAGGTGGACGGCCTCGACCACGCCGGCGAGTCGCGCCAGCCGACCGACGAAGAGTTACGGCTGATCCGCGAAGTCATCGACCCGAAGGCTCTGCGCGACAGAGAGATACGTTCGTGAAACTACGCACAACGCTGACCGAGTTGCTCGGTGTCGAGCACCCGGTGGTGCAGACCGGAATGGGGTGGGTCGCCGGCGCGCGCCTGGTGGCGGCAACCTCCAACGCGGGCGGGCTGGGCATCTTGGCCTCGGCCACCATGACGCTCGACGAACTGGCCGTCGCGATCGGGAAGGTCAAAGCGGCCACCGACAAACCGTTTGGCGTGAACATCCGGGCCGACGCTGGTGACGCCGGCGACCGGGTGGATCTGATGATCCGCGAGGGCGTCAAGGTCGCGTCGTTCGCGTTGGCGCCCAAGCAGGAATTGATCGCCAAACTCAAAGACGCTGGCTCCGTAGTGATTCCTTCGGTCGGCCTGTCCAAGCACGCGAAGAAAGTCGCCTCGTGGGGCGCCGACGCGGTGATCGTCCAGGGTGGCGAGGGTGGCGGGCACACCGGCCCGATCGCGACGACGCTGCTGTTGCCCTCGGTGCTTGATGCCGTGAGCATCCCGGTGATCGCCGCGGGCGGGTTCTTCGACGGTCGCGGCCTGGCCGCAGCGCTGTCGTATGGCGCCGCCGGGGTTGCCATGGGCACCCGGTTCCTGCTCACCTCGGATTCCACGGTGCCCGAAGCCGTGAAGCAGCGTTATCTGCAGTCCGCACTCGACGGCACCGTCGTCACCACTCGCGTCGACGGCATGCCGCACCGGGTGCTGCGCACCGGTCTGGTCGAGAAGCTGGAAAGCGGCTCGCGGGCAAGGGGTTTCACGGCAGCAGTGCGTAACGCCGGCAAATTCAAGAAGATGTCGCAGATGACCTGGGCGTCGATGATCCGCGACGGACTGGCCATGCGGCACGGCAAGGAACTGACCTGGTCGCAAGTGGTGATGGCGGCTAACACGCCGATGCTGCTCAAAGCCGGCCTGGTCGAAGGCAACACCGATGCTGGGGTGTTAGCGTCCGGCCAGGTGGCCGGCATCGTCGACGATCTGCCGTCCTGCGCGGAGTTGATCGAGTCGATCGTCGCCGAGGCGGTCAAGCACCTACAGTCGGCGGCTTCATTCGTGCAGTGATCTCAGGACTCCACGACCATCAACGTGTGCCCGGTCGGGTCGCGGAACCAGAACATCGGTGGAACCGGATCGCCCATTCGTGACACCTGCGCATCGACGTCAATGCCGAGTTTCTGCAGCGCCGCGTGGGTGGCGTCGATGTCGTTGGTGCTCAGCGTGATACCGGTATTGGTCGGCTGTACCGCTCCGCTATCCGGTGGGGGTGGCGCAAGCGCGATCGCGGTCGTGCCTTCGGGTGGGTACACCTCGATCCACCGGTAACCACCGCCGAACGGCGTATCGGTGCGCTTCTCGAACCCGAGTGACTCATAGAACGCGACGGCCTTGTCCTGCTCGACGGTCGGCACACACACCAGGCTGATCGTCGTCAGGCCGGTCGTTGTTGTGGTCAATCTGCTCCTCGTGATTGGACGGTTCCGTATGCGTGGGCGATGTCTTTCGAGCCGGCCCAGCGGCTGTAGGTAGGAGACTGCGGCCAGCCCTCCGGTGAGTCCTGCCACTCCTCCTGCCGGCCGTACGGCAGCAGGTCGATCAACGCGAACGAGTGGCTGAGCTGCTCGGTGCCCCGGCCATCGGTGTGCCAGGTCCGGTAGACTTGATTGTCATCGCGCAGAAAGACATTCACCGCAAACCCACCACCGGGTGGTGCACCGACATCCGTGCCGAACGGACTGTTCGCGGTCGAGTACCACGTCATCTGGTTGCCCACCCGCCGCTTGTAGTCGAGCGCCTCGTCAATCGGACCCTGGGTGACGATGACGAACCGAGCGTCCCAGTTGTCCAGAAACTCCAGCCGGGTGAACTCAGAGGTGAAGCCGGTGCAGCCCGGGCACTGCCACTCTTCACCAGGAAACCACATGTGGTTGTACACGATCAACTGCGATGTGCCGTCGAAGATCTCGGCCAGGCGCACCGGTCCCTTTTCGCCTTCCAGAACGTAGTCAGGCATCGCTACCATCGGGAGCCGTCGTCGCTGCGCCGCGATAGCGTCGAGCTCACGAGTGGCTGCCTTTTCCCGGACACGCAGCGCTTCCATTTCACGCTGCCAGTCCTGCTCGCTTACTACGGGCGGCAGTGCTGTGGATGTCACACCAATCCCCTCCGCTCACGATGTTCACGCTGTCAACATGCTAATGTTCACACCGTACACTTTAACTTCGAGGAGGGTCAAGCATTGGCTTCCTTGAAGACCGGCTATCACCACGGCGACCTGCGGATGGCGTTGATCGATGCCGGCCTGCACCTCACCCGGACCGGCGGGCCGGAGGCGCTCACCATCCGGGAAGCGACTCGGCAAGTTGGGGTTTCGCCGAACGCCGCCTACCGGCACTTCGTTGATCGCGAAGCTCTGTTGAGCGCGGTGGCGTCGGCGATCCAGCACCGGATGGTCGCGCGGATGCAGAGCTCAGCTCGCCGACAGGCGACCGACCGGCTGCGTGCGGTCGGCATGGGCTACATCAAATTCGCGCTCGACGAGCCAGGGTGGTTCACCGTCGCGTTCTTCGGTGCCGATCCGATCGGACTTGGCGACCAGACTGCCAGCGCGCCGCCGTATCTGGCACTGGTCGACGCGCTCGACGCAATGGTCAACGCGGGAGGACTCTCGCCCGATCGCCGGTTAGGCGCCGAATGGCCCTGCTGGTCAGCGGTGCACGGTTTCGCCGAACTTGCGCTGCGCGGACCGTTGCGTCAGGCACGTCGACGTGACGTCGACGCCCTGGCCAGGCGAACGGTCGACGACATCATCGCCGGCATTCTGCAGTGAATGCATCGCCGAGTGTGCACTCAGCGCGATAAATCGGCCGAAAATTCGCACTCAGTGCACGCTCGCGAAGGACGGTGGCGAAACTACAGCCGCTCTATGATCGTGACGTTGGCGGTGCCGCCGCCTTCACACATCGTCTGCAAACCGTAACGGCCGCCGGTGCGCTCGAGTTCGTTGAGCATGGTGGTGAAAAGCTTTGCCCCGGTCGCACCTAACGGGTGACCAAGCGCGATCGCTCCGCCGTTGGGGTTGACCTTTTCCGGGTCGGCCTTGATCTCTTTGAGCCAGGCCAGGACTACCGGCGCGAACGCCTCGTTGATCTCGATGGTGTCGATGTCATCGATAGACAGGCCGGTTTTTTCCAGCGCGTAACGGGTGGCCGGAATCGGACCGGTCAGCATGAAGACCGGGTCGGCAGCACGCGCGCTGATGTGGTGGATGCGCGCCCGCGGCGTGAGCTTGTGCGCCTGCACTGCGCTTTCTGAGGCCAGCAGCACCGCGCTTGCGCCGTCGGAAATCTGGCTGGCCATCGCGGCGGTCAGCCGGCCTCCCTCGACCAGCGGCTTGAGGCCTGCCATCTTCTCCAGCGACGACTCACGCGGACCCTCGTCGACGCGGAACGCACCGTGTTCGGTTTCCACGGCGATGATCTCGTTGTCGAAATGGCCGCCGCGGATCGCGCCGAAGGCTCGTTCGTGGCTGGTCAGCGCGTACTGCTCCATCTCCTCGCGGGACAGGTTCCACTTCTCGGCGATCAACTCGGATCCACGGAACTGCGAGATTTCCTGATCGCCGTAGCGGTGCAGCCACTGCTTGGACTCACTGGTCGGCGAGGTGAACCCGAACTGCGCACCGACGATCATCGCCGACGAGATCGGGATCTGGCTCATGTTCTGCACACCACCGGCCACGATGACGTCCGCGGTGCCCGCCATGATCGCCTGCGCGCCAAAGGAAATGGCCTGCTGGCTAGAGCCGCACTGCCGGTCGACGGTGACGCCGGGAACCTCTTCGGGATAGCCGGCGGCCAACCAGGAGAGCCGGGCGATATTGCCGGCCTGCCCACCGATCGCGTCGACACAGCCGGCGATCACGTCCTCGACCGCGGCGGGGTCGATGTCGACGCGGTCGAGCAGTCCACGCCAGCAGAGCGCACCCAGGTCGACAGGGTGCACGCCGGCGAGCGACCCGTTGCGCTTGCCAACCGCGGTGCGCACAGCGTCAATGACATAAGCCTCATTATTTGGAGACATGCTCAACACTTCCTTCTTTGGTAATTCCACCTAGGACGATAGCGAGATATTGCTGACCCACCTGCAGCGCGGTGAGCGGTCCGCCGGGCTGATACCAGCGCACCGACACCCAGGTGGTGTCTCGGATGAATCGGTAAACCAGGTCGACGTCGAGATCGGGACGGAGGTAGCCCTCCTCGATGCCCTGATGCAGCACGTCGACCCACATCTTGCGTTGCTGCTTGTTCAAGTCCTCGAGGTAGGAGAACCGAGGCTGGGGCAGAAGCCGCTTGGCCTCATCTTGGTAGATGACGACCTGGGCATGCCGATGCTCGATGGCATCGAAGGACGCCATGAACAACCCCTTGAGGCGTTCCAGCGAATTCGGTTGCGTGTCAACGATTTCCTGGTAGCGGGCAAACAGCCAGTCCATGAAATTCCGCAGCACCTCGTCGACCATCTCTTCTTTGGACGAGAAGTGGTGATACAGGCTGCCGGAGAGGATTCCCGCGCCGTCGGCGATGTCGCGCACCGTGGTTGCGCGCAACCCGCGCTCAGCGAACATCGTCGCGGCGAGATCGAGCAACTCGTCGCGCCGACTGTTCGGCGGGCTCTGCCCGGTCATGGGTGCTGACTCGACACCGAAATCACCTCTCCAGTCAAGTAACTGGAGTAGTCGCTGGCCAAGAACGCGATCGTGGAGGCCACTTCCCATGGCTCGGCGGCCCGGCCGAACGCCTCACCGGCCGACAACTGATCAAGCAGTTCGGTCGAGCTGGTCTTGTCGAGGAACTTGTGTCGGGCGATACTTGGCGACACGGCGTTGATCCGAACCCCGTACTCGACGGCTTCGACTGCGCTGCAACGGGTCAGCGCCATCACTCCGGCTTTTGCGGCCGCGTAGTGGGACTGCGAGTGCTGAGCGCGCCAGCCGAGCACGCTGGCGTTGTTGACGATGACGCCGCCGTGGTCTGCGTCGCGGAAATACCGCAGCGCCGCCCGGGTGGTGCGTAGCACCGAGGTCAGTGTGACGTTGAGAACGCGGTCCCACTCCTCGTCGGTGATGTCGACCACCGGCGTCTGACCGCCCAGGCCGGCGTTGTTGACCAGCACGTCGAGCCGGCCGTACCGCGCGGTGGTGGACGCGATCAACGCGTCGACCTGTGCGGTCGACGTGACGTCGCAGACTACGCTTTCCACCCGACCCAGTCCCAGCGCGGTCAACTCGTCGCGCGTCTCGCCGAGCCGTCGTTCGTGGTGGTCGGAGACGACGACGTCGGCACCTTCGGCGAGGGCACGCCGGGCGGTGGCCGAGCCGATGCCAGTGCCCGCCGCAGCCGTGACAACCACGACCTTGCCCTTGAGAAGTCCGTGTCCGGCAACTTCTTTCGGCGCAACGGCTAGCGTCATCGAGCCTCCCTGGGTAGGCCGAGCACCCGCTCGGCGATGATGTTGCGCTGAATCTCATTCGAGCCGCCGTAGATGGTGTCGGCGCGGGTGAACAGGTAGAGCCGCTGCCACTCGTCAAAGTCGCCGCCGGACAATGCCAGACCCGCTTTGCCCTGGACGTCCATCGCGATCTCGCCGAGTTCGCGATGCCAGTTGGCCCACAACAATTTCGAGACATTATCTTGGCCGGGCTGTTCGACGTCCATCGTGGCCAGCGCGTAGGAGCGCATCGCCCGCAGGCCCGCCCAGGAGCGGGTCAGCTGTTCGCGGATCAGCGCATCATCAGCTGCGCCAGTCTTTTTGGCGAGATCCACGACCGCCTCGAGTTCGCGAGCGTAGACGATCTGCTGACCGAGCGTCGACACCCCGCGCTCAAAGGTCAGTGTTCCCATCGCAACTCGCCAGCCATCACCAGGTTCGCCCACCACCAGGTCGGCGTCGGTGCGGGCGTCGTCGAAGAACACCTCGTTGAATTCGGAGTCCCCGGTCAGCTGGACGATCGGGCGGACATCGACCCCGGGCTGCTCGAGCGGCACCAGCAGGTAGGACAACCCGGCGTGACGCTTGGAGCCCTTCACGGTTCGCGCCACCACGAAGCACCACTGCGCCCAGTGCGCCAGCGACGTCCACACCTTCTGGCCGTTGATCACCCATGCGTCGCCGTCCAGCACGGCGGTGGTGGCCACGTTGGCCAGATCACTACCGGCGCCGGGCTCAGAGTAGCCCTGCGACCACAGCTCGGTGACGTCGAGAATCCGGGGCAGGAAGCGCTGCTGCTGTTCGGGGGTGCCGTAGGCGATCAACGTCGGACCGAGCAACTCCTCACCGAAGTGATTGACCTTGGCTGGCGCGTTGGCGATCGCGTATTCCTCGTAGAACGCCACCCGATGCGCCACCGACAGGCCGCGGCCGCCGTGTTCGACCGGCCACCCTAGACACGTGAGACCGGCTTTCGCGAGATGCTGGTTCCAGGTGCGCCGCTCTTCGAACGCCTCGTGCTCGCGACCGGGGCCGCCGAGCCCTTTCAGGGCGGCGAATTCCCCAACCAGGTTCTCAGCCAGCCAGTCGCGGACCTCGGCCCGGAACTCCTCGACGCCTTGCACCCTTGTAGGCTAACCTACCAAGCACTTGCTTTGTTAGCCCGGCGGCGATGTGCCCTGTACAGCGGCAATAGCTGAGCCCGGGTAGTCCGCACCGAGGAGTTCGATGTCGAACCATCCGCAGACCGTTCCTGCGGCGCTGGATCACATTGCGCGCGAACTCCCCGACCACAACGCCCTGGTGACTGAGGACCGGACGCTCACCTTCGCCGAGTTGCGGGACGAGGTGCGCCGCGCTGCGGCGGCGATGATCAGCCTCGGCGTGAATGCCGGCGACCGGGTGGCGATCTGGTCGCCGAACACCTGGCACTGGGTGGTGGCCTGTTTGGCCACGCATTACGCCGGCGCGACCGTGGTCCCGCTGAACACCCGCTACACCGCCGCTGAGGCCTCCGACATCTTGTCCCGCACCGGCGCTCCCCTGCTGGTGGCGATGGGCCGGTTCCTCGGCGCCGACCGGGTTGGCGATCTCGATCTTTCAGCGCTGCCCGACCCGCGGCACATCGTCCGGGTGCCGTTAGACGTCGACGACGGGACGTGGGACGAATTTATGAGGTGCGGCGCTGGAAAGGAGGCCCTCGCGGCGGCCGACGCCCGGGCCGCGGCGGTCCAGCCCGACGACCTCTCCGATGTCTTGTTCACCTCGGGCACCACCGGCCGCAGCAAAGGCGTGCTGTGCGCCCACCGGCAGTCACTGGCCGGGTCGGCGGCCTGGGCCGCGATCGGCAAGATCACCCGCGACGACCGCTACCTCTGCATCAACCCGTTCTTCCACAATTTCGGCTATAAGGCCGGCATCCTGGCCTGTCTGCAGACCGGCGCCACCCTGATCCCGCAGCTGACCTTCGACGCCGAGCAGGCGTTGCGCGCGGTCGCCGAACATCGGATCACCGTGCTGCCCGGACCGCCGACCATCTACCAATCGCTGCTCGACCATCCCGCGCGTGACCGCTATGACCTGAGCTCGCTGCGGTTCGCGGTCACCGGCGCAGCGACCGTGCCGGTGGTGCTGATCGAGCGGATGCAGACCGAACTCGACTTCGACATCGTGCTGACCGCCTACGGCCTGACCGAGTCCAACGGGATGGGCACGATGTGCCGCGCCGACGACGACGCGGTCACCGTGGCCACCACCTGCGGACGGCCGATCGCCGATTTCGACCTGCGCATCGACGAAGCGACCGGCGAGGTGCTCCTCCGCGGGCCCAACGTCATGCTCGGCTACCTCGACGACCCGGACGCCACCGCGGCGGCGATCGACAACGACGGTTGGCTGCACACCGGCGACATCGGAAAGCTCGATGTCGCAGGCAATCTCCAGATCACCGACCGGCTCAAAGACATGTACATCTGCGGCGGCTTCAATGTCTACCCCGCGGAGATCGAGCAGGTATTGGCCCGACTGGACGGTGTGGTGGACTGCGCGGTGATCGGTGTGCCCGACGAGCGACTCGGTGAGGTTGGCCGGGCCTTCCTGGTGGCGCGGCCCGATTCCGGGCTCGACGAAAAGTCGGTGATCGCCTACACCCGAGACTATTTGGCGAACTTCAAAGCCCCGCGTTCGGTGAGGTTTGTCGACGCGCTGCCCCGCAACGCGGGCGGCAAGGTAGTCAAACCTCAACTTCGAGAGATGGCGTGATGGATCTGCAATTCGACGACGAGACGCTGACCTTTCAGCGGGAAATGCGCGACTTCCTGTCGTCGCACCGCGACGCGTTTCCGACGCATTCCTATGACACGGCAGAGGGTTTCGAGCAGCACCGCCGTTGGGACAAGGAGCTTTTCGACGCCGGTCTGTCGGTGATCACCTGGCCGGAGAAGTACGGTGGCCGCGATGCGAGCCTGCTGCAGTGGGTGGTCTACGAGGAGGAATACTTCCGGGCCGGCGCACCCGGGCGGGCCAGTGCCAACGGCACGTCGATGCTGGCGCCGACACTGTTCGCGCACGGCACCGATGAGCAGTTGGACCGGATTCTGCCCAAGATGGCCAGCGGCGAGGACATTTGGGCGCAGGCCTGGTCGGAGCCAGAGTCCGGCAGCGATCTTGCCTCGCTCCGTTCGACGGCAAAGCGAACCGATGGTGGCTGGCTGCTGAATGGCCAGAAGATCTGGAGTTCACGAGCACCGTTCGGCGACAGGGCGTTTGGATTGTTCCGATCCGACCCTGAAGCGCAACGGCACAGCGGCCTGACCTATTTCATGTTCGACCTGCACGCGGACGGCATCACGGTTCGTCCGATTGCCCAACTCGGTGGTGATACCGGGTTCGGCGAGATCTTCCTCGACGACGTGTTCGTGCCCGACACGGATGTGATCGGCACGGTGAACGACGGCTGGCGGGCGGCGATGAGCACGTCGAGCAACGAGCGCGGCATGTCCCTGCGCAGCCCGGCCCGATTTCTGGCCTCCGCCGAGCGACTTGCCCAGACATGGAAAGACAAGGGCGACAGTTCGTTCGGAGACGAAGTCGCCGACGCGTGGATCAAGGCGCAGGCCTACCGGCTGCACACCTTCGGCACCGTCACCCGGCTGGCCGGCGGTGGTGAACTGGGCGCCGAGTCCTCGGTGACCAAGGTGTTCTGGTCAGATCTGGACGTGGCGATCCACCAGGCGGCGCTGGAGATCCGCGGGGCCGACGGCGAGCTGGCCAACGCCTGGACGGACGGGCTGCTGTTCGCATTGGGCGGCCCGATCTACGCGGGCACCAACGAGATTCAACGTAACATCATCGCCGAGCGGCTACTGGGACTGCCTCGGGAGAAGGCCAAATGAAATTTGATCTTGACGAGCAGCACCGCGACTTTGCCGCCAGCATCGACGCGGCGCTGGCGGCCGCCGATCTTCCGGGCGCTGTGCGTGCCTGGGCCGACGGCGACACCGGACCGGGTCGCAAGGTGTGGGCGCGGCTGGCCGACCTGGGAATCACCGCTTTGGCCGTGCCTGAACGATTCGACGGCATCGACGCGCATCCGGTCGATCTGGTGGTCGCACTGGAACGGCTGGGCCGCTGGGGCGTTCCTGGCCCGGTGTCCGAATCCATCGCGGTCGCGCCGGTTCTGCTCGCCGACGATGAGCGGTGCGCCGGGCTGGCATCCGGAGAGCTGATCGCCACCGTCGCCCTTCCGCCACAGGTTCCGCGGGCCACCGACGCCGACACCGCGGGTCTGACGTTGCTGGCCGATGTGGACGGCACGGTCAGCGAAGCGCGTCCCGGCCAGCAGCACGAGTCGGTGGACCCCAGTCGCAAACTGTTCGACGTCGTCCCGACCGATGCGACGTGGCAGGCTGATGTCAAGCGCGCCTACGAATTCGGGGCGCTGGCCACCGCCGCCCAACTGGTCGGGGCCGGGCAGGCCCTGTTGGACGCTGCGGTCGAGTACGCGAAGCAGCGCACGCAGTTCGGCCGCGCCATCGGCTCGTATCAGTCGATCAAACACAAGCTGGCCGATGTACACATCGCGCTGGAGTTGGCCCGACCGCTGGTGTACGGCGCCGCTCTGTCGCTGGCCGATTCATCGCCTGACACCGCGCGAGATGTCAGTGCCGCCAAGGCTTCCGCCTCGGATGCCGCGTTGCTGGCCGCACGGTCTGCGCTGCAGACACACGGTGCGATCGGGTTCACCGCCGAGCACGACCTGTCGTTGTGGCTGCTGCGAGTGCAGGCGCTGCGACCGGCCTGGGGTGACCCCGCCACGCACCGGCGACGGATTCTGGAGGCGCTGTGAGTGACGAACGGGAACTGCTGCGCGAGAGCGTCGCGGCGCTGGTGGCCAAGCACGCCTCTCCCGCCGCCGTCCGCGGGGCGATGGAATCCGAGCGCGGCTACGACGAGTCGCTGTGGCGGCTGCTGTGCGAGCAGGTCGGTGCGGCCGCGCTCGTGGTACCCGAGGAATTCGGCGGTGCCGGAGGCACTCTCGGCGATGCGGCCGTCGTCCTCGAAGAGCTCGGCAAGGGCCTGGTGCCCAGCCCGTTGCTCGGCAGCACGCTGGCCGAACTCGCACTGCTGGCCGCCGACGAGCCCGACACCGAGGCATTGGGTTCGCTGGCCGAGGGCACGGCGATCGGCGCGGTGGTGTTCGACCGCGACTACGTGATCAACGGCGATATCGCCGAGGTCGTGATCGCGGCCGACGACGGGAAGCTGAACCGTTGGACGGTCTTCAGCGCCGAGTCCGTCACGCCGATGGATCCGACTCGCCGACTGGCCAGCCTCACACCGCAGAACGCCGCACCGCTCGGCGCTGATCCGGGCCTGGCCGATGCGGCCGCGATCTTGCTCGCCGCCGAACAGGTCGGGGCCGCCACCCGCTGTCTGGAGCGGACCGTCGACTACACCAAAGAGCGGCAGCAGTTCGGCCGGGCAATCGGCAGCTTCCAGGCGCTCAAGCACCGGATGGCCGACCTCTACGTCGCGGTGCAGGCCGCTGCCGCCGTGGTGAACGAGGCCGCCGATGCGCCGTCGACGACCTCCGCGGCCCTGGCCCGCGTCGCGGCCAGCGAGGCGTTCAGCACGGTGGCAGCCGAGGGCATTCAGCTGCACGGCGGTATCGCGATCACGTGGGAACACGACATGCAGCTGTACTTCAAACGCGCACATGGCAGTTCGCAATTGCTGGGTCCACCGCGCGATCACCTGCGCCGGCTTGAATCCGAAGTGTTCTAGCCTTGACCGCATGACCGATGGGATCGCGCTACGCGCCGGGGTTCCGCCGTTCTACGTGATGGACGTGTGGCTGTCTGCCGCCGAACGTCAGCGCAGTCACGGAGATCTGGTGAACCTGTCGGCGGGCCAACCGAGCGCCGGCGCCCCGGAGCCGGTGCGCGCCGCCGCCATCGCCGCGCTGAACCGCAACCAACTCGGCTATACCGTGGCGCTGGGCATTCCTGAATTGCGCGCGAGTATCGCGGCGTCGTACCTCGACCGGTACGGCGTGCAGGCCGACGTCGACGACGTGGTGGTGACAACGGGATCGTCGGGCGGTTTTCTGCTGGCCTTTCTGTCCTGCTTCGACGTCGGCGACCGGGTCGCGGTCAGCAGTCCCGGCTATCCCTGTTACCGCAACATCTTGTCGGCGCTGGGCTGCGAGGTCGTGGTGGTCGAGTGCGGCCCCGACACCCGTTTCCAACCGACGGCGCAGATGCTGGCCGAACTCGACCCGCCGGTGAAGGGCGTCGTGGTGGCCAGCCCGGCCAACCCCACCGGCACCGTCATCCCGCCAGAGGAGCTCGCCGCGATCGCGTCCTGGTGCGACGAATCAAACGTGCGGCTGATCAGCGACGAGGTGTACCACGGGTTGGTGTACGAGGGCGCCCCGCAGACCAGCTGCGCGTGGAGCACATCGCGGAATGCGTTTGTAGTCAACAGCTTTTCCAAGTATTTCGCGATGACGGGATGGCGGCTGGGGTGGCTGCTGGTGCCTGCCGAACTCCGTCGCGCGGTGGATCGACTCACCGGCAACTTCACCATTTGCCCGCCCGTGCTGTCGCAGCACGCCGCAGTCGAGGCATTCACGCCGGCGTCAGTTCAGGAAGCCGAGGGGCATCTGCACCAGTACGCCGCCAACCGCGCGACGTTGCTCGATGGCCTGCGGCATATCGGTATCGACCGGCTGGCACCCACCGACGGTGCGTTCTACGTCTACGCCGACGTCTCCGATTTCACCAATGACTCGATGGTGTTCTGTTCAAAGTTGTTGGCCGACAGCGGGGTGGCGATCGCGCCCGGTATCGACTTCGATCCGCACCGTGGCGGTTCGTATGTCCGGCTCTCGTTCGCCGGCCCTGGGAACGATATCGAGGAAGCACTGCTCCGGATCGGTTCCTGGCTGCCGCACCTCGGTTAGTTAGGTCAAAACCTCGGCGATTCGGGCTTCGAGCGTCGCGCCATCGCCGGTGTCGGCCACGTTGATGCCGAAGCGGTCGGCCAACGCGTCGACAACTGCCGCGGCATCAGGCAACTCCATCTTTTGCGTCCCGCAGCCGCCATGAATGGAAAGGTGCCGACCCGACAGGTTGCACCGGCCGTCGGCGTTGACCAGCGAGGCCATCAGGTTCGTGACGAAATGCGACGACGGGTGGGTGGAGACATACCAGCTGCCCACCTGCAGATCGATCGGCGGTGCGGTTTTGGTGGCGAATTCGTACAGCGACTGCCATCCGCCGCGGATTTCGGCCTGCAGCACCAGGATATCGCCGCGGCTCTCCAGCCGGTACGGCCCGTGCGTCGTCTGCTGGGCGCTGCCCGTTTCCAGCCGCAGCGGCGAGGTCGGCGTCTGGCCGCCGAAACCCACGTCGATGAGGAACAGCTGCGGCGCGCCGGGCGGCGCCACCCCCAGCAGCGTGTGCGTCTGCGCCGGCACCGGCGAGCTCGGCGGCGCCGTCCACACCACCCGGGCGGCAAAGCGGCGCACCCCGAAACCCAGCTCCTGCAGCACATAACCCATCAAGCCGTGGTGCTCGTAGCAGTAGCCGCCACGGCGCCGATGAACCAGCTTGTCGAACAATGCCTCTGGGCTCAGGTCGTCGACCGGCACACCCAGCAGGGGGTCGAGGTTCTCGAACGGAATCGCCTGGGTGTGCGCACTCACCACATCCTGCAAAACGTCGAGAGTCGGATCCGCCGCGCCCTCGTAGCCGATCCGGGCGAAGTAACGTGTCAGATCCAGCGCCATGTGGGCCATTGTCAACCAACAACTACCGGGTCACACCGCGCGGGCCTCCAGCAGGCTCAACGGCGAGGCGGTCGCAACCAACCGGGTCATCTCAAACCCGGCCTGGCCGAGCAGTTTTCGATACTCGGCGGCGGTCCGTTCACGGGCCCCCAGATTCAGCAGCATCTCCAGGTCGGCCCATTTGCCGGGGAAGTCGCGGTCGTGGTCGGGGATCACCAACTCCACCAGCAGGACGGTGGCGCGCCGGCCTGCAGCCGCGTGGACATTGCGCAGAATCTGCACCGCCTTGTCGTCGGGCCAGTCGTGCAAGATGTTCTTCAACACATACGCGTCGCCACCGGCAGGCACCTTGTCGAAGAACGAGCCGGCCTCGATCCGGACCCGGCCAGCTAACCTGGTGTAGCACACAATGTTTGACACGGTGGATACAACGTCCGGCAGGTCGTACACGACGCCTCGAACGTCCGGCGTCGCGGCCAGGATGGTGGCCAGCAGCAGGCCATGCCCCCCGCCGACATCGACAATCGTGGGATAGCCGCCGAAGTCGTAGGCGGCTGTCACGGACGCGTCGGTCAACCGGGAAATACTGGCCATGGTCCGGTTGAACAGGTCGGCATGCTGGGGATCCTCGACGAAATAGTCGAAGCCCTCCTTGCCGTGCAACATCGGCACCACCGATCGTCCGGTACGGATCGAGTCGGCCAGCAGCGTCCAACGGTCCCGTTGCTCGCGGGATCCGTAGAACTGCGCCGCTGCCGACATGGACGCCTCGGCGTCCGAACACAGCGTGCGGGCAATGGAATTCAACTCATAGCGGCCGTCGCGACGGTGACGGAAAACTCCTCGTCCGACCAAAGCCCTCAGCAGCCGGCCCAAGGCGTCGGAATCCGCGCCGACGTCTGCTGCCAACTTGTCGATGGTCATCGGTCCGGCCGCCAGTGCGTCGGCGACGCCGAGCTCTGCGGCAACCGTGATCGCCTGCGACAGCCAGGTCCCGACGATCATCTCCATCATCGCCGCCGGCGCCGGCATCAACCGCTGGTTGAGCCGATAAAGGTGATGGCGAACCCGCTCGACGACCCGGGCCGCCGCCACTGGCGGCACTTTAGCGGTCATCGCCATCACCGCACCTCCGCGAGGCTCGCGGCGTCGATCTCGGCAGAAATGTCGCGGTGACTGACCCAACTGAGAAACCGGGTCAGCACCCACGTCATGACCCGGTCCGACATGAGCGCCGCCGGCCGCAGTATCGCCTCGCTGCGCGACACCTGCTGCGTCGTCACCCACGACACCGCTTTGACCCTGCGACGGCGGGTGTTCTCGTACCAGCGCAGAGCGCCGCAGATATCGCTCGAATCCGACAGCGCCTTGCGCAGCACCATCGTGTCCAGCAGCGCCTGGTTGGTGCCCTGCGCCAGGGTCGGCGGCATGGTGTGCGCCGCATCCCCGAGCAACGTCACCGCGCCCACGCCCGCGTCGGGAACGGGGTGCCGATAATGCGGGAAGGGCGACGGGACCAGATCGTCGTTGGTCAACGTGGCGAGCACTTCGTCGACCAGATCCGACCATCCGGCGAAGTGGCGGCGGATCATCTCGATCGGCCGATGCGGCCGGAGAAAGCCCGGTGACCACGGTAGGTCGAACCACCACTGCAGCTCTGTCCCACCCGCCGGCCACAGGCCGAGGTTTCCGTGCTCGCCGATCATCATTCTCGCCACCGTCGGCTCGGCGAGGTCAGGCAGAGCGACAAGTCCTTGCCAGCTACACCATCCGGTCGGGGTCGCGGGTGGCGCACCGACGACGTCGCGGACAACGGAATGCAAGCCGTCCGCACCGATCAACAGATCACCGGTGACCGAGCTGCCATCCTGCAGAGCGACGCGCACTCCGTCCGCGGTCTGGATCACCGAGACCGCACGAGCCCGGCATTGGATGCGATCAGCGGGAAAGCCGGTGAGCAGCCGCTCCAGCAGGACTCGACGAGGGACCATCCGCACGGATGCACCCAGCCGGTTCACCATGGTGTCCAAGTCGATGGTGGTCAGCGGGCGGCCCGACGATGTCATCACCCGCACAGCGGACAACGGCTGGCCGGCACCGGTCATGTCGACGCCGAGCTGGTCAAGGACCGTCGCGCCGTTCGACCATATTGTCACGGCACCGCCGCCGGCCGCGATGTTCGGCCGCTGGTCGAAAACGGTGACATCGTGCCCGTCGCGCAGTAGTCCGCGGGCCGTGGCAATGCCGCTCACACCCGCACCGACGACGAGGACCCGAAGCCGCCTCATGGCTCAACCTTTCCGCCGCCAACTACTGCTTGATACGCACTAGCCCGGCGAAAAGTTCACCGGGCTAGCATCCGCTCATGGCCCTGGAGATCTCCGAGCACGAGCGGGCCGCGCTGGCCGACCTTGCCCGGTTTCCGCTGCTTGCCGCGATGACCGGCCGCAGGTCACGTCGGTTTCCGGTCGGCGGGCAGATTCCCGACGGCGCGCTGGCCTACACCAGCCGGCGGCCCGTCCAGCCACTTTCGGAAGTGGAACGGGCCCTGCTCATTTCGGTGACCGGCGGCGTGACGGGCTGGAACTTCGGGATCACTCACCATCCCGGCTATGCACCATCCCTTCCCAACTACTCGGGAAGCGCGACGGGGCGCACGTTCCCGTCCGCGGCGGGTTTCCACACCAGCCAGCTGTTTTTCACCGACGACTCCGGGACCTACCTGCTGCCGAGTCGTGACGAGCGCCCGCGCGATTTCGAAAGCACCGAAGCGTGGATAACCCACACCGCCGAGTCAATCGTGCGGATCGCCGATACCCGCCTCGAACTCCCGCGCGAAGAGCCGTACATGGAGGGCCACAACACCTGGATCGGCAATCACCCGGGCAGCCTGCTCGCCTTCCCGGTCGCCGATCTCGCCGAACACCTGATGGAGAACCTGTGGTTCTTCGCGGCCAATGGTTATCCGATCGTCGATGACATCAACGGCCGCAATATCCGTGGCCTGGAACGGTTTTCATCGCTTCGGCACGCCGACGACCCACTTCCGTTGTCGTTCGTCGAGCAGTACACCATCACCGAGGCCAGCGCGGAACTCGCAATCGCGGCCAACAACGGGGTCCTGGCATTGCAGGCAATGGGCCTCGGCGGCTGGACCTACGACGGACTGGACCGGTTGTCCGTGCTGGGCGGTTCCGGAGATCCACGAGCACCCGGCCTGGGGTTCGTCGCCGACCACGACGACCGCTGGCCGTTGCCCAACGTCACCGGACTACCGGAATATTTCGAGACGCTCAGCCCCCCGCACGTGCCGTCGATCGCGGTCGCAGTGGAGAAACTGGTCGCCCGAAAATTCGGTCCGGGCGGACCTTTCCACCCCGATACGCCCGGCCCGTGGTCGGACAGCGCGAAGGTCCGCGGTTCGGCGCTGCGGGCCGACGGTATTCAGGAAATGGTGACCACAGAGGCGTCCTACATTTACGACACGTTCGGCAAACTACCCGGCACGGTCCCGACGGTGCATGTCCTGATGTACCTGCAGGCCCAGCACATCGACACGGACTTCTATGACGAATTATTCGGCCCCGGCGCGTATCTGGGCACGCACGCCGACCATCAAGCCCGCTGGCACTGACGCGGCGCCACCCTGGGGCCCGTCGACGATGACGAAGTCGGGCGTGAGCGCTGCGACGGCGAAAAATCGGATCAACGCAGCCCGCCTCCCGCGAAACAGTGTTCGTGGGCGAGCTTGGCGCTGGCAAGAAACCCGGGACGTCAGTACCGGATACGAAAGCCACCGATCAACGTCACGGTGTTGCCGTCCGGATCGGTCAGTGCAGACAGTCGCACGCCCTTGTCGGCGTCTACGATCTCACCGGGCTCCAAGCCGTGTTGCCTCAGCTCTTCGATGTGCTCATCCAGGTCCTGCACCGCGAAATTGACGAACCCGGACCCGGCGTGTTCGTCGTCGACGAAAACCTGGACCCATCCGCCCGGGACGACCTGCCACTCCACCAGCGTGGGCATTGGGTTGTTGTCGGCCGCGCGCCCGAACAGGGTTTCATACCAGCGTGCGCTCCGCCCCACGTCGGTCACCGGCACAACCGCTAATACATGCTGAATAGACATCGTTTCTCCTTTCGCTTTACACAGAAGACAGACCTGCCCAAAGGCCCGAACTCATCGCGACGGGGCCAAAGTTTTTCAGCAGCAACAGATCTGACGCCAGAACGAACACCTGCCCGGAGTTGGGTTTAGGGAAATCACTGGACGGGCATTCAAGTGCATGATTCTGCGACCAGTTTGATGACGACCGCGCGCAAGAAGATAGTCATCACCGGGGCGTCGGGGAACGTCGGCACGGGTGTTCTCCGGGCA
The DNA here is from genome assembly GCF_965277065.1 of Mycobacterium sp. Classification (GTDB taxonomy): domain Bacteria; phylum Actinomycetota; class Actinomycetes; order Mycobacteriales; family Mycobacteriaceae; genus Mycobacterium. Next base: position 42,844 of record NZ_CBDIBT010000016.1, read on the forward strand.
CTCGCAAGATCGTTACCTGGCAACGAAATCGTCGGGATCTGCCGTCGCCCACCCGCGGCCAGTCCGGGTAATGAGTCGGTCACTTGGCACCGCGTCGACCTGTCCTCGTGCAGCGCAGTTCACGACCTCGAGCCCGCGATGCACGGCGCCGACGTCGTCATTCATCTGGCGTTGGCTCTCAGGCCGGCGAGCAACGAAGGCTATTTGTCTCAGGTGAACGTGGCCGGTACCCACGCGGTCTTGAAAGCAATGGCCGCCGCGGGCGTCCCTCAACTGATCTACGCCTCAAGTCTCGGCGTATATGCCCCGGGCGCAACGCATCCCGTTGCCGAAAGCTGGCCGCACACCGGTCAACGCACTTCGGCGTACAGCCGGGACAAAGTTGACGCTGAGAAACTGGTCGACGAGTTTGCTCTGGCCCATCCGGACGTCGCGGTGGCGCGATTCCGACCCACGCTGGTCGTGCAACGCGAGTCGGCCTGGGAGGTCAAGACGCTGTACCTGGGCCCGTTCGTGCCGCGCGCCGCCTTGAAACTCTTGCGCCGCCGGGTGCTGCCCGTCGTTCCGTTGCCGGCGGGTATCGCCTTGCAATTCGTCCACGCCAACGACGTCGGCGACGCGGTAACGCGAATGGTGCAGACCCGGGCCACCGGAACTTACAACTTGGCCGCCGACATTCTGGACTCCCGCGCGCTGGCTGGGCTGATTGGTGGGCGTCCGCTTGCAGTGAATCCGCGACTCGTCCGCGGCATCGTCACGGCTCTGCATGCCGTCCGCGCCGTCGCCGTTACACCAGGCTGGTACGACGTGGCGATGAATTCGCCGACCATGGACACTTCCTGCGCGCGTGAGGAATTGGGATGGTCACCGACTCGATCGTCGACAGAAAGCGCCGAAGAGTTGATCGACGGCCTGGCCAGCGGCGCGGCGGGCTCCAGCGCCGCGATGGGAGCGACGAACGACGACCGGACTGGCTTTCGTCGATCCGCAGACCGGATACATGACAGCAGCTTGCTGCTATGGACCGCGGCGACGGCGCTTCGGGCCGTCGGAGTCGGCCGGGCCGGACTGACAGATGCCGCGTTCGTCACGACCAACCTGCTTGCCGGCACCCCGGCGGCACTGGAGCGACTGCTGACACGGCGACGTGATCCGGTCGCCCTCTTTGCGCCGATCGCGGTGGTCACCGCCATATTGGCGACAATTCGCGGCGGATGGCTATCGGTCGCCTCGGTCACCGTCCTCAACCTCTTCGCCGAATCCGAACGGCGAAGGGCCAATACGCCTACTGAGCAAGAAGCTTCACTCGACGGCCACGTGCACGCAGAAAGCGACTGATGATTGATACCAAACCCACCAGCCAAGTGGTCGTGGTGACCGGAGCCTCCACCGGAATAGGCAAAGAGACGGCTTTGTTGTTCGCCGCCCGCCATGCTCGGCTATCCCTCGCCTCCCGATCCGAAGCTGCCCTCGAGTTGGTGGCCGAGGAATGCAGAGCGGCGGGCGCGGCGGACGTCATCGTGCTGTCCGTCGACATCGCCGAGGCCGACCAAGTTCACAAGCTGTTCGACAGCACGCTCGCGCAATTCGGCCGGATCGACGTCGTCGCCCAGTGCGCGGCGTTGACCGCCTTCGGGCGCTTCGAAGATCTGCCGGTCGAGGTTTTCGACACCGTAGTTCGAACGAATCTCATTGGCGCAGTGAATGTCGCACGGTCCTCGCTGGCCCACTTTCGCGAGCGCGGGGGTGGCCACCTGGTGCTCCTCGGTTCGTTACTCGGCCAGGCCTCGATGCCCTACCAATCGGCATATGTGGTCAGCAAGTTCGGTGTGCACGGCTTGGTCCGTGCCCTGCGGCAGGAAAACAGTCACTTACCGGGTGTGAAGGTCCACGGGGTGTATCCCGGTCCGGTGGATACCGCGATGTCCGGCAATGCGGGCAACTACTTTGGCCGCGCAGCGCGCGTTCCGCCGACCGCCGTCGGCCCGATCACCGTCGCCTCGGCGATCGTCCGAGCTACGACCCGCGGACGCTCGACCGAACGCCACGTCGGATGGCTCAACCGACCAATGGTGGTGGCCTACCGGATTTTTCCATCACTCTTCGACGCCTTCGCCGCTCAGCTGACCCGCGCGATCTTGTTCACCGGAGAAGTGACCGGTATCGCTGAGGGGAATGTCTCGACGTCAGCCGCGGCCCCACCACACGCTGACAACTCGGGGGCGTGAAGCCAGATCGGACTCAGCCGTTGGATCCAGCGACGACAGTCAAGCGTGCCCGGCGGACCAGGCGTTCGGAATCGGTAATGAGGATGCTTTTGTGGCTCATACGGATCCACCCGCGTTGGGTGAAGTCGTTGAGGATGACGTTGACCGTCTCACGTGCTGCGCCGATCAACTGACCGATCTCTTCTTGCGTGAGGCCATGATCCACCCGTATGCCCTCGTTTTGCCGGACGCCGAATTGCTTTCCCAACCGCAGTAATTGACTGGCGGCTCGGCCGGCCACGTCCGCGAACACCAAGTCCGACATGGCTTGATCGGCTCGGCGCAGCCGGCGAGCCAGTACCCGTAGCAGTCGCTCACCAATCTCAGCATGCTCGCTCACCCATCCCCGCAGCACCTCGCCATCGATCGCCACCGCAGTCACGTCAGTGAGCGCGGTGGCAGTAGATGTCTGCGGGCCGGGATCGAATACGGAAAGCGCTCCGAACATTTCCGGCGCCCCCATCAGCGCTAGGAGATGTAGTCGACCGTCGGCGCCGCGGCGACTGAGCTTGATCTTGCCGGAGGCGATGACGTAGAGGCGGTCGCCGGATCCGCCCTCAGCGTAGATAGCCTGCTGCCGCCGATAGCGCACACGATGAAGCTGTCTGGACACGTCCGCGATTTCGCTGGGTTCAGCTTTGTGAAAAAGCCCGGCGCGGGCCACGATCTCGTGTGCGGTGCTGCTCTCCGGCCGCGCCACGGAAATGGCCGGCATCGCGTTGAAGCTCACCATCCGCCGAGCCGTAACGCCCGGTTGACTGAAGGGCTGGTGACCATGGTCCATGGCAATGGAATACCGCGGAGGGCTTCCTCGACGGCGATCAATATCAACGGACCCCCGGCCGCCATGAAGTTCACCCCGCTGAGATCAAGCCTCAAGGAGTTCTCCACCACCAACTCCTGGCCGACCAGGGCTTTGATTTGTTCGATATTGCTGGCGTCGATATCGCCGCTGATCGTCAAAACCGTTTCCAAGGGGCTGTAATGAGCCCGCACGTGGGCAGGACCGCAGCCGCGGTCGATGGCGACATCATCGCGGTCTGCGGGGCTGTACGCGGCAGCCATGGGTTGCTCATTTCCTGGTGGAAGCGCGGCCTTCGTTACCCGGACGGCGTTGCGCCGCGGGGATCAAGGTCGTGTGAAAGTCGTTCCAAATGTGCGTCGCCGAGCTGCGCCGTTTGGAATCGGAGTGCTCGACGACGGTGTCGAGCCGAGCTAGATCAGAAACTGGGCGGTGTTGAGAAACGAATCCGTGCCGTGGGCCACGAGGCGGCGGCACCGACCCCAGGCCGGCTGCACTTTCAGCACTTTCCAGGAAACGCGCCGGATGGCGACTTGTCAAACGCTGACGAAAGGAATACCGCGCCGCTTTCGACCCGTTTCGCCGCACTCCGCAACTGCGATACCCGACATCGCCACGCCGACAGTCGTTTTCAGATCGCTCGGCACGTGCCGAGGCCCTTGGGCCGCAGCCGCTTTGTAACAGATCTTCAGAAAAGTGCTCACGGCTAGGGCACGCCGACGACTACAACCAGGTGTCCTGGGTGGTCGTGGTCAGGAATGCCTCCAGATCGTCACGCCATTGCGCCGGCCTGGTCTTGTCCGGTTCGATACCGGTGTAGTCGCCGCGATAGAAGAGCAGCGGCCGCGGCTTGATCTTCGGCACCTCAGACAGCGACTCCACCGCGCCGAACACCACGAAGTGATCGCCGCCGTCGTACACCGATGCCACGCGACAGTCGATGTAGGCCAGCGATCCCTCGATGACCGGCGAGCCGAGTTGCGAAGGTTGCCAGTCGATTCCGGCGAATTTGTCCGTCTCTCTCGAGCCGAAGCGGGCCGAGACGTGCTGTTGGCTCTCGGTCAGCACATTGACGCAAAACGTCCCGCTCGCCTCGATGGCTTTCCACGACCGGGACACCTTGGTCGGGCAGAACAGCACCAGCGGCGGGTCCAACGACAGCGCCGCAAAGGACTGGCAGGCGAAACCGACCGGCGCATCGTCGTGCACGGTGGTGATGATCGTGATGCCGGTGCAGAACTGACCCAGCACGCTGCGAAAGGCGCGGGCATCGATCTGCTCGGACATTACTTGAAGCCGACGCTGAAGTCGTGCCCCCAGAGGCTGATCGCGGTGCTCTCCCGGGCAATCCAGTCGGTGTCTTCGACTTGCCTTCCCTCGCAACCGAATTCGACGTCGAATCCGCCAGGGGTCTTCATGTAGAACGACAGCATCAGGTCGTTGACGTGGCGGCCCAACGTGGCCGACATCGGCACCTTGCGCCGAAGCGCCCGGTCCAGGCACAGCCCGACGTCGTCGGCCTCCCCGACCTCGATCATCAGGTGGACGATGCCGCTGGGGGTTTGACCGGGCATGAAGGCCAGACTGTGGTGACGGGAGTTGCAGCCCAGGAAGCGTAGCCAGGCCGGCGGCCCGTCGGCGGGCCTGCCCACCACCTGCGGAGGCAGCCTCATCGAGTCACGAAGCGTGAACCCGAGCACGTCGCGGTAGAAATGCAGGGTCTCGGCGTCGTCCCGGGTGGTCAGCACGACGTGGCCCAAGCCCTGCTCACCGGTGACGAACTTGTGGCCATACGGGCTGACGACCCGGCGATGCTCCAGCGCAGCACCGTGGAAGACCTCCAGACCGTTGCCGGAGGGGTCGGAGAACGTGATCATCTCGTCGACCCGGCGATCGGCCAGCTCGGCGGCGGTGGCCTCCTTGTAGGGCGTGCCCTCGACATCGAGACGGTTGCGGATCTCTTGCAGACCTTCGGCATTCGCGCATTCCCAGCCGGCTTCGGAGAGCCGGTCATCCTCGCTCGGCACGATCACCAGGCGCGCGGGAAAGTCATCCATCCTCAGATAGAGCGCGCCCTCGGTACTGCCTTTGCCCTCGATCATGCCGAGGACTTTCAGAGCGTAATCGCGCCACGCCTGCATGTCGGTGGCTTCGATGCGCAGGTAGCCCAGTGATCGGATGCTCATCACGCGCCTCCCAGGAAGTCGATGGTCAGCTTGTTGAATTCGTCGAACTTCTCCACCTGCGCCCAATGCCCACACTGGCCGAACACGTGAAGCTGCGCGCGCGGAATTGTCTTGAGCGCCACCAGCGCGCCGTCCAACGGGTTGACCCGGTCTTCACGGCCCCAGATCAGCAGCACCGGCTGGCGCAGTTTGTGAACCTCGCGCCACATCATGCCCAGCTCGAAGTCAGCTCCGGCGAACGACATTCCCATTGCCCGGGTCGCCATCAGCGATTCCGGGGTGCTGGCCAGTTCGAAGCGCTGGTCGATCAGTTCCGGGGTGATCAGTTTCTGGTTGTAGACCATCACCCGCAGGAACCCCTCGAGGTTTTCGCGGGTCGGCTCGACCGAGAACTTGCCGAGCCGCTTGACGCCTTCGGTGGGGTCGGGCGCGAACAAATTGATGCTGAGCCCACCCGGACCCATCAGCACCAATTTGCCGGCGTTGTCTGGGTAGTCGAGGGCGAACCGGACCGCGGTGCCACCGCCTAGCGAATTGCCTACCAGCGGAACACGCCCCAGACCCAGGTGATCGAAGAGACCCTTCAGCGCCCGGGCGGCGTAGTGGTTGAACTGCCCGTGCTCGGCGCGCTTGTCGGAGTGGCCGTATCCGGGCTGGTCGACGGCCAGCACGTGAAATTGCTCAGCCAGCACCGGGATGTTGCGGGAGAAGTTCGTCCAGCTCGCCGCACCCGGCCCGCCGCCGTGCAGCAGTACGATCGTCTGCTCGTTACCGACTCCGGCTTCGTGGTAATGCAGCTTCAGCGGTCCGTCGACGTCGACGTCGGCGTAGCGAGAGGTGGACTCGAACGTCAGCTCTGTGGTCGTCGTCATTCAGCGCCGCTCCTCTCCCCCGCAAGCGGGAGGTGCCCCCACATCGCTCCCTTGCTCTGCATCGTCGTCGGCGCGCATTCCCTAGACCATGGTGTCGCCGGGCGGCAGCCCGAACTCGTGGTTACCGAAGATCTGGTAGGCCCGCTCGGGGTCGTTGGCCGCGTGGACCCGGCCCGCGTGCGCATCGCGCCAAAACCGTTGCACCGGTGCATCGCTGGCCAGCGCGGTGGCGCCAGAAGCCTCGAACAACCGGTCGACGGAGGCGATGGAACGCCCGGTGGCACGGACCTGGTCGCGACGGGCGCGAGCCCGCAGTTCGAACGGGATCTCCTTGCCGGCAGACAGCAGCGCGTACTCGTCGCTGACGTTGCCGATCAGCTGACGCCACGCTGCATCGATGTCGCTGGCGGCTTCGGCGATGCGGACCTTAGCGAACGGGTCGTCCTTGGCTTTCTCACCGGCGAATGCTGCGCGCACCCGTTTGCCCTGGTGCTCCACGTGCGCGTCGTAGGCGCCGTAGGCCATCCCGACGATCGGCGCCGAGATCGTCGTGGGATGCATTGTGCCCCAAGGCATCTTGTACACGGCGGCGGTGTTGTTCAAGTAACCGCCGGCGGTGCCGTCGTTCATCTGCTTGTAGGACAGGAACCGGTGCCGCGGCACGAAGACGTCCTTGACGATGACGGTGTTGCTACCAGTTCCCTTGAGTCCCACCACATGCCAGACGTCATCGATGCGGTACTCGGTGCGCGGGATCAGGAAGCTGCCGAAGTCGACCGGCCGGCCGTCCTTGATCACCGGACCGCCGAGGAAGGCCCAGGTTGCGTGGTCGCAGCCCGATGACCAGTTCCACGATCCGCTGACCAGATAGCCGCCGTCGACCACTGTGCCGGCGCCCATCGGTGCGTAGGACGACGAGACGCGCACTCCTGCGTCCTCGCCCCAGACCTCGTCTTGGGCCTGCTGGTCGAACAACGCCAGGTGCCAGTTGTGTACACCGATGATCGAACTGACCCACCCGGTGGACCCGCATGCGCTGGCGATCCGGCGGACCGCCTCGTAGAATACTGCGGGGTCGGTTTCCAGGCCGCCCCATTGCTCGGGCTGTAGCAACTTGAAGAAGCCGATTTCCTGGAGCTCACTCACCGTGGCATCGGGCAGACGCCGCAGGTCCTCAGTTTCCTGGGCCCGCTGCCGCAGCTTGGGTAGTAGTTCGTCGATACCGTCTAGGACCGACTGGGCGTCACGTTGTTGAATGGACGTCACGGCTTCCTCCAATAAGGGTGGCTTGCATAGGCCAGCACAGACAAAGACTAGAACACGTTCCGATTTGTGTCGAGCAGCGTGTTGCTGCGGCTGGTAGCTATACTCAGCCAAATTTCTGTAACCTGTTCTAGTTATGACCGAAGGAAGGGCGGGGTAGTGACGGGCGCAATTCCCGACGAGCCGCTCGGCAGCCACGTTTTGGAGCTGGAGATCGCCGACGTCGTCACCGAGACCGATGACGCGCGGTCGCTGGTCTTCAGCGTTCCCGACGATTCCCAGGTACCGGCCGAGCGACTGCGCTACGCCCCCGGCCAGTTCCTGACGCTGCGCATTCCCAGTGACCGCACCGGCTCGGTGGCCCGCTGCTATTCGCTGTGCAGCTCGCCGTTCTCCGACGAGGCGCTGACCGTCACGGTCAAGCGGGACCGGGACGGCTACGCGTCGAACTGGCTCTGCGACAACGCCCACGCCGGCATGCGCGTTCACGTGCTGGCCCCCTCGGGCACCTTCGTGCCCAAGACCCTCGACAGCGACTTCCTGCTGTTGTCCGCCGGCAGCGGCATCACACCGATCATGTCGATCTGCAAGTCCGCGTTGTCCGAAGGCGGCGGCCAAGTCGTGCTGCTGTACGCCAACCGCGACGAGCGGTCGGTGATCTTCGGCGACGCGCTGCGCGAGCTCGCCGCCAAGTACCCGGACCGGTTGACCGTCGTGCACTGGCTGGAGTCGCTGCAGGGATTGCCGTCGGCGACCGCTCTGGCGCAGCTGGCCGGGCCATTCACCGACCGGCAGGCGTTCATCTGCGGCCCAGGGCCGTTCATGGAGGCCTCGCGCGAAGCGCTCGAAAGCTTGAAAGTGCCTGCGGCGCAAGTGCATCTCGAGGTGTTCAAATCACTGGACAGCGACCCGTTCGCCGCGGTGACGATCGAGGACAGCGTTGACAGCGGCGATTTGCCCCATGCCAGCGCGGTCGTGGAACTGGACGGCCAAACCCACACCGTGTCGTGGCCGCGCAAGGCGAAGCTGCTCGACGTGCTGCTCGATGCCGGCCTGGACGCGCCGTTCTCCTGCCGTGAAGGCCACTGCGGCGCCTGCGCCACTACGCTGCGCGACGGCAAGGTGAGCATGGAAGTCAACGATGTGCTGGAACAGCAGGATCTCGACGACGGGTTGATTCTGGCCTGCCAGGCGCACCCACAGACCGATTCGGTCGAAGTCACCTACGACGAATAGCCGCAGCGTAAGTTCTGCTCAGGCTTAGCGAGAGGACGCTGGTGAGATGACGCGGCTGGTCACGGCGCTGGCAGGCGTCGGCCCGCACCTGCGCGCAGGCCAACTTTTCTTAAGCTCTACCGCGAGACTGCTTACAGAGCTGTTGTTTTCGCGATTCCGCAGCCCAGGTTTCTGTTTCGCGGTGAGACGTCAGAGCTTGTCCGACAACACGTTTGCGAACGTGTGGGTGTCGCCCGGCCAGCGCGCTGACACGTAATCGCCGTCATCGACGACGAACGCCGGCCGTGCATCGGTCGCGGTGTCGCGGGCCATCCCCGACGTCTTCGCACGATAGTGCGATGCGCCCTTCTCGACATCGAGGAAGTCCGCCGGATTCTGCAGTGCCCGAGTGACTTCCGACTGCACGGACATGTAGCCCGCGGATTGGCCGGGCTCCTCGCGGTAGGTGCGGTAGTAGTCGCGGTCCCAAAATCGGGTGACCCGCGACAGGCGCCACGCGGTTCGCTCCAATGCCCACGTCAACGCGGTGGTCCGGTGACCGTAAAGGACCGAATGACCGGTCGCGGGATCGATGCTGCGCGCGGCGAGCAGCACGCCGTGGCAGATCGCGGCGACCTTCAGCCCCCGGGCGAAGGCGTCAACGACGAGGCGGTGCAGGATCTCGCTGTCGATGTAGGAGCGCATGCCGCGGGCGCGATGGCCGCCGGGCAGCAGCAGCGCGTCGACGCCGTCCAGGGTGGCGGCTGTCCAGCTGGACGGATTCTGGTACTCGGGTGAATTCAGCATTTCACGGTAGGCCCCGCGCGCGTCTTTGTTGGCTCGCAGCGCACGCCCCACGACCGAGATGGCGCCCAGCACCGGCAGCTTCGACCAGAGGTCAAGGCCGCGGCCGGTGACCATGATGTCGTCGGCGATTCCGGGTGCGCCGCTTTCGGTGGCAAAGAGGACCGAGTGACCGTTGGCGCGCAGCACCTGCCAGCTGACCGCGACCTCGGTCGGGTCGAAGTCGCGGTCGGGAATCGGAATCAACACGGTGCCCATCAGTAGAAGAGAGTTTACGACGACGCGATTCCTCGCCACTAGTTGCTGAAACCGAAAGCCACCGAAATCTCGTGACGCACGGATAACCTCAATCTTCGACATCGAAGTCGCCCAACTGACCGACGAGGGATGACTTATGAGCATGGCTTACCTGGCGCAACCGGAGCAGCAGCAGCAACTGGAATGGCTAGGCGGCGGCACACTGGCAATCTGGCTCGACGATGAGGAGATGGAGATGTCGGAGGGCGGAATCGTGTTCTTGCCCCAAAACATTCCGCACGCATACCGCATCACGTCCAAGAAAGCCGACCTGCTGATGATCAACACGCCCGCCGGAATCGAGGGCATGTTCCGCTATGCCGGTCGCGACAGAGCTACGCCGCGACCCGAAGGATTCGAAATCTCGCCCGAGCGGATGGCCGAGGGCGCGGACAAGTTCGGGCAGATCGTTCTCGGTCCTCCGCGCTGACCGCGCGAGTGCCGACGAAGCTCAGCGCGGCAGGCCGAGCAGCCGTTCCGCAGCCACGGTCAACAGGATCTGCTCGGTGCCGCCGGCGATCGTCAGGCAGCGGGTGTTGAGGAAATCCTTGACGCGCTTGTCGAAGGCGATGCCATGGCCGTCCGCCAGATCCATCCGGTATTCGGCCAGTGCCTGCCGGTACCGCACGCCGATAAGCTTGCGCACACTTGACTGGGGGCCGGGGTCCCTACCGCCCACCGCCAGCTGCGCGATGCGCTGATCGAGTAGCGAGCCGACCTGCGCGGTGATGATCAGGTGTGCGAGCTGATCCTGTTGTGCAACATCAAGATTCGCTTTGGCAGCCTCGGCGAGTAGCTCCTCCATCGGGTTGCCCAGCGCCGTACCGCCGGCCATCGCGATGCGTTCGTTGGCCAGCGTGGTGCGAGCCAGTCGCCACCCGTCGTTGACAGTGCCGACCACCATCTCGTCGGAAACGAACACATTGTCCAGGAAGACTTCGTTGAACAACGCGTCGCCGGTGATCTCGCGCAGCGGCCGGATCAGGATGCCGGGCGAGCTCATGTCAATCAGGAAGTACGAGATGCCTTTATGTTTTGGAGCGTGAGGGTCCGTTCTAGCCAGGCAGACACCCCACTGCGCTTTGTGCGCCGACGAGGTCCACACCTTCTGCCCGGTCAACTCCCAGCCGCCGTCGACCTTCACCGCCTTGGTGCGCAGTGACGCCAGGTCCGATCCGGCTTCGGGCTCGGAAAACAGCTGGCACCAGAAGATTTCGCCGCTCAGGGTGCCCGGGACGAAACGCTCGACCTGCTCGGGTGTGCCGTGTTCGAGAATGGTCGGCGCCGCCCACCAGCCGATCACCAGGTCGGGCCGGGCCACGCCGGCCGACGCGAGTTCTTGATCGATCAGCAACTGCTCGGCGGGTCCGGCCCCGCGGCCGTGCGGCGCGGGCCAGTGCGGCGCCAACAGCCCCGTCTCGGCCAGCTTGGCCTGCCGCTCGCCCTCCGAGAGCGCGGCGACACCCGCTGCCGCCTCGGCGATCTCGGGCCGCAGGTCGGCGACGTCGCTGAGGTCGAAGCTGAGATCGCGGCGGACGCCGTCCTGGGTCAGCTCGGTGGTCCGGCGCAGCCAACGGGCGGGCCCGCCGAGGAACTGCCCGATTCCATACGCCCGGCGCAGATACAGATGTGCGTCGTGCTCCCAGGTGATCCCGATGCCGCCGAGCACCTGGATGCAGTCCTTCGCGTTGGCCTTGGCGGCCTCGATTGCGATGCCCGCGGCAGTGGCCGCAGCGATGGACAGCTGACGAGGATCACCGTCGTGGGCGGCGCGGGCGGCATCGGCGGCGGCAACCGCCACCTGCTCAGTGCGACAGAGCATTTCGGCGCACAGGTGCTTGATCGCCTGGAAGCTGCCGATCGGTTTGCCGAACTGCTCTCGCACCTTCGCATACGCGACGGCGGTGTCCAGTGTCCAGCGGGTGATCCCCGCAGCTTCGGCGACCAGCACCATCACGGTCAGGTCTGTGACCCACCCGGCGGGAGCGTCGATCACGCGGGCAGGAGCGGAGGTGAGCACCGCCCGCGCCAGTGGCCGGGAGAAGTCGGCAGGCTGCAGCGGCTCGACGGCCACTCCTTCGGCAGTGGCGTCGACGAGCAGCCACGTCTGACCGGCCGGCACCAGCAGCAGTCCGTCGGCGACGCCGCCGAGCAGCCACGGCACGGTCCCGGACACCTGCAACGCCGCCTCGTCGAAGTCGACATCGCCGTCGAACGCAACCCCGGCGGTGCGCTCCCCGGACACGAGGGCCTCACGTAGCGCCGGATCGGACACTACAAGCGTGGCTAACGCGGTGGTCGCCACCGGACCGGGCACCAACGCCCGGGCGGCCTCCTCGACCATGGCGGCGAGATCTTCGATGCTTCCGCCGGCGCCGCCGCAGTCCTCGGGGACCGCGACCCCGAACAGGCCCAAGCCGGCCAGACCGTCGAATACCGGCTCCCAGGCGTTCGGCTCACCCTGCTCGATATCCCGGACCGCTTCCGTCGCTCCGGAGCCGGCCGCCCAGTCGCGGACCAACTCCCGCGCCGCAAACTGTTCATCGGTGATGGTGCTCGCCACCTGAACTCCTCGATCGACGGAAAACAGCGCAGCGCAGACGCCGAGACACACTATGCGCAGCACTAGAACGTGTTCTAATAGTGCCAGTGTTCGACCGCCAAGTCGAATGCCATCGCAGCAGGACATCCCGGTGTCCAGGCCGCACGGAGGTGAGAGATTCACGCTCGGCATGCGTATCGTTTCGAGTGAGTGCGCAGAAAAAGGAGTTGTTCGTCCAAATGACCCCTCTCAGTTCGGGGCCGGCCCGCACCACGTCGGCCGAACCCGCGGGCTCGTCCACTGCGCAACCTCGTGAGGTGATGAACGTGGCAGTACTGGCCGAGTCAGAGCTCGGCTCCGAGGCGCAGCGGGAGCGTCGTAAGCGCATCCTGGACGCCACGATGGCGATCGCTTCCAAGGGCGGCTACGAGGCAGTTCAGATGCGCGCGGTGGCCGATCGGGCAGACGTCGCGGTGGGCACGCTGTACCGGTACTTCCCATCCAAGGTGCATCTGCTGGTATCAGCGCTCGGCCGCGAGTTCGAGCGGATCGACGCCAAGACCGACCGCTCCACGCTGACCGGCGGAACGCCGTATCAGCGGCTGAACTTCATGGTCAGCAAGCTCAACCGGGCGATGCAGCGCAATCCCCTGCTCACCGAGGCCATGACACGTGCCTACGTCTTTGCCGACGCCTCGGCCGCGGGTGAAGTCGATCACGTCGAGAAGCTGATCGACTCGATGTTCGCCCGGGCGATGAGCGACGGTGAACCGAGTGAAGACCAGTACCACATCGCTCGGGTGATCTCGGATGTCTGGCTGTCGAATCTGCTGGCGTGGCTGACCCGACGGGCATCGGCCACCGACGTCAGCAAACGACTGGATCTCGCGGTTCGACTGTTGATCGGCCACGGGGACACCGCCAACGTCTGATTTTTAAGCGGGCGGCCCGGATGTTCGTCCGCGGATCAGCTGGGTTCTGATCACCTCGACCGTCGGGTTGAGATCGCCGCTCAGTAGGAGTTCGCCTGCGCGACGGCCCTTTTGCAGGCTTGGCTGCACGACCGTGGTCAGTCCGCGGCTCATCGCCTCGGCGACGCCGTCGAATCCGGTGACCGTCATCTGGCCGGGCGCGAACGTGCCGCGGGCGCGCAGATAGTCCATCGCCGACACCGCCAGCACGTCGGCGGTGCACATCAGTGCCGTGATCCGTGGGTTGGCCTTCAGCGCGATTTGAGCTGCGACGCCGCCGGATGTCGGGGTGTGCTCGTGGCTTTCGACGACGGTCAAGGCATCCGGGTCGAGGCCGGCGGCGGTCATCGCCTCGCGGACTCCGCGGATGCGTTCGCCCTGAACGTGGAAAGTCGACGCGTGTAGTCGCTTCGTGTCGACCAGACCCTGGTGCCGGTCTCGTAGCAGCCGCATCGTCAACAGCCCGATCTCGCGGTGGCCCAGACCGAGCACGTAGTCGGCTATCTCGCGCATCGCGGCGCGGTCGTCGATGCCGACCCACGATGCGCCGGGAACGCCCTTGGGTTGGTCGACCACCACCAACGGCAATCGCCGCTGCAGCACCACCTGCAGGTAGGGGTCGTCGCCGGCCGCCGAGTAGACCACGAAGCCGTCCACGCCGGCGGCGAGCACCGACGCGGTCCCGTCGGCAACACTGCGGTTCGGGCTCACCGCCACCAGCAGCAGCCCCTGTCCGCCCTCTTCGCACGATTGTGCAAGTCCCGCAACGAAATCTAAGGCAGCGGGGTCTCTGAAGGAGTAGGTGAGCGGTTCGGTGATCACCAAGCCCACCGCGCCGGCCCGGCAGGTGCGCAGCGATCGCGCGACGGGGTCGGGCCCCGGGTAGCCCAGGCGTTTCGCGGTGGCGAGCACCCTTTCCCGCAACGCATCCGACAGTTGGTCAGGCCGGTTGTAGGCATTCGAGATGGTGGTCCGAGAGACCTTGAGCTCAGCAGCCAGCGATGCCAGGGTCGCCCGGCGACGATGCGGGCCGACGGCGGCCCGCTGAGGAGCCGGGCCATCCAGCTCAGCCCGGCGTCGCGGCAGGGGGCTCATGAACGGTGAGGTTACCGGGCATTCTCGGGTGAGCCGTATTTCGGCGACTACGCCTGAGCGGTGGGGCGCACGACGATCTCGCCGACGTCGACGTCCGACGGTTGGTCGATCGCGAAGGCGATAGCTCGCGCGACGGCGGCGGGTGCCATCGCGATGAGATCGCGGCGCTGCTCCAAACCAGCCCGAGTGGCGGGATCGGCGATCGACTCCGCGAAATTCGTCGATGTCAAGCCCGGCGAGATGATCGTCACCCGCAGATTCTCGCCGGCCTCCTGGCGTAGGCCCTCGGAGACGGCGCGCACCGCCATCTTGGTGCCGGCGTACACCGACTGGCCGGGCGTTACCCGGAAGGCGGCGGTAGAAGCCGTGTTGACGAAATGCCCAAAGCCTTGCCGGCGGAAAACGGGGAGTGCTGCCGCGATTCCGAAGAGGACGCCTTTGAGGTTGACGTCCACCATCGCCTCCCAGTCGTCGACGCAAAATTCGTCGAGCGGCGAGACCGGCATGATGCCGGCGTTGCTGACCAGAACGTCGAGCCTGCCGTGGACGCGGGTGGCCAGCGAGACGAATTCCGCGAGGTCACCACGACGACTGACATCGGTCACACTGGCGACCACATCAGCACCGGACGCCGATAGTCGCGCCGCGACCGCGTTCAGCTTGTCGGCACCGCGAGCGCCCAGAATCAGCTTGGCTCCGCGTTCGGCGAGAAGCTCGGCCGTCGCCTCGCCAATCCCGCTGCTGGCCCCGGTGATCGCCACTACTTTCTCGTCAACCGTCACAGGCCCGAAGCTACGCGCGGCCGCGCGCCTAAGCTATCGACCGTGGCCAGAATCGACCTCAATGCCGACCTGGGTGAGGGCTTCGGCGTCTGGCGGCTCGGGGACGACGACGCCATGCTCGGCATCGTCAGCAGCGCCAACGTCGCGTGCGGATTCCATGCGGGCGACCCAGCCGGACTGCTGTCAGTGTGCCGGCTGGCAGTCGAGCGCGGCGTGCGGATCGGCGCGCAGGTGAGTTACCGCGACCTGGCCGGCTTCGGCCGGCGCTTCATCGATGTCGCCCCCGAGGATCTGCTCGCCGACGTGATCTATCAGATCGGCGCCCTGCAGGGACTCGCGCAGGCCGCGGGCTCCGGGGTCTCTTACGTCAAACCCCATGGCGCGCTGTACAACACGATCGTCATCAACAGCGAGCAGGCCGCGGCCGTGGCCGAGGCGGTGCAGACTGTCGACCCGGATCTGCCGGTGCTCGGCCTGGCGGGCTCTTCGTTCTTCGACGAAGCCGGCCGGCGCGGGCTTCGCACCGTGGGCGAAGCGTTCGCCGACCGGGCCTACCAGCCTGACGGTCAACTCGTCTCGCGGCGCGCGCCGGGCGCGGTGCTGGACGACGCGGCTGCCATCGCCCAGCGCGTGCTGACGATGGTGACCTCGGGAACCGTCACCGCCGTCGACGGCTCGACGGTGAACGTGAGCGTGGAATCGGTCTGCGTGCACGGTGATTCACCAGGCGCGGTGCAGATCGCGGCCGCAGTACGGGAGCGGCTGGCGGCCGACGGCATCGACCTGAAGGCGTTCTGCTGATGCGACTGCGACCGGGGCGCCCCGACCTTGCGCGGCACGCACACCGCTTCACCGTGCCGACCGCTGCATCCGACGCACCGCTGACGGTGACGTGGCTGGGGGTCTCGACACTGTTGATCGATGACGGCTCCTCGGCACTGATGACCGACGGCTTCTTCTCACGGCCGAGCCTGGCCCGCGTCGGACTCGGCAAAGTGGCGCCCTCGCCCGCACGGGTCGACGGGTGTCTCGCGCGGGTCGGGGTAACCCGCCTCGAGGCGGTGGTCCCGGTGCACACCCACTTCGACCACGCCCTGGATTCCGCGCTCGTCGCCGACCGCACCGGCGCCCAGTTGGTCGGCGGCGAGTCCGCGGCGAATGTCGGGCGCGGATACGGCCTCGACGAAGACCGCATGATGGTCGCCGACTCAGGCGCGCCAATTCGGCTGGGCGACTTCGACATCACGCTCGTGAAATCGCACCACAGTCCACCCGACCGTTTCCCCGGCACGATCGACCAGCCCGTCGTGCCACCGGTCAAGGCTGCTGCCTACCGATGCGGCGAGGCCTGGGCGACGTTGATCCACCACCGTCCCTCCGACCGTCGAGTCTTGATCCAGGGCAGCGCCGGGTTTGTGAAAGGCGCACTGGCCGGGCAACACGCGGATGTCGTCTACCTCGGTGTGGGCCAACTCGGCGTGCTGCCGGAGTCGTACGTGGTCGACTACTGGACGGAGACGGTGCGCACCGTCGGGGCCCGACGGGTGGTCCTGGTGCACTGGGACGACTTCTTCCGGCCGTTGTCAAAGCCGTTGCGGGCCTTGCCTTATGTCGCCGACGACTTGGACGTCTCACTTCGCACCCTGAGTGCGCTGGCCGAGCGCGACGGCGTCGCGCTGGACATGCCGACGGTGTGGCGACGCGAAGACCCCTGGGCCCGAGTTTGACGCTCCTTCTGGCTGTCCTGTCGCTGGCGGCGGTGCTGGCGTTCGCGGTTGTCCGTCCACGGGGCTGGCCGGAAGCCATCGCAGCGGTGCCCGCGGTGGCACTGCTGCTTGCCGTCGGCGCAATCTCGGTGCACGACGCGACAGTCGAAGCCGAACGCCTGCTGCGCGTCGTCGCATTCTTGGGCGCGGTGCTGGTGTTGGCGAAAATGTGCGACGACGAAGGCATGTTCGAGGCGGCCGGGGCGGCGATGGCGCGCGGACGGGTAGGTTCACGACGCCTGCTGGGACAGGTGTTCGTGATCGCAGCCATCATCACTGCGGCGCTGAGCCTGGACGCCACCGTCGTATTGCTGACCCCGGTGGTGTTGACGACGGTTCGGCGGTTGCGGGCTCCGGTGCGGCCGCACGCGTACGCCACCGCGCACTTGGCCAACGCCGCTTCGCTGCTTCTTCCAGTGTCGAATCTGACCAACCTGCTTGCCTTCAACGCCTCAAACCTGTCGTTCATCAAATTCACGTTGCTGATGACGCTGCCGTGGCTGGCGGCGGTGGGTACCTGTTACCTCGTTTTCCGGGTTTTCTTCCGTCGCGATCTCAGCGTCCCGCCCGAACCCGTCGAGGACGAACCCCCTCCTCCGACACCCGTGTTCGCCTTGGTGGTGGTAGCTCTGACGCTGGCCGGGTTCGTCGTCGCCGAAGCGGTAGACGTGGCTCCGGCGTGGGCGGCGCTGGCCGGGGCGGCAGTGCTGGCAGTGCGCAACCTTGCCCGGCGTCGCACCACGGCGGTGGAGATCGTGCGCGCGGTGAACGTGCCGTTCCTGGTCTTCGTGCTCGCGCTCGGTGTCGTCGTGCAGGCGGTGATGCGCAACGGCGTGTCCGACCGGATGGGTGCGCTGTTGCCGTCCGGCACCGGATTGCTCGCCCTGCTCGGCTATGCAGCGCTGGCGGCGGTGCTGGCCAACATCGTCAACAATCTGCCTGCGACACTGGTCCTGGTGCCCCTGGTGGCGCCGGCCGGTCCGGCCGCGGTGTTGGCCGTGCTGATCGGGGTGAACATCGGCCCGAACCTGACCTACGTCGGGTCCTTGTCGAACCTGTTGTGGCGCAGCGTATTACGACGCTACGACGTCGAGGCCAGCGTCGGAGAGTACACCCGACTCGGATTGTTTACCGTTCCCACGTCCCTGGTGGCCTCGGTGCTGGCGCTGTGGGCCGCGGGGCTGCTGCTCGGCGTCTGAGTCCTGTCGACGCACTAGTCAGACGGGTGCGCGACAGCAGAGCCAACAGCTTCGGCCACAACGTAACCAAGCGATCCGGCGAGCGCAGCGAACTTGATCAGCGCCGCGGTCCGGGCCCGGCGAGCGTAAGTGTCGACGCGGTCGCGGTCGAGCACTTTGAGCAGCGAGATGCCTTCGATGGCGTCGCCCGCGACCGCGACAGCGACAGCGGAAGTGAGCGCCCGCGGGTGTTCCCAACGACGGCGCGCACGCTCGACCAGTAGCGCGGCGAGGGCGCCGTAGGTCGTCATGTAGCCGAAATCGAGCCACATCGAGGCGCGTGCCGACCGTTCGCCATCGGGACCCCACTGCGCCATGATCTGCTCGGCACGAAAACCGCTGCCGGCCAACTCAAATGGGATGATTCCAGGTCCGCTGGTGGCCCGCATCCGGCGTTCCAGCACCGTCATGACCGCGGTATAGCCTGCGAAAACGCCGGTCGCGACGAGAATCTTGTGTTCACGCAGATGACCGAGCATCGCTAGCGCCTGCGTTGACGCGCGATCTCAGCCAGCACCACGCCGGCGGCCACCGAGGCGTTCAACGACTCGGTCGGGCCGGCCATCGGAATCGACACCACTGCATCGCAGCTCTGACGCACCAGCCGGGACAGCCCCTTGCCCTCCGATCCCACCACCACGACGATCGGTCCGGCGCCATCGATTTCGTCGACGACCGTGTCGCCGTCGGCGTCAAGCCCGACGAGCTGCATGCCTCGGTCGGCCCAATCCTTCAGCGTCCGATTGAGATTGGTCGCACGCGCGACCGGGATACGCGCCGCGGCGCCCGCGCTCGTCCGCCAAGCGACTGCCGTCACCGAGGCGGACCGCCGCTCGGGAATCAAGACGCCGTTGCCGCCGAACGCCGCAACCGAGCGCACGATCGCGCCGAGGTTGCGCGGATCGGAGATGTTGTCGAGCGCGACCAGCAGCGCAGGCGGATTGTTGAGGGCGAGCTTGAGTAGCTCGTCGGGATGCAGGTAGGCGTATGGCGGCACCTGCAGCGCAATCCCCTGGTGCAACCCGTTGGTGGTCATCCGGTCCAGGTCCGTGCGTGGAACTTCCAGGATCGCGATGCCGGAATCGGCTGCCAGAGTGACGGATTCGGTGAGCCGCTCGTCGGCCTGGGCGCCGAGTGCGACATAGAGTGCGGTGGCAGGAACCCCCGCGCGCAGGCACTCCACCACCGGGTTGCGCCCAAGAACGGTCTCGACGGTGTCGTCTTTGCGCCGGATGGGCCCTTGCCGGCGTGCCTGCACCTTGGCCCGCTTGGCGGCCGGGTGATTCGGCCGCATGTGCGCGGGTGGAGTCGCTCCGCGACCCTCCAAGCCACGGCGCCCCTGACCGCCGGAGCCTACCGTCGGGCCCTTCTTGGATGTCTTGCGAATCGCGCCGCGGCGCTGCGAGTTACCGGCCATCAGGGTGTGCCTCCAACGACCACTGCGGGCCGTCACCAGTGTCGGTCACTTCGATGCCGGCGTCTTTGAGCCGATCCCGGATCTCGTCGGCGAGCTTCCAATCACGTTGCACGCGAGCCTGTTGGCGCCGCTCCAGCTCGGCACGCACCAGCACGTCCACCGCACCGAGCGCGGCCGACGTCTCGTCGCGGGACTCCCAGCGCTCGTCGAGTGGATCGCAGCCGAGGATGCCCATCATCGCCCGGATCGCGCCAGCCTCGGCCAGCGCGGCGTCGTGGTCTCCGGCGTCGAGCGCCCGGTTTCCTTCCGCGCGGGTGCGGTGCACTTCGGCCAGCGCCGTCGGCACCGCCAGATCGTCATTGAGCGCGGCCGCGAACCGCGGGGTCCACTCGGCCGGCTCGACGGCACCGACCCGGGTACGCACTCGGTGCAGGAAATCCTCGATACCGACGTAGGCGTTGACGGCGTCCTTCAACGCCGTCTCCGAAAACTCCAGCATCGAGCGGTAGTGCGCGCTACCCAGGTAGTACCTGAGCTCGGCGGCGCGCACCCGCTGCAGCATCGCCGGGATCGCCAGCACGTTGCCCAGTGACTTGCTCATCTTCTCGCCGCCCAGCGTGACCCAACCGTTGTGCAGCCAGTATCTCGCGAATTTGTCGCCCGCGGCGCAGCTCTGCGCGATCTCGTTTTCGTGGTGCGGGAACACTAAATCCATTCCGCCACAATGGATATCGAATTCTGACCCAAGGTAGGTGCGGGCCATCGCGGAGCATTCCAGGTGCCAGCCCGGCCGGCCGCGTCCCCATGGCGTGGGCCAGGACGGTTCACCGGGCTTGGCGCCCTTCCACAGCGTGAAGTCGCGCTGATCGCGCTTACCGGTTGCCGCGCCTTCGCCCTGATGGACGTCGTCGATCCGGTGACCGGACAGTTGGCCGTAGTTGGGGTAGCTCAGCACGTCGAAGTAGACGTCGCCGCAACCTTCGTAGGCGTTGCCGGATTCGATCAGTCGCTCGATCAGCTCGACCATCTGGGTGATGTGGCCGGTGGCCCGCGGTTCGACTGATGGCGGCAGGACGCCTAGCGCGTCGTAGGCGGCCGAGAACGCCCGCTCGTAGGTGGCCGCCCATTCCCACCACGGCCGGTCCGCTGCGGCAGCCTTGTTCAGGATTTTGTCGTCGATATCGGTGACATTGCGGACGAACGCGACGTCGCAGCCGCTCGCCGTCAGCCAGCGCCGCAGGATGTCAAATGCCACGCCACTACGCACGTGGCCGATGTGGGGCAGGCCTTGGACGGTGGCGCCGCACAAGTAGATGGAAACGTGCCCGGGCCGCAGCGGAACGAACTCACGAACGGCACCGGTTGCCGTGTCGTGTAGCCGCAGGTCGGCGCAATCGGTCACGACGTGCCAGCTTACCGGGCCGAACACAGCGCCGGTGACCACCGCAGCCGGGTAGCTCGATTCCGGTCGCAAAGCCCGCCGGACAGGGCGCGGGCATGGACCGGCCGGGGAAACGATCAGCGCGATGCGAAAAGATCGCAGCCTAGGGCGCGATGTCGTCGGCGCCGAACAGCAAAGCCGTCGCGATTGCGGCCCGGCCCTCGCCGCGCCCGGTCAGGCCCAGCCCGTCGGTGGTGGTGGCAGACACCGACACCGGCGCATTCAGCACTTCCGAGAGCGCCGCCTGCGCCTCGGCGCGGCGCGGGCCCACCCTGGGCCGGTTGCCGATGACCTGCACCGCAGCGTTGCCGACCCGAAAGCCGTGCTCGGTGAGGAGGTCCGCGACGTGACGCAGCATCGTCATGCCGCTGGCGCCGGCCCAGCGTGGTTCGTTGACACCGAACACCTCGCCGATGTCGCCCAGGCCGGCCGCGGACAGCAGCGCGTCGCACAGCGCGTGCACCGCCACGTCGCCGTCGGAGTGCCCCGCACAGCCGCCGACATCGCTGAACAGCAGTCCCAGCAGCCAGCACGGCCTGCCGGGTTCGATGACATGCACGTCGGTGCCCAGACCGACACGGACGTTCACCGGCTCACGATCGCGTGCGCCAGGAGCAGGTCCAGCTTGGTGGTGATCTTGAAGGCGAGCGGATCGCCGTCCACCACCTGAACCTGGCCGCCGATGTGCTCGACCAGAGACGCGTCATCGGTGAAGTCCGCGGTCCCGGCCTGCTGGTAGGCCCGCAGCAACAACTCGGTGACGAACCCCTGCGGGGTTTGCACGGCGCGCAGTCCGGCCCGCTCCGGTGTGCCGAGCACGGCGCCGTTGGCGTCGACGGCCTTGATGGTGTCCGAGACCGTTAGTGCGGGCACAACCGCCGGATGGCCGGCGCGCAGCGCTTCGACGACGCGTACCACCAGATCAGGCGGGGTCAGCGCGCGCGCGGCATCGTGCACCAGCACATAGTCGGGTTGTTCGCCGTCAGCGATGGCAGCCAACGCCAGGCCCACTGAATCGCCGCGGTTGGCCCCGCCGGCCACGACGGCCGCACCACGGCCCAGGATCAGCTTGGCCCGGTCAGTGCGGTCCGCGGGCACCGCTACGACGACGCGATCAACGACGCCGGATTTCAGCAGACCATCGACGGCACGTTCGACCAGGGTCCGGCCGTCCAGCTCATAAAAAGCCTTGGGCATGCCGGCCGCCAGTCGTTCACCGGAGCCGGCGGCCGGAACCACCGCGACCGTGCCGGTCAACACTGGTCCTCGTGCGTCAGGGGATTCAGGAAGCGGCGGCGAGCGCCTCGTCCAGGATGATCGACGCTCTGGCGTCGTCTGTGCTCTCGGCCAGCGCAAGTTCGCCGACCAGAATCTGGCGGGCCTTAGCCAGCATGCGCTTCTCGCCTGCGGACAGGCCACGCTCCTGGTCGCGGCGCCACAGGTCGCGGACAACCTCAGCAACCTTGTTGACGTCACCGGAAGCAAGCTTTTCCAGGTTGGCCTTGTAGCGGCGCGACCAGTTGGTCGGCTCTTCGGTGTGCGGTGCGCGGAGCACCTGGAACACCTTGTCAAGGCCCTCTTGGCCGACTACATCGCGG
The DNA here is from genome assembly GCF_965277065.1 of Mycobacterium sp. GTDB lineage: Bacteria > Actinomycetota > Actinomycetes > Mycobacteriales > Mycobacteriaceae > Mycobacterium. The sequence goes on from NZ_CBDIBT010000016.1 coordinate 65,400, forward strand.
ACGCCGACATACTCGGCGTTCTCAGCGGGTACTCGAACTGTCAGATCGCCCTGCGCCACTTTCAAGACGAGATACTTTTTTGGTTCCCCTTTTATGGTCCGGGTTTCAATCGCCTCGATCAACGCAGCACCGTGGTGTGGATAGACAACGGTGTCTCCGACCTCAAAATTCATCAGTTTCGAGCCCCTTTCGTTACTCCATGCTAACACGCCGCGCAAACACGTGCGGAACAACGGTGCAGGTCAGGGGCACCGCGGGTGCGGAGAGGGGGTTGACAGACCGCGAAATTCGTGCAGGGCAGCGAACATTGCAGAACCGGTTCGGGGCTATCCGGAGAACAGCGGGGACGGGCGGTTCGTCTCAGAAATCGTGCGACTGCGCTGCTCTAACCGCTTACTTCCGGCTTCGGAACCCTCAGCTTCCGCGGGACCGACCGACCTACTACTGTGCATAGTCGAACCGCCAGTGCGTTCGAGGGCCGAGCAGGAGGCTTTGGGTGAACCGCTTCGACAACCACGGCCCGCGATCGAGTCGTCGCTCGGCAAAGCTCTGCGTGCTTGCCTCCGGCGCCTTGATCGGCGCTGCCGCATTCTCCGGATGCAGCGCCGGCCAGATCTCGCAGACCTCCATGCAGCAATCCGCTGTCGACGGCAACCAGGCGACGGTCAAGAACGTCGCGCTCCGCGATGTCCACATTCAGGCAGTGCAGACCGGTGACTACCTACGCCCGGGCGCGACGGTGGACCTTGTCCTCGTGGCCGTGAACCAGTCGCCGGACACCTCCGACAAGCTGGTCGGCATCACCACCGACATCGGCAAGGTGACCGTCACCGGCAATCCCACCCTGCCCGCCAGCGGGGTCTTGTTCTTCGGCAGGGAAAACGGACAGACCAAAAGCTCCGACAAGGCCGTCGAGTCAGGCGACACGCTCAAGGCGACCATCGCATTGAGCAAGCCGATTACCAACGGCCCGAATTACGACGTCACCTTCGATTTCGAGAAGGCCGGCAGTATCAGCGTGGCGGTGCCGATTTCGGCGCCGGAAAGTTCACATCGCTAACCTCCGCTGATCTGTCACACCCGCCGGATACCGTCAGCGGGTGGCCAAGGCACGCTTGCAGTATCGCTGCTCGGAATGCCGCCATACGACGGCCAAGTGGGTCGGTCGTTGCCTGGAATGCGGTACCTGGGGCTCCGTCGACGAGGTCGCGGTGCTCAGCGCGATCCGGGGCGGCAACCGCGCTGTGGTGAGCCCGTCATCGGCCGCCATTCCGATCAGCTCGGTCGAGCCCGACGGCACCCGGCACTGCCCCACCGGAATCGACGAACTCGACCGTGTCCTGGGTGGCGGCGTCGTGCCGGGTTCGGTCACGCTGCTCGCCGGTGATCCGGGAGTCGGCAAGTCGACGCTGCTGCTCAAGGTCGCCCACCAGTGGGCGATGGGCGGCCGGCGGGCCCTGTACGTGTCCGGCGAGGAGTCGCGGGGCCAGATCCGGATGCGCGCCGATCGGACCGGCTGCAGCCATGACGAGCTGTATCTGGCCGCCGACTCCGACCTCCACGCCGTGCTGGGCCACATCGATGCGGTGCGGCCGACGCTGGTCGTCGTCGACTCGGTGCAGACAATGGCCAGCTCCGACACCGACGGGGTCGCGGGCGGGGTCACGCAGGTGCGCGCGGTGACCAGCGCGCTGACCGCCGCAGCGAAAACCACTGGGGTGCCGCTGATTCTGATCGGACATGTCACCAAGGACGGAGCCATCGCGGGCCCTCGCTCGCTCGAGCACCTGGTCGATGTGGTGTTGCACTTCGAGGGTGACCGTAACTCGCTGCTGCGCATGGTGCGCGGCGTGAAGAACCGCTTCGGGGCCGCCGAAGAGGTTGGCTGCTTTCTGTTGCAGGACAACGGGATCGAGGGTGTCGCCGACCCGTCCGGCCTCTTCCTGGATCAACGGCCGCAACCCGTCGCGGGTACCGCCATCACCGTGACCCTCGACGGCAAGCGTCCTCTCGTCGGCGAGATTCAGGCGCTGCTGGCCACACCGTCGGGCGGCTCCCCGCGGCGCGCTGTCAGCGGCATCGACCACGCGCGGGCCGCGATGATCGCCGCGGTGCTGGAGAAGCACGCCAGGCTCAAGATCGCCGTCAACGACGTGTACCTGTCGACCGTGGGGGGCATGCGGCTGACCGATCCGTCGTCGGATCTGGCAGTTGCGGTCGCATTGGCTTCCGCGTACGCGAACCTGCCGATGCCGGCCACCGCGGTGATGATCGGCGAAGTGGGGCTGGCCGGCGATCTGCGCCGGGTCAGCGGCATGGAACGCCGGTTGGCAGAGGCCGCCCGGCAGGGCTTCACGACGGCGCTGATTCCCTCAGGCGGCGTCGCGGTACCGCCCGGATTGAAGACGCTGCAGGCGTCCAACATCGGCGCTGCGCTGGAGCACGTTCTCCACATCGCCGAGCGTCGCGACAAGGCGCCCACGCCACCACATCGACTGGGCTGCGCGCCCACAGAGCACAATGAATGGTGATGACAGTCGGCAAAGCATCAACGAACGGCTCGGCGCCGCAGCAACGTCCCACCCTGCGTGAGGCAGTTGAACGGCTGGCGCCGGGAACCGCGCTGCGCGACGGCCTGGAGCGCATCCTGCGGGGCCGGACCGGCGCCCTGATAGTCCTCGGCTACGACGACAGCGTGGAAGCGATCTGTGACGGCGGGTTCTCCCTCGATGTGCGGTACGCGCCGACCCGGCTTCGGGAGCTGTGCAAGATGGACGGCGCTGTGGTGCTGTCCACCGACGGCAGCCGAATCCTGCGGGCCAACGTGCAACTGGTGCCTGACCCGTCGATACCCACCGACGAATCCGGGACGCGGCATCGTTCGGCCGAGCGGGCCGCCAGCCAAACCGGTTACCCGGTGATCTCGGTCAGCCACTCGATGAGCATCGTGACCGTCTACCTCAGCGGCGAGCGCCACGTGCTGGCCGATTCGGCCACCATCTTGTCGCGCGCCAATCAGGCCATCGCCACGCTGGAGCGCTACAAGATGCGGCTCGACGAGGTCAGCAGGCAACTGTCGAGGGCCGAGATCGAAGACTTCGTCACGCTGCGCGACGTGATGACGGTGGTGCAGCGGCTCGAGTCGGTCCGCCGGATCGGCGTGGATCTCGATTACGACGTCGTCGAACTGGGCACCGATGGGCGACAGCTGCGACTGCAGCTCGACGAATTGCTCGGCGGCAACGACGCCGCCCGCGAGTTGATCGTGCGCGACTACCACGCCAACCCAGAGCCGCTGTCCAAGGCCGAAGTCGCCGCCACGCTCGGCGAGCTGGACGCCATGTCAGACGCTGATTTGCTCGACTTCATCACGATGGCAAGGGTTTTCGGATACCCATCGACGGCGGAAGCTCAGGACTCCGCGGTGAGCTCGCGCGGCTACCGGGCGATGTCGGAGATTCCACGGCTGCAGTTCGCCCATGCCGACCGTCTGGTGCGCGAGTTCGGCTCGCTACAGGGCCTGCTGGCCGCCAGCGCGGGCGACCTGGAAGCGGTCGAGGGCATCGGCGAGATCTGGGCCCGCCATGTCCGAGAAGGCTTGTCGCAGTTGGCCGAATCGACCATCGGCGATTCGATTACCTGAGTTAGGTCTTCAGCCGCCGGGAGCGGGCGCCGGACCGGGCAGCGGCCCAGTTGCCGGCGGTCCGGGCAGCCCGGGCTGCGGCGGAGGCGGTGCCGCGCCGGGAGGCGGCGGCGGAGCCAGGATGAACGGAACCGCAAGGGAGCGAAGGTTTCCCAGCTGCACGACGAGGTTGTAGGTGCCGGGCCCGATCGCCGGGCGTGGTAAGGGGCAGTGCGGAGCCGAGCCCATCCCCGTCCAGGTGACGGCGGTGGTCACCTGCTCGCCGGGTGCGAAAGTCTTGACCAGAGTCTCGTTGGACGGTGCGCAGTCCAGGTTCGACCACAGCCGCTTGTTGTCCAGCGAGTAGACGTAGGCGGCCAACACCGCGGCTCCCACGTCGCGCTTGCAGGCCACCAGGCCGATGTTGGTGACGACCATGACGAACTTCGGCTGATCGCCGATCGCGTACTGCGGTGCGTTGGTCAGGCCCTTGACGGCCAGCGTGGAGTCCGGGCAATCGTCGCCGGCATTGAGCACGGGCGGCGGCTGAACCGCGGCGGTCGGCGTCTCGGCAGGCTGATCGGTGTTTTCTCCGGCCGGCGGCTCGACCTGTGTCTTGACCTCTGGCCCCGGGTTTTGCTGACCTTGCGCCGTGGGCTTTTTGGCGGTGCCGGAGGTGTTGGCGCCGGCGCTTCCGCTCAGGACGGCGACGATGATCGCGACCACGATGGCGATGACGACGACGGCTATGCCGATGGCCAACCCCCGGCGTCGCCAGTAGATCTCTGGCGGCAGCGGGCCTCGCGGTTCCAGATCCAGCACATTTACACGGTAAGGCCAGGTCACACCGATAGGGCCGAGCCGGCCCGGCGTGTCGCCCAGTCTGGTCGTTTTTATTCCGAGATGAAAAAGTGCCCAAATCGCGGCTTAAATTCGTATAAGAACATCCCATGAATGCATACAGGGTGCTCGCAAAGGTCGCCGGTATCGGCCTGATGGCTGGCTTCGCCAGCGTACTGAATAGCCAGGCCGCACACGCCGACGACACCCTGCTCGGACCGCTGGCCGGCAGCGACACCGCGATCATCCTCGGCGGAACCACCGAGCCGATGCCGTCGACCGCCTTCGCCCAGACCGCCGAGGGGCTCTACCTGCATGCGCTGGGCTTCGACGGTGGCGCGACGGGATCCACGGTTTGCGACATGATCGCGACCGACCCGTGCAGCGCGCCGCTACAGGTGCTGACGACCCCCGAACTGATCCAGCAGGGCCCGAGCAGCCTCACCGCCGCGGACGACGTGGTGCTCGCCGTGGAGCACGAATTCACGGTGAACCCGCACGCTTTCAGCGCCCAGGACCCGCTGACGATCTTCGGCTACTCGCAGAGCGCCACTGCCGAGTCGATCGCGATGACCAAGCTCGAGGATGACGGCTTTCCGGTGCAAGATCTGCATTTTGTGTTCATCGGCGACCCGTCGCTCGCGGAGACCGGCTTGTGGCCGAACCTGGTGACTGACCTGGACGGAATTTTCGGGGCGAGCCTGACGAACACGATTCTCACCGATCTCGGCTTCGACGGCGTGCTCGGAAACGTCACACCGGACGATATCTCTCCGACAACGATCTTCACGCTGGCTGGCGATGGAGTCGCCGACTTCCAGCCGGACTTCGAGTCCGGCGGTCTGCTGGGAACGATCGAGGGCCTGTTCCTCCAGCATGTGGAATACCTGGGGTTGACGCCGACCGAAATCGCCGACGCGACCACGACGGTCGACAACATGATCACCAACGTCGACATCCCCGACAATTTCAACAACGCAACTGCGTGGCTCAGTGCGGTTTTCGAGGGTGGGGCCGCCAACAGCGGACTGCTCGAAAGCCTGTTCAACTCCATCGAGCTGTACTTGACCAACACCTTCTGACCCGGGTCGTGAAATACCCGGCAGCGCTGAGCTATTCGTCGTCGACCTTGTCCCCGACGTCGCCGATGATGTTGCGGATGACGACTCGCCCGTCAGCGAGGTGGTACGTGGCGCCGACAATCGCCAAGTCCCCGGCGGCGATGGCTGCGGCGATGGCCGACGAGCGCTCGAACAGCTGGGTGCCGGTCTCGACCACGTGGCGTGCCTCGAACTCATCCGGTCGAGTGAGCCCCTCACGGCGGCCCAGCAGAATCGACGGCGTGACCCGCTCGACCAGGTCGCGCACGTAGCCGCCGGGCAACGCCCCGTCGTCCAGCGCAGCGAGCGTCGCCTTCACCGCGCCGCAGCTGTCGTGGCCAAGGATCACGATCACCGATACGCCGAGTGCGCCGACGGCGAATTCCAGTGATCCCAATACCGCGGAGTCGATCACGTGACCGGCCGTGCGGACCACGAACATGTCACCGAGGCCCTGGTCGAAGATCAGCTCGGCGGCCACCCGGCTGTCGCCACAACCGAACAGCGCCGTGGTGGGCTTCTGACCTTTGGCCAGGCTGGCCCGATGCTCGACACTCTGGCTGGGGTGTGCGGGCTGGCCGGCGACGAAGCGCTCGTTACCCTCGGTGAGTGCTTTCCACGCGGTTACGGGATCGGTATTCGGCATGGCGCTCATTGTGCCGTAGTAGGCCATGACACTCTCCCTAACGCCGAGTGAACTTCTGGACTGGTACGACCGGTCACGACGCGACCTTCCGTGGCGAGATCCCGACGTGACGCCGTGGCAGATCTTGGTCAGCGAGTTCATGCTGCAGCAAACACCGGTGCCGCGGGTAGAACCGATCTGGCGAGACTGGGTGGCGCGCTGGCCGACGGCGTCGGCGACGGCGGCGGCCAGCCCAGCCGACGTCGTGCGCGCCTGGGGCAAGCTGGGCTACCCGCGCCGGGCCAAACGCCTGCACGAAAGCGCGATCGTGATCGCGCGCGATCACGCCGACCAGGTTCCCGACGACGTCGAGGTGTTGCTGACGCTGCCCGGTGTCGGCAGCTACACCGCCCGCGCGGTGGCGTGCTTCGCCTATCAGCAGTCGGTGCCGGTGGTCGACACCAACGTGCGACGGGTGGTGGCCCGGGTTGTGCACGGGCGGGCTGACGCCGGCTCGGCCTCCGCGGTCCGCGATCACGCCGACGTGTCGGCGTTGCTCCCCAAAGACTCAACAGCGCATACATTTTCGGCGGCGCTGATGGAATTGGGTGCCACGGTGTGCACGGCGCGAACGCCGAAGTGTGGCCTGTGTCCGCTCAGCAGGTGTCGATGGCGACAGGCCGGCTTTCCGCCGTCGGAGGGGCCGGCCCGTCGGCCGCAGGGCTACGCCGGGACCGACCGACAGGTTCGCGGTCGACTGCTGGATGTGTTGCGCGGCAACGACTTACCGGTCACCCGCGAACAGCTCGACATCGTCTGGTTGCGCGACACCGTGCAGCGCGACCGGGCGCTGGAGTCTTTGCTTGCCGACGGCCTGGTGGCCAAGACCAGCGACGGGCGATTCGCCCTGGCCGGCGAGGAAAACTAGCCCGCCGTAAGAAATGACTGCACTGCCTGGCGGTAGGCCCGAGGCGCTTCGTCGTGAACCAAGTGCCCGGCATCCGCAACACGCAAATACGTTGTGGAATATCCACTCTCGTTCATGGACTCCATCTGGCCGGCGGGAGCCACCGAGTTACCTGCTTCGATGAGCAGCGCGGGTGAGCGCACCGCCTGCCATTGCGCCCAGTAGTCACGGGTGCCCCATTCGGCGGCGATCTCGATCCAGCGGGACGTGTGCCCGTGCAGCCGCCACCCGGTGTCCGTCCGGTCGAAGGCTTCCAGGAAGTACCGGCCCGCGAGTTCGCCGAACTCGGCACGCACCTTCTCCGGGGAATCGAACTCGACCGGCAGATTGTGCAGCCACGGCTCCCACGGACCGGTGGTGCGGTCGCGGAAGTCCGGTGCCATGTCCTCGACCACCAGGGCCGAGACCAGATCGGGGCGCTCGGCGGCCAGGCACCACGAGTGCAGGCCGCCCATCGAGTGTCCGACCAAACGGGCGGCAGTGCCCAGCGCCGCCACGGCGTCGCCGAGGTCCGCAACGAATCGTTCGGTGCTGATCGGGTACGGGTCGCTGACGTCGCGGCCCCGATGCCAGGGAGCGTCGTAGGTGTAGACCGCACCGAGCCGAGTCAGCCACGGCAGCTGACGCGACCAGGTGCTGCCACGGCCCATCAGGCCGTGGACCAACACCAGCGGTTCACCTCGTCCACCACGATGGGTTAGCAGATCAGCGGCCATGCGGCCTATCTTCGCGCGCTTGAGGCCAGCGGCTGGGCTGATTACTCGGCCTCCTCCCCGGGCCGCTCGCGGCCCGCCTCGTCGCCTTCGGGCCGCGCGGTAGCCTTGCCCAATGCCAGTGGTGAAAATCAACGCAATCGAGGTGCCGGCCGACGCGGGCCCCGAGCTGGAGAAGCGGTTCGCCCACCGCGCGCATGCAGTCGAGAACTCGCCCGGCTTCCTCGGCTTTCAGCTGCTCCGCCCCACCAAGGGCGAAGACCGATACTTCGTGGTGACTCAGTGGGAGTCCGAGGAGGCCTTTCAGGCCTGGGCGAGCGGTCCCGCCATCGCAGCGCACGCCGGCCAGCGACAGAATCCGGTGGCGACCGGCGCGTCGCTGCTGGAATTCGAGGTTGTGTTAGACGTTGCCGGATCCGGCCAGTAAGCCCGGTCGGCCCTCACGCCGCCGCCGGGTCGCGGCATTGGCGGCCACCGCGCTACTCACCGCCCTGACCCCGGGCTGCACGCCGCCGCGACCGCCTTCGGCGAATGCGGCCGGCGCCGCGCGCGAGATCGACATGAGAACTCCGGCCGGTCTGCGCGCTCAACAGACGCTGGACATGCTGAACTCCGATTGGCCCATCGGTCCCGTCGGGGTCGGCACACTGGCGGCGCCCAAAATGGCAAGCCAGATCCAGACCATGATGGAGAAGCTGTGGTGGGACCGGCCGTTCACCTTTCGTGGAGTCGACATCAAGGCGGGCGCGGCCACCCTGCAGCTGACAACGTCTTATGGTGCGCAACAAGAGCTTCGGATACACACTCAAGACGACACCTTGGTGGACGGGTTCGATCTCACCACGCTGCCGCCGAAGATCTCGTCGTTCGGTGACGTCGATGCGGTGCTGGGCAAGACCGAAGCCCGCTACTCCTGGCAGGCCACCAAAATCACCGACGGCCGCTGTGATCGGGTGGCCGGCACCAACACCGGCATGTCACTGCCATTGGCGTCGATCTTCAAGTTGTACGTGCTCTATGCGGTGTCGGATGCCGTCAAGGCCGGGACGGTGTCCTGGGATGACCAGCTGACTGTCACCGACAAGGGTAAGGCCGTCGGCTCGAGCATGGATTTGCCTCTGGGGGCTCATATTTCGGTGCGCACCGCCGCCGAGAAGATGATCGCCACCAGCGACAACATGGCCACCGACATGCTGATCGAAAAGGTCGGGCCTCAGGCCGTCGACGACGCACTGGTCCACACCGGGCATCACGATCCGGCCGCGATGACGCCGTTCCCGACGATGTACGAACTGTTCACCGTCGCGTGGGGGCGCCCGGACCTCCGCGAGCAGTGGAAGCAGGGGACGCCGCAGGACCGTGCCGCGCTGCTGCAAAACGCCAATTCGGCTACCTACCAACCGGATCCGTTTCGCGCGCATGTGCCGGCCTCCGAATTCGGCGCGGAATGGTACGGCAGCGCGGAAGACATCTGCCGGGTGCACGTCGCACTGCAGGCCGGCGCCGTGGGGCCGGCCGCACCGGTCAAGAAGATCCTCGATACCGCTACCGGGGTCAACCTGGATCGCAACGACTGGCCCTACATCGCCGCGAAAGCCGGTGGGCTGCCGGGTGATCTGACATTCAGCTGGTACGCGATCGATAAGACCGGGCAGTCGTGGGTGGTGAGTTTCCAGTTGAACTGGCCGCGTGACCATGGGCCGGCCATCACCGGCTGGGTATTGCAGATCGCTAAGCAGGTCTTCGCGCTACTACTCACGCAACGCTGATCGGCGGCCGCGTGCTACCAGCCGAAGACCGGCTAACGCTTCAGCGCTAGCCGGTTTTTCGGGATGTACTACGGCGTGGTCGTGCCGGGGGTACTACCCGCGGCGTGAGCGCCCGAACTCGCCAGGTCGGCCTCGGCCGGCTTGCGGGCACCGTGGAACGTGAACACCGCGTCCTCGCCGTTGCCCTCGCCATCCCAGTTGTCGACGTCGACGGTGACGAGCTGACCCGGGCCGACTTCGTCGAACAGGATCTTCTCGGACAGCTGGTCCTCGATCTCCCGCTGGATGGTGCGCCGCAGCGGGCGAGCGCCGAGCACCGGGTCGAAGCCGCGCTTGGCCAGCAACGCCTTCGCCTTATCGGTCAGCTCCATCGCCATGTCCTTGGCCTTGAGCTGCTTGCCCACCCGGCCGATCATCAAATCGACCATCTCGATGATCTCTTCGCGGGTCAGCTGGTGGAAGACGATGATGTCGTCGATGCGGTTGAGGAACTCCGGGCGGAAGTGCTTCTTCAGCTCGTCGTTGACCTTCTGCTTCATCCGCTCATAGTTGTTCTCGCCGCCACCTTGGGTGAAGCCCAGCCCGACCGCCTTGCTGATGTCGGAGGTGCCCAGGTTCGAGGTGAAGATCAGCACGGTGTTCTTGAAGTCGACGGTGCGACCCTGCCCGTCGGTGAGACGGCCGTCCTCGAGCACCTGCAACAGGCTGTTGTAGATCTCCTGGTGCGCCTTCTCGATCTCGTCGAACAGCACCACCGAGAACGGCTTGCGCCGAACCTTCTCGGTGAGCTGGCCGCCCTCCTCGTAACCCACGTATCCCGGCGGGGCACCGAACAACCGCGACGCCGTGAACCGGTCGTGGAACTCGCCCATGTCGATCTGGATGAGCGCGTCGTCATCGCCGAACAGGAAGTTGGCCAGCGCCTTGGACAGCTCGGTCTTACCCACACCGGACGGGCCGGCGAAGATGAACGAGCCGGACGGGCGCTTGGGGTCCTTCAGCCCGGCGCGGGTACGGCGGATGGCCTTGGAAACTGCACGGACCGCGTCCTCTTGCCCGATGATCCGCTTGTGGATCTCGTCTTCCATGCGCAGCAACCGGGTGGTCTCGGCTTCGGTGAGCTTGAACACCGGGATACCGGTCCAGTTGCCGAGCACCTCGGCGATCTCGTTGTCGTCGACTTCAGCGACGACGTCGAGATCGCCTGAGCGCCACTGCTTTTCGCGTTCGGCGCGCTGGCCCACCAGCTGCTTCTCGCGGTCGCGCAAGCTGGCCGCCTTCTCGAAGTCCTGCGCGTCGATCGCGGACTCCTTCTCCCGGCGCGCGTCGGCGATCTTCTCGTCGAACTCACGCAGGTCTGGCGGCGCCGTCATCCGGCGGATCCGCATGCGGGCACCGGCCTCGTCGATGAGGTCAATTGCCTTGTCCGGCAAGAACCTGTCGTTGATGTAACGGTCAGCGAGGGTGGCCGCCGCCGCAATCGCGCCGTCGGTGATCGATACCCGGTGGTGCGCCTCGTAGCGATCGCGCAGACCCTTGAGGATTTCGATGGTGTGCTCCACCGTGGGCTCGCCGACCTGCACCGGCTGGAACCGGCGCTCCAGGGCGGCGTCCTTCTCGATGTACTTGCGGTACTCGTCGAGCGTGGTCGCACCGATCGTCTGCAGCTCACCGCGGGCCAGCTTCGGCTTGAGGATGGACGCCGCGTCGATCGCGCCTTCGGCAGCTCCGGCACCGACCAGCGTGTGTAGCTCGTCGATGAACAGGATGATGTCGCCGCGAGTGTTGATCTCCTTGAGCACCTTCTTCAGGCGCTCCTCGAAGTCACCGCGGTAGCGGCTGCCGGCGACCAGTGAACCAAGGTCCAGGGTGTAGAGCTGCTTGTCCTTCAGCGTCTCGGGGACCTCGCCGTGCACGATCGCTTGCGCCAGGCCCTCCACGACGGCGGTCTTACCGACGCCGGGCTCACCGATCAGCACCGGGTTGTTCTTGGTGCGTCGGGACAGCACCTGCATGACCCGCTCGATTTCCTTCTCTCGGCCGATGACCGGGTCGAGCTTGCCCTCCATGGCTGCGGCAGTCAGGTTGCGGCCGAACTGGTCGAGCACCAACGAGGTCGACGGGGAGCCGGACTCGCCGCCGCGGCCGCCGGTGCCGGCTTCCGCGGTCTCCTTGCCCTGGTAGCCGCTCAGCAGCTGGATCACCTGCTGCCGCACCCGGGTGAGCTCCGCGCCCAGCTTGACCAACACCTGGGCGGCAACGCCCTCGCCCTCACGGATCAGGCCGAGAAGAATGTGCTCGGTGCCGATGTAGTTGTGACCGAGTTGCAACGCCTCGCGCAGGCTCAGCTCAAGGACTTTCTTGGCGCGCGGGGTGAATGGGATGTGCCCGGACGGGGCCTGCTGGCCCTGGCCGATGATCTCCTCGACCTGGCTGCGGACACCCTCCAGCGAGATGCCCAGCGACTCCAGCGACTTGGCCGCAACCCCTTCGCCTTCGTGGATGAGGCCCAGCAGAATGTGCTCGGTGCCGATGTAGTTGTGGTTGAGCATCCGGGCCTCTTCTTGCGCCAGGACGACAACCCTGCGGGCACGGTCAGTAAAACGTTCGAACATTGGCGTTTACCTGCTCTTCCTCACCATCGGTACTTCGTCATTCTCGGCACAGGGGCCGACATCGCGTACCTGTCTCCCACTGTAGTGGGCGCGCGCCCGGGCTTCCCACCTTGCGGCCGCTACCCAATACGGTTGCACCAGGGCAACGCGGGAAAACAGCAAATCGTTTCCCGCTTCGGTGATTGATCAGTTCGCTACCAGCGAAAGTTGAGACTGTGCGCTCGCGCGGCGCCCCGGTCAGGTTGCGGCGTGGAACGCGTCGATGACGTCAGCCGGGATTCGGCCGCGAGTGGACACGTTGTGGCCGTTCCGACGGGCCCAGTCCCGGATGGCGGCGCTTTGCTCGCGATCGATCGCGCCACGCCCTCGACCGGAGCTCGAGCGGCCGCGGCGACGTCCACCGACCCGGCGCGATGCTTCGACCCATTGCTTCAGGTCGTTGCGGAGTTTCGCCGCATTCTTGCCCGAAAGGTCGATCTCGTAGGTAACGCCGTCAAGCCCGAATTCGACGGTTTCATCGGCGGCACCTTCGCCGTCGAAATCGTCGACAAGGGTGACGGTCACTTTCTTCGCCATTGGCTGAGCCTCGCGCTTTCTTCTTAGACACTTGCCATACATGACACGTGGTCTGGACCGCCCCCACAACTAATGTGCCATATTCAGGCGGGTTATTCAATACAGCGACAAGTTAGCGGTCAGTTACTAAGCGGGCGCACAATAGGAAATAATACTGTCTCTCGAATTGACAGCCCGGTCAAAGCGATCAGCAGGCGATCGACGCCCATTCCGGTTCCTGTGCATGGCGGCATAGCATGCTCGAGCGCAGCAAGAAAATCCTCGTCAAGCACCATTGCCTCGTCGTCGCCGGCCGCGGCGGCCAACGCCTGCTCGGCGAATCTCTCCCGTTGCACCACCGGGTCGATCAATTCCGAGTATCCCGTGGCCAGTTCGAACCCTCGAATGTACAGGTCCCATTTTTCGGTGACACCGGCGATACTGCGGTGTTGACGCGTCAAAGGGGTTGTCTCGACCGGAAAATCTTTGACAAACGTGGGTGCGGTCAGCGTCGAGCCGACGGTGTGCTCCCACAGTTCCTCGACCAACTTCCCGTGCCCATATCCACGGTCGGTCGGCACCTCGAGGTCCAGTGACGCCGCGATAGCGAGCAAGCGATCGACGCGAGTGTTTGGTGTGATCTCTTCCTCAAGTGCCTCCGATAGTGACGGATACATTTGTATCGACGCCCATTCTCCGTCGATGTCATACACGCTGCCGTCGGGAAGAGGTAGTTGTCGAGTACCGATCGCCTCGTCAGCCACCTGTAGAATAAGCTCACGCGTCACAACGGCAGAATCGTCATACGTGCCATACGCTTGATAGGTCTCCAGCATGGAGAATTCCGGAGAATGCGTGGAATCTGCGCCTTCGTTTCGGAACACGCGATTTACTTCGAAGACCTTGTCGAACCCACCGACCACACAGCGTTTCAGGAACAGTTCCGGCGCGATCCGAAGGTAGAGGTCGATGTCGAGCGCATTGGAGTGCGTGACGAACGGGCGCGCTGCCGCGCCGCCTGCCAACGTCTGCAGGATCGGCGTTTCGACTTCTAAAAAGCCGCGTTGCTCCAGCGCATTGCGCAATGAGCGCATCACGGCAATTCGCTGGCGGGCGACCGTGCGCGCCTGAGGCCGCACGATCAGGTCGACATAGCGCTGCCGCACCCGCGACTCTTCGCTCATCTCTTTATGCGCCACCGGTAGCGGCCGCAGCGCCTTGGACGCCATCTGCCAGCTATCACCGAGCACGGACAGCTCGCCTCGCCGCGAGCTGATCACCTCGCCGTGGACAGAGACGATGTCGCCGAGGTCGACGTCGGCTTTCCATTCGTCGAGGGCTTCCTGCCCGACACCGGCCAGGCTGAGCATCACCTGAAGTTGGGTGCCGTCGCCCTCCTGGAGGCTGGCGAAGCACAGCTTGCCGGAGTTACGGGCGAACACCACCCGGCCGGCCACCCCGACGATGTCACCGGTGGTCGAATCGGACGGCAGATCGGGATACGCGGCGCGAATCTGCGCCAGGGTGTGAGTGCGCGCGACTTCGACGGGATAGGGATCGCGGCCTTCGGCTGCCAGGCGCTCGCGCTTGTCCCGCCGTATCCGGAACTGCTCGGGTAGGTCCAGCGGGTCCTGGTCGGCGGCGCTCACGACCTGCCAGCTTAAAGGAGAACAGACCGTCGCGAGTGCGCGGACGGAGCCGCGAAACATAACCAGCGGTTGTGATCTTGGTCGATTAGCGACCGTGGCTTCTGGTTCGCGAGAGCTCTGAGCGCTCAGCGTGCGGTCTTGAGCCGTCCGCGCTGACTGTCGCGGTTGCGCTCGAAGACCAGCCGCAGCCCGTTCAGCGTTAGGTGCGGATCGTAGTGGTCGACCGAGTGCAACTCGGCCAGCAGAAGCGGCGCGGTGTGACCGGTCGCCACCACCGTGACCCGATTCTCGGGGCTGACGGAAAAGCCGTCGACGTCCTCGCGGATGCGGCCGACCAGCCCATCCACCAGGCCGGCGAACCCGAAAACCGCCCCGGCTTGCATGCATTCGACGGTGTTCTTGCCGACCACCGAGCGAGGCCGGGCCAGCTCAACCCGCCGCAGAGCAGCCGAGCGGGCCGCCGCGGCGTCGGAGGAGACCTGGATACCCGGCGCGATCGCGCCGCCCAGGAACTCCCCTTTTGCCGACACCACGTCGACGCAGATCGAGGAGCCGAAGTCGATCACGATCGCGGCGGTGTTGTACTTCTGAAAAGCAGCAAGACAGTTGACAATTCGGTCAGCGCCGACCTCTTTGGGATTGTCGACGAGCAGCGGGATACCGGTGCGGACACCGGGTTCGATGAGCACGTGCGGCACCGTCGGCCAATACTGCTCGATCATCAGTCGCACCTCGTGCAGCACGGACGGCACGGTGGACAGCGCCGACGCACCTGTGAGCTTATCCGAGTCGTCACCGATCAGACCGTCGAGGGTCAATGCCAGCTCGTCGGCGGTGATCTCGGATTCGGTGCGAATCCGCCACTGCTGCACGACTTTCGCGTGCTCCTTCGTGCCGGAGAGCAGTCCTATCACCGTGTGGGTGTTGCGGACGTCGATAGCCAGCAGCACGACTAGCAGACCTTCATCGCGGCGAGACCAGCTCGCCGGCATCGGCGGGGACGAACGCCGGGTCGCTGCCCAGGTCGATGGCGGTGTTCTCGGCGTCGACGAAGACAATCTTGGGCTGGTAGCTGCGCGCCTCGGCGTCCTCCATCTGGGCGTAGGCGATCAGGATCACCAGGTCGCCGGGATGCACGAGATGCGCGGCCGCGCCGTTGATTCCGATCACGCCGGTGCCCCGCTGGCCGGTGATGGCGTAGGTGACCAGCCGCGCGCCGTTGTCGATGTCGACGATGGTCACCTGCTCACCTTCGAGCAGATCGGCGGCATCCATCAGGTCGGCGTCGATCGTCACCGAGCCGACGTAGTGCAGGTCCGCCTGCGTGACGGTCGCCCGGTGGATCTTCGACTTGAGCATTGTCCGTAACATCAATTCCTCCAATGGGATTCGAGGGGGTGATTACCGAGCCCAGCGGGCACTCGCCCGTCGGCGTCGATGGTCGTTCCGATGTCAATTCCAACGTTGTCGAGCAGTCTGGTCTTGCCGAGCCGGGCCGCGACGAGCAAGCGGCCGACGCCGTTGACGGGGGCCGGTCCCAGCCCGCTGCCGCGCACTTCGAGGTAGTCGACGTCGATCGCGGGCACCTCGGCCAGCACTGAGCGGGCCGCCGACAACGCCGCTTCCGCGCCGGCGGGTGCGGCACGCGAGCCGGCCAGCAGCGCCGCCGACAACACGCTGGCGAGTTCTCGTTGCGCGGCGTTGAGGTAGCGGTTACGCGAAGACAGCGCCAGGCCGTCGGTTTCACGCACGATCGGCACACCGACGACGCGGACATCGATGTTGAGGTCGGCGACCATCTGGCGGACGAGGACCAGCTGCTGATAGTCCTTCTCGCCGAAGAAGATTCGATCCGGCGTCACGATCTGCATCAGCTTGCAGACCACGGTGAGCATTCCCGCGAAATGGGTGGGCCGCACAGCGCCCTCAAGCTCCGATCCGAGCGGCCCGGGATGAACCGTGCTCCGTGGGCCGTCCGGGTACATCGCCGAAGCGCTTGGTGCGAAGACTATTTCGACTCCTTCACCGCGCAGCAGGGCCAGGTCGGCCTCGAGGATCCGCGGGTAGGCGTCGAGGTCCTCGTCGGTGCCGAACTGCAGCGGGTTCACGAAGATCGACACCACCACGACCGAGCCGGGCACCAGCTTGGCGGCTCGGACCAACGCGAGGTGTCCGTCGTGCAGCGCGCCCATGGTCGGCACCAGCATCACCCGTCGTCCGGTGTGGCGCAGCGCGCGACTGATCTGGCTGACCTCGCTCGGGTTCGGGTACACGTTGAGTTCGCCGGCGTTGAACTTCGGCGGCCGCTGAACGCTCATCGCGCCAACACCTCGAACACCTCTTCGGGGGCATGCACCTTCTCGGCGGTGCGCACCGCGTTCACCCGGTAGGCCTGCGCCAGTTGCGGGTCGACCGTTTGCAGCGCGCGCAGGTGACCGGCGACAACGCCGGCGTCACCGCGGGCGATCGGGCCGGTCAGCGCCGCCTGTCCGCGTTGCAGGGTGTTTTCCAGCGCGGCACGGGCCAGCGGTCCGAGGATGCGCTCGGCGATGCCGCCGGGCTGGTCGTCGACGAGCTGTTGGCCGAGCAGTTCGGTGCCCGAGACCGCGGCCCGCAACGCATCGAGCGCGTCGGTGAGGACCGTGACGACGTGGTTGCCCGCGTGGGCCAGAGCCGCGTGATACAGCGTGCGCGCCTGCTCAGGCACCCGAAACGGCTCGCCGCCGATCTCGAGCACCAGCGACTGCGCGATCGCGTAGCCGACCTCGTCGGCCGCGGTGATCCCGAAGCAGGTGTCCGGGAGCCGGGCGATGTCCTCGTCGGCGCCGGTGAACGCCATCGCGGGATGGATGGCCATTGGTATGCAGTCCTGCCCGCTCAGCGGCGTCAGCACTTCGATGCCGTTGACGCCCGAGGTGTGGACGACGATCGTGCCCGGTCGCACGGCCGACGTGGCGGCCAAACCCGATACCAGCCCGGGCAACTCGGTGTCCGGCACGGCCAACAGCAGCAGCTCGGCGTTGCCCGCGACGTCGGGTACCGGCGCCACCGGGGTGTCCGGCAGCCGACGCTCGGCACGCTGCTTGGATGCGCGCGAAACGGCGCTGCATGCGACCACGACGTGGTCGACGCGCTCGAGCGCAACACCCAACGCCGTTCCCACCCGGCCTGCGGAGATGATCCCCACCTTGAGCCGAGCCGGACGCAATCCGTCGAACTGCACCATCGCAGACGACCCTCACAAGTCTTCTTGGTTTCGTTCCAGTCCCGCGAAGCAGGTACCGGACGGTCGTAGCGACTCTACCGCGCGACGATGCGGACTGCGAAGCGGTCCGAGGAGAAGAGCGGTCATCCAACCCAGCCGCGCGACGATGCGGACTGCGAAGCGGTCCGAGGTGGGGGTACCTCCAGCCGCGTAGCGGCGAGGGGGCAAGAGCGGTCATTCAACCCAGCCGCGACAGGTCGCCAAAACGCTGTGGTGTTCGCCTCAGTCTTCGCGGCGGCGGCGGCGCCCGCCCTCGGACGGCGCGGTCTGCAGCCGCGCGAGTAGCTCGGCCACCGACTGACCGCCGGATTGCGGCTCGTCGGATTCGGCGGGCGCCTCGGTGCTGCGATGACGGGCGTTGGCCGGCGGAGGCGGCGACATCACCGGTCCTCGGTCCGGAGCCGGCGTCGGAGGCGGCGGCGGTGGAGGCGGAGGCGGTGACATCGCCGGAGCCGGGGCCGCGGAGCTGACGGCGGGATCGGAGGGATCGGAGGGTTCAACCGAGTGCCGCGACCGCGCCCGTCGACCCGATTCGTTCCAGTCGGCATCCGGTTCGCCGGTCTGGCCTGGCGCAGATTCGGCGGGGGTGCTGGAATGCCGGCCGCGGCGGTCGGCCGGCGGCTCGGCGGCGGCCTCACCGATGCCCGGAGACCGATGCGACGGCTTGTCGCGCGACGGCCCATTGTCGTAGGCCCACGAGGTCGCGGGGCTTTCTGTCTGGCCGGCGTTCCAGTTGCTGCCGGGTGCTCCCGGCGGCAACCACTGGCCGTCGGGAGGAGCCGGCTGCCAGGCAGCCGGCTGCTCGGGCTGTCGCGGCGCCTCGCCGGGGGGCGGCCACGGGATCCGCGGCGGTTGTTGCGGCTGCCCGGGCTGTGGAGGAGGCGGAGTGAACTGCGGCTCAGGCTGCGCAGGGGCCTCCGCGTGCCGATGGGAACGCCGCGGGGGCTGGGGCGGCTCGACCCGCTCAGGTCCGGTTCTCGGCGCTGCACCCGGCGGGGCCCATCCGCCGGGCTGACCCTGCGGCTGCGCCCAGCTGGGGCCTTCCGGCTGACGCTCCGCCGGGGTGACGGGTGGCGGAGGGGCTTGCGGCGGAGCCCAGTTGGGCGCGGGCTCGTGGCGGGCGGCGGGGGTGTCCCGATCGCCGGAACGCCGGTGCGATCCCCGATCCGGTTCGGGTGTTTCGGGGGCCCGGTTCTGTCTGGGGAGCGGGTAGGCCTCGTGCAGCTGCGGCGCATATCCCTGCTGATAGCTCTCCGCCGCGGGCTGCCTTGGCGGAGCCGGGGCCAGCGGCTCCTCGTGCACGTCGATGATCGAGTTGTCGTCGGAGCGTGGGGCAGGCTCTTCGGCGCGTACGGATGAGACCCGGTTGACTCGCTCGCGGGCGCTCTCATTGTCGCGGTCCCATTCGCTGTAACCGCGAACAGCCTTGAGCCGTTCGCCCTCCAGCGCCGGGCGGTCGCTGAGCTCGGCGTCAAACAGGATCTCCAAGTTGGTACGCAGCGCGGCCAGCTCGGCCCGCAACTCCGATACCTCGTCGTTGGCCTGCGCGCGCAGTTCGGTGGCCAGCTCGCGCCGCAGCTGGGACTCCACGGTGAGCTCGTATTCGCGCCGGGCCGAGATCTCCCGGTCCAGCTGTAGGTCGTACACGAGCTTGAGATCGCGTGCCCGGGCCGCGTCCACGTCGCTCTGCCGGCGGTAGATCACCGAGACGAAAGCAGCGACCACGGCGGCCCACAATGCGAGTATCACCGCAAGCTTGAGAAGCTCTACCTGGTTGGTGAAGACCAGTGCAGAACTGGCGCCAATCGCCAAAACCAGCAACGCTGTGAGCAGCACCCAACCCGGTCTGCGGCCGGCGCGCCGCGCCCGTGCGCCGCGGGCCAGATCGGTCATGGCCCGACTGTACCGGCCCTAGGTCACCGAGCGTGTCGCGCGCCTCCGGCGTTTCTCACCTGGACTAATCGCCCGTTTCCGGAGGTCGTCGGGGCCAGCTAACTTTCGGCGCCCTCCCCCTTGTCGGTCGGATCTCCGGGCGATCGACAGCAATACTGCAACCACAACGCGGCGGTCACCAGGGTGAGCGCGCTGAGCGCCGCAACGGCGGTTCCGAAGGTGTCCTCGGCCGCCACCCTGAGCCATGACCGGCGCGGTAGGAGATAGACCAGAACGCCGAGCCATCCACCCAACGCCAGCGCGCCGACCCAGGCCGAAGCCTTGGCGATGACCAGGCTGCGGGCCACCGTCAGCGGATGAAGCCAGCCGGGTGCGTCGCCGATCTCACCGTCCTCGATCTTGGTCCGTACCAGACGCCCCCAGATCGCCTCGGCAATACCGACGGTGAGTAACGAAAAACCCGTCCACGCCGTGATCGGCGGGAACCATCGATAAAACAGCACGACCAGCAGGTAACCCGCCACCCCGGTGCCGAGCACCGCGGCCGTCAGGTCACGTTTCCGGGTGGGGCCCATCAGCTTTCGGGACGCGGCGCGAGGACGAAATCGGTCGGCCGCACCCCGGCCCGGTCGCTGGGATCCAACTCGGCAATGAGCTTGGCGACCGACCGCTTTCCGCCGGCCACCGACAACTCCGCGTCGGGATCGATCGCCAGCCAGGGAAACAGCACGAAGGCGCGCAGGTGGGCCAGTGGATGCGGGAGGGTCAGTCCGTCTTCCAGAGAAAACAGCTCGGTGTCGCCCTCCAGGGACGTCAGGTGGCAGCAGATCAAGTCCACGTCGAGGGTGCGTGGGCCCCACTTCTGCCCGCGTACGCGATCCGCGGCGATCTCCAACGACTGTGCGCTGCGCAGCCAGCCGTGCCCGTCGAGGGTCGGGTCGTCGGCGATGACCACCGCGTTGAGGAACGGCCCCTGTTCGACACCACCCCAGGCCGCTGTCTCGTAGACCGGCGACACCGCGCGAACCGTGTCGCCGAGATGGTCGAGCACCGACTGCAGCCGGGCCAGCCGGTCACCGAGGTTGGATCCGATCGACAACACGACACGAGTCATAACGGCACCACCCGACCGCGGCCACCGTGCCGGGACCGGCGGGCAACCACAGCGACGTCCTCGAAGGTCTGCGGAATCGGGGCTTGCGGTTTGTGCACAGTCACCTCCACAGCGTGTACACGATGGTCTTTCATGACGTCCTCGGCGATCTCACCGGCGACCGTCTCGATCAAATTACGGGCCGGGCCCGCGACCACGGCGGCGGCTCGCTTTGCCAGGACTCCGTAGTCGTAGGTATCGGCCAGGTCGTCGCTTTTCGCGGCGTCCCCCAGGTCTATCCACACAGTGACATCGACGACGAAGTCCTGACCATCGGCACGCTCGTGCTCGAATACACCATGGTTGCCGCGAACTTTCAAGCCGCGCAACTCGATTCGATCAGCCATCCGTCCTACCGCCCACCCTGCGCCCACGCCTCGACCACTTTGACAGCATCGACCGAGGCTCGCACGTCATGTACCCGAACTCCCCAGGCACCATGCAGTGCGGCCAGAGCCGACACCACCGCGGTGGCCGTTTCGCGACCATCAGGCGGCCGGACCTCGCCGTCGGGACCTGCCAGCAAGCTGCCGAGGAATCGCTTGCGCGACGCCCCGACCAGAACCGGAACGCCTCCGGCCGCCAATTCCGGCAGCGCATGCAGCAGCGCCCAGTTGTCGCGACCGGACTTGGCGAAACCCAATCCGGGGTCGATCACCAGCTTGGCAGGATTCACTCCGGCGGCAACGGCGTCGTCCACGCGCGCCATCAGCTCGGCGCGCACCTCGGCCACTACATCGCGGTAGGGCGGCACCTGATGCGGCTGCTCGGCCGACACCGAGCGCCAGTGCATCAACACCCACGGCACGTCGGCTTCGACCAGTAAGTCCGCCATGGCCGCATCGGCGCGACCACCGGAGACGTCGTTGACCATCGAAGCGCCGTTTTCCAGCGCCGCCCGGGCCACGCCGGCATGCATGGTGTCGACGCTAACCGTTATGCCCTGGGCAGCAAGCTCTTTGACGACCGGCACGACGCGGGCTGACTCCACCCGAGGATCGAGTCTGGTCGCGCCGGGGCGGGTCGACTCACCGCCGACGTCGACGATCGACGCGCCATCGGCGGCCAACGCCAAGCCGTGCTCGACGGCGCGGTCGGCGTCGAGATAGCGCCCGCCATCGGAGAACGAGTCGTCGGTGACGTTCACAACCCCCATGACTTGGAGGTGCGTCGCGCTCACCTGCGCAGGATCAGTTCGAGCGCCTCGGCTCGAAGTGCGTTGTCGGACTTGAACTGGCCACGCACCGCCGAGGTGGTGGTGACGGCGCCGGGTTTGCGAACGCCGCGCATGGACATGCACAGATGTTCGGCTTCCATCACGACAATGACCCCGCGCGGGTCCAGCTTGCGCATCAACGCATCGGCGATCTGCGCGGTGAGCCGCTCCTGAATTTGCGGACGCTTGGCGTAGAGGTCGACCAGTCGGGCGATCTTGGACAAGCCCGTCACCCGGCCGTCGTGGCCGGGAATGTAACCGACGTGGGCGACGCCATGAAACGCCACGAGATGGTGCTCGCAGGTGGAGTACAACGGGATCTCTTTGACCAACACCAACTCGTCGTGCTGCTCGTCAAAAGTGGTGTCCAGCACAGTATCCGGATCGGTGTAGAGGCCCGCGAACATCTCCCGGTAGCTGCGGGCGACGCGGGCCGGTGTTTCCAACAACCCGTGCCGATTCGGGTCTTCGCCGATCGCGAAGAGCAACTCGCGGACAGCCGCTTCAGCGCGCGGTTGATCGAAGACTCGGCCATTGAGGGTCGCGGTTTGAGCATCCGTCGGCACCATCGCAGATTTCCGTTCGTGTCAGCCGTGTGTCGACGGGTTGGACGGGCTCGGGCCGCCGCCGGCTGGGTCGGTGGCCTGCCTGGCGTCCGGTGCGGGCGCGCCGGGTGGCGGATAGGGCGGGTACGGCTGACCCGTGTGCTGGTGCGGTGGCGCCGGCCAGTGCTGCGGCTGCTGCGGCTGCTGCGTCGGGGGGTTCCAATAGCCCGGTTGTTGCGGCGGTGGCCATCCCGGGGCATGCCAGCCGACCGGCGCACCGTAGTCGGGCTGCGTCGTATTCGGCTGACCGTTTCCGGGACCGTTGTGAGAACCGTTGTTGCCGTTGGTCGCTCGCTCGGCGTTGGCCTGCTCGGCATCCCGCGCGGCCGCGGCGATGGCGGCTTTGAAAGCCGGCTCCGGCGTCGGCTTGGGCCACGGCTCACCACGCTCGATGGCGAGCTCGCCCGGCGTCTTGATCGGCGGCTTGTCCGATGGGATCCGGCCACCGAAGTCGTCGAAAAGCGTTAGTCGCGGCCGCTTTTCGATATCGGCGAAGATCGTTTCCAATTCGGCGCGATGCAGGGTTTCCTTTTCCAGCAGCTCACCCGCGACGGTGTCGAGCACATCGCGGTATTCGGTGAGAATCTCCCAGGCCTCGGTGTGCGCGGCCTCGATGAGCTTGCGCACCTCGTCATCGATGTCGCGGGCGACCTCGTGGGAGTAGTCGGCCTGATTACCCATGGTCCGGCCGAGGAAGGGATCGCCGTGTTCGGTGCCGTATTTGACCGCGCCGAGTTTGGAGCTCATGCCGAACTCGGTGACCATCGCCCGGGCGATTTTGGTCGCCTGCTCGATGTCGGACGATGCGCCGGTGGTGGGCTCGTGGAACACCAGTTCCTCGGCGGCGCGCCCGCCCAGCGCCATCACCAGTCGGGCGATCAGTTCCGAGCGGGTGTGCAGTCCTTTGTCGTCCTCGGGCACGGCGAGCGCGTGCCCTCCGGTGTTGCCGCGGGCCAGAATCGTCACCTTGTAGACCGGGTCGACGCCCGGCATCGCCCAGCCAGCCAGCGTGTGCCCGGCTTCGTGGTAGGCAGTGGTCTTCTTCTCCTGCTCGCTGATGATCCGGCTCTTGCGACGCGGTCCGCCGACCACCCTGTCGACCGCCTCTTCCAGGGCTGCGCCGGTGATCACCGTGCCGTTCTCTCGGGCCGTCAGCAGCGCCGCCTCGTTGATGACGTTCTCGAGGTCGGCGCCGGTCATGCCAACGGTCCGCTTGGCCAGGCCGTCGAATTCGACGTCGGGGCCGAACGGCTTGCCTTTGGAGTGCACCCGGAGCACGGCGCGCCGGCCGGCCAGGTCAGGGCTGGACACCGGAATCTGGCGGTCGAAGCGGCCGGGCCGAAGGAGCGCGGGGTCGAGGATGTCGGGACGGTTGGTGGCCGCGATCAGGATGACGCCGGCGCGCTCGCCGAAGCCGTCCATCTCGACCAGCAACTGGTTCAGCGTCTGCTCGCGCTCGTCGTGGCCGCCGCCCAGTCCGGCGCCACGCTGGCGTCCGACGGCGTCGATCTCGTCGACGAAGATGATGCAGGGGCTGTTCTGTTTGGCCTGCTCGAAAAGGTCACGCACCCGAGAAGCGCCGACGCCGACGAACATCTCGACGAAGTCGGAGCCGGAGATGGTGAAGAACGGCACCTCGGCTTCACCGGCGACGGCCCGCGCAAGCAGGGTCTTGCCGGTTCCCGGGGGGCCGTAGAGCAGCACACCCTTGGGAATCTTGGCGCCGAGCGCCTGATACCGCGCCGGGTTCTGCAGAAAGTCCTTGATCTCGTAGAGCTCTTCGACCGCCTCGTCGGCGCCGGCGACGTCGGAGAAGGTGGTCTTGGGCATGTCCTTGTTCAGCAACTTGGCCCGGGATTTGCCGAATCCGAAGCCCATTCGGGCGCCGCCCTGCATGCGGGAGAACATCATGAACAAGCCGACCAACAGCAGCAACGGCAGCACGTACACCACGACCGAGCCGATGATGCTGCCCTGGTTGACGACGGTGCTGACCTGGGTGTCCTTTCCGGCGTTCAGCTGATCGAACAGCGGAACCGCATAGCCGGTCGGGAAGTGGGTAATGATCTTGTCGGAGCCCTCGGTGCCGGTCGCGGCGCTCTTCAGCGTCAGCCGGACCTGCTGTTCGCGGTCGTCGATCTGGGCGCTCTTGACGTTGCCGCCTTTGATCTGCCCCATCGCCACCGACGTGTCGACCGGCTTGAAGCCGCGGGTGTCGTCGCTGAAGTAGAAGAAAGACCAGCCAAGCAGCAGCACGGCCGCGATGGCCGTGAGCGTGCGGATCACGTTTTTTCGGTTCATCAGTCATCGGCCGTCGTCGGCCAGGTCCTTCCCGATACACGCAGCTGGAATAGTCCAGGCTACCGCCACTGGTGATCGCCGGTCCGACCGCAGGTCGGGCGCAGCGGGTCACCACCGTTTGACCGTGGTGATCGCCAGTGTAGGCCGGGCGCAGCGGGTCACCACCGTTTGCCCGTGGTGATCGCCAGCTCGGCTGTAGGTCGGGCGCAGCGGGTCACCACCGTTTGACACGGTGATCGCCTCGGTTATGAACAACGAATAGAAGTTCCCGACCCCTGACGAGCCGGGGCAGCCGTGTGCTTTGGTGAACCTGTGTCTGACCGTCAGCCCATCACCGAACGAACCATCGAAACCAACGGCGTGCAGTTGCACACCCTCGAAGCGGGAGAGCCCGGTGCGCCGCTGGTTGTGCTGGCTCACGGCTTCCCCGAACTTGCCTACTCCTGGCGGCACCAGATACCGGCGCTGGCCGCTGCCGGCTACCACGTGCTGGCGCCCGATCAGCGCGGTTACGGACGCAGCACCAGCCCAGGTGACATCACCGATTACAACGTCGCCGCCCTTTCCGGCGACCTGATCGGCCTGCTGGACGACGTCGGCGCCGACAAAGCGGTCCTCGTCGGCCACGACTGGGGCGCCCCGGTGGTGTGGGGCTCGGCGCAACTGCACCCTGCGCGGGTCGCCGCCGTCGTCGGCATGAGCGTTCCGCCGGTGCCGCGATCGCAGGTAGCGCCGACGACCGCGTTCCGCACGATCTTCGGCGACAACTTCTTCTACATGATCTATTTCCAAAAGCCCGGACCGGCCGACGCCGAGTTGGGCGCCGACCCGCGCCGGACCATCACCCGGATGCTGGGTGGACTGACACGGTCCGAGGATCCAGTGGCCGCGTTGCGGATGATCGCACCGGGCCCCGCCGGTTTCATCGAGCGCCTGCCGGAGACTGACGGCCTGCCGGCCTGGATCACCTCGGATGAGCTCGACCACTACGTCGACGAGTTCACCCGCACCGGCTTCACCGGTGGACTGAACTGGTACCGAAACCTGGACCGCAACTGGGAGTTACTGGCCGACGCGCCGGCCGCCACCATCGACGTGCCGACCATGTTCATCGGTGGCACCGCAGACCCGGTGCTGAGCTTCATGCGTCCCGACCGGGCGCCCGAATTGGTGAGCGGCCGCTACCGCGAGGTGCTGATCGAGGGCGCCGGACACTGGCTTCAACAGGAGAAGCCGGACCAAGTCAACGAATTGCTGCTCGACTTCTTGTCGAGTCTGAAGACCGGCGCCGAACGGTCATGAACCGTCCACTGAACTTCGGAGTCTTCGTCACCCCGTTTCATCCGACCGGCGAATCCCCTAGGGTCGCACTGGAATACGACATGGACCGCGTAGTCGCGCGGGCCATCGCCGAGCACGTCTGCGAACACCAGTCGCAAAGCCGCTGATGCGCGCCTCGGTGCTGCGGGACGGCCGCATGGTGTATCGCGACGACCTTGCCGACCCGGTGCCGGGGCCCGGCCAGGTGCTGGTGGCGGTGCGCTCCTGCGGAATCTGTGGCTCCGACCTTCATTTCGCCTCGCATGGCGCCGAGGTGCTGTCGCTGAGCAGCGAAATGTCGAGCGAGGCCGGCGGCATGAACGTCGACCTGAGCCGCGACGTCTTCATGGGCCACGAGTTCAGCGCGGAGATACTAGAACCCGGCCCCGGTACCGACACGCACCCGGCGGGAACTCTTGTCACGTCGATCCCGGTGCTGCTCTCGGGCGTCGAAGTCGAAGCGATCGTCTACAGCAACACGACGGTGGGCGGTTACGCCGAACGAATGCTGCTTTCGGCGCCCCTGCTGCTGCCCATTCCGAATGGCCTTGATCCGCAACACGCTTCGCTCGCCGAGCCGATGGCGGTCGGGCTGCATGCGGTGAACAGGTCCGGGATACAGCCCGGTGAGGCCGCGCTGGTGCTCGGCTGCGGCCCGATCGGTATCGCGGTCGTCGCCGCATTGCGTGCCCGCGGAGTCGAGGCCGTTGTGGCATCGGACTTTTCACCGAAGCGCCGTGAACTCGCCGCTGGCATGGGTGCGTATCAGACCGTTGATCCCGCGCAGGGCTCGCCGTTCGACGCCGCAAATCCGGCGGTGGTGTTCGACGCGGTCGGCGTTCCCGGAATCATCGACGATGTGATGCGCCGCGCTCGGCACGGCACGCGGCTGGTCGTGGTGGGCGTCTGCATGCAAGCCGACACCGTGCACCCGTTCTTCGCTATCGCCAAGGAGATCAGCGTTCAGTTCGTCCTCGCCTACGACCCAGCAGAATTCGCCGACTCGCTGCGAGCGATCGCCGAGGGCGACATCGACGTCAGTCCGATGATCACCGGCGCCGTCGGCCTCGAGGACGTCGGGGCCGCGTTCGATGATCTCGCTGACCCCGAGCGTCACTGCAAGATACTGGTCACACCGTAGGCGTACATCGCCAGATGCATTTTCACCGTATCGCGGCCCGAATAATGTTGAGCCATTGAATGATTCAACAGATTGACGGCGAAACACACTCTTTCGGACACGTATTCCATCATCAGCGCGTCCGCGACCCCAGCGCTGGTATATCTTGGTGCGAGCTGACCAGCTCATCACGAATGAGCACCCCGTGAAGCAGCTGTCAGCCACAGCAGCCGACCGTCCCGGCGTGGCGACCACAGATGCCCGTGAGGAGGCGCCATGCCCGCGTCGGCACTGAGCGTGCCGCAGCAGATGCTGCGGCGCCGCCCGGTCAGCGGCGCGCCGGTCGCCGTGGGGGCCTCCGATCAACTGCAACGCACTCTCGGCGTCTTCTTGCTGACGATGTTCGGTGTCGGCGAGACGGTCGGGTCCGGCATTTTCATCGTGCTGTCGCAGTCGGTGCCGCAAGCCGGGCCGGCGGTCGTCATCTCGTTCCTCATCGCCGGCCTCGCGGCGGGGCTGGCGGCGATCTGCTACGCCGAACTTGCCTCGGCGGTACCCGTCTCGGGATCGGCCTACTCATATGCCTACGCCACGCTCGGCGAATTCGCCGCGATGGGGGTCGCGGCCTGCCTGTTGCTCGAGTACGGGGTGTCAACCGCTGCGGTGGCCGTCGGCTGGAGCCAATACCTCAACAAGCTGCTCGACAACGTCTTCGGATTCGTTCTGCCACAAGCTATTTCGGCGGCGCCGTGGGATCCCCAGCACGGCCTGGTGAACCTGCCCGCGATTGTCCTGGTGGCAATGTGCGCGCTGCTGTTGATCCGCGGCTCCAGCACTTCCGCCAAGGCCAACGCCGTCATGGTGATGATCAAACTCAGTGTGCTGGTGCTCTTCTCAGCCGTTGCCTTTACCGCGTTCAATGCCGGCAACTTCAAGGACCTGGCCCCGTTCGGCGTCTCCGGCATCAGCCTGGCGTCGGGCACGATCTTCTTCGCGTACATCGGTCTCGACGCGGTGTCCACCGCCGGCGACGAGGTCAAAGACCCGCAGCACACGATGCCTCGCGCGATCATCGCCGCGCTGCTGATCGTGACCTCGATCCATGTGCTCGTCTCCGTCGCCGCCCTCGGAGCGCAGCGATGGCAGGACTTCAAGGGTGAAGAGGCGGTGCTGGCGGTGATCCTGGATCACATCACCGGCAACACCGCGGGAAGCACGATTGTCGCTGCGGGCGCGGTGATCTCGATCTTCTCTGTCACCCTGGTGACGCTGTACGGTCAGACCCGCATCCTGTTCACGATGGGCCGCGACGGGCTGCTGCCGGCGACATTCGCGAAGGTGAACCCCCGCACCATGACGCCGGTGCGCAACACCCTGATCGTGGCAATGGCGGTGGCTGTGCTGGCCGCGCTGGTCCCCCTGGAACGGTTGGCCGAAATCGTGTCGATCGGCACGTTGACCGCGTTCATCGTGGTGTCCGCGGGCGTGATCGTGCTGCGCATCCAGGAGCCCGACCTACCTCGCGGCTTCAGGGTGCCCGGCTATCCGGTGACGCCCATTTTGTCCATCGCGGCGTGCGCCTACATCCTGTTCAGCCTGCACTGGTATACGTGGGTGGCGTTCAGCGCCTGGGTCGCGGTGGCGCTCGTGTTCTACCTGGCGTGGGGCCGCCGGCACAGCGCCCTCAACGGCGATGCCGAGAAGGGTGCGACGGCCCGCGGCTGACGCCGAGGTGAGGGTGCGTCCAGCTCATAACAACGTTCCGTGTCGTCGGCACCCGTCGCTGGCGGCGCTAGACAGACTTGTTCGCAAACGGTGGCTGCAGATCTTCGAACATGGGGAAATGGTGCACATTGAGGGTTGCCAGCTCAAGTCCCTTGACGTCCGCCGTTGCCGCCACGAGGTAGTCGCCGAGTCCGATCCCGTTGTGGCTGCGGCGATATCTGCGCATCATGTCGCCCGCGCGGCGTGCGATGATCTCGGTCGCGGGTTCAGCGCGAAAGGACGCCAACGACCGCCATACGTCGCGACGCTCGGCTGATCGCAACCCGCCGATCAGTTCAGCGACCGACACGACGCTTATGAAGATCTTTGGCTGCTGACAAGACGGCAGCTTGCCGTTTGCGCATTCATCTGGACGTCACCAAGGCGGACAGACGTACCACCCATCCCGACGATCCACGCTTCCGAGGACAACTAGGGTGCCACGCATGCCCATCACTCAGCGCGCCACCCTGGCGTTACGCATCGTGCTCGCGGTTGGCCTGGCCGCGACCGCCGCCGCGTGCGACCACGCCGCCCCCGAAAAGCTGGGCGAGAATTCACGCCAGGTGACGGTTGTCGGCTCCGGCCACGTGCAAGGCGTCCCCGACACGCTCACCGCCGATGTCGGTATCGAGTTCACCGCCCGCGACGTCACCGTGGCGATGGACCAGACCAACGCCCGCCAGCAGGCGGTGATCGACGCCCTGGCCAACGCAGGCGTGGACCGCAAGGACATCAGCACCACCGACGTCAGCCTGCAGCCGCAGTACGACACCGCGGGTGCCGTCGTCACCGGCTTCCGCGCCGCCAACTCGATCCGGGTCAAGATCCACCCGGCCGGCACGGCGTCGCGACTGTTGGCGGTCATCGTCGGCACCGGCGGCGATGCGACCCGGATCGACTCGGTCAGCTACTCGATCGCCGACGACTCGCAGCTGGTGAAAGACGCTCGGGCACGCGCGTTTCAAGACGCCAAAGACCGGGCCGCGCAGTACGCGCAGCTGTCCGGTCTCGGGCTGGGCAAGGTCATCTCGATCTCGGAGACCTCCGGCGGCGCTGCCAGGCCGGCTCCGGCGCCCCGGAGCGGCATGGAGGCCGCTGTTCCGCTGGAGCCCGGCCAGCAGACAGTGAGCTTCTCGGTGACCGCGGTCTGGGAACTGCGCTAGCGACTTCGTTCGACTGTGCTTCAGTGGCATTCAGCGTGCACTGAGGGCGGCGACACGCCGGGCGGCACCGCCCTGATCGCTCACTCGGCGCTCCAGAACGCCGTGTATGCACACTCGACGCGCGACACGCTCCCATTCTGGTGGCGACCCGCGGCGACCGGCTTCGCCGGCCTTGCGATCGCCACTAGTCCTGGTAGACCCGTGGGTCCAGGGTGCCGATGTAGGGCAGATCGCGGTAGCGCTCGTCGTAGTCCAGTCCGTAACCCACCACGAACTCGTTGGGGATGTCGAAGCCGACGTAGGCGATGTCGGCGTTGGCGCGCAACGCGTCCGGTTTACGCAGCAGCGTGCACACCCGCAGTGAGTGGGGACGGCGGGTGGCCAAATTGCGCAACAGCCACGACAGCGTCAGCCCGGAGTCGACCACGTCCTCGACGATGAGCACGTCGCGGTCGTTGATGTCGCGATCGAGGTCCTTGAGGATCCGCACCACGCCTGAGGAGGATGTCGAGGATCCGTAGGAGCTGACCGCCATGAACTCGAACTGGTTGGGCAGTGGAATCGCGCGGGCCAGGTCGGTGACGAACATGACCGCGCCTTTGAGCACGGTGACCAGCAACAGGTCGTATCCGTCGACACCGGCGCGCGCGCGGTAGTCCTCACCGATCTGAGCTCCGAGCTCCGCGATGCGGGCCTGGATCTGATCTTCGCGCAGCAGGACTGATTTGATGTCCCCTGCGTACAGCTCCGGTGAGTCCGCCGCCACGAGCACAGCGTGCCATGCCTGGGCGCTGGAGACCAATGGTGGCCAGCTTGGGCTGCCAACCCGTCCCGGCTAGACCTGCTCCCGACGCAGCGTCAGCAGGCCGTTGCTTCGCCCGGCGACCAGCCGTTGCCTGCGCAACGCGGACCCGACTGCGACTCCACCCTGGCCACGCCAGGCGGTCACCAGCGTGTCCACGCCGCGAATCTGCTTGTCGGTCAACCCGATCGCGCCTCCGGCAATCAGCCAGCCGCGAATGACGCCGCGGCGAACCGGGTCGGGTAGCGCCGTCAACACCCGGGCGTCGAGTCCGTCGGCGGTCGCGGCGGTGCACATCGCCTGCTCGATCAGCGAGTCGATCAACTCGGTGTCGGCGCGAAGCGCGGTCGCGGTGCGTGCCAGCGCCTCGGCCACTCCCCCACCGAGAACCTCCTCCAGCAACGGCAGCACCTCAAGGCGCAGCCGGCTGCGGGTGAAGCGCCGATCGCCGTTGTGCGGGTCATGCCAGGCGGTCAAGCCCAACTCCGCGCACGCGGCGTGGGTGACCTCGCGCCGCACCCCCAGCAGCGGCCGGCACCAGGGCGGGTCGTTGGGACGCATGCCGGCGATCGACCGCGCACCGGACCCGCGGCCCAATCCGAGCAGCACGGTTTCGGCTTGGTCGTCGAGCGTGTGCGCCAGCAACACCGGCCGGTCTCCGCGGGCGTCGGCCAGTGCGCGGTATCGAGCGGCGCGCGCAGCGGCCTCCGGACCACCTTCGCCGTCAACCTCCACGCAAAGAACCTGCGCCTCAACGCATCCCAGTTGCTCAGCCTGCTGTTGAGCGGTGGCTGCCACCGCCGCCGAGCCGGGCTGCAGTCCGTGGTCGACGATCAGCGCCGTGGTTGGTCGCAGCGACGCGGCAATCCCGATGAGCGCCAACGAGTCTGGGCCACCGGAAAGCGCGACGCACCAACTCTCGGCGGTGCCGAGATGTTCCGTTGCGAACGCCGCCACCGCTGCGCGGAGTTCGGCTACAGCACCCGGTCGATCCATCGTTGCGGGTATTCGATCTCGATCGGCCGGGGCAGCGTGTCCGGACTGGTCCAGACGGTGTTGAAGCGGGCCATTCCAACGCGGTCGACCACGTGGTCGACGAACGCCTTGCCCCGGGTGTATTGGCTCAATTTGGCGTCGATACCCAGCAGCGCACGCAGTAGCCGCTGCAGCGGTGGCTGTTTACGGGTCCGTCGCTCGTCGAAGCGGGCACGGATGGTGGCTACCGTCGGAACCACAACGGGCCCAACGGCATCCATCACATGATCGGCATGGCCCTCCAGCAGGGTGCCGAGCACCAGCAGCTGATCCAGCGCCTCGCGCTGTGGCTCGGACTGAACGGCGCGCAACAATCCGAGGATGCCGGCCGAGTTCGGGTTGGACTGCGACAAGTCGCCGCGACTGCGGACGAATTCGGCCAACCGGCCCACCACCTGCGCCATGTCCTCGCTGCGATCGGTGGTCAGCACTCCGAGCGCCTGCGACATGTACCCCGACAACCACGGGTTGGCGGTGAACTGCACCCGGTGGGTGACCTCGTGCAGACAGACCCACAGCCGGAAATCGGCAGGGTCCAAACGTAATTGACGCTCGACCGCGATGACGTTGGGGTACACCAGCAGCAGCGTGCCGGCGTCGGTGAACGGGTCGTACTGACCGAGAATCCCGGTGGCAACGAACGCCAGCACGGCGCCGGTCTGCGCGCCGGCGAGACGCCCGCTGATCACGCCGCGCGGCTTGTCGGTTCCGCCGGTCATCACCCGCATCGACTCTGCCGCCGCCCCGATCCAGCCGGGCCGGTCGACGATGCGCGCCTCGGGCACTACCGCGTTGGTGTGCAGGCCGGTGACGTCGCGCACCGGCGGTTCGGCCGCTTTGGCTGCGGTGGAAAGGTTTTCGATCGCCTGGCGGCGGGTGTAGTCGGTGGACGGCGGACCTGGGCGGGCCAGCCTCCGCCCGACCGTCGCCGCGAACCGCCAGTCGACGGTGCGCCCGATGGTGAGGTCAGCCGAGGCGGTCATGTGACGCATCCGCATGACCACAGTGCGACGGCGACCGCATCGATCGCCGTGCGGCCGGATTGCCCGGCGTCGTTGGAGATCAGCGCGAAGCTCAGCACCCTTCCGCTGCGATCGGTCACCACCCCAGCTAACGCGTTGATAGCGGTCAGCGAACCAGTTTTGGCGCGTAACCAGCCGGCAGGACCGGAGCCCGCCGGAGTCCCGTCGATGAAGCGATCCGACAGCGTGCCGCTGCCACCCGCGATCGGTAGGAGGTCCAGCAACGGTCGCAGCGTCGGCTCATCCGGGCCGGCTGCCGCCTGCACTACGGAGTCGAGGGTTTTGGCGGTCAGGCGATCCTCGACGGACAACCCGCTGGAGTCCTGCAACATCGCGCCGCCGGTGTCGATGTGCGCGGTGCTGAGCCGATTGGTCACCGCAGCGACGGCTCCGGTGAAGCTCAGCGGCCGCTGCATGGCCGCGGCCACCTCACGCGCGATGCATTCCGCCATCACGTTGTCGGAGACGTTCATCATCTCGTTGAGCCGGTCGATCAGCGGAGCCGACTGAACCGCGGCCAGTTGTCGCGCGCCGGAGTCCACTGGCTGGCTGGTGACGGTCACCCGCTGCGGGTCGACCCCCAATGCTGCGGCCAGGGCGTGTCCCGCGTCCAGGGCGGGCGTGGTCGATCGCCGCGACTCGTCGGTGGCCGGCTGAATCCGCCCGGCGTCGAGCATCACCGACTCGATCGGCGCGATGTCGCCGCCCTCGATGTCGGCTGGATCCCAGCCCGGAGCGAACGTAGGACCGCTGAACAGCGAGGTGTTGACCTGGATGGCGGTCGGGGTCACGCCGCTGCGACGGACCTGGTCGGCGAGATCGCTGAGCCGGGCTGCGCCGTGGTACCAGGTGTCCTGCCCGGGCGCCGCGCCGGACAGCGTCGGATCGCCGCCACCGACCAGCACGATGACTCCGGCGGCCTCCGGCTTGTCGGCGGCGACGACGCGGGTGGTAACCCGCGCGTCGCGGTCCAGCGCCAAAAGCGCGGCGGCGCTGGTCAGCGTCTTGTTCGTCGACGCCGGCTGCAGCAGCACGTCGTCGGACTGCTGCCACAGTTGCTGGCCGGTCAGCGCGTCGGTGACGCGCGCGCCCAGCTTGCCCAGGTTCGGATCGGCCGCCGCCAGCGCCAGCGCCTCCGCCAGCGCCGTGGGGCTGGGAATCGGCTCGTTGGCCGCGACCGGGATGAGGCCCGGCTTGGCCGTTATGGCCGGCGGCGGTGGCGGAACGTGCGCGCTGGCACCGCCGCCGTTGCTGGTGAGCAGTGCGGCGGCAGCCACCAGGGCAGCAACGATCGCCAGCACACTGGTTGCCACGATCAGATGGGTAGACGTACGCCACTGAGTGGGACGCATGGCCCTCCTGCCTTCTTTGCGCCCATTGTGCGCCAAACCCCCGCGGACGGATGCGGTGCGGGAGCCCTACGATCAACGCCAAGCAACATTTCTCAGGCGAAGGAGCCAGACCGGTGCAATTCGACGTGATCGTCGAGATCCCCAAGGGTCAGCGCAACAAGTACGAGGTCGACCACGAGACCGGCCGGATTTTTCTCGACCGCTACCTCTACACGTCCATGGTTTATCCGACGGACTACGGCTTCATCGAGGACACCCTGGGCGAAGACGGCGACCCGCTGGACGCTCTGGTGTTGCTGCCCCAGTCCGTCTTCCCGGGAGTTGTGGTCAAGGCCCGTCCGGTCGCCATGTTCCGGATGACCGACGAGGCCGGCGGCGACGACAAGGTGCTGTGCGTGCCCGCCAAGGACCACCGCTGGGACCACATCGGGGACATCGGTGACGTCCCGCAGAACGAGCTTGACGAGATCAAGCACTTCTTCTCGCAGTACAAGGCGCTCGAGCCAAACAAGTTCGTCAAGGCGGCCGACTGGGTGGGCCGCGAGGAGGCCGAGGCCGAGGTGCTGCGTTCGATCGAACGATTCAAAAAAGAGGGCCACTGAGCCGGAAGCGTTCGGCTCTGAGCGAACGCTTTGGGGTCGAAGCCGCAGTCCCGCGGTGGCATCCTGGCTAGGTGGGCCCGCTTCATTTCGCCGCGAACTTCTGGTGGCTGCTCTTCCCGCTCAGCGGGACCGTCTTCGGCGCCGTGCGCGCCGTCGCCGCGGCGAACGAGCGCCGGGCCGAACGACGGCTCGAACGGTATCGGATCAAGCACCAGGCCAAGGTCGCCATCGCCGAAGCGTCCGGGCGCGGGCGGGGCAACGAGGACAACCAGCGGCGTGAGATCGTCAAACTCCTTGCCGCGCATGACCGGACCGACGCCCGATGGCTGGACTACGAGGTCGACATCGCCCGGTTGCTCGACTTTCCGCTGATGACCGACATGCGCAATGCGCTGACCGTCGCATTCCATAAGGCCAGGCAGCGAGCCGACCTGCTGCGTCCGGAACGGCCTGACGATGTGCTCAGCGATCGGCCCGCGCAACTCGAATACCGCGACGCCGTGCACGAGTACGTCAGCGCGTTCGAGGTTGCCGAAACCGAGGCGATTCGCCGGCGGCGCAGCGACTTCTCCGACGACGAGCAACAGCGGCTGGCACGAGCCCAGAACCTGCTGCGGCTGGCCCAGGACGAGGCTGCCTCCCCGCAGGAGCGGCAGAGCGCCTATACCCGGGCGGGCCGCGAACTCGACGGGCTGATTGCGTTGCCGGCCAACACGCGAGCCGGTATCGAGCAACGCATCGCCGCCCAGATCGAAGCCTGATCGGCGCGCTGGCCCAGCCGGCAGCGCTGGTAGGCGCCATCGGAGGCGGCATCCTTTTTCCGTTTTGTGACCACCCGCGATATCGCGTGGCCGCGGTGATATCGCCGGTGGTCAAGATTCCGCGCAGAGGACGTCGGCAGACTCAGGTGCCGAAGTGACCGATGTGGCTCAGCGCGGTGCTCGCGGCTCGTCACCTCGGGTCGCGACGATGCTGGCGAAAGCGGCAACCACCAGGGTCGCTGCGATCACCGCGAGACTGACCGGCGTCGTTATCTCCGGGACGTCAATGTGCTTGCCGCCGTTGATGAATGGCAGGTCGTTCTCGCGCAGCGCGTGCAGGATCAGCTTGACGCCGATGAACACCAGGATCACGGCGAGCCCTTTGGACAGATAGACCAGGCGCTGCAGCAGGCCCTCGACGATGAAGTACAGCTGCCGCAAGCCCATCAGCGCAAAAACGTTGGCGGCCAACACCAAATACGGCTCTGACGTCAACCCGTAGATCGCTGGGATGGAATCCAGAGCGAAGACCAGATCGGTGGCGCCGAGAGCGAGAACGACCAGAGCCATCGGCGTGATCGACCGCCCCGACCCCTCCTTGACGACGAGCTTGCGGCCGTGCCAGTCGTCGGTGACGCTCAGATGGTTGCGGGCAAACCGGACCAACCCGTTCTCGCTGTCGGCGTCGTGTGTCGCCCCGCGCGCCAGTCGCACCGCGGTGTACACCAGGAACGCGCCGAA
The DNA here is from genome assembly GCF_965277065.1 of Mycobacterium sp. Classification (GTDB taxonomy): domain Bacteria; phylum Actinomycetota; class Actinomycetes; order Mycobacteriales; family Mycobacteriaceae; genus Mycobacterium. Next base: position 101,973 of record NZ_CBDIBT010000016.1, read on the forward strand.
AATGTAGAAGACCCAGGTGAACCGCTGAATGGCGGCGGCTCCCAGGGCGATGAAGACGCCGCGGAAAATCAGCGCGATCACGATGCCGATGAAGAGGGCCTCCCGCTGATAGACCCGGGGCACGCCGAAACTCGCCATGATGATGACGAAGATGAACAGGTTGTCGACCGACAGACTGTACTCGGTGAGCCAGCCGGCGAAGAACTGGATCGCGAACGGCCGCCCATGAAAGAACCACGTCCAGATTCCGAAGCAGACCGCCATCCCGATGTAGGCGGACAAGCCGAACGCGGAGCGGCCCATCCTCGGCTCCCCTGACCGACGCGCCATCACCACCACGTCGAACAGCAGCACCCCGATGGTCACGCCCAGGGTGACGAACCACTCCAGCAGGGAGACGTGCATGGGGGATACCTCCGGTCGTTGACAACCAGAGGTCTCTTCCACCGCCGCGGCTTGCTACCGCGACGGCCCGCGGGCCGGTCACCCGATGACGGGCGACGTGATGACGACTCCGAGGCCGAGGAATACTCCCCTCCTCCAGCAGTCTGTCAGGTCGCTGACGTCGCGGCATGCGGAGGGCAGCGGCGGCTGTGAGTAGTTTCAATCCTTGACGTCCTCCTCGCCCAAAATGGCGGGGATTCCCGGCTCAGCCAGCACCGGCACCTCGAGGAGGTCCGAATGTCTTACAGCGTCAGCACCGGCAGGGTTGAGACCAGCCCTGTCCAGAATGACTCTGGCAGCATTTCGGTCGCGATCCTGGATCACAGCACAGAATTCGCAGACGAAAGCCCGTTCCGACAGCAGCAAGCGGGACTTGGCTCTCGCACCGCAACCGCTGCACATTCCATGGTTGGCAACGACTTTGGTGGCCCACTTACGCGCAGTGTCCTGCCGCTTCCGGGCGAGCTTCTCGGCCCGAAAGTTGCGCAACATCTGCTGTTGAGCCACCACCGAACCCTCACGCAGCCAGTCATGCTCGCCACGCCACTCGGTCAAGGTGTTGTCGCGAACCCACTCACCAATCTCGTTGAGACGCTCCACGGCCCGGTTCCACACCCACCGGCAGCGATCCCACTCCGCTTGCAAACCCGTCAACGCGGCCGCACCCTGGTGAAACAGTGACCGAAGTGGGCGGCAGCCCTGGCGTCGGAGCGTTCGCCGGCCCGATCGCCCGCAGCAGCATGGCCCGCGTGGGCGCCGCGACCGCAGTGACCGCGGTCTGCGGCTACGCGGTGGTGTACCTCGCCGCCCGCGACCTGGCGCCGGCCGGATTCTCGGTCTTCGCGGTTTTCTGGGGGGCGTTCGGGCTGGTCACCGGGGCAGCCAACGGTCTACTGCAGGAGACCACCCGCGAAGTTCGCTACGCCGGCTACGCCGAGGTGCTGCCGGATGCACGCACGCATCCGCTGAAGGTGGCGGCCGTGGTGGGGCTCGGGGCCGCCGTCGTGATCGCCGGCAGCTCGCCGCTGTGGAGCGGCCGGGTGTTCGCGCAGGCCCACTGGCTTTCGGTGGGTCTGCTCAGCGTGGGGCTGGCGGGCTTCTGTTTGCATGCCACGTTGCTGGGCATGCTGGCCGGCACCAACCGTTGGACGCAGTACGGCGCGCTGATGGTGACCGACGCCGTCATCCGGGTGGCCGTCGCTGCGGCCACCGTTGTGATCGGCTGGGGCCTGGTCGGATTCCTGTGGGCCACCGTCGGGGGCGCGCTGGCCTGGCTGATCATGACCGGCGCTTCTCCGTCGACACGGGCGGCGGCCCGGCTGCTGACACCGGGCGGCATGGCGACCTTTCTACGCGGCGCGGCGCATTCGGTCACCGCTGCCGGAGCCAGCGCGATTCTGGTGATGGGTTTCCCGGTGCTGCTGAAAGTCACGTCCCCGGATGTGCCGTCGGATGGGCTCGGCGCCCAGGGCGGGGTGGTTATCCTGGCGGTCACATTGACCCGCGCCCCGCTGCTGGTACCGCTGACCGCCATGCAGGGGAATCTGATCGCGCACTTCGTCGACCAGCGAACGGCCCGGCTCCGGGCCCTGCTCGCACCCGCCGCCCTGGTCGGCGTGATCGGCGTGGCCGGGGTGATGGCCGCCGGCCTGCTCGGGCCGTGGCTGCTGCGGGCGGGGTTCGGGCCGGACTATCACGCGGCGGGCCCGCTGCTGGCCTGGCTGACCGCGGCGGCGGTGGCGATCGCGATGCTGACGCTCACCGGCGCCGCGACGGTCGCGGCCGCGCTGCACCGGGCCTACGCGCTGGGCTGGGTGTGCGCGACGGTCGCGGCGACGTTGCTGTTGCTGTTGCCGCTGCCGCTGCAGACCCGCACCGTGGTCGCACTGCTGTGCGGCCCGCTGGTCGGCATCGGCGTCCATCTGGTCGCGCTTGCTCGTCTGGGCCGCTGATCTGCGTGTACCTTGTGGGCTTGATATGCCCAGTGAAACGCGTGACGTCTGGATCGTGGTGCCCGCCTTCAACGAAGCGGGCATCATCGGCGACGTGATCGGTGAGCTGCGGTCGGTTTTCCCGAACGTGGTGTGTGTCGACGACGGCAGCGCCGACGACACCGGCGACATCGCCTTGCGGGCTGGGGCGCATCTGGTGCGACACCCGGTGAACCTCGGCCAAGGGGCGGCTATCCAGACCGGCGTCGAGTACGCCCGCAGCCGACCCGGGGCCCAGGTCTTTGCCACCTTCGACGCCGACGGTCAGCACCGCGTCGCCGATGTGGTCGCGATGATCGACCGGTTGACCCCCGATGCCGCCGACATCGTCATCGGCACCCGATTCGGCCCGGGCGTCAGCCGGCCGCCGCTCCTGAAACGTGTTGTGCTGCAGACGGCCGCGCGGCTGAGCCCGCGTGGCCGACGGCTGGGCCTGACCGATAGCAACAACGGCTTACGGGTGTTCAACAAGACCGTCGCGGATCGGCTCGACCTCACCATGAACGGGATGAGCCACGCAGTAGAATTCATCATGCTGATCGACGAAAACCGTTGGCGGGTGGTCGAACAACCCGTCGAAGTGCTCTACACCGAGTACTCCTCGGCCAAGGGGCAGCCATTGCTCAACGGGGTCAACATCGTCGTTGACGGTTTTCTGCGAGGAAGGATGTCGCGGTGAACTGGATTCAGGGTCTGCTGATTGCCTCGATTGTCGCGCTGGTGGTCTACCTGCTGCGCTCCCGGCGCAGCGCTCAATCGCAGGCCTGGGTCAAGGTCGGCTTTGTGTTGTTCGTGCTGGCCGGCGTGTACGCGGTGCTGCGGCCCAACGACACCACGGTGGTAGCGCATTGGCTGGGGGTGGCCCGCGGCACCGACCTGATGCTGTACGCATTGATCGTCGGGTTCAGCTTCAGCACGCTGAGCACCTACCTGCGTTTCAAAGACCTCGAATTGCGTTACGCCCAACTGGCTCGCGCGATCGCGCTCGAGCGCGCTCAGCCGCCGGAACCGCGCTAGCGGGACGAGTGGGTCTGACGGAAGTAGTCCACCGTTCGCGCCACGCCGTCATCCAGCGAGACTTGCGGTCGCCAGCCCAAAACCTTTGCAGCTGAACCGATGTCGAGGCAGGACCGTTTCAGGTCACCAAGCCGGGGCGGATGGAATTCCGGGTCGTCGGGGCCACCGACAACGGCGGCGACGGCCGAATGCAGTTGACGGTCCGAGGTTTCCACGCCGGTACCGACATTGAATCGCTGCCCGCCACCGTCCGGGCCGGAGGCTTTCACAAACGCATCGACCACGTCCTCGACGAACACGTAGTCGCGGGTATTGGATCCGTCGCCGAACACCTTGGTGGGCTTACCGGACAGCAGCGCCAGCGCAAAGATCGCCACCACGCCGGCCTCGCCGTGAGGATCTTGTCGAGGCCCATAGACATTGGCCGGTGCGATGTGCGAGCAGTCCAGGCCGTAAAGGTGCCGGAACGTGTTGAGGTAGATTTCGCCGGCCACCTTGCCCGCGGCATACGGCGATGCCGGGTCGGTAGGCACGGCCTCGCTGGTCGGGTAGGTCGGCGGTGTCCCGTAGATCGACCCGCCCGACGATGTGTGCACCACCTTGCGTACACCGGTCTGCCGCGCCGCGTCGGCGAGTCGCACGGTCCCGATCACGTTGACCGATGCGTCGAATTGGGGGTCAGCGACCGAGTGCCGAACGTCGATCTGCGCGGCCAGGTGGAACACCACCTCCGGACGATGCTCGTGGAAGATCGTTCGCAGATCCGCGGTGACGATGTCGGCCTCGACAAAGCTGAACGCGGCGGTATCGGCGACGTGCTCGAGGTTGGTGGCTCGCCCGGAGGCGTAATTGTCCAGGCCGGCGACGGTGTGCCCGTCGCTCAGCAGCCGGTCGACTAGCGTCGATCCGATGAACCCGGCAGCCCCGGTGACCAGTGCACGCACCGGCTCACCATACCGACGGGCCCGCCGGCTACCGATGGTGGCGCTGGCCGCTGCGCTCCTCATCGCGATCCAGCTGGTGGTTCGCGGGATGCTGGCGTTTCGCGGCTACTTCTACTGGGACGACTTCATTCTGGTCAGCCGCGCCGGCACGCACGGCCTGCTGTCGCCGTCATTTCTGTTCGACGACCACGACGGGCACGTCATGCCGGCCGCGTTCCTCGTCGCCGGGGCTATCACCCGCGTGGCGCCGTTGAACTGGATCGGGCCCGCCATCAGCCTCGTGGTGTTGCAGCTGCTGGCCTCGCTGACATTAGTGCGTGCGTTGTTCGTGATCCTGGGCTGGCGTCCGGTGCTGCTGGTGCCGCTGACCTTCGCGCTGTTCACCCCGCTGGGTGTGCCGGGGTTTGCGTGGTGGGCCGCGGCGTTGAACTCGCTGCCGATGCTGGCCGCGCTGGCCTGGGTATGCACCGACGCAATCCTGTTGGTGCGCACCGGCAATCAGCGGTACGCCCGCACCGGAACGCTGGTCTACCTCGGCGGGTTGCTGTTCTTCGAGAAGTCCGCGGTGATCCCTTTCGTCGCGTTCGCGGTCACCGCGCTGCTGAGCTACGTTCGCGGCGAACGGGCACCGCTGTCGAAAGTGTGGCGCGACGGCGCCCGACTGTGGACTCTGTCGTTGTCGCTGACCGCCGCCTGGGTCGCCGTCTACCTGGCCGTGGTCAATCAGCGCCGGTGGAGCACTGACCTGATGATGACGTGGGATCTGTTGCGCCGCTCCATCACTCATGGGATTGTCCCAGGCTTAGCGGGAGGACCCTGGCAGTGGGGCAGGTGGGCGCCGGCCTCGCCGTGGGCGACCCCGCCGGCGTCGGTCATGGTGTTGGGCTGGCTGGTGCTGGCCGCGATGCTGGCGCTGTCGTTGGTTCGCAAGCAGCGCATCGTGCCGGTGTGGCTGACCGCCGCCGGATACGTGGTCGCCTGCCAGGTCCCGATCTACTTGATGCGCTCGTCGCGCTTCACGGCGCTGGAGTTGGCCCAAACCTTGCGATATTTATCCGATCTCGTGGTGGTGCTGGCCTTGCTGGCCGCGGTCGGCTTCTGCGCGCCCGACCGTCCGTCGGCACGCCGACCGGACGCGTCTCCGCGGCGCACGGCAGTCACGACCGCCGCCGCGGTGGCCTTCGTGGCGAGCAGTTGCTACTCGACGGCGACCTTCCTGACGTCCTGGCGGGACTACCCAGCTCAAGCCTATCTGCAGAATGCCCGCCGAGATCTGGCGACCGCGCATGCGACATCGAGCGCGCCACTTCTCGACCAGGAGGTCGATCCGCTGGTGCTCGGACGGGTGGCCTGGCCGGAGAACCTGGCCGGCCACCTGTTCGCACTCATCCATGACCGGCCCGAATTCGGCTCGACGACAACACAATTGAGAATGCTCAATGCCCAGGGCCGGCTGGTCGACGCGCAGGTGACCTGGGTGCGCGCGATGAGACCCGGCCCGGTCCCGCAATGCGGGTATCTGGTGCAGCCCGACCACCCGATCGAGATCGGCCTCGACGGCCCCCTGCTGCCGACGGATTGGGCCGCCGAGGTCAACTATCTGGCCAACAGCGACGGTTCGATGACGCTGGCGCTGTCAGACGGGACGAACACCCGGGTTCCGGTGCATCCTGGGCTCAACCGGGTGTTCGTGCGACTGCCCGGCGCCGGCAACACCATTCGGGTTCGGGCCAACACCGCCGCGCTGAGCGTGTGCCTCGCGGCCGGGCCGGTGGGGTATGTGCTGCCACGCTGAGCTCCGGATCGCGAAAGTAACGCCAGGGTGATCCCGAGCCCGCATTTTCGCCGCGGCGTTACGCTCGCGGCCAGAAGACGGAGCCACCTAGGAGAATCGAACTCCTGACCTGCTCATTACGAGTGAGCTGCTCTACCGACTGAGCTAAGGTGGCGCGCCCTGTAGGGCGGGACGAGTCTACGGCAGGGCTGCTTGAGCCCCCAAAACGCCAAGTCCGCTCAGTGGCGCAGTTGCTGGCCGATGGTGGCGACCATCGCGTCGACGGCGAACTTGGGTTTGACGTTGATGGCCAGCGCCTCGCGGCACTCGAGTACGGATTCGATGCAGCGCAGCAACCGATCCGCCGGCACGTGCGCGGCCATCGCCGCGATCTGCTGCTCCATGTCGGGATGGTTGGCACGCGGACCCGGCGCGTTCGCCGCGACCAGCAGCGCGTCGCGGAAGTAGGTCGCCAGGTCGATCAGCGCACGATCCAGCGCGTCACGCGACGCCCGGGTCTGGCGCGACTTCTGCCGTCGCTCAAGGTCTTTGATCGCACCCGCGGACCCGCGCAATGCGCCGGCCGTGCCCTTACCGGTGCCTCCTGCACCTAGCGCGGTGCGCAGCTCCTCCGTTTCGGCCTCGTCGCGATCGGCGGTCAGACCCGTCGCCTCGGACTCGGCGGCGGACACCAGCGCCTCGGCCGCGGCGAAGGCCTTCGACCGGGTCGCGGCATCGCGGGCCAGGCCCAACGCCTGCATCCGCCGATCCCGCGCCTCCGGATCGGTGGCCAGCCGCCGGGCGCGGCCGACGTGGCCGCCGCTGACCGACGCCGCCCACGTCGCGGTCTCGGCCGACAGCCCGTCGCTGTCGATCAGAACCTGCGCGATGGCATCCGGCGGCGGCGTCACCAACGCGACGTGCCGGCAGCGGGACCGCAGAGTGATCGCGATGTCTTCGGGATCGACCGATGGCGCGCACAGCAGGAAAACGGTGCGGGGCGGCGGTTCCTCGACCACCTTCAGCAACGCGTTCGCCGCGCCCTCGGTGAGCCGGTCGGCGTCCTCGACCACAACGATCTGCCAGCGCCCAGTGCTGGGCCGCCGTGACGCAACCTGGACGATCGCACGCATCTCGTCGACACCGATGGACAGTCCCTCGGGAATGACGCGGCGCACGTCGCCGTGGGTGCCGGCCATCGTCGTCGTGCAGGACCGGCACTCACCACAGCCCGGAACCCGATCCGACGTGCACTGCAGGGCCGCCGCGAAGCACAGCGCGGCCACCGAGCGCCCTGAGCCGGGCGGGCCGGTGATCAGCCAGGCGTGTGTCATCGCGGAACTGTGAGTCGTATCACCGCGCGCGGCCCCAGCGGCAGCCACCAGGTCGGCCTCCACCGACTGCTGGCCGACCAGGCGCGCGAATACCCGTGACATCACCGGCAAGAGTAGTGGCAGCCGGTGACGGTCCCGCCCGATCGGGCATCGCATACTGCCCTTTCGGCTACTTCTAGGTCCCCGCCGACCGATACGGTGGGCAGGTGAGCACCCCGGTGACCCTTCCTGGACGAATCAGCGGATTCCTCCAGTGGTTGGTGCGCACGCCATGGCCGGTGTTCATGCTCAGCCAACTGCAAGCCGACATCATCGGCGCGCTTCTGGTGCTGGGCTTCCTGCGGTACGGACTGCCCCCCGAAGACCGCATCGAACTTCAGCGACTGCCGGCGCTCAACCTGGCAACCTTCGCCGGGTCGATCGCGGTGCTGTTCATCCTCGGAACGGCGATAAGCGCGCGTTCCCTGGTGCCGGTGTTCCGGTGGCAGCGGCGCGACGCCCTGCTGGCCGACACGGACCCGGCCGCAACCGAGCTGGCCCGTAGCCGGGCGCTGCGGACGCCGTTCTATCGCACGGTGATCAACCTGGCGTCCTGGCTGGTCGGCGGCACGGTCTTCATCGTCACCAGCTGGCCGGTCGCCCATCACGCGGCGCCGGTGGTGGCCGTGGCCACCGCGCTGGGCGCGACCGCCACCGCGATCATCGGCTACCTACAGTCCGAACGGGTGCTGCGCCCGGTCGCCGTCGCGGCCCTGCGCGGCGGGCTACCGGAGAATATCCGGGCCTCCGGGGTGATCGGCCGCCAGATGCTGGCCTGGGCGCTGTCCACCGGCGTGCCGCTGCTGGCGATCGTGCTGGCCGTGGTGGCCGACAAGGCGGAGTATCTGCACGGGCCGCCGGAGAAGCTGTTGAACCCGATCCTGCTGCTGGCGTTACTGGCGCTGGGCATCGGGGTGGCCAGCACGCTGCTGGTGGCGATGTCGATCGCCGACCCGCTGCGCCAGCTGCGCTGGGCGCTGGGTGAGGTGCAGCGCGGTAACTACAACGCGCACATGCAGATCTACGACGCCAGCGAGCTGGGCCTGCTGCAGGCCGGCTTCAACGACATGGTCCGCGACCTGTCCGAGCGGCAGCGGCTGCGCGACCTGTTCGGTCGCTACGTGGGCGAGGACGTCGCACGGCGGGCGTTGGAGCGCGGCACCGAACTGGGCGGGCAGGAGCGCGATGTCGCGGTGCTGTTCGTCGACCTGGTCGGCTCGACCAAGCTGGCGTCGACCAGGCCGCCGGCCGAGGTGGTCAGCATGCTCAACGAGTTCTTCCGGGTCGTGGTGGACACGGTCGGTCGGCACGGCGGATTCGTCAACAAATTCCAGGGCGACGCGGCGCTCGCCATCTTCGGCGCGCCGATCGAACACCCGGACGCGTCCGGCGGTGCGCTGGCCGCGGCCCGCGAATTGCACGACGAACTGCTGCCGGTGATTGGCTCGGCGGAATTCGGCATCGGGGTGTCTTCGGGCCGCGCCATCGCCGGACACATCGGCGCACTGGCCCGCTTCGAATACACCGTGATCGGCGACCCGGTCAACGAGGCGGCGCGGCTCACCGAGTTGGCCAAGCTCGAGGACGGCCATGTGTTGGCGTCAGCGGTCGCCGTCAGTGGGGCCCTGGATGCCGAAGCGCTGTGCTGGGACGTGGCTGAAGTGGTGGGGCTGCGCGGCCGAATCTCGCCGACGCAGTTGGCCCGGCCACTCAATTTGGCCGCGCCGGAAGAGATTTCGAGCGAAGCGAGTGGCTAGCGGCCGGCAGGCGGCGCGAGTGTGAGGTCGCCGGGTAGCAGCGGCCCGATGTCGATGAACGACTTGCCCTGCGGGTCCGGGGTGCCGACCGGATCGTTGCCCAGGTTCAGCAGGTCGCTGAGACCCGGCACGCTGGCCGGCTGACCGCCTGCGAGCACCCCGGCGTCGGACTCGGTGATGTTCTGCACCACGACTGGGGTTTCCACCCCGCCCATGGTCTGCAAGAGGTCCGCGAAAGAGGGGCTGTTCGCGTCGGGGTTCTCGTGCGAGTTGTTGGAGAGTTGCATCGCGGGCACCTCGACATCGCGCAGCGGAGGCGACGACGGGGCGGCGATCAGAATGCTGACGCCACCGAGCGCAACACCAGCGGTGATGCAGTATCGGACAGCGGGTCGCATGATTCTCCCTACCGGACGCGTGACGGTTTCACGACGTGTGTACGGACACTGTACCTGAGAACTGGCTGAGAATCACCCTTTAATTTTCAGTTTCTGCCGAGAATTCTGAAAACAGGCCGCTAGCTGCGCTTTGCCGCCTTCTTGGCCGGCGATTTCTTCGCGGCTTTCTTCGCCGGCGGCTTCTTGGCTGCAGCCTTCTTGGCCGTTTTGTTCACCGGGCCCCGGGCCCGCCGATCCGCTAGCAACTCCGACGCGCGCGCGTCGGTGATCGACAGCACGTCGTCGCCCTTGCGCAGGCTCGCGTTGGTCTCACCGTCTGTGACGTAGGGGCCGAAGCGGCCGTCCTTGATCACCATCGACTGCCCAGACGCCGGGTCGGTACCCAGTTCGCGCAGCGGCGGCGCGGCAGCGCCCTGCCGTCCGCGCCGCTTGGGCTCGGCGTAGAGCTTCAACGCCTCTTCGAGGGTGACGTCGAAGATCTGGTCTTCGGTGGCCAGTGAGCGAGAGTCGGTGCCGCGCTTGAGGTATGGGCCGTAGCGGCCGTTCTGCGCGGTGATCTCCTCGCCTGCATCGGGGTCGACGCCGACCAACCGCGGCAGGGACAACAGCTTGAGCGCGTCCTCGAGTGTCACCGTTTGCAGGTCCATGCTGCGCAGCAGCGATCCGGTGCGCGGCTTGGGTCCGGTGGGCTTTTTTCCCTTCTTCGCCGGTTGCCCGGCGGTGCCGTCGTCATCGTCCGGCTTGGGCAGCACCTCGGTGACGTACGGGCCGTAGCGGCCGTCCTTGGCGACGATCTCGTGCCCGGACCCCGGATCGACCCCGAGCGAGCGGCCTTCCTGCGGCGTCGCGAACAACTCCTCGGCGACGTCGACAGTCAGCTCGTCGGGCGTCAGTGAGTCGTGCAGGTTGGCCCGCTGCGGCGTCGGTTCGCCGTCGTCGCCGATGACCATCCGCTCGAGGTACGGACCGTTCCTGCCGACCCGCACGTTGACCGCGCGGCCCTCGGCGTCGTCAAAAAGCTTGATGGAGTTGACTTCTCGGGCGTCGATGCCTTCGAGGTTGACGCCGACGAGCCTCTTCAGGCCACCGGAGCGCGCGATCGAGTCGGCCACGCCGTGGTCGCCGCCGAAGTAGAAGTTGTTCAGCCAGTTGCTGCGCCGCTCGGTGCCTGAGGCGATCGCGTCGAGTTCGTCTTCCATCGCGGCGGTGAATCCGTAGTCCACCAGACGCCCGAAATGCTGCTCCAGCAAACCCGTGACAGCGAACGCCACCCACGACGGGACCAGCGCGCTGCCCTTCTTGTGGACGTAACCACGGTCCTGGATCGTCTTGATGATCGACGAGTACGTCGACGGCCGTCCGATGCCGAGTTCTTCCAGCGCCTTGATCAGCGACGCCTCGGTGTAGCGGGCTGGCGGATTCGTCGAGTGGCCGTCCGGGGTCAGCTCGGTGGCATCCACGCGCTGGCCCTGGGTCAGCTGCGGCAGCCGGCTCTCGGCGTCGTCGGCTTCACCACCGGCCTGGTCGTCCACTGTTTCCACGTAGGCCTTCAGGAACCCCGGGAAGACCAGCGTGCGGCCGCTGGCGCTGAACTGCACTTCTCTTGTCTGGGTGCCCTCAACTCTGCCGTTGATCCGCAGGCTGAGCGTGGTGCCGCGGGCGTCGGCCATCTGCGACGCGACCGTACGCTGCCAGATCAGCTCGTAGAGCCGAAACTCGTCGCCGTCGAGCTCGCGCCGCACTCCGTCGGGGGTGGCGAAGGTTTCCCCCGCCGGCCGGATCGCTTCGTGCGCTTCCTGCGCGTTCTTCACCTTGCGGGTGTACTGGCGCGCCGTCGGGTAGACGTACTCCTCGCCGTAGAGCTGACGGGCCTGCGTGCGGGCCGCGTTGATCGCCGACTGCGACAGCGTGGTCGAGTCGGTACGCATGTAGGTGATGTAGCCGTTCTCGTACAGCCGCTGGGCGATGCTCATCGTGCGCTCGGCGGAAAACCGCAGCTTGCGGCCCGCCTCCTGCTGCAACGTCGAGGTCATGAACGGCGGATACGGGCGACGGGTGTAGGGCTTTTCCTCGACCGATCCGACGGTCAGCTGCGATCCGCGCAGGCCGGTGGCCAGCGCACCGGCGCTGGACTCGTCGAGAACAACAATTTTTTCGGCCGCTCCGCTGCCTCCGCGCAAAGTGCCCAGCGAGTCGAAATCGCGTCCGGTCGCGACCCGCAGACCGTCGACGGTGGTCAGTCGGGCCGCGAACCTCGGCGGCTGCGCGTTGGGGTCGGACACGCTGGCGTCGAGTTCGGCCACCACGTCCCAGTAGGCGGCGCTGCGGAACGCCATCCGGTCGCGTTCACGCTGGACGATGATGCGGGTGGCCACCGATTGGACCCGTCCCGCGGACAGCTTGGGGGCAACCTTCTTCCACAGCACCGGGCTGACCTCGTAGCCGTACAGCCGGTCCAGGATGCGGCGGGTTTCCTGGGCGTCGACCAGGTCGATGTCCAAGTCGCGCGGGTTGGCAGCCGCTTCCAGGATCGCCTGCTCGGTGATCTCGTGGAACACCATGCGCTTGATCGGAATGCGCGGCTTGAGGGTCTCCAGCAGGTGCCAGGCGATCGCTTCGCCTTCGCGGTCACCATCAGTGGCCAGATAGAGTTCGTCCACGTCTTTGAGCAGGCCCTTGAGTTCGGTGACCGTGCTCTTTTTGTCCGGGCTGATGATGTAGAGCGGCTCGAAGTCCTCGTCGACATTGACCCCGAGTCGGGCCCAGGGCTGCGACTTGTATTTCGCGGGCACGTCGGCCGCTGCGCGCGGGAGGTCACGAATGTGGCCCCGGGACGACTCAACGATGTAATTCGCGCCCAGGTAGCCGGCTAATTTGCGCGCCTTGGTCGGCGACTCGACAATGACGAGTCGCCGCGTGACGCCATTCCCCCCGCCGTCAGCCACCTTTGATTACGCTCTCTTTCACTAATTCATCGGCCCCTACCGGCCCGCGAATGTCTTTTCCGCGATCAGCCAGCGTCAATCTACGGTGCTTCGGCCTGTAGACACCTGACAATGTGGCACCCGAGATGGGCCGACGCAAACCGACCCCCCGTGCCGAACCCTTTTTGACGCCGCCCTCGATCAGCTAGACGTGCGGCCAGAATGGCAGCGCTCCGCCGAAGTCGGGAGGGTCTCCTACGTTCTCTACCAGGCGCGATAGCCTCCGCCGACCACTGATTCGCAGCGCGGGCCGGGCCCCGCGGGTGCCGATCAGGGTCGGAGCGATCCCGACGCGCATCAGCGCCGACGCCAGCGGCGAGTGGGTGTCCGGCGCGTGCGGGTCCAGTCCTAACAGGTAGCGGTCGGCGTCCGGGCTGCCGGCAGCCAGTGCCCACGCGCGCAATTCCCGAGGCCCGGGCAACCACAGCGGCGGCAGGGTCTTCACCGCACCGCGGGTCCATTCGCCGGCCATCACCAGCAGCCGGGCGTCTACTGTCGTGCGCACCAGCGGTGTGTGTTCGTCCGTCTGAGTGATCTCAGCGGTCAATCCGGCCTCGTCGATCATCTGGCCCAGCGCCTGCGCGCGCCAGTCCTGATCGACGACCACGGACAGCCGGGCCCCACTGCCGACCGTCAAGATCTGCCCGGCGGCCGCGAGCACCCCGGTCAGGTCGGTGACCGCAGGGGGCACCGACTCTGCCGAGAAGAACGACAGCTGGCTCACGTCACCGACAGTAGGCGTCCGACCGACGACGATGCGCGCCGCAACGCGGCGGGAGGTGGGGGCACCTCCCAGCCGCGCGAAGCGGCGAGGGGGCGAGTCGGTCCATCAATCCCGGGCCGCGACGCAAGGCACGGCGTGCGCAGGTGTCGACAACGAAAACCCCCCGTCCGAACCCGGTGATGGGAACGGTGCGGGGGGTGTCGTTGCTAATAGCTCAGACGGCGCGGACGCCGGTGGCCTGAGGACCCTTGGGGCTCTGTCCGACCTCGAACTCGACTCGCTGGTTCTCCTCGAGGGTGCGGAAGCCGCTTCCCTGGATCTCCGTGTAGTGGACGAACACGTCGGCCGAACCGTCTTCGGGTGCGATGAAGCCGAATCCCTTTTCCGCGTTGAACCACTTCACAGTTCCCTGTGGCATTTCTTGATGTTTCCTTTACTACTCGGGTGCGGAGCATCACCTCGATACTCCGGGCCCGTTCCGACCGCTTAACCTTGCTGAGTCGCCGGAACTTCACCCGACCTACAACCTCGCAGGAACCGCGACCGCAACGTCGATCCTGCGAAAGTTTGACACGAACACAGAAGCTGCGACCGCAGACAGTCAATCACGTTCATCGCGTCTGCGACAGCCTCAGAGGACGAATTGAGCTACCGGGAGGTAAACAGTTCGGATGCGGACCCGAAACGCCCGGTCGCAGCGGGACAATCGGTCGGGTTTTCGGCGCTGACCTCGAATCAGGAGGCACTACATGGTGGTGACGTTCGGCAGCGAGTTGCTCGCCGCCGCGGTCGCCGGCACCGAGGCGGGTGAGCATCCGTTACGTCATGTCGCCGAACTGCCGGCACGGCATGGTCGCCAACAGCCTTGGCCGACATGGGTCGAACCCGATGTGCTGCGGGCATTCACCGACCGCGGCGTCAGTTCGCTGTGGGCACACCAGGTTCAGGCCGCGGATTTGGCCCACGCCGGCCGTCACGTCGTCATCAGTACTGGCACCGCCTCCGGGAAATCGCTGGCTTACCAACTCCCCATCCTCACTGCGCTGGCGGCCGATCCGCGGGCCCGCGCGCTGTACATCTCGCCGACGAAAGCCCTTGGCCACGACCAACTGCGGGCTGCTCACTCACTGTGCGCCGCCGTCACTCGGCTGGCCGATGTCGCTCCAACGGCATACGACGGCGACAGCGCAGGCGAGATACGCCGGTTGGCCCGCGAGCGCTCCCGCTGGGTGTTCTCCAACCCCGACATGGTCCACCTGGCGCTGCTGCGCAACCACGCCCGCTGGGCCATGTTCCTGCGCAACCTCCGATTCGTGGTGGTGGACGAATGCCATTACTACCGCGGCGTTTTCGGCTCGAATGTGGCGATGGTGCTGCGACGTCTGTTGCGGTTATGTGCGCGATACTCCGCCGACCCGGCCGCGCTCCCGACGGTGATCTTCGCCAGCGCGACGACGTCGGCTCCTGGTGCGACCGCCACCGATCTCATCGGCCAACCCGTCGAGGAGGTCACCGAAGACGGCTCACCGCAAGGCGCTCGGACGGTAGCGCTGTGGGAGCCCGCGCTGCGCACCGATCTGACGGGTGAAAACGGCGCGCCGGTACGGCGATCCGCCGGTAGCGAGGCGGCGCGCCTGATGGCCGACCTGGTCGCCGAGGGAGCCCGCACACTGACCTTCGTCCGGTCGCGCCGCGGTGCCGAATTGACCGCGCTGGCAACACGCGCACGACTGGAAGACATCGCTCCCCAATTGACCGAGTCGGTGGCGTCGTATCGCGCGGGCTATCTGCCCGAGGACCGCAACGCGCTCGAGCAAGCACTGCTCGATGGGCAGTTGCGTGGCCTGGCCACCACCAACGCGCTGGAACTCGGAATCGATATCGCCGGGCTGGATGCGGTGGTGCTGGCCGGTTTTCCCGGAACGGTCACCTCGTTCTGGCAGCAGGCCGGCCGATCCGGCCGGCGCGGGCAGGGCGCGCTCGTGGTGCTGGTGGCCCGCGACGATCCGCTGGACACCTATCTAGTGCACAACCCCTCCGCTTTGCTGGACAGCCCAATCGAGCGGGTGGTAATCGACCCGGCCAACCCCTACATTCTTGGCCCGCAGTTGCTCTGCGCTGCAGCGGAATTACCGATCGACGACGCCGAGGTGCGTTCGCTGGGCGCCGAAGATGTCGCCAACGCCTTGGTCGACGACGGTCTGCTGCGACGGCGATCCGGCAAGTACTACCCGGCGCCGGGCGTGGATCCCCATCCAGCAACGGACATTCGGGGCCCGACGGGCGGTCAAGTCGTGATTGTCGAAGCGGACACCGGACGCCTGCTGGGGACAGCCGGCGCGGGTCAGGCCGCCGCATCGGTGCATCCGGGGGCGGTGTACCTGCATCGGGGTGAGAGCTATCTGGTCGACTCGCTGGACTTGGACGATGGCATGGCCTTCGTCCATGCCGAGGACCCCGGATACGCGACGTTCGCGCGTGAACTCACCGACATCGAGGTCACCGGACCCGGCGAACGCCGGACGTTCGGGCCGGTCACCCTTGGCCTGGTTCCGGTCAGCGTGACCAAGCAGATCGTGGGCTATCTGCGCCGTCGACTCAACGGTGAGGTGATCGACTTCGTCGAGCTGGCACTGCCACCGTACACCCTGGACACTATGGCGGTGATGTACACAGTCACTCCAGAAGCGTTGGACGACAACGATATCGACCCGCTCCAGGTACCCGGGTCGCTGCACGCAGCGGAGCATGCCGCTATCGGTCTACTACCACTGGTGGCCAGTTGTGACCGCGGCGACATCGGCGGGTTGTCCACCGCCGTCGGCCCCGAATCCGACGGTCTGCCAAGCGTCTTCGTCTACGACGGCTATCCGGGCGGAGCGGGCTTTGCTGAGCAGGGGTTCCGCCGGGCGGACACGTGGCTGGGCGCCACGCTCGCGGCGATCGAGGCATGCGAATGCGCTTCGGGCTGCCCGTCGTGCGTGCAATCGCCGAAGTGCGGCAACGGCAACGACCCGCTCGACAAAGGCGGAGCCGTCAAGGTGTTGCGCTTGGTGCTCACCGCACTGGGGGACCGAACGCAGACGGCGTGAGCCGTCCGGACTGTGCTTAACGCGGCGGCAAAATAGCTGCCCCTTGCGCGCTGTGCAACTTGGACGCGCACACTCTTAAGACCCTCAGCTTGGTCACAGTGAAAGACGCACGGATTCGGCAGTGACGCAACGGGTTATCCGAAGCCACGCGGCTAAACTACTGAGCTATGACCGACGACTGGCTGCTGGTGGAGACGCTCGGCAGAGAACCGGCCGTGGTAGCAGTGGGCCGTCACCTGCAGGACCTGATTCCACTAACCAAGTATTTGAAGCGCACCGCCGGTCGCGCGGCCATCCAATCCGCCATCGCCGAGTCGGTGCAGACCAGCAAAGGTCTGGTCAGCATCACGCCCAAGAAAGCCCGCGTGATCCGGACCGAGCCGGTGTTGATGTCCGACGGTCGCGTTCACGGCGTGCATGTCTGGAGTGGGCCTCCCGCCGAGGAGCCACCCGAGCGCCCGATTCCGGGCCCATTGAAATGGGATGTGACCAGCGGGGTGGCGACCGATACCGCGCAATCGCTGCTCAACACGGGCGGCAACGTCGAGATGGAGGAGCCCGAGGAGCGGGCGTTCGCGGAGTGCTGGCCCTCGGGCGAACTCAAGCCCAATGAGGGCATGGCGCTGGCGGCGGCGGTCAGGTTCGAACCGGGCCACACGATGTGCGACACCTGGGACGGCCGGGACTGGCAGGGCAACGCGATTCGGGTGAGCTTCGTGGTGCGCAACGGACTCGAAGAGGGCGCGGACGGCCGCGAGCACATGGTCGCCCGCGGCATGAATTGGCGCGCCGAGCCCGCTGATCAGCCGACCGGGTCGGACCGGCTTGCCCAGCAGATCTTGCGCGGACTGGCTCAGCCCGGGGTGTACCGGGCGTTGTTCGACCCGCACAGCTGGGTGCTGCTGAAATGGCTCGACGCGCCGTGCCCGTTCTATGACTGGCGCCGCATCGCCGCCGACAGCCCGCGGATACACCCCGACGACGAGGCGAAGAGAGCCGCGATGCGCACCGAGTTCGCCGACGGTGCCGCGTGCGCGGTGCTGCGGCTGCCGGCTCACAACGGCGGGTGGGTGCCGGTGCACGTGACGGTCAACCGGGTGGAGCTCGACGACGACGCGTTTGCCGGCCTGGTCTCGGTGCGGCTGCCCACCGAGTCGGAGCTCGCCGCGGCCGACTTGGCGGACTAGACCGGGCCGGCGCGGGCGGCGGCCCGTGCGGTGCCCCATCGACCACCCGGGGCGCCCATTTCGACGGTGACCACCACATCCAAGTCGTCGACCACGCAGCCGCTGGTGCCGGCCCGCATCGCGCGGGCTACCTCGACGGCCTGCGCGCACGCTGACTCGGCTCCGGCAGGCACCCGCGCCGCAGCGGCCAGCGCGGCCAAATCAGCGGCGGACTGCGCCCGATGTCTCGCCACCACCGCGGCACCCAGGTACGCCACACCGCCGGTGACGGTCAGTAACACAGCGACCATCGCCGCCGCGACCACGGTGACCGAGCCTCGCTCGTCACCGAGGTTCGACCGCGGCGATTCCGGTTGCCGAAATACGCAGCACGGGGAGCAGATTCGAACGAGTGGTGACGGTCGCGACCACGAACTCACCGTCTCGGCGCAGTTGCACGCCGGCGCCGGCCGGGGCGACGCCGCGGGCGGCAGCGACCGCCGAGCGCTCATCACCGCGGGCCGCCAACCGGGCGGCCTCGCGCGCCGCGTCGATGCAGCGGAGGTGCATCGACATCGCGGTGATGCCAGCCAGACACAGCACCAACACGGTGACCAGTGTGGCCACACCTAGCGCCGCCTCGACGGTAGTGGTCCCGGCATCGTCGGCTAGGCCTTGGTGTTGAGGGCGCGGGCGATGATGTTCGTCAATGCCGAGACGATCGAGTCGCCGGTCACGACGGTGTAGAGGATCGCCGCGAACGCCGCCGCGGCAATGGTTCCGATGGCGTATTCCACAGTCGACATCCCCGACTCGTCGACCACCAACAGCGTCAGGCGTGTTTTCAATTCGTGAAACATGTTGCTCCTCTTCTTTTTTCTGAACCGGACACGTCATAACAAACCCGACTGCAGGAAGTCGCCGGCCAGCCCGGCGATGACCGGGACGATGCCGAGGCAGACGAATGCTGGAAGGAAGCAGAGTCCCAGCGGGCCGGCGATCAGCACGCCGGCACGCTCAGCCGTCGCGGCGGCCGCATGCGTGGCGTCCTGCCGGCACTGCGTGGCGAGCCCTGACACCGCATCGGCCAGCGCCACACCCGACGCCGAGGACCGGCGAGCCAGCCTCAGTACGGCGTCGATCTGCGGGTCGGCGGGGCCGGGCGCCGCGGACCACGCGACGGCCGGGTCGGCACCCAACGCCAGCAGATCGGCTGCGCGGCAGAGTATCTGCGCCAGAAGCGGAGGCGCGGATCGGGCCGTCGCCGCTGCAGCCGTCGACACCGCCATCCCCGCTGATAGGCAGACTGCCAGCACATCCAGACTCGACGCGACGGCCAGTGGATCCGGCCCGGTCGGCCTCTTCGCCGTCGCCCGCGGCCGGCCGCGTGGCATCTCGGCGCGGGATCGAACGGCTGACGGTCCGGCGCTGCACAGCACGGCGGCCGCCAAAAGCATTGCAACAGTGCCAATCACAGTGCCACTGCCTGATCGGTGATGCGGTCCGACCACAGCAGCCCACCACAGACCAACGTCAGCCCGACGACCAGCAGGCACCCGCCCAGCCGTCCGCCGAGCAAAAACGTGATCGGGCGCGCCCCGATCAACTGACCCATCACCACCGACAGCACCGGGAGGCTGGCAAGGACCGCCGCAGTTGCCCGAGCGCCCGCCATCGCCGACTGCACCTGGCCCGAGAAACGCTGTCGCTCAACGATATCGCGCCGCGCGGCGTGCATCAACACCGACATGGCCAGGCCGTGATCGGCGGCCAGTTGCCAGCACACGGCGAGTCGTTCCCAATGTGCTTGCAACACTGAGGTTTCACCGACGCCACGCAAGCCCGCGGCGACATCGGCCCCCAGTCGGGCGCGCGCCGCCACCGCTCGGCAGGCCGCGGCTACCGGTCCGGCTGTCTCTTGCGCCGCCGCAGCGAAGGCGGCCGCCGGATGGGCTCCCACCCGTAGTTCACCCACCAGCACATCGATCGCCGTCTCCAACTCCCGGCTCTCACCGGATCCGCGATCGCTACGTCGTCGACGCCGAAAGCGCAACGTCATCGTCCCGGCAAGCACACCGACCGCCAAAACAGTTGTCAATGGCAGCAATACGACACCTACGGTCAGCGCACACACCGTCACCCAGCCCGCGGCCCGCGGTGTCGGACCGCGTCGGGTACGGCCGTGGCGGGCCAGTCGCTGGCGAGGCGACGACGGGTACACCAGTAACGCAGCGGCCAACGTCATCGCGGCGAGCCACGTCACAACGGCATCCGACCGCGCAGCAATCGACGGAAGTCGATGATCTCGTCGGTGAGTCCGCGCTCGGCCTGCCATACGGTGAACGCTCGGACCCGCTCGCCAGTGCGGCGCAGGACGGCAATCTCGTCGAGACGCCGCCGCCCATCGCGATCACGGGACACGTGCAGCAACACTTGTATTGCTGCGGCCAATTGGCTGTGCAGCGCAGCACAATCCAGGCCGCCGAGGGCACCGAGTGCCTCCAGACGGGCCGGGACTTCGGCGGGGTTGTTGGCGTGGACCGTGCCGGCACCGCCGTCGTGTCCGGTGTTCAGCGCGGCCAGCAAGTCGACCACCTCGCCGCCCCGGACCTCGCCGACCACGATACGGTCCGGGCGCATCCGTAAGGCCTGCCGCACGAGCTGACGCACGGTGACCTCGCCGACGCCTTCGACGTTGGCGCACCGGGCCACGAGCCGCACCAGATGCGGATGCGGTGGGGCCAATTCGGCGGCATCCTCGACGCACACGATCCGCTCGTCGGGAGTCACCGCGTTCAGCATCGCCGACAGCAGCGTCGTCTTGCCCGCGCCGGTTCCGCCTGACACCAAGAACGCCAACCTGGCCGCAATGACGTCGTCGATCAATTCCGCCGCCGTGGGCGCGATGGCCCCGGCCGCGATCAGCGCGGCGAGGTCCTGAGTTGCCGGCCGCAGTACCCGCAACGACAGGCAGGTCCCACTCACCGCGATCGGCGGCAAGACGGCGTGCAGCCGAACAGCCGACCCACCGCTGCCCATCCCGGTCAATTGCCCGTCCACCCATGGCTGCGCATCGTCGAGGCGCCGGCCGGCTGTCAAGGCCAGCCGCTGCGCCAATCGCCGTACCGCGGCTTCATCGACGAAACGAACATCAGTGCGCCGCAACCCTTTCCCGTCGTCGATCCACACCGCGTCGGGAGCGGTGACCAGCACGTCGGTGGTGCCGTCGGCACACAACAAGGGTTCCAGGATTCCGGCGCCGGTCAGCTCGGTTTGCAGTATCCGGAGATTGCTCAGCAGCTCGGTGTCACCGAGCACTCCGCCGGACTCGGCCCTGATCGCGTCGGCCACCAGCTGGGGGCGAAGCGGAGCGGATTCGGTCGCCAGGCGCTCCCGCACCCGATCGATCAAGGTGCCGCTCATGCCGCCCCGCGATCGATCTGCATCGCCGGATCCTGCGTCAGTACGGCGAGTACACGGTGGGCGGCCGCGGCCAGTGCCGAGCGCCGGCCCGACCGCAGGCCACCGTGCTCGAGCTGCTTAGCCAAGCGTGGCTGCGGCTTCATCGACGCCAGCAGTGGCACTCCCGCGATCGTGGCCAGTTCCTCGGCCTGCAGTCCGCCCGGCGCCGGACCCCGCACCACCAGCCCGATGCTGGGATTGATCGCGGTCAACGCCGGAACGAGCGTCGCGGTCGCCGCACAGGACCGCACATCACACGGGCATGTCACGATCACGAGATCAGCTGCGTCCAAGGCGGTTTCAACCGCATCGGTCATCCGGCGGGCAAGGTCGCACACCACCGTAGCTCCACCGCGACGGCCGGCGTCGAGCACGGCTTGCACTGCGCCGCCGTCTATCTCGTAACCGCGCCGGGTACCCGACAGCAGACTGACGCCGCGGTGGCGGGGTAGCGCATCGCGCACCGCCGACCAGGTCAGCCGGCCTCCTTGCAGCGCAAGGTCAGGCCACCGCACGCCGGGCGTGGTCTCCGCGCCGACCAGTAGATCGATCCCGCCGGCCCAGGGATCCAGGTCGACCAGCATCGCATCGTTCGCCGCCTGCGCCAGCGCGCCCGCAAAGATCGACGCGCCCGCACCGCCGCATCCGCCGATCACCGCCACCACCGCGCCGCGCGCCCCGTTGTCGCGGACTGATTCAGCGGCCTCGGCAAGTGCGCGGACCAGATCATGTTCGTGCACAGGCAGGCTCAGCACGTGTCCGGCACCCACATCGATCGCCGCGGCCCAGGTTGCCGGTGGCGGATCCTCCCCGCTGACCACGATCACGTGCGCGCGGCGCGGCAAACCGCTGAGCGCGCAGGCCAGCGCGGCCGCCTCGTCGAGCACAACCCCCGCTGCCGCCGACCACGCCTTTCTGCTGACTGGCACGGCACCGGCGGAGTGGACAACTCGCACGCCGACGGCTGCGGCGACCCGATCCAGCTCGTCGCGCAGTGCATGATCGGCAAGCACGGCCAGCACTCCACGCGCATCGGTGATCGACATCGGCCCACCGTGCCGCGACCGGGTACGCACCGGTAGTCGCGCAGCAGAATTTGTGCACAGCATCCCAGCTGTGCACAAATTCTGCGGACGTCTGGGCGAAGAATTTGCCCGACAAAAGGGACGACCCCCGCCAGGGGGGGAGGAGGCGAGGGTCGTCGTGTTTCAGCCCCGGGGGGTCGGGCTGATACACCCTCGGCTAAGCCGAGTGATGCTTACTATACACATGACAGTGTTGCGCAGCGCAAGGGTTGCCGGCCGGAAATAAGTAACTCCTTTAAGTAGCTGCACCATGCGTCTAAAAAACGTCGAGATCGTCAAAACAGCGTCTGACCGGCACCTTTGTCAACAGCATCGCGATTTGCCGGCGCGCCGCCCTATGCTGGGGCGGTGACCGTCTCAGACTCGGCCGCTGACCAGCAAACTTCGTCGACGCCCACCGGTCCGACTCCGCGCACGGCGGCCTTTTTCGATCTCGACAAGACGATCATCGCCAAATCCAGCACGCTGGCGTTCAGCAAACCGTTCTTCGCGCAGGGCTTGATCAATCGTCGGGCCGTCCTCAAGTCGAGCTACGCTCAGTTCTTGTTCCTCCTCTCCGGCGCCGACCACGACCAGATGGATCGGATGCGCATTCATCTGACCAACATGTGCAGCGGGTGGGATGTCGAGCAGATCAAGACGATCGTCAACGAGACCTTGCACGACATCGTCACGCCGCTGGTGTTCGCCGAGGCCGCCGACCTGATCGCCAGCCACAAACTGTGCGGGCGTGATGTCGTGGTGGTGTCGGCATCCGGCGAGGAACTGGTGGCGCCGATCGCCCGCGCACTGGGAGCCACTCACGCGATGGCGACCCGGATGGTCGTCGAGGACGGCAAGTACACCGGCGAGATCGGGTTCTACTGTTTCGGCGAAGGCAAAGTGCAAGCCATCCGTGAGTTGGCCGCGCGCGAGGGCTATCCACTCGAGCACTGCTACGCCTATTCCGACTCGATCACCGACATGCCGATGCTCGAGGTCGTCGGGCATCCGAGCGTGGTCAACCCGGATCGCGCGCTGCGCCGCGAAGCCACCGCCAGGGATTGGCCGGTGCTGGAGTTTTCCCGCCCGGTGTCGTTGCGTGACCGAATCCCGGCTCCGTCGGGAGCTGCGGTCGCCACCACCGCCGCGGTCGGGCTCAGCGCCCTGGCCGCCGGCGCGCTGACCTACTCGCTGCTGCGCCGGTTCTCGCTGTAACGGCGCCCAGCAAACTTTTTGTGTCACGGCCCGGCATCGCTTTGGATATTTCCCGACAATTGACCCTTGATGTGACCCGAGTCACGGAGTACAAAGGATTTACGGAAGCCCGGTGAGGCCAAGGTCAATCCGGAAGAGAAGGATCGATCTCCCGAACAGGGCAACCGAGCACGGTTCCCGGCACCCACGCGGAGTCATAGCCGCGATAATGGCAGAAGTGTTGCGGGCCTGCGTAATTGCGAAGAGCGAACGGCGTCGACGGCCCTTTGGGTGGGGCTGCAACCGGAAGTCTCGCAAGATCGCCGAGGCCATCCCACGCAACCCACAGGTGCACGCATGGTAACCGAGATCCGTGCTAGCGGGCGGCGAGCCGAAATCCTTCGGTACGCCGCCCGCTTTATCAATTCTGGTGCCCGTGATCGCCTTGCTCGGTCAGCGTCTCAGCAATCGCCAACGCCTCCTGCGCGCCGGTGCGCATAGCGCGGCATGACAACACCAGCCAGCTGGCCATACCCTCCGCCGTGCCGGACGCGAACCCGGCCGTCGCCTCGCGGTAGTCGGCGGCGCGACGCATCCAGCCGACCTCCGGCACCCCCAGCCCGTGCGGGTCGAGCCCGGTGGCGATCGTGACCAAGCGTGACACCGCGCGCGCCACCACTCCATCCGCGGTGCCGAAGGGCGCCAGCGTCAGCAGCTCGCCGTGTGCGACGGCGGCGATCACCGGCGCCGGCGCCTTCGTACCGCCGGAGACGATGTGGGCGAGCAGCTCTAGACGCGGTCCGACATCAGGTTCCAGACGTGGCCGGCCCAGCCGACTCTCGTCGACGCGGTCAGCCGCGGCCAGCATGTGCAATCGGGCCAGGGCCTGCAGCGGCGCGCGCTGCCACACCCCGACCAGGTTGGTCTCGCCGCCCTCCAGCGCCTGCGCGACACGAAGTGCTCCGGCAAAAACCGGGTCGCTGATGGCAGACACCTCGAGCGGGTCGTCGAGTTTGCGGCCACCGCCGTCCAGCACCGCCGACGCTCTGGCCGACCGCAGCGCGGCCTCGGCGGCGGTCACCGGCCAGCGTCGCAGGTTGGCACGGTGCCGATGCGCCCGGCCGAGCGCCTCCCGCGCCTGCTCGCTCGCAGCCGCGACACCGGGCAACTCCATCAGCGGAGCAAGCGGATCAGTTCTCACGGCGCCACTCCTCCTCATCGCTACGCTCTGCATCGTCGTCGGCGGGCTCACGGCGCCACTCCTCCTCATCGCTACGCTCTGCATCGTCGTCGGCGCGGCTCACGGCTTGCCAGCGTAGCCAGCGCCCGCTCCGGGAACCGCGGCCAGTAGCTGCCGGGTGTATTCGTGCTGTGGCCGGGCGAACACCTCCTCGGTGGCCGCGTTTTCGACCACCCGGCCCGCTTCCATCACCATCACCTCGTCGGCGATTTGCCGGATCACCGCCAGGTCGTGGCTGATGAACAGATACGTCAGGCCCAGCGCCGCCTGCAGTTCGGCCAGCAGTTCCAGGATCTGCGCCTGCACCACGACGTCGAGCGCCGAGACGGCCTCGTCGCAGACCACCACCTCGGGCCGCAGCGCCAAGGCCCGCGCGACCGCCACCCGCTGGCGTTGCCCCCCAGACAACTCTCGCGGACGCCGGTTCAGCAGCGACGACGGAAGCGCGACCTGCTCGGCCAGTTCACGGACACTCTGTCGGCGTTGACGGCGATCACCGATCCGATGGATCCGCAGCGGCTCCTCGATGATCTGGGACACCGAGTACATCGGATCCAAACTGCCGTAGGGGTTCTGGAACACCGGTTGAATTCTGCGGCGAAACGCCAGCGTTTCCCGCGGGCTCAGTGATGCGGCGTCGGACACGTCGGTTCCGTCGAAAACCACTGTGCCCGAGCTGGGTTGCAGCAGACCGAGCACCATCCGGGCCAGGGTGGATTTCCCGGATCCGGATTCGCCGGCCACCGCCAGCGTGGTGCCGCGGCGCAGCCGGAACGAGACATCGTCGACGGCGCGCACCGCGGATGTCCGCCACGGCGCACCCCGCGAAGACCGGTAGCTCTTGGTCAGCCCGGTGACAACGATCATGTCCGCCGAGTCCTTGGGCGTGACGCTGCGTGCCATGGGAGCAGCACGCAGCGAGGGCGCCGCTGCCACCAGACGTTGTGTATAGGGATGCTGTGGATCGCGCAGAATCAATTGTGCTGTGCCGGTTTCCACCACCTGGCCCTGGTTCATCACGACCAGCTGTGCGGCCCGTTCGGCGGCCAGCGCCAGGTCGTGGGTGATCAGCAACACCGCGGTGCCCAGTTCACCGGCGAGTTGCTGCAGATGATCGAGCACGCGGCGCTGCACCGTGACGTCCAGCGCTGACGTCGGCTCGTCGGCGATCAGTAGCCGGGGCCGGCCGGCCAGCCCGATGGCGATCAGCGCGCGTTGACACATGCCGCCGGACAGCTGATGCGGATACTGCCGGGCCCGCATGCCCGGCTCGGGCAAACCTGCGTCGGCAAGCAGCTGGGCTGCCTGGCGATCGATATTGTTGGCACGCAGGGCTTCTCGTACTTGAAAGCCGACCCGCCATACCGGGTTCAAGTTCGTCATCGGATCCTGCGGCACGTAGCCGATCCCGCTGCCCCGCACAGCACGCAGCTGTCGACGGGTAGCCGCGCCGAGGTCGACACCTTCGAACTCGATGCGGCCCGCGGTGACGCGCCCGCCGGGCGGCAGCAACCCGAGAATCGCCGCCGCGGTGGTCGACTTGCCCGACCCCGACTCGCCGACGATCGCCACGGTCTGGCCCGCGCGCACCTCGAGGTCCACGCCGCGAACCGCCGGGTCGGCGTCGCCGAAGCGGACCTCGAGTCCGGTGACGCTCAGCAGCGGAGCGCTCATCGGCGCCCTGCCCGCGACGACGGGTCCAGAGTGTCGCGCAGCACGTCGCCCATGATCATGAACGCCAGCACGGTGATCGCCAGTGCACCAGCGGGATAGAACAAGATCGGCGAGCCGGCGCGCAGCCGGATCTGGTCGACGTTGATGTCACCGCCCCACGACACCACCGACGGCGGCAACCCGACCCCGAGATAGGACAGGGTGGCCTCGGTGACGATGAACAAGCCGAGCGCTATGGTGGACACCGCGATCACCGGGCCGATCGCATTGGGCAGCACATGCCGCAGCAGGATGCCGAACCTGTTCAGCCCGAGGGCTTTCGCTGCCAGTACGTAATCGTTGCCGCGGACCGCGAGCACCGCGCCGCGGGTTATCCGGGCGATCTGCGGCCAGCCGAACAGCGCGAGGATCGCGATCACCGTCCACACCGTGCGGTGGTGCATGACCTGCATCAGCACAATTGCGGCCAGCAGTAACGGGATAGCGAAGAACACATCGGCGACGCGGGAGACGATCGCGTCGAGCCAGCCGCCGTAGAAGCCGGCCAGCGCCCCGAGCGCTCCCCCGACGACGAACACCAGCACGGTGGCGCCGAGGCCGACTGTGATCGAGGCACGTGCGCCGTAAATGGTGCGGGTATAGATGTCGTGGCCCTGCAGGTCGGTGCCGAACCAGTGTGCCGCTGACGGCCCGAGCAGGCTCTGGTCTGGGTTGGCGTAGCCGGGATCGGCCGCGGTGAACAACGACGGGAACACCGCGACGACGACGACGAAGCCGATCAGCACCGCGCTGATGACGAACTGCGGACGGCGGCACAGCGCGCGCCAGGAATCACGCCAAAATTCGCTGCCGCCAAACATTTCAGCCATAGCGAATCCTGGGGTCCAACGCCGCGTACAACAGGTCGACGGCCAGGTTGGTGACGAGGTAGACGACGACGAGAACCGTCACGATCGACACGACGGTCGGCGCCTCTTGACGGGTGACGGCCTGGTAGAGCACGCCGCCGACACCGTGGATGTTGAAGATGCCTTCGGTGACGATCGCTCCGCCCATCAGCGCGCCGAGGTCAGCGCCCAGGAAGGTCACCACCGGGATCAGCGAATTGCGCAGAATGTGCACGACGACCACGCGCGGGCGGGACAGTCCTTTCGCGGTCGCGGTGCGCACGTAGTCGGCATGCGCGTTGTCGGCGACCGCCGACCGGGTCAGCCGCACCACGTAGGCGAACGACACGGCGCCCAGCACGATTCCGGGAAGCAACAGCCGCGCGAACGTCGGCTGATCGCCCACCGTCACCGCGGCCAGGCCCAGCCGAACCCCGAACACGAATTGCGCAAGGAAGCCCAGCACGAAGATCGGCACCGCGATGATGACCAGGCTGACGATCAACAGGCCGCCGTCGAAAACCCCGCCCTGGCGCAGCCCGGCAATCACCCCGAATCCGATGCCGAACACCGCCTCCACCGTCAGCGCCACCAACGCCAGCTTGAACGTGACCGGAAATGCCTGCGCCAGAACGGTACTCACGGGTAGACCCGAGTAAGCGTGACCGAGGTCGCCGCGCAGGACGCCGCCCAGGTATTGCAGGTACTGCAACCAGAACGGGTCGTCGAGGTGGTACTGCGCACGTAACTGGGCGGCGACCGCCGGGCTCAGCGGGCGATCACCGCCCAGCGCCGCGATCGGGTCGCCGGGCAGCAGGAACACCATGCCGTAGATCAGCAACGTCGCACCGAGGAAGACGGGGACCATGGCCGCCACGCGTCGAGCGATGTACCACCCCATGTCAGGCCTTCACGATGCGTTCGTAGTCGGGTAGCCCGTTCCAGGTCAGCACCACATCGCTGACCGCGGGAGACCGTCCCGCGACGGCGACGGTGTACCACAGCGGGACGACGGGCATGTCCTGCAACAGGATTCGCTGGGCATCGTTGGCCAGCGTGAAGGATTGCGATAGGTCCGGTGCGGCCTCGGCGGCAGCGACCGCGGCGTCGAATCGGGGGTTGGAGTAACCGACGTCGTTCGCGCCGGCGCGGCTGACGAACAGCGGTTCCAGGAATTCCAGCATCGACGGGAAGTCACCCTGCCACCCGGCGCGGAACGCGGTGCTGATCGTGTGGCTGGTGATCTGGGTCCGGAACCCGGCGAAAGTGGGCTGTGGCGTGCCGACGGCGTCGATGCCAAGCGTGTTCTTGATGCTGTTGGCCACCGCGTCCACCCATTCCTGATGCGAGCCGTCGGCGTTGTAGGAAATCGCATAGCGGCCGGACCATTTCGCGATGGCGTCGGCCTGCGACCACAAAGCCCGCGCCCGGTCCGGGTTGAAGTTCAGCGCATCGTTGCCATCGATACGGGGGTTGAATCCGGGCAGCGAGCTGGCGGTGAAGTCACGGGCCGGCGTGCGTGCGCCGGAGAAGATCTTGCGGCAGATCTGGTCCCGGTTGACCGCCGCGGAGAGGGCGAGGCGACGCAGTCGGCCTTCCTCGCCGGAGAAGTGCGGCAGTCGCAGCGGCGTGTCCAGGCTCTGATTGGCCGCGGCGGGCGCGGTCACCGCTCGGTCGCCGAGGTCTCGGCGGTAGATGGGCAGCACGCTGGGCGGAAGGGTGTCCAGCACATCGAGATTACTCGACAGCAGGTCCGAGTAGGCGGTGTCGAGGTTGGCGTAGAAAACGAACCGCAGGCCCTTGTTCATCGGCATCCGGTTGCCGTGGTAGCCGGGGTCGGTCACCAGGTCGAGCTTGACGTTGTGCTGCCAGGCCGGGTTGCCCGGCTCATCGGCAAGTCGGTACGGGCCGTTGCCGATGGGATGCTGGCCGAACGTCGCCATGTCCTTCAGTGCAGCGTCGGGCAGCGGGTAGAACGGCGAAAACCCAAGCCGTAGAGCGAAATCGATCGTCGGCCCCTTGAGCCGCACGATGAATTCGTGGTCGTCAATCACCTGCAGCCCCGACATCGTGGTCGCGGTCGGTTTCAACGCGGCCACCTCGTCGAAGCCGGCGATCGGGGCGAAGAAGCTCTGCTGCAGTTGAGCATTGGCCGCCAGGGCGCCGTAGTTCCAGGCGTCGACGAAGGAGTGCGCGGTGACCGGCGAGCCGTCGCTGAATGTCCAACCCGGTTTCAGGGTGATCCGGTAGTTGACATCGTCGGTGGTCTCGACCGACCGGGCGACTTCCAGCGTGGGTGCGCCGTGGACGTCGTAGGACATCAGGCCGGCGAATAGCCGGTCGATGATCCGGCCGCCGTTGGAGTCATTGGTGTTCGTCGGGATCAGCGGGTTCTGCGGCTCACCCGCATTGACGATCACCACGTCGGTGCGGACGTTGCCCCCGCCGCAGCCCGTCAGCGAGACCGCGGCAAGTATCGCCGTTGCCGCAAGAACGCGAAATAGATGCAATCCGTCTTCCTCCGATCCGCAATAGATTCTCAGGCGTAGGGTCACCGAGGTTGCCGAGGGCAGCATCGGCGGTTCGGACGCTGAGTCATGCCCGGCGGAACGAAGGAGATCGCTTACCAAGATCCCGCGCGACTGTATTGCCTACAGCCGCTCACAAGGTAGCCGGACGCGACTACGCTCTTGCCGGTGACCGAGACGCAGACCCAGGCCCCGTCATATCCACCGTCGAAAGAGTTCGTCGCGCAGGCCAATGCCCGCGATGACCTGTATCAACAGGCCGAACAGGACCGACTGGCGTTCTGGGCCGAGCAGGCCAACCGACTGTCTTGGGACACACCGTTTTCCGAGGTGCTGGACTGGTCTGAGCGGCCGTTTGCCAAATGGTTCACTGACGGCAAACTAAATGTCACCTACAACTGTGTGGACCGCCACGTCGAGGCCGGCAACGGTGGTCGGGTCGCCTTCCGCTGGGAGGGTGAGCGGATCGGCGAAGACCGCACCCTGACCTACAGCGAACTTCTAGCCGAGGTGAGCAAAGCCGCCAACGCGCTGACGGATCTGGGTCTGGTGGCCGGTGACCGCGTCGCGATCTATCTGCCGATGATCCCGGAGGCGATCGTGGCGATCTTGGCCTGCGCGCGCCTGGGCGTGCTGCACAGCGTGGTGTTCGCCGGGTTCACCGCCACCGCGCTCGGCGCCCGCATCGACGACGCCAAGGCCAAACTCTTGATCACCGCCGACGGGCAGTTCCGCCGCGGCACGCCGGCGCCGCTGAAGGAGGCGGCCGATCAGGCTGTCGCCGAAGCCGATTCGATCGAACACGTCTTGGTGGTCAAGCGCACCGGGGTCGACATCGCGTGGAACGAGGGCCGCGACGTGTGGTGGCACGACGTCGTCGACTCGGCATCGCCCGAGCACCAGGCCGAGGCGTTCGACGCCGAGCACCCGCTGTTCCTGCTGTACACCTCGGGAACCACCGGCAAGCCCAAAGGCATCGTGCACACCAGCGGCGGCTACCTCACTCAGGCGTCGTACACACACCACAACGTCTTCGACATCAAGCCGGACACCGACGTGTTCTGGTGCACCGCCGACATCGGCTGGGTCACCGGGCACACCTACAGCGTCTACGGGCCGCTGTCCAACGGTGTCACTCAGATCATCTACGAAGGCACACCGGACACCCCCGACCAGCACCGACATTTCCAGATCATCGAAAAGTACGGCGTGACAATCTATTACACCGCGCCTACGATGATCCGGACGTTCATGAAGTGGGGCCGCGACATCCCCGACGCGCATGACCTGTCCAGCCTGCGACTGCTCGGCACGGTTGGCGAGCCGATCAACCCGGAGGCCTGGCGCTGGTACCGCAGGGTCATCGGCCGCGACAGCATCCCGATCGTGGACACCTGGTGGCAGACCGAAACCGGCGCGGCGATGATTTCTCCGCTACCCGGCGTCGCGTCGGCCAAACCGGGTTCGGCGATGAGACCGCTACCCGGCATCTCAGCGAAGATCGTCGACGACGACGGCAATCAGCTCACCCCGCCGTCGTCCGATGCGGGAGAGCACACCAGCGGGTACCTCGTCCTCGATCAGCCCTGGCCGTCGATGCTGCGCGGCATCTGGGGTGACGACGACCGCTTCCGAGAGACGTACTGGTCGAAGTTCGCCGAGCAGGGCTGGTATTTCGCCGGCGACGGAGCGCGCTACGACACCGACGGCGCGATCTGGATCCTGGGCCGCATCGACGACGTGATGAACGTGTCGGGACACCGCATCTCCACCGCAGAGGTGGAGTCGGCACTGGTCGGCCACTCCGGGGTGGCCGAGGCGGCGGTCGTCGGGGCCACCGACGAGACCACCGGCCAGGCGATCTGCGCATTTGTCGTGCTGCAGGCCGACCACGCGGAGACGACCGGCGCGGAGATCATCGACGAGTTGCGCGCCGAGGTGGCACGGGTGATCTCACCGATCGCGCGGCCGCGGGAACTGCACGTGGTGCCCGAGTTGCCGAAGACCCGCAGCGGCAAGATCATGCGGCGGCTGCTTCGCGACATCGCCGAGAAACGCGACCTCGGCGACACCTCGACGCTGCTCGACCCGGGCGTGTTCGACGCGATTCGAGCCGCGTCGCCGTAGTCAGGCGGGGATCGGAACGAACCCGGCGCCGGGTCGGTTCTTGGCCTGCAGGTCGGCCAGGTCGGCGTTGATCGACTGCACCACCGCCGGTGTGTGAAGTGGAATGTACTTGGTGACGCAGACCGGCAGGTTGTCGCTGAATGCGCCGTGGATCATCCCGACCAACTGATCGTTGACCGTCACCGGGGCACCGGAGTCGCCGGGCTGTCCGCACACCTGCATGAGGATCGTGCCCGGATCCTGACCCGGGCCCCAAGTGACACCGCAGGAGTTGCCGGTGGTGCGGCCTTGCTTGCACGCGACCTGTCCGAACGACGGGTCGGGGCCGATCCCGTTGATCGCAAAACCCCCGAAGTTGGCCTGCGGCAACACTTTTACCTTGTCAAATTGGATGACCGCATAGTCGAGGCCGTCGTTGCCGGAGATCATGGTTCCGACGTTGCCGCGGTCTTTGGCCGCCTCCGCAGCGACCGTCGCGCCCGGTCCGCCGCAGTGCGCAGACGTGAAACCGATCAGGTCGCCCCTGGGATTGGTGCCGATCGTGGTCAGCGTGCACAGGGCGTCGTTGTTGACGATGATGCCCGCGCCGCCGCCGAGCGGAATCCGGTCGTCGGCGCGCGCGGGGGCGTTGTGCGAACCGAGTAGGCCGCCCGCCATGATCAGGGCCGTCGCCCCCCTGAGTAGCTGACGGCTCGAGATCTGCAACGCGGTTCTCCCGTCGGCAAAAAATGCACGCATGCCCAGAAATGGCCGCGCCAGTCTAGCGTGATCAGTGCCTGCCGACGCCCATCCTCACACTGCTCAGCCTCAAACCGCCTTGCGTCGTCTGGCGCCGGACTGCATGGCAACATGAACCGCGACGACCGCGCGTCCTGTGACGGTGCGCCGAACAACCAGAGCGAGCTCGGAAGGACCGTCTGTGAGCAAGTCAGACCGAAAGAACGGAAACCAGCGCACTGATGGCGTTCCCAGCACACTGACCAGCATCCCGCTGACCGATCCCCACGCGCTGTCCGCCGAGCCGTCGATCGGCGAGCTGGTCAAAGATGCCACCTCGCAGATGTCGACGCTGGTACGCGCCGAGGTCGAACTGGCCCGTGCGGAGATCACCCGCGATGTCAAGAAGGGTCTGACCGGTAGCGTCTTCTTCATCGCCGCGCTGGTGGTGCTGTTCTACTCGACATTCTTTTTGTTTTTCTTTCTGGCGGAGTTGCTCGACACGTGGTTGTGGCGCTGGGCGGCGTTCCTGATCGTTTTCGGGATCATGGTGGTGGTGACCGGCGTCCTGGCGCTGTTCGGTTTCCTCAAGGTCCGGCGCATCCGCGGTCCGCAGCAGACCATCGAATCGGTCAAGGAAACCCGGTCGGCTCTCACGCCGGGTCATGACAAGCCCTCGGCCCCGGCGCTGAATTCGGGCGGGACGCCCACCGATCCCTCGGGTTGGTAATGGCCCCACCAGATCCGTCGGTAACCCGCATCGACGGTCCATGGCGCCATCTCGACGTGCACGCCAACGGCATCCGTTTCCATGTCGTCGAGGCGACGCCGGATGGGCAGGACGTCCCGTCGACCTCGCTGCCGCTGGTCATCATGTTGCACGGCTTCGGCTCGTTCTGGTGGTCGTGGCGTCACCAGCTGCGCGGCCTGACCGGTGCGCGCGTGGTCGCGGTGGATCTGCGCGGCTACGGCGGCAGCGACAAACCGCCTCGCGGGTATGACGGCTGGACGTTGGCCGGCGACACCGCCGGACTGATCCGCGCGCTGGGGCACACGTCGGCGACGCTGGTCGGTCACGCCGACGGTGGCCTGGTCTGCTGGGCCACCTCGGTGCTGCACTCCCGGCAGGTGCGTGCCATCGCGGTGGTCAGCTCGCCGCACCCGGGTGCATTGCGCCGCTCGGCGCTGACCCGCCGCGACCAGGGCCGGGCGCTGCTGCCATCACTGCTGCGTTACCAGGTGCCGTTCTGGCCGGAACGCGCGCTGACCCGGCATCACGGCAGCGAACTCGAACGCGTGATTCGCAGCCGAGCCGGCGCCAAATGGCTTGCCTCCGAAGATTTTTCTGAGTCAATCGGCCACCTGCGTCAGGCCATCCAGATTCGGTCGGCCGCGCACTGCGCGCTGGAATACCAGCGCTGGGCGGTGCGCAGTCAGCTGCGCGACGAGGGTCGACGTTTCATGCGATCGATGAATCGGCCGTTCGGCATTCCGATGCTGCACATTCACGGCGACACCGATCCCTATGTACTGGACGATCCGGTCGAACGAACGCAGCGCTACGCACCGCACGGCCGCTACGTATCAATCGCCGGCGCAGGGCATTACAGCCACGAAGAGAAGCCGGACGAAGTCAACGCGCACCTGTCGCGCTTCCTCGACCGGGTTTACCGCTCGCCACTCAACTGACGCATTCACCGGTTGGCACCGGCGTGGTGTCCCCGATGTGCGACAACTGCCCGGCGACTTCTTTGGCCGTCAGCACGAAACCGGTGTCGTTGTCGTCAACCGCAGCACCGAACACGACCCCGATAACCTGCCCGTCCAGGTCGATCAGCGGTCCGCCCGAATTGCCTTGTTCCACATTGGCTCTGACGGTGTAGACCTCGCGGTCGATCGTCGCCTTGCGGTAGATGTCGGGCCCGTTCAATTCGATGAGTTCGCGGATCCTGGCCGGCGTCGCCATGAATCCGCCGCCACCCGGATAACCCATCACGATGCCTTCGGTACCCGAGGTCACCGGAGAGTTGGCGAACGCCAGCGGTCCGGCCGGCAGGTGTGGAACCGAAAGGATCGCGATGTCGACGGTCGGGTCGTAGGACACCACGGTGGCGTCGTAGGGATTGCCGCTGGCCTCGACGGTGACGTTGTTCGAGCCGGCGACGACGTGCGCATTGGTCATCACTCGATCGGGTGAGAGCACAAATCCGCTGCCCTCCAACACTTTCGAACAGGTCGGCGCGATCGCGCGAATCTTCACGACGCTCGGCTCGGTGTTCGCGACAACGGGATTCTTGGACAGTGCGGAGTCCGGGGCCGCGACCGCCACGACGGGGGTCCGGCTGAACGGCTCCAGCACCTGCGGCAGACCCGAGGTGTCCAGTAACGCCGACAACCGCTTGGGCACCGTCTTGAGCCATTCCGGCGCATAGTCGTTGACCTCGCCGAGCACTCGCGAACCTCGCACTGCCGCAGCCAAACTGGGCTGGCCCGCCGATGACGTCAGCGGGGTGGCCAGCAGCCACGCCGCCACCAGCACCACCACCATTTGCACGGCCACACCGACCAGCGAGTCGAAGAACCGGACCGAATTGCTGTGGATCGCACCGCGGACCGCGCGCCCCAACACCACACCAGCGACCTCGCCGACCACGACCAACGCCAGGATCAAAAACAGCGCGGCGAACAGCTTGGCCCGCGGCGCGGCGACATGCGCCACAAGGTGCGGTGCCAGCAGCACTCCGGCGATCGCGCCGAGCAGCACGCCGACGAACGACAGCAGCGATCCGAGCGCGCCTGAACGCCAACCCGAGACCGCCGCGATGAAAGCGACTGCCAGCACCGCGACGTCCAACCATTGTGAGGAACTCATCAGGCATCTTCCTCGTCGCCGACCAGTGCCATCGCTTCGTCCAGCTCGCGAATATCGCTGGCGTCCCAGGGCTTTGCCCAACCAGCGACGTCCAGCATCGCGGAAATCACCTGACCGGTGAAACCCCAGACCAGCATCTCGTTCAACAGAAATGCCGGCCCGGCGAAGCGGCGGCTGAGGGTGCGGCGGTACACCATCAGCCGGTTGGCGGGATTGATGAGGGCCCGGACCGGAACTCGGGCCACTATTGCTGTTTCCGCCTGATCCACCACGGCCACCGGCCCCGGATCCGGCGAGTACGCCAGCACGGGGACGACGTGAAAACCCGACGGCGCGATGAACGTTCGCTCCATCGTGACCAGTGGATGCAGTTTGGCGGTGTCGATGCCGGTCTCCTCGCGCGCCTCGCGCAGCGCGGTGGCCACCGGCCCGTCGTCACCGGGATCGGATGCGCCGCCGGGGAAGGCGGCCTGGCCGGCGTGGTGGCGCAGCGTTGCGGCCCGCACGATGAGCAGCAGGTCGGCGTCATCAGGCGGCGAACCCGGTGCGGCGCTCCGAGACTCGTTTGCCGACGGGCCGGAGAACAGCACCAGCACCGCCGCATCGCGGCCCTTGTTGCCCGTGAACTTCTTCGACGCGGTCACCATGGCCAGCACGTCGGCGGGCAGTCGTCGCTTGTACGCGTCGGGAATTTCGGCGATGTTGTCGACCAACGGTCGCAGCCAGGGCGGGCCGAGTTCCGGCGTCAACAGATCCGTTCCACCCGAGCGATCCAGACGCTGGGGAGTCCCGCCTCCGCTCACCGGCGCCCCCTTCGTGCATCCAGCCGCCCGACCGCATCGGTTATCTCGTCCGCAGTCGCGAAAGCGCGGGGCAGCGTCCCCGCAACGCTACCGTCCGAGTCCAGCACGACCGTCGCGGGCATCACGTTGGGCACGTGCAACGCCGCCGCCACCCGACGTGCACCGTCCTGCAGCGTCGGCAGCCGGACTCCGAGTTCGGCCAGCCGCAGCAGAGCCGCCGTCTCGTTCTCGTCCTGATGCACGGTCACCACGATCACGTCGGTGCCGACCCGTCGCTGATACTCCGCCATCGCGGGAAGTTCGGCCGCACACGGCCCGCACCAATACGCCCACATGTCGAGCACGACGCGATGCCCGGCCAAGGCCGGCCCGACGTCGACGACCGAGCCGTCGGCCGCGCAGTCGGCGGTCACCCCGCGCAGCGCCACGGGGCCGGGCTGCCCGCTCGGACGTGGGCACGGCGCCAGGTCGGCCCGCTGTCGCGGCCCGGCCAGTGCGGCCGCGGTGTCGGCGTCGCGATGTTCGCGGGCGGCACCGGTCGGGGCGGAATCCGGCTCGGTCGTCGACGGATGGGAAGCCTCGCGGAATGCCACCACCAGGGCCGCGACCAACACGGCGGCAATCACCAGCACCGCAAGGGTCCAGCGGGCGGTTCGAGTGCTGAGCGTGATCAAAGGATCCGGCGCCGTTGCTAGAGCCCGGCCATCGCCAGGAGGTGCTCCGCCTCCGGGCCGGTGACCAGCGCCGCCGCGATCTCTGGCTCGGTGGGTCCGGTACCGAACGACGGACAGTCCTTGGCCAGCACGCACACCCCACAGGCGGGCTTGCGGGCATGGCAGACCCGGCGGCCGTGAAAGATCACCCGGTGACTGAGCAGCGTCCACTCCTTGCGTTCGATGAGCTCCCCGACCGCACGCTCGACTTTGACTGGGTCTTCCTCGGTCGTCCAGTGCCACCGCCGCACCAGACGGCCGAAATGGGTGTCGACGGTAATTCCGGGAACGTCGAACGCGTTGCCCAGGATCACGTTGGCGGTCTTACGACCCACGCCGGGCAGCGTGACGAGCTCCTCCATGGTGCTCGGAAGTTCGCCCTCGAAACGTTCGATCAACGCTTGACCGAGGCCGATCAACGACGTCGCTTTATTGTGAAAAAAACCGGTTGGGCGAATAACTGCTTCGAGTTCGTCGCGGTCGGCCTGCGCATAGTCCATAGCGGTCCGGTAGCGGACGAACAGCGCCGGGGTGGTCAGATTCACCCGCTTGTCCGTGCTCTGCGCCGACAAGATCGTCGCCACCGCCAGCTCCAGCGGTGTGGTGAAATCCAGCTCGCAGTGCGCGTCGGGAAACGCTTGCGCCAGTTGACGATTCATTCGGCGGGCCCGACGAACCAAGCCGGTTCGGGTCTCCGATGCGAAGCGGCGGGCAACTGCTGCGACCGGGCCGGTGGAGCCCTTGGCGGCAGCACGAGAAGGTTTGCCCATTGTCACCTCGACGACAGTACTGATTCGTGATCCCGCTGAGACCTTAGCCGTGTTTACTTGCTGCTTGTGTCCTGGTTGCTGGTTGCATTCACCCCTGGGTTGCTGATGCTGGCAACTTTCGGGCTTGCCCGCCTCGAAGTGGGTTTGGAGGAAGACACAGTCACCGCAACTGATGTCGCTGAATTTCTTACGCAGGCCGAGCCCATAGACATGCGCACATTGGCCCGGGAAGGAATGCCCGAGGCGCTCGACTGCATGCACCGCCGGATCGGCCTCGGCGCCGACGAGGCGCGCTACCTACCCAACCGCGACGACCCGCCCACCGATCAATCGGTGCTGGCCGCCATTGTCTCGGGCGCACATCAGGATGGCCGCTCTGGACCGCGGTATCAGCATTCGCAATCGAATCGGCAATTTGGGCCGCGTCACCATGCCAATCGTGTGTAGCGTTGGCATGCTGAGTCGAAGACGTACCTCCTCGACTCAGCTCGCCGGACTCGCAGAGTCTGGCGCAGCTGTTCCTACCGGAGTCATCTGAATAGCAAAAGGGGCAACGTGGACGAGATCCTGGCGAGGGCCGGAATCTTCCAGGGGGTTGAACCGAGCGCCGTCGCCGCGCTGACCAAGCAACTGCAGCCCGTCGACTTCCCGCGCGGACACACGGTTTTCGCAGAGGGCGAGCCGGGTGATCGGCTTTACATCATCATTTCCGGCAAGGTCAAGATCGGCCGCCGCTCACCCGACGGCAGGGAAAACCTGCTGACCATCATGGGTCCGTCCGACATGTTCGGTGAGCTGTCGATCTTCGACCCAGGCCCGCGCACCTCGAGCGCGACGACCATCACCGAGGTGCGGGCGGTGTCCATGGACCGCGACGCGCTGCGGGCCTGGATCGCCGATCGCCCGGAAATCGCCGAGCAGCTGCTGCGCGTGCTGGCCCGCCGGCTGCGCCGCACCAACAACAACCTCGCCGACCTCATCTTCACCGACGTGCCCGGTCGGGTCGCCAAACAGCTGCTCCAGCTTGCGCAGCGCTTCGGTACCCAAGAAGGCGGCGCGATGCGGGTGACGCACGACCTGACTCAGGAAGAGATCGCCCAGTTGGTCGGGGCCTCCCGCGAAACGGTGAATAAGGCGCTGGCCGACTTCGCCCACCGCGGCTGGATTCGCCTGGAGGGCAAGAGCGTGCTGATCTCGGACTCCGAACGGCTGGCCAGACGCGCGCGCTAGCTTGTTTCGCGCCGAGCAGACGCAGAATCGCACGAAAGCACGGTAACGCGATTCTCTGTCTGGTCGCGCTACTGAGTCCGCAGATAGTCCAGCTGGGCCTGCACCGACCATTCGGCGACGTCCCACAGCTCTTCGTCGACGTCGACATACACATGCTCGACGACTTGGCGCGTAGTGGCGTCGTCGCCGAGTGTGCGCAATGCCGAGCGGATCTGATCGAGCCGCTGTTCGCGGTGCTCCAGATAGCCCTGCGCGACCGCTTCGATGTTGGCCAGGTCGGGGCCGTGACCGGGCAGCACGGTTCGCCGGCCCAGGCCGCGCAGTCGTTGCAGCGAATCCAGATAGGCGGCCAGGCTGCCGTCTTCGCTGTCGATCACGGTCGTTCCGCGGCCCAGCACGGTGTCCGCAGTCAGCACCGCGTCGTCAAGAACGAAGGACAACGAGTCGGCGGTGTGGCCGGGTGTCGCCCAGACCGTGATCCGTACGCCCGCGGCGTCGATCACCTCGCCGTCGATGAGTTCGCCGGCCAGCCCGCGCAGAAATCCGCTGCCCGCCGAGCGCACCGGCGCCCCGGTCAGATCGACCAGCTTGTCGATGGCGTCGGTGTGGTCGCCGTGCCGGTGGCTGATCAGCACCAGAGCGATGCGGCCGACGCCGGCGACAGCGGCGATGTGCCCGTCGTCATCAGGTCCGGGATCGACGATGACGACTTCGTCGCTGCCGGGGCCGCGCAGCACCCAGGTGTTGGTGCCCTCCAATGTCATCTTGCCCGGGTTGTTGGCCAGCACCACCGACGCGGTGTCAGTCACCGGACGCAGCCGGCCGTAGGCCGGATGCGTCAACGGATCGGCGGTATCGGTCACAATCGCTAACCGACCTCGACCACCAGTTCAACCTCGACCGGGGCATCCAGCGGCAGCTCCGCGACGCCGACCGCCGAGCGGGCATGCACGCCGGCATCGCCGAACACCTCGGCGAGCAGATCCGATGCGCCGTTGAGCACGCCGGGCTGGCCGTTGAATCCGGGTGCCGACGCGACGAACCCGACCACCTTGACCACCTTGGTCACCGAGTCGATGCCGACCAGCGAGTCGATGGCCGCGAGACCGTTGAGCGCGCAGATCCGGGCGAGTTCCTTGCCGTGTTCGGGCGCGACGTCGACGCCGACCTTGCCCGAGTGCACCAACGCGCCGTCCTGCATCGGCAGCTGCCCAGAGGTGTAGATCAGGTTGCCACTGCGGACAACTGGGA
The DNA here is from genome assembly GCF_965277065.1 of Mycobacterium sp. Lineage (GTDB taxonomy): Bacteria > Actinomycetota > Actinomycetes > Mycobacteriales > Mycobacteriaceae > Mycobacterium. The sequence continues at coordinate 142,172 of NZ_CBDIBT010000016.1, forward strand.
CATAGGAGCCCAGCGGCTGGGCGACGGCCGGCAACTCGATGCCGAGCTCTGCCAGCCGCGCCTTGGCAGATCCAGCGGTCACTTCGGTCGCTTCAGATACGCGACGTGCTGCTCGCCGGTCGGGCCTTGGAGCACGGAGACCAGCTCCCACCCGTCGGCGCCCCACTGGTCGAGGATCTGCTTGGTGGCGTGGGTCAACAGCGGGACTGTTGCGTATTCCCAGGTTGTGGGTTGGCTCATATCCCGAGCTTATCGGCAGCGCCGCGAAGCCCCACGGTTAGCATGCAGGGGTGGGGACCACATCGAGCGGCGGCAGCAACGTCAGCTGGCCATCGCGATTGTCAAAGGCTCGTCTGCATTTCGTGACCGGCAAAGGCGGCACCGGCAAATCGACGGTTGCGGCCGCGCTGGCGCTGACCCTGGCCTCCGGTGGGCGCAAGGTGCTGCTGGTCGAAGTCGAAGAGCGCCAAGGGATTGCGCAACTCTTCGATGTGCCGCCGCTGCCCTACAAGGAGCTCAAGATCGCCAGCGCGGAGCGCGGCGGCCAGGTGAACGCGCTGGCTATCGACATCGAGGCGGCGTTTCTGGAATACCTCGACATGTTCTACAACCTCGGCATCGCCGGCCGGGCGATGCGTCGCGTCGGTGCGATCGAGTTCGCGACGACCATCGCGCCGGGCCTGCGTGACGTGCTGCTCACCGGCAAAATCAAGGAATCCGTGATCCGGATCGAAAAAGGGTCCAAGAACCCGGTGTACGACGCGATCGTCGTCGACGCGCCGCCGACCGGTCGCATCGCCCGGTTTCTGGACGTCACCCAGGCGGTCTCCGACCTCGCCAAGGGCGGGCCGGTGCACTCCCAAGCCGAGGGTGTGGTGAAGATCCTGCATTCCGACCAGACGGTGATCCACTTGGTCACCCTGCTGGAGGCGTTGCCCATGCAGGAGACCAAGGAGGCGATCGACGAGCTGCAAAAGCTGGGTTTACCGATCGGCTCGGTCATCGTCAATCGCAATATTCCGGCTTACCTGCAACCCGACGACCTCACCAAAGCCGCTGACGGTGACGTCGACGCCGACGCGGTGCGGACGGGCTTGGCCGCCGCCGGGATCAAGCTGGGCGACGACGACTTCGCCGGCCTCCTGACCGAGGCCATCCAGCACGCCACCCGGATCACTGCGCGGGCGTCGACCGCGGAGCAACTCGACGAGCTGAAGGTGCCGCGGCTGGAGCTGCCGACCATCGCCGACGGCGTCGACCTCGGCAGCCTTTACGAGCTGTCGGACGCGCTTGCACAGCAGGGAGTCCGATGAGCACCACTCCGCCGGTTCTGGATATCGCCGGCATCCTCGAAGACACCTCCAATCGGGTGGTGGTGTGCTGCGGTGCGGGTGGCGTCGGTAAGACCACCACCGCAGCGGCCATGGCGTTGCGGGCCGCGGAGTACGGCCGGACCGTGGTGGTCCTGACCATCGACCCGGCCAAGCGGTTGGCGCAGGCGCTGGGAATCAGCGATCTCGGCAATACCCCGCAACGCGTGCCGCTCGCTGACGAGGTATCCGGCGAGCTCTTCGCGATGATGCTCGACATGCGCCGCACCTTCGACGAAATGGTGGTGCAGTACTCCGGGGGAGATCGCGCACAGGCGATTTTGGACAACCAGTTCTACCAAACGGTGGCCACCTCGCTGGCCGGCACGCAGGAATACATGGCGATGGAAAAGCTCGGCCAGTTGCTGGCAGAGGACCGCTGGGATCTGGTGGTGGTGGACACGCCCCCGTCCCGCAACGCGCTGGACTTCCTCGACGCACCCAAGCGGCTCGGCAGCTTCATGGACAGCCGGCTGTGGAAGCTGTTGCTGGGGCCGGGCCGCGGGATCGGCCGACTGGTCACCGGTGCGGTCGGATTGGCGATGAAGGCGCTGTCGACTGTCCTGGGCTCGCAGATGCTCTCCGACGCCGCGAGTTTCGTGCAGTCGCTTGATGCGACCTTCGGCGGCTTTCGGGAAAAGGCCGACCGCACCTACGCATTACTCAAGCGGCGCGGCACCCAATTCGTCGTGGTGTCCGCGGCGGCGCCGGATGCACTGCGGGAGGCATCGTTCTTCGTGGACCGGCTGTCGGAGGAGAAGATGCCGTTGGCCGGGCTGATCCTGAACCGGACGCACCCGATGCTGTGTTCGCTGCCGATCGAGCGCGCCATCGACGGCGCCGAGACCTTCGAGAGCGACGGCGCCAACGCTTTGACCAAGGCCATCCTGCAGATTCACGCCGATCGCGCGGCGACGTCCAAACGGGAGATCCGGCTGCTGTCGCGGTTCACCGGCGCGAATCCCCACGTCGCAATAGTCGGGGTCCCGTCGCTACCGTTCGACGTTTCCGATTTAGAGGCGCTGCGCGCGATCGCCGATCAATTGACCGCGACCGGTTAGACGTTCAGCCGACGCTGCGGTGCTTGCGCTGGGTGCTGAAGAACTCAGCCCAGGACACCACCTCGGGGTGCTGCTTGAGCAGCGCACGCCGCTGACGTTCGGTCATCCCACCCCAGACCCCGAACTCCACCCGGTTGTCCAATGCGTCGGCACCACACTCCAGCATCACTGGGCAGTGCCGGCAGATGACCGCCGCTTTACGTTGCGCAGCCCCCCGCACAAACAGCTCGTCAGGATCAGCAGCCCGGCACAGCGCCTTGGAAACCCATGTGATTCTCGACTCGGCCTCCACCCCTTGAAGAGTGGCGTTTGTCGGTGCTGCGCTTGTCTTAGGCGGCGCGGTCCGTATAGCTGACACCAGCGATTCCCCTTCGCTAATTGCCACAAGTGGCGCTCACTGCGTGATCCAGAACTCCGATGCGACCTATGCCACACTGTGCTGCTCGGTGTTACCTGTATCTCATTGTGTGGATAAGCTACGTGGTCAGGTACCAATTACGCAACATTCTGGAGACGCTTTTTTGGGACGCCCGTGCAGTCCGATCATGAAGGGACGCGCGGAACCGGCGAAAGAGGCGGTTAACAGCGGCCTGAGCTGCGACTGAGAGAAACCTGAGGCGCGGCGGCCGGAGAGAAAATCCTTCAGCGACCACTGGCGAATACGACTGTCGGAGCGCCGCTAGTCTAGTAGCCATGTCGGAGCGCCCCGCGACTGCGGTAACCATCGCCAGGCTCGCCGGCTGTTGCCTGCTCGCCAGTGTCATCCTCGCTGCTTTGCTGTTCCCGGTGGCCGGTGGAATCGGGCTGGTATCCAACCGCGCTTCCGAGGTCGTCGGCAATGCATCGGCGCAGCTGCTCGAGGGCGATGTCCCGGCGGTGACCACGATGGTGGACGCGAAGGGCAACACCATCGCGTGGCTCTACTCCCAGCGCCGATTCGAGGTGCCCAGCGACAAGATCGCCAACACCATGAAGCTGGCCATCGTCTCGATCGAGGACAAGCGCTTCGCCGAGCACAACGGGGTGGACTGGAAGGGAACCCTGACCGGGCTGGCCGGCTACGCCTCGGGCGACGCCGACACCCGCGGTGGCTCGACGCTGGAGCAACAGTATGTAAAGAACTACCAGTTGCTGGTGATCGCGCAGACCGACGCCGAGAAGCGCGCGGCCATCGAGACCACTCCGGCGCGCAAGCTGCGCGAGATCCGGATGGCGCTGACCCTGGACAAGACCTTCACCAAACCGGAAATCCTGACCCGCTACCTGAACCTGGTGTCGTTCGGTAACAACGCCTTCGGCGTGCAGGACGCGGCGCAGACGTACTTCGGCATCAATGCCTCCGATCTGAATTGGCAGCAGGCCGCATTGCTGGCCGGCATGGTCCAGTCGACCAGCGCGCTGAATCCTTACGTCAATCCGGACGGCGCCCTGGCCCGGCGGAACCTGGTGCTGGACACCATGATCCAGAACGTGCCCAATGAAGCCGACGCGATCCGCGCCGCCAAGGCCGAGCCGTTGGGGATCCTGCCGCAGCCCAAGGAGTTACCGCGTGGCTGCATCGCGGCCGGCGACCGGGCCTTCTACTGCGACTACGTGCAGGCCTACCTGTCACGCGCCGGGATCAGCAAGGAGCAGCTCGCGCGCGGCGGCTACCTGATCCGCACCAACCTCGATCCCGACGTGCAGGAGCCGAGCAAGCACGCGATCGACACCTTCGCCAGCCCGACCCTCGACGGCATTGCCAGCGTCATGAGCGTGATCAGGCCGGGGAAGAGTGCGCACAAGGTCGTCGCGATGGCCAGCAACCGCACCTACGGGCTGAACACCGAGGCCGGCGAGACGATGCGGTCGCAACCGTTCTCACTCGTCGGCGACGGCGCCGGGTCGATCTTCAAGATCTTCACCACGGCCGCTGCCATGCAGATGGGTATGGGGATCAACACCAACCTCGATGTGCCGGCCAGATTCCAGGCGAAGGGCATGGGCAACGGCGGTGCCAAGGGCTGCCCCAAGGAACAGTGGTGTGTGGTCAACGCAGGCAACTATCGCGGGTCGATGAATGTCACCGACGCGCTTGCCACCTCGCCCAACACCGCATTCGCCCGGCTGATCCAACTCGTGGGTGTTCAGCGGACGGTCGACATGGCAGTCAAGCTCGGGCTGAGGTCCTACGCCGAACCCGGCAGCGCCCGCAACTACGACCCCGAGAGCAACGAGAGCCTGGCCGACTTCATCAAGCGGCAGAACATCGGCTCGTTCACACTCGGCCCGTTCGAACTCAACGCGCTCGAATTGTCCAACGTCGCAGCGACATTGGCATCCGGCGGCATGTGGTGCCCACCGAACCCCATCGACAAGCTGATCGACCGCAACGGCAACCAGGTCGCCGTCACCACCGAGGCATGCGACCAGGTGGTCCCCGAGGGCCTGGCCAACACACTGGCCAATGCGATGAGCAAGGACGCACTCGGCGGCGGCACCGCGTCTGGGTCTGCCGGAGCGGCCGGCTGGAATCTGCCGGTGTCGGGTAAGACCGGCACCACCGAGGCGCACCGGTCGTCGGGCTTCGTCGGCTTCACGAACCAATACGCGGCGGCGAACTACATCTACGACGACTCCACGTCGCCCTCGGACCTGTGCTCCTCGCCGTTGCGGCGCTGCGGCGACGGCAACCTCTACGGCGGTAACGAGCCGGCCCGCACCTGGTTCACCGCGATGAAGCCGATCGCCACCCTCTTCGGTGACGTGAAGTTGCCGCCGACTGATCGGGAGTACGTCGAAGGTGGTCCCGGATCCCGGGTGCCCAGCGTCGCCGGTCTCGACGTCGACGCCGCCCGCCAGCGGTTGAAAGAATCCGGCTTCCAGGTTTCCGAACAGCCCGCGTCGATCAACAGCAGCGCACGCTACGGCGAGGTGGTTGGCACCTCCCCCAACGGCCAGACGATTCCGGGCGCGGTCATCACCATTCAGACCAGCAACGGCATTCCCCCGGCACCGCTCCCACCACCGGATGGCCTGCCTCCGGCGCCGGTGGGCTCGCAGGTGATCGAGATACCGGGTCTTCCGCCGATCACCATCCCGATCCTGGCGCCACCGCCTCCCTAGCCGGTCTGCTGGTGTGTGACGCGCCTGCACGCGGCTATCCGCAGTAGGCTGGCCTGCATGCCATCGGCTATCACCGCGCTGTCGGAATTCCCTGCGGGCCCTTCCGGCCTGCAACGTCGTCGGACCCTCACCGCACTGAAAAGCACCGGCGCCCTCGTCCTCGGATCGGCTGTCGCCGGGGTCGGCTACGCCTCGCTCATCGAGCGCAATGCGTTCGTGCTTCGCGAACTGACCATCCCTGTACTGGACCCGGGATCGTCGCCGTTACGGGTGCTGCACATCAGCGACCTCCACATGCGGCCGGGTCAGCGCCGCAAGCAGGCGTGGCTGCGTGAGCTCGCCGGCCTGGAGCCCGACCTCGTCGTCAACACCGGCGACAACTTGGCGCACCCCCGGGCGGTGCCGTCGGTCGTGCAGAGCCTTGGCGACCTGCTCTCGGTGCCGGGCGTCTTCGTCTTCGGCAGCAACGACTATTTCGGCCCGCGCCCGAAGAACCCGCTGAATTACCTGACCAAGCCCGGCCACCGGGTCCGGGGTCAGCCGCTGCCCTGGCAGGATCTGCGGGCGGCCTTCACCGAGCGTGGCTGGCTCGACCTGACCCACAATCGCCGCGAGTTCGAGGTGGCGGGTCTGCACATTGCGGCCGCTGGCGTCGACGACCCGCACATCGCGCGGGACCGCTACGACGCGATTGCGGGCCCGGCCAGCCCGGCAGCCAATCTCCGTCTGGGGCTGACTCATTCGCCGGAGCCCCGGGTGCTGGACCGGTTCGCCGCGGACGGCTACCAGCTGGTGATGGCGGGCCACACGCATGGCGGGCAACTGTGCCTACCGTTCTATGGAGCGTTGGTGACCAATTCGGGGCTGGACCGGTCGCGGGCCAAGGGGCCGTCGCGTTGGGGTTCCGATATGCGGTTGCACGTGTCCGCCGGGATCGGGACGTCGCCGTATGCGCCCGTGAGGTTCTGCTGCCGGCCGGAGGCAACCTTGTTGACGTTGATCGCGGCGCCCACCGGGGGCCGGGAGGCGCAACACGGCCTCGCTCGGTCGCAGCCCACGTATTCCGTGGGCTGAACCGTCGCGGTCAGCTGGTCAAAACTCCAGACCCGGCTGCGGCCGCGCCGACCGGGTCACCGTGCTCGGCCCACTGGGCGTCGCTCCACGCCTGATCGACGTCGCTGCCGGGAGCAGTAACCAGCAGCCACAGCACACCGAGGGCGAGGATTCCGCCGAACACCACGGCACCCAACACCGTCATGATTTACCCGCTTTCCTTGCACATCGTGCGTTATCAGTCTATTCAGCGATGCCCACTACCGAGTTATTCCACGCCGGGTGTGGCGCAGATCGCTGCCAAGAAACGATATCGGTGCGCTTTAGGAGGCTGCCGGGTCGGTGCGATACGCTGTCGAAGCTTCAATCGGGGTGTGGCGCAGCTTGGTAGCGCGCTTCGTTCGGGACGAAGAGGTCGTGGGTTCGAATCCCGCCACCCCGACTCGCGTCGTCAAAGTCAAAGCTCCGATCCGTAGTCGGATCGGAGCTTTCTTTGGCTTCACCGACTGATAGAACCCGAACGACGTGATCAGATCGGCCAATGACGAGGGGTTGATCAATCACGCCTCTGGCACCTCTCCGTCGAGCTGACCGGCTGCGACTGGCCCGTTTGACATGGGCGGATGCGTGGGTACACGCTCCCGTGACCTCCGCACAAACAATCGTCGAACCTCGGCTGCCGGCCGCGCACGGCCCGCTGTCGACGGCGGTCCGGCGTAGCCTCGCCGAGCCCGCCCCGCACGACCAGCTGACCCAGATCGACGCGCCGGTCGACGACTCGGACCCCTACGGTCTGGATCTGCAACTTGCGCTGTACATGTGCTACGAACTGCACTATCGCGGTTTCGCCGGCGTCGACCCGGCGTGGGAGTGGAATCCCGCGTTGCTCCATCTACGAGCACAATTAGAACGCGTGTTCCTGGCCGCGGTGCGCGGCGACGTCGGCCCCATCGATGCCGATCGGACCGCCAAGGCGGAGATGGACGATCTGTCGATCGAATCCGCCGGCGGGTCAGGGCCGTCATACTGGTTGCGCGACAACGGAACTTGGTCGCAGATGCTCGAATATTTCGTGCACCGGTCGCTGTACCACCTCAAAGAAGGCGACCCGCACGCCTTCGTGATCCCCCGCCTCAGCGGTCAGGCCAAGGCATCGTTCGTGGCGGTCGAATACGACGAGTACGGAGCGGGGCGCGGGGACAGAGTTCACCAGCAGCTGTTCGCCGATCTGTTGACGGCCGCCGGACTCGACGCGACCTACCTTGCCTACCTCGACGTTGTTCCCGCGGAGTCGCTGGCGGTGGTAAACCTGATGTCTCTGTTCGGATTACACCGCCAGCTCCGCGGAGCCGCAGTCGGGCATTTCGCTGCGACTGAGATCACCTCGTCGCCTGGCTCCCGCCGGTTGGTCGAGGCGCTACGGCGTTTGGACGCACCGACGGAATGTGTCGCGTTCTATAGCGAACACGTCGAGGCCGATGCGGTGCACGAGCAGGTGGTGCGTCACGACGTTGTGGGTGCGTTGGTCGCGCGTGAGCCGCACTTGGACAGCGACGTGGTGTTCGGTATTTGCGCGAACGCCGTCGTCGAAGACCGGCTCGCCGATGTGATCACGGCGTCGTGGAAAGCCGACGAGACGTCGTTACGACGGCCGCTCGGCTGAATTCGGCTGCACCGCAGGCCGACAGCGCCGGTGGCTGGTGTCACACATCGGGTAGATCTTGCTGCGACGGCACGTGCAGATGGCCACCATGAAGCGGTCCGATTCGACGACGTCACCATTGGGAGTCTCGATGCTCACCGGCCCGGGTATCAACACCGGACCGTTCGGCACCACCTGCACCCGAACCGGGTCTTTCACGGTTTGTCCGCCCGGATCACGACCAGCTCCTCGATCCGGCATCCGCGCTCGATCTGGCCGGTGACTTCCAACCAATTGGCGCGAGCCGATAACACCGGACCGAAGGGAATATGCTGTTTGGCAACGACTTCGGCGTTCAACCCAGTCGCCCTCAAGGATTCCAGCGATTTGTCGACACCGGACAACGCTGAATGCACCATCAGCAACGAGCCACCGACATCCAGTAACCCCGCGGCGGACTCGCACAACGGATCGAGCACCATTCGGCCGTCCACCCCGGCGTTCCAGGCGCGCGCCGGACCCGCGGTGAGCGGGATGACGTTGGTGTCGCCCGCCGGCGGGGTGGGCACGTAGGGCGGGTTCGACACGATGAGGTCGAACGGCGCGTAATCCAGCGCACCCGACCACGATCCCTCGAGAACGTCGACGCTGACACCGGCATACGCGGCATTGCCTCGCGTGCAGCTCACGGCGCGCGGGCAGATGTCGAACGCGACCACGCTCGCGGCGCCCCGCTCGGCTGCGGCGATCGCGACCACGCCGCTACCGGTGCACAGGTCCAGGACCCGCCGTCCCCGAGCCAGTCCGGTCTCGCGCAACGTGTCGATCAGTAGTTGCGAATCGTGTTGCGGTGCGTAGACACCATTGGTGTCGAGTGAATTGCGCGAAAAGTAAGCGGTGGTCACGTCGGCCTTTCGACAATGCTGATTGCCGTAGTGCTAACGGCTCCTTTGACAGTCAAATGCCCATAATTAACAAACTCGAAACAGGATCGCCTAGCAAAGGGCTCAGCCGCGTACCGGGGCTTGTTTGAGCTGGTGGATGAGCTTCGCGCAGAACGCCGGAAGGTCGTCGGGTGAGCGACTGGTGATCAGGTTTCCGTCCACCGCGACCTCTTCGTCGACGACATTGGCGCCGGCGTTTTTCAGATCGGTGCGAATGCTCGGATACGACGTCACCGTGCGGCCCGCCACCACGTCCGCCTCCACCAGAGTCCATGGCCCGTGGCAGATCGCGGCGACCGGCTTGCCCGAGTTCACGAAGTCACGCACGAATGCGACTGCGGACTTGTCCAGCCGCAACTTGTCCGGGTTGACGGTGCCGCCGGGCAGTACCAGCGCATCGAAATCGTCGACGGATGCCTCGGACACCGCCTGATCGACGCGGATCGTTCCGGCCGGCTCCAGATCGTGGTTACGCGCTTGGATGTCACCGGTTTTCAGCGACAGCAGCACAACGTGTGCGCCGTTCTCGGTCAGCTGGGCGCGCGGGGTCTCGAACTCGACCTTCTCGACTCCGTCGGCAGCCAAGACGGCTATTTTCCTGCCTTGCAACGATTTTGACATGGTGTCCTTCTTTCTAAGCGGCTGACCGGAGCGCGGCCAGCAGCGGCTCGGCGGCCTCCTTCAAGAATCGCTCTTGGGTGTCGCCACCGATTTGAACCAAGGCGATGTCGGAGAATCCTGCTTCCCAATAGGGCCGCACGGCATCGACGATTACATCGAGGTCCGGGCCGCAGGGGATGCTGTCGGCGACATCCTCGGGCCGCACGAACTGGGTGGCTCCGGCGAAGCCAGCGGGCGTGGGCAAGTCGGCGTTCACTTTCCACCCGCCCCCGAACCAGCGGAATTGGTCGTGTGCGCGCTCGACGGCCGCGTCCCGGTCATGGTCCCAGCAGATCGGGATCTGCCCGACGACCCGACCGCCACCGGCGGTCCCCTTGGCCTGGCGCGCGGTGTGCCATTCGCCCACCAGCTCAGCGTCGGGTTCCACCGCGATCAGGTGGTCGGCCATCGTCCCGAGCTTGTCGATCGCTTTCTTGCCTCCCACCGCCACGCCGATCTCGACTGGGACGTCGGGCAGGTCCCACAGCCGCGCGGAGTCCACCTGGTAGTAGTCGCCGCGCCAATCGACCAGGTCACCGCTCATCAGGCTGCGGATGATGTCGATCGCCTCGCGCAGCATGTCCTGCCGCTGCGTGACGGCCGGCCAGCCCTTGCCGACCACGTGCTCGTTGAGGTTCTCGCCACTGCCCAGGCCCAGCGTGAATCGCCCGTCGGCGAGGATCTGCACCGTTGCCGCCTGCTGCGCCACAATCGCCGGGTGATAACGCATGGTCGGGCAGGTCACGTAGGTGAAGAGATCCACGCGTTCGGTGACCTGCGCAACAGCGCCGAGCACCGCCCAGGCGTTGGGCGCATGCCCCTGCGATGTCAGCCACGGCGAGAAGTGGTCGCTCATGACCTCGAAGTCGAAGCCTCTGTGCTCGGCCGAAATCGCATTCTGTACAAGGTCTTTGGGACCGCTCTGCTCTGTCATCAGGGTATAGCCGAACCGCGTCATGCCGACCGGGTACCCGTGACCTGCCGCACCGCAAACGGCGCCTGCGCCGCTAACTGAAAAGGACCGTGTCAGAGACGGTCCTTGACCGCCTTCGACAACCGCGACCCGTCCGCCTTACCCGCCGCCAGTGCGGTAGCCGCCTTCATCACCTGACCCATCTGCCTGGGGCCCGGACGCTCGCCCAACTCCTCGGCCACCTGCGCGATCGCGGTGTCGGCCACATCGGCGACTTCGGCGTCGTTGAGCGGCGTCGGCAGATACTCGTCGATGACCCGCGCCTCGGCATGCTCATTCGCGGCGAGCTCACCGCGCCCGTTCTGGGTGTAGATCTCCGCTGCCTCGCCCCGCTTGCGGGATTCCTTGCCCAGCACTTTGAGCACCTCGTCGTCGGAGAGCTCGCGGGCCGCCTTGCCGGAGACCTCCTCGGTCTGGATCGCGGCCAGCAGCATCCGTAGCGTCCCGGTGCGCAGCTTGTCCTTCGCCTTCATCGCGTCGGTGAGATCCGCGCGGAGTCGAGACTTGAGTTCAGCCATGGCGGAGACGCTACGCGCCGGACCGCGGCACGTTGAGAAATAGCCGGGTGCTCGACAGTATGGAGCCATGCGTGCCAGCGACAATGCCGGGCTTCGCGACGGCGGCTCCACCTGGTGAGCGCGCCGCCGCCCGACTACCCTTACAGCGGCTTCCCGCCGAACGGCTACGGTCCTCCCGCTTATGCGCCTCATCCGGCTTACGCGCCGAGCCTGGCGTATCCGGCCGCGCGCCACCCCTCGCCGGCTCAGCCGCCACCGGTCTACGGTTGGCAGCCCGGCTACCCCCCGCCGCCGCACTACGGCGCTCCGCGGCCGCCGGTCCGCGGACCGCGGACGCCGGGGATCATCCCGCTGCGGCCGCTGAGCCTGAGCGACATCTTCAATGGTGCGGCGCTCTACATCCGGGCCAACCCCAGAGCCACGCTGGGATTGACCGCGATTGTCGTGGTCACCACGCAGATCATGTCGCTGGCCGCATCCCTCGGACCCTTGGCCGCGGCCGGACGGCTGAGAACAGCACCGCCCGATCAGCTCACCGGGGGCGACGTCGGGGCCTGGATGCTGTCCGGCGGGCTGGCCGGGCTGGTCGGATGGCTGGCCGGCATCCTGTTGACCGGCATGCTGACGGTCGTGGTGGGGCGGGCCGTGTTCGGAGGCAGCATCGGCGCAGGCGAAGCGTGGGCGCGGATTCGCGGGCGTCTCGGAGCCCTGCTCGGTCTGGTTGCGCTCGAGGCCGCCGGGCTGATCCTGCTCGCGGGCGGGGTGGGGGTGATTATCGGGGTCACCGCCGCCGCGGGAAACGTGCCGGCGGCGGTCCTCCTCGGCTTTCCGCTGGCGCTGACGTCGATCGCCGCCGTGGTCTATCTCTACGTGGCGTTGACGTTCGCACCCGTCCTGATAGTGCTCGAAGGAATCCCGGTGATCGACGCCATGACGCGGTCGTTTGCTCTGGTACGAAACAGCTTCTGGCGAATACTCGGCATCCGGATGCTGACCTGGTTGGTGGTGACGCTGATCGCGGCTGCCATCGCCGTCCCGTTCGAGTTCCTCGGTGAGCTGGCCGGCGGGTCCGGTCCCGCGCTGACAGCGGCGACGATCGGGGCCGTCGGAGCGGTGATCGGCCGGATCATTACTGCTCCGTTCAGCGCCGGCGTGGTGGTCCTGCTCTATACCGATCGCCGAATTCGCAGCGAGGCATTCGATCTCGTGCTGCAGACCGGCGTCGCACGAGGCCCGGCGGCCACCGCGTCGAGCGACCACCTGTGGCTGACTCGGTCGGTGTCGGGACACTGAAGGCGATGCCCGCTATCGACATCGACCGCGACGCCGCGCACGAGGCCGCCCAGCGCGAGCTGGACAAGCCGATCTACCCCAAAGGCTCGGTATCGCAACGCGTTCACGAGTGGATCCACGAATTGCTCTACCGCATCGTCGAGAAAGGCTCGTCGGTTCCGGGCGGTTGGCTGACCATCATCGTGCTGCTCACCGTGCTGATCGCAGCGATGGTGGTCGCCGTTCGCATCGCGCGCCGAACGATCCGCACCCGTGCCGGCGCCGACCACCAGCTGTTCGACGCCGGGCAGCTCACCGCCGCCCAACATCGCGCCATCGCGGAACGCTATGCTGCTGAAGAGAATTGGACCGCAGCGATCCGCCACCGCCTGCGCGCGGTGGCCCGCAGCCTGGAGGAGAACGGCACCCTGGATCCGGCGCCGGGCCGCACCGCCAGCGAACTGGCCGCCGACGCTGCCGGTCGGCTGCCCGCGCTGGCCGCAGATTTGTCGCGGTCGGCAACGGCGTTCAACGACGTCACCTACGGTGAGAGGACCGGCACCGAGGCCGCCTACCAGCTGATCGTCGATCTCGACGGCCACCTCCATCATCGTTCCGCCGCGGGCCAATTCGGACAATCCGAGCACCTGATCCCCGACTCGTGGACCCCGGTCCGTTGACGGTCACCCAGACGCCTCGTCCGGTGCGGCGGCGACCATGGTGGTGGATGCTGACCGCGTTGGTCACCATCTGCGCGGTCGCCGCAGTAGCCACCTATCTGACAGCGCCCCGGCTGGGCGGCCGGCTGGATGCCGAAGCGACCGGCCCCGACGGCGCGCACGCACTGGTCACGCTGCTGCGTGAGCGTGGCGTCACCGTCGTGGTCGCGATCAGCGTGGACGAGGCGGTGAACGCGGCGCGCCCGGAGTCGCTGCTGCTGGTCGGCCAAACCCAGCGCGTCACCTCCGAGGCGTTGATGAAGCGCCTTGCGGACGCTCCTGGAGATCTGTTGCTGGTCGAGCCGACATCGCGCGCACGCGCCGCGCTGTCCCCGGGAATCCGCAGCGCCAGAACCGCTTCAGCCGACGATGCCCCGGATTGCGCTCTGCGAGAGGCGAATCAAGCGGGAGCGGTGGACTTCGGGCCGTCGGACACCTTCCGGGCCGTCGGCGACGCAACCGTGACGAGCTGCTACGGCGGTGCGCTGGTCCGCTACCGCGACGGTGGCCGCAGTGTGACCGTGCTCGGTAGCACGGAGTTCATGACGAACGGCGCCCTGCTGCGGGCCGGCAATGCCGCGCTGGCGATGAACCTGGCCGGCGGGCATTCGCGTCTGGTCTGGTTCGCACCGCAACACAGCGAAGGTGGATCGTCGCCAAAGGCAAAGATATTCGACCTCATTCCGGAGAACGTGACCTGGCTGGTCATTCAGTTATGGCTGGCCGTCACCCTCATCGCGTTGTGGAAGGGCCGGCGGATCGGGCCGCTGGTCGCCGAGGACCTGCCCGTGGTGGTCCGCGCGTCGGAGACGGTCGAAGGTCGCGGTCGCCTGTACCGGTCCCGGCGCACCCGCGATCGTGCCGCCGAGGCACTGCGCACCGCGACGCTGCGGCGCCTGCTGCCCCGACTCGGTCTGGTCGCCGACGCCCAGCCTCCTGCGGTGCTGCAGTCGATCGCCGCCCGCACCAGATCCGACCCGGAGATTCTGCGGCTCATCATGTTTGGCCCGCCCCCGCCCACCGACGCCGACTTGGTACAGCTCACTCATGCACTCGACGACGTCGAAAGGCAGGTCAAACATTCATGACTCAACCGCCCTCCAGCTCAGCTCAGCCGCCTGCGGCCCAAGCGGCGCGACATGCACTGCTCGCGCTGCGCGGCGAGATCGGCAAGGCGGTGGTGGGGCAGGACGCGGTGGTCACCGGGCTGGTGGTCGCGCTGCTATGCCGTGGACACGTGCTGCTCGAAGGCGTACCGGGCGTGGCCAAGACGCTGCTGATTCGGTCTCTCGCGGCCGCGTTACAGTTGGATTTCAAGCGCGTCCAGTTCACCCCGGACCTGATGCCCGGTGACATCACCGGGTCATTGGTCTACGACAACCGCACTGCCGCATTCACTTTCCGCAGCGGTCCGGTTTTCACCAACCTTCTGCTGGCTGACGAGATCAACCGGACTCCACCGAAGACCCAGGCGGCGCTGTTGGAGGCGATGGAAGAGCGTCAAGTCAGTGTCGACGGCGAAGCCAGGCCGCTGCCCGACCCGTTTATCGTTGCGGCGACGCAGAATCCGATCGAATACGAAGGCACCTATCAATTGCCGGAGGCACAGCTCGACCGGTTCCTGCTGAAGCTGGAGGTGCCGCTGCCGCCGCGCGACGCCGAGATCGCCATCCTCGGCCGGCATGCGCGGGGATTTGATCCGCGCGACCTATCGGCGATCCGGCCGGTCGCCGGCCCAGCGGAGTTGGCCGCGGGTCGCGACGCGATACGTCGCGTGCTGGTAGCCGACGAGGTGCTCGGCTATATCGTCGACATCGCCGGCGCGACTCGGCACTCACTCGCGTTGCAGCTGGGCGTATCACCGCGTGGCGCAACCGCATTGCTCGCCACCGCGCGGTCCTGGTCCTGGCTCTCCGGACGCAACTACGTGACTCCTGATGACGTGAAAGCGATGGCCCGTCCGACGCTGCGGCACCGGGTGCTACTCCGGCCGGAAGCGGAGCTGGAGGGAGCCACCACCGATGGCGTACTCGATGGCATCCTGGCCTCGGTTCCGGTGCCGCGCTAGTGGTGTTGACCGAGCGAACCGGCCAGATCGCACTGCTGTGCGTACTGCCGATCGTGGTATCACCATGGCCGGCAACGACTTTCATCGTGCTGCTGAGTCTGCTCGCGGTCATGGTCGCCGCTGACGTCGGGTTGGCGGCCAGCCCGCCAAGGCTGGAATACACCCGGCTGCCGAACGGCTCGGTTCGGCTCGGCGAGCCGGTGACTCTCGGGCTGGTGATCCACAACACCGGTCGACGTCACTTCAACGGACGCATTCGCGATGCCTGGCCACCCAGTACCCTGGCCGAACCGGCAAGTCACGCCGTCGATATCGCCGCCGGACAGGTCCTGCGGGTGGACACATGCCTGAGACCGAACCGTCGCGGCGACCAGCACTCGGCGGCGATCACCGCGCGTTCGATCGGCCCGATGGGCATGGCAGGCCGGCAACGATCACGCCAGGTGCCCGGCGAGGTGCGGGTGCTGCCCCCGTTCCTGTCCCGCAAGCACTTACCGTCGCGGCTGGCCAGGCTCCGGCAGATGGACGGGCTGCTACCCACCTTGACACGTGGCCAGGGCACCGAATTCGATTCGCTGCGTGAGTATGTGGTCGGTGACGACGTCCGCTCCATCGATTGGCGGGCGACCGCTCGTCGGTCCGACGTCGTGGTCCGCACCTGGCGGCCGGAACGCGACCGGCGGGTCGTCATCGTGCTCGACACCGGGCGCACCGCCGCCGGACGCGTCGGGGTCGACCCGACGGCCGGCGACCCCAACGGCTGGCCGCGGCTGGACTGGTCCATGGACGCCGCGCTGCTGCTGGCGGCGCTCGCCTCACGGGCCGGTGACACCGTCGACTTCCTCGCCCACGACCGGGTGACCAGGGCCGGGGTGTTCGGCGCGAAACGAACCGAACTCCTGAGTAGCGTGGTCGAGGCGATGGCGCCGTTGAAACCTGCCCTGATCGAATCCGATTCCACTGCAATGGTTTCCGCGGTGATACGACGTACCCGTCGGCGCGCTCTGGTGGTGCTGATGACCGACCTCAACGCAAGCGCTCTCGACGAGGGCTTGCTGCCGGTACTTCCCCTGCTCTCGACCAAGCACCAGGTGATCGTCGCCGCGGTCGCCGACCCGAGGGTCGACGAGTTGGCGGGGGGCCGATCCGATGCGGCCGCGGTGTACGACGCGGCCGCCGCCGAACACGCACGCAGCGAGCGATCGGCGATCGCGTCGCGGCTGCGCCACAGCGGCGTGGAGGTCATCGACGCGGCGCCCGCTGAACTCGCGCCCGCACTGGCCGACCGCTATCTGGCGATGAAAGCCGCTGGACGGCTGTAGCTCAGCGGATTGGGACGACGTCCGGTGCATCGGCGATGTCACCGGTGTCGCCGGCCCGCACCGCGCGCCGGCCGAAATACACCACGTAGGTCAGAAAGCCCGCCTCGGCGAGCACCCCGATGCCGACCCGCACCCACGTCGGCAGCGGGGAAGGCGTGACGAACGCCTCGATCACACCCGAAACCAACAGCACCACAACCAAACCCACGGCGGCCGAGATCACCGCTCGGCCCTGCTCGGCGAGCACCTGCCCACGGGGCCGGTCACCCGGCGCGATCACCGACCAGCCCAGTCGCATGCCGACGGCGCCCGACAGGAATACCGCCGTCAGTTCCAGCAGGCTGTGCGGCAACAGCAGCCCGAACAGCACGTCGGCCTTACCGGCCTGCAGCATCAGCCCGGCTATGACGCCGAGGTTGGCGGCGTTGGCGAACAGCACGAACGGGATCGGCACCCCCAGCACGACGGAAAACGCGATGCACTTGGCAGCCACCCAGGAATTGTTGACCCAGACATGCAGACCGAAGGCCGCGGCCGCATGCTCGCTGTAGTAGGAGGCGAAGTCGTGATTGACCAATTCGTCGATCTCGCTTGGTGTTCCGATCGTCGACTGCACTTCTGGACTGCCCATCACCCACAGAGCGATCGCCGCAGTGACCGCGAAGAAAACAACCGCTGCCGCCAGCCACCACCGCCAGGCGCGGTACGCCACCACCGGGAACGACACCGTCCAGAACCGGGTGAACTCGCTCGACAGCGGCGCATGCGCCCCGGTGACCGCAGCGCGGGCCCGTGCGACCAGACTCGAAAGCCGTCCGACCAGGGCGGAATCGGAGGAACTCGAGCGCAGCATCGACAGGTGCGTCGACGCCCGTTGGTAGCGCCCCACGAGTTCGTCGATCTCCGCACCGCTGAGCCGGTTGCGGCTTCTGATCAGTTGCTCGAGACGGTCCCAGCTGTCGCGATGAGCAAGCACGAACGCATCGACGTCCACCGGACCGAGACTAGCCGCGACTAGCCGCGGGTACCGTGCGCAGTATGTCGGAGGTGGTGACCGGGGACGCGGTGGTGCTCGACGTGCGGGTTGCCCAGCTGCCGGTGCGGGCGGTCAGCGCGCTGATAGATATCGCCGTCATCATCATCGGCTACCTGATTGCGCTGACGCTGTGGGCGGGCACGCTCGGACATTTCGACGAAGCCGTGGTCGCGGCGGTCATCATCATCTTCACGGTGTTGGTGTTCGTCGGCTATCCGCTGGTTCTGGAGACCGCGACGCGTGGCCGCACGGTCGGCAAGATCGTGATGGGTCTGCGGGTGGTGTCGGACGACGGCGGCCCGGAGCGCTTCCGCCAGGCGCTGTTTCGTGCGCTGTCGTCGATCGTGGAGATATGGATGCTGCTGGGCAGTCCTGCGGTGATCTGCAGCATGCTCTCGCCGAGCGCCAAACGCATCGGCGATATCTTCGCCGGCACCATCGTGATCAGCGAACGCGGTCCGGAGTTGGGTCCACCCCCGCTGATGCCACCGCAGCTGGCATGGTGGGCGGCATCGCTGCAGCTGTCCGGACTCGGTGCCGAGCACGCCGACGTCGCGCGCCAATTCCTCTCGCGAGCACAACAACTCGACCCGCACCTGCGCGATCAGATGGCATATCGGATAGCCGGCGACGTGCTCAACCGGGTAGGTCCTCCACCCCCGCCGGGTACACCGCCGCAACTGGTTCTGGCCGCGGTGCTCGCCGAGCGACACCGCAGAGAACTGGCCCGGTTACGGCCCTACCCGGGGCTGCCCTCTCATCACAGGTATGCGCCGGGTCGGTAGCGCCGTCACTGCGCGACCGTGACGGCAATGATCGCCATGTCGGCGATCAGCAGCACCAACGCGGTCACGGGAATCACGAAACCCCATCGACGCCGCGCCGTGAAGATCGAGAGGACGATCGTCGCCACCGCGATAGCGGGCGCGCCGTAGTACAGCGTGTCGAAACTGATTCCACGCGGGCCCAAGTTGGGGCAAGCCTTATCGCTGCAAGCCGCGGTGCTCATCACCGCGCCCAAGGCCACCGCCATCGTGATGCCCGCGGCGACCGCGGTCAGGACGGCGAGTCCCCAGTTAAGCCACAGTCGCCGACGGGGGCCCCGTCCGGTGCCGCGAGACCCGGCAGAGGGTGCGTCGCGGCCCTGGCCCTGGAGGTGTTTGACCTCGACATTCTCCTGACTCATGGCTAAGTCCTACCCCGCCCCAGGAACCCGCAAACCGCCTCATCTAACCGCTAGTCGCGAATCCGCACTTGCATAACGATAGATACCGATATATCGTCATAGTATCGGTAGCGTATCCGGCGCCACCTTTCCAGAAACGAGATCAACCAATGAACAACCCATTCTTTGATGCGGGCGTGCCGCATCTGGGCAGGCCTTTCGCAGGTGAACCGGGGCCTTCGGGCTTTGGATTTGCAGCCCAGGACCGCCGTGCCCTCCACGAGCAGCGCAGGCAGGCCCGCCGCGAGTTCCGGGACTACGTCCGAGGACACGAAAGCGGTCGAGCTGGGCGTGACGGGCCGTTCGGACCCGGTTTCGGCCGCGGCCGCGGGTTCGGTCCCGGCGGCTTCGGTCCGGGCTTCGGCCCAGGCTTTGGCCCCGGTGCCTTCGGCCCCGGTGGACGCGGTGGACGCCGCGGCGGCGGCCGGCGCGGTCGTCGAGGTGATGTCCGTGCCGCCATCCTGGTGCTGCTCGCCGAGCGACCGATGCACGGCTACGAGATCATCCAGGAGGTTGCCGAGCGCAGCCAGGACCTGTGGAAGCCCAGTCCCGGCTCGGTATATCCGACCTTGCAGTTGCTGGTCGACGAGGGCCTGATCGTCGGCACCGAAACCGAAGGCAGCAAGAAGCTCTTCGAGCTGACCGACACCGGCCGGGAAGCCGCCGAAAAGGTCGCCGCCCCGCCGTGGGACGAGATCGCCGACGGCGTGGACCCGGCCCATCTCAACCTGCGCGCGGCTGTCGGCCAATTGTTCGGCGCTGTAGCGCAATCCGCGCACGCCGCAAGCACCGAGCAGCAGCAGCGCATCCTTGAGATCATCAATAACGCTCGCCGCGAGATCTACTTGATTCTCGGCGAAGACGACTGATCACCCCGCACGCGGTGGGGGCCGGCATCAGCTGGTCCCCACCGTTGGCGTCAGGTGACCTCGACCCAATCCAAGGTGCGCTGCACCGCTTTTCGCCATCCGGCATATCCCACCGAGCGCTCCTGCTCGGTCCAGGCCGGCGTCCACCGATCGCCTTCGTGCCAGTTGGCCTGGAGCTCATCCGGGCCCGACCAGAAGCCGACCGCCAAGCCTGCCGCGTACGCGGCGCCCAACGCCGTCGTCTCGGCCATCGCCGGGCGCACCACCTCGACACCGAGCACGTCGGCCTGGATCTGCATGCATAGATTGTTGGCGGTGATCCCGCCGTCGACTTTCAAGACCCCAAGGCGCACACCGGAATCGGCTTGCATCGCATCGACCACGTCGCGGCTCTGATAGCAGATCGACTCCAATGTTGCGCGGGCCAGGTGCGCGTTGGTGTTGAAGCGTGACAGCCCCACGATCGCGCCCCGCGCATCCGAGCGCCAGTACGGCGCGAACAATCCCGAGAACGCCGGCACGAAATACACCCCGCCGTTGTCGTCGACCTGGCGGGCTAGCGCCTCACTCTGCGCCGCCCCGCTGATAATGCCGAGCTGATCCCGCAACCACTGCACCGCAGAGCCGGTGACGGCAATCGAACCCTCAAGAGCGTAAACGGGTTTGGCGTCGGCGAATTGGTAGCACACGGTGGTCAAAAGCCCGTTGCCCGATCGGACGATCGTCTCGCCGGTGTTCTGCAGCAGGAAATTGCCGGTGCCATAGGTGTTCTTGGCGTCGCCGGGCTTCAGACAGACCTGTCCGACCATGGCGGCATGTTGGTCGCCGAGAATCCCGGCGATCGGCACCTCGCCGGCCACTGGGCCGTCCGTTGCTGTGAGTCCGTAGGGCTCGAGCGGCGAGGATGCCGCGATCGTCGGAAGCATCGTGGCCGGAATGTCGAAGAAAGACAGCAGTTCGTCGTCCCAGTCCAATGTTTCGAGATTCATCAGCATGGTCCTGCTGGCGTTGGTGACATCGGTGACGTGTACTCCGCCCCGCGGGCCACCGGTGAGATTCCATAGCAGCCAGGTGTCGGTGGTGCCGAACAGCGCGTCGCCATGCTCGGCGGCAGCACGCACACCGTCGACGTTCTCCAGGATCCATTGCAATTTGCCGCCGGAGAAGTACGTTGCCGGGGGCAGTCCCGCCTTGTGCCGGATGACATCGCCGCGGCCGTCGCGGCCCAGCGCCGACGCGATCCGGTCGGTGCGGGTGTCCTGCCAGACGATCGCGTTGTAGTACGGCCGGCCGGTGCGCCGGTTCCACACCAGCGTTGTCTCACGCTGGTTCGTGATTCCCAGTGCGACTATGTCTTTCGACGACAAGTTGGTGGCGTTGAGTGCCGACATCAGCACCGATGTGCTGCGTTCCCAGATCTCGATCGGGTTGTGCTCGACCCATCCGGCTCGCGGAAGGATCTGCTCATGCTCGAGCTGATGCCGGCCCACCTCGCTGCCGTCGTGCCCGAAAATGATGCAGCGAGTGCTGGTGGTGCCCTGGTCGATCGAAGCGATGAACTCGGCCAATTGCTTTCCTCCCGCGTTCGACGTCCATCATGGACTACGCGGGAAGCGGTCGGTCAGAGACCGCCGATCAAGCTCAGGCCGAAGTCGGGGTTGAGGAAGTCGGCGTAGTCGATCGAGAAGATCGGGGTGATCGCACCGGCGACGTCCTCCACACCGGCCTGGAAGAGCAGCGGAACCGTCAGCAGGAAATCGGACGTATTCGAGCCTGGCGCCCCGGTGGCGAAATCCAGGTCGAATGGCAACCCGTTGGACAACCCGGTGGCGAAGTTGTCGATGGCGAAATTGGCCGAGTTGATGCTGAACGTGTCCTCGTATCCGCCCAGATCGAACGGCCCTAGCGAAACGACACCCAACGCCGGGTCGGGCGTACCTCCGAGGTCAATCAGACCGATGTCGGAGTTGAGAAAGTCAGCGGGATTCAACACCGACGAAATTGGCGAGATCGTCCCGTCGATGTCGGTGAAACCGCCCTGGAACAGCAGGGGGACGGTCAGCAGCACTTCACTGTTGCCCGACCCAGAGGGATCGACGTAGACGTCAAGGTCGTACGGGTAGCCGTCGTAGTTGCCGACCAAATAGTTGTCGAATCCTCCGGTCGTGGTGTCGTAGGTCAGCGTTTCGGTGTACCCGCCGATCGCGATCGGCCCGATGGACGACAAGTCGTCGGCGTTCGCAATCGAACTGGACCACAGTGCAAGTGCTGGTGACGCGATCATGGTTGCCGCGGTCACAGCGGCTATGCGGCGGTAGTTGCGACCCATTGCCGGCCCCCGAATCTTTTCCTGTGAAGTGCGTGAGGCAGAGCTGATATTTTGTAAGTATCCTACGAAAGCGTCAATGCCGCAGGTCGGAATTCACCGAGATGACAGACGCCGGCAATCAGCCGTCCCAACAGGTCATTTGGTTGTTCTGTTGCGCTGCACCGAGCAAACCGGTTGCATCAGCGTTGTGGGCGAAGACCTCAAGCGGACCACCTACACGCGGGTGGACCGGCAGGAGTACCGACGCAAGGTGCAACTGTGCCTCGATGTTTTCGAGACGATGCTCGCGCAGTCCAGTTTCGAGCTCGATCGCCCACTCACCGGCATGGAAATCGAATGCAATCTGGTCGACGACGCCTACCAACCGGCGATGACGAATTCGGACGTATTGGCCGCTATCGCCGACCCGGCGTATCAGACCGAATTAGGCGCATACAACATCGAATTCAACGTGCCGCCGCGCCCGCTGGCCGGCGACACCAGTGAGCAACTGGAAGACGAAGTGCGGGCCAGCTTGAACGCCGCCGAGACCAAGGCCAACGCCGACGGCGCCCACATTGTGATGATCGGGATCCTGCCGACGCTGATGCCCGAACATCTCGCCAGCGGCTGGATGAGTGAGTCGGCGCGCTATGTGGCGCTCAACGACTCGATCTTCAAGGCCCGCGGCGAGGACCTACAGATCGACATCGATGGGCCCGAACCACTCAGCACGAAGTCGACATCGATTGCACCCGAATCCGCTTGTACCAGCACGCAATTGCATGTGCAGGTGTCGCCGGACGACTTCGCCACCACCTGGAATGCCGCACAGGTACTGGCCGGACCGCAGCTCGCGCTGGGCGCCAACTCGCCCTACTTTTTCGGCCACCACTTGTGGTCGGAGACTCGCATCGAACTGTTCGCGCAGTCCACCGATACGCGGCCCGACGAGTTGAAAACCCAAGGGGTACGGCCACGGGTGTGGTTCGGCGAACGCTGGATCACCTCGATATTCGACCTGTTCGAGGAGAATGTCCGCTACTTCCCGTCGCTGCTACCGGAGGTGTCCGACGAAGATCCGGTCGCCCAACTCGAAGCCGGACATACCCCGCATCTGGCGGAATTGCGGTTGCACAATGGCACGGTCTACCGGTGGAATCGGCCGGTGTACGACGTGGTCGCGGGGCGGCCACATCTACGGGTGGAGAACCGGGTGCTGCCCGCCGGGCCGACCGTCATCGACATGCTCGCCAACTCGGCCTTTTACTACGGCATGCTGCGCGCGCTGTCCGACCAGGACCGCCAGGTCTGGACCAAGATGGACTTCGTTGCAGCCCAACGTAATTTCACCGAGGCTGCCCGGCGTGGCATGCAAGCAGAACTGCACTGGCCGGGCTTCGACACGATCGGTGCCGCGAAGTTAGTGCTCGACGAACTGCTGCCGATGGCGTACGACGGGCTGGACCGTTGGGGCGTGGCCGCCGAGATCCGCGATCGGTTGCTCGGCGTGATCGAAGGCCGCGCCCGCGCCCGTAGCAACGGCGCGAGCTGGCAGGTCGCCGCCGTGCGGGCACTGGAACAACGCGGTCTGGCCAGGCCAGCCGCCCTGGCCGAAATGTTGCGGTTTTACTGCGACCACATGCACAGCAACGAGCCCGTCCACACCTGGGACGTCCCGGAGTAGGTTGGAGCACATGGCAATTGACGTCCTCCTGTGGCTGAAGCCAGAGGATTCCAACCCACCCTCACTACCTAAGCGGCAGGAGAACGCAGTTGAGGTTCACGGTTCGTAGACCGGCTGATGCCGAGGTCTCCCCGTGCTGTCACCGCCCGTCCGGCGGCGATGTTGCGTGCTGCGTTGACGTCGGCGTTGCACGGTCCTGTAGTGCAGGCTTGGCACTCGAACACCGCTTGGCTCTTGCGGTTTCCGGGAGCGACATGCCCGCACACCGAGCAGCGCTGCGACGTGTAGGCGGCCGGGATCTGCTCGACCCGACCATAGGCTTTGTGCTGCAACCGGGTGGCGAGCAGACCCCAGCTACTGCGGCTGATGCCCCGGTTAAGCCCGCGTTTTTGGGCAACTCGGTGGCCGGGCTTCTCGACAGTTCCGCGTGCGCTGCGCGTCATGGCCCGCACATCGAGGGCTTCGATCCGAATCGTGTCGAAACGACCCGCTATCTCGGTGGAGAGTTTCTCCACCCAATCCTTGCGCCGGGCGGACTCTTTGGTTTTCAGTTTCGCGATTGCCAGCTTTGTGCGAGCGCGCCGATTCGAACCGCGCCGCGCGCGGGCCAACCGACGCTGCAGCACCCTCAACCGGATCGCCTCACCGCGGCCCAGGCCGGGCACATGCAGCAGCTCTCCGGTGGACAGAGTCGCCGCCACCGTCACCCCGCGATCAATGCCCACTATCGAGCCATCACCTGGACCAGCGATCGGCTCTGGCACGGCCGCGAAGGCGATATGCCAGCGCCCGATACGGTCACAGGTCACCCGGTAGGACTTCACCCCCTCCGGCACCGGGCGGGTCAGGCGAAACCGCACCCAGCCGATCTTGGGCACCCACACTCGCCCGAAGCGCCGGTTGAGCCGCTCGATATGCTGCGCCTTGACTGCGACTTGCCGGAATCCTTCGTGCACACCGGCTTTGCGCCACCTCGGGCGCCGGTGCGTGCCGTCGAAGAAGTTGCGCATCGCCTGCGCGAAATCCCGCAACACCTGCTGCTGCACGGTCTGAGAACCCGCCGCCAACCACGCGTATTCGGTGCGCGCCGCCGTCAACTGCGCACACTGCTCGTTATAGCCCGGCGCCCGACGGCCCAGCTGCCAATGCTGCTGCTGCTCGACCGCCAGATTCCACACATACCGGGCATGACGGCAATGCCCGGCCAACACCGCCGTCTGCTCAGCAGTCGGAAGCAACCGATAGCGCGACACACCGAAAACCTAGCCCCGACTACCGACACCACATCGAAAGGAGAAGCGGCGCTTCCGCCCCCGGCTAAAGCTAGGCGTTTCCACGCCGCAACAAACCAATGAAGTGATGGATTGGGATAGCGCATATCGTGAGGAGGGTGCGTTCGAGGGGCCGCCGCCGTGGAACATCGGCGAGCCGCAACCCGAATTTGCCGCGCTGAGCGCAGCAGGAAAGTTCCGCAGCGATGTCCCCGACGCCGGATGCGATTACGCCGAGTTGTCGCTGGCGCTGGCGGCCGACGGCTACACCGTCCACGGCGTCGACCTCACCTCGACCGCTGTCGCCGCGACCAAAGCAGCTCAGTAGCGCGGGCTGAGCACCGCCACATTCGAGCAGACCGACACAACCGCGTTCGGCGGGCACGACGGCCGCTTCAACACCATCGTCGACAGCACGCTGCTGATTCACCTGTGATCCTGATCTTTTGGAGCCTTCGGCCGCAGTTCAGCCCCAATGCGCGTGCGCGTGATTTGTCGGTGCTGAAGACCAGGCCGTCGAGCCGCCGTCAAGCCAGGTCGGCCTGACGCTGTTTTCACCTGCCGAAAGGAATATGGGGCTCTACGCTCACCGGCATGGCGACTTTCGCTTTAGTGCACGGTGCATGGCACGGCGCGTGGTGTTGGGAGCGGTTGACTCCTTTCCTCCAGCAGGCAGGACATCAAGTCGTCGCCCCCGATCTGCCGAGCGACGACGGGTCTGCGGACTTCGATGCTTACGCGGATTTCGTTTGCAACGCTCTTCGCGGATGTGACGACGACGTGATGGTGGTAGCTCACTCGTTGGGTGGTGCCACAGGGGCCTTGCTTCCGGCTCGGCGGCCGGTGCGGCATTTGGTGTATGTGTGCGCCACACCCCCGGAGGGCGGAATCGGCCTGTTTGATCAATGGCAGACGCAGCCCGACATGATTAGTACGGAATTTGCGGATGGATGGCTCCACGGATTGAGTGAGCCCGACGCGCAATTGCGGACTGTGTGGTTAGACTTCGATTTCGTCCGGACGGTGTTCTACGCCGACTGCGACGAAGCGACTGTGGCCGCAGCCATCGAGCATCTGCGACCCCAGTCGGGACACCCGTGGACGATGCCATGCTCGCTGACCGAACACCCTTCGGTGAGCAGTACCTCCGTGGTATGCAGCGAGGATCGGCTCGTCAACCCCGCATGGTCGAAGCGGACAGCCCACAACATTGGCGCAGACATCGTAGAGCTGCCGGGGAGTCATTCACCGATGCTTTCAAGGCCGCAGGCGCTCGCTGAGGTGCTGTTGCGTTTAGCTGACGGGAATTAGCGCGGCCCCCGCCGACAACTCAATGCGCCAATAGTCGGCTGTCGGTGTCACGAGCCGGTGCAGGCTGCTACGCGGCACGATTCGCAACTTGACCGGGTTGACCGACATATCCGCCACCCAGACGCATCAGCACGCTGTTCCACTCGCTGCCGATCGAGGGCCGCGACGGCTATCTGCAAGCGGTGCATCGGGCCGCCGCCGACGGGGCCGGCTACTTCATGTTGGTATTCGCCAAGGGCGCGTTCCCGGGCGAGTGGGAGCAGAAGCCCAACGAGGTCGACGAGGACGAATTACGTTCAGCGGTAAGCAAATACTGGGAGATCGATGAGATTCGGCCGGCGTTCATTCACGCCTTCATTCCGCCGGCGCCGCCGGATTCCGAAGTGCCGATGCCCGAGCACGAGCGCGATGAAAAGGACCGGATGAAGTTGCCGGCGTATCTACTGTCCGCGCACAAGGTCGGCTAAGGCGTGAGTGCGGTGGACAGTTCTGAAAAAGCTGTCCCGAAAAGCGAGAAATCCCCGAACGGCGTGATGAACAGGTCCGAAGTTCCGGCGTCGGCTCCGCTGGGAATATCGATCCACTCGTTTTCGAAACCAAGGCCGAAGTTGGCGAGGTCGATCTGTGTACCGGCCGGCGCGAAAAAGGTGACACTGGTACCAAACGCGGTGAAACTCGTGCTCGTCAGATAATCGTCGTTGGTGAAGGACCCGATCGTCGTCTCGGTGTCTGTGCCAGCGAAACCATTTACAAACGTCGTGTTGGTCGTAAGGTCAAAGATCTTCCAATTCTCGGCTCCGGTCACTTCGTCGATGAGCGGCGGGTATCCCTCGACCTGCTTGGGAATGAAAGTCGCGGTATCGGGCGTGAAGTCATAGTCGTCGGCGAAGGCGACCGCCATCGGCAGGAACGCCGCCGCGAGCAAGCCACCGGTGAGTGCGCTAATCGTGAGCATCGCACAGCGTTGATTGGTGTTCATTTCTTCCCCTGATCTATCTGAAAGCGGGATAGGAATCGGGACAGTGCGGAAGAGCGCGGTCGAGCTACTCAACTTTGCTGTGAAAAAGCTGAGGGCACTTACGCTAAGCAGCGCCGCATTGGTTGTCAATACCGGTTTAACAGGTAAAACAGACGGTATTCACCTGAGATCTTACTGAGACTTGCGGAGCCCTCAGGGTCGCCCGTCACGCTGCCTGCGGGATGCGGGTTTTGCTACACGTGCGCACTAGCGTCGGCGAGCGCCGCCACGAAAATCTCCAGATCGTCGTGAGTGGTGTCGACGTGCGGCGAGATCCGCAGCACCGGGCCGGTCAACTCCAGGGGTGCGCGCTGAACCGTCACAGCTGTCGTCACGATCCGGCGCTCGGCGATCAGCCACCCGCGGACCTTCTGCGGGTCGGTCCCATCGACGGGCGCCAAGGTCGTGATGGCACTCGGCTCGTCGACCGCCTCGACCACCCGCCACCCCGGCACGTCCGCGAGGACGGTCCGGCTGACCCGCCCCACCTCCGCCAGCCGGGAACGCACGGCGGTTGGATCCGCAGCCAGATGCTCACCGATCGCGACTGAAAAGCCGACTCGCGCAGCCACATTGGCCTCGCCGAGTTCAAGTCGGTCGGCTTTGGACAACGACCCGGCCCATTCCTTCGGTGGCAGCCGGGGCTGCAGCCGCTGCATCAACGTCGGCCGCACGGCCAGCACGCCGACGCCGCGCGGTCCGGCCAGCCATTTACGCGACGACGCATAGATCGCGTCCACACCGCCCACCGTGCAGTCGATCTGCCCGAGCGCCTGCGCGGCATCGACGATGAGCGGAAGCCCCAATTCACCACATATACTTGCCATTTCGGCCAACGGCTGCACCACGCCTCGGTGACTCGCGACGGCGGTCAGGTGGACCAGATCCGGTGGTGCGGCGGCCAGGCTGATCGCGGCCTCCTCGACCACCACCCGGCCGTCGGCATCCGTCGGCAGCGTCTGGCGATCGAAGCCATGCACGCTGATCAGCGCCAGGTTGGGTCCGTACTCGCCGGGAAGACAGGCCAGCGTCCGGCCACCTGCCGGCCAACTGGACAGCAGCAAATCCAGTGCGTGCTGCGAGCCGGTGGTGAACACGGCCTGTGCGTCGGGCATCCCGGTGAGCACGCCGACCGCAGCGCGACCGGCGTCGAGCACCGGTGTGGCCGCCTCGGCCGCCACGTACCCACCGACCTCGGCTTCGTGTCGCGCATGCCGGGCGGCCGCATCAAGCACGGCGAAGCTCTGCCGCGAGCACGCAGCACTATCCAGGTGTAGCCCGGCGGCTGGCGGGCGGGCAGCCCGCCAGGCCTCGGCCAGGCCGGCGTTCACTTGACCGACAACGACAACCCGAAATCGCCGGCCGCGTCGGTCCACCACTGGGTGAGCCGTAGACCCGCCCGCGCGAGTTCGTCGGCGACGCCTTCGGCCCGGAATTTGCACGACACCTCGGTGAGGACCTGTTCCCCCGCATCGAAGTCGACGGTCATATCCAGCGCCGCGATGTGAACCCGCTGCGCCAGCTCGGACCGCAGCCACATTTCCATCCGCTCATCGACCGCGTTCCAGGTGGCGACGTGGCGGAACGCGTCGACGTCGAAGTCTGCGTCGAGTTCCCGGTTGATCACCGCGAGTACGTTGCGGTTGAACTGGGCCGTGACTCCGGCCGCATCGTCGTAGGCCGCAACCAGCCGCCCGGTGTTTTTGACCAGGTCGGTACCCAGCAGCAGGCTGTCGCCGGGCTGCAGCGCCGCAGCCAACCCGGCCAGGAACTCCGCACGCGCAGCGGGCTTGAGGTTGCCGATCGTCGACCCCAGGAACACGAACAGCCGACGGCCACCGTTCGGGATCTCGGCCAGGTGTTCCTCGAAATCGCCACAGACGGCGGCAATTTCGATACCCGGGTATTCGCCTTGGATCGCCTCAGAGGCTGCCGACAACATACTCGCATCGACATCGAACGGGACGAACCGCCGCAGCGCTCCCCCGTCACGCAGGGCATCGAGCAGCACCCGGGTCTTTTCCGACGTTCCGCTGCCCAACTCGACCAGCGTGTCGGCGCCGGCGACGGAGACGATCTCCGCGGCACGGGCACGGAGGATCTCCGCCTCGGCCCGGGTGGGGTAGTACTCCGGCAGGCGGGTGATCTGATCGAACAGGTCGCTGCCCACCGCGTCGTAGAACCACTTGGGCGGCAGAGACTTCGGTGAGCTCTGCAGTCCGGCGCGCACGTCACGGCACAAGGCCTCGTACGCCGAGTCAGCGGCCAGGTGGTTGGACAACGTCAGCGTCATCACTATCCCTTCGTTGGGTTCAAATCGGTCATGGTCACCCGCTCGGGGGTGACCTCGACGAGGTGGCGGTCGGGGACGTCCTCCCAGCCCGGCTGGTCGTCATAAGGCTCACTGGCCAGCACCAGTCCGTCATCGCGGCGCAGGATCGACAGGGTGTCACCCCAGGTGGTGGCCAACAGCCGAGATCCGTTGGCCGCCAGGATGTTCAGCCGGGCGTCAGGGTCGGCGGCACCTACTTCGGCGATCGTCTGGCCCAGTGAGCCGACGCCGCGAGTGAAAATCAGGGCCGCGAGAACAGCGCTGTCGCAAGTGGATTCGGCGGATGCGCTGGCCGGCAGCACGTCGCGGTCGACGACACCGTTGTGCGACAGCAGCCACTGCCCGTCGGTGAACGGCGCTGTCGCACTGGCTTCGATCGGCATACCGACAGTAGCTGAGCGCACCGCGGCGACCACGCAGTGACTGCGCAGCGCCGGTGCGATGGAATCGAAAGAAACATCCCCCCACAACGGTGCGGGGCTGCGCCAGCGCCGCGGCGTGGCGCCGTCGAAAAAACCCACGCCCCAACCGTCGGCGTTAAGCAGGCCGTGCTTTTGCCGACGCGGGGCATACGACTGCACCCGAAGTCCGTGCGGCGGGTTGAGCACCAGGGAGGACACCGAGGTTTCGCGTCCCAGCCAGCCGAGGTGGCGGCACATCAGGGGGAGCCCCCCGGGTCTGCGTCGTCGACGGACCACGCCAGCCGGACCCCGGAGAAGATCTGCCGGCGGTACGGGTGATCCCAGTTGCGGAAGCTGGGCCGCACGATTCCTGACTCCACCGCCCACGATCCGCCCCGCAGCACTCGGTAGTCGCCGCCGAAGAACGGCTCCGAATAGCGCTGGTAAATCATCGGTGTGAAGCCCGGCCACGGCTCGAGCTGGGAACTGGTCCACTCCCACACGTCGCCGAGCATCTGCTCGACCCCATAGGCCGATGCGCCGCCCGGATAGGCGCCGACCGGCGCCGGGCGCAGCGCGTCCCCGCTGAGGTTGGCATGTGACGGTGACGGCTCCTCGGCGCCCCAGGGAAATCGACGACGCGCGCTGCGCTGCGGGTCCCAGGCGCACGCCTTCTCCCACTCGCGTTCGGTCGGCAGCCGCGCTCCGACCCACGCCGCGTAGGCCTCCGCCTCGAAGTAGCTGATGTGCTGAACCGGTTCGTCGGCGGGAATGTCCTCGACATGACCGAACCGGGTCCGGGTCTGCCCGTCGGCATGCCAGAACTGCGGTGCGGTCAGGTCGGCGTTTTCGCGATGCTCCCAGCCACGCGACGACCACCACCGCGACTGCGCATAACCGCCATCGCCGACGAACTGCTGCCATTCGCCGTTGGTGACCGGAACTCGGCCGATGCGGAATGCCGGTACGTCGACCACGTGCGCGGGCCGTTCGTTGTCCAACGAGAACGGCTCGTCGGCCGCGTCGACGCCGAGCACGAACGGTCCGCCGGGAACCAAGACCGACGTTCCGGCGAGCCCGACCCGTCCTGGCGGCGGGGTGCGAGTCTCCAGCAACAGTGCTGGACCGCTACGCAGATTCAGCGCCTGCAGCATGGTCTCGTCGTGCTGGTTCTCGTGGCTGACCACCAGTCCGTAGACGAAGTTGTGCTCCGCCTCGTCGGGAAGCCGATCGAGCGCGTCAAGCGAAGCCGTCCGCACCGTCCCGCAGTAGCTGCGGGCCTGATCCGGGGACAGCAGCGGCAGGTCGACTCGGCTGGCGCGGGGGTGCACGAAGGCGTCGTAGAGGTGTTCCACGGCGCCGGACAGGATGCCGGGCCGACCTGGATTCCCGCCGCGCAGCAGCCACAGCTCTTCTTGTTGGCCGATGTGCGCCAAGTCCCAGACCAGCGGGCTCATCAGCGGGTCGTACTGGCGATGCAGTTCCGCGTCATCGATATCGACCAGGCGCAGTGTTCTCGTCCGGGCCCGGTGCATATCGCGGACCAGCCCTTCGCGTGGCGTCACCGCACCCCTAGGGCCAGGGCGGTCACTGTCGCTGCGATGCCGCTTTCGACTACCCGGTCGGAGAAGTCGTCGGCCGGGCAACGACCCTGTTCCACCGCTGCGGCGAGACGCTGCATGCCGTCGCTCAATCCGGCGGGTACGCGCTCAGCGGCGATGGCGACGCACTGATTGGCGGCCGCATAGATCCGCTGGTCGTCCAGCCCGATCCGGGCGGCGGTGTCCCAGGCGGTGGCCACGGGTTCGACCGCTTCGGCCGCCTGGTCCGTGGCGACCGGGTCGTCGAGCAGGGTCACGATGGTGAACACCACCGCCGGCCAGATGTCGGCCGGCAGGCTGTCCAGGTAGCGGATTTCCAGCCACTGCCGCGGCCGCACCGGCGGAAACAGCGTGGTCAGGTGGTATTCCAGGTCGTGGCGGGTGGGCCGGCGCCCGCCGAGCAGTTCGCGGCCGTCCGCCCAGTCGGCGAACGGCACGCGATGGGTGACTGGTTCGGCCTCCGGAGAATGCACCAGCATCACCGGCGCCTTGAGTGCGTAACGCGCCCAGTCGGTGCCGGGATCCTCGCCACTGGCGGTCAGGATCGGCCCGCAGCGTGCCGAGTCGAGCTGGCTCCAGACCCGCTGCCGAGACGAACGCCATCCGCAGAACTGGCCGCTGAGCAGAGGTGAGTTGGCTGAGATCGCCACCATCACCGGTCCGAGCGCGTGCGCCAGCTGGACCCGGGCGGCCCATCCATCGCGCGGCCCGGCGTCGAGGTTGACCTGCACCGACGCGGTCGAGGTCATCATCGCCGCGCCCGCGGCGCCGGTGTTGCTTGCCGTGAAGAACTCCTCCATCGCGCGGTAGCGCGGGCCCGGGTTGATCCGCTTGGCCGGGCGCAGTGGGTCCGCCCCGAGCGACACCAGACCCAGGCCGGCGGCGTCGAAGGCCTTGCGCAGTACGGCCTGATCGCCGGCCATCGCCTCGATTGCGCCCGCCACTCCCAGCAGGGGCGGCCCGGAGAGTTCGACGGCGCCGCCGGGTTCGACCGTGACGAGACTTTCGCCGGGCATGGCCGGCAGCGAATCCAGGATGCGGGTGATCTCGTCCCAGCTCGGGCGGCGCTGCGGATCGGCCGGGTCGAAGCAGTGCGCCTCGATCTCCAGACCGACCCGTCCCACGGGACCGTCCGCCAAACAGCTGTCAGAGATGAACTGCGCCGCGGCCGAAGCGCTGGCAAATTCGCCGTCGGCCAGGCGCGCGGGATCCACCTGCGACGCGACGGCAAACGCCATGATCGGAAATCCCTTCGGGCCCGGACCGTCGGCTGCGCTGGTTGCGCGCGGCTACCCGACGATAGTCACAAGACTCATCTACCAGGTGGCACGGACATATTCCTTCGCGTTCCCCGACGGCTACTGCCCGAGCGCGTTTTGGATAGCTCCGGCCAGCACATTCACCGCCGGACCACCGTTACCGGACTGACAGACTTTGGCTTGCAGCAGCACGTTTTCCCGCAGACGGGTCTGGATGAAACATCGCCGGTCCGTTCCGGCCTCCTGCTTGCTCCACGACGCGTCGGCGGCGGCCGCCGGACCACCGTCAAACGACCACTCCTGCGTCGAGCCGTTGTCCAGGTGCATGGCAGTGG
This sequence comes from Mycobacterium sp., assembly GCF_965277065.1. GTDB lineage: Bacteria > Actinomycetota > Actinomycetes > Mycobacteriales > Mycobacteriaceae > Mycobacterium. The sequence continues at coordinate 175,532 of NZ_CBDIBT010000016.1, forward strand.
TCTGGCCCGAGCAACCGACCGTGCGGTCCACCACGCGGTGGAACGCGGCGCCGGCCGCCGCGCCGGTGGCGAACACCCCGACCGCCTGTTTGACGAAGTGCGTCTGGTCGGTCGGTGAGGTCTGCGTGCTCGCGCCGTTGAACGACGCCAGGTCGGGATCGTTGTAGACCTCGGGCAACCCGATGTCGGCCCAGTTGTTGCACGCCGGGTTGTCGACGAAGAATCCCTGGAACGGCTGGTTGAACAGCGACTCGTCCCGCATCGGGCCGCCGACGATGTTGCCCACCGATCCCTTACCCAAGACGGCGTAGCTCACCACGCCGGGATCCGATGGCCGCGCCGACGCGACCGGAGCAGCCAAAGTGGCCGCGACACAGCCGACTGACGCACCGAATGCCAGTGCGACAGCGGAGATCTGCCTAGTCATCGCCGATGGACGCCGCTACGGCGAGTAGGTCGGCGGCGGCGGAGGGGGCGCTTCGGGACCGCCGTGACCACCGTGACCGCCAGGCCCGCCCGGACCCATACCCGGACCCCAGGGACCCCACGGACCACCGGGTCCCGAACCCGGCGGGAACGGGCCACCCGGGAACACCACCCACGGCGGCGGACCGTCGGGACCGGCCGGCGCATCCGGGGCGAACATCCCGTGGTGGTGATGGCGGTACTGCGGACCATGTCCGGAGACCTCGGCACCCGCGAAGAAGACGACCGCCAGCACGAACACGGTACCCGCCACAATCACCACCCACGCCGCCACTTGATACAGCCGGGCGTTCCGCGCTACCAGCGCCGGCGCAGCAGCTGGAGCGACCGCGGGTGGGCCAGGAGGTGGCTGGATCGGGGGTTCGGGTGCTTGGGTCATCTCTAGATCATGCCCAGGCGCGGTCCGACCATCAACCAACCGCGCTCGCGAGTGTCCTTCCTAATATCCGAGCACCCACACGAATTTGAGGATGACCACGGCGATGAGCGTGAGTCCGGCAACGATCGCCACCCAGGCCGCTACCTGGTAGAGCCGCTCGGATTGCGGCGAGGGAGCCAGAATCGGCGCGGGGGGCGCGGCCGGAGGGGGCGGCGGGGTAGTCGGGTCAGGAGTCTCGCTCATACCCGCATAATGCCTCAGCTCCGAGCCGTCCGCGACTGCTCCGTTACCGGGGTGGGGTACCACAATGAAGAGCCCGGCGCCCCTGAGGACGCCGGGCTGGTGGAAAGTCGGGCTACGAGTGCGCCGGAGCCAGCGACGGAGCGACCGATTCCGGCATCTGCGACGGTCCGGGACCGCCGGAGCCGCGGTGGAATTCGCCCTGGCCTTGGTGGAATACGGCGCCCTGGTCGTGGTGGCCCGGACCGCCCGGGCCACCCGGGCCACCCGGGTGCATGTGGTGCCAGCCGTGGTGATGGCACTTGTGATGTCCCAGGTGGGCGATCTTGAAGCCGGTGAAGAAGACGCTCAAGACGATGAACGTGATGCCGGCGACGATCACGACCCAGGCCGCCAATCGATAGAGCCAATAGGGCTTGACCGCTACCGCCGCCGGCTCCGTGGCGACTGTGGTCGGTGTGGTTGGGGTGTCAGGTGTTTCGCTCATACCTGAATGATGCGGTGGGTACAGATAGCTCCAGCTAGGTACACCTTATGAAACAGCTATGAGCCGCGGCCTCGATGAGTTTTAATTCGGCTCCGACCAGGGTTTGAGCGGGTTCACCGCAAACTGGATCACCCGGTACGGCGAGCGGGCCCGCGGGTCGGTGTTGTGCCACTGGCTGACGAACACCCGCACCTCGTCCAGCGTCGAGCCCGGCGAAATGTATCCGCCATACGGCTGGGCCAGCCGGTTGTCGTGCGGCGACGGCAGGCTCTCGGCGGGTTCGGGCCAATCGTCGTGCTGGACGACGGTGGTGACCGGCGCGCCGGCCAGCGAGATCGGGTCGTCGGCCACCCGCACTTCCATGTTTCCGGTGCTCGAGTTGAAATACGACAGCACCGACTTGCCGTCGATCTGGGTCAAGCTGACCTCACCGATCATGTCGCCCCACAACGGTGTTGGCGGTCTACCCCAGCCGCCGTCCGGACCGGGCGCCCAGCCCTGCCAGCGGGAGCGGTCGCCGAAGTTCTCCGGCGCGACGCGGTAGAGCACCATCGGCTGGCTGCGGTCGAAATTGTCGGCGACGATATACACCCAACCGGTCTGCGACTCCGGCGTCGGTATCGGGTCGTAGTAGCCGCTGATCTGCGACTGCCTGCCGGCCGCGTAGTCGGCGTCGCGGACCGAACCCGGGACCGTCTGCCAAAGACCTTGCGCGGCTTCGGCTTTCACCAGCCGCGAACTCTGTGGAACCAGGTCTCTGGTGGTGGTGATCAACACGTAGTTCTGCCGGTTGATCTGCACGACGCCGGCCGGCAACTGGGACGCCCCCGCCGGCGTGGGCTCGGCCAGCAGCGGTTCGGTGACTCCGGTGACCCCGGTGTATTTCACCCCGTCGGGATCGTCCACCGACGGCGTGTCCACCCGCAGTGCGATCGGCGAGTAGTAGCCACCGAACCCGACCCCCTCACCGGCAAAGCTGTCCCCGCACACCTGGACCACCTGGGTGGGGAATTCCAGGAACACGCACAGATCGGTTGCCCCGATGCCATAGTCGCGAGTGGGTGTTCCGGTACCCGCGGCCGGACCGATGCGGATTACCTCACCGGGTGCCAGGGATGGGAGTACCGGTTGCGGCATCGGGGCCGGCGGATCGGCGTGCGCAAGCGAAAGCCCTTGGCCCGCAAACAAGACGGCGACCACGAGTGAGCGACGGGCGAGGCTCACCCTCGAATCACAACTGCGCGGCGAGCAGCTCGGCAATCTGAATAGTGTTCAATGCCGCGCCTTTACGCAGATTGTCGCCCGAGACGAACAGCGCCAGCCCGCGGCCCTCCGGCACACCGGGGTCGCGCCGGATCCGGCCGACGAGGGAGTCGTCGACTCCGGCAGCGGCCAGCGGCGTCGGCACGTCGACCACTGTGACGCCCGGTGCACGGGAGAGGATCTCACGAGCCCGCTGCGGGGAAAGCGGTTGGGCGAATTCAGCATTGATCGACAGGGAGTGGCCGGTGAACACCGGTACCCGCACACAGGTCCCACTGACCAGCAGGTCGGGAATGCCCAGGATCTTGCGGCTCTCGTAACGCAGCTTCTGGTCTTCGTCGGTTTCACCGGAGTCGTCGTCGACGAGCTTCCCGGCCAGCGGCACGACGTTGAACGCGATCGGTGCGACGTACGCCTTCGGCTCGGGGAAGTGCAGCGCGCGGCCGTCCTGCACCAGTTCTTCGGCGTCGTCGATCACGGCGCGAGCCTGCTCGGCCAGCTCGGCCACCCCGGCCAGTCCGGTGCCGGAGACGGCTTGATAGCTCGACACGATCAGACGGACCAACTGCGCCTCGTCGTGCAGCACCTTGAGCACCGGCATCGCGGCCATCGTCGTGCAATTGGGGTTGGCGATGATGCCCTTCTGGAGGCGTGCTATGCCTCGAACATCCCTGTCGAAGTTGACCTCGGAGACCACCAGTGGCACCTGGTCGTCCTTGCGCCAGGCCGACGAGTTGTCGATCACGGTCACGCCGGCCGCGGCGAACCGCGGCGCCTGCACCCGCGACATCGCCCCGCCGGCGGAGAACAGCGCGATGTCCAGGCCGCTCGGGTCGGCGGTCTCGGCGTCCTCGACCTCGATCTCCTGACCGCGGAACGGCAGCTTGCGGCCCTGCGAGCGAGCCGACGCGAAGAACCGCACGCTGGTGGCCGGGAATTCGCGCTCCTCGAGCAGCCTGCGCATCACCTGGCCCACCTGGCCGGTAGCACCCACGATGCCTATCGACATCCGATTCGCGCCCATATCTATCGTCCCGTCCCCGCATACACCCTGGCCTCCTCGGCACCGCCGAGGCCGAATGCTTCGTGTAACGCGACAACGGCCTTGTCCAGTTCAGTGTCGCGGCACAGCACCGAGATCCGGATCTCCGAAGTCGAGATCAGGTCGATGTTGACGCCGACCTGGGCCAGCGCCTCGCAGAACGTGGCGGTGACGCCGGGATGACTGCGCATGCCGGCGCCGATCAACGACACCTTGCCGATGTGATCGTCGTAAAGCACTTGGCTGAACCCGATTTCGTCCTTGAGCGCGTCCAGCTTCTCCACCGCGGCCGGTCCGCTGTCGCGGGGGCAGGTGAAGGTGATGTCGGTCTTGCCGTTCTCGACCTTGGAGACGTTCTGCAACACCATGTCGATGTTGACGTCGACATCGGCGACCGCACGAAACACCTTGGCGGCGTAGCCCGGATAGTCGGGGATGCCGACGACGGTCACCTTGGCCTCGCTGCGGTCATGTGCGACGCCGGTCAGGATGGGCTCTTCCATGGGTATGTCCTCGATTGATCCGGTGACGATGGTGCCGGGCCTGTCCGAGTACGACGAACGCACATGCACCGGGATGTTGTAGCGGCGGGCATATTCCACGCAGCGAAGCATCAGGACTTTCGCTCCGCAGGCCGCCATTTCGAGCATCTCCTCGAAAGTGACCGTGTCCAACCGGCGGGCGTTGGGGACGATCCGCGGGTCGGCACTGAAGATCCCGTCCACGTCGGTGTAGATCTCGCAGACGTCGGCGTGCAGCGCTGCGGCCAGCGCGACGGCGGTGGTGTCCGAGCCGCCGCGACCCAGCGTAGTGACATCGCGGGTGTCCTGGCTGACTCCCTGGAACCCGGCCACCAGCACGATCCGGCCCTCGTCCAGCGCTGCCTGCAGCCGGGTCGGGGTGACGTCGATGATCTTGGCTTTGCCATGGGCGCCGGTCGTGATCACACCGGCCTGCGAGCCGGTGAAGGAGCGGGCCTGCGCGCCGAGCGACTCGATGGCCATCGCGACCAGCGCGTTGGAGATCCGCTCGCCGGCGGTCAGCAGCATGTCCAGTTCGCGCGCCGGCGGGGCCGGGCACACCTGCTGGGCCAGATCCAGCAGGTTGTCGGTGGTGTCGCCCATCGCGGAGACGACCACTACGACGTCGTTGCCCTGTTTCTTGGTTTCGACGATGCGTTCGGCGACGCGACGGATCCGGTCGGCGTCGGCCACCGAGGATCCGCCGTATTTCTGCACGACGAGCGCCACTGTTGCTCTCTCAAGTCAGGAAGGTACCGGTCGGTAATAGTCGACCAACAGAATACTTGCGACAACGTCGAGCGTTTACCGACGTCTTAGTCGCCCCGGCCCCGGCGGATGACCAGCGCCAGTCCTTCCCGATCGGTGACGTCGAGCTTGATGCAGGCGCGGTAGATGTGACCCTCGACGGTGCGGGTCGAGACCACCAGCCGGTCGGCGATGTCGCGGTTGCTCAGCCCCTGGGCGACGAAGCTGGCGATCTCACGTTCACGAGGGCTCAACGGCAGGGGCTGCGACGCCACCTCGAGCGCCGGGGTACGCGCGCCGCCACATGCCGCAGCGAGCCGGTCCGCGGCCGCGGCAGCATCCAGTGCGTGCCGACGATCGTCGGCCGTCCGGAACAACGCCGCGGCCTGGGCCGCCGCGTCCGCGGCCGACAGCAGCGCCCCGATCGCCTCGAATTGCTTTGCGGCGGAGGATAATCCCACGGCATCCGACGCCAGCAGGGCGGCTGCATAATCGGCGTGGATCTTGGCAAGCTTCCCGCCGATGTTCGTCGCGACGTCGATCAGGCGTTGCAGCGAGGTGAGATCGCCGAATCTGGCCGCATCGTGCAGCGCAAACATCTCCACGGCCCGTTGACCGGAGTCTCTGGCCAGGTCGGCCGCCTCCACCGCGCGGGATATCGCGCCGCTGAGGTGGCCTTCCGCGGCGGCCAGCCAGGCCTCGACAAGGCGGAATTGCGGCTCGAAAACGGCGACGTGAGTGCCGACCTCGCCGCGCAATTCGCTGACGGTCTTCGCGCCTGCGTCGACATTGCCGAGCACACACTGTGATTGCGCCAACAGCATCCCCGCCGGGAAGCTCCACGACGCCGCCGACTCCGCGGCCAATGCCGCGACGGTTTCCTCCATGCGGGGCGCGGCGGCACCGAACCGACCGCGGGCTACCTCGACGGTGCCGACCAGCACATTGGCCATCCCCCACGCCAGATACTGGCCGGGTGAGGAGATCTGGCCGATGTCACCGGATCGCGCCTCAGCCTCGTCGAAGGCGCCGACCAGCGTGAGTGCACGGATCTCGCCGTACGCGGTGGGGTAACGCAGCAGGCCGTCGACTTTGCTCTCGATCTGGCGACCGCGCTCGACAATGGCGGCTGCCTCGTGGACCCGGCCGGTCAGCGCGGCCGCCAGCGTTCCGCCGAAGACCGCCCATTCGACCGCGGGCGGCGACGCGGACGCGTCGTTCAGCACCCGTTGCGACGCCGCGGCGGCCTCGTCGAGCAGGTTCTCGAAAGCGCGAGTGGCCGACGCCACCCCCTCGACGACCAGTCGCAGCGCGGGGTGGCTGACCTGTTGTTGCAGCATGTGCAGGACCTCGTCGGCCCGGGTGGCGTCACCCATCGACCAGTGCAGGTTGGCGATGCGGGCCATGCCCCAGCGCACCAGGTCCAGCTCATTCATGCCGTCCGGGTCGAAGGCGGTCAGGATTTCTTCTGCCGCGGCCGCTTTGCCTTGCCACAGCAGTGACCGCGCCAGCAGCTCGCCGGCGACCAGCCCGCCACCCACGTTCGCCGCGGCACGGGCCAGCCGCTCGGCCAGGGTGATGTTGGTCAGCGAAAAGGCATCCTGTGCGGCGGCGGCGAACAGCTCGGTATCCGCCGTCGAGTCGCTGTCAAGCGCCAACTCCGCCAGCCGAATGCGCTGCGCCGGCAAGTGAACCGGCTTCTTCTGCATCGCGGCGAACAGTTCGCCCTTGAGACGGCGGGTGGCGGCCCGACCCAGGCCACGGCGGATCACTTCGCCGTAGAGGGGATGGGTGAAGCGGACGTCCAGTCCCGGTGCCTCCTCGACGACGCGAATCAGGCCGCGCTTTTCGACGCCCTCGACGGTGTCGGCTCCGACCAGCGAGGACAAGGTGTCCAGGGACAACGGTTCAGCGAACGCCAGCAGCTGCAGGGCGTGCGCCTCGTCCTCGGGCAGTTGCTCGATCCGCGCGTCGAGCAGCGACGCCAACTCCGACGTGACCGCCGTCCGGCCGCGCAACTGCCAGACGCCGCGGACCTGCCGCAGAGTGCCTGCTTCCAGCGCGCCCTCGACGAGATGACGGATGTAGAGCGCATTGCCGCACGATGCCGTCCACATCAGGTCGCCGGACATGCCTTCCAGCCGACCACCGAGCGCGTCCTCGACCAGCCGCAGGCACTGCCGTTTGCTGAACGGGGTGAGCCGCAGCCGTTTGAGGTAGCCGTCCTTCCACAGCGACGTGATCGCATCGGGCACGGCTTCGCCGTCACGGACCGCCGCAACGATCCGCACCGACCCTTCCAGCGCCAGCTGGTGCACCAGCGTCGCTGAGAGGTGGTCGAGCAGGTGCGCGTCATCGACGCCGATGATCGAATGTTCGGCGCTGCGAATCGTTTCACGCGCGGCCGCCAAACCGGCGATCGGATCGCGGGACGCGGCCGGGCCGACCAAGTGCGCGAAGACGCCTAGCGGAATCGACCGGGCGGACTCGGTTCCCGCCACCCAATGCACCGGCGTCGGCAGCGACTGGGTGACCGCCCGGGCCAACGTTGTCTTACCTACCCCGGCATCACCGAACAGCACGATCCCAGCAAAGTCTTGCGTCCCGGCCAGTGCCGAGCGAATGGTGCCGAATTCGTCTTCCCGACGCACGATCGGCCAGGAACGAGTGTCCACGACCAGCAATAATACCGCTACTCCAGACAATCGGTCCGGAGTAGCGGTATTGATCGCAACATTTAACCTGTGCGCCGCCGGTTACGACGAGACAGCCTGGATTGCCCAGAAGTCACTGGCCAGGTGCGCGTGGCTGACCGGTGAGCTGTCGGCGCTGGCTTTCGACCCGGTCAGGTACTGGTAGGGCATGTAAAAGTAGCCGTGGTCACCCCACGACGCGCCCCACGAGTTGCGAACGATGATGTGCCGCTTGGCATCCGAGTAGCCGACAGCCAGCACTGCATGGCCACCGACGACGGCCTCGCCCTTCTTCGGCAGCGGCATCAGGCCGGTGCGCGCAACGGCCTGCGATTCGAAACTCTCGTACACCGTGAACCCGAACACGACCGAGAGGTTCGAGGCGATGGCGTCTTTGAGGTCACCCAGCGTCTGGATCGCCTCGTACCGAACCGCCTTGTCTTTCGTCGCGGCGACGTAGCACCGGTGCGGCGGCTTCACCGCGAACATCCCGATGTTGTACGGCCACAGCGTCTCCGGGCAGACACCTTCGCTGTTGACGACCTTGATGCCATCGCGGATGACGGCGCCCGAGTCGCTGGAAACCGTGCCTTCCAGTGCTCGCTCGTTGTAGTAGACGAACAACCGCGACGGGACGAAGTCGGACATCCCCTGCCGGTCGCGCTCGTACTCCATCGCCCCGGCGATCGCGTTGCCGGTGCATGACCCGAGCTGACCCTGGTCGTAGACCGGCGGCATCTGCGGCCGCAAGTCGTGCTCGGGGGGCAAGCTGGTGAGCCTCGGCGCATACACCATGTCTCGCGAATCCGGCAGCTGCGGCCGCCAGCCATAGCCGCGTACATGACTCCAATCTTGGATCTCGTCAACGGCTTTCACGGGTCGTGTCTCGTGTAGAACGGTCATGGCAACCTCCTGTTTCATGTGATGATCCGCCGACCGTACGAACATCGACTACCGAACGGCATGCGTACTGGACTACCCGACTTCGGGTCGGGCCGCTGGTGCGTCAGCGAGTAGTGCGGGGTCGACAGGTACCGGCGGTTTTTCCGGCCGGAGAACGAGTAGCGCTCTACGCGTGCCGCGGTGTGCAGCGAGCCGGGAGTCTGGGTCCGAATCAGGGGCACCCACCGAGAAGGAAAGATCCGCCATGACACGCGCACACTCTGACGACCACATCGGCCTCGTCGACCGACCCATCACGGGCACCTCGTCGGGCCGGGTGTTCCCGGTCAACGACTATGCGCTCGAACGCATCATCTATCGGGCGCCGCACGCGGGACTGGCGTCGATTCCATGGCCCGATGGACTCGCCCCCGTCGCTGTTCCTTACGGGCAGCCGGCAAACCAGCCGCTGCCCCGCGCCGACGTGGTCGTCGTGACCTGGACGGTGGCCGAGGGGCAAGCGCTGGCCGACGTGCTGACGCCTGGACTGCCGAGCGTCTCGTGGAAGCCCTACGCCCATCGATGGAACGCCTACGAATCCCAGCTGACAAGCCGCTCGCCCGCACGGCAAGCCGGCTGCCTCGGATACGTCGCACAGGCCAAGATCGGCCACGTCAACGTCTTGCTGATCAAGTCCGAGCTGCACCTGGCCACCGACGCGATTTCGGCCCCGATCGTGGCGCTCTGGCAGCAGATCGTCGCCGAAGCGCGGCCGAGCATGATCATCACCACGGGAACCGCCGGCGGTATCGGCGCCTCTACCCAACTCGGTGACGTGTTCGTCGTCACCAACGCAAAGTTCAACTGCACCAAGGATTTCAGATCCAAGCCGTGGGCCCAGCAACTCTTTACGGGTGTCGGGATGCACGCCGATGGTTACGCGGCGATTTTCGGTGGCCTGACGGCGCCCAACTCCGGGAACCTGTGGCCCGTCGCATCGCGGCCGCCGATGCTGAACGTCGGTGCCGGCGGTGTGGAAACCGTCGATTACTTCGGCTTCGCCAACACGGGCGACTCATTCGGGATCGTCCGCAACTATCCCGACGCTCGGACCGAGGAGATGGACGACGCCACCCTCCCGCTGGCACTGTCGAAGCTGCCCAGTCCGCCGTTGTGGTGCTCGATCCGCAATGCCAGCGATCCCCAGGTGTCATCGGACATCGGTGACATCGATGCGCAACGGCGTTGGGCCAACCAGATTTACAAGAAGTTCGGCTATTGGACCACCATCGGGTCGGCTATCGCCACCTGGACCGTCATCGCGAACCTCAGTTGAACCGGACGGCGACCATGACCGCAACCCAGACCCCGAAACCCCCCGCGCGGGCACGACGGCCACGTATCAAACGATCGGCCGCAGTGCCGACCATCCCCGTCGAGGGCTACGTGGGCGATATGACCGGCCCCGGCATCACCGACACGTGGGGTGTGACGGGCACCGACCTCGGCGTCAGCGCAGTGGCTCCCAACGGCAAGCTGGTGTCGGTGTTCGGGGACACCTTCTCCGGCGCAGCCGTCGGGCAGGGCGATTGGCGTGCGCCGGTGGCACTGCTCGGCTGCGGCGACACAAACAACCGCATCCAGTACACCTGCGCCGCCGGCGCCAATCCTGGCTATGCACAACAGTTGTGGTCCTACGTGCATGACAACCCCCCGTGGAATCAAGGTGGAATCAGCACGATGATCCCTTCGGACCTACTCGTCGTCGGGGAGACCATGTATCTGCATGCCATCGTCAACCGCGGCTTCGGCAACGTCATCTGGACCGGAATCTGGTCCTCCACCGACAACGGCGCAAGCTGGCTGGAAATGGGTCCGAAGGCGACATTTCCCGCATCACTGCACAACGGCTACGCGCAGTTGTGGTCGTGGGACTTCAACCCCGACGACGGTTGGGTGTACGTCGCTTCCACCGGGTTTCAACGAGACAAGGGCATCATCTTGCGGCGCGTGCGACCCGCCGATGTCGGCAACATGTGCCAATACTCCGGTTGGGGGTGGGACGGCAATCAATGGGGGTGGGACAACGCACCCACCCCCATCACCCCTCCGGCCGAAACCTGGGGCGAACTGACGTTGCGGCGGCTGGACACCGGCAGGTGGATCCTCGGCGGATTCCTGTCGTCGAGTTACTTACTGGCATATCGCACGATCGACTCGCCGACCGCGAATCTTTACGATGCGCCCCTGCAGGCGCCCCTGGTCGGGACGGGGTGGGACACGCAAGACTTGGCCAACAATCGGGTAGCGCAGTTGTATGGCGGGTACGTCCTTCCGGGTGCACAACTGAATATTCGGGGCGGCGTCGGCGTGGTGGTCTCCCAGTGGGACACCGCGACAGGATGGCCGTACCGCACGATGCAGTTCAAGGTGACCCTCGCAGACACCACACTCACCGCAGCGGCACCTCAAGCCCCGCGGGGGAGGAAGATCTCTTCCGGCGTTTGATATCAAGGTGTCGAGGAGAGGTAGAAGCGATGGCCAATGATCCCGCGGTGCTGTGGGGAGACGAACCCGACGAGCACGACTACCCGGCGGCGGCGGATTACCTGGCTCTGCTGGCTACGGCAGCGCAGATCGGCGAGATCGTGTCGGCACTCAAACAGTCCCCGGTGGTACACAAAAAAGCCAAGGACCTGCTGCGTGCTTCCCAGCTGGCTCTGTTGCCGAAAGACAACCCGCATGTGCAGCAGGACCTGCAGAAGATCAAGAAGGGCAAACGCCTCTCGCCGATCCTCGTCGTGCGCGGCGACCTCGACGCCGGAGTCGCCCTGCAGATCGCCGACGGCTACCACCGGGTGTGCGCGAGTTACTACACCGATGAGAACACCGACATCCCGGTCCGGATCGTCCCGGCGAGGAAGTAGCCGTCAGGGGTTTTGGCGCGGTAAAGTACGACGCGTGCAGAGGGTGCTCCTCCTCGGACGCCGCGACGGGGCCTGATCCAGACCGGCTTCCTGTCGCGGGTGTTCGCGATGCGCCGGTCTAAGCCTCACCAGGGCGCCCTTTCTAACCCGGAGCAATCACCGTGACAAGCTATTCCACACCGTTGGCCGAATCCCCCGACGCGTTCAATTCCAGCCACACCATCACCCAACCCTCGGGTCCGTCCAATGCCGGCCAGCCCGCGTGGAACACCCAGCGCGGATCGTCGATGCCGGTAAGCCGGTACCGACCGTTCGCCGACGAGGTCGAGCCCATCCGGTTGGCCGACCGCACCTGGCCAGACCGGGTCATCGACACCGCGCCGTTGTGGTGCGCAGTAGACCTGCGGGACGGCAATCAGGCGCTGATCGACCCGATGAGTCCGGCCCGCAAGCGCCGCATGTTCGACCTGTTGGTCCGGATGGGCTATAAGGAGATCGAGGTTGGTTTCCCGTCGGCAAGCCAGACCGATTTCGACTTCGTTCGCGAAATCATCACCGAGGGTGCGATTCCCGAGGATGTGACCATCCAGGTGCTGACCCAGTGCCGGCCCGAGTTGATCGAGCGAACCTTTGAGGCGTGCCACGGCGCCGCCCAAGCCATCGTGCACTTCTACAACTCGACGTCGATCCTGCAGCGCCGCGTGGTGTTTCGGGCCGACCGCGCCGCGGTGCAGGCGATCGCCACCGAGGGTGCCCGCAAATGCGTCGAGGAGGCCGCCAAATACCCTGGCACGCAATGGCGTTTCGAGTACTCGCCGGAGTCTTACACCGGTACCGAACTCGACTACGCCAAGCAGGTCTGCGACGCGGTCGGCGACATCATCGAGCCCACGCCGGAAAATCCGATCATCTTCAACCTGCCGGCCACCGTCGAGATGGCCACCCCGAACGTCTACGCCGACTCGATCGAGTGGATGAGCCGCAACCTGAACCGTCGTGACTCGGTCATCTTGAGCCTGCACCCGCACAACGATCGCGGAACTGCCGTCGCCGCAGCCGAATTGGGTTTTGCTGCCGGGGCCGACCGGATCGAGGGTTGCCTGTTCGGCAACGGTGAACGCACCGGAAACGTCTGCCTGGTGACGCTGGGGCTCAACCAGTTCTCCCGCGGCGTCGACCCACAGATCGACTTCTCCAACATCGACGAGATCCGACGCACGGTCGAGTACTGCAACCAGTTGCCGGTGCCCGAACGTCACCCCTACGGCGGCGATCTGGTGTACACCGCGTTCTCCGGCAGCCACCAGGATGCGATCAACAAGGGCCTGGACAGCATGAAGGTCGCCGCCGACGAAGCCGGCTCCGATGTCGACGACATGCTGTGGCAGGTGCCCTATCTGCCGATCGATCCCCGCGATGTCGGTCGTACCTATGAAGCGGTGATCCGGGTCAACTCACAGTCCGGCAAGGGCGGGGTGGCCTACATCATGAAGGCCGACCACGGGCTGGCGCTGCCGCGGCGGTTGCAGATCGAGTTCTCCAAGGTGATCCAAAACATCGCAGAGGGCTCAGCCGGGGCCGGCGGCGAGGTCACCCCCAAGGAGATGTGGGATGCCTTCAACGAGGAGTACATCGCGCCGATCCGCCCGCTGGAGCGAATGAAACAGCGCGTCGACGCCTCCGAAGAGGACCACGGCGTCACTCGGATCGCCGCGACGGTGAAGGTCGACGGCGCCGAGACTGAGATCACCGGCTCGGGCAACGGACCCCTGGCCGCGTTCGTTGACGCGCTGGCCAGCATCGACATCGACGTGTCGGTGCTGGATTACTCCGAGCACGCGATGAGCGGCGGCGAGGACGCGCAGGCCGCGGCGTACGTCGAGGCGTCGGTGAGGATCGCAAGGCCGGCGGAGCCGGGCGAAGCGGGTCCTCGCCCATCAGGCCCGGTGAGGATCGCAAGGCCGGCGGAGCCGGGCGAAGCGGGTCCTCGCCCAACAGGCCCTGTCGGCGGTCAGACGGTGTGGGGCGTCGGCATCGCGCCGTCGATCACCACTGCGTCGCTGCGTGCGGTGGTGTCGGCGGTCAACCGTGCTGCGCGGAACTGAAGAAGTCAGGCCGAGACCTTGGCCAGCAGCATTCCGGCCAGGGTCTGGGCTTGGGCGCAACTGTCGGCGCCGATGATCAGGTAGATCCAGCCCTTGAGCACATCGACGGTCGCGGGTGGCGCCACGAAACAGAACGCCTGATCGCCCAGCCCGGGGACGTTCTGGACCCTGCCAGCGCTCTGCTTGTTGACAGCAAACCCCTTGGCCTGCGAATCGAGGCATGTCTGGTCGACGGGCTTGCCGTCGATGCAGTACTCGTTGTTCCAATACAGCTTGAAGCTGACGTCGTTGCCCGCCGTCGGGATCGAGGTGCACTGTGCCTCACTCGGCGACTGGCTGCCCTCGGCGGCAGGGAACGCGCTGCCCATCACCCGGCTGATGTCGGCCGCGCTGAGCAGGCCGCAGAAGTTTTCCGGAACGTGCACACCGGCCGTTTTGGACGAGCCGTCGTTGTGCGAGCACGCGCACACCGTCACCAGGAGTGCGAGCGTTTTCACACAGCGTGCCAACGGTTTCACTGCCACACGGCGAATGGTGATCGGCATAGCCTCGATCCTGTCAGCTTCGGCCCCTCGATCGCTGGCCCCACACCTAGGCCTTACGGCGAGTCAGTCTGACCGTCCGGTTGCTCGGCGTTGAGTTCCGGCTGTCTGGATTAACCCGCCAGTTGATTGGTTATAACTACTTAACCTTTGAGTGTGGGTTGGTAACTGGTTCCCCCGCCAGCTCTGGCCTGCTCGGATGGGCGAGCCGATGCAGCATTCTGTCGCCCGTGGCGGCCACCGGTCACAACCGGCCGACCTTAGGCATGCCGAGCAGTCCCAGCAGCCAATAGCAGGCCGGCATCGCGCTTCGGCTAATTCCCGGCGCCGTAATGCGGGTGTCGCGCTGTCCGTGCTGGTCGGGCTCGCGCTTGTGATCCACGCGGGATGGTTGGTGTTCAACCACACGAGTGCAGCATCTCGGCCATACCCGCCGTTCGAGAGAACGCAGCGGCACGCGGCCGCCGCCGCGGACGACTGGATCCGGGCCAACGTGCCGGCCGGGACACACCTGCTCGCCGACGGATTCGACCCTCCGGCGGGTTACCAGCCGGTGCCATTGGAGACGGCCGGGTCGAACTGGAAGAACTACCGCTACCTGGTCACCTCGACGACATCTGATCCGTTGACCGACTCGGCGTTGAGCACGGTGTGGAAGTCGTCGACCCCGGTGGCGATTTTCAGCGGCGTCGAGGTCCGCTTCGTGCTTGCCCGCACGTCGCCGGATGAGATTCGCCGCAACCACGACACCGACCGAACCGAGCGACTGCAGGCCGGCGCGGCGCTGCAGGACAACCCACACCTGATGTCGTCTCCGACGGCGAAGGACATGCTCGCGGCCGGGCAACTCGACCTGCGCGCCGCCGCGGTGTTGACCGCCCTCGTCATGCAGGTGCCGTTCGCACTCAACGAGATCGTCGTCGTCGCGCCCGAAGCCGCTGCCGAGATGCCGGCCCGCTCCGTCACGGTCTACAGCTCAGATCCTGCCGGTTTCACCCGGGCGCTCAGCGGTGTCGTCACGTCGATGGCACCCGATCAGGTCACGGTCGGGGAAAACGGTGCGATCGGGCTGCACTGGCCGCTCAGCGTTACGCCGATGCCATCGGTGAATTGATTCCGTTCAATGTGAAGGAGTTCGCAATGCACACCCACACCATTCCGGCACTGGCGGGCTGTGTCGCAGCTGTCGCGTTGAGCGTTGCGCCGGCGAGCGCCGCGCCCGCACCGGGCCAGGCGGCCATGGTCCGCGGCGCACATTTCTCCCCCGACACACCCTCGGTGGACGTCTACCTGACCAGCTTCGCCGGTGGCACAACCACATTGGCGTTGTCCAACGTCGGGTACGGCGACGTCAGCAAATACCAACGCCTCGAGCCGGGCCTGTACACCGTCGGTATGCGACCGGCCGGTGCCAGCCCGTCCACTCCGGTGGTGTTCAGCTGGAAACTCGACGCCAAGCCCGGGGCCGCGTTCACCGCAATGGCCATCGGGTTGAACAAATCGCTGCAGGGGCGGGTCCTGCCGGACGACTTGACTCCGCCACCGACCGGCCAGTCTCGCGTCCGGATCATCCAGGCCGCCGATCGAGCCCCGGCGGCCCATGTGGCGGCTGAGAAAGGCCCGGTCTTCGGCGACAGGGTGCCGTTCGCGGCGACGACGGACTACGCGCCGTTCCCGGCCGGCAGCTTCCCGGTGACCGTGAGTTCGGCGGATAACCCCAGAGTCACCGCCACGACCAACATCACGCTGTCCGCCGGCCACGACGGCAGCATCGTCGTGCTGGACGACTCCAAGCAGGGCATTTCAGTGCGGTTCGTCGACGACGCCGTCGGGACGGATCTACCGCCGGCCGGGCCGGTCGCGACCGGAGGTGGCGGCACCGCCGCCGCGCCCGGACGGGGGTCGACGGTGAGCGCCGCAGCGTGGACGGTCGCGGGCTTGACGTTCGCGGCGACCGTCGCGTTGGCCGGTGCGGCCTTGCGACGCCCACGCACGCAGCTGTGACTACTGCCGGGCGACATCGCCTTTCACGTGATCGGAGCGGGCGTTCGCGAACGCTGATGATGTTGATGGCGATGCTGTGCGGCGCCAGCGCGGCGCTGGCGTGGACCGCCGGGCACACCGACTTCGCGGCGGCGACGGCGATCACCTCGTCGGAGTCCGGGCCCGTTCTGGTGGCGCACACGCCGGTTCGGGCCGGGCCGCATCCGGTGCGGATCATCGTCCCGACGATCGGGGTGAACGCCGACATTGAACCGTTGCATCAGGCGGCCGACGGCACCCTCGACGTTCCGCCGCATTGGACCGACGCCGGCTGGTACGCCGACGGCGTGGTGCCTGGCCAACAGGGTCCGGCGGTGATCGTGGGCCATGTCGATTCGCGCAACGGCCCGGCGGTCTTCTACCACCTACCCAGGTTGCGGCGCGGTGACGAGGTGCTCGTGGAAACCAGCGACGGCCAGAGCCATCGTTTCGTCGTCGACACCACGCATGCCTTTTCGAAGACCGACTTTCCCACCCAGTTTGTCTACGGACCGACCCCGCTGGCGGAACTCCGGCTGATCACCTGCACCGGGTCATTCGACCGGTCGACCCACAACTACAGCGAGAACCTGGTCGTCACTGCGTACGCGGCGTGACTAGAAACGCCCAGCGACGATGCAGAGCGTAGCGATGCGGAGGAGCTGGGCAGCTAGAACAAAGCGAACTGCTCACCCGCGGCTGCCATCTCGGTGCCTCCCGCCACCGCGCCGACGCAATTCATGAACGTCGTGTCGGCCAGCAGCGGCACACCCAGTTCATGGGCCTGGTAACCCTTGCCGCGAGTCGGGCGGTGTTCGTTGCAGATCACCAGCGAGGTTTCCTGGTCCACCGCGTCGGCATAGGCCAGACCGGCATGCAGAATCCGCTCGACCAGCTCGTCGTGAGTCCGCTGCACCTCAGCGGCCAGCGCGACCCGCATACCCTGCCTCAGCGGCCCGCCGTCGACGTAGGGACCCGGGTTCGGGTACGGGCAGGGCACTCGCGACGCCAGCACCTTCAACGGCCTCAGCTCCTCGTGGGTGACCCGGCCGCTCGGCCAGCGCCGGCGGGTGACCGGGCGGACCGGCAGCCAGACCTCGCGCTCGCGGGCCCGCTGGAGCGAGGCGGCCAGCACATCGGTCAGCACCACGGCGTCGTCGAATGCGTCGTGGGCGCGCCGCTGCGTCACGCCCCAGTGCGAGGCCAGTGTCTCCAGCCGCAGGTTCTCGGTGCCCAGTTCCAGGCGGCGGGCCAGCTCGACGGTGCACATGACGCTGTCGATCGGTAGCTCGACCTCGGCCAGTTCGGCCTCCGCAGTGAGGAAGCCGTAGTCGAACGCGACGTTGTGCGCGACCAGCGTTCGACCGCGGACGAGTTCGACCACGTCGCCGACGATCTCGCTGAACTGCGGCTGGTCCTCGAGCATCTCGGCGGTCAGGCCGTGGATGTGGGTA
Source organism: Mycobacterium sp. (assembly GCF_965277065.1). Taxonomy (GTDB): domain Bacteria; phylum Actinomycetota; class Actinomycetes; order Mycobacteriales; family Mycobacteriaceae; genus Mycobacterium. Next base: position 193,322 of record NZ_CBDIBT010000016.1, read on the forward strand.
GGGCCCGGATCGACGCCCGGATTGAGCAGGCTGACCACGGACTGCTCGACGCGGCCGTCGGCGTCGAGCGCGAGCACCGCGAGGCTGATGACGCGGGCGCTGCCGGGTTTGAAGCCGGAGGTCTCGACGTCGATGACGGCCCAGCCCGCGCCCGGCTCGGTGACCGGCCGGCCCCAGGGCCCTGCCTTCAGCGCCGTCGCACTGTCCCGCATGAACCGAGGATTTCACGACCGGCCGACATCGCCGGGCCGCTGCGCGCCGTGTCGGGAGAGATAACCTTTTTTCGTGATCAACGCCCGGGGACGAGTCGCCCTTGCCGCCGGCGCCGGCGCGCGCTGGGCGTCCCGGATGACCGGCCGCGGAGCCGGGGCGATGATAGGCGGCCTGGTCGCGATGACCCTTGACTCCTCGATCCTGCGCCAGCTCGGCACGGGCCGGCGCTCGGTCGTCGTCACCGGCACCAACGGCAAGTCGACCACCACCCGGATGACCGCGGCTGCCCTGCGAACCCTCGGAGCCGTCGCCACCAACGCCGAGGGCGCCAACATGGATGCCGGCCTGATCGCCGCGTTGGCCGCGGACCGGACCGCTGCGCTGGCCGTGCTCGAGGTCGACGAGATGCACGTGCCGCACGTCGCGGACGCCGTTGAGCCGGCCGTGGTCATCCTGCTGAACCTGTCCCGCGACCAGTTGGACCGTGTCGGCGAGATCAACGTGATCGAGCGCCGGTTGCGGGCCGGGCTGGCCGCGCACCCCCGCGCGGTGGTCGTTGCCAACTGTGACGACGTGCTGATGACCTCGGCCGCCTACGACCACACCAACGTGACCTGGGTCGCTGCGGGCGGCAGTTGGGCGGCTGACTCGGTCAGCTGCCCGCGCAGCGGCGAGGTCATCGTCCGCGACCACGGGCACTGGTATTCCACCGGTGCCGACTTCAAGCGGCCCAGCCCGCAATGGTGGTTCGACAACGAAACCCTCTACGGCCCAGACGGATTGGCGCTACCGATGCACCTTGCGCTGCCCGGCGCAGTGAACCGCGGTAACGCCGCGCAGGCGGTGGCCGCCGCCTGCGCGCTGGGTGCCGACCCGGTCGCCGCGGTGGCCGCGGTGGCCGGTGTGGACGAGGTCGCCGGCAGGTACCGGACCATCCAGGTCGGCGCGCATGCGGTACGCATGCTGTTGGCCAAGAATCCGGCCGGCTGGCAGGAAGCGCTGTCGATGGTGAGCAAGGACGCGGCCGGGGTGGTGATCGCGGTCAACGGGCAGGTGCCCGACGGCGAGGACTTGTCGTGGCTGTGGGATGTGCGCTTCGAACACTTCGAGCAAACGTCCGTCGTAGCGGCCGGCGAACGTGGCACCGACCTGGCGGTGCGACTGGGATATGCGGACGTGGAACACACGCTCGTGCACGACACCGTGGCCGCGATCGCGTCGTGCCCGCCGGGACCCGTCGAGGTGGTCGCCAATTACACCGCGTTCCTGCAGTTGCAGCGGCGATTGGCCCGCCATGGCTGACTCGGCGGCGCGGATCGGCCTGGTGCTGCCCGATGTGATGGGCACCTACGGCGACGGTGGCAATGCGGCGGTGCTGCGACAGCGACTGCGCCTGCGGGGGATCGCCGCGGAGATCGTCGAGATCACGCTGGCCGATGCGGTGCCCGACAGCCTCGACCTGTACACCCTCGGCGGTGCCGAGGACTACGCGCAGCGGCTGGCCACCAAGCACCTGATCCGCTACCCGGGGCTGCAGCGCGCCGCGGGCCGCGGCGCGCCGGTGCTGGCGATCTGCGCGGCCATCCAGGTGCTCGGCCACTGGTACGAGACGTCGGCGGGTGAGCGGGTCGACGGTGTGGGTCTGCTCGACCTGACCACCACGCCGCAGCCCACGCGCACGATCGGCGAGCTGGTCACCGCGCCGCTGCTGGCCGGGTTGACCGCGCCGTTGACCGGCTTCGAAAACCACCGGGGCGGAACGGTTCTCGGCAATGCAGCGGCGCCGCTCGGCGCGGTGCGCAGGGGCGCCGGCAACCGCTTGGGCGATGGCATCGACGGCGCGGTGCAGGGCAGCGTGTTCGCGACCTACATGCACGGACCCTGCTTGGCCCGCAATCCCGAGTTCGCCGACCTACTACTCGGCAAGGTGGTCGGTGACCTTACGCCGCTGGATCTACCCGAAGTGGAGCTGCTGCGACGGGAACGGTTGCGGGCTTAGCTTCGTCACACCAGCCTCGCGGGTACTAGAGGTCGGGGGCACTCTTTTTCCGTTTCATGACCACATGCGATATCGCGGACCGTGGTGATATCGCATGTGGTCACGTTTCGAAACAGTGAGCGTGACCTCGCCCAGGTGCCAGAGTTGCCGATGTGACGGCTGCTGTTTCGCGGAGCTCAGACCATGGCGCGGCGGCCGGTCAGCGCGCGCCCCAGGGTCAGCTCGTCGGCGAATTCCAGGTCGCCGCCCATCGGCAAACCGGAGGCGATCCGGCTGACGGTCAGGCCGGGAATGTCGCGCAGCATCCGGACCAGGTAGGTGGCCGTCGCTTCGCCTTCGGTGTTCGGGTCGGTCGCGATGATCACCTCGGTGATGTCGACCCCGTCGATCTGCTCGCCAATCCGGTTCAGCAACTCGCGAATCCGCAACTGGTCCGGCCCGACACCGGACAGCGGATCCAGTGCACCGCCCAGCACGTGGTAGCGCCCACGGAATTCGCGGGTGCGCTCGACGGCCTGGATGTCCTTGGGTTCTTCGACCACGCAGACCTGCGTACCGTCGCGGCGCGGGTCCGCGCAGATGCGGCAGCGCTCGTCGTCGGAGACGTTGCCGCACACTGCGCAAAATCGCACGCCGTTGCGGACCTTGGCCAGCACCGCGGTCAGCCGGTCGATGTCCGGCGGCTCAACCGACAGCAAGTGAAAAGCGATGCGCTGGGCGCTCTTTGGCCCGATACCCGGCAGCTTGCCGAGCTCGTCGATCAGATCCTGGACCGGTCCTTCGAACATCAGCCCTGCGGTGCGCCTAGTGAACCCATCCCGCCGGCCAGCGGTCCGAGCTGTTGCTGCGCGAGAGTGGTCACCTGCTGGGCGGCGTCACCGAGCGCGCCGACCAGCAAGTCCTGCAGCGTCTCGACGTCGTCGGGGTCGACGACTTTGGGGTCGATCTTCACCGCGATCACCTCTCCACTGCCCTTGACGGTGACTTCCACCAGATCGCCGCCGGCTTTGCCCACCACCTCGGAGTCGATCAGCCGCTGCTGAGCCTCCATCAGCTTCGCCTGCATCTGCTGAGCCTGCGCGAGCAAGGCCGACATGTCGGGCTGGCCTCCGGGTTGCATGACAGTCCCCTTGCGTATTGGTATCGACTTGATTGCGCCTGCGCGGTGCGGGCGGTTCAGAGTTCCAAGCGTAGACGGCGCAGGGCTAACGTGGCGGCGTGCGCATACCTCACCGACTGCGTGTCCCCTGTCGCCTGCGTGGCGCGGCCTCTGCGGCTTTGGCCGCGGTGGGCATGATCACCCTCGTTACCGTCACCCCGGCCCCGCCGAGCGCGACGGCCGCACCCGGCAGCATCGCCGGCATGATCGTGTTCCTCGATCCCGGTCACAACGGCGCCAACGACGGATCCATCAGCCGTCAGGTGCCCACCGGCCGCGGCGGCACCAAGGACTGCCAGGCCAGCGGAACCACGACCAACGACGGCTACCCGGAACACACCTTCACCTGGGACACCACCCTGCGTCTTCGCGCCGCGCTCAGCGCGTTGGGTGCGCGGACAGCGATGTCGCGCGGCGACGACTCGACCGTCGGGCCCTGCGTCGACCAGCGCGCCGCGATGGCCAACGCGTTGCACCCGAACGCGATCGTCAGCATCCATGCCGACGGCGGACCGCCGGGCGGACGGGGTTTTCACGTCAACTACTCGGCGCCGCCGCTCAACCCGGCCCAGGCCGGGCCCGCGGTTCAGTTCGCCCGGGTCATGCGTGACCAGATGCAGGCATCGGGCATTCCGCCGGCCAGCTACATCGGCCAGGACGGCCTCTACGGGCGTTCAGACCTGGCCGGACTGAACTTGGCGCAGTACCCCTCGGTCCTGGTCGAATGTGGCAACATGAAGAACCCGGTCGACTCAGCGCTGATGGAAAGCCCCGACGGACGGCAGAAATACGCCGACGCGGTGGCCCGCGGTGTCGCAGCCTTCCTCGGGGGCCAGGCCGCCGCCCACTAGGTTTCGATTTCCTTCTTCAGATTGGCCAGCACCTCGGCCTGAATTTTCTTCAGGCCGAGCGGCGCGAAAGTCTTCTCGAAGAACCCCTTCACTCCGCCGGCGCCCGTCCACGTCGTGGTGACCGTGACGCTGGAGCCGGGTCCGGCGGGAGCCACCGTCCAGTTGGTGACCAGGGTCGAGTTGGCGTCTTTCTCGATGACGGCGTGGCCGGCGACATCCACGCTGGCCTTGATGTCGCGCACGCGTGACTTGGTGGCCTGCAGCTTCCAACTGGCGACGGTTCCCTGCCCCTGTCCGCCTTCGAGCACCCGGTAGTCGTGGTAGTGCGAGGACAGGATCTTCGGCCGGACTTCCCGATAATCACCAACGGCGGTCAGCACGGCGCCGGGCTCAGCATTGATCAGGATCGTGCTGGCTGCACTGACGTGTCCCATTAGACGTAACTCCTCTGCGCGGGCTGGTATCGCCCGACCAGCGTATAGGTGGCCGCTCGATCCTCAGGCGCACGGCGTTCTACGGGTCGTCGATCCGGCGCGCGCCCAGTTCGGTCTGCAGAAGCTCCAGCGCGGCTTCTTCGGGATCGCGGCGCGGAGCCGACGCGTCGTCCTGATTGGCCTCGGCCAGCAGGCTTTCTTCCTCGGCACGCTGATCCGATTCGTCATCGGCCGTCGCTTCGGCCGGCGAAGGCGGCGGGACCACTCGGTGAGGACGCTCGACTGGAGTCGGCGGCGCGGGCGGTGCCTCGGGTGCAGCCGCCGCGGCCGGTCCGCCGGCTTCACAGCGCACCCGCCAATTGACGCCCAGCGCATCTTTGAGTGCCTCGGCGATGACGTCGGCGTTGCGCTGTTCGCTCAACCGCTTGGCCAGCGGTGCCGATTCATGGCTCAACACCAAGGTGTCGCCCTCGACCGCGCGAACGGTGGCGTCGGCCAGCATTGCCTCGGTGCTGCGGCTGCGTTGCCGTACCTTGTCACGCACCGTCGGCCACAAGGTGCGGACGGCGGGCGCGTTCGGTTCGGCCGAGCCCACCGCCGGTGCGATCTCCTCGACCGGGGCGGGCTCCACCGGGGTGGTCTCAGCCGGTGCCGGCTCAGGAGGACTGGGCGCGGGCTCCGGTTCGGCAGCCACGACCGGAGGCGGCGGTGACGGCTGGGCGGGCGCAGCGGACGATCGCACGAACGCGGGTTGTTGCACCGGCTGGTCGGTCTGCGGGATGGACATGTCCAGCCTGGTCTCGATCCGCTCGACACGTTGCAGCAGAGCCGGTTCGGTGTCGCTGGCCGACGGCAGCAACAGCCGGGCGCAGATCACCTCGAGCAGCAGGCGCGGCGCCGTCGCGCCGCGCATCTCGGTCAGGCCGGCGTGCACGACCTCGGCGTAGCGGGTCAGCGTCGCCGGGCCCATCCTGGCCGCCTGCTCGCGCATCCGATCCAGCACGTCCTCGGGCGCATCGACCACCCCGCGAGTCGTGGCATCCGGAACAGCCTGCAGGACAAGCAGATCCCGGAACCGCTCCAGCAGATCGGTGGCAAAACGACGAGGGTCGTGACCGGCGTCGATCACCGATTCCACCGCGCCGAACGTCGCCGCAGCATCCCCGGCGCCCAGCGCGTCGACGGCCTCGTCGATCAGGGCCACGTCCGTGGCACCCAGCAGCCCGAGCGCCCGCTGATAGTTGACCCGATTTCCGTCGGCGCCGGCCAGCAGCTGATCGAGCACCGACAACGTGTCGCGCGGCGAGCCACCGCCGGCGCGGATCACCAGCGGGAAGACGGCGTCGTCGACGACCACGTCCTCCTGCGCGCAGATCCGCTCGACGAGTCCGCGCATCGTCCGCGGCGCCAACAGCCGGAACGGGTAGTGGTGCGTGCGCGAGCGGATGGTTGGCAGCACTTTCTCCGGCTCGGTGGTAGCGAACACGAAGATGAGGTGGTCGGGCGGCTCCTCGACGATCTTGAGCAGCGCGTTGAACCCGGCCGTGGTCACCATGTGCGCCTCGTCGACGATGAACACCCGGTAGCGTGACTGGGCCGGCGCATAGAACGCGCGGTCCCGCAGCTCACGGGTGTCGTCGACGCCACCGTGGCTGGCCGCGTCGAGTTCGACCACGTCGATGCTGCCGGGCCCGTTGGGCGCCAGGCCGACGCAGGAGTCGCAGACCCCGCAGGGCGTCGCCGTCGGCCCCTGTTCGCAGTTCAGCGAGCGGGCCAGGATGCGCGCCGAGGACGTCTTGCCGCACCCACGTGGGCCGGAGAACAGGTAAGCGTGATTGATTCGGCCGGCGGTCAGCGCCGTCGAGAGTGGCACGGTGACGTGCTCCTGCCCCACCACTTCGGCGAAGTTCGCGGGGCGGTATTTCCGGTAAAGAGCCACGGACAGAAGGCTACCGAGGGCCGGTGACTACTACCGGGCGGGGCGGAGTCGAAGCGACGTGTTGAGTCTGCGGTCAGGGCGCAGTTCACTCGTGCTTATTCGCCGCCAACGCAGGGTGAACGCGCAGCTAGTCCTGCTTCAGCAGAGATTCGCTGGCAGACAGCAGGGCACAGGTCGCCAGTCCGTCGATCGCGTCACGCAGATCGGACTCGGGCGGGAACGTCGGCGCAATGCGAATGTTCTTGTCGTCCGGGTCTTTCCGGTACGGGAACGACGCGCCCGCCTCGGTGACCGCGATGCCGGCGTCCTTGGCCAGTGCGACCGTGCGCCGCGCCGTGCCGGGCAGTACGTCGAGGCTGATGAAGTACCCGCCTTCGGGCTCGGTCCACGAGGCGATCTTGGAATCGCTCAGTCGCTTGTCGAGAATTTCCAATGCCAACGCGAATTTCGGGGCCAGCAACTGCTGGTGACGCAGCATCTGCAGGCGCACACCGTCGGCGTCGCCGAAGAAGCGCAAGTGCCGAAGCTGGTTGACCTTGTCGGGCCCGATCGACTTCTTGCCGGCGTACTGCAGGTACCAGGCGATGTTGCCCAGCGATCCGCCGAAGAAGCTGACGCCGGCACCGGCGAAAGTGATCTTCGACGTCGACGCGAAGACATACGGCCGGTTCGGATTGCCCGCCGCTGCGGCCAGGCCCAGCACGTCGATCGGGCGGGGGAAATCCAGTGTCAGCGTGTGCACCGCGTAGGCGTTGTCCCAGAAAATCCGGAAATCACTTGCGGCCGTACGCATTTGAACGAGCCGACGGACTGTTTCCCAGGAGTAGCTCAGTCCGGTGGGGTTGGCGAACACCGGGACCGCCCACAGTCCTTTGATGGCCGGGTCGACAGCGACCAGCTCTTCGATCACGTCGACGTCCGGACCGTCCTCGCGCATCGGGATCGGGATCATCTCGATGCCGAGGGTTTCGGTGATGGCGAAGTGCCGGTCATAGCCGGGCACCGGGCACAGGAACTTGATTCCTGCCTCGTCCTTCCAGGGGCGCGGCGAATCCATGCCGCCGTAGAGCATCGAGAACACGATCACGTCGTGCATCAGCTCGAGGCTGGCGTTGTTGCCGGCGATCAGGTTCTGCACCGGGATGCCGAGCAGTTCGCCGAAGATGGCTCGCAGCTCAGGCAGACCGTGTTGTCCGCCGTAATTGCGGGTGTCGGTGCCATCGCCGTCGCGGTACTCCGTGCCGGGCAGGCCGAGTAGAGCGTTGGACAGATCGAGTTGCTCGCTGCAGGGCTTCCCGCGGGTGAGGTCGAGGGCCAGCTTCTTGGACTGCAGCTCGGCGTAATCCTCTTGGTGGCGGGCATGCAACGCCTCGAGGTCGGTACGGCCTAGGGAACTGAACGAGCCGTACGACACCATCCGCCTTCCGATGTTTCTACAAAGTTAGGGGACCCCGCGCACCCGCCAGAGCCCGTTGACCCTTGCTGCCTTCCGGCCCTGGGGGAGTTCACAGGATGGACGCCGCGCGGGGTCCACCGAGAGTCTAATACTCGAGCGGGCCGGGATCGCTGACACCTGCGCTCGGCTACCATGGCCGACGGAGGATTCGCCTAGTGGCCTATGGCGCTCGCCTGGAACGCGGGTTGGGTTAACGCCCTCGCGGGTTCAAATCCCGCATCCTCCGCCCTTAGTCCGGGACGTGACCAGCCCAATTGGTAGGGTCTGGTCGCTTCCGGATTACCAGCTCGAGGAGGAGCATGCGACGCAGGGCCGCGATCTTCTGGCACGCGACGCTCTCGGTCGCCGCCGGCGTCCTCTACTTCTTCTTCGTGCTGCCGCGCTGGCCCGAGTTGGTCGGTGACACCTCGCACGGCCTGGGCACCGTCGCCCGGATCGCCGCCGGTGTGCTGATTGCCTTGGCCGCTCTGCCGGTCGTATTCACCTTGCTGGAGTTGCGCAAGCCGGAGTTCGGCACGCCCGCACTGGCGCTGACGCTGCGGACGTGGTCCGCGGTGGCCCATGTCGCGGCCGGCGTGCTGATCGTCGGCACCGCGATCGGCGAGATCTGGCTCAGCCTGGCCAGCGTCGGACAGTGGCTGTTCGGCGTCTACGGCGCCGCCGCCGCGATCGCCCTGCTCGGCATGGCCGCGTTTCATCTGTCGTTTGTGGCCGAGCTGCCGCCTCCGCCGCCGAAGCCGATCAAGCCCAAAAAAGAGAAGCGGCAGCGCGGACGTCGCGGCAAGAAGGGCGAGGGCGACGAAGCCGACGACACCGAGGCCGAAGCCTCCGAAGAGGCCGCCGTCGACACGGCCGATGCCGAGTCGACAGCGGCCGAAACCGAGGCGCAGGTGGCTCCGGCTGTCGAGGACCCAGAGGACTCCAAGGATTCCGCGGACGCTGAAGACTCCGATGACGCCGAAACCGAGTCCGGCGGACTCCGTAATCGGCGCCCGTCCGGCAAATCAGGAACGCATCGTCGCCGGCGATCGCGCCGCGGCGTGACCGTCGACGAGTAAGCCATTCCCGGTTCACCGCCGGCTGCCTATGCTGAGCGAGTGCCAAACACTTATCGCGTAGTGCAGTGGAACACCGGAAACGTCGGCAGGAGCTCCCTGAAATCCATCGCGGACAACCCGCTGCTGGAACTGGTGGGATGTTTCGCCTGGTCACCGGAGAAGGCGGGCCGCGATGCCGGCGAGCTGGTCGGCATCAAGCCGCTGGGTATCGCGGCCACCAACGACGTCGACGCTCTGCTCGCGTCGGAGCCGGATTGTGTTGTCTACAACCCGATGTGGATCGACGTCGACGAGTTGGTCCGCATCTTGTCCGCCGGCGTCAACGTCGTGACGACCGCATCCTTTATTACCGGCAAGAACCTCGGCGCCGGCCGCGACCGGCTCATCGCGGCCTGCGAGAAGGGTGGCTCGACGATCTTCGGATCCGGCGTCAGCCCCGGCTTCGCCGAATTGCTGGCCATCGTCTCGGCGATGGTGTGCAACCGGGTCGACAAGGTGACCGTCAACGAAGCCGCCGACACCACGTTCTACGACTCACCGGACACCGAGAAGCCGGTCGGCTTCGGCCAACCGATCGACCAGCCTGACCTGCACGCGATGGCTGCCAAGGGCACCGCGATCTTCGCCGAGGCCGTCGCGCTGGTGGGTGATGCACTCGGCATCGAACTCGACGACATCCGGTGTGAGTCCGAATTCGCCCAGACCACAGCCGATCTCGAGATGGCATCGTGGACTATTCCCGCGGGGTGCGTGGCGGGGGTCTACATCAGCTGGCAAGGAATCCTCCACGGCACGACCGTCATCGACCTCAACGTCCGGTGGCGCAAAGGCCAGACGCTCGACCCGGACTGGAATATCGACGGTGACGGCTGGGTCATCCAGGTCGACGGCCAGCCCACGGTGACCACCAAGGTCGGCTTCCTGCCGCCACCGTATTTCGAGGCCACCACGATCGAGGAATTCATGGACCTCGGGCACATCATGACCGCGGTGCCGGCGATCAACGCGATCCCCGCTGTCGTCGCGGCGGCGCCGGGTATCGCGACCTACGCAGATCTGCCGCTGACGCTGCCGCGAGGGTTCGTCAAAACCTAAGAGCGGTTCAGGTCCCTGGAATGTTCTGCAGCTTGCCCTGGAGATCGGGGCAGTAAATGCTGATCGCCGAGCCGAGGAACTGGTACGTCTGTACCTGCGTGGTGCCTCGCGGCAGGTTATGGGACAAAAAGCGTGCGGTTGCCGCGGCGTCGGGATCCACGCCGGCACCCAGGCGATGGCAGGAAATCTTGGCCAGGTACGGGTTGTAGTCATGTGGCCCATAGATGCCGTACTTGCTACCGATCAGGTTGTCGAAGTCGATATCTGGGTCGGCGTTGGCCGGCCCGGACAGGCTGATCGCTGCGGCCACGGCTGCGACCGCGAACCCCGTGAGCTTCATGGGCTGAATCCTACCTCTGTCGAGTCTGCGTCCGCGCATCGTCACTGCTCCCCTTCGGCTCACCGAGCCACCGGTCCGGGCTCGCGCTACGGTCTACAACACCGGCCCCATCCGGTTTCTTTCTAGTCGCCTATTCCGATTAGAGTAGCTAAGGTTACACACAGGCTAATTAGTTGAGCAGCCTTCGCCCCTGGTTAGGAATTGAAGCGCCTATGACGACCACTGAGCCGAGGACCGAGCCATTGAAGACCCCGGGTTCCGCTGGTGACGGCGGTAAGACGGTTGCCCCGCAACGCACCAAGCGCAAGGGGCTTCTCAGCCGATTCTGGCTGGTTCTGACGGTCGTTGTCGTCATCGCGCTCGCAGGTTTTGTCGTCCACCGCTTGCACGGCATCTTCGGTGTTCACCGCGGCTCGTTCGGTGGCGGCACGTCGGGCGAGGTCCTCGACTCGTTCAACGCCAAGACGATCACGCTGGAGGTCTGGGGCCCGCCGGGCAGCACGGCAACCATCAACTACCTCGATGAAAACTCCCACCCGGAGCAGGCCCTCAACGTGCCGTTGCCCTGGAGCAAAGTATTGAGTTCAACGAAACCCGGCATCCCGGCCAACGTGGTAGCGCAAGGAGACGGCAGTTGGATCGCCTGCCAGTTCATCGTGAACAAGCACGACGGGAGCGGTGACGTCGTCAAGGCTCCGAATCGCTCGGACGCCGTCGAGAACGTGAATGCGTTCGTCTACTGCCTGGACAAGTCCGCATGAGTGAGACCACCCAGGCTGCGCCGCGCGCCGACCAGCCGCTGATCCCGCCGTTCCTGCCGCGGATGATCCACCGGCTCGCGGTGCCGATCGTCCTGGTCTGGCTGGCCATTGTTTTCGTGACCAATACGGTGGCCCCGCAGCTCGAGGAGGTCTCGAAGAACCATTCGGTGTCGCAGAGTCCCACAGACGCGGCGTCATTCCAGTCGATGATGCGCGTTGGAAAAACATTCAACGAGTTCAGTTCCGACAGTTCGGCAATGATCCTCCTGGAGGGCGACAAGCCGCTGGGGGCGGATGCGCACCGCTATTACGACGAGATCGTCAAGCGACTCGAGCAAGACAAGAAACACGTTCAGCACATCCAGGACTTCTGGAGTGATCCGCTGACCGCCGCGGGCTCCCAGAGCCACGACCAAAAAGCCGCGTACGTCCAGGTCTACCTCGCCGGCAACATGGGCAGCGGCCAGTCCACCGAGTCCACCGAGGCCGTCCGCAAGGTCGTGAACTCGGTGCCGGCGCCGCCGGGGATCAAGGCCTACGTGACCGGGGCAGGTCCGTTGTTTGCCGACCAGTCCCATGCGGGTGAGAAAGGCGTCGCGAAAGTCACGCTCGTCACCCTCCTGGTGATTCTGGTGATGCTCCTGTGGGTCTACCGATCGGTGAGCACCGTCTTCATCATGCTGTTCATGGTCTTCGTCGAGTTGCTCGCATCCCGCGGAGTCGTCGCGGTGCTGGGCAACTACGGGATCATGGGGCTCTCGACGTTCGCCAACAACATACTGGTGCTGTTGGCGATCGCGGCCGGAACGGACTACGCGATCTTCGTTGTCGGCCGCTACCATGAGGCCCGCGGTTCGGGCGAGACACGCGAAGAAGCCTTCTACACGATGTTCCACAGCACAGCCCATGTCGTGCTGGGGTCGGGCCTGACGATCGCCGGCGCGATGTATTGCTTGAGCTTCTGCCGGTTGCCGTATTTCGAGTCACTCGGCGTGCCCTGTGCCGTCGGCATGATCGTCGCGGTCTTGGCGGCGTTGACTTTGGCCCCAGCAGTACTCACGGTGGCATCGTTCTTCAAGCTGCTGGATCCGAAACGAAGGTTGCAGACCCGGGGCTGGCGACGCATCGGCACCGCCATCGTCCGCTGGCCCGCACCGGTTTTCGCGGTGACGATCGCGATCGCATTGATCGGTCTGCTCGCCCTTCCCGGCTACGAAACGGATTACGACAACCGTCACTTCCTGCCGCCGGACACCCCGGCCAACCTCGGCTATGCCGCGGCGGACCGGCATTTCGACCAAGCCCGGCTGAATCCCGAATTGTTGATGATCGAGACCGATCACGACTTGCGTAACCCGGCCGACTTCATCGTCCTGGACAAGGTCGCCAAAGCGGTCTTCCACATCCCCGGCATCGGTCGCGTGCAGACGATCACCCGGCCGTTGGGCACGCCGCTCGACCACAGCACCCTTGGTTTCCAGATGGGCTCGCAGGCCGCGGGCCGCATCCAGACGCAGCACTACCAAGAGGAGCAGGCGAAGAACCTGCTCAAGCAAGCCGACGAGCTGCACAAGACGATGGCGACCCTGCATGAGCAGATGCAGACCACCCAAGAGCTCAGCGACACCACGCACGAAACCACCAAGCTCACCAAAGAAACCGTGAAAATCACCGAGGCGTTGCGCGACGACATCGCCAACTTCGACGATTTCTTCCGCCCTATCCGCAGCTACTTCTACTTTGAGAAACACTGCTTCGACATCCCGGCCTGCTACACACTCCGGTCGATCTTCAACGCGCTCGACGGCATCGACCAAGTGAGCGAGAATATCGAGAACCTCAGCGCCAACCTCGACAAGCTCGACAAGATTCAGCCAAGACTCGTTGCGCTGATCCCGCCGCAAATCGCCAGCCAGCAAGCGAACCTCGACACGATCATGTCGAACTATGCGACGACCAAGGGTCTTAACGACCAGGCGAAAGCGCAGTCCGACAACGCCACCGCGCAGGGCGACGCGTTCGACAAAGCGAAGAACGACGACACGTTCTACCTTCCGCCGGAGGCGTTCAAGAGCCCGGACTTTGCCCGTGGCCTCAAGCAGTTCATCTCACCCAACGGCCACGCCGTCCGGTTGATCATCTCGCACGAAGGCGACCCGGCGACCCCTGAGGGCATCAGCCACATCGAGCCGATCAAGCAGGCCGTGCACGAGGCCATCAAGGGCACCCCGTGGGAGGGCGCCAAGGTCTACCTCGGCGGCACCGCGGCAACGTACAAGGACATGCACGACGGTTCCAACGTCGACCTGATGATCGCCGGAATCGCGGCGGCTACTTTGATTTTCGTCATCATGCTGGTCATCACCCGCAGCGTGGTGGCGGCGTTCGTGATCGTCGGTACCGTGCTGGTATCTTTGGGCGCGTCGTTCGGGCTCTCCGTGCTGCTCTGGCAGTACATCCTCGGGATGAAGCTGCACTGGATGGTGCTGGCGATGGCGATCATCCTGCTGATGGCGGTCGGATCGGACTACAACCTGCTACTGATATCCCGGTTCAAAGAGGAAATCCAGGCCGGGCTCAAAACCGGCACGATCCGCGCCATGGCAGGCTCGGGCTCGGTGGTGACCTCCGCCGGGTTGGTATTCGCCGCCACGATGGCCACGTTCGCCTTCAGTCCGCTGAAGGTGATGGCCCAGGTTGGCTCCACGATCGCGTTGGGTCTGTTGTTCGACACCCTGATCGTGCGATCGTTCATGACACCGTCGCTGGCCACCCTGCTCGGCCGCTGGTTCTGGTGGCCTCAGCATGTGCGCCCGCGCCCGGCCAGCATCATGCTGCAGCCATACGGATCGCGTCCGGCGGTGCGTGAGCTGACGCACCGCACCCTCGAAGACGAGACCGAAGCCGGAGTGGTGGAGAAGGTCTAAGTTGCTCTGAGCGACAGGCTGATTCGTCAGCCGAGGCCGACGAGGCGCTTCGAGTCGTTCCACAACGCGAGCGCACGCTGCTCGTCGTAGGACGCCATCGAGGACCGCACATCTGACAACGTGCCGTCCTGGGCCTGAAAGTACTTGCCCGACCCGGAGGCGTACTGCGGGTCCACGGCGATGTCCGCGAGTGCGGCGCCGGAAAACGCGAGCGTCGACGTGGTGATGCCGATGCGCCTGGACACCCACTCCATCAGCGACGACTTCGCTACGTACTGAACAGCTTTCGGTAAATTCCGCGACAGGCCGGTCTCCGGCACCGACCCCGGGTCGTAAGCGATCGAGGCGATCGAACTGCCGCGCGGTCGAGACGCCTGGCGAGCTCATAGGCATACATCACGGTGCAGAGTTTCGACGTCGAGTATCGCTTGCCCACCGACAACGGCTTCTCCCCGTCCTTGCCGACGTTGGCGAGCGCATCGGCGTTCGGCTCGGCTGCCGCACCGACCAGCTTGCCGTCCATAGTCTCCGGGTCATGCGTGCCGCTGGCGGTGAACACGACCCGACCATCCGCGGACACCACCGGCAGCAGCAGGTCGACCAGAAGGAAATGGCCGAGGCAGTTCGTCGCGAAGGTCAGCTCGTAGCCCTCCGGGCTGTACTTCACCTGCCCGTCGAAGCGACCGCCGGCGTTGCAGATCAAGGCGTGCAGCGGCTCTGTCTCGCCGCGCTCGATCATCTGCGTGCAGTGGGCCGCCGCGCTGCGTACCGACTCCAGCGACGAGAGGTCGAGTTCGACTGTGGCAACGTCGATGTCGCCTCCTTCGCGCAGCTCGTCGGCGACCGCCTGCATTGCCGCGGGGCTGCGGCCGGCAAGAACGATGTTGAATCCGCCGGCCGCGAGTCGCCTCGCGCACTCGAGCCCGATGCCGGCATGACCACCGGTGATGAATACCGTCGTCATGCCGTCTCCTTGGTTAGCTTGTCAGGCAGGGGATTTCGGCAACGGCGCGGTGTGCTCGTCCTCGCTGACACTCGAACCGAGCAGCGACCGCACCGCGGGACGGGACCCGCTGGACCTCAACATGGTGCTGGCTGGTCGCGGACGCACGTTGATCGGCCACCAGAACCAGCGACCGAGTAGCGCGGCGATGGACGGCGTCATGAACGAGCGGACCACCAACGTGTCGAACAGCAGTCCCAGACCGATAGTGGTACCGACCTGACCGATGATGCGCAGGTCGCTGACCACCATCGAAGCCATCGTGAACGCGAACACCAGACCGGCGGACGTCACGACCTTGCCGGTGCTACCCATTGCGCGGATGATGCCCGTCTTCAATCCGGCGGGGATCTCCTCTTTCAACCGGGAGACCAGCAGCAGGTTGTAGTCGGATCCAACAGCGAGCAGCACGATCACCGACATCGCCAGCACCATCCAGTGCAGTTTGATGCCGAGCAGGTACTGCCACACGAGCACAGACATACCGAAGGACGCGCCCAGCGAAATTGCCACCGTGCCCACGATCACCATCGCCGCGATCAGGCTCCGGGTGATGATCAGCATGATGATGAAAATCAGGCAGAGCGAACCGATTCCGGCGATCATCAGGTCGTACTTGGAGCCGTCCTTCCAGTCCTTGAAGGTGGCCGCGGTGCCGGCGAGGTAGATCTTGGCGTCCTCCAGTGGGGTGCCCTTGAGCGACTCCTCGGCGGCCTCCCGGATCGAGGCGACGCGCGCGATGCCTTCCGGCGACGCGGGATCTCCCCGGTGCGAGATGATCAACCGCACCGCCTTGCCGTCCGGTGAGAAGAAGTTGTTGAGCGCTCGCTTGAAGTCCTTGTTCTGGAACACTTCCGGCGGCAGGTAGAACGAATCGTCGTTCTTCGCCTGGTCGAATGCGTGACCCATCGCGTTCGCGTTGGTGCTCATGTCGTCCATCTGATTGAAGATGCCCGACATGGTGCTGTGCATGGTCAGCATCATCCCTCGCATGTTCTCCATGCTGTCGATCATCGGCGGGAACTCCGTGATCAGTTGCGGCATCAGCGCATCGAGCTGACCGAAATCGTTCGTCAGGATTTGGAACTTGTCATCGATCTCGTCGATACCGTCGACGGCGTCGAAGATGGACCGCAGCGAGTAGCAGACCGGGATGTCGTAGCAGTGCTTCTCCCAGTAGAAGTAGCTGCGGATCGGCCGGTAGAAGTCTTCGAAGTTGGCGACGTCATCACGCAATTCCTCGGTGACGGCTTGCATTTCCCGTGTCTCACCGATCATCTTGTGCGTGACGCTGGTCAGTGTCTGCATGAGGCCGTACATGTGCCTCATCCGGTTCATCGTGTCTTCGAGCTCGTCGGCCTGCTTGAGCATGTCTTCCATGCGGGCCTTCTGGAACTTCATCGTCTGCACCTGCCCGGCGTTCTGCATGCTCATCTGGAACGGGATCGACGTGTGCTCCATCGCCGTGCCCTCTGGGCGCGTAATCGCTTGCACGCGTGAGACTCCGGGCACCCGGAAGATGCCCTTGGCGAGTTTGTCGAGCACCAGAAAGTCCGCCGGATCGCGCAGATCGTGGTCAGCCTCGACCATCATGACTTCCGGCATCAACCGGGCCTGGGAGAAGTGTCGCTCCGCGGCGTCGTATCCCTTGTTGGCGGCGATGTTGTGCGGGATGTAGAGCCGGTCGTTGTAGCTGGTCTGGTACCCCGGCAGGGTCAGCAGACCGATCAGCGCGATCCCGCACGCCGCGGCGAGAATCGGCAGCGGCCACCGGACGATGGCGGTGCCGACGCGCCGCCAGCCTCGCGTGCTGATCCGCCGTTGCGGATCGAACAATCCGAAGCGACCGCCGACCACGATGACGGCCGGCACCAGGGTCAGCGCAACGGCGACGGCGACGATCATGCCGACTGCGCAAGGGACACCGATGGTTTGGAAGTACGGCATCCGGCAGAAGCTCAGGCAGAAGGTGGCACCCGCGATCGTCAGGCCTGACGCGAGCACCACGTGGGCGACACCGTGATACGTCGTGTAGAACGCGTCTTCACGGCTCTCGCCGTGCTGGCGCGCCTCCTGGTAGCGCCCGAAGAAGAAGATCGCGTAGTCGGTGCCTGCCGCAATTCCCAGCGACACCAACAAGTTGACGGCGAACGTCGAGAGCCCGATGAGCTGGTGGTAGCCGAGAAACGCGACTATTCCTCTGGCCGCGGTCAATTCGATGAAGACCGTGATCAGCAGGAGCACCACAGTGCGGACGGAGCGGTAGACCAGCAGCAGCATGGTGAAAATCACCAGCATCGTCACTATGGTGATCTTGACCAGCGTGCTGTCGCCACTGTGATGCATGTCCGACACCAACGCCGAGGGACCCGTCACATAGGTGACGACACCCTTGGGTGGGGGCGTCCGGTCGACGATGTGGCGGACTGCGGCGATCGACTGCTCAGCCAGCGTCGTCCCCTGATTGCCGGCGAGGTTGAGCTGAACGTAAACCGCCTTGCCGTCTGGGCTTTGGGCACCCGGCGCCGTGAGCGGATCACCCCAGAAATCCTGGACGTGCTGAATGTGCGTCGGGTCGGCACGCAGTTGCTTGATGATGCTGTCGTAGTAGTTATGCGCATCGTCGCCGAGCTTGTTATCGCTTTCCAGAACGAGCATCGCGAAGTTGTCGGAGTCGGACTCCTTGAACTTCTTGCCGGTGACCTCCATCGCCTGCACCGACGGTGCATCTTTGGGGCTCAGTGAAACCTGCCGTTGCTCGGCGACCTGCTCCAGCGGCGGGACGGCCACGCTCATCAGCACGATGATCCCCAGCCAGGCGAAGATGATAGGCACCGCGAACCGACGGATCAGCCTCGGGGCTCGGGGCCGGGTGGCCGTGTCGGCGCCCGCCTCGTGGCTGTTCATGCGCCCTTGAGAACGCAGTAGGTGAACGCGTTCACTTCGTTCGTGACCCGCTCGGCCTTGACCACGTCATCGATGATGATGCGGCAGCCCAGCGAGTTGCTGTTACCTTGCGCCACAATGTTTCCCACGACTGACGCCGCCTTCGTCGTCATGTTCAGGGTCCAGGGCAGCTTGGCGCCGTCGACGTGCTGCGGGTCGGCGTTGGTGTCGAAGTAGCTGATGTCCGCCGTGGTGCCGGGCGGCCCGTACACCTCATAGGTGATCCGCTTGGGGTTGAAGGGCTTGCTGTCGTCGGTCCCGCTGTCGGAGTACTGGGGACGCCTCTCGGAGCCGAAGATGCCGTGGATCCGGGCCACGGTGAAACCCCCGAGCCCGATCACTATCGCAATGACGAGCGGAATCCACACCCGCTCCAGCACCCTGATAATCGAAAACCCCTTCACCCGTTGCCGCTTCCCTGGTCGGCGACGTCTTGACTACTCGAAGATATTCGCCCGCCGATCGGCCTGGCGTCTCAGGGCGCTCACGTGAGCTTCACGGCACCGCCGGATCACGACGAGTAAACCACGCGCGCACCCCGGATTGTCGCCTCCTCACCTCACCGGAACAGCGATTCAGCATTAACGCATGTTGTGTGC
Source organism: Mycobacterium sp. (assembly GCF_965277065.1). Classification (GTDB taxonomy): domain Bacteria; phylum Actinomycetota; class Actinomycetes; order Mycobacteriales; family Mycobacteriaceae; genus Mycobacterium. Next base: position 212,102 of record NZ_CBDIBT010000016.1, read on the forward strand.
GTAAGCGGACGCTACCGGGTTCTCCAACGGCCCGCAATGCGTCCGTGTGCGCTATCCTCGCGCGGTGCCGCCGCTCACGTTCCAGCGCGCCCGCACCGAGGACAAAAAACGTCAGCGGGCCGCAGCGCTTGTGGAAGCCGCGCGCTCACTGGCGCTGGAGTCCGGTGTCGCGTCGGTGACCCTGACGGACGTCGCGAGCCGGGCCGGCGTGCACTACTCCGCGGTGCGGCGCTACTTCACCTCACACAAAGAGGTGCTGCTGAATCTGGCTGCCGAAGGTTGGGCCCGCTTCTCGGCCACCGTGTGCGCGAGCCTGTCCGAGCCTGGTGATCAGTCTCCGGCCCGGGTCGCCGAGGCTTTGGCCAATGGGTTGGCGGCCGACCCGCTGTTCTGCGACCTGCTCGCCAACCTGCATCTGCACCTCGAACACGAGGTTGAACTCGACAGGGTTGTCGAGTTCAAACAGGTCAGTAATGCCGCGGTGATTTCGCTGACCGATGCAATCGAGAACGCGCTGCCCGGGCTGGGACGTTCGGGGGCGTTCGACGTCCTGCTTGCGTCGTATTCGCTGGCCGCACCGATGTGGCAGATGGCGAATCCGCCGAAGAGACTGGCCGACGAGTACGCGAAGCGTACGGACGTCCCGCCCGACTGGAAGATCGATTTCACCGCCGCCGTGACGCGGCTGATCACCGCGACGTGTGTCGGCTTACTGGCTCAGCAGGACTGAGCGCTCAGTACCAGTTCCACAGCGACATGTCGCCTTTTGGATAGTTCATGCAGTTCTCGGTTTCATGGGCGACGACGCCTTTGTTGTTGAAGAAGATTTTGAAGTGGTTGGGCCAGGCGAACCACAGCGGATCGCCGCCGGAGCCCAACGGCGGATAGAAGTTGGCCGAGTACTGCCGGCGGTCCGCCGGCGACAGCGAGAAGAACCAGTGCGCCTTATCTACCGTTGCCTGTTGGACGTTCGGATGATTGTTGTAGTCGATCATGTACCGCTGGTAATACACCGGCGAGAAATCCCGTGCGGCGGCAAGAATTTGCTCGGCGTCGCAGCTAGTCGCGATCATCCGCCGGGGGATGGGGAAGTCGTCGGTCGAGTCGTTGTAGGTGCGGTTAGGGCCTGATGGCTCCAGATCCGGGTCCGCCAGCGCTGCCGGCGGGAAGATGGCGGCGGCGGCACCGAGGGCGAGCATCGCAACGCCGGCGCGAACGAAAAGGCTCAGACGGTAAAGACGCATGCGGCTACTATAACGCTCCGATCACGGCAGCGCGCAACGCGTGGGAAGCCTGGCTAACCAATGGGCGGTGTGATCTCTAAACCCACGTGAACCTTGTCGATTCCACCCCGCACGACCGAGTGCACGTAGAACCACGGGGCGTGGTACCAATACCGCTTCAGGACCGCGTTGTAGACGCGGCGGGTCTCCGATTTCGGCAACACCAGCGCGATGCCCTCGACGTCGTCGCTCTTGCGTTTGCCCAGTGACCCGCTCTTGGCGATGGTCACCCGTGGGGTGTTTTTGATCCGCTTGGTTTTCCACGATCCGTCGTCGGTGATCACCAGCAGCTTGCCGTCCTCGGGCACACCCCAGATCGCGGTCGGCTTCGGGCGACCGTCCTTGGTAAAGGTGGTCAGCAGCAGGTACTTGGACTTGATGACGTCGGCAAAGGTTGTGGCCACGCCCTATTTATAGCTAAAAATGAACGATCCGCCGAATGCGTGACGTTGCTGCGGACTCGGCTTACTGTGTGCACAGACGAAGGACAAGCGCAGATGACCATCGACGACGAGTCCGTCACGACTCTCGAAGACCTCCGGGGCGACCTCGCGCTCCGGTATAGATGGACACCCAGCGGGGGCACCACGGTGGACCCGGCAGTCGTCGACGCCGACGCCGCGGCGCTGGACCGCGACGGCTACCTGATCTGGGAGAACCTGCTCACCCCCGAGCAGTGCAGCCAGATCCGCGACGAAGTCAGACCCTGGCTCGGGCACACCGGACGCAACACCTTCGAGGGACGACGTACCCAGCGCATCTACAGCGTGCTGAGCCGGACCCGGTTGTGTAACCCGGTGGTCGAGCACCCACGGGTGCTGGCCGCACTGGATCGCCTGCTGATGCCGAACTACCTGCTCTCGGCGCTGCAGGCGATCAACATTCAGCCCGGCGAGACCGCGCAACTGGCCCACCACGACGACGGCTTCTACCCGGTCCCCCGCCCCCGGGACCCGTTGGCCGCCGCCACGATCTGGGCGATCGACGACTTCACCGCCGACAACGGCGCGACGGTGCTCTATCCGGGCAGCCATCGCTGGGGTAAGCGGCGGCCGGGGCCGGACGACGAGGCGGTGCCGGTGGTGATGCCGGCCGGCTCGTGCGTGTTCTTCGTCGGCACGCTCTGGCACGGCGGCGGGGCCAACACCACCGACACCGACCGGTTGGCCGTTACCGCGCAGTACTGCCAGCCGTGGCTGCGGCCGATGGAGGCGTTCACGCTGTCGGTGTCGCGCGACATCGCCCGCACGGTGTCGGACGACGTTCGCCGCATGCTGGGCTACAGCATTCACCCGCCGTTCGTCGGCGCGGTCGACGGTCTGCACCCGCTGCGACTGCTGGAAGACCAGTAGCGCGCGCCGCTCACCGGGGGATGGCAACATTCCCTCCATGACGAGACGCAGCTTCGCCCGCGGCATTGCCATCGCGCCGCTCCTGGTCTTGACCTCCGCGCACGCGCCCGCAGTGACGCCAGTCGCCTCGGCGGACGGCTGCCCGGACGCCGAAGTGGTGTTTGCGCGCGGCACCGGCGAGCCGGTCGGTCCCGGCGGACCGGGCCAGGCGTTCTTCGACTCGCTCACCAATCAACTGCCTGGCAAGGCGATCACCCTCTATCCGCTCGACTACCCGTCGACCACCGACTACATCAGCAGCGCCAAGACCGGTGCCGCCACCGAGGTCGCGCACGTGCAGGCCACCGCCGCGAACTGCCCGAAGACCAAGATCGTCATCGGCGGATACTCGCAGGGCGCCGGTGTCGCCGACCTGACCAGCCACCAGCTGTCCCCCCAGGTCGCCAATCATGTTGCGGCCGTTGCCCTCTTCGGAAATCCGCAGAGCAACTACGCAAAAGGTTTGGCGGACAACCAGGTTCCGCCACTGGATCCCGCTTGGGCATCGAAGACAATCGACATCTGCCTACCCAACGACAACATCTGCGCCGAGGGCGGCAACATCATCGCGCACCTGGGATATGTCCCAGACGCGACGAACCAGGCCGCGACCTTCGTGGCGGGCAGGCTCTAACGCTTGCGGTCCGTATCTTTGCTCGGCTGAACACGTTTCGGCTCGCCGGGCATCTTCGGATAGTTCGGCGGGTACGGCAGGTCGCCGAGCCCGTTCTCCTCGTCGGCCGCGACCATCTCCAGTAGCGACTCGATCGACTGGTCGACCGAATCGATCTCGGCCCACGGGTCGTCACGGTTGGCCACCAGCTCGGCCGCTGTCGCGATGGTGTAGTCGTCGGGATTGGCGCCGGCCAGATCGGCCCATGTCAACGGCATCGACACCGTCGCAATCTGGGTGCGCCGCACCGAATACGCCGACGCGAAGGTGCGGTCGCGGGCGTTCTGGTTGAAGTCGATGAAGATCCGCTTGCCGCGTTCTTCCTTCCACCAGGACGTCGTCACCGCATCGGGGACGCGGCGCTCGACCTCTCGCGCCAGCGCGATGCCGGCGCGGCGCACTTGGATGAAGTCCCAGTCGGGCTTGATCCGCACGAAGACGTGGACGCCGCGACCGCCGGAGGTCTTGGGATAGCCGACCAGACCGAGTTCGTCGAGCAGCGGCCGCAGGACGTCGACGGCCACCGTGCGCGCTTCGTCGAAACCGGTACCCGGCTGCGGGTCCAGGTCGACGCGCAACTCGTCGGGGTGCTCGGCGTCCGGGCATCGGACCTGCCACGGATGCAACGTGATGGTGCCCATCTGCGCCGCCCAGACGATCGCGGCCGGGTGGGTCACCCGCAGCGCGTCGGCGGTCCGGCCGGACGGGAAGGTGATCCGGCACGTCTCGAGGTAGTCAGGATGGTGCTGCGGGATTCGCTTCTGGTAGATCTCCTCCCCGTCGACGCCGTCGGGAAATCGCTGCAGATGCGTCGGCCGGTCTTTCAACGACGCCAGCATGGGACCGGCGGCGACGGCCCGGTAGTAGTCGACGAGTCGTCGCTTGGTGCCGCCGGACCCCAGCTTCGGGAAGTAGATCTTGTCCGGGTTGGTCAGCCGGACCGCGATCCCGTCGACGTCGATTTCCTCCGCTGGGGATGCCATCTCCCGATTGCAGCACACGACGCGCGCACAATGTGGGGATGGAGTTGCCTGTTATGCCGCCGGTTTCGCCAATGCTGGCCAAATCGGTGACGTCGATCCCGCCGGACGCGTCGTACGAACCCAAGTGGGACGGGTTCAGGTCGATCCTTTTCCGCGACGGCCAGCAGGTGGAGGTCGGCAGCCGCAACGAGAAGCCGATGACCCGGTACTTCCCCGAACTGGTCGCGGCAGCCGCGGCCGAGTTGCCGAAGCGCTGCGTGATCGACGGTGAGATCGTCATCGCCACCGATCACGGCCTGGACTTCGAGGCGCTGCAGCAGCGCATCCACCCGGCAGATTCGCGCGTGCGGATGCTAGCCGAGAAGACCCCGGCGTCGTTCATCGCCTTCGACCTGCTGGCTCTCGGCGACGAAGACTACACCCGCCGGCCGTTCTCCGAGCGCCGTGCGGCGTTGGTCGACGCGCTCGACGGCGTGGGCCCGTCGTTTCACGTCACACCCGCGACAACGGATCCCGACACCGCGCAGCGCTGGTTCGACGAGTTCGAGGGCGCCGGCCTGGACGGCGTCATCGCCAAGCCGCTGAGCATCACCTATCAGCCGGACAAACGCATCATGTTCAAGATCAAGCATCAGCGCACCGCCGACTGCGTGGTGGCCGGTTACCGCGTGCACAAGTCCGGTGCCGACGCGATCGGCTCGCTGCTGCTCGGGCTGTACAAGGACGACGGAACCCTGGCGTCGGTCGGCGTGATCGGGGCGTTCCCGATGGCCGAACGGCGGCGGCTTTTCACCGAATTACAGCCGCTGGTAACGACTTTCGACCGTCACCCGTGGAATTGGGCGGCGCACGAAGCGGGCGAGCGAACGCCGCGCAAGAACGAGTTCTCCCGTTGGAACGCCGGCAAGGATCTGTCGTTCGTGCCGATGCGGCCCGAGCAGGTGGTCGAAGTGCGCTACGACCACATGGAAGGTGAGCGGTTCCGCCACACCGCGCAGTTCAATCGCTGGCGGCCAGACCGCGAGCCCGCGTCGTGCACCTACGCGCAACTCGAAAAACCGCTCAACTTCGGGCTGGGCGACATCATCCCCGGGCTTACCAGGAAAGACGAAAGCTAATGCACGATCGCTATTGGCTCTGCGGGGGTGTCTTCTTCACCAGCCCGCAAGGGCGAGATCCCCGTCGACGGTGCCGGGTTGGCAGCCACCATAGGTGATGGTGCAGTCCACCTCGCCGCGGTCGGTGATTCATTGGTGTCCGGCGCGACTGTTCGGTGGGCGCGGCGGACCAGGGATTCGGACTCCTTTACAAGCATGCTTTCCCTGCCCAGTCGGATCCAGCCGTGCCCGGCGAAGTCGCCGCGGCGTGCGTCGACTCGGGGGCGGGCTAAACCGTGGGTGCGGGTGGCTGTGAAGTGTCTGGGACTATTGCCGACGGCCTACCAGCTGAACGCAAGCTGAGATAACCTGAGCGAAGCCTTAGAGCGGCCTGGGGGGTCCACCTGTGCTTCGGTTGTGAAAGACGGCAATCACAACACCACCTGTGGGTGACAACCCACAGCATGAGCGATCCAAATAGCAGGGGGAATCTCAGTGAGCAACACATCATGTCGTCGCTTGACCCTGGCTGCCGGCGCCATCTTGGCCGGAGCGGTCATTCCGATTACCGCGGCGGCCAGCGCGTGGGCCGACGGCCTCACCGAAACGGAGGACTTCGGCCAACTGGTAGGCCAAGGTCTCAACTATTACGAGGCCTACGAGGTCGTGCAAGCCGAAAGCAGCGGCCTGCCGGTTGAGGTGTCCTACGACGGGCAAGTGGTGGTCGAAGACAATGAGCCCACCGACCCGCTGCTCGGTGCGTTTGCCGAGTCGGGCACCGGCAATGACGTCGCGGCCGCCATCGCCACCAACAGCCCCGCCATTGAGAACCAGACCATCGCTGACTCCACCCTCGGCAGCAACGACACCGCCTTCGCCGACGGCGGCGGCAGCTATGCCCTGGCCGGCGACGAGGTCCCCACCAGCGTCAGCAACAACGACACCGCCACCGCCATCGGCACCTACTCCTTCGCCTATGCCACCGCCGGCAGCAATGACAACGGCACCGACATCGGGAGCAACAGCTTTGCTGTCGCCACGGGCAACTATGACACTGTCTACGACGTGGGCTCTGGCGTCGGAAACGGCGCCAACGATGTCACCGCCGGCGGCGATGACGACTTTGTAATCGGCTTAGGCAACGGCCTTCCCAACACCGATGTCGTCAACACCGGGGTCTTCGACATCGTCACGCCGCAGTCCGGGGAGTCCGGCGCCGCTTCCGCCGCAGCCGACTCCACCGATCCGGTCGTTCCTGTGGACGGGGGAGCTTCAGCCGTCCTGAACGGCGACACCATAGTCCTTAACCCGTACCCCTCAGAGATCATCACCACCATCACCAACCCGCTGGACACGCAGGTCATCAGCGACCAAGGATTCGTTCTTGACCCCCCTGGCGTAAGCGGTCCTTACGACGGCGAATACTTCCAAGGCACTGTCAACGACACCACGTTCAGCTTCGGGCCCACCGACCAGTACATCGACGTCACCTTCAGTGACGCAAACCTCCCCCCAGCCCCGGGCTCCATCATCAACGTCCTCAACTACGGCGGCGGATTCGAAAACGCCTACGCCAGCATCGAAGGCTCCGCACCCGCGGACGAAATCATCACACCCTTCGGCAACTTCGCCGTCCCCACCGGCATCGTCGAATTCCTCGGACCCGATTTCTTCATCCCGTCAGTCGAGACCATGACATCGTCTGCGGCCAGCGCCGTCGATCCCACGGCATTGACCGACGCGCTCGACCCGTCGTCGGCTACCGGCGTCGCCGACCTTTCGTCGTTGCTGGCCTTGTTTTAAGTCACAACCGTTGCGGGCGCGGCGATTAGCGCTGCGCCATCGTCGTCGAAACCGGGGACCTTGGTCCAGTTCATCCGTGGATGCTCACTTAGCGAAGCCGGCTTATAGAAAGCGGTTCGCGACGCGCCATACCCCGTCCGTCTCCTCCGTGGCGCTGTCGTGGGTGAGCAGCCAGTGCCCGCCCTGGTCGACTAACACAATCGGCCTGGGGCGTCTGCCTTGGCGTAAACCCCCGTTGGTTTCCACCATGGCCCTGGCGAAGTTGTTGGGTGCGGGTTCGATGTCGGTCACAGCGAAGGGGAGCGGCAGCAGCCCGACCGCGTTCATCCGGTTCAGATGATTGTCGATTGTCCCGGCTTCCTCGGGGGTGAATGCCGGCGTGACGATCTCGCCCTTGTTCGCGGCGGGGATGTTCGGGTCGGTTAGTTCGGCTTCGATGGCGACCACTTCATCAGTGGTCGGGACGGCGGCCGCATGGGCTGTTGCGGGTGCGGCGATCAGCGCCGCCGCCATTGCGGTGCCTGTCGCAATGACAGAAAAATTCATGGAGCGTCACCCGGCGGCGGTGGGGAGTCGTCATCCGGTGGTAGCGGTAGGTCTAAGTCTTGGAACCACTTCGTATTCAAGCAGTGCGAAGGGGGTACGTAAGTCGGATCGCGGCGAGAATGAATTGCGGCATTCCGGCACGCGTGCGGACCAATTCCGCCACCAATCGCATAGGCCGGTGCAGCGGTCATGACTGTTGCTGGTGCGGCCACGACCGTCAGGGATGCGGCGAGCATCATTGCTGCGGCGACGGCCTTCATGCTCAAACGTTAGCTGTGCTGCCTGTCAACGATCTGAGTGATCGCATGCGGTAAGCACATCTCACGCGCAGCCAGATAAAGCGAGAACGAGGGAGATCAATCCGCTCAGGGGATCGCCCGTGGAACGCCACGAAAGCCACGGTTGTAGGCGTTGTACCAAAACCTATCCAATGTGGGCATTGCGGTGTCGTGGGTGATCAGCCAATGCCCGCCCTGGTTAACCAACACGATGGGTCCGGGCGGGTTGTATTTGTAAAACGATCCCGGGGTGCCTACGGTAGCTCCCGCCAAATTGTTGGGTGCGGGCTGGATGTTGGACACGACGATGTTAAAAGGCAGCAACCCAGCCGTGTTGATTCGGTTCAGATGATCGTCGATGATCCCGGCTTCCTCGGGGGTGAACCCGGGGGTGACCACGTCTGTTTTGCTTGTGGCGGGCCGGGCTGGGTCGAACAGCTTGGTAATGACGGCGTCCACTTGATCGACGGTGGGCACTGGTCCGGTGCAAGGCTCTTGTCCGGGGTCGCCGCAATCCGCGTGGGCAGTTGCGGGGACAGCCAGTGACGCGGCAAGCAGCAACGCAGCAGCGGCGATTTTCATGCACGTAATTTAGCGTTGGTTGCTGTCAACAATCTGAGCCGCAGCTATCGTCTGAGACCGCCGCTATCACTTGAAAAAAGCATGATCGCGGGAAGTGCTTCACATCTTGTTCAGAAACATCACTGCGCTGTCGGTGGTGATCAGCCAATGCCCGCCCTGTTTGACCATCACGATCGGCTCAGGGGGTATGGAGGGGTGGGTCCAGTTCATCCGTGGTTGCTCACTAATACTAATGGCCGACAAAGTATGTACGGTTCGCGGCCCGCCAGAACACGTCCAACTCGTCCATAGCGGCGTCGTGGGTGATCAGCCAGCGCCCACCCTGATCGACCAGCACTATCGGTCTGGGGTAAGTGGCTTGGGTTTCCAGGGTGGCCCCAGCAAGGTTGTTGGGTGCGGGTTGAATGTTGGTCACGACGAAGTTGAGAGGCAATACCCGGCCTTTCGCCCGCATCCGGTTCAGATGATCATCGATTGTTCCGGCTTCGTCTGGGCTGAATCCAGGGGTGACGATATTGGCCTTTTTCGCAGCCGGAATATCCGGGTCGGTCAGGCCAGCTAGACGGCGACCACTTCATCGACGGTGGGAACAGGTCCGGTGCAGGGGTCTTGTGCGGGGTCGCCGCAGTCTGCGTAAGCCGTTGCGGGCGAAGCAATTAGCGTCGCCGCCAGCGTTGTCGCGACCGAGAGCTTGGTCCTATTCATCGGTAATTGCTCACTAGGGGACTACTACAGCCAAATGGCGGGTCGCGGCGCGCCAGAACTCGTCCATCTCGGCCACGGCGGAGTCGTGGGTGATTAGCCAGTGCCCGCCCTGATCGACCAGCACGATGGGCTCGGCGGCAGCGTGTTGACGAGGAGTTCCTACCGTGGCCACAGTAGCTCCGGCGAAATTGTTGGGTGCGGGCTGGATGTCGGTTACGACGAAGTTGAGGGGCAACTGCTTCCCGTTCATCCGGTTCAGATGATTTTCGATTGTTCCAGCTTCGTCGGGGCTGAATCCGGGAGTGACGATGTTGGTCTTATTTGCAGCGGGAATGTCCGGGTCAGTCAGGCCAGCCAGGACGGCAACCACCTGATCGACGGTAGGGACGGGACCGGTGCAAGGTGGTTGGTCGGGATCACCGCAGTCCGCGTAAGCCGTTGCGGGCGAAGCGATTAACGCCGCCGCCAGCGTTGTCGCGACGGGAAGCTTGGTCCAGTTCATCCGTTGTTGCTCACTTTGCATATACGCGGTTCGCGGCCTTCCAGAACGCGTCCAACTCGTTCATAGCGGTGTCGTGGGTGATCAGCCAGTGCCCACCCTGATCGACCAGCACTATCGATCTGGCGTGTGTGCCTTGGTGAAACCCCCCGTTGGTTTCCAGGGTGGCACCGGCCAGGTTGTTGGGTGCGGGTTGGATGTTAGTCACGACGAAGGGCAGGGGCAGCACCCCGAACGCATTCATCCGGTTCAAATGATCATCGATTGTTCCGGCTTCGTCGGGGCTGAATCCGGGGTAACGATGTTGGTTTTGTTCGCAGCGGGTACGTCCGGATCGGTTAGTCCGGCGAGGACGGCGACGACCTGATCGGTGGTGGGGACGGGGCCTGTGCAAGGGGGCTGATCGGGGTCACCGCAGTCCGCGTAAGCCGTTGCGGGCGAAGCGATTAGCGCCGCCGCAATTGCGTTGACTGTCGCGAGGACAGAACGATTCATGGAGCATCACCTGGCGGCGGCGGGGTATCACCTGGCGGCAGGGGCGGGGCATCACCGGGTGGCGGTGGCGGAGCATCACTCGGTGGTAATAATCCCTGAAAAAATCGGGAGTTCAGACATCGTTCTAGGGGCACGTAATCCGGATCGCGTCGGTAATGGCGGGCTTCTCTTTTGCACTTCGGAACTACAACCGGTTGGATATCGGGTTGGGCTGACACCCACCCGGCGCTGACAAGACGACCCGGCAGCGCGGGACCGACGATCAGCACTGCACCAGCAAGCGCAGCCATGCCGACCGCGACGGCAGTTACTACACGTGGGGTCCGCAGCCACGTCGACGGCGAGGCAATCGTAGTCATTCGCGGCCGCCCTCCCTCGGTCTGCTGGAAAGATAGCTTTTCTGTCTGTTAGCGGCCTGACAGCTACCTAAAAGTTGGAAGCGAATAAGACGTTGGAAGCGTTGACCGTTAGCCTGCGGGGTTGATCACAATCACCGAGCCGAGGCCAGAGGTGGCTCCGCCGTCCAGGTTGGTGGCGTATAAGTCGCCGTTGGCGGGGTCGTACGCGATGCCTTCCAGATCCCCGCCGACTCCTCCCGGGCCGTCGTCGACGGGGATGGTGTAGTCGATGGTGTTGGTGTCGGGGTTGACCACGGCCACATCGCCGAGGCCCGTGCCGGTGATGTAGAGGTCGCCGTTGGTTGGGTCGACCGCGATCCCCTCGTTGATTGTGCTGCCGATGCCGAGGAACTTGTCGATGACGGTGTCAGTGTTCGGGTCGATCACCGCCACGCCGCTCTTGATTTCGGTGATGTAGAGGTCGCCGTTGGCGGGGTCGTACGCGATCGCGCTTGGAGCGCTGACGATGGAGCCGATGGTGCCGGTGACGGTGTTGGTGTCTGGGTCGATGACCGATATGCCGCCGCCAGCTTCGTTGGCGACGTAGAAGTTGCCGTTGGCGGGGTCGTAGGCAATCCCTTCGGGATCTTCGTCGACGGAGATGGTATCGGCAATTGCGTTGGTGTGCGGGTCGACGTCTATGACCCGATACACAGCGCCGAGCAGAACTTCATCGACAACCCAGCGGATCAATCGTTCATTAACTCCATCAATTCGCTTGACCCGCACCAGCTTCTGATCGGCAACGGCGCCGATGGTCTGGATGGCGGAACGTTGGCTGAGGCCACCGGTGGTGATGGTGGGTTGATCTTCGGCGACGGTGGCAACGGAGCCACCGATGCCGCCGGCGTGGGCGGTGACCGCGGGGCGGCGTACGACGGTGACGGCGGTGACGGCGGCGCGGGCGCTGGCGGAAATCCCCCACCCGGTGGAGACACCTTTCTCGGTATCCCTGGAAACGGCGGGGCAGGCGGTGACACCGCCCTTTGGTATTGCCGGAAATGGCGGAGCTGGCGGCGATGCCAACATCCCAGGCGGAACGACAATCACCCGTGGAACTGGGCCGCTCACGAGGCCGGTGGACGCACACCCGTAAGAACGAGTTCTCCCGCTGGAACGCAAGGAAAGATCTGTCGTTCGTGCCGTTGCGGCCCGAGCGGGTGGTCGAAGTCCGCTACGACCACATGGAGGGTGAGCGGTTCCGCCACACCGCTCAGTTCAACCGGTGGCGCCGGGACCGGGAGCCGGCGTCGTGCACCTATGCGCAGCTCGACAGCCCCGTCACGTTCAGCCTTGGCGATATCGTTTTGGGCCTTGGCTCGTCGGGGAACACCGCGTGACATGAGTGACGAAAAGAGCTTCAACGAACGCAACATCGAGGAATTCCGGTCCAACCACGGCAGGGTCGGCGGTCAATTCGAGGGCGCGCCGCTGGTGATTTTGCACTCCGTCGGCGCCCGCAGCGGCGATCCGCGGACGAACATCATGATGTACCGGCCGGACGGCCAGAGATATCTGATTTTCGCTTCGAAGGCCGGCGCGGATGACAACCCCGCCTGGTACTGGAACCTGAAAGCCAATCCGGACGCCCGCATCGAAGTCGGCGACGAGATCGTCGACGTTCACGCCGCCGAATTGGACCGCGCCGAACGCGACCATAAGTACGCGGAGCAAGCTGAGGAGTATCCGGGCTTCGCCGACTACGAGAGCAAGACCTCGCGGGTGATCCCGGTTGTCGCGCTCACGCCGACCGGTCCCGCGAGGCCACGCGAATGAAGGTGCTTGCGACCGGGGCCACCGGAACATACGCCCATCACGTCGTCGCTGCCCTGACGGCACAGGGAGTCGAAGTCCGCGGCGCGGTTCGCGACCCAGACAAGACCGACGACGCACGCCAGGCAGGCGCGGCCGAAACGGTCGGCTTGGATCTGACCGACACCGGCAGCGTCGCCGATGCCCTGCGCGGCGTGGACGGGGTCTTCTTGATCACTCCGGCTTTCCACCCGGACGCCACCACGATGGCACTCAACGTCGTCACGGCCGCCGCGGACGCCGGTGTCGGCAAGATCGTTTACAACGGCGTCTACCACCCGTCGCTGAGCCTGCCCAACCACGCGGGAACACGGCCGATCGAGGAGGCGCTCTACGCGTCCGACTTGGACTTCACCATCTTGCAGCCGGCGATGTATGTGCAGGCACTCGCGGAGACCTATCAAGACGCGCTGCAAACCGGAGCCGTGGTAGCGCCGTGGTCCATGCACTCGAAGATGACCTACGTCGACTACCGCGATGTCGCCGAAGTTGCGGCACTGGCGTTCACAGATCCCCGCTTGGCACGTGGAACATTCGAGTTGGCCGCCGGCGGCATGGTCGACCGCACCGAAATCGCCGAGATGATGAGCGGCGTTGCCGGACGTAAGCTAGAGGCCGCGGACATCGACGAAGTGCCTCCGGGTCCCGACGGTCTCGCCGTTATGTTTGCAGATTACGACCGGGTCGGCTTTCATGGCGGCAATTCCATTGTCCTGCAGGCCATTCTGCAGCGTTCCCCGCGCTCGGTCGCCGATTTCATCGCCGAACTCGGCCGGCCGCCCGACTAGATCGCGACGTCCAGGGAGGCCATCCCGCGCAGGGTGACGTTCGGCTTGTAGATCGGATCGCCGATCAGCCGTGCATCGGGGAAGCGGGCCGTCACCGCCGTCAACGCAACCGACGCCTCCAGCCGGGCCAGGGGCGCGCCCAGGCAGTAGTGCAGTCCGCGCCCGAAAGACAAGTGCCGGAACGCTTTTCGGTCGGGGTTGAACGTCGCCGGCTGGTCGAACTCGTCCGCGTCATGCTGGGCTGCGGCCAGCAGCAGCAGCATGGTCTCGCCCTCGGCCACAGCGGTGTTCCCAATTGTGATGTCCTCAGCGGCAATTCGGGCCACCAGATGCACCGGCGGGTCGTAACGCAGCGTCTCCTCGATGACGGCCGAGGCGCGTTGCGGGTCGGCGGCCAGCGCGGACCACTGCGCCGGGGCACGCAACATCGCCAGTATCGCGTTGGCGACCAGGTTCACGGTGGTCTCGTGACCGGCGATCAGCAACAGGCTGCACGTCGACACGATCTCGTCTTCGGCCAGTTGATCACCAGATTCCTCGACCGCGATCAGCCGTGACATCAGGTCGTCGCTGGGATGCGCACGGCGCTGGCCGATCAGCTCGTGCAGGTAGTTGCGCAGCCACTGGCCGGCCGCGATCCGCTGATCCATGCCCTCCATCGGTTCGCCGGTGGCCGCGAAGAAGGGGTCGAGGGCCTGCGCCAGCAGCGCCGAGGCGCGGCTGAACTCCGCCTCGTCCTCGATCGGCACGCCGAGCAACCGGCAGATGACCGTCACCGGCAGCGGATGGGCCAGGTCGTCGATGACGTCGCACCGGCCGCGTTCGGCCACGCGGCGCAGCATCCCGTCGACCAGTTCGGTGATGTGCGGCGCCAACTCGTTGACCACCTTGGGCACGAACGCCTTGCTGACCAGTCGGCGCAGCCGGGTGTGATCGGGCGGGTCGAGAAACAGGAACATCGGCGGCCCCTGCGGTCGCGTGTTCACGCCCTCGGCGGCCAGCTTTTGGACCATCGCCGACTTCTGTCGATCGACCGACGACGCCGGATGCCGCAGCGCCTCGTCGCAGTCGCGGAACGACGAGAAGATGGTGACATTGCCGTCCGGCATCCGCATGGGCCCGCGACTGCGGAACTGCTCGTACACCGCATACGGGTTGGCCCGGTTTGCCGGGTCCAGCAATTGCAGCAGGAGCTCCTGCGGCCCGGCGACACCGGTGGCAGACATATGTGCATTGTGCAGGTGTCAGAGAAATCGCAGATGGCTACGGTCGCGAAACGACGCCCGCGCACATCCACGCAGGTGTGGTTAGGTTCCTTCTGTGAACAAGGGCGTGTGTGCCGCCGCGGCGGCGCTGATGATCGCTGGCTGCGCCGACAAGGCCGCCACACCGCCGCTCGGAGTGCTGCCGCCAGGGACGGCGTTGCTCTCCGTCGACGGCAAAGACGTCGGCAAAACCTATTCGGTGCGCTGCCAGACGATCGACTGGATGACCCGCATCCACACCGGCATCGACAACTCCGGCGCGAACGCGGTGGTGTCCAACGCCGGCAAGCTGCAGGTCGAGTTCGTCCGCCTGCACGATCTCGACGGCTTCACCGGCTCTTACGAGCACGAACTACAGGGTGAGGCCAAGGTCGCCATGACCGGAACGACCTACCAGATCATCGGCGCCGCAATGGGTTTCAACAAGTCAGAGCCGACCCGACTGAAAGCCGAGACTTTCACCATCAAGGTGTCGTGCTGACGCTTCACCCAGCCAGGAAGGCGACGATGTATCCGGCGAGCTCTTCGCCTGCGTCCTCTTGGAGGAAGTGGCCCGCGTCGCCCACCACCGGGTGAGTGATGCCCTGCGCGCCCGTCATCTCGCGCTGCAGGATCGGCGCCATCCCACCGGTGATCGGGTCGCCGTCGCTGAATGCGACCAGCATCGGCGTCGAACTCGCGCACAGCGTTGCCCAGGCGGAGCGGTTGGCGGGCGCCGCCGGATCCTCGGGTGACGTCGGCACCAGCCCCGGCATGGCGCGCGCCCCGGCGCAATAGGTGTCGTCGGGAAATGGTGCGTCGTAGGCCGCGCGGACCTCGTCGCTCATCGGACGGCGGCAGCCGCCCTGCACGAACCGGCCGACGTCGATGTTCGGCGCGGTCTGGATCGCCTGCCGGAACTGCCACCAGATCTCCGGCATCGGGATGTCACCGGTAGGCAAGCCGGTGTTCGCGACGACCAGACGGGCGAACCGTTCGGGGTGTTCGGCGGCCAGCCGCAGCCCGATCAAGCCGCCCCAGTCCTGTCCGACCAGCGTCACCCGTTGTAGATCCAGCTTGTCGAACACCAGCTCGCGCACCCACTCGACGTGTCGTGCGTAGCTGTGGTCCTCGACGCGGGTCGGCTTGTCCGAGCGGCCGAAGCCGACCAGGTCCGGGCAGATCACGCGATGCCCGGCTGCGGCCAGCACCGGGATCATCCTCCGGTACAGGTACGACCACGATGGCTCGCCATGCAGCATCAGCACAGGGTCGGCCTCGGCCGGGCCGTCTTGCACCCAGGCCATCCGCAGCGAGTTGCCTTCGCCGTCGGAAACATCGGAATAGTGTGCGGCATAAGGGAATTCAGGCAGTTCAGCGAATTGGGCGTCAGGTGTGCGCAGCCTCTGCATGAGTGTGAACATACGCCAGGCCGCTCAGCCCTCTCGCAGACCGGCCATGCCTGGGTCGGCCATCAGCTGATCGAGCAGGGCGAGCTGGCCTTTCAGCAGCTTGACCCTGGCCTGCGCGACCGGAAACCACTCGACCCGGTCGACTTCCGGGAAGGATCGCATTTGGCCTGAGCCCCTTGGCCATTCGAGCTCGAAGGTGTTGCTGCGCGCATCGGCCGGGTCGAGGTCGCCCGGTACGGCGAACGCGGTGACGACTTTGCCGCCGGCTTGTTTGACCGGGGTTAGGTCCATCCGCGGACCGGCGGGTGGCGGCGACCCGACCTCTTCTTCGAATTCACGCTGCGCGGCGGCCCAGGGGTCGTCACTTTGGGCATATTCGCCCTTCGGAATCGACCAGGCACCGTCATCTTTGCGCGCCCAGAACGGCCCACCGGGATGCGCGATCAGGACCTCGACCACACGAGAGCGCACCCGGTACAGCAGCAGGCCCGCACTGAGCTTGGACGCCGGAGTCAGAGCCACATCGACGGGTTCCTCCTCATCGCGCTGCGCGCTGCATCGTCGCCGATCAAACTCCGACCGAGCGTTCCAGATCCTTGAGTGAGGTTTCCAGGTGACCGAGCAGCCGCTGCAGGTGCGGAACACTTCTCCGGCAGCCGACCAGACCGAAGTCGATGTGGTCGGCGTTGTTGACCATGGTGATGTTCAGCGCCTGCCCGTCCAGCGCGATCGACAGCGGGTAGTTACCGTCTAGTCGGGCGCCGTTCCAGTACATCGGCTGGGTCGGCCCCGGCACGTTGGAGATGACGATGTTGAACGCGGGCGGCGCTGCCGAGGCGAAACCGGGCAACGCGGACAGTCCCATCGGCGCGATCAGTGCTGCGGACAGCGCATAGGCCTGCAGCCGCGGCAATTCGGCGAACACCTTCTTATTGCCGCGCATCGATGCGCTGATCGTTTCCAACCGCTTCGCCGGGTCGTCCACGTCGGTGGCCAGGTTGCACAGCAGCGCGCCGACCTGGTTGCCGCCGCTGTCGGCGTCGGCGTCGGAGCGCATGCTCACCGGCACCATCGCGATCAGCGGGGTGTCAGGCAACGCATGCTCGTCCTGCAGGTAATGGCGTAGCGCCCCGGAACACATTGCCAAGATCACGTCGTTGAAGCTCACCCCGGCGGCGGCCTTGATGCTCTTGAGCCGATCGACGCCCCACGACTGCGCGGCCACCCGTCGCGCGCCGCCGATCGGCACGTTGAACATGGTGCGCGGCGCCGCGAACGGCAACGTCAGTTGCTGCTCCACCAGCGCGGCGCGAGCCAGTGACCACGTCGAGGGGCCATATGCCGCAATAGATCCCGCCAGTTGAGACAGGCCGGGCCGCTTCGATTTCTCGGCTTCCTTCTGGCGCCGTGGCAGGTCCCAGATCGCTTGCAGGTCGGTGTTCTCGGGGTCTGTCGACAACGTCCGCTGCATGAGCCGCAACGCCGAGACACCGTCGATCAACGAGTGGTGGAACTTGCTGTAGAGGGCGAACCGGCCGTCGCTCAAGCCCTCGACGAAGTGGGCTTCCCAGAGGGGGCGGTGTCGGTCCAGCAGACCGCTGTGCCACCGCGAGGTCAGCTCCAACAGCTCGCGGACCCGGCCCGGCGTCGGCAGTGCTGAGCGCCGCACGTGATAGTCGATATCGACGTCACCGGGGTCGTCGTAGGTCCATGCGACGTTGGGGATTGCGCCGAACGTCCAGGCCGGGTGCTTGCGGAAGGTGGGCTGAAAGTCGCGATTGGCGACGAGCGCATCGCGGATTTCTCGGGCGAACTCCGGCCCCGCGCCCTCCGGCGGCTGGAAAAGCTGCAATCCGCCGACGTGCATCGGGTGCTCGCGCGATTCGATCGACAAAAAGACCGAGTCGAGCGGACTCATTAACTCCATCAGTTCATCTAAGGCGCTGCCGTCAACCGGGGCGGACGAATCCGCGAATCAACTGGTGAACAATCCGCCGAGCGATCCGACGAGTCCGAGAACCGGATCGAGCAGGTCCGGTTGGATGCCGGTGAGATCCAACAGGTTCTGGATCCCGGTGCCGATCGGTGCTTCCACGTCGATAAATGCGGTGAACGGGTTGACGTCGGTGTTGAGCTCGGTGACCAGCTGGTCGTAAGGAACCCCGATGGTCTGCTGCGACCACGCTTCGGCCTCGGTGAAGAACGTTTCCAGCTGGTCGAACCCGGGCAGCTGCGCGCCGACGAGTTCGAGGGCGTTGTTGGCGCCCTGGACGACGCCGTCGGTGAATTCGAGGGTGAACGTCGCCGGGTCCAGGGTGGGGATCAGCTCGGCGGGAGTCGGGTCACCGAATGGGATGGACCGGTCGTAGCCGGCCTC
This sequence comes from Mycobacterium sp., assembly GCF_965277065.1. Lineage (GTDB taxonomy): Bacteria > Actinomycetota > Actinomycetes > Mycobacteriales > Mycobacteriaceae > Mycobacterium. The sequence continues at coordinate 230,468 of NZ_CBDIBT010000016.1, forward strand.
GACGACGACCTGCAGTGCCGGCTGGAAGATATTGAGCACGGGTTCGGGCACGCCCAGGCTGCGCAGCGGGTCGAGCAGCGGCAGGTCGGTGGTGGGGATGAAGTAGAACGTGGTGTCGCCGTCGATCTGCTTGACGACATCCGTTGAGCCGAGCAGATATTCGTTGACGTAGGGCCCAGACAGTGGGTCCGACGGTGGCCAGATCGCCGGGACGGGGTAGGGCAGCGGGCCGTCTCCGTAGCCCGCGTGCTGGTAGATGAAACCCAGCACGGCGTTGAGGTCGGCCATCACATTGATCGGATATTGCGGGAAGTCGGCGTTGCCGTCGTATTGGTTGGCGATGTCGATGGTGGTGATGCCGGCGTCGGTGGACTCGGCGCCGTTGAAGTCGAAGCCCGTCGCGCCCGGGATGACGAGCCCGGCGAAGCGCTCCAGGAAGCCGCCGTCGGGACGGTTGCCGGAGCCGAGCAGCAGGAAGGTGACGTCGGGCGGGGGATCGCCTGTCGCGATCAGGTCGAGCTTTTCGTCGATCGCGATCTGCGCGCTCTGCGAAAAGCCTTCGATGAGGTAGGGCTGGCCGGCGGGCTGCTGGTCCATGATGGCCTGCAGATTCGCCAGGCCGACCGGAATCGACGTGCTCGCAGCCGATTCCGGCGTGGGGACCAGCACCGGCGTGTAGTTCTGGCGGGTCGCCGGATCGACGTAGTCGGTGACGATGGTGTCTTGCCAGAAGGCGCTGGGCGTCGGCATCGCCGTGCCGCCCATCATCAGCGCGTCCAACGGGTCCCCGTCGGCCCGTGCGGTCGCGGCGGAGAACATCAAAGCGACTGCGGCCGATGCAAGCAGCGCACCGACGTACTCTGCACGCCTCACCGCGACCACTGTGCCGCAACGGCGGCGAATTTGGGGAGAATTCCCCGCGCTTCGCCCCTGGCCACCGACGCAAAATTCCTACCATGGAGCAAATCTCGCGGTTGGTCGCGGCGGTGTCGGTGTCGGGTGGCCTCGCCTTGACCGGGCTCGGCCTCAGCGCCGAGTTCGGTGGGACATGCAGGTGTGCCATCACTACTTCGTCACCAGGACGGGAACCGGCAACGTCCCGATGGTCGACCGTGGCGGGAATCCGATCGACAGCGGGGTGGCGCGGATTTACAACGAGATAACCCAATCACGCTAATCCGATACGCCACTCGGTCCTAAGCTCATGGGATGCGCGACCGGGAGGCGATCGACTCCGAGTTACGCCGCGTGGCATCCGAGCTCCGCTCGATCCGCGAGCGTGGTGGGCGGCCGTCCAGTCAACAAGTCGACGCGCTGCTCGACGAACGCCTGGGGCACCCCGTCGAGGTGCTGTGCGACACCGCTTTTCTCGATGAGATCCTGGCGCCGTTCACCGAAACCGTCGAGCGTCCGCGTCGGCGCCGCCGGGGTCGGGTGCTGCATTTCGCGTTTCGTGCCGCGGTCCCACTGTCGGTGCTCGCGATCGCCGCGATGCTGGCGGTGATGTTCACCATGCACCGGCATCATCCGCCGGCCGAGCCGACGGCGACCCCGGTAGCCGATGAGCAGCCCAACCTGGCCGCTCCTTCGCCATTTGTCCCGCAGGCCGCCGCTGCCCCGTCCCCGACCGACATCGCCGAGAAGGCGATGGTCGACGCTTTGCAGAATGAGGGGGTGCCGGTGCCCAGCCGTGACTACGCCAGCACGCAGGGGCATGCGGTGTGCGACTTCCTCGGGCGGGAGCCCAACCTCGTCGACGCGACGCAATTCGTGCAGCGCTCGACGATCTGGGACAACCAACAGAGTGCCGACTTCGCCGCGGCCGCCGTCGTCACCTACTGCCCGCAGTTCGAATCGACGACCAACGCCCAGATGCAGCAGACGATGCAGAAGTCGATGAGTAACCTGCAGGCCATAGAGGGTGATCTACAGGGCATCAATCACGATCTGCAGGGCATCAGCGACGGCCTGCACGGCGGAGCGTGAGCAGGCACAACTCAGCGGTGGCGCAAGGCGGTCACCCATCCGGGTCGCATGGTTTTGCACCGCCGGTCACGATGCACCCGGGAAGAACATCGGGACCGCAATGATCACGATTGCAATATTCCCGCGGACCCGGAGGTGACGCTGGCGGGGGAGGCGGTCCTGCTTGGTCGGGAGTGCAGGTGTGCAAGAAGAACCAGGCTGCGTCCATATGGCAGGCACTGGCTGCGGGCGCGACGGCCACCGACGTGCCGGCCGCCAATGCCGCTGCGCCCACGGCCAAAGCCAAACGCTTCATGCTTCGTCCGTTAGTGAGGATTCAACTGCTGTCGGCATGCGCGAACTTCAGCCAACGCGCTGGCTATTCTTTACGGATACGTGAACATCGCCGTTTATCGGCATGGCCATGCAGATGCTGAACACTGAAATGCGGCCTTGACCTGCGGAAGCAGGCTCAGAACTTTGGCGGTGGCGGAGGGATTTGAACCCTCGGACGGGGGTTACCCGTCACACGCTTTCGAGGCGTGCTCCTTAGGCCGCTCGGACACGCCACCGCCGCCGAGCCTACCCAACGGAGGCCCGGCTATCCCAATCGCTGGCGGGTGAAGAAGGTCTCCAGCACCTCGGCGCACTCCGCGGCCAGCACGCCACCCCGCACACCGGGCCGGTGGTTGAGCCGGCGATCGCGCACCACGTCCCACAGCGAACCCACCGCGCCGGTCTTGGGCTCCCATGCCCCGAACACCACCCGGCCGACCCGCGCCATCACCAGCGCCCCCGCGCACATCGTGCAGGGCTCGAGGGTCACCGCCAGCGTCGCGCCTTCCAGCCGCCAGCCGTCGCCCAGCACGCGGGCGGCCTCGCGGATGGCCAGGATCTCGGCGTGTGCGGTCGGATCGCCCAGTGCCTCGCGCGCGTTGACCGCGCGCGCGAGCTCGGTTCCGTCCGCCGCGACGACGATGGCGCCCACCGGCACGTCACGGGAATCCGCCGTCGCGGCGACCGCCAGCGCCGCGCGGATCAGGTCTTCGTCCAAACTCACCGACCGGCCTTATGGCGGCGACCCGCTGCGCCCGGCTCCACCGCGCTTGCGATCACCGACCGGCCTCATGGCGGCGACCCGCTGCGCCCGGCTCCGCCGCGCTTGCGATCACCGACCGGCCTTATGGCGGCGACCCGCTGCGCCCGGCTCCGCCGCGCTTGCGATCACCGACCGAGCTTGTCGAGCACCGACGACAGTTCATCGGCGAAGCCCATCTCGCGGGCAATGCGGCCCAGCTGCTCATCGGCGTAGAGGTCGGTCTCGTCCAAGATCACGCTGAGCACTGCCTCGGGCAGCCCCACGTCGGACAGCAACCCGAGGTCACCCTCTGCGAACGGGTCGGCGTCTTCAAGATCATCCGCCTCGATGTCCGCGTCCAAGTTGTCCAGCACTTCTTCGGCGATGTCATAGTCCAGGGCCGCGGTCGCATCCGAAAGCAGCAGCCGGGTTCCCGACGGTGCCGGCCGCACGATCACGAAAAAATCGTCATCGACGTCGAGAAGGCCGAAAACGGCGCCGGCACTGCGCAACTCGCGCAGTTCGGTCTCGGCCGCGGACAAACTGACCAAGACCTTCGGCCCCATCGCCGAGCAACGCCATTTGCCGTCCTCGCGCACGACCGCCACACCGAATCCGTCCGGAGTACCGGCCTGTGCAGACGCCCGCTGTGCTCCCATGGGCGCCTACGCTAGTCGCGCAGAAGCCGGTTGACCAGCAAATGGGTGCCGGTTCCGGTGCTATAGCACGGTGGTTTTTCACACGGATATGCCAACCTTGGTGGGTGGCTCATCCTGTTTCGAAGACCCCGGTATGCGTGCTGGGCCTGGGCCTGATCGGCGGCTCGCTGCTGCGTGCCGCCGCCGAAGCCGGTCGCGAAGCCTTCGGCTACAACCGCTCGGTTGAAGGGGCCCAGGCGGCCCGCTTCGACGGATTCGACGCCATCACCGATCTGAACACCGCGCTCAGCCGGGCTGCCGACGTCGGCGCGCTGATCGTGCTGGCAGTGCCGATGCCGGCGTTGCCGATCCTGCTGAGCCACATCAGCCAGTCCGCCGCAGACTGCGCGCTCACCGACGTCACCAGCGTCAAGAGCGCCGTGCTCGACGCGGTCACCGCCGCAGGCCTGCAGGCGCGCTTCGTCGGCGGCCACCCGATGACGGGCACCGCGCATTCCGGCTGGGAGGCGGGGCATGCGCGTCTGTTCGCCGGCGCCCCCTGGGTGATCAGCGTGGACGACCACGTGGATCCCGCAGTGTGGTCGACGGTGCTGCAGTTGGCGCTCGATTGCGGTTCGGTCGTGGTGCCGGCCCGATCCGATGAACACGACGCAGCCGCGGCGGCGATCTCACATCTGCCGCACCTGCTCGCCGAGGCCCTGGCGATCACCGCCGGCGAGGTGCCGCTGGCTTTCGCTCTGGCCGCTGGCTCGTTCCGGGACGGCACCCGGGTGGCCGGAAGCGCGCCGGATCTGGTGCGGGCCATGTGCGAAGCGAACGCGAGTCAGTTACTGCCGCGGGTGGACCGGGCCATCGAATTGCTCACCGAGGCCCGAAAGTCACTGGCGCACAATGATTCTGTGGCAAGTATAGTCGAAGGTGGGCATGCCGCCCGCGCCCGCTACGACAGCTTCCCCCGGCCGGAGATTGTCGGGGTGTTCGTCGGCGCCGAGAACTGGCGGGCCGAGCTGGCGGCCGCCGGACGTGCCGGCGGGGTGATCAGATCCGCGCTGCCAAGCCTGGGTAATCCACGATGAACCCGTCGGCGTCGACGGTCAGCGTGGTGTCTGACGTCGGCGAGTGCACCTTCATCCCGTCGCCGATGCTGCTGTAGCTGATCGCCGCGGAGACCACGCTCATATCCGGCAGGTTCACGTAGACCGTGGGCACCGTGATCGACTCGGCGTGCTCGTTGAGGCCGACCCGGCGGATTGGCAGCGTGTTGAAGAACGGGCTGTAAACCACGTCGACATCCAGTGCGCCTTCGTAGGCCGCTCGCGAGTCGCCCTGATGATTGGTGATCAGCCACATGTTCTCGTCATCACGGGCGACGACGAGCTGCCGTTCCCGCTCGGCCAGGGTGACGGTCATGCCGAGCCGCTTGGTCGCGCCGGTTTCATCGGTCAGCAGGTCGTAGTAGGCGGCGAAGGCCGGATTGGTGTCGGTCTCGGCGGCCACGATTCGCCCGTTGGCCTTGATTCGCTTGCCGGACAACTGCACCCGCACCGACTCCATCCGCCGGGAATCCTGTGAACGCCAGGTCAGCATCGTTGACCGCGCACTGTTCGTCGGGTCTGAGTGGGCTTGGCTCACGCGTCCACGTTAGGCGACGGCTGGACATATTTCGACGGCTGGTGGTGTGGCGTTCGGCGCAGTCGCCCGGTACCGGGCGCCGACGCCCACACCGCGAAGGCGAGCACGCCGTCGAGGATCAGCGCCAGTGCCGCGACCATGAGCGCGCCGGATAGCGCAATGTGAAACTGGCGTACCTTGATGCCGTCGATCAGGTAGCGACCCAGCCCACCGAGGCTGGCGTAGGCCGCCACCGTGGCGGTGGCGACGACTTGCAGCGTCGCGGTCCGCAGCCCACCCACGATCAGCGGCAGCGCGTTGGGCACCTCGACCCGCAGCAGCACCCGCAATTCGCTCATGCCCATGGCGCGGGCCGCGTCGACCACCGTGCGGTCCACCGCTGCCACCCCGGCATACGTTCCCGCCAGCAGCGGCGGAATCCCGAGCAGCATCAGCGCGACGATCGGAGGTATCAAGCCCAGCCCCCAGAGCAGCACAGCCAGGAGCAGCACGCCGAGCGTCGGCAACGCGCGCAATGCGTTGACCAGGCTGACCACCACCAGGGTGCCGCGCCGGGTATGCCCGACGGCCAAACCGATCGGGATGGCAACCAGCGCGGACACCGCCACCGCGGCGGCGGTGTACTCCAGATGCTCCACTGTCCTGGCTGCCAGGCCGACCGGACCGAACCAATTGTCGGCGGTGAACAGATACGACAGCGCCTGGCTGAGGTAGTTCATCGCGAGCCGCCCACCACCGGTGCGGTCAGCAGCCGGCGGTCGGGCCGCGACACCCGGTCCCAGGGTGTGGCCAGCCGGCCGGCCAGCATCAGCGCGACGTCGATCACGACGGCCAGGCCGAAGATGGCGATGATGCCGGCCACGATCTGGTCACTCTTGTTGGCCTGATATCCGTCGGTGAACCAGGTACCCAGGCCGCCGATGCCGATCACCGCGCCGACCGAGACCATTGAGATGTTGGTGACGACGACGACGCGCAAGCCCGCCACCAACACCGGAATAGACAGCGGCAGTTCGACTTTGACCACCCGAGTGATCGGGCGGTAGCCGACGGCGCTGGCCGCGTCGCGCACCTGCGCCGGGACCGCATCGAGCGCCTCCAACACCGCCCGCACCAGCAGCGCGGAGGTGTAAAGCGTCAGCGCCACAACGACATTGGCTTCATCCAGGATTCGGGTCGGGATGATCAGCGGCAGGACCACGAACAGTGCCAGCGACGGAATGGTGAACACCGCGCTGGCGGCCACCGTGGTGAACCGTCGCAGCACCGGAATGCGCCACGTCAGCACACCCCAGGGCAACGCAAACACCAGACCTAGCAGCACCGGAACCAGCGACAGCCGCAGGTGGATGACCGTGAGCGCCCACGCCGCGGGAAGGTGATTGAGCAGATAGTGCACGGCTAATCCCGACGGTGAGAATCCAAGGCGGCCAACACATCACCGGCGCTCACCCCACCGGTGACCTTGCCCGCCTTATCGACGGCCACGCCCATCGCGGCCGGCGACGACAACGCAGCGTCCAGCGCCTGGCTCAGGTTGGCGCCGGGTCGGAACAGCGCGCCGACCGATGTCACGCTGTCACGCAGCGATGCGCCGCCGCGATGCTTGCGAACGCCGTTCGCGTCGATCCAGCCCAATGCCGTGCCGTCGGGTTTGACCACCAGCGCCCAACCGTCGCGTAGCTGCCCCTCGCCGACAGTCGCCGCGTCGGTGACCGTAGGAAGGTGGTGGATCGGCAACTTCGTCGCATCGAGGAACTGCAGCCAGCGGTAGCCACGACCGGCGCCGATCATTCGGGCCACGAAGTCGTTGGCCGGCCGCGACAGCAACCGGGCCGGCTCGTCGTACTGCTGCAAGACACCGCCGCGGGCGAACACCGCGACGCGGTCAGCGAGCCGGATCGCCTCGTCGATGTCGTGCGTGACGAACACGATGGTCTTGTGCAATTCGGCTTGCAGGTGCAGGATTTCGCGCTGCAACTCGTAGCGCACGATCGGGTCCACCGCCGAAAACGGCTCGTCCATCAACAGAATCGGTGGATCCGCCGCCAGCGCGCGCGCGACACCGACGCGCTGCTGTTCGCCGCCGGAGAGCTGCGCCGGGTAGCGCTCGGCCAGCTTGGCGTCCAAGCCCACCCGCTCCAGCACCGCGTAGGCGGCCGTGCGGGCCACTCGGCGCGACTGGCCCTTGAGCACCGGAACGGTCGCGACGTTGTCGATCACCCGCTGATGCGGCATCAGTCCCGCGCCCTGGATCACGTAGCCGATGCCGAGTCGCAGCCGCACCGGATCGACGCCTGCGACGTCAGCGCCGTCGACCACAACCGTCCCCGACGACGGCTCGGCCATCCGGTTGATCATCCGCATCGAAGTCGTCTTACCGCACCCCGACGGTCCGACGAACACCGTCAGCGTTCCTGGGGGCACTTCCAGGTTCAGTCGGTCGACGGCGACGGTGCCGTCGTCAAAGACCTTGTGAACCTCGTGGAAACTGATCACGGTTCAGCTGCCGATCGGGTGGTCGAAGTTGTTGGCATGTATCCATTTGCGGGCCGCCTCGTCGGGGTCCACACCGGAGTTTCCGGACACCGAGGCGTTGAGATTGGCCATCTCACGGCTGGTCAGCCTGGCCGACACCGCGTCCAGCACCTTGGTGAGCCGGTCGGACTTCTTCTGCGAATTCACCAGTGGGACAATATTTTCGGCCAGAAAGTTATGCAGCGGATCATCGAGCGCCATCAGATTTCCCTGCAGCAGCGCCGGTGACGTGCTGAAGATGTTGGCCGCGTTGACCTTTTGCTCCACCAGGGTGCGAACGGTGACGGCCCCTCCCTCGTCGCTGATCGCGACGAAGTTCACCGGAGCGATGTCGAGTCCATAACGCTGTCGAAGCCCTTTCAGCCCGGACGGCCGCACTTGAAAGTCCGAGGACGCGGCGAACTTCACCTGGGCTGAGTACGGGGCGAGGTCGGCGATCGTCCTGAGGTTCCACTTGGCGGCGGTCGCGGTGGTGACCGTAACGGTGTCGGTGTCATACGCCGGCGACGGCGTCAGGATCGACAAGTCCGGCGGCAGCCGTTTGCTCAGCTCCCGCTCGACATCGTCGAGCATCGTCGCGGTGGCATCTGGCTCTAAGTAGAGCAGCAGGTTGCCGACGTACTCTGGCACCAGATCGATCGAATGATCTTTCAGCGCAGGGACATACGTCTCCCGGCTGCCGATGCCCATCTGCCGACCGACGCTGAACCCGTTGGTCTGCAACGTTTGTGCGTAGATCTCGGCGACGATCTTGGACTCCGGAAACCCGGCCGACCCGACCACGATCGAGTTCGGGTCACTCGAGGCGCCGCCGAGCGGATTTGTGCTCCCGCAGGCGGTCGCGGCAAAGCACACGGTAGCCAACCACGCCGCGACGCGGTAACCGCGCAAACGCAGCACGCTCATAGCAACCGACACTAGCGTTGAACGCCTGTCGCGGTGGTTCGGTTCACTTCAGGCCGCAAACGGGTAAAGATGACACTATGAGCAGTGATCCGTCGGTGTCCCCCGAAGAGCCGCCAGTACTACCCGCATCAAGCCCGGGCCGGGTCCCGCCGCCCGAATCAGCGGTGAAGTTCACCCGTACCGCCGGCCTATGGTCGTTCCTTGCCTTGGGTTTCTTCATCCTGATCGTGCTGCTGATCTTCATCACGCAGAACACCTCGCCGGGCGATTTCGCCTTTCTCGGTTGGCACTGGACCCTGCCGCTCGGGGTGGCGATCCTGCTGGCTGCGGTCAGCGGTGGCCTGATCACGTTTCTGGCCGGCACCGCACGGATCTACCAGTTGCGTCGGGCCGCCAAGAAGAACCTCGTGGCGGGCCGCTAGTCAGGGCCCGAAAAATCAAGCCCGGTGCAGTTCAGCGAGGCCGGTCGCGATCAACGGCGCTACTGTCTCGCCGACCCGGTCGGAGGCGGCTTCAGCATCGTTCGCCCCTTCTGACATCCGTCTGCGAAAGTCGATACCGGCCGCGATGATGGCCAGCTTGAAATAGGCCAGCCCCATATAGAAGTTCCAGTGCGCCAACGTGGTCCCGGAGAGCTCCGAATAGCGGTGGGCCAACTCGTCGGCTTCGGGCACCTGCGGTGAGGTCCACGCGGCCTGGGCGTTGATGATCAGGTCGAGCGACGGGTTGCGGTAGACGCACATCAGCGCCGCGTCGCTGAGCGGATCGCCCAACGTGGACAGTTCCCAGTCGACGACCGCACGGACCTGCGACGGGTCGTCGGCATCGAGGATGGTGTTGTCGATCCGGTAGTCGCCGTGCACGATCGACGTCCGACTCTGCCGGGGGACGGCGTCTTGCAGCGCCGCACGCAACCGCGCGACGTCGGCGTCGCGGTCGTCGTCGGGCAGATGCACGTGCTCCCACTGCGAACCCCATCGCCGGACCTGACGTTCCAGGTATCCGCTCGGCTTACCGAAGTCAGCGAGCCCGACGGCGGCCGGGTCGACGGCGTGCAGGTCGGCCAGCACCTTGATCAGCCCGTCGACGCAGGCATCGATGACGTGCTGGTCGCCCATGGCCTCGAGCTCGGCCCGGCTGCGCACCACCTGCCCTGCAACGTATTCGACCATTTGGAACGGCGCTCCGAGCACCGAGTCGTCATTGCACAGCGTGACGGCACGGGCCACCGGAACGTCGGTGCCGGCCAGCCCGGCGACCACGGTGTACTCCCGGGCCATGTCGTGCGCCGAGGGCGTCAGCCCATGCAGCGGCGGCCGGCGCAGCACCCATTTCGACGAGTCGTCGGCGATCACAAAGGTCAGGTTGGAGCGGCCCCCGGAGATCAGCTGTCCGGTCAGCTGCCCGTGCCGGCTCACGCCGACCGATCGCAGATGCTTGTCCAGCGCAGGGAGGTCAAGCCCTTCTAGAGTCACGGGACTTGTTTACCAGGTCTAACTGCCGGACTCGCCCCCTAGCCGCTCCGCGGCTGGGAGGTACCCCCACCTCAGCCGTTGCCGGCTGCATCGTCGTTCCGGCGGGCGGTGTCACGCCGGTTGCGCGGCAGCAGGTCCCACACGTGTTCGGTGCCATTCACCGTGACCACGCTGGCCTGACCGGACCGGGAGAACAGCAGCCGGGTCACCGAGACGTAGTCGATCGGAAACGACAAAATGCGTCGCGTCCCGAGAATCTCGTGCAGCACCACGTTGATCACCCCGCCGTGGCTGAACACCGCGACGGTGTCGTCGTGCTCGGCGGTTGCGGCGACATTGTCGATGGCGGCCTGCACCCGCGCCCGAAACGCGTCCTCGTCGACAGAGCTCGGCAGGTGCCCGCTGGCCATCCGCGCCCACTCTCGCGGGTTCTCCGCGCGGATCTGTTCGATCGGGATGTAGACCGGCAACTCCCGGTCGTATTCGGCGAAGCGGTCATCGACCTCGATGTCCAACCCTCGCGCTGCAGCGACCGGTTCCGCCGTCTGCACCGCGCGGCGCTGCGGGCTGCTGATCACCCGGGTGATCGGAAAGCGGGCAAGCGCCTCCGGCAGACGCGCGACCTGCGCCAGCCCCTCGTCGGAGAGTTTCGGGTCGGCTCCCTGGTCGGGCTCGCTGCGAAGCGGCAACGCATGCCGGACCAGAAGCAACTGCATCCGCATAGCTTTTCACGGGCTCTGACGGCCTTGCCATTCCGACGGAGAATGCTATTCTCCGGACGGAGATCGGGGTGTGCAGATGCTGGACGCAGAGAAACTCGGACGCTGGCTGGACACGAACCGCGCTCCCGGCGACGGTGAGCTGCCACGGCTCGAGACGTTGTCCGGCGGTTCGCAGAACACGCTGTATCTGATCCACCGGGGCGGCGAGCGCATGGTGCTGCGCATGCCCGGCGAGCGCGCCGACGCTGCGCGTATCGACGGCTTGCTCCGCGAGATCCGGTTGGTCCGCGCCCTGCGGGGTACCGACGTACCCCACGCCGAATTGATCGCCGACGACGGCGGCGAGCTGTTCGGCAAGCCGTTCTACGTGATGCAGGCGATCGACGGCTGGAGCCCGATGGACGGCGGCTGGGAGGCCCCATTCGACGGCGACCTGACCGCGCGGCGCGACCTGGCATTCGAGCTCGTCGAGGGCGCGGCCAAGCTGGGCCGAGTCGATTGGCGAGCCCAAGGTTTGGACGGTTTCGGACGGCCGCACGGATTCCACGACCGGCAGGTCGATCGCTGGCGGGCCTTCCTCGACAGCTACCAGGTGCGCGAGCTGCCCGGGCTCGACGAGGCCGCGGACTGGCTGACCCGCAACCGGCCGGCGCACTACACGCCGGGCATCATGCACGGCGACTACCAGTTCGCCAACGTCATGTTCGCCCACGGCAGCCCGGCCCGGCTGGCGGCGATCGTGGACTGGGAGATGACCACGGTCGGCGATCCACTGCTGGATCTGGCCTGGTGCCTGCTGGGCTACGACGGCGAAAACCCGAAGCAAGACGGGTTTTATCTCGACATGGCGGGGATGCCGACACGCAGCGACTTGCTCGAGCGCTACGAGAAGGTCAGCGGGCTGTCGACCGAACACATCGACTACTACCTGGTGCTGGCCAACTGGAAGCTCGGCATCGTGCTGGAGAAGACCTACGCTGCGGGAGTGCGCAGCGGCAAGGTCGACCCGAAGATCCAGGACGCGTTCGGGGCGATGGTCCCGCAACTGATCGCCACCGCGGCCGCGATGGCCGGGGCGCTCAAATGAGTCGCGCCGACGACGATTCAGAGCGCAGCGATGAGGAGGAGCGGCGCGAATGAGTTATGCCGAGAAGCTTTTCGACCTCACCGGCCAGACTGTACTGATCACCGGCGGCAGCCGTGGGCTGGGCCGGGAGATGGCTTTCGGCGTCGCGCGCTGCGGTGCCGACGTGGTGATCGCCAGCCGCAAAATGGAGAACTGCGTCGCGGTCGCCGACGAGATCGAAAGTGAGACCGGTCGCACGGCGATGCCCTATCAGGTGCACGTCGGTCGCTGGGATCAACTCGACGGACTCGTCGACGCGGTGTACGAGCGGTTCGGCAAGGTCGACACCTTGATCAACAATGCCGGCATGTCACCGCTGTACGACAAGCTGACCGACGTCACCGAGAAACTGTTCGACGCCGTGGTGAATCTGAACCTCAAGGGTCCGTTTCGGTTGTCCGCGTTGGTCGGCGAGCGGATGGTGGCGGCCGGTCGCGGGTCCATCATCAACGTGAGCACCGCGGGCTCGCTACGCCCCGCGCCAGACATCATCCCGTACGCGTCGTCGAAGGCCGGGCTCAACGCGATGACCGAGGGCTTCGCGCGGGCACTCGGGCCGAAGGTCCGGGTCAACACGCTGATGGCCGGCCCCTTCCTCACCGACGTCAGCAAGTCGTGGAATATCGAGCAGGCCGCGCACAATCCGTTCGGCAGCCTGTCGTTGCAGCGGGCCGGCAACCCAGCCGAAATCGTAGGTGGCGCATTGTTTTTAGCCTCCGACGCATCCAGTTTCACCACCGGCTCGATCGTGCGGGCCGACGGTGGAATCCCCTGATTTTCCTCAACCAACGTAGGAGCATTCGACATGGCATGGGACTTCTCCACCGAACCGGAATTCGCCGAGAAGCTCGACTGGATCCGCGAGTTCGTTCGCGAGGAGGTCGAGCCGCTGGAGGTGCTGTTCCCCGGTTGCGAATTCTTGCCGCTCAACGACGAGCGGCGCAGAATCATCGACCCACTCAAACAGCAGGTCCGCGACCAAGGTCTCTGGGCGCCGCACCTCGGGCCGGAACTCGGCGGCCAGGGCTTCGGCGCAGTCAAGCTCACGCTGATCAACGAGATCCTGGGCCGTAGCCCGTGGGCGCCGATCGTGTTCGGGACCCAGGCGCCCGACACCGGCAACGCCGAGATCATCGCCCGCTTCGGCACTGAAGACCAGAAGGACCGCTACCTGTCCGGCCTGCTGTCCGGCGAGATCTTCTCCTGTTTCTCGATGACCGAGCCGCAGGGTGGGGCCGACCCCAGGGTCTTCACCACCACGGCCCGGCGTGCCACGCCGGAAGATGATGCCGACTGGGTGATCACCGGACGAAAGTACTTCTCCAGCAACGCATCCGTCGCTTCGTTCTTCATCGTCGTCGCGATCACCAACCCTGACGTCGCGGTCCATCATGGCGCATCGACCTTCCTGATCCCGGCGAACACCCCGGGGCTCAAGATCGAAGCGAACCACCACCTGTTCGGCGCCGACCCGCACGAGCCGGGCCATTCGCTGGTCCATTACGACGACGTGCGGGTGCCGTCCAGTGCGCTGCTCGGCGAGGCCGGCCAGGGCTTCCTGATCCTGCAGACCCGGCTGGCCGGCGGCCGGCTCCACCACGCGATGCGCGCGATCGGAATGGCCCAGCGCACTGTGGAAATGATGGCGCGGCGCGCCAAAAGCCGGTTCACGCAAGGTGCTTTGCTGGCCGACAAGCAGTTGGTACAGCAGTTTGTCGCCGACTCCTACACCGAGCTGACGCCCTTCCGGTTGACCGTGCTGCACGCCGCCTGGCTGATCGACAGCGGCGACGAGCACGGTGCCCGCGCCGAGATCGCGACGTGCAAGATCCTTGCCTCGCAGGTACTGAAATCGATTGCACTACGGGCCATTCAGGTGCACGGCGCACTCGGGCTCACCGACCAGATGCCGCTGGTCAACGTCCTGCTGGGCGGCATCGCACTCGGCCTGGCCGATGGTCCGACCGAGGCTCACAAGGTGAACCTGGCCCGGATGCTGCTCAAGAACGTCGAAGCCGAGAGTGCCGAGTGGCCCAGCGAAATGCTCGACGTCCGCCGCGAGGCCGTCCGCGCCAAATACGGTGCCGCCCTTGTCTGACAGAGCGTTGGCCAGTAGCCGCGTCACCGCAGCTGTCGAGCGTGCGCTCGACGACCGTCAGCGGGACGCGACCGAGGAGGTCGAACGCATTCTGGCCGCCGCGGTGCGGGTGATGGAACGGGTGGCGCCGGAACCGCCGCGGGTCAGTGACATCGTCACCGAGGCGGGCTCGTCGAACAAGGCGTTCTACCGCTATTTCGCCGGTAAAGACGACGTGATCCTCGCTGTGATGGAACGCGGCGTCGGAATCGTCGTCTCGTACCTGCAGCACCAGATGACCAAGGAACGTACACCTGCGGGCCGGGTGCGGCGTTGGATCGAGGGGGCCCTCGCGCAGGTCGCCGATCCACACCTGATCAGCATGAGTCGTGCTGCTGCCGGCCAGGTTTCGGGCACGGCCGACTGGCGGGTCGCCGACGACGCGATCATGCGGCCGATGCGCGATCTGCTCGTCGACCCGATTGCGGCGTTGGGCAGCAACGACATTCAGCGTGACACCGACGCCGTGTTTTACTCCACGGTGTCGGCGATGCGGCGCTATCTGGATTCCGCACAGCGGCCCGCCCCGGCCGATGTCGATCACGTGGTGACGTTCTGCTTGCGTGGACTGGGAGTGAGCTGATGCGCGCCGTTGTCTGTCACGCCTACGGACCGCCGGAAGACCTTGTCGTCGACGAGGTCGCCGATCCGGTGCCGGGACCGGGTCAGGTGCTCGTCCGGGTGCACGCGGCGGCGATCAATTTCCCCGACGTGCTGATGATCCAAGGCAAGTACCAGGTCAAGGCTCCGGTGCCGTTCACGCCGGGCAGTGAGCTGGCCGGTGAGGTGATCGCGGTCGGTGGAGGAGCAACATTCACTCCGGGTCAACGGGTTTCGGCGACCACGTTCGTCGGGGGGCTCGCCGAGCAGGTGCTGCTGCACTCGATGATGGTGACCGGAATTCCCGACGGCGTCGACTTCGCGTCTGCCGCCGCATTCGGCGTCACCTACCGCACGGCCTACCACGCGCTGCGATCGATTGCCACCGTCCAACCGGGCGATTGGGTGGTCGTTTTGGGTGCCGCGGGCGGCGTGGGCCTCGCGGCCGTGGACCTCGCGGTGGCGATGAAAGCGCGGGTGCTGGCCGCCGCGTCGAGCCCGGAGAAGCTCGAGCTCTGTAGGCAGCGCGGCGCGGAAGCGACGGTCGATTACGACCGGGAAGACCTGAAGACGCGTATTCGCGAGCTCACCGGCGACGACGCCCGGGTGGTGCTCGACCCGGTCGGCGGAAGCTACGCCGAGCCCGCGCTACGAGCCCTCGCCCGCGGCGGCACCTTCGTCACGCTGGGCTACGCCGCGGGCGCAATCCCAGCCATTCCGCTGAACCTCGTCTTGCTCAAGGGAATCACGGTCCGCGGCATGGAGATTCGTACGTTCGTCACCGACAGCCCGGACGACTCCGCTCGCGACATGCGGGAGTTGACCGAGATGTTCGCCACCGGAATCATCTCACCCTATATCGGTGCGCGGTTCCCGCTTGCCGACACCGCGGCGGCGTTACGGCTTGTCGCCGACCGTAAGGCGATCGGCAAGGTGGTTATCGACGTGCCATGACATTCCGCGAAGGAGCTCGCAGCGTCACGGCGTGACGATGTTGAAGGACGGGTCGGCCCGGTCGAGCACGCCGAGGAACTGCTGCAGGGCGGCCTGGTCGCCAGCGAGCTCGAATCCCGGTGACGTGACATCCCCCATTCCGAGCATCACCAGGCAAAAAGCATTGTCCAGCTTGATCGTCGCGGCTGCTGTGCCCGCGTCGGCGGGCGCCCGACGATGCACCAGCACACCGTTACGCAATGCGAGCCGGTAGTTCGCCTCGCGATCGGCCAACGTGACGTCGATGACGATGTCCAGATCCCAGGCCCGCGGCCCGTTGATGCTGATGGCCAGGCCGTCGAAGATCTGCTCCGGCGTCAGCGCAGACATCAGCGTCGGCGAGTTGGCCTGGGTCGCGGTGCCGAAGTTCCCGTCGCGCAACTCGGTTGCCCCGGAGAGGAAAAAATTGCGCCACGTCGCATTCTCCGCGCCGAACGCCAACCGTTCCAACGTGATCGCCAGCAGCGCGCGGGCGCCGGGATGGGTCTCGTCGGCGAAAACCGCGTGGTCGAGCAGCGTTGCCGCCCAACGTAAGTCGCCGGAGTCGAATGCCTGCTGGGCGAGTTCGACGACCCGGTCGATGCCGCCGATCGCCTCGACGTACCGGCCGGCCAGCGCTTCCGGCGGGTGCGGCCACAGCCGGGTCGGGTTGCCGTCGAACCAGCCCATGTAGCGCTGGTAGATCGCCTTGACGTTGTGGTTCACCGAACCGTAGTACCCGTGGGTGTGCCAGGCCCGCTCCAGCGCCGGCGGCATCTGCATGGTCTCGGCGATCTCGGCCCCGGTGTGGCCCTGGTTGAGCAGCCGCAGCGTCTGGTCGTGCAGATACGCGTACAGATCACGTTGCAGCGAAAGGAATTCGACCACCCGCTCGGGTCCCCACGTCGGCCAGTGATGCGATGCGAACACCACATCGGTCCGGTCGGCGAACGAATCGATCGCCTCAGTCAGGTACCCGGCCCACGCGTGCGGATCGCGGACCAGCGCACCGCGCAGCGTCAACAGATTGTGCAGGTTGTGCGTGGCGTTCTCAGCCATGCACAGCGCGCGGAATTGCGGAAAGTAGAAGTGCATTTCAGCCGGCGCCTCGGTGCCCGGCGCCATCTGAAACTCGATCTCTACCCCGTCGATGGTGTGGGTTTCACCCGTGCTCGCAACGTCGACGGTCGGCACGATCAGCGCTACCTCGCCCTGCGACGGCACTTGTCCCAAACCGCAACCGACATGTCCTTCCGGCCCCCGCACCAGCAGGGTGCCGTACATGTAGCTGGCGCGGCGCGTCATCGCGGGACCGGCATAGACGTTCTCCTGCACGACGTGCTCGGTGAACCCTTCCGGCGCCAGCACCGCCACCCTGCCGGCGTCGACGTCGGCCTGTGAAGTCACGCCCAGCACGCCGCCGAAATGGTCGACGTGGCTATGGGTGTAGATCACCGCGACGACGGGCCGATCGCCCCGGTGGGTGCGGTACAGCTGCCGCGCCGCGGCGGCCACCTCGGTGGAGACAAGCGGGTCGATGACGATCAGCCCGGTGTCTGACTCGACGAAGCTGATGTTGGACAGATCCAGGCCGCGAACCTGGTAGATGCCGGGCACGACTTCGTAGAGGCCTTGTTTGGCGGTCAGCTGGCACTGACGCCACAGGCTCGGGTGCACCGTCGGCGGGACGTCGCCGGACAGGAAGGCGTACGCATCGTTGTCCCACACCACCCGGCCGTCGGCCGCGGTGACAACACACGGCGTCAGCGCACCGATGAATCCCCGGTCCGCGTCGGCGAAATCGGCGGTGTCGTCGAACGGCAGTGAGTCCACTGGCTGATCATCGCAGCCTCGCTGAGCCGGGACTGGCCAAACGAGAAGCCGACTGGCAAACGTCCGGTAAAGCGCGCGCATGCCCTCTCAACAGGCAGCTCAAATTTTGCCGAAAGGCTATCCGCGGTTTCAGCAAAGCTGCATACTGCCGAAACGGCACGTCATTGCCGACGGGCCGCAACCTCAACAAAGGAGTACCGGGTGAAGCGTTCAGTAACGGTCGCGGCCGCGGCGACGGCGATTGTCGTCGTGGGTCTGTCTGGCTGTTCGAGTGACAAGAAGTCGTCGGGCGGTTCTAGTAGCGCGTCGAACTCGAGTAGCGGCGCCACCGCCTCGAGTGGCTCGTCGACAGCGAAGGTCACCATCGACGGCAAAGACCAGAACGTGCAGGGCACCGTCGCCTGCACGTCAGCCGCCGGCACCGAGAACATCGCTATCGGTGGAGCCCAAACCGGCATCGGTGTCGTGCTGACCGACGCCAGCCCGCCAGTGGTGAAGTCCGTCGGTTTGGGCAACGTCGGCGGGGTGACGCTTGGCTACACTTCGGGCGTTCCCGGCGCGGGCAAGGCCGAAGCCACCAAAGACGGCAGCAAGTACAAGATCAGCGGGACCGCGACCGGGGTGGACATGGCCAACCCGATGCAGCCCGTGAACAAGTCCTTCGAAATCGATGTGACCTGCCCCTAGGGCGGGGTCCAGCGGATATAGGACGGACTCAGCCGACACGGCAGCGACGACCCGGCGTCGCTGTCGTCCGGGGGGATCCGCCTCAGGATGGTCAATCCTGTTGCACCAGCAACCCTCTCACGACTCAGCGGACAGTGGCAATCGGACCTCGAAGTCGGTGTGGCCTGGCGCGCTCTCCAAGGTGATCGTGCCGTGGTGTGCCCTGACCACCGCCGAGACGATCGCCAGGCCCAATCCTGTGCTGCCGCCCTTGCGGGATCGCGAAGTGTCGCCGCGGGCAAACCGCTCGAACACTTCTGACTGCAGCTGCTGCGGAATGCCCGGGCCATTGTCTCGCACGCTCAGCACGGCATGCGTGGCGTCCGTGCCCAATAGAGTGGTCACGACGGTGCCCGCGCCGGTGTGGACGCGGGCGTTGGCCAGTAGGTTGGTCATCACCTGGTGCAGCCGCGCCGCGTCGCCCGCCACCATCACCGGCTCTTCGGGCAGATCGAGCTCCCACTGATGATCCGGGCCGGCGACGTGCGCGTCGCTGACGGCGTCTACGGCGACCCGGGACAGATCGACCGCCCCGCGTTCCAGCGGACGGCCGGAGTCCAAGCGTGCTAGCAGCAGCAGATCCTCGACGAGATGGGTCATCCGTTCGGTTTCGGACTGCACGCGGTTCATCGCATGCGTGACGGCCTCGGCGTCACCGGGGTATTGGCCCACCCGCTGGGCCAACTCGGTGTAGCCCCGGATGGCGGCCAGCGGGGTGCGCAACTCGTGGCTGGCGTCGGCGACGAACTGGCGCACTCGCGTCTCACTGGCTTGGCGCGCCGACAGCGCGGCACTGACATGGTCGAGCATCTGGTTGAGCGCTGATCCGAGTTGGCCAACTTCGGTGCGCGGGTTGGCATCTGACTCCAGAACCCGCACCGGCAACGTCACCTCACCACGGTCCAGCGGCAGGTCGACGACCTCGCCTGCGGTTTGGGCGACGCGGCGCAGCGGCGCCAGCGCCCGCCGGATGATCACGACGCCTGCCGTGGTGGCCGCGGCGACAGCGATCGCGGTGACGACGCCGAAGATCAGCAGCACGCGGATCATGGTGGCGTCCACATCGGCCATCGACAAGCCGGTGATGATGACGTCACCGGTGCGGCGGGCGTAGGCGGCGACTACCCGGTACCGGCCCAAGCCGTCGATGTCCCGGGTCACCGGTGGCCGGTCGACCGCGACCTTGCCGAGCTCACGCCGGGCCGCGTCGGTCACGGCGGCACGTCCGCCGGCCGCTGTCAGGTAACCGGCCTCGATGTCGCCGCCGTTTTTGACCACCGCCCCGGCCATGCCCACCGGTTGAGCCGGAGCGTCCAGAAAGACCGGGCCCGGCCCGGGCCGGGGAAACGGTCGCGGATGATGCCGCCCCGGCGCCGTGGGCGGCTCGGCGAAGATCCGCACCGAGCGCTGCGACGCATCGTGCAGCTGCGTGTCGAGCTGCGCCAGTAGGTACTTGTACAGCGCGAGTTCGGTTGCCGCGCCGATGCCGACGCAGACGATGACAAGAACGACGAGCTGACCGACCAACAGGCGAAACCGAAGGGACCAGCCCCCACCCATGGCTAGCGAGCCGGCTTGAGGACGTAGCCGGCGCCGCGCAGCGTGTGAATCATGGGCTCGTGCCCGTTGTCGATCTTCTTGCGTAAATAGGAGATGTACAGCTCGACGATGTTGGACCGACCACCGAAGTCGTAACTCCACACCCGGTCCAGAATCTGCGCCTTGCTCAGAACTCGTTTGGAGTTGCGCATCATGAAACGCAACAGCTCGAATTCGGTGGACGTCAATGAGATCGGCTCACCGGCGCGGGTCACCTCGTGGCTGTCTTCGTTGAGCACCAGATCGCCGACGACAAGCTGCGCGCCGCTGTCCTCGGTCGTCACCCCGGTGCGGCGCAGCAATGCGCGCAGCCGCAGTACGACTTCTTCCAAGCTGAACGGTTTGGTGACGTAGTCGTCGCCACCGGCAGTCAGACCCGCGATGCGGTCCTCGACCGCATCCTTCGCGGTCAGTAGCAATACCGGCAGCTGCGGGGTCTCTTCGCGAAGTTTTCGTAGCACATCCAGCCCGCTCATGTCCGGAAGCATCACGTCGAGAACGACGACGTCCGGCCGCTGCAAACGGGCCGAATCCAATGCCGACGCACCGTCACCCGCGGTCGCGATGTTCCAGCCTTCGTAGCGCAACGCCATCGAGACCATCTCAGCGAGAACGGGTTCGTCGTCGACAACCAGAACGTTGATCGGATTTCCGTCGGCGCGGCGCATGACGACCCGTTCCACGGGGGCTTGGGCGACGGGGGCTTGGCCGACGGGGGCTTGGGGTTGGCTCACAACTACAAAGTATGCGCAGTCCGATGAGGCATTGCTATGGCGCTACTGTGTGTCCGCTGTGAGCCAACCCAGCCGCAGGTCAGCCTCTAGAACCAGACTTTTCGACCGCCCACCGGCCGGCCGACGGCGCCGAGGATGAACAGAATCACACCGATGAGCACCAGAACGCCGCCGATGGTGTACAGGATGTGGAGGGTGGGAACGACAGCTCCCACGACGATCAAGATAATTCCAAGCACGATCATGATTGACTCCTTTTCAGTTGTTAGTAATTTTCAGTTGTTGAACATGGTTTCGCAAGAGCCGGCGTCAGTACCAGTAACGCCGGCCGCCCACCGGGCGTCCTACCGAACCGAGAACCCACAACACAGCACCGATCACCAGCAAGACGACGCCGATTGTCTGCAGCACAGCCACTTTCAGGACGTATCCCAATATCAGCAAGATGATGCCGAGGCCGATCACGACGCCTCCACTCCAATCAGTTGGTCGACGTCCAGAGCGGGCATCGAACTGGGTTGCGGTAAATGGCAATCCGCCACCTTCGGGTTGACCCCCGCGTAATTCAAGGGACCCACCAATACGGTGACGGCGATAGTGCTTAAAGTGGCGCAATTCTGATCGGTGTTTTTCAAATAATCCCGCTGGAATGCGGCGATCACGCCGATCACCAGCCAGACCACCACAATCGCACTGATTAAACCTCCACCACGCATCCTGACCTCCATCAATGTCGGGCAAAACCGTAGAGCCTAGCCAAGATACCCTAGCCTGGAAATGTCCAAACATTTGGACATGAAATCTGAACTACCGATACGCCGGCTATCCGCTCCGACGGTGTCTAGCAGCGGTTTTGCCGTGGCTAGTACGTTCAAACAGGTACTCGAGTACCACCAGGCCGCGGTCGATAGGTCGGTCGGCTTCGCGGCGCCAGCAAATCAAGGATGCCGGGCTTCAGGACGTCGGGCCGAAGTGAAGACGACCGGCGGCAACACGTCGTCGCCCGGCACGTCGCGACCGTGCCGGGCCAGCAGATCAGCCATGCCGATCGTTGAGGCTTCCCAGCCGTGCGCACCCAACCAGTCGACGGTCTCGGTGCGCTCCTCCGGATACCAGAGTTCTTCGACATCGGGGATCTCGGTGCCGAGCACCTGGGCCGCGGCGGCCCGCAGGCGCGTCGAGTGCTCGTGCTGGCTGGCCAACAGATCCGGGTTCACCGCGTTCTTCGAAGGCCCGTTCGTCGCCAACCTGCTGCCGGGCGCGCTGAGTGCGTCGATCCGTTCGAACAGGAGGTCCTGCGCAGCGGCAGGCAGATAGCGCAGCAGCCCCTCCGCCGACCACATCGTCGGCGCGGAAGCGTCAAAGCCCGCTTGCTGCAACGCAGTTGGCCAGTCTTGGCGCAGATCTACCGCGACGCTCACCAGATTCGCGGCCGGCTGCGCACCATGGTTGTGCAGGGTGCTGGACTTGAACTCCAGCACTTTCGCCTGGTCCAGCTCGTACACCGTGGTGCCGTCGGGCCACGACAGCCGCCAGGAGCGGGAGTCCAAGCCGGACGCCAGGATCACCACCTGCCGAATACCGGAGGCAACCGCGTCGAGGAACAAGTCGTCGAACCACTTGGTGCGCACGGCCATGAAATCGACCATCACCTGCATGTGAGCACCCAAGTCCGCAACCAGCCCGGTCAGTGCTGCAGACAGTTCAGGGTCCGACATCAAGCTCCACATGCCCGGCCCGGCAGCGTCCAAGAATGCGCGGGCAAACGGATCCTGGATCAGCGGGTTCTCGCTGTCGGTCTCCGCTGCTCGAGCCGCGGCGACACCAAGCGCCGTCGACCCCACACTTTCGGTGATGTCCCAGGAATCGTTGTCGGTCCGCGCCATCGTCGCTCCTGCCGTTAGTAGCCAGCATCGGACATTACGTGGACCGGCTGTGAGGACGCTGCGGTAACTTCACTTGCGTGGAGGAGCTCAACGCCCCGGACGGCCTCGCGGAATGGATGTCGGCGCAAGGGCTGGGAGATGGCCCGCTGGAAGACGTCTCCGCGATCACCGGCGGAACGCAGAACATCATGCTCCGCTTCGTCCGCTCCGGACGGCCGTACGTGCTGCGACGCGGGCCGAAGCATCTGCGGCCGCGCAGCAACGTCGTGATCATGCGCGAAACCGAAGTCTTGGCGGCGTTGGCCGGCACCGACGTACCGCATCCCCGCCTGATCGCCAGCTGCGCCGACACCGACGTGATCGGCGACGCAGTTTTTTATCTGATGGAGCCGATCGACGGTTTCAACGCCGGCCAGGAAATGCCCGAGCTGCACGCCGCCGACCCGGCGGTACGTTTTGCGATGGGGTTGTCGATGGCCGAGTCCTTAGCCAGGCTCGGCGCGGTCGACTATGCCGCGGTGGGCTTGACTGACTACGGCAAGCCGGACGGCTTCCTGGAACGTCAAGTGCCACGCTGGCTTTCAGAGCTGGAGTCATATCGGGAGTTCGATAACTACCCCGGCCCGGACATCCCTGGTGTCGACGACGTCGCCAACTGGCTCGACCGCGGCCGGCCATCGCAGTGGACGCCGGGCATCATGCACGGCGACTACCACGCCGCCAATGTGATGTTCTGCCGCACCGGCCCCGACGTCGTCGCGATTGTCGACTGGGAGATGTCCACGATCGGCGATCCGCTGCTCGACCTGGGCTGGTTGCTGGCCACCTGGGGACAGTCCGCGGCGTTCGGAGGCGCGCTGTTCGCCGAGGGCGGGCTGGCCGCCCCGAGCGATCTGGTCGACCAGTACGCCCGCAACACCACCCGCGACCTGTCACACATCGCCTGGTACACCGTGTTGGCGTGCTTCAAGCTCGGCATCGTGCTCGAGGGCACGCACGCGCGGGCCTACGCCGGCAAAGCCCCGAAGGAGGTCGGGGACTTACTGCACGGGGCCACCGTGAGCTTGTTCGAGCAGGCCCTGACCCTGATGGACACCCGATGATCGACTTCGACATCCCCGCCGACACCGCCGCGCTGCGCGACCAGATCCGCGCCTTCGTCAACGACAAGATCGTGCCCTACGAAACCGATCCCCGGCTCACCCGGCACGGTCCCGACGACGGCCTGCGCACCGAATTGGTGGAGTTGGCCCGCGACGCCGGTTTGCTGACTTTCCAGGCGCCCAAGCGTTTCGGCGGGCGCGAACCGTCGCACCGCGACCAGGCGGTGCTGTTCGAGGCGGCCGGCTGGTCGACGCTGGGCCCGATCGCGCTCAACTGCGCCGCCCCCGACGAGGGCAACATGTTCCTGCTGGGCAAGATCGCCAGCAACGAACAGGTCGACCAATACCTGGTGCCGGTGATCGACGGACGGCAGCGGTCGGTGTTCGCCATGACCGAGCCCGGCGGCGCCGGCTCGGATCCCAACCAGCTGAACACGACCGCGGAATTCGACGGCAGCCACTACGTCATCAACGGCCGCAAGTGGCTGATCACCGGCGCGAACGGCGCACGGACCTGGATCATCATGGCCCGCGTCGCACCGAATCCGGACGGCCCTGACGGCCCAACCCTGTTCCTCTGCGAAGCCGGGCCGGCCGGCCCGGAAGGTCTGGTGATCGAGCGGGTGATGAACACGATGGACCGCAACTACGTCGAAGGCCACGGCGTGGTGCGGTTCACCGATCTGCGGCTACCCGCCTCGGCGGTGCTGGGCGAGGTCGGCCAGGCCCTGCGCTACGCGCAGTTGCGGCTGGCGCCGGCGCGGCTGACCCACTGCATGCGCTGGCTGGGCGCCGCGTCTCGCGCGCAGTCGATCGCAATCCGTCACGCCCGGGAGCGCACCGCGTTCGGTAAGACCCTCGGGGAGCATCAAGGCGTCAGCTTCATGATCGCCGACAACGAGATCGCCTTGCAGCAATGCCGACTCGCCATCTGGTGGGCGTGCTGGACGTTGGACATGGGCGATCGGGGCACCGGTCGGCACGAGAGTTCGATGGTCAAGGCTTACGTGTCCGAAGAGCTGTTCAAGGTCGCCGACCGATGTGTCCAAATCCTCGGCGGCATAGGTATCTCCGACGAGACACCGGTCGGGATGATCTTCACCGACATGCGGGCCTTCCGGCTCTATGACGGCCCGACCGAGGTACACAAATACGCCATCGCCCGACAAATGCTGCGCCCCTAGGCGTTACTGGCTCAAACCGGCAAGTGCGTCATCGAGGGTCGGGTAGAGCGCGACGATGGTGTCGAGGCCGGTCAACTGGATCGGCCTGGTGGCGGCCTGGTTGTCGGCTATCACGGCGATCCGGGTCGATCCGGCGATCTTTTCATTGGTGGCCGCCAGGATCCTCAGCGCCACCGACGCCATGAACGTCACCTCGGACAGCTCGATCGCGAGGACGGGCGGATTGACTTGGAGAGCTTCGGCGATCGCCCCCTCGAAGGCGGGGGCGGTGCTCAAATCGATCTCGCCGCCCACGCTCACCACCGCAGCGCCGTCCCGATGCGCGACGGAGGTGGTGATCGGACCCGGAGCTGACAACGGCCATCCTTCGTCTGACGTCGGTTAACTCCCGGTGGATCCGGTGCCGACCCGGACCACCCGGCAAATTCGCAGAAATCGTACTGCAAGCCTGCGCGCGATGCGGCTCGGTTAGTCTGAGGCCCGAGACTCATGTCTGCCGCGGAGGACCGGGAGGTTCAATGTCGACGTCGCCGCGCGGGCCCGGTTGATCGCCGCGCCGGTGCTTGCCGCATGACAACCGACGATTTCCACGCCCAATACGCAGACGCGTTGCGTGCCTACCTACAGGCGCCCCACAAGAAGGATCTCGGGATCGGCAACGAGCTGGGGCGCCGGGCGCTCGAGAACGGCGTCGGCATGCTGGCGATCGTCGAACGACATTCCGAGCTCGTCCGCCAACTGGTCCAAGACCTTCCGGATTTCGATGGCGCGGAGGCGCTGGCTTTCCTGCTGCACACCCTCGCCCCGCTCGACGCCGCGACCCGGCGATCGGAGGAACAGCGGGCCCGCGCCGACGATCTCGCCGATCGCGACGAGTTCCGCAATGCGGTGGTGAACTCGCTGCAGGAGGGGTTCTTCGTCTCCGACATGTCCGGGTCGGTCACCGAACTCAACGACGCCTTCGCCAAACTCACCGGCTACCCGGCACAAGGCCTGCCTTACCGGTGGCCGCACCCATGGCTGGTCGATGAAAAGGCCGCGCGGCTACAGCAATTCAGGCTGCGCGAAGAGACCCAGGTCCAGTACGAAACTCCGATCCGGCATCGCGACGGCCGACTGGTGTGGGTCGCCGCCAACGTCAACCGGGTCAAGCTCGATGGCGCCGACGTCGACGTTTACGTGGGCACACTTCGTGACATCACCGCCGAACGCGCGTTCGCTGCGCGCGAGAGCGCGGTGCTGCGCTTGGCCACGGCGGTCAGCGTGGCCAAGAGCATGTCCGAGGTCTTGACGATCACCCTCGACGAGTGCCGCCTGGCACTCGATGTGCACCGGGTGGTTGCCGCGGTATGGCCGAGCAGCGGGAAAGAGCCGACGATTCAGGTCGCCGGGGAGCGGCCGCCGCCCGACTGGCGGAATCTCGACCCAGCGCTTCGGGAGATCTTCGAGCAGGCCCGGCGCCAATTGCCGCTGACTGTCCAGCCGATCGAAAGCCCAACTGCCCCAGGGCAATCAAGCGGCATCGTCGCGGTCCTGACCGGCGGCGGTGGTGTCGCCTTATGGCTCGAGCTCCGGGTGCCCCGGCGGATCAGCGGCGAAGACCGCCTGCTGGTCACCGTGTTGGTCGGTCACCTCGGGCTGGCGATCCAGCATGTGCGCCAATTCGAGGCGGCCCGTGAGACTTCGCTCACCTTGCAGCACGCCATGCTGGCGCCCGCGAAGCTTCCTCCCGGCTTCGCGGTTCGCTACGAACCCGCGGTGACGCCGCTCGAAATCGGCGGCGACTGGTATGACGTGCTGCGCGTCGGCGAGCACCGGATCGGCATCATCGTCGGCGACTGCGTGGGACGCGGCCTGTCGGCCGCAGCGGTGATGGGCCAACTTCGGGCCTCTGCGCGGGCGCTGTTGCTCACCGGTGCCGAGCCGGCACGCTTGCTCGAAGAGCTCGACGCGGTGGCCGAGCTGATCCCGGATGCGTTCTGCACCACCGTTTTCCTGGCCATCCTCGACACCGAATCCGGCGAGTTCGCCTACAGCTGTGCCGGCCATCCACCCGCGGTGCTGGCCGCACCGGGAGTGCCGCACACCTTGATCTCCAACGCTCGATCGGTGCCGTTGGCCGTGCAGCGCAAGATTTCCCGCCCGCAGGCGTCGTTGACGCTGCCGCCTGGCTCGACGCTGATGCTCTACACCGACGGGCTGGTCGAGCGGCGGGACGTGACACTCGACGACGGGATCGAGCATCTCGGCGCGACGGTGGCACGCGGACTGCACCAGACCGTCGACGACGTCGCGGACGCGGTACTCAGCGAGCTGGCGCCGCCGGGCGGATACGACGACGACATCGCGATTGTCGTCTACCGACGGCCCTACCCGCCGCTGGCGATACACCGCACTGTCCATGCTGATCAGCTTGGCGAACTCCGCCACCAACTGTCGGGATGGTTGCGCGGCGCCGGCGTGGCCGAGGAGCGGGTGGCCGACATCGTGCTGGCGGTCAACGAAGCCGTCGCCAACAGCATCGAACACGGTTACCAGGGGCGGAAACTCGGCAAGATTCGAGTCAACGGCGAAAACGACGGCGCGCGTGTGGATCTCAAGATCATCGACAAGGGCCAGTGGAAGCCGGCGCCCGCCGACCCCGGCGTGCGCGGACGCGGGTTGCTGTTGATTCGCGCCGTCAGCGACTGGCTGGAATTGGATTGCACAGCAAAAGGAACGACGGTTTCCATCAGCTTCAGCCTGATCGCCTGATGTGAGCGACCAGCACTACGGCAGGACGGTATGCATCAGCATCACGTCGTAGGCCGACCACAGTGACAGGTTGAAGTACAGGTCCTTGCCGCTCGACCATGGGTGGATCATCGGCGCGTAGATACCGCCAGGCATCTGGAAGGACGACACCAGCGGTTGCTCGGGACTCCACGGCCCCTCCGGTGACGGCGCGGTGCGCGCGATGACGTCGTTGTTGCCGCCGTTGGTGTAGAGCACCAGATACTGCTTGAGGTAGTCGTTGTACTGCGCCGACATCTCACCGACCGGGCCCGGGAAGATCGGGGTCGCGGCTCCCGGGTCGCCCGGCACCCAGCCGCGCCCGTCACCGTTCCAGTACTGGTACTTGCCGACGTCCGGTAGCGCGTTCGGCTGGACACGGGACAAAAACGCCGCACCGCTGCGGCCCGACGGGGTTCCGAACGAGTACAGATACCCGTCCTTGCCACGCATGAGCGCGGCCATCTGGAAGTTCTCGTTGCCAGGAACGAATCGCCCGCCGGGTACGGTGTCCGCGGCGGCCAGGCGGACGCTGCTGGGGTAGACACCCCAGGTCTGACCGTTGTCCAACGAGCGCGCGATCCCCGAGTAGTTCGTCGACCACTCGCCGTCACGGCCCCAGTTCTTGATCGACATGAAGCTCATGTACTGGGTTCGCCCGAGCGAGAGCGCGGACGTCGGGATGATTCCGGTCTCGTGCCCTGCTTTGTGAATGCTGTTGAGCACCTGCTTGGACAGCCCGGGTGCCCACACCGGCGAACCGGAATACGGACTGTTGGGCGCGCCATCGGCCACGTGGATGCCGTGCGACAGGTCGTGGTCCTGGCTACGGAACAGCACGTTGTACCGCCATTGCTGGCCGTGCACCGCGCAGTAGCCGAAGGTGTCACCGAACGCCATCAACACCTGGCGGTTGGCGGGATCACCGTTGTCCCAGGGAATCCCGAGGTCGGTCCCGGAGATACCGAACCTCTCCAGCGTCCGGTTCGGGCTGTTGGGTCCGGTCACGTACTCGACGAGCGACGTGGGCGCACCCGCGATCCCGGCGGGAGGCGGCGACGGCTGCACCGGAAGAGCCTCCGGCGCAGCCTGATTGGCGTTCGGTGACTGCGGGATGGCAGCCCCGGGGACCGGGGGAACCGGCGTCACCGCCGCCTGAAGCTGCGCCGGCCCCTGCCGCGGGATGGCCTTGAGCAGCCCCGAAATCAGCGGACCCAGTTTGGGCAGCGGCGCGTTGTCGTTGGTGCCACGTGGCCGGCGCCCGGTCGGCGGCGCGACCGGGCCGGGCGACGGGATGGTCGGCATTCCGGCAGGTGGAGGCACGTTGGCCTCCGGGGCTGAGCATGGAACCGCGGCTGCCGGAGGGGCATAACCGACGGGCACCGTAAGCCCGACGACGGTGACCGCCGCCACCGACATCGACACAATTCGACGAATCGCCGACATGTCCCACCTCTCCGAAGGAAGAGCGTCGCCGTTAGCCCGCCTTGGATCACGTTGACGTCCGAAGTTGCTCATGTGACGATAGAGGCGAATGTGGCAGTTGATACCCTCTAGTTTTCAATAGGTATGGATCCGTGACCGTGTCGCAACAAGTGCTGTTGAATCGCTTGCGTGAGTGGACAACACAGCTGTGACTGACACAGCCATGGCACGCCAGGCCTTTGCCCACGATGCGGTGGTCGCCATGCGCGACGGCGACAGTCCCGATGCGCTCGGCGGCGCGATCACCAAGGCGCTGTGCGGCGGGTGGGACCACCAGCCGCCGTGCCCGCTCGCGCCGCACTACGTCAGCAGTGTCCCAGACGGCGAAACCGTTTTCCTCCGGGTCATTTTCGCCACCGAACCGGCGAACGAGCAGCGGGTGCGGTCTCTGATCGGCGAGGCACTGGCCACCGGGCGATTGACGGTTCCCGACGGCGGCGTCGCACAGTGGGAATTACGGTCGGGATCGGCAAGTATTCTGCGCGCCGACGAAGAAGATCTGGCCGCCGACCTGATCGCGCATTCCTAGGGCGTGCGCGCCGTCGCGTACCGCAGTGGCCGGCAACACCGCGTTGCGGATCTCCGCCAATATCGCCGGGTGGTGCCCGGAATGATCGCCGGTGGGTGTCGCGATCAGGCGGGGCGGCCGAGCCGAGCCTTGCAGTCGGTCCAGAACGGCCCGGCCACCTTTCGCGGTGAACTGTTCGGCATCCTCGGGCGAGGCAACCAGCGTCACGTCGACTCCACGGCGGGCAAGCGTGGTGAGCACAATCTCCGGCCGCCATACGAGTCCGGTCCAGGTCAACAGCCGTAGGATGGATCGCGGAAAATGGTTGTGCAGGTAGGCCTTCGCCGTTCCCCGACCCGGGTTGAGAAGTGTTTTGAGGCGCTTCAAAGTGGACTCGCCAGCAGGCACGACCGGATCACCGGGTGCGGTAGCGTCGACTGCTCTCATACGGTGGTACCACTGCGACGGCACGGTTGCGGTGGTGCGCCAATTCCACACCATCGGGTTGACCATGATCGCCGCCCGCGCACCGACAATGCGGGCGGTTTGAGCGGCATACCAAGAACCGGAGCAGATTCCGACGACCTTGAGTTCGCGGGCATCAGGGCAAGCGTGCCGGGCCGCCGCTACGCAGTCGGTGACGTCAGCGTTGAAATACACGTTGCGCAACGGGTCTCGGCCGATCCGGCCCGACAGGCCCAGCCCTGCCGGATCCCATCGGACGGCCTGTGAGCCGGCAGCCGCGATGCGACGTGACAGTTCGACCCACTCCCGGGCGGGTCCGACGTGCAGGTCCTTGGCGGTGACGAAGAACAGCACGGTCTTTGCCGGCGCGGCGCTCGGGGACTGGGGCATTGTGCGGATAGCGAACAGGCCGCTCGGCTCGATGCGTTCGATGCGCTCGACGACGTCGACGCCGTCGGGCCCTTCGGCCGGCATCGTCACGTTCGTGCGGTAAAGCGGCGTTGCACCGCGGACGCGGGTTGGGGCTTTCCCGTCGATCCACTCGACGATGGAATCGACCGCGTGGACCGGAACCGGTAGATAGATCTCCTGCGGCCGAGCGCATTCCGGCAGACCGTTGCGACTGATCGCATCGACTCCCACGGCCGCCGACAGGGCGGTCAGGTGCTTGTCGGTCTCGGCCGGCCGGCACACCAGAAGCACGTCGTCGACACCGTGCGCGCCTACTGGATCGGCGGCCATCCGCAACGCGCCGAATTCCGCCGCGGCGTGCGCGCTGAACCGCCCGCCCATGACTGTCACCTCGCCGCACGGTGCCGCATCCCCGCCGACCGCCAGGCGGAACAACGCGGCGTGCTCGCGGAGGTAACGCCTGCCCGTGCCGGGTGGATCGAGGTAAGCCACCCGCTTAATCGGGTGGAACCCGGTCAGATAGTCCTGCAGGATCAGGCATCCGGCACGTATGCCGATCGCGGTCGTCGGCTCCG
This sequence comes from Mycobacterium sp., assembly GCF_965277065.1. Classification (GTDB taxonomy): domain Bacteria; phylum Actinomycetota; class Actinomycetes; order Mycobacteriales; family Mycobacteriaceae; genus Mycobacterium. The sequence goes on from NZ_CBDIBT010000016.1 coordinate 261,559, forward strand.
CGCCGATCGAGGTGAGGTAACCCAGCGCGTGGCCCACGCTGGCCACCCAGCCGGCCACCGCGTCGTCACGTCCCTGAGCGTGCGCGGAATCGCCGGTACCCAGGTAGTCGAAGTGCAGCACGGCAAAACCACGGCAGGCCAGGCCGTCGGCGAGTGTCCGGAGCAACCGGGAGCTGTCCATCCCCTCCTTGCCGAGCGAACCACAGATCAGCACCCCGCCCCTGATCTGGTTCTCAGCCGGCAGATGAACGACGCCGAACAACGGCGAATCGGGCGGGCCGAAAAATGTCGGTACCTCGGTTGTCGTCATCAACATTCCACCGCCTCCCGGTCGCTTTCAGCCGTCGGCGGGGCAGGACGCAGAGTGCCCGGACGCCGTCGCAGGGCGGCAACGCGCAGCGGGATCGCGATAATGCTCATGAAGGCAAACAGCACATATTCGGCGGTGTACACCCAGGACCATGCTGTTCCGGCCAGCGCGCCCAGCACAAAGTCCCGGCCGAAAGCGATCAGGATATAGGTCGTAGCCAGCACGAGTACCGGTCGCCACAGCCGACCCAGGCCGTGTCTCCCGATTCCGAACGACAGCAACGCCAGCAGATAGGCGAAGAACAGCGCGATCAGGAAGAACCACAACAGGGCACCCTGCAGGGGAACCCGGCCGGTGACCACGCCCAGCCAAACGACTAATCCAATGTGGGCCTGAAGTGCGGCGGCGAAGGCCAATCCCGAGGGTCGGGCCACCCGGGCCAGCCCGGCAAAGGCCGGCCCGAACAGGACGGCCATCGAACCGCCGGTATACGAGAGCCAGAAGAACAGGAACGACCAGCGCGCCGTGACGCGCACCGCGAGGCCGATGCCCTCGGGGCCGGTGCCGTTGGCGGCCAGGACGGCAACGGCAAGCGCGAGCGCGCCGCCGAACGCCACAGCCACCCACATCCAGGCCGGGTCCTGTCTACGAATCATGCTGCGTTCGTTTCGGTTTCGGCGCACACCACGACAACGACGGCCATGGCGTGGCAATCGGCGTGCGACAGCGACAACGACGAGCTGAGCCAGCCCTGGAGTCGCGCCTGCTCGGCGACCGAGCCGCTCAACCGAAGGCTGGGCAGCGGACCGTTCCGCGTCACCTCGATCTCGCGCAACGGAAATGGCATGTCGGGCTTGGCAAATGCTTTGATCACTGCTTCCTTGGCTGCGAACCGGGCCGCCAGCCCGTGCACTCGGTTGAGACCCTGGCAATCGTCGATCTCGCCCGTCGTGAAGACCTTGCGCAGGTAACGGTCACCGAACGTCGCCAGCGAATCCTGAACTTCTTGAACCGCAAGGACATCGCATCCGGCGCGGACGCGGTGGCCGTCGACTCCGTCCGGCACGGTGATCATGGTGTTGCCGGAATCCTCAGGCAGCCGTCTTGACCAGCTCTTGGATCACCTGCGAGATGTTGTGGACGGACTCAAAGGTGGACTTCTTGAGCACTTCTTCGGGAAACTCGATGTCGAACTCATCCTCGAGCGCAAGCATCACGTCGACCGATGCGTGCGATGTGAGGCCGAGCTTGTAGAGGTCGGCGTGATCTTCCACCTCATGCGGATCGATCGCCATCCGGCCATGCGCAGCTAAGACATCGCGAACCTGGTTCTGTATCACGCTTTCCTCGTGTTTCTGCCGTGGCTCGAGGGGATGAGCCGTTGTGGGGTACAGCAATTCGTGTTCATGTGGTCACTGACTCCGCGGGCGGCACGTAGCTCCCGGTCTCCTTGAGACGCTTACGGGCTGCGCGGCGATAGCCGTAGTAGTCCGATACGTGCGCCGAGCGGCCGTACAGCCAGTCGAGGGGCTCGCGCATGTTGTCCACGTAGCCGATGGAGTAGGCGCCGCGCTGGTAGCCCATCAGCCTGAGCAGTCCCTCCGGGAGGGTGCGGGCGATCTCGGGAGGGCACGCGAGGTACTGATTTTCCTCCTGGCGCAGCCACCCGATCGAGTAGCCCACGTTCATCCCGATCCGGCCGGCCTGCGTGGTGTTGGCGCCGCCGCAATGGAATATCGAGCCGGTGTAGAGCAAGACCGAACCCTTGGTCATGACGGCTGGGGCCGTCAACGCCGGGTCTACAACGTCGGGATCGTCTTCCCAGCGGTGGCTGCCCACCACCATCCGGGTCGCACCCGACTCTTCGGTGAAGTCGGTGACGGCCCACATGGCGGCGATTTCGGCTTCGAAGCCCCTCGGGAACGGGTAGCGATCAAACGACCATTGATCGCGGTGGATCATCTGCGCCGGCTCGCCGGGTCCGATGGTCACCAACTGGGTGAGGTCGATCTGGAAGGTGCTGGCGTGGTCGCCCAACACCAGGTCGAGCGTGTCGATGATCGTCGGGTGCGTGATCAATGGCCGCGCTGTCGGCGAACGAGCGATCAGGGCCCCGGTGCGCCGGGTCGTCGCGCCCAGGAATGCGGTGTTGCCACCACCGGTAGCAGCGAGGTGCGGCTCGACCTCGGTCCGGATCTGGTCCATCGTTTCGGCGGTTGCGAGGTCGGCGATGACCACGCAGCCGTCTTCTTTGAGCACCTCCGCAATGTCCGCGGGCGAGGTTCCCGAACCGACCGAACGTACAGCTATTGGCATGCGAGGTACTATACGGGATGATATCTAGAGATTTCAATTACTATCAGTCGGTCAGAGACTAGCTTTCATGACAGGTGAGGAAAGGTGGCACTAGATGCTCCCGTTTCGATTCGGTGTTCACTTCTCCGTTGCGCCATCCATGTCCGGCTGGCGGAATCAGGCCCGGGCGGCCGAGGACCTCGGCTACTCGGCCCTCTACGTCGCCGACCACTTCGGCGATCAGTTCGGGCCTTTGGTAGCCATTACCGTGGCCGCCGAAGCGACCTCCACCCTGCACGTGGGGACCGTCGTGTTGAACAACGACCTCCGCAATCCGGTAGTCCTGGCCAAGGAGATCGCCACGCTCGGCCTAGCAGCCGAAGGCCGGGTCGAGGTGGGTTTCGGCGCAGGCTGGCTCGAAGGCGACTACGCGCAAGCGGGAATCGCGTTCGACAAGCCGGCCGTCCGCGTGGATCGATTGGCCGAGAGCCTCACCGTGATGAAGAACCTGTGGAGCGACGGAAAAACGAGTTTCACCGGCGAATATCACACAGTGCGCGACGCCTGTTGCGAGCCTCGCCCCGAGTCGCTGCCGCGCATCATCGTCGGGGGTGGAAGTAGGCGGATCCTCACGGTCGCGGCCAAACACGCGGACACCGTCGGAGTGAACACCAGCCTGGCCGCGGGCCTGAACCCCGGCGAGCTGGCGAGCCAAGCCACCTCCGACCATTACGACCGCTGCCTGAACTGGATGCGCGAAGCGGCGCCGGACCGCTTCGACTCCATCGAACTGCAGCTCATGACCATCGCGACCAGAATTGTCAGCAGTCGCCGCGCCGCCGTGCGCACCGCAACCATGCTCGGCCTTCCGGGTGAGGACGCCCTGGAGCTTCCGATCGTCCTGATCGGCGCCGTCGACGAGCTGTGCGAGCGGCTGCTGGAGTACCGCACAAGGTGGGGCTTTACCAACATCGTGGTGCCGGGCGACGCGATGGAATCCTTCGCGCCTGTCGTCGCCCAGCTGGCGGGCAGCTAGCTCCGGCATTTGCCGTGGGCCAGGCGGCAACCCAACTCCGAACCGCCGAGTCCATGCTGCGCTCCTCAATCGCCGTTAGAAACTGAAAGTTGTCTTTAAGCTTGTTTTCCCTTCTATTAGTATGTATTCTTGGCAATCAGTCGATTATCGGTATCTGAATGACGCGCGCATCAGCGCAACAACCCCGGTCGGGGTGCTTCCTGCAGGAGGAGCACATGTCAGTAGTGCCCGTCGAGGCAGAGCTGCCCGGGAGAGGCCTGCCTACATGCGGATGCCCCCGATGATCGAGATGGCCGTCGTGGGCCTCGGGTCCTGGGGTCTGTGCGTCCTGGAGCGGACGGTGAGTCGGGCCCGCCAGACGGGCACGCCGGTGCGGGTGCACTTGGTCGAGCCCGCGCAGCTCGGAGGCGGTGTTTACTCCACCGAGCAACCCGACTTCCTGGTGCTCAACAACGCCTGCGGTCAGCTCTCCCTGTACGCGGCCCCGCACGGGGACGAGCTTCCGCCCTACGCGGTCGGCCTGCACGCGTGGGCAGTGGTCCGCGGCTACCGCTGGGTGGGTTACGAGTGCCGCATCGGCGCCGGCGGCGAACCCATCCTGCCCACCGACTACCTGCCCCGGCGGTTGATGGGCGAGTACCTGGCCTGGTTCTACGACACGCTGGTGGCCTACGCCCCGCCCAACCTCGAGATCGTCCGGCACTACGCGGCAGCCGTCGATATCTCACCGGCGCTGGCGGGACGCGAGGCGGTGCTGCTCGATAACGGCGCCACCCTGACCGTCGACCATGTAGTGCTGACCTCGGGGCACACCTGGAACCAGGACCCAGGCGCCGACGTTGGCGTGCGCTACCTGCAGCCCTACCCCATCGAGGGCCTCGACGAGAGCGCTCCCGCCGGATCCTCGGTGGCGGTGGCCGGCATGGGCTTGGTCAGCTTCGACGTCCTCACCGCCCTCACCATCGGACGAGGCGGCACGTTCGTGGATCGGTGCGACCGGGCCGACCGCATGCGCTATGTGCCATCGGGCCGGGAACCGACCATCACCCTCTACTCGCGCTCGGGCGCGCCGTACTGCGCCAAGTCGGCCACCGGCGTCGATCCCTATGGGCAGTACAAGCCGGTGGTGTGCACCGCCGAGGAGTTTGCGGCACTGACGAATCCGGGCGGGTCGCCGGTACGGCGCCACGTGGACTTCCGCGCCGAGCTTCTTCCGCTCCTCTTCGCCGAGATGCAGGCGCGCTATTACATCCAGTCCGCCTTGCTGGCCGGGGGCGAGGCTGAGTCGACTGAGGTCCGCACCGTGCTGCGCCAGGGCTGGGTCAACGGGCACTACGAGAAGGTCGTCGACGGTCTCGAGCCGCGCTACGGCAGCTTCGACCCGGCCGCTCACCTGTTCGCCGGGTCCGACCGCCACTACGCGTCGGCCGGCGACTACCACGGCCAGGCCTACGGCATGATCGAGGACGACCTCACCGAGGCCCTGCGACCTGGGGGAAGCCCGGTCAAGGCGGCTCAGGAAGTGCTACGCATCCTCCGTGATCAGCTGCGTTCGGTCATCGAGTTCGGTGGCCTGTCGCTGGACTCCTACGTCGAGTTCCAGTCCAACGTCCGTGGCCGCATCAACCGTCTAGAGGCGGGGGTGCCGCCCATGCGGTCGCAGCAACTGCTGGGACTACTCGACGCCGGCGTGGTGCGCATCCCGCTCGGCCCCGACCCGGAGGTGGCCCCCTGCTCCGACGGCGTCCGGCTGAGCTCCACGGCCCTCGACGAGCCGACGGCGGTGACTGTCGACGGGGTGGTGCGGGGATATCTCGACATGCCTTCGCTGGCCCGGTCGGGCTCGCCACTGCTCAACCGTCTCTACGCCAACGGACGGCTGACCCAGCTCAGCTACGGCGACACGCCCGTCGGCAGCGTGGCGATCAACGAAGAATTCCACCCCTATGACACCGAGGGCCGGCTCCAGTCCAACCTCTCGGTGTTGGGCGTGCTCACCGAGGGTGTCCGCTACTTCACCCACTACCTGCCATCACCCCGCAGCCGCCTTCGGGCCGTCTTCGACGCCCAGGCGTGCGTCGAGGCCGTGATCGGTTGAGCGCATGACGGATTCCGATGCTGTGACCGGACGGACCCTTCCCTTGGTGGCGGTGCGTTACGGGCCGCGCTGCGTTCCGGTGATGCAATTGGCCGAAGCGGCCGCCGGCGTCTGCGACCTGCTGTGGGTGATCGACACGGCCGTACCGGGGATGAGCGAGATGACCAACCTCCTCACCCGGTTCGGCGCGGTGGTCGACATGGACGGCGTGAGCGTCGAACACGCGGTCAAGGTGCTGGGCGACTGGGAGCCCGACGCCCTGACCACCTTTCTGGACGCCGGGATGGTTCAATTAGCCTGTATCGCTGAGGGATTGGGGCTGCCCTTCCACACCCCCGGGACGGCCGACGCCCTCACCGACAAGGCCCGCCAGCGCCGGGTGCTGGCCGATGCCGGCCTCGACATGCCGCCCTGCCGCCTCGTCCGTTCCGATCACTCCGAGGCCGAGCTGTCGGCCGTCGAAGCCGAGGTGGGTTGGCCCGCCGTCCTCAAGCCCCGCTCGGCGCAGGGCAGCCGCTGCACCTTCCTGGTCCGCGACGGCACCGAATTCAACGGGCTGCTCGACGCCCTCGGACCGAACCGCCCTGAGATGGTGCTCGAGGGTTACCTCCGCGACGATCCGGCCCGAGCCGCCGAACCCTACGGCGGCTACGTGTCGGTCGAGAGCGTGGTGGCCGACGGCACGATCAGCCACCTGGCCCTGACCGGCCGCTTCCCGCCTGCCGAAAACTTCCGTGAGACAGGGTTTTTCATCCCCGCCGCCCTGGACGCCGACAGCCGCTCGGCCGTTCTGGATCTGGCCACCCGGGCCATCAAGGCACTCGGGGTACGCATCGGTTGCCTGCACACCGAGGTCAAGTTCACCCCCGACGGGCCGCGCATCATCGAGGTCAACGGGCGGCTGGGCGGCGGTGTGCCCGAGATGTTGGAGCGGGCAGCCGGTGTCAGCCTGCTCGACCTGACCCTGCGGGTCGCCCTGGGCGAGCCGGTCTCGGTCGACGGGCCGGTGCCGACCGACCGCATCGGCTACCGGTTCTTTTTGCAGCCGCCGACCGTCTCGGCCACGGTGACCGCTGTCGAGGGCATCAACGACTTCAGCGACCGCGCCGACGTGGACACGGTGAGCCTGCACCAGGCCCCGGGCGCCGCCCTCGACTGGCGAGACGGCTCCGGCAACCACATCGTGGCGGCGGTCGGCTCGACCGACGACGAGGCGCAGCTTCAGGCCGCCTACCAGCTGCTCCACCAGAAGGTCACCGTCACCTACACCGACGTGAGGCATTGAGCGGTGAGCCTTCAGCTGGACGGAATGCTCGACGCCGGGACGGCGCCGGGCGCGGAACCCGCGCGATGGAAGTGCGCGCTGGTCAACAACATGCCCGACGCCGCATTCTGCGCCACCGAGCGACAGTTCGAGGGCCTGCTGGACGCCGGATCGGGAGCTGAGGCGGTCACGCTGACCCGCCACACGATGGCCGGGGTGCCCCGCGGCGAACGGATCCAGGCCCGCATCGACGCCGAGTACCGTCCCCTCGAAGACCTCCGCGCGGACCCGCCCGACCTCCTGGTGGTGACCGGCGCCAACCCCATCGAGTCCCGCATCGAGGACGAGCCGTACTGGACCGAGCTGTGCGATCTGCTGCGGTGGGCAAGCGAGAACGTACCGGCGATGGTGCTGTCTTGCCTGTCGGCCCACGCCGCCTTGGCCGTCTTCGACGGCGTCGAGCGGACCACCCTGCCGGCCAAGTGCACGGGCGTCTTCGCCCAGCAGTCCAATCCGGTCCACCCGCTGGCCGCCGGGTTGCGCAACCCAGTGTTCCTGCCCCATTCGCGGCTCAACGCCGTGCCGGTGGACGCGGTGGTCGACGCCGGCTACGCGGTGGTGCTGCAGTCCGACGAGGTGGGTTGGAGCGTTGCCACCAAGACGGTCGGCCGGTGCGAGGTCATGCTCATGCAGGCCCATCCCGAATACGACGCCTCGAGCCTGGTGCGCGAATACGTCCGAGACGTGCGGCGCTACGTTGCCCGCGAGCGAGACGAATTGCCCTGTCTCCCAAAGGATTGCGCTACCGGTCCGGATTGGCACGGATTGCGCCGGCTGCACAGGCGGGTGACGAGCGGCGAGCGGGACCCGGCCCTGGTAGCCGCTTTCCCCTTCGACGAGGTCGGCGCCCGCGCGCCCTGGCCGTGGCGCGGCGCAGCCCTCCGTCTGTTCGCCAACGTGTTGGCCACCATTTCGACGAGGAGCGCCTGAGCCTATGCACGACGAGACCATCGCCATCCACGGTGGCTACACACCAGACGGGACGCGGGCCGTGGCCGTGCCGATCTACCAAACGGTCGCCCACGACTTCATCGACGCGGCCCACGCCGGGGCTGTGCTCGACTTGGAGACGCCGGGCTTCCATTACAACCGGCTCAACAACCCGACCCTGGACGTCCTCGAGCAGCGCATCTGCGCCCTCGAAGGCGGGACGGCGGCCCTGGTGGTGGCCTCGGGGATGGCCGCCGTGAGTTACGCGATCCTCACGGTGGCCACTGCCGGTTCGAACATCGTGGTGGCCCCGCAGCTCTACGGGGCCACCTTCACCTACTTCGCCCACGTGCTGCCCACCCTGGGGATCGAGGCCCGCTTCGCGGTCGACGACCGGGCAGAGTCGGTCGGCCCCCTCATCGACGAGAACACCCGCGCCGTCTTCTGCGAGACCATCGGCAACCCGGCCGGCAACGTCGTGGACCTCCAAGCCGTGGCCGAGGTGGCCCACGCGGCCGGGGTGCCCCTCATCGTGGACAACACGGTGGCGACGCCGCTCATGCTCAAGCCCTTCGAGCACGGCGCCGATGTGGTGGTCCACTCGCTGACCAAATTCGTCGGCGGCCACGGCACCGCCCTCGGTGGGGCGATCGTGGACGGCGGCCGGTTCCCGTGGGCCGACCATCCGGACCGGTTTCCGATGTTCAACCAGCCCGAGCCCGCATTCCATGGCGTCGTCTTCGCCCGCGACTTCCCCGAGCGGCCCTTCACCGTGCGGGCGCGTTCCACCCAGTTGCGCAACAGCGGCGCGACCCTCTCGCCCTTCAACGCCTTCCTGCTGCTCCAGGGCCTCGAGACGATGGCCATTCGGCTCGAACGCCACGAAGCCAACGCCCGGGCCGTGGCCGCCTACCTGGCAACCGACCCCCGGGTGGCCTGGGTGAGCTTCGCCGGCCTCCCCGACCATCCGTATCACCACCTGATCAAGCGGTACCTGCGCGGGCGCGTGCCGTCGATCATCACTTTCGGGGTCGAGGGCGGCTACGAGGCGGGCCTTGCCTTCTTCGACGCACTCCAGCTGATCAAGCGGCTGCTCAATCTCGGGGACGCCAAGACCCTGGCCATCCATCCGGCCTCCACCACCCACCGCCAGCTGTCCGGTGAGGAGCTAGTGAAGGCAGGTATCCGGCCGGAGACGATCCGCTTGTCCATCGGGATCGAGCACATCGACGACATCATCGACGACATCGATCAAGCCCTGGCCAAGGCCACTATCGGTGTAATCGTCTGAGCACGACATGGCATTGACGACGACACAGGTACCGACATTTTTCGGACGTTCCGGAGCGTTCACGCCATTTCGTCCTGAGCGCGATCACTACCAGAGAGGGGGCCGACCATGACAGACGACGCGATCAGCATCGGCGGTGTCGACCTCGCCGATCCGGACACCTATGGGTCGGGAATGCCCTTCGACGCGTTCCGGAAGCTCCGCGAGTCCGCGCCCGTGGCGTGGCACCCGTATGGCGATGGGCCTGGATTCCTGGCGATCACCGGCTACGACGAGGTCTTCGCCGTGTCCCGCGACAGTGCCACGTGGTCTTCGGAGGCAACGGGGGTGTACTTCGACGCGCCCGGACCCGACGACATCGCCGACCAGCGGGGCGTGTTGATGTTGACGATGGACCCGCCGCGGCACACCGCGCTGCGCGCTCTGGCTATCCAGGGCTTCAAGCCGCGCCAAGTGGCGAAGCTCAACGAACGCATCACAGAGATGGCTCGCGATGTCGTCGACAGCGTCATCGAGCGGGGCGAGTGCGACTTCGTCACCGACGTCGCCGGGGCGCTGCCCTCGTACGTCATCGCCGAACTGCTCGGCATTCCGCTGGAAGACGGCTACCGCCTGTACGAGCTGACCGAGATCATGAACACCGGTGTGATAGGCGGCTCGCGCGCGATCAGGGCGGCTGCCGAGATGTTCGGATACTCAAGGGAATTGGCAGCCCGCAAACGTGCGGATCCTTGCGATGACATCGCGACATCGCTGCTGCATGCCGAGGTCGACGGACAGCGCCTCACCGAAAGGGAGTTCAACTTCTTGTTCATGCTGTTGATCAATGCGGGCGGCGACACGACCCGTAACCTGGTCGCCGGTGGCATGTGCGCGCTGATGGAATATCCGCAGGAGCAGGCCAAGCTGGAGGCGGAGCCGTCGCTGCTGCCGACTGCGATTGAAGAAATGCTTCGCTACGTCACCACGTTCATTGCGTTCTTCCGCACGGCCACTAAGGACACCGAACTGCGCGGAGTGCCGGTGCAGGAAGGCGACCGGGTGGCGATGTTCTACCCGTCGGCTAATCGGGACGAGACCCGCTTCATCGATCCCGAACGCTTCGACGTGGCTCGTAAGCCCAATCCGCACTTGGCATTTGGCGGCGGCGGCGCCCATTTCTGCCTCGGCGCGAACCTGGCCCGGGTGGAGGCGACGGCCCTGGTATCGGAGGTGCTGAGCCGGATGAAGAACATCGAGCTGGCGGGGCCGATCGAGCGCATGCCATCGACGCTTATCAACGGCATCCACTCCATGCCTGTGCGGTTCACGCCCGCCCGCCTGGCCAAAGCGACGACCGGCTAGATCGACCGTGCAACACCTGCTGAAGAACATGACGGATCACTGCGTCCTCGGCGCTGTGCTGGACCACGCTGAACAGGCCCCGGATCGGCCTGCCGTCAAGGACCTCGATCGCGCGCTGACCCGGGCCGAGTTGCGCGCCGAGGCGGCGCGAGTGGCCGCCGGCCTGCACCAGAGCGGCATCCAGCCCGGAGCCCGGGTTGCCCTGCTGATCGGCAATTCCGTGGACTTCGTGGTGGCAGCGCTGGGCTGCCTGTGGGCAGGAGTGACGTTCGTTCCGCTGGCGACCACCGATCCCGATGCCCGCCGCAGGCAGATCGTTGCCGATTGCCGGCCGGCACTGGTGATCACCGCGGGCACGGCGCCGTCGGGCCTTCCCGTCGGGACAGCGTGGATCTCCATGTCGGCGCTGAATGCCACCGCTGGGCCGACGCCACCGCCGGTGGCCGGCCCCATTGCGTACATCATCTACACGTCCGGGACGACCGGTGTGCCCAAGGGCGTGCAGATTCCCGCGGAGGCCTTTTTCAGTGCGGCCGAAGCGTGCGCCGACGCCGTCGGACTCACCGCGGACGACCGCGCACTGTGCGTGTCGCCCGTGCACTTCGACGGGTCCTTCTCCGCGATCTTTCCGCCGCTCGTGCGCGGTGTGCCCCTCGTCATCCCGGATCGGGAGGCATTGCTGTTTCCGCGCAGATTTTTCTCGATCGTCGCCGACGAAGGGATCACGGCGACCAGCTTCTCGCCGAGCTACCTTCGGTTGCTTCGGTCCAGCGGTCGCCTGGACCGGCTGGCCGATACACCGCTGCGGGTAATGGCCCTGGGCGGCGAGGCGCCATCCACCGCGGACATCAAAGCGGTGTGGGCCGGCAGTCCCGGACTCCAGGTCGTGAACCGATACGGGCCGACCGAGACGACCATCGCCGTCGCCCATCTGGACCTGACGCCGGAGTTGCTCGACGCCGGCCCGGTACCGATTGGCCAGCCGCATCCCGGCAGCTCGTTCCATCTGGTCGATGAGCACGGACACCTGGTGGACGAACCCGGGGTGGTCGGCGAGCTGTACATCGGCGGACGGCAGCTGATGGCTGGTTATCTGAACGACCCGGCTCACAGCGCAGCGATACTGCGGAGCGACATCGTCGAGGGAGCCACCGTCTACCGCACCGGCGACCTCGTCTACCGCGACGACTGTGGCGACTACGTCTACGTGGGGCGCTCGGACCGCGTCATCAAGAGACACGGCGTGCGGATGTCGCTGGTCGAGGTGACCCATGCGCTCGGCGGTATCGACGAGGTCGCATCCGCGGCGTGCACAACCTTCGATCTGGATGGCAGCCTCGGCGTCGTGGTATTCGTCGTGCCCGCCGGCGGGGTGACCGCACTCGCGGTCCGGCAGGCCGCCGGCGAACGGCTACCCCAGACGATGCTGCCCGATCGATTCGTCTTGGTGCCCGAGTTGCCGTTGACCTCGTCCAGCAAGGTCGACGAGCGACGGCTACTCACAGACGCCGGCCTGTCGCCGCCGAATCACACTGCCCCAGCCATCGACATCGACTCGCTCGCGAAAGGAACCCGACGTTGACGATCGCAACTGACGTTACGCAGGACCGCCATTACAAGGAGCTGGTCCGGCGCCAGCGCGCCGAACTGCAGGACGCGTACATCAAAGGGGTGCGCCGGCTCCGCTGGGACGCAGGGCGTCTGGCCGCGGAACGCGAAAAGCGTCTTCGGGAACTGCTGCTGCATGCCGCGGACCGCTCGCCGTTCTGGAAGCAACGACTGGCCGGCCACGATCTTGCGAACTTCACCGAGGCCGGCCTCCCGTCGCTGCCGATACTGACCAAGTCCGAGATGATGGAGCAGTTCGACCGGCTCGTCACGGTGCCCGGGCTGACCCTTGACCGCGTCCGAGCGCACCTCGACCAGTTGACCGGAGACGGCTATCTGGACGACGAGTATCGGGCGATCATCACGTCGGGGTACACCGAGAACCCGTCGTACCACGTGTACGGCTGGGACTCCTTCGTCACCTTCGTCATGCAGGGCTCGCGCTGGACGGGGCGACGCGGCGAAGCCCCGGATGCCGTTCTGGCGCAATGCTTCAGCGGCAGTCCCAAACACGAATCGGGGATCTTCTACGCCTTCAGCACCTTCGAGAGCGGCGGGCCGACATCGCACTGCTTCGATGCCACGCTCCCCCTGGAGGAGATCGTCGAAGGCCTGAACAACGCCAGTCCGGCCGTGACCGCCCTGCAGGGCTGGCCGAGCCTCATCTGGGAGCTCGCGATCGAGGCGATGCAAGGACGGCTCACCATCACACCAACCTGGGTCAGCATCGCAGGCGAGGTGTCCACTCCGCCTGTGCGAGAAGCAGTTCGGTCCGCGTGGGGAATCGAGGCGTCGGAGTTCTGGGGCTGCTCAGAGGGCACCTACGCCTTCCCCTGCGGCGTCGGCGCAGGGATGCATGTCGCCGACGATCTGGTGATCCTCGAGCCGGTGGACGCCGATGGCAACGTCGTGCCGTACGGGCAACCCGCGGAGCGGATGCTGCTGACCAACCTGTTCAACCTGGAGCAGCCACTGATCCGCTACGACATGGCAGACGCGGTGACGATCACCGACGAGCCGTGCGAGTGTGGCTGCGCGCATCGCCGCATCACTTCGGTGCACGGTCGGATCAACGGAACGTTCTCCTACGACACCGGTGCTGTCGTACCCCGCGGGGAGCTCGAGCAGACGGTCCTTGCCACCTCCGGCGTCGCCAACTTCTTCGTAGGCAAGACGCCTGGCGGCGTCGACGTGTCCGTGGTGACGGACGGTTCCAGTGATCGCGAGAAGCTGCAGACCGAACTGATCGACGTCCTCCGCCGGCACGGTGGTCCGGAGTCGGACGTCGTTGTGCGAGAGGTTGGTTCGATCGAGCGACTGACGCGGGGTAAGTGCCGGCAGTTCGACGCCAAGTAAATGGTGCGCCCGAAGGGATTCGAACCCCCAACCTTCTGATCCGTAGTCAGATGCTCTATCCGTTGAGCTACGGGCGCCTGCGTTCAGTTATTTCATATGGTGTGGCGACGCGGTACGCCCGGCTTCGCCGGGCTTGCGATCGCCACGTCGTGTGGTGGCGGAGGCGAGAGGATTTGAACCTCCGGTCCCCTTTGAGGGGGACAACTCATTAGCAGTGAGTCCCATTCGGCCGCTCTGGCACGCCTCCTTGGACCGTCTGAGGGTACCGGACCCGCTCAGGTGACGACACAGGCCGGGCGACGGGCCCTCCCGGGACCGCCGCGGAGCACAGCGTACACAGGCCAGACATATGCTGTCGAAATGACCGCACGCCTCCGCCCCGAGATGGCCGAGCTGCCTGCGTACGTTCCCGGCAAGACAGTCCCGGGCGCGATCAAACTGGCCAGCAACGAGACCGTCTTCGGGCCGCTGCCTGCCGTCCGCGCCGCCATTGACCGCGCCGCCGATGCCGTCAACCGCTACCCGGACAACGGCTGCGTCGACCTCAAATCGGCGTTGGCCAAGCACCTGAACTCCGGCCGGGTCGCCCACGCCGGCGGCTGGGGACCTGAGCACATCGCCGTCGGCTGCGGATCGGTGAGCCTGTGCCAGCAGCTCATCCAGATCACGGCGACGGCGGGCGACGAGGTGCTATTCGGCTGGCGCAGCTTCGAGATCTACCCGCTGCAGGTCCGCCTAGCCGGCGCCACCGCCGTCCAGGTACCGCTCACCGACCACACCTTCGATCTGAACGCGATGCTGGCCGCGGTCACCGAGCAGACCCGGCTGATCTTCGTCTGCAATCCCAACAACCCGACCTCGACGGTGGTGGATCCCGACGCGCTGGCCAGGTTCGTCGAGGCGGTGCCGTCGCACATTCTCATTGCGATCGACGAGGCCTACGTCGAATACATCCGCGATGGCCTGCTGCCGGAAAGCTTGGCCTTGGTGCGCGACCACGGCAATGTCGTTGTGCTGCGGACGTTTTCGAAGGCGTACGGGCTGGCCGGCCTGCGGGTGGGGTATGCGGTCGGGCATCCGGACCTGATCACCGCACTGGACAAAGCCTACGTGCCGTTCACCGCGACGAGCATCTCCCAGGCCGCGGCGATCGCGTCGCTGGACGCCGCCGACGAGCTGCTGGCCCGCACCGATGCGGTGGTCGCCGAGCGAGCGCGGGTCAGCGACGCGCTGCGTGCTGCCGGGTTCACGCTCCCGTCGTCTCAGACGAATTTCGTGTGGCTGCCGCTCGGGCCGCGCACACTGGATTTCGTGGAGCAGGCAGCGGTCGCCCACGTCGTGGTCCGGCCGTACGGCAGCGACGGTGTCCGGGTCACGATCGGTGCGCTGGAAGAGAACGACGCGCTGCTCAAGTTCGCTGTGAACTGGATCTAGCCACCGGTGACGATGCGGGCGGGTAGCGGCCCGATGAGGAACCGGACATTGGGACGAGGAGATCGGAATGACTGACGACCTGACGCGCAAGAAGTTCACCGAGTTCAAGGAACGCACGGCCGCGATCGAGGACGCCGAGCTGGACGAATTTTGGGCGAGCCTGCCGCCGGCCACCATCGACGGCATGCTCGGCGAGTGGAAGGGTGGCGAGTTCGTCACAGGCCACCGGATGAACGGTCAGCTGGAGAAGTCTCGCTGGTTCGGCAAGACCTTCAACTCGCCTGTCGACGTCCAGCCGCTGGTCTGTCTCGACGACGACGGCAACCGCTTTTCGAACGTCAAGATGGGCAAAGGCGAAGCCAGTCTGTGGCTCAAGGAGTTCCGCGGCGAGGTGACCGCCACGATGGTCTACTGACTTACTGGCGGTCTAACCGGTGCCACGACCACTTCAAGCAGGTCGACGACCGCGCGGTGATGGGGATCATGAACGGCAAGGGCGTCATCGACGTCCAGGACGGGGTAGGCCGCTACTTCTACTTCTTCCTCGAGCGCGTCTAGCCCTTCGCCGCTAGAGCTTCGTCGCCGGATCGCGGCCGGTGAATGCCACCAGCCGGTGGATGGCCGGTGCGTTCTCGTCGACCTCGACCGGGTCGCCGAATTCCCCGTTCGCGCGGCGCTCGGGAGTGATGATTTTCTGGGCCAGGTCCAGGACGTAGTTCGCCAACGAGTCAGGCACGTTTGCCGGGTGCCCGATAGCCGCGGCGTAATCCCATCCGTGGACCAGCAAACCGAATGCCAGGACGCTCGCCAAGATCCGCACCGGCGTCTCAGTGCCGCGCCAGGTGACGGCGCCGTCCAAACCGTGACGGCTGTGGAACGCGTCCAGGGTGGGCCGGCCGACGACGATGATCTGACGCTCGACGGAGTCGTCGGCGTCCCGCGTCGGTAGGTTGGCGTCCAGTGCCGCGCCGATCGACGCGATCGTCTCGACCATGTGATCGGTCAATTGGGCCACGTCGAAGTCGCCACTGGTTGTCGGACGTGACAGGTCGTCGCGTGAAATCGGATGCACGATGTGCTGCAGAACTCCCAGTGCCGCTTCGGCTGCGCGCAGTTCGTCAGCGGGAGGTGAGTCGGGGCCAGGGCGTAAGTCGGAGGGCATGACGTCAACGGTACGGTTTCGTCATGGGTGAGCCATACGAGTCAGTCACCGTTGAACATAAGGATCATGTCGCGCAGGTGACTCTGATCGGGCCGGGCAGGGGCAACGCGCTCGGGCCGGCGTTCTGGTCGGAGCTACCGGAAGTATTCGCGAAGCTCGGCGCCGACTACGAGGTGCGGGCCATTGTCCTGACCGGCTCGGGAAACAATTTCAGCTACGGCCTGGACGTCCCCGCGATGGGCGCGACGCTTGCCCCGGTGCTGGCGGGCGGCGAGTCGGCCCGACCCCGCGC
This sequence comes from Mycobacterium sp., assembly GCF_965277065.1. Lineage (GTDB taxonomy): Bacteria > Actinomycetota > Actinomycetes > Mycobacteriales > Mycobacteriaceae > Mycobacterium. The sequence goes on from NZ_CBDIBT010000016.1 coordinate 278,039, forward strand.
CGACTTCCACCTCGAGGTGCTGCGCATGCAGGAGGCGATCAACGCGGTCGCCGACTGCCGCACGCCGACGATCGCGTCGGTGCACGGTTGGTGCATCGGCGGCGGCCTGGACCTGATCTCTGCGGTCGACGTCAGGTATGCCAGCGCGGACGCCAAGTTCTCGGTGCGCGAGGTCAAGCTCGCGATGGTCGCCGACATGGGCAGCCTGGCCCGGCTGCCGCTGATCCTGTCCGATGGACACCTGCGCGAGCTCGCGCTGACCGGCAAGAACATCGACGCCGCACGCGCCGAGAAGATCGGGCTGGTCAACGACGTGTTCGCCGACCCGGCCCTCACCCTGCAGGAAGCGCACGCGACTGCCGCCGAGATCGCCGACAATCCGCCGCTGACGGTTCGCGGTGTCAAGGATGTGCTTGACCAGCAACGGATTTCGCAGGTGTCGGCCAGCCTGCGTTATGTGGCGGCGTGGAATGCGGCGTTCCTGCCGTCGAAGGATCTGTCCGAGGGGATCACGGCAACCTTCGCCAAGCGTCCGGCGAAGTTCACCGGCGAATAACGCGGTTCGGCACGCCCACATCGGGTAACCGACCGAAATGGCTACTTATCGAGTACTCGACCCGCACGGCGACGTTGTCGACACCAAGGACATCTCCAGTGCCGAAGACGCGCACGCCTGGTTCGTCGACTCCAAGGCCGACAACTCCGAACTGGGCTGGCGGATGGAAGTCGAAACCGACGGCGACTGGAAGTTCTTCGACGACACCGAGGGTGATCGGTCCTGATACGTATCGCCTTAGGGCACTTCGTCATCGTCGTCCTGTAGCAGTTTTTCGGGGTGGTGGAACGTGTTGACCCGCGGCTGTCCTCGGTCGAGGTGGGGTGGGGGGATCCATTCGGTGTCGCCGCGGCTGTTTTTGCGGGTGGTCCAGCCTTGTTCGGTGAGGTCGTGGTTGGGGTGGCAGGTGAGGGTGAGTTGGTTGATGTCGGTGACCGGGTTGGTCCGGTAGGGGTCGCAGTGGTGGACCTCGCACAGGTAGGCCGGGATGGTGCAGCCGGGGAAGGTGCAGCCACGGTCTTTGGCGTAGAGGACTATTCGCTGGGCTGGTGAGGCCAGGCGTTTGGTGTGATACAGCGCCAAAGCTTTGCCGTGGTCGAAGATCGCCAGATAGTGATGGGCGTGCGAGCCGAGCCGGATGACATCGGACATCGGCAGCAGGGTGCCGCCGCCGGTCAGCCCACGCCCGGCGCCGGCCTCCAACTCCTGCAGGGTGGTGGTGACGATGAGGGAGGCGGGTAGGCCGTTGTGTTGGCCGAGCCCACCGGAGGCCAGCAGCGCGCGGGTCACGGCGAGCAGGGCGTCGTGGTTGCGCTGGCTCGCGGTGCGGGTGTCGCCCTGGATGGCGGCCTGGGATGGTGTCCCGCTGATGCAGGGTTCGTGATCGTCGGGGTTGCACATGCCGGGGGCGGCGAGTTTGGCGAAGACGGCGTCGAGGGTGGCGCGGGCTTGGGGGTTGAGCCAGCCGCTGATCGGGGACATGCCGTTGGTGTCTTGGGTGCCGATGGTCAGGCCGCGGCGTTTGGCGCGGTCGATGTCGGTGAAGTCGCCGTCGGGGTTGAGGCAATCGGTCAGTTTCTCGGCGAGTTTGGCCAATTCGTCGGGGCGATGCTCGCGGCTCAGGCGGGCCAGCTGCGCCTCAGCCTTGCTCCGGGTCTCGAGGTCAACGAAATCGGGCAGGCGATGGAAGAAGCTGCGGATCACCGCGACATGACCGGCACCGAGCTCGCCGTTGCGTTGCGCGGCGGCAGTGGCCTCCAACACCGGCGGCAGTGGTTCGCCATTCAACGCCCGCCGCTGGCCCAAATCGGCGGCTTCGTGGATACGCCGGGAGGCCTCGGCGCGGCTGATCCGCAACCGGTTCGCCAACGCCGGCGCCAACTTGCCACCCACCTCGGTCGGGTCGGCCTGCCCGGCGAGCTGGTTGAGCAGCGCGTGTTCGATGGCCGGCTGCCCGCGCCGCATCTGCTCAAGGCTTTCCAGCACACCGAGCCGCTCGGGCGTCGTCAACACGTCGAACGTGAGGTCACACGCCCGTTTGTGCGCAGCCGAAAGCGCATCGAGAACCTCGACGATCTCCTCACGACTACTAGCACGCATGTTCGAATAATAACGAGCCGGGGGCGACTAAATCACGTCGCCAAACCCCCACCTGTGGATAACCGTCCAACTGTGGATAATTCGGCGACCGAGGCCCCACGTACCCTCACGGCATGGACGACTTGCAGGGCAGAATTCACGTCCCGGCCGACCTCGACTCGGTCACCGCCATCGGCGACGAGGACCACTCCGGCATCGACCCGCAGGCCGTCGAGCGGATCTGGGAAGCCGCCCGCCACTGGTATCAAGCCGGCATGCATCCGGCGATCCAGGTATGCCTGCGACACAACGGCAGGGTCGTGCTGAACCGCGCGATCGGGCACGGCTGGGGCAACGCCCCCACCGACGAGCCGGGCGCCGAGAAGATCCCGGTCAAGACCGACACACCGTTCTGCGTCTACTCGTCGGCCAAAGCGATCACCGCGACCGTCGTCCACATGCTCGTCGAACGCGGTCACTTCTCGCTCGACGATCGTGTCTCCGAGTACATCCCGACCTATACCAGCCACGGCAAGGACCGCACCACCATCCGGCACGTGATCACCCACAGTGCCGGTGTCCCATTCCCGACCGGACCACGGCCTGACCTCAATCGCGCGGACGACCACGAATACGCCCAAGAGCAACTCGGCAACCTGCGGCCGATCTACCGGCCGGGCCGGGTGCACATCTACCACGCGCTGACCTGGGGGCCGCTGATGCGCGAGATCGTCTATGCCGCCACCGGCAAGGACATCCGCGACATCCTGGCCACCGAGATCCTCGACCCGCTGGACTTCCGCTGGACCAATTTCGGTGTGGCAGAAGAGGATATCCCGCTGGTCGCGCAGAGTCACCCAACCGGTGCACAATTACCGGCCCCTATCGCGGCGGCGTTCCGCAAGGCGATCGGCGGCACGCTCTACCAGACGATCCCGATCACCAACACCCCACTGTTTCTCAAGACCGTCGTCCCGTCGTCCAACACGATCTCGAACGCCGACGAGATGTCCCGATTTGCCGAAATATGGCTTCGCGGAGGCGAACTCGACGGCGTCCGGGTGATGAGCCCGAAAACACTACGCGACGCGGCCAAGCAGGCCCGTCGGCTGCGGCCGGACGTCGCGACGGGCCTGCTACCCGCCCGCTGGGGCACCGGGTTCCAGCTCGGCACAAAGAGATTCGGCCCGTTCGGCCGCGGCGCACCGGCGGCGTTCGGCCACCTGGGCCTGGTCAACTGCGCGATCTGGAACGACCCGGAGCGCGCATTGGCCGCCGGCGTGGTGAGCAGCGGCAAGCCCGGCCGAGACCCGGAGGTCAAGCGCTACACCGCGCTGATGGATCGGATCGCCGCTGAGATACCGCGCGTTTGGTGATCCTGCGTCATAGTTGAGCGGTGCAGCCGCAGTATCCGTACTACCCGGGTTATCCGCCCGCCGTTCCGCCGCGGCGGCATTCGGGCGTCGACATCGCCCTCACCGTGATCCTGTCGGTGGTGGCGGGGGCACTCACGCTGGGCTCGGTGTCGTTCTCGTTCTTCTTCGTGATGGCCACCGATTCCTGCGGGTCGCGACACTGTAACTACGACGCGCTCGGAGCCGCGTATCTGGTGACCTGGGGCGGGATCGGGCTGGCGATCCTGGTCGGCGCGGTGGGGATCATCGTCGCCGCGATTCGCACGTTGACGATGTGGTACTGGCCGGCGGGGTCCCTGCTGATCATCATCGCCTCGACCGGAGCCGGCTTGTCACTGGCCAACTCGGTGCTCCATCAGAGTTGACGGCGGTGGCGGAGGGATTTGAACCCCCGGACGGTTTTAGCCGTCTCTCGCTTTCAAGGCGAGTGCATTAGGCCGCTCTGCCACGCCACCGAGGAAAAGGGTAGCGGTGGTGAAGCGCCCGCCTCCTCTTCGGGCCGTGCCGGCCCGCATCGTCACCGAGCGGGGCGCCGGGCGGGTCAGCCTGAGCCTTTCAGCGCGGCGCTGATCCGACGGCAGTTCTCCCCGACCGCGACCACCTGCGAGCGCGACAGCGGACCGAGGAAGTGGGCGCGGATGGCATCGGCGTATGTCGCGACGGCCTGTCGCGATATCGCCCGGCCGTCGTCGGTGATCGCGGCGATGACCCCGCGCCGGTCGTCCTGGCTGGCCTCGCGGCGCACCAGCCCCTGTGCCTCGAGGCGACGAACCTGGCGGGTGAGCCGACTCGGCAGCGACGCCAGCGCATCGGCGAGGTCCCCCATCCGGGCGCGTCCGCTCGGCGCGCGCTCCAGCACGTCGAGAACTCTCACGTCGAACAGTGACAGTTGGTGCGCCTCGGTGAGACGACGATTGAGCGTCGCATACAACCGCAGGGTGGAATCCAGGAAGTTCTGCCACGATTTCTGCTCTGCGATATCGAGCCCGGGCATGTCGCTGGCTGTCCGGCCGGCAATGAGGGCGGCCATCACGTCATGCTATGCCTCACATCGCCTTTGGAACAGACGGAAATCCGCGGCTAGTAGCGTGACGGGGATGTACGCCATCGTCGCTGAATCCGCCGATCGACTCCTGTGGCAGCAAGTTCCCGACGTCGTCGCCGGACACGGTGAGGCGCTGGTCAAGGTCAGCGCCGCCGGGGTCAACCGCGCCGACTTGTTGCAGGCCGCCGGACTGTATCCGCCGCCGCCGGGCGCCAGCGAACTGCTGGGCATGGAGGTCTCCGGGGTGATCGAGGCGGTCGGTGACGATGTCGCGGACTGGTCGCCCGGGCAAGAAGTCTGCGCCTTGCTGGCCGGAGGCGGCTACGCCGAATACGCTGCGGTTCCGGTCGGCCAGCTGCTGCCCCATCCCGCCGGCCTCGACCTGATCGACTCCGCCGGTATACCGGAGGTGGCGTGCACGGTCTGGTCGAACCTGGCGATGACGGCGCATCTGCGCGAGGGCCAGCTGCTGTTGATGCACGGCGGCGCCAGCGGCATCGGCACCCACGCGATCCAAATCGCCCGCGCGCTGGGTGCTCGGGTCGCCGTCACCGCGGGCTCGAAGGGCAAGTTGGACTTCTGTCGGGACCTCGGCGCTGAGATCTTGATCAACTACCGCGACGAGGATTTCGTGGCGCGGGTGCACGAGGCGACCGACGGCGCGGGCGCCGACGTCGTCTTCGACATCATGGGTGCGTCCTACCTCGACCGGAACATCGACGCGCTGGCCCCCGATGGACGGCTGATCATCATCGGCATGCAGGGCGGCATCAAAGGAGAGCTCAACATCGCCAAGCTGCTGAGCAAACGGGCGCATGTCATCGGCACCACGCTGCGCGGCCGGCCGACCAATGGTCCGAGCAGCAAGGCCGAGGTCGTCGCTGCGGTGACGGAATCGGTCTGGCCGATGATTGCCGACGGCAGGGTGCGAGAAATCATCGGCGCGCGCCTGCCGATTCAGGACGCCGCCGAGGCCCACCGCATGCTGTCCTCAGGCGAGGTGACCGGAAAGGTCATATTGACTGTCTAGCCCAGCGAAGCAAGGGCGCGTACCAACTGATCGACCTCGGCCATCGTCGAGTAGTGCGCGAGACCGACGGTGACCGCGCCGCCGACGTCGTTGACGCCGATCACATCGAGCACCCGCGAGCTGGCGTTGGAGATCGCCAGGATCCCGTTGTCCGCCAGCCGCTGGACCACCCGCTCGGCCGGCACTTCATGCACGGCGAAGCTGACCACGGGTATCCGGGACTCGGGCCGTGCGATCACCACCACCAACGGCAGTGACCGCAGCGAGCTCATCAGGTAGTCGAAGATGCTGTCCAGGTAGGTTGTCGCGGATTGCAGTGAGGTGGAGAGTCTTTCGCGCCGAGTGCCGCGCGCCGACTCGTCGAGCGAAGCCAGGTACTCGATGCTGGCGACGAAGCCGCCGAGCAGGCCGTACTGGTGCACGCCGACCTCGAGGCGGGCCGGCCCGGTGGCGTACGGGTTGGCCGACACCGAGGTGAAGGTGTTGATCATCGCCGGGTCGCGGAACACCAGAGCACCGACCGGTGGACCGCCCCACCCGACGGCGTTGATCGCCACCACGTCGGCCTCGATGTCGTGGATGTCGATCAGCCGGTAGGGAGCGGCGGCGGAGTGGTCGACGACGACGAACCCGCCGACGTCGTGCACCAACTTCGTCACCGGCCGTAGGTCGGTGACGGTGCCGAGAGTGCCCGACGCCGAACTCACCGCAACCAGTCGCGTCGCCTGCCCGATCAGGCCTTCCCATTGCCAGGACGGCAGGTCGCCGGTTTCGATGTCGACCTCCGCCCACTTCACCTTGGCGCCGAACCGGTTGGCGGCGCGCAGCCAGGGCGCGATGTTCGCTTCGTCGTCGAGGCGGGTGACGATCATCTCGTAGCCCAGGCCGGCGCGCGTCGACGACGCATCAGCCAGCGAGGCCAGCAGCACCGCCCGGTCGGAGCCCAGCACCACACCACGGGGGTCGGCGTTCACCAGATCGGCCGCCGCCTGTCGCGCCGCCTCCAGCACGGCGGCACTCCGTTTGGCCGAGGGATGCGGGCCTTTGGTGCTGGGGAATGATCCCCGGAACGCCGTCGAAACGGTCGTTGCCACCGAGTCGGGGATGAGCATCCCGGACGGGGCATCGACGTGTACCCAACCGTCCCCTAGCGACGGGTGCAGCCCGCGCACTCGGGCGACGTCGTAGGCCATACAGCCACCTTAGAGCCATGCACAATAAGACGAACCGTGACGGTAGCGGGCACCCGGATACGTCCACACCGTCCCGGGCCAGGACACCCGGGCAGCCATACTAGTCGCGTGGGGCTCTGCTTCGGAATGCTGATCGCATTGTTTTTGCTGATCGTGCCGGGGGCGATCATCGGGCGGATCACCCAGCTCAGCTGGCCGATCGCGGTCGCAGTCGGTCCGGCGTTGACCTACGGCGTGGTCGCCCTGGCGATAATCCCGTTCGGCGCCATCGGAATCCCTTGGAACGGTTGGACGGCGCTCGCCGCGCTCGCCGCGGTGCGCATCGTGATGATCTGCCTGCAGCCGTTGCTGGCCCGCCACCGTGACGCCAGGACAGTCGGCGCTGAGACCGCAGCGATCGACCGCCGGCAGGCGCTGACCGTTGCGGCAGGGGTGCTGCTCGGTGGGTTGCTGATCATGTGGGCGGCCTATCGCGGCGTCGTGCATTGGCAGTCCATCCCCAGCACCTGGGACGCGGTCTGGCATGCCAACACGGTTCGCTTCATGCTCGACACCGGCCAGGCGTCGTCGACCCACATGGGCGAGCTCCGCAACGTCGAAACCCATCGGCCGCTGTACTACCCGTCGGTGTTTCACGCGCTGACCGCCGTCTACTGCCAGCTCACCGGAGCGGCGCCGACGACCGGCTACACGGTCAACTCGTTGGCGGCCTCGGTCTGGCTGTTCCCGTCCAGCGCCGCGACGCTGACCTGGCACCTGCTCCGGCCCCGCACCGAGCATGCCGCGGGGGTGGCCGCGACCGCCGCGGCGCTGTCGGCGTCGTTCACGTCGGTGCCCTACGTCGAGTTCGGCACCGCGGCGATGCCGAACCTAGCGGCCTACGGGGTGGCGATCCCGACGTTCGTCCTGGTCGCCTCGACGTGCAAGCATCGCGACCGCATCCCGGCGGCGGTGCTCGCCCTGGTCGGCATCTTCTCAGTGCATCTCACCGGTGGGTTCGTGGTGATCCTGTTCGTGGCGGCCTGGTGGCTGATGGACGCGTGGTGGCATCCGGTGCGGGGACGGCTCGCCGACGTGCTGACGCTGGCGGCGGCGGCGGTGCCGGCGGTGCTGATTCTGGCGCCGCAGTTCATCGGGGTGGCCAAGCAGGCCGACATCATCGCCGGGCACGCGTTCCCCAGCTTCAAGACCGTCAAGCAGGGTGTGATCGACGCGTTGCTGCTGCACACCCGTCACCTCAACGACTTCCCTATTCAGTACGGTCTGGTGGCGCTGAGCGGCATCGGCTTGGCGATCCTGCTGTACAAGAAGATCTGGTGGCCGCCGGTGATCTGGCTGGTGCTCGTCGTGGCGACGATCTACTCCGGGGCTCCGTTTCACAATCCGCTCGGCAGCGCCATCCAGCAGTTCAGCCAGTTCTTCTACAACGATCCGCGCCGGCTTTCAGCGGTGACGACGATGCTGGTGACGCCGATGGCGGCGGTCGCGGTGTTTGCCTTGGTGGTCGGCGTCGTGGCGGTGGCCAAACGGTTCCTGCTTCTTCGATTCAAAGTGCCTGAAGCGGTGTGGGTTTCGGCGATCGTGGCACTGCTGGTGTTGACGACGACGGTCACCGCACGGCATTACCTGTACCGGCATCTGGTGTTGTTCGGCGACAAGTACGACTCGGTGATCGTCAACCAGAAAGACCTCGACGCGTTCGCCCACCTGGCCACGCTGCCGGGCGCGCGGACCACCCTGATCGGCGACTCCAACGTGGATGGCACCGCGTGGATGTACGCCGTCGCCGACCTGCACCCGCTGTGGACCCACTACGACTACCCGCAACAGATCGGACCGGGCTACTACCGCTTCATCTTCTGGGCGTACGCCGACGCCGACGCGCTACCAGGGGTTCCCGAGGAGAAGCGGGCGTTGGTGCCGGAAGCAATCCGGGCGCTCAACATCCGCTACATCCTGACCAGCGCGCCTACGGTCCGCGGGTTCAAGGTGCCCGACGGACTAGTCTCGATAGACCGATCGAAGTGGTGGACGAAGATCTACGACAACGGCGAAGCCTGGATCTACGAATGGCGCGGCCCGACAACTCCCCGAGGTGACAAGCATTGAGTAACGACGACGACATCGAGGTCATCGGCGGCGTTGATCCCCAACTGATGGCGGCCGCGCACGACGCCGACGACGAGGATCGGTCGATCACCGATCTGGTCGAACAGCCGGCCAAGGTGATGCGGATCGGCACGATGATCAAGCAACTCCTCGAAGAGGTGCGCGCCGCTCCGCTGGACGAGGCCAGCCGCAGCCGGCTGCGCGAGATCCACGCCACCAGCATCCGCGAACTCGAAGACGGGCTGGCGCCGGAACTGCGCGACGAACTCGACCGACTCACGCTGCCGTTCACCGAGGGCACGGTCCCGTCGGACGGCGAACTCCGCATCGCCCAGGCTCAGCTGGTCGGTTGGCTGGAGGGACTGTTCCACGGAATTCAGACCGCGCTGTTCGCACAGCAGATGGCCGCCCGCGCGCAGATCGAGCAGATGCGCGAGCAGCGTGGCCTGCCGCCGGGCGTCGGCAGGTCGGCCGGCAACGGTGGCTCGGCTTTCGGCCAATCGGGTTCCGGCACTGGGCAATACCTGTAGGCGACCGGTGACGCCAACTGGTCCACACATCGAGACCCACGACGCGTGGGTGGAGTTTCCGATCTTCGACGCCAAGTCGCGGTCGCTGAAAAAGACGTTCCTGGGCGGCTCGATCGGTCGCAACGCATCGAACGTGGTGGTCATCGAGGCACTGCGGGACATCACCCTGTCGCTGGAGCTTGGCGACCGGGTCGGGCTCGTCGGCCACAACGGGGCCGGGAAATCGACTCTGCTGCGGCTACTTTCGGGCATCTACGAGCCGACCCGCGGCTCGGCGATCATCCGCGGCCGGGTGGCGCCGGTGTTCGACCTCGGCGTCGGCATGGACCCCGAGATCTCCGGGTACGAGAACATCCTCATCCGCGGACTCTTCCTCGGGCAGACCCGCAAGCAGATGCTGGCCAAGGTGGACGAGATCGCCGATTTCACCGAACTGGGTGACTACTTGTCGATGCCGCTGCGGACCTACTCGACCGGTATGCGGGTGCGGTTGGCGATGGGCGTGGTCACCAGCATCGACCCGGAGATCCTGCTGCTCGACGAGGGGATCGGCGCCGTCGACGCCGACTTCCTCAAGAAGGCGCAGACGCGGTTGCAGAAGTTGGTCGAACGTTCCGGAATCCTGGTCTTCGCAAGCCATTCCAACGAATTTCTGGCCCGGCTGTGCAAGACCGCGATGTGGATCGAACACGGCGTCATCAAGCAGACCGGCGGCATCGAAGACGTCGTGCGGGCCTATGAAGGCGACGACGCCGCCCGGCATGTGCGTGAGGTGCTCGCCGAAACCGACCGCGAAACGAACCGCGCGTGAGCGAGCTAGTGTGCGCCGTCGTGGTCACCCACCGGCGGCCCGACCAACTCGCCAAATCACTCGGTGTGCTGAGCACCCAGAGTCGGTTACCTGATCAGTTGATCGTGGTCGACAACGATTTTTCTGATGACGGCGACGGCGTGGTTCGCGACCTGGTCGCCGATCAACCCGTCCCGACGACCTACCTGCCGTCACGCCGAAACCTCGGCGGCGCAGGCGGTTTCGCCCTCGGCATCCTGCACGCGCTGGCGCTCGGCGCGCAGTGGGTATGGCTGGCCGACGACGACGGACACCCGCAGGACAGTCAGGTGCTGGCCACGCTGCTGGCCTGCGCCGACAAGCACCGGCTGGCCGAGGTGTCGCCGATGGTGTGCAACGCCGACGACCCGGAGAAGCTGGCATTCCCGTTGCGCCGCGGCCTGGTCTGGCGCCGACTGGTCAGTGAACTGCGCACCGAGGCCGGCCAGGATCTGCTGCCCGGGATCGCGTCGCTGTTCAACGGCGCACTGTTCCGCGCGTCAGCGTTCGACGCGATCGGCGTGCCCGACCTGAGGCTGTTCGTCCGCGGCGACGAAGTGGAGATGCACCGGCGGCTGGTCCGGTCGGGGTTGCCGTTCGGGACCTGTCTGGACGCGGCCTACCTGCACCCCTGCGGATCGGCCGAGTTCAAGCCGATCCTCGGTGGGCGGATGCACACGCAGTACCCCGACGACGCCGCCAAGCGGTACTTCACCTACCGCAACCGTGGCTACCTGATGGCGCAGCCGGGTCTGCGCAAACTGCTCCTTCAGGAGTGGTTGCGGTTCGGCTGGTTCTTCCTGATTTCCCGTCGCGACCCCAAAGGTCTGCTGGAGTGGCTGCGGCTGCGCCGGCTGGGCCGCCGGGAACAGTTCGAGAGGCCCTAGGAGTGGCGCAGGTGACGACCGTCGACATTGCCGCGGAATCCAAGACGATGGCCCGGGCCTGGGGCGACCTGGTCGACGGGTACCGCCGCCGCGAGCTGTGGTTGCACCTCGGTTGGCAGGACATCAAGCAGCGTTACCGCCGCTCGGTGCTGGGCCCGTTCTGGATCACCATCGCCACCGGAACCACCGCCGTCGCGATGGGCGGCCTGTACTCCAAGCTGTTCCATTTGCAGCTCTCGGTGCACCTGCCCTACGTCACGCTCGGCTTGATCATCTGGAACCTGATCAACGCGTCCATCCTGGAAGGCGCGGATGTGTTCGTCGCCAACGAGGGACTGATCAAGCAGCTGCCGACGCCGCTCAGCGTGCACGTCTACCGGCTGGTGTGGCGGCAGATTATCCTGTTCGGGCACAACATCGTCATCTACGTCGTCATCGCGATGATCTACCCGAAGCCGTGGTCGTGGGCCGACCTGGCGGTGATCCCGGCGCTGGGGCTGATCGTGCTCAACTGCGTCTGGGTGTCCCTTTGTTTTGGCATCCTGTCGACGCGTTTCCGCGACATCGGCCCGCTGCTGTTCTCCGTCGTCCAGTTGCTGTTCTTCATGACGCCGATCATCTGGAACGACGACACGTTGCGGCAGCAGGGCGCCGGGCAGTGGTCGAAGATCGTCGAGCTCAACCCGCTGCTGCACTACCTGGACCTGGTACGCGCGCCGCTGCTGGGTGCTCACCAGGAGTTGCGGCACTGGGCCGTGGTGATCGGGCTGACGATCGTGGGCTGGCTGGTGGCGGCGTTCGCGATGCGTCAGTACCGCGCGCGCGTGGCCTACTGGGTCTAGCGCCGGGCCGGTTGCCGTGATCTCGCCGCGGGTATCTGATTGCGAGATCAAAGGAGGCTTGCCATGAGTGCAACGAACAGGGTCAGAAACAAGCTGCAGAAGGTCGGCGGCAGAGCGAAGGAGACGATTGGCCGCGCAACGCGAAACCGCAGGCTGGAAAATCGCGGGGTGCGTGATCGGGTGACATCTGACGTCAAGGACGTCGGGGAACGAGTCAAAGAGACGTTCGGTGGCAGGTGGGGGCGGGGCGGCCGTCGAATCTGATCCGTCCGCGAGGCGACACCCACGACGGCGCGTCGGGCGTGACGTTCCCGTGCTGACCCCCCGTAGACTTCCCGCCGATGGCTGAGATCGCAGCGAGCACCCCCTTGCCGCTGAAAACGCAGGCGTGGCGATTCATCGTCACCGGCGGACTGTCGGCGGTCGTCGACTTCGGCCTCTACGTGCTGCTGTTGCGGACCGGCCTGCAGGTCAACGTCGCCAAATCGCTGAGCTTCGTCGCCGGCACCACCACCGCCTACCTGATCAACCGCCGCTGGACCTTTCAGGCTCCGCCCAGCCGGGCCCGATTCATCGCCGTCTGCGCGCTCTACGCGCTCACCTACTGCGTGCAGGTCGGCATCAACTACGTCTTCTACCTGCAGTTCGCCCACGAGCCATGGCGGGTGCCGGCCGCGTTCGTGATCGCACAGGGCACCGCGACGGTGATCAACTTCGTCGTGCAGCGATCGGTGATTTTCCGGCTGCGATGACCAGGGCGTAGGGACAGGTACCCTTTCTGACGATGTTGAGCAGCGACATTCCGACCACGAAAACCCCGCTGATGGGCTTTGGCCGCACCGCGCCGTCGGTGGCGGAGGTGTTGTCGACCCCGGACGCCGACCTGATCGCCAAGGCGGTCGGTCAGGTAGCTAGCGCGGGCGGGCAGCCGAACAGCAGAGGCGTGATCGCCCGCGGGCTGGGCCGTTCCTACGGTGACAACGCCCAGAACGGCGGCGGCTTGGTGATCGACATGACGCCGATGAACAAGATCCACTCGATCGACTCCGACACCCGCCTGGCCGAGGTGGACGCCGGCGTCAGCCTCGACCAGTTGATGAGGGCGGCGCTGCCGTTCGGGCTGTGGGTGCCGGTGCTCCCGGGCACCCGGCAGGTCACCGTCGGCGGCGCGATCGCGTGCGACATCCACGGCAAGAACCACCACAGCGCCGGCAGCTTCGGCAACCACGTGGTGTCGATGGATCTGCTGACGGCCGACGGCCAGATCCGCCACCTGACCCCGGACGGTGAGGACGCCGAGCTGTTCTGGGCCACCGTCGGCGGCAACGGGCTGACCGGCATCGTGCTGCAGGCCGTCATCGCGATGACGCCGACCGAGACGGCGTACTTCATCGCCGACGGCGTGGCCACCCGGGACCTCGACGAGACCGTCGCCGTCCACCTCGACGGCAGCGAGGACTCCTACACCTACTCCAGCGCGTGGTTCGACCTGATCAGCCCGCCCCCGAAGCTCGGCCGGGCCTCGATCAGCCGGGGCAGCCTGGCCAGGCTGGATCAGTTACCGGCGAAACTGGCGAGGAACCCGCTGAAATTTGATGCGCCGCAACTTCTTTCGGTGCCGAACATATTCCCGATCAGTGCGATGAACAAGCTGTCGTTCATGGCGATCGGCGAGGTGTACTACCGGCTGGGCGGAAACTACACCGGGAAAATCCAGAATTTGTCGCAGTTCTACCACATGCTCGATCTGGTCAGCGGCTGGAACAATGCTTATGGCCCAACGGGTTTCGCGCAACATCAGTTCCTGGTGCCGCCGGACGCGCTGGAGGAGTTCAAGGCCATCATCCGCTGGATCCAGACGCGCGGCCACTACTCCGCGCTGAACGTCTTCAAGCTCTTCGGACCCGGCAACCGGGCCCCGCTGAGCTTCCCGATGGCCGGCTGGAACGTCGCGATGGACTTCCCCAACAAGCCCGGCGTCAACGAATTCCTCAACGAACTCGACAGCCGGGTGATGGAATTCGGCGGCCGGGTCTACACGGCCAAGGACTCGCGGGTCAGTGCCGACAACTTCCACGCCATGTATCCGCGCATCGACGAATGGATCGCGGTGCGCCGCAAGGTCGATCCGACCGGGGTCTTCGTCTCGGACATGGCCCGACGTTTGGAGCTGCTCTAAATGGTGCTTGACGCCGTAGGAAACCCTCAGGCCATCCTGCTGCTGGGCGGCACGTCCGAGATCGGGCTGGCGATCTGCGAGCGCTATCTGCGCAACGCCCACGCACGAATCGTGTTGGCCGACCTGCCCGACCATCCGGGCAAGGACAAGGCCATCGCGCAGCTGAAGGCGGCCGGCGCCAAGTCGGTCGAGTGGATCGACTTCGACGGCATCGACACCTTCGGCCACCCAGCGGTGATCGACGCCGCTTTCGCGGGCGGCGATATCGACGTTGCGATCGTCGCGTTCGGCCTGCTCGGCAACGCCGAGGAGTTGTGGCAGGACCAGCGTAAGGCGGTGCAGATCGCCCAGATCAACTACACCGCAGCGGTTTCGGTCGGCGTGCTGCTGGGCGAGAAGCTACGCGCGCAGGGCTTCGGACAGATCATCGCGATGAGCTCGGCGGCCGGCGAGCGGGTCCGGCGGTCCAACTTCGTCTACGGCTCCACCAAGGCCGGCCTGGACGGCTTCTACCTCGGGCTTGGCGAAGCCCTGCGGCCCAGCGGAGTTCGCGTGCTGGTGATTAGGCCCGGACAGGTGCGCACCACGACGACGATCGAGCACTGGAAAGCCACCGGAGCCAAGGAAGCACCCTTCACCGTCGATAAGGAAGCCGTCGCCGAACTGGCCGTCACATCGGCCGCCAAGGGCAAGGAACTCGTCTGGGCGCCAGGCACTTTCCGCTACCTGATGATGGTGCTGCGACACATCCCGCGGCCGATCTTCCGTAAGCTGCCCATCTAGATGCGCAACGCGCTGGCCACCGTCGGCCACCTGGCGATCGCGGTCGCGATCGCAGCAGCGGTCTCGGTGGTGTCGCTGACCGCCATCGCCCGGGTGCAGTGGCCGGCCTACCCGTCGTCGAATCAACTACACGCGCTGACCACGGTCGGCCAGGTCGGCTGCATCCTCGGATTACTCTGTGCCGGTTCGGTTTCCCGGCGCGGCCGACGGACGGTGGCGCAGTTGGTGGCGCTGGTCTTCGTCTCCGCGTTCTCGGTGGTGACGCTCGGCATGCCGCTGGGGGCCACCAAGCTCTACCTGTTCGGCATATCCGTCGACCAGCAGTTCCGCACCGAATACCTGACCCGGCTCACCGACAGCGCGGCCCTGCACGACATGACCTACACCGGCCTGCCGGCGTTCTACCCGCCGGGCTGGTTCTGGGTCGGCGGCCGCGTCGCCGCGCTGACCGGGACGCCGGGCTGGGAGACGTTCAAGCCCTGGGCGATCACCTCGATCACGATCGCTATCGTCATGGCGTTGGTGTTGTGGTCGCGGATGATCCGCTTCGAGTACGCGCTGCTCGTCACGACCGCGACCGCCGCGGTGATGCTGGCTTACAGCTCGCCGGAGCCGTACTCGGCGATGATCACCGTGCTGCTGCCGCCGGTGCTGGTCCTGACCTGGTCGGGTCTGCGTAATGCGACCCGCGGCGGCGGTTGGGCCGCGGTGATCGGCGCCGGGGTGTTCCTCGGGGTGGCCGCGACCTGCTACACCCTGCTGACCGCCTACAGCGCCTTCACCATGGCGCTGATGGCGTTGGTGCTGACCGCCTCTCGCCGGCGCGACGGGCTCAAAGCCGCGGCGGATCCGCTCGTGCGACTGGTCGTCATCGCGGCGATCGCGACGGCCATCGCGGCGACGACCTGGCTGCCGTTCCTGGTGCGCGCCGCCCACGACCCGGTGAGCAACACCGGTAGCGCCTTTCACTACCTGCCGACCGACGGCGCCGAGCTGACCTTCCCGATGCTGAAGTTCACCCTGCTGGGGGCGCTGTGCCTGCTCGGCACGCTGTGGCTGGTCGTGCGGGCGCGCTCGTCGGTGCGGGCGGGCGGCCTGGCCGTCGGCGTGCTCGCGGTCTACCTGTGGTCGCTGCTGTCGATGCTCGCCACGCTGGCCCGCACCACCCTGCTGTCCTTCCGGCTGCAGCCGACGCTGACGGTGTTGCTGACCGCGGCGGGCGTGTTCGGCTTCGTCGAAGCAACCCTCGTCATCCAGGCCCGCGGCCGCGAGCGTGCCTGGGGCCGGGCCGTGCTTCCGGTGGCAGGTTCGCTCGGGCTGGCCGCCGCGATCGCGTTCAGCCAGGACATCCCCGACGTGCTGCGGCCCGACCTGACCATCGCCTACACCGACACCGACGGGCACGGCCAGCGCGGCGACCGGCGTCCGCCCAGCTCGGAGAAGTTCTACCGCGAGATCGACGCCGCGATCACCACGGCGACCGGCAAACAGCGCGACGACACGGTCGTGCTGACCGCCGACTACAGCTTCCTGTCCTACTACCCCTACTACGGCTTCCAGGGCCTGACGTCGCATTACGCCAACCCGCTGGCCCAGTTCGACAAGCGCGCCGCCGCGATCAAGGACTGGGCCAAGCTCAAAACCGCCGACCCGTTCATCCACGCCCTGGACACGCTGCCGTGGGCGCCGCCGACGGTGTTCCTGATGCGGCACGGCGGGTCGGCCGGCGAGTCAAGCAGCTACACCCTCCGGCTGGCCGAGGACGTCTATCCCAACCAGCCCAACGTGCGCCGCTACACCGTGGAACTCAACGCCGCGATCTTTGCCGACCCCCGTTTCACCGTCACCAAGATCGGCCCCTTCGTGCTGGCCGTCCGCAAACCCTGATGGCTACCGAGACGACCGAAGGGGAGCAATTAGCATCTAGCTCCGTGGGCAGCCAGGCAGTCAGGAGTTACCGGGCCGCCCGTCTCGTTGCCATCGTCGCCGGTGTGCTCGGCACCCTGCTGGCCGTCGCGACACCGCTGCTTCCGGTCAAACAGACCACCGCCCAACTGAACTGGCCGCAGAACGGCGTGCTCGGCAGCGTCGAAGCCCCGCTGATCGGCTACGTCGCCACCGACCTCACCATCAGCATTCCCTGCCAGGCCGCCGCCGATCTGTCCGGCACCGGCAAGACCGTGCTGCTGTCGACCGTCCCCAAGCAGGCACCCAAGGCCGTGGACCGCGGCCTGCTCATCGAACGCACCAACGACGACCTGGTGCTGGTGGTGCGCAACGTTCCGCTGGTGGTCGCGCCGCTGAGTCAGGTGCTCAGCGAGACCTGCCAGAAGCTGGTCTTCACCGCGCACGCCGACCGCGTGGTCGGCGAATTCGTCGGTCTCACACAGGGATCCAACGCCGAGCATCCCGGTGCGGCGCTGCGTGGCGAGCGCAGCGGGTACGACTTCCGGCCGCAGATCGTCGGCGTCTTCACCGACCTGAGCGGGGGGTCCCCGCCGGGCCTGACGTTCTCCGCCACCGTCGACACCCGCTACAGCAGCTCACCGACGCCGTTGAAGATGGCCGCGATGGTGCTCGGGGTGGCGCTGACCCTCGTCGCGCTAATCGCGCTGCACATCCTGGACACCTCCGACGGCACCCGGCACCGCCGCTTCCTGCCACCCCGCTGGTGGTCGATGAGTGGGCTGGACGGCCTGGTCACGCTGGTGCTGGTGTGGTGGCACTTCGTCGGCGCCAACACCGCCGACGACGGCTACATCCTGACCATGGCCCGGGTGTCCGAGCACGCCGGATACATGGCCAACTACTACCGCTGGCTCGGCACGCCGGAGGCGCCGTTCGGCTGGTACTACGACCTGTTGGCGCTGTGGGCGCACGTCACCACCGCCAGCATCTGGATGCGGCTGCCCACCCTGCTGATGGCGCTGGCCTGCTGGTGGGTGATCAGCCGGGAGGTCATCCCGCGGCTGGGTCATGCCGTCAAGATCAGCCCGGCGGCGGCATGGAGCGCCGGCGGCGTTTTCCTGGCGGTGTGGCTGCCACTGGACAACGGCCTGCGGCCGGAGCCGATCATCGCCGTCGGCATCCTGCTGACCTGGTGTTCGGTCGAGCGCGCGGTGGCCACCAGTCGGCTGTTGCCGGTGGCGATGGCCTGCATCGTCGGGGCTCTGACACTGTTCTCCGGCCCGACGGGCATCGCCTCGATCGGCGCACTGCTGGTGGCAATCGGCCCGCTGCGCACCATCATTGCGCGCCGCTCGCGGCAATTCGGGGTGCTGGCGCTGCTGGCGCCGATCGTCGCTGCGGTGAGCGTCAGTACGATCCTGATCTTCCGCGACCAGACTCTGGCCGGGGAGCTGCAGGCCACCTCGCTCAAGCGTGCCCTCGGGCCGAGCCTGAGCTGGTTCGACGAGCACATCCGCTACGAGCGGTTGTTCATGGCCAGCCCCGACGGGTCGGTGGCCCGACGTTTCGCGCTGCTGGTGTTGATGGTCGCGCTCGGCGTTTCGGTGGCAATGACGTTGCGCAAGGGCCGAATTCCGGGCACCGCGGCCGGCCCGAGCCGTCGAATTATCGGGATCACTGTCATTTCGTTCATCGCGATGATGTTCACGCCCACCAAGTGGACGCACCACTTCGGCGTGTTCGCCGGGCTGGCCGGCTCGCTGGGAGCGTTGGCCGCGGTCTCAGTGACCGCCACGGCGATGCGCTCGCGCCGGAATCGGACGCTGTTCGCCGTGGTGGTGATGTTCATCGTGGCGCTGTCCTTTGCTAGCGTCAACGGCTGGTGGTACGTCTCAAATTTCGGTGTGCCATGGTCAAATGCGTTCCCGCAGTGGCACTTCGGATTCACCACCGGCTTCCTGGCGCTGACCTTGTTGCTCGCGCTGCTGGCGGCCTGGTTCCACTTCGTCAAGAGTGGCAGTGATGCCGATCCGCCCCGCGACTCGCGGTTCGGTCGAATCATTCGGTCCCCCTTGGCGATTGCCGCGTGGGCGCTGGTCTTCTTCCAGGTGCTGTCGCTGACGCTGGGCATGACCGACCAGTACCCGGCGTGGTCGGTGGGCCGCTCCAACCTCCAGGCTGCGACCGGTCTCAAGACCGGTCGGACGTGCGGACTGGCCACCGACGTCCTCGTCGAGCAGGATCCCAATGCCGGCATGCTCAAGCCCGTCTCCGCGGACGAGAAGGACGCGCTGGCAGACGGTTTCGCTGAGGGCTTCGACCCCAACGGCATCCCCTCCACAGTGTCCGCCGACCCGGTGATGGAACGCCCCGGCGATCGGAGCTTCGTCAGCGACGACAGCAACGTCACCAACGGCGAGGCCGGCACCGAAGGCGGCACGACCGCCGCGCCCGGCATCAACGGCTCACGCGCGCGGCTGCCCTACGGCCTCGATCCGGCGCACACCCCGGTGCTGGGCAGCTGGCGATCAGGCGTTCAGATGCCGGCCCGGCTGCGGTCGGCCTGGTACCGGCTGCCCGACCAGAGCCAGCGCAGCGAGTCCGCGCCGCTAGTAGTGGTGTCGGCGGCGGGCCGGTTCAACTATGGCGAAGTCGAGATGCAGTGGGCCACCGACCAGCAGGCCGCGGCGAACAAGCCCGGCGGCTCGACCGGACTCGACGACGTCGGGGCGGCACCGGCCTGGCGCAACCTGCGGGCGCCGCTGTCCGCGCTGCCGCACGACGCCACCCAAGTTCGGGTGGTGGTCAGCGACGACGACCTCGCGCCGCAGCACTGGATCGCCGTCACCCCACCGCGGATCCCGCATTTGCGCACGCTGCAGGATGTGGTCGGATCGTCGGACCCGGTGCTGTTGGACTGGCTGGTCGGCCTGGCCTTCCCGTGCCAGCGGCCGTTCGGCCACCAGAACGGCGTCGAGGAAGTGCCTAAGTGGCGGATCCTGCCCGACCGCTTCGGCGCCGAAGCCAACTCGCCGGTGATGGACAAGAACGGCGGCGGACCGCTGGGCGTGACGGAATTGCTAGCGCGCCCAAGCACGGTGCCGACATATCTGAAGGACGACTGGTCTCGCGACTGGGGCGCGTTACAGCAGTTGACGCCGTACTACCCGAACGCCGAACCCGCTGAACTCGACCTCGGTTCGGCGACCCGCAGCGGCTTGTGGAGCCCGGCGCCGCTGCGGCGGGGTTAATTCCGGCGTGGACCCACGAGCCACCAAAATGAGGGGTCGCGTGTCGGCTAGGAACGTCGAAGGGCTTCGGTCAGCCTTCGTCGGAGGATTTTAAGGTACGGCGCATCCAGATTGGGTCCCCATCGCAATTCGCCTGTTTCGAAGATGACGCGTAGTGCCGAGGTTGTCCCTCGCATGTGCTGGTTCCGGGCTTGGTGTTCGGCATCAGCTTTGTATCGGCGGTCCTTCGCCTCTTGCCCGACCACGACGATTCGTAAGGGCTTGTCACCGATTTGCAGGTCGTAGCGATGACCGACGTGCCCCATTGTGCCGGCCCAAAACGCGTCGCCCGGCCTGCGAGACCTGCAGCACGCTCTGCACGAATCACAGACGAAGGTGTCGTGATCAAGCAGGTTGTCTTCCACATACTCGGCGAGCCGGACAAGTCTGCGGCGGGTCGCTGCGAAGTTGACCGTGATAGGCGGCGCGGCGGACATGACGCCATGTATGCAGGAGCTGCCAGGATATGACGCTGTCACCGCGATATCTCGGTGACCGCACGTAGTATCAGCGCCCTGCTCTGTGGCAGCGGGCTCGCGGCGGTTTTCGCAATGTGACGTAGCCAGTGGTGCGAACGAATTGCGTTATGGCCCAGTCTGTTTGAGCTTCAACATAATGTTGGCAGCGACCGGCCGCCGCCGGCCAACCTAGTTGTTCTGTGGTGGTGGTTGTGGTTGGAAGGGGTCATACCACCACCAGTGGGCGCGTTCGCCGGTAGGTCCCGGGCAGGGCGCCACCTTGGGTGGGGGTTGGGTTGGTGGGCGTGCCAGCGATCCCGTGCTGAGCGGCTTACCGCTGCTGTCGGTGACGATGAGCGCGTCTGCGGGTCCGGTGATGGTGATGACCCCGCGATGGTGCAACCGGTGATGATAAGGGCATAGCAGCACCAGGTTGGCCAACTCGGTGGGGCCGCCGTCTTCCCAGTGCCTGAGGTGATGGGCGTGCAGACCACGGGTGGCATCACAGCCAGGAACCGCGCACATGCGGTCGCGATACTCCAGTGCGCGGCGCAGCCGCCGGTTGATCAGCCGGGTCGTCCGGCCGGCCCCGATGACCTGGCCGTGTCGTTCGAACCAGACTTCACACGTGGCATCACAGGTCAGGTAGCGGCGTTCGGCCTCGGGCAGCAGCGGACCCAGATGCAGTGCCGCAGCGCGCTGCTCAACGTCGAGGTGCACCACCACGGTGGTGTGCTGCCCGTGTGGGCGCCGCGTGGCCTCGGCGTCCCAGCCAGCCTCGATCAGGCGCATAAACGCCTCGGCGGCGCCAGGCAACGGGGGCCGCTGATCGGGGGCGTCCGCGCCATTGCCGTGATCGTGCTTCCACTCGGCGATCAGCGCATCACGATGAGACGCCAAGGCGGCGTCGAACTTCGCGGCGTCATGGTGGCCGAGGGTGATCCGATAGCAGCTGCCCCGCTCGGTGCTGGTCGAGGTGATCGAGCGCTCGGGCTCTGGCCGAGGTTCGGGTTCGGGGCGCGGTTCTAGCTTGATAGCGGTGCGCAGCTGATTGACCGTGGCGCAGGCCGCCAGCTGCGCATAGTGCTCATCAGACCCCGCACCGGCCCGCGCCGCGATGACCCCGACCTGATCCAGCGACAGTCGGCCCTCCCGCATGCCTTGGGCGCAGCGTGGGAACTCCGGCAGCCGGCGCGCGACAGTTGTGATCGCGTGGGCGTTTCCCGAGGACCAGCCCAGCTTCCAGGCCACCAACGCCGCCACCGACCGCGCGCCGGTAGCCCCGCAGAGCTCGTCGCGATCCAGCTCGGCGACGATCTCCACGATGCGCCCGTCAACGGCATTGCGCTGGCCCGCCAACTCCGCCAACTCCTCGAACAACACCTCCACACGCTGCGCAGGGCTCACCGCCACCGGAGGAGACGCGGTCAACGACATAACGCCATCATCGCAACCCAGTCCGACAAGTTTCGGCTTTGTCGTGCTCAGCAGCGGCTCGCCCCGGAATTCAGGCGTAAATCCGCAGCCAAATGCGGACATGCAGTTAGCTAATTCGTTTACTGACCGTACGAGAAGATCTGCCGACGACCGGCCCGGAAGGCGGTGAAGCAGGCGGTGGCCGCAAGAAGTGCGAACACGGCGAACGCCCATCGTGCCGCGGAGGCTCCGCCGCCGTCGACGAGGTTCACCACAACACCTGCCAGCCCGGCGCCGAACGCGCCGAAAATCAGCTGCACCAGGTTGATTGCGGTGGCCGCGGCGGCGCCTTCGGCGGGGTCGTCGACATCGCTCATCGCCCACGCCGACAGGTGCGGCCAGGCGGCACCGATACCGACCCCGACCGCCATCAGACCGAACGCGCAGATGATGACGATGCCTGCTGTCGCGTCCTGCACATGGGTGATCCCGGCCAGCGCCAGACCGCCCGCCATCACCAGCGGCGCGGCGATCACCACGGCCGCGATCGTGCGGGCCTTGTCCAGCGACCCGCTGCCGAATCCACTGATCGTCCAGCCCAGCGACAACGCCGCGCCGAGTAGCCCCGCGACGATCGGCCCGAGGTGCGCCAAGCGCTGGCCGAACAACGGCACATACAGATCGACCTTGGTCGCGGCGACCAACAGCCCCAGTGTCAGATAGACCCACTTCAGCGGTCCGAAGCCGTAAAAGCTGGCGGGTAGCACAGCGGTATCCATCCGGCGGTCGACCACCAGAAAAGCGCCGACCAGCAAGCCGCTCAGGATCAGCAGCGCCGCTGTCGCGAGAGTGTTATGCGGCAGGGACGCCACACTGACCGTCAACGCGGCCGTCCCCAGCAGAATCACCGACGGAATCGGAATCCTGGTTGAATCGCGGTCGGTGGGCTGCTCGGTGCCATCCGTCGTCAGCAGACCGGGCGCCAGCGTCGCCATCGCAATGCTGAGCAGCGCCAGCAGACCGAACGCCCAACGCCACGCGCCGAACTGTGCGAAGAAACCACCCAGCGCGGGACCGAGCAGGGCGCCGACGCCCCACGTCGACGCCGTCAGTGCGGAACCTCGGCTCCACAGTCTGCGCGGCAGCACCGCGTTGATCACCGCGAAGCTCAGGCCACATAGCAAACCGCCAGAGAGTCCCTGGAAGAGGCGTCCCACCAGCAAGATCTGCATGTTGGGGGCGGCCGCGCAAACCAGGCTGCCCGCACCCAGCACGGCGAAGCCTGCTACGAAGGAGACGCACGCACCGATGCGGTGCAGCAGCGCGTTTACCGTCGCCGCTGCGACCACCGACCCGACAAGGTACAGCGTCGTCACCCACGCGTAGATACGCTCGCCGCCGATTTCGTTGATCGTGCTTGGCAGCATGCTGATCGTCAGGAACTCGTTCGTGGAATACAGCACCACGCCGCCTGCGACCAGGGCGGTCGTTCGCGAGTAGGGGAAACTCCACAACTCTCGCCAGTGGCCGGTGGTGATTTGTTTCTGTTCCGTTAAATTCACCACCGCTGAGCTACTAAACCATGTTTCATACGACGAGTCGAACGGCCCAGCGGGGCGCATCGGGCCTTGTCAGACGGCTGCCGCAGCCACCGACGGCCCACTGACCTGCGCCGTCGTCGGCGCACTTTTCATGAATCGGTTTGGATCGCGAGCAGAGTTTTTCTCGGGCGAGCATCGTCGGCCGAGAGAATTCGGGTGTCCGCCTTCTCCTCAGCCCGCCGCGCGGGCTGCATCGTCGGCGGGCGTAAAGACTTCGCATACGATCGTGCCTCGTGCCCCCCGACGACAGAGAGCGACCGCCGCACCGGCTCGCCCAGCTGATCGCGGTCGTCGCGGGGATTGCCGGCGCCCTGCTGTGTTTGGTCGTTCCGTTGCTTCCGGTCCAACAAACGACGTCCACCATCCTGTGGCCGCAGGGCCTCAAAGACGGCCACGTCACCGACATCACCGCGCCCCTGGTGTCCGGGGCGCCGCGTGCGCTGGACATCTCCATCCCGTGCGCCGCGATCGCCACGCTGCCCGCCGAAGGCGGCCTGGTGGTGTCGACGCTGCCGGTCAACGGGTTCGAGACGGGCAAGAACGGGCTGTTCGTGCGGGCCAACAAGGACAACGTCGTGGTCGCGTTCCGGGACACGGTTGCCGCAGCCGCCTCCCGCTCCGCGGTTGCCGCCCGCGCCTGCAGCGCGCTGCACATCTGGGCGGACGCGGGCGGTGCCGGCGCGGACTTCGTCGGAATCCCCGGCGCGACCGGCACGCTGGCCCCCGAGAAGAAGCCGGCGGTCGGCGGGATCTTCACCGACGTGACCGTGCCCGCCCAGCCGGGCCTGTCGGCGCGCGTCGACGTCGACACCAGGTTCATCGTCGCTCCCACGTTGCTAAAGTCCGCAGTGATGGCGCTGGGCGGGCTGTCGGTGCTGGCGTCAATCATCGCGCTGGCCGTGCTGGATCGGCAGTCAGGACGACGAACCCCCCGCAACTGGCGGCATCTCCCATTGGCGCGGTCCCTCCCCGGGCCGTCGGACGGCCCGCATCGTCGCCACGCGAAGTTACAGGCAGGTTTCGCAAATTGGCTGGCCGACGCCGGAGTGATCGGCACGCTGTTGCTGTGGCACGTGATCGGCGCGACCACCTCGGATGACGGCTACAACCTGACCATGGCCCGGGTCTCCGGGCATGCGGGCTACGTGGCCAACTACTACCGCTACTTCGGGGCCAGCGAAGCCCCCTTCGATTGGTATCAGTCGGTGCTGGCTCAGCTCGCAACGGTAAGCACCGCCGGTGTGTGGATGCGACTGCCCGCCACGCTGGCCGCGATCGGCACCTGGTTGATCGTCAGCCGCTGCATGCTGCGACGGCTGGGCCCGGGCCGCGGCGGCCTGGCCGGCAACCGGGTTGCGGTGTGGACGGCGGGCGCGGTGTTCCTGGCGGCCTGGCTGCCGTTCAACAACGGCCTGCGGCCCGAGCCCCTGATCGCCCTGGGCACTGTAGTGACCTGGGTGTTGGCCGAGACGGCGATCGCCACCCGGCGTCTGGTACCCGCGGCGGTGGCGATCATCGTTGCGATGCTGACCGCGACACTGGCACCGCAGGGCTTGATCGCCGTCGCCGCCCTGCTGGCCGCCGCGCGGCCGATCGCGCGGATCATCGCGCGGCGCAAGGCAACTGACGGGCTTCTGGCGCCGCTGGTGGTACTGGCCGCGTCGCTGTCGCTGATCATAATCGTCGTGTTCCGGTCGCAGACGCTGGCGACCATTGCCGAGGCGGCGCGGATCAAGTACAAGGTCGGCCCGACAATCGCCTGGTATCAGGAGTTCCTGCGGTACTACTTCCTCACGGTGGAAAGCAACGCCGAGGGTTCGATGACGCGGCGCTTCGCCGTGCTGATCATGATGCTGTGCCTGTTCGGGGTGCTGGTCGTGCTGTTGCGGCGCGGCAGGGTGCCCGGCGTGGCCAGTGGGCCGGCTTGGCGGTTGATCGGCACCACCGCGATCGGCTTGCTGCTGCTGCACTTCACCCCGACTAAATGGGCGATTCAGTTCGGCGCATTCGCCGGGCTGGCCGGTGCACTCGGTGCCGTCACCGCGTTCGCGCTGGCCCGGATCGGACTGCACAACCGCCGAAACCTGACCCTGTACGTCACCGCGCTGCTGTTCATGCTGGCGTGGGCGACCTCGGGGATCAACGGCTGGTTCTACGTCAACAACTACGGCGTCCCATGGTTCGACATTCAGCCGGTGATCGCCAGCCACCCGGTCACGTCGATGTTCCTGGCGCTGTCGATCGCGACGGGATTGCTGGGCGCGTGGCAGCACTTCCGGATGGACTACGCCGGGCACACCGAGGTCACCGACAGCCGGCGCAACCGCGTGCTGGCGTCCACGCCGCTGCTGGTGGTCGCCGTGATCATGGTCTTCGGCGAGGTCGCATCGCTGGGCAAGGGCGCGGTGCTGCGCTACCCGATGTACACCACCGGCAAGGCCAACTTCGGCGCGATCACCTCCGGACTCTCGTCGTCCAGCTGCGCGATGGCCGACGACGTGCTCGCCGAGCCCGACCCCAATGAGGGTGTGCTGCAACCGATTCCGGGCCAGAAATACGGCTCCGACGGTCCGCTGGGCGGCGACAACCCGGTCGGCTTCACGCCGCAGGGAGTCGGCGACAACTTGCAGTCGGACCCAGTGGTGACCAAGCCGGGCGTGGTCAACTCCGACGCGTCACCGAACAAGCCGAACGCCTCGATCACCGACTCGGCCGGCACCGCCGGCGGCAAGGGCCCGACCGGCGTCAACGGCTCGCAGGCCGCGCTCCCGTTCGGTCTCGACCCCGCACGCACGCCGGTGATGGGCAGCTACGGCGAGAACGCCCGCGCCGCCACCGCCACTTCGGCGTGGTACCAGATGCCGCTCCGCACCCCGGATCGGCCGCTGGTGGTTATCGCGGCCTCGGGCGCCATCTGGTCCTACAAAGAGGACGGCGACTTTTCCTACGGCCAGTCGCTTCGGCTGCAGTGGGGCGCGGCCAAACCCGACGGCAGCGTCGCGCCGCTCGGGCTGATGTTCCCGATCGACATCGGGCCGCAACCCGCCTGGCGCAACCTGCGCTTCCCGATGCGCTGGGCGCCGCCGGAGGCCAACGTCGCCCGCATCGTCGCGTACGACCCCAACCTCAGCGAGGACCAGTGGTTCGCGTTCACCCCACCGCGGGTGCCGGTGACCAAGACCCTGCAGCAGCTGATCGGGCCCCAGCAGCCGGTGCTGATGGACATCGCCACCGCGGCGAATTTCCCTTGCCAGCGACCGTTTTCCGAGCACCTCGGGGTCGCCGAGCTTCCCGACTATCGCATCCAGCCCGATCACAAGCAGACCTCGGCGTCGTCGAACCTGTGGCAGGCGTCGAAGTCCGGCGGGCCGTTCCTGTTCACTCAGGCGCTGATGTGGACGTCGACCGTCCCCACCTATCTCAACGGAGACTGGTACCGCGACTGGGGTCAGGTGGAGCAGTACCACCGCTGGCTCCCTGACGACGTGGCCCCGATCGCCGCCATCCAGCAGGGCGTCACAACCGTCTACGGCTGGAGCCGACAAGGACCGATTCGAGCACTCCCGTGAGCACACAGACCGAGCACCCGACAACCGCGGCCGCCTATGACAGCGTGAAGGTGACGCGCTGGGTCGCCACCATCGCCGGGCTGATCGGCTTCCTGCTGTCGGTGGCCACCCCGCTGCTGCCCGTTGTGCAGACGACGGCCGATCTGAACTGGCCGCAGAATGGCCAGCTGAAAAGCGTTACGGCGCCGCTGATCTCGTTGTCGCCGGTCGACTTCCACGCAGAAGTGCCGTGCGAGGTGGTGCGGGACATGCCGCCGGCCGGCGGCGTCGTGTTGGGCACCGCGCCGCGAAAAGGCAAGGACGCCAACCTCCAAGCGCTGTTCATCGTCGCCACCTTGCAGCGGGTGGACGTCACCGATCGCAACGTGGTGATCCTGTCGGTGCCGCGCGAGCAGGTGGAGTCGTCGCAATGTCAACACATCGACATCACCTCAACGCTGGCCGGGACCTACGCCACCTTCGTCGGGCTCAAGGATGCGGGCGGTGCCGACCTGCGCAGCGGCTTCCCCGATCCCAACCTGCGCCCGCAGATCGTCGGTGTGTTCACCGATCTGATCGGTCCCGCCCCGCCGGGGCTGAGAATGTCAGCGACCATCGACACCCGGTTCTCCACCACCCCAACCACATTGAAGCTGCTCGCGATGGTCGGCGCGATCCTGGCGACGATCGTCGCACTGGTCGCGTTGTGGCGCCTGGACCAGTTGGACGGCCACCGGATGCGCCGGTGGATACCGGCGAACTGGCGGACCTTCACCCTCTGCGACGTGACGGTGACGTCCGGGTTCGTGCTCTGGTGGGTGATCGGGGCGAACTCCTCGGACGACGGCTACATCCTGGGCATGGCGCGGGTTGCCGACCGGGCCGGCTACATGTCCAACTACTTCCGCTGGTTCGGCAGCCCGGAGGACCCGTTCGGCTGGTACTACAACCTGCTGGCGTTGATGACCCACGTCAGCGACTCGAGCCTGTGGATGCGGTTGCCCGACTTGGTCGCCGGGATCGCGTGCTGGTTGCTGCTGTCGAAAGAGGTGCTGCCTCGACTCGGGCCGGCGGTGACCAAGAGCAAGGCCGCCAACTGGGCGGCGGGGCTGGTGCTGCTGACCGCGTGGATGCCGTTCGACAACGGCCTTCGGCCAGAACCGATTATCGCGGTCGGTTCGCTGATCACCTATGTGCTGATCGAGCGGTCGATGCGCTACAGCCGGTTGACGCCGGCAGCGCTGGCGGTGGTGACCGCGGCGTTCACCCTGGGTGTGCAACCGACCGGGCTGATCGCGGTGGCCGCGTTGGTGGCCGGTGGTCGTCCGATCCTGCGAATCCTGGTGCGCCGTCATCGGGTGGTCGGCACCTGGCCACTGGTGGCGCCGATGCTGGCGGCCGGCACGGTGATCCTTACCGTGGTGTTCGCCGACCAGACTCTGGCAACGGTGTTGGAAGCCATCAGGATTCGCACCGCGATCGGCCCCAGCCAGGCCTGGTACACCGAGAACCTGCGCTACTACTACCTGATCCTGCCCACCGTCGACGGTTCGCTGTCGCGCCGGTTCGGCTTCCTGATCACCGCGCTGTGCCTGTTCACCGCGGTGTTCATCATGTTGCGGCGCAAGCGGGTTCCCGGCATCGCCCGCGGCCCGGCGTGGCGGCTGATGGGCGTCATCTTCGGCACCATGTTCTTCCTGATGTTCACCCCGACCAAGTGGGTGCACCACTTCGGTTTGTTCGCCGCGGTGGGCGCGGCAATGGCTGCCCTGACCACGGCGCTGGTGTCACCGGCCGTGCTGCGCTGGTCGCGCAACCGGATGGCGTTCCTGGCTGCGGTGATGTTCGTGCTGGCGCTGTGCTTCGCCACCACCAACGGCTGGTGGTACGTGTCCAGCTATGGCGTCCCGTTCAACGCCGCGACGCCGAAACTCGCCGGAATCAGCATCAGCGCAATACTTTTCGCGCTGTTCGTCGCGGTGGCGCTTTACGCGGCGTGGTTGCACTTCGCTTCCCGCGACCGAGGTGAGGGCCGACTGGCCCGCGCGCTGACCGCGGCACCCATACCGCTGGCCGCCGGCTTCATGGCGCTGGTGTTCGTCGCATCGATGACGATCGGCATCGTCCGGCAGTACCCCACCTTCTCCAACGGCTCGTCGAACATCCGGGCCTTTGCCGGTGGCTGCGGGCTGGCCGACGACGTTCTGGTCGAACCCGACACCAACGCCGGCAACATGGCGGCTCTGCCCGGAGATTACGGCCCGCTCGGACCGCTAGGCGGCGCGAACCCGGTTGGCTTCAGCCCCAACGGGGTTCCGGCCCACACCGTCGCCGAGGCAGTGGTGATGCACCCGAACCAGCCCGGCACCGACTACGACTGGGACGCTCCGGCCAAGTTGAAGGCCCCCGGCCTCAACGGTTCGACCGTCCCGCTGCCGTACGGCCTTGATCCGCAACGGGTTCCGGTGCTCGGCAGCTATACCACCGAGGCGCAGCAGCAGAGCAAGCTGGTTTCGGCGTGGTATCAGCTACCGCCCGCCGACCACGGCCATCCGCTGGTCGTCGTGACGGCCGCCGGCAAGATCGCCGGCAACAGCGTGCTGCACCACCACACCGACGGCCAGACAGTGGTGCTGGAATACGGCCGGCCAGGTCCCAACGGTGACGTGATGCCGGCCGGGCGGTTGGTGCCCGACGATCTCTACGGCGAGCAGCCCAAAGCCTGGCGCAACCTGCGGTACCCCCGATCGGAGATACCCGCGGACGCTGTCGCGGTCCGGGTGGTGGCCGAAGACCTGTCGCTGACGCCGGAGGACTGGATCGCGCTGACCCCGCCGCGGGTGCCCGAACTGCGCTCGGTGCAGGAGTATGTCGGGTCGACGCAACCGGTGCTGCTGGACTGGGCGGTCGGGCTGGCGTTCCCGTGCCAGCAGCCGATGCTGCACTCGAACGGCGTCACCGACATCCCGAAATTCCGCATCACGCCGGATTACACGGCCAAGAAAATGGACACCGACACCTGGGAAGACGGTGTCAACGGCGGCCTGCTCGGCATCACCGACCTGCTGCTGCGCGCCCACGTGATGGCGACGTACCTGTCCCACGACTGGGCGCGTGACTGGGGTTCGCTGCGCAAGTTCGAAACGCTCGTCGACGCTCCGACCGCTGAGCTGGATCTCAGCACCGCCACCCACTTCGGCTGGTGGTCGCCGGGGAAGATCCGGATCAAGCCCTAGACCGGCGACGAGTGGCCAGTTATGCAGGCGTTTCGGCGTATCGACGACCAAAACTGGCCACTCGCGCGCGAGCTCGCGTCAGCGCCGGTCGTGACGACTGTCACAGGGTCGTTCGCGGTTGGAGCGGTTCCAGATCGTCTGTCGCTGGGTACGGACACAGCATCCCTAATTGAAAGGAACACCATGGGCAACAGTGGACCCGAAGAACTGATCAGAGGCATCGTCGAGGACGTTGTGGGCAAGGCCAAGGAGATCATCGGGATCATCACCAACCGCGATGGTCTGCGTGAGGAAGGCCGCGCTCAGCAGGACAAGGCCAAGGCCGCGCGCGACGTAGCCAAGAAAGAGGCCGAGGCAGAGTCCTCCCGCGCCGCCGAGAAGGCCGCTGAGGCTCGCCAGAAGGCATCTAGCAGCAAGTAGCTGAACTTCGCTGGGCGGCAATGACTTCGGTCATTGCCGCCCAGCTTTTATGGGGTCAGCACGATCCGCGCGGGCATCGGTGCGCGGGTCGATACCGAGCCTTGCTTGCATGGCTGGCTCGATCTAAATATCGATGGCTCTACGAACTACAGCATCGGCCTCTGATTCAGGGTGGCCGATGTCGGGTAAACCCCTGCCAGGAGGCAAGACAATGCGCGCTGAAGAAGGCGACGAATCCATCAGTGAGATGGCGGATGAGGCCGCGAAGGCGAAGAAAGAACTCCGGGATTCCACAGAGACCGGCGAGAAGGTGCAAAAGCAGGAGAAAGACGCTCATCAGTAGCACCTAGCCGTGTCCCCCGTCACATCACCGCATCCCATGTAAGCGATCTCTCTTCGTTCGGCGTGAGGTGTCTACCTCGCCGAACGGAATAATTGACAAAATGTCATTCACGAGCTCCACCCTCGCCTACTGTGCCGTGCCCGTCGTCGTAGCGCTGGCCGCTTCCGCTATTCCCGCCAACGCGGAGGGCGGAACCGTGGTCCCTTTGCGCGGCATTCTTCGCGCCTGCGACTACACCCCCATCCCCGACTTTTCGTCGACCAACAATGGCACCGCAACGGCAGTCATTCACGCCGGCGGCGGCGCGGTGACGGCTGACATCCATTTCGCCGAACCCAGTAAACCCGGCGCCCACTACGACGTCGACCTGATTCAGGTACCACGTCCCGCGACTGCGGGCTGCGATGGACCCGGACCCGGCGTGGCCGTGGGCACGCTGGACACCGATGGCGCGGGGGTGGGCAACACCACCGTGCGGGACAGCTTGCGCTCCGGCGCGACCGGGGTCTGGGTATTCATCCGGCAGCCGAGCCCGAGATCACAGAGCCCGGCCGAGTTTTACACGTCCGACTTTCCGTTCAAGGTCTAAAAGCCCGGCACTAAATCGGCGTCAGGCCGTGCTTGCGCTGGGTACGCCACAGAGTCTGCTTCTCCCGCAACAGGTGTAGCGACTTGCGGAGCAGCAGCCTGGTCTCGTGCGGCTCGATGACACCGTCGATGTAGCCACGCTCGGCCGCGGTCCACGGGATCGCGATGTTGAGGTTGTAGCCGTCGATGAAGTCTTTCTTGATCTGCTGCACCTCGGGCGCGGA
Source organism: Mycobacterium sp. (assembly GCF_965277065.1). Lineage (GTDB taxonomy): Bacteria > Actinomycetota > Actinomycetes > Mycobacteriales > Mycobacteriaceae > Mycobacterium. The sequence goes on from NZ_CBDIBT010000016.1 coordinate 310,047, forward strand.
CGGGTCGGGGAATCGCTTCACCAGCAACTGCGCGGCGCCGTCGGCCCCGATCACCGCGATCCGCGCGGTGGGCCAGGCGTAGTTCAGGTCGGCGGACAACTGCTTGGATCCCATCACCGCGTAGCCACCGCCGTAGGCCTTGCGGACGATGATGGTCACCTTCGGCACCTCGGCTTCCACGATCGCGTTGAAGAACCGGCCACCGCGCTTGATGATGCCGCCCTTCTCCTGTTCGACGCCCGGCATCGCGCCCGGGGTGTCCACCACGAAAACCAGTGGGAGATTGTAGGAGTCGCAGAATCGGATGAAGCTGGACGCTTTATCCGACGCCTCGTTGTCGACCGCGCCGGACATGAACATCGGCTGGTTGGCGATCACGCCGACCGCTCTTCCATCGACCCGCGCGAATGCAGTGATGATTGCCGGACCGCGCTGGTCGGCGATCTCGAAGACGTCGCCGTCGTCGAAGATACGCAGCAAAATTTCGTGCATGTCGTATGCGGTGTTGTCCGCGTCGGGAACGATGGTGTCCAGCTCGAGGTCGGTGGGCGTGATCTCCGGTTCCAGACCAGGGTTGACGATCGGCCCCTCGCCGAATGTGTTGTCGGGCAAGAAGGACAGGTAGTCACGAACGTATTGGAACGCCGCGGCCTCGTCCTCGACGACCTTGTGGATGTTGCCGCGCTGCGCCTGGACGTCGGCGCCACCCAACTCGTCGAACGTCACGTCCTCGCCGGTGACGTCCTTGATGACGTCCGGACCGGTGATGAACATGTAGCCCTGGTCGCGCACCGCCACCAGCAAGTCGGTCTGGATCGGCGAATAAACAGCTCCCCCAGCGCATTTGCCCAAGATGATGGAGACTTCGGGCACGAAGCCCCGCAGCATCTCGTGCCGGCGGCCCAATTCGGCGTACCAGGCCAGCGAGGTGACCGCATCCTGGATCCGGGCACCGGCGGAGTCATTGATGCCGATGATCGGGCAGCCGACCATGGCCACCCACTCCATCAGCTTGGCCACCTTGCGGCCGAACATCTCACCGACCGAGCCCTGGAACACCGTCTGGTCGTGGCTGAACACCGCGACCGGGCGGCCGTTGATCCGGCCGTGTCCGGTGACCACACCGTCGCCGTAAAGCGCATTCGGGTCGCCCGGTGTGCGGGCCAACGCCCCGATCTCCAGGAAGCTGCCGGGGTCGAGCAGCGAGTAGATGCGGGCACGCGCGCTCGGGATTCCCTTCTTGTCGCGTCGTGCGATCGCCTTCGGATCACCGGGTTCCTTCGCCAGCTCCAGCTTCTCACGCAGTTCGGTCAGCAGCTCGGCGGTGGTTTTGGTGGTCACTTAGGCTTCTTTCTGCTCGGCGTGAATCTTGTTGAGCGCCTGCGTCATATGAGCACCGACCTTGGCGATGATCGGCTCGTCGATGGCCTGGATGTGCTCGCCACCGATCGGCACGACCTCGAGGTCGGCCACGTACTCGCCCCAGCCACCGTCGGGCTTACGGGTCGCGTATCGCGGCTCGAACGTGATGGCGTCGTCGTGATAGCGGTCGGCCATGTACAGCGTGACGTGACCGTCGTAGGGCCGAATCTGGACGGTGTCGATCGCCCGGTTGTCCAGATACGACGTGCGCTGGTGCTCGACGATCCCACCCGGGATCTGCACGCCGGCCTGTTGGACCGCCTCCAGCACGAACTTGACCTGACCCTCGTCGTCGAGCGTTTCCAGATGCTCGTACGGGATTTCCGGGATCTCGACGTTGAACGTCCGCTCGGCGAAGCGCGCGTAGCGGTCCCACCGCTTGCGGGTCTCCTCCCTGGTCTGCGGGACCTCCTCGCCGGCGCGCACCGCGTCGATCAAACCGACGAACGCCACGTCGCAGCCCTGCTCCTTCAGGCCGATCGCGCAGGCGTAGGCCAGCACACCACCCAACGACCAACCCGCCAGGATGAACGGACCGTCGCCGCCGAGCTCACGCAGCTTCGGAAGGTATTGCGCCGCACGCTCTTCGACGGTTCCCTCGACACGCTCGAAGCCGCATATCGGGGTATCCGCCGGCAGCCGGTTGAGCAATGGCTGGTAAACCACCGTCGATCCGCCCGCGGCGTGGAAGACGAACACCGCCGGCTTGGTCGAGCCAACGGGGCGGGCCCGCAGGGTGCGTACGAAGCCGTCGATCTCGCCGGCCTCCAAGAATTCCCGGACCGTGGTCGCGAGATCCTCGATGGTGGCGGCGGAGTGGACGGCGTCGGCGGTGATGGTGCCTTCCGCGCGCTCGGACAGCCGCTCCGCCAGCTTCGTCGCGGCGGCGTCGTCCAGCTTCGGCAGCGTGTTGAAGATGCCGCCCGGAGACTTGCCGGTGACGATCGCCCAGGTCGCGAACGTCACTCGCTCTGCCGCGTCCCGTGGCGGGATGTCGGAGTTGAGTGCCGCGGAGAGGGCTTCCTGGTTGAGCGCCTGTGCGGCGCCCGCCAGGTTGGGTGTCGCGGCCGACGGGCCCGAAGGATCGGTGGGCGGCGGCGGGATCGACGATTCCGGTTGTGGCTCCGGTGCCGTCTCGGGCTGGACTTGAGTCTCGGTCCGGGCCTCCGGGGCAGCGCCGGGCAACGGCGCCTTTCCGGCGAGGATGGCGGCCTGCTCGGCGGCGATCTCCTCGGCGGTCTGCGTCTTCTGGCGTTCGTACAGGCTCTGCACCTCGTCGCGGTTCTCGATCGCGTACTCGATCAGCTTCTCGACGTTGTAGAGGTTGGCGTCGCGGACGGCCTGCAGCTGGATCGGCGGCATATCGAAGTCGTACTCGACGCGGTTCTTGATCCGCACGGCCATCATCGAGTCGAGGCCGAGCTCGACCAGTGGAACCTCCCACGGCAGGTCTTCGGGCTCGTAGCCCATCGCCATCGACACGATTGCGGCCAGCCGATCACGAATCGTCTCACCGGATTCCGGTGTCCAACGGCCCAATCCGCTCAGCTGCCGAGCGGCGAGGCTGTCGGTCACGATGTCGGCCACGTCGGAGTCGTCGGTTGCCTGCTCGGCGACCGGTGCGGCCACGGCGGTCTGCGTTCCGTTGATCGCCGGGGCGATCGCCGCGCCCGCACCGACGGCAGTCGGCAACACCGAGGCCTGGCCGGCACGCGACACCAGCGCGTCGTAGACCAGCGTGAAGGACTCGTCGATCCGGGCGTGAATCTGCACTGCCGCGCCGCCGGGATGACGGGTAAGCGTGGTCACCAGCCGTGCGTTGTCGGCCGGGACCGCACGCTGCTCGGAGGCGGTCAGCACCGCGTCCGGAAGAACATGCGTCGCAGCGGCCTTCACCAGGGCGGCGAGGTCGGTCTCGCCACGCGGCGCGTACTCCCACACGTGCCGGCCGTCCGGCATCGCGACGTGCGTGCCCGGCATGAGCACCGAGCCGTCGCCCGAGAAGCGCGCATTCAGCCAGTGCTCCTTGCGCTTGAACCGGGTCGGCGGGACGTTGGCATAATCTTCAGCTCCTGGGGTCCCAGACGCGCGGGTGAAGAGCGTGCGGATGTCGATGTCGTGGCCGAACACGAACAACTGCGCCATCGCCGAGATCATCGACTCGACGTCGTCCTGCTTGCGGGCCAGCGTCGGAATCAGCTGGGCGTCAGGCAATCCCGCAGCTGCCGTAGTCAAGCCGATCTGCATCAACGCGACCGGGTTCGGTGCGAGTTCCAGGAACGCGGTGTACCCGCTGTCGACGGCGTTGCGGACGCCGTGGGTGAAGTACACCGAGTGCCGCATGCCTTTGATCCAGTAGGCGACGTCGTGAATCGGCTCGCCACCGGGCCGGACGTAGGTTCCCTCGTGCACGGTCGAGAAGATCCCGACCTTCGGGGCTGTCGGCGAAATACCTTGCAGCTCAGCGGAGAACTCGCCCAGCAGCGGGTCCATCTGCGACGTGTGACCGGCGCCCTTGGTCTGCAGTTTGCGCGCGAAGCGGCCCTCGGACTCGGCCCGGGCGACGATCGCGTCAATCTGGTCGGGCGGCCCACCGATGACGGTCTGGCTGGGTGCGGCGTAGACGCACACCTCCAGGCCCGGGAAGTCGGCGAATACCGTCTCGAGCTCGTCGGCGGAGTACTCGACGAGCGCCATGAACCGGATGTACTCACCGAACAGCATGGCCTCGCCCTCGCCCATCAGGTGCGAGCGCGAGCAGATCACCTGGGTGGCGTGCGCGAGTGAGAGACCGCCCGAGAAGTACGCCGATGCCGGCTCGCCCAGCGACTGGCCGATCACCGCAGCGGGTTTCGCGCCGTGGTGCTTGAGCACCTCGCCCAACGCGATCTGGATCGCGAAGATGACGACGTTGCTGGTTTCGATGCCGTAGTCCACCGAGTCGTCGAGGATCAGCTCGAGTATCGAGTAGCCCCGCTCGTCCTGGATCAGCGCGTCGACCTTCTCGATCCACTCGGCGAAGATCTCGTTGCGCAGATACAGGTTCTTGCCCATCTTGCGGTGCTGCGCGCCGAAACCGGCCATCGCCCACACCGGGCCGTTGGTGGCCGGCCCGTCGGTGCTGAACACGTAGGGCTTCTGCTTACCGTCGGCGATCGCGCGCAGACCCCTGATGGCCTCCTCGTGATCGTGGGCCAGCACCACCGCGCGTGAACGGCCGTGGTTGCGGCGCGACAACGCCCGGCCGATCGATTCCAGCGACGACGCCTGGCCCTCAGCGGATTCCATCCAGTCGGCCAGCTCGGCCGCCGCGGACCGCTTGCGCGACGTCAGGAACGCCGACACCGTTAGCGGCACCACCGGCGTCGGAAGCTCTTCCGCCGCAAGCTCTTCCAGCGCGATGTCTTTGAGGCGCAGGGCTTCGTCGGTGATACCGGGCAGTTCGTATTCGTCGTCGGACGACGCAGCGCCGCCCCCGGCGGGTGCGACGAATTCGCCGTACTCGTCGAATTGCAGGCCGCCTACCAATTCGACATGCTCGTCGGCGGCGGGGGCGACAGTGCTCTCTTGAAGCTGCGCCTCGACTTCACGCTCGACAACGTCGCGGGACAGCACCTCGCGAATCACCACGTGCGCGTTGGCTCCGCCGAAGCCGAAGCTGGACACGCCCGCAACCGCGTATCCGCCGTAGCGCGGCCAGTCGGAGACGGTGTCGAGAACCTTCAGGTGCGATGCGTCGAAGTCGATGAAGGGGTTGGGGCCGGCGTAGTTGATCGACGGCGGCAGTTTCCCGTGCTGCAGCGACAGCACCACCTTGCTCAGGCTGGCCGCACCGGCCGCCGACTCCATGTGTCCGACATTGGTTTTGATGGCGCCGAGCAGAAGCGGCTTGTCGGCGGGGCGGCCGCGGCCGACCACCCGGCCCAGCGCCTGAGCCTCGATCGGGTCGCCGAGGATTGTGCCGGTGCCGTGTGCCTCGACGTAGTCGATGGTGCGCGGGTCGATGCCGGCGTCTTTGTAAGCCCGGCGCAGTACAGCGGCCTGCGCGTCGGGGTTGGGGGCCAACATCCCGTTGGACCGTCCGTCGTGGTTGACGGCGCTGCCGGCGATCACGGCGAGGATCTGGTCGCCGTCGCGGCGGGCGTCGTCGACCCGCTTGAGCACCAACATCGCGCCACCCTCGGAGCGGGTGTAGCCGTCGGCGTCCGACGAGAACGACTTGATCCGGCCGTCGGGCGACAGCACCTGTCCGATCTCGTCGAAGCCCAATGTCACCGCGGGGGTGATCAGAGCGTTCACCCCACCGGCCATCGCCACGTCGCATTCACCGCTGCGCAGCGCCTGCACCGCCTGGTGGGTGGCGACCAGTGAGCTCGAGCAGGCGGTGTCCACCGCTACCGACGGGCCGTGGAAGTCGAAGAAGTACGAAACACGGTTGGCCACAATGGAACTCGCGGTACCGGTGATGGCGTACGGGTGGGCGACGGTCGGGTCCGACATCGCCAGGTAGCTGTAGTCCATCACCGAGGTGCCGACGAACACGCCGACGGATTCGCCGCGCAGACTGGACGCCGGGATGCGGGCGTGCTCGAGCGCCTCCCAGGTCAGCTCCAGCGTCATGCGCTGCTGCGGGTCGATGTTGTCGGCTTCGGTCTTGGACAACGCGAAGAACTCCGAGTCGAAGCCCTTGATGTCGCTGACGTAGCCGCCACGGGTGCGGGCCTTCTTGATTGCCTCGGCCAGTCGCGGTTCGTCCATGAACTCCGACCAGCGGCCCTCGGGCAGGTCGGTGATCGCGTCGCGACCCTCCAGCAGCGCCTGCCAGGTCTCGTCGGGGGTGTTCATGTCGCCGGGCAACCGGGTGGCCAGCCCCACCACGGCGATGTCGACGCGCTCGACCGGTGCGCTGCGGGTCCAATCGGTGTCGTCGTCGGCGGCGGAGTCGAATTCAGGGTCGCCTTCGACGATCCAGGTGGCCAGCGATTCGATCGTCGGATGCTCGAACGCGGCCGCGATCGACACGGTGACCCCGGTGTGGTCTTCGATGTCGGCGGCCATCGCCACCGCATCGCGCGAGGACAGACCCAGCTCGACCATGGGGGTCGCCTCGTCGATCGCGTCGGGCGAGCGGCCGGTGGCGCTGCCCACCCACTGACGCAGCCACAGCCGCACCTCGGCGATAGTCATGGCGGTGCGAGCCGGGGCCGCACCGGCTGAGGGCGTCGAGGGCTGGGTATCGAGATCTGAGTCAGTCATGTTCGCGTTCAGTCGACTTGGTCGGGGAAGGAGTTGGGCGCGGCGGTACCGCTGCGCAGCGTGCCGTCGATGTAGGCGGAGCGGGTGGCGCGGCGGCCGATCTTGCCGCTGGACGTGCGGGGCACCGATCCGGCCGTGACCAACAGCACGTCCCGCACGGTGACTCCGTGCCGGACGGCAATCGCCGCCCGGATGTCGTCGGCGATGGGCTGGTACTCGAGCTTGTGCGCGCCGGCCGCACGCTCGGCCACGATCACCAGCTGCTCGGAGCTGTCCTCCGCGTCGTATTTCAGCCCGGCGTGCGGGTCGTCGAAAACGGCGGAGGGCAGTTCGTTGGTGGGCACCGAGAAGGCGGCCACGTAGCCCGTGCGCAGGGCCCGGCTGGCTTCTTGCGCCGAGTACTCGAGATCCTGCGGGTAATGGTTACGTCCGTCGACGATGACCAGATCCTTGACCCGGCCGGTGATGTAGAGGTGATCGTGGTGGTAAGTGCCGTAATCACCTGTGCGTACCCAGGTCGCTTCGTCGGCGGCGCCTTCGGCGCGTGACGGGTTGGCGCGCGATTTGAGGATGTTCTTGAACGTGTCGTGCGTCTCGTCTTCGCGGTTCCAATATCCGGCACCCATGTTCTTGCCGTGCAGCCAGACCTCGCCGATCTGCCCGTCGGGCAATTCGGTCGCGGTCTCGGGGTCGACGATGGTCGCCCACTCGCTGACACCGACCTTGCCGGCCGAAGCCTGCGCGACGCCGTTGGGCGCATCGTGCGCCACTTCGAGGAATCGGCCCGTGTTCAGCGCCTCACGGTCGACGTCGATGATCGTCGGCGGCTCTTCCATCGGGGTGGTCGAGACGAACAAGGTGGCCTCGGCCAAACCGTAGGACGGCTTGATCGCCTTCTCCTGGAAGCCGTAGGGCCCGAACGCGTCGTTGAACTTGCGTATCGATGCCGCCGACACCGGCTCGCTTCCGTTGAGGATCGCTTTGACATTGCTCAGGTCCAGCGGCGGCTCACCATCTTTGGGCAGGCCGCGCAGCGCCGCGTGTTCGAAAGCGAAGTTCGGAGCGGCCGAGAAGACCCCGCCGGTTTCGCCTTCCTTGCGCGCGAGCTCGCGGATCCACCGGCTGGGCCGGCGCACGAAGGCGGCGGGCGTCATGAAGGTGAACCGGTAGCCGACCAGCGTCGACAACAGGGTGGTGATCAGGCCCATGTCGTGGAAGAAAGGCAGCCAGCTCACACCGCGGTCGCCGTCCTGACCCTCGAGGGCGTGGATCACCTGGACACAGTTCGTCGGCAAGTTCAGGTGCGTGATCTCGACGCCGGTTGGGGTGCGGGTGGAGCCGGAGGTGTATTGCAGATAGGCGACGGTCTCAGGGCCTGCCGGGATGGGTTCCCACGTGCTGGCGACATCGTCGGGCACCGCGTCGACGGCGATCACTCGAGGACGTTCCTTGGCCGGCCGACTGCGGAAGAACTTGCGGACCCCTTCGGCGGAGTCGCTGGTGGTCAGGATCGCCGACGGGCCGCAGTCGTCGAGCACCGCATGCAGCCGGCCGACGTGCCCCGGCTCGGCGGGGTCGAACAGCGGCACCGCGATCCGGCCCGCGTACAGGGTTCCGAAGAACGCGGTCAGGTAGTCCAGGCTTTGCGGGCACAGGATGGCGACGCGGTCCCCCGGCTGGGTCACCTGCTGCAGACGGGCGCCCACCGCACGGTTGCGGGCACCGAACTCGGACCACGAAATGTCCTTGGCGACGCCGTCGCGCTCGGTGGAGAAGTCGAGGAACCGGTAGGCCAATTGGTCACCGCGCACCCTGGCCCACTTCTCGACGTGACGAACCAGGTCGGTGTTGTCCGGGAATTTGATCTGGCCGGTCTTGTCAATGAACGGGTTGTGGTACGCCATTCCGGTAACTCTCCTTCATCGCCCTACCGCGGGCTAGGTCTGCATGAGCCTTGGCGACGTGGTCGTCGGGCTTGGTTCGGCCTGCGTACACACCACAATTCGCCTGGGTAGGGCTGTCGCGAGCGGCAAACCTCCCAGAGGCTACCGAAGTACGCTGAGTGTTTCGCCACGCACGGATGCGACGGGCCGACCATAGCTGCTCTTAAATTTCTCTTAATGTTAGTGGGCGGTGCCCCGCCGACCAAATCTGAAGGTACCGCGTGTCACAACTGTGACCCGTGAGGCCGTGCCGAAGGGTCCGGGGCCTGGTCAGCTATGTTTTGGGTGGGGTGCGTTCTCGATCGTGCCGTGCGCCCAATTCAGCGCCCACTCCGTCGCCGGTTGGCCGTCCAGGCTCCAGAACTGCGTGGTGGCGTACAGCGCGTGCACCGGCGCGCCCGCGCCGCCCGCCAAGATGTCCAGCGTCCGAGGCAGATTCGCCAGACTGAACGCCTCCGGCGGGGCCGCACAGATCAGGTCGCCAGGGCCGCAGATCTCGTTGGTCTTGGCGTTGAGCGTGCCGAAACCGCCTGGTCGCGGCCCTGTCATCGTCAAGCCGAGATTGGACAGCACCGGCACTTCGTGCAGGATGATCTCGGCGCCCTCGCCCGGCGGATTGGGGCCGATTTCCTGGCCCACGCCCTGCTGGCGGCGGCCGTCGGCGATCAACGTCACACCGAGCACCAGCTCGTCATCCACCGGGCCCCGCCCGTTGCCGACGTCGCTGGCAATGTCGCCCGCGACGATCGCGCCCTGCGAGAACCCCACCAGCACGTAGCCGGTCAGCGGGCACTTGACGTTCATGTCCGTCATCGCCTTGACCGCCGCACGGGTGCCCTCGGCCCGACTCTGGTCGTAGGAGATCTGCGTGTCACCGCTCAGCGGGTTATGGAACTGAGCGGTGTAGGGGACCGTGTAGGTCTCCACCCGGCTGGAGTTGAACTGCTCACGAATCGGCCGGGTGACGTTGAGCAACAACGCCTTCGGGAACTGGACCGGGTTGAGAGGGTCGTCCTGCAGCGACGACTCCCAGGTGCCGGGAATCGCGATCACCTGCACGTCGGGGCAGCTGGAATCCTGCGAGGCCGGCCGCGGCCTGTGCGGGAGGGCCGAACCGCCGCTGGTCGGCGGCACGATGCTGGGCGGCACCGCGCTCGGCGCGGTACCGCGCTGCCGCAGCACACCGACCACAGCCAGGATGATCAGCCCCACCACCAGCGCGACAGCGGCGGCGGCGATCAACGCCAGGATTCGACGGCGGCGTTTCCGCCGTGAGTTCACAGCCATGGTCTCCTGCTAGCAGAGTCGGTCGATTGTTCAGCCGAGCTGCCGGACAGGACTCCGTCGCGCAGGGCTCGTGTTGTGTTCACGGTACCGGTTCGCGGCACCGTGATCGGCCGACCAGTTAGCGGATCGCCCCGACGATGTCGCCCGACATCGCGCCCAGCTGCCCGCTCCACGAGCCCCAGTCGTTGTTGCCGCCGGTCGGGAAATCGAAGTGGGCGTTGTGTCCGCCGACATTGCGGTACTCCTGGTAGAAGAACCGGGCGTTACCCATGGCTTCACCGGCCTGACCGATCATCGCCGCGGCATCGCCACCCATGTTCAGCGGGCTCCAGACCCAGATCCGCGAGTTGTTGTCGGCCAGCAGCTTTGCGTGCACGTCGGGGTCGTGGAACTTCCACCGGCCCAACTGCGGGGCTCCCCACATGCCGTAGCTGTCCACGCCGCCGAACTGCGCCATGCCGGCGGTGATCGCGCCGTTGGTGGTGGTGTTCGACGGGTAGAGGAATCCGGACAGCGAGCCGGCGAAGCCGAACCGGTCCGGGTGGAAGCAGGCCAGTGCCATCGCGGCGTACCCGCCCTGTGAGGCGCCGACGACACCGTGGCCGCCCGGGGCCAGGCCCTTGTTCGCGGCCAGCCAGTTCGGCAACTCCTGCGACAGGAACGTGTCCCACTGCTTGCTGCCGTCCTGCTCCCAGTTGGTGTACATGCTGAAGGCGCCACCGGCCGGGGCGGCTACCGAGATTCCCTTGCCGGCCAGCGTGTTCATCGCGTTGCCCGCGGTCACCCAGTTGCTGACGTCCGGCGCGGCGTTGAAGGCGTCCAGCAGGTACACCGCGTGCGGTCCGCCGGCCAAAAAGGCCACCGGGATGTCGCGGCCCATCGCCGCGGAGGGGACCATCAGCGTCTCGTAACCAGCCGCGCGGGCTGCGCTCATGTGCGTCCCGATAAGGCCCCCGACCATCAATACAGCGGCACACACGAGCCGTAGCAGCATCGACAGACTTCTCATCACTGACCTCGCTTGTCGCTCGACCGCCAATTGGGGGACCGCAGAACGGCCCCCGGTTCGCCCAAGGTAGCTAATCACACCCGGTTGGGCGCCGACGCCGGAAACGGCGAACGGCGACGACCCCGCAAGGTCGTCGCCGTTCGGCGTTGCTGTTACTTGACTCAGGTGTGCTGGCCAGCGGCCGCGGCAGCCGGAGCGCCCGCGCTGGGACCGGCACCCGGGGTAGCCCCGAGAGTCGCCTGCAGATCGGGCAGCATGGCGTGCAACTGCGCACCCCAGTACGGCCAGTCGTGCGTGCCGTTGGCGTCGAAGTGGAACTGCGCGTTGTGACCACCGGCGGCGTTGTACGCGTCCTGGAACTTGATGTTGCTGGTACGCACGAAGCCCTCGAGGAACTTGGCCGGCAGGTTGTCGCCACCCAGGTCGGACGGCTTGCCGTTACCGCAGTACATCCACAGGCGGGTGTTGTTGGCGACCGTCTTGCCGACGTTCAGCAGCGGGTCGTTACGTGCCCAGGCCGGGTCTTCTTTCGGGCCCCACATGTCGGCGGGCTTGTAGCCACCGGCGTCGCCCATCGCGAAGCCGATCAACGTCGGTCCCATGCCCTGCGAGGGATCCATCAGACCGGAGAACGAGCCGACCTCGATGAACTGCGCCGGGTGGTAGTTCGCCAGGTTCAGCGACGAGGCACCGGCCATCGACAGGCCGACAGCCGCGCCGCCGGTCTGCTTGACGCCCTTGGACGCCAGGAAGGCGGGCAGTTCGCTGGTGAGGAAGGTCTCCCACTTGTAGGTCTGGCAGCCTGCCTTACCGCAAGCCGGCTTGTACCAGTCGGTGTACCAGCTGGACTGGCCGCCGACCGGCATGACCAGCGACAGACCGGACTGCAGGTACCACTCGAAGGCGGGGGTGTTGATGTCCCAGCCGTTGAAGTCGTCCTGCGCGCGAAGGCCGTCGAGCAGATACACGGCGGGCGAGTTCGCGCCACCGCTCTGGAACTGGACCTTGATGTCGCGACCCATGGCTGCCGACGGCACCTGCAGGTACTCGACGGGCAGACCGGGATGGGAGAACGCACCGGCGTCGGCGGTCTGGCCCACGACACCGATCAGGCCCGGCAACAGAGCCGCGGAGGCGGCCCCGATCGCGAGCCGACGTGGCAATCTGCCGGTCACGCCGCGAATTCTGTCAACAAGCCTCATTGTTGCTTCCTCATTCTTTGTCGGGCCCAACATTGTGGGTCGGACTGCATGCCCTATTGCTCAGCTTCTCAGGGAGTCGCTTCTTGGCCCGCATCGTTGCTGAGCGCGCCGGCCTCGGTGCCCGGCACTCAGCAAGTCATTCGGACCCGCTTCGATGCCGGACGGCGCAGCTTTACTTGGAGTAGTCAACCACATCTTGCGGTGTGGCCACTCATCGGCGTAAGCCCGAAACCGGGTCTCGCACTGCGGCCGAACCCGCTCAACTCGGCTGCGGATCACCACGCTGTGAATGTGCCGATGAGCAATTGTTCGCCGGTAAGAATACATATTCGGTGTTGCTGGATGCCAATCGGGGCGACCGGCGTCGCGCCGGGCGAACGCCGGACCAATGGCGCCCAAAAGTCTTCTGGTGATGACTGCTCCGCAGCCGGCAGTCCGCAGCCCTACGGCCCGGCGGCCGGCAGACCCGTGTACGGGGGATCGCCGGACTCCGGGATGGCCAGGCCGCATCTGATCAGCTCGTACCGCGGGACGCGGTCGATGCGATAGCGGGTGAACTGCACCGAATGCAGCACATTCGACAAGAACCGGTGCAGGCCCATGGGCGCCCGCACGGAATTCAGTACCTGCTGAGTGCCGTCGCATTTCAAAGCCGCCTCGGCCTGCTGGACGAATTTCTGATCGAGGTAGCCCGGCACCCCCGGGTACCACTTCACCCACGGCCCGTCGGCGATCACCCAGTCCGGGAAGAGGTTCTTGTCGTGACCGATGCGACCGTGCTGCAACCGGGCGGTGTGCGCCGCCAACGGATTGGCCAGCCCGATCTGATCGATCACCCTGACATCCAGTGCGACGTTCATGCCGACCATGCCGAGGTTGGTGAAAAAGACGGTGTGCGGCCCTTTTTGTGGCCCCGACGGCGGATGTCCGTCCCGCGGCTGGATCGGCGGGACGAGATCCCACTGGTCGTAGTTGCCGGATGGCAGCAGCAGCGCCCCTTCCGGGGTGTTGTTGAGCGCTACCAGGACGGCGCGCATCCGGGGGTAGTCGAGATAGTCGGCGGCCGTCAGCGGATGCGCGTGACCCGTCGCCTGCGCATAGAACCGGCGTTCGTCGACGATGCCGCTGTAGGTGACCCGGGTGGCGTCGTCGCCCAGGCCGGACGAATTGGCCGCCCACAGCGCCCACCCCGCCACCGACATCCACAGCGCGCTCACCCCGCCCGCCAGCCAGTACCCGGCCTCGCGGGACAGCCGGGTCCCCTCCGGGACCACCACCGGCACCACCGCGACCGGCGCGAGCAGACACAGCAGCGGAGCCAGCAGCACCCGGCCATGCATGAAGTCGCCACCCTGGCGGATCCAATACAGCGCCTGCAGCAGCCCGCTGACCAGAATGAACAGCGCGACGGCGGTCGGGCTCTGCACCGTCCGGGCCAGTGGTCCGCCATCGCCCGATGACGCGACGGTTCCCTTCTGGCCCCGATGCCCGCGTAACGAGGGCCACAACACCAGGCCCAGCCCGGCCAGCAGCAGCAGCGGCACCCACAACACGTAGGGCCCGTTGAAGTTCGACAGATAGATCAAGCCCTGCGACCACTTGTCGCCGCCGGCGTCCTTGGCCAGCGCGGTGCCGGGAAACAGCAAGCCGTAGTAGCCCATTCGAAATATCTGGTACCCCACCGGCAGCAGGCCACCGGCCACCACGATCTCCAGCCGGCGCCGCCCGTCCGGCGTGGCGATCAGCATCATGATCAGGGCTCCGCCGCCGATCAGCGCCAACTCCGGTCGAACCAGGACGCTGAGTCCGGCGACGAAGGCCAGCGCAATGATGCTTACCCGCCTGGGTGGATGGGCGCGGCCCGGTGGTCGGGCCCGCTTGGCCTGCGACCAGCAGACCATCATCCACCAGAGCAGCCCGAGATAGGCCATCACCAAACCACTTTCGAGGCCGGAGGTGGCGAAGTCACGCGCCGGCGGCACCGCGAGGTACACCAGCGCGCCGGCCGGCAGCATGATCGCGCGCCGGCCCACCAGGCTGGGTGCGAACAACCGGCCGGTGCCCAGCATCACCATCGCGAGTCCGAGCAGACTCAGTCCCAGCGCGAGCGCCAGTGCCACGTATTCCAATTGCAGCGGCCGGGTCACGGCGCTGGCTGCATACACCAAATACGTCCACACCACCGAGGTGTTGGCCTCGACCCGCTCGCCCTGGTTGAACACCGGCCCGTTGCCCGCCAACAGGTTTCGGACAGTGCGCAACACGATCAGTCCGTCGTCGGCGATCCAGCGGCGCTGCCAGGCCCCCCAGCCGAACAGCACCGTGACCACCGCGACGCTCGCCCAGAGGCTGACCCGGACCGTGCTGTGCAACGGGAACGACACTCTGCCAACCGACGTGAGCGACGGGTCCGGGGTGCCCGAGGCCGCGTCAGCCGAGGACGACTGCGGCACCTATGGTTCCGATCCAGGCCAAGAACAGCACTTGCAGCACCCGGTCGCGCAGCGCGATGTCCTCGGGCTCGCCGGCCATGCCACCGTCGACGTCCACCGCGTAGCGCAGGATCGCGATGGTGAACGGCACCATCGACACCGCGAACCACGCGGCCCTGCCGTGGTCACGCTCGAATGCCCACAGTCCGTAGCAGACCACCACCGCGGTGGCCGACATCGTCCAGACGAACCGAAGGTAGGTGCTGGTGTAGCTCTCCAGCGACCTGCGAATGCTGGCTCCGGTGCGCTCGGCCAGTTGCAGCTCGGCGTAGCGCTTGCCGGCCACCATGAACAGCGACGCGAACGCCGCTGACAACAAAAACCATTGCGACAGATGGGTATTGGTGGCGGCACCGCCGGCGATGGCGCGAATCAGGTACGCCGACGACACGATGCTGATGTCGATCACCGCTTGATGCTTGAGGCCGAAGCAATACCCCAGCTGCATGCCGATGTAGACGGCCATCACCAGCGCCAGGTTTGGGGTCAGCCACCACGCCAGGCCCAGCGAAGCAGCGGCCAGCACGCCCGCCAGCGTGTAGGCCAGCCACGCGGGCACCACGCCGGCCGCGATCGGGCGGAGCCGCTTGGTGGGATGCGCGCGGTCGGCCTCGACGTCGCGGACGTCGTTGACCAGGTAGACCGACGAGGCCGCCAGGCAGAACACCGCGAAGGCGACCGCCACCTGACCCAGCATCGTGAGGTAGTTGTGGTGAACGTCGGTGCCCAGCGCGGCCAACGGTGCCGCGGCCACCAGGATGTTCTTCACCCATTGCCGCGGGCGCACCGCCTTGACCACGCCGACCATCAGGTTGGCCGGCGGTCCGGCCACCTTGGCGTCAGTGTCCCCAGTGCTTCCGCTCATCTCCCGCTCCACCTGTCATCTACCCAGTTGGCCGCCGCAGCGACCGCTGCGCCGACCGCCACACCGGTGGCCACGTCGCTGGGATAGTGCACGCCGAGCAGCACCCGCGAGAGCGCCATCGGCGGCACCAGCATGACAGGCAGCGGTAAACCGGTGGCCCGGCCCAGCAACACCGCCGCCGCAGTGGTCGAGGTGGCGTGCGCCGACGGGAAGCTCAGACTGCTGGGTGTACCGACGTTGACGGCGACCGCGGGATGATGCGGACGCGGACGCCGCACGATTCGCTTGATCACCACAGCGGCGGCGTGCGCGGCGAACGCCCCTGCTCCGGCCAGTAGCCAGTTGCGGCGTTTGGCCGGCTGCGCGACCGCGCCGATGGCCGACACCGCCAGCCACCCCAGGCTGTGCTCACCGAAATGGGACAGGGCTCGCGCGACCGCCAGCGCGCCCGGGCGATCTGCCAGCGCCGACTGCACGGCGACCAGTACGGCCACTTCGCCGCTCGGCGACGCCGAGTCAGCCGCGATGTCGGCCATTGCCAGCCACCACATTTTTTCCGGCGGGCTGGGTCCCAAATAACACCGTCTCCCACTTCTCCTTGCTGGACAGCACCGGCAGCGCATCGCGGTAGGCGCGGCGCATCTCGTCGAAGCGGCGCAGCAGTTGTCCCTGGCGTCGCAGCGACTGCCACAACAGCGCAAGCATCTTGTCCCGGTCGCGCTGACGGTAGACCGCTCCACGGCCGTCGGCCGTCGTCACCGTCGCCCCGTCCAGCGTGGACAGCCGGAACCAGCGGGCGTCCTGGGTCGGCACGTTGAGCTGCGGGCGCTGATGATGCTGCGGCTCAGTCTTCTTCAGCTGGTGCAGTACTCCGCGGACCAGCCGGTAACCGATCGACAGTGGGTGCACCGGCGGCTTCATCTCGTAGTTGCGCTGCGACGGCTCCGGCAGCTGGTCCGATGACGGCAGCACCACCGCGTCCGGGTATTCCTTGCGCATCCGGTGCACCTCGGGCAGACCGGATTCCAGGATCGAGAAGATGTGCTCCGGACCGGCGAGGAAGTCGTCGATCGCCTTGTTCTGGATGGCCACAGTTGAATACTCAAGGCAGGACAGGTGTTTCAATGTTGCCTTGAGGTGGCTGCGGACCAGTCCTTTGACTTCACCGTCCCAGTGGATGGCCGCCACCACCAGCCGGTTGCGCAGGTGGAAGTAGGCCTGCCAGTCGATGGCGTCGTCTTTGTCGCTCCAGGCCATGTGCCAGATCGCCGCGCCGGGCAGCGTCGCGGTCGGGTAGCCGTGTTCGGCGGCGCGCAGGCCGTAGTCGGCGTCGTCCCATTTGATGAACAGCGGCAACGGCTGGCCCAGCTCTTCGGCGACGTGGCGCGGGATCATGCACGTCCACCAGCCGTTGTAGTCGACGTCGATCCGCCGGTGCAGCAGCTGACTGCGAGGGTTGTTGTCGCTCAACGGGAACTCGGCGAAGTCGTGGTCGTACTCGGTGTATGGCGCCGCGGTCCACATGAAGTTCGCCCGGTCGACCATCTCACCCATGATGTGCAGGTGCGACGGCTCCTGCAGGTTGAGCATCTGGCCGCCCACCAGCATCGGTGACTTCGCGAAGCGGTGCATCGCCAGGATGCGCAGGATGGTGTCCGACTGCAGCTCGATGTCGTCGTCCATGAACAGGATCTGTTGGCAGTCGGTGTTTTTCAGCGCCTCGTACATCACCCGGCTGTATCCGCCAGAGCCGCCGAGATTGGGCTGGTCGTGGATGGCGAGCCGATTCCCCAGCGGCGCTGCCGCAGCGGCGAAGTCGGGGTGATCACGAACTTTCGACGTGCCCTGGTCGGGCACGATCACTGCGCCGATCACCTGGTCCACCAACGGGTCTGCGGTGAGTTCGCGCAGAGCGTTGACGCAGTCGTTCGGCCGGTTGAAAGTCGGGATGCCGATCGCGACGCAACCGACACCCGGGGCGGGCTGGTCGGAATACCAGCCGGCGCTGCGCAGGGTCACCTCTGAGTCGGTGGTGATGTCGAACCAGATCCACCCGCCGTCCTCGAAAGGCTGCAGGCTTAACTGGAATTCGAGGACCGCCGGGTCGCCATTCACCGAGGCGAAGTCCTGCCCCTCCACGAATATTCGGGCACCGGTGGCCTTGGTGCGGTACACGTCGACGCGGCCCTGGCCGGTGAGCTCGGTACGCAACACCACCGACGTGCACGTCGTCCACCGCCGCCAGTAGCTGGCCGGGAAGGCGTTGAAGTAGGTGGCGAACGACACCTGGGACTCGGCGCCGATGTGCAGCGAGGTGCGGTCGCTGGCATGTGCACGACGGGAATTCGTCTTCGACTCTTCCAGGTAGAGCTTGCGGACATCGAGCGGCTCGCCCGGGCGCGGCAGGATGACGCGAGCCAGCAAGCTCACCGCCTTGCCGGATTTCTGAGTCGCAGCGCCGGCTGCGTCGTCGACCGTGGTCTCACTCATCCCCGAGTACTTCCTCTGCTGTTCTCGTCCAGCTCAGTGCCGTCACGCAGGTGCGGCGCAAGGACGTTGTCGTACATGTTCAACGCGCTGGCAATGGCCATGTGCATGTCGAGATACTGATAGGTGCCCAGGCGGCCACCGAAAAGCACGTTCGCCGAAGCGGTTTCGCTTGCGGCCCGAGCCCGGTAGGCGGTCAGCACCGCGCGGTCGGTTTCGGTATTAATCGGGTAATAGGGCTCGTCGTCGTGCTCGGCGAAGCGGGAGTACTCCCGCATGATCACCGTCTTGTCGGCCGGATAATCGCGCTCCGGGTGGAAATGCCGGAACTCGTGGATCCTGGTGTAGGGCACGTCGGCGTCGTTGTAATTCATCACGGGAGTGCCTTGAAAATCCCCGCAGTCGCCCAACACTTCTATCTCGAAATCCAGTGTGCGCCAGCCTAACCGGCCCTCTGCGTAATCAAAGTAGCGGTCCAGCGGGCCGGTATAAACAACAGGGGCCGACGGCGACTCTCGGCGCAACTCGTCGCGAACATCGAACCAGTCGGTGTCGAGCCTGACCTCGATGCGATCGTCGGCCGCCATGTTCTCCAGCCAAGCGGTGTAGCCGTCGACCGGCAGGCCCTCATAGGTGTCGTTGAAGTAGCGATTGTCGAAGGTGTATCGCACCGGCAGTCGGGCGATGTTGGCCGCGGGCAGCTCCTTGGGATCGGTCTGCCACTGCTTGGCGGTGTAGTGCTTGACGAACGCCTCATAGAGCGGCCGACCGATCAACGAGATCGCCTTCTCCTCGAGGTTCTGCGCATCCTCGGTGTTGATCTCTCCTGCCTGCTCGGCGATCAGCGCCCGGGCTTCGTCGGGGGTGAAGTACCGACCGAAGAACTGGGACACCAGCCCCAGCCCCATCGGGAATTGATAGGCCTGGCCGTCGTGCATGGCGAAGACGCGGTGTTGGTAGCCGGTGAAGTCGGTGAACTGCCGCACGTAATCCCACACCCGCTCGTTGGAGGTGTGGAAGAGGTGGGCGCCGTACTTGTGCACCTCGATGCCGGTCTGCGGCTCAGCCTCGGAGTATGCGTTCCCGCCGATGTGCGGGCGCCGGTCGACGACGAGCACCCGCTTGCCGAGCTGAGTAGCCGCGCGCTCGGCGATCGTCAGACCGAAGAAGCCCGAGCCGACGACGAAAAGGTCAAAGCGACCGGAAGGAGAAGCCATCGGTTGCCTAGGGTATCGGACTACGAGACCGCAGCCCGTTTGGCAGCGGCGTTGCGCCGGGGTCATGTTCCCTCGAGGCCCCTGCCACGGCCATGTAGCGGCGTGGCGGATAACGATTGGGCGATTTTTGGTGACGAAAGTCGCGATTGGTTCACGATTTGGTCTCACCACTCCAGTAACAACATTCACGTAAGTAACATCGGCCAGGTGTCCGAATAAGCACTTGTCGGACATCGTGCACGCTCCCGGCGTGCATGAACGACGCAGTCCAGATTGAGGAGACTTCCGTGCCGAACCGACGTCGACGCAGGCTCTCGACAGCCACGAGCGCGTTCGCCGCTCTGGCGGTCGCGAGTCCTTTTGCTTACATCGCCGTTTGCGACTTGACCGCCAAGCCCGCACCCCAGCACCACGAGTTCGTCCGGGCCGCATCCATGACCGACCTGCCCGGTGAGCTGATGGGCGCCTTGACGCAGGGACTGTCCCAGTTCGGCGTCAGCCTGCCGCCGATCCCGAGCCTGACGGGCGCGACCAGCCCCGATAGTGCCGGCCTGCCCGGCCTGGGTGGATTGACCTCGCCCGGCCTGACCAGCCCCGGCCTGACCTCACCGGGCCTGACCTCGCCCGGGCTGACGACGCCTGGGCTGACCTCGCCGGGTCTGACGACACCTGGGTTGACCTCGCCGGGTCTGACGACACCTGGTCTGACCTCGCCCGGTCTCACCCCCGGCGCCACCCCTGGTCTGGCGACTCCGGGCTTGACGCCGGGCGCGACGGCGACCAGTCCAGGGCTGAGCACGCCCGGCCTGGCCAGCCCGGGACTCACTCCGGGTCTGAGTACCCCGGGCGCTTTCGACCCGACAACCGGTGCCGGCGGCCTGTCCAGCCCGAGCGAACTTCCGATCAGCGACCCGGTCGGACTGGATCCCTCCGGTGGCACCTACCCGATCCTGGGTGACCCGTCCCTTGGCGCGAGTCCCGCACCGAGCGGCGGGCTGGTCAGCGACGTGATGAGCGCGGCCAACCAGTTGGGCGCCGGACAGGCCATCGACCTGCTCAAGGGCATGATCCTGCCAGGTCTCACCCAGGCGGCGCACGGTGCGGCCGCTCCGGTTCCCCCGCCACCGGCGCCGATCCCCTGATCGGACGCTCGGCTTCGGATTTCCCCCGAAACGGCACCGCAGAAGTGGAACCCCGGTCTGACCTGGGACACCCAAACTCTGCGGTGCCGTGCCGCGCGGGCGCGAGAGTGCAACTACCGACACCACATCTCGCGAAATGCGTCGCCAGTTGCACTCTCGGCAAAATGGCGCTTATTCACTTTGTTCACTTGAGTAGCGTGTCGAAACATTTGCATCACTAGACACATACGTAACATCGGTTCGTGCCGTCCCGCCCTACCGCGCCGACGACGTTGTTCACCGCGATCGCGGCGACCGTCGTCATCCTGCCGCTGGCCGTCGGCTCACCCGCCGGGCATCGCGAGCATTCGGCCCGGCCCGGGGACACCCACCTCGCGCAGGAGCCACTGGTCGGGCTCGGCGGCGGCGTCACCGTTCGCGAAATCAGCCACGCCACACCGTTTTCCATGGTGGCGCTCACCGGCGGCGACCTGACCGGCACGTCCGCCCGGGTGCGCGCCCGCCATGCCGACGGCTCATGGGGCCAGTGGTACGAAACCGAGACGCTGACGGGCCACGGCGCGGCGACGGGGCCGCGCGGCACTGACCCGGTCTTCCTCGGCAAAACCACGACCGTCCAGATCGCGATCAGCCGCCCGTCCGACGCACCCCGCACGTCAGCGCCGAAGACCAAGCCGGTCGCCGGCTTAGGCTATATCCCGGCGACCGCGGAACAGCCTCTGGCACAGAACATCTCGGCGATCCTGATCTCGCCGCCACAGGCACCGGCCGATACCCAGTGGAGCCCGCCGACCGCTGCCATCGGCGCGGGCCAGGCGCCCAACATCGTCGCCCGCGCACAGTGGGGCGCCGACGACGCGGTCCGCTGCGGCAACCGGCCGTTCGACCAGCCCATCCGCGCCGCGGTGGTCCACCACACCGCCGAGAGCAACGACTATCAGCCGCAGGACTCCGTGGCGATCATGCGGTCGATCTACGCGTATCACACCCAGATCCTGGGCTGGTGCGACATCGCCTACAACGCAGTCGTCGACAAGTACGGCCAGGTGTTCGAGGGCCGGGCCGGCGCACTGACCGGTCCCGTGCAGGGCGACCACACCGGCGGCTTCAACCGCGACAGCTGGGGTGTGGCGATGATCGGCAACTTCGACGACATCGCGCCGACGCCGATCCAGTTGCACACACTCGGCCGGCTGATCGGCTGGCGGCTCGGGATGGACCGCATCGACCCACGGGGCACGGTCGCACTGCAATCGGCCGGTGGGGAGAACACCAACTTTCCATTCAACGCTGTCGCGACGCTGCCGACCATCTTCGCCCATCGCGATGTCGGCGCCACCGACTGCCCCGGCAATGTCGCTTATGGACTACTCGACGAGATCCGCGAAACCGCAGCGCATTTCAGCGGCCCACCCCGGCCCGAGGACCTGGCCCTGTCGTTGCAGGGCGGCGCCATCTACGACCGCTGGCAGACCATCGGCGGGCTCAGCAGCGTCTTGGGCGCACCCACCTCACCCGAAGCGACCGGCGTCGGAGACTCGCGCTACGCGAACTTCGAGAAGGGTGCGATGTACTGGTCCCCGGAGACCGGTCCGCAATCAGTCACCGGAGCCATCTACGACGCGTGGGCCTCGCTCGGCTTCGAGCGTGGCGCGCTGGGCCTGCCGACCAGCTCGGAAATCCAAGAGCCGCAGTGGGTCAAGCAGAACTTCCAGCACGGCACCCTGAACTTCGACCGGCTCAGCGGGCGGGTCAGCCGGGTGATCGACGGCGTCGTCGAGGAACTGCCGCCGCCGGCCCCGACCGGACCGCCGGTGCAGCTCGAGCGTTTTTCGCCCGTCGCACCGGCCGCTTGACGACCGCTCGATTGGTCGCGAGCGTAACGCTGTGGAGAAATCCCGGGGGCATGTGCGCGGTGGCGTTACGCTCGCGGCCCGGCCCGCTAGGGCCACCAGCGTTCGAGCACGCGTGCCACCCCGTCGTCGGTGTTGGGCGTGGTGACCTCGTCGGCCGCCGCCAGCGCGTCGGGGTGCGCGTTCCCCATCGCCACCCCGAGGCCGGCCCGCAGCAGCATCGGCACGTCGTTCGGCATGTCGCCGAACGCCACCCATTCGGCCTCGGGAATGCCAAGCGGCCCAGCGATTTCCGCGATACCAGCGGCCTTATTGACACCGACCGGCACGATCTCGACCAGCCCGTTGTTGGTCGAGTAGGTGATGTCACCCTCGACGCCCACGTGCTTGACCAGTGCGGCCACCATGTCCGCGCTGCGCGCGCCGGCCTTACGGACCAGGAGTTTGATCGCGGGCGCACTGAGCAGGTCGTCGAGGGAGACCTCGGTGTTGTCGGGGTTGAGCCACGCGTGCTCGTAGCCGGGCGAACTGACGAATTGCGGCGTCGCGCTGTCGTGCGCGCTGGCCCCGACCCGCTCGACGGCCAGGCCAGCGCCGGGGATGGCACGGGTGGCGATCTCGGCAAGCTCGCACAGCGCGTCGACGGACAGTGTTTTCGCCGACAGCACCCGGTCGGTCTCCGGGTCATAGATCACGCCGCCGTTGGCGCACACCGATATCGGCGAAAACCCGAGCCCATCGACCACCGGCGGAATCCACCGCGGTGGGCGGCCGGTGGCGAGCACGAACAGCGCGCCCGCATCGATGACCGCTCGCACCGCGTCACGCGTGCGCGGGGTGACCTTTTCGTCGTCGTCGAGCAGAGTGCCGTCGACATCGCTGGCGATCAGCGCGGGCAGTGTCACAGTGACAGTCTGCCTTCGCAGCCGATGCTCAATGCGTTCCGGTCTGGTTCTGACCCGGGCGCGTGACGCCGTCGGTGCCGTGTTTGTCCAGTCGCTGTTGCAGCTCGTTCAGTCGGATCTTCTGCGAATCGTCGCGCGTCGGCGCGCTGCCCCCGAGCCGGCGCGGCACCCAGTACTCACCTTCGGGATGCGGATACTCCTCTTGCACCTGATACAGCAGGTTGTTCATCGCTTGGCGCAGAGTGACGTTGAGCTGTTCGGGTGTGCCGTGCGGGGGCAAGGGGCGGCCGGCAGCGACGGTGATCGGAATCCGGTTGCGGAACAACTTCTTGTCGTGGTCTTTGGGCCAGATCCGGTGCGCGCCCCAGACGATCACCGGGACGATCGGCACCCGCGCCTGCACGGCCATCCTGGCCGCGCCTGTCTTGAACTCACGCAACTCGAAGCTGCGGCTGATGGTGGCCTCGGGGTGCATCCCGATCAGTTCACCCTCACGCAACCGCTGCACCGCGGTGTGGAAAGCGTCGTGCCCGTCTCGGCGGTCCACCGGGATCAGCCGGGCATGCTTGATGACGAAATTGACCGCCTTCACGTCGGCCATCTCGGCTTTGATCATGAAATACATCCGGCGGCCGCGTTCGCGCGCGGCGAACAGCGGCGGGAGCCAGTCCAGGTAGCTGGTGTGGTTTTGGGCGAGCAGTGCGCCACCGCGCTGAGGGATGTTCTCCAGCCCGCGGAAACTGAACTTCGTTCCGTTCATCGCAACAACCGGCGGCACGACCCACTCTCCAAACCGGTAGAACGGCTCTGGCATGGCGGTCGCTCCTTCTGTCTCTTAGCTGCCAGCCGCGTCAGGGGCTGTGCTCTGCCCGCTTGCGCGCGCGCTCGGCCTGTTCAGTGTCTTCAAAAACCTTTGCCTCCGCTACCGTAGGCGCGCTGCCGCCGAGTCGCTGGGGCACCCAGAAAGCAGCCTCGGGGTGCGGATACTCCTCTTGAACACGATGCAGCAGCGCGGTCATTCGCTCGCGCAATGCGGCGTCCGCACGCTCGATGTCACCCGACGGCGGCAGCGGCGGCCCTGCCGCAACGATCACCGGGATCTTGCGGCGACCGACGTTGCGCGGGTGATCCTTGGTCCAGATCCGCTGGGCGCCCCAAACGATCAGGGGCACCGTCGGGACGTCGGCTGCCCGTGCCATTCGGGCCGCCCCGGTCTTGAACTCTTTGAGCTCGAAGCTGCGGCTGATGGTGGCCTCCGGCATCAGGCCGACGACTTCTCCCGCCCGCAACAGCCCGACCGCGTCGGCGTAGGCCTGCCCGCCGGATCCGCGGTCTACGGGAATGGTGTTGGTGTGCTTGATCAGGAAATTGACCACCTTCACCTGCTGCATCTCCGCCTTGATCATGTAGCGGATGCGCCGGCCGCGACGATGCGCTGCTAGGGCGGCCGGCAGCCAGTCGACGTAGCTGGTGTGGTTGATCGCGATCACCGCGCCGCCAGTGACCGGGATGTGTTCGAGGCCCTGGTAAGAGATCCTGGCGCCCGTCGCCCTGACCAGGGCCTTGGCCGTGATCTCGAGCATGGCGAAAACCGGCTCCATGGTCGTTACTCGGCGAGGCCCGACTCACGAGCCGCCTTGGCGGCCGCGCGGCGGCTGGCCTCCTCAGCGTCGAGCTGGGCGGCCTCGGCCGGGGTCGGGGCGCTGCCGCCGAGGCGGCGCGGGACCCACCACTCGCCGGGCGGATGCGGACCGTAGGCATCTTGCGCCCGTTCCAGCAGATGCTGCATCCGGGAGTGCAGCAAGGCGGTCAGCTCGGGCGCGGGCAGCGTCGGCTCAATCGGCTCGCCGACCAGAATCACGATCGGCACCTTAGGGCGGAACATCTTCTTGGGATGACCTTTGGTCCAGATCCGCTGGGCCCCCCAGACGATATGCGGAATGATCGGCACATCGGCCTCGATCGCCATCCGGGCAGCGCCGGACTTGAATTCCTTGATTTCGAAGCTGCGGCTGATGGTCGCTTCGGGATAGACACCGACGAGTTCGCCGGCCCTGAGCCGCTCGACGGCAACTTCATACGACGCGGCGCCGCTGGCTCGGTCCACCGGGATGTGCCGACAGCCCCGCATGATTGGCCCGGTGAGCTTGCTGTCGAAGACTTCCTGCTTGGCCATGAACCGGACTTTGCGCGCGCGGTGTTCCCGAAAGGCCGGCAGTCCGGCCAGGGTGAAGTCCATGTAGCCGGTGTGGTTGATGGCAATGACGGCGCCACTGGTGGCGGGGATGTGCTCTTGCCCGATGACCGTGAAACGCAGACCCTGCACCCGCCATACCGTCCGCACGAGCGCTATGACCGTTCCGTATACCGGCTCCACGATGTTCAAGCCTAGTGTTCGCGCCTGAGCGGCTCTAGCGGGTCGGGCTTTGCCGGCTGTCCCGCTAAGCTCGGAGCGGCAGACGAGCGTCGCAAAATAGTCCTCGAAGGGTGTCAGTGCAGGTCACCAGCATCGGCCACGCCGGCTTTCGGATCGACACGCGGGCCGGCAGCGTTCTGTGCGACCCGTGGGTCAACCCTGCCTACTTCGCGTCGTGGTTCCCGTTCCCGGACAACAGCGGCCTGGACTGGGCCGCGTTGGGCGACTGCGACTACCTGTACGTCTCGCACCTGCACAAGGACCACTTCGACGCGAAGCTGCTGACCGAGCACGTCAACAAGGACGCCGTGGTGCTGCTGCCGGACTATCCGGTGCCGGATCTGAAAAATGCCCTGCAGTTGCTGGGGTTCCATCGGTTCTTCGAGACCACCGACTCGGTGAAACACCGACTCAACGGCCCGAAGGGCGAGCTCGACATCATGATCATCGCGCTGCGCGCGCCCGCCGACGGCCCGATAGGCGATTCGGGATTGGTAGTCAGCGACGGCGCTACGACGGCCTTCAACATGAACGACGCGCGGCCGGTCGATCTCGACGTGTTGACGGACGCGTTCGGTCCCATCGACGTGCACATGCTGCAGTACTCCGGTGCCATCTGGTATCCGATGGTCTACGACATGCCGGAGCGCGCCAAGGAGACGTTCGGGATACAGAAGCGTCAGCGCCAGATGGACCGGTCCCGTCAGTACATCGCTCAGGTCGGGGCGACTTGGGTGATCCCGTCCGCCGGTCCACCATGTTTCCTGGATCCCGAGCTGCGGGACCTCAACGACGACCACGCCGATCCGGCCAACATCTTTCCCGACCAGATGGTGTTCCTCGAGCAGCTGCGCCGCAACGGCCACGACCACGGCCTGCTGATGATGCCCGGGTCGACGGCCGAATTCACTGGTACGCAACTGAACTCGCATCGACACCCGCTGCCCACCGAGCAGGTCGAAGCCATCTTCACCACCGGCAAGGCGGATTACATCGCCGACTACGCCGCCCGGATGCGACCGGTGCTGGCGGCGGAAAAAGCCCGCTGGGCGCCCGCTGCCGGCGACTCGCTACTCGAGCCACTGCGCGCGATGTTCGAGCCGATCATGCTGGCCGGCAACGAGATCTGCGACGGCATCGGCTACCCGGTCGAGCTGGTACTGGGCCCTCGAAGAGTAGTGCTCGACTTTCCGAAACGCACTGTGCGCGAGGCGATTCCCGACGAGAAGTTCCGCTACGGGTTTGCCATCCCGGCCGAGCTGGTTCGGACCGTGCTGCGCGACAACGAGCCAGACTGGGTCAACACCATTTTCTTGTCCACCCGGTTCCGGGCCTGGCGGGTCGGCGGCTACAACGAATACCTCTACACGTTCTTCAAATGTCTCACCGGTGAGCGGATCGCCTACGCCGACGGCTGGTTCGCCGAGACCCACGACGACTCCGCGTCGATCACCATGGACGGCTGGGAGATTCAGCGGCGCTGCCCACACCTGAAAGCCGACCTGTCCAAGTTCGGCGTCATCGAGGGCAACACTCTGACCTGCAACCTGCACGGTTGGCAGTGGAACCTGGACAACGGCCGCTGCCTCACCGCGCGCGGACACCAACTCAGGAGGGCACGGCAATGAGCGCAGACTCCTACGATGACGGCCTGATCCAGCTGGACCGGGAGGCGATCACGTTGCGCCGCTACCACTTTCCGTCCGGTACCTCGAAGATCATCGCGCTGCAGCGCGTCCGCGGCTACAAAGCCGAATCGCTGGGGCTGGTGCTGCACCGGTTCCGCATCTGGGGTAGTTCCGACCTGCGTCGCTGGTTGCCGCTGGATGTCGGGCGGCCGTTCCGGTCGACCCTGATCACGCTGGACGTGCCGGGTACCCGGCCCAGCCCTGCATTCACCCCTGGCGAGCCGAACGAGTTCATCACGCTGCTGGACCGATTGCTCGACGAGCGGGACTAGCGCCCGGCGTCGGCCAGTGCCTGATGCGCCGCGTTATAGCCGGGAATGAACGTGATCCCCGGCCCGCCGTGACACCCGGTGCTGGCCAAGTACAGCCCGGCGATCGAAAGCGGCTGTCCGAGAAAGCCTTTTGGCCCTGGCCGGTTGGGCCCGACCTGATTCGCGTGAAACAGGCCATGGCAGTAGTCGCCGCCGGGGGCGCCGAACATCACCCCCATGTGCTTGGGCGTGAAGGTGGTGTGCCGGCTGATGCTGCGTTCGAAGTTGGGCGCCAACCGGGTGATCTTGTCGATCACCCGCTGGCCCATCTCGAGTTTGGCTGCGCCGTAGTCGACGTCGCCTTCGATCGGGAACCACAGCGCGAACGCCGACGCGGCGTGCTTGCCGGCGGGCGCAAGGTCGGGATCGTTCTGCGAGGGAACCTGGAAGACGACGGTCGGGTCGGCGGGCACGATCCCGCGGCGGCATTCTTCCCACTGCTGCTGCACTTCCTCGGGCGTACAGAAGATGCCGATCGACGCCTGCATGCTCGGGTCGTTGAGCGCGGTGTACGGCTCGACGAACTCGGGCGCCTCGTCCAGCGCGAAGTGCATCTGAATATAGCTGCCGCGGTGGTCGATTCGCGCATAGCGTTCGCGGATACCGGCGGCCAGCGCCGCGGGATCGATGAGGTCGTTGACGGTCAGGTCGGGCGCGAGCGCGGAGATCACGATCGGAGCAGTGACGGTCTCGCCCGTCTCGGTGCGGACCCCGCCCACTTTCCCGTCGCCGACCACGATCTCGGTCACCTTGGTGCGCAACCGAACTTGGCCGCCGTCGCGCTCGAGCACGTCCACCAGATGCGAGGTGAGCGCGCCGATTCCGCCGCGTAGCTTCTTCATCTGCATAGTGGCGCCGTCGGGTATGCCCAGGCCGAACGCCAGCGCCGCCGCGCTGCCCGGCGTGGCCGGTCCGCGATAGAGCGTGTTGACCGCCAGCACGGTCATCGACCCGCGCAGCGCGCCGTGCTTCTCGCGGTCGGGCAAGTAGCGGTCAAGCACGTCGGTGACCGAGCCGAACAGCATCTCGTCGATCGCTGATCGCTCGAATTCGTTTGTGGCACAGGCATACATCTCGTCGAGGGTTTTGGGTGCCGCGCCGGCGTCGAACCTGCCGAGCGCGCGCGTCGGCGCCTGCGCCCAGGCCATCAGGCCGGCCATGCCGTTGACGGCGTCGGCCCCGTGGACCTCGTTGAGGTGGGTGAAGAGCTTGATCGGATCGCTGTACTGGATCATCGGGTCATCGCCGACTCCGCGCAGCGCCACCGACATCACGTCCAGGTCGATGGCCGGAATCGAGTCCAGGCCGAGTTGCTCGCGGACCACCGGCGCGGTGGGGAACTGCACCGATCCGGCGATCTCGAAGTGGTAGCCGTCGAACAACTCCACCGTGGACGCCATCCCGCCCGCATAGAGCTTCGACTCCAGGCACACCGTGCGCAGACCGGCCTTCTGCAACAGCACCGCTGCGGCCAGGCCGTTGTGTCCGGCGCCAATCACGATCGCGTCGTAGTCGGTCATCTGCCACCTCTCCGGCCTGCCGCTCTGCCTGCGCAGATTTGCACGGTTGGAAAGTTTTGTCAATTATGACGAAACTTGCCTCGCCCATGACTCGGTGATCCCCGATCGGAGCGTCTCCAGCGCCAGATGGCAGACCCGGGCCAACTCGCCCAGCGAGCGGTCGTCGCCGAGCATCCAGGCTTCCATGGCGCCGAACACCGCCGCCGCGATCGAGCGCGCCGTGACCGTGCAGCGGACCCGGTCGTCCGGCGTCGGCGCGGTCGCACAGCTACCCGCCTGCAGTTGGGTCTCGATGGCGTCGGCGAAGTCGGCCTGCACGTCCCGGATGTGGCGGACGATGCGTCCCGGGTCGATCTCGTGGTCGCGCAGCGCGGCGATTTTTGCAACGGCATCAACGTCGTACGGGAAGGCGAAGATCGCCGCCTGCACCGAGTCCACGATCGATTCGGTCGCCGGCCGGTCGTTGAGGGCGGAGCGAAACCAGGTCAGGCCGGTGTAGTCGGCAAACAGCAGATCGTGTTTGGACGAGAAGTGCCGATAGAACGTCCGCAGCGTGACCCCGGCGTCAGCGGCGATCTGGTCGGCTGAGGTGTCCTCGACTCCCTGCGCCAGGAATCGCACCAAGGCCGCCTGCCGCAGCGCCTCGCGGGTGCGCTCGCTGCGCGCCGTCTGGGCCGGCCGGATCATGTTGGTAAATTACCCCAGAACCCGTTATGTCAATATTGACAAAACTTCGGGAGCGGGGTGAGACTGCCGCAATGGTCTCGCTTCTCACGCACGCAATTCTCGGCCTCGCGGTGATCACCTGGATCGTCACTTCCAACCGCCAGGTCTTCTCCCGTCCCGTCGGTGGCGCGCTTTTCTCGCCGTTGGAGGGGCTGTACTACCTGATCGGCATCGCCTCGGTCGGCTTGGGCTGGTACTTCAATATCCGCTTCGTGCAGGAGTATTCGCATGGCTCGACCAACCCGCTCTGGGGGCAACACGGCAGTTGGGCCGAATACATCCGGCTGATGTTCACCAACCCGGCGGCCAGCTCGGCGAGCCAGGACTACACGATCGCGAATGTGGTTCTGCTGCCGCTGTTCACGATTGTGGACGGATACCGGCGTGGACTGCGGCGGCCGTGGCTGTACTTCGTCTCGAGTCTGTTCACCAGCTTCGCGTTCGCGTTCGCCTTCTACTTCGCCACCATGGAGCGCCAGCACCGGCATGCCCAGAGCTCAAGCGCCGCAACGCCGGTCAACGCGTAGCTAGGCGCTGATCCCGTCGCGGTAGTCCGTTTCGTCGTCGGCGAAGCTGGCCAGCGGCGGCGGCAGTGGCCACTCGTGGTGGCCGGCCTGGTTGCCGCCGCGTCGTTTGGCGGTGTACATCGCGGCGTCGGCGGCCGCGATCAGCTCGATCAGCAGATCGCCGCGATTGCCGGTCCGGTACGCGGGGTGGATGCCGGCCGTGCCGATGCTGGCGGTGATGCCGAACGGCAGCGCGGCGATCTCATCGCAGAGTTGCTGTGCTCGTCGGCTGACCTCGTCGGGGAGCCAGATGTCGGCGATGACGAATTCCTCGCCGCCCGAACGGCCGATCACCGCACTGTCGTCGGTGGTGTCGCGTAGCGCACGGGCCACCGAGACCAACGCGTCGTCGCCCGTGCTGTGCCCGTAGCTGTCGTTGAGCTGCTTGAAGCGGTCCAGGTCGATCACGGAGACGACGACGTAGGCCTGCTGCCGGCTGCCCTGTTCCAGGCGGGCCTTGGCACGCCGGTGGAAGGCCCGGCGGGTGTACAGGCCGGTCAGCTGGTCGCGTTCGGCGCGGACGGCGTCGGTGCCGAGCACGTGCACGACCACCTGGACGCCGAACGGCACGACCAGCGTCAGCAGCAGAAGCAGCGCATACGACGACACGCCCGCGGCGAGGTTGTACTCCGCGGCAAGTCGGTATGTCTGGACCGCGCCGACGGTACTGGCGACCGCGAAATGCGCCGCCATCACCGGCGCGGTGTGGAACAACGCCACGTAGCTGGCCGTGGCCGCAAATGCAGTGCAGGTCAACAAGCCGAACACCGGATGTCGCTGGGCCAGGGCGATCAGGCCGATGCTTCCCGTGGCCGCGACGACGAATCGGATGGCCGCAGTGCGTGTTGGCCAGCACAGCGCCCACAACAGCGCGCCGCCCGCGGCCCCGACGGCGGCAATCACCGTGCAAACAAGCGAAACTTCGGTGAGTGAGCTGTCGGGGGTCCACAGGGTGGCCAGCGCTACCACCGCCAAACCGCCGGCGATCGAGGAGATGACGGCGCGCGTGAGGCCTGCCATGCCGCGGGCCTGCAGGTGTGCGCTCAACCGGTCGTAGTGATCGGCCTGGCGCCACCACCGGACGAGCCAACCCATCGCGCTCTCACCTCCGACGCGACATCACGCGCCGCCGCCTTCTGGACGACGGTCAGAAAATGATAGATCAGTACATAAACGCCAACTGAGCTTTGCTAACACCCCTCGAACGCCAGCGCTCAGATTTCGCGCGGCCTGACCCGACTCGCCGCCTCGACCGCGTTCCGCCGCGCGGTGTCCAAGTTCTCGTCGTAGGCCAAAGCGACACCCATGCGCCGTTTGACGAAGCTTTCCGGCTTTCCGAACAGGCGCAGGTCGGTGCGCGGCACCCGCAGTGCTTCGTCCACGCCGTCGAAGACCACGCCCTCGGCGTCCACGCCGCCGTAGACCACCGCGCTGGCGCCTGGGGTCTTACACGTAGTGTCAACCGGAAGCCCGAGAATGGCCCGAGCATGCAGCTCGAATTCGTTCTGCCACTGGGTGATCATCGTGACCATGCCGGTGTCGTGCGGCCGCGGGCTGACCTCGCTGAACCACGCCTTATCACTCGTGACGAAGAGCTCGACCCCGAAAATTCCCTCTCCACCGAGCTCTTCGGTGATGGTGCGGGCGATTCGCTGCGCATTGTCGAGCGCGGCGGCCGGCATCGGGTGTGGTTGCCAGCTCTCGACGTAGTCGCCGCTGACCTGCTTGTGGCCGATCGGCGCACAGAACTGAGTGGCCACCTCACCGTCTTCGCCGCGCGCCCGGACGGTCAATAGCGTTATCTCGTAATCGAAGTCGATGAAACCTTCGATGATGACGCGGTCATGGCTGACTCGGCCGCCGGCCATCGCATGAGCCCAGGCCGCCTCGACACCGTCGGGTCCGTCGAGCTTGCTCTGACCCTTGCCCGAGCTGCTCATCACCGGTTTGACGACGCAGGGGTAGCCGATGGCGTCGGCGGCCGCCTGCAGTTCGGCCTGCGAGTCGCAGAATCGGTATGGGCTGGTGGGCAGGCCGAGGGTCTCGGCGGCCAGCCGCCGAATACCCTCGCGGTCCATCGTCAGCCGGGCCGCCCGTGCGGTGGGAATCACCCGGACGACGCCGGCCGCTTCCAGCTCCTGCAGCGCCTCGGTGGCGATGGCCTCGATCTCGGGAACGACGATATCCGGTCGTTCGGCCTCGATCAGCGCCTTGAGCTGGTCTGGATCCGACATCGTGACGGTCCGAGCGTGGTGGGCGACCTGCTGCCCCGGCGCGTTGTCGTAGCGGTCGACGGCGATGGTCTCCACGCCGAGGCGCGCCAGCGCGATCACGACCTCGCGGCCGAGTTCGCCGGAGCCGAGCAGCATGACCTTGGTCGCGGTGGGCGACAGCGGGGTTCCGATGCGCGTCATCAGCTACGCGGTTCCAGCACCTCGGTGCCGACGAAGGGCACCAGCGCGGCCGGAACCCGCACGCTGCCGTCGGGCTGCTGGTGGTTCTCCAGAATGGCGACCAGCCAGCGGGTGGTGGCCAGCGTGCCGTTGAGTGTGGCCGCGGTCTGCGGTTTACCGGAAGGGTCGCGGTACCGGGTGGCCAGTCGTCGGGCTTGGAACGTGGTGCAGTTCGACGTCGAGGTGAGCTCCCGATAGGCCTGTTGGGTGGGCACCCACGCCTCGCAGTCGAACTTGCGGGCCGCCGACGAGCCGAGATCGCCGGCCGCGACGTCGATGACCCGATACGGCACCTCGATGCGGGCCAGCATCTCGCGCTGCCAGCCCAGCAGCCGCTCGTGCTCGGCCTCGGCGTCGGCGGGGTTGCAGTAGACGAACGCCTCGACCTTGTCGAACTGATGCACCCGGATGATCCCTTGGGTGTCTTTGCCGTAGCTGCCGGCTTCGCGGCGAAAGCACGACGACCAGCCGGCGTAACGCAGCGGCCCGTCGGACAGGTCGAGGATCTCGCCCGAGTGGTAGCCGGCCAGCGGTACCTCTGAGGTCCCGACCAAGTAGAGGTCGTCGGCCTCGACGCGATAGATCTCGTCGGCGTGGGCGCCGAGGAATCCGGTCCCGGACATCACCTCGGGTCGCACCAGCACCGGCGGGATGATCGGCACGAACCCGTTGTCGGCGGCCAGCCGGATCGCCATCTGCAGCAGACCCAGCTGCAGCAGCGCGCCCTGGCCGGTCAGGAAGTAGAACCGCGAGCCGGACACCTTGGCGCCGCGTTCCATGTCGATCAGACCAAGGTTCTCACCGATTTCGAGGTGGTCCTTGGGGTCGACGATCACGGGCAGTTCGCCGACGACGTCGAGGACGGCGTAGTTGTCCTCCCCGCCGGCCGGGACGCCGTCGATGATCACGTTCGAGATCGCCATGTGCGCGGCGGTGAACGTCGCCTCGGCCTCGGCCTGCCGGATTTCGGCCGACTTCACCTGCTCGGCCATTTCCTTGGCCCGCCGCAGCAGTGCGGGCCGCTCGTCGGGCGATGCGTCGCCGACCTTCTTGCTGGCTGCCTTCTGATCGGCGCGCAGCGAGTCGGCGCTCGCGATCGCAGACCGGCGCACACTGTCGGCGGTCAATAGCGTGTCGACCAGCTGCGGGTCCTCGCCCCGCTTCTGCTGCGACCCACGCACGGCGTCGGGATTGTCCCGGAGCAACTTCAGGTCGATCACGGGCTAGAACCCTACGCGGTGGGCCTCAATCACCGGCAAACCATTTCACTTCTGTAACAGCCGTCACCTTCCCGAGTTCGCCTGTCAGAATGGGTGCAATGTGGCCTGAATCCGAGCTCGACGAGCGTGACGCCGCCGGCGTCTCTGAGGCGTCGGTGCCGCCCGTTCCCGGGCGCCGGCTGCCGCGCGTCGCGCGGATGACCGCGCTGAATGGGACGCTGCAGGCCTCGGCGACCAGGCGGGCGCTGCTGCTGACCGCGCTGGGCGGTCTGCTGATCGCCGGCCTGGTCACCGCGCTGCCGATCGGCGGCGGCCCGGGGCGGCTGGCCGGCTACATCGACCCGGTGCCTCCCACCGGCGCCAAGGGCAATGACGCGTTCAACCGTGCTAACAGCGGGAACTGCCTGATGTGGCCAGACCGGATGCCCGAGGCCGCCAACATCGTCGACTGCAAAGACGAGCACCGCTTCGAGGTCTCCGAGTCCATAGACATGCGCACCTTCCCCGGCTCGGAGTACGGCCCATCCGCCCCGCCGCCGACGGCCACCCGCATCGAGCAGATCAGCCAGGAGCAGTGCGAATCGGCGGTGCGCCGCTACCTCGGCGCCAAGTTCGACCCAAACAGCAAGTTCGTCATCAGCATGTTGTGGTCGGGCGACAAAGCCTGGCGGCAGTTCGGCGAGCGCCGGATGCTGTGCGGGCTGCAGCTGCCGGGCGCGGGCAACCAGCAGGTCGCCTACAAGGGCAAGGTCGCCGACGCCGACCAGTCCAAGGTCTGGCCGGACGGCTCCTGCCTGGGCATCGACCCGTCCACCAACCAGCCCACCGACATCCCGGTCGACTGCACCGCGCCGCACGCGATGGAGGTCACCGGCACGGTCAACCTGCTCGCCCGTTTCCCCGAGGGATTGCCTCCCGAACCCGAGCAAGACGGCTTCATCAAAGACTCCTGCACGAAGCTGACGGACGCCTACCTCGCGCCGGTGCAGCTGCGCAGCACCACTCTCACGCTGATCTACAGCACGCTGTCGTTGCCGAGCTGGTCGGCCGGCAGCCGTCAGGTGGCCTGCAGCATCGGGGCGACGTTGGGCAACGGTGGCTGGGCCACGTTGATCAACAGCGCCAAGGGTCCGTTGAAGATCAACGGTCAAGCTCCTGTCCCGCCACCGGACATCCCGCAGGAGCGGCTCCACCTCCCCCCGATTCCGACCACTCCGGACACCGGCGCCTCGTCGACCGGGTCAAGCGGCTCGTCGGGCTCCAGCGGATCGTCGGGCTCCAGTGGATCGTCGGGCTCGAGTGGTTCATCGGGAGGGTCCAGCAGCCAGCGACAGGGCAACCAGCATCTGCCGGGCCAACCTGCTCCCGCACCACAGGCGCCCGCGCCGGCACCCGCTCCCGAAGCCCCGGCTCCGGCGCCCGAGCCACCGCAGAACCCGTTCGCGCCACCGGCACCCGCCGCGGAACCCGCTCCGCCGCCGGGGCAGTAGTCGGGTGGCCGTTCGGATGGATCCGCAACGGTTCGACGAACTGGTCTCCGATGCGCTCGATCTGATCCCGCCGAAGCTGGCGGCGGTGATGGACAACGTGGTGGTCCTGGTCGACGGCCGGCACCCCGACGACGACGAGCTGCTCGGGCTGTACGAGGGTGTGGCCTTGACCGAACGCGACTCGCACTACGCCGGGTCGCTACCGGACACCATCACGATCTACCGGGACGCGCTGCTGGAGATCTGCGACGACGACGAGCAGGTCGTCGAAGAAGTCAAAGTCACCGTGATACACGAGATCGCCCATCATTTCGGCATTGACGACGAGCGGCTGCACGAACTGGGTTGGGCGTAACCGGCGATCAGCTCGGCGCGGCACCACCGATTCGTCGTCCGTCGGTGCTATGACTGCCAGATGAACACCCGCTGCCGCGAATGCCTGGCAGGGTTGGAGCACTGTCACGGCGCCTTGATTCGCCATCGGCTGCATCGATCGGAGTGCACCGACGAGGGCTGCAGCAGCCCGGAACTGACACTCCACGCGTTTGTGCTCGACTGCGACGCGGTCGGGTGCGACTGCGCGAACACCGACGCGTCGGCCGGGATCGCGATCTAGCTCAGCCCATCGGGTCCGAGATCGATTCGGCCGCAACCTCGTCCGGCGTCAATTCGAACGGGGGCGTGTGGGTGCCCCATTGCGCACAACTCCAGCCCTCGTCTGCCGCGGGCAGCAGCACCACCGCCTCGGTATTGGCGAGGTGGTGCTCGAGCGCGAACTCGCTGTCGACGTCGCCCAGCAGGGCGCCGGTCAGCCGGATCGCCGCCCCGTGGCTGACGACGACGATGTCGCTGGTCCAGTTCTCGTCGTCGAGGTAGCGATCCCGCAATTCGTCCAGCACGGGCAGGTAGCGCTCGAGCACGTCGTTGGCGCTTTCCCCGCCGGGCATCGACACATCGCGCTCGCCGTGCAGCCAGCGCCGGTAGGTGGCGTCGAACGCGTCGACCGCGTCTTGGTCGTTGCGGTTCTCCAGGTCGCCGACCTGGACCTCGTGGATACCGACCACTTCCCGGGCGGGCACGTCGAGTTCGGTACTGATCTCCGCCGCCGTCTGCGCGGCGCGGGTGGCCACCGAATGCAGCAGCAGACCGGGCACCGAGGTGGCGGCGCGGGCGAAGGCGCGCGCCTGCTCGCGGCCCAAGTCCGTCAGATCCGCACCCGGCGGCCGGGTGTCGAGCCGCTTGTCGACGTTGGCGACGGACTGTCCATGCCGCACCAACACCAGTCGACCGCTCATCGGCCGGACCCTTCGCGCAGGCCGGTCAGCCAGCGCGCGGCGTCGTCCGATTGCGGGGGCGGTGACCCCGCGATGTCTCCTGTCGGCCAGGAACCCAAGTAGCGCACATCGGTACAACGCCGGTGCAGCGCTGTGAGTGCCTCGGCGACGGCATCGTCGTCGATGTGGCCGACGCAATCCAGGAAGAACACGTAGGTGCCCAATTCGGTTCGGGTAGGCCGGGATTCGATGCGAGTGAGATCGATACCCCGGATGCCGAACTCGGTGAGCGCCGAGACCAGCGCGCTCGGCTCGTTGGCGATCCGCAGCACCACCGACGTGCGGTCGGCCCCGGTTCGGGGGGGCGGCGCGCCGGGCCGGCCGGCCAGCACGAAACGGGTGCGTGCGTTGGCTTCGTCGACCACGCCGTCGGCCAGCGTCGACAGGTTCCGGTGGGCGACGGCCAGCGGGGAACTGACCGCGGCGTCGACCAGTCCGTCGGCGACCTGTTGCGCCGCGTCGGCGTTGGAGATGGCCGGACGTAGCTCCGCGGCGGGCAGATTCGCGGCCAGCCACTGCCGCACCTGCGCGGCGGCCACCGGAAAGGCGGCCAGCGTGCGGACGTCGGCAGCCCTACGTCCGGGCTGGACGGCGATGCTGAAGGCCACGTCCAGCGTCAGCTCCGCGAAGATCTGCAGCGGCGTCCCGATCGCCAGGCTGTCCAGCGTCGGCATGATCGAACCGTCGATCGAGTTCTCGATGGGCACACAGGCGAATTCGGCTTTACCGTCGCGCACCGCATCGAGCGCGGCGATCGTGCTATCGACCGGCAACGGCTGCCAGGCGCCCGCCGCAGCCTCCGGAACCAGGCCGGCTCCGGTCATCTGCAAGAGCGCCGCTTCGGTGAAGGTCCCCGCCGGACCGAGATACGCGATGCTGGCCACGTCCAAAACCCTATCGGGTCGTAGGTCTTGCGCTCCTCGATCGTCTTTAGTTAAGTAAGGCTTACCTCACTTGTTAGGACGGTCAACGATGACACTCGCCCACTGCTTGGCGCCGACGACTGCCGAGCGGATTCGCAGCACCTGCGTCCGCGCCGGCGGTGCGCTGCTCGCAGTAGACAGCGCCGAGCCGCTCACCACCCCGCTGCATCACTTGCTCGCCGACGGTTCCTTCGCAGTCGGTGTCCCGGCCGGCGGCGCCGTCGCCGAACAGCTGAGCGACGGCGGAGCCTCGGGCGCTCAGACCGTGCTGGAGCTGGCCGACTATGCGCCCCTGCCACTGCGCGAACCGGTCCGCTCGCTGGTGTGGATCCGCGGCCGGCTGCACCCGGTGCCGCCGTCGGAAGTGTGCGAGATGCTCGACCTGATTGCGGCCGAGCACCCGCACCCCGCACTGCTGCAGGTGCAGACTCCGGCATCCGGGCCCGTGGCGGACGGTGACACCCAGTACCTGCTGGCGCGGTTGGAGATCGAGTCGGTGGTGGTTACCGACGCCACCGGCGCCGAGGCCGTCGACTCGGCGTCGTTGCTGGCCGCCCAGCCGGATCCATTCTGCGCGTTCGAATCCTGCTGGATCCGCCACCTCGACACCGCCCACCGCGACGTGGTCGCGCGGTTGGCCTCGCGGCTGCCGGCGCGGTTGCGACGCGGGGATGTCCGCCCGCTCGGTATCGACCGCTACGGCATGCGGCTGCGGGTGGAAAGCGCCGAGGGCGACCGCGACGTCAGGCTGCCGTTCCATACGCCGGTCGACGACGTCGTCGGGCTGGGTAAGGCCATCCGGGTGCTGCTGGGCTGCCCGTTCGTGAACGGCCTGCGCGCGCGGCAGGACTGACCGCCGGCCGCTGCCGGTTACCGTGGCGGGGTGATTGCGCCCCGCAGTGACTCCGACGATCGGACCGAACGCCGGCCGCTGAGCATCGAGCTGGTGATCGTGCTCAGCGTGACGTTCGGCCTCAGCGCCGTCACCGCGGCGCTGCAGCTCGCGGATTCGGTGCTGCGCGATCTGAGCGCGCAGCGAATCCCGCTCAACCCGAAGCGGTCCTACTTCGACGTGATCGACCTCGGGCTCAACGCGTCGGTCGTCCTGCAGCTGCTGGCCTGGGGCGCGCTCGGCCTATACCTGTTGTGGCGCACCGGATTGTCGCCTGGCGATATTGGGCTGGCTCGTTTCCGGTGGCGTCCCGACCTGCTCGGCGGCGTGGGACTGGCCACCCTGATCGGGCTGCCGGGGCTGGCGCTGTATCTCCTCGCACGGGCCCTGCACGTCAACGCCTCGGTCATTCCATCCGGCCTTGGTGACACCTGGTGGCGGGTTCCGATGCTGATCCTGACCGCCTTCGCCGACGGCTGGGCCGAAGAAGTCATCGTGGTCGGATATCTGCTCACGCGGTTAGGCCAGTTGGGGGTCGGGCCGCGCGCGGCGCTGGGGTGGTCGAGCCTGCTGCGCGGCGGATATCACCTCTACCAAGGCTTCGGCTCCGGGCTGGGCAACCTGGTGATGGGGCTGGTGTTCGGGTACGCCTGGCAGCGAAGCAACCGGCTGTGGCCTTTGGTGATCGCGCACGGGCTGATCGACACCGTGGCTTTCGTCGGCTACGCCCTACTGGCCGGGCATCTGCGATGGCTGCACTGACATGACCGAGATCCGTCGCCGCCGGCCCCCGCCGCCGGGCACACCACCCCCGCGGCCGACCGCGCCGAACCGTCGCGGTCCGCGTCAAGGCGCGTCGCCGCGTCAGGGCGCGACGCCTCAGGGCACGCCCCCTCGTGAGGGCACGCCGCCACGGAAGGGCACGCCGCCACGGCGCAAAAAGGCACGGCTGCAAGTCATTTCGCTGAGCCTGGTGATCGCCGTGCTGCTGGGCTGCGCCGCGATGCTAGGCGGGGCGCTGTGGCTGGAGACGGCGCTGCACCGCCAAAGCGTGCTGACGGATTACCCGGACCGGCCGGCCGCCGGATCCGGCAGCACCTGGTTGCTGGTCGGCTCCGACAGCCGCCAGGGCCTGACCACCGAACAGCAGGAGGCGCTGGCCACCGGCGGCGACACCGGCAACGGCCGGACCGACACCATCCTGGTGGTGCACGTGCCCGCGTTCACCTCGAGCGCCCCGACGACGATGGTGTCCATTCCCCGCGACTCCTACGTCCCGATCCCTGGCTACGGCCGCGACAAGATCAACGCGGCGTTCGCGATGGGTGGCGCCCGGCTGCTGGCGGAGACGGTGGAGCAGGCGACCGGGCTTCGGATCGACCACTACGCCGAGATCGGCTTCACCGGGTTCGCCGGCCTGGTCGACGGACTGGGCGGGGTGACGGTCTGCCCGAAGTCCCCGATTGACGACCCGCTGGCCGGCATCAATCTGCCCGCCGGATGCCAGGAGTTGGCCGGCCGCGACGCCCTCGGCTACGTCCGCAGCCGGGCCACCCCGCGAGCAGACCTGGATCGGATGGTTGACCAACGGCAGTTCATGTCGTCGCTGTTGCATCGGGCGGTGAGCCCGGCCGTGTGGCTCAACCCGTGGCGCTGGTACTCGGTGCCGCACGCGGTGGTCGGCGCACTGACGGTCGATCACGGCGACCACGTCTGGGACCTGGCCCGGCTGGCCTGGTCGCTGCAGGGCTCGACCATCGAGTTGACCGTGCCGATCGGCGAATTCAGCAGCACCAGCTCCGGCTCGGTGGTGGTGTGGGATCACGAGAAGGCCGCTGCGCTGTTCGACGCGCTGGCCGCCGACCAGCCGGTGCCGTCAAGCGTGCGCGGCGAACAGCCTTGAGCCAGCCGTCGTCGCCGGGCGCTAGTGCGGGTCGGCGCCGGTCAGGCCGTCTTCCAGCCAGGCCTTGACGCGGCCGGGGTGGTTGGTGGCCAGCCACGCCACTCCCACATCTCGGCAGAAGCGGACGTCGTCGTAGTCGTCGGGCGTCCAGCAGTACAGCGCTCGGCCCTGCGCGGCGGCCTGGTCGACGAGCTCGGGGTGCTCCCGCAGGGTGGCGATCGACGGCCCGACGGCGGTAGCCCCGATCGTGCTGGCCGCCCGGCTGGCCAGGTATCGATGGCTGTGGCCGAGCAGCACCGTAGGCAGCAGCGGTGCCGCCCGCCGGACCCGCCACAGCGCCGCCGCGGAGAACGACATCACCACCGCACGGGACCGGTCGGCCGACGCCGGCGAGGCAATACCGAAGCGGTGCAGCAGCGCGAGCACTTTGCTCTCGACGAGCGCCCCGTAGCGGACCGGGTGCTTGGTTTCTACGAAAATCTTCACCGGCCGCTTCCAGTCCAGCACCAGCGAGATCAGCGCGTCGAGGGTCAGCAGACCGGTGTCGCCGTGAGTGCCGTCCGGGCGCCAACTGCCATGCCAGGAACCGAATTCCAGCTCGCGAAGCTGGGCCAGCGTCATCATGCTGACCAGGCCGGCGCCGGTGGACGTCCGGTCGAGTTTGCGGTCGTGCACGCAGACCAGGTGCCCGTCACGGGTGAGCCGGACGTCGCATTCCACGCCGTCCGCGCCTTCGCGCAGCGCCAGATCGTAGGCGGCCAGGGTGTGTTCCGGGCGCGCCGCCGAAGCCCCGCGGTGGGCAACGACGAACGGATGCCGAGAGACCGCTTCCTCGGCGTA
This sequence comes from Mycobacterium sp., assembly GCF_965277065.1. Classification (GTDB taxonomy): domain Bacteria; phylum Actinomycetota; class Actinomycetes; order Mycobacteriales; family Mycobacteriaceae; genus Mycobacterium. The sequence continues at coordinate 351,409 of NZ_CBDIBT010000016.1, forward strand.
CGTCATCTCCCTATGCTGCCGGTACTTCACTCGGCAACTCAACCGATGCAGCAGATTCCGTCGCGGGAACTTCGTCATCACGGACCACCACCCAGCGGTGGGCCGGCCGCTCGACGGGTTTGCGCTCGAATCCCTCGAAGAGCTTCGCCGTCACCAGCAACGACGCCAGCGCGATCAGGTAGGCGACGATCATCGCCACGGTGTTGTTGGCGATGCCCTGGGCGTCCGCCGCCCCGCTGGTGGTCGACGCGAACACCGAGACCACGCTGCTGATCAGCCACATCAGCCACCAACCCCAGATGACCGACCGGAACTGGGTGTAGTGGTCTTCGGTCTTGGCCAGCTCGATCACGTAGACCAGCGCCCAGACGGATCCCAGCAGCGGCAGACAGCTGAACGTCACGCACGCCGCCATCAAGGCCCAGCTGGCCGAGTGCTCGGTCGTCACCGCGACCACGGCGAAAGTGATGGCCAACACCACCGCGGCCGTCGGCGGGAGCAGCGTTCCGATCCACAGCGCACGCCGCGATCGGGAATCCGACCGCCCGACATGTTCGAAAGCCGCGGCGCGACGTGCGATCAACCAGCGCGTCACCAGGTAGGCCGAGGTGCTCACCGCCGCGATCGCGGCCAGGCTCGCCAATACGCTGAGCAGCGCCGCCGCGTCCGCGACCACCCAGTTCAGCAGGGTATTGCGGTTGATCACCAGGAGCAGGTATCGCAGCAGATGCACCAGCGCGGCAGCACCCAGCGCCACCGCAGACACGAAGAAGGAGGTCCGGATCCGATCGGCGGGCGGCGCCTGCCGCGGGTCGCGTCCGGACCCGCTGTCCTGCTCGACGCGATCCTGCAGGCCCCAGCGCGGAATCACCGGGTACCGCGGGGTCGGCCCGAGTGGGCGGCGACGGCGACGCGGTGGCGGGGGCGGGCCGGGCCGGACGGCGATCCATCGGTAACCAGGTGGCAGCCGCGGGGCGTTGCGCGGGGCGGCGCCCCAGCCGCCGTTGGGGCTTGTCGGCGGGGACGGCTCGGCGGCCGCCGGGGCCAACAGCGTGCCGTTACAGCGCGGACACCAGGAACGTTGCTTGTCGCGGACATTCCAGCGTGTGCCGCATTGGGAGCACACTTGGATCATTGGCGCCGCTCCTCCTCATCGCCCCGCTCTGCATCGTCGCCGCCGCGGATCATTGGCGCCGCTCCTCCCCGCTGCTGCGCATGGCATCGTCGCCGCCGCGGATCATTGGCGCCGCTCCTCCTCATCGCCCCGCTCTGCATCGTCGCCGCCGCGGATCATTGGCGCCGCTCCTCCCCGCTGCTGCGCATGGCATCGTCACCGCCGCGGATCATTTGTTAAGCCTAACGGGATCGGGCACTCCGGCAGCGGCAGTGCGGGCGGCTCAGACGCTTCCGGTGCTGCCGTCGGCGGCCACTACCGGACGTCCGGCTGCCGCCCAAGCCAACATGCCGCCGTCGACGTTGATGGGATCAAAGCCGTCGCGGGCCAGGAACTCGGCCACCTTCGCCGAACGGCCGCCCGCCTTACAGATGACGTACAGGGTGGCCGACCGGTCGATCTCGCCCAGGCGGCCCGGCACCTCACCCATCGGGATGTGCTGCGCCGCCGCGGCGTGGCCGCGCTGCCATTCATCGTCCTCGCGCACATCCAGCAACACTGCCGACGGTCCGAAGTCGGCGGGCAGATTGGCGACGGGGGTGTGCGCGATCGACGGTTCTGAACTCACGGTGTCGATCTTGGCACGCACGCGGAAACGGCGCGACGATCCGGGTCCAGCTAAAACCGGGTATCCACAGTTTCCACAGGTTTATCCACAAGCTGCGGTGGACGGCAGTCGAGCGTTGCCGCACGTTCTCGCGCCCGCGTCATCCGATCGGCTGTGGATAACAATCGGCTGTAACCGGTTCGTGATCGACAGCCCGTCGCGGGCCTCAGCGAATTCTTAGCCAAGCTCACCGTGTCCGTAGGCGTCCCTCTTATGGGAGATGTCACAGTGAACGCTTGCGTGTCGCTGCCATGCCGGCGTCCGCCCACCACTCCTTTTTGGCACGCGAAAAAAATATCCCCAGCAACAATGCGCTGGTCAGCCCGCCGCCATCGACTCAATTTCTCAGGCGGTACAGAAGGGGTTATGATCGCGATCACCGAGTTGTTTTGTGACTCATCTCACTGGGGGAGTAATTGGACAGGCAGGCCGGAGCCATTCGATGACGACGCAGCCAATTGGACCGCAGTCGGCGCAATCGTCGACGCATTGGTACACGACGTCGGCGACGTGCAATCGCTCCTACTTGCTTGCCGGCCTACGCGCCGGTCTCATCGCCTTGGTTTTGCTGGCGGTCCTCGCCGTCATCGTCTGGTTCTGAACCAAACTCACGGGGTACTCCCGCAGCGCACTCGTCCTTGCGGCGCGCGCGGCTTTGCAGCAGGGTTACTTGTGACGGACCCGCGTCGCGAACAGCCTGCGAGTGGAGCGTAAGAGTTACATCTGAAATGGTCATCACCAGGAAGGAACCTCGTGTCTGATTACACCTTGCCCGATTTGGACTGGGACTACGGAGCTTTGGAGCCCCACATCTCGGGTGCGATCAACGAGCTTCACCACGACAAGCACCACGCCACCTACGTCAAGGGCGCCAACGACGCGGTTGCGAAACTCGAAGAGGCACGGTCCAAAGACGACCACTCGTCGATCCTGCTGAACGAGAAGAACTTGGCCTTCAACCTGGCCGGCCACGTCAACCACGTGGTGTGGTGGAAGATCTTGTCGCCCAACGGTGGTGACAAGCCCACCGGAGATCTGGCTGCCGCGATCGACGACGCGTTTGGTTCATTCGACAAGTTCCGCGCTCAGTTCAGCGCCGTGGCCAACGGCATCCAGGGTTCCGGCTGGGCGGTCCTGGCGTACGACAGCCTCGGCGACCGGTTGTTGACCTTCCAGGTCTACGACCACCAGACCAACTTCCCGCTGGGCGTGGTCCCGATCCTGCTGCTCGACATGTGGGAGCACGCCTTCTACCTGGACTACAAGAACGTCAAAGCCGACTACACGAAGGCGTTCTGGAACGTCATCAACTGGGAAGAGGTGCAGACCCGGTACGCGGCGGCGACCTCGCAGGCCAAGGGTTTGATCTCGGCCTGATTGCCAGCCGACTCAATCTGCCGTTCGGGGCGTCGCGCATCATGCGTGGCGCCCCGGACGCTATTTCGGCCGTGTTTCATGTGGACTTCATCGCGCGTCAACACTCGTGTCCGCTTGCGGGCCTTGCCAAGCTGCCGCATGCTGAGCGGATCGACCCACCGGCGTATCGCGGATACCCGAATCGAGTGTGGCGGAGGGCGAAATGGAAACTGGTTCAGGCCGGGCCATCGAGGTGGCTCCGTTCCATTCTCGTGGTGCCCTGAAAGGCTTCGTGATTTCCGGCCGATGGCCGGACTCGACCAAAGAGTGGGCGCAGTTGCTGATGGTCGCAGTCCGGGTCGCATCGCTACCCGGATTGCTGCGCACCACAACGGTATTCGGTGTCCGCGAGGAGTTGCCCGACACCCCGGCGCCGGGCACGGTCGGCCTGGTGCTGGCCGAAGGTCCGGTGGTCGGTGAATCCGCGGTTCCGCCAGGCTATTTCGCCGACCACCAGCCACCTGCGCTGCTGATGCTGCACCCGCCGTCGGAGACCACACCGTCGCTGCCGGAATGCAATGGCGCGGCATCGGGCTGCGTGTTGCTGCCCGGCCTGCCCTACCTGGGGCTCGAACATCGGGCAGCCTGGGTCGAGGCGGAAGCCGACGGCACGATCACATCAATGGTCAGCCGAGTCGGCGTCGACCCAATCAGCCACCCCGACACAGCAATCTTGGCAATGCTGCTTGCCGCGTAGGCAATCCGGCGGCCGGGGCCTGGCGAAGCCCGCTACGGCCAGGTTTTCTGAGCCACCGGCCGCATCGACCGGCTTTCCGGACGCCTTGTCCAGCAGATGCCTAATAACTAGTTCGTGACAGCGCCCGAAACGGGCTGGCAGCCGACTCAAAGAACGTTCGACAGCAAATGCGGTTTGTACCGTGGCAGGCCATCAGGCAAATAGCCATGGGCGCACCGGCCTGCTGCCAGCTACAAGCCACTAGTCCCCGAAGCGATGAAACCTCACACATTTTCCTTAGAATGTCCTGTGTATACCCTGGACAGCGCCCTGGGCTTGCCGCAAATTCCCCGCTTCATCCCCATAAATACCGCGAGCGTCAATTATCGGTAGGTTTCACACTTGGTTGCGGCGTTAACTCTGGTTACGATAATCAGCAAATACTTTGAAGAAGTCTTCGGATCTACCAACCCGGTGGAGGTCATATCGATGAGCACGACGTTTTCCGCCCGCCTGAACCGCCTGTTCGACTCGGTTTATCCGCCCGGACGAGGTCCGCACACCTCGGCTGAAGTCATCGCGGCGCTCAAGGCGGAGGGAGTGACGATGTCGGCTCCGTATTTATCGCAGCTACGTTCTGGCAACCGCACCAACCCGTCACTTACCACCATGGCCGCGCTGGCCAACTTCTTCCGGATCAAACCCGCCTACTTCACCGACGACGAGTACTACGAGAAGCTCGAGAAGGAGCTGTCGTGGCTCCTGGTCATGCGTGACGAAGGAGTTCGCCGCATCGCGATGGGCGCCAGCGAGCTGTCCGCGGAAGCGCGGGAGGATGTCGTGCACCGCGTCGACGAGCTTCGCCGGAAGGAGCACCTGGACGCCTGACGGCGATCGTCCCAACCGGCACGGTTAGGGTTGGCCGAGCGAGGCCGCGCAGGCGCGGCGCCAGTCGACGAGATTCCGGGGAGGTAACGCGCGAATGGGCCTGTTCGGCAAGCGAAAAACCCGCGCGACCCGTCGTGCCGAAGCTCGCGCGATCAAGGCCAAGGCCAAGCTCGAGGCCAAGCTGTCGGCCAAGAATGAGGTTCGCCGCTTCAAGGCCGAACATCGGGCCGAGACGAAGGCGCTGCGCGAGAAGTTGAAGGCGCAGCGCAACACCGACCAGACCGCCCTGAAGGTCGCTGAGGCCAACCTGAAGGCTGTGCGCGAAGGCGCTCTGCTGTCGCCGACCCGGATTCGCCGGTTGCTGACGGTGTCTCGGCTGCTCGCTCCGATTATCGTGCCGGTGGCCTACCGCGTCGCAATCGCGGCGCGCGGGCTGATCGACCAGCGCCGCGCCGACCAGCTCGGGGTGCCCCTAGCCCAGATCGGTCAGTTTTCCGGCAGCGGCGGCCGGTTGTCGGCCCGTGTCGCCGGTGCGGAGCAGTCGCTGCGGACCGTGCAGAACAACAAGCCCAAGGACGCCGAGACCAGGCAGTTCGTTGCGGCCATCTCCGAGCGGCTCGCCGACCTGGCCGCCGCCGTCACCGCAGCGGAGAACATGCCCTCCGCGCGACGTCGCGGCGCGCACACCGCGATCTCCAGCCAGCTCGACGAAATCGACGCCGACCTGATGGCTCGGCTCGGATTGACCTGATACCCGGCCCTCTCCAGACAGGAGCTGCTACCCCGATGCCCTCTTCGCGCAGGATCATTCGACGCAGCCTGATCGGAACCGCGGCGGCCGGAATGCTCTACCTCGGCCCGGTCGCCGCGATCGGCGCGGCGTCAGCACACGTTCAGGCCAGCAGCGACGACGCCACCCGCGGCGGTTACGCGACGATCAGCTTCCAAGTCCCCAACGAGTCGACCACGGGCGCGGCCACCGCGGCGCTGACCATCGAGTTGCCCGATGTATCGGCGGTGCGGACCGAAGTCAAACCCGGGTGGGCCGCCAAGATCGACCGCGACGGCGACAAGGTCCGGTCGGTGACGTGGACCGCGGCGCCCGACGGCGGGATCCAGGTCGACCAGTTCGATGTGTTCCGGATCGCGTTGAAGCTTCCCGACGCCGACTCGGTCAGCTTCCCGACGACCCAGACCTACGCCGACGGCGTGGTGGTGAAGTGGGATCAGCCGTCCCCGCCCGAAAGCCCCGAGCCGGAGCATCCCGCGCCGACGCTGGCTCTGACCGCGGGCTCCACGCCCAATCCCACCCATCACCCGGTGCCGACCGCCACCGCCGCGCCCGCCGGCACCCCGGCTGCGCAGCAGCCGCACAAGGTGGTCGACAACACCAGCCGAATCCTGGCCGGCGCCGCGCTGCTGGTCGGCGCGCTCGGCGTGGGTCTCGCGCTGATCGTGCGGCGGCCGTGACCCGTCGGGCACACCTCGTCGTGGCGGCGCTGCTGCTGGCAGCGGGCGCCTTCGCGACAACGCTGACCGCGGGTGCGGCCAGCGCCCACGCGGCCCGGGTGGCGGTCGATCCGGCGGACCACGCCGCGGTCAGCACCGGTCCGGCCCGAGTCAGCGCGACGTTCAACGAAGACCTGCAGACCACGTTTGCGGCGATGACGGTGGTCGGCCCCGATGGCAACCTGTGGGCGGTCGGCGACCCGCAGGTGCGCGGAACGGTCGTCAGCGTCGGCGTGCGTCCGCTGGGGCCGGTCGGTGACTACACGGTCAACTACCGGGTGACGTCGGCCGACGGGCACGTGGTGGCCGGGTCGTGGGCGTTTCGGCTGACGGCGCAGGGCACTGGAACACCCGGCCCGGCGGCGCAAGCATCCGGCGACTCGCCCGACGACCTGCCGATCTGGCCCTTCGTGCTGGGCGCCGTCATCATGGTCGGCGGCGGAGCGCTGTGGGCGATTCGAAACAAACCCTGACCAGCCACAACCGACGACGGCCAACCCAACGCCGCTGCCCTGGCATGATGGATTCGACTCCACCGCGCCGGTGCACGCGACGAGAAACGCCAAAGGAGCTCCCCGGATGGCACACCCGCAGGATCGACCGCACGAAACGCCCGACCCCGCGCCTGAAGCACCCCTGACGGAGCCACCCTTGACTGGGCCGCCAGATCCACCGCCGCCGGCGGAGGTCGTGCCGGCGCCCCCAGTCACCGAAGCGGCGGACACGCCGGCAAAACACGGTCCGGCGAAGAAGGCTCCCGCCAAGAAGGCCGCGCCGGCGAAGGCGGCGAAGAAGGGCGCCGTCAAGAAGGCGGTGGCGAAAAAGGCACCCGCCGTCAAGGCACCAGCGAAGAAGGCTTCCGCCGAGAAGGCACCCGGGAAAAAGGCGCCGGTGAAAAAGGCTGCTGCCAGGAAGATCGCCCCGGGAGTGCCGGATTCCAACGGGCAACTCGCCGCCGCCGCCAAAGACGCCGCGGCACATGCGAAGTCGACTGTCGATGCGGCCCGCAACCCGCTCCCCGCGCAGCCCGCCCCGGCGTCGTCCGGCCGGTCCCCGGTGCCGTTTGCGGTGGCAATCGCGATCAGCATCCTGGCGGTGCTACTGGTACGCCACCTCCGCCATCAAGACGAGTGACGATGATTGGTCTGACCCGGTGACTCTGACATTCCGACCGACCGCCGACCTTGTCGACGACATCGGGCCCGAGGTCCGTAGCTGCGACGTCCAGTTCCGCCAGTTCGGCGCGCATACCGAGTTCGCCGGTCCGATCAGCACGGTGCGCTGCCACCAGGACAACGCCCTGCTGAAGTCGGTGCTGTCAGAGCCCGGCCACGGCGGCGTGCTGGTGATCGATGGGGGTGGTTCGCTGCACACCGCGCTCGTCGGCGACCTGATCGCCGACCTGGCGCGCCACAACGGCTGGGCCGGCGTGATCGTCAACGGCGCGGTACGCGACTCCGCCGCGCTGTGTGCCATCGAGCTCGGCATCAAGGCGCTGGGCACCAACCCGCGTAAGAGCAGCAAGACCGGCGCAGGCACCCGCGACGTCACGGTCAGCCTCGGCGGGGTCGAATTCATCCCCGGCGACATCGCCTACAGCGACGAGGACGGGATCGTCATCGTCGCTGCGGCCGACCCGAACTAAACTGCCAGGGCCGCAGGCTTTTTGGCGAAGCTCAGGGCCTCGTCATCGACTTTTCCGCGCCGGATCAGCTGCAAGTCCAAGAAGTAGTTCTGCTTGAGACACCACGGCGGTACTGATCCGCCCTTGGGCAGATAGTCGAGTGCCCGCAGCACGTATCCGGGAGTGAAATCCATCAGCGGACGCTCATCCACCGAGTTGCCCGGGTGTTGCGGCACCACGGTCGCGTAGTGGTTCTCGTCCATGTAATTGATGACGCGGCAGACGAACTCGGACACCAGGTCGGCTTTCAGCGTCCACGACGCGTTGGTGTAGCCGATGGTGAACGCCATGTTCGGCATGTCGGTCAACATCATGCCCTTGTAAGCCATCAGCTGGTTGAGCTCAATCGGCGCGCCGTTGCGCCGGATCTCGGCACCACCGAACAGCTGCAGGTTCAAACCCGTTGCGGTGATGATGATGTCGGCGTCCAACTCCGCACCGGAGCCGAGCTTGATCCCGGTCTTGGTGAACCGGTCGATGGTGTCGGTGACGACGTCGGCCTGGCCCTTGCGGATGGTCTTGAACAGGTCGCCGTTGGGCGCCAGGCACAGTCGCTGGTCCCACGGGTTGTAGCTCGGGCCGAAGTGCTTCTCGACGTCGTAGTCCTTCGGCAGCCGCCGCTTGGCCATGGTCAACAGGGTCTTACGCATCTGGCGCGGGAACTTGCGGGAGAACTGGTACTGGACGGTGCTGAACGCGATCCACTTCCACCGGTTCGCGGCGTGCGCGACCTTGGTCGGCAGCCACCTGATGGCCTGCTCGGCGAACGGGTCGCTCAGGGGTAGCGATCCGATGTAGGACGGTGTGCGTTGCAGCATCGTCACGTGACCGGCGCCCGACTTCACCAGCGAAGGGATCAGCGTGATCGCGGTGGCGCCCGATCCGATCACCACGATCTTCTTGCCGGCGTAGTCGAGATCCTCCGGCCAGTGCTGCGGATGAATGGTGGTGCCTCCGAAGTCGTCGTAGCCCTCGAATTTCGGCAGGTAGCCCTCGTCGTAGTTGTAGTAACCACTGCAGGCGAACAGGAACGAGCACGTCAATTCCTGCTGTTGGCCGTCGTTGTCGACGGTCAGCGTCCAGCGTTCGTCGGCGTCCGACCATTCCGCGCCGAGCACCTTGTGGCGGTAGCGGATGTTCTTGTCGATGCCGTTCTCCGTCGCGGCTTCCCTGATGTACGCCTTGATTGAGGCGCCGTCGGCAATAGAGGTCGACGATTCCCACGGCTTGAACCGGAACCCGAGGGTGAACATGTCCGAGTCGGACCGAATCCCGGGATATTTGAACAGGTCCCAGGTACCGCCGAGGTCGTCACGGCGCTCGAGCACCGCGTAGCTCTTGGACGGACAGCGGTCCTGCAGGTGCCAGGCCGCGCTGATGCCGGAGATGCCGGCGCCGACGATCACAACGTCGAGATGTTCAGTCATGGCGATACGCTATCAACACTGTGTTGAGTGCGTCAACATCGCGTCGGAATACTCGACATCGTGTAAAGTAACGCAGGTGGCGACCGTCAGCTTCAGCCGTGCTCCAAGAGGCCGCCGCTCCGCGCGCCCGTCCGGCGACGACCGCGAGCTAGCCATCCTGACCACCGCCGAACATCTGCTCGAGCAGCGCCCGCTCGCCGACATCTCGGTTGATGAACTGGCCAAAGGCGCCGGGATCTCCCGCCCGACGTTCTACTTTTATTTCCCGTCCAAGGACGCAGTGCTGCTCACCTTGTTCGAGCAGGTGGTCACCGAAGCCGACTCCGCGCTGGAGGGCATGGTCGCCGATCTGACGGGCGATCTGAAAGCACTGTGGCGCATCGGCATCGACGTCTTCGTCGAAACATTCGGCTCGCACCGCGCCGTCTCACTGGCTGCCGATTCCGCCCGCGCCAATAAGGACCTTCGCGAACTCTGGTCGCGGTTCATGCAGAAGTGGGTCGGCCATATCACTACGGTGATCGAGACCGAGCGAGCCCGCGGCGCGGCGCCGGTGACCCTGCCGGCCGGCGAACTCTCGGCGGCGCTGAACCTGCTGAACGAGAAGATGATGCTGAGCTCCTTCGCCGGCGACAGCCCGTCGGTGCCCAAGGAGCGGCTGCTCGAGACGCTGGTCCACATCTGGGTGACCAGCATCTACGGCGAACAGGTCTAGCCACTAGTCGGTGATTGATGCGAACATGTGTTCGTGTCGAGTGACGCCGAAATCCTGCACGCGGACCTCGACTCGTTCTATGCCTCCGTCGAACAACGCGACGACCCGGGGCTGCGTGGCCGGCCGGTGATCGTCGGCGGCGGCGTGGTGCTCGCAGCCAGCTACGAGGCCAAGGCTTTCGGCGTGCGGACCGCGATGGGCGGCGCCCAGGCCCGGCGGCTGTGCCCCCAGGCTGTGGTGGTTCCGCCGAGGATGTCGGCCTACAGCCAGGCCAGCGACGCGGTGTTCGAGGTTTTCCGCGACACCTCTCCGCTGGTGGAGGCCATCTCGGTGGACGAGGCGTTTCTGGACGTCGGCGGCTTGAGGCGGGTCTCGGGGACCCCGGTGCAGATCGGGGCCAAACTGCGCATCGAGGTCCGCGACCGGGTCGGGCTGCCGATCACGGTTGGCATCGCGCGCACCAAGTTCCTCGCGAAGGTGGCCAGCCAAGAGGCCAAACCTGATGGGCTGCTGCTGGTTCCGCCCGGCCGTGAACTGGCGTTCCTGCATCCGCTGCCGGTGCGCCGGTTGTGGGGTGTCGGGGCGGTGACGGCCGACAAGCTGCGGGTGCACGGCATCGAGACGGTCGCCGATGTCGCCGAGCTCAGCGAGTCCATGCTGGCGTCGATGGTCGGTGGCGCGATGGGCCGGCAGCTGTATGCCTTGTCGCACAACATCGATCGCCGTCGGGTGACGACGGGGGTTCGCCGGCGGTCGGTGGGGGCGCAGCGGGCGCTGGGCCGCGCGGGCAACAGCATGTCGGCAGCCGAGGTCGACGCGGTGGTGATCGGGTTGATCGATCGGATCTCCGGCCGGATGCGCGCGGCCGGGCGAACCGGCCGGACCGTCACATTGCGGTTGCGTTTCAACGACTTTGGCCGGGCCACCCGCTCGCAAACCCTGCCGTGGGCGACGTGCTCAACGCAGGCCCTGCTCGGCGCCGCCCGGCAGCTGGTCGCGGCCGCCGCACCGCTGATCGCCGAACGGGGGCTGACGCTGGTGGGGTTCGCGGTCTCCGGGATCGACCGCGACGGCGCCGAGCAACTGGTGCTGCCCTTCACGACATCGGGGCGGCAGCCCACGGACGTCGGAGCCGTCGACGCGGCGGTCGACAGCGTGCGCCGCCGCTACGGCAGGGCGGCGCTGACCCGCGGCGTGCTGGTCGGGCGTGACGCCGGCTTGGAAATGCCCCACCTGCCGGACTGACGCTGTCGCCGAGTGGCGGCTTATTGCGCGCCCGGAAAATCCATGCCATAACTGGCCACTTGGCTGGTTACTGGTGGGTCCACTCCAGCAGCTTGTCCACCGGCCAGGTGTTGACGATGCGCTCGACGGGGACACCGGCGTCGAGCGCGCGCTGCGCGCCATAGCCCAGGAAATCGAGTTGGCCCGGCGCGTGTGCGTCGGTGTCGATGCTGAAGTCGCAACCGATCTCCAGCGCCAGGTTCAGCAGCCGGGTCGGCGGATCGCGGCGCTCGGGCCGCGAATTGATCTCGACGGCGGTGCCGTGCTCGAGGCACCCGCTGAACACCGCTTCGGCATCGAACGTCGACTCCTTGCGGATGCCACGGTTTCCGGCGACCAGCCGTCCGGTGCAGTGGCCGAGAACATCGACGTCCGGATTGCTGACGGCGCGGACCATCCGGCGGGTCATCGCCGCGGAATCCATCGACAACTTGGAATGCACGCTGGCCACCACGATGTCGAGGCGCTCCAACAACTCCGGTTCCTGGTCGAGGCTGCCGTCGTCGAGGATGTCGACTTCGATGCCGGTCAGAATGCGCATGGGCGAGAACCGATCTCGTAACCCGTCGATGACGTCGAGCTGCTTACGCAGGCGCTCCGGGGAGAGTCCGTTGGCGATCGTCAGACGTGGCGAATGGTCGGTCAACGCGCAGTACTCATGCCCCAGCGCTTGAGCGGTGGCCATCATCTCGTCGATGTTCGCCGAGCCGTCCGACCAATTAGAGTGCAGGTGCAGGTCGCCGCGCAACGCGGCGCGGATCTCACCGCCGCCGAGATCAGTTGCTGCCGAACGTAATTCGACGAGCGCGTCCGGCTCGCGGCCGGACCAGGCCTGCGCGATCACCTTGGCGGTTTTCGGTCCGATGCCAGGCAGCGACTGCCAGCTGTTGGCCTGGCCGTGTCGCTCACGCTCCGCTTCGTCCAGGCTCTCGACGATGTCGGCGGCGTTGCGGTACGCCATCACCCGCCGGGAATCGTCCCGCGCGCGGTCTTTGAAGTAGGCGATCTGGCGCAGAGCGGCTACCGGGTCCATCGTCCCAGTGTGCCCGCCGGCTAGACGAACTGTCCGGCGACGAACTCGGCGAAACGGAGTAGCTAGTGGGAGTGGGGACTTATCCGCCAGAGTTATCCAGCCATTCGCGATGAAGCGGGTTGACCGCGCTGGCTGATCATTGTCGAGTCCTGGCGAGCGGTTCGGTCGACCCACAGCACGACTAGCATATGCGGCACCGTGAGGGCGAGCAGAAGGCGTAGAACCTCCGCCACGACTGCGGTGGGGTCAGATGCCGTCACCGTGAGCCAGGCGAGTGCGGCAACTGCTGTCAATGCCGCAATCGATGGCACGGCGGCGAGTCGGATCAGTCGCAGGACCGCCGCCCGTTGTCGGCCGGTGGTGACCAGCGCGGCGCAGCCGGGCTCGACGGTCAAGATCCGCGCATCATGGCGCAGGGCGTGCCAGCCACCGAACCACAGGGCGAAAGCGAGTAACGGTGGCACGAGGATGCCTAGCGCACCGAGGAGCACGACGTCGAGTGCGACCGTGGGATGACCCGACCAGAGCGACGCGATCACTGCGACCAGCGCCGCGACGAGCCACGTCACCACGAGACCGATCTGTACCGTAGGCCCGCCGATCAATTGCGCCAGAGCTGGCGAGACGGCCGTCGCCACCGCGGTGAGCTGATCGCCAGCACGAGCAAGAGGCAGGATCAGCGCCCCCGAGCCGGCGACCACAAGCGAAACCGCCACCACGCGGGAGGGCTGCCACCCGGTGAGCTGGTGGGACACCTCGAGTTCGCCGAGGCCGAAGTGCAGCGCGCTCAGGGCCACCACACCCAGCAAAGCAACCGCACCACCCCACTGCAGCAGCGCCCAAGCCGCCGCGGCCGCCCCGGCGTACGCGGCGACGACCAGCGGCATCGGTCTGCCAGCGGCAAGTTGCGTGGCGATCACGTGGTCGGCGGCACCGTGCGGGATGCCGGCCACCAGGCCCAGCCCGGCCACCACCAGCACGACCGGGGCCGTTACGGTGGGCAGCCCAAACTGTCCAGTGCTCAGCAGCACCGCGGCGATGATCAGCAGGCGCGACCACCTCGCAGCGATTCCCAACGGACCACCAGCGACCGAAACGGTTCCCGGCCCGACCGCCAACCGCCGAATGACGGACGGCCGGGCCGGCGGCGCCCACAGACCACCGTCCGTCGGGCTTACTCCCCCGGGGACGGACGCGGCGCCCCGTACCACCATGCGGCGAATCGTTTCACGCAGACCACAAGGTCTCGAGTGGCCCTAGGCCGTCGCCGCGGGTGTGGCCGACGTGCTCCTCGTCGTCTGAGAGACGGCTTGCCCGTCGCCGTGATAACCCTCCAGGTGGGCAAAGTCGGGGTCATCGGCGTCAGATTTCAGGCGGGCGATCTTGTAGATCAACAGGCCGTACAGGCACTTGGATAAGATGTCGGCGACCGAGTAGCCACCCTGCTTGGCAACCCACGCGGCCGCTCCCCAATGGGACGCGTAGAGCGGGATGATGTAGACCAGCGGGTAGACGCCCCAGGTGGCCAGTAGCAAGAACCGGATTCTGCCGACGGTGTTTCGCACCGCCTCGGGCTGACGGTCCAGCGAGCGCGTCAGCTCGACGAACAACACGTATAGGATGTAGAGGAAAGGAATGGTGGACAGCAACCCGAAGATGTTGCGCAGGCCGTTGTCACCGCTGATCTCACCGGGGTAGCCGAGGGCGATCATTAGAAACGAGGCGGGAATCAGTCGGTAGAGCAGCGAGGTCTGCAGTTTCCGGGCCAGCGCCAGCACCACGACGAGCTCGGTCAGCAGCAACGGCACTGTGAGCAGCCAGTCGACGTAGCGGTAACCCTCGTTGAATGACTCGCCGGCGGCCTGGACGTAGGTCCCGCGTCCACCCTGAGCGGCCGTGACGAACGCTGCCCTAAACGAATCGAAGATACGGAAGTAATGGTATGCGGCGATGCCGCACACCATCGCGCCTATCACCAGCGCCTGCCGATAGCGGGCCAACACCCGCGCCTGGATTGCCAACAAGAAGATCGCGGTGAACAACTGCGCCGCGATCGAAAAAGACAAAACGTTGTAGACCGTACTGAATTGAGACGGAGTCAGGTGTTCGGGAATCATTTCTCACCTTTGAGCGATGTAGGGACCGACGGTCAAATAGTACAGTAATGAACTGGTAGTTCACTAGAGGCCAACCTGTTACTTTTGGTGATCTTCCTGTTCAGCAGCTACATCCGGCAAGATCTGTGACAGAGCGTCGCGCCGTTCACTACAGAGAGGACCGCCAGATGGCACCTCGTGGGCACCAGGCGATCGAGGCGGGCGAGGATGCGCGGGTCGTCCGAACCCGGGCCGACGTTGCCCGCACGGCCCTGGCTGTGATGATTCACGAGGGCGCCGAGGCGCTCAGCCACGCTCGCATCGCCGAACGGGCCGGTTACTCCAAAACCACCCTCTACAGACACTGGCCGTCGCGGTTAGACCTCGCCACCCTGGCGCTGGAGGCCCTTGGAGATGTCCGGCAACACGAGCTCACCGGCGACCTGCGCACCGATCTGGTCGGGCAGCTCACGACGTTCCGACAGGCGGTGCTCGACCTGCGGCTCGACCGAGTGCTCGCCGCGATGGCCCAATGGGCGACGGTCGAGACGATGAAACAGATCAGAAGCAAAGTCAATACCGACGGTCAGCGACCGATCCGCGACATCCTCGAACAGTCCTTTGAGGGCCCACAACTGGAAGCGGTGATCTCGATGCTCACCGGCGTCGTCGCCTGCCCGTCGCTGATGTTCGGCACACTCCCCGACGACGACGTCATCGAGGCCGCAGTCGACGTCGTCTTGAAGAGCGTGGGCTGAGGTATCGCAGCATGCCGGCATCAACGGCCACGACCATCGGCATGTCCTCGATCTCGGCGAGCAGCATCTGGCGCCCGCAGCGTGATCCTGACGTCGTAACGCAACGCATCACGGCACGACTCGAATGGCTGGACTACCGTCGGGCTCATGCGATTTGCGTTCAAAACCTCACCCCAAAACACCACCTGGGCACAGATGCTGGCTGTCTGGCAGGCCGCCGACGATATCGACGTCTTCGAGTCCGGCTGGACTTTCGACCACTTCTATCCGATCTTCAGCGACAGCTCCGGGCCATGTCTGGAGGGCTGGACCACGCTCACCGCGCTGGCCCAGGCGACCACCCGACTGCGGCTGGGCACCCTGGTCACCGGCATCCACTACCGCCATCCTGCAGTGCTGGCCAATATGGCTGCGGCCCTTGACGTCATCTCCGACGGCCGACTGGAACTGGGCATCGGCGCCGGCTGGAACGAGGAAGAGTCCAGCGCGTACGGCATCGAGCTGGGCAGCATCAAGGAGCGCTTCGACCGGTTCGAAGAGGCCTGCGAAGTGTTGACCAGCCTGCTCAGCAAGGAGACCACCGACTTCGACGGGAAGTTCTATCAGTTCAACGACGCCCGCAACGAGCCGAAAGGCCCGCAACGTCCGCATCCGCCGATCTGCATCGGCGGCAGCGGCGAAAAGCGCACGCTGCGGATCACCGCCAAATACGCCCAGCATTGGAACTTCGTCGGCGGACCACCGGATCTCTTCCGGCACAAGCGCGAGGTGCTGGCGTCGCACTGCGCCGACATCGGGCGCGACCCGAAGGAGATCATGACGTCGGCGCACCTACGGCTGGAGGCTGACCTCGACTACGCGAAGGTCATCGAAGACGCCGCCGGGCTGGCCGCCGAGGGCCTCGATCTGGGCATCGTGTACATCCCACCGCCGCACGACCCGGCCGTCCTGGAACCGTTGGCCGAGGCGATCCGGGATTCCGGGCTGATCACCTGAGTCCCTTCCGTGCCCGCAGTGCTTCGACGAGCGAGTCGGGTCCGTCAACGGCCCAGCTCACCTCGGGCACACCTGATGGACCCATGCGTCGAGGGCGTCTCAGGCGATCGGCAGGCACACTGTTGACAAGATCTTGTCGGCGAGCGTCTGCCGTTTGGCATCCCACAACGGGAACAGGTAACCGACGTAGCAGATGATCCCGTCCACCACGTGGGCGAGCTGGCGCAGGATCGACATGCCGAATCCGATCGGCTGGCCGGTCTGCTCGCTGACCACTTTGAACTTCATGATCGATTTGCCGATGCTGGAGCCCGTGGTGCCCTGCTTGTGGCCCAGATTCCAGATCACGTACACGATCCCGGCCAAAGCGGAGACGAGGACCGCGGCCACGCCCAGCGTGGAGTTTCCGGTCGCACACACGTCGCCGAGGTTCATGCCGGAAGTGTCTGTGAGACAGACGGTTTCCTGCGTGGCCGCCTCGATTCCGAATCCGATACCCAGGATGGCGGCGTAGGGCGCGTAGTCGATCAGGGCCGCGATCACCCGCGTGAGCCACGGTGTGTAGGCGTCGGAGGGAAGCGGCGCGCCCGGGCCGGCACCCTGCGGCGTCGAGTATCCATACTGGGGCGGGTAATCGCCCTGAGGCGGCGGGTAGTTGCCCTGAGGCGGCGTGATGGTCATGGACACCTTCCTATGAGGTCTCGGCCGTGGTGCCGAGCAAACCTGAGTCGGCTGCCAGTCAACGGCGCACGCTAACAACGTCCAGTTGGAATACGGTTGGACGTTTATTGCGCCCGACCCAACGTCGATGCAGGTCGAGGCGCCGCGGACGCCGCTTGGCCGGGTTGAGGCGGTCGACTCCACGGCGTGGTGCCGGAGCCGACCTGGTAAGCAGACAACAAGGATGCGAACGTCTACCGCATCTCAGGAAAGTCACGGGCCGGCCACGGCGAGCAAACGCTCGTTGTTATCTCCGGGCGGCCCGGAGGGCGGTCAGACGCCGAAGCGAACCATGTCGTCGGCGGTTACCAGGCGCTCGAGCCTGGCCGGGAATTCGCGGCTCTTGACTGGGTGGCGGAACCATGACCAGGCCATACGTCCGACCCGGGTGCGGGTCATCGGGTTCATAGACACAGCGCTTACTCCTGCGGTCGATCAGCTCAACCGGACGTCACACCCCGCGGCGCCCGTATCGAACTATTAGACAGCCTTTTGCTGGCAAACAGTGTAAGACGCGCCGCAGTATTTATCAAATGTTTCTGCTGTGACGAATGTGACTAGCGTTGCGGGGCGGCGGTCGGCAGGATCGGGGCCGGAAGGGCAGTCTCGCCCATCAGGAACCGGTCCACTCCGGCGGCCGCAGCGCGGCCCTCAGCGATCGCCCAGACGATCAGAGACTGGCCCCGACCCGCATCCCCGGCGACGAACACGCCCGGCACCGACGTCTCGAAGTTGGTGCTGCGCGACACGTTGCCGCGATCGGTGAGGTCGGCGCCGAGGTCGGCCAGCAGGCCCTCCTGCTCCGGACCGACGAAACCCATCGCCAGCAACACCAAGTCAGCCTCCAGATCGAAGTCGGTGCCCTCGGTCTTGACGAAGTTGCCGTCCTGCATCGTCACCTCGTGCACCTTCAGCGCAGAGACGTGTCCGTCGCGGCCGACGAATTCCTCGGTGTTGACCGAGAAGACCCGCTCGCCACCTTCTTCGTGCGCCGAGGACACCCGGAACATCATCGCGTAGGTCGGCCACGGCGTGGACGACGCACGGGTCTCCGGCGGCCGCGGCATGATCTCGAACTGGTGGATGCTCGTCGCGCCCTGACGGTGTGCGGTGCCCAAGCAGTCGGCGCCGGTGTCACCGCCGCCGATGATGACCACCTTCTTGCCCTTCGCGGTGATCGGCGGCTGCCCGTCGGCGTCGAGCACCGAGTTGTCCAAGTCCCCCGCCGCGTACTTGTTGCCCCAGGGCAGGTACTCCATTGCCTGGTGGATGCCGTCCAGCTCGCGGCCGGGGATCGGCAGGTCACGCGAGGCGGTTGCTCCGCCGGCCAGCACCACCGCGTCGAAATCGGAGCGCAACTCTTCGGCGGTGATGTCGACGCCGATGTTGACGCCGGCACGGAATTCGGTTCCCTCGGCCCGCATCTGGTCGAGCCGACGGTCCAGGTGCCGCTTTTCCATCTTGAACTCGGGGATGCCGTAGCGCAGCAGGCCGCCGATGCGGTCGGAGCGCTCGAACACCGTCACCGCATGACCGGCCCGGGTCAGCTGCTGCGCGGCGGCCAGACCTGCCGGCCCGGAGCCCACCACGGCCACCTTCTTGCCGGTGTGCTCGTCCGGCGGCAGCGGGACCACCCAGCCTTCTTCGAAGGCGTTGTCGATGATCTCGACTTCGATCTGCTTGATCGTCACCGCATCCTGGTTGATGCCCAGCACGCAGGACGATTCGCACGGCGCCGGGCAGAGCCGGCCGGTGAACTCGGGGAAGTTGTTGGTCGCGTGCAGTCGCTCGACGGCTTCCCGCCACCGGTCGGTGCGAACCAGGTCGTTCCACTCCGGAATCAGGTTGCCCAGCGGACAACCGTTGTGGCAGAACGGAATTCCGCAGTCCATGCAACGGCTCGCCTGGTGCTGCAGGTTCGGGTGCGGAAAGTCTTCGTAGACCTCGTTCCAGTCTTTGAGGCGCAGATCCACCGCCCGGCGCTTGGGCGTCTCGCGGTGGGTGTACTTGAGGAAACCCTTGGGATCAGGCACTGGCGGCCGCCATGATCGCCTCGTCGGGATCAGTTCCGTTGCGCTCGGCCTCGGCGATCGCCTCCAGCACCCGCTTGTAGTCGCGCGGCATCACCTTAGCGAAGCACCGCTGCTGGGCGTCCCAGTCGACCAGGATGCGTTGAGCGACAGCGGAGTCGGTGGCATCGATGTGTGCCTGCAGCATTGTGTGCAGCCACTCGAGGTCGTCCTCATCGAGAGCCTCGAGGCCGACCATCTCGGAGTTGAGGTTGGCTTCCAACGCATCCTCTGGGTCGTAGACGTAGGCAATTCCGCCGGACATGCCTGCCGCGAAGTTGCGGCCGGTGCTGCCCAGGATCGCCACCTTGCCGCCGGTCATGTATTCGCAGCCGTGATCACCGACGCCTTCGACCACCGCATGTGCACCGGAGTTGCGCACGGCAAATCGCTCGCCGACCGCCCCGCGCAGGAACGCCTGGCCGCTGGTGGCGCCGAACAGGATGACGTTGCCGCCGATGATGTTGTCTTCGGCGACATAGTCCGGCGGCGCGTCGTCCGGAGGCCGCACCACGACCCGTCCACCGGACAGGCCCTTGCCGACGTAGTCGTTGGCGTCGCCATAGACCCGCAGCGTGATGCCGTGGGGCAGGAACGCGCCGAAGCTGTTGCCGGCCGAGCCGTTGAAGGTGATGTCGATGGTGCCGTCCGGAAGGCCTTGGCCACCGTAGGCTTTCGTCACCTCATGACCGAGCATGGTGCCGACGGTGCGGTTGACGTTGGCGATGGTGGTGGAGAATCTCACCGGCTTCTTGGAGTCCAGCGCCTCACGGCTCATCACGATCAACTGCTGGTCCAGCGCCTTGTCCAGGCCGTGGTCCTGCTTGGAGCTGTTGTAGAGGTCCTGGTTCATGAAGGCCGACTCCGGCTCGTGCAGCACCGGCGACAGGTCCAGCTTGTGCGCCTTCCAGTGCGCCCGCGCCAGCGTGGTGTCCAGTGCGCCGACCTGGCCGACCGCCTCGTTGACGGTGCGGAATCCCAACTGCGCCATGTATTCGCGGACCTCTTCGGCGATGAACAGGAAGAAGTTCTCCACGAATTCGGGCTTGCCGGCGAACCGCTCGCGCAGCACCGGGTTCTGTGTGGCTACCCCGACCGGGCAGGTGTCCAAGTGGCACACCCGCATCATCACGCAGCCCGACACCACCAAAGGTGCTGTGGCGAAACCGAATTCCTCGGCACCGAGCAGTGCGGCGATCATCACGTCGCGCCCGGTCTTGAGCTGACCGTCGACCTGGACGACGATCCGGTCGCGTAACCCGTTGAGCAGCAACGTCTGCTGAGTCTCGGCCAGACCGAGCTCCCACGGCGCGCCGGCGTGCTTCATCGACGTCAGCGGGGTGGCGCCGGTGCCGCCGTCGTGGCCGGAGATCAACACCACATCCGCGTGCGCCTTGGACACACCGGCGGCAACGGTGCCGACGCCGTTCTCCGAGACCAGCTTCACGTGGATCCGGGCGGACGGGTTGGCGTTCTTGAGGTCGTGGATCAGCTGGGCCAGATCCTCGATCGAGTAGATGTCATGGTGCGGCGGCGGCGAGATCAGGCCCACACCGGGAGTGGAGTGCCGCACCTCGGCGATCCACGGATAGACCTTGCTGGCCGGAAGCTGGCCACCCTCACCGGGTTTGGCGCCCTGGGCCATCTTGATCTGGATGTCGGAGCAGTTGCTCAGGTAGTGCGAGGTGACACCGAAGCGCGCCGAAGCGACCTGCTTGATCGCGCTGCGGCGCCAGTCGCCGTTGGTCTCGGGGTCGAAGCGGGTGACGCTCTCGCCGCCCTCGCCGGAGTTCGACCGGCCGCCGAGCCGGTTCATCGCGATGGCCAGCGTCTCGTGGGCCTCGGCGGAGATCGAGCCGTAGCTCATCGCGCCGGTCGAGAAGCGCTTGACGATCTCGCTGGCCGCCTCGACCTCGTCGATCGGTACCGGCGGCCGCAGCCCGTCGCGGAATTTCAGCAGGCCACGCAGCGAGGCCATCCGCTCGCTCTGATCGTCGACCAGCGCGCTGTATTCCTTGAAGATCTTGTACTGGCCGGTGCGGGTGGAGTGCTGCAGCTTGAACACAGTGTCCGGGTTGAACAGGTGGTATTCGCCTTCGCGGCGCCACTGGTAGTCCCCGCCCACTTCGAGTTCTCGGTGCGCGCGCTCGTCGGGCCGGTCCAGGAACGCCAGCGAGTGCCGGGTCGCGACGTCGGCGGCGATGTCGGCCAGGTTGACTCCGCCGGTGGGACAGGCCAGCCCGGTGAAGTACTCGCCGAGCACGTCCTCGTCGACCCCGACGGCTTGGAACAGTTGCGCGCCGGTGTAGGAGGCCAGCGTCGAGATGCCCATTTTGGACATCACTTTGAGCACGCCCTTGCTGGCGGCTTTGATGTAGTTGTTCAGCGCTGCTTCGCGGTCGAGATCTTTCAAGTCGCCGCGGTCGAGCATGACCTCGATCGACTCGAAGGCCATGTACGGGTTGATCGCCGCAGCACCGAAGCCGATCAGCGCGGCCATGTGGTGCACCTCGCGGGCGTCGCCGGTCTCCACGACCAGGCCGACCTTGGTGCGGCTGCGTTCCCGGACCAGGTGGTGGTGCACTGCCGAGACGGCCAGCAGCGACGGGATCGGCGCCAGCTTCTCGTCGGACTCCCGGTCGGACAGGATGATGATCCGCGCCCCGTCGGCGATCGCCGCGGAGGTCTGCTCCCGCACGGCGTCGAGCGCGGCCTTGAGCCCGGCGCCATTCTCGGCGACCGGGTACAGACAGCTGATCACCTTGGACCGCAAGCCATGCCGACGACCGTTGACTTCCACATCGGGGTCGAGGTTGATCAGCTTGGCCAGTTCATGGTTACGCAGTATCGGCTGCGGAAGGATGATCTGGCGGCACGAATCCTCGTTCGGGTTGAGCAGATCGCCCTCCGGCCCGACGGTGCCCTGCACGCTGGTCACCACCTCTTCGCGGATGGCGTCCAGCGGCGGGTTGGTCACCTGGGCGAACAACTGCTGGAAGTAGTCGTAGAGCATCCGCGGGCGCTGCGAGAGCACAGCGACCGGCGTGTCGGTTCCCATCGAGCCGATCGGCTCGGCGCCGGTCCGCGCCATCGGCGCGACCAGCATGTTGAGTTCTTCGTAGGTGTAGCCGAACACCAACTGCCGCAACACAACCCGGTGCTCCAGCATCCGCTCGTAGTTGCCTTGCGGCAGCTCGGCCAGCGGGATCAGACCCTTGTCGAGCCACTCCTGATAGGGCTGCGCGGCGGCCAGCTCGGCCTTGATCTCCTCGTCGGAGACGATGCGGCCCTCGGTCATGTTGACCAGGAACATCCGGCCGGGCTGCAACCGCATCCGGCGCACCACCTTCGACGGGTCCAGGTCCAGCACGCCGGCCTCGGAGGCCATCACGACCAGGCCGTCTTCAGTCACCCAGATGCGCGACGGGCGCAGGCCGTTACGGTCCAGCACCGCGCCGACGACCGTCCCGTCGGTGAACGTCATCGACGCCGGTCCGTCCCATGGCTCCATCAGCGACGCGTGGTACTCGTAGAACGCCCGGCGCGCGGGGTCCATCGACGGATGCCGCTCCCAGGCTTCCGGGATCATCATCAGCACCGCATGCGGCAGGCTGCGACCGCCCAGATGCAGCAGCTCGAGCGCTTCGTCGAAGCGCGCGGTGTCCGAGGCGCCCGGCGTGCAGATCGGGAACAGTTTGACCGGATTTTCAGCGTCCCCGTGGTCACTGAACACGTCGGTCTCGATCAGCGCTTCGCGGGCGCGCATCCAGTTCTCGTTGCCGGTGACGGTGTTGATCTCGCCGTTGTGCGCGATGCGCCGGAATGGGTGCGCCAGCGGCCACGACGGGAAGGTGTTGGTGGAGAACCGCGAGTGCACGATGCCCAGGGCGCTGCTCAGCCGCTGGTCTTGCAGATCGAGGTAGAACGCCTTCAGCTGCGGCGTCGTCAGCATGCCCTTGTACACAAAGGTCTGACCGGAAAGGCTTGGGAAGTAGACGGTTTCGCGTCCGGGGCCATCCTGCCCGGGACCTTTGGTGCCCAGCTCGTGCTCGGCCCGCTTGCGGATGACGTAGGCGCGGCGCTCCAGCTGCATGCCCTCGGCGCCGGCGATGAAGATCTGCCGAAAGGTGGGCATCGCGTCGCGGGCCAGCGCGCCCAGCGAGGAGTCGTCGGTGGGAACGTTGCGCCAGCCCAGCACCTGCAGGCCTTCGGCCTCGACGATCTTCTCGACCGAAGCAGCCGCGGCAACGGCGTCTTTCGACGACTGCGGCAGGAACGCGATGCCGGTGGCGTAACTACCCGCCTCGGGCAGGTCGAAGTCGACCACCTGACGGAAGAAGTCGTCGGGGACCTGGATCAGGATGCCGGCGCCGTCACCGCTGTGTGGTTCGGCGCCCTGGGCGCCGCGGTGCTCGAGGTTGACCAGCGCGGTGATCGCCTTATCGACGATGTCGCGGGAGCGGCGACCGTGCATGTCGACGACCATGGCCACCCCGCACGAGTCGTGCTCGTATGCGGGGTTGTAGAGCCCCTGAGAGCCCGGGCGGTTGGGCGCCATTCGCACCTGCTCCTTCACCAGAATTCTGTCGCAGCATTCACAAGCTGTCCGTTGGAGGCCGCGCCCTGATGGCTGCGGGCTGAGCCCCCTCGGTCCTGTCGATGTGCTGCTCGCCGGATAACGACGATCCCGGCTGGGGAGTATCCGTACGGCGCTGAACGGCGGCCCGGTAACCGGTTCTCGACAAGTCGTAAAACGATATGACAAAACCCGCCTGACATGCCAACTTGGCCCATGATAACCCGACGGCGGCCGGCGCCGCGCGGCTGTGGCGCCATCCACTTCCAGCCGCACCCGGTCGGGCTGTGCCGCAGGGCAATTGGGTGCGGCAGAGTCCGCTGCGCCGAGCGGGACCGAAGGCCGCTTTTCGCGCAATGCGGACAGGCAGTTTGCTGTGATTGCCGACGGCGCCGAGCAGTGAAACCTGCCTGGCTCACAGCGCCGACGGTCGGCGAGTGACTCAGCTCACCAAAAGGCGTGGCAGCAAGGGCTGAACGGGACGCTGCGAAGGTCGGGGTCGCGCCGAATCGCCGGTGCGGCATCCGGTCGGGTCGCCGCGGTGCAAAGTTGCCGAATCTTTTTCGGCCCCGCCGGCCCCGGACGTCAGTGACCAGCGCAATCACCGGTCCCGGTCCCGGCGCCTCTACGATGCTTCCATGAGCTTGGGCGGATCCCACATACCGATTCCGAGGAGCTGATGACCGAGTCCGACGACTTCCTGCGGGACCGGCAGCGATCTGTTCCACCAAGCGGCCCGGCCGGACCACCTCTACCTCCGCCGCCCCGCCCGCACACCGGCGATCCCCGGCCCCCGCGGCCTGCTCCCCCACCGCCGTCGGAACGCCCGGCAGCTCCGCCGCCCCCGGAGCGCACTCCGTGGAGCAACATCGACTTCACCCCACGCAACGATCAGCTCCGTCCACCCGGACCCGGTTACGGCTGGCGGCGAGCCGTATTCAAGGCGACATTCGGGCTGCTCAACCTCGGGCCGTCGGCCGGGGAGAAGCAGGACGCCGCCTGCGAGGCCACCATCGGGGCGACGCTTCGGGGCAATTACAAGGTCGGCGTGCTGGGCAAAGGCGGCGTCGGCAAGACGACCGTCGCCGCCAGCGTCGGGTCGATCTTCGCCGAGCTGCGCCGGCAGGACCGCGTCGTCGCGATCGACGCCGACACCGCCTTCGGCCGGCTCGGCAGCCGGATTGACCCGCGCACCAACGGCTCCTACTGGGAGATCGCCTCCGACCAGAACCTCCGGTCCTTTGCCGACGTCAGCACCCGCGTCGGCAGCAACTCGGCGGGCCTCTACGTGCTCGCCGGCGAACCGACCGCCGGCGCCCGGCGGGTGCTCGACCCGGCGCTGTACCGCGAGACCACCTCGCGGCTCGACCGCCATTTCACGATCGCGATCATCGATTGCGGTTCGACGATGGATGCACCCGTGACCCAGGAGGCGCTGAGCGACCTCGACGCGTTGATCGTGGTGTCCTCGCCGTGGGCGGATGGTGCCGGTGCTGCGGCGCAGACGATGGAATGGCTCGCGGCGCACGGCCGCACCGGTCTACTGCAGCGCACCGTGGTGGTGCTCAACGACTCGGACGGTCACTCGGACAAACGCCACCGATCTGCGCTGGCACAACAGTTCGTCGAGCGCGGTCAGACGGTGGTCGAGGTGCCCTTCGATCCGCATCTGCGGCCCGGCGGGGTCATCGACGTGCGGAGCGAGTTGGCCCGCCGGACTCGCCGCACGTTCCTGGAGATCGCCGCCAGCGTCGCCGGGTTCTTCGCCGCCCGGCCGGACACTCCGCGGGAGAACCGCTAGATACGTGCCGACGGGTCGGCGGTGGCTTCGATCTTGGTCACCAGGTGCTCGCCGATGGTGAGCACGATGACGGCGAACAGCCGTCGCTCGGCGAAGGCCAACAGCACGGGCTGGCCGGCCGGACCGCTCACCACCGTCGCTCCCGGGCCCAGGTAGCGCAGCAGATTGATCGCGACGTCGTGGGGACCGTGGTTGATCTGCGGCGGCGGCGCGGGATCAGCGAGCACCGTGCCGACGCCCCACACAGTCGGATCCAGCACCTCGACCAGCGCCTGCAGATCGCCGTTCGCGCACGCGGTGATGAACTTCTCGGTGACCAGCTGATGCTCCGCGGCCGAGACCTCACCCGGCTTCGGTTGCGCGAGAGCGACTTTCGTCCGCGCCCGCCGGGCGAGCTGCCGGCAGGTGCCGACCGGGCGTCCGACCGTCTCCGCAATCGCGTCGAAGGGCACCCCGAACACGTCGTGCAAAACGAACGAGACCCGCTCGCCGGGACTCAGTCGGCGCAGCACCTCCAACAACGCGGTGCGCACCTCGTCGTCGAGGGTCACCCGGTCGGCCGGACTGAGCCGGCCGGGCTGGTTGAGCGTGACCGCCTCGGAGCTGATGTCGTCGGGCCGCTCGTAGCGGGCGCGCGCAGAGCGCACATGATCCAGACACAGCCGGCCCGCCACCACGGTCAACCAGGCGCGGACATCGTCGATGGTGCCGACGTCGGTTCGCGAGAGCCGCAGAAAGGCTTCCTGCGCAACGTCTTCGGCGTCGCCGACGTCGCCGAGCATCTGGTAGGCCAGGTTAACCAGATAAGGGCGATGGTGTCGCCATGCTTCGGCGAGCTGTGCTGAAGCGGAGTTGGTCATGTGTTCACGACGATCTGGGTGGGCGAAAAGTTACACGGTGCAGCCGTAACTTTCCCACCTCGCGGCCCGTCCTTGATGAAAAGAACCCTGACAAGGAGGCCACCGTGACCATTGTTGTGACCGGCGCGACCGGCAACGTCGGGAGCCCGCTGGTATCGCTGCTCGTCGCCGCGGGCGCCCAGGTACGCGCCATCACCCGGAAACCGGAGACCGCCGGGTTTCCCGACGGGGTGCAGGCGCTCAGTTCAGCCCTCGACGCAGTGCCCGGAGCATCGGCGGTGTTCCTGAACTCCCGTGCGCTCGGCGACGACCTCGCCGCGGTGGTGGCCGCGGCGCGGCAGACCGGGGTCACCAAGCTGGTGGCGTTGTCCGCCATCAACGCCGACGACGATGCCGCGCGGCAACCGTCGCGGGTTCGCGGCGACCGCAACAAGGGGTCGAACAGCTCTGCGTCGACTCCGGCCTGGCGTGGGTGAGCCTGCGACCGTCGGTGTTCGCGACGAACTTCGCCGGCATGTGGTCGGCGCAGATCCGGGCGGGCGACGTCGTCGGTGGGCCCTATCCTGAAGCCTCCAGCGCGCCGATCGTCGAGGCCGACATCGCCGCGGTCGCTACCCGCGCGCTGCTGACCGATGAGTTCGTCGGTCAGCGGATTCCGCTCACCGGGCCGCAGGCACTCACCAATGCCGAGCTGGTCAGTGTCATCGGCACCGTGCTGAGTCGGCGGCTGCGTTACGCCGAAGCCCCGCTCGAGGCCGTACGGCAGCGCTTCATCAGCATCGGTCTGGGCGCCGACTTCGCCGACGCGTATCTGCTGATGCTCGCCGACGCGGTCGACAATCCGGCACTGGTCACCCACGACGTCGAGAAGATCACCGGGCAACCGGCGACACCCTTCGCGGACTGGGTTGCCGATCACCGTCAGTTCTTCACCAATTAGCCAAGGAGACAACACATGTCCGATCCGCGTCCGCCGCGCTACCTCAAACCGATGAACAAGCTGATGATGGCGGTGCAGAAGCTCGGCATACCGACCGGGCCCGCGATGGTGCTGACCGTGCCCGGCCGCAAGTCGGGTAAGCCGCGCAGCACACCAATGACACCGTTCCGATGCGACGGCGGCCTCTACGTCGTCGCGGGGTATCCCGGCGCGGACTGGGCCGCCAACGCCCGGGCCGCCGGCACCGGCACTCTCAGTAAGGGCCGACGGTCGGAGACGGTCAACATCGTGGAACTGACTGCAGCGCAAGCCCGCCCGATACTGCGAATCTACCCGGCCGAGGTGCCGGTCGGCGTCAGTTTCGCGAAGAGTTCTGGCATGGTGACCGAGGGAACACCCGACGAGTTCGAGGCACTGGCGGGCCGCATCGCGGTCTTCCGGTTCGACCCGATCGCCTGATCAAAGCTGCAGCGGCACATGCTTTTCCGCGCAGGCATCGGTGACCGCGGCGATGATGTCCTGGGTGCGCAGCGTCTCGAGGTCCTCGACGGTCACCGAGCCGCGGTCGGTGCGATGCTGTGCGGCCACCCGGGAATCGCGTAGCCGCTCAGCGCGCTCGACGACGTTGCGGGCGAACCGGCCGTTCTGCATCACGTCGATGCCGTGCAAGCCGTCCGGCGCCAGGTAGGCCCGCAGCGTCTTGCAGGCCATGTTCAGCGCCTCGCGCGCCGCGGGCTCGATCACCGTCGCCCGCGGTTCGCCGTAACGCACGGCAATCTCGACCAGCTCGTCGGGCGCGTAGGACGCGAACCGCAGCTTACGATTGAATCGGCCCGCCAAACCCGGGTTGACGGTGAGGAATTCGTCGACTTCTTTCTCGTATCCCGCGCCGATGAAACAGAAGTCGAACCGGTGCACCTCGAGCGCCACCAGCAGCTGGTTGACCGCCTCCATGCCGATCATGTCCGGTCGCCCGTCGTGGTGACGCTCCACCAGGCTGTAGAACTCATCCATGAAGAGGATGCGGCCGAGTGAACGGGCAATCAGCTCATTGGTTTTCGGGCCCGAGGCACCGATGTGCTCCCCGCAGAAATCGGCCCGCTTGACTTCGATGATCTCGGGGTGCCGCACGATGCCCAGCCCGGCATAGATCTTGCCCAGCGCCTCGGCGGTCGTCGTCTTACCGGTACCGGGCGGGCCGACCAAGACCATGTGGGCCGGCGTGAAACTGCCCGGCGGCCAGTATCGCAAGCGCGAGCAACTCGCCGAGGCGCACGCCACCCTGCGCCGAATCGCCGCAGGGGAGATCAGCTCCCGGCAGCTCGCCGAGAATGCAGCGCTGCTGACGCGCCGCGAGAACGACACCGCGCCGGTCACCGCCACGGTGTTTCACCTCCCCGTCTGCCAGCCTCGGTCGGCGGCCTGACTCGATCTGACTCACGAGTAGGGTTGAATCAGCGGGCACGGGGTAATAAACGGTCAACTGACCCCGGAGGACCACGCTTCCATGAGTTTCGACCTGACGCCGACCGGCGCGCAGCACGATCTGGCCCAGCGTGCCCACGCGTTCGCCGAGGACGTCATCCGTCCCGTTGCGCTGGAGTACGACCAGAAGCAAGAGTTCCCGTGGCCGGTCCTCGAAGAGGCCTCCCAGCGCGGCTTCTACAGTCCGCTGTTCTACCGCGATCTCATCGGCGACCCCAGCGGGCTGTCGCTGCCGATGTTCATGGAAGAGCTGTTCTGGGGTTGTGCTGGAATCGGTTTGGCGATCGTCATGCCGGCGCTGGCACTGTCGGCGATCGGGCAAGCCGCCTCTCCCGAGCAGATGCTGGAGTGGGCGCCGAAATGTTTCGGCACACCTGGCGACCTCAAGCTCGCGGCGCTGGCGATCTCCGAACCGGAAGGCGGCAGCGACGTCCGCAATTTGCGGACCACGGCCCGCCGCGACGGCAGCGACTGGATCCTCGACGGCCACAAGATGTGGATCGGCAACGGCGGCATCGCCGACGTCCATGTCGTCAATGCGGTCGTCGACGAAGAACTCGGCCACCGCGGCCAGGCGTTGTTCATTGTCCCGGGTGGCATCCCGGGCCTGGAACTGGTGCGCAAGCTCGACAAGCTGGGTTGTCGGGCTTCGCATACCGCCGAGCTGAAATTCCACGGCGTCCGGATTCCAGCCGAGAACCTGTTGGGTGGGGAAGAGAAGCTCGAGCACAAACTGGCGAAGGCGCGCGAGGTGGTGGCCGGCGGAAAGCGTTCCGGCTCAGCCACACTGGGCACTTTCGAGCAGACTCGCCCGATGGTCGCCGCGCAGGCGATCGGCATCGCACGCGCGGCGCTGGAATACGCGACCACCTACGCCACCCATCGCGAGGCGTTCGGTGCGCCGATCATCGATAACCAGGGCATCGCCTTCCCGCTTGCCGAGATCGCCACCCAGATCGACGCGGCGCGGCTGCTGACCTGGCGGGCGTCGTGGATGGCCGCCCAGGGGATCGCGTTCGAGCGCGGCGAGGGCTCGATGTCGAAGATGGCGGCCAGCGAAGTCGCGGTGCGGGCCACCGAGCGGGCCATCCAGACGCTCGGCGGCTGGGGCTACATCAACGACCATCCGGTTGAGAAGTGGTATCGAGATGCCAAGCTGTACACCATCTTCGAGGGCACCAGCGAGATCCAGCGGATCGTCATCTCCACCGCTCTCGGTGCCACCGAAGGCGCGCCGCCGCTGCACGTCGTCCTCGAGCCGTCCGGTGGTCCGCTGAACCGGGCGTTCGGTCGCGGCACGCAGGTACGGGGCCGGGTCGCCGACGCGGCGCTGGCCGCCAAGGACCGGGTTCCCGAACCGCTGATGCGCCTGGCCATGCAGGTCATCAAGCCGCCGCGAAAATAGGAGCCATGACCACAGACAAAACCGGCGCCGAGGCCACCGTCTGCGCCGCCGACGGGAACTACACGATCGCGGTCGAGGGTGACACCGTTGGCCTGGCCGCCGTCGCTGACCGCGGCGAACAGCGGGTTTTCTATCACACCGAGGTCGACGAGCGGTTCGGCGGCCGCGGGCTGGCCACGATTCTGATTCAGCAGGCGCTCGAGGCCACGCGGGCCGATGGGAAACGTGTCGTCGCGACCTGCCCCATGGTGGCCGCGTTCATCAAGAAGCACCCCGAATTCGGCGACATCGCTGATCCGGTGACGCCCAGCATTCTGCAGTGGGTCGGGACGCTCTAGTTCTCCCGGCCGGCGAGTTCTGCGGCGAAGCGGTCGATGAACGCCTCGACCGGTGCCGAATCCGCCTGCCGGATAACGAACTTCGTCAGACCGGCGTCCACGTAGGCGTCGAGTTGACGGTGCAGCTGATCCCAGTCGGCGGCAATCAGGTCGGCGGGATCGACGTCCGGGCGACGATGGCGCACCGCCGCGGCCAGCTCCGGCGGCAGCTCTCCGCCGGCCACGGCCAGCGAGATGCCGAAGTGATCGGGCTCGATCTGCCGGCCCGCTTCCGCCGCTGACTGTTGGATCGCCTCGCGTCCGGCTCGCGCCTCGTCCGGGGTGAGGAAGCTGCCCAGCCAGCCGTCGGCCAGCGCGCCGATCCGCCGGAAGGCCGCCGGAGCCGAGCCACCGAGCCAGATGTCCAGCGGGGGATCGGGGCGGGGTGCGACGGCCGCCGCGGTCACAGAGAAGTACGTGCCGTCATAGCTGGCCGATTCCTTGACCAGCGCCGCGCGCAGGATGCGCAGCGATTCGTCGAACACTGCGCCGCGCTCACCATCGGGCACGGTGAACACCTCACGTTCGGCGGGAATGGCCGAGCGCAGGCCGAACACCGGCAGCACCCGCTTGGGCGCGAGCGCGGCCAGCGACGCCAGCTGCTTGGCCACCAGAACCGGGTGACGCCCCGGCAGCACCGCGACCGAGGTGCCCACCTTCAGCCGCTTGGTCCGCGCTACGGCATAGGCCATGCCGATCATCGGATCGACCGCCGGTGAATAGACCAGTTCGGAGAACCACAGTGAATCCACCCCGCTGCTTTCCAGGTGGTCGACGATGGGTCCCAGCTCGTCGGGTGGAGTGTCGGCACCGAGGCTGATTCCAAAGCGAACCTTCATGCCCCATGCCAACGCACGGGAGCCGGCGGTTGTGCCCGACGCGTCACTGTTCCTGGAAGCTCCACGCGCGCAACTGGTCGGCGATCTCGTCGAGTTCGGGCATTGCGCCGGTTGCGACCTCGATCACGAAGGTGAAGCGGTCGTCTTCCGAGGCGGTAACCCGCTGCTTGTTGACGGCCAAGAAAGTCCGGCAGGCCGTCCACGCGAGTCGTTTGTTTCCGTCTATCAGAGCGTGGTTGCGGGCGAGCGAGTGGAACAATGCGGCGGCCTTGAGATGCAGGTCGGGGTAGGCGTCCTCACCGAAGACGGACGCTTGCGGCCTGGCCGAAGCTGATGCCAACAAGCCGTAGTCCCGGACCGCGACGTCGTCGCCGATTGCCGCGCGGGCGATCTCGAGCAGATCGTCGAGATCCAGGTACTCGATCATGCGTCCTTGAGGCGCTCCAGAACCCTGGCCTCTTCGCGTACAACGCGCTGTAACGCGTCAGCAACCTTCGCGGTGTGTGCGCGGCGGGCGATGTATTCGTCGATGGCTGAGAGTGCGACGGCCTGCATCGACCGGCCCTCGTCGGCGGCTTGCCGGCGCAGCGCGTCCGCCTGTTTCTCGCTGGGCCGCAGAGTCATCCCCATGTCACGACGATACCTGAGTGATACCATCCTTGGGCCGATCTTCTTCTGTACAGGCCGTTCAGCGACCGGATCACTTGCACGGTAGTGGTGAATGATGGCGATGAGCCGGAAGGCAACGCCGCTGAGGCTGGCGACGCTGGCTCACAACCAGACCAAGTAGATGATCGCGGTCGCGATCCACCCCGCCGGGGCATATCGCCGCCCCGCGGCACTAGCGACCAGGGTGCGCGCGGCCGCGGCCGACCAAGACGGCGATCGCCATGTGCGCTGCTGTCGACTGGCCTGGTCCAGTATCGAGGGAATCTTCCTGCCGGCTAAATATATTGGGGCCGCTGGCACCGAACGCGCCACGGCGGCCCCGAGGTCTCGGCTAACAAAAAGCTCACGCCCTCTACCGAGTTCGTGACTTCATGCCGCCGCGACGGTAGACCACATTTAAGTGGGCGAAGGGGGACTTGAACCCCCACGTCCCGAAGGACACTGGCACCTGAAGCCAGCGCGTCTGCCATTCCGCCACTCGCCCTAAACAACCGGTGGAGCCTATCACTGCAGGGGTCGGCACTCCCAAATCGGATGGACCATCCAGCGCCACGGTTTGACCTGCCGCAATGGGATTCTCAGAGTTCTGGAGGTGCCGCTGCAATGCGGTGGCCGGATAGCATGCTCGATACGACACGCGTAGTGCGACACGCCGAAACGGGGTCGGCGGTGCAGCACCCACACCAGGACTGAGGCAGACGTTTGGACACGAGCAGCCAGCGGGGGCTTGTTCAGCGCATCGAGCGCAGACTCGAGGTCTCTGTCGGTGACGCTGTGGCCCGTGTGTTCGGGGGCTCCATCGTCCCGCAAGAGGTCAAGGCGATGCTGCGACGGGAGGCGGCCGAAGGGATCCGCTCGTTCGCCGGCAACCGCTTTTTGGCTCCCAACGAATACATCATTACCCTCGGTATGCACGACTACCAGAAAGTGGGCGCCGACCCGGACCTCACTTCGGATGCTTTCGCCAAGGATTTGGCGGGATACATCGGCGAACAGGGGTGGCAAACATATGGTGACTTGGTCGTCCGGTTCGAGCAGTCATCGAACCTGCACACCGGCCAGTTCCGCACCCGCGGTGCTGTCAACCCCGATGTCGAGCCCCGGCCAAGGGCCGGCGAACTCTCCCCGCCACAATCAGACCACGCGTTCAACGCAGAACCAGGAGTGCCAGCGATGACTGAGAATTCGAGCTATGGCGGTGGCCCAGGTCAGGGTCGGCCCGGCGACGACTACTACGACGACCAGTACGCGCAGCCGCACGAGGACCCGCATGCCGCGCCGGACCCACGTGGCGGCTATCCCGAGCAGCGCGGCGGTTACCCCGACCAGCCCGGCTACGGCGCACCCAACCCGCGCGGCGGCTACCCCGACCAGGGCGGCGGTTACGACCAGCGCGGCGGCTACCCGGACCACGGCGGTTACGGCGCACCCGAGCAGCGCGGCGGCTACCCCGACCAGCCCGGCTACGGCGCACCCGACCCGCGCGGCGGTTACCCGGAGCAACACGGCGGCTACCCCGACCAGGCCGGCTACGGGCAGCCGCGGGGCGGCTATCCCGACCAGGGCTACGGCGGCGGCCCGGACGCGGGCTACCGTCAGGGCGGCTACGGCCAACCGCCTGCCGGTGGCAGTCCGGGCTACGACGAGTACGCGGGCTACGGCCGGGGGCCGGGTCGCCCGGAAGACGGCGGTGGGTACGGCGCACCCGACCAGCGTGGCGGCTACCCCGAGCAGGGTGGCGGCTACGACCAGGGCTACGGCGGCGCACCCGGATACGGTCGGCAGGACTACGGCCAGCCCGACTACGGCCAGTCACATGCCGCACCGAGCGCCGGTGGGTATGGGGAACCCCAGCCCGACTACGACTACGGCCAGCCCGCGGAACCCGGCGGATACGGCCAGTCCGGCTACGGCCAAGGCGGCTATTCGGCCTCGGGTTCGGCGGTCACGTTGCAGCTCGACGACGGCAGCGGGCGCACCTACCAGTTGCGTGAGGGCCCCAACGTCATCGGTCGCGGCCAGGACGCCCAGTTCCGGCTGCCGGACACCGGTGTGTCTCGTCGCCACCTGGAGATTCGGTGGGACGGCCACGTCGCGCTGTTGTCGGACCTCAATTCCACGAACGGCACCACCGTCAACAACGCACCCGTGCAGGAGTGGCAGTTGGCCGACGGCGATGTGATCCGGCTGGGGCACTCGGAGATCGTCGTGCACATCCACTGAGCCCTCAGGTCGCGCGGCCATCCCGCTTCAGCCCGCGTCGACCACCGTCCAAGTATCGTGACGTTGCTACAGCCGGGCAGATGGGGCACGCGGCACCAGGACGGAGAGGACGCCGGATGCAGGGACTTGTACTGCAACTGACGCGCGCCGGTTTCCTGATGTTGCTGTGGCTGTTCATCTGGTCGGTCTTGCGGATCCTTCGCACCGACATCTACGCGCCGACCGGCGCTGTCATGGTGCGCCGCGGTCTGACGCTGCGCGGAACGCTGTTGCCGGCGCGGCAGCGTGGTGGCGCGGCACGCTATCTCGTTGTCACCGAGGGCGCATTGTCCGGCGCGCGAATCACCTTGAGCGGCCAGCCGGTGCTGATCGGCCGGGCCGACGACTCTACGTTGGTACTCAACGACGACTACGCCTCGACGCGGCACGCGCGACTTTCCCAGCGAGGCTCGGAATGGTACGTCGAGGATCTAGGATCGACCAACGGTACATACCTTGACAGGGCGAAAGTGACGACGGCGGTACGGGTTCCCATTGGCACGCCGGTGAGTGTCGGCAAAACAGTGATTGAGTTGCGTCCGTGACTTTGGTCTTGCGCTACGCAGCGCGCAGCGATGTCGGCTTGGTTCGATCCAACAACGAAGACTCGGTGTACGCCGGTGCGCGCTTGCTGGCGCTCGCCGACGGCATGGGCGGTCACGCTGCCGGTGAAGTCGCGTCGCAGTTGGTGATTGCCGCGTTGGCCCACCTCGACGACGACGAGCCCGGCGGCGATCTACTGGCCAAACTCGATTCAGCGATCCACTCCGGAAATTCGGCGATCGCCGCCCAGGTCGAGATGGAGCCCGACCTCGAGGGCATGGGCACCACACTGACCGCAATCCTGTTCGCCGGCAACCGGATTGGGATGGCGCACGTCGGCGACTCGCGGGGCTACCTGATGCGCGACGGCGAGCTCACCCAGATCACCAAGGACGATACGTTCGTCCAGACGCTGGTCGACGACGGCCGCATCACCAAGGAAGAGGCCCACAGCCACCCGCAGCGGTCGCTGATCATGCGGGCGCTGACCGGTCACGAGGTCGAGCCGACGCTGACCATGCGCGAGGTCCGCCTCGGCGACCGTTATCTGCTTTGCTCCGATGGGCTTTCCGACCCGGTGAGCGACGAGACTATTCAGGATGCCCTGAAGATTCCCGACGTCACCGACAGCGCCGACCGGCTGATCGAGCTGGCGCTGCGCGGCGGCGGCCCCGACAATGTGACCGTGGTGGTGGCCGACGTCGTCGACAACGACTACGGCCCCACCCAGCCGATCATCGCGGGCGCGGTGTCCGGCGACTCCGGCGTTCACGATCAACTGACCCGGCCGAACACCTCCGCCGGACGCGCCTCGGCGTTCACTCCGCGGAAAGAAGTCACCAAACGTGTTCCGACGCAGATGGATTCGGCGCCGCCCGCACCGCGGTCGCGACGTCGCCTGCTGATCGGCGTCGCGCTGAGCACCTTGCTGGTGCTTGCGGCGCTGGCCGTCGGCCGCACGGTGATCCGCAGCTACTACTACGTCACCGACTACAGCGGCGCGGTGTCGATCATGCAGGGCGTGCAGGTGTCCATCCTGGGTGTGCCGCTGCACCAACCGTATTCGCAAGGTTGCCTGAACAGTCTCAACCAGCTGTCGGTGAACCGCTACGGCACCGCCGCCGCCAATCACGACTGCCGACCGATGAAGCCCTCCGATCTGGCCGAGTCGGCCCGCGCGCAGGTCGCCGCCGGGCTTCCAGTCGGAACGCTGGAGCAAGCCAACGCCCAACTGCGCAGGCTGGCTACCGAATCGCTGCTGCCGCTGTGCCCGCTGGCGCGCGCCCAGTCGCCGGCCCCCACCCCGACGCCCGTGCCGTCGGCCGCACCCGCGCCGGGCGCGGAAACCTCCGTCGCGCAAGAGCCTTCGGCGAGCACCTCGCCCGCGGTGCCGACGGCACCGGCCGCGCCCACCGTCACAGCACTATCCCCGCCGCCACCCCAGCCGGGCACCGACTGCCGGACTCCGGAATGACGACGCAGCCGCAGGCGCCCGTCACTGTCACACCCTCGTTGCCAAACCGGCGCAATGCCGAGCTGGCGCTGCTGTGTTTCGCGACAGTGATCACCGCCGCGGCGTTCGCCATCGTGCAGGCCAACCAGGAACGTGGGCTCAGCTGGCAGCTGTTCAGTTATACCGCCGGCTTCCTTGCGGTGTTCGCCGTCGCGCATCTGGCGATCAGACGCTATGCGCCATATGCGGATCCGCTGCTGTTGCCGATTGTGGCACTGCTCAACGGACTGGGTCTGGTGATGATCCATCGGCTCGATCTCGACGAGCGGCTGGCCGAGGGGAGTGGCCGCGCCGTCACCAACCCGCAGATCCTCTGGACGCTGGTCGGCGTCGGCGCTTTCTCCGCGGTGGTGATCTTGCTCAAGGACCACCGCCAACTCGCGCGCTACGGCTACGTATGCGGCCTGACCGGTCTGATCATCCTGGCCATCCCGGGTCTGCTGCCGAAATCGCTGTCCGAGCAGAACGGCGCCAAGATCTGGATTCGGTTGCCGGGCTTCTCGATTCAGCCCGCAGAGT
Organism: Mycobacterium sp.; assembly: GCF_965277065.1. Classification (GTDB taxonomy): domain Bacteria; phylum Actinomycetota; class Actinomycetes; order Mycobacteriales; family Mycobacteriaceae; genus Mycobacterium. The sequence continues at coordinate 388,250 of NZ_CBDIBT010000016.1, forward strand.
TCTCGAAGATCTTGTTGTTGATTTTCTTCTCGGCCGTCCTGGTCGCCAAACGCGGACTGTTCACGAGCGCGGGCAAGCATGTGCTGGGGATGGACCTGCCCCGCCCCCGCGACCTCGCCCCGCTGCTGGGCGCATGGACCGCGTCGATAGCCGTGATGGTCTTTGAAAAGGACTTGGGCACTTCGCTTTTGCTGTACGCGTCCTTCCTCGTGGTCGTCTACCTGGCCACTCAACGGTTCAGCTGGGTGGTACTCGGGCTGGCGTTGTTCGCGCTCGGCAGCGTGCTGGCGTACTTCGCGTTCGGTCACGTCCGGGTCCGGGTGCAGACCTGGCTGGATCCGTTCGCCGATCCGGACGGCGCCGGCTACCAGATCGTGCAGTCGTTGTTCAGCTTCGCCACCGGGGGAGTGTTCGGCACCGGGCTGGGCAACGGGCAGCCGGACACGGTGCCCGCGGCCGCAACGGATTTCATCTCCGCTGCGTTCGGGGAGGAGCTTGGATTAGTGGGTCTGGCGGGCATTCTGATGCTCTACACGATCGTGATCGTCCGCGGGATGCGCACCGCGATCGCCGTGCGCGACAGCTTCGGCAAACTGCTCGCCGCGGGGCTGGCCTCCACCCTGGCGATCCAGCTGTTCATCGTCGTCGGCGGCGTCACCAACCTCATTCCGCTGACCGGGCTGACCACACCGTGGATGTCTTACGGCGGTTCGTCGTTGCTGGCCAACTATGTGCTGCTGGCCATCCTGGTGCGCATCTCCCACGCCGCCCGCCGTCCGTTCCGCTCGACGGCACGTAACACGTCGCCGATCGCCGGTGCCAACACCGAGGTAATCGAGCGGGTATGAACACCTCTCTACGCCGGATCTCAGTGACCGTGATGGCGCTGATCGTGCTGCTGCTGCTCAACGCCACCCTCACCCAAGTGTTCACGGCCGATGGGCTGCGGTCAGACCCGCGCAACCAGCGCGTGCTGTTCGACGAGTACTCCCGGCAGCGCGGTCAGATCACCGCCGGCGGCCAGCTGCTGGCGTATTCGGTGGCCACCGACAGCCGATTCCGTTTCCTGCGGGTGTATCCCAACGCCGCGGTCTACGCGCCGGTGACCGGGTTCTATTCACTGCGGTACTCCAGTTCCGGCCTGGAGCGGGCCGAGGATCCGTTGCTCAACGGGTCCGACCAGCGGCTATTCGGCCGGCGGCTGGCCGACTTCTTCACCGGCCGCGACCCGCGCGGTGGCACCGTGGACACCACCATCAGCCCGCGGATCCAGCAGGCCGGCTGGGACGCCATGCAGCAGGGCTGCAACGGGCCGTGCCGCGGCGCGGTCGTGGCGCTGGAGCCGTCGACCGGGAAGATCCTGGCGATGGTGTCCTCGCCGTCGTTCGATGCCAATCTGCTTGCCTCGCACGACCCGGAGCAGCAGGCCAAGACGTGGCAGCAACTTCGCGACGATCCGCACTCGCCCTTGATCAACCGCGCGATATCCCAGACCTATCCGCCGGGCTCGACATTCAAGGTGATCACCACCGCGGCCGCGCTGCAGAACGGCATGACCGAGGACGACGAGCTCACCGCGGCGGCGTCGATTCCGCTGCCGGACAGCACCGCCAGCCTGGAGAACTACGGCGGGACGCCGTGCGTCCCCGCCGAAACCGTCACGCTGCGTGAGGCATTCGCGCGGTCCTGCAACACCGCGTTTGTGCAGCTAGGCCTGCTGACCGGCACCGACGCGCTGCGCGGCATGGCCCAGTCGTTCGGCCTGGACCTGGTGCCCGAGCCGACGCCGCTGCAGGTCGCCGAGTCCACTGTCGGCCCGATTCCGGACGCCGCGGCGCTGGGCATGTCCAGCATCGGGCAGAAGGATGTCGCCTTGACGCCGCTGGAGAATGCGGTCGTTGCGGCTACCATCGCCAATGCCGGCATCAGCATGCAGCCCTACCTGGTCGACGGCCTGCAGGGACCTGACCTGGCTAACATCAGCACGACCGCGCCGCACCAACAGCGCCGTGCGGTGTCCCCGCAGGTCGCGGCTAAGCTGACTGAGTTGATGGTCGGCGCCGAGAATATGACACAGCAGAAAGGGGCGATCCCCGGCGTGCAGATCGCATCCAAAACTGGCACGGCAGAGCACGGCCCCGACCCGCGCCACACGCCGCCGCACGCGTGGTACATCGCGTTTGCGCCCGCGAAGGCTCCGAAGGTCGCCGTTGCGGTGCTCGTAGAGGGAACGGCAGACGGCGGCAGTCCATCGGCGACCGGAGGTGCGCTTGCCGCACCGATCGGGCGCGCCGTCATCGAGGCCGCGCTGCAGGGAGGACCATGAGCCCGCGAGTAGGTGTGACGCTGTCTGGCCGTTACCGGCTGCAGCGACTGATTGCCACCGGCGGCATGGGGCAGGTGTGGGAGGCCGTCGACAGTCGGCTGGGCCGACGGGTCGCGGTCAAGGTCCTCAAGGCTGAATTCTCGGAAGACTCCGAGTTCATCGAGCGTTTCCGAGTCGAGGCGCGCACGACGGCCATGCTCAATCACCCTGGAATCGCCAGCGTGCACGACTACGGCGAGACGCAGATGGACGGCGAAGGCCGCACCGCCTACTTGGTGATGGAGCTGGTCAACGGTGAGCCGCTGAACTCGGTGCTCAAGCGGACCGGACGGCTCTCGCTACGGCACACGCTGGACATGCTCGAGCAGACCGGCCGCGCGCTGCAGGTCGCGCACGCTGCCGGTTTGGTGCACCGGGACGTCAAGCCGGGAAACATCCTGATCACCCCGACCGGCCAGGTAAAGATCACCGATTTCGGTATCGCCAAGGCCGTCGACGCCGCGCCGGTGACCCAGACCGGCATGGTGATGGGCACTGCCCAGTACATCGCCCCCGAGCAGGCGCTGGGCCACGACGCGACGCCCTCGAGCGATGTGTATGCACTGGGAGTTGTTGGCTACGAAGCGGTTTCGGGTAAGCGGCCGTTCACCGGCGACGGCGCCCTAACCGTGGCGATGAAGCACATAAAAGAAGCCCCGCCACCGCTGCCGTCCGACTTGCCGCCGAACGTGCGCGAGCTGATCGAGATCACCCTGGTCAAGAACCCGGGCATGCGCTACCGCAGCGGGGGACCCTTCGCCGACGCGGTCGCCGCCGTTCGCGCCGGCCGCCGCCCGCCGCGGCCCAATCAGGGCGCCGGGGGAGCCCGCGCCACCCCGGCCGCCATCCCGTCGGGGTCGCAGACCCGGGCCGCCGCCGCGGCCACCACCCGAGCGCCCGCCGCGCGTCGCACGCGACCGACTACCGGCGGTCACCGCACCTCGCCGCCACGGCGCACCTTCTCGTCCGGTCAGCGCGCGCTGCTGTGGGCCGCCGGAGTACTGGGTGCGCTGGCGATCATCATCGCGATTCTCATCGTGATGAACTCGCACGGCAACAATTCGCAGCAGCAACCATCCGCACCTACCGTGACCGACACCGGCGCACCCCCCAGCAAGTCAGAGTCGGCTCCGGCGCATCCAACTAATTGGACGTATCGGGGGGACGCAGGTAATTCTAGAGGGCAATGCATCCTGCCCACACCCAGGCGGGCGTCCGCGCTGACCTTCTCGTGCGCGATGGCGTCCCAACACGAGAAACCGCGATGACGACCCCGCAGCACCTGTCCGACCGCTATGAACTTGGTGAAATCCTCGGCTTCGGTGGCATGTCCGAGGTCCACCTGGCTCGTGATGTCCGGTTACACCGGGACGTGGCGGTCAAGGTGCTGCGCGCCGATCTGGCCCGCGACCCCAGCTTCTACTTGCGGTTCCGCCGGGAGGCGCAGAACGCCGCCGCGCTCAACCATCCGGCGATCGTCGCGGTCTACGACACCGGCGAGGCCGAGACGACCGCCGGCCCGCTGCCCTACATCGTCATGGAGTACGTCAACGGGGTGACCCTGCGCGACATCGTCCACACCGACGGACCGATGACGCCGACAAGGGCCATCGAGGTCATCGCCGACGCCTGCCAGGCACTGAACTTCTCGCACCAGCACGGCATCATCCATCGCGACGTCAAGCCGGCCAACATCATGATCTCCCACACCAACGCGGTCAAGGTGATGGACTTCGGAATCGCGCGGGCGCTGTCCGACAGCGGTAACAGCGTCACCCAAACCGCCGCGGTCATCGGTACCGCGCAATATCTTTCGCCCGAGCAGGCCCGCGGCGACAGCGTCGACGCCCGCTCCGACGTCTACTCGCTGGGCTGTGTGCTCTACGAAATGCTCACTGGCGAACCGCCTTTCGTCGGTGATTCGCCGGTCGCGGTGGCCTACCAGCATGTCCGCGAAGACCCGGTTCCGCCGTCGCGGCGCTACGAGGGCATCTCCGGCGACCTGGACGCCGTCGTGCTCAAGGCGCTCGCGAAGAACCCGGAAAACCGCTACCAGACCGCCGCCGAGATGCGCACCGACCTGGTGCGGGTGCACAACGGGGAGCCACCCGAGGCGCCCAAGGTCTTCACCGAAGCCGAGCGCTCGTCGCTGATGACCGCCCCGCATTCGTCGGATTCGTCTGGATCGCAGACCAATCCGCTGCCTCGTCAGCAACTCGACTTCAACCGCCCGCGCAATCCCGGGTCGCTGAGCCGCTGGGTGATCGCCGTCGCAGTGCTGGCCGTGCTGACCGTCGCCGTCACGGTCCTGATCAACACCCTCGGCGGCGGCATGCGCAACGTGCAGGTGCCCGACGTCCGCAATCAGGCGTCCGCCGATGCGATCGCCGCGCTGCAGAACCACGGCTTCAAAACCCGCACCCAGCAGAAGCCCGATTCGACCGTCCCGCCGGACCACGTCATCGGCACCGATCCGGGTGCTGACACCAAAGTCGGTGCGGGCGAACTGATCACGGTCAACGTGTCCACCGGCCCCGAGCAGCGCGAGGTGCCCGACGTCTCCTCGTTGAGCTATTCAGCGGCGGTCAAGAAACTCAAGGCCGCCGGATTCAACCGCTTCAAGCAGGTGAACTCACCGTCGACACCGGAGACCAAAGACAAAGTCATCGGCACCAACCCGCCGGCCAATCAGACATCGGCGGTCACCAACGAGATCGCCGTGATCGTCGGGTCCGGTCCGTCGAGCAAGCAAGTTCCCGATGTCGGCGGGCAGAACGCCGACTCGGCGCAGAAGAACCTCACGGTCTACGGCTTCAGCAAGTTCAGCCAGGCGCCGGTGGACAGCCCGCGGCCGGCCGGCGACGTCATCGGCACCAATCCGCCTGCGGGAGCCAACGTACCGGTCGACACGATCATCGAACTGCAGGTCTCCAAGGGCAACCAATTCATCATGCCGGACCTGTCGGGCCTGGTGTGGACCGAAGCTGAGCCGCAACTACGCGCGCTGGGCTGGACCGGGATCCTGGTGAAGGGTTCCGACGTCGACGCGGGCGGGTCGCAGCACAACCGGGTGGTGTTCCAGAGCCCGAGCGCGGGTCAGGGTGCCAACCGGGACGGCAGCATCACGCTGAAGTTCGGTCAATAGCCCGCGAGTTCTCGGCGGAGTGCCGCACCGAGGCCAGGCTGTCCACCAGTTCGCTTTCCAGCTTGCGCACCAAGCCGTCATCGCGGACCTGTCCGCAGTCGACCAGCCAGTTGGCCAGCATCCGGTGCCCGCCCTCGGTGAGGATCGACTCGGGGTGGAACTGGACACCGTGAATCGGTAGCTCGGCGTGCCGAACGCCCATGATCACACCGCTTTCGGTGTGGGCGGTCACCTCCAACTCGGCGGGCAACGTCTCGGGCATGATCGTCAGCGAGTGATACCGGGTCGCGGTGAAGGGATCGGGAAGTCCTTGCAGCACATCGCTATTCGTGTGATACACGCTACTGGTCTTGCCGTGCAGGAGTTCGGGCGCCCGGTCGACGGTGGCACCGAACGCCACCCCGATGGCTTGGTGGCCGAGGCAGACCCCGAGCAGCGGGGTATGCGCTGCGGCACAGGCCCGCACCAGGTCGATCGATGCGCCCGCGCGCTCCGGGGTTCCCGGGCCGGGGCTCAGCAGGATCCCGTCCACCTCGGCGGCGATTGCTGCGCGGTCGGACAGCCGCGGATCGTCGTTGCGCCACACGGTTGCCTCGACACCCAACTGGCCGAGGTATTGCACCAGGTTGAAGACGAAGCTGTCGTAGTTGTCGACGACCAAGATCTGCATCGTGTCAGGTTACCGGTCCCTAACTGCAGGTGAGCTCAGTAAGTGATCGGGCCGGCAGGCTGCGCGAAGTGCATCCGCAGCGGCTCGTTGTGACCCACCACGTGGGCGTCGGCGACGGCGTGGTCGGCGTAGCCGAGTCCGAACCGCACCACGTATTGCTTGTAGAGGATCACCAAGGGAGCCCCGGCCAGTGCGGACTGCATGGCCGTGGCGTCGCCGATCGCGGTGATCGTGTACGGCGGGCTGTAGGTCCGGCCGTTGAGCAGCAGCGTGTTGCCCACGCAGCGGGCCACCGACGTGCCGATGATCCGCTGGTCCTGCATCTGGATGGCTTCCGCGCCGGCGCTCCACAACGCGTTGAGGACGGCCTGGATGTCCTGCTGATGCACGACCAGGTCGTCGGGGGAGGCGTCGCGGGGGAAGCGGCCGTTGGCGTCACGCTGTGCGTCGTTGAGCGTGACGGTCAGCCCCGGTCCGTGCGCTGGTTCCAGCCCCGCTTCACCGGCCAGCTCCGCCGACCGGCGCAACATCGCCGTCAGCGCCACGTTGGCGGACCGGCCGTGGCTGGAGTCGATGGTGTCGGCCAGCCGGTCCCGCTCGCCGGCCAGCCGGTCGACGGCGGATTGTTCGCTGCGGACCAGGTCGACAAGCCGGGGTGCGTCGCTGCGCCGGATCTCCCCACCGCGGGACACCCCGTGCGTCGCACCGATCATCAGACCTGCCAGCAGACACACCACCGGGACACCCACTCGCCACGGGGACGGTTTCGCCCGGTCGCCGCCGCGGCCGGAGGACAGCCGGGTGATCCGTCTGGCCATCGGCTCTCCATCCGCTGCTGCTGAGTGCGTTACGCTCGTCGTTGCCCTGCTCTGCCTACCGTAGCTCCGAGTTATACCCGAGGTAGAAATGCCCAAATCCAAAGTCCGCAAGAAGACTGACTTCGCGGCGAAAACGGTGAGCCGCACCCCGGTCAAGGTCAAGGCCGGCCCATCAAGCGTGTGGTTCGTGGTGCTGTTCTGCGGTTTGATGCTGATCGGTCTGATCTGGCTGATGGTGTTCCAGTTGGCGGCCACGGGCCCCGACGCGCCCTCGGTGCTGAACTGGATGGCGGAGCTGGGGCCGTGGAATTACGCCGTCGCGTTTGCCTTCATGATCAGCGGTCTGTTGCTCACGATGCGGTGGCGGTAGGTCGAGCCGCTCGCTGGCGCACCCGTGTTCGCTCTGCGGGGTTGCTGAGCCAGCAACCGGTGAGAGAGTAGATCACACGCGTGTAGTTCATCCCCATTGTGCATAGCGCCTGTGGATAACCGCATCGTTAGTGGTAGACCCTGTGAGGAGCCTCGTGCAGCAAACACAATGGGCGCCGTCCGTCATCGGAAACGCAGCGTGTGGACTCGTCGGCGTTGTGATGGCTACCGCATGTGTGACCGTTGGCACAGACGCCCCGGGGCGTCTTTTGCTGGGGATAGCCGCGGCCGGATTAATCGTGTTTGCGGCCGGGACGTGGCGCGCGCGGCCGAAGCTGGCAATCACCGAGGACGGCCTGCAGATCGGGGGCTGGTTGCGGACTCAGCGCCTGCGGCGACCCGACATCAAGATCATCCGGATCACCGAGTTCCGCCGGATCGGGCGCAAGATGCGCCTGCTCGAGATCGACGCCCACGACGGCCGGCTGTTCGTCTTGTCCCGATGGGATCTCGGCACCGACCCGCTGAACGTGCTCGACGCGCTGACCGCGCGCGGTTACGCGGGTACCTGAGTCAGCATTCGCATCCGCGAACCTGCTGCCAGGGTTGCAGCACTAAGAGATGGTGATCGACTCGATCACGACCGGGTCGGAGGGACGGTCGCCCGGGCCGGTAGCCGTGGTGGCGATGGCGTCCACAACACCTTGGGAGTTTGCATCGACGACCTCACCGAAGATGGTGTGCTTGCGGTTCAGGTGCGGCGTCTTGCCCACGGTGATGAAGAACTGCGAGCCGTTGGTGCCCGGTCCTGCGTTCGCCATCGCCAGCAGGTAGGGCTTGTCGAACTGCAACTCGGGGTGGAACTCGTCGGCGAACTTGTAGCCCGCATCGCCGCGGCCGGTGCCGGTCGGGTCGCCGCCCTGGATCATGAAGCCGCTGATCACCCGGTGGAAGATCACTCCGTCGTAGAACGGGCCGGAGCTGCCACCGGAGGCGTTCTCGGTCGAGTACTCCTTGGTGCCTTGGGCCAGGCCCACGAAGTTGGCGACGGTCTTGGGGGCGTGGTTTCCGAACAACGCGATCTTGATGTCGCCGCGGTTGGTGTGCAGCGTGGCAGTGGCGGTCTGAATCGGGCTGGTAGTCACGGGATCACAGTCTGCCATCACCGTCCGCCCCGCCAGACATCCGGTGCCGGTAGCCCGTGTGGCAGTCTGAACGTATTCCCGGGGCAGTGTTGCGAAAGGGCGAGAAATGGGCGCTGAGAACCACATCCGGCTGACCCCGCGGGAGCGGCTGAGCCGCGGTCTGACCTACACGGCGGTCGGTCCGGTGGACGTGACACGTGGTGTGGTCGGTCTCGGTGTGCACTCCGCCCAGGCCGGCGCCGCGAGTCTGCGTAAGCGCTATCAGGCGGGCCGGCTGGCCCGCGACATCCAGCAGGCCCAGGAGGCACTGGTCCACGAGCTGGCCGCCGCGCAGGAAGTGGTGACCGGCCTGCCTGAGGCCCTCGCCCAGGCCCGTCGCTCGCAACGCCGCAAGCCGCGGCCATGGGTGCTGGCTGGGGCCGCGGTGGTGGTGCTGGCGGCCGGCGGGGCCGCGTTCTCGATCATCCGCCGCTCATCGGAGCCCGAGCCGTCGCCGCTGCCGCCCAGCGTGGACGTCGACCACCGGCCCTGAGGAACCCGTGGGCTGGCGACGCTACGAGGGCAGGGCGCTGGCCGACGGCACCCTGACCGGCGAGGCACGCGACACCGAGCTGGAGGGGTTCATCCGGCTGGACAACTCGCACCTGTGCGACGTGCGGATGGAGAGCGCCACCGAGACCGACGGCTACGAGCGGTCGCGGCGGTGGTACGACGTGACCTACTGGGCCGATGACGGCGAGGGTGGCGACGAGTGGAACCCCGGAGACTCAGGCTCCTGACATCTGCCTGACCCAGGCGAATCGCGCTGCAGATGAAGGGGTTCCGCGCCGAAATCCCCAAACATAGGCAATTTGCCCCATGTGTGTACGCGTTCTGCCGGGCAATCTAGACGCGCTGGTGTCCTACCTTCGAGATTGGAACCTCCCATGCGCAGCAGCAGATCACGCACCGGAATGTGGATCGGTTTCGGCACGGCGGCCGTCGCCTTCGGGCTGGCGGCCACACTGTCGGCGGCCACCGCGCCGACCGCGCGTGCCGACGACTTCTCCGACATCCTCGCCGCCGTCGACGGAGACTATGCGGCCGGCCAGACCGCCTTCACGCTCGCTGATTCGTACTTCAACGTCAGCGGGGACTTCGCCCCCGGTCTGGCAGAGCTTTTCTATGGCCTCGATGACGACGTCCTGGGCGCGCCGGACAACCTGCTGCTGGGCACGGTGGAGGCGCTGACGGGCAATCCCATCGACGGCAGCCTCGCCTTCAACTTCGGGGTTCCACCCGATTTCACGTCCGGTGTGGCCGACGCCGAGGGTTTCTTCAACACCACGGTGCAAACTCTGCAGTCGGCGTCGGGATTCCTCGCCAGCGGCGATTACGTCGACGCGACCTACGCCGATCTCCTCGGCGGCGACTATTTCACCATCGCCCTGCAGGAGTTCCTCATCGGTGCGGCAGTGGCGTTCTGACCGCGATTCGGCTTGTGGAGCCTAGGAGATTCGAACTCCTGACATCTGCCTTGCAAAGGCGAATCTAGCCGCAGGTCAATGGTTTTCAGCGTAGCTGGCCCGCAGAAACACATCACTGTTGTTCACAGTAGTTACCTGTAACTGTGGTCAGATTGTGGCCAGTGCGTGGCCACGGCCAGAGCTTCAGTGGATCGTGAGATTGAAGACGTTCGCAACCGCGACCAATTCTGGGTCCGATTTCTCAATTGACTCCGCTTCGAGGAGCTCCGCGTTCGTTCCATCGAAGATCGCCCAGCATTCGTAATCCCCGTGCTTGGAAACGTATCTAATCCCGGAGTACAGGGGGCGGCCGTCGGTACCGGTGCGCGTATATGCCCATTCAGCGAACGCTCGAGTGAGCCGTCGATCAGATCCGCGGATAGTCGGAATGTCGAGGTTCTCCACGTGAAAGCGAGCCAACGCCAGTGGCATCTCCCGCTCTAGAACGCTTCGTGTGTCCTCATGCTCGATATCGAGGAATGGCAACGGGGCGGGCGTGGTGAGCTTGTACTTGCGCCGGGCTTCCCGCCAACTTGCAGGAATGCTGCCGGGGGGCATGAAACCGGTGTCCTTAGCTGCTGCGATCGCAACCGGGGAGCCAAGTTTCACCCGGTAGCGAGCAAGGGTTTCTGCGAAGCAACCGCGCACATCCGTGCTCGCATACAGCACACCGCCGCCTGGGACGTCGTAGCGATTGCCGTGCGGCCCCGCGGCGGTGATGGGGCTGATCTGGGCGAACCGCAACGAGTTATCGGTCGTCGCGATACGCCAGAGTTCACCCGGCGGCGTCACAGTGACGGCACCGGGTGAACTTGGTTCTATCGGATCGTCAGCCACCTACTCGAAAGGCCTTCGCTGCGACTAGGGCGTCCCGCAACCTGTCTTCCCTCAAGACGTCGGCTGGTGCTTGATCGTCGAGTTGTGGGTTCAACCCCATGAGCCACGCCCTAGCTACATGGTTTGAATCAGCCTGGGTGATCAGTTGGTAGATCCGGTAGGTCTCGCGCAGTCGTCGCTCCTCTTTATCCCCCGGGTGCTGCTCAGACCTACTCCACCGAGCCACGGTGCTTGGTGCCTTATCCGCGATGTATGCGGTGAGATGCGGTCCGATCTCGCTCTGCAAGAACGCCACGATGTCCCCGAATCGCAGCTCCACGCTTCGCTTGTGGGAACTGTCCTCGGCTGCGCTCCTGGTCTCGGCGCCAAGCACATTCCTGTCCGTCATTCCACTCATCTACCCTTCTGTCTGGCTGGCCCGGGCCAGCTTCGATACTGCCCACGATAGTGAAACGAACGACTTCCGCCAGAGATTCCGCCTCACTTCCGACGTAATTACGATCACCTTACGACCACATCGTGACATATACCCCGGATTTTGGCTTTTGAACGCGCCCAGCAGATGCTCCAGCAATCCGGGCCGAAACGAAGTTTCGGTTCCTGCTGGGTAGGCTCGCTCCTTTTGAACAGGGCGAGTCGCTGCGAGCCTACCCAGCAGGACCGACATTGCCTGTTCAGGCAGGTCAGAGGCGTGTCGTATGCAGCGTTATCGAAGTTGGCTAGCAAACACCGGGGAGGTCAGTGCGGTCGGTTTGGTCGGCCCCGCGAGTACGTTGCTTGCATGGACATCGGCATGCAGACGACACACTTCGGACCCTATTAACGTCCGCATCCGTGGGGCGCTCGGCCCGACAACCTTCCGCTGGCGGCCGCGGTGTGGGACAAAGCTCATCCGCCGCGGCTCTCCCGGGGCGGAGCGTTCGCTTTGCCGTGTGTCTCCCGCGAATCCCCTGGTCGACCGCGGCTAATCAGTTGACCTCTGGCGCCTAACCCGATGCGGGAAAACACCTAAGTGACAGCTACCAAAAACCGCTTACACTCTCGAGACCGCTCCTCCCCCAGGGGCGCTGGCACAAAGGAGAAAAGGAGAAGAAGCAGATGGCTGATCACTCCGGAGCAGGCCCAGATCACCGTGATCGACCTCAAAACCACGCTGATCGGCTGCGTTACGCGACCTGCAGTATTTCGGCGATAATTGGCCGCAGAGATCTCGGGTCGCCGACCTTGTTCATGGACAACGACCCGGCAAATGTGAAGGTATTCGCGCAGGTCAATGCTCTGCAGTTGCCGCGAGTTAGCGTGCGGAGCTGTCTCAGCCGGAAAGACGAAGCCGCTGCTCGCCGGGTCACGCCGCCCTCCCGGAGACCCCGCGCTGTCGGAAAAAATACGTGCAGTGACAGGGTCCGAAAACACCTTAAACTCAGATATACGCACAAACCGAGTAGAGGAGAAAGGGAGAGAAAGGGATACGCACGACCGAGTAGACGAGAAACGACCCGTGCGCGAACACGGGCCGTCTACTCGAACCCCACCGCACTGCTAAGAAACGACAGGAGTTCAAGTATGAGTCTATATCCGCGCGCAAGGGTACGTATCCTTCCGCGCCTGTTGGTACTGGCCCTGGCCGGCATCGCCGTCTGGGTGGCCCACCAAGATCAATCGCGAGAAGCAGTGGTGATGCTCGCGATCACCCTCGGCACGCCGCTGCTGGCCGCTGTCCGGCAACTCCGGGTGTCTGAGACGGGAACCCCGGCCAGGCGCGAAGAGTGGGTCCAGTTGGTACAAACCCTGGTCCTGCTCACAGCCGCAATCGCGCTCGCCGTCATCCTGCCGTGGGCAGCCGTATCCGTCGCCGTCGGCGCCGATGCGCTGGTGTTTCTAGGTGATGTGATCGACGAGTTCCGAAGCTGCCATTAATTAGCTGGGAAGGGCCGGGAACTAGATAGCTGTAGTCGACGTCCAAGTAAGTGATCGGGCCGCCTTACTCTCCAGGGCGGCCCGATTTACATACCTGACCGCTTCCGAGGAGCAGATCAATCACCTGTTGTTATCCCGAAGGCGTGAAATGATTGGCCCATGGCAGACGGTGGAATTTTCCAGATTATCTGGCCCGGAGTGTCGACATTGCTCGGCGCTATAGTCGGTGGCGGAGTAACTTTTTTGGCGAACATCCAAAAGAACTCGCAAGAGACAAGGGCGTCAAAGGATGCCCGTAAACGGGCCATTGAGGACCGCAGCTTCGCGGCGACGGTGGATTATCTCAAAGCTGCCCGGTTGCTTACAACTGCGATGGGAGTTTTGTGCTACGACGTTTATATCAAAGAACCACGGGAAAACGTACTCAAGGACAATGCAGAGGCTGACCAAGCAGCTTGGACTATCAGGCAGCCGCCCAAGTAGCTCACTTGACGCTGCCCCCAGATGCCACACCCGAATTCGATGACTACACGCAGTCGATCAAAGTTTATCTTGACGCGTCCCACGCGCAGGATCAATTATCTGGCGCCAATCACCAACTCAGGCTCAGAGACCGAACATGATGTGGACGGCTATGATGAAATGGTTCGGCTCCAAGACGATGTGTTCAAGAAACGTGACGCTTTCGTCAAAGTCGTGACAAAGCACTTTGATGACGGAGCCTGGTCCAACACTAGAATGGCAAACCGCTTCGATCCCTACAACGGCGAAGACGCGGCGGCGGCATGTCGGTGGGTCGAGGTAGAACGTCGCCGTGGCGGAACCGCACGACGACTTCCCAAACAACTTCGCGGGCGACCTCGTGCCCACCGAGCGCGGCTGGGTCGTGGTGCCACCGACCTGCTGCCCTGACGGCCACGCCTACAGCGATCCCGGCTGGAAAGTTGCTGCGGTCTGGTGCAGCTGCGGTGATCGCCATATGGAGTGGCGGTGTCATTGTGGCGCAACCCTTTACGCGCCGCAGCCGGGACAGGACTGCCGGCTCCGCGACCGAGGACCGGTGTCAGTATACGAAGACGAACAGCGGCACACCTAGCGGAAGAATTGATGGCCGAGGGTTCAGTGGGTTGAATCCGCACCTTGGGTGAGCAGCGCGACGTTGCATTGTATCTTCCGCCGGTGAACCACCCCGAGTGGAAACACAATCAAGCCCAACAGCACCACCACCACCCCGACAGCAGCCCCGCATACGCTGCTGCTCATCGCCGCCAACCAAATAGCTATACCGACAAAAAACAGCATCGCCAGCCAAATCCACCACTCCTCCCGCTTCAGCTGTGCACCGGTCTTTTGCCTCAGGTAAGCGTTCCCAATTCGGATCGCCGCATTCCGCACCGCGGCATCAGCAGGGACAACACCATCACTAACCGCAGCCAAAGCCTTCGAGCGTCCCCCCGCGTCGAGCCCGGCAACTGCCTCGGTCATCTCGGTATGCACAGACCGAACCGCAAAAGCCATAACAGTGCCGTACACGACGCTCGTGAAAAGAGTCGAGACAACAGCCGACGGGACGGTCTGTAAGCCGTCCGTAAGCGAGAAAAGCCCATACAACACGCCGAAGGAGGCGCCGTACACCAGGGCCCGCACCCAAAAAGGCTGCATCGCCAACCGAAGAAGCATGAGCCTCAGTATGCCGTCGCCAGCTCACAACCGAGCCGTAATCACATCAGATGCAGTGACTGTCATGCTTGTTGGGGCAGTGCTATTGCGGCGCATCGGTTTACGGCCCCCGCAGCCAGGGGTCGTCATCATGCTTCTCTCGGGGCATAGCTGCAGTGTTCAAACCACGGGGCGAGCTCGTTGCGCGGCCCGCGGCCCGCCAGATATGTGCCCGGATCATCTGGCAGCCAGTCGTCGGGATCAATCGTGCCCTCAAACCCGAGTGCCGTCGACAGCTTCTGCAGCACAACAGTCAGCTCATCCAGCCGGCTACGGTCACCGAGCGACGCACCCTTCGCGTGGATGTCCCAACGGAGGCGCTCCCACGCCGCCGCGACGCGGGAGGACGTAAAGACCACGTTCGGATCAACCGGTGCCATACCTCTATGCCGGCGATTTTCCCGGTCGAACGAGGCCCAATCCCAAATCTGCGCCGCATATTGCTCGACGGTCACGTAGGAACCCTTCATCGGATCTCCGCCGGAAGTCGATCCACCTCGGCGCCGAATCCATCCGCCAGCGCGGCTGGCGAAGCCAGCGGAATAGCCTTCGCAATCCGCACCAGATCGGCCCGCGCCTGCGCCATCGGCGTCAAGCCCGGATGCCGCACCACCACGTCACCACGACCGGGAACGAGGATTCCCCGCTCATCAACATCACTCTTGATGCGAAGATAGAGCGCAGTCGTCTCACAAAACAGACACAAGAGGTCTGGATCGATGTTGTGCCAGCGCCCATCCCGGAACAGCCTCTGCGACTGCCGGTCCCACACCGAGCGAGCAACCGAGTCCGGCGGACGCGGAGGATCGAAGACCCGGTCAGCAGACTTCCTCATTTCAACGCACTTGCCCTTGCCATCCAGAATTAATTACGCACACCGACGGCGGGATGCACTCGACTGGCTGGGTCGGGATGGGTCCTAGTGTCAGCCTCTCAACACCCCCCCTGACCTGCGGTCGGTCGTCGTCGGCGATCGGATTGGTGGTCATGCGTCACTCCTGCGGTGGTTGGGTTTGTCAGGCTGATTCGTTTGCTGTCAGGTGTCGGCGTGGCCGCCCATCTTCTCCACGTGCCAGCGGCAGATGGGACAGCGTCCCTGCCCGATCAGCCCAGTGAAGTGGTCGGAACGCTTCTGTTTCGGCGCGGGGGGAACGGCGGTGAGGTGACGGGTGTGGGGCATCGGGGTGCGGTGTTCTGGCGCCGTGTTTGGCGCTGTTGAACTGTCCGCCGAAGGTGGCAAATTCGTGGAAGGTGGCGTGCTAGGCGGCACAACATATTGGGTGCCACCTCCGCCACCTTCGGGGTATTTGGTGCCACCTTGGGGCGGTGTGCCACCTTCGTGCCGGATGGCTGCTGGACTCGAAGCACAAGCTGAAGCCTTCGACGCGTGCCCGCTATCAGGTGGTTTTGGACACGGCGCTCTCGAAGTACGCCCCCATGGCTCTTGGGGATATCAGTCGTCGCTTCGTCCGTGAATGGGTCGCCGACCTGGGTGTGGATCTGGCGCCGGCGTCAGTGCATAAAACGGTCGGGGTCCTGCGCCAGGTGCTGGCGATGGCAGTCGACGACAACCGGCTGATGGCAATCCGGTCGAGGGCGTGGAACTGCCCGCGATCAACACCGTGGAGCAACGGTTCTTGACGCTCGAGCAACTGCATGCCCTGGCCGACGCTGCCGACCAGCACCGGCCCCTGGTGTACGTCCTGGGAACCTGTGGTTTTCGGTTTGGAGAAGTAGCCGAACTGCGTTGGCGAGACATCAACCTGGACAAACTGAGCGTGCGGGTATCGCATTCGGTGACGCTGGTAGACAACACCTTTGTGGTCGGGTCGCCCAAAGGCGGGAAAGCGCGCACTGTGTCGCTGCCGGCATTCGTCGCTCAGCTCCTAACACCCGGGGATGGCGACGCCCTGGTCTTTCCGGATACGTCGGGAGGCTGGATGCGAGGGACGAATGTCCGGCGCCGCTGGTGGTCGCAGGCTGTTAAGGCCGCCGAGCTGTTCCCTCGCGCCGAGGGCGACTTGGTGGTGTACGACTTCAAGTTGCACGAGCTCCGGCACACCGCGGCGTCGCTGGCGATCCAAGCCGGAGCCAACATCAAGGTGCTGCAGAACATGCTCGGCCATGCGTCCGCGGGGCTCACTTTGGACCGCTACGGGCACCTCTACGGGTCCGACGTCGAGGCTGTCGGAGTGGCCATCACGCGCTTTTAACTCGCGATTGTGGTCAAAATGTGGTCAGCCAGAGCGCGTAACCCATACTTAGGTTTAAAACCCTAGTATCTGACCAGCAGTTTTCCTTGTGGAGCCTAGGAGATTCGAACTCCTGACATCTGCCTTGCAAAGGCAGCGCTCTACCAACTGAGCTAAGGCCCCTGATGTTGATCTTTGGGGTGCCGACCATCGACCTGGTCGGCAGCCATATGCCACACCTCGACGCTCTGCCGAGACCGGACGACCACCGCCAGCACCGCGATGGCTGCCAGCGGCAGTACCAGTCTCACGTAACGTCTTGGCGAACACATGGTTGTGGGCCTAGGAGGACTCGAACCTCCGACCTCTTCGTTATCAGCGAAGCGCTCTAACCACCTGAGCTATAGGCCCGCGCACGCACACGGACGAGCGCCGAGATTACCGCACTCGCGGGTCTGCACCCAAAACGCTAGTCCCGGTCGGCCAGCGTCACCTCGACGCCGCCGATCAAGTCGGTCGTCAAGTTGTAGATGAACGCGCCGATGGTGGCCGCGGCGGTGAGCAGAACGATGTTCACCAGTCCGACCAGGATGGCGCCCCCGAAGATCGTCCCGCTGGACACCAACTCGGCGCTGCCGCCGGAGTTGTTCAACAGATCGCCGACGTTGCTATTGAGCTTGCTCCACACCCCCATGCCGCCGAGCACCAGGTACAGGAATGCCACCGCGATCATCCAGACGAAGAACAACGCCACCGACAGCACCAGCGACACCTTGAGCGTGCTCCACGGATCGACGCGGCGGATCTGCATGCTGGCCCGGACCGGGCCGGGGTTCCGCGACGACACCTGGATCCGGGCTTCCGAACGAACCGGCGCGGTCATCGTGTCGCCCGCACGATCCCCGGCCGACTTCCGTTGCGTGCCACGGGGAATCGGGCCGGATAGGTCGGGAAGTTCACTGGCGTACGCATCGTTGTCTCGGCTCTCGTTAGGCACGGGCTCGGCCTCGGACGGTGGGGTTTTGGCTGCGCCCGGCGCGGCAGTGCCGGAGATGAAGCGGTTCAGCCGTGCCTCGGCGTTGGGGGTGGCGCCGCGGCCGGGCTGACGGGGCGGCGACGGGCGGGCAGCGGGCCGCTGCCGCGGCGTCGCGGCCGTATTCGCGCCAGTCCCATTCGGGCTGTCGCCCGGTCCGGAGTAGCCCGGCTCGTTCGGTGACGTCACACCCACAGCTCCTAACTGTGCAACCAGCCGCCGAGGCGGTCGGCGATCGCTTACGCCTCGGACTCGACGTCCGACTCGTCGTCAGCCTCTTCAGCGTTGCGCGCAATGGCTAACAGTGTGTCGCCCTCGCCCAAGTTCATCAACCGAACACCCTTGGTCTGCCGCCCGGCCTTGCGAACCTGCTTGGCTTTCGTCCGGATCACCCCACCACCGGAGGTGATCGCGAACACCTCGCTGTCGTCGTCGACGATCAGCGCTCCCACGAGCTTGCCACGACGGATGTCGTACTGGATCGTCAAGATGCCTTTCCCGCCGCGGCCCTGGGCGGTGTACTCCTCGATCGCGGTGCGCTTGGCATAGCCGCCGGCGGTGGCGACAAGCAGGTATGTGCCTTCCCGGACGACATTGAGCGACAGCAGATAATCGTCGGCGTTGAACCGCATGCCCTGCACACCCGAGGTCGCCCGGCCCATCGGCCGCAGGGCGTCGTCGGTCGCCGAGAAGCGGATCGACTGGCCGTTGGCCGAGACCAGTAGCAGGTCTTCCTCCGACGAGCACAGCACCGCCCCGACCAGTTCGTCAGCATCACGCAGGTTGACCGCGACGATGCCGCCGGACCGGTTCGAGTCGAAGTCGGTCAGCTTGGTCTTCTTGACCAGCCCGTTGCGGGTGGCCAGCACCAGGTAGGGCGCGTCTTCGTAGCTCTTGATCTGGATGACCTGGGCGATGCGCTCCTCGGGCTGGAAGGCCAGCAGGTTGGCGACGTGCTGTCCGCGCGCGATCCGGGAGGCCTCCGGCAAGTCATACGCCTTTGCCCGATAGACCCGGCCCTGGGTGGTGAAGAACAAGATCCAGTCGTGGGTTGAGCACACGAAGAAGTGCCGCACGATGTCGTCCTGCTTCAGCCCAGCGCCCTGAACACCCTTGCCGCCGCGTTTCTGGCTGCGGTACAGGTCGGTCTTGGTGCGCTTGGCGTACCCGGTTTCGGTGATCGTGACGACGACGTCCTCGCGGGTGATCAGGTCCTCGTCGCTGACATCGCCGTCGGCGGCGATGATCCGGGTGCGGCGGTCATCGCCGTGCTTGTCGGCGATCTCGGCGAGTTCGTCGCGCACGATCGCGCGCTGCCGTTCCGGCTTGGCCAGGATGTCTTCCAGATCGGCGATCTCGGCCTCGATCTTGGCCAGGTCGTCGATGATGCGCTGACGCTCCAGGGCGGCGAGCCGGCGCAACTGCATGTCCAAGATCGCCTGCGACTGGATTTCGTCGATGTCGAGCAGCTCGATCAGGCCGGCCCGGGCGATGTCGACGGTCTGCGACGCGCGGATCAACGCGATCACTTCGTCAAGTGCGTCAAGGGCTTTCACCAAACCGCGCAAGATGTGTGCGCGCTCGTTGGCCTTACGCAACCGGTAGGTGGTGCGCCGGATGATCACGTCGAGTTGGTGTTCGACGTAGTAGCGGATCATCTGGTCGATGCGCAGCGTGCGGGGGACACCGTCGACGATCGACAGCATGTTGGCGCCGAAGCTGGTCTGCAGCTGGGTGTGCTTGTAAAGGTTGTTCAGCACCACCTTGGCGACGGCGTCGCGCTTGATCTCCACGACGATGCGCAGGCCGACACGGTCGCTGCTCTGGTCCTCGATGTTCGAGATGCCCGCCAACTTCCCGTCGCGGACCTGATCGGCGATTGAGGTGATGAAGTTGTCGTGGTTGACCTGATACGGCAGTTCGGTGATGACGATCGAGGTGCGCCCGCGCGAATCCTCTTCTACCTCAACGACTCCGCGCATCCGGATGGAACCGCGGCCGGTGGTGTAGGCGTCGTGGATGCCCTGCGATCCGACGATCAGGCCGTGGGTGGGGAAGTCCGGGCCCTTGACCCGCTCGCAGACCGCGGCCAGCGTAGCTTCCTCGTCGGCCTCGTGATTTTCCAGGCACCAGTAGACGGCCTCGGCCAGCTCGCGCAGGTTGTGCGGTGGGATGTTAGTGGCCATACCGACGGCGATGCCGCCGGATCCGTTGGCCAACAGGTTCGGGAACCGGCTGGGCAGAACCGTCGGCTCCTGCACACGCCCGTCGTAGTTCGGGATGAAATCGACTGTCTCCTCGTCGATTTCACGCAGCATCTCCATTGCCAGCGGAGTAAGCCGGGCTTCGGTGTACCGCATGGCTGCCGGCGGATCGTTGCCTGGCGAACCGAAGTTGCCCTGCCCGTCGACGAGCGGGTACCGCAGCGACCACGGCTGCGCCATCCGCACCAGGGTGTCGTAGATCGACGAGTCCCCGTGCGGATGATAGTTGCCCATCGTCTCGGCAACGGAGCGTGCGGATTTCGCGTGGCCGCGGTCCGGGCGGAAGCCGGAGTCGAACATCGCGTACAGCACCCGGCGGTGTACCGGCTTGAGGCCGTCACGCACTTCGGGCAACGCGCGGCCGACGATCACGCTCATGGCGTAGTCGATGTAGCTGCGCTGCATCTCGTGCTGAATGTCCACCGGTTCGATGCGGTCGCCGGCTTCGTCGCTCGGCGGCAAAGTGGTGTCAGTCATGTGATCCTTCGGTCGCTAGAACTAGCCGTCTCGATTTCTTAAACATCCAGGAAGCGAACGTCTTTGGCGTTGCGGGTGATGAAGCTGCGTCGGGCCTCGACGTCCTCGCCCATCAGGATGGAGAACAACTCGTCGGCTGCGGCGGCGTCGTCGAGGGTGATCCGCCGCAGCACCCGCACGGACGGGTCCATGGTGGTCTCCCACAGCTCCTTGGCATCCATCTCGCCGAGACCCTTGTATCGCTGAATACCGTCCTCGGTGTTGATCTTTCGGCCCGCTGCCCGGCCGGCCTCCAGCAGACCGTCGCGCTCTCGGTCGGAGTAGGCGAACTCCGGCTCGCTGCGTTGCCACTTCAGCTTGTACAGCGGTGGCTGGGCCAGGAATACGTGGCCGTTTTCGATCAGCGGTCGCATGAACCGGAACAACAACGTCAGCAGCAGTGTCGAGATGTGCTGGCCGTCGACGTCCGCGTCGGCCATCAGCACGATCTTGTGATACCGCAGCTTGGTGATGTCGAACTCGTCGTGGATTCCGGTGCCCAGCGCGGTGATGATCGCCTGCACTTCGGTGTTTTTCAGCACCCGGTCGATGCGGGCTTTCTCGACGTTGATGATCTTGCCGCGCAACGGGAGAATGGCCTGGAACATCGAGTCCCTACCGCTCTTCGCCGAGCCACCGGCCGAATCACCCTCGACCACATAAACTTCCGACTTGCGTGGGTCGGTGGAGCGGCAGTCGGCCAGCTTGCCGGGCAAGCCGCCGATGTCCGTGGCGCTCTTGCGCCGCACCAACTCTCGGGCTTTGCGGGCGGCCAACCGGGCCTGCGCCGAGGACACCGCTTTGTTCACCACCGTCTTGGCATCGGCGGGGTTGGCCTCGAACCAGTGCGACAGCTTGTCGTTGCAAGCCTTCTGCACAAACGATTTGACCTCGGTGTTGCCCAGCTTCGTCTTGGTCTGGCCCTCGAACTGCGGTTCACTGACCTTCACCGAGATGACCGCGGCCAAACCCTCGCGAATGTCATCGCCGGTGAGGTTGGCGTCCTTTTCTTTCAGCAGCTTCTTGTCTTTGGCATATTTGTTCACCACCGACGTCAGCGCGGCACGGAAGCCCTCCTCGTGGGTGCCGCCCTCATGCGTGTTGATGGTGTTGGCGAAGGTGTGCACCGACTCTGAGTAGCCGGCGTTCCACTGCATGGCGATCTCGACCTCGTGGCCCGGGCCCTTGTCGGAGAAGTCCACGATGCTGGTGTGGATCGGGTTCTTGGTCCGGTTGATGTGCTTGACGTAGTCGACCAGACCGCCCGGGTAGTGGAAGGTGCGGTGCTTGACCTTATGCGGCGCAACGGATTCCGCTGATATCTCCTCCGCTGATTTCGGCGCCTCGGCGGTGTCGCTGACCACTTCGTCGACGACCTCGTCCGCGGCGACCCGCTCGTCGATCAAGTCGATGGTCAGCCCTTTGTTGAGGAACGCCATCTCCTGCAGCCGGCGGGCCACCGTCTCGAAGTCATAGTTGGTGGTTTCGAAAATGCCCGGGTCCGCCCAGAACCGGATCGTCGTCCCCGTTTTCTTGGTCTTGTCACCTTGCTTGAGCGTGCCCGGCACGGAACGGTCGTAGGACTGAACCCACTCGAAGCCGTCGCGGGAGATTTCCGCCTCGAGCCGGGTCGACAACGCGTTGACCACCGAGACGCCCACCCCGTGTAGCCCACCCGAGACCGCGTAAGCCCCGTCGTCGCCGCCGAACTTTCCACCGGCGTGCAACTGGGTCATCACGACGTCGACGGTGGGGACACCGGTGGCGTGCATGGCCACCGGAATACCGCGGCCGTTGTCGGTGACCTCGACTCCGCCGTTCTCCAAAATCTTGACGTCGACGGTGTCGGCGTAGCCCGCCATCGCCTCGTCGACCGCGTTGTCGACGACCTCCCAAATCAGGTGGTGCAATCCGCGCTCCCCGGTGGAGCCGATGTACATGCCGGGGCGTTTACGGACCGCTTCCAGTCCCTCCAAAATGGTGATGGAGTCGGCGCCGTACTCTTTCGGATTCTTCTTCGGGGCAGCCACGATCTGCAGGCTCTCCTTGGGGTGCACGCGCGGCCAGTCCGATGACTGTGCGCTGGTTCTCGTTCAGTCTACCGTCAAGACGGCCCCGTACCGTCTCTGCATGGGCGTTTCTACACAGCTATCTGCGCCGTGTACGGAATTTCTCGATCTAGGCTGCGTCCTGACGCTTGACGAGGCGGTTTGCGACCTTCTGACGGCCCTGAGCGGATCCCGCGCAGGGTCACCCGTAGGTGTCACGCGGCCCGCGCCCGGAGATGTGCCGCGGACCTTTCCGCCAGGACGGCGCGGTGGGGCCGGTGATCCGTAGGCTGGTCACCACACCGTCGCCGACTTCCGCCGCGATCTTGGCCAGCACCTGGCTCTGAATGAGCCGCAGTTGGGTGGCCCAGGCCGTCGACTCGGCCGTCACGCTGAGCACCCCGTCCCGCAACCCGGTCGGCGCCGCGTGTTCGGAAATGTCCGAGCCGACCACGCTGGCCCACCGGCCGAACACCGCCCCCTCGGCGACCCGCGGCGTCCATCCCTGCTTTTTCGCGAGGTCGCGGGTGGCACGGGCCAGCGGCTGCGGGTCACGGGCGTCGGGGCCCGGGCCGGACCACCGGCGCCGGCTCGTGGTGCCGGCCACCCGGCGACTCGGCGGCAGCCGGCGACCACGGCCGACATCCTTTCCTTGGGTCCGGGCGGCCCCGCGGGCTTCCTCCAGGACCCGCCGGACCAGGTCCATGCCCTTGGCTGCACTCAGCGGCTCGGGCGGTCCGGTCTCGGGTTCTGGTGTCTTGTCATCGGCGGTCACTGCGTCACCCCTCCTCAGGCCCGGGACTACGCACCGCTGAGGCCGGGCCGGTGTCATCGTCACTCAAGGTGATGTTGATGCGCTCGGCGTCCCAGTCACGCGGGATGTCGTCGAGGACCGCGGCGGTCACCAGCACCTGCTCCGCCGAGGCGGCCGCCGCGGCCAACGCTTCGCGGCGCGCGGTGTCCAGTTCGGCGAAAACGTCGTCGAGCAACAACACCGGATCGCTGCCGTCGGCGCGCAGCAATTCGTAAGCAGCTAGTCGCAGCGCCAGCGCCATCGACCACGATTCCCCATGGCTGGCAAACCCTTTCGCGGGTTGGTCGCCGAGCCGCAGCTCCAGATCGTCGCGGTGCGGGCCGACCAGGCACACCCCGCGCTCGAGTTCGGCGTCGCGGCGGGAGGCCATTTTTTCCAGCAGGGTGGTCCGCAGAACATCGACGTCGGGTCGGGTGGGGTCGATCTCGATGCTGGCGTGATAAGCGATCGAGGCGGGCCGCGACGCCGGCGCCAGCAGCTGGTAACTCTTCTGCACCTCGGGCGCCAGCTCGTTGACCAGCGTGATCCGGGCAGCCATCAACTCCGCGCCGTGCGTGGCCAGATGCCCGTCCCACACGTCGAGGGTGTCCAACGCGCCGCGGTCGCCCCGGAATCGCCCGCCGGACGCGGACTTCAGTAAGGCGGTGCGCTGGCGAAGTACCTTGTCGTAGTCGGCCCGGATACCGGCCACCCGCGGGCGACGCACGGTGGCCAGATCGTCGAGGTATCGCCGGCGATCACCGGGGTCTCCCCGGACCAGCGCCAGGTCTTCGGGGGCGAACAGCACCGCGCGCAGCACCCCCACGATTTCGCGCGGGCTGCGCACCGGCGACCGGTTGAGTCGCGCTTTGTTGGCCCGGCCGGCGGTGATTTCCAGGTCGACGGCGCATTCGCGGCCCTCGTTGACCACGATCGTCGACACCACGGCGCGCTGCGCGCCGACCCGGATCAGCGGTGCGTCGGTGGCAACGCGGTGAGACCCCAGTGTCGACGAATACCACAGGGCTTCAATGAGATTCGTCTTACCGAACCCATTCGAGCCGATGAAGACCGTCCGCCCGGGCGTCAGCTCGAGTTCGACGTTCGCCCAGGACCGAAAGTCGCGTAAGCCAAGATGACGGACGTACACCTAATCGCTAACCGGGCAGTCGAACCGGCATCAGCAAATACACGTAATCCGTCTGGATCGCCGGGAAGGGTCCGCTGTCGGTCGGTTGCGTATCATCGGCGCCGGCCGGGCGTAGCACCGCCGGACGGCTCGGGGTGGTGAACCCGAACGACACCCGGTCGGAATGCAAGGAGCCCAGGCCATCGGTGAGATACGTCGGGTTGAAGGCTATGGTCAGGGGTTCACCGGCGAATTCCACCGGCACGTCTTCCTCGGCCCGACCGACGTCGTCAGCGCCGGCCGACAATCGCAGCGTGTCCGCCGAGAATTCCATCCGCACCTGGGCGCCGCGGTCGGCGACCAGCGCGACGCGCTTGATCGCCTCGGTCAACTCCGCGACTCCCACGGTGGCGACCGCCGTGTGCTCACCGGGCAGCAGTTGACGGAATTTCGGGAACTCCGCATCCAGCAGCCGGGTGGTGCTTCGCTTGCCATTCCCGCTGATGCCCAGCAGTCCGTCTTTGCCCACTGAGGGGCCGGCGCCGAGCGACAAATGGACCTCGGCGCCATCGGTTCCGCTCTTGGCCGCTTCGGACAACGTCTTCGCCGGTACCAGCACCGCAGCCTCCACGTCGGGTGCGGCGGCCGACCAGGTCAGCTCGCGCACCGCCAACCGGAAACGGTCGGTCGCGGCCAAAACCACTGACTGCCCGGAGATTTCAACTCTGATCCCGGTCAGCATCGGCAGTGTGTCATCGCGGCCGGCGGCGACGGCGACCTGACTGATGGCCTCGGCGAACACATCGACCGACAGGGCACCGGTCTCGTCGGGCAACGTCGGCAGCGTCGGATAATCCTCGACAGCCATCGTCGGCAGCGAGAACTTCGCACTTCCGCAGGCCAACGAAACTCTGGTTCCCTCGACCTGGACGTCCACCGGCTTGTTCGGCAATGCCCGGGTAATGTCGGAAAGTAGCCGACCTGACACCAAAGCCGTTCCCGGAGAAGCGATTTCAGCTGCCAAGCGAACCTCGGCGGAAACTTCGTAGTCGAATCCGGAAATCGTGAGCCCGTTATCGGAGCCCGTCAGCAACACGCCGGCCAGCACCGGCACGGTCGGGCGGGATGGCAGGGTCCGGGCCACCCACGCCACTGCATCGGCGAAGTCATCCCGCACCAGGCGGAACTTCAAGTCGGTCAGACCGACGGTGGTCGTCGCCACGTCCATTGCGTCCCTTCATCACCTCGAGCAGTAAAGCTGACTTCGGCGGCTCCACCTCGTGTGAGGAGCGGTCCCCGCCGGCGGCCGCCTGTGCCCGTAATCCGTCCCGACGACCGAAACGGCTGTCGAACCACAACCGTAGAGCGTCGGAGGCCATCTTGAAAGCTAATCGGAATCAGTGACACTCAGGTCTTTCGAGCCTGGATGCCGGGGTGTGGAACGGCTTGTCCCCAACAGCTTTTTCTGAATAACACACTATGTAGTGATTTCAATATTAGTAATAAGGCCTGTGCACGTTGTGGACAGCATGGTGTCTGCGCTGCTGGCGGTACCGACCGGGTTGTGTATGACGCGCGGAAGGACTGTGCGGTTTGTGTGCAGCGGTTGGGGATCGGTGGCGCCTGTCCACGGTTCGGCCGTTCTTGCGACGGGTGTCCGCAGTTTGCCCACAGCGGTATCCACAGCCGGCACTGTGACACGAGGTACCGACGGGGTAAAAGTTTTTTTGAACTTCAGCCGCTTTGCAGTGGCCCAGCGGCCAGTTGTGGCGCGATACGTCGCAAATTTCGTGCAATAACTGGCCACTCGACTCAGGGCGAACGGCGGGTCAGCGCTTGGAGCGCTGGCGTATCCGGGTGGTGAGCTCTTTCACGTGATCGAAAACTTCACGCCGCTCGGCCATCTCGGACAGGATTTTCTTCTGCGCGTACATCACCGTGGTGTGGTCGCGACCGAAGGCTTGACCAATCTTGGGCAAGGACAAGTCGGTCAGCTCACGGCACAGATACATGGCGATCTGACGTGATTGGGCCAGGGCCCGGGTCTTGCCCGGACCGCGTAGTTCTTCCACGGTGGTGTCGAAGTACTCCGCGGTGGCGGCCATGATCGTCGCGGCGCTGATCTGCATGGTGCTGGCGTCGGCGATCAGGTCGCGCAGAACGATCTCGGCGAGGGACTTGTCGATAGGCGCCTTGTTCAGCGATGCGAACGCCGTGACACGAATCAGCGCGCCTTCTAATTCACGGATGTTGCGCTCGATGCTGCTGGCAATCAGCTCGAGCACATCATCGGGCACGTTGAGCCGCTCCATCTGCGCTTTCTTGCGCAAAATGGCGATGCGGGTTTCCAGCTCAGGTGGCTGAACGTCGGTGATCAGACCCCACTCGAACCGGGTGCGAAGTCGATCCTCAAGTGTCGCAAGCTGTTTCGGTGGCCGGTCGGAGGAAATGACGATCTGCTTGTTGGCGTTGTGCAGCGTATTGAAGGTGTGGAAGAACTCTTCCTGGATACCTTCTTTACCTTCGATGAACTGGATGTCATCGACCAGCAGCACGTCGACGTCGCGATAGCTGCGTTTGAAGGCCACTTTGCGATCGTCACGCAGCGAGTTGATGAAGTCGTTGGTGAACTCTTCGGTCGAGACGTACTTGACCCGCATGCCGGGGAAGAGCCGCTGCGCGTAGTTGCCGGCTGCATGCAGTAGGTGAGTCTTACCCAGACCGGACTCGCCCCAGATGAACAGCGGGTTGTAGGCCCGGGCCGGCGCCTCGGCGATGGCCAGTGCCGCGGCGTGGGCGAAGCGGTTCGATGCACCGATCACGAAGGTGTCGAAGGTGTAGCGACGGTTGAGGCTGAGCTCGGCGGCTGCGTCGGCGGCCGGGCTGTGCGGCCGTTCGGAGAAATAGGACGGCCAACTCTGGTGTGCGCTGGCGAGCGCCTCACCGTCTTCGTCGATTTCGTCGAGGTCGTCGAGTGCTTCGTCGAACGCAGCGTTCGAGCGGTCCTCGTTCTCGTCGGAGGTCAGGGGTGAGATGCGGACCCCAAGCTCGATTTGCTGGCCGAGCCGACGGCTGAGCGCGTCGGTGATCTGGGTGCGCAGGTGTCGTTCGATCTCGTTCTGCACGAAGCTGCTGGGCACTGAAAGCAGGGCGAAACCTTCGACGATCGTCAGCGGCTGCACCAGGTTGAGCCACGCTCGCTGTTGTGGTGTCAGAGGCGGAACATATGGTTCACCGTTGTGGGCGACGCCTTCTGTGGCGAGTTCGCCGTTGAGTTCCGAGACGACCGCGCTCCAGACCGTCGCGAAACTTGATCCGGGGTCATCGGTCAACGACGGTTCCCCCTGATGTGCCATAAAAGTTCAACTAATACTGCCGATGACAAACTGTCCACACGGTTATCCACAGGTGTGGAAAGGACAGCGACCGTCGTGCCGCAACATACCCCTGACGGCTCGCGGGATCGGCGCTCGAGACGGCCAGTGGAGCTGAGCTGGCTGGGAGGCCGGTCTGCCATCCTCGGTTCGTTGTCTAGCGCCGTTTCGGTGTGAAACAGCACCGCCCGAAGCTAACAGTTTTCCCGGCCCGCGCCAACCGTTCTGCAACATTGGCTAACGCATCGTCAAGATTGCTCCGCGCGACGGAGGCGGGTGTGACGGCAGTTAAAGATCGGTCACGATGGGGCCAGTCTCGAGGTGTGGTTTGACCCGGGCAACAGCGGTCAGTACCCTCATACAGTCGCCCGAAAGTAGGCGATACGGCTGCGATCCGAGCATTCAGCCCGGAGGCCGCGCCGGTCACCAGTGAGATACAAAGCCTATCGAGGCGTCGTGGGGGAGAGCGTGACCCACCGGCACGGGAAACCGTGTCGAGCACGATGCCAGATGCAGCAAGGAGAGAGTCGTGGCAAAGGGTAAGCGGACCTTCCAGCCGAATAACCGGCGCCGTGCCCGTGTGCACGGTTTCCGGCTGCGGATGCGGACCAGGGCCGGCCGGGCGATTGTGTCGAATCGGCGTGGCAAGGGCCGTCGCTCGCTGACTGCCTGACCTCCTCAACTCCGGTGTGACGGCGGTGCTTTCCGCGCGCAACCGCATGACGCGGTCGACCGATTTCGACGCGACCGTCAAGCGTGGAAAGCGAACCGTTCAACCGGACCTGGTCATCTATATGCGGCATGCCATCGGCGATCCCAAACTCGGACTGATTGTCTCGCGATCGGTCGGGTCCGCCGTGCAACGGCACGGACTCTCCCGACGGTTGCGCCATGTCGCCCGCGACGTGATGGCAGAACTGAATCATGCCGAGCACGTGGTGATCCGTGCT
Source organism: Mycobacterium sp. (assembly GCF_965277065.1). GTDB lineage: Bacteria > Actinomycetota > Actinomycetes > Mycobacteriales > Mycobacteriaceae > Mycobacterium. The sequence continues at coordinate 417,039 of NZ_CBDIBT010000016.1, forward strand.
CTTCCCAGTAGCCGCGATGTCGCGTCGTCGCGGTTGGGTGAGGAACTGCGGGCCGGCTTGCGGCGCATCGAGGAAGCGGGATCCAAGCGGTGAGCGCAGTGGGGTCACGACTGCGGGCCGTCGAACTCCGAGTCGCGCGCGGCGTGATTGTCGTGATCCAGCTCTACCGCCACATGGTGTCGCCGCTGCGGTTGCCGACGTGCCGGTTCAGCCCGACCTGTAGCCAGTACGCGGTCGACGCGCTCGCTGAATTCGGGTTGGTGCGGGGGAGTTGGTTGGCAGCAGTCCGGCTGGCGAAGTGTGGTCCGTGGCATCGGGGAGGATGGGACCCGGTACCGGAGCGCGCCGAAGCCCGGGCCCAAGACTGGGACACCCCAGCAACGCTAGGGGAGAGTGATTCTGTTGTCGTTTGATCCGTTCAGCCTTGACTATTTCTATTACCCCGTCTCGGCAATCATGTGGCTCTGGTACAAGGCGTTTTCGGCCGTCCCTGGACTGGGTCCGAAGAACTTCCTCACCTGGACGCTGGCGGTGATGTTTTTGGTCTTCACCCTGCGGGCGATCCTGTACAGCCCGTTCGTCCGGCAGATCCGGACCACCCGGCAGATGCAGGAGCTGCAACCACAGATCAAGGCGCTGCAGAAGAAGTACGGCAAGGACCGCCAGCGGATGGCGTTGGAGATGCAGAAGCTGCAGCGCGAACACGGGTTCAACCCGATCCTCGGCTGCCTGCCGATGCTGGTTCAGGTGCCGGTGTTCCTGGGTCTGTATCACGTTTTGCGTTGTTTCAACCGGACGTCGAGCGGGATCGGCCAGCTCGGCCTGTCGCCCGAGCGTAACCGCTCGCTGGGCAACTACGTCTTCAGCGCGACTGACGTCGGACATTTCCTGGACGCCAACTTGTTCGGTGCACCACTGGGAGCCAGCATGACGCAGCGGGGCGCGAGCCTCCAGGCGTTCCAGGGTTTCGAGTTCAGCCGGCCCGCTGTCGCGGCCGTCGGTGTGCCGGTGATGATTCTGGCCGGCATCGCCACCTACTTCAACAGCCGCGCATCGGTGGCCCGCCAGAGCGTGGAGGCCGCGGCCAACCCGCAGACCGCGATGATGAACAAGCTGGCGCTCTACGTCTTCCCGCTCGGCGTGGTGGTCGGTGGACCGTTTCTGCCGCTTGCGATCATCTTCTACTGGTTCGCCAACAACATCTGGACGTTCGGCCAGCAGCACTATGTGTTCGGGATGATCGAGCGCGAAGAAGAGGAAAAGAAGCGCGAGGCGATCGAGCGCCGGGCGGCGAACGCGCCGGCGCCGGGTGCCAAACCAAAACGTTCAGCGACCAAGACGGCGGCCGCCGGTAACGGCACGGGCGATGCCTCGGACGCCGATACCCCCAAGCCCGACACCGATCCGGGCAGCCGCGCGCCCCGGCCGGGTGCCAAGCCGAAGAAGCGCGGCCGCTGACACGCCACCGTCCGGTTCTCGCGCCGGACACGACACTTCACCGGGCGAAGCCCGGGCACGGGAAGGAAGGCAGACAAGATGACTGAGGTCGAAACCAGCGGCCAAGAAGCGCCGCCGGAGGACGAGTTGGAAGGCGCCGCGAACGGTACCCCTCCGGCCGAGGGCGACGCGGACGGCGACGGCGAGGGCGAGCAGGAAGAGCGCTTGGTCGCTGAGGGAGAGATCGCCGGCGACTACTTGGAGGAGCTGCTCGACCTCTTGGACTTCGACGGCGACATCGACTTGGACGTCGAAGGCAGCCGCGCGATCGTCAGCATCGACGGCAGCGACGACCTGGCCAAGTTGGTAGGCCGCAAGGGCGAGGTCCTCGACGCACTGCAGGAGTTGACCCGGCTGGCCGTGCATCAGAAGACCGGCGTGCGTAGTCGGCTGATGCTGGACATCGCGAGCTGGCGTCGCCGCCGCCGCGACGAGCTGGCCGCACTGGGCGACAAGGTGGCCAAGCGTGTCCTGGAAAGCGGCGAACGCGAAGAACTCGCCCCTATGACTCCGTTTGAGCGCAAGATCGTGCATGACGCCGTCGCTGCGGTCAGCGGCGTACACAGCGAGAGCGAGGGCGTGGAGCCGGGACGCCGCGTGGTCGTCCTGGTCGACTGAGACAGTCAACGAGTTACAGCGATGTAGTTCGGCCACGCGTCGCCAGTCGGTGCAAAGGGGGGAATGTTTCACGTGAAACATGCCGAGTCCCGCGGCCACGCGGCGCCGCTGGTACCGCCCGCACCGGAGGCGGCCGCACCGATCTTCGGTGAGCGAATCGGCCTTGCCGAGCGGTACGCCGACTTGCTTGCTACCGCCGGTGTGGAGTGGGGCCTGCTGGGCCCGCGCGAAGTCGACCGCATCTGGGACCGCCATCTGCTGAACTGCGCGGTGGTCGCAGAGCTCGTCGAGGACGGCGACCGGATCGTCGACATCGGGACCGGGGCGGGGCTCCCAGGGGTGCCGATGGTAATCGCCAGACCTGGTCTCCGCGTGGTGCTGGTCGAGTCGCTACTGCGCCGCACCGAGTTCCTCCAGATGGTTGTCGACGAGCTCGGGCTCGATGCCAAGGTCCTCCGGGGCCGCGCCGAGGATGCCGAGGTTCGTCAGGCAGCCGGCGGCGCTGACGCGGTCACGTCAAGGGCGGTGGCGTCGCTGGACAAGCTCACCCGCTGGAGCCTGCCGCTGCTGCGTCCGGGCGGTCGACTGCTCGCGATCAAGGGGGAGCGCGCACCCGATGAGGTGCTCGAGCACCGGCGTGTGATGGCCGAGTTAGGCGCCGTCGATGCGAGGGTGGTGGAATGCGGCGTGAGCTATTTATCCCCACCGACAACGGTGGTGGTGGCACGACGGGACAAGCCGGAAAAAGCCCGGAATTCATCGCGCCGACGATCGAGCAGGGAGAGCCCATGAACGCGCCACATGACTCGTTCGGCCCCGGAAGCGGGGTAGATGTTTCACGTGAAACATCGGACTTCGACACACCGATCGGCGCCGCGGCCGAGCGCGCGATGCAGGTGCTTTCCAAGTCGTACGAGGCACTGAGCCGTCCCAGCCACCGCCGGCTGTTCACCATCGCCAACCAAAAGGGCGGCGTCGGCAAAACCACCACCGCGGTGAACCTGGCAGCCGCGCTGGCCATCCAAGGGCTCAAGACACTCGTGATCGATCTGGATCCGCAGGGCAACGCGAGCACCGCGCTGGGCATCAGCGACCGCCACTCCGGGACGCCGTCGTCCTACGAGGTTCTGCTTGGCGAGATCCCGCTGAAGGAAGCGATGCGGCAGAGCCCGTACAGCGACCGACTTTTCTGCGTCCCCTCCACGATCGACCTGGCCGGCGCCGAGATCGAGTTGGTCAGCATGGTGGCTCGTGAGAACCGGCTGCGCACGGCGCTCGCCGAACTCGACGACCTCGATCCCGAAGCACCCTTCGACTACGTCTTCATCGACTGCCCACCGTCGCTGGGGCTGCTGACCATCAACGCATTGGTCGCGGCGCCAGAGGTATTGATCCCGATCCAGTGCGAGTACTACGCGCTGGAGGGGGTGTCGCAGTTGATGAACAACATCGAAATGGTGAAGGCGCATCTGAACCCGGGGCTCGACGTCAGCACCGTCATCCTCACTATGTATGACGGCCGGACCAAGTTGGCCGACCAAGTCGCCGACGAGGTCCGCCGCTACTTCGGGCCCAAGGTCTTGAAGACCGTGATCCCGCGCAGTGTCAAGGTCTCCGAAGCGCCCGGCTACAGCATGACGATCATCGAATATGATCCCGGTTCACGCGGCGCGATGAGCTACCTCGACGCCAGCCGCGAAATTGCCGAGCGCGGCCGACCAGCACCCGATAGAGGGGAATCACGATGAGCCAACCGACCCGCAAAAAAGGTGGCCTCGGACGAGGGCTCGCCTCACTGATCCCGACCGGGCCAGCCGAGGGGGATAGCCACTCGGCCCCACTCGGCGGCCCACGGATCGGCGCCGCTGCCGCCGACGTTCTGATGGGCGGTCCGCCGGCGCCGACATCGGACATCGGTGCGGTGTACCGCGAAATCGACCCGACCCAGATCGAGCCGAACCCGCGTCAGCCGCGGCAGGTTTTCGACGACGAGGCGCTCGCAGAACTCGTGCACTCGATCCGCGAGTTCGGGCTCATGCAGCCGATCGTGGTCCGTGCACTCGAGCGGACAAGCGGTCCCCGCTACCAACTCGTCATGGGGGAGCGGCGCTGGCGCGCGGCGCAGACGGCAGGGCTGACCGCCATCCCCGCGATCGTGCGGGAGACCGCCGAGGACAACCTGTTGCGCGACGCCCTCCTGGAGAACATCCACCGGGCCCAGTTGAACCCGTTGGAAGAGGCGGCGGCCTACCAGCAACTGCTCGAGGAATTCGACGTCACCCACGACGAACTCGCCACGCGGATCGGTCGGTCGCGACCGTTGATCTCCAACATGATCCGACTGCTGCGCCTGCCGATCCCTGTGCAACGTCGGGTCGCGGCCGGCGTTCTGTCGGCCGGTCATGCCCGGGCCCTGCTGTCGCTCGAAGCCGGGGCGGAAGCGCAGGAGACGCTTGCGGCGCGGATCGTCGCGGAAGGGCTGTCGGTCCGCGCGACCGAAGAGGCGGTGACCCTGGCCAACCGGGCCGGACCGAGTCAGCCACCGGCGCCGCGGCGTAAGCCGATCCAGATGCCCGGACTGCAAGATGTGGCCGAGCAACTCTCCGGTGCCTTCGACACCCGCGTCACGGTGAGCCTCGGCAAGCGCAAAGGCAAAATCGTGGTCGAGTTCGGCTCCGTAGAGGATTTGCAGCGCATTGTCGGGTTGATGAACTCGTCGAAGCGCTGACCGACCATACCGACCCGTTACGTCACTGTGACATTCTGCCCGATCGAGCCGGACTGACATGCCGAGAAAAACCCGAACCCTCTGCGCCCCAAGCGATTTGAGCTGGTGCAGTCGGCTGGCCGGCGTCGGCGTCGTGCCGGACCCCGAAATCGGCAGTCAACCACAAGGGCGGGGCGCGCGCGGGTGTCGCGGCCGTGGCCGTCGGGGTACGCTCGGCTTCGAGGTGGGGGCACCACCCGCTCTCGGGGAAGCCGGGCCGACAATAGTTTCGGCGGCCCCGCCCCACAGAGGCCCAGGAGTCTAGTGTCTGCTCGAATTACACCGCTACGCCTCGAGGCCTTCGAACTGCTTCCGAAGCACGCCCGTCGCTGCGTCTTCTGGGAAGTCGACCCGGCAACCCTCGGCGACAACGATCATCTCGCCGATCCCGAATTCGAGAAAGAAGCGTGGCTGTCGATGGTCATGCTGGAGTGGGGATCGTGCGGGCAGGTGGCCACGGCCGCGCCGGCCGACTGCGCCGAGGGGGAGGCGACATGCTTGGGCTACGCGTTCTACGCACCGCCGCGCACCGTTCCGCGAGCGCACCGGTTTCCGACGGCGCCGGTTTCGGCCGACGCGGTGCTGCTGACGTCGATGCGGGTGGAACCCGGGCCGGCGGCCGATGAGTTGCCGTACAGCCTCATCGACCGGGTCGTCGATGAATTGGTGCGTCGCGGTGTGCGGGCTCTGGAAGCATTCGGCCGCACCGAGGCCGTTGCGGAGTTGGCCGGCCTCGCCAGTGCCGACCCCGCGTTGCTGCCGGTGCTCGAAGTGTTGGGGGACTGCTCGGCCGAGCAATGCGTGATCGAGGCCGAGTTCTTGCTCGGCGCGGGATTCGTTGTGGTGGCACCGCATCCGTACTTCCCGAGGCTGCGGCTCGAGCTGGACAAGGGCCTGGGCTGGAAGGCCGAGGTGGAGGCAGCGTTGGAGCGACTGTTGGAAACCGCGTCGCTGCAACAGCCAGTCACCGCGGGGGCCACGGCGTCGGCGGTCTCGTCGAAGTCGTCGGCTAAGAGCCGCTGACCCGGCCGGCTTGCTCCACGGCAAGCTCGTGGGCGAGCAACTCGGCGAACGTGAACGTGCCGGTGGGCCGGTCGTTCTTCCCGAGCAGGTAGAGGCGTTTCACCGCGGCCAGGATTCCCTCGGCGATCGCGTCGCGGGTCTGCGTGGTGATCAGCATCGCGCGGTCGCGCGGGTTGGTGATGTAGCCGGCGTCGACCTGAACGGTGGGCATCCGGGTCAGCCGGAGCAGATCCCAGGTCCGGCCGTGGGTGCGGCAGTCACGTAAACCGGTGCGCGCCACCACTTCTCGCTGAATGAAGTCAGCCAGATTGCGGCCGATCGTCGACACCGAGCCGTGCGAGTTGCCGAAGTGAAACGATGCGACGCCGCCGGCGGACGGGCTGGCCTGCGTTTCGCAACGCAGGCTGATCATCAGGTCGGCGCCGACGGCGTTGGCGGTCGCCGCGCGTTCGTGATCCGACGGGCTGCGATTGGTCGGCCGGGACAAAAACGTTTCCATGCCGATGGCGGTCATCCGGCCTTCGAGCCGACTTGCCAAGTCCCACAAGATGTCTGACTCACTGATCGGTCCGTCCGAACCGTGCGCGATCAAACCGTGGTCGTTGCCGCCGCGACCCGGGTCGATGATGATCCGCTTGCCCGACAACTTCGGGCCGGATCGGCGCACCAGTTCCTCTTCACGGATCGCGTGCAACGATCCGCCGGTCACCCGCGAACTGAGAAAGTACAAGGAGCGCAACGTTTCCGGACCACAGATGCCGTCGGCGTACATTCCGTACTCGCGCTGGTAGGACATCAGACCGGTGTGGGTCTGCAGGCCGAAGTATCCGTCGACCAGGCCGGTGTAAAAGCCGAGATCTTGCAAGCGGTTCTGCAGCGTCGCAACGTCATCGCCGTACATCGGCGCACCGAACTGGTGATGCAATGTGCGGGCGCCCAACCGGTACGACGCTTCGCGCAGCGCGCGATTGGTAGCTTCGCCGACAACACCGTCGACCAGCAGGCCCCGATGTTGCTGAAATGCCCGGACGGCGTGGTCGAGCTCGTCATCGAAGACATCCACCGCGACGTGGCGTCCGGTGCTGAGGTCGGCGTCCGCGCCGTCGAGGTGACCGAGGGCGATCAGCGCAACCCGGATCTCGGTGACCGCCGCACTACGGTCACCTCGGCGCAATTGATCGCCGTCACCGCGGTGCGGTCTCGACATACAAAGCCTCCGGTGAGCCGTGTGAGCAGCCCTGCCGCTTTATTGACAGGCTTGGCGGTATTCTCTCAGACGCTCGCCGATTTAGGGAAAACGCCAGGCAAAGTGCCGCGGTGTGTGGCGACCTAGCCGACGCCGGGAACGGCGTCGGAAAGCTCGCGCAGCAGCGCCGCCTTGCCTTTGGCACCGACGATGCGTTTGACCGGCTCGCCGTCCTTGAACAGGATCAACGTCGGGATCGACACCACGTCGAAGTTGCGGGCGGTCTCGGGGTTGGCGTCGACGTCGAGTTTGGCGACGGTCAGTTGGCCGACGGATTCTTTGGCGATCTCCGCGAGCACGGGTGCGACCATCTTGCACGGACCGCACCAGGTGGCCCAAAAGTCAACCAGCACAGGCGTACTGCTTGCCAAGACGTCACTTCCAAAGGAAGCGTCGGAGACATCCACGGTCGCGCCGTCGGACTCGGTCTGTGTCATCGCACGTACTCCATTCAGAGGGTCGCCGCCGCCGGTTCTCCGGCGGGTTGGGTCTGGGTTCGTTCGCCCGGCTCAGCGTGCTCGGCCAGCCAGCGCTCGGCGTCGATCGCTGCCGAACAACCGGTACCCGCAGCGGTGATCGCCTGCCGGTAGGTGTGGTCGACCAGGTCGCCGGCGGCGAACACGCCGTCCAGCGAGGTGTAGGTCGTGTGGTCGCGGACCAGTACGTAGCCGTCCTCGTCGAGGTCGACTTGGCCGCGGACCAGCCCTGAGCGCGGGTCGTGGCCGATCGCGACGAACACTCCGGTCACCGGCAGGGTGGATTCCTTGTCGGACACGGTGTCGCGCAGCTTGAGGCCTGTCACGGTGTTCTCGCCCTCGACGGAGACCACGGCGCTGTTGGTGAGGAAGGTGATCTTGTCGTTCGCGCGGGCGCGGTCGAGCATGATCTTCGAGGCGCGGAACTCCTCGCGGCGGTGCACCAGGGTGACACTGCGGGCGAACTTGGTCAGGAAGGTGGCCTCTTCCATGGCCGAGTCGCCGCCGCCGATTACGGCAATGTCCTGATCCTTGAAGAAGAAGCCGTCACAGGTGGCACACGAGCTCACGCCGCGGCCGAGCAATTCCTGCTCACCCGGGACGTGCAGGTAACGCGCCGCGGCACCCATGGCCAACACCACGGCCCGGGCCTGCAGCGTCTCGCCTTCCGATGTCGTGACCGACTTCACCGGGCTCTCCAGCGACACCGATTCGACGTCTTCCATCCGCAGGTCGGCGCCGAAGCGGTGGGCCTGCTCACGCATCTGGTCCATCAGCTCGGGGCCTTGGATTCCTTCCCGGAATCCGGGGTAGTTCTCCACTTCGGTCGTGGTCATCAGCGCCCCGCCGAAGGCGGTCCCTTCGAAGACCACCGGCGCCAGCTGTGCCCGGGCGGCGTAGAGCGCCGCGGTGTAGCCGGCGGGCCCGGAGCCGATGACGATCACGTCGTGGACGGTGCTGGTCGAGGAACTCATACCAACCTTTCTTCAATACTTGAAACCGCTGTAGTGCACTGGAACGCCAGGGTAGGCGGTGCTGTTCCCGCGCACATTACGGACGGTGGACCGTCCTGTCAGCCGACAGGCCGGTGTTTGCCGAACTGCAGGTCGGCGCCACCGCGAGCGCCGCCAGCGTCTCCGGCGCGTCGCCCGGCAACACCAGGAGAACGGCCGGATGACCGGTGATGTCGACTGGGCTTGCGCCGAGCACGCGGGTGTTGGCCGGATAGCCCAGACCGGCCAGGCACGAGGCGCGTCGCCGCGGATCGGTCAGCGGCCCGAGATCCGGTGGGTGGTCCAGCAGTGCGAGGATCTGCTGATCCGACAGCGGAATCGTCGGCGGCGGGCGCGAGACCGTGATGTGTTCGATGGTGGTCGGCCGGCTCGACGTCGGCGCCGGCGGGGTGATCAGCAGCGCATTGACGCCCAGCCACACCGCTGCGGCGGCCGCGGCCAGGCCTGCGACGGCGAACGCCAATCGCGTCGGGCGGGGCAAGGACCCTTGTCGCACAGCGTGAGCGGCGCCGGTGGGTTTGGCGGCATTGAGGCCGTCGGCGACGCGGGCGACAACGGCGGGATCGACCGGGGGCGCGGATGCCGCGTCGGAGCCCAGCGCGGCGACCTCGCGGCGGACCCGGTTCAACGCCTCCATCGTCTGACGGGCAGCGGGATCGGTGCGGATGCGCTGGCGCAGCCGCGCCGCGGTCTCGTCGTCGACCAGTCCTGCCTGCAGGTCGGCCAGCGATTCGACGGTCGGTGAAGCGTCACGTCCGTCGTCGTTCATCTCCGCCAGTGTCCGGCATCAGTAACACGATTGCTACGAGGGATTCATTCCTTCGGGGGATGCCCAATCCTGAATATGAGGATAGACTCAGAGGAAGCTGAGGAATTATCAGTTGGGGCGACTGAGCGGCGCGGACACCCAGAACGCGCCGAACCGACGCGAGAAATCTGAAAAGACCACGTCGGGAGCACGCGGTGACGGGAATCGCCCTTCAACGGATCGGCCATGCCGAGCAGACTGCGCTGGCCGAGCCCCCGCTCGCCGGCGAGGCCGAACAATACCGATGGCTGATCGATCACAGCCCGCTCGCGATGTGCGTTCATGTCGACGGCCGCTGCGTCTACGTCAACCCGACCTGGGTGCGCAAGATCGGGGCGCGATCGGCCAACCAACTGCTCGGGCGCAGCATCTCCGATTTCATCCACCCGGATTCGCTCGGTGCGGTGCTCCAGCAGATCGCATCGCGCCAGCACGAGGGCGACACGAGCCCGCCTCTGGAAATGGCGATCGTCACGCTCAGTGGCGCCACGCTCCACGTGGAAGCGTGGGCCATCCGAACGCGGTGGGCGGGTAGGCCCGCCCACAAGGTGGTCATTCGGGACGTCACCGAGCAGAAGGCCACCGAGGCGAACCTGCGCTTCCAGGCCGCCCTGGTCACTCATGTCAGTGACGCCATCATTTCCACCAGCGCCAGTGGACATGTGACCAGTTGGAATCCTGCTGCTGAGGCGCTCTACCTGCGCCCGGCGGTCCAGGCGTTAGGCATGCCGATCGGTGGAGTCGTCGGTACCGAACTCGATCTGGCGAGCATCGTCGCCTTCGGCGGAGCGATTCACACCACCCATCGCGCGAGTGACGGGTCGGTTCTCGCGGTGCGGGTCTCGGTGTCCCGGATGGATGGCGGATACGTCGTCTTGTGCACAAATCAGACCGCTTTGCGGCGCGTTGAACAGCGGTGCGAAGCCGTCGTGGCGTCCCTGCAAGAAGGCGTTGTCGTCGTTACAGCAGACGGGACTATCGAGTCGGTCAACCCGGCCGCACTGCGCATCTTCGGTGTGCGGAGGACGGGGGTCGACCTCGGCGAGATCGCGAGAGTGGCAGATGTCCCGGTGTACGACCCGAACGGCCGCCTCCTGACGTGGGACCAGCGCCCACTGATGACAACCTTCAAACAGAGCCCGCGGCGGGGATGCATTTACGGGATGGACCGATTCAGCGACGGCGAGCGGATCTGGGTGTCGATCAACTGGTCGTTGCTGGACCCCGCCGATCCGGACCGTTCGTCACTATTGGTGTCGATTGCCGACGTCACCGACCAGCACAACGCCCACCGGCAGCTCGTATACCAGGCCACCCACGACGTGCTGACCGGCATTCCCAACCGCGCCCGCATGGTCGCGCTGATCAATGGCACTGTCGGATCTACCGAATATCGCTGGGGCGCAGTACTCTTCATCGATCTGAACAAATTCAAGGTGGTCAACGACGAGCTGGGCCACCACGCCGGCGACGCTGTTCTCGAGATCGCTTCTCAGCGACTCCGGGCGGGCATCGGGCCGGATGACGTCGTTGGCCGCGTCGGCGGCGATGAGTTCGTGGTGCTGCTGGCCGCGCCAGTCGCGCGGGCCGAAGTGGACGCCCTTGTCCGGCGGTTACATGCCGCGTTGCGTAAGCCGATCAGAATCTCTGCGGTCAGGCCCTGCACGCCGGCAAACCGGGTCCGGATCAGTGCGAGTATCGGCGTCGTCACGGTGCGCCCGGGAGAGCAGCGGTGCGCCGCGGAGGTGCTGCGCGCTGCTGATGCCGCGATGTATCGGGCCAAGACGACCGGCGGAGCGACCTGCCACTCCGGGGATGGCGCCGAAGCATCGGCACGACGGCCCAAGCCTGCCTGGCGAGCCGCACGGCCGACCCGGAACTGAACGGCGGCTAACCGGCCGGTCGATGCGGCGCTGTATCGGAGCGCAGATAACCGAGGGTCGCGGCCAGCCGGGCCCGGGCGCGGGCACAGCGGCTCTTCACCGTCCCCTCCGCTACACCGAGTAGCCGGGCGGTGTCGGCCACCGAATAGCCGTGCATGTCGACGGCTACCACCGCGGCCCGCTGTTCGACGGGAAGCCGCATCAGCGCCCGCTGCACCGCGATCGCCGTGTCGACCTGCGCCGTCCGATCCGGAACCGAATGGACATCGTCGAGCACGGTGGTCAGATGGTTCTTGCTGCTGCGCAACCGATCCAAGCACGCGTTGACCACGATGCGGTGCAGCCAGCTGCTGACTGCGGCGTCGTGCCGGAATGCGCCGGCAGCGCGGTGCGCCGATGCCATCGCCTCCTGCAGCGCGTCCTCGGCATCTTCGGTGCAGCGGCTGGTCAGGCGGGCGACGCGATGCAGTTGCCGGTGATGACGGTGAAAGAGTTCGGCGAAGGCAAAGCGATCCCCGGCGACGTGCGCCGCCAGCAGTTGGGCATCGCTGCGTTGCTCAGGCGATTCTTGCCGAATCCGTTGCGCTAAGCCCACTCGCCGGACAGTAGCCAATCGGCCGAAACCCGGCACTTCACTTGGTCGGGCCTGTCAGGACTTGGCTTGCACCGTGACTTCGGAGAGGCTGGTGCGACTCTGCCCGTTGGTTGTTCCGAGCGTCGGAATCCACACCAGCAGGTAGCTGGTGGGCGAGGACGCGTTAACCTGAATTGTATTGTGCCCCGGGTGCATTGAGGTCGGCTGGCTCAAGACGGCGGTGTCCTCGAGCTTGCTCGGTACCGCGGTTGCCGAGGAGCGGATCTGGATCTTCGTTCCGTTGCTGGGCAGGTCCACGTTGACGGCCCCGACGACGGTGGGCTTGGGCAGCTGCAGCATCAGGCCGACGCCGCTCTTGAAGCCGGGGAACGGCACCGGGTCGTGGTAGATGTCGGTCTCCCACGAGGTGCCGGGGCTGCCGTCGATCGCGAGCGCGGCCGAGGCCGGGTTGTCGGCTTCACCGCCGGGGGAGTAGACCGTGGCGTCTGCCGGTTTGATCAGGCTGCCCGCAGCGGCACTGTCGCCGGAACCCGAGGTCGACGGGCCGTTGAGGCCGAGTTGGTCCTTATCGAGGCCACTGACGTCGCTGAACATCTTGCTCAGCACCGAAGCCAGGACCAGCAGCGCGACCAGGATGACCGCGGCTCCGGCGCTGACCCCGATGATGATGGCCCGGCGCCGGCGCAGGCGGGCCTGCTCCGCGTCATCGCCGGCGGCGTTCGCCCGGGTGGGCCGCAACGGCGCCGGCGGGGGTGTGTTCTCGTCGATCGGGGCGAGCAACTCGGTGCGGTCCGCGACCACCGTGGCCTGCTGCAGCAGGTTCAAAAGGGTTGCCGCACTGCGTATGCCGCCATCCAGCTGGATCGAGTGAGTGGCCGCCGCGGAGATCTGGAAGGGGATGTCTTCATCGATCGAGCTGGGGTCGAGAGGTTGGCCGGACGAATCGCGCGGCGCCGGCGCCATTCCGCTGGGCTCGCCGGACTCGGGCAGCGGCCACTTGTTGACCAGCAGGGCATACAGCGCGGCGCCGATGCCGCGGATGTCGTCTTCGGGGCTGATGTCCGGCATGGTGGCTGGGAACGCGAGCACGACGTCGCCCTCGATGCTGACCCGCACCCGGCCCGGGTGGTCGATCGACAGCGCGACGCCGGCGTGGTGGGCGGCCTCGGCGGCCGCGGCCAAGGTCTGCATGGCTCGCGATGCGCCGGCGGCCGACGGCGAAGTGTCAGCCACCTCCTGCAACGAACCACCGCGGACCCATTCGGTGACGACCAGGCCGCCGGTTCCGGTGTGCACGACGTCGAGAATGCGGGCGATTCCGAGCTTGTCGATCCGGCTCAGCTTCATGGTGCGGGCCAGGATCTCGCGGATCTGCTCGTCGGGCAGACCGCCGTCGGGATCGACGAAGGTCAGCGCCACCTGCCGGTTCAGGGCGGTGTCCAGCGCCTGCCAGAACTGCAAGTGCGGCGCGCCGCCGTGAAAGACCAGCAGCCGGTAGCGACCGCGGGCGATGCTGGCGCCGGGCACCAGAAGCTGTTCGTCCGACTGCGCCGAGGCCTCGGAGTCCGGGGGGCCCGGTGTATCGAACCCGATCGGGTCGCCCGCCGCGAAAGCGGTGGTCTCGAGGTCGGAGCGGGACGATTCGCCGTTGGTGGGCGTCGCGGGTTCGGGCGCAGCAACGGTGCCGACCTGGGGATCGGTGGGCACATCGGGATGGAAGTCGTCCGCTACCGGCGACGATGCGGGCGGCGCAGCCGCCCGAGGAGGAGCCGGGCCATCAGATCCAGTCGGCGACGATGCGGGCGGCGCAGCTGCCCGAGAAGGAGCCGGGCCATTAGATCCGGCCGGCGACGATGAGGGTCCCTCGGGGACAGCTTTGGCCGAGGTGCTGTCCGGTGAGCCGTCCGTCATCGCCGTTTCCCTTCCTGTCCCCTCCCCGGTGGGTTGTTCCGGACGCCATCGCCGGATCGATTCTCGTGCCGGATACTCCGCCCGACGGGACGGATTGTTGTGCTCAGGGTACGTGACGATGCCGGAGCGCAACAGTTGATCTCGGCCACCGAATGCGGCGGCGGTGACGTCGGCTGACCTGCCAGAAGGGGGTGCGACAGCAGCGGGAGGAGGCGGCGGGGCGGCGGGCTTCCTTCTGCCCGGGGCGACGCCGATCCAGCTGCGCAGCACGGCCAGCGCCGCGACCGCCTCAGGTACGTGCGCCCGAACCATGACCACGGCCACGATCGGCACCATGATCACCGCGAGGACGACCAGCCGCAGCAGCGAGCCGGCGCCGCCGCCGTACGCGGTGAGCCGATGCATGCCGGTCAGCACGTCGACCAGGTAGGCCACCAGACCGGCCAGCAGCGACGCGGTGGCGGTGACCAGGATCGTGCGCACCTCAGCCACCCCGAGCAGGTGACCCCCGCCTGCCCGCAACGCATTACGCAGCAGAACGTAGCCGGCCACCGCGCCTGCGACGAAGCCCAGTCCGTTGGCCAGTCCGAGATAGCCCGCGACCAGGTCGGGCTTGTCGGTCAGGTGCGGTGCGGCCAGCGAACCGGCGATCTTGACGATCGTGATGACGACGATGATCGCGATCGGTATCCACGGCTGCTCGCGGGCGTAGAAGACCCGCAGCTGCAGCAGCACCACGGCATAGGGGAGCAGCGTGAACGCCGACATCGCGATCGCCGCGCCCAGATGGCCGGCGTCGATGTCGCCGAAATGGCCGTAGGCGAACAGCGCGCTGCCCATCGCCGAGCCGCCGACGGTCATGAACGCCACCGTCGGGATCAGCGTGACCATGGTCAACCGGATGGCCAGCGACAGGTCGGCGAGCACCCCGACGGTGTCGTCGGCGGCGGCGTTCCGGCTCAGCCGCGGCATCACCACCGTCAGCACGGTCACGCCGATCATGCCGTAGGGCAGCATCAGCACCAGCCAGGTGTAGTTGTAGATCGCCGGGCCGGAAGCGGCTGCGGTGCTGGCGATCTGGTTGGTGACGACCAGGCCGATCTGGCTGATCAGTACGTAGCAGACCATCGCGGCGGCCATCGCGCCGAAGCGCTTGAGCCGGTTGTCGATTCCCCACAGCGGGCGAAGGCTGATCCGCCTGCGCCGAATGGCGAGCACCAACACCGCCGTCTGCGCGAACACGCCGAGGGTGGTGCCGACGCCGAGCACCAGCAGCTTGGCGTTGCCCATGTCAACCGGATCCACCGACAGTTGTCCAGGTGCGGCCAGGTAGGCGCCCAGGGTGGCGATCGCAACGACGTTGTTGAGCACCGGCGCCCAGGCCGGCGGCCCGAATACGTTGCGGGTGTTGAGGATTGCCATGAACACCGACGAGAGGCCGTAGAAGATGACCTGCGGAAGAAGCAGGTAGGCGAACGCGACGGTCAGCGGCGCGTTCACCTGCGGGTCACGGCCCAGCATCAGCTGCACCAGCAGCGGGGCCGCCACCACCGACAACAGGGTTGCGCCCAGCAGCACGGTGAAGGCCAACGTCACCAGGCGGCGCACGAAGGCGGCACCCTGGTCGGCGTCGTCCTGCTCGGCGCGGGCCAGTACCGGCACGAAGATCGCGGTGAACGTCGCTTCGAGCACCAGCGCGGCGACCAGGTTCGGCAGCTGGTTAGCCACCGTGAACGCGCTGGACAGCGCGGCACCCAGAATCGCGGCCAGCAGCACGATCCGGGCGAAGCCGGTGACGCGGCTGACCAGGGTCGCCAGCGCCATGCCCCACGACCGGGACACCAGCGCGGCGTCGGAGAGCTCCGGGCGGGGCTGCGGCGAGGCGCCCTGCTCCGGCACGTGGCCGGTCGGCGGCAGCGGCCCGGTCGGCGGCCCTGGACTGCGCTGGACGCCCCGCGGCGGCATGGCCCGGCTCATACGTTCAGCTCGTCGTCGACGGGCCCGCCGTCCGGTGGGTCCGGCCGGTCCAGGTCAGCGGGGTCGGGCTGTCCGCGGAAGCGGTGCCACAGCCGTCGTCCGGCCAGCGCCACCAGCACCGCGGCCGCGCTCATCGTGATCGCGAACAGCACCTTGCCGTACGCATTGGAATGCACCGAGAGCCGCACCGGCTCACCCAGCGGCACACCGTCGGGCGTGCGCAACACGGCATCGATCGCCACGCGCTGGGTGAAGTTGACCTCGATCGGCACCCGCATCGGCAGGTATCCCGGCGGCAGCTCGATCTCGCCCGGGTCGGTCACGGTCATCCCGGGCGGCACGTCGAGGTGCAGCCGCACCCGGATCGGCACCGCCAGCCCGTTGTGCAGCACCAGCGGAAGCGGGCTGTGCTCGGTGGCCAGCGTGTACGACCCGGTCGGGGTGACAATGGTGACCGCACCGAACTGGTCATCGAGCGCGTGAGCCAGAACGTCCAGCCGTTGCTGGGCCAGCCCGTTGCGGGTGTCGGGCCGGTCGGCCTGGCTGACCGCGCGCAACATGTCTTCGCGCAGCGGCGCGGTGTAGCTGACACCGTTCAGCCCGCTGCGGACGTCGGGGGCCACGGCCGCGGTCAGGCCCCCCAGCCGACCCATTTCCGCGGTGATCTTGCTGATGACGGCGTCGCTGAACCGGCCGCGTCCACCGGCGTCGACCTGCGGCTGAGGCGTTTCGTTGACCGGTGGTACGGCTGAGGCCTCCGCGATCAGTGCCGGCAGCGGTCGCGGTATCGCCAGGCCGGACCGGATCGCGGTCGCCAATGTGGTCATGATCGCGCCCGCGTCCTCGGGCCGCAGATTCCAGTTGGTCGGCGGCAGCAGAATCTGGGTGCGCGGGTTGATCTTCGGCTGCAGCGCTCGCCACAGCATCGAGCCCAGCGCGTCCTGCCGGCGAGCGACGTCGGAGTCGTGCCGGAGCCGAATCTGCAAGGCGGAGTTGAGGTAGCTCGGTGCGACGGGATCCGCGCCGGCCGCTGCGAAGGCGGCGCCGACGGCGGGGTCGAAAGGCGCGAGCACCACCTGCGGCGACAGCCGCTGCGGGGCGGTGTCCGGGGTGGCCGGCAGCGGGGCAGTGGCTTCGCCGGCGGAAGAGTCGGCGGGCGCGACGACCACGGTGTTGCCGTTGGCGCTGAGGAGGTCGACGCCGCGGCGGGTCAGCGCGCCGTCGGGGATCAAGGTGGCGCCGCGGACCGCGACGACACCGAGGATCTGGTCGACGATGTCGCCGGCGGCGCTGGTCGCGGTCGCGCTGAGGCCAGGTTCCCCGATCCTCTGCACGGCGTCGAGGTCGGCCTGGGCGTAGGGCAGCGGCGCGACACACATCCGGTGCGCCAGCCCGCGCAGCCGGTTCAACCAGGTGGTGGCCGCGGCCTGCCCGGTGCCTGGGTGCGTCGGGGTGCCCGGCTCCTGGGCGAGGCCGGCGGAGGAACCGGGGACTCCACCCGAAACTATGTAGCCGGCGGTCATCGCGTTGACGGTCACCAGCAGGTCCGGGTCGACGGCCAGGCACACCGAGCGGCCGACCGCGCCGTCCGGGTCGACGTCGTGGCTGGTGGCGAACTCGGCGGCGGACAGCAGCACGTCCAACCGGCCGCCGCCGGCCAGCGAGGAGGCCAGGTCGTCGTCCATCAGGCGCACCGGAATCGTGCCGCCGGGAACACCGGGCGCCAGCCGTGGCCGGTCGGCCAGCGGCCACAGCATGGTGACCGGCACCGGTTTGGAGGTGTCGGGCGCGATCACGGTATCCAGCGCAGCCGCCGCGCCGCCGGCGGTGTCCAGCGTCTCGGGAGGCACGCCGAGGACCGGCAGTAGGAAGCGGGCGTTGTCCAGCCGCGCCGGTTCGCCGTAGTCGGGTGTGCCATTGACGTTGACCAGCAGCGGGTAGACGCCGGGCGTCGCGATGTCCAGCGAATGTTTGGTCACCGACCGCAGCGGGGCCGACAGCAAGAACTTCACCTTCTGGCCGCGCTGCAGCGCGGGGGAGACCGTGGCGAACTCCATCGCGGCCTCGTACTGGTCGGTGTCGCCGTCGAGGTTGGTGCGCAGGCCCATCGAAACGGGCACCGACGCCGCATGTTCCAGGCGCAGCATCACGTCGTGGACCGGACGATCGCCGATGTTGGTCACGGTGCCCGCGACGGTCACCACCGGCTCGCTGGTCGTGGTGACCACCTGCGGGGTGACCTGGTCGATGCGGACCTCGACGAACGGCATGGCGCCGGGCTCACCCGCGGCCGCGGTCGGGATGACGCCGACGCAAAGGCCGGCCAGGATGCCGACGACTGCCAGCAGATGCGACAGGGCGCCCCGCCGGAGTCGCGGTGCCGTCGAACCGCGGTTGATCCCCGCCAGCGGGTGTTGTCCCCACTTCGAGTTGCTCTGCATCGTTATTGGCACCTAGCCCCTCAGGGCCGCGGTCCGCTGGCGTTCTTCCGGCCTCGGACGGGCTCGTCGGCCCGGCGGATGCGGGTGCGCGAGTGAGTCTGCGGCCGTCGCCGCGGCGTGCTGGGTGGCAGCGGCGGAAGCGCGGCCGGGCCGTCGCTCTGCAGCTTGTCGATCAGCTCATCGGCCACTTCGGCGAGCTTGCGTTCGTCGGCGTAGGCCAGTCGGGAGGGCAGCTCGGGGATCGGCACCCACGCCACCTCGGCGACCTCGACGTCCTCGTCGGACAGCTCGCCGCCGGAGAAGCGCATCAGATAGTGATGGACGGTCTTGTGCACGCGTCGGCCGTCGGTGACGAACCAGTAGTCGATGCGGCCCAGTGCCGCCAGCACGCTGCCTTGAATCCCGGTCTCCTCGGCTACTTCCCGGATTGCCGTCTGCTCCGCCGTCTCGCCCTGTTCGATGTGGCCCTTGGGCAATGACCACAGCATGCGTCCGCGCCGGTCCACCCGGCCGATCAGCGCGGCGACCTGCTCCTCGCGGGGGCGATCGATGTTGTCGATCACCAGTCCGCCGGCCGAGGTCTCGTGCACCGTGCGCAGCCGTTCGGGGCCGCGGCGCTCCGGGCGACGCTGCGCGGAGTTGGCGGTGTCAGAAGGCGTGGCGGCAGCCGTCGGCTCATTGCTGGATTTGGCTTGGCCAGACCCTGCCGAGCGCCGACCGCGGCGCCTCCCCCGGCGCCGACGTGATTGTGCATTTTCGCCGTCGGACACCCAAGCGATAGTAGCTGGCGTGCTCAGACGCTCTGGGGCACACTCGCCGGTAGTGAGCTGCGGGATTGGGCGCTGGGCCTGAATCGTCGGGCTCCTCCACGGCGCGAAGCCGCCGCCTCGTCGCCCGACTACTGTCTCTCCCGTGCCTGAAGACCCACAGGATGCCGAGCTGTTGCGTGCCGCCGCAGTCGCGTTGAACAGCCATGCCGAGGTCTTGCGCGGGCTCGGCGCCCTGTTCGCCGGCGCCGGTCACGAGCTGTATCTGGTCGGCGGTTCGGTGCGCGACGCGGTACTGCAACGGCTGAGCACCGATCTGGACCTCGCCACCGATGCGCGCCCCGAACAGCTGCAGAAGTTGCTGCGGCCCTGGGCCGACGCACTGTGGGACACCGGTATCGACTTCGGCACAATCGGCGCCGAGAAGAGTGGTCAGCGCCTGGAGATCACCACGTTCCGGGCCGACCGCTACGACGGGGTGACGCGCAACCCGGAGGTCCGTTTCGGCGACTCCCTCGACGACGACCTGATCCGCCGCGATTTCACCGTGAATGCGATGGCGGTGCGCGTGACCGCGGGCGGCGCGGCCGAATTCGTCGATCCGCTCCATGGTTTGGCCGCGGTGCGGGCCGGCGTGCTGGACACGCCGGCGCAGCCGTCGGTGTCGTTCGGCGACGACCCGCTACGGATGCTGCGCGCCGCCCGGTTCGTCTCGCAGCTCGGGTTCAGTGTGGCGCCGCGGGTGCTGGAGGCGATCCTCGACATGGCCCCGCAGCTTGGCCGGATCACCGTTGAGCGGGTGGCTGCCGAACTGGACAAGCTGCTGCTCGGCGCCGACCCGGTCGCCGGCATCGACCTGACGGTGCAGACCGGGATGGGTGATGTGGTGCTGCCCGACGTTGGCGGCATGCGGATGGCCATCGACGAACATCACCAGCACAAGGACGTCTACGAGCATTCGCTGACCGTGCTGCGGCAGGCCGTGGCTCTGGAAGACGACGGACCGGATCTCGTTCTGCGCTGGGCGGCGCTGCTACACGACATCGGCAAACCCGCGACGCGCAAGCACGAATCCGACGGCGGGGTCAGCTTCCACCACCACGAGGTCGTCGGTGCCAAGATGACCCGAAAACGCCTTCGCGCCTTGAAGTATTCGAAGCAGGTCGTCGACGACGTCTCGCAGTTGGTGTACCTGCACCTGCGGTTCCACGGCTACGGCGGCGGCAAGTGGACCGACTCGGCGGTGCGGCGCTACGTCACCGACGCGGGTCCGCTGCTGCCGCGGCTGCACAAACTGGTGCGTGCCGACTGCACCACCCGCAACAAGCGACGCGCGGCCCGGCTGCAGGCCAATTACGACGACCTGGAGGCGCGGATCGCCGAACTGGCGGCCAAGGAAGACCTGCAACGGGTGCGCCCAGACCTCGACGGCAACGAGATCATGGAGTTGCTGGGCATCCCGGCGGGCCCGCAGGTGGGGGAGGCGTGGCGCTATCTCAAGGAGTTGCGCCTGGATCGCGGCCCGCTGAGCCACGAAGAGGCGACGGCCGAGCTGAAGTCCTGGTGGGAAGCGCGGGGGAACCGGTAGCCGCCCGGGCTCGTCGGATCAGGCATGGAGTATTGCCTGAGCGCCGGCGACGGCGCAGCGAACATGTGGGACCGCGGCCCGGACCTCGACCTCGACGGCGATGGTCGGCTTGACGCGGTCGGCCTGGATTTCGACGGCGACGGATTGGCCGACGACGCGCTGGCCGACCTGGACGGCGACGGCATCGCCGATCACGCGGTGCTCGACCTCAACGGCAGCGGTGAGCGCTTTTTCACCGACGATGGGACCGGGACCTGGGGGATCGCGGCTGAGCGGCCGCCGCGACAGCCGACGGGCCTGCGCTGGTTCGGCCTCGACAACGTCGAGCACACCGGCAGGCCGCTCACCGACTTCGGCGCCGCGGGCCGCGACGAGGTGCGGCTGCTGGACAGCGACGGCAACGGCCTGGCCGACCGCGCGATCAGCGCTGGCGCCGGCGGCGTGACCGGCTACGTCGACACCGACGGGGACGGCCGGTGGGACGTCACGCTCACCGACACCGACGGTGACGGCACCGCCGACGCGGCGAGCGTGTTGGCGCCCAAAGCGTAGATCCCTGCCCGCCGCGGCCGCCCGGTACTGTGACGGCCCATGACCTCCGATGTGTCGCGCCCGGACTCGGTAAGCGCTGCCCTGACCGAGATCCTGCGCGATGACCTGAACATCGACGTCAACCGTGTGACCCCGGGGTCCCGGCTGGTTGACGACGTCGGTCTGGACTCGGTGGCGTTCGCGGTGGGCATGGTCGCCATCGAAGACAGACTCGGCGTCGTGGTGAACGAGCAGGAGCTGCTGGGCTGCGACACCGTCGGGGACCTCGAGAACGTGATCCGGGCAAAGGTCCCGGTCGGCCGGTGAGCGTGCTGGCCACCGCCCTGTCCGGGGCGATGCGCACCTCAGCTCACGATCTGGTCATCTTCGACAAGGCGGCCGACGTGTGGACGCGGCGGCCCTGGTCACAGGTTCACGCCCGCGCCGAAGGAATCGCCACGCGGATCCTCGACCAGCCACAGGACGGCGCCGTCGGTCTGGTCGGCGAACCGACCGCGGACGTCGTCGCGGCCGTCCACGCCACCTGGTTGGCCGGCCGGAGTCTGTCGATCCTGCCCGGCCCGGTCCGCGGTGCCGACCCGCAGCAGTGGGCGCAGGCGACGCTGACCCGGTTCCGGGGCATCGGCGTGCGAACGGTGTTCAGCCACGGCGACGAGCTCGCGCTGCTGAGCGGCCACGCCGGGGCGCCGGAGGTCATCGACCTGGCGGGCGCCGCGCACGAGCTGTCGGCCAGCTTCACCCCGGTCGAGCCGGCCGCCGGCACCCCGGCGATTCTGCAAGGCACGGCGGGTTCCACCGGAACTCCGCGCACCGCGCAGCTGTCCGCCGAGGCGGTGCTGAACAACGTCAACGCGCTGCTGACCTGCATCGGCGTCGACCCGGCGGTCGACGGCGGGTGCACCTGGCTGCCGCTCTACCACGACATGGGGCTGACGTTTCTGCTCAGCGGCGCCCTGGGCGGGACACCGGTGTGGCTGGCTCCCACCTCGGCGTTCACCGCGTCGCCGTTCCGGTGGCTGCGCTGGCTCAGCGAAAGCGGGGCCTCGCTGACCGCCGCCCCGAACATGGCCTACAGCATGATCGGCAAGTACGCCCGGCTGGTGTCCGACGTCGACCTCGGACGGGTGCGGTTCACCATCAACGGCGGCGAGCCCGTCGACTGCGCCGGAATGGAGCGGTTCGCGAATGCGTTGCGCCCTTTCGGTTTCGATGCCGGCGCACTGGCGCCGTCCTACGGGCTGGCCGAATCCACCTGCGCGGTGACGATCCCCGCGCCGGGCAGGGGACTGGTCTACGACGAGATCCCCTCGAGCACAGGTGAGTCCGAACCGCAGCAGCATGCGATGCTGGGCGACGCGATTCCCGGGATGGAGATCCGGGTCAACCCGGCGTCCGAGCATTCGGCCGAGGTCCCCGGCCGCGAGGTCGGCGAGATCGAGATCCGCGGCACGTCAATGTTCTCCGGGTATCTCGGCGACGTCCCGTTCGAGCCGGATTCCTGGTTCCCGACGGGCGATCTGGGCTACCTGACCGACAACGGACTGGTGGTCTGCGGACGTGCCAAGGAGATCATCACCGTCGCCGGCCGCAACGTCTTTCCCGCCGAGATCGAACGGGTCGCCGCCGAAATCCGCGGTGTGCGTGAGGGTGCGGTGGTGGCCGTCGGCACCGACGACGACGCGACCCGGCCCGGTCTGGTGATCACCGCCGAATTCCGCGGCCCCGACGAGGCCGGCTCCCGCAGCCAGCTGGTCGCCAAAGTGGCTTCCGAGTGCGGCATCGTGCCGGCCGACGTAGTGTTCGTCCGGCCGGGGTCGCTGCCGCGGACCTCGTCAGGCAAGCTGCGGCGGCTGGAAGTCAAACGCAACCCGGCGGCGGTGACCACATGAGCGACGAGCTGAGCATCGACGAGTACCGGGGACTGCTCGACGAGGTCTTCAACGACGACGTCACCAAATGGACCGCGGAAGCCGAAGCCAGCGAACGATTTCCACGTAAGCTGATCGAACACCTGGGTGCGCGCGGGGTGTTCGCGCAGAAATGGCGCAACGGCCAGCACCCCGACGTGGGCAAGCTTGTCGCGTTGGCATTCGCGCTGGGCAGGTTGGGCTCGGCAGGTATCGGCGTCGGTGTCAGCCTGCACGATTCGGCCATCGCCATCCTGCGCCGCTTCGGCCGCTCGAACTACCTCAAAGACATCTGCGAGCAAGCCATCCGGGGTGAGGCGGTGCTGTGCATCGGCGCATCCGAGGAGTCGGGCGGCTCGGACCTGCAGATCGTCGAGACCGAAGTCCGTTCCGCACGAGACGGATTCGACATACGCGGTATCAAGAAGTACGTGTCGCTCTCCCCGGTGGCCGACTTCATCATGGTGGTCGGCCGCGGTGTGGACGACGACAACACCAGCCGGCACGGCAACGTGCTGGTGATCGCCGTGCCGACCGCGCAGACCGACATCCAGGCGCCCTACCGCAAAGTTGGTGCGGGACCGCTGGACACCGCCGCGGTGCACATCGACACCTGGGTGCCCGCCGATGCGTTGATTGCCCGCCCCGGAACGGGTTTGGCCGCGATCTCCTGGGGGCTGGCGCATGAGCGGATGTCGATCGCCGGTCAGGTTGCCGGGGGCTGCCAGCGGGTGCTCGGCATCACGCACGCCAGGATGGTCGAGCGCCGGCAGTTCGGGTCGACGCTGTTCGAGCATCAGGCACTGCGGTTACGGATGGCAGACCTGCAGGCCCGTGTCGACTTACTTCGCCACGGGCTCAACGGAATCGCTGCCGAGGGTCGACTCGACCTGCGGGCCGCTGCGGCCGTGAAGGTCACCGCCGCACGGCTCGGCGAAGAGGTGCTGTCGGAATGCATGCACATCTTCGGCGGATCCGGCTATCTGGTCGACGAGACGCCGCTGGGCCGGTGGTGGCGGGACATGAAGCTGGCCAGGGTCGGCGGCGGCACCGACGAGGTACTGTGGGAATTGGTCGCTGCGGCAATGAAACCCGACTTCGACGGCTACCACGAGCTGAACGGGGACTAGCTTGCGGCAGATCACGTCGAGATCGACGCTGGCGCGAAGAACTGCGAGAGAGCGTGTCGCTACCGTCGATCTCAGCGGGCGTCGGGGACGTCGCCGGGCGTGCGTGGCAGCGCGTACAGTGCCATCCTGCGGTTGCTCATGTCGTGCTCGCCGAGGAACGTGCAGCCGGCGTATTCGCACAGTCGACGCGCCGAGGTGTTGCGATGATCGGGATCGAACATGATTCGGCGGCAACGGGGTTCGACGCCGAAGACGCTGGCGACGATGCGCGGCAGCAGAAACGGCCCGAGTCCCTTGTTGACGATCGACAGCTCAGCGATCGCCGCGTGCAGTCCGATGTCGTAGGGGTCGGCGTTGTAGCGGGTGGCGATGGAATCCTTTGCGGACCGGTACACCTCGACGTACCCGCCGTCCTCGCCGTTCATCGCGCCGACGAACGGCCGGGAGTAGTCGCCCGCACACTGGGCGCGCAGGTAGTCCCGCCACCGCGCCACCGGCCAGTCCGACTCCCACGCCTCGACCAGGTGCGGCATGTTCATCCACCCCGCGATCAGCTCGGCGTCGGTATCGGGGTCCACGGCCCGCAGCGCGTAGGGATCGGCCAGCACCGGCGTCGGCGGCGCGGGGGCGGCGCGTACCTCATCGCTGAGCTCGGTCAGCTCCCGCGGCAGGATCATTGAGGCGTCGGACATCGAACGGTGAGCCTACCGGAATTGAGGTTAGGGTTACCTACCCCCGCTCATCGACCTCCGCTACATGGACGCGGCGGAGCCTCTCTTCGCGCTACGCGCTCATCGACCTCCGCTACATGGATGCGGCGGAGCCTCTCTTCGCGCTACGCGCTCATCGACCTCCGCCGGGAGGCCCGGCGAAGGCCTGCGCGATCGGCAGCCAGCGCGCCGCGTCGTCACCGTCCACGGTGATGTCCAGCTCGCGCAGTGGGCGTCGCTGGGTGACCAGGAAGCAGAAGTCTTCGGCGGAGCCGGTGACCCGTTGTGCGGCGGCCTCTGGTCCCCACGTCCAGAGGCTGCCATCGGGTGCACGCAGTTCGACCCGGAACGGCTCACCCGGCGGCGGCAGCTGGTTGATGGCGAACGCGAAATCTCGGGTTCGCACCCCGATATGGGCGATGGAGCGCAGCCGGGCGGTCGGGGGACGGGTGACGCCGAGCGCGTCGGCGACGTCGAGGCCGTGCGCCCAGGTCTCCATCAGCCGCGCCGTCGCCATCGACGGGCCACTCATCGGCGGGCCGAACCACGGCAGCTTGCGCCCATCGTCGACGTTCAACAGCGCGTCGTGCAATTGCGAGCGGGTGGCCCGCCAGTCGGCGAGCAACTCGGCGGGCGGAACGGCGGCCAACCCGTCGGCCGCGGTGTTGACGAAGCCGATCGGGTCGTCGAGAGCGGATTTGATGACATCGGCGAAGCCGTCGGAGTCGGTGACTGACACCAGCGCCCCGCGGTCGGTCCACAGCAGGTGCCCGATCTGGTGGGCGATCGTCCACCCCGCGGCCGGTGTGAGCGCCGTCCAGCCGTCGTCGGGCAGCGCCGCGACCAGATTGTCCAGCTCGTCGCTCTCGGCGCGCAGATCATCGACAATCTGCGAGAGGTCGGCCATGTGCGTACCTTAACGATTCGCCGCGCGCCCGACGACACTGTGCGCGGCCAGCCCCAACAGGTAGGCGCCGCTGCCGGCCACCACCAGCGACGGCGAGTGGCCGTCGGCAGGGATCACGGTGGCCGCGACGGTGATCGCGGCGAGGAACGCCACCCAGAACAGCGAGTCCTGCACCGCGAACACGTGCCCGCGCAGCGCGTCGTCGACGTCGATCTGGATGGCGGTGTCGGCGCACAGCTTGATCACCTGACCGATCCCGCCGAGCAGGAAGCCACCCGTCACCAAAACCCACAGTTGCAAACCGGCCCCGGCGATCTCGATGACGGCAGCAATCACCAGCGCGCCGTTGGCCGTGGCGTAGCGGCCCCAGCGGCGCACGGCCGGCGGCGTGACCAGATTAGCCAGGAACGATCCGGCGCCGGCGGCGGCGACGAACAGCATCGCGCTGCCCAGCGGGGAGGCCGCGTGCCCGTTGCGCACCAGCAGCAGCACCAGCAGGGTGTTGATGCCGAACACCATTCGATGGGCGGCCAGCGCGGACAGCGTGGCCGCGACGGTGGGGCGGTCCAGCACGGTCCGCACGCCATGCAGCCAACCGGTCACGACGGCGTAGACGGCCGACCCGTGGATAGCCCGCTGGGTGTCATCGGGACCCAGCAGGTGATCGGAGAAGCGCAGCGAGAGCAGCAGCGCGATCAACAACGGGACGATGACAAGAAAGATGACCGATGCGGCGCCGGCGTCTCCGGAGCCGAACACTGCGCGCGGCACCAGCATGAAGTTGGCTCCGAGAAACGCCGCGACGGCGCCGATCGCCGACGCGATCGAGTTCATCGTGACGACCTCCGCGCGGGGCACCACGTGCGGCAGCGCGGCCGACAGTCCCGACGCGACGAAGCGGGCCAGGCCGTTGACCACCAGCGCGCCGCACAGCACGAGGAAGTCGCGGACACCCAGCGCCAGACAAATGCCCACGACCGCCACCGACACCACCCGGCCCACGTTGGCCGCGATCAACACCAGCCGGCGGTCCCAGCGGTCCATCAGGGCGCCGGCGAAGGGTCCGAGCAGTGAATACGGCAGGAACAGCACCGCGAACGCACCGGCGATGGCCAGCGCGCTCGAGGCGCGTTCGGGGTTGAACAGCAGCGCGCCGGCCAGGCCCGCTTGAAAGAGGCCGTCGCTGAACTGGCTTGCCACCCGCAGTTCGAGCAGTCGCCGAAAGTCGGTCAGCGCGCGCACCGAGCGCCAGACAGCCACCGGCGCGCTCGGATGAGTCACTGAACCTGCTTCCAATTGGCTGGGCGGTGATCCAGCCCGGCGACGATCAGACCGGGCAGCGGGGCGCCTGTTACAACAGTACAAATTCTCGCCCACCGCGCTTCGGGTTGACCACAGCCGTCGGGCCCGGATGCCATGATGGACAGGTGGCGCAGTCCGAAGACCCCGAGGATTTCATCGCCCCGGCCGCACACCGGGTGCGAGCCGGGACTTTGCTTCTGGCGAATACGGATTTGCTCGAGCCGACGTTCCGCCGCAGCGTGATCTACATCGTCGAGCACAACGACGGGGGCACGTTGGGCGTGGTGCTCAACCGGCCCAGCGAGACCGCGGTCTACAACGTGCTGCCGCAGTGGGCCAAGCTGTCGCAGAAGCCGAAGACGATGTTCGTTGGCGGACCGGTCAAGCGTGATGCGGCGTTGTGCTTGGCGGTGTTACGGATCGGCGCCGTCGCCGACGACGTGCCCGGGCTGCGGCATGTGGCCGGCCGGATGGCGATGGTCGACCTGGACGCCGACCCGGAGTTGATCGCCCCGGCGGTGGAGGGTGTCCGGATCTTCGCCGGCTACTCCGGCTGGACGATCGGCCAACTGGAAGGCGAGATCGAACGCGACGACTGGATTGTGTTGTCGGCCTTGCCATCTGACGTCCTGGTCGAGCCGCGGGTAGATCTGTGGGGCCGGGTGCTGCGGCGCCAGCCGCAGCCGCTGTCGATGCTGGCCACCCACCCGATCGACGTCAGCCGCAACTAGGCGGGCGCAGCCGCGGCCGCTTCGTCGTCGAGGGAGTCGCGGGAGAGCCGGCTCGCGATCACCGAGCACACGATCAGCTGGATCTGGTGAAAGATCATCAGCGGCAACATGATCACGCCGACGGTTGCAGCGGGAAAGAACACCAGTGCCATCGGAAGCCCGGACGCCAGGCTCTTTTTCGAGCCGCAGAACAGCAGCACGATCCGGTCGCCGCGATCCAGGCCGACCGCTCGGCCGACGAACCAGGTGAACGCCAGCACCACTGCCAGCAGCACGGCGTTGACGGCCGCGACGATCCCCAACTGCCACGGGTCGACGCTGGCCCAGATGTGCTCCACCATGCCCATCGAGAACGCGGTGTAGACGACCAACAGGATCGACCCACGGTCGACGGCCTTGGTCAACACCGCGTGCCGGACGACCCAGTCGGCGATCCACGGCCGCATCAACTGGCCCGCCACGAAGGGCAGCAGCAGTTGCAGCAGCACGTCGCGGACCGCGGTGGCGTCCATCCGGGCGCCGCCGTTGGTGTTCATCAGCAACACGACCAGCAGCGGAGTCAGCGCGATCCCGACGATGTTGGACAGCGATGCGCTGACCAGCGCGGCCGAAACGTTGCCCCGCGCAATCGAGGTGAACGCGATCGACGACTGCACGGTCGACGGGACCAGGCACAAGAACAGCAGCCCGTTGTACAGGTCGAGGTTCAGCAGCCACGGCACCAGGCCGCGGCAGGCCAGCCCGAGCAGCGGAAACAGCACGAAGGTGGTGGCCAGCACCAGCAGGTGCAGCCGCCAGCGCTTGACGCCCTGCCAGGCCTGCTGCGGCGAGAGCCGGGCACCGTAAAGCCAAAACAGCAGGGCGATAACGACTTTGGCGGCCACCGACATCACGTCGGCGAATCCGCCGCGGGCCGGGAACACCGCGGCCAGCGCGACGGTCGCGGCCATGGCCAGCAGGAAGGAGTCAATCGGCAGCGCCGAGAGCCTTTTCAGCATCGGGCGTACCCGTCAATGGCAGGCGAGCGTGCAGCCCGCGCAGACCGCGCCGCAGCCGCCCACGACAGCCTCTTCCCGGCGCAGCGCGAATCGTGCGGTCTGGTACGACCCGGCGGCGATCGTCCCGATGGCGCCGACGATGCACACGCAGACGACGGTGAGCGCGGTGGCCGGCCGCGCGGCCAGAGCCACAGCGCCGCCGACGGCCAGCATGGTGGCGGCGGCCAGCTGCGGTGGCGCGACGGAGCGCAGCACCAGCCCGGCGGTGCCGGTGACAACGGGACGGGTCAGCGACCGCACACCGAGAACGGCCAAGACCCCCGCCGCGCATACGCACAGCACTCCCGTGATGAGCATGGGGACACCATACGAGGCGGCCCGTCCGGGGTGCACCGCCCGGTGGTCAGTGCGCTAGTGCTTGGGGACCCCCAGGAGCGGGGAGCGCCGCCGGTGCGGCTGCCGGAGCCGGAGCTGGGGCTGGGGGCGGCGGCTGGTTGGACCCGGGCGCACCGGCCCGGAACCCGTTGATGATGCCGTCGGTGGCCTGCGCTTCGCCGACTCCTCCGCCGGCCTCGGTGGTCACGGCCAGCGACACCAGGTACTTGTCCGGTCCGGACGCGACGATCACATTGCGCTTCGAGGTGTTCAGCGTCATCTCGTTCTGCCGGTAGGTGCCCTCGATGATCGACGACGCGGAACCGTTGTAGTCGGCCAGCGAGGCGTTCGTGGTGCGCCAGGCGGGCAGCTGCTGGCTGTCGATGTAACCGTGGGAGATGGCCTCATGCGGATCGAAATCGCCGACCAGTCGGTAGACCACGAGCTGGGCGTTCGGGTTGTAGAGGCTGGTGCTGCGGCGGTTGGCGGTCACGACGAACGCGTCCGGGACGTTGGGGTCGGGGACCTGCGTCCAGCCTTGCGGCATCGGCAGGACGAGGTCGAGCGCGCTGAACCCCGGAGCCTTTTGCGGCTCCATCTTGACGGCCTTGCTGTTGAAGAAGTCGCGCATCGTTCCGGCGGCGGCCGGCAACAGCGCCGGCGGGGCGGCGGCCTGCGGCGGGGGCGCCGGTGCGGGTACGACCGGGGCCGCGACGGGCGCAACCGCCTGTGGCGCCAGCCCGGGCATGGCGTTGCCGAGCGCTCCGGGAGCTGCGGCGACGGCCTGCGGCGCGGGGGCGGGGATCGGTGCGGGGACGGGCCGAGGCGGGAATACCGGGTCGGCCGACGCGGTGGGGGTGGCGAGGCTCAGCACGCCGGCGGCACCGACGGCCAGACCTGCGACCGTCACTCGCCAGCTACGGGCTGTCTGCTTCATTGCGTTCGGTCCTTCGGGTCGTTACTTGAGGCGCAGAAAGCGACTGTAACCAGGGGTAAGCGCCGGCAACCAGCACTGGAATCGAGCTGCAACAGAGCTGGGATAAACCCCTGACCGCTCTGCAATCCAACCGAGACCGTCGGTGGTCGGCGGGTCGCGCGACGCCGCCCTTATAACCTGTTGGGCGTGACCGACTCCGACCCCACATCTGCCGATGAGGCCGGTTCGGCCGTGCCGCGGTACCGCTATACCGCGGACCTGGCCGGCCGCATCGAACAGACCTGGCAGGACAACTGGACCCGGCTGGGGACCTTCAACGTGCCCAACCCGGTCGGTTCGCTGGCGCCGCCGGACGGCTCACCGATACCCGACAACAAGATGTTCGTCCAGGACATGTTCCCGTACCCGTCCGGCGAGGGGCTGCACGTCGGTCACCCGCTCGGCTACATCGCCACCGACGTCTACGCCCGCTATTTCCGGATGCTGGGCCGTAATGTGCTGCACGCGTTGGGTTTCGACGCGTTCGGCTTGCCGGCCGAGCAGTATGCGGTGCAGACCGGCACGCACCCGCGCAGCCGCACCGAGGCCAACATCGTCAACTTCCGGC
The DNA here is from genome assembly GCF_965277065.1 of Mycobacterium sp. Classification (GTDB taxonomy): domain Bacteria; phylum Actinomycetota; class Actinomycetes; order Mycobacteriales; family Mycobacteriaceae; genus Mycobacterium. The sequence goes on from NZ_CBDIBT010000016.1 coordinate 447,805, forward strand.
GCCAGCTCGGCCGGCTGGGGTTCGGTCACGACAGCCGGCGCAGCTTTTCCAGCACCGACGTCGACTTCTACAAGTGGACGCAGTGGATCTTCCTACAGATTTACAACGCCTGGTTCGACACCGGCGCCGGCAAGGCCCGCCCGATCGCCGAACTGGTCGACGAGTTCGATTCCGGCGCACGCCAATTGGACGACGACCGGGTGTGGTCGACACTGTCTACGGGTGAGCGTGCCGACGTGATCGACGGGCACCGGCTGGTGTACCAGTCCGAATCGATGGTCAACTGGTGCCCGGGCCTGGGCACCGTGCTGGCCAATGAAGAGGTCACGGCCGACGGCCGCAGCGAGCGGGGTAACTTCCCGGTGTTCCGGAAGCGGCTGCGGCAGTGGATGATGCGGATCACCGCCTACTCCGACCGGCTGCTCGATGACCTCGACGTGCTGGACTGGCCGGAGAAGGTCAAGACCATGCAGCGCAACTGGATCGGGCGGTCCACCGGCGCGGCTGTGTTGTTCTCGGCGGCGGCGGGCGATATCGAGGTGTTCACCACCCGCCCCGACACCCTGTTCGGCGCAACCTATGTGGTGTTGGCGCCGGAGCACGATCTGGTCGACGCCCTGGTCGCCTCGAGTTGGCCGGAGGGGACGGATCCGCGTTGGACCTACGGCGCCGACACCCCCGGGCGGGCCGTCGCCGCCTACCGGCAGGCCATCGCGGCCAAGTCCGACCTGGAGCGCCTGGAGAACAAGACCAAGACCGGCGTCTTCCTCGGCGCTTATGCGACCAACCCGGCCAATGCCGAACAGGTGCCGATCTTCATCGCCGACTACGTGCTGGCCGGATACGGCACCGGCGCGATCATGGCCGTCCCGGGCCACGACCAGCGCGACTGGGTGTTCGCCAGCGAGTTCGACCTGCCGATCGTCGAAGTCATTGCCGGCGGCGATGTTTCGCTGGCGGCGTACGTCGGCAATGGCGTTCTGGTGAACTCGGATTACCTCAACGGTTTCGAGGTGGCGGCCGCCAGGGAAGCGGTCACCGCGCGGCTGGAAGCCGGGGGCCACGGCCGCGGCCGCATCGAATACAAGTTGCGCGACTGGCTTTTCGCGCGACAACGCTACTGGGGTGAGCCGTTTCCGATCGTCTACGACAGCGACGGACGCGCGCACGCGCTGGACAACGCGTCCCTGCCGGTCGAACTGCCGGACGTCGGAGACTATTCGCCCGTGCTGTTCGACCCCGATGACGCCGGCAGCGAGCCGTCGCCGCCGCTGGGCAAGGCGACCGAATGGGTCAACGTCGAGCTGGATCTCGGCGACGGGCTCAAGCCGTACACCCGCGACACCAACGTCATGCCGCAGTGGGCCGGCAGCTCCTGGTACGAGCTGCGCTACGCCGACCCGCACAACCCGGATCGCTTCTGCGGCAAGGAGAACGAGGCCTACTGGATGGGGCCCCGGCCGGCCGAGCACGGTGCGGGCGACCCCGGTGGTGTCGACCTCTACGTCGGCGGCGCCGAGCACGCCGTGCTGCACCTGCTCTATTCGCGGTTCTGGCACAAGGTGCTCTACGACCTCGGCCACGTCAGCTCCTGGGAGCCGTACCGGCGGCTGGTCAACCAGGGCTACATCCAGGCGTTCGCCTACACCGATGCCCGCGGGGCCTACGTGTTGGCCGCTGATGTCATCGAGCGGGATGGCGCGTTCTTCTACCCGGGTCCCGACGGGGAGATCGAAGTCTTCCAGGAATTCGGGAAAATCGGTAAGAGCCTGAAGAATTCGATCTCACCGGACGAGATGTGCGACGACTATGGCGCCGACACTCTGCGGGTGTACGAGATGGCGATGGGCCCGATCGAGGCATCCCGGCCGTGGGCCACCAAAGACGTCGTCGGGGCGCACCGGTTCCTGCAGCGGGCTTGGCGGCTTGTCGTCGACGAGAACTCCGGTGACGTCCGGGTGACCGATGACGACCTGGACACCGACACGCTGCGGCTGCTGCACCGGACCATCGCCGGGGTCTCCGAAGACTATGCGGCACTGCGCAACAACACCGCCGTGGCCAAGCTGATCGAGTACACGAATCACCTGACCAAGCAGCACCGGGACTCGGTGCCGCGGGCGGCGGCCGAGCCGCTGGTGCTGCTGCTGGCACCGCTGGCGCCGCATCTGGCCGAGGAGCTGTGGCAGCGGCTCGGGCACCCGAATTCGCTTGCGCACGGGCCATTCCCGGTCGCCGAGCCGGCGTATCTGGTTGAGGACACCGTGGAGTATCCCGTGCAGGTCAACGGCAAGGTGCGGGGCCGGATCACGGTCGCGGCCAGCTCCGACGCCGACGCTGTCGAGACCGCGGCCCTGGCCGACGAGAAGGTGCAGGCATTTCTGGCCGGCGGCACCCCGAAAAAGGTGATCGTCGTTCCCGGCAAGATGGTCAACCTGGTCGTCTGAGAGTCGAGTGTGCAGGTTGTATGCGCCCCTTGAGGCAACAGTGCCCGAATTTGCTTCGTAACCCGCACAGTCGATGCGCGGCGGTCAGCCGCGTGGTCGCAGGATGACCTCGTTCAAATGACCGTCGGCCGCAGTGTTGACCGCTTGGGCGACCGCAGCGGCGACGGTGTCCGCGCGCAGGAGCCGGCCGGCGTCGTAGTCGCCGCCCTCGAATGACACCAGCTCGCGTTGCATGTCGGTGTCGGTGCGGCCGGGGTAGACGGTGGTGACTCGAAGCGTGGGCTCGCTCAGCCGCAGCGAATCGGCGAAGGCGCGTAGAGCGAACTTGCTGGCCGAGTAGGACGCCATGTTCTTCGATGCGGTCCGGCCCGATCCGGAGTTGATGAACACCACCTGGCCGTCGTCGCGGCGCAACGCGGGCAGCAGCGCCAGCGTAACCGCCACTGCGCCAACTACATTCACCTCGAACGTGGTCCGCCACTGGTCGGGGGTGGATTCGGAGACCGGTCCGGGCAGCGACACTCCCGCGTTGTGCACCAGCACATTGAGTTCGCCGACGGCAGCGGCAGCGGCCTGGATGGAGTTGGCGTCCGTCACATCCAGCGGCAGTGCGGTGGCACCGAGGCGCTCCGCGGTGGCGTGCAGCGCGGGCGATGATCGACCGGCCAGGTACAGGGTATGGGTCGGCGCCAGGGCATCGGCGATCGCGGCGCCGATCCCTCGGCTGGCACCGGTGATGAGCGCTGTCCGCATGCTCGCCAGCTTAGAGGGCCGCGCTGGCAGCTAAGCGCAGCAACGGTTTACGCGGTCGAGTCGCCGTTGGTCGCGGCTGCCGTGCTGCCTACCGGCTCGCTGGCAGCCAGGCGTTCCAGCGGCGCGAGCGCCGTGGTGAGCGACTCCAGGTCGGATCCGCTGAGTTGGCTCAGCAACGTGACCAGAGCGCCGATCCGGTTGGTCAGGGACTCCCGATGAACGGCGAGGCCTCGCGGGGTGATGTCGACGAGAACGGCACGGAGATCCGACGGATCACGCGAACGCTTCACCAGGCCGACCTTCTCCAGGCGGCGAATCGCCACCGTCGTGGTGGGCGTGCGGACGCGCTCATGCGCGGCGAGATCGGTCATCCGGATCGGTCCGCGGTCGAGCAAGGTGACCAGGATCGACAACTGGGCGAGGGTGAGGTCGCTGGCCGTCGCCGCGCCGGCGCTGGGATCGCCCCGCCGCAGGATCGAGAACAGCTTGGAAAGCGTACGGTGAAGCCCCTCCGCCAGCTCGGTGAGCTCGGGCACGGTGGCTTCGGTTTCCGCCATAGTTCGCTAGTCTAACCTGTCTGCCTTACAGCGGTCCGGAATCGGGTTTTGCTATCACAGGACCTGCGACAAGAAGCGTTGCAGCCGGTCGGTGGCCGCGGCCTCGAAGAGCTGCTCGGGTGGCCCGGTCTCCACCACCTGGCCGTGGTCCATGAACACGACAGCGTCGGACGTCGACCGGGCGAACGCCATTTCGTGGGTCACCACCAGCATCGTCATGCCGTCGGAGCCCAGATCGGCGATCAACGCCAGGATGCCCTTGATCAATTCGGGATCCAGCGCCGAGGTGGCTTCGTCGAACAGCATCACTTGTGGTCCCATTGCCAGCGCTCGGGCGATCGCCACCCTTTGCTGCTGGCCGCCGGACAGGGCGCCGGGCCGGCAGTCGGCCTTGTGTTTCATGCCGACCCGGTCCAATTGGGTGAGCGCCGACTCACGGGCCGCATCAGTGGACAGCCGTTTGAGCTTGCGCGGGGCCAGCATTACGTTGGCCAGCACGCTGAGATGGGGGAAGAGATTGAACTGCTGGAACACCATGCCGATCCGCTGCCGCACCGCGGCGGGGTCGTCGGCCAAGACGGACTGGCCGTCGAGCAGGATGTCGCCCTGGTCGGGCTCGTGCAGCCGGTTCAGGGTGCGCAGCAAGGTGGATTTCCCGGACCCCGACGGCCCGATCACCGCGACGGTGCTCCCGGCGGGCGCGGCGATGTCGACGCCGCACAACACCTTGTTGCGGCCGAACGACAAGTGAATTCCGTTGGCCGCCAACGCTACTGACTGGTTCATATCATCTCCTGACCAGCGGCCAACGCAAAGGTGTCGTCGGGTCCGGTCTCCGGCCTGCCCTCCCGAAGCCGGCGATCGACGACGTTGACCAGGTGGGTCAGCGGAATGGTCAGCGCCAGATAGAACAAGCCCGCGGCCACCAGCGGCGAGAGGCTGCCGGTTTGCGCGTTGAGGTCGCGGCCGACCTGGAAGAGCTCCCGCTGGCCGGCGATCAACCCCAGGAAGTACACCAGCGCGGACCCCTTCAGCAGCGCGATGAACTGGTTGACCAGCGCAGGCAGCACCCGACGGATTCCCTGCGGAATCACCACCAGGCGCATCGCGGTGCGATGGCTCAGCCCCAGCGCCCGAGCGGCGTCGAGCTGTCCGGGCTCGACGCTTTGGATTCCGGAGCGGAAGATCTCGCCGATATAGGCCGCCGCGGTCAGCCCCAGCGCCGCGATGCCCAGCGGGAACGGGTTGTTGTTCGTCAATCCGCCTACGAGGGGCCCGATTCCGAGCCCGATCACCAGAATGATCACCACCTCGGGCAGGCCGCGGAAGATGTCGGTGTAGATCCGCGACGGCCAGCGCAGCCAGCGGGACCGGGAGATGCCGGCGACCGCGAGCGCCATGCCCATTACCACTCCGATGACTGCGGAGCTGACCGTGAGGATCAGCGTATTGGGCAGGCCTACTGTCAGCATGGCGGGGATGGCTTGCTGGTAGAGGTCCCAGTCGAAGAACTGATCCCGCAGTTGGGCCAGCGTGGATTTCTCCGGCCCGGTGTCGGTCGTCTCACGGTGGTTGTGTGCGGCGATCGCCGCGAAATCCGGCAGGTGCGGAGTCGGCGCCGCTCGCGATCCCGGCTTCCAGTCCTGTGGCAAGGGCCGCGGCTCCCAGTCGGTGTACAGCTGCGACCAGGTGCCGTCGGCGATCACAGCGTCCAAGCCGGCGTTCAAGGCATCGATCAGCGGCTGGTTGTCTTTGGCGACCGGGAACGCGATGAAACTGCCCGGACTGTAGGTGTACGCGGCAACCTTGGCGCGGTCGCCGGGCCGCATCACTTTGTCCGCCTCCATCGCCGGCGCTACCCACGCGTCGACCTGATGGTTTTTCAGGCAGGTGTACAGGGTGGTGAAGTCGGGGAATTTCACCGGCTGCACATGCACCGTGTCGACGACGTAGGCCTCCTCGACCGTCCCCTGGATGACGCCGATCCGCTGCCCGGCGCCCAGTTTGTCGAAGCTGTCCAGCGGCGAGCCGGTCGGGACGATCAGCGAGATGTAACCGAAGTCGTAGCCATTAGTGAATCCAACTGTGCGACGGCGCTTTTCGGTGGCGATGATCGATGATGAGGCGACGTCGAAGCGTCCCGTCGCCACTTGAGCGAGCAGGCCGGCGAATTCGGTGCCGGCGAAGGCGACCTTCAGGCCCAGCTTTGCCGCGACCGAGCCCAACAGCTCGTTGTCAAAGCCGGTGAAGCGCCCGGACGCATTCAGGCAGCTGGTCGGGGGACCTCCCGGCTGGGTACCGATGGTCAGGGTCCGCGGGGTGTGCAATCCGAGCGCGTCGATATCCACCGCGCTCAACGGCTCGACGTCGGGGGTCGTGTAGTCGCGTTCCAATGGCGGGCTTGCGTGGACGAGCTTGCCCGGGAGGGCCATCGCGCCCTCCTTGCCGGACGGCTTGCACATGTGATTGCTGTCAGCCGCGGCCGGCGCCGCCGCGACCAGCGTCCAGGTCAGCAGGATCGTCGCGAACAGCGCGGACAGCCTGGATGCGCCGGCGCTCATGCCCGATCACGCCACCGGCACAGATCCTCGGCGTCGCTCAGGTCGTAGTCCGGACCGTTGACGCCGACGGTCAACAGTGTCACGCCGAGGGCTACCAACCCGTCCGCGTCGGCCAGCAGATTTTCGGCGTTGACGCCGGCCGAGCGCTCGATGGTGTCGGGGTCGCGGCCCACCGCCGTGCAGTGCTCGGCAAGCACGTCGGCGGCCTGCGGGTAACTGTCGACGGTGGTGAACCCATGCCAGATATCACCGTGTTCGGCGACCAATCGCAGGGTCTTCTTCGGGCCTTTGCCGCCGATCAGCAGCGGGATGTCGCGGGTGGGCGGCGGATTCAGCTTGGACAGCCGGTCGTTGATCCGCGGCAGCGCGCTGCCCAGATCGTCCAGGCGGCTGCCGGCAGTGCCGAACTCGTAGCCGTACTCGTCGTAATCCTTTTCCTTCCAACCCGATCCGATGCCCAGGATCAGCCGGCCACCCGAGATGTGGTCGACGGTGCGGGCCATATCGGCCAGCAACTCGGGGTTGCGGTAGGAGTTACAGGTCACCAGGGCACCGATTTCGATACGCGAGGTCTGCTCGGCCCAGGCGCCGAGCATGGTCCAGCATTCGTAGTGCGCGCCGTCCGGATCGCCGTAGAGCGGGAAGAAGTGATCCCAGTTGAAGGCGACGTCGACGCCGATGTCCTCGCATCGGCGCACGGCATCGCGCAGGTTGCTGTAATCGGAGGTGTGCTGAGGCTGCAGCTGGACGCCGATGCGGATCGGCCGGTCGGAAGAAGTCATGGCCTCCACCGTAGGCCCGGCGATACGCTCGTCAACAAATGGCCGAACGCATCGCTGGCATCGATATCCCCGACACTGCGCTGGTCAGAACAATAACGGCGCACATTCGGGACGCCGAAGGCGACCTACTGTTCAACCACTCCCGCCGAGTGTTCATCTTCGGGGCCTTGCAGGGCCAACGGCGTGGGCTGCCCGAACCTGGAGTTGCTGTATGCCGGCGCGATGCAACTCCTGGCCCGAGTAGGCGGCTCAGGCGTCGCCGAGCACGCCCCGCAGGATCTCGATCAGCACCAGCGGCTGATCGCTCTGCACCGAGTGGCCCGAGTTCTCCACGACCTGCAGGCCGCGAAATTGCTGTGCGCGCCGGGCAAGTTCGTCGGCGTCCTCGTCGGTGACGAAGCCCGACGTGGCGCCGCGTACCAATCGAACCGGCGCCGACAGGCCGGCGATGTCATCCCACAGGCCGTCGAAGTCGGGGAATTCCCGGATAGTGTCCCAGCGCCACGTCCAGGTGCCGTTATCGAGTTGCTTGGTGTTGTGAAAAACGCCGCGGCGCAACGATTTCCGGTCGCGGTGCGGTGCCGCGGCGGTGGTGATCTCGAGGATCGCGTCGAAGCTGGGAAACTCGCGGTCGCCCTGCATCAACGCGACGGTGCCCTGCTGCTCTTTGGTCATCTCGGTGACCCGCTTCATTGCCGACGGGGTGACGTCGACCAGTACGAGCTCGCGCACCAGCCGCGGGGCGATGGCCCCGAGCCCGATTGCGGTCAGCCCGCCCAGCGACATGCCGACCACCAGCTCGGCCTCCGGGGCCAGCTCGCTGACCACCGGCGCCGCGGCCGCCGCGTTGTGCTGCGGTGAATAGTTGCCGTCTTCACGCCACGCCGAATGCCCGTGGCCGGGCAGGTCGACCGACAGCGCGGGCACACCCAGACCGACGATCACGGTGTCCCAGGTATGCGCGTTCTGCCCGCCGCCGTGGAAGAACACCACCCGCGGCGACGCCTTGCCCCACTGCAACGCGCTGACGCGGCCGACCTCGACGCGTCGCACCGACGGCAGCGGACCGGTGACGCCGGCCTGCTCGGCGTTCTCGGACAGCAGCCCGAATTCGGACAGCCCAACCAGGTCGTCGTCGGAGATGTCGGTCATGGCTCTCGACACTAACGAGCCGGGCACGCGCGCCGCGAGCGTAACGCTGAAGCGACTTTCGACCCCGAACGCGACGCTGCCGTTACCCTCGGCGCTGAGCGTTAGCCCTCGATGATGAACTCTTCGAGCTTGGTACGGGCAATGTCGTCTGCCATCTGCTTCGGCGGGCTCTTCATCAGGTACGCCGACGCGGCGACGACCGGTCCACCGATACCGCGGTCCTTGGCGATCTTCGCCGCCCGTACCGCGTCGATGATGACGCCGGCCGAGTTCGGCGAGTCCCACACCTCGAGCTTGTATTCCAGGTTCAGCGGCACGTCACCGAAGGCGCGGCCCTCGAGGCGGACGTAGGCCCACTTGCGGTCGTCGAGCCAGCCGACGTGATCGGACGGACCGATGTGCACGTCTTTGGTCTTGAACTCGCGCTGCACGTTCGACGTGACGGCCTGGGTCTTGGAGATCTTCTTGGACTCCAGCCGCTCGCGCTCCAACATGTTGAGGAAGTCCATGTTGCCGCCGACGTTGAGCTGCATGGTGCGGTCGAGCTGCACACCGCGGTCTTCGAACAGCTTGGCCATCACGCGGTGCGTGATCGTGGCGCCGACCTGGCTCTTGATGTCGTCGCCGACGATCGGCACGCCGGCGTCGGTGAACTTCTTGGCCCACACCGGGTCGGACGCGATGAACACCGGCAGTGCGTTGACGAATGCCACTCCCGCGTCGATCGCGCACTGGGCGTAGAACTTGTCGGCTTGTTCGGAACCCACCGGCAGGTAGGAGACCATCACGTCGACCTGCGCGTCCTTGAGCGCCTTCACCACGTCGACAGCCTCGGTGTCAGAGATCTCGATCGTCTCCGCGTAGTACTTGCCGATGCCGTCGAGGGTCGGGCCGCGCTGCACCGTCACGTTGGTCGGCGGCACGTCGGAGATCTTGATGGTGTTGTTCTCTGACGCGAAGATCGCCTCGGACAGGTCGAAGCCCACCTTCTTGGCGTCCACGTCGAACGCGGCGACGAACTTCACGTCGCGAACGTGGTACTGGCCGAACTTCACGTGCATCAAGCCCGGCACGGTGCTGTTCTCGTCCGCGTCGTAGTAGTACTGGACGCCCTGAACAAGTGAGGACGCGCAGTTCCCGACGCCAACGATGGCGACTCTTACCTCGGTGGACGCCTGGGGCGCGTTCTGCTCACTCATGGGCGTACTCCTTAACTTTTTCTTTGGGGGGTGAGTTGGCTCTAGGCCTGCTCAGCGCTGCTTTGCGCTAAGCGTTCGGCCGCGATCAGTTCGTTGAGCCAGTTGACTTCGCGCTCGCTGGATTCCAGCCCGAGTTGGTGTAGCTGGCGGGTGTAGCGATCCAACGAGTTACTGGCCCGCGCGATTGCTTCACGCAAGCCTTCTCGTCGTTCTTCGACCTGGCGGCGACGGCCCTCCAGGATGCGCATCCGCGCTTCAGCCGGCGTGCGGTTGAAAAATGCCAGGTGCACGCCGAACCCGTCGTCGGTGTAGTTGCTCGGACCGGTATCAGCCACCAGCTCGCTGAAGCGCGACCGGCCCGCGTCGGTCAACTCGTAGACCCGCCGGGCCCGACGCACCGGCGTTCCGGCCGGCGCGGCGTTCTCGGCGATCATTCCGTCGGTCTGCATCCGCCGCAGCGCGGGATAGAGCGACCCGTAGGAGAAGGCCCGAAATGCCCCGAGCAGACCGGTCAACCGTTTGCGGAGCTCGTAGCCATGCATAGGCGACTCGAGCAAAAGTCCCAGGATGGCGAGCTCCAGCATTAAGTCACCACCTTTGCCCGATTGATTACGTCGCTGCTATGTCGAGATATTGTCTCGCGTCATAGTATCGGCCCGATATATTCGCCGCTACTTCGGGCGGACAACTGGTGTTCTCTCCAAGTTCAACCGCTGGTCGTTCAAGTTGCCGATCGGGTTGAAATCAGGATGGGTGCAAGCCTGGTGGCGACGGGCGCAGCCAGGCATAACCACACAACGTGTCACTTCATCTGCACTGGTTCCTTCCGACGTACGGCGACTCGCGGGACCTGATCGCCGGCGGGCACGGCAGCGGGATGCGCGGCGATCGGCCGGCGGACCTGAAATACCTCATCCAGCTCGCGCAGGCGGCTGAGATCAACGGCTTCGAGGCGGTGCTGACGCCGACCGGCCTGTGGTGCGAAGACGCCTGGCTGACCACCGCCATGCTGATCGGCAACACCGAGTCGCTGAAGTACCTGGTGGCGTTCCGGCCGGGGCTGATCAGCCCGACGCTGGCCGCGCAGATGTCGGCCACCTTCCAATGGCAATCGCAGGGCCGGCTGTTGCTCAACGTGGTCACCGGAGGCGAGAGCGCCGAGCAACGCGCCTTCGGCGACTTCCTGGAAAAGCAGGACCGCTACACCCGCTGCGGCGAGTTCCTGGACATCGTGAAGCAGCTGTGGACCTCCGAGACCCCGGTGACAGTGGCCGGTGAGCACCTGCGCGTCGAGCGGGCGTCGCTGGCGCGCCGGCCCGATCCGCTGCCGGGGGTGTTCTTCGGCGGCTCGTCACCGGAAGCCGGCCAGGTCGCGGCCCGTTACGCCGACACCTATCTGACCTGGGGTGAGCGGCCCGAGCAGGTCAAGGAGAAGCTGGACTGGATTCGCGGCCTGGCCGCCGCGCTGGGCAGGACTCTGAGCTACGGCATCCGGCTGCACGTCATCTCCCGCGATACCAGCGAGCAGGCGTGGGCCGAGGCGGAGCGGCTGCTGGGGGCGCTGAACCCCGAGACCGTGGCCGCCGCACAGCAGTCGCTGGCCCGCTCCGAATCGGTGGGCCAACGCCGCATGCGCCAATTGCACGGCGGCGGCCAGGATTACACGTCCGGGACGGATGCCCGACGGCTGGAGATCTATCCCAACCTGTGGTCTGGTGTCGGGCTGGTTCGCGGCGGCGCCGGTACCGCCCTGGTCGGCTCGCACGCCGAGGTCGCCGACCGCATCGCCGAATACGCCGAACTCGGTCTGGACCACCTCATCCTGTCCGGCTATCCGCACCTGGAGGAGGCCTACATCTTCGGCGAGGGCGTCCGCCCGATCCTTCGCGGAGCGGGGTCTGCTCGACGATGGTGCGCGAATCGGTCGAGCACCCGAGCCGGTCAGGTCGGCCTTCTTGCCCAGCGTCGGCGAGGCGTAGGTCGAAACGTGACCGACCTACCTCTGCGCACCGGCCGCGCAGACGTACTCTGGTCATCGTGCGATTGCAGCGACAGGTGGTGGACTACGCGCTCAAGCGTCGGTCGCTGCTGGCTGAGGTCTACTCGGGCCGCACCGGTGTCACCGAGGTCTGCGACGCCAACCCGTACCTGCTGCGCGCCGCCAAATACCACGGCAAGGTCAGCACGGTCATGTGCCCGATCTGCCGCAAAGAGCAGCTGACGCTGGTCTCGTGGGTGTTCGGCGAGCACCTCGGCGCGGTGTCGGGGTCGGCGCGGAGCGCCGAGGAGTTGGTCTTGTTGGCGTCGCGGTTCGAAGAGTTCGCGGTACATGTGGTGGAGGTATGTCGAACCTGCAGCTGGAATCACTTGGTCAAGTCGTATGTGCTCGGCGCGACACGCACGGCTCGCCCGCCGCGGAAGTCACGCAGCACTCGGACGGCGCGCGACGGCGCGCGCACGGCCAGTGAATAACGAAAGGCAGCAAGACCGATCAGCCGCTGACAACCCGAAAGGGGCAGGGGCCGATGGCGGCTCGAAGCAGACGCGGCAGGGCTCGGGCCGGCCGATCGTTCCGCCCGATGACCGGCTGACCACGATCCTGCCGCCGGTCAAGGACGACACCCCGAACCGTTTCAAGGACCCCATCGACGCGGTGAAGGCCGCGCTGGACGGACGGCCGACGTCCCGGCCATCGGACCGGCGCGACCCGGTCGAGATGGCCTCGTCCGCCCTGGACGCCAAGACGCCGCGGCGTCAGCAGCCGCCCCCCGGCGGCCCACCGCCAAGTGGCCCACCGCCGAGTGGCCCGCAGAAGGGACCGCCGCGACGCAAGCCACCGCAACCGGGCTGGGCTCAGCGGCTCGACTGGGAGTGGCTGAACCACATCAATGGGAAGTGGGTCCGTCGCGGGCTCTTCGTCAGCGCGGTGGTGCTCCTGCTGCTGCCGATCGTCACCTTCGCGATGGCCTACACCATCGTCGACATTCCCAAGCCCGGCGACATCCGCACCAACCAGGTTTCGACGATCCTGGCCAGCGACGGCTCGGAGCTGGCGAAAATCGTTCCACCCGAGGGCAATCGAGTCGACGTCAACATCGACCAGGTACCGGTGCACGTCCGCCAGGCGGTGATCGCCGCCGAGGACCGCAACTTCTACTCCAACCCGGGCTTCTCGTTCACCGGGTTCGCCCGAGCGTTCAAGAACAACATCTTCGGTGGCGACACGCAGGGTGGCTCGACGATCACCCAGCAGTACGTCAAGAACGCGTTGGTCGGAGCGCAGCGCGCCGGAGTCGGCGGCCTGATCCGCAAGGCCAAAGAACTCGTCATCGCCACGAAGATGACCGGGGAGTGGTCCAAAGACGATGTGCTGCAGGCCTATCTGAACATCATCTACTTCGGCCGGGGCGCCTACGGAATCTCGGCGGCCTCGCAGGCCTACTTCGGCAAGCCCGTCGAGCAACTCACCATCGCCGACGGCGCGCTGCTGGCCGCGCTGATCCAGCGGCCGTCGACCCTGGACCCGGCGGTGAACCTGGTGGGCGCCCAGGGCCGGTGGAACTGGGTGCTCGACGGGATGGTCGACGACAAAGCCCTGACGCCGAAAGACCGCGCTGCGCAGCAGTTCCCGCCGACAGTGCCGGCCGATCAGGCCCGCCAGCAGAACCAGACCACCGGGCCGAACGGGCTGATCCAGCGACAGGTGACCAAGGAACTGCTCGAGTTGTTCAACATCGACGAGCAGACGCTGAATACCCAGGGATTGCAGATCACCACGGCGATCGATCCGACGGCGCAGAAGGCTGCCGAGGACGCGGTGGCGAAATACCTGGCCGGGCAGAACGCCGACATGCGGACCGCGGTGGTGTCGATCGACCCGCACAACGGCGCGGTGAAGGCGTATTACGGTGGCGCGGACGCCAACGGATTCGACTTCGCCCAGGCCGGGTTGCAGACCGGGTCGTCGTTCAAGGTGTTCGCGTTGATCGCCGCGCTCGAACAGGGCATCGGCTTGGGCTACCAGGTGGACAGCTCGCCGCTCACGGTCAACGGGATCAAGATCACCAACGTCGAGGGCGAAGGCTGCGGGGTCTGCAACATCGCCGAGGCGCTCAAGCGTTCGTTGAACACCTCCTACTACCGGCTGATGCTGAAGCTGAAGCACGGCCCGCAAGACGTGGCCGACGCCGCGCACCAGGCCGGCATCGCGGGCAGTTTCCCCGGGGTCTCGCACACGTTGTCCGAGGATGGCAAGGGCGGCCCGCCCAACAACGGAATTGTGTTGGGCCAGTACCAAACCCGGGCCATCGATATGGCCTCGGCCTACGCCACGCTGGCCGACTCCGGTATCTACCACCGCCCGCACTTCGTGCAAAAGGTGGTCAACGCCGACGGCAAGGTGCTGTTCGACGCGAGCGGCTCGGACAACTCCGGTGAGCAGCGGATCCCCAAGGACGTCGCCGACAACGTCACGTCGGCGATGCAGCCGATCGCGTCGTATTCGCGCGGACATGCGCTGGCCGGCGGACGGCCGTCGGCGTCCAAGACCGGCACCACCCAATTCGGTGACACCGACGCCGACAAGGACGCCTGGATGGTGGGTTACACCCCCTCGCTGTCGACGGCGGTCTGGCTCGGGACCGTGCGCGGCGACGTGCCGCTGGTGACCAAGGGCGGTGCCGCGGTCTACGGATCCGGTCTGCCGTCGGACATTTGGAAGTCGACGATGGACGGCACGCTCAAAGGCACCACGAACGAAACCTTCCCGAAGCCCACCGAGATCGGCGGCTCCGCCGGCGTGCCGGCCGCGCCGCCACCCGCACCGGAGCCTCCGCAGATGACGGTCATCCAGCCCACGATGGAAATCGCACCGGGCATCACGATTCCGGTCGGGCCGCCGACCACCGTCCCGGTGGCGCCGGTGCCTCCGCCGCCGGCAGCGGCGGAGCCGGGACCGCCGCCTCCGCCGTGACCGTCGCCGAGACGGATCACGCCGACATCTCACCGCGGCCGCTGGCCGGTGATCTACGCTCCGCTGATGATCGGGATTGCCCGAGCCGCACCGACTTTCTGGGCGCGGCGCTGTCGAATGTAGTGGGCGGTCCGGTAGGCCGGCACGCGATCATCGGGCGCACCCGGATCCTGACGCCGCTGCGGGTGATGTTCCTGATCGCACTGGTGTTTTTGGCGCTGGGCTGGTCGACCAAAGCGCCGTGCCTGCAGACCGTCGGGACCGGGCCGGGTGATCAGCGCGTCGCCAACTGGCAGAACCAGCGGGCCTACTACGAGTTGTGCTACTCCGACACCGTGCCGCTGTACGGCGCGGAGTTGTTGAGCCAGGGCCGTTTTCCGTACAAGTCGAGCTGGATCGAGAAGGACGGCAGCGGCAAACCGCAAACCCGCTACGACGGCAAGCCGGCGGTGCGCTACATGGAGTATCCGGTGCTCACCGGGGTGTACCAGTACGTGTCGATGTCGTTGGCCAAGACCTACACCGCCGTCACCCGGATGATTCCGCTGCCGGTGGTGGCCGAGGTGGTGGTGTTCTTCGACATTGCCGCGCTCGGCCTGGCGCTGGCCTGGTTGGCGACGCTGTGGGCCACGGCCGGGCTGGCCGGACGACGGGTGTGGGACGCCGCCCTGGTGGCGGCATCGCCGTTGGTGATCTTCCAGATCTTCACGAATTTCGATTCCCTGGCAACGGCTTTCGCAGTCGGTGGTCTGCTGGCCTGGGCGCGACGGCGGCCGTTGCTCGCCGGGGTGCTGATCGGTTTGGGTGGCGCGGCCAAGCTGTATCCGCTGTTGTTGTTGGGCCCGCTGCTGGTGCTGGGCATCCGGACCGGGCGCTTGCGGGAGGTGGCCCGCACCGCGGCCGCCGCGGCGGTGACGTGGCTGCTGGTGAATCTGCCGGTGCTGCTGCTCTTTCCGCGGGGCTGGTCGGAGTTCTTCCGGCTGAACGCCCGTCGCGGCGAGGACATGGATTCGCTCTACAACGTCGTCAAATCTCTCACCGGCTGGGCGGGTTTCGATTCCGACATCGGTTTCTGGCAGCCGCCGCAGATCCTGAACAGCGTCGTGCTGGTTCTGCTCGTATTATGTTGCGCCGCAATCGGTTACGTCGCACTGACGGCGCCGCGCCGGCCACGGCTGGCGCAGCTGGTCTTTCTGGTGGTGGCCGCGTTCCTGTTGACCAACAAGGTGTGGAGCCCGCAGTTTTCGCTGTGGCTGGTGCCGCTGGCGGTGCTGGCGCTGCCGCACCGGCGAATTCTGTTGGCGTGGATGACCATTGACGCGCTGGTGTGGGTGCCACGGATGTACTACCTCTACAGCGTGCCCGATCGGGGATTGCCTCAGCAGTGGTTCACCACCACGGTGCTGCTGCGCGACGTCGCGGTGCTGGTCTTGTGCGTGCTGGTGATCCGCCAGGTCTATCGGCCCGAGGAGGATCTGGTGCGCTGGGGCGGACGGGTGGACGATCCGGCCGGCGGAGTGTTCGACCGCGCTCCCGACGCACCACCAGGCTGGCTGTCTGCGCGGCTGCGCCCAGCCGGGCTACGGCAGACGGTCGCAGCCGGCGCCCCGACCGATCGTGCAACCGCGGCGTCGAGTGTGGATCCTGGGCGAGAATCCGGCGAGATTCCCGCCCCTGGCGCACACTCGGAACGCTGAGTGCACACTCGACGTGTCTCATTGGCTGGAAGTGCAGGATTTCGCAGGTCCGGCCGCCGTCCGGTAGCCTGTGACGGTTGCCGACGCAGGCGACCCTCCTGCCGTGGAGAAATGAGCCACGGCCGCACACGACCATAGGAGGTGATGAGGTTCCCATGCGTCCATACGAATTAATGGTCATCCTCGACCCCACTCTCGACGAGCGCACCGTAGCTCCGTCGCTGGAGACTTTTCTCAACGTTGTCCGCAAGGACGGTGGATCAGTGGAGAAGGTCGACATCTGGGGCAAGCGCCGGCTGGCCTACGAGATCCTCAAGCATGCCGAAGGCATTTACGCCGTGATTGATCTCAAAGCGGAACCCGCGACGGTGTCCGAACTCGACCGTCAGCTCAGCCTGAACGAGTCGGTGCTCCGCACCAAGGTCATGCGCACCGACAAGCACTGACTGGCGACGACCTGTTGGCGAACAACCACGGCACGTCCGAGCCTTTGCGTAGGCTCAGCGTGACTTACGCCAAAACGAACTTAGGAGTTCATTGTGGCTGGTGACACTGTCATCACGGTTATCGGAAACCTGACCGCCGACCCCGAGCTGCGTTTCACGCCGTCGGGCGCCGCCGTCGCGAACTTCACGGTCGCGTCGACTCCGCGCACCTTCGACCGCCAGACCAACGAGTGGAAGGACGGCGAAGCGCTGTTCCTTCGCTGCAACATCTGGCGAGAGGCCGCCGAGAACGTGGCCGAGAGCCTGACTCGCGGCGCGCGCGTGATCGTCAGCGGACGGCTCAAGCAGCGTTCGTTCGAAACCCGGGAGGGCGAGAAGCGCACCGTGGTCGAGCTCGAGGTCGACGAGATCGGGCCGTCCTTGCGCTACGCCACCGCGAAGGTCAACAAAGCCAGCCGCAGCGGCGGCGGTGGTGGTGGCTTCGGTGGCGGCGGCGGATCCCGTCAGCCGGCGGCCGCCCAGAGCGGCAGCAGCAGCAGCGGCGGCTCGGCCGGTGGCGACGACCCGTGGGGCAGCGCCCCGGCATCGGGTTCCTTCGCCGGCGGCGACGACGAGCCCCCCTTCTAACAACCCCCCTTCTGAATAACCCGGGACGACAGAACGAAAGAGATAGACCATGGCGAAGTCCTCCACCAAGCGGCGTCCGGCGCCGGAAAAGCCGATCAAGGCGCGCAAGTGCGTGTTCTGCTCCAAAAAGGGCCAGGACATCGACTACAAGGACACCCAGCTGCTGCGCACCTACATCAGCGAGCGCGGCAAGATCCGCGCCCGCCGGGTGACCGGCAACTGCGTCCAGCACCAGCGCGACGTCGCAATCGCGGTCAAGAACGCCCGCGAAGTGGCGTTGCTGCCCTTCACTTCGTCGACGCGGTAAGCGCGGATACACGCAGAACGGAATCAGCGAAACAATGAAGCTCATTTTGACCGCCGACGTCGACCACCTCGGTGTCGTCGGCGAGACCGTTGAGGTCAAGGACGGCTACGGCCGCAACTTCCTGCTGCCGCGAGGCCTGGCGATCGTCGCATCGCGCGGCGCGCAGAAGCAGGCGGACGACATTCGTCGCGCCCGCGACACCAAGCAGGTGCGCGACCTCGAGCACGCCAACGAGATCAAGACCGCCCTCGAGGGTCTGGGCGCTGTCCCGCTCCCGGTGCGCACCTCCGGCGACTCGGGCAAGCTGTTCGGCTCGGTGACGACCAGCGCGGTCGTCACGGCTATCCGCAAAGCCGGCGGGCCGAACCTCGACAAGCGCGTGGTGCGTTTGCCGAAGGGCCACATCAAGGCCGTTGGCAGCCATCCGATCACTGTGCATGTGCACCCCGACGTCGACGTGCACGTCGCGCTCGACGTGGTCGCGGAGGCGTGAGCTTTTCACACCGCAAACCCCCGGTGGTAGCCACAGTCGGCTGCCCCGGGGTTTTGTGTTTGCATAGCGAACTCATAGTCGTCAGCAACCGATAGCGAACGTTACCGTCCGTTAACACTGTTATTCACTCGGCGAAACACAACACGCCCGAAGTGGCAACCGCGCCCGACACGCCGTAGAGATTCCCATCCACACAAGATACGCAGGTGTGTGGTGCGCTTATCTGCGGTGATGCTGCAATGGCGCATATTGCTCCACAAGTTCTCCACAACCCCTCAACACGGGCGTAGACGGATATGCACACACCATGCACAAGGTTATGAACAACCCCGTTTGTTGTCCTCGCCAGCAACCTTTAACGTCGACCCGTCGTGAGGTGATGCTGGCATTCGAAAGCCGATTCACGGCCCGCGGTGGTTGTCCCGCCGCCTGCGGGTCGAGGTCGGTCACGAGGGCGAAGGCCGTGGATCCGCCTGGGGTGGGCCCCCGATTTTCGGGGGGTGGTGGGCGGTCGGCTGAGTCGAGCGGTGTCGGTGGCGCGTCTTAACGTCTAGCCATCGGCGTCGAATGTGCGTTCGAGCGTCGTGTGTAGGAGGCGGGATAGCAGTGGCGGTCGTTGATGATTTGGGACGTGCGAGCGCGGAGGCGCCGAGTGAGGATTACGGCCGTCAGCCGCCACAGGATCTCGCTGCCGAGCAGTCGGTGTTGGGCGGCATGCTATTGAGCAAGGACGCGATCGCCGATGTGCTGGAACGGCTTCGGCCCAGCGACTTCTACCGCCCAGCGCATCAGAACGTCTACGACGCCGTCCTGGATCTCTATGGGCGCGGGGAGCCGGCCGACGCGGTGACGGTGGCCGCCGAGTTGGACCGCCGCGGGCTGCTACGCCGAATCGGCGGGGCGCCTTATCTTCACACCCTGATCTCGACGGTGCCGACCGCGGCCAACGCCGGGTACTACGCGGGCATCGTCGCGGAGAAGGCGCTGCTGCGGCGGCTGGTGGAGGCTGGAACGCGGGTTGTGCAATACGGCTATGCCGGCGCGGAGGGTGCCGACGTTGCCGAGGTCGTCGACCGCGCGCAGGCCGAGATGTACGAGGTGACCGAGCGGCGGATGTCTGAGGACTTCGTCCCGCTGGAAGACCTGTTGCAGCCGACGATGGATGAGATCGACGCGATCGCCTCTAACGGCGGTCTGGCGCGCGGGGTGCCGACCGGGTTCACCGAGCTCGACGAGCTGACCAACGGCCTGCACCCGGGGCAGATGATCATCGTCGCGGCGAGGCCCGGTGTGGGGAAGGCGCTGGCGCTGGACACGCCGCTGCCGACGCCAGACGGCTGGACCACGATGGGCGCCGTCGCGGTCGGCGATGAGCTGCTGGGTGCCGACGGGCAACCGACCCGCGTGGTGGCCGCCACCGAGGTCATGCTGGGCCGGCCGTGCTACGAGGTTGAATTCTCCGACGGCACGGTGATCGTCGCCGACGCGGAGCATCAGTGGCCGACCGCTTATGGCATCCGCGCGACCGGCCTATTGCGCGGCGGCCTGGACACGATCTCTGCTGCCGGATCCCTGGGCCGCGACGGGATGCGTACGGGCGCCACCACCGTGATGGCCCCGGTGCTGCAAGTGGACGCCGTGCGCCCGGTCTGTTGTGTTCCAGTGCGCTGCGTGCAGGTGGACAACGCGGCGCATCTGTATTTGGCTGGGCGGGGCATGGTGCCGACGCACAACTCGACGCTGGGTCTGGATTTCATGCGGTCGTGCTCGATCAAGCACCGGAAGGCCAGCGTCATCTTCTCGCTGGAAATGAGCAAGTCCGAGATCGTGATGCGGCTGCTGTCCGCCGAGGCCAAGATCAAGCTCGGCGACATGCGCTCGGGCCGGATGAGCGACGACGATTGGACTCGGCTGGCCCGGCGGATGAGCGAAATCAGCGAAGCGCCACTGTATATCGACGATTCGCCAAACCTGACGATGATGGAGATCCGCGCCAAGGCCCGTCGGCTGAAGCAAAAAGCCGATCTGCGGCTGGTCGTTGTCGACTACCTGCAGCTGATGTCGTCCGGCAAGAAAGTCGAGTCCCGGCAGATCGAAGTATCCGAATTCTCGAGGCACCTCAAGCTTTTGGCCAAAGAGCTCGAAGTTCCGGTGATCGCCATCAGCCAGCTCAACCGTGGTCCCGAGCAGCGCACCGACAAGAAGCCGCTGCTGTCCGACCTTCGTGAGAGCGGGAGTTTGGAACAAGATGCGGACATGGTCATTCTGTTGAACCGTCCCGATGCGTTCGAGCGTGACGATCCGCGCGGCGGTGAGGCGGACCTCATTGTGGCCAAGCACCGTAACGGGCCGACCAAGACGGTGACAGTTGCTCACCAGCTTCATCTTTCGCGCTTCACCAACATGGCGCGGTAGTTGTAGGTGTCGAGATGCAACGAAGATTAGCGAGCGGCACCTTCTTGTTTAACAAGCCGTAGGCAGATCCTCGTCGGCTCGCTTATCAGGGGTTTTGAAAGCCAGGGGGCGGAGCCAACCCGGATTCGTAGGGTGTTGTTGGGCCTGACCTGTCGTGCCTGGGCGTCCTTCCGGCTCGCGCTTACCATGGTTATGTCAAGTTCTTCTTGCGATTTTGGCACCCCGGCTGGTATCCGTCGCTAGCGTGCTAACCATGTCCACCGTCGCTTGCCGGCGCGGACGTGGCCAATAAGGCATCCCGCGCATTAGTCCCGGGGAGCGGTGGACGACGCCACAATGACCGTCGCCCATACGCATCTCCTCGAGGCGGGGTCGGCGTTGGCCGTGATCTCACCGAGGCAGACCGTGTCGCTGGCGTAGATTCGCAACCAAACGACCACGACGACGCTCTTTTGACACCTGTGGCCGCATCAATTGCGTGGGAACTGAGAGTCTCCGGGTCAGCCGTTATGGAGGCATGGAACTGGCAGTTGCAAGGTAGCCCACCGGTGCGTCTTCTTGAGTCTGTGCGGATGACGCGTGCCTGCAGGCGTGCAAGGCACATTCCTGTGTCGGCGTTCTCAATGACTAACGGTGACCACGTTTGGTTGGAGTCAGGCCTAGAGCATGACCTCATGCGCAGGTGCGACCGTGACCCCAAGGTCGCGTGGCTTGTGTCGCAGCCTTTTCGGCTGTCGTGGGACGAGCCCGCGCCGGGTGGTCATACGCCGGATTTGCTCACCGTCGGTGTAGGGGGCGAGGTGACAGTCTGGGACGCACGACGGCTAAATAACCAAGACGACGATTTCATAATGCACGCCGACGTCGCCCGGCGTTGTTGCGGGGCGGTTGGCTGGAGCTACGAAGTATTCAGCGGGCTGACAACGATCGAACGAATGAACTTGTTGTGGCTGCACGGTTTTCGTCAGCGCCCGGCATGGATGAACCTGCATGTCGAGTCGATCCGGCGTGTAGCAAGCGGCGATGGCGCAACGCTTGGACACTTGTTCGATCATGACGACGGTTCGGGCGAGCTGAAATCGGTGGTGTGGCATTTGGTGTGGGGCGGCCAGCTTACGGTCGACCTGTCCACGAGCATCACAGAGGAGTCGCGCGTCACTGTGAACGAGGAGTACTGGGATGCCTGAAGGCCGTACCCGCCTACGTGAGGGAACGCGCGTGCTGACTAGAAACGGAACTGGGGTGGTGATCTCGGTAGGCTCGTCTGGCTACATGATCCGTGACGCGTTCGGCGAACTGGAATCGGTGGGTTGGCTCGACGAGGTCACCGTGCGAGAAATCAGCCAAGGCGAAATCGCGCCGCTGACAGAGGCACTGCGGCCGCTCTGGGACGCTCTAGACGAAAACGCCAAACATGTCGCCCTGGATCGTCTGGAGGTGGTTCAGGAGATCATTACTGGTTACCGGGACGGCCACCGCGACCTGGCCCGCGGGGACGAGCCCCGGTACCCGTTCGGGCCGGGTTTCGGCATCTCTGAATCTCGCCGTTGTGACGTGATGGCGGGACTGCTCGCTGAGGAGCAGCGCCACGACCGGGCGGCGCAGCGGCGGCTCCGCGACGGCGATTCAGTTCGGGACAACGAATCCGAGCACAATCAGAAACTGGGTCAGGTCATGGAAAGACAGCGGATTAAGGGCGCTCATCGACGGGCGCAGCCTACGGGCACGGAAACCGCGAGATCTCATTGATTTCCGCTATCGGGCACTCGCCGAGCAGGTACTTGACACCCTCGACGGTGATAGGTCGACGGTGTCCACCAAAGAGATCGATCGCCGTATTCGAGTCCGGCTCATCGACAGCGGCGTCAAAGATCCTCGGGTGCCCGAGCGTATTACCGGCGAGTACCTGTCGACCCTGAAGAGGCAGCGTGGTGCCACCCCGCGTGCCCAGCGCAGCCGAAGTCTACGGAAAACCTCAGGGTTACAACACTTTCCAGCTATCCGCCCCGGGCAGATCGTCGCCATCGATGCGACCAGAGCGGACAACCTTGTGTATTCACCTCTGACTGGCGCGCCGTACAGTGTCGAGATCCTCACGGCTGTCGACGTCGCTACTCGGGTCGTCCTTGCGTTGCGTGTGACTCCGCGCAGCGCCGACGGGATCGACGCCGGCTTGATGATCTATGACATCTGTCGGCCCTTCTCTGCGATTGTCCAGGGAACCGCGATGACTGATTGGCGGTGGGTTGGGCTGCCCGCGCAGCTCGATCTATCGGACACCCCTGTGCGGGCCGGAAACCAACTGATATCGCCGGACTTCACGACTCTGCAGGGGCGACATCACATACCGTCGGTCCGACCCGACGCGATTCACGCGGACCAAGGAGCCATTTTCATTTCTCGGGTGTTTCGAGCGACGTTGCGTGACCTGGGAATTGATCTGCTGCTCAGCCGGGGTGGTCACCCGACGGACAATCCGCACGTCGAGCGATGGCACGAGACGCTTCAGCGGGCGTTGCAACAATTCCCAGGATATAAGGGCCGCAACACGTCTGAGCGCGGAAGGCTCGTTTCTGCAGAACCCCTGATGACCGCCCGCGAACTGAAGATTTCTTGAGACGTTTCGTGGCATTGGACTACCACCGCTCATGGCACACCGGTTTGATCCTGCCGGGGGAGCCGGCCGCACGGTTGTGCCCGCTGGAGATGTGGGATGCATTGGTAGAGGTCACGGGCCGCATAGACGTGCCCCAGACACCGGATTTGATCTACCAGTTTCTGCCGTTGCGTTGGCTGACCATCAGTCATCAGGGGGTTGAGTGGGCCAACCTGGTCTATGACGCCACGACACTGGATAAGTATCGGACCACGCCGAGCGGCTATTTCCGAGACGGTGATAGCGCGGCGCCGTTCCACGTCGATCCGCATGATGTCTCCCGGATATGGTTCCGCGACCCCGAAACGCAACGGGTGGAACCCATTGTCTGGCGGGGCGCTTCGCGCACCGAAGCGCCGATGACCGCTCGGCTTGTAGCAACGGCGTGCCGACGAATCCGCGACCGGGGCGGCAACACCGTCCTTACGAAGAACTCGGCCACACGTCAGATCCTCGACGAGCTCACCGAATTGGCCCGCGTCGATAAAGTCCAATCAGATTCCACCCAAGTAGTAGCGGCGACCCTTCGCGTCGAACAAGCGCGCTGGGACCACCACGAGGCCCAACGCGCCATTGGGCTACACCCGGAATGGCCTGCTGACAAGAAGATCTCGGCGTGGGCACGCGATTGGTCTCCAATGCGCACCCAGTGGCCGGACCTGTTAGCCGAGGACTGACCGAACATGGATTCCCGCCGATGGCACGACTGGTGCACCGCTCCTACACCGGAGGAGCCCCCACCGCTGACGCTCCAAGAGTGGGGCGCCCTCAACAGTGCCCAACGCAGGTCCCAGATCGACCACCTCAAGCGCTGGCTCCATCAGCACTACTTCACCACCGCCCAATTCGATGTTGTCACCCAGCGACTGAACACGATTATCGAGCGCAACGCTCAAACGCCGCCGGGTGCAAAGGAAATCCCCGTCATCACCGGCCCAAATACGATCGGCAAGAGCGTATTCATCAAGGACTGGGCTCGACAGCGATACCTCCACTGGACAGCGTCAGCAGTGGACGGGTCAACACACCGTCCGGTGTGGTACCCGACGCCAGACGTTGAATGCGACTTCTGTCCAGTCGTGTTCATCAATCTTCAAGCCGACGCGCAAACGAAGGCACTCGATTCACAGATCCTGGGGTTTTACGGCCTGCCCAGCGGTACCACTGCCCACGACACAACGCGAAGCGCGATGAAAGCACTTGCCCGACACCAAGCTCGGGTGGTGGTGATCGACGATGTCAATCTGCTCAAAACAGAATGGCGAGGAGCACGAAAAGTGCTCGATCACATCAAATTTCTCAACACCGAACTCGGCGAAAGTGCCGCGACTCTTGTGCTGGTGGGCGCCAACCTGATCGGCGGCGAGCTGCTCAACGATCCGCAGATCAAAGGCAGGTCGACGACGTTTGCGGTGACCCAATACGAAATTGACGAGCCTGACGAGCAGCGCGTCTGGCAGCGCGTCATCCGCGACGTCGAGCAGCGACTCCTTCCGCACTTACCAGCCGGCAGGGATGGGATGCTGTACCGAGATCTGGCGGGTGAGCTATGGTTTCGCACCCAGGGCTACTTCCAAGATCTCAAACAGTTGATCTGCGAAGCGACGCTCGCCGCTACCAACGACGGCACCCACGCGATCCTGCGCCACCACCTCGATGGTGTCACCCTTAGCGATCGTGCTGAAGCGGCGCGTCACGCGATGATGGACAGGAACGGAGCCCTTACAAGGCCTACGGCGAGGGCACTGTCAGCGGCGCCTAACACCGCGACGCCACCGACCGCACAGGCGGCTAAGCTCCCGGCGCCGCGAGGCAAGGCTCGTCAGTCCCGAGGGTCGTCGAGGACAAGGGCCCGTAAACCGGCCTGAGCTTCGGGCGTGAGCCGGGCGCAGAACTCGCGGTAGCCGACCTTGGCGCACGCCGGAACAGGGCTGTGCCATGCGGGACTGGCGCCGAGCCATCCCTGAGCCGGCACGCACCACATCCAGGTGATCGCATACGGCAGCGATGTGAGCCGGCGATGCGGCGTCGACGACGTACGCCAGTGATCGAACCAGTCGGCGGTTTGGGAGGCGAGAGTGGCGACACGCGATTCGCGTTCACGGAAGTCGCGGTCCCGCGGCAGCGCGTCAAGGGTTCGGTGGACCGCGTCAGCAAACACGCCTGGCGTCGCCAGCATTCGGCCACTGGCGGCGCGGGCGGTTCGGTGACCGATCGCGGGATCGAGACCGAGATCGGCGGCGGCAGTCGACCAGTTCGGTGCAGCCGAGACCGATCGCGCCAGGCACAGCGAGGCGTAGAGCCGCGCTGTCCACGGGTAGCTGCCAAGCATGCCGTCGAAAAACCTCGCAAACAGCTCGGGATCGAGAAGTTGAGGGATCGCAGTCATCGGCGGCAGTTGTCGGACGCCCGTCACGTTGAGCCGACGACCAACGTGGTGCCGACCCGAAACGGCCGAGGAAATCAACGCGGCAGTCGTCGCAGTGCGCGTGGTGCGATTGCTCAGCCAGTTGCTCGGCCCGTTAGCCACCGCCGAGATCGGCGCCAGCCAGGACGCGAGGCGTGCTCCCGCCCCTGCAACCGCGCGCTCACCGAGGATGGCATTGGCTTCGGCGAGAACATATGCACGCACTGCCGAGCTTCTGGGCGGGCTAATTCCCCACCGAGGGTTGCGAAGCTCGGCCGTGCGCGAGGCGGACTCGGTCTTTAAGACTGTCGCCCACCCTAAGGCAGTGAAATCCCCTGCAGCGGTGAGGATATGGAGAAGCATCGTCGCGACGTGCCGCAATTCGGCAAGAAAGATGCGGGGATCGACAACCCGGCCCAGCATCTCAATACGCTGGCCTCCCAGCGCCAACGCAATCGTGTTCGCCGTGACGAGGGCATCGGGTGCCGCTGGCGGCGTTCGATGCTCCGCTAGCGTCCGATCGCAGTACCGGCCGACTCCGGTCGGGTTGCCGCACAACTGTTCTGGACCTAAAACCGGTCGCATAGGGGAGTGTCGCCGCATGCGGAAACGCTGCCGACACGCGTCGCACTCGGTGAGTAACTCGACCCCATGAACCGTGCAGACCGTGATGAGCGGCAGCCGCCACTCCAACCGCCACATGCCGTCGCGTGCCAGGCACTGGGGGCAGGCTTGCGTGCCGTGCGGGGGAAACCAGCCTCGCGCGACGAGGCTGCGGTAAGTGTGCCGCCGGCTGGGATCAAGCCCATGCAGATGCAGCGGTAGACCATCGCCGTAGCGCATCAATGTGGCTGCAGTCAGGGCCGCGCTGTCGACTCCTCCGAGATCGGCAATCGCTTTGAGGGCGGCGCACTGGGGTTTGATCATCAAATATGCCAGTGCCGCTGGAGAGGCGCTGAGTGCCCCGAGCATGAGCTTGTGGAGAGTCGCTGTGGAGAGACCGTTCGCCTCGGCGAGCCGTTCAAGGTAGCCGTCTAGCGCCTCATCAGGGTGCAGCGCGGGGCGACTCGGCAACAGCTTGACCGTGATAACTCCTGGTCGGCCTCGTTCGACAGCGGACCCTCAGCCCGATCCGGCCGGACGCGGCACGGCCGGCACCATCCATAACCGACACCTCAATGTATTACTAGTAGGGCAGACATCGTGCAGTGTTCGCCGATTACTGAAGCGGTGCCCACTCGTCCGAATCAGAACAATCCGGAACGCGTGGCGCGTTGGGAGCAATCCCGGCAAAGGGTCGGGGCCAACATCCGCAGGGTACGTACTGAACAGGGCATGACGCAAGAAGCCCTCGCACTCAGGTCCGGTGTGACCCGCAATGTGCTCATTGATGTGGAATTCGGCCGCCGTGGGCTTCTCTACGAGCGACTCTTCGACATCGCCGACGCATTGACGGTGTCTGTCTGCGACTTGATGGAAAAGCGTGGGCATTCGTCAGACCAGGATCGCGAAACTCGCCCGGATTGATGTCCATACCAACGGCGGGCGAGATATCGGGAGCGCGGCTGGGTCCGCGGACACTTCCGCTAGCTGTCACCCCGCTGCCTGGAGAGGCGCTCGAGTCGTGGTTGGCGGCACTGGCACAGTGTCTCGATCTCAAGTGGGGCAGGTTTCTCAGCGCGATCCTTCCCCCAGCCCTCGTGTCAGGAAAACACTGGCTCCGCCGGTTGGATATCACCGCACACCTCAAATCAGCCGAACTGAGGTCCATCTCGGCGGCGACGGGTGTTGACACCGCCACGATCGAGTCGTTGACGTGGCGCCGATTCGACGGCGTTGTCGGAACCGTCGATGTCGCTCGACGGCAGATGAAGCTGACCTGGCCCTTCGGCCGGTCGCGATTTTGCCCCGCATGCCTGGCGAGCTCGCACGGGCGCTGGCAGCTGGAGTGGCGACTTCCGTGGGTGTTTGCCTGCCAACAGCATTCCCAGTTGCTCGCTGATAGCTGCCCGGCGTGTGGACATACTGAACGCACCAGCCGCGGCTGGCTCAGGGGCGACCTCGTCCCCGCTCTCGAAGCATGTCGTGCAGCCCGACCGGACGGAACCCGTTGTGGGCAACGGCTATCGGCAGCATCAACGATTTCTCTCCCGGAGGGACATCCTTTTCTGCAGGCGCAGGCAGCCATATCTGAAGTCCTTACCAACACGACGGTGAGCGCAGGTCTTTACAGAACGATGCCGGTGCCCACGACACAATTTCTCGCGGATCTTCGACTGTTGGCGATGCGATTCGCTGAGGAAATGGCCCCCTATGCACGCGAGATCCTCTCGTTACCTCACTGGGGCGGCGACCTCGTCGGCGCGTGGGACAGCGATGAGGTTCGGCGGTGGCGCGCCCCGCCGAGCACGAGTCGTACAGTGCCGGCGCTTATAGCCGCGGTGGGCATTAGTGCGTCCCTGAGACTCCTTCAACGCGACACTGTCGACCAGGCCGCGGTTCTGATGGAGCCTCTGCTGGTAGCGCGCCGCCAGATCGGTAAAACGGTGAATAACGCTGTCCTATCAAGGGGACACCGCAGTCCCGTCATCGATGCGACGACGGTGCGGGCGCTCCGGAACTCGATGAGCCCGTTAGATCAGCTGCGATACCGGGCGTGGGAGCCGTTTCCGCGGTGCCCGCGCAAATTGCCTGCGTCCGCGCATCGCAGCGTCCCCACCAGTCTGTGGAGCGACTGGTGGATTCGGCTGCTGCCCCCCGACGGGAGATCCGGCCGGCGCAACGCGTCACGAACGGCGCTAGCCATAATGCTGCTCGCAGTGGGCAACCGCGCTTCCGAACACGAGATCGCACGCAGCGTTGCGCTGAAACTCTCGGCCGGAAACTACGCCGAGAATGAGTCCAGCGCCGTCAGAATGCGCCTGCATAACGAAGGGTGGTGGCCCAACGTCGCGACAGCACTGACACGCCTGGCCGACTATCTGCTCGATCACCCCAGTCCGATCGACTACACGCGACGACGGCGACTCGACTACCGAAACATGCTGCCAGACAAGGACTGGCAGGAGATATTCGCCACGACCGATTTCGGACGCCTCGACTGTGCCCACACAGGACAACGCGTCCGCAACTGGATGTTCGACCGGGTCAGCATGCTTCCCGCCAACAGATCCCCCTTCGCTGCACCCATGTCTAAACCGGGGGTTCGACTAGAACCCATTGAATTGCTCGCACCCCCGATTAGTGATCGACTCGACGCCCTCGCATCACGATTTCTCCGACAGCACCGAATCTTTGGTGAACCCGTCGCATGGACGCCGCCACTGACACTGGTCGCCGATCTCGACTTGCCCGGACCCGACGTCGAAGCGCTGGATATCGCACAGCTCCATCGCGGGATCCTTCAGTCACCAACATCGACCCATGCCGTCGCTAAAGCTATGGGCGTGCGGCCACTAGTGGTTCGGCGCCTGCTGGAAAGGTCCCCGCTGCCGCAACCCCTGTGTCGAGGGCAAAAGCGCCCGAAAAAGCCAACACGCCTCGACCGAGCGCGTACTCGACTTCCGAGAGCCGAACTCGCCCGCCTACACGAACGGGAGAAATGGTCGATCCGCGCCATCGGCAAGCATTTTGACATCGATTCAGACGTGGTCAAACAACTGGCCATAGAACTGGGCATCTCAATTCATCTCAACTCGGTGCAACCCAAGCCCGTGGACGCCGAATGGCTGCACCACGAATACATCGTCAAACAACGCACCATAAAAGACATCGCGCTCGAAGTCGGCATCACTCCTCGGACGCTACTCGCTAAAGCCAGCGAATCCGGAATACGCAAGTATCGGCCAACGCCACCCATTTCTGAGGCGTGGATCTACCAAGAGCATGTTGTAAACAAGCGCAGGCTCACCGACATGGCCCGCGAGGCTGGCATCGACCCCCATGCCCTGTTCAGGCGAGCGCGCAAACTCGGAATCCCCGCACTCCAGAATCGGTCATCGCCCGCCACGTCAGCCATCACCCGCGAACGATTCTACGAGGAGTACGTGATCGAGAAGCGAACCCTGACCGACATGACGCGGGATTTCGAAGTCTCCTGCTGGACGCTGAGCAAGCTCGCCAAACAATGGCAAATCCCGGTGCGTCGAAACCGCCGAATGCACTACTAGTAGTACATTCGGTGTATGGCGCAAAGTAAAAGTCGAAGTGGCTCGGAACGTCGGCGACGAACTGACCCGGTAAACATCCGTCTTCTCCCAGTCGAAGCGAGCACTCTCCGACTTCTAGCAAAAGAAAAAGGCTATCCAAGCGTTCAGGCCTTGATTCTAGAAGAATTGAGACCACTGCTCGCGATGCGCAATTACGACGACACAGCTTGCTGAATCTTCAAGAGCCTGTGGACGGCGTCGGAACCTGCATCGTGGTGAGATGTAATCGGATACCCGCGCGTCCACCCTGGCCGGCCTTTTTACCTGGTGGCGCATTCCTAGCGCTCTCCGCCGGCCATGATGATCGCACCCGTGGCTAGCGACGGTCACCCATCGGATTTACCTCGCCGCTCTGGCACGACGACGAGCCGACGGACGGCGGACAGAGCGGATACGCGGCAGTCTTCGCGTCACTGGATGGTCAACTCGTCAAGCTTGCGGTCAGCCTGCGCCTACCCGATAGCAGCGGCCTCAACGTGGTCTAGCACCCATTTGTTTTGGTCGTCGCATCGCCGCCGCATCTCCTCCGCGTCGAGCAAGGTCTCGATCAAGTGGTCATTGACCCTTGGTCGGCTCCGGCAAGATCAGTCGATCCTCGCGCATGTTGGCGAGGACCGCACTCAGGACTCGCCGCGGCAGGCTCTCGGTGTTGATCGAAGCCAAACCGCCGCGGTGTCGAGCCGACCGCAGCCAAGGCACGTCATCATCGCCGAGCAGATCGGCCGGCCGCCGCGAAGCCTCGTCTACTCCACCAACGTCCACCCTGGAATTCTAATGAGTTGCATGTGGACGGCGTCATGCCGATGGATGTCTGGCGCACATACCGGCCACGAGCGGGGATACGCCGAACGCGTGCCTGCCGAGGAGCTCGCCGAACTGCGGCGCGCGGCTCCAGTTTGGTGGAATGGACAGCCGCATGGCGCTGAGGCGTTCGATGCTGAGGACTAGTTCTGCGGCGCGGTCGTGAATGGCCGCGCCGGATGGCCCCCGTCGACGCATCGGACACTAAAGCCCTACTAGTGATACCTTCGACGTGTGGGCCCGGTCGTTGGCTTCCCTGAAGAGTCGGAATCTGGGGCGCGGATCCGGCCGCGCAAGGGCCTTTTCGAAGGCATCGCGGCGCACCCAACTGCCGCTGCCGGGCTCACCCTCACGCGCGGAGGTCGAAACGCTGGAGTGCGTTCTACGTCACGCGCGGGGTTCGCACCGCGCGTGCTGGGCTGTCACGGTGATTTGCACCAAAGCCGCCTAGGCACAACAGTTTCCGCCCAGCCGGTTCGGAGGCGGTCTTCGAGCGGTGACGTTGGTAATCGATGAGCAATGTGCCAAATCCCGTGTTCAATAGCTTGACCTATGCGACCGACACATTGCCGCGATGGTGGCTCTGTGGGGCGCAGATCCAGCTGTCCGGCAGCCCATTTCGTAAGGTGCGGGTTGGTGGCTACACTTACCGCTTTCACGCAGTCCAGTGAAAAACAGGGCGCCCACCAGCGCCATTGTTGTCACTCGCTCATCTTCCATTCCACGAACACCCTGATAATTGTGGGCAGCAGAAATTCAGCCCCATCGTTCTTGGTAGCAGCTAACTCGCTTGCTGCGGAGATGATTTCGGCATAGTCGGCTGCTAGGGCGCCGGCTCGGTGCTCGGTGATGTAGCGGCGATCATTGGGTTTGAGTTGCTCCCACCACAGAGTTAGCCTTTCTCGCTGAGAGGTCAGCCGCTCCCGCAGTTGCTCACTGAGTCGGACCGTTTCGGTATCGGTAGACAGATCGGACACCCATTCGGCTCGGCCGGGCAGGCCGCCTGGGATGAGCGCCAGGCGAGTTACGAGCGCGGTAGATAGGGCTCCGCCTGAGTTCGCCAGCAGTGTGACGAGGTCATCGTCGCTCAAATGGTCGAAAAGGACTTGCTCGCTATGGTCACTGATACCGCTATTGGCGACTCGCTTCGCTCGCACCTGTTTGGTGCATATGGTTCTGACTTCACTTATGCGCCAGCAAAACCCTAGGTCGGACGAGCCGGTATCGTCCTTCGCGAATGCCCGGCCCGAGTAGACGCCGAGGAGCTTCGATTGGGAGCCTTTGGTGTAGCTGAGTTGTTGTTGCTCGGAAAGGAACAATGTGTTGGGGGGTCGGAAAAATATGACCGGGGCGCCGGACTGGCCTTCTCGGGTGCGGCTGTCGACCAGGAAGAGCGGAAGCTCTTGTCCGAGGTCCGATCTCCAGTAGAACGCGGGTTCGGAGGCGATGGTCCCGCGAATCCATAGCGGAAGGTCTATCCCGGTTTGGAGCCCGTATGGGAAGCCGACGACGAACAAGTCCTCGGTGGGCCGCATTCTCGGGTCGGTCGCGGTCGGTGGCTTTGTCGGCTCGGCCTCGTAGGCCTCTATCTGCACGGTCGGATCGGTCACGTCGAACGGTAGGACGGCGATATCGACTCGGCGTCCGTAGTGCGGATGCTCGAGCCACAGAGGGTTGTCGTCGGCGTCGACAATGGGAAGGAGCAGTCGCTTGATGCTGAAGGGCTCGCGGAGATTGTGTCCTCCTGGCGGAAGCGGGCTCCGTAACCCAATCCGGATGTGGGTCGGGGCAACTCCACGGCTTCCGAGTTGGTCATTTTCGGCGTGCCTGCCCGAGAAATTATGGCCGGCCGTGACGAGATAGACGTTCCCGTCGTACCGGTACAGGAAAGCAGTGCCATCTCCCAGCGGGCGGCCCGTTGGCAAGCCTTCGAGGCCGGCCATGTTGGCGCCATCCGGGAACCAGTACATCCTGATGGGCAACGAGCACAGCGACTCGCGCGATATCTGAATTGTGACGTGGACAGTCTCGCCAGCGTTCGGGTCCGGTACGTTGTCGCTCACGTCTTTCGCCTTCCGCCAGCTGCCAGCCTGCGTTCGTCGCGGCCCGCACACCTGAAGTCGTCGTACTAAGCACCCAAACACTGCGCGAGATCGCGGTGCGCAGCGCAGGTGCCGCCGAAGGTCCGGCGCAGGCAGTCAAGAGTAGACATGCGTGCGGACAGAGTGCCAAAGCGTCGAAAGGACTGGACGCGCCCACGCATCAGTTGGGCTCACCGCACTTGACGTAGTCGGCGGTTATCGGCGTGACAGACCTAGGATGAAACTGGCAGATTTTCAAGCCACAGGACTAGGACCGGATGGTGTATCGCGGAAGGACTCGACCGATGGTCTCCGACAATGCAGACACGTGCCGAGTCTGGCGACCGTGGGCCGACGTGGCCGAACTGTTCGACGCGTCCGGCGATCCAGCGTGGACTGATGATCGTGACCGGGTCGACCAAGAGGTACGCGATCCGTGGGAGAGCAGATACGAGAGTCGCGGCGGCCAGGCTTCGTGATGAGTCGTCTTTACTGACGTAATTGAGCATTATCGGCGGCGCGATCTCGCAAATTTATCGCGGCTGCGTTCGACGATTTTTCTTGCACCGCTGTGGTTCATACGCCAACGAGCGACCGCAAGGCTGACGTCGAAGACGTTCGCCGCCTGTTGGTCGGTGGCGTCGGAGCGGGCCAAGCGGATGGCGCCATCGTATGGGATGAGCATTTCGCCCGAAAGCCAGTCGGCTTCGTCCTCCTGGTCGCCACCAAGGCCGCACTTGCGCTCGTCCGCCGAAAGGGACACGCCGAACTGATGTTCCAGCACGACATGAGCAAGCTCGTGACACATAGTTGTGCGCCGGCGTGTCAGCGGCTGGGCATCGTTTTCCAGGATGATTGCCCCTGTCTGAACGGGTATCAAAGCGCCAGACAGTGCGCTTCCGCTCGCCCTCAGAAAGTGATCGCGTGCTGCCCCGTCTAATCCGCTCAGTTGGACGACGGTGATGCCATATTCAGTGGCGAAGGCATAGGGGTCGAAGGGTGCGTGAGCGTCGAGGCCAATGTCCGCGCGCAGTTCCAGTGCGAGGCGCTTGGCCTCGGTTTTGAATCCACGTCGCACGGCTCACCCTTGCGTGCGAGCGCGTTCTACGGTCAAAGCGATGATTTGCTGTAGATACTTGATGTCTGTCTCGCTGAGATCTTTTCTTGCGCGCAGCAGCGGCGCGAGCTGAGCCATCAGATCTGGTTCGCGCGCATTGTTGGCTATCGTCGGGTCGTCGGTCTCGAAGAACTGCTCGGCAGGAACCCTAAGCCACGCAACGATTGTCGCGAAACCGTCGGTATCGGGCTTGAGCCCATTGCTAAGTCTTGAGAGTAATGATGGGCTGACGCCAATCTCGCCGGCTAGACCGCGCCAAGATAGCTGACGTTGTTGGCGCACAGCGTCGAGAGCCGCGTGTAGCAAGGCCGGGTTGATGCTGGTCTTGGGCATTTAGGCACTGTCTCACATCTGCAAGGCCCTGTCACCGCCGACGCACTGTGTTAGGATTCAAACACTCTATCGGATATGAAACGCTAGGAGGGAGCGTCATGGCGGGCAAGACAGGGCGCAGCGCGATCACAGGCCGATTCGTGAAGCAGTCGACCGTGAAAAAGAACCCCAAGACCACAGTGAATGAGAGCAATAAGGGCGGTAAGAAGAAGTAACCATGAGTGCCCAGGTCCCATAGCTGAAAAGCTTGATACGACAAAGGTTTCGGGTCTACTCGTGACAGATTTGCCGCGCATCGGCCTCGCCGTCTCTGGAGGTGGTTTTCGTGCAACCGCGTTCGGCCTGGGTTGCTTGCGCGCGCTGCACGAGCGAGACCTCCTCCGACATGTTCGTGTCGTCTCCGGCGTCAGCGGGGGCAGTCTGTTGGCTTCGATGTGGGCATACGGACCAGAAGATTTCCAGCAGTTCGATGAATCAGTGGTTGCCATGCTCAGCCGCAGTTTGCAAATGGAACTCGTATCCAGGACTTTGGCGCCTGGCGCCATCGCTCGAAGTCTCATCAGCCTCGGTGAGAGTGTGGTCACCGGGGCCCCACCGAGGAACAACCGTACCGGCAGCCTTGTGGCCGCTGTTGCTGCACGACCGTTCGGTCGACGGTTGATCGACGAGGTGACCCATCCCGATTTGGACACGATCGTTTCGGCTACCGACATGGCGTCGGGTAATGCGGTGCGATTTGGAAGAAGAGTTAGCGCTTGCTCTGCTTACGGTGAAATAGTGGGCCCCATAACGGTTGCCGAGGCAGTAGCTGCGTCGGCAGCGTTCCCGTTGCTGTTGCCGGCGCTCCGTCGTGACTACAAGTTTCGCGACCAGAGCGGCGTCGTCTCCGGCCGGACTGTGGTGATGACGGACGGGGGAGTCTACGACAACCTGGGGCTGACGCCACTTATGCCGGGGCGTTCGGCTGAATATACCAAGCACACTTACGATTTGGATTACCTGATCGCTGCTGACGCTGGTCAGGGACGAAGTGTCGGTACTCCCGCGCGATTCATTTTCGGGCGCTTGAAGCAAGCTTTCGCGATCACTCACACCGTGGCGCAGGATGCGGGCCGCTCGAAGCTGCACGCGGCGCGCGAGCGCGGCCAGATCAAAGGTTTCGTACATGCTTATCTGGGGATGAAGGACGAACGGCTGCCGGTAGCCGTTGCAGATCTCTCAAGGCGTGAAGAAGTCGACACCTATCGTACTGACTTCGCGAAGATGCGCGCGGAGCCGCTGGCGAAGATTACGGCGCGCGCCGGGCAGCTGACAGATGCGCTTCTTAGTTACTACTGCCCCGAACTGGATCGAGCGTAAAGCTATGCCCGGTAGAAGATTCCAACGTTGGGAGTCCGCTTGGGATGCGAATAATTTTGGGCACCAGAGGAACAGTGATGTACGAGCTTGATTTCCTGCCAGTGGAAGCCGAGGACGGCAACGGCACTAAGAGCGGGGATGCAATCGCAGGCCGATTGTGGCTACCGGACGGCACCCACCGCGTGATCGTCGTTGACGCCGGCTACAGCGCGATCGGCGAGGACGTTGTCGACCACATCGCCGAGTACTACGGAACTAACACGATCGACCTAGTCGTTTCGACCCACCCCGACGGCGACCACCTCAACGGACTTCTCACGGTGATGAAATCAACGACGGTGCGGGAGCTTCTCATCCACAGACCACGACACCTTCTGTCGGCAGCTGACGCTTCACACTTCACAAACCTTGAGATGATCGATGCGGTGATCGACGAGGCCGAATCGCGCGGCGTGCCGGTGAGCGAGCCATTCACTGGCCTCACAAGATGGGGTGGCGCACTTCGGGTCCTGGGGCCATCCGTCGAGTACTACGAGTACCTCGTAGGTCTCCATGTAAGCGAAGAGCGGTCAGGCATCGGTGAAGCTAAGCGCACCGTGGCGAAGGTCTTGTCTAGCGCGATAGCGGCTGCAGGAGGCTTCCGCGCCGGGGCGCTCCCATACCTCCCTGAGGAAACCCTGGAGGACAATCCGGTGACAAGTCACCGCAATAACACATCAGCGGTATTGTTATTGGAATCCATTGACGGGCAACGTATTCTGCTCACCGGAGACGCAGGCGTGCCAGCACTCAGCCTTGCCGCTGCTGAATACGAGCTGCGGATCGGCACTTTCACCGATCAGCCGCTCAGCGTCTTCCAAGTTCCGCATCACGGCAGTCACCACAACTCTGCACCCTCGTTGCTCGACCGATTTATCGGACCTCAGGGATCGTTCAACACGTTGGATGCCGTCGTTAGTTCAGCAAAGGCCAGCCCGCATCACCCGAGCCCCAAAGTTACCAACGCGCTGCTGCGCAGAGGCGCGAAAGTTGTTTCAACAGAGGGCAAGACGATATGCGCATACTCAGGCCCGTCCCGCATTGGTTGGGTACCAGCCCCGAGCATGCCTCCCCGTCATGAAGACAACTAGTGGCTGGAATCCGTCGGTCCCATGCGGCGGCGCTGACGTAATGGTCGATTATCGGCGCGCTGTGACTTGGCACTTTCCAACCGTGACCGCGATCGGCGCCTACCAACTGCACCTGTCGCGGTTGACGTAAGCACTTATAATCGGCGAGGTCGGGATGTGCAGCTGTTGTTGGCGACTGGACCGACCCAACAGTTGTGCGAAAAGCGGCCGACGGCGGGATCGTTCACGCGCACGTCGGGTCGCTGGTTGTCGTTCTCGGCCTAGTCGCCCTCACCGTCGGGCTGCTGCAGACAGCTGTGGTGCCAGTGCTCGGCATCATTGCCGTTCAATTCGGCGTCTCGCCCGTAGCCGTCAGCTGGGCGGTGGCCGCCGACATGCTCGCTCCTGGACCGAGGATCCCCAGCGGTGTACTGATGCCGGAATCCCCACCGAGAAGGGGGGTTTCGCGACCAAACCGAAATCGGCCATGGAACTGAGCAACCATGCAGCCGCTCCGAATGGCGTGTGGATGGGCGGTCGGGGACGAAGTCTTCGGCAGCTAGGGGAGTACCGAAAGGGCGAACTGCGCGATTCGATTCTGGGCGGGGATCGCCTCGGGCAACCGCATGATCGGCCAGCAGTGGAAGAGTCCGGCCTCTTCGACGTACTCCACCTGAGGCCACTTCCGTTTGAATGCGCGCGACTCCAGTACCAGCACGTCGTCCGTTCCGGCGAACATCAACATCGGCGGGAAGTTCGTGAAGTCGCCCACGATGGGGCTGATACGGGGGTCGTCGTCGGCGAGACCACCCGCATACAGCGCACGCAACTCGTCGATCGTCCGATCGCTCAGCATGCTGTCGCGCCGGCGAATCGCCGGATAGTCCGGATCGTCTCGCCGAACCGCCTCAAGTCCGGGCGAGATCAGCACCAGCCCCTTTGGCAGGTCGATCCCTTCGTCCTGAGCCAGAAGTGCGATGACGGCAGTGAGCATTCCGCCAGCGGAGTCGCCCGCCATGACGAGGTCGTCGGCCCCAGTGGTGGCCACCAATGAGCGATACAGCGCTATGCCGAAGTCGGTGATCTCGGGCGCCTGGGCGTCGGGCGCCAGTGGATACAGCGGAACGATGAACGAGATGCCGAAGTCGTGCGCGAGTCGGGTGATGAACTTCCAGTGAATCGACATCGGTCCGAAGACGAAACCCCCACCGTGCCAGTAGAGGATGCGTACCGAGGATCGTGAGTCCAGGGGGCCGATGTGCCATACCGTCCGACCACGGAACGTCTCCGCGCGCACCGAGAGGCGCTTGCGCATGGCCGAACTCGGCGCCCGACACAACAATTTGCGTCTTCGCCGCCAGTTCTTACGTTCGAGGTCGCCACCCCACATCCACATATTCACCAGCGAAGCGTGGCGCATGGCGAATCCCATGGTGCGGGCCTTGCGCGAGGGCGCGCTCACTGGTCGCGCTTTGTCGACGGAGTCGGGATGGGACTCGGATAGGCGTTACGCAGGCGCTGGACGTCCTCTGCTGACAAGGCTAACTCCATTGTAGGAAGGATATTTTCGAGTTGCGCGACCGTACGTGCGCTGGCGATAGGTGCGGTGACGAAGTCTTGCGCGATCAACCATGCGAGCGACACAGCGGCCACGGTCGTGTGATGGGCGGCGGCGATGTCGTCGAGCACGGCCAGTAGGGCTAGACCGTGGTCGTCTAGATACAGGGTGGGATTGGCCGGACGGGCTTCCGCTTCGGCACGCACGCTGTTGGGAGTACTGCCCGGCCGATACTTCCCGGTCAGGAATCCCGCAGCCAACGCGTAATACGGCATGACCGCGAGTCCCAATCGCTCCACCACTGCGGTGTGAGTCGTTTCAAACTCACGCTCGACCAGACTGTACAGCGACTGGGTGGCAACGAATGACGCGAGATTTTCCCGTTCGGCCACCGCGGCGGCCTCGCTGAGGCGCGACGCGGTGTATCGCGAGGCGGCGATGTAGCGGACCTTGCCCTCGCGGACGAGGGCATCGAATCCGGTTAGGGTCTCTTCGAGCGGCGTTTCCGGATCGTCGGCGTGCGCGTAAAGCAGGTCGATGGTTTCGACGCCCAGCCGTTTCAGGCTGCCCTCGACGTACCGGCGGATCTTCGGCGGTGTCAGGCCGCCGGTCATGCCGTCCAGCACGCCGATCTTGGTTGATACCACCATGCGGTCGCCGCGCCCGCGCCGCCGCATCCATTCGCCGATGATGGTCTCTGACTCACCACCGCTGTTGCCCTCGATGAATTTCCAATAAGCATCGGAGGTGTCGAAGAAGTTGCCGCCGGCACCGGAGAAGGCATCGAGGACGGCGAAGGCCTGGTCTTGGCCAACTGTCCAGCCGAAGACGTTGCAGCCCAGACACAGCGGAAAGACCTCGAGGTCGGTGGCGGCGACCCGGATCAGGTTCGCCGCGGTCACTGGCGCGCGAAGTCGACCGGAACCGTCCAGCTCGACAACTCCATCGACGACGGCGGTTCAGGTGCAACGACGGTCAAGTGGCGTTCCGGCTGCTCGCCCGCGTTCCACGCGCGATACGGGGTGCGCGCCGGCACGACGATCAGATCGTGGCGCCCACCGGTGAACACTTCTCCCGACAGGTCGACGGTCAACTCACCGTCAAGCACGAAGTAAAACTCGTCGAAGGGATGCACGCCGTACTGAGTGGGTTCCGTTCCAGGGGCTACGCGAGTCACTGAGATCATGCCGTGCTCGGAACCGGATGCCCGGTTCGCCAGGATCTGCAACTCGATTTTGCCGTCGGGCATGCTCATCCACTTATCGGCTCGAACTTGCGTCAAACAGTTCGGCGGCGGTGGCTCGTCGTTCTCCGTGCAGAGCTCCTTGATCGGAATCAATTCACCTCCGCTTGCGGGAACTGGTGCGGGAAGCAGGATTTCCATCTGAACAACGGGATCGACGCCTTCGTTCAATGCGAAATGGGCTAGGCCGGCGGGGATGCGAACCAACGTGTCGGGTTCGGCGCGCACTTTGTCGGTTCCCAACTGCACGTCGACGACGCCGCTCATGACGAAGTAGAACTGGTCGAATTTGTGCGTGTGTAGCGGGTCGGCGACGGTCACTGGGGGAATGCCGCCCTTGACCATTGCGCAGTTTTCCAGATGTGCCATGAATTCCGGGGAGTGGGTGCCGGGCTTGGTCGGGATGTCGCCGAACTTCCTCAGGACTCGCATTGGTCTTCCTCCTTGAGTTTGAGAGCAAGGCTGCACTCCGACAGGTGTGGCGGGCGTGTCGCCGACGGGAATCGGTATCAGCACGCGAATGGGCGCTCATCGAGTACGAAGAAAGCTGCGAGGCGACGGCCTGCACTTCAGAGGAGCGCGAAATGCGCTGCGGCCACCAACCCCGCGCGAGTGTGTTGACCATCGCCAAGAAGTAACTCGACCTCGCTGGCGTCAACCATAACCTCGATCTCGTCGGCGGTAATCGGCTCATCGGCTTCACGCATCGACTCCAGACTCCAGATCGGTTCGGCCACGCCGCAAGTGACCAGCCGTGGTCTCTACTTCCCCCCACGGTTCCAGACACTGGCCGTGCGGATCCGACGACCTGCGGCATCGGCCTCACGCCCCTCATCGTGGCGGCCGTGCAGATTCTTGTCAACGTATCCGTAGAAGCAAATTCTCTACGAAGTCCGTTGACTGGGCGACAATACGACAATTTCATCAACGTTGGCGTTGAGTCCGTCACTCATGCGGCTCGACGACCTACCAAGCTGAGGCAACTGGGAAACCGTAGCGG
The DNA here is from genome assembly GCF_965277065.1 of Mycobacterium sp. GTDB lineage: Bacteria > Actinomycetota > Actinomycetes > Mycobacteriales > Mycobacteriaceae > Mycobacterium. The sequence continues at coordinate 488,085 of NZ_CBDIBT010000016.1, forward strand.
GCCGATCTCCCGAACGCAGCCCACCACCCCGCTGGCCGCGCCCAACAACGACGTCGCCCCGACCTGATTGACCAGACCCGAGGTCACCACCGTTACCAACGCACCAAACGGAATCGCCATCATTAAGGCAGGAATCGCCGTCACTTTGAACAGCGCCCACGCCTGCACCAACGCCTCGCCGACCGGCAACTTGAACGACAACGTATCGGTGACTACGTACCGCAGCACTTGAAGCAACATCTGAAAACCGCGACCCGTCGTCGCCGCACTGTTCCCAGGGGTATGAACGATCCGAGATACCGTGCGGCGGAACGTCGCTGTGGCCGTAGAACGTGCCCGCTGCAGCCCATTTTGGTGCTCCGGCGCCACAATCAGGGCCGTCGTGGACTCCGGCGGCGTAGCGATCCGAGCCATCATCCTCCACCAGTACGACGACCCAAAGACCGAGTCGTACCACGGCAACTATCAGCAGTGTCATTGGCCGCGGTATTGGCCACAGACGACGTTCATCGTGGCCGCCGTGCAGATTTTTGTCAACGTATACGTGGAAACAATATGAATGCGAAGACCGTTGACCTCTCTCGCGATAAGACCTTTGCGTCAACGTATACGTTGACTCCGACAGCCAAGGCTGCCAGCTCACCGTTAGATCGACCTGGACATTGGTTGGCTGCGGCGATCGTCAGCGCCCGCTCGGCACGCCTGTGTCGTTCAGCAGCGAATCGGGAAGCGCCGGCGGTCCCTCGGCTTGGGAAGCCTTAGTGTTCAATGAGTCTGTGCAGGCTGATTGTCCGGTTTGCGGTTGACTTGGCCGTAATCCGACGCACCGCCGTCGTCCGCACCCAGCAGTGTGGTGTCGAACGTCGACAGCAGCCGGTCGCCCCGGTGATGGTTGTGAACCCCGCGCTGAGCAGTCAATCTCGGGTGCCGCTATTCGGTTGCACCTCACTGAGTCAAGAGCACCAGCAGGTCCCGTTGGTCGAGAGCGGCAGGGCCGAAGTCCACGACGACACCCAGGTACGGGTCATTCGGCAGCCTGTAACGGCGACGGGCTGCCCCCTTCGTCGCTCGCGGTGGGTGCCGTTACTCCTAGACCATCGAGCAAGATGGTAACGAATAGCTCTGCTACGCTTGATATTTCCCACTCATCGCCCGGATCCAGCCATCGGTGCATCCAGTTGAGTGAACCTTGGATGACTAGTGCAGTCGCGTAGGAGCTGCCGACATTACGGAACTCGGAGGCCTCGATGCCGTCCCGGATTATGTCGTCCAGCGTCGACATGTACAGGTCGGCCAGCTCGGCTAGCCGGCGAAATTCGGCGTCGGCGCACGCATCGTCGCGACTCCGAACCCGCCGCATGTCCTCCTGAACGAAGATGTGCAGCGATGGGTAGTGGCGATTAAACGACGACACGATGTGCGTGATGAGGGCCGTGAGGCGTTCTCGCGCGGTGCCCGGTCCTGTGCTGATCGCCCGAGCGTAGGCAACCACATCTTCTGTCGACTCCAGGATCACCGCGCGGAACAGCTGCTCTTTGCTGCCGAAGTAGTAGTACAAGCTGGCTCGGTCGACACCAATGGCTTCGCTGATATCGTGCAAGCTGGTGCCCGAAAGGCCTTTGATGCGAAAGACTTCCGCAGCAGCCCTGATAAGGGCTCTTCGCCGGGTTGTGTAGTTGTGACTGGGCGCCTGGCCAGCCTTTTGGCGTTTGCGCGACAGTTCACTCATCCGGACCGGTTTCCGTTGCCGGCCACGTTGTCAGTCGCTGCGACATGGTGACCGTCCACATCCACCAGCACCCGCCCATCGGTAACGCTGACCGGATATGTCTTGAGTGCTTTCATGGCTGGCAGGCACAGGGCACGCCCGTCCCGGACGTCGAAGCGCGCCATGTGCAGTGAACACATCACTTCGTGCCCCTCCAGTTCGCCGTCCTCGCCGAGTGACCATTCCTCGTGACTGCACGAATCCTGCGTGGCATAGAAGTCTTCGCCGACGCGATACACCGCGATGTGCGGCGCGGCGGGCATCTGCCGCGCCTGGCCGTCGGCGAGGTCGCCGACGGTGAAAGCGAAGGTCAAAGACATGGTTTCCTCCGGGCTCGAAAAGGCTGTGGCCACGTCGGCGTGGCCGCGGTGTGAAGTCACAACATCGAGCTGCCACCGTTGACGCTCAAAATTTGTCCGGTGACGAATCCCGCGTCGTCGGATGCCAGATAGGCTGTCGCAGACGCGATTTCATCGACGGTTCCGCTGCGGCCAGCCGGAATGGAGCCACGAATTTGCTCAAGGAATCGCTCATGTTCCCGCCTGTCGTGTTCGGGCATCCGCTCCACTAATGCCGCATGCTCAGGCGTGATCACCATCGCTGGCGCGACCACGTTGAAAGTGATGTTGTATTGGGCGAACTCACGGGCCAAGCCGGGTGTCACGCCGTGGACGGCGCCCTTGGCGGCGCTGTAGACGGCGTGCTGCCATAGCCCGTTGCGAACGGATTCCGCACCGATGCTTACTACTCGGCCGTAGTTGCGTTCGATCATGTGCGGGATCATCTCGATGGTGGTGTAGAGCATCGTCCACAGATTGCGGTCAAACGTTTCGTGAAGCGTGGCGTCGGTGTGTGTGAGCGTTGGCCGGATGACGCCTCCACCGGCATTGTTGACGAGGATGTCGACGTGCCCGAACGCATCAGTCGCGGCGTCGACGAGTCTCTGGGCGCCCGCGCGCTGGCTGAGATCGGCGACCACCCCGATGGCGCCACTGGTGCCGTTGGCCGGTATCGACGGAAGCGCCTTTTCCAGACTTTGTTCGTTCACATCGGCCAGGCAGACCCTGACTCCGAGGGATACCAGATGGCGTGCGATACCGAGACCGAGGCCGCTGGCGGCGCCGGTCACGACCGCTGTTCGTCCGCTGATGTTCACTGTCGCTCTGACTCAGAGGATGATGCTGATCTTGCCGTGTGGGTCCAGGACATCTTGGTCCAAGATCGCTTTGCGGCGACGGATCTTCCACTCGTCCGCCTCGAGGGTGAGGTCGTATTCGTAGCGCCCCACATAGGTGACTTCAATGCCGTTCCTCACTCGGTGTACCGCGAAGTTGGCGCCCACCCAGATCTGACCGCTGTCGGCATCGATGATCCGCACGTTGGTGATGAAACGGCGTGTTCTGGAGTGCGGAAATTCAGCATGTGCGGTCGGCTTCGTCAGCCGGATCACGCGCTGCTCAAGCATGGGTCGACGGTCATGGATGAGCGCGAAGGTTTCGGCCGGATCGTCGTCGGGCCGATCCGGCGCGGGTACCTCGTAGACGCAGTCGATGGTGAAAAGGTCCAACCATTCTTCGAGGCGCCACTCGTCCAGGAGCGCGGCCTCGTGGTAGAGGAAGTCTTCAACATCCGCACGGGTTAACGTCGCGGCGGACAGGACGCCGGTCACTGTGTTATCCCGCTGCTTGAGGTCTCCAGTACCGGCTGTGCTTCCGGTCGCTCGAGATATGAAGTGCCATAAGGGGATCCCTCCGAGACGGTGCTTTCACCAGTGATCGACGCGTTCCATTGGCGCCAGAAGCAGCGCATTTGAAGTTCGTCCACGGCGGTCGGCTGTGGTGAGCTCATGCCCCGGGAGATGTCGGACCACTCGATCTCCCGCATCGAGGAGAAGCCTCGCTGACACTGCTCAAGGCCCTCAACGTCGTCGGGCGTCGCAAGGCCGGCCGGCCCCCAGAAGGTGAGGGCGTTGTCGATTCGGTAGCGCTTCAGTGCCTCCGAAACGTCCTTCGGCATGAGTTGCCAGCCGGTGATCTCGGTGCGGTCGGGAGCGAGCGGGTACATCGTGCGTACCTGGATCCCGAAGTTGAGGTCGACGATCGCCATGTTGGGAAAAATGATGAGGTTACGGGTGGTGTTCAGCATCCGTTTTGTGCGGGCCTCGCCAATTCGGTCCGCCATTTCCGTGCGCCGCAAGACGGTCGCCGCCAGAATCTCTTCCGACATCAACGGCATGCCGAGTTCCGGACTCTCCACTACGGCGTGACCGTTGCCGAGATCCCATCCGGCGCCGCGGCCTTGCTCGGCGACCAGGCCCGGGGTGACCCCGAGGTTCAGCATCATCTCGAAGTAAGTTTGGTGCACCGTGAAGGCGTGATATCCGTCGCAGCTGTTCTCCATCAGCAGCTTCCAATTTGCGCGCATGGAGTAGTTGTGAGTTCCGTGCACGATGTACATGCCCGTCGACGATTGGTCGGCGACGAGGTCGATGAGGTGCTTGGCGTCCGCCAAATACGTTTCCAGATCAGGCGCATCGGCGCCGAACGTGAGATAAGTGAAACCGCGGTAGGTTTCGGCTCGGGGCTTGAAGAGGCCGTGTTCGCCGCGGTCGAATGCTTCGCTGTAGCGATCACCGTCGGGCACGCTGACCAACGTGCCTTGGTTGGTGTAGGCCCAGCCGTGGTAAAAGCAGGTAAAGATCTTGCGGTTGCCACGGCGTTCGCGGCAGACCTCGGCCCCGCGGTGGCGGCAGCTGTTGAGCATGACGTGGACGTGGCCCTGCTTGTCTCTGGTGTAGATCACCGTCCGCCCGCCGACCCGCCTGGTCTGAAAGTCGTTCGGGTCGGGGATCTCTGACTCATGCCCGACGTAAAGCCAGCTTTTACCGAAAATCTCTTCCTGCTCGCGCTTAAAAATCTCCTCGGATGTGAAGGCGGACCGGTGGATTCGGAACAACCCCTTATCCCGATCGTCGACTACCAACTTGTCTGGAGTGGTCACAATATGTTGCCTCTCGCTTCGGGTGCGCTGTTGGGAAACGTGGTCACGCGTCGTGGACTGGTTGCGCGCCGACTGGGGGCGATTCGACGGCCTGTCCGCGGTCGCTTTCGATCGGTTCGCTGACGTCGGGGATAATAAGGGCCCGCGACGACGGTTCGACCGGCAGATCCGGTAACGCCGACAGCCAGATGTCAGCAGTTTCGGGGGCCATCGGCAGAATCCTCGCCTTATGTGTCGCATCGTCCACCTGCGGATGGCCCGTGCAGAATTCGACGGCAAAGCCTCGCGCTTCATCCTGCATATAGACCCCAATGGAGCCCGATGGAGCGTGGCGGAGCAGGTCGTCGCGCAACTTGACACCGTGACGTATTGCATTGTTGCGGAAACGCATAACGTCGTCGATGGACTCGACCTGCACACAGAAGTGGTTGAACGCCGAGCGCTGTCCCCTCAGCAACACAAGCGAATGGTGATACCTGTCGCCGGCCCGTAAAAATGCAACTTTGTCAGCGATCCAATCTGATGGCTTGAAGCCAAGGACCTCTTGATAGAAACGGGTGGTGGTGTCGAACTGCGCCGTCTCCCAGCCGCCATGCAAGAACTTCTCCATTTTAACACCAGTGTTGACCGGTGCGACGCCGCGCTCGTACATCCCCGAAAACAGTTCAATGTCGGTTCCGCCAGGGTCGGTGAATCGAAGCCAGTGGGACACGCGGTCGGCCGCAGGGTTGCCCCCCTCTTCGAACTCGATGTTCCAGCTTTTCAACTCGTCGCGGACCTGCCCGAGGCTTTCTTCACCGGTGACCTCGTACCCGATGCGCTTGACTCCCTGTCCGTTTCCTTCTTCTAGCCGCACCCAGTGGTGTTCTCGCCCGCCGGTCATGAACGCAGTCGATCCGACGACCTCGGTGAGGTCGAGGCGGGCGAATCTCGAGTAAAACTCTTTGGCTTCGACGAGATCGCTCACGCCGATGGCCAGGTAACCGAACCTGTGGACGATATCTTTCATGCACATTCCCGTCTGAGCTGCGAGCCGTCGGTCGTCAGTTGGTGGCCGGTGACCAGCCCGTCGGAGCCCCGCAGCCTCTTCCTTTGTGTACTAGCGGTTTATGGCACGCCGGCCGTGCTGCCAAGGTTCGCGTTCCGCATCGCGGGACCGGATGGCGTGATGACCGCCGGTCGGATTCCATCCGGCCGAGGATCGAGTGGTTTTCAACACGCACGTTGACTGCGGAGCGTCGGTTCCGTAGTGTTGCTCCCGTCACACCGCTCCACATGCCATTTCGCCGTATCGGTCCAACCCCGCGCTTCTGTGATCCCAAGGAGGCCAGATGACTGCAGCGGCACCGCCTCGGTCACCCACAGAATCATTGATCTCGACCTTCGCGCAGACGTCGACCGTCCGCGACGGCGGATCGGCGTTGGGCACGAGCGTCGGCAAGGCGTTGGCGGTGCTGGACTCTTTCCGTGGCGGCGGTTCGCTGCTCGGGGTCTCGCAGATCGCGGGTCGTGCGCGCATTCCCAAGAGCACCGCACATCGTCTGCTGGGGGTGCTGGTCGATCATGGATACGTCGAACGGGTCGACGCGCGTTACCGGCTGGGTCGTGCCGCCTTCGAGCTTGGAAACATGGTCGCCGAGTGCCGGCCGCGTAGTCTGCGCTCGGTTGCCATCCCGTACATGTCCGACCTGTACCGGACATTCGGTGCAACAGTGCATCTGGCGGTGCTCGACGGAATGGATGTGCTCTACGTCGAGAAGATCTATGGGCACGATGGAGTAGAGCTGCCCAGCCAGATCGGTGGCCGGATTCCAGCTCTGTGTACGGCACTGGGAAAGGCAATGCTGGCGTTCTCGGCCGAGGCAACGCTGGAGCGTGCCCTTTCGGCTCGTGTGCCGCGACTGACCGTCAAGACCATGACTAACACCGCAATTCTGCGAGCGTCGTTGATCAAGGCGCGCGAGAGCGGAGTTGCCCACGACAACGAAGGGATCATCACTGGGCGCACATTGCATCGCAGCTCCTATCCTGCGTCCGTTCCACCGCCGAGGTCCTCGGCGCCATTTCCATGAGCTTCCTGTTGACGGACAAGGTGACTCCCGAGTTAGAACGAGGACTCAGTCAGGCGGCCGCGTCAATCGGCGCAAAGTGCTCATAGCCGCATTGCCCGCTCTGCACCGATCAGTTGCACGGCAGGGTTGCGAGACGGCTTCGTTCCGCAGGGCGGCATGGCCCTGGGTGTGGCCCGCGGGAATCAGCATGAAAAATATGGGTGCAGTAATCATCGGCGCGTCGCTCGCCGGCCTACGAACGGCCGAGGCGCTGCGTGCCCGGGGGTACGGCGAGTGCATCACGCTGGTGGGCGCGGAACCGGGGCTGCCGTACGATCGGCCGCCGCTGTCCAAGGAATATTTGTCCTCGGATCACTCCGGCGAGGTGCCCCTACTGCGCGACGAAGTGGCCTTCGCCGAACTCGAACTCGAATTACGAGCGGAGACCCGCGCCACGCGGCTGAATCAGGATCGTCGACGAGTTTGCCTGTCGAACGGGGACGAGGTGCCTTACGACCATGTGGTGATTGCGACGGGTGCCGATGCTCGCCGACTGCCGCTCAGCGAAGGGGTGGACGGCTTCCGGACGTTGCGCACGTTGGCCGATGCAGACCTCCTTCGCGCCGACTTCGACCGACGCCCCAAGGTAGTGGTCCTAGGCGGTGGGTTCATCGGCGCGGAAGTCGCTGCGGCCGCCCGTGCGCGTGATCTCGACGTCGACCTCGTCGAACTCCTGCCGGCACCCATGTCGGGTGCGCTGGGGCCGACGGTCGGAGCGCTGTTGGCTGACCTGCATACCGACCACGGCGTGCGGCTGCATTGCGGGGTCACGGTCGCGCGGGTCTTTGGAGCGCCACGAGTGGAGAAGGTTGAATTGTCCAACGGTACGGTTTTGGATGCCGACGTGGTAGTAATGGGTCTCGGCGTCGTCCCGACAACAGCCTGGCTGCGTGACAGCGGTCTGGAGGTCGACAACGGGGTCAAGTGCGACGACCGTCTGCGAGCCATCGGCTGGCCCGGCGTTTACGCGGTCGGCGACGTCGCCCGTTGGACGCACCCGATCTTCGACGAGTCCATCCGCGTCGAACATTGGACCAACGCAAATGAGCACGCGGACGTCGTCGCTTCGGCGATCATGGGAGAGCCGCGCGTCGCCGGAGCCGTGCCCTACGTCTGGTCGGATCAGTACAACCGCAAGATTCAGATCGTCGGACGCCCCGCTGCTGGCGACAACATCACGCTGATCAACGATCCCGCAGATGGCCTGCACGTCGCGGTGTACGAGCGTTGGGGCAGAGTCGTCGGCACCCTCACCGTCGATGCTCCAAGGACGATGTTGCGCGGCCGACGCGCGATTGCGACCGGTACATCCGCCGCGGAACTGGTGGCAGGCCTGTGAGCAGCAAGGTGTTGGACGCGGCCGCTGACGCGGTGGCCGACATCGGTCACGGGGCAAGCCTGGCCGTAGGTGGATTCGGGCTGTGCGGCATACCTGATGTGCTGATCGGCGCAATCGTAGCGACGGGCAGTGCAGACCTCGAGATCATCTCCAACAACTGCGGCGTCGACGGATGGGGACTGGGTCTTCTGTTGTCGGCCGGCAGGATTCGCCGCATCGTCGCCTCGTACGTGGGGGAGAATAAGGAGTTTGCCCGACAGTATCTATACGGCGAATTGGAAGTTGAACTAACGCCGCAGGGCACCCTCGCAGAACGGCTAAGGGCCGGGGGCGCCGGGATTCCCGCCTTCTTCACCCCGGCCGGCGCCGGCAGCCTGGTGAGCGAGGGCGGGCTGCCGTTGCGCTACAACACTGACGGCTCCGTCGCGCTGGCCTCTGAGCCCAAGGAGACCCGAATGTTCGGCGAGCGGCCCCATGTGCTGGAAACCGCGTTGCGCGCAGATTTCGCGTTAGTACACGCAGCTCTCGGCGACACCGACGGCAACCTCGTCTTCAACAAGACTGCGATGAATTTCAATCCGCTCGTCGCAATGGCTGGCCGGATCACTATCGCTCAGGTTGAGCATCTCGTCGAGCCGGGCGAGATCGAGCCCGGCCAGGTTCACCTTCCCGGTATTTTCGTGCAGCGCATCGTGTGTACCGGAGCCCAGGAGAAACGCATCGAGAAGCGGACGGTCTGGGCCGGCACCGAGAGTGCCTCGTGACCGCATCGGGGTGGACGCGCGATCAGATAGCGGCCCGGGCCGCGGCCGAGCTCCGAGACGGCGAATATGTCAACCTGGGCATTGGGCTGCCCACCTTGATCCCCGGCTTCTTGCCGCCCGGCGTCAAGGTGGTACTGCACTCAGAGAACGGGATACTGGGTACCGGTCCGTATCCGGCCGACGACTGCGTCGACGCCGATCTCATAAATGCGGGCAAGGAGACGGTGACGGTCAACGCGGGCTCGTCGTTCTTCGACTCGGCGCTGTCGTTCGCGATGATCCGTGGCGGACATATTGATACCGCCGTGCTCGGTGCGATGCAGGTGTCTCGTGGAGGTGACCTCGCAAATTGGATGGTCCCAGGCAAGATGGTCAAGGGCATGGGTGGTGCGATGGATCTCGTTCACGGCGCCGGCCGCGTGATCGTGGTGATGGAGCATTGCGACCGTGACGGCAATCCGAAGATCGTCGATCGCTGTTCGCTTCCGTTGACCGGCCGGTGTGTGGTGGATCGGATCATCACCAACCTTGCCGTCATCGACCGCGTAGACACGCGGCTTTATCTGCGCGAATGCGCGCCGGGGGTGAGCGTCGAGCAGGTGAGTCAGAGCACCGCGACTGAGCTCAACGCCGAGTGAACTCCCCGCCGTCGAGCGCAGATAAGTCGTTGTCAAGCGTGTCGGTCTTGGCCTTCGCCGACGTGTTGGCGATCTCCGGCCATCACCTGCGGGCCGTGATTGACGACGACGGTGGTGGCTTGACCGCGGACGAACCATACGTCGGAATTGTCGGCAGGCTGTAGCGGCTCGATTTCGATGGCTGTGAACTCTTGGCCGTCCGCGTCGTGCAGTCCGACAGTGATGTGCACTGCGCATCCCGCGGTCTCGATACGCAGCAGCTTGTCCGCACCCCCGGCGTGGTGCGTGATGATCTTCACCGATGTCCTGACGTAGGCCCATCCGGCCACTGTGGAATGGTCTAGACGTTGGCCTTTTGGCGCTGTTCCACCAGCTCCGGTATCTCGGGACGGCGATCTGAAACTCCGGCGCGGTCGGCGGTTTCCCGGCTAACCCGGCCATCGCGGAAGAACTCCGTAAAGACCTGGGCGAACAGTTCCGGTTGATCGGTCTGCCCTTGGTGCCCGCAGTCGTCGGGATAGAAGAATTGCACTCGCGGCAGTGCGTCCTCGACGCGGTGGCCGAGCTCATGAACGGGAAGGATGACGTCGTTCTTCCCGTAGAGGCACAGCGCCGGTATCTCGAGACGGTCAAGCCGATTCTTCGTCGACATCGCGATCGCAATGTCCGGCGGGACCTCGCCACGCACCGTGGCCTTCTGCCAGGCGATCCAGGAGTCCTTATGGAGGTCAGCCGAACGCATCCGCATCTCGAGGAGATCATCGGTGATCGCCTCTGGGTGGTGGATGATGGAATTCATCATCTTCTTCATCGTCTCGCGGGTGCCGTCCCACCCGACGTCGGCCTTGAGGTCCGTTGTCCCGAACGAGATGAGGTCGCCAACGGGCCCGGCGATGAGGATAAACCTCTTGACCCGATGCGGGTAGCGCACGACGTAGTGGGAGGTGTTGATACAGCCCATGGAATTCCCCGACAGGAAGAATTCGTCGAGGCACAACGCCTCGACGAATCGCTCCAGGAAGTTGATGTGCGAATAGGGCCCGTAGACCGGCCAGTACTGCGGGCTCGGGTCGGACAGTCCGAAGCCTGGTTGATCGGGACAGTAGACCCGGAAACCCGCCTGCGCCAAGAGCGGCGCCAGCATGCGCCATCCGGCCAACCCCGACGATCCGGGGATGCCACCGTGCAGCAGCACCACTGCGGGGCCGCTCTCCCCAGCGGTCGTGTAGTGCGCTCGTTCCCCATTGGCGAGACGGACCCAACGGCTCATCATGCCCGGTACGTCGATCAGTCCCTCGTTGGTTAAGGTCACGTCTACTGGATCCTTTCGCGTGCAATACATCCCACAAACCTGGCATCGACCGGGTCGTGAGGTATGCCGATGGTGGCTGGGATCGTTCAGACTGGCAAGGCTGCCATTTCGCTGAACGGAACTCGTCTGCGACGGATCGTCAATGGCTGTGATCCGCAGTGCGAGGTCGGGTCCAGCGGGAAGTGTCCACGGAACGGCGTTTCGGTCAACGGAACGACAGGCTCGTGCGCATCGGCATCGCTTCATAACGTCTCAGCCAGGACAACCCCCAATTAACCCGGGCCTGCATTACGCAGCATCCGGCCATATCTCGGCGGACTACAAACCCGGCTGATCGAGCGGCGAGCCACTAGAGGATCGATGGACGAAAACGAAGCCCGACTAGTCCGATTCTGTGGATGATCACCGGGATCCACCTAGTGCACCTCTTGGCAGGTGTCATCGCCCTGAGCGCTATTTCTTGGCGGTTGCGCAATGTCGCGAATCACGGACGGAGCCGAGTCTTCCTGGAATGCGGCGCGTCGTATTGGCACCTCGTCGACCTATTGTGGATGTTCACCTTCCCGCTGCTATACCTGGCGCGATGATCCCATGAATCAGACCAAGCAAGCCCTGGCGAACGCCTGGATCGGCTTAGTCGTTCTGAGCATCCTGTCGTTTGTGATCGCCGCCTCGTCCGGCATCGGCCCGGTCGTCGAGACCTTGATCGTAATCGTCGTCGCAGCGATGAAGGGACGAGTCATTCTCGTGTGGTTCATGGGCGCCCGATCCTTTCCGCCGGCGTGGCGGGTGTTCTTCAACATGTGGCTACTGGTCAATGCTGTCGTGATCGTCGGATTCACCTGGTGAGCCTGGCATGACAGACGAACGATATTGGTATTCATCGAAGAAACGGAATCTGACGTGAACATCACCGACCAAAAAACCTACGACGTCGTCATCATCGGCGGCGGACACAACGGACTGACCACGGCTTGCTACCTTGCCAAGGCCGGCCTTGAGGTGGCGGTGCTGGAAGCCGCTGATCAGATTGGCGGTATGACCGCATCGGGCACTCCGATTTCCACGGCGCCGCGGCACGTCGTCAATTACTGCGCAGCCGACCTCTTGTTCTGGTTATCCAGTCCGGTTGACCGCGAACTTCAACTCGAAGCTTTCGGGTTGAAAAAGATTGTGGTCGATCCATCCTATGTGTACCTCCATCCCGATGGAGCTTCCATCGCGGTCTGGAAGGATCCCCCGCGGACCGCCGATGAGATACGACTATTCTCGCGCGCGGACGCCGAGGCTTACCTGGAGTACGCCCGGTTCCTGGATGCGTTGTTCGACATCGTGTTTCCGTACATGCTGACAAATCCGCAGCGGCCGGATCTTCGGTCCATCATGAGCATGGCACGTGGCACCATCAAGCACCGTCGGCTACTGCGCCAGTTCGGTTACTTTCTGCTGGCCTCCGGCGAGGAGACCATCGACCAACGCTTCGAGCATCCGGTAACGCGGTCGCTGCTGTATTGCCTGGGTGCCGGCGCCAACCCGATCAATCAGCATGGCACGTCCCTGACGCACCTGTTCCTGGCCTTCTTGCATCGCAGCGGGACTGCCCGCCCGGTCGGTGGAATGCAGGCCATCCCTAACGCGCTTGCCAACCGGTTTACCGCCTTGGGCGGTACCATCTCGACGGGGTCCGAAGTCGCCGAGATCGTGGTGACCGGAGGCCGGGCAGCCGGGGTCCGCCTGACCGATGGACGCACATTCGCCGCACGCAGAGCCGTCGTGTCCACACCCGATCCGCGCACCACGCTGGCTAAGTTGCTGCCGGCGGGCACATTGTCAGGTGATCTTGCCGTCAAGGTGCGCCACATCCCTGCCAATAGCAGCGGAGCCGGCGCCATGAAGGCCGATCTTGCGTTGTCGGGGCGGCTCACGCTGAAGCGTCACCAACGGTGGCGCGGGGACGACGTTGACTTACGCGTACCCGCAGTGTTGGTGGGCACCTGCGATCAGATCCGCCGAGGTTGGAGCCGCGCAGCGGCGGGAATCGTGCCCGACGCAGATGACGTCGCGCTCTGGCCGGTCTTGCTAAACGGGGCAGATCCGTCCCAGGCGCCCGATGGCCAGGATTCGCTCTATCTTTTCGCCACCAACATGCCGCTGCACCCCGAGGGTGGGTGGAACCAATGGCGAGAGAAAGCAGCGAACACCATTGTCGAGCGTGCAGGCCAGTTCTACGACGGAATCGCAGAACTCGAGATCGGTAGGTGGGTGGAGACTCCCGAGTTGGCCGGCGAGCGGAACCGCGTCACCAACGGCGCCGCCATGCACGTCGACCATCTGCTCTTCAGCCAGGGCCCGTTGCGGCCGGCGATGGGCCTTGCGGGAAGCCGCCTTCCGGTCAAGGGGTTGGTTCTCGGCGGTGCCGGCACCCATCCCGGCGGCGGAGTGTCGGGCATACCCGGGCGGCGCGCAGCACGAAACATCCTGGCATCTCACGATGGTGGCGCGGCGACGTGACTCGGGCCGCCGTCAATTCCGGACGATCACGTTGTCGCGCCGTCGCCCGTCAGGAACCAGCGACGCGCACACTCCGACCCGCCCAAAAAGGCTCCCGAATCACCTTGCGTTGAACCTTGCCTACCGGGTTGCGCGGTAGCGGGTGGTCCTGGAACAGCACCCGGGCCGGTTTCTTGTATGAGCCCAGCCTGGTGCTGCACGCGTCGATGATTGCCTGCTGTTCGAGTCCGGCGGCAGGATCAGCGAACACCACGGCTAGTGGCGCCTCTCCCCATTTCTCGTGCGGCACACCGACGACGGCAACTTCACGTACTCCCGGCACTGCGGCGATGACCTGTTCGAGTTCGGCGGGCCAGATGTTGAAACCACCCGAGACAATCATGTCATCGACGCGGTCGATGACGTAGAGGAAGCCGTGTTCGTCCACCCTGCCGATATCGCCGGTCAGCACCCAGCCGTCCTTCAGCCGGCGCTCGGTCATCTCGTCGTCGTTCCACAATCCGGTCATCTGGCCTTCGCATCGGATGGCGATCTCACCGGGTTCGCCGAGCGCGACCGGGCGGTTCGATTCGTCCCGGATTTCTAGCTCGGCGAAGGGCATGATGCGTCCGGCCGCACGCAGGGGATCCGAACCCGGCGAGACGCCGAACCATTCTTCTGGCCCCATTATCGCCACGGGTACCGCCTCAGTCTGGCCGTAGAGCTGATACATGTTGTCCCCCAACACCTCTCGCCCAGCCAGCGCTGTGGTTTCACTGATCGGAGCGCCGGACACCACAACGGACTTGAGGTGCGGCAGATGCTGACGGCGTCCCTCGGCGCGGGCGACGATGTCGGCGATCATCGTCGGAACGGCGAACAGGTAAGCGATCTCCCGATCGGCCACGGTGGACAGGAACGTCTCCGACTCGAACTTGGGAGCCAACACGTTGCGTCCACCGCCCAGCCAGATCGGCAGGAACATGTAGCCCGAACCGTGCGAAATAGGTCCCACGTGCAGACAACCGTCGCCACGATTCACCGGCGGGAGCATGTAGAACCAATCACGAGTGGCGCTCATCCAGGCGCGGTGGGTGTAAGCAATGCCCTTGGCCTTGCCCGTCGTGCCGGCCGAGTGCCGGATGATGAATACGTCGTCCAACGACACTTCGGGATTGGGGTCGGTGTCATCCTGGGCGGCGAGCCAGTCCTCGTACCGGCCATCTCGGACCACGACGTGCACGTCGCCGATTCCTTGGTCGATGCCGGCGATCTCGTCGGCGTATTCCTCAGCGGCGACGACGATCTTGGTGCCGGTATGGCTGATCATGTGCTGGTGGGCTTCCGGCGAATTACGGCGGTAGAGCGGAACCCGGACCAGGTTCGCCACCGCGGTGGCAACGTAGAAGTCGCACGCCGCGATGCAGTTGTCTTCGAGTACCGCGACCCGGTCTCCGGGCTTCGCGCCGAGCGCGATGAGAGCATTGGCGAGTCGCACGCCCCGCTCCCAAGCCTGACTGTAGGTCACTGTCCGCCCGGAACTTTCGACTGCAATCAGATCGCGGTGAAAACTCGCCGAGCGTCGCATTGCGCTTCTCACATCGAGCACGTCGTCCTCCACCTCGGTTGTCCTGCGCCATAACGTGTTCGGCCGCTGCCGACGGCAAGCGGCACGGCTAGAGAATTCTGGAGCGCCGTGCGATGAAGACCGGGGAGAGTGCCCGTGCCAGCAACTTCGCCGCCATGCCCTTATTGCCCACCGTCACCATGGGTTTGCCCTGGACCAGGGCGCTGTATCCGGCCTGCGCGACCGCCGCGGCATCCAGCTTCTCAGTGGCATAGATCCTCTTCATCATCGAGTTTCCACTGAAGCCGGCGACATCTGCGGTGGCCGCGAAATTGGACTGGAAGGACCCGGGCGCCACGCACGTGAGCGTGATGCCGCTCTGTTCGAGCTCCGCGCCCAGCGCCAGGCTGAACGTATTCGTGTACGCCTTCGATGCTCCGTACGCCGCGAGCCTGACCGCGGGCGAGAATCCGGCGGACGATCCCATCACCAGGATCCGACCCGACCCACGTTCCTGCATTCGGCGACCGAAGACCATCGACAGCTTCGTCGAGGTGATGACGTTGAGCATCAACATGCGCTCGAGCTTGGTCAGGTCGATCTCGGTTGGAGCCCCATACGCGGCGAAGCCCGCGTTGTTGACGAGGGTATCGACCTGATAGGCGTGTTCGTCGCACCAGGCCAGGAGCTTCTCCGCGGAGTCGGGCTCGCAGAGGTCGGCTTGCCTGACTACGAGGCGGTCGCCGCCGGGATCATGATCGCGCTTGAGTCGCGCCAGTTCGTCATCGAGGAGGCTGACGGCGAGCACTCTGAAGTTGTCGGCCAGCAGCAGCCGCACGTATTCACGGCCAGTACCCGCGCCGGCGCCGGTCACCAGAGCGGTTGGTGTCGTCGATGAGGTGTTCACGAGGTACCTTTCCCGGACTGTCAGGTCCGCGCCCGTGCGCCTGCCCCGCCTGTGTTCGGGCGACTCGGTAGCAGGGCCACGTCCGCGTTCATCGTCGGTCACCGGCGTCACGCGGAGGCGATCGCCGTTCTGAGGGTCGGAACTGCACTCGAGCGGAGCGCTCGCGTCAGCGGCGATCCAGCGCCCGCACCTGCCTTGCGGTGAGCCACAATCGATCGTGTTCTGTCATGCGGAACTGGTGGATGTGCAAACGTCCCGACTGCACTGAGACTTCGACCATGACCCGAGCAGAGGAACGCCACAGTGACTGGAGCCCGCTGGCGCCAGATGCCGATGGGACGTATGCGCAGACCTTCGCCGACCTTCGCAAGGGTTGCCCCGTCGCCTGGACCGAGGATTTCGGGGGGTTCTGGGCCCTGCTGAAGCACGCTGACATCGCGTCGGCGTGCAAGACGCCGGGCACGTTCTCGTCCGGCCCGCAGTTCGCCGTTCCGCATCTGGACCTGGGTTTTCCCTGGATTCCCCTGCAGAGTGATCCGCCCGATCACACCAACTACCGGTCGCCGCTGCTGCCCTTTCTTTCGAAGGCCAGGGTGGCCGAGCTGGTGCCACAACTGCGGGAGATCGCGCACCACCTGCTGGAGCCGCTGCGCGGCCGCGATCGCTTCGACGCTTCGACCGAATTCGCGCAGCCGTTCGCCGGCGAGGCACTGTGCCTCGCGTTGCGGGTGCCCGAATCCATGTGGGCCGAGTTTCGCAGCTGGACATCCAACATCGTCCAGGCCATGTCTGACGGTAATCTGCAGCTCCTCCTCGACGTGTCCAACGCAATATCGGAGTACGTCACCGATGAGGCCGAGGAGCGAAACAAGAATCCCGGCGACGATCTGACGAGTGCGCTGCTGAAGGTCCGGGTGGACGGACGCCCGCTCACGCAGAAAGAACTGCACGGTTACTACATGTTGCTGACGTCGGCCGGTCACGACACCTCGGCGAACTCTTTGGGACACGCCTTGAACCATCTCGGCGCGCATCCCGAGCACCGGGCCCGGCTCATCGCCGATCCGGGCCTTACTGCGGGTGCGGTGGATGAGATCATCCGGTTCTACGGACCGTTGATCGGATTAGGCCGACGCGCCGTGCAGGATATCGTGGTGGGCGGCCGAACGATCAATGCCGGGGAGCAAGTGGCATTGGTCTGGGCGTCCGCATCCCGCGACGAGGACCAGTTCGAGCGCGCCAACGAATTTATCCTCGACCGGCCACCCACGCGCAACGTCAGTTTCGGATTCGGCACCCACTACTGCGTCGGGGCCGATCTGGGCCGGACCCAGCTGCGCGTCGCGATCGACGCTTTCCTCGAAGCCTTTCCGGACTTCCACGTCGAGGGCGACGTCGGAAGGACGATCTGGCCGACGCAGGGAATCCGGTCGGTCCCGTTGGTGGTGGATACCGCGCGCTGACGCGGTCGCCGGTCGCGGTGGCCCACACCGGAGTGCCTGGTAATTCATGTCACGCGCAGTAGCCCACGAGAGGAAGACACCGTTGTCCCGGCACCAAGGCAGGGTCGTGTTCATCACCGGCGCGGCGCGCGGGATCGGACGTGCGACCGCCGAACTATTCGCGGCCCAGGGCGCTTCCGTAGTGGTATGCGACATCGCTGACAGCGTCTCGGCAGCCCAGGCGACCACGGCGAACGCCACCGATCTCGACGACACCCGACGCGCGGTGGTCGCTGCGGGCGCGGCGTGCCTTGCCCACATCGTCGACGTCCGAGACCAAGGCTCCATCGATGCCGCGGTTCAGGCCACCGTTGCCGAATTCGGCCGCATCGATGTGGCCATCGCCAATGCAGGCATCATGCTCTCCAAGCCCTTTTGGGAGGTCGAAGAACACGAGTGGCAGGCCGTCCTTGACATCAACGTTTCAGGCGTGTGGCGAACGGCCAAAGCGGTTGCCCCGCAGATGATTCAGCAGCTTTCGGGCGTCATCCTGGCCACCGCATCGGTGCAGGCACGGACCCCGCGCAGAGGACTCGGCGCCTACACGGCGTCCAAACACGGACTAGCCGGGCTGATGAAGTCGATCGCGCTGGAGCTGGGTGAGTTCGGTGTCCGCGCCAACACGGTGCTGCCTGGGGCGATTCATACCCCGATGATCGACAACGATGCGGCCGGTGCACTGAATTCCGAAGCCGCCGAGGAGGAAAGCCGTCGGACTGCCTTCTTCCGACGCATGTCGGCGTTGCGCGCACGTTCGGTGCTTCCAGCATCCGCGGTCGCTAATGCCTTCTCCTGGCTAGCATCCGACGAAGCGGCCGAGGTGACTGGCATCGAACTGCCCGTTGACGCCGGGTCGCTGATACTCCCTGGGTATAACGGTGCGCCCGTACGCGAGTGACCGCACGCTTAGCACTGCAGTGCGGCGCTAGGTTTTAGGAGGACGTTACCATGAATCACTTGTGCCGCATCGACTTTCATGCCCACATCGTCGTTGAGCTACCCGATTTCGCCGAGCGCTTCGGTGACCGACACTGGCCCACGTTCAGCACCGCCGACGGCACAGGCCGGCTGAGCCGCGACGGACAGGTGGTGCGGAGCATGTCGCCCTCGGCGTGGTCGACCCGACTTCGGCTCGACGACATGGATGCGGCCGGGCTCGACCGGCAGGTGCTGTCCCCGGTCCCGCCGTTGATCTGTGATTGGGGTGAGGCCAGACAGGCGACCGAATGGGCCGACCACCTGAACGCAGGAATCGCGCAGGTGGTTGCCGAACAACCAGGCCGGTTCAGCGGGCTTGGCACGGTACCCCTGCACTATCCCGACAAGGCCGTGGACGTTCTGCAGCGCGCGCACGATGCCGGGCTTTCAGGTGTGGAGATCGGCACCGCCGCTGGCGACCGTGAACTGGACCATGTTGACCTGCGCGAGTTCTTCGACGCCGCAGAACAATTGGGCATGATCGTTTTCGTCCATCCGCTCATTCTCCAGACCGGCACGGCGTGGGCGCAGCGGATCACCGGGCTTGCCGCCACATTCGGTCTCGGCATGACCACCGACACGGCGATCGCCGCGAGCCGGCTGGTGTTCGGCGGCCCCTCGGCGCGTTGCCCGCAGTTGCGCATCTGCCTCGCGCACGGTGGTGGCACCTTCTTCTGGGCGTTGTCGCGGATCGCGCGTTTGTGGGACCAGGGCGAGGAACCGCGATCATCGGACTTGACCCAAAACATTTTTGTCGACAGCGTCGTCTACGACCAGGCGAACCTGCGATACCTGTGCGATCGGATCGGTTCGGACCGCGTCCTGTTCGGAACCGACTACCCGCTGCCGGCGCAAGACGATCTGGGCGGGTCCGTCCTGGCCGGTCTGCCGGCGGCCGATGCCGAGAAGGTCGCTGGCTTGAATGCCGCGGCGCTGCTTGGGGTGCCGACGACGAGCCACTGACCCGAGCCCTTTTGCGGGTTCCATTACGAGGAACGTGCGGTGCTCCGTGGCCGCGAGTTGGAAGCTGGTCGGGTGATCATGGCTGAGGCCGCCATCGATCCGGCTGCAGCAAGCCACCTGCTCAAGCCCGCGAAGTTCCTCGTTCATCTGCTGACGGCTGCCATGGGCTACCGCGCGCACCGACGACCTGCGGGCAAGCCGGCGAATTTCGCACCCGTCGAGCATCGCGACAAACCGGGACACGGGGATCGAATTCCAAGGGAATGTTCTCCGGCCCGCCGTGATCGGAGCATCGACCGCGCCTAAATTCGGATTGCCAGCCCCGACGGGATGAGGCCGAACGCTTTTCGACGATATGACTTGTGTTCTGCGGGAGGTAAGTGTGTCCCACAGGACGGAACAGTGCGTGTACGGATCGACTCTGGATTCGGTATGTTGCGCAACGTCTTCCGTGCGGAACCCTGATCGCATTGATCAACGGCACGCGGTATCGGACCGCGATTCGAATGACTCGCTCTATTCACGTATGGAGGGCTTCGCATGGCCGCTGAAGTCGAAGAACACTTGGCACGCGTGGGTGCGCTCATCAGCGATCCAGCCACCTATCAACGCGACGAATGGGACCCGCTGTTCGCGCTGCTCCGCCGGGAAGACCCAGTTCATCGCGTGCACGACAGCTTCTTCGGACCGTATTGGGCGATCACGCGGTTCGACGACATCAGAGAGATCGAGGTGAATACCCAGGTATTTTCCTCCGATTCGCACTTCGGGGGTATCCAGCCCTACGATCTGCCACCTGAAGCCGTGTTGCGCACGTTCTTCATGATGGATCCTCCCGACCACACCCAACACCGTGAAGTGCTCAAGGTCCTCGGGCTACCCCAAGGCGTTGCGGCGTTCGAGGACCTGATTCGCCAGAGCACGCGCGAGGTGCTTGCCGGTCTGCCCCGCGGTGAAGAGTTCGACTGGACAGAGCGGGTATCTATCGAGCTCACTTCAACGATGCTCGCGGCAATGATGGGCTATCCGATCGAAAAACGACACGACCTCGTCTATTGGTCGGAAGTCATGACGTGTTTCCTCGACGATCCCGATGCTCCGATCTCGTCGGAGAAAGAGCGTGAGGCCGAGAAACTGAGATTCGCTGAAACGATGATGACGCTGTGGGAGCAGAGTTCCAAAGAACCAGCGAACACTACTTTGCTGTCAATTCTGGCCCACAGTGACCTCATGAACTCGCTGTCGCTGCAAGAGCGAATGGGTACGCTCCTCACCTTCCTAGTCGGCGGGAACGACACCACCCGAAACACCATGAGTGGCGGGCTTTGGGCCTTGTGGGAGCATCCAGACGAGCTCCGCAAGTTGCGCGAGACGCCCACACTCGTGCGACCGTTCATTCAGGAGACGCTGCGCTGGCAGACACCGGCGCTGTGCGTGCGGCGAAACGCTCTGCAGGACATCGACTTCAAAGGCAAAAGGATCAGAAAGGGGGACAAAGTCATTCTGTGGTACATCTCCGCCAATCGGGATGACGAGGCCATCGAACGGGCCAGCGAGTTCATCGTAAATCGGGAACGACCGTCCCGGCATCTGACTTTCGGCCACGGTATTCACCGCTGCATCGGAGCGCGGCTGGCCGAGGTGCAATTGGCGATCCTCTGGGAGGAGTTCTTCGCGCAGGGATACGAATTCGAAGTCCTCGCCAAGCCCGAATATGCCTATTCATCCGCGTTCCGCGCCATCCGCCACCTCCCAGTACGCATCACGAACTAGTCCGAAGGGGCCTTTGCGGGTGTCCTGATGTCGTGGACATTTTCCTCATTGCCTCGGGTTGGCCCGACGGCCGCGATATGGCGTCCTCATCAAGTAGGCATCCAGCACGCACGAGATCATCGCGAAGACAGCATTGTCGGCCGGTTGATGTAGGTCGGCGAGCCGCATAAGTGGTGGTTCGCTGAACCCCTCCGGAGGCGTGGCACTTTGCACACACGCACTGCAAATCGCACTGGGAAATCCTGGAGGCTCCTGACCGCGGAAACGAGGATGGCCATGCCGAAGGAACAGTCGCCCGGGAGGACGACGACACGGGATATTGTCAAGACTTGTGGATCGGCGTCGCTAGAGAGACCGACCGCTCGTTGAGGTTAGTCACACAGTGGCGCCGCGGTAGTCGAACAGGCTGACCGGCACGGGTCTGGTCGAAGAGCAGTGTGGATGACCGCTACACGGCGGTTTTCCTCGAGATCCTCGCGGAGAATGTGATTGAGGATCTTTCCGGAGGGGTTGCGCAGAATCAGGTCGCGCGGAAGCTTGCAGCTGCTGAGGTTTTGAGCACCCATGCGCGAAGGTCTTCCACGTCAAATCCTGCCCCGGGAGCGGATTGGCAACCGCCAGAACTGTTTCGCCGTAGACGGGATGTGCGCGGGAGATGATGGCGATCTCGTCCGACGGCAGGGTGCGCAGCCAGGGCATTCTCGACTCGACTAAGTAGATATTGCGGCCGCCGGAAATGATTATGTCTTTCAGCCGATTAACGACCGTGATGTAGCCGTCGGCGTCGACCGTGGCGACATCACCCGTACGCAACCACCCTTCCCGGACGGTCTCGGCGGTGCCGGGGGTTTCGCCAGTACTCATTCATTACCCTTCTCACCCCGAAGGATCAGCTCCCCGGCGCATCCGGGTATCACGTCTGTGCCGTCGGCGTTAACCACCCGCGCTTCGGTGTTGAAGGCGGCAAGACGCCCGCTCGCGTCGGGGCGTGCGATGACTTCTGCTGCGCTGGACTAGATGCCGCCGGCGCCGCCTTCTGTTAGCCCGCACGCCTGAATCAACTCAACATGGGGCAACGCGTCCAACGCGGACCGGACGACAGAGGCCGGCACCGGCGCCGCCCCGAAGAGGCCGACCCGCCGTGAATCCGCGAAACCTCGGCGCTACGGCGTCGAACTATCAACGCGCATCGGACTCGAGCCGCATTAGCGCCTCACATGGAGGCCGAACTTGCAAGTTGCCTTGCGATGGCTGTGACTATGCAGATTTCGGCGAGTTCGGCGACGCAGTGCGGGTTGGCATCGACGTCGGTGATCACGGTGATGGTGAATAACGGGCTGAGGTGAGATGCGACGACGTTGTCGATCGCCGGTGGTGGGAGTCCGTGGCCGCCGGCGGCCTCCCATAGCGTTGCAGCGATTTGGTGGTGTCGGGTCTTGCGGTTGTCGCGCAGTTCGCGGACCGCAGCGCTGAGTAGCGGGGAGAGGTCGCGTCGCGCGATGAGATCCCAAATTCCTTGCGCCGTTTGGTTGGCTCGGGTGTGGATGAGATTGCAGATCTCGTGCAGCCACGGGCGCCAATCTCCGCCGGCGTAGGGCGGCAAGCTAGTTTCGAGGTCAGCTGCTCCGCTGCGCACCGCGGCGGAGATGAGCTCGTCGCGGGTGGAGAAGTGCCGAAAGATCGTGCTGCGGCTGACCCCGGCGCGCTCGGCGACTTCGTCGACAGTGACGTCCAATCCGTGAGTGATCAAGCAGTCCTGGGCGGCGCGGATCAGAACCTCGACGATGGCTCGTCGCTTCGCCTCTTGCACGGTGGACACGGCAGCGAGCTTAGTGTCTGATGCGGTGTGCTTCGGTGTTACGGTCCTACGAACTGGGGGCATGTCGACGCTTTCCTGGCGGCAGGACCGGCGTATCCAGTTTGCCGCTGTCTAGGTAGTCGCGAAGATTCGCGATCAGACATGCGTGCATGGCGGCGGTACTGCGATCCGTGCCGCCACCAATGTGCGGCGTCACGGTGACGTTGTCCAGGGTGAACAACGCATCAGGCAGTGTCGGTTCCCCGACGAACACGTCCAGTCCTGCACCGGCCAATCCGCCCGAGCTGCACAGGTCGATCAGGGCGTCCTGGTCGATGACGTCTCCGCGGGCGATGTTGATCAGGTATCCGTGTGGTCCGAGTGCGGTCAGCTCCTCTCGACCGACGAGATGGCGATTGTCTGGACCGCCGGCGGTCGCCACGACGAGTACGTCGACGGATCGAGCCAGCGACACAACGGAGTGGACATATCGGCATGGGCAGTGGGGAATCGGATGACGGTTGTGATACGCGATGTCGCAGTCGAAGGCCGCCAGGCGCCGGGCGATCCGTGTGCCGATGCCGCCCATGCCGAGGATCCCGACGGCAGCGGCGGTGAGGTCCCGGGTGTGCATGAATTCACTGTCGTAGTCATATCCGTGGTTTGCGCGAACGTATCGTTCCGCGGCGTTGAACCGTCGCACGGTGTTCAGTGCCAGGCCGACGGCCGTGTCGGCGACGCTGGCGCGCAGTTCCTCGGGGGCGGTGTTGCTGACGCCGATGTCGCGGTGTTGGGCGGCGCGGACGTCGATGAGTTCGTAGCCGTCGCCGAGGCTGACGATCGCCCCGAGGTGGGGCAATGCGTCCATCAGGCCCGCGTCGTCCCCGGGCGCCCCCGCGGTCACCAGGGCGCGCACCGTGGCGGCGTGGGCGGCGACCAGGGTGTCGCGTGCATCCGTGTCGGGCGGGTAAATCGCGCCGAACTGGTCAGCCAACGTACCGATTAATTCTGATCCGAGGTGACCTTGGCACAGGACCTTCACTGGTTTAATGGGTGTGCTCACGAGCCGGCCCCCAGCAGCGCACCGAAGGTGCGCGTCAGAGCGGTAGGGACGTCGTCCGGCGAGAGCACTACCTCGATGAGGGTGCAGACACCTTGGTCGTGGCGGCGTGCGGCGTCGGTGAGTGCGTCGTCGAATTCCTTCTCGGTGCCGACCTTGATCCCGATGGCGTCGCCGGTGGGGTCGAACACCGACAACAGCCCTTGGTAGTCCCAGGAATGCAGGTAGTTGTAGGTGTTGTCTTGGGGCTTGGCGAACCCGACGACGTTCTCGATGACATAACGGCCGTTGTTGAGCACGAT
The DNA here is from genome assembly GCF_965277065.1 of Mycobacterium sp. Classification (GTDB taxonomy): domain Bacteria; phylum Actinomycetota; class Actinomycetes; order Mycobacteriales; family Mycobacteriaceae; genus Mycobacterium. Next base: position 512,357 of record NZ_CBDIBT010000016.1, read on the forward strand.
GATGATGGGCGCGAAGTTGTGACGCAGCACCGTCGATAAGGACTGGGCGGTCATCTGCAAGGAGCCGTCACCGGTGATCATGACGTGGCGCCGATCGGGAGCGGCGACCAGCGCCCCGACCAGTGCTGGTGGTGCGAAGCCGATGGCGCCCCAAGTGAATTCGGTGATCGTGCTAACCCCGGCTGGTTTGGGGATGCCGATGGCCGAGTTGCACGTGCCCTGATCGACGACGAAGACGTCGCCTTCGTTCAGGAACGACGCGAGTCGCTCGTAAAGCCGGTCCTGCGTTATCGCAGCATCCGGCTGGGCGGTGAATGCCGGGGCTGCAATCGAGGCTGCGGGCACGAGTTCGAAGTCGCCGAGCTGCCCGGCCTGCCCAAGTAGGGCTGTCAGGACCCCTTCCAGAGCGACCCCGGGGTAGTCGGTTTCACCGATGCGTGCTGCGTCGATACCGAGGTCGACCACCTTGGGGTCGTGCCAGTCCGGGTCGGCTGCACCCTGGTTGGTTTCCCCGGACCGGATGCCCAGCCGCAGCAACAGGTCGGTGCCGGACACTCGCTCGGTGATGTCGTCGCCGGGGACGCCGAGATACGTCCCCAGGAATTCGGGTCGCGTCTCGTCGAAGGATGCCGACATTCCGCTGAACACGACCGCCGTCGGAATCTTGGCCTTCGCGGCGAATTCCTGCACCAGTGGCGTGAGGGCATAACGGCCCACCGCGCTGTCGGCCAGGATGACCGGGCGATGGGCGGCCCGCAGACGGGGCAGTAGGTCGGAGAGGAAGATGTCGAGTTGGTTGGGATCGCTCTGCGGTGTCGACAGGTGCAGTTTCGCCGAAGGTCGTTCGGCGGGTAGATCGCCCAGATCTTCGGGCACCGCGAGGTACACCGGCAGCCTTTGTGCCCAACATTCCTGCAGCAGCCGGTCGATCTCAGCGGTGGCGTTCTCCCTTGTCAATACGGCATGGGCGCACGTCATCTCGGCCGCGATCCGAGCAAACCCGTCGAAGTCGTTGCGCAAGCTGTGATGGGTCTGCTGACGTCCGTTGGGCGCAACAGTCGGCGGGTGGCCGACGATCGCGATGACCGGGACACCTTCACTGAAGGCGCCTGCGAGGCCGCACGATGCACTGAGCTCACCTACACCGCACGTGACCATGTAGGCGCCCACCCCGTTGATCCGGGCATAGCCGTCGGCGGCGTAGGCGCCGTTAAGCTCGTTGCACTCACCGATCCATGTCATCTCCGGATCGGCTTCCTGGGCTGCGAACAGCGGAAACGCGTAATCACCTGGTACTCCGAAGACGTGGCTTACGCCCATCTCCTTGAGCCGGTCCAACAAGTAGGTGCCGATCGTGTAGTTCCCGCTCATAGTTCGAGCTCCCATCCGAGTAATGAGACTCAGAAGTCTCTTTAAAGATACTGATGAGTCCGGTTTACCCGCCTCGCCGGTACTTGTAAACCCGGCGCGGACATCTCCACCAAACGGGCTACGAACGGGACGGCAATCGCCGCCTTCTTATAGGCCGTGGTGGAAGGTCCTTCGAAACTTCAGCTCGCCATCGATAGCGATGAAAGGCTCAAGGGCGTACCACCCGGCGCTATGTCGCCGATCCCGTCCGCGGGCGACGACCTGCCCTGGACCCGGCGTTGGAATCGGCGGTGCCACCGCCGCGCAAGGCCGCTCGGCGGTGGGGAAATTCAGCATGCGCGGTCGGCTTCGTCAGCCGGATCACGCGCTGCTCAAGCATGGGTCGACGGTCATGGATGAGCGCGAAGGTTTCGGCCGGATCGTCGTCGGGCCGATCCGGCGCGGGTACCTCGTAGACGCAGTCGATGGTGAAAAGGTCCAACCATTCTTCGAGGCGCCACTCGTCCAGGAGCGCGGCCTCGTGGTAGAGGAAGTCTTCAACATCCGCACGGGTTAACGTCGCGGCGGACAGGACGCCGGTCACTGTGTTATCCCGCTGCTTGAGGTCTCCAGTACCGGCTGTGCTTCCGGTCGCTCGAGATATGAAGTGCCATAAGGGGATCCCTCGCCGACGACCGTTCAGGACCGCCCATCCAGGTGGACCGCGAGAGCTCACGCCGGGGTATGCGGGCGTGGGCGTCTACTCCAGCTTCTTGCGGCGCGCCGAGGAAGCCTCCACCAACTACGGCATCGGCATCCGGTCACCACGGCCTCGTGGGGGCCCAGGAGGACATGCTGGTCGACATCGCGCTCGACCTGGTCGGCCACGATGCGTCCGCAACCGGGCGATGAGCCGGCCGCAGAACGCGGTTCCGCTCCCCGAAAAGCGCCATTGCCGCCGGTTGGCGGGAGAGCGCATCGTCTTGGGGTAAGCCAATCTGTATCCGCTCTTGGACATGAGACCGATCTTCGGCCGCCGACACCCCTGTGGACGCTCGACCAGGTGTCCGAGGTGCTCGAACTGCAGCGCCGTGCGCAGATGGAGGCCGGACCGCCCTCGCACGCCCTGCGTGCGGACCGACTTGACCGGCTCGGAGCCGCCCTCGCCGAACACGCCGACCGCATCGTTCGGGCGGTCAGTGCCGATTTCGGCAACCGGCCACTCAGTGGAGCGCTGGCTGGAGAAGTCCTACTCCAGCTGGAAGAGATCAGAGCTACCAAACGCAGCCTGCGGGCGTGGATGGCGCCGCAGCGACCGCAACCCAAATACGTGCGTGCCGCCGGCGTGCGGGCCTGGGTCGAGCCCACCCCGTTGGGGGTGGTCGGCATCATGTCCCCCTGGAACTTTCCTGTCGGGCTCTCCGTGCAGCCGGCGATCGCCGCGATTGCGGCCGGGAATCGCGTCATGATCAAGATGTCGGAGATGACCCCCCGGACCGGCGAAGCGCTGCACACCGCGCTCGCGGAGCGATTTGCCGTCGAGGAGCTCGCCGTCGTCTGCGGCGGACTCGACGTGGCCGTGGCGTTCAGCGGCTTACCGTTCGACCACCTGTTCTTCACTGGCTCCTCCGCGGTTGCCAAGCAGGTGTCGCGTGCTGCTGCGGCGAATTTGACGCCCGTCACTCTGGAGCTGGGCGGCAAGAACCCGACCGTCGTCGGTACGGGGGCGGACATCGCCACAGCTGCGAAGCGGATCGTCGCGGCCCGCCTCGCCAACAGCGGTCAGATCTGCCTGAGTCCCGACCACGTATTCGTCCCGCGCCACCGCACCGGACAATTTCTCGACGCCGCCGAAAAAGCCTGTCGTGCAGCACTTCCGACGCTCCTGGGCAACGGCGACGTATGTACCATCATCAATGACAAGCATTACCAACGAATCTGCGCGCTGATCGAGGATGCGAGCAGACGCGGCGCCGCGCTACGCCAAGTCGTCCCGCCCGGCGAGCAGACTCCACCACCGGCAACCCGAAGAATTCCCTTCACCCTGATCAGCGACGTCACAGCCGACATGAAGATCATGCAGGAGGAGATCTTCGGACCAGTGCTCCCGGTGATCGGCTACGACGACATCTCTGAAGTCATCGAATTCGTCAATTCGCGGCCGACTCCGCTCGCTGCGTACTGGTTCGGCCCGGACTCGCCCGCCTTCCGCACCTACTCTGCCCGAACCCGCAGCGGCGGTGTGACCCGGAACGATTTTGCGCTGCACGCGAGCGTTCCGGGCCTTCCGTTTGGCGGTGTTGGGGCCAGCGGAACCGGCTACTACCACGGTCGGTATGGCTTCGAGACCTTCAGTCACATGCGGGCATTCGCGGTCTCGCCCGTGCTCTTCAGTCCCGTCGCGCTGCTCAGCCCGCCTTTCAACCCTCGCCTCGAGAAGGCACTCGCCGCGGGCATCGCCATTTGGGGGAGGCGTTTCGTCAAGCGATCGCGACGCCGGGCAAGCGGCCGTGCCCGCGGCGAAGCATGACCCGGTGACCGTCTGACGAAAGCGCAGCTGCGGCAAGTGCTGAACTGTCCCTAGGGCCGAAGGCCGGAGTGGGCGCATCTGCAGTCGAATACGTGGCACATGGGCCAGGTGCTGACTGCCGGCGCGGCTCAGACGCCCGCGAGACAGGCAGAGGTCCACGCCGGCATCGGCGGGTACGTGTTGTCGCTAAACCTTAACCTCATGTGACTGGCCGCCCTCGATGCCATTACACCGGCCGACTGGGTGATTGGCGCCGGCGAATTCCAGATTCGAGCAGGTGACATCACTGACCGCGACCCGGCGCGGCACCACGATATGTCAACAATCACGTTGATAGACTGGCAGGAGGCAGTAACCCTGGTATCGAGGGTCGCATGACCCTCGACGCCCCAACCAGATCCGGCGCATCCCGGCCCGCGTTAGCGCCGGGTCCCCTCAACCACCTACTGCGGCCGTGTGACTCTTTGTGAAAGGCAGCGCAGATGGAGCTTGGAGTTTACTCGTTTGCCGAGACTGTGCCGTATCCCGGCGGGACGGCACCGACAATCACTGCCGCTGAGCGCGTCCGCGAGATCATCGAAGAGATCGAAATTGCTGACCAGGTCGGGCTGGATGTCTACGGACTCGGCGAGCACCATCGCAAGGAATTTGCGGTATCGTCGCCGGCAATCGTTCTTGCCGCGGCAGCCGCGCGTACCAGCCACATCCGACTCACCAGCGCTACTACGGTCCTCGGGTCGGCCGATCCGGTGCAGGTCTTCCAGGAATTCGCCACCCTCGATCTGGTGTCCGGTGGTCGCGCCGAGATCATGGCCGGGCGCGGAGCTTTCACGGAATCGTTCCCGTTGTTCGGCTACCGCCTCGAGGACTACGCACAGTTATTCAGCGAGAAGCTTGACCTGTTGCTGCGCCTGCGCGACAACGATGCCGTGTCTTGGTCGGGCAAGTTCCGGCCGGCTCTTCATGACCAGCCGGTCTTTCCACGGCCCGTGCAGCATCGGCTGCCCGTCTGGGTCGGTGTCGGAGGCAACCCGGACTCTGCTCGGCGCGCCGGCGCGGCGGGTCTACCGATGGCGCTGGCCGTCATTGCCGGCGACGTCCGCCGATCCGCACCACTGGCCGAGGCGTATCGCGCCGCCGCCGCCGCAGGCGGGCACTCCCAATCCGCCCGGATCAGCATCAACTCGCACGGCTATGTGGCCGCCACGACAAAGCAGGCGATTGACGACTCCTACCCGGGGTTCATCGAGGGGATGCACGCGTTCCTCGGCACCCCACGACAAATGCTGCCCAGTCGCGAACACTATGCGCAGGAACTTGACATCAATGGTGCGCTCATCGCTGGCAGCCCAGAACAGGTCGCCGAAAAGATCATTCATCAACAGCGTCTGTTTGGGCACGACCGCACATTGCTGCAGTTCAGCGTGGGCACCCTGCCCCACCGCCACGTGCTTGACGCCATCGAACTTCTGGGCACCAAAGTCGCACCAATTGTGCGAACAGAACTTTCCCGAAGCTCCAGGCAATCGAGCTGATCGTCGCCCGCGCCTGATCGGGTGGCCTTGGGATAGTTAACCCCGCCGCTCATCCCATAATCGATGAATCAGGTCGAGCGGCACAGCTCCTTACCGGGCGGGGTTGTGCTTCACGTTATCGCAGCCGGTGCCGTGTATTCGAGGGTTGTGGCCAACGATCCCAGCGCCCCGCCGACGCTTGGCAGTCGCCGAGTTCAGCTGTGCGCGTTGTCAAGTCGTTAGACTCAAGAATCCCGAAACGAGAAGCCAGAGCGACAGTCGCGGAGTTTGAGAATAGGGATATCTGATCGCGTTCAACCGAAAGCGATAGGAATATCGCACCTCAATTGCAGAATGCTCCAGTGATCGCCAGTACCGAATGATTCTCACCGCCAAGCGAACTCGACTAGTTCCGCCTCACGGATGCGTGTGATCTTCGATCTCCCGGTCAGCGGACTTTCGGCGGCGTCGAGTCGTCGGGACCACTCCGGCAGGGGTGTCGCGCCATTCGAGCCGTGAAGCCACCTCCAACCGGGTGCGTGATGCGAATGGGTTACGCGCTGCCAGAGGTTGCCGGAACGTCGGGGCGATGGGACCCGTGGAGCAACTCTTTTTCCGTGAACCCTGTTTCGAGCCGTTGTCGAACGGTGGTGAGGAACCGAGCCGCGTCGGCGCCGTCGACGACGCGGTGGTCGTAGGTGATGGAGAGATACATAACGGAGCGCACGCTGAATCCGACTGCACCGTCGGGGTCCCGCAGGGGAACCACTCTCTCGACCACGGAGCCGGTACCCAGGATTGCAGATTCCGGTCGGTTCAGAATCGGCGTATCGAATAAGGCTCCTCGGCTGCCCGTGTTGGTGATGGTAAAGGTGCCACCGGTCAGTGCGTCGGGACTTATCGTTCCGGCGCGTACGTGGTCTGCCACCTCGGCAATGCCGGCGGCCAATTCCGCGATGCTCAACCGGTCGGCATGGCGGATGACCGGGACGATCAATCCTTTGGGACCGTCCACAGCGATTCCGAGATTTACGCTGTGGTGATAGGTAATTTCGGTGCATTCGGTATTGACCGAGGCGCTGAGGACAGGGTGTTCGGCCAAGGCTTCAACGGTTGCCTTGGCGAAGAAGGGCAGAAACGACAGTTTGGTGCCGGTCGCCTTTTGGAATTCCGCTTTGTGCGCGGTGCGCAGCATGCTGATGCTAGTTACGTCGGCTTCAACAACGGTGGTGAGTTGCGCAGCACCGTGTAGTGACTCCATCATGCGTCGGGCGATCGTCTGACGGATCTTGGGAAGCTTTTCAACTGAGGTATCGGCGCCGTTCGTCACCGCGGGTGGGGCCGCAGCCGCGGGCTGCGCCGTGGCTACCGAGATGGACGGAGCGTCGGTGTGGGTGTCGGTGTCGGTCGGTCTACCGAAGGCCGTACTGGCGGATGGGGCCGCAGTAGTTTCAACCGTCACGGGTTTGTGCTCAGCCGTCACGGGTTCGGGCTCTTGGTCCGGCTGCGAGGCGGGAGCTGTGGTGATGGTGGCAAGGGCCGCACCGACTTCCACTACGTCGTTTTCTGCGACGAGGATGGCGGCGACGGTGCCGGCGTGCGGCGAGGGGATCTCGGTGTCTACCTTGTCGGTGGCGACTTCCAGCAATGGCGTTTCGGCGTCCACCGTGTCGCCCGGTTCGACGAGCCAGCGCGTGATGGTGGCCTCGGTGACGTCTTCGCCGAGGGAGGGCAGGGTTACTGTGAATTCCGCGTCGGTCATGGCTTCCTCATCACTCGGCGAGATCAAGCGCGGCGCGCACGATGGAGTCGGCGTCGATCCCGTGATAGCGATACACCGCGTTCAGGTCGCCGACCTGTCCGAATCGGCTGACGCCCAACGACTTCAACGGGACACGGTTGATTCCGGCGAGGAACGCCAGGGTGTGCGGGTGTCCATCGAGGACGGTGACCATCGGCGCGGCACGTTGCACCGGGAAGATCTGGTCGAGGATCCAGGAGGGGCCGTCGCCCAGGCCTTGGCGAGCCTGAAGGGATTCGAATAGTAATCCAGGACTGGTGATGCAGACGACCTCGGCGGCGACCTGCATCTCTGCAAGCCGATCTGCCGCTTCGATAGCTTCAGTGACCATCGCGCCGATGGCCACGATGCAAACCGCGGGGTCCGCGCATGGACGCAGCGTGTACCCGCCGGCGATGACCTGGCGGCGACGGCGCTCCCGAGCTGCAGGATCGGTGGGCAGCTCGGCGAGGTCTTGGCGTACGGGCCGGGTGGACAGCCGCAAGTAGGACGACTCGCCATCGGGGCGCCCCAGTCGCGAGATGCAGTGCAGCAACGTCCATTCGACTTCGACGGCGAATGCGGGTTCGTAACTGATGCAACCGGGTTGCTCAAGCCCGATCGAGGGAGTCTTGATCGACTGATGCGCACCCCCCTCGGCGGCGAGGGTGACCCCCGACGGGGTGCCAACCAGAATGGACTGGCCACCGGCATAGATGCCGTAGGACCAAGGCTCCAGCGCCCGCTCGACGAAGGGGTCGTAAAGCACGCCGATGGGGAATAAGGGTTGGCTCCACCGACTCCAGGTGGCGCCAAGCTCGCCGAGCAGTCCGACCAGATTGGTTTCGGCGATACCGAGCTCCATGTGTTGGCCGGTCGGTCTTTCGCGCCAATGCAGGATCGTCTCGCGGTCATCGTCGAACCAGTTACGGCGTTCGTCGGGTGACCAAATGCCAACCTTGTTGAGCCAGCCTGCGAGGTTAGTGCTCGAGCTGACGTCCGGGCTCACGGTTACCACGCGCTCGGCCACCTCGGGCGCCTCGCGGCTCAGGTCGAGCAGCGTTCGGCCCAGCGCTGCCTGCGTGGTGCTGGTAGCCAGTGGAGTGCGCCCGATTTCGGTTGGCACTGGTGGCGGCACCGCAATCGTCGGCGCCATGCGGTGCAGACGCTCCGCGGCGGCTGCGCACAGTTCACCGGCCGGGGACTGGGCGCCAAAACGCTGCCACGGTTGGTCGGGGTCATTGCCCAGGGTCTCTGCCAGCTGCTGGAATTGTTCGACTGACAGCAGCGAGGAATGGTTTTGGGGGTGTCCTTGGGTTGGCAGCCCGTAGCCCTTGATGGTGTAGGCGATGATGACCGACGGCCGGGAGTCGTCGATCTGCGCGAACGCCGACCGCAGCGTGTTCAGGTCGTGGCCGCCCAGATTGCTGATGGCTTTGATCAGGGTGGCGTCGTCGAGTTGGGTTATCAGTTCGCTGATGGCGTCGGCGTCCGGCTGCTGGGCGGGCAACCGCTCGCGCAGCTCATCGGCCGTGCAGCGCAGCAACCGCTGGTACTCGGGATTGGGCATCTGCACGATCCTGCGTCGCAGCGCCGATCCGCCCGGACGGCCGAACAGCTCTTCGAGCAACCGGCCGAATCTGACGGGAATGACCTGCCATCCCGCAGCGGCGAACATGGACTCCAATCGCTCGGCGGCGATGTTGGGCACGACCCGGTCAAGGGATTGTCGGTTCATGTCGATGATCCAGACGATCTCGCCTAGCTCCTGAACGGCCGGATCGAGAATCGCTTCCCAGATCGCGCCCTCGTCGAGTTCAGCGTCACCGACCAGCGAGTATTGGCGGCCTGACCCGGTACTGCCGAAAGCGGCGTCGACGTAGCGGCGCGCGATCGCTCCCCAAATGGGTGCTGTGGCGCCGATCCCCACGGACCCGGTCGAGTAGTCCACCGGGTCGGGGTCCTTGGACCGACTCGGATAGCTCTGCAGGCCGCCGAACTCGCGCAGAGTCGTCAGGTAGGGCTCGTCGAGCGTGCCGAGCAGGTAGTTGATCGCGTGCAGCACCGGTGAGGCGTGCGGCTTGACCGACACGCGGTCGCCGGACTGTAGCTGTTCGAAGTACAGCGAGGTCATGAGCGAGACCATCGATGCGCACGAGGCCTGGTGGCCACCGACTTTCAGCCCGCTCGGGTTCAGTCGGACGTGGTTGGCGTGATGGACGATCGCCGTCGACAGCCACAGCACGCGCGCGGCGATCTCGTCGAGTGCGGGTTCCCTGTCGGCCTCGGCCGGTGAGATACCGGGCTGGATGGTGGTCATCGTGACTCCCTGTGTGCACGCTTGCTTGGTGCGATGACTGGTGTCCATAACTTCGACCGGCCGCGCTCTAGCGCTGTACGCCGCGGCGTGGGTGCGCGACGAACATTGGGCTTTGCGCAACGATGACTCAACGCAGCCCAGAGAGGTCGACATAGACGTGGTAGCCCTCGATGAGGTCGTCAGTGTTGAAGGTCAGGACCACAGCGGCCGGGTATTCGCTGGTTGTGTTGTCGAGCTGTATGTACCGCACGCGCAGTTCGACGACGACGGTGCGCTGATCAAGGTCTGTGTAAAACGAATTGAGGGTGTGTTGCACACTCTTGACTGCGTTTTTGTGCTGCGCCGCGAATTCCAGCATTGCTTCAAGTCCCTCGATGGGCGCGTTGTTGGCGAATCGAAATTCGACGTCGCGGCTCAGATAGTCGCCGAACGATGCAAATTCCCAAAGATCGGAAATCGCGAAGTAATCGGTGATCCGGCGCGCCCAGCGGACGGCTGAGATTTCCTCGAGGGTTGCGTCGTCGATGGTCACGAAGCGTCCTCCCGTAATTGTGACGACCGTCATGGTGTCGGTTGGTTCGCTCTCCCAACAGCAGCGTAGAGGCCCGCCCTCATGTCAGTCAACACTTACGTTGATCACGCGCGTGAACAGGGTGAATAGGGAAGCCGCGATGTTGGCGGTCCGGGTGCGGCCACGTGCACGGCCTTGGGGCAGGAAATCGCCCCGGTAGAGCGGCGCTACTGCTTGTGGACTCTCGGTGTTGGCGGCGCCGAGGGGCGTGACCTCCTCCGCGTTTAAGACCAGATCCGCCGCCGGGAGTATCCCGTCGAGTTGGGACTGTGCGTGCGCTCGCGATTGGTGCGGTGACGTGATCTTGGGCGAGCAACCACGCCAGGATGCTGCGGCGACCGTGGTCTGGTGTGCTTCGGCAACTTCGTCGAGTACTGCCAGCAGCGCTAGGCGGTGCGCATCAATCGTGGTGCCAAAAAGCAACAGGGCAAGGCCGATCCGGCGATCGGCCGAACCAGTGCGCGGCCACAGTGGCCGGGCGGCCAGAAGCCACTCGAATCGAGCGGGCTTGTCACCCTCGACACAGATCGCGGCCCCGAGGTCTTCGGACCACTGCCGCACGTCTCGAGGTGAATCGTCAGGCGAGCTGAGGGATTCGGTGGTCACAAACGACGCGCTACGCGAATAGCGAAAGTCGGCCAGGAATCTCCCCGTCTCGCGGTGGCACAGGAGCTCGGCGAGCTCACTTACGACCTTGCCACTCCCGAGCCTCGTGGCGTATCGCCGCACCGCGGCAATCAACAATGATGTTGACGGTACGCCCGTGGAGGTGGCACTATCGCTAACGGCGAACCTTGGCCGCGCCTAGTCCGTCACGCAACATACGAAGGGTGATGGTTCATCGGCGATGTTTATCGCGACCTGTGTTCTCAGCGCTGTACTGGCCGCACTGCTCGTGTTTTCCGCATACGGAAAGCTCAGTCACAACCCTGAACAGACCGCCACCATAGTGAAAGTCGGCTTTCCCGAACGCTACATCTGGCTGCTCGCATCGTGCGAACTCGCAGGTGCAGCGGCCATCATGCTGGGTCTGTTCTGGTGGCCGATCGGGATCGCGGCAGGCGTCGGCATAACGCTGTACTTCGCTCTAGCTGTTGCCTCACATCTTCGGCGAAAGTTTTACGATGTGCAGGCATCGGGGGCTATTTTGCTGCTCTGCCTCGTGGTGCTCGCCTTGAGGGCGCTCACTATCTAGAAATCCGCAAGGCCCGTCGCCATAGGATCTTGCCGGGGTCACAATGAGGACTCTCGCCGCCTGCGGAGCTGAACGAGTAACCGCGCCGCACGTGCGACGATCCCGTCGTCTGGTGTTCCGCGCCCTCGGCCTGTGCCACCGGTCGGCGCGGGCCGCATGAGCCTCATCGCGTGCTCCGACGAGCGCGCAGAGGCAGTCAACATCAACGTTGACTATGGCCGCTTTCTCGTCCTACGATGACCTTTAGTTGTCCGTATTCCGTAAGGGGGATCACCCGATTAGCAGGCAGAAGGAACTGCGCGCAGAGGTGCGCGAATTCGTCAGTCGCGAGATGGCTGCCCGCGGGCTCGAGCGGCACTGCGATTCTTGGATGACGGGCTTTTGCCCAGAGTTCAGTCGAGCGCTGGGCGTCCGCGGCTGGATCGGGATGACGTTCCCGCGCGAGTTTGGTGGCGCCCAGGTTTCCAGCGAGCAGCGCTACGTGGTCATCGAGGAATTGCTGGCCGCCGGGGCGCCGGTGGCTGCCCACTGGTTTGCCGATCGCCAGGTGGGGCCCGCCCTGGTGCGACATGGAACGCCCGAACAGCAAGCCAAGCATCTGCCGGCCATAGCGCGCGGCGAACGGTACTTCTCCATCGGCATGTCCGAACCCGACAGCGGATCTGATCTCGCCTCGATCCGAACCCGAGCCGAGCAAGTCGACGGCGGTTGGCGACTCAGCGGCGCGAAGGTGTGGACCAGTCTCGCCCATGTCGCTCACTATGCTTTAGTGCTCGCGCGCACGGCGCCCGTCGACCGTGATAACCGGCATGCGGGGCTTTCGCAGTTTCTGATCGACCTGAAGAGTCCAGGGGTCGAGATTCGACCGATCGTCACGCTCGACGGAGGCCACCATTTCAACGAGGTCACCTTCGATGACGTCGTGCTCGCGGAGGACTCGCTGCTCGGCGCCCCCGGACGAGGCTGGGCCCAGGTGATGCAAGAACTGGCCCTGGAGCGCAGTGGCCCGGAGCGGTTTTTGTCGACGATGCCACTGCTCCGTTGCCTGATCGAACGTGCCGGTACCCCCGACTTGGTCGAGCTTGGGGTGTTGCTGGCCCAGTTACGCAGCATCCGCGCCATGTCATTCGAGGTAGCCAAGGCTCTTGGTCGGGGTGAAACTCCCAACGTCGAAAGCGCTGTCGTCAAGGATCTCGGTACTCAGTTCGAAGGCAAGATTATCGGGCTGGTGCGTGCCTCGGCGGGGGTCGCGCCGGACCTGGACTCAGACCACGAGCTTGCCCGACTGCTAGCGGAGGCTGTGTTGCGTAGTCCCGACCGCACGCTGCGCGGCGGTACGAACGAGATTCTGCGAGGCATCGTTGCTCGGGAGCTGGTGACCTCATGACCGGCCAGATCGGTGCGGCCGTGCGTTCCACCCTCGAACACGAGTCGCAGGTGGGTGCGGACTGGACCTGGGACGAGTCGGCTGGACGCGCGGCGACCCAGGCGCTCGCCGACGGAGGCTGGCTTGGTGTGGGCCTCGACGGTGATCTGGGCGGCGAAGGGGGTGACCTCGCCGACGCGATGGCAGTCGTCGATGCGGTGTCCAGCGGCGGCTGGCCGTCACCAGTCGCTGATCTCCTGCTGGTCACCAACAGCGTCAGGAGCAGTGCCGGCATGTCCGCGCACGGTGCTGGCCTGACCGTCGTCGTGCCCGACCTAGGCGTGATTGACGACGACGGTCGCATCGATGTCGACGCGGACTGGGTACCGTGGGCCACCTGGGCCAGCCAGCTGATCGTCATCACTTCGGACCGCGACGGGGACGCCGTCGTTGCCTTGGTGGACGCCGATACCGTACAGCGCACACCTCGGCGCAGCCTCAACGGTGCGCCCTGGGCCAGAGTCACCCTCACCGGAGTTCAACCTACGACGCTGAGCCCCCTGCGTCGTCCGGCCGGAGAGGTCGCCGAGGAGGTACTGATCTATGGCGCTTTGGCCCGTAGCGTGCAGATCTCGTCGACCCTAGGCAGGGTTAAAGAACTGACCGTTGAACACATCTCGACGCGCAAGCAGTTCGGTAGGCCGCTATCCGCGTTTCAGGCTGTTCAGCAAACTGTCGCCGCACTGGCAGGAGCCGTCACGGCCGCGCAGGCCGCCGTCACCGATGCGGTGCGCGGGGTCTCGCACGCAGCGCAGCTGCGCGACGATCCGCGACTGCCAACGGCCAAGATCCAGACCGCGAAGGCGGCCACCGAAGTGGCGGGCTTCGCACATCAGCTGCACGGTGCGCTAGGAACAGCCCGTGAGCATGAGCTGCATCGTCACACCTTAGGTCTGTGGACATGGCGGGAGGAGTTCGGCGCCGAGCACTACTGGGCAGGTCGGCTGGCTACCGATGCGTTGGCCGCGCCCGACCTGTGGGCGTGGCTTGCCCAGGACGCGATGAGCGTCGACGTTTCCGGGGTGCCGTGATGGCCGCGTCGGTCACCGTTGATCGTCATGGCCCGGTGTCGGTCCTCACTTTGGACGATCCCGATCGGCGAAACGTCCTGTCAGCTGCGATGGTGAGCGAGATCACGCTTGCAATGGATGATCTGGAAGCCGATCCGGCGATCCGAGCGTTAGTGGTCACCGGTGCGGGCCAAACCTTCTGCGCCGGAGCCGAACTCGCCACGCTGGAACAGGCCGCCGAAGGCGACTTTGGCCTCATCCGCGGAGTTTACGGCGGCTTTCTGCGCATATTGAACTCTCCGCTAGTCACAATCGGGGCAATCAACGGAGCGGCAGTGGGTGCCGGATTCAACCTGGCTTTGGCCTGTGACGTACGTGTCGCGGCGGAAACGGCCCGGTTCGTGTGCCGGTTCGCTGAACTGCGCATCTTTCCCGGGGGAGGCCACGGTTGGCTGCTGTCGCGGGCGGTCGGCCATCAACAGGCCACCCTGGCGTTGCTGCTCGGCCAGACGTGGGACGCCGACCACGCATACCGGGTCGGACTGGTAGCCGACGTCGTTGAACGCGCGAAGGTGGTTGACACCGCCGTAGGGCTCGCCGGCGGCCTGGGAGACATGGACGCCGAATACGTGCGACGGCTAGTGGGCTGGCTGCGCCGAGCACCGCTGGTAGCCGATCACGACAGCGCGCTGGAGGCCGAAGCGGTCCAGCAGGAATGGTCAACGCGCCGGCCGGAGTTTCTGCGCGGGCTCGCGGACATTAAGGCATCCATCGGACAGCGGAATACGAAGCCGGCGGTCGACGACGTCGGTGCGCCGACGTTCCGGGAAGGTCGGCCGGGTTGATGAACGAACACAGTCATGCGGAACCGGAATTCGACGCTGTGGTCACCGAGCGCCGCGACGAGGCTGAGGACGTCGTCATCCTCCGACTCGCAAGGCCGGACGGTACCGACATGCCGGACTGGCAACCAGGCGCACACATCGATCTGGTGCTCGATTGCGGCATGGTGCGGCAGTATTCGTTGACGTGCAGCGCCAGCTCAGGGTCCTCCAGCTGGGAGATCGCGGTGCTGCGCGAGCACGACGGGCGGGGCGGGTCGCGGTGGATCTTCGACTCACTCGAGGCCGCATCGAAGGTCCGAGTGCGGGGTCCGCGCAATCATTTCGCGCTCGAGCCGGCGCCAAACTACCTCTTCGTTGCCGGCGGTATCGGCATCACTCCGATCCGCGCGATGGTGGCCGCCGCGGAGCAGGCAGGTAGTCCATGGAGGCTGCTCTACGGCGGCCGCCGCGCCTCGTCGATGGCGTTCGTGGATGAACTGGTATCTGAGTACGGCGACAAGGTGCTCGTCTGCCCCGAGGATCAATTTGGCTTGCTCGACCTGGCGGGCTTCGTGACTTCCGCACCTCCGGGGACGAAGATGTACTGCTGCGGGCCGGAGCCGCTCCTGGCGGCCGCCGAACGGCAGTGCGCCGATGAGGCCACGTGTGACTTAAGGGTCGAACGCTTCTCGGCACGCCCGGCAGAGCCGGGCGTCGTGGACCGCGAATGCAAGGTCGAACTAGCTCAAACCGGAGTCACCCTCACGGTCGAGCCCGGCGTCTCCATTCTGGCCGCCGCCGAGGAGGCGGGCGCGTTCGTGACATCGTCGTGTGAGGAAGGCACCTGCGGATCCTGTGAGACCGCGGTGCTCGCGGGCATACCCGAGCACCGCGACTCGGTACTAAATGCCCAGCAGAAGGCCGCCGGAGACACCATGATGATCTGCGTATCGCGTTGTGCGGGCGGCAAACTGGTGCTCGATCTATAAATGTGATGGTCCTTACTCGGTGTGCTCGGCGTCGATGAGTTCGATCGCCGCCATCGGACAGGCGTCGGCGGCCTTGGTCAATTCCGCGCCGGTCCATTGACCGTGCGGGTCGAACACCGATAGGCCGTTGACGTCGAGATGAAAGGCGTTGGGCGCCTTGAGCACACATTGGGACGCGCTCGCGCACAGGTCGGGATCGACAACTGCGCGCATCCGGGTGTGCCCCGTCATCGCTGTCGGAACCGGACGTCGAGGCTTTGCAGGCTGCGGGAAGACAAAGTCTTGTTGTACCGCAGATCAGGGGTCAGCACTTCGATGCCGGAGAACTCCTCACTGAGGTATGCATAAGCCTCCTGTGCTTCCAGTCGGGCCAGCGGCGCCCCCAGGCAGGTATGTATTCCCTGGCCGAAACCGAGGTGCTTGTTGGGCCAGCGCGCCGGCTCGAACTGCTCGGGCCGCTCGAAAAACTTCGGGTCGTGGTTGGCGCCGTGCTGAACCAAAAGCAGCCGGTCGAACTTGTTGATCTGTTTGCCGTGCAATTCGAATCCTTCCCTGGCCCAGCGCGCGAGGCCGCGGATCGGCCCGTCGAACCGCAGTACTTCTTCGACCGCAGTGCGGACCATGCGCGGGTCTTCGGCGATCTGTTGCCAGGTGCCGGGAAACATGTCGAAGGCCACCACACCGTTAGAAAGCAGGTTCATCGTGGTCTCGTGTCCGGCGAACACCATGAGAACGACGTTGGCGATGATCTCGTCTTCGGTGAACCGTTCGCCGTCGATGTCGGCGTGCACCATGCCGGAGATTAAGTCGTCGCATGGCTCGCTTGCGCGGGCACGCACGATCGGCCGGATCAGGTCGACCAGGCCCTCCATCGCCTGCGCGCCGGTTTCGAATCGGTTCGAGTTCTGGCCTTCAAAGAAAATCACCGCGCCCAAATCTTCAGACCATTCGCGTAATTGGTGGCGGCCCTCCGCAGGCACCCCGAGGTACTCGGCGATCACGACAACGGGCAATGTGAAGGCGAATTCGCCCAGGAAGTTCACCGTTTCGCGGTCCCGCAGCGGTTCGGCCAGTTCGCGCACCAGCTCCCTGATGCGCGGTCGCAGCACCTCGACGCTCTTGGGGGTGAACGCGGTGTTGACCAGGGACCGCAAATGGGTGTGGTAGGGGCGGTCCTTGGTGAACATCCACTTGTTCATGAAGTCGATGAGCTGCTGGTAGCGATCGGCCGACCCGGTGAGATCCTTCGCGAACGGGCCTTCGAACCGGTCTGAGGACAACCGATCGTGATCACGAAAGCCGGCGGCGACATCCTCGTATCCAGTAAGGATCCATCCGTTCCAGCGAGCGTTCCAATAGACGGGATCGGTGTCACGCAGGCGCTTGTAGAAGGTGCGCGGCTCGTTGATGGCCTCGAAGCTCAGGAGGTCGTCGAGGTCGGGGGACACGGTTTGAGACGACTCGGGCACATGTGCTCCTTGGTCGGGGTGGCAAGCGCGTTCTTCGTGCGCGACCGGTGGACCCGCAGGCGATACCGCGTGGCATCTCCATCTTCGAGCGAATGGTCCTCCCGTGTCAACAGTTGCGTTGACGATCCGCGGTCTCCTGAGCTGGTGACGACGCCGCTTGCCACATTCCGGCAGCCGGCGATACAGCCCGCTGATCGGCCCAACATTAATCAACAACCGCGTTGACAGATTTGGAGTTGTCGGCAAGTATGAGGCCTTGAACGTGATCGATCACACATCAGCGCCTCGTTGTGAGTGAGCGGGCCAGTCGGCCGGCCCATTTCCGGGCGGCGTTCGGGTGCGACGGTGTCGCGTTGTCGATTCGGGCGTGACCGAAGGCGAAAGGAGCATAAGGAATGGCGTCGAATTTGGAGTTGGCGCACGTGGTGTTTCAGACCAGCAGGATCAAAGAGATGCGGGACTTCTACGGGCAAGTTCTAGGCGCTCACGTGGTGTTCGAGACCGATGAGTCGTGTTTGATCACCTTCGACGAGGAGCATCACCGGGTGGCATTCACCCAGCCGCCGTTTCCACTGGACAACAAGTCGCCGACGGCCGCGGGGCTGCATCACTCGGCCTATACCGTTGCCTCGATCGACGCGTTGTTGGAGCGCTATTCGGAACTGGCCGCGGGCGGGGTGCAGCCGGCGGTTTGCGCCCAGCACGGTGTGACTACGTCCATGTATTACCTGGATCCCGATGGCAATTTCGTTGAGTTCCAAGTGGATAACTTCCCGACGCCGGAGGCGTCAGTCGACTATATGGAGGGTCCTGAGTACTCCGCTGATGCTGCGGGTCCGACCTTCGATCCTGAGCGGATGATCCAAGCGCGACACGAGGGCGTGGACGTCGGGGTGGTGTCGACGCGGACGTGGGCATTGGCGGGTACGCCGCCAATGGGGGTCATGGAGGCATTTGGGGCGGCGTTGGCGAATTACGCCTCAGCCAGGTCGTGAGCGCATGCGACTGTTGAATTATCAAGGACGCGCTGCAGTCCTGGTCGGCCCGGGTGAGGGTGTCGATGTTGAGGCGGCGTTCGGCGCCGACCTCGGGTCGATTTATGACCGCTGGTCGGAGTTTCGTTCCTGGCTGCCGGACATAAACAACCACCCGAGGTTTTCGATCGAGGACGACGACATTGGACCCCCCGTGCCGGCACCTCGGCAGGTTTTTGCGGTTGGCTTGAACTATCGGGACCACGCCGAGGAAGGTGGTCTTGGGGTCCCCGATGAGCCGATGATCTTCACCAAGTTCCCGGCCAGTGTCACGGGGCCGTTCGCTGATATTGAATTGCCCTCTGATGCAGTCGATTTCGAGTCTGAGCTAGTCGTCGTAATAGGTTGCCGCGCCTATCGGGTGCCGGAAGCTTTGGCTTGGGATTACGTGGCGGGCCTAACTGGAGGGCAGGATCTGTCCGAGCGGCGTCTGCAAACTTCGGGCGCTCCTCCGCAGCAGTTTTCGCTGGCGAAGTCGTTTTCCGGATTTGCGCCGATCGGTCCGTATCTGGTCACCCCCGATGAACTCGACGACCCTAACGACATTGGGTTGGGGTGTCGGCTCAATGGCCGGCCGATGCAGGCTGACCGCACCAGGAACATGATCTTCTCGGTCGCGCAATTGGTTGCATACCTGTCGGCGGTGCTGCCGCTGTTGCCGGGGGATCTGATCTTCACCGGTACACCGTCGGGCATCGGGTGGACACGTGACCCCCAGGTGACGTTGAGTGCCGGTGATCAATTGGTCACCGAATTCGACGGGATCGGGTCGATGCGCAACCACTTCATAGCAAAGACCTAATACAGAGGAGTAACTCGGTCATGCGAGAAATCAATGTCCCGGTGTTCGTCGTCGGCGGCGGCGGCTGTGGGCTGTCGTTGTCCATATTCTTGTCCAACCTCGGTGTCGAACATCTGGTGTGTGAGCGTCGGGAGGGGACCTCGCGCAAACCCAAGGCCCACTATCTCAATCAGCGCACGATGGAGATCTTCCGTCAGCACGGCATCGCCGATTCGTTGCGAGCTGCCAGCGCCCCCATCGACAAGATGGGTCGGGTGCAGTGGATGACGTCGTTGGGGGGCGATGGCCCGCTGGATCGTCGGGTGTTTCACACGATGGAGGCCTTTGGTGGGGGGTCGTTGAGGACCCGTTACGAGGAGGACTCGCCGGTGTTGTCCGGCAATTTGCCGCAGATCCGACTGGAGCCGTTGTTGCGGCGCTGCGCGGCGGATCGAGCACCGTCGAGTGTGCTGTTCAACCACTTGGTAACCAAGGTCAGCCAGGACGCTGATGGGATCACCGCGCTAGTGGAGAACAACGACAACGGGGAGGTGTTTCGGGTCAACGCCCAGTACCTGGTGGGTGCGGATGCGGGCCGGTTGGTCGGTCCGACGTTCGGGATCGACGCGCAGGGCCCGACCGGCCTGCTGGAGATGGTGGGTGTGCACTTCAGCGCCGACCTGTCGCAGTGGTGGAACGACGACATCTTGTTGACGTTCTTCACCAACCCCGAGGGGGTTGGAGACTTACTAGGCAGTGGTGCGATGGCGGTGCTAGGCCCGACCTGGGGCAAGCATTCCGAAGAGTGGGTTATCCAGTTCGCGTTCGGTGCCAACGATCCGGCCCGCAAGAACGACAGGGCCATGGTGCCGCGGGTCCGGGAACTGCTGAAGCTCCCGGATCTAGAGTTGGAGGTGCACGGAATCAACCACTGGGTGCTCGAGGGAATCCTGGCCGACAAGTATCAAGTCGGGCGGGCGTTCATCGCTGGTGACGCCGCGCACCGTCATCCCCCGACCACCGGTCTGGGCTTGAACACCGCCTTCGGTGATGCGCACAACCTGGCGTGGAAACTGGCGTTGGTGCTCAACCAGGGCGTCTCGCCAGCACTGCTGGACACCTACGGGCCCGAGCGCCGAGAGACCGGGCGAGACAATGTGGACTGGGCGATGTTCACCTTCATGAACCATGGGGTGCTCGACGCCGGACTGGGTTTAACTCCGGGGGCGCCGTTGGAGCAATCCAAAGCGGCGTTCGATACGTTATTCTCCGACAGTCCCATGGGTGAGTGGGTACGCGCGCGCGCCGAACAGGTGTTCCGCACTCACCACGTCGAGACGCAGGCCCACGACCGCGAGATCGGCTATTCCTACCGCACCGGCGCTTTGGTCCCCGATGGCACGGAGCCTCCGCCGCGCGACCCGGTGGGCCTGGTCTACACGCCCACCACCCGCCCCGGTCACCGACTGCCGCACGCCTGGATCGAGTCCGCGGAGCGGGGCCGGATTTCCACCCATGACCTGGCCCCGGTCCAACCGTCGTTCGTCCTGATCACCGGTGACGACGGCGGCCCCTGGCGTGAGGTGGCCGAACGGGTGGGCAAGGGCCTGGGCGTGACCGTCATACCCGTGTCCATCGGCGAGCGCGGCGACCACACCGACCCCAGTGGCAAATGGCAGGCCGTCCGGGAGATCGGCGACGGCGGGGCGATTCTGGTACGGCCCGACAACCACATCGGCTGGCGCGCCATGTCCACCGTCGCCGACCCCGGCGTCGAACTCACCACCGCGCTCGCCCACGTACTCGGCGCCCACACCTAACGCAGAAACACCACCAAAAGAGATACGGCGGGCATCGTGGAAACCCATGACCTAACGGCGGCCATTCACCAGTATGAAAGTGTCGGCGCGTTGTTGGCGGCGCGAGCGGCTGAGCATCCCGACCGCACCTGCCTCAAATGGGAGAGCCAGTCGATCAGCTACCAACAGATGTTCGACGACGCCTGCCGGGTCGCGCACTCATTGGCTGAAATAGGTATCGCCAAAGGGGACCGCGTGGCGGTCATGATGGCGACCTCGCCGGACTGGCTCAGGGTGTGGTTCGGCACCGTTCTGCTCGGCGGAGTGTTGGTTCCGATCAATTCCGCGCATATAGGCGACGGACTGCTTTACCAGCTGAACGATTCCGAGGCCGCAGCGGTGATTATTGACGCTGAGTTCGTGGAGCGTGTCGAGGCGGTCGCAGAGAAGCTGTCGATCAAGCGCGTATTCGTCAGGGGGCCGGTGCCCGACACGTCGACGCTGCCGCAGGTGGAATCCCTGGATACGCTGATGAGTGGAACGACGGCGAGTGTGCCGGCGGTGTTGGTACGGATCGAGGATCCGGCGACTATCCTCTACACCTCGGGTACGACTGGGCCGCCGAAAGGTTGCGTCTTGCCCCACGGCCAGTACGTGGCGGCTGCGTTCCTTCATGCCGACCACTGTGGGTATGACGCAGACACTGTCATCTACACCTGCCTGCCCCTCTTTCACATCAATGCGCAGATTTACTCGGTTCTTTCCGCACTATCTGCAAGCGCCACACTGGCGATGGATCAGCGATTTAGTGCGAGCCGGTTCTGGGACAGGCTGCGTGCCGTGGGTGCGACGGCCTTCAACTTCGTCGGGTCGATGGCGATGTCGTTGTGGAATCAGCCTCCGAGCCCGGAGGATAGTGACCATAACGCCGCGGTCGCTTTCGGGGTCCCCATCCCACTGGACATTTGGGGTGAGTGGGAAGAGCGATTCGGATGCAAAGTCGTCTACGCCTACGGTATGACCGAGAACGCCTTACCGGCAATTTTTCACCACAACGAGACTCCGGTGTTGCCACACTTGCGGGGCGCCGCGGGCAAGGCAAGTCTGACCACCGAGGTCGCGATCGTCGACGACCGGGATAACCCCGTCGCGGCCGGGGTTACCGGGGAAATCGTGACTCGACCGCGAATCCCGTGGACGATGATGACCGAGTACTGGCGCAAGCCACAAGCCAACATCGAGGCGTTCCGGGGCTGCTGGTTTCACACTGGCGACTTGGGCTACGTGGACTCCGACGGATACCTGTTCTACGTCGATCGGAAGAAGGACGCCGTACGACGAAAAGGGGAAATGGTGTCTTCGTGGGAGGTCGAGACGGCGGTGGGACGGTTCGCCGCCGTCGAGGAGTGTGCGATGGTGGCAGTGCCCTCGGAGATGGGTGAAGACGAGATCATGGTGGTGGTGGTGCCCCGCGACGGCGCCCTCCTCGATCCGGCAGAGCTGATCGAGTTTTGCCGCGACCGGATTCCGAAATTTCAGTTACCCCGCTACATAAGGATCGTCGCCGATCTGCCCATGACCGCGACAGCGAGGGTCGCGAAGTATCAACTCCGCAAGGAGGGAGTGACCGCTGATACCTGGGACGCAGCGGCCGCCCCCACGATCGGCATATGAGTCAGGACAACCCTCGTCGCGCCGGCAGCTGGGTTCTCGGTCAACAATGGTGTTGACGTAACCTTTGTCGGCGTCTTATTGTTCGATCAATCCGCTTGATCACGCACTCAACGACGGTCCAATCCAACCAATCGGGAGACTCGGATGACAACTGTGGCGGCCGCATTGGCCCGAGGTGCATCCGAGCGCTGGGGCGACCGTGAATGCACGAGTCTGGATGACGACCGACTGACCTTTAGGCAGCTCGATGCCTGGGCGGATCAGGTGGCGGGCGACTTTGCTGACGCCGGAGTCGCGCCCGCGGACTGTGTTCTGGTGCTGCTGCCCAACTGCCTTGAGATACTGCCCGCCGTCTGCGCGGCGTGGCGGATCGGCGCGGTGGCGACGCCGGTCGTCGCGATATACCGGCAACACGAACTACGTTCGATCCTGCGGGAGGTGCGGCCGGCCGTCGTCGTGACGGCAGCGGAGTTCGCCGGCCGATCGATGTGCTCCGAACTCGACGACTGCTTCGATGAGATCGGTTTTCAGCCCGTCGTGAAGTACGCGACGGGACTGAACGCAGGCCAGGCTTCTTCGTGGCGCCCATTCCGAGGGCGGAATGAAGCTAGCGGCCCGTCGATATCCATCCCCATGCCAGCCGATCCCGACGCAGAATGCCTGCGGCTCTACACATCTGGGTCTACCTCGGCGCCCAAAGGTGTCAGATTGTCGTCAACGGCGGTCATCGCGGGTGCGCTGCAGTATCAGAGGAGCCTCGATTTCGGGCCGGATGACGTCAGCGCCGTACTGTCGCCCCTCGCGCACGTTGCAGGGTTGCTTGGGGCATGTTTGGTGCCGCTGACATCCGGAATACGCAGTGTCGTTCTCCGGCGCTGGAACCCACGCGCAGCTGTCGACCTCATTGACTGGGAAAAGGCAACCTGGTCATTGGGAGCTGCCACCTTCCTGCACGACATCGTGAAGGAATACGACGAATCGGACCGGCCGCTGCACAAACTCCACTACTTCGTCTGCGGTGGCGCGCGGACCCCACCTGAACTCATCGAACGGGCCGACGAGCATGGGATCAAGGCGTTCCGGGCGTACGGAATGACGGAATGTGCCGGCAATGCGACATTCGCCGAGCCCACCTCACCTCTGAGTCGGAGGGCGCACTGGGATGGACAGGTCAATCCCGGCGTCGACATCCGGATCGTCGATCCGTCCGGCGCCCTCGTCGCGGAGGGCGAAGAAGGCGTGATCGAAATCGGAGGTGCCCAGGTGATGCTGGGATACTGCGACCCAGAGCTGACCGCACAACAGATGCGGGAGGGGTGGTTCGACACCGGCGATGTCGGCAGGCTCTCGCCCGACGGTTGGGTACAGATCACCGGTCGGACCAAGGAGATCATCAATCGGGGCGGAGAGAAATTTTCCGTCAAGGACATTGAGGAGGTCCTCACACGTCATCCAGACGTGGAGGCCGCTGCCGTGATCGGCGTTCACGACGATCGACTTGGCGAAGCCGTCTGCGCCTACGTCGTGCCGAGTAACGGTTCATCGTCGTTCGACCCGAAAGCGCTGGCCGACTACATGATCGAAGCGCACATGACAAAAGCCAAGATTCCGACCGAATGGCATCAACTCGAGTCGCTGCCGATATCGGCGACCGGAAAGGTGCAAAAGCATCTCCTGCGCCAAGATCGATCTTAGGTCCGTAGACATCGTGTATCGACTCAGCCTGGCACAACAGGAGGCAGTCGAGCAACTTCATCCGTGGCAAATAAAATCCGAAAAGAAGGAAGGTGCCGATGAGCGACCTGCGTGGAAAGGTAGTCGTAATTACCGGTTCGGGCCGAGGCATTGGAAGAGAGCATGCGTTGGCATTCGCCGACCTCGGCGCACACGTGATCGTGAACGACTTGGATTCCGACGTCGTCGATTCGGTAGTCGGGGAGATCTCGTCCGCCGGCGGATCAGCCGAGGCGAATAGCGACGACATATCGAGTTGGGATGGGGGGCAACGGATCGTCGAACAGGCGATTGCCAATCACGGCAAGCTCGACATCCTCGTGTGCAATGCCGGCATCGTCCGTGATCGCATGGTGTGGAATATGACCGAGGCCGAGTGGGACAACGTGGTGTTGTCACACTTGAAGGGCCACTTCGTCCCCATCCGAACCGCGTGTGCGCACTGGCGGGAGACCGCGAAAAAGACCGGCGTGCCCGCCAACGGGCGAATTATCACGACCTCATCCGAGGCCGGACTCTACGGCCACGATGGCCAAGTCAACTACGCCGCAGCCAAAGCCGGTATCGTCGGACTGACCTTCGGCGTAGCTAGAGAAATGCAGCGGTACGGTGTGACAGCCAACGCCATTTGCCCGCGCGGCCGCAGCCGGATGACCGATGGCGCATTCGGTGCGGTAGAACTCAAGAGCGGAGATTTCGACCTCTGGGACCCGGCAAACGTGGCCCCGTGGCTGACCTACCTGGCCAGCGACGCCGCGGCGAACATCACCGGGCAAGTGTTCGTCGTACACGGCGGCACGGTCTCATGGCTCAAAGGCTGGACCGAGTCTGCAAACATCGAGCAGGATCACCGTTGGACCCTCGAGGAACTCGAGGAAGCGGCAGCCCAACTGATTCCGGAACTTTCGGTGGCCCCCGAGCCCTTCCCGGTCTTCATTCCTACCGCCGATGCGACGCCAACCAAGTGAAACCCGCTGCGGCTACATGACTTCCACTGACTCACCACCGATCAGCACCGTACTTACGCCGCTGACCCTTACCGACCTCGTCAGGTACGCCGGCGCCTCGGGCGATTTCAATCCGATTCATCATGACATCGAGTTCGCCCGGGCCAACGGCCATCCGGGGGTGTTCGCGATGGGGATGCTCGGCGCTGGAATGTTGGGGGACGCGGTGCTTTCGCATTGCGGTGCATCCGCTGTCGCTGACTGGAAGGTCAAGTTTCACGCGCCGATCTGGGTCGGGGATGAATTGACCTGCAGATTGACCGCGCAAGAGTCTGTCGGAAAAGAGGAGAGATACCACCTCGAAGTACTCGTCGCCGACCAGGTTCGGATATCCGGCAGTGTGCGCGCAGCCCAGGGCAAGCCTGAATTTGATGAGGTTGGCAGGTCAAGCGACATCATCTCCGAGATCGCCGAACGTGAGTTGACTGACGTCGAATTCCTCGTTGAACGCGGAAAGGTGTCCGAATTGGCGCGTGCCCTTCGAAGCTCGAACCCGCTCCACTTCGACAGCGACGTCGCGCAGAACGCCGGCTTTCCCGACTGCATCGCACCACTCACCATCGGTGTAGTAAGTGCCCATTGGGATACCGGAGATGCCACGGCGCTGCCCGCTGCGTTGGGCCTCGACGTCAGCAGGGTCGTCCACGGAACCCAGTCGTGGTCCTACCGCCGAATTCCACACGTTGGTGATGTACTTCATGGCCGGCGCAGGGTCGTGTCCGCTCGCCACAAGCCGACGCGATCGTCTTCGCAACCAATGACCGTCGTTGAAATCGAGACGGAATACCGAGATATTGCTGGCATGCCGGTGGTGCGTGAAGTCATGGGCATCATCGAGCTACCCGCATAACGGTGCTTGTGCGGTGCCCGGTGCACAAGGTCATCAATGTCGATTGTCTGAGCGCGGCGAGACGGACTAGCTCCCCAAGCTGAGCACCTCGTCGAAGCCCGCGCGCAGGTTTTTCGAAAATCCGTCGACGTCGACGATGGCGTCGGGGTCGAAGTTGATTCCGATGCAGCATGTCGCATCATAGGACAGCATCGTCACCATCGCGGTGACCCCTGGGCGCGGCCCGATGATGTAGAGCCGCTCCACTTTTGAGCCGGCCAGATAGAACGTTCTACCAATCGCCCCCATGTTTGAAGCTTGTAGGTCCAAGACACCGCTCATGCCGCTGGCGATCTGGGTGAGCAGTACGCCAGGAAGGCGACTGAGAACGGGAGCGACGAGATCGGGGAGCCCTATCGCCGGTTCCGAACGCGCATCGGAGATCAGCTCGTGGATCTCAGCGATACGGATTCGAGGGTCGCTCTCGCCGACGGGCGCCGCAAATCTCGCGCCGGCGAAGCGATTTCCGCCTAACGGGTCGTCGTCGGTTCGTAAACTGACAGGTATTCCTATTGGCAGGTAGTCGACGTCGACGCCGTTCGCCTCGTGATACATCCGTACCGCGCCAAGAAGCGCGGCGAGGAACGCGTCGTTGACCGAACCTTCCGCGGCCTTCGCGGCGTCCTTCAGAGCAGCCAGCGGCACGTCTAGTGTGATGAAGTGGTAGCGGCTGCCACCCTCCCCGAATGCAGGTGAGCGCTTCGCCTGCGGTGGCTTCAAGACTCGGCGCAATGACTTGCCAAAACGGATGGCGTCAGTGGTGATACGGACCGGGTCTCCGGTGAAGCGGCCCAGCGTGTGCACCGCCTCACGACCGAGTTCGACGGGCGCCGCAGTCGCGCGAGTAACGAGCCGATTGGCGAGAAGGCCCCATGGCGACTCGGCCCGACGAACGGTTGACGTCGCGTTGATCGCGGGCTCACTGGGCTCGCGGCTGTGCCCGTGAGTCATGTCGAGCAACTGGAGCATGCCGAGTCCGTCGGAGAGGCTGTGGTGAAGCTTGAACAAGTAGGCTGCGCGGCCGTCGGGTAGTCCGCCGACAAGCATGGATTCCCAAGGAGGCCGATCGAGATCCAGCGGCGCGGCAGCCATTTCCGCTGCGATCGCATACATATCGACGAGGGAGCCTCCCCGCGGCAGTTGCACGTATTTCAGGTGATGGCCCATGTCAAAGTGGGGATCGGGCGACCACGCTGGCGCGACCAACGGCAGCGGAGGTTCTATCACTCGGTCGCGTAGTCGGGTAATGCGCTTGGTGAGTCGTTCATGAGCCGCGACCAGACGATCCCAATCCGGTTCTTGGTCGAGTAACTCGACCACCACACCGGACGACCGGGTTCGATGGTCTCCTTCGGCCCGCCACATAAGTGCCTCCCAGGCACTGAGGTCTGCCGGGCCACCCCAACTCGCCAGAAGGTCCTCGCGGTCATCCATGTCTTCTCACCCAACTGTCTCGTTCGGCGACGTCGTGGCGTCGACGGCTCGGGTCACTTCGAGGATCAGCCGCGCGACCCCAGCCGGATCGTCAGACATCGGGACGTGGCCGGCATCGTCGATTCGCACCAGTTCTGCGCCCGGAAGTCGCTCGACCATAGAGGCCCCGAAGTGCTGGTAGGGCAACACCCGGTCGCGCTGCGGCCATATAAGGCGGATCGGGTAGTCCCGATCGGCCGGCAGCGGTGCGACCTGCTCCTCGTGCGGCAGCACCTTGAGGAGTTCGACCACCCCCGGCATGCTGGCCGCGCCCCGGATGCTGACCGCAACCGCTTCTGGAGACACCCGGCTGGGGTGGGCAACCTGGGTGTACAACATGGGCCACCGCAGCAGCGGTCGTGACGCGATGACATCGGCGAACGCGGTGAGCCGTGCCATCCGTTGAATCGACAACCGGATGATCGACGACGTGAGCTCGAGTCGCCACTGAGACCGCGTCGTGCCGCCCGGACTGATCAGCACCAGTGAGCGTGCTCGGCCGCGACGGGCGAGCTCGATCGCTACCCAGCCGCCAAGCGAGTTGCCCACGACGTGCACTCGGTCGAGGCCCGCACGATCGAGTTCTGCTTCGACGCCGTCGACGAGCGCCGCGAGCGAGGGTTTGGTCGAACTGTCGAATGGCCGCGCGCCAGGGTGTCCGAGCAACGTCGGCGCCAACACGTCATGATGGCACTCGAGGTGCGGCAGCACCGGCGACCAAACGCGCCAACTCGCGGTGACACCGTGCACCAGCAGGAGCGCGCTGCCCGAGCCACCCCGATGGACAGGGGTGTGCTCCAACCGCGGGCCCGCGGGGCGAGGCGTCCGCAAGTGAAGCCAGACCATCGTGCCCGCCGCTAAACCCATAATCCCCACGAAGTCGCGCAGTAGCGAGTGCGGGAGACGCGTGGCGTATTTCATTCGTTCACACCTTTCGGATCAATCGAAATTGGCGAGGTTCCTCGGTTCGCGAGGATGCCGATGGCTTGCTCAAGCCCGGCCAGCTGGTCGACGAGGTCGCGGCGGAGCTCGGCAAGCTTGCTGGGAGAAGCCGTCGGGTCGAGCAGGCCGCGATGGCGAGCCATCTTCAAACCGGTGCTGAACATCTCCCCTGAGACCGATTCTTCGCTCGCGATGATGCGTTGCAGCGACCATTGCTTGGCCAGTCGCAGACACCCATCGAGAACTCGCCGCTCGTCGAATTCGTCGTCTGGATCTAGGTCGAGCAGTTCTGCGGCGACTACCCGGTAGGCGTCGATATACGGGCGCAACACCAGGTGAGCGACTAGCAAGGCGCTATTGGACAGCCACTGCGCGGCTTTCGCCGGATCGACATCGACGTGGCGATCATGGTCAGCGCCGACGCCGGCCATGATCGCGACCTCATTCCAAAGTTCGTCGGCGAACTCGTCACGGCCGGCGAAGAAAAAGTCGAACTTCAGCAATTCACGCAGTTCCAGCGCCTTTTCCCAGGCGGCACGGGTATCGCCGTCTGGTAGCCGCACCAACGACAACAGGGCGAGCTCGGCGATGGCGCGGACTAATAGCACGTGCACCGCGCTATTTCGGTAAACCGCCGCGACGAGGTGCTGATCCCGACCGACACCCCAGATGGTCTCGGGACCACCGGCATATTTCGTCAGCACACCGGAGTCGACGAGGTCCGCCAGGGTGCGGGCCACTGTGGCGCGGTCGGTCAGGTTGGCTCCTCCTGCGACGGGCCATCCCCGGATGGCCAAATAGTGCGCCAGGGGCGCCACGGTAGCGCACACCTCGTTGAGAGTGAGGGCACGGTTTTCGCCGAGCATGGCCACGCAGACGGCCGCTGTTGCAGTCACCGGCGTGGTCCGATTGATGCGGTGACAGATGTCCAGTGCCATGCGTTCGACGACCTCCTTGTCGTCCAGCCCCTCTTCGCGTAGCGCAGTGAGGCGGTCGTAGACCGGAATAGGCGCGCCGAAATCCAAGTAGATCCGTCCCAGTTGGGCTTCGAGTCGGCGAGCGTAGTTCACGAGCCAGCGCATGTCCTCCGGCTGTTTACCGAGGCCGCGGGACTCTGCGGTCATCAGTTCCAACTCGTGCAGGGGCAACTGGTCATACATGATCGAGACGGGCACTATCAGCGCGTCCTCGGCCGCAACCGATTCGATCGCATCGGTCACGTACCGCAGCAGCCCATAGCGGGGCGGTCGGAGCTTGCCGGTTCGGGTCCGGCCCCCCTCGATGGACCACACCAGATTCCTGCCGGTGGTCACCATCCCCCCGACCAGGGAACGCAACGCCAACCGGTAGACGGGCAAGTCGCTGGATGCCCGCCGGACGTGCATAGTTCCGTTCCGCCGGGCCAGCGTGCCCAATGGGAAAAAGTTCAGGTTGGCGCCGGCCAGCCCGAAGGGAGGGGAAATCCCCGCCTGGACCAGCGTCTGCGGCAAGGTGAAGCCGTCCAGATAGGACCGGTGCGAGAGGAGAAAGATCAATGTGTGTTTGCGGTCCAACCTGCGCAGGGTGGCCAGTTCCTCGTCGTTGGTGATCAACTTGTAACCGCGTGTCAACCACGCCGAAAGTCGCTCCCACGCCCCCAGCACCGCTGGATTGTGGGTGGCCGCTATCTCACGGATGTAGCCACACGCCTCGGCATAAACGTCGACGGCGTCGCGCCCCAGCTGCGTGGCCAGTTGCGTTGTCGCACGCCCGAATTCCTCGGACCCGATCAGTGCAGCGATCTCGGGCGAATCGGCTGGCCGCAGCCGCCCGATGTTCAGTCCGCGAGTGATGGAGCCCAGCACTTCAGGTACCCCTCGACGTGGCGGCAGCAATCGCCAGCGACCATTGCCGGCCCGCTTCAACGCCCGGCCAGTCGTCGAGCGTGTCAATATAAAGTTGTCGCATCCGGGGCAGCCAGGTGTTGATATCGTCCTTGGACCAGCCGGCTGTCGGGAGCGGCTGGTGGACCGCCACCTCAATGGTTCCCGCCTGAGCGATCATCGAGTTGCGCCACATGATTTCTCCCGCGTTGCGGATGACGATGGGCACGATCGGCACTTGGGCGTCCCGCGCGAGGTGAAACCCACCCTTTTTGAATGGCCCGATGGTCGGGGTGAGCGAGCGGGTTCCCTCCGGCGCTATCGCTATGGACACGCCGTCGCGCAACTTGTCGAGCGCCGGCTGCAGAGCCGAGATCGCCGCAGACGTGTCGGACCGATTGACGAACGCAACACCGGCGAGGTCGAACATCCGGCCGACCACCGGCACCTTCCTGATTTCGGCCTTGGCGACCACTGTGAACCCCCGCCGCACGACCCGCGAGGCGACAAGCATGTCGATCAGGCTGCTCTGGTGGTTGACGAAGAACACCGCCGGACGATGCGACTGCGCATGCTCGCCGCCGGTTACATCGAATTTGATGGCACCCAAGGGGCCCGCCGCCCGACCGAACAGCGTCGTGGCGAGATCCACGCCGCGACGGTGGTCGCGAGTCGCGACGCCGACGACGGCACCGACGCCGGCGGCCGCCAGCAGACTGCCGAACATCGCGGCTGTGCGCAGGGCGGGGGCTGGGCCACGCCCTGCAGGCTGGGTCGCGATCTCCAACGACGACCACCCACTGCGGTCCGCATGCGCACGCAGTGCAGCTTCGGGGTTGACCGGGTGCGGCGAACCGACCGCATCCAGCAGCGCGACATCCTCGTCACCGTTAGCGTAGGCATGGCACTGCCGTAGGTCGATATTGTTGCGGTTGGCGAATTGAGACACGGCGGCCAGTTTTCCGTCGCCCCACAGCGGCCGGCCCGCCACCTGACCCGTCACTACGCCGCCTTCGGTTGCCATTGCGGTGTAGAGCACATGGTCGACTCCCAGTTCACGAGCGAAGGGTTCTGCCTCCATCCGCGTCCCCGACGTCACGAGCACGACCACGTGTCCCTGGTTCTGATGCGCGCGGACCAGCCGCCAGCACCCGTAGATCAGCCCGGCGGCCGCGCCGTCGACGAAGAGCTGCTCGGCTTCCTCGCGCAGTTCGTCCTCAGTTCGCCCAATCCATGGTCGAATTGCTAGCTCGAACCGCTCGGCGAAGGACCGCTCGTCCACCGCGTGACCGGACTCGCCAGGCACTGTGGGGCGGGTTTCGATCAGCGTGCCCTCGAAGTCGAAGATGGCCGCGACGCGCAGGCCGGGATGGTCAGCGCGAATGCAAGCAACCACGGAATCGACGCTGAGCGTGCGCGTCTCGTCTGCATTACAACCGACTTCTGCCAGTGCCGCTTCCCTACGACGAGTCATGCTCGAACCCGTGTAGTCGACGCGTCAGTGCTGTCGATCGCGCAACCGCCCTCGCGATATTCTGGCGTGGGAGCGCACCGTCCTTGTGCGGTTGTCGGCAAAAAGTCCATCAGCCCACTCACTGCCCTACGGCAGTGATCGGCGACGGGTCCATGAAGATCAAATAGTGCGTCAGCTTGTCGGCATCCAATTTCATTTCGGTCACAGCAGGCAAAGTGAAGCTCTGCCCTCCCCGCATCCGATAGGTGACGTTCAGTCGGATGGCGATACCGTCGTCAGACTCCCAAGTCTCGACGGCCTCGTGCACCGTGGTCTCGACTGAGGCCAGGTAGCGGCCAATCCATGTGGTGATTGCTTCGCGGCCGATGACTGGATCACCACTTCCCATTCGGAAAACAGTTGTGTCACTGAAGAAACCGAGGAATGCCTCGATGTCGTTGTCGGTGGCATCGAGAATCTGGCGCGCAGTTACCAGATGGTCCGTGTCAGTGGTCATAACGTCCTCCGGAGCGATGTCGGTCGGTCCGGCTGGGGACGCGACGCGACGCGACGACTGTGTCCTGGGTAACAGTAAGGACGCATGAGGCAACTGTCAACGCAGTCGTTGACGGGCAAAAGAGCCTCCATGCCCCATTCGACCCGATGGATGGGGGGAGCATCAGTCAGGCCCTGGAGCTCGCTATGTGTCGTCGGACGCCCGCCCGTGCGAGCAGCCCCACATCCAGGTAACTCGCGAGACCAACTGAATCTGCTCATCACGCAGCGCCAGTCTTAACCCAGGTGGACGCAACATCGCGGGCTCGCCGACACCAGGCGGCCGTTGACCGGGCGTTGCGGAAGATGCATCAACGTAATTGTTGACGAAAGTGAGATGACGGTTTTATTCTGCGAGGCGAATCACACCCGCAGGCGATTATGGCGGTCGTCATGGTTGGCGAGGAGGCGGCCTTATGGCGGCTGGATAACGCGGGCCTTATCGGAACGATACGGAAACGGTGAAAAAGCCGCGCTGGCGAGCACATCGCGACTCCACCGCTCTCAAGTGAGTTTGCGCCTCAATACCCAAGTCGCAGTAGCGACTTGGGTGATCAACAGCCCGGCTGTCGAGAGGTCGAGGTGATGCTCCAGCTTGCCGCCGCTTACGCGTCAGCTCCTGCGCCTCTTTTCCGCCTCGAGAAACCCTGCGGCAACGGTAAAGATTAGGAATCAAATGGAGCAATTGTCAGGCACCGACTCGATGTTCACTTGGGCGGAACGTCCACCGGAACTGCCCATGCATATGGGGATGGTGATCGTCTACGACGCTGCCAGCGCGCCAGGAGGTAAGCACCACGCTCAGGACCTGCGAGATCACCTCGAATCGCGTGTTCGGACATTACCGGTACTCAACGAACGTCTTGTCCGAGTTCCCTTCGACCTCGATCACGCGTACCGCACACCTGCTGCCCGATTCGACTTCAACGAACACATCACTGTCGAAGCCCTTCCGTCACCGGGCGGCATGCG
>NZ_CBDIBT010000017.1:0-583677 GCF_965277065.1 Mycobacterium sp.
AACCGGCCCGCGGTCGACGGCCTCGGCCGAAAGTATGCGAAGACGAATATTGTTGACGCTCAGCACTTTTTCGATCCGACGGGCGGTCTCGGTCGCTTCCTCGCGCCCGGTGTGGACGACCAGCAGGACGGTGCGCTCACTAGTCATTGCGGACCTGCCTCAATCGCCTCTCGGACCGCAGATTCCAGTTCATCAGCAGACAAACCCCGATCGGTTTCGGCACGTAACCACAGAAAGTATTCAACGTTGCCCGATGGACCTGGCAGCGGGCTGGGGGTCACGCCGACGGCGTGCCATCCCAGCTCGTCGGCGCGACGCGCGACGTTGAGGACAGCGCTTGCCCGCAGCTCGAGACTGTGGACGACCCCGCCGGCCCCCACCTGCCCTCTGCCCACCTCGAACTGCGGCTTCACCATAGGAACGATATCCGCGGCGGGCGAGGCGCATCCAGTCAGCGCAGGTAACACAGTGGTCAGCGAGATGAAGGACAAATCGGCGACGATCGTCTCGACCTTGCCCTCGATTGCCTCTGGCGTGAGTTCTCGCACGTTGGTCCGTTCGAGAACCACCACCCGCTCGTCCGACCGCAGCGACCACGCCAGCTGGCCGTAGCCGACGTCGACGGCGACCACTTCCCGGGCGCCGCGGTCGAGCAGGACGTCGGTGAATCCGCCCGTCGAGGCTCCCGCGTCCAAACAGCGTCGACCCTGCACGTCGATGCCGAAGGCGTCGAGCGCACCGATGAGCTTGTGTGCACCCCGGGACACCCAGCCGCGTTCGGTGTCGCCGGCGACCTTCAGTGCCGCCGTGACTGCAACGGCTGTGCCCGGCTTGACGGCGGGCATCCCGTCGATGCTGACTTTGCCCGCGCCGATCAGCTCCGCGGCTTGCTGTCGCGATCGGGCCAGACCGCGCCGGACCAGCTCGGCATCAACACGGGTACGCCGCGGCACAGTGGCCTCAGGCCTTCTCCGCCGACTCCAGCGCCTGCACCAGCATGTCGTGCGCCTCGGAAAGCTGGCGTGCGAGCTCCTCGAGATCGGCCTCGGAGGGCATCTTGTCGGGGTTGGCAGGATCCGGTAGCTCGGCGAGGATGGCGTCGATCCGTGCGCGAATCTCATCAGGGTCGGTACTCATCGCTTTACCACGCTATCGGATTTGGGCCAGAGACCACCGTTGCAGGGCGTCGCGCGCGGTATCGTCGCCGGCCTCGATGGAAACCGTCTGGCCGTCGGGGTCGCGTGACCAGACCGCATGAGCGACGGCGCGAACAATCGAGAGTCCGTCGCCCTCGTCGTCCGCGGCGGTGCTGACCGTGATCGCGTGGTCCGCGGTGTCGACCTGCCAGGCCGACTGCGGGCCCACCGCAAGCTCCTTTGCGTGCTGGTGCAGCGAACGAAGGTCCTCACCGATGAATGTCGCGCGCTGCTCGGGTACGGCATAGACAGCGTCTCGTGCGGAGTTGACCCCGGTGAGCACCATCAGGCTGGGCAGCCCGGCGGCGGTGGCGCCGGCGATGTCGGTGTTGAGCCGGTCACCGACGACCAGCGGTGTGCGAAACTCGCCGCGTCCCAACGCATCTAGCAACAGTGTCGGCGCCGGCTTGCCCGCGACCTGAGGCTCGGCATC
The DNA here is from genome assembly GCF_965277065.1 of Mycobacterium sp. Classification (GTDB taxonomy): domain Bacteria; phylum Actinomycetota; class Actinomycetes; order Mycobacteriales; family Mycobacteriaceae; genus Mycobacterium. The sequence continues at coordinate 1,630 of NZ_CBDIBT010000017.1, forward strand.
GGTCGCTGCTTTCAGCGCGGCCACCATCGAGCCGTTGCCGGGCAGGAGGCCGCGTTCGGTCGGCAGCGTCGCGTCGACGTTGGCGGCGACCCACAAACCCCCGGCCCGGATCGCCAGCGCCGCCTCGGCAAGGATCGCCCATCCGGTGTCCGGCGAGTGACCTTGCACGACGGCGTCCGGCTTGTCGTCGTACAGCCGGACCGGCTCGAGGCCGACGGCGGCGACTTCGGCGGCCAGTGACTCCGTGCCGACGACCAGCACCCGGGCGCCCGGTTTCAGGTGATCGGCCAACACGTGAGCCGCGCTTTGCGCGCTCGTGACGACGTCGTCGGCGGTCGCTTGCAGGCCGAGGTCAGTCAGGTGCTGGGCGACTTCCTCGGCACTGCGCGACGCATTGTTGGTGACGAATAGCGTTCGACCCGAGGCCTTTTCCAGCGAGTCAGCAGCGCCCTCGGTCAGTTCATGACCCCGGAACACCGTCCCGTCCAAGTCGAGGAGCAGGCAATCATGTTCCTGGGCAAGCGTTCCCACCTCAGCCGAGCTCACTCACTCGATCCTCGGCATCGGTGGCGCCTTCGACGTCAGCTTCGGCCGCGTGCAGGAACCACTCCACCGCCTCCGCGCCGCGGTCGAGTGCCAGCAGGGTTTCGGCGTAGGCGTAGAACAACCGGGCCGCGATCGTGCCGACCCGCGTCGGGTCCAATTGCGGGGTGGACAGAACGGTCAGCGCCTGTTCGAGCTGTCCGAGGTCGGCGCGGGCGCCGGCGGTGACGATCCGCATCTCGTCGGCCTCATCGCCGACCAGCTTGGCCGCCTCGGCCCCGCGGGCCAGTTCCAGTGCGCGTTCGGGCCGACCCAGGCCGCGTTCGCAGTCGGCGATCAGCGGAAGCAGCGGTGACTTGCTGCCCATCCGTCGCGCCGCCCGCAGCTCGGCGATGGCCTGCGCCCAGTCGCCACACTGGTAGGCCGCGATTCCCACGGCTTCCCGCACCGCGGCGATGCGGCCGGAACGCAGTCGCGCGGCGCGGGCATGGCTGAGCGCGGCCTCGGGGTCTTCGTCCAGCAACTCCCCAGCGGCGACCAGGTGGCGCGCCACCGCATCGGCGTTCGCCTTATCGAGGGTGCTGAGCTCGCGGCGAACGTCGGGTGCTAGCTGCTTTGCTTCGATCTTGGGCGGGATCGGCGGCCCGTTGCGATCATCCGCGGCGGCGCCGTGCTGGGGTTGAGATCTTCGAGCGCGGTTGGGACCGGACGCGGAAGCCGGGGCGCGTGGCGGTCGCTGCGGTCGTCGTGCCCCGTCGCCGTGCGTGTCGTCGCCCACTCGTACCCTTCGCTTCGAAATACGTCAGTACCTGCCGACTTAGGATACGGCTCACGTGCGCTCGTCCCTACTACAGTGGGCGGTCCCCGAGAACTGATCCAAAGCTGTGAGAGTCGTTGGACTGGTGCGTTTCACAGACTATCGGACCGGCAGGGTGATGGTTGCGGGCGCCACAAGCGCAATGACGTGACCCAGCGCGCGGGCAAATCGGAACGCCCGTGCAACCTGACTTGGCTCAAATACTGCGTACGTCAGAAGGATCTGGATGAGGGCGTGGGCACGATCTGGTAGCGGCGGGTGTCGCGATCGAATAGCGTTATGGCCCAGCGCTTTTGGGCTTAGGTAGGGTGCCGGTGGTGAGCGGCTCCGATAGCCGAGCTAGTTCATTGGTGGTGGTTGGGGTTGGAAGGGGTCGTACCACCACCAGTGGGCGCGCTCGCCGGTGGGTCCCGGGCAGGGTGGGACCGCGGGCGGGGGACGGTTGGGTGGGCGTGCCAGCGATCCTGCGCTCAGTTCTCGGCCGGCGCTGTCGGTGACGACGAGATTCTCGGCGGGTCCGGTGATGGTGATGGCGCCGCGGTGGTGCAGCCGGTGGTGATACGGACACACCAACACCAGGTTGGACAATTCGGTCCGGCCACCGTCTTGCCAGTGCCGGATGTGGTGTGCGTGCAAACCGCGGGTGGCCCCACAGCCAGGAACCACGCAGCTGCGGTGGCGGTGCTCAAGGGCGCGGCGAAGCCGCCGGCTGATCACCCGGCTCGCTCGGCCGGCCCCGATGACCTGGCCGTGACGTTCGAACCACACCTCACAGGTGGCGTCACAGCCCAGGTAGCGGCGTTGGGCGTCGGTGAGCAGCGGGCCCAGATGCAGCGCGGCGGCGTTGTCCTTGACATCGACGTGCATCACCACCGTGGTGTGCTGCCCGTGGGGGCGCCGGGTCGCCTCGGCGTCCCAGCCCGCCTCGATCAGGCGCATGAACGCCTCGACGGTGCTCGGCACCGGGGGTGTCTGCTCTGATCCGCGCTCGCCGGTGCCGCGGTCCTGGGTCCACTCGGCGAACAGCGCGTCACGGTGCGACGCCAGTGCCGCCTCGAAGGTCGCCGCGTCCAGCTGAGCCAGGGTGATCCGCCAGCTGGTGGTGTGCTCGCCAGAGGTCGTGGTGATCGCGGGCTGCGGCTGGGGCCGCGGATCGGGTTCGGGTCGCGGCTCCAGCTTGACCGCGGTGCGCAGCTGGCTCACCGTCGCGCAGGCCGCCAGCTGGGCGTAATGCTCATCAGACCCCGCGCCCGCCCGCCCCGCGATGACCCCGACCTGATCCAGCGACAACCGGCCCTCCCGCATCCCGGCCGCGCAGCGGGGAAACTCCGGCAGCCGGCGCGCCACGGTGGCGATCGTATGAGCGTTTCCCGAGGAGCAGCCCAGCTTCCAGGCCACCAACGCCGCCACCGACCGCGCACCCGTAGCCCCGCAGAGCCCGTCACGATCCAGCTCGGCGACGATCTCCACGATCCGCCCGTCAATTGCGTTGCGCTGACCCGCCAACTCCGCCAACTCCTCGAACAACACCTCCACACGCTCAGCAGGGCTCACCACTACCAGAGGAGACGCGGTCAACGACATAACGAAATCATCCCAGCCAGGTCCGACACGTTTCGGCGGCCGATCCACGCCCAGATGCTGCCATCTCTCAGCGGCACAGCCTCATTGGCTGCCACACGCGTCTCACGAGGCCTTTGCGGGCGAATCGGAACGCCCGTGCAATGCGGCAGTGCCGCAACGAAATGACGCTACTGCCTGACCCTGATCGTGTTTCGAACCGGTCCGACTCCCGGTCACGGGCCCACCGCGAGGCGCGTACGCCTGACTCATGGGTGCATGAATGCCCGTGCCCCCCAGGGGTTTTGGGGGGCACGGGGCTTGTTGTGTGTGTTCGGCGGTGTCCTACTTTTCCACCCTGGTGGGTAGTATCATCGGCGCTGGCAGGCTTAGCTTCCGGGTTCGGGATGGGTCCGGGCGTTTCCCTGTCGCTGTGGCCGCCGTAACTTTATTCTGTTCATTCTTTTTTGGTTTGTTGTTGGTGGTGGGGTGGGGTGGTTGCGCTGCGTGGAAGTGGTTGCGTGTGTGTAAGTTTTCGGCCGGTTAGTGCCAGTTCCCTGCGCCCGTTGCCGGGTGTGTAGGTCTGGTCTATTGATCCCGTGGTCTGCGGGGGGCCTTATCCCACTTGATGGGTGAGAAGCCTGGTCTTGGAGAGGGTTTCCCGCTTAGATGCTTTCAGCGGTTATCCTGTCCGAACGTGGCTATCCAGCGGTGCCCCTGGTGGGACAACTGGTGGACCAGAGGTTCGTCCGTCCCGGTCCTCTCGTACTAGGGACAGGTTTCCTCAAGCTTCTGACGCGCGCGGCGGATAGAGACCGAACTGTCTCACGACGTTCTAAACCCAGCTCGCGTGCCGCTTTAATGGGCGAACAGCCCAACCCTTGGGACCTGCTCCAGCCCCAGGATGCGACGAGCCGACATCGAGGTGCCAAACCATCCCGTCGATATGGACTCTTGGGGAAGATCAGCCTGTTATCCCCGGGGTACCTTTTATCCGTTGAGCGACACCCCTTCCACTCGGGGGTGCCGGATCACTAGTCCCGACTTTCGTCCCTGCTTGACGTGTCAGTCTTGCAGTCAAGCTCCCTTGTGCACTTGCACTCAACACCTGATTGCCGTCCAGGTTGAGGGAACCTTTGGGCGCCTCCGTTACATTTTGGGAGGCAACCGCCCCAGTTAAACTACCCACCAGGCACTGTTCCTGAACCGGATATACGGTTCGAGGTTAGAGGTCCAATACGATCAGAGTGGTATTTCAACAACGACTCCGCAATTACTGGCGTAATTGTTTCACAGTCTCCCACCTATCCTACACAAACCGTACCGAACATCAATACCAAGCTATAGTGAAGGTCCCGGGGTCTTTTCGTCCTGCCGCGCGTAACGAGCATCTTTACTCGTAGTGCAATTTCGCCGAGTCTATGGTTGAGACAGTTGAGAAGTCGTTACGCCATTCGTGCAGGTCGGAACTTACCCGACAAGGAATTTCGCTACCTTAGGATGGTTATAGTTACCACCGCCGTTTACTGGGGCTTAAATTCTCCGCTTCACCTTACGGTTAACAGGTCCTCTTAACCTTCCAGCACCGGGCAGGCGTCAGTCCGTATACATCGTCTTGCGACTTCGCACGGACCTGTGTTTTTAGTAAACAGTCGCTTCTCACTGGTTTCTGCGACCCACGACCGCTGCCCCGGGCAAGCCGGTTGACGGTGTGTGGGCCCCCCTTCTCCCGAAGTTACGGGGGTATTTTGCCGAGTTCCTTAACCATAGTTCTCTCGTACGCCTTGGTATTCTCTACCTGACCACCTGTGTTGGTTTGGGGTACGGGCCGTGTGTGTGCTCGCTAGAGGCTTTTCTCGGCAGCATAGGATCACCGAATTCACCTCATTCGGTTATGCATCACCTCTGGGACTGATGACATCCGGATTTACCTAAATGTCGTCCTACGGGTTTGCCCCAGTATTACCACTGACTGGTACGGCTACCTTCCTGCGTCACCCCATCGCTTGACTACTACCCATCCGGGTCCCACGCAGCCGGTGGCTCTCGCACCCTCGAAAGGGATTGATGGGCCACCTTTTGGGTGGTTAGCAGAATGGATTCATCACGGGCGCGCACACACGGGTACGGGAATATCAACCCGTTGTCCATCGACTACGCCTGTCGGCCTCGCCTTAGGTCCCGACTCACCCTGGGCGGACTGGCCTGGCCCAGGAACCCTTGGTCTTTCGGCGGGCAAGGTTCTCACTTGCCTTATCGCTACTCATGCCTGCATTCTCACTCCCACACCCTCCACCACTCCATCACTAGGTGGCTTCACTGGATGCAGGACGCTCCCCTACCCAATCAACAGATGTTGATTGCCGCGGCTTCGGCGGTGTGCTTGAGCCCCGCTACATTATCGGCGCACAATCACTTGACCAGTGAGCTATTACGCACTCTTTCAAGGGTGGCTGCTTCTAAGCCAACCTCCTGGTTGTCTATGCGACTGCACATCCTTTTCCACTTAGCACACGCTTAGGGGCCTTAGCCGGCGATCTGGGCTGTTTCCCTCTCGACGCACGGAGCTTATCCCCCGCCGTCTCACTGCCACGCTTTGACTTACCGGCATTCGGAGTTTGGCTGACGTCAGTAACCTAGTAGGGCCCATCGGCCATCCAGTAGCTCTACCTCCGGTAAGAAACACGCAACGCTGCACCTAAATGCATTTCGGGGAGAACCAGCTATCACGGAGTTTGATTGGCCTTTCACCCCTACCCACAACTCATCCCCTCAGTCTTCAACCTAAGTGGGTTCGGGCCTCCACGCGGTCTTACCCGCGCTTCACCCTGGCCATGGGTAGATCACTCCGCTTCGGGTCCAGAACACACCACTACACCACCCAAAAGGTGGATACGCCCTATTCAGACTCGCTTTCGCTGCGGCTACCCCACACGGGTTAACCTCGCGACATGTCCCTGACTCGCAGGCTCATTCTTCAAAAGGCACGCCATCACCCCACGACAAAGTCGAAGGCTCTGACGGCTTGTAGGCACACGGTTTCAGGTACTATTTCACTCCCCTCCCGGGGTACTTTTCACCATTCCCTCACGGTACTCATCCGCTATCGGTCATCAGGAAGTATTCAGGCTTACCGGGTGGTCCCGGCAGATTCACAGCAGATTCCACGGGCCCGCTGCTACTCGGGTAACAACACAAAACAGGATGTACGGTTTTCACCTACCGGGCTCTCACCGTCTACGGCAGACCATCCCAGGCCACTTCGATTAACCCACACCTACTGCCCTCCGGCCGGATAGAGCCAGACGCGTTATCCCCACAACCCCGCACACACAACCCCTACCCGGTCACCCATGCGCACGGTTTAGCCATCCTCCGCTTTCGCTCGCCACTACTCACGGAATCACACTTGTTTTCTTTTCCTACGGGTACTGAGATGTTTCACTTCCCCGCGTTCCCTCCCGCACCCTATGTATTCAGATACAGGTGACACGACATCACTCGTGCCGGGTTTCCCCATTCGGACATCCTCGGATCCACGCTCGGTTGGCAGCTCCCCGAGGCATATCGCAGCCTCCCACGTCCTTCATCGGCTCCTGATGCCAAGGCATCCACCATGTGCCCTTAAACACTTACAAACACAAGAAAACAACTCAACAAAAAACTGAAATACTCAGCACTTTTGCTTAGATGCTCGCAACCACTATCCAATTACACAAACACCACACCCCACCACCAAGATGGAGCGACACCACCTGACCAGGCCACCAGACGGCCAGAACAACACAGGTGTTGCCTCAGGACCCAATAGTGTGTTGGCGGAAATGCCGGCGCCTGAAGAAACCAGAACACCCACGTTGTTGTGCACCAAACCCCCGCCCACTACAGGCACGGAGTTCCTCACGGCCCGAGCACGACGCTGATGCCGCACTCTTTTCGTGGTGCTCCTTAGAAAGGAGGTGATCCAGCCGCACCTTCCGGTACGGCTACCTTGTTACGACTTCGTCCCAATCGCCGATCCCACCTTCGACAGCTCCCCCCACAAGGGTTAGGCCACTGGCTTCGGGTGTTACCGACTTTCATGACGTGACGGGCGGTGTGTACAAGGCCCGGGAACGTATTCACCGCAGCGTTGCTGATCTGCGATTACTAGCGACTCCGACTTCACGGGGTCGAGTTGCAGACCCCGATCCGAACTGAGACCGGCTTTCAAGGATTCGCTACACCTCACGGCATCGCAGCCCTTTGTACCGGCCATTGTAGCATGTGTGAAGCCCTGGACATAAGGGGCATGATGACTTGACGTCATCCCCACCTTCCTCCGAGTTGACCCCGGCAGTCTCTCACGAGTCCCCGCCATAACGCGCTGGCAACATGAGACAAGGGTTGCGCTCGTTGCGGGACTTAACCCAACATCTCACGACACGAGCTGACGACAGCCATGCACCACCTGCACACAGGCCACAAGGGAACCGATATCTCTACCGGCGTCCTGTGCATGTCAAACCCAGGTAAGGTTCTTCGCGTTGCATCGAATTAATCCACATGCTCCGCCGCTTGTGCGGGCCCCCGTCAATTCCTTTGAGTTTTAGCCTTGCGGCCGTACTCCCCAGGCGGGGTACTTAATGCGTTAGCTACGGCACGGATCCCAAGGAAGGAAACCCACACCTAGTACCCACCGTTTACGGCGTGGACTACCAGGGTATCTAATCCTGTTCGCTCCCCACGCTTTCGCTCCTCAGCGTCAGTTACTGCCCAGAGACCCGCCTTCGCCACCGGTGTTCCTCCTGATATCTGCGCATTCCACCGCTACACCAGGAATTCCAGTCTCCCCTGCAGTACTCCAGTCTGCCCGTATCGCCCGCACGCCCCCAGTTAAGCCAGGGAATTTCACGGACAACGCGACAAACCACCTACGAGCTCTTTACGCCCAGTAATTCCGGACAACGCTCGCACCCTACGTATTACCGCGGCTGCTGGCACGTAGTTGGCCGGTGCTTCTTCTCCACCTACCGTCACCGGCAACACAAGCTACCGGCTTCGCCGATGGTGAAAGAGGTTTACAACCCGAAGGCCGTCATCCCCCACGCGGCGTCGCTGCATCAGGCTTGCGCCCATTGTGCAATATTCCCCACTGCTGCCTCCCGTAGGAGTCTGGGCCGTATCTCAGTCCCAGTGTGGCCGGACACCCTCTCAGGCCGGCTACCCGTCGTCGCCTTGGTAGGCCATCACCCCACCAACAAGCTGATAGGCCGCGGGCCCATCCCACACCGCAAAAGCTTTCCACCACAAACCATGCGATTCGTAGTCCTATCCGGTATTAGACCCAGTTTCCCAAGCTTATCCCGAAGTGCAGGGCAGATCACCCACGTGTTACTCACCCGTTCGCCACTCGAGTACCCCCGAAAGGGCCTTTCCGTTCGACTTGCATGTGTTAAGCACGCCGCCAGCGTTCGTCCTGAGCCAGGATCAAACTCTCCAAACAAAAACCCACCCACACCCCAAAAGGCGCAGACCGAATTCAAATCAGAAAAACCTGACCACCAGCAAAACAACACCAAAAACTGGCATCAAAAACAAAACAAGCCACACCCCAACACGGGACGCCAGAATGCAGCCAAAAACAACAACAAAACAAAACCACCAAACACACTATTGAGTTCTCAAACAACACCCGCCGGCCGCGCAGCAAGACCCGCGGCTTTTGGCCGCTTGCTCGTTCCACGGACGTCGAAGGATCCCACCGAAATGGGATCTCCCTCTGGATGCCGCCGCGCTCTCCGGATTGACCGGGTCGCAGCGACTCGATTAAGTTACGTGACAGAAAACTGAGAGTCAAACAGCCTGATAGACGGCGTGTTTCGACTCGTCACAAGATCAACCGAGACGCTCCACGCCGGCGATGTTCCTCTTGCCGCGGCGCAGGACGAGCCACCGTCCGTGCAAGAAGTCGGTCGGTTGCGGCGCCCAGTCTTCGGCGTCGATCTTGGTGTTGTTGACGTAGGCCCCGCCCTCGGCGATCGTGCGTCGCGCCGCACCCTTGCTCTGCGCCAGCCCGCTCGCGACGAGCAGGTCGACGATCCCGTCCGGCGTTCCGGGCTTCAGCTCGGCGATCAATGTCTCCCGCAACGCGGCGCGCAGCGTGGCCTCATCCAGCCGGTTGAGCTCACCGCGGCCGAACAACGCGCCGCTCGCGTGCTCGACGGCTTCGGTGGCCTGCTCCCCGTGCACAAGGGTCGTGAGCTCGCGCGCCAACCGCCGTTGCGCCGCACGCTGCTGCGGGGTCTTCGCGGTGATTGCTTCCAGTTCGGCCAGCTCATCGGCCGAGAGAAAGGTGAACCAGCGCAGGTACTGGATGACGTCGGCATCGGCGGTGTTGACGAAGTACTGATACCAGGCATACGGGCTGGTCATCTCCGGGTCGAGCCAGAGGCTGCCGCCGCCGGTGGACTTCCCGAACTTGGTGCCGTCGGCAGCGGTCACCAGCGGGACCGTGAGAGCGTGCACCGAGGCGGCCAGCTTCTGGCGCACCAGTCGGACGCCGGCGATGATGTTGCCCCACTGGTCGGATCCGCCGACCTGCAGCGCACAGTGATGACGCCGGTGCAGTTCGACAAAGTCGTTGGCCTGCAACAACATGTAGCTGAACTCGGTGTAGGAGATCCCGTCGCCCTCGAGCCGCCGCTTGACGGTGTCCCGGTCCAGCATCACGTTGACCGAGAAGTGTTTGCCGACGTCACGCAGGAGCTCGATCGCCGACATCGCCCCGGTCCACTCGAGGTTGTTCTCCACGATGGCGCCCGTCGGCGAGCTGTCGAAGTCGACGAACCGCTCGAGCTGGCCGCCGATGCGACCGGTCCATTCCTGGACGGTTTCCGTGGTGTTGAGCACGCGTTCGCCGGTTTCGCGTGGGTCGCCGATCAAGCCGGTTGCGCCGCCGGCGAGGACGATGGGCCGGTGCCCGGCCTGCTGGAAGCGGCGCAGCGCCAGCAACGGCACCAGGTGGCCGGCATGCAGGCTGGGCGCAGTGGGGTCGAAACCGGCATACAACGTGATCGGGCCCTTGGCGGCTTCCGCGGTCAGCGCCTCGAGATCGGTGGACTGTGCGATCAGCCCACGCCAGTTCAGCTCGTCGATGATTTCAGCGCCCACAGTTAGATCTTCGCGCATGTGCATGGCACCTTCCCGGCGGGCGCGCCCGACTCAGTCGCTGGCACCGGGTGACGGGGCCCGAGGACTGCGCCGGTAGGCGGAGACCTCCGGCCGTCCCGCGAGCCACAGCCGCCACGGCCGGTCGGCGGCCTGGCTCACGCCGACGCGGGGCCCCGGCATCGCGTCGACGGCGTCGTTGAGCTCGAGGCGCACGGGACTGCTCGGATCGAACAGATCGATTCCATTGTCGGCCATGGCGATTCCCATCGCCGCGCAGAGGTTTCCCGGCCCGCGGGCCAAGGCACGAGGCGGGATCGCCGCGCCGCGTCGGGCGAGGGCGACGTCAAGTCCGGTCTCGATGGCCGCGGCGCGGAGCAGGACGGCGGCCGCGACCCCGTCGGTTGCACACACCACGTTCGCGCAGACGTGGATGCCGTGGCTGAGGTAGGCGTAGAGCCGCCCGGGTGGACCGAACATCACCCCGCTTCGACCGGTGGCGCCACGATAGGAGTGCGCGGCAGCGTCCGGCCATGGCCCGTCGGGCACCCCGCCATACGCCTCTACCTCGACAACGACCGCGCTGACGCCACGACCGGTGAGGGTCGCGCCAAGGAGTCGATGCGCCGCGTCGACGGGGTCGACCGCAAGCTGGTCCGCGCCCACTGAACAGATTCTGCCTGCGTCTCTTGACAGCTCAGTCGGCAGGGGCGGATATTCATCAGATGATGACTTCATCGAGCGATGAATTGTCGCCGCATCGCCACGAGGTGGCGATCGACATCGACCACCTGCGGGTCGTTCGCGGCGGCCGGCCGGCACTGGACGACTTCTCGGTTCGGGCGACCCGCGGCACGATCACCGGGCTGCTCGGACCGTCCGGCTGCGGCAAGACCACCTTGATCCGCAGCATCGTCGGTACCCAGCGCATCACGTCGGGCAGCGTGCAGGTGCTCGGTCTGCCGGCAGGATCGCCGTCGCTGCGCCAGCGCGTCGGATACGTGCCGCAGAATCCGACGATCTACGACGACCTGCGGGTTGTCGACAACGTCAAGTACTTCGCAGCGCTGTACGGATTCGACCGGCAGGCTGCGGAATCCGCGGTCGACCGGGTTGGTCTCACCGACCACGCCACCGCATACTGCGGCAATCTGTCCGGCGGTCAGCGCACCAGGGTGTCGCTGGCTTGTGCGCTGGTGTGCCGGCCGGAACTGCTGGTTCTCGACGAGCCGACGGTGGGTTTGGACCCGGTGCTGCGCGCTGATCTGTGGGAGGAGTTCACCGAGCTCGCTCGCGGCGGGACCACTTTGCTGGTGTCGAGCCACGTGATGGACGAAGCCGACCACTGCGGTGATCTGCTGCTCATGCGCGAGGGGCATCTGATCGCGCACACCACCCCGACCCAACTACGAGAGGACACCCGATGCAGGTCGCTGGAGGACGCGTTTCTGTCGATCATCACGCGGCAAGCCGGGTAGGTGTGCAAGAGCAGCTGAAACCGTTTGCCGCCACTACTTTTCGGATTCTGCGGCAGCTGGCAGCCGACCCACGCAGCATCGCGATGATCGTGTTCGTGCCGGTTCTGGTGATCACGCTGATGTACTTCATGTTCGAGAACGCTCCGCATCGGCCGGGCGGGCCGACACCGTTCAACAACGCGTGTTTGATTCTGCTGGGGCTGTTTCCGCTGTTCTTGATGTTCATCATCACGTCGATCACCATGCAGCGCGAACGGGCGTCGGGAACGTTGGAGCGGATCCTGACCACCCCGCTGCGCCGACTCGACCTGCTGATCGCTTACGGCACTGCGTTTTCCATCGCCGCGGCAGCGCAGGCGACATTGGCGTGTGGGGTCTCGTTCTGGTTGCTCGGCTTCGACACCGCCGGCAGTCCGCTGTGGGTGTTCGTGATCGCGATCGTAAACGCGGTGCTCGGTGTCGGGCTCGGATTGTTGTGTAGTGCGTTCGCGCGAACGGAGTTTCAAGCCGTGCAATTCATCCCGCTGGTGATGGTGCCGCAACTCCTGCTGGCGGGCATCATCGCGCCGCGAGCGCTGATGCCTTCCTGGCTGGAATGGGTCAGCAACGTCCTGCCGGCCAGCTATGCGCTCGAAGCGCTGCAACAAGTGGGCGCCCACGCCGACCTGACCGGTGTCGCGGTCCGTGACATGGCGATCGTGCTGGGCTTCGCGATCGCGGCGCTGTGCCTGGCCGCAGCGACGCTGCGCCGGCAGACGCCATGACCGCAGCCAACTCCGGACGCAAAAGGCCCGGCCGGCCGGCCGGCAGCTCCAACACCCGCGATCGCATTCTTGACTGCGCTCGAGACCTGTTCGCCCGCAATGGGATCAACAGCACCTCGATCCGCGCGGTGGCCGCCGCCGCCGGCGTCGATTCGGCGCTGGTGCATCACTATTTCGGTACCAAGGAAAAGCTCTTCGCCGCAGCCGTGCACATCCCGATCGATCCGATGGACGTGATCGGGCCGCTACGCAAAGTGCCCGTCGAAGAACTCGGTCACCAAATTCCGTCGATATTGTTGCCGCTGTGGGAGTCCGAGATAGGCGCGGCGTTCATCGCCACGTTGCGCTCGATCCTGGCAGGTTCAGAGGTCAACCTGTTCCGGACGTTCATCCAGGACGTGATTGGTGCTGAAGTAGGGGCACGCGTCGACGATCCGCCGGGCAGCGGGATCGTCCGGATCCAGTTCGTGGCATCGCAATTGGTGGGCGTCTTGCTCGCGCGCTACATCCTGCTGCTGGAGCCCTTCGCGTCGCTGCCCGCGCAGCAGGTCGCGGACACCATCGCGCCGAACCTGCAGCGCTACCTCACTGGGGAGTTGCCGGATTTGCCTGCGCGATGAAACGCTCGTGCTCCTCGTCGCTCACGTCGACCGCCTCGTCGACGAGCAGCACCGGGATGCCGTCCTCGATGCGGTAAGCCCGCCGCAGCCGCGAGTTGTAGAGCAGCGCATCGCTGCCCCTGTTCACCGACAACAGCGGGCCTCGATCGGCCGGGCAGACCAAGATGGCCAGTAGCTTTTCGTCAATCACGTTGGCTCCGTACGTCATTGTGCACCAGACAACTCCGCGCGCGCGGGTCCAGTCAGCCGCCGGAACTGATTTGCTTCGGCGTGGAACACCCAGGCGTGCCGTCCCGCCTTCGGGATCCCGGCGGCGCGCAGCGCGCTGACCGTCGGACGATAGGTCGCGCTGAGCTTCAGCTCGGGCACCACAAACACGATGTCCGGGCCCAGCCCGAAGGGCATGGCCGCGACTGCCTCGGTGAGGTCAGCCGCGGTGATCGTGGCGCCCGGCCGGGTCGACACCGCGGTCACAGCCACCTGGTGTCCGTCCATCGGCACGCCGTACGTCACCGCCAGGTCGACCGCCGGAATCAAACCGAGCGCATCGGTGATCGGGTCGGAGTAGACGACCCCGCGTTGGGTCTGCACGGTGGAGCCTCGTCGGCCCAGCAACCAGAAGTCGCCGTCGTTATCGCGGCGAAACAGGTATTCGGTGGAGATCCAGGTGTCGGCTGGACCGAAAACGCCTCGTTTGACCGATGCCGTGGGATCGATCGGCCCGCGCGGTTCGGCCAGCAGCACCCCGACCTCGTTGGTGTCCGGGACTCGCACCAAGCCGGTGTCGTCCTCCAAGATCAGGTCGTGATCGGCGTCGTAGGCGCCCAGTTCGACCCGGCCGGCACCCGGCAACGGCCGGCCCTTGCTGCCGATCTTGGCTCCGGACACGTTGGCCAGCACCGCATGTCCGTCCGTCGTCGCGAAGAACTCGACCACGTGGGCGGGCGCGAACACGTCGACGATGCGCTGCCACAAGCCGGTCGGCATTCCCGAGCCGATGAACACCCGTACCGGGTGATTGCCGCGCAGGGTGAAACCGGGGTCGTCGATGACATCGCGGAGCATGGCCCACGTGTACGACACCACGGTGACGCCATATTGGTTCAGCTCGGCCACGAACCGGTCGGGCTTCAGCCCACGGGACAGCGCGATCCGGGTGCCGCCGACCACCGCCCCGCCGAGGCTGACCAGCAGCCCTGACTCGTGGTGCAGGGGCGTCAGGCAGTACACCGTGTCGGTACGTCCCAGGGCGGCTGCCGATGCGGTGCCGAAGGCCGACAGCGCCCACCGGTAATTAGTGATCTGCTTGGCGACGAGTTGCCCACTGGCGGAGCTGAATCCGATGAAGGCGAGATCGCGCGCAAACCCGGGATTCGGCCGGTACCAGGCGGGCAGCTCGACGGCGTCGGGGTCGATCTGCTCCATGTCGATGACATTGGCGTCATTGGGTAGGTGCAGGTCGCGGGATTCACCACCACCGAGGACCAGGATCTGCTCGGGCAGCTGCCGGGCGATCTCGAGATTGGCGGGATCGGTGATGATCTCCGACACTCCCCCGAGCCTGACTTCGGCGGCCAGGTCGGCGTCTGGATGCAGCAGCACCGCGACGGCGCCCAACCGCGACAGCGCGGCGATGGCAACCAGCGCGCTCGGCCGGGTTTCCATCAGTAGGCCGACGTGTTCGCCTTGGCGCACTCCGACGGCGATCAGCCCGCGCACCACGTTGTCGATACGCCGGTTCACCGCTTCGTAGGTGTGCACGCGGCCGTCGAAGAGCAGGAATTCGCCGTTAGGAGCCTCGTGCGCCTGCTCGCCGATGATGCGGCCCAACGAGATCCGGGTGTGATCGTTGATCTGACCCAGACGGGCCAGACGGGGCAGCGTTCGCGCGGTCTCTACGGCCAATGTGCGCATGGACTTGTTTGCGGTGACGAAGGCGTCGGCCGCTCCGCGGGCGAGTGTGAGTGCGACCTCGGAGGCCTCACCCAATCCGTGCAGCACCCGCGAGCTGAACGCGACACCACGGTCGGAGGGCTCGTCCGGCTGGTCGGCCATCGGGAAGATGTCGGTGGGTTTCTTCCCGTCCCCGGAAATCCACAGTACCCAATCGGCGACGGTCGGCCAGCTCTCTTGTGCCGCTTTGGATCCGACCACCAGGCCGAAATGGCCGGTCCGGATCAGGTATTCGTACACCTCGGCGTTGGGCGCCGCGCGCCGAATGCCTCGCACCGCGGCCGGCTGGCCGATGTCGTCGACTTCGCCGACGAAAGCCAGGATCGGGCAAGTGATATCGGTCAGGGTGACGAGTTGGCTGTTGATGGCGAAACCGCCGCTCATCATCCGGTTGTGCGCGACGAACTGCTTGAGCAGTTCGGAGATGGCGGGCCCAGACCAGGCGATCCAGCCCTCGGACTCCAGGAATCGGCGCTGGGCTTCCCGCGGCAGCAGTGCCTCGCGGTCGTGGAGTTGGCGCACGAAATCGATCCGCGCTTTGGCAGTCTTGAGCGGGTCGAGCATCTGAAAGCCGGTGCGCGCCAACCAGCCGGGAATGTCCAACCGGTTGAAGACGTGGTCCGCCATGAAGGTGGCCACACCGGGGGCGATGTTCGGTGGCAGCCCCATCGGCAGCGCCGCCAGCGTATCTACCGGGGAGCCGAACGTGACGATGCTGGCGATGCTCTTGGAACGTCGGTAGGCGGCCGCCTGGTAGCAGAACATGCCGCCCTGCGAGTAGCCGATCAGATGCACGTCACGCTCGGTGATGTCGGCCATCGCGTCTAGCGCTTCGCTCAGGGCGACGATGTGGTCGGCCAGCGTGCGGCTCATGCCGCCTTCGATCTTGTCGGGCGAGCCGAAGTCGATCACCCAGGGATCCAGCCCGGCGGCATGCAGAATGCCGACCGCGCCCTCGTCGCGGGTGACGTCCCACATGTTTGCCGACATCATCATCGGATGCACCAGCAGCACCGGCTCGCCGGCCTGCGGATGCCCGGGTCGGCTGTCCGGCGGGAAATAACGGCGGAGCTTGTACATCGGCGTGCTCTCGACGGTCTGTGACGGAGACGGAGAGTTGCCGGTTTCCAGCCCACCGAGTCGCAGGACCTCCAGGCCGTTCTGTGCGGTCGCCATCAGGCGCTCCACCGGTCGAGTGACCGCGGAAAACCTCAGATCCATGCCGCCGCTCCCCTCGAACGAAGACCACAGTGTGCTGCGCGTAGGCCAGACAGCGTGCACATCATGGCACATCACAGGGGGTGCGCCCATTGCTTTGCGCACGGTGCCGGTCCGTGGGGACCAGCGTAGTCGTCCGCCTTCGCGGACAACGGTTGCGCAGCGTACGTCTAGGGTCGGGCCGGTGGCACACCTGCTCGGCGCCGAGGCGATACACCTCGAATACCCGGCTCGGGTCGTCTTCGAATCGACGACGGTCGGGGTCAGCGACGGCGATCGCATCGGCATAGTCGGACGCAACGGCGACGGTAAGTCCAGTTTGCTGGGTCTGCTCACGGGTCAGGTGCGTCCCGATGCCGGGCGGGTCACCCAGCGCAGCGGGCTGCGGGTCGGGGCGCTCAACCAGGCCGACATCCTCGACTCGGACGCCACGGTGGGATGGTGCTTGGTCGGCGACCTGGCGGACCACGAGTGGGCCGGGGATCCGCGTATCCGCGACGTGGTCAGTGGCTTGGTCTCCGACATCGCCTGGGACGCCGTGATCGGCACTCTCAGTGGTGGGCAGCGGCGGCGCGTCCAGCTTGCGGAGCTGCTGATCGGCGACTGGGACGTCATCGCGCTGGACGAGCCGACCAACCACCTCGACATCGAGGGCATCACCTGGCTGGCCACCCACCTGCGCGGGCGCTGGGCGCGCAACACGGGCGGACTGCTGCTGGTGACCCACGACCGTTGGTTCCTCGACGAGGTGGCGACGGCGACGTGGGAGGTGCACGACGGACTCGTGGAGCCGTTCGAGGGCGGGTACGCCGCATACGTCCTGCAGCGGGTCGAGCGGGACCGGTTGTCCGCTGTCGCGGAATCCAAGCGGCAGAACCTGATGCGCAAGGAGTTGGCCTGGTTGCGCCGCGGGCCGCCGGCCCGGACGTCGAAGCCGAAGTTCCGCATCGACGCGGCCAACCAATTGATCGCCGACGTGCCACCGCTGCGGAATGCCGTCGAATTGGCCAAACTCGCCACCGCGCGGCTCGGGAAAGACGTCGTTGATCTGCTTGACGTGTCGGTCTCGTTCGACGGCCGACCGGTGCTGCGCGACGTCGAATGGCGGATCGGTCCGGGCGAACGGACCGGCGTCGTCGGGGCCAACGGGGCCGGCAAGTCGACACTGCTGGGACTCATCACCGGCGCGATCCAGCCGGAGAGCGGAAAAGTCAAGCGCGGCAAGACGGTTCAGTTGGGGATTCTGGACCAGCGCGGTGGCGAGCTGATCGCCCTGGCCCACGAGAGGGTCGCTGATGTGCTGGGCCGGCTCCGGACCGGCTACGAGGTGGACGGCCGCGACGTCACGCCCGCCCAGTTACTGGAACGCCTTGGATTCGACGGCGCTCAGTTGTCCGCCCGCGTCAACGAGTTGTCCGGCGGCCAGCGGCGCCGCCTGCAACTGATGCTCACGTTGTCGGCCCAGCCCAACGTGCTGTTACTCGACGAGCCGACCAATGACGTCGACACCGACATGCTGGCCGCCACCGAAGAACTGCTCGATTCGTGGCCCGGCACACTGATCGTGGTCTCGCACGACCGCTACCTTCTGGAGCGGGTGACCGACCAGCAGTACGCGATTCTGGACGGGCGGTTGCGCCACCTCCCCGGCGGTGTCGACGAATACCTGCAACTGGCCGCGCAGGCGGGCGCGCAACGCACCGCAGTCGCCTCGCCCAAACCGTCGGCTACCCAGGAGATCTCCGGTGCCGACCTACGTGCCGCGCAGAAGGAGATCGCCGCCATCGACCGCAGGCTGGCCCGGCTCGCGGAGCAAATCGACGCCAAGCACCGCGCGCTGGCGGATCACGATCAGTCCGACCACGTCGGCATCGCCGGCCTCACCGAGCAATTGCGAGAACTGGAAAGCGACGTTGCCGGCCTGGAAAACCGGTGGATGGAAGTTTCCGAAGTATTGGACTGAATTTTTAATTGACTATGGCATTAATATTGCAGAAATTTCGCAGATCCTGCGGTCGGATCGGGGGCGCAGATCGCGACATTCGTATCGTCTCCAAATCGCCTCCGCCAGAGGCGATGTCTTTTAAGATGCTGTCAAGCGAACGTCGCCGTCCCCGAATTTGGTTACCGCCTCTGACAGGTAGAGAGATGTCCGCAATGACGCGACGCCGAACCGCATTGGTCGGGGTGGCGACGGTGGGCTTGGTTTTCTTTGCGGGAATGTTGTTCGGCGGCAACGTCCATTCGGGTCCGCTGGGAGTGGGCGCAGTCGGCCCTACCGGTTCGGCGGTCATGGGTCTGTTCGCCACGGGATGCGCCGTCGCCGCCGCGCTTGCTGCCCGGCGCGGCCAACGCGGGTCATGGATCGCGGTGGCGATCGGATTGGGTGGCTGGACCGTCGGTAGCGCTGTGTGGTGTTACGTCGCACTCGGTGGCGCAGCGCCGATCTCGAATTCCTCGATTTCGGAACTCGGCTACGTGGTACTGCCGCTATTCGCCTTAGCCGCTGCGCTATTGGTTCCGAGCCGTGACGATTCCCGATTCGGCATCAGCTTGCTACTCGACGGAGTTCTCATTGCTGCGTCATTGTTGGAGGGCCTTGGAGCACTGGCTCTGAACACGGCGGCCACGGTGAGTTTCTCTCGCGTCCTGGTCGCCGTGATCACCGCGTTCTACCTCGCGGTGGTCGTCATGGCACTGATCGTCACGCGAAAGGCTGAGCCGGGTCGACGGTTTTCGCCGGCCCTACTCTCTGTGGGCTTCGCCGCAATCGGGACGGCGGGCGCGATGCGGATCTTTGAGAACAATCCGGATCAGATTCAGGACAACGTCGTCGCTCTGGGGTGGATCGGCGGGACCTATTTTCTCGCGCTGTCGGCCCTCGCGTCCCGGCCAGGACCCGATCTCGACGGTGGTCTTGCCCGCCCATCGTCTCGATTCTCCATGCTGCTGCCCTATCTGCCGTTGACATTCGCCGCCACGGTCGGTGCGATGCACTTCTGGCCGAAGGATTCGCGCGAGGCGTTCGTCTACGCAACAGGTCTGGTGATGGTGTGCACGGTCCTCGTACGGCATTTACTGGCACTCGACCGAAAACGAAGATTGCTTGATGCAGTCACCGACGCTGCGCTGCGTGACGCGGTGACCGGTCTGGCCAATCGGCGGTTGCTCGACGAACGATTGGCGCACGCCGCACAGTTGAACCACCGTCTCGACGTCCCGCTCAGCGTATTGAGCATCAGGGTCGACGATTTCAAGATCGTCAACGACACCCTCGGCTACGCGGCCAGCGATGCGCTGCTACGCAGCGTCGGTGCGCTTATCCAGGCCAGTGTCCGCGCCGACGACACCGTCGCCCGCCTGGGTGGCGACGAATTCGTCGTCGTCGTCGAAGATCGCCCCGAGGTGGCCGCTCAGGTGGCGAACAGGATCGCCAAAGCCTTCGACAGCGCGCTCGAAATCGCCGACAACCGGGTGTATGTGCATCTGAGCATCGGTGTGACAACGGCCCAGGCCCGCAGCGAACCCGCAACAACCGCAGCCGATCTGCTCAGCCAGGCCGAATCGGCCCGTGCCCGCGCCGAGCAGACGAGTGCGACCGATGTTCAGACGTACACACCGGAGAAGGACGCACATCTTGGTCGACGGCAAACCTTCCGTACCGGTATCCAGCGCCTGCAATTGCTCTGGGATCTCCGCCGCGCCATCGACGACCGTCTGCTGACGCTGGTCTATCAACCGCAGTTCCGGATGTTGAGCGGCGCGGTATGCGGGGCCGAAGCGCTATTGCGTTGGGAACACCCCACTTTGGGCACCCTGGAGCCCAGAGAATTTCTACCGTTGGTGCGCGAGCACGGGCTGACCGATGCCGTCACCGACGTGGTGCTCTCACGCGCGATCGCGGACGCCGCGGGTTGGCATGCGATCGGCGCGGACATCCCGGTCGCGGTGAACTTGTGGGCACGTTCGCTCGGTGAGGACACCCTGCCCGACCGCATCCTGACCGTGCTGGACGTGCACGGCATGTCGCCGAGCCTGCTGACGGTGGAGATCACCGAGGAGTTGATGGTGGCCGACTTCGATAAGGGTCGGTCCGTACTGAATCGCCTCCGGGAAGCCGGCATTCGCATTTCGATCGACGACTTCGGCAGTGGGTATTCCACGTTGACTTATCTTCGCGAGTTGCCCATCGACGAGGTCAAACTCGACCGCCAGCTCATTGCGCCGATTCTGTACGACCGACGCGCCGCAACAATCGCACGGTCCGTCATCGAGTTGGCCGAGGAGTTCGGGATCGCCAGCGTCGCCGAAGGCGTCGAAAACGACGACACGGCCCGCTGGCTTCGACAATTCGGCTGCGACGTCGTGCAGGGCAACTTCTACTCCGGCCCGTTGCCGGCCGGCGAAATCCCCCAGGTTCCTTCGGTCGCGGCGCGTATTGGCCCGGCAGTGCGCTAGCGGCTCAGCCGGTGGCGAAGCCGCTCCACGGCGGAGAGCACCGAATCATGTTGGCGCGCAACCTGACTGGGCGCTGTACCACCGCGGGCATCGCGCGATGACACCGAGCCCTCGATGGTGAGCACGTCGCGAACCCGAGGCGTCAGATCAGCGCTGATGGCAGCCAATTGGTCGTCGGTCAGCTCTTCCAAGCCGACACCGAGTTTTTCGGCAACCTGGACGGCGGCCCCCGCGGCTTCGTGGGCATCCCGGAATGGAATACCCTGGCGCACCAGCCATTCAGCGATATCGGTGGCCAGCGTGTAACCGGCCGGTGCCAGAGCCGCCATCCGCTCGACGTTGAATGTCAGGCTGCTGACCATGCCGGCCATCGCCGGCAGCAGCAGCTCGAGCTGCGCGACGGAGTCGAACACCGGCTCTTTGTCTTCTTGCAGGTCGCGGTTGTATGCCAGCGGCTGTGCCTTCAGGGTTGCCAGCAGGCCGGCCAGGTTGCCGATCAGGCGGCCCGACTTGCCGCGGGCAAGCTCGGCGATGTCGGGATTCTTCTTCTGCGGCATGATCGAACTGCCCGTCGACCACGAATCGTGCAAGGTGACATAGCCGAATTCGGTGGAGCTCCAGATGATGACGTCCTCGGCAAGACGGGACAGGTCGACGCCGATCATCGCGAAGACAAATGCCGCCTCCGCAGCGAAGTCCCGCGACGCCGTCGCGTCGATCGAGTTGTCCGCGGCGGCGGCGAAACCGAGTTTTTCCGCGATCGCGTCGGGGTCGAGGCCCAGCGACGAGCCGGCCAACGCTCCAGAGCCGTACGGCGAGACCGCTGTCCGTGCGTCGAGGTCGACGATCCGGTCGACGTCGCGCAGCAGCGGGTGGGCGTGGGCGAGGAGATGATGCGCCAGCAGGACCGGCTGGGCAGACTGCATATGGGTCTTGCCGGGCATGATGGCGTCCGGATACGCCGCGGCCTGGCCGACCAATGCTTCGACAAGCTCTAGGGCGCCGGCGGCCACGCGCCGCAGCGCGTCGCGCAGCCACATCCGAAAAAGGGTGGCCACCTGATCGTTTCGTGAACGGCCGGCCCGCAGCCGACCGCCCAAATCCGGGCCGACCCGGTCGATCAGCCCGCGCTCCAGCGCCGCATGGACGTCCTCATCGGTGACCAGCGGCCCGAAACTGCCGTCGGCGACGTCTTCGGCCAGGCCGTCCAGACCGACCAGCAGACTATCGCGCTGATCCGCGGTCAGCAGCCCGGCGCTGTACAGCACCTCGGTGTGCGCGCGGGACGCGGTCACGTCGTAAGGCGCCAAGACCCAGTCGAATTGGGTCGACCGGCTCAGCGCGGTCAACGCGGCGGACGGCCCGTCGGCGAACCGTCCTCCCCACAGCGAACCCTCGTTGGTGCTCACGTGTTCTCCGCCCTGTTCTGCGCGAGCAGACGCAGAATCGCACGCGGACGGGTGTGCCGGTGCGATTCTGCGTCTGCTCGCCAGGAAACGGTCGAGGCCGTCACCGCAGATCCCGGCGCGCGGCGAGCTTGGACGACAGCCCATGCACGTAGACGAAACCCTTCGCCATCGACTGGTCGAAGGTGTCACCTTCGTCGTAGGTGGCCAGGTTGAAGTCGTACAGGGACTCGGCACTGCGCCGGCCGTTGACGGCAATATGCCCACCGTGCAACACCATTCGGATTTCACCGGTGACATGTTCCTGGGTCTTGGCGACGAAGGTCTCCAGCGCCGTCTTCAGCGGCGAGTACCACAGCCCGTCGTACACCAATTCGGCCCAGCGCTGGTCGGTGTGCCGTTTGAACCTGCCCAGCTCACGTTCCAGGGTGACGTGCTCGAGCTCGGTGTGGGCGGTGATGAGCACCATCGCCCCGGGTGCCTCGTAGATTTCGCGGCTCTTGATGCCCACCAGCCGGTCTTCGACGACGTCGAGGCGCCCGACGCCCTGCGCGCCGGCGCGGCGGTTGAGTTCTTCGATGGCCTGCAGGACCGACACCGAACGGCCGTCGATCGTAACCGGCACGCCGCGTTCGAAGCCCACGATGACTTCGTCAGGGGTGTTCCAGTTGACGGTCGGGTCTTCGGTGTAGTCGTAGACGTCCTTCGTCGGCGCGTTCCAGAGGTGTTCCAGGAAGCCGGTTTCCACCGCGCGACCCCACACGTTCTGGTCGATGGAGAAGGGCGAGCGTTTGGTGACGTTGATCGGGATGTCGTTCTCGTCGGCGAAGGCGATGGCCTTCTCCCGGGTCCACGCGTAGTCCCGGACCGGGGCCAGCACCTCGAGATCTGGTGCCAGTGAAGCGAATCCGACTTCGAAACGGACCTGATCGTTGCCCTTGCCAGTGCAGCCGTGCGCGACGATGCTGCCACCGTGCTCGCGGGCCGCCTTGACCAGGTGCTTGGCGATCAGGGGCCGGCTGATGGCGGACACCAGCGGGTAGCGGTCCATGTAGAGCGCGTTGGACAAGATGGTCGGCAGGCAGTAGCCGTCGGCGAATTCGTCGCGGGCATCGACCACGACGGCTTCCGCGGCACCGCAGTCCAGCGCCCGCTGACGCACCACCTCCATGTCCTCACCGCCCTGGCCGAGGTCGATGGCGACCGCGACGACCTCTCGGTTGGTCTCCTTGCCGATCCAGCTGATCGCCACCGAGGTGTCCAGACCGCCGGAGTACGCCAAGATGACGCGTTCGGACATGAATTGATCTCCTTTTGGATCGTGCGGTTACGTCAGGTTTTGGATCACGCGTGCGAGCTCTGCGCCGGTCATCGGTTCGCGGGCCGCCACGAAGATGGTGTCATCCCCGGCGATGGTCCCGACCACATAGGGCAGCGCGGCCCGGTCGATGGCACTGGCCAGGTAGTCCGCTGCGCCCGGCGGAGTGCGCAGCACGGCCAGGTTGCCGGTCGCGTCGGTGGACACCAGCACCTCGTTCAACAGCCTCGACAGCCGCGCCGTGCCGCCGGACACCCCGCGTAGCGGACTGCCGTCCTCGGGCACGACGTAAACGCCGACGCCACCGTCGGCGCCGCGCACCTTCACCGCGCCGAGCTCCTCCAGATCCCGCGACAGAGTCGCCTGGGTGACCTCGACGCCGTCGGCGGCCAGCAGCGCAGCCAACTCGCTCTGGCTGCGGACATCGGCCGACGACAGGATCGCCACGATGCGGGCCTGCCGCCCGACGCGGGTGATCTCGGGTGTGGTCTTCGAGCGGGTCATGTCACCCGTTCCAACAACCAGACCAGCAGAGCCTTCTGCGCATGCAGTCGGTTCTCGGCTTCGTCCCACACTGCGCTGTGCGGGCCGTCGATCACCTCGTCGGTGATCTCATGGCCGCGATGAGCCGGAAGGCAATGCAGCACAACGACATCGGAGTCGGCCTTGGCCACCAGGTCGGCGTTGAGCTGGAAGGGACGGAACGGCCGCACGCGATCCAGCCCGTCGTCCTCCTGGCCCATCGAGGTCCAGGTGTCGGTGACCAACACGTCGGCACCGGATGCCCCGGCGACGGGGTCTGCGGTGATGGTGACCGAGGCCCCGGTGTCCACGGCGCGATGCTCGGCAGCGGCGGTGAACAGCGGATGAGGCTCGAAACCTGCTGGGGCGGCGATCGTTACGTGCATACCCGCAGTGACGCCGCCGAGCATCAGCGAGTGCGCCATGTTGTTGGCGCCGTCACCGAAGTACGTCATCCGCAGACCGCGCAGCGATCCCTTGCGCTCGGCGACGGTCTGCAGATCGGCCAGCACCTGGCAGGGATGGAACTGGTCGGAGAGCGCGTTGACGATCGGCACCGTCGCGGTCTCGGCCATGGCGCTCAGCCGGGCCTGGCCGTAGGTGCGCCACACGATGGCGTCGACGTAGCGGGACAACACTTTCGCGGTGTCCTGCAATGTTTCTTCGCGGCCCAGCTGCGTGCTGCGGCCGTCGACGACGACGGCGTGCCCACCGAGCTGGGCGATGCCCACCTCGAAGGAGAACCGGGTGCGGGTGGAGTTCTTGTCGAAGATCACCGCGACCCCGCGCGGTCCCTCCAGCGGACGGCGGCTGAACGGATCCTTCTTCAGTTCAGCTGCGAGCGCCAGCACATCGGCCTGCTCGTCGGGCGCGAGGTCGTCATCGCGCAGAAGGTGCCGAGTCATTGTGCCCCCTTGGCCGCGTCGAGGATGCCCGGCAAGGCGGCCACGAAGGTGTCGAGCTGACGCTCGGTGATGATCAATGCCGGCGCCAGGCGGACGACGTCGGGTGCGGCTGCGTTGACCAGGAACCCGGCGGACCGGGCGGCGGCCTCGACGTCGTTCGCCGCGGGCGTGGTGAGCACGATCCCACACAGCAGGCCACGACCGCGGACATAGTCGACCGCCGGATGGTGAAGCGATTCTATGTTCTGGTGCAACGTCTTTCCGAGCGCTCCGGCGCGGCGCACCAGGTCGTCGTCAGCAAGCACCCGCAGCACCGCCAATGCCGCGGATGCGCAGATCGGGTTTCCGCCGAAGGTGCTCCCGTGCAGCCCCGGAGTCAGCAGCTGCGCGGCCGGACCGGTCGCCAGGCACGCCCCGATCGGCAGGCCGCCGCCGAGGCCCTTGGCCATCGTCACCACATCGGGAATGATGCCGTCGTGCTGATGGGCGAAAAACGTTCCGGTGCGGCCCATCCCGGTCTGCACCTCGTCGAAGACCAGCAGTGCGCCGTGGCGGGCGGTGATATCGCGCGCCGCAGCCAGGTAGCCGTCCGGCGGCACCACGATGCCGCTCTCCCCCATGATCGGCTCCAGGAACACCGCAGCGGTGTCGTCGCCGACGGCGGCCGTCAACGCATCGACGTCGCCGTAGGGCACGTGGGTGACGTTGCCCGGCAGCGGCGCGAACGGTGCCTGCTTGCCCGGCTGGCCGGTCAGGGCCAGAGCGCCCATCGTGCGGCCGTGGAAACCACCCTGCGCCGCAATTAGTTTCGTGCGACCGGTGAGCCGGGAGAGCTTGAACGCGGCCTCGTTGGCCTCGGTGCCGGAGTTGCAGAACAACACTCGGGTCTCGGTGTCGGCACCTAGAAGACCGGCCAGCGCCTCGGCCAGCGCAATGCCGGGCTCGGCGGCATACAGGTTCGACGTGTGTCCCAGCGTCGACATCTGCCGCGTGACGGCTTCGAGGACGGCCGGATGGCCGTGCCCCAGAATGTTGACCGCGATACCGCCGAGTAGGTCCAGGTAAGACTTGCCGTCGACGTCGGTGACCACGACGCCGTCGCCACTGGCCAAGGCGAGCGGCGGAACACCGTAGTTGTTCATCATCACCGCCGACCACCGGTCCTGCAGTTCTTCGGTGCGGGTCATGCGGTTACCACCTTCGTTCCGGATCCGTCGTCGGTGAGCAATTCGACCAGCACGCAGTGCTCGACGCGGCCGTCGATGACGTGTGCGCTCGGCACTCCGGCGTTCACCGCCCGCAAGCAGGCTTCGACCTTGGGGATCATGCCGGTCTCCAGCGTCGGTAAGAGTTGGGTCAACGTGGCAGTGTCGATCTCGCCGACCAGCGAATCCCGGTCCGGCCACTGGGTGTACAGGCCCTCGACATCGGTGAGCATCAACAGCTTCTCGGCTCCCAATGTCTCGGCCAGCGCGCCGGCGGCGGTGTCGGCGTTGATGTTGTGGACGACGCCGTCGATGTCGGGGGCCAACGTCGAGACCACCGGAATCCGGTTGGCGGCAATCAAATCCAGCACCACGGCGGGATTCACCCGGGCGATGTTGCCGACCAGGCCGATGTCGGTGTCGACCCCGTCGACGCTGACGCTGCGTCGCACCGCGGTGAACAGGTTGGCGTCTTCACCGGTGATGCCGACGGCGTAGGGCCCGTGCACGTTGATCAGGTTGACCAATTCGCGGCCGACCTGACCGAACAACACCATCCGCGCCACATCGAGCACTTCGGGGGTGGTGATGCGGAATCCACCTTTGAAGTCGCCGGCGATGCCCAGTCGCTCGAGCATCGCGCTGATCTGCGGGCCACCGCCGTGCACCACGACCGGATGGATGCCGCAGTTGCGCAGAAAAGCCATGTCCGCGGCGAACTCTCGCCGCAGGGTGTCACTGGTCATGGCGTTGCCACCGTATTTGACCACGACGATCTTGCCGTGCAACTGGGTCAGCCAGGGCAAGGCCTCGGCCAGCACCTGCGCCTTGATGTCGGTGGAGATCGTGGCGCTCATGACGAGTAGGCCGAGTTCTCTTCGACGTAGGCGTGCGACAGGTCGGTGGTCCGGATCGTCGCGTGCGCGCTGCCGACTCCCAGGTCGACGGCCACTTCGATGTCGGTGGCCGACAGGTCGACCTCGCGAGCTCCGGGCGCCCCAACGCCGTCGATGCAGACTGCGGAACCGTTGAACGACACCGTGATCCGGTCCGGGTCGAGGTGCACCGGTGCCATGCCGACGGCGGCCAGCACCCGGCCCCAGTTGGGGTCGGAGCCGAACAGGGCGGTCTTCACCAGGCTGTCTCGGGCGATCACCCGGGCCGCGGTGACGGCCTCGTCTTCGGTCAGCGCGCTGGTCACGCTGACCGCGATGCGCTTGGTTACGCCCTCGGCGTCGGCTTGCAGCTGAGCGCACAGATCGTCGCAGACCCGTAACACGGCGTCGTCGAGATCGGTTTGGCTGGGCGTTATTTCGCTCGCTCCCGAGGCCAGCAGCAGCACGGTGTCGTTGGTCGAGCAGGCTCCGTCGATGTCGAGCCGGTCGAAGGTTCGTGCGGTGGCGCGGCGCAGGGCGGCCTCCAACGCGGACGGCCCGGCGACCGCGTCGGTGGTGAGCACGCACAGCATGGTGGCCAGCGATGGCGCCAGCATGCCGGCGCCCTTGGCCATTCCGCCGACCGTCCAGTTGTCGGGGTGATGCAGCGCAACCTGTTTGGGCGCGGTGTCGGTGGTCATGATGGCCCGGGCGGCTTCCTCGCCGCCGGTGATGCCGCCGGCCATCTCGTGCACCAGATTCGCGACGCCGGCCAGCACCTTGTCCATCGGTAGCCGGTCGCCGATCAGGCCGGTGGAGCAGACCGCGACGTCGATCGCCCCGGTCTCGGTGCCCCACTCCGACAGAGCGGCGGCCAATCCCTCCGCGGTGGCGTGGGTGTCCTGAAAGCCGCCGGGCCCGGTACAGGCGTTGGCGCCACCAGAATTCAGCACCACCGCGCGCAGCCGCCCGTCGGCCAGCACCTGCCGGGTCCATAGCACCGGCGCGGCCTTGACCTGGTTGCGGGTGAACACGCCGGCGGCCGCATGATCGGGTCCCTCGTTGAACACCAGCGCGAGATCCAGTTTCCCGGAGACTTTGATGCCGGCCGCGATACCCGTCGCGCGGAAACCGGCCGGCGCCGTGACGCCCTGCGTCCGGACCAATGGCGTGGTGTTGGCAAGGTCGGTCACGGTGCCAACCCGACCACTGAAAGGCCTTCGGATTCGGGCCAACCCAGCGCCAGGTTCATCGACTGCACGGCCGCACCTCCGGTGCCTTTGACAAGGTTGTCGATCGCCGCGATCGCGATGAACGTGGCAGCGTCCTCGTCGACCGCGATCGCAAGCTGTGCGGCGTTGCTGCCGATCACCGCGCCGGTGCGGGGCAATCGCCCTTCGGGTAGCAGGTGCACGAAAGGCTCGTCGTGGTAAGCCTTTTCATAGGCCGCCCACAGCTGCGACAGCGGTGCCGTGGTCCGCGCGGTGCAGGTGGCCAGGATGCCGCGCGTCGTCGGGATCAGCACGGGCGTGAACGAGACTGTGACGTCGCGGTGGGTGACCTGGCTGAGTCCCTGAACCATTTCGGGTGTGTGCCGGTGCGCGCCGGCGATGTTGTAGGCCCGCGCCGAACCAATGACCTCCGAGCCGAGCAGGTCGGTTTTCGCGGCGCGCCCGGCGCCTGACGTGCCGCTGACCGCGACGACGGTGACCGCGGGATCGACGAGATCGGCGGCTATCGCCGGGAATAGCGCCAATACTGCGGCGGTCGGGTAGCAGCCCGGAACGGCGATTCGGCGGGCGTCACGCAGTGCGTCGCGATTACCCGGGAGTTCGGGCAGCCCGTACGGCCAACTCCCGGCGTGCGCCGAGCCGTAGAAACGCTCCCACGCGCCGGCGTCGCTCAACCGGAAATCGGCGCCACAGTCCACGACCAGGGTCTGCGGGTCGAGTTGTTCTGCCAGCGCCGCGGAATGGCCATGCGGCAGACCGAGGAACACCACATCGTGGCCGTCGAGAATGTCGATCTCGGTGGGCTCCAGCACTCGCTGGGCCAGCGGCAATAGGTGCGGGTGATGCTCGGCGAGCAGGGTTCCGGCGCTACCGGCGGCGGTCAGCGCGCCAATCGTCAGCCGGCCATCCTGGTAGGCGGGGTGCCCGAGCAGCAGTCGCAGAATCTCGCCGCCCGCATACCCGCTGGCACCGGCCACGGCCACTTGTATCGACCCGGTCATGACACCCATCGTTGCATGACTATGCAGTGCTGTGCAAATTCATTCTCGGCCCAGCGTCGAGTTGGTGGGCCGTTTCGCGGCCTGGACCCCAACAACTCGACGCTCAAGCAGCCATTTCAGCTACGCAGCACCGCGCCGACCCATTCGGCCGCACACCTCACCGCCGCGTCCCGGGCGGCACTGGCTTCGTCCTCGGTAAGGGTGCGGTCGGTGGCGCGAAAACGAAGTGCGAAAGTTAGTGACTTGCGACCCTCGCCGACCTGCGGCCCGGTGTAGACGTCGAACAGCCGGACCTCTTCCAACAGCTCCCCCGCACCGTCGCGGACGGCTTCCGCGACGATGCGTGCCGGGATGTCGGCATCCACGACAAGGCTGACGTCCTGGAACACCGCAGGGAACGGCGACACCCGAGGCGCGGCGAGCACCTCGACGATCGGTATGGCGTCCAGGTTCAACTCGACCGCACAGGTGCCCTTGGGCAGGCTGGATCGCTCGATCACCGCGGGGTGCAGCTGTCCGGCGTGCCCGACCACGGTCTCGCCGACGAGCACTTCGGCACAGCGGCCGGGATGCCATGGCAGATACTGAGCGGCCCGCAGTTGCATGTCGACGCCGCCGGCGCGGGCGATGATGCGAACCGCCTCGAATGCGTCGGCGGCGTCGGCTCGTCGCCCCTCGCCCCATGGGCCGCGGGGCTCCCTCAGCCCGGTCAGCACGACGGCGACGTACTGCGGTTGCCTCGGTAGCGACGCGTCGAGCGCGGCGATCTCGTCATCGGTCGGACGACGGTCCACCGGGATGACCGCGACACCCCTGGTCTGCTCGGTCGGTTGCACCACCTGCGCAGCCGCGAACAGTGCGACGTCGACGATGCCGCGTGAGACGTTGCGCGACAACGCCTCCAGCAGTCCGGGCAGCAACGTTGTCGCCAGGTGCGGCCGATCGGCTTCCAGCGGATTGACCACCCGGGTGGTGTGACGTCGGCTGTCGTCGGCGGGCAGACCCCAGGCGTCGAACACACCCGCGGGCAGAAACGGTGTCGGAAGTATTTCGACGTATCCGGACAGCGCCAGCGACTTGCCGATCGCACGGCGCCGACGTTGAACGGCGGACAGCCCGCGACCAGCCGGAGCCGGCGGCAGCACCGAAGGAATGACTTCCAGCCCTTCCAGCCGCAGCACTTCTTCGACGAAGTCGGCTGGCTGCAACAGGTCCGGACGCCAACTCGGTGGAGTCACGGTGAGGCTGTCGCCGCTTCCGGCCACCGCGGCGCCGATCTGAGTCAGCCGCCGGGCGGTCGTGCCGGGCCGGTAGGTCACGCCTGCCATTCGATCGGGCAGGTCGGCCGCCAGCTGAACCGGCGGAAGTGACCAGTCGTCCCGGGGCGGGTCGCCGCGCCAGTCGGTCAGGTTTGGCGCCACCTCGCCGCCGGTGATCTCGGCCAGCAGCGTGGCGCAACGGTCCAGCGCCGCAACGGAAATGGCGGGATCGACCGCACGCTCGTAACGGCGTGCCGCTTCGCTGGGCAGACGCAGCCGACGCGCGGTACGCGAGACCGCGGCCGGATCCCACACCGCGGCCTCCAGCAATACATCGGTGGAGTCGCCGCGCATCTCGGTGCTGCCCGATCCCATCACGCCGGCGATCGCGGCGGTCGCGACATCGTCGACGATCAGTACGTCGGCCGGGTCGAGTGCGCGTTGGACGTCGTCGAGCGTCTCGACAGTCTCACCGGGGCGGGCGAACCGGACATCGAAGCCGCCGGTGATCCGGTTGAGGTCGTGCGCATGCATCGGATGACCGAGTTCGAGCATCACGTAGTTCGTGGTGTCGACGGCCGGCGAAATCGCCCGGATGCCACCGAGCAGCAACCGGCGTTGCAACCACCACGGCGACACGGCGGCCGCGTCGATTTTGGTCACCGAGCGCAGCGCGAACCGGCGTACACCGGTCTCGGGTTGGACGGTCAGAGGCCAGGCCTCCCCCTGCGCGGGAAGGGCGGGCACGGCGGCAGGATCCACGAACTCCAGGTCGTACGCGCATGCGATCTCACGGGCCAGGCCGCGTACCGACATGCAGTATCCCCGGTCCGGGGTGATCGCGAGGTCAAAGACCACGTCGTCGAGACCGAGCACCGCCGCCCCGTCCGTGCCCGGCTTCGCGGTATCCGGCGGCAACACCAGAATGCCGGAATGGTCTGCAGCCAAACCGAGTTCGGCGGCCGAGCAGATCATCCCGTCGGAGGTTTGGCCGTAGGTCTCGCGCGCGGTGATGGTGAATCCACCCGGCAACGTGGTGCCGGGCAACGCCACCACCACCAGATCGCCTACAGCGAAATTTGTTGCGCCGCAGATGATGTCGCGCGGCCGCTGATCGCCGACATCGACCTTGCAGGCGCGGATCGGCTTCTTGAACTCGGTGAGCTCTTCGATGGCCGCCACCCGCCCGACGGTCAGCGGACCGTCGACGGGGCCCAGGGTGATGACGTTTTCCACCTCGTGGCCGATGCGCACCAGGGCCTGCTCGAGGTCGTCGGGCGTGGCGTCCCATCCGGGTGCCCCGACGCTGACGACGTCCCGTAACCAGCTGTACGGGATACGCATCAGGCACCGACTCCAAACGGCAACGAGAAGCGGACATCGCCTTCGACCATGTCGCGCATGTCGGGGATGCCGTTGCGGAACTGCAGGGTGCGCTCCAGGCCCATGCCGAACGCGAACCCCGAGTACTCGTTCGGGTCAATACCGACAGCGCGCAACACATTCGGGTTGACCATCCCGCAGCCGCCCCATTCGACCCAGCCGGCGCCACCCTTCTTGTTCTCGAACCACACGTCGACTTCGGCGGAGGGCTCGGTGAACGGGAAGAAGTGCGGTCGGATCCGGGTGCGCGCCTGTGGCCCGAACTCAGCGCGGGCGAACGCGTCCAGGGTTCCGCGCAGATGCGCCATCGACAGGCCACGGTCCACCGCGAGACCCTCGACCTGGTGGAAGACCGGAGTGTGGGTGGCGTCGAGTTCGTCGGTCCGGAACGTGCGGCCGATCGAGATCACGTACACCGGCAGCGCACGCTCCAGCAGCGCACGCACCTGCACCGGCGAGGTGTGGGTGCGCAGCAACTGCCGCGAGCCCTCCGGCGCGATGTAGAAGGTGTCCTGTTCGCTGCGGGCCGGGTGGTCGGCGGGAAAGTTGAGCGCGTCGAAGTTGAACTGCTCGGTTTCCACTTCCGGTCCCTCGGCCAGTTCCCAGCCCATCGCGATGAAAGTGTCGGCGACGTGCTCGGCCAGGATCGTGATCGGATGACGTGCGCCGGTCGGTTGCCGGGTCGAGGGCAACGTCACATCGATGCGCTCGGCGACCAACACCTCTGCGTCGCGCTCGGCACGCAGGACGGCGAGTCTGTCGTCGTAGCTGTGCTGGACATCGCTGCGCGCGGTGTTCACCAGCCGACCGGTGCCGGCGCGCTCGGTCTTGGGCACGGTGGCCAACGCCTGCCGCGCCAATGCGACCGGTGAGCGATCGCCGAGGTGCTCGGTCTTGGCCCTCGCCAGCGCGTCGAGATCAGCCGCGGCCCCGAACGCGCGCCGGGCTGCGTCGACCGCGGCGGTCAACGCCTCCGGCGACAGGGTTTCCGTTGACGGGGGCTGGGCACCCAACGCGGCGACACTCTCCTTTTCGGTGAACTCCTGGTGATGCACGTTCCACGGACCGGCGACACGGCCCGCCGCGCAAGAGCCGATCATATGTGGTCTCATCCCCGGCGATCGGAAGCCGTCAGCCACTTTCCCCACTCGGCTAGCGCGCGCTGGCGGGTAGCGGGCCCGGGCATGAGTATTTTCGTACAGGTGGCCACGCCCCAAGCTCCCGAACGCGTGCCGGCGCACTACCTGTTGTCACCGCTTGCAGCGGGCCCGCGCACACTCATCGACGTCCTTTACGACACCGCCGCCTGCTTCCCCGAAGCCGCGGCGATCGACGACGGCACCGTCCAGCTCACCTACAGCGAACTGATCAGCGACATCGAAGCGAGCGTGGCCTGGCTGGCCGCCCGCGGCATCGGTCGGGGTGACCGGGTCGGTATCCGGATGCCGTCGGGCGGCTTCGGGCTCTACGAAGCGATCCTGGCGACGCTGGCCATCGGTGCGGCGTATGTGCCCGTCGACGCCGATGACCCCGACGAACGTGCCGAGTTGGTGTTCAACGAGGCCAACGTGGTGACGATCGTCACCGAAGCCGGCATGCGACGCGGCCCGGGCTCCTCGCGGGGCTGGCGGGCCGAGTCGCCGCTGCTCCGCGATGACGCGTGGATCATCTTCACCTCTGGATCCACCGGCACGCCCAAGGGCGTCGCCGTCACGCATCGCAGCGCGGCGGCATTCGTCGACGCCGAGGCGCAGATGTTTCTGCGGGACAACCCGATTGGTCCGGGCGACCGGGTGCTGGCCGGTCTGTCGGTGGCGTTCGACGCGTCGTGCGAGGAGATGT
The DNA here is from genome assembly GCF_965277065.1 of Mycobacterium sp. GTDB lineage: Bacteria > Actinomycetota > Actinomycetes > Mycobacteriales > Mycobacteriaceae > Mycobacterium. The sequence continues at coordinate 35,138 of NZ_CBDIBT010000017.1, forward strand.
GGCTGGCCTGGCGACACGGTGCCTGCCTGGTCCCGGCGCCACGGTCGCTGGTGCGCAGCGGGATGGATCTCGGGCCGTGGCTGGTCAGCCGCGACGTAACCGTGGTCTCGACGGTCCCCACCCTGGCCGCGCTGTGGCCCGCCGAGGCGCTGGAAGCGGTGCGACTGCTGATCTTCGGCGGCGAAGCCTGCCCTCCGGAGCTGGCCGCGCGGCTGGCCGTCGACGGCCGCGAAGTGTGGAACACCTACGGCCCCACCGAGACCACCGTGGTCGCGTGCGCGGCCCGGCTGAACGCCGACGGGCCGGTGCGCATCGGACTGCCGCTGCCGGGCTGGGATCTCGCGGTCGTCGACACCGACGGCCATCCGGTGGCCCAGGGTGAGATCGGTGAGCTGGTGATCGGTGGTGTGGGTCTGGCCCGCTACCTCGACGAGGCGAAAGACGCCGAGAAGTACGCCCCGATGCCCACGCTGGGCTGGCGGCGCGCCTACCGCAGCGGTGACCTGGTGCGGCTGGAAAGGGAAGGCCTGATCTTCTGCGGCCGCGCCGACGACCAGGTCAAGGTCGGCGGTCGGCGGATCGAACTGGGTGAAGTCGACTCAGCGTTGGTTCACCTTCCGGGCGTGATCGGGGGTGCGGCTGCGGTTCGGCGGACGGCGGCGGGCACGCCGGTGCTGGTTGGCTACGTTGCCAGCGCCGACCCGGACTTCGACATGGCCACCGCGCGTGCTGTGTTGGCCGAACAGCTACCGGCTGCGTTGGTACCGCGCCTGGTTCGGGTGGACGAGTTGCCTACCCGCACCTCGGGCAAGGTCGACCGCGACGCGCTGCCCTGGCCGCCGCCCGGCGGCGACAGCGAGCAAGCCGCCGAGCTCAGCGGCACGGCAAGCTGGCTGGCCACGCTGTGGCGAGATCTGCTGGGCGCCAGGATCGATGGGCCGGAGGCCGACTTCTTCGCCCTCGGCGGCGGCTCGCTCGCCGCGGCTCAACTAGTGGCTGCGTTGCGGGACCGCTACCCGCAGGTCACCGTGGCGGACCTGTACGACCATCCGAGGCTCGGGTCGCTGGCCGGGTTCCTCGACGAGCTGGAACCTCCGCCGGACGTCGTCGTACGGATCGTACGCCCGACTCCGCGACTAGCCCAGCTGGCGCAGGTCGCGCTGTCGCTGCCACTGGCCACGTTGGCCGCGCTGCAATGGGTGACGTGGTTGGCGCTGGGTAACAACCTCGCCCGCGCGCTGCATCTGGTGCCGTGGACGGTCGCGGTCAACTGGTGGCTGGTCGCCGCGGCGTTCGTCGTGTTCGTCACGCCACTGGGCCGGATGGCCATCTCGGTGCTGGCCGCACGACTGTTGCTGCCGAACGTCCAAACCCGGCACCTACCCGCGCGGCGGGTCGCTACACCTGCGGGTGTGGTTGGCTGAGCGGCTCGCCGACGCCAGCGGCGCCGGCAACCTGGCCGGGGCGCCGTGGCTGGTCTACTACGCGCGCGCACTCGGCGCCGACATCGGCAAGGGCGTCGACCTGCACTCGATGCCGCCGGTCACCGGGCTGCTGACGCTCGGGCATCGCAGCGCGGTCGAACCCGAAGTGGACTTGTGCGGGCACTGGCTCGACGGCGACGCGCTGCACATCGGCGCGATCGCGATCGGCAACGACGCCACGATCGGGGCCCGCACCACGTTGCTGCCGGGCGCCGTGGTCGGCAAGAACGCCGACGTCGCACCCGGCTCGGGAGTGGTAGGCAAGGTCAAGAGCCGGCAGTACTGGAAGGGCTCGCCCGCGGCGAAATCCGGTCGGGTGAAACACCCCTGGCCCGACGAGCGACCGGCCCGCCGAAGCCATTGGGTGGCGATGTACGCGCTGACGTCGGTGCTACTGGCCGCGATGCCGCTGACCGCACTGGCCGCCGGGCTGGCCGTGATCGGTGTGAGCGTCCGGCACACCCGCCGGCTGTCGGAGGCCGTACTGCCGACCCTGTATTGGACGCCGGTCGCGACGGTAGCGGGTCTGGCCGCCTACGCGGCGATGACGATCGTCGGGGTGCGGATGTTGTCGATCGGGCTGCGGGAGGGCTATCACCCGGTCCGCAGCCGCAGTGGGTGGCAGCTCTGGGCGACCGAGCGACTGATGGACGGCGCCCGCAACTACCTGTTTCCGCTCTACGCGAGCCTGGCCACACCCATCTGGCTGCGGATGCTGGGCGCCAAGGTCGGCCGCGGCACCGAGATCTCGACGGTCCTGCTGACGCCCAAGTTCACCGTCATTGAAGACGGCGCTTTCCTTGCCGACGACACCCTGGTCGCCTCGTACGAGCTCGGCGGTGGCTGGATTTACGCGGCCACGACAACGGTCGGCAGGCGGGCGTTTCTCGGCAACTCGGGCATCACCCAGCCGGGCCGCCGGGTGCCCGACGATGGACTGGTCGCGGTGCTGTCCGCGGCACCACCTAAGGCAAAACGCGGCTCGTCCTGGCTGGGCAGCCCGCCCATGCGGTTACGTCGGCGTCCCGCCGAGGCCGACACAACGCGCACCTATGAACCGCCGTGGCGTTTGAAAGCGGTGCGGGCAACCGTGGAAACGTTCCGGGTGATCCCGGTGATGGTGACCGCGGCGATCGGGCTGGCGGTGCTCGGTGCGCTGCAGGCACTGGCTCGGATCTTCGGTTTCTGGTCGGCCGCGCTAAGCGGTGGCGTGGTGCTCTTGATTGCGGGTGGGCTGGCGGCCGGGGTCGCGGTTGCGGCGAAATGGCTTCTGGTCGGGCGGATTCGGGCCGGTGAATTTCCGCTATGGTCGTCGTTCGTGTGGCGTAACGAACTTGCCGACACGTTCGTGGAGACCGTCGCCGCGCCGTGGTTCGCGCGTGCGGCCAGTGGGACACCGGTGATGAACATGTGGTTGCGGGCGCTGGGCGCCGTCGTCGGCCGCGGCGCCTGGTGCGAGACGTATTGGCTGCCAGAGGCGGACCTCGTCACGCTCGGCCCGGGAAGCACCGTCAACCGCGGCTGCGTGGTGCAGACGCATCTGTTCCACGACCGGGTCATGCGGATGGACGAAGTCGTGTTCGAGGCTGGTGCCACGCTGGGCCCGCACGGGGTGGCCCTACCGTCATCGCGGCTCGGCGCCGGCGTCACCGTCGGCCCGGCGTCGCTGGTTGTCCGCGGCGATTCAGTGCCGAAATCGACTCGCTGGCAAGGTAATCCGATCAGACCATGGAACGCGCCACGAGAGAAGTCGGGCAAGAAGGCCGCCGCGTGAAACGTGCCGCCAAGAAGTCGGCGCCCAGCCAGGCTTCCACCGTGATCGACCCGTACCTGCCCACGAACGGCAACCTCGGGTATCGCGTGTCGAGTTATGAGTTGGCTCTGGAGTACAAGGTCTCGATCAACCGGCTCTCCGGGTCGGCGACGATCACCGCCGCCGCGCTTGCCGAGTTGGAAGAATTCACCCTCGACCTCGCCGATGCGCTGACGGTGTCGAAGGTGTCGGTCAACGGCAAGCGCGCGGCCCACTTCGCCTGCCGGATGGGCAAACTCCGCATTCGGCTGTCCTCGAAACTCGCGTCCGGCGCGGCGATGTCGATCGTCGTTCACTACCACGGTTCACCGCGGCCGCTGCGATCGTTATGGGGCGACGTCGGTTTCGAGGAACTCACCAACGGCGTACTAGTCGCCGGGCAACCCAACGGGGCCGCATCGTGGTTCCCCTGCGACGACCATCCCAGCGCCAAAGCCTCGTTCCGGATCCAGATCAGCGTCGACAACCCCTACCGGGTGGTCGCCAACGGGCGGCTGGCGTCACGTCGGCCGCGGGCGGCGCAGACCGAGTGGAACTACGAGCAACCCGAGCCGACGTCGACGTACCTGATCACCCTGCAGATCGGAAGGTACGAGATGACCCGGCTCGGCACGGCCCCGGTGCAGATGCGCGCCGCGTTGCCCGTGCGGCTTCGACGAGAGTTCTATAAAGACTTCGCCCGCCAGCCCGAGATGATGGAACTGTTCGTCGAGCTCTTCGGCCCCTACCCGCTGGCAAACGGTTACACGGTGGTCGTGACCGACGATGATCTGGAGATACCCCTTGAGGCCCAGGGCATCTCGATCTTCGGCGCCAATCACTGTGACGGCACCGGCGCCAGCGAGCGACTGATCGCCCACGAGCTGGCGCATCAATGGTTCGGCAATTCCGTCACCGCCCGGCAGTGGCGCGACATCTGGCTGCACGAGGGATTCGCGTGCTACGCGGAGTGGCTGTGGTCAGAACACAGCGGCGGCCCCAGCACCGAGCAACTCGCGCGGCAGTATCACCAGAGGCTGCGGGCAGCGCCGCAGGATCTGCTGCTCGCCGATCCTGGACCGCGCAACATGTTCGACGACCGCGTCTACAAACGCGGCGCGCTGACTCTGCACGCGCTACGCGGTCGCGTGGGCGACGACAAGTTCTTTGCGTTGCTGAAAGACTGGACAACCCGCTACCGCCACAGTAACGCCGTAACCGACGATTTCACCGGGCTGGCCGCTGACTACTGCAGCGAATCGCTGACGGCGTTGTGGGACAGCTGGCTGTACTCGCGCGCGGTGCCCTGACTCATCGCTCAGCCGTTGAGTGCCGGCTCCGGCGCAAGCTCTGGCGCCGGCCGTCGACGCGCTGCCCGCACGCGGGTCAGCACTTCGGCCGTCACCGCGCCCACGGCACCGACGGCAAATGCGCCCGCCGTCGACCAGTCGCCGTGCGCCAGCAGGAAGAAGCCGAAGATCGAAGACACGGTCAGCAGCACGCAGCGCACCCGTGTCCAGCGCGCGGGGCCGTCCAGCCGGGTGGAGACCAGCACGCCCAGCATCAGTGCGACGGCATGCCCGACGTCGGTGAAGTCTTCGCCCAGTGCGGCCGCGGCGACGCCGACCGGAATCCAGAAGCCGATCCAGGCCGGGCGCAGCCGCAGCGGTATGGCCGACGCCAGCGCACCCAGCACCGCGACCGCGCCGTAGCTCACCCCGACGTCACTCGCGCGCGACACCGACAGCGGCAACCAGTGGAATTCGATTGCCGCGGTGAGGCCGGCGGCGACCAGAAGCGTCGCGCCGATGTGGCCGGTGACGAACACGAGGGCCAGCCGGCCGCTGCGCCAGATGAGTTCGGCCAGTGCCAGCAGGCAGACCAGGCACGGCAGCCAGAAGTACATCGGTCCGGTGTCGGTGATGAATGCGCTGTCCAGCAGCGTGGCCCAGTGGCCGTGCGCCAGGTTGTGCAGATTTGTGCTGGCCTGCGCGACGACGTGCGCGCGCGCACGCGGACTCAGGTCGACCAGCGCCGTGCTGACAACGATCAGCACGGCCGCGTACGCGAGCGTGATCCGCACACGCGAAAGCCGCAACAAAACCTGAACGATCATCGCCATCTACTATGCGTCAGCACCGTCGTCATCCGGATTGTCCGAAGCTGATAAGTCGCTGACAGTTTCTCCGGCCGACTTGAGCCGGTAGATGGCCAAATCAGCAGGGAGACCTGCGGGTTTACCGGAAAAAACAGGCCAGTGCACACGCTTGGCCGAGACCCCGAGTGTGACCAAGTCGTCTGCCTCGAGTTGGGCCAATGTGGTGGCGGAGATCATCACTCCGCCCCGGGTGGCCCGCTCCATCACCCGTGCCGTGACGTTGACATCGACCCCCAGCCAGTCAGCGGCCAGGCGCTGCGGGCGGCCGGTGTGGATTCCCACGCGCATCCGTGGTTTGTAGCCGCCGACGTCGACCGACCTGAGGGCTCGTTTGGCGTCCAGGACCGCGGCTACGGCGACGCGAGGATCGTCGAACACTGCCATGGTGCCGTCACCCATCCGTTTGACGATCTGTCCCCCAGCGTCCAGCAGGGGCGGTTCGATGGCCCGCGCCACCTTCCGAAGCAGTTTGAGCGTCGCGTCATCACCGGCGCGCAGCGACCAGGTGGAGAATTCCACCAGGTCGGTGAAGACGATCGTCACCTCTTCGTTCGCCGGGCGCCGCTTTACCGCCTCGGTGAGCGCCTGCCACACCTGGAGTGCGCCAAGGCTGACCTCCCGGGACGCGCCGCCGCGCTCGCCCAGCAGTCGACCGGCGGCCCGGGCCGCGGCACGGGGTCCACCCTGGCCGGCAGTCGAGAGCGGGTCGCCGAAGTCAGGATCGCCGGGCAGGCCGCGACGCGCCCGGCGGACCAGCTTGATCAGGCCAGGGCTGCGATTGGTGCTGCTCAGCCACTGCGCCGCACCACGCAAAGATCGCGACGAATGCTCGCGCGATGAAAATGGGTCCGGCGTCGTCACCGTTTGCTCGGGCTCGCCGGACACCGGTTGGGGCCCGAGTTCCACAACGCTCAGCGTAGGTGGTCCGCGGAGAGACCGGCAACGACCGTGGTGGTGGCGTCCGACACCTCCGACGATCAACCGCCTGATCACAGCGCGGCGACGCCCCGATCGACGCTCGATAACTTCTCGATTCACGCCGTGTTGCGGTCACGACATTGCGCCGAAAATCCACGTGACCCCGTAGCGGTCGGTGACCATGCCATAGGCCGGGGAGAATTCGGAGGGCGCGAGGGCCTGGATGATGGTGCCGCTGTCGGCGAGCCCGTGCCACAGCGGCGTGATCTCTTCGCGCGTGTCGCCGTTGAGAACAACGAAGAAGGGTTCGGTGTGGGTCAGGCCCGCAGCACGGGGGGACGCATCATCACCCAGACCGCTTGAGGCCAGAGCGGGTCCGTCGGCGCCGAACACGTCATAGGCCGCGAGTCGAAACCCGTTGTCGGCCAAGACCATACCGAAGGAGACGTGCTCGGCGTCGGGCGAATCGGCAGGCACCGGATTGAAGGTGGCCCTGTCGGAGTCGGCGGAATCGTTCGGCACACCGCCTTGGCCGTAGGTGCCGATCGAGAGCTGGCCCCCGAACACGGAGTGGTAGAACTCCAACGCTTGCCTGGCATTACCGGCGAAATTGAGGTGCGTGACGACATTGACGGACATGAAAGTTCTCCCTCATCGCGGATTGTCGTCCTTGAAATTACGCCGTTAAGCGCGGGCATCCCCGCACGTCAGGCGAGATGCGATGTGATCACTCTCGTTTTCGAGATTCGAGAGGCAGCGACCGTGGTCGACGCTGCCCGGGCTGAGTCCGGCGCGGGGCCGCCGCAAAGCCGCCTAGCTCGGTAAAGCCGTCTAAGCTCGCTGCGCCTTCGCGCTTAGATAGAGGCAAATCGCCGCAGCCGCAGCCACATTCAAGCTCTGGGCGCTCCCCGACATCGGGATGCTCACCCGACTGTCCGCCTGCTCGGCGATCTCCGCGGACAACCCGTGAGCCTCTGACCCGAACAGCCACGCCGTCGGGCCGGCGAGGTCGGCGTCGTCGAGTGAGGATTCACCGTCCACAGTGGTGGCCACGACCCGCAACCCGGCGCCTTGTAGCGCGGTGATCACGGCATCGCCGTTGGGCGCCACCACAACCGGGACGGCGAAGATGCTTCCCGTCGAGGCGCGCAGGCACTTGCCGTTGTACGGGTCGACGCTGTGACCGATGAACACCACTGCGTCAGCGCCCATCGCGTCCGCTATGCGAATCAATGTGCCGGCATTGCCGGGCTCACGAATCCCAACGCCGACGGCGACAAGTCGGGGGCTCTGCGCGAGCACGTCCGCGAGGTCGGTGCCCGGATGCCCACACACCGCTACTATTCCGGCCGGAGTGACAGTGTCCGACAACGCTTTTGCGGCCCGCTCGGTGATAAGTTGAACCGCGGACCCGTGCTCTGCCAGCAGTCCGGCGTAACGCTCTGCCGCTGCTTCGGTGGCGAAGATCTCGCGGATCAGCCCATGCCGGGAGGCGGCCTGCACCAGGTTGGCGCCCTCGACCAGGAACTGATCACTACGGCGTCGGGCCACCTGCCGGTGGAGTTTGACGGCGGCGACCACCCGGGTCGATCGTTCGGTCAGCACCGGCGGCGATTGCGATCCGATTGTCGCGCCGCGCGAGCTTAGGCGGCCTCTCCGGAGGGAGCGTTGACGTCCTTGGGCAATGCCTCGCGAGCAACGGCGACCAACGCGGTGAACGCGGCGGCATCGCTGATCGCGATGTCGGCCAGGTTCTTACGGTCGACCTCGACGCCCGCAGCCTTGAGGCCCTGGATCAGTCGGTTGTAGGTGATGTCGTTGGCGCGGGCCGCAGCGTTGATCCGAGAGATCCACAGCTTGCGGAACTCGCCCTTGCGTGCACGGCGGTCGCGGTAGGCGTAGGTCAGCGAATGTAGCTGCTGCTCTTTGGCTTTGCGGTAGAGGCGGGACCGCTGACCGCGATAGCCTTTGGAAGCCTTCAGGATGGTGCGGCGCTTCTTTTGGGCGTTGACTGCCCGCTTCACGCGTGCCATGGGGTGTTCCTATCTCGTCGGGGAAGTGGTTGTTCCGGCGCTTGTGCTGCCGGTCAGCCGTTCAGTAGCTTCTTGACCCGCTTGGTGTCGTTGGCCGACACCGTGGTCCGTCCATCGAGCCGTCGCGTCCGCTTGGTCGGCTTGTGCTCCAGCAGATGGCGGCGGCCGGCTTTCTCACGCACGATCTTCCCGGTTCCGGTGCGCCGGAATCGCTTCGACGCTCCGCTGTGGGTCTTGGCCTTGGGCATGTGTCCTCTGTCCTCTGTGTCAGTTCGGCGACGGTTCGGCGTCGCCGGTTGGTGCGGGCTGCGACGACGGGCCACTGGCATCTTGGGCCGCACGAGCGCGTGTCTTCGCGCCGCGGTGCGGTGCCAGCACCATCGTCATGTTGCGTCCGTCCTGCTTGGCCGAGGTCTCGACGAATCCGTAATCGGCAACGTCGCCGCCGAGGCGCTGCAGCAGCCGGTAACCCAGTTCGGGTCGCGACTGCTCGCGTCCGCGGAACATGATGGTCACCTTGACCTTGGCTCCCGCCTCCAAGAATCGAATCACGTGACCCTTTTTGGTCTCGTAGTCGTGATCGTCGATCTTGGGTCGCAATTTCTGTTCTTTGACGACCGTCTGCTGCTGGTTCTTGCGAGACTCTCGCGCCTTCTGCGCCGCCTCATATTTGAACTTGCCGTAGTCCATGATCTTGCAGACCGGTGGTCTGGCATCAGGCGCAACTTCGACAAGGTCGAGGTCGGCATCCGCGGCGACGCGAAGGGCGTCTTCGATACGCACAATGCCTACCTGCTCGCCTCCCGGACCGATCAGTCGGACTTCGGGTACGCGGATGCGTTCGTTGACGCGGGTCTCAGTGCTGATGGGGCCTCCCTTATTGATCTTCTCGTCAATTGCCACCGCCACCTGCTCCACTCGGAGTCAGCGGTTGGGATACCACGCCATCAGCAAAAAAGCCCTGCATAAGCAGGGCCCGGTGCCGACCGATCACGGCCATGAGGCCGCCTGCCAACGGCAGAACAGGCACGTCCGATGTGCCGGTGACCGGACCGCTGAGCCTTGCCGGCCAGCGGTGGGAGCGGGACTCCACTTGCTGTCTCTGGCTCAGCCGGAGACGGTCGCGCAGGTGAGTCTACCAGTCAGGACACCCTGCTCCGACACGTCGATACCGGGCCGGGCAGCCGTGCGCGGCGGCTTGCGGCCGACACGGGGAATTCCGCCCAGCCGGATCATAGGCATTCCCTAGCAATACCGAATATCCTCGCCGTCTGTGACCCTCACTGCGTCCCGCCCACGAATCGAGCCGACTTCTCGGCTCCGTTGGGTGCCGGCAACTGCCGGATGGACCGTGGGTGTGATCGCCACCTTGTCGCTGATCGCCAGCGTGTCGCCAGTGATTCGATGGGCGATCCGGGTGCCGCGGGAATTCATCAACGACTTCGTCTTCAACTTCCCCGACACCAGCTTCGCATGGTCGTTCGTGCTGGCCCTGCTGGCCGGGGCGCTGACCGCGCGTAAACGTATTGCCTGGTGGGCGCTGCAGATCAACCTGCTGCTGGCCGCCGGACTGAACGTGGCAGGCCTGGTCGTGGACCACCCCGGCGCGGCGAAGAGGTTCGGCGAGACGCTCGGACTGGGCCTGCACCTGGCCGCGGTGGTGGTGGTGGCCTTCGCCTACCGGGAGTTCTGGGCCAAGGTCCGCCAGGGCGCGTTGTACAAGGCGGCCGGCGTGCTGATCACCGGGTGGGCGATTGGCATCGTGCTGTCCTGGGGTCTGATCGAGACGTTTCCCCGGTCGCTGGCCGCCGAGGACCGGTTGTTCTACGTGGTGAACCGGGTGGTCGGGTTCGCTGTCGTCGAGTCGGCGCAGTTCACCGGCCGGCCACCGATCTTTCTCAACGCGCTGATGGGATTGTTCAGCGCGATGGCGTTGATCGCGGCCGCGATCGTCCTGTTCCAATCGCAGCGCGCCGACAATGCCCTGACCGGTGAGGACGAGTCGGCGATCCGCGGGCTGCTCGAATTGTGGGGCAAGAACGACTCGTTGGGCTACTTCGCCACCCGCCGCGACAAGTCGGTGGTTTTCGCGCCGAGTGGACGCGCGGCGATCACCTACCGCGTCGAGCTGGGGGTGTGCCTGGCCAGTGGCGACCCGATCGGCGACCCCCGGGCGTGGTCTCAGGCCATCGATGCGTGGTTGGCGCTCTGTCAGAGCTACGGCTGGACACCGGGCAACATGGGCGCGAGTTCGGCCGGGGCCAAAGCATTTCGCGAAGCGGGCCTCAATGCGTTGGAGCTCGGCGACGAAGCGATCTTGAACACCGCTGAATTCAGGCTGTCCGGCCGGGACATGCGCGGGGTCCGCCAGGCGGTGACGCGGGCACGTCGCGCCGGGCTGACAGTGCGCACCCGCCGTCACCACGACATCGAGCCCACCGAGATGGCGCAGGTGACCTCGCAGGCCGATGCGTGGCGAGACACCGACACCGAGCGCGGGTTCTCGATGGCCCTGGGCCGCCTGGGTGATCCGGCCGACGGTGATTGCCTGCTGGTCGAAGCCCTCGGATCCGACGGCGTCGTGGTCGCGATGCTGTCGCTGGTGCCCTGGGGGCGCAACGGTGTGTCGCTCGATCTCATGCGTCGCTCGCCGCAGTCCCCCAATGGCACGATCGAGCTCCTGGTCAGCGAGCTGGCCCTGCACGCCGAGCGCATCGGTATCAGTCGAATCTCGTTGAACTTTGCCATGTTCCGGTCCGCATTCGAGCAGGGCGCCCAACTCGGGGCCGGCCCGGTGGCCCGGTTGTGGCGCGGATTTCTGCTGTTCTTCTCGCGGTGGTGGCAGCTGGAGACGCTGTACCGCTCCAACATGAAGTACCAGCCCGACTGGGTGCCACGCTTCGCCTGCTATGAAGACGCCCGGATGATTCCGCGGGTGGGCGTCGCGTCGTCGATCGCGGAGGGCTTCCTTGTCCTGCCTTTCGTGCGGCGCGACGAACAGCACACCGGCCACCACCCGTCGGTGCCCCCGACGCTGTTGGCGACGGGCCTGCTGCACAGTGACGGCTCCGCGCCGGACGCGGCGGCACTGCAGGAAGCCGACTTCGGCGACGGCGACCACATCCGCCGACTGCCCGAGCAGATGCGCGTCCGACTGTCCAAGCTGAAGGCCCTGCAGGACAGCGGGATTGATGCATACCCGGTCGGGCAACCGCCGAGCCACACCGTGGCTCAGGCTCTCGAGACCGGTTACCAGACCGACGTGTCGGTGTCGGGGCGGGTGCTGCGAATCCGAGATTTCGGCGGCGTACTTTTCGCCCAGCTGCGCGATTGGTCCGCCGAAGTTCAACTGCTGCTGGAGAATTCGGTCCTCGAACACGGCCGGACCGCCGATTTCACCAAGGCCATCGACCTCGGCGACCTGGTCGAGGTCACCGGGCAGATGGGCTCCAGCAAGACCGGCACCCAGTCGCTGATCGTGCACCGTTGGCGGCTGATCGGTAAGTGCCTGCGGCCTCTGCCGAACAAGTGGAAGGGTCTGACCGACCCCGAGGCGCGGGTGCGCAGCCGGTATGTCGACCTGGCCGTCAACATCGAGGCACGCGAACTGATCTCGTCCCGCAGCAGGGCTCTCCGCGCGATTCGAGATACCCTGAACGACAAGGGTTTTCTGGAGGTAGAAACACCGATTCTGCAGCAGATCCACGGCGGTGCCACTGCCCGTCCGTTCACCACCCACATCAACAGCTACGACCTCGATCTGTATCTGCGGATTGCGCCCGAGCTGTACCTGAAGCGGTTGTGCGTCGGCGGTATCGAGCGGGTCTTCGAATTGGGGCGGGCCTTCCGTAACGAGGGTGTTGACTTCAGCCACAACCCGGAGTTCACCCTGCTGGAGGCGTATCAGGCGCACGCCGACTACAAAGACTGGATTGACGGGGCCCGGGAGCTGATCCAAAACGCCGCGCAGGCCGCCAACGGCGCCCAGGTGGTGATGCGTCCCGGTGCCGACGGTGAGCTGGAAGCGGTTGACATCTCGGGCGTCTGGCCGGTGAAGACAGTCCACGAGGCAGTGTCCGAGGCACTCGGTCAGCACATCGAACCGAGCACCGACCTGGCCACACTGCGTCGACTCTCGGATGCGGTGCAGATCCCGTACCTGGCGCGCTGGGATGCCGGCGCCGTCGTGCTCGAGCTTTACGAGCACTTGGTCGAAGCCCGCACCGAGCTGCCCACCTTCTACATCGACTTCCCGTTGTCGGTGTCGCCGCTGACCCGGCCGCACCGTAGCCGGCCCGGGCTCGCCGAACGCTGGGATCTGGTGGCGTGGGGCGTCGAATTGGGCACGGCCTACAGCGAGCTCACCGACCCGGTCGAGCAGCGCCGCCGCCTCGAGGAACAGTCCTATCTGGCCGCCGGCGGAGATCCCGAGGCCATGGAGCTCGACGAAGATTTCCTGCAGGCCATGGAGTACGCGATGCCGCCGACCGGTGGCCTGGGCATGGGCGTCGACCGGGTCGTCATGCTGATCACCGGCCGAAGTATCCGCGAAACGCTGCCCTTCCCGTTGGCCAAGCCGCGCTAGCCACCCGACGTTACGCAACACGCGCCACCAGATCCGCAAAGTCGTTCTCAAAGCACGCGAGAAAGACGACAATGGAGCCCGTGACGGGTTCAACGGCGAACCTCCCCTTTGCGGTGCTGGCCGACAATCACACCTCGTTGATGCACGGTTGGGTGCCCGCGGTAGTCCAGGTGTTCTCGGCTGTCCTACTGGTGGCGGCCGTCGGACGGCAATCGCGACGGTGGCGACTGCTGTTGCCGATAGCGGCGTTGCTGGGCGCCGCGCTGGCCGGTGTGTCGCATTGGTACACCGAAAACCGCGGCCTCGCTGATGATCCGGCACCCCAGCTGCTGTGGTGGTGGATCGCTGGCACGGGTGCCGCTGCCGCCGTCCTGGTCCTGGGCTGGCGCACCGCACACTGGTGGCGACGCAGCGCGGCGCTGCTGTCGGTGCCGCTATGTCTGCTGAGTGCCGCGCTGACGCTGAACCTCTGGGTCGGCTACTTCCCCACCGTGCAAACCGCGTGGGATCAGCTGACCTCCGGACCACTGCCCGACCAGACCGATGCGGCCGGCATCGCCGCGATGACTGCCGCGGGCAGGCAGCCGACCCACGGCAGCGTCGTGCCGGTGGCGATTCCCGACGACGCGTCGCATTTCAAGCACCGCGGCGAAGTCGTCTACCTGCCGCCCGCCTGGTTTGCCAGCAGTCCCCCGCCGCAGCTGCCGACGGTGATGATGATCGGCGGCGAGTTCAATACGCCCGCCGACTGGCTGCGGGCAGGGAATGCCGCGAAGACGATCGACAACCTGGCCGCCACCCATGGCGGTAACGCCCCGGTGTTCGTCTTCGTGGATTCCGGTGGGGCGTTCAACAACGACACCGAATGCGTCAATGGTATTCGTGGCAACGCTGCCGATCATCTGACCAAAGACGTTGTGCCATTTATAATTTCTCGATTCGGCGTGAGCCCCGAAGCGGAGCATTGGGGCACTGTCGGGTGGTCGATGGGTGGGACCTGCGCGCTCGATCTCACCGTCATGCATCCGGAGTTGTTCAGCTCGTTCGTCGACATCTCCGGCGACCTGGGCCCGGAGACGGGGACCAAGTCGCAGACCATCGCCCGGTTGTTCGGCGGCAATGCCGATGCGTGGGCCACCTTCGATCCGGCCACCGTCATCGCCAAACACGGGCGCTATACCGGTGTTTCGGGCTGGTTCGACGTATCGTCGAGCACCCCGACCAAGCGTCACCGTGGCATCTCGGTCACCGACGCCGGCGACACCACGCTGACCAGTCGGGAGGCCAAGCCGGGTGATCAGACCGCGGCGGCCGAGTCGTTGTGCGAACTCGGCCGCGCCAACGGGATCAACTGCACGATCGTCGCGCAGCCGGGCAAGCACGACTGGCCCTTCGCCAGCAACGCCCTCGCCGCAGCGCTGCCCTGGCTGGCGGGCCGGCTGGGCACGCCTGGCGTGCCGCGGATCCCGTCGCCGTCCACGTGGCAACCCACATCGGCACCGACGCCGCACGCCAAGCCTGTCGATCGCTGACACGGGTAGCGTGGCATTGTGCCCGACGAGCCGGAGAATCCCGCCACAGAGCCCGCCACCGACACCGGCTACACAAGTTCCGGTGTTCCGACGTTCGATGCGGTTCGGGAGAAGATCGAGTCCCGTTACGAGACGTCTATCGGAGCAGGGGAACTGGATGCCGAAACCCCCGAGGGCCGCGACGTCGAGGAGCAGTTCGAAGCGAGGCAGCACGCCGCCGCGGATCGGCTGGCCCAGATCCGCGAATCGATGCGCGACGACAGCCGCTGACGCAGCGCCCAGCCACCGTGCGTGAATTCACGACCGACGAGCGGCGAAGAAGGCTGACCAGCCGGCAGTTTGTCTGGACGGTGACACGTGAGACCGCTGGGCTCAGGCGCTGACCTTGCGGCGCTTGGTCGCTCGCCTCGTGGTGCCGGCTGACGGCTTGCGACCGGCGGCGAGTATTTCCGCGAGGAACTTGCCGGTGTAGCTTTCCGGCACCTCCACGATGTCTTCCGGTGTGCCGAGGGCGACGATGGTTCCGCCGCCGGCGCCGCCTTCTGGACCCATGTCGATGATCCAGTCCGAGGTCTTGATCACATCCAGATTGTGTTCGATGACGATCACCGTATTGCCTTTGTCGACAAGGCCGTTGATGACGTCGAGCAGCTTGCGGATGTCCTCGAAATGTAAGCCGGTGGTGGGCTCGTCGAGGATGTAGACGGTGCGCCCGGTGGAGCGCTTCTGCAACTCCGAGGCCAGCTTCACCCGCTGCGCCTCACCGCCGGACAGCGTCGGCGCCGGCTGGCCAAGGCGCACGTACCCGAGTCCGACGTCGACCAGGGTCCGCAGATAGCGGTGAATGCCGGTGATCGGCTGGAAGAACTCCGCAGCTTCCTCGATCGACATGTCGAGCACTTCGGAGATGGTCTTGCCTTTGTAGTGCACCTCGAGGGTCTCGCGGTTGTACCGGGCGCCGTCGCACACCTCGCACGGCACATACACATCCGGCAGGAAGTTCATCTCGATCTTGATGGTGCCGTCGCCGGTGCAGGCCTCGCAGCGACCGCCCTTGACGTTGAACGAGAATCGGCCCGGCTGATAGCCGCGCACCTTGGCCTCGGTGGTCGCCGCGAACAGGGTGCGGATCTTGTCGAAGACGCCGGTATAGGTGGCCGGGTTGGATCGCGGGGTGCGACCGATCGGCGACTGGTCGACCCGGACCAGCTTGTCGACGTGGTCCAGCCCGGTGACGCGGGTGTGGCGGCCCGGGACATGGCGGGCGCCGTTGAGCCGGTTCGCCAGCACCGAGGCCAGGATGTCGTTGACCAACGTCGACTTGCCGGAGCCGGACACGCCCGTCACCGACGTCAGCACGCCGAGCGGGAACGCCACGTCGATGCCGCGCAGGTTGTGTTCGTTGGCGCCGACGACCGTGAGCTGACGCTTCTTGTCCACCGGACGCCGAATCGCCGGGGCCGCAATGCTTTCCTTACCAGACAGGAACGCGCCAGTGATCGATTCCTTGTTGATCAGCAGGTCGGCGTAGGTGCCGCTGTGCACGATGTGGCCGCCGTGCTCGCCGGCGCCCGGACCGATGTCGACCACCCAGTCGGCGTGCGCGATGGTGTCCTGGTCGTGCTCGACGACGATCAGGGTGTTCCCCAGATTCCGCAAGCGAGTGAGGGTTTCGATCAAACGGCGGTTGTCGCGCTGATGCAGGCCGATCGACGGCTCGTCGAGCACGTAGAGCACGCCGACCAGCCCGGAGCCGATCTGGGTGGCCAGCCGGATGCGCTGCGCCTCGCCACCGGACAGTGTGCCCGCAGCCCGTGACAGCGACAGATATTCCAGTCCGACGTCGAGCAGAAAGCCCAGCCGCGATTGGATCTCCTTGAGTACCTGGCCCGCGATCGCTTGCTCGCGAGTGCCCAGCGTGAGCCCGTTGAGGAAGTCCGCGCAGTCGTTGATGGACAGCTCGCAGACCTCGGCGATGGACTTGGCGCCGTGCGTACCGGCAGCCAGGGTGACCGCCAGGATTTCCGGCTTGAGTCGGGTGCCGTCGCACACCGGGCACGGAACGTCACGCATGAAGCCCTCGTAGCGCTCCTTCATCAGCTCGGATTCGGTCTGATCCAGCTTGCGCTCCAGAAACGCCAGCACGCCCTCGAAGTCGGCGTAATAGGAGCGGGTGCGGCCGTATCGGTTGCGGTACTTGACGTGCACCTGCTCGTCGCAACCCTCCAGAATTGCCTTGCGCGCCTTGATCGGTAGCTTGCGCCACGGTGTGTCGACGTCGAAGCCCATGGAGTCACCCAGACTCGCCATCATTCTCGTGAAGTACTCCGCGGTATGGCCCATCGACCAGGGCGCAACCGCGCCCTCGGCCAAGGTGCGATCCGGGTCGGGCACCACCAGATCGGGATCGACCTCTTTGCGGATGCCCAGACCGACGCACTCCGGGCAGGCGCCGTACGGCGAGTTGAACGAGAACGACCGCGGCTCCAGATCGTCGACGGCTAGGGCGTGCCCGTTGGGGCAGGCGAGCTTTTCGGAGAACCGCTGCTCGCGGTTGTGGGCGTCGTGAGCTCCATGATCTGGGAACTCCAGCACCACGATGCCGTCGGCCAGGTTCAGCGCGGTCTCGACCGAATCGGTGAGCCGCTGCTTTGCGCTGGCCTTGACGGTCAGGCGGTCCACCACGACCTCGATGTCGTGCTTCTCCTGCTTTTTCAGTTTCGGCGGATCGGTCAGCGAATGCACCACGCCGTCGACCCGGACCCGGCTGTAGCCCTGCGCGTTGAGTTTTTCGAAGAGGTCGGCGAATTCGCCCTTTCGGGTCCGCACCACCGGGGCCAGCACCTGGAAGCGGGTGCCTTCGGGCATCACCAGCACCTGGTCGACGATCTGCTGCGGAGTCTGGCGGGCGATCCGCTCACCGCAGACCGGGCAGTGCGGTGTGCCGGCCCGGGCGTAGAGCAGCCGCAGGTAGTCGTAGACCTCGGTGATAGTGCCGACCGTCGACCGTGGGTTGCGGTTGGTCGACTTCTGATCGATGGACACCGCCGGGGACAACCCCTCGATGAAGTCGACGTCCGGCTTGTCCATCTGCCCAAGGAACTGGCGGGCGTAGGCCGACAGCGATTCGACGTAGCGCCGCTGCCCCTCGGCAAAGATCGTGTCGAACGCCAGCGAGGATTTTCCCGAGCCTGACAGCCCGGTGAAGACGATCATTGCGTCGCGTGGCAAATCAAGATCGACACTGCGCAGATTGTGCTCGCGAGCACCCTTCACGATCAGGCGGTCAGCCAAGATGTCTCTTCCACTCCGAGCTCGTCACACACGTCATCACCATGCTAAGTGCCCCCACCGACAAGCGACGGTCAGCCCGTTACCGTGACTGGTATGACCACCCTGAACGACAACTACACCGGCCACGTCGAAACGGGTGAGGCCGCGCGACGAATCCTGCCGGGCGCGTCGATTGTGAAGACGTCGGTCGGCCCCATGGACAACAACGCCTACCTGGTCACCTGTTCCGCAACCGGCGAGACGCTCCTGATCGACGCCGCCAATGACGCGGACGCTCTCGTCGACCTTGTCCGCGCGCACGCCCCGAAGGTGTCTCTGATCGTCACCAGCCACCAACATTTCGACCACTGGCAAGCGCTCGAAGCCGTCGCCGCGGCCACCGGGGCGCCGACCGCCGCACATAAGATCGACGCCGAACCGCTGCCGGTCACACCGGACCGCCTGCTGGCCGGCGGCGACACCATTCAGATCGGTGAGCTGACTTTCGACGTCATCCACCTGCGTGGGCACACCCCAGGATCGGTCGCGCTGGCCCTCGACGGGGCGGCGACCGGCGGAGTCACTCAGCTGTTCACCGGCGATTGCTTGTTCCCCGGCGGTCCTGGACGGACAACACGCCCGGAAGACTTCAACTCGTTGATGAGCGGGCTCGAAACACAGGTGTTCGCGCGCTTCGACGATCGCACGGTCGTATATCCCGGCCACGGTGACGACACCACCCTGGGCGCGGAGCGACCTCACCTGTCGGAGTGGCGCGAGCGCGGCTGGTAGCCACTGCGCCGCTGCGACGTATGCCTGCGCGCGGCATATGCCCGTTTTCGACATTTGCGCTGACAGCGACATATGTCCGACTTTCCTTGCAGCCATTGGCAATTCGCGATCCGTGGGGTTAGCTACGGTGCATGACAACCACTCATGCGCTACTCGCGGACCTCGATGCCGCGGGCGTATTTACTGATCTGCCGATGAGCGACGGCGAGCTCCTGGTCGCCGCACTCAGCTTCGACTTCTGCTTCCGGCGCAGCGATCCGGCCCGCTCGATGCGCTCTCGCGCGTCGGCCGTGCGCGCCGGCCGGTGGCCGTGCGAAGACCGCGCCGGCGTCGCCCAGGCGCTCGACCTCGCCGCCAGCATCGTGGCTGTGATGTGAGCGGGAGTCCCAAGGGTCGTCATCCGACTCCGACCCTTAGCGATCGCCGACCGAGCGGGCCCGCGCCGCGACCGTTCCCAACGGCATGGGCCGCACTGGTCGACGACTACCTCGCCGCTGAGGCCGGCGCCGGCCGCTCGACCGCAACGATCGCCACCCGCCGCGGGCATCTGGCCTGCCTGGCGCGCGGGCTCCGTTGCACGCCAGCACATGTCACGACGGCCGGCATCCTCGCTTGGTTCGGCCGGCAGACGTGGAGCATCGAGACGCGCCGCAGCCACCGAAACACCGCCGCCTCGTTCTTCGGCTGGGCCCATCGCGCCGGGCACCTTCCGGCGAACCCGGCCGCAGACCTGCCGGTGATGCGCGCGGCGGCACCGGCACCGCGGCCGGCGCCCGACTCGGCATGGTTCGCGGCGATCGCCGGTGCGGATCCGCGTGTGCGCCTGATGCTGCGACTCGCGGCCGAGGCAGGTCTACGTCGCGCCGAGATAGCGCGCGTCCATCGTCGCGACCTCACGCGCGGGCCGGCCGGCGCCGAGCTTCTGGTCCACGGCAAGGGCGCGAAGCTGCGCGTCGTACCGATCGGCGACGGCCTGGCCGTCGCGATCGCCGGCGCCGACGGGTTCCTGTTCCCTGGCGACGAGGACGGGCATCTGTCGCCGCGGTGGGTCGGCAAGCTGATGGCCGGCGCGCTGCCCGACCACTGGACCGCTCACACGCTGCGGCACCGCTTCGCGACGAGGGCGTACCGCGGATCGCGGAATCTGCGCGCAGTGCAAACGCTGCTCGGCCATTCCAGCGTTGCGACGACCGAGCGATACACCGCGGTCGACTCCGACGAGATTCGCGCTGCGGCAATGGCTGCGCTCAGTTGTTAGCCGCGAGGTAACGCCGCATCGCCGGCGTCGCCGCGGTGCGGATCGTGAGCATGGTTCCGTACCCGCGCTGCCACAGCTTCGCGAGGACCAGCGATTGGCCGGCGTACGGGTTGCGGTCGCCGGGATCCGCCAGACGGCCGGCGTATAGCGCGTAGGTGTATTCCGCGCGCTTCGACATCGGCCCATCATGCAGGCATGAAGGTCCGCACCTGGGGATACCACGCCGATGGCCTGGACCTCGACGTCGCCCAAGCTGTTCATCCCCCCTGGGTTGAGGACTCACCAACTGGTGTCGAGGTTGCGCTCGTCGAGGTCGCACTCGAAGTGTTGACGCGCAGACGGCCGCGGCCCGCGTTGCGGGAAGAGGTCGATCGAGTAGGCGCCGCCGTCGTTGTCGCCGCGGCAGAGTTTCTGCAGCTGGTCGATTTCCGACGGAAAGAACATCGCCCGCCGTTGCTGCCGGGTGTCGACGGTCTGCCCGTAGATCCCCGCCGTTTGCGTTGTCGCAGCGCCGGCCCCGGCCTCATTCCAGCGGAGGATCGCGCCCCGGAGAATGGCCTTCGCCGCCCTCCGGTGCGCGAACCCCTCTGTCGTGATGCACTGCGCGACGATTTCGGCCATCCCGATCGCGTCCTCGATCATCGCCGCGGCCTTCGCCGGCGGGATGGTCGCGAACGATGCCAGGTCGGCCGGCACCACCAGGGGTGCCGTCTCAGTCGTCGGCTCAGGCATGTACAGCCTTCCTATGTGGGTGCCTCCCGGGAGCGCCGGCGCTGGGTCTACGTCACCCTCGGCGCTCAACCGGGAGGCCGCTTATCAGGCGATGGTCAGTTTCGCCACGCGCGCGGCGTGCATGACCGTCCAGCCCAGGCGCCACGTCACCCGGACGCCGATCGCGTCCGAGCTGAAATAGGCGTCCTCGGAGCGCGCGAGCCGGACTGGGCTCTGTGCTCCGATGATCGCGGACTCATCGCTGACCAGCAGCGAGCCGACAGGCATGGCCGGAGTGACCAGCACGGGAAGCCCGAGCAGCGCGCGGGTAGCGGCCACGACGCCGGCGCCGACCAGCGACTCGTTCGAGTCGGCAGCGCGCTTGAGTTTCGACAGCGACGCCCAGGCCGCCGGCGACGCGATGATGTGTGTTGCCGTGCCGCCGGCGTCCTCGATCCCGGCGATCGCGTCGATCAGCGGGTCCAGATCATCCGCGACCGCGCCGCCGTTGGTGATTCCCGGCGTGTTGAGCAGACCGGTCGGGCCGGGGTCGGCTGCGAGGCTGCCGAGATACGCGGCGTTGGCCTTGGTGACGACGCTTCGCGATAGCGAGTCGACGACCATCCGCGCGGCCTCGGGCTGCGCCAGCGTCTCGAAGCTGTACTTGCCGAGCGCGGCGACCTTGCCGGTCAGCACGACGGCCTCATCGAATTCTTGGTTCGCGTCGGGAATCTCGGCGCCTTCCGCGACGAACCCGACGACGCCATCGTCGGCGACGTACGGAACTCGGATCGCCGGCTCGTCGCCCTCGATCTGCCCGACAACGTTCGCTGTGTTCAGGATCAGCGCGTCGGGCACGACGTCGGCGGGTACGAACGCGGTCAGGTCGGGTGCCCAAGCCTTCGGGCTGTTGGGCGTGGTCTTGGTTGCCATGATGAAAACCTCTCAGGAGAGTTAGACGTGTGAGTCGAATGCCGCTGGCCTGCAAGGCTTTCGCGGTTGCCCTCCTGGGGCTGTGCTGTGGCCGGGACGTCCCGCCGGGATCAGTGACCGGCCACAGCACACGATTCTAGCGGTCGTCGCTGTCGCGGCCCATGATTACGCCGGCCATCGCGTCACGCCCGGACGGCTTCGGGGGACGTCCGACGCCGAGGCCCTCCCTCTTGACGACCGGACCGACCGGCGGCGCCGCGATACCTAGCTGTTCACGCGCCGCCGCGACCGCATCCGACACTTTCGAGCCGTCGACCGTGCCGTCATCGGCCACCAGATTTGCGAGCTCGACGCCGGACGCCCACAGCGCAGCCGGTCGGAGACTGTCCGCGGTCGCCAGCCGTTCAACCTCGGCGCGCTGCATGGCCTCGATTCGTTCGGCGAGCTGGTCGCGCTCGGCTTCGGCCTCGCGCAGCCGGCGCCGATACTTCGCCGCCTCCCGGCCCGCTCCGTCGCTGGCGTCGTCGTCCTGGTCCTCGACGGCCTCCGTGGCATCTTCGGCGCCGTCGACCGGCGCCTCGGGTGCCTCGCTGCCGCTGGCGGTTGTTTCGTCGGTGTCGGTCGAATCTGGCTCGACCGTGGCCGTATCGGTGGTGCTGGTGTCGGTACTCATCGGTTGGTTTCTCTCTCGGAGTAGGGCCGGACGATGGTCACGCCCGGATATTGGCCGGACTCGATGCCGAGCCGGTCAGCGTCGGCCTGACTGATCGCCAGCGACGAGAACGTGAACACGTCGGTCGACGGGCCGACGCCGATCGGCACGCCGTCGAGGTCCAGGTCGACGTCCGCCTCGGTCGTGTGGCAACGGCCGGCCTGCTGATTGGCCTGCCACCGCGCCGAGTAGCCCTGGACCTCGGCCAGCGTGACTTCGTGCCGCGGACCCGGCGGGCGCTCACCCAAATCGCCGAACAACTCCCGAGCCGCAGCCCGCAAGTCTTCTCTGTCAGTCAATTTTGGATCCTCTCGATTTGTTTTTTTGTGCGGAATCAGGGGGGGCATTGCCTAAGGCCATGGGGGGCGCGGGGGTGCCGGCTGGGGGTCACTGCCCCTGGGTTGCTCAGGTCGCCTGGTGCTCACGTCCTGGTCCTCGGCGTCGTCGTCCGGCGCCTGGGCTCGAGCTCGGCGCCGAGCCTGACGGCGGTGTGAGAGCCGATGCAGAGCGGACCGCAGGGAGTGAGCTCGGCTCGGGCCTGCTTCGCTTCCGCGAGGTCTGCCCAGAACGTCCACTCGGCGGTGCCTGACACGCTCGGGTCGGGATGGCAGACGAGCACAGCGCGAAAGGCGTGTTGATCCTGGTCATCGGTGGGTGTCATGTCTGCTCGGTCCAGGTGCGTAGGCGCTTGCGGCCCGGCGCGGATGCTGTGAAGAAGCGGCGCGGCGGCGGTGTCTTGCCTGGCGGGTGCAGCCCGACCTCGGCCCATGCGGAGTCGTTGTCATCGCTTACGTTGGCCCTGGTGTCCCAGTCGGCTTGCGTGTAAGGCGGGTAGCCGATTTCGGTTAGGACTCCGTATGTTTCGGTCAGTGTCGCGCGCAGTCGTTCGGGGTCTAGAGTGACGCGGGTTGAGATGTAAAGCGCCTCGATCTGGGCTGACTGTGCGCGCCAGGATGGAAGTTTGGGGCTGCCGGGTGGGCGTTGGTGGGGTATGGCGTTGAATGCTCGGATGCGGCCGAGGACGAGATCGAAGCGCCGGTCGTTTCGAACTTGCTGTTCTAACTGCGGCATGCGGATACCGCGGCCTTGGGGGCTTCCGAGTGTGCCGTGTAGCCCTAGCTTGATCAGCCGTTCAGACTGGTCGAGTGCCCGGTACCGGCAGGCTGACGCGTGTTGAACGTCGGCGAGGTTGACCGAACCGTAGAGGCCGCAGGTGCAATCGCGGTGTGGCGGCGTGTGTTCGGGGTTGAGTGGGCAGACGGCATGTGTGACGCCACGAACCCACGGCGACACATCTTTCGCGGAAATGTTGCGTAGGTTGCGGCGCTGGCCGCGTTGCGTAGGGACATGCCAGTAGCGCCACAGGGTGACGGCGGCGATGAAGTCGCCGAAGGGGTCGTCGTTGACGACCGTCATTGCGCGTGCTCGATGAATTGGCGTAGAGCCTCGGCCAGTCGCACTTGCTGGCAGGGGTGCCCGCACGACTGGCAGATGAGGCAGCACGTGCAGCAGGGCCGGTGCGCGAGTCGGACTTCGGCGAGCAGTTCGCAGGCGGCGTGTTCGTCGAGTATGCGGCGGTAGGTCACGGCTAGGGCTCCTAGGTGTCGAACAGGTCGGCTTGATGGATGGGCTCAGTGATGTCCCGGACAGCCACCGGCGGCGTGCTGTTGTGGGTGCATCGCCTCGCTGGTTCGATCGGTGTGTGGTCCGGGCCCAGTCGCCAGCCGCATGGGTCGCAGCGATGGCACCGCGCGATCGCGGACAGGCGTTCCTCGCGCGCGGTCTGCTCGGTCGCTCTGGTGCGCCTCATCGGCCACCCCGGACGCGGCCTTGCGCGCGCGTTGGTGACGTTCCCGAGTAACGCAACGACAGGCTGCCGCCCTCGCTTCGCTCGGTTGCCACGTAAATGGTTCTGGTCGCCAGCCGTTGTTCGAAGTTGCCGTGCTGTTCTCGACGGGAAGGTCGTCTGCGTTGCGTCGTTGGGCGCGCACGACGGCTGATCGACAACGGCTGGT
Organism: Mycobacterium sp.; assembly: GCF_965277065.1. Lineage (GTDB taxonomy): Bacteria > Actinomycetota > Actinomycetes > Mycobacteriales > Mycobacteriaceae > Mycobacterium. The sequence continues at coordinate 59,334 of NZ_CBDIBT010000017.1, forward strand.
GACCAGAAATCGGATACGTGGCAAGGGAGCGGAGCTCCCGCGGCAGCCTGTTTTTGGGTCTGGACGGTCGCGCTGTGAACGCGGCGGCGGTTACGTCTGCAAACTCATCGCTGACACAAGCTGGCGTGGGTTCGAGACGTACCCAGGTGTCCCGGTGGGACATTGCGCCGTTTATGCAGGTCCCCGGATGTGCGGTTGTAGCAAGGTCTGACACTGCCTTTACCTTGTCCCACCCGGTGTCCCACTGGGACAAGCACTTTCCAGCAAACACATTCACCACCCGCCGGCGGCATCGTCGGACGGCCGGGGCGCGCGCTGTCCACGCTTGCGGCTGGCGTCCTTCGATCGCTTCTCGTAGAACGTCTTGGGCTTGTTCTCTTCTCGCAGATAGACATACCGGTAGCCGCCCAGAACCGGAATCCAGATACTTGCTTCAACCAATTGCTTGGCTTCGCGAGTCGACTTCCAGTAGCGGATCTGCCCGTCGGGGATGAACCACGAATCCAGGTCGCCGAGCACCGATTTGGATGCCAGGAAATCGCGGCCGCGGGTCTGATCTTTCGCCCAGGCGAGCGCGGTCCAGTACAAGCCCCGCGCAGCCATTCCGACGTTGTTCAGCCAGGGGTTGTCCCAATCCTCGTCGCTCATCAGGATCCACATCGACGGGTCGGAACGCTCGTTGGTCGGGCCGGCCCCTGCGGACAACTCCGCATAGGTGCGCATCGTGTCGAGCGCCCGATCGAATAGGGCACGCCGCGACGGCCGGCCTGGTCGACGGCGCCGCCGCGGCATACCCCAGAACGCCAGTTGCTCTGTCATGTCGCCGAGGCGGCGCTTCGCACGTCACGCGACTCAATTTCTCGCAGGTCACGTGATTCGGTTGCCGCGTCGAGCAGCCGGCCGGCCAGTTCGATCGCGAACTCAGGCGTCACCGAGAACGGGTCCGTACCGGAGCCGACCGCGATTGTTACCCGACCGGGCTGACCGGCATTCGGCCCGACATGGACCTGGGGCTCGTCGGCGGGCTTCATGCGCCGCTACCGCTCCGCGCTGTGGCGTTGGCCGGCCGGAACAGTTCAGCGAGACGGATCCTTTGCTCATCGTTCAGCGGCGGCGCCTCGGCGAGCACCTTCTCGATGTAGGCGGCTGCCTGTGCCTCAATCAGGCTGCGCTTGGCTTCGAGCAGTTCTGGGTCATCGCTGGACCGGGACCGGCTCAGGGCCCCGATTTTCGCGCGATGATGTGCTGCGGCCTTCGATAGGGCCATCGTGGAACCTCTTCAAGCAGGAGGGATTACCCTCCGCGAGAGGCTTCTGTAAACCACCCGACCCCTTGAGGCGCCTGTGCTACGACCTCAACATAGCAGCGAGTGTCCTCAAGCCGAGTTCTGGCGCGCCGGATTCGAGCGACACTGGAAAAGTGCTGGCGGCGGCGGCGATTCGGTCGAATACTGGCTCGATCCGTTCTGCGGGCGATGGCAGCGTGAACTTGCACGAGTTGCACTTAAAGTCGAAGTGGCGCCGATAGCCCCGCCCGGCGGTGGCACTCAACCCGTGCCGGTGTTTCCCGTCTTGGTCGAGAATTTTGACTACTCGCGGGCGCGTGCCGCGGTGGCGCGGCTCGCCGTCGATGAGTTCGATAAGTGCTCCCTCACGGCTGGATTCAACCCACACAGCGCCGAATCGGCCCATCTGCCGGATGAATGTCCAGTAGCACGTGGGCTGGTCGTCGGTGTGCGAATCACTACACGCCACGGTCACTAACGCGACCTGAACACCGCCGTCGGCGTTCACTGTCCAGACCTCCGCGACGCCCACTCGAACATCACGCTCTCTGGATCAAAGCCGGGGCCCGGGCGAGTGCGGTTGATGACGACCCGCAGCCCGAGCGCGCTCAGCACCGCGCGCCGCTGCGCCATCGTCATTTCGTCCCAACGCTGCGCGGCGTGCGGGCCCGCCAGCGGTCGCAGCGCTTCGAGGTCCAGCGATACCACCGACGCGGCGCGGCGCTGCTCGGCCTCGTCAAGCTCCGGTTGCAGACGCGCCGTGATCCGGCGCAGCTGCTCGGCGGTGATGGCGCCTTCGGCGAAAGCGTCCGCGGCGTCGGCCATACGCCGGCTGACTTCGTCGATACGCTCCGACCATCGCCGAGCCTCGGCATCGTCACCGAGCAGAAAGTCGAGCGCGTCAGGCATCGACATACGACCAATCACAACACCTTTGACCAGATCGTCAACGGCCGGCTCGGAGCGGCCGACGCAGCCCTTTCCATCGCACACGTAGAGGTCGAGGGGACGACCATACGGTCCGCGCTTGGTGACCGCCCGTAGCTTCTCACCACAGACGCCACATTCGCCGATCCCCCACGAAAGCAGATGCCGGCGCGCCCCCGGCCTGGTGGTGCCGTTCGACTGCCTACCCGGATCAGATAGCAGCGCGACGACCTTCTCGTGCTTAGCGCGATCGACCAGCGCGGGCCAGCACCCGTCGAAACGTTCCTCGTCGGCCTGGGCGCGGTGATGGATCCGCTGCGCGATGTTCGAGTCGCGCAACGCCAGCTTCTTGACCGACGTCTTGCCCCACCGCGACGACTTCGGCGCCATCTCGCCTCGATCGTTCAACCGGTCCGTGATGCCGCGCAGCGACTCACCTGACAGCAGGCGGTCGACGACTTCGCGGACGACGTCGGCCTCGCGAGGGTGTTCGGTCCACGTGGCCGTGGATCCCGTGCCGTGTTTCAACCACCCGTACCCGAGGTCGCCGGATGGCCGGCCAGACTGCGCGCGCCGCACCGCGGCGGCGGTGACGCGCTCGGACTTAATCTCCGACTCCCATGTCGCCAATGCGCCCTGAATATCGACCCAGCTGCGGCCGGCCGCGGTCGACAGATCGTAATCGCCGCCCTGCGCTTCTGAGACGTTGACCTTGCAGGCGTGAAAAGAGTCGATGAACTCGGCGCGCTCGCCGCGGTTCCTTGTCATCCGGGTCAGCTGGTAGACGATGACGCGGTCGATCTTGCGATCCCGAGCCAGCCTCAGCACCTTCTGATAACCGGGGCGCTGCGCGCCGCGGAATGCGCTGATGTCGTTGTCAGAGTGCTCGACAACGATCTGGTAATCCCGCGCGGATGCGAACGTGCGCGCGTGTTCTAGCTGGTTAGCTACGCCTATCGCTTGGCCCGTGGTGTCCTGGCTTATACGCGCGTAAAGGGCGACTCTCTCCTGTTGCGGTGTATTCACGTTTCAGAACCTACTCTATTCCCTGGTGGTGTCGGCAAGACCTGGCAGCCTGGCGATTTCGAGCAGCTGATCGATGACGTGACCACCCGGGTGTTCGACCGCTTCGGCGACGACACCATGGTCTACCCCGGCCACGGCGACGACACCACGCTCGGCGCCGAGCGACCGCATCTGGCCGAGTGGCGCAGCCGGGGTTGGTGAGCGGTGGGTAAACAGCGCCGCGAAACGCGGTGCAGCCCCTAAACTCAGCCCGATGAGGGTGGGGATCGACTTCGGCACTACCTACACCGTGGTTGCGATCGTCGATCGGGGCAATTATCCCGTGGTGTCGTTCGACGGAGTCGATTCGTGGCCGTCGCTGATCGCGGCCAACGGATCCGGCGATCTGCGCTACGGGCCGGAGGCCGCCGCCGTCCGGCATGACCCGGCCTGGTCGGTGCTGCGTTCCTTCAAGCGTCTGCTCAACGACGCCGGACCGACGACCACTGTGGAGTTGGCCGGCCGCTCGCACCGGCTGGCGGACTTGTTCGCGGGCTTCCTGGCCCAGCTGAAATACGATGTGCAGCACCGGTCCAACGCCGAATTGTCGCCCGGCGAGCATGTCGAGGCCGCGATCAGCGTGCCGGCGAACGCCTCGAGCTCACAGCGCTTCTTGACGCTGGACGCCTTCGCGCAGGCCGGCTTCGAGGTGGTCGCTCTGCTCAACGAGCCGTCCGCGGCGGGCTTCGAGTACGCCCACCGGTACCGCTCGACGATCACCGCCAACCGGGAGTACGTGCTGGTCTACGACCTCGGCGGCGGAACGTTCGACGCGTCGCTGCTGCGGATGACGGGCCGGCTCAACGAGGTGGTCAGCAGTGAAGGCATCCAGCGGCTCGGCGGTGATGACTTCGACGAGGCGATCCTCAAGCTCGTTCGCAGCGGCGCCGGACTGCGCAGGCTGCCGGCGGGCGCTCGCGAACTGCTGCGCGAGGAATGCGCCGTTCGCAAGGAGTCCATCGGCCCCAACACCCGCCGATTCCTGGTCGACCTGAGCGCCGTCGGCAAGCAGACGTTCACCTGCCCGATCGACGACGTCTACGAGGCCTGTATTCCTCTGGTGGACAGGACGATTGCTGCCCTCCCCCGCGTTCTGCGCGATCGGGGCAGCGGCGATGTCGACTGGTCCGAGATCGCGGGCATCTACGTGGTGGGCGGTGCCGGCAGCTTCCCGCTGGTGGCTCGGGCGCTGCGCAACGCGTTCGACGAGAAGCGGGTCAAGCGTTCGCTGCACCCGTTCGCTGCGACGGCGATCGGCCTGGCGGCATTTCTCGATCGAGAGGCCGGATTCGCTCTGTCGGAACGTCTTTCGCGCCACTTCGGCGTCTTTCGCGAGGCGTGCGCCGGCGAGGACGTGTACTTCGACCCGATCGTGCCCAAGGGTGCCGAGCTGCCCACCGCGGGCCAGCCTCCCGTCGTTGTGACCCGCAGCTACCGCGCCGCGCACAACATCGGGCATTTCCGGTTCGTGGAATGTAGCCGGCTACGCGACGGCCGACCGGACGGCGACGTCACTCCGTATGACCCGGTGTTTTTCCCGTTCGATCCGGCACTCGACGACGATCGGGATCTTCCGCGGCGCCCGGTGCACCGTCGCGACGACGGCCCGGATGTCGAGGAGCGCTACGTCATCACGTCCAGCGGAGCCGTCGAGGTCACCCTCAGCACGCGCCCGGAGCGGCTGAGCCGCACCTTCCGGTTGGAGCGCCGCGACCTCGCCAGCGCGTAGCGCTTACGAGGTGTGAACGATCAGAACGTCGACTTTCGCCCGACGCGAGACGTTGGCGGGAACGGATCCCAGCAGTCGACCGGCGATCGTGCTGAGGCCGACGTTGCCCACGACCAGCAGATCGGCGCCGACCTCCTCGGCGAGCCCGACCAACGCGTCCACCGGGGCGCCGACGATCGAGCGCTCCTCGACGTTCGCAGCCCCCGCAGCGGCGGCCCGATCTTTGGCCTCACGCAAAATCGCGTAGATCGGGGCACTCCCCGACACCTTGTAGCTCTCGTCCTTCAGAGCGTCGGCAGCCCGCGAGTCCTCGTGTTGAGGCAGATAGGCCGTCGCGACAATCAGCTTCGCGTCCGCGCCGGCGATGCTGCCTGCCTTCTCCACCGCGCGCAGCGACGAATCCGATCCGTCGGTTCCTACCACCACGGTCCGATAGGCGCTCATTTACCCTCCCAGGTGTGTTCGGTTGCTACGCCAACCCCAGACAGTAACGGTTTGCCGCACGCAGATGGTCGAATTGAAATACGCCGATCCGGCTCACAATGCTCGGCTCGCGGTGTGGCACGCGAATTCTGACGCGCCAATCCGACCCGCGGCTTTGCCGGCGTTCGGTCCAGTTCATTCAAATGTGTTGAGGTGCAGATTATTTCGTTGATAACCCACAAGCGGCGGCGCGCTCACGGATGCGGTCACACGAGCAAAAGTAGTGCGTGAGCAGCCACGACAGGTAAGCAGGTTCACCAGAGTGCCTTTACAGTGACACACATCATGGTTGCCACCACAGTCGAGGAACCGACCACAGCGGTCGCCTCAGATGATCCGCCTCCGCGGCGCCCGGGTCGGGCGCTGGACCCGCTCGCGGTCGCGATATCGGCGAGCATCATCGGCAGCGTGGCAGCGGGACATCCCTCGCTGTGGTTCGACGAGAGCGCAACGATTTCAGCCTCCGCCAGTCGTTCCCTGCCCGAGCTCTGGGGCCTGCTGGGCCGAATCGATGCCGTCCACGGATTGTTTTACCTGCTGATGCACGGCTGGTTCTGCCTTACTCCGCCGACCGAGTTCTGGTCGCGCGTGCCCAGCTGCGTGGCCGTCGGGATCGCGGCGGCCGGGGTTGTGGTGTTTGGCAAACTGTTTTTGCCGCGGACCACCGCGGTCTGCTCGGGCCTGGTGTTCGCCATCTTGCCGCGCGTGACGTGGGCAGCGGTCGAAGCCCGCTCGTATGCGCTGACCGCGGCCGTGGCGGTCTGGCTGACCGTGTTATTGGTCACCGCGGTACGACGGCACCGCTGGTGGCTGTGGGCGCTCTATTCGCTCGCGCTCATGTTGGCGATCTTGCTCAACGTCTATCTGGTGCTGCTGGTGCCGGCGTACGCCGTCGTCACACCGGTGCTGCGGCGCCAACGCTCCGTCATCGTGGGGTGGGCGGTCTCGTCGGCGGTTGCGGTGGCCGCACTGACGCCGCTGATGCTGTTCGCCCGGGGGCAGAGCTTCCAGGTCGCGTGGATTCACTCGTTGAGCTGGCACAGCGTGCTCGACGTCGTGTTGCACCAGTACTTCGACAACAGTGTCCCGTTCGCGATCCTGGCGGCACTCATTGTCGTTGTTGCGCTGACGATTCGGATCACTGGCCAATGGCACGCGGTCGTCGACACCCGCCGGATGCTGGTCATCTGCGGGGCGTGGATTGTGATCCCGACTGCTATCAGCCTGATCTATTCGGCGATCAGCGATCCGTTCTACTACCCGCGGTATCTGTTCTTCACCACGCCCGCGATGGCGATCGTGCTGGCCATCTGCATCGTGGCAATCGTCCGCCAGCCGCGGTGGATCGCGCTGATCCTGGTCGTTCTTGCCGCCGCGGGTGTGCCCAACTATCTACTCTCGCAACGCCAGCGCTATGCCAAGGAGGGCTGGGACTACAGCGACGTCGCCGATCTCGTCACCGCCCAGGCGTCGCCCGGTGACTGCCTGCTGGTCGACAACACGGTCAGCTGGCTGCCCGGGCCGGTCCGCGCTCTGCTCGCGGCCCGTCCAGCCGCCTTCCGGCCCCTGGTGGACATCGGCCGTGGCGTGCCGGCACCCAAGCGGGAGACGCTGTGGGACGGCCATATCGCGGTCTGGCTGATCGTCGGCCGACTCTACAGATGCACGACACTGTGGACGATTTCCGACCACGACACCAAACTGCCGGATCATCAAGCCGGCACAAGGCTGCCGCCGGGACGGGTGCTGGCCCACACCCCCGCCTATCTGGTGCCGCAGAACGTGGGGTTCCGCATCGTCGAGCGCTGGCAATTCCATCGCGCTCAGGTGGTCAAGTCGATCCGCTGATCGGGTCGCGGCAGGCGCCCGCCGAAATCGCTTGCGCGCGAACCTGAGCTGCTCACCGCAGACCGCGGACAGCGCGATAGGAAGCGAGCGCGCCCAGCACGCCGACGGCGGCGAACACCGCGAACAGTGCCCGCGCGGCGATCACCACACCGCCCTGCGCGCTGTTGACCACGACACCGGCCAGCCCGGCGCCGCACGCCCCGGCGATCACTTCGATCGTGTTGATCGCGGCGCCCGCTGCGGCCCCGTCCTGCTCGTCGACGCTTTGCATCGCCCACGCGGACAGATGAGGCCAGCCCGCGCCGATGCCGGCTCCGGTGAGTGTCAGCGCCAGCGCCCAGGTGGCGACAAGACTCACCGGCGCGTTCTCGACCTGGGTGACGGCAGCCAGGAGCAGTCCGAGCGCTATCACCAGCGGCGCGGCGATGACGACGCGATTGACGGCTTTCCTGCTTTTCAGCGACGCGCTGAGAAGTTCGCTGACCGCCCAGCCGATTGCCAGTGCTGCGCCCAGGAATCCGGCCACCACGGGAACCAGATGCGCCAACCGCTGCCCGAACAACGGCACGTACATGTCGACCATCGCCGAGGTCATCAGCACCGCCAGCGCCAAATAGATCCATTTCAAAGGCCCTGGCCCAAATACGCTCGGCGGCAGCACCTTTACCGACATCCGTCGGTCCACGACAACGAACAGGACGATCAGGACCACGCTGATCACGAGCAACACGGCGGTCGCAGCGACGTCGGTCGGAACCTGGGCGATGCTAACGGTCAGCGCCGCGGCACTCAACAACAGCACCGACCACACCGGTACCTGCAAGTCAGTCACAACATGATCGGGATCGACGTGACCGGCCGTCAGCACGAGCGGGACGAGGGCGCCCATCGCCACCGACAGCATCGCCATGACGCCGAATGCCCAACGCCACAAACCGAATTGAGCGAACAGGCCACCTGCCGCCGGGCCCACCACCGTGGCGACACCCCACATCGCCGAGACCAACGCTGACGCCCGCGTCCACAGCACCCGCGGAAGAGTGGTCGTGATCAGCGCATAGCCCAGTCCGGCCAGTAGTCCCCCGGCCGCACCCTGCAGCGTGCGGCCCAGCAACAACACCCCCATGCCCGGCGCGATCGTGCACACCACGCTGCCGATCCCGAAGACGGCCAGGCCCATCAGGAATGACCGTCGGGCTCCGAGCCGCAACAGCATCGCGCTGACCGTCGCGGCTGCGACCACGGACCCGACCAGGTACAGCGTCGTCACCCACGCGTAGAGCCGCTCCCCGCCGATCTCGGCGATCGCGCTGGGCAACAGGCTGACCGTCAGGAATTCGTTCGTCGCATACAGCGCCACACCGCCGGCCAGCAGTGTCGATGTGCCGAGGAATTTCGGGCCCAGCAGCGCCCGCCAGCTGTCGTCGGCCGTCGTGCCGCGAGCCGCGCTCACTTCAGCCCGGCGGCGTCCATCCCGCGCAGCTCCTTTTTCAGATCAGAGATTTCGTCGCGGAACCGGGCGGCCAGCTCGAACTGCAGGTCGCGGGCGGCGGTCATCATCTGCGCGGTGAGATCCTTGATTAGGTCGGCCAGCTCGGCCCGGGGCATGTTCGCGGTGTCGCGCCCCTCGAAGACACCGGCGCTGACCGCCCGGCCCGGCTCGCCCTGGGCACGGCGGCCGCGCGAGGAGTTACGGCCGGAACCGCCGATCTCGATGGCGTCGCTGTCGTCGGCCTCGCGGCAGACCTGGTCGAGGATGTCGGCGATCTTCTTGCGCAGTGGTTGCGGGTCGATGCCGTGGGCCTCGTTGTAGGCGACCTGCTTGGCGCGGCGCCGGTCGGTCTCGTCGATCGCCTCTTTCATCGAGTCGGTGATCTTGTCGGCGTACATGTGGACCTCACCGGACACGTTGCGGGCGGCGCGGCCGATGGTCTGGATCAGGCTGCGCGACGAGCGCAGGAAGCCCTCTTTGTCAGCGTCGAGGATCGCGACCAGCGACACCTCCGGCAGGTCCAGTCCTTCTCGCAACAGGTTGATGCCGATCAGCACGTCGTACTCACCAAGCCGCAACTGACGCAGCAGCTCCACCCGCCGCAGGGTGTCGACTTCGGAGTGCAGGTAGCGCACCCGAATACCGAGCTCCAGCAGATAGTCGGTCAGATCCTCGGCCATCTTTTTGGTCAGGGTGGTGACCAGGATGCGCTCGTCGGCCTCGGCTCGCTTGCGGATCTCGCCGATCAAATCATCGATCTGACCCTTGGTCGGCTTGACCACCACCTTCGGGTCCACCAGCCCGGTCGGACGAATCACCTGCTCGACGAACTCCCCGGCGGCCTGGCTCAGCTCGTAGGGACCCGGCGTCGCCGACAGGTACACCGTCTGGCCGATCCGGTCGGCGAACTCCTCCCACGTCAGCGGCCGGTTGTCGCATGCCGACGGGAGCCGGAAACCGAATTCGACGAGATTGCGCTTACGCGACATGTCGCCCTCGTACATGCCGCCGATCTGCGGCACCGTCACGTGCGACTCGTCGATGACCATCAGGAAGTCTTCCGGGAAGTAGTCGATCAGCGTCGCAGGGGGCGAGCCGGGCCCGCGGTCGTCGATGTGCCGCGAGTAGTTCTCGATCCCGGAGCAGAACCCGACCTGCCGCATCATCTCCACGTCGTAGTTGGTCCGCATTCGAAGGCGCTGAGCCTCCAGCAGCTTGCCCTGGCCCTCCAACTCGGCCAGCCGATTCTCGAGTTCCTGCTCGATGGTCGAGATGGCGTGGGCCATGCGTTCCGGTCCGGCCACGTAATGGGTCGCCGGAAAAACGCGCAGCGAATCAACTTGGCGCACAACATCTCCGGTGAGCGGATGCATGTAGTACAGCGCCTCGATCTCGTCGCCGAAATACTCGATGCGAAGAGCGAGCTCCTCATAGGACGGGATGATCTCGACGGTGTCGCCGCGCACCCGGAACGTGCCACGGGTGAATGACATGTCGTTGCGGGTGTATTGCACGTCGACCAGCAGCCGCAGCAGCGCGTCCCGCGGGACCTCGCTGCCGACTTTCAGCTCCACCGACCGATCCAGGTAAGACTGCGGCGTGCCCAGCCCGTAAATGCACGACACCGACGCCACCACCACCACGTCGCGGCGCGACAGCAGCGATGACGTCGCAGAGTGCCGCAGCCGCTCGACGTCGTCATTGATCGAGCTGTCCTTCTCGATATAGGTGTCGGTCTGCGCGATGTACGCCTCGGGCTGGTAGTAGTCGTAGTACGAGACGAAGTATTCAACCGCGTTGTGCGGCAACATTTCTCGCAGCTCATTGGCCAGCTGCGCGGCCAGCGTCTTGTTCGGGGCCATCACCAGGGTGGGCCGCTGCAGCCGCTCGATGAGCCAGGCGGTGGTGGCTGACTTACCGGTACCGGTTGCACCGAGCAGGACGACGTCGCGCTCCCCCGCCCGAATCCGGCGTTCGAGATCTTCGATCGCGGCCGGCTGGTCACCGGCCGGCGCGTACGGGCTGACCACTTCGAAGCGGCCGCCGGCCCGCACCATGTCCTCGACGGGACGGTATTCAGAGTGCGCCAGCACTGGATGTTCGGTAGCAAACGCCATGGTCACCAGGGTAGAGCCCGGCACCGACACGTGCGGCAATCGTCGTGGGTCAGACTCCAGCTGGGGTGATGAGCTCGTCGACAACCCACTGTGCAACGCCGACCGGGAACGGCGCGGTTAATCCCAGCACCAGGTGAGTGAAACCTGCATCAACGGCTTCGCCGATCACGGCGCGGGTGGCAGGGGGTCGGTCGTAGTCCACCGGTACATACATCGAACGCGTGATCGCGCCGGGCTCACGTCCGATCTCAGCGCAGTAGCCATCCAGCAGAGCGCTCCGCTCGACCGCGTCGCCGAGGTCGCCGCCAGGGATGTTCCACAGGTCGGCGTGGCGGGCGGCGACACGCAGTGTCCGCTTCGAGCGACCACCGATCATGATTGGCGGATGCGGGTTTTGGACCGGTTTCGGATTGCCGAAGGCTCCGGTGAGCCGGACATGTTCGCCGGCGAAATCGAACGGCTCGGATGCGGTCCATAGCCGCTTGATCACCGATATTGCCTCATCAAGACTGTCCACCGAGTCAGCGAACTCGTGATAGGGCAGACCGTGCGCCTCATACTCTCGTCGGGCCGCCGGCACGCTCGGGCGCGAGCCCGCACCGATGCCGAAGTCCAGGCGCCCACCGGAGACCACATCGACTGTGGTGGCGATTTTGGCAAGCATGGCCGGCGGGCGAAAGCGGTTGCTGGTGACCAGAAGTCCTAATCGCAACCGGCGGGTCTGCGCGGCCAACGCCGACAACAATGTCCACCCCTCGAAAATCGGACCGTTGGAGTCGCCGGCGATCGGCAGCAGATGATCGAATAGCCACGCATGACTGATCAGTGGCAGCGCGTCGGCCTCACGCCATACGCGAACGATGTCGTCGTAACAGACCTGTTGAGGAGCAGTCGCGATACCGAAACGCACTTCTGAAGTTAGTGACATGCAGACTCCTCTACGATGCAGTAAGCGGAACAACGTTCCAATTTTCAGAATACGGAACCATGTTCCGCTTTTCAAACCGGGAGAGGCTATGGCCGATGGCGGAACGGAAGCGGCCGCGTCGCGGAAGCGATCCGATGCACGGCGCAACGAGGCGACCCTGCTTGCCGCGGCCGCCGCGGCCTTCGTCGCTTCGGGTGTCGACGCGCCCGTCCGTGACATCGCGACTCGAGCCGGGGTCGGCGTCGGGACGATCTACCGGCATTTCCCGACGCGGGCCGATCTCATCGAGGCGGTCTATCGCCATCAGGTCGAGGCGTGTGCGCAAGCCGGTCCAAATCTATTGCGCGACAGCCACTCCCCGCTGGCGGCGCTGGTGGAGTGGGTCGACCAGTTCATCGACTTCCTCATCACCAAACACGGGCTTGCCAGCGCCATTCGGTCAGATTCAGCTGCGCTGCAGGCGCTGCATGCCTTCTTCATCGATCGGCTGGTTCCCACCTGCGCCCAATTACTCGAAGCAGCTGCGGCAGCGGGTGAAATCCCCCCTGAGGTCAACGCCTACAGTCTGATGCGCGCGATCGGCAACCTCTGCATCGGCGCCGACAACGACCCAACCTACGACGCACGAGAGATGGTGTGGCGCCTCATTGCGGGCCTTCGCTCCAAATAAGATTGGGTGGGCAACTCCCGTCAGCTGTGCTGGCTGCTCCAGATCCGAGTACCGGGGTCGCATTCGATGAGATGCCCGTCCTCGGACTTCGACATGGTGAACACCGGTGTATCGGTGCACGCGGTTCCGACCGGATGCACGCCTGTGGTGGCCGGCGCCTTGTCCCAGATATTGGTCTCGCAGACGACCTGCTCGTTGGACGTCGAGTCGTAGGCGACTTTGTCGATGTCGGTACACGGCCCGCCCAGCACGGTCGGCGCCGGGGCCCCGATCGGCGCGGGGGTCTGGTTGGCGGCCTTCGCCGGATCGGCGGTAATCACCTCCGGCGGAATATCGCCGGTGCGCGATCCGACGACCGGGATCCGCAGCGTTGCGCCTTGCGAGCCGCACTCGTTGGTCTGCACGGCCTGGGTTTGGACGCCGCGCAGCGTGCCATCGGGTTCCGGCGTCAAAGACCACACCACCGTCTCGGATTGCGTGACGATCGGCGCCCCACGCGTTTTCTGGCACTGGGCTTGCATCTGCCGCGGCTCGCTCTGCCAGTGACCGTCGACGTAATGCAGGACGCTGGCGTTGCCGGTGCCGGTGCTCTTGGCGGACGTGTGGCTGGCCGCGTCGAGTTTGGTGCCGGTCGCCGCGCACCCGGATGCGGTGCAGGCCGACGAGAAGGCCCACCACGTCGTGTCGCCGCCGTTGGTCCGGATGACGCCATTCGATGTCTGCTTGGCGCGGTCGTAGTCGAGCCGGTAGCTGCCGTTCAAGGGGGGCACCGCCAGAGCCGACCCCGAGGTCGACGTTTTGCTCACCCGCGGCGGTGACGCGTTGTTCACTTGCGGCTGGTCGTCCCAGGAGAAGAATGAGATCGACCACGTGACGGCCAGCGATAGCAGCGCCAGAATCAGGGCGGCGGCGATGCCGGTCTTGAGCGTCAACTTCCGCGCGCGGACCCTGGTGCGCGGACGCCGGATCAGCGGTCGCGGTCGATCGCCCTCGCCGCATCCGGAGATCTGTTCGCCGAACGCCGCCGCGAACTGACGGCACCGCTCGAATCGGTCCGCGGGCTCTTTGGCCAGAGCTTTGACGAACAGGTCGTCCAGCCCGGCCAAATCGGGGCGGTAGTCGCTGAGCCTCGGTGGCGCCGCGTGCAGGTGCTGCCCGATCACCGCGACCGGGTTGGGGTTCGAGAACGGCGGGGCGCCGGTGAGTAGGTGAAACGCCGACGCCGCCAGCGCGTACTGGTCGGCGCGGCCGTCGATGTTGGAGCCGACGAGCTGTTCGGGTGCCGCGTAAGCGACGGTGCCGACCGCGACGTTGGTCTCGGTGATTCCGCTGATGTCGGCGAGTTGACGGGCAACGCCGAAGTCCGCCAACAGGATTCGGTGATCGTCCTCGTCAGGGTGGGTCAGCAGGATGTTGGCGGGTTTGACGTCCCGGTGCAGCAGACCACGGGCGTGCGCGTAGTCGAGCGCGCCCGCGACCGCGGTGACGATCGCGCAGACATCCTGCTCGGGCATCCCGCCCCGGAACTTCTCCCGCATCAACCGGGCGGCATCCGTGCCCTCGACGTAGTCCATGGCGATCCACAAGTGACCGTCGAACTCACCACGATCGTGCACTGCCACGATGTGCGGGTGCCACAGCGTGGCGGCGAGATCGGCTTCCCGGTTGAATCTTTCGCGGAACTCCGCATCCGAGGTCGTCCCTTCGCTCAAGATCTTGAGCGCATCCCGGCGCGGTAGGCGCGGATGTTTGGCGAGGTAGACGTCGGCCATCCCACCGGATCCCAGCGGCCGCAGGATGGTGTAGCCCGCGAACGACGTCGGCGTGGCAAGCGCGCTTTCCGAGGAGTCGTTGGCGCTACGCCGACCGACGGCCACCTCGTCGCGCCGAGGCCGCGACCCGATCAGGGGCACCCGGGTCAACAGCCGAGTGATCCCCATATCCGGAAGCGATGCGTAGCCACGTTCCAGCAGACTGCGCTGGCGCGGCGGTGCCGCCGGCTTCGCGACCGGCCCTGATTGGGCGTCCCAGCGCTGGGTAGCTCTGGTCGCCTCATCCATCGACGCGTTCCCCTTACTTCGCTCGCCCGGCGTGTGCTCCACCACTCGTCCGGTCACCCGCCTGACTCAGATTTGAATCACTTGCGGGCCGGGCATTTTCAACGTCCGCCGTGGTGCCCGAACTGGCTCACCATGGACGATCATGCCGCGGGATGCGGTGCGCCCCTGTTGTGCGTCGTATGAAACAGCTGTGAATCGAGGTCGTGGCGGCAGCTCGCGGCGATACATAGCTGAATCACAGTGCGTCTCTTGCAAGCCATGCCGTCGTGGAGTCGATACTGGTGTGGTGAGTCGACCAGCCCCGCCCATTCTGACCATTTGGCACAACGGCTCAGAAAGCACTTTCGTGCCGGGTCACGACGTCATCATCGGCCGCGACCTGCGTGCCGATGTCCGGATCGCCGACCCGCGGATTTCTCGCGCGCACTTGATTCTGCGTTTCGACGACGGCAAGTGGATCGCCATCGACAACGGCTCGGTCAACGGGACGTTCGTCAACGGCTATCGCCGTCCGGTGATCGACGTCCACGACGGGCAAAGCATCAACGTCGGCAACGCGGGCGGGCCGCAACTGACGTTCGAGATCGGGGAGCGCCGAGGTAGGGGCGCACCGGCCCCCGCCGGTGGACCTCCGCCAACCGCGCAGCAGACGATGTCGTGGTCCACTCCCGCCCGTCCCGTGGCGCCACTGGTCCAGCAGCCGCCTTCGCCTCCCGAACCGCGCCGAGCCGTCGCGCCGCCGGCACCCGTCCCGCAGGGCCGACTCGCTCCGCAGGTCAGGCTGGCGCCGCCGCTGTCACCCTCGGAGTATCCGACCACGGTCCAGGGCGGGCGCCCGCCGCCCGCCGGCCCACCGCCCGACGAGGTCACCGTGACCAACGCGCGCCCGGCACCGGCACAGCACGGCGCGCTACCCACCGAAGTCACCATGCTGGACGCCCGCGTTGGCGAGGGCGCGAATTTCGCCACCCGCTTCGTCAAGCGCATCGCGCCGCGAGCGACGCCGTCCGCCAAGCCTGCCGGGTCGGTCACCATCGGCCGGGCGTCGGACAACGACATCGTGATCCCCGACGTGCTGGCCTCCCGGTATCACGCAACGCTGACCTTGACGCCGCTGGGCACCGAGATCCGCGACACCAGCGTCAACGGCACGTTCGTCAACGGCACCCGGGTCGGGTCGGCGATCCTCAGCGAAGGCGACGTCGTCACCGTCGGCAACATCGACCTGGTGGTCAACGGTGGCTTGCTGGTCCGCCGCAGCGAAACCGAGGCCGCCACCCGCACCGGCGGCCTGGAGGTGCGCAACGTCCAGTACGTCGTCGAGAACGGCAAACAACTGCTCACCGACATCTCGCTGACCGCGCGGCCGGGGACGCTGACGGCGGTGATCGGCGGATCCGGCGCGGGGAAGAGCACGCTGGCCCGTCTGATCGCCGGTTACACCACCCCCAGCGGTGGCTCGGTGACGTTCGAGGGCCACGACATTCACGCCGAGTACGCCTCGCTGCGCAGCAGAATCGGCATGGTCCCGCAGGACGACGTCGTGCACCGGCAGCTGACGGTCAACCAGGCGCCAGCTACGCAGCTGAGCTGCGGCTGCCTCCTGACACCAGCAAAGCCGACCGGACCAAGGTCGTCGCCCAGGTGCTCGGAGAACTTGATCTGACCAAACACGCCCACACGCGGGTCGACAAGCTCTCCGGCGGCCAACGCAAACGCGCCTCGGTGGCGCTCGAGCTGCTCACCGGGCCGTCACTGTTGATGCTGGACGAGCCCACGTCGGGTCTTGACCCGGCGCTGGACCTGCAGGTCATGACGATGTTGCGTCAGCTGGCCGACGCGGGCCGGGTGGTGCTCGTCGTCACCCACTCGCTGTCTTACCTCGACGTCTGCGACCAGGTACTGCTGGTCGCGCCGGGCGGAAAAACGGCGTACTGCGGGCCGCCGGACGGCATCGGCGAGGTGATGGGCACCACCAACTGGGCCAGGATCTTCAGCCAGGTCGGCGCCGACCCCGACGAGGCCAACCGCCGGTTCCGGGAGCGCGACGAGCCGCAGCCGCCCTCGAAAGCGGACGCGCCGGCCGATCTGGGTGAGCCGGTGCACACCAGCGTGCCCCGGCAGATCTCGACGATCGCCCGCCGACAAGTCCGCCTCGTCGTCGCGGACCGCGCGTATTTCATGTTCCTGGCGCTGCTGCCGTTCATCCTGGGGGCGCTGTCGCTGACCGTGCCGGGCGACACGGGATTTCGCGCCACCGGCCCCCATACCGGGACGCCTGACGAGGCGGCGCAGATTCTGGCGTTGCTGTTGCCGGCCGCGGCATTCATGGGTATCGCGCTGACGATCCGCGACCTGGTCGGTGAACGGCCGATCTTCCAGCGCGAGCAGGCCGTCGGGTTGTCGACGACGGCGTACCTGCTGGCCAAGACGCTGGTGTTCTGCGGGTTCGCGATTCTGCAGGCAGCCATCGTCACCACGATCGTGGTGGTCGGCAAGGGCGCACCGAGCAGTGGGGCGGTGCTGCTGGGCCACTCGACGGTGGCCGCTACCGGCGAGCTGTTCCTGACCGTCGCTGCGGCCTGCGTCGCCTCAGCCGTTCTGGGCCTGGCCATTTCGTCGTTGGTTCGCTCCAGCGAGCAGATCATGCCGTTGTTCGTGGTCGCGGTGATGGCGCAACTGGTGCTGTGCGGCGGCATGGTCCCCGTTACCGGCCGGCTCGGCCTGGACCAAATGTCCTGGCTGATGCCCGCGAGGTGGGGCTACGCGGCCGCCGCATCGACCGTCGACCTTCGCCATCTGGTGCCTCCGACGCTGCTCCCCCAGGATCAGTTCTGGCAACACACCCGACATTTCTGGCTGCTCGACATGGGCATGCTGGCCGGCCTGACGGTGTTCTACGCGTGCTTCGTCCGGTGGAAAATCCGGCTGAGGCGCTAGACGGCACATGCATCCGCCCAAGCACGAGACATTCGACCTGCGCGCCCGCACCAACACCGACCCCAAGGGGATTGTGCGGGCGGTCGACGAGTACACCGTGCGGCCTTGGGGTCTCTACCTGGCCCGCCCTACCCCCGGCCGCGCGCAATTCCACTATCTCGAGTCGTGGCTGCTGCCGTCATTGGGCTTGCGGGCCACCGTCTTTCATTTCAACCCGGGCCACGAACGCGACCAGGATTACTACCTCGATGTCGGCGAGTACGCGCCGGGCGCGGACGAGTGGACCTCCGAAGACCACTACCTCGATCTCGTCGTCCGCACCCATGCCGGGGTGGAGCTGGCCGATGTCGACGAGCTACTGGATGCGGTGCGGCACGGCCTTCTGACACCCGAGGCCGGCGAATTGGCGGTGCGACGGTCCGCCGCCACCGTCGATGGCCTGGCCCGCAACCGCTACGACCTCAACGCCTGGCTCGCTGCCGAAGGTATGCAGCTGACCTGGCGTTGAAGGACGTACTCCGTTGAGCGACAATAGATTCAGACGGACAACAGCCGATCGAAGAATTCGCGGTACTGCATCAGGGCCACCCGAAGATCTTCAGTGGAAGCATCGTGGCCTTGAGACCATTGTCCTTCCAGACGTGAGCGCGTCTCGGCGAATCCCGTTGTGAGTTGCTCGACGACGTCGGACACCAGGTGGTCCGCCTTCTGGACACATTCCTTGGGATTGTCGACGAACGCGGCCTGAACGCCCGCCCACCGGGCACGCAGGTCCGCGACATCATCGCCACCGAAAAGTGCTTCGCTGCCGGATGATTCGTGCTCCGGCTCTGTCACGGCGACATCGTCCGGGGCGGGTGCCGGGACATCGTCCGCGGCGGGTGCCGGCTCACGCACGTCGACGCCGGCCTCGTCTGCGACGGTGCCCTCGTCTTCGATCCGGGGTTCGTCGCCGACGGGCGCCGCGAATTCATCACGCGGATCGTCGACGGTGTGTTGTTCGTGAGTGGTCATGCGCTCGCCTCCTGTGATGCGGCGTTGTCGGTAGGGATTTCGAGCAATTTCTCGAACAGTGCGCGATAGTGCATAAACGCCTCCCGTTGCTGCTCGGTATCTGCTTGCTGCTCCGAGGTGTGGATACCGTGCGCCGCCCGGTAGTTGTCCACGATCTGCGGATGGTCGACGGAGATGTCCGCGGCGCGCTGATCGAAATCGTCGACGGGATAACCCCGTTGGCTCATCACCTCAGTCACCAAACGGTCCGCCACGCCGACGGCCGTCGCGGGGTTGTCCACGAAGCCGGCCTGCACCTCTTGCCAGCGGGCGGTGAACTCCGAGAGCGCCGAAGGCGTGAGCGGGACTATGTCGAGCTTGTCGTGCTTGTGTTCCCGCGTTTTGAGTTCGCGGACCGCACCTTTCTCGCTCCCGGTCTCGTCGACCACCCGCTCGTATTCGGTGCCGTAGTGCTCTTTGAGCCGCTTCGTCTTGGTGCGAAACCTGATCATGCCCGCTGCGACCACCGCAGCGACAACCACCACAACGACGACGGCCCCGATCAAAATCCATTGCCAGATAGGCATCGCGTGCTCCTTTCATGCGTGTGTCGAATAACCAGCCGGTCTGCGATGCAAACGCATTTTTGTGACCTGCTGCACAAAAGACCCGTTCGCGCTCAGAAGTAGTGGCGACGGCCGCCGATGGCGTGTCCGGTGGAGCCCACGATGGCCAGGATTGCGCCGACGACGAGAGCGACGATGCCGATGGTCCACAGGATGGAGATCTTGAGTACGAACCCCGCGATCAGCAGGATGATGCCGAGAGTGATCATGACTGAGCCTTCCTTCGATGATGGTGCCTGAACGATCGGATTGACCGATGCACAGAAGTCGACCACCCGTAAGGGGGGTGGCAATACACCCCTAGGGGGGTAATGTCTGTCGGCATGTCACAAAGCTTGAGGGCGCCGATCACCGTCGCACTGGTCGATGACTACGACGTCGTCGTCAAGGGCGTGGCCAACATGCTCGAGCCTTACCGCGACCGGGTCGTCATCGCAGAACTCGACTCCACGATGCCGGTGAAAGACGCTGTCGACATCGTGTTGTACGACTCGTTCGCTCAGCCGGAGTCGGATCATGAGGAGATCGGCGTCCTGGTTGCCAATCCGCAGGCCAGCCGAGTTGTGGTCTACACCTGGAACTTTCACCCTGAACTCGTGGAAAGCGCGCGACGGCACGGTGCGCACGGGTACCTCTCCAAGACCTTGCCCGCGCGCGAATTGGTCGCGGCGTTGGAGGCCGTACACGCCGGCGAGGTGGTGGTCACCGAGGCCGGCGGCCGGGCCCGCGGCGCTCCCGGACAGGACTGGCCCGGTCGCAGCGAGGGGCTCAGCGAGCGCGAGGCGGAGATTCTCGCGCTGATCACCCAAGGCAAGAGCAACGCCGACGTCGCGCGCCTGACGTATCTGAGCCCCAATACCGTGAAGTCCTACATCCGCACGATCTACCGCAAGCTGGGCGTCGACAGCCGCACCCAGGCCGTGTTGTGGGGGGTCCAGCACGGATTTACCCCCGACCATCACCGCATCGAGCACTGGCGCGGGGGTCCATAGCGTCGCCCAGGCGACGAGACCGAGGCGGGAAACCGACCCACGGGGTCGCGGTAATCTATCTGGTCATGGGCACGATGCACAGATGGGTGGCTCTCGCCACGGCGGTTGCCTGCGCGCAACTGATTCCCGCGACAGCGCAAGCCGACATGCACAACATCACATATGTCGCGCGGGTCGACGGTGTGGCACCCGGTAGCCAGGCGACCTTCATCACGGCTGAAAATCAAACCAACATGGCCCAGTTGAGTGCATTGCCCGGCAATGCGTTTCAGGCCAACGCGGTGTTGGCCGATCCCCGTCAGGCCGGCATGCAGGTAGCGGTCAAGTGGCCGTATTCGGCGAATGTGCACTGCGAAATCGAGGTCGACGACAAGGTTTTCGTCCAGGTCGACCAAGTGGTGCACCCGGCCCCCGGCAGTACCGACCCGCTGAACGGCGTGCTGTCCTGTGGCGCAGCGCTACCGGCTACCCCTTAACTGCGCCAGCCCGTCGCGTCCGCCCAATCCCACGCCTCGCGGTAGGCATCGGCAAACCACGGCTCTTTGGCCGCCACATAGGTCGCCATGTCGTCGGTCTGCTCGGCTTCCCGCTTGACGCTCAGATACCGTTCCCGCGCATCAGGATTGGCCGCCAGCCAATCGACGAAGAGCAGTGCGAATTGCTGATTGGGCCAGCCGTCGACGCGCAGATGGACGTATGTCGGTCGGCCCGGATCGGCCGATGCATGAATTCGCTTGTGCCACAAAGCTTCGTCGCTGCTGTGGTCGAACTCTGCGGCGGCGCTGCGAGCGTCTGGCTTGCTCACGTCCGCGGTGATCGGCCGACGCAGATATCCCGCGCTAGTCAGCGCCCCGGCCAAATCGTCGGCCACGTCGAGCGCGGCGACCGTCACCTGGACGTCGATGGCGTCCTTGGCGTCGAGGCCCTCCACCGCTGTCGAACCGATGTGGTCGATGCGGACGGCGTGGTGTCCGCACGCGGTGTTCAGCCGTGCCACGATGCGGCGGGCCTGTTCCGGCCAGGATGGGTCATAGGGCACCAGCATCGGGCCTGCGCGCGCCGGCTCGCCGGCCTCGAGGTTTCGCGCGAACGGCAGGATCCGCCGATGCCACAGCTCACGCGCCCGCTCGACCAATTCCGCTGTGCTGCCGGTGTTGTCGAGCCACACGTCGGCGACCGCGCGACGCTGTTCCTCGGTGGCCTGCGCGGCGATCCTGGCCCGGGCGTCCTCCTCGGTGAAGCCGCGATGTTCGATCAACCGCTTCACCCGGAGGTCTTCGTCGGCGTTCACGATCACCACCAACGGGAACATCGGCGCCATTCCTGATTCCACGAGCAGCGGGATGTCCTCCACCACGACGGCGTCCTCGCCGGCACCGGCGATCAGCTCGGAGCGGCGCTTGCCGACCAGCGGATGCACGATGCTGTTCAGCGTCTGGCGCTTCTCCTCGTCGCTGAACGCGATCGCGGCCAGCTCCGGCCGGTTGAGTGAGCCGTCGCCGGACAGGATCTGGTCACCGAAAGCCTCGACGAGCTTGGCCAGACCCTCGGTGCCCGGCTCGACGACCTCCCGGGAGATCACGTCGCCGTCGACGACGACTCCGCCGAGTTCGCTCAATGTCGAGGACACGGTCGACTTTCCGGCGCCGATCCCGCCGGACAGGCCTATGCGCAGCACCGCACCAGTGTGTCAGGGCCCTGCGGGGCCGGATCCTGCGGCTGTCGCCGGAAACACGAACGCCCCGACTCATGTGTGAGCCGGGGCGTTCGTTGCGATCTGACTGTCAGGCGCTACCTGCGAGCTTCTCCCGCAGTGCGGCGAGCTGCGCGTCGCTGGCCAGTGAGCCACCGGTGGGCGCGTCGTCGCTCGACGAGCTGCTCGACTGCGGACGGGCGGCCTCTTCGGCCTCGGCTGCGGCGAACTTCTCCATCTGCGCGGTGTGCATCTTGTGCCGCCGCTCGGCCTCGGCGTAGCGGGCCTCCCACTCGATGCGCTGTGTGTCGAAACCTTCGAGCCACTCATTGGTTTCGGCGTCGAAGCCCTCGGGGAAGATGTAGTTGCCCTGGTCGTCGTAGCTGTCGGCCATGCCGTACTTGGCGGGGTCGAATTCCTCGGTGTAGTCCTCGTTGGCCTGCTTGAGGCTCAGCGAGATCCGGCGACGCTCCAGGTCGATGTCGATGACCTTGACCATCGCGTCGTCACCGACGGCGACGACCTGGTCGGGCACCTCGACATGGCGCTCAGCCAGCTCCGAGATGTGCACCAGGCCTTCGATGCCCTCTTCGACACGGACGAACGCGCCGAACGGCACCAGCTTGGTGACCTTGCCGGGCACGATCTGGCCGATGGCGTGGGTGCGGGCGAAGTGCCGCCACGGGTCTTCCTGAGTCGCTTTGAGCGACAACGAAACCCGCTCGCGGTCCATGTCCACGTCGAGCACCTCGACGGTGACCTCGTCGCCAACCTGGACCACCTCGGACGGGTGGTCGATGTGCTTCCAGGACAGCTCGGACACGTGCACCAGACCGTCGACGCCGCCGAGATCGACGAACGCGCCGAAGTTGACGATCGAGGACACCACACCCTTGCGAATGGCGCCCTTCTGCAACTGGTTCAGGAACTCGCTGCGCACCTCGGACTGGGTCTGCTCCAGCCACGCACGGCGGGACAGCACTACGTTGTTGCGGTTCTTGTCCAGCTCGATGATCTTGGCTTCGATCTCCTTGCCGATGTACGGCTGCAGATCGCGGACCCGGCGCATCTCGACCAGCGACGCCGGCAGGAAGCCACGCAGACCGATGTCGAGGATCAAACCACCCTTGACGACCTCGATGACGGTGCCCTTGACGGCCTCGTCCTTCTCCTTGAGGGCTTCGATGGTGCCCCAGGCGCGCTCGTACTGAGCCCGCTTCTTGGACAGGATCAGCCGGCCTTCTTTGTCCTCTTTGGTGAGGACCAGGGCTTCAACTTCATCTCCCACGGAAACGACCTCATTGGGGTCGACGTCGTGCTTGATGGACAGTTCGCGAGAAGGGATGACGCCTTCGGTCTTGTAGCCGATGTCGAGGAGGACCTCGTCCCGGTCGACTTTGACGATGGTCCCTTCGACGATGTCGCCATCGTTGAAGTACTTGATTGTTTTATCGATGGCGGCGAGAAAATCCTCGCTCGAGCCAATGTCGTTGACGGCTACTTGCGGCGAGGTGACGGTGGGACTCGGCATATTGTTGGGTTGCTCCGGACAGGTTGAGGTCGTAGGGACAAGTGCTGGATTTAATTCGATCGCCCGGAATTGCTGCCGGACTACCGTGTTGAGGCTACTCGACTAGGCCTATGCAGGCCAAACCCGGCCCACCGGCATCGTGCGACGGGACCGGCGAACTTCTCGTCATCGTTCGGCGGCTGGACGCTAGTGCGCCGCGGTGTCCCAGCTCGGCCCGTAGCCGACCGAGACCTCCAGCGGCACGTCAAGTGGGTATGCGTCGCCCATCTTGTCCCGCACCAGGGCTTCGAGTTGCTCGTGTTCCCCTTCGGCGACGTCGAACAACAACTCGTCGTGGACCTGCAGCAGCATCCGCGACGCCAGGCCGGCGTCGGTCAGCGCCTTATCGACCTCGATCATCGCCACCTTGATGATGTCGGCCGCGCTGCCCTGGATCGGCGCGTTGAGCGCGGCCCGTTCGGCGGACTCGCGGACCTGCCGGTTGCTGCTGTCCAGCTCGGGTAGGTATCGACGGCGGCCGAGCACCGTCGACGTGTAGCCGTCCTTGCGGGCCTGCTCGACGACGTTGTGCAGGTAATCACGGATACCGCCGAACCGGGCGAAATACTGGTCCATCTGCTCCTTGGCTTCTTCGGTCGAGATCTTGAGCTGCGCGGACAGGCCGTACGCGCTCAACCCGTACGCCAAGCCATAGGACATCGCCTTGACCCGGCGCCGCAGTTCGGCGGTCACCTCGTCGATCGGCACGCCGAAGGCCCGCGACGCGACGAACGAGTGCAAGTCCTCGCCGGTGTTGAAGGCTTCGATCAGGCCCTCGTCGCGGGACAGGTGCGCCATGATCCGCATCTCGATCTGGCTGTAATCGGCGGTCATCAGCTCTGCCATTGATCCGTCTGGTCCCCTGCCCACCACGAACGCGTCCCGGATTTGCCGGCCGGCGTCGGTGCGGATCGGGATGTTCTGCAGGTTGGGCTCGGTGGACGACAGCCGGCCGGTCGCCGCGATCGTCTGGTTGAAGGTGGTGTGGATACGACCATCGCCGGCAACGGCATTCAGCAATCCGTCGACGGTAACCTTCAGCCTGGTGACGTCGCGGTGCGCGAGCAGATGCTGCAGGAACGGATGCCCGGTCTTGTCGAACAAGGTCTGTAGCGCATCCGCGTCGGTGGTGTAGCCGGTCTTGGTCCGTTTGGTTTTGGGCATCTCCAACTCGTCGAACAGCACCACCTGCAGCTGCTTCGGCGAGCCGAGGTTGATCTGCTTGCCGATCACGGCGTAGGCCGCCTCGGCGGCGTCGCGGATCTGGTCGCCGAATTGGCTTTGCAACGAGCTCAATTGGTCCAGATCGACGGCGATGCCGACGGCCTCCATGGCCGCCAGCACCCGTTGCACCGGCAGTTCCATTCCCGCCAGCAGCGAGGTGGAGTCGATGCGGTCGAGCTCGACATCCAGTGCGTCGGCGAGATCGACGACGGCACGCGCGCGTAGCACCGAAGTCTGCACGGCCTGCTCGTCGACGCCGTCGCTATCATCGAGCAGCGAAAGCTGTTGCTGCTCCGATGTTTCCGCCCGCAGTTCGCGGCGCAGATAGCGCAACGACAAGTCGTCGAGTGTGAAACTGCGCTGGCCAGGCCGAACCAGGTAGGCGGCCAGCGCGGTGTCGGAGCTGACGCCGTTCAGGGGCCAGCCCCGCCCGGCGAGGTCGTGGATCGCCAACTTGGCCTCGTGCAGGGCTTTCGGCTGCTGCGGGTCGGCGAGCCAGGCAGCGAGCGCGGCGTCGTCCTCGGCCGTCAGCGTCGTGGTGTCGATGAAAGCGCCGTCGCCGTCAGCCGCGGCGATCGCCAGCGCCGTCGCATCGCCGTCGTAGGGCAGATGGGTGCCTACCACCGCCAGGCCGGCTCGGCGTCCGTCAGAGGCGTGGTCGGCCAGCCACTGGGCGACCACGCCGGGCTCCAGCGCTCCCCCGCGGACGTCG
Organism: Mycobacterium sp.; assembly: GCF_965277065.1. Taxonomy (GTDB): domain Bacteria; phylum Actinomycetota; class Actinomycetes; order Mycobacteriales; family Mycobacteriaceae; genus Mycobacterium. The sequence continues at coordinate 84,688 of NZ_CBDIBT010000017.1, forward strand.
AAGCCCTCGTCGACCTCGGGTTCGACAGCGGCCAGGGTGTCGAACAGCCGGTCGCGCAGCACCCGGAATTCCAGCTGGTCGAACAGCTGGTGGATCTGGTCGCGGTCCCAGGGCTGCATCCGCAGCGTGTCCGGCGTCTGCGCCAGCGGCACGTCGCGCACCAGGTCGGTGAGCTCACGGTTGAGCACGACGCTGGACAGATTCGCCCGCAACGCATCACCGACCTTGCCGCGCACCGACTCGACATCGTCGACGAGCGCTTGCAGCGAGCCGTATTCGATGATCCATTTGGACGCTGTCTTCTCCCCGACGCCCGGGATGCCGGGCAAGTTGTCGCTCGGGTCGCCGCGCAGCGCAGCGAAGTCCGGGTACTGCGTGGGCGTCAGGCCGTACTTTTCGACCACGGCTTCCGGGGTGAAGCGGGTCAGTTCGCTGACACCTTTGCGCGGATACAGCACCGTCACGTCGTCGGTGACCAGCTGGAGCGAGTCCCGGTCACCGGTGACCACCAGGACCCGATAGCCCTCGTTTTCGGCCTGGGTCGTCAGCGTGGCGATCAGGTCGTCGGCTTCGAAACCCGGTTCGGCGAGCACCGTGATACCCAGTGCGGCAAGGACTTCCTTGGTGATGTCGATCTGCCCACGGAACTCGTCCGGCGTCGACGAGCGGTTGGCCTTGTATTCCGGATAGCGGTCGGAGCGGAACGTCTGACGTGACACGTCGAATGCGGCGGCGATGTGGCTGGGCGACTCATCCCGCAGCAGGTTGATCAACATCGCGGTGAACCCGTACACCGCGTTCGTGGTCAGCCCACCCTGCGTTTTGAAATTCTCGGCCGGCAGCGCATAGAAAGCACGGTATGCCAGCGAATTGCCGTCCAGCAGCATCAACGTTGGTTTGTCGTCGGTGGCCTTGCCGGCCTGTGTCTTCTTGCTCGCGGTCCTGGCTGGGCTCACGGCCTCAACTCTAAAGCGTGTCGACTAACTGTTGAGGAGTCGGCACCGCCCTTCTCGGGCGTCCTCGGTTCAGGCCGCAGTTGCGGCATGAACGTCGGTTCCCGCGTCTTTAGGGTTGGTTTCGCCGGCACGCGAGTGCAGGTCAGCGCCTTCCCGTCGGCGGGCATTGGTGGTCCGGCCTCCTGCTTGGGGGTCCGGGGATCGATAGGGGTCGTGAGTGGTCTGGCACCCGCGGGCCGGCGCTACGCCCGCCCACACGGAGACTTCGTCTACCCCAGGCAAGTCGCCCTACAACTGCCGCTGCTCGCTGCCCACCTCGTACTCGCACACCGAGGCGGAAACGATCTGGCCTTGTTGCTCGCCGCTGGGCCCACTACCGCGAAATTCATCAAGGGTGGCTCGCGACTCCCAGCGTTCGAAGATGTCGATGCGATCCGGCTCAATCAAGTCGGCACTGATCGCGAAGTCGAGGCAGCCCGGCGAATTTCGGCCTTGCCGCACGACCGCCCTGCATTCTTCGAGGTAGCTGTCGCGCTGCATTGCGTCTACGACGAGGTAACCCGCGACAATCAACATTGGCTGCTCCTTCGGTTGACCCACACATTGACACTGTGACCCCCCATGCCTGCGGAACTCATCGGTGACAGCCACTAACTGCAACACGTTTCAGTTTTATGCCCACGCTGGGTACGCTGACTCGGTGCCCCAGGTCACCAGCCCAGAACCGGCAATCGACGGATGGTTTGCCACCGACGAGACCGGTAACCCGCATCTGATCGGCAGTAAGTGCCCGAAGTGCGGGACCTACGTCTTCCCGCCGCGGGAGAACAACTGCCCCAACCCGGCCTGCGACAGCGATGTACTGCAGGCCGTCCCGCTGTCGCGCCGCGGAACATTGTGGAGCTACACCGAGAACCGCTATCCACCGCCGGCGCCCTATCCCGCCCCGGATCCGTTCGAGCCGTTCGCCATCGCCGCAGTGGAACTCGCGGACGAGGGAATCATCGTGCTGGGCAAAGTCGTCGAGGGCACCCTGGCCGCCGATCTGAAAGTCGGGATGGAGATGGAGCTGGCCACCATGACCCTGTTCACCGACAGCGACGGGGTCGAACGCCTAGTCCACGCTTGGAGGATCGCCTGATGAGCCCCGATCCGCTCTACATTCTCGGCGCCGGCATGCACCCCTGGGGCAAATGGGGCCGCGACTTCACCGAATACGGCGTCGTCGCCGCCCGCGCGGCGCTGGCGGAAGCCGGCCTGGGCTGGCAGCAGATCCAGTTGGTCGCCGGGGCCGACACCATCCGCAACGGCTATCCGGGCTTCATCGCCGGGTCGACGTTCGCCCAGAAGCTCGGCTGGAACGGCGTGCCGGTCAGCTCCAGCTACGCCGCGTGTGCCAGCGGTTCACAGGCACTGCAGAGCGCACGTGCCCACATTCTGGCCGGGTTTTGCGACGTCGCGCTGGTCATCGGCGCCGACACCACCCCCAAGGGCGCGTTCGCCCCGGTCGGCGGCGAACGCAAGAACGACCCGGACTGGCAGCGCTTCCACCTGATTGGCGCGATGAACCCGGTCTACTTCGCGCTCCTGGCCCGTCGCCGGATGGACCTGTACGGCGCGACGTCGGAGGACTTCGCTCAGGTGAAGGTCAAGAACTCCCAGCACGGGCTGCAGAACCCGAACGCCCGCTACCGCAAGGAATCCTCGGTCGAGGACGTGCTGGCCAGCCCCGTCGTCAGCGACCCGCTGCGCCAGCTCGACATCTGCGCCACCTCCGACGGCGCGGCCGCCCTGATCGTGGCCAGCGCGGAGTTCGCGCGTAGGCACCTCGGCTCGCTCGACGGCGTGCCCTCGGTGCGTGCGGTGAGCACGGTGACCCCGCAGTACCCGCAGCACCTGCCCGAATTGCCGGATATCGCAACGGATTCCACTGCCGTCGCACCCGCTCCGGAGCGGGTGTTCAAGGATCAGATCCTCGACGCGGCCTACGCCGAAGCCGGCATTGGACCCGAAGACGTGAGCCTGGCCGAGGTGTATGACCTATCCACCGCGCTGGAGCTCGACTGGTACGAGCACCTGGGCCTGTGCCCCAAGGGTGAGGCCGAGGCGCTGCTGCGCAGTGGCGCCACTGCCCTCGGCGGCAAGGTGCCGGTCAACGCATCGGGCGGGCTGGCCTGCTTCGGTGAGGCCATCCCGGCCCAGGCGATCGCCCAGGTCTGCGAGTTGACCTGGCAGTTGCGCGGTCAGGCCACCGGCCGGCAGGTGGAGGGCGCGACAGTCGGCGTCACCGCGAACCAGGGCCTATTCGGTCACGGATCCTCGGTGGTCGTCGCGCGCTAACGCATGCGCCGAGCAGACAAAGAATCGCACTCCACTGCACGAGTCCGTGCGATTCTCTGGCTGCTCGCGGTTACGCGTCTTTGGACGTATCGAGGGTTTCCAGGACAACCTCAGCGACGTGCTTCATGGTGGTGCGCCGGTCCATCGCCGCGCGCTGGATCCATTTGAACGCCTCGGGCTCGGTCATGCCCTGGTTTGCCTGCAGCAGCCCTTTGGCCCGCTCGACAAGCTTGCGGGTCTCCAGCCGGTCGGACAACGTCTCGACTTCTCGCTCCAACGCCTTGATCTCGCTGAACCGGCTGAGCGCCACCTCGATCGCGGGAATCAGGTCCGAGATTGTGAACGGCTTCACCAGGTAGGCCATCGCCCCGGCATCACGTGCCTTCTCCACGAGGTCGCGCTGGCTGAACGCGGTGAGGATCACGATCGGCGCGATGCGCTTGCTGGCGATCTCCGACGCAGCGTCGATCCCGTCGCGACGCGGCATCTTGACGTCCATGATCACCAAATCGGGCTTCAGCTGTTCGGCCAGCTCGACGGCTTCCTGGCCGTCGCCGGCCTCACCGACGATCTCGTAGCCCTCTTCGCGCAGCATCTCAGCCAGATCAAGCCGGATCAGTGCCTCGTCCTCGGCGATCAGAACCCGGTGCGTCGGACGCGCGTCGTCGTCGGTCATGGGGACATTCTCTCGTGAACCGCGCCGATCCACGACTGCGGGGCTGTGAGTCGGCTCGCACCGGCCGATCCTCTATGGTGGGAGGCCGTAGCGAGCGGGCCCTCGTATCCCAACTGGCAGAGGAAACGGATTCAAAACCCGTCCAGTGTGAGTTCGAATCTCACCGAGGGCACCCAAGTTGGCGCGACGGGCGACTGGTGGCCGGAAGGGTCGACGCCAAATGCGCTCGGGTCGTAAAGGTTGACAAGGTAAGAAAACGGGTTGTCAACAAAAACGCTGCTCCAACCCGTATGGAAGTTGTCCACGCTGGTGTCCAAGGGGTCGGGCTGAACGTCGCCAAATCCGTGTCGGCCCCGGTGGTCCAGGCGTTGATCCCGGTATCGAAAAGGGACTCGAACGCGTCAGATTCGGTGTCGGCGCTGGCTTCGGGAGCGTCGGCCTGGCCGATCAGCGCGACCGCGAAGGCCGCTGCGCCCACACCTAGTAAGGACCGGCGGCGACGCCGGTCTGCTGTAGGACCGCTGCGACTCATCTGCGAGCCTCGTCTTCACAGTTCCCTGCGTGTCTGAATGCGGCGCCGCCATCGATGAGCCGGGTTGTCTGCCGGCATTCGTCGTTGTCGGGCACGCGAGTCCTCGGTCGAATCTCACAGAGGGCACACCAAGACCCCCAAAGCTGTCACCCCAGCCGTTATTCTTTTGTTGTGGTGGCTAAACGGTGCGCCGCCCGACAACCAGCGGGTTCGCGGCGATCACCGGATTGTGTAGCAGCAGTGCGGGCGCAACCACGTGCCCGCAGTCAGGTCTATGCCGAGCGCATCGAGGGGCGCCGCAGCATCCTGACCCTCACCGCGACGATGGCGATGTTTGTCAGCGGGGGTTTCGGCTTCGTCCAGATTTTCACCGCGCCGCAGCTGTGGTGGATCGGCGTCGTCAACATCGTCGCCGCCGCGATCTACGCCACCGTGCCGATGCTGAACCGCTTCGGCGAGTTGATCCCCCCGCTGACCTTCATCGGCACTGCGTATCTTTCGATCTTCACGATCTGCTGGTTTGTCGGTACCGGCTCGGGGTTGCAGTTCTACTTCCTGGTCGCGGCTTGCCTGGTCGTCCTGCAGCTCGGCGTCGACCGCATTTTTCTTGCCGCGATGCTGGCCGCGATCGCAGCCGGCATGGTGATCACGTTGCAATTCCTGGTCCCTCACGACACCGGTGCCCAGCCGGGGTGGGCGCTGTCGCTCAACTTCATCGTCACCACCATCTCGGCCTGTGTCATGGTCGTCACCACGGTCTGGTACGCGGTGCGCGAAATCGTCCGCGCCGAAGCTGCCATGGAAGTGGAGTACGAGCGATCCGAAGCACTGTTGGCGAATATCTTGCCGGCCAGCGTCGCCGAGCGGCTAAAAGACCCGGTGCACAACATCATTGCCGATAAATACGAAGACGCATCAGTGCTGTTCGCTGACATCGCCGGGTTCACCGAGCGTGCCAGCGATATGCCACCGGACCAGTTAATCCTTTTCCTCGACCGGCTTTACGGTGACTTCGATGCACTGGTCGACAAGCATGGTCTGGAGAAGATCAAGGTCAGCGGCGACTCCTACATGGTGGTCAGCGGTGTGCCGAAGCCGCGAGCCGATCACATGGAGGCGCTGGCGTCTTTCGCCCTTGATATGGCTGAAGTCGTACGCGGTTTGAGAGATTCACGGGGTGACCCGTTGCCGTTGCGAATCGGGCTGGCATGTGGGCCCGTCGTCGCGGGTGTCGTGGGATCACGCCGGTTCTTCTACGACGTGTGGGGTGACGCGGTCAACGTCGCGTCGCGAATGGAATCCACCGATTCGATCGGCCGGATCCAGGTGCCGGACGACGTCTATCACCGACTGAAGGATGACTTCGTGCTGCAGGAGCGTGGCGAGGTCGAAATCAAGGGCAAAGGGTGCATGCACACCTGGTATTTGATCGGGCGTAAGCCGGACACCGGTTCCGGTGGCGTCCGTACCGAGGCACCGCAGACCGCTCGCGTCTGAGGCCATCCAAACCTCCCACCCTGGTGGCCGTTTGTGCGAAGATCCGGGCATGGAAACCACTGCCGCTCCAAAACTGTTGCCGCACCTGTGGAAGTCGACCCTGCTGTCGGGGATTCTCTCGCTGACCCTGGGCATCCTGGTTTACGTTCTGCCCGAGCACTCCATCGTCATCGCGGCTGCGCTGTTCGGCATCTACCTGCTGGTCACCGGTGCCGCTCAAGTCTTCTTCGCATTCACCCTGCACGTCAGCGCGGGCGGGCGGGTGCTGTCCTTCATCAGCGGTGCTGCGTCACTGGTGCTGGCGGTGCTGTGTTTCCGGCATTTCGGACAGGGCTATGCGATTCTGCTGCTTGCCATCTGGATCGGCGTCGGCTTCATTTTCCGCGGGGTGGCGACGTCCATCTCGGCGATCAGCGATCCGCACCTGCCGGGCCGTGGCTGGCAGATCTTCCTCGGCTTGGTCAGCCTGCTGGCCGGCGTCGTAATGCTCGGATCTCCCCTGGAAACGATCGAGATCCTGACGCTGGTCGTCGCGATCTGGCTGATCGTGATCGGGGTCTTCGAGATCGTGTCGTCGTTCGGAATCCGCAGCGCGTCCCACCGGATCGAGAAGGCCGTGACAGGAGCGCCGGCAAACACCGCGTAACGGCCGGGCAAGTACTGCACGGACGGCCAATTGGGTTGTGCGCTAAGCCCGAATGCTCAATTCGCGGGTGCGCCGACGCGTATTCTGGGTTGAAGTCGTCCATGTCGCCCGAGCAGAGAGCGAGCCATGACCGGATCGCCGGATCAGCCGGTTAGACGGAAGAACGCCACGGGGGCTCCGCACGCTGGGCCGCTGCTTCCGCACCAGCCCGGTCATGCACCGCCCTACTACGCGCCCCCGACACCGGTAGACCCGAAGAACGGGCTAGGTATCGCCGCGCTGGTGCTGGCCGTGATCGGTCTGTTCAGTGTCGCGACCGTGTTTGCCCCGATCGTTCTTGGTGCCGTCGCGGTGGTGATCGGCGTTGGCGCGCGCGGGCGGGTCCGGCGCGGCGTCGCCGACAACGGCGGCGTCGCGATCGCCGGTATTGTGTTGGGCGGCTTGGCAATCGTTGTTGGCCTGGCGTTCATCGCATTCTGGTCGACGGTCTGGAAGGACGTCCGGGGCGGCGACTACATCGACTGCATCCAGAAAGCCGCGGAAAACCAAGTCGCGCAGCAGCACTGCGCCGATCAGTTCCGGCACACCGTTCAGGACCGGTTGAGCGTCACGTTGACGCCGGCGGCGGTGCCCTGAAATCGTTCTATATTAGAGCTTTTCGCGGTCTTAGCGCGTTTCCGGGAAGTATTTCACCAGGCCCTCTTGCACCACGCTGGCCACCGGACGCCGGGCCCGATCGAAAAAGTAGCCGGTTCCGAGTCCGCGGGAATCCGCCGCCACCGGCGAGGACGTGGAATACAGCACCCAGTCGTTGAAATCGACCTGGCGGTGAAACCAGACCGAGTGATTCACCGTCGCGGCGAAGATGCGGTCGTATCCCCACGACAAGCCGTGCGTTGTGATGATCGAATCCAGCACCGTGGTGTCCGAGGAATACAACAAGGTGGCGTTGTGCAGTACCGGGTCGTCCGGCAGCAGACCGTCGGCTTTGACCCAAACCCGGTTGTAGTCAAGCCGATTGCCCTTATCGCGCATCACCCAGGACGGGTCATTGGTGTAGCGCCACTCGATGGGCTGCAACGCGTTGACGAACAACGGAACTTTATTCTCGTAGCCCTGCAAACGCTCCTTCAGCGGCGGCACGTCCTCCGGATCGGGGACGTCGGGCGGCTCGACACTGTGCTCGATTCCGCGGCCGCCGGCCAGATACGAAACGAATACGGATGCCAAAAGGGTGCCGTCCTGCGTCACGTCGACGCGACGGTTGGCGAAGCGGCGCTCGTCGCGCAGGCGGACCACCTGAAATTCCAGGTCTCGGTCGATGTCGCCGCCGTTGACGAAGTGTGCCGACAGCGCGTTGGGCGGCAGGTCGCGGGTGCGGGTCCGGCTGGCCGCCACGAAGGACTGCGCCATCATCAATCCGCCGAACGTGCGCGGTGGGTTCTTGCTGGGCTGGGTTCCGGCGAACAGGTCGTCGCCCTTGTCCTGTAGGTCCAGCACCGCCATCAGCTCGTCGAAGTCAGACACCGGGCACAGCCTAATCGCCCGACTCCTCAGCCCTCGGCTGCGCCGAACGCATCGTCGACGGGCGGCTATTTAGTAGGCCGCCTTGGCCGAGTCAGACGTCCTCTTCGCCGATGCGATGCACGTGAATCAGGTTGGTCGACCCGACCGTACCCGGCGGAGCGCCGGCGACGATCACCACCAAATCGCCACGTTTGTAGCGGCCCAGCGACAGCAGCGACTTGTCGACCTGGCGGATCATGCCGTCGGTGGTCTGCATGATCCCGACGATGAACGTCTCAGTGCCCCACGTCATCGCCAGCTGGCTGCGCACCTCCGGCAGCGGCGTGAACGCCAGCAACGGAAGCGGCGTGTGCAGCCGGGCCAGCCGCCGAACGGTGTCGCCGGATTGGGTGAACGCGACCAGCGCCTTGGCGTCGAGCCGTTCACCGATATCGCGGGCGGCGTAGCTGATCACGCCGCGCTTGGTCCGCGGCACGTGCGTCAGCGGCGGCGCGGCCGTCGAATTCTCCTCCACCGCACAGATGATGCGAGCCATCGTCTGCACCGCGGCCAACGGATATTTACCGACCGACGTCTCGCCGGACAGCATCACCGCGTCGGCGCCATCAAGCACGGCATTGGCGACGTCGGAGGCCTCGGCCCTGGTCGGCCGCGAGTGCTCGATCATCGACTCGAGCATCTGGGTCGCCACGATCACGGGTTTGGCGTTCTCCCTTGCCATTTGGATGGCCCGCTTCTGAACCAGCGGCACCTCCTCCAACGGCAGCTCCACACCCAGGTCCCCGCGGGCGACCATTACCGCATCGAAGGCCAGCACCACGGCCTCGAGATTATCGATGGCTTCCGGCTTCTCGAGTTTCGCGATGACCGGAACACGGCGGCCCACCCGGTCCATCACCTCGTGTACGAGCTCGACGTCCGAAGGCGAGCGCACGAACGAAAGTGCCACCATGTCAACGCCCAAGTGCATCGCGAACTCGAGATCGTCGATGTCTTTCTCGGACAAGGCGGGCGCCGAGACACTCATCCCCGGCAGCGACATTCCCTTGTTGTTACTGATCGGGCCGCCTTCGGTGACCCTGCACACGACGTCGTCGCCCTCGATGTGGTCGACCACCAAGCCGACGTTGCCGTCGTCGACCAAAACCCGGTCACCGGGCACGGCGTCCTGAGCCAACTGCTTGTAGGTGGTCGAGACTCGGTCGTGGTTGCCGGCACAGTCCGTGACGGTGATCCGCACGAATTCACCGTCGGCCCAATACGTCGGCCCGTCGGCGAATCGGCCGAGCCGGATTTTGGGGCCTTGCAGATCGGCCAGAACGCCCACCGCACGGCCAGTGGCATTGGAGGCGGCCCGCACCCGGTCATAGGAAGCTTTGTGGTCGCTGTAGTCGCCGTGGCTGAAGTTGAGTCTGGCGACGTCCATTCCGGCTTCGACCAGCGCTTTGACGGACTCGTCGGAACTGGTGGCCGGACCGAGAGTACAGACGATCTTTCCGCGTCTTGCCACGAAATCAGCATAGTCGCGCCAGCTGATCATCTCGCGTCAGCTCCGCTTCGCGCAGCAGACTAATGAGTGAGCAACGTGGGAAGCAACGGGAATCCCGGCAGGTTGCGGACCACCGTCCACGCGACAAGTGTGATCATCACCGCTGCTGCGGCCGGGAGTGTCAACGGTAGCTTTCCGCCGCGGCGGCGCAGTGCAACCCAACCCGCCAGCAGCGGGAGGCCGACCAGCATGACAACGTTGTCGTTGATCGCCGCGGCGAGATTGCCGTGCAACACGTCGTGGATCATCCGCAGCGTGCCGCATCCGGGGCAGTTCAATCCGGTCAGCAGCCGGAACGGGCAGATCGGAAAAATCGAGTCCGGCTTGTGCGGGTCGACCAGGCCGATGTAGCCGAGCGTGCCCGCCAGCAGCGCGCCCGTGCCCAGCACCGCGAACAGATTCCGCCGAGACCAGCGTGCGGCGGGCCGGCTGGCACCGTGCGCCGCTGGGCTGGACATCACTCCGCGTCCGCTTTTTTCTCGCTCGAATCGGGCTGCTCGGACTCGGCAACGGTGTCCGCGTCGTCCTGTGTGTCGGCCTGCAGCGGCGTCGCCGCGACCTCGACTTCCCGCGAGTCGGTCTCGGCCGGATCTGCCTCCGCATCGACGGCCTCAGCGTCGGCGTCGACCGCCACGTCCTCCACCGGCACGCCGGGCGCCGCGTCATCGGCAGGTGCCGAGTCGTCGTCCGCAGGCGCCGCGTCGGCATCGAGGGAGTCCGGTTCCAGCAACTCAGCGGCCGAGCCACTCAGCGTTGCCGGGTCTTCGCGGCCCTTGGGCGCCAAGATCAGATACACCACCGCACCGATCAGGACGAACGTCGAGGTGAAGGAGTTGATCCGAATGCCGGCGATGTGCGTGGCGGTGTCGTCGCGGAGCAGTTCGACCCAGAACCGGCCGATGCAGTAGCCCGCGACGTAGGTCGCGAAAAGCCGGCCGTGGCCAAGTGTGAAGCGGCGGTCCACAACGATCAGAACGACGAAAATCAGCAGGTTCCAGAGCAATTCGTACAGGAAAGTGGGTTGGACGACCATCGCCAGCTGCCCGGTCGATACCCCGTCGAGCGAATGCACATCGACGAATCCGGCCGGGTCTCGGCGGTAGAAGATCTCCAGGCCCCACGGCATCGTGGTTTCGCGGCCGAAAAGCTCTTGGTTGAAGTAGTTTCCGAGGCGACCGATCGCCTGCGCGAGAACGAGGCCGGGCGCGATCGCGTCGCCGAACGCCGGAAGCGGGATGTCGCGGCGCCGGCAGGCGATCCACGCCCCTACGCCGCCCAGCGCGACCGCCCCCCAGATTCCCAACCCGCCGTCCCAAATGCGCAGCGCTGCAATGGGTCCGGCGCCACCCTCGCCGAAGTAGGTCCGCCAGTCCGTGGCCAGGTGGTACAGCCGGCCGCCGACCAACCCGAACGGCACGGCCCACAGTGCGATGTCGTAGATCACGCCGCGCTCGCCGCCGCGCGCTTCCCAGCGCCGATCGCCGATCAGCAGGGCAGCGATGATCCCGACGATGATGAACAACGCGTAGGCCCGGAGCGGGATGGGGCCCAGATGCCACACCCCCTGGGGCGGGCTGGGAATGTAGGCAAGCACCGTCGTCGTCATGATGCCGAAAGCCTCTGGCGAACACCGACAGCGAGTTCTTCACTCAAAGCACGCATGGCGGGCAGGCCATCGGTGAGCGCGGAGACCAGCGCCGAGCCCACGATGACACCATCTGCGTAGCCGGCGATCTCGGCGGCCTGTTCGCGGGAACGGACGCCCAATCCCACCCCGACGGCGATGTCAGACACTTCTTTGACCCGGCTGACCAGTTCCGGCGCGGCGTTCGACACCACATCGCGGGCACCGGTCACCCCCATCGTGGATGCGGCATAGACGAATCCGCGCGATGCCGCGACGGTGTCCGACAGGCGCTGGTGCGTCGAAGACGGCGCGACCAGGAAGATCCGATCGAGCTGATGCTGCTCGGATGCCGCCAGCCAGGCGTCCGCCTCGTCGGGAATGAGGTCCGGAGTGATCAGCCCGTAGCCGCCGGCTGCGGCCAGATCACGGGCGAACGCGTCAACTCCGTAGCGCAACACCGGATTCCAGTAGGTCATGACGACGGCACGGCCACCCGCTGCGCTGATCGCCTCGACCGCGTTCAACGTGTCGCGCACCCGCACACCACCGCGCAACGCGACCTCAGCGGCGTTGGCGATCACCGGTCCGTCCATGCCTGGATCGGAATACGGGACACCGACCTCGATCAGGTCGCAGCCGGACTCGGTCAGCGCCTTCATGGCTTCGATCGACGTCGGGACATCGGGATATCCGGTTGGCAGATATCCGATCAGCGCCGCCCGCTGCTCACCGCGGCACGCGGTGAAAAGTGCTTGCAGACGACTCTTTTCGCTCTGCTCGACGATCATGATTTGTCCGGACCCGATTGTCCGTCCAGCAGATCGAACCACTTCGCAGCGGTCTCGACGTCCTTGTCTCCGCGGCCGGACAGGTTCACCACGATGATTGCGCCGGAGCCCATCTCGTGGCCCAGCGTGATCGCGCCGGCGATCGCGTGCGCCGACTCGATCGCCGGGATGATGCCCTCGGTCCGGCACAACAGCCGGAACGCGTCCATCGCTTCGGTGTCGGTGATCGGGTGGTACTGGGCACGCCCGGTGTCTTTGAGCCACGCGTGCTCTGGACCCACTCCCGGATAGTCCAGGCCCGCCGAGATGGAATGCGATTCGATCGTCTGCCCATCCTCGTCCTGCAGCAGAAACGAATACGACCCCTGGAACGCGCCCGGTGTTCCGCCGGTAAAGGTGGCGGCGTGGCGGCCGGTTTCGACGCCGTCACCGGCTGCCTCGTAACCGACCAGTCGCACACCCGGGTCGTCGAGGAAGGCGTGGAAGATCCCGATCGCGTTGGATCCGCCGCCCACGCAGGCGGTCACGGCGTCGGGCAACCGGCCGGCCTGATCCTGGATTTGCACCCGAGTCTCGAGCCCGATCACCCGCTGGAAATCGCGGACCATCGTCGGGAACGGGTGCGGCCCGGCCGCGGTGCCGAAGCAGTAATAGGTGTTGTCCGCGTTGGTCACCCAGTCACGAAACGCTTCATTGATGGCGTCCTTGAGGGTCTTCGAGCCGGACTCGACTGAGACGACCTCAGCGCCGAGCAGTCGCATCCGCGCGACGTTGAGTGCCTGCCGCGCGGTGTCGACGGCGCCCATGTAGATCACGCAGTCCAGGCCGAGCAACGCACACGCGGTCGCGGTGGCCACCCCGTGCTGGCCGGCGCCGGTCTCGGCGATCACCCGGGTCTTGCCCATCTGGCGTGCCAGTAAGGCCTGACCCAGCACATTGTTGATCTTGTGAGAACCGGTGTGGTTCAGGTCTTCTCGTTTGAGAAAGATGCGGGCACCGCCGGCATGCTCGCTGAGTCGGGTCGCCTCGTACAGCGGTGACGGCCGACCGGTGTAATGCGTCTGCAAACGGTCGAGCTCGTCGAGGTAGGCCTGGTCGGTACGCACCTTCTCGTAGGCCGCTGTGACTTCCTCGATGACGGCCATCAAGGCCTCGGCGACGAACCGGCCCCCGTAGACACCGAAATGACCACGGGGGTCAGGGTCGTGGTGGGTCGGTTCAGCGAGTGCGGCGCTGGAACGCGGAAGTTCCGGACGCAAAATGTCTGCCATTACAGATGCTCAACAGGTAAGCGGCGCATGGAATTCAACCACCGCGCCGGGCTAGCGGGCCGGCTTGGGGCAAGACGGATGCTTGCCGGCGGTGACCAGGTCGGCGACCGCCGCGCGGGGATCCCCGCTGGTGACCAGACCTTCGCCGACCAGCACGGCGTCAGCGCCGGCGCCGGCGTAGGCCAACAAATCAGCCCGGCCCCGCACGCCGGATTCGGCGATCCGGATGATGTTCGATGGCAACCCCGGCGCGATGCGTGCGAAGCAATCCCGATCGACGCGGAGTGTGCGCAGGTCGCGAGCATTAACGCCGATCACCCGGGCGCCGGCCGTCAGGGCGCGGTCAGCCTCTTCCTCGGTGTGCACCTCGACGAGTGCCGTCATGCCCAGTGACTCGGTGCGCTCCAGCATCGACTCAAGCGCCGGCTGGTCCAGCGCGGCGACGATCAGCAGCAGCATGTCGGCGCCGTGCGCGCGGGCCTCGTGGATCTGGTAAGGCCCCACCACAAAGTCTTTGCGCAGCACCGGGATTGACACGGCGGCGCGCACTGAGTCGAGGTCGGCCAGGCTGCCGTGGAAGCGGCGCTCCTCGGTCAGCACACTGATGATCCGGGCGCCGCCGTCTTCGTAGGCGCACGCCAGCGCGGCGGGGTCGGCGATCGACGCGAGTTCTCCCGCTGACGGGCTGGCGCGCTTGACCTCGGCGATGACCCCAATACCGGCCTCGCGCAGCGCCGCCAGCACGTCACGAGGTGGCGCAGCAGCTTCGGCTGCGGCCTTGATCTCCGGCATGCTCACGACCGCTTCACGAGCGGAAACGTCGGCGCGAACTCCCTGAATGATGGAGTCAAGCACGCTTGCCGAGCTCATGCTGTCGGTTCCTCTCCCCGGCCGCCACCAGAATATTGACGGCGTCCATCGAAGGGTAGCGAGCGCCGAGGTGGCGTTCGTCACCGACCCTCGGTGTCAGGTTCGGGTGGCGGATCGTGCGCTGGATCGGTCGGATCGCGGCCCTCATCGAGCTCGTCCCACATCGTCCGCTCCGACGGGGCTTCCTGGTCACCCCGTGCCGCCGACCGGCGCGCGGCGGGCGCCAGGTACTTCGTGGCCGTCCGGCCCGCCGAGGCCGCCGCCCGCATCAGCAACACCGCCGCGATCAGCGTTCCGGCTGCGGCCAGCAGCGTGATCACCGGGCCCGCATAGTGCCGCCTACTGCCCACCAACGCCATGACCGGCACGTGCGCGAGTTCGGCACCCCGGGCGGCGACGTCGCGGATCTCCAGGGAGCTGATCGCCAGATATCCCGTCGCCAGGCTGGCGAGGGCCAGCAGCGCCGCCAGTACCCGCAGCGCCCAACTCCGCACCGCCAGTGCGGCCAGTGCGGTCGCCAGCAGGAGCAGGGCCAGCGGGACCAAAGCCGACGACCATCCCGCGCCGGACAGCGCGATGAGCTTCGGCGGCCCCAACCCGTCAAATGTCTGAAGCTCGACCCATTTCAGCCGCGATGCCGCCCACAAACCCGCGGCCGACAGAACCAGCAGAACCTGGGCCGCTCTGATGGTCAGCCGGCCCCCGGTGGCCGTCTGGGCATCAGGCATCCCGGTCGGCGTCCGGGCTGCGCAGCGTCTCCGCGGCGGCGATCGCGCTGAGCACCGCACGCGCCTTGTTGGTCGCCTCGGTGTACTCGTAGGGCCCGTTGGAGTCCGCCACGACCCCGCCACCTGCTTGCACGTACGCGGTTCCGTCACGCATCAGTGCTGTCCGGATGGCGATGGCGAAGTCGGCGTTTCCGGCGAAGTCGAGATAGCCGAGCACGCCGCCGTAGAGGCCGCGCCGGGTTTTCTCGACCTCCTCGATCAGTTCCATCGCACGCACTTTCGGAGCACCCGACAGTGTGCCCGCCGGAAAACACGCGGTCACCGCATCCAGTGCGGTACGGCCGTCGGCGAGCACCCCGGTCACCGTCGAGACCAGATGCATGACGTGGCTGTAGCGCTCGATATGGCTGTAGTCCTCGACGCGGACACTTCCGGGCACGCAGACCCGGCCCAAGTCGTTGCGGCCCAGGTCGACCAGCATCAGGTGCTCGGCGCGCTCCTTCTCGTCGGCCAGCAACTCCTTCTCGAGCAACTGGTCCTCGTCTTCGGACTCCCCGCGCCATCTGGTACCGGCGATCGGGTGCGTGGTCGCCCAGCGGTCCTGCACCGTCACCAACGCTTCCGGGCTGGAGCCGGCAATCGAAAATGCGCTTCCGCCTTCGTCATTGGGCACGTGGAGCAGATACATGTATGGGCTGGGGTTGGACACCCGAAGCATCCGATAGACGTCGATCGCCTCGACGTCGGTGTCCATCTCGAAACGCTGCGACGGCACCACCTGGAAGGCTTCGCCCCGCTCGATCTCGCCGACCAGCCGTTCGACAATCGCGCCGTACTCCTTCACCGTGCGCTGCGCGCGGTGCTGCGGCTCGGGTCTGGTGAACGTCGCGACGGTCGAGGGCAGCGGCTGCTCCAGCGCCGCGGTCATCACGTCCAGCCGGGCGATCGCGTCGTCGTAGGCCTCGTCGACCCGCTCGTCGGTGCCGTTCCAATTCACCGCGTTGGCGATCAGCGTGATGGTGCCCTCGTGGTGGTCGACGGCGGCCAGATCAGTCGCCAGCAGCAGCAGCATGTCCGGCAGGTTCAGGTCGTCGACCGCGAGTTCGGGCAATCGCTCTAGGCGCCGCACCAGGTCGTAGGCGAAAAAGCCCACCATGCCGCCGGACAGCGGCGGCAGCCCCGGCAGCGCCGCCGTGGCCAGCAGCTCCAACGTCTCGTGCAGGGCCTGCAGCGGATCGCCGCCGGTGGGCGCGTCGTGCGGCACCGTGCCGAGCCATACCGCCTGCCCGTCGCGAACGGTCAGCGCGGACGGCGCGCCGGCTCCGATGAACGACCACCGCGACCACGACCGTCCGTTCTCCGCCGACTCCAGCAGGAACGTCCCGGGTCGATTGTCGGCCAGTTTGCGGTACGCAGACAGCGGCGTCTCAGCGTCGGCCAGCACCTTGCGAGTCACCGGCACCACCCGATGCTCGGCCGCCAGGAGGCGAAAATGCTCCCGCGATGTGGTGGCGGCGGCGAGGTTGGCGTGCACGGAGTCATCTTCCCAGATGGGCAGATCGACTCCGCTCGCCACTGGCGTAGCGTGACGGCCATGAAAACCGGTGACACCGTGGCTGACTTCGAACTTCCCGACCAGACCGGCACCCCCCGCAGGCTCAGCGCCCTGCTGTCGGACGGGCCGGTCGTGCTGTTCTTCTACCCGGCGGCGATGACCCCCGGATGTACGAAGGAGGCGTGCCATTTCCGCGACCTGGCCCAGGAATTCGCCGCTGTCGGCGCCAACCGGGTCGGGATCAGCGTCGACCCCGTGGCCAAGCAGGCGAAATTCGCCGACTCACAGGGTTTCGACTATCCGCTGCTGTCGGACACCGACGGCACGATCGCGAGCCAATTCGGGGTCAAGCGCGGGCTTTTGGGCAAGCTGGTGCCGGTCAAGCGATCGACCTTCGTCATCGGCACCGACAGCAAGGTGCTCGACGTGATCTCCAGCGAGTTGAGCATGGACTCCCACGCAGATAAGGCGCTGCAGACGCTGCGTGCCCGCAGCTAGTCGACGGTGTCGCTGCACAACGGCGATGTGTTCGCCGGCTACACCATCATCAAGCGGCTGGGGTCCGGCGGCATGGGTGAGGTCTATCTGACGCAGCACCCACGACTCCCCCGCCGAGACGCCCTCAAGGTCCTGCCGCCCGCGCTGACCGCGGACCTCGAGTTCCGCCAGCGGTTCAGCCGGGAAGCGGACATCGCCTCCGAGTTGTGGCATTCCCACATTGTCGGTATCCACGACCGCGGCGAGTTCGAGGGTCAGTTGTGGTTGTCGATGGACTACGTCGAGGGAACCGATGCCGCCGAACTGCTGCGCAGCCGCTACCCGTCCGGGCTGCCGAGGACCGAGGCGTTCGCGATCATCAGCGCCATCGCCGACGCGTTGGACTACGCGCATCAGCGCGGCCTGCTGCACCGCGACATCAAGCCCGCAAACATTCTGATCAGCGACACCGACCCGCGTGGACGACGGATCTTGCTGGCCGACTTCGGTATTGCCCGACAAGTCGGTGACATCAGTGGTCTGACCGCCACCAATATGGTGATGGGAACGACGGCCTACGCCGCGCCCGAACAACTGCTGGGCCGCGACATCGATGGCCGCGCCGACCAGTACGCGTTGGGCTGCACCGCATTTCACTTGCTGACCGGTGCGGCGCCCTATGACAACTCCAACGCGGCGGTGGTGATCTCCCACCATCTTTCCGCGCCGCCGCCCCAGCTCAGCGCGCGGCGGGCCGACCTCGCCGACCTCGACGCCGTCATCGCCAGGGTGTTGGCGAAAGATCCCGCCAGCCGCTACGTGAATTGTTCGGAGTTCGCGGCAGCTCTGACGGGTGTCGCAGCGGACGCGACGGTCGCCGGTCACGCGGCGGATGGCCCCACCAGACAGATCTCCGCGCCGACGAAGCCGGTCCCGGCACGACGACGGCTGCGCCCCGCGGTGCTGGTTGCTGCTGCAGCTACCGTGATCCTGCTGGTGCTGGCGGGGATCGTCGGGGCTGACGTCCTGCGGCACAGATCGGCGGAGTCCCCCGACAGCGCCACCGCGCCCACCGACCAGCCGAACGCGGCGTCGTTGGTACAGCTCACCCGCTACATCACCGATCCGTCGGGCAAGCTCACCCCTGCGGGTCATACCGCCGTGGAAGGCGCCTTGTCGAAGTTGTCGACCCGACTCAACGTCCATCTCTGGGTCGCCTACGTCGACGACTTCTCCGGACTCACACCGATCAAGTGGGCCGAAAACACTATGCGCGGCAACGGATTCACCGATACCGACGGACTGCTGGCCATCGACACCACCAATCACACCTTTTCGTTTCGGGCACCGAAGGTGATGAAGGTCAACACCGAATTGATCCGTAAGGAGCGAATCGCCCCCGCGGTGCATCGTGACGAATGGGCCCGTGCAGCCGTCGCGGCGGCCACCGGATTGGAAACGGCCGGATAGTGTCGTGAGTCGTTAATTCGTTAGCAGAGTTGCCTGGTCTAGATCCGTGCGCGGGCGCACCGATTGTGCCGCTCAACTACGTGATTTCGCCCCTGCCCGCGCACAAGCTTTACAGTCGGCGCGGACGAGATCCCGAAAGCCACGGCGGACCGTAAAGACGCCTGCGCGCGGGTCGATAGAACCTGACCGATCAAGTCGCGGTCAACCTCGACGTCAGCGCCGGTAGCTTGTGCCAACACGATTCTGGCTTCGTACGTCCAGAGCATGCGCCTGGCGCTGAACTGCACCGACCGTGCCCGCATAGGGCACAGCCAGTGCAGTCCAAGTAGGAGCAGAGTGCGCGGGCACGTGCTGGATCGTCGTCGTTTCGACCACATCGTGCGGTCGCTTGGAGTGATCGAAGCAAGCTTCGCGCGATTAGATCAGAACAGGCCGGTCAGCCACGAGCCGTCCAGGAAATCGGTCAGCCACGAGGCGTCCGTCCCACCGAACAAGTCGGCCGCAGAGTTGGCCGCTGTCAGTGATGGCTCGATGTCGACCGCGTTACCACCTACCGCAGATGCGTTGACCAGGTCTCCGAAGGCGATGGCGAGGTTGTTGTTACCCAGCCCGGCGAACGCCGTGCTGCCATCGCCGAACACGGCGGCGATGTTGTCGTCACCGCCACCAGCGGTCGCGGTGCCCGTAGCATCGGGAAACCCGTTGTCGTTGCCGTTGCCGAAAATTGCGGCGATGTCGTTGGTGCCGTCGGTGAACGCCTGGACGTCGTTGTTGCCGACGATGGTGAGAATGTCTTGGCTGCTGCCGGTGTCGGCTAGGTCATTGGCACCAGACACGCTAGCGAAATCGTTGCTGCCACCAAGGATCGAGACGGTGCTTCCCGTGCCGTTGACGAAGACGTCGTTCCCGTTGCCCAATACCGCGCTCGCACTGCTCTGGTAGCCGGTGGCGTCGACGAAGTTGCTGTTGCCGTTGACGTTGGTGATGCTGTCGGCGCCGTTGGCGATGCTGACGTTGCCCATGCCGCCGCCGACGTATGAGGTGCTGCCGGCGCCGTTGGCGTACACGCTATCGAGCGAGCCGTTATCGATCGCCCTGCTGCCGTCGCCATAAGCGATAGCCAAGCCGAAGTTGCCGGTCACGGTGGTGGCCGACGCGTTGCCTTCCTGAAATAGCGACATCCCGTCGAAGGAGATCGCGATGTCTTGGGTGGACGGCGTGGCTGCCGGTAGGGCAGACGCGTCGACTAGCGACGCCCAGTCGATACCGGCGTCGGCAGAGGCGGTCCCGGTGGTGGCGGCAACCGTCGCGCCGACGCCGAGTCCAGCCGCCAAGATCCCGAGTCGGCCAAGTGCTTTCGTACGATTCATAACATTCCCTCCCGCCGCGCCGAAGGCGCGGATTGTTGACTGCGCTCTTCAGCGCGGATGTAAGCACGCCCCCCGAAAATGCGCAGATTTCGACGCACTCCCCACAGCACGCTTGCCAGAATCGGCCCGGGCGCAGCTTCTCGGCCAGAGCCAACAATTACTGACAGTACCCTAGGAATTGCATAAGGCAAGCCGTGAGTATTCTCAGTTTCGACCGAAGTGTTGTCGCTCGTTCCCGAACGAAAGCCTGCTCCTGCACACGCGGATAGGTTGACGAAATTGAGCGGAATTTCGTTGTGCGCCAGCACATCGCCACTGCGCGGCTGAAGAGCATCAGCGGCGTTCAGTCTGCGTCCAGGGAGAAGACACGCCGAGGAGCACCGCCCTCACCGCAGAATCAAACCGGCCACGCTCTAAGTGCAAATGGACCCACCGAACTTATTACTGCCCCGCGCTCCTCGATCATCGTCTGACCGGCGAGATGGGCCGCGTTGAGTGCGCGCGTTGGAAGAATGTGCGGCGGCGTGCTCGACCGCTGCAAATTCAAACATCATCTGCGCGATCGCATCAGAACAGGCTGGTGAGCCAGGAGCCGTCCAGGAAGTCGGTGAGGAACGAACCGTCCGGGACCGAGCCGCCGAACAGGTCTGTCGCTGCGCTGGTGGCCGCGGGGGTGAGCCCCATGATGGTGGTGAGCCCGTTGGTTCCGTCAGCATCCGCGGTGAGGCCGCCGAAGGCGACGGCGAGGTCGTTATTGGCGAACCCGGCGAAGGCGTTGCTGCTGGTGCCGATGCCGATGGCAATATCGTTGTTGCCGTCTTCGGCAGAAACGATACTGGGGGCGCCGTCGGCGAAGGCAATATCGTTGTTGCCGCTAGCTTGAGCGATGCTGCCATCGCCGTTGGCGCTGGCGAAGTCGTTGTTGCCGCCGTAGGCCGAGGCTGAGGTGTTGGCGCCGTCGGCGCTGGCGAAGTCGAAGTTCCCGCCCGTTGCGAAGGTCGAGCTATTGGAGCCGTCAGCGAACGAGGAGTTGAAGAGTCCGCCGGTGGCGCCGGCGTTCGCGCCGTCGCCGTCGGCGATCGCGAAGTCGAAATTCCCAGCGGTGCCCGAGTTGACGGTCGCGGTGCCGAAGTCGAAGTTCATCCCGTCGAACCCGATAGCGAAATTATTCGGATCGAATGCCTCGGCTGGGTAGGCAACGAGGGTCCCCGCAGCCGCGTCCACCGCCGACCCGACTGATGGGTCGGCAGAAGCGGTACCCGCCGTCGCGACCACCGCCGCTCCGATACCCAGCCCTACTGCCAGCCCCCCGAAACGACCGATATACCTAGCAGATCCCATTGCATTACCTTTCTCATTGGCCGCACCCCTGCCGGACACGGAACTCCCCACCCCAGTCCCGACCACTGAGAATCCTGAGAATACCGCAAGTTCGCGGTATCCGCTCAGCAAAGTTTTAGGCGCCGCTCAGCGGTTCTTTACGTGGGATGCCGAAAGCTGAGCTACGCGAGCGGCGTTGCGGGACAATTGATCACGTGTTGAAGAGACCGCGAGATCCTCACTCGTCCGATTCCAACAGAACGTCGGCGTCGAAGCAGCTGTGGTCGCCGGTATGACAGGCGGCGCCGACCTGGTCGACCACCAGCAGCACCGCGTCGCCGTCGCAGTCCAACCGCACCGAATGCACCCGCTGGGTGTGGCCGGAGGTGGCGCCTTTGACCCACTGCTCACCGCGGGACCGGGAGTAGTAGGTGCCCTCCCGGGTTTCCAGGGTCCGGGCCAGCGCGTCGTCGTCCATCCACGCGACCATCAGCACGTCACCGCTGCCGCGTGCCTGCACGATGGCCGTGAACAGGCCGTCGGCGTTGCGTTTGAGGCGTGCCGCGATGTCAGGGTCGAGGCTCATCGCACCGTGATCCCTTCTGTGGCCATGGCGTGCTTGACCTGCCCGATCGTCAACTGCCTGAAGTGAAACACGCTGGCGGCCAATACTGCGTCGGCACCGGCAGCGACGGCCGGCGCGAAGTGGTCGACCGCTCCGGCGCCGCCGCTGGCGATCACCGGCACCGTCACCGTCGCTCGAACCGCACGCAGCATCGCCAGATCGAACCCTGCTCGGGTGCCGTCAGCATCCATCGAGTTGAGCAGGATCTCCCCCACCCCCAACTCGGCGCCGCGGGCGGCCCACTCGACGGCGTCGATGCCAGTGCCGCGCCGCCCGCCGTGGGTGGTGACTTCCCAACCCGACGGAGTCGGATCCGACCCGGCCGGCACCGTGCGGGCGTCGACCGACAGCACGATGCACTGCGAACCGAACTGGGCTGCCATCTCGGCCAGCAGGTCTGGGCGCGCGATCGCGGCGGTGTTGATCGACACCTTGTCGGCGCCCGCGCGCAACAACACGTCGACGTCGGCGACCGTACGCACGCCACCGCCGACGGTCAGGGGGATGAACACCTGCTCGGCGGTCCGACGGACTACCTCCAGCATGGTGGTGCGACCCGACGACGACGCGGTCACGTCGAGGAAAGTCAGCTCGTCGGCCCCCTCGGCGTCGTACGCGGCGG
Source organism: Mycobacterium sp. (assembly GCF_965277065.1). Classification (GTDB taxonomy): domain Bacteria; phylum Actinomycetota; class Actinomycetes; order Mycobacteriales; family Mycobacteriaceae; genus Mycobacterium. The sequence continues at coordinate 107,134 of NZ_CBDIBT010000017.1, forward strand.
CCAGTTCCACGGGATCGCCTGCGTCCCGTAGGTTTTCGAAGTTGACGCCCTTGACCACCCGGCCGTCGTCGACGTCCAGGCAGGGAATGACGCGCACCGCAAGGCTGGTGCCGGCGCGAAAGTCAGTAGTCATTGGGCCGTCCTACGCCAAGCAGCATGTCGAGCAGCTGATCGTGCACCCCGGGGGCGGCGGCCAGGGCGGAACGCGAATCGGGTGTCCATTGTTCGCCGGTGAGACTGGTGACGACACCGCCGGCGGCTCGGACCAGCGCCACCCCCGCCGCGTGATCCCATACGTGGTCGCCGAAACTGATCGATCCGCCGAGGACTCCGTCGGCGACGTAGGCAAGGTCGATGCCAGTGGCGCCGTGCATCCGCATCCGCGATGACACCCGGCTGAGCTCTTCGAGCACCGCCACCCGGTACCGCCCCGGAAACCGGCCGCGGGAATCCGCGTTGAAAGTTCCGACCCCGATGATCGATGCCGTGAGGTCGGTCTGTGTCAGCGGCGGTTGCGGCACACCGTTTTTCAGCACCGGACCGCCCACCACCGCGGCGTAGCGTTCGTTCATGAACGGCAGCCAGGTCAGTCCGGCCACCGGGTCGCCGTCGTGCAGCAGACCGAGCAGGATCGCGGCCATCGGAGATCCGGCCGCGTAGTTGAACGTCCCGTCCACGGGGTCGAGCACCCATACCCATTCCGAGTCGAGGTCGGCACCGCCGAACTCCTCACCGTGCACCAGGATTCCGGTCGCCGACACCAGTGCGTCGACGACCTGACGCTCAATGGCCAGATCTACGCTGGTGGCGAAGTCGTCGCCGCGCTTACTGACCGCGGAATCCGCTCGATGACCGGCGACGAACGGTTTGGCGGCCGCGTCGAGGATCGCCGCCGCCTTCGCGACCAAAGCGTCGAGATCCATTGCCGCGGCCCTAATCCGCCACCGCGGCCAGAGCCTGCGGCAGCGTGAATCGTCCGGCGTAGAGCGCCTTGCCGACAATCGCGCCCTCGACCCCACTGTCGGTCAAGGTGGCGATGGCGCGCAGATCGTCGAGACTCGATACACCACCGGAGGCGATCACCGGAATGTCGGTGCGGCCGGCGACCGCACCCAGCAAGTCGAGGTTGGGTCCGGTCAACGTGCCGTCCTTGGTGACATCGGTGACGACGAATCGCGAACAGCCTTCACTGTCAAGGCGATCCAGCACCTGCCACAGATCGCCGCCGTCGGTCTCCCAGCCGCGACCCCGCAGTCGATGGTCACCGTCGATGATGTGCACGTCCAGGCCCACCGCCACCTTGTCGCCGTGCTCGGCGATCGCCCGCGCGCACCATTGCGGGTTCTCGCACGCGGCCGTCCCGAGATTGACTCGCGCGCAGCCGGTGGCCAGCGCGGCGGACAGCGAGTCGTCATCGCGGATACCGCCGGAGAGTTCGACCTTCACGTCGAGCTTGCCGACCACCTCGGCCAGCAGCTCGCGATTAGAGCCTCGGCCGAACGCCGCGTCCAAATCGACCAGGTGCACCCACTCGGCGCCGTCGCGCTGCCAGCCAAGCGCCGCGTCCAGCGCTGAGCCGTAGTCGGTTTCGCTGCCGGCTCTGCCCTGCACCAACCGCACCGCCTTGCCCTCGACGACATCGACGGCGGGCAACAAGATCAACGACACGTCACAACCCTTCAACCCAATTGCTCAAGACAGCCGCTCCGGCATCACCGCTCTTCTCGGGGTGAAACTGGGTCGCGGCCAATGGACCGTCTTCGACCGCGGCCAGGAATGGCACACCGTGGGTGGCCCAGGTCAGCAGGGCGTCGGCTCCGCCCTCCCACTGTTGCGCCGCATAGGAATGCACGAAGTAGAACCGGGCACCGGCATCCAGGCCTTTGAACAGTGCGCTACCAGGCGCGGCGTTCACCACGTTCCACCCCATGTGCGGGATCACCGGCGCTTTCAGCCGGGTCACCGCCCCCGGCCACTGTCCGCAGCCGGCGCTCTTCACCCCGAACTCGACGCCGTGGGCGAACAGAATCTGCATGCCGACGCACACGCCCAGCACTGGGCGGCCGGCGGAAACCCGGTCGGCGATGGCTTGTTGCCCGTTGATCCCCCGCAACCCGGTCATGCACGCCTCGAACGCCCCGACGCCCGGAACAACCAGTCCGTCTGCGGCAGTGGCCTTTTCGAGATCAGCGGTGACCACGACATCGGCGCCCACGCGCTCCAATGCGCGTTGGGCCGAACGGAGGTTACCCGAACCGTAGTCCAGCACTACAACCGCTTTCCGGCGGGAAAGCGCTCTCACAGAGCACCTTTGGTGGACGGCACGCCGGACACCCGTGGATCGGCCTCGACCGCCTGCCGCAGTGCCCGGGCGACCGCCTTGTACTGCGCCTCGGTGATGTGGTGTGGGTCGCGGCCGTAGAGCACTCGGACGTGCAGCGCGATGCGGGCATTGTTGGCGAGCGTCTCGAACACGTGCCGGTTGATCACCGTGTGATACGGCACCGAGCTGCCGGCGATCGTGGTGTGCCGCAGATGATCCGGCTCGCCGGTGTGCACGCAGTAGGGCCGGCCGGAGACGTCGACGATGGCGTGCGCCAGCGTCTCGTCCATCGGAATGAACGCATCACCGAACCGGCGGATGCCTTTCTTGTCGCCGAGTGCCTCGCCCAGCGCCTGACCGAGCACGATCGCGGTGTCTTCGATGGTGTGGTGCCCTTCGATCGCCACGTCGCCCTTGGCGCGCACGGCCAGATCGAAGCTGGCGTGGGTGCCCAGTGCGGTCAGCATGTGGTCGTAGAACGGGACACCGGTGTCGATGTGCACCTGACCGGTCCCATCGAGGTCGAGCTCGACGACGATCTCGGACTCTTTGGTGGTGCGCTCAACGCGTGCGCGACGGCCGGTGGTCATGACGCTCCTAGGGGCTGGGCCAATTCGGTGGCGGCCAGATCTGCGCTGGCTGACAGGAATGCGTCGTTCTCGGCGGTCAGCCCGATCGTGGTGCGCAGGTGTCCGGGAATGCCGACATCGCGGATCAGGACCCCGGCATCCAGGTAACGCTGCCAGGTGGCCGGCGCGTCGGCGAACAGCCCGAACAACACGAAGTTGGAGTCGCTCGGAACGACGTGAAAGCCCATCCCGCTCAACGCCGTTGCCACCCGCTCCCGCTCACCGATCAATGTCGCGACGCTGCCCAACGTGTCGTCGGCGTGGCGCAGCGCGGCCCGCGCAGCCACCTGGGTGACCGAGGACAGGTGATACGGCAGCCGCACCAACAGCATGGCGTCGATGATCGCCGGGGTCGCAACCAGATACCCGAGGCGGCCGCCGGCGAAGGCGAAAGCCTTGCTCATGGTGCGACTCACGACCAGCTTGGTCGGATACTCCTTGAGCAGCACCACAGCGCTGGGCTGCGCGGAGAACTCGCCGTACGCCTCGTCGACAATCACGATCCCGGGGGCGGCGTCCAGCAGGCGGCGCAGATCGGGGAGCGAAACACTCTGACCCGTAGGGTTATTCGGGCTCGTGACAAAGACGACGTTGGGACGTCGGTCGACGATCGCGATCACCGCGGCATCGGTGTCGAGGCTGAAGTCGGCGGCGCGGGGAGTTTCGAGCCATTCGGTACGGGTGGCATCGGAGATGATCGGGTGCATCGAATACGACGGCACGAAGCCGATCGCGCTGCGCCCCGGGCCGCCGAAGGCCTGCAGCAGCTGCTGCAGGATCTCGTTAGATCCGTTTGCCGCCCAGAGGTTTTCCACACCGACCCGCGCCCCGGTCTGCATGCGGACATAGGCGGCCAGGTCGGTGCGCAGGGCCACGGCGTCGCGGTCGGGATAGCGATTCAGATCGACGCCCGCATCGCGGACCGATGCGACCACGTCGTCGACGAGCGCCTGACTGGGCGGGTGCGGGTTCTCGTTGGTATTCAGCCGCACCGGAACGTCGAGCTGCGGCGCGCCGTAGGGCGATTTGCCGCGCAGGTCCGCACGCAACGGAAGGTCATCGAGCGACGGGTGGTTGGGCGATCGGCGGTCGGTCATTGCCCGAACCTCCTCCGTACCGCCTCGCCGTGCGCGGGCAGATCCTCGGCGGCGGCAAGGGTGATCACATGCCCGGACACGTCTTTGAGCGCCGCCTCGGTGTAGTCGACGACGTGGATGCCGCGCAGGAAAGTCTGCACCGACAGACCGCTGGAGTGCGCGGCGCTGCCCGCTGTCGGCAGCACGTGGTTGGAGCCGGCGCAGTAGTCGCCCAGGCTCACCGGTGAATACGCGCCGACGAAGATCGCTCCGGCGGAACGGATCTGCGCGGCGACCTTGTCCGCGTTGACGGTCTGGATCTCCAAGTGCTCTGCCGCATATGCGTTCACGGTGCGAATGCCGGCGTCGATGTCGTCGACCAGGATGATGGCCGACTGGCGCCCGGCCAGCGCGGTCGTCACCCGCTGACGGTGCACGGTGGTCTCCAGCTGGGCGGCCAGCTCGGCGTCGGTGGCGTCGGCAAGCTCGGCGCTGGGTGTCACCAGGACGCCGGCGGCCATTTCGTCGTGCTCCGCCTGGCTGATCAGGTCGGCGGCCACATGCTCCGGGTCGGCCGTGTCATCAGCCAGGATCGCGATCTCGGTGGGCCCGGCTTCGGCGTCGATACCGACCCGCGAGCGGACCAGGCGCTTGGCCGCTGTGACGTAGATGTTGCCCGGCCCGGTGACCAAGTCCACCGGCGCCAGTTCGGCGCCGTCGGTGTCGATGCCGCCGTAGGCCATCAGCGCCACCGCCTGGGCCCCGCCGACCGCCCACACCTCGTCGACACCGAGCAGCCGGGCGGCGGCCAGGATCGTCGGGTGGGGTAGCCCTTTAAACCGGCCCTGCGACGCGGCCTGCGGCGGGCTCGCCACCACCAGCGAGCCGACACCGGCGGCCTGCGCCGGCACCACGTTCATCACGACGCTCGACGGGTACACGGCAGTGCCGCCGGGGACGTACAGGCCGACCCGGTCGACCGGCACCCACCGCTCGGTCACGGTGGCACCTGGGCCCAAGGTCGTCGTCACGTCGGATCGGCGCTGATCGGCGTGCACCGCACGGGTGCGCTCGATCACCACCTCCAGGGCCAACCGGACGTCACGGTCCAGACCGGCCAGCGCGGCGTCCAATTCGCTGCTGGGCACCCGGACCGACGGTGGCCGGACCCCGTCCAGGGATTCGCCGTATGCCAGTGCGGCCTCAGCGCCTCGATCGGCGACGGCGTCGACAATCGGTCGCACCGTGGACAGGGCGGCCTCGACGTCCACTCCGCCGCGGGGCAACGCCGCCCGCAACCGGGCGACGGACAAGTCAGCACCCCGCAGGTCGATGCGCGCCATAACAGTCACGCCAACCATTGTCCCAGAACAGGGCAACTGCATATCGGACCGGTAGTGTGACCGCACCCGAAGAAAACGGAGTCGACATGTCCCGCAAGGACCATCCCAACAACACCCCGGGCATCCCGATGATCTTCCCGGTCTGGTTCGAGAACTTTCAAGTCAAGTACTTCAACCCGTTGGTGAAGCCGATCGCGCGTTACCTTCCGACGTTCTCGGTGATCAAGCACCGCGGCCGCACCTCCGGTAAGCCATACGAAACCATCGTGACCGCCTACCGCAAAGGCAACGTGCTGGCGATCGGATTGGCCCACGGCAAAACGGATTGGGTCAAGAATGTCCTGGCCGCGGGCGAGGCCGACGTGCATTTCATCCGCAAGGACGTGCACATCACCAACCCGCGGGTGCTGCCCCCCGGCAGCGACACCACGGGCCTGCCCTTTTTCGCCCGCCAGCAGATCGGGCGGGTCGCGGTCTTCGTCGGCGATATCGCCTAGGACCGGGTAAAGACGGTCTTGCCGCTCATCGTCGGCCAGGCCTCGGGCGCGTCCGCCCAGTCGACGACCCGGTCGACGACGGGCAACAGATCGCAACCGCCGGCCAACACGTCGAGAATCTCCGGGATCACCGCGCGCGCACTGACCCGGCCAGTGACGAAACGCACACCGCGGGTGTACATCGGCAGCAGCGGCATCTCCACCGTCGGCAAGTAGTAGATCCCGGTATCGGTGCACACTCCGTCCGGCCAGGTGGCCCGCAATGTCGCAGCGAGCACCGCGGGATCGGCGGTGGTGTGCACCGTGACGGGGTAGGGCGCCCAGGATTTGTCGGGCTTGGCCCTGTCGTGCACGGCGGCACCGAGCGACTCGGCGGCGGCCAATCGGGCTGGGTCGGTGTCGATGTAGTCGACGTGAAAGCCGTAGGCCGCGGCGAAGGCCGCCGCATACAGCCCGATGGACAGCCGGCCGATCACCAGTACGCGTCGGTCCGCCGCGTCCAGCTCGGCCAACTCGGCGCGTAACGGTCCGACGGTCCGCCACCCGTCCGGGATGTTGTCCGACAGCGACGCGACCGCGATCGGGTCGACCGTCGGCGGGATCGGGATCAGCATCGCGTCGGCGTAGGGCACCAGCACCAGGTCCGACATGAACCCGCCGCCGTCCAGGCCGGCCAACGGGCCCAACCCGTACATCGCCATCAGCGGCAGCGATCCGCACGACCCGGTGACTCCTCGGCGGCATTCGCGGCAGTACCCGCAGCTGATCTGGAACGGCACGACGACCCGGTCGCCGACGCCGACGGTCGAGACATCGTCACCGACCGCGACCACCTCCGCCAGGCCTTCGTGCCCGACGGCATAACCGGGTGGCAACGGCGCCGCCCCTCGCGCGGCGGCGACATCGAGGTCGCAACAGGCCACCACCAGCGGCCTGACCAGCGCATGTCCTGGCTCCGTGAGGATCGGTTCCGGACCTTCGCGCCAGGCGTACCGCCCGTTGTCCACGCATGTCAGCTGCCTCATCATTGCATTCTTGAGCGATCACTCAAGTAAAGTCAATGGCATGCCCCGACCCGATCGCAGTCGGACCGCGCTGATCGACGCCGCGGCCACCCTGTTCCGCCGTCAGGGCTACGCGGCGACCGGGCTCAACCAGATTCTCGAGGAAGCGGGTGTGCGGCCTGGCTCGCTGTATCACCACTTCCCGCTGGGCAAGCAGCAGTTGGCCGCGGCGGCGGTCGACGGCGGCGGGGCTGCCATTGAAGGGCTGCTGCGCCGACTACTCGCCAAGGATGTTCCGGCGGCCGACATCGTCGATCGCTGGGCCGACCTCCTGATCGCCGGCCTGGCCGTGGACTGGCGAGACGGTTGCCCGATCGAGCCGGTCGCCACCGAGTCCGTCCATGCCAGCGCGCTGGTCCGCGAGGCGTCGGCGCGTGTCTTCCACGGTTGGTGCACGGCCATCGAGCAGCGGTTGCGGCAGGACGGCTGGCCCCCGGACGAAGCGAAAAGCGTTGGAGTCGCGGTTATCTCCCTGATCGAAGGCGCTCTCATCCTCGCCCGGGTCTCCGGAACGCCGGCGCCACTGCAAAGCATCAAACCCGCGGCGCGGCGGCTACTGAACCGCGCTAGACGTCCAACCCGACGTCGAGCACCCGCACCGAATGGGTGAGCGCGCCGACGGCGAGATAGTCCACACCGGTGCCGGCGTACTCGGCGGCGGTGTCCAGCGAGAGCCCGCCCGACGACTCGAGTTTGGTGGCCGGTGACTGCGCATCCCGGCGCTGCACCGCGATCTGGGTCTGCCAGATCGGGAAGTTGTCCAGCAACACCAATTCCGCAGCTTCGGCAAGTACGTCGTCAAGCTGTTCGAGCGAATCGACCTCGACCTCGCACGGCAGATCGGGCGCAGCGGCCCGCACGGCACGCAGCGCCGCGACGACCGATCCCGCGGCGGCGACGTGGTTGTCCTTGATCAGTGCCGCATCGCCCAACCCGAGGCGGTGGTTGACGCCGCCGCCGACGCGGACCGCGTACTTCTGCAGCGTGCGCAGCCCGGGCAGCGTCTTGCGGGTGTCGCGGATCTGGGCCTTGGTGCCGTCCACCGCGTCCACCCACGCTGCGGTGGCGGTCGCGATCCCGGACAGGTGGCACACCAGGTTCAGCAAGGTCCGTTCGGCGGTCAACAGGCCCAGCGTCTGGGCGTCCACCGTCAGCAGCGGCCCGCCCGGCTGCAGCCGAGTCCCGTCAACGACGCGGTCGAGCACGCGGTATCCGTCGGCGCCGAGGACCTCGTCGAGCACCAGCAGGGCGATGTCCACGCCGGCGACCACTCCGGCCTCGCGGGTGATCAGCGACGCCGTCGTCCTGGCGCCGTCGGGGACCGTCGCGCGGGTTGTGATGTCGGGTCCGTAGCGCAGGTCTTCGTTGAGCGCACGGCTGATCGTGGCGCGAGCCTCGACGAGCTCGCCGCTGGACAACATCAGCAGACCGCCGCCAACGTCTCGACCTGTGCGCTGTCGTCGGCGGCCAGCCGGACGATCAGGCTGCGGGCCGGAATCCCTGCGGCATCGGAATATTCGGCCCGATGGTGGCAGCCCCGACTCTCCTCGCGAGCCAGCGCAGAGGCGGCCAGCGCGCGGGCGGTGGCGGTCAGTGCGGCGTCTTCGAGGCCGGCTCGGGTGGCGACCGCGGCGAATGGCGCGGCCGACAACGTGTCGATCAATCCGTGCAGACCGTCAGCGTCGCGAACCACCGACGCGTCGCGGGTCATCGCCCGCTGCAGGTCGCTGCGGACCAGCGCGGCGCGACCGACGGGGTCCGCCGTTCCCGCGCGCACCGGCCCGGAATCCGCCGCGTGTCTGGCCGCGGCCTTGCCGGCCCGCCCACCGACGACCAGACCCTCGAGCAGGCTGTTGGACGCCAGTCGGTTGGCGCCATGCATCCCGGTGCGGGCGACCTCGCCCGCGGCGAACAACCCGGGCAGCTCGGTCTGGCCGTGCACGTCGGTCACCACCCCACCGCAGCTGTAGTGCGCGCCCGGAACGACCGGGATCGGCTGGGCGACCGGGTCGACGCCGGCGGCACGGCACGATGCGGTGACCGTCGGGAAGCGGTGTGTGAAATCGGCGATACCGCGGGCGTCGAGAAATACGCACGGCTCGCCGGTGGCTCGCAGCCGGGCGTCGATAGCGGATGCCACCACATCGCGAGGGGCCAGATCGCCCATCGGGTGCACGCCTGCGGTCACCGAATTGCCTTGGCTGTCAACCAAAAACGCGCCCTCACCACGGATCGCCTCGGTCACCAGAGGTCGGCGTCCCCCGCTGCGGCCGTCATAGAGCATCGTCGGGTGGAACTGGATGAACTCCAGGTCGCTCACCGCAACACCGGCCCAGAGGGCCAGCGCGATCCCGTCGCCGGTCGAGCCCTCGGGGTTGGTGGTCGCACTGTAGAGATGGCCCAGCCCCCCGGTGGCGAGGATGACCGACGGCGCGTGGATGACACCGATCCCCTGCCGACTGGCGACCAGCACACCGGTCACCGACCCCGAGTGCTGCAGCAGTCGCAGCGCGGTGTGCTTGGTGCGGATGTCCAGCGTGCCCGCCGCGTGGTCGAGGGCGCGTTGTACCTCTGCCCCGGTGGCATCGCCGTTGGCATGCACGATGCGCCGCCGGGTGTGCCCGCCCTCGCGGCTCAACGCCCAACCGCCCGAGGCTGACTCGTCGAATCGCGCTCCGGCGTCGACCAGTTCGGTGACGGCCCGGTAGCCGTCGGTGACGATCGAGGTCACCGCGTCCGGGTCGCACAGCCCCGCGCCGGCGGCGAGGGTGTCGGCGACGTGCGCGTCGACCGAGTCCTCGTTACCCGGCAACACCACCGCGATGCCGCCTTGCGCGTAATGCGTGGCCGTGCCACCGGGTTTGCGTCCGGCTTTGCTGAGTACGACGACCCGGCGGCCGGCCCGATGCGCGGCCAGCGCGGCAGCCAAACCGCCGACGCCGGTACCGATGACGACGACATCGGCGCCCTCCTGCCAGGCCGGATGCGGGCTCATTCGCCGCCGCCCGGCTGGCCGATCGAGATCATCCGCTGCACGCTCGTGCGCGCGCGCTCGGCGGTCTGCGCGTCGACCTGGACTTCGTCAGCACCCTCGAGAAGGCAACGCAGCAGCGCGGCGGCGGTGATCATCTTCATGTACTTGCAGGACGCCCGGTCGTTCACCGCGCGGAAGTCGACGTCCGGGGCTGCGTTGCGCAGCTGGTACAGCATGCCCACCTCGGTGGCGACCAGCACCTGCCGGGCGCGGGTCTCCCGGGCGGCGTCGAGCATCCCGCCGGTCGACAGGATCTTCACCCGGTCTTGCGGGAATGCGCCCTCGCCGGCCAGATACAGCGCAGATGTCGCGCAACCGCACTCCGGGTGGACGAACAATTCGGCATCCGGGTGCTGGCGCGCCTGCTCGGTGAGCTCCTCGCCGTTGATCCCGGCGTGCACGTGGCACTCGCCCGCCCATACGTGCACGTTGTCGCGGCCGGTCAGGCGGCGCACATGCGCGCCGAGGAACTGATCCGGGCAGAACAGCACCTCACGGTCGGGATCGATGGAGGCGACGACGTCGACGGCGTTGGACGAGGTGCAGCAGATGTCGGTGAGCGCCTTCACCGCGGCGGTGGTGTTGACGTAGGCGACCACGACCGCGCCGGGGTGTTCGTCCTTCCACGCCTGCAGATCGTCGACGGTGATCGAGTCGGCCAGCGAGCAACCGGCCCGCTGATCCGGGATGAGCACGGTCTTGTCGGGGCTGAGGATCTTCGCGGTCTCGGCCATGAAGTGGACGCCGCAGAACACGATGGTGTCTTCGGGCGCCTCGGCTGCGACCCGGGACAGCGCCAGCGAGTCGCCGACGTGATCGGCGATGTCCTGGATCGCGGGAAGCTGATAGTTGTGCGCCAGGATGGTGGCATTGCGCATATCGGCGAGCCGACGGATTTCCGCGGCCCATTGCTCGTCGGCCTCGACGCCCGCGTAACCGTTGGGGGAGTTCGTGATTCCCGCGGCCAGATCGTGTGTCATGTCTTTTGCCAGCCCGTTCGACAGCAGATCGGTGCGATTCACGACTGTCATAGTCGAAACCTTTCGCCACAACCCGGTTTTCGACTTACAATCGAAAACATGGCCAATGGTAGCACTGAGCACGAAGTGCTCGCTGTCGTGTTCCAGATTCGCGGCCTCGGACCTGACGCGAAATCTGGAAAACCCGAGCTCAGCGTTCTGCTTTGGCAGCGCGCCCAAGACCCTGAACGCGGTGCGTGGGCGCTGCCCGGCGGACAGCTGCGCCACCACGAAGACATGATGACCTCGGTGCGGCGCCAGCTGGCCGAGAAAGTCGACCTGCGAGAGGTTGCTCACCTCGAACAACTCGCGGTGTTCTCCGAGCCCGACCGACTGCCCGGCACCCGGACGATCGCGTCGACCTTCTTGGGCCTGGTGCCCTCCCCCGCCATCCCCGAGCTTCCACCCGACACCCGCTGGCATCCGGTCACTGCGCTGCCGCAGATGGCGTTCGACCACGGGACCATGGTCGACCACGCCCGTACCCGGTTGGTCGCCAAAATGTCCTACACGAATATCGGTTTTGCCTTGGCGCCAACCGAATTCGCGTTGTCGACGCTGCGCGACATCTACAGCGCCACGCTGGGGCACCAAGTCGACACCACGAACTTGCAGCGAGTGCTGGCCCGTCGGGGCGTGATCAGCCCGACCGGCACGGTCGCACAGTCCGGGCGCAGCGGCGGGCGCCCGGCCGCGTTGTACCGCTTTGCAGATTCCCAGTTGCGCGTCACCGACGAGTTCGCGGCGCTGCGACCTCCCGGTTCGGCATAAACGCGCACGCCCCGGCGGGCCGAGTGGATTCTTAAAGCCTTCTTAGGCAAGAATGCCCCGATGGACATTGGCAACCTTGCAAGCGCAACCGGTGCGGAGTGGATCGGTCGTGCGCCCCACGAGGAATTGCAGGCCAAGGCACGCCCCCTGCTGCCGACCGACGACTCGTTCTACCAGCCGCCGCCCGGATACCAGCACGCGGAGCCCGGCACCGTCCTGCGTTCGCGCGACGTTGAGCTGGCGTTTCTCGGCCTGATCCCGCAGCGGACGATGGCGACCCAGCTGCTGTACCGGACCACCGACATGAACGGCCAGCCGGAGGCGACGGCGACGACGGTGATCGTGCCCGCCGACGCCTCTCCCGACCGTCCCTGCCCGGTGCTGTCGTACCAGTGCGCGATCGACGCGGTGTCGTCGCGCTGCTTCCCGTCCTATGCGCTGCGACGGCGCGCCCAGGCGCTGGGTTCGCTGGCGCAGCTGGAATATCTCCTGATCGCCGCCGCCCTTGCCGAGGGCTGGGCCATCTCGATACCCGACCACGAGGGTCGGACCGGAATGTGGGGCGCGCCGTTCGAGCCCGGATACTTCATTCTCGACGGCGTTCGGGCCGCGCTGAACTACGAACGGCTCGGATTGTCCGCATCGGCGCCGGTGGCGCTGTGGGGCTATTCCGGTGGCGGGCTGGCGACTGCCTGGGCCGCTGAGCTGTGCGCCGACTACGCGCCCGAACTCGACATCGTCGGCGCGGTTCTCGGCTCACCGGTCGGCGACCTCGGCCACACCTTCCGGCGGCTCAACGGCACGTACCTTTCCGGCCTGCCTGCGATGGTGATCGCCGCGCTGATGCACGTCTACCCCGACCTGAACCGGGTCATCCAGGAGCACACCAGCGACGAGGGCCGCGCGCTGCTGCGCCGACTGGAAAGCATGACCACGGTCGGTGCGGTCATCCGGATGGTCAAGAAGGACGTCGGTGTCTACCTCGACCGGCCGCTGGACGAGATCCTGAGCATGCCTGAAGTCCAGCACGTATTCGACAGCATCCGGCTGGGAGCCAAGGTGCCCACGCCGCCGGTGCTGATCGTGCAGGCCGTCCACGACTACCTGATCGACGTCGAGGACATCGACCGGTTGGCCGATGCCTACTCCGCCGGCGGCGCTGACGTCACCTATCACCGCGATGCGTTCAACGAGCACCTACTGCTACACCCGCTGTCGGCGCCGATGGCCTTGCGTTGGTTGCAGGATCGCTACGCCCGCAGGCCGCTGTCCGACCACCTGGTGAGGACGAAGTGGCCGACGATGTTCAACCCGACGACCTACATCGGAATGGCCAGGCTGGCCGTGATCGCGGCCAAAGTCGTCACCGGCAAGCCGGTGCATCGCCGTCCGCTATGACGGTGTCGCGGTAGCACTTTCGGCCTGCGGGTACGCCGTCGCGATGGGCGGATAGCCGCCGAGGTCATCGCGCGAGGTGGCCGCGGCGGGCACCGCGTATACCAGCGCAGCCGTCGCTGCCGGCAAGAGCAACGTGCAGGCGATCTGCAGCCGCGAAGGGCCGAAGAACACCGGTGCCGCCTCGGTGAAGTAGTGCAGCGGATGGTCGTGACTCACCGGCACCGTCGCGAAATCGATTGTGCCGTAACGCAAGTGGGCCAACAGTACGCCGACGCCGATCGCGGCAGCGGCCGCGATCACCGTGCCGGTGCACAGCGCGACGACCATCCCGGGTCCGCGATGCGCCCGCCACTGCCAGGCCAGCACCGCCGCCACCGCGGCGACCACGTTGAGCAGCCCGAGCATCAGGAACGCGGCGACGAAAAAGTGATCGGATTCGCTACCCAGGTAGTCGTGGAGTCGCTCACCGCTGTGGGTCAGTGCCACGACGCCGTTGATCGGCGGGGCCAGCCACGCCCACAGGCCACCCACGAGCGCGCCCGCCGGCAGTAGACCCGCAACGACCGCTAGCGCCGCCCGCCGTCGGGTGAAGCGCGGGGCGCCGGGCGCCTGCGCTTCGGTCATCGGTGCGCCTCGAGTTCGGAAGAATCCACCAGCCCGTGGCGCGAACATTTGGCCCACCATCCGTCGGGGCGAACCTGCACCACCATCCGGCGGCCACACTCGGCGCAGAACCGCGGCGGCTCCAGACCCAGCTGAGCCGCTGTCGGGACAGCGCTGCCGGCCGAATCGCCGGTATAGACGTTGTAAGCGCCCGCCCCGACCGGTGCCGGCAGATCGCTGATCATCACCGTCTCGTTTTACAGGCTCGCGTTGAGCGCCTTGATCGGCATCTGCAAATCATCGAGCAGCTCCAGATCGGCTTCGGCGGGACGCCCCAGCGTGGTCAGGTAGTTGCCGACGATCACCGCGTTGATACCGCCCAGGATGCCCTGCTTGGCGCCCAGGTCGCCCAGCGTGATCTCTCGGCCACCGGCGAACCGCAGCATGGTGCGCGGCAGGGCCAGCCGGAACGCAGCCACCGCCTTGAGCGCTTCGCCGGCCGGCAGGACGTCGAGGTCTCCGAACGGCGTGCCCGGTCGCGGGTTGAGAAAGTTCAGCGGCACCTCGTCGGGGTCCAGCTCGGCCAGGTTCGCGGCGAATTCCGCGCGCTGCTCGACGGTTTCACCCATCCCGAGGATGCCGCCGCAGCAGACCTCCATACCGGCCTCGCGCACCATCGACAGCGTCTCCCAACGCTCCTCCCAGCTGTGGGTGGTGACGACATTGGGGAAGAAGGACCGCGCGGTCTCCAGGTTGTGGTTGTAACGGTGCACACCCATCGCGGCCAGCCGCTCGACCTGCTCGGCGGTCAGCATGCCCAGCGAACAGGCGATCTGAATGTCCACGGCGTCGCGGATGGCTTCGATACCGGCGGCCACCTGTGCGAGCAGCCGCTCGTCGGGGCCGCGCACCGCGGCGACGATGCAGAACTCGGTGGCGCCGGACTTGGCGGTCTGCTTGGCCGCCTCAACCAGGCTCGGGATGTCCAGCCATGCGCTGCGTACCGGCGAGGCGAACAGACCCGACTGGGAGCAGAAGTGGCAGTCCTCGGGGCAGCCGCCGGTTTTCAGGCTGATGATGCCTTCGACCTCGACTTCGGGGCCGCAGTGAGCCATCCGCACCTCGTGCGCCAGGGCAAGCAGCTCTTCGAGCCGCTCGTCGGGCAGCTGCAGCACGTCCAGCACTTGCTGCTGGCCCAGCCCTTCGCCGCGCTCCAGCACCTGCCGGCGGGCCACCGCCAGAATGTCGGTGCTGTCGGTGTCAGATGTCGGCCGAGTCGCCGCCTGCGTCACCAGCTACTCCTTAAGTCTTCGTGTTTGTCTTGTCCATCCGCGCGGGACGCAACGTGCTCCCGGCTTATCGCAACCAGCGGTGGACGGTGCCCAGGCTAGGCTAGCGGTGTGCACCTGCACAAACGTCATGCGGTCCGCTCGGCTGTCGCTGGGTACTCCCCCTCGGTGTGCAGCCGAGCAGCGGGTGTGGCCGAAATTGACTGATGCACATGTCGAGTACGTCGCCCACCATTGGTTGCTGCTCGCCGGGCCCGCGTTCTTACCGGCGGTGATCGTGGTCGCCGTGGTGTTGTACGTGGCGATCAAAGACCGGCGGACACCCGACGACGACGATGCACAGCGCAGCGACTCGCCTGCCGACCCGGCTGACAAAAAACGCGACTGAAACACGCCGGTAGCAAATCCGTCGAAGTTTGAGCGTAGGACCCCCGGACTACCTACTGTTGGGTAAGTTCAGCGCCCGACAGACCTCGGGCGGGCCGGTGCAGTGGGAGGTAATTCGGTGAATCTGACACTTCTTGCAGCGGAGCCGCCGGCGCGCGGTGCGGGCCTCAATCAGGTCATCGGGCTGTCAGTCGCCGCGATGATCATCGGCGCAGCGATGCTGTACATCGGCTGGGCGCATCGCACGCACCGCATCACCTGGCTGACCTCCGCCGGAGAATGGCTGGGCGGCAAGTTCAACCGCCCGTCCTGGGTCGCGCTGCCCGTCCTGGTGTTCACCACATCGATCATCTGCGCCCTGTTCGGGTTCATCTGGGACGTCAGCTGGCACATCGGGAACGGCCGCGACCCCGGCCCACTGGCCAACCCGGCGCACTACTTCATCATCATCGGCCTGTTCGGCATCTTCGTTGCCGGCATGCTGGCCGTGGTCATGCCGTTCGACAAACCGGGACCGGCGGCGCTGCGCATCACCCGCAACTGGCACGCGCCGGTCGGCGGATTGCTGATGGCGGCCTGCGGAATGTACGCGATGATCGGCTTCCCGCTCGACGACGTCTGGCATCGCATCTTCGGCCAGGACGTGACGCTATGGGGCCCAACGCATCTGATGATGATCGGCGGCGCTAACTTCTCCCTCTTTGCGGTGCTGATGCTGGAGTACGAAGGCGAGCGTTACCTACAGGCCAGTGCACCGGCCGACGGACCGGAGCGCAAGGACCGCGCCTTCGTCCGATTCGTCCGCTACCTGTCCTGCGGCGGGTTGCTCATCGGAATGTCGGTCTACCAAATCGAATTCGACTTCGGCGTCCCGCAATTCCGGTTGGTGTTCCAGCCGATGCTGATCGCGGCGGCCGC
This sequence comes from Mycobacterium sp., assembly GCF_965277065.1. GTDB lineage: Bacteria > Actinomycetota > Actinomycetes > Mycobacteriales > Mycobacteriaceae > Mycobacterium. The sequence continues at coordinate 123,485 of NZ_CBDIBT010000017.1, forward strand.
CGCGATCGGAACGATCATCGCGCGCATGACGTTGGGCCGCGGGGCGGCGATCATCGCTGCGCTGTTCGCCATCGCTCTCCGCGGCATCGTCGCGCTGATCGTCGGACCCATTCTGGGCGCACCCATCAACTGGTTCCCGCTGTATCTCGGACCGGCGCTGGTCGTGGAGCTGGTGGCGCTCACTCCGTTGTTCCGCCGGCCGATCCTGTTCGGCGCGGTGTCGGGTCTCGGTATCGGCACGGTTGGCCTGTGGCTCGAATCGCTGTGGGTCGGCAGGGTTTACCACTACCCATGGCCGGTCGATCTGTGGCGCGAGGCTTTGCCGACAGCGGTGCCGGTGGCCATCTTCGCCGGGGTGTGCGCGGCCTTGCTCGGTATGGTGCTGACGGGCCAGCAGCTACCGGGCCGCGCCTTCGGCATCACCGCTGTGGCCCTGACGGTGCTCGTCATCGGCGGCACGGTCGCCAACGGCTTGCACATCAGCGTGCCGAAGCAGGACAGCGCGACCGTCAAGCTGACCGATCTGCCCAGTCCGCCCGGAGAACGCTTGGCGTCGGCCGACATTCAGCTCCACCCGGCCGACATGACCGGCGACCACCCGGATTGGGTCACCATCTTGGCCTGGCAGGGCAAGATGAAAAACCACCGCGGCCTGTTCATCAACCGGCTGCAGAAAGTCGGACCCGGTCACTACGTTTCCACCGAACCCGTTCCGGTGTGGGGCGATTGGAAGACGCTGCTGCGTGTGCACGACGGCCGGGATCTCGCCGCCGTACCGCTGTGGGCGCCGGCCGACGCCGCCATCCCGGTGCCGGAGATTCCGGTGTTGAGCAACGGGACGCGCAACTTCGCCTTCGAGGTATCGATCTTGCAGCGAGAACGTGATCCCGGTGTCCCGGCATGGCTGTTCACCGCGGGCGGAATCGTGGTGCTGTTCTTCACGTTGACTGTCATCAGCTCCCTGACGTGGGGCGCAGGCCGGATCAATGCGAGGGACGCGGTGCCGCCGCAACCGCGGGAACCGGCATTGGACCACCCCACCCCGAAGGCGGCATGACGGCGGCCACGTTGCGTTCAGCATTCGTGTTCCTTGCGGTGGTCGGGGCGACAGCATTGGCGGGGTGCGGTAGCTCACCGAAAACGACTATGGGCGGCGGACTTTCGGTCGACATCACCATCGCACACGGGCAAGTGACACCGGCCAACGCGACGTTGCAGGCAGGCGTTCGACAGCCGATCACGCTGCACGTCACCAGCGATGTACCCGATGAGTTGCATGTGCATTCGGTGCCCGACCACAAGTTCGAGGTAGCCGCGGCCGTTAACCAGACATTCCAATTCAGCGTCGACGTTCCTGGCAGCGTCGACGTCGAGTTGCATCATCTCGACCGGACCGTCGCCACCATCCACGTCAACCCGTGACACGCGCCATCCTCGCTCACGGCCTCGGCGGGTCGAGCGATCTTCCAGTGCCGTATGCCTTTTCGGTCATCGGTGCGGCGTGGGCTCTGACGTTCACCTTCGCTCTCGTCGCGTTCGCGTGGAAGCGGCCACGATTCGATCCGGAAAATCCCGCTCGCCCGCTACCGACGGGGGTGACCACGTTCGTGGACTCGCCCATCAGCCGCGGCATCGCGGCGGCGGTGGCGCTGGTGTTCATCGGGTGGGTGTTGATGGCCGGATTGTTCGGGCCGCAGACACCGAGCAACGCCCTACTCGGCGTCTTCTATGTGCTGTTATGGGTTGGGCTGGTCGCGATTTCGCTGCTGGTCGGCCCGGTGTGGCGGGTCATCTCCCCGGTGCGAACGGTGTATCTGGTGCTACAGCGCGTCACACCGGACCGCGTGGCCCGGTCACGTTTCTCCTACCCAGACTCATGGGGGTACTGGCCGGCGGCGGTGGGGTTGTTTGCGTTCGTCTGGCTGGAATTGGCCAGTCCCAACCCCGCCGCGCTGACGTGGGTCAAGACCTGGCTGCTGGTCTACTTCCTGGTGCTGTTGGTCGGGGCATGGCTGTGCGGGCAACGCTGGTTCGCCCGAGCGGACCCTTTCGCCGTGTACAGCATGGCGGTGTCGCGGCTCTCGCCTTTTCGCCGCTATCCGAAGACCCGAAGGATCGCGGTCGGCAACCCGTTCGACCATCTACTGTCGCTGCCGATTCGACCGGGCGTCGTCGCAGTCCTGGCAGTGTTGCTCGGCTCCACCGCATTCGACAGTTTCTCGTCCTCGGCCACGTGGCGTAACTTCGCCGATGGTCTCGCCCGCACCGTGCACGGCGTGCCGGTGTCAGTGTCGACGTCCGCGTTGCGCACCGCCGGGTTACTGGTCTTCGCCGCGGTAGTGGCGACCACCTTCTCCTTGGCTGCGCGTGCCACCGGCGGTCTCGACCGTGAGCGGCGCCGAGAATTACCCGGTCAGTTGGCGCACTCGCTGATCCCGATCGTGGTGGGCTATATCCTCGCGCACTACCTGTCGTACCTGGTGGAGCGTGGACAGCAGGCGGTTTTCGCTTTGGCCGATCCACTTGGCCGAGGCTGGAATCTACTCGGGCTGGGGCATTTACACGTCGCCTATCTACTGTCCCTGCATCCGACGGTGCTGGCCGTGGTCAAGGTGACGTCCGTGGTAACCGGGCACATCGTCGCGGTGATCGCGGCACATGACAAGGCGCTGCGGTTACTGCCCTCGGGCCATCAGCTCACCGGCCAGCTCACCATGATGCTGGTCATGGTCGGTTACACCTTCACCGGTCTGTATCTGCTCTTCAGCGCCTAGCCCACTGTTCCGGCGAACAACTCGGTGTTGCGGCTGTAGTCGACCAGCACGTCGATGATCGTCACTCCCGGCTCGATCAGCGAGCGAGTGAACGCTTCCTCGAACTCGGCAAGGCGGCTGACCCGGACGCGGCGTGCGCTGATCCGGCTCGGCGGGCCGTACGTTGCCGTCGCCCCCGTAATTGGTAGCAGACGCGTCGAGCACCAGCATCTCGCCGTCCAGACCGTTGACGGTTCCCAGGCCGAAGTTGCCGTCCCGCAGGTTGTGTCGCCGACGCGGACCCTGCTTGGTGTGTGCTGTCACGGTGGTGAAGGCTGGAGGCACCCGGCCTCAGGAGTCAAAGGAGACTGTTATGGCGAAAGTACTGCTCGTTCTTTATCCAGACCCGGTCACCGGATATCCCCCGGTCTACGCGCGGGACAGCATCCCGCAATTGCCCGGTTACCCGAATGGCCAGACCCTGCCGACCCCGTCCGCGATCGACTTCAAACCGGGTCAGTTGCTGGGCTGCGTGTCCGGTGAGCTCGGCCTGCGCACCTTCCTGGAGAGCGGTGGGCACCAGTTGGTCGTGACGTCGGACAAGGAAGGCCCGGACTCGGAATTCGAACGCGAGCTGCCCGATGCCGATGTGGTTATCTCGCAACCATTTTGGCCGGCATACCTGACGGCCGAGCGGATCGCCAAAGCCGAGAACCTCAAACTTGCCCTCACTGCGGGCATCGGTTCAGACCACGTCGACCTCGACGCGGCAATCGCGCGCGGGCTCACCGTGGCCGAGGTGACCTTCTGTAACAGCATCAGTGTGGCCGAGCACGCGGTCATGCAGATCCTGGCGCTGGTGCGCGACTTCGTCCCGTCCCATCAATGGGTGATCGACGGCGGCTGGAACATCGCCGACTGCGTCGAGCGCGCCTACGACGTCGAGGGCATGGACGTCGGCGTGATCGCCGCCGGTCGCATCGGCCTGGCCACGCTGCGCCGGCTGGCCCCATTCGACGTCAACCTGCACTACACCGACACTCGCCGCCTTGCCGACGAGGTCGAAAAGCAATTGAACGTCACCTACCACCCTGACGCCGCGTCGCTGGCGCGTTCGGTTGACGTGGTGTCCATCCACGCGCCGCTGCACCCGCAGACTTATCACCTGTTCGACGAGAAGCTGATCTCCTCCATGCGGCGCGGCTCCTACATCGTTAATACGGCGCGCGCCGAGATCTGCGTGCGCGACGCAGTCGTGACGGCACTGAACAGTGGTCAGCTGGCCGGCTATGCGGGCGACGTCTGGTATCCGCAGCCACCGCCGGCCGATCACCCGTGGCGCAGCATGCCGAACGAGGCGATGACGCCCCACGTGTCGGGGACGACGCTGTCGGCCCAGGCCCGCTATGCTGCGGGAGCTCGCGAGATTCTCGAAGATTTCTTCGCCGACAAGCCGATTCGCGACGAGTATCTGATCGTCTCCGGCGGCGGGCTGGCCGGTACCGGCAAGGCGTCCTACACCGCCGGCGGTGGTTCGAGCCCGGGCAGCAGCGGCAGGTAGGTCAGCCGATCGGATACTCGACCCGTTCGGTGCCGTCCCAGCGGCGCAGACCGGCCAGCCGGCCGCGGATCTCGGTGGGCTGACCCGCTATTCGCAGCACCGGACCCACGTGAGCGTTTTCGATACGGCGGGCCAGCGTGACATGCGCCGTCCACCGATCGGGCAGGCTGTGCGGCAGCGGCCCGGGCAGCAGGTGCGGGCCGCAGACCCGATGCACGTCGGCGTGCAGGGCGAGGAGCGCGGCGGTCGGCACGATCAGCCGGGCCAGCACCGCGTTCGATTGCCCGAACAACACGGGCGCCCCGACGTCGCACTCCAGTGGCAGCCGCTGCGCGATCGGCCGCAGCAAGGCGTCGACGTCGGGTGCGATCCGCTCGGCCACGGCAACCGTGACGTGCGGGCGGCCCGCCGGGAGGCGGCTGGGCAGATCGCCGGCGGCCAGGTCATCCCAGATCCGGCGCAGTGTCGCCTCGGTGTCGGGATCGAAAAGCAGCTCGACCGAGTGCGCCATCAGCCGAGCAAGCTGGTCAGCCAGCCACGGTCGAACGCGTGCGCGCTCATCGCGGTGAACTCCGCGGTGCTCAGCTGCCCCGCTCCCGCGGGCAGCTCGGCGCGCATCGGCCCGAGGCGCACCAGCGCAGACCTGTTCGACGCCTCCACCACACCGGGTGGCAATGGCCAGTTGCCGATCACCAGTCCCGCGAAGGGAAGGTGATGGGCCGCAAGCGCTTCCACCGTCAGCGCGGTGTGGTTGAGGGTCCCGAGCTCGGCGGTGGTCACCACCAGAACCGCGGCTGAAAGATCAGCGGCGAGATCCCGCAACGTCACGCCGCCGTGGGCGAGCTCGACGAGCAGGCCACCGGCACCCTCGACCAGGGTCAGCTGGCCCGGGTGGTCCACTGCGCGAATGAGTTTGAGAATGGTGTTGCGGGTGGGCAGAGCCCGTCCGGCCTGTTCCGCGGCAGCCAGCGGCGCCAGCGGCTGCGGGTAGCGCGCCAGTCCGACCACTTTGTTCAGCCCGGTCAGCCGGGTCACTTCGGCGAGGTCGTCATCCCCAACCGCGATCCCGGTCTGCACCGGTTTGCAGACGGCGACGGCGATAGCGGCCTGTCGCGCGGCCGCCGCCAGGGCCGCCGTCGCGACGGTCTTGCCGACCCCGGTCCCTGTCCCGGTGACGACCAGGACGGTCAACGCCGTGCCGCGGCCAGCACGTCGGTCAGCACCGTCCGGGCCAGCTCGAGGTCGTCGTCATCCAGCGACGCACGGGCGGTCAGGCGCAGCCGTGAGGTGCCGGCGGGAACGGTCGGGGGCCGGAAACAGCCCACCCGGACGCCCGCATCCAGGCAGGCCGTCGAGGCGGCCAACGCCACCTCCGGCGTGCCGAGGATCACCGACACCACCGCGGAGTGCGGCAGCTGCGTCACGCCGCAGATCTCGGCCAGAGCGGTTGCGTGCCGCAAGACAGCGTCGGGCCGCCACGGCTGCGCCTGCAGCACCCGCAAAGCCGCCAGCGCTGCGCCGACCGCCGCCGGCGCCAGACCGGTGTCGAAGATGAACGGTCGGGCCGCGTCGATGAGGTGATCGCGCACCGCAACCGACCCCAGCACCGCGCCCCCCTGACTGCCCAAGGCCTTGGACAGTGTCGTGGTCATCACCACGTCGGACGTGCCGGCCAAACCGAGCTCGTGGAGTAACCCGCGCCCACCGGTGCCGCGCACACCCAGCCCGTGAGCCTCGTCGACGATGAGCAACGCGCGATGCCGGCGACACACCTCGTGCAGGGGACGCAGCGGAGCCAGGGCGCCGTCGGTGGAGAACACCGACTCGGTGACGACGACGGCACGTTCTTCGGTCCGCGCGGCCAGCGCCGCATCGACGGCGTCGACGTCGCGGTGCGGCGTGACCACCACCCGGGCCCGGGACAGCCGGCACGCGTCGACCAGCGAGGCGTGTGACAGCGCATCCGACACCAGTAGCGACCCCGGCCCGGACAGCCCGACGACAGCGCCCAGGTTGGCGGTGTACCCGGACGAGAACACCAAACCCGCTGCGGCGCCGACGAATTCGGCTAGGCTGGCTTCCAGCTCCTCGTGCAGCGACGTGTTGCCGGTGACCAGCCGCGAGCCGGTGGCCCCGGCGCCCCAGGTGCGCAGCGCGTCCACCCCACCCTCGATCACTTGCGCGTGCTGCGAGAGGCCGAGATAGTCGTTGGACGCCAGATCGAGCTCGGCCGCGACCGCCGGGCGCAGCCGCAGTGCACGCCGCAGCCCGGCCTGTCGCCGCTGCTCGGCATGCGCCTCCAGCCAGGCCAGCGGGGGAGTTTCGATCTGCGTCATCGCACTAGAGTTTACGAGAGCCGGTGAGCCGGGCCACCTCGACCATCGCCGAGGTGACCTGCGCGATCTCGTCCGGCGTGCAGATGAACGGCGGCATCGCGTAGACCAGATTGCGGAACGGCCGTAGCCAGACGCCGCGATCCAGGGCCGCCGGCGTGGCGACGGCCAGGTCGACGGGGCGGTCGCATTCGATCACGCCGATGGCCCCGCACACCCGCACGTCGGTCACCCCCGGCATTGTCCGGGCCGGCTCGAGTCCGGCGGCCAGTCCGGCGCCTATCCCGGCGACCGTCGAGCGCCAATCCTGGCCCAGCAGCAGTTCCACGGCGGCCACGGCGACGGCGCAGGCCAGCGGGTTGGCCATGAAAGTCGGGCCGTGCATCAGCGCCCCGGCGTCACCGGTGCTGATCGTGTGAGCGACGTCGGCGGTGCACAACGTCGCGGCAAGGCTGAGGTAGCCGCCGGTCAGAGCCTTGCCGACGCACATGATGTCGGGGCTGACGCCGGCATGGTCGGCGGCGAACAATTCGCCGGTGCGGCCGAACCCGGTGGCGATCTCGTCGAAGATCAGCAACACGTTGTGCCGTCGGCAGATGTCGCGCAGATCGCGCAGGTACCGCGGGTCATGGAAGCGCATCCCGCCGGCACCCTGGACCACCGGCTCCACCACGACCGCCGCCAGCTCGCCGGCGTGCTCGGCCAGCTGCGCCTCGAACGCCGCGATGTAGGCCGGCTCGTAGTCGCGGGGCACCTGCGGGGCGAACACCTGCCGGGCCAGCACCTCGGTCCACAGCTCATGCATGCCGCCGTCGGGATCGCAGATGCTCATCGGAGTGAATGTGTCGCCGTGATATCCCCCCCGCCAGGTCATCATCCGTCGCTTGCCGGGCAGCCCGCGACTACGCCAGTACTGCAGCGCCATCTTTACCGCGACCTCCACCGACACCGATCCGGAGTCGCTGAAGAACACCGTCTGCAGACCGGCCGGGTGATCTCGACCAGCAGCTGGGCCAGCCGCGCCGCAGGCTCGTGGGTGAGCCCGCCGAACATGACGTGGCTCATCGTCGCCAGCTGGCGGGTCATCGCCGCGTCCAGCACCGGGTGGCCGTGCCCGTGGACCGCCGTCCACCACGAGCTCATTGCGTCGATAACCTGCACCTGGGCGCCGTCGCGGACCAGCGTGAGCCAGGCACCATGGGCGCCTACCGCGACCACTGGGGGGATGGCTTCGGCCCCGATCGTGCTGTAGGGGTGCCAGAGGTGGGCCGCGTCGATCGCGCTGATCTGCTCGGGGGTGAGCCCGCGGCTCGTCGCGACCATAACGAACGAGGGTAAAGCAGCCGGCCCGCGTCCCGGATGCCCGGACTTTTCTGGGACCATTGAGTCACCATGGCTTCGCCGCAGCAGTTCGATGACCCGTCCCCCACCCACCACGGCGACCCTGCGCCGCGTGTTCTGCGGCTGCGGCTGGTTCCGTGGGATGTCGTCTCGTTGCTGGCGCTGGTGACGATGCTTGCCGCGCTGGCCTTCGGGACCAATTGGTACACAAGGCTTTTCGGCTTTCTCAAAGACGTCTGCGTCGGCGATTGCCCGCCCGCTCCGTTCGGCGTCGACTATTACATTTACCCGATTGTGTGGGGCGGGATCGGCGCCGCGGTCGCTGCCGCGTTACTCGGGCCACTGGTTGTCACTGCTGAAGGGTTGGTACCTGTCCTTCTGGCCAGCACTGGCGATCGCGCTCCTGCTTTTCGCATCGGTGGCCGGCACGGCGCTGACCGACTTCAGCAGCACGTACTGGCACAGCAACCCCGATGTCGTCGACACCCCTGAGTGAGAGCGAAATCACAACGGCGGCCGTAGTTTTCGAACTAGACGGCCGCAGCGATCACCGTTCGGTCACGGTACGACAAAAAATCCCGCTCAGAGCCCCTGCGAGGTAGCTCTACGAGGCATTTGTTGCCATAGTGTTCGTAGTGACTGTTGTGAATTCAGCGGTTCACCAGCGGGAGCGGTGCGGCTCCCAACGGGGGCGGGACACGCACGAGCTTCTGTGGTGAATCGGCGGAATGGCGGCCGAGGCGTGCAGTCACAACGCTGACGCCACAGAGAGGTGATCCACATGAGACGCAGCATCGCCGTCCCGACGAGCCTGGCCCTGTTGTTGACGCTGCCGATGGTCAATCCTCACATCGCGAGCGCCGACCCCACGGGCCCGACTCTGGTGGGCTACCAGCAGAGCACGAACTACGTGATCCAGCGCGCGCTGTCGCAGCGGAACGTGCCGTTCCTCTACGGCGGCGGCAACTCTGCGGGACCGACCCGCGGCACCGGTCTGAACGCCAACGTCGTCGGCTTCGACGCGTCCGGATTGATCCAGTACGCCTACGCAGGCGCCGGCGTGAAGATGCCGCGTACCTCGGCCGAGCAGTGCAGCGTCGGCCACAAAGTCGCACCCGCGCAGGCACGCCCGGGCGACCTGCTCTGCTACGGGCCCGGCGGTACCCAGAGCGTGGCGCTGTACCTCGGCAGCAACCAGATGATCGAGGCCACCGAGCCCGCCGTCACCGTCACATCGGCCCGGACTACCAACATGGTCCCGTATCTGACTCGCATCCTGGAGTCCTGACCGGAGCGCTCCCCGGCTGGTTTTCGGGCCCACGCGTCGGCCAGCGGGTTAGGTAGATTGTCTGTCAATCATGACGATCTCCCCGACCCGCTCGGCCGACTCCGGCGTTGTGCGGCCCGCGCAACCCGCAGCGGAAAACCGGGCCGGGTTCTACCGCCTCGATCTCGACGGGCTGCGCGGCATTGCCATCGCCCTCGTCGCGATGTTTCACGTATGGTTCGGCCGGGTGTCCGGCGGAGTGGACGTGTTCCTGGCCCTGTCGGGTTTCTTCTTCGGCGGCAAATTGCTGCGCGCGGCGCTCAATCCGACATCGACACTGTCGCCGGTCCCCGAGGTCCTTCGGCTGGTCCGGCGACTGCTGCCGGCGCTGGTGGTGGTGTTGGCGGGATGCGCGGTGCTGACCATCCTCATCCAGCCTCAGACGCGCTGGGAGACCTTCGCCGATCAGAGCCTAGCCAGCCTGGGCTACTACCAGAACTGGGAATTGGCCAGCACGGTCGCCGATTACCTGCGGGCCGGTGAATCGGTCAGCCCGCTGCAGCACATCTGGTCGATGTCGGTGCAGGGCCAGTTTTACATCGCGTTCCTGACGCTGGTTTTCGGCTCCGCGTATATGTGCCGGCGGCGACTGGGCGACCACCTGCGCACCGCGTTCGTGGTAGTGCTCAGCGCACTGGCGATCGCGTCGTTCGTCTACGCGATCGTCGCCCACCAGAACGACCAGGCGGTGGCGTACTACAGCAGCTTTGCCCGCGCGTGGGAGTTACTGCTCGGAGCCTTGGTCGGTGCGCTGGTCCCCTACGTCACCTGGCCGATGTGGTTGCGCACCGCCGCGGCCACCATCGCGTTGGCAGCGGTGCTGTCCTGCGGCGCGCTGATCGACGGCGTCAAGCAGTTCCCCGGCCCGTGGACCTTGGTCCCCGTCGGCGCAGCCGTCCTGTTCATCCTGGCCGGCGCCAACCGGACCGAGGGCCTCGCGTTGCCGCTACCCAACCGGCTACTCGCGACGGCGCCGCTGGTGCGTCTCGGTGAGATGGCCTACTCGCTGTATCTGTGGCACTGGCCGCTGCTGATCTTCTGGCTCGCCTTCAGCGGCCACGCGCACGCCAACGTCGTCGAGGGCACCGCGGTGCTGCTGATCTCCGGCGCGCTGGCGTATCTGACCAACCGGTACATCGAAGAACCGCTACGCCAACGCAAGCCCGCCAGTGCCGCACCCGAGAACACCGTGCCTTGGCGTACCCGGCTGCGCCGACCGACGATGGTGCTGGGTTCCGTGGTCGGACTGCTGGGCGTGACGCTCACCGCGACGGCTTTCACCTGGCGCGAGCACGTCAACGTCGAACGTGCCAGCGGCAAAGAACTCACCGCCCTGAGTTCCAGCGACTATCCCGGTGCCCGCGCACTGATCAAGCACGTGCGCGTGCCCAGGCTGCGGATGCGACCCACGGTGCTCGAGGCGCAGACCGACTACCCGCCGTCCACCCGAGACGGCTGCATCAGCGATTTCAAGAACACCGATGTGCTCAAGTGCAGCTACGGGGACAAGAACGCCAGCAGGACCATCGCGCTGGCCGGTGGCTCGCACGCTGAGCACTGGCTGACCGCGCTGGATCTGCTCGGACACCGGTACCACTTCAAGGTCACCACCTATCTCAAAATGGGATGCGCGCTGTCGACCGAGCAGATGCCGCGGGTGATGGGCAACAACGACCCCTACCCGGAATGCCGCGACTGGGTACCCAAAGCGATGGACGCGGTGGTGGCCGAGCACCCGGACTTCGTCTTCACCACCTCCACGCGGCCGTGGAACATCAAGCCCGGCGACGTGATGCCGGGCACCTACGTCGGGATATGGCAGACGTTCTCCGACAACAACATTCCGATTCTGGCCATGCGCGACACCCCCTGGCTGGTGAAAGACGGCCAGCCGTTCAACCCGTCGGACTGCCTGGCCAAGGGTGGTGACGCAGTGTCGTGCGGCATCAAGCGCTCCGAGGTGCTTGCCGACCGCAATCCCACCCTCGACTGGGTCGAGCAGTTCCCGATGCTCAAGCCGCTGGACATGAGCGACGCGGTCTGCCGCGCCGACATCTGCCCTGCCGTGGAGGGAAACGTGTTGGTATATCACGACGCTCATCACCTGTCCGCCACCTACATGCGCACCATGAGCAACGAGCTGGGGCGCCAGCTGGGACCTGCGACAGGTTGGTGGTAGCCGGGCGACGATGCAGGCCGCGAGGCGGCCTGAGGAGGAGCCCGGCAGTCGGATGTAGCCGGGCGACGATGCAGGCCGCGAGGCGGCCTGAGGAGGAGCCCGGCAGTCGGATGTAGCCGGGCGACTGGACCCCACCGCTACTAAGGTCGAGTGATGCCCCCGTCAGACCGGATCAGTGGCGCCCCCGCGTCGCCACCTGCGCTGGCCACCGTGTGGCCAGGGTCCAGCTACCCGTTGGGCGCCAACTACGACGGCACCGGCACCAACTTCGCCCTGTTCTCCGAGATCGCCGAGAAGGTCGAGCTCTGCCTGATCGACGAGGACGGCCAGGAAACACGCATCCGATTCGACGAGGTCGACGGCTACGTCTGGCACGCCTACCTGCCCGATGTCACCCCAGGACAGCGCTACGGCTTCCGGGTGCACGGCCCGTTCGACCCGCTGGCGGGCCACCGCTGCGACCCCAGCAAGCTGCTGCTCGACCCGTACGGCAAATGCTTCGACGGCGAGTTCAAGTTCACCCAGGCGTTGTTCTCCTACGACCTGGCCGTCGCCGCCGAAGACCCCACCGAGACAGGCACGCCGCCCCGGGTCGACTCGTTGGGCAGCACCATGACCAGCGTCGTGATCAATCCGTACTTCGACTGGGCCAACGATCGCCCGCCCCGCACGCCCTACCACGAGACGGTGATCTACGAGGCGCACGTCAAGGGGATGACCCAGAACCATCCCGCCATTCCCGAGGCGCTGCGCGGCACCTACGCCGGCCTTGGTCACCCGGCGATCATCGAGCATCTCAAGTCGCTGAACGTCACCGCGATCGAACTGATGCCGGTGCACCAGTTCATGCACGATCACCGTCTGCTGAATCTGGGTCTGCGAAACTACTGGGGCTACAACACGTTCGGATTCTTCGCCCCGCACAACCAGTATTCGGCGAACCGGCGCGCCCGCGGCGCGGTCACCGAGTTCAAGTCGATGGTCCGGGCATTTCACGCCCACGGTATCGAGGTCATCCTCGACGTGGTCTACAACCACACCGCCGAAGGCAACCAACTCGGGCCCACCATCAACTTCCGCGGCATCGACAACGCGGCCTACTACCGGCTGATGGACGAGGATCTCTGGTTCTACAAAGACTTCACCGGCACCGGTAACAGCCTCAACGCACGCAACCCGCACACCTTGCAGCTGATCATGGACTCGCTGCGCTACTGGGTGACCGAGATGCACGTCGACGGCTTCCGGTTCGACCTGGCCTCGACGCTGGCCCGCGAGTTCTATGACGTCGACCGCTTGAGCGCGTTTTTCGATCTGGTGCAACAGGATCCGATCGTCAGCCAGGTCAAACTGATCGCCGAACCGTGGGATATCGGCGAAGGCGGATATCAGGTCGGCAACTTCCCAGGTTTGTGGACCGAGTGGAACGGGAAGTATCGCGACACTGTGCGTGATTACTGGCGGGGCGAGCCCGCGACACTCGGCGAGTTCGCGTCCCGGCTGACCGGGTCGTCGGACCTCTACGAGGCGACCAGTCGCCGGCCCGGTGCGAGCATCAACTTCGTCACCGCCCACGACGGCTTCACCCTCAACGATCTCGTCTCGTACAACGAGAAACACAACGAGGCCAACGGCGAACACAACCGGGATGGCGAGAGCCACAACCGGTCGTGGAACTGCGGCGTCGAGGGCCCGACCGACGACCCGGAGATCCTGACCCTGCGTAGGCGACAGATGCGCAACATCATGGCCACGCTGATGCTGAGCCAGGGCACGCCGATGATCGCCCACGGCGACGAAATCGGCCGCGGCCAGCAGGGCAACAACAATGTCTACTGTCAGGACTCCGAATTGTCCTGGATGGACTGGTCTTTGGTCGACGCGAACAGCGAGCAGCTGGAGTTCACCCGTACGGTCACCGCGCTGCGCAGAAAGCACCCGGTGTTTCGCCGCCGCCGGTTCTTCGACGGCGAGCCGATCCGCAGCGGCGACGAGGTCCGCGACATCGCCTGGCTGACATCGGCGGGCAAGGAGATGCAACCGCAGGACTGGGGTGGCGAATTCGGCAAGAGCATCGCGGTGTTCCTCAACGGTGAGGCGATACCCGAACCCAATGCCCGCGGTGAACGGGTCGTCGACGACTCGTTCCTGATGTGCTTCAACGCCCACGATCACGAGGTCGACTTCGTCATCCCGCCCGACGATTACGCCACGCAATGGACAGCCGTACTGGACACCACTGACGCCACCGGATCGGTGGCGCTCGTCGTCAATGACGGCGACGAGGTGTCACTGCCCGGACGGGCACTACTCGTGTTCCGTAAGACCAAGTAACGCATGGTATTTCCAGTCTTATCGACCTATCGGCTGCAATTGCGTGGCGCTGACAGCGGCTTCGCCTTCACCTTGGCCGACGCCGAGCATCTGCTCGACTACCTCGACGATCTGGGGGTCTCGCATCTCTACCTGTCGCCGATTCTGACCCCGGTGGTCGGATCGGCACACGGCTACGACGTCACCGACCCGACCACGGTGTCTGCCGAACTCGGTGGGCCGGCAGGATTGGCCCGACTGTCCGCGGCGGCGCGGGCGCGCGGTCTGGGCTTGATCGTCGACATCGTGCCCAACCACGTCGGGGTGGACCGACCCGAGCAGAACCCCTGGTGGTGGGACGTGCTGCGGCATGGCCAGTCCTCAGCGTACGCGTCGTTCTTCGACGTCGACTGGGACCTGGGCGATGGCCGAATGGTGTTGCCGCTGCTGGGTTCTGACGACGACGTTGCCGATCTCACCGTCGACGGCGATCTGTTGCGGCTGGGCGATCTCGCATTGCCCATCGCGCCGGGCACCGGCGACGGCACCGGCCCGCAGGTGCACGACCGTCAGCATTACCGGCTGATCGGTTGGCGCAACGGCGTGTGCGGATACCGCCGCTTCTTCTCGATCACATCGCTGGCCGGGCTGCGCCAGGAAGATCGCACGGTGTTCGACACCAGCCACGCCGAGGTGGCGCGCTGGTTCGCCGACGGGCTGGTCGACGGGGTGCGCATTGACCATCCCGACGGTCTGGCGGACCCGACCGGATACCTGGCCTGGCTGCGCGAGTTGAGCGGTCCGGATGCTTGGATCGTGATCGAGAAGATTCTCGCCGTCGACGAGCCGTTGGATCCGTCCCTGCCGGTGGCCGGCACCACCGGATACGATGCTCTGCGCGAGATCGGCGGGGTGTTCATCGATCCGCAGGGGGCGCAGGCGTTGACGGAGCTCGTCGCATCCGTCGGGTTCGACTATGGGCAGATCGCGCCGATGCTGGCCGATCTGAAGGTGTCCTCGGCTACCGAGACTCTGGCCAGCGAGCTGGCCCGGCTGCGGCGCTGCATCGTCGCGGCTGCCGGCGCTGACCACCCGCAGCTGCCTGCCGCGGTGGCGGCGCTGCTGACTCACATCGACGTCTACCGCAGCGACTACCTGGGGTTGGCAGCGACTTTGCCGACCGCCCTGGCCGCAACCCAATTGGAGCGCCCGGAGCTCGATGTCGCGCTGCAGCTGATCGCTGCCGCGGTGGCCGACGGAGAGGCGGCGGTGCGACTACAGCAGCTGTGCGGGGCAGTGACCGCCAAGGCGGTCGAAGACTGCCTGTTCTACCGCGATGCCCGACTGGTGTCGCTCAACGAGGTCGGCGGCGAGCCGCAGGAATTCGGCGTCGGTCTGGCCGAATTCCATTCGCGCGCAGCCACGCGGGCCCGGCTGTGGCCGCAGGCGATGACGACATTGACCACCCACGACACCAAACGTGGCGAGGACGTCCGCGCCCGCATCGGCGTGCTGTCCCAGGTGCCGTCGCTGTGGACGGAATTTGTCAGCCGCTGGGAGAAAATCGTCCCATCACCCGACCCGGCGACCGGATTGTTCCTGTGGCAGAACATCTTCGGTGTCTGGCCGGCCGACGGTGAGGTCACCGATGAGCTCCGCGACCGGTTGCACGCCTACGCCGAGAAAGCGATTCGCGAAGCGGCCTGGCACACCACCTGGAACGACCCGGACACCGACTTCGAAGCCGCTGTGCACGGCTGGCTGAACGACATGCTCGACGGCCCGGTGGTGCGTGAGCTCACCAATCTGGTTCTCCGCCTGGACTCACACGCCGAGAGCGACGCGCTGGGCCAGAAGCTGCTGTCGCTGACCTCCCCCGGCATCCCGGACGTGTATCAGGGCACCGAGCTGTGGGACGACAGCCTGGTCGATCCCGACAACCGGCGCGCGGTGGACTACGCCGCCCGCCGCGACGCGCTGAAGTCTCTGCAGCACAGCAAAATTCGGGTCGTCACGGCCGCCCTGCAGCTGCGACGCACCCGGTCAGACACCTTCCTGCGCGGCGACTACCACCCAGTGCTGGCAGTCGGAGCCGGCGCCGATCACCTGGTGGCGTTCCGGCGCGGTCATGACGTGCTGGTCGCGGTGACCCGTTGGACAGTGCGACTCGAGCAGTCCGGCTGGGGCGACACCACCGTCACACTGCCGGACGGCTCCTGGACCAATGCGCTGACCGGCGCTGTGGTAGGCGGGACGCTGCCGGCCACCGAGTTGTTCGCCGAGCTACCGGTCGCACTCCTGGAGCGCACCGATGCCTGAATTCGCGGTCTGGGCACCGAAACCCGACACCGTCCGCCTCCAGGTCGACGGTGCGGTGTCGCCGATGACCCGCGACGACGACGGCTGGTGGCGGGCAAGCGTCGACGCTGCCCACGGCGCGCGCTACGGCTATCTGCTCGACGACGATTCGACGCCACTACCCGACCCGCGTTCGCCACGCCAGCCCGACGGCGTGCACGAGTGCTCCCAGGTCTGGGAGCCCAACCCGCACGAGTGGACCGACGGCGACTGGGCCGGTCGCGCGGTGCAGGGTGCGGTGATCTACGAGTTACACATCGGGACCTTCACCCCGTCAGGCACTTTCGAGGCGGCCATCGACAAGCTGGACTACCTGGTCGATCTCGGTGTCGACTTCGTCGAGGTGATGCCGGTCAACGCATTCTCCGGCACGCACGGCTGGGGCTACGACGGTGTGCTGTGGTACGCCGTCCACGAACCCTACGGCGGCCCAGACGGTTTGGTCCGATTCGTCGATGCCTGCCATCGCCGCGGGCTGGGCGTGTTGATCGACGCGGTGTTCAACCACCTCGGCCCGTCGGGCAACTACCTGCCGCGGTTCGGGCCGTACCTGTCCTCGGCAAGCAACCCGTGGGGCGAAGGCATCAACATCGCCGACGCCCGGTCAGACGAGGTACGCCGCTACATCATCGACTGTGCGCTGCGCTGGATGCGGGACTTCCATGCCGACGGCCTGCGGCTGGACGCCGTGCACGCGCTTTTCGACACCACCGCGATTCACCTGCTCGAGGAAATGGCCGCCGACACCGACGCGCTGGCTGACCAGCTCGGCCGCCCGTTGTCTCTGATCGCCGAGAGCGACCTCAACGACCCGCGAATGATCACCCCCCGCCCCGAGCACGGCCTGGGTATGACCGCGCAGTGGGCTGACGACATCCATCACGCCATCCACACCGCGGTGTCCGGCGAGCGACAGGGCTACTACGCCGACTTCGGCTCACTGGCGACGCTGGCGAAAACGTTGCGCCACGGCTTCTTCCACGCCGCCACCTACTCTTCGTTCCGTCAGCGGCGGCACGGTCGGCCGCTGGACGCGTTCACGATTCCGGCCACCCGGCTGCTGGCCTACACCTGCACCCATGATCAGGTCGGCAACCGCGCGCTCGGCGACCGGCCGTCGCAGAACCTCAGCTACGGTCAGCTCGCCATCAAGGCCGCGCTGGTACTGGCATCGCCCTTTACGGCAATGCTTTTCATGGGCGAGGAATGGGGCGCATCGACGCCGTTCCAGTTCTTCAGCTCGCATCCAGAGCCCGAGCTGGCGCGCGCCACCGCCGAGGGTCGCAAGCGGGAGTTCGCCGATCACGGATGGGACGCCGACGAGATCCCCGATCCGCAGGACCCACAGACCTTCCAGCGGTCGAAGCTGGACTGGTCCGAGCTCGACCGCGCAGACCATGCGAAATTACTCCGGCTCTATCAGAATCTGATTGCGTTGCGCCGCAGCGAAAGCGACTTGCGCGACCCCTGGCTGAACAGCCTGGACGTCGAGTACGACGAGGACGGCCGCTGGATCGCGATGCAGCGCGGCAGCTTGACGGTCGCCTGCAACCTCGGCGCCGAGCCGGTGCCGCTGCCCATCACCGGTGAATTGGTGCTGGGTTCGGAACCGATCAGCGTCGGCGAGCTGAGCACCGAACTACCACCGCATTCGTTTGCGATCGTGCGCACTGTGGATAACTGACTACCAACCTCGTCGTCGACCGCTGATGATGCGCGGATGACCCATTCCGAGCTGTTGCCGATTCCGCCCATCCAGACCGCATGCGATCCCGTCTATTCGACGCAGGACTTGCGTGAGCGGTGGCGTGCGTTGATGGGACCGTTGGGATTTGGAACCCGCCTGCTGTGGTTCGGCCTGATCGGGCCGGACCGTTGCTTTGCCAAGAAGCTCAGCCGCGTCCCCATTCTCCCGCGGCCTCGCGGCCGGATCGTCTGGAACCTGATGTCGTCGCTGCGCACACTGCTCGACGACCTGGACGCGGGAACCACAGTGGCCCTGCTGCTTTCCGGACCGGGCCGCGGGCCGGCCTCGACCATCGAACTGGTGTGGTCGAGATCGTTGACCGACATGGCCGAGCGATTCGCCGTCCCGCTCGAACCGATTTTCCGCGCCAATGACGAATCGGTTGTACTGCTGGGCTAGCTGTCGTGAATCGGGTAGCTTTCGCGGGTGAGCGAAATCGACTGTCGAGAAGCAGCGAAGATTAACGAGCAGGGCTTTCTAGTTTAACTAGATTGCGGCCGTTGTAGGTCGTGCCACTCGTCGATTCGCGCGTTCCTGCTAGCTCTAATACCAACTTGTTCAATACGGTCAGGTCATCGCGGTCTGCAGCCACGATGTCCTAGGCGCCGGTTCGGGATCGCTCGTCCTCATACCTGCCGCCCGTAGGGGTTGGCTCATAGACGGCTTGCGTCCCGGGTCGGTGCCGTCGGCCGGGAGTGGCTGAAGAGAGGCCTGCAAAGCCGAGTTGGTGTGCCCTCCCGCTTCCATTCACCTGAAGCGCAAGGAGGAAGTCCATCCCGTGACTCGAACACAACTCACCGATCGTGTCGTGATCGCCGTTGACCCGCATAAGGCGTCGTGGACGGCAGCTGCTGTCGACGCGTCGCTGCAACCGCTGGATGTCATCCGGGTGGCGGTCAGCCCGCAGGGTTACCGGCAGCTGCGCCGGTTCGCCCGACGGTGGAACGACCCTGGCTGGGCGATCGAAGGTGCGTCCGGCTTGGGTGCCCCACTGACCCAGCGGCTCATCGTCGACGGCGTGGAGGTCACCGACGTGCCCGCCAAACTGGCTGCCCGGGTGCGGGTGCTGTCCACTGGGCATGGGCGCAAAACCGACGAGGCCGATGCGATCTCGGTGGGTATCGCCGCACTGACGGCTACTCGGCTCAATTCCGCCACCATCGACGCAGCAGTTACCGCCATGCGGGCCCTGGTGGAACACCGTGATGACTTGGTGAAAACCCGCACCCAGACCGTCAACCGCCTGCACGTGCTGCTCACCCATTTGACCCCCGCAGGAGCTGCGCGTGGTCTGACCGCAGACCGCGCCGCTGACATCTTGCGCCAAGTCAAGCCTCGCGACCATGCCTACAAGACGCTGCGCAGCCTGGCTGTCGACCTCGTCGGCGAGGTCCGTCAACTCGACCGCCGCATCACCAAGGCCGCCACCGACATCGAGGCCGCCGTCGAATCGTCGGGCAGCACGCTGACCGAGCTTTACGGGATCGGAACGCTCAACGCCGCCAAGATCCTGGCTCGCGTCGGTTCGGTCCATCGCTTCCGCTCCGCGGCCGCGTTCGCCTCCTACACCGGCACCGCCCCCATCGCGGCATCTTCGGGTGACGTCACCCGGCATCGCCTCTCCCGCGCCGGTGACCGCCAGCTCAACTGTTGTCTGCACACCATGGCCATCACCCAAATCGCCCGTGACACCCCAGGCCGTGATTACTACCGACGAAAGCGCGCCGCCGGCAAGAGCCACCGAGAAGCGTTGCGCTGTCTCAAACGACGTCTTTCTGACACCGTTTACCGACAACTTCTGCGTGACGCGACAACATCGATAGGGGCAGGCCCGGCGGGACATGTGGGGGCGACTCTAGCGTCCAGCGCGGCCGGCTCACACCCCATCACCAGCACTTCGGACAAGTCACTCACCGGGCCGGCCAACCGTCACCCTACAACCGGTAACCGCAACGCTTGACACAGAGAGGCGCCGTCTACTGCCACTACGACAATGGACAGATTCATTGATGATTGTCAGTGACGACGACATGACTTTGACTTCAGAATTTCACCGATGACTTCCCGAGAGACTTCATATTTGAAGCGGTGGTGAGACGCGCCGATGTGCCTCTCCGGCAGCCGTTGATGACGTCGTCCGCGGAACCCGCCAAGAAGTATGGTGTGCATCGTGCCTCTCATCGACCATTTTGCCAATCAAATGGTAATCTGGTGCCATGAACGTGACGGTGGATCGACTAGGACGGCTAGTCATTCCGAAAGCCATGCGGACGGCGCTCGGGATCACCCCCGACACACAGCTCGAACTGATTCCGGACGGATCTGGTCTGCGGATTGAGCCCGTCCAGCGGCGTGCCCGCCCCGTCGAGACGCAAGACGGTCTTCCGATGCTCAGCCGGGTGGAAGGTGCGGTGCTGACCGATGACGATGTGCGCCGACTTCGCGATGACGCCCAACGATGACCTTTGGGCATGCGACACCAGCGTTGCCGTCGCCGCTCTTGATTCGACCCACGAAGCCCACACGGTCTGCCGCCGAGCCCTTGTTCAACGTCGCCCCGCGCTCGCGGGCCACGCGGCGTTCGAGGCGTATTCGGTGCTCACCCGCCTTCCACTCCCGCTACGCCTGAGCGCAACTCAAGCAGCCTCTGTGCTGGTGAAGGCATTCCCGGCCGAGTGTTGGCTCGACGCACGTGTGACCGGTGAGCTTTTCGAGCGGCTCGCCGACCTCGAAATCGTCGGCGGATCAGTCTATGACGCGCTTGTCGGTCGGGCCGCGTCGACGAATCGGCGCGTACTGCTCACCCGTGACCGTCGGGCCGAGCGCACATATCGCGCCCTCGATGTGCAGTACCAGTTCGTCGACTGACCAGGTCGGCGCGCCTGACGTAGCATGTCGTACCTCTTCGGAAGACTTCGGCGTATGAGCAGACGCAACCGAAAGAAGCGGGCAGCCAAACACAACGACCGGCGCCGGGACAAGCAAGACCGCGTCGGCTTCGATCCGGGACTGGACCGCGAGCTGCTCCTCAAAAGCCTCGCCGTGGCATTGAGCACGGCCGCTTCGTGTTCTGCCGACCAAGTGCCGCGTCGCGCCACCGAAGTGCTCAAGGAGTGCCGGGCCTTCGTGCGCGAGTTAGCCGTTGCGGCTGACCTGACTATGAATGAGGCCATCAGGGCGGCATGGGAGCATGGCTGGCAACCGTCCGACTTGCACCAAATCGCTTGTCGCCAAGTGCAGCCCGCCGAGGTCCGGTACCTCGACGAGGCCATCGTCATCGAGTCCCGGCGGTACGCCACCACCACACTGCACCCCGACTGGCGCGCCGACATCGCCGAGGTTGCGGCCACAATCGGCGCGAGTACACAGCCGCCACAGATGTGGCGGTGGGCGGCCTCCAACGCCGTCGACCAGTGCGAGGCCCTGACCGTCGTCCTCAAACTTCTCAATTTTCTCGGCAGACTTCCCGTGCTCGAAGTAACCCTCCCGCTGCCCGGTGCTCACCGGCACACGGGAACGGCGGTCAGCGATGCGGGCGAAAAGGCGCTCAGCAAGGTGCGCGCGCTGCTAGTCAAAGCCGAAGCCACCGAGTTCCCCGATGAGGCGGAGGCCCTTTCGGCCAAGGCCCAAGAGCTGATGAGTAGGTACTCCCTGGAAGAGGCGCTGGCCCAGCATGACCGCGGCCGGAAGCCGGCTGCGGCCGCGCGACGGATCTGGATCGACAACCCCTACGCCGCCGCCAAGGTGACGTTGGTGCAAGTGGTGAGTCGGTCCAACCGTTGTCGCGCAGTTTGGGCGGAGCGCCTCGGATTCGTCACCGTCATCGGCTGCGACACCGACCTCGACCTGGTCGATGTGCTCACCACGTCGCTGCTCGTGCAAGCCAACCGGGCAATGCTCAGCGCCGGACGCGACGGCAGTGCGCTAGCACGGTCTAGGTCATTCCGTCAGTCGTTTCTCGTTGCGTACGCCCAACGCATCGGAGAACGGCTCGATAGCGCGAGCGCATCGGTGACCGCTGAGGTGAAGTGCGACGGTCGACTGCTTCCCGTGCTGGCGGCCAACAGTCGGGCGACCGAAGAACTCACCGAACGGCTCTTCCCGTCGACAGTGCCTCGCTCGGTGACGGTGTCCAACGGCGCCGGCTGGGGTGCCGGCCGCGCAGCGGCGAACATGGCGGTGCTTGACACCCGCGATTCGATAGCGGGCTGAAACCGCTTCTCCACCTGGCGTTACTGAAGCACCGCACTTGAGTGCCACCCACGGCGAAACCTCGATGACAGCCGTGTGCTCTTCAGCGAAGATCAGCAAGCCTCCGCGACACGCCGAAGGTTTCTCAAAGTAGGCAGGCGTATTTTGTCAATCTTCGCTGCATCTCGACATCGACATCGACATCGACTACGGCGCCAGACCCCGTCTCGATTACATCGCAACGCAACTCCAGGCGCTGTTCCCCGACAGCTACGTGCCCGCCGGCTTGGCCGAGGCGAAACAGGCCGTCGAAGCGATGCGATGAACCGGTGCGCGTAGTCCCACGGCAATGGGGTATCCCCGTGGAACATGCTCAATACACCGGCCCATGACTTGGCGCAGCGCATGGCCGAGTTGGCCCGATCAGTCGCCGCGCCGCGCGACCTCAACGGCGTCCTGAGCGGCGTCACCGCCACCGTCGTCGAACTTCTCCCTGGCGCCGATACGGCGGGCGTATTACTGGTGTCCAAGGGCGGAAAATTCGAATCGCTGTCCGGCACCTCGGAGCTGATCTATGAAGTGGATCGGCTGCAGGAAAAGCACAACGCAGGTCCCTGTGTCGAAGCGGCGATCAACGAGTTAGTGGTCCGGACCGAGGATTTCGAGACCGAGACGCGCTGGCCCGAGTATTCGCGGGAAGTCTGCACGCTCGGCGTCCGCAGCAGTATCTCCTTCAAGCTCTACACCGGCGAGCGGACCGCAGGTGCCCTGAACGTGTTTTCGCGAAGCCCGCACAACTTCGACGCGGATTCGGAGGTCATCGGGTCGATACTCGCGGCCCACGCGGCCGCGGCCATCCTGGCCAGCCAGGACAGCCAACAGCTCCAGGCCGCCTTGCTCAGCCGGGACGTGATCGGCCAGGCAAAAGGGATCTTGATGGAACGCTTCAGCGTCGATTCCGTGGGCGCATTCGAGATGCTGCGCAAGTTATCGCAACAGATGAACGTCCGGCTGGCCGACATCGCTCAACGCGTTGTCGACACCCGCTGAGCGCTTACAGCAGGTAGCGATAAGCCGGCGAGCCCGGCTCGATGGCTTCGATCTGCATCTCGGTAGCCCGGATACGTTCCAGTAATCCGTCCAGGTCAGCGGCCGACCCGAGCTCGATGCCGACCAGCGCCTCACCGGTCTCGCGATTGTTGCGCTTGACGTATTCGAACAGCGTGACGTCGTCGGTTGGGCCGAGCACGCCGTCCAGGAAGCGGCGCAGCGCCCCGGGCTCCTGCGGAAAGTCGACCAGGAAATAGTGCTTGAGACCGAGGTGGACCAGCGACCGCTCCAGGATCTCCCCGTAGCGCGAGACGTCGTTGTTGCCGCCGGAGACCAGACACACCACCGTGGATCCCGGTTCGATGTCGGCTTCCAGCAGCCCGGCTACCGCGAGCGCACCGGCGGGCTCGGCAATGATCCCCTCGTTTTGGTACAGGTCGAGCATCGCGGTGCACACCGCTCCCTCGTCGACCGTCGTGATCGAGACCATGTTGCCGGCCGCGGCCAGCGCGGCATAGGTCAGCGTGCCGGCCCGGCTCACGGCGGCGCCGTCGACGAACTGGTCGACGTGATCGAGGGTGACCGGTCC
The DNA here is from genome assembly GCF_965277065.1 of Mycobacterium sp. Classification (GTDB taxonomy): domain Bacteria; phylum Actinomycetota; class Actinomycetes; order Mycobacteriales; family Mycobacteriaceae; genus Mycobacterium. Next base: position 147,227 of record NZ_CBDIBT010000017.1, read on the forward strand.
GCCGTTGGCGAGTGCGGCGATCATCGCGGCCGCACCCGCGGGCTCGATGCCGAGCACCGAAGTCTTGGTCGTCCGCTCGGCGAGGTAGGTGGTGATGCCGGCGATGCATCCGCCGCCGCCGACCGGGACAACCACCAGGTCGGGCTCATTGTCGAGCTGATCCAGGACTTCGACGGCGATAGTGCCCTGACCGGCCATGGTGCGCGGATCGTCGAACGGCGGCACCAGCGTCGCGCCGGTGCGCCCCACGTCGGCGAGCGCCGCTTCCGCGGCCAGGTCGTAGGTCGATCCGCCGACAATCAGCTCGATGAACTCGCCGCCGTGGTAGCGGATGCGATCGCGCTTCTGCTTCGGCGTCTTGGCCGGGACGTAGACGCGGCCCCGGACGCCCAGCGTCCGGCACGCGTAGGCAAAGCCCTGCGCGTGGTTACCCGCCGATGAGCACACCACGCCGGCGGCTCTTTCGTCAGCGGACAATTGCACGAGCAGGTTGTAGGCGCCGCGCAGCTTGTAGGACCGCACGGTCTGCAGGTCTTCGCGCTTGAGATATACGGTTGCCCCGGTGATCGCGGACAACCGCTCGGACAGCTCCAGCGGAGTGGGCCTGACAACACCGGCAATTCGGGTGGCCGCACTGTCTACGTCGGCCGCTGAAAAGGACGTCAGCGGCCCACCACCCCGCATGCTCGGGCTTTGACTCAGTTCGGCGGACACCGGTCAATGGTGCCACCACGCTGGGCGTTCAGTGCACAGGGGTCAGCACGAACAACGGAATTTGTCGCTCGGTCTTCTGCTGGTAGTCGGCGTAGTCGGGGTAAGCGGCTACGGCCCGCTCCCACCAGACGGCCTTCTCATCTCCGAAAACCTCGCGGGCGTCGTAGTCCTTGGTGACGGTGCCGTCCTGGAGTTCGACCTGCGGGTTCTTGGCGATGTTGAAGTACCACACGGGATTTTTCGGCGCCCCGCCCAGCGAGGCCACCACGGCGTATTCGCCGTTGTGCTCGACTCGCATCAGCGGAGTCTTACGGAGCTTGCCGGTCTTGGCGCCGACCGTGGTCAGCAGGATGACCGGCATGCCCTTCATATCGGTGCCGTCAGTTCCACCGGATCCGGCAATTTTCTCGGCTTGCTCGCGGGACCAATCCCACGGTGATGGGGCATATTCACCTTTAAGTGGCATGCCTGCCACCTTAAACCCCCAGGCTCTGGCATCGAGATCAAGTGGGAACCATGTTGTGATGCGTGCCGTGTAGTGTTCGGCGTGCGACACCGACATAGCACGGTCAGACGGACGGCGTAGAGCCGATAAAGCAGGTACTCACACCCATGCCCCAGCTGTTCAGCTGGCCGTCGCGCGTCTCCGTGCGAACAGGGCCACCCGGCGATCCGGCGTCAGGCCGGTAAGCGTCGATGGCCATCACTGAAATTCCCGAATACGCGCATCTCAACGACGCGGACATCGAGGCCCTCGCGGCCGAGTTGGAAACAATTCGCTGCGACGTCGAGGACTCCCGCGGCGCCAAAGACCGTGAATACATCCGTCGCGCCGTCGCTTTTCAGCGATCCCTGGAGATCGCGGCGAGGCTGACCATCGGCGTGAGCAAGACCAGGTCCGGATGGATGCTCGGAACCGCCGCGCTGGCGGTGGCCAAATGCATCGAGAATATGGAACTCGCCCACAACGTCATCCACGGTCAGTGGGACTGGATGAACGACCCGGAAATCCATTCCGCGACATGGGAATGGGACATGGTTGGGCCCTCGTCACACTGGCGGTCTTCGCACAACCACCGCCACCATGTGTTCACCAACGTCGTGGGTGTGGATGATGATCTCGGCTTCGGCGTCTTGCGGGTCACCCGCGACCAGGATTGGGGACCGAGCAATCTGTTGCAGCCGTTACGCGCGGTGCTGCTGGCTGCCGCCTTCGAATGGGGTGTGGCCTTTCACGACTTGTACTCGATACAGGAAGCCGAAACCACGCAGGAGGGCAAAGATGCCCACCAAAAAGCGTTGCTCCGCAAAATGGCTCGCCAGGCCAGCAAGGATTACCTGTTCTATCCGGCGCTGAGCCTCCGGCGATGGCGGCGCGTACTCGGAGCCAACGTGATGGCCAACGGGCTGCGCAACGCTTGGGCCTACATCGTCATCGTCTGCGGCCACTTCGCCGACGGCGCAGAGAAATTCGACGAATCGGTGTTGGAGAACGAGACGAAGCCGGAGTGGTACCTGCGGCAGATGCTGGGCACCGCAAACTTCCGGGCCGGCCCAGTGTTGTCCTTCATGAGCGGCCACCTCTGCTACCAGATCGAGCATCACCTGTTCCCCGATCTGCCGAGCAACCGCCTGCCCGAGATCTCCGTGCGCGTGCGGGAATTGTGCGCCAAGTACGACTTGCCTTACACGACAGGTTCTTTCCTTCGCCAGTACCTGCTCACGGTGCGCACCATCTGCAAATTGGCCCTGCCGGTGGGATTCATGTCCGCCACTGCGGACGATGCACCAGAGACGGCTTCGGAGAACAAGTTTCGCTACCCGGAGAAGCGACCGTCGGTTTCGGCGATCCCCGACGGCTCCCGGCGAAGCGGACTCGCGACCGCCATCGTGGCCCACCGGGCTCGGCGCAAGGCCAGCTGAGCTTTAGGCCGGTTGGGTCGTTGTTGCCCGAGCAGGCTCGTGGACATCGGGGCCCGGCTCGGCCGCATACAAGTCTTCGATTTCGGCGGCGTACTTCGCCATGATCGGGCGACGTTTCAGTTTCATCGTCTGGGTGATCTCGTCGCCGCCCGGCTCCCACAGCGTCGGCAGCACCCGGAAGCGTTTGATCTGTTCCACCCGCGACAATTTCACATTGCCCTCGGCCACCCCCGCCGAAATCTGCGCGAGTACCTCCGGGTGGGCCGCCAGCGCCTCCGGCGATGCGTCGGCGATTCCGTGCCGTTCCGCGTACGGGCCGACCGAGTCGGCGTCGAACACCACTAACGCGGTGTTGTAGGGACGTCCGTCGCCGATCGCGAGCATCACCCCGATCATCGGGCAGGCCGCCTTCACCGTGTTCTCGATGTTTGCCGGCGACATGTTCTTGCCGGCCGCATTGATGATCAGCTCCTTTTTGCGGTCGACGATCCGCAGGAAACCGTCGGCGTCCTCGTCCAGGATGTCGCCGGTGTGCAACCAACCGTCGGCGTCGACGGCCTCAGCCGTTTTGGCCGGCTCCTTACGGTAGCCCTTCATCACCAGCGGTCCCCGGACCAAAAATTCGCCGTCATCGGCGATCTTGGACTCCAGCCCGGGCAGCAGCTTGCCCACCGAACCCAGTCGCGCCTCGTCGGGATGACTCACGCTCGCAACACAACTCAGCTCAGACATGCCCCACACCTCGGCGATTGGGATGCCGATGCCAATGAAGAAAGCCAGCGTCTCCCGCGGGATGGGCGCGGCCCCCGACACGGCCCAGCGCAACTCGTCGAGCCCCAATTTCTCGCGAAGCTTCGACAAGACCAAGTCGTCGGCCTGCGCCCACTCGGCCGCCACATCGTCGGGCAGCGGCTCGTCGGCGACCAAGGCCGCCGCGCGTTTGGCGGCGACCGACAGCGCCCACTGCAAAGCTTGACGCTTCGTCTCGTCCTGTTCGTGGGCGACCGCGAATTCGACTGCGGCTTTGAGCTTTTCCCACACTCGCGGAACCGCGGCCCACACGGTCGGCCGGGCGTCGGACAGCGCGGCCGCGATCTCGCGAATGTCGGACACGACGGTGACCTGCAGGCCGTACCACTCCTGGTTGTACAGCCCCATCATGCGGTCGGCGATATGAGCCGACGGCAGATACGACGTGGTGCGATCATCCGACCGAACGTCGAGGACAGCGCCGAGTGCGTCGGCCTCGAAAAGCAGGTTGGTGTGCGTCATCTCGACCCCTTTGGGATTGCCCGTCGTCCCCGAGGTGTAGATGAGGGTAATCACGTCGCTGGGCTGTACCGCACGCCAGGCCGCCTCGAAATCGAAATCGTCGCGTCCGGCGGCGTAGAGCTCCTCGAGGGACATCGTTCCCTCCGGCGCACCGTCGATGCACACGATGTGGTCGAGCGTCGCGCCACTGGCCCGGATCCGGTCGACGTACTGCTCCTCGCACATGACGACCTTGGTGCCGGCGTTGCTGAACAGGTAGGTCAACTGCTCGGCGGGCAGGGTGTTGTAGACGGAGAAAGAGGTAACGCCGAGGTGCTGGGCGCCGACTTCCAACGGGTAGAACTCGATCCGGTTGGCCATCATCAGTGACACGGTGTCACCGCGACGGACCCCGATGCCCGCCAACCCGGCCGCGACGCGACGGACCTCGGCGGCGTAGTCGCGCCAGGTCAATGTCTGGGCGTCGCCGGGAGTGCGGAGCGCGACGGCATCGGGTGCTATCGCCGCGGACCGCTGAAACGCCTCGCACATGGTGGTCGGGCCGCTGGGATTTGAATCGCTCACGCAGCCGAGGTTAGTCCTGGGAGTACCTTGCCGGTATGGGTATTGCGATCACCGGCTTGACGCCCGTCGAGCAGACCGCGTTCGTCACCCAGTACGCCCGTGCGGTCGACAGCCGTTGGCTCAGACCGATACTCGGCGACACCCTGGCCGACGACATCGTCGGCAAAATCGACTACGACTTCGACGGTCTGGGCGTGCCAACCAGCGCAATCCGTCAGACCGCGCTGCGGGCGAAACTCCTCGACGACCGGGCCCGCACCTTCATCGCCGAGCATCCCGACGCCGTCGTCGTCGACCTCGGCGCGGGATTGGCCACACCCATGCAGCGGGTCGCACCGCCGCCGACGGTCGACTGGTACAACGTCGACCTGCCCAATGTCATCGCGCTGCGTGAGCAGGTGGTGCCCGCCGATGAGCACGCGCATTCGGTGGCGGCGTCGGTTGCCGATGACTCGTGGAGCGACCAGATCCCCTCCGATCGACCCACCATGCTGATCGCGGACGGCTTGCTGGCGTTCGTCTCCGAGCAGGTGATCGTCAACCTGTTCCGCCACATTCCGGAACACTTCCGCTCCGGCGAAGTAGCGATCAACGATTACGGACGGGTCAGCCCCCTTAACATCGCCGCGATGAAGATCGTCTTCAGCGCGGTCGGAACCCAGTGGGATTACCGGGGTTTCGACGATGCACACGTTCCGGAGAGCTGGAGCCCCAAGCTGCGGTTGATCGAAGAGACAAGCCTGTCGCAGGTGCCGGAGGTCGATCTCTACCCGACCGCCGCCCGGGTGTCGACCCGCCTGATGGGTAAGACCAAATCCGGCGCCCGCACGGCGCGGATCCTGCGCTACCGCTTCTGAAAGGACCACCATGGCTTCGGTGTCTCCGACGCTGATCACGGGTGCGAACGTGTGGGATGGAGTCTCGGCGCAGGCGCAACCGCGGCAGGTGTTGGCGGTCGACGGTCGGATTCAGCGCGTCGCCGAGGTGATCGAAGCGCCACCTGACGCGCGGGTGCTGGACCTGTCTGGGCACACAGTGACGCCGGGGTTCATCGACTGCCACACCCACGTCACGCTGGCACCACCGGTGGGCCTGATGCTGGCTCTCGACTCCTCCACGGCCAAGACGCTCAAGGCCTTACCGGTGATGCGGGCGCTGCTGAACAACGGCTTCACCACGGTGCGCGACGTCGGTTGCGGCGACGTCGATTACCCCACCATCGATCTTCGCAACGCGGTGGCGGCCGGGCTCGTCGTCGGCCCGCGGATGGTGGTCGCGCCGCACATCATCTCGGCGCGGGGCGGCCACGGCGACTTCAGCGGCATGGTGGCCGACGAATACCAAGGCTGCTGCCGGAATTTGGAGTTGGCATCGGCTGACGGCGCCGACGAGATCCGCACCCGGGTCCGGCAGCAGATCCGGGCCGGCGCCGACTGGATCAAGTTCGCGGCTACCGGTGGTTTTGCCTCACCGTCGGACGATCCCGGGCACGCCACCTACAGCCAGGAGGAGATGGACGTGCTGGTTGCGACGGCCTGTGACCTCGACGTCCCGGTCACCCCGCACAGTTACGGCGACGAGGGCATCCGGCGGGCCGTCCGGGCCGGTGTGCGCAGCATCGAGCACGGCAACCTCGCATCGACGGAGACGCTGACGATGATGCGGGACGCCGGGGTGTTCATGGTGCCCACTCAATACGTGATCGTGTCCAAAGCCCGCAACGGCGATGACGATCCGAGCTTGGCCCTCCTGCCGGAGTATGCCCGCCACAAATTCGCGAAATACCGCGGTGCGTTACTGGACGCGGCAGAAGCCTTGGCGGCCAGCGAAGTTCGGATCGCTTTTGGCACGGACGCCGGAATGTTTCCGCATCACGAGAATTGGCGCGAGTTTCCGATGATGGTGTCTAACGGCATCACCCCGTTGCGGGCGTTGCGGGCCGCCACCAGCGAGGCCGCCGAACTGCTGCGCCTCGACGACCTCGGGGTGATCGCCGAAGGCAAGACCGCCGACCTGATCGCCATGCCCGGTGATCCTTTCATCGATATCGACGTCACCGGCAAGGTGGATTTCGTCATGAAAGCCGGCGTGGTCCATAAGGATCCGGCCCCCAGCCCTCAAGCGCCCGGCTAGCGGGGCGCTCGGCGCCCAGCGCTCCGCTAGCCGGGCGCTCGACGAGCCATCCCGCGGGCGAGCTGACACTAGCCGCCCAGGCACCCCGGGCCGAGCAGCGCCTTGAGGTCGCCCATCAATGCCGGGGACATGGTCACCCGCAGCGAGGCGTCCAGCTCGAGGGTGGTGATCCGGTCGCCACTGAGCAGCCGCAGATGTACCTGCGACGTGCCAGGGTGTTGCGCCAGTACCTGTTTGAGCGCGCTGACCTTGTCGATGGTGCACTGACGCGTCGGCAGGCTGACCGCGAGCGGTCGGTTCGCTTGGGCGTTGCTGAAATCGGGCACCACCAGATCGTTGGCGATCAACGAAATCCGGTCGTCGCGGATCGCGACCTTGGCGGTCACCACCACCACGGTGTCGTCGATGACGTCAGCGCCGAACGCGGAGTAGGTGTGCGGGAAGAACATCACCTCGATTCCACCGGTCAGATCTTCCAGTTGAGCTGACGCCCAGGGCATTCCGTTCTTGTTCACCCGTCGGTTCACCGATGCCAGAATGCCGCCGACCTTCACCATCGTCTCGTTGGCGACGTCCCCGTCGAGGATCGCCGGGATGGCGGTGTCGACCTGAGTGGCCAGTAGATGAGCGATCCCGTTGAGCGGATGCCCGGACACATACAGGCCCAGCATCTCGCGCTCCAGCGCGAGCTTGTGCTTGTCGTCCCATTCCTCGTCCGGAACCCTGATGGTGAACACCGCGTCGGCGCCCGCTCCCCCGTCGTTCGGGTCGCCGCCGAACAGGTCGAACTGTCCCATCGCTTCGGCCTTTTTGGTGCCCAGCACCGAGTCGACGGCGTCGGTGTGGACCAGGAACAGCCCCTTGCGCGGGTGCTTCAGCGAGTCGAAGGCGCCGGCTTTGATCAGCGACTCGGTGACTTTCTTGTTGCACGCCGCGATGTCGACTTTGTTGAGGTAGTCGGAGAAGTCGGTGTACCTACCCTTTGCGGTGCGGGTACTGATCAGCGATGCAACGACATTGGCGCCGACGTTGCGTACCGCGCCCAACCCGTAGCGGATGTCGGTGCCCACTGAGGCGAAGTTCAGCCCGGACTCGTTGACGTCCGGCGGCAACACGGTGATGCCGAGCTTGCGGCAGTCGGCCAGGTAGACCGCGGCCTTGTCTTTGTCGTCACCGACCGAGGTAAGCAAGCCGGCCATGTACTCGCCCGGGTAGTTCGCCTTCAAATACGCCGTCCAGTAGGACACCAGGCCGTAGCCGGCGGCATGGGACTTGTTGAACGCGTAGTCGGCGAACGGCAGGACGGTGTCCCACAACGCTTTGACCGCTTTGGTCGAAAATCCGTTGGCCTGCATGCCTTCTGAGAAGCCTTCGAACTCCTTCTCCAGCACTTCGCGCTTCTTCTTGCCCATCGCTTTACGCAGAATGTCTGCTCGGGCGAGCGAGTACCCGGCCACCTTCTGCGCGATGCGCATGATCTGCTCCTGATAGACGATCAGGCCGTAGGTTTCGGCGAGGATCTCGCGCAGCGGTTCCGCCAGCTCAGGATGGATCGGCTTGATCGCCTGCCGATTGTTCTTGCGGTCGGCGTAGTCGTTGTGGGCGTTCATGCCCATCGGGCCGGGGCGGTACAGCGCGAGCACCGCGACGATGTCCTCGAACCCGGTGGGCTGCATGCGGCGCAGCAGGTCGCGCATGGGGCCGCCGTCGAGCTGGAACACCCCGAGCGTCTCGCCGCGACCCAGCAGTTCAAAGGTGGCCGGGTCGTCGAGCGTGAGCGATTCGAGGTCGAGATCGATCCCGCGGTTGTCTTTGATGTTCACCAGCGCGTCACCGATGATCGTCAGGTTGCGCAGGCCAAGGAAGTCCATCTTCAGCAGGCCGATCGCCTCACACGACGGGTAGTCCCAGCCGGTGATGATCGCGCCGTCTTGCGCGCGCTTCCACAGCGGGATCACGTCGGTCAGCGGCTCGCTGCTCATGATCACCGCGCAGGCGTGCACGCCGGAGTTACGGATCAGACCCTCCAGGCCGCGGGCGGTCTGATAGATGGTGCGCACGTCGGGATCGGTGTCGATCAGACCGCGGATTTCGGCGGCCTCTTTGTAGCGTTCGTGGTTGGGGTCGGTGATGCCGGACAGCGAAATGTCCTTGGCCATGATCGGCGGCGGCAGCGCCTTGGTGATCCGGTCGGCGATGGCGAATCCCGGCTGACCGTAGTGGATCCGGGCGGAATCCTTTAGGGCCGCTTTGGTTTTGATGGTGCCGAAGGTGATGACCTGTGCGACCCGGTCATGTCCCCACTTCTCGGCGGCGTAACGCACCATCTCACCGCGGCGACGGTCGTCGAAGTCGATGTCGATGTCGGGCATCGACGCGCGCTCGGGGTTGAGGAACCGCTCGAAGAGCAACCCGTGCTGGATCGGGTCGATGTCGGTGACGCCCAGCGCGTAGGCCACCAGCGATCCGGCCGCCGAACCACGGCCGGGGCCGACCCGGATGTCGACCGAGCGCGCGTAGTTGATCAGGTCGGCGACGATCAGAAAGTAGGACGGAAAACCCTTGTCGCAGATGACTTCGATCTCGTACGCGGCCCGTTCGGAGTAGCCGTCGGGCAGCGTATCGGGGAAACGGCGTTGCAGGCCGGCGGCGACCTCGTGGCGCAGCCAGGAGGCCGGGTTATGGCCCTCGGGCACCGGGAAGGCGGGCATCCGGTCCTTGGGCGCCCACACGTCGGCGTACGAAGTGACCCGCTCGGCGATCAGCAGGGTTGAGTCGCAGGCGCCGGGCACCTCGCCGTCCCAGATCTGGCGCATCTCGGCGGCTGACTTCAGGTAGTAGCCGTCGCCGTCGAATTTGAACCGGGTGGGGTCGGTGAGCGTCTTGCCGGTCTGCACGCACAGCAGCGCCTCGTGGTTGTGCGCGCCGTCGCGGGTGACGTAGTGGCAGTCGTTGGTGGCCAGCGGCGGAATGTTGAGTGCACGACCGATTTCCAGCAGTCCGTCGCGCACCCGGCGTTCGATGGACAGGCCGTGGTCCATCAGCTCCAGGAAGAAGTTCTCGGGGCCGAAGATCTCGCGCCATTTGGCGGCCGCCTCCAGCGCTTCGCGTTGGTGGCCGAGCCGCAGCCGGGTCTGCACTTCCCCGGAGGGGCAGCCGGTGGTGGCGATGATGCCGCTCGCGTTCTCGGCGATCAATTCGGCGTCCATCCGCGACCACTTGCCGAGCTGGCCTTCGAAGGACGCCAGCGACGAAAGCTTGAACAGGTTGCGCAGACCGGTGGCGTTTTCGGCCACCATCGTCATGTGCGTGTAGGAGCCGCTGCCGGACACGTCATCGCTCTTCTGGCCCGGATCGCCCCACAGAATGCGCTTGGTCTCGAAACGGGAAGCCGGCGCGATGTAGGCCTCGATGCCGATGATCGGCGTGATCCCGACCGCGGTGGCCCCGTTGTAGAACTCGCTGGCGCCGAACATGTTGCCGTGGTCGGTCATCCCGATCGCCGGCATCTGCAGTCGTTGCGCCTCCGCCAGCATCGGCGCAACCTTCGCGGCACCGTCCAACATCGAGTATTCGGTGTGGTTGTGCAGGTGCACGAACGACGCGCGATGTGGGGGCACCTCCCGCTTGCGGGGGACGCTTGCGCGAAGAGCAGACGGATCGGCCATAGGGACGCCAGTCTAGGACCGCACGCCGACACACACCCGGCGTGTCGCGGAGTGTGTCGCGCCGAAATGCCCACTCACGAGCGAACGGCCACCGTGTCCGGATCGCTGCGGGCGTGCCGGCCGTGCTGACTCGGGACAAGGGCGTCAGCGGCGCCGTTCGACATTTCGGGCGCTGGTTCCGCGACGGGCGTGGCCGGCGGCGCTGCCCGCCGGAGCGACGTGGGCGGCGGCGGCTTGGACGGCCACCAATTCCACTTGCCGACAAGCACGGCGACTGCCGGCACGGTGATGGTGCGCACCAGGAACGTGTCCAGCAGCAGTCCGGTACCGATGATGAAACCACACTGCACCAAGGTGCTGATGCTGGCGAACAGCATGCCGAACATCGACGCCGCGAAGATGACCCCGGCCGCGGTGATCACACCACCGGTCGAGCTCACGGTGTGGATGACGCCGGACCGGATCCCGTGTGGAGACTCTTCGCGCAATCGCGAAATCAGCAGCAGGTTGTAGTCAGCCCCCATGGCGACCAGCACGATGAAGGTCAGCCCGGGAATGCTCCAGGTCAGCGGTTGGCCGAAGATGAACTGGAAGACGATCACACCGATGCCGAGCGCCGATAAGTACGAAAGCACCACGGACGCAATCAAATACAGTGGCGCCACCACCGCGCGCAGGATCGCGACCAGAATCAGGAACACGATCAGAATGGTCATCACGATGATGAGATTGATGTCGTCCCCGTAGTAGGCGCGGGTGTCTCGAAGCATCGCGGTGACACCCGACGCCGAGATCGACGCCTCTTTCATCAGTGGGCGCGGGTGTGGACCCCGGGCCGCGTCGGTGATCCCGCGAATCTGATTCATCGCCTCGGTGCCGAACGGGTTGAGTTTCGTCTGCACCAGATACCGGGCGGTATGTCCGTCGGGCGAGATGAACGCGGTCAGCGCGCTGTTCAGGCCGCCGCCGGTTTGCGAGGTGTCCTTGATCAGTGCCTTGATTTCGTCGATCATCTGCTGGATCGCGTCCGCGTACGTGTGCGGATCCTTCGGCGGGGGTGCGCTGGCCTTCGCGAGCGGACCGTCGTTGCTCAACGTGCGCAAGTCGTTGCGAGCGTTTTCCACGATGCGGCGGAATTCATGGGAGGCCGCCTCGATCGAGGGCTCATCGGGAAACGACGACAGCTGCTCGGCGAACTCGGACATTTTCTTCAGCGCTCCGCCGTCCCGGTCGGCGGTTGCGACCACGTCGAGCACCGTCACTGGTGCGGCGTTGACCGTGTTGGCAATCTCTGCGACGTCGACGGACATGGCAAAGCCCAGTCCGCGAATAGTGCTGACGAACGTCCCCGTGTCGTCGGCAACTTTTTCCTGGGCCGGCGGGGCGGTCGGCAGGGTCACCCCGGGCGGCAGATTGAGGCTGCTCAGATCCGGTGTCAGATCGACATTTCCGGAGCTGGAGACCGAATACAACAGGGAGGCCACGTTGGGGAACCCTTCGGCCCCCTCGAGGTCTTTATTACCCGATTGGCTGCCCTTGTCGTGCCTGGGGAGCAGTCCGCCGTCGGCCGTGGATTTCTTGTCCGATTTCGCTGATGGCACCGGTGCTTGCCGGATCGCGGCGATGTCACTGAGTTGGCCGACCCGCTGTTCCATTTGCTTCAACTCGACAAGCGCCTGGGGAGTCCGCAGGTCCTGATCCGAATGGACCACGAGATACTCCGGAATAGTGGCATTCAACGGAAAGTGTTGCGCCAGAGTGTCATATCCAACAGAGCTCTCGACGTCTTTCGGAAGGGTCTTGCTGTCGTCGTAGTTGAAATGGGTGAACATCGAGCAGCCCGCCAAGACCAGCAGCACGGTGAGGCTGGCGGCCAAGTGGATCACCGGCTTGCGGACGATACGTGTTCCGGTCACCCGCCAGAAGCGGCTGGCGAGGTCGCGGCGAGGCTTGATCCAGCCGCGCCTACCGGTCAGGACCATCAGGGCCGGAAGGAAGGTCACGGCCGCAATCAGTGCTACCGCAATGGAAATGGCCAACGCCGGACCGACGTTTCGGAACGCGCCGAGCTTGGTGAAGATCATCCCCAGGAAGGTGACAGCCACCGTCGCCGCAGACCCGGCGATGACCTTGCCGATTGACGTCAGCGCCTTCTCGACGGCTTCGTCGGAGTCCAGTCCCTGCCGGAGATAGTCGTGATATCGGCTGATCAAGAAGACCGCGTAGTCGATTCCCGCCCCGAACATCATCGTGGTCATCAGCGTGATGGTCTGGGTGGAGACCCCCAGGCCGAGTTGGGCGACGCCGGATACAAGCGCCTGCGCCACACCGACCGATAGGCCGATGGTGAACAGCGGCAACATCATGGTGAGCAGATTGCGGTAGATCACGAACAGGATGATCAGGACCATCGCCACGACGGCCGCCTCGATCACATGCATGTCGCGGATACCGATGTACATCAGGTCGTCACCGGTGGCCGCGGGGCCGGTCAGGTTCGCCGTCAACGTCGAACCGGCGACGGATTTTTTGACGATGTCAGCGACGCGGCCGAATCCCTCGTGCAGTTCGGGGGTGCCGACCCCGCCCGACAGCACCATCGGCAGATACCAGGCTTTGTGGTCCTTGCTGGTCATCGCCTCACGCAGCGCCGGCGTGTGGACGAAGTCCTGGAGCAGGACGATGTCGCGAGTGTCGGGGCGCAAATTGTCGGCAACCGTGCGGTAGGCGGTCAGGTCAGACGGGTTCAGCCCATTATCGTCGGTCAGCACGACCAGCAGGACATTCTCGTTTTCGGACCCGGACTGGTGATACGCCTCGGAGATCAGTTTCGTCGTCTGCAGCACCGGAGCGTCGTTCGGCAGGATCGGAACCGGCCGTTTGGCGGCCATCTCGGTCAGCGGGGGGAACGTCACCGACAGGACGGCGGCCAGCGCAATCCAGAATCCGATGACGGCCCACGGCCAGCGCCGCACGAGCACGCCGATCCAGCCGAAGGTCCCCCGACCGTCGGCCACCTTGTCTCCATGGCCCCCCAGCAACATCTGGCCAGGCTACCGGCACCATGACTGCCACGTGGGTGTTCGGTCGTCGGCGGGTCGGCCGCGCGGGCTATCCGTACAGCTCGACGAACTGCGCGAGAGATTTCTCGACGTCGCCCTTCACGGCCCGGGCGGCGGTCGCGCCCACCGGGCCGAACAGCGCCCGGCCGCCGAGTTCGAGCCGCACTCCCAGGTTCGATCCCTTTTTGGTGGGCGCAACGCTGAGCGTGACGGTGTATTTCGCCCCGCCCTTGCCGGATCCCGACAGGGCGATCTGATTCGGCGGATCCCAGGTGGTCACCGTCCAGGTGACGCGGTTACGGAAGCCCTTGGCGCGGGCGACGCCGACGATTTGAGTGCCTTCGCTGAGTTCGTCGGGAAGCTCGCTGCGCCACCCCTCGTGCATCGTCAACCATTCGCCGAGCTGGGACAGGTCGGATACGTGGTCCCACATGTCCTGCGGGCTCATCGGCACATCGGCCGTGACGTCGACTTTGGCCATCAGCGGCTGGGGCCGCCGCGGAAGCGGTTGCCGAGCCGCAGGCCGGGCAGCAGCAGGCTGCGCGGTACGTAGCGGCCCCCCATGCTGACGGCTTTGGGCACGATCCCGGGCACGACGCTGCGTTTGCCGGCCAGCATGCCGCCGATCGCCTCCTCGGCGACGTCGTGCGGCGACACTTGGGCGATCGGGATGCTGAACCGCTCGGCGTTGGCGATCTCGCCCCATTCGGTCGGCACCGGGCCCGGACAAAGCACCGTCACCGACACCCCCGTCCCGTGCAACTCCTCATGGACCGCTTCGGAGAAGGTCTGCACGAAGGCCTTGGTCGCCGAATACACCGCCATAAAAGGCATCGGCTGGAAACCGGCGATTGATGCGATGTTGAGCACCGCCCCGGCTCCCCGATCGGCCATTCCGGGCAGGGCGGCATGGGTCAGCTCCATCAGCGTCAGCGAATTCAGCACCACCTCTTCGCTTTCGCGCTCAACCGGCAGCGTCTGAAATACACCGCTGGTGCCGAAGCCCGCGCTGTTGCACAGACCGGCGATCGGCTCGTCGCGCAGCCGCCGGGCCAGTTTTTCGCGGGATCCAGCATCGGACAGATCGAGCGCCTGCACCTCGACGCCGACCGAATACTGGGTGCTCAGTTCGTCGGCAAGCTCGTCCATGCGTTCCTTGCGACGGGCTACGAGCAGCAATGGGTAGCCGCGGCGGGCCAGTCCTTTGGCAAGTTCGGTGCCGATGCCGGACGAGGCACCGGTGATGACGACGGTTGCCTGGTTGTTCGGTTTAGGAAGACTCATGATCGCCTCACCAGTGAATTCCGCGGGTGGCCCGCACGAATGTTTCGCTTCGGTTGTTGAAATCTGTTGTGCTGCTGTCAGATTGGTCGCCTTTTGCTGCGGTCGAATCACCGAACATGCTGAAGGCCCGGTTCCGCACCCGGTCCATCACGGCAGGGTTGACCGCATCGACGACGGCGGCGAACTGGCCGAGCGGCGAGCTGGCCCGCCGGGGGCGCTGCACGATCGCATCGGTGATCACGCCGGCGGCCTGGTCCGGTGTCAGCGCCGGGAACTTGTCATACATCTTGGTGGGGCTGATCATCGGCGTCCGGACCAGCGCCATGTGCACCGTGGTGAATTTGATGTCGTCGTCGACCACCTCGGCCTGCAGCGCGTCGCAGAGGCTGTCCAGCGCGGACTTGCTGGCTATGTAAGCGCCGAACCGCGGCGCCCGGGTCTGCACCCCGACCGAGGACACGTTGATGATCTGTCCGAATCCGCGTTCCCGCATGCCCGGAATGAATTTGAGGATCAACTGCACCGCGCCCAGGTAATTCAGCTGCATAGTGCGCTGATAGTCGTGGATACGGTCATAGGACAGCGCCAGTGAACGCCGGATTGACCGCCCGGCATTGTTGATCAGTATGTCGACGCCGCCGAGGTCGGCCAGCACTTTGTCGGCCATCGCGGCGATGGCGTCCATGTCTGTCAGATCGCACGCGTAGACATGAGCCGTGCCGCCGCTGCTGCGGATGTCGCCGGCGACCTTGTCCAGGTTCTCCTGGGTGCGCGCGACGAGAACCACCTCGCCGCCGGCCTCAGCGATCTTCTTGGCGGCCGCTTCACCGATGCCCGACGAACCGCCGGTGATCAGCGTGATCGTGCCGTCGACGGCGTCGTGCAGCGTGCGGCCCTGCACCGCGTCAAGCAGATTGCGCAGGTAGAAGGGCCGGTATCGGCCGGCGGAGTTCGGCGTGTTGACGAGGCTGGACACGGCGGCGAACGGTTTCTCGACGAGACCGGTCAGATCTCCCAGATTCATAGCTGTTCTCACGCTTCCGCTCGGTGACGTCCCTGGATTTTCACCGAGTCTGCTACACCAGTGCGAGGTAAAGGTGATTCTCCGGCAATCCGGTTGTTACGCCAGGTAATCGCGTGGTGATGGCACCCTAACGGTCGGGCAATGCCGACGTGGTCCGCTATGTCGCATGGGAATGCTCACCCGATTTCGCCGACCCGGGGCGGTCTCGCTATACGACAAGATCGGCGGTCACGACGCCCTCGAAGTCGTCGTCGAGGATTTCTATTGCCGGGTGCTCGACGATGACCTGCTGGCCGGTTTCTACGCCGGCTCGAATATGAAGTGCGTGAAGGCCCGTCAGGTCGAATTCCTCAGCTCCGTGCTCGGCGGCCCGAGTCCCTACACCGGCTCGTCGATGCGGCAGGTCCACGAGGGACGCGGCATCACCATGCATCACTTCGCCATGGTTGCCGCGCACCTGGCCGACTCGCTGTGCGCGGCCGGACTGCACACTGACACCATTACCGACATCCTCCATGCGATCGCGCCACTGGCCGGGGAGATCGCCTCGAAGGACATCAAGGCGGTCGTCTGAGCACCGCCCCCAAGCTTCGCCGAGCGTGCGTGTTCCGCCAGTAAACGGCCTGGTTTATCACGCGGCCGCACGCTCGGCGATCCCCTCGGCGGAATCTGTAAATCTGCCGAATTCTCCTACGGGGCATAGATTGGAGTTCATCGGTTTGTCTGGCGATGAATTCAGCAGAACGGAATCCCGGCCATGTTTTCCGCAGTCATCCGCCGCCTTCCCCACTCGCTGACTGCCGCTGCCCTCATTGCCACGGCGGTGTTCTCGACACCTGCAGCGGCAGTGGCGGACCCGGGTCAGGATCAGAAGTTCTTCGATCTCCTCAATCAACAAGACATTCCTCCCGTCGACAACGACAACAGCCTGATCGACGTGGCTAGAAAGACGTGTTCGCGACTTGATGAGGGCATGTCGGTGGGCGACCTGGTGGAGCTCATCCGAAACAACGGATTCAACGAAAACCCGCTCACCCGTTTGCAAAACCAGGGCCGCATCACTAGAACCATCGACCGATTCATCAACGCTGCAGTGCAGGCCTATTGCCCGAACAACAGGGGCAAGATAGCCTCCATCGCCGCTTACCACAGGCGGCCGGACGGCTCTCGAATCGTCGTGCTGGCGTCGTTCGTCGAACCCCTACCCGCCGGAGACATCCTGCCGACGAAGCCGCTACCGGTTCCCGCGCAGCAGCCCCAGCCGGTACCGCAAGAGATCCAGCCCCAACCTCAACAACCGCCACCGCCGACGCGTCGGGTGCAGCCCGCGCCGCCACAGGCACCGGCACCGGTGCAACAACCCGACCCACCACCCGCAGAGGCGCCAGCCCCGGAGCCCGGACCGCCCGCCGAAGCTCCCGCACCGGGGAGCGGGCCAACGGGTGGGGGCGGTCCAACCGTCGGGGGCGGTTCGCCCGGCGGCGGTTCGCCCGGCGGCGACGCTCCGGCACGCCCGACGCCGGACCAACCCGCACCTCCGGGACACATCAGGCTCGCGCCTTGAGTCACTGACTTCCGTTGGCCGACAATGCAGTGATGGGCCCGACATTCGACGAGCTGGTTACCGAAGCCGCCGCGGCGCCGATCGACGGCTGGGATTTTTCCTGGCTCGACGGTCGCGCCACCGAGGAGCGCCCGTCGTGGGGCTACCAACGACTGATGAGTCAGCGGCTGGCGACGGCGTCGGCGGGTCTGGACATCGACACCGGTGGCGGCGAGGTGCTGGCCGGGGCGGCGGCCTTCCCGCCGACGATGGTCGCCACCGAATCATGGCCGCCGAACGCAGCCCTTGCCACCGCGCTGCTACACCCGCTCGGGGTCGTCGTGGTGGCTACGCGCGACGAGCCGCGCATGCCGTTCGCCGACGAGGCGTTCGACCTGGTGACCAGCCGGCACGTGACCGTGGTGCGGTGGGCGGAGATCTTTCGGGTGTTGCGCCCGGGAGGCAGCTACCTGGCTCAGCAGATCGGGCCCGCAACGATGAGGGAATTGTTCGAATTCTTTCTGGGACCTCAGCCGACCAAATGGGCTGAACTGCAACCGGATACGCAAGCGGCGCAGGCGCGGGACGCCGGGCTGCAGGTCGTGCAGATGCGGATGGAACGTCTGCGGGCGGAGTTCTTCGACATCGGCGCGGTGATCTATTTCCTGCGCAAGGTGATCTGGACGGTGCCGGATTTCACGGTCGAACGTTATCGCGAGCGGCTGCTCGCGATGCACGAGCAGATCGAGGCCGACGGCCCGTTCGTCGCGCACTCGACGCGATTGCTCGTCGAAGCCCGCAAGCCGTAGCGATCACCGCCCGCGGGTGCGCGGCTAACCCTCGGCCCGCAGCACGTCGAGCGCGTGCTGCAGGTCCGCGGGATAAGGGCTGACGATCTCCATCTGCCGGCCATCGCCAGGATGGGTGAACGACAGCGACCGCGCATGCAGCCATTGACGTTCCAGCCCAAGCTTTTCCGCCAGCTTTGGGTTGGCACCATAGGTCAGGTCCCCGCAGCAGGGGTGATGCAGCGCAGCGAAGTGCACCCGAATCTGGTGTGTGCGGCCGGTTTCCAAGTGCACGTCGAGCAGGCTGGCGGCAACGAAAGCCTCGACGGTGTCGTAATGAGTCAGGCTGTGCCGGCCGTCTGAGGTGACGGCGAACTTCCAGTCGTGGCCGCGGTGGCGGCCGATCGGTGCGTCGATGGTGCCGCTGGACGGGTCCGGATGTCCTTGCACCAGAGCGTGATAACGCTTGTCGACGGTGCGCTCTTTGAAGGCGCGCTTGAGCAGGGTGTAGGCCCGTTCGGAGATCGCTACCACCATCACCCCGGAGGTGCCGACGTCGAGTCGCTGAACAATCCCCTGCCGCTCGTGCACGCCGGAGGTGGTGATCCGGTAACCGGCCGCGGCCAGCCCGCCGAGCACTGTCGGCCCAGTCCATCCCACCGAGGCGTGCGCTGCGACGCCGGCCGGTTTGTCGACGGCGACGATGTCGTCGTCGGAGTAGAGGATCGTCATGCCCTCGATGTCGACCGGCGTGTTCTCTACGGGCCCCGGCGGTTCGGGCAGCCGCACCTGCAGCCACGCCCCCGCGGTCAGCCGATCCGATTTGCCCGCCGGCGTACCGTCCAGCTCAACGCCACCGTCCTGGGCCATCGCGGCGGCCGCGGTGCGCGACACCCCTAGCAGCCGCGCGACCCCGGCGTCGACACGCATGCCCGCGAGGCCTTCCGGCACCGGCATCGATCGGTCGGTCATCGCGGCTCGTCGACACCCTCGGCAGGCTCGTCGGCCCTGTTGCCAGCTGCGTCGTCAACCTCGTTGGCCTCGTCGTCGTGCTTAACCCAGCGCCGCTCCTCTGCATCGCTTCGCTCTGCATCGTCGTCGTCGCGGCGGCGGCCGACGGTGTCGAAGTCGAACCCGAGTGCCGACAGCGTGACCAACAGAATCGCTCCGCCGACTACCGACGGGTCGGCGACGTTGAACACCGGCCACCAGCCGATCGACAAGAAGTCCACGACATGGCCGCGCAGCGGTCCCGGCGCGCGGAAAAACCGGTCGACCAGGTTTCCCGTCGCGCCGCCCAGGATCATTCCCAGGCCGATGGCCCACCACGTCGACACGAGCCGGCGGCCCATCCAGAAGATGCCGACCGCGACGGCGCTGGCGATCAGCGTCAGCATCCAGGTGTAACCGGTGGCCATGGAGAATGCGGCGCCGGAATTACGCACCAGCGTCCACGTCACCGTGTCGCCGATGATCGGGACCGGCTGGCCCGGCGTCAGCAGCTTGACTGCCAGCACTTTCGTGACGATGTCCAGCGCCAGCACGACGGCCGCGACCGACAACAGCAAAGACTGCCGCCGCCGAGGAGTGTGGGGTGACACCCCGATGCCCGCGGCTGTGTCGGCCTCGGTCACCGGATCCGCCGATCCTGTCGGTTGGTCAGTCACTCCCACATCATCCACTAGGGCCTGCGGCGACGACGACCCGCCGCGCAGGGCTGCGCCGCCGGCTATCGCCGGGCACGCTATGCGGGATGATCGCACGATGAGTCGCGTGACCGTCATCGCCACCGGCGGGACCATTGCCACCACCGCTGACGCCGACGGCGTTCGGCGACCGACGCAAGGGGGCGCGCAGTTGACCGCGGGCTTGGACGTCGACGTCGTCGAGGTGATGTGCAAAGACAGTTCTGAGCTGGCCCCGCGCGACTGGGATGTCATCGCCGCGGCGGTGCGGGCGGCGGCTCATGGCGGCGCCCGGGGCATCGTCGTGACGCACGGCACCGACACGCTCGAGGAGACCGCGCTGTGGCTCGATATCACCTACCCCGGCGGTGTTCCGGTGGTGCTGACCGGCGCGATGCGCAGCGCGGACGCATCCGATGCCGACGGACCGGCAAACCTCCGGGACGCCATCGCTGTGGCAACCCACCCCGCCGCTCGTGATCTGGGCGTGCTGGTGTGTTTCGCCGGCCGGGTGTTGCGGCCGTGGGGTCTTCGCAAAGTCGCGGCGCAGGGCGGTTTCGCGGGCGATCTGGTGGGCACGGTCGACGGCGGTGTGAGGCTCGAGCGGACCGGGCAACGTGCATTCCTGGCCGAGCTGAGTGCGGCGACCGCCCCACGGGTTGACATCGTCGCGGTCTACCCGGGCAGTGATGCCGTCGCGATGGACGCCTGCGTGGCGGCCGGGGCGCGCGGCATCGTGCTCGAATCGTTGGGAGCGGGCAACGCTGGGGCCGCGGTGGTCGACGGCGTGCGGCGACACTGTGCCAACGACGTAGTGGTAGCGGTATCCACCCGAGTCCCGGGAGGACGGGTCACCCCCGATTACGGCCCCGGTCGCGATCTCGCTGACGCGGGCGCGGTGATGGTTCCGTGGTTGGCGCCCAGCCAGACCCGGGTTCTGACGATCGCCGCGTTGGCAGCGGGGCTACCCCTGCGCGACGTCGTCGACCGACTGTTCTGACGCGGCGTCGGCGAGAACCGTCATATAGCCGGGCCAGTCCAGGCTGTCGAGCGGGTTCGCGGGGGCGATGTCGTCGCTGCCGGAGGCGAAGGTCCGCGCCGGGCCCGGCCCCGTGCCGCGGGTCTCGAAACGCACGGTGACCACGCCGTGGCCCGCGCCCTGGACCCAGCCGTGGCCCCACTCGCGGTGCGTGACGTCGTCTCCGATCCGCCATGTCTGCGACGTCGACGGCACGACAGGGTCACGTTCGGCCGGCGCGCTCTCGGCACTGGGTTCGGCGTCCGACGCCTCCAGCTCCAAATCCGGAAACAGGGAATCTTGCCGAACACTGCTGAGGCCCGAAAAGCCAACGCCCACAAGCCGAATCGGTCCGATCTGGAGTGGGTCGAGCAGCAGCTTCCGGGCCATCGCCGCGAGCGCCGCGGCGTCGGTGGTCGCATAGGGCAGGGTGGCCGAGCGGGTCAGCGTGCTCATGTCCGATTTCTTCAGCTTGACCGTGACCGTTCGGGCGCCGCGGCCGTCACGGCACAGCCGTTCGTGGGCATGCTCGGCGATCGGCACGATCGCGTCGCGCAGTTGCTCGAGGGTGGTCAGATCGACCGCGAAGGTGGACTCGGCGCTGATCTGTTTGGCGACTGCGCGTTCGGCCACCGGGCGGTCGTCGATCCCGCGGGCCAACCGGTGTAATGCGGGCCCGATCGTCGCACCCAGGATGTTGGCCACCTCGGTGTCACTCAAGGCGGCCAGTTGCCCGATCGTGTCGATGCCCAGCCGATGCAGCTTCTCCTCGGCGACCGGGCCGATCCCCCACAGCTTGCGCACCGCGAGACCGTCCAGCATTCGCGCCTCGTCGGCCCGCCGGATCACCGCGATGCCATTGGGTTTGGCGATTCCTGAGGCGATCTTGGCGATCTGCTTGCCCGAGCCGGCACCGACCGAGGCGATCAGCCCGGTCTCCTCGCGCACTCGTTGCCGCAACAGCGCGCAGAACTCTTCGACCTCGATCTCGGTAGCGCCAGCCAGTTCCGCAGGCTCACCGAACGCCTCGTCGAAGGAGAGCTGCTCGACGACCGGCATCACGGTGCGGACGGTGCGGAAGACCCGGCGGCTGGCGACGCTGTACACCGCCCCGCGCGGCGGTAGCACGACCGCCGTCACACCGATCAGCCTGCGCGCCTGGTGCATCGGCATCGCCGACCGCGCCCCGAACACCCGTGACTCGTAGCTGGCCCCGGCCACCACGCCACGTCCGCCCAAACCGCCGACCAGCACCGGCCGGCCTCGCAGGGTGGGCCGGGTGAGCTGCTCGACGGACGCGAAGAACGCGTCCATGTCGAGGTGCAGCACCCAGCGAGAATCCACAATCACCGATGCTATTGCGCGGTCAAGCCTGGACCGCCGTCGAAAGTGCAACCAGCGGGGCGTCTACTCGAGAAATGCCCCGGCAGCCGCACTTTCGCGGCGTCATACCTGCCAGCCGCGTTCGCGTAACGCGTCACGGACCCGGGATATCAGCACATCGGGACGATAGCGCAGCAAGTCAGCGCTCACTCGGACGAGGATCCACCCCAAACGCTGTAATTCCGCGGTGCGGTCGATGTCATTCGTGCGGATACGCGCGTCCGTCCAGTGCTGCGCACCGTCGTACTCGATGCCGACCTTGACCTCCGGCCAACCCATGTCAATACGGGCCAACACCTTGCCCCAGTCGTTGAGAACCTCGATCTGCGTGTGCGGCCGCGGCAGGCCGGCAGCAATCACGAGCAGCCTGGTCCGCGTCTCCGGCGGAGATTCGGCACCGGCGTCCACGAGCGGCAGGACCCGTCGCAACTGCTCGAGACCTCGAGCGCCCCGGTGGACGTCGATCAGCGCTTCGACGTCGGCGACCGTGACACCGGTGGCGCGGGCCAAGGCGTCGATGTGAACCACCGCGGTCTGCAGTCCCGCGCGCCGGCCCAAGTCGAAGGCAGTGCGCGTCGGTGACGTCACTGGAATCCCGTTGACGGTCACCGTCTCACCGGCGAGCAGCGTCTCGTTGCGCGTAATGATCAACGGCGGTGGACGTTTGCGACTCGTAATGAGCTCGGCGGGTGCCCGCGCCTCTACCCACTTCGCACCGAGCAGCGCGGCCGCCGAATTTCCCGCGACCACGGCTTCCTTTCCCGACCACAGCCACGCGGCGACGGCCCGGCTCTCCGCGCTGAGCTCCACTCCACGGCGCAGGTAGACGTTGCGGTAGACCCGCGTGCAGGAGCGCCGCAGCTCATGATCGGTCAACGTCCCCGCACGCAACGCATCCGTTCCGACGAACGGTGAATCCACGGCCTGTCCTCATCGCCGAGAGTGCAGCCAGCGCGGCCTCTACTCGAGAAATACCTCTACAGAAGCACTTTCGCAGTCAGATGGTAGGGACAAACGCTTGGACGCTGGCACCGCCGTCCACAGCCCTGGTACAGCCGAGTTCGTGGTGTAGATGTCGGACACATGTCGATCGAACAGCTGCCGCACCAGATGCGTCAGGTAGCAGAGTCATTCGGAATAGACGCCGACCGGTACGACCGGGCGCGGAGCAGCTGAACACCGTCCTGGAAACGTTGGCGCAGCGATTGATTTGATCGGTGGCGAGTTCACCATGCAGTACGTCACCCTCGCCACCGCTGCCATTCTCAGCTCTTCGAGATAGCGGCCCGAACACCGTCGCCGATCTCGGCGGCGTCGGTTGCCTCGCCGAACTCGAAGCTGGTGGCCAGGATTTCCCCGGCGATCAGAGCACGATGCGCGGCCGCCCACTCCGCCCGTTCCGCGGGAACCGACATCACCACGCTGATCCGGTCGGACACATCGAGGCCCGCCGACTTGCGCAGCTCTTGCAACTCGCGGATGCGGTCCTTGGCCCAGCCCTCGGCCTCGAGGTCGGGAGTCAGCGTGGCGTCCAGCACCACCAGACCGGCGCCGCCCGGCAGCGGTGCGGTGTACTCTGGGTCCGCCGCGACCAACCGCGAGCTGTATTCCCCGGGCTGCAGCACGGCCGGACCGGCCTTGAGCGTGCCGTCGGCGTTGACGACACCCTCGCCGGCCTTGACGGCTTTGATCGCGGCCTGCACGTCCTTGCCCAGCCGCGGCCCGGCGACCCTGGCGTTGACGGTGAGCTCGAAACGGCCGTAGCTGTCGATGTCGTCGGTCAGCTCGACCGCCTTGACGTTCAGCTCATCGGCGATCAGATCGGTGAACGGCGCCAACCGTTCCGGGTTCTCCACCGCCACAGTCAGTTTCGGCAATGGCAGTCGCACCCGCAGCTTCTTCGCCTTCCGCAGCGAGGACGCCACCGAACAGACTTCGCGCACCTGGTCCATCGCGTCGACCAGCGCGGCGTCCGCGGGCAGGAGCCCCTCAGCCGGCCAGTCGGCGAGGTGCACCGAGCGCTCGCCGGTGATGCCGCGCCAGATGATCTCGGTCGTCATCGGTAGCAGCGGCGCCGCGAGCCGCGCCGTCACCTCGAGCACGGTGTGCAGCGTGTCGATGGCGTCGGGGTCCTCTTCCCAGAACCGTGAGCGCGACCGTCGCACATACCAGTTCGTCAGCGCCTCGGTGAACTGGCGCAACTGCTCGCAGGCCCCCGAGATGTCGCACCCGTCCATCGAGGCCGTCAGGTCGTCACGCAACACCGCCAGCTTGGCCAGGATGTAGCGGTCCAGCACATGACGCGAATCGGCCCGCCAGGTACCGACTTTCGGGGCGTAGAGGGCCAAGAAGCTGTAGGCGTTCCAGAACGGCAGCAGCACCTGGCGCACCCCGTCGCGGATGCCCTGCTCGGTCACGATCAGGTTGCCGCCGCGCAGGATCGGCGAAGCCATCAGGAACCAGCGCATCGCGTCGGAACCGTCACGGTCGAAGACTTCGCTGACGTCGGGGTAATTGCGCAGCGACTTGCTCATCTTCTGACCATCGCTGCCGAGCACGATCCCGTGCGCCACACAGGTTTTGAACGCCGGCCGGTCGAACAGCGCGGTGGCCAGCACGTGCAGGGTATAGAACCAGCCGCGAGTCTGCCCGATGTACTCGACGATGAAATCACCGGGGTAGTGCGTGTCGAACCAGTCACGGTTCTCGAACGGATAGTGCACCTGCGCGTACGGCATCGATCCGGAGTCGAACCACACGTCGAAAACATCCGCGATACGCCGCATGGTCGATTGACCGGACGGGTCGTCGGGATTGGGCCGGGTCAGCTCGTCGATGTAGGGCCGGTGCAGATTGTCGGGCCGAGTGCCGAAATCGCGCTTCAACTCGTCGAGGCTGCCGTAGACATCGATGCGCGGGTAGGCCGGATCGTCGGACACCCACACCGGAATCGGCGTGCCCCAGTAGCGATTTCGCGAGATCGACCAGTCGCGTGCCCCCTGCAGCCACTTCCCGAACTGGCCGTCTTTGACGTGCTCGGGGTACCAGGTGATCTGCTGGTTGAGTTCGACCATCCGGTCGCGGAAGTCGGTGACTTTGATGAACCACGACGAAACCGCCCGGTAGATCAGCGGATTGCGGCACCGCCAGCAGTGCGGGTAGGGGTGGTCGTAGGTCTCCTGGCGGATCAGCACCGCACCGTTGGCGGCGGCCGGACCGGTGTGGTTCTTCAGGTCGCGGGTGATCTGCGGGTTGGCCGCGAAGACATGCTGGCCCTGATAGTCGGGGACGGTGGCGTCGAAGCGGCCCTTGGCATCGACGGGTGTCACCGGCACGATGCCGACCCGATCGGCGGTCGCCTTATCGTCCTCGCCGTAAGCTGGTGCCAGATGGACGATCCCGGTTCCGTCGTCGGTCGTGACGAAGTCTGCGTGCAGCACTCGGAAAGCGTTGGGCGAATCCACGAAGTACGGGAACGGTGGGCGGTACCGCGTGCCGACCAGTTCACTGCCGCGGTAGGTGCCCAATACTTCCGGTTCGTCGCCGAATTCCCTTGCGTAGGAAGCCAGTCGAGCCTCGGCGAGGATGACGCGGTGCTCTCCGGCCCGCACCTGCACGTAGGTGACGTCGGGGTTGACGGCTACCGCCTGGTTGGACGGCAGGGTCCACGGCGTCGTCGTCCACACCAGCAGGTGCGTGCCCGCCAGATCGCCATCGGTCACCGCGAATCCGACCGTCAGGGCCGGATCCTGCCGGTTCTGGTAGACGTCGTCGTCCATTCGCAGTTCGTGATTGGACAGCGGCGTTTCGTCGCGCCAGCAGTACGGCAGCACCCGGTAGCCCTCGTAGGCCAATCCCTTGTCCCACAGCTGCTTGAACGCCCAGATCACCGACTCCATGTAGGGCAGGTCAAGCGTCTTGTAGTCGTGGTCGAAGTCGACCCAGCGGGCCTGACGGGTTACGTAGGCCCGCCATTCGTCGGTGTACCGCAGCACTGAATCGCGGCAGGCGTCGTTGAATGCTGCGATACCCATCGCGTCGATCTGAGATTTGTCGGTGATGCCCAGCTGTCGCTCGACCTCGAGTTCGGCCGGCAGGCCGTGAGTGTCCCAGCCGAAACGACGCTCGACCTTGAATCCGCGCATGGTCCGGTAGCGCGGGACGATGTCCTTGACGTAGCCGGTGAGCAGATGCCCGTAGTGCGGGAGTCCGTTGGCGAATGGCGGCCCGTCGTAGAACACGTATTCGGGGCCGTCCGCGCGATGGGCGATGCTGGCCCGGAAGGTGTCGTCACTCGCCCAATAGTCGAGGACCTCGAGTTCCAGCGCCGGCAAGTCCGGTGCACCGCCGGCCGGCTTGGCATAGGTGTTCTCGCTCACTGCGTGTCGTCTCCATAGTGGCCCCAGTGCCGTATAGGCACCATGTGCCGCTGTCAGGCACGGGGACGACGGAGTGCTGTGTGCACTCGCGCCGCGGTACCACCCCGCTTGCCACACCTGGATGTGGCCGCTCGTCATTCGGCTGTGACGGGCCAACCCGTCCGGTTCTACTGAGCCGCTGCGACTACACGTGCCGGCTGTTCTTCCGAAGGCTCCCCGGTGATGGCCGGATCGACGCCGCCGGTTGATTCTACGGCGCGGCGCAAGCTTGGACGGTCACGCCCCGCTGACTCACGGGAATCAGTGTCAGCGGCGCTACGCTGGCGGAATGAGTCCGACATCCGACGTCATGACGTTTCGTGGCCGCATCCCCGGCGAGGATCGGTCGATCGCCCACGAATCGTGCCCCATCGAACGCGCGCTGACGGAGATCGGCACCAATTCCGCGATGCTGCTGCTTCGCGAGATCTTCTGGGGTGCACGACGGTTCGACGAGCTGGCCCGCAGAGCCGACATCACCGAGCAGATGGCGGCGATCCGGCTCAAACAACTTGTCGAAGCCCGGATTTTGACCAAGCAGCCGTATCAGGAACCCGGTCAGCGAACCCGCTACGAGTACGTGCTCACCAGCCGCGGTCGCGAACTCTTCCCGGTGATCGTCAGCCTGATGGAGTTCGGGCTGCTGCTGCAGGGCGATTCCAAACGGGTCGACCTAGTGCACGGCGACGGCTGCGGGGCGAAAATTTTCTCCCAGGTGCAGTGCACGCAGGGCCACGTTGTGCCGCTGGATCAGACCGTAACGCGGATCAGCAAGAAGAAGCGGTGAGTAGCTAACCCTTGAAATAGACGATCTGATAAGTCGTGGCGAGCAATTCGCCGTCGCGGCTCCACAGTCGCGCACTCTGGTCGAAGAATCCCCGGTCAAAGCGGTCCGCGTGCGCCGTCGCGAGAATGTAGTCGCCGTCGAGTGCGCTCAGCTGCTGGCTGTCGGCGTGGAAGTACGTGGTCATGGAGATCGTGCCGGACGGAATCGCACCTCGGCGCAGAAACACTCGCGGAAAGAAAATGTCGGACATCGCCGCGACGGCCGGAAAGTCGACCTGACGCCGGGCGGCGTCGCGCACCCACAACGTGGTCGTCGACGACGGACCGGTCTTTACAACGCCGCCGGAGAACGAGCCCTCGGCAAAACGCATGTCGTACATGTCAATCCACACCGGCAGGTTCTCGCGACTGCTGCGCGCGATCTCCTCCGGCGGCGGCGCATGCGGCGGCATCGCTTCGGTGTCTGACCAGGTGTCGCGGCGGATGCCGAATATCGCGGTGGCCGTCGTTGCGACCACTCCGCCCTGACTGAGCTCGAGCATCCAATGCTGATTGGTGCGGTTGGTACGCGCGGCCCGGCGGGAGATCTCGAATTCACCGTCAGCGATCGGCGTCGCGAAATTCACTGTCAGAGCGACCGGCTCACCGAGACAGTCGGGATGGGATTCGATGGCCCGCAGCAGGACCGCAGCGGTGACTCCACCGAAGGGGCCAACCATGTTCGCCCACTCCGGATGCGTCTTCCCCCACACCACGTCCGGACTCACCACCTCGAGTTCGATCGAGCGGTCCAGCGCGTGTAGTTCGGTCACCGATATGACGTCTCCTGAGTTCGACTCTGCTACAGCAGGGTTCACGATACATCTGGCTCAACAACCCTCAAGACAGGCCATCGATAGCTACACTCCGGCTATGTCATTCGATCCTGCGTTTGCCCGTGACGTGGTGCTGCCGCTCGCGCAGGCCGCCTACACGGTGATGGACGGCAACCCCGCCGTCCTACCGGCCGGCTACAGCCAAACCAGTCTTATCCAGGCCGATGCCGTGATGCTCACCGCATTGACCGATCCACATCCCGCGGTGGTCGCGATGACGAAGAACACCAACATCTTCGGGCTGATGGGCCGTAACGCGACCACCCGCACTGCGTTTCTGTCGTTTCGCGGCACGTCCGATGCCGCGGAGTGGGTGGCCGACATCGACGCCTTACCTGAGGACTACCGCCCGATCAATGGATTTGGACAGGTGCACTCGGGCTTCCAGGCGGTGTACGAGGTTGTCCGCGACAACATCGCCGCTAACCTGGCCATCGCCACAGCTGGCTGCGATCAGATCGTGATCACCGGGCACAGCCTCGGTGCGGCGCTCGCCGTTCTCGCAGCGCCCGACGTCGCCCGCAAAATGCCGCCGAACCCGATCGAGCCCCGGCTGATCACCTTCGCCGGCCCCAAGGTCGGCCTGGGCGATTTCGCCGCCGCGTTCAATGCGCTGATCGAAAGCTGCTATCGGGTGGTGAACAGCCTCGACATCGTTCCCTTCCTACCGCCAACACCGCCGACGGCGTATGTACATGTGGGTGCGCAAATCTCGGTCGACAGTGGCGGAGCAATTTCAGTCGGCTGGCGGCACAGCCTCGCCGCGTACCAACAGGGATTGACCGCGTTCATCGCGGCTCAGCAATAACGCAAAGCTCCCGGTACCGAAGAGCCTTCGGGTACCGGGAGCGTCAAGCGGTATTCAGGCACCGACCTCGATGACGCCGGCCCGCCACAGCGCGGCATAGAGCTGACGCAGCGGGACACACAGCAGCCGGGCAGCCCCGTCGACCAGCGGGTCGGCACCCGTCGTCTGGGGGTTGGGCCGGATGGCGGTCTTCGGCGTCGGCAGGGCCGTCGGCTCCAGGTCGGGCACGACCGTGAGCCGGGGCGCGGACGTCGCCGCTACTACTACTTCGTCGTGCAGAACAGCGGTCATGATCGCCTCCTACGCAGAAAGTCAAACGGGACAAGGGGATTCGGTGTCCGTCCGATACGGCGTCAACCAGGCGAGATGCAGTGTGGGCCGAGAAAGGCTCAGATCAAAGCAATGCGCCGCAGGCCGGATCGGGACGAACGTACGGATATCGACTCGGACTAGAACTGGAACTCATGCGTCCCTCACCTCCTCGCGGCCGCAGCACGTGCGGAACTCCGCACATTTCACACGCAAACAGGGATACAGAACCCGAAAGTTTCGGGACCACACCCCACTCGTAAAAGTTTCGGCACTACACGACGTATCCGGATTTACACCACATAGTGCAATGCCGGAAGCCACTTGGGCTCAACCCTTAAGCCGGGAGGAGCTGTCCTGACCCTGGGCGTCTCTCGACGTTCGGGGTCAGTGGCCTGTATCCGTGTAGACGCCTCACCTAACGAGGTGCTTACCCCGACGACTATGCCCGAACATCCGGCCCAGGTCAATTCGCCACGCCGATCGCTCTGACCTGCCGTTATAGTTTCGTGACCGCACCGCTGGTGGCGCTCGGACGCAATCCGTTCATCACGAAGGAGACGACGAAGTCGGCGGCGTCGGCGGCTGCGGAACAGCAGCTTGGTGGCGGCGCGATCGATGTCGCGCCAAAACCGTTGCGCGCGAACACTTTCTTCGCAGCCGCCCTGATCTGGCCACGGCGCCCATTGGTCAAGGCAAGCCAAGCGCTCCCCTGCAGGTCCGCGTCACGGGTCGACGAGCTCATCAAGCCGCCCCACGGTATCGATGAACTCCGAGACCATTTCCAGCACAACCGCTGAAGTCGGCTGAACCTTGTTCATCGAACCCACCACCTGACCGACGAAGTACGTGGCGAGCTCACGAGCATTCGAATCGCTCTGAGCGGCAGCGCGATTGATTCGGCGCTGCGGATCATCGATCAACGCGGTCTGCAACGGCATTCCCAGCGGGTCGGGACTGTCGGCCCGTTCCCACTCATCGGTCCACGCGGTGCGCAGCATGCGCGCGGGCTTGCCGGTCAACGATCGCGACCGGATGGTGTCCGACGAGGTGGCCGCCAAGAACTTGTCCTTCACGACTTGCGGCGTCTCGGCTTCCTCAGTGGTCAGCCACACCGAACCGCACCACACTCCCTCGGCCCCCAGGGCCAGCGATGCGGCGATCTGTCGGCCGCGGGCAATGCCGCCCGCCGCCAGCACCGGCACCGGGGCCACCGCGTCCACCACGTCGGGGACCAGCACCATCGTCGCCACCTGACCGGTGTGCCCACCGGCCTCGGTGCCCTGGGCAACGATCAGGTCGACGCCGGCCGACGCGTGCTGGCGCGCGTGCGCCGTGGTCCCGGCCAGCGCGGCCACCAGCACGTCGTTGTGGTGCGCGCGGGTGACCAGCTCCGGTGGCGGCGAACCGAGCGCGCTCGCGATCAGCCGGATGCGGTGGGCGAACACGACATCGAGCAGCGGTTCGTAGCCCTTGGGCGAGATATTGAGGCCACCGGATTGCTGCCGCTTCTCTGCGGTCGACGCCGGGACGCCGTAGCGGGACAGCAGATCGTCGACGAATCGACGGTGCTCCTCGGGCAATAACTCCTCGACCTGCGTGGAGTCGATCCCGCCCCGCTCTGCTCCGACGTACTTGGGCGGCAGCAGCAAGTCGACGCCGTAGGGCCTGCCTGCGGTCTGTTCCTCGATCCAGCTCAGCTCGGTCTCGAGCCGCTCCGGGCTGTGCGCGACCGCGCCGAGGACGCCGAAACCGCCCGCATTGGACACCGCGGCCACCACGTCGCGGCAGTGGCTGAACGCGCAGATCGGGAACTCCACGCCAAGCATATCGGCGACCCGTGTTCGCATTGGCGGAACGCTATGACG
Source organism: Mycobacterium sp. (assembly GCF_965277065.1). Lineage (GTDB taxonomy): Bacteria > Actinomycetota > Actinomycetes > Mycobacteriales > Mycobacteriaceae > Mycobacterium. Next base: position 178,352 of record NZ_CBDIBT010000017.1, read on the forward strand.
TGGCCGATCAGCGTGTCAATCGGGCAGGGCTCACCCTGGCGGCTGACCGTCCGGCGGCCAGCTCACCACGTCATCCTCGAGCGGAACGTCCAGGCTCTTCAGGATCGAGGCGATCATTCGCCACGCGCTGATCGCGGTGACCAACTCCACCAGCACGGCCTGATCCGCACCGAACTCCTGCTTGCAGGCCGTCCAGCTTTCGGCGCTCACCGCACCGTCGCGCACCACATCGTCGGTGGCGGCCAACACCGCCCGCTCGGCCGACCCGAATTCTGCACGGGACTGCCAATCCCGCACGCCGGCCAGATCATCGGCGCTCACCCCAAGACCCTGTGCGACGCGCCAGTGTTGTGACCACTCGTATTCACACGCCGTGAGCCAGGCGATCCGCATGATCGCCAATTCCCGCAAGCGGGTGTCCAGCTCGCCCTGCCACAGCATGCGCGCGAGCAGATCGTTGAGACCGAATGCCAGTTTTGGATGGTTGAGCAATACCCGGAAAATGGCGAGTTCGGCCATGTAATCCGGGACACCCGCTTCATCCGCGGCGGCCTTGGCCTCGTCCAGGGGAAGACGGGGAACGCGGGCTTCTCGGTCAGGCGTCACACTCATACGGCAAACCCGTTACCCGGCGACCGCTCCCGCTTCGGCGAAGGGCGAACCGAAGTCGGCCACCCGCTCAAAACCCTCCCTGCGCGCCGCGGCGGCACCCCGTCGGCACAACGCACTGGTCGCGACGAGCCCGGCATGATCAACGAGCACGAACGGCGTCAACAACCGGTTGTGCACGAATCCGATCGCCAGGCCGCTGTCCGGGTCGGCCCACCCGACCGATCCGCCGAGACCGACATGCCCGAACCCGGGAACCACATCCAACGGCAGGCGGTGGTATCCGAGGTGGAAAGCCAGCGGGATCACCAGGTTGCCGTCTGGCCGGAGACTGCGTCGGCCACTCAGGCCCGCGGTCACTTCCGGCGAAAGGAATTGGGTGCCGTCGATCCGCCCGCCGTTGGCGATCGCGCCGTACATGCGCGCCAGACCGCGTGCCGTCGCCAACCCGTTCGCCGCTGGGATCTCCGCGTCCAGCAATGGGATATCCCCCTGGGCAACGGCTTTCACGCCCGGGAAATACATCGAGCTGAAACCCGCGGCCCGAGGGATCGCGGCGATCATGGGTGCGACCGCGTTGAACACCGGATTCTGGAAAGCGCTCTGCGGCATGATGATCTGGGCAGGCCGCGTCGGCGCTTCGACCGGTGGACGGCCCAGATGCAAACCGTCGGTTCCCAGCGGCTCCGCGAGCTCGGTGCGGATCAGTTCACGCATGCCCTTACCGGTCACCGCCCGCGCCAGCCCGGACAACAGCCAGCCATAGGTCAGCGCGTGGTAGGCCGATTTCCCGAACGAGTAGCCCGGGCGCGCTGCGGCAAGGCGGCGTTCCATCAATTCGTGGTTCAGCAGGTCCTGCCCGGTGGCGCCACGCAACGCCGACAGTCCGGCCTGATGACGCATTATCTGCCGGACCGTGATATCGCCTTTCCCGTTGGCGCCGAACTCCGGCCAGTACTGGGCGACCGGGGCGTCGTATTCGATCAGACCGCGATCGACGAGGCGGTGAATGACAGTAGAGGCCATGCCCTTGGTCGCGGAGAACACCATGGTTGCCGTATCCGCCGACCAGGGCACCCGACCGCGCCGATCCTCGTAGCCGGTCCACACGTCGACGACAGGTTCCCCATCGAGGTAGACCGCCAGTGCCCCGCCGCCGAATCGGCGGCCGCGGAACGTGCTGGCGAAGCTGCGCACCGCGCAGGCGAAATGCGGATCGGCTGCGCCGTGAACTCCGCGCGGCAGCACGGAGCGGCGATTGCCCACTACTTCGAGGGTCATACCGTTGAATGTACCGTTACACCTTGCCGAGAACTTGGAAATTACGCTTCCGTTATCGACGCGAGCTTCAATATTTGCTGAGCAGCTAAGGCGGGCGTCAATTCGCCAGTAAGAACTCGACGTTCTATGTCCGCGCGACCTTTGCGGACAGCGCGGTTGGACAGCACCCTGTCCAGCACGGTGTCGCGGACCATCTGCCAGGTCCAATCGACCTGTTGGGCCCGCCGCCGCGCCTCGAAGTCGCCTGCCTCGGTCAGCACATCCCGATGCCGTTCAACGGTGTCCCACAACTCTTCCAGCCCAGTGCCTTCCAGCGCGCTCATGGTGAGAACCGGTGGACGCCAGAGGGTTTCGCGAGGATAAATCAGCCGGATGGCACCGGACAACTCACGGGCGGCTTTGCGGGCCTCCGTAAGGTGATCGCCGTCCGCCTTGTTCACCAGGACGATGTCGGCCAGCTCGAGCACCCCTTTTTTGATGCCCTGCAGCTGATCTCCGGCGCGCGCGAGGGTCAGGAAGACGAAGGTGTCGACCATGTTGGACACCGCGACCTCGGACTGGCCGACTCCAACCGTCTCCACCAGGATCACGTCGAAGCCGGCCGCCTCCAGCAGCACGATGGTTTCCCGGGTGGCTTTGGCCACGCCGCCGAGTGTTCCCGATGTCGGTGACGGGCGGATGTAGGCGTCGGGATGTGTTGCCAGTCGCGGCATTCGGGTCTTGTCGCCGAGGATCGATCCGCCGGTGCGGGTCGACGACGGGTCGACGGCGAGGACGGCGACCCGATGGCCGCGCCCGATCAGGTACATGCCGAGCGCTTCGATGGTGGTCGACTTGCCGACTCCTGGCACCCCGGTGATACCGACGTGCAGCGCGGTGCCGGCCGCCGGCATGAGGTGCAGCAGCAATTGCTGCGCTCGGTCGCGATGATCAGCGCGGGTAGATTCCACCAGCGTGATCGCCCGCGGCAGCGCCGACCGGTCACCGGAACGCACCGCCGCGGCGAGGTCGTCGATTGCGTCGCCGTTGTCAGTCGCCATATGGCTAGAGGGTGTATCCGAGTCGCTCGGCCAGCTTATGCAGCAGATCGATTGCGGCGTCGGCGATCACGGTCCCGGGCGGGAAGATCGCGGTCGCGCCCGCCTGGTACAGCTCGTCGAAGTCACCGGGTGGGATCACCCCGCCGACCACCACCATGATGTCGGCACGGCCCACGTCGGCCAGCGCGTCGCGCAGCGCTGGCACCAGCGTGAGGTGGCCTGCCGCGAGTGAGGACACTCCGACCACGTGCACGTCGTTGTCGGCGGCTTGACGGGCCACCTCGTCCGGCGTGGAGAACAGCGAACCGACGTCGACGTCGAATCCGATGTCGGCGAAGGCCGTTGCGATCACCTTCTGCCCGCGGTCGTGGCCGTCCTGCCCCATTTTGGCCACCAGTATCCGGGGTCGCCGACCATCGGCCTCGGCGAACTTCTCGACGAGGTCGGTGGCATCAGAGAAGGCGGACATGTTGCAACCTCCTTCAGCTCCCGATGCTTCGTCGCGGTAGACCCCGGCGATGGTGCGGATCTCGGCTTTGTGCCGGCCGTAGACCTTCTCCAGCGCGTCGGAGATCTCGCCGACCGTGGCCTTCGTACGGGCCGCGGCGATGGCCAGGGCCATCAGGTTGTTACCGAGTCCGTCCGCCCCGGCACGCCCGCGCGCTTCGGCCGCCCGGGACAGCTCGTTCAAAGCGGCCTCGACGGCGGCGGTGTCCCGATTCGCCCGCAGCTCGTCGAGTTTGGCCAGCTGCTCGGAACGCACCCGGCTGTTCTCGACCTTGAGAACCTCGACCTCTTGGTCCTCTTCGACCTGATACTTGTTGATCCCGATCACCGGCTGGATGCCGGAGTCTATGCGCGCCTGGGTACGCGCGGCCGCCTCCTCGATCCGCAGCTTCGGAATGCCTTCGCTGATCGCCTGCGCCATACCGCCGTGCTCGGCGACTTCGGCGATGTGAGCACGCGCCCGCTGCGCGAGCTGATAGGTCAGCCACTCCACGTAATACGAGCCGGCCCACGGGTCGATCGGCCTGGTGGTACCGGACTCCTGCTGCAGCACCAACTGGGTGTTGCGGGCGATGCGGGCCGAGAAGTCGGTCGGCAACGCCAGCGCCTCGTCGAGGGCGTTGGTGTGCAACGACTGGGTGTGCCCCTGCGTTGCGGCCATCGCCTCGATGCAGGTGCGCGCGACATTGTTGAACGCATCCTGCGCCGTCAGCGACCAACCGGAGGTCTGCGAATGGGTGCGCAATGACCTGGATTTTGGGCTTTGGCTTCCGAGTTCAGCGACCAGCTCGCTCCACAGCAGCCGACCGGCCCGCAGCTTGGCCACCTCCATGAAGAAGTTCATCCCGATGCCCCAGAAGAAGGACAGCCGGGGCGCGAAGGAGTCGATGTCGAGATCGGCGTCCAGGCCGGCCCGGATGTAGTCGACACCGTCGGCCAGTGTGTAGGCGAGCTCCAAATCGGCTGTGGCACCGGCTTCTTGGATGTGATAGCCGGAGATCGAGATGGAGTTGAACTTCGGCATCTTCGCACTGGTGTAGGCGAAGATGTCGGAGATGATCCGCATCGACGGCTTCGGCGGATAGATGTAGGTGTTGCGCACCATGAATTCTTTGAGGATGTCGTTCTGGATGGTGCCGGCCAGCTTCTCCGGGGGCACTCCCTGCTCTTCGGCGGCCACAACGTAAAGCGCCAGGATCGGCAGTACGGCACCATTCATGGTCATCGACACCGATACCGTGGACAAGTCGATGCCGTCGAACAACTGTCGCATGTCGAGAATGGAATCAATGGCGACACCGGCCATTCCGACGTCGCCCTGGACGCGGGGATGGTCGGAGTCATAGCCGCGGTGGGTGGCGAGGTCGAATGCCACCGATAGACCCTTTTGCCCGGCGGCCAGGTTGCGCCGGTAGAACGCATTCGACTCGGCCGCCGTGGAGAATCCGGCGTACTGACGGATCGTCCAGGGCTGGTTGACATACATCGTCGGGTAGGGCCCGCGGACGAACGGCGGCTCACCCGGGAAGGTGTTCAGCGGGTACCCGTCGGACTCGACGGCCGCGCGGTCGGCCGCGATGTAGACGGGTTTGACGTCGATGTCCTCCGGGGTGTGCCACATAAGTTGGTCAGGGGAATACGAGTGGGCAGCAGCCGCGGCCTCGACGTGCCTGCGCACCGCGTCATCGGTCGGCGGTGCGACGCCGCGATCGCTGTGCAGCGGGACGTCGGAGAAGCTGCCCACGGCGGGCGTAGTGGTCGTCATCGCTAAGCTCCCAACCGGTCGAGCAGCTGCGAAAGAGTCTCCACCGCATTGATCTTCGCCGTCAGGAATTCGTCGGGCTGGTGGTCGGCCTCGGTCACCGCTTTCTGCGGACCGGCCAGACAGACATGCGACACCCCCGCGTGGTGAGCCGCCTCGACAACTGCGGACGCCTCGGTGCCGTATCGGCCATCGGTACCGCAGATCACTACGACCGACGCCGATCCCGCGTCGGAGACCGCCTTGGCGACACCGTCGACATCGACTGTCCCCGGGTTGACCGCTTCGATGCCGCCGGATGCCAACAGGTTCGACGCAAACGTCGTGCGAATGTTGTGTTCAGCCAGCGGTCCCAGCGGCAGCAGCAGCGCCTGAGGACGGGTGCCGGTGCGGGCCAGGTAGACGTCCGAGCGGTCACGCAGCGCCTCGAACCCGGCTGCGTAGCGGATCAGTTTGCCCGCCGCCAGCGGTGAATACGACGAATCAGGCTGCGGCAAAGCCGGTTCGGTGAGATTCGGATATTCGTTGACACCGGTGATCGCGGTCTTGCGATGCGCGACGTCGTCGGCGCGCCGGGCGGCGATCTCGGCGATCTGTTCGGCGATGTAATCACGGGCGTCGATGAATCCGCCGCGCTGCTCCACGCTTTGAAAGCTCTGCCACGCCTGGTTCGCCAACTGGTCGGTGAGGTCCTCGACGAACCACGACCCGCCGGCGGGGTCCAGGATCCGGCCGACGTGCGACTCCTCGAGCAGCAGCAGCTGAATGTTGCGGGCCATCCGGCGCGCGAAACTAGTGGCCATACCGGGGAAGCCGCCCTCGATGGCGACGTCGAACGGGAACACCAAGACGGTGTCGGCGCCCCCGACGCCCGCGCCGAACGCGGCCAACGTCGTTCGCAGCATGTTCACCCACGGATCGCGCTGCGTCATCATCGGCAACGATGTCTCGGCGTGCACCACGGCCGCGCCGCCGTCGGGCTCACCGATCACCTCAGCCACCCGCGCCCACAGCCGACGCAACGCCCGGACCTTGGCGATCGTCAAGAACTGGTCGTCGTCGGCGGCCAGCCGGAAGCTGATCTGCGACAGCGCCTTTGCCGCCGGAAGGCCGAACTCGGTGAGCACACGCAGGTAGGACACCGCAGCGGCGATACTGCCGGCGAGTTCCCACGTCGCGTTCGCACCGAGGTTGTGGAACGCCGGCCCGTCCACGGCGATCGCCCGCACCCCGTGGTCGTCGGCCACCTTGGCCGCCATGCCGACAACCTCCTCGAGCGGCGGGGCGGGCCGGTCGCTGAGCGGCGCGGTGAGTGGATCGGCCCCTAAGTCGATCGACAGGACGGCGCGCTGGTCGTCGTCGACACGGCTGACCAGCTCCAGCATCGCTTCACCGGCAGCCCGGTATTCGGCCCCGGCGTCGAGAATGACCGGTGCCATGCTCAGGTAGACGCCGTCGAACACCTTCTCCAGCTGCGCCGGTGTGATACCGGACTCCCCTACCCGCACCAGTAGCGCGCTGACGCCTTCGGCCAGCGCCGCCAGCACGGCCGAATTGACGTCTTCCGCCGCCACCCCGGCAACCCGGTTGGCCGGAATGGCCTCGGCGACCTTCCAGCCGGACTTGACGTCGCGCAATGCGTCGGCGCCCCGCAGGAAGGGCCATTCGCCCGGCAGGGGCGGTTCGGGCAGCTCGTCGAGCGCGGTGTAGAGCGCCCGGATCGCGACGGCCTCGTAGGTCGGTGTTTCCAGCATCTGCTCGGGTTCGGGCCCGAGCTCGTCGACCTCGCGCCCTGTGCTCTTGGCCAGCACCCCGGCCACCGCGGTGCGCCAGCGGGCGCGACACTTGGCCAGGTCGGCAGGTTCAGCGGACACATCGACTGACACCGGCGGCTCCCCATCTCAACATGTGGTAGGTCAGCACGTGACATCCCGACACTGGTCTGTCACCCGACAACCAGGCTAAATGATGCTAGTCAGTGTCGCGGCACACACTGCTGCGACGGGCGTGACGAGCCATGACGCCCATCGGGTACGGAGTACCTTACTAAGGTAGAACGGCTAACGTTAGGGTGATCATGCGTACTCCACCGCAGAGCGCACGCGATCAGTCCGACTCGGTGATCGTGCTCGCCGAATTGACGCCCGGAAACCGTGCCACGGTGGTCGGCACGGTCGCGCAGGCGAACCCGCTCATTGCGAAGCGTTTGGGACAGTTGGGCTTTCGAGCGAGGGCTCACGTCGACGTCATCCGTCGGGCGCCGCTGGGCGATCCGACCATATATCGGGTACACGACACCGAGCTGTGCCTGCGCCGCCGCGAGGCGCAGCTCATCGAAGTGCTTCCCGAAGCAGACCGATGACCGCTTGCCATGACGTCGAAGGCTCCCAGGTTGCCGTTGCCGGCATCCGGCGAGTGGCGTTGGTCGGCAGTCCCAATTCCGGCAAGACCAGCGTCTTCAACCATCTCACCGGGCTGCGCGCCAAGACCGGCAACTACCCGGGCGTCACTGTGGGACGCAGCGTCGGCACCACCAGCGTCGACGGCGTCTCGATTGCAATCGAGGACCTACCCGGTACCTACAGCCTCGACCCGATCAGCCCGGACGAGCAGGTGGTGACCGACCTGTTGGCCGGCACCTACCCCGGCGTCGATGCGCCCGACGCGCTGGTGTTGGTCGCCGACGCCACCACGCTTCGTCGGTCGATCCTGTTGATCGGCCAGGTGCTGCGGCTCGATCTGCCGTGTCTGTTGGCGCTGACCATGGGCGACGAACTGGCCTCTCGCGGCGGCCGCATCGACGTGGCGGCGATGTCGACGGCGCTGGGTATCCCGGTGGCGGCGGTCGTCGCGCATCGCGGGTCAGGAATCGACGACCTGCGATCACAGCTGGCGTCGTTCGATCAGTGGCAGCGCCCGCCGGTGCTGCCACCGACCGGCCAGGACGACATCGACGCCTGGGGCCAGTCGGTGCTCGACGCCTCCGAATACGTTGCCCCGCAAGCGGATCAACGCACCAGGCGAATCGACCGGGTGCTGCTGCACCCGTTGTGGGGCACGATCATCTTCTTCGCGGTGATGTTCTACTTCTTCCAGGTGCTGTTCACCGCCGCAGCGCCCCTGCGCGACGGTATCGGCAACGCCCTGACCTGGCTGGGCGGCCAGGTCGCCGACCATGTCGGCAATCCGATCGTCCGCGGTCTGCTCAGCCAGGGCATCATCGGCGGCGTCGGCACGGTGCTGCAGTTCATTCCGCAGATCGTGTTGCTGTTCTGCCTGCTCGCTTTCCTGGAGAACGTCGGCTACATGTCGCGGGCGGCGTTCCTGATGGACCGCGTGATGGCCAAGACCGGCCTGGAAGGCCGCGCATTCGTCGCCATGCTGTCGTCGTATGCATGCGCGATCCCCGGGATCATGGCCACCCGGACCCTGCCGTCGTCGCGAGACCGGATCGCCACCATCGTCACCGCGCCATTGATGACCTGCTCGGCGCGGCTTCCGGTCTACACCTTGCTGATCGGTCTGCTGGTGGCTCCGCAGACGCACTGGTGGGGGTTCAGCGCGCAAGGCGTCACGATGTTCCTGCTGTATGTCGGTGGCGGGTTGTCCGCGTTGGTCGCGGCGTTGCTGGTCAAGTCGACGGTTCTGCGCGGCGATCTGCTGCCGTTCACCATGGAGCTTCCGCCCTATCGGCTCCCGTCCCCGCAGGCGATGCTGGCCGCGATGTGGAGCGCCACCAGTATGTTTCTGCGCAAAGCCGGAACCATCATCCTGGCCACCTCACTGGTGTTGTGGGCGCTGCTCAACCTGCCCGTCCGGGAGGCGCAGACCCGGGGCATGTCGTCGACCGAGGCCACCGCGTACGTGATGAATCACAGCTACGCTGCGGACGTGGGTCATGCTGTGGCACCGGTGTTTTCGCCGCTGGGTTTCGACTGGCGGACCGACATCGCACTGGTCGGCTCGCTGTCAGCCCGCGAAGTGTTCGTCTCGACGCTGGGCCAGGTGGCGGCCGCGACCGATCCGGCGGCTCCAGAGCAAGCGCTGGCCACCATGACCGACGACCACGGCAGTCGAATCTTCACCGCGCCCACGGTGATCGCGCTGATGGTCTATTTCATGTTCGCGCTGCAGTGCATGTCGACGATCGCGGTGATGCGTCGGGAAACCAACAGCTGGCGATGGCCCGCGTTCGCCTTCGGCTACATGTTCGTCCTCGCCTGGGGCATGGCCTTCGCCGCGCGCTCGATCGCGATCGGACTGGGCGCATGATTCCCATCCACGCCACCGCCACCGCGAACCCGCAACAACTCCGCTGGGCGGCTGCTGCAGACCGGTTGCCGGCCCGCGGCGCAGTACGTCAGGCACCGGGGCGCCTCGGCGCCCTGCTCGGCGACGGTGTCATCGACCACATCGAGGTTCGCCCAGCCGATGTGGTGATCACGCTGCACGCTGGCAACAGCTGGCGAGAATGGGGCGATGACGTGCGTCGAGCGCTGTGCGACGCCCTGCTCGATCCGGCGGGCTGGAGCGTCGATGCGCCCGACGACGGTGGGCTGGCGGCGATCGCCGCCGAACTACTCGCCGGACCGATTGGCGCGCTCGCCGCTTCCCACGGCGGGTCGATCGAGTTGGTGTCGGTCGACGGCGACAACGTCAAGGTGCGGTTGTCCGGGGCGTGCCACGGCTGCCCGGCGGCAGCGGCCACCTTGCATGACAAGCTGCAGCACGAGTTGCGCCGGCAGTGGGGCCGCACGGTGTCGGTGCACGCCGAAAACGAGTCGGCGGCAGTGCCATTGGGCAGAAAGCTGCTCTCGTTGTTCGTCCGCTGACGGTCCTGCTCGATGGCGCCGTAGGCTGTGGCGCGTGACGCGGCCCGCCATCACCCGAACCTTGGACACGCTGCGCGCGCTGGGCTTGACGATCGTGGCCACCGCTCGTCAGCTGTCCACCCGTCGCTTGGTCCTGACCGCCGCGGTGGCAATCGCCGTGGTCGCCATCGCGCTGCTGGTCCGGTTGCCGACAGCGGTGGAGTTGAGGGACTGGTCGACATCGATGGGTCCGTGGTTTCCGCTGGCTTTTCTGGCTGCTCACATCGTGGTGACCGTGTTGCCGTTTCCGCGTACGGCGTTCACGCTGGCGGCTGGGTTGTTGTTCGGGCCCGTACTCGGGGTGACGCTCGCGGTGGCCGCCAGCACGGCCAGCGCGGTGATCGCGCTGGAGTTGGTCCGGGCGGCCGGCTGGCAACTCAGCCGGCTGGTCCGCCATCAAGCGATCGAGATGGTGGATGCCCGACTGCGCGAACGCGGATGGGTTGCGGTCATGTCGCTGAGGCTGATTCCCGCGGTGCCGTTCGCCCCGCTGAACTATGCCGCGGGCGCGTCCGCAGTTCGGGTACTGCCGTACACGCTGGCGACCGTTGGGGGCGTGTTACCAGGCACGGCGGCGGTGGTGACCTTGGGCGACGCGCTCACCGGTCACGTCAGCCCGCTGCTTTTTCTCATATCGCTGTGCACCGGCCTCGTCGGAATGGCGTTGTTGGCGTACGAGATTCGTCTGCACCGTCGGCATCACCGCGCGCCGGCAACCGACGTCGACGACACCGCCGATAAGGCGTTGCGCGGCTGATCGGGCTCGGCGGCCGAATCCGGATCCGCGTATTTCGCTCCTCGCCATAGCCACAGGTCACGTATAGAATTGGGCGTTACCACAATTCGAGACGGCAAGACGGCGACAGATCGCCGTTGGTCTTCCGCTCAGCGACTAGGCAGCTAGTAACCAGCGTGGTGACAGTCTGGGGAGGCACCCGCACCATGAACTCCAAGCGCATAGCCGCAGCGGCGGCGATCGCCGTCAGCGTGTCAACGCTGACCACCTGGATAGGGTCGGCCAACGCCGCGCCGACGGGCCCGCCCCCGAATTGCCCTTCCTGCCAGCAGGATGCGGATGGCCAATGGGGCATTCCGGCCGCAAAATGCTGGGCCTACGGGCGCGTCGGGCCGGGCAGCCCCTTGGGCGGCGGAGGGGTTCCGGGATACCTGCCGCAATGCAAGGTGTCCGCACCGCTGCCAAGCTGACCGCGTCGCATTTGCCTTCTCGCAATAGCCGCATGTCAGGTCTAGTATTGGGCGTTACCACGATTCGAAGGGCAAGACGGTGAGATACTTCGCCGTTGGTTTTTGCCACGTAGCCGGCTAGGCAGCTGATAACCAGCGTGGTGACAGTCTGGGGAGGCACCCGCACCATGAATTTCAAGCGCGTATCCGCCGCGGCGGCGATCGCCGTCGGCGTCGGCATGTCGTTGTCGACCGGCGGGATGGCCCTCGTCAGCGCCGCCCCGTCCGATCCGCCTCCGGGTGTTCCGGTGGTGCAGCCGGATCCCGGCGGTCCGGCGCCGGGCCTTCCAGCCGAAAAATGCTGGCGGTACGGGCGTTCCGGGGGCGGTAACCCTCGAGGCGGCGGCGGAGTACCGGGGTTCTTGCCGCCGTGTGCCGGCCGCTCCTGATCGAGCCGGCGTCGGCTTAGCCGACTCGGCGAGTTCTCCCATTTCTTAGCGAAGTTTTCTCAGCGCTCGGCACGTGGTTATCTCCCCAAATCTGGGTACTCGGCAAACTGGCGTTCGCGCAGCGTGGCGAGGGTGATTTCGGTGTCGCCCAGCCGATCAAGCGCGACAAATGAAAACACACGAAGGAACACGAGCCATGGATATTTCGCGCAAGGCCAAGACTGCGGTTATTGCCGCCGCCGTCGGCATATCAGCATTCACCTTCGGCGTCGGCCCGGTCAGCGCATTTCCGCTGGACCCGCCGCCGTCCCCGGCACCGGGTGGACCGGCGATGAAGGGTCCGGACGCATCCTCACCGGCAACGACAAACATTCCGCGCCCTGGCGTCGGGCCCGGCGGAGCGCACGGCGGCCAGAACCAGACCAAGGCACCCGGAAATTGACAGAGCGAAAGACCCACTACTGAGCCAGTTTCGGGCCGGCGGCACGAGTAGAGCTAGTCGAACCCCTCGACCAAGTCGCGGGCTTCTTGCTCGGTCTCGACCGTCGGCGGCGACCCAGGAAGCCGCTTGCCGGCGACCTCGGGGGTGAACGCCAGCGTCACAATGCCGACCAACCCGGCCACCATGAGCATGTACGCCGGCACCATCGGGTTGCCGGTGCCTGCGACCAACGCTTGGGCAACCAGCGGCGTCGTCCCGCCGAAGGCCGATATCGAGACGTTGTAGGAGATGGCCAGCGCTCCGTTGCGGACTTTGGTCGGAAACAGTGCCGGCATCGTGGCAGGCGAGGTGCTGTCGAAGCACAGTTCCATCAGACCGATCAGCAGCACGCCGAGAAAAATCAGCGGGTAGCCGCCGCCGTGTCGGATGAGGAGGAAGGCCGGGATCGACGCCGCGATCAACAGCACACAACCCGTCCGCATGATGGGTTTCACCCCGATCCGGTCGGACAGCGCAGCGACGAACACCAGCAGGATCGCCAGGATGGTCAACGCCCCGGTGATCATCGCCAGCCCGGCTGAGTGTCCGAGGTGGACGACGACCCCCAAGTAGGTCGGCAGGTACCCGGTCAACATGTAATCGGCGGCGTTGGAGGTGTAGACCAGTGCCGCGCAAATCAGCATCGGCCTCCACTGCTCGGCGATCGTCTGGCGGTACCCCTGCGACTCTTCGCCGGCGGCTTCGGCGTTTCGCTGTGCCTCCTGGAAGGCAGGAGACTCCTCCAGCCTCATCCGCAGGACTATTGCCATGACGCCCAGCGGCGCGCTCAGTAATAGCGGCACTCGCCATCCCCAGGTCAGCCAGTCGTGGCTGGGCAGCCAGGCCTGCAGCGCGGTGACCATCAGACCCGCGGCGATGAACCCGCCGAGATTGCCCAGCGGCAGGAAGCCGACGATCATTCCGCGTTTGCGATCCGGCGCCTGCTCGACGACGTAGGTCATCGCGCCGACGTACTCGCCGCCGGTGGACAGCCCCTGAAAGACTCGTCCGACGACGAGCAGGATCGGCGCCCAAACGCCGATGGCGCTGTAGGTCGGCAGCAACCCCGTCCCCGTGGTGCCGATCGTCATCAGCACGATGGTGATCATCAGCACCCGCTTACGGCCGATCCGATCACCGAGCGGGCCGAAGATGAACCCCCCGATGGGACGCACCACGAACGCTGCTGCCAGCGTGCTGAACGTGGCGATCAGATGGACCGAGCTGACGCTGTTGCCGGGGTAGAAGACCTGCGCAATCGTGGTGGCGATGTAGCCGTAGACGCCGAAGTCGTACCACTCCATGAAGTTGCCGATCGACGCGCCCTTGATGGACCGACGCGTCATCTCGGGGTCGGCAACCTGGATCTGGTCGAGGGTCCATCTGCGCCGGCGCCGCCGACCCAGACCGGGCAACCGGCGCGCAGTATTCATCGCGGCGTTAGGTACCCATTGCCTGCCATTTTGAACGCGACGCGGTCAATGCCGCCTACGGAACGGTTGGGCAACCAGCACCCTCATGCCTGTCTCCGATCGCGCTCGTCCCACCACTTGCGGCGATGGTAGAGGCGAGCCCTGACAAGCCCGCCGCGTTAAGCCTGGTCCGGTCCCTTGGCGGTCAGCGCCGCGTACGTCGCCAGAAACGACGCAGCCGGTATGACGTTGACGAGGCGATCACGGACCCGGAGGTGGGCGCCGACGGCGAGCACGAAGTACAGCGTCAGCATGGCCGTGGTGAGGCGCGCCAACCCCGGAAACCGGCTGGCGGAAACCAGTCCGATCGCCGAGGCCGCTTTCGAGACCGGAAATATCCACCGGATGTCTTGCGGAACTCCAAGACTGTCAAGGGTTTTCGCGATCGGCGCGACCGGGATCGCACACGCTACGGCGTCGACGGCCTGGAATGCAGCCAAACCCGCATAGGTCTTCGGCGACGTCAGAGCGCTCATGTCACGGCCTCAGCTCGTGCTGGGGCGGCAACGTGCCGTCTGAGGTCAGACGCGCGTCCGCCTCCGCCTTGGCTACCGCCTGGACGATCGCCGGGTCGGTCTCGGTGGAGAACCAGCCCTCCATGTCCTCGTCGTCATGCTCTGGCGCCGGGGTGGTGTCGACCGGCGATGGCTCGTACCGGAACACCCCGTCCTGGCCCTGAGTGCCCAGCTGCTTGGCGAAACCCTGCAACGCCGCGTTGAAGTCGCTGGGCACTACCCACACTTTGTTGGCATCGCCGCGCGCCATCTCCGGCAGGGTCTGCAGATACTGGTAGGCCAGCATCTCCGGGGTGGGCCGGCCGGCCTTGATCGCGGCGAACGTCTTCTCGATTGCCTTGGCCTGCCCCTGCGCCCGCATATAGGCCGCGGCGCGCTCACCCTGAGCGCGCAGCATCTGAGACTGCCGACCGGCCTCGGCGGACAGGATCGCGGCCTGCTTTGCGCCCTCGGCGGCCAGAATCTGTGCTTGCTTGGCGCCTTCGGCCTCCGTGATCGCGGCCTGCCGATTCCCTTCGGCAGTCAGGATCATCGCCCGCTTCTCCCGGTCGGCCTTCATCTGCTTTTCCATCGAAGCTTGAATCGACGGCGGCGGGTCGATGCTGCGCAGCTCTACCCGGGCCACCCGCAGACCCCACCGGCCGGTCGCCTCGTCGAGCACGCCGCGCAGCTGACCGTTGATCTTGTCGCGGGAGGTCAGGGTCTGCTCCAGCGTCATGCCACCGACCACGTTGCGCAGCGTGGTGGTGGTCAGCTGCTCGACGCCGACGATGTAGTTGCTGATCTCGTAGACGGCTGCCTGTGGCACGGTGACCTGGAAATACACCACCGTGTCGATGTTCAGCGTCAGGTTGTCCTCGGTGATCACCGGCTGCGGCGGGAACGACACCACCCGTTCGCGCAGGTCCACCCGGGCGCGGACCCGATCGATGAACGGGATCAGCAGGGTCAGCTGCCCACTGATCGTGCGGCTGTAGCGACCCAGCCGTTCGATCACCGCGGCCTCGGCCTGCGGGATCAGCGTCACCGACTTGGCCACCACGATGATTGCGAACACCACCAATACAGCGAACAGCAACAACCCGGCACTAGCGGCCATGAGATTTCTCCTAGTTCTTCAAAAGATTACGGACTTTTCCAGACCACCGCGGTGGCCCCATCGATACGCATGACGGTGACCCGTTCGCCGGGCTCGAACTCGTCACCCTCATTCATTGGCCTCGCGGTCCACACCTGACCGTCCAATTTCACCTGGCCCGCATCGCGCGTCACGTGGTCGAGCACCAGCGCGGGCTTGCCTTCCAGCGCTTCGATTCCTGTCGACAGGCTTTTCGGCGGGGTCAGGCGCCGTCTCAGCTCGGGCCGCACCAACGCCAGCAGCAGCACCGACACCACCAGGAACACCGCGCCGTCGACCCAGATCGGCGCGCCCAGCAGCCAGCTGGATCCGGCCGCGGCCAGCGCGCCGCCACCCAACATGAGCAGGAACATGTCCCCGGTCAGCGCCTCGGTACCGGCCAGCCCCAACGCGACGATGAGCCAGATCACAGCCGCAGACATGCCGTCAGGATATCGCGTGCTCGGCCACACCCATGGTGAACAACTAGACTGCCAATCCATGTGGTGCCCAAGCGCAACGCTCTCGGTCTGGGCCAATGCCTGGCTGGCCGGCCAGGCTGCGCCCGATGACGTCCTTGACGCGTTATCGTGTTGGGCGCCAACACAATCCGTTACCGCCTATGACGCGGTCGCGGCTGGGCATACCGGGCTTCCGTGGCCCGACGTCCATGACGCGGGAGTAGTCTCGCTGCTCCAGACGCTGCGGATGGCCGCTGGACGCCCAGCAACGGGCGAACCGTCGATCACGGTGGTGCTGCCGATTCCCGGCGACGTCCGGCGCCTGCCGCCAGGCAGCCAGTTCGGGCGCGACGCGATCACCGCGGGTGAGGCGGTTATCGTGACCCACCCGGACGATCCCGGCAAGGCCGTCGGCCTGGTGCCCGAATTCGAGTACGGCGACTCCGGGGACGAATTCGAGGCACCGGAACTCGCGGCGCTGTCCTGGACGGTGTACTCGCTGCCCAACGCCCCGGTGATCGACCGCATCGAGTTGGGCGAGGCCGAATACGACCTACGGCTGGCTGTGCGATCCGCCGCGGACACCCTCACCACCATCGGGCTCGGCTCGGCCGGAGTCGATGTCGACGATCCGCGTGGAATGGTAGAGCAGTTGCTGGAATCGACTCGGCACCACCAGATTCCCGAACCGGCGCCGTCACGGGCACTGCGAGTGCTGGAGAACGCCGCCCATGTCGACGCGATCATCGCCGTCAGCGCCGGGCTGAGCAGAATCGGCACCCAGTCGCTTTCGGAGGCACAGATCGCCACTGACGCGTTGCGGCCGTTGGCCGCGGTCGTGCGATCGGCGAGAACGGCTGCGCTCACCGCGATTCTGCACGCCGCCTGGCAGCGCTAGTCCTGACCCGACTGGGCCGGCCAGACCTCAGCGGCGCAGTGCGGCGGGCGGCACGGCTGCCCGTTGATACCAGCCGCGCAGCCGGGCACCGGGTCCGGTCCGCTCACTCGGGCGGGACCCCGGTCGCCGCGAAGTTCGTCGATCAGGTCCACCGCAAGCTGAGCGAACCGTGGGTCGGCGTTGGGCGTGCTCACCCGGGCCAACGCGACCGCGGCCGCATCGGTTTGCTCCCGTAGCTCGGTGTCGAGGTCCCACACCACCTCGATGTGGTCGGCGACGAAACCGATCGGGCAGACGATGACGGCCTTCGTGCCGGCCGCGGTGAGGGCGGCTACGTGGTCGGCCACGTCCGGTTCCAGCCACGGCACTTGCGGCGGGCCCGACCGTGACTGCCAGACCACGTCGTAGTCGTCGTATCCCGCCCTCACGGCGACAAGCTTTGCGGCATAACGCACTTGGCGGCTGTACAGCTGTGGTCCGAGGCGGTCGTCGGCGGCCACCGGCACCGAGTGCGCGGTGAACACCAGCCGCGCGCCGGTGGGCACAGTGCCCGCCGCTTCGACGACGTTGTCGGCGAACATCTCGATGAAGAGCGGGTGGTCGAAGTAGCGCCGCAGTTTGACCAGCTCGGGCGCATCGGGACCGACCGCGCGCCGGGCCCTGTCGAGATCCTCGGCATATTGACTGCAGCCCGAGTATCCACTCCACGCCGACGTGGTGAATACCGCTGCACGCCGAATACCGTTGTCGCGCATGGCCGCAACCGCATCCTCGACGTACGGACCCCAGTTGCGGTTGCCGAAGTAGACCGGGATGTCCAGCGCCGCCTGCAGCGTGGCGATCAGCTCTCGGTTGATCCGGTTGATCGGCGACACCCCGCCGAAGTGCAGGTAGTGCTGCGCCACGTCGTCGAGCCGTTCCGATGGCACATTGCGGCCCCGGGTGACGTTCTCCAGGAACGGTCGCACCTGTTCCGGACCTTCTGGGCCCCCGAAGGACAGCAGCAAAACGGCATCGAAGTCCATTGCGTACTAAAGCAACTGCGTGCTGGCGCCGCCGTCGGCGTAGATGATCGACCCGGTGGTGGCCGGCAGCCACTCGGACAGCAGTGCACACACCGTCTTGGCCACCGGTGTCGGGTCTTTCATGTTCCACCCGATCGGAGCGCGCTGGTCCCAGCCCTCTTCGAGCAACTGCATCTGGGCGCCCGCCTCGTCGCCGAGCGCGCCTCCGACGATGGCGCTCATCGCCAACGTCCGAATCGGGCCTGCGGCAACAAGATTCGACCGGACACCGTACTTACCGGCTTCGCGCGCGACGAAGCGGTTGACCGACTCCAGCGCGCTCTTGGCCACCGTCATCCAGTTGTACGCCGGCATGGCCCGCGTCGGGTCGAAGTCCATTCCGACGATCGAGCCCCCGGGATTGATGATCGGCAGCAGAGCCTTGGCCAGCGAGGCGTACGAATACGCCGAGATGTGAATACCTTTGGAGACATCCTCGTAAGGCGCGTCGAAGAACGGGTTGATACCCATCCCGGTCTGCGGCATGAAGCCGATGGAGTGCACGGCGCCGTCGAGCTTGTTGCCCTCGCCGATCTCGGCGGTCACGCGCTCAGCGAGTGTGTCGAGATGCTTTTCGTCTTGCACGTTGAGCTCGATCAGCGGCGCCTTCTCCGGCAGCCGGTCGGCGATGCGCTGGATCAACCGCAGCCGGTCGAATCCGGTCAGCACCAGCTGAGCGCCCTCTTCCTGGGCCACCCTGGCGATGTGAAACGCGATCGACGCGTCGGTGATGATCCCGCTGACCAGGATCCGTTTACCTTCGAGCAGTCCTGCCATGTCCGTCCCAGTTCTTCAGTTCTCGTGAATCATTCAGTGGCCCATGCCCATACCGCCGTCGACCGGGATGACCGCACCGGAGATGTAGCTCGCATCCTCCGACGCGAGGAAGCTGACGACCCCGGCGACCTCGGCGGCGGTACCGACCCGCTTCGCCGGGATGAAATCCAGCGCACCCTCCTGGATTCGTTCGTCCAGCGAGCGCGTCATGTCGGTGTCGATGTAGCCCGGAGCGACCACGTTGGCCGTCACATTGGCCTTGGACAGCTCTCGGGAAATCGAGCGGGCCATCCCGATCACACCGGCCTTGGAGGCCGCATAGTTGGCCTGGTTGCCGATGCCCCACGTCCCCGAGACCGAGCCGATGAAGATCAGGCGGCCGAACCGCTTCCGCTGCATGCTGCGCGAGGCCCGCTGGACCACCCGAAACGCGCCGGTGAGGTTGGCGTCGATGACCTTTTCGAATCGCTCCTCGGTCATCCGGATGAGGAACGCGTCCGCGGAGACGCCGGCGTTGGACACCACGACCTCGACCGGGCCCTGATGCTCTTCGACAGCGGCGAAGGCGCGATCGACGGCGTCGTTGTCGGTGACGTCGCACTCGACGCCGAACAATCCCTCGGGCGCGCCGGATCCGCGGTGCGTGACGGCGACCTTGTGGCCGTCCGCGGCCAGCCGCTGCGCGATGGCCAACCCGATCCCGCGGTTTCCGCCGGTGACCAGGACCGAACGAGGTACGAACGCAGGCTTACCGCCGTCGGTGGCTATCTCAGTCACCCCGACAACCTATCGCTTGACCGCGGCATCGCCGAAATCGCCCGGCGTTGGTGTGGGGGCCCCGAGCGTAACGCCACAGCCCGATCCGCCGCGTTTCCCCGCGCTGGCGTTACGTTGGCCAATGGTGTCGGCCTGACGCGGCACACTGCCGGTCATGGACTCGCCATTCCTAGGGACCGAGGCGCTTGCCGCGGGCCACGTGACGCCATACGAGCTGCGGACCAAGTTCATCGCACTGCACCGGGATGTGTACCTCGCCAAAGAACTACAGCTGACGCCGGTGCGACGGGCGAAGGCTTGCTGGCTGCGATCGCGGCGGCGCGGGATACTCGCCGGCTTCTCGGCGTCCGCGCTGCACGGTGCGCGTTGGATCAATCCTGCTTGGCCGGCGACGATAATCGATACCAACCGCCGCCCGGTCGAGGGTGCACGGGTCTGGGAAGAAAGCATCGAAGGCGACGAGGTCGGCCTGGCGGACGGCATGCGGATCACCAGTCCGGCTCGAACCGCGCTCGACCTGGCTCGACGGTATCCACGTGACGTGTCGGTCGCTGCCATTGACGCGCTCGCGCAGGCGGTCGAGCTGAAGCCTGCCGATATCGACCTGCTCGTCGAACGCTACAAAGGCCGCCGCGGGATGAGTCGCGCCCGGGTGGCCCTGGAGTTGATCGACGGCGGCGCCCAGTCGCCGAGAGAGACGTGGCTGCGACTGTTGCTGTTGGGCGACGGGCTACCTCCACCGCAGACTCAAATCGCTATTCGCAACGAATTCGGCTATGCCGAAGCATATTTGGATATGGGCTGGGAAGACATGTTGGTCGCCGTCGAGTACGACGGCGACCAACATCGAACCGATCGCGCACAGTATGTCAAGGACATCCGGCGGTCCGAAATGCTTGGCCGCCGCGGCTGGATCGTCGTTCGGGTGATCGCCGAAGACCATCCGCAGGACGTTCTGAGGCGTGTCCGTGAGGCGATGGCCCGCCGCGGGTGGCGCCCAGCGTAACGCTGCTGCCGGAAGCACCGCGATTTTTCGCTGCGGCGTTACGCTCGCCGGCCAACGGACTAGGCCGGCAGCCGCCGGTTGATCAGCAGTGCTGCCAGCCCGGCCAACGCCAGCACCAGCGAACCCAGCCGGAGCCAGCCGACGCTCGCGTCGCCCCGGATCGTCTCGTAGCCGATCTGCTCCTGCAGCGAGGCGTAGACCTGCTTGAGCTCCTGCAGGTTCGACGCGTCGTAATGGCTGCCATTGGAGAGCTCGGCGACCTTCTTCATAGTGCTGTCGTCGACCGGGACGGGCTGACGCTGACCGTTGATCTCCACGAAGCCGTACGGGGTCCCGAACGAGATCGTCGAGATCGGCACGCCCTGGTCTTTAGCGGTACGAGCCGCGGTGAACGCCCCTTTCGGATTGTCCGGGTTCGTCGGCATCGTCTCCTTGCCGTCGGAGAACAGCACGATACGAGCCGGCGGCGGGGTGTCGCCCCCGCCGATCACCGCGCCGACGGTCGCAATGGCCTGCAGCGCGGTGAAGATGCCCTCGCCGGTGGCGGTGCGGTCGGCGAACTGCAGCTTGTCCAGCGCGGCTTTGGTCGCGTCGCGGTTGGTGGTCGGCTGGACGAGCACGGTCGACGTTCCCGCGTAGGCGATCAGGCCGAGGTTGATGCCCGGGGTCAGCTCACCGGCGAACTCCTTGGCCGCCACTTCGGCCGCGGCCATCCGGTTGGGTTCGACATCGGTGGCCCGCATCGACTGCGAGACGTCGATGACGAGCATCACGACCGCGCGGTTGCGTGGAATCCGGACATCGTGGGTCGGGCCGGCCATCGCGACAGTGAACAGCAGCAGCGAGGCCACCAGCAGGATCGCCGACAGGTGACGCCATCGGGTGGGTTGTTTGGGCGCAACGCTTTCCAGCAGCTCCATGTTGGCGAACCGCAGCATGCGCCGCTGGCGGGCCAGCTGAGCGATCACATACAGCGCGGCCAGAGCCAGGATCACCAGCAGGAAGAGGAAGAACCACGGGTGCGAGAACCCGGAAAGCGTCATCGGCCCGAGCAACGGCAATGTCATAGCAGACCCGTCTTGCTGTTAAGGCCCGCCGCGAAGAAAGCGTGAGTCACTGGCGCCCCGCCAGTGCACCGCGTCGGCGGGATTCGACGAAACGGACGATGTCGGCGATCCAATCTCGATCAGTTCGCAGCGACATCAGCGGCGCCCCGCAGCTGCGCAGGGTGCGCGACACGTCGGCGCGATGCGCCGCGGCGGCCTTCGCGAAGTCGTCGCGCAGTTGCTCGTCGATGGTGAATTCGCGGGAGCGCCCCGTCTCGGCGTCCTGCAGGAGCACATCGCCGACGTCGGGGAGCTCGACGTCGCGCGGGTCGAGGATCTCGATGCCGAGCACCTCGTGGCGGGCGGCGATCGCCCGCATCGGCCGCATCCAGTTGATCGGTCCGAGGAAGTCACTGATGACGACTGCCATCCCGCGGCGGCGTTCCGGACGGCGCAGCGCGTCGATGGCCAACGACAGATCACCACGCACCCCGACCGGAGCCTTGGGCATGGTGGCGATGGTGCGTAACAGCGTCTGCTCGTGCTGACGCCCGGAGCGGGCCGGCACCCGAGTTACCCTCTCGCCGTTGGCAATCACCGCGCCGAGCCGGTTTCCGCCGCCACTGTTGAGGAAGGTGATGGCAGCCGCGGCGGCCACCGCCAGGTCGCGCTTCTCGCAGATAGCCGTGCCGAAGTCCAGGCTCGCCGACAGGTCCACCACCACCCAGGTTTCCAGTTCCCGGTCGGCGATCATCTGCCGCACATGCGGGTGGCTGGTACGCGCGGTGACCGCCCAGTCCATCCGGCGCACGTCGTCGCCGGGCTGATACTCGCGCGACTCCCCTGGCTCCGACCCCGGACCCGGGATCAGGCCGAGGTGGTCCCCATGCAACACACCGTCGAGCTTGCGTTTGACCGTGAGCTCGAGGGTCCGCAACGCGGCCGACAGCTTGGGGTCGTCGATGTTGCCGCGCTGCATCGACGGCGGACGATTGGCCGCAGACGAGTCCGCTGCGGATTTGCTATCGGTCACCGACCGCTAGCCGCACCCGCGGCCTGCATCGCCGGGGGCACCGAATGACCTTGTTGCGGAACGGCATTCACCTGCGGCATCCCGATGGTCTGCAGCACCCGGTTGATGACAATTTCCGACGAGATTTCGTCAGCCAGTGCGTCGTAGGTGAGAACCAGCCGGTGCCGAAGCACGTCCGGGATCACCTCGACGATGTCTTGCGGGATCACGTAGTCGCGGCCACGGACCAGCGCCAGCGAACGCGACGCGGCGATGATGCCCAGCGAGGCACGCGGCGACGCGCCGAACGAGATCCAGCTCTTGACGTCGTTCATCCCGAGTTGTTCGGGGTGCCGGGTGGCGGTCACGACCCGGACGACGTAATCGACCAGGGCGTGGTGCACGAAGTTGTTCGCGGCGAGGTCCTGCAACCGCAGCAAATCACCGGTGTCGAGGATCTGCTTGGGCTCCGGGGGCTTGACGCCCATCCGGTAGATGATCTCGCGCTCTTCCTCCGGCGACGGGTAGGTCACGTTGATCTTGAATAGAAAGCGGTCCCGCTGCGCCTCGGGCAGTGGGTAGACGCCCTCGTGCTCGATGGGGTTCTGGGTGGCCATCACCAGGAACGGGTTGGGCAACGGGAATCGCTTGCCACCGATCGACACCTGGCGCTCCTGCATGACCTCCAGCAGAGCCGACTGCACCTTGGCCGGTGCACGGTTGATCTCGTCGGCGAGCAGGAAGTTGGCGACAACCGGGCCGAGTTCGGTGTCGAACTCTTCTTTGCCCTGCCGGTAGATGCGGGTACCGATGATGTCGGTGGGCACCAGGTCGGGGGTGAATTGGATGCGGGCGAACGTTCCGCCGACCACCTTCGCGAAGGTCTCCACAGCCAGCGTCTTGGCGACACCAGGCACACCCTCGAGGAGGACGTGGCCCTTGGACAGCAGGCCGACAAGCATCCGCTCGACGAGCTGGTCCTGGCCGACGATGATCCGTTTGACCTCGAAGATCGCCCGCTCCAAGGTGTGCACTTCGGCCGCCAGGCCGTTGCCGCCACCGCCGGGGGCCGCGTGCGCAGGTGCCGTTGAAGCGCTGCCCGGACCCGAGTAACCGCTGGTGCCCGGCGGCGGCCCGCCTGCTGATGTCATCGATTACCCTCCACGGCTCAACCTTCCAAAGCTCAATCACACACGACTGCTCGCACCACGAACATCGCGGGGCAGCGGCGTGCCCTGGTTCAACTATTCCAGGCCAGTTGGGATCCGTCGACGTGGCCGCCCGCCCGGCGACGATTCAGGCCGCGGGCGGCCTGCGGAGGAGCCGGGCAATCTAGCCCCGCCCGGCGACGATTCAGGCCGCGGGCGGCCTGCGGTGGGGGCACCCCCAGCCGCGCAGCGGCGAGGGGGCGAGCCGGGCAATCCAGCCCCGGCCGCGCCCACCCAAAGCACGTCTCAGTACTCGATGATCCGGGTCAGGAACGGCGTCATGCCGCCCTTGCGCACCGGGCTGACGGTCACCTTTCCGGCGCTCCCGGACGCCTCCAGCATCTGACCGTTACCCAGATAGATGGTGACGTGCTGGCCTCCACCCGGGCCGTAGAAGATCAGGTCGCCGCGCCTGGCCTGCGAGGGCGGAATGTGCCGACCGGCCTTGTACTGGTCGCCGGAGAACCTGGGCAGCAGCACGCCCACCCCGGCGAAGCTGTAACGAACCAGGCCCGAGCAGTCGAACCCGACGATGTTGGCGCCGGAGTCGATGCCCTTGCTCGGCGAGTTGGGAGTACCACCACCCCACGAATACGGAACGCCCATCTGCGAGGAGCCGCGGCGGATCACATATTCGACCGCCTGCCGGCCGTAGACCCGCGGGATCCCATTGGCGCCGGTGCTGGGCGGACTACCGCCCAGGTTGATTCCGAGGCCGCTGAGGAATTGCTGTCCCAGGCCGAGCGTCGTCTGGGTGGCCTGAGCGGTGGCCTGCAGCGACTGGTTGGCCATGGCCACCGGATCCCCCGGCGCCCCCGCGCTGATCGTCGGCGGCAGCGTCGGATCCCACGCGCCGTCCTCCGCGTTCGCGGGAGCCGCCAGCCCGATCAGCAGGCTGACAGCAACCAGCACCGGCCAGGCCACCCTGGTCCGGCGCACACCGCGCGAGTCGTCAAACCCTTGGCGCATAAGTCCTTTCACCGCATCAGTATTCGATGTAGCGGATCACGTACGGCGTCATGCCGCTGGTGCGGACCGGCGCGATACGGACCTTCAGCCCGACATCGGGGGCCTCGAGCATCTGCCCCTGGCCCAGATAGAGCGTCACGTGCTGGCTGCCGCCGGGGCCGTAAAAGATCACGTCGCCGCGGCGCATCTGCGAGGCCGGGATCTTGCGGCCGAGGTCGTACTGCGCGCCCGAATAGTGCGGCAGCTTGATGCCCACACCGGCGAACGCGTAGAGAATCAGGCCGGAGCAGTCGAAGCCGGTGGTGCCCGAGCCCGACCCGATGCCCTTGCCCGGGCCGGCCGCGGTGCCACCACCCCACGAATACGGGACACCGATCTGCGAGCCGGCACGGCGGATCACATACTCGGATGCCTGCCGACCGTAAACCCGCGGGATCTTCCCGTTGGTGAAACCTGATGGCGTAGGCGCCAATCCGAGCTGCTGCAAGAAGCTGCGACCCATGTTGGAGGTGACCTCCGACGAGGTCGACATCGTCCCGAGGACCTTGTTGAGAACCGCGACCGGGTCACCGGGCACGTTGGCGCTGGGCACCATCGGCAGCGTCGGGTCCCACGCGCCGTCCCAGTTGGCACCGTTGCCCTGCGGCCGGTTGGGCGAGCCCGGCGCGGCCGGGTCCCATCGGTCTCCGGGGGACGACACCGCCCGCTGGCCGGCATCCGGTCCGCCCGCGGATGCCGTCCAATTGCGGGCGGCGTCGAGTCTGGATTGGGCCGCGCTACGTTCGTCGGCCAGTCGGGTGACTTCTTGCTGCTGTTCACCGAACTTGTGCTGGGCATCGGTCAGCGCGGCCACCGCCGCGTTCTGGCTGGATTGTGCGTCCCCGACGGACTTGTCGGCCTTCTGCTTGGCCAGCCGCGCGGTGGATTCCTTGTTGAGTTGCTCGGTGCGGGCGCGCTGCAGGTTGTCCATCACCTGCTGCGATCCGGCAGCCAGGGTCTGGCCGGCGGCCGCGGTCGCGATCATGTCGTCGGGATTCCTGGCCGTGAGGTAGCTGTCCGACGGGCCGTTGACGTAGCTGGCGACCGCGAAACGGTCGAACCGCTTCTGCGCGGCGGCAATTGCGACGTCGGCGTCTTTGACCGAGTGCTGGCTGGTTTCGACATCGTGTTGCGCAGCCGCCGCGTTGTCGCGCGCCGTCTCGACATCGACGACCGCCTTATTGACGCTCTCTTCCTCGCTCTGGATCTGCGCATTGAGATCCTGCAGGCGCTGATTGGCCTGCGCCACGTCGGCGATCAGCTTGGCCATCGTGTCCGGGTCGGCTTTGGCCAGACCAGGCGTGCCCAGCAACATGGCCACGCTGAGTACCGCCGGGCAGAGCCGGAGGATGAACGGTGTCGCCGATCGGACAGACGAGCCGCGGCAGTTGCGTCTCATTCGACTCGGGTCTCCTTGGCTCAACGCGGGCGGGCGGCGCTGGAAATTCGGAACCCCAGTTATCACTGGAAGCACGAATAAACCAAATGCATCCTCTGCACGGTAAGTCACATCTGACCCAGTTGAAACTTATGTCACAAATTACAAGTCTGTTCTTCTGAGAACTGTGACCCTACGGTGACATCACTAATTAGCCCGCATTTGCGGTGGCGGCGCCGACGCTATGCGACACACGCGGAATAACTGCCGTTAGGCGTGGTGATCAGCACCGTCTGCGGGGGCCGCGGCGCTCGCGGTGGGCGTTGCTGACCGCCTGCCGCGCAGTTGTATGAACCGGGTGCCGACGACTGCGGCCAGAACCCCGATCAGGACCACGACGGTGAATGGGGTCCAGGGGAACTGCGGCGTCTCGAGTTGATGCAACACATTCTGCGCGGAGAGCACCGTGTTGCCGGTCTTGGCGTGGTCCTCGCCGATCTCCAGCGTCGCCCGCGGAAAGTGGGTGCTGTACGTGCCGACAAAGTTCGGGCTCAGGACCAGCACGGTCGCGTCGGGATGTTGGGAGCCGATCACCGTCGCGATGTCCCGCAGCGGGGTGTCGTTCGGCGGGTTGTGATCGAGCACCACGATCTTCAGATCGATGTTGTGCTTGTGCGCCTGGTTGATCACGTCGAGCAGCGCCGGCGTGACGGCCGGTGGTGCGCTGATGTTTCCCGTGCTGACCTGTTGCTGGACCACGGCCAGGCAGTCGTCGGGCTTGGTCGCTGGATCGAGACCGATGGTGCCGCAGAGTTCACCAGGTATGTAGAGCGGTGCGTGCGGGGTAGTCACGGAGGAAACGGTACCGGCTGACGACGCCTGCGTGACACCAGGTGGCCGGCCGAAAGAGAAGAAATTTCTGAGTCCGGCGCAATGCAGGACAAGCGTACTGTTAGACTCGTCAGTGCCCGTCGACACGGCCCGTCGGCGAGCGGAACGAGCGAGGATCGCCAGCCCGGCCCGGCCGGCGCAGTGGGTCACCGCCGACAACAAAATCTCGGGAGTTGATGTGAGCAGCAAAGATTCGGTGAATTCCTTCGGAGCCCACGACACCTTGAAGGTCGGCGGGGACAGTTACGAGATCTACCGGCTAGACGCGGTTCCGGGTACCGAAAAGCTTCCCTACAGCTTGAAGGTCCTCGCCGAAAACCTGCTCCGTAACGAAGACAGCAGCAACATCACCAAGGACCACATCGAGGCCATCGCCCACTGGGATCCCAAGGCCGAGCCGAGCATCGAAATCCAGTACACGCCGGCACGTGTCGTGATGCAGGACTTCACCGGCGTTCCGTGCATCGTCGACCTCGCCACGATGCGGGAGGCCATCGGCGATCTGGGCGGCAACGCAGAGAAGGTCAACCCCTTGGCGCCGGCGGACCTGGTGATCGACCACTCGGTGATCGCGGACCTGTTCGGCACGGCCGACGCGTTCGAGCGCAACGTCGAGATCGAATACGAGCGCAACGGTGAGCGCTACCAGTTCCTGCGCTGGGGGCAGGGCGCCTTCGACGACTTCAAGGTGGTGCCGCCGGGCACCGGCATCGTGCACCAGGTCAACATCGAATACCTGGCCAGCGTCGTCATGACCCGCGACGGGGTGGCCTATCCCGACACTTGCGTCGGCACCGACTCGCACACCACGATGGTCAACGGACTGGGCGTGCTGGGCTGGGGCGTCGGCGGCATCGAGGCCGAGGCTGCGATGCTCGGCCAGCCGGTGTCGATGCTGATCCCCCGCGTCGTCGGCTTCAAGCTCACCGGCGAGATCAAGCCGGCGGTCACCGCCACCGATGTGGTGCTGACTGTCACCGAGATGCTGCGCAAGCACGGCGTGGTCGGCAAGTTCGTCGAATTCTACGGCGAGGGCGTAGCCGAAGTGCCGTTGGCCAACCGCGCCACTTTGGGCAACATGAGCCCTGAATTCGGCTCCACCGCAGCAATTTTCCCGATCGACGAAGAGACCATCTCGTATCTGAAGTTCACCGGCCGCAGCGATGAGCAGTTGGCTCTGGTCGAGGCCTACGCCAAAGAGCAGGGATTGTGGCACGACCCCAAGCACGAGCCGACGTTCTCGGAGTACCTGGAGCTGGACCTGTCCGAGGTGGTGCCGTCGATCGCCGGGCCGAAACGGCCGCAGGACCGCATCGCGCTGTCGGACGCAAAGTCATCGTTCCGCAAGACCATTCCGAGTTACGTCGGCGACGACCCAGACAAGAAGGACTACTCCAAGCTGGACGAGGAGCTCGACGAGACGTTCCCGGCAAGTGACCCCGGTCAGGTCGCCAATGGACACGCCGACGACCGCGCTCCGGAGCAGTCGGCCGCCGCGCACGCGAAGGGCCGGGTGAGCAATCCGGTGGAGGTGAAATCCGATGAGCGCGGCGAATTCGTCCTCGACCACGGCGCAGTGGTGATTGCCGCGGTCACCTCGTGCACCAACACCTCCAACCCCGAGGTGATGCTGGGCGCGGCGCTGCTGGCCCGCAACGCCGTCGAAAAGGGACTCGCCACCAAGCCATGGGTGAAGACCACAATGGCGCCGGGCTCGCAGGTGGTCAACGACTACTACGAGAAATCCGGCCTCTGGCCTTACCTGGAAAAGCTCGGCTTCTACCTGGTCGGCTACGGATGCACGACCTGCATCGGCAACTCCGGCCCACTGCCTGACGAGATTTCGAAGGCGATCAACGACAACGATCTCTCCGTGACTGCGGTCCTCTCGGGCAACCGTAACTTCGAGGGCCGCATCAACCCCGACGTCAAGATGAACTACCTGGCGTCGCCGCCGCTGGTGATCGCCTACGCGCTGGCAGGCACCATGGACTTCGATTTCGACAAGGACCCGCTGGGTCGCGATAAAGACGGCAACGACGTGTTTCTCAAAGACATCTGGCCGTCGCAGAAGGACGTCTCGGACACCATCGCGTCGGCGATCAACCAGGAGATGTTCACCAAGAACTATGCCGACGTGTTCAAGGGCGACGAGCGCTGGCGCGACCTGCCGACGCCGAGCGGCAACACCTTCGAGTGGGCCGAGGACTCGACGTATGTGCGCAAACCACCGTACTTCGAGGGGATGTCGGCAGACCCCGAGCCGGTGAGCGACATCAGCGGCGCCCGGGTGTTGGCACTGCTCGGTGATTCGGTGACCACCGACCACATCTCCCCCGCCAGCAGCATCAAGCCGGGAACGCCGGCGGCGCAGTACCTCGAGGAACACGGCGTGCAGCGCAAGGATTTCAACTCCTTCGGTTCGCGGCGCGGCAACCACGAGGTGATGATCCGCGGCACGTTCGCCAACATCCGGCTTCGCAACGAGTTGCTCGACGACGTCTCGGGTGGCTACACCCGCGACTTCACCCAGGATGACGCCCCGCAAGCGTTCATTTACGACGCGGCGCAAAACTATGCGGCACAAGGTATTCCGCTGGTCGTGCTCGGCGGTAAAGAGTACGGCTCGGGCTCGTCGCGAGACTGGGCGGCCAAGGGCACGTCGCTGCTGGGAGTCCGCGCGGTGATCACCGAATCGTTCGAGCGCATCCACCGGTCCAACCTGATCGGGATGGGCGTGATCCCGCTGCAATTTCCGGAGGGCAAGTCGGCCGGGGACCTGGGTCTGGACGGCACCGAGGTCTTCGACATCACCGGCATCGAGGAGCTCAACAACGCTAAGACGCCGAAGACGGTTCACGTCAAGGCCACCAAAGATGGCGGAAAGGCCGTGGAATTCGACGCGGTGGTGCGCATCGACACCCCGGGTGAAGCCGACTACTACCGCAACGGCGGCATCTTGCAGTACGTGTTGCGCAACATGCTGAAGGCCTAACGGAGAGCGGCCGTGCCCAAGGTCAGCCAGGATCATCTGGAGGCCCGGCGCCGTCAGATCCTTGACGGCGCCCGCGGCTGCTTCGCCGAGTTCGGCTACGACGGGGCGACGGTGCGCCGCCTGGAGCAGGCGATCGGTTTGTCGCGAGGTGCGATATTCCATCACTTCCGCGACAAGGACACGTTGTTCTTCGAATTGGCGCACGAGGATGCCGAGCGGATGGCCGATGTCGCGTCCCGCGAGGGTCTGGTCCAGGTGATGCGCGACATGCTCGCGGCGCCCGAGCAGTTCGATTGGCTCGCCACACGATTGGAGATCGCGCGAAAGCTGCGCCACGAGCCGGAGTTCAACAAGGAGTGGACCGACCGGTCAGCGGAGTTGGCGGCGGCGACGATCGAACGCCTACGCCGGCAGAAGCTGGCCGGCCGGGTCCGCGACGACATCCCCAGTGACGTGCTGCAGTGCTATCTGGATCTGGTTCTCGACGGGTTGGTGGCCAAGGTGGCCTCCGGCGAAGACACTCAGTTGCTCACTGCTGTCCTCGATCTGGTCGAGGGCTCGGTCCGACAGCGCTAGCTGGGCGCGAGACTAGTGCGTTCTGGTGCGGTGGTTGGGCCCGCCGCGGCTGCGCATCGTGGTGCCGGACTCGCGCAGCATGCTGTGGATCGACCCGTACGACCTTCCGGTCGAGCCGACCAGCGTGCGAATGCTGGCTCCGCTCTCGTAGGCACTGCGTAATTCGCGCAGCACCTGATCGCGCGGCTTTTTCGATTTCCTCACTTGCCCCTCCCCGATTGAACTCAGATCCCCAAAGCACAAAGAGTAGGAAGGGAGGTCGGGTTGCGGGCCGAATTGGCGAAATCCTCTGCTGCACCCCAAAGATTGCGGCAGCAGGCTCAGGCGAGCTCGATGAGATCCCGGTATTCGTCGGACCAATGGTCCTCGGTTCCGTCGGGCAGTAGCACCACGCGTTGCGGGTCGAGGGCTTCGGCGGCGCCCGGGTCGTGGGTGACAAGCACCACCGCGCCCGCGTAGCTGCGCAGCGCATCCAGCACCTGTTCGCGCGAGGCCGGATCGAGGTTGTTGGTCGGCTCGTCGAGCAACAACACATTGGCCGTGGAAGCCACCAAACCGGCGAGCGCCAGCCGGGTCTTCTCGCCGCCGGACAACGTGCCGGCCGCTTGGTCGAGCTGGCTACCACTGAACATGAATGCGCCCAGTAGTCCGCGCAACTCCTGCTCTCCGGTGTCGGGTGCGGCGTGGCGAATGTTCTCCCACACCGTCGTGGCATCGTCGAGCGTGTCGTGCTCCTGCGCGAAATACCCGATTTTCAAACCATGTCCGGGCTCGATCACTCCGGCGTCGGCCTGCTCGACGCCGGCCAGCAACCGCAGCAGGGTGGTCTTGCCGGCACCGTTGAGGCCAAGCACAACCACCCGCGAACCGCGGTCGATGGCCAGGTCCACCCCGGTGAAAATCTCCAGCGAGCCGTAATTCTTCGTCAGCCCGGACGCGGTCAGTGGCGTGCGTCCACACGAGGACGGGCTCGGGAATTTGATCCGGGCCACCTTGTCTGCCACCCGCTCGGCGTCCAGCGCGGCCATCATCCGGTCGGCACGCCGCAGCATATTCTGTGCCGCAACGGCTTTGGTCGCCTTGGCGCCCATCTTCGCGGCCTGGGTGCGTAGCGCGGTGGCTTTCTTCTCTGCGTTGGCCCGCTCACGGCGACGGCGCTGCTCGTCGGTGGCACGGGCATCCAGGTACTTCTGCCAGCCCATGTTGTAGACGTCGGCCTCGCCGCGGACCGC
Organism: Mycobacterium sp.; assembly: GCF_965277065.1. GTDB lineage: Bacteria > Actinomycetota > Actinomycetes > Mycobacteriales > Mycobacteriaceae > Mycobacterium. Next base: position 209,970 of record NZ_CBDIBT010000017.1, read on the forward strand.
GTCGAGGAACCAGACCCGGTTGACCACGTCGGCCAGCAGGTCGACGTTGTGACTGATCACCACCAGGCCGCCGGTGTGGTTGCGCAGGAAGTCCCGCAGCCACCCGACCGAGTCGGCGTCGAGGTGGTTGGTCGGCTCGTCGAGCAGCAGCGTGGTGGCCGACCCCGCACCGCTGTCGGATGCGGCGAACAGGATCCGGGCCAACTCCACCCGGCGGCGCTGCCCACCGGACAGGGTGCGCAGCTGCTGGGTCAGGACGCGGTCGGGCAGGCCGAGACTGGCGCAGATGCGGCCCGCTTCGCTTTCGGCGCCGTAGCCGCCGAGCGCGGCGAACCGCTCCTCGAGTTGGCCGTAACGACGGATCGCACGATCTCGGGCGGCGTCGTCGGCGACTTCGGCCATCAGCGCCTGCTGCTTCTCCAGATCGGTGAGCAGGCGGTCCAGACCGCGCGCCGACAGCACCCGGTCGCGGGCGAGCACGTCGAGGTCGCCCTCTTTGGGATCCTGCGGCAGATAACCGATCTCACTGGTGCGGGTGACAGCACCCGCGTACGGCTCCCCCTCGCCCGCCAGGATGCGCATCGTTGTGGTCTTACCAGCACCGTTGCGCCCGACGAGCCCGATTCGGTCCCCCGGCTGAATCCGCAGAGCCGGCCCGTCCGCGTAGAGCAGTGTGCGCGCACCTGCGCGGACCTCGAGGTCCGTAGCCGTGATCACGGTCACTCTCCTTGTACGTTGTCCGGCTCCTACGCAGGTCCATGCTGGCCTGCATCGTCGCCAGACGGCACGGATTAACTACTTGTCGTCGGTGAACACCGGCGGGCGCTTCTGGGCGCGCGCGGCAACCGCTTCTTCGAAGTTGCCAGTGAGTAGGCGGACGAAGAGCTGTCCGAGACCTTCGGCCTGCATGTGCCCTTCCAGGCTAGCGGCGTCCAGTCCACTCCATAGTGTCCGCTTGGTCAACTCGACGCCCGGCCGGGAGAACGCGGCGATGCGCTCGGCCATGTCATAACAGGTCTCCAGCAATTGGTCTTCAGGCACTTGGCGGGACACCAGCCCGATCCGCTCGGCCTCCGCGGCGTCGACATCGCGACCGGTCAGCATGATCTCGAAAGCCCGGGACGAACCGATGGCCCGCGGCAGCAGGTAGCTCAGGCCCAGTTCGCTGGCGGTCAGCCCGTTGTTGATGCCCGCGGCCCGGAAATACGCCCCGTGCGCTGCGACGCGGATGTCGGCGGCCAGTGCCAGGCACAGCCCACCGCCGATCGCGGCGCCGTTGACCGCGGCGATCACCGGCTGGTGCAGCCGTCGCAGCGCCAGGATCACGTCATCGAGAAGCGCCATCGAGCGCATTGCATAGGTGGGCCGGGTGAGGTCCTGGACGTGCGGAACCGAGCCGGCCGACTTGTGATCGGCGCCCGAGGAGAAGCCGTTGCCGGCGCCGGTCAGCACCACCACCCGAACGGAATTGTCGTAGGTGATGTCTTCCAGCACCTCTTTGAGCGGGACCATGACGTCGAACGCCATGGAGTTCATCCGCTCCGGACGATTGAGGGTGACCTGTGCGACGTGCGGCCGCGGATGTTCGACGAGGACCATACTCACCGTTGAACGGTAACGCCTCGCGTCGGTGCGGGCAGCAAAGCGTCAGCTCAGGATGGGTCGCCTTGCTGCGTGGCGGCGGCCGCGTCGACATCGAAGGCCTTCACCTGCTGAACCAGGTCTTCCAACGCGGCGCCCGGCAGTGCACCAGCCTGGTTGAAGACCAGCTTGCCCTGTTTGAAGGCCATCAGCGTCGGGATGGACCGGATCTGCGCGGCAGCGGCAAGTTCCTGTTCGGCTTCGGTGTCCACTTTGGCGTGCACCACGTCAGGGTGCTTGTCGGCGGATGCGGCAAACGTTGGCGCGAACTGCCGGCACGGGCCGCACCAGGAGGCCCAGAAGTCGACGAGCACGATGTCGTTGCCGTTGATCGTTTCGTTGAACTGTGCGGCAGTGAGTTCTTGGGTGGTCACCCGCTGATCAACGTTGCAAACCGTCGCTGTGTTCCCCGCGATCAGGTCAAGTGGTCGTAGTCGCCGCGCAGGTCCTGCACAGCCAGAACATGATTAACTTTAATTCGCTGGCGCCGCACCACGAGCCCATCGGGGGCCTCTACCGCCAGCGTTAGACATCCGCTTGCAGCGGGTATCCCGCCCGGTTATGTTCGCGATCGGAGAAGCGTCGATGTGGATCACTTTGCCAGCTCCCTCGCGGACCCGTTTGGTAACCCCTCTACTGGCCGGAGCTGCCGCTTTGTCCATCGCCGCGTGCGGCACATCGAACCACCCAACCCCGCCACCGCCTGGCACCGCGGCAAGCCAACCGACGTCCGCGCCCACGCCACCGCCGCCACCGCCCCCGCCGGTGGGCAAAGATCACGTCGAGGGCCTAGTCAGATCGGTGTCCGGTAACACGTTCCAGCTCACCCAACGGGACCGGAGCGCGGCGACGGTGGACTCCGCCCCGGAGACGATCGTCACCGAGCTCGGCTCGGCCGCGCTGACCGACGTCCAACCCGGCAGTTGCGTCGACGTCAGGTCTGCGCCGCAGAGCGCTTCGCCCGGCGGTGCGATCACTGCGGAATCCGTGGAGATCAGCCCGGCAATAGCCCGCAGGTGCCCCCCGCCGCCGGGGCCCGCGCCAGCCGTTTACGGCACCGTCGACTCCGTCGCGGGCAACGCCATCGAAGTCAACACCACCGATCTCACCGGCAAAACGACGCGTAGCACCGTTACCGTCACCAACACGACCACCTACACCAAACACGCCGTTACCAATGTCCAAGCGGTCCAGGATGGTAAGTGCATGGCGGCGCAGGGAACCAAGGACGGCAGTGTGCTGCACGCTGAGTCGATCGACCTCGAACCGTGTCCGCCGATGGGTGGCCCGCAGCACCATTTCCACCTCCCATGGTGGCTGCACCATCACCACCATTAGAACCGAAACGCGACTCGTCCAACCGCTTTCGCGCGGCCGACCCAGATACACAGCAGGCTCATAATCGGGCCCTCGCCGGCACTCAGCTGAGGCGCCGACAGTGAGAAACGTTGCATGACCGGCCTGCGCAGCGCAGCCGTCAATGGGAAAGGTCCTTCCATGTCTGTCACTTCCCCACCCGCCCGGCTGAGCCGATTGGCGATCGTGATGCTCACCGGTGTCAGCGCGCTTTCGATTGCCGCGTGCGGCGCATCCAACAATGCCAAGCCGACTTCGGCGAATTCGACTAGCCCCGCGCCCTCATCATCGTCGCCGTCGGCCAAGGGCAAGGACTGGGTGAATGGGCTGATCGATTCGGTGTCGGGCAACACAATTCAGGTCAGCCAACGATCCGGAACCGCCACCGTCGACTTCACACCGTCGACGGCGGTCTCCGAAGTCACCCCGGCCCAACTGACCGACATCACCAACGGCAGCTGCGTCAGTGTGCATCCGGACCGGCACAACGCCTCGGGGGATCGCAGCGCGATCACCGCTCGATCGGTGCGTATTAGCACCGCCGTCGACGGCAAGTGCGGCGGCGCGACCAACGCGCCACCGGGCGCACCCGCCGCGCATCACCAAACACGTGGTCAGGTCCTATCCATGACGGGCAATACGATCATCCTGAATGACGCTGATGCAGGCGGCAATTCGGCGCGAACCAGCGTGACGGTCACCAATACCACCACATACACCAAACAGTCAGCCGCTGACGCACAAGCGATCACCCAAGGCAAGTGCATCGAGGCGCACGGGACCATGGATGGCGGCGGCACACTGCAAGCGCGGACCATCTCCGTTCAACAATCCGACAACAGCAGCTGCCCCCAACTCGGCGGTAAGCACCACCGCCATTAGCCGGCCGAAGCGTCGATACCACCGCGGAAATCCGGGGCCGTGGCGCTGCCGCGCCATTACTTCTTGCCGCGCCAGGCCCGTTCGAACGGCAGTCGCCACGAGCGGGGGGCGATCAGCGGATGGACGGCGTTGGGCCCCCACGAGTCGATGTCGTAACTACGCACCGGTGGCGGATCCTCGAGCAGTGGCGCCGAAACCTCCCAGAGCCGTTCGATGCCCTCGGCGGTGTTGTACAGCGTCCGGTCGCCGCGCATCGCGTCGAGGATCAGCCGTTCGTAGGCCTCCAAGACGTCGCCGGCATGGCCGCTCTCTTCCATGGTGAACTGCAGGCTGAGCTTGTCCAGCTTCATTCCCGGCCCCGGTCGCTTGCCGTAGAACGACAACGACATCTTGGACACGTCGGCGAGGTCGAACGTCAGGTGATCGGGACCCTTTTGTCCCACCCCGGATCCCGGCGGGAACATGCTGCGCGGTGGCTCGTGGAACGCGATCGAGATGATGCGCTGCCCCTCGGCCAAGCCCTTGCCGGTCCGCAGGAAGAACGGAACCCCGGCCCAGCGCCAGTTGTCGATCTCGCATTTGAGCGCGATGAAGGTCTCGGTGTCCGATTCAGGCGACACGCCCGACATGTCGCGGTAGCCGCGGTACTGCCCGCGGACCACGTGAGCCGGGTCGAGCGGACGCATGGAGCGAAATACTTTGTTTTTCTCGCTGCTGATGGCGTCCGACGCCAGCTCGGTCGGTGGCTCCATCGCGACGAACGCCAGGATCTGGAACAGGTGGGTGACCACCATGTCTTTGAAGGCCCCGACGGATTCGTAGAACTGGGCCCGGTTTTCGACGGTCAGCCGCTCCGGCACGTCGATCTGGATGTGATCGATGAACTGACGGTTCCAGATCGGCTCGAACAATCCGTTGGCGAACCGGAAGGCAAGAATGTTCTGCGCGGCTTCCTTGCCGAGGAAGTGGTCGATCCGGAAGATCTGTTCCTCGTCGAACCGCTCATGGATGGCCTTGTTGAGCTCCTGCGCGCTCTTGAGGTCGACGCCGAACGGCTTTTCCATGATGACCCGCGAGTTCTCCGCCAGGTCCGCCTTGTGCAGGGTGTCCATCACGGCCATCACCGCTTTGGGCGGGACACTCAGGTAGTGCAGCAAATGCACTTCCCCGCCCAGCGCCTCGGTCTGTTCGGCTACCGCGCTCGCCAGCGCCTCCGGACCATTTTGCTGGGGAACGAAGGTCAAGTTTGCGATGAACTGATCGAACAGCTCATCGCTGACGGCGTGGTGGGCGAACTCCTTGCAGGCCTTATGCGCCTGCTTGCGGAACGCGTCGGTATCGATCTCGTCGAGCGACGTTCCGATGACCCGCATCTCGGGAGCAAGCTTCGAACACGACAGATGCAGCAGACCCGGCAATAGTTTGCGCTGAGCCAAATCACCTGTGGCGCCGAACATTACGACGACGTGCGGAGGAACTTTTGTTCCGGACGGCGTGGGCCCAGGCGTTTTCACGGCATCCGTCACATTCTCGATGGTAGCCAAGGCTGCTTGGATTTAAACCCTGCGCAGGTGAACACTGAGCGGCCCAGGCGACCGATTAGTCCGGAACCTGGTACCAGCCCCGCTCGTCCCCGTACCGCCAGCCGCAGGGCGTGTACTGGAACTTCGTACCGTCATCGCCGCCGTACCCCGCGCATTTCGGGGAGTTAGGGTCGGGTGCCGGTCCCGGTGCGGGGTCTGCGTGGGCGACCCCGGTGCCCAGAAGTGCGGTAGCTGCGCAGAACGCGGCGACAACCAACTTCTTCTTCAACATGCAATCTCCACTCTGGCTCGGTCAGGTGGTGCAATTCTGCGGGAGATCGGCGGCTAGCGCGACACGAACAGTAGCGACAGCCGACGGCTTAACAGGACGTTTACAGCAAGTCAGACGGTGAAGCCTAAAGCGCGCAGCTGATCGCGGCCGTCATCGGTGATCTTGTCGGGACCCCACGGCGGATTCCACACCCAGTTGATCCGCAACTCGTCGACCAGGCCCGCGCCGATCAGCGCGTTACGTGACTGGTCTTCGATGACGTCGGTCAGCGGACAGGCCGGAGACGTCAACGTCATGTCGATCAGCGCGACTGTCCCCTCTTCGGCGTCTTCGAGGTTCACGCCGTACACCAATCCCAGGTCGACGACGTTGATGCCCAATTCGGGGTCGACGACATCGCGCATCGCCTCTTCGATGTCACCGAGCAGTTCGTTGTCCGGTACCGCGGTCTCGCTCATCTGATCTCCTCCACGTCGTGGCTGGCCTGGGCCAACGCATCCTTGAATGCCATCCAACCCAGCAGTGCGCATTTGACCCGGGCCGGGTACTTCGCGACGCCGGCGAACGCCACCCCGTCTCCGAGGACGTCTTCGTCACCCTCGATGTTTCCGCGCGACGACACCATCTCGCTGAACGCGGTGACGGTCTTCAACGCCTGCCCGAGACTCTGGCCAATGACCTGCTCGGTGAGCACCGATGTGGCGGCCTGGCTGATCGAGCAGCCCTGTCCGTCGTAAGAGACGTCGGCGACAGTCTCCCCGTCTTCCGACAGCGCCACCCTTAGCGTGATCTCGTCTCCGCACGTCGGGTTCTTGTGATAGACCTCGGCGCCGAATGGCTCGCGCAGACCGCGGTGCTGCGGATGCTTGTAGTGATCGAGGATCACTTCCTGATACATCTGCTCAAGACGCATGACGCCTCACGCCCTACCGAAGAAGTCGATGGCGCGACGGACCCCCGCGACCAGTCGGTCGACCTCGTCCAGAGTGTTGTAGATCGCGAACGACGCGCGCGCAGTGGCCGCAACCTCGAAGCGGCGGTGCAGCGGCATCGCGCAGTGGTGGCCGACCCGAACGGCGACGCCGTCGTCGTCGAGCACCTGGCCGACATCGTGCGCGTGCACACCGTCGACCACGAAAGACACTGGCGACCCGCGGTCTTCAAGGGTCGTGGGCCCGATGATCCGCACCTCGTCGATGCCGGACAGCCCGTCGATCGCGGCGGCGACCAGTTCGCGCTCGTGGGCTTCGACGGTCGCCATTCCGATGGCGTCGAGGTAGCGAGCGGCCGCACCCAGGCCGACGACCTGAGAGGTCATCGGCGTCCCGGCCTCGAAACGCTGCGGCGGGGCGGCGTAGGTCGTGTTGTCCATTGTCACGGTCTCGATCATCGAGCCGCCGGTGATGAATGGCGGCAGCGCACGCAGCAATTCGGCGCGGGCGTAGAGCACGCCGATTCCGTTGGGGCCCAACATCTTGTGCCCGGAGAACGCGCCGAAATCGACGTCGAGGGCGTGGAAGTCGACCGGCTGGTGCGGCACCGACTGGCAGGCATCCAGCACGGTCAGGGCGCCGACGGCCTTGGCCCGCTGGACCAGTTCGGCAACCGGGGCGATCGCGCCGGTCACGTTCGAATGATGGCTGAAGGAAACGACTTTGACGCTGCCGTCGAGCTGCAGCGAGTCCAGGTCGATGCGACCGTCGTCGGTCACGCCATACCAGCGCAGCGTGGCGCCGGTGCGACGGGCCAGTTCCTGCCACGGAACGAGGTTGGCGTGGTGCTCGAGTTCGGTGACCACAATGACGTCGCTGGGCCCGACAGCATCAGCGAAGCGGCTGTCCCCCAGCACGTAGGACACCAGGTTGAGCGATTCGGTGGCGTTCTTGGTGAAGACCAGTTCGTCGGAGGCAGCTCCGACGAACGAAGCGATGTCGGCGCGGCCCTGCTCGTAGGCGTCGGTGGCCTCCTCCATCAGCTGGTGCGCGCCGCGGTGCACCCCGCCGTTGGAGGTGAGCAGGAATTCCCGCTCGGCATCGAGAACCTGAACCGGCCGCTGTGATGTCGCTCCGGAATCCAAGTACACCAACCGATTTCCGCCCCGCATGACGCGGCGCAGGATCGGGAAGTCGGCCCGGATCGCGGCGAGATCCAGCGCCGCCGAGTGAGTGGCCGAAACCGTCATATATCAGGACCCCGAGGCGGCCGTCCGCGACGATCGCAAGCGCGGCGAAGCCACGCGCAGCGGGTCGTCGCTGTCGGTGTGGGCGAAGCGTTCGTAGCCGTTTTCTTCGAGTGCATCGGCCAATTCCGGGCCGCCCGATTCGACAATCCGGCCGCCGACGAAGACGTGCACGAACTGCGGCTGGATGTACCGCAGGATCCGGGTGTAGTGCGTGATCAGCAAAACGCCACCCTGCTCGGCCTCGGCGTAGCGGTTGACGCCCTCGCTGACCACCCGCAGCGCGTCGACGTCCAGACCGGAGTCGGTCTCGTCGAGGATCGCGATCTTGGGCTTCAGCAGGCCCAGTTGCAGGATCTCATGGCGCTTCTTCTCACCGCCGGAGAAACCTTCGTTGACACTGCGCTCACCAAAGGCCGCGTCGATGTCCAGGTCCGCCATAGCGGCCTTGACCTCTTTGACCCAGTGCCGCAGCTTGGGCGCTTCGCCGCGGACCGCGGTCGCCGCCGAGCGCAGGAAGTTCGACATCGACACGCCGGGAACCTCGACCGGGTACTGCATGGCCAGGAACAGGCCGGCCCTGGCGCGCTCGTCGATGCTCATCTCGAGAACGTCCGCACCGTCGAGGGTGATCGACCCGGAGGTCACGGTGTACTTCGGGTGGCCGGCGATGGCGTAGGACAGCGTCGACTTGCCGGACCCGTTCGGGCCCATCACGGCGTGGGTCTCCCCGGAGCACACCGTCAGGTCGACGCCCTTGAGAATCGGAACTTCTGCGCCCTCGGGGGTGAACACCGAGGCGTGCAGGTCTTTGATTTCCAGAGTGGTCATGGTCAGTTGCTTCTCTCGTAGTTCAATTGATCCCAGCAGTGATCGCCAGTTCTCGTTCAATGGCTTCGGTCAGGCGCTCGCGCACGGCGGGGACGGCGATCTTCGCGATGATCTCGTTGAAGAACCCGCGCACCACCAAGCGTCGGGCCTGTGCTTCGGGAATGCCGCGAGCACGCAGGTAGAACAGCTGCTCGTCGTCGAATCTTCCCGTCGCACTCGCGTGTCCGGCACCGGCGATCTCGCCGGTCTCGATCTCCAGGTTGGGCACCGAGTCGGCGCGGGCACCGTCGGTCAGCACCAGGTTGCGGTTGACCTCGAAGGTGTCCGTCCCCTCGGCTTCGGCACGGATCACCACGTCGCCGATCCAGACCGTGTGCGCGTCCGGCTTCTTGGAATCCGGATCACCTTGCAGCGCACCCTTGTACAGCACGTCGGACTTGCAGTTCGGCTGTGAGTGGTCGACCAACAGCCGGGCCTCGAAGTGCTGGCCGTCGTCGGCGAAGTAGGTGCCGAGCAGCTGCGCGTCGCCGCCAGGGCCGTCGAAGCGCACGGTCGCTGTGGTGCGGACCACGTCGCCGCCCAGCGTGACATTGACGTGTCCCAGCACCGCATCCTTGCCGAGGCGGGCGTGATGGGAGCTGACGTGCACCGTGTCGTCGGCCCAGTCCGCGATCCAGATGACGCCCAAGCCCGCCGAATCGCCGACGATGATCTCGACGTTGTCGGCAATGGTGCCGCTGCCCCGCAGGTCGACCACGACGATCGCGCGCGACAGTTCCTCGACGCGGATCTGCAGGTGCCCATAGGCCACCGCACCCTCGCCGGGCCCGGTGACGTTGATCTCGATCGGCTCGGCCACCTCGGTGTCCCGCGCGACAGTGACGACGGTCGCCGAGTTGAACGACGAGAAGGCTTGCGCGGCAACACGATCAGCGGGAACGCCACCCTGACCGAGTCGCTGGTCACCGCGCCGTACCGATTCGACCGTGACGCCCGGTCGATCGTTGACCTCGATCGTCGCGATACCGGTCGCCGGCGCGGATCCGTCGTGCAGTCCTCGTAGCCGTTTGAGCGGTGTGAAACGCCACAGCTCGTCGCGACCGCCGGGAACCTCGAACGCGTCGACGTCGAACGAGGAGAACCGCTCGCCCTTGTTGGCAACGGCGAAGGCTGAACCCTCAACCGCTTCAGTCAATCCGACCACTAGCCGACCGAGCCTTCCATCTGCAGCTCGATCAGCCGGTTGAGCTCGAGGGCGTATTCCATCGGCAGTTCCTTGGCGATCGGCTCGACGAAGCCGCGGACCACCATCGCCATCGCTTCGTCTTCGGTCAGTCCGCGGCTCATCAGATAGAACAGCTGAGTGTCGCTGACCTTGGAGACGGTGGCCTCGTGGCCCATCGTGACGTCGTCCTCGCGGATGTCGACGTACGGGTACGTGTCACTGCGGCTGATCGTATCCACTAGCAGCGCATCGCATTTCACGCTGGAACGCGATCCGTGCGCCCCTTTGTTCACCTGCACCAGCCCCCGGTAGGAGGCGCGACCGCCACCGCGGGCGACCGACTTGGACACGATGTTGCTCGAGGTGTTGGGCGCCAGGTGCAGCATCTTGGCGCCGGTGTCCTGGTGCTGGCCCTCGCCGGCAAACGCGACCGAGAGCACTTCACCCTTGGCGTATTCGCCGGTCATCCAGACCGCCGGGTACTTCATCGTGACCTTCGATCCGATGTTGCCGTCGACCCATTCCATGGTGGCGCCGGCCTCGGCCCGGGCCCGCTTGGTGACCAGGTTGTAGACGTTGTTGGACCAGTTCTGGATGGTGGTGTAACGGCAACGGCCACCGGGCTTCACGATGATCTCCACGACCGCGGAGTGCAGCGAGTCGCTCTTGTAGATCGGCGCGGTACAGCCCTCGACGTAGTGCACGTAAGCGCCCTCGTCGACGATGATCAGCGTCCGCTCGAACTGGCCCATGTTCTCGGTGTTGATCCGGAAGTAGGCCTGCAGCGGGATATCGACGTGCACGCCCGGCGGGACGTAGATAAACGATCCCCCACTCCAGACGGCGGAGTTCAGCGCTGAGAACTTGTTGTCGCCGGCCGGGATCACCGTGCCGAAGTACTTCTGGAAGAGCTCCGGGTGCTCACGCAGACCGGAGTCGGTGTCCAGGAAGATGACGCCCAGGGCCTCGAGGTCTTCGCGGATCGAGTGGTAGACCACCTCTGACTCGTATTGCGCCGCAACACCGGAGACCAGTCGCTGCTTCTCCGCCTCGGGGATGCCGAGCCTGTCGTAGGTGTTCTTGATGTCCGCAGGCAGGTCGTCCCAGGTGGCGGCCTGCTTCTCGCTGGAGCGCACGAAGTACTTGATGTTGTCGAAGTGGATCCCTTCGAGGTCGGATCCCCAGTTCGGCATCGGCTTGCGTTCGAAGATGCGCAGCGCCTTCAACCGGTGCTCCAGCATCCACGCCGGCTCGCTCTTCTTGCCCGAGATGTCGCGCACCACGGCCTCGGACAGCCCGCGCTGCGCGCTGGCGCCGGCCACGTCGGAGTCCGACCAGCCGTAGCCGTAGCGGCCCAGCGAGGCGATCGTTTCTTCCTGTGTCAGCGTCTCGGCGGGCAGAGCCGTCTTAGCGTCCGGGGTGAGAGTCATGATGACACTCCTTTGGTGCTCGTGGTGGCTTCGGCACGGGCTGTGCGCCGAAGATCAGTCGATGGGGCTTCCGCAGCGGCGAGCGGAACGTGAGTGGTGCAGGCGCAATCACCGTTGACGATTGTCGCCAGACGCTGCACGTGGGTACCGAGTACCTCCGCTATCGCCTGCTGCTCGGTTTCGCACAATTCCGGGAACTCCTCGGCGACGTGCGACACCGGGCAATGATGCTGGCAGATTTGCACACCGTGGATCGGGCCCCCCACCTGCGTGGTGGTCGCGACGTAACCGGCTTTGGACAATGCGCCGGCGATGCGCTCGGCGGTGGCTTCGATCTCTTCGTCGGAGTCCGAACCGGCCGCCTCGACATCGGACAGGATCGTGTCGATGCGCTGCCGCGCGAAGCGGCGGACCGCCTCTTCGCCGCCGATCTCTCGCAGTTGGCGCATCGCGGCCGACGCCAGGTCGTCGTAGCTGTGGTCCAGCTTGGCCCGGCCGGTCGCCGTCAGCCGGTACCGCTTGGCCGGCCGTCCCCGCCCCGCTTGCTGCCATGGCGCTGCGGGCGCCGACTCGGCTTCACCCACGTCGATCAGCACGTCGAGGTGGCGTCGCACCCCGGCCGCGGACAGCCCAAGCCGTTCGCCGATCTGCCCGGCGGTGATGGACCCGGACTCCAACAGCAGCCGAATGACGGCGCTGCGCGTCTGACCGTCGTGCGTCGCCGCAGCAGTTGCTGCTTCGACGCTGGGGACAGAGGGTGCGAATTCCACAACACCAGTGTGACGCAATTCCGGGGACGGGTCTAGCAAGGTTACCCTCTGCCATGGTTGCGCTGGTCACACCTGACCGGTTCGGCAGGGTCGCGGGGGCGATTGGTCACATGGCGGCGACCCGCTGCGCCCGGCTCCGCCGCGCTGGCGATCGCCGCTACGCTGCTGTGATGGCAGACCGCCACCACTCGCTGAGTTCCTCGATCGCCAGCCTGCACGGCGACGAGCAGGCGGTCGGCCAACCCCTCCACAACGCCGAGCGGGTCGCGCTCGGTCGCACTCGGGTATTCGGCGCCACCGGCACGGTCCTGATGGCCATCGGCGCGCTCGGCGCCGGGGCCCGGCCGGTGGTCCAGGACCCGACGTTCGGGGTCCGGCTGCTCAACCTCCCGTCCCGGATCCAGACGGTGTCGCTGACGATGACCACCACCGGCGCGGTGATGATGGCCCTGGCCTGGCTGATGCTGGGCAGGTTCACGCTGGGTAAGCGACGGATGTCGCGGGGCGACCTGGACCGCACGCTGCTGCTGTGGGTGCTGCCGTTGCTCATCGCGCCGCCGATGTTCAGCAAGGACGTCTACTCGTATCTGGCCCAGAGCCGGATCTGCTGGCTGGGACTCGACCCCTACAAGGTGGGCCCGGCGACCGGCCTGGGCCTCGGCCACGTCTTTACACTGTCGGTGCCCAGCCTGTGGCGGGAGACCCCGGCACCCTACGGGCCGCTGTTCTTGTGGATGGGCCGCGGCATCTCCGCGTTGACCGGTGAGAACATCGTCGCCGCCGTGCTGTGCCACCGGCTGGTGGTCCTGCTCGGCGTCGGCCTGATCGTCTGGGCCACGCCGCGACTGGCCCGGCGCTGCGGGGTGGCCGAAGTCAGCGCGCTGTGGCTCGGGGCGGCCAATCCGCTGCTGATCATGCATCTGGTCGCGGGCATCCACAACGAGGCACCGATGCTAGGGCTGATGCTGGCCGGCACCGAGTTCGCGCTGCGCGGTGTCGACTCGACGCGCCCGCTGTGGCCCCGGCCGTGGCCGCGGGCCACCGGCGACCGGGCCGACTGGACGCCGCTGTGCATGTTGTTGGTCGGGGCGATCCTGATCGTGTTGTCGTCGCAGATCAAACTGCCGTCGCTGCTGGCGCTGGGCTTCGTCACGATGGCCCTGGCCCAGCGATACGGCGGCGGCCTCAAGGCCTTCCTGCTGACCGGAACCGTGATGGCGGCGCTGTCGCTGGCGGTGATGGCGGCGGTCGGCTCGGCCAGCCGGCTGGGCTTCGGCTGGATCTACACCCTCGGGACGGCCAACGTGGTGCGCAGTTGGATGTCGCCACCGACGCTGATCGCGCTGGGCACCGGGCAGGTCGGGATCCTGTTGGGTCTGGGCGATCACACCACCGCCGTGCTGTCACTGACCCGTGGCATCGGTGTCCTGATCATCGGCGTCATGGTCGCCTGGCTACTGCTGGCGGTCCTGCGCGGCCGGTTGCACCCGGTCGGTGGCCTCGGCGTCGCGCTCGGCGGGACGGTGTTGCTGTTTCCGGTTGTGCAGCCCTGGTACCTGCTGTGGGCCATCATCCCGTTGGCGGCGTGGGCCACCCGGCCCGGCTTCCGGCTTGCGGTGATCATCGTGACGATCGTCGTGGGCATCTTCGGCCCGACGGCCAACGGTGATCGGTTCGCGTTGTTCCAGATCGTGGACGCGACGGTGGCCAGCACGATTGTGGTGCTGATGCTGATCACGATCACCTACGACCGCCTGCCGTGGCGCCCGCTGCTCGCGGGGGAGCTCACCCACGATGTGGCGAAAGACAATCCGCCGCCTTCCGACGAGACCCCGCAGCCTGATCCGCTGCCCGGCGCTTACGCTCAATCGTCGTGAGCTCAGCATCCGATACCTCTGTGCGGCTCCGCGGGGTGTGCAAGCAGTACGGCTCGGGTGCTGCCGCGACCACCGCCGTCTCGCAGCTCGACCTCGAGGTGCACACCGCGGAGGTGCTGGCGTTACTCGGCCCCAACGGCGCCGGCAAGACCACGACCGTGGAAATGTGCGAAGGATTCGTCCGTCCCGATGCCGGAACCATCGAGGTGCTCGGGCTGAATCCGATCGCGGACAACGCGCGGCTGCGGCCGCGCATCGGGGTGATGCTGCAGGGTGGCGGCGGCTATCCCGCGGCCCGGGCCGGCGAGATGCTCAAGCTGGTGGCCTCCTACGCCGCCGACCCGCTCGACCCGCAGTGGCTCCTGGACACGCTCGGCCTGACGGAAGCGGCCCGAACCACCTACCGGCGACTCTCCGGCGGCCAACAGCAGCGGCTCGCGCTGGCCTGCGCCCTGGTCGGCCGGCCCGAGTTGGTCTTCCTCGACGAGCCCACCGCGGGTATGGACGCGCAGGCCCGAATCCTGGTGTGGGAGTTGATCGATGCGCTGCGCCGCGACGGTGTGACGGTGGTGCTGACCACTCATCAGCTCAAAGAAGCCGAGGAGCTGGCCGACCGGCTGGTCATCATCGACCGCGGGGTGACGGTGGCATCTGGAACGCCGTCCGAGTTGACCCGCAGCGGCGCCAAAGGCCAACTCCGGTTCAGCGCTCCCCCGCGCCTCGACCTGTCGCTGCTGGTGTTGGCCCTGCCGGAGAATTACCAGGCGTCCGAGGCGACGCCGGGCGAGTATCTGGTGGAGGGCGCCGTCGATCCGCAGGTGCTGGCCACCGTCACCGCGTGGTGCGCCCAGATCGACGTACTGGCCACCGATCTGCGAGTGGAACAGCGCAGCCTGGAGGACGTGTTCCTCGAGCTGACGGGACGGGAGCTACGGTCGTGACCATCCAGAGTCATTTCGCTGCAGGGACTTTCGCTCCCAACCCGCGGCCCGCCGCGGTGCCCAAGATGCTGGCCGCGCAATTCGGCCTCGAGCTGAAGCTCCTGCTGCGCAACGGTGAGCAGTTGTTGCTGACGATGTTCATCCCGATCACCCTGCTGGTCGGTCTGACGCTGCTGCCGTTGGGTTCGTTCGGCGACCACCGCGCTGCCACGTTCGTCCCGGCGATCATGGCGCTGGCCGTGATCTCGACAGCGTTCACTGGCCAGGCCATCGCGGTCGCGTTCGACCGTCGCTACGGCGCCCTCAAACGACTGGGCGCGACGGCGCTACCGGTGTGGGGCATCATCGCCGGCAAATCGGCGGCGGTCGTCACAGTCGTATTCCTGCAGTCAATCATCCTGGGCGCCATCGGTTTTGCGCTCGGTTGGCGACCGCATCCACTGGGCCTGGCACTTGGTGCGGCGGTGATCGCGCTGGGCACCGCGGTATTCGCGGCGCTCGGCCTGCTACTCGGCGGCACGCTGCGCGCCGAGATCGTGCTTGCGGTGGCCAACCTGTTGTGGTTCGTCTTCGCCGCCCTCGGCGCGCTGACCGTCGAATCCGGCTTCGTCGGGTCCGGGGTCAAGTGGGCGGCGCGGCTGACCCCCGCCGGTGCGCTGACCGAATCGCTGTCGCGCGCGATGAGCCTGTCGGTGGACTGGTTCGGCGTGCTGGTGCTGCTCGGGTGGGGCACGCTGGCCGGGCTGGCCGCGCTGCGCTGGTTCCGGTTCACCTGAGCGCGAGAGTGACGCTGACTTTTAGCTCGACCCGGCCCTACTACGCGACGTAGTTGCCGTTGCCCTACGATCGGGCGATGCCTGTCGGGCAATCATTGCGGCGTTTCTCGCGGCCCAGCCTTCGCGTGCAGCGGATCATCGCGGCGGCGGTGATCGTGACCCAAGGCGGCATCGCCGTTACCGGGGCGATCGTCCGTGTCACCGCATCCGGGCTGGGCTGCCCGACCTGGCCGCAGTGCTTTCCGGGCAGCTTCACTCCGGTTGCCGTCTCCGAGGTGCCTCTGATCCACCAGGCCGTCGAATTCGGCAACCGCTTGATCACCTTCGCGGTGGTGCTCACCGCGGCGTTCGCGGTGCTGGCAGTCACCCGCGCCCACCGCCGCGGCGAGGTGTTGTTCTACGCCTGGCTGATGCCGGCATCGACGGTGTTGCAGGCGGTGATCGGCGGCATCACCGTGCGCACCGGGCTGCTGTGGTGGACGGTGGCCGTCCACCTGCTGACCTCGATGACGATGGTCTGGCTTTCGGTGTTGCTGTACGTCAAAATCGGCGAGCCCGATGGCGGCCAGGTCCGCGACCACGTCGTCAAGCCGCTGCGACTGCTCACCGCGCTGAGCGCGGTGACGCTGGCCGCGGTGCTCCTGGCCGGGACCTTGGTCACCGCCGCGGGCCCGCACGCCGGTGACACCAGCCCGAACCGGACCGTGCCGCGGCTGCGCATCGAGATCACCACGCTGGTGCATGCGCACGCGTCGCTGTTGGTTGCCTACCTGGCGTTGCTGGTCGGCCTTGGGTTCGGGCTGCTGGCCGTGCAGGCGCCGCGACCGGTGCTGCTTCGGCTGGCCGTTCTGTTGGGGGCGGTGTTCGGCCAGGCCGCGGTGGGGACCGTGCAGTTCTTCACCGGGGTTCCGGCGGCGCTGGTCGCGGTGCACGTCGCCGGAGCGGCGATATGCACGGCAGCCACCGCGGCGCTATGGGCCTCGATGCGAGAGCGGGCCCAGCCCCAGCCGGTCGAGGGCTGACTCGACGCACAGCGCGAACTGACGTTGCGCGTCGTCGCGAGCACCGCCGGAGAGCAACCGCCAACCAAGCGATGGGGCAATCAGATTCAGCTCCCCCAGCTCGGCGTCGCCGGCATCCTGGATCACAACCGCGCGGGCATAGAGCAGCTCGTCGACGCCGACGCCGGTACGGTCGGCGGCCGCCACCAGGGCGGCCTGACCGATTTCCCACAGTTCGAAGTCGGCGTCGACCGGCGCGTCCTCGACGAACGCGTGGGCTTGCACGCCGCCCAGAAACACCAATGCGGTGCGCACCGCGGAGGCTGAGGGACGACGGCCTCGCAGGACCGGCACTCCGGCGCGGCCGAGGTCTCGCAGATGATGCCGGCCGGCGTTCCAGGCCACCACATCGGGCGCGTTCAGCAGATTGGGCACTCGCTTGGTCCACGCCAAAAACTCGGCGTGATCGCGGCTGTCCCGCAGGATCACCAGATCGGCGTCGAGCGTCCGCGGGTCGTCCCAGGCCAGCCAGCGCGCATGCAGGCCGCGCTTGCGCAATGCAGCCACCAAGCCGGCGTCGTCGCCGTCCGCGGATCCGGCCAGCACAATCCGGGGATGACGAATATCGGGGCGGGCCAACTTCATGCGGACTCCATAAGCCAGATATGCGCGGGGGACGACGCCCGTTGGTGTCGGTGCCGGCAGTTACTTTGCGGGTGTGTCTCGCTTTCGATTGTTGCCCACTACGGCTCAGCAGACGGTGTTGGTCGAACATTGCCGGCATGCCCGCTTCGTCTGGAATCTGGTCGTCTCGGCAGCGCTGTCCACCGGGGAACTGCTCCATTCGCCTACCCTCTCACCCAGTGAACGGCTCCGGCTGCGCCGGCAGCAGCAACGCCTCGCGCGCGCCACGCCTGGTTCCAAACGCCGAGCACGCACCAAGCTGGCGATCGCGAAACTTAAAGCCCGGGAGACGGACCGAAGACGGGATTGGGTGGAAAAGATCACCACCGATCTGGCGCGCCGCTTCGAAACCATTCGAGTAGAGGACCTCGACGTACGGGCGATGACCCGTTCTGCGCGCGGCACGGTGGACCAACCGGGTAATCAGGTTGCACAGAAGCGAGGTCTTAACCGCGCGATCAGTCGTCAGGGGTGGGGCCGAATGGTTGCTCGACTCGACCACAAAGCTGCGGGACGCCTCGAACGGGTCCCGGCTGCGTACACGTCGCAACGATGCTCGGCATGTGGGCACGTCGCACCCGAAAACCGCAAGAGCCAAGCGGTGTTCGCGTGCGTGGTCTGCCAGGCAGGGCCGTGCAACGCTGATGTGAACGCGGCCCGTACCATCGCCGCCGGACGGGCGGTGCCAGCACAGGGAGACCTCGCCGCGGGGCGGTCTGTGAACTGTGAACCTCAACCCAGCTCTCCTGCCCCTAGGCTCAGGTGAACGGGTGAAATCTCCGGACGTAAGTCCGCGGAGGACGTCAAGATAGTCAGCATGCACGCAATCGAAGTCGCCGAAATCGGCGGTCCCGAAGTCCTGAGATACGTCGAGAAGCCACCGCCGTCCCCCGCACCGGGTGAGGTGTTGATCGAAGCCGGGGCGATCGGCGTCAACTTCATCGACACGTACTTCCGCTCCGGCACCTACCCACGCGAGTTGCCGTTCGTGCTGGGCAACGAAGTGGCCGGGACGGTCGCCGCGATCGGTGACGGCGTGACCAACCTCGACGTCGGTGACCGGGTTGCGACCGCCGCCGCAGCATCGGGGTCCTACGCCGAATTCAGCACGGCACCAGCACAGTTCACAGCCCGCGTGCCGTCGGAGATCGGACTTGACGTGGCCGCTTCGGCCCTGCTGAAGGGCTTGACGGCGCACTACCTGATCTCGTCGGTGTACCCGGTGCAATCCGGCGACTCCGTCCTGGTGCACGCCGGCGCCGGCGGAGTCGGCCTGATTCTGACGCAGTGGTTGACGCACCGCGGTGCCCGGGTGATCACGACGGTGTCGACACCGGAGAAGGCCGAGCGGTCGCGGCAGGCCGGCGCTGCCGAGGTGCTGGATTACCCCGACGATCCGGCCGCGTTCGGGCAGCGGATCCGCGACCTGACTGACGGCGCCGGGGTTCCGGCCGTGTACGACGGCGTCGGAGCGAGCACCTTCGACGCCAGCCTGGCCAGCCTTGCCGTGCGCGGCACCCTGGCGCTGTTCGGCGCTGCCAGTGGACCGGTGCCGCCCGTCGACCCGCAACGGCTGAACACTGCGGGATCAGTATTTCTGACCCGCCCGGGACTGGTGCACTTCACCCGCACGGGCGAGGAATTTGCTTGGCGCGCAGGCGAATTGTTCGACGCGATCGGCGACGGCACGCTCAGCGTCGCGGTGGGCCACAGCTACCCGTTGGCCGACGCCGCTCAAGCACACCGCGACCTGCAGGGCCGTCAGACCATCGGATCGATCGTGCTTACGCCGTAGGCCTCACTGCTGCCCTCCGTCGGACTCCCAGCTGCCCGGCACCATCGGGATGGTCGGGCCGCTGCCGAACCCATCATCGGCCAGGGTGGCCAGCCCCGCTGCACGCCCGATGGCCTCGTTGCGCATCGCACCGGCAAATCCCAATGGACCCGCGCCGTTGCTTGACGCCAGCGACTCGCCGTCGGGGGGCGCGTCCCAGTCTGGATTCACTTCGATGTTCATGTCGGCGAACTCGTCGCCATGATCGCGCGAAATCGCGCGCCGACGGCGCCGCGCTTGGCGCTGACTACGCACGGCCGCGGCAGCTGCCGCGGCAGCGCTGTCGGGCTCGGGCGCTTTGCGCTTGGCACGCGACGCCGCGGCGGCGCTCATTCCTGAGTCGAACCCGATGCCGGGCGGGCCCACCGCGTACGGCGGCACAAAAGGTGCGCCCGGGGGCGGCAACGCCGGCGCAGGGCCAGCCACCGTGGCGGTGGGCGCCGGCGCCGGTGGGCTCGCCGGGGCGGGAGCCGATGTCGGCGCCGCCGCAGGGGCTACGGCCGATACGACGACGGTCGGGGTCGTCCCGACGGCCGGCACGGCAAGGGGCGCCGGCGCGAACACTGCGGGAATAACGGGCATTGTGATCGGCGGAATCGCGGCCAGGCCCGCGAGGCTGCCGGCAGAGCCGACGGAGGCGATCGCGAAGGCGGGGGCGATGGCCGGCGAGATCAGCGGATACAAGATGGTCGGATAGTCGTCGGCGCTGAGGAGCAATGTGAACGGATTCTGCAGCACCCCAAGCGGATTGGCCAGGAAATTGCTGATGATGTGCTGTACGAATCCCACCGGATCTGTGAGCAATTCGAAGATGTGGTCGCCGCCGAAGCCGTAGTAAAGGTCGGACAGCACAGGGAAGTTGTTCACGAACGATTCGAAGATCTGCTGGGTATATCCCACCGGATTCTGCAGGAACGCCGTCACGTTGAAGTTCTGCACCACATTCAGCAACGACGACTCCAGGTCGGACAGGTTGAGCGTGGACGCGTCATGCAGCAGCTGCTCGATCGCCGCGATGGCGTTGTTTACGCTGGTGCCATACGACGCCGCTGGGCTGATCACCGTCGGCGCCGGTTGGGTTTGCGGCGACATGGCCACCGCCGCGGCAGAGACCGCCTGATAACTCGTCATCGTGGTGGCGGCTTGGACCCACATCCGGACATAGTCGGCCTCGTTGAGCGCGATCGGAATCGTGTTGATGCCAAAGAAGTTGGTGGCGAGCAACACCCCGTGGATCGCATGATTGGCGGCCAGTTCGGCGAGGGTCGGCATGGCCGCCAGCGCGGCGATGTAAGCCGCGGCCGCGGTCTCCTGACGGGCGGCCGCTGCCGTGCTGTCCGTGCTGGCCTGCATCAACCAGGCCAGATAGGGCACATGCGCGGCCGCATACGATTCAGCGCTCGGCCCCTCCCATCCGCCAGCCTGTACCGACGCCAACACGGCGGTGAGTTCGTCAGCCGCCGAAGCGTATTCGGCACTCAACGAACTCCACGCCGCGGCGGCAACCAACAGCGAACCCGGCCCCGGACCGCTGCTCAGCAGGGCCGAATGCACTTCGGGCGGCGAGGCCATCCAAACGGGCGCGGTCATCGTCAGGCGGCGTCGATCGGATGAAAGACTGGTGCCGCGATATCTTCTGCGGCACTGCGGGATTGGGATTCGGCTGCCCCGGCTCGGGTCGCAAGCATCCTGATAACACGGTCGACGACGTCGCAGCGGTATGAATCTGATTCGATAACGACCGACGGAGTTAGCATTGCCTAAGCTAACACGTCGAAGCGCCTAGGTGAAGCGGCGGGGGGCTGCGGGCACTTCTGCAGCGGAGAATCACATCCGCTTGGTCAGCCGCCCCACTTGGCGCCTTCGGCCGAGTCGCGGGCCAGCATCGAGGTGGTGTTGTTCTCATGGGTGTTCGCCATCGCCCGATACGACAACACCAACTGCTCCAGCGCCTGATTCCACTGCGCCTGCCACGCTTGATAACTCAGCCCGGTGTCACCCTGCCACCCCGACTGCAACGCAGCCTGCTCGGCAGAGATATCGGCACCCAAGCTCTGCATCGTGCCCGCATACCCGGCCATATCTGCCGAATGCGCCAGCATCGCCGGGTAGTTGTACATGATCTGCGACATCACAAACCCTTTCGCTTAGAGGTCGACTCAGAAACCGGGGTAGCTGCTCGCCGCAGCACTGTCCGCGGCCACATACGTGCCCGCCGCATCACCCAAGTTGGCCTGAGCGATATCCAGCAGCGAATTCACCTTCGCCGCCGCCGCCACAAAACGGGCATGCGCGGCCTGAAACGCCGCCGCCGAATCACCGGCATGAAACGCCTGCGACGCCATCGCTTCCTGCTCGGCCTGACCGATCGTCGACCGCATCAACCCCGCCTTGGCCCCAAACGCCGACTGCGACGCCACCAACTGCGGAATGTGAGCATCCAACAAACTCATCCCGAAATCCTCTCCTCGTCCGATTACCGTTGCCACACAGACACATTCAGCTGCCACTCCCCTCGTCTGGCGACCCTTCGGGTGACCAGGTGTTGGGCAACATGGGCATTGTCGGCCCGCTTCCGAAACCGTCGTCCGTCAGCGTAGCCAATCCGGTCGCCTGTTCACCGCTCTTCGTCACGGTGCCCGAGAACCCCAGCGGACCCGCGCCGTGGCCCGACGCCTCCGTCGAAACACTCCAGACCGGGCTGACACCGACGTTCATGTCGGCGAATTCGTCGGCGTGGTCGTGCTGCGTCGCGCGCCGGCGCCGCCGTTGCGGCTTTTCAGCGGCGGCGGCGACCGCCGCTGCGGCGGCCTCGGGCGCCTTCGACGCACCGCGCGATGTCGGCTCTTGGGTCTTGGCTTTGGTGCTCATCCACGACTCCGCCGTGGGGCCGCCGACGATATACGGCGGCGAAAAGCCTGGCCCAGCCGCAGGCGGCGGCGACGGGGCGGGTGGCGGCGGTGCGGCCGGTGCGCTTGCTGGACTGGCAGGCGTCGGAGACGGGGGCGGGGCGGTGGGAGTCACAGACGACGCCATAACAGCAGGAGCCGGAGCACTGACCGGGAACAGCGCGGGCGCGCTGGCGGGGTCAACGGGTAGCACCGTCGGCGGTTGAGCCAGCGCACCGAGGCCGGCCAGCCCAGCTGCGCCCGCTCCCAGGGGTGCGAGCGCCGCGCCTCCCGCCGCGACAAAGAGCGCCGGACTCTGGCTGAGGAAAATCGCGACTTCCTCGATGTGAAGCGGAAAGTCGAATAGCTCCCAGCTGAAGAGGTATTGGAAAGCCGCCACCGGGTTTTGCACGAGGTCGGTGCCGAACTGTTGAAAGTCCTCGAAGAGTTCGAGTGCTCGAGCAACGTAGTAGATCGCTACGCCCGGGTTCGCGTAAGAGTCGTAGCTGGCGCCGTTGACGGTGCCCGCCGCCGGGTCCCAATTAATTCCGAAGTCTTTGAGGAAGTTCGCCAGGGCGTCATCAAATGGGTAATCGAGCGTCGGGGCGTGGGCAACCGGGGAGTTTCCAATACCAAGTTTGTCTAAGAAATCCCGGAGCCACTGCGGAAGCCCCAAGGGGTTATCGCCGCTGAGCCCGCTGTAAGGATCCCCGCTATCGGCAGCCCGCGCGCCGTTGGTTTTCAGAATCACGGGCGCAGCGTCGGTGGCGGGCGTCGATGCTACCGCGGTATCGGCGACCATCTGGTAGGCGCTCATCGTGGTGGCGGCCTGGACCCACATCCGGACGTAGTCGGCTTCGTTGACCGCGATCGGAATCGTGTTGATGCCAAAGAAATTCGTAGCCTGCAGCACCCCGTGCACCACGTGATTGGTGGCCAATTCCGGCATGGTGGGCATCGCTGCCAAAGCGGCGGTGTACGCGGCGGCCGCGGTCTCGTGCTGTGTAGCGGCGGCGGCACTGTCGGCGCTGGCCTTGGTCAGCCAGGCCAGATACGGCACGTACGCCGACACGAACGATTCGGCACTGGGCCCCTGCCAGGCTCCGGTTTGTACCTCGGCAAGCACCGAGCTGAGTTCTTCGGCCACCGAGGTGTATTCGGCGCTCAGCGAGTTCCACGCCCCCGCGGCCTCCAGCAGCGAGCTGGGTCCGGGACTACTGCTCAACAACGTCGAGTGCAGCTCGGGCGGCGCTGCCATGTAGATGGGCGCCGTCATCGTCAGCCCCAGACGCCGTGATACGAGCCCGCTGCGGCGGCATCGGCGGCGGCGTACGTTGCGCCCGACTCGGCAACCCCGACACTGGAACGGCCGAGCTCCTCGGTGCCTTGGGCGGCTACCGCCGCGTGCTGGCCCCCGCGGAGACTGAAGTCGGCCGCGGTCTGCAACGACACCGGGTCTGCCGCGGCGGGAACCACTGCGGTGATCAGCGGCGCCGAACCCGCTTGCGCCGACGCCAGCCGAGCCGTCAGGGCTTCGATCCGCGCGCTGGCGGCCACGAGACCTTCTGGTACGACGCGCAGTGTCATGACAGCCCTCCGGAATACCGTGATGAATATGATTTTCATTAGCATTTGTAGCACACCGGGGAGGGATTGGAAACTCGACCGGCCGACGGCGTTTCCTCCCGGTGGCTACCGGCGGGACGCCAGCAGCCGATAGCCGGGCTCGGCGAAACGCTGGGCGGCTTGTCTCATCTCGTCGGTGATCGGACGGCGCTCCGGATCATCGCCCGAAAATTGTTTCGCTTCCATGTCTTTCGAGTAGAACGCGGACAGCTCGGTCATGCGCTCAATCGCCGCGGCGTCAACCTCGATCCCGAAGTGCGGTGCCACCTGCCGCCACACCGCGGTGGGCAACTCGGCGTGGTCGACGCAGACCCGGCGGGCAGGGCCGGTGGCTGCCGAGAACAACATCGCGCCGAGCGCGCGGGCGGCGAACTCAACGCGCGTCATGCTCGACACGGTCGCCGGGTCGATGCCGAATTGCCGCGCGGTCTGCGGCGGCGGTGCCTGGTGTCCGAGCCAGCCCGGCGGAGTCGCCAGCAGCGACGCGACCACCTGCGCCGGGTCGCGCTGAACCCAGACCCACGGCGTGTCCGGAAAGGCCGCGGTCAGGATTTCCTGGCGGCGGATGTTCCAGCTGGTGCACTTGAGCACCAGCAGGTGTTCGTCCCCGTGGCGGCGTCGGCCCAGCGCTCGTACCAACATGCGGACCACCTGGACCAGCACTGCCCCGTCGACTCGCTGCGGGTCGAGGCCCAGAAGCGCGTTCAGCGGCGAGGGCTCGGCAATGACGACGACCCCGGGAACCGTTGCCAGCAAACGTGATACGACCGTCGAACCGCACCGCGAGAAGTGAAAGACCATGCCGGCCGGGGCAAGCGACGGCTCGTCGTCGAGGGCCAGCAACGCATCGAGTCCGGTTCTGACAAGCGGCCGGGCCTGCGGTCCGGTGGCCCAGCGCGCAACGGTCTGGTCGAAGAACGGCTCGACGAAACGCTCGGCCGAGAGATCGGCCCAGTCGACGGTCGGGGTGGACCCGGAGAAGTCGAATCGTATCGGCGTCCACCGGGCCAGGTCGGCGACGTCCATCAGTCGTCCGGCAGCCGGATCAGGAAACCTTGCAGGATCAAGCTTCTGGCGAGCTCGAGACGCTGCACCTCGGACAGCCCGGGCAAATCGCGAATCCGAAAAGGCGCAGTGCTTTTCGCGAGGAACGCCGCGGCGCCCTTGTGGTCAGCGGTGAGATTCACCACGGACTGGGCGAAATGCAACGCCACGGCATCGGATGTCTCGGTTACCCGCGCGTAGAGAGGTTGGCATTTGATTACGCGGGTCTGGTCGCCGATCGCGACCGCGTCCGAGATCCCGGCGACCAGCGGTGTGCATCGGCCGCGCTTGACGAGATCAGCCTCGAGCGAATCGAGGCCGGCGGCAATGGCTTCCGGTTGTTCCAGCGCTTCGGTGATCCCGCGCACGAAGGCGCCCAGACCGGACCGCACGCCAGGATCGGACAAGTAGCGCGGCGGCAGTTGAGCGTGGATACCATCATCAGAGTTGTGCAATGCGTTCAGCGCCCGGGTGGCAAGCAGGAAGAGCGTGGGTGCGTGCAGGCCAACCGTCAAGTGCACCGACAGCTCCGACGTCGATTCGGCGGCATGCACCCGCCCGCGTGGCACATAGAGCACATCGCCGGCCTCCAGACGCATGTCGACCGGGGCGGGCAAATCGGCGGTGGACATCGCTTCATGGCGCCACATCTCGTGCGGGGCCACATCGACGCCCTGGTAGATATGCCAGATCTTGGATCCCTGAAGTTGCACGATCAGCGCGTCGTGGTCGTCGGAATGAGCTGAGAATCCTTGCGATTCCGGCGGGGTGAAATACGCATTGACCTGGGTCGCGAAGTTCAGCTCGACCTCGATGGAGTGTGACAACGCGGCGATCGCGCGCGCATAGCGCTGAACGCTGTCGAGAACGATGGTGTAGCCGTCGGCAAAGTCTCGGCTGATGGCCGCCGCGTCGAAACCACCATCGGCGAGTCGGTAAACGTACTGATCTTTTCGCGTGCTCTCCCGCACCAGGCTGACCAGCGACAGGTGCGGCCGAAACAACGCGAGTAAACCGTCGACCGAGTCGGCGTCTTCACGAAGGCCGTCGAGATAGTCGGCACGATCTCGGCTGACGTGGTGATGGGCGCTCCCCCAGATCGCGCCGAGAAATTCGTCAACCGTGAGCGGGTCGAGCAACCAGGCCAACGAAAAGTGTTCCGGCATCAGCTGTTCTCGGCGCTGCTCAGCGGAGCCAGGAATCCACTGATGATGAGGGTCCGAGCGAAATCCGTCTGCTGGTCGGCGCGCAAGCCCGGCAGCTCGCCGACCCGAAAGGGCTCGACGCTGTGCGCAACGAATCGCATCGCATCTTCGTGGTCGGCGCCGGCTTCGATCGACAAGCTGGCGAACCGCAACGTCACACCATCGCCGGCAGTCTTGACATGTGCATACAGGGGTCGGTGCTTCACCACCCAAGTCTGCCCGTCAATCGCGTTGGCGCTGGTTATTTTTCCGACCGGCGGACATGTTCCGCGCCGTACCAGGACATCCGCCAGTAAGCCGACGCCGTCGTTTAGGGCCGCTGAGTCATCGACCCCGGCAATCGCGTCGCGCACCAGATCCCGGACCGTGGCATCGAGATCGTGGTCGTCGAGATGCCGCGCCGGCAACCGGGCGTTGAGCCGGTCATCCCGGAAACTCTGTGCATGTAGCGCACCGATGGCGAGCATGAGCACGGTGGGCGCGTGGATTCCAACGGTCAGGTGGACCGATGGCTCGGTGTGAGTCTGCGCGGAATGGACACGACCACGGGGGACGTACAACACGTCGCCGGCCTCCAACAGCAACTCCGTTGGCGTCGAGAGGCTTTCGAGCGCGACGGCTTTGTCGGCGTCGCGTTGGATCTCACGGGCCGCCCGGTCGGCGCCGACATAGAGATGCCAGGTTTTGGACCCCTGGAGTTGCAGGACCATGACGTCGTGGTGGTCGTAGTGCGGGACGAGGCCGCTGGATTGCGGCGGCGTGATGTAGGCGTTCACCTGCGTCGGAAAGTTCAGCTCGACCTCGAGCGACCGGGCCAACGTGCCGATCGTCCGGACGTACTGCTCGATGCCGTCCATGACGATGGTGTAGCCGTCGGCGAAGTCGTTGCGGACACCAGCGACATCGAGACTGCCGTCGGCGAGTCGGTAGTTGTCCGGGCCCTTTTTGTCGTGTCCCCGAACCAGTCGTATCCCCGACGGCTGGAGTCGCAACAATTCCAGGAGGCCGTCAGGCGTCGCCGGTTGCGGGAAGAGGCCGTCGAAATAATCGGCACGGCCCCGCGCGACGTGGTGGTGGTCGTTGCCCCAGCTCTCGCCGAGAAAAGTGTCGACGGGAATTGGGTCAAGCAGCCATGCCAGCGACAAGACGGGGGGAACGCCCGGTGAGCGCTGCCGCATCAGTCGTGTTCTCCGCCTGCTTCCACTTCGCCGTCCTGATCGGCGTTCCAGGTGCTCGGCACCATCGGCAGCACCGCGCCGCCGCCGAAGTCATCATCGTCGAGGGTAGCCAAACCCGCTGCGGCCGAGACCTTTTTGCGTGCGGTGCCGGCGAATCCCACCGGTCCGGCGCCGCGGTCAGAGGTCGAGGTCGATCCCGCATGGGTCTCAGCCCATACCGGAGCGACATTGATATTCATTTCCATAAACTCGTGAGCGTACCCGCGCATCCCCGCCCGTCGGCGCCGCCTCGACCGGAGTTGCCCGCGCGCTGCCGCAGCGCCTGTGGTGGCGGCGGCAGTGGGCTCAGCGGCGTTGTTCTTATTGCCCGCACCGGCGCCGCTGCCCATGCCTGAACCCGACCCGATCCCGGGCGGCCCGACGGCGTAGGGCGGGACAAAGCCTGGCCCCGCGGCGGCCGGCGGCGGCGGCGACGCGAGGGTCGCGACGGATCCCGCCGGGGAAACCGGCGCCGATGTGGGCGCTGCCGTCGGCGTGCCCGGGGCTCCGATCGCGACGGGACTGCCGGTCGCGGCCGGCAAGGTCGAGATTTGGGGCGCCGGCGCCGGAACCTCGGCAGGGATCTGCGCGGCCTCGGGCTGAACTCCAGCCAAGCCGGCCAAGCCGGCGACGCCCCCCGCCAACGCGATCGGCGCGATCAGCGGAAGCGCGTACACCTCGGGGAACGCGCTGAGAAACTCCCCGACGTGGCCCACCTCGTCGGTGACCAGTCCGCCGATGTCCGCCGAGAGCTGCGTCAGCCCCTGAACCGGGTTCTGTTCGATCAGGCCGATGTCGCGCTGCAGGGTCTGGGTGATCTCCGTGATGCGATTGACGTACCAGCTCAGTTGGTACGGGTCCCCGGAGTCGTCGTCGACGATGGGCAGTGTCGAACTGTCTCCGGACTGGCTGTCCGCGGGCTGGGCACTGGTGGCATTGACGATCTTCGGCGCCACGTCGGTCTGCGGGGCCGCAGCCAATGCTGTGGTCGACACCGCGTGATAAGTGGTCATGGTGGCGGCGGCCTGGACCCACATCCGCACGTAGTCCGCCTCGTTGAGCGCAATCGGAATGGTGTTGATACCAAAGAAGTTGGTCGCCGTCAGCACGCCGTGCACCACGTGGTTGGCGGTCAACTCCGGCACGGTCGGCATGGTCGCGAGCGCGGTCGTGTACGCGGCCGCCGCCGTCTCGTGCTGGGTGGCCTCGGCAGCGCTTTTGGCACTGGCCTGCATCAGCCACGCCAGGTAGGGCACATGGGCTGCCACGTAACGCTCGGCACTCGGGCCCTGCCATGCGCCGGCCTGCACCCCGGCCAGCACGTCGCTGAGTTCGTCGGCGACTGAGGCGTATTCGCCGCTCAACGAACTCCACGCATTCGCCGCGGCCAGTAGCGACCCCGGCCCCGGCCCGCTGCTCAGCAACGCCGAATGCACCTCCGGCGGCGCGGCCATCCACACCGGTGCCGTCATGGCCTCGTACCCGAGGCACAGCCGACACCGGTCCAAATCATGTCAGAAGTCAATACGACGGGCTGTCGTAGAACAAGACGGGATACAGGTAAGGGGTATCTGCGGCGCAGCTCAGCGCCGCTTTTCGGCGGGCGCCCAGGTGCTGGGCAACATGGGCATGCTCGGACCCCCGCCGAACCCCTCATCGGACAGCGTCGCGAGCCCGGTCGCCCGCTCGGTGCCGGTGGCGGTCGTTCCGGAAAATCCAAGCGGACCCGCGCCGCGACCCGACTCCGCCGTCGGCACCGTCCATTCCGGCTCGACGCCGACGTCCATGTCCATGAACTCACGCGAGTGCAGGCGCATGCGCTGCCGTCGCCGCGTCCGGGTGCGGTCCGGCGCGCCGGCGGCGACCGCTGCGGCTGCCGCGGGCGCTTTCGAGCCGCCACGCGAGGTCGGCTCCTGGGTCTTGGCCTGCGCACTCAGCGCAGACGCCAGCGATGCGCCGCCGACCGCGTAGGGGGGCGAGAAGCCCGGCCCGCTTCCCGGCGGCGGGCTGCCAGATGCGCTGACAGTGCTCGGCGCCGGAGCGCTGGACACGGCCGGCGTATGGCCGGCGCCGGGTTCGATGCTGCCGATGCCGGACGTCGACGGCGTCGCGCTGACCGGCGCGGGAGTGACCGGGGTGGCTGGCACCGCCGCGACCACCGGGACAGACGCACCCGGGATGCCCGCTACCCCGGCGAGGCCCGCGAACCCGGCGAGGCCCGCCCCTAAGGCCGCGGGGATGGCAAAGGGCAACAGGAACGGCGCTGCCTGCACCAGAGGCCAGAACAGGACCAAGGTGTGAAAGACCGTCCAGCCCAGCGCGGAGGCCAACGCCGGCGAGAGGCCTGGGATCGCCGACTGCAGCGCGCTGGCCACGCCGCTGGCGAACGGAAACGCCGGCAACGGCCAGCCGTTCGGATAGAGCAGCTCGCCCAGCGGTTGAGCGAAACCCTGGGTGTAGTGGCTGAGTAGGGTGGCGAGCTGGTCCTGCCAGGAAGTGCCCGCGGCTTGCGTTGCGGCAGAGGATGATTGGGCGACGGCCGTCAATATCTGCGGCGCGGGCTCGGCGGTCGGTACCGCGGCGAGGGCCGATCCGGCGACGGCCTGATAGGTGCTCATCGTGGTGGCGGCCTGCACCCACATCCGCACATAGTCGGCCTCGTTCAGCGCGATCGGAATGGTGTTGATGCCAAAAAAATTCGTCGCCGTCAGCACGCCGTGCGCCACGTGGTTGGTGGTCAACTCCGGCACGGTCGGCATGGCTGCCAGCGCGCCGATGTAGGCCGCGGCCGCGGTCTCGTGTTGCGCGGCGGCCGCCGCGCTGTCGGCGCTGGCCTGTGCCAGCCAGGCCAGGTACCGAGCGTGCGCAGCGACGTACTGCTCAGCGCTCGGGCCCTGCCAGGCGCCGGATTGCACGCCCGCCAGCACGGTCGTCAGCTCGTCGGCGACGTCGGCGTATTCGGTGCTCAGCGACGACCACGCGCCGGCGGCAGTCAACAGTGACCCCGGACCGGGGCCGCTGCTGAGCAATGTCGAATGCACTTCGGGCGGCAACGCCAGCCAGATCGGCGCGGTCATGAAGTTCGGTCGGAATCGTACACGGAGTCAGCCGTCGAAGAGGTCACGACAGCATTGAAAACTACACCGCGTCGTAGTCGCAAGACCCCGTCGGGGTATAGGGTATTCGCAGGTCCGGGACCTTGCGGCGAGTATCAGACCTTCAGAACCGTCGGCAGCGCCAGCGCCGAATCGAGCGCCAGAGCACAGAACACGACGGCCAGATAATTGTTCGATTGCAGGAACAAGCGCAGCGGTTTGACCGGCTCTCCGCGACGCACGCCGGCGTAGAGCTGATGGGCCATCGCCAGGAACCAGACACCAGCGACCGCGGCCACCGCGGTGTAAAGCCAGCCGGCGGCCAGCGACAGCGCCAACGTCGCCGCCACGGTCAGCCAGGTGTAGATGAGGATCTGCTTGGTGACCTGACGCTCGGTCGCGACGGCCGGCAGCATGGGGATCCCAGCCGCCTGGTAGTCCTCCTTGTAGCGCATCGCCAGCGCCCAGGTGTGCGGCGGCGTCCAGAAGAAAATGATCGCGAACATGACCAGGGCCGGCCAGGCAATCGTCCCGGTGACCGCGGACCAGGCGATCATCACGGGCATGCAGCCGGCGGCACCGCCCCACACCACGTTTTGCGATGTGCGGCGCTTGAGCAGCAACGTGTAAATGAAGACATAGAAAGCGATCGTGCCCACCGCGAGCAGACCCGACAGCACATTCGTCGTCCACAACAACCAGGCGAACGACGCGGCGCTCAACGCCAGCCCGAACACCAGTGCGTGGGAAGTCGGCACCGCCGCGCGGGCCAGCGGACGTCGCGCGGTCCGCTTCATCAGCTTGTCGATGTCGGCGTCAGCCACGCAGTTCAACGTGTTGGCCCCGCCGGCGGCCAGCATTCCGCCGATCAAGGTGTTGAGGATCAGCAGCGGGTGGACGCTGCCACGATGAGCCAGCAACATCGCCGGAATTGCGGTGACCAGCAACAGCTCGATGACCCGCGGCTTGGTGAGCGCCAAATACGACAGCACAACGGTGCTGATTCGGCTCGGCGCAACGCGCTCGCGAATGCTCACGCAATGACTCCTCGGATCACAGCAGCGCGCAGCTTCTACTACGCACGATGGTAGACCGGACAACTTGCACAGCATGCACCGCACGGGCCATCGACAGCCAATCGGCAGACCTGAGGGCGCGACACATCGTTGACGGCGGCTGAACAGTCGGGAAGCTGAACAGCCTTTGACACGCACGCAGCGTTCCGGCATTAGGGTGGGCTTGGAGCCTTCTAAAAAAACATCGATCAATCTGCCGACCCCGAGGACTGCAGTTCGTGACCACACTCGAAGACATCTCGTCCCTGACCCAACCGCACCACCCGGATGACTGGACCGAGCTCGATTCGGCCGCGGTCGACACCGTCCGAGTGCTGGCCGCCGACGCGGTTCAAAAGGTGGGCAACGGCCATCCCGGGACCGCGATGAGCCTCGCGCCGCTTGCCTACACGCTTTTCCAGCGGGCGATGCGGCACGATCCCAGCGACATCCACTGGCTGGGCCGCGACCGCTTCGTGCTCTCGTGCGGACACAGCAGCCTGACCCTGTATCTGCAGCTCTACCTCGGCGGTTTCGGGCTCGAGCTGTCCGACATCGAGTCGCTGCGTACCTGGGGATCCAAGACGCCCGGGCACCCGGAGTTCCGACACACCGACGGGGTCGAGATCACCACCGGCCCGCTGGGCCAGGGCCTGGCCTCTGCCGTCGGATTCGCGATGGCGGCCCGCTACGAGCGCGGCCTGTTCGATCCGGACGCCCCCGAGGGGACCAGCCCGTTCGACCATCACATCTACGTGATCGCCTCAGACGGTGACATGGAAGAAGGGGTGACCTCGGAGGCGTCGTCGCTGGCCGCAGTGCAGCAGCTGGGCAACCTGATCGTGTTCTACGACCACAACGAGATCTCGATCGAGGACGACACCGACATTGCGCTGTGCGAGGACACCGCCGCCCGCTACGAGGCCTACGGGTGGCACGTGCAACGCATCGAGGGCGGCGAGAACGTCGTCGATATCGAAGAGGCCATCGCCAACGCCAAAGCCGTCACCGACAAGCCGTCGTTCATCTCGCTGCGGACCATCATCGGCTACCCGGCGCCGAAGTTGATGAACACCGGCAAAGCGCACGGGTCCGCTCTCGGCGACGAGGAAGTCGCAGCGGTCAAGGAAGCCCTGGGCTTCGACCCCGACAAGAAGTTCGAGGTCCGCGACGCGGTCCTTGAGCACACTCGCGAGCTGGTGCAGCGCGGCAAGGAAGCCCACGAAAATTGGAACGCTGCCTTCGAAGCGTGGGTCGAGCGTGAACCCGAGCGCAAGAAGCTGCTGGACCGACTGACCGCCGAGGAATTGCCGGACGGCTGGGATGCGGACATTCCGCACTGGGAGCCGGGCGATAAGGATCTCGCCACCCGGGCGGCGTCCGGCAAGGTGCTCAACGCGGTAGGCCCGAAACTGCCCGAGCTTTGGGGCGGATCGGCCGATTTGGCCGGCAGCAACAACACCACCATGGACAACGTCAAATCCTTTGGTCCGCCTTCGATTTCGACGAAGGACTTCACCGCGGACTGGTACGGCCGCACGCTGCACTTCGGAATCCGCGAGCATGCGATGGGCGCAATCCTGTCCGGCATCGTGCTGCACGGCCCGACCCGCGCCTACGGCGGTACGTTCCTGCAGTTCTCCGATTACATGCGTCCGGCGGTCAGACTGGCCGCGCTGATGGACATCGACACGATCTACGTCTGGACCCACGACTCGATCGGGCTCGGCGAAGACGGCCCTACCCACCAGCCCATCGAGCACTTGGCCGCCCTGCGCGCCATCCCCCACCTGTCGGTGGTGCGCCCCGCCGACGCCAACGAAACCGCGTTCGCGTGGCGGTCGGTGCTGGCCCGGGGCAACGGCAGCGGTCCGGTGGGGCTGATCCTGACCCGGCAGGGCGTGCCGATCCTCGAGGGCACCAACTACGAAGGTGTGACCAAGGGTGGGTACATCCTGGGCGACGCCGGCGGAGACCAGCCCGATGTGGTGCTGATCGGTACCGGATCCGAGGTTCAGCTCGCCGTCGAGGCGCAGAAGTTGTTGGCGGACAAGGACATTGTCGCGCGGGTCATCTCGATGCCATGCGTCGAATGGTTCGAGTCCCAGTCCGAGGAATACCGCAACAGCGTGTTGCCACCGTCGGTGTCGGCTCGGGTCGCGGTCGAGGCCGGCGTCGCGCAGAGCTGGCACAAGCTGGTCGGTGACACCGGTGAAATTGTTTCGCTCGAGCACTACGGGGAATCCGCTGATGCGAAGACCTTGTTCCGCGAATTCGGGTTCACACCGGAAGCCGTTGTCGACGCCGCTGAACGAACGATAGACAACTAACCGAAAGGTTTTCCCATGACTCAGAATCCCAACCTCGCCGCTCTGTCCGCCGCCGGCGTCTCCGTCTGGCTGGACGACCTGTCCCGCCAGCGTCTGCAGTCCGGCAACTTGCAGGAGCTGATCGACACCAAGAGCATCGTCGGGGTCACCACCAACCCGTCGATCTTCCAGAAGGCACTGGCCGAGGGCGACGCCTACGACGGCCAGGTGACCGAGCTCGCCGAGCGCGGCGCCGACGTCGACGCGACCATCCGCACGGTCACCACCGACGATGTCCGCAACGCCTGCGACGTGCTGACCCCGCAATGGGAAGCCTCCGACGGAGTCGACGGGCGGGTCTCGATCGAAGTAGACCCGCGACTGGCGCATGACGCGGATAAGACCGCCAAGCAGGCCATCGAATTGTGGAAGATCGTCGACCGACCGAACTTGTTCATCAAGATTCCGGCCACCGAGGACGGCATTCCCGCGATCAGCGCGACGCTCGCGGAAGGCATCTCGGTCAACGTAACGCTGATCTTCTCGGTCGAGCGCCACCGCGCGGTGATGGACGCCTACCTCGAGGGACTCGAAAAGGCCAAGCAGGCTGGGCATGACTTGTCCAAGATCCACTCGGTTGCATCGTTTTTCGTCTCGCGGGTCGACACCGAGATCGACAAGCGCCTGGAGAAGATCGGCTCGGACGATGCGAAGGCGTTACTGGGCAAGGCTGGCGTGGCCAACGCTCGGC
Source organism: Mycobacterium sp. (assembly GCF_965277065.1). Lineage (GTDB taxonomy): Bacteria > Actinomycetota > Actinomycetes > Mycobacteriales > Mycobacteriaceae > Mycobacterium. The sequence continues at coordinate 244,402 of NZ_CBDIBT010000017.1, forward strand.
TGGCATACGCCGCTTACCAAGAGGTCTTCGTCGGCGGCGAGCGTTTCGCGAAGCTCGAGGCCGACGGGGCGCGGGTCCAGCGTCCGCTGTGGGCCTCGACCGGCGTGAAGAACCCCGACTACTCCGACACGCTTTACGTCACCGAGCTGGTCGCACCGAACACGGTGAACACCATGCCGGAGAAGACGATTGACGCGGTCGCCGACCACGGCGAGGTGACCGGCGACACGGTCACCGGCACCGCTGCCCTCGCCCGGGAAGTCTTCGACAAGCTCGACGCGATCGGGATCGACCTGACCGACGTGTTCTTGGTTCTCGAAGACGAAGGTGTGCAGAAGTTCGAGGAGTCTTGGACCGAGCTGCTCGAGGAGACTCAAAAGCAGCTCGACTCTGCCGACAAATGAGTCGTGCCAACACTCGGACAGGCGCCGAGACTTGGCAAAACCCGTTGCGGGACAAGCGCGATAAGCGTTTACCGCGGATTCCCGGCCCCTGTGCCGTCGTGATCTTCGGCGTGACCGGGGATCTGGCCCGTAAGAAGGTCGTGCCGGCCATCTACGACCTGGCCAACCGCGGCCTGCTGCCCCCGACCTTTTCCCTGGTTGGATTCGGACGACGGGATTGGGACGACGAGGCCTTCGCCAACGAGGTCCTCCAACTGGTCAAAGACCATTCCCGCACACCTTTTCGGCAGGCGATCTGGGACCGGTTGGCGGAAGGATGCCGATTCGTCACAGGCGCCTTCGACGACGACGAGGCCTTCGCCCGGCTCGCCGAGACGCTGGAGAAGCTCGACGCCGAGCGTGGCACCGGAAGCAATCACGGGTTCTACCTGGCGATCCCACCGAAGAGTTTTCCCGCGGTGTGTGAGCAGTTGGACCACGCCGGGCTGGCGAAGCCGCAGGACGGCAGTTGGCGACGGGTCGTCATCGAAAAACCGTTCGGCCACGACCTCGACAGCGCACGCGAGTTGAACAAGGTCGTCAACAGCGTTTTCCCTGAAGAGTCGGTCTTCCGCATCGATCACTACCTGGGCAAGGAGACGGTCCAGAACATCTTGGCGCTGCGATTCGCCAATCAGTTGTTCGACCCGATCTGGAACGCCCATTACGTCGACCATGTGCAGATCACCATGGCCGAGGATATCGGCCTGGGCGGACGCGCCGGCTATTACGACGGCATCGGCGCGGCGCGCGACGTGATTCAGAACCATTTGATGCAATTGCTTGCCCTCACCGCGATGGAGGAGCCGGTCAGCTTTCGTCCGTCGGAGTTGCAGACCGAGAAAATCAAGGTGCTCTCGGCGGTCAAACTGGCTGAGCCATTGGATGAGACGACGTCGCGCGGGCAGTACAACGCGGGCTGGCAGGGCGGCGAGCACGTGATCGGGCTGCTCGACGAGGACGGCTTCTCCAAAGACTCGACCACCGAAACATTCGCAGCGATCACCGTCGAGGTCGATACCCGTCGCTGGGCCGGTGTGCCGTTCTACCTGCGCACCGGAAAACGACTGGGACGCAGGGTGACCGAGATCGCGCTGGTCTTCAAGCGGGCCCCGCATCTCCCGTTCGACGCCACCATGACCGACGAGTTGGGCGCCAACGCGCTGGTGATCCGGGTCCAGCCGGACGAGGGCGTGACACTGCGATTCGGGTCCAAGGTGCCCGGCAGTGCCATGGAAGTCCGCGACGTCAACATGGATTTCTCCTACGGCGCTGCGTTCACCGAGGAGTCGCCCGAGGCATACGAACGGTTGATCCTCGACGTGTTACTCGGTGAGCCGTCGTTGTTCCCGGTCAACGACGAAGTCGAATTAGCTTGGGAAGTACTGGATCCCGCGCTCGATTATTGGGCGGAGCACGGTAATCCCGATCCGTACGAGGCGGGTACCTGGGGTCCGGCATCGGCCTTCGACATGCTGCGCCGGACCGGGCGTGAATGGCGGAGACCATGACGAACCCGGCCGGCAATGACGAGGAGCGGCGCCGATGATCGTGGATTTGCCGGAGACCAGCACTGCCCAGATCGCCAAGAAACTCACCTCGCTGCTCGAGGAATCCGGCGCGGTCAACCTCGGCCGTGTCTTGACGCTGGTGATCGCACCGGGCAGCGACACGCTGCTCGAGGAATCGATCAAGGCCGCCAACGCCGCCAGCCATGAGCATCCCAGCCGGGTCATCGTCGTGACGACCGGTGATGCCGATGCCGCCGAGGCGCGCCTGGATGCGCAACTACGGGTGGGCGGTGACAGCGGCGCCGGCGAAGTCGTGGTGCTGCGACTCTCCGGTTCGCTGGCCGGGCACGACGGTAGCGTCGTCGTGCCGTTTCTGTTGCCCGATATCCCTGTGGTGGTGTGGTGGCCCGATGTCGCTCCCGCCGTACCGGCACAGGATCCATTGGGCCAATTGGCAATTCGCCGGATCACCGACGCAACCAACGGAGTCGATCCCCTGTCGGCGATCAGAAGCAGGCTGCCGGGCTACACCCCGGGTGATACCGACCTGGCCTGGAGCCGCATCACGTACTGGCGCGCGCTGCTCACGTCGGCGATCGATCTGCCACCACATGAGCCGATCAACTCGGCGGTGGTGTCCGGCCTCAAAGACGAACCCGCGCTCGACATCCTGGCCGGCTGGCTGGCCAGTCGAATCGACGGACCCGTCCGTCGTGTCGTCGGCGAACTCAAAGTCGAACTCGAACGGCTCACCGAGACGGTGACGCTGCGAAGACCGCAGAAGGGACTGACCGCGACGTTGAGCCGAACCGGTAAACCCGACGCGCTCGTTCCGCTGCAACGCCGAGACGTGCCCGAGTGCCTCGCCGAAGATCTCCGCCGGTTGGATGCGGACGTCATCTATTTTTCAGCGTTGGAGGGTATCGACCGGGTGGAGTACGCGTGAGCGTGCCGCGACGATGCAGATTGCAGCGATGAGGAGGAGCGGCACTGGTGAGTGAGACGTCAGTGGAGAAGTTCGACGACAGCGACGGACTGGTGGCCGCGGCAGGCGAACGGCTGATCGGCGTGGTCGAGGCCGCGATCGCTGCTCGCGGCAAGGCCCAGGTCGTGTTGACCGGAGGTGGCAACGGCAACAAGCTGATGCGTTTCCTCGCAGCGCAGACCGGGCGGGTCGACTGGGCCAAGGTGCACCTGTTCTGGGGCGACGAACGATATGTCACCGAGGACGACGACGAACGCAACGACAAGCAGGCTCGCGAGGCCTTGCTGGATCACGTCGACATCCCGGCGCGCAACGTGCACGCCATGCCCGCGGCCGACGGTGAATTCGGTACCGACCTCGCCGCTGCCGCATTGGCCTACGAACAACTTCTGGCCGCGAACGCCGACCCGGGTGACCCGGCGCCGAATTTCGACGTCCATCTCCTTGGCGTTGGTCCCGAGGGCCACATCAACTCGCTGTTTCCCGATACTTCGGCCGTGCACGAGACCACGCGATTGGTGGTCGATGTCGAGGATTCACCGAAGCCTCCGCCATTGCGAATCACGCTGACGCTGCCCGCGATTCAACGCTCGCGCGAGGTATGGCTGCTGGTGGCGGGCGAAGAAAAGGCCGAGGCCGTCGCCGCCGCGGTCGGTGGCGCCGACCCGGTCTCGATTCCGGCGGCCGGCGCGATCGGCCGCGAGCACACCGTCTGGTTCCTCGATTCCGGAGCCGCCAGCAAGCTGCCCGGTTAGCGCGCCCGCCGCTCGGCCCTCCCGTCGTTGTAGCCGCGCTGGTATTCCTGCAGCCGTCGAATGACGTCGGGCGGTATCGCGTTGCGGATCACTGCTGCACAGCAGTGATCGCCATTTTGCCGATGCATATCCGATCAGATGGATATTCGGTCCCCGAGGTTCCGTCGACCGCCATAATGAGCGGCATGGCAGATAACAGCGCCGGCGATCGCCCAGCGCGGCAGCGGATCAAGACGCTCACCCAAGCGGCGATGAACGCCGACGTCACCGTCAACCAGCTGGAAGACGTGTTGGGTGGCCTCGGCGACACGTTGGGGGACCTGAACACCTCACTGTTGAACCTCAACAGCGCGGTCGACCGCCTCGACAACGGGCTCGACCACTTCGAAGCCACCCTCGGCAGGATCGACGACCTGATGAAGCGGCTGGTGACCCTCGTTGCGCCGGTCGAGGCCATCGTCGAACGCATCGACTACATGGTCGGCGTCGGCGAAACCGTGATGTCGCCGCTGTCGGTCACCGAACACGCAGTCCGCAACGCATTCAACGCCTTGCGCAAATCGCGGTAGTCGCTAGACCGTGCCGCATCCCCGACCGGCTCCCGATCCGCCGTACGCCGAGAACACCGGCCTGCCGTGGGATGTCTCGGTCGCGGACGCGGTCGCCGCCATCGCGGAAGCCCGCGCCCAGCACGGCGACACATTCGCCCTGCGCAGCGGCGACGATCACTACCTGTTCACGTTCTCCCCCGCCGGTGTCGAATCGTTCTATCGCTTGCCCGAGGACAAGGCCAGCAAGGGCGTCGCGGACTACCTGATGCTGCGGCGCAAGCTGCCCGACGAGATCTTTCAGGGGCGTCGCATTTTGCCGAGCACACTGTTCCGGCGCGACGACGTCGCCGGTTATCTGACCAATCTGGATCGGGCGCTCGACCAGACCATCGACGAGTTGGGCTCGTCGGGGTCCGTGGACGTCTTCGCCCTGACGCGCCGACTCGGCCACCGGATGGGGCTGGCCTCCTGGGCCGGGCCGGGGTCGGCGCACGGCGAGGCGTTCGAGCGCCTGGTGCGGGCCTTCGACACCTTGGACGGCTCGGACGCGTTCGTCCATCCCGACGCGATGGCCGCGGTCGCCGCATCCGGGAAGCGGGCCGAGCGCGCAGCTCTCGACGAGGTGGCCGAGATCGTCGCCGACGCCGTGCACCGTCCGGCGGATGACGACGGCCTGTTCGGCAGAATCGTCGCCGAATGGCGGAACGACCCGGACGACAACCGGATTCGCGGTATCGCCCTGGACGTTGCGCTGATCCACATCGCGTCGATGTCCAACCTGGCTGCCGCGCTGGGATGGGCGCTGGTGGACCTGCTCGAGCATCCGGGGTATCTGACGCGCGTCGTGACCGATGCGGATCTTGCGCAGCGATGCGCGCTGGAATCGACCCGGCTGGCGCAACGATCGATCATGGCGCGCAGCGTCTTGTCGCCGGTCGACCTCGACACCGGCGACGTGAGCTACCAGGTGCCACCCGGGTGGACCATTGCGACGCTGCTACCGCTGCTCAACACCACCGTGGCGCCCGGGCTCGAGAAATGGGATCCGGATCGCTGGTCTCGGCATCGGCTCACCGACGAAAAGTCGCTCCCGTCGCCGATGTTGGTGACGGCATTCGGACACGGACGGCATTCCTGTCCGGCGCAGCCTTTTTCACTGTCAGCCATGACCGCCACCATGACGCGGTTGCTCGGCCGCTACCAGATGACGCCGGAATGGACCGCGCATCCGCGTCCGGTGCCGGCCCAGATCGGCGGTGTGGCGCGTGCGGATGGACCGTGTCTGCTCAGCTACACCGCGGTCTGAATCGGCAACTGCAGATACGACGCGCGGCTCCCGCCGGTGTGGATGACGTGCGTGCCGGTGTTCTGCGGCACGTATTCGCGGAGGGCGGGCATCCATGGGCCGAACAGATTCTGCGCGCCGATGACCAGCCGCAGCTGCTCGCCAGGGTGGAACACCAGACCGATTGGCAGCAGGTCGATTTCGACCTCGACGACCGCGCCGGGCGTGAGTTTCTCGACTCGGTCGAAGCTGTGGACGGGCACGTCGTCGGTCGAGAGTCGCTCGTCCAGGTGCCGCATCGACACGCGCAGACGACCGGCGGAGCCCTTGTAGCGCAGGATGGACGCACCTCGCTCGGTGACGTCGTGAATCATCGCGCCGCGATTGGGCACGGTGAATCCCTGCAGCGGCGTGCCTTGCACATTCAGCTTCTGGACGAAGACGAAGAGGTCCATGTCGTCGGCGCCCTCCGCTTCGACCCATAGACGTGCCTTGGGGTAGCCGACCAAAGTGGTCTCCTCGGGGAATCGGGTGATGAACGAGACCAGGCCCGGATTGGTTTCGGCGCTATAGGCCGTCGTCACCTCCCCCGCGGGCGCCTCGGTGCGCAGCGTGCGCGAGCGGCCGTCCAGGTAATACTTGGTGTTGACGACGCCGCGCGGGGGGAACTGGTCTGCGGGCAGGTTGACGCGGTCTGCCCCTTCGAGGTCGAGAACGGAGTAGCGGACCCGTGGGGTGTGCTCCCAACCGTTGTCCTCGCCCTTGAGGAAGTGATCGAAGAATCGGCGCAGATCTTCTCGGCTGGCCTCGTCGTAGTAGTCGGGCCATTCCTGGCTGTTGTGAATGCGCAGCCATTTCTCCTCCGAGCCCATCCGCCGCCACGCACGGAATGTGCCGCCCGTATGCAACGAATTCGAATAACTTGCCACGACGTAGGCCGGCACGGTGATCCGGTCGACGCGCGGAATCTTGTTGCGCCACAGGTCATTCATCAGTGGATAGCGCTCGGCCTCGGCGAGAATGTCTTCCTTGCGGCCGTTGCCCCAGTAGCTGTTCTCCTGGAGCTGTCGGGCGAAACCGGTGTCGGGCATGCCGCCGCGCAGCACGAGGTCGCGGTAGACGTCGCTGACGCCTTCCCACGGATTGATCGCCGCCAGATGCTTAGGCTGTTCGGCGGCGGCAAACCATTGTGCGACCGCGAGATAGGAGGTCCCGCTCATCGCGACCTTGCCCGTGCACCACTCCTGGCCGGCCAGCCACTCGATCAGATCGTGCGCATCCTCGCCCTCTTGGCGATCCCATAAAACGCTGTCGCCCTGCGAATCTGAGACACCTCGCACGTCGGGGTTGCAGATCGCGTAACCGCGGGCGCACCAGTAGGCCGGATCAGGCCCCTCGAATTTGTGCAGACCCGAGACGATCCCGTTGTCAAGACCGACCAGCTCGAACACCCCCCTGGCGGCCGGAGAGCTCCCCTGACCTTTGCCGTACGGGCTCCACGCCACGATGACCGGGACCTGCTCCGAGCCTGCCGGTCGCAAGATATCGACGTAGGTCGTCACACCGTCACGCATGGTGACGCTGACGTCCTTGTCCAACACGATGTCGACCGGCAGCGCTGTGAATTCCGGCGCAAGCCGAAAGCCCGCCGCGAGCGTGCGGGTGCCCGGGTCGAACCCGCTCAGCACGCCGTATCTATCACCTGGCTCCAACGGGAGCGACGGCGTGAATAGCTTCTCAACGTCGGTCATTGCCGCCTCTAACTTCAGTGAACTCATGCGTCTACTCGACCGTAGATGTTCGGAAGGATTAAATCAACATCTGTTTATATTTTTACGATCCACGGTAAGTTCTCCTCTGTGACCACGAAGAGCGCGCAGACGGCACCGGTTCGCCGAGGACGGCGCCCCGGCGCGAGTACCACCCGTCAGGCCATCCTCGACGCCGCCCGGGTCCGGTTCGCCTCCGACGGATTCGCCGCGACGACGATCAGGCGGGTCGCATCGGAAGCGGGGGTCAACCCGTCGCTGGTGATCCAGTTCTTCACGTCGAAGGAGGAGTTGTTCGCCGCGGTGATGTCGATATCGTCAAAATCGTTGGAGCGCATCAACACTGTCTTCGACGGACCCGACGAACATCTGGGTGAACGGGTCGTGCGCGCTCATCTCCAAGTATGGGAGGGAGCTCCGGAAGATTCGGAGCCCATGATGGCGATGCTGCGGGCCGCCATCACCAACGAGCAGGCGGCGTCACAGCTGCGGGAGTTCATCCAGGCCCGACTGCTCGACGCCATGGGTGCGGGTCGAGGCAACGCTCCTGACGCCGCTCTGCGAGCGGGGCTGGCGTCGTCGATGCTGGTCGGCGTCGTCGTGGGCCGGCGGGTCGTCGGAGTTCCCATCCTGGCGCAGGCGGATACCGAAACGCTCGTGGCGATGATCGCACCGGCCATCCAAAGCGTGCTGGTCTAACCACCACACCAGGTATGGAGCAGCGCCGCGGTTTGGGTGGCGGCAAGCAGAGTCGGGGTGTTGCCGTGACCGAGTGCATCGCGCGCCTCGGCGATCCGCTCACGTGCCTGGTCGAGAAGATCCGAGCCGATGCAGACCGGCTGATCCGGTAGCTCCGGCGGTAGTGGCCGGCTCATCGACGCTTCAAAGGCCGATGCGTCGCTGGGCACAGCGGGCTGATGGAGAAACGGTGCGGCGAGTATCTCCTCCATGGCACGGATTTTGATGGCGCACCTGCGGTATTCCTCACCGACCCAGCCGATCACATCGCCGGCGACACCGAACTGTGCGGCATCGTCGTCGGCAATACCTTCGACGCGACCAAATTTGGCGAAATGGGCGAACTGGTGGGCGACACTGTCGAAACACGCCGCGGCGAGTTCGAGCCGAAGGGCGTCGAGATCAGGACTCAGGGACATGGGCGTTCTACCCGCTGTTGCGCAGCGCGCTGGCCAGCCCGTTCATTGTCAACAGGATCCCGCGCTGGACCAATTCATCGTCGTCACCGGAGCGGTAACGCCGTAGCAATTCGACCTGCAGATGATTCAGCGGCTCCAGATACGGGAAGCGGTTGAACACCGAACGGGCCAACGCCGGGTTGTCGGCGAGCAGGTTGTCCTGGCCGGTGATCAGCTTGTGCGCGTTGATGCTTCGCTGGTGTTCCGCAGCGATCTTGTCGAATACCCGTCGCCGCAGTGTTTCGTCTTCAACAAGCTCGGAGTAACGGGCCGCCAGACCGAGGTCAGTCTTGGCGAGGACCTGCGCCATGTTCGACAGCACGGTCTGGAAGAACGGCCAACGCTCATAAAGCTCACGCAGTGTTTCCAGGCGGCCTTCGCCGCCGGCGATCCACTCCTCGATCGCCGTACCGGTTCCGTACCAGCCCGGCAACATCACCCGCGACTGGCTCCATGCCATCACCCAGGGAATCGCGCGCAGGTCGGAGATCGACGACGTCTGTTTGCGCGACGTCGGGCGGCTGCCGACGTTGAGCGCACCGATCTCGCTGACTGGCGTGGACTGCAGGAAGTACTCCACGAAACCCTCTGTCTCATGGACTAATTCGGAATATGCCCGCTGCGCCCGGTCGGCCAGCTCGTCGAGAATCTCGTAGGCCGGGCCGGCCGCGTCGCCGAGTCCCTCGACGTCGAGCAGGGTCGACTCCAGGGTCGCCGCCAGCAAGGTCTCCAGATTGCGCTGGGCGATGATCGGCTCGGCGTACTTCGCGGCTATCACCTCGCCTTGCTCGGTCAGTCGCAGGGAGCCGTTCACCGCTCCCGGCGGCTGAGCGAGGATGGCTTCGTAACTGGGCCCGCCACCGCGGCCCACGGTGCCGCCACGGCCGTGGAAGAGCCGCAACCGAATTCCGGTTTTGCGGGCCGATTCGACGAGGTCGAGTTCGGCGCGGTAGAGCGCCCAGTTGGCGGTCAGATAACCGCCGTCTTTGTTGGAGTCGGAGTAGCCGAGCATCACCTCTTGGCTGTCACCGCGAGCCCGGACTACGCTTTGATAGACCGGAAGATCAAGTGCCGCTTCGAGAATCGATGCGCCGCGGTGCAGATCGTCGATTGTCTCGAAGAGGGGGACGATGCCGACCGGACAGTAGGGCTCGTCGGCGGCCGCGTCGATCAGTCCGGATTCCTTCAGCAGGATGCCGGCCTCGAGAAGGTCGGAGACAGAGCGACACATCGAGATGATGTAGTTGGGCACCGCGGGTGGGCCGTAGATCTCGACTGCCCGCGCCGCCGCCGCGATGATCGCGAGTTCTTTTTGAGCAAGCTCCGACAACTGCTCGCGATCACCGATCAACGGTCGCCGGGTGCCCAGCTCCTCGGCCAGGATGTTGACCCGCTCGTCTTCGGTCAGCGAGAGGTAGTCCGGGTGGACTCCGGCCCAGGCTAGGAGCTCGGCGACCACTTCTTCGTGAACGTCGGAGTTCTGCCGCAGGTCCAGGCCTGAGAGGTGAAACCCGAAGACGTGCAGGGCTTCCCGCAGTCGTGCCAGTCGATCATCGGCCAGCAGCCGGCTGCCGTTCGCGCGCAGCGAGGCGTCGACGGTGTCGAGGTCGGCCAGCATCTCCCCCGGCGTCGGGTACGGCGGCAGACCGAGGTCGAGGAGATTGTCCGGCTCTTCGTCCAGGATTTGTTTGGCGGTGGCGGTGAGCCGGCCGTGAATGACGCGCAAGGCGCGGCGGTAGGGCTCGTCGCCACGCGCCGGCTCGTCGCAGTCCTCGGCCAGGCTGCTCAGCTCGTCGGTCACGGCGACCAACCGCGACGACATCGACAACTCCTGCTCCAGCGCACTCAGCTCGGCGGTGTAGTGGTTCAGCGCGGTGTAGGCGGCGCTGCCGGTGGCCAGACGCACCACGTCGGCGGTGACATTGGGGTTGCCGTCGCGGTCGCCGCCGATCCACGAGCCGGGCCGCAGGATCGGTTCGGGGAGTAGCTCGGCGTCGGGCCAGCGACCGCGCAACGCGTCGCGAACTCCGGCGTTGACCTTGGGTACCACGTCGAAAAACGCTGTTGCGTAATACCGCAACCCGACGGCGATCTCGTCGGAGATCTGCAGGCGGGACAGCCGCACCAATGCCGTCTGCCACAGCATCAGCACTTGGCGTCGCAGCTCGGTTTCGATGTCGCCGCCGTCGTCGGCCTCGGTGTGGCCGTGCGCGCGCAGCCGCATCAGCTGGGTGATGCGGTGCTGGGTGTCGAACACCGTGCGGCGGCGGGTTTCGGTCGGATGGGCGGTGATCACCGGCGAGACCAGGGCGCCGGTCAGCGCCTCGGCCACGATCGCGGAGTCCAAATCCGCCGCATCCAGCTTCTGGTAGGTGGCGGCCAGGCTGCTGTCCTGCGGCGGGTCACCCGCCTCCACGTGGATGGCGCGGCGGCGTTCCCGGTGGATGTCTTCGGCGACGTTGGCCAGCAACGCGAAGTGACTGAACGCGCGGATCACCGGGATTGCCCGGCGGATGTCGATCCCGTCGAAAATCTGCGCCACCTCGGAACGCTCGATCTCCGAGCGACGCACCCGGAACGACGCGACGCGGGCCCGCTCCACAAGGTCAAAGACCTCGTTGCCGTGCTGCTCGCGGACGGTGTCACCGAGGATGGCGCCGAGCAGCCGGATGTCGTCGCGCATCGGCTCGGTCGCTTCGCGACCTATTCGGGTGCGTTTTACCGCGCCGAAGGGCTCGAGCGAGTCGGGTGCTTCAGCCATACCTACCAGTATCAGGGTGGTTGGCTGTCTTCGCCGTTCGTGGGTCAGGCGTTGTCACCACTCCGCACGCCCAACATTAGAGCGTGATGATGTGCAGGAGCGGCTGCAGACCATCGAAATCGTAGGTATTGCGGGTGGCCAGCGCTGCCCCGTCCCCGATGGCGGTCGCCGCAATCATCAAATCGATGCGACGCTTACCTCCCGGAGTCCGTCCTGCGGTCGCGACGAGTGAGCAAAGCTCGCGGTAAATATCAGCTTCACGCTGACTGAAGGGCAGGCCACCGCCATAGGCGGCCCGGTGCTGTATGAGATCGATGCGCGCCCGCGCGGCGACGTCCGGGTTGGGATGCACTGTGCCCTCGCTGAATTCAGCGAATACCAGCGCCGAAACCAGATATTCGTGGTCTCCCGGAGGTAGCAGCTCCCAGCGGGGCTTACTGATCAGCAGGTTGGTGTCCAGGTGAATTCTCACTGTGCGCGATCGCCGACGCGCCCCGACTCGTCTCGGCCGCGCTCGACCATCTCCAGCATGGCCTCCTCGTAACCGTCAGGGGCTGTCTGCGCGTAGGTGCCAGCCTGTTCGATGTGGTTCAGGGTGACGCCTCGTCGACGTTGAGCAGGAGGCATGGATGCCCGCTTGGCGATGACGACGCCGGTGTCTTCGCCGCGGACGGTGACGTGAAATGCCTGGCCGGCCTCGGCGGCCTTGATGATCTCCGAGGCGTTTTGACGTAGCTCACGGATACCGACGGTGTCAGCCATCCGAGCAGAGTAGCACTTATGTAGCACAAGCGGCGGGACGTCGCGCCTACGGCCGGAACGCCGGCCGCCGAACCTCAGGCGTTGTATTTGATGCGCAGCGCCACGCCGACGATGGCGACCAGCCAGATGCCGACGACGAACAGCGTCAGCCGGTCGAGGTTCTTCTCCACCACGGTCGACCCGGACAGGCTGGACTGCACGCCGCCACCAAACAGCGTCGACAGACCGCCACCCTTGGCGCGGTGCAACAGCACCAACAAGACCACCAGGATGCTGGTGACCACGAGGGTGATCTGCAGAGCCAATTCCATGGCCCACACCTTACCGGCCGGTGACTGACCGGGATGGACCGGCGCCAGCCGAGCCACGGGATGAACGGGCTGAAATACGTCGTGCCGGTCGCTCCGGTGTCGTAGTCCAGCTAGACCGAGTAATTCAGGAACGGCAGCACGCCGATGTCGATCGAGTTGCCCGAGACGACCGTTGGGCTGTCTGACACCAGCTTCGTGCCGATATCGAAGTTGTCGCTCGTCGTGTAGGTGTGGTGCACCTGATGCGCGGCGTTGGTAACCGCTGAACGGGATCGTCCCGGACACGCCACCCGAGTCGATGTTGTTGGACCCCGCGACGGGCGGGCCGTCGTGGAGTGACTCGAGCTTTCTGCCAGACAACTCGGATGCGTACCACACTAACCATTTTGGGGTATCCACCCTCGGAGAACGCCAAGCGCGAGCTCAGGTCGGTCCTAGCTGCCCGCTACGTCAAGCGATGTCGTGTCGTGGGCGTAGTCGATGTAGAGCGCATGGGTCAGGAACGGCTCGACGCCGCTGTCGATTGTGGTTCCCGACGCGATATCCGGTGACCCGCCGGCGCCCACTGCGTAGGAGTACAGCACCGTGCTGCCCTCGGACACCGTGACGATGTCACCCTGCGCCAGACCCGATGACGAAATCGACGACGGGATCGTTCCGTAAACGCCGCCGGTGTCGAGGTCATCAGAGACCGGGACCGCGCTGCTCCCGACGACCGCCCCGGTGTTGGTCGTCACCGTTTCGGTGAGACCACTGCCGATGGACCCATTGCCTGAGACGGTGTCGAGGACCGAGTACGGGTTGGTTCCGCCGATGACGAGCTCGCCATGCTTGAGATCGACGAGCGCGCTGCCGTAGCTGTCAAACGGACTCGCACCCGCCGCGCCACCAACGTTGTCGCCTATGCCCAGGATCCCGCCTTCCGAGGCGTTGCCGGACAGGAAAGTTTGGAAGGCGTCGTTGGTGAAGTAGCTCAAGAAGTTAGACGGGTCCCAGGAGTACACCTCAACCTCGACGGGACCGGTCGTGCCGAGGCCATCGGCGTAACTGACGGGCACGCTGTTGTAGGTCAGGTAGATGTAATCCACCCCGCCGCTGTAGCCGCTCTCGCTGATGCCGGTGGGGGTGCCGAGGCTGAACAGGCTCTCGAGCTGCGAGAAAGGGTTCGAGCCGAGATCGGTATACGGGACAACCAGGCCGCTGGACCCGGAATCGACGAGCACCGGCAATGAGCTACCGCCGTCAACGGCGGCGTTCACGGTCGGCTCGGTGCCTTCGGAGAGGGTGATGGGAAGGTCGTAGGTGGCGGCGGCTGCAGCGGCGGGCTCAGCTGCTGTCGTGGCGGCTGCCGCCGCGGTGTCGGTCGTCGGCAGCGCGAAATCGAACGACGTGTTCAGGCTGGCGAGCAGGCTGTCGGTCCAGCTGGTCAAATCCAGGGCAGCCGCCGGGTCGAAGACCGCAACCGAGTCGGTGAATGACGTCAGCAGCGGTTGGATGATCGGGTCAAGGAGATCCTCGAAGTCCGCCTTGGCGGGTGCCGCTGAACCGGTCGCCATCGCTGCTGCGGCAACAAATGCGCCGACAGCTGCGCCCATGACAACGCCGCACCGCCGGATGGACGTGTTGCGTGGGCGCTGTTTACCGTTCCGACCAGCCATTAGTCGCCTTCCCCCGGTGTACGTGGACCTACAAGCAAAACTTAACGACCCTGTGGTTCTGACAGGTTTCCTTAAGCTAAGCGTGACCTCACCGAGATCGCAACCCGTACTGCCGATGTTTTACGGCAGCGGTCCCCCGGCGGCGATCGCCGACAGCGTCGCGAATTGCTCGCCGTCCAGCGAAGCGCCGCCCACCAGGGCGCCGTCCACGTCTTCCTGCGCCACGATGTCGGCGATGTTCTTGGCATTTACCGAGCCGCCGTAGAGCACCCGGACGGTGTCGGCGATCTGCGCTGACGCCAGCGAGCTCAGCTCCTTGCGAACTGCCGCGCACACTTCCTGCGCGTCGGCGGCACTGGCCACCCGCCCGGTGCCGATCGCCCATACCGGTTCATAGGCGATGACGGTCTGGCCGATCTGCTCGGCTGACAATCCAGCCAGCGAGCCGCGCAGCTGATTCTGGCAGTGGTTGACGTGCTCGCCGGCTTCCCTGACTTCGAGGTGTTCGCCGATGCAAACGATCGGCGTCAGCTCGTGCTTGAGCGCCGCAGCGGCTTTGGCGGCAACCAGCGCATCGTCCTCGTGGTGATAGGTACGCCGCTCGGAGTGCCCGACGACCGCGTAGTGGCAACCCAGCTTGGCGAGGAACGCCCCGCTGATCTCGCCGGTGTAAGCACCGGAATCGTGCTGCGAAACGTCCTGTGCGCCATAGGTGAGTCGCAGTTTGTCACCGTCGACCAGCGTCTGCACGCTGCGCAGGTCGGTGAATGGCGGAATGACAGCGACATCGACCCTGTCGAAGTACTTGTCAGGCAAGGAGAATGCGATTTTTTGCACCAGAGCGATGGCCTCGAAGTGGTTGAGGTTCATCTTCCAGTTGCCCGCAATCAGCGGCTTGCGACTCATACCCACCGCCGACGATGCAGAGCGGAGCGATGAGGAGGAGGCGGAACAATCATCGAGGTCCTTTGCTCACGTGTTCAACACTTCGAGGCCGGGCAGCGTCTTGCCCTCAAGGTATTCCAGTGACGCCCCGCCGCCGGTGGAAATGTGCGAGAAGCCGTCGTCGGGCAGGCCCAATGCGCGCACCGCGGCCGCCGAGTCGCCGCCGCCCACCACACTGAACGCGCCCTTGGCTGTTGCGGCGGCGATCACTTCGGCGAGGCCTTTGGTGCCTGCAGCGAAGGCCGGGAACTCGAAGACGCCCATCGGGCCGTTCCAGAAGATGGTCTCCGCGTTGGCCAGCAGCTTGGTGAACCGGGCAACTGATCCCGGGCCGATGTCGAGGCCCATCATTTCGTCCGGAATCGACTCGGCGGCAACGGTTTCCGACCGAGCATCGGCAGAGAACGTGTCGGCCACCACGATGTCGACCGGCAGGCGGATGACGTCGGCGTAGGTGTCGAGTAGTTGGCGGCAGGTGTCGATCATCTCGGTCTGCAGCAGCGACGTCCCCACCGAATGCCCCATCGCGGCGAGGAACGTGTAGCACATGCCGCCACCGATCACGATGCTGTCGGCTTTGGTGGCCAACTTCTCGATCACGCCGAGTTTGTCGGAAACCTTGGAGCCGCCCAAGATCACCGCGTACGGCCGCTTCGTCGAACCGGTCAGGCGCTCGAGCACACCGACCTCTTCGGCCACCAAGGTACCGGCATAGTGCGGCAGCAGCGTCGCGACGTCGTAGACCGATGCCTGCTTGCGGTGCACCACCCCGAACCCATCGGACACGAAAGCGCCGTTGCTGCCGACCAATTCGGCAAGCTCCCTGGCAAGTGCCAACCGCTCCCCGTCGTCCTTGCTGGTTTCCCGCCGATCGAAGCGGATGTTTTCCAGCAGCAGGACGTCGCCGTTAGTCAGCTCCGCGGCGCGGGTCCGGGCGTCATCGCCCACGACGTCGGCGGCCAGCGGCACGTCCTTGCCCAGCTGGTCACTCAGCGCGGCAGCGACCGGCGCGAGTGACAGTGACGGGTCGAACTCGCCCCTGGGACGTCCCAGGTGCGCGGTTACCACGACCTTGGCGCCGGCATCGGCGAGCGCCTTGATCGTCGGCACCGATGCGGTGATGCGGCCGGGATCGGTGATGATTCTAGCGTCGTTGAGCGGCACGTTCAGGTCGGAACGCACGAGCACGCCGCGACCCGAAACTCCCTGTGCCAGAAGGTCGTCCAGGTTGTGGATGGCCACGGCTACAGGGACTTGCCGACCAGCGCGACCAGGTCGACGAGGCGGTTGGAGTAGCCCCACTCGTTGTCGTACCAGGACACCACCTTGGCCTGGTTGTCGATCACCTTGGTCAGCCCGGAGTCGAAGATCGAGCTGTGCGGGTCGGTCACGATGTCGCTGGAGACGATCGGGGCGTCGTAGTACTTCAGGATGCCCTTCATCGGTCCGTCGGCGGCGGCCTTCATTGCGGCGTTGATCTCCGCGGCGGTACCCGACTTGGCCAGTTCAACCGTGAGGTCAGTGACCGAGCCGGTGGGGATCGGCACCCGCAGCGCGTAGCCGTCCAACTTGCCCTTGAGTTCGGGCAGCACCAGACCGATGGCCTTGGCGGCACCGGTCGAGGTGGGCACGATGTTCAGCGCCGCGGCCCGGGCCCGGCGCAGATCCTTGTGCGGACCGTCCTGCAGGTTCTGGTCCTGGGTGTACGCGTGGATCGTGGTCATCAGGCCTTTGACGATGCCGAACTCGTCATTCAGCACCTTGGCGATCGGCCCGAGACAGTTCGTCGTGCACGACGCGTTGGAGATGATGTTCTGGCTGCCGTCGTACTTATCGTCGTTGACGCCCAGCACGATGGTGATGTCCTCATCGGTGGCCGGAGCGGAGATGATGACCTTCTTGGCGCCGGCGTCCAAGTGGCCCTTGGCTTTCGCTGCGTTGGTGAAGATGCCGGTGGACTCGACCACGACGTCGACACCAAGGTCGCCCCAGGGCAACGCGGCCGGGCCCTCTTTGACCTCCAGCGCCTTGATCTTGTGGTCGCCGACGACGATGGTGTCGTCGCCTTCGAGGCTGACGTCGTAGGGCAGCCGGCCCAAGATCGAGTCGAACTTCAGCAGATGCGCCAGCGTCGCGTTGTCGGTCAGGTCGTTGGCCGCGACCAGCTCGATGTCGGTGTCGGCGCCCGCGGCCTGCTGCAACAGCAGGGCCCGGTAGAAATTGCGCCCGATGCGACCGAAGCCGTTGATGCCTACCCGGACCGTCACATTTATCTCCTTCGATGCCGACGAAATGCTCGCTGCCAGCCTAGTAGCTGCGGCAATGCCTAGCGAATTCGGTGGTTCAGGTCACCCCGAGCGGGCCCTTCACCGCGTCGTGATCGGGTGGACCGGCAGTTCGTCGCCGGGTTCGGGCCAGGGCTGGCGCGCCAGCATGTCGTCGACCGCGACGTAGCCCTCCTCGATCGATCCGGTCTTGGCGTCGACGATGCGATACCACTGCTTTTTGGTCTGGATCGGCTGACCCTCCAGGATGATCACCCGCAAGTCACCCTCTTCCAGTTGGCAGCGTCGCTGCACGGCCTCCACCAACTGCTCGTTGTGCAGATGACCTTCGCCGAAGTTCCAGCCGATCAGCGGCCCGGCGACGGTTTCGCCTTCGCGTAGGGAGTACTCGGCCTCGTCGTCGATTGCACGCTGCACCAAACCGTTGAGCGCGCGACCATGGACGTGCATGGACCGGAAGGCGCGGGCCTTGTCGCTGATGATCTCCGCGGTACTCGCGTCGTACAGCCGGGCAATCTGTTTGGCGGTCAGTGCGGAGCTCTTGATGACGCCGGCCTCGATCTTGTCCTCCACGCCCGCGCGGAAGCACCAGACACTCGATGCCCAGTTACCGGCGTAATACCGCAACGCCGGCAGGAAGGAAATCTGTTGCGGGAACATGTTTCCCACGACTGGGATCACGGCCAGGGTCGCCATGAGTATCGCCAGCAGCAAAGGTGAGCTGAGGTCGTAGATCACGATGTTGCTGTAGTGACCGAACAGGTAGAACAACGAGAAGATGAAGAAGATGTTCCACTCCAGCGGAACACCCATCGGCAGGTTGGAAATGATGTTGAGGTGAAACATCACCATGAAGGCGATCAACGCCCACCGCCAGGGGTGGTTGCCGGCGGCGAACACCAGGATCGCCGGCACGATGAGTTCCGCTGTGGTTCCGCCGACGTGGGCCATCACCTTCGGAATCCAGGTGGGGCGGATGTCGTTCACCGGATCGCGGTAGAGCCTGCGCTTCAACCAGTTGAACGGCTTGCCGCGCAGCAGTGCGTTGTTGCTCGTCATCGCCGCTACGACGTACGGGAAATGGTGATTGAGCTTGGAAGTCGCTGCACCCCACCACAATCCGAGCATCACAATCTTGAAAGCCGCGATCTGGTCGGTGAACGGGAAGAAGAAAATCACGAGCTTCAGCCAGTAGTGCTCGCCGCGGGCGGCCAAGAAGATGGTCTTGTCGCGCAGGCCCAGGAGCGCGAGGGCGACGATTGTCGGCAGCAGCAGGAGTGGGTCGATCAGGCCCACATCTCCGCTGTCGGTGACCGACCCGCCGTGCCCGGGAGCGAGCAACGCCCAGACGCCGGAGCTCAGCACGATCGCGTACAGGGCGACGTCGAAGATCGTGCGGCTGTCGCCGCGAGTGAACGGAACCTCGTTGGGCCACGGTGGCAGGCGAATCGTCTTGGGCCGCAGCCAGTACAGGAAGCCACCGATCGGCGGCCAGAATCGCGCGGTCAGCGGTCCCGATCCGCAGCCCAGGCCCAGCACCTCGAACAGCAGCGTGAAGACGATCAGTTTTTGATAGACGATCGGCTGCGTCCACCACAACGCGATGTCGGCCAGTCCACCGAGGCCTGGGGTGAGCGAGATGACCGCGGCCGCGCCCCCGGTGTAGGCGGCCATCTTGAATACGTACAGCAGGTAGATCGCCGACGGAGTGCCGAAGCCGTGCTCGACCCAATGGCGGGTCACCACCTGCATCCGGTCCGCTGCGGACCGGGTGTGCCAGGTTTCGGGGTCGACGTCCGGAAGATCCGGGGTGATGAATCCCATCACGGCCTCGTTTCAGGTCTGCCACCGTTGGCGAGACCAATCTAGCGGGATTGCCAAGCCGGTCTCGAGGACTCTCGGCCTTTAGGCGTCTTCCAGCAGATCCGGGGTCACCGCGGACTCGGTGTCGGGAATCCCGTCGACCTTCGCTTTACGATCGGCCATCGACAGCAGCCGCCGAATACGGCCGGCCACAGCATCTTTCGTCATCGGCGGGTCGGCCAGCCGGCCCAATTCCTCCAACGAGGCCTGACGATGTTCGACCCGCAGCTTGCCCGCCGCGGCCAGATGGTCGGGGACACCGTCGCCGAGAATGTACAGCGCCCGTTCGACGCGCGCGGCGGCTGCGACTGCGGCACGCGCCGAGCGGCGCAGATTGGCGTCGTCGAAGTTGGCCAGCCGGTTCGCCGTCGCCCGGACCTCGCGGCGCAGCCGCCGCTCCTCCCAGATCAACCGGGTGTCCTGGGCGCCCATCCGGGTGAGCAGCGCTCCGATGGCCTCGCCGTCGCGCACCACCACCCGGTCGGCGCCGCGAACCTCACGCGCCTTGGCGCTGATGCCGAGCCGGCGAGCTGCGCCCACCAGCGCCAGCGCAGCCTCGGGACCGGGGCAGCTGACCTCCAGTGCCGATGAGCGACCCGGCTCGGTGAGCGAACCGTGTGCCAGGAAGGCGCCGCGCCAGGCAGCTTCGGCGTCGCCGATGCTGCCCCCGACGACCTGGGCCGGCAAGCCACGCACCGGCCGTCCACGCAAATCGAGCAACCCGGTCTGTCGAGCCAAGGCCTCGCCGTCGTTGGCAACGCGCAACACATAGCGCGTGGTCTTACGAATTCCACTGGCGGACAACACATGTACGACGGCGTTGTAGCCGTAGAGATCGAAGATGTCCTTGCGTAGCCGTCGCGCGATGCTGCCCAAGTCCACTTCGGCTTCGACGACCACCCGACCAGCCACGATGTGCAGCCCGCCGGCGAACCGCAGCAGCGCCGTCACTTCGGCGCGCCTTGCGCTCACCGCAGTCACCGTCAGGCGGCTCAATTCGTCTTTGACTTCGGCCGTCATCGCCACGCGTCGTCACCCCTTGGTCCGTTGCGACCCCGTTCAACTGCGTCGGTGGACGTCGCGGCCGGCAGCGGCCGACCGGTATCGCGCACCCCTACTCCGTCCAGCTCAGCAGCCAGTTTGCCCGGGTCATGTAAAGGTGTACCAGGCCTGGCCACGTCGGCGAATTGAACCTCGGCATTGAGCAGAGTCGCCGTCCGCCGCAGTTGCTCACGCTCTCGCTCGCTCGGCACCCGCTCGGCGTCGATGATCACGTCGTGAACGGTGAAGCCCGGCGCGTGCTGGGCCAGTACATGCAAATGGCGTTCAACCGAGAACCCGGCCGTCTCCCCCGGTTCGGCCACCAGATTGAGCACCAGCGCACGTCGGGCCGTGGTCGCCTGCAGCGCCGCGGCCAGTCCGGGCACCAGCACGTGCGGCAGAACGCTGGTGAACCACGACCCGGGACCCAGCACCACCAGATCGGCGGACATGATCGCGTCGACGGCCTGACGGGTTGCGGGCGGATCTGCGGGCAGCAGTCGGACCCGGCGCACCTTGCCCGGTGTGGTCGCGATCGCCACCTGACCGCGGATCGCCCGGAACATCCGCGGGTCGGTTTCCAAGCCGGAAACGTCCGCCTCGATCTGCAGCGCGATCGGACACATTGGCAACACCCGCCCACGCACGCCCAGAATCCGGCCGACCTCGTCGAGCGCGGCAACGGGATCGCCGAGCACCTCGTTGATGCCGGCCAGCAGCAGATTGCCGATCGGGTGCCCCGACAGGGCGCCGCTCCCGCCGAACCGGTGCTGCAGGATGGTCGCCCACAGCCGGCCTTGCGGGCTGTCAGATGCCAACGCCGCCAACGCCATTCGCAGGTCTCCCGGCGGCACCACGTCGAGCTCGCTGCGCAGCCGCCCGGACGACCCGCCGTCATCCGCGACGGTGACGATGGCCGTCACGTGCGGGGTCAGTCGCCGGGCAGCCGACAGCGTTGCGTACAAGCCGTGCCCTCCGCCCAGGGCGACGATGCGGAGGCTCATTGGCGCCGCTCCTCTTGTCCATCTCTGATCGCACTGCCCTGTCTATCGTCGACGGCGCGGCTCATTCGCGGCCCAGATCCCGGTGCAGTACCCGCACCGTCAGCTGCTCGTCAGGCTCGAGCAGTCGCGCTAATGCCTCGGCGATGGCGACGCTGCGGTGTTTACCACCGGTGCAGCCGATCGCCACAGTCATATAGCGCTTCCCTTCCCTGCGGTAGCCGTCGACAATCAGGGACAGCAACCGATGGTATGTCTCCAAGAACTCTGCCGCGCCGCTCTGGCCAAGCACGTAGTCACGAACCTCGGGATGTTGACCGGTGAGCGGGCGTAGCTCGTCGACCCAGTGCGGATTGGGCAGGAATCGGACGTCCATCACGGTGTCGGCGTCCATCGGCAGACCGTATTTGAAGCCGAAGGACTCGACGGTGACGGCGGTCTGGGCGACCGTCTCGCCACCGAAGGCGCGCTCGATGCTCTCCCGTAGCTCGCGCACCGCGAGCGTCGAGGTGTCGATGACCAGGTCGGCGGTGGCGCGAACCGGGGCGAGCATCTCGCGCTCGGCGGCAATACCTTCGGCCAACGTCTGCGCACCCTGCAGCGGGTGGCTGCGGCGGTTCTGTTCGTAGCGACGCACCAACATGTCGTCGGAGGCCTCCATGAACAACACCTGCGGGGTGATGTCGCGAGTTGCCAGGTCGTTACGCACCCAGTCCAGATCACCGGTGAAGCCGCGCGAACGGACGTCCATCACGATGGCCAGCTGCGTGATCCGGGAGCCCGCATCCAGGCCGAGGTCGACCATCCGGGTGATCAACTGCGGCGGAAGATTATCGGCGACATACCAGCCGAGGTCTTCGAGCACCTTGGCCGCAGTGCCGCGACCGGCACCGGACAGCCCAGTAACCAGAACCACGTCGATACCGGATTCGCTTGTGGCAGCTTGACTGTCAGCCTGTTCCAGCGAGCCCGTTTGATTCGAGCCTTCCATCCCCTCGCCCGTCATCCCGATGCCCGTTCCGCGATCCGGTCTTGCGCCGCAGTGTCCGTTCCAGCGTCGTCCGATCCGGCGGCGTCTCCCCGCAGCGCATCGAGCACGGCCGTGGCCGTCGCAACCCCGATGCCCGGAACGGAAGTGATCTCGTCGACGGTAGCCTCCCTGAGCCGGGCCAGTGAGCCGAAATGCGCAACCAGTGCCTTGCGGCGATGCTCACCCAGCCCGGGAACCGAATCGAGCGCCGACGCTGTCATCCGTTTCGACCGCTTGCTGCGGTGGTAGTTGATCGCGAACCGGTGTGCCTCGTCGCGGACCCGCTGCAGCAAGTACAGCCCCTCGCTGTTGCGTGGCAGGATGATCGGATCGGGCTCCGAGGGCACCCACACCTCTTCGAGTCGCTTCGCCAGTCCGATCACTGCGACATCGGTGACGCCCAACTCGTCCAGCACCGCGCTGGCGGCGTTGACCTGAGGAGCGCCGCCGTCGACCACGTACAGGTTGGGCGGATAGGCGAACCGGCGCGATTTGCCCTCCGGTGACAGGATTTTCGAGTCCTCTTGGTCTTGGAGGTGCCGAATGAAACGACGGCGGGTGACCTCCGCGATCGACGCGACGTCGTCAGAGCGGCCTTCGCCGGCTGCTTCCCGGATACCGAAATGGCGGTAATCAGACTTGCGCGGCAACCCGTCTTCGAACACCACCAACGACCCCACCACGTCGGTGCCCTGCACGTGGCTGATGTCGACACACTCGATCCGTAGTGGCGCGTCCGCCAGGCCTAGAGCCTCTTGAATATTCTGCAGCGCAGCGGATCTGGCGTTGAAGTCGCCGGCGCGCTTCAGCTTGTGCTGCTGCAACGCATCTTTCGCATTGCGCTGCACGGTCTCGGCCAGCGCCCGCTTGTCGCCACGACGAGGCACCCGTAGCGCAACCCGCGAACCACGAAGGCCGGACAGCCACGTGCCCAACTCCTCGGCGTTCGGCGGCAGGCACGGAACCAGGACCTCGCGGGGCACCGGGTTGGCTGATTCGTCGGCGGCTCCGCCGAGTTCGGCCTGATCGCCGTAGAACTGGGTCAGGAATTGCTCGACCAGTTGCGCCTCGCCGGAATCACCGGGATCGCCGGGCTTTTCGACGATCCAGCCGCGTTGCCCCCGAACGCGTCCTCCCCGGACGTGGAACACCTGGACGGCGGCTTCGAGATCGTCGTCGGCGAAAGCCATCACGTCGGCGTCGGTACCGTCGCCGAGCACCACCGCCTGCTTTTCCATCGCCCGTCGCAGCGCACCGAGATCGTCGCGTAGTCGTGCGGCGCGCTCGAAACTGAGTTCGTCGGACGCGACGTGCATCCGGTGCTCTAGCTCGCGGGCGAACCTCTCGGTCTTGCCGGACAGGAAATCGCAGAAATCCAGCACGATCTGTCGATGTTGTTCGGCGCTGACCCGCCCGATGCACGGGGCCGAACATTTGTCGATGTAGCCGAGCAGGCATGGGCGATCGATTTGGTTGTGCCGCTTGAAAACTCCCGCGGAGCAGGTTCGCGCCGGGAAGACCCGGGTCAGCAAATCCAGGGTTTCCCGAATGGCCCAGGCATGCGAATAGGGCCCGAAGTAGCGGACGCCTTTCCGGCGCGGGCCGCGGTAGACCATCAGCCGCGGGTATTCCTCGTTGAGGGTGACCGCGAGTACCGGGTAGGACTTGTCGTCGCGGTAACGAACGTTGAATCGAGGGTCGAACTCCTTGATCCAGTTGTATTCCAGCTGCAGCGCCTCGACCTCGGTGTTGACCACCGTCCACTCCACCTTGGCAGCGGTTGTCACCATCTGCCGCGTGCGCGGATGCAGGCTTGCGATGTCAGCGAAATAGGAGTTCAGCCGGCTGCGCAGGCTCTTGGCCTTGCCGACGTAGATCACCCGGCCGTGCGGATCGCTGAACCGGTACACGCCGGGCTGGACCGGGATGGACCCGGTAGCAGGGCGGTAGGTCGCGGGATCAGCCACGGTATCTAAGGCTAGTCGTGCCAGCCGACGCCGACGACGCATACTCGAGGCGCAGCGAACGTGAAGCCAGCTGCACGCTCGGCGACCAGCGTGCAGCTGGCTTCACGCTCGACGATCGCCACTGACACGTCAGTGCGTTGCGAGATCAGGCCGGTAGCGCGCCAGCACATCCCGCACGGTGTCCATCGCGGCCACGGCGCGGTCTTTGTCGACGGACTGGATGGCCATCAGCGGCACGTACTCGTCGTCGGGCAGGTCGATGCGCGCCCAGCGGGCACCGACCGGAAATGACACGCCGACAACGTCGCTCCAGGGCACCAAGCGGTCGCTGAGCACGTTACGCACCGACAGCCCGGCCGCGCCGACCCGCAGCCGCGGCCGGGCGAACAGCAACACGAGGCCCGCGAGAACGACGCCGAGCAGCACCATCGCGATCTGATCGGAGGTTTGGAAGATCACGCCGGTCGATCCCATTTTGAGGAGCAGACCGATCACCACGTGCGCGACGACGAGGACAACCGCCACGGCGTAGGCGGCGTACGGCGTCCGGCGCGGCCGAAGCTCTGCGTCCCAGGTGTCCTGGTCGGGTTTGGCGGTCACTTTCCGAGAAGCTGACGCAGAGTCAGTGCGGTGCTCAGCGCCGCGGCTGTCGCCTGGCCGCCGTTGTCCTCCGCGGAGTCCGGTAGTCCAGCTCGGTCCAGTGCCTGCGCTTCGTCGTTGGTGGTCAACACACCGTTGGCCACCGGAGTGGACTCGTCCAGTGAAACCCGGGTCAGACCCTGGGTTACCGCGTCGCACACGTAGTCGAAATGCGGTGTCTGCCCGCGGATCACCACACCCAGGGCGACGACGGCGTCATGGTCACGCGCTACGGCTTGCGCGACCACCGGAATTTCGATCGCGCCGCGTACCCGCACCACTGTGGGGTTTTCCACACCCCAGTCGTCGGCAATGCGCTGAGCACCGCTCAGCAGTGCATCGCAGATCTGGCTGTGCCAGGTGCTCACTACGATTGCCAACGTGAGTGCGGATGCGTCCTGTGACGCGATGTCGGGGACACCGGCACCGCTCATCTACGCCGCTCCTCGGTCACAAAGCACCGCCGAATTCACCTGGCAGATGCATGGATTCGTGGTAATCGTCCAGCCCGACCAGGTCGTGACCCATCCGGTCGCGCTTGGTCATCAAATAGCGGATGTTCTCCGCGTTGACCCGCACCGGCAGCGGCACTCGCTCGAGGATGTGCAGGCCGTAGCCGTCCAGGCCGACCCGCTTCGCGGGGTTGTTGGTCAGCAGTCGCATGGAGCGGACGCCGAGGTCGACCAGGATCTGGGCGCCGGTGCCATAATCCCTTGCGTCAGCGGGCAATCCGAGCTTGAGATTCGCATCGACGGTGTCGTCGCCGGCGTCCTGCAGCTGGTACGCCTGCAGCTTGTGCATCAGGCCGATGCCGCGTCCTTCGTGGCCGCGCATGTAGAGCACCACACCCCGGCCTTCGCGAGCGACCATCGCCATCGCGGCGTCCAGTTGCGGGCCGCAGTCGCAGCGGCGTGAACCGAACACGTCACCGGTCAGACATTCGGAGTGGACGCGGACCAGTACGTCGTCGCCGTCGAAGTTGGGTCCGGCAATCTCGCCGCGGACCAGCGCCACGTGCTCGACGTCTTCGTAGATGCTGCTGTAACCGACCGCCCGGAATTCGCCGTGCCGGGTCGGGATGCGGGCCTCGGCGATCCGCTCGATGTGCTTCTCGTGTTTGCGGCGGTACTCGATCAGGTCGGCGATGGCGATCAGCGCCAGGCCGTGCTCGTCGGCAAAGACCCGGAGTTCGTCCGTCTGCGCCATCGCGCCTTCGTCTTTTTGGCTGACGACCTCACAGATCGCCCCGGCCGGCGACAGTCCGGCCATCCGGGCCAGGTCGACCGCTGCTTCGGTGTGACCCGGACGGCGCAGCACGCCACCATCCTTGGCCCGCAATGGAACTACGTGACCTGGCCGGGTGAAGTCCTCGGCGACACTGGTCGGGTCGGAAAGCAGCCGCATGGTTGTCGCTCGGTCTGAAGCCGAAATACCGGTGCCGACACCGTTTTTCGCATCAACCGTCACTGTGTAGGCGGTACCGTGCTTGTCCTGGTTGATGGCGTACATCGGCAGCAGCCCGAGTCGGTCGCAGATCTCGCCATCCAGGGGCACACACAGGTAGCCCGACGTGTAGCGCACCATGAACGCGACCAATTCCGGGGTCGCCTTCTCGGCCGCGAAGATGAGGTCGCCCTCGTTTTCCCGATCTTCGTCGTCCACGACGACGACCGCCTTGCCCGCCGCGATGTCGGCGATCGCGCGCTCGACCGAGTCCAACCTCGTCATCGCAGCCACCTCGTCAGAGAATCACACCTGACCTTCTCAGGTGTTGTGTCCAGTATGAACCACCACGTCGCCACAGTTATTGCCACTGCTCACTGACCGGACATCTTGGTCAGGCGATTCCGCAGAAGTTTTCCAGAGGCCGCTCGTAGCTATTTCATAGCAAGGCTATCTAACGTTCAGCACGTGGGGGCAGGCGTCCGTTGAATAGCCGACTAGACAGGTGAAGGACATGAAACTCAAGCAACTGATGGCCGGAGCGACCATCGCCGGTGCCCTTGGCGCTGCCGCACTGGGGGTGGGCACCGGAATCGCCAGCGCAGCACCCGTGCCACAACCCGGCGGCCACGGCGCACCCGCCGTCGCACCCGCGCCGCAGGACCCGGGTGGCGGCCACGGTCCGGGGGGACCTGGCGGACCGGGCGGCAGTGGACCCGGCGGACCGGGTGGTCCCGGTCCGGGCGGTCCCGGTGGTCACGGGCCTGGTGGCCCGGGCGGACCCGGCGATCACGGGCCTGGCGGACCTGGTGGCGCGGGTGGACCCGGTGACCACGGACCCGGCGGACCTGGATTCCACGGACCGGGCGGACCGGGTGGTCCGGGTGGTCCGGGTGGACTGTGGCACGGTGACGACCACCGCGGCTACTTCAACGGAGCTCCGTGGGGTAACGGTCCCGCGCCTTGGGGTGCCGGCGAGCCGCCGCGGCCCAACTGGGGTCGGCCGCTTCCCCCGCCCGGCGGGCCCTGGAACTACGGGCCGATCAACTATTACGGGTACAACGAAACTCCGTTCTGGAACCCGCAGTTCAACCAGTTCGGTTTCAACTTCTTCGGAGTTTGGATCCCGCTGTAAAGACTCACCTCACCAGACGCCCGCTTCGCCGATTGGCGGAGCGGGCGTTGCCCTTTTCGGGGTTCGCTGAATCTTTCCGCTGAGTAACGCTTTGCCTACAACCTGGTGCTACTTCGGCGACGGCGCACAGAATCTCGGCAAAGGTGCCGGCGCCCGGAGTTATTGTGAATGCATGGCGATGTTGCCTAAGAAGCAGTTCGTGCGGGCCCTGGCCGTCGGGCTGGCCCTCGCTGGAGCCGCATTTGTCGGCCCCGGACCCGCAGCACACTTCTCGGCATCCGCTCACCGTGGTGTGCCGGCTGTTGTCGAGGAGCCACCCCCACCACCAGACCCGGTGCCCGTCATCGACAGACCAGCGAACCCGGCACCCAACGACGAGTCACCGATGCCGCGTCACCGTCGTCATCACGGCGACCCGGTCATGGGTAGGTGACGGCGGACCACCCCGCCTCCTACGTGTGCGTTATCAGCCGCTCAACGTATTTCGCGATCACGTCTACTTCCAGGTTGACCTGGGCTCCGGCTTCGGCCGGGCCCAATGTGGTCAGCTCGCGGGTGGTGGGGATCAGCGACACCTCGAACCAGTCGTCGCCGAGCGCGGAAACCGTGAGCGAGATGCCGTCGACTGTGATCGACCCTTTCTCCACCACGTAACGGGCCAGTTCGACCGGCAATCCGATCCGAACGACTTCCCAATGCTCAGCGGGTGATCGGCTCAGAATCTGGCCGGTGCCGTCGACGTGGCCCTGCACGATATGCCCGCCGAGCCGACTGTTCAGGGCCGCGGCCCGCTCGAGGTTGACCGGACTGCCCGCGACCAGCCGGCCCAAACTGGATCGGCTCAGCGTCTCGCCCATCACGTCTGCGGTGAATTGGCCGCCGGGCAGTACCTCGACGACGGTCAGACACACGCCGTTCACCGAGATCGAATCGCCGCGACCGGCATCGGAAGTGACCACCGGACCCTCAATCGTGAAGCGCGCGGAGTCGCCCAGCTCATCCTTGCCGACGACCTCACCCAGCTCTTCAACGATTCCGGTGAACACCGCCTCAGGTTAATGAGTCTTGCGCCCCTGCGCGACGTCCCCGTCACCTTGCGCGTCGCGGGCCGGTCAGCGTGACCCGCTACGCTGCAACTTATGCAGACGCCCCGCCCTGTAGGCCCAATCCTCGCCGTTCTCGCCGCCTTCTCCATAGCCGCCGCTCTGATCAGCGGTTGCTCGTCGTCCAAGCCCTCCGGTGGTGCGCTGCCGGACGCGGCGACCCTGATCAAGGAATCCATCCAGAGCACCAACAAAGTCACGAGTGTTCACTTGGCCCTGTCCGTCAACGGCAAAATCAAGGGACTCCCAGTCAAGTCGTTGACTGGCGACCTGACCACCACCCCGCAAACTGCAGCCCAGGGCAATGCGAGCATCATCTTCGGCGGCTCCGACATCGACGCGCCGTTCGTGGTGATCGACGGAACGCTGTATGGAGCACTGACACCCGGGCAATGGGACAGCTTCGGCAAGGCCTCCGACCTGTACGACCCGTCCACCATCCTCAAGCCCGATCTCGGTCTGGCCAACGTTTTGACCAATCTCAGTAACCCGAAGGCCGAGTCACGGGAAAACGTCGGCGGGCAGACCACCATCAAGATCACCGGAACGGTCTCTGCGGACGCCGTCAACGGCATCATGCCGCGGTTGAAGGCGACGCAGCCGCTGCCCTCGACGGTGTGGATCGAGGAGAACGGCGACCACCAGCTGGTGCAGACCACGCTGGAGCAGAGCCCCGGTAATTCGCTGCAGCTGACGCTGTCGAACTGGAACGCGCCGGTGCAGGTGACCAAGCCCCCCGTGGCCCCAGCTCCGTGACGGCACCCCAACCGCACCAAGCGGGGCGAGTCGTCGCGATCAGCGCCGGCAGCCTGGCTGTACTGCTCGGTGCCCTCGACACCTACGTCGTGGTCACGATCATGCGCGACATCATCGGGACCATCGGGATCCCGGTCAACCGCCTGCAGCGGATCACCCCGATCATCACCTGGTACTTGCTGGGCTACATCGCCGCGATGCCGTTGCTGGGCCGGGCCTCGGACCGGTTCGGGCGCAAGCTGCTTCTGCAAGTCAGCCTGGGCACCTTCCTGATCGGATCGGTGATCACAGCGCTGTCCACCGACCTGGACATCCTGGTGGTGGGCCGCACCATCCAGGGTGTGGCCAGCGGCGCTCTGCTGCCGGTGACGCTCGCACTGGGCGCCGACCTGTGGTCCCAGCGCAACCGCGCGGGAGTGCTGGGCGGGATCGGTGCCGCACAGGAACTGGGCAGTGTGCTCGGTCCGCTCTACGGAATCTTCATCGTCTGGCTGACCAGTCGCTGGCAGGACGTGTTCTGGATCAACGTGCCGCTGGCGCTGGCTGCGATGGTGATGATCCACTTCAGCCTGCCGTCGCGGGACCGCAGCGCCGAGCCGGAGAAGATCGATGTGATCGGTGGGCTGTTGCTGGCGATCACGCTGGGTTTGGCAGTCGTCGGTCTGTACAACGCAAATCCGGACGGCAAGCAGGCGCTGCCCAGCTACGGGCCGCCGCTGATTGTCGGGGCCGTCGTGTTCGCGGTGATTTTCTTTGTGTGGGAACGGTTCTCACGGACCAAATTGATCCAGCCCCAGGGCGTGCACTTCCGACCGTTCCTGTCCGCGCTCGGCTCGTCGCTGTGTGCCGGCGCCGCGTTGATGGTGACACTGGTCGACGTGGAGCTCTTCGCCCAGGGTGTGCTCGGCAAGGATCAGGACCAGGCAGCGATCATGCTGCTGTGGTTCCTGGCCGCGTTACCGGTCGGGGCGCTGGTGGGTGGCGCGATCGCGACCAAGATCGGTGATCGAGCGGTGGCCTTCGCGGGACTACTGCTCGCCGCGGGTGGCTACTGGCTGATCTCGAAGTGGTCGATCGATCTATTGAAGATGCACCACAACATCTTTGGACTGTCGCTGCCCGCGATGGATACTGATCTGGCAATCGCCGGCATCGGTCTGGGTCTGGTAATCGCGCCGCTGACATCTGCCAGCTTGCGGGTGGTGCCGTCGGCCCAGCACGGCATCGCCTCTGCAGCAGTGGTGGTGGCGCGCATGACCGGCATGTTGATCGGCGTAGCCGCCTTGAGCGCGTGGGGCTTCTACCGGCTGCCGCAATTGGTCGCCAAGTTGGCCTCGCAGGTTCCCAAGGATGCCAGCCTGGCCGAGCGGGTCTTGCATCAAGCCACCCTGTACCGCGAAGCCTTCGCCGGAATGTACGGCGAGATCTTCACGGTCACCGTCGTGGTCTGCATCGTGGGTGCCTTACTGGGCCTGTTGATCGGCAGCCGACGCGTGCACGCCGACGAACCCGAGGCACTGGAAGCCGAACCCGTCGCGCCCCGGCTCTAATCGCGCATACCGTTCGCGAGGGGCGACAGGGCGCTGATCCAATCGTCGTTGGACGCGACGTAGAACGCGACCTCGCCCGAGCGTAATTGCACGATCATGCGAACGGCCGCCCCGGACAGACGTTTTGAACACCTTCGCTTCGCGCACACCGATGATGTGGGCAGCCGGAATGTCAATCTGCCTGCCGGTCACGGTGATAAAGATCAGCCGCCGCGCGGTGAGCGCGATGGTCCCGTTGTTACTGACGGCGGGATATCCCGGGGCAGTTGCCCCGCGGTAAACACCCTTCTCCGGTAGACGGATGGCGGTCTCGGATTCGATCGCCGCGGCACGCTTGGCCTTGGCGGCGCGGGCCTTGCGTCGCCACCGCCGGATGATCGGAATCCAGATGAGAGCCTGAACGGCAGCGATTCCCAGAACAAGCAGCGCAACGAAACTGACGATGTTCCCGGCGGTGTGCACGATGCCCTCCAGCAGCTACGGCGAACGCGGCTGAGTCTTGACGTCGAACTCGATGTTGTCACCGTTGACCTTTGTGATGCGCATGTGCGCGACGTAGGGCCCCTCGGGTCCGGTGAAGCCGCAGTCGAACTGGCCGCCGACTTTGGCTTTCACCGCTGACGGACAATGCACATCGCTGGGCTTGAATCCTGTCTGGCGCGAGACCACGTCGACGACCGATCTCGCGGCGCCGTCCGGTTTGACGGTCGCGCCGCAACCGCTCAGCTGAAGAGTCGCGACGCCGATTAGTGCGCCCAAACCACACCGCAAACCGATGTCGAGGCATTTCATCAGGGCCCTAGTATGGATTACGGCCTCAGTTATTCACAGTCTGTTCGCAGGTAAAACCACTGGCGTGATTCAACCAGCACGCCTCGGGACCTTTGGCCATGTATCGTCTTGACTTCTAGCAACGGTCAGTTTTTTTCGCTCGTGGTTGGGGACATGGTCGAATACCAGCTGTCCGGCGCGGTAGGTGCACGCGTCGGGGGGGCAGTAGCGCCTCTGGGCGGCCCGAAACAGCGCTGCGTCCTGGCGGTGCTGTTGGCCCACCATGGCACGGTCGTCAGCGTCGATCGGCTCATCGATGCCGTTTGGGACGACACACCCCCGCCCAAGGCATTGGCCTCGCTGCGCGCCTACGTCACGAATCTGCGCCGCATCCTGCCGCTGTCGCCGGATACCGGCTCTCCGGCGAAAATGCGGCTGGCCTCTCGGGCCTACGGCTACCAGCTCACCCTGCTTGACGAAGACTCTGTCGATCTGCACCGGTTCGAAGCACTGGTCAAGGACGGCCGGACCGCACTCGTCCGAGGCGCGGCGGCGGACGCCTTCGAGAAGCTCAGCACCGCACTGACGTTGTGGCGAGGCGATCCTTTCGGCGAGTTCACCCATCGCGACTTCGCACACGCAGATGCGACGCGCTATATCGCGTTGCGCCACACAGCAATCGAAGCCCGGTTCGACGCGGCCCTGCAGTCCGGCGACGGGGGCGACCTCGTGCCCGAAATCGAGGCCGCCATCGCGTCCGATCCGACCGAGGAACGGCTGTGGGGCCACTTGATGGTCGGGCTGTACCGGGCGGGCCGCAGCTCCGACTCCATCCGCGCCTTCGACCGGGCGCGGGTGGCGCTGGATCGCGAACTCGGCACGTCACCCGGCGACGGGCTGCAAACCCTCTACCGCAAGATCAGCGAGAAATCCCCCGACCTCCATTTCACACCTCCGCCGGCTGAGTCGGCCGTCTCCCCCGGACCCGACCCGCACGGAAAGTTACCGTTTGTCGGGCGCGCTTCGGAACTGAACACCATCACCGCCGCGCTGAGCAGCGCCCGCGCGGGATCCGGCGGCCTGATTCTGCTCACCGGCGACAGCGGAATTGGTAAAACCGCTCTTGCGCAAGCTGTTTCGGCGCAAGCGAAGCAAGCCGGGATGGCGGTCGCGTGGGCCGCGCACCCCCCTGGCATCCGGCTGCCACTGATGTGGACGTGGATTCAGCTCTTACGCCGACTCGGTGACGAACTCGGCGAGCTCGGCCGGCAAGCGGTGCGACGCGTAGGCCCCGGTGTGGTTGATGCGCTGGTCCCGGAATGGACGGATCGGGACACCCTGAGCTCGGGTGTGCGTGCGGCTGCGACCGGTTTCGCGCTCATCGAAGGTGTGGTCGCCGCGGTATGCGAGCTGTCGACCATTCGCCCTTTGCTGTTGGTTCTCGACGATCTTCACCTTGCCGACCCGCCATCCGGTAATGCGTTGTCCGTCCTGAGCGCGCAGCTCGGCCGCGCTCCGATCCAGGTGATTGCGAACTGGACGTATTTCGGCAGCGGCCGACCGGTCAATCGGTCCACCCTGGAGCGGCTGGTCCGACTGGAGGCCGCGAGGTCCATCCACCTCGACGGAATCGGGCCGGATGCGGCTGCCGCGCTCGTCGATGCGCTGGCCGGAACCGCGGCCAAAGACGAAGTGTCGCAGTATGTGTGGAACCGCACCGGTGGAAACCCGTTGTACATCCGGGAACTCGTCTCCGTCCTGGCTGCCCACGATCGACTGCATGACGTGTCCGACGGTCATAGCGACGACGTGTCTGCGGGACTCGCGGGCATGGTCGGCCAGCGGCTGAGCCACCTCGACCGACCCAGCCGGCGGGCGCTGGCAGCCGCCGCGGTGATCGGCCCGGAGTTCGACATCGCCGACCTTGCCGACGTCGTCGACCTGTCCGTGTCGACCGTCCGAGCCCGGTTACGACCCGCATACGAAACCGGACTCCTGGATGAGGTCGCCGACCGCCCGGGCTGCTACCGGTTCGGCCATGGCCTGCTGCACGACGCCGTTCTGGTACAGATTCCCGGCTCCGAACGGGCCGGAGTGCATGCGTCCATCGCCGCCAACAGTGCCGCGGGTGTCGCGACCGCCGCCTATGAGGACGTCATCTCCGTCGCCGACCACGCATGGCAAGCCGGGTCCGAGCTCAATCCCGAGACCGCGCTGGAGATTTACGAAATCGCGATCCAGCGCGCGCTGACCCGTTCGGCGTACGACGACATCGCCATCCTCGCCGAACATGCGCTGCAGGTGTGCCGCCGGCTTCCGCCCAAACCCGAACCGCTGCAACGCCAGGCCTCGCTTTGGCTGCATTTGGCCGGTGCGCACGCAATCCTGGACGGCCAGAACAGCCCGGCGGCCGCCGCTGCCGTCCAACGCGCGTTCGACATCGGCGAACACGCCAGCGGCCGGCACTACCACGGCGCGGTCGCCATGCAGTGCTACATGCTGTGTGTGCGTGGACGTCTCGACGAAGCACAGGCCTTGGCCAGCGGGCTGGCTGCGCAGTACGCCGCGTCCGGCGATCCTGATATCGGCCTGTCGAGTCACTTCGTCACGGTCATGCTGCACACGCTTCGCGGCGAACTCGACGCGCAGGAGGCGGCCGCCGGAGCCATGATGGCGCGCTTTCCCCCACCTGAGACGGTTGCCGACCCGCTGGTGTTCTTCCATCCACGGGTGTACTGCTGGCTGGCTCTGGGCAGGGCGCTGCGCGGCGACCGAGCGGGCGCTCACCGGCAGCGCCTGGTCGCATTGGAATTGGCGCAGAGCCGGCGGGCCCACTTCGATGTCCTCGCCGCCAAGTTGGCGCTGGTCGAAATCGACGCGATCCTGGGTGTCACCGACGGCACGGTCGCCGCGGCAGACGACGTGTATCAGGAGATGCTCGCCGCGGGCTCTCCCCAATGGGCGGCATGCGCTCTGATGATCAGCGTTTGGGCTCAGACCCTTTCGGGCGGCGGTGGCGATCCCGAGGTCGCGTTCGAGGCGTTCGACGACTACACCCACGACGGCAGCGTAGTCATGACGCCGTTCTTCCTGGGGCTGCTCGCCGAGATCGAAAACCACCACGGCCGCGTCGACCACGCAGAACAACTGCTGGCGCGCGCCCGCGCGGTGGGCGATGCCACCGGCGAACACGCGTGGGACGAGCAACTGTCGCGCCGCGCCGCGGTTGCCGCGGCCGCCAACAGGTAGTCCGAGTCCCGCCGCTCCAATCAGGATCCAATTCGGCCTGGCTAGCCTCGCGGCTTACGAATGCGCCCTCAGACAGCCGGGTAAAGGAGATTGGCCGATGACCACCAGCGAACCGCCGCCACCGGAGCGCGGACTGACCCGTGCCGAGCGGGGCCGCGACGTCAGTGCGGCTCAGGCTGAGGCAGAAGCGGAAACATCGACGGGCCGGCGCCTTCTGCTCTCGATGAGCCCGCGTTTCGTCTTGTCCCAGGCCGACGGCTACCCGGTCGTGATCAAGCAGTTTCTGCAGTTCTGCCTCATCCTCATCTACCCAGCCTGGGTCTTCGGGGTTCTGGTCTCGGCGGCGGTCTACTACGCGGTGTATTCCGTTCTGTGGATGCTATTTTGGCCCGTCCGGGCGTGGATGAAGAAGAACCGTCCCGAGGACTACGCCGCGAGCCAACTGAAATAGTGCGACGTCTACTACGCTCGGCCCGCGCGCAGGTCACCGTATCGCCATCCGTCGTCGCACCGTGTCAGTCGATCGACGTGCGGGTGAGCTCGCCCAAACCCATCCGCGACGTGACCTCGGCACGAATCGAATTGGGCTACGACAACTTCTTTCGGTACCGGTGGGCCGGGCACGCCGACGCGGCGGCGACCGCCGCGACCAGCGCGATGTGGTTGACCGAGGATGTGGGCACCACCTACGGCACCGATCGCAACACCAAGGAATGGATCGGTATCTTCGCAGCTGAGATACCCACGCCGACATCCGAATTCACGGAGGGATCGGCGACATTTCGGATTCCCTCCTGGGCGCCGGCGTCGTCATCCCAGATCGCCGGCTGGTCGTGTCGTCTGGTCGTACAGCGTCGGGGGGTCGATATCGACGAAGCCGCCGAATTCAGCGTGGTCACCGGCGTTAACGACGCCCCGAACGATGTCGGGGTGCTGGAACAGGTCACCGGTGGTGCAGCATCCCGGCTCGATATCGAGTTGCCGCGAGCGGTGTTCCGGGCCGGTGAGACGATCAAGGGCGCGGTCATTGTCACGCCAAGCCAGATTCTTCCGCCGGGTGACGTCCGCGTGAGGTGGCAGTGGCAGCGGGACTCCCATCCACGAACTCGCACACCGGGATTCGATGAAGTGGCCAGCGGGCGGACCGTGCAGCTCGAAAAGCACCTCGTACTCCGGGAAGGCACACCGGTGCGACTGCCGTTTCAGACGGAGCTGCCCGTGGACGCCGCTCCCAGCGCCAGCGCCGTCAACTCCTCGATGCGCTGGTTCGTCAACGCGACGATGTGCTACGCCGGATTCTCCAGTCCCGGTACCGAATCCGTGCGACAACCCATCACCGTGGTCAGCGCCGTAGCGGCGGAATAGCCACTTTCTCAGTCGCGCAGAACACGGCCATGAGCGTCCTGCACTTTGCCGGTCAGAATCATGACGGCATCGATCAACGGCCATAACCCGCCGATGCCGCAGGTCAACCAGGTCACCGCGATCTGCGCGATACCCATCCCGGCATAGCCGAGGTAGAACCGGCCGAGACCGAGGGATCCGAAGAAAATGCCCAACAGACCAGCGGTGACTTTGCTTCGGTCCGAGAGTGGACGGCCGTAGGCATCCACGGCCATTGGCGGCCAACCGGGGGGCGGCGGGTATGCCGGCGGGTAACCGGGGCCCGGCGGCCGGTTGGGGAAATCCTCGTCCGAGTACGGGTATTCGTGCGTTGTCATATCAGGGAAACCGGCCTGCCTCGTTGAATGCGCCTTGCCGTTGCGTCGTCTTGGGTTGGGCCTGTCCGCCTTGCCCACTTGGGCGGCCTTGCCCGTTTTGGCGGCGCGCGAGCACACGCCGGATGCCAATCACGCTGAACACCACCACGCCGGTCAGCGCCAGAGCCGCGTAGATGCAGAATGCGATCACTAACACGCTCATCAGCACTTCGACCACCGCAACTACGGCACCCAGAGCCATAAAACCCATGGAGAACCCCAGAAGTGTGAACACGGTCAGCGGGTCACGCAGGCTTTGGCACCGTTCATCACCCCATCGCGGTACGCGTCGACGCGAACCGAACCATGCCCTTGCCGCTCGACGTCACCGGAACCGCGGAAGACGATCAGCGCGGTGATCCCCTTGTCGAGGTCACCCGGTGACATCTTGAAGCCGCTCTCCGGGCGGTCCTCGAGCAGAATGCTGGCCGCCCACGCACCGGCCATGCAGTCCGCACGCAGCGACGTGAGCTTGTTGGTGGCGTCCTGACCGCCGTGCGAGAGCACTGCCAATCCGTACTGGGTCGCGATCAGCGTGGCAACGGCGAAATCACCGCCCTGGTCGTAGATCTGGGGCATCGCCTTCACCGCGTCGAACCCGACGTAATCCTCCGGGACACAGTAGAAGAGGACATAGTCGGCGGTGGGCTGACCGCCGCAGGTGGGCGCATCGGCCGGGTTGAACGCCTTGGCGGGTTGCAGCGGCGCCCATGGCTGGCCGGTCAGTTTGGGAAAGACCTGCGACCAGTAATCCTCCAGGTCGGTGGGCACGCCGGTGATGATGTCCTGGTAGGGCGCGTTGCCCCCGCTCTCCACATCGGCTGCGCTGTTGAACGGTATCTCGACCACCGGCGGGTCACCGACCTTATAGCCCTTGCATGCCCCCGCCCCATTGTCGAACCCGGTTTGAAACGAATTCACCCGATCGAACCCGCTGCCGTGCGCTTGCGGGTCACGCTTCTCGGTGCCGGGCTCGTCGCGCAGAAACAGGAAGCCAGCCAGTGCGTTGTCGAGGTCGTCGGCGCTGGGCTTGAACGCGTCGCTCTTGGACGCGTGCGCCGCCCAGGCTCCGGCGAAGCAGTCGGCCTGGATCTCCTTGACCACCGTCGGGCCCTGGAAGTTGGCCCGGGCCTGGATCGCGTGGCCCCACTCGTGGGCCAACACGACCGGAATGACGAAGTCGCCGAAACGCTTTCGCAGATCGGGCAACAACTGCTCGATGTCCCAGGCGACGTCGTCGGCCTTCGAGCAGTAGAACGCGTTACCCGAAATGTCGGAGGCCGCCGTCGCGCACGGCGCCAGCTGTCCGGACGACGGCTTGACCGCGTAGAAGCCGCCCTTCACCGGTGTGTAGTCATGGCCGTACAGCTTGGGGAACTCGCCACCCCAGAACGTCTGCAGGTCGGCGATCGCCTTTACGACGATTTTGTTCACCGGGTCGGAGGCATCGCCGTGGATCTGCACCGAATCAGCCGCGCTGTTGGCGCTGCTCGCCGGTGTCGACGACTTGCCAGAGCTGCAGCCGGCACATGCCAGCAGTAACGCCGCAGCAAACACTGCCGCGCGCGAATACCAATTAATTGCCGGCATCAGCCGCCCTTCTAGAGCCACCATTTATGCATGCTGGCGCGAAGACCATACGCAGCGGTGTTTGGAAATCTATTGGAAAACGATTGCGTCTATTGTTTTGCCTGATCGTCGACCTTGAAATCGAAGTGCACGTCGCCGGCGTCAACGTCGGTGACCGTTACGGTGACGCCGTAAGTCTGGCCGCCGTCCTTGAGGTCGCAGCGCAGCGTCGAACCCGGGGTGCCCTTCAAGTTGTCAGGGCACGTCACGGCGTCCGGCTTCTGCCCGACCTTTTGGGTGAGCCCCTCGCTCACCTTGCTCGCGACCAGGTTTTTGTCGACCGTTTCCACCATGTCGAACTCGACGTCGTCGCCTTTCACGCTGGTAGCGGTCACGTTGACGTTGTAGTCCTGCCCCTTGATCTTCATCCCGCAGTTCAGCTGCGCGCCCACTTCGCCTTTCAGCCCGTCCGGGCAGGTGACCGAATCCGGCTTGTTGCCCTGCGCGTCGGTCATCTTGGTGGTGATCTGCTTGGCGATGTCGTCCTTGCTCACCATCTTCGGGCCGCTCGAGCAGGCCGAGACGCCGATCAGGGTGCCTGCAATTGCACCAGCGACAAATAAAGTCCGCGAAATCGAGTGAGCCATGTCCGCCTTTCAGGCATCTGAGATGGATGAATCGGGCGAAGTATTGCATGTGAAAGGAGCACTTTGTGTTGCAATAAATGTAAATATTAGGTTAACTGCGACCGTAAAAACCCAATAACTATCGACATCGACAGCCGGGCATCAGTTACGGTGCCAGCAACCCCGGAAGCGTTTCGCACCCCACGGCGGGACGGACGGGCTACTCGACAAGGAGCGCATTGATGAAAACCCCGATGATCGCGGTAGCGGGCGTGACGGCAGCTACCGTGCTGGTGGTGGGTCTGTCCGTGACGGGCTGCAGCAGCAAGTCGGACAAACCGGCGGCAACGTCGTCGTCAGCGTCGGCCACCACCAAGAGTTCCGCCAGCTCGGAACCGAGCTCGTCGGACACCGCGTCGGGTGGCTACGCCAAGCTGTTGATCAAGCCCGAAGACATCGCGCTCCCCGGTGACACCTTCAGCGTGGCCCCTCCGACCGAGAACCCAAACGGAAAAGAGGGTGTTGCAGCGGTTTTCAGTAACCAGGGCGACACGCGTGAAATCGGCGACACCATCATGATTTTGCCGGACTCGGCCGGTGCCGCGACCGCCCTGGACGGTGCGAAGTCGGCGCTCAGCAGCGCTGTGACCGGCGGAGAACCGCAACCTGCCGCCGTCGGCGAAGGCGGCACGATCGTGCAGGGAGCCTCACCGGACGGCTCTAAGTCGGTGACGGTGTTGATCTTCACCGAGGGCAGAGCCTTTGTCACGCTTGAGTTTGACGGCAAGCCGGACGACGCCGTGCCGCCCGCGTTCGCCACAGACATCGGCCAGAAGCAGGACGCCGCCATCAAGAGCGGTCTGGCCGGCTGATCAGCTTGGTGCCGCGATTCCGGGACGGCGCTCTGCGTCTATCGCGGCACCAAGCTCAGCACCCTGGAGGACAATAGCGCTGTGAGCCAAAGCAGTGGGCCTGCGCCGCGACCCGCCGGCAGTGCCGCGGGTGGTGTTGCTGTCGCGGTCTACGGCGTGCTCGTCTACGGCCTTTTTCTTCTCGTATTCCTGTACCTGATCGGGTTTGTCTCCAACGCCGACGTCACGGTCGGTCGTGTCGCGCTGATCGGGAAGAGTATCGATCGCGGCGGCGACGGCGCCGCCACGGTCGCGACGTTGATGATCGATGCGGCGCTGCTCATGCTGTTCGGTGTGCAGCACAGTCTGATGGCACGGCCCGCCTTCAAGCGCTGGTGGACCCGCGTCGTCCCGCCCAGTGCAGAACGATCCACCTACGTCCTTGCCACCAACGTGTGTCTGATCGTTCTGGTCGTCGCGTGGCATCCCGTCACCGTCGATGTCTGGCACGTGACCACCCAGCCTTGGCGAGCCTTACTGATCGCCGTCAGCGCCGTCGGTTGGCTCATGGTGCTGGTCAGTACTTTTCTCATCGATCATTTCGACCTGTTCGGTCTGCGTCAGGTGTTCGCGCGGTTGACCGGCCGGCGTCCTGCCGAGCATGAGTTCTCGACGCCCTTCCTGTACAACATGGTCAGGCACCCGATCTACACCGGCTTCATCTTGGCGTTCTGGGCTGCGCCCTCGATGACGTTGGGACACTTGAGTTTTGCGGCAGCAATGACTGGATACATCCTGCTTGCCGTGCAATTCGAGGAACGCGACCTGATCACCGTCTTCGGGGATCGATACCGCGACTACCGGCGCCGCGTGCCGATGCTCATCCCGCGCCTGGGCGGTCATTCCTGACCGCGGAGTCGCGCGGCACCAAGCTCAGCAACAGGTCCGGCCCGACGCGCTCGACGCCGTCGTAGCGCCAGCGCAGGGCTCGGGCGATGCTTGGTACCCCGACGTCGTCGACCGCACTGATCGGTCCGCCGAGCAGGATGGGCGCGACGTAGGCCAAGATGCGGTCGATCAACCCCGCCCGCAGGAAGACTCCGGCGAGTGTCGGGCCACCTTCGAGCAACACGTCGGTGCGATCGGACATTGCTTTGAGCACCTCGGCCGGTTCGTGCGTGCGAATCACCATCGTGCGTGAGTCGTCGTTGAGAACCTTTGCCTCCGAGGGTATGTCGCGCATTCCGACCACCACCCGCATCGGCTGGCGATCCGCGAGACTGCCGTCGGCCAGGCGGGCGGTCAACGTCGGGTTGTCGACGAGTACCGTGCCGGTGCCCACCACGATCGCGTCGGCAGTTGCGCGTCGACGGTGCACGTCGGCACGGGCGGCGTCGCTGGTGATCCATTGACTCGAGCCGTCCGCGGCTGCGCTGCGGCCGTCGATGCTGGTGGCGCACTTCCACGTCACGTGGGGCAGGCCCGTGCGCTGCTTGTGCAGCCATTCGCGCAACGGTCCGGCCGTGACCAGATCGGCCTGCACCTCGCCGATGACGTCCACACCAGCCGCGGCCAACCGCGCCGCGCCTCCGGCGGCAGTCGGATTCGGGTCACTGACCGCGTAGACGACCGTGGCGACGCCGGCGTCGATCAGTGCGTCGACACACGGCGGTGTCTTGCCTTCGTGGTTGCAGGGTTCCAGGGTGACCACGGCGGTTCCACCGGCCGCCAGTTGTCCCGCTCGGCGCAACGCCATCACCTCGGCGTGGGCGCTGCCCGTTCGCTGGGTGCCGCCGACGCCGACGACTCGGCCGTCACGGTCCAAGATGACCGCTCCGACTGGCGGATTCGGATACGTCTTTCCCTTGACCAGATCGGCTTGCTCGACCGCCAGCCGCATGGCGGCTTCATAGCCCAGAGCCGGGTCAGTCATCGGTGCAGATGCGGTGACACGGCACCGGCCTGTCGCCGCAATGCCTCGACCGCGGCGGCCGGGTCATCGGCACCGTAAACGGCCGATCCGGCGACGAAGCAGTCGACCCCGGCCTCAGCGGCCTGCTCGATCGTGTCGGCGTTGATGCCGCCGTCGATCTCGACCAGGATCGTCAACTCACCGGAGTCGACGAGCTTTCGCACCGCGCGCACCTTGCTCAGCACCTCGGGGATGAATTTCTGGCCGCCGAAACCGGGCTCGACGGACATCACCAGAAACGTGTCGAAGTCTTTGAGGATGTCCAAGTAGGGGTCCAGCGGCGTGCCGGGTTTGATACTCAGCCCGGCTTTGGCGCCGGCGGCGCGGATGTCGCGCGCCACGCTGACCGGGTTGTCGGTCGCCTCGGCGTGGAACGTGACGTTGTAGGCGCCGGCTTCAGCATACGGCGGGGCCCAGCGGTCGGGATCCTCGATCATTAGGTGGCAGTCCATCGGAATGTCGCTGGCGGCCAACAGGCTTTCCACCACCGGCAGCCCGAGCGTGAGGTTCGGTACGAAGTGCGCGTCCATCACGTCGACGTGTAACCAGTCCGCGCCTTCCACGTCGGCGGCCGCTTCGGCCAGCCGGGCGAAATCGGCGGCCAGTATCGACGGTGCAATCAGCGCCCGGTCGGTCTTGCCTGACATGAACGTCACCTTACTGGGGGCTAGCCGTCCGACTTGATCAACGCGGCGGCGAACATCGCGTCGGTGCCCTGGCGGTGCGGCCACAGCTGGACGTACGGGCCGTCACCCAGATCAGTGGCCGGCTCGAACAGCGGCCGGGTGTCCAACGCGCACAACGGATACCGGCGAAGCGCGTCACCGACCACGCCGACCGTCTCGGCCAGATGCGGCGAGCAGGTCGCGTACAGAATCACGCCGCCGGCCCGGGTCAGCGCGATCGCGGCAGCCAGCAATTCGCGTTGCAGCCGGGCCAGCGCCGGCACGTCGGCGGGCTGACGCCGCCACCGCGCGTCGGGGCGCCGCCGCAGAGCGCCGAGACCCGTGCACGGTGCGTCGACCAGCACCCGGTCGAACCCGGGGTCGAGGCCGCTGCTGCGCCCGTCGACTCGTACGACGTCGACCGGGAGGCCGCGAGTGTTCTGGACGACGAGGTCGGCGCGGTGTTCGGCGGGTTCCACCGCGGTGACCCGGGCACTCGACCCGGCAGCCAGCGCGGCCAGCAGCGCAGTCTTTCCGCC
Organism: Mycobacterium sp.; assembly: GCF_965277065.1. Taxonomy (GTDB): domain Bacteria; phylum Actinomycetota; class Actinomycetes; order Mycobacteriales; family Mycobacteriaceae; genus Mycobacterium. The sequence goes on from NZ_CBDIBT010000017.1 coordinate 287,149, forward strand.
GGGACCGGCGCACAGGTCCAGCCATCGGCCGGCATCGTCGGCGACCGGTGCCAGAGTGAGTGCGCGAGCGACCAATTGGCTGCCTTCGTCCTGGACCAGCGCCTGGCCGTCGCGCACCGCCGCTATCTGCGCGGGATCCCCGGCGTTCAGGTACACGGCGTACGGCGAGTACCGGCCCACGCTGCCGTCGACGGCCGCGGCCAGTTCCTCGGCGGTCAGCACGCCGGGCCGGGCTGCAAGATGCACCTGGGGGCGGGCATCGTCGGCGGCGAGTGCCGCGCTGAGCTCGCCAGCGGCGGCGCCCAGCGCGTCGACGAATGACTGTGCGACCCAGCGCGGGTGTGCATGCAGGAACGCGGCGTTGCCCACCGGGTCGACCGATCGGTCGGGAGCCAACTCCTCGAGCCAGGACTGCTCGTCGCGGGTGGTGATCTTGCGCAGCACGCCGTTGACGAAACCTGCTCGGGCCGAGTCGAATTCGACGGCTGCCTGCTCGACTGTGGTCGAGACAGCGGCGTGCGCGTCGACGCGGGTGCGCAGCAGTTGATACGCCCCGAGCCGCAGCAGGTCGAGCAGCACCGGGTCGATGGTGTCCGGCGACCGGTCGGCCGCGGCGCCGATGATCGCGTCCAGCACTCCTCGCACTCGGCTGCTGCCGTAGGTCAACTCGGTGGCGAAGGCGGCATCGCGGCCGGTGATTCCGCGCTCGCGCAACAGAACTGGCAACAGCAGGTTCGGGTAGGCGTCGCGCTCACGGACGGCCTGTAATACATCGAACGCGGCACGACGGGCTGGATCCAGTTGCTTGCGCCGCGGTGATCCTTGGGAGTTGCGCGTAGCGGACCGATCACGGCGCGGCTTCCCCTGCTGTGGGCTCATGATGCGCGCACCTCGGCGTCGAGACGGGCTCCCCTGGCCCAATCGACGGCGTTCATCAGCTTCTTGCCCGGCGCCTGAACCTGGCCGAGGCGCACCGCCTGCGACGCGGTGCCGATTCGCACATTGCGGCGATCCATGTGAATCTCACCGGCTGCCAATGGTTTTGGGAGAGTCGTCCCGTCGGTGTCGAGATATACCGGTCCAAGTTTGACCCGTAGGTCGCCGATCAGGGTCCATGCCCCCGGATTCGGCGTGACAGCCCGGATGCGTCGCTCAACGACTTCGGCCGGAAGGTCCCAGCGCACCCGCGCCTGCTCGACGGTGATCTTCGGCGCAACGCTGATGCCATCGACCGGCTGCGAAACCGCCGTGAGCGTCCCGTCGGCGATGCCGTCGAGCGTTGCAGACATTAACCCGGCCCCTGAAATGGCCAGCCGGTCAAGCAAATCCCCGGCGGTGTCGATCGGGCGCACCGCCTCGGTGACGACTCCGTAGACCGGCCCAGAGTCCAGGCCTGATTCGATCTGGAACGTCGTCGCGCCGGTGACAGTGTCGCCCGCGGCGATCGCCGCCTGAACCGGAGCCGCCCCGCGCCACGCGGGCAGCAGCGAGAAGTGCAGGTTCACCCATCCGCGCGCCGGCACCGCCAGAAGGTCGTCACGCAGCAGCGCTCCGAAAGCCACCACCGGACAGCAGTCAGGCGCCAACTCCGACAGCTCGGCGACAAACTCGGCTGAGTTCGGCCGCTCCGGTCGCAGCACCGGGATGTGTTGCTCCAGAGCCAAGCGGGCGACCGGTGATGGCTTGGGTGTGCCGTTGCGGCCCGACGCGGCGTCGGGCCGGGTGAGCACTGCGATCACCTCGTGGCGCGGTGAGTCGATCAGACTCTGGAGCGCGGGCAGCGCGGGTTCGGGGGTTCCGGCAAAGACGAGGCGCACCGGCACAGTGTAGGAAGTAGTCGCGGCAAACGATCAAACTAGCTGGCTGAGGAGCGCGCGTTGACGTTGACCACGATTTCGGGGCTTCCCGCCCACGTGCTGCTCGTACACGCTCTGGTGGTGTTAGTGCCGCTGACGGCATTGCTGGAAATTCTGTGCGCGCTGTGGCCGGCAGCGCGGCGGCGCTTAGTCTGGCTTGTGCTGACGTTCGCCGCGGTCACGACCGTGCTGACGCCGATTACCGCCGATGCCGGCGGGTGGCTCTACGAGCAGGAACACCATCACCGCGACATCTTGAACACCCACGCCGACCGCGGTAGCCGGCTGATCTACTTCTCGATCGCATTGCTCGTCGTCGCCGTGGTGTTGGCACTGCTGCACCGGCGCGAAGGCCGAGCGACCCAACCCGGGTCCGTCGTCCGCGTGCTGGTGGTCGTCCTCGCGATCGCGGTGGGCGCCGCCGCCATCGTGCAAGTGGTCCGTATCGGCGACTCCGGCGCCCAGTCGGTGTGGGGCAATGAATTGACCAAGTCGGACAAACCCTAGTCACGTCGGGGTGAACTCGCTCAGGTCGTAGATGCTGAGGCTCTTCTCGATATCGGCGACCCTTTCCACCACGCCTTGGAAGCCGGCCTGACCGAACCGCTGGTGCTCCTCGTCTTCGAAGCGTTCAGCAAGGTCACGAAACTCCCTAGGCGCCAGCACATCCCGCAAAGCCGGGAATACGACGGTGTCTTCGCGCGCCTCATGCGGCTCATACATCCGGATAAAGGCCGACATGTCGTGCACCAACGCTTCTCGCGCGGGTGGATCAAGCGCAGTCGCTCCAACGGTCGCACTGAGCATCCGATCCGTGAGCGCGCGCCCACGCTGGTGCTGAGTACGCAACACACTGGTGATATCGGTCAGCCGCCCTGCTTGTTCCAATTTGGGGAAGACGTACTGCTCTTCGAGGTGTTCGTGGTAGTCCTCGATGAAACTTCGGATAATGCCTGCGCTGGCATTGAGCGCGTGCGATAGATCCTGCTCGTCAGCCTGCAGGCGGCGGATGCCTTCTCGATAGATCAGCAAGATGCGCTTGAGCACGCCATGCTCGCGCATCAGATCCTCGGGTGGCGTAACTGGCACATCCTGTGCGTCGGGTGCGCCGGCCTGAGTTGGGCCTGGCTTGGGTGGCGTGCTGCCGCACGCCGACAGCGCAATCACGCTGACTGCGGATATCGAGATTCCGAGGAGGTGACGCCGGCCGACGGCCGGTGGCATCGGGTCTGTCACGGCCACAGCCTACGCGCTATTTGTCGTCTTCGGCGAGCTGTGAAATCAGTCCGCCGGCCAAAACATCGTGGACCTGCCGCTGCGAAAGACCTTGTCGCACTGTGAAAAACGAATCCTTCGTACCCCCATAGGTCAGACACCAAGCGTCACGCCTATGCGGTGATCTTGGTCTTCTCGTCGATGGTGATCGTCGCAGGCAGCGCCTTATCTACCTGGTCTTCGAGGCAGTCAGCGTTGAGTCGCAGCAGATAGAGCGCGCCGCCGGCCGGAATGACGACCGTTTTCTGCGCAACAGCTTTGGTTCTGCCGTTGTCGGACCAGGTGCCGCCCAGTTCATAACCCGGAAAGTCACTCAGGGTGGTGGACGATCCATCGCTCATCGGCTTGAACTCGGGCGCGTTCCTGTCGGACGCGCTCACCACCCGCGCCAGGGTAGCGATAGCAGACGGTGAGCCGGAGCAGACCGAGCGCGACGCGCAGGACGCGCTCGCGGGTGCTGCCGAAGTCAAGGCGTACCTGTTCGTCCCGGACATCCTGGAGTGCCTCGCCACTCTGGCCGGTCAGGACGACAGCAATCGCGAAGCCGCCCGCCTATTCGCTGCGGCATCCAGCATCCGGCAACGTATTGACTCAGTCCGGTTCAAGATCTATGACGCCGACTACGACGCCTCGGTGACGGCGGTGCGAGAGGCGCTGGGTCAGAACGACTTTGACTCCGCGTGGGCCGAAGGAGCGGCCCTGTCCACCGAGGAGGCGATCGCCTACGCTCAACGCGGCCGCGGCCAACGCAAACGCCCGGCCAGCGGCTGGGCGTCACTCACGCCCACCGAACTTGACGTCGTGCGACTGGTCAGTGAAGGGCTGACCAACAACGACATCGCGGCAAGGCTTTTCGTCTCACCCCGTACAGTGCAGACCCACCTCACGCACGTCTACACCAAGCTCGGCCTCACGTCCCGCGTGCAGCTTGTTCAGGAAGCGGGCCGCCACACGTGACTAATCCGCCTGCTCGCCGAGTTCGCGGCGATCGAAGCTGTCGTGTATCACCCGCCACGACGAAAACCCATCGCCTGCAACGTGCACCGTGATCTCCGGCTCGCAGCCACATTCCTCGACGCGATGGGGCTGCACATCATCGATCGGGACGACATGGATTTCACGGGGTCCGATCCAACCCGCCCACCAGCGATCACCGGGACGGATGCAGCCCGTCTCGGCGCGCTGGAGGGGATCAATGATCACGCCGACCGCGGCCACGCGTCGATGAACTCGTCCATCACCGCATGCCACTGCATGGCCCGGATCTCATCGCCGGCAGCGCGGGCCTGGTTGAGGTGATCGCGCACGAACACCAGGCAGCGTCCAATCCGGGTGGTGTCTGCGATTGTTGCCATATCTGACCTCCCTCGACACGGGAAAGAAAGACCGGTAGTCGTCATTGGCGCTCGGCCGACACTCGCATCGTCGCATGGAAAACATGGTCTTCGCGCGCCGACACACGGTGTGTTAGCCGATATGGAGGGGATCGATCTGCACCCGGACCGGCTCGTGGGCCTGACGGGCGCTGACCACGGCGACGCCACGACGCAGCTCCCCGGCCAGCGCCAGACCCTGCTCGCGGTCCACCCGCACCAGCATCCGGCTTACCGGCTCGTCGGCCGCCATACCCGGCGGTCGGCGGACTCCCAGCGGCAGCGGAACTGGCCCGAGCAACTCGGCGGTGTCCGGCAGACGGACCTCCTCGAGCAGCATCGTCACCGCTGCGCCGGGGCCGTCGAGCGCGGCCATGTGCACAGTCGGCGGCAACGCGACCTCGGTGCGGGCGGCCAACTCGGCGTCGGCGTGGGCCACCGGGTCCCAGCGGATCAGCGCCTGCACGGTCGGCACGGATGCCTCCGCGACGACGGCCACGACTCCGCCGTCGCCCCGGGATCGGACAAGCGATGCGGCCGCCATCCACCGCCGCAGGGTGTCCTCGGCCGCGCGTAGATCCTGGCGGCCCAGCAGCGCCCAACTGTCCAGCAGCAACGCCGCCCCGTACCCGCCGGCCGCGCGCGGTTCGGCGCCGGGCGTGGCGACCACTAAGGCCGGGCGGTCATCGACCTCGGACACCATGGCTTCACCCGCGGAGGTGATCACCGGGGTGCCGGGAAACGCGCGGCCCAACTCCTCGGCCGTCCGGCGGGCGCCCACCACGACGGCGCGCACTGCGTCCGATCCGCAAGCGCCGCAGCGCAGCGCGGCATCCGCGCGGCCACACCAGCGACATACCGGCGCTGTCGGATGCCGGTCGTCCAGCGACAGCGGGCCGGTGCAATGCCGGCAGCGGGCGATCGTCCGGCAGCGTGCGCAGGCCAACGAGGGAACGTAGCCCCGCCGCGGCACCTGAACCAGCACCGCCGCCTCGGCCTGCAGCGCGGTCCGAGCGGCGCGCAACGCCACCGACGGCAGCCGGGCGGTACGCGCTGCCGGGTCGCGTTCTTCGGCGTACCCGCCGTCGTCGAGGGCCACCACGCGCGGGGTTCGTGCGCGCACCACCGCCCGCGTCGCCACCAGGTCGTGCGCCCAGCCGCTGCGCACCAGCGCCTGGGCTTCGGCGGTTCGGGCGTATCCCCCGATCATTGCGGCGCAACGCATTTGGTGGGCGCGCAGCATTGCCACCTCCCGCGCATGCGGATAGGGGGCCCGCGGCTCGGACAGGGTGTCGTCGCCGTCATCCCACACCATGACTAGACCGAGATCGCGCACCGGCGCGAATACCGCGCTACGGGTGCCGATCACCAGCCGTGCGCTGCCCCGCAGCGCGGCCAGCCAGCGGCGGTAGCGCGCAGACGGACCCAGGCCCGCCGACAAAGCCACCACCCCCGCCTCGTCGAGCAGCGCCGTCGCGGCGCGCGACAACGCGTCCACGTCGCGCTGATCCGGAACGATCGCCAGCACCGCGCGACCGGCCTGCACGGTCTGCGCGGCAGCTTCGGCAAACCGGTCGGCCCACGATTCGCCGGGCAGCGCCTGCCACACCGCGCGGGCGGCGCGCGTCGCGGCAAGCGCCGTCAGGAACTGAGCGCCGCTGCCGTAGGCCTCCCACCCGGTCCGGTCGACCTCGGCCACTGCGGAAAGCTTTGGCGCCAATGGGTTTTCGCGCTCGACTTTGGCGTGCCGCGGCGGAACCGCCAATCGCAGCACGTCGGCGCGGGTGCCGGCATACCGCGCCGCGACGGCATCGACGAGCCGGCGGATCTCCGGGGTGAGCACCGCCTCGGCCGACACCACCCGGTCCAGCCAGGCCAGCTTGCCGACATGGTCGGTGTCGGTGCGGCGCTCCAAGACGAATCCGTCGACCAGCCGGCCGTGAAACCGCAGCCGGACCCGCACACCTGGCTGCGCGTCATCGGACTGCTCTTCGGACACCAGATAGTCGAACTCGCGGTCCAGGTGCGGCACCGAAAGCATCGGTAGCACCCGGGCAATCGGCTCGAATGCGGCGGCCTGCCGAGTCCGCGTGGTCACTCGCCAGGTGTAGCAGAACTGGTCGACATGCGGCCGAAGAAGAAGCCCGCTGTGATCAGCACCTGCGCCGCCGCATACGTCCACCAGATCGGCACTGCCAGCGCCTCGGTGCCGAGGACAAATCGGCTGGTCCCGATCATCGCGTCCGACCAGGCGAAGCTCACCGCACCGAACGCCGTCCACAGTGTCGGCAGCCGCGCCAGCAGCGCCGCCGACACCATGGCGACCAGCACCAGCATGTACACCGTGACCGGAATCGTCATGCCGTTACGGCCCAGTTGCGGCCAGAACCACGTCAGGAGCGCCACGCACGCGACGCACACCAACGCGACGGCGATCAAGCGGGGACGCGACCGACCCGACCCTCTCGCCAAAGGCAGCAGCACGCCCAGGAAACACAAGTGCGCCAACAGAAATGCGCCCAATCCGGGCACGAAGGACGCCGCCCACCAAGGAACGGCCAGCAGCACGTCGCCGACCGCCGAGAACAGCAGCGCCAACATCAGCCAGCGCCGTTCGCGGACAATCGGATGCGCGGCGGCCGCCAGAGCCAGCAACAGCGCCATCGAGGCCTTGAACGCCGGCTGCGCGCCCCACTGCCCGGTCAGCTCGATCCCGGGCGGCAAGCGCAGCGCCACGATGGTCAGGAAAACGCCGTACGCGACACCGGCCCAACCGGCGGCGACCCAGGCGCCGAGCATGACCCGCGGTGCGTACGGTGTCTGCATGCCCAGCGTCGCCGACCCCGGATCCGCCATCGATCCCATCCTGCAGAAGGTACTGGACGCGGTCCCGTTCCGGTTATCCGCCGACGACGGGGTCGATGCGGCCCGCCGCGCGCTGCGTGAACTGCCACGGCGCAGCTTCCATACCGAGCTTCGGGTAGAAGACCGCGCCATCGACGGGCCGGGCGGTCCGCTCAACATCCGGATTTACTGGCCGCCAACCGATGACGCCGCTCCGCCGGTGGTGATGTTCTTCCATGGCGGCGGTTTCGTCGTCGGCGACCTGGACACCCACGACGGGACGGCCCGTCAGCACGCCGTCGGCGCCTCGGCGGTGGTGGTGTCAGTCGATTACCGATTGGCGCCCGAACATCCCTACCCCGCCGCGATCGACGACGCCTGGGCCGCAACACTATGGGTCGCCGGACACGGCGACGAGCTCGGCGCAGACGCCAGCCGGCTCGCAGTTGCCGGCGACTCGGCGGGTGGCAACATCTCCGCCGTGGTCGCGCAGCGTGCGCGTGACGAGGACGACGCGCCGATCGCGTTCCAGTTGTTGTGGTATCCGGCCACGCTGTGGGATTCGTCGCTGCCCTCGTTCAGCGAAAACGCCGGTGCGCCAGTCCTGGACAGCGCAGCCGTCGCCGCGTTCAGCCGCTACTACGCCGGTGAGATCGACCTCTTTAATCCCCCGGTCGGCATGGCACCAGGCCGGGCGGCGAACCTGGCCGACCTGCCCGCCGCGTATATCGCAGTGGCCGGGCATGATCCGCTGCGCGATGACGGAAAGCGATACGGCCAATTGCTCGCCGCCGCCGGTGTTCCCGTCGAAGTCCACAACGCCGAGACGATGGTCCACGGCTATCTCGGCTACGCCGGGGTGGTCCCGGCGGCCACCGAGGCGATGGACCGTGGGTTGTCCGCGCTGCGTCAGGCGCTGCACGTACGGTGAGTCCATGACGGAGCCGACCACCCGACCGCAGATCGATCCGATGCTGAAGGCGCTGGTCGACGCATTCCCGATGACGTTCAAGGTATCTGACGGCGTCGAGGCCGCCCGCGAGCGGCTACGCCTGCTGAAAGCGCCGCCGGAGATGCTGCCGGATCTGCGCATCGAGCACCGCAACGTCGGCTACGGCGACGTCACCGACGTTCCGGTCCGCATCTACTGGCCGCAGTCCGAGCCCGGCAACCTGCCGATCGTCGTCTTCTATCACGGCGGGGGCTTCGCGCTGGGAGACCTCGACACCCACGACCCGGTCGCGCGGGCACACGCCGTCGGCGCCGACGCCATCGTGGTGTCCGTCGACTACCGGCTGGCACCCGAGCATCCCTACCCGGCCGGGCTGGACGACTCCTGGGCCGCCCTGCAGTGGACCGCCGAACACGCCACCGAACTCGGTGGCGACCCCGCCCGGATCGCCGTCGCCGGCGACTCGGCCGGCGGCAACTTGGCCGCGGTGGTCGCCCAGCGGGCACGCGACGAAGGCGGACCCGCGCTGGCGTTCCAACTGCTCTGGTACCCGTCGATCACCGCCGACCTGTCGCTGCCGTCGTTCACCGAGAACGCCGACGCGCCGATCCTGAACCGCGACGTCATCGACGCATTCCTGACTTGGTACGCGCCCGGGGTGGACATCAGCGACCCGAAGACGCTGCCGGCCGCGCTGGCGCCCTGCAACGCCTCTGACTTCTGCGGGCTGGCCCCGGCCTTCATCGGCAGTGCCGAGCACGACCCGCTGCGCGACGACGCCGCCGTCTATGCCGGGCTGCTGAACGCCGCCGGCGTACCCGCCGAACTGCGCAACGAGGGCAACCTGGTGCATGGCTACGTCAGCTTCGCGCTGATCATCCCGGCCGCCGCTGAGGCGACCAACCGCGGCCTGGCCGCCCTGAAAGCGGCGCTGCATTAGCTTCACTCCGCGTCCAGAACGCGGTACCGTCGGTACCGACTAACCGGACTGGCGGTTCGCGAAGGAGGCATAAGTGAGCGGCAATCGACCCGATTACCACTGCCTGATCGTCGGTGCGGGATTCTCCGGCATCGGCGCTGCGGTCAAACTCGATCAAGAAGGCTTCGGCGACTACCTCATCGTCGAGGCCGGCGACGCGGTCGGCGGAACCTGGTACTGGAACACCTATCCCGGCATCGCCGTGGACATTCCTTCGGCGTCGTATCAGTTCTCGTTCGAGCAGCGGCCGGACTGGTCGCGCACCTACGCCCGTGGCAGCGAACTGAAGGCCTACGCCGAACACTGCACCGACAAGTACGGGATCAGGTCGAAAATCCGGTTCACCACCACGGTGCTGGCTGCCGAGTTCGACGACGAGCGCTCATTGTGGCGAGTCCAGCTCAATCCGGGCGGAGAAGTCACCGCGCGATTCGTGTACAACGCCAGCGGCGTTCTCACCGTGCCCAAGCCACCCGACATCGACGGCGTCGACTCCTTCGACGGCGCCGCCGTGCACACTGCGCGCTGGGACCACGATCTCGACCTGACCGGCAAACGGGTCGCCGTGATCGGCACCGGCGCTTCGGCCGTGCAGCTGATCCCTCAGATCGCGCCAATTGTCAAAGAGCTGACCGTATTTCAGCGCACACCGATCTGGTGCTTTCCCAAGTTCGACGTTGCGCTGCCCAAGCCGGCGCACTGGGCGCTGCGGCTGCCCGGCGCCAAGACGTTGCAGCGGCTGTTCACCCAGAGCTACGTCGAGGTGACCTTTCCGCTGCCCGCCCAGTACTTCACCGTGTACCCGCTGGCCAAATGGATGGAGTCACTAGGCCGCGCGTATCTGCGGCGGAAGGTGCGCGACCCCGCGGTACGCCGGCAGCTCACCCCGAAATATGCGATCGGCTGCAAACGGCCCGGTTTCCACAACAGCTATCTGGCGACTTACAACCGCGACAACGTCCGACTTGTGACGCAGCCGATTGACAAGATCACGCCCTCGTCGGTGGCCACCACCGACGGCACCAATCACGAGATCGATGTCTTGGTGCTGGCCACCGGTTTTCACGTCTTCGACGCTGAGAGCACCCCGACGTTCGCCGTCACCGGCAGCGGCGGCCGGCCGCTGCAACGGTTTTGGGAAGAGAATCGGGCGCAGGCCTACGAGGGAAACTCGATCCCGGGCTTTCCCAATTTCTTTTCCACGATGGGTCCGTACGGCTATGTCGGCTCGTCGTATTTCGCGTTGATCGAGGCCCAGACGCACCACATGGTGCGCTGCATGAAGCGGGCCCGGCAGCGCGGCGCCACCCGCGTCGAGATCAGCGAAGAAGCCAATGCGCGCTACTTCGCCGAGCAGTTGAGCCGTCGGCATCGGCAGGTGTTCTGGCAGGACAGCTGCCAGGGCGCCAATAGTTACTACTTCGACAAGAACGGCGATGTGGCGCTGCGGCCCGCGAACACGTTCGAGGTCTACCTGCGCAGCCGGCGTTTTGACCTCGACGACTATCGGTTCACCGGTTAGGCGGCAATCCCCAGTGCTGCGGTCGCAGCCGAGAAACGCAGCCCGCCGGGGCGTCAGCGGTCGCCGTCGCGTAGCGGGGGTTCGCCGATGAAGATCGCATCCGTGGTCGCCCGCCAGCTGCTGGACTGCAAGGCTCGGCCGCTGGTGGAGGTTGAAATCACCACCGACACCGGCCATGTCGGTCGCGGCGCGTCGCCGACCGGCAGTTCGGTCGGTGTGCACGAGGCGTTCGTGCTGCGTGACGGAGACCGGGCCGAATACAACGGGTTGGGCGTGCACCGGGCCGTCTCCGCCGTGGCCGACGAAATCGCCCCCGCTCTGCTCGGTGCCGAACTCGACGACCCGCGGACCCTGGACCGGGTCATGATCGAACTCGACGGCACGCCCGACAAGCACCGCTTCGGCGGAAACGCGATCTACTCCACCTCGGTCGCGCTGCTGCGCGCGGCGTCCGCGGCCGCGGGCCTGCCCGCGTATACCTACATCGGAGCTCTGCTGGGACTCGAGCCGCCGACCACCGTGCCGTTACCCAGCTTCAACATGATCAACGGTGGCCGCTACGGGGATGTCTTCCAGCCGTTCAACGAGTTCCTCGTGATGCCCTACCGCGCCGACTCCATCGAATCGGCAGTCGAGAAGGGCGTGACCTTGTTCGGCGTGCTGGGCGACGTGCTGGCCGAGCGGATCGGCCGCGCGCCACTGATAGCGCCGTCCTACGGGTACGTCGCTCCCTCCAGCGATCCCCGGGTCGTCATGGAGGTGTTGGCCGAGGCGGTCGAGCGTGCCGGCTGCGCCGACGTCATGGCTTTCGCCTTGGACTGCGCGTCGAGCGAGGTGTACGACAAGAACTCGCAGACCTACCCACTCAACGGCGAGCGGGTGACCGCGGAGGCGCTGATCGACTACGCCCGGGTCCTGTCGGAGGACTTCCCGATGGTGTTCATCGAGGACCTGCTCGACGGGGACGACTGGGATGGCTTCACCAAAGCCGTCCACAGCATTGACCGCTCGATCATCCTCGGCGACGATCTGATCGTCACCAACCGCGACCGCCTTGCGCGGGCCGTAAAGACCTCAGCCGTCGAGGGATTCATCCTCAAGCCCAATCAGGTCGGGACCATCGCCGAGGCACTGGACTGCTTCGAGTACGCCGCGCAGAACTCTATTTTGGCGATCCCGTCAGGCCGATCAGGCGGCGTCATCGGCGATATCGTCATGGACCTGGCGGTGGGACTGAGGGCGCCGTTCCAGAAAAACGGCGCGCCGCGCTCGGGCGAACGCATCGAAAAGCTCAACTTCCTGCTGCGCGCGGCCGAAGGCATCCCCGGTTGCGCGCCGGCGGACGTGCCGGCACTGGTGCGGTTCTGACCCAGAACCGGCTACCCGCCCAACGCCAGCTGCGCCGCCACGGCGGCCGCGCACACCACCGCCGCGATCGACAGCGCCACCCAGTCAGCCCGTTTCGGGCGCGACGGGGCCGCCGAGATCTGACCGATGCCGCCCCGGGCGGTGATCGCATCGCCCATCTCGTCGGCGCGGCGCAGCGTTACGGTGACCACCGCGACGGTCAGGTCGAGGACCTCCGTTGCCAGTCGCCGGAGTCGGGCCCGGCGGGTCGGCGCGCTCTGTTTGGGCCGCAACCGGCGAGCGGCCAACAGCACCCCGAACTCGTCGACCAGCATCGGGAAGGTGCGCAGCGCGAGCGCCACCGCCGCCGCCCACTCGTCGACCGGTATCCGGACCAGCCGTAGCGGTCGGCCCAAAGTCGCAATGGCGGGCGCGATTTCGGCGACATTGGTGGTCCACGACACCATCGCGCCCAGACCGAGCAGCACGATCGACAGCGCGGTGAGACGCAGGAAGTTCAACAGGCCGCCGAGCCCGAGGGCGACGGTGCCCAGGTGGACCACCGGAGCACCGCCGGCCAACGCCGTAACGATGCCGGCGATGACCAGCAGGATCCACAAGCCGCGCGGCACCGACGGCAGCGCGCCACGCGGAATGCGCGCAACCCGAGCGGCCACCAGCACCAGCGCGGCCAACAGCCCGATCGGCGCCCATCCCGGGTAGATCGTCAACAACAACGAAATACCAAAGACGACAACCAGTTTGGTGCCGGCCCACAACTCGTGGATGGGTGAGCGCCCGGGCACCGGGCGCAGCAGCACCACCGGGCGCGGCGGGCGGCGGGTCGGGCGCTTGGCCGGTGCGGTCGCGGTCACATCAGTCCCCCAAGGCTTTCCCCAGGGAAGGAACCGACGCCGCTTCCAGCACACCGTTGTTCAGGTGCACGGTGCGCGGGCACAGCTCCTCCATCCCGGCGAAGTCATGTGAAATGACCACCACGGTCAGACCGGTGTCACGACGCCGATCCGCGAGCAGCCGCAGCAGCCGGCGCTGGCTGGCGGCATCCAGCCCCGCCAGTGGCTCGTCGAGGATCAGTGCCCGCGGCGAGCGCGCCAGCAACCCGGCCAGCACCACGCGGCGCATCTGGCCGCCGCTGAGCTGGTCGATGCGCCGCTTCGCCACCGCGGCCTCCAGGCCGACCACGGCCAGCGCCGCGGTCACCCGGTCGTGATCGTCGGGCGAAAACCCGGCCGCCGAGGCCACTTCCAGGTCGACCCGGGGGCGCATCAACTGCAACCGGGCGGCCTGGAATTTGAGTGCGACCGCGCCGACCTGCTCGGCGATCGGGCGCCCGTCCAGCAGGCAGGTGCCGGTGGTCGGCGTCGTCAACCCGGCCATGATCCACGCCAGCGTCGACTTACCGGAGCCGTTGCCGCCGTGGATCAGCAACCCGTCGCCCTCATGCACCACGAAGCTGATATCGCGCAGCGCGGTCTTCGCCCAGGGGGTGCCGGGGGCGTATTCGTGGCCGACACCGGCGAGTTCGAGCATCGGCGCCCGCGAGTGGTGGCCCACCGCGACGGTCGGCGCCGGCGCGGCCGCGGTCTCGACCATCGCGGTGTTATCCAGTGAATCGCTGAGGTTGATTGTGCGGTCGGCGGACTCGGCCTCGTTGTTGTAGTGGGTGATGTACACCAGGGCCGTTTTATGTCGATCGGTCAGGCCGGACAGCACGCCCAGCAGCGCCTCCCGGCCGCGCTGATCGACCATCGCGGTGACCTCGTCGGCGATGAGCAGCGCCGGCTCCCGCGCCAGCGCCCCGGCCACGGCCAGCCGCTGCAGTTCACCGCCGGAAAGCCCGCCGGTGTCGCGTTCGGCGAGGCCAGCCAGCCCGACTTCGCCGAGCAACCGGTCGACGTCGGTGACCTTGCCCGGCGGCAGTCCCCAGACCACGTCGTCGGCGACCCGGGTGCCCAGCACCTGGCTTTCGGAGTGCTGCACGACGACGGCGGTGCCACCGAGCTGACCCAGGCCCACCGCGCCGGGGCGTTCGACAGTGCCCGACGTCGGTTCGCGGCCGGCCAGGATCAGCGCAAGCGTGGACTTGCCGGAGCCGTTTTCGCCGGTGACTGCGACGTGTTCACCCGTCTGCACGTCCAGGCTGATCGCACGCAGCGCGTCGTGCTCGGTGTGCGGATAGCGGTAGCGCACGTCGTCCAGCCGGACCGGGACCGGCTGAATGGCCCCGCCGCCGACCGGTGCGTCCAGTTTGTGCACATCGGGAATGCCGCGCAGCCGCTGCAGCACCCGTGACAGCGCCCACCAACCGATCACCGAGGCGCCCACGATCGCGACGGCGGCGTATCCCAGGACCAGCCACGGCCAGTAATTCAGCGCGCCGGCGACGAACCGCGTGAGGTCCTGGGCGGCCTCCCGCAGGTGCGGCACCAGGGCGATGGCCCTCGCGACTCCGTCCGCGGTGGCGGTGATCGTGTGGAAGGCCAACTGCCGTAGACCCGTCAGGATGGTCAACGCGATGACGGCCGCGCCGCCGATGGCGAGACCCGCGATTAAGGACGCGACGATCACGGTCGGCGTGCCGCGACCGCGGCGTTTCACGGTTCCGGCCAGCCCGCCGACATAGGCGCAGAGCGCGACTGTCAAAAAGCCGCTGAAGCCGGCTATCAGGAAGCCGATCACACCGGCGGCGATCGTCGCGGTGATCGCCGCGCGGATCCGGTAGCGATAGGCCAGCAGCCCGATCGGAAGGGTGCCCAGAAGTCCCAGCTCCCCGCCGAAGGGGATGACGACCGCGATGATGGCGATCGCCGCGCACAATGCGCCCATCACCGATGCCTGCGCGAGCTCGCTGGGTGGTAGCGATCGAGCCGGCAGCGCCGACGTCGCAGGGACGGGCAGGGTCACGACGCGCGCTAGACGGCGCGCTTGAGGTCGTCGACCTTGTCCAGGCGCTCCCACGGCAGGTCGATGTCGGTACGGCCGAAGTGGCCGTACGCGGCGGTCGGAGCGTAAATCGGCCGCAGCAGGTCGAGATCGCGAACGATCGCACCCGGCCGCAAGTCGAAGACCTCGGGCACGATCTTCTCGATCTTGACCGGGTCGACGGTGGCGGTGCCGAACGTCTCGATGAACAAGCCGACCGGGGCCGCCTTGCCGATGGCATAGGCCACCTGCACCTCGACGCGCTCCGCCAGTCCGGCTGCGACGATGTTCTTGGCCACCCAGCGCATCGCGTACGCCGCCGACCGGTCCACCTTTGACGGGTCCTTGCCGGAAAACGCGCCGCCGCCGTGGCGGGCCCAGCCGCCGTAGGTGTCGACGATGATCTTGCGACCGGTCAGGCCGGCGTCACCCATCGGTCCGCCGACGACGAACTTTCCAGTCGGGTTGACCAGCACCCGAGTCGAGGAGGAGTCCAGCGTCTCGTGCGCCAGCTCCTTGAGGACGGTCTCGAGGACGTGCTTGCGGATGTCGGGATCCAGCGTCTTCTCCAGGTCGATCCCGTCGGCGTGCTGGGTCGAGACCACGACGGTGTCCAGCCGGGCAGGGACGTTGTCCTCGTACTCGATGGTGACCTGCGTCTTGCCATCCGGCCGCAGGTAGTCCAGGGTGCCGTTCTTGCGGACCTCGGTCAGCTTCCGTGCCAACCGGTGTGCCAGCGCGATCGGCAGCGGCATCAACTCCGGGGTGTCACTGATCGCGTAGCCGAACATCAGGCCCTGGTCGCCGGCGCCTTGAGAGTCCAGCGGGTCCGCAGCACCCTCGACCCGCGTCTCGTGCGCGGTGTCCACCCCCTGGGCGATGTCGGGCGACTGACGGCCGATGCCGATGTTGACCCCGCAGGTCTCACCGTCGAAGCCCTTGTCCGAGTGGTCGTAGCCGATGTCGAGGATGCGCTTGCGGACGGTGTTGGTGATGTCGGCGAAGGCCTCCTTGGCCGACGTCGTCACCTCGCCGACGACGTGCACCTGCCCGGTGGTCACCAGCGTTTCGACTGCGACACGTGAGCGCGGGTCCCCTGCCAGCAGCGCGTCGAGCACCGAGTCGCTGATCGCGTCACAGATCTTGTCTGGATGCCCCTCGGTCACCGATTCGCTGGTGAACAACCGACCGTTTTCGCTCACACTCTCTCCCCTTCAAGACACACACGGAAAATCGTTAGTTAGGCAAATTATATCGCCGGGCTGGTACATGCTACCGAGCAGTCCGCGGTGCTTCGAACGCTAGGTGGCTTCTCCGGTACCGCGCTGCAGGAACGTGGCGATCGCGTCCACGATACGGCTGGCCATCAAAGTCTTCGAGCCGGGCTGCAGCGCCGACTCGGTGCCGTCAGCCGCCAGCAGCCAGCCGTCGTTGTTGTCCACCTCGAACGCTTTGCCGTCGCCGACGGCGTTGACCACCAGTAGGTCACATCCCTTGCGCCGCAGCTTGGCCCGCGCATGAAACAGCACGTCGCCGTTGGCGTCGCCGGTCTCGGCGGCGAAGCCGACGATGGCCCGCATGTTCGGCAGCTGCCCGGCGGCGCGGGCCTGCACGGTCGCAGCCAGCACGTCGTCATTGCGGATCAGGTCGATTTGCGGCGCTGAGTCCTCGGTGGCGCTCTTTTTGATCTTGGCGGTTGCGACGTGCGCGGGCCGGAAGTCGGCGACGGCGGCCGCCATCGCCAGCACATGGACGTCGGGTGCGTGCTTGGAGACCGCGTCCCGCAGCTGTTGGGCCGTGCTGACCTGCACCACCTCGACACCCGCCGGGTCGATCAGCCCGGCGGTATGCCCAGCGATCAACGTGACCTCCGCGCCGCGCTGGGCGGCGACCCGGGCCAGCGCGTAGCCCTGCTTGCCCGAACTGCGGTTGCCGATGAAGCGGACCGGGTCGATCGGTTCGCGGGTGCCGCCGGCGGTGACCAGCAACCGAACGCCGGCCAGGTCGTAGGGCATCGCGTCCCGGCGGTCCAGCAGCAGCTGGGCGAAGGTGGTGATCTCTTCGGCTTCGGGCAGCCGGCCCGCGCCGCTGTCCTCTCCGGTCAGTCGCCCGGACGCCGGTTCAAGCACGACCGCGCCGCGGCGTCGCAGCGTGGCGACGTTCTCGACGGTGGCGGGGTGCTGCCACATCTCGGTGTGCATCGCCGGGGCGAACAGGACCGGGCATCGCGCGGTCAGCAGCGTGGCGGTCAACAGGTCGTCGGCACGGCCGTGGGTGGCACGCGCCAGCAGGTCGGCGGTGGCGGGGGCGACGACAACCAGGTCGGCACCCTGGCCTATCGCGACATGCGGCACCCGCGGCACGTCCTCGAACACCCCGGTCTGGACCGGCTCGCCGGACAGCGCCTCGAAGGTGGCGGCCCCGACGAACCGCAGCGCGGATTCGGTGGGTATGACGCGGACCTGATGGCCTGCCTCGGTGAGCTGGCGGACGACGGTGGCGGCCTTGTATGCGGCGATGCCCCCAGCGACCCCGACGACGATCCGCTTCCGGTCCGTCCGCTTCTCACCTGAGAGGCTCATTCCAGGCCCGCCTCGATCCCGCTACTCGCCTTCGGTGTGCTCGAGCAGGTCGCCGTGGATCTCGCGCATCGCGATCGACAGCGGCTTCTCCTGCAGGCCCGGCTCGACCAGCGGGCCGACGTATTCGAGGATGCCCTCGCCGAGCTGGTTGTAGTAGTCGTTGATCTGCCGGGCACGCTTGGCCGCGTAGATCACCAGAGCGTATTTGCTGGACACCCGGGCGAGCAGCTCGTCGATGGGCGGGTTGGTGATACCCAGCGGCGTGTCGTACGCGCCGATGCCACCCGCTGACGGGTCGAACTGGTCGGGGACGGCGGTCAATGCTGCGTCGGTCTGCGAACTACTCACGTAAATTCTCCTGGCGGCCTGTGGCCATGTGGGGCTAAATCATGAATTGAGTCTGTTGAGACGGTCACGCCGTATCGGGCGCGGGTCCGACCAGCAATGATACCAATTCTGAGCACGCTGTTTCCAATTGACGATTCACCACGACCTCGTCGAAGTCGCTTTGAGCCGCCAATTCGGTGCGTGCGGTGGCGAGCCGGCGCTCGATCACCTCGGGTGTCTCGGTCCCGCGGCCGACGAGCCGGGCTTGCAAAGTCGCCCAGCTCGGCGGCGCCAGAAACACCGTGATCGCCTCCGGCATGGCCTGCTTCACCGCGCGGGCCCCGGCCAGGTCGACCTCGATGAGAACCGGGTGTCCGGCGGCGACGGCGTCGCGGACCGGGTCGGCCAGCGTGCCCGATCGGTGCAGGCCACCGTGGATTTCCGCCCATTCGAGCAGCGAACCGTCATCGATCAACTGCTGAAAGCTTTCCGTCGACACGAAGTGATAATCGACCCCGTCGACCTCCCCGGGCCGAGGGGCCCGAGTGGTCGCCGAGACGCTGAAATGGAGATCTGCGATCCGCTCGCGAAGGCAGCGGACCACCGTCGATTTCCCCACCGCGGACGGACCGGACAGCACGATCACGCGTCCCGTGCCGACCGGTCCCCCGTCGGTGCTCAACGACTCTCCGGGCTTACCCGCCGGTCCGACTCTCCCCCGTGCCGCTGCGCGGCTGGGGGTACCCCCACCTCAGGCCTGCCGGCCTGCATCGTCGTCGGAACTAAGAGAAGTCGAACTTTTCCAACAGAGCCTTGCGCTGACGGTCGCCGAGACCGCGCAGACGGCGCGTCGGGGCGATCTCCAGCTCGGTCATGATTTCCTGCGCCTTGACCTTGCCCACCTTCGGCAGTGCCTCCAGCAATGCGGAAACCTTCATCTTGCCCAAGACCTCGTCGGTCTCGGCATCCTTGAGCACCTGCTTGAGATTGGTGCCGCCACGCTTCAGCCGGTCTTTGAGCTCGGCTCGCGCTCGGCGTGCGGCGGCAGCCTTCTCCAACGCTGCCGCGCGCTGCTCGTCGGTCAACTGGGGAAGGGCCACGATTCCTCCGTATCGATCAGCAACAGATTTTCGATCTTTATTTGTCCTGGCCAGGTAGTCCAGCCAGCGGTGACGACCGTACCCACGCCTCCAGACGAAATCTAACCCGCCCCCCTGCTTGAAGCTACAAAGACGCAGCTTATGGCGTCGAGAAGGTGCCCCCGCCAGTGCGCCGAAGGGGGTTCGTCGACCGCGGATTCGCTGCTGCCGACCAGTCGCTTCCGGCTCCGTCAAATTGCTTCTACCTGGACTTTTGTCGCGCGCGGCAGGATCGGCCAGCTGCTGGAAAACGCTTCGCCTGACCAACTCGACACTGGTCAAAAACCCGAATCCGGCCCGATAAGGAATTTTGCGGCGTGTCGCGCGTGTCGTCGCGAACAGCCGGTCTGGTGGAAAGTGAACGACGCCGTGTTGTAGGTCGGCCCGGAAGCGAATCAACCGGCCAGGTAGGCCACTGCGTCGCGCATCCGCTCCGCCGCTGTACGCACCGCTGTGACGTCCGGTCCGGCCCGCAGCACGTCGCGCGACACTGCGGGCAGGAGCTGGCCGGGCAGCGCTCCACCGAGGCCGCTGAGGGCATCGGGTTGCCCGCCCTGAAAGCCGACACCGGGGACCAGAACCGGCCCGCCGAGTCCGCTGACGTCGGGCACCTCGGTCACGGTGGCGCCGACAACGACTCCCACGGTTCCAGGGCCCAGGACCTGGTTGGCGGCGGCGGCCTGGTCGACGATCATCTGCGCGACCGGGCGGCCCTCGGTCAGGGCGCGCTGCACGCTGGCACCCTCCGGGTTGGAGGTCGCCGCCAGCACGAACACCCCTCGACCGTGCTCCGCGGCGCTGTCCAGCAGCGGCTGTAGCGAGCCGAAACCCAAGTAGGGCGACGCTGTCACCGCGTCGGAGGCCAGTGGCGAGTCGCCGGTCCACGCGGCCGCGTAGGCCGCCATCGTGGATCCGATGTCACCGCGCTTGGCGTCGGCCAGCACCAGCACACCGGCGGCGCGCAGGTCCGCGATAGTGCGTTCCAGCACGGCATAACCCGCGGCGCCGTAGGTCTCGAAGAACGCCACCTGAGGCTTGACGACGGCGAAACCGGCATACGCCGCCACACAGGTCTCGCAGAACGCTGCCAGTCCCTCTACGCTCACCGGCAGACCCCAGGCCGTCAACAGCTCTGGATGCGGGTCGATACCCAGGCACAGGGGCCCTCGACGGGCTACCGCATCGGCCAGCCGGGCGCCAAACCCGAGCACGGTTACTTGCCACCGCGATTCAGCGTGCTGTGCAGCTCCTGCAGAGAGCGCACACCGATGTCGCCGCGGATGCCGGCTTCGATGCCCTGCACGGCCGCCGACACGCCCTGGACCGTCGTGACGCACGGGATGTTTACTCCGACTGCCGCCGAGCGGATCTCGTAGCCATCGATGCGCGGGCCGGAGTTTCCGTACGGCGTGTTGAACACCATGTCAACCTCGCCCGCGCGAATGGCGTCGACGGCCGACATCGAGGGCCGGCCCGGCTGCGCCTCCTCGAAGTGCTTGCGAACCTCGTCGCACGGAATCCCGTTGCGGCGCAGCATCTCCGCGGTGCCCTCGGTGGCCAGCACCCGGAAACCCAAGTCGGCCAGCCGCTTCACCGGAAACACCAGCGAACGCTTGTCCCGGTTGGCCACCGAGACGAAGATCGTCCCCGAGACCGGCAGCGACCCGTAGGCCGCGGTCTGGCTTTTCGCGAACGCGCTGCCGAAGTCGCGGTCGATGCCCATCACCTCGCCGGTCGACTTCATCTCCGGGCCCAGCAGCGGGTCGACACCGGAGCCGTCGGCGCGGCGGAACCGGTGGAACGGCAGCACCGC
This sequence comes from Mycobacterium sp., assembly GCF_965277065.1. Classification (GTDB taxonomy): domain Bacteria; phylum Actinomycetota; class Actinomycetes; order Mycobacteriales; family Mycobacteriaceae; genus Mycobacterium. The sequence goes on from NZ_CBDIBT010000017.1 coordinate 308,101, forward strand.
CTCCTTGACCGCGATCGGCGCGTCCGGTGCCGCGTTGCCGCCGTCACCGACGGCTACCAGCAGTCCTTCGTCGCGAAGTTGAGAGATCTTGGCGCCCAGCATGATCCGGGCACACGCCTTGGCGAGCGGTATCGCGGTGGCCTTGGAGACGAACGGCACGGTGCGGCTGGCCCGCGGATTGGCCTCGAGCACGTAGAGCACGTCGTCCTTCAGCGCGTACTGCACATTGAGCAGACCCACCACGCCGATGCCGTGCGCGATCGCCTCGGTCGCTTGGCGTACCTTCTCGATGTCGCTGCGGCCCAGGGTCACCGGTGGCAGCGCACACGCCGAGTCGCCGGAGTGGATGCCGGCCTCTTCGATGTGCTCCATGATGCCGCCGATGTAGACCTCGTCGCCGTCGCAGAGCGCATCGACGTCGATCTCGATGGCGTCTTCGAGGAAACGGTCCACCAGCACTGGGTGTTCGGGCGAGAGCTCTGTGGCGCGGGCGATGTAGCCCTGCAGCGTCTCGTCGTCGTAGACAATCTCCATGCCGCGCCCGCCGAGGACGTACGACGGCCTCACCAGTACCGGATATCCGATGTCGGCGGCGATCCGCCGCGCCTGCGCGAACGTGGTCGCCATTCCGTAGCGCGGCGCCGGCAGCCCCGCCACCGACAGCAGTTCACCGAACGCGCCGCGGTCCTCGGCCAGGTCGATGGCCGCGGGCGGCGTGCCGACGATGGGGACACCCGCGTCGGCGAGCCGCTGCGCCAGCCCGAGCGGGGTTTGGCCGCCGAGTTGCACGATGACACCCACCACGCCCGGCCCGCCGGCGCCGGAAAGCTGCTCGGCGTGAAAGACCTCCAGGACGTCCTCGAACGTCAACGGCTCGAAGTAGAGCCGGTCGGCGGTGTCGTAATCGGTGGAGACCGTCTCCGGGTTGCAGTTGACCATCACGGTCTCGAAGCCGACCTCCGACAGGGTCGTGGCGGCGTGCACACAGCTGTAGTCGAATTCGATGCCCTGACCGATCCGGTTCGGTCCCGAGCCCAGGATCAGCACCTTGGGTCGCTCGGTCTGGGGGGCCACCTCGGACTCCGCAGACGGGTCGAGCTCGTAGCTGCTGTAGTGGTACGGCGTCTTGGCCTCGAACTCCGCGGCGCAGGTGTCGACGGTCTTGTAGACCGGGTGGATGTTCAACCGCCCCCGCAGCGAGCGCACACCGTCCTCGCCGGCCAATTCCGGTCGCAGCGCGGCGATTTGACGATCCGACAAGCCGTTGTGCTTGCACCTTCGCAGCAGGTCGCCGTCAAGGACGGGTGCACCGGCGACCTCCTCCCGCAATGTCAGCAGCTCCGCGATCTGGGCGACGAACCACGGGTCGATCCCGGAGGCTTCGGCCACCCGGTCCACCGATGCGCCCAGCCGCAGTGCCAACTCGACGTCGTAGAGCCGGCCCTCGGTGGGTGTCAGCAGCCGCTCCAGGGCATCCTCGGCGGTACCTTCGGTGTCGGGCTTGGTCCAGAAGCCGGCGCGGGTGGTCTCCAGCGAGCGCATCACCTTGCCGAGCGCCTCGATGAAGTTGCGGCCCAACGACATCGCCTCGCCCACCGACTTCATCGTGGTGGTCAGCGTCGGGTCGGCACCGGGAAACTTCTCGAACGCGAAGCGTGGCGCTTTGACGACCACGTAGTCCAGCGTGGGCTCGAAGCAGGCCGGGGTCTCCTTGGTGATGTCGTTGAGGATCTCGTCGAGGGTGTAGCCGACCGCGAGCTTCGCGGCGATCTTGGCGATCGGGAAGCCGGTGGCCTTGGAGGCCAACGCACTTGACCGCGACACCCGGGGGTTCATCTCGATGACGACCAGCCGCCCGTCGTGCGGGTCGACGGCGAACTGGATGTTGCAGCCGCCCGTGTCGACGCCGACCTCCCGCAGGATGTCGATGCCGAGGTCGCGCATCCGCTGGTATTCCCGGTCGGTGAGCGTCATCGCCGGCGCCACCGTCACCGAGTCGCCGGTGTGCACGCCCATCGGGTCGACGTTTTCGATCGAGCATACGACGACGACGTTGTCATGGGAGTCGCGCATCAGCTCGAGCTCGAATTCCTTCCAGCCGTAGATCGATTCCTCGATCAGCACGTTGGCGCTCGGCGACGCGGCCAGCCCGGCGCCCGCCATCCGGTCGACCTCTTCGGCGGTGTGGGCCAGGCCCGAGCCCAGCCCGCCCATGGTGAACGACGGCCGGACCACCACCGGCAGGCCGAGTTCATCGACGGTGTCGCGTACCTCGTCCATGGTGAAACAGACTCGGCTACGGGCTGATTCACCGCCGACCTTGGCGACGATGTCCTTGAACATCTGCCGGTCCTCGCCGCGCTGGATGGCGTTGAAGTCGGCGCCGATCAACTCGACGCCGTGGCGCTCCAAGGCGCCGTTCTCATACAGCGCGACGGCGGTGTTGAGCGCGGTTTGACCGCCCAGGGTGGCCAGCAGGGCGTCGATCTTGTTGCCCCGCTCGGCCTGCTGGATGATCACCTTCTCCACGAAGGCAGCGGTGATGGGTTCGACGTAGGTGTGATCGGCGTATTCCGGGTCGGTCATGATCGTCGCCGGGTTGGAGTTGACCAGGCTCACCTGCAGGCCCTCGGCCCGCAGCACGCGGCAGGCCTGGGTTCCGGAGTAGTCGAATTCGCAGGCCTGTCCGATGACGATCGGCCCGGAGCCGATCACCAGGACGTGCTTGAGATCAGTCCGCCGTGGCATTACGTGCTCTCCCCTGTCATCAGGTCGACGAATTGGTCGAACAAGTACTCCGCATCGTGTGGCCCGGCCGCGGCTTCGGGGTGGTACTGCACCGAAAATGCTTTTCCGTCCACCAGTTTCACGCCCTCGACGACCCCGTCGTTGGCGCAGGTGTGGCTGACCACTGCCGCACCGAACGGAGTGTCGAACCGTTGCCCCGCCTCACCTTCGAGCGCGAACCCGTGGTTCTGGGCAGTGACCGCGACCCGTCGGGTCTCGTGGTCCATCACCGGGATGTTGATGCCCCGGTGTCCGAAGGCCATCTTGTACGTCGACAGACCCAGCGCGCGTCCCAGGATCTGATTACCGAAACAGATGCCGAACAACGGGATTCCGGCGCCGAGTACCTCGCGGGTCACCGCGACGATGTGGTCAGCGGTGGCCGGGTCCCCCGGGCCGTTGGACAGGAACACTCCGTCAGGTTTGAGTTCGGCGATCTGCTCGAACGGCACCGACGAGGGCAGCACGCGGGTGCGCACTCCACGCCGGGCGAAGTTACGCGGGGTGTTGGTCTTGATCCCGAGGTCGATCGCGGCAACGGTGAACCGTTGCGGCCCTTCGGCGTTTACGATGTAGGCGTCGGCGGAGCTGACCTGGCCGGCGAGGTCGGCACCGAGCATCGGGTGCTGGCCACGTACCCGTTCGGTCAGCTCTTCGGGCGGCGCGAGCGAGTCGCCCGAGAACACGCCCGCCTTCATCGAGCCGCGGCTGCGCAGGTGCCGGACCACCGCGCGGGTGTCGATGCCGGCGATACCCACGACCTGTTGGCGGATCAGTTCGTCCTCCAGCGTGCCGGTGGCACGCCAGTTCGATACCCGCGGCGACGGGTCGCGCACCGCGTAACCGGCGACCCAGATCTTGTCGCCGCGACTCTCCCCGTCTTCACCGTTCCAGCCGGTGTTTCCGATCTGCGGGGCCGTCGCCACCACGATCTGCCGGTGATAACTGGGATCGGTCAGCGTCTCCTGGTACCCGGACATCCCTGTGGAAAACACCGCCTCGCCCAGTGTTTCGCCGATCGCGCCGAAGGCCGCACCGCTGAATGTCCGGCCGTCGTCGAGAACCAGCATCGCCTTCACTGCGTGACTCCTTCCGGCCAGCTCTGCAGCCATCCTTTGTACTCATCCCGATTGTCGGCGCGAAACCCGGTGTCGATCTTGACGCCGGACGGTAGCCGCCATCGAATCGCCAAGATTCCGTCGCGGGCGGCGACCTTTCCGGCGATGACGTGTTCGGTGCGGATCCCGGAGATCGACTTGCTCGGAATCCAGATCGGCTGCGCGCGAACCCGTTGCACCAGAATGCCTTCGGGGTGACGAGTCAGCACCGCCTTGCTGCGGTAGCCGAGGTCGCCGGCGGTGATCCGTTGGCTCCAGGCCGGAGCCATGGTGCAGCCGACATAGACGCCAGGCGTGCTGATGACCGCCGGGCCGACCTGGGTCGGGAGCTCGGGCAGGGTGCCGAGCATTTCGGTCTGGCGTTGGGCGCGTTTTCGCCAGCCACGCATCATCATTTGGATGACGAACGCGATCACCAGCACCAGCACCGCGGCGACGATCAGCGACGCGACCAGCGTTCCGGAGTTCATATGCGCCGCTCCTCCCCGGGACCGCCCGCATCGTCGCCAGCGCGATTCAAGCCGGGCTCTTTCCGTCGCGTGCGGTGAGCTTGCCGCGCAGCAGGGTTGCCGTCACGGTGGCGGGCAGCGTCATCGTCTCGTAGGGGGTGTTGGCCGATCGGCTGGCGAACTCGGCGCCGACGACGGTCCAGGTGGCGTCCGGGTCCACGACCGTCAGGTTGGCCGGCTCCCCGATCTCCAGCGGACGGCCCTGATCGGGCAGCCCGGCGATACGGGCCGGGTTCTCGCTCATCACCCGAGCGACATCACGCCAGCTCAGCAGGCCGGGAATCACCATGGCCTGCACCACGGCCGACAATGCGGTCTGCAGACCGAGCATCCCCGGCAGCGCGGCGGCGAACTCGACGCACTTCTCGTGTTCGGCATGCGGCGCGTGATCGGTGGCCACGCAATCGATCACCCCGTCGACCAGTGCCTGCCGCAGCGCGCCCGCGTCGGCGGCCTCGCGCAGCGGCGGGTTGACCCGGTTCACCCCGTCATAGCTGGCGAGGCGACTGTCGTCGAGCAGCAGGTGATGCGGGGTTACCTCCGCGGTGATCGAAATACCCTGCGCCTTGGCCCATTTGATCAGCTCGACAGTGCCCGCGGTGGAGGCATGGCAGATGTGTACCCGGGCTCCGGCATCGCGGGCCAGCAGCGCATCACGGGCCACGATGGACTCTTCGGCCGCCCTGGGCCAGCCGGACAGCCCCAGCCACGCGGCGGTAGGACCCTCGTGCGCGACCGCACCGACGGTCAGCCGCGGCTCCTCGGCATGCTGGGCGATCAGCACACCCAGACCGGTGGCGTATTCCAGTGCACGGCGCATGATCAGCGGATCGTCGACGCATTTGCCGTCGTCGGAGAACATCCGAACCTGAGCGGCGCCGGCGGCCATCATGCCCATCTCGGTGAGCTCTCTTCCGGCCAGACCCACGGTGACAGCGCCGACCGGGTGGACATCGACCAGACCGACCTGCTGCCCGCGGTGCCAGACGTGGTCGGTGACCACCGGGCTATCGGCGACCGGGTTGGTGTTCGCCATCGCGAACACCGCCGTGAAACCGCCGAGGGCCGCTGCGGCCGAACCGGTTTCGATGTTTTCGGCGTATTCGCGGCCGGGTTCACGAAGGTGCGTGTGCAGATCGACGAACCCGGGTAGGAGGACCTGCCCGGTGGCATCGATGACGTCGGCATCGTCGGGGATATCGAGAGCGGTGCCGATGTCGGCGATCTGCCCGTCCGCAACCAGAACGTCGACCGCGTCGCCCTCGCCGTACAGCCGTACCCCGCGCAACGAAACGCTCATGCCATCACCCCTTTGCCGGCGAGACCCGTGGCGGCCGACTCGGTGCCCACCAGCACATGAAACAGCACCGCCATTCGGATGTGAACACCATTGGAAACCTGTTGCAGCACAACCGATTGCGTCGAATCGGCCACCGATGACGATATCTCCATGCCGCGTAGCATCGGCCCGGGATGCAGCACAATCGCGTGACCCGGCAGCAGCACCTGGCGTCGGTCGGACAACCCGTAGCGCACCGAGTACTCCCGGGCAGACGGAAAGAAGCCGCCGTTCATCCGTTCGGCCTGCACGCGCAGCATCAGCACGGCGTCGGCGGCCGGCAGTTCGGCGTCCAGGTCGTGCGACACCGTCACCGGCCATTCGGCGACACCGACCGGCAGCAGTGTCGGCGGCGCCACCAGCACCACCTCCGCGCCGAGGGTGGCCAGCAGGTGGACGTTGGACCGGGCGACCCGGCTGTGCAGGATGTCGCCGACGATGACGACCCGGCGATCCTCGATGCCGCCGAGCCGCTGCCGGATGGTCAGAGCGTCCAGCAGTGCCTGGGTCGGGTGCTCGTGGGTGCCGTCGCCGGCATTGATCACCGCCGGTCCCGAGTCGTCCACCGTGGACGTCCATTGCGCAAGCTGGTGTGCCGCACCGGAAGCCGGGTGCCGGATGATCAGGGCGTCGGCGCCGGCCGCACGCAGGGTCAGCGCGGTGTCCCGCAGCGATTCACCTTTACCCACCGACGATCCCGCGGCGCTGACGTTGATCACGTCCGCGCTCATCCATTTGCCCGCGACCTCGAAGGAGACCCGGGTGCGGGTGGAGTTCTCGTAGAACATCGTGATGATCGTCCGGCCGCGCAGCGTCGGCAGCTTGCGGACCTCGCGCCCGACCAGCGCCTGGGCGAAGCGGTCGGCGTCGTCGAGGATCGCGGTCGCTTCGTCGCGGGACAGATCGCCGGCGGCCAGCAGATGCCTGCTCATGGCGCCTCCTCCCGGGAGATGATCACGGCGTCACGACCGTCCTGCTCGGCCAGTTGTACATGCACGTTCTCGGTTCTGGAGGTCGGCACGTTCTTACCGACGTAGTCGGCCCGCAGCGGCAGCTCGCGATGGCCGCGGTCGACCAGCACCGCCAACTGGACCGCCCTCGGGCGGCCGACGTCGCGCAGAGCATCCAGCGCGGAGCGCACCGAGCGGCCGGAATACAGCACGTCGTCGACGAGGATCACCAGGGCGTCATCGATCCCGCCGGCCGGGATCGAGGTGTTCTCCAGCGGCCGCGGCGGCTTGGTCATCAGGTCATCGCGGTAGAGCGTGATATCCAGTCCGCCGTGCGGAACCTCGGCGCCGGAGAATTCGGCGATGTTGACCGCGAGCCGGCTGGCCAGAGTCACTCCGCGGGTAGGGATTCCCAGCAACACCACCCGAGGTGCGTCGGCACCGTCGAGGGCGGTCTTTTCGATGATCTGATGCGCAATGCGCGAAATGGTACGAGCCACATCGGCCGCCGACATCAATTCCCTAGGTCCGCTGCGGAACGCGGCGTCACCCACGGCACCCATTCGAGATCCTGACCTCCTTCTCCGCCTCTCTGGACGGATCGTTAAAGGATGTCGACTGCCGGGCAGCGTAGCATTCGCGGCTCACCCTGGGAAAATGACAGGCGCACATTCAACCTCAGAATCATCGACACAGCCAACAGCCTTCCCCCAGGAATGCTCGGTAGCCTCATCCGCGTTCCAACGAGTCACGGCTGCCCAGCCTGTGGCAGTGTTTCCGCCGATGACGACCGTCAAGTGGACCAGCGGTCGCCGCGGCGGATTCGCGGCGTTCGCCCTCTATTTACTCGTGGCCGTAGTCGTCACGCTGGGCGCCTGGCGAGGCCCGACGTCCGGCTGGGCCGGCGGCTGCTGCGATCAGGAACAGGCGATCTGGTACCTCGGTTGGACCCCGCACGCGCTGGGGCATGGCCTCAATCCGTTCTTCACGACCCAGATCGGTGCGCCCGCCGGGGTGAACGTGATGTGGAGCCCCTCGATGCCGCTGCTCGGGATTCTCGGCTGGCTCCCAGCAAAGATCGGCGGTCCGCTCTTCGGGTTCAACGTCCTTGTAGTCGTGGGCATTTCGCTCAGCGGACTCGCGGCGTGGCTGGCGATCCGCCGCTGGAGCGGTGACGGCTTCAGCCCGATCATCGGCGGCGCGGTGTACGCCTTCTCCCCCTATGTCGTCTCGCACGCGGCGCTGCATCTGAATCTGGCCACAGCCTGGGTCCCGCCGCTGCTGGTGATCGCGATCGACGAGATTCTTGTGACGCGCCGCCGACCGCCATGGCAACCGGGGGTGGCGCTGGGGGTCCTCGCCGCCGCTCAACTGCTGATCAGCGAGGAAGTGCTCGCGACCAGCGTGGTGGCGGCCGGAATCTTGGTCGCCGTCATGGCTGTCGCCCGCCGTGACGGGCAGATCCGCCACATCGCCGTCACCCGTGTGGTCCCGGCGTGTGCGGCGGCCGCCGCGGCATTCCTGCTACTCGCAGGCTGGCCATTGGCCGCGCAGTTCTTCGGGCCGCAACGAATCAGCCGGCAGGTGCAGGATCCGGCGACCTTCTCGACAGACCTGCTGAACCTCGTTTTGCCGACCCGCCATCAGCTGATCGCGCCCGCAGCGGCGACTCGGATCTCCGACGAGTTCAGCGGCTTATCCCACGAGGCGACCGGGTATCTCGGCCTGCCGCTGCTCGTCCTCCTGGTCGTGGTGACCGTCCGCCGCTGGGACGATCTGCGGATCCGCGTCGCCAGCGTCACCGGGGTATTGATCCTCGTGCTGTCGTTGGGGCCGTGGCTTCACATCGGCGACGTCGGGCTGCATATCCCGCTTCCGTGGCTGGTGTTCGGGAAACTGCCGCTGCTCGAGCACGTGCTGCCGGGCCGTTTCACCGTCTTCGTCTGGTTGGCGGTGGCCGTTGTCGTCGCGGTCGTCATCGCTGGGGCGACCCGCCTCGCCCCGCGACCGGCAGCGCAATGGATGCTGGCGGTGAGCGCGTCACTGATTGTGCTGCTTCCGGCTCCGCTGGCCCGGGCACCCTTCGCGACGCCGGCCTTTTTCCGCACCTGGGCAAGCCACCACATCGGACCCGCCGAAACAGTGCTCGTCGCACCGTATTTCGTCAATGGAGGCGAGGCCGCGCCGATGGTGTGGGCCGCGGTGGCCGACTACGGCCTGCGGATGCCTGAGGCCTACGCGTACGTGCCGCAACCCGACGGCGGGACCTATTCTGGGCCGCCACAATCGCAGCTCACCTTCACCATGTTCGTGATCCAGCAGCGCGGCGCCCGGCTGGTGGCGCGCGGCGCGGTACGGGCGCAGATCGCGGCCGACCTCAAAGACACTGACGTGCGCCACGTGATCGTCGGACCTACCGAGCACTGGCGGGAGCTGCTTGCCTTCTTCACCGACCTGTTCGGCCGGGCACCCGAGCTGGTCGACGAGGTCGCGATCTGGCGTGACATCAACGTCCGGGAAATCGCCGCCACACCCGCCCACTAGCCTGAATCGGGTGAACCTCGACGGCAATCAGGCCTCCATTCGCGAGGCCTGCGACGCAGGCCTGCTCGCCGGCGCGGTGACAATGGTGTGGCAGCACGGAAAAGTGTTGCAGGTCAACGAAATCGGCGACCGCGACGTTGACGCTCGATTGCCCATGCAGCGCGACACGGTGTTTCGTATCGCCTCGATGACCAAGCCGGTCACCGTCGCCGCCGCGATGAGCCTGGTCGACGAGGGCAAACTGACGCTGCGCGACCCGATCGTGCGCTGGCTGCCGGAATTCGCCGATGTGCGAGTCCTCGACGACCCGACCGGGCCGCTGCACCGGAGGCATCCGGTCGAACGGGCGATTCTGGTGGAGGATCTGCTCACCCATACCAGTGGCCTCGGATACGGGTTCTCGGTCGGCGGCCCGATCTCGCGGGCCTACATGCGACTGCCTTTCGGGCAGGGTCCCGACGCGTGGGTGGCCGCGCTAGCCGACTTGCCGCTGGTGCATCAACCGGGTGAGCGAATGACCTACGGCCACTCCAGTGACGTGGTCGGTGTGCTGGCCTCGCGGGTCGCAGGTAAGCCGTTCCGCGAAGTACTCGACGAGCGAATCCTGCACCCGCTGGGCATGATTGATACCGGCTTCCACGTAACCCCGGAGGGCCGCCGTCGAGCCGCGACCATGTACCGGCTGGACGAAAAGAATCAACTTCAGCACGATGTGATGGGCCAGCCGCACGTCGCTCCGCCGGCGTTCAGCAACGCGGGCGGTGGACTGTACTCCACTGCGGACGACTACTTGCGATTCATCGAAATGCTGCTCAGCGACGGGACTCTCGACGGCGTGCGGGTGCTCTCACCGGAATCGGCACGGCTGATGCGCACCGACCGGCTCAGCGTCGAACACAAGCGTCATCCGTTTCTCGGCGCACCATTCTGGATCGGACGTGGCTTCGGGCTCAACCTGTCGGTGGTGACCGACCCGGCGAAGTCGATGCCGTTGTTCGGGCCCGGCGGTGTGGGAACGTTCAGTTGGCCCGGCGCCTACGGGACCTGGTGGCAGGCCGACCCGGCTGCCAACCTGATTCTGCTGTACCTGATCCAGAACATGCCCGCGCTGACCGCCGATGCGGCTGCGGCTGTCGCGGGTAACACGTCGCGCGCGAAACTACAAGCGGTACAACCGAAATTCGTGCGCCGGACCTACCGGGCGCTCGGGCTGTAATGGCCGAGTTCACTCCCGAGCGCATCGAGGGACCGCGGCTGCTGTTACGCATGCCGGCGATCGACGACGCCGGCCCGCTCTTTCAGCGCGTCGCCCGCGATCCTCAGGTCACCAAATACCTGCTGTGGACACCGCACCCCGACATGGCGGTCACCCAACGAGTGATCGCCGAACGAATGAATGTCGACGCACACCTACGGACCTGGGTGATGGCGTTGCAGCACAGCGGCGAGATCGTCGGGATGATCAGTTGCGGCCGCCCACTGAGCTATGCCGCCGAGGTCGGGTACTGCGTCGGTCGACGTTGGTGGGGCAAAGGATTGATGTCCGAGGCGCTCGGCATGCTGCTGAACACGCTGCAAGCCGACCCCGACGTCTACCGGGTCTGGGCGACCTGCCATGTGGACAACGAGCGGTCCACGCGCCTGCTGGAGCGTGCCGGGTTCACCCGTGAAGGTCGACTCGCGCGTCATTGCGTCTATCCCAACCTCGGGACCGAGCCACTCGACAGCCTGTTGTTCGCCAGGGCGATGCGCTAGACCATCGCGATGGCATTGCTGATCACGCTAGCCGAGTACGGTGTCGGAGCCGCGTGCCGCGTTGATCCGTTTCAGCACGTCCTCGGTGAACACCGACAACCCGAGATCGGGGTTGTATCCGTGAATCTCCTTGACGTCGAGTTGAGCCAGGAAGTACAGGATCTGCTTGGACACCAATTGCCCGGGCACCAGCACCGGGAAGCCCGGCGGGTAGGGTACTACGAATCCGGTTGACACCAAAGACTTTCCGTCGGCGAGTCGTCGACCCGCCTCCCCCAGCATGACGTGTTCGCGGTCGGCGTCTTCGTAGCCCGCGTAGAACGCCGAGCGCATGTCGCCGAAAGAGCTGGCGTCATCCGGCCGGAAGGCGTTGTCGAAATGGCTGAAGTCCGGCAGTGGCGGCAGGTCCTCGGTGATCTCTTCGACACGGCGTTGGTGCAGGGCGCGGTCGTCTCGACTCGCCGCGTCCTCGGTGTGGTCGAAGTCGGTGGCGACCCGGCGCAACACGTCGAGCAGGTAGTGCACGCTCGACCAGGTCACCCCGATGGTGAAGATCAGCAGCACACTGTTGATCGACGTCTTGTTGATCTGGATGCCGAACCGGTCCATCAGGATCTTCTCGCGGAAGTCGTAGCCGTTCATCCCGGTCTTGCCGATGAACAGGGTCACCCGGGTCGGGTCGAGCACGAACTGGTCGGACCGCCACGCCTCGTTCCAATCCGCCAGCGCGCCTTGGCGCACCTGCCGGTACGAGCTGACCGCCGACAGCCTGAATTCGTCTGGCACCAAATCGGATTCGTCAAGGATGCGGAACCACTTGCTGATCAACCGGTCCTTGCGGACGCGATGGCGGAAGACCAGCGCCATGTCGTAGACGTAGCGCACCATCTGGAAGCCCTCGATGTCGACCTGACGACGGGCCAGGTCCAGCGAGGCGAGCAGTTGCTGGTTGGGCGAGGTCGAGGTGTGCGTCAGGAACGCCTCACCGAACGCGTCGCGGGACTGCGAGTTGAAGTCCTGGTCGCGGACGTGGATCATCGACGCCTGCCGCAGCGCCGACAGCGACTTGTGGGTGGAGTGGGTGGCATACACCCGGACCCGAGCCTGACTGGGGTCAGGTAGCAGCCGATGCTCGCCCCACTGGCTGCGGTCGATGCCTTGCATGTCCTGCTTCCACTGCAGGTACTCCTGGGCGTACGCCGGCGACGACAGCATCAGTTCGAGTTGCTCGGCGGCGACCATCGCGGTGCGTTGCCGCGCCCACGGGACAGCGGTGGCGAACGCGTACCAGGCCTCGTCCCACAGGAAGCAGATGTCCGGCTTGATTGCCAGCACTTCCTCCATCACTCGCCGCGGGTTGTAGACGACACCGTCGAACGTGCAGTTGGTGAGCAGCAGCATGCGCACCTTGCCCAGCTGCCCAGCGGCTTCGAGGTCGAGCAGCGCCTTCTTGATCGTCTGCAGCGACACGGCGCCGTAGATCGCGAACGGCTGCAGCTCGTAGGCGTCGAGGTAGAGCGGGTATGCCCCGGCCAGCACCAGGCCGTAGTGGTGCGACTTGTGGCAGTTGCGGTCGATCAGCACGATGTCGCCCGGCCGGGTCAGTGACTGCACGACGATCTTGTTCGCGGTCGAGGTTCCGTTGGTGACGAAGTAGGTGTGGTCGGAGTTCCAGGTGTGCGCGGCCTTGTCCATCGCCTTCTTGATGTTGCCGTGCGGGTCAAGCAGCGAATCCAGGCCACCCGAGGTGGTCGAGGTCTCGGCCATGAAGATGTTGCGGCCGTAGAACTCGCCCATGTCCTGCAGCGTCTTGGAGTTGAAAATGCTGGCGCCGCGCGCGATCGGCAGCGCGTGGAATTGGCCGGCGGGGCGCGCCGCATAGGCGCGCAAGGCATCGAAAAACGGTGTGGAATAACGGTTTCTGATGCCACCGAGCACCGTGCTGTGAAGGTCGGTGACGTCGTTGAGCCGGTAGAAGGTGCGGTCGTAGACTCCCGCGTCGTCCTCGGTCTCGGCCGCGATCGACTCGTCGGTGAGCAGATAGAGATCGATGTGCGGCCGCAGCTCACGGATCCATTCGCCGCACTCGATCCAGTCGTGGGTGCGGTCGGTGGCCACCACCTCGTCGTTCGGCCCGAGCAGCGTGGTCATCAGCGGCACCCGGTCACCGGACCGCAGCGGGATGTCGTGCCGGATGATGGCGGCTTGGATCTCGCCGTTCAGCGCGACCGCGGTGATGGCGTCCTCGACGCTGGAGACCACCAGCAGCTCGAACTGCACGTCGTCGCCGATGTCGCGGATCGCGCGCAGGCGTTCGGCCAACCCCTCGGGCGCGCTGATCGGCGCATCGTCGGCGAGCAGGACCGTGTAGAACTGCTGCTCCTTGGCCCGCGACACCAGCTCCTGGTCGGCCAGCGACAGCGATGTATCGAACAGGGCTGCGCGATCGCCGTATTCGGAGAGCAGCCGGACCGCCAGCGACACCTGCTCGGCCAGGCTGACGGTAGCGAGCTGATCCAGATAGGCGCAGTACGTCGCGAGGTTCTCCGGGCCCGGGTAGATCCAGTAGCGCTCGTAGGCGCTGAGCCGATTGAGCAGGCGCCGGACCCGCGCGGCCTCGTGGGTGGTGTCCATCCCGGCGCGGTCGACGACGGCCAGCTGGTGACACGCGTCATCGAGCAGGTTCCAGGTGTCGATGCGCGAATAGGACGGGTTCGCCACCGCCGCCAGCGCGGAGACACACAGCCGCCTTGGATGTCTGCCGTCTCGATCCATCACGCCAGTGTGTCCCTCCGTCCACGACGATGCGGGCGTTTTGTCACCTGTACCCGCATTGCCCCATCTGTCACAACAGGCTGGTGTCAGACCTCGAAGTCGTCGTCGGTTTTTCGACCGCGGGTGATCGGAATCCAGCGCCTCGGCGGCGTCACCTCGGTGACATCGGTCAGGGCTCGCACGACGACCTGGGTCAGCGCCATGATCGCGGCCATCACCGGAAGCAGCGGTCGCAATGGCGTCGCCGCGGTGCGCACCGTCTCGATGCGGCGGGCCAGCACGAGACGCTCGATCGAGTGATACAGCCACGCACCGACGCCGAGCGCGTAGATCGCCAGCGCCGCCGCGATCGCCGCCTGCCCGTAGGCCGCGCAGAGCACCGCACCCAGCACCACGGTCGCCGCGAGGATCGCGGCGATCGCGACGCGTAACTCCAACCTGGTCATGACTCCGCGGCGGGCTCGGGGTTCGATCGACCGGATGGGCCTGATTGGCTCGCCTGGACCGCCTGCGCGGCCGCCCGGATCTGGGGGGTCACCAACATGACCTGGCCCAGCACACCGTTGACGAAACCCGGTGAGTCGTCGGTGGACAGCTCCTTGGCCAGCTCCACCGCTTCGTCGACGGCGACCGGCGCCGGTACGTCGTTGGCGTGCAGCAGCTCGTACACGGCGACCCGCAGTATGGCGCGGTCCACCGCGGGCAGCCGATCCAGTGTCCAGCCCTGCAGGTGCGAGGCGATCAGGTCGTCGACGTGGACGGCGTGTTCGGTGACGCCGTGAGCGACGGTCACCGTGTAGGGATGCAGGGCCGCGACATCGTCTTTGGCCGCCGCCAGCGCGGTGCGCGAGTCGGCTGCCTCGGCCGGGGTCAGCCCGCGGGCCTCGGCTTCGAACAACAAGTCGACGGCGCGCTTACGAGCCTGGTGGCGTCCTTTGACAGGACGCGCGGGTCGGCTCACGCGTTGACACGTCCGAGGTAGCTGCCGTCGCGGGAGTCGACCTTCAGCTTGTCGCCGGTGTTGATGAACAGCGGAACCTGAAGCTCGGCGCCGGTCTCCACGGTCGCCGGCTTGGTGCCGGCGCTGGACCGGTCGCCCTGCAGGCCGGGCTCGGTGTGGGTGACGACGAGTTCGACGGTCACTGGCAGCTCGAGGTACAGCGGCGCGCTGTTGTGGAACGCCACCTGCACCGGCAGGCCCTCCAGCAGGAACCGGGCGGCGCCGCCGACGAGCGACTCCGACAGCGGGTGCTGCTCGTAGTCCTGGCTGTCCATGAACACGAAATCGGTGCCGTCGCGGTAGAGGAAGGTGGCGTCGCGCCGGTCCACCGTCGCGGTCTCCACCTTCACTCCGGCGTTGTAGGTCTTGTCGACGACCTTCCCGGAGAGCACGTTTTTCAGCTTGGTGCGCACGAAGGCCGGGCCCTTGCCCGGTTTGACGTGCTGGAAGTCGGTGATCTGCCACAGGTTCCCGTCGATCACCAGTACAAGTCCATTTTTGAAGTCGGCAGTGCTTGGCACGGTCGGTGAATCTCCTACAGGATCGCCAGTTCCTTGGGGAACCGGGTGAGCAATTCCGGTGCGTGTCCGGAGGTCTCGCCTGCCACCACCAGCGTGTCCTCGATGCGGACGCCGCCACGCTCGGGCAAATAGACGCCGGGCTCCACAGTCACGACAGAGCCCGCACGCAGTGTACCGGCGGCGGTGGCGCCGATTCCCGGCGCTTCGTGGATCTGCAGGCCGACACCGTGGCCCAGACCGTGGCCGAAGTGCTCGCCGTGGCCCGCATCGGCGATGACCAGCCGTGCGGCGGCGTCGACGTCGCGTAGGTCGGCCCCGGGTCGCAGCGCTTCCCGGCCGGCTCGTTGCGCGTCGACGACCAGCTGATACACCTCCAGCTGCCAGGCCGCCGCTTTACCGGCCTTGCCCAGCACGAAGGTGCGGGTCATGTCGGAGTGATAGCCGCCGACCAGCGCACCGAAGTCGATCTTGACGAAGTCGCCGGGGGCCAGCACTGCTTCGGTGGGCCGGTGATGCGGGATTGCCGAATTCGCCCCGCTGGCCACGATCGTCTCGAAGGAGATCCCGTCGGCGCCGTGGTCGAGCATCAGCGCCTCGAGCTCGCGGCCCACCTCACGTTCGGTGCGGCCGGGTCGCAGCTCCCCGCGGTCGACCAGATCGGTCAGCGCGTTGTCGGCGGCCTCGCAGGCCAGCCGCAGCAGCGCGACTTCGCCGGCGTCCTTGATCTCCCGCAGCGCCTCCACGGTCTGCGAGGCGCGAACCAACTCGGTGCCACCATCGGCATCTACCAGCGAAGCCACCAGCGCGTCGTAGCCGTCCACGGTGACGACATGACTCTCGAAGCCCACCCGCCGTGTCTTGGCGGCCGCCGCGCGCCCAGCCAGATACCGGCCGCAGGCCCGTTCGATCGCCACTTCGAGGTCGGGCGCCTGCTGGGCGGCCTGGGTGCGGTAACGCCCGTCGGTGGCCAGGACGGCGTCATCGCTGTCGGCAAACACCAGCAACGCCGCATTCGACCCGGTGAAACCTGACAGGTAACGCACGTTGACAAGGTCCGTGACCAGCATCGCGTCCAGTTCGGCCGCGCGGAGTTCAGCTCCGAGTGCGGCTCGCCGCTGGGAATGTGTCACGCCAACTGACGCTACTCGCTACGCTGTGGCCCCATGACTAACTGGATGCTGCGCGGCCTGGTCTTCGGCGCCGCGATGGTCGTCGTTCGGCTGTTTCAAGGAACGCTGATCAGCGTATGGCAGACACAGGCGGCTGTGATCAGCATCGTCCTGCTGGTTCTGTTCATCGTGGGCGTGGTCATCTGGGGTGTCATCGACGGACGCGAGGACGCCTCATCCAACCCCGACCCGGACCGCCGCGAAGACCTGGCGATGACGTGGCTGCTGGCCGGTTTGGTCGCCGGGTTGCTCAGCGGCGCGGTGACGTGGCTGATCGCAGTCTTCTACAAAGCCCTCTACGTCGGCGGCCTGATCAACGAACTCACCACGTTCGCGGCGTTCACAGCGCTGGTGGTGTTCCTCGGCGCGATCGCCGGGGTGACCGTGGGCCGCTGGCGGGTCGACCGTTCCGGCGCGTACAAGCCGAAAGACGGCTCAACCGCTGGGGGCGACGACGAGCGCGCCGACACTGACGTCTTCGCCGCGGTTCGGTCAGAGCAGCCCGCCACCGAGGGGGGTGCGGTCGCCGAATGGCCGCACGAGCAGTCGACCGCGGTCGCGACCGCCGAGCGCGGCGAGCACCACCACGCGCCGACGGCCTACAGTCACGAAGCCGCGGAGACGGCCGAGGCTCCCGCGCGCGGCACCGAGAAGACCGATGCGCTGCCGTCCCACGAACCGGCCACCGAGCACATCGAGAAGCCGAAGGCCGACAGCTAGCCGTTCAGGCTGGCCAGAAAACGCAGCGCGAGCAGGTAGCCCTGCACGCCGCAGCCCACGATGATGCCGGTCGCGACCGGGCTCAAGTACGAATGGTGCCGGAACTCTTCGCGGGCAAAGACATTGGAGATGTGTACCTCGATCAACGGCGCCCTCAACTCCGCGCAGGCGTCGCGCAGCGCGATCGACGTGTGCGTCAGCCCACCGGCGTTGAGGATCACCGGCTCCCCGGCGTCAGCAGCCAGGTGGACCCAATCCAGCAGCTGAGCCTCGCTGTCACTTTGGCGGACAACGGCTTTCATCCCGAGTCCGGCAGCCTCGCGTTCGACGAGTGCCACGAGGTCGTCGTGGGTGGTGTCGCCGTAGACCTCCGGCTCGCGGCGGCCCAGCCGACCGAGGTTGGGCCCGTTGAGGACATGTACCGTCGCGCTCATCGCGTGCCCACCTCCGCGTAGGCGGCCGCCAACAGCGCCGGGTCGGGGCCCTCCAGTCGGCCTGGCTTGGCCAGCCCGTCGAGTACGACGAACCGCAGCACCCCCGCCCGGGTCTTCTTGTCGCCGACCATCGACTCCAGAAGTTGCGGGAGCGCGTCGGAGTCGTAGCTGATCGGCAGTCCGAGGGAGGTCAGGATGTCGCGATGGCGCTGCGCGGTGGCGTCATCGAGACGCCCGGCCAGCCGGCCCAGCTCGGCGGCGAACACCATGCCCACCGAGACCGCGGCGCCGTGACGCCACTGGTAGCGCTCGCGGCGCTCGATTGCGTGGCCCAGAGTATGGCCGTAATTCAGGATTTCGCGCAGGTCCGATTCCTTCTCGTCGGCGGCCACCACCTCGGCCTTGACGGCGATCGCGCGCCGGATCAGCTCGGGCAGCACCTCCCCCGACGGGTCCAGCGCGGCCCGCGGATCGGCCTCGATCAGGTCGAGGATCACCGGGTCGGCGATGAAGCCCGCTTTGACGACTTCGGCCATACCGGCCGCGATCTCGTTGGGCGGCAACGTCTGCAGCGTTGCGAGGTCGACCAGCACGGCGGTCGGCTGGTGGAATGCGCCGACCAGATTCTTGCCGGCATCGGTGTTGATGCCGGTCTTGCCGCCGACCGCAGCATCGACCATCGCCAACAGCGTGGTCGGCACATGCACGATCGATACACCGCGCAGCCAGGTCGCCGCGGCAAAGCCGGCGACGTCGGTCGCGGCGCCACCACCGAGACTCACCAATGCGTCCTTGCGGCCGATCCCGATGCGGCCCAGCACTTCCCAGATGTAACCGACAACGGGCAGGTCCTTGCCGGCCTCGGCGTCTGGGATTTCGATCTGGTGTGCATCAATGCCCTTGTCGGCCAGATGGTTTCGGATCGCCTCGGCGGTGTGGACCAGCACGGGCTGGTGCAGGATGGCGACCCGGTGCCGGCCGGCGAGCAGTTCGCCGAGCTCGCCCAGTAGCCCGGTGCCGATGACGACCGGATAGGGCGGCTCGACGGCCACTTGCACGGTGACCGGTTGGCGGGAGTCCGTCATCTGCCCGCCTCGCGACGAGCCGCGGCCAGCGCTGCCGGCGTGGCGGGCGTCGGCGGTGGTCCGGTGCGGGCCTCGGGCGCGCTGGACTCCCCTGGGGCCGGCGTGCGGCGCCACGGCGGTCGGCGTCGATTGCGGGCAGCGATGCCGAGTTTCGGATCGTTGAGGCGGCACACGATGTGGCGGACCACGGCGCCGGGGTTGCGACGGTTGGTATTCACCCGGATCGTGGCGACCTTCCGATAGAGCGGCACCCGCTGGGTCATCAGCGCGCGGAACTTCTCAGCGCGGTCCGGTCCGGCCAGCAACGGCCGCACGGTGTTCCCGCCGGTGCGCCGAATCCCCTCGGCTGCAGTGATTTCCAGGTATACGACGGTGTGACCGGCCAGCGCGGCGCGCACCCCAGCGGTGGTGACGGCGCCGCCGCCCAGCGACAGGACGCCGTCGTGGGATTCCAGCGCCGCCCGGATCACCTCTTCCTCGATCCGGCGGAACTCCTGTTCCCCGTCGGTGGCGAAGATGTCGGCGATGGCGCGTCCGGTCTGCTGCTCGATGGTCGCGTCGGTGTCGAGCATGGCGACGTCGAGCGCTTTGGCCAGGCGTCGCCCTATCGTGGACTTACCGGATCCCGGCAGTCCCACCAATACGGCTTTGGGGCCCATGAGCAGCTACCCGGACGCCCGAGCTTCGCTGACCGGCTCTCGCTCGGCGACCGACCGCAGGTACGACTCGATGTTGCGCCGCGTCTCGGTCAGCGAATCTCCGCCGAACTTCTCCAGCGCAGCGCGAGCAAGGACCAGGGCCACCATGGTCTCGACGACGACGCCGGCAGCCGGCACCGCACAGACATCGGAGCGCTGGTTGATCGCGACGGCTTCTTCGCCAGAGGTCATGTCCACGGTGGCCAGCGCGCGCGGAACGGTGGAGATCGGCTTCATGGCGGCGCGCACCCGCAGCGGCTCACCGTTGGTCATGCCACCCTCCAGACCACCGGCCCGGTTGGTCGAGCGGATCACACCGTCGGGACCGGGGTACATCTCGTCGTGGGCACGACTGCCGCGTCGCCGGGCGGTTTCGAAACCATCGCCGATTTCGACGCCCTTGATCGCCTGGATGCCCATCACCGCGGCGGCGAGCTGGCTGTCGAGTCGATGGTCGCCGCTGATGAACGATCCCAGACCGACGGGTAGACCGACCGCGACCGCTTCGACCACGCCGCCGAGGGTGTCGCCGTCTTTTTTGGCCGCTTCGATCTCGGCGATCATCGACGCCTCGGCCGCCTTGTCGAATGCCCGCACCGGGCTGTCGTCGATCGCCGCGAGGTCAGCAGCCTGCGGCGGCGGACCGTCATACGGCGTGGAATCGCCGATCGAGACGACGTGGGAGATCACCTCGACGCCGAGGGCCTGTCGGAGGAACCGCCGCGCGACGGTGCCGGCCGCGACACGGGCGGCGGTCTCGCGGGCGCTGGCCCGCTCGAGCACCGGTCGGGCGTCGTCGAATTCGTACTTGAGCATGCCGGCATAGTCTGCGTGGCCGGGCCGCGGACGGGTCAGCGGGGCATTGCGCGCCCCACCTTCCTGGTTCAACGCGCGTTCGTCGACCGGATCGGGGGCCATCACGGTTTCCCATTTCGGCCATTCGGTGTTGCCGATCTCGATGGCGATCGGACCGCCCAACGTCACACCGTGCCGCAAGCCAGCCAGCACGGTGACCTGGTCGCGCTCGAATTTCATCCGGGCGCCGCGGCCGTAACCGAGACGGCGCCGGGCCAGCTGCTCGGCGATGTCGTCAGACGTGATGGTCAGCCCGGCGACCATGCCTTCCACCACAGCCACCAACGCGCGGCCGTGGGATTCACCAGCAGTAGTCCATCGCAACACGAGTCCCATCTTCCCACGACGAGCCCTGTCAGAGAAAAAGCCTTACAGCCGACGCAAGGGTTTACTTACTCGTGAGTAGGGTAATCCCCGCCCGCGTGACCACGGTCACATCGTCCGCGAGCGAGAGGCAGTGAATGACCACACCCCTGAGAAGTGCACTGCGCTGGGCCCGATCCCCGGCTAAAGATGTGGATTCGACGTCCGGCTCATGGGTCAACATGGTCCGCGGCCTAGCCGCGCGAGCGACGACACCGCTGCTCCCGGACGACTACCTGTCGTTGATCAATCCGCTGTGGTCGGCTCGTGAACTGCGCGGCGAGATCGTGGCCGTCCAGGCCGAAACCGATGACACCGCAACGGTCGTCATCCGGCCGGGATGGGGGTTTTCCGGCGACTACGAACCGGGCCAGTACGTCGGAATCGGCCTGCGCGTCGACGGCAAGTGGCATTGGCGGTCGTATTCACTGACGTCGGTTCCCGAACGCGGCGACGAGAAGATCTCGATCACCGTGAAGGCCACTCCCGAAGGCTTCTTGTCAGCCCACCTGGTCAACGGCGTCGAACCGGGCACCATCATTCGGCTGGCATCGCCCAAGGGTGACTTCGCGCTGCCGAACCCACCACCGGAGACGCTGCTGTTCATCACCGCCGGCAGCGGTATCACCCCTGTGATGGCGATGCTGCGAACGTTGCGGGCGCGGGGCCAGACCCCGGACATCGTCCATCTGCACTCGGCCACGTCGAAAAACGCGGTGATCTTTCACGACGAGTTGCGCCAGATCGAGCAGGAGCAGAACGGCTACCGGCTGCATCTCCAGCTGACCGATACCGACGGCAAGGTCGACTTCGCCGAACTGGACGACATCGTCGCCGATTGGCGAGACCGTTCGGCCTGGGCCTGCGGGCCCGGGGCCATGCTCGACGCGGTCGAGAAGGTGTGGCGGGACAACGACATCGACGACGTTCTGCACATGGAGCGGTTCAACATCGCCGCGACCGACAAGGGCGGTGAAGGCGGCACGGTCACGTTCGCCATCTCCGACCAGGAAATCGAGATCGATGGCGCGACAACCATTCTGGAGGCAGGCGAGGAGCAGGGCATCCAGATGCCGTTCGGCTGCCGAATGGGCATCTGCCAGACCTGCGTGCTGCCACTGGAAGACGGCCACGTTCGTGACGTGCGCTCGGGTCAAGAGCATGGCGCCGGCGATCGCATACAGACATGCATCTCAACAGCATCGGGAAACTGCACCATCAAGGTTTGAGAGGAAACCGGTTTCTATGGCTATCACTGACATCAAGGCGTACGCCCATCTGAGTCCACAGGACGTCGAGGATCTGGCGGCGGAATTGGACGCTATCCGCAGCGACATCGAGGAATCGCGCGGCGAACGCGATGCGCAGTACATCCGCCGCGCGATCCAGTTGCAGCGCGGCCTCGCCGCGTTCGGGCGCCTCGCGTTGTTCGCCAGCAGCAGTAGAATCGCTCGCCTGGCCGGTATCACATCCCTGGCGAGCGCCAAGATCATCGAGAACATGGAGTTGGGGCACAACATCATTCATGGTCAATGGGACTGGATGAATGATCCCGAGATCCACTCCACCGAGTGGGAGTGGGACACCGCGTGCCCGTCGTCGCAGTGGAAGCACTCGCACAATTTCGTGCACCACAAGTACACCAACGTCGTCGGTCTGGACAGTGATGTCGGCTACGGGATCATGCGAGTGACCCGAGACGAACGCTGGTCGCCGTGGATGATCGGCAACCCGGTCTACAACCTTTTGCTGGGAACACTTTTCCAGTGGGGCGTCGCGCTGCACCACGTCGAGTCCGCGAAGATCCGGAAGAAAGAAAAAACGTGGGCCGAGGCGCGAAAAGACTTACGCGTCATGGGAAAGAAGATGGGCAAGCAGGCCGGTAAGGATTACATCATCTACCCGGCCCTGGCCGGCACCAACTGGAAGCACACGCTCAAGGCGAACGCCATCGCGAACCTGATCCGGAACTACTGGGCCTACATGGTGATCTTCTGTGGCCATTTCCCCGACGGCGCAGAGAAATTCACTCGGGAAAGCTTCGAAGAGGAGACCCGCGGCGAGTGGTACCTGCGCCAAATGCTCGGCTCGGCGAACTTCAATGCCGGCCCGATCATGGCGTTCATGAGCGGAAACCTCTGCTACCAGATCGAACACCATCTGTTTCCCGACCTGCCCAGCAACCGATACGCCGAGATCGGCGTGCGCGTGCGCGCGGTCTGCGAAAAGTACGACCTGCCCTACACGACCGGGCCGATTCTGCGGCAGTACTGGCAATCGTTCTGGACCATCCTGAAACTCGCCGTCCCGGACAGCTGGCTGCCCGGCACCACCGACGATGCGCCAGAGACCCATTCGGAACAGAAGTTTTCGGATCGGGAGCCGCGCGAGGTCAACGGCAAGCGCTACGGATTGCGCAGCGCGATCGAACGCCGCAGCCCCGCGGCGGCCTAACGCCGCCGCAGCGCGGTCAGCTGCCAGGTACCCAACACCAGCATGACGGCGGCCGCGTCGGCCAGCGCCCAGTTGCCCGCACCGCTCAATCGCGGCCAGCCGAACCATGCCGCCGCTGCGGCGAGCGGTGCCAGCAGGAAGTTGGTGACCACGAAAGCGGCCACCAGTCCGCGCGTCGGTCGGGTCCGGTTTACGACCAGGAGCAGGATCGGCCCGAGGATGGCGAAGGCCAACCCGCCATCGAGAAGCACCGCCTGCGGAACACCCCACCAGTGGGCCAGCGGTCCGCTGAGTGCGGCAACCACCGCGCCTGCGGTGGTCCAGAAGGCGAGGTCGGCGTTGATCGACCGGCGGCGCGGTGCATCGGCTTGCGGTGATCTGGCTGAAAGTGATGTCGTTGTCATACCCAAATGGTCCGACACGATGCGCTGCCGACTCCAGTAACGGCACTGCCAAACGCTGCCAATCAGCGGCGGAGCTGAACTTCAACCGCAGTCAAAATCTGTTCCAGGTCTGCTTGCGCGGCAGGTGAGAACGTATCGGCTTACCGACCGCGCGACTCCTCGGCCCTTTTGCGGCCGAGGAAGGCACCGAAGTCGAACGGTGTCGAGGTGCCGCTGCGTTCGCCGGCGTCGAGTGCTTCGCGTAGTGCCCGCAGCTGAGTCTCGCGGTCCTCAGGCAAACGCATTTCTTCCCTCCCTGCCGCATCAATTATGTGGGTGAGCTTCGCCCGTGGTACTAGCCTGCTCCCTACTGCGAGCTCCGACGCCGATCCGGGGCTGATGTCAGTGTGGGTACCCACTGTTCGACTCGCGACCATCACGATGACGGCGCCAAATAAATATATTTCACTAATGAATTGCTATATAATCGGCGTATGTCCAGACGTACAACCATCGACATCGATGATGCACTCCTGACCAGTGCGCGAGCTGCGCTCGGCACTACCGGGTTAAAGGACACGGTCGATGCCGCCTTGCGAGCGGCGGTGCGGCAGTCGGCACGCGCACGGCTTGCTGCGCGAATCGTCTCGGGTGCGGGTATCGATCGGTCCGAGACACTACTTGCGCAGACTCGTCCTGCGCGGTGACATTGTTCTGCGTCGATACAAGCGCGTGGCATCACGCGGCGACGCCGCAAGTCGCGAACCGATGGTTGGCGGCCTTGTCTGCGGATCAGGTCGGTATCTGTGACCAGGCGCGGTTGGAGATTCTTTACTCGGCGAGGTCCGCCGCCGACTACGACGCACTCGCCGATGAACTCGAAGGCATGGCCCGGATCCCGATTGACAGTGAAACCTTCGCTCGCGCATACCAAGTGCAGCGTGAGCTCGCCCACGCCGGCGGTCTGCATCACCGCAGCGTGAAGATTGCGGACCTAATCATCGCAGCGGCGGCCGAACTCTCGGGCACTGTCTTGTGGCATTACTACGAAGACTACCGACCGGGTCGCTGCGATCACCGGCCAGCGCACGGAGTGGATCGCACCTCGCGAAACCCTTTGACAGGCAGCGTATTTCGGCCTTGCACGACAACGGGGTAAAGACGTCCGGGGTGCGCCAATCGCGTGTCCGATCACCGGGGCCCCCAAGACTTTCAGTTAAGCGCTAGCGCGACGGCAGCCGCACTCGTCAGACACATCGACGGACCGTGCGGCACCGTCCTGGCCGACCAGCCGATCCGCGCCACAATGCCGACTAGAGCGGTCAACAAGGGCGCCGCAATCGCGGCGAGCAACCACACGTCGGCACCGAAACACCCTGTCAACGCGCCTAATCCGAGGGCCAGCTTCACGTCGCCGGCGCCCATCGCCGACGGAGCCAGCAGATGCACCGTGAGATAGGCGAGCGCCAACGCCGCGGCACCGGCCAGCGCCGCCCGACCGTGGCCCGCGCTAACCGCGGCCAGCGTGATCGCCGCGAAACCCGGAATGGTCAACCGATTAGGCAGCCGGCGCTGTCGCACGTCGTAGCGGCTCAGCACCGCCATCCACGCCAGCACCACACCGATCAGCATGGACGGCAGGCTAATCCAACGCGGCCTCCATCGCCGCTCGCGGCGCGGGTAGGCCTGTGAATTGTTCGACTTGCGCGAACGCCTGATGCAGGAGCATCTGCAGACCGCCGATCACCCGACCGCCGGCGGCGCTCACCGCGGCCGCCAGGGGCGTCGGCCATGGGTTGTAGATCGCGTCCAGCAATACCGGCGCGGCGGCGAAGTCGTCGGAGTAGCCCGCAGCCACGTCGGCGGGCAGCGTGCTGACCAACACCTGGGCGGACGCGACCGCATCGGCGACCGAGCCGCCGTTCAGGTCGCAGAACCGCGCGGTGACGCCGACCCGATCGGCGAGCTCGACCAGACCGGTGGCCGAGTCCGCATTGCGGGCTGCCACGGTGATGTCGGTGACGCCCAACTCGGCCAGCGCCACGATCGCCGCCGGTGCGGTGCCGCCGGAGCCGGCGACCACGGCCGCTCCGGACGCGGCGCCGAGTGCACCCATCACGCCGTCGACATCGGTGTTGTCCGCCCGCCAACCACGCGCTGTCTGCACCAACGTGTTGGCCGACCCGACCAACTCGGCCCGGTCGGTGCGCTCGTCGGCACATCGCAGCGCGGCGAATTTCCCGGGCATCGTCACCGACACCCCGACCCATTCAGGCCCCAATCCGCTTACCAGAGCCGGTAATTCATCGGCGTTGCATTCGATGCGCTGGTACGTCCAGCCATCCAGACCCAGTGCCCGGTACGCGGCCAGGTGCAGCTGCGGAGAGCGCGAATGCGCGATCGGCGACCCGAGAACTGCTGCCTTCTTGGGCGTCCGACTATCGGGCACTGTCGAGTACACCGTTGCGCTTGGCCAATTCGATGTTGGCCAGGTGCTGTTGATAGTCGCGGGTGAACAGCGTGGTGCCCTGCGGGTCGATGGTGACGAAGTAGAGCCAGTCACCGTCCTCGGGATGCTCGGCCGCTGTCAGCGCGTCGGTGCCGGGCGAACAGATCGGTGTCACCGGGAGTCCGTCGGTCGCGTAGGTGTTCCACGGCGTGGTCTGGGCGCGGTCGCCGTCGGTGGTGGCCACCTCGCGCCGATCCAGTGGATAGTTCACCGTCGAGTCGAACTCCAACTTGCGATGCTCCGTGAGCCGGTTGTAAATCACCCGAGCGACTTTCGCGAAATCCTGCGGCTTGGCCTCACGCTGAACCAACGACGCCACCACCAGAACGTTGTACGGCGACATGTTGATGACGGTGGCGTTGTCCTGCAGACCCAACTTCGAGTACAGCTGCGAACTCGAGTTGATCAGCCTCGATAAGATCTCTTCCGGCGACGCCGACGGGTTGACGTTCCACGTTCCAGGCGCGATCAGCCCCTCGATCCGGCGGTGATCCGAAGCCATCGCCGTCACCGACGACACCGCCCAGGGCGGCACCAAAAGTGAAGGCCCGGATGCTTTTTCGGCAGCCGCGCGCAAATCGGCGTCGGCCACGCAGTGCTTGTTGCCGTCCAATTCGACGCAGGTGGCCTTGGCGATCATCGTGAAGATGCCGGGCGTGGTGGCGTTGGTCTTGACGTCGGAGGTGTCGTCGAGTTGCTGACCCTCGGGTATCACCAGCTTGCCCACTCGGCTGCCCGGATCGACGAGCCGCTTCACCGCCGTCGCCGCCGGAAGCTCGGTGCGTAGTCGGTAGTAACCGGGCTGGATCGCCGAGATCGCCTGATTGCCTTGCGCAGCTTCGAGAAACACCTTGACGGTCCGGACCACATCTTGCTTGTGCAGCGTCTCGCCGATCGCCGTGGTCGAGTCTCCGGCGTGCACCTCGATCACCAGATCTTGCTTGCCGTCACCGGCGAAGTCGTTCTGCGGGCCGAACCCATGCCACACTTTGGACCCGACGAACACCGCGGCGATGACAACCCCGATCGCCAGGCTGACCAGGATTCCGCGGGTCGTTTGGCGTCGACGACGTTCCCGCTCGGCACGCATCCGATCGGCGCGCGAACGCCCGCGACGCGATGACCCGACCGACACTGGACGAGCACGAACGCTGCTACCGGCTTCGCCGGCCTTGCGAACGCCACGGGTCTCTGGCGGCGTCCCGCTGCTACCGGCTTCGCCGGCCTTGCGAACGCCACGGCGCCGGGCGCGCTGTCGGCCGTCAGACACCGTTGACCTCCCCGGGCAGCATGGCACGGCGCTCATCCAGCCATCCCTGAAGGATCGCCACCGCCGCCGCCTGGTCGATGACCCTACGCTGACCTTTGGCCCGGACCCCGGCCTGGCGCAGCGAGCGCTGCGCGCTGACGGTCGTCAATCGTTCGTCGGCCATTCGGACCGGGACCGGCGCAATCCGGCCGGCCAACGTGTCTGCCAACTCGATCGCGTCGAGGGCGGATGGGCCGGTGCGGTCGGCCAGGGTTCGCGGTAGCCCGACGATCACTTCGACGGCCTGCAATTCCGCGACCAGTTCGACCAGCCGTCGTACGTGTTTGGCATTACGGTCGCGGCGGACCGTCTCCACCGGGGTGGCCAGGATCCCGTCCGGGTCGCTGGTGGCCACACCGATGCGCACGCTGCCCACGTCGATGCCGAGCCGTCGTCCACGTCCAGGGTCGTCCCCGCCGGGCCGGTCCGGCAGCCGATGCAACGGGTCCACTCAACCGGCCCTAGCGATCTCGGCCCGCAGCGCGTCGAGCGCGGTCTCGATGCCCGACGAGTTCTTCCCCGAGCCCTGGGCGAGATCGGCCTTGCCGCCGCCGCGACCGTCGACCGCTGCGGCGAGCTGTTTGACCAAGTCGTTGGCGCGCAGGCCGAGATCCTGGGCGGCGGAGTTGGTTGCGACGGCGTAGGGGACGCTACCGCCGTCACCCTCGGCGATCAGCGCGACGACCGCGGGGTCCTCGCCGAGCTTTCCGCGGATGTCACCCACCAGGGAACGCAGATCGGTGGCCGTCATGCCGGCCGACATACGCTGCGCCACTACCCGGACGTTACCGATGTGCTGCGCTCCGGCCGCGGCGTTTGCCGCACCCACCCGCGCACTGGCCAGCCGGTTGCGTTCGATCTCTTTCTCCGCGGCCTTCAGCCGCTCCACCAGATTCGCCACCCGCGCCGGTACCTCGTCGGAGGGCACTTTGAGCGACGATGCCAGCCCAGCCATCAGCGCACGTTCCTTGGCCAGGTGCTGATAAGACTCCAGACCGACGTAGGCCTCGACGCGGCGCACCCCGGAGCCCACCGACGATTCGCCGAGGATCGTCACCGGCCCGATCTGCGCCGAATTGTGCACGTGGGTTCCACCGCACAATTCCAGCGAGAACGGCCCGCCGATCTCTACCACGCGCACCTCGTCCGGGTAGGCCTCACCGAACATGGCCATCGCGCCCATCGCCTTGGCCTTCTCCAGCTTTTCCAGGAACGTGTGCACCTCGAAGTCGGCTTGGACGGCCTCGTTGGTGACTTCCTCGACCTGGCTGAGCTGCTCGGCGCTCAGTGCGCCCTGGCTGTTGAAGTCGAACCGCAGGTAGCCCGGGCGGTTCAGCGATCCGGCCTGAACAGCGTTGGGTCCCAACACTTGCCGCAGCGCCGCGTGCACCATGTGCGTGCCCGAGTGTCCCTGGGTCGCGCCTTTGCGCCAGTCGGGGTCAACGGCCGCGACGACGGTGTCGCCCTCGACGAACTCCCCCGACTCCACATTGACGCGGTGCACCCACAGGGTTTTCGCGATTTTCTGCACGTCGGTGACGGCCGCCTTGGCTGTCCCGCTGGATCCGGTGCCGCTGATGGTGCCTGCGTCGGCGACCTGGCCACCCGACTCGGCGTAGAGCGGCGTGCGGTCCAGAACGAGTTCCACGCGGTCGACGCCCGCCGATTCCTCGGTACCGTGCGCGACCACCGGCACCCGCTTGCCATCAACAAAGATCCCCAGAATTGTTGCCTGCGAAGTCAATTCGTCGAAGCCGGTGAACTCGGTTGGCCCGGCGTCGACCAGTTCGCGATACGCCGTCAGGTCGGCGTGCGCATGCTTGCGCGCGGCCGCGTCGGCCTTCGCACGTCGGCGCTGCTCGGCCATCAGTTCCTGGAACCCGAGCTCGTCGACCTGCAGATTCGCTTCGGCGGCCATCTCGAGGGTGAGTTCGATCGGGAACCCGTAGGTGTCGTGCAGCGTGAAAGCATCCGAGCCGGACAGCACGGTCGCACCGGATGCCCTGGTGGCCCGCGCCACGTCCTCGAAGAGCCGCGAGCCCGACTGCAGCGTCCGGTTGAACGCGGTCTCCTCGGCGACCGCGATGCGGTTGATCCGGTCGAAATCGGCGACCAACTCGGGGTAGGACGGGCCCATCGCCTCGCGGACGGTGGCCATCAGTTCACCGACGATCGGGCCGTCGATATCGAGCAGCCTGGCCGAACGAATCACCCGTCGCAGCAACCGGCGCAGCACGTAGCCGCGTCCGTCATTGCCGGGGCTGACACCGTCGCCGATCAGGATGGCCGCGGTACGGCTGTGATCGGCGATGATGCGGTAGCGCACGTCATCGGAGTGATTGCCGGCGTCGTACCCGCGAGGGGCGCGCCGGGCTACTACGTCAATGACCGGACGCAGCAGGTCTGTCTCGTAGACGTTGGCCACGTTTTGCAGCAGGAACGCGACCCGCTCGACCCCCATGCCGGTGTCGATGTTCTTGCGTGGCAACGGACCCAGGATCTCGAAGTTGTCCTTGCTGGTCCCCTCGCCGCGCTCGTTCTGCATGAACACGAGATTCCAGATCTCGATGTAGCGGTCCTCGTTGGCTTCCGGGCCGCCGTCGATGCCGAACTCCGGCCCCCGGTCGAAGTAGATCTCCGAGGACGGGCCGCACGGGCCGGGGATGCCCATCGACCAATAGTTGTCGGCCATGCCGCGCCGCTGAATTCGCTCAGCGGGCAGGTCCGCGATCTCGCGCCACAACTCCACTGCCTCGTCGTCGTCGAAATAAACTGTGGCCCAGAGCTTCTCCGGATCGAGACCGTACCCGCCGTCGTCGACCGGGTTGGTCAGCAAAGTCCAGGCCAGCTCGATGGCTTCGCGTTTGAAATAGTCGCCGAAGGAAAAGTTGCCGGCCATCTGAAAAAACGTGTTGTGCCGGGTGGTGACCCCGACCTCGTCGATGTCGGGCGTGCGGATGCATTTCTGGATGCTGGTCGCAGTCCGGTACGGCGGCGTGCGCTGGCCGAGGAAGAACGGCACGAACTGCACCATGCCCGCGTTGACGAACAGCAGATTGGGGTCGTCGAGAATCACCGAGGCGCTTGGCACCTCGGTGTGGCCCGCATTCACGAAATGATCGAGGAACCTCTTCCTGATCTCGTGTGTCTGCACTTCTTCGCTTCCTCTTCGCCCAGCATTTGTCCGGCCGTATCGGCTGGGGATCCAGCCTCTTTCGACCGCACCACAGTACCGGGCCGCTTATTCGAGGCGGACACGCGACGAGCCGGACTCCGGTTCAGCCCGGGAGGAACGACAAGCGCACCGAGCGCCGTGGGTTGTCCCGGTTCAGGTCGACCAGGACCACGCTCTGCCAGGTGCCGAGCAGAGGCTCCCCCGCCTGGACCGGCACCGTGATCGACGGCGCGATGATCGCGGGCATCACGTGGTCAGCGCCGTGACCGAACGACCCATGGGCGTGCCGGTAGCGATCATCGCGTGGTAGCAGCCGCTCCAGGGTGTCGATCAGGTCGTCGTCGGAGCCGGCGCCGGTTTCGATGATCGCCACCCCAGCCGTCGCATGCGGAACGAAAATGTTGCACAAACCGTCGCCCCGCGGAAAGCAGAACGCGCGCACTGAGTCGGTCAAATCGACGATACGGCGACGCGCGGTGTCCACGTCCAGCACATCGGTATTCACCTGACCAGCCTACGTATTTGCCCATTGCCACGGCGAATCCAGCGGAGGAAGGTGGTCAAAGGACCGGTGGCGCCACCGGGGCGCCGCCATCCTGGCGAAGTCGGGTCGAACAGAAAGGTGTGTTCATGTACGCGCGCTCCACGACAATCCAGGCGAACCCGTCGTCCATCGACGCCGGAATCGCGCACGTTCGCGACGCGGTGATGCCCGCGCTGCGCGAGGTCGACGGTTGCGTCGGCCTGTCGTTGCTGGTCGACCGCGAGTCGGGCCGCTGCATCGCGACTACCGCATGGGATGACGAAGCTGCCATGCACGCCAGCGCCGAAGCCGCCCGCCCGCTGCGCGATCAGGCCGCGCAGACCTTCGGCGGCAGCCCGGCGATCGACGAGTGGGAGATCGCCGTGTTACACCGCGACCACCGCTCCGGCCCGGGCGCCTGTGTCCGCGCCACCTGGCTGCGGATGCGGCCCGACCAGTTCGACCGGGCCATCGGGTTCTACCGCGAGTCGGTGCTGCCCGCGATCGAAGAACTCGACGGCTTCTGCAGCGCCAGCCTGATGATCGACCGAGCTTCGTGGCGGGCGGTGTCGTCGTCGACGTTCGACAGCCGGGAGGCGATGCAGCGCAACGAAGATCGGGCCCGGTCGCTGCGGACCGCCCGGCTACGCGACCTCGGCGCCGACCAGCACGACGTCGGCGAGTTCGAGCTGGCGCTGGCACACCTGCGGGTGCCCGAGTTGGTTTAGCGTTTCGTAGCCTCGCGGCTACGGCAGCGAGTCGCCAGGAAACCCGAGGCAACCGTGCACCTCGAAGGTGAACACTCCGGCTTGCACGCCTGGATCGTCGTTCATTACTGCGACGGTCTCGTCGACGGTCCCGGTGAATACCGCAACTCCGCAGACATCGGAGCCATCGGGAACCAGCAACACCACCGCGAGCACGCCGCCGTGGCGTAACCCGAAGTTACGCCGGCCGTGCTCCCAGATGACCGCCGGCGCCGTGTCGTCAGCAAAGTTCGGGCCCCGCTTGAGGATCATCACGCTGTATGCCTTGGCGGTGGGCAGCAGCGCACCCATCTTGTCGTCGGTGAACGCCTTCATCCGCCGTCTCCTCCACGCCCGATCAGGGCGGCGCGCGCCAGCGTCGCCTGAGCCATCTTGACATGCGCCGCGTCGACCAGAACCCCGTTGACTCCCACCGCACCGAGGCCCTTCTTCTCCCCTTCGCGGTAGGCCGCGACATTCCGTTCGGCGAGCGCGATCTCTTCGTCGGTCGGCGCATAGACCCGGTTGGCCACCTCGATCTGACTCGGGTGAATGGCCCACTTGCCGGTGTACCCCATCAGGGCGGCGCGTCGCGCGTCGCGCTCGTAGCCCGCCAGATTGCCGTAGTCGGGGTAGGGCGCGTCGATCGCATCGATGCCGGCGATCCGGGCGGCGACGATCACCTTGTTGCGGGCGTAGGCCCAGAAGTCACCGGGGTATTCGCCCAACGGCTCGAAGTTGGTGTCGACCCGGGCTCCCTGGGATAGCGAAAAGTCACCGACGCCGAAGATCAGCGCGTCCAGTCGCGGGCTGGCGACGGCGATCTCCTCGGCATTGGCCAACCCCTCGACTTCTTCGATCAGCACCTCGAGGCGAATCTGACGCGTCAGGCCGAGCTTGGCCTCCAGCTGGGTGAGCAACACATCGACCCACCAAACATCGCGTGCCCGAACTGCTTTCGGGACGATGATGGTGTCGAGGTTTTCCCGCGCGCCGGTGACAACCTCGATGACGTCGTCGTGGCACCACTGGGTGTCGAGGCCGTTGATCCGGATCGCCCGCACGGTTTGACCCCAGTCGAGGTCGTTGAGCCCCGCGATGGCTTTGGCGCGGGCCGCCTCTTTGTGCGCGGGCGCGGTGGCGTCCTCGAGGTCAAGGAAGACCAGATCGGCCTCGGACGCCGCAGCTTTGGCGAACATGTGGTCGTTGGCTGCGGGGACGGCGAGCTCCGAGCGGCGCAGCAATGCTCGTTTCGAGGTCATGGGTCCGTTCCTTTCACAGGACGCCCCGGGCATGCAGGTCGTCGATGTCATTGCGGCCCAGGCCAAGTAGCTCGCCGTACACCTCGGCGTTGTTCGCACCGATCCGCGGGCCGAGATGATCCACGCGACCGGTCGCGCCGGAGAATCGTGGCACCGGAGCCTGGACCGTCATCGCTCCCAGTTCGTCGTCGGCGACCTTGACGAAGACCTCGCGGTGGGCGAGCTGCTCGTCGGCCACCAGATCGGTGATGTCGTAGACCGGCGCGGCGGCCACCTCGGCGGCGTCGAAGATCGCCATCGCCTCGTCCAGCGTCTTGGTGGCCACCCACTCGGCGACCACCTGATCCACCTCGCGCGCGCGCGACAGCCGCCCCTGCGGACTGGAGAAGTCGACGTCGTCGACCAGATCGGCGCGACCGATGGCGCGAAAAACCCTCAGTGCCAACGTCGGCGAGCTTCCCGACATCGCCAGCCATCGATCGTCGGCGGTGCGATAGGTGTTGCGCGGCGCTGAGATGTCCCAGCGGTTGCCCGCCCTGGTGGGTACCAGGCCGAGCTGGTCGTAGCCCAGCAGAGTCTGCTCGAGCAGCCGAGCCAATGGATCGATCAGGTTGATGTCGATCAGCTGTCCCGATGCGCCGTGCACGTCGCGGTGGTAGAGCGCCATCATCACCGCGTACGCAGCGTTGAGTGACGCCACCCCGTCGGCAAGCATGAACGGCGGCAACGTCGGTGGGCCGTTCTCCTCGCCGGTGATGTTGGCGAACCCACTCATCGCCTCGCCGAGCGTGCCGAAACCGGGCCGCTCGCTTTTCGGCCCGGACAGCCCGTAGCCGGTGATGTGCAGCATCACGATCTTGTCGTTGACCGCGCGCAGCGCCTCGTAGTCCAGCCCCCAGGTGCGCAAGGTCGCCGGCCTGGTGTTGACGATCACCACGTCGGCGTGGTCGACCAGTTGCCGTAGCAATGCCTGGCCTTCGGCCACCCGCAGGTTCAGCGTGATCGACCGCTTGTTGCGCGACAACGATTTCCACATCAGCCCGACGCCGTCGACCTGGTTTCCCCAGGTACGGATCGGGTCGCCGCCGTCGGGTTGCTCGATCTTGATGACGTCGGCGCCGAATTCGCCGAGGTACGTCGCCGCCAAGGGTGCCGCGGCCAGCGTCGCGACGTCGAGAACCCGGATGCCTTCCAGCATCATGCGTTGACAGGCACGCCGGCCGGCCGTTGCAGCCCGAGGTGATCGCGCAGCGTCGACCCGCTGTAGGAGTCGCGGAACAACCCGCGGTGTTGCAATTCCGGGATCACCATCCGAACCACGTCTTCGAACGCTCCGGGCAGATGCGTTGCGGCCAAGACGAATCCGTCGCAGGCACCACCATGGAACCACTCCTCCATCTGGTCGGCAACCTGCTTTCCGGTGCCGACGAAGCGCGGGCCCTGCAGCAGGGTGGCGCGGTGGCCGGCGAGGTCGCGCAGGGTGATCTTGTCGCCGATGTGGGCGCGCAGGTTCTGTACCAGCCCACGGATCCCGGACACATTCTCGATGAGTTCGTCGGTGATCGGGTCGTCGAGGTCGTGCTTGGCGAAGTCGTAGTTCATCAACTCCGAGAGTAGGGTCAACGACGCCATCGGGTGCACGAGATCGTTCAGGAACACCTGCTCGCGTTCCTTGGCGTGATCCTCGCTCTCGCCGACCACCGCATAGGCCATCGGGCAGAGCTTCACCGAGTCCGGGTCGCGGCCGGCCGCCCCGAGGCGCTCTTTCTGGTCCGCGTAATGGTTGCGGGCCACCTCGATGCCCGGGTCGCCGGTGAAGATCAAATCCGCCCAGCGCGAGGCGAATTCGCGCCCACGACCTGACGATCCGGCCTGGATGAGCACCGGACGCCCCTGTGGGGTGCGTGGCACGGTGAGTGGTCCGCGCACCGAGAAGAACTCACCTTTGTGATGCAACTCGTGGACCTTGTCGGGGTCGGCGTAGATGCCGTTGACCCGGTCGTGCAGGATCGCGTTGTCTTCCCAGGTGTCCCAGAGTCCGACGGTGGCCTCGAGGAATTCCTCGGCGCGGTCGTAGCGGGCGTCGTGGCCCAGATGTGTTTCCAGGCCGAAGTTTTGCGCCTCGCTGTCGTTGACCGACGTGACGATGTTCCACGCCGCCCGACCGCCGGACAAGTGGTCGAGGGTGGCAAAGGTGCGGGCGATGTGGAACGGCGTGTAGTACGTGGTGGAACCGGTCGCACCCAAGCCGATGTGCGATGTCGCCTGCGCGAGCACGCCCAGCACGATGGACAGGTCCAGCTTCACCGGGCGCGCGCCGTACTTGACCGCGTCGGCGACCGAGCCGCCGTAAATACCCGGCATGGCCAGCCGATCGTCGAAGAACATCAGGTCGAAGCAGCCTTCTTCGAGTGTCCGGCCGATCTTGGCGTAGTAGGACGCGTCGAGGTATCCGTGCTCGGTGGCGGGGTGACGCCAGGAGCCGGCGTAGACCGACGTGCTGCCCGCTTGCATAAAGGCGACGAGCGCCATCTGTCGATTAGTCATCACTGATGTTTAACATCTGATATATTAGATTTCAAGTACGTCACCCATGTGAATCCCCACTGCCTTTAAGGTCCTCGCCATGGCTCCGAACGACGGTGTTGATATCGGCGGCACGGTCCGCGAGCGGGCCGCGCGCGAGCTGCGCGACCGCATCCTCACCGGTGCGTTGCCCGCTGGCACCCGCCTCGACCTCGACGCGATCACCAAAGAATTCGCCACTAGCCGCACACCCGTGCGTGAGGCCCTGCTGGAGTTGTCCTACGACGGGTTGGTGCGTGTCGCGCCGCGCAGCGGCATCACCGTGATCGGCATGAGCCCCCAGGACGTGCTGGACAGTTTCACGATCTTGGGCGTACTGACCGGTCAGGCCGCCGCGTGGGCAGCGCAGCGGGTGACTGACGAGGGCATCGCCCGATTACGTGCGCTGGCAACCGATGTCGAGGCCCACGCCGGCGAAGGCGGCATCGTCGACGCGAATTGGCAGTTCCACCGGGAGATTCATCGGGCATCTCATTCGCGGCGGTTGATGGCGCAGATCCGACAGGCCGTCCGGGTGGTCCCGTCGAATTTCTTCGGGATGTTTCCCGAGCACGAGCACAACGCGATCGAGGAGCACGAGGCCTTGGTGGCCGCGCTCGCCGATCGCGACGTCGACAAAGCCCGCCACATCGCCGAGCGACACGTGCTCGACGCGGGCCGGTCGCTGGCGGACTGGCTCGAACAGGCGGACACCGCTACCCCGTGAAGCTTCGACACGTAAACCGTTGCGAAGACTCGCCGATGCACGTCGCAGTGCTTTGACTCTCGGCGATGGCGACCGCCGCCGTCACCCCCGCTTGCGCCGGATGATCGCTCGCAGCTTGTCGAGCCGACCGCCGATCTCCCGTTCGGCGCCGCGGTTGGTCGGCTGATAGTAGTCGACGCCGACCAGCTCGTCCGGCGGATATTGTTGCGGCACAACACCATCTGGGTCGTCGTGCGCGTACTTGTAGCCTTGAGCGTTGCCCAGCGCCGCAGCCCCCGAATAGTGACCGTCACGCAGATGCGGCGGCACCAGACCGGCCTTGCCCGCGCCGATGTCTCCCATCGCCGCCCCGATCGCGGTGGCGACGGCATTCGACTTCGGCGCCGTAGCCAGATAGATGGTGGCGTGCGCCAAGGTCAGTTTGGCCTCCGGCATGCCGATCAGCGCCACCGTCTGCGCGGCGGCGACTGCGACCTGTATTGCGGTCGGGTCCGCCATGCCGATGTCCTCGCTGGCGAGGATCATCAGTCGGCGCGCGAGGAAACGCGGATCCTCTCCGGCGACGAGCATTCGGGCGAGGTAGTGCAGCGCGGCATCGACATCGGAACCGCGCACCGACTTGATGAAGGCGCTGACCACGTCATAGTGCTGGTCGCCGTCGCGGTCGTAGCGGACTGCCGCCTTGTCCAGCGATTGCTCGACGGTTTCGACGGTGACCTCATCCCCCGCCTCGGCCGCCACCTCCAATGCGGTCAGCGCCCGCCGGGCGTCCCCGGCCGCCAGCCGGACCAACAGGTCAACTGCCTCGGGTGTCAGCTGCACCCGGCCGTCCAGTCCACGCGGATCATCGATCGCGCGCTGCACGACCGCGCGGACGTCCTCGGCGGTCAACGGATGCAACTGCAGGATCAACGACCGTGACAACAGCGGCGCGACAACGGAAAACGACGGGTTCTCGGTTGTCGCCGCGACCAGCAAGACCACCCGGTTCTCGACCGCGGCCAGCAGTGCGTCCTGCTGTGTCTTGGAGAACCGGTGTACCTCGTCGATGAACAGCACGGTCTGCTCGCCGTGCACGGCGGCTCGTCGCGCCGTATCGATCACGGCGCGGACTTCCTTGACCCCGGCCGACAACGCCGACAGCGCCTCGAACCGGCGTCCGGTGGCTTGCGACACCAGCGACGCCAGTGTCGTTTTTCCGCTGCCGGGCGGGCCGTAGAGGATGGCCGACGCCATGCCCGAGCCTTCGACCAGTCGCCGCAGCGGAGAGCCGGGCTGCAGCAAGTGAGCCTGCCCCACGACCTCCTCGAGACTGGCCGGGCGCATCCGTACGGCCAGCGGCGCGGCGGCCGAGGCGGCGTGCGTGAGATCGCCACGACTGGTCTCGTCGGGGACGTCGAACAGACCGTCGGACACGGAGTCAGGCATACCACGTCGGCACGACACGTGGACGCGCAGAGTGAGGTCTGAGCGTCGCCGCCGAATACTTGCTAAGTTCGCGAAGGCGCACGCCAGGACAACTCCCCGACGACGATGCAGGAGCGGCTATGAGCCACCCTCCGGAGCACCCCGGCAATCCGAACCAACCCTATGGCAGTAACCCCAACCCGGATGACTATCCGCCACCGCCCGCCTACGGGCCTCCTCCGGGGTACGGACCCCCAGCAGGGCAGCCGCCGCCCGGCTATGGGCCGCCACCAGGGCAGCCGCCGCCCGGCTACGGACCGCCGCCCGGATATGGCGGGCCCCCACCGCCTCCCGGCTACGGACCGCCGCAACCGGGCTACGGTCCTCCTCCCGGCTACCCGCCACCACCGGGCTACGGGCCGTCGCCCGGTTACCCGGCGCATCCCGGATACGGGCCCCCGCCCGGGTCGGGTTTCGACGTCGGGCACGCGTTCGGTTGGGCGTGGAACAAGTTCACCAAGAACGTGGGCCCATTGGTCCTCGCGGCGCTGGTGTACCTGGTCCTCTTCGCCGTCGTGCAGTCCCTGGTATTCGTCGTATTGGGTGGCGCCTCGGCCAACACCAATACCGACGGCGAGTACGGCGCGTCCTTCTCGGCAGGTCTGGACGCCGGCGGACTGTTCATCCTGCAGATCGTCACCTTCATCTTCGGCATTTTCGTGCAGGCGGCGATTTGGTCGGGATTGCTCGACATCCTCGACGGCAGGCCGGTGACTGTCGGCTCGTTCTTCAAACCGCGCAACTTCGGCAACGTCATCCTGGCCGGAGCGCTGATCGCGGTGATCTCAGCGGTGCTGAACTCACTGTCTCTACTGCCCGGCTTCGTGTTCGCACTGCTGTCGCTGGTGTTGATCTTCGTCTTCGCGTTCTTCACGCTGTTCACGATCGCGTTCGCGTCCGATCGCGCCCTGCCACCGATCGACGCGGTGAAGGCCAGCTACGGAGTGGTGAAGGCGAACATCGGCGCAACCCTGCTGTCGTTGCTCGTGCAGGCCTTGATCCTGGTGGCCGGGTTCATCGCCTGTGGCATCGGCGTCATCGTGGCCGGCCCGGTTGCCCTGCTGATCCAGGCCTACACCTACCGTCGGCTTTCCGGGGGGCCGATCGCGCCGCTTACTCCGTAACCGCTGGGGCTAGAACCGCTACGGCTGGGTGACGAAGTCGATCAGCTCTTCCACCCGGCCGATCAGCGCCGCGTCGAGGTCGGTCCAGTCGCGGACTGTTCCGCGGATGCGGTGCCACGCGGCAGCGATGTCGGCCTGGTTGGCGTGCGGCCAGCCCAGCGCCTGGCAGATGCCGTGTTTCCACTCCGTTCCGCGTGGGATCACCGGCCACTCCGACAGCCCGAGCCGGGCCGGTCTGACGGCCTGCCAGATGTCGACGAACGGATGGCCGACGACCAGCGTGTGCGCGCCACCCGAGCCGCGGTGCACCGCGTCGGCCAGCCGCGATTCCTTCGAACCGGCGACCAGGTGATCGACAAGCACCCCCAGCCGCCGTCGCGGGCCCGGCCGGAACTGCTCGACGATGCCGACGAGATCGTCGACGCCGCCGAGGTATTCGACCACCACACCCTCGATCCGCAAGTCGTCGCCCCACACCTGCTCGACGAGTTCGGCGTCATGGCGGCCCTCGACGTAAATTCGGCCGGTCCGGGCGATCCGGGCACGCGCCCCGCTCACCGCCACCGAGCCGGATGCGGTGCGGGCCGCGGCCTTGGGTGCCGGGCCGCGCGGCGCGGTCAGGATCACCGGCTTGCCGTCGACGAGATAGCCCTGGCCGACCGGGAACGGCTTGCGGCGACCGTGCCGGTCTTCGAGTTGCATGCGGCCGTACTCGACGCTCACCACCGCGCCGACGT
Source organism: Mycobacterium sp. (assembly GCF_965277065.1). Taxonomy (GTDB): domain Bacteria; phylum Actinomycetota; class Actinomycetes; order Mycobacteriales; family Mycobacteriaceae; genus Mycobacterium. The sequence continues at coordinate 347,704 of NZ_CBDIBT010000017.1, forward strand.
AGCCGGTCTGCGGGTCTTCCACGACCACGCCGATTTCGACGGGCATCTCAGCGGACCGCGGTCTGCGCCAGTTATGCGGGTCGCGGGCGAGAATGTCTGAGCCGTAACGATCATCCACTCGAGCGATCCTAGGAACACTTGGCGGCCATTCCCGGTTACGCCACTCCCAACTCCACCCGAAAAGGCTGACTATGCTGCGCTGCGTCAATCAGGTTCGCGTGATGAGATGGCGGTTATGACCATCAAAGTTGCGCTGGAGCATCGCACCAGTTACACCTTTGACCGGCCGGTCCGGGTGTTCCCACACGTCGTAAGGCTGCGTCCGGCGCCTCACTCGCGCACGGAGATCGAGGCCTACTCGCTGCGAGTCGAACCGGCGGACCATTTCGTCAACTGGCAGCAGGATGCCGTCGGCAACTTCGTCTACCGGCTGACGTTTCCCAATCCGACGGACCGGCTGACCATCACCGTTGGGCTGATCGCCGACCTCAAGGTGATCAACCCGTTCGATTTCTTCATCGAGGATTGGGCCGAAACGTGGCCCGCCGGCGGATTCACCTATCCCGAGCCGTTGGCAGATGAGCTCAAGCCCTATCTGCGACCGGTCGACGAGGACGGCGCCGGCTCGGGCCCCGGCGAACTGGTGCAGGCCTGGGTGCGCACCTTCGCCGTGCCACCGGGCACCCGCACGATCAACTACCTAGTGGAACTCAACAGACGAATCAATGCAGACCTCGGTTACAGCGTGCGAATGGAACAGGGTGTGCAGACACCGGATTTCACGCTGCAAACTGGAATCGGGTCGTGTCGTGACTTCGCCTGGCTGCTGGTCTCGGTGGCGCGGCAGATGGGTCTGGCCGCCCGATTCGTGTCCGGCTACCTGGTCCAGCTGACCTCCGACGTCAAGGCACTCGACGGGCCGTCCGGCCCATCCGCCGATTTCACCGACCTGCACGCCTGGGCCGAGGTCTTCATCCCCGGCGCGGGTTGGATCGGTTTGGATCCGACATCGGGTCTGTTCGCCGGCGAGGGCCACATCCCGCTCGCCGCCACACCGAGTCCGGCGAGCGCGGCGCCGATCACGGGCGGCGTCGAGCCGTGCGAGTCCACCCTGGAATTCTCCAACACCGTCACCCGCATCCACGAAGATCCGCGGGTCACCCTGCCCTACACCGACGAGGCCTGGGCGACCATCCAGGACGTCGCCCGCAGGGTCGACGAGCGACTGACCGCCGGCGATGTCCGGCTCACCGTCGGTGGCGAGCCCACCTTCGTGTCGGTCGACAACCAGGTCGACGACGAGTGGAGCACTGACGCCGACGGCCCGCACAAGCGTCAACTCGCCTCCGAGCTGGCCGCTCGACTGAAGAAGCAGTGGGCACCGCAGGGCCTGGTGCACCGCGGACAGGGCCGGTGGTATCCCGGTGAACCGTTGCCCCGCTGGCAAATTGGACTGTACTGGCGCACCGACGGTCAGCCGCTGTGGCCCGACGACACATTGCTGGCTGACCCCTGGAGCACCGCTCCGGCCGGGCCACCGGCGGACATCACGACGGCCCAGGACCTGCTTGCGGCCATCGCCGCCGAGTTGGGCCTGCCCGATTCGCAGGTGCGTGCCGCCTACGAAGATCCGCTGACCCAGTTGGCGACCGAAACCCGTTTGCCCCAAGGCGATCCGGTGGAGTCCAGTGCCGATCTGAACCCCGAGACGGACAGTCCGGCCGCCCGGGCAGCGCTGGTGTCTAAACTCGACGAATCCACCATCACACCAAGCGCATTCGTGCTTCCCATTCACCGTCGCGAGGACGACCTGGGCTGGGCCAGCGCCAATTGGCGGCTGCGGCGCGGCCGCGTCGTACTGATCGCGGGCGATTCGCCGGCGGGTCTACGGCTGCCACTGAGTTCGATCAGCTGGAAGCCGCCGCGGGTGTCATTCGTCACCGATCCGACCGCGGTCGGTGAGGACCTCACGTCGTCGGAGGTCGAGGCCGTCGTCGATGACGATGACGACGCACCGACGACAGCGATGGTCGCCGAGGTGCGCGACGGCTTGCTGTACGTCTTCATGCCGCCCACCGAAGCCCTGGACAACTTCGTCGACCTGATCGGCCGGGTGCATGCGGCGGCCGCGAAAATCGGCCGCCCGGTGGTCATCGAGGGTTACGAACCACCGGCGGACCCGCGGCTGATGTCGACGACGATCACCCCCGACCCCGGTGTCATCGAGGTCAACGTCGCACCCACCGCCAGCTTCGCCGATCAGACCCAACAGCTTGAAACCCTCTACGAACAAGCCAGATTGGCGCGCCTGTCCACGGAGTCATTCCAGTTCGACGGCAGTCACAGCGGCACCGGCGGTGGCAATCACATCACCCTGGGCGGCGTCACTCCGAAGCACTCTCCGCTGCTGCGCCGCCCAGACCTGTTGGTTTCGCTGCTGACGTATTGGCAGCGACACCCCTCGTTGTCCTATCTGTTCGCCGGCCGGTTCGTCGGGACCACCTCGCAAGCGCCGCGCGTCGACGAGGGTCGCGCCGAGGCGCTGTACGAGCTCGAAATCGCATTCGCCGAAATCGACCGGCTGACTTCGGGTTCCGCGGCAGATTCGCCCCGGCCGTGGATCATCGACCGGGCACTTCGGCATCTGCTCACCGACATCACCGGCAACACGCATCGAGCCGAATTCTGCATCGACAAGCTCTACAACCCGTACAGCCTGCGGGGCAGGTTGGGTCTGCTGGAGTTGCGCGGTTTCGAGATGCCACCGCACCTGCGAATGGCGATGGTGCAGTCGCTGCTGGTGCGCTCGCTGGTGGCGTGGTTCTGGGACGACCCGCTGCGGGCTCCGCTGATCCGACACGGTTCGAACCTTCACGGTCGATACCTGTTGCCGCACTTCTTGATTCATGACATTGCCGATGTCGCCGCAGATCTGCGGGCACACGGCATCCCGTTCGAGACCAATTGGCTGGACCCGTTCACCGAATTCCGTTTTCCACGGATCGGCACCGCGGTCTTCGACGGCGTCGAGATCGAACTGCGCGGGGCCATCGAACCGTGGAACACCCTCGGCGAGGAGTCCACCGCGACCGGCACCGCTCGCTACGTGGACTCCTCGGTCGAACGTATCCAGGTACGGGTCATCGGCGCCGACCGCCACCGCTATCTGCTGACCTGCAACGGATATCCGGTGCCGCTGCTGGCCACCGACAACCCCGACGTGCACGTCGGCGGCGTGCGGTTCCGCGCGTGGCAGCCGCCCAGCGCGCTGCACCCGACCATCGCGAAAGACGGTCCGCTGCAGTTCGAGCTCATCGACCTCACCACCTCGACGTCGCGTGGTGGCTGCACGTACCACATCGCTCATCCCGGCGGTCGCGCGTACGACGAGCCTCCCGTCAACGCCGTGGAAGCCGAGTCTCGGCGAGCGCGACGTTTCGAGGCAACCGGATTCACCCCGGGCAAGCTCGAGCTGTCCGACATCCGGGAAATGCAGGCGCGAATTTCCACCGACATCGGCGCGCCGGGCATCCTTGATCTGCGGCGCGTGCGTACCGTTCTGCGGTAATGGCTATTGGCGACATGGCTGAGATAATTCAGCAACCCAGCGATTCGTCGGCAGCTTTTCACGACCGCTCCGACGTCGATCGGCTGCTTGCCGGGTACCGAACCGCACGTGCTCAAGAGACCCTGTTCGACTTGCGGCCACCCTCCCTTCAGGGGCCGGTGATCGGCTTCGACGAATTCCTCGACGAGAACGGGAACGTCCGCCCGGCGTGGTCCGACCTCGCCGACGCGGTCGGTGATCGCGGACGGGCCGGCATGAGTCGGTTGAGCTCCGCTGTACGCCGGCTGGTGGACAACGACGACATCACCTACACCGGTGTCGATCCCACCAAGCCGCCCGTCGCCGGTAGTCACGACGAGTCCCAGCCGTGGCGGCTGGACCCGCTGCCACTGGTGGTGTCGGCTCCCGACTGGGACGTGCTTGAGACCGGACTGGTGCAACGATCCCGGGTGCTCAACGCCGTGCTGGCCGATGTGTACGCGAGCCGACGCTCGCTGACCGAGGGCGTGCTGCCGCCGGAACTGCTATTCGCCCATCCCGGTTATGTGCGTGCCGCCAACGGAATCGAGGTGCCTGGGCACCACCAGCTCTTCATGCACGCCTGCGATGTCGGCCGGCGCTCCGATGGCAGCTATCAGGTGAATGCCGACTGGACCCAGGCCCCGTCCGGGGCCGGATACGCCCTCGCCGACCGGCGGGTGCTTGCGCAAGCACTGCCCGACCTCTACGAGAAGGTCGGACCTCGGCCGACGACGCCGTTCGCTCAGGCGTTGCGGCTGGCGTTGATCGATGCCGCGCCTGACGGTGTGCAAGACCCCGTGGTCGTCGTCCTCAGCCCAGGCATCTACTCCGAAACCTCGTTCGATCAGGCGTATCTGGCCACGCTGCTGGGTTTCCCGTTGGTGGAGAGCGCGGATCTGGTGGTTCGCGACGGGAAATTGTGGATGCGCTCCCTGGGTACGCTGAAACGCGTCGACGTGGTCTTCCGCCGCGTCGACGCGACCTACACCGACCCGCTCGATCTGCGCGCCGACTCGCGGCTCGGCGTGGTCGGCCTGGTGGAGGCACAGCATCGCGGGACGGTGACCGTGGTGAACACCGTCGGCAGTGGCATCTTGGAAAGTGCTGGGCTACAACGATTCCTGCCCGAGCTCGCCGCACGACTGCTCGGCGAAGCGCCGCTGTTGTCGACCGCACCCAGCTATTGGGGTGGCATTGACAGCGAACGCTCCCATCTGCTGGCGAACCTGCCGTCGTTGTTGATCAGGCCTACCATCGGCGGGCAAACGCTTGTCGGCCCGACACTTTCGTCGGAACGACTGGAGGATCTCACCGCCTGCATCACCGCGATGCCGTGGCAGTGGGTCGGTCAGGAGTTGCCGCAGTTCTCCTCCGCTCCCACCAGTTCCGACACTGAACTGTCGGCCGGTGGGGTGGGCATCCGGCTATTCACCGTGGCGCAGCGCGGCGGCTACGCCCCGATGCTCGGCGGCCTCGGCTACGTGCTGACCCAGGGGCCATCGGCGTACACCCTGAAAACCCTTGCGGCCAAGGATGTCTGGGTTCAACCCACCGACCGGTCGCGGACCGAGACGGTCACCCTGCCGGCCCCGGAGATACCCGCGAAGACAGGTGCGGGCACGTTGGGAGTCAGCTCGCCGCGCGTGCTGTCCGATCTGTTCTGGATGGGACGCTACGGCGAGCGCGCCGAGAACATGGCCCGGTTGCTGATTGCTGCTCGCCGGCGGTACTACGAATTCCGGCACCGCCAAGAGATTTCCGAAAGCCAGTGTGTGGCAGTCCTGATGGCTGCGCTGAGCCGCATCACCGGGACTGACCCCGGACCCGAAGACCAAGCCGAAACGATCGCGATCGCCCCGTCGACGTTGTGGTCGCTGACCATGGACCGCGATCGCCCCGGCGCACTGGTGCACTCGGCGGACCGGCTGGCGCTGGCCGCCCGTGGCGTGCGTGACCAGTTGTCCAGCGACACCTGGGTCGTGCTGGCCGGCGTCGAGCGAGCGCTGGCCCACAAGGCCGAACCGCCGGACTCCCTCGCCGAGGCCGACGCCGTGCTGGCGACCGCGCAGTCGCAGACCCTGGTGGGGATGCTGACGCTGGCCGGCGTGGCCGCGGAGTCGATGGTGCAGGACGTCGGCTGGACCATGATGGACATCGGCAAACGCATCGAGCGCGGCCTGGGCCTCACCGCTTTGTTCAGCGCTACGCTGACCACCGTCCTGGCGCCGGCGGCCGAGCGAACGGTAATCGAATCAACGCTTATCGCAACGGAATCCGCGGTGATCTACCGGCGCCGCACAGCCGGCCGGGTCAGCGTTGCAGCCCTGGCAGAACTGATGCTGTTCGACGCGACCAACCCCCGGTCGCTGGTATACCAATTGGAGCGGCTGCGGACTGATCTCGGCGACCTGCCCGGATCGTCGGGGTCATCACGACCGGAGCGAATGGTCGCCGAGATCGGCACCCTGCTTCGGCGGTCGTCGCCCGCCGAGTTGGAATCGGTCTCCGAGGACGGGCACCGCAAGAACCTGGCCGAGTTGCTGACCGCAATTCACGCGGCATTACGCGAACTCGCCGAAGTGATCACCGCGACCCAATTGGCGCTGCCCAGCGATATGCAGCCGCTGTGGGGTGGTGACGAGCGGAGGAGCATGCCGTGACGACGGGCGCGGTCAGGCCCGGACCGGGTCGCGTTTGCCGCTCAACGCCGTCACCTCGTCGATCACGTTGTGGATGAACTTCATCTTCTCCAGCACCTTGACCGGCAGCACGAACGGATAAAGATCGTCGTGACCCATTGACCGGTTGACCATGTTCAGTGACCACGACACCGGGAGCCACATGTCGATGATGGTGGCGAAAGCGCTGGGCCCCAACACCGGTCGATCGAAGGTTGCCGTGGCCGGCGCGAAACCCGACCAGGCCGCGGTGTCCAGCGTGTCCCGGATGTGCAGGTAGTGCGCGAACGTCTCGGCCCAGTCCTCGGCCGGATGCATGGTCGCATACGACGACACGTAATTCTTATGCCAACCGTCGGGCGCACCCTCGCTGTAGTGCCGGTCCAGCGCTTCCTGGTAGTCCGCGTTGGCGTCGCCGTACAACGCGGTGAACCGCTCCACGTATTCAGCGGACGGCGTGATCAGCCGGTAGTAGTAATAGTGTCCGATCTCATGTCGGAAGTGGCCCAGCAGCGTGCGGTAAGGCTCGTCCATCTCCACCCGCAATTGCTCGCGGTGCACATCGTCGCCCTCGGCGAGATCGATGGTGATGACGCCGTTTTCGTGCCCGGTCAGCACCTTCTCGTGTGCGCTGGACAGCAGCCGGAAACCCAACCCGTAGTCGGGGTCCTCGAGACGGCCGACGATCGGCAGCTTCAGCTCATGCAGTTCGACGACGAGTCGACGTTTGGCCGCCTCGGCGCTGGCGAACTCGACAAGGCCATCTTTGTCGGCGTCGTTGGGCCGCTCGATGGTCAGCCGGCAGGACTCGCACAGCCCGCCGGAATTGATGGGTACCAACCAATTGCATTCGGCGACATAACGGTTGGAGCACAGGTCGTAGTCACTGGCGCTGACGAAGCCGGCATGATCGGCGTCCTCGCCCGTCGTGATGACCAGCAGGGCCATCTCGTCGAGCGAGAATCCCAGGGCGCTGCCACACGCCAGACACGCCGAGTTTTCGAACGTCAGACGCTGGCCGCAGTTGGGGCAGTGGAAATCACGCATACAGTTCGTCACCTTCATAGGGCACAACGTCGACCGCGACGTCGATCTTGCTGGTCTTGGAGTTGGTGTAGATGATGCCGCGCAGCGGCGGCACGTCGGCGTAGTCGCGGCCGCGCCCGACGATGACATACCGCTCGTCGACCGTCTGGTCGTTGGTGGGATCCAGTCCAAGCCACTCGAATTGGCCCGGCGCTTGCGGCGTCCACACCGCCGCCCAGGCATGGGTCGCGTCGATACCGATCATGCGCTCCTTTCCGGGCGGCGGGTTGGTGGCCAGGTATCCGGACACGTAGCTGGCTGCCAGCCCATGAGCGCGCAGGCAGGCGATCGCCAGTCGCGCGAAGTCCTGACATACCCCTTCCCGCGCCGATAGAACCTCATTGACGCCGGTGGAAACCGTTGTGGAGCCGGAGCGGTAGGCGAAGTCGGTGTGGATCCGCGTCGTGAGGTCACGCAGCACCTCCACCAGCGGTCGTCCGGGGGCGAAACTCGGTGCGGCGTATTCGCGCACCTCGTCGGTGATCTCCGGCGGGTTCAGGTCGAGGGCGAACTCGGTGGCCAGCGCTCCCCGCGCACCCACCGGACGGGCTTGTTCCCACGGTGCCAGCGCCGGTCCGGCCCCCCACCGCTCCGGCGGTGACGGGTACACCTCGACGATTGACTCGCTGGTGACCGTCAGCGTCTGATGCGGCTCGGTGACATGGAAGTACGAACTGATGTTGCCGTAGGTGTCCGGGCTCGTCGAGCTGTCTGCGGGTGTCGGCGAGATCCGCAACTCGTGAAACAGACAGCGCTGGCGCAAAAGGTCCCGCGGAGTGAGGAATCCGCGACCGTAGGAACTGGTCACCACGTCCGAGTAGCGGTATTGGGTGCGATGGGTGATCTGGTAACGGGCGCCCAAGCCCGCCGGGTGCAGATCCCGTGACTGCCCTGGATCGCCGGCAGGGCTCAACGACGTCACGCTGCAACACTAGTGAGGCCCGCGGTCACGCGCAGCGGCGCTGCCTGATCTGCTCCTTGGCGTGCCCACCGGGAGCACAATGGGTCATGGCCACCTGGGATGACGTCGCCGGCGTTGTCGGAGAGCTGCAACTCACCGGGGAGTCGTCGCCGCACGAATGGCGGGTCGGCAAGAAGCTGATCGCCTGGGAGCGTCCGCTGCGGACCTCCGACCGTGAAGCGCTGGCTGCAGGTGGGACCCAGCCGCCCCGGGGCGACATTCTCGGCGTCCGGGTGGCCGATGAAGGCGTCAAGTTCGCGCTGATCGCCGACGAACCCGACGTCTACTTCACCACGCCCCATTTCGACGGCTATCCGGCCGTGCTGGTCAGGCTTGCGGCCATCAGCGAGCGCGGCCTCAGGGAGCTGATTGTCGAGGCTTGGCTGACCCAGGCGCCAAAACGCCTGGTCCAAGAGTTTTTGGGCCAAACGCGCTAGTGCGTGCTTCCGCTCCTTCTGTCACTTGGGTAACAGGAGTATCACAGGCCACTCTAGTTTACTTCATCACGACAAGATAACTTGAACCGCATATAACACTCTAGTTATGAACAGCCCCAATGGGCTCAGTAGTTAACTTCAATAGACATCAGCAACAGAAAACGCATATTAAACAATTATCTCACTGAATTGCTAATGTCCCACGCATTGACTCTTTTCCCGCGTGTTTGTTAGAAGTGTTAAATGAGTCATTTAGGTGGGCTATTGAGCACGATGTGCAAGCATCTGGTGATAGCCGCGCTAGTCGTTCTGGGCATGACGCTGCTGGTGAATCCGACCACTGGGGTCGCGTACGCAGACGGTATGAACTGGGACGCTGTCGCGCAGTGCGAATCGGGTGGCAACTGGCACGCCAACACCGGCAACGGGTTCTACGGTGGGCTGCAGTTCAAGCCGTCTACCTGGGCCGCAAACGGCGGCATGGGTGACCCGGCCATGGCGTCGCGGGAGCAGCAGATTGCGGTGGCGAACCGGGTGCTGGCAACTCAGGGTCCCGGAGCGTGGCCCAAGTGCGGCGGAAATGGCCAGCTGTTCCCGATCCAGATCGTGAACATCTTCTTGCACCCGGTGCGCGGCACGCTGCAAACGATCATGTCGCTGGTCCCGCACTAGCCACTTCGAGGTGGTGTAACCGCCCCGTGATAGGCGCCGTGATTGCGCCGTGACCGGACGCTTCCCCGGGTCGGTTGACGACCTAACTACGCGGCTGGGCTAACTGGCCGGCTGCAGCTCGAAGACCGGTATGATCCTCGTGGTTTTTGCCTGATACCCGGCGAACCCCGGGGAGGCCGCAGCGATTCGGCCGAACAGATCGTCGCGCTCATCAGACGGCAACTCGCGGGCGATCACGTCTGCGGAGTCGTTGCCGAACTCGATGTGCGCCGACGGATTCGCCCGCAGATTGTGCACCCAGGCCGGGTTCACGTCGGCGCCGGCGAAGGACCCGATGATGAGCAGCTTTCCGTCGACCCGGAAGTAGGCCAACGGCGAGAGTCGCGGCTGGCCAGATTTGGCGCCCGTCGTGGTCAGCAGCAGCAGGTTTGCACCTTCGAACTGGCCGCCGACCTTGCCGTTGTTCGACCGGAACTCCTCGGCGATGGTCTCGTTGAACGCTTTGATCGCGTCGGTGTCGGGCATTTCACTCATGCCTGGTCAACTCGTCGGGCTTCACATCGATTCCCGACTCCTTGCGCTGCTGCGCGGTGATGGGTGCCGGGGCATTGGTCAGCGGGTCGACGCCGCCGCCGGACTTCGGGAAGGCGATCACCTCGCGAATGGAGTCAGCACCGGACAGCAACTGGACGATCCGGTCCCAGCCAAACGCGATCCCGCCGTGCGGCGGCGCACCAAAAGTGAACGCGTCCAATAAGAATCCAAATTTCTCCTGCGCTTCGGCGGCGCCGATCCCCATCATCGCGAATACGCGTTCCTGGACATCGCGGCGATGGATACGAATGGAACCGCCACCGATCTCGTTGCCGTTGCAGACGATGTCGTAGGCGTCGGCGAGAGCGTTGCCCGGGTCGCTGTCGAAGGTCGCCTCCGACTCGGCCTTGGGCGAGGTGAAAGCGTGGTGCACCGCGGTCCACGCACCGCTGCCCAGCGCGACGTCACCGGCGGCGGTCGCGTCGTCGGCCGGCTCGAACAGCGGGAAGTCCACCACCCAGGTGAACGCCCAGGCAGCCGGATCGATCAGGTCGAGTCGCTTGGCGATCTCGTCACGGGCAGCACCGAGCAGCGCACGCGATGCTTTTGCCGGCCCCGCCGAGAAGAAGATGCAGTCACCGGGTTCGGCGCCGACGTGGGCCGCCAAGCCGTCACGCTCGGCGTCGGAAAGATTCTTGGCGACCGGCCCGCTCAGCGTGCCGTCGTCGCCGACCAGCACATAGGCCAGGCCCTTGTGGCCGCGCTGCTTGGCGAACTCTTGCCAGCCGTCCAGCGTCCGGCGCGGCTGCGACGCCCCACCGGACATCACGACCGCGCCGACGTAAGGCGCCTGGAACACCCGAAACGTGGTGTTGGAGAAAAACTCTGTGCATTCGACAAGCTCAACCCCGAACCGCAGGTCGGGTCGGTCCGTGCCGAACCGTGTCATCGCGTCGGCGTAACTGATCCGCGGCACCGGCGTGGCAAGGTCGTAGCCGATGAGCGCCCACACCGCTTTGAGCACCCGCTCGGCCGTGGCGATGACGTCGTCGGCCTCGACGAAGCTCATCTCCATGTCGAGCTGGGTGAATTCCGGCTGCCGGTCGGCCCGAAAATCCTCGTCCCGGTAGCAGCGAGCGATCTGGTAGTACCGCTCCATGCCGGCCACCATCAGCAACTGCTTGAACAGCTGCGGGCTCTGCGGCAGGGCGTAAAAGGAGCCGGGCTGCAGCCGGGCCGGAACCAGGAAGTCGCGCGCGCCTTCCGGCGTCGAACGCGTCATCGTCGGAGTCTCGATCTCGACGAAGTCACGACCTGTTAGCACCGCACGTGCCGCGGCATTTACCTTGGAGCGCAACCGAATCGCGTTGCCCGGACCTTCGCGGCGCAGATCCAGATAGCGATAGCGCAACCGAACTTCCTCACCGGCGGGCTCGTCGAGCTGAAAAGGCAGTGGCGCGCACTCCCCCAGCACCGTCAGCGACGTCGCGTTGACTTCGATATCTCCGGTGGCGATCTCGGAGTTCGCGTTACCCTCCGGGCGGATTTCGACGATGCCTTCGACGGCCACGCAGAACTCGGCGCGCAGACGGTGGGCTTGATCCAGCACGTCGGCGGCACGGAACACCACCTGCGACACACCGGTGGCGTCGCGCAGATCGATGAAGATCACCCCGCCGTGATCGCGCCGGCGTGCGACCCAGCCGGCCAGCGTCACCTGTTGACCGGCGTCGGTGGCCCGCAATGAACCTGCGGCGTGACTGCGCAGCACAAATACTCCTCGCGAAGGTGGAAACGACAGCCCAGTCTATGAGGCGGTAATTTCGAGGACGGTCATGGATGTCATTGGAGATGTAGCCGTTGTCGGTCCAGGTGCCGTCGGCACGACGGTCGCCGCTTACCTGTCCGCCGACGGGCACCGGGTCCGAGTCTGCGGACGGACCCCGCGATCGCAGATCGAGCTTCGGCCCGACGGCGCCGATCCGATCACGGTGCCGGGTCCGGTGTGCACCGAGCCCGCCGAGATCACCGAGCCGGCCGGATGGGTTGTTCTGACGGTCAAGGCAACTCAGAACGCCGACGCGGGGCGCTGGCTGACCCGGTTGTGCGATGAGAACACCACCGTCGTCGTCCTGCAGAACGGTGTCGAACAGGTCGAGCAGGTGCAGCCGCTCTGCGCATCGTCGACGGTCATCCCCGGCATTGTCTGGTTCTCGGCCGAGACACAGCCGGACGGCTGGGTACGACTGCGCACCGATCCGCGGCTGGTGTTGCCGACCGGACCGGCTGCAACGGCATTCGCCGACCTGTGGTGCAGCGCGGGCGGCTCTGCGGACTGCGACCCTGACTTCGTCACCGCCGCATGGCGCAAGCTGCTGGTCAACGCGGTGGCCGGACTGATGGTGCTGACCGGCCGGCGGTCGGGGATGTTTCGTCGGCATGATCTGGCGGAGCTCGCGCGCCAATACGCCGGCGAATGCCTCGACGTCGCCCGCGCAGAAGGCGCACAGCTGGCCGACGACGCGGCCGCCGGCACGGTAGCGATGTTTCGCGAGGCGCCCGCCGACATGGGCACCTCGATGCTGGCCGACCGCGAAGCCCGTCGCCCGCAGGAGTGGGACATCCGCAACGGGGTGATCGTTCGCAAGGCCCGCGCCCACGGAATCGCGACGCCGATCAGCGACGTGCTGGTGCCGCTGCTGGCCGCGGCCGGCGACGGCCCGGGCTAGTCAGAGCCCGGCGAACGCCAGACTGCCGATCAGCTCAATCTGTCCGGGCAGGATGAATTCGTCGATGATCGACTGCGCGTTGAGCAACGCCGCGTCGGCGAAATCGGTTGTGGGCAAAGCGTTGATCATGCTGATCAGCGTGGTGGCGCCCTCGGTGTAGATCGTGTTGGCCTCGGTGATGGATTCAGCGGCGCTGGTCGGCGCGGAGAAGTCGAACGGCAGGGCGGAGCCGATTTCGAAATCGGTGGGCGAGATGACCGCCACGCCCTGGAGCTCGTCGGTCAAGGCCACCTCGAGAAAGTTCGGCACACCGATCAAGTCGTCGTCGAGACCGATGAACAGCTGCGTCAAGCCCGCGGCTTCGGTGGCGGGACTGGCCAAGTCCGACTCGGCGAGCCCGAAGGCGGTGTTGGCCGCGGACTCGATGGCGGTGATGTCGGTGATGATCGAATCGTCGGCGTGGGCGGCCGGTGACGAGATCATGGCTACAGCAACGACGGCGCCGAATGCACCGACCGCCGCGCCCAGGATGGCCTGGGGGTGCACATAACTCATGGAAGCTCCAATCTCTTGAAGCCCGAACATATCCGGGTTACTGAGAGAATGAGCAGCGGGACCTGAGAATTTCCTCAGTTGTCTACCTGTCGTTCGCAATCAACGCCGAGCACGTGCAGTGGTTTGCCGGTTTTGTCCGAGAGTCCGAATGCTTGGTAGACGGACCCGGGTCGGCCCGGATCGTAGTGTGCGAAGCTGATCTGGCCGGGCGAAGAAAGCCCAACAGCGATGCCATGAACCGCAACGGAGAATGCGATGACCTTCAACGAGGGTATGCAGATCGACACCAGCACGACGGCGTCGTCCGGCGGCGGTGGGGGGCGAGGAATCGCGATCGGCGGCGGACTGGGCGGCCTGTTGTTCCTCGTGGTCGCGTTGCTACTCGGGGTCGACCCCGGCAAGGTGGTCAATCAGTTGCCGGCGCCGGGCGCCAGCCAGGACGTCGCACCCGGGTTCGATCTAGGCAAGTGCAAAACCGGCGCCGACGCCAACCAGTACGTGCAGTGCCGGGTGGTCGCCACCGGCAACTCCGTCGACGCGGTATGGAAGCAACTGATGCACGGCTACACCCGGCCCCATATCCGGTTGTTCAGCGGTCAGGTCAGCACCGGATGTGGACCGGCCAGCACCGAGGTGGGCCCGTTCTACTGCCCGGTGGATAAGACTGCCTACTTCGACACCGGCTTTTTCGACGTGCTGCGCACCCAATTCGGTTCGAGTGGTGGACCCTTGGCACAGGAATACGTGGTGGCTCACGAATTCGGCCATCATGTGCAGGATCTGCAGGGTTCACTCGGCCGCGCTCAGCAGGGCGCGCAGGGCGCCGGCGGCAATGGGGTGCGCACCGAGCTGCAGGCCGACTGCTACGCCGGGGTGTGGGCTCATTACGCCTCCACGACCAAGCAGGAAGGTAGCGGCGTGCCGTTCTTGGAGCCGTTGAGCGACAAGGACATTGCCGACGCATTGTCGGCAGCTTCGTCGGTCGGCGATGACCGCATCCAGAAGGCCTCCACCGGCCGCGTCAACCCCGAGTCGTGGACCCATGGTTCCTCGGAACAGCGCCAGCACTGGTTCACTGTCGGCTACCAGACTGGCGACCCCAATCAGTGCGACACTTACCACGCACCGGACCTTAACTAGCTCAAAACAGCGTCGGCGGGGCCGATTCGGCGACCTGTTGCGGCTTTCCGGTCCCATGCCGACGCCGGTCGCCGGCCAACCCGTGTCTGACGATCAGCGGGTCCGCTTTCGCCCGTAGCTCGTCCCGGTAAGCCGGCGGCAAATAGGCTCCGCGCCGGAATAATTCGCGATACCGGCCGACCAAGTGCGGATAGGTCTGCGACAGCCACGACATGAACCAACTACGGGTCGAGCCGCGCAGATGCAGCCCGAACACCGTGGCACCGCTGGCCCCGGCCGCCGCGATCTCGCCCAGCAGACCGTCGAGATGCTCGACGGAATCCGTGAGATAAGGCAGCACCGGCGCCACCATCACGTGACAGTTCAAGCCGGCGTCCCGGATCGCGGCGATCAAGCCCAGCCTCGCCTGCGGGCTCGGTGTGCCGGGCTCCAGTTGCTTATGCAGGTCAGCGCCGCCGACGGCAAGGGAAACCGAGACCCCGACCGGCACCTGTTCCGCGGCAGCGGCGATGAGAGGCAGATCGCGGCGCAGCAGAGTCCCTTTGGTCAGAATCGACAGTGGCGTTCCCGACTCGGCGAGCGCGCCGATGATGCCCGGCATCAGGGCGTAGCGACCCTCGGCGCGTTGGTAGGGATCGGTGTTGGTGCCCAAGGCGACGGTCTCGCGACACCAGGACCGCCGGCTCAGCTCGCGGCGCAGCACGTCGACGACGTTGGTCTTGACGACGATCTGGGTGTCAAAGTCATTGCCGTAGTTGAAGTCTAGATACTCGTGTGTCGGCCGGGCGAAGCAGTACCGGCAGGCGTGCGAGCAACCGCGGTAGCCGTTGATGGTGAATTGAAACGGTAGGACGGCACCGCCGTTCGGAACTTTGTTCAGCGCCGACTTGCACAGCACCTCGTGGAACGTGACCCCGTCGAACTGCGGCGTGCGCACGCTGCGGACGAAACCGATGCGCTCCAGGCCGGGCAGCGCGCCGTCGTCCACCCCGACACTCTGACCGTCCCATCGCATACTGTATTCGAACTTACGTTCGATAAAAAGTCAACCCTGTTAGCGGCCTGAGAAAGCCCGCGTTCATTACCGGCCCGCAGTCAAAACACCTGCGGTAACGGGGTTGTCATTTAAGCTGATCCACCGTGACGTCTGATACTGACGGCCCAAAAGACAATAGAAATCTGAAATGGGCCATGGGTGGGGTCGCTGCGGTTGCTGTGTTGGCAACAATCGTTGCGGCGGTATTGCTGTTCGGCGACGGGGGTTCCGGGGGGCCGAAAGATGGGTCCGACAACGGGCCAGGCCAGGAGACCGCGGCGGTAGCCAGCGCGAAAGACACTGGGCCGGTGGCGGTGATCACCGACGACCCGAGCTGCACGGCGTGGGCATCGATCAACAACGAATTGGCGAACAGCGGCCAGGGGCTCTGGAACGACCGCGACCGGTCGGTGCCGGCATCAGCGTGGACACCGAAGCAGCGTGCGCAGTTCATCGCGGCGGGCCAGTCGATGCGCAGCGCGGCGGCGCAGACGGTCGGTTTGGTCAAGCTGACGCCGCACCGCGTCATGCGCGAGCTGTATCAGCAGTTCATCGCTTACGCACGCGCATACTCCGAGCGGATCCCGAAATACACTCCGGCAGACAACAATCTGGCCGGCGCGGCAAACAGCGCCTCGTCGGCGCTGGGATCGATCTGCGCATCCATCAGCGACGGTCCGGCCGCGGCGCGGGGCCCGCTGGTGACGCCGTCGGCGCCGCCATCCGACATCGCCCCGGTGGGTAATCTAGCGAGCCCGCAGCCTTTCCTGACGTCAGACAACAATGTCTGCCCGGAATGGAAGTCGGCGCTGGATCAGTTCGGCCAGCAGACCGCTCAATGGCAGCAACTGGATCCTAACGTCCCGTCGATCTATTGGAACAAAGAACAGAAGGCAGTCAATTACGCGGTCGGACCGGTGATGAACTCGTTCGCCGGCAAGCTGGAACAGCTTGGCCGGCAAAGCGATAATTCGATCTGGCAGGACATCGCCAACCTTTCGGCTCAGTACCGTCGCGCGTTCGTCACCGCACTCCCGACCTACACGCCGACCGACAACCATCTGGCCAACGCGGCCAACTTTGCGTCGACCACCATCCTCGGTGGTTGCGCCGCTGTTGCGGAGTAGGCACCGGGCTGACGCCTACTCGCGCACCTGGTTCGCTAGAACAGCGTGAAGAGATCGACCACCGAGCCACTGGCACTGGGCGCAAGGTCGCCGGTCAGCAGCGAAGTGACGTCCGCGGTGGCGGCGGGCACTTGCTGCTTAAGCATTGAGAAATCTCGCGCGACCTCCCGAGCAGCCCGGAAGGTTGTCACCTGGGGCGCCCTCATAGCTCGCCACGCCTTGAAAAAACGCGAGGTCGCTGAACGTCTGCACGGGCGACATCTCGGATGCTATTCCCGTACCTGTGCCCTGATGCTCCGCATGCCTTTGGAATCAGCCTGCACCCGGGGGTGCGCGATAAGCACTTGAATCAGGATTGGCTGCAACGGGTTTGGCCGCGACGAATTCATCAAGTGGCCACAAAGCAAAACACACCGGGCATCGAGATGCGCGGTGTGTTTTGACCCCCAGTGGGGTTGAGCGTCAAGCCCAGCTGGACCCGACGGCGGAGTCGGTGCTCGACATGTTGTTGCCGGCGGTCTGCACCTTCTGGCCGTGGCTGTTGGCCTGCTCGTAGATGGTCTGGAAGTTGCGACCCAACTGGGTGATGAACTCCTGGCAAGCTACCGAACCCGAACCACCCCAGAAGTCACCGGCAGCCAGCACATCGCGAACGATGGACTGGTGCTCGGCCTCCAATGAAGCGGCCTGCGAACGGATCATCGCGCCGTGGGCATCGACATCACCGAACTGATAACTGATCGACATGACTGTTCTCCTACAGGGTTTCGGTGATCGACTAGCTGGACAGGATCTGCTGCGAGCCCTGCTCTTGGGCCTCGTAGTTGTTCGCGTCACGGATCAGCCCATCGCGCACACCGTGCAGCATGTTGACGATGTTGCGGAACGCGGTGTTCATCTGGCCCATGGTGTCGTGCGACGTGGCATCTGAGCGGTACCGCTCCAGCCAGCTCCGGCGATGTTCTGCGAAGACGCCCACATCTTGCGGGCCTCGTCCTCCACCGTCTGCGCATGCACGTCGAAACGGCCCGCCATCGACCGCATCTCGTGCGGATCAGTCATAAAACGAGTAGGCATATCTCTCTCCTTATCTACCTGTCATGTCCTGGGTTAATGCGTCCTGCATCAAAGGCATCCCCCACTTCTCATCCGCCGGCCGGCGTGCGAGTCTCAACTTTCACGGACGCCGTCTTGGCGGCCTGCGTGCCCATGCCGCGTCCGTTCATTGCACCCATGAGGGCCTGCGTGTAGGGGCTGGTGGGCAGGTTCGCGGAGGTAATGGGTGACGCGATGCTGTTGGGAGGCAATACCGGCGCGGCGCGAACCATCTCCGGTGCGGCCTGCGCCCAGCCGTTCGGAACCGACATGCCGCCCAGCCTCCCGGCGCCCGCCAGCTGCGCGGTGATCTGGGATCCGAACCCGCGCATCTGGCCGGAAATGCTGGCCAGCAACGCCTTCAGCTTGCCGTCGACCAGCGTCTGGACTTCGGCGAGCATGGCCTGCTGGCCAGCCTGCATCGCCTGGCTAGCGCCCATCGAGTTGCCTAGGCTGATCAGCATCTTGGCGGGCATGCTGGCGAGCATGGTCGCGTAGTAGGTGCCCTGGATCGGGAGCAGCGTTCCGGCTGCCGAGCCAAGCAAACTGGTAACCGGAGCCGTGGTGGCCGCCGTCGTGGCACCCGAGGTGGCTGCGGCTGCCTGCGCGCCCGTACTCGCGCCGCTCAAGTTGCTCGCGGCCGAGGTGAGCGCGGACGACACGGTGTTGGCAGACGTGCCCGCAGTGGTGTTTCCGCTCAGCAGCCCCTGGAGGGCCGAGGTCAGGTTGTTCACCGTGTTGGTGACGGAGTTCTCGATGGATTGCACGGCCGCGGCAAGATCGGAGGACAGCCCGCCGTCGCTGGTCGACGGCGCCGGGGTCTGCTGCGGCAACACGACTGCCTGCTGCGAGGCCGCCGCGTAGCTGTCCATCGTCAGGCCGTCCTGAAACCACATCTCCATGTAGTGCGCTTCGGTGGCCATGATCGCCGGGGTGTTCTGCCCGAGGAAGTTGGTGGCCACCAATGCCGCCAGCAGCGCTCGATTGGCCGCAATGACCGCCGGCGGAACCGTCGACGCGAAGGCGCCCTCGTACGCCGCGGCGGCAAACTGGGCCTGAGCCGCGGTCTGCGCGGCCTGGCCCCCGCTGGTCACCAGCCAGTCGATGTAGGGAGCCGTCGCCGCGGCCATCCGTGCCGACGACGGACCCAGCCACGTGGACCCGGTCAGCTGCGCAAGCACCGACTGATACGCGGCGGCGGTTGATTCGAGATCGGCAGACAGCTCGCTCCACGCTGACGCGGCCGCCATCAGCGGCCCCGACCCCGCGCCGCTGTACATCAAGCTGGAGTTGATTTCCGGCGGAAAAATCATGAAACTCATCGACCCAGGCCCCCCTTAGCCGGCAGCAGCTGCATTCGCCGCCTCAGTCAGCGCGTATGCGCCCGCCCCGGACCGCAACGCGGCTACTACTTGTTCGTGCACCATCGCCGCTTGGGCGGCGATCTGCTGATATGTGGCGCCCTGCTTACCGAACTGCGCCGCGGTCACTGCCGAAACCATATCCGAAGCGGCCGGTGCCAGGCCGGTAGTCGGCGTCGCGGCAGCGGCGTTTCGTGCCGCCATCGCATCGCCGAGACCTGCGAGATTGGCGGCTGCCCCGGATAGATCCTCCGGCTGTGCAGTTACGAACGACACCGACCCTCCTTCACACAGGCGTCAGACCCTCCGATGGCTGCGAGATAAGTTAATGTAATTAACTTATCTGAAAAGAGCGCATGTTCGAGGTCTGACAGTTGCGCAATCTTAAATCACAGAAGTGCATCCTGTGCTGAGAAAAACCAAAGAGACATTGTGGCGACGACAATTTTCTTCGCCGCACATACAGGAAGTTCCCAGATAGCCCGGGGCGGACGTGAAAAGGCTCCTAACGGGAGGTAGCTATTAGGCATAGGTCAGCGGCTTCCACGGCGCTAACCCTCTCCGGACCCGAGGGTGGCGCCCGGCGCGGAGCTAACGCCCGATCTGGGGCGTCGGCCGGCAGAGGATGCGCTCTGCCCCGCTCATCGATGACGGGCTTCGAATTGCCGTAAATGCCTTGCAATCTTGATGATTGGGTTGCCGCGGCGGGATCGCGCGGCCGGTGCGGATGGACCCCCGCCGCCGCGCCGCGATGACGCCACCCGTCTCCCTCGTCGCGGGGAACGCGCCTCCTCGGGGCCGCGAGGCCATCGCGAAATGACACCCGTGCGCTACGCGAGGGATTGCCAGGTAAAAGCTTGTCGACCATTGTCCAGTTGGCGTTGATTGTGAACAGAACCCGCCCCTATTCTCCGGCCGTTGAACATCATGATCGAAATTTCGGATACATCACGAAAGCTGAGGAAAATACTGAAAGATCGAGTTTTCACCGTGCCACCGATCGACGCAGCGGTGGCGGACCGGCGAGCCAGGTGTTACGAAGCCTCGATGAGTGAGCTGCTGTTCTCGTACGGGACCCTCCGACAACGTGAGGTCCAAATTGCCACATTCGGCAGGGAATTGGACGGCTACGTCGACGCGGTCATCGGCTATGAACTACATCACCTCACGATCATAGATCCGCAGGTCATCGCTACCAGCGGTAGCGACAGGCATCCGGTTCTGCGGCCCACCGACCGGCCGGAAGCGCACGTGGACGGGATTGTCTTCGCCATCAGCGAGGCCGATTTGGCCGCGGCCGACAACTACGAAGTCGATGACTACCGCAGGATCTCCGTGCCGCTGAGGTCCGGACCCCACGCCTGGGTCTACGTCTTCGCCGGTTAGCGTCGAGCGGCCCACGGGACCAACCCAGGTAAGAAAGAAGAATGGCCGAAGCGTCGCAGCCGGAAAGCAACGGCGACCCGGTGCCGGGCATCAGCCGCCGAACGCTGCTGACCACCGGCGCGGCAACGAGCATCGTCGGTGTAGGTCTCGGCGCCGGCGCCGTCGCCCTCTTCGGGTCGCCGGGTCGCGGGCCGAGTTTGTGGACCCGGCCCGATCGCAGCGGCGCTCAACCGGTGGGCGGACTGCATCTGCAATTCGGCCGCGATGCCTCGTCCGAGGTCGTCGTTTCCTGGCACACCACCGATCCGGTGAGCAATCCGCGAGTCATGGCAGGCACGTCGACCGCCGGCTTCGGCCGTACCGTGCCGGCCGAAACCCGTACCTATCGGGACGCCAAATCAAAGACCGAAGTGCAGGTCCATCACGCACGGCTCGACAATCTCACGCCCGACACCGACTACGTCTACGCCGCAGTGCACGACGGCACCGACCCAGACCTGGGGGCCGTTCGGACCGCGCCCTCGGGCCGCAGTCCCTTGCGCTTCACCAGCTTTGGCGACCAGGCGACGCCGACTCTGGGCCGGCTCAACAAGAAGAGATATGGCAGCGACAACTTGGGAGCGCCGGCGGCCGGAGACATCACCACCGCGATCGAGAAACTCGGTCCGCTGTTCAACTTGGTCAACGGCGACCTGTGCTACGCAAACCTGGCCCACGATCGCATCCGCACCTGGTCGGACTGGTTCGACAACAACTCGCGCTCGGCACGCCATCGGCCGTGGATGCCTGCCGCGGGCAACCATGAGAATGAATTGGGCAATGGCCCAATCGGTTTCGCGGCCTACCAGACTTACTTCACCCTGCCCGACGCTGGATCCGACGGCGAGCTGCGCGGTCTGTGGTACTCGTTCACAGCCGGCTCGGTGCGGATCATCAGCCTCAACAACGACGACATCTGCTTCCAGGACGGCGGCAATTCTTACGTCCGCGGATACTCTGGCGGTGCGCAAAAGCGTTGGTTAAAAAAAGAACTCGCGAATGCGCGGGCAGACAACCGCGTCGACTGGGTGATCGTCTGTATGCACCAGACCGCGATTTCGACGGCCGATCACACCAATGGAGCCGACCTTGGCATTCGTCAGGAATGGCTGCCGCTGTTCGACGAGTACCAGGTCGACCTGGTGGTCTGTGGTCACGAGCATCACTACGAGCGCTCCCACCCGCTGCGCGGCGCGCAGGACAGCGAAACCAGGACGCCGATTCCGGTGGCCGACCACGGCGATGTCATCGACACCACCAAAGGGACCGTGCACATGGTCATCGGCGGCGGCGGTACATCGTCGCCGTCGAACGGTCTGTTCTTCCCCGAGCCCCGATGCCGGGTGCTGACCGGCATCGGTGCCGCAACCGACACGCTCGGACGTAAAGCCCCCATCTATGTGGTGGAGGAAGCGCCGTGGTCGGCGTTCAGAGACAGCCAAAACCCCTATGGCTTCGTCGCGTTCGACGTCGAGCCCGGGCCGCCCGGCGGTAACACGACGATCAAGGCGACCCACTACGCGGTCAACGGCCCCTACGGCGCGATCGGCGTGGTCGAGCAACTCACGCTGTCGCGGCCTCGCGGCGGCTGAGCGTCTAGCCGATCCCGGTCCGCCGACCTGCTGATAATGTCATTACCGCTTTAAGTTAATGAAACTCTCGGAGGCGGTATATGACGGAGTCGGTGGCGGAATTCGCCCGGCGGGCCCGGGCTTGGCTGGCCGACAACATGCCGCGCATCGACGACCCGGCCGACCCGCCGTTCGCCGATCGCGGCGAGGCCGACTCCTGGCAGCACGTCCGGCAATTGCAGCGACGGCTTCACGACGGCGGCTTCGCCGGAATCTGCTTCCCTGCCGAATACGGCGGGCTCGGCCTCGACATCGCTTACCAGAAGGCATTCGACGACGAGAGCGCCGACTACGAGATGCCGCTGATTCTGAACACGCCGACGTTCACCATCTGCTGCCCGACGATCCTCGACACCGGCAGCGAAGACCAGAAGCGGCAACACATTTCGGCGGCGCTGCGCGGCGACGAGGTGCTCGTCCAGCTGCTGTCGGAGCCCAGTGGCGGCTCAGACCTAGCGGGAGTGATCACCCGCGCCGAGCGACGCGGCCACACGTGGATCATCAACGGCGCCAAGACATGGAGCACCGGTGCCTTCGCCGCCGACTACGGACTGCTGCTGGCACGGACCAACTGGAATGTTCCCAAGCACGAGGGTCTGACGATGTTCCTGGCGCCCCTGGACAGCCCGGGCATCACGTTGCGCCGGATCAAGCAGGTCAACGGCTCCACCGAGTTCTGCGAGGAATTCTTCGACGACCTCGAACTCGGCGACGACGCGGTCGTCGGCGACGTCGACCAGGGCTGGGCGGTGGCCTCGCGGCAGCTATACCACGAGCGGCGCGCGGTGGGCGGCGGCTCGGAGTTCGCCAGTGGCAGTGGCGCCGAGAACAACCAGGAGCAAGCGCCCGACTACCACGCGATGATGCGTGCGGCCGGGCTCACCGACAACGAGCGGGTGCGCGAGTTGGCCGGCCGTGCGCTGACGCGTCGCGCGGTCTGGGAGCAACTGATCGACCACGTCTACCACGGCGTGCTGGACGGAACGCTGCCGCCGACCGGTGGCTCACTGATCCGCCTGTTCCAGGCCGAGGAGGTGGCGCTCGAGATCGACACTGCCCTGGCCATCGTGGGCAGCGCCGGCGTCGTGGACGGGGCTGCCGACCTGATGTCCATCGGCGAGCGCTACCTGTCCCGGCAAACGTCCGCGCTCGGTGGCGGCACAACGGAGATGGCACGCAACGTGATTGGCGAACGGATGCTCGGCTTCCCGCGCGAGTTCGCCGCCGACCGGGGCGTCCCGTTCAACCAGGTCAAGCACGGCCGGTCCTGACCTCGACCTCTTTCGCCGAGTGTGAATCCTTGGCGTCGAGTGTGAATGTAGGGCGGCATTTTCGCGCTTTTCCCGCCCTGGCTTCACACTGAAAGCCAGTAGTTCACAGTGGATGCAGACGCGAAAGCACGTCGCCGACAACGGCATCGGTTGCTACCTCGACCTGCTCGCCCGTCATCAGGTCCTTGATCCCGATCGTGCCTGCCTCGATGTCGCGATCGCCGGCTACCAGCGCCACGCGTGCGCCGGACCGGTCGGCCGCACGCATCGCGCTCTTGAGGCCGCGGGCGCCGTAGGCCAGATCGACACGTACACCCGCCGCGCGCAGTTGCCCGGCCAGCACCGCCAGCCGTAGCTTGGCCTGCTCGCCCAGTGGAGCACCGAACACGTCGCAACGCGCGGTGGGTCCGACGTCTTTGCCCTCGGCACGCAGGGCCAGCAGGGTGCGGTCGACACCGAGGCCAAACCCGATGCCCGAGAGGTCTTGTCCGCCGAGCTGACGCATCAGCCCGTCGTAGCGACCCCCGCCGCCGATACCGGACTGGGCACCCAGCCCGTCGTGGACGAACTCGAAAGTGGTCTTGGTGTAGTAGTCCAGTCCGCGCACCATGCGCGGGTTGATCACGTAGGGCACACCCATACCGTCGAGGTTGGCCAGCACGGTGTCGAAGTGCTGCTTGGCCTCGTCGGAGAGATGGTCGAGCATCACCGGGGCACCAGCCGTCATCGCCTTGATCTCGGGACGCTTGTCATCGAGCACCCGCAGCGGGTTGATCTCGGCGCGCTTGCGGGTTTCCTCATCGAGATCGAGATGAAACAAGAAGTCCTGCAACAGTTCCCGATACTGCGGTCGGCAGGTGTCGTCGCCCAGTGAGGTGATCTCCAGGCGGAACCCGTCAAGGCCCAGCGAGCGGAAACCCGCATCGGCAACCGCGATCACCTCGGCATCCAGCGAAGGGTCGTCCACGCCGATGGCTTCGACACCGACCTGCTGGAGCTGGCGGTAGCGGCCCGCCTGCGGGCGCTCGTAACGGAAGAACGGTCCGGCATAACAGAGCTTGACCGGCAGCGCGCCGCGGTCCAGACCGTGCTCGATCACCGCACGCACCACTCCGGCGGTGCCCTCCGGCCGCAGCGTCACCGAGCGGTCCCCGCGGTCGGCGAAGGTGTACATCTCCTTGGAGACGACGTCGGTGGACTCCCCGACCCCGCGGGCGAACAGCGCGGTGTCCTCGAAGATCGGCAACTCGATGTCGCTGTACGCGGCTAGACGGGCGGCGTCCAGCAGTGCCGCGCGGACCGCGACGAACTGGGCCGACTCCGGCGGGATGTAATCCGGTACACCTTTCGGCGCGGAGAACGACGACATTGCGCTCACGGGCTGAGCCCCTCGATGTAGGGATTGAAGCGGCGCTCGTCCCCGATGGTGGTGGAGTTGCCATGGCCGGGCAGCACCACTGTGCTGTCGTCGAGCACCAGCAACTTGTCCACGATCGACCGCAGCAGGTCGCGGCCGCTGCCGCCGTACAGGTCGGTGCGGCCGACCGATCGCTGGAACAGGGTGTCGCCGGTGAACACGAGATCTTTGGGGCCGGTCACCCGGAACACCACCGATCCGCGGGTATGGCCCGGTGTGTGGTTGACGGTGACGCTGATCCCGGCGAGATCGATTTTGTCGCCGTCGCGGTCGAGTTCGACGACCTGCTTGGGTTCGCGGAAGATCGCGGCGAGCAGCAGTTGGCCCAGCTTGGGCCCGAAGTCCTTGATCGGATCGGTCAGCATGAACCGGTCTTCGGGATGGATGTAGGTCGGGCAGCCGAACGTGTCGGACACCTTCTGCGCCGACCAGATGTGGTCGATGTGGCCGTGGGTGAGCAGGACCGCCGCCGGCGTCAGCCGATTCTCGTCGAGGATGCGCCGCAGTTGACCCATGGCGCGCTGGCCAGGGTCGACGACAATCGCGTCCGCTCCGGGGTGCGGTGCCAGCACGTAGCAGTTGCACTGCAGCAACCCGGCGGGAAATCCGGTGATCAACACGCTGTCCAGTTTCCCATCCAGGTGATCGCCGACGGGTCGCGCCACCCTCAATGAGCGTGAAATGGCACACTCGTGCTGACCCAGCCCGCGATCACGAAGGGACAGGCGGTGCCGAGCAACGAACAGCGACGAGAGACAGCCAAGCGCAAATTGGAACGGCAGCTCGAGCGCCGCGCCCAGCAAGCCCGTCGTCGTCGCACCCTTGCCATCGTTGGAGGATCGGTCGCAGCAGTTGTCGTGGTCACCGCGATCGTGGCCACCGTCATCGTCACCAACCGTGACGACAAGAAGGCCACGGCCAGCTCAGACACGTCGGCCAGCGCCGCTGCCAACGCGTCCGGTCCGGCGCTGCCGGCCTTCAAGCCCAACCCCGACCTCGGCGCCAACTGCCAGTACCCGGCGTCGACCGAGCCGGCGGCCAAGCCGGCCAAGCCGCCCAGAACGGGCAAGGTGCCGACGGATCCCGCGAAGGTCAGCGTCAGCATGGAAACCAACCAGGGCCACATCGGCCTGTTGCTCGCCAACAACGAATCACCCTGCACAGTCAACAATTTCGCGAGCCTGTCAGGGCAGAAATACTTCGACGGCACCAAGTGCCACCGCCTGACCTTGTCGATCCTGCAGTGTGGCGACCCGAGCGCCGACGGCACCGGTGGACCGGGCTACAAGTTCGCCGACGAATACCCGACGGACCAGTACCCGCCGGGTGACCCCGCGCTGCGCGAGCCGGTGATCTACCCGAAGGGCACGTTGGCGATGGCTAACAGCGGGCCGAACACCAACGGCAGCCAATTCTTTCTGGTGTACAAGGACACTCCGTTGCCGCCCGCGTACACCGTCTTCGGCAAGATCCAGCAGGACGGGCTGGACACCCTGGACAAGATCGCCAAGGGCGGCACCGCCGGCGGTGGCGCGGACGGACCGCCGGCCACCGAGGTCCTCGTCAAGTCGATTCTGCTGGACGAATGACAAAACTCACCCGAATCGCGGTCGCGCTGGGCCTCGTCGCCGTGGCCATCACGGCGTCGTGTAGCCGGCACAACTCCGGCACGACGGCCACCGCCACCTCGGCCAGTCCAGCGGCGACGTCGACCTCGACGCGACCACCGGCCGCACCGGTGACCGGCCCGCTCCTGCCGCCGTTCTTCCCCTCGGCCAGCGTGGGAGCGAACTGCCAGTACCCGCGGACCACCGAGCCGGCCGGTAAACAGGCCGCGCCGCCGCCCACCGGCAAGGCGTCGACGGATCCCGCGCAGATCGGGCTGACCATCGTCACCGATCGCGGCCGGATCGGACTACAGCTCGCCAACAACGAATCACCCTGCACCGTCATGAGTTTCGTCACCCTGGCCCAGCAAGGATATTTCGACAACACCGAGTGCCATCGGCTGACCACGGCACGCGCGCTTTCAGTGCTGCAATGCGGGGACCCCAAAGGCGACGGAACCGGCGGACCGGGCTATCAGTTCGCCAACGAATTCCCTACTGTGCAATATCCGCCCGGGGAGCCGGCGCTGAAGGTACCCGTCATCTATCCCAGGGGCACACTGGCGATGGCCAATGCCGGGCCCGGCACCAACGGCAGCCAGTTCTTCATGGTCTACCGCGATTCGCTGTTGCCGCCCACCTACACCATTTTCGGGTCGATCACCCCGGCCGGTCTGGGCGTCGTCGACAGGATAGCGTCCGGCGGTGTCACCGGCGGCGGCGACGATGGCGCGCCGGTCGACGAAGTCGGCATCACCTCAGCGCGCCGGGACTGACCGCTCTAGATAGGTGTGCGCCGCGCTCCGGATGAAAACTTCGGTGGGCGTCGGCTGCCAGCCGAGTTCACGGGTCGCTTTGGCATGGCTGGCCGGCGAGGTCAACTCCACCAATCTCGCGCTTTGCCTGCTCATCGGAAGATCCTTACCCAACAACGCTTTCGCCACGTCGGACAGCCAGCCAACGCCGTACATCACCGCCATCGGGAGCCCCACCCGCGGCGGCCGGGCGCCGACGGCCTGCGCGGCGATGGTGATCAGTTCGCGCTGGCTCATGTAACGCTCGGAGATGATGTAGCGCTGCCCGACCCGCCCGCGCTGCGCGGCCAGCAGCATGCCGTCGGCAGCGTCGTCAATGCCGACCACCTCGGAGCCGACGTCTCGAACATAGAACGGTAGTTTCCCCTGGGCGGCGAGCTTGACGAACATCCCTTGGCGCGGCTGCCAATCGGGTGGCCCGTAGGGATTCGACACGTTGGTCACCACGGCGGGCAGCCCGTGATCGGCGACGTAGGACAACAACAGTTGCTCGGCGGCGCGGCGAGATTCGATGTAGCTGCCGGCTTGGTCGGCCCAGTTGAAAGGGGTGTCCTCGTCCACGGTTTCGCCGTTGCGGCTTACGGCGATGGTGCCGATGGTGCTCAGGAAGACGAACCGCTGAAGGTTCGCCCGCACCGCGACATCGAGTACCCGACGCAGGGCTTCGACATTGGTCTTGAACAGCGGCGCGGGATCTCGCAGCTCTGCCCGGGTGTCGACGACGCAGTAGTATACGACGTCGCGGTCCGCCATCGCGGCCGCCACCGCCGCGCTGTCGACAAGATCACCGTACGCGCGCTCGAGGTCCAGCCCGTCGATTCCCTTGGTGGAACTCGACTTTCGCAGCAACACCCGAACATCGGCGCCGCCGGCTACGAGACGCCTGGTCACGCATGCGCCGACGTTGCCGCTGGCTCCCATCACCAGCGCACGCTGTCCGGCTACGCGCACCCGTCAGGCCGCCGACGTCACCCGGTAGACGTCGTAGACGCCTTCGACATTGCGGACCACATCGAGCAGATGCCCGAGATGCTTGGGGTCGCCCATCTCAAAAGTGAAGCGGCTGATCGCTACTCGATCGCCAGCGGAGGTGGTCACCGACGCCGAGAGGATGTTGACACGCTCATCGGCCAGCACGCGGGTGACGTCGGACAGCAGCCGGTGCCGGTCGAGAGCTTCGACCTGGATGGCCACCAGGAACACCGACGACGGTGACGGCGCCCAGTGCACCTCGATGATGCGCTCGGACTGCTGCTGCAGCGAGGTGGCATTGGTGCAGTCGGTGCGGTGCACGCTCACTCCCCCACCGCGAGTGACGAACCCGAGGATCAGATCGCCGGGCACCGGTGTGCAGCACTTGGCCAGCTTGCTCAGCACACCCGGAGCTCCCGGCACCGCGACGCCGACGTCGTCGCTGCGCGGGCGGCGCGGGATCGCGGTCAGCGTCGAGCGTTCGGCAAGATCTTCTTCGGCCTGGTCGATCCCGCCGAGTTCGACCAGGAGGCGTTGCACCACGTGCTTGGCCGAGATGTGACCCTCGCCCACCGCCGTGTAGAGCGCCGACACGTCGGTGTAGTGCAGCTCGTTGGCCACTGCGCCCATGGAGCCGCCATTGACCAGGCGCTGCAACGGAAGCCCGCCACGACGCACCTCGCGGGTGATCGCATCCTTACCGGTCTCGAGCGCCTCTTCACGACGCTCTTTGGCGAACCATTGCCGGATCTTGGTCTTGGCGCGCGGTGAGACCACAAACTGCTGCCAGTCGCGCGACGGTCCGGCGGTGGCCGCCTTCGAGGTGAAAACTTCGACCACTTCGCCGTTTTCCAGCTTGCGTTCCAGCGCCACCAACCGGCCGTTGACCCGGGCGCCGATGCAGCGATGACCCACCTCGGTGTGCACGGCGTAGGCGAAGTCGACGGGCGTGGACCCGGTGGGCAGCGTAATCACATCGCCCTTCGGGGTGAAGACGAAGATCTCTTGCACCGCAAGGTCGTAACGTAGCGACTCGAGGAACTCGCCGGGGTCGGCAGCTTCCCGCTGCCAGTCGAGAAGCTGGCGCATCCAGGCCATGTCGTCGATCTCGGCTGCGGCCTGCAGATGCGGAACTCCGTTGCGGCCCTTGGTCTCTTTGTAGCGCCAGTGCGCTGCAATGCCGTACTCCGCGGTGCGGTGCATGTCGCGGGTCCGGATCTGCACCTCCAGCGGTTTGCCCTCCGGCCCGACGACCGTGGTGTGCAGTGACTGATACACCCCGTACCGCGGTTGGGCGATGTAGTCCTTGAACCGGCCGGCCATCGGCTGCCACAGCGAATGCACCACGCCGACAGCGGCGTAACAGTCCCGGATCTCTTCGCACAAGATGCGGATGCCGACCAGGTCGTGGATGTCGTCGAAGTCGCGGCCTTTGACGATCATCTTCTGGTAGATCGACCAGTAGTGCTTGGGCCGTCCCTCCACCACCGCGTTGATTTTCGATGCGTTGAGGGTGTTGGCGATCTCGGCGCGGACCTTGGCCAGATGGGTGTCCCGCGACGGCGCGCGGCCGGCCACCAGTCGCACGATCTCCTCGTACTTCTTGGGATGCAGGATCGCGAAGGACAGATCCTCCAACTCCCACTTCACCGTGGCCATCCCGAGCCGATGTGCCAGCGGCGCAATGACTTCCAGTGTCTCGCGGGCCTTACGGGCCTGCTTTTCCGGCGGCAGGAAACGCATGGTCCGCATGTTGTGCAGCCGGTCGGCCACCTTGATCACCAGCACCCGCGGGTCGCGTGCCATCGCGGTGATCATCTTGCGGATCGTCTCGCCCTCGGCGGCGCTTCCCAGCACCACCCGGTCGAGCTTGGTCACCCCGTCGACGAGATGACCGACCTCGTCGCCGAAATCTTCGTTCAACGCCTCCAGCGTGTAGCCGGTGTCTTCCACCGTGTCATGCAGCAACGCCGCCACCAGCGTGGTGGTGTCCATGCCCAACTCGGCCAGGATGTTGGCCACCGCCAACGGATGGGTGATGTACGGGTCCCCCGAATGCCGCAGCTGGCTGGCATGCCGGTACTCGGCCACCTCGTAGGCCCGCTGCAGCAACGACAGGTCTGCCTTCGGATAGACCTCCCGGTGCACCGCCACCAATGGCTCTAGCACTGGGCTGAGCGTGCTGCGCTGCGCGGTCATGCGTCGCGCCAACCGGGCGCGGACCCGGCGCGAAGCACTGCTGGGCGCCTTGAGGCCGATCCCGGGCTCGACCGACGTCGAAATGTCGGCGAGTTGCAGTGGCTCGGTGGGCGGCTGTATCGCCGTCCCCTTGTCGTCCGCCACGTCTGTCACCTCCGGAGCCTCAAGGATAACGTCCGTCGCGCTGTGCGCTAGAGAACCGCAACGCTGTGCACCGGCAGCGGCGCGACCAGCTCACGGCCGGCCAGCCCGGCCAATTCGATGACCACCGCCGCAATCCGCACCTGCGCGCCCGCACGTTCGAGCAGCCGGTGCGCCGCCGCGAGCGTCCCGCCGGTGGCCAGCACGTCATCCACGATGACAACGCTGCGACCGGTCACATCGATCCCGTCGGCAGGCAGCTCCAGGCTCGCGGTGCCGTACTCGAGCTGGTAATCCTCGGTGTGCACCGGCGGCGGCAGCTTGCCGCCCTTGCGAATGGCCAGCACGCCGGTGCCCAGCCGGGCCGCGAGAGCGCCACCGAGCAGGAATCCGCGCGCGTCGACACCGGCGATCAGATCGGCCCCGGAGGCAACGTCCGCCAGCTCGTCGGTGACCGCGGCCAAGCCGCGCGCATCGGCGAACAGCGGGGTCAGGTCCTTGAACTGGATTCCCGCCGAGGGGAAGTCGGCGACCTGCCGGGTCAACGCAGCGACCAGCTCGGCTGCCGTCACCTCACCAGCACCCATCGGTCCATGTTCCAGCCGGCGCCCCAACGGCTGGGATTGGTGCCGACGGCGTACATCTTCTTCGACGTCAGCAGGGTCCGCTGTTGGCGATAGAGTGGCAACGTTGGCATTCCGGCCCACAGCACCGGTGCGCTCTCGGTCAGCAGCCGGACCAGGTCGGCAGGATCGGCCGACACCGCGAGCGAGGCGATAATGCCGTCGATTTGGCCGTTGGTGTAGCCGGACACGTTGTTGCCGTTCCCGGTGTGCAGGTCGTAGGCGTCCATGGCGGGCGATCCGCTCGAACCGCTGCCGGTCGCTCCGCCGGTGCTGGCCAGGAGCACGTCGATCTTGCCGTCCTTGAGCGCTTGGGGGCCGACCGAATCCGACGTGACATCGGAGACTGTGATGCCGGCTGGGCCGCAGGCCTTGGCGATCGCGCCGACGATGGCGGCCAGTCGCGCGTTGGGCCCCCGATAGCCGATCCGCACCGGCAGCGGCTTGTTCTTCAGCTCCGCGCGCGCCGCCACCGGGTTGGCTGCGACGAATTGGCCTGCCTCAGGCACGTTTTCGGCCTGACCGATGGCGTCATCGGCGGCCGCATGCAGCCGCGCGTTGGCGATCGGCGACTGTGCGTCGCGCGCGATCACGTCGCGTGGGGTGCAGAACGCGACCGCGCGCCGGGCCGCGACGTCGCCGAGCGGCCCGCTCGGCGCGAAGATCAGCTGCTCGATGCCGTCGGCCGCCGCGTCGGTGCGGCGGTAGGTATCTGGGGTTGCCAGAGCTCCCGACGAACCGGCGGCTACGTCGACAACGTCGGCGCTCTTGGCGTTGACCCGATCCTGGATGTCGGCCTTCTGCGGCCAGACCGTGACTCGCTTGGTCATCGGCTTGGCGCCCCACCATTTGTCGTTGGCGACGAGAACTACTGCGCCACCGTCTAATACCGATTCGATCTTGTACGGCCCGGTCGACGGAAAGTGCTTGGCGACGACGCCCGGGTCGGTGCCTGACTTGAGGTTCCAGGTGGTGTTCCACAGCTGCGCGATGCGCGCGATGACTGGGCCGTTGTTGCCCAGCAGCGCTCCGGTGACGTCCACGCCGAGCTCGTCGGCGATGACGTGCGAGGGCATGATCGAGGTCGCGGTGAACAGCTGGTTGTAGTCGACGATGTTGCGGTCGGGAGCGAACGAGACCCGCGCTTTCTTCTGCCCCGGTTGGCAATCGATCGACGTGACATCGACGTATCCCGCCTGGCTGGCCGCATCGAAGCCGGGAAAGCGGCCCGATTGGGCAGCCCAGGTCAACACCAGGTCGTCGCAGGTGACCGGCTTACCGTCGGAATAGGCGGCGTTGTCTGCGATCTGGTAATCCAGCACCAGCGGCGAACCGCCGACCAACGAGATCGCGCCGAAGTCGCGGTCGGCGACGACCTGGCCGTCCGGCCCGTGGTAGCCGAAGCCGGTGAGCGTGCGCGCGAAGGCCTGCGCTCCGGCGGAGGCCGCGCCGCCGACCGTGTTGGTGTTGTAGGTGTCCAGCGCGCCGTCGACGACGTAGTCGACCTGCCCCGCTGCGCTTCCGGAGCACGCCGTCAGCGCAGCCGTTGCGGCTGCGGCGAGCGTGACCGCCAGACAGCAGGCGGCCATCCGCCGACGCCAGGCCATCATCGGGTTAGCGTTTGTTCTGCTTGCCGGTCGGACGCGCATGGCGGCCGGCGGATTGCCGCACCGGCCGGGCACCCGGGGCCGGCTTGCTGGGCGCCGCTTCGCCGGTGTCGACGAGGGACGCCCGCGTCGGCGCCGAGGACCCAGTGAGCTCCTTGTCCGCACTGTCTGCCTTTGCGCCAACCGGCCCGCGTCGCCGGAGCACCCGGCGGGTGTGGGTCTGCACCAGTTCGGTGCGCTCGCGCAGCGTGACCAGAAGCGGAGTGGCGAAGAAGATCGACGAGTAGGTGCCGACGATGATGCCGACCAACTGCACCAGGGCAAGATCCTTGAGCGTCCCCACCCCGAGCAGCCACACGGCCACCACCATCAGAGCCAGCACCGGCAGCGTCGAGATCAAGCTCGTGTTGATCGACCGCATGAACGTCTGGTTGACCGCGAGATTGGCCTCCTCGGCGAAAGTTCGCCGAGCCGTGTGCTGAAAACCATGGGTGTTCTCTTCGACCTTGTCGAACACGATGACCGTGTCATACAGCGAGAACCCCAAGATCGTCAGCAGACCGATGACGGTGGCCGGGGTGACTTCGAAGCCCACCAGCGAGTAGATCCCGGCGGTGACCGTCAGGTCGAAAACCATTGTGGTCAGCGCCGACACCGCCATGAAACGCTCATAGCGGACGGTGATGTACAGGCTGACCAGCACCAGGAAGACCACCAGGGCGATGACCGCCTTTTTGGTGATCTGCCCGCCCCACGTCGAGGACACCGCCGAATCCGAGATGGCCTTCTTGCTGGGCTGACCGTCGGGTCCCGTGGGGTGGTACTTGTCGAACAGCGCGTCGCGCAGCTTCTCGGTCTTGTCGTTGGGCAACGTCTCGGACCGGAGTTGCACGGTCGCCGACGAGCCGCTGCCGACGATCACCACGGATTCCGGGTCGTGGCCCAGTGCCTGGCGGAAGACGCCCTCGACCTCGCTGACGGTTGCGGTCCCGCGCGGGAATGACACCGTGGTGCCGCCCTTGAAATCGATGCCAAAAGTGAATCCGCGCAACAGAATGCTGAGGACCGCGACCGCGACGATGACCCCGCTGACCGCGTACCACAGCCGACGGCGACCGACGACCTCGAAAGCACCGGTACCGGTGTAGAGCCGGGAGAAGAAGCCGTGCTGCGGCCCGGCGCCGGTGTCCTTGCCGAGCTCGACGGCAGTCGTGCTGTCAGCGCCGCTCGTGTCCGCCTTTGAAGCCATCTCGCTACCCCCGTCCCGTCGGGTAGGCCCCAGTGGTCGCGGCGCGGCGCTCACGGGCGATCTGCTGGACCGCTCCCAGGCCGTTGTAGGCCGGCTTTGCCAGCGTCTTGGAGTTACCGGCCAGGTAGATCAGTGGCCACGTCACCAGGAACACCACGACGGTGTCGAGTGCGGTGGTGAGCCCCAAGGTGAATGCGAACCCTTTGACCTGACCGATCGCCAGCACATACAGGACGGCGGCGGCCAGGAAGGTCACGGCGTTACCCGACAGGATTGTCTTCCGGGCCCGTCGCCAGCCTCGCGGGATCGCCGACCGGAACGATTTACCCTCGCGCATCTCGTCTTTGATGCGCTCGAAGAACACCACGAACGAGTCCGCTGTCGTACCGATACCGATGATCAGACCCGCGATACCGGCCAGGTCCAGCGTGTAGTTGATATACCGGCCGAGCAGCACCAGGATCGCGAAAACCATTGCGCCAGAGGCTGTTAACGACAATGCGGTCAGCACGCCCAGCGCCCGGTAGTACAGCAACGAGTACAGCAGAACCAGACCCAGTCCGATCGCGCCGCCGATCAGGCCTGCTCGTAGCGACGTCAATCCCAGTGTTGCCGAGACGGTTTGGGCTTCCGACGACTCGAACGACAGTGGCAGCGAGCCGTACTTGAGGACGTTGGCCAGCTCCTTGGCCGAGCTGGCGGTGAATGGCGGGTCTCCCCCGTTGATCTGGGTGCGGCCGCCGGGGATGGCCTCCCGGATCTGCGGCGCGCTGACCACCTGTGAGTCCAGCGTGAACGCGGTCTGGGTGCCGATGTGAGCGGCGGTGAAGTCGGCCCAGGTGTTGGCCGCGCCGCTCTTGAACTGCACGTCGACGATGTAGCCGCCGCTGCGCTGGTCCATGCCCGAGCTGGCGTTGTCGATCTGGTCGCCGCTGATGATCGACGGCGCCAGCAGGTAGGCCTGCTTGTGTTGCGTATCGCAGGTCACCAGCGGCAGCTCGGGGTCGTCGTTGCCGGCCAGGATGTCGTCCTGGAAGCAGCGGGTGGCCTGATATTGCAGTGCCAGGAATTGCACACCCTTGTTGGTGCTCTGCCGCCACTCTCGCTCCTTGGCGATGCGCTCCGCGAGATCCTTGCGGGGGTCCGGCGGTCCGGGCTGGATCGGCGGAATCACCGGAGGTGCGGGCTGCGCAGTTGCGTCGGGCGCGGGGGCGGGTGCAGGGGCCGGCGGTGCGGGCGTCGGCGTGGAGGGCGCGTCCAGGGGGTAGGGCCGGGGCTGGGGTGGGACGCCGGGGGTGTCGGGCAGCAACGGCAGGTCGCCCGGCAGGCCGGGGTCTAGCGCGGGGCCGCCGGGCGCTGCCCCCGGTGCGGGTGCACCCGGGATGCCGCCGGGTGCCGGTGCGCCCGGTGCACCTGGCACTTGACCGCGCGGTCCCTTCGGCCCCCCGCGCGGCACGGGCAGCCGCGGGCCACCCTGGGCGCCGGCGCTGTCCACCGGCAGAGCGTTGATGACGGGGCGGATGTACAGCCGCGCGGTCTGGCCGAGGTTGCGCGCCTCGTTCCCGTCGGTTCCCGGCACGGTGATGACCAGGTTGTCGCCGTCGACAATGACCTCAGAACCGGATACGCCCAGTCCGTTGACCCGGGAGCCGATGATCTGCTGCGCCTGCGACAGCGCCTCTTTTGTCGGTCGTGACCCGTCCGGTGTGCGTGCGGTCAGCGTGACCCGGGTGCCGCCCTGCAGGTCGATGCCGAGTTTTGGGTCGGCGTGCTTGTTGCCGGTGAGGAACACCAACAGGTAGACGCCGATGAGCAGGACCAGGAAAACCGCCAGGTAACGGCTGGGGTGCACCGGCGCCGATGGCGATGCCACGTGTTGAGTCTCCTCCGCTCATGCGCGATGCGCTTTGGTGCAGGTCGTCAGCCCGCCGTTCGCCGCTCGCGTCCCGATCAGTTCGACCGCATCGAAAGGGTACGTGGCGGACCGTCGACCTCAGTCGTTGGGCAGTCGGCCCGGATCGTCGGCGGGTTCGCCGACCTCGGCAATCTCGTCATCTTCGGTGTCGAGAACCTCCGGATCGACGCGGCTCCCGATCGCCATCTTGACCCACGTCGTCACCACTCCGGGGGCGATCTCGAGGTCCACCGTGTCGTCGGTGATGTGCGTAATGGTGCCGTATAGCCCGGAGGTGGTCTGCACCTTGTCCCCGGTCGTCAGCGAATCGTGCAGATCGATGGTCGCTTGCATCGCGCGCTTCTGCCGGCGCGACGCGAAGAACATGAACGCCCCCAAGACGATCAGCATCGGCAGGAAGACAACCGTTTGGTTCATGACGGCGTAGATCTCTCTCGTCGAGGTCGTGGGACGTCACCAGTGTGCCATCAGGCCGTCTCGATACCTGATCATTGGGAAATGGAGCTGACTGAAGCGTTGCGCACCACCGGCGCCGTGCGTGACTTCACCGACCGGCCCGTTGACGACGCCGTACTGGCGCGGGTGCTTGATAGCGCACGTTTTGCGCCCAGCGGAAGCAACGCTCAGGCCTGGCGGGTGGTGGTCGTCAAGGATCCGGCACACCGGCGCCGATTACGCGATTGCTACCTGCGCGGTTCCCGGGACTATCTGGCCCTGGCGGCCGCCGGCCTGCGACCGTGGTCGCCGACCAGCGATCGCGAGGCCGAGGCACGGGCCCTGGCCGCCGAAAATACTGCGACCCCAGGGGATTTCGCGGAGAAGTTCGACGAGACGCCGGTGTTGCTGGCGCTGTTCGCCGACTTGTCGAAGCTGGCGGCAATCGATCGGGACGCGGACCGATACACCTTCGCCGGCGGTGCGTCGATCTACCCGTTCGCATGGAATGTCCTGCTGGCCGCTCGCGACGAAGGTCTGGGCGGCGTCATCACCACCATCGCGATTCGGGAGGAAGAGCAGGTGAAAACCATTCTGGGAGCGGCGGACCCGCTGGCACTGGCCGCGGTGATCGCGCTGGGCTATCCGGTCCGGCAGCCTCGTCGACTTCGACGCGCGCCGGTGAGCGCCTTTGTTACGGTCGATTCGATCGAGGGTCCGGCATTCGGGGTTTAGACCCGGCCGGAATGCGGCAAGAATGTATTTGTCGCTTTCCAGTGTGTTCACACGCTGGCTACCGAGGAGGATCGAATGAGCAACCTAATCGGCCGGTTTTCGGGTGCCGTAGTGCTGGCGGCGGCGGCCGTGGCGTTCGCAACGCCGTCCACGAGCTGGGCCGACCCGCCGGGCTGCCAGTCCGGCGAGTACTGGGACGGCTACAGCAACATCTGCCGGCCGGTCGGTCAGGGTCCGGCACTCAACTGTCCCCCGGGCCAGTACTGGGACCCGACGACCAACGTGTGCCGCGAATTGGGACACACCGCCGCCGGCTGATACCACGGGTAGCCGGGCGCTCGACGTGCCGCGATTCACCGTCTCGTCATCTCGTCGAGCCTCGCGGCCCGCAACGTCGTCGAGCTAGGCTTTCGGCGTGTCTGCCATCGAACAGAGCCGCCATCTCGCCACCGAAATTCCCGGTCCGGCATCGCTCGAGCTGACCAAACGCCGCGCGGCGGCGGTGTCGGCCAGCGTCGGCAAGACCATGCCGGTATTTGCCGCTCGTGCCGCGGGCGGGATTGTCGAAGACGTCGACGGCAACCGGCTGATCGACCTGGGCTCTGGCATCGCGGTCACCACCATCGGCAGCTCCGCCCCGCGGGTCGTCGACGCGGTGCGTGCACAGGTCGCCGACTTCACCCACACCTGTTTCATGGTGACGCCCTACGAGCAGTACGTCGCGGTCGCCGAACAGCTCAACCGGCTCGCCCCGGGCTCGGGGGAGAAACGTTCGGTGCTGTTCAATTCCGGCGCAGAGGCGGTGGAGAACGCCGTCAAGATCGCGCGGGCCTACACGCGCAAAGACGCGGTGGTGGCGTTCGACCACGCTTACCACGGCCGCACCAACATGACCATGGCGCTGACCGCCAAATCCATGCCCTACAAGAGCGGATTCGGGCCGTTCGCCCCGGAGATCTATCGGGCGCCGCTGTCCTATCCCTACCGCGACGGACTCATCGACAAGGAACTGGCCACCGATGGCGAGGTGGCCGCCCGACGAGCCATCGAGGTCATCTCCAAACAGGTCGGCGCCGACAATCTCGCCGCGATCATCATCGAACCCATCCAGGGCGAGGGCGGTTTCATCGTCCCGGCCGAAGGGTTCCTGCCCGCTCTGCTGAGCTGGTGTCGGCAGAACAACGTCGTCTTCATCGCCGACGAGGTGCAGACCGGTATCGCGCGCACCGGAGCCATGTTCGCCTGCGAGCACGAGGGCATCGAACCCGACCTGATCTGTATCGCCAAGGGCATCGCCGACGGGCTGCCGCTCTCCGCGATCACCGGCCGCGCCGAAATCATGGACGCCCCCCACACCGGCGGCATCGGCGGCACCTTCGGCGGCAACCCGCTGGCCTGCGCGGCGGCGCTGGCCACCCTCGCCACCATCGAGGCCGACGGGCTCGTCGAGCGGGCCCGTCAGATCGAACGACTGATGAAAGACCGGCTCCAGGCTCTGCAAGCCGGCGACGATCGCATCGGCGACGTCCGTGGGCGCGGCGCGATGATCGCCGTGGAGTTCGTCGAACCCGACAGCGCCGAGCCCGATGCCAAGCTGACCAGCGCGCTCGCGGCCGCCGCACACGCCGCCGGCGTCATCGTGCTGACTGCAGGCACATTCGGCAATGTCGTGCGTTTTCTGCCGCCACTGACGATCAGCGACGAGCTACTGATCGAAGGACTCGACATCGTGGCCGGTCTGCTGGCTGACATCTAGACGGTTAGCCACCTCACATTTCCTGATCTTCCATTGTCTATCGGAAATATCGTTACCTTTGCTAACGTAGTAGTCATTAGGCGCAGCGTTGCGTCCGTTAGATTTTCCAAATTCGCACATTGTGAGGTTCCCTTATGTCGATAGACACCCAAGAAGTCCAGGAACAACGCGCCGCGAAGTTGGCCGCCGCCGACGCCGAGTTCGCCGCGGCGCAGCCTGTTCAGGCCGTCAGCGACGCCATCGAGGCCGCCGCGCCGCACCTCGCCTCGGTCGTCGAGGCCGTGCTGCAGGGTTACTCCGACCGACCCGCGCTGGCCCAGCGCGCATACGAGCTGGTGACAGACCCGCAAAGCGGGCACACCACCGCCAAGCTGCTGCCCTGGTTCTCTCATGTCAGCTA
Organism: Mycobacterium sp.; assembly: GCF_965277065.1. Lineage (GTDB taxonomy): Bacteria > Actinomycetota > Actinomycetes > Mycobacteriales > Mycobacteriaceae > Mycobacterium. Next base: position 386,902 of record NZ_CBDIBT010000017.1, read on the forward strand.
TGGCGAATTGGCCGACCGCGTCGGCGAGGTGTCCCGCGCGCTGACCGACGGGCTGATCAACGCCGGCGACCGGGTCTGCGTGCTCGGCTTCACCAGCGTCGACTACACCACCATCGACGTCGCTCTGGGCGTCGCCGGCGCCGTCTCGGTTCCGCTGCAGACCAGCGCGGCGATCACCCAGCTTCTGCCGATCGTCACCGAGACCGAGCCCGCCGTTTTCGCCGCCAGCGTCGACTACCTGTCCGACGCTGTCGACGTGATTCTGGCTGGCGCCGAAGCGGGTCACACGCCCGGACGGCTGGTGGTGTTCGACTACCGCGGGGAGCTCGACGACAACCGCGAAGCGCTCGAGAGCGCACGGCAGCGGCTGGCCGACCTGACGCTGGTCGTCGAGACGCTCAACGACGTCCGCGATCGCGGCGCCGCACTGCCCCCGACCACCGCCGCAGCCGACGGGGACGACCCGCTGGCACTGCTGATCTACACCTCGGGCAGCACCGGCGCCCCCAAGGGCGCGATGTACCCCCAGAGCAACGTCGCCAAGATGTGGAATCGCTCGGCCAAGAACTGGTTCGGACCCAGCGCCGCGTCTATCAGCCTGAACTTCATGCCGATGAGCCACGTCATGGGTCGCGGCACCCTGTACGGCACGCTCGGCAACGGCGGCACCGCCTACTTCGCCGCCAAGAGCGACCTGTCGACGCTGCTGGAGGACCTGCGGCTGGTGCGCCCCACCGAGCTGAACTTCGTTCCGCGCATCTGGGAGATGCTCTACAGCGATTTCCAGGGCGAGGTCGCTCGGCGGACCGCTGAAGGTGTCGACCGGAAGACCGCCGAATCTCAGGTCATCGTCGAGCAGCGCCAAGAACTGCTCGGCGGACGCTTCATCTTCGCGATGACGGGATCGGCTCCGATCTCCCCCGAGTTGCGGAGCTGGGTTGAGTCGCTGCTCGACATCCACCTGGTGGACGGCTACGGCTCCACCGAGGCCGGCATGGTCCTGCTCGACGGCGAGATCCAGCGCCCGCCGGTGCTCGACTACAAGCTGGTCGACGTGCCGGACCTGGGCTACTTCGCCACCGACCGGCCGCACCCCCGCGGTGAGCTGCTGCTCAAGACCCCGAACATGTTCCCCGGCTACTACAAGCGGGCCGAGACCACGGCAGGCGTCTTCGACGAGGACGGCTACTACCGGACGGGCGACGTCTTCGCCGAGACCTCCCCGGACCACCTGTTCTACGTCGACCGGCGCAACAACGTGCTGAAGCTGGCGCAGGGCGAGTTCGTCACCCTGGCCAAGCTGGAGGCAGAGTTCGGCAACAGCCCACTGGTCCGCCAGATCTACATCTACGGAAACAGCGCCCAGCCGTACCTGTTGGCGGTCGTCGTGCCGACGGACGCGAACGCGTCGAAGTCGGAAATCGCCGAGTCGTTGCAGACCGTCGCCCGCCAGGCGAACCTGCAGTCTTACGAGGTGCCGCGTGACTTCATCATCGAGACAACGCCTTTCAGCCTGGAAAACGGCCTGCTGACCGGGATCCGCAAATTGGCGTGGCCGAAGCTCAAGCAGCACTACGGCGAGCAACTGGAGCAGTTATACGCGGACGTGGCCGAAGGCCAGGCCAACGAGTTGTCCGAGTTGCGGCGCACCGGTGCGGGCGCGCCTGTGTTGACGACCGTCAGCCGGGCCGCCGCGGCGATGCTCGGTGCGGCCGAGTCCGATCTGACGCCCGACGCCCACTTCACCGACCTTGGTGGAGACTCGTTGTCCGCGTTGACATTCGGCAACCTGCTGCATGAGATCTTCGACTGCGACGTGCCGGTCGGCGTGATCGTCAGCCCGGCCAATGACCTGCAGGCCATCGCCGACTACATCGAGGCTGAGCGACAGGGCAGCAAGCGGCCCAGCTTCTCTTCGGTGCACGGTCGCGACGCCGTCGAGGTGCACGCCAGTGACCTGACGCTGGGCAAGTTCATCGACGAGGCAACCTTGGCCGCCGCGCGCGGGCTGCCCGGGCCTGCCAGCGAGGTGCGCACCGTGTTGCTCACCGGCGCAACAGGATTCCTCGGCCGCTACCTGGCGCTGGAGTGGCTGGAGCGGATGGACCTGGTCGACGGCAAGGTGATTGCCCTGGTGCGCGCCAAGTCAGATACCGACGCCCGGGCGCGCCTTGACAAGACGTTCGACAGCGGAGATCCGAAGCTGCTGGAGCACTACCAGAGCCTGGCCGCCGATCACCTCGAGGTCATCGCCGGCGACAAGGGTGAGGCCAACCTGGGCCTGGACGACGCGACCTGGCAGCGGCTGGCCGACACCGTCGACCTGATCGTGGACCCGGCCGCTCTGGTCAACCACGTGCTGCCGTACAGCGAGCTGTTCGGCCCCAACGCGGTGGGCACCGCCGAGCTGATTCGGATCGCGCTGACCACCAAGTTGAAGGCGTTCACCTACGTCTCGACAATCGGTGTGGGCGACCAGATTCAGCCCGGCAAGTTCATCGAGGACGCCGACGTCCGGCACATCAGTGCCACCCGCCAGATTCACGACGGCTACGCCAATGGCTACGGCAACAGCAAGTGGGCCGGCGAGGTGTTGTTGCGCGAGGCCAACGACCTCTGCGGGCTGCCGGTCGCGGTGTTCCGTTGCGACATGATCCTGGCCGACACCACCTACGCGGGTCAGCTGAACCTGCCGGACATGTTCACCCGGCAGATGCTCAGCTTGGTCGCCACCGGTATTGCACCCGGCTCGTTCTACGAGCTCGACGCAGAAGGTAACCGGCAACGCGCCCACTACGACGGGCTGCCAGTGGAATTCGTCGCCGAGTCGATCTCGGAGCTGGGACCACGGTCGGCGGAGGGGGAAGCCGGCTTCCAGACGTATCACGTGATGAACCCGTACGACGACGGCATCGGCTTCGACGAGTACGTCGATTGGCTGATCGACGCGGGGTACTCGATCCAGCGGGTGGGCGACTACGGCACCTGGCTGCAGCGGTTCGAGACGACGCTGCGGGCGCTGCCCGAGCGTCAGCGTCAGTACTCGCTACTGCCGCTGCTGCACAACTACCAGAAGCCGCAGGCGCCGCTCAACGGGTCGATGGCTCCGACAGACCGGTTCCGCGCCGCGGTGCAAGAGGCGAAAATTGGTCCCGACAAAGATATTCCGCACGTCTCGCAGCCGGTGATCGTCAAGTACGTTACCGATCTGCAGTTGCTCGGACTGCTCTAAACAGAAGCCTGGGTCGTGGATGCTCGTGATCCACGACCCAGGCTTCTGTCTGGCGTTTCCGCGGTGTCAGTGGCTCGTCGCGCCGGCACTGGTGCGCCTGAACAAGCCGCCCTTGCTCTCGCGCCGATGACGTCGGGGCGCGGGCGTCAACACTTCAGTTCGCGCGGACTCCGCGAAGGCGTCAAAGGTGTCCGATGCTGCGCCCGTGGATAGCTCGGCGGCCCGCTGAGACCACTCCACATCCTTCGCCGTCCGGATCGTCACTCGCGCCAGGACCGCCCCACCGATGAAGACGATGAACGCTCCCAGTCCGGAAAAGGATGCGATCTCGATGGCGGCGCGTTTGGCATCGGTGGCCGCGATCGGCTGGCCGACGTCGCCAAGGCGCAGTGTCGACGCCAGCGTGCGGCCGACGACGAACCAGGCGCCGGCGATCACTGCGAGCCAGCCGCCGAACATCGCAGTTGCGCGGTTCCCGGAGATCAACACCAAGAACCCACCCGCTGCGGTGACGGCTCCGGGCAACACCTCCAGCCAGGCTCGTGCCGTGTTCCACACCCAGGCTTGGCCGGGCTCGTAAGCGAAATGAAAGTAGGGGCCTATGAAGGGGATCAACGCACCCCACACACCGAGAACGAGTAGGAGCAATCCGCTCACTGCGCCGCGGCTGCGCGGCATGTGCAGGCTACCGAAGCCTGATCGTGAGTCCGTCATTTCGAGTTCTCCTCAAACAGTGGACACAAAAGTGTCGTTTGCGTGCTGAGTGCCCCTTCGCCGACGAGCAAACCCATGCTGTCAGCGTGCGCGTGACGCTAGCCCTCGCGCCTTAGATCCACCTCAGAGCTGACCGGCTCGAACGGCGCCCGGCAACGACACGGTGCGGGGTCAAAACGGCTAGTGCAAGCTTTATCAGCAAGGTAACCGATCTCAGCAACTGCTGAGTTTATTCAGAATCGGACTAGTGGAGTCCCGCGACGAGTAGGACGACGGCGATTGCCGGCAGCGTGCCCTGGGTCAGCGCCGCCCGCGCCTTGTCCGGCGCCGAGGCCAGCAGCACGGCCGCCGCGGCCGCCATCGACCCGACGCCCGCGAAGATCAGGGCAGCGCCAATACCTATGTGTCCCAACTCGATTGCCCCGATACCCACGCCGGTGACAATCGCCAGGAAAAGGTTGTAGAAGCCCTGGTTGAATGCCAGCAGCTTGGTGGTCTCCGCTTCCTCGGCGGTGGTACCGAACGCGGCACGAGTGCGCTTACTGGTCCAGGTCAGCGACTCCATCGTGAAGATGTAGACGTGCAGCAGCCCGGCCAGCCCGGCGAATACCAATGCGGCAGTGATCATTCCGACCTCCTCGTCCTCGTCAAAGGCGTCGACCCACTTCGCCCGGCTCCGCCGCGCTCGTGATCGCCGCTAGTCGAACAGTCCCGACTGCCCTAAACCACTGGCTCGCGGGGGTGGTGTCATCCCTAAGTGCGTCCACGCCCGCGGGGTCGCCACCCTGCCGCGCGGCGTGCGGGCGATCATGCCCGCCCGCACCAGGAAAGGCTCGCACACCTCCTCGACGGTGGTGGCCTCTTCGCCGACAGCGACCGCCAGCGTCGACACACCGACCGGGCCGCCGCCGAAGCTACGGGTCAGCGCCGACAGCACCGCCCGGTCCAGCCGGTCGAGACCGAGCTCGTCGACGTCGTACACCGCGAGTGCGGATTTGGCGACGTCGCGGGTGATCACACCGTCAGCGCGCACCTCGGCGAAGTCGCGTACCCGGCGCAGCAGCCGGTTGGCGATGCGGGGGGTGCCCCGCGAGCGTCGCGCAATCTCCGTGCCCGCCTCGGCGCCCAGCTCGATACCGAGAATCCGGGCGGAGCGGGTCAGCACCCGCTCCAACTCGGCCGGCTCGTAGAAGTCCATGTGTGCGGTGAACCCGAACCGGTCGCGCAACGGGCCGGTCAGCGCGCCGGACCGAGTGGTCGCACCCACTAGGGTGAACGGGGCCACCTCGAGCGGAATCGATGTCGCCCCAGGGCCTTTGCCGACGACGACGTCGACCCGAAAATCCTCCATCGCCAGGTACAGCATCTCTTCGGCAGGACGGGCGATGCGATGAATCTCGTCGATGAACAACACGTCGTGGTCGACGAGGTTGGACAGCATCGCCGCGAGGTCTCCGGCGCGTTCCAGTGCCGGACCTGATGTCACCCGTAGCGAGGAACCGAGTTCGGCAGCGATGATCATCGCCAACGACGTCTTGCCCAGCCCCGGCGGACCCGAGAGCAGGATGTGATCCGGTGTGCCACCGCGGTTCTTGGCGCCCTCGATGACCAGCTGCAACTGTTCCCGCACCCGCGGCTGGCCGATGAACTCCCCTAGCGAGCGGGGGCGCAGGCTGGCGTCGACGTCGCCCTCTCCGACGGTCAGCGCTGCGGAGACCTCCCTGTCCTCGGGGTCTTCGTCGTCGGCGTGATTCATTTCGTCTTCCCCAGCAACGACAGCGCCGACCGCAGCGCGGTTGACGTGGTGGCCTCCTCGTCGGCCGCCAATACCTTATCGGTGGCCTCTTCGGCCTGCTTAACCGCAAAGCCAAGCCCCACAAGGGCTTCTATGACAGGGCCGCGGACACCGTGGCCGCTCGGCAATGTCGACGTCCCGCCGGTGCCCACCGGGCCGATTTTGTCACGCAGCTCGAGCACCATCCGCTCGGCGCCGCGCTTGCCGATGCCGGGGACGCGGGTCAACGCAGTGACGTCGCCGTCGGAGAGCGCCTGCCGCAGCGCGGTCGCGTCGTAAACGGCTAGCGTGGCCAGCGCGATCTTGGGGCCGACCCCGGAAACGCCGAGCAGGGTCAGGAAAAGGTCGCGGGCGTCCGCGTCGGGAAATCCGTAGAGCGTCATCGAGTCTTCGCGGACGATCATCGCTGTGATCAAGCGGGCTTCGTTGCCGCGACGCAGAGTCGCGAGCGTGGACGGGGCCGCCATCAGCTTGTACCCCACGCCCGCCGCCTCGATCACGACGTGATCGAGCGCCACGTCGAGCACCTCGCCCCGCACCGACGCGATCATCTGGCCGCCCTGAGCTTGGCCTTGTAACTGCGAAGCTGTTCGGCCGCGAGCGCCTCGGCGAGGGCCATCCGCGCAATCATCGGTGCGCGCCAGCAGTGGCAGATCGCCAACGCAAGTGCGTCTGCGGCGTCCGCCGGCGTCGGTTTCGTCTGCAGTGCAAGGATTTTCGTGACCATGGCGGTCACCTGAGCTTTGTCAGCGCGGCCGTTGCCGGTCACGGCGGCCTTGACCTCACTGGGTGTGTGGAAGTGGACACCGATGTTGCGCTTAGCGGCGGCAAGTGCGATCACGCCGCCGGCCTGCGCTGTCCCCATCGCGGTGTTCGCGTTCTGATTGGCGAACACCCGCTCGATCGCGATGACGTCCGGCAGGTGGGTGTCCATCCAGTGGTCGACGGTGTCGCTGATGGTGAGCAACCGGCGCTCCAGCGGCTCATCGGACGGCGTGCGCACCACATCGACGTCGAGTGCGATGAGCTGGCGGCCACGTCCGCTCTCGACGACCGATAGCCCGCAGCGCGTCAGGCCGGGGTCGACGCCCATCACACGCACGCGCACTCCTAGCTGTACCGAACGGTTGTTCGACACCTTAACGGGCGGGGCAAACAGGCCCGGGTAGGACACGCGGTTCCTAATGTCTTGGAATACGTGTCGCGGTCGTCACTGATGTCTGCCACCCCTGCCCGAGAAAGTTCGTTGAGCAAATACCGGGAAAGCGAATCGGTGTCTGTCGGGGCTATTCGACATAGCGCGAGGCCACGTCGCTCAGGCTGCCCTGAGGTCAGGGACGCACAGCGCGACCGGCTGCTGCTGGTCCAGTACGAAATCCTGACCACTGACCCAGCCCCCGGCGTGGACGCCGCCGATCATCCGTAGAACTCGAGCCGCTGCGAAGCGAAGCTGCTAGGTTTCACCCCCGGGGGCTAGAAGGTAGGGAAGGCCTGGGATGGGCACTGTGCTGCTGGTACTCGCGGCGGCGCTCTTCATCGCGGCGGTGGTCGTCTTCGTCGTTGCGTTGCGCCGCCCCAAGCAACCGCACAGCGGCCGCCAAGACCCGCTCGCGTTCGCCGCGGCGGCACCGCAATTCGGACCGCGCCAATTGGGCCCCGGCGCGATCGTCAGCCACGGTGGAATCGACTACGTCGTCCGCGGCTCGGTCACCTACCGCGAGGGGCCGTTCGTCTGGTGGGAACACCTGCTGGAAGGTGGTGACGAGCCGATCTGGTTCAGCGTCGAGGAGGACGACGGGCGGCTCGAGCTCGCGATGTGGACTGCCCGCAAGGATCTCCAGCTGCAGCCGGGCGGCGAGCATGTCATCGAAGGCTTGACATATAACGAGTCGGAGCGCGGACACGCCGGCTACACCACCGAGGGCACCACGGGTTTGCCCGCCGGCGGAGAGATGGACTTCGTCGACTATGCCAGCGCGGACAAGACGGCCTTACTCTCCTTCGAGCGCTGGGCGCCGGACACGCCCTGGGAGGTGTCGACCGGCAAGTCGGTGCTGACCGGCGAGCTCACCGTGTACTCAGCCCCGGCGCCGGAATCCGAGTAGGGCCGACATCAGTGCCCCTTCATCACCTGTCGGTCATCCCTGTCGACGTCCGCGGCTCTGAGCTCGGGCTGGCGCTCAACAGCCCGGCCCCGCTCCCGCTAGCCACCTGCCGCCTCGACCATCCCGACGGCGGCGCGCTGGTGCTGGGCGTCTTGGGGGCCTCGCACGTCGTCACGGTTGAGCATTCCAACACCGTTTTCTCCGAGCAGGTTTCGTGCGACCTCGAGGGCGATCTCCCCGATCAGACGCGGGCACCGGGTTACCATCTCGAGTCGCGGATCGACCTCCACGACGAGTCCGAGTTCCGTCAGCTTGCCGACCAATTGCGTGAACAATGCTCAACCGAGACCGGTTGGCTCGGCGGCACATTCCCGGGTGACGATGCCGCGCTCACCGCGCTTGCCGCCGAGCCCGACGGCGCCGGGTGGCGTTGGCAGACCTGGCACCTCTACCCTGCCCCGGGCGGGGGCACGGTCGTCTACACCACAAGCCGGTGGCGCCCATGAGCCGCAACGCATTGTTCGTGATGGCAGTGGGTCTGGCCGTATCGTCGATCATCAGCCTGGTCCTTGGAATATCGCTGCAGCACAAGGACATACGCTCGTATATCGCGTCGCACTACCAGGAGTATTCGCGCGATGCGAGTGGCACCCGGTACCTGTGCACCGGCTCGCCCACCCGGGTGGCCGACACGCTCAGCAATTACCAGAGCCCGGCAGCGCGCGCCGCCAACGGCGGCAGCCAGTACCTGCGCTACGACGACGCGATCGTGTCGGTCGGCGCCGACGGGACACATCCGTGCAGCATCCGGGTCGAGGACCTGGCCGCCGGCTACAGTCACGGGTCGTTCATTTTCCTCGGGCCCGGGTTCTATCCCGGCTCCCCCTCGCGCGGCTCGGGCGGGAGCACAGGCGGCCCGGGTGGAACCAAATGACCTGCGGGAAAAGGAGATAACAATGTATCTAGCAGTCGAATTAGGGTCCATCGACCTCAACCCAGTTTTGCAAGGCGCGCTCGCAACCATTTCATACTTCTTGGTCGGCACCGCGGTACTCATCCTCGGTTTCGTCGTCGTGGACGTGCTCACGCCGGGAAAGCTGCGGGAACTGGTGTTCATCGATCGCCGCCCCAATGCCGTGATACTCGCCTGCGCCAACTACATCGCGGTGGCCGCCGTCGTCATCTGCGCCATCACCAGCAGTTACCGCCAACTCGGCCAGGGACTGATCGGGGTGGCGGTGTACGGGCTCATTGGCGTCGTTCTGCAGGGGGTCGCCGTTCTGACCATGCACTGGGTCATCCCGGGTAATTTTCATGAACACATCGACGAACCCGAGTTGCATCCTGCTGCGTTCGCCACGGCTGTGATGCTGCTGGCCGTGGGAGGAGTGACCGCCGCCGCGCTGTCATGACATCGACTGATCAGCAACCCGATTCGGCGGTGAGCACACCCTGGCGTGCGGTGTTGCTAGCCGCGGTGGCCGCGTGCGCGGCATGCGGCATCGTGTACGAACTCGCGCTGCTTACCCTGTCGACGAGCCTGAACGGCGGCGGCATCGTCGCCACCTCACTGATTGTCGCGGGTTACATCGCCGCGTTAGGCGCTGGCGCACTGCTGGTCAAGCCGCTGTTACGTTGGTCGGCAATCGCTTTCGTCGCGGTCGAGGCACTGTTGGCGATCGTCGGCGGGCTGTCTGCCGCCGCGCTGTATGTGATGTTTTCCTTCGTCGGCGGGTCGCTGCTGATGTTGGCACTGGGCACCGGGCTGGTCGGCGCGCTGGTCGGCGCCGAGGTGCCGCTGTTGATGACGCTGCTGCAGCAGGGTCGAACCGCTGGTGCCACCGATACCGGCCGGACGCTGGCCAACCTCAACGCCGCAGACTATCTGGGCGCGTTGGTCGGCGGGCTGGCGTGGCCGTTCGTGCTGCTGCCCCACCTGGGCATGATCCGTGGTGCCGCCGCCACCGGCATCATCAATTTGTTTGCCGCGGGAGTTGTTTCGATCTTCCTGCTGCGGCGTGTGGTGAGCGCGCGACAACTGGTCACCGCGCTCGGTGCCTTGGGCCTGGCGCTGGCGCTGCTGGCTGCCCTGCTGATCCGCGCCCAAGACATCGAAATGACCAGCCGCCAGCGGCTTTACGCCGACCCGATCATCGCCTTCCGGCAGTCGGCGTACCAAGAGATCGTAGTCACCCGCCGCGGGAACGACATGCGGCTCTATCTTGACGGTGGTCTGCAGTTCTCCACCCGCGACGAGTACCGCTACACCGAGAGCCTCGTCTACCCCGCCCTAGGGGCCGGCGCGCGGTCAGTCCTCGTGCTGGGTGGCGGCGACGGCCTGGCGGCGCGCGAACTGCTGCGCGCTCCCGGCGTCGAGAACATCGTGCAGATCGAACTCGATCCGGCGGTCATCGAATTGGCCCGCACCACAATGCGTTCTGCGAACGGCGGGTCGCTGGACAATCCACGCGTGCACATCGTGACCGGCGACGCCATGACGTGGCTGCGTAAAGCAACGGCGCCGTCTTTCGACGCCGTGATCGTGGATCTCCCCGATCCCGATACTCCGGTGTTGGGCCGGCTGTACTCCACCGAGTTCTACGCGTTGGTGTCCCGGGTGCTCGCGCCCAAGGGGCTGATGGTGGTGCAGTCGGGGAGCCCGTATTCGACCCAAACAGCCTTCTGGCGAACGGTTTCCACGATCACGGCCGCCGGGTACGCGGTGACGCCGTACCACGTGTTCGTGCCCACCTTCGGCGACTGGGGATTCGCGCTGGCGCGCCGGGGTGACACCGCCCCGGTGCCAGTCCTGCCGCGCAATGCCCCTGCGCTGCGATTCCTCACCAGGCCGGTGCTCGAGGCGGCGACGGTATTCGCGGCCGATGTGCAACCGCGCACGTTGGAGCCCTCGACGCTGGAACACCCGCGCATCGTCGAAGACATGCGCCACGGATACGACTAGCTACACCGAGATCGACGTCAGCGCGAGAAAGTGCGAGAGGGCAGCACGCTGGCGTGGATCTGGATGCCACCCGCGACGAGCCAGGGCGCGATATACCCGGCTGACGGTGTGGCGGGGCCGGTGCTCGGAGACCACCCGGATGACGATCCAACCCTCGTCCTCAGCAAAACCGAGTTTGTCGATGTCCTTGACGAACCGCTTACGGTCGCTGCGGTGATAGTCGCCGTCGTACTCGGCGGCGACCCGGTATTCCTCCCAGCCCAAATCGAACACAGCGATCAATTGCCGACCACGAAGCAGGGGTAGCTGTGAGGTGGGCTTCGGGAAGCCGGCGTCAAGCAGCAACAACCGTAGCCAGGTTTCCTTTGGCGACATCGCGCCTCCGTCGACCAAAGCCAGCGTCGACCTCAACTTGCGCACACCGCGCACTCCTTTGCGCTGCGCCGCAAGCACATTCACCTCGTCAGCCGAGAACGAGGTGGCCCGCATGAGCGCATCCAGTCGCGGCACTGCCGCACGGCGGGGCAGGTGTCGGCCCAAGTCGAAAGCGGTGCGGCATACCGTCGTCACGGGCAGCCCTCGTAACTGGGCAATCTCATGACATTCGAGCGATTCGTCGCGGACCACCAGACCGCGTTGCGGGCGGACACTCTTCCCGATCAACTCGATCGGGACATCCACGTCAACCCATGCTGCGCCGTGCAGAGCGGCGGCAGCCGCGCCGGCAACCACCCCGCGTCTGCGCGACCAGAGCCAAGCCCCGACAATCCGATCAATCAGCGACGGCTGGCGGTCCCGCGGGACGTAGACGTCACGGAATATCGGTCGATACCAACGGCGCAATTGGTGCTCGGTCAGCGCCGCTTCGCGCAGCGCTTCGCTGCCGCGGAAGACCTCGCCCATGAACGAGATCCTGCTTGGTATCGCCGAAGCGGCGCCTACCACTGTCCACACCCTCACCGAGATCGACGTTAGCGAGCTTGTCACTCGAGATAACGCCTCGCTGATGTCGATCTCGGCGACAAGCCGGCGACTATTCCGAGTCGAGCGCGGCCAATACCTCGTCGGACAGATCCACGTTGGTGTAGACGTTCTGCACGTCGTCGCTGTCTTCGAGCGCGTCAACCAATTTGAATACCTTACGCGCCCCGTCGACGTCGACCGGCACGCTGACCGACGGCTGGAAGCTGGCCTCGGCGGAGTCGTAGTCGATCCCGGCGTCCTGCAGCGCGCTTCGCACGGCCACCAGATCGGTGGGTTCGGAGACGATTTCGAAGCTCTCACCGAGATCGCTGACGTCCTCGGCGCCCGCCTCCAAGACCGCGGCAAGGACGTCGTCCTCGCTCAGGTCGTTCTTGTCCAGCGTCACGACCCCCTTGCGGGAGAACAGGTAGGACACTGATCCCGGGTCGGCCATGCTGCCGCCATTGCGGGTCATCGCCACCCGAACCTCGCCCGCGGCACGGTTGCGGTTGTCGGTCAGGCACTCGATGAGCACGGCGACGCCGTTGGGGCCGTAGCCCTCGTACATGATGGTCTGCCAGTCGGCCCCGCCGGCTTCCTCGCCGGCTCCACGCTTGCGGGCCCGTTCGATGTTGTCGTTGGGCACCGACGTCTTCTTGGCCTTCTGGATGGCGTCGTACAGCGTCGGGTTGCCCCCCGGGTCACCACCACCGGTTCGCGCGGCGACCTCGATGTTCTTGATCAGCCGGGCGAATTCCTTGCCGCGGCGCGCGTCCTTGACGGCCTTCTGGTGCTTGGTGGTGGCCCACTTGGAATGGCCGCTCATCGGCTAATTACCTCTTCTGTCGCTCACGATTCGCTTGCCGAGTCTACGTGTGCCCGGCGATCAGGGCGCCCCCGCGGCACCCAGCCTGACCAGCGGCAAGAAAACGTCATCGACGATCTCCTCGATCACGTGGTCGGGAACTGGGCTAAGCGTCATCATCCGCTCGTGACGGAACAGGTCGATCGGCAGCCGTGCCACCCGCTCGCTGATCTGCCCCGGTCTGACTTCGCCACGCGCCACGGCGTGTTGAATCACTTCGTCGAGAACGGTGTCGACGTGGCGTGCCGGCATGAGCTTGGCGGGCAGAACATTCGGAAGCCTCGCCGTGGAGAAAATCGCACTGCCGGACTACTCGCTCACCCCGGTTTGATCCACCGCCACTGCATCGATCCCCACGAGCCGGCGTCGGGCAGAGTGTCGCTGACCGCGTCCACCACGCCGGCCCACCAGTCGGGCTGGTAGTCGTCGCCGGACAACCAGCCGCCGGGTACCACTTTGGGCGCCCATGCGCGGATATCCGCGACGACGCTGGCGTAGTCATGACGGGCGTCGATGTGCACCCAGGCGAACGACTCGTCGGCGAACAACTCGGCTGCCACGACCGAGTCACAAATGACCAGTTGAATGGTGTCGGCCAGTCCGCAGTCAATGATGTTGCGGTGCAACAGGCCTGCGAAGGTCCCGCCGCCATGGTCGACCGCGGCGCCGTGTGCGTCGATATCACCGCGACCTTCGTGCCCACTGCCCCGCGCAGTGTCGACCCCGACGATCCTGGTGCTCGATCTCGCTTTCCGCACCACCTCGCCCAGCGAGCAGATGCTGCGTCCCAGATAGCAGCCGACCTCGGCGAACCGGCTCGCATTCGGGAACTGAGCGACGGCCTCCTCTTGGAGCGCCCGCCACTGGAACCAGCCCGGAATATCGCGCCAACTCCGGACGGGATCGTCGAAGGCACTGGTGGCCGCACCGCCAGCAGAAGAATTCATGCTCAGCCTTTACACCACAATGCCTCACTTCAAACGCTGCGTAGGGTGGTTATGTGACGACACAAAGCCCGCTGCGAGCGGTACGGGACGCATTGGGCAGCAGCTTGTTCGAAATGGTCGCCGGTCCCGACGGTCCGGCGCAGCGCGAGCGCATCCACCACACTCCGGGTCCGCGCTGGTTCGCCGACGACAGCCCGATCCGGCAGGTGCACGCGGACGCCTCGATGTTCGTCGGTGGATTGCGCGCCCTGCTGCTGCAGTCGTTGCATCCCTTGGCCATGGCCGGTGTCGCCGAACACTCGAACTATCGCGAGGACCCCTGGGGCCGACTGCAGCGCACCAGCACCTTTCTGGCCGAGACGACTTTTGGGTCCGCGGCCGACGCGCAACGTGCGGTTGATCGGGTCCGCGGAATCCATCGGTACGTGCACGGGGTGGCGGCCGACGGCAGGGCGTACACCGCCACCGATCCGCACCTGCTGGAGTGGGTGCACGTCGCCGAAGCCGACAGCTTCCTACGGGCCCATCAGCTCTACGGCGCCTCGCCGCTGGACCAGGCCGGCCGGGACCGCTACGTCGCCGACATGGCGGAGATCGCGTCCAAGCTCGGCGTGATCGACCCACCACGCTCCGAAGATGAACTGGCGCAACGGCTTCAAGCCTTCCGGCCGGAGTTGCACAGCACGGCGGTGGCACGCGATGCGGCCCGTTTCCTGCTGTTGACGCCGCCGCTGTCGTTGCCGGCGCGCGCCCCCTACGGCGTGCTGGCCGCGACCGCGGTCTCGATGCTGCCGCTGTGGGCTCGGGTGCCGCTGCTGCTTCCCTACTTTCCGCCTGTCGAGCTCACCGTCGTGCGCAGTGTCGGTCGCGTTCTGATCGGCGGCATCCGGTGGGCGCTGCCGGCCCCCGAGGTCAACGCCGGCCGTTGACAATGTCGACGAACAGGCGATGGATGCGGCGATCGCCCGTCACCTCGGGATGAAATGCCGTCGCCAGCACCGCGTCCTGACGTACCGCAACGGGGTGGTCCGCGGCCCGCGCCAGCACCTCCACACCCGCGCCGAACCGTTCCACCCACGGCGCGCGGATAAAGACCGCGTGCACCGGCTCATCGAGGCCCTCGAACGCTATGTCGCCTTCGAATGAGTCGACCTGGCGTCCAAAAGCATTGCGCCGCACCGAAATGTCGATTGCCGACAGCGGGAGTGCCTCGCGGCCGACCGTTCCGGCGTCACGGATCTCGCTGGCCAGCAGAATCATTCCCGCACATGCACCGTAGGCGGGCAGCCCACCGGCCAGCCGGGCACGTAGTGGTTCCAGTAACTCGAGCTCGCGAAGCAGATGAGTCATTGTGGTGGACTCCCCACCGGGAAGCACCAGCCCGTCAACAGCTTCCAGTTCGTCGCGCCGCCGGACGCTGACCGCGTCGGCACCGGCATCGCGAAGTGCCGCAAGGTGCTCGCGAACATCGCCCTGCAGCGCCAGAACGCCGACTCGGGGGCCAGTCACTGGCCGGACAGCCGCGGTTCGCTCGGGAAGCGCGTCAGCCCCTCCTGCATCACGGCGGCGACCATCTCGCCGTACTGGTTGAAGATCTTTCCCTGGCACAGCGCACGGCCACCGCACGCCGATGGCGACGACTGGTCATACAGCAGCCACTCGTCGGCGCGGAATACCCGCATGAACCACATCGCGTGATCCAGCGAGGCCACCTGCAGATGCTCGCGCTCATCGAGGTGGGTGACCTGCGCCGACCCCAGCAGGGTGAGGTCGCTCATGTAGGCCAGCGCGCAGATGTGCAGCACCGGGTCGTCGGGCAGCGGATCGCGGTGGCGAAACCACACCTGTTGCTGGGCTGCCTTGCCCGGCAGTTTGTGCACCTGGTCGCGCGGCACGATACGGATGTCCCACTCCTGGAACTGCTTGAATCCGTCGTCGTCGAACACCTTCATCGACTTGAGCCCCGGCAAATCGTCCGGCGGCGGCGCCGAGGGCATCACGTCCTGGTGGTGGATCCCCTCCTGATCGGTCTGAAACGACGCCGACATCGAGAAGATCGTTTTGCCGTGCTGGATCGCGTTGACCCGCCGGGTGGCGAACGAACCACCGTCGCGTAGTCGCTCGACGATGAAAATCGTTGGTGCCGAGGAATCTCCGGGCCGGATGAAGTAGCCGTGCAGCGAGTGCACCAGGAAATGCGGATCGACCGTGCGCACCGCGGAAACCAGCGACTGGCCGGCGACCTGCCCACCGAAGGTGCGCTGAAAGTTGCCCTGCTCGGGGCTGAACACACTGCCGCGGTAGATGTCGACCTCGAGTTGCTCGAGATCAAGGATCTTTTCGATCGACACGGAGTTGTTTTTACCAGCCGCGCTGGGCCAGGCGATGCGGCTCCGGAACCTGCTCGACGTTGATGCCGACCATCGCCTCACCCAGCCCGCGGGACACTTTGGCCAGCACATCGGGGTCGTCGTAGAAGGTGGTGGCCTTCACGATCGCCGCGGCGCGCTGTGCCGGGTCCCCGGACTTGAAGATTCCCGAGCCGACGAACACGCCTTCGGCGCCGAGTTGCATCATCATCGCGGCGTCTGCCGGAGTGGCGATACCACCGGCGGTGAACAACGTGACCGGCAGTTTGCCTGCCCGCGCGACCTCGACGACAAGGTCGAAAGGTGCGGCCAATTCCTTTGCTGCTACGTACAATTCGTCTTCGGAAAGCGAGCCGAGCCGCCGGATCTCTCCCCCGATGGCACGCATGTGAGTGGTCGCGTTGGAGACGTCACCGGTGCCGGCCTCACCCTTGGACCGAATCATCGCCGCGCCCTCGTTGATTCGCCGCAGCGCCTCGCCGAGATTGGTCGCGCCGCACACGAACGGCACCGTGAACTTCCACTTGTCGATGTGGTGGGTGTAGTCGGCGGGAGTCAGCACCTCGGACTCGTCGATGTAATCCACCCCGAGGCTCTGCAGAATCTGCGCTTCGACGAAGTGACCGATACGCGCCTTGGCCATCACCGGGATGGTGACCGCGGAGATGATGCCCTCGATCATGTCGGGGTCGCTCATCCGCGACACCCCACCCTGAGCACGGATGTCGGCGGGTACCCGCTCCAGTGCCATCACCGCGACGGCGCCGGCGCCCTCGGCGATCCGGGCCTGTTCCGGGGTGACGACGTCCATGATCACGCCACCCTTGAGCATCTCGGCCATGCCGCGCTTGACGCGCGCGGTTCCGGTCCGCGCGGTGCCGTTCACGCCATTGGGCTTAGCGCTTTCCACTGCTACCTCTATCGTCGGTGTCTCTGTGCCCGATATCGCCACCCATTCTAGTGGTCGGACACCAGCCGATTTCCTCCCGGCAGCCGAGCGGGACTGTCAGCGGGTGGCGGCGTCGAGAAGCAGCGCCGCGGCGGTTCTCGCCGACGCCGCAACATCTGGATCGCGATCCATCTGCGCGGCCAGGCCGCCGCCGTCGTACAGCAATTGCAATTGCCGGCCCAACGCTGCGGGATCGGATGCGCCGGCCTCACCGGCGAGCCCGGTGAGCAGGTTGCGGATGTCGGCGCGGTAATCGTCGGCGGCGTGTTCGATCAGCCCGCCCTCAGGTGCTTCGGCGCTGGCCGTGATGAACGCGCAGCCGTGGAACGCCGGTTCGGCGAACATCTCGGCCTGGGCGTCGAACACCGCCAACAGCCGCTGCCTGGGGTCGTCGTGTTGCCCGACGGTGCGCAGCAGCCGTTGCAAAGTCGCTTGGTGCCGAGTCTCCAGATAGGCCTGAACCAGGTTCTCCTTGCTGCCGAAGGTGTTGTACAGCGAGGCTTTGGCCACTCGCGCGCGCTCGATCACCCGGTCGATGCCGACGGTCTGCACTCCCTCGGCGTAGAACAGTTCGTTGGCCGCCGCCAGCAGCCGTTCGCGGGCAGTCTGCCTGGTCGCGGTCGTCACGACTGGCCCACCGGCTCCAACACCAGCACGGGAATCTCCCGGGCGCCGGCCTTGGCGCGGTATTCGGGAAAGTGCGGCCAGAATCGCTCCGCGACGGCCCAGGCTCGGGTCTTCTCGTCGCCGGACACCTCTCGAGCCCGGAATCGGCCTTTCGCCGCCCCGTCCTGCACCCAGAGCTCGGGATGCGCGGTCAGGTTGCGGTACCACGCCGGGTCGGTTGCCGCACCGGCATACGACGCCACCGCAATGTAGTTGTCGCCGTCGGGAATTCGCATCACCGGGTTCTTGCGGATGGCGCCGGTGCGGGCGCCGGTCGTGGTCAGAATGACCACCGGACGCCCTTCCAGGGTGCCGCCCTCTGCCCCATTGCTCGCTTCGTAACGAGCCACCTGGTCCGCGACCCGCTCAGTGGGGCTGGGTACATAGGCGTCAGTCATGGTCGTGTCGTCCTTTCCGGGTTTGACGGCTCAGATCGCGGTGCGTCCACCGTCGACGGGGATCAGTGCGCCGGTGATGTAGCTGGCCTTGTCGGAGGCCAGGAAGGCGATCACGTCCGCCAACTCCTTCGGGTCAGCCGCCCGGCCCAGCAAGGTGGTGGCACCGAGGCCGTCGAAGAACTCCTTGTCCGCGGCGTTGGTGTACACCGGTCCGGGCGCGACGGTGTTGACTCGCACGCCCGACGGGCTGAATTCGGCGGCCCACGACTTGCTCATCGTCGTCAATGCCGCCTTCGTTGCGCCGTAGGCGGCCGAACCCGACATCCCGACGTGGCCGGCCATGCTGTCCACGCTGACGATGCTGCCATGCCCGCGCGCTGCCATTCCTGGCGCAAAGGCGGCGACCAGCTGATAGGCGCTGCGGACGTTGGCGGCGAACATCTCGTCGAAGGTGACCTCGTCGAGCTGGTCGGTCGGGCCGAACCAGGCGAATCCGGCGTTGTTGACCAACACGTCAACCGGACCCACTGCAGCGGCCAGGTCAGCGGCCGCACCGGAGGCGGACAGATCCGCGGCGACGAAGCGGGCCCGGCCACCTCTACTTTCGATGGTCTTGACAGTCTCGGCGCCGCGAACGACGTCGCGCCCGTGCACGACGACCTCGTAGCCTTCATCGGCGAGCGCGAATGCGGTGGCCCGGCCGATGCCGGAGGTAGCTCCGGTGACCAGGGCTTTGCGCTCGGTGGTGGTGGTGATGGTGGTCATGACGACTCCCTTAGTTGATTAGACCTGTCTGGCTGCTGATTAATTAGACAGACAGGTCTAATCAATCATTCCACGGATGGGTGTGACTTCGCTCTCACCGCGAGCCTTGCGAATATCAGCGGATGGACTGCAGCTGCCGCGGTCGCTCCGGCGCTCCGGCCAGCACTGCCGCCTCGGCGAGCAACTCGGAGAGCTGAAGCGGATACACCGTCTCCCCCGCGTCGGCCAGCTCGTTGATATCGGCGGGCGCGCACCATCGGTGGCCGTGGATGTAGCGGCTCTCCAGCTCGGTGCGGCCTACAGTCGACGGCTCGAAGCGCCGGGTGCGGTGGACGAAGAAGAACTCCTCGCTGTCGATCTCTGCGCCGTTGAAATCGAATACCGCATCACGCCGCCAGACAGGCCCGATCAGATCGGCCGCGTCGACCTGCAGACCGGTCTCCTCGGCCAGCTCGCGCGCGGCTGCCTGGCCGAGCAACTCCCCCTCGCCGACCTGACCGCCCACGGTGAACCACCACCGCGGCGCCCCCGCGCCGACCTGGTCGGGCGCCGCGGGGTCGGACCCGCACAACAGCAACACCGCGCCGGTCTCATCGAGTAGCACCACCCTCGCCGAGGTTCGCCGGCCAACGGCCGGATGATCGGCATGGCGGAGCGCATGCGAGCGCTCGGCAATCTCGAAATAGCTTGGCAGCTTGGCTGTTCCGGCCAACCGGAACAACCGGACCAAACGTCGCTCGCGGAGCGAGAGCGTGTCACGGACCGCGTCGTTGTGGAATCGGCGGGCCAGCACCACGCGCGCCTCGGCATCGGCCAGCTCCGCGATCACACCGGTCGGCACCGAGGCTGGTTCGATCATCGCCAGCGCGGCCGCCAACTCGTTCTCGCAGCGTTCACGAGCCGCGCGCGCAGCACTCTCGGCGGCGTCGGCACGCACCACCAACTCCCGGGCCGCAGCGTCCGAATGCCCGCCGAACGCGTTCGCCGCAACCGCGCGGGCCACCACGGCCCGGCGGGCTAGCGCCGCGTCGAGAGCCTGCCAGGACAGGTCGTAGCGCACGTGCAGTCGGTCCAGCCGGTTTGCCGTGCGAAATCCCCACGCAACTAACGCAAGTAGCACGGCTACCAACAAGACCGAGGCCGCGACCAGCCCAATTGTCCACCACATCAGCTCGCCACCTGGACCTTGCTGCCGCGCACGGCGACCGTCTCGTAGACCCGCATGATCTGGTTGGCCACCACCGACCAGTCGTAGCGTTGCACCGCCACAGTGCCTGCCGCGGCGTAGCGGTCGGCCAGCGACTTGTCGTCGAGCACCGCGATCAGACCTTCGGCGAGCGCAGCGCTGTCGTCCACCTGCACCAGGCGTCCGGCCTCTCCGTCGCGCAGCACCTGCCGGAAGGCATGCAGATCGCTGGCCACCACCGGGGTGCCGGCCGCCATCGCCTCGACGAGCACGATGCCGAAGCTTTCCCCGCCGAGATGCGGTGCACAGTAGACGTCGGCGCTGCGCATCGCGGACGCCTTGGCGGCATCGTCCACCAGACCGAGGAATCGCAGATGGCCGGCCAGACCGCCCACCTTGTCGCGCAATTCGTCTTCGTCGCCGCGGCCGACGATCAGCACCTGCAGTCCCGGAAACCGCTCGATCAGGCTGGGTAGCGCTTCGATCAGCACCGCCATGCCTTTGCGGGGTTCGTCGTAGCGGCCCAGAAACAGCACCGTCTTGGCCGGCCGGGGATACCCGTCCAGCAGCGGCGCCGAGGCCATCGCGTCCACGTCGACGCCGTTGGGTATCTCCACCGCGTCAGATCCCAGCGCCTCCATCTGCCAGCGCCGGGCCAAGTCGGACACTGCGATGCGGCCGACGATCTTCTCCTGCATGGGCCGCAGCAGACCCTGAACTACCGAGAGTGTCAGCGATTTGGTGGTCGAGGTGTGAAACGTGGCCACGATGGGTCCCTCGGCGATCCGCAGCGCCCACATCGACAAGCTGGGCGCATTGGGTTCGTGCAGATGCAGCACGTCGAAGTCGCCCTCGGTCAGCCAGCGCCGGACCTTGCCGTGCACGGTCGGGCTCACCTGGATGCGGGCCACCGAACCGTTGTAGGGAATCGGCAGGGCCCGGCCGGCCGAGACCACGTACTCGGGTAACTCCACGTGCGGTGAGGCGGGCGCCAGCACGCTGACGTCTTGGCCGCGGTCCCGCATCACCTCCGCCAGCTGCAGCACGTGCGACTGCACACCGCCCGGCACGTCGAATGAATACGGGCACACCATCCCGATCCGCATCAGGCTTGCCCTTGATCCCCGGGTGGCTCCGCTCCCCCCCGCTGAACCCCCAATCGGTCCTGGCGTTCCTGGGACAGATCCGTTAACCACTGCGGCTGAAGCATGTGCCAGTCGGCGGGATGCGCGGCGATGTTATGGGCGAAGACGTCGGCCAGTGCCTGGGTGACGACACCGACGTCGCCGCTGCTGCAATCCACCGCCGGATCGATGTCGACGCGACAGATGTCGCCGTCGTACCAGCTGTGTGTCGGCAGCAATGCCGCCCCGGTGTCGATCGCGAGCTTCGCCGGACCGGCCGGCATCTGGGTCGCCGCACCGAAGAAGTCAACCTGAACGCCGGTCCGGCTGAGGTCACGCTCGGCCATCAAGCAGACCACTTTGTTGTCTTTTAGCCGCTCGCTGAGCAACGGGAACGGTGGCTGTTCTCCGCCCGACAGCGGAATCACCTCGAAGCCAAGGCTTTCCCGGTACTCGACGAATCGCAGATACAGCGACTCGGGTTTGAGCCGCTCAGCGACAGTGGTGAACCGGCCGTAGTTCTGCACCATCCACACCCCGGCCAGATCCCAGTTGCCGCTGTGCGGCAGGGCCATCACTACGCCTCGGCCAGCAGCCAACGCGGCAACGAGATGTTCTTGTCCCACCGCTGTTTCGGCCATTTGCCGGCCGATTGCGGAGTGATCCATCGACGGCAGCCGAAACGCCTCGCGCCAGTACCGCGCGTACGAGGCCAGCGACGCTCGCATCAGGCCGGCGGGCACGTCTTTCGGCGCGACGCCGGTGACGCGAGCGAGATTCTTGCGAAGTTGGTCCGGTCCCCCGCTGCGCGACGCATACAACGCTCCCGCATCGAAGACATTGCGGGCCGCGAATTCCGGTATGGCGCGCACCGTCAGCCAACCGGCCGCATATCCCCAATCGGCTAAACGACTCCCGAGCGAAAGATCGCTGAGACCAGTCAGTTTCAGGCCGGCCGGGACGATCACGAGTCGGCCTGTCCCGGCGTGCCTGGCGGCGGCAGCGGGGTCGCCGCGCCGGTCGAGTGCCGCACGGTGTGCAGCCGCTGAGCACAGGTGACCATGCTGGCCGCGGCCAGAAACCACAATGCCACCGGCAACGCCCACGGCAACGGGAAGATCGGCAAGTCGGACAGGCCCACACCGGCCAGCACGATGATCAACCGTTCCGGTCGCTCGATGAAGCCGCCATCGCCGCGCAGCCCACTGGCTTCGGCGCGGGCCTTGATGTAGGAAATCACCTGAGAGGTCACCAGGCAGATCAAGCTCGCCACCACTAACGGCCGGCTTTCGAGGCCGAACGTCGCCCACCACGCCAGCCCGCAGAACACCGCGCCGTCGCTGATGCGATCGCAGGTGGCATCCAGCACGGCGCCAAAGCGCGTGCCGCCGCCACTCTCTCGCGCCATCGCCCCGTCGACCATGTCGAACATCACGAAGAAACAGATCACCACGGCCCCGGCGAACAACCGGCCGGTCGGAAACAGCGTCAGCGCCGCCAGCACCGCAGCCGCGGTGGCGACTATCGTCACGCCGTCGGCGGTGAAGCCCGCGCGCAGGAACGCCCGGGCCACCGGCGTGGTGACGCGCGCTACGCCCTCGCGGGATAAAAGTTTGCTCATGATTGCCGGGCCCACTCGGTGGCCAGCAGGCGACGGGTGTCGCGCAGCAACTGCGGGATCACCTTGGAGTCGCCGATGATCGTGATGAAGTTGGCGTCGCCGCCCCACCGCGGGACCACATGCACGTGCAGGTGCTCGGCCAGCGAGCCGCCCGCCGAGTGGCCCAGGTTGACCCCGACGTTGAATCCGTGTGGCCGCGACACGTTCTTGATGACGCGAATTGCCTTCTGGATGAAGGCCATCAGCTCGCCGCTCTCCGGCTCGGTCAGATCCTCGAGTTCGGATAGCCGGCGATACGGCACCACCATCAGGTGGCCGGGGTTGTACGGATAGAGGTTCAGCACCGCGTAGACCAACTCACCGCGCGCCACCACCAGCCCGTCCTCGTCGGACAGTTGCGGGATGTCGGTGAACGGCTGCTCCTTATTGCCGTTGTCCTGCTTGAGCGGACCCTCGGCCAGGTAGCTCATCCGGTAGGGCGTCCACAGGCGCTGGAGGTGGTCGGCCTCGCCGGCGCCCCTGTCGACGAGTGAATCGTCCTCAGCCACGCGTGCTCACTTTGACGAAATCGGCAGTGGGAAAGTCGTTTTCACGATCGGCGATCCACTGCTTGATGACGGCAACGGCCTCGTCGCGGGGAACACCGTTGATCTGCGTGCGATCACCGAAACGGAAACTGACCGCGCCGGCTTCGACGTCGCGATCGCCGGCCAGCAACATAAATGGCACCCGCTGGTTGGTGTGGTTGACGATCTTCTTGGCCATCCGGTCGTCGCTGGCGTCCACGTCGACACGGATGCCCTGCGACTTCAGCTGCGTGGCAACGTCTTCCAAATAAGGCACGTGACCGTCGGCGACCGGAATCCCGACCACCTGGACCGGCGCCAGCCAGGCTGGGAAGGCGCCGGCGTAGTGCTCGGTGAGGATGCCGAAGAACCGCTCGATCGACCCGAACAAAGCCCGGTGGATCAGCACCGGGCGCTGCCGCGAACCGTCAGCGGCGGTGTACTCCAGCTCGAAGCGATCCGGCATGTTGAAGTCGACCTGCAACGTCGACATCTGCCAACTACGCCCCAGTGCGTCTTTGACCTGAACCGAGATCTTCGGCCCGTAAAACGCCGCGCCGCCGGGGTCCGGCACGAGTTGCAGGCCGGAGGCCTCACCGACTTCGCGCAGAATCTCGGTGGCCTCGTCCCACACCTCGTCGGAGCCCACGTATTTATCGGGGTCCTTGGTGGACAGCTCCAGGTAGTAGTCGTTGAGCCCGTAGTCGGCCAACAGGTCGAGCACGAACCGCAGTACCGAGGTCAGCTCGTCGCGCATCTGCTCGCGGGTGCAGTAGATGTGCGCGTCGTCCTGGGTCATGCCGCGCACCCGGGTCAGACCGTGGATCACACCGGACTTCTCGTAGCGGTAGACGCTACCGAATTCGAAGAGTCGCAACGGTAGTTCGCGGTACGACCGTCCCCGCGACCGGTAGATCAGATGGTGCATGGGGCAGTTCATCGGCTTGAGGTAGTAGTCTTGGCCGGGTTTGCGCACCGTGCCGTCTTCGTTGAATTCCGCGTCGAGATGCATCGGCGGATACATGCCGTCGGCGTACCACTCGAGGTGGCCCGACGTGACGTACAACTGCTCCTTGGTGATGTGCGGGGTGTTGACGAACTCGTAGCCCGCCTGTTCGTGTTTGCGCCGCGAGTACTCCTCCAGCTCCCGACGGATGATGCCGCCCTTCGGGTGGAAAACCGCTAAGCCCGAACCGATTTCGTCGGGAAAGCTGAACAGGTCCAGTTCGACGCCCAGCTTGCGGTGGTCGCGACGCTGGGCTTCTTCCAGCAACTCCAGGTGGCGGTCGAGCGCCTCCTGTGATTCCCACGCCGTCCCGTAGATGCGTTGCAGGCTGGCGTTGTTCTGATCGCCCCGCCAGTAGGCGGCCGAGCTGCGAGTGAGCTTGAACGCGGGGATGTGCTTGGTGGTGGGGATGTGCGGGCCGCGACACAAGTCGCCCCAAACCCGTTCGCGGGTACGCGGATTCAGGTTGTCGTAAGCGGTGAGTTCATCGCCGCCGACCTCCATGATTTCGGCCATGTTCTCGGTTCCTACGGACTTGTCGTCAACGAGTTCGAGTTTGTAGGGCTCACCGGCCAATTCGCCACGGGCCTGGTCCTTGGACTCGTAGACCCGCCGGTCGAAAAGCTGCCCCTCTTTCACGATCTGGCGCATCCGCTTTTCCAGCTTGTCCAGATCCTCGGGTGTGAACGGCGCCTCGACGTCGAAGTCGTAGTAGAAGCCGTCGGTGATCGGCGGCCCGATGCCGAGCTTGGCGTGCGGGAACAGATCCTGCACCGCCTGGGCCAGCACGTGCGCGGCCGAGTGCCGGATCACGCTGCGTCCGTCGTCGGTGTCCGCTGCCACCGGGATGACGTCGGTGTCGGTGTCGGGAATCCAGCTCAGGTCGCGCAGTGCACCGTCTGCATCGCGCACCACCACGATCGCGTCGGCAGCGCCCCGCCCCGGCAGTCCGGCTTCGCGGACCGCGGCCGCCGCAGTCGTGCCGGCAGCGACCCGGATCGGGGCTGCTGGCGCGGGGTGTGCGAGGGCGGTCATCGACGCGGTCTCCGTGACTTTCAGGTGTTCAAACGGACCCGACCATGCTATCGGGGCGTTTGTCGCCCGACGGTTGCAGCCTTAAGGCTGGTCCGGTTTCAGGAGGACGAACAACGCCTCGGCGTCGGCCAGTACGGTGTCCCCGTCGCTCAACCGGCCAGCCACGAAGATCTTGCGGCCCTCGACCCGGTCGACGGCGGCGTCGATGTCCAGCTTCTTCTCGATCGGCACGATCTGGCGGTAGTTGATGTGAAGGTAGGCGGTGCGTTGCCGCGGCCCGCCGGTGAGCACTGATGACGTCAACCCCAACACGGTGTCGAACAGCATGCCGACCGAGCCGCCGTGAACCGCGCCGTTGCGGCCCAGGTGAAAGCGGGCGAACCGGGCCCAGCCCTGGATGCGACCGTCCTCGGTTTTGTACGCCGACATCGGCACGGTCAAGATGTTGCCGCGCACCGGCAGATCCATCCGCCGACCCGACGGCGAGGACCACTCGTCGCTGTCGAACGGAGTGAGCAGCGTCGACACCGTGTCCAGTAAGTCGGCAGCCTCGGTGATCACCTCGTCGGGCGCGTCCGCGGCGCGCGCGTGGTCCTGCAACCGGCGGACAGCGTCGATGAATCGGCCGTAGTCTGGCCCGCCCCTGATTGTCGGTTCGGGCGGGTTGAATCCGCCGCCCGGATGTCGTGCATGTTCGCCGGTCACGAGAACACCGTATGGCCCGGCGGCTCGTGTCGGCCGGAGGCTAGTCGTTCTGTTGCTCGCCCAGCGCGCTGAGCTTCTCGAACTCGTCGTCGCTGAGCTCGATCTCGGCGGCGGCAACGTTCTGCTCCAAATGCGCCACGCTCGAGGTCCCCGGGATCGGCAGGATCACCGGCGATCGTTTCAGCAACCAGGCCAGTGCCAGCTGCGACGGACTCGCGTGACCGTGCTCGGCGCCGAGCTTCGCCAGCGGTCCGTCGGGAGCGGCCAGCGGACCGGAGGCCAGCGGGAACCACGGGATGAAACCGATCCCCTGCCTGGTCACTTCGTCGACGAGTGCTTCGGCCTTGCGGGTCGTCAGGTTGTACAGGTTCTGCACCGAGACAATCTCGGCGATCTTTTGCGCCGCGTGCAGCTGGTCGACGTCGACCTCCGACAAACCGATGTGCCGAATCTTGCCTTCCTCCTGCAGCTTGACCAGCTCTCCGATCTGGTCCTCCAGCGGAAACTTGTCGTCGATGCGATGCAGCTGGAACAGGTCGATGGTGTCGACG
This sequence comes from Mycobacterium sp., assembly GCF_965277065.1. Classification (GTDB taxonomy): domain Bacteria; phylum Actinomycetota; class Actinomycetes; order Mycobacteriales; family Mycobacteriaceae; genus Mycobacterium. The sequence goes on from NZ_CBDIBT010000017.1 coordinate 413,426, forward strand.
CCGAGCCGCCGCAGGCTCAGCTCGGCTTCCTGGCGCAGGTAGGCGGGAAAGCCCAGCGGAACCCAGACATCGGGTCCGGTGCGCAGCAGCCCAGCTTTGGTGGCAATGACCAGCCCGTCGTAGGGATGCAGCGCCTCGCGGATGATCTCCTCGGCGACGTAGGGGCCGTAGGAGTTTGCGGTGTCGATGAAGTTGACGCCGAGTTCCGCCGCGCGGCGCAGCACCTGCACTGCATCGGCGCGGTCGGCGGGAGGGCCCCAAATCCCCTTGCCGGTCAGACGCATCGCGCCGTAGCCAAGTCGGTTGATGGTGAGATCCCCACCGAGGGTGAACGTTCCGGACGCTTGAGCGGGAGCCTGGGTAGTCACATCGCCGACGGTACGCGAGCCGGGAAAAACCGGCCACGCCCCCGTGGCAAGCTGGACCGGTGGATTTGCACACCATCGCCCAGTTGCCGTACACGTATCCGGAAGTCGGAGCGACCGCTGGGCCGTTTCCACCGGGCTACAAGCACATGGGCTACTCAGCTCACATCGGCATGGGGCAACTGCGCTTCGAAGAAGCTGCCGAACGGATCATGCAGTGGGGCATGCAGCGGGGGTCCGGTTTGAAGGTTCAGCCCAGCAGCGAGCTCATCACCGCCGGCACGGTGGTCGTGGTGAAAGTCGGTTTTCTCAAAGCGCCGTGCCGGGTGGTCTACGTCGTCGACGAGCCGCATGTGCGCGGCTTCGCCTACGGCACGCTGCCGGGTCATCCCGAGTCCGGTGAGGAGCGATTCGTGGTGCGCCATGATCCCGTCACATCCGCGGTGTTCGCGGAAGTCTCGGCGTTCTCCCGGCCGGCAACGTGGTGGAGCAAAGCCGGCGGACCGTTCACCTCGCTGATGCAGCGGGTGATGAACAAGCGCTACGTCCGGGCGGTCTGACCCCGGTATATCTGTCGGAGTACGCAACTAGTCGTCGCCGACTCGCTGACCCCAGCCGGTGAGGAGGTCGTGCGCGCCGGTGCACAGGCGGTCGATGACCTCGGCCACCGGCGACACATCGGTCACCATCCCGACACCCTGGCCCGCGTCGACCGCCGCGATTCGACAATCGTCGGCAGCGATCGCCGAGGCGAATTCGGCTTGCGCGTCGGCGTCGTCGGCCAAGGCATCCTCATGCCCGGTCCAGCGCGCGACGAAGTCGTTACGCAATACGCGCGACGGAAACCGCTCTGCCCACGGCAGACGACGGACGATGTCGTACACCCGGGTGCTGGTGGTGTCGGTTTCGCCGGCCGCCACCAGCGCGTGGCGTCCGGCGTCGGTGGTCAGGGCCTCCACTGACGCGGACAGGCAGGTGCCCAGCCAGGCTCCGCTGGCCCCGGCGGCCAGCACCGCGGCGAGGCTGCGCGCCGATGCGATTCCGCCGGCGGCCAGCACCGGCACCGACACGGCGTCCAGCACCACGTCCAGCAGCGGCAGTGTGCCGATGGTCGCGTCCCCGTGGCCGCCGCCTTCGCAGCCGCGAGCCACCATCACGTCAATGCCGGCGTCTTGCGCTCGGCGGGCCTCGTCACTGTTGTAAACCTGTGTGGCGGCAGCGATTCCGGCATCGTGAACACGGCTCACCCAGGACAGGTCGGTGCCGAAGCTGACCGATATCAGCACCGGCTGCGCGGCCAACGCAGCCTCGAAGAGTCCCGCTTCTTTGCGCATCACCCAGTCCACCAAGCCAATTCCGAAGGTCTGAGTCACATGCGGCAGTTCGGCGTGCAGCGCCGACGTCGACCCGGCGGTGCCCATGCCGACCATCCCCAGACCGCCGGCAGCGCTCACCGCGGCGGCCAACCGTCCGCCGGCAACGCCGCCCATCGGCGCGTTGACGATCGGCACCCGCAAGCCCATTTCCCGGGACCACGGCGTCGACAGCATCTGATTACGCGGAAGGGAGGCTCTTGAAAACAGTCAGCATGACCACCGAATCGTCGACTGCCTGCAGGGAGTGCCGTTGCGGTGGGATTACGACGTAATCGCCCGTTTTGCCGTCCCACATATCGTCACCGGCAGTGAGGTGCACATGTCCTTGCAAGACCTGCAGTGACGCCTGTCCGGGGCTGTCGTGTTCGGAGAGCTCATGCCCGGCAACTAAGGCCATCACGGTCTGCCGCAGTTCGTGGGTGTGCCCCCCATGCAGTGTGTGGGAGGCCCGACCACTGTGCGCCTGTTGCGCCTCTGCCAGCTTTTCGGCGGCCAGGCTGGTCAGCGAAACGGTTTGCATCAATATCCTTCCGTCGGCCGGTTGTCTCAGCTGGATAGTAGAAGAACACCGCCCACGGCCAAGGCGAACACCTTGATCGCCTCGAGACCTAAGTAGATGTAGTGGCCTCGCGAGCGCGGCGCATCCAGGCCGGCGAGCACCTGGTCTGCACGGCGAACCAGGCTGGGCCGCACTCCCACGATCTGCACGGCCAACGCGCCACATGCAACTGCCAGGGGTGTGATCACGCGAGCCGGTGGCGGGCTCGCGATGACGGCCGCCAAGACGACGATCGCAAGCAGGACTTCGACGGTGTTCAGCGCGCGAAAGACCAGCCGGCCGATACCGAGGCCGATCAGCAGCGTGACGTTGGGTGCACGGAATTTCAGTGGCGCCTCCAGGAACGAGATAGCCAACACCATGCCCAGCCAGACAAAGACGACCGCGACGGCCACCGCTGCCGCGGGGCTCATGTCATCGATCCGCGAAGGCGAAACATGCCGCGCCTCCCGTGTCGTCGGCCTCAGGCCCCAATTCGAACGTACCGCCGATGCGACCCCGAGAAAGCCGGTTGGCGGCTGGTCGCCGCCGCCACCTGACGACGGGTCGGGCATCCTTTACGCATGACGGTGGATGCCCTCTTGCAGTCGGTCCCCCCGCTTGCCGTGTACGGCATGGTCGGCGCCGTCGTTGGTCTGGAGAGCCTGGGCATCCCCCTGCCCGGCGAGATCGTTCTGGTCAGCGCCGCGTTGCTGTCCTCGCGGCACGAGCTCGCGGTCAACCCCATCGGAGTGGGTGTCGCCGCGGTGATCGGGGCGGTGATCGGCGATTCGACCGGCTACGCCGTCGGCCGCCGCCTGGGCTTGCCACTGTTTGACCGGCTGGGACGTCGTTTCCCGAATCATTTCGGTCCCGGCCACGTCAGGTACGCCGAGCGGCTGTTCGACCGCTGGGGGGCCCGGGCGGTGTTCTTCGGCCGGTTCGTCGCGCTGCTGCGGATCTTCGCCGGGCCGCTGGCCGGTGCACTGAAGATGCGTTACGCCCGATTCCTGCTCGCAAACGTCTGCGGCGCCCTGTGCTGGGCGGGCGGCACGACGGCTTTGGTGTACTACGCGGGCATGGCCGCCGAGCGGTGGTTGACGCGGTTCTCCTGGATCGCGTTGCTCGTTGCCGTGGTGGGCGGGGTGACCGCCGCAATAGTGCTGCGCGAGCGGACATCCCGCGCGATCGCCGACCTCGAAGCCGAACCCGTCGACGAGTCTGGGCCGGCTGCCCGATAGACGTGGCCGGCGGCACCAGGAAATTGACCGCGCCTTCCTAGCAAACAATTCTTCGCATTTTGCAAAATCGGACAAAAATCCGGCAGCAATTGTGGCCCATGAGTTTCAGGGATTGCCGACCATCGACCGACTCAGCTCACTGCGGTCACCACTTGATACAGCGACTGACCCGACCTCGTTCAACCAGATGAAATACCATGTCTGAGCATACTTTCAGTTTTCATCGAGCCCACAATTCCGACGTCGACGACGGCTCGACACTGCCGCCAGAGTTCGTCCATAAGCCCACAGTTTTCCGCCTTTCTCAACCAATTCTCAGGCGGTCTCACATGGACACGGCCGATACCTTTCTGTTATAAATGTTTACATCTGCTAACGACGTCAGTCTTAAGCTTCTAGGGCAGGCATCCATATCGAGGCGCCAGCCGCCCGTGGATCAGGAACACTATGAGCACTTTCGCTATCGCCGATTCGACTTTCCACCCGCTGATGCTGAGCAGCCGTCTTATCTCAGAACTTTCTCGAGCGCGAAGCACTCTGCGAGCGACCACCGAGCGCAGCGGCCTCGCCGTGATCGTCAGCGCCGGCGGTGAACTGGATGCGTCCAACGACGCCACCTGGCGGCGCCTGTTGAGCGAAGCAACTGCCGCGGCGGGCCCTCCCGGTCCGCTCGTGATCGACCTCAGCGGTCTCGACTTCATCGGATGCTGCGCGTACGCGGCTCTCGCCGAGGCGTCCGAGGTATCCCGGGACCGCGGCGTCGAAGTGCGACTGGTGAGCAACCAACCGGTCGTCGCGCGGATCGTCCGGGCGTGCGGGTTGAGCGAACTGCTGCCCGTGGATACCAGCGTGGACGCTGCGTTGTCCGCCTTCATTCCCATCGACTAATCCGCTTCTCAGCGAAGCGAATTCGACGCGTCAGGTCGGAAGACCGAACAGCTGAACCACTCCGTGATCGCGGCCGGCGGTGTAGCCGCCGTCAACCGCGATGGCTTGTCCACTGACAAACGACGCGTCCGGCGACACCAGGAATGCCGCCATCGCGGCGACTTCCTCGGATCGGCCCATCCGCTGTAAAGCGTGCTCTTGGGTGACCGAGGCTCGTGGACCTTCCATCCCCGGCAGCCCGAATACGCCTACGGTCAAAGGTGTTTCGATGAAGCCGGGGCAGATCGCGTTGGCCCGGATACCGCTGGGTCCGTAATCCAAGGCGATGTTCTTGGTCAGCAACACAACCCCGCCCTTGGACGCGTTGTACACGCTGCCGCCCGCGGTGCCCTCCAACCCCTCCACGCTGGCCAACGTCACGATCGAGCCCCGTTCGCCGTCGACGCGGGGTTGTTCGATCATGCGGGCCAGTGCCGCCTTGGCGACGACGAAGGTGCCGGTGAGATTGATCGCGATCACCCGTTCCCATTCGGCGCGATCAAGCAGATGGACCGGACCTCCGCCGGCGACACCCGCGGCGTGGACGATGCCGTCGAGTCGGTCCGGTACGGCAGCCAGCACCGCCGCGATCGCCGATTCGTCGGTGATGTCGGCCGTCACGCAATGGAAGCCGGGGCCGAGGTCAGGAGGCGCGGCCAGGTCGGCGCCGACGACGGTGCCGCCTTCGGCCAGCAGACGTTGCGCTGTGGCCAGACCGATGCCGGATGCGGCGCCGGTCACCACGAACGTCCGGGAGCGGGCCCGATCAGCGTTCACCATGGCTGTCCTCTCGGAATCAATTGCGGCGCAGTCAGAGTCCGAACTGGTCGTCGACGATACCGAGCCAGATCTGCGCGACGTCCATGGCCACCTTCTCGCTGATGAACGCGTGCTGGGTGCCGGTGTAGATGTCGCGGAAGGCACGCTCGAGTCGGCTGCCCTCTCTGATCGCGGTGGTGCCGGCCACCAGGTGTGCCCATTCCGCGACCGCCCGCGCGGTGTCAGTGGCATAGACCGCCGCCACCCTCATGTCGGCACGCAACCGGGGTGTCAGGTCGTCACCGGATTCGACGGCCGCCTCGGCCACTGCGAACGCGTCGAGCACCAGCAGTCGGGCCGCCCGCCAGGCCGCGACGTGATGCGCCAGTCCCTTCTGGAAGGTTTGCCGGCTGGCCAGCGTGGCCATGTCGCTCATCCGCACTTTTGTGGCGGCCAGCTCTTCGACGTCGTCGAGCATGCTCTTGGCGACGCCCAGCGCGAACGACGCGTGACCGGCGGCGGTGACGGGCATCAGACCCATCCGACTCGCCGCGGAATTACCCCGCGCCGGCTCACGGGTGAACAGTGGGATGGTTCGGCACTCCGGCACGAAGACGTCAGCGACGGTGTAGTCGTAGGAGCCGGTTCCCTTGAGCCCCTGGACATGCCAACCGTCGGCGAAGGTCACCTCGTCACGCGGCAGAAAGGCCACCCGCATATCCGGGATGCCTTCACTGACCCACCGCATCTCGCCGTCGTCCATCGGGAAGAACCCCGCACCGATGTATGCCGAGTGTCCGGTGCCGGAGCCGAAACTCCACGTGCCGCTCAGCCGGTACCCGCCGTCGACCGCCGAGCCCTGGCCGTTTGGAAAGTACTGGCCGCCGATGGTGATGTGGTTGTCGTTCGCGGTGAACATCTCGGCGAAGCCATCGTCGGGAAGATACGTCGCGGCCGCGAATGTCGACGGCAGGTTCGCAATGCCGATCCAGCCGAAAGAGCCGTCTTGCCAGGCCATCTCGATCCAGGTATCGATCATGTCCCGAAAAGACGGCTCAACACCTCCGGCCGCTTTCGGGTTGAACGCCGGCATCAGGCCGCACGCCCACATCCCGTCGACGATGACCGGCGACAAAGTGCGCAATCGTTCGGATTCGGCGGCCTCAGCGCGGACCAGGTCGCGCATCCCGCGAGCTCGATCGATCACCGACACGTCAGCCATCGCGGCGCTCCTCTCGTCTGCCGCCTCACATCATCGGCGATGGAGACCGCTTCGCGTCACTGATTGGCTTCCGGCCAGACCTCACTGGTCGGGAAGGCTCCCTGACTACGTCCGGGGCGCCAATCCTTCACCCGTGCCTTTTCCGCCGCCCGGGCTTTGGCTTCGGCCTTCTTTCGGGCCTCGAAGGTGTCGGGGTCCTCGTCTTCCTCGTCGTCGGGGTTGTCGTCGACCTCGAAGACGACCTCGTACCACCGCTTGTGGGGCTGTACCCGGGTCTCGACGTCGCCCGTTGGAGTTGCTCGCCTGATCTGAACGTTCTCCAGGGACGGATCGCGTCGGGTGATAAAGATTTCGAGTGCCTCGCCCAACGGATGTCCGGTGAGATTGATGTCCGCGAGCGCTCTGCCTTGGTACATAGCCACGCCGCACATCTTGCAACGGAATTGGGACGGACGCATTCTTTTCCGGCCGCGTGGCGCCACACCGTGGCCGACAGCGCAGACGGCTGACCTCCCGCCTTCGTCGCAGTCGCGTGGAAGACGGGAGGTCAGCCGGGTTACGCCCGACTCAGGTCAGTACAGCGGGATCCAGGTACCGAAGAACCAGAAACCCCAGCCGCCGAACACCGGGTTGAAGAGCGGTGTGGCGTTGTACCCGTTGTAGTTGAACGCGCCATAGTTTGTCTGCCCCCAACCGATGTCGTGGGCCGGTCCGTCCCAGTGTTGGTTCCAGCCTCCGGGAGGAGGCGGTCCGTTCCAACCACCGGGAGGCGGCGGACCATCCCAGTTGGGCGGCGGCGCTCCGGGAGGAGGCCCATCATGCCACCCGAATCCGTTCGGGGGCGGAGGCGGGGGTGCACCGTAACCCGGGGCGCTGAAGCCGTGCGGTGCGTCCCGCGGACCACCCCACTGCGGGCCGCCGCGGTCGTAGTGGCCGCGTTGCACATATGGCGGCGGTGGCGGTCCACCGGGACCGCCCGGTCCACCGTGCTCCGTTCCACCGTGCTCCGGTCCACCGTGCTCCGGTCCACCGGGACCACCAGGTCCACCGTGCTCCGGACCGCCGGGGCCATTGGGGCCACCGGGTCCGCCCGGGCCAGCAGGTCCGTTGGCACCAGCCGGGCCACCGGGGCCATTCGGCCCGCCAGGTCCGCCGGGTCCATTCGCTCCAGGACCACCGGGTCCACCAGGTCCACCAGGACCATTCGGTCCAGGACCACCAGGTCCACCGGGACCATTCGGTCCGGGGCCGCCGGGACCACCAGGCCCATGAGACCCACCCGGTCCGCTGGGTCCATTCGGTCCAGGACCACCAGGTCCACCGGGACTACCCGGACCACCCGGTCCTCCAGGGCCGCCGGGCCCATGAGACCCACCCGGTCCACCTGGGCCACCCGGGCCACCCGGTCCTCCGGGTCCACCCGGGCCACCAGGCCCGGGACCACCAGGACCGGGACCACCAGGACCACCCGGGCCACCAGGCCCAGGACCACCAGGTCCAGGACCACCTGGGCCAGGACCACCTGGGCCGCCGGGACCTCCAGGTCCTGGCGCATCAGCCACCGATCCGCAGTGGATGCAGGCCGGATCTGTCTTGAGTGGGACGGCGTTGGAGAACCCCGCGCCGACCGTCAGTCCTGACACGCCGAGTGCTGCCGCGAAGGCCGCGCCTGCCACCCGCTTCACATACATATCTGTCGGTTCCTTCCGAGCTTGAAGTGCAACCACATCTGCTTGTTGCGTCGATGGCGACGGCACCCTAGGGGCACGTCACGTCGATCTCGAACGGCTTGGAGATCGGCTGGTCCGGATTCGCCTGATTGACGCCGGTCGCGGTGCCCTTGATCGTGTAGGCGTTACCGCTCTTCATGGCTTGGGCGTTCGCTTGATTAGGCGCCCCCGCCGAATACCCCAGCGTGGCGCCGGTCAGGTTGCCCAGCCCGACCGCTTGAACGACCGGCGGGTCAGCGTTGGTCACCACCGCGCCGATGCCCGTCGACGGGTCACCGATTCCAATGCTGAGATTGCCGTTCACCTGAGTGCAGCTGACGGGCCCGGTGACGTTCTGAGCCTGGCCGTCGATGACGACCTTGTTGCCGACCGGTGCCGCGGAGCCAGCGCTACTGCTTGCGCCGGTGCTGGACTTGTTGCTCGAACAGCCGGCCAGACCTGCGACGACCGTGGCCGCGGCCGCGATACCTACTAGAAACCCGTGCTTTGCCACCGTTCTCCTTTGCCTTTCGCTGTCCATTCCGACGCCCTCAGACTCACAGTCGGCCCGTCGGAACCGAACCATACGCCGACCAAGCCGCCTGATACAGCGTTGATCTCCTCGACGTCCTACACGGACTTCTGTGAATGGTATTGCCGTGAGCCAACATCGGACTTGACGTCGGTGAATCCGATTGTTCCAGTCGGCAGAATCCTCCCCACTCGCTGCGATGTGACGACCCATCAGTGCTACCCGGGCGCGGCGCGTCTAAACGCGAAAGGTCGTCTCGAATTTTCAGACCTCGGCCGACGGTGGCGACGGTCCTACCGTGGCCAATTCACTGAAGCCGCTGATGTCGAAAATGCGGACCAAGAAGGGGTGGGCGATGACGCAGAGCCGTTCGGCGTAGGGAAACAGCACATTTACGGCCGCACTGTCGAGGTAATCCACACCAGTGAGATCGAGGGTCAACGTCCTGTCACTGCCCGCGACGGCGGTGTTAAGCGCGTCGCTGAACTGTTGGACGTTGCTCAGGTCGATTTCTCCCGTCGCGGTCAACACGAGTCTGCCGTCGACAGACGGCGCGGTATCGAGAGTAAGCAAGGTGGGCATCAGACAATCCTGGCCGTCAAATGCACTGTGGTCCCGTCGGTTTCGGGATGAATCGTGACGTCCTGCATGAGTGCCTGCATGAGTTTGATACCCCGACCGCGATGGTGCTGGTCGGCCGACTGCGGTGGCTTCCACGAGCCGGAGTCGACGATGCTCAACCGCACTAGGTCTGCGCTGGCAGTTGCGCGCAACGTGATGACCCCACCTCGCCTGTCACGGTGCCCGTGCTCGATGGAGTTGCTGACGGCTTCGCCGGCGGCGATGAGCACGTCGTGAGTCTGGTCGGAATTCACATCGGCGTCAATCAACCAGTCGCGCAACGTATTCCTGACATCGGCCAGACGATTGACATCGGCCGGAAACTCGATCTGGAGTGGTGCAGGATGGCGGTAGAGCAGTAATGCCACGTCATCCTGATAGCCGTCGCTTGGCGCAAGCCGCTGCATGATCTGACTTGCCAGATGCTCCAATTCGGCGTTGCGACCCTCGCGCAGGAGCATGCAGACCTCGGCAATGCCGTCGTCCAACCCGCTATGACGACGCTCGACCAGACCGTCGGTGTACAGCAGCAAGACCGCGCGCGCCGGCAGTGTCATCCGAGCTTCGGGGCGGCTTCGGTCGGGCCGCACACCTATCGGAATGGTGCGACCGTCCTCGATGACCTGCGTGCTGCCGTCCGGGTGCATCATGATGGCGGGCGGATGCCCGGCACTGGAATACACCAGTTCACCGGTTTCCGAATTGATTACCGCGCAGATGGCGGTGGTGCATCGAGCACCCGGAAGGCGGGTGGCGAAGCGGTCCAAACCCGCGAGAGCTAAACGGGGACTGGGACGTTCGAGCAGCAACGCTCGGCACGCACTGCGCAGTTGGCCCATGATGGTGGCGGCGGCAAGGCCGTGTCCGACACAGTCGCCGACGACCAACCCGATACGCCCGTCTTCCAGATCGATAACGTCGTACCAGTCGCCGCCTACCTGTAACGGCCGGCTGGCTGCCTGGTAACGCACCGCGAATCCCTGTGGGAGATAAGCCGGCCCCAGGATCGCATGCTGCAGCGCCAACGCCGTTTCGCGTTGTTGGTCGACCTGATGCACCCGGTGCAGAGCCTGGCCGAGGCGACCCGCTTGCATGGTGAGCAAGGTCTGATCCTCGAGAGTGAATGCGCGTTGCTCCGCGAGTTCGATCCACACAACGAGCACACCGTCTGGATGTTGGAGTGCGATGCCCGCGGTCCCCGGCTCCGGTGCGTACGGCCTGAGCTGATCGCCGTCGCGCAGCGAAAACAGCCGCTGCTGGAGATCGGTTGGTAATTCCGCCCACTGCACGGCGTCACCCACCGATATCAAATCTATTCCGTCACTGGATGTTTCGGCGGCATGCCGACTATCGGAGAAAGTGACGATGAGAACGCGACGAGCTCGCCACAGTCGTCGCAGCTCTTCAGCCGCGACGACGAGCGCGTCGTCGACGGTATCGGCTTGGGCGAGTTGCCTGTTGAGAGCGTGTTCGCGACCTGCTGCGAGCGCCAGGGCCAACGCGGCATGCCGCGCGAAGTCGCTGACCAGGTCCAGGTAATCGCCGCCGAACGACGGCTGCTGCGGATTCCGCGCCACGGCGATGACGCCCAGCGCAGCGTCATCGGCAACCAGAGGCATGACGATCGCCGACCGCTCGCCCACGTCGGTGAAGCCTTCGATCGGGTATTGAAATGAATCGGTGATCAACGGAATACCGCGCCGCGCAACACCACCCGTAGTCGAACCGTCCATCGGAATCTGTTGGCCGATCACCTGTGTGGAATAGCGGCCCGCCGTCGCCGCGACGACGAGAGTGTCGATGTCGTCGGCGATCACGTCGGATTCGATGGGCACGAGCAAGATCGCCTGTTCCGCTTCGGACAGTTCGAGCGCACGGTTCACGATGAGCTGCAGCGGTCCGGTCTGAGGGTCGCCCGAGAGCAGGGCGGTCGTGATCTCGCGACTGGCCCGCGTCCATTTGGCGGTCTCGCGTTCCTGCTCGAAAAGCCGTGCGTTGTCGATCGCCACAGCCGCCGCCGATACCAGGGCCCGCACGGCCCGCTCCTGGGAGTCGGAGAAAACGCGTCCCGGTTGGTCGTCGGCCAGATAGAGGTAGCCGAAGTCAGCTTTGCGTACTCTGATCGGTATCGCGAGCACTGCCCGCATCGGTGTTGCGCCGCCGTCAGGGCTCACCGCCAACGAGTGAGCAGCGAGGTCGTCAATGCGGAGACCTTCGCCGACCGTCAGGGTGCCGAACAGCCGAGTGACATTTGCATCGACACCGGCGTGGATGAAGGAGGAAAGTCCGCCGTCGGCCGCGGAAACGGACAGGGCGCCAAGACGGGCCCCAGTCAGCTCGATCGCTGCTTTGACGATCCGGTGCAGCGTCCCGTGTAATTCGCGATCAGAACCGATTTCGACGATGGCTTGGACAAGCTGCTCTATCTGGTCTTGAGCTACCTGCAGCTCGCTGAGCTGATTAGTCATCGAGCTCACCCGCCGACCCCGGCAGGATTGCGATGATTGCGCTTGTCGTTTGGTCGCAGTCCATTAGCGCCAACCCTACGTTTCGGTGATTCCGCGCGCCGTAACTATTGGCGGCACCAGGTCACGATCGTCCGGGAATGCCGAAGGGCGAAGATGAGGGGTGGTCCCGGCTGGGTTCGAACCAGCGACCTCCCGCGTGTGAGGCGGGCGCTCTTCCACTGAGCTACGAGACCGGTGCCGAGAGGCGAACGAGGACGAAGATTAGCACGTGTCACGCTACCGGCAGAAAGTACCGTCTGAGTTCACCGAGCGGCGCGCCATTGCCGTCAAGGAATTTGTGCGGCTCCGCTCAGGTGGACTATCGTCGTGCTTCGCACCGGGCGACGATCTCGTCCGTTGCGCGCGGATGTAGCGCAGTTGGTAGCGCATCACCTTGCCAAGGTGAGGGTCGCGGGTTCGAATCCCGTCATCCGCTCGAAGGTGCACATGGCATCAATCCAGCGGTGGAGTGGCCGAGTGGTGAGGCAACGGCCTGCAAAGCCGTGCACACGGGTTCGATTCCCGTCTCCACCTCCAGATTTGTTTCCCCGGCGCGATTAGCTCAGCGGGAGAGCGCTTCCCTGACACGGAAGAGGTCACTGGTTCAATCCCAGTATCGCGCACCACGTTCTAGCAGCTAAAAGGCTGTATCTAGTCTAGCTACACGAACCGCGTGCCAAGCTCGTGCCAATGCAGCGCATGAGCCCGCCGCGGTCTACGGGAGAGTCCCGCAGGGGGCGGGTCTCCTCGCGTGAACAGGGCGGCCAGAAACACTCCCCCCGCTGGGTATATCTCCCCTCGACGAAAAACCGAATATTCTTCTGGCTGCGAAACGCGCGCCGCGGCAGCAGGTTTCCCAAGTTCACGGGGTGCTTGTACAACAACGATGTCGCCGAACAACCGAACGCGGGGCGCGCACCTTGACGACGCCGTTCTAGCCGGTGGTCCGGGGGAAGTGGCCAGCGTGATTCGCGCCCAAACTAGGCGACGTTCGCGCATTGCAGCGGGCGGGGAATTCTGGCTTGGAGGCCGGTATCGATCCGAGCGTCCTTCATTTTCATCACCAGGGAAGCAGCCGTTACCCCTCCACCTTCAGGCGGTGGCCGAGGGTTCGTCGGGGACGCCAAGCCCAAGGTGTTCGATGTGGTACACGGCTTCGTCGAGGAGCATCGCGACGTGGTTGTCATAGAGCGCGTAGATCACGCTGCGCCCGTTGCGAGCTCCGGTGACCAACCCCATGGCACGTAGTAGGCGTAGCTGGTGGGAGACCGCGGACTGCTCCATTTCCACAGCTGCGGAGAGGTCGTTGACCGAGCATGCGCCGTGACGAAGCCGGGTCAGGATCCGCAGCCTGCTCGGTGTCGCCAGCGCCTGTAGCGTGGCCGCGACCGATGCCGCGGAATCCGCGTCGAGTTGTGCAGGCGGAGTGTTTCTCCCCTCGATGCCGTGACCCATGCAGGCATCATACCTAATGAGCTTATGAAGACGTGTTCATACTTTCCTGTATGGTGGCGGTGTCCTGCCGTCTTGCCCAACTGGAGTCCGCTATGTCGCGTCCGGTCTTGGACCGCTCCCGCGCCGCCGTTGCCCCCGATCGCCAACCACGAACCCGGACAAGGCCTTTCGCGTTGCCCGAGGTCCGGTGGGCATCTGTGGCGACAGTCCTGTTCGTGCTGGGTTTGGCCGCCCAGTTCGGCGGAGCTCCGGTGTCGGTGTGGTGGGCGCTGTATCTGGCTTGCTATGTCACCGGCGGCTGGGAACCCGCGCTCGCCGGCCTGCAGGCGTTGCGTGAAAAATCCTTAGATGTCGATCTGTTGATGATCGTCGCTGCAATCGGGGCGGCCGCGATCGGCCAGGTCCTCGACGGCGGACTCTTGATCGTCATATTCGCCACATCAGGTGCGCTGGAAGCGTTTCTGACGCAACGCACCGCCGACTCAGTGCGCAGCCTGCTTGATCTCGCCCCGGAGAGCGCCACCGTCGTCAACGAACCCGCAGACGAGACCGTGGTCGATGCGGCCACGCTGTCGGTCGGGGACGTGATCGTGGTGCGCCCCGGTGAGCGGATTAGCGGCGACGGGCAGGTAATCTCCGGGGCCAGCGACGTGGATCAGGCTTCCATTAGCGGTGAACCGCTACCAGTCGCCAAAAACCTCGGAGATGAAGTGTTCGCCGGGACTTTGAACGGCACTGGGACACTGCGGATTCGGGTCGACCGCGCTGCCGCAGACACCGTCATTGCGCGCATCGTGACGATGGTGGAGGAAGCCTCGGCCACCAAGGCGAAGGCCCAATTGTTCATCGAAAAGGTCGAGCAGTACTACTCGATCGGCGTTGTGGCCGCCACTTTGGCGGTGTTCTTCATCCCCCTGGCCTCGGGCGCAGCGTTGCAACCGGCGCTGCTGCGGGCGATGACGTTCATGATTGTCGCCTCGCCATGCGCGGTGGTGCTGGCGACCATGCCACCGCTGCTGGCCGCGATGGCCACCGCCGGACGTAACGGCGTGTTGGTCAAATCGGCGGTTGTGATGGAACAACTCGGCTCGATCACCGCCGTCGCCTTCGACAAGACCGGCACCCTCACCGAGGGCACACCCCGACTGACCGATGTTGCGGCGCTCGAAGAGATGCGCTGCGCCGCCGACACCATCCTTGCCTGGGCTGCAGCTGCCGAACACCCCAGCGAACACCCGCTGGCGCGAGCGATCGTGGCCGCCGCCGCCGAACGCGGTCTGCGCCTGCCGGTGGCCCAGGATTTCGGCTCTACGCCCGGACGCGGTGTCCGTGCAACCATCGACGGTCGTACCGTCCAAGTCGGCAGCCCACGGCATCTACTGTCCGACGTCGGCAATCCGACCGTAATTAGCGAGGCGGTGGCCGACTTGGAAGCCGCCGGCAAAACCGTGGTCATCGTCGTCGCCGACGGTGTCCCAGTCGGCGTCCTCGCACTGGCCGACCAACTTCGCCCCGGGGCCGCTGACACCGTCGCCGAATTGACCACACTGACCGGTATCGCGCCGGCCCTGCTAACTGGCGACAACGCCCGCGCCGCAACCGCGCTCGCCGCCCAGATCGGAATCACCGACGTGCGCGCCGGGCTACTGCCGCAGGACAAAGTCACCGCCGTCCGTGACCTTGAAGACACCGGACAGCGTGTTCTTCTCGTCGGGGACGGCGTCAACGACGCCCCTGCCCTTGCCGCCGCACACACTGGCATTGCGATGGGCCGCGCCGGATCCGATCTGGCCCTTGAGACCGCCGACGCCGTCATCGTCCGTGACGACCTGGCCACCCTTCCAGCAGTGATCACCTTATCGCGCCGTGCGCGCCGCATCGTGATCGCCAACCTAGCCATTGCGACCACCTTCATCACCGGACTCGTGCTTTGGGATTTACTGGGACACTTACCGTTACCGCTCGGCGTCGCTGGACACGAGGGATCCACTGTCGTTGTCGGACTCAACGGCATGCGCCTGCTTGGCCGACGTGCCTGGACTTCCACCTGACACCGACCACCCCCAGTAAAGGAAGGCTCGCGAAACGCCGGCTGGTCCGCACCGCTGTCTGCCCAAGGCGGATCAACTCGGCCGACGGTCAATGTCATTGCGCTGGAACTCAATCGTTTCCCCGAAACGCATCGCGCACCGACCATGGGCGTCCAGACGCTGCTCGGGCACTGCTCGATCGTCACAACAGAGCGGCACCTCGCGGTCGACGACGGAGACCCGCGGCGATGCTCTCGGCGCTATGACAGGGGCCGAGTCGCCGTAACACGCGCCTGATAAACCCAGACGGGTATTACATCAGGTATTGAAGTCCGGGAGCGGTCCGGCGGGCTTGGTTTCCGTCGGCAACTCCTGGTCTTGTTCAGCTCCTTGTTGGATGACCTCTTCGGTGCGGCGTACGTCGTCCTCTGCGCTGTCCGCGCCTTCGGCTGGTGTGCTCATGGCGTTGTGTACCCGCATGTCGTTCGCTGTAGGCGTAGAGGGGCACGCCAATCCGAGCAACGTCGCCCGCACGCCTAGACCGGGCTTTGGTCGATAACCTCCATCTCGCGGAGTCCCCGTCGACGTCAGGTTTGAAATCCGGCTGAAGCGGTATCCGAGATTGCCGTCAGCCGGGGCGTCTGACGGACCCTGACCGTCGTCGCTATTTGAAGGAGACTCGTCGTGGTCCTACACATCATTTTGATGATCGTTCTCGGTCTCGTTGTCGGCCTGATTGCGCGAGCTGTCGTGCCAGGCCGGCAGCCCATGGGTTGGATCGCAACCGCAGCGCTCGGCATCGTCGGCGCCTACGTCGGCGGCACGCTGGGTAGCGTCGTTTTCCCCCCGCACCAGTTCGATATCCACCCACCGATCAAGCACGCATTCCTGGGAGCCCTGGTCGGCGCGGTGCTACTGCTGTGGATCTTCAAACTCGTCACTTCGCGTACGCGGACCTTGTAGGAGCGAGTGAAAAGCGATTCGCTGGGTATCCAAACTGCCGCGGAGACCGCCCAGATGTTGCGTATGGGGTTGCCCGCCTTCAGCAGTTAGCCAGCAGCTGCCGAGCCCCACCCGGCCGGTCGTCGGGGGCTTGTATTACTTCGCTGGAGGAGCCGCGCGCATGATCGGTGACCGCGATTTCGCTCAAGCCGAGGCGCTGATTCACGCCTTGAACAACGTGCGAGCCGAAATGGTGAGTCGAATGACGCGGCTGGAAAAGCACAACGCGCAGCGAGGTGCGGCGGCGCTACGGCGAGACATCAACGAAGCCGAGGCGCACATCAGTCGTTTGCAAAGTCGTTATCTTGGTCGCGAGATTCCAGCGCCGGCCCCGCGCGTCCAGGCGAACCGGCGCACCTCCTAGCTCGGAAGCTGCCGTCGGCTGAGAAACGGCGTCCTCACTCTCTCCGCGAGGGGGGCGCGTCTTCGGCGAAGGTCTGTCGGACCAAGCAGACCTTCTTCGTCATATACGTAGATGCGTGAAATGCGCGAAAACACGACGGAGAAGGAAACGCAGTGAACATCAAACTCGACGACACCGCACGCCGGCTCATTGGTTCCAATCCTGCAACGCTGGTCACGATCAATCGCGACGGCAGCCCGCAAATCAGCTTGGTCTGGGTGACGGTGCAGAGAACGGCCGACGGCGGTGATGAGCTGGTCACCGCTCATCTGCAGGAGCATCAAAAGATCCGTAACATCCGCCGCGATTCCCGCGTGGCGGTGACCATTGTGTCCACCGACCGCAGCGGGCCGCAGACTCCTTATCTGTCGATCAAGGGCATCGCCAATGTCGAGGAAGGCGGTGCTCCCGAACTGCTCGACGAGATCGCCACGACCATCTTCGGCCCCGGCACCGGATTTCCGCCGCCCGACGCACCTCCCGGGTATCTGACTCACATCACAGTCGAAAAGGTCGCCGGCGTGGGCCCCTGGGCGACTTGACCTCGGCTCCGCACGCGGCTGCGATGACAAACCTATGGATCCCAGCGACTATGAGTCGACCGCCCGATGAGATCGCGGCGGATGTGTTGGCGAGAGTTCGCGCCCGGAACTTGGTCCGCGACGACGCGGAACTGAGCCTGCTTCCACTCTGCCTTCCATTACTTATCACTTGCGCTCAGTCGGGTACGCCTGGTGCTTCTCGAAGATGTGCACCGGGGTTCCCTTGCCGCACAACGTATCCCGTCTACGTCTGGTGACGCGTCCCTGACGCCGGACCAACGCTGGAAAAGCCGACGTCGTCGCTGACATACGGATCGGTGAGATGGCGCGGGCAATAGACTTCCGCTGATACGGCGATGAATCTGATCGCGGTTCGATGAACTCGACCGGACTCTTGGCGGAAAGCAGGATTATCGTCGAACATGAAGTTCATCTCTTCGTCTACCACGGTGTACACCGAGGCGCCGCCGTCGAGTTCGCCGCAGATTTTATGAGCCCGGGCGACCAGAGCAGGCAAGTTATCGACGACGGGAACCTGATCTTGTTCGAGCAGCGCCACAAACTGATCCTGCTGGCTTGGGTCGGCGCTTGCCGCGCCGGCGCACACAATTGCGACGGTCAGCACCGACGAGGCGCTGACCAAAGCGTCTATAAGGCTGGTGATGCCGGTGCGCACGGCAGAATTTCTATTCCTTCGGTGTCACTGCTCGGTAACCAAATTCAACCCGAATGACGACAGGACGTCCATAGGCAGCCACGGATCTGACCGCCGGCAACGAGAACGCGGTGTTGTTACGTCCGTTGTATCGCGGGTTCTGGCAGGCTTCTAATCATGGAATTTGACGAGACACGGTGGCGCGAGATCCAAGGGTTCGCGTCTGTCCCAGGCACAACAGCACCGCAGGCGGTCGTTGTCGCATTGAATTCCGTCATCGACAAGTCGGTCAGCGCGGCGACCTGGTCGTCGATGGAGACCACGGCATCGACAACGGTGTGGAAATGCTGGGCCGTCACCGAGCGGTCCGTCGGCTACGTCCTCATCAGGTACAAGAAGGCTGATTATGACGAACGTGCGGAGCGCCAGAACGCGCTCACCCCGTCGAACTGGTCGGTCTGGGTCCGCCCGCTTACCGACATCATCGGAATTCGATACGGGGCGTTCTCCGCGGCCGAAGGCAACCCGACTGTGTTCTATCCGGCCCAACCCATCAAGGTCATCTTCAGTGATGGCGCAGTGAGTATCCCAGCCACTCCCATTCCGATCGATCAACGTGCAGAGGTAGGCCGGGTCATTACCGCACTCCGCGAGTTCGTGAAGTTCTGAGACCGATCGGCGCCGCGTGACGTCTAGGGACGCACGTTCGCCGAATAGCTGCGCCAGCCGTCCGCGCGACTCCACAGGAGCACCCGCGGAGACCCCGCAGGCGCCAGCCACAGATGTGTGACTGAATCGGGGACCACCGGCGGGTCGGGCGGCAGAGTCTCCTTGAACATGAGTTCCGACGACACGCTGACGGGCAGCGCGCTGTCATGCAACGCGATAAAGAGGTGGCGCTCATCGGCGTCGGCTCGTGCGAGCTTGTCGAAATGCTCCTGAATGTGCGGCTTCTCAAAAGCTTTGGCGAGTCCGGCAGCGAATCCTGACAGCCTTTCGTCCGCGAATCCGGCTCCGACCCGCGGCACGACCTCCGTCATCGGGCGTTTCAGATTCTTGGCCGGAGTGTTCGGAAAGCCGGTCATCTCCGAGGATGACTCGCGGACCAGCCATCGCAGATTTGGGTGCGTAGGCCATCCGCCCTCGACGCGGCGCGGGTCCGGTTCCCCCGCGGCTTCACAGATCTGAACGATTTCGTCGTAGCACAGCTTCAGCCGATCCAGGTCGGCGACCGACCCAACCGCGATGCGCCAGAACCAATCCCCCACCACGGGCCACTTGTACTTGATCTTTTCCAACAACCTCGCCAGAGCGAGCGCGTCGTCTTGGCCAAGGTTCGTCACCTCGACTGCGGCCGTCCGACCGTCGCGCAAGTTGAGCATCACATCGACAGCATCATGCCGGTGATCGACATCCCACGCTTCCGCCTGCGCAACATCTAGCGTCTGCACGACCAACAAGCACGCGGCCCGCTCTTGCGCATCCAACTCAGAAAGTCCGATGAGGCGCGGCTGTGGTCGAGTCACGCAGCCAGGCTACGTTTCCACCCCTAGCCGGCGATCTGCGCCTGTGCCTCCGCGTTCGCGGTCTGGTCCGGGCAGTGCTGGCGGATGGTGGTGCCGGTCAGGACGCCGGCGTTCGTTGCGTTATAGCCGCGGGCTTCGAGGGTGGTTTCGATCGCCGCGAGAGTGGTGCCACCGCGCAGGGCGGCGCAGATGTCGTAACGAGAGTCGATGGTGGCGGCCTCCGCCGGCTCGGCGAGCGTCAACGTCGCGATCAACGCGGCCCCGGCCGCCAACAAGGACAAACGGAAGACGCTGTGCCCGTTGATCGTGGTGTGTCGCATCTGGGCCTCGCCGGTCCGTGGTCACCGTTCTGATTTAGTGGCCGTTGCCGTCTACCAACGCCGCGGTCGCCCGAAGGCTGCCCGATTCAACAAGAAGGTGACCCAAGTCACGATGGCGGCCCATTATCGTTTGTTGCGCGCGCTCAGCACATAAGCTGGAGCTCGCCCAAAGTCGCACCGAGATCCGCACGGAGGCCTGCTATGACAGGGTTTCTTGGCCGTATCGCCGCCGCTGTTGTGGTCGGGGCAATCCCGCTGTCGGCTGCCGCGGTCGCGACGTCGGCCGTCACCGTCGCAGCGCCCGGAGTCAGTTCGCCGCGTTGCGACGAGACCGTGTCGTCACATTGTGTGAGCAGTTCGCCGCAGTGCGACCCCAGCTGGTCCCGCAATGTCTGGACGGGTGAGTGCCATCCGCAGCCAGCATTGCCGGATTGGTACGTGGTCCGGCCGGCTTACGCACCGCCGTACGCACCCGTCGACGTGCCGCCGCCTCCTCCCCCGCCGCCATGGGCACAGCACATGCAGCCGAGGTGGGACGAAGGCAGTCAGCGCTGGTTCTGGGCCGGGGTCTGACGGCGGCGCAAGCTATTTTCGCCTGGGCCGCCAAACCGACTTTCACCACTAACCCCCGACGACCGTCACGCTATTGCTGAACACTGCCGCTGACCCGCTTCAGATGTTGAGGACAATAGGCGCTCGCCGCGATCGCGGTGAATTTCGCGGCGCTCACAATACCGATGTCCGAATTCTGTTGCGTCACAAGCTGAACGATCTCAAGTTGCGACCTCCCCTGATCCATCAATCCGCACGCCGCCTTGCCCGCGTCGATGGCGCTGGAAGAATTGTTGAAGGAGATGCCGGCTTTGGTCAGCGCGTCGATGAAGCTCGCGTCCACGTTCGGGTCGGCGTGTGCCGGTACCGCGAGGGTCAGCGCCGAGGCGACGACGAGCACAGCCACGAGACCTCTCATCGCCCCATCATCCACGCCGGTGCGCCAGTGCGACGTCTAACCCGCCGGCGGCGCAGTGGCACCCGTCGGCGGCGCTGCAGTGGCACCCGCGGGCGGCGGCTCAGCAGCGTGCTGGAGGTGTTCCGGGCAGTAGGCGCTGGCGGCGATAGCGGTGAACTGCGCCGCCCGGGTGGTATCCAGACCCGGGTTCTGCTTCGTCACGAGTTGGACCACATCGATCTGCGGCCGACCCTGGTCCATCATTCCGCAGGCGGCTTTCCCGGCCTTGACCGCGCCGCTTTCGCTCTTGATGGTGATGCCCGCTTTGGTGAGCGACTCGAGAAAGCTCGCGTCGAGGGCCGGGTCAGCGTGAATTGGACCCGCTTGCAGCAGTGCGGCCGAACCCAGCGCGACGACTCCCAGCAGGATCGCCAGCCGAGGTGTCATCGCTCCATGGTCGCGCACTCCGACACCTTTGTCTCGCTCACCGAAGCGCCACATCGATTCCGGCGTCCTGCAAAGATCGGACGAATGGCCGAAAGAATCGAAGTCCAGCGCACGATCACCGCCCCGCCAGCCGACATCTTCGCCGTGCTCTGCGATCCGCAGGGTCACGTCGCGATCGACGCATCCGGGATGTTGCAGGATGCCGACGGCGCAGCGGTCGCCGCCGCCGGGGACAGCTTCGTGGTGCACATGGACCGCGACGCCCTGAACGACTTTCCGGAGCTCGGCAAATACGACGTGACGGTCACCATCCGCGAGTTCGAGCAGGATCGGCTGATTGCGTGGACGGTGCTGGGGCAGATTCGCCCACAGATCGGCCACGTGTACGGCTACCGCCTCGAGCCCGATCACCAGGGCGAGGGCACGATCGTGACGTCGTTTTACGACTGGTCGCGGATCGACGAAAAGTGGCGCGAAGCCGGCATCTTCCCGGTCATCTCCGAGGCGGCTCTGCGGGCGTCGTTGGGAATTTTGGATCGCACAGTCCGGCGGGGCTACCCGAAGGGCTGATCTACCCACTCGAAGACGGCAGTCGCCGGCCGCCGGCAGGAAAGTCTGAGGGTTGTGCATCCGCGCAACGTGAGCCGCGCGGTGTGCCATCATGCGATGGTCTCCGAGGAGGAAAGATGCGCCGCCATTTGGTTGTCGCGAGTACGGTCGTCGCCGCCACGTTGATCGCGGTACCCGGCGCGTCCGCCGGTGACGCACCGATCGGCCACCTCGGCGACACGCTGCGGGTCGACACCGGAAAGATGATCGCCGACATCACGGTCAGCAGCGTGCAGCCGGTCGACCCGCCACCCGGGTTCGGTTACAACCGGGTTGGCGTCCCGGTCAAGAGTTTCCCAAACAGCGCGGTCATGCGAGCCGACGTCGCGATCCACGCGGTTCGGATGCCGAATCCGTATCAGATGGCCACCGACTTCACCTTCGACGGCGTCACCCCGTTCGGCGACGCATACAAGTCCCGTGCCTCCGACGCGCCCGACGCGCTCGACGCTGTGCTGATGAACGCGCCGGCCGGCACCATCGTTGGCGACGGCGTGTTTTGGGAGGCCTACCGCGATCCGGTTTCCACGGTTGTTCTGCTGGACAAGAAGACGGGTTATCACTTAGCGCAGTGGAACCTGTAGCTCGCATCGCCACCGCGGATTCGGTCGACGCGGTCGAACTCGCTGCGGTCGCCGCGCGCACGTTCCCGCTGGCCTGTCCCCCGTCGGTCGCCCTCAACGACATCGCGTCGTTCATCGACGCCAACTTGTCGGATGCGCGCTTCGCCGACTATCTGGCCGACCCGCAGCGGCTGATCGTCACCACCCATCAAGACGAGCGAATTACCGGTTACGCCATGCTGATCGACGGGGTGTCCGACGATCCCGACATTGCGGCCGCGGTGCACGTTCGACCCGCGGTCGAGCTCTCGAAGATGTATGTACTGCCGGCGCATCACGGCTCGGGTGTGGCGGCGGCATTGATGGAGACCGCGCTCACCGCGGCAGCGGGCCGCGATGCTGCCTGCGTCTGGCTCGGTGTCAACCAGAAAAATCAACGCGCTCAACGGTTTTACACCAAGCACGGCTTTACCGTCAGCGGCAACAGGACCTTTCGACTGGGCGGACACCTCGAGAGCGACTACGTGATGGTCCGACCCTGCTAGGCGTTGACGGCGGCGCCGAGCGCCAATAGTCGCGCAGTGGCCCGCTCGCAGAAGCGTCGGCAGGCTCCGACGGCGACGGACTGGGTCGGCTCGGCCGGTACGACACGGTCGGCTGCCGGTCGACCAGCAGAGCAACCCCGTGCATGCACGCACCCTATCGACGTGTTGCAATCAAGCACATGGCTGACCAAGCAGCTGACGACTCCGGCGCGGTGCAGTTGCGGCTGCTCGGTTCTTCACGCGACGTCGACGGCGGCGAGCTGCCCGATCTCTACGACTACCCCGCCGATCACACCGGCGTGTGGCTGCGCGCCAACTTCGTCGCCAGCCTCGACGGCGGTGCGACCTTCAGCGGTAAGTCCGGCGAACTGGGCGGCCCCGGCGATCAGGCGGTGTTCGCCGCACTGCGGGAGATGGCCGACGTGATCCTGGTCGGTGCCGGCACGGTGCGGACCGAGGGCTACGCCGGCGCGCGACCAACCGTCGCGCAGCGGCAACGCCGGCAAAGCCGCGGGCAGAGCGAAGTGCCCCAGCTGGCCATCGTCTCCAAATCCGGCCGCCTGGAGCGGGATATGCCGGTATTCACCCGCACCGAGGTACCGCCGCTGGTGTGCACCTGCACGACCGTGGCCGACCAGACCCGACGAACGCTGACCGGCCTCGCCGAGGTAGTCGACTGCTCGATCGACGACCCCGACAGCGTCGACTCGGCCGCAGTGCTGACCATTCTGGGCGACCGCGGGCTGCCGCGCGTGCTGACCGAGGGCGGCCCGACGTTGTTCAGCTCGTTCGTCGAGCGCGACCTGCTCGACGAGCTGTGCCTGACCATCGCGCCGACCCTAGTCGGCGGTGAAGCCGGACGTATCGCCACCGGCTCGGAGCAGGTGCACACGAGGATGCGATGCGCGCACGTCCTCACCGACGACGACGGCTACCTGTACACGCGCTACGTGCGGCAATCGGCCTGATCGGTCAGCTACTCGCTACTGTGGTCGGCATGAGCAGGCGCGCCGCATTCACCACCTCGCTGATCGTGGTGACCGCGTTGCTGGCTGGCTGCGCGCCCGGACTGGCCGCCAATCCTCGGTTCGCCACCAACGCCGGAGCCCGGCCGCAGGGCAAGCCACCGAAGACAACCACGTCCAACGGGCCGGCGCCGATCGCCAAGCCGAGGAACGAGTTGTCCTGGCACGACTGCACTTCGAAGGAATTCAGCCAGGCCGCCGCCCCCGCGCCCGCCGGCGTCAGACTGGATTGCGCCAACTACGACGCCGACCTCGACCCGGTGAACGGCGCGGCCGGGTCGTTGAGCATCGGTGTGGTGCGCGCCCGCTCGCCGCAGACGCCCGACGGCGCCGGGCCGCTGGTGTTCACCACCGGGTCCGACCTGCCGTCGTCGCTGCAGTTGCCGGTCTGGCTGGCCCGCGCGGGCGCCGACGTGCTGAGCAAGCACCCCATCGTTGCCGTCGACCGGCGCGGTATGGGCACCTCGAGCCCGGTGGACTGCCTCGAGCAGTTCGATCGGCAGGAGATCCACGACCAGGCGCAGTTCGAGGCCGGTAACGACCCGGTCGCCAATCTCGCTGACATCGTCCAGACGTCGACCACCAGCTGCACTGACACCATCGCGCCCGGCGACTCCGCCTACGACAACACCCACGCCGCCACCGACATCGAGCGGCTGCGCAGCATCTGGGATGTGCCGGCGCTGGCGCTGATCGGCGTCGGTAACGGTGCCCAGGTGGCGTTGTCGTACGCCAGCTCACACCCGGACAAGGTGGCCAGACTGATCCTCGACTCTCCGGTGGCGTTGGGTGTGGGCGCCGAAGCCGCCGCCGAGCAGCGGGTCAAGGGCCAACAGGCGGCCCTGGACGCCTTCGCTGCTCAGTGCGCCGCGGTGAACTGCCCGCTGGGACCCGACCCGAAAGGGGCCGTCAGTGCACTGCTGGCCGACGCCCGCGCCGGCCACGGGCCTGCGGGCGCCTCAGTCGCCTCGATCGTCAGCGCGATCAGCACCTCGCTGGGTTTTCCCACCGGCGACCGGATCGGCACGACCAACGAGTTGTCCACCGCGCTGGCCACCGCCCGCAGCGGCGACACCAATCTGCTGGCCGGCCTGATCACCCGGGCAGAGGGCATGCGCGGCACCGACGGTCAGTTCGTCAACACTTGCAGCGACGCGGTCAACCGGCCCACCCCCGACCGCATCCGGGAATTGGTCGTCGCCTGGGCAAAGCTCTACCCGCAGTTCGGCACTGTCGGCGCGCTCAGTCTGGTCAAGTGCGTCTCCTGGCCAAGCGCGACGCCGCCCCAGCCGCCGAAAAAGCTCACCGTCAATGTGCTGCTGATGGGGGTCCAAGACGACCCGATCGTCGGATCCGAAGGCGTCTCGGCCACCGCCGCCACCATCATCAACGCCACCGCCGCAAGCAAGCGCGTGATGTGGCAAGGCATCGGCCACGGCACCAGCATCTACTCGTCGTGCGCGGTCCCGCCGCTGGTCGGCTACCTCGACAGCGGCAACTTACCAGCCACCGACACCTACTGTCCCGCCTGATTCAGCGAGCCTTATAAAGTGCGCTCGTGACTGCAGTCGACTCACCACGTAGCGGTTTGCGCGACCGGGTGCACTCCACCTTCGCTTCCCGTACTGCGGCGCCGAGCACCGCGACCGTACTGCGCTCGGCACTGTGGCCGATCGCCATCCTCGCGGTCATCCACCGCACCATCGTGGTCACCACCAACGGCAACATCACCGACGACTTCAAGCCCGTCTACCGCGCGGTGCTGAACTTCCGGCACGGCTGGGACATCTACAACGAGCACTTCGACTACGTCGATCCGCACTACCTGTATCCCCCCGGCGGCACGCTGCTGATGGCGCCGTTCGGCTACTTGCCGTTCGCCGATTCGCGATACCTGTTCATCGCGATCAACAGCGCCGCGATCGTCCTCGCCGGGTATCTGCTGCTGCGAATGTTCAACTTCTCTCTCACCTCAGTCGCGGCCCCGGCACTCCTGCTGGCGATGTTCTGCACCGAATCCGTCACCAACACACTGGTTTTCACCAACATCAACGGCGTCATCCTGCTGCTCGAGGTGCTGTTTCTGCGGTGGCTGCTCGACGGCCGCAAAAGTCGGCAATGGTGGGCCGGCATTGCGATCGGATTGACCGTCGTGGTCAAGCCGGCGCTGCTCCCCCTGCTGCTGCTGCCGCTGTTGAAACGGCAGTGGCGCCCGCTGGTGCCGGCCTTCCTCGTGCCGGCGGCATTCAACCTGGTCGCATGGCGTCTGGTCGTTCATCCCGAAGACTTCATCCGCCGCACGGTCCCTTACATGTTGGGCGTCCGCGACTACTTCAACAGCTCGATCGAAGGTAACGGCGTCTATTTCGGTTTGCCGTTCTGGCTGATCCACCTGCTGCGAGTCCTGTTCACGCTGTTGACCATTGGCAGCCTGTGGCTGCTATACCGCTACTACCGGACCCGCGACCCGCTGTTCTGGTTCACCACCTCGTCGGGCGTGCTGCTGCTGTGGTCGTGGTTGGTGCTGGCACTGGCCCAGGGTTACTACTCGATGATGCTGTTCCCGTTCTTGATGACGGTGGTGCTGCGCAACTCGGTGATCCGCAATTGGCCCGCGTGGCTGGGCATCTACGGATTCCTGACCATGGACCGCTGGCTGCTGTTCAACTGGATGGACATCGGCCGGCCGCTGGAATACCTCAAGATCACCTACGGGTGGTCGCTGCTGCTGATCGTCGTGTTCTGCGTGCTGTACTTCCGCTACCGGGACGCCAGGGCCGAAAACCGCTTGGACCATGGCATTGACCCGGCCTGGCTGACGGCCGAGCACGCTGACGCTAACGTGGAGGCATGACCTCCACTCCGGCGCCGAAGCTGCAACTCAGCGATGACGAATGGCGTAAGAAACTCAACCCGCAGGAGTTCGACGTGCTGCGCCGCGCCGGCACCGAGCGCCCGTTCGTCGGTGAGTACACCGACACCAAGACCGAGGGCGTCTACCAGTGTCGGGCCTGCGGCGCCGAGCTGTTCCGCAGCAGCGAGAAGTTCGAATCCCACTGCGGCTGGCCATCATTCTTCGATCCCGCGGACTCCGACGCGGTGATTTTGCGCCCTGACCACTCATTGGGTGCGAACCGGGTCGAGGTGCTGTGCGCCAACTGCCACGGCCACCTGGGCCATGTATTCGAGGGCGAGGGCTATCCGACGCCGACGGACCAGCGCTATTGCATCAACTCGATTTCGCTGCGCCTCGTCCCCTCCTGAAGTTCACGGCTGCGGTCAGCCCGTGTTCCAGGACGCCGATCCCGGGCTGCTCGACCATCCCGTCTGGCCCGCGCTCACCGGACCGCATCGCCGCTTCGCAGTTGCATCCACACGTCCCGCGCGCGCCCACCGATACCGCCTCGATGTGGCACCCTTCGCCGCCCTATGTGATGTCGCGGATCCAGCAGCCTGGGACGAACTCGCCGAGCTGTGCGGACCCCAGGGACGTGCGGCCCTCGAAGCACCGACAGTGATCAGCGCGCCGGCTGGCTGGACGGTGACTACCGTTTTCCCGATCGCGCAGATGATCGCTCCGACCGACGGGCTGACCACCGATGGCGCGTCGGATCTCGTTGTCCGACTTGGCAAGAACGACGCAGCCGAGATGATCGCCCTGGCCGAGCTCACTCATCCCGGCCCGTTCGCGGCCTCGACCGTCGAGCTGGGCGGCTACCTGGGAGTGCGGCGCGAAGGTCAGCTTGTCGCGATGGCCGGGCGTCGCATGCACCTGCCGGGCTGGATCGAGATCAGCGCGGTGTGCACCCACCCGGACTTCCGTGGCCAGGGGCTGTCCCGGCTATTGATCGCGGGCGTCGAGACAGCGATCCGCCAACAGCGCCACCGGGCGTTCCTGCACGTGCTGCACGACAACACCGTTGCCATCGCGC
The DNA here is from genome assembly GCF_965277065.1 of Mycobacterium sp. Classification (GTDB taxonomy): domain Bacteria; phylum Actinomycetota; class Actinomycetes; order Mycobacteriales; family Mycobacteriaceae; genus Mycobacterium. Next base: position 441,226 of record NZ_CBDIBT010000017.1, read on the forward strand.
TTTATCGCAAGCTGGGTTTCACCACGCGCGCAGACATGACGATCACGGTGGTGCGCTCAGACTCCTAATCCACCCGGGTGGCGTGCACTTCCCAGAAGGGTGCATGCACGCGGCCATTGGTCAACCACGGCTCGAACGTCCGGAAGCGTTCGGCCACCGGCTTCATCTGCTCAGCCCGCTCGGGATCGCGCTGCAGCATCCGGTCGAAGTTCTCCGAGCTCATGTTGATCAGGTAGGTCGTCGGCCCCAGATAGGTGATCTCCCAACCGGCGTCGGGCAATACCGTCCGGAAGTCGTCCTCGGACAGCGCACGCGGCATGTAGAACCCGTTGACGTTTCCCGCACCGAATTCGAACATGAAAAGCCTCGCCCCTGGTTTGGTAGCTCGATGCAAGGCTCGGGCATAGGACCTCTGCAGCTCCGGCTCAGTCGAAAAGACATGGTAGAACGCGCAATCCACGACGGTGTCGAAATGGTCATCCAGGCCGTCGAGCTTGGTCGCATCAGCCAGCTGGAAGTTCACCGACACCCCGGCTTTGCGGGCATTCTCGCGGGCCCGCGCCACCGCGGTCTCCGAGCCATCAATTCCGGTGGCCGAGTAGCCCTTTGACGCGTAGTAGATGGCGTGATGACCCGGGCCGGTGCCCGGATCGAGGACCTCGCCTCTGATCGCGCCGAGCGCGACCAGTTGCTGCACCACCGGCTGCGGACCGCCGATGTCCCACGGGGTGGCGGCCGGCAGTCCGTGCGCGACGGAGGCGTCGCGGTACATCTCTTCAAAGCGGGCGGGATCGTTGGGATCGAATTGCGTGGTCATGTTTCCCCTTCTGATTGCCCACTCAGGGCAGCGAATTCACTAGCTGCTCGACCGGCACCCGCGGCCCGGTGAAGAACGGCGTCTCTTCACGGGTGTGCCGACGCGCATCGGTGGCCCGCAGTTCCCGCATCAGGTCGACGATGCGGTGCAATTCCGGCGCTTCGAACGCCAGCAGCCACTCATAGTCGCCGAGCGCGAACGCGGGCACGGTGTTCGCCCGGACGTCCTTGTACTCGCGGGCCGCCATGCCGTGCTCGGCCAGCATGCGCCGCCGCTCCTCGTCGGGCAGCAGGTACCACTCGTAGGACCGCACGAACGGGTAGACGCAGATGTAGGCGCCCGGCTCCTCACCGGCCAGAAACGCCGGGATGTGGCTCTTGTTGAACTCGGCCGGCCGATGCAGCGCGACGCTGCTCCACACCGGCGTGGACGCCTGGCCCAGCGTGGTGGTGCGGCGGAAGTCGGAGTAGGCGGCTTGTAGCGCCTCGACGCGTTCGGCGTGCGTCCAGATCATGAAGTCGGCGTCGGCTCGTAAGCCCGCGACGTCATAGAGTCCGCGCACCACGACGCCGTGCTCCTCGCGCTGCTTGAAGAAGGTCGCGGTTTCGTCGACCACCTTTTCCCGTGAGTCGCCGAGCGCACCGGCGCGCACCGAGAACACCGAGAACATCAGGTAGCGGACGGATGCGTTGAGAGTGTCGTAGTCCAGGCGTGCCATCAGTGCGCCCCGAGGGGAGCGGCGGCTTTAACCGTCGGAGGAATCTGGGCTGGTGAACAGCGTGGTCTGGCGGGTTTTGTCGGTGTCATTGCATAGGGTGCGGTCATGGTGAGCCGTCGCCTTCCTTATCGCGGAGTGGATCTGTTGTGAGGCGGGCGTACGTATTTCGGTTGCGGCCTACCGCCCGTCAGCATGTGGCGTTGGCGGCGTGTGTGGAGGCGCACCGCGAGGTTTACAACGCGGCGTTGCAGGAGCGCAGGGATGGGTGGTCGCACGCCAGTAAGACGCGGATCGGCCATGGGGATCAGTCGGCGCAGCTGACCGCGATGCGCGCGGTGCGCCCGGATCAAGCGGTGTGGTCGTTCTCCAGTCAGCAAGCGACGTTGCGGCGGTTGAACAAGGCGTTTGCCGGCTTTTTCCGCCGGGTGAAGGCAGCGCAAACCGGTGTGAAGCCGGGGTATCCACGCTTCAAAGGTGCTGGCCGATTCGGCAGTGTGGAGTGGCCCAAAGACGGTGATGGTGCCCGCTGGCTGCCCGAGCAGCGGCGGGTGTATCTGCAGGGTATCGGCCAGGTCAGGGTTGATCTGCACCGCGAGGTGGCGGGCCGGGTGAAGACGATTCAGATAAAGCGGCAAGGGCGGCGCTGGATACTGGTGCTGTCGTGTGATGATGTCCCAACCAATCCGTTGCCCGTGACCGGCCGTCAGGCTGGTATCGACGTCGGCATCGTTCGTTTTGCCACCACCAGTGACGGGCAGCACGTCGACAATCCGCGGTGGGCGCGCGCCTCGGCGGCTCGGCTGGCCGCGGCCCAGCAGCGGCTGGCTCGGGCCCGCCGTGGTGGCAGGAATCGTGCGGCCAAGCGGGAAACCGTCGCCGCGCGGCATCGCAAGATAGCCAACCAGCGCAGGGACTTTCATCATAAACAAGCTCGTGAGCTCGCCGCCCGATACGACCTGATCGTCGTGGAGGACTTGAAGATCGCGAACATGCTGCGCCGGGCCAAACCCGTCGCCGATCCCGCTAACCCCGGGCGCTACCTGCCCAATGAGGCTCGGGCGAAAACGGGCCTCAACCGTTCGATCAGTGACGCTGGCTGGGGCCAGTTCGTCTCGATACTGCGCGCCAAAGCGGAAGAGGCTGGGCGGGCTTGGATTGAGGTGAACCCCCGGCACACCTCCGATGGGTGTGAGTGCTGCGGATACGCAGCGCGCGCGAACCGCGTCACGCAAGCGGAATTCGTCTGCCAACGATGCGCGCATCGCGCCCCGGCAGACGAACACGCAGCACGCAACATCCTGCGGGCCGGACTGGCCCATTACGCCCAAGCGGCATGAAAAGAAGCTGGCGGCTTCAGCCGTCAGAGAAGTCACGAGAACTATCGTGCCACGTTTCGACGGCACGGACGGCGGCAGCGGCGGCCCGCCCGGCCCCGCCGATGCAGGCCGGCACCCCGATCCCGTCGAGATAGCTGCCGGCCACCTGACACGTCGGCGGCAGGCCGGCCCTCAGTTCCGCGATCAGCTCGCGATGGCCGGGCCCGTATTGCGGCATCGCATCTGGCCAACGCTGCACATGGACGTCCACCGGTTCGATTGTGAGACCGAAGACGGTGGCCAGATCCTCGAGCGCCCAGACCAGCATCGCGTCGTCGGACGCGCGCGTCGCCAGGTCGTCACCGAAGCGCCCGAACGAAAGTCGCAACAGCTCCACATCGGTCCGCCGACCCCATTTGCGCGAGGACAGCGTTATCGCTTTGGCGCGCAGACGTTCTCCGCTGGCCACCAGGACGCCGGAATTCTGTGGGAAGTCGATGCCGCGGGGCACCGCCATCGCGAGCACCGCCGAGGAGGCGCTGTCGATCCGGCCGGCCGCCGCCGCGGTGCGCGGCGCGACGGTGCCGACCAGGCGGGCCAGTCGCGCCGGCGGGACGGCAATGATCACCGCGTCGGCGTGCCACTCGGCGCCGTCAACGTCCCGCAGCGTCCAGCCCCGGCCGTCGGCGTCGATACTCTCGACCGCGGTCTGCACCCAATCAATCCGGCTCAGGCGGATGAGTTCCTCGACCAGCACGGTGTATCCCCCGCCCACCGCACCGAAGATCGGACCGGCGGTGATGCTCGTCAGCGCCTGGCGGACCGCGTCGGTGAGACTCGCGGCGCCGGCGTCCAGACCCGCCGCCAGTGTCGGGGCCGCGGAGCGAAGGCCGATCGTGGCCGCCGATCCGGCATAGACCCCGCTGAGCATCGGATCCACCGATCGGGCTACCACCTGCTCGCCGAACCGTTCGGTGATCAGGTCGCCGACGGGAGGGTCGGCGCCGGGCTGCCAGCTCAGCGCTTGATCCTGCTCGGCGGCGATCTGGGCGAGCGTCGCGTCGTTGACCAGACCGGTCATCGACTCCGCCGACGACGGGATGCCGTTGAGCGTTCCCGCCGGCAGTGGATGCAGCCGGTCCTGGCTGTAGATCAGCGGACGCGCCCCGGTGGTACCCAATTGCTCGTTCGCCAGGCCCAGTTCGGCCAGCAAAGCCGGCATTTCGGGCCGGCGTACCACGAACGCTTCGGCGCCGACATCGACGGCAACTCCGCCGACCTGCTCGGTACGTAGCACCCCGCCAAGCCGGTCAGCCGGGTCGAACAGGGTGATGGTTGCCTCGTCACCGGCGTTCTGGCGTAACCGATACGCGGCGGTCAGACCTGAAATACCGCCGCCGACAACACAGTACGAGCGCTTGGCAGAAGTCATAGCGAGTGGATCAGCGCTACCAGGTCGGTGAGGATCGCCGGGTCGGTCTCCGGTAGCACGCCGTGGCCGAGGTTGAAGACGTGCCCGGCGGCGCCGGCGTCCACCGCCCGACGTCCGTCGTCGACCACCGCGCGGGCGGCCTGCTCCACCGTCGACCAGCCGGCCAAGAGCACCGCGGGATCCAGGTTGCCCTGCAACGCTTTTCCGGTCTCGACCCGCGCCGCGGCGTCGACCAGTGAGGTCCGCCAATCGACCCCCACCACCGTCGCTCCGGCTTCTGACATGGCACCCAGCAATTCAGCGGTGCCGACCCCGAAGTGCGTCATCGGAACGCCGCGGTCGGCCAGCGCGGCGAACACCCGCGAACTGTGCGGCAACACCAACCGGCGGTAGTCGGCCAGCGACAGCACGCCGGCCCACGAGTCGAACACCTGGATCGCGTCCACCCCGGCGTCCAGCTGTACCTGCAGGAACCCGATCGTCAGGTCGGTCAACTTGTCCATCAGCGCATGCCAGGAGGCCGGCTCGGACAGCATCATCGCCTTCGTGTTGGCGTGGTTACGGCTCGGGCCGCCCTCGACCAGGTAGGACGCCAGCGTGAACGGCGCCCCGGCAAAGCCGATCAGCGGTACCTGACCCAGCTGGCCCACCAGCAGCGAGACGGCGTCCGACACCGGTTGCACGCCGCCCGGATCGAGCGGCTGCAGGGCGTCGACGTCGGCGGCGGTGCGTACCGGCGCCGCGATCACCGGGCCGACATCGGCGACGATGTCGACGTCGATGCCGGCGCCGCGCAGCGGAACCACGATGTCGGAGAACAGAATTGCGGCGTCGACATCGTGGCGGCGGATCGGCTGCAGCGTGATTTCGGCGATCAGTTCGGCGTTGAAGCAGGCTTCCATCATGGTGTTCTGCTTGCGCAGCGCCCGGTACTCCGGCAGCGAACGGCCGGCCTGGCGCATGAACCACACCGGCACCCGGTTCGGTTTACGGCCGGCGGCCGCGGCCAGATACGGCGATTCGGGAAGCGTGCGGCGGTCACTCATCAGCCTCAATGCTGCCACGACCGCCGGATCGACGGGTGCGGCGGGCGGGGGCCCGAGCCCTGCGTAATCTCGTCGTCGGTAGTAAGCGTGAGCCAGCCGTCAGGAGCCCGGATGCCAGTCGTCCACCCCGCAGTCAGCTATGACGAGTTCCCCAGCCTGCGAATCGAACGCGCTGAGCACGGCGTGCTGCATGTGATCCTCGACTCCCCCGGACTCAACTCCGTCGGGCCGCAGATGCACCGCGACCTGGCCGACATCTGGCCGGCCATCGGCCGCGACCCGGACGTGCGCGCGGTGCTGGTCCGCGGTGAAGGCAAAGCGTTCTCCTCCGGCGGCAGCTTCGACCTGATCGACGAGACCGTGGGTGCGTTCGACGACCGGATGCGGATCATGCGTGAGGCCCGCGACCTGGTGCTCAACATCGTCAACCTGGACAAGCCGGTCATCTCGGCGATTCACGGCGCTGCGGTGGGCGCGGGTCTGGTCGTCGCGCTGCTGGCCGATGTCTCGGTGGCCGGGCGCACCGCCAAGATCATCGACGGGCACACCAAGCTCGGCGTTGCCGCCGGTGACCACGCCGCCATCTGCTGGCCACTGCTGGTCGGAATGGCCAAAGCCAAGTACTACCTGCTCACCTGCGCGCCGCTGTCCGGCGAAGAAGCCGAACGCATCGGGCTGGTCTCGTTGTGCGTGGACGACGGCGAGGTGCTCGACACCGCCACCCGCATCGCGAATGAGCTCGCCCAAGGCGCGCAATCGGCGATCCGGTTCACCAAGCACAGCTTGAACCACTGGTACCGGATGGCCGCGCCAGCGTTCGAAACCTCGCTTGGCCTGGAGTTTTTGAGCTTCAGCGGTCCCGATGTGGGCGAGGGTCTGGCCGCTCACCGGGAGAAGCGGCCCGCGCGCTTCACCAGCGACTGAGGCGCCGTGACAATGCTGCAACCGTCCGCGGCCGCCCCACCCCCGCCGCCCAAACGGCGCGCCTGTGTCCGCGTGTCGCCGGAAAGGTCTACCGTCAAACGCTGTGAACCGCCAGCAACGCTGCGAAGCGGAGCGAAGCGAGGAGAAGGAGCGGCGCGTATGACAGCAGCCGAGCCGGTCCCGTTTCGCGAGGCCGTCGAGGCGATGAGCGGAGCCAGCGTCCGGCCGGAAATCGAGCTGGGCCCGATCCGCCCGCCGCAACGTCTCGCGCCGTACAGCTACGCACTCGGCGCCGAGGTCAAACGGCCCGAGGTCGACGTCGTCCCGGAACGGTCCGACGGTGACGCGTTCGGCCGACTGATCCTGCTCTACGACCCCGAGGGCGCCGACGCGTGGGACGGCACCATGCGCCTGGTCGCCTACATCCAGGCCGACCTGGATTCGAGCGAAGCCGTCGACCCGCTGCTGCCTGAGGTCGCGTGGAGTTGGCTGGGCGACGCACTGGACGCGCGCGCTGAGCAGGTGACCGCCCTGGGCGGCACGGTCACGGCCACCACCTCGGTGCGCTACGGCGACATCTCGGGACCGCCACGGGCCCATCAGCTGGAGCTGCGCGCGTCCTGGACCGCACTCACCACCGACATCGGTACCCATGTCGAGGCGTTCTGCGAGGTGCTCGAGCACGCCGCGGGATTGCCACCAGTCGGGGTGACAGATTTGGGCACCCGGTCGCGCGTTTGACATGGCCAGCGAGCCGATAGAAGAGCCCACCGACACGCCTGAGGCCGCCGAACCCGACGTCACGCCGTTGGTCTGTCCTGCCGATGGAGTGCCCGACCTGTCGACCACCACCGACGAGATCAAGGCCGCGGCATCGCGACTGGCCGGCGGCCATGGCCCGTTCGCGGTGGACGCCGAGCGGGCTTCGGGATTCCGCTACTCCAACCGCGCCTACCTGATTCAGATCCGGCGCGCCGGCGCCGGCACCGTGCTGATCGACCCGGTGAGCCACGGCGGCGACTCGGCGACCGTGCTGCGGCCGGTCGCCGACGTGCTGGCCGAAGACGAGTGGATTCTGCACGCGGCCGACCAGGACCTGCCGTGCCTGGCCGAGGTCGGGATGCGGCCACCGGCTCTGTACGACACCGAGCTGGCCGGGCGACTGGCCGGCTTCGACCGGGTCAACTTGGCGGCGATGACGCAACGCCTGCTCGGTGTGGGGTTGGCCAAAGGCCACGGCGCCGCTGACTGGTCGCGGCGTCCGCTGCCGGCCGCGTGGCTCAACTACGCGGCTCTCGACGTCGAGGTGCTCATCGATCTGCGCGAAGCGATCGCCGGAGTGTTGACCGAGCAAGGCAAAAGCGCTTGGGCCGCAGAGGAATTCGACTACCTTCGGGCCGTCGGCCAGTCCCCGCCGACGACCCGCCGGGATCGCTGGCGCCGCACCTCCGGCATCCACAAGGTGCGCAATCAGCGTGCCCTGGCCGCCGTTCGTGAGTTGTGGGCGGTACGAGACGAAATCGCCCAGCGACGCGACATCGCGCCGGGTCGGATCTTGCCCGACTCGGCGATCATCGAGGCCGCGACCGCCGACCCCAAGACTCTCGACGACTTGGTCGCGTTGCCGATCTTCGGCGGAAAGAGGCAGCGTCGCAGCGCCTCCACCTGGCTGGCAGCATTGCACGCCGCACGCGAAAAGCCCGCTCCCGCAGAGGAAGCCGAGCCGCCTAACGGCCCGCCGGCGCCGGCACGTTGGGCCCGCCGACGGCCGGAGGCCGCCGCGCGGCTCGATGCGGCCCGCTCAGCGCTGCGGGAGTTGTCGGAGCGAGTGACGGTGCCGACCGAAAACCTGGTGACGCCTGATCTGATCCGACGGCTGTGCTGGGATTGGGAAGGCGGAGCCGGTGACGTGGCAGTGGCGGTCGATGAGTTCCTCGCCGCCGGGCAGGCCCGCAACTGGCAACGCACGCTGACCGTCCCAGTGTTGGCCGTGGCGTTGCAGACCCCGCCAAGCGCCGACACGTAAGCCACTGCGGCGTTTCTCGGCGTGTCCTGGCAGAGGTTTACGTGTCGCGAAGCGTCCGGCGACTAGTCCAACTGCTCGGTGATCTCGGTCCCGGACTCGACGCCGTCGCGAGACAACGCCGCGATCCATCCGGTGATACGACGGGACACGTGCTGGTCGGTCAGGCCGGCATCGGCGAGCACCTCACCGCGCGATGCGTGATCGAAGAACTGTTGCGGCAGACCAAGATCGCGGCACGGGACGTCGATCTCGGCGGCCCGCAGGGCGGCTGACACGGCCGAGCCGATACCACCGGCCACGCCGTTGTCTTCCAGCGTCACCACCACCTTGTGCGCGACCGCCAGCTCCCCCAGCGCCGCCGACACCGGCAGTACCCACCGCGGGTCGACCACCGTCACGCCGATACCCTGGCCGCGCAGCCGGTCGGCCACCGCCAACGCCATCGACGCGAACGCGCCGACCGCCACCAGCAGCACGTCGGCGCCCAGACCATCGGCGGGTACCGCGAGCACGTCCACCCCGCCGTGCTGTTGCACCGCCGGAATATCTTCGCCGACATCGCCTTTCGGGAATCTGACCACGGTCGGCCCGTCGTCGACGGCCAGTGCCTCACCGAGTTCCTCACGCAACCGGGCGCCGTCTCGGGGTGCCGCTACCCGGATGCCCGGCACGATGCCCAACATCGACATGTCCCACATGCCGTTATGGCTGGCGCCGTCGCTGCCGGTGACACCGGCGCGGTCCAGCACGACGGTGACGGGCAGCTTGTGCAGCGCGACGTCCATCATGATCTGGTCGAACGCGCGGTTGAGGAAGGTCGCGTAAATCGCGACGACGGGATGCATCCCGCCCATGGCCAGCCCGGCCGCCGAGGTCATGGCGTGCTGCTCGGCAATTCCGACGTCAAACAACCTGTCCGGGAAGCGTGCTCCGAACGCGCTCAGACCGGTCGGCCCCGGCATCGCCGCGGTGATCGCGACAATGTCGCGACGCTTCGTCGCCGACTCGATCAGCGACTCGGAGAACATCGCTGTCCAACTCGGCCCGGGAACCTTGGTGGCGATCCCGGTCAGCGGATCGATCACCCCGCAGGAATGCATCTGGTCGGCCTCGTCGTCCTCGGCCGGGCCGTAGCCCCGGCCTTTCTGGGTGACGACATGCACCAGCACCGGGCCGTGGAACCCGCGCGCCCGGCGCAGCGCGGCCTCAACGGCGTGCTCGTCGTGGCCGTCGACCGGCCCCAGATACTTCAGCCCGAGGTCAGTGAACAGCAGTTGCGGCGAAAGTGCGTCCTTCACACCGGCTTTGATGCTGTGCATGAACTGGTAAGCCAGGTCGCCGAAGACCGGCATTCCGCGCACCGCGCTGCGGCCGCGCTCCAGCAGACTCTCGTAACCGGGCTGCAGTCGCAGCATGGCCAGATGGTTGGCCAGGCCGCCGAAGGTCGGCGCGTAGCTGCGGCCGTTGTCGTTGACGACGATCACCACCGGTCGGCGGGCCGCGGCGATGTTGTTCAACGCCTCCCAGCACATGCCGCCGGTGAGCGCGCCGTCGCCGACCACCGCGACCACGTGCCGATTACGATGCCCGGTCAGTTCGAAGGCCTTGGCCAGCCCGTCGGCATACGAGAGTGCGGCGCTCGCGTGGCTCGACTCGACCCAGTCGTGCTCGCTCTCCGAACGCGAGGGGTAGCCGGACAGCCCGTCCTTTTTGCGCAACGTCTCGAAGTCCGCGGCGCGGCCGGTCAGCATCTTGTGTACGTAGGCCTGGTGGCCGGTGTCGAAGATGATCGGATCGTGCGGTGAATCGAACACCCGGTGTAACGCCAGAGTCAACTCGACGACGCCGAGGTTCGGACCGAGGTGGCCGCCCGTCGCCGCGACTTTGTGAATCAGAAAGTTGCGGATCTCGGCGGCCAGATCGCGCAGTTCCGCCTGCGAGAGGTGCTGCAGATCGGCGGGCCCACGGATCTGTTCAAGCATCCAGCCAGTGTACGCAAAGCCGCCAACTTGGCGCGCGGACCAGCGCAGATACCGCGCTGGACACACCCCGTCTCGCTCAGAAACACCACAGATAAGCCTGCTAACGTACGCTGCGGTGTGCCGGGAAGCCTGGTCGGCGTTCTTTCGTGCTGTTCGGGTCTTCCTGCGATGACGGGCTATTCGGGAGAGCGGCATGGCTTGCACGGTCGGCGCGTCCGCGCTCAGCGGGCGGACGTCAGAGTTCAACGGCGCTGTCACGGCGGCACGCTCATTGGCTTCGGTGCTCATATCTTGAGGGCCTCCTACCTGCCCGTGCCGACCCATTCACACCCCCGCCGGCAGGGCCGCAGATGAGCAGCGCGCTGTTCCACTCCGTCTACGCGTCGGTCGTGTTCGTGGTCTGTTACGTGCTGATCACCACCGAGCGCTTCAACAAGACCAAAGTGGCGCTGGCCGGCGCGACGTTGATGTTCTTCCTGCCGCTGATCAGTTCCGACGAGACGTCTTTTACGCACGCGACACCGGAGTCAACTGGGACGTCCTGTTCCTGCTGCTCGGCATGATGATCATCGTCAGCGTGGTGCGCCAGACCGGCGCCTTCGAATACGTGGCGATCTGGTCTGCCAAGCGCGCCAAGGGATCTCCGTTACGGATCATGATCCTGCTGATCCTGGTCACGGCGCTCGGAACGGCCGTCCTGGACAACGTCACCACGGTGCTGTTGATCGCGCCGGTCACCCTGCTGGTGTGCGATCGCCTCGCGATCAACCCTGCGCCGTTTCTCGTCATCGAGGCGATCGCCGCCAACATCGCCGGCGCCGCGACCCTGGTCGGTGACCCGACCAGCATCATCATCGGCACCGGCGCCCACCTGAGCTTCATCGAATTCAGCGCCAACATGGCGCCGGCGGTGCTGCTCGTGCTTGTCGCACTGATCGCCATGCTGCCGCGGCTGTACCCGGGCTTCTTCGTCACCGATCCGGAGCGGGTCGCCGACGTCATGTCGCTGGACGAACGCGAAGCAATCCGCAACCCGAAGCTGCTGCTGCAGTGCGGGATCGTGCTGACGGTGGTGTTCGCCGGATTCGTTCTGCACCGGCAGATCCACATGGAGCCGTCCCTGGTGGCAATGGCCGGCGCCGGGATCCTGGTTGTGATCTCGGGTCTGGAACGCGAGTTCTATCTGGCCAGCGTCGAGTGGGAAACGCTGCTGTTCTTCGCGGGGCTGTTCGTCATGGTCGGGGCGCTGGTGAAGACCGGCGTCATCAACGAACTGGCGAAGGTGGCCAGCCACTACGCCCAGGGTGACGCCTGGAAGGCGACACTGCTGATCCTGATCATCTCCTTCACGCTCGGCAGCTTCATCAACAATGTTCCGTATGCGGCCGCGATGACACCGATCGTCGCGACATTCGCCGACTCCATCCCCGGGCACGCCGGCTCCGGCGTGCTGTGGTGGGCCCTGCTGCTGGGCACCGTGCTCGGCGGCAATCTCACCCCGGTCGGCGCCAGCGCCAACATCGTCGCGGTCGGGATCGCGAAACGCGCCGGCCATCCGGTCTCGTTCTGGGACTTCACCAAACGCGGAGCGGCAGTGACCGCCGTGTCATTTCGTTCCTGCTCTCGCTCGGCTACCTGTGGCTGCGCTACTTCGCCTAGCGGCGAGATTTGGTCGTATGGTGGCCTAGTGCGAGCAGAGGACCTCGACGAACAGTTTCTCATCGTGGACGTGGATTCCGACGCACTCGAGGCCGCCCGCATGATCGCCGAGCACAGCCTGCCGGGCCTCGTCGTGACCGACGCTTCCCAAAAGCCCTACGCGGTGTTGCTGGCTTCCGAGGTACTGCGCCTGATCCTGCCGCGATACGTGCAGGACGACGTGACGCTGGCCGGCGTCATGGGCGACGCACTCGCCGACTACGCCCAGAATTTGGCGGGCAGGACTGTCGGAGATGTGGTGCCCAAGCCCCCGACCAAACTTCCCTCGGTCGACGCGCGCGACGGCGTCATCAAGGTGGCCGCGGAGATGGCGCAGCAGCGCTGCCCGCTGATCTCCGTCACTAAGGACGGCAAGCTGCACGGCGTGATAACCGCGTCGCGTCTGCTGGCTGCCGCACTCAAATCCTGAGTCACATTTCCAGGCCGGAGCAGCAGGTTTTCGCCACCATTTCGAACGCAACCTGAGAAAGCCCTTACGCCCGTCCCATTAACCGTTTCCCCGCAGCAGACGTATTGTGTCGGTGTGCGGGCAGAGGATCTCGACGAGAAGTTTCCGGTAGTAAAAATCGACTCGAATGCGCTTGACGCAGTTCGTCTGCTCGCTGAGCATCGGCTGAACGGGCTGGTCGTCGTCACCGACACGTCCGAGACGCCGTTCGCGGTGCTTCCGGCATCCCAAGTCGTGCGCTTCATCGTTCCTGGCTACGTGCAGGACGACCCTGGACTAGCCAGCGTGGTCACCGAGTCGATGGCTGATCACGCAGCGGAGAAGTTGAGCGGCAAGACCATTCGCGACATGCTGCCCAAGCAACGCCAGCACATCCCGGTGGCTGAAGCCGACGACACCATCATCGAAGTGGCAGAGGTCATGGCGCGGCTACGAAGTCCGCTGGTCGCCGTGGTCAAAGACGGCAGGTTGCACGGCGTGATCACCGCGTCACGGTTGCTGGCCGCAGCCCTAAAAGAATAACCGGTCGTCTGCGGCCCGCGGCTACATCGACCGACGACATTCTAAGCGTCCCTGAGTTTCTCGTAACACCCTGCGGCAAATCCTTCGCGAGCTGACAGCGCTCTACGACGCTGCCCTGCCGGTAACGTGCGACCAGGCTCAGCTCAAGATCGGGCTGCCTTGTTATAGGCTGCACCCGTTCCGAAGACCTCGTGGAGGAGTCCCCGGTCGTGACCATCGAGGCCGAAGTAATGGAAGGTTGATCGAGCTTCGATGCCGGCGCTGATGACCTATTTCGCAATTGCGGTGTTCGTCGCCGCGTACGCGGCCATCATCAGCGAGCGTTTCAACAATGCCACGGTCGCACTGGTCGGCGCAGGCCTGATGATCCTCCTGCCCGTGATCGAGTCCCGCGACGTGTTTTACTCCCAGGCCAGCGGAATCGACTGGGACGTTATTTTTCTGATGCTGGGCATGATGATCATCGTCAGCGTCCTGCGCCAGACCGGGATCTTCGAATACGCCGCTATCTGGGCCGTCAAGCGCGCCAACGGTTCTCCCCTGCGGATCATGATTTTGCTTACGCTGATCATGGCACTCGCGTCGGCTGTGCTGCCCAATGTCGTCTCGGTCCTACTCATCGCCCCAGTCACCCTGCTGGTCTGCGACCGCTTGGCAATCAACCCGGTCCCGCTGCTGATGGCCGAAGTCTTCGCCTCGAACATCGGCGGTACCGCGACGCTGGTCGGCGACCCGCCCAACATCATCATCGGCGCACGTAAAGGCCTCTCGTTCAACGCTTTCCTATTCAACATGGCGCCGATCGTGATCATCATCATGCTCGTCTTTACGGCATTGCTGCCGCTGATGTTCCGCGGCCTCTCGACGGTGTCTCCCGAAAAGCTTGCTGACGTCATGGCAGTGGACGAACAGGAAGCTCTGCAGAACCGCCCGCTGCTGATCAAATCCGTTGCCGTCATGGTCGTGGTATTTGTGGGATTCATTGTCTCCGAGGCAATTCACCTTCAGCCGTCGTTGGTTGCACTATTGGGTGCAGGCGCTCTCATCCTCATCTCCGGGTTGGAACAGTCCGACTATTTGTCCAACGTCGAATGGGACACGCTGCTATTCATGGTCGGCCTATTCGTCATGGTGGGTGCGCTGTTCAAAACCGGCGTGATCAAAACGGTCGGCCAAATGGCTGCGGACGTCACCGGCGGCAATGTGCTGGTGACCACAATGCTGATCCTTGGTGTATCGATGTTGCTGTCCGGCATCATCGACAACGTCCCGTATGTCGCCACCATGACTCCGATCGTCAGCCATCTGGCGGCGGTCATTCCGGGTCAGGCGCACCACGATGTCATGTGGTGGTCGTTGGCGTTGGGCGGAGACCTCGGCGGCAACCTCACCGCCGTGGGGTCCAGTGCCAACATCGTGATGGTCGGAATCGCCCTGAAGTCGGGCAATCCCATCTCTTTTTGGCAATTTACTCGGAAGGGCGCACTGGTGACCGCGATGTCGACCGTTCTGTGCGCACTGTATTTATGGCTGCGCTATTTCGTTCTGAGCTGAACGCTCGACGCGATGACCGCTAAGAGCGCGTAAAGATTTCACCGCACCTGCGCACATCAGGGCCGGCGATCCATCGCAATAGCTGCGTCTTTCGACCGATCGGGACGGATGAGTCGTCAAGAAGCATGCATAGCCTGCTATAGGCTGCCTGCGTGCGCGCGGAGGAGTTCGTGGACGAGTTTCCGATCGTCGACATCGACTCTCCGGCACGCGACGCCGTTGAACTGCTCGCCGACCATCGGCTGACCGGACTGGTGGTCAACACGCACACCTCGAAAAAGCCGTATGCGGTGTTACCTGCCTCCCAAGTGGTCCGCTTCTTGGTGCCCGCCTACGTGCAAGACGACCCGGGACTGGCCAGAGTGCTGACCGAATCGATGGCCGATCATGCAGCGGACAAATTGAGCGGCAAGACAATCCGCGACCTGCTGCCCAAGAAGGCGCAGCACATTCCGGTCGTCGACGCCGAGGACACCATCATCGAGGTGGCCGAGGTCATGTCCCGCATGCACAGCCCGCTGGTGACCGTGGTCAAAAACGGCAAACTGCACGGGGTGATCACAGCATCGCGCCTCCTGGCCGAGGTCGTTGAAACAGAGACCGGGCATCCTGATGGAGCGGCGGCGGTGACAACGACGATCATGATGTACCTGGCCGTCGCCATCTTTGTCGGCCTCGTACGCCTTTATCATCAGCGAGCGCTTCAACAAAACCACCGTTGCGCTGATTGGCGCCGGATTGATGATCCTGCTGCCGGTGGTCGACTCGCCTGACGTCTTCTATTCGGCCGAGACCGGAATCGACTGGGACGTCATCTTTTTGATGCTCGGCATGATGATCATCGTCAGCATCCTGCGCCAGACCGGCGTCTTCGAATACGCTGCAATCGTGGCCGCGAAGCGCGCCAACGGCTCTCCGCTGCGCATCACGATCTTGCTGACACTGGTCATGGCGATGGCCTCGGCGCTGTTACCCAACGTCGTCTCGGTGCTGTTGATCGCCCCGGTCACGTTGCTGGTGTGCGACCGCCTGGCAATCAACCCGGTACCGATGCTGATGGCGGAGGTGTTCGCCTCCAACATCGGAGGCGCAGCGACGCTCGTCGGCGACCC
The DNA here is from genome assembly GCF_965277065.1 of Mycobacterium sp. GTDB lineage: Bacteria > Actinomycetota > Actinomycetes > Mycobacteriales > Mycobacteriaceae > Mycobacterium. Next base: position 456,842 of record NZ_CBDIBT010000017.1, read on the forward strand.
GCCCAACATCATCATCGGCGCGCGCAAAGGCTTCTCATTCAACGCGTTCCTGTTCAACATGGCACCGATCGTGATCATCATCATGCTAGTTTTCGTCGCGATCACGCCACTGCTGTTCCGCGGCTTCTCCAGGGCCTCGCCTGAGCGGGTCGCAGACGTCATGGCACTAGAAGCGAGCGAGTTGCTCAAGGATCGCAGGCTGTTGATCCGCTGCGGCGCGGTCATGAGCGTGGTCTTCGTGGGATTCATCGTGTCCCCCACCATTCACATTCAGCCGTCGCTGGTGGCACTGCTGGGCGCCGGCGCCCTCATCATCATCTCGCAGATGGAGAAGTCCGACTACCTGGCCAACGTCGAATGGGACACGCTGCTGTTCATCGTCGGCCTGTTCATCATGGTCGGCGCCTTGCTCAAGACCGGCGTGATCAAGCATCTGGGCGAGTTGGCGGCCAACGCCACCGGGGGCAGTCCGCTGGTGACGACGATGCTCATCCTCGGCGTGTCCACTGTGGTGTCCGGGGTCATCGACAACGTCCCGTATGTGGCCACCATGACGCCGATCGTCACGCACCTGACCACCCTCATGCCCCACCAAGAGCACGGCAATGTGTTCTGGTGGTCGCTGGCGCTGGGCGGTGACCTGGGCGGCAACCTGACCGCAGTAGGGTCCAGCGCCAACATCGTAATGATCGGCATCGCCGTAAGGTCCGGCTACAACATCTCATTCTGGGAGTTCACCCGCAAGGGCGTCGTCATCACGACGATCTCCGCAGTGCTGTGCGGGCTCTATCTATGGCTACGGTATTTCGTCCTCGGCTAAGGCGGCGTCCGACAAATGCCGGCCACAATATACGGAATGAGTTCTGCCCATTTGGATTTCGTTCGCTGCGTCTTAACAGCATCTGATGGATATCTGAGTTGCGCGGCAAATCTCACGCAGTCTGGTGACCGCAAAGAATCCGTTAAGAAGGGTGCCTTTCTTACAGCTGAAGCCTAAGTTCGTACTGGATCCTCGACGCCGAGGACGTCATTTTTTGCCGGTACGAAGGCTTGTACTTCGAGCCACCTGGCCAGCTTCTTGAGTGGAGAACAAAGGCAGTGGCCACCTACATCCCGGTGACAGTGAGGATGTTAGCCGCAATGGGCTGGGTGCAAACGCTGGTCGAGACGGCGTGAACCTCGACGTTCTCATCGGCCTCGCGCTAGCGGGGACGTTCGCCTTATACCTGCTTGACCTGTTCGCGCGGGTGGAAATTCCGGACGGCGCCGCCGGCGACGAGAACCAGCGCCGCGAGGACCGACAACGGTGCCAGGATGCGCAATACCCGGCGGAAAGCGTTCGCGTGCAAGGCGCGCAGTACGGCCAGTACTACTCCATCAGTCAACTGGTTCCGATACGCGGCCAGGCACCAGATCAACCCCGAACCTTCCCCGCCGAATACCGCTAGCTCACTAAGGGACGGGACACATATGGCTGTGACAAACGTGACAGAACTGCCAGATGACCAGAAAATTTCGTCCACATTCGCCGACGCGTGGAAGCGGTTCTTTCTTGGCAAGCCGCTGATCAACGAACACCTGGAGAACGAGAGTTTATCGAATATCGTTGCGCTGGGCGCACTTTCGCCGGATGCGATCTCATCAACAGTCTACGGCCCCGAGCAGATCATGGTCGAACTACTGCCGGCTGCCGGGCTGGCCGCGTTTATCCTGGTGCTTCCGATCGCGGTCGTCATCCTACTGATTTTGGCGCTTGTGACCGCATCGTATCGGGAGGTCGTCATGGCCTACACACAACGGGGCGGCTCGTACGTAGTGGCGCGAAGTAATTTTGGGCCGCGCATCGCCCAGATCTCGTCGGCGGCACTATTGATCGACTACGTGGTGACCGTGGCTGTGCAATGCGCGTCGGGCACGTTCGCTGTCGTGTCGGCGGTACCTCGGCTGGGTCCCTACCACCTGGAGATCACCGTCGCGGCGTTACTGTTGATCTCTTTTGCCAACCTGCGCGGAATGAAAGAAGCGGGCCAGATATTCGCGGTCCCCGTTTACGCATTCATCGCGATGCTTACAGTGCTCATCGTGACCGGTGTCGTACGTGACATCTTCTGGGGCTTACCCAAATACGATTCCGAGCACATCGTCGGTGCGGTGCCCGTTCATCATGGCAGCGGGCTGATAATGGGCGCCACGGTCTTGATTTTGCTGCGCGCGTTCGCCAACGGCGGCACCTCGTTGACCGGTGTTGAGGCAATTGCTGACGCGGTTAACGTGTTTCGGCGGCCGCAGGGTCCCAACGCACGTCGCGTGCTGACCGCGATGGCCTGCATTCTCGGTTTCTTACTGGTCGGGGTCATCTACCTGGTACATGCGACCCATGCAACCCCCTATGTCGCCGAGTACCCGTCCATGCTGTCCGAGATCGGCCGCGCGGTCTTTGGCAACGGCTTAATCGGCAAAGTCATGTACGTCTTGCTGCAGACGGCAAGCGCAGCGATTTTGTTCTTTGGCGCTAACACCAGTTTCAACGGCTTCCCCGCGTTGACCAGTTTCGTCGCCGAGGACAGCTTCTTGCCTCGCCCGATGATGAAGCGGGGTCATCGGCTGGTGTTCTCCAACGCCATCCTCGTTCTCACTGCCCTTGCGGTGACATTGGTGATAGTGACTGGCGGATCAGTTGACGCGGTAGTGCCGCTATTCGCGATGGGCGTGTTCACCGGGTTCTCGATGGCTGGCTATGGCATGACCAAACACCATCTGACGCATCGTGATCCAGGCTGGCGGCATAAACTGGTAATCAACCTGTCCGCGGCGATCTTATCAACGACGGTAGTGGGGATCTTCGCGGTCGCGAAGTTCACCGAGGGCGCCTGGCTGGTCGTCGTGGTCTTCCCGATCCTGGTGGTGGGCTTGATGCGGCTCAATCGCCAATACCGCGCCGAAAGTTCAGTTTTGGAGATGTCACGCACCGAGCCGACCGAGTTCGACAAGCATGACCGGCACCGAGTGTGTGTATTCATAGATCACATCGACCTCGCGACGATCGAGACTCTGCACTATGCAACCCAGCTGCACGCGGAGCAGCTGATCGCGGTTCATTTTTCGATCGATGAGGCACATGCCAAGCGACTGCAACAACGGTGGGAGCACTTCGAGGAGCAGATTCCGCTGCTGATACTCCCGTGCCCAGATCGCCATCTGAGTGAGGCTGGACAAAAGCTTGTCATACAGCAAATTCACGACCACGCCGGCAGCAAGGTGACTGTGCTACTGCCGCGCCGTACCTACACGCCCCTTACAGGTCGGCTGCTGCATGACCGCACCGCTGATAAATTGGCGACCGTGATCAGCCGGATCCCGGATGCGACCGCACAAATCTTGGTCTACGACGTCCGATCTCGGATCGCGCGAGCGGCCGGCGGCAAGAACGCGTCCCGCACCGAACACTGAATCAGCTGCTTCGCCACCAATCGAGTCGCACAGCGTGACGCTGGCCAAAATTCGGGTGGGCCACTTGGGTAAAGCCGTCACCGCGTGAGCAGTGCGACGCACTCGATGTGATGGGTCAGCGGGAACGAGTCGAATACCGAGAGCTTGCAGACGGCGTAACCGTGACGCTGGTACAGTCCGATGTCACGGGCGAATGATGCTGCCTCGCAACCGATGTGAACGATCCGCGGGACCTCCGCCGCGGCCAGCAGGTCGATCACCTCACGTCCGGCGCCCCCCCGCGGTGGATCCAGCACCGCCACGTCCGCGCTGGCCCGCTGCGCCGTCAACGCCCGCCGGACCGAATCACTGATGACCCGCACCTGCGCACGATCGGCCAGGGTTGCGCGCGCCGCCCGTGACGCCGCCCGCGCGCTGTCGACGCTGACCACCTGCCCGGACTCCCCTACCAAGTCGGCCAGGACCGCCGCGAAAAGTCCTGCGCCCCCGTAGAGATCCCACGCGGTCATGCCGTGCTCGGATCCAGCCCAGTCGGCCACCAGATCGCTGTAGGTCCGTGCCGCGTCCCGGTGCGCCTGCCAGAAGCCCGTCACCGGCACCTGCCAGCTGTATCGCCCAGCCCGCTGCACACCAACATGGCTGCCCTCGACCACATCGGTCGCATTGCGCCGGCCGATGCGCACCGTGCGTGCCACATGCCGATGGCCGTCATCGTCGAGCACGACGTGCAGGTGGGCGCCCGGCGGCCATGTCGTGTCGGTCAGTCCGTCGGTCATTCCCGCCGGCAGCTGACCGCAGTTCAGATCGGCGACCAGATCATCGCTGCGGTACCGGTGAAAACCTGGGTGACCGTCGGGTCCGACATCGAGCCGGATCCGCGTCCGCCAGCCGGTCGAGCCGGTGGGCGACAGCGCCTGGACCTCGCCGCTCCACTGGTAATTACCCAGGCGCGCAAGCTGATTGGATACTACATCGGCTTTCAGGGCGCGCGCCGCGACCGGGTGGACGAAGGCGAGGTCGCAGCACCCGGCGCCGTCGATGCCGGCGATCGGGCACAGCGAATCGGCGCGGTCATCGGACGGTTCGATCACCTCGATGGTCTCGGCGTGCCAGTACGACCCGCGGTCGGCGGTGACGCGCACCCGTACCTGCTCGCCGGGCAACGCGTAGCGGACGAACACCACCCGGCCGTCGTGACGCGCCACGCAGCTGCCGCCGTTCGCCGGCGCACCGACGGTCAGGGTCAGCTCTTGAAGGGGTGGTGATGGCACCGCTGTGGTTTCCGAGGTCAATCGAATATCCCTCTACGCGCATCGCCGGGAGCCGCATGCGGTTGCATCGTCTTGACCCGCTCCGACGAATTGAGTTGCCAGGGAACCGATGTCACCATTACTCCCGGCATGAACAGCAGCCGGCCTTTCAGCCGTAACGCGCTCTGATTATGCAGCACCTGCTCCCACCAGTGGCCGACCACGTATTCCGGGAGGAAGACTGTCACCACGGTGCGCGGCGACTCCTTGCTGACGCGCTTCACGTAATCCAGTATCGGACGGGTGATTTCGCGGTATGGGGAAGCGATCACTTTCAACGGCACGTTGAGTTTGCTGTCCTCCCAGCGGCGGACCAGCTTACGAGTGTCGGGGTCGTCGACGCTCACCGTGATCGCTTCCAGCACATCCGGCCTCGTCGCTCGCGCGTAGGCCAGCGCGCGCAGCGTGGGCAGGTGCAACTTCGACACCAGCACGATCGCGTGATTACGGCTAGGTAACACGACCTCGTGGTCGGCGTGCTGATCGATTTCCCGGCTGACCGTGTCGTAGTGCTTGCGGATCAGCTTCATCAGTACGAACAGCAATGTCATGGCGACCACGGCGATCCACGCGCCGGCCAGGAATTTGGTGACCATGACGACGAGAAGCACCGCGCCGGTGGCCACGAATCCGATCGTGTTGACGATCCGGGAGCGGATCATCGTCCGTCGGACCGCGGGATCGGTTTCGTTGCGCAACAACCGAGTCCAGTGCCGAACCATGCCGATTTGGCTCAGGGTGAACGAAATGAACACCCCGACGATGTAGAGCTGAATCAGCGCGGTGACTTGCGCGCGGAAGGCGATGATCGCCGCGAGGGCCGCCAGCGCCAGGAACACGATTCCGTTGGAGAACGCCAACCGGTCGCCACGGGTGTGCAACTGCCGGGGCAGGTAACTGTCCTGTGCCAGCACCGAGCCGAGCACCGGAAAACCGTTGAAGGCGGTGTTGGCCGCCAACACCAGGATGAGTGCGGTCACGACGGCGATCAGCAGGAAACCGATGTGGAAGCTGCCGAAGACGGCCTGCGCGATCTGGGTGACCAGGGTCTTCTGTTGATAGTCGCGCGGAACCCCGGTGAGTTGGGCGACAGGGTTATCGACGATCTGAACGCCAGTTTCCTTGGCCAGCAGGATGATGCCCATCAACAAGCTGACCGCGATCGTGCCGAGTAGCAGCAGCGTCGTTGCCGCGTTGCGTGACTTGGGCTTTTGAAACGCCGGCACCCCGTTGCTGATCGCCTCGACACCGGTCAGCGCCGCACACCCCGACGAGAACGACCGTGCCACCAGGAACGCCAACGCAAAGCCGGTGACGGAACCGTTCTCGGCGTGCATGACAAACCCGGCGGATTCGGCGCGCAGCGGATCGCCCAGCACGTAGATCCGGAACAGCCCCCACCCGAGCATGAGGCCCACCCCGACGATGAACGCATAGGTCGGAATGGCAAACGCCACACCGGATTCGCGAATTCCGCGCAGGTTCAGCGCCATCACGAGCAGGATCGCACCGACGCAGAACAGCACCTTGTGAGCCGCCACGAACGGGATCGCGGAGCCGATATTCGACATCGCCGATGCCGTCGAAACCGCTACCGTGAGAACGTAATCCACCATCAGAGCGCTGGCCACGGTCAGGCCGGCGTTGGAACCGAGGTTAGTGGTGACCACTTCGTAATCGCCGCCGCCGGACGGGTAGGCATGCACGTTCTGCCGGTAACTGGCCACCACGACCAGCATCACCGCCGCCACCGCGACACCAATCCACGGCGACAGCGAATACGCCGCCAGGCCCGCCACCGAGAGCATCAGAAAGACCTCTTCGGGGGCGTATGCGACCGACGAGAGCGCATCGGAGGCGAACACCGGCAAGGCGATCCGCTTGGGCAGCAGCGTGTGGCTCAGCCGGTCGCTGCGAAACGGCTGACCCAGGACCAGTCGCCGCGCCGCAGTCGAAAGTTTGGACACGAGTGCCAAGAGTAAGCGCAACCGTGCCTGCCGGTACGGTTCCCTAGACCAGAATGTCTCCCAAACCGGCTGGCCACTGCGGCTGACCGGGCCGAGAGGACGCATGCGTGCGAGTCGTTGTGATGGGCTGCGGCCGGGTGGGATCGTCGGTCGCCGACGGCCTGTTCCGGATCGGTCACGAGGTCGCGGTGATCGACAGCGACGCCGCGGCGTTCAGCCGGCTGAGTCCCGAGTTCGGCGGTGAACGCGTGCTCGGTCTGGGATTCGACCGAGATGTACTCCTGAAGGCCGGCATCGAGGGTGCCGACGCGTTCGCCGCGGTGTCCTCCGGCGACAACTCCAACATCATCTCGGCCAGACTGGCCCGAGAAACCTTCGGTGTGCGCCGGGTGGTCGCGCGCATCTATGACGCCAAGCGCGCCGAAGTCTATGAACGTCTCGGCATTCCCACGATTGCCACCGTGCCGTGGACCACCGATCGACTACTGCACGCGCTGACCCGCGAGAGCGAGACCGCCAAGTGGCGGGACCCGACCGGGACCGTCGCGGTCGTCGAGGTGGTGTTGCACGAAGACTGGGTGGGCCGGCTGGCGACGGATCTGGAGTCCGCGACGGGAGCGCGGGTGGCGTTTCTGATCCGGTTCGGTACCGGAGTGCTCCCGGAATCGAAGACGGTCATCCAATCCGGAGACCAGGTCTACATCGCCGCGATCTCCGGACACGCGGCCGAGGCGCTGGCCATCGCGGCGCTGTCGCCGAGCGAGGACGCCGACTCATGAAGGTCGCTATCGCCGGCGCCGGCGCGGTCGGCCGTTCGGTGGCCCGCGAGCTGATCGACAACAAGCACGACGTGACACTGATCGAGCGGAAGACCGAACACGTCGACGAGGAGGCCATTCCGGCCGCGCACTGGCGCCTGGGCGACGCGTGCGAGGTGAGCGTGCTGGAGGCGATGCAGCTGCACGAGTTCGACGTGGTGGTGGCCGCCACCGGCGACGACAAGGCCAACGTGGTGCTCAGCCTGCTGGCCAAAACCGAGTTCGCGGTGCCCCGGGTGGTGGCCAGGGTCAACGATCCCCGCAACGAGTGGCTGTTCACCGACGCGTGGGGCGTCGACGTGGCGGTGTCCACCCCGCGGATGCTGGCGTCGTTGATCGAGGAAGCCGTGGCGGTCGGAGATTTGGTCCGGCTGATGGAATTCCGGAAGGGTCAGGCCAACCTGGTCGAGATCACCCTGCCGGACAACACACCCTGGGGTGGCAAGCCGGTGCGCAAGCTGCAACTGCCGCGCGACGTTGCGCTGGTGACGATTCTGCGCGGGCCCCGGGTGATCGTGCCGCAAGACGACGAGCCGCTGGAAGGCGGCGACGAGCTGTTGTTCGTCGCGGTCACCGAGGCGGAAGAGGAACTGCGCCAGCATCTGCTGCCGTGACAGCGTCCCCCGCCACGCCGTCCAGTGCGCGCTGTGCCGCCCTGATCGCCAGGAAGGTCACCAGCGCCGCCAGCGCGGCCAGCGGCCAGCCCATCGCGATCCGGGCCACCACCAGCCAGCCTTCGTGGTTGGTGTCATAGAGCACCCGCTGCACCACGAAGCGGGCGGCGAACACCACCACCCAGGTGAGCGTGGCGACGTCGAATGCGTACACCGCGCGACGCACGCGGCGCCAGCCGCGGTCGTGGCCGTGCAGCCAGCTCCAGATGTAGCCGACGACCGGCCGGCGGATCACGATCGACACCGCGAACACCGCCGCGTACAACAGTGACGTCCAGATGCCCAGCAGGAAGTAGCCTTTGGACTCGCCCAGCAGGTAGGCGATCAACACGCAGACGCCGACACCGATCAGCCCGGACACGGCCGGCTGCACCGACTCGCGGCGGACCAGGCGCCACAGCAGGATCAGCGTGGCGACGCCCAGGGCGGCACCGGATGCCGCCGGTAGGCCCAGCAGCCGCGAGGTGCCGACGAAGACCAGCACCGGCAGCGACGAGTAGACGATCCCCGCAACGCCGCCCAATTGCGCCATCATCTTCTCGGCCGGAGTGCGGCCGTCAGCAATCTTCAATTCGCCGTCGGCGGCGTCAGCCGCGTCGCCGGCGTCAGTCGCACGGTTCACCTGACGAGCCTCACCGCTGAATCTCGTAGTGCGGGTTGTAGATTGCTTTGCTGCCGTTCTCCAGCTTGCCGAGCCGGCCCTGCACACGCAGCGTCCGGCCTGATTCGATACCGGCAATCTTGCGCTGTCCCAACCACACCAGCTCGATCGTGTCGGTGCCGTCGAAGAGCTCGGCGCGAACGCCGTCGGCGCAGCCTTTGCCGTTGCAGTCGACGCTGCGCAACGTTCCGACCACGGTGACCTCCTGGCCGCGCTGGCAGTCGATGGCCCGCTGGGCACCGGTCGTCGCTGCCTCGTCGGACAGTTCCTCGGCGTCACGCTGCTCGGGGTCCTCCGTCAACCGACGTGTCAGCCGGCGCAGATAACCTCCTGCCGCCATGGCTTCTCCTGAGCGTTCTCATTGCTGCACATCGGGCCGGGTGACACCGATCCTGACATTCCAACGGACACCGTAGACCGAATGGTTCCCCAATGCCACGCGGCGCCCGGGCAGTATCGAGGGGGTGATCATCGACCTTCGCGGCGTCCGCGCCGTCGTACTGCCGGGCACGGGGTCGGACGACAGCTACATCATGCGGGCATTCGACGGTCCGCTGCGCGAGGCCGGCGCGCTGTTGATTGCACCGCGGCCGCAACCGACCCGGTTGATCGCCGGCTATCTGGACGACCTGGACGCGGCCGCGCGCGGCGGACCTATCGTGGTCGGTGGCGTGTCGATCGGCGCCGCGGTGGCCGTGGCCTGGGCGTTGCGGCATCCCGAGCAGACCGTCGCTGTGCTGGCCGCGTTGCCGGCCTGGACGGGCGCCCCCAACGGTGCGACAGCCGCGATCGCGGCAGAGCACTCCGCACGACAACTACGCGACGACGGAATCGAGGAGACGACGGCGCAGATGCGCGCGTCGAGTCCGGCGTGGCTGGCCGAGGAATTGGCCCGGTCGTGGCTCGGCCAGTGGCCGGATCTGCCCGATGCTATGGAGCAAGCCGCGACCTACGTGGCGCCGACTCGTGCGGAACTCCAGCGGCTGACACCGCCGCTCGGTGTCGCCGCGGCCGTCGACGACCCGATTCATCCGGTCGAGGTCGGTCGTCAGTGGGCGTGCGCAGCGCCGCGTGCGGCGCTGCGCACCGTCATGCTAGATCAGATCGGCGCGGACCCCGCCGCGCTGGGCGCCGCCTGTCTGGCGGCGCTGCAAGCAATTCGGCGACCGAGCTAGCGCGAGCGACCCGCTGCGCCCGGCTCCGCCGCGCTTGCGAGCCGGGTGGGCTAGCCGCCGGTGCCGCGCAGTTGCTGCATCGCCGACCCCGAGGCGCTGCGACGCTCGGGCTCGGGCGGCTCTTCGTCGCCGACGGCATCGGCGTCCGGCGTCGCGGCCGGTTGCCCCGCAGCGGCACCCTGAGCGGCGGCGGCCTCACGAAGTTGCGTTGCCATCGGCTCCGGCAGTTCCACGGGCAGCGGAGTGCGAACCGGTAGCGGCGTGTCGCCGCGTCGAATCACCGTGTCCGATAACGCAGTTAGCGCCTCTTCGGTCAGCGCGCCGATACCCTCGATCGAGCCGTTCACCACGCAACGGATCATCCAGCGGTAGCCGTCGACCCCGATGAACCGCACCACGCCGGTTGCGGTGCCGACAACTTCACGGCCCCAGCGGCCGTCTTCAATGGCCACCGATGCGCCGTCGTTGCGCAGCGACTCGGCAAGCTCACCGGCCACCTCGCGCCACAACCCACCGGTCTTGGGCGCGGCGTAGGCGGCGATGGTGAAGCGACCGTTGGCTGTCACCACCCACACCGCACTCGGGACGCCGACTTCGGTCAGCTCCACCTGCAACTGCGCCGCCTCAGGCAACGGCACCAGCACCGAACCGAGGTCGAGGCGGCCCTCTGTGACGACTGCCGAGTCGTCGAAATCCTCGATGTCGAAGGGGCCATCCAGATCGTCGGCTGCCGAGGATTCGGCGGCGGTTTCCAGGCTTCGGCCGCTACCCACTGCTTCCGCCTCGTCGACTGGCTGCTGGTCTTTGGGTTTACGCCTACCGAATGCCATCACAAGCTCGCATGTCCGCCAGAGGAACCGTGGCCGCCATCGCCACGGGAGGTATCGGCCATTCCGGCCTGGTCGAACGACGACACCTCAACCAGGTCGACCAACTCGACGCGCTGCACCAGCAGCTGCGCGATGCGGTCGCCGCGGGTGATCATGATCGGCGTCGCGGGGTCGAGATTGATCAATGAGATCTTGATCTCACCACGGTAACCCGCATCGATGGTGCCGGGGCTGTTGACGATCGAAAGTCCCACCCGCGCAGCCAATCCGGATCGCGGGTGCACCAGACCCACCATTCCGACCGGGATGGCCACCGCGATCCCCGTCCGCACCAGTGCCCGGTGTCCGGGCGCCAGCTCGACGTCTTCGGCACTGTAGAGGTCCACGCCGGCATCGCCGTGATGGGCCCGGACGGGCAGCGGGAGCCCAGGGTCGAGACGAACAACCGCCAGACTGGTGGACACGGAGGCAGAGATTACCCTTGGCCGGGTGTCAGAGACGCCAGTCACGCCGCAAAGTGCGCGGTATCGCGAACGTTTGTGGGTGCCCTGGTGGTGGTGGCCATTGGGTTTCGGGTTCGCGGCGCTGATTTCGGTCGAAGTCAACATGGGCGTGCCGAGCGTGCCCGACTGGCTGCTGTTTGCGGTCTTGTTCGTCGTAGCGGCCGGGACGCTGCTGTGGCTGGGCCGCCACGAGGTTCGGGTCACCTCGCAGGACGGCGCGGTCGAGCTGTGGGCCGGCGAGGCGCATCTTCCGACCAGCGTCATCGTCCGCTCCGCGGAGATCCCTCGTTCGGCCAAATCCGCTGCGCTGGGACGTCAATTCGACCCGGCCGCCTTCGTCCTACACCGCGGCTGGGTTGGCCCCATGGTCCTGGTTGTGCTGGACGACGCAGACGACCCGACCCCGTACTGGCTGGTGAGTACCCGCCACCCCGAGCGGGTTCTGTCGGCTTTACGCAGTTAGTCGGCGGCGGCCCGACGATCAAAGTCAGGCCGCGCAGTCCGTACAAATCATGACGCCGCCCTTTTCGCTGGCCAGTCGGCTGCGGTGCTGCACCAGGAAGCAGCTCGAGCAGGTGAACTCGTCGGCCTGCTTCGGAATCACGCGGACGGACAACTCTTCACCGGACAAGTCGGCGCCGGGCAACTCGAAGGATTCGGCAGACTCTGACTCGTCGACGTCAACCACCGCCGACGCCGCCTCGTTTCGCCGTGCCTTGAGTTCCTCGAGGGAGTCCTCTGAAACGTCGTCGGTTTCGGTACGCCTTGGGGCGTCATAATCAGTAGCCATGTCTGTCCCCTCTTTACCCCGCAAGCAAAGGTTTGTACCAGCGTCGAACGCATCCGCAAAACGATTCGTGCCCATATCGCTGGGTGTTCGAGTGTGAATTACGTCACATCAGCGATTTAGCCGCACTACCTCGCGCTAAACATCGCGCCTTAGAGTGCGTACGTGGTCGCTCAAATCACCGAAGGTACAGCGTTCGACAAGCACGGTCGCCCATTCCGCCGTCGCAACGCCCGGCCAGCCGTCGCCGCGCTGGTGGTCCTGCTGGTGGCAAGCGCCGTGGTGTGGTCGATCGCACTCACCCGTCCGGCCGAAGTGCACGAGGCGACGGTGTGCAATCCGCCGCCGGAGCAGCCGGATCCGGCTCAGCCGCACCTGGGCAGCGCGGTGTCGCGCAGCACGATGGTCAACGTCGCACCGGCCAAACTGGCCGACGCCAAAGTCCGCGTTCTCAACGCGAGCGGACGCGGGGGCCAGGCCGCCGACGTCTCCGGTGCGCTGCGTGATCTGGGATTCGCGCAGCCGACCGCAGCCAACGACCCCGTCTACGCCAAAACTCGGCTGAACTGCCAGGGCCAGATACGATTCGGCGAAGCCGGGCAGGCCGGCGCCGCCGCGGTCTGGTTGGTCGCACCCTGCGCCGAGCTGTACCGCGACGACCGCAGCGACGACTCTGTCGACCTGGCGATCGGCACCGAATTCGGCGCGCTGTCCCACAGCGACGACATCGCTGCGGTACTGGCCGGCCTACGCCCGGGCAACGCCGAACCGGCCGATCCCGCGCTGCTGGCGAAAATTCACGCCGGCAACTGCTGACCAGTCAGCCCGGAATCGGCGCCAAGCCGTCGTATCGGCCTAGTGCAGCGAGCAGCTGATCAGCGATGCCGGGCGCCGCAGCGACCACCAGGGCCGCGTGGCGCTCCGGGTCCCCCGGCGCGGGCAGCAGCACCCGTGCGCCGGCCTCGGCGGCGACGAGGGCTCCTGCCGCGGAGTCCCACACATGCAGACCGTGCTCGTAGTAGGCGTCAAGCCGGCCTGCCGCGACCATGCACAAATCCAGTGCGGCAGAGCCCATTCGGCGCACATCCCGGACGCTCGGCAAGACTTTCGACACCAGCTCCGCCTGCACGCTGCGGCGTCGATGGGAGTAGGCGAAACCGGTGCCCACCAATGCCCGCGACAGGTCGTCGACAGCGCTGCACCGCAGGCGGCGGGTGCCCTCGGCGTCAGTGACGTGGGCGCCCAAGCCCACCGCGGCCGAGTACCGCCGCCCGCCGACCACATCGGCGACCGCGCCGGCCACCGAGACGCCGTCGACCTGCGCTCCTATAGACACCGCATACGCCGGAATCCCGTAGACAAAGTTCACCGTGCCGTCGATGGGATCGAGCACCCAGGTGACCGCACCCGGCACCCGGCTCGCCGGATCGGTCGGTCCACCGATTTCCTCGCCGAGGATGGCGTCGCCAGACCGCAAGTGCGCCAACCGATCACGCAGCAGCCGCTCGGTCTCGGTGTCGACGATCGTGACCGGGTCGGTCGGGGTCGTCTTGGATTGCACTGCGTCATCACGGTCGGCGCCCGCATCGGCACCGAAGACCTCGGCACGTCGTCGCCGGACGAATGCGGCGGCTTCATCGGCCAGTCCCTCGGCTACCGCGCGAAGCTGCGCCGGCTGGTTCTCAGGTGTGCTCACCGACTCATCGCATCACAGGTGACTCAGGTGACAAAGGACCTGTCAACGTGGCGACAAAGGACCCGTCAACGTCCGGCCAACGCGCCAACAACCGTCCGGGCACGCATTAGGGTTTGCTTGGTCGACGCCCAACGTCTCGCCGAGGAGATTCGATGACCACTGCCGACTCGCCACGCTCCGCACCGACGAGCGGAGGAACCGTGACGCCGGCGAGGCGCGGTTTCGGCATCGACGTCGGCGGCAGCGGCATCAAGGGCGGCATCGTCGACCTCGACACCGGTGAACTGGTGGGCGACCGCTACAAGCTGCCGACACCCCAGCCGGCCACTCCGTCGGCAGTGGCCAAGACGATCGGCGAGGTGGTCGGTCAATTCGGCTGGACCGGCCCGCTCGGCGTGACGTACCCCGGCGTTGTCACCAACGGCATCGTGCGGACCGCCGCCAACGTCGACAAGAAGTGGATCGGCACCAACGCCCGCGAGATCATCAGCGCCGGATTGAACGGCCAGCAAGTCGTCGTGCTCAACGATGCCGACGCCGCCGGTCTTGCCGAGGAGCGCTACGGCGCGGGCAAGGACACCAACGGCGTGGTTGTGCTCCTCACATTCGGCACCGGAATCGGATCGGCGGTCATCCACAACGGAATTTTGCTGCCCAACACCGAATTCGGACATCTAGAGGTGGGGGGCAAGGAAGCCGAACACCGCGCCGCCTCCTCGGTCCGCGACCGAAAGGGCTGGAGCTTCGAGAAATGGGCTAAGCAGGTGACGAGGGTACTGGTCGCCATCGAGAACGCGATGTGCCCTGAGTTGTTCATCGCCGGCGGCGGAATCAGCCGAAAGGCCGACAAATGGGTGCCATTGTTGAAAAACCACACCCCGGTGGTAGCCGCCGCCCTACAGAATTCCGCCGGTATCGTCGGCGCCGCGATGGCCGCGACGCGCGACGTGACGCACTGATTTACCCGCTCTGGCGAGGGTATGGCCGCGCTGTCGTTACAATGGTCACCGGCAGCCGCCGAGGAGATAGCGGCGAATATCCACCCTGATAATCGACGCCGACATCCGACATAGCTGACATCGTCCGGTTGAGCATGCCTACGGCGCCGGAAGCGAGTTCTACCGAAGGGGTTTACGTGGCAGCGACCAAAGCACGACCGGCGACCGATGAGCCGGTGAAGCGCACCGCCGCCAAATCTCCCGCCAGCGCCCCGACAAAACGCACGCCGGCCAAAGCGACCAACGGCGCTGCCACCAAGGCAGCCAAGGCACCCGCGAAAGCCGCCACCGCCACCAAGACCCGCACCGCCACCAAGAACGCCGCAGCCAAGGCCGCGCCGACCCGTGGGCGTCCGAAGAAAGCGACCTCCAAGGGTGCCGACGAGGCAGAGGCCACCCCCGATCTCGAGTCCGACGAGCAGGATATCGAGGCCGACGCCGAACCCGGCGAAGACATCGAGATCGATGTCGAGGACCTGAACCTCGAAGACCTCGAGGTCGACGCGCCCGACGACGCCGACACCAGCGAGAAGCCCGATGGCGATGAGGCGGTCGTCAAGAAACCGGCCAAGGCCGCAGTAGAAGAACCCGGCGAAGACGAGGAAATTGTCGAGCCGAGCGAAAAGGACAAGGCTTCAGGCGATTTCGTCTGGGACGAGGACGAGTCGGAAGCGTTGCGGCAAGCCCGCAAAGACGCCGAACTGACCGCTTCGGCCGACTCGGTTCGCGCTTACCTGAAACAGATCGGCAAGGTGGCGCTGCTCAACGCCGAAGAAGAAGTCGAACTGGCCAAGCGGATCGAGGCCGGTCTGTACTGCACCCAGCTGATGACCGAGTTCGCCGAGAAAGGCGAGAAGCTTCCTGCCGCTCAACGTCGTGACTACCAGTGGATCTGCCGCGACGGTGACCGAGCGAAGAACCATCTGCTGGAAGCCAACTTGCGACTCGTGGTGTCGCTGGCCAAGCGCTACACCGGCCGCGGCATGGCGTTCCTCGACCTGATCCAGGAGGGCAACCTCGGCCTGATCCGTGCGGTCGAAAAGTTCGACTACACAAAGGGTTACAAGTTCTCCACGTACGCGACCTGGTGGATCCGCCAGGCGATCACCCGCGCCATGGCCGATCAGGCCCGCACCATCCGTATCCCGGTGCACATGGTCGAGGTGATCAACAAGCTGGGCCGCATCCAACGCGAGCTGCTGCAGGATCTGGGGCGCGAACCGACGCCCGAAGAGCTGGCCAAGGAAATGGACATCACCCCGGAAAAGGTGCTGGAAATCCAGCAGTACGCCCGGGAGCCGATCTCGCTCGACCAGACCATCGGCGACGAGGGCGACAGCCAGCTCGGTGACTTCATCGAGGACAGCGAAGCAGTGGTTGCCGTGGACGCGGTGTCGTTCACACTGCTGCAGGATCAGCTGCAGTCGGTCCTGGAGACCCTGTCCGAACGCGAAGCCGGCGTCGTGCGACTGCGCTTCGGCCTCACCGACGGCCAGCCCCGTACCCTTGACGAGATCGGTCAGGTCTACGGCGTGACCCGCGAGCGCATCCGTCAGATCGAGTCGAAGACGATGTCAAAGCTGCGACACCCCAGCCGTTCGCAGGTCCTGCGCGACTACTTGGACTAGGCGCGATGCACTTTCGGCAAGTCAGGCACGCGGCGGGAACCTGGCTCAACTAACTGGTCATGAACGACCCTGCGGAGGCCGCAGTGATCAGTGCATCCCACAGCTCGATGGTGGTGAGCGTCGGAATGTCGTGGAAGGTCGTCAGTCCTTCGGTCACCGATGTGGCTGAGTCGATCTCTGCCGCCGTCAACCCCATGTACGCCTCATGCAGTTCCGCCCCGAGCATGACGTCCTGCCAACTCGTGCCCAGGACGCCGGGTTCCGCGAACGCGTCGCCGTGAATGTCGTAGATCTCGGTCGGGAAAAGATCGTTGGGGACGCCGGTGGGGTTGGCGCCCAGCAGCACGAAGCGCAGTGCGTCGCTGGGCACGCCCTCGTTAGCGAGTTGCTGTTCGGCGAGTGCGGCGATGGCGCTGCTTTGTGAGTACGTGAGAACAGTCAGCGGATCGCTGCACACGCCGGCGGCGTCGCAACCCATATCGCCGGCGTTGTAGTCCGCGAGGATCGCATTTTCGAGGATGGTCTCGCCTTGCGGCACACTCGTGGTGAAATCGTTGGTTTCCGGAGTGGTCAGTGCCAGCGTCGTCGCGGTGGTGCCGTCGTACCCGTTCGGGTAGAGGTACAGGTTTTCCGCGTCGGTGATGTAGGCGGCATTGGGTGTCGGGATGCCGGTCGGGCCCAGGATCAGCGCGTTGGTTGAGCCGGACAGGAAGTCGACAGTCGCATCGGCTTCGGTTGCGCCGACCAGGGAGTCGCCGGTGGCGGCGGCGGTGGCCGGCCCCAGCAACCAGTCGCTGATCGCGTTGGTGGCAGCCGTCCAGAAGTCGCTGGACGTGTCGGCATGAGTCGGACTGGCTAACGCTACTGCGGCGCTCCACAGCGCGGCCCCGAGAATCACTTTCTTCATTTGTTTCCCCCTAGCTCGAATCACAGACGGCGTCGCCGCGCTTGGATGCATGACAGATAACTGCGTCGCCCAATTCCTCAGAAGATGTCGATCGGAAATACTCAGTCGTGATTAAGTTATCGCTTAAGATTTGTGCGAGTAAAGGTAATTAATCTCAAACTTTTAGACTTTTTTCAATAGCCTATTGATGCTGGCAGAAGCGCTTTTTGCGCGAAAAAGGCCGCTTATCACCTACCTGAGAACGATCGCGCCGACTCGGCGGCTGATAATCTAGATCGAAAGTCCGGAAGCTCGGATTCCTTCGCGTTTTATAGACGGACGCAGCCGAAACCGCGAGTATCGTTTCGATCGAATAAACCTTCATTTCGTCTGACCGCAGTTAATCGGCGTGATCGCGATCTGCCGTGTGACGGCAGGCCGCTTCGGCACGACGCCCCGCACCAGCAACCTGCAGAAGGGTTTGCGCGAGGTACGGCTTGATCACGCGTGGCCGTCGGTGACCGCACATCGAGCGCCCTAACGCTGGTCGCCCGCCAGGCGGATGTCCACCTACTACGGCGCGGCTGCAAACGCGTCGAATCGCCATAAGAGATCCGATGAAATCCAGTGACAAGCGAGTAGCAATTGTTGTCACACTAAAGTCGCTGGCTCTTTCCGGGCCCGTCAGCTTCAACGGAATCCCCTGGCATTGCCGGCTAAAAGTGCCTGGCGCGCAACCTATCCCGGCCCTCTGCCCTAGGTTGACCGCATATCAATGACATGCATCCTCGTTTCGTCGGGAACGGAATTCGAGACGGCCGTCTTCTATTCGCGCCCTCGGACCATCCAAGGCCATGAGAGGCAAACGCGAGAAGCGTTGCGGTGCATGGAAATCGCACCAGATGATGCGGGCTCGGCTTTGTTCGACGTCGTCCGCACCCGCATCTAGGTCACCGACTTAGGGGCCGGCGTGAGGTTGCGGCCGTGCATGCCGAAATTCTCGGCGACACCGAAGATCATGGTCGAGGTGTCCGCACTGATCGCGCCCGGACTGCTGGACCAGATCGAAGCCAGTGCCTACTCGCCGCCGAGCTCCGGGAAGGCGCCATCGGCGCCCGGGCGATAGCTGGTGACATTGATCACAGCGCCAACAGGCAAGGGACCGTAGAGATGCGGGAACACCATCGACTCCGGATCCGTTGCTACCCCTAGCTCCCAAAGAACAGGCGAAGCCAAATGAGTCGGATCGATGTGCAGCAGAACAAGGTCGTCGCGACCGCGGTAGAGGCGGTTGGCCGGCAGGTGTACTTGCTCGGGCGTCGACAGGTGAATAAAGCCAACGCTGGCGAGGGACTCGGGCCGGATGTCGCCGTCAGCCTGAGCCGCGGACCAATCGTGGGTGGAGCACAGGTGCACCAGCACGTGCGCTGACTTACCCATGTGGCCATCTAACCCGATGGGTAAACCGCGGGTTGAGGTGAGAAACGACACAACCGGTAAACCCCGGGTGAAGACGGCCAAAACGCCCGACATCTGAGACAGTGAAGTAGGCAGAACGGAGTAGCCATGAACGCAACGTTGACGACCAGTCCGGAGTTGACCCGGGCCGATCGGTGTGATCGGTGCAGCGCTGCTGCGCGGGTTCGCGCCACGCTGCCCTCCGGCGCAGAACTTCTGTTCTGCCAACACCATGCCAACGAACATGAGGCGAAGTTGATCGAGTTGTCTGCCGTGCTGCACATCAGCGGCGACACCGTCGAGGCGTAAAACGCGGCTCACGACCAGCAGACCTGGCGGGGAACGCATTCGTCGGGAATCCTGAACGGGTCATGACCGACCTCCCAGCACGACCCTCACGGCATCATCTCTGGCGTATCACTCGGCGAGCATTGTCGAAAAGCTGGGACGATTCGATCTTTTCGGAGTCCGCGCAAGCGGCGTTCTGGTCGGCCCTGTCGCTACCGCCGCTGCTACTGGGAATGCTGGGCAGCCTCGCGTACGTGGCGCCGCTGTTCGGTCCCGACACCATGGCCGTGATCGAGCACTACTTGGTCTCGATGTCGAACAAGATCTTCTCGCATAGCGTCGTGCACGAGATCATCGAGCCGACCATCGCCGACATCGACCGCGGCGCTCGCGGTGAAGTGGTGTCCTTGGGTTTCTTGATTTCCTTGTGGGCGGGATCGTCGGCAATCTCGGCCTTCGTCGACGCGGTAGTCGAGGCCCACGATCAGACTCCCCTGCGCCATCCGGTGCGTCAGCGCCTCTACGCCCTGGCGCTGTACGTGGTGATGCTGCTGTTCGTGATCGTCACGGCCCCACTGATGGTGCGCGGGCCGCGCAAGCTTGCTGAGTTCATCCCGGACGGCCTGCAGGATGTCCTGGCCTACGGCTACTACCCGGCGCTGCTAGCCGGGCTGATCGCCACCGTGGTCATCCTGTACCGCGTGGCCCTCCCGGACCCGCTGCCGACCCACCGGCTGATCTTCGGCGCGGCCCTGGCCAGCGTGGCGTTCGTCATCGCGACACTGGGCTTGCGGATCTATCTGCGCTACATCACCGGTACCGGCTACACCTACGGCGCGCTAGCCACCCCGATCGCATTTCTATTGTTCGCGTTCTTCGCCGGCTTCTCGATCATGTTGGGCGCGGAGTTCAACGCGGCCATCCAGGAAGAGTGGCCAGCCCCGCGCACGCACGCCCACCGGATGCGACGCTGGCTGGTCACGCGGGCCCAGGAAGTCGCCGACGAGGTCAGTACGGTGACGGACGACGACGAACCGTCCCCGGCGAGCTCCGGCCGGGTCAGCTCTTCTTGAGGGCCTGGTAGATACGTTTGCAGTCCGGGCACACCGGCGAACCGGGCTTGGCCGACTTGGTCACCGGAAACACTTCACCGCACAACGCCACGACATGCGTGCCCATCACGGCGCTTTCGGCGATCTTGTCCTTCTTGACGTAGTGGAAGAACTTGGGGGTGTCGCTGTCGGTCCCGTCGTCGACGCGTTCGTCGGTGTCGGTCCGCTCGATCGTCTGGGTGTCCATGTCACACATTGTGCCGCAACCGGATCCTCCGCCCTAGGCCAAGTTGTGCAACAGTGGAGTGATGAGGCGCAGCCAGGAGCTGGGTTTCGACGACGATGGTCGACCGATCCTCATCACCGCCGCCGCACCCTCCTACGAAGTCCAACATCGTCAACGCGTGCGGAAATATTTGACGATCATGTCGTTCAGGATTCCGGCGCTACTGCTTGCCGCGGTCGCGTACGGCATGTGGCACAACGGCCTCGTCTCGCTGGCGATCATTGCCGCGTCAATTCCGTTGCCGTGGATCGCAGTGCTGGTCGCTAACGACCGCCCGCCGCGCCGCGCCGACGAACCACGTCGTTTCGACCAACCGATCCGACGGACGCCGCTCTTCCCCACAGCGGAACGACCCTCGATCGAAAGCCGCAGTCGTTCAGCGTCGCAACCGGACTGGCCGCACCCGACCACCGACGGTTCCGAATAACCCCAATCGTTAGGGGTTCTCAGTACATTCTCAGGGCTGGCGGACATTCGCGCACGTCAGCGGGTGTGAGATCGCTGCCTCGTGGGAACTACTTGACCCAATGGGTCGTTGTAACCCATGACAGCTCACGCCGATCAGGAGGCCGCCATGGCAAATGCCACCAAACGCCGGGATAGCGATCTGGATGCTCAGAGCCCAGCCGCTGACTTGGTGCGCGTGTATCTGAACGGGATCGGTAAAACGGCTTTGCTCAACGCGGCCGATGAGGTCGAACTTGCCAAGCGCATCGAGGCCGGCTTGTACGCCAAGCATCTGCTGGAAACCCGCAAGCGCCTCGGCGAGAATCGCAAGCGCGACCTCGCCACCGTGGTGCGCGATGGCGAAACCGCGCGAAGCCACCTGCTGGAGGCCAACCTCCGGCTGGTCGTCTCGCTGGCCAAGCGCTACACGGGTCGCGGGATGCCGCTGCTGGACCTCATCCAGGAGGGCAACCTCGGTCTGATCCGCGCGATGGAAAAGTTCGACTACGCAAAGGGATTCAAGTTCTCGACGTACGCGACGTGGTGGATCCGCCAGGCCATCACCCGGGGCATGGCCGACCAGAGCCGCACCATCCGGCTCCCGGTCCACTTGGTCGAGCAGGTGAACAAGCTGGCCCGGATCAAGCGCGAGATGCACCAGAACCTCGGCCGCGAAGCCACCGACGAGGAGCTCGCCGAGGAGTCCGGCATCCCCGTCGAGAAGATCAATGATCTTCTCGAGCACAGCCGCGACCCGGTCAGCCTCGACATGCCGGTGGGCTCCGAAGAAGAAGCGCCGCTGGGCGATTTCATCGAGGACGCCGAGGCGATGTCCGCGGAGAACTCGGTGATCGCCGAGTTGCTGCACACCGACATTCGCAGCGTGCTCGCCACGCTCGACGAGCGGGAGCATCAGGTGATCCGGTTGCGCTTCGGG
The DNA here is from genome assembly GCF_965277065.1 of Mycobacterium sp. GTDB lineage: Bacteria > Actinomycetota > Actinomycetes > Mycobacteriales > Mycobacteriaceae > Mycobacterium. The sequence continues at coordinate 478,693 of NZ_CBDIBT010000017.1, forward strand.
CTCGACGACGGGCAGCCGCGCACGCTCGACCAGATCGGCAAGTTGTTCGGCCTGTCCCGCGAGCGGGTGCGCCAGATCGAGCGCGAGGTGATGTCCAAGCTCCGCAATGGCGAGCGGGCCGATCGGCTCCGCTCCTACGCGAGCTGACCACCCCCACCAGTATCGGAAAGTATGCCCGTCGCTGCTGCGGCGGGCATACTGCTGCGCTGGAGTGTTAGCGAACCATTCGCGCAGCTGGGCAAGTAGACTCGGCGGCAATGGAGGGTGCGGAATGAACGACCTGGTTGATACCACCGAGATGTACCTGCGGACCATCTACGACCTCGAGGAAGAGGGCGTCACCCCGCTGCGTGCCCGTATCGCCGAACGACTCGACCAGAGTGGTCCCACGGTCAGCCAGACCGTGTCGCGGATGGAACGTGATGGGCTGCTGCACGTGGCCGGCGACCGTCACCTCGAGCTGACTGACAAGGGCCGGGCGCTGGCCGTCGCGGTGATGCGCAAGCACCGGCTTGCCGAACGACTGCTGGTCGACGTCATCGGCGTGCCGTGGGAAGAGGTTCACGCCGAGGCGTGCCGCTGGGAGCACGTCATGAGCGATGACGTCGAACGCCGCCTGATGAAAGTGCTCAACAACCCAACGACCTCCCCGTTCGGCAACCCGATTCCGGGGCTCCTCGGTCTTGGCATCGGCGACGGGTTCGGCGCCGACGACGGCAACCTGGTGCGGTTGACCGAGCTGCCGGCCGGTGCCCCCGTCGCAGTCGTGGTGCGGCAGCTGACCGAGCACGTGCAAGGCGACATCGATCTGATCACCCGCCTGAAAGACGCCGGCGTCGTCCCGAACGCGCGCGTGATCGTCGAGTCCAACCAGGCCGGCGGCGTGACGATCGTCATCCCGGGCCACGAGAATGTGAGCCTGCCGCACGAGATGGCTCACGCCGTCAAGGTCGAAAAGGTCTAGCCCCGAAGCTGTTTCAGACTGCTCGACGTCTGAACGCTCGTCGCGGAGGCAGTCGCACGCCGACGCGCTCGGCCAGCTGATAGCCGGTGACCGCCAGTTCCCGGATGTGCTCAGGCCGCAGACCCGACTGCAACGCTGTATCGAGCATGCCCGCCATCCGGTGTCCCGGCTCGCAGCGCAGCGCGGCTTCCAGCGACACACCGGCCAGCGGGCCGTCGCCTCGGGCGTACGCGCTGAAGGCGAGCAACACCAGCGCCTCGGCACGCCACGGAGTCGGTAGGGTGCGCGACAGCAGCGCCCACAACGACTCGGCATCGCCCGAGCTGTGGCCGACCGCCAGCGCGTACAGCGTGTCGCGCACCTCGATATCGGCCAGCGCGCACGCCAACCCGGCAAGGTCTGGGTCACCGATGTGCTGTCCGTCGGCGACCGCTGCGGCGGCCGCCATCGCCGCCTCAACCCCGCGACGGACACAACCATCCGGGTCGTCACGACGTGTCTCGTCGCGCAGTGCGGCCTGCTCAGCAATCAGGTCGGTCAACGCCGCGCTGCGGGCCCGGTCGTCGACCGCGATCACGGCCTGCAGGTCGGCTCGCCGCGCGTAGAGGCGACGCCCGTCCAGCACCGCCGCGACCGCGAGCGGTGACGCGGACGGGTCGTCGACTACTCCCCCGGCGCCGCAACCGTCGACGCAGTGCCAGCGGCCGCCGAGTGCTACCCGGTCGACGACGTGCACGGCCCACAGTGCGATGTCGTGGTGTTCGAGTTCGTCGGTCAACGACGCACACACGTCGCGGTATTGGTCGTTGCACATCGGGCAGTCGGCGCCGTCGGCGTCGACGATCACCGCGATGGCCGCCTCGGGGCTCGCGGCCGCGGCGACCTCCACGAGATGGCCGATCTGGTCGGCGACCGCCTCGGACAGGTCGACGCGGAGCACCGATCCGAGTTCACCCCCGTCGATCGACAGCAACACCAACGATTTCTCCGGCACGAAGCCCAATACCGCTGGGAGCGCGGCAATCACTGTGCCGGGCCGATTCAGTTCAAAGTCACGTCGCTGCTTTGTCATGACGACGACGCTGGCAACTGGCACCGTCAGCCCGTCCGCGGCGCGGGCGGGAAGGCGCCCTGCTGTGCATCGGCACACAACTGGGGATAACACTTGGCGCAGCAACCGGATTGTTCACGTGTCTGTAGCCGGATTCGACGTGCGCCGCAACGCAACGGGCGTATTCGTCTTCCCACGGGTTCGATACTCGAGTACGACATGGTCGTCATCGGCTCAGGTCCGGGCGGCCAGAAGGCCGCGATCGCCGCCGCCAAGCTAGGCAAAGCGGTGGCCGTCATCGAGCAGCGTCCGATGCTCGGCGGGGTCTGCGTCAACACGGGCACCATCCCGTCCAAGACGCTGCGCGAGGCCGTGCTCTACCTGACCGGAATGAACCAGCGCAAGCTCTACGGCGCCAGCTATCGGGTCAAAGACAAGATCACGCCCGCTGACCTGCTGTCACGAACGCAGCATGTGATCGGCAAACAGGCCGAAACCGGCGACTCATACGGAATGCTCAAGCTGCTGGTCTGCACCGAGGACCTCACGCTGCTCGGTGTACACATCTTCGGCAGCAACGCCACCGAGATGGTGCACATCGGCCAGGCGGTGATGGGCTGCCGCGGCACTGTTCAGTATCTGGTCGACGCGGTGTTCAACTACCCGACGTTTTCTGAGGCCTACAAAGTCGCCGCGCTGGACGTGATGAACAAGGTGCGCGCGCTCAGCCAGTTCGATGTCTAGCTAGCACTGGTCGTCGTAGCCGCTCGGCGGCACGTCGCCCGGCCCGCCCGCCTGTGCCCGCGCGAACAGCTCGGCGATGTGCTCGTCAAACCGCGATGTGTAGGACAGGTTCTGCGCGCAGCCACCGCCGTGCAGGCCGCCGATCACCCCGGTGACGGTCGAGCCGTTGATCCAAGGCGCGCCGCTGGTGCCGTCGACCAGGCCCGCGCAGGGTAACTCCGGGAACCCGCCGTCGCTGAGCCCGGTGCCGGTCCGGCAACCGATCGGCGTCCCACCGACACCTGCAGGGTAGGCAACCACCGTGACCTGGCTCCCTCGCGCCGGTGCGGCAGCCAGTGACAGCGCCGAGCCGACCAGCGCCTCCACCGATCCACCGGCCGGCCGGCCGACCCTCCCGATCGCATAATCGGCCTGCGGATCCCGGTCGGCCAGCCAGCGCGGATCCAAGTAGAGCGCGTCGAGAGTCCAGACGTTCTCGGGCGCGGCTTCGCGGGCGAAGCCGGGGACGAAACGGGCTGGGACGTCGCCGGTCAGGCAATGCGCCGCGGTGAGCACCAGATTGCCCGCCGCCGAATGCAGCACCGAGCCGGTACAGGTGTGTAGATCGCCGCCGGACACGAAAAATGCGCCCACCCGCGGGTCGGGATGCACCGGAGCGGCGATGACCTGGTTCACCATTCCGGCGACCGCCCGGTCGGGCGTACTGGTGACGGGTGCCGATCGGGCCTGATGCCCGCAGCCGACCAGTATCAAGGCCAGCCCCAGCCCCGCTGCCAGAATTCGCATCGCCGTCGATCATGCCCGATTTCGGCTCGGCGCGGCGCGAAGCGGGTACTCACTGGAATGCCGCTGGTGCTGATCGTGTTATCCGAGCACCGGAGCGGGCGGTCGGTCACGGATCAGGTATCCGCTGCTCGCCGATCTGAGGGACACTATCTGGACGTAGTGCGCTGCAACGCGCTGCGGCAAGGAGGCAACACGAATGGGCCACAACGAGCCCCCCGACACACCTGAGCGGGAAAAGCGTTACCAGCCCGAGCACAACGCCATGTATGAGCTCGAGTTCCCGGCGCCCCAGTTGTCGCTGACCGATGGGCGTGGCCCGGTCCTGGTTCATGCCTTGGAAGGGTTCTCCGACGCCGGCCATGCGATCAAGCTGGCCGCGGGTCATCTCAAAGACACTTTGGACACCGAGCTGGTTGCGTCGTTCGCGATCGATGAGCTTCTCGACTACCGCTCTCGGCGTCCGCTGATGACGTTCAAGACCGACCACTTCACCCACTACGAGGATCCCGAGCTGAGCCTCTACGCCATGCACGACAGCGTCGGGACGCCGTTTCTCTTACTGGCCGGGATGGAGCCGGATCTGAAGTGGGAGCGGTTCATCACCGCAGTGCGGTTGCTGGCCGAGCGCCTCGATGTGCGCCAGACCATCGGCTTGGGCGCCATCCCGATGGCGGTTCCGCACACGCGCCCGATCACGTTGACCGCCCACTCCAACAATCGCGACTTGATCGCCGAGTTCACGCCGTGGATTTCGGAGGTGCAGGTTCCCGGCAGCGCGTCGAATCTTCTGGAGTTCCGGATGGCCCAGCACGGACACGAGGTGGTCGGATACACCGTCCACGTTCCCCATTACCTGGCGCAGACGGACTACCCGGCGGCCGCGCAGGCGTTGCTGGAGCAGTTGGCCAAGACCGGGTCGCTGCAGCTGCCGCTGAACGCACTGACCGAGGCGGCGACCGACATCAAGGTCAAGGTCGACGAGCAGGTCGAGGCCAGCTCGGATGTCGCTCAAGTGGTGGCAGCGCTGGAGCGACAGTACGATGCCTTCATTGCTGCGCAGGAGAATCGGTCGCTGCTGACGCGGGATGAGGATCTGCCCAGCGGCGACGAACTCGGCGCGGAGTTCGAGCGTTTCTTGGCTCAGCAGGACGAGAAGAAGTTCGACGACGACGATCCGACCTGATCGCCGTCGGCGGGCCCGACAGCGAAGTTGGCGACATGACTCAGCGCAAGCCCAATCTTCGCTCGGTGCGCGAGGTTACGCCGCAGCTGCAGTTCCGGACGGTGCACGGTTACCGGCGCGCGTTCCGTATCGCAGGATCCGGTCCGGTGATCCTGCTGATCCACGGCATCGGTGACAATTCGACGACCTGGTCGGCGGTGCAATCGAAACTTGCGCAACGCTTTACCGTCATCGCGGTAGACCTTCTGGGCCACGGCGAGTCGGACAAGCCACGGGCGGATTACTCGATTGCGGCCTACGCGAACGGGATGCGCGACCTGCTTTCCGTGCTGGATATCGAACGCGTCACGGTTGTCGGCCACTCGCTCGGCGGCGGTGTCGCCATGCAGTTCACCTATCAGTTTCCGCAACTGGTCGAGCGGCTGATTCTGGTCGGCGCCGGCGGGGTCACCAAAGACGTCCACCTCATGTTGCGGCTGGCGTCGTTGCCGCTGGGCAGCGAGGCGCTGACATTGCTGCGACTGCCTTTGGTATTGCCGGCTTTACAGATCTTCGGACGCGCAGCCGGAATGGTGCTGGGCTCCACCGCTGTAGGCCACGACCTGCCTGACATGCTGAGAATATTGGCGGGCCTCCCGGAGCCGATGGCCTCAGCGGCATTCACCCGGACCTTGCGCGCGGTGGTGGACTGGCGTGGCCAGAGTGTGACCATGCTGGACCGATGTTATTTGACGCAATCTGTTCCGGTGCAAGTCATCTGGGGCAGCGACGATGTTGTCGTTCCGGTTAGTCACGCTCACATGGCCCACGCCGCCATGCCGGGCTCCCAACTCGAGATCTTCGAGCGTTCGGGGCATTTCCCGTTCCACGACGACCCCGACCGCTTCATCGAGGTCGTCCAGCGCTTCATCGACACCACCGCGCCCGCTGACTACGACCAGACCGCGCTTCGCGAACTGCTGCGCACCGGCGGCGGCGCACAAACCGTCTCCGGGCCCACCGACACCCGGGTCGCGGTGCTCGAAGCCATGGGCGCCGACGAGCGAAGTGCCACCTGATCGCTGAGCCTCGGTGACGTCGTACAGTCGCTCTCATGAGCGTCGACGTGACAGTGTTGCGAGTATTCACGGACGCCGAAGGCAGCTTCGGCAATCCGCTCGGCGTCGTCGACGCCGCTACTGTCGAACCTGATCAACACCAGCGTGTTGCAACCGAATTGGGTTACAGCGAAACAATTTTCGTCAGCCTCCCCGCTGCCGGCGCCATGACCGCTGATGGGCGGATCTATACACCGCTTATCGAGTTGCCGTCCGCCGGGCATCCGACGGTCGGGGCGTCGTGGTGGCTGCGATCCATCGGCGCACCTATTCGCACAATGCGTGTGCCGGCAGGCGTGGTGCAGGTCCACTATGACGGCGATGTCATCAGTGTCAGCGCCCGTTCGGAGTGGTCGCCGGAGTTCGCCATTCACGATCTGGACAGTGTCAACGAGCTTGCTGCCGCCGACCCGGCCGATTTCGCGGATGACGTCGCGCACTATCTGTGGGTGTGGACTGACGAAGCCGCCGGAAAGCTGCGCTCGCGGATGTTCGCGCCAATCTCGGTGTGGTAGAAGACGAAGCGACGGGCTCGGCGGCGGTACGGATCACCGACTATCTCAGCCGTGACCTGCACATCACCCAGGGCACGGGATCGGTGATCGAAACGACCTGGAGTCCGCAGGGTTGGATGCGGGTCGGCGGTCGTGTGGTGGCTGACTGCGTGCGGCGGACTTCTTAACCTTTGCGGTGCAGTACCGCTGAAAGGTGATGCTGCAGCGGCTGTCCGACAGCACCCATCTCCACGGTGTAGGAGAGTTCGTCGCCATCGAGCCGGAAGCGGCGACCAAGAGCTGTCACTTCCTTGGCGGTCGGTGCCACGCCGATCTGGGTCGTCGACATCTCAAGCTCGATCGTGGCGCCGTCGGCGATGAATCTGCCGACCTCGATCTCGGTGATGCCGCTGGGATGTGCCAGCACGAGTTCGATCTCGTTGAATCGCGGCACGCGGAGATAGCCGGTTTCAGCGTGCAGCGGTGCCCCGTCGGCTGCGGCTTTGGTCTTCTGCCCGTAGATCAAAAACGGTTTTCCCAGATGGGAAAACGTGACCTCTTCGAGGTAGTCGAACGGCTCGATGGTGGGGTATTCGCCGGATCCGCACCCCTGCCAGGTCCCGAGCAACGGCGCCAGCGCCATCAGGTTGGGATGCAGCTCGGGCGGCATTCGGTCAGCCTAGTCCGGCGACGATGCGGCCCAAAATGGGCCGCTGAGGAACCGGACACAACGCAACAGCCGGTGACGCACCGGCTACGCGGCGTGAGCGTCGGGCGTGCGGACGTGCTCGGGACGGAACCCGCGACCGACGATGATCGGCGGGATGAACTGCAACGGTCCCCGTCCGACGATCCTCGGAACCCGAATCGGCGACAGGTCACCGGCCAGGTTCGGTTCGATCGCGTTGTTTTGCACGAATACTTGACCGGCCTGGATGATTCGGGCCGGAAGCTCACGACGGCGCTGCACCTTTGCGAGATCGGCTTCGGTCAACCGGTTTTCACGTAACGGGCCGCAGAGGATGTTCGCGGCGGCAACGGCGTCGGCGACCGCGAGGTTGATGCCGACCCCACCGACCGGCGACATCGCATGCGCGGCGTCACCGATACACAGCAGACCTTTGCGCCACCAGGTTTTCAGCCGATCCACCCGCACATCGAGTTGGCTGGTGTCATTCCACGAGTGCAGGTCGTTGACGTGGTCGGCCAAGTTGGGCTGCACCGAGACCAGCCGCTCTTTGAACGCCTCCAGCGATCCGTCGAGCGGGTTCGAACCCTTGGGCATCACGTAGGCGATTTGCCAATAGTCGCCCCGATAGATCATGGCCATCATCAGACCCTTGCGGACCACCCCGACGAGTTCTCGAGGGTCGCCCGGACGCCAGTTCAGCCGGAACCACAAGACGTCTATCGGCGAATTCGCGCTGCCAATCGGCAAACCCGCCGCGGCGCGCACCGCAGATTTGCGTCCGTCGGCACCGATCACAAGATCGCAGCGGACCTCGAGTTCTGGTGTACGCACCCCCACGACGCGGTCGCCGTCGAACACCAGGTCCGTCACCTCGGCATTGCGGATCAACGTGAATTCCGGGTAAGCGCTGGCCTTTTCGGCGAGGAAGTCCAGGAAGTCCCATTGCGGCATCAGCGCGATGTAGGGCTGTTTGAAACCTAGCCGTGAGAGTGCGCTGAAGTTCCCGAACGTTCGTAGCGTCCCGTCGGTGTTGAACGCCAGACGCGTGACTTTGGTGTGCGGGAGACGCAGAAACTCATCGATGAGCCCCAGTTCGTCCATGACCCGCAGCGTGCTTGGATGCACAGTGTCGCCACGGAAGTCGCGCAGAAAGTCGTTGTGTTTCTCCAACACGGTGACGTCGATTCCGGCACGGGCCAGCAGGAGCGCATGAACCATTCCCGCGGGGCCACCGCCGGCAACACACACCTGGGTTCGCACGACTTGCGTCATGGTCCGACCTTACGATGCCGGTCAACCGGACGCGGGCACCTTCCGGTGGGTACGCAACGCCTTGATCTCACGCTCGAAATCCTCAGCGGACTCGAAAGACCGGTACACGGAAGCAAATCGCAAGTAAGCCACTTCATCGAGTTCTCGCAGTGGGCCGAGGATCGCAAGGCCTACCTCGTTACTGGGAATCTCCGCCGACCCGCCGGCGCGCACGGCATCTTCGACTTGCTGCGCCAGCAGATTCAGTGCGTCGTCGTCGACCTGACGGCCCTGGCACGCGCGCCGCACCCCGCGCATGACCTTCTCGCGGCTGAACGGTTCGGTGACGCCGCTGCGCTTGACAACCGCCAGCACCGCGGTTTCCACGGTGGTGAATCGCCGGCCGCACTCCGGGCAGGACCGACGGCGCCGGATCGCCTGTCCCTCATCTGTTTCGCGGGAATCGACGACTCGAGAATCCGGATTGCGACAGAACGGACAGTGCATGGCCGCTCCTTCGCCCCGCTGACCTCGGAATGTCCCAGGCCACCTCGAGCGTACCTGCGCTCCCGCGCGCGGGCCTGACATCCTCGAGTGTCGCGGCTGGTAGCTGCTCAGCCCACCGGCGCGATCAACGTCTGGCCGGCGGTCACCGCGGACGAGTCGAGTTCGTTCAGTTCGCGGATGCGGGCGGTCACCTGCGCGGTCGGGGCATCCGGGGCGACCCGAGCGGCCAAGCGCTGCAGCGTCTCCCCAGGCTCAACCCGCACCACAGCGAGCCGGTCCGGCATCTGGACCGCAGCCTTCTCCGGGCCGGCATGCAGCATGCCGCCGAAGTGCGCCACGAATCCCAGCCACACCGTGATGCCTGCCGCGACCAAGGCGAGCGCCACGGTCGTCGCCGGAGTGATCGGGCGAGGCCGGTGCGACGCCGTCGACATCAACACGCCCGTGCCCCGGTAACGGGGAGGCGCCGCGACCGGCCGGGAGGGTAGCGGGCCTCTTGTTCCCAGGCGTCCACCACGGCCCGCCGGACGTACCTGAACCGGGCGAACCCGGATCGATGTTCTCGCCGAAATCGTCTCAATGTGCATCATGTGCGTTCCTCCAGTCGGCTCGTGGTCGATCACTTGTTCGAATAATAGTCGATAGTGTGTTCGAATACCGAACATGTGATCGAACTGTTGCACACGCCAACGATGATAAGACGGGCCACCGACAAGGTTCACGGGCTCACTTGGGTCGAAAACGCGACATACCTCGAACACATGTTTGAAATCCAGGCAAAATGCCGTTACATTCGTTCGCATGAGCGATAGCGATAGTTCGAGCGCCGACTCCGACCGTGCCATGCGACCTGCGGAGTCGTTGCTGACGCCGCGCCAGCGCACCATCCTTGACGTCATTCGCGCCTCGGTCACCAGCCGTGGCTATCCCCCCAGCATTCGGGAAATCGGTGATGCCGTCGGCCTGACGTCGACCTCGTCGGTGGCGCACCAACTGCGCACGCTGGAGAAGAAGGGGTATCTCCGCCGCGACCCGAATCGCCCGCGCGCCGTCGATGTCCGCTCCGCCGACGATGCGTCGAGGACACCGGTGGTCACCGATGTCGCCGGCTCGGACGCGCTGCCGGAGCCGACGTACGTTCCCGTACTGGGCCGAATCGCTGCCGGTGGCCCAATTCTGGCCGAAGAAGCGGTCGAGGATGTCTTTCCGCTGCCGCGCGAACTTGTCGGCGAGGGCGCGCTTTTCCTCTTGAAGGTGGTTGGCGAGTCGATGGTTGACGCGGCCATCTGCGACGGCGACTGGGTGGTTGTCCGTCAGCAGAATGTGGCCGACAACGGCGACATCGTCGCAGCCATGATCGACGGCGAGGCCACCGTCAAGACCTTCAAGCGCACCGGGGGCCAGGTCTGGCTGATGCCACACAACCCAGCGTTCGATCCCATTCCGGGCAATGACGCGGCTGTGCTCGGCAAGGTCGTCACGGTCATCCGCAAGATCTGACGCCGCTTCGGCTACCCGGCCTTATGAAATCCGTTCGCCGTGGCGACTTCCTCACTGGCGAACCAGATTTCGGCTTGTGTGTCTTCGTATAGGGCGCTGTCGGGCATGTAGTACAACCCGGAGCTGGCGTTGGCCTTGACCGGGTATCCGTCCGGTACCTGGTACGGATCGTCCATCGGAAGATGAATCGCTAACTGCCCAGGCGCAATTCGCGGTATCGGTACGGCCTCGGTGACCAAGGCGTCCTCGCCGTCCGTGGCGGCGTGCCGCCCGGCGCGAGCGTCGGCGTCGGCTACCGGAATCCCGGTCGGGTCGGTGTCGACCTCATCGGGATCCTCGTCGAAGTGCTCGTCCACATCGCGCTCGAACCCCAGGCCGCGATCTAAGTCCTGGTCATGACCGAGCTCGTCGAATTCGGAAAACTCTTCGGGACTGTCGGTTTCGTCCTCCGCGAGCAGCTCGTCGACGAGACTCTTGCGCCCCGGCGGCATCCACGCGCTGGACGGCTGACCGGGCAATCGCACGGTCCGCGGCCGCGGGCGAAACTCCGGCGACAAGCTCGACGACGCCAGGTCGCTGTCGGCCTCCGGCGACCATTGCGCCACGGATTCGGTGACGGCCTCATAACCGGAGTCGTCCGGGTCGCTGTCGTCGGATCTCGCGGCGCGTTTCGCCCCACGACGCCGACGCCACCGGCGCGCCGGCAGCGCCGACAGGGTCAGCAGCAACAGCGCGGCGGCAGCGGCCACCAGCCACAACCAGTGGCTGTTCAGCCAGCTGACCCCCGCGTTGGGCGATGCCGACCCGGTCGGCGTCTTCTGCCCCGGAACCTGAAGACCAGAAAGCGCCGAGGCCAAATTCGGCGGTTGCGTGGTGAAGGTGTTCTTCGTCTTGTTCCAGGCGATCTGACCGCCGGTGAACTTCTGCGTCACGACGTCCCTGGCGATCACCTGATCGCCAAGTGGTGGGCCCAGTTTGCCGGTTGCACCGAGGAGTTTGTCCCATGCGACCCTAATGGCCCCGCGAACCACGAATGCGCCGTGATCCGGGGTCCAGAAGATCACCGGTTTGTCGCTGGCGGAGAAGGGGCTCACCTTGCTGGCCGGCTTGACGGTACCGTCGGCCTCGTTGGAGATGGGGAAGCCGAGGTCGCTGTTCGCGGGTCCGCCGAGCGCCTCGTATTTGGTCAAGATGTCGGTTTCGACGGCATTGGCACCCGTAGCGGGGCTGAAGAAGATCTTCCCGCCGGTGAAATTCTGAGCCAACCCGTCAGCGCCGACCGGATATTGATCGCCTTGCTTGGCGCCCAGCGGACCGGAGGCGCCGCCGGCGGCCCGCCAGGCCATGTTGATGTCTGCGGTCGGATCGATCGGCACCTGCAACCCGCTGAGCTGACCTGCCAGGTCCGGTGGGACGGTGGTGAACGCCTTGGTCAGCCGGTTCCACGACACCTTGCCGCCGCTGAACGCCTGGGTCGCGAGTTCGCCGTCATAGGTTTCGTCGCCGATCGGGACGCCCAAGGCGCCGCCCGAACTGCCTAGCTTGTCCCACGCCGCGTTGATCGCTCCGCGAACGACGAACGCCCCGTGGTCGGCAGTCCAGTAGATCAGTGGCTTGTCGCTCGCCGAAAACGTACTGACCCGACTGTCGGGACCGGCGAGCCCGCGTACTTCACTGGTGATCGGAAAGCCCAAGTCCGAGGCTGCCGGACCGCCAAGAGCTTCGTATTTGTCGAGGATGGCGCCCATCATCGACCGGGGACCGCTCGCCGGCGTGAAGAACATCTTGCCGTGCAGGAAGTCCTGAGCGAATCCCTGACCGGCGACGTAGCACTCACCCTGCTTGGCACCGAGGTCCGAGGTATCGCCACCGGCTTCTTTCCAGGCTGCGGTGATCGCGTTGTCGGCATCGCCTATCGGGGATGCGTTCGCAACGGGTGTCAGCAAAGCCATGCAGGTGAGTCCTGCTGCCAGCGCCACCAGGCCACGCACCGCGCGGGTGAAGCTGCGCGGTCGTCTTCGCTGCCTTGTCATCCCGCCCTCCCCGTAGTCGCCAGTCCGAAATACTGGGCCAATGTCAACCGCCCTGCGGGCCGCCACAACTCTGTTGCGGGCGTCGACGCGAGAGAAGTCATAGGAAGACCCTACGGAATGGTCATCGCGTCGATGCCGAATTCCCATTCATAGGGCCGGTTGTGTCGTTCGCCCTTTAGATTACGGTCCGCCGATATAAGAGTGCACGGCGCGGCAACATTGGCCGACGAAACTGCGCTGAAGGAGCGCTTGCGGACCTCTGACCTCGGGTGGGGAAGCTCGATCTCTGTTCGCCGGTGCGCTCACCTCGCGGCCATTTTTCGAAATGACTGCCGCCCGGTTGAATCGCTATGGCGAGTCAGAGTATTTCGCGTGCAGAGAATCCGCCCCGGTCAGACGCCCAGGCTGCGGCCGATGATCTCTTTCATGATCTCGGTGGTACCGCCGTAGATGGTCTGCACGCGCGCATCGAGATACGCACGTGCAACCGGGTATTCGCGCATGTAGCCGTAGCCACCGTGCAGCTGGAGGCAGCGGTCGATCAGGTACACCTGCTTCTCGGTGGCGTACCACTTGGCCATCGCGGCCTGTTCGGCGGTCAGCTCTCCTTCGAGGTGCAGCGCGATGAACTCGTCGACCATGATGCGGACCACGGTGGCCTCGGTCGCCAATTCGGCGAGTAAAAACCGGCTGTTCTGGAAACTGCCGATCGACTTGCCGAAGGCCTTGCGCTCCTTGGTGTATTGCAGCGTCTGCTCCAGCACCTGCTCCATGGCCGCAATGGCCATGATGGCGATCGAGATACGCTCCTGCGGCAGGTTCTGCATCAGGTAGATGAAACCTTGACCCTCCTCGCCCACCAGGTTCTCGACGGGCACCTTGACGTCGGTGAAGGACAGCTCGGCGGTGTCCTGAGCGTCCAGGCCGATCTTGTCCAGGTGCCGGCCGCGCTCGAATCCCTCCATGCCGCGCTCGATGGCCAGCAGCGAAAAGCCTTGCGCGCCTTTGGCGGGATCGGTCTGAGCCACCACGAGCACCAGGTCAGAGTTGATGCCGTTGGTGATGAACGTCTTTGAGCCGTTGAGTACGTAATGGTCGTCGTGCTTGACCGCCCGGGTCTTGATGCCCTGCAGATCGCTGCCGGTGCCGGGCTCGGTCATGGCGATCGCGGTGATGAGCTCGCCTGTGCAGAATTTCGGCAGCCAGCGCTGCTTCTGCTCCTCGGTGGCCAGATGCAGTAGGTACGGCGCGACGATGTCGTTGTGCAGACCGAAACCAATGCCGCTGTAACGGCCGTAGGTGGTCTCCTCGGTGATGATCGTGTTGTAGCGGAAGTCGGAATTGCCGCCGCCGCCGTACTCCTCGGGGATCGACATGCCCAGAAAGCCCTGCTTACCGGCTTCCAGCCATACGCCCCGGTCGACGATCTTCTCCTTCTCCCATTCGTCGTGGTAGGGCGCGACGTGTCGTTCCAGGAACGACCGGTACGACTCGCGGAACAAGTCGTGTTCGGGCTCGAACAGCGTGCGCTGGTATTTGACGGCGCTACCCATGAGATGACCTCCGGCGGGGTTGGGAACTCTGCGCCCAAGATATACCAACCAGATGGTTGGTAGGTCGGGGTGCTGGTCCGCGCCTACAGTCGTCGGGGTGGACGAGACAATCCTGGTGCAGGAACTCGGGCAATTGCTCGAATTCTCCTACACCGACATGCTGTGTTACGCCGGGCCGTTTTCTCGGGCGGGCGTAGCCAGCGCGCTCAAAGTGCTGCAGCGGGCTTTCGCCGCGCTATCCCCTAATCACCCGCCGCAGCGGCGATCAATTGGCATTCGCGCCGCTTTTGACGAGCCAGGTATTCGCGACGGAATCGAGGCAGTGACCCGCGCGGTGACCGATGGCCGGTATTCCGTCGAACCCGCTCTGGTGCGACCCGAGCGCGGACGCATTCTGCAAGGCTTCGTTTTTCAGGTCACCCTTAAGGGCCGCACCGCGACACTGCTAATGCGCCCTGGCTTTATCACCGACAAATTCTTCGCGCTGACCGCTAAAACTGATCGCGACCAGGCCGAGGAGGCGCACCTCGACGAACTGAATGTAGAGATGGCCCGCCGGATTCTGGCGGCTCCCGCCGAGGATGTCTACGAGTTGGTCCTCTGACCGGAGGCCGGGCTACCTTCCCGGATTAAGTTGCTACTGCCTATTTTTGCCTGCCATTAAGCGGTGTTCGAATCGGTCTTGTTGCCCCGAAAAACCCTTCTATCGGACTCCGGCGCTCTCTGTATCCAGGGGCCCCTTGAGGTGGCCGAGCCAGGTGGCCGAGTCAGGTGGCCGAAAATTCGCGCAAGCTGGCGGCGAGCGCCACCGGCACGCGCGCCTTGATATGCGTGCCGTCGGTGATGTGTTCGGTCTCCTGAACCCGGCCGTCGGCGTGCACGCGCGACACCAGATCGCCGCGATCGTAAGGGATCACCACGTCGACCGCGGTGTCGGTGGGAGCGGCCAGTTCGGACATCCGCCGGCGCAGTGCCTCGACGCCGTCGCCGGTATGGGCTGACACGAACAACGCACCAGGCAGCGCACGGCGCAGCTTGGCCAACGCCAAATCGCCTGCGGCGTCGATCTTGTTGACGACGATCAGCTCGGGCGCGGGGCCGCTGTCATGATCGGCGAAGACCTCGGTGATCACTTGCCGCACCGCGCTGATCTGGGCCAGCGGGTTGACGTCCGCGCCGTCGACGACGTGGACCAGGAGATCAGCGTCGACCACCTCTTCCAGCGTCGAGCGGAACGCCTCGACCAATTGCGTCGGGAGGTGACGGACGAAACCGACCGTGTCACTGACCACGAACGCCCGCCCGTCGTCGAATTGTCCACGGCGCGTAGTGGGTTCCAGGGTGGCGAACAGCGCGTCCTGCACCAGCACCCCCGCGCCGGTCAGCGCATTCAGCAGACTGGACTTTCCAGCGTTGGTGTAGCCGACAATCGCAATGGACGGCGTTTCGCTGCTCCGCCGGCGGCTGCGCTGGGTGTCGCGGACCTGCTTCATATCCTTGATCTCGCGGCGCAGCTTCGACATTCGCTCACGGATCCGGCGCCGATCGGTCTCGATCTTCGTCTCACCGGGTCCGCGGGTTCCCACACCGCCGCCGCTGCCGCCCGCGCCACCGCCCTGCCGCGACATCGACTCACCCCAGCCCCGCAGCCGCGGCAGCATGTACTCCATCTGCGCCAGCGACACCTGCGCCTTGCCCTCCCGGCTGGTGGCATGCTGAGCGAAGATGTCGAGGATCAGCGCGGTGCGGTCGATGACCTTGACCTTGACGGCCTTCTCCAGCGCGTTCAGCTGCGCCGGGGACAGTTCGCCGTCGCAGATCACGGTGTCGGCGCCGGTGGCGAGCACTACGTCACGCAATTCGATCGCCTTACCCGACCCGATATAGGTCGAGGGATCGGGCTTGGTCCGCCGCTGGACCATGCCTTCGAGCACCTCAGATCCCGCGGTTTCGGCGAGCGCGGCCAATTCGGCGAGGCTGGCGTCGGCGTCAGCGGCGCTGCCGTCGGTCCACACGCCGACCAGCACCACCCGCTCGAGCCGCAGTTGGCGGTACTCGACTTCGGAGATGTCGGTGAGTTCGGTGGATAGCCCCGCGACTCGGCGTAACGCTGCGCGATCGTCAAGCGCGAGCTCACCGGTGCTCGGGATGTTGGGCAATTCTGGATATGTCATAGGCGACTTCCGATGGTGCCCGCCGAAGCGACCGCTCGCATCCGATTTATCGTGACGCCTCCTGCCACCATTGATCGCTGAGTTCGCCGTGGGCCACCAGAACCGACGGCCCCCGCAGGTAGCTGGTGGCCTCGGTGACGGTGACGACGACGTCGCCGCCGGGCACCCGCACGGTCAGGGTGCCGCTGGCCGCGCCGCCATGGGAGAGCGCGGCGACGGCGGCGGCGACGGTTCCTGTTCCACAGGAACGGGTTTCGCCCACTCCCCGCTCGTGCACCCGCATGCACACCACGCCGTCGACCGGCGCGGTGAGAATCTCGATGTTGACGCCATCGGGGAATTGGTCGTGATCGAAGCTGACCGGCGACGCGACATCCAGCTCCCGCAGCGCCGGAGGAGTGAGCGCAGAGTCGACGCAGGCCAGGTGTGGGTTGCCGACGTCCACCGCCAAGCCGTTGAAGGTCCGGCCGCCGACAATCACCTCGAAGGCGCTGCCCCCTTCGCCGAGTCGGTTGGCCTTGCCCATGTCGACCCGCACATCGGCGTTGGTCGCATCGACGTGCTGCATGAGGACGGGCCTCGGGCCGGCCAGTGATCCGACGACGAATTCGTCGAGGGTCTCCAAGCCACCGGCCCGCAGGTAGTGCGCGAAGACCCGCACCCCGTTACCGCACATCTGCGCAATCGACCCGTCGGCGTTGCGGTAGTCCATGTACCAGTCGTCGGCGTTGACGCCGTCGGGTATGCGGTCGAAGACGCCGGCTGCCAGCGCCGCCCCAGCGGTGGTGACCCGCAGCACGCCGTCGGCACCGAGGCCGCGGCGTCGATCGCACAATGCGGACACGGCCTCCGGCGTCAACGCCAGCGCAGCATCCAGGTCTTCCAGCACGACGAAGTCGTTCTGGGTGCCATGGCCTTTGGCAAACCGGATCACCTGCTCAGGATACGTGGCGCCACGTCTGCAACGCCGCCTCGGCGTTACCGCTGGCGGTCGCATCCAGCCAGTGGATGCGGTGGTCGCGACGAAACCACGACCGCTGACGGCGCACATAGCGTCGGGTGCCGATGAAGGTCGGCTCCCGGGCAGCGTCGCCGTCACCGCCGGAGTCGAGATCGTCGAGAACCTGGGCGTAGCCCAGCGCCCGCGACGCGGTCACGCCGTCACGCAGGCCGCGGTCGAGCAGCGCGATCACCTCGCCGACGAGCCCTTGAGTGAACATCGTCTCGGTGCGCCGGGCCAGTCGCTGGTCGAGAAGTTCTGTCTCGCAATCTAATCCGATAATCACCGTGTCCCATCGTGGCGGACCGATGACGGGCGCCGACGCGGCGAACGGTTGACCGGTCAGTTCCACCACCTCCAACGCGCGCACGACGCGCCGCCCATCGGTCGCCAGAATCGAGGCCGCGGCAGCGGGGTCGCGGTCGGCCAGCTCGCCGTGCAGGGCGCCGACGCCGACCTCGGCGAGCCGCTGCTCCCATTTCGCCCGCACCGCGGGGTCGGTCGCCGGAAACGACCAGTCGTCGAGCAGTGATTGGACGTACAGCATCGAGCCGCCCACCAACACTGGAACGTTGCCGCGCGCGGCAATCGCCTCGACCTCGAGGGCGGCGTCGCGCTGATAGCGGGCCACCGAGGCGGTTGCGGTGACATCGAGGACATCGAGCTGATGATGCGGGATGCCGCGGCGTTGCGCGACGGGCAGTTTCGCGGTGCCGATGTCCATGCCGCGGTAGAACTGCATCGCGTCGGCGTTGACGATCTCGGCGTCACCGCCGAGCCGCTCCGCAACATCAAGGGCCAGTTGCGATTTGCCGGTTCCAGTTGGCCCGACGATCGCCACCGGCCTCACGGCTGCCAGACGCCGGCGAAGTACCCGACGCCGTAGGGTGCCGCGCGATAGATCTCCTTCGCCGACCGGGGCGCCGGCTCGGCCAGCCCCGCCAGAACACCGAACGCAACCCGTCCCCTGACCTGCGCGGGCAACTGAACCAATGCGGCCACGTCGCCGCCGGCCAGTGCATCGTCCAAGGCTACTTGCACCTCGACGTCGGCGGGTTGATGACCGCCGGGAGCGGCCGGAGTCAACGTGTTGGCGCCGTCGGCGACCACCAGCACACCGGTCGGCTCGGTTGACCGGTCGATCTCTGTGCGCAGCCGCCGGCCCAGCTCGACCGCCGCGGCGGCGTCGTGGGTTTCGGCGAAGATACGGACCTGCGCCCGCGCGTCCGGCTGGGCCTGCGAACGGATCCAGCCGCCGATCAGTGCACACAGCGGCATCGCGCGCGGCGGCCCGCCGGCTTGCGGCGAAAGATGCACCAGCACGTCGACGCCGAAACCGGCGAACGTCCCGACGCCCTCAGGGCCGATGACGTCATCTCCGGCGCCCACCCCGACCACAACCCACCGTTGCGGCAGCGTGGCGGCCGCGGCGACCATCGCCGCCCGCAACTCCGCCACCTCGTCGGCCGCCCGACCGGCGAGCTCGGGAACCAGCACCGGCGCTGACGGGATGATCGCGATGGCGCTCAGCACGCCACCAAACTAACGGGTCGACGTGATCGCAGCGAACGTATCCGTGTGGGCTTCGACGGTTTTGGCCTCACCCCGAGCCAGGGCAGCGGTCGCGATCACCATCACCGCGACCGCGATCCCGAGGACGAATACGGTCTCGTCGCCGGAGTTCACCGTCTCGCCGAGGACGAACACCCCCAACAGCGCACCCACTGTCGGCTTGGCCACCGTCATGGTCGGCATCGACGCGTTGAGCGGGCCGCCCCGATACGCCGACTGCTGGAACACCATCCCGGCAACGGCGGCGCCGATGCAGGCGTAGAGCTCAGGAGTGACCAGCAGCGCCACAATGCCGCCCTTGGCCGCGTCGACCGCACCCTTGACCAGCACCGCGAACAACGCCAGCGACGCGCCGGACACCGCGGCCAGCAGCACCGCCGCGACCGCCCGATCCGGCCATAGCCGCGCTCCGAGCAGACAGAGTCCCACCAGCGGGCCCACGACGGCGGCGACCACCAGCCACATCTGCAACGAGGCACGCGAGTTCCCCGCCTCCGGATTTCCAACAGTCACAACGACAGCCAGTGCGGCCGCCAGGATCGCCGCCCAACTCCAGTCCCACCGGCTCACCGGAGCCCCGCTCATCCGCGCGTACAGCGGTAAGGCGAACAGCAACGCCGTCACCTGCAGCCCGGTCACCAAAATCACCGAGCCCAGGCTCAGCGCCCCGGCCTGCAGACCGTAGTTGGCGACCGCGGCCACCGCCCCGAGCCGCCAGTCGCGGTTACGCCAGGACATGAAAAACAGGGCCAAGTAGCCGACCCGCTCTTCAGTGACCTCATGAGCGGACCGCTGCCGCGCCACGTTGCCGATCGCCGACGCGAATGCAGCGGCTAATGCCAACACGACAGCGATATCTGCTTTCGGCACGGTTCTACCCCCTCACGTCATCTCTTCCACGCCACGGTACTGATGTCGGCCATGAAAACCCCGGCGCGGCGCGGCGCGGCGCGGTCAGCGATTCGACGGCTCTTTCTCAGACACGACCACGTCCTGACCGGCTCCGGCCGCGATGGTCGCCGCCTCGCCCCGGGCCAGGGCGATCGTGGAAATCACCACCAACACGCCCACGCCGAGCAACGTCCACAGCCGAGCGCCCCCGGCGTTCAGCGTCTCACCGAGAACCAGAACGCCGAGCAGCGAGGCGACTACCGGCTTGGCGACGGTCACCGTGGGCAACGACGCGGTCAATGCCCCGGCACGAAAAGCCGACTGCTGGAAGATCATCCCTGCCAGCGCGGCCGGCAACAGGCAGTAGGACTCCGGCGCGCGCAGAAATGCCCCGAAACCGCCCGATGCTGCGCCGACGGCGCCTTTGGTCAGCACGGCGAACAGCGCCAGCGACGAACCGGCCACCACCGCCAGCAGCACGGGCGCAACCGCGCTGCGGGCCCACAACCTCGCGCCCAGCACGCACACCACCAAGAGCGGACCCATCACGGCGGCGACCACCAGCCAACTGCCCAGCGAGCCCCGCGCGCGCCCGGCGTCTGGATCGCCTACTGTGACCAGCACCGCCAGCGAACCGGCCAGCATCACGGCCCACGTCCATTCCCACGGCGTGACCCGGTGATGGGCCAGCCGCGCGTAGATCGGCAGAGCGAACAGCAGCGCCGTGACCTGCAATGCGGTCACCAGCATCACCGAACCCAGCGCGAGCGCGCCGGCCTGCAGGCTGTAGTTGGCCACCGCGCCCAAGCCGCCCATCCACCACCGCGGGTCGCGCACCGACAGCCAGAAAAGCTCCAGGTGGCCGACGTCCTTATCGGTGATCTCCTGAGCCGATCGCTGACGGATCACGTCGCCGATTGCCGACGCCAACGCAGCGCACAGCGCGAGCAGCGCCGCCACGTCCGCCATCGACATCGTTCACCGTCCATTCATCTCCGATTTCGGCAACCAGCCTAAGTCGACGGGGCGACCTATCGCCGATCAGGCGTCGTCGCGGCCGGGTTTTCGGCTCACCCCGGCCGCCAACTCAAAACGCTCCGGCCAACAAGCTGCTTCAATACTGATGGGGCGCCTACGTGAGTGCCCCGTGTCGACGGCGCCGCAATGCGCGGCAGGTGCGCGGTCAATAACCGCGCGAAGGGTAGGTAACGGCAGTTCATGACGCCTGACGAGCCAGCTAACACGCCCCGGCCCATCCCGCGACCGGGACCGCGGCCGGGCCCCAAGCCGACACCACGCCCGCACGCCCACCCGGTGGTCGCGACCACAATGCCGGCCAGCGACCCGCACCGATTCGGCCGGGTCGACGCCGACGGCACGGTCTGGTTGATCAGTTCGGCCGGCGAGCGCATCATCGGCTCCTGGCAAGCGGGCGACACCGAGGCGGCGTTCGCCCACTTCGGTCGACGCTTCGACGACTTGAGCACCGAGATCGCGCTGCTCGAAGAACGCCTGACGGCCGGTACCGGTGACGCACGCAAGATCAAAGCCACCGCCGCGGGGCTGGCTGAGACGCTGCCGACCGCGAATGTGCTCGGCGATGTCGACGCGCTGGCGGCCCGCCTGACCAGCATCGCCGAGCATGCCAATGCCGCCGCTGCGGCCGACCGCAGTCGGCGCGACGAGCATCGCGCAGCCCAAACCGCGCGCAAGGACGCCCTGGCCGCCGAGGCGGAGGAACTGGGTAACGCCTCGACGCAGTGGAAGGTCGCCGGCGATCGGCTGCGCGCGATTCTGGACGAATGGAAGACGATCAACGGGCTCGACCGCAAAACCGACGACGCGCTGTGGAAGCGCTATTCCGCGGCGCGCGAGGCGTTCAACCGGCGGCGCGGATCACATTTCGCGGAAATGGACCGCGATCGGGCGGGTGCGCGCGAGGCAAAAGAAAAGCTCTGCGTCAAGGCCGAATCGCTTGTCAATTCCACGGATTGGGGCGCGACCAGCGCTGAATTCCGCAAGCTGCTCGTCGATTGGAAGGCTGCCGGCCGCGCAGCCCGCGACGTCGACGACGCCCTGTGGGCCCGCTTCAAGGGCGCCCAGGACACCTTCTTCAAAGCCCGCAACGGCGCGACCGCCGAACGGGATGCCGAATTCAACGCGAACGTGAGCGCCAAAGAGGCGCTGCTGGCTGAGGCCGAGAAGCTCGACGCCGGCAACCACGACGCGGCGCGGGCGGCGTTACGAACGATCGGCGACAAATGGGACGCGATCGGCAAGGTTCCGCGGGAGAAGTCTGCCGACCTCGAGCGGCGGATGCGCGCGGTCGAGAAGAGGGTGCGCGACGCCGCCGAGCCGTCCGGGCCCGACCCGCAGGCTCAGGCACGAGCGGAGCAGTTCCGCGAGCGTGCCGAGCAATACGAACGTCAGGCGCTGAAGGCTGAGGCCGCGGGCCGCACCAAGGACGCCCGAGAGGCCAAGGCCAACGCCGAGCAATGGCGGCAATGGGCTGACGCCGCGAACGATGCGCTGACCCGCAAGCGCTAGCCGGCCCCCGGCGTCTCGCCGTCGGGTTTGGGTGATTTCGCTGCGTCTGGGCCGTCGAGGGTTTCCAGCAACGTGCGGGCGTGTTGCTGCGCTGCGGACTGACGACGCTGTTCCTCGGCGGCGAGTTGCACGATCGTGCGTGACCACACCACCCGCGCCCAATGGAATGTCAGCAGGAGGATGGCGATCCATCCCACGATCAGCCCGATGCCGGGACCGGGATGTCCCGAGGCCACCGTCTGCCGTGACCAGATCGCCAGCAGCCCGGCAGCACTGGCCACCGCGGAGCCGGCCAGCGCGACCCAGGCCAGAGCCCAGCGCCGAGTCAACAGTGCCAGCATCGAGAAACCGACGCCGAAAACCAAAGCCAGCCAGCTGAATACGCGCGACGGCAGCGCGATTGCCGCCTTTCCGGCGCCATGCGTGGAAAACAACACGTCCCAGCCGCGCACGTCGCCGGTGTGCGGCAGGGCGAATGATCCGATCAACACGAACACCAGGATGGCGACGACCAGCGCGCGTGCGCCCGGTTCTATTTCACGGGCAATACGTTGTTCGGCCGCCTCGATGTCGTCGCGGAAGGCATCGAACTCGCCCGGTTGGCCGCTCATCGCGCGCACCCCAGCGCTTCAGCGGTCGCGGGTGGTTGCCCGATCGTCGGCATGCCGAGACCGGTGCCGCTACGGCGCGGGCGTTGCCCGGCAGCGTGAGCGTCACCGGCTCGCGTGCGGCGACAGTCGATGATGCCGGCGTCCGCGATCAGATGGTGCGGCGCGGCGCCCGTGACCGTAGTGATGACGACGTCACCCGGGCGTACCTGCCGCTCACCGGGCGCGAAATGCACCAGCCGCCCGTCGCGTGCGCGACCGCTCATCCGCGCGGTGCTGCTGTCCTTGCGACCTTCGCCGGTGGCCACCAGTAACTCGACGGTTCGGCCGATCTGGCCTTGGTTCTCTTCCAGCGCGATCTGGTCCTGCAGCGCGATCAATCGCTCATAGCGTTCTTGCACAACGGCTTTCGGGAGCTGACGATCGAGCTCGGCAGCCGGCGTGCCAGGACGCTTGGAATACTGGAACGTGAACGCGTTGGCGAAGCGGGCCTGCCGGACCACATCGAGCGTGGCGGCGAAATCTTCCTCGGTTTCACCGGGAAAGCCGACGATCAGGTCGGTGGTGATCGCGGCGTGCGGCATGGCCGCTCGTACCCGGTCGATGATCCCTAGGTAACGCTCGGCCCGGTAGGACCGCCGCATCGCACGCAACATCCGGTCCGAGCCAGACTGCAGCGGCATGTGCAGGGCCGGGCAGACATTCGGGGTCTGCGCCATCGCTTCGATGACGTCGTCGGTGAACTCAGCGGGGTGTGGCGAGGTGAATCGCACCCGTTCCAGCCCGTCGATGCACCCGCACGCGGTCAACAACTCGGCGAAGGCGCCACGATTGCGCGGTATCTGCGGGTCGGCGAACGACACCCCGTAGGCGTTGACGTTTTGACCCAGCAGGGTGACCTCCAGCACGCCGTCGTCCACCAGCGAGCGCACCTCGGCGAGGATGTCGCCTGGGCTGCGGTCCACTTCTTTGCCCCGCAGGGCCGGGACGATGCAGAACGTGCAGTTGTTGTTGCATCCCACTGAGATGGAAACCCAAGCGGCGTAAGCGGATTCGCGGGCGGCCGGCAGCGCCGAGGGAAACTCCTGCAACGCGTCGGCGATTTCCACCTGCGCGACCCTGTTGTGCCGGGCCCGTTCGAGCAGCGTCGGTAGCGATCCGATGTTGTGGGTGCCGAACACGACATCGACCCATGGTGCTTTGCGCAGCACGTCGTCTTTGTCCTTTTGGGCCAGGCATCCGCCGACCGCGATCTGCATGTCGGGGTTGCTCCGCTTTTGCGGCGCCAGATGACTGATGTTTCCGTAGAGCTTGTTGTCGGCGTTCTCCCGCACCGCGCAGGTGTTGAAGACCACCACGTCGGCGTCGTCGCCGTCCGGAGCCCGCTGGTAGCCAGCCGCTTCGAGCAGACCCGCCAGGCGCTCGGAATCGTGGACATTCATCTGACATCCGTACGTGCGGACCTGGTAGGTGCGCTGCGACGGCGACGACACCGCTAAGGGCGCTGCATCCGATGCCACCGTAGACGTCACTGGGCCATGGTACGGCGGGACGGCATCGCGGCGTTCGGCCAACCTAGACCCGCCTGCGCTCGCGCTCCCCCGCCAACTCGACGCGAGCCACGTCGAGGGCCATGCTCTGGCTGAAACCGCGTCGCGCGAGCATGCCCATGAGTCGGCGGGTCACCCGGGCATCGGCGGCTTCGTCGCTGAGGTCCTCGCGCCGTAACTTCTTGCGAACCAGTTCTTCGGCGCGGCCACGCTCATCGGCGGGATAGATGCCGCCGAGCACCGACGTGATCACCTCTTTGTCGACGCCTTTGGTGTGCAGCTCAGCGGCCAACGCGCGCTTGCCTTTTCCTGCGTTGGCCAGCCGGGAGTGCACCCACTGTTCGGCGAAGTCGACGTCGTTTAGCAGCCCGACATCGGTCAGCCGGTCCAGCACCCGGGTGCTGACCTCGTCGGGGTAGCCGCGCTTGGTCAGTTGGCCGGTCAGCTCGGCGCGGGTACGCGCCCTCGCGGTGAGCAGGCGCAGGCACAATGCCCGCGCCTGCTCATCGCGAGAAGGCTCAGAAGTCGACGGGGGCGGGCAAGACGTCGACATTTGCGGGCTCATCCGTCACTACCGCGCCGATACCGAGCTTTTCTTTGATCTTCTTCTCGATCTCGTTGGCCACGTCGGGGTTCTCCATCAGAAAGTTGCGGGCGTTCTCCTTGCCCTGCCCCAACTGCTCGCCCTCATAGGTGAACCACGACCCCGACTTACGGACGAAGCCCTGATCCACACCCATGTCGATCAGCGAGCCTTCGCGGCTGATGCCCCGGCCGTAGAGGATGTCGAACTCGGCCTGCTTGAACGGCGGCGACACCTTGTTCTTGACGACCTTGACCCGGGTGCGGTTGCCGACCGCATCGGTGCCGTCCTTGAGTGTCTCGATCCGTCGCACGTCCAGACGCACCGACGAGTAGAACTTCAAAGCTTTACCACCCGTAGTTGTTTCGGGCGAGCCGAACATCACGCCGATCTTCTCGCGAAGCTGGTTGATGAAGATCGCCGTCGTGCCCGAATTACTCAGTGCACCGGTGATTTTCCGGAGCGCCTGGCTCATCAGCCGGGCCTGCAGGCCGACGTGGCTGTCGCCCATCTCACCCTCGATCTCGGCGCGCGGCACCAATGCGGCCACCGAGTCGATGACCAGGATGTCCAGCGCGCCCGAGCGGATCAGCATGTCGGCGATCTCGAGGGCCTGCTCGCCGGTATCCGGTTGGCTGACCAGCAGTGAATCAGTGTCCACGCCCAGCTTGCTGGCATAGTCGGGATCCAGCGCGTGCTCGGCGTCGATGAACGCCGCGATGCCGCCTGCGGCCTGGGCGTTGGCCACCGCGTGCAGTGCGACGGTGGTCTTACCCGAGGACTCCGGGCCGTAGATCTCGATGATGCGGCCGCGGGGCAGGCCGCCGATGCCTAGGGCGACGTCCAGCGCGATCGACCCGGTCGGGATGACCGAGATCGGTACGCGCACTTCGTCACCAAGGCGCATCACCGACCCTTTACCGTGACTCTTCTCGATTTGGGCCAGTGCCAATTCGAGGGCCTTTTCGCGGTCTGGGGCTTGTGCCATGGTGCTACCTCTCGGTGTAGTCGTTGTTCGCTTTGACCGGTCTTGGTCAGTTGGCCGTGACGTTAAAGCAGCCCACCGACAAGTCGGGCCCGTCGAACAATCACCACAGTAACGAACACCTGTTCGAACGCAAGGAGGCGCGCCGCTGGCGTGTCTCGCGTCGGCGGCCTGGCGCTGGACGCGGTTAGTTCACCACTGCTCGCGGGGCACGTCGAAGTCGACACACAGTGCCCGCCAGACGTCGCGCGGCTCGATTCCGTCCTCGATCGCCTGCGCGGCGGTGCGCCCATCGAACCCGGTCAGCACGTGATCAGCCAGCACAGAGGTGCCGTAAGTGGCGCCGAATCGCAGGGTGACCCGCTCGTTGAATTCCGTGAGTCGCACCCCGCCAAGCTACCTACTTGGCGGGCGTCAGCGCCTGATGGCACACCTGCACGGGGTCGGCCACATCGGCGGCGCTGGCCGCTGCGCACTGTGCGGCGGCGCGGTAGGCGGGTGTCGCCAGCACGTCGGCAGCCGCACCGGCCAGCGCCTCCCCCGTCAACGGCCGCACCAGCCGCCCGCTACCGTGCCGCGCCACCCGGTTGGCGATCTCCCACTGGTCGCCGCCGCCGGGGACCATCACCAGCGGCACGCCCGCCAACAACGTCTTGGCCACCATCCCGTGGCCACCGCCGCAGATCACCAGATCGGCCTCGGCGAGCAGATCGTCTTGCCGGCCCAGCCCGGCCACCGCCCACGACGGCAACCTCAGCTCCGGACCGCCCAGCCGCGACACCACCACCCGGGCGCCGGATGGCAGCCCGGCCCCGGGCACCAAACTGTCCAGGGCCGTCTCGGCCATCCCCTTCGCTCCGGTCGTCGCCGTCGACGGCGCAACAACCACTACGGGCCCCGAGCCCGACGGAATGGACAGCACCTGCTCGGTCGGCTCGAAGTGCAATGGACCCACCACGACGGCCTCGGCCGGCCAGTCCGGGCGCGGAACCTCCAGGGCGGGCAACGTCGCGATCAGCCTGCGCAGCGGGCCGGGATCGCGTGCCGGCAAACCGATTTCGGTGCGGGCCTGCGATCGCTGCCGGTCACCGGCCCGCAGGGACCGCGCCGTCAACGCCCGCATCGTGGCGTCACGCAGCCGGCCGCGAATCCCGGTGCCGGGCGCCAGTCCACTGCCGATCGGCGGTAATCCCGCGGACGGCCGGTAGAGCGGGTGCGGGTTGAGCTCGATCCACGGGATCCTCAGCAGCTCCGCGGCCATGCCGCCGCACGCGGTGATCACATCGGACACCACCAAATCCAGCTGCATCGCCTGCAGCTGAGGGAGGTTCAGCACGGCCATTCGCGCGGCCCGCTGGTTGATCTTGGCGCCGGCGTCGCCGTCGTCGTCGTCCGCGGTCGGATCCAGCCCGACCAATTCCACAGCGTCGACATCGGCGGCACGGGCGGTGTCCAGCCATTCGGTGCCAGTCAGCAGCGTGGGTATATCGCCTGCCGCCAGGAATCGCCGGCACAGCGCGATCGCCGGAAAGGAGTGCCCGGGGTCCGGTCCGGCCACCACCGCGACGCGCATCGCCCTACCCTGCCACAGCGACTGGTTAGGCTGTTGATCATGACCGAGCTGACTCTCGACAACACCCGCACTGTGGAGGTCTTCCTGCACGCACTGCAGGACGCCGACCTCGACACCGCAGGCGCTGCGCTGGCCGAAAATCTGGTGTACCAGAACGTCGGATTGCCAACCATTCACGGACGTCGCCGGGCCATGAAGCTGTTCAGCTCGCTGGGCGGCGCCAGCGGCTTCGAGGTAAAGATCCACCGGATCGCCGCCGACGGCGCCGCCGTGCTCACCGAACGCACCGACGCGCTGATCTTCGGCCCGCTGCGGCTGCAGTTCTGGGTGTGCGGCGTCTTCGAGGTCCACGACGGGCAGATCACGCTGTGGCGCGACTACTTCGATTTCTTCGACATGTTCAAGGCGACCCTGCGTGGCATCGCGGGCCTCGTGATCCCAGCACTGCGGACGTCGCTCTGACGGCGATGACTGCAAGCTCCGTGCGGCCCAACGCACTTCAGTTCATCCGGTACTGCTGCGGCGGCCGGCTGCCCGACTCGATGCGGGACTGGGTGCGCAAGGATTTGACCAGTAAGGGCGCGACGGGCCGGATGATGCGGCGGGTCGCTGTCCCAGCGGTGCTGGTACTCATCCCGTTCTGGCTGATCCCGACGACGCTCGACGTGCACCTGAGCATGACGCTGCCGATCCTGATCCCGTTCGTCTACTTCTCGCACGCGCTCAACAAAGTGTGGCGTAGGCACATGCTGCAGGTGCATGGCATGGACCCGAATCTGGTTGACGCACAACGCAGTAAGCGTGACGAGCAGATGCGCCAGTCGTACATCGAGCGGTACGGCCCCCGGGACGATTGACGAATAGGCCCGAACGCCCCGCCAGCCGGGCGCTCGACGTCGAATGTGCGGCCCGCCGGGCGTTCGACGTAACGGCTACGCTCGCCGCGGCAGCCCGCCGAGTTCATCAAATGCCCGCGACCAGCCGATCAGTCGATCGGTCGCGCCGGCCAGTTCGTCGCGGTAGCGCTGACGCGATGCGACCAGCGCGGCGCCGGCGTCGGCGTTCGCGGATGACACCAATTGGGCTGCAGCGGTGACCATTTCGTTGTACTGGCGCACCCCGGCGCTCAACTGCGCAGTGAACGCGTTGATCGTGGGCGCCAGGTAGGGGCGGGACTGCGAAGTTGCATTGGCCGCACGTTCCATCGACACCACTTCCGCGGCGGTGGTCGCCATCGCAGCCGAACTCTGCTTGGCCGCTGCGGTCAGATCACGAATCTCGGTGTCGGGCAGCATGTTGCCGCGCTCGATGACGCCGAGCAGCGAGAAGAACCCTCGCTCGGAGGCGCCGAGCGCGTACATCGCCGGCCGTGCCGCCGAACTCGGAGGCGGCAGGCGCCGGCTATTGGTGGGCCGCTGCGCGGGCAGCGGATCGGCTCTCAGCCACCGGTAGCGGATCAGCAGCAGCGTAGCGATCATCGCTTGCACGACCGCCACTCCCCCGGTGATCTCCAGCAGCAGCGCGAACCATCCCCACGCCGCCAGGATCGCCGTCACCACGCCCCAGAACACGGTGCCGGCGGCGAAGATCAGACCCCAGCGCAGCGCGCGCCGGCGCCGGCGCAGCTGTCGCTCTCGGGGATCGGTTGCAGAGCTGATCTTTTGGAAGATCAGCTCGGAGAGGTCGCTGGCCGTGTCGAGGCCGCGCAGCAGAAGCGTCCGCCATACGCCGCTGTGGCCGGACTGCACTGCCATGGGCTTGGTCGTCCCCTACTGACCGAGAGGTTTCTCGGTCGGCGTGGCCTGCGGTGCCACGGCCGGGGTCGCGGGAGCGACCGTGGGATCGGCGGTCGCCGACCCGCCGGCCGGCAACGCGTCACCACGCATCGACGCCCGGATCTGCTCCAGACGGGAGTGACCGGCCATCTCCACACCGGCCTGTTGGACCTCGATCATGCGGCCCTGCACCGAGTTCTGCGCGAGCTCAGCCTGGCCCAGCGCGTTGGCGTAGCGGCGTTCGATCTTGTCGCGGACCTCGTCGAGGTTCGGCGTGGTACCCGGCGCGGCGATCTCGCTCATCGACCGCAACGACTTGCTGACCTGCTCCTGCATCTTGGCCTGCTCGAGCTGGCTGAGCAGCTTGGTGCGCTCGGCGATCTTCTGCTGAAGCACCATGGCGTTCTGCTCGACGGCTTTCTTGGCCTGCGCAGCGGCACCGAGCGCCTGGTCGTGCAGCGCCTTGAGGTCTTCCACGCTCTGCTCGGACGTCACCAACTGGGCTGCGAACGCCTCGGCGGCGTTGTTGTACTCGGTGGCTTTGGCGGAGTCGCCCGCGGCGGTGGCCTGATCGGCGAGTGTCACAGCTTGACGGACGTTGACCTGCAGTTTCTCGATGTCAGCCAGTTGACGGTTGAGCCGCATCTCGAGTTGACGCTGGTTGCCGATCACCTGCGCGGCTTGCTGGGTCAGTGCTTGGTGCTGACGCTGCGCATCCTCGATGGCCTGCTGGATCTGGACTTTCGGGTCGGCGTGCTCGTCGATCTTCGCGTTGAACAACGCCATGACGTATTTCCACGCTTTGACGAACGGATTGGCCATCAGTTAGCTCTGCCTTCGTGTGTCGATGTATGCCGTCAGGCTCAACTTATCGTCTCCGCCGCAATTGCCACACCCTTGCGTGTCGTGATCAGGCGATAGCTAGGGCGGCGACCGGGGGAATGACGACCTTGGTGCTGGCATCGATACTCGTGGCGATCGGCGAGCCGACCTTGGTCGACTCCTGCGCCGCCTTCTGGCCGAGCAGCTGTTCGCTGGCGTCCGTGAGCAACTGCGACAGCGGAAAGTCCAGTGCATTGCAGATCGCGCTGAGCAGCTCGCTGGATGCCTCTTTGCGGCCGCGCTCGACCTCGGAGAGGTATCCCAGGCTGACCCGGGCAGCGTCGGAGACCTGTCGCAGTGTCCGACCCTGGTTGATGCGGGCTTCACGCAGTACGTCGCCGAGAACCTCGCGTAGCAATGACGGCATCGCGCTCTCCTTACGTCCGGTCAGCTTGATTCTTCATCAGCTCAACGCACCCGGCGCGGCCATTGGTTCCCGGCTGGATTCATTCGACCCGTTAGGCCGCTTCGACAAGTGCCCGCAGTCGGCTGATCGACTCGCGAACCGCTGAGAGTCGGATATCCCAGCGCGTCCCGGACAGGTGTAGCTCGACCACTTCGACGGCAGCTGTTTCACCGGGGCCAGCCAAACCCAGGAACACGGTGCCCACGGCATGGCCGCCGTGTGGCTCGGGTCCGGCGACGCCGGTCAACCCCACACCCCAGGTCGCTTCGCAGCGTTGACGTGCACCGACAGCCAAGGCCCGAGCCGTCGGGGCCGCGACAGGTCCGACTTCTTCAAGAATCTGCGGCGCAACACCGGCCAGCGCGATTTTGGTGTACTCGGTATAGGTGACCAGGCCACCGCGCAGTACCTCACTGGCGCCGGGCACGCCGGCGAGCGTTGCCGCCAGCAGCCCCGCCGTGAGCGATTCAGCGGTCGCGACGCTCTGTTGGCGAATCCTCAGATCGGCGACCAGCCCACGCGCGTCCTCAGTCAGCAGCGGGTCGTCCACGGCTGTCTCTGACAGCGGAAACCACGTAGTCCAGTCCCGTGACCACGGTCAGCACGATCGCGGCCGCCATTATCACCCAGGCGACCACCAGCCACGTCCCCGATACCGGCAGCACGTACAACCCGATCGCGACGGCCTGGACGAGGGTCTTGAGTTTCCCGCCGCGGCTGGCGGGGATGACGCCGTGACGCAGCATCACAAACCGCAGCACGGTGACCCCGACTTCTCGGGCCAGGATGACCACCGTCACCCACCAATGCAGGTCGCCGAGCATCGACAACCCGATCAGCGCCGCGCCGATCAACGTCTTGTCTGCGATCGGGTCGGCCATCGTGCCGAATTCGGTCACCATCCCGTAGTTGCGAGCCAGCGCACCGTCGAAGCGATCGGTGATGACCGCGACCGCGAAAACGACGAAAGCGATGATGCGGCTGGGGGTTTCGTGCCCGTTACCGGCGAACAACGCCAGCAGGAAGACCGGCACCAACACCAATCGCAACAGCGTCAGGACGTTGGCGAGGTTGGTGACCCGCACGCGCGGAACCACCGGACCTGACTGCGGCTGCCCCGACACCGCAACAGAATATCCGTAACCGGGCTCATCAGCTGTATTGCCCGCTCCTCCTCATCGCGCCACGCGCTCTGCATCGTCGCCGGGCGGGGCCAAACCGATACTCTGCATTTCGTGAGCGCTGCGAGCGAAGCACCTGCCGACGAGCCGACGATCCGGCGCGCGCACACCTCCGACGTCCCCCTGATCAAGCGGCTCGTAGACACCTACGCCGGCAAGATCCTGCTGGAAAAAAACCTGGTAACGCTCTATGAGGCCGTCCAGGAGTTCTGGGTGGCCGAGTACGAGGGCAAGGTGGTCGGCTGCGGAGCGCTGCACGTGCTGTGGTCAGACCTCGGCGAGGTTCGCACCGTGGCCGTCGATCCCTCGATGACCGGCCGCGGGATTGGCCATGCCATCGTCGACCGGCTGCTGCGCGTCTCCCGCGACCTGCAGCTACAGCGGCTTTTCGTGCTGACCTTCGAGACTGAGTTCTTCGGCAGGCACGGGTTCACCGAGATCGAGGGCACCCCGGTGACGACCGAAGTGTTCGCCGAAATGCAGCGCTCCTACGACATCGGTGTCGCCGAGTTCCTCGACCTGAGCTACGTCAAGCCCAACACCTTGGGTAATTCGCGAATGCTGCTGATCCTTTAGTCGCCGAGTGCCCGGCTAGCGGAGCGCTAGGAGCCGAGTGCCCGGCTGGCGGAGCGCTCCAGCCCGGCTACCCGTCGTCGTCGGACCCGTCGGCGTTGGAACCGCCACGGATCAGCATCAGCGTTCCGGCCAGATCCTCGGGCTTGACCAGCACGTCGCGGGCTTTGGATCCCTCGCTGGGTCCGACGATTTCGCGGGTCTCCATCAGGTCCATCAGCCGGCCGGCCTTGGCGAATCCGACCCGAAGCTTGCGCTGCAGCATCGATGTCGACCCGAATTGACTCGACACCACCAACTCGACGGCTTGCAGGAACACGTCCATGTCGTCGCCGATGTCGGGGTCGACGTCCTTGCGCTCGCCGGTGGACTTGGCCGCGGTGACGCCCTCGGTGTATTCGGGCTCCGCTTGTTCCTTGCAGGCGGAGACGACGGCCTGGATTTCCTCGTCGGAGATGTAGGCGCCCTGTAGCCGCACGGGCTTGCCGGCCCCCATCGGCAGGAACAGGCCGTCACCCATACCGATCAGCTTCTCCGCGCCGGCTTGGTCCAGGATCACTCGGCTGTCGGTCAGCGACGAGGTGGCGAACGCAAGACGCGACGGCACGTTGGTCTTGATCAACCCGGTCACCACGTCGACCGATGGCCGCTGGGTGGCCAGCACCAGGTGAATGCCTGCGGCACGGGCCTTTTGGGTGATCCGAACGATGGCGTCCTCGACATCACGCGGGGCGGTCATCATCAGGTCGGCCAGCTCGTCGACGATCGCGACGACGTACGGGTAGGGCCGGTATTCGCGCTGGCTGCCCAGCGGTGCGGTGATCTCTCCGCTGCGGACCTTCGCATTGAAGTCGTCGATGTGACGCACCCGGGATGCCTGCATGTCCTGGTAACGCTGTTCCATCTCCTCGACCAGCCACGCCAGCGCCGCCGCCGCCTTTTTCGGCTGCGTGATGATCGGCGTGATCAGGTGCGGAATGCCTTCATATGGCGTCAGTTCGACCATCTTCGGATCGATCAGGATCATCCTGACCTCTTCGGGGGTGCAACGAGTCAACAGCGACACCAGCATCGAGTTGACGAAGCTGGACTTTCCGGATCCGGTGGAGCCGGCGACCAGCAGGTGCGGCATCTTGGCCAGGTTGGCCGAGATGAAGTCGCCTTCGATGTCCTTGCCCAGACCGATCACCAGCGGGTGGTGGTCGCGGCGCGTCGCCGGCGCGGTGAGAACGTCGGCGAGGCGCACCATTTCGCGGTCGGTGTTGGGCACCTCGATGCCCACCGCGGACTTGCCCGGGATCGGCGCGAGCATCCGGACGCTCTCGGTGGCGACCGCGTAGGCGATGTTCTTCTGCAGCGCGGTGATCTTCTCCACCTTCACGCCTGGGCCCAGTTCGACCTCGTAGCGCGTGACGGTCGGTCCGCGAGTGCAGCCGGTGACCGCGGCGTCGACCTTGAACTGATCCAGCACCGAGGTGATCGAGTCGGCCATCTGGTCGTTGGCGGCGCTGCGTTTCTTCGGCGGATCGCCCGCTATCAGCAGGTTCAGCGACGGCAGTGCGTATGAGCCCTCGACGATCCGGTCCACCACGAGAGTGTCTTGCTTGGCGGCCGCTTTGGGCTCACGCTTGCGGCCGCGCGACACCGCGGGCTCCGGCACCGTCGGGCTCTCGTCGACCGCCACGGCGCTCGACGGCCACGCCTGGGCTGCCGCAGCGTCGTCATAGGCCGACGGATCGTCGTAGTAGCCGTCGGAAAAGTCCTCGGCGACATCGCCTTCGACGGCTTCGTCGTCGTAGTAGACATCGTCGCCGTCGCGATAGTCGAACATCCGGGTGCCAAACATGGTCCGCACGGTGTCGGGCACCTCGCGAATTGTGGTGCCGGTCAACAGCAATAGGCCGAACAACACACCAATGAACAGCAGCGGCGCGCAGATCCAGGCGGTCAGCCCTTCCGAAAGCGGTCCCCCGATGGCGAAGCCGATGAATCCTGCGGCGTGTGCGCGTCCTGCCGGCGTGTCCGGCGAACCGGCCCACAGATGCCACAGCCCCAGTGCCGGCAGCGCGACCATCGCCGCGCCCAACACGAGCCGTGGGCGGGCCTCGGGGTTCGGCTCGGTGCGCATCAACAGCAGCGCAACCGCAGCAATGGCGACGGGCAAAACCCCAACGGCGGAGCCGATGAAGATCCGCACCACCGAGTCCACCCAGGCGCCGACCGGTCGGGCGGCGTGGAACCAGGAACTCGCGGCGATCACGACAGCAACACCCAGCAGCGCCAGGGCAATACCGTCGCGACGGTGACCCGGATCGATCTCGCGGGCCCGACCCACCGACCGCGCGGTGCTACCGGTCCCCTTGGCCAGCATCAGCCACGTCGCGCGGACCGCTCGGCCCGCGGTGAGTCCCGCGCCGGCCACCACACCGTGATGACGCCGCCCGGCCGGCCGGCGCCGAGCGGGCTTCTTCCGCGGCCGCGCCGATCGAGCGTCGCTTCGCGGAGCCGCCTTTGACCTGCTGGTTCGAGCTCCTGAGCGCACGACAGTCTTGCTAGGCATGGGGCAAGCGTAATCGCAAATACACCATCCGCACCATCCGCCACACTGGTTACCTCAGCGTTACCGTCGAACCGGCGATTCAGCGGGGAAAACAGCTGGGTAGGGTGACAACCGTCACTCTTCGTCCAGGAGGCCTGAATGCCCGTCGTCGTCGTCGCCACCCTGACCGTCAAGCCCGAATCAGTCGACATCGTTCGTGACATCCTCACGACAGCGGCCGCGGAGGTGCACGAAGAGCCCGGTTGTCAGTTGTATTCGGTGAACCAATCCGGCGAGACGTTCGTCTTCGTCGAGCAGTGGGCCGACGAAGACGCGCTGAAGACGCACAGCAGCGCCCCGGCGGTTGCCAACATGTTCAGCGCGGCCGGCGAGCACCTGGCCGGCGCCCCCGACATCAAGATGCTGCAGCCCGTTCCGGCCGGCGATCCCGACAAAGGAGTGATTCGCCGGTGACCGATGCCGGCCCGGCAGGGCCGCTAGCGGGGAAAGTCGCGCTGATCACCGGCTCTGCCCGCGGTCAGGGCCGCGCCCACGCGGTCCGGTTGGCAGCTGAGGGCGCCGACATCATCGGGGTCGACATCTGCGCCCCGATCGCCAGCGTCCCCTATCCGCTGGCGACCACCGAAGATTTGGCCGCCACCGTCAAACTCGTCGAGGACACCGGAGCACGAATCGTTGCCAAGGAGGCCGACGTCCGCGACCGCGCCTCGCTGTCGGCCGCGGTGCAGATCGGCATCGACGAACTCGGCCGCCTCGACATCGTGGTGGCCAATGCCGGCATCGCGCCCATGCAGTCGGGTGACGACGGCTGGCACGACGTCATCGACGTCAACCTGACCGGGGTCTACAACACCATCAAGGCCGCGATACCGACCATGATGCGACAAGGGGCCGGCGGATCCATCGTGCTGATCAGTTCCGCGGCCGGACTCGCCGGCGTGGGTAGCGCCGACGCCGGCTCGGTAGGCTACGCGGCCGCCAAACACGGCGTGGTCGGCCTGATGCGTGTGTACGCGAATTTGCTTGCCCAGCACAATATTCGGGTCAATTCGGTTCACCCGACCGGGGTCGAGACACCGATGATCAACAACGAGTTCACCCGCGAGTGGCTGGCCAAAATGGCTGCCGCGACGGACACCCCGGGCGCTATGGGCAACGCGTTGCCGGTGGAGGTGCTGCAGCCGGAGGACATTGCCAACACCGTGGCCTGGCTGGTCTCCGACCAGGCCCGCTACATCACTGGCGTGACCCTGCCGGTCGATGCGGGCTTTCTGAACAAGTAGGCCGAGATGCCACAAAATCCCGCGGCGCAAACAGCTTTCGGCCCGATGGTGCTGGTCGCCGTCGAGCAGACCGAACCGACCGGCCGCCCCCTCACCACCTCGCCGATCGAGTGGACGGCCTATGCCGAGAAGACGTAGGCGAGTAGCGCCCCGACACGCCGTGACGTGGGCATTCCCACGGCACGGCGGCCGGCAGGGCCATACTCCATACGTGGCCAGCGACGAGGCTGTCCCGCTACCGGGAATACCGCCGGGGGCTGTTGCCGAACCGGCGTACCGCTACCTGTCAGCACATCAGGCCGCTGTACTCGACGCCGCCACTCGCGGTTTGGATCTCGGCTCGCAGGACGACCCGGACGAGCATCGCGTGATCATCTACGTCGACCGGCTGCTGTCGGTGCTCAACGTCGCGCCGGGCGGCCTGCATGTGGTGGGATCGCTACGACAGCGGGTGGCCGAACTTCGCAATCAATACACCGGCGGGATCGCCCTACTCGATCAGCTGGCCGGCGGCGATTTCACCACGGCGTCGCCACTGCGCCAACAACTCATCCTGGCGCGCAGTCAGCTGGCCGCGTTTGTCGGCATGCTGTTCGGCCACATCATCGAAGCGATGGGCCTGCTCGACGCCGAGGTCAGATTTCGATAACAGTCGGCACGATCATCGGCTGGCGGCGGTAGGTCTCCCCCACCCATTTGCCGACAGCGCGCCGGACTGCCTGCGCGATGCGCGTTGGATCGGTGACATTCTGTGCCGCAAGCGATTCCAGCTCCGCTTCGACCTTGAGGACGGCGGGCTCCAGCGCCTTGGGGTCCTCGGAGAAGCCGCGCGAATACAGCAGCGGCCGTGCGGCCGGCACGGCGGTCTCGCGCCGGACCACCACGGTGATCGCGATGAAACCCGAGGAAAGAATGAGCCGTTCACCCAACGTCGTGTCACCGACGTCCCCGGTGATCAAGCCGTCGACGAACATCTTGCCGACCGGCACCGCACCCGCGATGCTCACCGCGCCGCCGACCAGGTCGACGCTGACGCCGTTCTCGGCCACCACGATCGACTCTTCGGGCACACCGGTACTCGCGGCAAGTTTGGCGTTCGCGCGCAGCATCCGCCAAGTGCCATGCACCGGCATCACATTGCGTGGGCGGATCCCGTTGTAGAGGAACAGCAGCTCGCCAGAATAGGCGTGACCCGAAACATGCACTCGGGCTTGCTGATTGGTGACGACCCGAGCCCCGATCTTGGCCAGCTCGTCGATGACGCCGTAGACGGCCTCCTCGTTGCCCGGTATCAACGACGACGACAAGATGATCAGGTCCCCGGACGTCAGCGTGATGCTGCGATGCTCGCCGCGCGACATCCGCGACAGCGCCGCCATCGGCTCGCCCTGTGTTCCCGTGGTGATCAGCACCACCTGGTCGGCCGGCATCATCTCGGCGGCGCCGATTTCAACCAGGTCGGATTCGTCGACTTGCAGGAATCCCAGATCGCGCGCTATTCCCATGTTGCGCACCATCGACCGCCCGACGAAGGACACCCGCCGGCCCAATGCCGTTGCGGCATCGATGATCTGTTGCACCCGATCCACGTTGGAGGCAAAACAGGCGACGATGACGCGACCGTCCGCACCGCGGATCAGCCGGTGCAGCGTCGGCCCGATTTCGCTTTCCGAGGGCCCGACGCCGGGGATCTCGGCGTTGGTGGAGTCGCACAGGAACAGATCCACCCCGGAGTCCCCGAGCCTGGACATGCCCGGCAGATCGGTGGGCCGGCCGTCGAGCGGCAGCTGGTCGAGTTTGATGTCGCCGGTGTGCAGCACGGTTCCGGCACCCGAGCGCACCGCGATGGCCAGCGCGTCGGGAATGGAATGATTGACCGCGAAGTACTCGCACTCGAACACTCCGTGCGTGCTGCGCATCCCCTCTGCCACTTGGATGAACACCGGCTTGACCCGGTGCTCACGGCATTTCGCCGCTACCAGGGCCAGGGTGAACTTCGAGCCGACGACCGGAATGTCGGGACGCAGCTTGAGCAGGAACGGAATCGCCCCGATGTGGTCTTCGTGTGCGTGAGTGAGAACCAGCGCCTCGACGTCGTCGAGTCGGTCTTCGATGTGACGCAGGTCGGGCAGGATCAGGTCGACGCCGGGCTCGTCGTGGGTCGGAAACATCACCCCGCAGTCGATGATCAGCAAGCGGCCCAGATGCTCGAAAACAGTCATGTTGCGACCGATTTCGCTGATTCCGCCCAGCGCTGTCACCCGCAGACCACCTTTGGCCAACGGACCTGGCGGCTGAAGGTCTACCTCCACTGGCTCACCTGAGCACCGAGGCTGCACGCATGTCGGCAGCCAGCGCATCGATTTGCTCGGCCGTCGCGGCCACCTGCGGCAACCGTGGGTCACCCACCTCGATGCCCTGCAGTCGCAATCCCGCTTTCGACATGGTCACGCCCCCGAGTCGGCTCATCGCGTTCGACAGTGGGGCGATCGCCACGTTGATCTTGCGGGCGGTGGCGTGATCTCCAGAAGCAAAGGCAGTCAACAAATCTCGAAGCTGGCCGGGCGCCAAATGCGAGATCACGCTGATGAATCCGGTGGCGCCCATCGCGAGCCACGGCAGGTTCAGCGCGTCGTCGCCGGAGTAATAGACCAGACCCGACTCGGCCATCAGTTGGGTGCCGGCGTGCAGATCGCCTTTGGCGTCTTTGACACCGACGATGTTCGGGTGTGCCGACAGCGCGCGCAACGTGTCGTATTCGATTGGTACCACCGAGCGCGGCGGAATGTCGTAGAGCAGAACCGGCAACGGCGTCGCGTCGGCCACCGCCGTGAAGTGCGCGAGCAACCCGGCCTGCGGTGGCCGCGAGTAGTAGGGCGTCACCACCAGAAGACCGTGCGCTCCCTCGGCGGCGCTTGCCCTCGCCAGGTGGACACTGTGGGCGGTGTCGTAGCTTCCCGCACCGGCGATGACGCGGGCCCGGTCGCCGACGGCCTCGAGAACGGCCCGCAGCAGGGCGAGCTTTTCGGCGTCGGTGGTGGTCGGCGATTCGCCGGTGGTTCCGGATATCACCAAACCGTCGCAACCGGCGTCGACCAGATGCGTCGCTAGTCGGGCCGCGGCCGGCAGGTCCAGGGAGCCGTCCGGGGTGAACGGCGTCACCATCGCGGTCAGCAGCGTGCCCAGGCGCGTGTAAACGTCGATTCCGCCGGTGCTCACGGACCCAAGGTTACCTGGCGGTACCAAACCCATTTGCCCCTGCAGCGCCCTTTGCTCAGGCCCTGAGTGCTCAGGCCTCGGTGGCCAGCGGACTTGTCGCCACCTCGGTGCCGTCGGCCAGCGCGGCGATCTCGAAGTCGTTGAATATCGCCGGTGCGACGCCCACCAGCAACCGCAGGCAAGCAATGGCCAGGCGCCGAATCTCGATATCGGCGTGTTCGCTGGCCCGCATTGCGACGAAGTGCCGCCACGCCCGGTAGTTGCCGGTGACCACGATGCGCGTCTCGGTGGCATTGGGCAATACGGCTCGCGCGGCCTGACGGGCCTGTTTGCGGCGCAGCACCGCATTGGGTTGATCCGCCGCGAATTTGGCTTCCAGTTTGTCCAGCAGATCGCGATAGGTGGCGCGGCTGGCGTCGGCGGCCTCGGCGAGGATGCGGCGCAGTTCCTCGTCGTCTTCGATACCTGGCGGCACGACGATCTGTGACTGGTGTTCCGGCACGTACCGCTGCGACAGCTGCGAGTAGGAGAAGTGACGGTGACGGATTAGCTCGTGACTGCACGACCGCGAGATGCCGGTGATGTAGAAGGAGACGCTCGCATGCTCGAGCACCGAAAAATGACCGACGTCGATGATGTGCCGCAGATAGCTGGCATTGGTCGCGGTTTTGGGGTTGGGCTTGGACCAGCTCTGGTAGCAGGCCCGACCGGCGAATTCGACGAGCGCCTCGCCGCCGTCGGCGTCGGTGTCCCATTGCACCTCGGGCGGGGCGATGAAGTCGGTCTTGGCGATCAGTTGCACGTGCAACGGCGCGGCGCGGTCTCGGCCACGGCGAATGAGGAGGAACCGGGCAACCCTAGCCCGGCGACGATGCAGAGCGCGCAGCGCGATGAGGAGGAACCGGGCAATCAGGCCTAGCCCGGCGACGATGCAGAGCGCGCAGCGCGATGAGGAGGAGCCGGGCAATCAGGCCTAGCTGTTGGCCCTAGCTATTGGCCCTCAGCTGTCCCTCAGCGCCAGCGCGCCCAGACGTACGGCACCAGCGCGCGCAGGAAATCCAGATCCGGCCCGGGCTCGGCATCGGCGAACGCTTCTTCGAAATACTCTTCGGCCACCAGCAGGATGCCCTCGGCGTATTCGCTGGTGTACTCGATGCTTCCGTAGTCGTCCATCAGCGCGCGGACGCGCCGCACCAGTTCGTCCGATCGCTCCGGTCGGCTGCGCACCAGATAGTCGCGGACCAATTTGCGGTCGCCGCCTTGCGCGTTGGAAAGCAAATGCACCAGCGGCAGCGTCCGCTTGCCCTCGTAGAGATCACCCAGAATTTCTTTGCCGTAGACCTGTTCGTCGCCCACCAGGTTCAGCAGATCGTCGCGGATCTGAAACGCGGCGCCGAAATGAAAGCCGAACCGCACCAGTGGTCCAAGGTTGGCGGT
This sequence comes from Mycobacterium sp., assembly GCF_965277065.1. GTDB lineage: Bacteria > Actinomycetota > Actinomycetes > Mycobacteriales > Mycobacteriaceae > Mycobacterium. The sequence continues at coordinate 519,346 of NZ_CBDIBT010000017.1, forward strand.
ACCGCCCGAGCCGACGATGGCGCCGACCCGCAGCGGATGGATCGTCGTGTACCAGCACGTTTTGTGCATGATCAGATGCAAGTAATCGTCAGGCCGCAGATCTTCGACGTTGTCGAGCTGCCAACCGACCTCGGTGGCCTGCCCCTCGAGGGTGCGCATCGCCATGGTGTCGAACTCAGCCCAGACCAGGTCCGCAAGATTGCGGTCCAGGCGCCGGGTTGCCCGACGCAACACCTGGCCGGCGACCACCGCCAGTGCGTCGCCGGCGTTCAGGGCGGCAGCCATCCCGTGCGAGGCGGCCAAAGTTGGCCTGCCGCGCCGCATTTCGCTGCCGTCAGCGATGTCGTCGTGTACAAGAAATGCGTTGTGCAGCAATTCGATCGCGACGGCCAGACCCAACAGCTCGTTCGGCTCGGCCCCGAATGCGCGACCCGCCGACAGGCAGAGTGCCGGGCGCAACGCCTTGCCTGGCCGCGACGGATATTCGCGCATCGGCGCGTAGAGCCACTGACTGGGCTCCCCATCGGGCAACGCGTCGAGCATGGATCGGCGAACCAGCTTCGCGACCTCGCGCAGACGTTCATCGACGACACCCACCAGCGCGGCGCGGTCGGCGGTGCTGGTCATGTGGTGGGCAGCCGGACGGTGAGCGTCACGGGCAGCCACAGATCGGGGTTGCCACTGGCCAGCACGGTGCCCCGGTAGACCCCGGGCCGCACTTCCGCACCGACGTCGACCGTGACGACTACACCGCGACTGGATCGGGCCGGCATCGGCACCACCTCGGTGTCGATGCGTAGTGCGGCAGCGGGAATCACGCTGCCGTCGTGGCCGAGCAGATCACTGGCTTGCAGCCGCACGTCACCGCGGTCGTCGGATCCCCGGTTATGCAACCAGATTTCGCTGCTGGTCGATTCACCTATGGCCACATCAAAATTCACTCCGCGTGGGGTGCCGGGTCCACCGACATCCAGACTCACCGATTCGCCGCCGGTCTTTGCCGTCGCCGGCAGCGACTGGAGCAGGAACTGCCCGGCCATCGACCACCACGCCCGCGTCAGCCGCTCGAACTCGTGAACGCCATCCCCTGCCGCGCTGTGGCTACCCGGATCGGCGTCCGACTCCGGGGCATCGGCGTGGGGTTCGACGGCGCGAACGAACCGGTTGACGATGCGGCTGGCGGCCCGGAACCCCTCGGCCTGAATCGCGCTGAGGGCCCTCGCATTAGCGGCCGGGTCGAACACCGACGCCCAGGGCAGATCGTCGATGGTGCCGTCGTCGCTGAACCCCCGATCGGTCAACGATCCTCCCGCGCGGCCGGCCGTAGTGGGCAAACGTGAATTCCATATGAGTTAACGCTGTAAATCAACCCTTGCGACGGTATGGTAGCTGGGCAAACCGGTACCGGGAGGCCCAATGGCAACTCCTTCTCCAGCGACGCCTGCTCAAGCACTGCTCGCGCTCTATGGCGCGCTCGATCAAGCGGTGAGCACTGGCAACACCGACATCGAAGCCACCGTCGCGCGATATCTTCCCGGCAGCACCGGCGCCACCGCGGGCTGGTACGAACAACTCCTGGTGTTTCTCGGACACCGCGCCGGCCAATTCACCCACACGGCAAGCGTCCCCGATTTGGGCGATGCGTTGTCGGTCCTGAAGCAGCATGCAGCGGCGTCACAGCCGGCCCCGGCATCGCGGGCCGTCAGCAAGAAGACCGGCAAAACTCCCAAAAAAGAACCCGCTGCAACGGCGGGTTTTAGCGGAACCCGGCCCACTCCGCCCGAGCCAGACCGGCCGTTGTCTACTGTGCAAAAAGCACGCATGGTGTACGCGATCGCAATGCTCAGTCAGCTGCCGGGCTGGTATCTGCAAAACGTATTGGGCGCCTCGTGGGAACAACAGCTCGACGACGCACTCGACTTGGTCCGCGGCACCAATAGTGGCCTATTCGACCACCTCCGGCTCAATCTGAACTCTCGCGACGGATACCCGAAAGTCATCGAAATTGCCGGCGACCGGGGGCTGGTCGATCCCAAAGTGGCACTCGTGCCGCTGTGTCAGCCCAAGCTGATGATCGTGCGTAACCATCCCTCTCTTGTGATCACCACCGAATTCAGCAGCGACGACGTCTCGCTCGACGAGCTGAAAGATGTGATCGATCCGGCCAACTGGGCCAAGTGTCTATCGACTTTCTTCTGCGACATGCGCCCGAAACCGGACCGCGACGACGGCTGGGCCCGAGTGCTCGAGCAAGTCAGCACGACCTGCCCAATCCTGCCGACCCGTATGACAACCCCGCTGAAATACTGGAAGACCGAGGGGCTGGACGACACCACGCAGCTGCCCACGGCCTGCCTGGAGTACGCGCTCGACGAGCAGCCCGTTCACGACGCAGAAGGCGACGGGCTTATCGTCCTCGACGAGGGATTCATCAGAATGACGTCGACGGGCAGCGGCGTGCGAATACGCACGAGAAAGGTTGTCGGCTTTCGCAACTCGGCGATCACCCCGTGGGGTGTACTCGCCTGCGCGATGGGATACGGCGACCAGGGCATCGACATGATTCTCGATGGTGTGGAGAATCACGCCAGCAATTCGCAAGGCTGGACGCCTTGGAAGATGTCGACCTTGCCACCGGTGAAGGCTCCGAATCAACCCACAACCCCGCCGTCGCAAACACCCCCGGCGCCGGCACCGGATACGAGTCGTCGTGCCGTAGAACTGGCGGTCGAGATGGTCAACGAATGCGTCGACGACATGTCCGAGAAAACCGCAGCCGTCGCGGCAAAATGGGCGAGCGGTACGGTGCCGATCGCCGAGATGATCGAGCTGAACGCCGAATTCACGGCCCGGGTGATCACCGATCCCTGGCGTTATCTGGAGCGGCTGCGAAACCCGGCGCGGAAGGGTGGCACGTGACAATCGACCCGAAAACGCGCGCGTCGCAGTACACCGCAACCTCGCGTCGCCTCGTCGATAAGGCGGGCAAGATCGTGCTGGACGCCAACGCCGAGATCACCAATGGAACATTCAGTTTCGAGAAGTGGGCGAAATCGGCCAGCCAGTTGTTCGATCTCGCCCTGAACACCGGCCTCGAGATGATCCCGACCACGATTCCGTATCCCTGCATTCCGACCGGATCGGAGAGCTACGGGCTCTCCGACTGGATCGTTGTCGACGTCGACAACAGTTGCGAGAGAGCACTATCCGTAGCCGTGCCGTTCACTAGAGCCGGTGAGCCGTCATGCGTGATCCCGAGCGAGTATGTCGCCTTTTCCGTCGCGATCCTCCCCCGCGGTGAGAGCAGGTTCCGGGTGAAGGTCACCTGGCCCGAACTCCGCAGTGGGGCGTACGGCGGAAAGATCCGGTTGACCCAGATCGGGGTCGCCAAAGCGCATGCCGTCGAGGTAACCCGCACCATCGACCTGTGAGCACGACCGGCGAGCCTCGCGCGATCGACGAGTTGCTGGACCGCGCGGTGCGCGCACTCAACAGTGGGGATCGCGCCACCGCGAGCGCGCTGGCCCAGCAGGTGCTGGCCGTCGACAGCGGCAATCAGGACGCCGAGGACCTGCTTGCCACCCCAGCGGCTGGGACCGGCGAATTACGGCGGTTGACAATACTTTTCGCCGATATCGTCGACTCAACCGCGCTGTCTACCCGCATCGAGCCCGAAATATACCGCACAGTGATCGGGCGTTACCGCCAGCAGGTCAACGACATCGTGAACCGCTATGAGGGTCATGTCTTCTCCACCAAGGGCGACGGCCTGCTCGCGGTGTTCGGTCACCCAAAGGCCCACGAGAACGACGTGCGACGGGCGGTACAGGCCGGTCTGGATATCGCCCGGGAGGTAGCCCGGCTCAGCACGCAGGTGCGATCGCGATTCGACTTCGACATCTCGGTGCGGGCCGGAATCCATCGCGGCCTGGTGTATCTGGATGTCGCGCAAGACGATGTCTATGGCCTCGGCGCCAACCTGGCTTCCCGGGTATCAGGGCTGGCGCCACCGGGTGGCGTCGTCGTCTCCGGCGCGATCGCGCCATTGGCTCGGGCCTACTTCGAACTCGAAGCGAAGCCGGCGCAAACGGTCAAAGGAATCGACGAGCCCGTCGAGCATTCCCAAGTCCTCGGCGAACGCGTCAACTGGACTCGAATACCCCTCGGCCCCCTTGTCGGCCGTAGCGCGGAGTTAGATCATCTGCAAGCCAGTTGGGCTGAGGCGCAACGTGGCTCGCTGACCAAGCCGGGCGTTGGCTTCACCGGTGAGGCCGGTGTCGGGAAGAGTCGGCTGGCCACCGTGGCCGCCGACATCGCCGAGCAGTCGGGCCACCCGGTTCTCGCCCTGATCGGGTCGCCATTTCACAGCGACGTCGGCCTGTATCCGATTCGCGCACTCATCGAGCAACGGTGTGGGATCGAGCGGACCACCGAACAGGCCGACCGGTTGAGACTGCTGGACGAGCAGGTGCGCACCCACGGCTTCGATCCGGAATCCTCGGTCCCGCTGCTGGCGCTGGTGTTGGGTATCTCCGCCGACCACGGTTACGAACCGGTTCGTGCCGAGGGAGCCAAACTGTCGCGTTTGATCACCAAAGCGATCCAGCGCTATGTGATTGCCGTCGTCGGCGACAGCCCGGCCGTGATTTTAGCTGAGGACATGCACTGGTTCGATTCGTCGACCCTCGGCGTTGTCGAATCACTGCTCCGCGCGAGCACTGGGCGGGTACTCGTCATCCTCACCGCGCGCGAGCCCAACTCGTTGCCAAACATCCCTGAAATCAAGACCTTTGAATTGTCGCCGCTGACATCGACAGAGACCGATGAACTGATCACCGCGCTCGACCCCACGTTGTCGGCAGACGAGCGGGCCGACGTCCAGCATCGCTGCGACGGTGTGCCGCTCTACATCGAAGAGATCGTCACCAAGCTGCACGAGCAGCCTACCGACGGCGCACGTTGGGCACGCGTACCGGACGCGCTGTACGAGCCGCTGTTCGCCCGTCTTCGGGCCAGCGACGTCACTATTCAGGTCGTGGAGGCCGCAGCGACGATCGGCCGAGAATTCGACCGCGACACGCTGCGAAGCGTGCTGGACATGGCTGGAACGGACTTCGACGTCGCCATCCGCGATCTCGAGAACGCGCGTGTTTTCGAGCCGACGACGGTGGACAGCTGGCGATTTCGTCATCAGCTGTTGCGCGAGGTCGCGTACGAACTCCCGCCGCCGAGCGTCCAACGAATCCTCCATAGTCGGGTGGCCGATGCCCTTGTCGGCGACTCGGAGCATCCGGATTGGCACCTGGTCGCCCTGCACTATGAGCACGCGGAACGATTCGATGAGGCGGCAAATGCGCACCGACAGGCGGCGCATGACGCTCGGCGTCGCGGCGCGCTCGACGAATCCCGCGCCTGCCTGACCCGTGCCATCGCACAGATCGAACGCGCGGCGCCCGGGATTGCGCGGGACCGAAGGGAAGTCCGCCTCCGGCTTCGCCGCGGGTTCCTGGCGTCGGCTGCTGAAGGTACCGCGAGCCCGCAGGCGGCGATCGACTTCGAACGCTGCCTTGAGCTTGGCGGGACGGAACTGCGTGAATCGGAGCTCTTTGCGACCTTGACCGCGCTGTGGGCCTACTACCTGCCGCGCAGCGACCTCAGGCGCACGTTACGGCTATCGGAATCGATGCGAGAAAGGGCGTCGAGATACCAGAACTGGTTTCGCCCTGCGAATGACATCGCCTTCGGCATCGTCGCCTGGTACAGCGGGGATTTCACTGCGTCCCTGGCGTTACTCGAAGAAGCCACGGCAGCACTGGCCGCCGGGGGCATCCCCAATCTCGACACCGCATGGTTTGTACCCAACGAGCCGATCGTGTCGTCGCATACCCACCTGGCTCTCGCGCGGTGCGTTCACGGTGATTTCAAAGGCGCCGAGGAGCAGTTCAACGACGCTGTGCGTCAAGCGGTTCTGCTTGACTTCCCGCAAGGGCCATACAGTCATGCCTTTCAGCGCTGCTACGAGATTTGGGTGCGCACGGAGGCTGGCCAGCTCGATCGTGCCGCAACCCTCGCCAACGAACTCCACAGTGAAGCACGACGGCACGGCTTCGACTACTGGGTTGCAATGGCTACCGCTCAGCAGGCGACCGTCGCTGCGCTTGCGACGCTATCGGGCAGCGAAATTCCTCCAGGGGATTTGCAGAATCACATCGCGATCCTGACGTTCATCGTGCAGAGCTGGCGGGAAGCCGAGGCGACACTGTTTGTGACGTACTACGACGCGGTGCTTGCGCAATTGCTCGCCGCAGCAGGCAAGCGCGACGATGCCCGTGAGCGTCTCGACATCGCGTTGCAGTTGGGCGACGAGACCGGGGTGAATTTCTACCGCGCGGAGCTGTTGCGCCTGCGCGCCCGTATGACCGACGACCACGACACACGCGATGCGGACCTGCACGCCGCTATCGAGACGGCTCGTGCGCAGCAGGCGCCGATCTTCGAATTACGCTCCGCGATAGATGATTTTGAACTGCACGGTGAGCGCTCGAGGAACACGCTTTCTGATGCCATGAGTCGGTTTCCCGCCGCCAGCCAATGGCCGGACCTGGTCCGAGCGCGAGCACTGCTCGGGTGAGCCGGCCGGGAGGCAAGGTCGCCATCCTCGGTGGCGGCATGGCCGGATTGAGTGCGGCCTGGCGGCTCAGCGAGCCGGGTTGGCGCGATCGCTTCGATTCCATCACCGTCTATCAGCGTGGCTGGCGACTCGGCGGCAAGGGCGCATCCAGCCGCGGCCCGAACGGCCGCATCGAAGAGCACGGCTTACACATCTGGCTGGGATACTACGAGAACGCTTTCGGAATGCTGCGGGAGTGCTACGCCGAAATCGACCGCGCCACCAGCGATCCGAGCGCTCCCATCACAACCTGGGATCAGGCGTTGATACCTGGCGACAATCTCGGGTTGGCCGACCGGTTCGGCAACGACTGGCTGATGTGGCTGGGAACGTTCACCCGCAATGGCGGGCTTCCCGGCGAACCGGACGCCACCGGCCGCGAGATGACCGTGTTCGACTTCACCCGACGGGCCGTGCGATTGGTCCGCGACTTCGCCGAATCCCAGCGCAGCGCCGCACCTGTCGGACTGGAACTGTCCACCTCCGCCGACCCCTCGCCGGTGTCGGGTTGGATCGACGCGGTCCAGTGCGCGGCGATGGCCGCGCTCCTCGCACTCGCCGACCCCCAGGCTGTAAAGCCGACGTTCAACTCGCTGATCGACAACGCGGTCACCGCCACGCGAGAGGCGCTTGAGTACGAACGACGCCCGGACCACCGGCGATCGTGGCAGCTGCTGTCGATGATGGTCGCGGTGATCCGCGGAATACTCGCCGACAACCTGGTCACCGATCCGCGTGGGTTTCGCGCGATCAACGACGAGGACTACAACGCATGGCTGTTGCGCCACGGCGCGCATCCCGACGTCTTGGATTTCGCGTTGGTGCGCGGCCTCTACGACCTGGTCTTCGCCTACGAGGATGCCGACCCGCAGCGGCCGTCTTTCGGTGCGGGACAAGCCATCTTCCTGACCGCGTTGGCCCTGTTCCAATACAAGGGCGCGATCTTCTGGAAGATGACCGCCGGAATGGGCGACATCGTGGTCGCCCCGCTGTATCAGGCACTACGGCAGCGCGGCGTGGAATTCGAGTTCTTCCACCGCCTCGACGCCCTGCATCTCGATGACCGGCATCTAGCGGTTGAATCGATCACGATGGGCCGGCAGGTCCGCCTCGCCGAAGGCATCGACACCTACGATCCGTTGACCAAAGTGCTTGGTCTGCCGGCGTTTCCGAGCATCCCGTTGACCGAGCAACTGTCGGACGGCCAGATCCCCAGCGGAGGTTGGCATTCGCTGGAAACTCACTGGTCCGAGCGCGCCGACGCAGAGACGCGGGTGTTGCGCCGCGGCACCGATTTCGACCACGTCGTGCTCGCGGTGTCGGTGGGCATGCTGCCGATCGTGGCCGGCGAGCTGATCGAGGATCGGGTCGACTGGCAGGAGATGACGTCGCGGATTCGCACCGTCGCCACTCAGGCGTTCCAAATCTGGCTCCGCCCAGACGAACCCACGTTGGGCTGGAACGAGCCGGCGGTGACGATCAGCGCCTACCTTCGTCCCTTCGAGACCTGGGCATCGATGCCACAGACGCTGTGGAGCGAGGACTGGCCGGAGCATGATCGACCCGGCACCGTCGCCTACTTCTGCGGCACGATGCATGCGCCGTGGCCGACCAGCGAATCGGGTGCCGGCTATCTGGATCGGTATCAGCAGCAGGTGCGCGACCAGGCCGCCGATTACATCGACCGGAACCTGCGACCGTTCTTCCCCAACGCGGTCACCGAGCACGGATTCGACTGGCATCTCCTCAGTGGCGTCAACGGCAAACGGGGCCGCGCAGCGCTGGACACTCAGCACGTGAGCGTCAACGTCGATCCGTCGGACCGCTACGTGCAGTCGATTCCCGGCACCGAGCGCTATCGCCTGCGGCCCGACGAAAGCGGCTACGACAACCTGGTTCTGGCCGGCGACTGGACGGACTGCGCCATGAACGCGGGCTGCATCGAAGCGGCCGTGATGTCAGGGCTCATCGCGGCCAACGCACTGCTCGGCCGGCACCGCTTCCACCGCATCCGTGGGCTCTACCTGCCCTGAGCCCGCAGCGCGCCGGCCAGATCGCCCCGTCTGCCAACGGTCACGCGGGCCAGTCCCAACCACTGCGCCATGGTGTCCAGCTCGCGGGCCAACGCCTCGGCCACCCGCGATGGCGAGCGATCCGCCTCGACGAACGCACCCACCACATGCAATGCGTCCGCGGAGCGGTCGGCTTTGAGGTCAACGCGCGCCACCAACTCACCGTCGAGCAGAAACGGCCACACGTAGTAGCCGTATTGACGCTTCTCGGCCGGCGTATAGATCTCGATGCGGTAGTGAAACCCGAACAGCCGCTCCACCCGCGGCCGGAAAAAGATCAGCGGATCGAACGGGCACAGCAGCGCGATACCGCGGTCGCGGCGTGGAATCGTCTGTCCTGCAGGTAGATACGCCAATGCCGACCAGCCTTCGACCTCGGCCTGCTCCAGCTTACCGGCGGCGAGCAGCGCGGCGATCGCCGGCTTCGCCTGGCCCGCGGCCAGCCGGAAGTAGTCGCGGAGGTCGGCCTCGGTGGCTACCCCGAGCGCGGTGGCCGCGCGCAGGACGAGCTCACGCACCGCGTCGTGTTCAGCGACGCCGCGCGCCACGACCTCGGCCGGCAGCACCCGTTCGGCCAGGTCGTAATGCCGGGCGAAACCCACCCGGGTCGCGGTGGTCAGAGTGCCGGCGGCGAACAACGCCTCAGCCACCCACTTGGTGTCGCTTCGGCTCCCCCACCAATCGCCCCGCGGACCACGCGGCGTGGTGGCCAGACGCGCCTCGATCTGCCCGGCCGTACTCGGCCCGAGTTCCTCGACGGCGGCCACGATGTTGTCGGCGAGCTTCGGGTTGGCTTTGACGATGTGGGTGCCCCAGCGGCCGTGCCGGTATTGACCCATCCGCCAGCGCATCAGCGGCCAGTCGTCGACGGCCATCAGCGCGGCTTCGTGCGCCCAGTACTCGACCAGCAACCGGGGCGAGCGCGCGCTGTGTGCCCATGCCGCACGATCCAGTACGTCCCGGTCGTAGGGCCCGAGCCGGCTGAACACCGGCGCATAGTGGGCACGTACCGCGACCGACACCGAGTCCAGCTGCAGCACCTGGATCCGGGAGATCAGCCGGCGCAGATGCGCGCGGGTGACCGGTCCGCTCGGTTTCGCGTCCGCGAAGCCCTGCGCGGTCACGGCAATCCGCCGGGCCTGCGCAGCACTCAGCCGAATCATGCGCGGTGGTAGCTGTGAAACCGGTATCGCACGCCCGCGCGGCTGGTGTGCCACCCTCCCGGCGTGCCGACCCACTGCTCGTCGAGCACCGGGGCCACGGCATCGCCGTCATCGCGGGGCAGGTCGATATCGATCTCGGTGACCTCACAGCGACTGGCCTGCGGCAGCGCCAGCGTGTAGATCTGTTCGCCGCCGATCACCCAGGTGTCGGGATCGGTCAGCGCCGCATCGAGGCGGTGTACCACGGTCGCACCGTCAGCCATGAAGTCGATCTGGCGGGTCAGTACGACATTCCTGCGTCCCGGCAGCGGCCGGAATCTCGGGGGCAACGAATCCCAGGTCCGACGGCCCATCACCACGGTGTGACCGAGGGTGACCTCTTTGAAGCGGATCAGGTCCTCAGGGACCTGCCACGGGATATCGCCGTCTCGCCCGATCACTCCCGACGTCGACTGCGCCCAGATCAGGCCGAGTCCCGTCATACAGCGACGGGGGCTTTGATCGCGGGGTGCGGGTGATAATCCTCGACGACGACATCGTCGTAGGTGTAGTCAAAAATCGAGTCTCGCTGTGCCAGAACAAGTTTAGGATACGGGCGCGGATCACGAGTCAGCTGCTCGGTGACCTGCTCAACATGGTTGTCGTAGATGTGGCAGTCGCCGCCGGTCCAGACGAAATCGCCGACACCGAGGCCTGCCTGCGCAGCCATCATGTGAGTCAGCAGTGCGTAGCTCGCGATGTTGAACGGCACGCCGAGAAACAGGTCGGCGCTGCGCTGGTAGAGCTGGCAGCTGAGCCGGCCATCAGCCACGTAGAACTGGAACAACGCGTGACAGGGCGCCAACGCCATCTGCGGGATCTCGCCGACATTCCAGGCCGACACGATGATGCGTCGCGAGTCCGGGTCGGTCCGCAGCAGGTGCAGGGCCGCGCTGATCTGGTCGACGTGTTCGCCGGACGGCGTCGGCCAGGATCGCCACTGAACCCCGTATACCGGACCGAGATCGCCTGTGTCGCTGGCCCATTCATCCCAGATCGAGACACCGCGCTCGTGCAACCAGCTGACGTTGGAGTCGCCGCGCAAAAACCACAGCAACTCATAGACCACCGACTTCAGGTGTACTTTTTTGGTGGTGATCAGCGGGAAGCCGTCGGACAGGTCGAATCGCATCTGGTGTCCGAACAGGCTGCGGGTACCGGTGCCGGTGCGGTCGGCTTTGGGTGTGCCCTGCTCGAGTACCAGCCGCAGGAGGTCCTCGTACGGCGTGGGGATCGGCACGGTGTTCACATTAGCGGCGATCGCAAGCGCAGCGAAGCTGGGCGCGGCGGGTCGACGTCGTTAAATCACGTTCAGACCCCAGCGGCGTAGCACAGTATGTGCTACCTTGGTAGGCATGGAGGTCATCGGCGTCCGAGAACTACGACAGCACGCATCGCGATATCTCGCCCGGGTTGAAGCCGGCGAGGAACTCGGTGTCACCAACAACGGACGGCTCGTGGCTCGACTCGTCCCGGTGCAGGCTGCAGCACGGTCTCGTGAAGCACTGATTGATGCAGGTGCCCTGATTCCAGCGCGGCGCCCACGAAACTTTCTCACGGTCACCGCCGTGCCCGCCCGAGGCCGCAAGCGCAATCTGTCCGATGTTCTCAAAGAGATGCGCGCCGAGCAGTGATCTACATGGACACCTCAGCCCTGACGAAGCTACTCATCGCCGAGCCTGAGACACCCGAACTGCGATCATGGCTCACGGCGCACAGTGTCCAGGGCGAGTACCCGGCGACGAGCTCGCTCGGCCGGGTCGAATTGATGAGAGTCGTTGCCCGGTATGGGGAACCGGGCCAAGCGGAGCGTGCGCGTTACCTACTCGACGGGCTCGACATCCTGCCGCTGACCGAACCTGTGATCGCTCTGGCTGAAACCATCGGCCCGGCCACCCTGCGCTCTCTCGACGCGATCCATCTCGCGACCGCAGCCAATATCACGAGGGAACTGACCGCGTTCGTCACATACGACCACCGCTTGTTGGACGGCTGCCGCGAGGTCAGGCTCCCGACTGCATCCCCCGCGTAGACCGCTGAACGCGATCAAGGGGATCCTCATCGAGCGAAACAACTCATTTCCCAAGCGAACAACCAAACAAAAGAGATGAGTAGCAGTAGAACGGATGGCATGCCGAACATCACCGACACCGTCACCACTCCCGATGGCTCCGCCCCGGTCCGCCTGTTCACCCCCGAAGGACAGGGCCCCTGGCCAGGTGTGGTCATGTTTCCCGACGCCGGCGGAACCCGACAGACCTTCGTCGACATGGCCGCCAGGCTTGCCGACTTCGGTTACGCGGTCCTGCTGCCCGACGTCTATTACCGCCAGGGCGACTGGGAGCCGTTCGACATGAAGACCGCATTCAGCGACAACGCCGAGCGCAAACGCCTGATGTCGTTCATCGGCAGCATCAGCCCCGACAATTGGGCATCGGATGCAAACGCGTACTTCGACTACCTGGCGGCACGGCCCGAGGTCAGTGGGACAACATTCGGCACCACCGGCTACTGCATGGGCGGTCGCGCGTCATTCATCGTTGCCGGGCGTGTTCCGGACCGGGTTGCGGCCGCGGCGTCCTTCCACGGCGGCGGGCTGGTCACCGACGGCAGCGACAGCCCGCATCTGCGGGCCGATCAGATCCGGGCCGCGGTCTACGTGGGCGGCGCCGCGAACGACGCATCGTTCACCGCCGACCACGCCGAACAACTCGAGAAGGCGTTGACGGCGGCCGGCGTCGACCACACAATCGAAACCTATTCCGCCGCACACGGCTACGCCGTGCCGGACAATCCACCCTATGACGCAGACGCCGACGAGCGGCATTGGACCGCCACCCGCGAGTTCTTCGGGGCGAACCTCTGAGCACTGGCTAGCTCCAGCTATGCACGTCGATGCGATGACCGTCCCGCAGCCGCTCGGCCAGGTCGCCGGACTGGCCGAGCGAACGCAGGCCGCCGGCTTCTCCGGTCTGCTGTTCACCGAGACGGGCCGCACGGCGTATCTGAACGCCGCGGTGGCCTCGCAAGCCGCACCCGGCCTCGAGTTGTCGACCGGTGTCGCGGTGGCCTTTCCGCGCAGTCCGTTCGTGACCGCCGCCGCGGCGTGGGAACTGCAGGAGGCGTCCGGCGGTAACTTTCGGCTGGGCCTGGGCACCCAGGTACGCACTCACGTCGTCCGGCGTTACGGCGTGGATTTCGAGCGACCGGGCCCACGGCTGCGCGACTATCTGCTGGCGGTCAGGGCCTGCTTTTCAGCGTTTCGGTCCGGAAAGCTCGATCACCACGGCGAGTTCTACGACCTGGATTTCATCACCCCGCAATGGAGCCCGGGTCCGATCGACGCCCCTGACCCCAAAGTCGACGTCGCAGCGGTGAATCCGTGGATGCTGCGGATGGCCGGCGAAGTGGCCGACGGCGTGCACGTCCACCCGATCGGCGAGCCCGGTTACATCGCCCGCCACGTGATACCGCAAGTCGCTGAGGGAGCCCAGAAATCGGGGCGGTCCCCGTCGGACGTCGCGATCATCGTGCCGGTGATGACGATCGTCGGCGACACAGACGAAGAGCGCGACAAGCAGCGCGAAACGGTGCGCGCCAGCATGGCGTTCTATGGGAGCACGCCTAACTACGCGTTCATCTGGGACGAGGCCGGGTTCGAGGGCACGACCGCGCGGATCCGGGAACAGCAGAAGTCCGGCGACTTCGCCGGGATGGCGGCTCAGGTCAGCGATGACCATGTGGCCGCCTTCGCCACCGAATCGTCCTGGGACACGTTGGCCGACAAGCTGATCGACAAGTACGCCGGGACCGCGACGCGCTTGGTGTTGTACAACGCGGTGGGCGATCCGGAACGCTTCGAGCGATACGGCGAGGTGGCCCGCCGGGTCAGCGCCCGATCAGCCGCTGCATGAAGTCGGGGTAACGCGCGCCCTGCACCTCGATACCGGCTGACACGGAATCGATTTCGCTCAAGTCCTCAGCGCTCAACTGGACCTCGGCTGCCCCGAGATTCTCCTCGAGCCGCTGCAACCGCCGGGTGCCGGGGATCGGCGCGATCCAGGGTCGCTGAGCAAGCAACCAGGCCAGCGCGATCTGGCCGGCGGTCGCGCCCTTGCGGTCCGCGATCGCCTGGAGCAAATCGACGACGGCGCGATTGGCGCTGCGGTTGTCGGCAGCGAAACGCGGGATGCTGCTGCGGATGTCGGAGCTGTCGAATTGGGTGCTGTCGCTGATACTTCCGGTGAGAAATCCTTTGCCCAGGGGGCTGTAGGGCACGAAGCCGATACCGAGTTCGGACAGGGTCGACAGCACGCCGGTCTCCGGAGACTCCGGTTCGCGCCACCACAGCGAATATTCGCTTTGCAGCGCGGTGACAGGTTGTACGGCGTGCGCTTGGCGAATCGTCTGCGGTGACGCCTCCGACATCCCGAAGTGCCTCACCTTTCCGGTGTCGATCAGTTCCTTGACGGTTCCGGCGACGTCTTCGATGGGGACGTCGGGGTCGACGCGGTGCTGGTAGAGCAGGTCGATGGTCTCCACGCCGAGTCGGCGCAGCGAGTTCTCGGTGACTTCTCTGATGTGCTCGGGCCGGCTGTTCAGCCCGCTGATGTTGCCGTCGGCGGCGAAGGCGAACCCGAATTTTGTCGCGATCGTCACCTGCCCCGCGAATGGCGCGAGGGCCTCGCCGACTAGTTCCTCGTTGTCCCCGTACGCCTCCGCGGTGTCGAAGAACGTGACGCCGCGCTCGACCGCGCCACGGATCACCGCAATCATGTCGGCCTTGGGCCCCGACGGGCCGAAGCCCCGACTCATTCCCATGCAGCCCAACCCAATTGCCGAGACTTCGAGATTGCCACCCAGAATGCGTGTGTCCATGTGTTACTCCCCTTACGACGCCGGAAGACCCACCAGCCCGGCCAACCGGGCGCGGTGACGGTAGGTGGTGCCGAACGCCAACTGATCGCTCTTGGCCCGCTTCAGATACAGATGCGCCGGATATTCCCACGTCATGCCGAGGCCGCCGTGCAACTGCACGCACTCCTCGGCCGCGTGCACCGCTGTCCCGCTGCAATAGGCCTGCGCAACGGCGGCAGCGATCGTGGCGTCGGCGTCGTGGCGGGCACACGTGTCGGCGGCGTATCGGGCCGCTGCCGCAGCGGAATTCAACTCGACCCACAAATCCGCGAGGCGATGCTTGATGGCCTGGTAAGAGCCGATCGCCCGGCCGAATTGCTTGCGCTGCTTGGCATATGCCAGCGTGGTTTCAAAGCACCACTGAGCGACGCCCAGTTGCTCGGACGCGAGTAGCGCCGCACCGGTCTCCAGCGCGGCCGCCACTGCGGCATCGGCCGGCTCCGAACCGACCCGCGATGAGTCCGCACCCGAGAATTCCACGTTGGCAAGGGGTCTCGTCATGTCCAGGCTCAGGACCGGTGACACCTTCACTCCCGCTGCGTCGCGGCCGACGGTGTGCAACTCCAGCCCGTCGGTTCCCGCGACCGGAACCAGCAGCACGTCGGCCTCCCCGACCCCGATCACGCTGGTGACCCGGCCGGTCAGACCGTTGCCGCCGGCAGAGACGCCGGTGATCGTGTCACCGGGCGCGGTCGACAGCGGCAACGTCAGCGCAGCGGTGACCGAACCCGCCGCCAACCGCCGGATTGTGTCGGTGTCGCCGACCTGGCGCAGCGCGACCGTGGCCACCACGGCGCTGGACAGATACGGCACCGGCGCGACGGCGCGACCGATCTCCTCCATCACCACGGCTGCCTCGCGGGCCGATGCGCCCGCCCCGCCGAGCTCCTCGGGTATAAGCAGCCCGGCCATGCCCAGTTCGGCAGCCAGCGTGTGCCAGACACCCGAAAAATTCTGCGGCGCAGCGTCATACACCGATGTTATTGCCTCGGGTGGACACCGATCGGCGAACAGCCGTCGCACACTGTCGCGTACCGCGTCCTCGGTGTCGGAGTACAGCAGATCGCTCATTTGTTCAGGTCCTTATACGCGACGTCCTTGTCGACCCGGTGCTCCGGCGGCAGACCGAGAATGCGTTCGGCGATGGTGTTGCGCAGTATCTCTGACGTGCCGCCCTCGATCGAGTTGCCTTTGGCCCTCAGATATCGGTATCCGGGATCGCGGCCGACGAAATCGACCGAATCCGGTCGCCGCATCGTCCAATCGTCGTACTGCAAGCCCTCTTCCGGATGCAATTCGATCTCGAACCCCGAAACCGCTTGGGCCAGCCGGGCGAACGCCACCTTCATCCCCGCGCCTTCGGGTCCGGGCTGTCCGACGGCCATGCGCTGACGCATTCGCAGACCGGTCAGACGGACGACTTCGGCCTCCACCCACAGCTTCATCAGCTCGTCGTGCATCGCGGCATTGCGCAGCGTGGGTTGCGTGCGCCACGCCTCGGTCACCTTGCCGATGATCCCGCTTTCCCGTGTGCCGCCGGCCATCGAGCCGATGGCGACCCGCTCGTTGTTCAGCGTGGTGGTGGCGACCTTCCAGCCGCCGCCCTCGGCGCCCAGCCGGTTGGCGTCGGGCACGCGTACGTCAGTCAGGAACACCTCGTTGAATTCGGCTTCGCCGGTGATCTGCCGCAGCGGTCGTACGTCGACGCCGGGGTCGGTCATGTCGAGGACGAAGTAGGTCAGGCCTTGGTGTTTGGGCACGGTCGGATCGGTTCTGGCGACCAGGATCGCCCGCTGCGCGTTCTGTGCGCTGGACGTCCATACCTTCTGCCCGTTGACGATCCAGCTCTCACCGTCACGAACCGCGCGGGTAGCCACGCCGGCCAGATCGGACCCCGCCCCCGGCTCGCTGAACAACTGGCAGTAGATGTGTTCGCCAGTGAACAACGGCCGCAAAAAGTCGCGCCGCTGCTGATCGCTGCCGAAGGCCGCGATGGTCGGCGCGGCCATACCCATCCCGATGCCGTTGCGGGCGCCCCCACCGCCCGGGGGCGCACCCGCCGCGGTCAGCTCGTCCTCGACCTGCGCCTGGAAATTGCGCGACAGGTCCAGCCCGCCGGAGCCGACGGGAAAGTGCACCCAGGCCAGTCCGGCGTCGAACCGCGCCGCGAGGAATTCGTGCGGGTCGCTATGCGCCGGGTTGTGCTCGTCGAGCAGAGCTCGCAACCGCGTGCGCAGATCCTCGGCGCTCACCGGAAGCCCGCCGGATCGCCGAGCAGCCGGCCGCCGTCGA
Organism: Mycobacterium sp.; assembly: GCF_965277065.1. Classification (GTDB taxonomy): domain Bacteria; phylum Actinomycetota; class Actinomycetes; order Mycobacteriales; family Mycobacteriaceae; genus Mycobacterium. Next base: position 536,499 of record NZ_CBDIBT010000017.1, read on the forward strand.
GCACCAACGTCTCACCGGTGATCCAGCTCGACTCATTAGAGACCAGGAACGCCACCGCCGCTGCCACGTCGGGCGGCTCGCCGATGCGTCCCAGCGCGGTTCCCGCAGCCACCAGGTCTTCATGCTCCTTCCAGAGCGCTTCGGCGAGCTTGGTCCGAACCACACCCGGGGCGATCGCGTTGACCCGGACCCGTGGTGAAAGTTCCAGTGCCAGTTGCTTGGTGATGTGGATCAGCGCGGCCTTGGTCGCGTTGTACATGCCCATGTTCGGCGCCTGATGCATGCCGCCGATCGAGGCCGTGTTGACCACCGCGCCGCCGTGTTCGCGCATCCAGGCTTTGGCGGCCAGCGATGTCCACAACAGCGGCGCCCAGAGGTTGACGTCGAAAGTCTTGGCGAAGCGCGCGTGGTCCTGTTCGATCAGCGGGCCGTAGGCCGGGTTGGTGCCGGCGTTGTTGATCAGGATGTCGATGCTGCCGAAACGTTCGAGGGTCACATCGACGCAGTGCCGGGCGGCGTCCTCGTCGACCGCGTGTGCGGCAATGCCAATTGTGTTGCCGCCGACCTGCTCCGCGGCGACATCAGCGCTCTCTTGCTTGCGTGAGGTCAGCACGATGTTCGCACCGCCTTGGGCCAGCCGTTGAGCGATGGCCAAGCCGATCCCCCGGGAGCCTCCGGTGATGATCGCGGTGCGGCCGTCAAAATTCGTTGCAGTCATAGCGCCTCCATCAGGCTGTGTTGGTAACGACGCATGCCGCGCAGCCAGCGGTCATAGTCGGCGCCCTTGTGCCGGTACATGTCCAGCACGGCTGGGTGCGGGAGGATCAAGAAGCGTTCCTCGTCGACCGCGGCAAGCACGATCTCTGCGACGTCGGCCGGCTCGATCACGTTGCCGGCGGAGGTGACGGCGCGGGTCGCGAGCCGGGCCAACGGATCTTCGGATTCCCCAGGCGAATACAGCAGTTTGGTGTTGACACCCATCGGGCACAGGCAGCTGACCCGCACGCCCTGATCGCCGAACGTGATGTTCAGCCATTCGGCGAAGCCGACCGCGGCGTGTTTGGTCACCGAGTACGTGGCCGATCCGAGTTGGGTGAGCAACCCGGCCGCCGAGGCGGTGCTGACAAAGTAACCCTCACCGCGTTCGACCCAGGCCGGCACCAGCAGCTGCGCGGCGCGAATATGCGCCTTCAGGTTCACGTCGATGGACTTGTCCCACTCGTCTTCGGTGACCTCCAACCCGGACACCCCGGTGATGCCCGCATTCGCGAAATACAGGTCGACAGGTCCGAATTCGTTGTCCGCCAACCCGATCAACTGTTGTATATGTGCGGTGTCGGAGACGTCGCCCCCGGACGCGACGGCCACCCCCGGCCGCTCGGCGTTGATGGTGTCCGCCACCGCCTGCGCGGCATCACCATCTAAGTCGGCCACGACGATCCGGGCATCCAGGTGCGCCAGCTTCGCGGCCAGCGCGGCTCCGATACCGTTGCCGCCACCAGTAACGATGGCGACCTTGTCGGCAACTTTCACAAGCGGCCCCCTTCTTGGTTGATGTGGGCTTCTCTGCACAGCAGCCGGATGATCCAGCCCCGGGTGTCTGCCGGGTCGATCACGTCGTCGAGCTCGAATGTGGTGGCCGAGGTGAGCGCCTTGCCGTGCTGATAGGCGGCCTCGACCAGCTTGTCGAACAGGTTCTGGCGTTCGTTCGGGTCGTCGAGGGAAGCGAGTTCCTTGCTGAACCCCAACCGAACCGCGCCCTCGAGACCCATGCCGCCGATCTCCCCGGTCGGCCAGGCAACGGTGAATTCCGGTGCGTGAAAAGAGCCGCCGGCCATCGCCATCGCGCCGAGCCCATAGCCCTTGCGCAGGATGACCATGCCGAACGGCACGGTCATCCGCGCACCGACGATGAACAACTTGCTGAATCGCCGAACCGCGGCCGCGACTTCGGCGTCTGGGCCGACCATGAAGCCGGGCGTATCGCACAGCGAAATGACCGGCAGCCCCGCCGATTCGCAGAGCGTCAGGAAGTCGGCCAGCTTGTCGGAGGCATCGGCATCGATCGCGCCACCGGGGTGATGACTGCTGTTGGCCAGCAAGCCGAAGGGCGCACCTTCGACGCGAACCAGCGCGGTGACCACGCCGACCCCGTAGTCCGCCCGTAACTCCAGAACGGATCCGACGTCGACGATCGACTCGATCGCGTGGTGGACGTCGTAGGCCCGTAATCGGTTCTCCGGCACCACATGCCGCGCCCGCCGTGGATCGGGCGCCTCCCAGTCACTCTGTCTGCCTTGGAAATACGACAGGTACTGCTTGGCCAAAGACACGGCGTGCGCCTCGTCGCGGGCAGCCAACCCGACGACACCGTTGCGTCGCTGCACATCGATGGGGCCGATGTCTTCGGGACGGTACCGCCCGAGGCCGCCTCCCTCGATCATCGCCGGACCGCCCATGCCGATGTTGGCGTCCGGCGTCGCGATGATCACGTCGCAGGTGCCGGCCAGCGCTGCATTACCGGCGAAGCAGCGGCCGGACACGATCGATATCAGCGGCACCTGGCCGCTGAGCGCGCCGAGCGACCGGAACGTCGGCACGTCCAGCCCGGCAACGCTCGCGACGTCGGTGTCGCCGGGCCGGCCGCCGCCGCCCTCGGCGAACAGCACAACCGGCAGCCGTCGCCGGGCGGCGAGGTCGAAGACCCGATCGGTTTTGGCGTGGTTGCGCATGCCCTGCGTTCCCGCGAGCACGGTGTAGTCGTACGACAGCACGACCACCTCGCCGCCGCCGATCCTGGCCACCCCGGTGATCAGGCCGTCGGCCGGGGTGTTGGTGATCAGGTCCTCTTCCGAGCGCCGGCTGCGTTGCGCGGCCACCGCCAGCGCGCCGTATTCCACGAAACTCCCCGTGTCGACCAGGTCGTCGATGTTCTGCCGCGCGGTGCGCCGATTCTGGTTGTGCCGCTTGGTGATCGCTGCCGGCCGGCCCTCGTCCAGGGTGAGCAGGTGCCGGCGCCGGACCTCGTCGAGGTCAGCTCGATCCCGGTCGAGGTCGAGCACCCGGTCAGTGTCGGCGGCTCCCACGCTGTCGCCGGTGCGGGTGAATACGACCAGCGGGTCACCAGTTCCGATGACTTGACCGGGCGTCACCAAGTTCCGGATCGTGCGCACCGCGTCGGGTGCGGTCAGCACGTGCTGCATCTTCATTGCTTCAAGGACCGCCAACTGCTCGCCCGCGGCGAACTCCTCCCCTTCGGCGGCGACCTCGATCACGGTGCCGGCGAGCTGAGCGCGCAGCACCTCCTCACCCGGATACAGCTCGGGGGTTGTCAGCCGCGCCTCGTGGTGCTGTGACTGCGCGGCACCGACGAATGCGGACAGGTTCTCGTCGACGAAGCTCGTGGTGACCGGGTCTGCCTGAGTGAGGCTGTGCGACAGGATCTCCCGGAGAAATCCGATATTGGTGCGAATGCCCTCGATGCCGAACTCGTCCAGCGCGGTCTGCGCTTTGCGCACCGCCCCGGAGTACGAGGATCCACGCACCCGGGTGATCACCTTCGCCAGCAACGAGTCATACCGTGGGCTTGGCGTCAGCCCCGCCCGGCCGAAGGTGTCCACCCGCACTCCGGGTCCGCTTGGCGGCGAGAACGCCGTCAGGGTGCCCGCCGTCGGAATCACCGACCCGTCGGCGTCCATCGTTTCCATGTTGACCCGCGTCTGGATCGCGATCCCGCGCACCGCGGCCAGCGCGCCGACCACCTCGCCGCCTTCGGCCGTCACGCCGGCCGGCAACCTCAGCTGATGAAACGGTGCGCCCTGCGCGATGCGCAACTGTACGGCCACCAGGTCGACGCCGGTGACCTCTTCGGTCACCGTGTGCTCCACCTGGATACGCGGGTTGACTTCGAGGAAGACGAACCGTTCACCGGCCACCAGAAACTCGACCGTGGCGACGCCGCGGTACTTGGCCTGTGCGCACAGTCGAGCCGCGGCCCGGTGCAGATCACGGCGAAGCGTCGGTGAAATAGCCTGTGCCGGAGCGATTTCGATCAGCTTCTGATGGCGCCGCTGGATGCTGCAATCGCGGTCGCCCAGCGCAAGTGCGCGACCCGGCATGGCGACGATCTGTACCTCGATATGACGCGCGCCGGCCAGGTGCGCCTCAGCGAACAACGCCGGATTTCCGAATCCCAGTTCCGCTTCGGCGGCAGACTGCCGATAGGCATCGCCGATCCGCTCGGGGTCGTCGACGATTCGCATACCGCGACCACCGCCGCCGGACAGCGCCTTGATCACGATCGGGCCGCCCTGGGCGGTCGCAAAGGCGCGAATCTCGTCGACGCTGCTCGGCCCGTCGGTGCCGGGCAGCACGGGGACGCCCGCGGCCGTCGCCGCCCGTCGTGCCAATGCCTTATTGCCGAACAGGTCGAGCGAGGCAGCGTCCGGTCCGATGAAAGTGAACCCGGCGCTCGCGCATGCCCTGGCGAACCCGGGTTGTTCGCTGAGGAACCCGTAGCCGGGATGGATCAACTCTGCGCCGGAGTCCTTGGCCGCCGACAGGATCGCCGCGTGGTCGAGGTATGCGGCCGGGCCGGCGCCTGGCAGAGCGATCGCTTCGTCGGCTGCGTGCACGTGCGGGCTGTCGGCATCGTCCTCGGCGTAGACGGCGACCGTGTCGAGCTCCAACTCGGTTGCCGTACGGATGATTCGGAGCGCGATCTCACCGCGGTTAGCGATCAGCAGGCGCGTCACGTCTGGTCCTTCTCGAGGTCGACCCGGGCGGAGTTCAGCATCCATCCCGATCACATCATGCCGCTCCCGCGAATACCTGAATATCGGCCCCCATCGGGTCAGGCGTTTAATGACCCACCGACGCCCATCGATGATCGAGCAGTACACCTCTGTAGTGGAGAACAAGATGACGAAGCGCTACCTGACCGCAGCCATGGGAGCCGTGATCACGACCGCTGGATTGATCGCCACCGCGGCCCCGGCCAGTGCCGGATGTGTGAACCCCGGGCCTGGGATGACGCAGTTGTGTGACAGCCCCGTCGACAGCGACGGCATGTGGGAACGCTGTCTGACCTCGTATCCCGGCGGCCCGCTGAACCCCGCCAAACTCGACTGCGAAACGATGAGCGCGGGTGATCCTCCGAAGGAGTCCGACCCGATCTTCACGTCGATCCCCACGCACATCGACCCATAGCGGAAAACCAGATCGACATTACGCGGTGGCCCGGATAGGGCCTCTGGGGTAATTTCGGCGAGTGTCAATCAACCGTCGCAAAGTCCTAGGTGGGGTGGGCCTGGCCGGTGCGCCGGCGGCGGCCGGGGTGGGCGTCGATCATGTGGTCTCGGGCCACCGCACCGCCAAGGAAGTGTCGCTGGCAGACGATGCCGAACGCTTTGGCGATCCCCGCCTGCCCGATGAGACCATCACCTCGAACTCGCATCTGTTCCATCTCGGCGCCCAGCCCATCAGCAGCTTCGACGGCGGTTCCTTCCAGCAGGCGGACGAAGAGAATTCCCGATCCTGAAGGGTCAAGAAGCCAGCATCCAGCTGATCACGTTGCGGCCCGGCGCTATTCGCGAACCGCACTGGCATCCCAGCGCGTGGAGATCAACCTGGTCACCAAGGGAGTCGCGAGCTGGGTCCTGATCGACGGCAACGGCATCGGCGAGTCGTTGAGTAAGCTTCCGAGCCAATGTTGTCCGCCATCTTCGGCGTGCCCGCGGACGCGTTCAACTCGTTCAAGAAGTTCGACAACGCGATCACCATCCTGCGCCCACACTGACGCCGGATACGTGCGTCAGCCCATCAGAGTCGCCGCGAGAGTTGCACCCAGCTCGTAGGCCCGCTCGCGGACGCCGGCGTCGATCGCGCCGGTAATCTCGAGTGCATCAGCGGCTTTGGCTAGCGCCAGCCCGGTGACGACCTTCTCCACCGACGCCACCGCGCCGACGGTGTCGTTATTGCCGTGCACCCACAGGCCGTACGGACGGCCCGCCACATGATCCAGACTCGGGTAATACACCGTGTCGAAAAAATGCTTGAGCGCCCCGGACATGTATCCGAGGTTGGCCGGGGTGCCGAACAGGTAGCCGTCGGCGTCGAGCAGATCGGGAACGGTTGCCGCCAGCGCGGGCCGTACCAGCACGTCCACGCCGTCGATGTCCGGATCGTTGGCCCCGGAAAGCACCGCCTCGAGGATCTCCCGGGTGGCCGGTGACGGAGTGTGGTGAACGATCAACAGCGTCTTGCTCATTCACGCCCCTCTAGCTCGACGGCCTTTTTCATCGCTTCGCGGGCGCGGCCCCGGTCTCCCGCGTAGTCGTACGCGCGGGCCAGCCGATACCAGCAATGCCAGTTGTCCGGATCTTTCTCCAATTCGGCACGGACGCGGGCGAAGAGAGCATCGGCGGCGTCGCGTTCGATACGCCCCGACGGACGACGCGGCAAGGCGCTCACGTCGAGCTCCGTCCCGTCGTCGGCGCTAAGGCGGGCCAGCTTCTGATGCGCGACGCCGGCGTTCAACGTGGCGATCATCGTCCACAACCCGATCACCGGCAGGATGAGCAGCGCACCACCCAGCGCGATACCGACGGCGTGCCCGGAGCGGATCATCAGGACCGCAGTCCTACCCAGCAGCACGATGCACACCAGCAGTGCTGCGCACATGAGCGCGATCATCAGCTGGATGCGCATACCGCGCGACGTGGAAGTCATTGCAGATTGAGCAGCGATTCGATTCCTATTGTGAGCCCGACATGTTCGGCGACCCGGCGAACCGCAAGTAAGACGCCCGGCACGAACGACGTGCGGTCGATGCTGTCGTGCCGGATGGTCAAGGTCTCCCCCAGCGTGCCGAACAGCACTTCCTGGTGTGCGACCAACCCGGCCAGCCGCACCGAGTGCACCGGCACGCCGTCGACGTCCGCACCGCGAGCACCGGGCAGGCTCGTGCTGGTGGCGTCCGGGTTGGGCGGCAAGCCTTTTCGCGCCTCGGCGATCAGCGCGGCAGTCCGGGCAGCAGTACCCGACGGCGCATCGGCCTTCTGCGGATGATGCAGCTCGATGACTTCGACCGACTCGAAGAACGGTGCGGCCTGCTTGGCGAAATGCATGGACAACACCGCCCCGATGGCGAAGTTGGGCGCGATGAGCACCGCGACACCTGGCTTGGCTGCCAGCCGGGTCCGAACCTGTTGCAGCCGTTCGTCGGTGAAGCCGGTGGTTCCCACAACGGCGTGGATGCCGTGGTCGATCAGGAATTCGAGGTTGGCCATCACGACGTCGGGATGGGTGAAGTCGATGACCACTTCAGTGTTGTTGTCGGTCAGCAGGCTCAGCGCGTCACCAGCGTCGACCTGGGCGGACAGGGTCAGATCGTCGGCGTCCTGCACCGCCTGCACCATCGTGGTTCCGACCTTGCCCTTAGACCCCAGCACAGCTACCCGCATGGCTTCACCCTAAAGCGTGCCGACTTTGTCCACCGTTGGGCCTTTATCCACAGTTGCCGTCAGTGTGTCGTCTTCGTGTTGCCTCTTAAGCCCGCTTCGAATAATTCGACCACCCTGCAGGAACTCAGCTCCGCCACCGGACAGGCGGTGACCGGCGGCGGGACGCTGCTGCCGATGCGCGACCTGATCCGGATGGCCAGCCGCGCATACCACTACTTGGCAGTCTTCGATGAACACCAAAACCGGCCGCTGTATTTGGGCCGGGCCCGTAATAGCTTCCGCGGACCAGCGACTGGTGCTCTACGCGAAGGATCGTGGCTGCACCTGCCCGGGCTGCGATATCCCCGCATATTGGACCGAGGTTCATCACGACGACGACTGGGCCCGCGGCGGCCGGACAGACATCGATCGATTGACATTGGCGTGTAAGCCCGACCATAAAAAGATTGATCAAGGCTGGCGGACAATAAAACTCGCAAACGACAACACCCCGTGGATTCCACCGCCACATCTCGACCACGGCCAAGCGAGAGTCAATGACTATCATCATCCCGAACGCTTCTGTTGACGACGAGCGTTAGCGCGAGTGAGCACTTCGGCGTTCGCATTCGTCACCGTGCGTTCACCCAGAAGAATCACCAAACTCACACGAAGCCAGAAGCTCCTGTGATACCCACCAACAGGTGCTCGACGCACTGACCGCTCCACGAAAGGAACCGGATCATGACGATCACACGCGGTTTTGCCGCCGGCGCGCTGTTCGCCGGTCTCGCCCTGGTACTCACGGCTCCTGTGGCCTCGGCGGACCCGCTCGACGGCCACTACATCGAGACCGAGAGCTACCCGGACGGCCACTCGATCCACGACGATTGGTTCATCACCCCCTGCGGTGACGGGTGCGCCTCCATCAAGGAGTTGGGCGAGGCACATCTGGTCAACGGGCAGTGGTCGCTGGACGGCAAGGGTGGCGTGTCCTGCGAAGACGGCGGTGATGTTCACGACGCCATCGGCTTCCACTATTCGTGGGACGCCAACACGCTGGACGGCACCGTGCAGATCACCAACAACGTGGCCGCCTGTGGCAACCCGCAGGGGTACCAGGAGACCAACAATCTGCACTTGGATCGAGCGACCTAAGCGTCGATTACCACTCGGCCACCGGTCGCACGGGAGACACACACCAGCATCTCGCTGTCGGCTTCGGCGGTGCGACCGCGACGGTCAACCTGCCCACCAAGCACTCTGACCCTGCAGTTCCCGCAGAAACCCTGGCGGCAGGAGCATTCCCGGTACCGCTGGTATCGGGAATACTGCGCGGTCAGACCGGTGCGGCCCCTCGCAGGTGTTCGAAGATCAGCGATGTCTGGGTGCCGGCGACGTCGGCGTCGGAGTTGAGGTTCTCCACGACGAACGATCGCAGGTCCTCGGTATCGCGGGCAGCGACGTGCAGGATGAAGTCGTCGGTACCGGCCAGGAAATAGACGTCCATCACCTGGGGGCGGCGCCGAATCTGCTGGATGAAGTCGCGGATCTTACCGCGGGCGTGGGACTGCAGGCTGACCGAAATCATGGCCTGCAGCGGCAATCCCACCGCGGTCGGATCGATGTCGGCGTAGAAGCCGCGGATCACGCCGGTCTCCACCAACCGACGGACGCGGCCGTGACACGTGGATGGGGCGATGTCGAGTTCCTCGGCGAGGGCGCTGTTGGTGATCCGGGCGTCGGCGTGCAGCAGGCTGAGAATTCTGCGGTCGACGCAGTCCAGATCCGTGACTCGAAGATCCTTCGACACCGACCGGGTGCGGTGTGCATATTCCGTGTTTCCTTCAGTCATATTCGGATATTACCGCTGTGTCTTCTTCGTCTTTGCACCTACAGCGAAGTTTCTTCACACTTGGAGGCATGCGTGTAGGCATCCCGACCGAAGTGAAGAACAACGAATTCCGAGTGGCGATCACCCCCTCCGGTGTCGCTGAATTGACCCGACGCAGCCACGAGGTCGTCATCCAGGCGGGCGCCGGTGAAGGCTCGGCGATCACCGACAACGACTTCAAGGCCGCCGGGGCGCAGGTCGTCTCCACCGCCGAGGCTCTGTGGGCCGACGCCGACCTGATCCTCAAGGTGAAAGAGCCCATGCCGCTTGAATATTCGCGGATGCGTCGCGGCCAGACACTGTTCACCTACCTGCATCTGGCAGCGTCGCGGGCCTGCACCGAGGCGCTGCTGGCCTCCGGCACCACGTCGATCGCCTACGAGACTGTGCAGACCGCCGACGGCGCATTGCCGCTGCTGGCTCCGATGAGCGAAGTCGCCGGTCGGCTGTCCGCCCAGGTCGGGGCCTACCACCTGATGCGCACCCACGGTGGTCGAGGCGTGCTGATGGGCGGCGTACCCGGCGTCGAACCGGCCGCGGTGGTGGTCATCGGCGCGGGGACCGCGGGCTACAACGCCGCCCGAGTCGCGCACGGAATGGGTGCTGTCGTCACGGTGCTCGATGTCAACATCAGCAAGCTGCGCGAGGTCGACCACGCTTTCGGTGGCCAGGTGCAGACCCGCTATTCGACGGCCCTGGAACTGGAGGAAGCAGTCAAACGCGCCGACCTGGTGATCGGCGCCGTGTTGTTGCCCGGCGGCAAGGCTCCGACCTTGGTATCGAATTCGCTTGTCGCTCACATGAAGTCGGGTGCGGTCCTGGTGGACATCGCCATCGACCAAGGGGGTTGCTTCCAGGATTCACGTGCGACCACCCACGACGACCCGACCTTCGCGGTGCACGACACGCTGTTCTACTGCGTCGCGAACATGCCGGCAGCGGTACCCAAGACGTCGACATATGCGTTGACCAACGCCACCATGCCGTACGCGATCGAACTCGCCGACAGAGGCTGGCAAGACGCCTGTCGGTCGAATCCAGCTCTTGCCAAGGGTCTTTCGACTCACGACGGAGCGCTGCTCTGCCAGCGGGTTGCCGCCGATCTGGGGCTGCCGTTCACCGACCCCGCGGCCGTGCTGGTCTGACGTTGGGGTTCGTGCTACACAAGCCGCGTGACGTCACTCGCCGATCAGACCCAATGGATGGATGCCGTCGACCAGGCCGCCCTGGTGGCTCGCGGTGAGGTCACTCCGCTCGAACTGCTCGACGCGGCCATCGAGCGGATCGAGCGCATCGATCCCGTGCTCAACGCGGTGGTGATCCGCTGGTTCGACCACGCGCGTGACACCGCTCGGGCGTCGCTGCCGGACGGGCCATTTCGCGGCGTGCCGTTTCTGATCAAGGACCTGTTCGCCGGCTACGCCGGTCAACCGCTCACCAACGGCAACCGCGCGCTGAAGAAGGAAGGGGCCACCTCGGCGGCCGACACCACCTTGGTGAGCCGATTCCGCGATGCCGGCCTGGTGATCGCCGGCCGGACCAACAGCCCCGAATTGGGCAGCGTGCCAACCACCGAGCCGCTCGCATGGGGCGCGACCCACAACCCGTGGGATGTCGGTCGCTCGCCAGGCGGCTCGAGCGGCGGCGCGGCGGCCGCCGTCGCCAGCGGCATGGTGCCGTTCGCGCACGCCAGCGACGGTGGCGGCTCGATTCGCATCCCCGCGTCGTGTTGTGGACTGGTCGGGCTGAAGCCCAGCCAGGGCCGGATCTCGCTCGGACCGATCCGCGACGAAACCGCGCTGTCGGTTGAGCTGTGCGTCAGCCGCACGGTGCGGGACACCGCGACACTCCTCGACGCGGTACGCGGGCCCGGTGTCGGCGACACGGTCATCGCGCCAGCTCCCACTCGCAACTACGTCGACGAGCTCGGCGCCGAACCAGGCCGATTACGAATCGGCCTGCTCGACCACCGCCCGCAGGGCGGGGCGGTGGCGCCCGAATGCGCGGCGGCGGCCCGCTCCGTCGCGACGCTGCTCGAATCCTTGGGCCACACCGTCGAGCAGGCGTGGCCGAAAGCGTTGGAGGACACCTCGCTGCGCGTGCACTTCGCCACGCTGTGGAGCACGAACATGGGCGTCGGGTTGCGACGGATCGAAGAGCAGATCGGAAGGCCGCTGACCGCCGACGAATTCGAGCCGGTCAACCGGATGCAAGCCGACGTCGCGGCACATTTCACCGCCGTCGACTACGCGCTGGCGTTCTCGGCCGCCACCCACTTTCGCCGGTCGGTGCAGGCGTGGTGGTCCGACGGCTGGGACGTGTTGCTCACACCGACGGTCGCCGAACTGCCGTTGCCGTTGGGGACGATCGCCAGCAACCCCGACAATCCGCTGGCCGCCATGGAGCGCGCGTTTGAGTTCATTCCGTTCACCCCGCCGTTCAATCTGAGCGGTCAGCCCGCGATCAACGTCCCGGTCGAGTGGACCGACACCGGGCTGCCGGTCGGGGTGCAACTCGTGGCCGGTTACGGGCGCGAGGATGTTCTGCTGCAGGTGGCCAGCCAACTGGAATCCGCCAAGCCTTGGGCGCACCGCACGCCACCGGTCTAGATGTGACCGAGTTTGTCGACGATGTCCTTTGTCGGCGCGGCGACGGTCTGTCGATACGCGGTCCCCGCCCATAGGTTGGTGCCGTGCGGGTCTTCCAACTCGACAGCGGCTCTACGGATCGGTGATGTCATCTGGTTGACCTCGGGATAGCCAAGCGGCGCAATGTGATCCAGCATCCGGGTGAAGTCGTTCGCCAGACCGCGGGCGTACCGGCCCGAAAACGCGCGGGTGACAACGGTGTTGTCGAATTGCGGGTGGCCCAGAGCCGACCGGTGCGCCTCGTTGGTGCCGGCCTCCTCGGCCAGCAGCAGCGCGGTGCCGATCTGGGCGGCGGCCGCTCCCCTGCGCAACACGGCGGCGACGTCTTCGGTGGTACCCAGCCCGCCTGCGGCGATCAGCGGAACGTCGTGAGCGTGTCCGATGCGATCCAGCAAGTCGATCAGTGACATGGTTCCCGGTTCCATGTCCGGCGCGAACGTACCGCGATGCCCGCCCGCATTCGGGCCCTGGACGACCAGGCCGTCCGCCCCCGCGGCGACGGCCACGCCGGCCTCGTATGCCGACGTGACGGTGATGTAGAGCAGCATTCCCAATGCACCGAACCGACGCAGCACATCCGGCGATGGCGCACCGAATGTGAATGACACCAACTCGGGCCGAAGGTCGGCGACAACCTCGAGCTTCTGCTGCCAGCCGTCGTCGTCACCGAATTCCGGATAGGCGACTTCGACGTCGTAGTGCTCGGCCAACTCGTCGAGCGCCTCGGCGTAATGGTCCAGCGCGAGAACGTCGGCCACGCTGGGCTGGGGCACGAACAGGTTGACGCCGATCGGGCCGGTGGTCTTCGCGCGTGCCGTCACGATGTCGTTGGCCAGGCGCTCCGCGCTGAGATAGCCGCCGGCCAGAAAGCCGAGTCCACCCGCGTTGGAGACCGCTGCGGCCAGCGCGGGCGTTCCGGGGCCGCCCGCCATCGGCGCACCCACGATCGGCACCTCGAGATCCCAGAAGCCCAGTACCATCGCGTTACCTCGTCATTGTCCGAAGTTGTTGCGGCAGAGATTTTTTCGACTGGTGCGGCCCAAGCACGGCTGCGCCGTAGGGCTGGGTGAGAAGTTGGCGCGCAATCGCGTTGACCTCGTCCAGAGTGACCTCATCGAGCTCCTGCAGCGTCCGGTCGATGCTTCGGTGCTCAGCGTAGTTGAGTTCGCCACGACCGATGCGGTGCATCCGTGAACTGGAATCCTCGAGGCCGAGCACCAGCCCGCCGCGCAGCGAGCCTTTGGCGATCCGGCATTCCGTCTCGGTGATGCCGTCGCGCCCCACTTCCTCGAGCACATCGGCGGTCACCTGGATCACTTCGGCGAACCGCTCGGGCAGGCACGCGGAGTACACCGACAACGCTCCGGCGTCGGAGAAGGTGTCCACCGACGAGTACACCGAGTACGCCAGACCGCGAGACTCCCGAACCTGTTGGAACAAGCGGGAACTCAGTCCACCACCCAGGGCGGTGTTGAGCACTGTCAAAGCCCAGCGGTGTTTCCAGTGTCGGCCGGGGGTCCGAACTCCGAGAAAGACATGCGTCTGCTCGGCATCGCGGTTGGCGACGGTCAAGTGCGGGCGGCCGGTGACCCGGCCGGCGCCTTTGCGCGGCGCTATCGCCTGACGCCCCCGAACCAACCGAGGCCCGAAGTGCTCACGAACCAGCTTCACCACGGTGTCGTGGTCGACATTGCCGGCCACCGCGACGACCATCCGCTCGGGCGTGTAGCGCCGCTGATGAAACGAATGCAGCTGGGCACGCGTCATCGACGACACCGACTGCACGCTGCCGATCACCGGGCGGCCCACCGGATGATCGCCGAATAGCGCCGCCAAGAACTGGTCGGCCAGCGCATCTTCGGGATCGTCGTCACGCATCGCGATCTCCTCGAGAACGACGTCGCGTTCCAGCTCGACATCGCTTGCGGCACAACGCCCGTTGAGCACCACGTCACTGACCAGGTCGACAGCCAGCGCGAGGTCGCTGTCGAGCACATGCGCGTAATAGCAGGTGTGCTCCTTGGAGGTGAACGCGTTCAGCTCGCCGCCGACCGCATCCATCGCCTGCGCGATGTCGACAGCGGTGCGCGTCGGGGTCGACTTGAACAGCAGGTGTTCCAGGAAGTGCGCGGCGCCGGCCACGGTGGCACCCTCGTCACGCGATCCGACGCCGACCCACACCCCTACCGAGGCAGAGCGAACCCCGGGCAGGTACTCGGTGACAACCCGTAAACCGCCGGGAAGTGTAGTGCGCCGGAACGCGGCGGACGGCTCGGAACTGGGCCGGCCGCGGCGTAACGGCTGCGTCGATGGGCTAACTGCTGGCCGTCGCGGCATCGGCTTCCGACGGCTGCGCGGCCTCCGGGCTTGCGGCGGTGTTATCGCCGCCGGAATCCCCGCCGGAATCGCCGGCATCTTCGTCCACGAGCACCAGGGAGATCTTGCCCCGCTTGTCGATGTCGGCGATCTCGACGCGCAGCTTGTCGCCTAGGCTCACGACGTCTTCGACCTTCGCGATGCGCTTTCCCCTACCGAGCTTGGAGATGTGGACCAGACCGTCGCGCCCCGGCAGCAGCGAGACGAACGCACCGAAATCGGTGGTCTTGACCACGGTTCCGAGGAACCGCTCGCCGGTCTTGGGCAGCTGCGGGTTGGCGATCGCGTTGATCTTGTCGATCGCGGCCTGCGCCGCCTCGCCGTTGGACGCACCGACGAACACGGTGCCGTCGTCTTCGATCGAGATCTGCGCACCGGTCTCCTCGGTGATCGAGTTGATCATCTTGCCCTTGGGCCCGATGACCTCGCCGATCTTGTCGATCGGCACCTTGATCGTGGTGATCCGTGGCGCGAACGGGCTCATCTCGTCGGGCTCGTCGATGGCCTCGGCCATCACCTCCAGGATGGTCAGTCGGGCATCCTTGGCCTGGGACAGCGCACCCGCCAGCACCTGCGACGGGATCCCGTCCAGCTTGGTGTCCAACTGCAGCGCTGTGACGAAGTCCTTGGTGCCCGCGCACTTGAAGTCCATGTCACCGAATGCGTCCTCGGCGCCGAGAATGTCGGTCAGAGTGACGAAGCGACGCTCGGTCTTGCCGTCTACCTCGACATCATCAGAAACCAGGCCCATGGCGATGCCGGCGACCGGCGCCTTCAGCGGCACACCGGCGTTCAGGAGCGACAGCGTCGAGGCACACACCGAGCCCATCGACGTAGAACCGTTGGAGCTCAACGCTTCCGAGACCTGCCGGATCGCGTAGGGGAACTCTTCGATGCTGGGCAGCACCGGCATCAGCGCCCGCTCGGCCAGCGCGCCGTGGCCGATCTCGCGTCGCTTGGGCGAGCCGACCCGGCCGGTCTCGCCGGTGGAGAACGGCGGGAAGTTGTAATGGTGCATGTAGCGCTTGGACGTTTCCGGCCCCAGCGAGTCGATCTGCTGAGCCATCTTGACCATGTCGAGGGTGGTCACGCCCATGATCTGAGTTTCGCCACGCTCGAACAGTGCGCTGCCGTGCGTCCGCGGAATGACCGCGACCTCGGCCGACAACGCACGGATGTCGGTGATGCCGCGACCATCGATGCGGAAGTGGTCGGTCAGAATGCGCTGGCGCACAAGCTTTTTGGTCAGCGAGCGGAACGCCGCGCTGATCTCTTTCTCGCGGCCCTCGTAGGTCTCGCCGAGCCGCGCAAGAACTTCGGACTTCAGCTCGTCGGTGCGGCCGTCGCGCTCTTCCTTGCCCGCGATGGTGAGCGCCTTGGAGAGCTCCTCGGTGGCCACCGAGGACACGGCGTAGAAGACGTCATCCTGGTACTCCGGGAACAGCGGGTACTCGGCGGTCTCCTTGCCGGCGGCGTCGTGCAGCTCCTGCTGCGCACTGCACAGCGCGGCGATGAACGGCTTGGCGGCTTCCAGACCCTCTGCCACGACGCTCTCGGTTGGCGCGCCTGCGCCGCCCGCGACGAGCTCGATGACGTTGTCGGTGGCTTCGGCCTCGACCATCATGATCGCGACGTCATCGGCCGTCTTGCGGCCCGCGACCACCATGTCGAACACGGCGCTCTCGAGCTGCTCGACCGTCGGGAACGCGACCCACTGGCCGTCGATGAGCGCCACGCGCACGCCGCCGACGGGGCCGGAGAATGGCAGACCCGAAATCTGGGTCGACGCGGACGCGGCATTGATCGCCAGCACGTCGTAGAGGTCCTTGGGGTCCAGGCTCAGGATTGTGACGACGACCTGGATCTCGTTGCGCAGTCCGGACACGAACGTCGGCCGCAGCGGTCGGTCGATCAGTCGACACGTCAGGATCGCGTCGGTGGAGGGACGTCCCTCGCGGCGGAAGAACGAACCGGGGATGCGTCCCGCGGCGTACATACGTTCCTCGACGTCGATCGTCAACGGGAAGAAGTCGAAGTGATCCTTGGGCGACTTGCTGGCCGTGGTGGCCGACAGGAGCATGGTCTCGTCGTCGAGGTAGGCGACGACGGCGCCGGCGGCCTGCTTGGCCAGCCGGCCGGTCTCGAAACGGATGGTGCGGGTGCCGAAGCTCCCGTTGTCAATGGTGGCGGTTGACTCGAACACGCCTTCGTCAATTTCAGCTACAGACATATTCGTCCGTGCAGCCTCTCTGGATTTGTTCAGCTATTTCGCGCAGGCACGGACAATCCGGAGGACGTGGGAAAGACGCGGAGTCTGGATGCGGCGACGGCCGTCGATCGAAGCTGCCGACCTACCCCCGAATTGGGGAGCTCGGCAGCCACTACCGAAGACCGCGCGATACAGACTTGTCTTCCTCGAAGTCCTGTTGTGCCTCGCTGGAACGGTGCGCGCGGATTGCGCACGCCGCACCAGGCTCGGGCCGAAGGGCCCAGAACGCCCCTGACTCTACACGCCGACCTGGCGATTCCTGCCATCACAGCCGTCGCGTTATTGGGCTACCGCGACACTTAATGTGTTGCGAAGGCGTGCCGATCGGATTCGCCGTCGTCGAAGTCTCACCGAAGACGGCGCTGGGTCAGCGGCGCAGGCCGAGCCGTTCGATCAACGAGCGGTAGCGCTCCACGTCGAGCTGGGCGACGTACTTGAGCAGCCGGCGGCGACGACCGACCAGCAGCAGCAGTCCGCGCCGCGAGTGGTGGTCGTGCTTGTGCTTCTTGAGGTGTTCGGTCAGGTCAGCGATGCGCTTGGTCAGCATCGCGACCTGCGCCTCGGGCGAACCGGTGTCCGTCTCGTGCAGGCCGTACGAGCCCAGGATTTCTTTTTTCTGCTCGGCGGTAAGCGCCACGAAATATCTCCATCAATAGGTCCGCGATCGTCGAGCTGAGGTGCGGCCACCGCGAACTGCAGCACGCGCCGTGTCGCCGAGAAGTCTAACAGCGGGCCCACCGCAGGCCTGAATTTGCTGGTCAGGTGGCCGAAAGCAGGGTCCGCGCGCGGTCGGTGTCGTTACGCATCGCGTCGACCAGATCGTCGACCGAGCCGAACTTCTCCTGTCCGCGGATGCGCGCGACGAAGTCCAGCGCCACGTGCTGCCCGTACAGGTCCGCGGCGGTGTCGAGGACGAACGCCTCGACCGTGCGGGTGCGCCCGGAGAAGGTCGGATTGGTGCCCACCGACACCGCGGCCTGATAGCGCTCGCCCGGCACCACGCTCCCGGTCACCGGGCCGTGGCCCAACACGGTGAACCAGGCGGCATACACACCGTCGGCCGGGATGGCCGAATGCATCGGAGGTGCCACGTTCGCAGTGGGGAAACCCATGTCGGTCCCCGCGCCCGTCGCCGCGCACCACCACGCCTTCGACCCGGTGCGGACGCCCCAGTGCCTCGGCCGCCGCAACCACATCGCCGGCGTCGACACAGGACCGGATGTACGTCGAGGAGAACGTGACGGTCTCGGTGTTGTGGTGTTCGGAAACCAAAGACACCGCTTCCACTGCGAAGCCGAGTCGCGCACCGGCACTGCGCAGGGTGTCGACGGTGCCCGCGGCCTTCTTGCCGAAGGTGAAGTTCTCCCCGACCACGACTTCCACGACGTGCAGGTCCTCGACGAGTAGTTCGTGGACGTAACGCTCCGGCGTGAGCTTCATAAAAGCGGGGGTGAACGGCATGACCAGAAAGACGTCGATGCCGAATTCCTCGGCCAACTCGGCGCGCCGGGTCAGAGTGGTCAATTGCGCGGGATGGCTGCCGGGGTGCACCACTTCCATCGGGTGCGGGTCGAACGTCATCAGCACCGTCGGCACGCCACGCGCGCGACCCGACTTGACGGCGTGTTCGATCAGCTCGGCATGCCCGCGGTGCAGCCCATCGAACACTCCGATGGTGACAACGCATCGGCCCCAGTCCGTGGGGATCTCGTCCTGGCCACGCCACCTTTGCACGACTCCCAGCCTACGGTGCCAGGTTGCGCGCGGTCGTGCGAGAGCCGCAGATCAGATGAGGATTGCTTAAACTTCCGTTGTGCGCCCTGCTGACGAGTCCAACGATCTCACCGCGGTGGCCCAGGACTACCTCAAAGTCATCTGGAACGCCCAGGAATGGTCGCTTGCCAAAGTCAGCACCAAGATGCTGGCCGACAAGCTTGGAGTGTCGGCCAGCACGGCTTCGGAATCGATCCGCAAACTTGCCGAGCAGGGGTTGGTCGACCACGAGAAGTACGGTGCGGTCACGTTGACCGAGTCGGGTCGCCGCGCGGCGCTGGCGATGGTCCGCCGCCATCGGCTGTTGGAGGCTTTCCTGGTCACCGAACTCGGTTACGGCTGGGACGAGGTGCACGACGAAGCCGAGGTGCTCGAACACGCGGTGTCCGACCGGCTGATCGCGAGTATCGACGCCAAGCTGGGTTTTCCGCAGCGCGACCCGCACGGCGATCCGATTCCGGGCTCCGACGGCCAGGTGCCGACCCCACCGGCTCGTCAGCTGTGGTCGTGCGCCGAGGGCGACGCCGGCACCGTCGCCCGGATATCCGACAAGGATCCGGAGATGCTGCGCTACTTCGACAGCATCGGCATCAGTCTCGACTCACGGTTGCGGGTGCTCACCCGCCGCGAGTTCGCCGGGATGATCTCGGTCGCGGTCGAGTCGGCGGACGGCGCGCCCACCACGGTCGACTTGGGAAGTCCTGCCGCTCAAGCGATTTGGATGGTCGCCCGCTAGCGTCCGCGGCGGCGACGTTTGCTCGGCGGTTCGCCGCAGATCCGGGTGAACGCGCGGGTGAATGCGGCGGTCTCGGAATAGCCGAGCTGGCGGGCGGTCTCTTCGACGGTGAGGCCCGAGTCCAGCAGCGCCGAGGCCAGGTTGACCCGGACCTCGTCGACCAGTGCGCGATAACTGGTGTGTTCGGCGGCAAGGCGACGGTGCATGGTGCGTTCGGTCATGCAGAGTTCCCGCGCGATCACGGCCATGGCCGGCAACTGGCCGGGGTCGCGGATCAGTCGGGTGCGCACGCAGGCGGCCATCCCGCGGCGCTGACGGCGGCCCTGCAGCAGGTCTTCGCATTGCTGCACGCACGCGGAGGCGGTCGCGGCGTCGGCGGCGGGCATCGCCAGATGCAGAACTTCAGCGGGGATGATGACGGCGGTACGCGTCGACGACGTGTCGATTTCGATTGTCAGCCGGGGAAATTCGAGTCGGTCGAGCGGCAGCTCGATGCCAGGCACCTCGACCGTCAGCACGGCGTCGGCATCGAGTCGTCCCATCAAGAGCGGCGCCAGGTTGGTGATCGCGTACATATCGCGCTCGAGCATGAACTCCCGCACATCGGCAGGGAGGTGACTGTTATCGAATTCGATGACCGCGCCGTCGTCGGCATCGTGTCGAACCAGTCGCAGAAATGTCGACGACAACGCCGCGTAGCGGCAAGCGACGTTCACCGCATCACCGATGGTCGGGCTGGCCAGCAACGCATAGCCGAGGATGCCGGTATTGGCGAAGTTGTACTGCAGCCCGACTGCGCGCGCGAACCCGTGCGGATCACGCACGCGAGCAAGGATATTGCGGACGATGCGAAGTTCCTGGCCGGCTTGCACCTCGGTCGCGTTGTTCTCGATGTCGGCAACGGTCAGATCGGTGTCGGCAAGGCAGTCTGCTACCGCGACGTCGTGCATTCGCGCCGCCTCCAACAGGTGGCGGCACCCCGCCGATGGCCGAGGGACATCCCACTCGGCCTGGTGACGGTCTCCGCTGACCCCCATGTGTCCGAACGTATCAAATCGACGTCCGTACGGATCATTCCCGCGGGCGACGTCGGTTCGTAGCGTCGCAGTATGCCGCTGGAAACGACGCTTCGCCGGCCCACACCGTTGCCGCTCAAAGCCGTTCCGCGCCTGCTGCGAAGTGCCCGCCACGATATGGTGCCCGCGCTCAACGTGCTGTTCGAGGCCACCGGCTCGCCGGCCCGGATGCACGTGCCGGGCGTCGTCGACCTGGTCCTCGTCGACCGCCCTCAAGACGTCGAGCAGATCTTCTTGCGTAAGCAGGACGTCTACGTCAAGGGCGAGGAGTACGACGTACCTGCGCTCGGTCTGCGCCGGGGCCTGGTCACCAGCCGGGGCCAGCGCTGGAAACGCGACCGGGCCATGCTCAACCCGATGTTCGCCCGGCGCCATCTCGAGGCCTTCACCAACAGCATGGTCAACCAGGCGAACATCATGCTGGACGGGTGGTCGTCCCACTCCGACGGTGCACGCATCGACGTCGCGCACGACATGATGGTGGTCGCGCTGCAGATCGCCGCGGAGACAATGTTCGGGACACACTTATCCGACGATGAGGTGGCCACCGTCGGCGAGGGTCTCACCCAGGCTCTCGAAGACATGCTGCGAGTAGGTAATTCACCAGCGACCTGGTTGCTGCAGGCACTGCCCGGAATGGACATGGCGTCCGCCGCCTCGGCGCATTGGCGGGCGCGGCGCATCGCTAATCGTTTGCGCGAATTGGACGCGATGATCACCAAACGGATCGAGCAGCGCGCCGGGAATCTCAACGATCAGCCCACGGATTTCCTCGGCCTGGTGCTCGCCGTGCAGGATCAAGCCACCGGCCAACGCCTCTCGCGCGCGGAGGTTTTGGAGCAGTCGGCAACGTTCCTGGCTGCTGGGCACGAGACGACCGCGACCGCCATGGCGTGGTTCTGGCATCTGCTGTCGCAGAATCGCGACGCGCGGGCCCGCATGCTCGACGAAGTGGACACCGTGCTGCAGGGCCGCACTCCCGGGTACAACGATTTCGATCGCCTGCCGTGGACCAAGGCGTGCTTCTCCGAGGCAATGCGCATTCACCCGCCGGTGTATCTGTCGATGCGCCGAGCGACCGCCGACGACGATCTGAACGGCTACCGCATCACCCGGGGCACGATCGTGGTGGTCCTGACCCATCGATTGCATCGCAACCCCGACTTCTGGCCCGAACCAGAACGGTTCGACCCCCACCGGTTTCTTCCCGGCAGCGCCACGGAGCGACCCAAGGCCGCCTACGTGCCGTTCGGTGGCGGCCGGCGCATCTGCATCGGCTCCCAGTTCGCTCTACTCGAGGCGACCATGATCGCCGTAACAACCAGCCAGCGCTTCGTCTTGGACGCGACACCGGGCCATCGGGTGGTCGAAGAAGGCTTCACCACGTTGCGCCCCAAAGGAGGGCTGCCCATGATGATCCGACGCCGCGGATGAAAGAACGAGTTCCGGTGAGCGGACGCACCGCGGTGATCAGCGGCGCCGCCTCGGGCATCGGTCGAGCGCTCGCGGTGCGCCTGGCTGCGCACGGTTGCGCGCTGGCGCTGAGCGACTGGGACGAGGCCGGGCTGAAAGAGACTGCAGCGCTGGTGAATGCACCGGTGAAGTGCCGGGTGCTCGATGTTCGCGATCGCGACGCGCAACTCTGCTGGGCCGACGACGTCGTCGGCTGGGCGCCGACCCGGCTCGGCGTGGTGGTTAACAACGCCGGGGTGGTGCTCACCCAGTGGGCCGCGCAGGCCGACTACGACGACGACAAGTGGTTGATGGACATCAACTTCTGGGGCGTCGCACACGGTACGCGGGCATTCTTGCCGCATCTGATAGCTCAGGGCTCGGGGGTGGTGGTCAACATGTCGAGCATTTTCGGGTTGTGCGCGTTTGCCAGCCAAAGCGCTTACTGTGCGGCGAAATTCGCCGTCCGCGGCTACACCGAAGCGGTCCGTCAGGAGCTGCATGGAACTGGCGTGCGGGCCGTGACGGTGCACCCGGGCGGTGTGCGGACGCCGATCACTCGCAAGGGTCGCGTCCGGGTCGATCCGTTGGGTGATCCCGACCTCGAAAAATTCCACCACAATTTCTCCGCGCTGGCACTGACCTCGCCGGAGCACGCTGCCGAGATCATTCACCGTGGTGCCACTCGGGGCCAGGCCCGGATCATGGTCGGGCTCGACTCGCGGTTGACCTATCTCGCCGCGACGGTCATGCCGACCAGCTACGCCGACGTCATGCGCGTGGCCGCGCCCTTGGCGCGTTCTGCGCTGCAGCGGCGACTGCCCTGGCGTGGTACGCATCCCGGATAGCTTGATCCATTCGTAGGAACGCTCCATCGGTCCCGGTGATTCTCCCCAGGAATCGGCGCGGACGATCTGGCAGGTAAAGGGCTGGGCGTAAGAGGAATTGGAGTCTGCGGGGCGCAAAAGACATACCGCGGTGGCTGCGGGCAGCCGCAACCACGGCCGCGGCAACGTCTTCTGGCTCGACCACTTCACCGTCGATGTCGGCGGCTGCGCATTCGGCCAGATCGGCGTCGAGGTCTCCGATCGCCACCTTGGCGCCCGCGGCCGCGAAGGCCTTCGCGGTGGCCAGACCGATTCCCCGCGCCCCGCCGGTGATGGCCACGACGCGGCCGTTCATTGTTGTCTTCATGCTGACCTCACCAGTGTGTTGATGTCGTAGTCGTTGTTGTCGGGTGCCGCTGCAAGTCGTTGCCGATACGCGTGGGGCGTCCACGGCCACAATTCCGGCAGGCCGTCGGCACCCAGATACCAACTCGTGCAGCCGGACGCCCAGACCGTGCCCGGCATGGCCCGGCGCATGCTCGCGTTGAACTCATCCGTGGCGACCCTGGTGGGCGCAACGTTGTCGAACTCGCCTGCGCGCCAACGCTGGATCCAGCCCAGGATGTGTGCGGCCTGCGCCTCGGCGATCGCGGTCAGCGAGTAGTTGCCGACCGGGCTGTGCGGGCCCATCAGCATGAAGAAGTTCGGGAACCCCGGCAACGCCACGCCCAGATACGCCCTGGGCCCGTCTTCCCACATCTGTTGGATGGTCAGGCCGCCGCGGCCGACCAAGGACATCGGTCGCATGAAAGCGTGGGCGTCAAAGCCGGTGGCCAGCACGATGGCGTCCAGCTCGTGCAAACTGCCGTCGGCCGTGACGATTCCGCGCTTCTCAACGTGGTCGATTCCGGAATCGACCAGACGCACGTTGTCGCGCTGCATGGCCCGGTAGAAGCCCGCAGAAACGACCAGCCGACGGCACATCGGCTGATAGTCGGGGGTGAGGCGGCGGCGCAGATCGGAGTCGCGAACGGACCGAAGGTTGGCCCGGCACAGGCCGCTCATAAACCGACGGCGCCAACCCGGCCGCACCAGCGCGCCGGCCAACCATTCGAATACGAGGTGGTAGACGTAGTACGCCATCGAACTCAGCGTCGGCACCCGGCGATGCATCAGTCCCGACCAGCGCCGGTAGCGCGGGTTCGGCAGCGGCAGAATCCATTGCGCGCTGCGCTGAAAAAGATCGAGACGATTCACCGCATCCGCCAATCCGCAGACGATCTGCACGCCGGTCGATCCGGTTCCGATGACGGCGACCCGTTTACCGCGAAGGCTGACCTCGTGGTTCCAGCGCGCGGAATGCATCACGGGACCGCCGAATTCGGTCAGGCCACTGATCGCCGGCGTTCGTGGCTCACGCAGGATGCCGGTTGCCGCGATCAGGAAGTCGTGCGCTATCTCGTCGCCGGTATCGGTGGTGAGCTGCCAGCGACCTTGGGCGAACCGCGCGTCGACGATCTCGACACCGAACCGGATCACGTCGTTGAGCCGGTAGTGATCACTCAGCTCGCGGAAGTACCCGTAGATCTCGGGGCCCGGGGAGAACAACTTGGTCCAGGCTGGATTCATCGCAAAGGTGAACTGGTAGAAGCGGGACGGTACGTCGCAGGACAACCCGGGATAGGTGTTGTCGCGCCAAGTTCCGCCCACGTCGCGAGATTTCTCGTAGATCGTGACGTCGGTGATGCCCGCTTGCCGTAACACGATGGCCTGGCATAGTCCGGACATGCCGGCACCGATGATGCCCACCGACGGATGTCGTTGCCGCATCAGCGCGCTCCAGAGCCGATTTCGTTTGCGAGCCGTTGCACGCCTGGTAGGGCCCGATCGAGTAGGGCGACGCGCGCACCGGTGATCACCACGACGTTGTGGCTCAGGTTGCGGCTCACCCTCACGACCCTATGACCACCGCACTGCTGAGGTAATGCGAGAAGCGGACACCGAGTTGACACCTTCGGACACGGCGCTGACCCCTCCTTAACCTAGTTGCCGGCGAGTTGCCTTCGCAGCACCTTGCCGGTCTCGTTGCGCGGCAACTGCTCGACGAAAATTACGTCGCGCGGGATCTTGTGCCGGGCCAGATGTGCCCGCACGTGCGACTTGACGGCGTCGGCGTCCAAGCCGGATTCGGGCCGACTGACCACGTAGGCGGCCAGCCGTTTCCCGAAATCGGCATCATCGACACTGATCACCGACGCCTCGACGACATCGGGATGGTCGGCAAGCAGATTCTCGACCTCGAGCGGGAAGACGTTCTCACCGCCGGACACGATCATGTCGTCGTCGCGGCCGTCGATGAACCACAGGCCGGATTCGTCGAAGTGCCCGGTGTCTCCGCTGGACAGTAACCCGTCGACGATCTCTTTGTTCCCGCCGTCGGTGTAGCCGGAGAAGCTCAGCCCACTGGAGACGAACACGGTTCCGACCTTGCCGGGTTCGGTGACTTTGCAACGATTCTCGTCGTAGATGGCCACCGTGCAACCGACCGGTGGGCGACCGACCGTGCCGGGGGCGCGGTGCAGTTCGTCCGGCGTGGCGACGGCGGCGACGGCCACTTCGGTGGACCCGTAGAGGTTGTACAACACGGCGCCGAACGCGTCGTGGGTACGACGGCAGAGGTCGGGCGACAGCGACGAGCCCGCGGCGAAAAGCACCCTCAGCGAGGAGGTGTCGTAGGAAGCCAGCACATCGGGATCGAGGTCGAGGATGCGCTGCAGCATCGTCGGCACCAGCACCACCGCGCCGACGCGATACTCGGCGATCGCTTTCAGCGTCGCCTCTGGATCGAAGCGGCGCGTCATCACGACGCGGCTGCCCATGGCCAAGCCCAGGGCGCACGTGGCCAGACCCGTCGCGTGGAACAACGGTGCGGCAATGTAGTAGGCGGCGTCACGCGGCCAGGGAATCCGATCCAGCAGTTGCGCAGACTGCAACGGGTCAATCTTGGTGCGCGGCACACCTTTCGGGGTACCGGTGGTGCCGCTGGTCAGCAGCGCCATACCCCCGGGCTGCGGCGGCGCGGGCAGCGGCGACGTCGACTGATTGTCGATCAGCTCGTGCTGGCGGCCGCTGGTGAACCGCAAGGTCTCCGGCGGCAGCGTGGCAAGAAGGTCCTCGAACTCGTCGTCGACCAGGATGCAGCTGACGTTTTCCCGTGCCGACACATCGGCCAGTTGCGGGCCGGCGAAGCCGGTGTTCATCAGCACCGTCCGAACCCCGATTTTGTTCGCCGCACCGATGGTCACCATGACGTCGCGACTGTTGCGCTGCAATGTCGCGATCACCGCACCGGCCCAAATTCCCCTGGCCGCCAAGCCACGCGCCAACGCATTGGACGTCTCGTCGATCTCGCGGAAACTGAGGGTGCCGCGGTCGTCGCTGATGGCGGGCGCGTCCCCGTACCGGACGACGACGTTGGCGAGCAATCCGCCGAAAGCTCCATGGCTGCGGATGGCCAGGAGAGCCCGCAGCGCCTCGTCGGGGCGCCATAAGTCGACCACTCCACGACGGACCAGCACTCGGGCCGCGGCCAGTCGGTCGCGGACGTGGGCCATCCGGAAGAGGGTCACGCGGTGTTGGCCTCGGCGATCGATGTCCGCAGAAAACGCCCGGCGACCTGCAAGCTGGTGAGCCCACCGTCGCGCGGCCACAGCCAATAGCCGTGCATCAGACCCGGCCACAACTGCTCCTCGCAGCGACCGCCCAATTCCACCACTTGCTTGGCGAAAGCCTCCGCATCGGCTCGCATGACTTCCCTTGACCCGAAATGTATTTGGATCGGCGGCAGAACAGACAGGTCGGCATTCAACAGATTCAGCCGGGGGTCTTGATCATCGTGATCCCCGACGTACAACGCGACGGCACGTTTGGCCGTGCGCGGATCCAGCGGCTGGCTGCGGACCCGCGGGTCGGCGATACAAGCTCGGTAGGACGGATCGATCAGCGGGCCGAACAGCGCGAGCGCCGCCGGTAGCGGGAGCCCTTCGCTGTGTAGTCGCACGGCAAGCGCGACAGCGAGGTGCCCGCCGGCCGAGTCGCCGGCGACGACGATCTTCGCCGGATCGTGCCCCAGGGCCAACAGCCAACGGTAGGCCGCGAATGCATCGTCTTCGGCCGCCGGAAAAGGATGTTCCGGCGCGAGCCGGTAGTCCACGGCAAAGGTTGGCATGCCCGAGAATTCGGACAGATGCGAGGCAAAGCCGCGGTGGGTGCGAGCCGAGCAGATCAGGTAGCCACTGCCGTGCAGGACCAAGACCACCCCGGCTGCTTCGTCGGCTCCCGGTGCCCAGACCCACTCCCCCCGAACCGGTGTGGAGGCCTGCTTGAGCCGGATGCCCGGTACCACCGGGGCGGTCTGGGCAATCAGGTAGTCGGCGGCCGGGCGCAGCCCGGTGAACAACCATCGTTGCGAGACCAGCACATTGAGCATGACGTTGAGGGTCAGCCGCGAGACCGGGACGTAAGTCAATCGCTCGACTATGGTCAGCGCTCTGCGCCGCAGCACCTTTGCTGTGGAGCTGGCCTTCATTCGGCGAGCAGCCCCTTGGCGATGTGAGTCACCTGCACCTCGTTGCTTCCGGCGTAGATCATCAACGATTTCGCGTCGCGGGCCAGTTGTTCGACGCGGTACTCCGCCATGTAGCCGTTGCCGCCGAAAAGTTGCACGGCATCCATTGCGACGTCGGTCGCCGCCTCCGAGGCGTACAGCTTGATGGCCGACGCCTCGGCCAGCGACGGCATCTTGCCGGCCTGGACCTTCTCCAGGGTTTGGAACACCATGTTCTGCACGTTAATCCGTGCGACCTCCATCTTGGCCAGCTTGAGCTGAATCAGTTGGAACTGGCCGATGTTCTTGCCCCACAGCGTGCGGGTTTTGGCGTAGTCGATGCAAAGCCGGTGACACTCGTTGATGATTCCCAGCGACATCAGCGCAACGCCGATCCGTTCGGCGGCGAAGTTCGCCCGCGCGCTGTCGCGGCCATCCCCGCGGGCGTGCTGTTCGGTCTCGCCGAGCAGACGGTCGGGTGTGAGCCGGACGTTGTCGAAGAACAATTCGCCGGTCGGCGAGGACATGATGCCCATCTTTTTGAACGGCTTACCCTGCACGAGGCCCTTCATGCCGGCGTCCAGCACGAAGGCCAGTACCGGCCGGTTCCGCCGGTCCGTGGAGCCGTCATCGAGTTTGGCGTAGACGATCAGCACATCGGCGTAGGGACCGTTGGTGATGAAGGTCTTGGAGCCGTTGAGGATGTAGCTGTCACCATCGCGCTTGACCGTGGTCCTCATCCCGCCGAACGCGTCGGAGCCGGAATCCGGCTCGGTGATCGCCCACGCCGCGATCTTCTCCAGGGTCATCAGTTCCGGCAGCCAGCGCTCCTTTTGAGCCAGCGTCCCGCGGCTCATGATCGTCGTCGCTCCCAGACCGAGGCTGACACCGACGGCGCTGAGCAAGCCGAGGCTCACCCCGGCGAGTTCGGAGACCAGCACCGCGGCCATCGACGCCTGCGCGCCCAATCCGCCCAGTCCCCCGGACGACTTCTTCTCGGTGGCTGGGTCGTGCGGGGCGGACTGCCGGGCTTCCTGCTTCGCGCGCTCCTTGTCCAGCATCGTCTTGACCGCCTCGGCGGCGAGCACGTCGAGACCGAACTCGCTGAACAGCTTGCGCGCGATCGGGTATGGCGAAATCTGGCCGGTCTCCAGCTCGTCCAGATGCGGCCGGATCTCCTTGTCGATGAATCCGCGCATAGTGTCCCGCATGATCAGGTCGGTGTCGGACCATTCGAACATGTTCTGCTCCTTGATTACTGCGGCAGCCGGGTGGCGATGTCGTCGATCAGCCACAGACCATCGGTCTCGATCGTGTCTTCGTCGTGCCAGCCGGACAGCGACGAGATCGCGCCGCCTTGCACCGCGTACACCTTGCCGGTGATCGGGCACTTGTCGGTGGCCAGGTAGGCGACCAGCGGCGAGATGTTGGCCGGACTGAACAGGTCGAGCTCGCCTTCCTCGGGTTCGGCCATCAGCGAACCCATGCCGGGCGTGGCCAGCGTGAGCCGGGTCCGGGCAATCGGTGCGATCGCGTTGACCCGTACGCCGTAACGTTCCAGTTCCTCGGCAGCGATCAACGTCAGAGCCGCGATGCCCGCCTTCGCCGAACCGTAGTTGGCCTGGCCGGCATTCGGCAGTGTCACGCCGGAGCCCGAAGCGGTGTTGATCACCGCGGCGTTGGGCTGATCGCCGGCTTTGGATTGGGCTTTCCAGTAAGCGGCCGCGTGGTGAAGCATCGCGAAATGGCCCTTCAGGTGCACCGCGATCACCGCGTCCCACTGGGCTTCCTCCATGCCGGCGATGAACGCGTCGCGCAGGATCCCCGCGTTGTTGACCAGGATGTCGAGGCCGCCGAACTCGTCGATCGCCTGTTGCACAACTCTTTCCGCGCCGCTCCAGGTGGAGACGTTCTCGGTGTTGACGACGGCGGACCCGCCGGACGCTTTGATCTCTGCGGCCACCTCGTGAGCCGGCCCGGTGTCGGCGCCCTCGCCGTCGTTGCTGCCGCCGAGGTCGTTGACGACGATCTTGGCCCCCTCCTTGGCGAACAGCAGTGCGTGTTCGCGCCCGATCCCGCGGCCCGCGCCGGTGATGACCGCCACCCGGCCTTCCAATGCACCCATTGATCGATTTCCCTTGTTATCAGTCGGCTATTACCGCGAGCCCGTCGGTGATGGCCAACTCCTCGCCGTCACCACGGCTTCTCGCGGTCTCGAATGCGTAGCTTGTCGTACCGTTGCCGCTGCCAACGGTCCAGATCCTGGTTTCCAGGTCATCGCCGGGCAGCACCGGCTTGGAGAACCGGACCGCGAACCGCTTGAGCCGGTTGACATCCGAGCCGGCAAGCTCGGTGAGCACCGCCCACGAGGTGAACGCCATGGTGCACAGTCCGTGCGCGATGATCCCGGGCAGACCGGCGTCCCTGGCCACCTCTTCGTCGAGGTGAATCGGCATCGGGTCGCCCGCCGCCGGCGCGTAACGGAAGGTCTGGTCGTCGTCGATGTGCTGCACGACCTTGGCCACCGGCGCCTGTTCGCGGAGCTTGTTGTGGAATTTGTGCTCAGGGCTCAGCTCACCGACCGTCGTGTCGACGGTCATGCCCCGCACGAACGTGGTGACGTACTGCTCGTTGACCAGTTCGCCATTTTCGGTGCGACATTCGAGCAGGATCGCCGCACGGGTGCCTTTCTCCAGGCCTTGGTACCCGATCATCTTTCCGCGTGAGACCAGCGTGTCTCCCGGTCGAATCGGTCGGTGGAAGTGGAAGTCCTGTTCGCCGTGAACGATTCGCGGGATCGCCTCGACGGGCATCACGTCGACCGCCGGAGTCAGGAGCGACTCGAAAACAGGGACGATCGCGAAGACCGGTGGTGCAACGTCCCCGCTGCGGTGCGCTTCGATGGGATCATTGGTGGCCGCGGCATACTCGGCCAACCGCTCCCGGGTGACGTCGAACCGCTCGTCGTCCGACCAACGACCCAGGCCGGAGTCGTCGAATTCCAGAGTCTCGGCCATCGATTGAGGCCTCACGCCTCAGACATATCAGCCGACGCCAGCGCGTCGAGCTGGTCGAGCGTCTTGTCGAGCTGCTTGACGCCGTCTTTCTCCACGGCCTTACCCAAAGCACCCTTGATCATCGCACCCTCGAAATCGCCGAAAACCGTGAATTTCGAACCCTTGTCGGCTGGTTCGATGGTGAAGGTGAACTTGGCTTTGACTCCGGCCATTCCCGTTCCCGAGAGCACCAGCGATTGCGGCGCGTCGACCTGGTCGATCGTCCACTCGATCTTGTTGGCCATCCCGAGCATGACGATCTTGGCGGTCAGCTTGGCGCCCTCGGTCAGAGTGTCAGGCGGGCCCTCGAGCCACTTCTCGTGGACGGTGAACCACTTGTCCCAGTTGGTCAGGTCGGCGACGGTTCCCCACAATGCTTCCGGATCAGCCGACAGTTCGCGGCTTGCCTCGATGTGTCCCATGAGTGTTCCCTTTCCGACGATGTTGCCGTGGTTAGCGTTCGGCCCGCTGATAGGCAGTGACGACGGCGGCGCCGCCGAGTCCGATGTTGTGTTGCAGTGCGGCCGTGACGTTGTCGACCTGCCGCTTGTCGGCGTTGCCGCGCAGCTGCCAGGTCAGCTCGGCGCACTGCGCCAGACCGGTGGCTCCGAGCGGATGCCCCTTCGAGATCAGGCCACCGGACGGGTTGACCACCCACCGTCCGCCGTAGGTGACGTCGCCGTTGTCGATCAGCTTGGGCGCCTCGCCTTCGGCGCACAGGCCCAACGCTTCGTACAGCAGAAGCTCGTTGGCCGAAAAGCAGTCATGCAGCTCGATCACCTGGAAGTCCGCTGGCCCCAGCCCGGACTGGTCGTAGACACGTTGTGCGGCTTCGACATTCATGTGGTGCCCGATGAGGCCCTTGCAGGTGTCATCGAAGCTGTTGGCGAAGTCGGTCGTCATGGCTTGCCCGACGATCTCCACCGCCTGTCCCGACAGGCCGTGCTTGTCGACGAACGCCTCCGAGGCCAGGATCGCCGCTCCCGACCCGTCCGACGTCGGCGAACACTGCAGCTTTGTCAGCGGGTCGTAGATCATCCGCGACGCCAGGATGTCCTCGAGGGTGTAGGACTCCTGGAACTGCGCATACGGATTGTTCACCGAATGCAAGTGGTTCTTATAGCCGATCTTGGCGAAATGCTCGGCGGTGCTGCCGTACTGCTGCATGTGTTCGCGGCCCGCGGCACCGAACATCCACGGCGCCGGCGGGAACAGCACCTCGGAAATCTCGGCCATCGCGACGATGTGCTTTTCCATCGGGTTCGTCCGGTCTTCAAAGGTCGATTCCAGCGAACCGGGCTTCATCTTCTCGAAGCCGAGCGCGATGGTGCAGTCGGCAAGCCCGCCGCGAATCGCCTGCGCGGCAAGGAAAAGCGCGGTCGAACCGGTCGAGCAGTTGTTGTTGACGTTGACGATCGGAATCCCGCTCAGACCCAACTCGTAGAGCGCCCGCTGACCCGACGTCGACTCGCCGTAGACGTAACCGACGTAGCCCTGCTCGACCGCGGCGTAGTCGATGCCGGCGTCTTCGAGCGCCTTGGTGCCGGACTCGCGCGCCATGTCCGGGTAATCCCAGTTCTCCCGGCGACCCGGCTTTTCGAACTTCGTCATCCCGACGCCGATGACATACACCTTGTTCGACATCTCGCTCCCTCGCAGTGACTCCGTCTCGATCACAAAACATACACACCTGATTGTATCTTCGCAACGGGCGAGCCCGGTGCCTGTCAGCCTCAGTGACGGAGGTATTCAATCCCGGGAATTGGCGGTCAGCAGTTCGTCGACGACGATCCGCAGTTGCTCGCACGCGCGCTGCCAGCGCCGGCGGGCACGGGCGTTGTCACGGTCGACGAAACTCGCCAGCAGGATCCCCCGCAGTGCGTCCATCGCGGTGTAGACGAAGTTGCGCAGGTCTTTGCGCGCGGCGTGATCAGGCACCAGTTGGGCGATCGCCGAGACGAGGGTGCTGTTGACCAGCGGTTCCACCCGCTCGACGTGGGCAGCCAGCACGGAATCGGTGCGGGACGCAACCCAAAGCTCCACCGCCGCAACGAACATCGGGCCCTGATGCGCTTCCCAGAGGAAATCGAGCACCGTCGAGACGGGATCACTGCTGGTTTCCACACGTCCGAACTCGCGCATGGCCGCCTGCACGCGCTGCTGGGCAAGATGCTCTATCGCGGCGACCACCAGATCTTCCTTCGACCGGAAGTGGTGGATCTGCGCTCCCCGAGTGACACCGGCGCGCTCCGCGACGCGGGGCGTCGTGGTGCCCGCGTATCCGTAGGTCACCAGGCACTCGATGGTCGCGTCGAGCAGACGTGCGCGCATGGCGGCGCTGCGCTCCGCCTGGGTGCGCTTGACCCGTCGTTCGCCGACTTCCGCCACGCTCCTACCGTCTACGCCTTCCCGGTCAACTTACGTTCATTGCGGAATGTTAGCGGAAAACGACGCGCGGCGCGCCGTTATAGGTTGGCCGGCCGGATGACGACGACGGATCTGGTCCTCGACCCCTCGTCGCGCAGCAATCCTATGACCCTGCCGTCGACGGTATGCGCCGCGTAGACGCCGTCGATGCCGGCCGGGTTCAGCGTGCGTCCGTTGGCGACCGCATCGGCCTCGTCGTCGGTGAGCGGACGGTGGGCGAACAACTGCAGGCATGCCTCGTCGAGCGTCAGGCTCAACGCAGGCCGGTCGGCCAACTCGTCGAGTGGGCGGGCCTGAGCTATCCCGAACCGGCCGACCCGGGTGCGCCGCAGCGCAATCAAGTGACCGCCCACCGCCAGGGTGGCGCCGATGTCCCGGGCGAGGGCACGGATATAGGTGCCTGACGAACAGCCCACCTCGACCTCGACGTCGACGAGTTCGTCGTGGCGACGCACTGCCAGCATCTCGAACCGGTCGATGCGCACCGGTCGGGCAGCCAGTTCGACGGCGTGGCCCTCGCGGACCAAGCGGTAGGCCCGCTGGCCGTCGACTTTGATCGCGCTGACCGCCGACGGGACCTGGGCGATATCGCCACGCAGACCGGCGATCGCCGCTTCGATCGCCACGTCTGTCACATTCTGGGCCGAAACCTGTTGCGTGATATCGCCTTCCGCGTCCTCGGTCGATGTGGACTGCCCGAGTCGTACGGTGGCAGCGTAGGACTTCGACGTTTCGGTGACCAGGCCCAGGATCTTGGTAGCCCGCTCGATGCCGATCACCAGCACTCCGGTGGCCATCGGGTCAAGCGTTCCGGCGTGCCCGACCCGCCGGGTCCCGAAGATGCGCCGGCACCGCCCCACCACGTCGTGGCTCGTCATACCGGCCGGCTTGTCGACGATGACAAGACCCGGGTTCATAGTGTGATCGCCGTCAGCACCAACTCGCGGTCGACCGACCACCGCCCGGTCAGCGCACTCAGCGGCGGGCCCGAAAGCGTTTCTCCGTCAATCAGAATCGTCGATTCGAACGACCCGGCCGCGCCGGAGTCGTCGACGGTGAAGATGATGTGGGCATCCTCGAAGCCGAGCCACCGCCTGGTCAGCGGGAACCACGCTTTGTACGTGGCTTCCTTGGCGCAGAACAGGATTCGATCCCAGTGGATACCGGAAGGCAGTTCTGCCAGCGCCTCTATTTGAGAGCGCTCCGACGCTAGACTGATCGCGTCCAGCACGCCGTCCGGCAACACGTCATGCGGTTCGGCGTCCACGCCCAGCGAACGAACGGCACCCGCGCGACCGACCACCGCGCCCCGGTAACCCGCGGTGTGGGTGATGCTGCCAACGACGCCGTCGGGCCAGCAGGGTTCGCCCTTCTCCCCCTTGAGGATCGGAACCGGCGGAAACCCCAGTTCGCCCAGCGCAATACGGGCGCAGTACCGGACGGTGATGAACTCGTTGCGCCGCTTGGCCACCGACCGTTCGATCAGCGGCTCCTCTTCGGCCATCGGCGCCAACCCCGGCGGGTCGGCATACAACTCGGCGCACGCCAAGTCGGCGATGTCGGGCAGCACCGCAGACATCAACGTGGTCAGCGTCATCCGGATTACCGCTGGCGCAGTCGGTCGCGGAACTGCTCAGCCTGCGCCTTCATCGCCGCGGTGATGACGAAGTGGCCGCCGAAGTCGTTGAGATAGCCGGGGGCATATTGCGGATCGGGCAGGATTTGCCGCAGCCAGCTGTAGGGCTTGCGACGACGCCACTCCCGCGGGTAGCCCACCGACACCTCCTCGAACCGGACGCCGTCGTACCAGGTCGTGCGCGGGATGTGCAGATGCCCGTACACCGAGCACACCGCGTTGTAACGGGTGTGCCAGTCCGCGGTCTCGGTCGTTCCGCACCACAGCGAGAACTCCGGCAGGAACAACGCATCGCACGGTTGGCGCACCATCGGAAAGTGGTTGACCAGCACGGTCGGATTCATCCAGTCCAGGTCGTCGAGCCGCTTTCGGGTGGACGCAACGCGCTCGTGGCACCACGCCTCACGGGTCGGGTACGGATCGGGCGAGAGCAGGAATTCGTCGGTGCATATGACGCTGCGCTCCCGCGCGATCGCCAGGCCCTCGGCTTTGGTCGTTGCGCCGTTCGGCAGGAACGAATAGTCGTAGAGCAGGAACAGCGGCACGATGGTCGCCGGCCCGCCGCGCTCGGTCCACACCGGAAACGGATGCTCGGGGCTCACGACACCCAGTTCGTCGCACATGTTGACCAGATAGTCGTAGCGGTCGCGGCCAAAGACCTGCATCGGGTCCTTGGTGGTCGTCCACAGTTCGTGGTTGCCGGGGACCCAGATCACCTTGGCGAACCGGCGCCGCAGCAGGTCCAGCGCCCAGCGGATCTCGTCGGTGCGTTCGGCGACATCACCGCAGACGATCAGCCAGTCGTCCGGTGTTGACGGATACAGGGATTCGGTGACGGGTTTGTTGCCGACGTGGCCGGTGTGCAGGTCTGACACCGCCCACAGGGTCGGCTGCCGTGCGGTCGGGGGCTGCTGCTGCCCAGGTTCCTGCGAAGCCACGACTGCCAAGCCTAACGGCTGGTCGCCGGGCGGCTCGTCACCGCCGCCCCAGCGGAGAGGAACAGGTTCTCGTTTACTCTGTGGCGGCGCGTGGAACCTCAAGCCGACCTACCACAACAGCTATTTCTACTTCTCCTGCATGGTGGCGTTCAAAACCAGCTACGGGATCATCCAGCAGTCGCTGTTCTACTCGACGATCTATTCCAGCCCGGAAGTCGACTGCCTGTCCACCAACCTGCAGCGCGCGAACGAGCTTGCGCCGTACTACAAGTTCTAGGTACGCCAACGCCGCCGCGCCCATAATCTGGTGCGGTGACGACCACCTTCCACAGGCCCGCCGGGTCGACGCTGCGCACTCTGCCACAACGACTCGCCGGCCGGGCACTGGCTCGGACCTTGCGACTGCCCGCGCCGACCACCAGCTACACCGTCGCCAGTGTGAAGATCCCGATGCGCGATGGCGTCGAGCTGGCCGCCGACGTCTATGAGCCCACCGGCGAAATCGTCGGCACCCTATTGGCCCGCGGGCCCTACGGCCGGGCGTTTCCGTTCTCGATGGTGTTCGCCGATCTGCATGCCGCCCGGGGCTACCGGGTGGTGTTGCAAAGCGTGCGAGGGACATTCGGGTCGGGCGGAGACTTCTCGCCGATGGAGCACGAGGCGGTCGACGGCACCGACACCGTGGAGTGGATGCGTCGGCAGCCATGGTTCACCGGTCGCTTCGCGACGATCGGCATCTCCTATCTCGGCTTCACCCAATTCGCGATACTTCAGGATCCGCCGCCGGAGCTAGTCACCAGCGTGATCGTCGCGGGCCCGCACGATCTGAGCCTGTCGAGCTGGGGCACCGGTGCGTTCTCGGTCAACGACTTCCTGGGTTGGTGCAATCTCGTTGCTCATCAGGAGGACCCAGGCCGCCTACGCGCCGGCATCCGCCAACTACGCGCCCAGAACAGCGTGGTGCGCGCGGCCGGTGGGGCGCCGCTGGGCGCATCCGGCCGGGCGCTGCTCGGCGACGGGGCGCCGTGGTGGGAGTCGTGGCTGACGCCGCCGGCGGAGGACAACCCGTTCTGGGGTCCGCTGAAGGTCGATTCCGCGCTCGACCGGGTCCAGGTGCCCCTGCTGCTGCTCAGCGGCTGGCAAGACCTGTTCCTGCCGCAGACGCTGCACCAATTCCGGCACCTTCGTCAGCGGGGTGTCGACGTCGCGCTGACTTTGGGGCCGTGGACGCACACCCAGCTCCTCCTCAACGGGCTGGCGACCATCGCGAGGGAAACCCAGGAATGGCTTGACACTCACCTCGCCGGTCGGCCCGCTACTGCGCGTGCGGCACGATTCCGGTTCTTCGTCGCCAACGAGGGCTGGCGCGCGCTTCCGGACTGGCCGCCGGTCACCACCGAACGCCCGCTCTATCTGCAGCCGGGCGGCGGGCTGGCGGAGAGGGCGCCGACCGCCGGATCCTCGGCGAGCTTCCGTTACGACCCGTCCGAACCGACACCCACCATCGGAGGGCGGCTGCTCTCCCCCGACGGCGGCTACCGCGACGACACGGCGCTGGCGGCGCGCCGCGACGTGCTCAGCTTCACCAGCGATGTGCTCACCGCCGATCTGGTCGTGCACGGCAGCCCGGTCGCCGAGTTGGCGCACAGCTCCGACAACCCCTACGTCGACGTGTTCGTCCGGATCAGCGAAGTGGATGCCAAGGGCCGCTCCCACAACGTCAGCGACGGCTACCGGCGCCTAGCCCAGGCGACCGACCAGGTCAGCCTCGAGCTCGACGCGATCTCGCACCGATTCCGCGCCGGGACGCGCATCCGCGTGCTCATCGCCGGCGGCTGCTTTCCACGCTTTGACCGCAACCTCGGCAACGGCGAGGCGACATCGACCGGCAGCCGGCTGAAGCCTTCCACCCACGAGGTGCACCTCGGCACGTCCCGGATCGTCTTCCCGGTCGGGTCCTGATGACAGCCTTCGACGACTGGCGAAGCGGCGGAACGGAAATCTGGTGGCGCTCGACGACAGCGGCGAACTCTGGTGCGGACGTCACGGTATTCACCCGCCGGTGTGGTACGCCCGGAGCGCCGGCACTGGTCTGCGTACACGGCTTTCCGACGGCAAGCATTGACTTCCACGCGCTGACCCGTGAACTCGGCCCCGACTTCGACATTTATCTGCTCGACTTCCCCGGTTACGGATTGTCCGACAAACCGTCTGCGCCGTACGTGTATTCGCTGTATGACGACGCGCGGCTGCTGATCCATGCGATCGCACAGCTCTGGCAGCTGACCGACTACACGATGCTGACCCACGACCGCGGGACCAGCGTCGGCATGATCGCGCTGTCGATGTTCGCCGACCTCGAGGAGGACGGCGCGCCGTCGGAGGTCATCTTCACGAACGCGAACATCTATCTGCCGCTGGCCAATCTGACCGGTTTCCAGAAGGCGCTGCTGGATCCGACGGTCGCACGCAGCACCGCGCGGGCGACCGCGCCGGAAATGCTGGCCGCGGGCATGGGCGCGACGACGTTCATGCCGCGGCGAGACCTGAGCGACGGCGAGATCGCCGCACTGGCCCAATGCTTCGCGCACAACGACCAGATGGCCGTGCTGCCGGACACAATTCAGTACCTCAACGAGCGCGCTGCCGACGAAACCAATTGGCTTCAGGCGCTTTCCACCAGCGACGTCAACACCACCCTGGTGTGGGGCCTGCACGACACCGTCGCCCCGGTCCGGGTCGCGAACTACGTATGGCAGGAGTTCCTTCGGGAAAAGCCTGGATTGAACCGGTACTGGGTACTGCCCAGCGCCGATCACTATCTGCAGTGCGACGCCCCGGCCCAGCTGGCGGACGTCGTGCGACTGACCACCGCTGCTGAACCGACGTCACTGGGCACAGTCGGCGACTGGCCCGCGGGCGCGGTGCTTGTCGACCAGACCCCGTGAAAACCCCAGCAGGTCAGAGCTATTCGAGAGCCGCGCGGACACGCTGGGCAACCTCGCGCAGTGCCGCGTCGTCATGCACGGGTGCGCCCAGCAGCGGATCGGCCAGCGGCAACGGCACCCAACTGGTGCATCCGGCATAGTCGGGTGTCCGCTGAAGTTCTATCGGCTCCAGCAGCGGACTGGCCTGCACGACCAACACGGCCAACCGATGCTTGGGGCGAAAGTCCAGCCGGTCATGCCGCACCGAGTCGGCCGTCCAGATATGCAGGTCCTCGATGGCCTCGATGTTTTCCGACCGGTTGACCGGAAGCGCCGCAATGACTTTCGCGGCCGCCCGCACGACGAAGCGATCGGTGCTGCTATCGAGCGCTGCCGGATCGAGCAGGTGGTGAAATTCCGGTCGTACTCGCTCGGCGTGACTAGCGCGACGGTCGGGAACAAGACGAACTCACGGGCCACGGTGGCGTCGAATCGCTTCTCCCCGATTCCGCCTTTACGCAGCAGCACCTGCTGGCGGCCGTCGAGCAATGCGTGTACCGCCGCGCTCCACTCTTTGAGCGCAGTGATCGTCACCTGCTCGCTAGGCGACGCAGCGGCGGATCGGTCTTGGGTGGCTGGCGGCGTTCGGGCAGGGCGTGCAGCAGTCGCGTCGTGGTCGCCGCGACTTCGGCGACCGCGGCCTCGAAGGCATCGGCGTTGGCCGGTGACGGCCGGGTGAAGCCGCTGACTTTGCGGACATACTGCCTGGCTGCCGCCTCGATCTCCGCGGTGGTCGCGGGCGGCTCGAGCCCGCGCAATTCCGTGATGTTCCGGCACATCCCTCAACGATAAGGCGGGGTGGGCCCGTGTCGAACCGGACTGACTACGGTTGCCCCTATGACCCGCGCCGACGACGATGCGGCGCGGAGCACTGAGAAGGAGCGGCGCCAATGACTGACGATATTCTGTTGATCCACACCGACGAACGGGTGCGAACCCTGACCCTGAACCGGCCGCAATCGCGTAACGCGCTGTCGGCCGCACTGCGAGACCAGTTCTTCCGCGCCCTGGCCGATGCCGAAACCGACATCGACGTCGACGTCATCATCGTCACCGGCACCGACCCGGTGTTCTGCGCCGGCCTGGACCTCAAAGAGTTGGGCGGGCAAACAGCACTGCCGGACATCTCGCCGCGCTGGCCGTCGCTCAGCAAGCCCGTCATCGGCGCGATCAACGGCGCCGCGGTGACCGGCGGGCTCGAGGTGGTGCTGTACTGCGACATCCTGATCGCCTCCGAGCAGGCGCGATTCGCCGACACCCACGCCCGCGTGGGCCTGCTGCCGACGTGGGGCCTCAGCGTGCGTCTGCCCCAGAAAGTCGGCATCGGACTGGCTCGTCGGATGAGCCTGACCGGTGACTACCTGTCCGCGCAGGATGCGCTGCGCGCCGGCCTGGTCACCGAGGTCGTGGCGCACCAGGAGTTGCTACCCGCCGCGCGCAAGGTGGCCGAGAGCATTGTCGGTAACAACCAGGACGCCGTGCGGGCGCTGTTGTCGTCGTACCACCGCATCGACGATTCGCACACCAGCGAGGGCCTGTGGCTGGAAGCGACTGCGGCGCGGGCATTCCGGACGTCCGGTGACGACATCGCCGCCAATCGCGAGGCGGTTCTGCAACGTGGTCGGGCCCAGGTGC
This sequence comes from Mycobacterium sp., assembly GCF_965277065.1. Lineage (GTDB taxonomy): Bacteria > Actinomycetota > Actinomycetes > Mycobacteriales > Mycobacteriaceae > Mycobacterium. The sequence continues at coordinate 576,277 of NZ_CBDIBT010000017.1, forward strand.
GCTAACCGTATTCTGCCCCGTTTCCGGGGGTGGAAACGGGGCACGGCCTTGATGGATCCTGGCGAGATTCTTGCGACATTCTTGCGCGTGCGTGGGTGGTATTTTCGCAGCTCAGCTGGGACGGATCTGAAAAGTGAAATGATGGCTGCCGATGCGGATCCGGTCGCCGTCGGCCAGGGTGACGCTGCCCCGGATGCGTCGGCCAGCGACGTCCACACCGTTGGTCGACCGCAAATCGCTGACGACGAATTCGCTTCCGGTGTCGATGACCACCGCGTGATAACGGCTGACGTCGTCGTCGTCGAGGACGATGTCGTTGTCGGGGCGGCGGCCGATCCGGTTCGATGACTCCAGTCGGTAGCGCTGGCCATCGTCGCCGCAGAGCTCAGCAATTGCCGAGCGACCTACCGGCGCTCCGGTACCCGGGGTGATCTCAGCCACCCGATGTGTGGCGGTCGTCTGCGCCGCCAGCGAAGTATCCACTGGCTCCTGGCGCAGGATCTGCTCGTGCAGGCTTCGTACCGTCGGCCCCGGGTCGATGCCAAGATTCTCGGCCAGGTTGGTCTTCAATCGTCGATAAGCGTCGAGCGCGTCGGATTGCCGCTCAGCGACGTAGTACGCCGTGATCAGTTGGGCCCAAAGCCGTTCACGGAAAGGATGTTCGGCGCTCAGCACCTCTAAGCGCGGGATAATGGCATCGGCACGTCCGCAGGCGATCTCAGCTTCCGCGTGGGCGGTCTGCACCGCAACTCTGACTTCGGCCAGCGCAGTGGCGAAGGTGTCGACGAAGCCAAATTCACGAAGGTCGTCTAGGAAGGGCCCACGCCATTCGGCAAGAGCAGCTGCCAGAAAGGCGCTCGCTTCTTCGAACCGCCCCGATGCAGCCGCGTGGATGCCCGCATCCTTCTTTGTGACAAAGTGCCCAAGGTCGCAGTCGGCGTCCGCGACGTTGAGTTGATACCCCGGCGGGACACTTGCCAGCACCTGGTTCGGGTCGCGGGCCCCGCGGCTGAGTAGCCGACGCAGATTGGACACATACGAGTGGATGCTGGTCCGTGCTGCGGGGACCGGCGATTCCCCCCACACCGCGTCGATCAACGCATCGACCGACACCGCGCGGTTGCGGTTCATTAACAGCATGGCCAGCACTGCGCGCTGCTTGGGCGCGCCCAGCGGTACCAGGGCACTGCCGGCCCGCAGTTGCAACGGTCCCAGCACACCGAACTGGAGACCTGCGTTGGACATCGCGCGGCAGCCTTTCGGTCGACGTGGGCGTCAGCTCACATTGTGACCTCGTTTTGCCGTCGCGCGGCGTTGCAGCGCGCACTTATTTACGTCGCGGGTTGGTTCAACTCGTGCGCGGCCTGCACCTGGTTGGCGACGCCGTATGGTGAGGATCGCTTCCACGTGCCCTCTGTCAGTCCGCAAGCCCTCTGATGACGCGGCACGGGTTACCGGCGGCCAGCACCTGCGCCGGTACGTCTCTGATGACGACGCTTCCCGCCCCGATCACCGTGTTGTCCCCGATGGTTACGCCCGGACACACGATGACTCCAGCCGCCAGCCATACGTTGTCGCCGATGACGATCGGGGCGGCGGACTCCCAGCCGGCTCGTCGGGCCTCGTGGTCGTCGACGGGGTGAAGGGCCGTAACAAGCTGCGCGCGTGGGCCGATCGACACGTTGTCGCCGATGGTGATCGGCGCGCAATCGAGAAAGATCGCGTCGTAGTTGATGAAGCAGCCGGCGCCGACGGCTATCTGGGTGCCGTAGTCGCATTGGAATCGGGGAAGTATCTCCGAATCCTCCCCCAATGACCCGATCAACTGACGCAGCGCTTCCGGCTCACCGGCGTTGAACAACTCGATCAGGCGCTGGCATGCCCGACGACCGGCGACCAATTCTGGATCATCGGGACGATACGGTTCGCCGCTGAGCATTCGATCGCGCTGACTTGGCATGCCTGGCACCTAGTTTCCGATCACCAGCCAGCGACCCAGGGCACTGACGACGGTGACCGAGCGCATGAACGCGGCGTCACCGGCGCACAGCAGTACGCCGTCGAGCGCGAAAACGACTCCGGCAAGGGTTGATTGGGTGACCATAAACCACCACGGCACCCGACCGCGGCCAACACTGAACTGTCGTCGGTAAACACCGGGGCAAAATCGACGAACCCGCTCCGAACACAGCGCTAATCAACCGGTGCCGGGCCTGAACGCTATTGCGGTGCGCCCAGCGCCGTTACGGCAGCATGAATAGGTTGAGGAAGGACGATGGGTCTACGGCGCCGGCCACGGACGACGGGTCGAAAATGTCGGTCAGCAAGGTTGAGAACATGCCCATCAGGCTCCCCGGTTCGAGGTCGTACAGGCCGCTGGCGCCCTGCGCAGTCGCGGTGAAGCCGTCCCCGAAGACGCCAGCGAGGTCGTAGTTGCCGGTGCCGAATCCGAGTTCTTCGAGCCCCGCGTAGGCCGTGCTGCCGTTGCCCAAGATGGCAGCGATGTCGCTGTTCCCGGCGGCGGCCTGGGCCAGGTCGTTGTTGCCGAAGATACTGGCCAGGTCGTAGTTACCTGACCCGGCGAAATCATTGGCATTATTGCCGAACGCATCGGCGATGTTGTTGTTACCCGAGATGGCACTCACCAACCCGTTGTCGCCGAAGGCCGCAGCGAAGTCGTTATTGCCGTCAAAGCCAGATAAAACGGTGGTGTTGGCGCCGTCGGCGATACCGGTGTCGAAGTTGTTGCCCGTTGTTTCGCCTACCAATGCACTGCTTCCTGCGCCACTGGCGTCAGCGAGGTCGTAGTTGCCGCCGGTGGCTTCGGCATAGCTGCCGCTGCCCGTCGCGGTGGCGATGTCCCCGGTGCCGTTGGCGTTGGCAAAGGTTCCTTGGAAGGTGTTGGGGTCAATGTTGCCGTAGGCGCTGGCAAGGTCGTAGTCGCCGCCGGTAGCACTGGCATCGCTGCCGATACCGTAGGCGCTGGCGAAGTCCCCGACGCCACCGGTAGCGGTGGCCGAGCTACCGGCGCCGTCGGCGAAGGCAAAGTCGCCCATGCCTGAGGTGGCGGTCGCGTTGCCTTGGGTGAAAGTCATTCCGTCGATCGACAGGCTGAAGTTACTCGGATCGAATGAGGGAAGATCGTCCGCAGCGGTGGCCGCGGGCACAGCGAACGCGTCGCCTTGGGTGAAAGGCAGCCCGTCGATCGACGGGCTGAAGTTACTTGGATCGAACGGTAGAAGGTTGTCCGCGGAGGCGGTCCAGGGTACGGCCAACGCGGCGCCCCCCATGCCGAGTCCCACTGCCAAGCCGCCGACTCGGGCTATATGTTTTGCGTGCTTCATTAGAGTTCCTCCCCCTAGCGCGGTATAGCGCGCACATGTGTTTAGAGGAGGCCCCCACCCCTCGTGGGGCGGACGTTACCACCGGGGACCGGTCAGGTACAGGCTGAATTTCGACCGTCAGTCGCCAACGCGCGGACCCTTTTACCCGCGCCACCTCCGACACGTCCGCGGCCAACTCACCCCAGGGCGGCGCTCAGAGCGGCCACGACTTCGTCGACCGAACCGGTGGTCGAGTAGCCGGCGGCCAGCTTGTGTCCGCCGCCGCCGAAGGTCGACGCGACGGCGGAGAGGTCGACGGCGTTCTTGGCCCGCATCGACACCGACCAGTGCTGCGGCGCAATCTCTTTGAACACCGCGGCCACCTCGGCCTGCTGCGTGGTGCGGACAATGTCGACGATGCTCTCGACCTCTTCCGGACGGGCGGTGATCCACTCCTGGTTGGCGACGACGGCGTAGACCAAGCCGCGGCCGTCGGCGGCATTGGGCACCAACTGCGCCGAGCCCAACACCCGGGACAGCATCGACAGCCACGCGAAGGGGTGGGTGTCCATCAGCGACCGGGTGATTGCGGCATTGTCGATGCCCTGTTCGACCAGTCGCGCCGCCAACCGGTAGGCGTCTGCGCTAGCCCACCGGAACGATCCGGTGTCGGTCGTCAGACCCGCGTACAGGCAATACGCCACGTCGGTGTCGATCGCCTTGCCCCACGCATCGAGCAGCTCGGCCACCATCATGGTGGTCGAGTCCGCCGACGGCTCAACGAAATTCGACGTGCCGAACATCTGGTTCGACGCGTGATGGTCGATCACCAGCACAGCGTGCCCGTTGCCGGCCATATCGCGCAGGCCCCCGAGCCGGTTCATGCTCGGGATGTCGACGGTCACAACAAGGTCGACGTCTCGGCGCATGGTGGCGGGATCAACCAGAAGCTGCCCACCGGGCAGCGACCGCAACGACTCCGGGAGCGCCGCCGGCGCCGCGAAGCTGACCTCGACGGACTTGCCGCACCGGTCCAGCACCAGCGCCAGCGCCAGGCCCGCGCCGATCGTGTCGGCATCGGGATGCACGTGACAGACCACCCCGACCGTTGCCGCGGCATTGAGAACCTTGGCGGCGCCGATGGCGTCGACCCGTTGTGCCGCAGTGGATTCAGTCTTCGAGTTGATCGTCGTCACCGGCGCCTTCCCCATTGGTGGTTGCAGCCCCTGTGTTCTGTTGCCCCGCGTCGTCGCCGAGCGTGTTCGATTGCCCCGCGTCGTCCTCATCGTCATCGTCATCGTTGGAGATCCGATACGGATCGGGGTCACCGGCCGGCGTGGCTCCCTGGCGGACTCGCGCCACATCGGCGTCAGCGGCGCGGGCGCGTTCCAGCAATTCCTCCATCCGCTGCACAGAGTCCGACACCGTGTCGCGGGTGAAGGTGAGCGTCGGCGTGAAACGCACACCGGTGCCGGCCCCAACCTTGCTGCGCAGCACACCCTTGGCGCGCTCCAACGCCGCGGCGGCCCCCTGGTAATCGGGTTCGTCGTTCAGCGTCGGGCCGATCACCGTGTAATACAGCGTCGCGTCGTGCAGGTCGCCGGACAACTTGGCGTCGACGATGGTGACTCCGACCAACCCCGGGTCCTTGATCTCGTAATCGATCGCCGTGGCGACGATCTCAGAGACCCGCTTGGCCAGCCGGCGCGCCCGCGCCGGGTCAGCCATGCCGCAGGTTCAGCTTGTCGGAGCTCATACTCAGACGCGCTCCTTTTCCACCAACTCGTAGGTCTCGATGACGTCGCCCTCTTTGAGGTCGGAGTAGGTCAGCGTCAGACCGCATTCGTAACCGTCGCGGACCTCGGTGACATCGTCCTTCTCCCGTCGCAGCGAGGACACCGTGAGGTTTTCGGCCACCACGATGTTGTCCCGCAGCAACCGGGCCTTGGCGTTGCGCCGCATGATCCCGGATTGGACCAGGCACCCGGCAATGATCCCGACCTTCGACGACCGGAACAGCGCGCGAATCTCCGCGCGGCCCAGCTGGTTCTCCTCGTAGACCGGCTTGAGCATGCCTTTCAGCGCGCTCTGGATCTCGTCGATGGCCTGGTAGATCACCGAGTAGTAGCGGATGTCCACACCCTCCCGGTTGGCCAGCTCGGTCGCTTTGCCTTCGGCTCGGACATTGAACCCGATGATGATCGCGTCCGACGCCGAGGCCAGGTTGACGTTGGTCTCGGTCACGCCACCGACGCCGCGGTCTATGACGCGCAGTTCCACCTCGTCGTCGATCTCGATACCCAGCAGGGCTTCCTCCAGAGCCTCGACGGTCCCGGAGTTGTCGCCCTTCAGGATCAGGTTCAGCTGACTGGTTTCCTTCAGCGCGGCATCCAGATCGTCCAGGCTGATCCGCTTGCGGGAGCGTGCCGCCAGCGCGTTGCGCTTGCGGGCGCTGCGCCGGTCGGCGATCTGGCGGGCAATCCGGTCCTCGTCGACCACGAGCAGGTTGTCACCAGCGCCAGGCACCGACGTGAAGCCGATGACCTGGACGGGCCGCGACGGCAGTGCCTCGTGGATGTCCTCGCCGTGCTCGTCGACCATCCGTCGAACACGGCCGTAGGCGTCGCCGGCGACGATGGAGTCGCCGACCCGCAGCGTGCCGCGCTGAATCAGCACGGTGGCCACGGGGCCGCGACCACGGTCGAGGTGCGCCTCGATGGCCACACCCTGGGCTTCCATGTCGGGGTTTGCCCGCAGGTCCAAGGCGGCGTCGGCGGTCAACAGGACCGCCTCTTCCAACGCCGCGATGTTGGTGCCGGCCTTGGCGGAGATGTCGACGAACATCGTGTCGCCACCGAAATCCTCTGCCACCAAGTTGTATTCGGTGAGCTGAGCCCGGATCTTGGCCGGATCGGCGCCCTCTTTGTCGATCTTGTTGACCGCCACCACAATTGGCACGTCGGCCGCCTGCGCGTGGTTGATGGCCTCCACCGTCTGCGGCATCACGCCGTCGTCGGCGGCGACGACCAGAATCGCGATATCGGTGGCCTTGGCACCACGGGCACGCATGGCGGTGAACGCCTCGTGACCCGGTGTGTCGATGAAGGTGATCAGCCGCTCGCTGCCCTCGAAATCAACGCCGACCTGGTAGGCACCGATGTGCTGGGTGATGCCACCAGCCTCGCCCTCACGGACGCTGGCGTTACGAATGGTGTCCAGCAGGCGGGTCTTACCGTGGTCGACGTGACCCATCACGGTCACCACCGGCGGACGCTGTTCGAGGTCCTCCTCGCCACCTTCGTCCTCGCCGTAGGTCAGGTCGAAGGACTCCAGCAGCTCCCGGTCCTCGTCCTCGGGGCTGACAACCTGAACGACGTAGTTCATCTCGCCGCCCAGCAGCTCGAGCGTCTCGTCACCGACCGACTGCGTCGCCGTCACCATCTCGCCGAGGTTGAACAACGCCTGGACCAGCGAGGCCGGGTTGGCGTCGATCTTCTCCGCGAAGTCGGACAGGGAGGCACCACGGGCCAGCCGGATCGTCTCGCCGTTGCCGTGCGGCAACCGCACACCACCGACGACGGGCGCCTGCATGTTCTCGTATTCGGCGCGTTTTGCCCGCTTCGACTTGCGGCCGCGTCGCGGCGCACCGCCTGGACGGCCGAATGCACCGGCAGCGCCACCACGCTGGCCCGGGCGTCCACCGCCACCACCGCCGCCGGGTCGGCCACGGTAGCCGCCACCTCCGGGTGGGGCGCCAACTCCACCGCCACCGCCGGCACCGCCACCGCGGTAGTTACCGCCACCACCACCGCCGCCGCCGGGGCGTCCGCCACCGGCCGGGGCGCCGGGTCGGCCGCCGGGGCCGCCGGGACGTGGACCGCCGGGACGCGGCGGACGGCCGGCAGCGCCCGCCGGGCGCGGCGGCATGTTGCCTGGTGAAGCGCCAGCGGGGCGCGGGGGCGCCAGGACGCGGGGGTGCACCGGGGCGCGGCGCTTGCGGGCGCGGAATGGCCCGCTCGACGGGCTGCGCCGAGGAGAACGGGTTGTTGCCGACCCGCGGCGTGCGGGCGGCGGGCTT
>NZ_CBDIBT010000018.1:0-1182757 GCF_965277065.1 Mycobacterium sp.
TCGACCCGACCGCCTTCGTCGCCCCCACCGCGACCCTGATCGGCGATGTGACGGTCGAGGCGGGCGCGTCGGTGTGGTTCAACACCGTGCTGCGCGCCGACTACGGGCCGGTGATCGTGCGTGAAGGCGCTAACGTGCAGGACGGATCGGTGCTGCATTCCCCGCCCGGCATCCCGGTCGACATCGGTCCCGGAGCGACCGTAGCGCACATGTGCATCATCCATGGCGCCCACATCGGGGCCGAGGCATTGATCGCCAACCACGCCACCGTGCTCGACGGTGCGGCGATCGGCGCGCGCAGCCTGGTCGCGGCGGGCGCGCTGGTGACCGGAGGAACCAAGATCCCGGCCGAGGTGCTGGTGGTCGGGGCGCCGGCCACCATCAAGGGGCCGATCGCGGGTACCGGTGCCGAGATGTGGGTGAAGGTGAACCCGAAGGCTTACCAGGAACTCGCTCAGCGTTATCTGACCGGGCTGCAACCGATTTAGAGCCTGCGCGCGCTCGCAGTGGCCTGGTCGACTTCCCAGTAGGCGCGCAACGCCAGCAGCTTGCCGTCGTTGTCGGCCTTGTAGGTGAACACCCCTTCGGCGGTGACCTGGTGTCCTGCCGCGGTGATCAGGATATGGCCGACGTTGGCTTCTTCGTTGCCGCACTGATAGGTGTCACGGAAGACGAACTCGATCTTGTCGGTCGGTGCGATCGCCTTGTCCCAGAACGCCGAGATGGCGTCACTGCCCCGATGGCCTTTGCCCTCGGGGTCGAAGTGCGAAGGGCCGATTGGGTCTTCGACGATGGCGTCATCGGCGAACACCGCCAGCCAAGCGTCTTTGTCTCGGGCGCCCACCGCGTCGCGGGATCGCTTGCCGGCCAGGTGCGCCGGTGTTTCAGTAGCCATCAGTCCTGCCATCCCGAATGAATGTAGTTGTCGGCGAAGCGCTTCAGCGAGTCCTTCTTCTTGTCGATCGGCGCGTCGGTCCCGAGGCCGTCCAGAATCCACGGGATGGTGATGTAGTCGGTGACCCCTACCTCGGCGAGCTCTCGATGGCCATCCACGCCGAACTTGTCGATGCACACCGCTTGGATCTCGAAAGGAAGTTCCGCGCGGCCGTTTTCGGCGCGCAGCGCGTCGAGCTTGCCAATGGTTTCCGCGAGCTCCGCGTGCGTCATCATCGCACTGGTCCAACCGTCACCGACCCGAGCAGCTCGGCGCAGCGCGACATCGGTGTGGCCGCCCACGTAGAACGGCACCGGTTCAGTGGGCGCCGGGCTCATCTGCAGGCGGTCGAAATCATAGAAGTCGCCGTGGAATTCGACCATCCCGCCGTTGAGCACGAGCTTGATGATCTCGATCATCTCGTCGACCCGCTTGCCGCGTTTGGCGTAGGGCACCCCACACCATTCGAACTCTTCTGGAGCCCAACCGATCCCGACGCCGAATCCGAAGCGGTTGTTGGTCAGGTTAGCCACCGAGCCCACCTGGCGGGCCAATAGCAGCGGGTTGCGCGAACCCAGCTTCATCACGTTCGTGTAGAACCGCAGCTTGGACGTAACAGCGCCCATCGCACCCGCCAGGATCAGCGGGTCGACCCAGGGCGACTCCTCGTCGAACATCCGCTTACCATCGGCGGTGTAGGGGTAGTCGACGGACTGCTTCTCGAAATAGAAGATCGAGTCCGGCAGCGCGATCGAGTCGAACCCAACGTCCTCTGCGGTCTTGGCCAGTTCGGTCAGCTGGTCGATCTGGCCGAACGCGATGCTGCAGGTGTATTTCACGGTTTGTCAGCTCCTACGACCCACATCGAGTAGTACTGCGAGCCACCGCCGTAGGCGTGTCCAAGTGCTTTGCGCGCGTTGGCAACCTGGTGATCGCCCGCCTTGCCCATCACCTGAATCGCCGCTTCGGCGAACCGGATCAGGCCCGACGCACCGATCGGGTTCGACGACAGCACCCCGCCGGACATGTTGAGCGGGATGCGGCCGCCGATCTTGGTTTCGCCCGCTTCGGTGAGCTTCCAGCCCTCGCCCTCGGCCGCGAACCCGAGGTTCTCCAACCACATCGGTTCGAACCACGAGAACGGCACATACACCTCGGCGCAGTCGATCTCGTCGATCGGGCTGGTGATGCCCGCGGCTTTCCACAGTGCCTTCGCGGCGTCGCGGCCGGCCTGCGGGTTGACCTGGTCGCGACCGGAGTAGGCCAGCGGTTCGGTGCGCAACGCGGTGGCGTGGATCCATGCCACCGGATGACCGTCGACGACCCGCTGATCGGCGACGGCCTCGCTACCGATCACCACCGCGCACGCGCCGTCGGACGACGGGCAGGTCTCGTCGAAACGGATGGGGTCCCAGAGCATCTGCGAGGCCATCACCTTGTCCAGCGTGATGTCGGGCTGGTGCAGATGCGCCAACGGGTTCTTTGCGCCGTTCAGCCGGTCCTTGACCGCGACCATGGCGCCGATGTGCGTTGGGGCGCCCGAACGACGGATGTACGCGCGTACGTGCGGCGCGAAATAGCCACCCGCGCCGGCACCCACCGGCTTGGTGAACGGCACCGGAATGCTCAACGCCCACATAGCATTCGACTCGGACTGCTTCTCCCACGCCATCGCCAGAACGCGCTGGTATTTACCAGACTTCACCAGGCTGGCCGCCACCACACCGGTGGAGCCACCCACCGAGCCCGCGGTGTGCACCCGGATCAGCGGTTTGTTGGTCGCGCCCACGGCGTCAGCCATGAACAGTTCGGGCATCATCACGCCCTCGAAAAAGTCCGGCGCTTTGCCGACGACAACCGCGTCGATATCGGTCATCGTCAACCCGGAGTCGGCCAACGCCTTATCGATCGCTTCCCGAACCAGACCGTTCATCGAAACGTCCTGGCGCTTGGCGACATATTTCGTCTGGCCGGTGCCGAGCACCGCGGCAAGCTGCTCACTCATTGGTGCCACTTCTCCTGCCTCTTTCTGATCGCACTGCTCTGTTTGTCGTCGGCGCGGCCATTGTTATTTCCCTTCCAGCACGGCGACGAGATTCTGCTGCAACACCGGACCGCCGGTCGCGTGTGCGAGCACCCGGCCTGCCGAACCGTCGAAAATGTGTTGTGCCGCAAAGCCGATGCGCTCCAACCCTGCGGAGAACATCGGGTTGGCGGCCAGTGCGCCGCCCGACGGGTTGATCTTCGTCGACGACGGCAGGCCGATGGCCTCGGTCAAGATCAGCTGCTGATGGGTGAACGGTGCGTAGAGCTCGGCGATTTCGATGGAGCCGGCGTCTCCGCCCGTCGCGGCCTTGGCCGATGCCTCCGTCGACGGTGACGTGGTCAAGTCGCGGGCGCCGAGGATCGGGGTCTCGATCCGATGCTCGATGCCGGTGATCCACGCGGGATTCGGGCGCAGCTCGCGAGCCTTGTCGCCGGCGGCCAGCACGATCGCGGCGGCGCCGTCGGTGATCGGCGCAATGTCATGGCGCCGAAGCGGATCCGCGAAGAACGGCCGATCCAACAACTCGTCGATGCTGTTGGCCGGCTTCTCCAAGTCGGTGCGCCCGGCAGCCGCGAACGAGTCCAGCGCCACCTGCGCCATCTGCCCGGCCGTCCACTTGCCGGCGTCCAAGCCGAAGCGGGCCTGCAGCCCGGCCATCGACACCGCGTCCGGCCACAGCGGCGCGACGGTGTACGGGTCGGTCTGCAGTGCGAGCACCCGGCGCAGCGTGCCCGCCGAAGACTTGCCGAAGCCGTAGACCAGCGCGGTGTCGACCTCACCGGTCAGCAGCTTGATGTATGCCTCGTACAGCGCCCACGCCGCGTCCATCTCGACGTGCGACTCGTTGATCGGTGGTACCGCCCCGATCGAGTCGATCGCCGAGATGAACGAGAATGCGCGTCCGGCAAGGTAATCCGACGAGCCGGAGCACCAGAAGCCGATGTCGGTCTGCTTGAGGCCGAGGTCTTGGTACAGGGACTGAAAACACGGCATCAGCATTTCGACGCCGTTGGTGGTGCCGTCGGTACGACGCACATGCGGCGCATGGGCGAATCCGACGACAGCTACATCGCGAAAAGTCACGGCTATCCCTTTACAGGTGGTGTTTGTAGGTGTCGTAGTCGGCGTCGGGTTCGCTGGTCGGCTTGAAGTACTCGATGTTGTCGATGCCCAGGCCCCATTCCTCGCGAGGCTTCCACACCGCCTCCACCCGCATGCCCATCCGCGCCTCGGTCGCGTCGATCTCCTGAATCAGGTGCAGGAACGCGATATCCGCGCCGTCGAGCAGCACGTAGGCCGCGACGTAAGGCGGCTTGATGCGTTGGCCGGCGAACGGGATGTTGATGATCGCGAACGTCGTCACGGTGCCCTTGTCCGGCAATTCGATGAAGCTGTCGAGTTCCAGGCCGGTCGCCGGGTCGGCTTCCTTCGGCGGGAAGTACACCTTTCCGCTGTCCCCGGTGCGGGCACCGAGCAGCTTGCCCTCTTCCAGGCCACGCAGGAACGCTGTCTCGGGAAGTGAAGCGGTGTGCTGGATTTCGATCATGCTGGGTGTCACCTGGACCGTCACCGGCTCGCGGTCGTCGGTCGTGTCGGACACCGGCTCGGCCTGGTCACCCAGCGCGAAGTAAGCGATGTCGGTGATCGCACCGGCCGGCTCGTCGACCCAGTGCACGTGCACCCGCGTACCGCTGCTGATCGCATCGGCGGATCCAGCGTCCACTGCATGCAGTAGCGGGACGTCTGCGCCGTCGAGTTTGATCAGCGCCCAAGCGAACGGGCGGTCCAAAGGTTGTCCCTCGAGCGGTTCGGGCTGCAAGGTCCAGGACAGCACGGTCCCGACGCTCTCGACCGGCACGATCTCGGTAAGACGTTCGTAGGTCACCGGGTCGAATTCGGCGGGCGGCACGTAGACCCGGCCATCCGAGCCTCGGGCGCCGACGATCCGTCGTTCGCGCAGGGCGGTGAAGAACTGACTGAGGGTGGGGCCGACTGAACGGGTGTAGTCGAAGGACAGCTTCAGAGGCGCCGAGAGCGGCTTCTGATGGGGATCGATCTGCACCGGGCTGCTTTGGCTGGTGGTCACAGTGTCGAGTAGAACAGGTTCTAAGAATGGATTCAAGATAGGGTCGAGACCTGCAGGGAAGGTAGCGCGCATGAAGCTCGGACTCCAGCTGGGATATTGGGGCGCTCAGCCGCCCGACAACCACGCCGAACTCGTGGCGGCGGCCGAGGACGCGGGCTTCGACGCGGTGTTCACCGCCGAAGCGTGGGGGTCGGACGCCTACACACCGCTGGCCTGGTGGGGCTCGTCGACGCACCGGCTGCGGCTGGGTACGTCCGTCGTGCAGCTGTCCGCGCGCACGCCGACCGCCTGCGCGATGGCGGCGCTGACCCTCGATCACCTCAGCGGTGGCCGGCACATTCTCGGGCTCGGCGTGTCGGGTCCGCAGGTGGTGGAGGGCTGGTACGGCCAGGCGTTTCCCAAGCCGCTGGCACGGACCCGCGAATACGTCGACATCATCCGGCAAGTGTGGGCCCGCGACAAGCCGGTGACGAGCGACGGCCCGCACTATCCGTTGCCGTTGAAGAGTGACCGCGCAACCGGTCTGGGCAAACCGCTCAAGCCGATCACCCATCCGCTGCGCTCCGACATCCCGATCATGCTGGGCGCCGAGGGGCCGAAGAACGTGGCGTTGGCCGCCGAGATCTGCGACGGCTGGCTGCCGATTTTCTACACGCCCCGGATGGCCGACACGTACAACGACTGGCTGGACGAGGGGTTCGCCCGCCCGGGTGCGCGCCGCAGCCGCGAGGACTTCGAGATCTGCGCGACGGCCAACATCGTCATCACCGAGGACCGCTCCGCCGCGTTCGCCGCGATGAAGCCCTACATTGCGCTGTACATGGGCGGTATGGGCGCCGAGGACACCAATTTCCACGCCGACGTGTACCGCCGGATGGGCTACGCCGAGGTGGTCGACGAGGTCACCGCGCTGTTCCGCAGTAACCAGAAGGATAAGGCCGCCGAGATCATCCCCGATGAGGTCATCGACGACGCGGCGATCGTCGGCGACATCGACTACGTGCGTAAGCAGATCAAGGCCTGGGAGGCTTCCGGCGTCACCATGATGGTGGTGTCCGGCCGCAGTACAGAGCAGGTCCAGGAGTTGGCCAGCCTAGTCTGACCCGGTTGTTGCGGTCGGTTAGAACACGTTCTAGCGTGGCGATCGCAAGCTCGGCGACGCCGGGCGAAGCGGGTCGCCACGAGATAGGAGCCCGGATGACGGTATGCGGCCGGTCAGCTGATGGCGTGTGCGTCGCCGAACGTCATCTCGACGTGGCCGACCGCTCCGGACACCATCGCGCGTCTCGGCAGGCCGAGCGACGCCAGCTCCTTTGCGTAAGGGTGATCGCCGAGGCGCAGCGTCGCTCCGCCGGGCCGCCCGCGTACCCCGCGGATACGCATCTCCCACGGAACCTCGCGCGTGGTGCCGTCGGCGTAGGTGTAGGTCTTGAGCACCTGCGGTCGCGATGTGAACAGCGAGGGCACCGGCAGTCCACGGCCGAAGTCGATGCCGGCGATGTGCTGTCCGCCGGCGCTCACGTCAAATCCGAATCCGTTGCTTTCGCGAACAGTGAAGTCCGCCATGATCTTTGGGAAACCCCAAATCGCGCGGCCGGCCTCCAGCGTGAAGGCTTGATCCACCGGCAGATGGTGGATGAACGCCGCGGCGTCGCCGAGCGCCTTGAGGCCCTTGGCATCCGAACCGGGCGGGTTGACCATCACCGCGGTACCGAATTCGTGGTACTGCCCCAGATCCCCGTCGACGTAGCGGACCAGCATCAGGTTCACCACCGCGCGTCCGGGGCGGTGCTGGCAGACCTGCAGACCGCTGTAGTCGACAAGCCGCTGCGCCGCGGCGGCATCAACCGAGAACATCGCGGTGTGAACATTCGCCTCGCGAATCCGCACTGGCATGGTGAGCACGGTTCCGGCAATGGTGTGCTGAGAATCAGGCATGCCGGTCACTGTAATCCGCTAAAAATTGGGCCGAGTACATAACTGGAGGCTAGGTACATGACCGCAACGATTCCGGACACGATTCTGGACATCGACCTGACGGACGGCAACTTCTATGCCGACCGGCAGACATCACGCGAGGCCTATCGCTGGATGCGCGCCAACCAACCGGTGTTCCGCGACCGCAACGGGCTGGCAGCCGCCACCACCTACCAGGCGATCATCGATGCCGAGCGCAATCCTGAGTTGTTTTCCAACACCGGCGGCATCCGGCCTGAGCAGCCCGGTATGCCGTACATGATCGACATGGACGACCCGTCACATCTGCTGCGCCGCAAGCTGGTCAACGCCGGCTTCACCCGTAAGCGGGTGACGGAGAAGGAGCCGTCGATCGGCCGGCTGTGCGACGCGCTGATCGACGCGGTCTGCGAGCGAGGTGAGTGCGACTTCGTCCGCGACATCGCCGCCCCGTTGCCGATGGCGGTGATCGGCGACATGCTCGGCGTGCTGCCCGAGGAGCGCGGCATGCTGCTGAAGTGGTCCGACGATCTGGTCACCGGGCTGAGCTCGCATATCGACCCGACGGGCCCGGAGGCTCTGGCGGTGATGAATGCCTTTGCGACGTATACCGAATTCACTTTTGCCATCATCGCGAAGCGTCGCGCCGAGCCCACCGACGACCTGTTCTCCATCCTGGTCAACTCCGAAGTCGAGGGACAGCGGATGTCCGACGACGAGATCGTGATGGAGACCCTGCTGATCCTCATCGGCGGCGACGAGACCACCCGGCACACGTTGTCCGGCGGCACCGAGCAGTTGGTGCGTCACCGCGACCAGTGGGACGCGCTGGTGTCCGACCGGACGCTTTTGCCCGGGGCGATCGAGGAGATGCTGCGCTGGACGTCGCCGGTGAAGAACATGTGCCGAACGTTGACCGTCGACAACGATTTTCACGGAACCGAGCTGCGCGAGGGCGAGAAGATCATGCTGCTGTTCGAGTCGGCGAACTTCGACGAGAAGCAGTTCGAGACTCCCGAGCAATTCGACATCCGGCGAGACCCTAACGGCCACGTCGCCTTTGGCTTCGGCACCCATTTTTGTCTGGGAAACCAGTTGGCTCGCATGGAATTGCGGCTGATGACCGATCGGGTTCTCGAACGGTTGCCCGATCTGAGGCTGGCCGACGGTGGCGACGTATTGCCTTTGCGCCCAGCCAACTTCGTCAGCGGCCTGGAGTCGATGCCGATGGTGTTCACCCCGACCGTGCCGGTCGCGAGCTAAGCCTGGGCGCCGAACGTGCACTCATGGTGAGGAATTGGATAAAAATCCGCCCTCTGCGCACGCTCGACGATCCCATGCGGTTCGGACTCGCGCGTTGACGCCGCCCTCTGTGTCTTCGGCGGTAACGCGGACGATGACCCAGCCGAGATCGGTCAACGTCTCCAGTCGCGTGATGTCTTTGTTGAATTGTCGTCGATTGGTGCGGTGGTGGTCCCCTTCGTACTCGACCGCGAGTTTCATTTCCTCCCAGCCCATGTCGAGAACCGCGACCAGTTGGCCGTATTCGTCGCGGACCGGGATCTGGGTCTGTGGAGCGGGGAAGCCTGCACGGATGAGCAGTAGTCGCAACCAGGTTTCGCGGGGCGACTCGGCCCCGGCGTCAACGAGGCTAAGTGCCCGGCGTGCCCGTCGGATCCCGCGGCGACCTCGGTAGCGCTCGGCGAGCAACTCGATGTCGGCCATCTTCAAATGTGTTGCACGAGACAGTGCGTCAAGAGCGGCAATCGCAGATCCGATGGGATAGCGACAGGCGATATCGAGTGCGGTTCGGGCCGGAGTTGTAAGCCGCATCTCGCCGAGTATTTGAATCTCATCTTCGTCTAGGCGATCAGACCAGGTTCGGATGTCTTTCGGCGGGCGCCGGTAGTCGTAGAGCAAGTCGGCCGGTGCCCGACCGTCGACCCACCTGGAGCCGTGCAGCGCCGAGGCCGAGCGTCCGGCGATGACTCCGCGTCGCTTTGACCATAGCCAGGCGGCGCGGGCACGCGTTTGGGCGGAGAGTTCGGTGGCGCGCGATATGTATACGTCGGGATGAAGGGCGGCGAAGTTGGCTCGCAATTTATGGCGCGTGAGTCGACCGGACGCCAGCGCTTCACTGCCCAGGAACGGATCCAGCATGATGGCAGTTTGCCGCCAGGCTCCGACATATCGCTCATCGTGTACAGAGGGCGGAAAAATCCGTGAAATACCGCCCCTGAATGCACGCTCGGCGCGAAACAAAAGGCTAGCGGTTTTTGAACTGCGGGGCGCGCTTCTCCTTGAAGGCCAATGGACCTTCCTTGGCGTCCTCGGACAAGAAGACACCGATGCCGAGCTTGGTGTCGATCTTGAACGCGTCGTTCTCGTGCAAGCCCTCGGTCTCGCGGATGGAGCGCAGGATCGCCTGCACGGCAAGCGGTCCGTTGTTGACGATCACGTCGGCGACCTCGAGCGCCTTTTCCAGCGCGGTCCCATCGGGCACGACGTAGCCGATGAGCCCGTACGACAGCGCCTCGGCGGCGGTGATGTGCCGTCCGGTCAGCAGCAGATCGGCGGCGATCGTGTACGGGATCTGGCGCACGAGTCGCACCGCCGAGCCGCCCATCGGATACAGGCTCCACTTGGCTTCGGAGATGCCGAACTTGGCACTTTCGCCGGCGATGCGGATGTCGGTGCCCTGCAGGATCTCGGTGCCGCCCGCGATGGCCGGCCCTTCGACCGCCGCGATCAGCGGCTTGGTCAGCCGCCGCCCCTTGAGTAGCGCGTCGATGCGCGACGGGTCGTAGCTGCCGTCGGAGAACGAGTCGCCCGGCGGTTTCGCGGTCGCGGCCTTGAGGTCCATGCCCGCGCAGAAGTAGCCCCCGGCACCGGTCAGGATGCAGCAGCGGATGTCGGGATCGGTGTCGACGCGGTCCCAGGCCTCGACCATGATCGAGAGCATCTCGGTGGAAAGTGCATTACGGGCTTCAGGTCGGTTCAGCGTCAAGATCAAAGTGTGTCCGCGCTGCTCAATGAGGGCATCGGGCTTGTTTTCGGAGTCGCTCACCAGTGATCGCCTTCCTGCGCGCCGGCCTGAAACTTGTCAGGAAATGTAACACGTTCTAATTTAGGTCCGTGGCCCTGAATATTGCCGATCTGGCGGAGCACGCCATCGATGCTGTCCCTGACCGGGTAGCCCTGATCTGCGGTGGGGAGCAACTGACCTACGCCCAGCTCGAAGGGAAGGCCAACCGCCTCGCGCACTACCTGCAGGAGCAGGGGGTACGCAAGGACGACAAGGTCGGCCTCTACTGCCGCAACCGCATCGAGATCGTCATCGCGATGGTGGGCATCGTCAAGGCGGGCGCGATCCTGGTCAACATCAACTACCGCTACGTCGAGGGCGAACTGCGCTACCTGTTCGAGAACTCCGACATGGTCGCGCTGGTGCACGAGCGGCAGTACTCCGAGCGCGTCGCCAACGTGCTCCCTGACACCCCCAACGTGAAGACCATCCTGGTGATCGACGACGGCTCCGACGTCCCCGACTCTGCCTACCAGAGCTACGGCGGCGTCGAGTTCTACGCCGCGGCCGCTGACAGCTCACCCGAGCGAGACTTCGGTCCCCGCAGCGCCGACGACATCTACCTGCTGTACACCGGCGGCACCACCGGATTCCCCAAGGGCGTGATGTGGCGCCACGAGGACATCTACCGGGTGCTGTTCGGTGGAACCGACTTCGCCACAGGCGAATTCATCAAAGACGAGTACGACCTGGCCAAGGGCGCCGCGGCCAACCCGCCGATGGTCCGCCACCCGATTCCGCCGATGATCCACGGCGCCACCCAGTCGGCCACCTGGATGTCCCTCTTCTCGGGCCAAACCACCGTTCTCGCACCGGAATTCAACGCCGACGAGGTCTGGCGCACGATCCACGACCACAAGGTGAACCTGCTGTTCTTCACCGGCGATGCGATGGCCCGGCCGCTGCTGGATGCGCTGCTGGCACACCAGGACAAGGGGAACGAGTACGACCTGTCGTCGCTGTTCCTGCTCGCCTCCACCGCGGCGCTGTTCTCGCCGAGCATAAAGGAGAAGTTCCTCGAGTTGCTGCCCAACCGGGTCATCACCGACTCGATCGGCTCCTCGGAGACCGGCTTCGGCGGCACCAGCATCGTCGCCAAGGACGCGCCGCACGCCGGCGGCCCGCGGGTGACGATCGACCACCGGACCGTCGTGCTCGACGACGACGGCAACGAGGTCAAGCCGGGCTCCGGAGTCCGCGGCTTCATCGCCAAGAAGGGCAACATTCCCGTCGGCTACTACAAGGACGACGAAAAAACCCGGCAGACCTTCCGAGTTTTCAACGGCGTCCGGTATGCCATCCCCGGCGACTGGGCAACGGTCGAGGAGGACGGCAGCGTGACGATGCTGGGTCGTGGCTCGGTGTCGATCAACAGCGGCGGCGAGAAGATCTACCCCGAGGAAGTCGAGGCCGCTCTGAAGGGCCATCCCGACGTCTTCGACGCCCTGGTCGTCGGCGTGCCCGATCCCCGCTACGGCCAGCATGTGGCCGCCGTCGTGCAGGCCCGGCCCGGAGCGCGGCCGTCGCTGTCCGATCTGGACAGCTTCGTGCGTGCCGAGATCGCGGGATACAAAGTGCCGCGCAGCCTTTGGCTGGTCGACGAGGTGAAGCGCTCGCCGGCCGGCAAACCCGACTACCGGTGGGCCAAGGAGCAGACGGAGGCCCGACCGGCCGACGACGTCCACGCCGCCCACGCCACCGCTTGACCGACTTCGTCAAGCGCAGCGCCGGAGCACCGGCAGGTTTCTTCGAGTGCGAAGCCGCTGGACTGCAATGGCTTTCGGCCGCAGAAGGCGGCGTACCCTGCGTGCCGGTCGTGTCGGTGGATGCGACTAGCCTGACGCTGCACCGGCTCGAGTCGGTGGCTCCGGGCCAGGACGCTGCCCGACAGTTCGGCGGGCGGCTGGCCGTCACGCACGACACCGGGGCTAAAGGCTTCGGGGCCGGCCCCGACGGATGGGACGGACCGGGATTCTTCGGCCCGCTGACCGACCCCCTGCCGATGTCGCTGGAGCCGCAACGACTTTGGGGTACGTTCTACGCTGATCAGCGGCTGGCGCCGATGGCAGAGAGGGCGGCGCCGCGTCTGAGCGCGTCCACACGAGACGCCGTCGATGCGGTCGCGCAGCGATGCCGGGCGGGCGACTACGACGACGATGATGCGCCGGCCCGGCTGCACGGCGATTTGTGGGGCGGCAACGTGATGTGGACCCCCGACGGCGTGGTGCTCATCGACCCGGCCGCCCACGGTGGTCACCGCGAGAACGACCTGGCCATGCTCGCGTTGTTCGGCTGCCCGCACTACGACGACATCATTGCCGGCTACCAGGGCGTACACCCGCTGCGGCCGGGCTGGCGCGCACGCATCGGGTTGCACCAGCTTTTCGCCTTGCTCGCGCACGTGGTGCTGTTCGGCGGCGGTCACGCGCAGCGGACGCAGATCTGCGCCCAGGCCGCGCTGTCAATCTGACCGGCTCTACAGTCGAAGCGTGAACGGTGCACAGGCTCTGATCAATACGCTGGTCGACTCCGGGGTGGACGTGTGCTTCGCCAACCCCGGCACGTCGGAGATGCACTTCGTCGCGGCGCTGGACGCGGTTCCGCAAATGCGCGGCGTGCTGGGTCTTTTCGAAGGTGTTGCCACCGGAGCCGCCGACGGGTACGCCCGTATCGCCGACCGCCCGGCCGCGGTACTGCTGCACCTGGGTCCCGGGCTCGGCAATGGTCTGGCCAATCTGCACAACGCCCGTCGCGCGCGGGTGCCGATGGTGGTCGTCGTCGGAGACCACGCCACCTATCACAAGAAGTACGACGCGCCCTTGGAATCCGACATCGACGCGCTGGCCGGCAGCGTCTCGGGCTGGGTGCACCGCTCGAGCAGCACCGCCGACGTGGCCACCGACGCGGCGCAGGCGGTTGCGGTCAGCCGGGCGGGAGCGCAGATCGCGACGCTGATCTTGCCCGCCGACGTGTCCTGGTCCGACGGAGCGCAGGCCGCGGCCGAGTTACCGGCACAAACCTCGAGCGCCAACCCGATGCTGGCACCCGAGGTCGCGGAGGTGCTGCGCTCGGGCGAGCCAACCGTAATCATGGTCGGCGGTGACGCGACCCGGCGTCCGGGCCTTGCCGCGGCGTCGCGGATTGCGCAAGCCACCGGTGCACGTCTGCTGTGCGAGACGTTCCCGACGCGTCTGGAGCGCGGTGCCGGTGTCCCCGCCATCGACCGGCTCGCGTACTTCGGTGAGGCCGCGCTGGCTCAGCTCGACGGGGCCAAGCATCTGGTGCTGGCCGGGGCCAAGTCGCCGGTGTCGTTCTTCGGCTATCCCGACAAGCCCAGCGACCTGGTGCCCGCCGGCTGCGAGGTACATGTGCTCGCCGAATACACTGGTGCGGCAGACGCATTGACCGCGTTGGCCGACGAAATGGCGCCGGGAAGCACGGCGCCGGTCGCAGAGTTGTCGCGCCCGCAGCTGCCGACCGGCGTGCTGACGGCTGTGTCGGTGGCCGAGGCGGTCGGTGCGCTGATGCCGGAGAACGTGATCGTCGTCGACGAATCCAACACGTCCAGCATTCCGCTGACCGCGGCGACCGCGGGTGCGCCCGCGCACGACTGGCTGACCCTGACCGGCGGTGCGATCGGCTACGGAATCCCGGCGGCAGTAGGAGCCGCGGTCGCCGCGCCCGAGCGGCCGGTGCTGAACCTGGAATCCGATGGCTCGGCAATGTATACGATTTCGGGACTGTGGACGCAGGCCCGGGAGAACCTCGACGTCACCACCGTCATCTACAACAACGGTGCCTACGACATTCTGCGACTGGAGCTGCAGCGGGTGGGAGTCGGATCGGCACCCGGCCCGAAAGCGCTCGACCTCCTCGACTTGTCCCGCCCGACAATGGATTTCGTCAAGATAGCTGAAGGCATGGGAGTCCCGGCGCGCCGGGCGACCACCGTCGAGGAATTCACCGATGCGCTACGCGCGGCGTTCGCCGAGTCCGGCCCGCATCTGATCGATGCCGTCGTGCCGTCAATACTCGGTTAATGCCTCGTCGACGACCCAATCGGCCAGCGAGTTCATCGCCTCAACGCCGGCCTGGTATCCGCCGTCACGGACTTCGGCCGCCAGAGCTACACCGACCGTGCCGGATACGATCGCGAACTGCCGGACCAGATACTCATCTGAGAGGCCCGGCCCCCAACCGCCTTTTGCGGCAAGACCTTTCGCCGCCAACCCCCACTGATGGTCGACAGTCAGCGCCCCCATCAGATCGATGACGGGTGATGACCCAGGAACGAGCGACAGTCCGGCGGCGAACCTGGCCTGGTCGGCGAGCGACCAGCGCGTCTGACCGAACGGCGTGTATTCGGAACGCAGGCGCCCTGATTCGACGACGCTGACCGGATCGCCGGCTTCGCGCAGCACGGATTGCACGAGCGCCGCCGCGGGATCGCCGAGGTGTGACCAGAGGTCCTCGGCGGCGGCATTGTCCGAGCGGGTGATCGCCGCGATCAGTTGATCCGAACGGGCGACACCGGCCCGCAAGGCGGCAACGGCCAGCGGCACCTTGATCGTGGACCAGGCCACGCCGACGGACCACTCGCCCAACGAGACCGGCTCGGCACCGGCGGAAGCGATTGCGACGCCGACCTTCCCGGGCAGCATCTGCGATAGTTCGTCGAAGCTTTTCTTCACGATGATCAGCGCGGGATGGACAGCACTGGATCGTCGCAGTCCAGGCCCTCGGCCGAGAGCTGCCTCTTGAGGACCTTGAACGTTGCCGTTCGCGGCAGGCTCGAGCTGACTCGGACGTACGACGGCCACTGCTTCGGGCCGAGGTCGGGCTGTTCGGCGAGGAACGCGCGGAACGTGTCCGGGTCGAACTCGGCGTCGGAGCCGAGCACCACTGCAGCCATCACCTGGTCGCCGACCGCCGGATCGGGCACCGCGTACACAGCCACCTCGGTGACGTCGGGATGACGGGCCAGCACCCGCTCGATCGGCGCGGTTCCCAGGTTTTCACCGTCGACCCGTAGCCAGTCCCCGAGCCGACCGGAGAAGTAGGCGTAGCCGGCCCCATCGCGGTAAGCGAGATCGCCGCTGTGATACATGCCGCCCGCCATCCGCTGCGCGTTGGACTCGGGATCGTTGTAGTAACCCTCGAAACGTCCTGCGCCGGTGACATTTACCAGCTCGCCGACGACGCCGACCGGGCACTGCTGCCCGGTGTCGACGTCGATGATCTGGACCTCGTCGGGCAGCGGGCCCAATGCTCCCGACGGCGTGTCCGGCGTGCGTCCGATGGCGATCCCGCCTTCGGTCGAGCCGAAGCCGTCAATGACCCGGCAGCCGAATCTGGCGGCGAAACGATCGATGTCAGCGGGTGCGCCTTCGTTGCCGTACACCGCCCGCAACGGATTGTCGGCGTCGTCCGCACGCTCGGGTGTGGCGAGGACGTAGGACAGCGGCTTGCCCACGTAGTTGGCATAGGTGGCGCCGTAACGGCGGATGTCCGGTAGAAATCCAGATGCGGAGAACTTACGGCGCAACACCAGTGAGCCACGGCAGGCCAGCGAAACTGCCCAGCCGACCAGAACCGCGTTGGAGTGGAACAGCGGCATCGAGGCGTAACAGACGTCGGCCGGGCCGAGGCTGAACCGGTCGGACATCGTCACCCCGGCGACCGCCACCTTCCCGTGGCTGCACATCACCGCCTTGGGGTTACCGCTGGTGCCCGAGGTGAAGATCAGCATGAACAGGTCGTCGGGCGACGCCGACCGGAAAAGGATGTCGGCGTCACGATGTCCGGCGACCTCGGCAGCCCACTTGGGGGAGTCCACGTTGATGTGTTTGACATCGCCCAGTGTGTCTGCGGACTTCGAATCGGCCAGCACCAGTTGGCAATCCGAGTGCTCGATGTCGCGGCTCAGCGCGTCGCCCCGGCGAACCGGGTTGAGCCCTACCGGGATGATCCCCGTCATCCCCGCGGCGACCAATACCGAGGAGAAGAACGGTGTGTTCTCCAGCAGCACCCCGACGTGCGGTGGCCGAGCCGGGTCCAGGTGCGCCCGTAGCGTCGCGGCCACTGCCGCGCCGTGCCGGAGATGGTCGCGCCAGCTGACGTACGAGTCCTCGAAGTAAACGCCCCGGTCGTCGATATCGACCAGCGGAGCAAGCAGATCGGCGACTGTGGGAAGAGGGGCCACAGCTAGGCGGGGGTGTCCGCCAGTTCGCGGCCGATCTTCAACAGCTGGCTGGTGGCGCCGCCCAGCGCGAACTCGGTTTGCTTGGCCGCCAGGAAGTACCGGTGCACCGGGTGATCGGTGTCGATACCGACGCCGCCGTGGATGTGAACGATGGTGTGCGCCACACGGTGTCCGGCGTCGGCCGCCCAGAACGCGGCGGTGGCCACTTCGGTGTCGGCGGGAAGGTCCTCGCCGAGCCGCCACGCCGCCTGGGTCAGGGTCAGGCGCAGGCCTTTGACGTCGATGTAAGCGTCGGCCAGCCGTTGCCCGACCGCCTGGAAACTGCCGATCGGCCGGTCGAACTGCTCACGCTCCCGGGCGTATTCGGCCGTCAACTGCAGGCCGCGCTCGAGGACGCCGAGTTGGAATGCGCTGTGGCTCAGCACACCCAGGGTCTTGATCCAGCTGACGACATCGGCGCCACCGACGACACGTCCGCTGTCCACTTCGACACCGTCCAGCCGGAGGTGCCCGACGCTACCCAAGCCGGTGGTGTCCAGCGCGGTGACCGTCACTCCCGGGTCGCTGCTTGCGACCAGGAAAACCGAAGTGCCGGAATCGGTTTCGGCCGGAACAAGGAAGCCGTCGGCGACCGGCCCGTACGCGATCTGGGTGCGTGTTCCGGTCAGCTTGTAGCCGTCGCCGGCCGACGTAGCCTGAACCGGCCCGTCGCCCATTTCACCGTCCAGTGCAACGGCGAGGATCTTGGCGCCGGTCACCGCGGGGACGCCCCACTCCTGCTGCAGTTCGGCCGGGCCGAATCGGGCCAGCGCGCCGGCAGCCAGCACCACCGAGTCCAGATACGGGACGGCCGCCAGCTGGCGGCCGAGGCCCACCAGCACGGCGACTTCTTCGAGTAGGCCGAATCCGCCTCCGCCCAACGACTCCGGAGCGGCGGTGGACAGGATGTCAGCATCGCCGAGCTTGCTCCACAGCTCGCGGTCGAACCGCTGATCGAGCCCGTCGAGCGTGCGTTGATGCTCGGGGGTGCACACCGCGTCGACAATCGTGGTGACCAGTCCGCCCAGATCCTGTGCGGCTTCGGTTGTCGAGAAGTCCATGGGTTCTCCTCCAATTCGTTAGCGGTTGGCTCGGGGCAGGCCGAGCGCCACCATGCCGATGATGTCGCGTTGCACCTCGTTCGTGCCGCCGCCGAAGGTCAGGATCAGGCACGCCCGGTGCATCCGCTCGACCCGTCCGCGCAGCAGCGCACCGGGCGAATCCTGGCGCACGGTCGCCGCGGTGCCCAGCACCTCCATCAGCAGCCGGTAGGCCTCGGTGGCCAACTCGGTGCCGAACACCTTGGCCGCCGACGCGTCCGCGGGTGACGGTGCTGATTCCACCGAGGCCAACTCCCAGTTGATCAGCTTGAGGACTTCGACCTTCGCGTGCACGCGGGCCAGGTTGAGCTGGACCCATTCCGAGTCGATCAGCCGGGCGCCGCCAGCGTCCTTGGTGTTCTGTGCCCAGTCACGAACCTGGTTGAGCGCCATGACGATCGGCATCGGCGACACCAGCGCGACCCGCTCGTGGTTGAGCTGGTTGGTGACCAGCTTCCAGCCGGCATTCTCTTCGCCGACCCGGTTCGCGACCGGGACACGGACGTCCTGGTAGTAGGTGGCGCTGGTGTCCACACCCGACATCGTGTGTACCGGCGTCCACGAGAATCCTTCGGCACTCGTCGGCATGATCAGCATCGAGATACCGCGGTGCTTCTTGGCTTCGGGGTTGGTGCGGACCGCCAGCCAGACGTAGTCGGCGTAGGCGATCAGGCTGGTCCACATCTTCTGGCCGTTGACCACGTAGTCGTCGCCGTCGCGCACCGCGCTGGTCCGCAGGTTGGCCAGGTCGGTGCCGGCGCCGGGCTCGGAGTAGCCGATCGAGAAGTGTAATTCCCCCGCAGCAATGCGCGGCAGGAACAACTTCTTCTGCTCTTCGGTGCCGAAGGACATGATGGTCGGCGCGACGCTGTTGATCGTCAGGAACGGCACCGGCGCGCCGGCGATCGCGGCCTCGTCGGTGAAGATCAGCGAGTCCATCGGGGAGCGATCCTGGCCGCCATACTCCTTGGGCCAGTTCAGGGTCAGCCACCCGTCCTTGCCCATCTGGGCGACGGTCTCGCGGTAGACATTGCCTTCGCCGACCTCACCTGACGTCGAGCTCAGCGCCTCGCGACGCTCCGGGGTAATGAGCTTGGTGAAGTACGACCGCAGCTCGCGACGCAGTTCTTCCTGCTCCGGGGTGTAACTGATGCGCATTCCGGCTGCCCTCCAATAGTCAGTGAGTTCTCCGGCAGCCTGCATCAACGGCTACCCTTTCGCTTCCCTGGTTGTAACACGTTCTAGTCTGAGGGTCCAGCGACCGTTCCCCTGGACGCGACCGGGACTGGTCGTAAGGTGGGCATACCGTTGGAAAGCCATAGTCCAGGCTTGCGTCAAAGGAGGAAAGTCGTGCGGGTGAAAGTCGACCACGACCGGTGTGAGGGCAACGCGGTGTGCTTGGGAATCGCGCCGGATATCTTCGACCTCGACGACGAGGATTACGCAGTTGTGAAGGCCGACCCAGTGCCCGCCGATCAGGAGGCATTGACGGAGCAGGCGATCGCGGAATGCCCGCGAGCAGCGCTACTGCGCAGCGAATAACACCGACTAGAGGTATTCATAAATTGACGGGGTCTAATGGGCCGGCTTCTCCTCAGACCGCTGCGCGGTCTGCGTCGTCGCCAGCCAGCAGCATGAACGCGACCGATCTATCCGGGAAGGTCGCGGTGGTCACCGGCGCTGCCGCGGGACTGGGCCGCGCCGAGGCGATCGGCTTGGCCCGCGCAGGCGCGACCGTCGTCGTCAACGACATCGCCGCCGCGCTGGACGTCTCTGACGTGATCGACGAGATCACCACGGCCGGCTCCAAAGCCGCGGCGGTCGCGGGCGACATCAGTCAGCGCGAGACAGCCGACGAACTGGTCAGCACCGCCGACGGATTGGGCGGACTGGGCATCGTGGTCAACAACGCCGGGATCACCCGCGACCGGATGCTGTTCAACATGTCCGACGAGGAGTGGGACGCGGTGATCGCCGTGCACCTGCGCGGCCACTTCTTGTTGACCCGCAATGCCGCGACGTACTGGCGGTCCAAGGCCAAAGATTCCGGCGGCTCGATCTACGGACGTATCATCAACACCTCGTCGGAAGCGGGATTGACCGGTCCCATCGGGCAGGCCAACTACGGTGCGGCCAAAGCCGGAATCATCTCGCTGACCCTGACGGCCGCCCGAGGCCTCGGGCGGTATGGAGTGTGCGCCAACGCAATCGCCCCCCGGGCCCGGACCGCAATGACCGCTGAGGTTTTCGGCGAAGCGCCGCCTGGCGGCGAGATCGACCCGCTCTCACCCGACCATGTCGTAACCCTGGTGAACTTTTTGGCGTCGCCGGCGGCCAAGGACGTCAACGGCCAAGTGTTCGTCGTGTACGGCCCGCAGGTGACGCTGATGGCGGCGCCCACGATCGAGCGTCAGTTCGACGCCGGTGCGCAGGCATGGGATCCCAGCAACCTCAGCGACGAACTCAGCGAATATTTTGCCGGCCGTGATCCGAAACGCACCTTTTCGGCGGTCGGATTGGTGGACTGATCGACCGGGCCGCAAGCTGGCGCAAGACCCTCGGAAGCGGGTTCAAAGCCGACTAGAACACGTTTCAGATCAATTCAGCTGTTTGACGGATGTCCTACCGACAGCGCATCGAGGAATGACTTGGCCCACCGGTCGACATCATGGACCAAAACCTGACGCCGCAGGGCCCGCATACGGCGCCGCCCCTCAGCTTCAGGCTGGTTGAGCGCTGCCTCGATCGCGTCTTTGACACCTTCGAGGTCGTGCGGGTTGACCAGGTAGGCCTGCATGAGTTCGGCTGCGGCACCGGTGAATTCGCTGAGCACCAACGCACCGCCGAGATCGCTGCGGCACGCGACGTATTCCTTGGCCACCAGATTCATTCCGTCCCGCAGCGGGGTCACCAGCATCACGTCGCTGGCCACATAGAACGAGATCAGCTCGTCGCGAGGTACCGGGCGGTGCAGGTAGTGCACCACCGGGCGGCCGACCTCGCCGTATTCACCATTGATGTGGCCGACCTGGCGCTCGATCTCTTCGCGCAGCTTTTGGTAACTCTCGACCCGTTCGCGGCTCGGGGTGGCTAGCTGGACCAGCACGGTGTCTTCGGCCTTGACGCGGCCTTCGGCGAGCAGTTCGGCGAGCGCGTTGAGCCGCACGTCGATGCCTTTGGTGTAGTCCAGCCGGTCGACGCCGAGCAGGACCTTGCGCGGATTGCCGATCTCGGCGCGGATTTCCTTCGCCCGCCCGCGGATGCTGCGGCCGCGCGCCTTCTGGTCGAGCTCGGTCGAGTCGATGGAGATCGGGAACGCACCCACCCGCACCGTGCGATCGTCGAGCTGCACCTCACCCAACCGCGACCGCACCCCGACCGAACCCCGCGAGGTGCTCGCGCCGATCAAACGGCGGGCCAGGATAAGGAAGTTCTGCGCGCCGCCGGCCAGGTGGAAGCCGACCAAGTCCGCGCCCAACAGGCCCTTGACGATCTCGCTGCGCCACGGCATCTGCATGAACAGCTCGACGGGCGGAAACGGGATATGCAGGAAAAATCCGATCGTCAGATCGGGCCGAAGTTCGCGCAGCATCGCGGGTACCAGTTGCAGCTGATAATCCTGCACCCAGACGATCGCGCCCTTGGCCGCAGCGCGTGCCGCCGCTTCGGCGAACCTGCGGTTGACGTCGACGTACCGGTCCCACCACTCCCGGTGGTAGATCGGCTTGACGATGACGTCGTGGTAAAGCGGCCACAGCGCGGCGTTGGAGAAGCCTTCGTAATACTCTTCGACGTCGTCGGCCGACAGCCGCACGGGGTGTAGCCGGAGGTCCTGGTCATCAATGGGCTCGTCGGCCACATCGACGTCGTCTTCGACGACCCCGGGCCACCCGATCCAGGCGCCGCGACGCCGGCGCAGTAGCGGCTCCAGTGCCGTGACCAGACCGCCCGGGCTGCGTTTCCAGTTCGTGGCGCCGTCGGGTAATCGCTCCATGTCGATCGGCAGCCGATTGGCGACGACGACGAAGTCGGACACCCCGGAGGGAGGGCTCTTTGAACTCTTGCCTCCCGCGCGGGGCATTTACACCTCGATCTTCGCAGGTCCGATACCAAGCATCGACAGGAACACGCGACACTCGTCGGCGTCTTCGGCATAGGCCGCTACGACACGCCGAGCCTGGCTGGCGGTGTCGTCGGCCAACGGCTCAACGTCATCGATTTCATGGGTGTCAGATTTGGCGGGCATGAGATAACTGTAGGCGAAGTGCGTAAACAGTCGTATGGGGTGCCGCAACCCCGCGGCATATGCGTTACGGCCTAATCGTAAAGTGTAACTTCCCTAGGTGATCAGGCACAGCACGATCAGGCACAGCAGCATCAGGCACAGCCAAGGCGAATGAGGTGGCCAATGTCAGTCCCCGACGAGTTGGTGGCTTACGAAACGCTCGACGAGGGCCGGATCGCCCGGATCTGGCTGAACCGCCCCGAGGCGCACAACGCCCAGAGTCGCGGTTTGCTGGTGCAACTCGATGAAGCGTTCCTGCGCGCCGAGGCCGACGACGCCGTCCGGGTGGTGATCCTGGGGGCCCGCGGTAAGAACTTCTCCGCCGGCCACGACCTCGGCTCGGAGCTGGCGCTGGCGGAGCGGGCTCCGGGCGACAAGCAGCTGCCGAGCTTTCGGACCAATGGCGGCACGCGCGAAGCCGTGATGGAGAAGGTCTATCTCCAGGAGTGGCACTACTTCTTCCAGAACACCTGCCGCTGGCGTGATCTGCGCAAGATCACCATCGCCCAGGTGCAGGGCAACGCCATCTCCGCGGCTCTGATGCTGATCTGGGCGTGCGATTTGATCGTCGCCGCCGACAACGCGAAGTTCAGCGACGTGGTCGGTGTGCGGATGGGCATGCCGGGCGTCGAATACTACGCGCACCCTTGGGAATTCGGCCCACGCAAAGCCAAAGAGTTGCTGCTGACCGGTGACTCCCTGGACGCCGACGAGGCCTACCGGCTCGGCATGGTGACGAAGGTGTTCCCGGCCGACGACTTGGCGGACAAGACGCTGGAATTCGCCCGCCGGATCGCCGAGCGACCGACCATGGCGGCGCTGTTGATCAAGGATTCGGTGAATGCTGCCACGGAGGCGATGGGCTTCACCGAAGCGTTGCGGCACGCCTTCCACATCCATGAGTTGGGCCACGCGCACTGGGCCGCGCACAACGAGAACCGGTACCCGGTCGGGCTGCCGCCGGACGTCGAGGATTGGCGCAACCCGACGCCGACGAAGGTCGCCCGCAAGGACACTCCCTAGTCGCCGTAGTTAGGCTGACCAGCGCATGGTTCGATAGCTAGAACCTGTTTCAGTTTCGGTACTTGAACTACCAAGGGATCGGCATGCAGCTTTCGTTCGAAGACCGGACATACCTGGTTACCGGTGGTGGCAGCGGCATCGGAAAGGGGGTTGCCGCCGGCCTGGTCGCTTCGGGTGCCTCGGTCATGATCGTCGGCCGCAATGCCGACCGGCTCGCGGCGGCTGTCGAGGAAATCGACGCGGTCAAGGCGGGCGGCGGCGCAATTCGCTACGAGCCCGCCGACGTCACCAACGAAGACGAGGTCACCCGCGCAGTCGAGGCCGCGACGGCGTGGCACGGTCGGCTGCACGGCGTAGTGCACTGCGCCGGCGGATCTGAGACCATCGGGCCGATCACTCAGATCGACTCGCAGCTGTGGCGTCGTGCCGTCGACCTCAACGTCAACGGCAGCATGTACGTGCTTAAGCACTCCGCCCGCGAGATGGTGCGCGGTGGAGGCGGGTCGTTCGTCGGCATCTCCTCGATCGCGGCCAGCAATACCCATCGCTGGTTTGGCGCTTATGGCGTGAGCAAGTCGGCGCTCGACCACCTGATGCAGTTGGCTGCCGACGAACTCGGAGCGTCGTGGGTCCGGGTCAACAGTGTCCGCCCGGGCCTGATCCGCACGGAACTGGTCGCGCCGGTACTGGAATCGCCGGAATTGAGCGAGGATTACCGGCTCTGCACCCCACTGCCGCGGCCCGGCGAGGTCGACGATGTCGCCAAACTCGCGATGTTCCTGCTCAGCGATGCCGCCAGTTACGTTACCGGTCAGGTCATCAACGTCGACGGTGGTCTCATGCTGCGCCGCGGCCCGGACTTCAGCGCGATGCTCGAACCGGCGTTCGGCGCCGACGGCCTGCGCGGAGTCGTCTGACCTCAGATCTCTCAAACCTGTCCACTGACCGGGACGGCGTCGCTTCGTCGGGCCGAGGCCGGTTCACCATGGGAGTCGCAGCCTAGGACAGGAAGACATCATGGCCCGACGGGTAATCGACAACATCGGCGAGATCGCCGAGCAGCTCCGGGACCAGGGCGCCGAGGCCGAACGCCTCGGCCAGATGCCCGACGACACCGCGAAGTTACTCAAGGCGGCCGGCCCGATCAAACTGCTGCAACCCAAGCAGTACGGCGGATTC
Source organism: Mycobacterium sp. (assembly GCF_965277065.1). Lineage (GTDB taxonomy): Bacteria > Actinomycetota > Actinomycetes > Mycobacteriales > Mycobacteriaceae > Mycobacterium. The sequence goes on from NZ_CBDIBT010000018.1 coordinate 23,937, forward strand.
GAAGCTCACCCACGGGAATTCGCGGAAACCGTGATGGCGGTGGCCGCCCTCGACGGCGCCGCGGGCTGGGTCTGCGGGGTGGTGGGCGTACACCCGTGGCAGCTGGCCTTCGCCGACCCGAAAGTCCGCGAAGAGGTATGGGGCGCCGACGACAACACCTGGATGGCTTCACCGTATGCACCCACCGGGCTTGCCGTCCCGATCGACGGCGGTTACGTCTTCAACGGCCGCTGGCAGTTCAGCTCAGGGACCGACCACTGCGACTGGATCTTCCTCGGCGCCCTGCTGGGCAACGCGGACGGCAGCATCGCTGATCCGCCGACCATGCTGCACATGATCCTGCCCCGCAGCGACTACCAGATTGTCGAGGACTCCTGGAATGTGGTGGGCCTGAAGGGGACTGGTTCCAAGGACATCATCGTCAAAGACGCCTTCGTGCCATCGTACCGGGTGATGAACGGCGACCAGGTGATCGACGGCACCGCGCAGAAGGAAGCCGGCGTCACCGAGTCGCTGTACAAGATGCCGTGGTCGAACATGTTCCCGCTCGGCATCAGTTCCGCGGTGATCGGCATCGCCGAAGGTGCGCTGGCGGCTCATCTCGACTACCAGCGCGGGCGGGTCGGCGCGCAGGGCACCGCGATCAAGGACGACCCGTACGTGTTGTTCGCGATCAGCGAGGCAGCCGCCGACATCAACGCCGCCCGCCAGGAAATTCTGGCCAACGTCGACAAGATATGGGACATCGTCGAGTCCGGTCGCGAGGTCTCCTTCGAGGAACGGGCCATCGGACGCCGCACCCAGATCCGGGCCGCGTGGCGGGCGGTGATGGCCGTCGACCAGATCTTCGCCCGCTCCGGTGGAAACGCCGCGCGGATGGACAAGCCGCTGCAACGTTTTTGGCGTGACGCCCACGTCGGACTCAACCACGCGATCCACGTGCCCAGCACCGTCTACCACGCCGCCGCGCTGAGTTCGATGGGCATCGAGCCGGCCGATCCGCTGCGGGCGATGATCTGATGGGCGACATCAAAAGCCTGGGCTACATCAAGATTCAGACCAGCGACATCGATCGCTGGCACAGCTTTGCGTTCGACACGCTCGGGTTCGCGCAGGGCGACGGGCCCGACCCGGCAGCGCTCTACCTGCGGATGGACGAACGCTTCGCGCGGATCATCGTCGTCCCCGGCGACAGCGACCAGGTGCAACACATCGGTTGGGAGGTGCGCGACGGCCTTGCGCTGCAACGGGTTCAGGACACCCTTGAGCGCGCCGGTGTCGCGGTCAAACCGCTGTCGGTCGAGGAAGCCGACGAACGCAGGGTCGAAGACGTCTTCGCGTTCACCGATCCGACCGGCACGACCACCGAGGTGTTCTTCGGTCCCGCGCTGGATCACAGTCCGGTGGTGACGCCCTTCGGCGCCACCTTCGTCACCGGCACCCAGGGTCTGGGCCATGTGGTGTTGCCGACGATGGACCCCGCCGGGGCATTCGCGTTCTACAGCGAGACGCTGGGCTTTCTGCCGCGCGGCGCGATGCGGCTGCCCGCACCGCCGGAGTTCGGCCCGCTGCGGATCCGGTTCTTCGGCGTCAACGACCGCCACCACAGCATGGCGCTGTGTCCTGCACCGCACGGCGGGGCACCGGGCCTGGTGCACATCATGGTCGAGGTCGACTCGCTGGACGCGGTCGGCCGGGCCCTTGATCGGGTTGTCAAACAGGGCTTTTCGCTCTCGTCGACGCTGGGCCGGCACACCAACGACAAGATGGTCTCCTTCTACGTCCGGGCGCCCGGCGGGTGGGACATCGAATTCGGCACCGACGGAATGAAAGTCGACGAGACGTACTACACCTCCGAAGAGATCACCGCCGACAGCTATTGGGGTCACGACTGGTCCGGGGCGCAGCCGCTGGCGGCAATGTGACCGTCGCACCCGTCGACGCACGCGATATCAACTCTTGGGATGTCGAAGCCGACGTGGTGATCGCCGGGTACGGCATTGCCGGTGTCTCGGCAGCGATCGAGGCCGCGCGGGCCGGGGCCGAGGTGGTGGTGTTGGAGCGCACCGGCGGCTGGGGCGGGGCCGCGTCGCTGGCCGGCGGATTCGTCTACCTCGGCGGTGGCACGCCGATCCAAAAAGCTTGCGGCTTCGACGATTCCGTCGACAACATGCGTACTTTCCTGTGCGCGGCGATGGGGCCGGGCGCCGATGTCGACCGGATCGCCGACTACTGCGCCGGCAGCCTCGAGCATTTCGACTGGCTAGTGGATTGCGGCGTGCCGTTCAAGCCCAGCTTCTGGGGCGAACCGGGTTGGGAGCCGCCCGACGACGACGGGCTGATGTACACCGGCGGCGAGAACGCGTTCCCCTACAACACGATTGCGGTACCCGCGCCGCGCGGCCACGTGCCGCAGATGCAGGACAAGCGGACCGGTGAAAAAGGCGGCGGCTACATGCTGATGAAGCCGCTGGTCGACACCGCCACCGCGCTGGGCGTGCGCAGCATTGTCGATACCCGGGTGCGGCGGCTCGTCGTCGAAAGCGACGGACGGGTGGTCGGGCTCATCGCCCGCCAGTACGGCACCGAGATGGCGGTGCGGGCCCGACGCGGAATCGTCTTGGCCACCGGCAGTTTCGCCTACAACGAGTCGATGGTCGCCCGCTACGCGCCGCGGATCGCCGGTCGCCCGGCCGCCTCGGTCGAAGAACACGACGGCGTGGCAATCCAGATGGCGCAGGCGCTGGGCGCCGACCTGGCCCACATGGACGCCACCGAGGTCGCGTTTCTGGTCGACCCGCAGCTGATAGCCCGCGGCATCCTGGTCAACGGCCGCGGGCAGCGCTACGTGGCCGAGGACACCTACCCCGGGCGGATCGGCCAATTGACCCTCTATCACCAAGACGACACCGCTTTTCTGGTGCTCGACGCTGACGCGCACGAGCAGGCCATGGCCACCCGGTCGGCAACGCCGTTCCTGCTGAGGCCGCCGACCTGGGTCTGCGAGAGCGTGGCCGACCTGGAAGCCGAAATCGGTTTGCCTGCAGGCTCACTGCAGAACACGGTTTCGGCCTACAACGACGGCGCCGCGAGGGCCGAGGATCCGGTGCTGCACAAGAAGCTGGAGTGGCTGCGCCCGATCGGCACACCGGTCGGCGCCATCGACCTGCGCGGCAACACCGGTGGCTTCACCTTGGGCGGGCTGCACACCTCGCTGTCCGCCGAGGTGTTGCACGTCAGCGGCTCACCGATCCCGGGGCTGTTCGCGGCCGGGCGGGCCACCGCGGGGCTTGCCGCCTGGGGCTATGCCAGCGGCATTTCACTGGGTGACGGCAGCTTCTACGGCCGCCGGGCCGGGCGGGCCGCCGCCGCAGCCTGACCCGACATCGGCGCGCTACTCGCGTGAATCGGTTGCCCTCTCGCGCCGTCACGCCCTTGTTTCGCTGCCCCACGTCTTGCATGCTTGTGACCGGCGACACACTATGCTATCAATAGGTATATGCCTATTAGTCATATCAGTTTGCCGGGAGGAACGATGACACGCGAGGGCGATGCCTGTACTCCGAGCGCCGTGATCGACCGCATATCGCTGGTCCTGGACTCTTTCGACGGGCCCGGCCGGCTCTCGCTGGCCCAGGTCGTGCGACGCACCGGCCTACCGCGGTCGTCTGCGCACCGGATGCTGGAACGGCTGGTGCAGCTGCGGTGGCTGCGTCGCCACGGCCGTGACTACGAGCTGGGCATGAAGCTGGTCGAACTGGGATCGCTTGCGGTGCATCAGGACCGGCTGCACAGCGCCGCTCAACCATTCCTGCACGAGCTGCACCGGGCCACCGGTCTGGTCGTACACCTGGCCGTCCTCGACGGCTCCGACGTGGTGTACCTCGAGAAGATCGCCGGAGCGCTCGGCGCGGCGGTTCCCACCCGCGTCGGTGGTCGCCAGGCCGCGCACTGCACTGCGGTCGGCAAGGCCCTGCTGGCGTTCTCGGATCCGACCGCGCTCGACGACTTCGGAGTCGACCTGTTGGCCCGCAAGACCCGGTACTCGATTTCAACGCGTCGCCAGCTGGCCGATGAGTTGGCAGCGATACGCGCCCGCGGTTTCGCCTACGAACGTGCGGAGTCGGTCGACGGATTCGGTTGTGTCGCAGCGCCGATCGGCGACATCGATGCGCCGATCGCCGCCGTCTCGGTCTGCGGCCCGTTGGACCTGATGACCTTCGACCACCGGATGGCCGGGCCGGTGCGGGCGACTGCGCTGGGTATCTGGCGTAACTACGACGACGGCGGCGCGATCCGCGTGCGTCCGATCCTGCAACAGCCTCGTCTGCTGCATGGCCGCCGGCCGGTCGCCGCGACTCCGGTGCACACGCGTGAGCGTTCGAATGGTCTGCGTGCGCCGGTCGCGGTCTGACACGGGGGCAGCTCAAAAAGCTAGCGGCACAACGGCCGATGCCCGCACTATGGGATATGGGCGAGCAGCTCGGTGACCGACCATTGGTCGTAAGCATGTTTACCGAGCTTGGCTGCGATGACGCGGCCGTCGGGTCCGATCAGGAAGTCGCCCGGCAACCCCAAACGGCCGCCGTGCACCCGGCCGGGAGGCGGCGCTGTCTTCTTGCGCACGAGTGCAGGCACGGAGCGGATCGTCGGTCCGATGACCGGCGCCATGGCGCGCGGGTCGAGAACCGATCGCGCAGAGGATTCCACGCCGAATTCGGCATAGAGCACCTTGCCGGGGTCTCCGACAACCGCGAACGGCAAATCCGACTCGTAACGAGCCAGTTCCTCCGGGGTGGAATGGAAAACGACGACTTCGCGGATCCCCGCGGCGCGGATGTCGTCGTGTCGCGCCACTATGGACTGCAGGTGCGTGTTGCAGATCGGGCAGCCCGCAAATCGCCGGAACTGCAGATGGGTGAGCCATTGCGGATCGGGGATCTGCAATGTGTCGCCGGAGATGGTCGTCAGTTCCCTTGTCTGGATGACCGTTCCGGGCCTTACCGTGCTGTGCATACCGACTCCATGCTGACGGACCCCGCAGTCCACTATGCTCGGCGGGAACTCGATGTCAAGCGGGCTCGAAGTAGAAGAAGGATGAAGGCGCATGACGGCGTTTGACGGGGCCGACCTCAATGTCTACTTCGACCCGGTCTGCCCCTTCGCCTGGATGACCAGCAAATGGGTGCGGATGGTCCCACTTTGGGATCACGTCCTGGGGCCGGCCGGTTTCGGCGTCGATGTTGACTCCGGCGGCGTCCAAGAGGACTGGCCTGGCGGCAGCCGCCGTACCAAAGACCAGCGAGGACACGCATCAGTGTGAACCCGACATCGGTCGAGGTGGCCGGACTGTTAGACAGGTATCGAGCGTCCGGCCGGACGTTCACCGCCGCGGGTATCTCCTCGTTTGCGCTGGATGAAGGCGCTCGCGACGCGGAGCCCGTGGTGTGCGTGCATGGTGTTCCGGCGTCGGCTTATTTGTATCGAAAGGTCGTCCCCGCTTTGGCCGACAGGGGCCTTCGCGGTATCGCGGTCGACTTGCCCGGGCTGGGCCTGGCCGAGCGTCCCGACGACGCCGACTACACCTGGAGCGGTCTGGGGCGATGGCAGCTGGCCGCGATCGACGCCTTGGAGCTGGACCGGTTCCATCTCGTGGTGCACGACATCGGTGGGCCCATCGGGTTCGAGGTGGCCGCCGCGCAGCCGGATAGAATCCTGTCGCTGACACTGCTGAATACCATCGTCGCGGTTGAGACGTTTCGACGGCCGTGGCCGATGGAACCGTTCGCCCACCGAGGCCTCGGCGAGATGTGGCTGCAGTCCATGCGGATCCCCGGCGTTTTCGTCGCGTTGATGCGATACCTGGGTGTGAGTCGACATGTCCCGGCGGCCGAGATCGCCTGTTACATACCGCTGTTACTCGGCGGTGACGGCGGCAGGGCCTTTCTCAAGATCATGCGGGGCTTCGAGCTGACCACACAGAACCAGCAGCGCTACCTGGCTGCGGTGCGCAACCCCGGCTACCCCGTGCAGATCGTGTGGGGCGCGCGGGACAAAGCACTGAGCTGGCGCCGCGAAGGAGTGCAAGCCCAACTGGCCGCGGGACTGGATGACGCACTGTTGTTGCCCGGCAAGCACTTCCTGCAAGAAGATTGTGCCGATGAGATCGCTGAAGCAGTCCACCGGCTGACCCAACGTTAGCCGACGGCCCGTCGCTGGTCGCGGGTCTACGCTGCGCTGGTTCGGGCCGGTAGGCCTTGCAGCACGTTGCGGCCGAGTACCGCTGAGGCGGCGGTGGCGCCGCCGATCATGGCGCCGCTGACCCCGGCGGCGACTACGTCCTGGCCGCTGAAGTAGAGCCCGGGCACCGGTGAATGCGCATTGATCCAACGCTGGCGAAACCGGTCCGGGGTGTGGGCGAACGACATGAAGTCACCGGTGCCCTTGCCCAGAAAGTGGTTGAAGCTCAAGGGTGTAGCCAGTTCCGCGTGGTCGATTTTGCCGTCGAGTTGCGGGCAGAATCGCAGCACCTCACCGAGCAACTCCTCGGTGAGGTGTTTCTTGAGCTGCTCATAGTCTTCGCCGCGGCGCATCCAGCGGCTGCCGGCGAACGGCTCGAACAACGACCACGACGTCAACCCGCACATGTCGATAGTGCTGCGCCCCGGATAGCGCCGCTCCCACGACGGGTCCTTGGCTGACGGGAACGACAGAAAGTAGACCGGCATCGGCTCGTTGTGCGGATCCGCCTGGTATGCCGTCATTCGCGCCCGCATGTCGGCACCGGCGTGCGCCCAGATGTTCGCCGCGCCCAGGCCGAGCGTTTCGGAGGATTCCTTGACGCCGATGTTGAGCATCACCCAGCTCAGCGACGGTTCCATGTCAGCACAGCGCTGGCCCAGACCTGTCGCCGCACTGGTCGCAGAAGGCAGGAGCGCGGCGGTGGCAGCGATCCCAGCGTCACTGATCACCACTGGCGCGCGAAAGGTTCGGCCATCCGCCATGCTCACGCCGTAGGCTGCGCCGTCGACGCCGACGAGAATGGACGTCACCTCCGCGCCGATGAGCACGGCCCCGCCGGCGGCGCGCACGACATCGGCTACGGTTTCGGCGATCCGGCCCGAACCGCCGACGGGAAAGCTCGCGCCGTCGATGTAGTGCCGAACGAGCATGGCGTGCATACCGAATGACGCCCGCCACGGCTCCAGCGAGTAGTCACCGAAGTGCCCGCACAACACCGCCTCGAGATCTCGGTCGCGAGTCAGCTCACCCAGGACTTCGGTCACCGTTCGGTCCGCGTGCGCCAAGAACGGCTCACACAGGGGCTCGAAGGTGTCCTCAGCCCCCGAAGGTGACAGCGCACGATGGGCGAAGAACGTCTTGGCAGCCCGTGAGGTCTCGAAGACGAGGTCCAGATAGGCGTCAATGGCAGTCGCCTCACCCGGAAAGTACGCCTTGAGGCGCTCGGTGAAATGCACTCGACCAGAGGGAATCTCGTACTCACGATCGCCGATGAAGATGCGGTTATACACATCGGGCATCGGCGCCCAGTCCAGCGCCCCGCCGGTGATGTAGTCGAACAGGCGACGCAACGCGCTGGTTGGTCGATGCACCTCGCCCATGTAGTGCAGGCCGGCATCCCATTCGTAGCCGGCGCGGCGAAACACCTGAGTGCAGCCTCCCGCGGTGGTGTGCCGTTCCAAAACGAGAACGCGCATGCCCTCGCGGGCAAGCACGCCCGCAGGGGTCAGACCGCCGATCCCCGAACCGATCACGATGGCGTCCCAGTTGCCGCCAGCACGACTTCGCACATAGCTGTCACCAGCGGACACCGTTACCTCCAGACGATCTGACTTCGATTAGTCGAACTCAGGTTAGAATGATCGCATGGGAAACGCAAGTCAGCGGAGAAGTCGGACGGACGGCGGGTCCGATGCACCTTGGGACCGTGACAAGTGGGATCTGGAACCAGACTCGGTCGCCCTGGCGCTCGGCGTCCTGGCGCCGCCCACAATGGGCAAGGTCATGCGCGAAGCGTTTTACGGTGCGCGACGCTTCGAGGACTTTCATCGTCGCACCGGAATAAGCCTCGGTGTGCTGTCGGCGCGACTACGCGAGTTGATCTCCCAAGGACTGCTCGTCAAGGTGCCGTATCAGGAGCCCAACAGTCGGGTTCGCGAGGAGTACCGGCTCACCGACAAGGGGCGCGATCTCATACCGACGATGGTCGCCATGATCGATTGGGCGGATCGCTGGCTGACGAGTGAGAAACAACCCACGGTGACGTTACGGCACCGTGGTTGCGGTGCGCCTGTCAAAGCGGTCCTCACGTGCTCGCTGAACCACGAGATCGATGCCGGCCATGACATCATCGCATCCCCGGGGCCCGGTGCACTGCCGTGTACGGGACTCCCCAGGTCATGAGTGCGGTGCGCGGGTCGTTACGTGACGTCGGAAATCGCTAGGTAGTGACCTAGCAAGCCAGCCGTGGAGCTCGTCGAGCTGGATTGCGCGTGTGCGAGTACCGTGCCCTCCCTGGGCTCTTCAAACACGTGAACGCTCACCTTCCGCACCGACAGTCCAGGGCGCCAATAACCGCCCCGAAACAAATACCGATCGTCAAAGCAAGGACCGATGTCGCCAATTGGAAGCCTCGACCCGGAGATCGCCGCGCTGCTGCCGGCGCTCAACCGCGGGTTTCCGCGCGTCGAGACCATGACAGCTCCGCAGTTACGTGCGGTGATCGCCGAGCGAGCAGTACTCCTGCAGAATCCGGAGCCGGTAGCCCGGGTGACCGACCGGACCGTGCCAGGCCCGGGCGGCAACATCAAGATCCGAATCTATTGGCCCAGTGCTCCTGCCGGTTCGTTGCCGATCGTCGTGTTCGCCCATGGCGGCGGCTTCGTGTTCTGCGGCCTCGACTCCCACGACGACCTGTGTCGTGCGATGACCAACGGCGTGGGCGCGATCGTGGTGTCGGTCGACTACCGGTTGGCGCCGGAATCGCGCTGGCCGGCGGCGGTCGACGATGTCTACGCCGTCGCGGCCTGGGCGGCCGAACAGGCCGACGGACTCGGCGCCGGCCCAGCCCGCATGGTCCTCGCCGGCGACAGCGCGGGCGGCAACCTGGCCACCGTGACCGCGCTGCTGGCCCGCGACCGCGGACGCCCCGAGATCGCTGGGCAGCTCCTGTGTATCCGGCGATCGCGGCCGACTTCGGCACCGAGTCCTATCGACGATTTGGCGACGGCTACTACAACACCGCTACGGCAATGGCCTGGTACTGGGACCAGTACGTTCCCGACCCTGCCGATCGCGGGCATCCCACCGCATCCCCGCTGCGCGCGCAGTTGGGCGGCCTCCCGCCCGCGGTGGTGATCACCGCCGGTTTCGATCCGCTGCGCTCCGAGGGCGAAGCGTACGCGAAAGCCCTTGCCGAAGCGTCAGTTACGACAATCCACCGCAGCTACCCCGGCGCGATCCACGGTTTCATGACCATGCCCAGCCTCAACATCTGCCGCCTAGCCCGCGAGCAGGCGTGGGCGGACGTATCGACTCTGCTGTCCCGCTCATTGGAATGAGGCCTTGCCGCCACCCGAGTCCGGCGGAAAGCTGGCTTCTGCAACCCAACAACGTCGGAGGACACGATGGCCACCTGGGACTCGATCGATCGATACGTCGTCATCTCGACCGACACCCACGCCGGTGCCGACATCGGTGACTACAAGCCATATCTGCCCAAAGGTCTGCACGACGACTTCGACGCGTGGGCCAGCACCTACATCAGCCCGTTCGACGACCTGATCATCGCAACCGCCAGCCGAAACTGGGACAGCGATCTGCGAATCGCCGACATGGATGCCGACGGGGTGGCCGCCGAGGTGTTGCTGCCCAACACCGTTCCGCCGTTCTTCCCGACCACACCCAACATCACCATCAGCCTGCCCCGTACCCGTGACGAGTTCGAGCAGCGTTGGGCGGGCGTGCAAGCGCACAATCGCTGGCAGATCGACTTCTGCTCGCTGGCCCCGGAACGCCGCCGCGGGCTGATCCAGATCTTCCCCAACGACATCGATCATGCGCTGGACGAAATCCGCTGGGGCGCCGAACACGGCTGCTTCGGTGGGGTGCTGGTCCCGCCTGTCTCGCCGGGCGACCCGAATGTCGCTCCGCTCTTTCACACCCGCTACGAACCGCTCTGGGCGCTCTGCGAGGAGTTGGATCTCACGGTGGTGCAGCACGCCGGCGCCGGCAGCCCGGAAATGCCGATGGACCAGCCGGCGTCGAACGCGGTGCTGGTCACCGAAATGGCGTTGTGGGCCAACCGAACCCTCGGGCATCTGATTCTGGCGGGCGTGTTCGAGCGGCACCCGTCGCTGCGGTTCGTGCCGACCGAGCAGGGCACCCTGTGGGTGCCCGGCCAACTCGGCATCCTGGACGCCATGGTGCCCACGATGAAGTCCGAGGCCGGCAACCGCACCTACGGGATGTTCGGCGGGTCGTCGGTCGACGAGCTGACCCTGACGCCGAGCCAATATGCGCAGCGGAACTGTTACCTGGCAAGCGAATTGGCGCCGTTTGATTCGGGCATGATCGATTTCATGGGCCCGGAGCACATCATGTGGGGCAGCGACTACCCGCACGAGGAAGGCTTTACGCCGCATTCAAAGCTCGCCATCCGCTGGGCGCTCCACGACCAGTCCGAGGACGCGTGTCGAAAGATCTTGGGCGGCAACGCGGGTCGTCTCTACCGATTCGACCTGGACGCGCTTGCACCGGTCGCCGCCAAGATCGGCCCCACCGTCATCGAGGTGCACACCCCACTCGGGGACACCGGCTACTGCGCGCCGGCGGCGTTCGGCTACCGCCCGTTCGAGGGCGGGCTGGCGCTCAAGCGGTTGGCCCCGGCTCGTAGCTAGGGCCGGTCGGGATCGGTTTCCTGGATCCGCTGTTCGACTTCCCGCCAATGGCCCGGCCGCGGGGTGGGGAAGGCGCCCTGTGAACTGCGCTGCCCCTTCTTGAATGCCGCGTCAGCCTCGTCGATGTCCTTGATCAGCTGCAGTGCGAGTTCCCGCTCGGCGGCGAAGTAGCGCTCCGACCACTGCATGGCAATCCGGGGGTAAGCCCACGCCGGCTCTTCGGCCGCGGCCTGGGCGTCGATCGCCACCCGTTGCCGCATCGTGTCGACGCGGGCGATGTGTTCCTGCAGGATCTCTTTGAGCCGGTCCGGTTCATTCAGATGGCCGAGCCAAACCCGCAACAGAACACCATGTTTGAGCATCGGAGGATCGATGGGCGCTTCGACGGCCCAGGTGGTGACCGCCGCGCGTCCGGACTCGGTGATCTTGTAGGTTCGCCTGCCCCGTGGGCCGCCCTCATGCTGGACCCGCGATGTCGCGTAACCGTGTGACTCGAGTCGCTTGAGTTCTGAATAGATCTGGCTGAACGATGGGCTCCAGTAGAAGTAGCCGACGCTCCAGTCCGCCCACTTCTTGATGTCGTAGCCCGAAACCTCTTCGCCGAACGCGAGCATGCCCAGCACGGCCCAACTCGTCGGCGGAAGATTCGGTAGTTCGCTGGACCCCACTTTCAGAGCGTAGCAATGATCGTGGGGTGAAATCGGTTGCTGACCACTCAGCGGGACGCGACGAGATCGAAGCCTTTGTAGCCTGCCGCCGCGACATCCGCGATGATCTGACCGTAGGCGCCGAACCCGCCGACGAAGGGCATGAAGACCCGTGGCTTACCGGCGACGTTGGCGCCCAGATACCACGAATTCGCCCGTAGCATAAGGCCGTCGGCGGCGCGGCGGGTACAGTCGTCGGTCCACTGGGCCGCCGCGGATCGGGTGGCTTCGAGGGCGGCAGCTCCGTGTGCCGCGAGGTAGCCGATCGCGTCGGAGATCCAGTCGACGTGCAGTTCGGAGTGCAGCGCCATGTTGGCCAGTACCGACGGGCTGCCCGGGCCGCTGATGTTGAACAGATTCGGAAAGCCGGGAACGCCGAGCCCGAGGTAGGTGACTGGTCCGGCGGCCCACGCGGTGTTGAGTGTTTCGCCATCGCGACCCACCACGTTCAGCTTGCTCACCGACCCGGTCATCGCGTCGAAACCGGTTGCCAGCACCAGTGCGTCCAGGTCGTAACGGGTGGTCGACGTTCTCACCCCGGCAGAATCCATGCCGGTGATCGGCGTCTCGCGCAGATTCACCAGCGTGACGTTGTTGCGGTTGAAGGTTTGAAAGTAGTTGTCGTCGGTGCAGATCCGCTTGGTGCCGATCGGGTGATCAGTGGGGATCAGCCAGTCGGCGATCTGCGGATCGTCGACGACGGCGCGGATCTTCTGCTCCCAGAAGGCGCGGGCGGTGTCGTTGGCGCTCACGTCGAGCAGCTGGTCGGGGAAGGTCTTGCTGAACAGCACACCGCCCAGCTGCCAGCGCTTTTCGTAGGCTTCTTGACGTTCGTGCTCGGACACCTCGAGGGCTGATTGCGGATGCGGTTGATGCGGTGAACCACCACCGCTGGCCCTCGACAGCCGGCGACGTTCCGGATAGCCGGCTTTCTGTGCGTGGCGGACGTCGTCGGTGAGCGGAGTGTTGCCCGCCGGGATGCTGTAATTGGGGCTACGCTGAAACACGTAGAGCTCGCGCGCCTGCTCGGCGATACGCGGAATCGCCTGAATCCCCGATGATCCGGTGCCGATCACACCGACCCGTTGACCACTGAAATCGACGCCGTCATGCGGCCAGTGCGCGGTGTGGTACAGCTGGCCACCGAAGGAATCCATCCCGTCGATCGACGGGATGTTCGCATTCGACAGCGGACCGACCGCGATCACGACGAATCGAGTGGAGACCACTTCGCCTGTGTCGGTGTGGATTTGCCAGCGCAGGGTGTCCTCGTCGAGGACCGCATCGGTGACGCGGGTACCGAAGGTGATGTCCGCCCGGAGGTTGTAGCGGTCGGCGACGTGATCGAGGTAGGACAGTATTTCCGGCTGGGTGGCGTACTTCTCGGTCCAGTCCCATTCCTGCTGGAGCCGGTCGTCGAACGAGTAGGAGTAGTCCACGCTCTCCACGTCACAACGCGCGCCGGGGTAGCGGTTCCAGTACCACACCCCGCCGACCCCGTCCGCGGCCTCGAACAGCCGCACGGTCAGGCCGTCACTGCGCAGCCGATGTAGCGCGTAGAGGCCGGCGAACCCCGCGCCCACCACCACCGCATCGACGTCGCCGGTCATGTCGCAGACGCTACTGGCCCGCACGGCGGCGTGGGTGCCGATCGTCCCGCTGTGCGGGAATTGCCGCTCCCCGGCGGCATCCGTTGTGGTTGCCTGAATCCATGCCGGCCGCGGACCAGGATGACGCCTGGAATCACCAGGTCGACTTTCTCGTCGTCGGTACCGGTTGCGGGGGGTTGACCGCGGCGCTGACCTCGGACGCCCACGGCCTGGACACCCTCGTCATCGAGAAGGCCGCCGTGTACGGCGGCAGCACCGCGCTCTCCGGTGGCAACATCTGGATTCCCAACAACCCGACGCTGTGCCGCGAAGGCCTGGCCGACTCCCGCGACGACGTGCGTCGCTACCTCGATGCTGTCGTCGGCGACCGGGTGCCGTCCGCCAATATGGACGCGTTCATCGACAACGGACCGCGGACGATGGAATTTCTCGAGGGCACCAGCCCGCATCTGCGATTCCAATGGTGCACCGGGTATTCCGACTACCACCCCGAGCAGCCAGGCGGACGGGCCCACGGCCGCACCATCGAACCACTGCCGTTCGATCTGAAGAAACTCGGCGACGACGAGCACCGCCTGCGGCCGGCGGCGCTGGCCACGCCCGGCGGCTTATTCGTCACCTCAAAGGAATTCGCCCGGTTGAACATGGTGATGCGGACGTGGTCGGGCCGCCGCGCCGCGATGCAGACGGTCGGGCGTGCCGTCAAGGGTCTGGTCCTACGACGGCACATGGACACCCTGGGCCGCGCCCTGATCGGCCGGCTGCGGCTCGCAGTCAAGGACGCCGGGATCCCGCTGTGGCTCAACACGCCGCTGCAGTCGTTGATCACCGACGAGTCCGGCGCCGTCGTCGGAGTACACGCTCTGCGCGACGGCGCGGTCATCCGCATTCGCGCCCGCAAGGGTGTGCTGTTGGCGTGCGGGGGTTTCGAGCACAACGGCGAGATGCGCAAGCGCTTCCTTCGTGACGGCGGCAAGGACAACTACAGCGCCGGTTCGCCAACCAACAACGGCGACGGGATCATCGCCGGCCAGGCCGCCGGTGCCGCAGTCGATCTGATGGACGATGCCTGGTGGATGCCCGCGTTCAAGCGGCCCGACGGCGTGATGAGCGTGCTGGTGTCGGAGCGCTCGATTCCCCGCTCGATCATCGTCGACCAGACCGGCCGACGTTTCGTCAACGAAGCGGCGCCGTACGTCACGTTCGTTCACCGGCAGCTCGCGGGAGGGCACGATCCAATCTGGTTCGTCTTCGACCGTACAGCCAAGAATCGCTACCAGTTCGGTGGCGTGATGCCCGGCCAGAAATTCCCCGGCGACTGGTTCACGTCGGGCTTGATGCACCGCGCCGACTCCGTCGAGGCGCTGGCATCGGCGATCGGGGTGCCACCGGCGTCGCTGCGCGAAACCCTGGACAGCTTCAACGGATTCGCGCGCGCCGGTCAGGACGCGGACTTCGGCCGGGGAAGCAGTGCCTACGACAACTACTACGGCGACCCGACGCTGCCGCAGCCGACGATGGATGTGATCGACAGCGCGCCCTTCTACGCGGCCCGCATTCAGGCCGGCGACCTGGGCACCAAGGGCGGTCTGGTCTACAACGCCCACGGCCAGGTGCTCAGCGCCGACGGCTCAGTAATCGCCGGCCTCTACGCCACCGGCAATACCTCAGCCGCGGTGATGGGTAACGACTACGCCGGTGCCGGGGCCACCATTGGACCCGCGATGGTATTCGGATTCGTCAGCGCACGACATGCAGCAGAAAGTGATTGCCATGCAGAGTAATTCAGGTCCACTCGCCGACAAGGTGGTACTGATAAGCGGTGGCGCCGGAGGGCTCGGCGCGGCGTTTGCGCGGACGGTGCTCAGCCGTGGCGGGAGCGTGGTGCTCGGTGACCTGCTCGACGACGAGGGCAAGACACTGGTGGGTGAGTTGGGCGCGCAGGCCCTGCTACACCCATCTCGACGTCACCGAACCGGAACAGTGGGCGAGTGCGGTGCAGTTCACCCTCGACGAGTTCGGCTCACCGACCGGGTTGGTCAACAATGCCGGCGTATCGACGGGGCAGTTGCTCGAACACGAACCGCTCGCGCACTTCCGCAAGGTGCTGGACATCAACCTGACCGGAGTGTTCAACGGTCTGCAGTCGGTGATCAAACCGATGCGGGAAGCGGGCGGTGGATCGGTCGTCAACATCTCCTCTGCGGCAGGCATGTTCGGCTTGGCGTTCACCGCGGGCTACGGCGCTTCGAAGTGGGGTGTGCGCGGACTGTCGAAGATCGCCGCCGTCGAGTTGGCGCCGGACCGAATTCGAGTCAACTCCGTGCACCCGGGCATGGTGTACACCCCGATGACCGTCGACATCGGCATCCAGCCGGGCGAGGGTAACTACCCCAACACCCCGATGGGACGCATCGCGGAGTCCGGGGACATCACCGGCGCCGTCGGCTTCCTTCTGGCGGACGACGCGGCGTACGTGACCGGCGCCGAGATCGCTGTCGACGGTGGATGGACCGCGGGTCCGACTATGAAATATGTTATGGGACAGTGATATTAGACAGGAGCGCAGATGAAACGACTAGCAGGTAGCCGGATTCTGGTGACCGGCGCGGCCTCGGGTATCGGGCAGGCAACCGCGCTACGCCTGCTGGACGAAGGTGCCACCGTCGTAGCCGCCGACGTCGCCGCCGACGGACTGGACAAGACCCGAGCCATGGCCGCAGAGGCCGGCGGCGGCGAGCGCCTGACCACGGTGGAGATGAACATCGCCGAAGAACGTTCGGTGGTCGACGGCGTGCACTCCGCGGCCGACACCCTGGGCGGTCTGGATTCGGTGGTGAACGCCGCAGGAATTCTGCGCGCCGTGCACACCGACCAGATGGGACTGGATCTGTGGAATCAGATCATCGGCGTGAATCTGACCGGGACTTTTCTGGTGGTCCGCGAGGCCCTGCCGAGCTTGTTGCAGAATCCGCGTAGCGCGATCGTCAACTTCAGCTCGACCTCCGCGTCGTTCGCGCACCCGTACATGGCGGCATATGCGGCGAGTAAAGGCGGCGTCCAGTCCTTCACCCATGCGCTGGCGCTGGAGTATGCGAGCAAAGGACTGCGGGCCGTCTGTGTGGCGCCGGGAAGCATCAAGTCCGGCATCACCGATGCCACTGGCGGATACATTCCGCCCGATGCGGATTGGAACCTGTTCACCAGGCTGATGCCGATCCTGCCGACCACCGAGCTGTCCAGCGGCACCGGAATGGCTGACCCGTCAGCGGTCGCCGGGGTGATCGCGATGCTGGTGTCCGATGACGGCGCGTTCATCACCGGTACGGAGATCCGCATCGACGGCGGAACGCACGCGTGACAACAGACTTCGCTTACGAGAGCACGCTTCGCGAAGTCACCACTGACGCAGGCGTTCTGCGCTACCACGAGGCCGGCCCGACCGACGGTCCACCGCTGTTGCTGCTGCACGGATCGGGTCCGGGTGTG
Source organism: Mycobacterium sp. (assembly GCF_965277065.1). Classification (GTDB taxonomy): domain Bacteria; phylum Actinomycetota; class Actinomycetes; order Mycobacteriales; family Mycobacteriaceae; genus Mycobacterium. Next base: position 40,662 of record NZ_CBDIBT010000018.1, read on the forward strand.
ACGGGCTGGCGGAATTTCCGCGGCGTGCTTCCCACGTTCGCCGAGTTCTTCCGCTGTCTGGTCCTGGAATTCCCCGGCTTCGGTGTCAGCGATGACTTCGGCGGCCATCCGATGATCACCGCGCTGGATGCCGTGGTGCGATTCGGCGACGCACTCGACTTGAAAACCGTTGACATCGTGGGTAATTCGATGGGCGGTGGCGTGGGGATCAACTATGCGATCGCTCACCCTCAGCGGGTCCGCCGGCTGGTGACCATCGGCGGTATCGGCCGCAATATCTTGACTCCCGGCCCCGCAGAAGGCATTCGCTTATTGCAGGAGTTCACCGATGACCCGACCCGCGCCGGGCTGGTTCGGTGGTTGCACTCGATGGTCTACGACCCGGCGATAGTGACCGACGAGCTCATCGAGGAGCGCTGGAGTCACGCCACCGATCCAGCGACGTTGGCCGGCGCGCGGCGGATGTACGGCAAGGAAGCGTTCACCCAGATGATGAAAGCCCTTGAGTCATCGAAGGGTCCGCAACCTTGGGCGGTGATGCACCGGGTTCAGGCGCCGACCTTGATCACCTGGGGCCGCGACGACCGGGTCAGTCCGCTGGACATGGCACTGCTCCCGATGCGGACCATCCCCAACGCCGAGTTGCATGTGTTCCCCAACTGCGGCCACTGGGCGATGATCGAGGCGAAAGAGGCTTTCGAAAGCGCGGTGCTGGCCTTCTTGCTGCGGAAACAACTCAGTTGACGCAGGGCACGCCGCCACCGCCGATAGGCACACCCTGATCGGGTGTCGGATCGGTGGTGTCGGTGGTCTTGCTCGACTGCCATCCATAGCTGCCGTAAGTCGTTGCCGGCGAAGTGGATTCAGTGCTCGACTCGTCCTGGCTGGGAGCCGAGAAGTTGTCGTCGATGACGACCTGAATATGCCCGAACTGCAATGAGCGGTTCGGCTTGTCGGGCGCATCGATGCCGAGCAGGCCCGCCACTTCGCGAGCGTCAGAGTCAGCGCCGGGCGCGTATTCGATTGTGGTCGTAGTAGGTTCACCGCGAACCCGGTCACGCACCGAGCCGGTGGTGTAGCCGTCGTGCTTGAGTGTGCGGGCCACCTTGCCGGCCAAGCCGCCGACGCTGCTGGCGTTCACGACGTCGACCACGGTCGAGGGGCTGGGTATCCCGAGGGTCGTCGTTGTCGTCGATGACGACGACGACGATCCGAATGCAGCCGCCACTTCGGCTTTGATCGCCGCGGGGTCGACGACGTTGACGTCTTGGCCATTGATGTTGTCGTAGCGCACCACGGGCAGGGTGCGGTATTCGATGGAGCCGCCGCCGAGCGCACCCATCTTGCGGAACATGTCCTCATCCCAGCCGGCCGACAGCACGACGTCTTTGCGCGCCACTGCCATCAGGCCCTTCAGCTTTCCGAGGTTGGTGAAGGTGCCGCTGTCCTGGAGTTGGTGCATGACCGACGAGAGGAAGGCCTGCTGGCGGTGCGTCCGGTCCAGGTCGCCGTTCTCCAGTCCGTGGCGCTGCCGGACGAACGCCAGCGCCTGCGCGGCATTTAGCGTCTGCGGGCCCGCCGGGAAGTCGGCGCCGGAGTATTCGTCGTACACGGCGTGCTTGAGGCAGACGTCCACACCGCCGAGGCTATTGGCGAGGTCGTAGAAACCGGCCAGATTGACCTCGGCGAAGTAGTCGATCGGCGCGCCGGTCAGCTGCCGCACCGCCTTCAAGGTTGCGGCCCGAGCGGCCTCCCGGCCTTTGGTCTCCAACTGCTTCTGGTCGCCGACACCCTTGTCGATCATCTTCTGCTCGACGTACTGCTTGGTGAGCCCGTAGGCCTCTTTGATTTTGATGTGGTTGTAACCGGGGACGCCGTTGAACGACACCCAGTCATCGCGGGGGATGGAGAACGCGGACACTTTGTCGTCGGCGCCGACGTGCGCCAGGATCAGCGTGTTGGTGTTGTAGCCGCCGTCATCGGAGTCGCCGGCGTGCAAATGCTTCAACACACTCCACGGCAGGTCGTCGCCGTTCTGGTCTTTGCGCGAGTCGAGACCGATCAGCAGGATGTTCATCCCGTCGCCGCTGGACTTCGGGTCCTCGGCGCCCAAGGCTTGCGAGACGGTGATTCCACTCAGCACACCGTGCGCCATCCAGTAGCCCGACCCGGTGGCCAGCAGAGTCGCTACCGCGACCATCGTCCCGGCGGCATGCACCAGTGTGCGGCGCCGTGACTTCGGCGGCGTCGCACGGTGGCGATGCTTAGGGTTGGATGAAAGCAGTTCTCCCACGACAATCTCGGCTGTTTGGGGCTGCGCCTGGCCCGGGATGGCATGTTGCGGCGCGGTTTGGTACTTGCCGTCTAGTATGCGGCAGCTTTCTGGGGACCGTTCTGTGAGCCAGCTAACCATTTGGACACGATTTGACCGTCAAAAAGAGCTCTAGCTGCGAAGATAGGGCGCCGAAGCATTTCTGTACCGTAGTACCGATTGTGGCCAAATCGTGCCGTCAAACATCGAGAATGACCCCGTCGGCGGCCGACAGCGCGGCATCGAAGTGGGCTTGGGCCGCTTCGGCGGTGCGTTCGGCGATCCCCGGAAGTGGATGGTTATGCGTGATGAGCAGGCGCGATACCTTCGCCTCGGCAGCGATGGTGCCGGCCTCGGCACCGGAGGTGTGGCCACGCTCCGCATCAGTGGGCTCCCACGCCTCATGCAGCAATGTGGCCACACCGGCCACATGCCGGATGGTTTCCGGGTCGAACTCGGTGTCCGTGCAATAGGCAAAGCGGTCACCGACCCTGAGCCCCGCCGACGGCAAGGGGTGGCGGGTCTGCTCCCACGTCTGGATCTCACGGCCGGCGAAACCCAATGTGTCCCGACCCAGCTCTGCCCAGCGCGCCGACGCCAGGGGAGACGTCGTCTGAAACGGCGATGCCAGAAGTTGTTCCTCGACGATCGAGCGGGTGGGCCGGCCGTACGCCATCGAACCCGGGCCGGCGATGGTGAGTTCCCGACCGCCCAGTGCGCGTTCGCTGACGAATCCGAGGCCCGTCACGTGGTCGAGGTGAAAGTGGCTGAGCGCTACGGTCACGGTCTCGACGCCGTTCAGCAGTGCCGGGTTGATATGCAGGGCGCCGAAACCAGTTCCGGCATCGAGTATTAAAGCCTCGGTCCCAGAGGTGATCAGATAGCAGCTGGTCTGGCGGGAGCTGGTGGGAATCCAGCCACCGCTGCCGAGAACAGTCATCCGCATAGTGAGAAATCTACGACGCCAGCGATTGTCGCAGCGCGGCGACGGTCTCCAAGTCACCCGTCAATGCCAGCCGTGCTCGCGATGACGTTCCGGCGTCGCCGCCGATGAGGGTCACAGAGGTGACCCGGTGGCCTATGATCGTCGAGAGTGCTTGAGGGTCAAGGTCATTGATTGATCGAGGAAGTGCGCGCAGCCGCCCAAGCACCGAATCAGTGGCCACCCGCTGGATGCCGCGGGCCCACATGTGCCGCCATACCGAGGACCGATGCCGCGCTGCTCACTGGTGCATCGTTAAAAAACCGGTCTACCTGTAAAGCCTCGGTGGAGGTGCCGGTGAGGCCAATCGCAGCAGAGGTCAGAACCGTCGGCGCTACCATCGTGGCCGGCAACGATGCACAAGGGGGCGATCGTGATCCGATTCATCGTCGGAACCATCGCGAGTGGTTTGGCCGCGGGAGCGCTGATCGCCTCGGCAGCGCCGGCCAGCGCTGGTTGCCAATATGGGGGTGGGCTCGTCGAGAAGATGTGCGACGGGCCCGTCCAGGACGACGGCACCTGGCAGCGCTGCGTGACGCAGCACAGCCAGGACGTGATCGCCCGGACGACCTGCCAGATGATGGGCCCGGGCCAGAACCCGTTGGGGCTCGCCTACTACAACCCGCCGACGCACATCGCCGATTAGCCCGGGGGCGTTGGGCTCGTCGAGCTGGTCGGCGCCGGACTCGCGGGCTTCGATGGGCTGGTCAGGCTCGTTGGGCTGGTCGGACTTGTCGGGCTGGTCGGGCTCGCGGGGCTGGTCGGAGTCGGAGGCGGCTGAGGCGCAAGGCCCGGACCTTCGCCACACCAGTCGGCCACATCTTTCGGGTACTGCTCGAGCGGCGGGGGGCAGCGGTACCCCGGCGGGAAGTTGGCGCCGGCGTTGAGCAGATCGCAGGGAACCAAAACCTGCTTGCCCTTTTGGGTGTTGCTCACACATTTCACCGGTTGTCCCGGCGGCACCGATGGGTCGGCGTGGGCCGAGACGGGGACGAGGAGTGCCACCGTCACAGCACCGAGTACGCCGACGAGGCGGTAGATCATGAACACTCCTCATGAGTGGGACTGTGGTACGGCCAATCGTTGGCCTTTCTAAACGATAGAACGTACAGCTGCTCAGCTTCTGCGGCGAACGCGCTCCGTGTGCCATGGAGGCCGCCACCGGAGTGCGCCGTCAGCGTGGGCGTGTCTTTTCCTGGAGTTAGTGCCACACTCAGCCATGGCCGACGTCGCGATTCGCCCACTGTTGATCGCTGTCGCCGCATTGTTTCTATCCGCATCCGTCGCGCACGCCGACGGCCCGGACGAGCAGTTCCTCGGGTTAGTGGCGAACGACGGGGTGAATTTCGGCACCCCGGAACGCATGATCAGCCTGGCGCACGAACGCTGCAACGACAACCAACTCGGTCACGACCAAGGCGGCTTCAGTCTATGGGCTGGCCTCGTCCGAAGCCCGTACACCACCGCCATGTCGGCGCTCAGCGTCAAATTGGCAAGGGAAGGCTTGACGGCCGACCAAATGGACCACTTCCTGCGCGACGCGATCCGCGTGTACTGCCCGGTCGGATAGCTCACGCCGGGGTACAGCCTGGGCTGAAAAGCCTAACACCACAACTGATTTCGCCCAGCTGGCGACATTTGTCAGCGTGCGCGGCGTCCGCGAGCCGGCGCGTCACGCTCCCCGACGACATGGGCCGGCGCAGTACCGCTCACGTAGGTAAGCGCTCTGTCCGCGACCTGCACCCGACAGGACGGCACTGGCCCGGCTCGCTCCTGCTCTGTTTTGAGTCGGCGCGTGGCTCGGAGACGGCACCCCATCGTAGAATCTTCATGGCTCGTCGTGCGGGTCACGGCCGCGTTAGCTCAGTTGGTAGAGCATCGCTCTTGTAAAGCGAATGTCGAGAGTTCGATTCTCTCACGCGGCTCCATTCTTCTACCGCCGACAGAGGTATGCGCAGGGTCAGTCCTGTTGATAGCTGCGACCGCGAGTAGGACTAACGGCTCACTCGTCGTGGGTTGAGGTCTCGAGGTCGATGACCCTTTGCGAACGCACCGTACGTGACGTCCCCGGCCGCCGCGGTCGCCGGCCGGGCAGCGGAATGCGGTCGGCGATGTTGCTCAACGGGTTCACCACCATGGTCAGCCCCATCACGGCGTCCTGGAGCGTGGCGATAGCCGGCTCCAACGCTTCCATCCCGGGCGCCAGTCGGCTCAGAGTGTCGGCGACGGCGGCCAGTTGCTCGAGCGGCCCGTTACGGGCGGTCAGCTTGTCGACCAGGCCGCCCTCAGACAGCAGCCGATCGGCCAGCCCGTCCTCGGCGAGCAGTCGGTCGATCAGTCCGTCGTCGGCGACCAGTTGATCCGCCAGACCGCCCGGCTTGAGAGCGCGTTCCAGCCCACCGCCCTCAGCGGTGAGCCGGTCGAGAAGTCCGCCGTCCTGGGTGAGCATGTCGACCACCCCGCCGGGGCGCAGCAACCGGTCGATCGGCCCGTCGGCGGCGATGGCGCGTCCCAGCGGCGCATCGTCGTCGAGCAGCTTGGCCAGCCGGTTCGCCCGGCCGATCGCGTCGTCAATGCCCAGCATGTGCGCGACCGGATTGGAGCCGTTCGTCGCGCCTGCGTCGCCCAGGCTGCGATGGGCCATGCCGAGCGCGGATGTCGCAATGCCCACGCCCGCGTCGGCGGCTGCGAGTCCGACCCGAACGGGCGCGGTGGCGAGGCTCGCCAGACTCTTGCCGAGATTCATCCCCCGAGTGTATTCAGAGCACGCGAAATCCCGTGGCGGTTGGTCGTGATCGGTCTAACAACAAACTCTCAGCTCGGACACAGCCAGCATGCAGGCATTCCTCAGCTAGGTAGGAGGAAATTGACGTCATGTCAGCAGCTACGCCAGAAGCAGCACCCGAGGCACGCGTTCTCGTCGTCGATGACGAAGACAACATCGTCGAACTGCTGTCGGTCAGTCTCAAATTCCAGGGCTTCCAGGTGTACACCGCGACCAACGGAGCGACCGCGCTGGATCTGGCGCGCGACGTCAAACCGGACGCGGTGATCCTCGACGTCATGATGCCCGGCATGGACGGCTTCGGGGTGCTGCGCCGTCTGCGCGCCGACGGCATCGACGCGCCGGCGCTGTTCCTCACCGCCCGGGACTCGCTGCAAGACAAGATCGCCGGCCTCACCCTTGGCGGCGACGATTACGTCACCAAGCCGTTCAGCCTTGAAGAGGTCGTCGCGCGGTTACGAGTTATTTTGCGGCGCACCGGAAAAGGTGTCACCGAAAACCAAAGCACCCGCCTGACGTTCGCCGACATTCAGCTCGACGAGGAGACCCACGAGGTGTGGAAGGCCGGTGAGCCGGTGTCGTTGTCGCCGACGGAATTCACCCTGCTGCGCTACTTCGTCATCAATGCCGGCACCGTGTTGAGCAAACCGAAGATCCTGGACCACGTGTGGCGTTATGACTTCGGTGGCGACGTCAACGTCGTCGAGTCCTACGTGTCGTATCTGCGTCGCAAGATCGACACCGGGGAGAAACGACTGCTGCACACCCTTCGCGGAGTCGGTTACGTGCTGCGGGAGCCGCGGTAACCCGAGTTGTCCGCCCGACCGCGCCCGTCAGGCGAATAATGAGCCGATGCTGAAACGACTGCGGGCCGCTGTGCCGTTGCGGGTGAGCCTGGTCGCGGCCACCCTGCTGCTGGCAGCCTGCGGACTTGCGGTGTCAGGCGTCGCGGTCACGTCGATCCTGCGCAACAGCCAGTTCCACCGAGTCGATCGCAACCTGATCGATGCCACGCACGGCTGGGCTCTCGCGACCAGAACGACGTCTCCAGGGCTGCACCTCCCCACCGCCGATCGGCCACCATCGAACTACTACATCCGCAGCACGACCCCGGACGGGCGCACCTGGTCGGTGGCCAATGACACCAGGCCGGAACCCGCGATTCCCGCGAACAACGACGTCGGACCGGTGCCCGTCACCGTCGGTTCGGTGGATCACTCCGGCACCGAATGGCGTGCGGTGTCGGTGCTGAGCACGCACGGCCGGCTGATCACCGTCGCCTACGATCTCTCGGATTTCCTGCAGACCGACCGATCGTTGGGCTGGCTCCAGCTGGGCATTGGCGTGGCGGTGCTTCTCGTGTTGGGCTTGGCTATCCACGCGGCGGTGTCGCAGAGCCTGCAACCCTTGATGGAAGTCGAACAGACTGCCGCCGCGATCGCCTCGGGTCAGCTGGATCGCCGTGTGCCCGAACGTGATCCACGAACCGAGGTCGGCCAGTTGTCCTTGGCGCTGAACGGGATGCTGGCGCAGATCCAATCGGCGGTGGCGTCATCGGAGTCGTCGGCGGAGTTGGCGCGCAGTTCCGAGGAGCGGATGCGGAGGTTCATCACCGACGCCAGCCATGAGCTGCGCACCCCGTTGACCACCATTCAGGGCTTCGCCGAGTTGTATCGCCAAGGGGCAGTGAGCGATATCGAGCAAACCATGTCACGGATCGAGAGTGAATCACGCCGGATGGGCCTGCTGGTCGAAGATCTGCTGCTGTTGGCACGGCTAGACGCTCAGCGACCCCTGGAAAGCCAGCGGGTGGACCTGCTGGCGCTGGCGGCCGACGCGGTGCACGACACCCGCGCCATTGCGCCGCAGCGCAAGATCACCGTGGATGTGGTTGACGGGCCAGGGATTCCGCAAGTTCTCGGCGACGAGGCCCGGTTGCGTCAGGTGCTCAGCAACCTGATGGTCAACGCGGTCCAGCACACCCCGGACACCGCGGACATCGCGGTGCGGGTCGGCACGAAAGGCGGCGACGCGGTTCTCGAAGTCATCGACGACGGGCCCGGCATGGAGGAGCGGGACGCGCAGCGGGTCTTCGAGCGGTTCTATCGTGCCGACTCGTCGCGGGCGCGCAGCAGCGGCGGTTCGGGTCTGGGGCTGTCCATCGTCGACTCGTTGGTGCGCGCACACGGCGGCAGCGTGGCCGTGACGACGGCGCCCGGGAAGGGCTGCCGCTTCCACGTCAGCCTTCCGCGCCTTGCCGACGTGGCCGCCCACGCCGAGTCAGTCGGCTAACTCGGCAAGTGCCGCTTTGATTTTCGCCTGCGCCTCGTCCATGGATTCCGGCGACGGGTTGCGGTCGACATTGGCGAAGCCGAAATCGCTCAGGCTCTTCGCCGGGAAGACATGCACGTGAAGATGGGGAACCTCCAGGCCGGCGATAATCACCCCGGCGCGATCGGCGTCGAACGCCTTGGTGACGGCCTTGCCTATCAACTGGGCCACCGACATGACTTGCCCGAACGTCGCCGGGTCGAGGTTCTGCCACTGATCGATTTCTGCGCGTGGCACCACCAGCGTGTGCCCCTGCGTCATCGGCTCGATCGTCAGGAACGCGACGACCTCCTCGTCGGAGTACACGAACCGGCCCGGCAGTTCGCCGCTGATGATCCTGCTGAAGATGGTGGGCATCGCAACAGCATATGTCGTGCTGTGAACGCCTATGCAGCGCCGCCGTCGAGCAGAGCGGAAAGCTCGGCTACCGACCACGGCGGCGAGTCGTGGTGATCGCGATAACCGATCAAGGCTGGCGCGGCCTTCGGGAATCGGCCGATGAAACCGCCTGCCGCAGCGAAGATTTCACCGGTCCGATGCTCGGCGAGATGGCTGGCCAGGTAGACGTAGGTCGGCGCGGCATAGCCGGGTTCCGCCACATCCAGCGAGCCCTGCATCGAGACGTCGTCCAGCAGCCCGCGGCGATTCAGTTCGGTGATATGCGCGACGTAACCGGCCCCGGTGGACAGCCGCGTCCGGGCGCCGGGGCACACCACGTTGGCCCGCACCCGATGCTCCTTCAGTTCGGCGGCAATCGCCAATGTCAGGCTGGTGACCGCGCCCTTGCCGGCCGGATATCCCGTGCCGCCGTAGTCGCCGAGGAAAGCGAACGAACTGCTGTTGACGATGCTGCCGCCGCCCTGCGCGATCATCTTCGGTGCGGCGGCGCGGCAAGTCGCGAACACCGTGCCCAGATGGGCGTCCATCAGATCGGCGAACTGCTCCGCGCTGATGTCGAGAATCGATGAGCCCGCAGGCTCGGCGATGCCCGCGCAGTTGATCAGGATGTGAATGCCGCCGAACTCGTCAACGCAGTTGTCCACCAACGACTCTGCGATCCGCTGATCGGACGGCGAGCCCGGATGAGCGACCGCTTGACCACCTGCGGCAGTGATCGCCTGTGCTCCTGCGCGGGCAGCGTCGGCGTCTCGGCCGTTGACCACCACGCCGGCGCCGTGTTGGGCGAGCAACGCCGCGACCGCCGCGCCGATACCTCGTGACCCGCCGACCACGACCGCGCCGCGGCCGGCGAGCAGTGAGGTCACTCCTCGTTGCCGAAGGTCATCATGTCGAGGTTCCAGTAGCCGCGCATGTTCGCGATCAGGCCCGCGTCATTGACGCGGTAGGTGAACACGCCTCGCACGCTGCTGGTGATCCCGTTGTCAAACTTGCTGTCCAGCACCAGGATATGCGCAACCTCGTTCGGATCGCTGGACGGGAACGTCTCCTCGCAGGTGACCCGCAGATTGTTGGCGGCGATGTTGGTGTCGTAGAACTCCGCGACACCGTCCTTGCTCCGCACGCCGGTGCCGTCCGGGTTGGTCACCGACTTGCCGATCGGATCCTCGACCACGACGTCGTCGGCCATCAGGGCCAGCCAGCCCTCCCGGTCATGGGCCTGGACGCAGCGCCACGATGACTGGGAAGCGGCCAGTGCAGGGGACTTCTCGGCGGTTTCCTGCGACATGACGGTTAGCGGTCGGCGTCGGTATAGCGGATCACGCCGCGAATGTTCTTGCCGTCCAGCATGTCCTGGTAGCCGTCGTTGATCTGCTCCAGCTTGTACTGCCGGGTGATCATGTCATCGAGGTTGAGCTTGCCCGCTTTGTACATGCTCAACAGTTGCGGAATGTCGAACTGCGGGTTACCGCCGCCGAAAATGGTGCCCTTGATGGTCTTCTGCATCAGGGTCAGCATCGCCAGGTTCAAGGTGACGTTGGCGTCCAGCAAGCTGCCGATGGCGGTCAACACGCAAGTGCCGCCCTTGGCGGTCAAGATCATGTAATTCTCGACGTCGGCCCCGAGTAGCTCACCGACGGTGACCACGACCTTGTGGGCCATCAGACCGTGCGTCACTTCCTGGATGCCGCCCATCGCGGCGAAGATGTCCGGGTAGACGTGGGTGGCGCCGAACTTGAGGGCCTGGTCGCGCTTCCACTCGACCGGGTCGATCGCAAAGACGTTGCGGGCCCCCGCGGTGACGGCGCCCTGCAGCGCGGCCATGCCGACCCCGCCGATCCCGACGATCGCGACGTCCTCGCCGGGCCGGATGTCGGCGGTGCGAACCGAGGAGCCGTAGCCGGTGGTGACACCGCAGCCGACCAGCGCGGCCACCTCGAACGGCACCGACTCGTCGATCTTCACCACCGAGCTCCTGTGCACGACCATGTAGGGCGAGAACGTGCCCAGCAGTGTCATCGGGAACACGTTCTCGCCGCGGGCCTGGATGCGGAAGGTGCCGTCGGATACCGCGGCGCCGCCGAGCAAGCCGGCGCCGAGGTCGCACAGGTTGCGCATGCCGGCCTGACACGACGGGCAATGTCCACAGGACGGGATGAACGACAGCACCACGTGGTCGCCCGGGGCGAAGTCCTCGACGCCGGGCCCGACTTCGGTGACGATTCCGGCGCCCTCGTGGCCGCCGAGAACCGGGAAGCCGCCCATCGGGATGCCACCGGTGACCAGGTGATGGTCGGAGTGGCACATGCCCGCCGCTTCCATCTGGATCTTGACTTCATCCTTGCGGGGGTCGCCGATCTCGATCTCTTCGATCGACCACGGTTGGTTGAACTCCCAGATCAGCGCGCCTTTGGTCTTCACCGTGAACCTGCTTTCGTCATTGAACGTCGGTTGAGAACGGCCCGAGCTCCAGGCAAGCAACCGCTTGGTCAAGTGTAGGTCAGGAGGTGATCCTGGTCACCAGGGGAGTGCGGATGTGGCTCACCAGATCGGTACCGGCGCCTGACCCAGCGGGTAGTAACCAGGCAACTTCTCGCCGGCCACGCTGCGCTGGATGCGGTTCTGCATCCCGGTGCTCAGGTCGCCGGACTCGATCAGGTTCCCGAACATCTTTGCGACGTGTCCGAAGTCGAAGAAGTCGCGCTGCCATTCGATGAGTGCATCGTCATTGAGGCGGAACCAGCTGCCGCCGATGCCGTAGATCTCATCCTGGCTGCCGTCGGTCTTATTGACGATCTGCTTCCAGAAGCCGACGATCTCGCCCTGCTTCTCGTCAATGAGGACCTTCTGGTACTCATACACCCAGTTCTCCAGCCCCTCCATCTCCAAGCCGAGAGCGACGTCGCGGATCTCGTCGACTCCGACGCACATCACGTCTTCCTTCGGGCCGATGTTCCAGCCGTACGTGGCTTCGGGTGCGTAGAAGTCGCCCAGCGGCTTCCAGTCGCCGGCCTTTTCGCAGTCTTTATTGGCCTGCAGCCAACTGTCGACCCAGGCTTCGAGCTTTTCGCGTGAATGTGATGACGTCACTGTCAACCTCCCTGATCTTCTTTGATGAGTAGTGCTTGAGTAGGGCACATTTCGACTGCCCGTTCGACTTCGTCGCGGGCCTCAGCACCGGGTTCGGGATCGGAGATCTCGACTTTTCCGCGTTTGGGGACCCGGAAGTAGTCGGGTGCCTCCAGCTCGCACATCGCATGGCCTTGGCACAAGTCCAGGTCGACTTCGACGCGAAAACCCATCAGATTCCTTCGGCTTCGCGCTTGCGGTAACGGACCTTGGCCGGGCTCGCCAGCTGCACGACCATCTTGGAGTGGTCGTTGTGGTAGCTGTCGGCGGGCTGCGCCATCTCGAAATCGTATTCCCGCAACAGGACGGAGAAGATGGCTTTGATCTGCATCTGCGCGAAAGCCGCTCCCACGCAACGGTGTCGGCCGGCGCCGAACGGAATCCAGGTCCATCTATTGATGATGTCGGCCTGCTCGGGCTTGGTGTAACGGTCCGGCTTGAACGCGTCGGGATCCGGGAAGTCGTCGGGAATCCGGTTCGAGATCGCCGGGGATGCAGCCACGAAATCACCGTCATGGATCGGGAATCCAGCGACCTCGAATTCGCCCTTGGCGACCCGCATCAAAATGATCAGCGGCGGATGCAACCGCAGCGTTTCCTTGACCACGTTGTCCAGCTTGGGAATCGAGCGTAGCGCGTGGAAACTCACTTCCTGGCCGTCGGCGTACAAATCCTCGAGTTCGGCCAGCACCTCGGCGTAGACGTCAATGTGGCGGATCAATTCGATCAGCGTCCAGGCCGACGTGCCGGAACTGGTGTGATGCCCGGCGAACATCAGCGAGATGAACATTCCGGTGACCTCGTCGGCGGAGAAGCGCGGAGTGCCGTCCTCGTCCTTGATCGACACGAGCACGTCGAGCATGTCGCGGTCCGATTTGTCGGTGGGCGGGTCGGCGATCCGCTGGTTCATGATTTCCTGAACTACCGCAACCAGTTTCAACCGCGCCTCGTCCCGGCGCCTGAAGCTCTCGATGGGCAGATACGGGTCGACGTAGCAGAGCGGATCGGTGCCGCGCTCGAGTTCGTGGTAGTACTCGGCGAACCGGTGATCGAGTTGCTCACGGAATTTCACGCCGATCAGGCAGGCCGTCGACGTGTAGATGGTCAACTCGGAGAAGAAGTCGAGCAGCTCGATCTCGCCTTCCTCGCCCCAGTTGGCGATCATCTTCTCGACTTCGCCCTCGATCGTGGCGGCGTGCCCCTTCATCTGCTCGCCGCGTAGCGCCGAGTTGTGCAGCATCTCTTTGCGCCGCTCGGGGCTGGCGTCGAACACCACGCCCTCGCCGAAGATCGGTGTCATGAACGGATATGCCTCGGCCTGGTCGAGCTCTTCGTCGGCGGAACGAAAGAAGAACTCGTTGGCCTCGGCACCCGACACCAAGATGACGTGCTTGTCGACGAGTTGGAACCACCCGACGTCGCCGCATTCGTCGCGAATGCGCTGCATCAGACCGATGGGGTCGGTCCGGAATTCTTCGAGGTGGCCGTGTTCTTCCTCGCCACCGGAGACCCGGGGCACGGTTGCTGTCGATGTCATTGTGCTGGCATCCCTTCTTCGCCGAGTGCAAGCTTCTGGCGGTCCGTCTTGTCGGCCAACGGTGCTTCGGGCTGGAGTTCCATGTTCGCGATGAAGCCGCCGCGCGGTGTCTCAGCGACGAACGTGATGGCGCGCCCCAGGTCTGCCGCCCGCAGGAAGTAGTCGTGGCGGGCCTGGCCCCATTTGGCCCAATCGTTCAGTGCGGGGCCGATCTTCTCGGCGGGCAGGCTCCAGCCCATCGACGTCTTGGTCGGGCCGGGGTGGACGATCGAGGCACGCACACCGGTGCCTTCGAGTTCCATCTGTAGGTTGTTGACCATCGCCAGCAGCGCCGCCTTGGCCGCGCCGTAGGCGCCCATGTGCGGTCGCTGGCGCAGCGCCACGTCGGAGCCCACGAAGATCAGATCGCCGCGCTGACGTTCGATCATGTCCGGCAGAATCGCTGAGGCCATCCGGAAGGCGCCGATGAGATGGATCTGCAGCTGCGAGTCGAACTCGTCGCCAGCGATCTCGGCGAGCTTGCCGAAGTAGGTGTCGCCTGCACCGGCAACCAGCACCTCGATGTCACCGAGCGCATCGGTTGACTGTGCGACAAAGGATTTGACCGAGTTGGGATCGGTGACGTCGAGGTGGAAGCCGACCGCCTCGCCGCCGTCGGCGTTGATCTTGCCGACGATGTCCTCGAGCTTCTCGACCCGGCGGGCACCCAGGGCGACCGGGAAGCCGTGGGCCGCGAGTTCGATGGCGGTGGCTTCGCCGATGCCGGAGGAGGCGCCTGCCACTATCGCCGGCCGGCGTTCGGCCAGTGGTTCAAAGCGGGGCATTCAGCGAACCTCCAAAGTCATGGGTAAATGGGCGAATCCGCGGACGTTGCTGGAGTGGACGCGGACCGAGTTGGCCTCGTCGACCTCGAAAGCCTGGATCCGGGTGAACAACTCGGTGAGGGCGACCCGGGCTTCCATCCGGGCGAGATGCGCGCCCAGGCAGAAGTGGGCACCGCTACCGAAACTGAGGAGTTTGGAGCCGATGTCGCGTCCGATGACGAAGTCGTCGGCGTTCTCGAACGCACGCTCGTCGCGGTGCCCGGAGCCCGGCAGCAACAGCAGAACGTCGCCTTCGGGAATGGTGGTGTCGTAGAGGGTGAGCTCTCCAGAGACCGAGCGTGCCAGGATCTGGCTGGAGGTGTCATAGCGCAGGGTCTCTTCCACCCATAGCGGAACCCGGCTCAGATCGCCGTAGACCGACGTCAGCTGATCAGGATTCCGATGGCCCCAAAAAGCGGCGTTGGCAAGAAGTTTGGTGGTGGTCTCGTTTCCAGCGATCACCATCAAGAACATGAACCCGAGGACTTCTTCGTCGGTGAGCCGATCGCCGTCGATCTCGGCTTCCAGCAGCGCCGAGGTCAGATCGTCAGTCAGCTTCTTGCGGCGCTCGGCGACCATCTCCTGGTAGTAGACGATGAGGTTGAGCGAGGCCTCGATTGCCTCCGGCGGAACGTCGTTGACGCCTTCGTCGCGGTGCATCACGCCGTCGGCCCAGGCCCGCACCCGGCCGCGATCCGGCTCGGGGACGCCCATCAGCTCCGAGATCACGTCCATGGGCAACTTGCCGGCAAACTCGTCGACGTAGTCAACCGCGACGCCGGAACTCGCCTTCTCCACCATGATGTCGAGATGTTGGACGGCGATCTCGGTGACACGTGCCTCCAACTCGCGAATGCGCCTGGGCGTGAACCCTTTTGACACCAACGTCCGCAGCCGCAGGTGCGCCGGATCGTCCATGGCCAGAAACGACATGGTTTTGGCGGCGTGCGGTCCGCGCGACGCCGGGTCCAGCGAGACGCCGTACCGATTGGACAGCGTGGTGCTGTTGCGGAAGCCCTGGTGCACGTCGGCGTGTCGGGACAAGGCCCAGAAGCCGAGTTCTTCGTTGTGGTACAGCGGCGCCTCGTCTCGCAGCCGTTTGTAGTACGGATACGGATCCTCGTGGAAGTCGTAGGAATAGGGGTCCAAAAAAGGTACGGGCGGCTTGTCGATCTGAGCGGTCATCAGGCTTCTGTCTTGAGGAGGAGACCGACCGCGTAGGCGAGGTGGTCGGCGATCTGGCGGTAGGTGTAGGCGCCGCTGGCGGCATTGACGAGCGCGCCGAAGAACGTCATCTCGAGGACCGACACGATCCGGGATTCGGCTTCGGGCCCGATGGCTGATGTGATACGCCGGTGGATCTCGGCGCCGATCCTCATCCGCACGGACCGGACGGCCGGATCGCCGCCGCCGCCGAGCAACGCCGCGGTGCACGCGGCGGCGACCTCGGGTTCGTCGGCGACGACCAGCGCAAGATGGCGCAGGGCCTTATCGACCCGCGTCGGCATCGGCTCGTTCACATCGGTGAAGTACGGCACCTGACGCACGAGATCCAGGTAGACCTCGGCGATCAGATGGTTCTTCGAGGAGAAGTAGGTGTACGCCGTTGCCGGGGCGACTTTGGCCCGGGCCGCGACCGCCCGCACGGTCAGGTCGGCGTAGGACGTCTCGCGCAGGACGTCGACGCCCGCGGTCAAGACCTTGCGGAAGGTCTCTTCTTGTCGACGGTTGCGCGGCGCGTCACGAGCCGGATCCGTGGGATCAGGCGTGATCGTGGCCACTGGTTCGCTGGACACCTGTCCAAGGTATCCGACCGAGACGCATGCGGGCAAGCCCGTTCGGCGAAATACCAGTGAAACGCTATTAGATGCGCGGTCATCGAAGATCGCTCTCCGACCACCCTTGCCTTTCCGGCAGCGCTGAGACTATGTTCGACTGGGTTATTCCGGACATGTGTCCATTGACGATCAGCGGCGGAGGCGACGATGGCATTGCTGGCTGACCGGGTGAGCTCGCTGCTCATCGACGGCAAGCTCACGAGCGGCAACCAGGGCACTTTCGCCACGGTCAACCCGGCCACCGAAGAGGTGCTGGGTGCCGCGGCCGATGCCGACGGCGAGGACATGGGCCGGGCGATCGAGGCGGCGCGACGGGCCTTCGACGACACCGACTGGTGGCGTAACACCGAGCTTCGGGTGCGTTGCGTGCGCCAGTTGCAGGAAGCCATGAAGCAGCACCTCGAGGAGCTGCGCGACCTGACCATCGCCGAAGTCGGCGCACCGCGGATGCTCACCGGCATCGCGCAGCTCGAAGTTCCGGTGAATGATCTGTCGTTTGTGGCCGACACCGCCGAGTCATACCACTACACGCAGGATCTCGGCGAGGCGAAGCCGATGGGTGTCCCCACCCGTCGCACCATCGCCCGTGAGGCCGTCGGTGTCGTCGGCGCGATCACACCGTGGAACTTCCCCCACCAGATCAACCTCGCGAAAATCGGACCCGCGCTGGCGGCGGGCAACACTGTCATCCTGAAGCCTGCTCCTGATACGCCCTGGGCCGCTGCGGTTCTCGGCGAGCTCATCACCGAGCACACCGACTTCCCACCCGGAGTGGTCAACATCGTCACGTCGAGCGATCACGGTGTCGGCGCGTTGCTGGCCAAAGACCCTCGAGTGGACATGGTTTCGTTCACCGGGTCAACCGCGACGGGTCGCGCCGTGATGGCCGACGGCGCCGCGACCGTCAAGAGAGTCTTCCTCGAGCTCGGCGGCAAGTCCGCGTTCATCGTGCTCGACGACGCAGACCTGGGTGGTGCGGTGAGTATGGCCGGCTTCTCGGTATGCATGCACGCCGGGCAGGGCTGCGCCATCACAACCCGGCTGCTGGTGCCGCGGGCGAAATACGATGAGGCCGTCGCCTTCGCGGCCGCGACGGTGGGCGGCATCAAAGCCGGTGATCCCACCGATGCCGGAACCATTTGCGGCCCGGTGATTTCGGCACGCCAGCGCGATCGGATTCAGGGCTACCTCGACTCGGCGATCGCCGAGGGCGGGACCTTCGCCTGCGGCGGAGGCCGCCCGGCCGATCGCGACGTCGGGTTCTTCATCGAACCGACCGTGATCGCGGGGCTGGGCAACGACGCGCGCTGCGCACAAGAGGAGATCTTCGGTCCGGTCCTGACGGTGATCCCCTACGACGGTGACGACGATGCGGTGCGCATCGCGAACGATTCGCCATACGGCCTGTCCGGCACTGTGTTCGGTATCGACCCGGACCGGGCCGCCGGCGTCGCCTCGCGAATCCGGGCGGGCACGATCAATGTCAACGGCGGCGTCTGGTACTCCGCGGATCTGCCCTTCGGCGGTTACAAGCAGTCCGGCAACGGACGCGAGATGGGTCTTGCAGGTTTCGAGGAATACCTGGAGACCAAAACCATTGCGACAGCGGTTTAGTTCGCGAGCGGCCAGTTATGGCTCTGGAATTCGCATTTCGCGGGTAATAAGTGGCCACTCGGCCAGAGGGAGGAAGCACCGTGGGTCGGTTTGAGGACAAAGTCGCCATCGTGACCGGTTCGGGTGGCGGGATCGGCCAGGCGTATGTCGAAGCGTTGGCCCGAGAAGGGGCAGCAGTCGTCGTGGCCGACATCAACCTGCAGGGCGCCGAGAAGGTGGCCGACGGAATAAAGGGCGAGGGCGGCACGGCGTTGGCCATCCCGGTTGACGTGTCGGACCCGGTGTCGGCCAGAGAGATGGCCGACCGCACCCTGGCCGAGTTCGGCGGCATCGACTACCTGGTCAACAACGCCGCGATCTTCGGCGGCATGAAACTCGACTTCCTGCTCACCGTCGACCCCGAGTACTACAAGAAGTTCATGAGTGTCAACCTCGACGGCGCGCTGTGGTGCACCCGCGCGGTCTACAAGAAGATGGCCAAGCGTGGCGGTGGGGCGATTGTGAACCAATCATCCACTGCGGCATGGCTGTATTCGAACTTCTATGGCCTGGCCAAGGTCGGTGTAAACGGCCTCACCCAGCAGCTGGCCACTGAACTCGGCGGCCAGAACATCCGGATCAACGCGATCGCGCCCGGGCCGATCGACACCGAGGCCAACCGGACCACCACTCCGCAGGAGATCGTGCAGGACATCGTCAAAGGTCTGCCGCTGTCGCGGATGGGAACACCGGAGGACTTGGTCGGCATGTGCTTGTTCCTGTTGTCCGACGAAGCCTCCTGGATCACCGGGCAGATCTTCAATGTCGACGGCGGACAGATCTTCCGCTCATAGCCGCCGACGACGATAAACAGAGCAGTGTGATCTCAGGAATTTAGGAGGAGCGGCGCCATATGACAGATCAAATGAGGCTTGGCTACATCGGCTTGGGCAACATGGGCGCGCCGATGGCCACCAAGATGACCGAATGGTCAGGCGGCATAACGGTTTACGACATCAGGGCTGATGCGATGACACCGTTGGCCGAAAAGGGCGCGAAGCTGGCCGACAGTCTGGCCGATGTCGCGCACGCCGACATCATCCACATCACCGTGCTCGACGATGCGCAGGTGCGCGAGGTCGTCGGCGAGTTGGCCGCACACGCCAAGCCCGGAACGGTCATCGCGATCCACTCGACCATCAGCGACAGCACCGCCGCGGAATTGGCCGAAGAACTCAAGCCGCAGGGCATTCACATCGTCGACGCCCCGGTCAGCGGTGGCGCGGCGGCGGCGGCCGAGGGCGAGCTGGCCACCATGGTGGGCGCCGACCGCGAGGTCTACGAGCGGATCAAGCCGGCCTTCAAACACTGGGCAGCGCTGGTCATCCACGCCGGCGAGCCGGGCGCAGGTACCCGAATGAAGCTGGCCCGCAACATGTTGACGTTCACCTCGTATGTCGCGGCGTGCGAGGCGATGAAGCTCGCCGAGGCGGCCGGGCTTGACCTGCAGGCACTGGGCCGGGTGGTGCGGCACACCGACGCCCTCACCAGCGGGCCCGGGGCGATCATGGTGCGCGACAACATGAATGACCTCGAGCCGGACAACTTCCTGTATCAGTCCTTCGTGCACGCCCGCGGGCTGGGCGAGAAGGATCTGAGCCTGGCATTGGCGCTGGGTGAATCGGTCTCGGTCGACCTGCCGCTGGCGCAGTTAGCCTACCGCGGGCTGGCGGCGGGACTCGGCGTGCCGCACACAGAGAAAGAGGCGTGATGGACGAGCTACGCGGCAAGGGCCTCGCGAAAATGAACGAGGTCTACGGCTGGGAAATGCCCAACATCGAGGGCGACGCCTTCTTCGACTTGACCGTCGACCACCTGTTCGGCTCCATCTGGACACGGCCGGGATTGTCGATGCGCGACAAGCGCCTCATGACCCTGACCGCCGTGACCGCGATCGGCAACCGCGACCTGGCCGAGATTCAGATCAACGCGGCGCTGCTCAACGAGGAACTCAGCGAAACCGAACTCAAGGAGATGGCGGTTTTCCTGACTCACTACCTCGGCTTTCCGCTCGGCTCAGCGCTCAACGGCGCCGTCGACAGCGTCGTCGCGAAGCGGAGGAAAGCCGCGGCCAAGGGCGCCGGCGAGGACAAGAAGGCCAACGTCGAGGGTGCGCTGAAGATGCACTCGGGCGAATAGCCCGTCAATCTCAGTACGGCTGAACGCCTTCGGGCATCACGTACTCCGAAATCGGCCCTGCGGCACCGTTGACCGTCGTCCCACCATTGAGAATGCCCGGGGCCATGTCCAGCATGTTGTTCGGGAATCCGAACTTCGGCTTGGTGAGCTCGCCGAGGCGGGCGAGTTCGTCCGCGGTGAGATCCACGTCGACCGCCCGAACATTGTCCTCGAGCTGCGAAAGCCGACGGGCGCCGATGATGACGGATGAGACGCTGGCCTGCGCGTGCACCCAGGCCAGCGCCACGCTGGCGACATTGGTCCGATGCGCTTCGGCGATGACCTCCAATTCGTCGATCAACGCGAAGGTCTTCTCGTTGAGGAAGTAATCGACCATCGCTCCACGATCGGCCTTATGCTCGCCACTGTTGGCGCGGGTGTACTTGCCGCTGAGCACACCGCTTTTCAGCGGTGACCACGGCGTGACGCCGAGGCCGAATTCACCCGCCATCGGAACCAGCTCTTGTTCGATGGCCCGTTCGAGCAGCGAGTACTCGACCTGCAGGCCGATGAAACTGGACCAGCCGCGAAAGCGCGCAATCAAGTTGGCTTCCACGATCTTCCACGCCGGGGTGTCGGAAACACCGATGTAGCGCACCTTGCCGGCCGCGACGAGGTCATCGAGGGCGGCCATCGTCTCCTCGATCGGCGTGTTGGCATCCCAGACGTGCAGCCAGTACAGATCGATGTAGTCGGTCTGCAAGCGGCGCAGGGAGTTCTCGCAGGCGTTGATCATTGATTTGCGGCCCGAGCCGCCACCGTTGGGGTCACCCGGATACAGGTTGCCACTGAATTTCGTTGCGAGCACCAGTCGGTCGCGGCGAGCGGCGTGGCGACCGATGTGGTCTCCGAGGATCTTCTCGGAGTGGCTCCGAGTGTAGAAGTTGGCGGTGTCGATGAAGTTTCCGCCGAGTTCGATGTAGCGGTCGATGATCTGTTGCGACTCTTCGACACTGGTGCCCCAGCCGAGGTCTTCGCCGAAGGTCATCGCGCCGAGGCACAGCGGGCTGACCCGCAGGCCGGACCGGCCGAGTGTGGTGTATTGATCCAGAGGCATGGGGGCGGCTTTCTGGTAGGTTGTTCGATCATGCGGTTGTTCACACTCAAACTAGTTCACATCTGAACGATCTGGCAAGTCGATGTCTGATGCGGCCAAAATCTGGTCCTTGAACTATCGGGTGCTGTTGTCGGTCATCTCCTGCGCCGAGGACGAGATCTGCTCGTTGGGCCTGGAGTCGAAGGAACTGTTCCTGCTCGCCGAGATCGAGGAGCATCCCTATCCGGCCGAATTGGCAACGACATTGAACATGCCCAAGGCCACGGTCACCGCCTACCTCAAACGGCTGGAGGCGTCGGGCTTCGTGCGTCGCGAGATTGATCCCACCGATCTTCGGCGCCATCGCCTGCTGCTCACCGCGACCGGACGCAAAGCCGCGTCTGGCGGCATGTCGGCGCTGTCGGAGGAGTTCGACAAACGCCTCGAGCGACTCACCGCCGCGCAGCAAAAGGAACTGATGAAGCTGCTCGAAAAAATCATCTGACGGGCGTTTCACGGCGCGCATCGTCATCGCGTCACCCGATGTGTTTGACTCCTCCTGCGCCGTTTTACGGCGCGCATCGTCATCGCGTCACTCGATGTGTTTGACTCCTCCTCGCGCCGTTTTACGGCGCGCATCGTCATCGCGTCACTCGATGTGTCCGACTCCTCCTCGCGCCGTTTTACGGCGCGCATCGTCATCGGACTAAAGTGACTCTCCGTGCGCGTTCTGGTGATCGGCTCCGGTGCCCGCGAACATGCCTTGCTGCTGGCGCTGCGTGCCGACCCTCAGGTCGAGGCGCTGGCCATTGCACCCGGCAACGCCGGCACCGCGTCGATAGCTGACCAGCACGAGGTCGACGTGTCCTCCGCCGACGACGTCGTCGCGTTGGCCCGCAAGATTCACGCCGACCTGGTGGTGATCGGTCCCGAGGTGCCGCTAGTGCTCGGCGTGGCCGACGCGGTTCGAGCCGCCGGGATCGCCTGCTTCGGGCCCAGTGAGGACGCGTCCCAGATCGAGGGGTCCAAGGCCTTCGCCAAAGACGTGATGGCAGCCGCCGGCGTGCGCACAGCCTCCAGCGAGATCGTTGACAGCCCAGCGGGTTTGGATGCCGCACTGGACCGGTTCGGCCCGGGCGCCGGTGATCCTGCCTGGGTGGTGAAAGACGACCGGTTGGCGGCGGGCAAGGGTGTGGTGGTCACGCCGGACCGCGGCGTCGCGCGCGCTCACGCCGCAAGCCTGCTCGAATCCGGCCACCCCGTGCTGCTGGAATCCTTCCTCGACGGCCCCGAGGTGTCGCTGTTCTGCGTAGTCGACGGCGAGACCGTGGTGCCGCTGTTGGCGGCGCAGGACTACAAGCGCGTCGGCGACGGAGATGCCGGGCCCAACACCGGCGGCATGGGCGCGTATGCCCCGCTACCGTGGCTGCCGGCCGAGGTCTACCGCGACATCGTCAGCCACATCGTGGAACCGGTTGCCGTCGAGCTCGTTCGGCGCGGCAACGCTTTCTCCGGCCTGCTGTACGCCGGCTTGGCGATCACCCCGAAAGGGCCGGCGGTCATCGAATTCAACTGCCGCTTCGGTGATCCGGAGACGCAATCGGTGCTCGCGCTGCTCGAGTCGCCGCTCGGCCAGCTGCTCAACGCGGCGGCCACCGGCACCCTCGCCGACTTCGGTGAACTGCAGTGGCGCAATGGTGCGGCCGTGACGGTGGTGTTGGCCGCGGAGAACTACCCGGGCAAACCGCGGGTGGGCGATGCGATCGCCGGCTCTGAGGCCGGCGGCGTTCTGCATGCCGGAACGGTGCGCCGCGAGGACGGCGCGATCGTGTCGTCGGGTGGCCGGGTGCTCTCCGTGGTGGGCACCGGCTCCGATCTGGCTGCCGCGCGCACCGCGGCCTACGACCTCATCGGTTCAATTCGGTTGCCCGGAAGCCACTTTCGCACCGACATCGGACTGGCCGCGGCCGAAGGCAAGATCGAGGTCTAAAAACCGGCCGCCTGGCCGTCGCGGCGCGGGTCACTGACCGCGAGATAGCCGTCGTCGAGTCGCCAGATCGCCTGGCAACTGCCGAACTGGTTGTAGTCGTCAGTGGTGACGAGTTGATGGCCGCGCTGTTGCAGCCCGTCCAGTGTGGACGCCGGAAAGCCCGGCTCGCAGCACACCTGCAGCCCGTCGGCCCAGCGGAACCGCGGGCCGTCACATGCCGCTTGCGGGTTCTGACCGTGATCGACGACGCGCGCCACCACCTGCACGTGGCCCTGTGGCTGCATTGGGCCGCCCATCACCCCGAAACTCATGACCGCGGCGCCGTCCTTACTCAGAAATCCCGGGATGATGGTGTGATACGGCTTCTTGCTCGGCCCGACCTGGTTCGGGTGCCCTTGTGCGGCAGCGAAATCCGCGCCACGGTTTTGCAACGAAATTCCCGTACCGGGCACCACGACCCCGGAACCGAATCCCAGGTAGTTCGACTGGATCATCGACACCATCAGGCCCGAGGCGTCCGCCGCGGTGAGATACACCGTCCCCCCGCGTGGCGTTCCGGCTGACACCGGTTTGGCGCGGTCCCGATCGATCAGCGCGGCGCGCTCACCCAGGTAGCCGGCGTCGAGCAAGTCTGTCGGGCTCACCGCCATGTGATCGATGTCGGAGACATAAGCCTGTGCGTCGGCGAACGCGAGTTTCACCGCCTCGATTTGCAGATGCACACTGTCAGCGGAATCGACTGGCAGCGAACCCATGTCGAAGTGCTCCAGGATTCCGAGCGCGATCAACGCGACGATGCCTTGGCCGTTGGGCGGTATCTCGTGCACGGTGTATCCGCGATATCCACCCGAGATGGTGCCGACCCAGTCGGCGCGATGCGCGGCAAGGTCGCCGGTCCGCATGGCCCCGCCGTTGGCCGTCGAGTGGGCTTCGAGCTTGGCCGCCAGCTCGCCGCGGTAGAACGACTCGCCGTTGGTTGCGGCGATGGTCCCCAGTGTCGTGGCGTGGTCGGGCAATCTGACCAACTCACCTGGCCTCGGTGCACGCCCACCGGGCATGAAGGTCTCGGCGAATCCGGGCTGCGACTCGAACAGCGGCAGCTGGGCCGCCCACTGCTCCGCGATCGTCGGCGAGAGCAGAAAGCCGTTGCGGGCGTAGCCGATTGCCGGCTCGAAGAGCCGGTCGAACGGCAGCTTCCCGAACTTCGCGTGCAGCTCGACCCATGCCGACACCGCACCCGGGACCGTGACGGAGTTCCAGCCGGACGGGGGAACGCCCTTGCCGCCGAAATACTCCGGCGTCCACGCCGCAGGGGAGCGGCCCGACGCGTTCAGCCCGTGCAGTTGCCGTCCGTCCCACACGATGGCGAAAGCGTCCGAGCCGATGCCGTTGGACACCGGTTCCACCACCGTCAATGCGATCGCGGTGGCGACTGCCGCATCGATCGCGCTGCCGCCGTCGGCCAGCATCCGGAGGCCGGCCTGGGCGGCGAGGGGTTGCGAGGTGCACACCACGTTGGTCGCCAACACGGGCTTACGCGGCCAGCCGTACGGCAGTTCCCACCCGAACGGCTGCATCGGCACAGTCTCGCAGCGCGTCCTGACGTCGGCAAGCAACCCGATATCGTCGACGCAACGGTAACTGATACGCTTTACGCTTATAGGTCTATTTGTAACCCGCACGCAGATCAATCGAAGGTTGACCACATGTCCAAGCCCGTCATCGTCAGCGCAGTCCGAACCGCCATCGGGACGTCGTTCAAGGGCTCGCTGGTCAACACCACGCCCGAGTTTCTCGCGACCACCATCCTGCAGGAAGTGGTCCGGCGGTCCGGGGTCGAGGTCGCCGACATCGACGATGTGATCTTCGCCGAATCGCACTACGGCGGAGGCGATATGGCCCGCTACGCCGCGTCGGCCTCAGGCATGACGTCGGTTCCGGGACAGGCCGTCAACCGGCACTGCGCGGGCAGCCTCACCGCCGTCGCGAATGCGGCCGCCCACATCGGGTCGGGAGCCGAGAAGGTCGTGGTCGGCGGCGGCGTGCAGTCGCTGTCGATGACGCCGCTGATGAACTGGCGTATCCCGGGCCCGACGCTGGAATTCGAGGAGCGGTGGATTCCGCCGACCCACGTGGAGACGCCCGAATCGCCGGGCCGCGATATGTCGATCACCGTCGGGTGGAACACGGCGCAGTCGGCGGGGATCACTCGCGAGGAGATGGACGCCTGGGCGTTCCGCTCCCATCAGCGTGCAATCGGAGCGATCGACAGCGGCGCCTTCGTAGACGAGATCGTCCCGGTAAAGATCAAAGGCCTCGACGATGCGCTGATCGAATTCAGCGTCGACGAGCATCCGCGCCGTGGGACCAGCATGGAGAAACTCACGTCGCTGAAGGTGCTGCACCCTGAGATCGAGGGTTTCTCGATCACCGCGGGCAACAGCAGCGGGACCAACGACGCTGCTGCAGCGCTGACCCTGGCCGACGAAGACTTCGCCAAAGCCCACGGGCTGAAGGTGCTGGGCTCGGTCAAGACGTGGGCCTCGGCCGCAGTCGACCCGAGGGACACCGGCCTAGGCGCGGTGAAGGTGATCGGCAAGGTGCTGGAGCGGGCCGGTCTGGCGCCGGGCGACATCGCATTGTGGGAGATCAACGAGGCGTTCGCGTCGGTGCCGATCGCCGCGTGCCGCGAGTACGGCCTCGATGAGGACCTGGTCAACATCTACGGCAGCGGCTGCAGCCTGGGCCACCCCATCGCGGCCAGCGGCGCGCGGATGCTGACCACGCTGGTGTACGAATTGGGCCGTCGCGGTGGCGGTATCGGTGTGGCGGCGATGTGCGCAGGCGGCGGCCAGGGCGGCGCCGTCGTGATCGAGGTCTAGCGGGCGATCAGTTCGCGTCGATCAGCCGGCTGGCGTGATCGAGAATGCAGTTCAGGCCATACTCGAAGTTCAGGTCGTCGGCGACCCCGATGCGGTGGCCTTTTTCGGTCAATTGAGCGATCAACGGCATAGTGTCGGGGTCGATCACCGAACTCTCACTGCGACGGCGGGTTTCGGCTCTACCGGACTTGTCCCGTAGCCGTTCCAGCACCGCCGCACCCTGGGTGTGCACCGAGATGCTGGCGTAGGTGTCGAATGCGTCCTCCGGTGAAAGGCCGGCCTCCGCCAGAGCGGCGATCGCCTTCTCAAGTTTCTCGAAGGCCGCCAGCGTCGCCTCGCGCCCGAAGGTGCCACGGATCAAAATCAGGTCGCACAGAATCGGGTTGTCGCGGAACGTTTGACGCATCTTGCGGGCATGATCACGCAACGAATCCCGCCAGTCGCGGCCCTCGACGAACGGTGTCGCGAAATCGTACTGGCCCAGCGCGCGGTCGGTCATCGCGTTGAGCAGATCGTCCTTTTTGCGGAAGTACCAGTAGATGCTCGTCACGCCCACGTCGAGGTGCTTGGCCAGCAGCGGCATGCTCAAGCCGTCGACGGACACCTCGCCGGCGACCTCGAACGCACCGTTGATGATCTCGTCGACGCTGATGGATCCGCGTTCACGCCGTTGCCGCTTGTCCGCGACGGCCTGCTTCACCAATTCGGGATACCTCCGTGCGCTGTGGCCATGCGTTATGGCGCGCTATCGTAACAAATATCGTAAGGCTTCTGGTAGGGCCTGCAGTCGCGCACGACAGCGGTACTACGCAGTCAGCAGCGGTGCCATCCAGGTCAATTCGGCGGGCAACTGCGAACTCCAGAACGACCCGTCGTGGCCGCCCGGGGAGAAACCGCCCGCCGGCGGATGGGGTAATTGCGCGATGAACTGTTTGGTGGCGCCGTAGAACGGGTCGCTGTTGCCGCAGTCCACCCGGAGCGGGATGGATGCCAGGGCGGGCATCCCCAAGACCGAGTTCGCCGCAAAGTCGTCGGCGCCGTCGAAGGCGCCCGGGGCAGCGGCCCCCGACGACATCCACAGTGCCGGGCTCACCGCGCAGATCGCCGCGGTACGGCCCGGACCGAGTCGGCCGCCGAGTAGCAGGGCGCCGTAGCCCCCCATCGACCACCCTAGAAAACCAACCCGGGACGTATCCAGGCCCTGGCCGCCGAGCATCGGGATGAGTTCGTTCAGCACCATCGCGCCGCAGTCTTCGCCGGAAGCCTTTTTGTGCCAATAACTTCCGCCACCGTCGACGGCAACGACAGCGAACGGCGGCAGCCCGGCGGCGACCGCTTGGGCCAGCCCCTGCTCGACGCCGCCCTCCATCACGGTGGCGGCGCTGCTTCCCTTGCCATGCAGCGCGATGACCGGCCGCAGCGGTCTGCTCTGACCCGGCGGGCGGGCGATCGCCCAGTTGGTGGCGACACCGCCGCGCGCTGCCGAGACAAACGAACCGGTCACCATCGTCGGGGCCGGCGGCGGGTCTAGCGGCGGGGCCGGCGCCAACGGAAGGCCGGTGCCGGTCATCGCGACCGGAGGCGCCACCGGAGGCCGGCCGGGCAGCAAACGGTCCGCCGCGTAGACGCCGAGCGCCCCCGCCGCTGCGCCGGTGCCCAGGCGCAGCACAGCGCGACGACTCATCTCCGGCATGCGGGCCATCATAAAGCGCCGCCAGGGGTCAACGGCCCGCTGCGCGACTCTGAGTGGATTGGCCGAAAGCCCGATGCGGCACCTTTTCGGCTGGCACCATGTCCTAGGTGACAGCAGCAGTGGCTCCCGAGGGAGCCTTCGCTCCCGAGGTGACCGTCGCCGCGCCAGCCGTCGCCCCACCGGCGGCTGTTGTTGCTCCCAAGGCGGTTGTGGTGCCCAAGGGAGCCGTCACCCCGAAAGGCGAACGCCGGCGATATGCGCTGGTGAGCGCCGCAGCCGAATTGCTGCGCGAAGGCGGCTTCGAGGCCGTCCGGCACCGCGCCGTGGCGCGCCGCGCGGGTCTGCCGCTGGCCTCGACAACGTATTACTTCTCCAGCCTCGACGATCTGATCGCCAGCGCGGTGGCGCACATCGGGATGTTGGAGGTCGCCCAACTGCGGGCCCAGGTGGCCACGCTGTCCCGTCGACGCCGCAGCGCCGACAAGACGGCCGACCTGCTGGTGGAATTGCTCGTCGGCAGCGAATCCGAACCGCACCTGGCCGAGCAATTGATATCCCGCTACGAGCGGCACATCGCCTGCGCCAGGCTGCCCGGGCTGCGCGAGATTCAGCGCCGCACCATGCGTCAACGGGTCGACGCGGTCGCCGACGTCATCGAACGCTCGGGCCGATCGGTTCGCCCCGAACTGGTCTCCGCGCTGATCTGCACGATCGACGGCGCGGTGGTCTCGGCGTTGGTCGACGAGCTGCAGGACCCGTGCGCCGTGGCGCGTGCAACTGTGATTGATGTCATTGATGCGGTAGCGCCGTTCGACCGCCGGCCCGTGCACATCTGACCACGCTTCCGCTGAAATAGCTTGTCGCATCTTTCTTTAGCAGGACACATTTGCGGTCGGCGCAGTGTCGAGCTAACCCTCGAGCTGCTGGCGAATCGCGGTCAGCCCGCGCTGTGCCTCGTCGAGGAGGGCGGCGACCTGCGCGACGCGGACACGCAAGTCCTCGGTGTCGGTCTGCGGTGCCGACCGGCGGCGGCGGGCCGGCACGGCATCGGACGGCAGCGTCGGCGTGACGATGTAGCCTCCTCCGTAGTCGCCGTAGATGGTGACGTCTTCGGGCCGCTGGTACCAGAACAGCCCGACGTACGCGCACAGCACGGCGTCGACGGGATCCTCGTCGCGATCGAGTTGCACTGGCCGCGTGGCGGCTTCGACCCTCTTGCGCAATTCCACCCAGGACATGTTGTGGTTCACCCGCAGCCGCGGTGACGCATTGTCGAGCCCCTCGATCAGCGTCATCAACTGCAGCAGCTCGTGCTGACGCGATTCGAACGAACCCTTCTTGTATTTCAGGATTTTCTGCAGGCCGAACAACGCGATGGTCGCCGGGTGCGGGTACACCTCGATCGCGCGCCGCGGCGAACTCGACGCCGGATCCATGTCGAGCGTCAGCGCGGTCGCGATGCGGGCTGCGCGTGGGCGGGTGAGCGCGGAGTTGCCGGTGTTAGCCGGGTGGGCGCCGGCATCGAACCCGCGGAAGTCGCGGTTGAGCGCCGCCTCACACGGCCGGGACCCGGTCGGGTTGTTGACGACCAGCGGCGCATCGATGGCCACCAGGCAGTCGTTGCTGACATAGGGCTCGACCGCCGCTGCGATGCTCTCGTCATCGTGCGCGGCGCCGACGTGCAGCAACCGGCCATCGGCATCGACGACGGCGACACCGGTGTTGTTCTTCTCGCCCCAGGCGAGATCGAGCCCGACAAAGTGCATGGAGTCACTGTGCCTGATCCGCGTCCGGCGCGGCGCCGTTAAGCTTTGTGTTTGTGACAATCCCGAACGTGCTGGCCAACCGTTACGCCAGCGCCGAGATGGTGGCGATCTGGTCGCCGGAGGCCAAGATCGTCGCCGAGCGGCGGCTCTGGCTGGCGGTGTTGCGTGCGCAGACGGAATTGGGCGCGGGAGGCACTGCGGTTCCCGATGCGGCGATCGCCGACTACGAACGGGTGCTCGACGACGTCGACCTGGCCTCGATCGCCGCCCGCGAGCGGGTGACGCGCCACGACGTGAAGGCCCGCATCGAAGAGTTCAACGCGCTGGCCGGCCACGAACATGTGCACAAAGGCATGACCAGCCGCGACCTGACCGAGAACGTCGAGCAGCTACAGGTTCGCCGTTCGCTGGAATTGGTGTTTGCGCACGGGGTGGCCGTGGTCGCCCGGCTGGCCGAACGTGCGGCAACCTACCGCGACCTGGTGATGGCCGGACGCAGTCACAACGTCGCCGCGCAGGCCACCACGTTGGGCAAGCGGTTCGCCTCGGCCGCGCAGGAGACGTTGCTCGCGTTGACTCGACTGCGCGAGCTGATCGATCGCTATCCGCTGCGCGGAATCAAAGGCCCGATGGGCACCGCGCAGGACATGCTCGACCTGCTCGGCGGTGACGCGGCGAAGCTGGCCCAGTTGGAGGGCCGCATCGCCGAGTTCTTGGGATTTGCAACGGTTTTGACCAGCGTCGGACAGGTGTACCCGCGTTCACTCGACCACGATGTGGTGTCGGCCCTGGTCCAGCTCGGCGCTGGGCCGTCGTCGCTGGCACACACCATCCGGCTGATGGCCGGCCACGACCTCGTCACCGAAGGCTTCGCGCAAGGTCAGGTCGGCTCGTCGGCGATGCCGCACAAGATGAACACCCGCAGCTGCGAACGGGTCAACGGATTGCAAGTGATCCTGCGCGGGTACGGCTCGATGGCCGCCGAGCTCGCCGGGGCGCAGTGGAACGAAGGCGACGTCTTCTGCTCGGTGGTGCGTCGAGTTGCGTTGCCGGACAGCTTCTTCGCCGTCGACGGGCAGATCGAGACGATGCTGACCGTGCTCGACGAATTCGGCGCGTATCCCGCGGTGATCCAGCGCGAGCTAGATCGCTACCTGCCGTTCCTGGCCACCACCAAGGTGTTGATGGCCGCGGTGCGCGCCGGGGTGGGCCGGGAAACGGCGCACGAGGTGATCAAGGAGCACGCGGTCGCGGCGGCGCTGGCCATGCGCGAGCAGGGCGTTGAGCCGAATCTGCTGGACCGGTTGGCCGACGACTCGCGACTGCCGTTGGATCGCAACGCGATCGACGCCGCATTGGCCGACCGCAAGGCGTTCATCGGCGCCGCCGGTGATCAGGTCGATGCGGTCATCGCTGAGGTCGATGCACTGGTCGCCCGATATCCCGGCGCCGCGAAGTACGCGCCCGGCGCAATATTGTGACGCTCGCCGAGGTCGACTTCACCGATCTGGATAACTTCGACGGTGGCTTTCCGCACGACCTGTTCGCCGTCCATCGTCGCGACGCCCCGGTGTACTGGCACCATCCAACCGAGCACACCCCCGACGGCGAGGGCTTCTGGTCTGTAGCCTGCTACGCCGAAACCCTTGCGGTGCTGAAAGATCCGGTGGCCTTCTCGTCGGTGACCGGCGGCGACCGGCCTTTCGGCGGGACGCTGTTGCAGGATCTGTCAATCGCTGGTCAGGTGCTGAACATGACGGACAATCCACGGCATTCGCAGATCCGCCGGCTGGTCAGCTCGGGCCTGACGCCGCGGATGATCGGCCTGGTCGAAGACGACCTCCGGGCGCGGACCCGTCGGCTGCTGGACGCCGTGGTGCCGGGCGAGCCATTCGACTTCCTGGTCGACATCGCCGCCGAGCTGCCGATGCAGATGATCTGCATTCTGCTGGGAGTGCCCGAGTCCGAACGGCATTGGCTGTTCGAAGCCATCGAGCCGCAGTTCGACTTCGGTGGATCGCGCACCGCCGCCCTGTCGCAGTTGTCGGCCGAGGAGGCCGGCTCGCGGATGTACACCTACGGCCAGGAGTTGATCGCGTCGAAGCGTGCGCAGCCGACCGACGACATGTTGTCGGTCGTTGCCAACGCGGCTCTTGACGCCGCTGACGAGCCGGCGATGTCCGACCTCGAGCTGTATCTGTTCTTCAGCCTGCTGTTCAGTGCCGGCGCCGAGACGACCCGCAATGCGGTCGCCGGCGGACTGCTGGCGCTGGCCGAACATCCGAAGCAATTGCGCGTGCTGTGTGAGGATTTGGCGGGGCTGCCCACCGCGGTCGAGGAGATGGTCCGCTGGACCTCGCCGTCACCGTCCAAGCGGCGCACCGCCACGCGCGACGTAGTGCTCGGCGGCGCCTCGATCACGGCGGGGCAGAAGGTGCAGATCTGGGAGGGCTCGGCCAATCGCGATGCGCGGGTCTTCGACGCTGCCGACGAATTCGACATCACGCGAAAGCCCAACCCGCACCTGGGTTTCGGGCAGGGTGTGCATTACTGCCTGGGCGCCAACCTGGCCCGGCTGGAACTGCGGGTGCTCTTCGAAGAACTGCTGACCCGTTTCGAGTGCGTGCGGGTGGTGTGTGACGTCGAGTGGACCCGCAGCAACCGGCACACCGGGATCCGGCACCTCGTCGTCGACATGCGCTAGCGCGTCCTGACCGCCATTCCCGCGGACCGCAATTCGATGGCGGCCAGACCATGGATGGCGTGCGGGTCCCCGGCGCGCCACGCACCGACCGGGTCGGCAGTGACGGCGGTCAGCCGGCCGAGTGGCCGGTTGGCCAACGCGCGCAACGCCAGTAGCTGTGCACCGGCCGGAGTCGCGGCCAGCGCGCCGACGGTCAGCTTGCGCCGGACGAACCGGATCCGCAGCACCAGCCAGGGCACGACCACTCCAAGCGTCGGTGGCGCCGCAACGGCCAGCGCCAGCACGATGGCCAGCCAGCTCGCGGTGGTGTCCAGGCTATGGCCGGCGCCGGCGATCTCGAGCGCGGCCCTACTCGCCGCGGTGAGCGGCTCGCTGACGGCGCTGCCGACCAGCGGGATGTGGTCGGCGCTGTGGCCGGCCGACTTCAGGCTGTCGGCGACACCGTCCGCACCGCCCTGGACCTGACGACCCACCTCGGCGATCGTCGACACCGCGGTGTGAACAGCCAGGCCGATGAGCACCCACACGAAACTCCAGAGGACCACGACGGTGTCGATGAACAACTGAGTCATCAGTCGACCCGGGGTGTTGGCGTAGGGGATGAACCGCGATTTCATATCCCGATCGTGCCGCTTCTGGCCTTCCCGGTCGAGATCCACGCGACCATCTAGGTCTTGCGCACGGACGCGACCAACACTCCGAGAACGCCGATCACGGGGATGCTGACTTGCCAGACCGTCAGCACGAGGATCGGTCCCCAAAGCGTGAGGTCCAGAATGAACAGTCGTAAGTAGTCACCTGAAGGGGTGTGTCCAGTGTCGTTGTGGGTGGCGATGGCACCGATGTACAGGCCAAACCCCACTATCACTGACCCTGCCACTGCGACCGCGACGACGGACCATAAGACCCGCCAGATAGACGGCTTGGCGAAACAGAGACGATTCATCGTCCCGTTCCTACGGTTGGGATTCCGCCCTGGAAAGGGTTGATCAGTTGGGTTGTATGACTGACGAATGGATCATCGAAGAACGGCAAAGCGTTGTACGGCATGGCGTTTTCCAACTCCCATTTCCAGTCAGGCATATCAGGACGAACAGCTGGAATTGTGGCGTCGCCAACCCAATGGTGGCGCATCAGACTGGTCGCTGGACCCCACTCGCCGCCCGTACTCGCGGGGTTCCATTGCCGTTGTGCGGCGGGAAGTCCTTCGCGGTACTGATAGCTTTCCATGCTGGGATAGACCGTCGCATTCCCTCCGAGAGCTACCGTTCCGTCAGCTTGCGGACTAAGGGTAATGCGCCCATTGACCGTCATTCGTGAGTCTGTCGCTAGAGGCATCTCATAAGAGTCGTGGGCGTTGTAGTCGATTGTCATCCTGCCGTCCGGTGCTTGGACAACGTGCACGTTTGGCACGGCGGAAGCAGCGCCTCCGCGTTGACCATCGACCGTGGCGGTTGGGTTCTGGCGAACGACGATGACGCCGTGCTCGTAGTCCACGAACATCGAGACGCGGGACGCTTCGGGGTCCGCCGTCGCGCTCGGGCCGCGATTGTCACCGAAGTTCCTTGGCATTAAGCGCCCGTCAGCCAGGTCTTGCGCATCTTTGGCTGTGTTCATCACTTGGTTGGCGGGGATGAACAGATTTGTTCGCACAACGCCTTTGCCTGGTTGGGGTGTGAACCTTCCCGCAACGATTTGCGGTGGTACCTCGTGGTCCTTCGGTAAGTAGCTGTGCGGGTCGAGCGCAGCAGCCATGCGCCAGTCGTTGGCGCTTACGGGGTCACGCCCGTACACCTTCTTGAACGCATCTTTCTCGTTGTGGCCGCGCTCGCTGCCGGGGTCCGTGTCCCCGCCCGGTTGCCCGTCGACTTCACGACCGGAGGGGCTGAACGGGGTGGGCGCATTACCCTCAGCCATGTTGATTGCGGCTGCTAGCTCCGCGTCAACAGCGTTGGCCTCGGCCAAGATCTTGTCCAATCGTGGCTGTAGCTGCATTTCGGCGATGACGGCTTCCATAGGTGGACCGTTGAAAGTCGAACTCGGGATTACTTTGTTTGTCAGTTGGTCGATCGTCATGTGCAGCCCATTGGCATCGGCGAGCAGCGTGCGTAATTCGGACTGCACGTGCTCGATGTCATCCGCAGCTTTTCCCGCCGCTCGGGCGACTGCCAGTGCCTCGGTCCCGTGGGCGTCAAGGTCTTGGCGGATCAAGGCATTTGCGTGCTTCCTGGCCTCCGCCGTGGCTCCCTCCCAGGCGTCGAACACCGCCAGCGAACTGAGTTGACGGGAGGCCTCCAAAGTCGCTTGCCCGCGCGCGTTGCTCGCGTGGAAGACCTCGCGTACCGCCTCGGCGCTCCACCGGCCGATATCGGCTACCGTCAACGTCACTGGCAAGTCCGAACCTTCTGCCTCGCGGCCAGCAGCACGGCACGCAACGTCCCAGCGTTATCGCGCCCCATCGCCAAGTCGATCTCGTCGTTGTTATTCAGGGTCAGAGTGTGCGCCCCGACCGTGGTTAGCGGCCTGCGCGAATGCCCCAAACGGGTCGCCATCTTCGCCAAGGCGTCCAGATCAATCCGAAATCTCTCGCCGAACCACACGTCCATCACCTCGCAGCAAGATTCGCTGACTATCCCTTGACAGCCAGGAATGTTAGGCGCAAGTCAATGACCGATCGGGAACCGGCCGATGCACACCCGCGCCGGCAAGCACGTCGGATCGAAGTCCGACGCCTCGGTCTCAGCTGTCCTCTGGACCAGCTTATTCAATAGCGGTCAGGTGATCGAGGTCGGCAGGTCGGCTTTCTGTCGACAGCTAGGCTGTCCCGATGGGTCGTCCTGCTCTGTCCGACTACCAGCACCTGGCCAGTGGCAAAGTCCGCGAGCTGTACCGCATCGATGACGCTCACCTGTTGTTCGTCGCATCGGACCGGATTTCGGCGTTCGATTACGTGCTCGACAGCCTGATCCCCGACAAGGGTCGCATCCTGACCGCAATGAGTGTGTTCTTCTTCGGCCTCGTCGACGCACCCAACCACCTGGCCGGCCCACCGGACGACCCGCGTATTCCCAACGACGTTCTCGGCCGGGCGCTGATGGTGCGCCAGCTCGAGATGATGCCCGTGGAATGCGTGGCCCGCGGCTATCTGACCGGCTCGGGACTGCTGGATTATCAGCAAAGCGGCAAGGTCTGCGGGATCACGCTGCCGCCGGGCCTGGTCGAAGCCAGCAGATTCGCCACGCCGTTGTTCACCCCGGCGACGAAAGCCGAACTGGGAGAACACGATGAGAACATCTCATTCCCTCAGGTGATCACGATGGTCGGCGGAGTGCGCGCAAACCAGTTGCGCGACCGAACCTTACAGACTTATGTGCAGGCGGCCGATCACGCGCTGACGAAGGGAATCATCATCGCTGACACCAAGTTCGAGTTCGGCGTCGACGCCACTGGCAACATGGTGTTGGCTGACGAAGTCTTCACCCCTGACTCCTCCCGGTACTGGCCTGCCGCTCAGTACCGGGTCGGGGAAGTCCAGAACAGCTTCGACAAGCAGTTCGTCCGCAATTGGCTGATCGGTCCCGAGTCGGGGTGGGACCGCGGCGGGTCAGAGCCTCCACCCCCGCTGCCGGACAGCATCATCGATGCCACACGCGCACGTTATATCGAAGCCTACGAACGCATCTCCGGACTGCGGTTCGACGACTGGATCGGTCCGGCCGCATGACGCGGCCGCCGATCGCCAAGCGGGTCGACTCGAGGCGGGAGTTTCACGGTGACGTGTTCATCGACCCCTACGAGTGGCTGCGGGACAAGTCCAGCCCCGAGGTTCTGAACTATCTGGAGGCGGAGAACGAGTACGCCGATCAGGCGACCGCCCCACTCGAGCCGTTGCGGCAGAAGATCTTCGATGAGATCAAGGCCCGAACCAAGGAGACCGACCTCTCGGTGCCGGTTCGTCGTGGCGACTGGTGGTACTACGGGCGCAGCTTCGAGGGCATGCAGTACGGTGTCCAATGCCGTTGTCCGGTGACCGATCCGAGCGACTGGAAGCCGCCGGTTCTCGACGAGCACACAGAGATTCCCGGTCAGCAGGTGCTGCTCGATGAGAACGTCGAAGCCGAGGGGCACGACTTCTTCTCACTCGGGGCGGCCAGTCTGAGCCCCGACGGAAACGTGTTGGCCTACTCCGTCGACGTAGTCGGCGACGAGCGATACACGTTGAGGTTCAGGAATCTTCGCACCGGCGAGCAGTATCCGGATGAGATCGTCGGCATCGGCGCGGGAGCCACCTGGGGCACCGACAACCAGACCGTCTACTACGTCACCGTCGACGCCGCATGGCGTCCCGACACGGTGTGGCGGCACCGGTTGGCGTCCGGCCTTGCGGCCGAGAAGGTCTACCACGAACCCGACGAGAAGTATTGGCTCGCGGTGGGGCGAACCCGCAGCGACAAGTACGTGCTGATCGCGGCGGGATCGGCGATCACCTCGGAAGTTCGCTACGCAGACGCCGCCGACCCGGACGCCGAGTTCCGGACGGTGCTGCCGCGCCGCGACGGCATCGAGTACTCGGTGGAGCACGCCATCGTCGGCGGGCAGGATCGATTCCTGATCCTGCACAACGAGAACGCGGTGAACTTCATGCTGGCCGACGCTCCGGTCGAGGACCCCACCGCTCAGCGCACCCTGATCGAACACCGCGACGACGTGCGACTAGACGGCGTCGATGCATTCGCCGGCCACCTGGTGGTCAGCTATCGCGGGGCGGCTCTGCCGCGAATCCAATTGTGGCCCACCGACGGTCACGACTACGGTCGGCCCGAAGAGATCTCCTTCGATTCGGAGCTGATGTCGGCAGGCCTGGGCGCCAACCCGAACTGGGACTCGCCCAAGCTGCGAGTCGGCGCTGGATCTTTCGTCACGCCGGTCCGGATCTACGACCTCGACCTGGTCACCGGTGAGCGCACCCTGTTGCGTGAGCAGCCGGTGGTGGGGGATTACCGTCGCGAAGACTACGTCGAACGCCGTGAATGGGCGCAGGCTGCCGACGGAACCAAGATCCCGATCTCGATCGTGCACCGCGCCGACATCGAATTCCCGGCTCCGGCATTGGTATACGGATACGGCGCCTACGAGATCTGCGAGGACCCGCGGTTTTCCATTGCGCGACTCTCGCTGCTGGACCGCGGCATGGTCTTTGCCGTCGCGCACGTTCGCGGCGGTGGCGAGATGGGCCGGCTGTGGTACGAGCACGGCAAGCTGCTCGAGAAGAAGAACACCTTCACCGATTTCATCGCTGTCGGACAGCATCTCGTCGACAGGGGCCAGAGCCGCCCGCAGCAGTTGGTGGCGCTGGGCGGAAGCGCCGGTGGGTTGCTGATGGGAGCAGTGGCCAACTTGGCGCCTGATCTCTTCGCGGGCATCCTGGCGCAGGTGCCGTTCGTCGATCCGCTGACAACAATCCTCGACCCGTCGCTTCCGCTGACCGTCACCGAATGGGACGAATGGGGAAACCCGTTGAGTGACAGCGATGTCTACCACTACATGAAGTCCTATTCGCCGTACGAGAACGTTTCGGCGCAGAACTATCCGGCCATCCTGGCGATGACGTCTCTGCACGACACCCGGGTCTATTATGTCGAGCCTGCCAAATGGGTTGCCGCACTGCGTCATACTAGCGCCGGCGGGAATCCGGTGCTACTGAAGACCCAGATGACCGCCGGCCACGGCGGTATCAGCGGTCGCTACGAGCGCTGGAAAGAGACCGCCTACCAATACGCCTGGCTGTTGGCGGCCGCCGATCGCGACCACTACGGCAGCGGCCAGGTAGACGATCTGCTCAGCGGCTCGCCGGGGTAACTCGGCTAGACGGGCACCGCGGCTTGGGCCCGGCCGGGTGGCGGCGGCCTGTTGGGCAGGAACGCCACTGGCACAAGCGTCAGCGCCACCACGACGATCGCCACCACCAAGACCAGGGTGTAGGCATGGCTGAGGTCATGCATCAGCCGAAGGGTGAAGTCGGCCGAGACGTCCTGATGCGTCGGCGCCGGTGCCCCGTGCTTGGTGAATTTGCCTTTTAGGATCCCGAGTTTCTCGGCGGTACCGACGGTTTCGCTGCGGTTGAACTGGCTGGTCAAGATCACCGACATCATCGCGGTGCCGACCGCCACGG
This sequence comes from Mycobacterium sp., assembly GCF_965277065.1. Classification (GTDB taxonomy): domain Bacteria; phylum Actinomycetota; class Actinomycetes; order Mycobacteriales; family Mycobacteriaceae; genus Mycobacterium. The sequence goes on from NZ_CBDIBT010000018.1 coordinate 78,911, forward strand.
CGACGTGCTGATTGACGCTGAGCAGGGTCGACCCGCGGGCCACCTCGTTGGGCGCCAACGTCTGAACCGCCGCGCCGGACAACGGTGTCAGAGTGCAACCCAGGCCGATACCGGTGGCCACCAGACCGATCAGCAAGATCGGCAGGTAGTCCGCGTGTTGCCATGCGCCATAAGCGAATACGCTCAGTCCGGTGACGATCGCCGCGATGCCGACCAGCAACACGTTCCTGGGCCCACGCTTGTCCATCAGGGTGCCGGCCAGCGGCATGGTCAGCATCGCGCCGAGTCCCTGCGGGATCAACTGCAGGCCGGATTGCAGCGGTGTCTCGTGCAGTAGTTGCTGGAGATAGCTGGGCACCACCAGAACGGCGCCGAAGAACCCGACGGAGAACGCGAACATCGCGGCATTGGACAGCGTCACCGCGGGATTCTTGAACAGCGCCAGGTCGATGAGCGGATGGTCGGCGCGGTGCAGGGCATGGACCACAAACGTCGTGATCAACCCGATGCCGATCAGCCCCGGTATCCAAACCCGGTTGTCGGTGAAGCTGTCATGCCGCGGTACCGACGATATGCCGAACAGCAGCAAGGCCAATCCCGGTGACAGTAAGAGCATTCCGACGAAGTCGAAGGCCTCCGAGGGGCGAGGCCGATCCTTCGGAAAGATCGACGCCGCGAGCACGAACAGGATCGCACCGACCGGCAGGTTGATCCGGAAGATCCATTCCCAGCCGTAGGCGCTGATCAGCCAGCCGCCGAGCACCGGACCGGCCATCGGGGCGAGGAGCATCGGGATGCCGAGCACCGCCATTAATCTGCCGAGGCGTCGCGGGCCGGCCTCGCGGGTCAAGATGATCAGGGTCAACGGCACCAGCATGCCGCCGCCCAGGCCTTGAATCACCCGAAATGCGATGAGCTGATTAATGTTCGATGCCATCGAGCACAGCAGCGACGCCAAGGTGAACCAGAGCGCCGCGCCCATGAAGAGCCGCTTGGTGCCGAACCGGTCGGAGGCCCAGCCGGCCAGCGGAATCACGGTGGCCTGCCCGAGGGTGTAGCCCGTGATCGTCCACGCGACGACGGCCTGGGTGGAACTGAACTCCGCGATGAAGGTGCGCTGAGCGACGCTGACGACCGTGCCGTCGAGGAGCGCCATCACCGAGGCGAGGATGCAGACTCCAGCGATCCTCAGAAGCCCGACATCGAGCGAATCGGGATAGTCGACGTCCGCCGCGGTGTCGGTCGGCGGTGCCGGGGTAGAAACCATATTCGCCACCCTAACGACAAGATAGCTAGACGATCAACATAAGTTCCGGAGGGTGCGATGCAGGTAGCCGACTATGACTGTGACCGAGATCGCTCTGACCGGCCTGGGTGGCGGTTCCCTGTCGCTGGCCGACTACCACGACCGTGCCGTCCTGGTGGTCAATGTGGCGTCCAAGTGCGGCCTGACCCCGCAATATGCCGCGCTCGAGCAGCTTGCGCGTGACTACGGCGAGCGCGGGCTCACCGTCCTCGGAGTTCCGTGCAACCAGTTCATGGGGCAGGAGCCCGGCACCGCCGAGGAGATCCAGACGTTCTGCTCCACCACGTACGGCGTGACATTTCCGCTACTGGCGAAAACTGAGGTCAACGGGCCGGACCGGCATCCGCTCTACGCCGAACTGACCAAGACGCCCGACGCCGACGGCGCGGCCGGTGACGTGCAGTGGAACTTCGAGAAGTTCTTGATCGCGCCCGGCGGAGCGGTGGTCAACCGATTCCGCCCGCAGACGGTGCCCGACGCACCCGAGGTGATCGCGGCCGTCGAGGCCGTGCTGCCGAAATAGCTGGTCGGCGGGGCGAACTGACGCTTTCTGTCCGCGTGTACGTCACTATCTGGACATCTGACATCGTCAAAATTGAGGTGTGTCTGGGAAGTTGATCGTTTCGGTGTCCGGGATCCGCGAACGCACCTTGGATGACGTCGCGGAATTCTGCGCGAAGATGGACGCCCGTTCGGTGCCGGTGTCGCTACTGGTCGCCCCGCGCCTGAAGGGCGGCTATCGGCTGGATCGTGACCCGGTGACCGTCGAATGGCTGACCCGCCGGCGAGCCGCCGGAGACGCCATCCTGCTCAACGGTTACGACGATGCGGCGACCAAGAAGCGCCGCGGCGAATTCGCCACGCTGCCTGCGCATGAAGCGAATCTGCGGCTGGTGGCCGCCGACCGGGTGCTCGAACATCTCGGGCTGCGAACCCGACTCTTCGCGGCACCGCGCTGGACCGCATCACCAGGCACCGTTAACGCGCTGCCGCGCAACGGTTTCCGTCTCCTTGCGGATCTGCACGAGATCACCGACCTGGTCCGGCAGACGACCGTGCGGGCGCGGGTGCTGGGCATCGGGGAAGGGTTCCTGTCCGAGCCGTGGTGGTGCCGGATGCTGGTGCTGTCGGCCGAGCGTGTGGCGCGCCGTGACGGCATCGTCCGGGTCGCGGTGGCGGCCAGCCATCTGCGCAAACCCGGGCCGCTGCAAGGGATGCTGGACGCCGTCGATCTGGCCCGGCTGCAAGGATGCGAACCCACCGTGTACCAGTGGCGGGCGGATCAGGCGATACTCGACGCGGCCTGACCGTTTCGGTCGCTACTGTGTAGCGCCATGAGCGATACCCAAGCTGATGTCATCGTCGTCGGGGCCGGCCTGGCCGGCCTGGTGGCCGCCTGCGAGGTGGTCGAGCGTGGCAAACGGGTAGTGATCGTCGACCAGGAGAACAGCGCCAACCTCGGCGGGCAGGCATTCTGGTCTTTCGGCGGCTTGTTCTTCGTCGACAGTCTCGAGCAGCGTCGGCTCGGTGTCCACGACAGCTACGAGCTCGCACTGCAGGACTGGCTGGGCACCGCGGCGTTCGACCGGCAAGAGGACTACTGGCCCAAGCAGTGGGCCCATGCCTACGTCGATTTCGCGGCCGGCGAGAAGCGCAGCTGGCTGCGCGACCGGGGCCTGAAGATCTTCCCGTTGGTGGGCTGGGCCGAGCGGGGCGGCTACGGCGCTCAGGGACATGGCAATTCGGTGCCGCGCTTCCACATCACCTGGGGAACCGGGCCGGCCATCGTCGAGATCTTCGCGCGCAGACTCCTCGACCATCCGAACGTGCGGTTCGCGTACCGGCATCAGGTCGACGAACTGATCGTCGACGGCGACGCGGTGACCGGAGTTCGGGGCAGCGTGCTGGAACCGTCGTCGGAGCCGCGCGGAGTCACGTCATCGCGAAACATATTCGGCGAGTTCGAGTTTCGTGCTGAAGCAGTGATCGTCAGCAGCGGCGGCATCGGCGGCAACCACGACTTGGTGCGGGCCAACTGGCCCACCCGGATGGGTCGGGTTCCCGAGCGGATGCTGGCCGGAGTGCCCGCCCACGTCGACGGCCGGATGATCGCGATCACCCAGAAGGCCGGCGCCCGGGTGATCAACCCGGACCGGATGTGGCACTACACCGAAGGCATCACGAACTACGATCCGATCTGGCCGATGCACGGTATCCGGATCATCCCGGGCCCGTCCTCGCTGTGGCTGGACGGCACCGGCAAGCGACTGCCGGTGCCGCTGTATCCCGGCTTCGACACCCTAGGAACCCTGGAGTACATCGCGAAGTCGGGCTACGACTACACCTGGTTTGTGCTGAACGCCAAGATCATTGGCAAGGAGTTCGGTCTGTCCGGCCAGGAGCAGAACCCGGACCTGACGAGCCGCAGCGTCCGGCAACTGCTGGCGTCGCGGGCCGGATCGGGTGCGCCGGGCCCGGTGCAGGCCTTCGTGGATCGCGGTGTCGACTTCGTCACCGCAAAGTCGTTGCGCGAGTTGGTGTCCGCGATGAACGCATTGCCGGACGTGGCGCCGCTGGATTACGCGACGGTCGCCGAGGAGGTCACCGCCCGCGACCGTGAGGTGGCGAACAAATTCAGCAAGGACGGCCAGATCACCGCGATTCGCGCGGCCCGCGCGTTCCTGGGCGACAAGCTGGGTCGGGTGGTTGCGCCGCACCCTCTGCTGGATCCGAAGGCCGGGCCGCTGGTCGCGGTCAAGCTGCATATCTTGACGCGAAAAACGTTGGGCGGGTTGGAGACCGACCTGGATTCCCGGGTGCTGGGGGCCGACGGAACACCACTGAGCGGGTTGTACGCGGCCGGCGAGGTGGCCGGCTTCGGCGGCGGCGGCGTACATGGCTATCGGGCGCTGGAGGGCACGTTTCTCGGCGGCTGCATTTTCTCCGGCCGCGCGGCGGGCCGCGGTGCGGCCGCCGACATCGCCTAGTTTTCCCGGCGAGCAGTCGCAAAATCGCACGCCAGCCGCCGCGGCAACGCGATTCTGTGTCTGCTCGCGCTTAGAAGGTGACCGCGCTCTCTTCGGGCAATACCTGGAAGTCGGTGTCGGTCATCTCGCTGAGTCGGCCGTAGTAGATGCCGCGCGCCTCCGGGGCGATGACGGCCTGGTGAATGGGTATCGCGCGGGCCGGTGCGACCGCACGTAGGTAGTCGACCGCTTCGGAGATCTTCATCCAGGGTGCCGCCGCCGGGGTGGCCAATACGTCGATCGGCTCGTCCGGGACGAACAGCGCGTCGCCGGGGTGCATGAAACGTCCGGGTTGGTCGTTGTCGATCACATACGAAATGTTATCTATCACTGGGATTTCCGGATGGATGACGGCATGCTTGCCGCCGAGCGCGCGGATCGTCAGCTGGCCGACCGACAACTCGTCACCGACGTGCACGGCATGGCACGCCGCGGCGAGCTGCGCGGTGGTCTGCGGGTCGGCGTAGAGCGCGGCGCCGGGGTTGGCATCCAGGAGGGCGGGCAGTCGCTCCTGATCCACGTGGTCGGGGTGCTGATGGGTGATCACGATGGCGGACAGGCCGGTGATGCCCTCGAAGCCATGGGAGAAGTTGCCCGGATCGAACAGCAGCGTGGTGTGACCGAAGTCGGCGAGTACGCACGAATGACCGAAATGCGTGAGTTGCATGTCTACGATTGTGCGCTCATGGGGTGCAGGGGAATGCGCCTAGTCATGGCGACAACGCTGATCGCGGGCGGCCTGCTGGTCGCGTGCGTGCAGTGGGCGATTGTCGCGCGCGCGGACCCGGAAACCTGCCCGCCGGTGTGTGACCAGATTCCCGATACGGCGTGGATCTCCGCAGCGGCGATACCGCTGAATTCGACATACCACTGGCCGTCGCCGGCCGGGCCCGCGGTGGTGATGACCGGTGGCGCGACGCCCCGATTCCGCTTCGAGGAGGTGTGTGCGACGCCGGCGCTCCCGCAGGACATCCGCAACTCCGCGGTGGCTGCCCGGGCGACGGTGGACAATCCTGCGGGTCAGTGGCAGCTGCGGGCCGAGGTCGTGCACTGGCGCGGCGACCCCGCGACTGGTGGCCCGAATGCGAGATCGGTGTTCGACATCGCCCAAGCGGCGTTGCGCGGCTGCCAGTTGGGGTCCGCCGCCGAGTCGCCGTCCGTCACCGTCGACGAGCCGAACCGGCTTGCCGCGGTGGTCAGCGGCCCGACGATTCTGCACACCTACCTCGTCGCGCATCCGGAGAACAGCACGATCAGCGAGCTGACGCTATGGGGGACGGATCCGGTGCAACCGCCCTGGCCGATCATCTCGGACGGCCAGGTGCTGGACGCCATGTCGGCATCGTTATGCGCGGCTTATGTCGGCTCGTGCTAGCACGACGGCTGTGGTGCCGACCGGTAGAGTTGGCGCCGAGCAGCCGAAACGGTAGTGAGGAGCGCGGGTGGCCCGGGTCGTTGTGCACGTAATGCCCAAGGGTGAGATTCTCGACCCGCAGGGTCAGGCGATCGTCGGCGCGTTGGGCCGACTCGGCCATGGCGGCATCTCAGATGTCCGGCAGGGCAAGCGGTTCGAGCTCGAAGTCGACGACAGCGTCGACGACTCGGCGCTCGCCGAGATCGCCGAGTCGCTGTTGGCCAACACCGTGATCGAGGATTGGACCGTTAGCCGAGAGTCGCAGTGACGGCGCGGGTCGGCGTCATCACCTTCCCGGGGACGCTCGACGACGTCGACGCAGCCCGTGCAGCGCGCGCCGTCGGCGCCGAATCCGTGAACCTCTGGCATGCCGACGCCGACCTCAAGGGCGTCGACGCCGTGGTGGTGCCCGGCGGGTTCTCCTACGGCGACTATTTGCGATGCGGTGCGATCGCGAAGTTCGCCCCGGTGATGGGCGAAGTCATCGCCGCCGCCGGTCGCGGACTGCCGGTTCTGGGGATCTGCAACGGTTTTCAGGTGCTGTGCGAGGCCGGGCTACTGCCCGGCGCGCTGACCCGCAATGCCGGTCTGCACTTCATCTGCCGCGACGTGTGGCTGCGGGTGGAGTCGACGTGGACGGCCTGGACGACGCGGTACGAGGCCGGCGCGGATCTGATGATCCCGCTGAAGTCCGGCGAGGGCCGTTATGTCGCCTCCGATGCGGTGCTCGACGAACTGGAAGGCGAAGGCCGCGTGGTGTTTCGCTACCACGACAACGCCAACGGCTCGCTGCGCGACATCGCCGGTGTCAGCTCGGCCAACGGTCGCGTCGTCGGCCTGATGCCGCACCCCGAACACGCCACCGAGGCGTTGACCGGGCCGTCCGACGACGGGCTGGGTCTGTTCTACTCGGCGCTGGACGCCATTCTGGCCGCCTGACCGCTAGCGCAGAGCGTGCTCGGCCATCAGGTCGGCTGCGCTGTCATTATCTGAAAGACCCGCGGCACAGCGTAATTCGCTGAATGGTCCGCTCAGAGCATCGGTTGCTTCATCCGGGTCGTGGAAAGTCGCGTCATCGGTGAGCACCGCAATGCCGAGCTGGTCGACGTAGCTCCACACGGTGATGTTCACCGGAGCACCCGGCGAAAGCACACCCGTCGAGTAGATCTCGCTGACCGGGGCGCCGGCGAAATAGCCGCGTTCCCGCGGCCCCGTCACGCTGGAGACCGCGACGTTCATCATCTTGTTGGGCGCATCGCGCTGGCCGAGCCAGCCGAACGCCGCCGGGGCGATGGCCGTTGGCAGGTAGCCCATCAGTTGTCCGTACAGCCGCGGGCCGAGGATCTCGTGGTCCTCCTTGGCGATCTTGGTGGCAAGCGCCACCAGCTGGGCTCGTTCGGCCGGATCGGCGACGTGTACCGGTAGCGAGATCGAGAGGCCGCTGATCTCATTGCCGGTGACGCGATCCGATTTGTCGGTGGCGGTGGGCACCGACGCGCTGTCGTTCCAGCATCACTCGTGGCCCGCGATGCTCGCGGAGATGCGCGCCGCGGTCGGGTGGCGGCGCTATCCGACGTCTCTGGTTTAACCCGTCGCGCGGCAGGTGCTCAAACGCCGGGCCGCGTATCGGGACGCGCCCGGTCGCTATGCCGATCCATGGGGCGCGGTGCGGTCCCGGCTCGGCAAGCCCGCACCGGAGTGAGGGCCGGTTAGGCTACCGAATCGCGATATGCCTCAAGCAGTCTCAGCCATAACTCGCTGACGGTAGGAAAGCAAGGAACGGCGTGCCACAACCGATCGATGGGTACCCGAGCGGCCACCGCGATCGTGGCCGAGTGCAGCATCTCGGAGACCCCGGGACCGACCAGGGTGACGCCGAGCAGACATCCGTGGTCGAGGTCGACGATCATCCGAGCTCGGCCCGCGTACCCGTCCGCGTAGAGTTTGGCCCCCGTGACGGTGTCGCCGATTTCGACGTCCACCACTCGGACGCGGTGGCCGGCCTGGCGCGCTTGCTCGGCCGACCATCCGACAGCCGCGGCTTCGGGGTCTGTGAAAAACACCTGCGGAACGGCGTAGTGGTCGGCGGTAGCCGCATGCTTGCCCCACGGCACGGTGTCCAGCGGATCGCCCGCCGCGCGCGCCGCGATGACCGCGCCGGCGATGCGCGCCTGGTATTTGCCCTCATGGGTGAGCAGTGCTCGATGGTTGGCGTCGCCGGCGGCATAAAGCCAGCCGCCCTCGACGGCCTTGACACGGCAGGTGTCGTCGACATCGAGCCAGCTGCCTGGAGTGAGTCCGACTGTCTGCAAACCAATGTCATCGCTGTTCGGCGCGCGGCCTGTCGCGAACAGCACTTCATCAACTTCTAGGCTCTTTCCATCGCTCAGTTCCAAAGTCACGGGTCCATCCGCGGCGGGACGGTGCAGCCGGGTTACCGAAACATTCAGTTGCACATCGACACCAGATGCGCGGAAGCCGCGCTCGACGAACTCGCCGACGAACTTTTCCATCCGCGGCAGCAGACCCGGACCGCGGGCCAACAAAGTGACCGAAGCACCCAAACCGTGCCACGCGGTGGCCAATTCGACGCCGACCCCGCCGGCCCCGACCACCGCCAAGCGGTGAGGCACCGCGCTGCTGTCGGTGCCTCTGCGGTCGGTTGGTCCATGGCTGTGCTTGAGCGATGCCCGGCAGATCCGGAAGGACTGCGCGACTACCCGTGCAGATGACGACGGCATGGCGCGCGGTGAGCAACGATGACTCGCCAGTCGCTTCGGTGACCCTGACGCGACGCGGGCCGTCCAGTCGACCGTGGCCCCGCACAAGTGTCGCCCCGATTGCTGCCACCCAATCGGCCTGACTCGCGTCGTCCTAGTTGGTCACATATCGGTCCCGTCGACCGAAGACGCCGGTCGCATTGATCGAGCCGGTGACCGCCTCACGCGCGCCGTCCACATGGTTGGCGTCGGCGATGGCGAGCACCGGGCGCAGCAATGCCTTGCTGGGCACGCAACCCCAATAGGAGCATTCGCCGCCAACGAGTTCGCGTTCGACCATGACGACGCTGAGGCCACCCGCGCGGGCCCGCTCGGCGGCGTTCTGGCCGACCGGGCCGGCTCCCAGAACTATGACGTCGTAACTATTCTCCGCTGCTGCCACTTTCGGCCCTCCCGTTCGGATCGATCGACAGCCTACGGCGGCACGATTCGAATGGGTCGGATAACGCAACGCCACCCGTGGCCGACATCCGCGTGTCGTGTCAGCGGGCGGTTTCGCTGACGTGCACGCGGTATCCGGCCTTGAGTATTGCAAGGTTCGAAGGCGGCGTGAGTACCGACGCGGAGCCCTCCGCGGGTCTGGGAAGTCGGTGCCCGTACGTGTAGGTCTGTTCGTCGAACACCGCGAGACGATCGCCTATGACGACGGCGGGTCCGTCGTCGGTCTTGACGAACGCGCCGTCAGGTAGCGAACTCCACGGGTGCGACTGCGGCTCGCCGGTGCGCTCTCGGTGCAAAACGGTATCCATATCTCTGGCGTATGGCGTTGCGCCACCGTGGCTTTGCGTCCACGCGGCTCGATAAGCGTGGTAGTCGGCGCGGCGGCACTCGGCGCAGGGTCGGTGGCCCGCGGCGAAAGCGACCGCCTCGTCGAAGAAGAACAACTGGGTGTAGTGCGTCGGCGCCCATTGCCGCGTGTACCGGTCCTTGAATTCCAGGCGGCAGGTGATCCAGGCCTTGCCCCGGAAGTTGCGCACAATGTCTCGAGCGCCGCTGCCCTCGTGCAGACGGCCCCGGTTACCCATCCATGCGCCGCGACCAGCGACAGCGATGATGTTGTCGCGCGGCGAAACCCGGTTGCGCGCCGGCGTCATGCAACCCCTTCCAGATCCAGCAGCGCGCGCTTGGCGGCCGGTCCGCCGCGGTAGCCGCCCATCGTGCCGTCGGAGCGGACCACCCGGTGGCACGGCACGACGACCGGAATGGGGTTCGTCGCGCAGGTCGTCCCGACGGCGCGAACTGCTCTGGGAGAACCGGCAAGTCGGGCCAGCGTGCCGTAGCTGGCCGTGCTGCCGTAATGAATGTCGACGGCCAGGTGCTCGAGGACCACCCGGCGAAATCCTTTGGACAGCTGCCAATCCAGGGGCACATCGAAGTCATGCCGGCGGCCGGCGAAGTACTCGTCGAGCTGCTGTGCGACGGGATCCAGACGCGCCGGCGCGTGCAGGATGCGGGAGCTGATCCGGTCGGACAGGTTTTGCAGAACCCCGTCGTGGCCTTCGTTGCTGAATGCGACGCGCACCAGCCCGGCCGGTGTGGCGGCGATCAACAGCGCGCCGACGGGAGAATCGACGGTCCGGTAGGCGATGTCGAGCGAGTTGTCGTGCTCGGCGGCTGCTGTCAGGCGGGCGTGCAGGCGAGTGAGGTCGTCGTCGTCGACCGGATACAGCGCGGCCAGGTCAGGGGTGGTCATCAGCTAACTCCGTTGCGATGTCGGGCGAATAGGTGCGCCGGAGCGCGGCGATGCCATCAGCGGCGGCGCGGCGGGCGGCGGCTGCGGTGCTGTCGAGGATCGTAGCGATCTCGGCGTAGGGCAGCCCGGCCAGGTAGTGGTAGGCCACCGCCTGGCGCTGCTTGGGCGGCAGCGCGGCCACCGCCTCGGTCAACTCGAGGTGGTGGTTGTCGGCGTGATCCGGCGACGGCCGGTCCGGGGTCTCCGGGACCGGAGTGGCCCGCCGGGCGGCGGTGCGGATGATGTCGATCGCCTTGCGGTGGGCGATCGTGACCAGCCACGCCTCGACATTCGCGTCGGCCGGTAGATCCGGGTAGGCCTTCATCGCCGCCAGGAAGGTTTCCGACCAGGCGTCGTCAGCGTCGGCGGGCCCGAGGACCGCGCGCGCCACCCGCAGCACCGTCGCGCCGTGCCCGGCCACGATGGTCTCGAACGGCGGTTTCACCTCGGCTACCAGAGTGCTTGCGGTGCAACGGGTATGGCCTTCTCCAGCTCGAGAAGATACTGCTTGCGCTCCAGACCGCCGGCATATCCGGTGAGCTTGCCGGTGGATCCGACGACCCGATGACAGGGGATGAAAATCGACAGCGGGTTGTGGCCGACGAATCCGCCGATGGCGCGGGGGCTGATCCCGTCGCCGATTTCGCGTGCCAGCGCACCGTAGGTCGTGGTGGCGGCGTAGGGGATTTCGGCGAGCAGCTGCCAGAGTCTGCGCGCCCGTTCGCTGCCGACCAGGTGGAACGGCAGATCGAAGTCGTGGCGCTCACCGGCGAAGTATTCGCGAAGCTGCGCGATGGCATCGTCGAACCCGCGGTCCTCGCTGGGCTCGACGAGCGGCCCGAAGCCGTTCTGATCCGGCCGGGTCCAGTGCCCCGGGTAGTACAGACCGGTGAGGCCGACGTCGTCGCGCACCAGGGTCAACGGTCCGATCGGTGAATCGATGACGACGTGACGAGTCGTCGCGGTCATGGTGGTCACGATGTCCTCCGGTGTTCGATGAAAAGTGATCTACCCGGTAGACGACGGGGGAGCCGAATGTGTGAGGTTGGCCGCGAATTCGCGGAGATCGGTCGCCACGATCGTCGGCTGTGGCACGCCGGGGACGGGCAACGCCGCATTGCCGGGCCGGGTGATCAGCGCCCCGCTGAATCCGACGGACTGCGCGCCAATGGTGTCCCACACGTGCGCGGCGACCATCATGCAGTCCGACGGGTCGACCCCCAATTGCTCGGGAACGTACCGGTAGCACGCGGGCGCGGGCTTGAACGTCCGACAGGCCTCGACACTGAACTGCCGCTCGAACAAGTGGCTCAGCCCGGCGTTGTCCAACGGGCTCGGCCCGTGCGGGTTCGGCGGCGAATTGGTCAGCGTGACCAAACGAAAACCGTTGTCGCGCAGAACCCGGAGACCATCCTCGACATCGGGGTGAGCGGGCATGCTGAGCATCGCTTGCCGCAGCGCCTGCACGTCGTCGTCGGTAATGTCCACCCCGCGGGTGTCGGCAATCATCCGCAAGGCTCCCTGGCCCAGCGTGAAGAAGTCGACATAATGGCCGGCCAACGTGACCGCCATGGAGTAAATGATCAGTTGACTGAACCACTCGCGCTGCACGGCTGGATCGCCGAAGACGCGCGCGAATACGGGTGCTATGGAGTCGATGTCGATAAGCGTCTCGTTGACATCGAACACCAGAACAGACGGAGCGGGGGCCATCGTCAGGGCGCTACGGGGTCAGCGCGACCGATGCCTCGGCGGTGTAGTTCAAAAACGTCAGGGTCTCCTGCAGATAAAGATCCACCGTGTCGGCGCTGTGCGCCAGGTAGCCGATCGACACGTCGGTGCCGAGCTGCAGGTCGAAGTCGCCGCCGCGGGTGGTCAATACGAACGCGCCGTCGATGGCGGGTGCCCAGATGATGTCGCCGTTCACCAACCGCCTGACGTGTTCGAGGATCGGATAGCCGTGCTCGGTGGTTTCGCTCACCTTGGTGTAGATGTCGGCGGACAGCAGGACCGAGTAGGGGCCTTCGACGCCGGCCAGCCGGAGTTCGGACAACGCCTGAGTGATGATGTCCGGAATGGCGCGGGGGTCGTCGGGCAGCTTCAGCGCCGGGTTGCTGCTGGCGCTGCGGACGCCCTCGATCGAGGCGGCCGCGTAACCCTCGAAGATGGCCCGGTCTTCGGCGAAGGCCAGCTTCTTGGCGGCGACCTTGACCGGATCCCAGTCGGAGTCCTGCGACCCGCGTTCCACGTCGTCGATCTCCGAGCGCGACAACGTGAACGGAACCCGAAGCCGCACAACCGGTTTGCTGGCACGCAAGTGGGTGATCACGCCGTCGGAGGGCGCCTCGACGTCGAGCAGCCGCCCGGTGCTGACCGCGGCGGCAGTCGGCCCGGCCGGCTCACTGACGTCGACCACGCGGCGGCCGGCGATATGCCGCTTGAAGGTTCGCCTCGCCTCCACTTCGATTTCGTCCCAAGCCTCTTCGGTGATCGGGGCAAGGTCGCGGTACAGGTTGTTCATTGCGGGATTCCTTTCAAACTGCCGATCGCCAACGAGCCATCCGCGGATGTTTTGAGTATCGCCGGAGCCGGTGCCGGTGAGATCGGCAGCGGTGGCGGGTCGTCGAGAAAGTCGACCGTGGGGGAGAAGAACAATCCGCCGGTGACCGCGGTAGAGAAGTCCAGGATGCGGTCGGTGTTGCCGGGTGGATCGCCGAGAAACATGTTGTGCAGCATCTGTTCGGTCACCTCAGGCGTGCGCGAATAACCGATGAAGTACGTACCGAACTCGCCCTTGCCCAGCTCGCCGAACGGCATGTTGTGCCGCACGATCTTGAGCTCGGTGCCGTCGTCGTCGGTGATGACATTGAGCGCGATGTGCGCGTTGGCCGGTTTCACGTCGTCGTCGAGCTCGAGGTCTTCCAGCTTGGTCCGGCCGATCACGTGCTCCTGGTCGGCGACCGACAGTGCATCCCACGCCGCCATATCGTGCAGATACTTCTGCACGTGCACGTAACACGAGCCGGCGAAGTCGGGATCGTCCTCGCCGAGGGTCGTTGCCGAAACCGCCAGCGCGCCATCGGGATTCTCGGTCCCGTCGACGAAGCCGAGCAGATCACGGTTGTCGAAGAACCGGAATCCGTGCACCTCGTCGACCACGGTCACCGCACCGGCCATCGAGCGCAGGATGTGATTGGCCAGCTCGAAGCAGACGTCCAGTGTCTCGGCCCGCACATGGAACAACAGGTCCCCGGGCGTTGCCGGTGCGGCGTGTGCGGGGCCGTCCAGCTCGATGAACGGGTGCAGTTCAGCCGGCCGCGGACCGTCGAACAACCGATCCCAGGCGTGCGAGCCGATCGAGGTGATCACCGACAGGTTCTTCGAGGGCTCGCGAAATCCGGTCGACCGCGCCAACCCGGAGATCCCGTCCAGCGCGTCGTGCACGACCTCTTCGCCACCCGGGTCGACGGTGACCACCAGGAAGATCGCGGCCGGTGTCAACGGCGCGAGGACCGGTTGCGGTTGCGGGGCGGGCACGGAATCGACCCTAACGTCTGAGGTCGGCAGGTGATGAAAAGATAGGCCCATGGCGGCCACCGCGCAGGGTCTATGTGAGTTCATCGATGCATCGCCGTCACCGTTTCACGTCTGCGCCACCGTGGCGTCGCGACTGCTCGCCGCCGGCTACACCGAGCTCGCCGAGGCGGACCAATGGCCACGCGCCGGCAAGTTCTTCATCGTGCGGGCCGGCTCACTGGTCGCCTGGAACAGCGGCAACGACGCCGGCGGTCGACCGTTCCGCGTGATCGGCGGCCACACCGACAGCCCCAACCTGCGGGTCAAGCAACACCCCGACCGGGAGGTCGCCGGTTGGCAGATGGTCGCGCTGGAGCCCTACGGCGGCGCCTGGTTGAACTCGTGGCTGGACCGCGACCTCGGCGTCAGCGGCCGGCTGTCGGTGCGCGACGGCACCGGCATCGCGCACCGACTAGTGCGAATCGACAACCCCATCTTGCGGGTTCCGCAGCTGGCCATCCACCTTGCCGAGGACCGCAAGTCGCTTACGCTGGACCCCCAGCGTCATGTCAACGCCGTGTGGGGCGCGGGCGGCGACACTCGATCGTTCATCGGCTACGTCGCCAAATGGACCGGCGCCGATCCGGCTGACGTGCTGGGCGCCGATCTGATGACTCACGACCTGACGCCGTCGCGGGTGACCGGCGTCGACGGCGAGTTCGTCAGCGCACCGCGGCTGGACAACCAGGCCTCCTGCTACGCGGGCCTGGAGGCGTTTCTGGATGCCCGATCCGCCCAGCACCTGCCGGTGCTCGCGCTGTTCGACCACGAAGAGGTCGGCTCGACCTCGGATCGCGGCGCCGACTCCGACCTGCTGCTGGTGACGCTCGAACGCATCGAGCTGGCCGGTGGTGGCGGCCGCGCGGACTTCCTGCGCAGACTGCCGGGCTCCATGGTGGCCTCGGCGGACATGGCGCACGCCACCCACCCCAACTACCCCGAGCGGCACGAGCCGGGCCATCTCATCGCGATCAACGGCGGCCCGGTGCTCAAAGTGCACCCCAATCTCCGTTACGCCACCGACGGTCGCACCGCCGCGGCGTTCGCGCTGGCCTGCCGGCAGGCGGGGGTGCCGCTGCAGCGTTACGAGCACCGTGCAGACCTGCCGTGCGGCTCGACGATCGGTCCACTGACGGCGGCCCGCACCGGCATCCCGACGGTCGACGTCGGCGCCGCTGCGCTCGCGATGCATTCGGCACGAGAGTTGATGGGCGCCAACGACGTTGCCGCTTACGCAGCGGCATTGCGGGCGTTCTTGTCGCCCGGCTGACCCTTAGACGAAGACCGGGTCGTAACGGATCACGTTCTCCACGACGACGCCGTCACGGGTGCGAACCCGGTCCAGCCCGCGGATCTCGACGGGCCCGTCAGGCCCGGTGGCGTGCCCGATGTAGTGCAGGAAGAACAGCTCCTCACCCTGCACCGGGCCGGCCGCCGTGGCGCTGTCGATGAGCTCGAGTTTCAGGTCAGGGGCGACGGCGAGCAGGTCGGCGATCTTTTGGGTGTATGCCTCGAATCCCCGCACCGGCTCGCTGTCACCGGGCCAGTAGCCGATGATGTCGTCGGCGAGGGTTTCGGTGCCGGACGACATGCTGGGCGCGGCCCAGAACGCTGCGAACAACTCCGGGCTGAACTTCGGAGTTGTTGTGGCTGAGGCGGTTTGAGTATCGGTCATGATTCCCTCCAGGTTTCAATGGTTCGGGTGAAAGTCTGTCCACTGCGACGACGCTGCACAATTACCTCCGAGGTCATCGCCGGCGGTCGTAGAGTTGTGAGGTATGGCACTCAACGTGGAGATGGTCACCTTCGACTGCGCCGACCCCGCACCGCTCGCACAGTGGTGGGCCCAGCAGTTCGATGGTGAGACACAGGAATTGATTCCTGGGGAGTTCATCGCGGTAATCCGCCCGGATGGGCCGCGATTGGGCTTCCAGAAGGTCGACGATCCGACCCCCGGCAAGAATCGGGTACACGTGGATTCCGGCGCCGCCGACGTCGACGCGGAGGTGACGCGGCTCAAGTCCGCGGGCGCAACGGAGGTCGGCCGGCACAGCATCGGCGACAACTTCCGCTGGGTGGTGTTGGCCGACCCCGCCGGCAACGCCTTCTGCGTCGCCGGCGCGGGCTAGCCGCCGGGCACCCTAGACTGTGTGCGTGACGTCAGGGCTCACCCACGCGACCGACACCGTCCAGCGGGCCGCGGCCAGCCCTGACCAGCCGCAACCATTCCGGGAGCTCGGACTCAAAGACGACGAGTACCAGCGGATCCGTGACATCCTGGGCCGCCGGCCAACCGACGCCGAGCTGGCCATGTACTCGGTGATGTGGAGCGAGCACTGCTCCTACAAGTCCTCCAAGATGCACCTGCGGTACTTCGGCGAGACCACCACCGACGAGATGCGGGCCGGCATGCTGGCCGGGATCGGCGAGAACGCCGGCGTCGTCGACATCGGAGACGGCTGGGCGGTCACCTTCAAGGTCGAGTCGCATAATCACCCGTCCTACGTGGAGCCCTACCAGGGTGCGGCCACCGGCGTGGGCGGCATCGTCCGCGACATCATGGCCATGGGCGCCCGGCCGGTCGCGGTGATGGACCAGCTGCGCTTCGGCGCCGCGGACGCCCCCGACACCCGCCGCGTGCTCGACGGCGTGGTGCGCGGCGTCGGCGGCTACGGCAACTCGCTGGGTCTGCCCAACATCGGCGGTGAAACCGTCTTCGACGCCTGCTATGCCGGCAACCCGTTGGTGAATGCGCTGTGTGTCGGCGTGCTGCGCAAGGAAGATCTCCATCTGGCGTTCGCCTCTGGCACCGGCAACAAGATCATCCTGTTCGGCGCGCGGACTGGGCTCGACGGCATCGGCGGCGTGTCGGTGCTGGCGTCGGAGACCTTCGGCGGCGACGAAGGAAGCGGGACTGGATCGGGCCGCAAGAAACTTCCCTCGGTTCAGGTCGGCGACCCGTTCACCGAGAAGGTGCTCATCGAGTGCTGTCTCGAGCTGTATTCGGCGGGTCTGGTGATCGGTATCCAGGACCTCGGTGGAGCCGGATTATCGTGTGCCACATCCGAACTCGCATCGGCCGGCGACGGCGGAATGGCGATTCAGCTGGAGACCGTGCCGTTGCGGGCCAAGGACATGACGCCCGCCGAAATCCTTTCCAGCGAGTCGCAGGAGCGGATGTGTGCGGTGGTCGCGCCCGAGAACGTGGACGCCTTCATGGCCGTCTGCCGTAAGTGGGAAGTGCTGGCCACAACGATCGGCGAGGTCACCGACGGCGACCGACTGCAGATCACCTGGCATGGCGAGACGGTCGTCGACGTTCCGCCGCGCACCGTGGCCCACGAGGGCCCGGTCTATCAGCGTCCTGTCGCGCGGCCCGACTCGCAGGACGCCCTCATCG
The DNA here is from genome assembly GCF_965277065.1 of Mycobacterium sp. GTDB lineage: Bacteria > Actinomycetota > Actinomycetes > Mycobacteriales > Mycobacteriaceae > Mycobacterium. The sequence goes on from NZ_CBDIBT010000018.1 coordinate 96,145, forward strand.
CCGACACCTCGGCCGGCCTGAAGCGGCCGGTCTCGGGTGACGAGCTGCGCGCGACTTTGCTTGCGCTGCTGGGTAGTCCGCACCTGTGCAGCCGCGCGTTCATCACCGAGCAGTACGACCGCTACGTGCGCGGCAACACCGTGCTGGCCGAGCATGCCGATGGTGGCGTGCTGCGCGTCGACGAGACCACCGGCCGCGGCATCGCGCTGTCGACTGATGCCTCCGGCCGCTACACGCTGCTGGACCCTTATGTCGGCGCGCAGCTCGCGCTGGCCGAGGCGTACCGCAACGTCGCTGTCACCGGTGCCACCCCGGTCGCGGTGACCAACTGCCTCAACTTCGGATCGCCGGAGGACCCCGGTGTGATGTGGCAGTTCTCGCAGGCCGTTCGCGGCCTCGCGGATGGCTGTGCGGCACTGGGTATTCCGATCACCGGCGGCAACGTCAGCTTCTACAACCAGACCGGGACTACCGCGATCATGCCTACCCCGGTGGTCGGCGTCCTGGGGGTGATCGATGACGTCACCCGTCGCATCCCGACCGCGATGGGCACCGAACCGGGCGAGACGCTGATTCTGCTCGGCAACACTCGCGACGAACTCGACGGCTCGATCTGGGCGCAGGTCACCGCCGACCACCTCGGCGGGCGCCCGCCCTCGGTGGACCTGGCGCGCGAACGCGTGCTTGCCGACGTGCTGAGCGCAGCGTCTCGCGACGGGCTGGTGTCAGCGGCCCATGACCTGTCCGAAGGGGGGCTGGCCCAAGCTGTGGTGGAATCGGCGATGGCCGGCGAAACAGGTTGCCGCATCGTGCTTCCCGAAGGCGCCGACGCGTTCGTCACGTTGTTCTCCGAGTCGTCCGGCCGGGTGCTGGTGGCGGTGCCGCGCACCGAGGACAGCCGTTTCACGTCGATGTGCGAGGCGCGGGGACTGCCGACAACCCGGATCGGCGTCGTCGACCAGGGCTCTGACTCGGTCGAGGTGCAGGGTTTGTTCACCGTGTCACTGGCCGAGTTGCGCAGCACGTCCGAAGGGGTGCTGGCCGCCCTGCTGCGATGAGCGACGAATCGAGTGGGCGCCATCCGCTGCTGGTGTGGGCGTGGAGCCTGCTCCGCCTGAAATTCGCCGGGGTGGTGTTCGGCGCGCTGTTCTTCTGCTTGTCGCTGACACCCTCCCTGGTGCCTCGAGAGTGGTTGTTTCAGGGCCTGATTGGCGGTGTGGACGCCGCCTTCGGCTACGGACTGGGGGTGCTGATCGGCAACGCGGTAAACCGTCTGGTGTTACGTGGCGCCCGGTGGTGGCCGCCGTCGCCGTGGGTGCTGTGGTGGATGAAAGCAGCGGTCGTGGTGCTGGCGCCGACGGCCTGTGTGCTGATGCTGATCCCGGCCGCGTCCTGGCAGCGACAGTTGTCGGCGCTGATGGGCATCGAGGGGCCGACGAATCCAGGCTATCTGCGCACGCTGGGCGTCGCGGCCGTGGTCAGCGCGCTGCTGGTGTCGGCGTTCCGCGTGCTTGTCGACGTCGTCAAACTGCTGGCGCGCCTGCTGATTCGGCGCTGGCACCTGCATGACGAGGTGGCGCTGTTCATCGGCACCGCGATCGTGGTGGTCCTGCTGGTCACCCTGATCGACGGTGTGCTCGTCCGGGCGTTCTTCGCCGGCGCCAACGCGGTCTTCCAGCCTCAGGACAGCGCGACGCCCCCGGGTGTGGAGCAACCGCAGTTGCCGGAAAAGTCCGGCAGCCCAACATCATTGGCGCCATGGAGCACCCTTGGATTTCAGGGCCGCGCCTTCGTCGGCGCCGGTCCACACGCCGCCGAGCTGAGCAAGATCAACGGCGCGCCGGCCAAAGAGCCGATCCGGGTGTACGCCGGGCTCCACACCGCCCCTGACGATCAGGGCCGGCTGAACGTGCTTGTCGACGAGCTCGAGCGCACCGGCGCGTTCACCCGCAGGGTGCTGGTCATCGCGCCGACTACCGGCACCGGGTGGATCGACCCGGTGGCGGCGAGTGCGGTGGAGACGATGTACAACGGCGACTCCGCGATCGTCGGCGCGCAGTATTCCTATCTGCCGAGCTGGATTTCGTTCTTGGCCGACCGGCGGAAGTCGATGGACTCCGGCCGGATGCTGATCAACGCCGTCCACGGGCGATGGGCGCAACTACCTCCGCAACACCGGCCCAAGTTGGTGCTCTACGGCGAGAGCCTGGGATCGTTGGCAGGACAGGCCGCGTTCGGCTGGCTGCCCGACATCCGGCGGATGGGTTTCGACGCGGTGCTGTGGGTCGGGCCGCCGCAGGAGAGCACGCTGTGGCGCGCGTTGATCACGCGCCGCGATCCCGGCACCACTGAGGTGCAGCCCCGATACGACAACGGGCGGACAGTCCGGTTCTCCGAAGCCAACGATCCGTCCGACGTCACTGGGGTCACCGCGCCGCCGTGGACCGGTACCCGCGTGCTGTTCCTGCAGCATCCGTCCGACCCGGTGGTCTGGTGGTCGCCCGACCTGCTGTTCAGCCGTCCCGATTGGCTCAGAGAGCCCCGCGGCCGCGATCGCAGTCCGGCAATGCAATGGAATCCGGTTGTGACGTTCTGGCAGGTCAGCGCCGACTTGACCAATGCCGAGGGGGTCCCCGGCGGGCATGGGCACAACTACAGCAACGACATCCTGGACGCCTTCGCCGCGGTGGCCGCGCCGGAGGGCTGGACGCCGGCCGACACCGAGCGCGTGCGCGCTTCGCTTAGGCACTAGGCCGTGGCACCCCGTCAGAACGCTGACCCGGCGCAAACGCGCGACGCCGTCCGCGCCGTCGAAGGCTGGCTGCGGGACGACGGTTGCCCGCCGCCGAACCGGGCCGAGTTGGCGGCGGCGGTCCGGCTCACCGCGCGCACCCTGGCCGCCCAAGCGCCCGGCGCCAGCGTCGAGGTCCGAATTCCGCCGTTCGTGGCGGTGCAATGCGTCGCCGGGCCACGACATACCCGCGGTACCCCGCCCAACGTCGTCGAGGCCGATCCCCGGACCTGGCTGCTGCTGGCGACCGGTCTTCTACAGGTCCCCGACGCGACGAGCACCGGTGCCGTCCGCTTCTCGGGTTCGCGGGCGCCGGAGATTGCGGCCTGGCTGCCGGTGGTGCGATTGAGCGATCCCCATCACACGTGACGAGTGGCTGCTGTGGCTTATGCGACATTTGACTATTTTTGGGGCTGTTGAGCTGCGAAAAGCGGGTGTGTCGTGGCGCAACACGCGGGCGCAATTCGCTGCCACCCTCAACGTTTCCGTAGACTTCACGGAGTCACCATCCGTTCCCTGGGGAGCCGCCGCACCGTGACCGTCCAAGAGCCGATGCCCGCAGAAAACGCAGAGAATCCGCCCGGCGAAGAATGTGGTGTCTTCGGGGTCTGGGCCCCCGGCGAAGAAGTCGCCAAGATGACCTACTACGGCCTCTACGCGTTGCAACACCGCGGACAGGAAGCCGCCGGCATCGCCGTCGCGGACGGTTCGCAGGTGCTGGTCTTCAAGGATCTCGGCCTGGTCAGTCAGGTCTTCGACGAGCAGACGCTGGCCGCTATGGAAGGTCACGTCGCCGTCGGGCACTGCCGGTACTCCACCAGCGGCCAACCGACCTGGGAGAACGCCCAGCCGGTCTTTCGTAACACCGCCGCCGGCACCGGAGTCGCGTTGGGGCACAACGGCAATCTGGTCAACAGTGCCGAACTCGTCTCCCGCGCCCGTGCGGCCGGACTGATCAACCCCCGGGCGCCGGGTGCGGCCAACACCGACTCGGACGTGCTAGGCGCGTTGCTGGCGCACGGAGCGGCCGACTCCAGCCTGGAACAGGCCGCGCTCGAACTGCTGCCCACCGTGCGTGGCGCGTTCTGTCTGACGTTCATGGACGAAAACACCCTCTACGCCGCGCGCGACCCGTTCGGGGTGCGGCCGCTGTGCCTGGGACGACTGGACCGCGGCTGGGTGGTCGCGTCGGAAACCGCCGCGCTGGACATCGTCGGCGCATCGTTTGTCCGCGAGATCGAACCCGGCGAGCTGTTGGCGATCGACGCCGACGGCGTCCGGTCTGCCCGGTTCGCCAACCCCGAACCCAAGGGCTGCATCTTCGAATACGTCTACCTGGCCCGGCCGGACAGCACGATCTCCGGCCGGTCGGTCCACGGCGCCCGACTGGATATCGGCCGCCGGCTGGCCCGCGAAAGCCCGATCGACGCCGACCTGGTGATCGGTGTGCCGGAATCCGGCACCCCCGCCGCGGTCGGCTACGCGCAGGAGTCCGGCATTCCCTACGGCCAGGGCCTGATGAAGAACGCCTACGTCGGGCGCACGTTCATCCAGCCGTCGCAGACCATCCGGCAGCTGGGGATCCGACTGAAGTTGAATCCGCTCAGAGAAGTGATCCGCGGCAAGCGGCTGATCGTCGTCGACGACTCGATCGTGCGCGGTAACACCCAGCGGGCGCTGGTCCGGATGCTGCGCGAAGCGGGCGCTGTCGAAGTGCACGTGCGAATAGCGTCCCCACCGGTGAAATGGCCGTGCTTTTACGGCATCGACTTCCCGTCGCCGGCCGAACTGATCGCCAACGCCGTCGAAGACGAAGACGAGATGCTCGAAGCGGTGCGACACGCCATCAACGCGGACACGCTGGGCTACATCTCGCTGCGCAGCCTGGTCGCCGCCACCGAGCAGCCCACGTCGCGGCTCTGCTCGGCGTGCTTCGACGGCAAGTATCCGATCGAATTACCCAGCGAGACAGCGCTTGGCAAGAATGTCATCGAGCAGATGCTTGCCAACGCCGCACGAGGTGCCGGGCCGTCGGACATCGGCCACGAGTTATCGCCGGAGGCCGAACAAGCCGCCGTGCTACGGCATCCCTAACCCACCAGCGAGTGGGGAGATACCCGCGCCGGGCATCTCCCGGTAGCCTTTAGCGCGATGACCGACCGCGGAAAAGACCCGGCTGCCCCGGGCGCAACGTACGCATCGGCCGGAGTCGATATCGAAGCCGGGGACCGCGCCGTCGAATTGTTCAAGCCGCTGGCCTCCAAAGCCACCAGACCCGAGGTGATCGGGAAGCTCGGCGGCTTCGCTGGACTCTTCGCGCTGCGCGGCGACTATCGGGAGCCGCTGCTGGCCGCGTCCAGCGACGGGGTGGGCACCAAGCTGGCCGTCGCCCAGGCGATGGACAAGCACGACACCGTCGGCCTGGACCTGGTGGCGATGGTCGTCGACGATTTGGTGGTCTGCGGCGCGGAGCCGCTGTTCCTGCTCGACTACATCGCGCTCGGCCGCATCGTGCCGGAACGCCTCAACGCGATCGTCGGCGGTATCGCCGAAGGCTGCGTGCGCGCGGGCTGTGCGCTGCTGGGCGGCGAGACCGCCGAGCATCCCGGGCTGATCGAGCCGGACCACTACGACATCTCTGCCACCGGCGTCGGCGTCGTCGAGGCGGAGAACCTGCTCGGCCCCGACCGGGTCAAACCCGGCGACGTGCTCATCGCGATGGGATCGTCAGGTCTGCACTCCAACGGATACTCGCTGGCCCGCAAGGTGCTGCTCGAGATCGATCGGGGCAACCTGGAGGGCTACGTTGAAGAGTTCGGCCGCACGCTGGGCGAAGAGATGCTCGAGCCGACGATCATCTACGCCAAAGACTGCCTCGCGCTGGCCGCCGAAACACAGGTACGGACGTTCTGCCACATCACCGGTGGCGGCCTGGCCGGGAATCTGGAGCGGGTGGTCCCGAACGGGCTGCTCGCCGAGGTGGACCGAGGAACCTGGACGCCGGCTCCGGTGTTCGCGATGATCGCCCAGCGTGGCCGGGTTTCGCGCGCCGAGATGGAGAAAACCTTCAACATGGGCGTCGGCATGACCGCCGTCGTGGCGCCGGAAGACACCGATCGGGCACTGGCGATTCTGACCGCCCGACACCTGAACTGCTGGGTCCTGGGCACGATCAACAAGGGTGGAAAAAGCGGTCCGCGAGCCAAGCTCGTCGGGCAGCACCCCAGGTTCTAGATTTCGGCTCGCCGTTGAGGCGAGCCGTGGCAGACGTCAGCGGTGCTCGTCAAGCCAAGGGTCGTCGCCCTCCGATTGGTCAGCGTCTTGATCGACCGACCCGGACAGCTCCTGCCGAAGCCGATCGAAATCGGTCTGCGGTGAGCTGTACTTAAGGTCTCGAGCAACCTTGGTCTGCTTCGCCTTAGCCCGGCCACGGCCCATTGGGGGAACCCCCTCACGCAATAACGGAGCGGCCCAACATGTAGGCGGCTCCGATCTTTTGTCGTTTATTGTCCTGCCGAGAGTCTACCGTGCCCGCTGGCTGTGTGCTGTTGCGCCCCGCACCCGTCAGCGACCGTCACCGGACGGTTCCCCGTAACCGGTCCACCGCCACCCGCCCGGCGCCCGGGCCGTCTGCGGCCGGTAGCGATCCGGCGTCGATCATGGCCGCGACGTCGGCGTCGCCGCCGGTGCTCAGCGCGGTGTCGGCAGGTATGGCGCGCTTGAGCAGCGCCAAGGCGATCGGGCCCAGATCGACGTGGTCGACGACGGTGCCCAACCGGCCCACCGCGCGGCCGCCGGCCAGCACCGGGTCGCCGGTCGTGGGCCGGTCGACCGACCCGTCCAGGTGCAACAACGCCAGCATCCGCGGCGGTTTGCCCAGGTTGTGCACTCGCGCGACAGTTTCCTGGCCGCGATAGCAGCCCTTGTCGAGGTGAACGGCGCCGCCGATCCAGCCCACTTCGTGCGGGATGGTGCGCTCGTCGGTGTCGACGCCGAGCCGCGCCCGCACCGCCGCGACTCGGTGGGCCTCGTGAGCCCACACCCCGGCGGGGCGCACACCGGCGTCGGTCAATCGGCGCTGCAGATCCGCCGATCGACCGCGGGCGATGAGAACATCAAGCTCGATCTGGCCCGGGTTGGCCTCAGGCATGTGGCGGACGAATCCGCCGTCGATCGGCGCCACGGCCGACTCGGTGGGCAAGGCGTCCAAGCCCAGCGCGTCGAGAACCGCGACGTCACCAAGTTGCGGCCCGAGCAGCGAGAGCACCGCCAGGTCGGCCGCGGCCGGGGTCACCTGCGACCAGAACACCATCTTTGTCAGGTAGGCCAGCAGCGGCTGGCTGCGCCACGGCTCGGTGTCGAGATAGCTGACACCGTCGAGCTCAGTTTGCATCCAGTGGTCTTCGACCCGGCCCTGGACGTCGAGGCTGAGGTTCTGCGTGCTCGCGCCGTCCGGGAGTTCGCTGACGTGCTGCGTGGAGATGCTGTGCAGCCACGTCTGGCGGTCGGCGCCGGTCAGCGTGAGCACACCGCGATGCGACCGATCCACCAGAGCGGCACCCATCTCGGCGGCGCGCTGCTCACCCAGCGGGTCGCCGTGATGCCAAATGGCGCCGGCGTCTGGGCCGGTTTCGGGGGCAAGAACTGCGGACACACGTCAACTCTACGGGCCTCGGCGCTGGTAACTGGGGCGCCGACCCGCTGCGACCGGCTTCGCCGCTCTTGCGATCGGCTGGTCTTTCCGGCGCCGACCCGCTGCGACCGGCTTCGCCGCTCTTGCGATCGCCGCTAGTGTTTGAATCCATGACTGGCCACCCGGGTGTGATCGTCACGCTCGACGGCGACGTCCACCCGGCGGGTACCCCGCTGCTGTACGCCGACGACCTGGCCGCAGTACGCGGCGATGGTGTCTTCGAGACGCTGCTGATCCGCGACGGCGGTGCGTGTCTGGTCGAGGCCCACCTCGGTCGGCTCGTCCACTCGGCCAAACTCCTCGAATTGCCCCTGCCGGACCTGACGGCCTGGCGACGCGCGATCGACCAGGCCGCGCGGCAGTGGACCAGCGAGACGCATGACGAAGCGGCGATGCGCCTGGTGTACAGCCGCGGCCGGGAAAGCGGTTCAGCTCCCACGGCATACGTGACGGTCAACCCGGTCGCGGACCGGATCGCCACGGTCCGCCGCGAGGGATTGACGGCGGTGACGCTGCCCCGCGAGTTGCCATCGGCCGGTGTCGAGAAGATGCCGTGGCTGCTGGCCGGCGCCAAGACGCTGTCGTACGCCATCAACATGGCCGCGCTGCGACACGCGGAACGCCACGGCGCCGGCGACGTCATTTTCGTCAGCTCGGACGGCTACATCCTGGAAGGTCCACGCTCGACCGTCGTGATCGCCGCCGACGGCGACGACGGCAATGTGTGCCTGCTGACCCCGCCGCCCTGGTATCCGATCCTGCGTGGCACCACGCAGCAGGCTTTGTTCGGTGTCGCTCGCGCCAAGGGCTACGACTGCGACTATCGCGCCCTGCGCGTCGCTGATCTGATTACCGCGCAAGGAATCTGGTTGGTGTCCAGCATGACCTTGGCTGCTCGCGTGCACACTCTCGACGGCCGGGCATTGCCGCGGTCTCCGCTGACAGCTGAACTCGCCGAGCTGATCGATGCCGCCATCGTCAGCGACCGCTGAAATCAGTTGTCGGACTGGCGCGCAGCGGGTACCTTCGCCAGTACACAAGAAGGGAGGTGGTCTGAGAAATTGATAGCTTATTGGACTTGTGAGGTGGCTGCCCGCTAGCAGCACCCGGCTGGAAAGAACCAGCATCACTGCGCTGGCGAATTCCCCGCAGTCACCCAGCCCCCGAGCCTCCGGTCTGTCCAACCTGGAACCACGGCTCGGGGGCTGCCCATTTTCCGGGTTAGCCCGCGAGCCTGCTGCGTTGAGCGGTCGGGTTGTCAGCCGACGAATCGCGCGAGCCGCGCCGACAGATGCGGAATCAGTCCGCCGTCGGCGTCCACCCGCTCTTCGACATAAGCCAGATCGCCACCCTCGACGATGCCGTAGAGCCGCTTGGCTCCGCCGACCAGCACGCCGGACCGGCTGCGGGCCAACGCGTCAGTGGCCAGCTCCCATGATGACTGGTTGAGCGGGCGACCGTAGAACAGCTCGACGTATCCGGCGGAATGGGCCAGCAGCAACTCGATGGCATTCGACTCGGTCGGGTCGTCGGGTTCGTTGGCGAAACGCCAGTATCCGGTTTCGCGCAGGTCCGGCGCCTCGTACTCGCCTTTTTCGCCGATCCGCCACGACCGGGCCTCCCAGTTCAGATAGTCGCCACCGTCATGGGAGACCACGATCTGCTGCCCGAACCGGTAATCACCGTCGGGTCCGCGGCCTTCGCCTTCGCCGCGCCACACCCCAACCAGCGGAAGCAATGCCAGCAGCGCGTCATTCAGGTTGGCGCCCTCGCGCAGGTTCGCCGTGTCCGCGGGGACCGGAAGGTCGTCGAAGCCCGGAATGTTGCGGATCGCCGTCGCCTTCGCGCGTTCGATCGCGGCCGCCACCGCACGATCGCCGGAGCCGGAGACCCGGGCCGCCTCGTCGCCGGGTCCGCTACCTTCTTCTGCTTCGTCGCCGGCGGTCACGATTCGTCGGTGATCAGCCGATACAGCGTGTACAGCGCGAACCAGGAGATGAGCACGACGGCCGCGATGAGCAAGATCTCGAAGAACAAAACCACAGCGACGAGTCTAGTTCGCTCGCGCGCTCAGGCGATCTTGACGTCGACCTCGTGGATGCCGGCGCCCTTCGGCTCGATGATCGCATCGCCGTTGCCTGCGGCAGACAACGCACGCAGCGTCCACGATCCGGGGGCCGCGAAGAACCGGAAGTCACCGGTGGCCGACGCGACAACCTCGGCGGTGAACTCACCCGAGGAGTCCAGCAGTCGCACGAACGAACCGCCCACGGCGTCGCCGGAGCCATCGACCACGCGGCCGGTGATGACCGTTTCCTTCTCCAGGTCGACGCTGGCCGGCAGAGTCTGTCCTTGCTTCGGCGCAGAGCACATAATCAGCTTCCCAACTCGATTGGGGCCCCAACCAGGGAGCCGTATTCGGTCCAACTGCCGTCGTAGTTCTTGACGTTCTGGTGTCCCAGCAACTCCTGCAAGACGAACCAGGTGTGTGACGAACGTTCCCCGATCCGACAATAAGCAATCGTCTCCTTCGACCCGTCGAGTCCGGCGTCGGCGTAAATCGCGGCCAGCTCGTCGTCGGACTTGAAGGTGCCGTCGTCGTTGGCCGTCCTGCTCCACGGCACGTTGATCGCGCGGGGGACGTGTCCGGGTCGCTGACTCTGCTCTTGCGGCAGGTGGGCCGGCGCCAGGATCTTGCCGGAGAACTCGTCGGGCGAGCGCACGTCGACCAGGTTCTTCTCGTTGATCGCGGCCAACACCTCGTCGCGGAACGCCCGGATCGCGTTGTCCGCGGGCTTCGCGGTGTAGCTGGTGGCGGCGCGATCCACCTTGTCGGTCGTAAACGCGCGGCCATCGAGCTGCCACTTTTTGCGGCCGCCGTCGAGCAGCTTGACGTCCTCGTGCCCGTAGAGTTTGAAGTACCAGTACGCGTAAGCCGCGAACCAGTTGTTGTTGCCGCCGTAGAGAACGACGGTGTCACTGTTGGCGATACCGCGCTCGCTGAGCAGCTTGGAGAACTGCTGAGCGTCGACGAAGTCACGCCGGACCGGGTCTTGCAAATCGGTACGCCAGTCCAGCTTCACCGCTCCGGCGATGTGGCCGTCGTCGTAGGCGCTGGTGTCCTCGTCGACCTCGACGAAGACGACGTGATCGGCATCGAGATTGCTCTGGGCCCAGTCTGCGGAGACCAGGACGTCGGAGCGTGCCATATGGGGGATCCTTTCGATCGCTAGGAAGTGCTGTGAACCGGCTTCAGGCGTGCCACGAGCGGGTAGAGCTGGCAGCCCAGGCAGATAGCGAAAGCTGCGTTGAGAAACGCGGCGACCAAAGCCGCCGCGGTGAGCACGACGCCCAAAAGTGAGGCGCCCGTGGCAAATCCCATTGCCGCCGGCGCCGCGAAGAACAACCCGACCAGCTGGGCGAACTTCAGCGGCGCAACAGGCTCGCGCTCGCGCACCGGGCTCAGCCGCGGCGCGACAAGCTTGGCGAACATCAGGCCGTACGGGTGGCGACGCGGCCCTGCCAGCGCACCGATCGCGAAGACGACGGACTGCGCGCTGAGGATGATCGCGGCGGACAGTGGGCTGACACCGGAGACGAGCAGGGTGATGACCAGCACCGCGGTAGTGATCCAGGCCGCGAAGCGCGGTCCCCGGACGTCGACCTGATCGGGGGTCTGGGGGTTCGACATGATGCTGCTCCTGAATTGCTCTCTGCACGACGTTGATGGCGACGCGCGCCACGGGGATTCTGGCTGCTCCGAGCGCGGCGCGAAAAAGCGCGGCTACTCAGCAGCTACAACAACAGCAGCAGCCCGCGACGCGACACAGATCAACTGCGCGGCGACTGGTGAGCACGAGCTCGGCGCGGGCGGACACGTCATGCAGCTTACCCAATGGCGATGTCATCAGGCCAATAGCGGTGCCAGCGCCGACCGCAGGTCACCGGCTTTCGGCACACCTGCGGCGCGGTAGCGCTGCCGGCCGTCGGTGTCGAAGATGAAGGTGGTCGGTAGCGACAGCACCGAAAGACGGCGCGCCGCCTCCGGATTGGCGTCCATATCGATCTCGACGTGCGCGACCTGGTCGAGGTCCCCAAAGCTGGTGCAGACCTGATCGACGACGCGGCGGACCTGCGTGCACGGTCCGCACCACGACGCGCTGAAATGCAGGACGGTCGGCCGGTCCGGGGACAGGCCGAGGTCGGAGGTGTCGACGGCGTCCGACGCGGTCGGTTCGATCGCCCGCACATGGCCGGCCCGACGGGTCATCAACCAGCCGATGACTGCCGCCGTCATCAGCGCCGCGACGACCGCGACAACTGCTGAAGTCATGGTCGGTTGAACCCGTCGAGGGTGATCGTTAATCCCGACGTGATGCCCTCGATGATGACGTCCGATCCCCGTGCGCCCTGGGTCGTTGGCGCCACACCGAACGGAAGCTTCTGATCGGGCAGCCGCCCGGCGAATGCGGCCAGCACCGCGTCGCGCTTGTCGTCGGGAACCGGCTGGTTGGCGGTGTTCGGTCCGGTGAGGACGTTGGTGGGGGTGAACACCAGCGTGGTCTCGTCGTCGCCGGCCGTCGACAAGTCGACGGCGACGCTGACCCGCTTCTCGAAGTGAGCCGCGCGCGGGGTGCCGCTGAAGACCAGGTCGCGACTGCCGGAGATGCCGGATTCGGTGGTGCCGCCGGTGGCGTTGTTGGTGTCTTTGGCGGGCGCCTCGACGATCAGGTCGCGGATGCCCAGGTAGTGGCCGAGGTGCCGCGAGTCGATGATGATCCGGCTCTCCAGCTTGCCGACTGGCAGCTTGGCATCCGGCCTGATCAGCCACGACGCGTCGGTCAGGCCGACCGAGTGCATGGTGGCCTCGAGTGTCGCCTTCCCGATCACCGGGCGGTCGACGGCGGTGGCCTTGATCTCCACGTCTTCGTAGCGGTGCCGCAGCGCCTGGGGGATGAGCGGAAACGCGATGATCGCGACGAACGGGTCGAAGCCTAGTCCGGCCTTGTCGCGCACCGCTCGGCCCAGCCGATACTCGGCGTAGATGCTGGTCCCGAAGTCGGCACCGACCGCCGCCAGCAGCACCACGACGATGGCCAGCAACACAGTTGCCACTCCGACCAGCGCTTTCCGCATCTGCATATTGTGGCCTACCCGCGGTTTCGGGTGTGCACTGTGACCGTCCCGGTCTGGATCGTCGCCGCGCGGTGCTCGATGGCGCGGCTCGCCCCCTCGCCGCTCCGCGGCTGGGGGGACCCCCACCTCAGACCCGTCCCGGTCTGGATCGTCGCCGCGCGAAAGACCAGGCTGCAAGCTATCGTTTAATGACTGGGCCGTTAAACTTCGTATCCCAACCATGAATTTTGGGAGACGCCTTTCCCCTAATAGCTGGAGGGGCTTGCTTGGACCTGCTGCTGCTTACCCCTGAGCCGAATCCGGATGTGGTTCTGCCTTCGTTGTCGCTGCTCGCTCACACCCTGCGCTCCGCGCCGCCGGACGTCTCGTCGCTGCTGGAGGCAGGCAGCGCTGACATCCTGATCGTCGACGCGCGACTGGACCTGCCCGCCGCACGCGGCCTGTGCCGCCTGCTGGGTTCCACCGGTCGGTCGATCCCGGTTGTGGTCGTGGTCAACGAGGGTGGGCTGGTGGCAGTCAACGCCGACTGGGGTTTGGACGAGATCTTGCTGCCCGCCACCGGGCCGGCCGAGATCGACGCCCGGTTGCGGTTGCTTATCGGTCGGCGAGGCAACCTGCAGGACCAGGAGGGCGTCGGCAAGATCAGCCTCGGCGAACTCGTGATCGACGAGGGCACCTACACCGCCCGCCTGCGGGGCCGTCCGCTCGACCTCACCTACAAGGAGTTCGAGTTGCTGAAGTACTTGGCACAGCATGCCGGCCGGGTGTTCACCCGGGCCCAGTTGCTGCACGAGGTATGGGGTTACGACTTCTTCGGTGGCACTCGAACGGTCGACGTCCACGTGCGTCGGCTGCGCGCCAAGCTCGGCCCGGAATACGAAGCGCTGATCGGCACCGTGCGCAACGTGGGCTACAAAGCGGTGCGGCCCACTCGGGGCCGGCCGCCGAGCAGCGACACCGTCGCCGACGACGAGGATCCCGACGCAGACACTCGCCAAGAACCGCTCGCCGATCCGCTCCACAGCCAGTGACAGCGCCGCAATGGCGGGCGGCACTGACCGCCGACGAACAGCAACATGTCCGTGAACTCATCGCTGCAGCAAGCGAATTCGACGCGGTGACACCCGTCGGTGAACAGGTCTTGCGGGAGTTGGCCCACGACCGCACCGAACATCTGTTGACTACCGACGCAAGCGGCGAGCAGGTCCTCGGCTATCTGAATCTGTCCGCCGAACCGCAGGATGGGTCCGCGATGGCAGAGCTGGTCGTGCATCCGGATGCCCGCCGCGGCGGCATCGGCGCAGCGATGATCCGCGCCGCGTTATCCGAAACCGATGGGATGAACCATTTTTGGGCGCACGGGACACTGGATCCGGCGCGCTCGACCGCGTCGGCGCTGGGCTTGTCGCCGGTTCGCGAGCTGGTCCAGATGCGCCGTGACCTCCACGACATCGCCGAGCCCGAAGTGCCCGACGGCGTGCGCATCCGCACCTACGCCGGCGCGGCCGACGACGCAGAGTTGTTGCGGGTCAACAATGCCGCGTTCGTGACGCACCCGGAGCAGGGCGGCTGGACCGATGCCGACATCGCCGAGCGACGCGCCGAATCCTGGTTCGATCCCAAGGGCCTGTTCCTGGCTTTCAGTGAACAGACCGACGCCCTGCTCGGTTTCCATTGGACGAAAGTGCACTCCGACAAACCGGGCCTGGGCGAGGTCTATGTGGTCGGCGTCGACCCCGCCGCGCAAAGCGGCGGCCTGGGCGGTCTGCTGACCGCGGTGGGCATCGCGCACTTGGCGCACAGGCTGCGCGAGGCCGCGAAACCGACGGTGATGCTGTACGTGGAGTCGGATAACACCGCAGCGCTGCGGACCTATCGGCGGTTGGGATTTACCCAGTACAGCGTGGACACCGCGTATGCACGCACCTGACGTGTTCACCCCGCGTTCACCATTCCGGCGGACAGCGTCTGTGCCCAACGCATAGTTTCGCCGTGGCCGGCCCCGCGGCCTCGAGAAAGCGAGATCGGTGATGTTGCAGGCGGCGCGCGCAGCCCTGGTGGTGGCCGTGATCGCGGGCGCGATGTGCACCGGCTGCGGTAGCGACAGCAACCTGCACGGTATGACGGCGCCGACGGGTCCGGTGAATTGTGACGGCAAGCCCGACCTGACCGCCGAGGGATCCACCGCGCAGCTGAACGCGATCGCGTTGTTCAACATGGACTGGTCTCAGCTGTGCCCCGGTAAACAGTTGGCGTACAACCCAACCGGCTCGGGCGCCGGACGGGAGCAGTTCATCGCCAGGCACGTCGATTTCGCCGGTTCGGATTCGCCGCTGAGCGGCGATCAAATCGACGCGGCCGCCGATCGTTGCAACGGCAACCCGGCCTGGCATCTGCCGATTGTCTTTGGGCCCATCGCGATCGCCTTCAACCTCGACGGCGTCAAGCATCTCGTCGTCAACGCCGACGTGCTGGCCAAGATCTTCAGTGGTGCGATCACGTCCTGGAACGACCCGGCCATCGTCACACTGAATCCCGGTGTGTCGCTGCCCAATAGCAGGATCTCGCCGATCTATCGGTCGGACTCGTCAGGCACCACCGACAATTTTCAGAAGTATTTGGCCGCGGCCGCCCCGGACAGCTGGACGCGCGGGGCCGGAAGTGAGTTTCAGGGCGGTGTCGGCGAGGGCGCGCAGAAGTCCGCCGGCATCATCCAGGCGGTGCACTCGGCGTCCGGCACGATCGGCTACGTCGAAAAGGGTTACGCCGATCAAAGCGGCGTGCCCTACGCGCAGATAAGCGTCGGCGGCCACGTGGTCACACTCACCGACGACGCGGCCCGCGAGGCCATTGACGGTGCCACCTTCGTCGGTGCCGGCAACAACATGGAACTCGACCTGAAGTCGATGTTTCGCCCCCGCATCACGGGCGCCTACCCACTGGTGCAGGCGACCTACGAGATCGTCTGCTCCAAGGGCTACGACCCTGCCACCAGCGCCGCGGTCAAATCCCTGTTGACGGTGGCCGCCGACAACGCACAAAGCGGTCTGTCGACCGCCGGCTACGTCCCCCTGCCGGACACATTCAAGAGACGCTTGCTCGCGGCGATCCACGCGATCCAGTGACCGAACGAACTACCCTTTTGCCCAGAGCAGCCAACTGATGGGGAGACAGTGACGACGCCGAATCCAGCCGATACCGGCTCGGGTGGGGTCGCCGCTGTCGCGTCGTCGCGGGCGCTGACCGGCCCCCCGCTGAGCTGGGGCGTCGTCAAACCCAGCCGCGGCGACCGGCTTTTTCGCGGCCTGTCCGAGGGCTCCGGCGCGCTGATCATCGTCTTGATCGCGTCGATCGGGCTGTTCCTGCTGATGCGGGCGATCCCGGCGCTGGCCCGCGATCAGGTCAACTTCTTCACCTACGGCGGCAACTGGGACACCACGAACACCGAGGCGATGCGGTTCGGGATTTTCGACCTGGTTCAGGTGACGGTGATGGTAGCGCTGTTCGCCCTGGCACTGGCGATGCCGGTGGCATTGGGCATCGCCATCTTCCTGGCGCAGTACTCGCCGCGGCGGGTGACCGGGCCGCTGGCCTACGTGATCGACCTGCTCGCGGCGGTCCCGTCGATCATCTACGGGGTCTGGGGTCTCTATGTGCTCGCCCCGCGGATGCGACCGGCGGCGACGTGGCTCAACGAGCATCTGGGTGGGATGTTCCTGTTCGCGACCGGCAACGCATCGGTATCCGGCGGCGGGACCATCTTCATCGCCGGGATTGTGCTGGCGGTGATGATCCTGCCGATCATCACCGCGGTCACCCGCGAGGTCTTCATGAAGACGCCGCAGGGCCACATCGAGGCCGCGTTGGCACTCGGCGCGACGCGCTGGGAGGTGGTCAAGACCGCGGTGCTGCCGTTCGGGCGGTCGGGATACATCAGCGGCGCGATGCTCGGCCTGGGCCGCGCGCTCGGCGAGACCGTCGCATTGCTGGTCATCCTGCGCGGCACGCAGGCAGCGTTCGGTTGGTCGCTGTTCGACGGTGGCTACACCTTTGCCACCAAGGTCGCGGCAACCGCATACGAATTCAACAACCAGTACAAGGCTGGCGCGTACATCGCTGCGGGCCTGATGCTGTTCCTGCTCACGCTTCTGGTGAACGCCATTGCCCGCCAGGCTGTTTCAGGCAAGGCCAGGACTCGATGACGACGATACTGGACCGCCCTCTCAAGGCGCGAACGTTCACCGGCGTGAGCCTGGGCCGCCGCGTGTCCGACGCCGTCGCCACCGTGCTGGTGACCTTGTCGGTCGGCGTGGCGTTGGTGCCGTTGATCTGGGTGTTGTACTCGGTGGTGGCCAAAGGGTTCGGCGCGGTGAAATCCACTGTGTGGTGGACACATTCGCAAGCCGATATGACATCTTTTCTGTCGGGTGGCGGTGCATACCACGCCATTGTCGGCACGGTCTTACAGGGACTGGTGTGCGCTGCCATCTCCATACCGGTCGGTGTTTTCGTCGCCATCTATCTGGTCGAGTACGGGGGCGCCGGCACGCTGAGCAAGGTCACCTCGTTCATGGTGGACATCTTGACCGGAGTGCCGTCGATCGTCGCGGCGCTGTTCGTCTATGCGCTGTGCATCGCCACGCTCGGTTTCCCGAGATCCGGCTTCGCGGTATCGCTGGCGCTCGTTCTGCTGATGATCCCGGTGATCGTGCGGACCACCGAGGAGATGCTGCAGATCGTCCCGGTGGAACTGCGTGAGGCCAGCTACGCGCTGGGTGTGCCGACCTGGAGGACGATCACCAAGATCGTCTTGCCGGCCGGGATGTCCGGCATCATCACCGGCATCCTGCTCGCGCTGGCCCGGATTATGGGTGAGACCGCGCCGCTGCTCATCCTGGTGGGCTACTCGCAGGCGATGAACTTCGACATCTTCGGCGGTTTCATGGGCTCGTTGCCCGGCATGATGTACGACCAGACCTCGGCCGGGGCCGGCACCAGTCCGATTCCTACGGATCGGCTGTGGGGTGCCGCCCTGACGCTGATTCTGGTGATCGCCCTCATTAATCTGGTGGCCAGGGTCGTCTCGCATTTCTTTGCACCCGAAAGGTTAGGCAGGAGCTCCGGTGGCTAAGCGGTTGGACCTCAAGGAAGTCAACATCTTCTACGGCGCGTTCCAGGCCGTCGCCGATGTGTCGCTGTCGGTTCTGCCTCGCAGCGTGACGGCGTTCATCGGACCGTCGGGTTGCGGTAAGACCACGGTGCTGCGGACCCTCAACCGGATGCACGAGGTGACGCCCGGTGCTCGCATGGACGGCACCGTGCTCCTCGACGACGACAACATCTACGGATCGGGTATCGACCCGGTGGGCGTTCGGCGTGCGATCGGCATGGTGTTCCAGCGCCCAAACCCGTTCCCTACCATGTCAATTCGCGACAACGTGGTGGCCGGCCTGAAATTGCAGGGCGTGCGCAACCGCAAGCTGCTCGACGACACCGCCGAATATGCGCTGCGTGGCGCCAACCTGTGGGACGAGGTCAAGGATCGATTGGATCGGCCGGGCGGCGGGCTGTCCGGCGGTCAGCAGCAGCGGCTGTGCATCGCGCGGGCGATCGCCGTGCAACCCGACGTGCTGCTGATGGACGAGCCGTGCTCGTCGCTGGACCCGATCTCGACGATGGCGATCGAGGATCTCATCGCCGAGTTGAAGCAGGAGTACACCATCGTCATCGTCACCCACAACATGCAGCAGGCGGCGCGGGTCAGCGATCACACCGCGTTCTTCAACCTCGAAGCCGTCGGTAAGCCGGGCCGGTTGATCGAGATCGACGACACCGAGAAGATCTTCTCCAACCCGACGCAGAAGGCCACCGAGGACTATATCTCGGGACGCTTCGGCTAGCTGGACTGAGCGACGGTCTCGTCTTCGGGGAAGCGGCCGGTCGCCTGGAAGATGACCCGACGCGCCACCTCGACGGCGTGATCGGCGAACCGCTCATAGAAGCGGCCGAGCAACGTCACGTCGACCGCCGCGGCCACGCCGTGCTTCCACTCCCGGTCCATCAATACGGTGAACAGGTGGCGGTGCAGGTCGTCCATCGCATCGTCTTCTTCGCGGATGCGGGCGGCCTTCTCCGGGTCTCGCGACCGCAGCACTTCCTGTGCGCTGTTGCCCAAGTCGACTGCGAGCCTGCCCATTTCGGCGAAGTAGCCGTTGACTTCCTCGGGCAGTGTGTGCTGAGGATGACGCCGGCGGGCGATCTTGGCCACGTGCAGGGCGAGCGCGCCCATCCGGTCGATGTCGGCGACCATCTGGATGGCGCTGACGATTGAGCGCAGGTCCCCCGCGACGGGCGCCTGCAAGGCGAGCAGTACGAAGGCGCTCTCCTCCGCTTGCGCGCTCAGGTCGGCGATCTTCTCGTGATCGGACATCACCTGCTCGGCCAGGACCAGGTCGGCCTGCAACAACGCCTGCGTGGCCCGCTCCATCGCGGCACCGGCCAGCCCGCACATCGCGCCGAGCTGCTCAGAGAGCTCAGAGAGCTGCTCGTGGTAGGCGGTGCGCATGACTGCCAGCGTACTTTCCGGATCTTCGGTACGGCGTGAACCAGCACGAAGTGCAGCGTGAACTTGCGGTGAATGCCGGGTCGACCTGCGAATCCCCGACGGTTGCGCTACTCGCAGTGGGTGTCGGCGGCGTTGGTGACGGTCAGGTCTTCCGGCAGTTTGGTGGTTGTCGAGCTGGTCGTCGTATTGCGCTCGACCTGCAGGCTGACCGGTGAACCCGCGGGCGGGGGAGCGCCGACGGTACTGAAGTCCGAGCCGAGCACCACCTGCACCACGTGCCCGGTCCCGGTGATCCGCTCGAGTTTGGAGTTCGCGAACGCGGCCGCAACCGTGGCGGCGGCTTCCTCGTTGCCGGGCGAGAACAGCACCTTGGTGGTCTTGAGGGGGTTCGGGTAGTCGTCGGGCGACTTGACCCTGAACCCGCGGCGTTTCAGCTGGCTGCTGGCCGTGGTCGCCAGTCCGGATTTGGAGGTCGAGTTGGACACCTGCACGGTGACGTCCTGGGGTGCGGCGGCCACGGCCTGCAGGTGCTCGGGATGCGGGTCGGCCGGCCGGCTGGTCTGCGCCCCCTTCAACGATTGGGTGTTCGCCGACGTGGTCGGCGGGCTCGATGTCGCGTTCATGTCGTTCTCGCCGGGCAGTGAATCGTCGTTGATGATCGAGTCGAACAGCGCCCGCATGTCCGAGGTGCGCGGCGGCTCGTCGCCGTTTTCGTCGGTGATGCCGGTCGGCACCGTCACGAAGGAGACGTGGCCGGCATTCATGCCCTGCACCGACTGGCCGAGCTGGACGAGGTCGCGGGTCTTGATGTTGTCGACGTAGCTGTTGCTGATGAACATGTTGACGACGCTGTTCAGCTTGCTCAGCGAGAAGAAGGTTTCCTTGGATATCAGCGACCGCAGCAGCGACGACAGGAACAGCTGCTGACGCTTGATGCGGCCGTAGTCGCCGTTGTTCTCGGTCGTGACGTTGCGGGCCCGCACGTAGTTCAGCGCGGTTTTCGAGTCGATCAGTTGACGACCGGAATGCGCCAGCACAGTGCCCAGCTCGTAGTCCTTCAGCGGGGTGGTGCTGCACACCTCCACACCGCCGAGCGCGTCGACCATCTTCGCGAAGCCGGCGAAGTCGACGGCGATGAAGCGGTTGATGCTCAACCCGGACAGCTTCTGGATTTCCTTCACCAGACATTTGGGCCCGCCGAACGAGAACGTCGAGTTCAGCTTCGTCTCGGTGTAGACGTTTTTGGGGCCCCACTTCTTGGTGTCCGCGTCGTAGAGCGGGCCGTACTCGCCGGTGTCGGGGTTCCACGCTTCACATTGGATCGGCGTGATGGCCAGGTCGCGCGGAAACGACACTGCGACAACGCGTTTACGGTTGGCCGGGATGTTGACCAGCATGATGGTGTCCGACCGGGCGCCGCCGGCGTCCTCGGTGGTGCCGACGTCCATGTTGCCGTTGGCCCCGGCACGGGAGTCCATGCCGACGATCAGGAAGTCTTCGTCGCCATACTGCGCGGTCGGGTCGACGATGTCGCGCGAGCCGAGGTCCAGCGCGCTGATGGTGTTGAGTCGGTGGTTCTTCGATGTGCTCCACTGATACGCCCCGCCGGTCATGGCCAGCGCCGCCGCCGCGACAGTGGCAACCACCAGACGGCCGACGACGAGCATCGCGCCGTGCTTGCGGCGCGTGCGCCGGGGCGTGACCTCGTCGGTCTCGTCGTCGTCCGGTGCGGGGGTGGGGGCGTCGACCAGCAGAGCCGGCCGACGCTGGACTGGCGGCTTAGGCGGGACCGGCGTCGTGGGCAGCACCGTGGTCTGCTCGATGTCGGCATCTCCGAGCAGCGACCTGCGGCGGATGGCATCGAGGTCCGGCAGCTCGTCGGCGTAGTCCGCCGGGCTGAGCAGCGCGTAGGCGTCGTAGTCGTTGTCTGGCTCGACGGTGTCGATGTCGGGGGCCGCGCGGTGGTGACGGGGCCGATCGGCGACCGGGGCACCGACCTTGGCGATCAGATCCGCGACGGTCAGCCCGCCTTCGGTGTGGCTACCGGTGTCGGCGTGATTCTCCTGGTGGACGGGCTCGACCGGATCCGGCGTCGCCAACGGGGCGACCCAGCGGTGCGCGAGGGTGGCCGTCCGCGCGGTTGTAGCGAACCGTTCCCACGGCGCGGCGCCTCGCGATCCTGGCGGAGTTCCGGTGAGCCCGATGTCATCGGCCTCGGAACCGTGAGTGGCTGAATCGCCGTCACTCATGTCCTACGGGCCTCCGAATCTCAGATGTTGCTCGTGTGCGCAGCTCGGCGCGGGTGATGCAGCGCAATGTAACTGAGCGACCGCTGCGGTCGCGTCGTCCCTGCACAGCCGTACTGCGTAGGTGGCACTTTGCTCGGCCACCCGGCGCATGTTGCAACAAGTTCCACATCGTACTGAGACCGCACCGTTTACGCGATCTCGGGCGGATCTCGACGGTGTTACGCAGCCGAATGTCAGCCGCCGGAGTGCATGACGTCGGCGCCGGACGGAACCGTGCAGTCATCACGGTCCGCCAGCCAGCCCTCGGGCAGTGCCACCCGCGACGGCGATCCTTGCCGGCCGCGGGGTCCGCTCGCCGCGACCGGGAACGGCGTATCGCCGTCGAGCTGGTCCAGCAAGCGGTCCAGCTCGTCGAGGGTTTTGACCAGGGCCAGTGCGCGCCGCAGGTCCGATCCGGCCGGGAAGCCGTGCAGGTACCAGGCGATGTGTTTGCGCATGTCCCGCATGCCCTTGTCTTCACCGAAGTGCTCGCTGAGCAGCGTGCCGTGCCGTCGGATGATGTTCGCTACCTCGCCCAAGTTGGGCGGTGTCGGTGCCGGGCTACCGGTGAACGCCGCGGAGAGTTCGGCGAACAGCCACGGCCGGCCCAGGCACCCGCGACCGATGACGACGCCGTCGCAGCCGGTCATGGCCATCATGGTCAGCGCGTCGTTGGCTTCGAAGATGTCGCCGTTACCCAGCACGGGGATCGTCGTGACGTGTTGCTTGAGAAGGGCGATCTGCTCCCAGTCGGCGGTCCCCGAATAGCGCTGGGCTGCGGTGCGAGCATGCAGTGCGACCGCCGCCGCGCCCTCGGATTCGGCGATCTTGCCCGCCTCGAGGTGGGTGTGGTGCTCGTCGTCGATGCCGATCCGGTACTTGACGGTCACCGGGATGTCGGTGCCTTCGGTGCCGCGCACCGCGGCGTTGACGATCTGGCCGAACAGCTGCCGCTTGTACGGCAGCGCCGCTCCGCCACCGCGACGGGTGACCTTGGGCACCGGGCAGCCGAAGTTCATGTCGACGTGATCGGCGAGCCCATCGTCGGCAATCACCTTCACCGCCGCGTAGGTGGTGGCCGGGTCAACGGTGTAGAGCTGCAGCGAGCGTGGCGTCTCCTCGGCGGAGAACGTCGTCATGTGCATGGTCACGGGGTGCCGCTCGACGAGGGCGCGCGCGGTGACCATCTCGCAGACGTAAAGTCCGCTGACGGTGCCGACACGTTCCTGCTCGAGTTCCCGGCACAGCGTGCGGAAGGCGACGTTGGTCACGCCCGCCATGGGTGCCAGCACCACCGGGCTGGCCAGCGGAAAAGGACCAATACGCAAGGCCGGTTACCTCCGGCTCAGGGACAGCGTGCCTTCGGTGCGATGCAGCTCGGATGCCGTGACCCTCTTGCCCGTGCGGGCTTCGCGCTCGAGTTGGCGCCGCTTGGAGATCTCGAACTTGTCGCACGACATTTCGAGCTCTTTGATCAGCAGCGCCAGGTCTTCCTGCATCGCGGCAGCCTCGCCGGTGAAGTCGTCGCGCTCGAAGATGCGCCATTTCTTCAGCACCGGCATCACGACCTCGTCGAGGTGGATGCGCGGGTCATAGACACCGCCGACGGCGATCATCACGGCTTTGCGCCGGAACTCGGGCACCTGGTAGCCGGGCATCTGGAAGTTGCGCAGCACTTTGTGCAGCGACCTCATCGCCTGGTTGGGCGCAATCTCGAACCCGGCCTCGGTGACGTCGCGGTAGAAGATCATGTGCAAGTTCTCGTCGGCGGAGATCTTGGCCAGCAGCTTGTCGGCGATCGTCTCGTTGCAGGCTTTGCCGGTGTTGCGATGTGAGATGCGGGTGGCCAGCTCCTGGAAGGTCACATAGATGATCGAGTCGAAAAGGCTCTCAGCGAACAGGTCTTCTCGAATCTGTTGGTTCTGTCCCGGGCTGAAACCCCGGTTCACCACCTCCAAGCGCAGGTTCTCCAGCTCGATGGGGTCGACGGCGCGGGTCACCACCAGGTAGTCGCGCAGCGCGATTCCGTGCCGGTTCTCCTCGGCGGTCCAGCGGTTGACCCACTGGCCCCAGGCGCCGTCCATGCCGAAGTTCATCGCGATCTCGCGGTGATAAGACGGCAGGTTGTCCTCGGTCATCAGGTTCTGCACCATGGCGACCTGAGCAACGTCGGAAAGCTTGGACTGTCCGGGCTCCCAGTCCTGGCCGCCGAGGGCGTAATAGTTTTTGCCGTCCGACCACGGGATGTAGTCATGCGGATTCCAGGGCTTGTGCATGCTCAGGTGCCGGTTCATGTTCTTCTCGACAACCGGCTCGAGTTCACGCAACAGGTCCAGGCCTTGAAGATCCGGCACAACGCCTCCCAGTTATCTGTGTCTGTCGGTCTCAGTAAATATATCTGTTCATGCCGGTGACATTCAAGTTCCCGCCCGGCGCGACTTTACGCGCGACAGCGGCGCTCACGGCTAGCGCGAGGCGACCCTGCTGAGCAGCATGTCCACGCAGTAATCGATGAATTGCTCGCGGGTGGCCGCCAGTCGGCCCTCCAGGTATGCGGTGAACAACGCGGTCAAACCGCCGATAAGGCCGGTGGCGATCATCTTCTGTCGCACCGGATCGCCGATCTGGTTCAGCTTGCCCTGGAGCAGGTCGATGAAATTCGGCATCCACTCCGCGCCGGAGCGGACCAGCACCGGTTCTACCGCCGGGGCCAGCAGCAGCACCCGGCCGCGCACCGGATCGTCGACCATCAGCGCGACGAACCGCTCGACGGCTTCACGCGGCGTCGTCGCCGACATCAGCGCCGACATCGCCCTGGCGCAGACGTCGTCGTAGACGGCGCGGACGAACTCGTCGCGATCGGCGAAGCTCTCGTAGAAGTAGCGCTCGGTCAGTTCCGCCTGCCGGCACACCGCCCGCACGGTCAACGAGGGACCACTGGCTTCGCCGAGCAATGTCACCCCGGCGGCGACGAGTTCATCGCGCCGCAGGGCCTGCCGATCCCCCTAGGGGGACACCGGACCACCGCCGCGAACGTTGACCGGACGGCACGTCCCCTCCTAGACTTGTTGACAACGCGTGTAGTCAGTTTGCCTGACCCGGACAGGAAATTCGCCAGTGACTCAAGATACGTCGCAGTCTTCTTCAGTTGCGTCGGGTTGTCCCGTTTCGCCGCTGGGATACGAGGCCCCGCCGCAGCCGCTCGGCCCTGACTCGCTGACCTGGCAGTACTTCGGCGATTGGCGCGGCATGCTGCAGGGTCCGTGGGCTGGCTCGATGCAGAACATGCATCCGCAGCTGGGCGCGGCGGTCGAAGACCATTCGACGTTCTTCCGGGAGCGCTGGCCGCGGTTGCTGCGGTCGCTGTATCCGATCGGCGGGGTGGTTTTCGACGGCGACCGGGCGCCGACCACCGGGGCCGAGGTCCGCGACTACCACCTCGAGATCAAGGGCACCGACAGCCAGGGGCGCCGTTATCACGCGATGAACCCCGACGTCTTCTACTGGGCGCACTCGACGTTTTTCATGGGGACAATCCATGTGGCCGAACGGTTCTGCGGCGGTCTGACCGAAGCGCAGAAGCGCCAGCTGTTCGACGAACACATCGAGTGGTACCGGTTGTATGGCATGAGCATGCGCCCGGTGCCGAAGAGCTGGGAAGACTTTCAGGTCTACTGGGATCACATGTGCAGCGAGGTACTGGAGAACAATTACGCCGCGCGTGAGGTGCTCAACCTGGCCGAGTTGCCGAAACCGCCTTTCGCGGAATGGATTCCGGGCCCGTTGTGGGCTCTGCAACGCAAGCTGCTTCATCCGTTCTTCGTCTGGGTGACGGTTGGCCTCTATGACCCGCCGGTGCGCACGCTGATGGGTTACAGCTGGTCACGCCGCGACGAATGGCTGCACCGCCGCTTCGGTGATCTCGTGCGGCTGATCTTCGCGGTCGTGCCGCCGAGGTTGCGCAAGCATCCGCGGGCCCGGGCCGGCTTCGACCGCGCGCACGGCCGGATCCCCGTCGACACTCCGCTGATACAGACCCCGGCCCGCAACCTGCCGCCGCTCGACGAGCGGGGTAATCCAAAGCATTACTGCCCCAACGTCTGACCGCCCACCTGCCGCTCGCCGCCGTTGCGATCCCGCCACAGGCGGTACACCCCGATCGCGTCGTCGCGGGCGTCGAAGCGCATCGGCAGTCGCCGGTCCTGCCAGTCCTTGCCGAACTCGTCGTAGAACGTGGCCAGCTCGAAGTATCGACGGTCGTCGACGTAGTACGGCTCGTACTGGTCGCGCTGAGTCAAGAAGACGACCTGGTCGGGCGAGCAGTAGTACAGCGAGCCCAGGCACATCGGACACGGGTGGGCCAACAGGTAGATGGTAGTGCCGGTCAGATGTTCGGTGCCCAGTTTCACGCATGCCGCGCGGATGGCGAGGATTTCCGCATGAGCCGTCGGATCCTGGCTCTGCGCAACCTGATTGGCGCTCTCGGCCAGCACCTCGCCGTCTTTGACGATCACCGTCGCGAACGGCCGGCCGCCGTCGATGACGTTCTGGCGAGCCAGATCGATGGTTCGTTGCGCGAAGTCCAGCACGGGTCCTCCATCCGAGAGACGAGCAAATAACTAGCTGGTCTATATTAATCTGTACATCGAGAGGGGAGTCCGGGTGTCTCTACGCAGCGAAAGTGACAGCTGGGATCTGGCGACGAGCGTTGGCGCGACCGCAACGATGGTCGCCGCCCAGCGGGCGCTGTCGTCTGATGCCGGCCTGATCGACGACCCGTTCGCCGCACCGCTGGTCCGCGCGGTGGGTATCGACGTCTACACCCGACTCGTCAACGGCGAGATCCCGGTGACCGATGGCATCGACTTCGATCCGGCCCGGATGGCCCGGGGGATGGCGGTCCGAACCAGGTTCTACGACAGCTTCTTCGTCGACGCGACTCGTAGCGGCATCCGGCAGGCGGTGATCCTTGCGGCTGGTCTGGACGCCCGCGCGTACCGCTTGCCGTGGCCGCAGGGCACCGTGCTCTATGAGGTCGACCTGCCGGAAGTGATCGAGTTCAAAACCGCGACGCTGGCAAAGCTCGGTGCCGAGCCGACGGTCGAGCGGCGCACGGTCGCTGTCGATCTGCGCGACGACTGGCCTGCGGCGCTGCGGGAAACCGGCTTCGATGCGCAGTCACCGTCGGCGTGGAGCGCCGAAGGTCTGGTCGTGTATCTGCCGCCGGAGGCGCAGGACGCACTGTTCGGCCACATCACCGCGCTGAGCGCTCCGACGAGTCAGGTGGCGTCTGAATTCGTCCCTGACACAACCATTTTCAACGACCCGCGCTGGCGCGACCATCACGACAAGATGACCGAGCTGGGTTTCGAGATCGACTTCAACGACTTGGTGTATCACTACGAGCGCAGCCACATCATCGAAGACCTCACCAACCGGGGCTGGCAGGTGGAGCGCCGCGCCGTCGCCGACATGCATGCGGCCAACGGCTTCGAGTACGCCACCGACGAACTCGCGCAAGCCTTCGGCGACATCACTTATCTCAACGCAGTGCGAGGCTGACTGGTTGCTAGTGCAGCCGCGGCATTACCGCGGAGCGGTAGAAGTCAATCGCGGCCAACGGATTCCGTTGCGGAAAATGCAAGAACGGCGTCGCCCCGGCGTCCAGGACCCCCTGCACGGCTTTGATGTGCGTAGTCGGATCGGTACCAGTGGTCCAGCCTTTGATGACTTTTTCCAGCGGGGCTTGGGCCGCGCGTTGGATGTCGACCGGATTGGGTTGGTCGACGGCGCCGCCGGTGAACCGCCACAGTTCGGCAGCGCGGGCGATTTCGTCCTGGTCGCCGACGACGGCGAACATTTCGGCTCGTTTGCCCAGCGTGGCGGGGTCGCGGCCGGACTCCTGGGCGCCTCGGTTAAACGCGGCCACCAGCTTTTGATTTTTGACCCCGCCGGCTTGAGTGATCCAGCCGTCGCCGTACTGGCCGGCCAGGTGCGCGCTCTTGGGACCGTCGGCGGCAACGAAGATCGGCGGAGGCGACGGCGGCGGGTCGTAAAGCTTGAGTTGGTTGGTCTGAAAGTAGTTACCCTGGAAAGAGATTCGTTGGCCGCTCCATAGTTGCCGAATCAGCTGAACAGCTTCGACCAACCGGTCATGGCGTTCGCGGTACGGCCCGAAGTGCGTGGTGGCGGCCTGTTCGTTGAGCCGCTCGCCGGTACCGACGCCGAGGAACACCCGGCCGGGGTAAAGAACCGCCAGCGACGCGAACCCCTGTGCGACAGTCGTCGGGTTGTAACGGTAGATAGGGCATGTCACGCCGGTGCCGAAGGGGATGTGGTTGGTTCGTTGGCCGACCAGCGCCAGCGTGATCCAGGGGAACATCGAATGGCCCTCGTTGTCCTGCCACGGCTGGATGTGGTCGCTGGCCCACAAGTAGCGGAAGCCGGCCTGCTCGGCCGCCTGGGCTTGGTCGACGAGCTGCGCAGTGGTGAATTGTTCGTGTGACAGCACGAAGCCGATACCCGGCCCGGAAGGTGGTGCGGCCGGTGCTCCTTTGGGCTTCGACGTGCAGGCGGCTGCCACGCCAGTGGCGGTCATGCCCGCCGCGAGTATCCCGAGCGAGCGTCGTGACAATCCGTTCATGCGCCCGGAGTACCCACCGCGCCGAACGTGTCACATCGATGACGAGGGTCGCCTAACCCAACCCGCTACCTAAAAGTCAGTCGGTGAAGTCGATCCGCACGGACACGGGCGTCGTCTCCAAGGCCTTGACGACCTTTGCTCCCACCCGCCCGAACTTGCGGCCGCGCGCCACCACATCGTCGTCAGGCTTGAATGTCGCCACGCCGGCACGCCATGTACTGCCTTGTCGCAGGCGGACATTCGGATTGTCGACGATGTTTCGTCCCCAAC
This sequence comes from Mycobacterium sp., assembly GCF_965277065.1. GTDB lineage: Bacteria > Actinomycetota > Actinomycetes > Mycobacteriales > Mycobacteriaceae > Mycobacterium. The sequence continues at coordinate 124,531 of NZ_CBDIBT010000018.1, forward strand.
CCGAGCGGGTCCCGTGCTGGGAAATGATCCATGCCCCCTGCTGGTCGAACTGCGCGGAGACGGGAACCCGGCGCAGCTGACCGGTCTTGCGACCGACGGTCTCCAGTTCGGTGGCCAGCTCGGTCCGCACCCCGATTTTGCTCAAGACCTGCACGGCCGGATTGAGCAACCGCCCGACGGCTCGTTCCCTGCGGAACTTCCGCAGCGTCTTGTCGTCGCTGTTGGTCATTCGCTGGACGCTAGTACACCGATCGGTATGGTTCAACCGTGATTCCGTAATGCCCCCACTAGGACTCGAACCTAGGACCAGCGGAATACGTTACTACGCCTGACATGTGACTTCTGGGGCTGGTGTGAGTGCTTTGTGGCACACTTTTGACATGACGCAGTCAGACGGGGTAGGCGCAGCTGTTCATGCGATATGGCCGGAGGGGTTGCCAGAGGCCGCGCAAGTGGTGAACCAGTTTGCGCTAACTGCAGACGTGACGACTGAGGACGGAATCTATTTCCTGCTGGGTCATTTTTCCGCCCCCATCTTCTCTTCGGAGCATGCCCAACAGCGGCTTCAGCAGATAGACGGAGCGGTAACGATCGCACCGCGCGGCGCGTTCTACATGACAAGACGAAATGCCGAGAGGCTGCGCGATCTGGTCAACCTCTTCCTGACTCAAGAGTCGATTGACGATCAGCGCGAGGGACGGGAGTGATAGTGCCAGTGAAGGATGGAGCCGCGGACACCACTGACACTTACACGGCACCTCGTTGGAACGAGACTTTTAGCCGCGGGTTTGCCCGCAACGTGGTTCAGGGGCTTCCGATGACACCAGGTCTGGCGTTCTTGGCGCCGGCCGTTTTCCAACCTACGTACCTTGGCGGTGGCGGAAGGTTTTCGGGTGTGGCGCATATTGTGGCCGCCAAGCTCGCGCTCTTGCAGACCCTCCAAGACGGGTGGCTTGGTCCAGGCAGATTCGACCGACAGCGTCAGCGTTGAACGCGTATCGCGACTTTCTGCTGACTCTTGGCGACCACGTGTCGCTTGACGCAGAGGCGGTCGCGGGCGGCGATGGTGCTATCCGCGTCGAGTGGCAACTTGTCGGCGGGAGCGAGCGACTCATCGAGTTCCATGCAGACGGTGGAGCCTGGTTATACGAGTCGGGCTCCGGGAGCCCCTCCTGGGGTCCTCTCATTTCAAGTACTGATGGCGACGACGGTGCTGAGTTCGAACTCGATCCGTTCGACGCCGAGGCAGCAGTTGCGTTTTACCTTGACGGTCTTCGGCGACATGGCTGAGGACGGGATCGTCGGTACCGGCAAGTACAGCAAATGAAAGGGCCGTTACTGACCTCCGGCCTTCAAACCGACGCAGCAGCACGAATACACATTGTCCGTGACCCGACAGCACATCGAAGGGTGCGTACGACCAGCATGTCAATGCAGGTCCCGGTACATGGGCGGTGTTGGCAGGGTCCAGCTACGCAGCGTTCGATGCATTCGTCGCTACCTGGAATGCCGACATGGCGGTATCCCAGAAGGCTCAACGGGGCGAAAGCGAATCGAGCGGCAGGCGAAACATTTGAAAGAGTGCGCGATTACACGCGGCTGCCAATACTTGCCTCCGCCGCCCGGCGCAGCTGTGGCGCCTGTAGTGCCATCCGGGCCGCCCTCATTTTGGTCGCGTAAGTGTGAGGTCATTGGACGGTCTCGCTTCGGAACCGGCTGCAGAACTGGTGAACTTGCTGACCGTGCGTGGTGCCCCTGCTGTCCACGCTCAACTCCCTCATCTAGGGAGTGTCGGATAGTAGATGTTCAGCCGAAACACTGTCAGGCATCACCCGAAACCGAAATGTTCAGCCGAGGTAATACACTTTCCTGGTGCCCCCACTAGGACTCGAACCTAGGACCTGCGGATTAAAAGTCCGTAGCTCTACCAACTGAGCTATAGGGGCGGCGAGGCACAAGGATACTGGGTTAGCCGTTTGAGGATTCGGCCCCCGGTGACCTAAGCTGACGTGGCTCCAGCGAACCACGTTGTGAGTACCCCGGAGTGATTCGGTTCTGGCCCCCATCGTCTAGTGGCCTAGGACGCCGCCCTTTCACGGCGGTAGCACGGGTTCGAATCCCGTTGGGGGTACACGCAGCGGCGGCAACGCCGGGGCGAGCAGTACCAGCAAGGCCCTGTGGCGCAGTTGGTTAGCGCGCCGCCCTGTCACGGCGGAGGTCGCGGGTTCGAGTCCCGTCAGGGTCGCGGCACTTCGGTTGGACACAGTGCCTTCCGGCCAGGTAGCTCAGTTGGTACGAGCGTCCGCCTGAAAAGCGGAAGGTCGCCGGTTCGATCCCGGCCCTGGCCACCAGGCTGTTTGCGCAGCTCAGGGCCTATAACGAAGCCTTGGCAACTCATCGATGCCCGCAGGAATCGTCAAAATGGGGGCCAAAATGGGCCAGACGGGATCAGCTACCGCTGTCGGGAAAGCTGTCGTCGAGCGAGTCGAGTGCCGTTGCGATGTCGTCGAGTTCGTCGTCAAACAGATTGCCTTTTGGAGGAGTCTGAGGTCCGCACCGGCCCGACGTGATAGCGACGCATAGGTGTGCCGCAAATCGTGGAGGCGCAGGTCGGGTCGGCCGATCTCAGTCGCGGATCTGCGCCAGTTGACCGCGCGCTGCTGCCCGCAGCACACGACAGACTCACCAGGGAAGCGTGCCGTTGGCGTCGAAATAGCCGGCGGTGGGGCCGTCTTGGCCGATCTGTGCCATGCGCACGATGATCTCAGCGCCCTGTTCGACGGTCTGGATGCCGGTGTTCCCGTTGAGGTCGGTCTTGGTGAAGCCGGGCTCGACTGCGTTGATCCGCATATTCGGGAACGCCTTGGCGAACTGCACGGTGATCATGTTGACCGCGGCCTTCGACGCCGGGTAGGCCACTCCGGGGTAGCCGTATGTCGGCGTTGCCGGGTTGGTGGCCGAGGTCAGCGAGCCTAGAGCGCTGCTGACGTTGACCACTACGGGGGTGGCCGACCGTTGCAGCAGCGGCAGAAAAGCGTGGGTAACGCGCACCGTCCCGAAGACATTGGTCTCGAACGTCTGCCGTAGCACGTCGGCGGTCACGTCGGCGGGGCCGATCACGGCGTTGTTGTCACCCCGTTCTTCGACGCCGGCGTTGTTGACCAAAACGTCCAGGCCACCATCGGCCTCGATGACCTTCACTGCGGCTTGCACGGACGAGTCGTCGGTGGTGTCAAGCAGGACCGATCGGCCGCCTAGCTGCCCGGCGGCGCGGCTTCCGCGTTCGGCATCTCGGCTGCCGATGTAGACCGTGTGTCCCGCGGCGATGAGTCGCCGGGCGGTCTCGAAGCCGAGGCCCTTGTTTGCTCCGGTGATCAGTGTTGTTGTCATGCCCCCACGATGCCGCCGAGCCCTGCGACCAGCCAGATGTCCACGCTTCCTGGGATTGTCAGTACCAGGGTGACCCGCCCGCGACGTTGCATAGTGGTGTGATGGCGAGCACGGACTTTGGACGAACGGTGCGGCGCTGGCGCGATCGGGTCTCTCCGGAGGTTGCCGGGCTTCCGGTCGGCGGCCCTCGGCGGGCGCCCGGGCTGCGGCGTGAGGAGCTCGCGCTGCTGGCCGGGATATCGGTCGACTATGTCACCCGTCTGGAGCAAGGTCGGGCGACGAACCCATCGGACCAGGTCGTCGAGGCACTCGGCCGGGCGCTGCGTTTGTCCGGAGCCGAGCGCGAGCATCTGTTCCATGCCGCGGGGCTCGCCCCGCCGGGGCAGGGCACCGTGCCTGCCTACATCACCCCGAGCGTCCAGCGGATGCTGGACAGGCTGATCGGAACCCCTGTTGCGGTCTTCGACGCGGCGTGGACGCTGCTGTTGGCCAACCCGCTGCACGCGGCATTGCTGGGGGAGTATCACGGCAAGGACCGCAACGCGGTCTGGCGCAACTTTCTGGGGTCGGCCAGCCGCATCCGCCATACGCCGCAGTCGCTGGGCGCTCTCCAGACCGCGCACGTCGCTGAGTTGCGCGCGGCCGCGACCAAATATCCCGCCGATCAGCAGGTGCGTCGGCTTATTGGGGAGTTGCGCGCGAAGAGTGACACTTTCGCGCTGCTCTGGGATTCCGGCGCCGTGGGGCGGCCAGAGGCTTCTAGCAAGACCATCGATCATCCGCAGGTGGGACCGTTGACGCTGGATTGCGACGTGCTCAGCGTCGCCGCCGGTGACCTTCGCATCATGATCTACACGGCCGAGCCGGGCACTCAGGACGCCGAACGGCTGGCGCTTCTGGCCGTCCTGGGCACGCAGACACTCGTCGGATAACGCGCCCGTTGCTAATCGAGGCTGACGTCGTCGGCGAGCGATGACGCTTGTCGTCTCTGCTCGAAGCTGCGCCTGCCACTCGGTGGTCATACCAATGACGACGTGCGGGCTTGCTATGTCGACCGGCTCGCACTGCTCGACGCTCTCTGTGACCCGAACATGAGTAATGCCATGAGAGTTCAGCGCTGAAGCCACCACTGAAGTCGCAGGCACGTCAGGGCATCAAATCCTGCCCTATCGCATTCAGCGACTCGCTGCCCTGCGGCCAGCGCCGCGTTCGTTCACGGTAACGACGTCGGTAAGGGCTACCAGCCAGCGTTCACTGTTGATGTCTGATTCAGGCATGGTGCTGTTGCTGGTTGGAAGCCGCGTGTACCGAGGCCTGCCGTCGTCACAGCTGGACGGTTGAGGTGATCGCCTGGGTGAGTGCTGTGATCGGCGCCGTGGCGGTGCTGGGGAGTCGGGCCACGAATACTCGGCGGATCTCGGGTGGCGCGCCTTGGACCCGTAGGGAGATGACGCCGGGCGGGACGACCGGCGACAAGTGTTCCGGAATCGTGGTGACGCCAAAGCCACCGGCGACCAAGTGCAGTTTCGTCAGCCAGTCGCGTGCAGTGTGGACGATGCGCGCTCGCCCCGGCAGGCCTGGCCAGACACCGAGCAGTGGCTCCGCGCTCGATGAGGGGGTGGCGATCCAGGGTGCTTCGAGTAGTTCGTCGACGTGGACGGACGTGCGGCTGGCGAACGTGCCGGTGGCCGCCACCGCCACGAGAAGTTCGGTGTCCTGCACGGTCGTTATGTGCAAGCGTGGTGACTCGCCGTCTGGTGGCCGGTGCGGTGGACGAGAGGTGAGTACGGCGACGTCGATCGAACCGGCGCGCAACGCCCGGGCCAAGCTGGGCGTGGTGCCTTCGCGAGTGCTAACCCGGACCCGTGGCGCTGTCCTTGCGAGTCGGGCGAGCGCGGCGGGCAGGACCACCGGCCCGGCGCTAGGGACCGACCCGAGCCGCACCAGGTGCATACGGGGAGCCTCCTCATCGATCAGGTCGCGTTCGGCCGCGTCGACCGACGCCAAAATCGTGCGGGCGTGGCGCAGCAACATCAGTCCGGGCTCGGTGAGCCGTACCCCGTCGGTCCGCCGCTCGAACAGGGTGGCGCCGGCGCAGCGTTCGAGGGTGACCGCCTGGCGCGAGACCGCGGACTGCGTATAGCCCAGCTGTGCGGCGGCCGCGGTGAAGCTGCCCGACTCGGCGATCTGACAAAGCACCCGAAGGGTCGCGCTCGACACGTCCATGCTGACTACGCATAGCACAGATGTCAGATCGTCGCTTCCCGCATGCCCTTGTTCTACCTAGCGTGGCGAAGGACGAGACAGAAGGGCTTTCCTATGCGTGCAGCGACACTAACCGCGTTCGGCGCCCCGCTCACGGTGCGCGACGTACCCGACCCGGAAGCCGGCAGTGGTGAGGTACTGGTCGAGGTCCTGGCGACCTGTGTGCCCCCCTACGCGGCCGAGGTGTTCAGCGGTGAACGGCACTATCCGCTGAAACCACCGGTCGTCCCGGGCGTTGGCGGTATCGGCCGACTGGCACGCGTGGGACCGGACGCGACCAAGCTGAGGGTGGGGGACCTAGTGTGGTGCGACTCGACGGTCCGCGCCCGCGACGATGTCCTGACACCAGACATCACGCTGCAGGGCTGGAGCTCCCGCGGCGAGGGCGGCGCCCGCCTGGCCCGATACCTGCACGACGGACCGTTCGCCGAACTCATGCGGGTTCCCACCGAGAACGTCTACCCCCTACCCATCGGGGCAGCAGCCGATCCCGCACGCTGGTCCGCACTCGGTGTGCACACCATTCCCTACGGAGGGCTGTTGGCCGGCCAACTTGCGGCCGGAGAGACTCTGCTGGTCAGTGGGGCAACGGGCAACCTGGGCAGCAGCGCAGTAGCCGTCGCGCTCGCCATGGGCGCCGGGCACGTCGTGGCCCCGGGACGCAACCGAGGCGCTCTCGACCTGCTCGCCGACCGGTTCGGCCCACGGGTGAGCCCGGTCGAACTCAGCGGAGACGAAGCCACCGACCGCGCAACAATGGCCGCGGCCACCGACGGCCCGATCGACATCGTGCTCGACTTGCTACCCCCTCAGGCACCCAGCTCGGCGGCACGTGCGGCAGCCATGACCGTGCGCGAGTACGGCCGGGTCGTGCTGATGGGCGGCATCGGCATGCTCGGCGGCGCGGATCTCGCCCTGCCCTACCCCTGGATCATGCGCAACTCAGTGACCGTACGCGGCCAATGGATGTACCCACGCGCGGCGAACGTCGGCATGATCCGACTCATCGCGACGGGCGCCCTAGACCTCACCCCCGAACACGTCACCCGATTCGACCTCGACCAGGTCAACGACGCGGTCACCCACGCAGCCACACACGGCGGCCCCTACGACCGCACCATCCTCACGCCAAGCGGCTAAACCCGCAGCTCGGTGCCGCCCGGGACTGTAAACAACGGGTATCGACTAGTTCGATAGACACGACGAAACAATAAAACTCGGATTCGAGCAGGCCCCGCGGCACCGAAATCCGTTGATGTGAACTGTATTAGAAATCGCGCCCCCTACTTCGCCGTAGGTGGCGTCATGAAAGCTGTTGTTGTACAAACAGTTAGGGAAGATAGCCTAGATCGCGCCGCATAACGACAGATGGCGGCGTACGCATCGCGCGTTGATCCAAACCGACGTGCGATCAGGAGTGCAGCAAACTGGGTCAAGCCCAGACTATTACCGGTAAGTCCGCATATTCGATTCCCGCGTATTTGTCGTTTCCCGCCGTTGTCAGGATCGCGGGGGAGCAACTGGGAATGGATTGCTGCTGATATCCATGACGTCTCCCGGCGGACCGCCCAAAGCGATGCCCCTCGACTTCATCGACGTCCATAACGGCCACTTCCTGCGCGCAGACCTGTGGCGAATGCGAGGAGAAAGGCGTGCTCGCGTCGCCCGGCCAAGTCGGTTTCGAGAACGTCATGGAGCAGCGGCGATATTAGGTGGGCCCGAACCGGTGGGTCAGACCGGTCGTCTGCAGCGTAGACATCGAAGGTCATGCCCGGGAGCCGCTGACTCAGCGGCCAACCACCAGGCCGCGCTTGGCGAGGTGGGTGTGTAGCTGGTGAGGGGAGGGCGGCGGGGTCTGCGGCCGTTACCGACGAACGGACCGCTGTCATCGTGCAGCGCGGTAGCCAATGCCCCCGCAGCTGAGGCACGATCGTCCTTATGGACCGACGTCGTGATCAGTTCTCCGAGCGCGGTTCGGCCGACCCGGGGTGGCGAAGATGGACGCGCCGCGCATAGTACTACGTGGTCGTTCGACCGAGTCGGAGCGCGCCGAGACGGTCCTGCGGACGGCAAGGAGCCACGGCCGGGGCGTAGTCCTCGTCATCACCGGCGAAGCGGGTATCGGAAAGACCGCATTACTAGAGGCGATCCGCGTGCGTGCACGGGATGGCGGATTCGCGGTGGGGTCGGCCAATGCAACCGCAGTCGACGATGTGGCCGCCGGCGCTCTGCTAATGCTTGCGCTCCGCTCCGGCGTCGAGCCACTGTTGGATTACCACACGTTCCTCGGTCTGGCCTCGGTGTATGACCAACGGTTGTGGCTCGCTGATCAACTTGCCGACGCGCTAGAAGCTCGCGCCCAGCGGCAACCGGTCCTCATCGCCTTGGATGACTTTCAATTCGCCGATCCGCTGAGCCGCTTCCTGGTGCGTGCATTGACCGGGCGGCTAGCGGGTTCGCCCATCGTCTGGGCGATCGCGCGGCGAGGAACGTGGGTAGAGGCCGGCGAGGACATCGCCGCCGCCGGCGTACTCGACCCGGAAATCGACGTCGATCACCTCGCGCTGGGCCCGCTGGACGACGACGACATCGTGGCCGTGGCCGCCGACGTCGTCGGCCACCCCATGCCCGCTCGCGCCTCCCACCACTTGCAAGCCGCGGCCGGTAACCCGTTGCTAGCCACACAGTTTGCCGCTGAGATCGCGACCGGTTCCTTCGACGTGGACCGTGGCGCCATACCCGCGTCTCTGTTGGCGTCCTTGCGCGCGCGCACGCGAACGCTGACCGCGACTACCGAGCAGCTGCTGCACGTGAGCGCGGTTTGGGGACGTCCGCTCGCGTTGGCTGACGCTGCAGAACTGCTCGGATTGGTATCGACGCAGGACGTGCTGGAGCGCGCTCGGGGTGCCGTGCTTCAAGGCCTCCTCGACGGCTCGGGCGATGCCATCGACTTCCGTCACGACCTGATCCGCGAATTCTTCTACAGCAGCTTGTCGCGCTCGGCCAAACTCGACTTGCACCGCAGATGCGCAGCGTTGCTGCTGCAGGGATCCGACGGCAGTGCGATTCGAGCCTCCCCGCACGCCCAGGCCCTTGCCCAGCTCGGAGACACCGGCGCGGCGACGACGTTACGGGCTGCCGCCGAGCAATGCATCACCGTACTGCCGCACGTGGCCGCGGACCTGGCTCGGGGCGCGTTCACCCTCCTCGGCCGCGACGATCCGACTCGGCTAGACCTCGGCGAGCGCTGTGCTGAGATTCTGGTGCAGGCTCACCATGGCGACGACGCCATCCTCGTCGTCGACGAGGTGCTGCGTGGAACCTCCGAGCCGAATCGACGGGCGCGACTGCAGGTAATCGCCGCTCACGCCCTGTGGCGCAACGGCGAGCTAGCCGACATCGTGGAGCGAGTCGAGGCCACCGTCGCTCTGGACGGAATCCGTGCTGAACTACTGGCTCGCCTCACCGCGCTGAAGGCTCTGGCGCTGACCAGGATTGGATCATCGGCCGAGGCGACGGAAACCGCACTCGCCGCGTTACGCATGCAGGATGAGTCGGATCCCGAAGTGGTGTCCATCACCGTTCAGGCATTGGGCCATGCCGCCCGAAACGAGGGCCGGTTCGAGCAGGCCTGGAATGAATTTCATTCATTGCGAACACGTTTCGGTGCTCAGCATCTGCCCTTGGAGATCATGGCACTGCAAAGTCTAGACCGCTACCCCGAGGCCCAAGCGGTCCTCGACGAAGCAACTCGCAGCAGCGATGCACATTCGGATGTGGCGCTGCTGGACTTGCTCGTCGCGCAGCAGTGGCAGGAATGGCATTTGGGTCACCTCGATGCCGCGGTGACGACCGCCCGGAGTGTCGTGCGCCTCAGCGAGGAACTCGGCGTGCACGCGAGCAAGATTCAGGGCTGGACGCTGCTGAGCATTTACGCCGTCCTGCACAAGGAGTTCGACCGCGCCGCCGAACTCGTGCGACAAGCGGGCCGCATCGGCGCCCGAGAGTGGGCTTCGCAGCCAGAGCTGACCCTGGTCCGCGGCTACGTGGACGCCGCGACCGGCGACAACGATGCTGCCGTCGCCGTTCTGGCCCCCATGGTCAGCGACGCGACCACGCGTCACCACTACTGGCCGCGATCCCAAGAATGGCCCCGGCTGCTGGCCGGTGCCGCCGTAGCGGGAGGCCACACGGTGTTGGCCGCGCAGTGCGTGGCACACGCGAACCTACTCGCCCACTACAACCCCAACGTGGCGACCATTCTTGGGATCGCCGCTCAAACCCGTGGATTCGTCGGACACGATCTGCGAGAGCTGCGCAACGCCGCAGCAATCTTGGCCGACGCCCCGCGCACAATGCTGCACGCGCGCGCTCGTTTCGATTTAGGCCGCGCCTTGCTCGATGACGGGCAGCACCGCCAAGCGAGCAGCGAACTTGAGCGCGCACTATCGATTTACCAGCGGCTGGATCTTCCGCTGTACGTCGATCAAGTGCGTGCCGCACTGGACGGGGCAGGTCATTCACGGCATCGACCGCATCAGGCACGGCCCCAGTTCGGCTGGGGCGCACTCACCGACGCCGAGCACGCGGTGGCCGAACAGATCGCTAGCGGCCGTACCAACCGGGTAGCCGCCGAGGCGCTGCACGTCTCCGTCCACACCGTCAATACGCATGTGAGATCGATCTTCACCAAACTCGATCTGCACTCGCGCGTGCAACTGGCCAACGCCTGGAACACCCGTCCGGTCCACGGGACTTGGTGAGCTGTTCGTCCTTGGCGGGTGGAACGGCGAAAGCGGGACGATCGCTCTCCGGCGAGGAATCAGACCCGGTTCTAGCGTGGTTGGCTCTCGCCGAGAAAGGCGTCGACGTCGGCCGCGAAGTCGTGGTGGTGCTGAAACAGAAAGCCGTGGGCGGCATCGGGGTACAGCTTGATGCTGGCGTGCGGAATGAGCCCGGCTAGCAGGTGGGAGAAGTGCGGCAGGATCATTGGGTCGCTGTCACCGTTGGCGATGAAGACCGGGTGCGTGATGGCGCTAATGCGTTGCAGCGCCCCGTGATCGGGGATTCCCCAGTCGCACACGGCGTCGTACTGGGCCAGCCTGGTAGCCCAGGTCGTCGGCGTGTCTGCGTCGTCAGTACGTGCGAATATGCGCGCCAGCGTCTGCTCGCCCGCCTGTCGGCTCGCCGCCGACGACGTGAAGAAGGCGTCGAGGTAACCGGCGGGGTCAGGCTGCGGTGTGCCCACAGCATCGATCACCTCGGGTGCCCAGCCGTGCATGCCCGCAGCACCGCGTGGCGCCGAGGAGGCCAACACCAGCCGACGAACCACTGCAGGCCGGATCAGTGCGATCTCCTGAGCCACGAAGCTGCCGATGGAGAACCCCAGGATGTCGACCTGCGGGACCTCCAGTGTGGAGATGAAGGCGAGGGCATCGCGGGCCATCTGCTCGATCGTGTCGGCGGTCACTCCGGTCGTGGCGCCCACGCCGACGTTGTCGAACGCTACGACGCGACGCTGTCCGGCAAGTAGGTCGACGAGGGCGGGATCCCAGTTCTCGAGGTTCCCGCGGAAGTGTTGCAAAAGCACCAAAGGTACTGCGCCGTTACCCACCTCGCGGTAGGCGTAGTCGATACCGTTGGCGGCGCGGCTTACCTTGTTGGGTGCGCTGGCGTAGGTGAGTTCGGTCGTCGTGGTCATCGTGCATCCCCTCGATGAGATTCGGTGGAGAAGTGCGTTGTGTACATCGTCATCTCCCTCTCAGCGCGTGGCGTTCGATGCTGATCGCATACAGCGCTGTTTCGCGCTGGTTGTGGTCGTCGGTGGCGGCTTGACGGTCAGCGGCAGTTTCGTCGAACGTCTGGCCTGCCGCTGTGAGGATGTCCAGAAACCCTCGGGTCGGATAGCTCACAACCAGGTTGGTGTACTGGGATGTGGTGGCGTCGAGCCTGGTGACGCTCAGGTCCCAGAGGACGTAGATCTTCGTCCAGCCCAACGGTGTGTGCAGATCGCTCAGCGACACCATCCGACAGTGCTCGGGTTGGTGCACCTCAGCGACGTAGTGCTGCACCATCAGGCTGCCGCCGATCTCCTCGACGTTGATCGACATGGGGTGCCCGTCGTCGGTGACGGTCGATCCGGCGGCCAGGTGATCGGGCGGGCAGCAGCGTTGGTATTCGGCGTCGGGCAGGTTCAGCAGCCAGTCGGCGATGTCGACCTGCTCGATCGGGGCGTGCACGACCGCGGTCTTCTCGGAGTGCACCAGAATCATGTCGGTCAATACGTCGGTGTTCGCCATGCTTACGTCTCCTCCCACCAGGAAGTGACCAGCGATGCGTACTCGTCGGGTTTCTCCTCCCAGCAGAAGTGCCCGGCGCCGGGGATGAGGTCGACGCGACTGTGCGGAAGCCGGCTGGCAAGGAACTCCGCATTGACCGGGGGCACCACTTGGTCGTCGCTGCCCTGAACGACGCGCACGGGGGTGGAGATGTCAGCCAAGAGATCGGCCAGCTGTGGCAGGTATTCCAGGTAGCTCTGGGCGTAGGGGACGGTCCGGGCGAAACGGTCGCCCTCGTAGCAGGACATGTAGTCCTCGCGGATTTCCTCCGACGGGGTGTAGCCCTCGATGGTGCTCAGTGCGATCTCCACGATCTTGCGCCCGCCGAGCTGGCGGTAGGGCTCCAGGTCGGGAGCCTCCACCCATTCCCGAAGCACGCCCGTCACCTGCAGTGGGACCGCTGCGGCGCCGGTGCCGACCACCGCGCTGCGGAACCTCCCCGGCGCGGCGGCGGCGGCGAACAAGCACGACGAGGTGCCGATGTCGGGCCCGACGAGGTGGGGGTTCTCCAGGCCGAACTTATCGGCGATGCGAACGATGAACTCGCCCATCGTTTTCGGGTTCATCAGCGACTCCCGATATTCCGAGTTCCCGAATCCCGGGGGGTCGACGGCCAGGAGGTGCGCGTGCTCGGCCAGCTGCGCCCAACACTGTTCGAAGGCGTACACGCTCTCTGGCCACGGACTCAGGAGGATCGCGTCGTGGCGGCCCGGCCCGCTCTCGGCGTAACGGAGCGACAACCCGTCGATGGTGGTGAATTGGGGATGAATCAACTCGCTCATAGCCGCTCCTCGATGCCGTGATGGGTGTGGTTCATGGGGTGTTCCCTCCGATTTTGGGTAGGGGATCATCGGTGCCCCAGGGGTTGTCGATCGCGATCAACCAGGTTCCGTCGGGTTGGCGTCGAACGACGTCGCCGGAGCGCCCGGCCAGTCGCAACTCACCGCCCTGGGGATCGACGCCCTGCACGCTCCAGGACGACAGGTGCAACGCCACGCCGTGACTTTCCAGCAGCGCGCGGTGCACCACGGTGAAGGTGACTCGGCTGGCCGCGAAGAATTCCAGCACCGACCGCACGGCGTCGGCGCCGACACCTACGCGCCCGGGCTCGGTGACGATGCTTGCGTCGACCTCGTAGCAGGCCAACGCCGTCTCGACGTCACCGCGACTGCGGAGGTCGACGAGGTCGGCCACCAAGCCGTGCGCCGTGTAATGGCGCCGCACCCCTGGCGGGGCACCGGTCGTGGGTTCGAGCACGGCACCACTCTCGCCACACCGGCGGGCACCCGCATCGCATGAATGGGTGAGATTCGCCCATCCCGCATTCGTGCGATGCGCGTCGAACCCGTCGTCTCCTAACGTCGATCACGCCCCGGCACGTTGGCATCATCGTGCCGCGACGCGCCGACATTCAGCCTCGTGAAGGGATCGAACAATGACAGCGAGCACTACCGCACCGACCGTCGTGTTGGTGCACGGCGCCTTCGCCGATGCCTCCGGATATGCCGGTGTGATCCGCGAACTCAATGCGGCCGGCGTTACCGCTCTCGCACCGGCCAATCCCTTGCGCGGCTTGGCGTTCGACGCCAACTACGTACGCGACTTCGTCAGCGCCGTTGCGGGACCCGTCGTGCTGGTCGGGCACTCCTACGGGGGCGCGGTGATCACCCAGGCATCCGCCGACCTCGACAACGTCGCCGCCCTGGTCTACCTCGCGGCGTTCGCCCTGGACGAAGGCGAGAGCTGCGGCAGTGTCCAATCGCCCTTCCCGCAGCCGTTACTGGCCACCTCGGCGCGACCGACACCCTATGACGCCGGGGCCGGCGCCGCTGCCGGGCCCGATCTCTACATCGATCGGGCACTGTTCCGGGAGACCTTCTGCGCCGACGTTCCCGTCGACGTCGCGACGGTGCTGGCAGCCACCCAACGCCCCGTCGCCGCGGCGACCTTGGACGAGAAATGCACCCGGGCGGGTTGGAAGCAGATTCCGTCGTGGTACCTGGTATCGGCGCACGACAACGCGATCAGCCCCGACGCGGAGCGGTTCATGGCCGAGCGCATGGGGGCGACGACCGACACCATCGACGGCTCCCATACCGCGTTCATCGCCAAACCCGTCGCCGCGGCCACCTTCATCGGTCGAGCGCTCGAGTAGCCGAACGGTGTCCACCTACCGCGCCCACGAAGTGACCGGTTCGAGGCGATTCGAACTCGTCGACCGGGACCTCGTCGGGCCCCGCTCGGATCGTGCCCGGATCCGCGTGCACAGCTGCGGGGTGTGCCACAGCGACACCCTCGCCGTGGAGGGGATGCGTAAGGATCCCGATCAAGCGATCGTTCCCGGCCACGAAATCGTGGGGGTGATCGACGCGGTGGGGTCAGAGGTCGCGAAGTGGGCCGTCGGTGATCGGGTGGGGGTGGGGTTTCTCGGCGGCCACTGCGGAGTCTGCCCGTCCTGTCGGCGCGGTGACTTCGTGTACTGCGAGGATCAGCCCCGACCCGGCACGACCGAAGACGGCGGCTACGCCGAGTACGTCTATGTCCGAGCCAGCGGTCTGGTCCGCGTTCCGGTCGAGCTGGATTCCTTGCACGCCAGTCCGCTGCTCTGCGCCGGGGTCACGACCTTCAACGCGTTGCGCACCCTCGACTTGCGCCCCGGCGCGCTCGTCGGGATCCAGGGCATCGGAGGACTCGGCCATCTCGGCGTCCAGTACGCGAACAAGCTGGGGTGCCAGGTCGTCGCGATCGCACGCGGACCCGAGAAGCACGCGCTGGCAACACAACTGGGAGCTCATCACTACATCGACACCACGACCTCCGATCCCGGCGCCGAGTTACGGCGGCTCGGTGGCGCGTCCGCGATCATCGCCACCGCCGCCCGCGGCGCCTCGATGTCGCCGCTGCTCGCCGGGCTTGCACCGCGCGGCGCGCTGGTCGTCGTCGGGGCGGCACCAGATCCAATCGCCGTCGACACTGGCGAACTCGTCTTCAAAGGACGCTCCATCATGGGTAGCCTCACCGGCAGCTCGATCCAGAACGAGGACGCACTGGCGTTCACCGCGACGCACGGGGTCGCGCCGCTCATCGAAGTCACCCCATTCGAGGACGCCCCGAAGGCGTACGAGCGGATGTTGTCGGGCAAGGCCCGATTCCGAGTCGTCCTCGACATGGCTGTCGCCGCCAACGATTACACAGAGCGGACCGTCACCAACCCATGAAGGCAGTGCATTTCGACCGCTACGGCGAACCCGCAGATGTGCTGCGGGTCACCGACCAAACCGTTCCCGCACCGGGGGCCGGCGAGGTCCGGGTCAAGATCCGGCTGAGCCCGGTCAACCCGTCGGATCTGCTGTACGTGCGCGGGCACTATTCCGGTGTGACACCACACTTTCCCTCCGGCGCTGGCTTCGAGGGGGTCTGCGATGTCGACGCCATCGGTTGCGGCGTCACGGGGCTGACCGTTGGACAACGCGTCTTCGCCCGCAACAGCCCCGGCGGCAACTGGGCCGAGTACGCGGTGGTGCCCGCCGAGAAGGTCTACCTCGTACCCGACGACATCCCCGACGAGCAGATCGCGTCGTTCCTCATCAATCCGGCCACCGCCATCCTGATGGTGCGCCACGTCTTGGCCGTCCCGCGTGGGGAATGGCTGCTGCAGTCCGCGGCCAGCTCCGAACTGGGCCGGATGGTCATTCGGCTCGCGAAGCGCGACGGCATCCGCACTCTCAACGTGGTACGACGGCCCGAAGCGGTCGCCGATCTGAGCGCTCTTGGCGCCGACGCGGTCATCGTGTCCTCCGACGGTCCGATCGACGAACAGGTTCGACAGATCGTCGGGCCGGACGGCGTGAATTACGCGCTGGACCCGGTAGCAGGGCAGACCGGCACCGAGGTGTTCCGCTCACTCGGCGAAAGTGGGCGAATGCTGGTCTACGGATCATTGACCAATCAGCCGATCAGGGTCGGTGAAGACGCTCGCCTCACCCTGTCCGGCCGACGCACGCTCGAGGTGTACTGGCTCGGGTATTGGCTGCCTCGCCTCGAACACAGCGGCTTCTTCCCCCAGGGCAAGCCGGCGATCGCTCAGCTCATCGACGAGATCGCCGGACTGATCCGCGAAGGCGTCCTAGCAACATCTCCCGGGACGAAATACGTCCTCGACGACATTTACCACGCGGTCATCGAGGCTGAAACACCCGGCCGGCAGGGCAAAGTATTCATCGCGCCCTGACTGGGTGATCTTAGATTCGATTCCGATGAAATGCTGCACAGACAGGTCGTCCTCGACACGTCCGCCCACCCGACGAAGACGAGGTAGAAACATGACCGCCGCACAGGGAGAACGTAACAAGGCACTCGTCATCGACGGGTTCCACACCTTGGTCAACTGGCGCGGTCATCAGGCCGCAGAACGATTCTGGTCCCCACCTACCTTCTGCTCAGCGCCCACACCTAACCAGGCAGGGACGGGTTGTTCGACCGAATCAAAGCCGCACCCGACGAGCTGCGGAACGACCACCAGTTGGTCCTGGCCGGCGGTGACTACGTCATGCTTACCGGCCGATTCTCCAACATCGGGGCACCGGCGAACTGTGTGGTCGTCGACGTCGTCCGCATCGACGACGGGGTTGCTTCAAAAGCACTGGAACGTGATCCAAGACGAGGCCACCGAGAGCGAATCCACAAGCGGCCAACCCGGTTTCGGTGAAAGTCGTCCGATGCATCGAGACATTGCCGCCCGGCCGACCACACGTGTCCACTCATACGGCGGGGCTCCATCCCGCCCAAGCGGCAGCCAATCCGAGAGGTAACACGAATGAGCGACCTACTGAACGCGGTGCTCGATGCCCACGGCGGGACCGACCACTGGCAGGAATACACACAAGTGGACGCCACCATCGTCAGCGGCGGCGGGCTGTTCCCGCTCAAGGGAGTCCCCCAAGATCCGAGCCCTCGCCGTATGACCGTCTGGTTGCGCGAAGAACGTTCCTCGGTCACTCCGTTTGGAGCACCCGATCAACGCACCATGTTCACCCCTGATCGCATTGCCATCGAAAAGCTCGACGGCGCCGTGGTCAGCGAGCGGCGTGCGCCAAGGGATTCGTTCGCGGGCCACCAGATGCAGACCCCATGGGACGCCTTGCATCGTGCCTACTTCAACGGCGAAGCCGTGTGGACCTATTTGACGACACCGTTCCTGCTGGCAATGGACGGCGTCCAAGTCGACGAAACAGACACCTGGCAGGAGGGCAACGAAACATGGCGCGTCTTGCGGGCGTACTTCCCCGGCTCCATCGAAACGCATAGTTCCGTACAGGACTTCTTCTTCGGCGAGGACTTCTTGCTCCGCCGACACGATTACAGCGTGAACATCGCCGGCGGATTTTCCGCAGCGCAACTGACCTCGGACTACGTCGTCGCCGACGGCATCAGTCTGCCCACCAAGCGCCGCGCCTACACCCGCGGACCGGACCGGCGGCCCATCACCGAGATGCTCATGGTGGCGATCGACTTCAGCGAGGTGCATTTCCACTAACCGCGACGGCGCGCGTCCGAGCCGCTTGCCGATCGCCCGCAGGCTCAGCCCGGAGAGGGCGCACGTCCTGGTGTTAAGCAAAAGATGCGGGTTTTATGGGGTTGCCCGGGGTCCGCAAGAAGAGGGCGGCAACTGTGTCGACACCTCACCGTCCCCGCGGTACCGGTAAACCTGCGTGTTCCAGGCCGTCGTATACCGTGCCGAAGGGGCGATGAGGAAGTGAGCGGCGCGTCTCGGAGGGCCGCCTCAGAGCGAAGTCACGACACGCCCGCCGCGTGAGGCGACGCTCTCACTATGTACGTAGCGCGACCATGGTTGAGCGGCCGATTGGGCGTGTCGTTGGGTGCAGTTGTGGCTGTAGCCCAACAGGTGGGCTACTACGGGAGGGGGTATCTCGGTGACGAGGTTCTGCAGTGCGGAGTTGCGTGCTCCGAGCAAGTTGATACCCAGCGTGCGCAGCTTCAATCAGTCAACGAATCATTGCCACATCGCTGCACGTCAACGCCAGGCATTCACACCAGTTCGTTGCCCGCCTTCGGTGGACGCCGAAACCTACACCTGCGACGTGATGCCATGAGGATCACGACACTGCTGCTCAACGCCGATTTCGGACACGGAGTGCTCCACCCGGCTGCCGAACCACAGACCGAGGAGATTGATTCATCTGATGCAATATGCAGACATTTGTCATGGATAATGATAATTATCCATGCGCCGAAAGGTAATGGCGGGCAACATGATTGGATCCTGCGATCGTCACTGTGAAATATTAGTTAACGGGAAATACTAGGTAACGGCGGACAGTCGGGGCCGCAGTCGCCTTACCTCGGCCCCACTTCACCGCGCACGTCGTCGCCACCATTGCAACTGATGATCTTGCACCGCAGTGGCCCACTGTGAGACTCGCTGAACGGTACGTCGCGTCTGCGATGTTCTCCTCGCTGGTACAAATTAAGCGTGCGCACGTCTCAGGCAGCAGACTCCGACGGCGGGAAAGGCAACGAGACGACCGTGACCAAGAACTACGCCGGCACCCTAACCCCAACCAGCGGGCGACACCCGACGCTTCACCTTCGCGTGTTCACCATCCGCTACCACCGGGGCTTGACGCCAAGGCGCGTGCCGGCCAGCTTATCGAGCCTGAGTCGCTCGATGGGTTGGCCACGGATTTGGGCACGGAACACCGTGGAACCGACGCGAACGAGTGAGACGCGGTGAGACAGCTTGGACGGCCGAACCTCGCTGATCGCCGGTTCGATGCCGGCCCTGGCCACCAAGAGTTAGTCGAATTCGATGGGCAGACTCCTCGGCCCGCTCAAGCTCACGATCGGTTTCCACGGCACCGGCCCGGTGATCCGCGGGTTGCGTAGCCGGCCCGTCAACACATTCAGCGCCTCGGCGATCTCCCGCCTGGCCAGGTTGGCACCCAGGCAATAGTGCACGCCGCCGCCGAAGGTCAGGATCGCGGGCGCGCCCTCGCGGGTGATGTCGACCCGATCGGGGTCGTCGTAGACGCTTGGATCGCGATTGGCCGCAAAGGTATTCAGCAGCACCATCGACCCGGCCGGGAAGATGTAGCCGTCCAGCTCGACGTCCTCGGCCACCACCCGCAGCGCGCCGCCTGCGACCGGGGAGTGGCGCATGGTCTCCTCCACTGCCAGCATGGCCAGGTCGGGATTGTCGCGCAGCAAATCCCACTGATCAGGGTGCTCGCAGAGCACCTGCACCGACGCGGCGACCTGGTT
Organism: Mycobacterium sp.; assembly: GCF_965277065.1. Classification (GTDB taxonomy): domain Bacteria; phylum Actinomycetota; class Actinomycetes; order Mycobacteriales; family Mycobacteriaceae; genus Mycobacterium. The sequence continues at coordinate 143,805 of NZ_CBDIBT010000018.1, forward strand.
GCGGGTGGTGTCGGTTCCCGCCAGCAGCAGGCCACCGGCGAGCATCTGCAGTTCGGTGGCATCGAGCCGATCCCCGTCGTCCTCGGCGCGGATCAGGTCGGAGATCAGATCGTCGGTCAGGCTGTCCCGACGCTGGGCGACCATATGGTCGACATAGTCGTCCAACTCGCCCCACGCCCCCATCACGGCGGGCTCGAGCGACCGGATGTCGGCGGTGAAGCTGAACGCCTGGAAGATCTCGTCCGCCCAGGCCGAGAACCGTTGCCAGTCTTCGGGCGGCGCGCCCAGCAGTGCGCAGATGATCGGGACGGGGTAGGGGCGCGCGATGTCGTCGACGACGTCGCAGTGGCCCTGGCCCGCGACCTGGTCGACGAGGCCGTCCAGCACGTCGACCATGGTGTCGTGCAAGCGCGCAACTGTACGGGGCGTGAACGCCTTCGAACACAGGCCGCGTAGGCGCTGGTGCGTATCGCCGTCCACACATAGCAGGCTGGTGATCACCTTGTCCCATAGCGGGCCCGAGCTGATGCCCTGTGCCTGCAGCACGATGCCCTTCGGCACCTCGAACCGCTTGTCCCGCAGCACGGCTCGGACCATCGAGTAGGACAGCACTTCGGGCCCGTACGGGCCGATCGCGACCGGCGCCTGTTCTTGCGCCTCGCGCAAGCGTGGATAAACCTGAGCCGGGTTCTCGTCGGCACTATAGTCCAGCGGCGGCAGATCGGCGTCAGAAAGCGGGAGTGCGGCGGTACCGGCGGTCATGACGGTCTCCTTTGACGCGTCCGACAGAACCCCGCCAGCATAAATCCGGCTTTCCCGCCCGCCCGGAAACGCAGGTAAACTACAGACATGTAATTCGCGGGACGCGATCGCTCTCGCCGGCACAAGGAACGGGCCATGGACCCACTCAAGATTTGCAGTGTTGAATTCGACGACCGGGATCCATTCCTGGCGACCTTCCACATCCACCTGTCTCGCGACATGACGGCCTTCGAGCGCCAGATGCTGCCGCCACTGCTCACCAGCGGCTTCTCCCCCTCGGAGGCTCGGGGCTCCGCCGTGGTCGCCATCAGGAACGCGACCATCACGATGATCGAAGACCACCGTGACCTGCTCAAGCAGATCGTCGCCGAAGCCGAAACCCTAGCCGGCACAATGGAACACGAGCAGCGCGCGATAGCAGCCCAGATTGCTGAAAGGGCCGAGGGCGTTCAAGAGCGCGCGGCAGCCATCGACTGGAGCTGAGACGGTCGCATACTGAACTCATGCGTCGGCTTCTGGGTGCCCTGTCCCTGCTCGCCGCACTGAGCAGCGGCGTGAGCGCGCATGCCGACGTGCCACCGCTGAGCCCCGAGGCGCGGGCAGCGGGATTCGTCGACGTGCGCTCCGTCGTTCCCAATGCGGTGATCGACCTGCGCTATGCGACGCCGAACAATTTCACCCACACCCAGCTGTATCCGGCCGGCGCGCGCTGCCTGGTGCACCAATCCCTGGCCCCCGGGCTCGCGTCCGCCGCCAAGGCGCTTGCGTCGACGGGAAACTTTCTCGTCTTTTGGGACTGCTACCGACCGCACGATGTTCAGGTCAAGATGTTCGATGTGGTGCCGAATCCGGCGTGGGTGGCCAAGCCCGGCAACTATGCGAAGAGCCACGAGTCGGGGCGTTCGGTCGATGTGACGCTGGGCAATGTGGCCGAGCAGTGTCCGCGCTGCCTCGTCGACATGGGTACCGACTTCGACGACTTCTCCCCGCGGGCAACCGCTTTCGCCACCGACGGGGTCAGCACGGCCCAGCGGGCGAGCCGGGCCAGACTGCGCGATGCCATGACCGCCGCAGGGCTGTCGGTGTACTCCGGTGAATGGTGGCATTTCGACGGCGCCGGGGCCGGGGTGCAGCGCCCGATCCTCAACGTGCCGGTCGTTTAGACGTCTCAAAATATGAGATAGGTATTTCGTATTATGGAATATTCAGCGGTAACCTTGTGATCGAACAGGATTCAATCGCGAGGAGGTCGCACCATGTCCGGTAAACATCAGGCCGTCTACACCCACGGGCATCACGAGTCGGTGTTGCGTGCGCATCGGCGGCGCACCGCCGAGAACTCCGCCGGCTATCTCCTGCCGCACGTACGACCAGGGATAGCCCTTCTCGACGTGGGCTGTGGCCCCGGAACCATCACCGCCGATCTTGCCGCGCGCATCGCGCCCGGCCAGGTCACCGCGGTCGAATTGACCGACGATGCTTTGGATTTGGCGCGCGGCGAGGCGCGGGCGCGGGGACAATCGAACATCGTCTTCGCGACGTCCGATGTCCACGCACTGGACTTTCCCGACGACTCCTTCGATGTCGTACACGCTCACCAAGTGCTCCAACATGTAGGCGACCCGGTGCAGGCGCTCCGAGAGATGCGGCGAGTGTGCAAGCCGGGCGGTGTGGTCGGGGTGCGCGACTCTGACTATGCGGGCTTCATCTGGTTTCCGCAGCTGCCGGCACTGGACCGCTGGATGACGCTGTACGTCACCGCGGCACGCGCCAATGGTGGCGAACCCGACGCCGGGCGGCGGCTGTTGTCCTGGGCTCAAAAAGCCGGGTTCGACGACATCGTGCCCACGGGCAGCCTGTGGGCTTTTGCGACGCCTGAGGACCGCGGCTGGTGGGGCGGCATGTGGGCAGATCGCATCATTGAGTCGGCGTTGACGCGACAGCTGATCGACTCGGGGCTCGCCACTGCCGCCGAGCTCGAGGAGATTTCGGCCGCGTGGCGAGAGTGGGCCGCGGCGCCCGATGGCTGGTTCTCCATCCCGGCGGGCGAGCTGATCTGCCGGAAGTAGGCCATCTGCGCTGTTCAGGCGCATGGTATTGGCATTCTCTTTTTTGGCAAGTACGTTATCGAGGATAGCTAACGACACTTTGGAGGAGCCGTGCGTCTCGGAGTTATGATCGGCGCCGAGCGCGGTGATTCCGCGCGCAAAGTCAGCAAGATGCTCGCCGATATCGAGTGGGCAGAGGCCGCGGGCATGGACACCGCCTGGATCCCGCAGGTCCCCAACGACTTCGACGCGTTGCTGGCCGTCGCGTTGATGGGCACCCGCACTACCCGCATCGAGCTAGGCACCGCCGTCGTACCGCTACAGGCGCAGCATCCGATTGCGTTGGCGCGTCAGGCTTTATCGACGCATGCGGCCACCGGGGGCCGATTGGCGCTGGGCGTCGGGCCGTCGCATCATTGGATCATTCAGGACATGCTGGGCCTGCAGTACGAAAAGCCCGCGGCCTACACCCGTGACTACCTCGAGGTGTTGCACGCCGCGTTCGCCGGACCGGGACCGATTGACGTCGAGAACGCACGCTTCACCGTGCACAACCCGAACGATCTGGCCCCGGTTGCGCCGCTGCCGGTGTTCGTCGCCGCGCTCGGTCCGGTGATGCTGGCGCTGGCCGGCGAGCATGCCGACGGCACCGTGTTATGGATGGCCGACGAACGGTCCGTTGCCGAGCATGTCGTGCCTCGGATCACCAAGGCCGCCGACAACGCTGGCCGGCCTGCGCCGCGCATCGTCGCGGGGATTCCGGTATGCCTCTGTGCCACAAGCGAAGTCGACGCGGCTAAGAAGCGAGCCAACCGGATCCTGGGTGAGGCCGAGGTGTCGCCGAACTATCAGCGGCTGCTGGATTACGGCGACGCCCGCGATGTCGGCGACATCTGTGCGGCCGGCGACGAGGACGCCATCCTGGCGCGGATGCGCCGCTTCGCCGACGCCGGAGTGACCGATCTGTCGGTGCGGCTACTGCCGATCGGTGACAACCGCGACGAGCTGATCGCATCGAAACGGCGGACCCGCGAGGTCATCGCCGAACTGGGCGCCCAGCTCCGCTGATCACGTCGGCACGATCATGTGCGCCGCGGCGATCTTGCGAAAAGCCGCGACCAGTCGGCTGCGATCGTCGGCACGGCACGCCATCACGACATGACTGGGCTCGACGCCCGCGATGGGAATGGTGGTCAGGTCGGGCCGCAATGCGGTGCCGTGTGAGCCGGCGATGATCGCCACCGCTTGTCCGGCGGCGATGACTTCGAACTTGTCCTCGATCGCCTCGATGAACGGCCCGCCGGGGGCTCGTCGCCCGTCCGGACGCGGGTCGACCCGCCAAAAGGCGTTCCAGGACGGGTCGGAATCTCGGATCTGCGGCATCGGCTCTTCGGAGATGTCGTCGAGGGTGATCGACTCCTTGCCCGCGAGGCGATGGGTCAACGGCACCAGCAATACCCGGGGCTCGTCGTAAAGGACAGTCACATGCAGCTGATCGGTCGGGAACGGCAGCCGGGTGATTAACGCGTCAACTCGATGGTCCAGCAACGCATTTCGTGCTTTGTCCCAATCGAGGTGCATCACTTGCACGTCGGCGTCCGGGTGCTCGCGGCGCATCTCGAGCACCGCGGGGGTGACGATGAGTCCCATCGTGTAGCCGATCATGATGCGACTGGGCTGCGCGGCGGCCCGAGTCTCGGATGCGGCGCGCGCCGCCGCCCGAAGCAGCGCCTTGGCCGCGGGCAGGAAGACTTCGCCGGCTTCGGTGAGTCGGCTGCCCTGCGGGGTGCGGTCCAGCAGGCGTGCACTTAGCTGCTGTTCGAGTCGTCGAATCTGCCGACTCAGCGACGGTTGCGCCACCCGCAGCGCGGTGGCGGCGCGGCCGAAGTGCCGATGATCTGCGACCGTCACGAAGTACCGCACTAATCGCAGGTCGACATCAACCGGCGGGGTGTCGTCCATATCCGCATAGTAATCGCCAAATCTGTAGCAAATGACGCTATAAGGTTCGTGCGCTGCAGTGATGCCTGATCGGTATTGAGTATTGCGAAACAAGTCTTGGACGGGCGACCGATCCGGTCGCAGGGTGGTGTTACCGCTCAACCGCTCAATTCAGGAGTTCAACATGCGAGTTTTCGTCACCGGCGCGTCGGGACACATCGGGTCCGCAGTGGTACCCGAGCTGATCCAAGCCGGACATCAAGTGATCGGCCTGGCCCGTTCGGACGAGTCCGCCGCGGCGCTGGAGGCTGCGGGCGCGAAGGCGCACCGCGGCTCGCTCGACGACCTGGACAGTCTGCGCGCCGCGGCCGCGGCCTCTGACGGCGTGATCCACCTGGCCTTCAAACACGACTTCAGCGACTTCATGGGATCGGTCGAGTCGGATCAGCGCGCTGTCGAGGCGATCGGCGAGGCTCTCGTCGGCTCCGACAAGCCCTTCGTGGGCACGTCGGGAACGTTGATGGTGGCCCATGTGGAGGGCCGACTCGCCACCGAGGAAGACACCCTGCCGGCCGGGCCGCGAATTGACGCGGAGAACTACGCAATTGCGTTGGCGGAGCGCGGCGTTCGGTCTTCTGTCATCCGGCTCGCCCCGCTGGTGCACAGCAACCTGGACCACCACGGCTTCACCAGTCACATCATCGACTGTGCCCGCAAGGCCGGGGTGTCCGCGTACATCGGTGATGGCGCCAACCGATGGCCCGCGCTGCACACACTGGACGCGGGGCGGCTCTACCGGCTGGCTCTGGAAAACGCGCCCGCCGGCACGCGCCTGCACGGCATCGCCGACGAGGGCGTGCCGTTCCGCGACATCGCCGAGGTCATCGGCCGGCGGTTGGACCTGCCGGTCAACAGCATCTCCGCCGATGAGGCGCCCGAACACTTCGGGTTCTTGGCCCCGTTCGCCGGGTTGGACGATGCGACGTCCAGCGAGCTGACCCAAAAGGTCCTCGACTGGCAGCCCGAACACCAAGGGCTGCTTGCCGACTTGGAGGACGACCACTACTTCGTCGAGACACAGCACTGATGGCGAGTGTGGTCGAAGCCGCCCGCGAGGCGCTTGGGTCAATCGGCGTGTGCCTGCCCGCTTCATTGACCGTCGCGCTGGACGTTGATCTGCAACGGGATGCCATCCGGCGACTCGACCACGCGGGGTATCGGACGGTCTGGGTCAACGAGGTGATTGGCAAGGACGCCTTCGTGCAGATCGGCACGCTGATCGCGGAGACCGAGCGGATGGTGTTCGGAACCAGCATCGCCAATATCTGGGCCCGGCCGCCGCAGACGATGCATGCCGCGGCGGCGCAACTCGCGCAGGCCTATCCCGGCCGGCTGGTCGTCGGGATCGGGGTCGGCTATCCCGAGCAGGCGGCCAGCGTCGCGCGGGAATTCGGCCGTCCGCTGGTCACGATCCGGGACTACGTCCAGCGGATGGATGAACCGACGTGGCCGCCGGTCCCCGATGCCGCTTATCCCAGGATCATCGCGGCGAACGGGCCGAAAATGCTTGCGCTAGCGGACGAGATCGCCGACGGCGCATTCCCCGCCGGAAAGGCGCCCGGGTTCACCGCCCACGCCAGGAGCACGCTGGGGCCCGACAAGCTGCTGGTCGTCGGGTTGTCCCTGGATCCTGATCCGACGGCGGTCCGGGATGGCGCACGTGAGCACCTGAATGCCGGCGCTGACCACGTCACGATTCTGCCGCCGCTCGACGGCGACTTCCGCGACGGGATCGACCAGCTGGAGCTGATCGCCCCGACGCTGATCGGACTGGGTCAGCCTCGCGCCGGGTTGGTGTAAACGCGGGTCGGCGAGATCAGGACCGCAGTCCGACGCTCGTCTCGCATCACCCGGTCATAGGTGTCCCAGTCGTCGTGGGTGCCGCCGGCCGCGGTGAAGACGTCGCGAAGGATCACCCGCAGTCGCTCGTCGTCCACATCCGGGTGCAGGTCGTCGGGTCCGATCAGCTGCGCGACCCCTTCGACGGTGGCCCACCGCCAACCGGCGCGGGCCGTGACCGTGGTGCGTGGATCGGCGCGCAGGTGACCGAGTTTGCGGGCGCTGCCGATGGCCACCAGCCCGACGACCGGTTCGCCTGACAGCGGATGAGGGAGGACCCCAGCGTTGACGACGGACGCCTGAGCGCTGCCGTCGCCTCGCAGCGTGGTGAATACGACGAGCCCCTGGTCGGCCGAAGCGACTTCGGCGAAGGCGGGTAGGTCAGTCATACGGGGTTCAGCCGCGGACGGCCGCGTTACATTCCCTGCTCGTAAAGGACCGTGATCGACGCGGTGCTGGGCACCGCCTGGCAGGTGAGGATGTAGCCGTCGGCGATCTCGTCGTCTTCGAGAACGTCGTTGGTGCGCATGGTGGCCTCGCCCTCGATCAGCTTGGCCATGCACGTCCCGCAGTTGCCGGCCTCGCAGCTGAACGGCGGTGACAGCCCGGCCCGGCGCGCGCTCTCCAGCAGCGTCTCCCCGGGCACCCGCGGCACCGACGCCTTCTTGCGGTCGATCCGGATGGTCACAGTGCCGCCCGAGTCGACGTCGCCCGCAGCTTCGGACACCTCCGGCGCCGGTGCCTTGACCGGCGGCGATGCGTCAAAGTCCTCGACCAGGACGTTCGCGGTGTCCGGCAGCGCCGACCGGACCACGGCCATGAACCCTTCCGGCCCGCAGACATAACAGTCGGCGCCGGTATCGCTGCCGACGAACGACTCGACACCCGCCGAATCCAGGAGCCCGTGGTCGTCGTCGAGGCGCCGCTCCACCGACAACCGGCCGGGATAACGCTGGACCAGGTCATCGAGCACCGCGTCGAAGACGGCCGAACCGCGATCGCGGTCCGCGCACAGAATGCGCACCGTGCGATCGGTGTCCGCCAAAGCGCTCTTCGCCAGCGACAGGATCGGTGTGACACCGCTGCCGCCGGCGAAAGCCAGCAGCGGCGCCGACGTCGACCCCAGCACGAAGGTTCCCGCGGCTCTGGTCATGGTGAGCTCGTCGCCTTCGACCACGTTGTCCACCAGCCAGTTCGACACTTTGCCCCCGGCCACCCGCTTGACCGTGGTGGTCAGCTCGGTGTCGACCCCCGGGGCGCTCGACATCGAATACGACCGGTACAGCTCTTCGCCGCCGACAGTCACCCGGAACGTGCAGAACTGCCCAGCGCGGTAGGAAAACGGCTGTTCCTCCGGGGCGAGTACATAGGTACGGCTATCGGCGGTCTCCTTGATGATCCGAGTCACCGTGGCCCGCTGGAACACGTGGCGTTCCGCCATCCGCACACCTTCCACACTTTGCGTTCTTCGCCTGAGAGAATACTATTCTCTCAAAACGATAGGATCTTCTCAATGTCTGCGACCGCGCTGGTCTTCGAGGAGCGGCACTACACGTTGCCGCAGCTCGAAGCGTTCGCGGACGGCCTGGCCACCGGCCTGCGTGAGCGGGGTGTGATGGCCGGCGGGCGGGTCGCTTTGATGTCATCCAATCGTCCCGAGTTCGTCGTCGCGCTGCTCGCCATCTGGCGGCTGGGCGCCGTCGTCGTGCTGATTAGCCCGGCCTGGAAACGGCACGAGGTCGAGCATGCCCTGGCGCTGACGAGCCCGTCGCACGCCGTTGGCGATCACGAGGTGCTGTCGGATGTGATGCCGATGCTGCATCTCGACGAGCCCATCGCCGAGGGCGAATCACACGTCGTGGCCGCACCGGACGCCGACGCGGTGCTGGCATTCAGCTCGGGCACAACGGGCCTCCCGAAAGCCGTTCGGCACACGCATCATTCGCTGCGGGCTGCGGTGGCTCACTGGCGCGGGGCGTTGGGTTTGACGGCCGACGACCGCATTCAGATCACCACGCCGCCGTCGCACATTCTCGGCCTGCTCAACATCGTGACCGCGTTGCAAACCGGCGTGTGGATGCGCCTGCATCGCCGCTTCGACATCGACCGCATGCTGCAAACCATTCAGGACGACCGGATCACCGTCGAAATAGCCGTCGCGCCAATCGCCTTGGCCATCGCGTCGCATCCCCGACTGGAGTCCTACGATCTGTCCTCGCTGCGGTTCATCATGTGGGGTGCGACGCCGGTCAGCGCCAGCGTCGCCGAGACCGTCACCAGGCGCACCGGCGTCGGGTGGGTTCCGGCCTACGGCACCACCGAGTTACCGGTGATCGCCTGCAACCCGCTCGACGGCGGACGGCTCGACTCGGTCGGGCGACCGGTGCCGGGCGTGCGGGTGCGCGTGACGTCGTTGCAGACCGGCGCGCCGATCGGCGCGGGTGAGGTCGGCGAGATCCAGGCACGATCCGAATCGTTGATGGCCGGTTATCTGCCGCGCGAGGCCACCCGAGATGCGTTGTGCGACGGGTGGTACCGCACCGGTGACATTGGCTACCTAGAAGCTGACGGATGGTTGCGGATCACCGACCGGTCCAAGGAATGATCAAGGTCCGCGGGTTCCAGGTGGCGCCCGCCGAGATCGAGACCGTACTGCACGGACACCCGGCCGTCGCAGACTGCGCAGTGTTCGGCATCCCCGATGGCGCCGACGGGGAGTTAGTCATCGCCGCGGTCGCCACCCGCGAACCGGTCGATGCCGCCGAACTCTCCGCTCGGGTCGGGGAGCGCCTGGCCTCCTACAAACGTCTGAGTCGTGTCGTGTTCGTATCCGAAATACCTCGGCTGCCTTCGGGCAAGGTACTGCGCCGAGTCCTCAAGGAGCGCTATGGATGTACGTCTGACAGCTGAACAACAACAGCTGCGAGATGCAGCCGCGAAACTCGCCGACGATCTCGGTCCGGGATCGGTGCATGATCTCGGTGACACCGAGCGAATAGCCAGGCTCGACAAGCAGATTCAGCTGACCGGCTGGCGATCGCTGCGCTCCGACGAAGCGTCCGCAGTCGAAGTCGCGATTGTCGCCGAGGAGTTCGGTCGCGGGCTGGTGGACGCCCCGTTTCTAGGTCCGGTGCTGGCCGACGACCTGTCCCGGCGGATCGGCGACGACGGCTCCGGGTCGACCATCGCGGTGGGCGGCCGGGCCGTCGATGCCCGGGGCTACCGACGCGCGTTGACGCTGAACGGCACGACGGTATCGGCCGCCGACGCGGGCGCTGACGGTGACGCCGTCGACCTGACGAGAGCCTTTGCAGCTGTCGGCGAAACGACCACTGCTGTCGGCGATCTGGACCCCGAGGCCGCGCAACAATGGCTGGCGCTCGCGCTGGCGACCACATCGGCCGACCTGGTCGGCACCGCGCGCGGCGCGCACACCCTTGCCTGCGAGTACGCGAAAATCCGTGAGCAGTACGGCAAGTCGATCGGCTCCTACCAGGCCATCGCGCACCTGCTAGCCGAGAGCCTGGCCCTGATCGAGGGATCGGTCAGCATCCTGCGGCATGCGGCCTGGGCGGTCGATGAGTTGGACCCGGCCGACGCGATCCGCGCCGGACGTTTTGCGAAGGTCTACTGTGCGCGCGCCGCGCGGACCGTATGCGAGACCGCGATTCAGGTGCACGGCGGTATCGGCAACACCTGGGAGTGCCTGGCGCATGTGTTCCTGCGCCGTGCGCTCACCTCGACGCAATTGTGGCCCGTCAAGCTGGAGGAGATCAGCGTTGGACTTCCGTGACTCGCCCGACGAAGCGGCATTCCGTGACCGGTTGCGATCGTGGCTTTCAGTGCACGCCAGGGAGTTTCCCTGCTCCGGTGACGAATACTGGGCCCGGCAGGGCGAATGGCACAGCGCCCTGTACGAGAGCGGTTTCTTCGGGCTGAGTTGGCCGCGCGAATACGGCGGCCAGGAACTACCGCCGGTGTACGACGTCATCCTCGACGAGGAGTTGGCACGCGCTGAGGCGCCGCCGCGGCCCAGCCTGGGTTATCTGGTCGCGGGGCTGAGCCGGCATGGCAGCAAAGAGCTGTGCGCGCGATTCCTGCCAGGAATGATCAACGGCAGCGAGCGGTGGTGCCAGGGCTTCAGCGAACCAGGCTCGGGCTCGGATCTCGCGTCGTTGACGACCACCGCCACCCGCGATGGCGGTAACTACGTCATCAACGGACACAAGATCTGGACCAGCTACTCCGACGTCGCGGACTGGTGTCTGTTGCTGGCCCGCACCGATCCCGAAGCCAAACGGCACCGCGGCATATCGGCTTTCATCATCGGAATGAAACAGCCTGGTGTGCAACAGCGGCCGCTGCAGATGATCAACGGTGTCACGACCGAATTCGGGCAGGTGCTGTTCGACGGCGCGACGGTGCCGGCCGAGAACACGGTCGGCGCCCCCGGCGAGGGCTGGCCGCTAGCGATGATCGTCGTCGGGCACGAACGTGAGCCGTCCACGCTGGGGTACGCGGCGCGTTACGGCAAGCTGGTTCGTCAGCTGGCCGCGCGCACCGACGGCTCGCCTAGTGAGGAACTTGCCTGGGCCGCAGTACAAACGGAGATGCTGACTCATCATGTCCGGCGGCGGCTGTCCGAGCAGCTCGACGGGTTGACCCACACCTCGGATGGATCGCTGGACAAGCTGCTGATGACCTGGGTCGAGCAATCGGTCGGCCATGCGGCGCTGGCGGTGGGCGGCATCGACGACCCCAACCTGCTCAGTGCCTACCTCTACAGCCGTGCGCAGAGCGTGATGGGCGGCACGTCGCAGATCCAGAAGAACATCATCGCCTCACGAATCCTGGGGTTGTAGAAGTGATCGCGAGCGCGGGCGAAGCCCGGGTGAAGCGGGTCACGACCAATGACGTAGAAGTGATCGCGAGCGCGGGCGAAGCCCGGGTGAAGCGGGTCACGACCAATGACGTAGGAGTGATCGCGAGCGTGGGCGAAGCCCGGGTGAAGCGGGTCACGACCATCGAAGGAGCTTGAACATGTACGACATGCCAACCGAAATCGACGTACAGGCCGACGGCCCGCTGCGGATCATCACCCTGAACCGGCCCAACTCGCTCAACTCGGTCAACGACTCGCTGCACCACGGGCTGGCGAAGCTGTGGCAGCGGCTGAGCGACGACCTGAGCGCCCGGGTTGCGGTGATAACCGGTGCGGGAAGGGCGTTTTCGGCCGGTGGCGACTTCGGATATCTCGAGGAACTGGCGAACGATGCAGCCCTGCGCGCGAAGACCATCATCGACGGGCGCGAGATCGTATTGGGCATGGCGCGCTGCCGCATTCCCGTGCTGGCCGCCGTGAACGGGCCGGCCGTCGGATTGGGGTGCAGCCTGGTGGCGCTGAGCGACATCGTCTACATCGCCGAAGACGCCTACCTGGCCGACCCGCACGTGCAGGTGGGACTGGTCGCCGCCGACGGCGGACCGCTGACCTGGCCGCTGCACATCAGTTTGCTGCTGGCCAAGGAGTACGCGCTGACCGGCGCCCGCATCCCCGCCGCGAAGGCGGTCGAACTGGGCCTGGCCAACCACGTTGCAGGCGACCCGCTAGCCGAGGCAATCAAAGCGGCGAAGAAGATGCTCGAACTGCCTCAGCAGGCCGTCGAGAGCACCAAGCGTGTCCTCAACCTGCATCTCGAACGCGCGGTGCTGGACACCATCGACTATGCGCTGTCCGCGGAAAGCCAGTCCATGCAGACCGAGGACTTCCGCGCTATCGTCGCAAAATTCAACGCGGGCAAGAACTAGCTGCTCGAGTGCCTCCTGCTACTTCGGCGGGAAGCGCAGCGACGATGCTCTGCACAAACGCGCCGTATTCGGGAGACCGGCCCATTCGCTTGGGGAACGGGACCTGCGGGCCCAAGTACGCCTCGCATCGCTGTTTCCCTTATTGCAACTGACGCTCTCTGGCTGAGAGAATAATGTTCTCATATCACTCCGGATCGTCGGCGGCGGTACGGGACGGATACCGTCAGGAAGTGCCCGCTAAAGGAGCCCAATGACGAACGACGACGTTCTGGTCATCATCGGCGTTGGCGGCATGGGCGTCGCGGTCGCCCGTCGCAGCGGGGCGGGCCGGACCATCGTGCTGGCCGACATCAACGCCGCCGGCCTCGAAGCCGCGGCGGCTGCCCTGACTGAGGACGGGCATCACGTGCTGACCCGCGAGGTCGACGTCACCTCCCGCCACTCGCTGGCGGCGGTCGCTGAGAGCGCGCAGGCGGTAGGACGCGTCACCGCTGTCGTGCACACCGCGGGACTCTCGCCGGTGCAGGCGTCCGCCGAGGCGGTGCTGGCCGTGGACCTATTGGGGGTGGCAATGAGCATTGACGAATTCGGCCGGGTGATCGAACCCGGCGGTGCCGCAGTTGTCATCGCCAGCATGGCCGGCCACATGATGCCCGCTCTCGACCCGGAAGTAGAGCGGCAGCTCGCGACGGCGCCGGCCGAAGAGCTACTCGGTCTCGACGTCTGCTCGACCATCACCAGCAGCCAAATGGCGTACCCACTTGCGAAGCGGGCCAACCAGATCCGGGTCGCAGCCGCGGCCGGAACCTGGGGTGAGCGCGGCGCCCGCATCAATTCGATCAGCCCCGGCGTCATCTCGACGGCGATGGGCCGGCTCGAGCTCGAGAGCGAATCGGGCACGCTGATGCGGGCAATGGTGGACAACTCCGGCCTCCGACGCCTCGGCACACCCGAGGACATTGCGGCCGCTGCGGAATTCCTGCTCGGGCCGTCGGCGTCCTTCGTCACCGGCACCGATCTGCTGGTCGACGGCGGCGTGGTCGGCGCAATCCGCACCGGCACAATCGATCTGGCGAAGGCGCTCGCCGGCGGCTGATACCGGATTGCTAGTCTACCGAGGCGATGCCGATCCGAAGCGAAACCATCGTGGTCGACGGTCTGGCCACCTACTACTTGGAGGCCGGTGATGGCGATCCGGTGGTTCTGCTGCATGGTGGTGAGTTCGGCGTCAGTACCGAAATTGCCTGGGAGGCAACGATACCTGCGCTAGCAACGCGGTACCGCGTGGTGGCGCCGGGCATGCTGGGATTCGGGGGATCGGCGAAGGTTCTCGACTTCAACGACGGCCGCGGCATGCGGATCCGCCACATTGCCCGGTTCTGCGCCGAACTCGGCATCAGCTCGGCGCACTTCGTCGGCAACTCGATGGGCGCGATCAACTTACTCGTCGACGCCACCTCTGAGTCGCCGGTGCTGCCGGTGCGCAGCCTGGTGGCCATCTGTGGCGGCGGTGAGATCCAATGCAACCAGCACATGGAAGCGCTCTACGACTACGACGCGACGCGGCCGGCCACTGCCCTCAGCTCGAACAGTCGGGCGACGTGAACGCGGTCTTGCTGGACTTTCTGGCGTCCGTCGAGGGCTGAGCGGCGGCACGCAAAGCCAGCGCAAAGCGGGCATTCATCTTTTATTAAGCTCGACGCTGTTTGCTGTTAACGGTGACCCGTCGTCGAGAGGAACCTGGTGAAGGTCGGCCGAGCTAGCGCGGCGCTGAGCCTGCTGGTAGTCGCCGCTCTCGCGCTGTCGGCGTGCGGTGGCAGCAGCAACAGCACCGCGACCTCGGGGTCCGGCGCGGCATCGGTACCGGTGAACTGCGGCGGCAAAAAGAAACTCCTGGCCAGCGGCTCGACCGCCCAGACAAATGCGATCGAGCAGTTCGTCTACGCCTACATCCGCGCCTGCCCGGGTTTCACGCTGGACTACAACGCGAACGGTTCGGGCTCGGGCGTACAGCAGTTCGTCGACAACGAGACCGACCTGGGCGGCTCCGACAAGCCGCTGGATCAGGCGAAGGGTGAGCCCGAGAAGGCGCAGCAGCGATGCGGCTCACCTGCCTGGGACCTACCGTCGGTGTTCGGCCCGATCGCGGTCACCTACAACCTCGACGGTGTGAGCGCGTTGAATCTGGACGGCCCGACCACCGCCAAGATCTTCAACGGCGCCATCACCACCTGGAACGATCCGGCGATCAAGGCGCTCAATTCCGGCGTCGATCTGCCCGCGACGCCGATCCACGTCGCATTCCGCGACGACAAGTCCGGCACCACCTACAATTTCCAGAAGTACCTCGCGGCCGCTTCCGACGGCGCGTGGGGCAAAGGCACCGAAGAGACCTTCGATGGTGGTGTGGGCCAGGGCGCGACCGGCAATGAGGGCACCTCGTCGGCCTTGCGGTCCACCAACGGGTCGATCACCTACAACGAGTGGTCATTCGCGGTCGGCCACCAACTGAGCATGGCTCAGATCGTGACGTCGGCCGGTCCGGATCCGGTGACGATCACCACCGACTCGGTCGCCAAGACGATCGCCGGGGCGAAGTTCGCCGGGCCGGGCAACGATCTGGTGGTCGACACATCGTCGTTCTACAAGCCGTCGCAGGCCGGCGCGTATCCGATCGTGCTGGCCACCTACGAGATCGTCTGCTCGAAATATCCGGATTCGTCGACCGGCGCAGCGGTAAAAGCGTTCATGCAGGCCACAATCGGGGCCGGGCAAGAGGGTTTGGATCAGTACGGCTACATCCCGATGCCGAGCTCATTTCAGTCGAAACTGGCTGCGGCCGTGGACGGTATCTCGTGATGAGCGGCGGTCAACCGGGTTCGCGGGTCGGGTCGTGGTTCGGGCCCTACCGGCTGACGCGGCTGCTGGGACGCGGCGGGATGGGCGAAGTCTACGAGGCCGAGGACACCCGCAAGGGCCGGATCGTCGCGCTCAAACTGATATCGCCGGAGTACTCCGACGATCCGACGTTCCGGGCCCGGATGCAGCGTGAGGCCGGCGCGGCCGGGCGGCTGACCGAGCCACACGTCGTGCCCATTCACGATTACGGCGAGATCAACGACCAGCTCTACCTGGACATGCGCCTGATCGACGGCGCGAACCTGGCCGCTGTCCTCAAACAGACCGGCGCGATGAGCCCGCCCCGTGCGGTGGCGATCATCCGACAGGTTGCCTCCGCGCTGGATGCTGCGCACGCCAATGGCGTCACGCACCGCGATGTGAAACCGGAAAACATCTTGATCACCGGCGACGACTTCGCCTACCTGGTGGACTTCGGAATCGCCCGCGCCGGAACCGATCCCGGGTTGACCCAGGCCGGGATGGCGTTGGGAACCTACAAGTACATGGCCCCGGAGCGGTTCAGCGACCACCAGGTCACGTATCGATCTGACATCTACTCGCTGGCCTGCGTGCTGGGCGAATGTATTACCGGCACACCGCCTTACCGTGCCGACAGCATCGAACGGTTGATGCATGCCCATCTGATGGAACCGGCCCCGCGGCCCAGCCAGCTGCGGCCCGGCCGAGTCCCGGCGGCGCTGGATCAGGTCGTCGCCACCGGCATGGCCAAGAATCCCGGACAGCGTTATCGCAGCGCCGGAGACCTGGCCAACGCCGCGCTACACGCGTTGACCGCACCCGATCAGCACCAAGCGGAGAGCATCCTGCAGCACACCGAGGATGCCGCCAACGCGCACACCATGATGCGTCCCGCGGTCGCCGGCGCGGGCGCCCGCGGGTGGAGCCAGCCGCCCGTCGCTGCGGGCGGCTGGAGTCGTCCGCGCAGCGCCTCGGTGACCGGAACGCCCTCCAGCGCAGCACATCCCGACTTCGGGGCCAATGCTCCGCGGCGACGCGATCGGCGCAAGCTGTGGATGATCCTCGGCGCGGCGGCGGTGCTGCTCGTCGCCCTGTTCGGCTACGCAGTGCGTCCGCAGGGAGGACCCGCGGGGGAGTCCTGCGGGCAGAACATCCTTCCGTTCAACGGGCTCAACTTCCGCCTTTCGCCCGGTGGCGTGGCGGTGGATTCGTCCGGCGACGTGTACGTCACCAATCAGGGGATGTACGGCAGGGTGGTGAAGTTGGCCCCCGGCTCTGACACCCCGACGGTGCTGCCGTTCAACGGCCTCTACCAGCCTCAGTCGGTGGCCGTCGATTCTGCGGGAGCGGTGTATGTCACCGATTTCAACCATCGGGTCTTGATGATGGCCCCTGGGTCGAACAACCAGACACAGCTGCCATTTACCGGCCTCAGCTTCCCCGAGGGGGTTGCCGTCGACGGAGCCGGCAGCGTGTACGTCGCAGACCGGGGTAACGACCGGGTGGTGAAATTGCCGTCCGGCACCAACACCCCGACGGTGCTTCCGTTCACCGGTCTGAACCACCCCGACGGCGTGGCCGTCGACGGCGCCGGCAATGTCTATGTCACCGACTCCGACAACAACCGGGTGGTGAAGCTGGCGACCGGTTCAAACGAGCAGACCGTGCTGCCCTTCACCGGGATCAGCGCGCCGTGGGGCGTGGTCGTGGACGCCGCGGGCAATCTTTATGTCAGCGAGCACGACAACAACCAGGTGCTCAAACTCCCGCCCAACTCGAACGCTCCAACTCCATTGCCGCTCAACGGTCTCAACACCCCGCTGCAGCTGGCGCTGGACAAGGACAGCAACGTCTACGTCGCGGACCGCGGCAACGACAGAGTGGCCGAGCTCCGCGTCGCGGGATGCTAGGGCTGACGCCGGACGAACTCAGCGGCGGCGCAGCGCGATCGCCCGGTTGACCAGTGCGGCAACCAGATACACCACCGCCACCACGATGATCAGCGTCAGCGCGGCACCCCAAACCCTCAGGAAGCCGGCATGTTCGGGGTTGTTGAGCTCGGAGTAGATCAGCAACGGCAACGAGGCCATGTTGCCGTTGAAGATGTCGAAGTTGATCGACCGGCTGTAGCCGACCAACACCAGGACCGGCGCGGTCTCGCCCATCACGCGGGCGATCGAGAGCAGGACGCCGGTGACGATGCCCGGCATCGCGATCGGAACGACGATGCGCGTGATGGTCTTCCACTGGGGAATGCCCAAGGCGTAGCCGGCTTCTCGGATGTCCTGCGGTACCAGCCTGAGCATCTCCTCTGTGGAGCGCACCACGACCGGCAACATCAGTAGGACTAACGCCAGCGACACCGCAAAAGCGCTCTGCTGAAATCCCAGGGTGGCGATCCACAGGGTGAAGATGAACAGGGCCGCGACGATCGAGGGTAGTCCCGCCAATACGTCGACCATGAAGGTGGTGAACCGCGCCAGTCGACCGGATCGATATTCCGCCAGATACACCGCGGTCATGAAACCCAGTGGGACAGCGATGATCGCCGCGACACCGGCCTGCACCACAGTGCCGTACAGCGCGTGATAAACACCGCCGGCGAAATGCTCCGGCAGCACACCGCGCAGCGAGTGGCTCCACCAGTCGGGCTGCACAATGGCATAGGAGCCGCGCTGGATCACGATCCACAACAACCAGACCAGCGGTATCAGTGCCAGCGCGAACGAGAGAACGAAAAACGTTGCCGCGACTGTGTTCTTGATCCTGCGCCGGATGCTGATCGGCTGAATGGCGGACGCCTTGACCGGCAGCTCGAGAGTCACTGTGCCCATGGGCGCCACTCCTCCCCATCGCCTCGCTCTGCATCGTCGTCGGCGCGGATCATATCTTGACTCTCCGGCCGACGATCGCACGAGCGGCGGCATTGACGATGAAGGTGAGGACGAACAGTACGAAGCCCGCAGATATATAGGCCCCGGTGGGTAGAGGTTCACTGAATTCGCTTGCCGCCGACGCGATTTTGGACGCAAAAGTGTAGCCACCGTCGAACAGCGACCAATGGCCGGCCGAGGCGGACGCGCGCAGAATGATCAGCACGGCCACCGTTTCGCCCAGCGCGCGGCCCAAACCGAGCATCGATGCGGCGACGGCACCGCTGCGGCCGTAGGGCAGCACGGTCATCCGCACTACCTCCCATTTCGTCGCTCCGAGCGCCTGCGCGGCTTCGGTGTGACTGGTTGGGGTCTGCCGAAACACTTCTCGCGACACCGAGGTGATGATGGGCAGGACCATTACGGCCAGCACCACACCGGCGGTGAAGATGTTGCCGCCGCCGGCCAGCGACACATCGCCGGCCTTGAACGGAAACAACCAGCCCAACTTGTGGTTGAGCTGAGATTCGATCGGCGCGAGTTGCGGTGCCAGAACGAAGATTCCCCAGAGTCCGAAGACGATCGAGGGTACCGCGGCCAGCAGGTCGACGATTGCGCCGAAAGGGCGGGACAGTCTCGCCGGCGCGTACTGGGTCAGGAACACTGCGATCCCGATCGCGACCGGCACCGCGAGCGCCATCGCCCACAGCGAGCTGAGCAGCGTCACCATGAACAGGTCACGGATGCCGAACGCCAGGTTGTTGCTATCGGTGGTCGTGAACTGCGCGCTGGTGAAGAAGTTCGCGTGGTTGGCACGCAGCGCCGGGATGGCTTGGAGCAGAAGGAAAACCGCAATCAGACCGATCACGACGGTGATCGTCGAGGCGGCGACGGCGGCGACCGACTTGAAGAGTCGGTCGCCTACCGGTGCCTCAGTTGAGTCGCTGGCCCGCAGCGAGGACGCTGGCGCGGTCGACATGATGTGTCTGATCAGGCGATGGCGTTGACCGCGGTTGACAACCTCGACTTGAAGGCGTCCGGGATGGGGACATATCCGTTGTCCGCCAAGCCATTCTGACCGGGCCCGATGGTGGCCTGCAGAAACGCCTTGACCGCCGTGCCGATCTGACTGTCCGAATACTTCGAGCAGACCACCTCATAGGTTGCCAGCACGATCGGGTAGGAACCGGTCTGGGTGGGCTTGTAGAACGACAATGTGTCAAGGATCAGGTCGTTGCCCTGCCCTTTGATCTTTGCGCCGGCGATCGTCTTGCCGACCGAGTCGGCACTGATGGCCACCGGGTCGGGGCCCGCGGAGGTGACGATCTTCGCGACGTTCAGCTTCTGTGCCTGCGCGAACGACCACTCGTTGTAGGTGATCGAACCCGGGGTGTTCTTGATGGCGGCCGACGTTCCGTCATTGCCTTTGGCGCCTTCGCCGACACCACCGTTGAACGACTTCCCGCTGCCCTTACCCCAGGCGCCGTCAGAGGCGCCGTCGAGGTATTTCTGGAAGTTGTCCGTCGTTCCCGACTGGTCACTGCGGAACACGACATGGATGGGCAGATCCGGCAGTGGCGTACCGGCATTGAGCGCGGTCAGAGCCGGGTCGTTCCAGTTCTTGATCGTCCCGTTGAAGACCTTGGCCGCGGTCAGCCCGTCCAGGTTCAACGAGCTCACGCCGTTGACGTTGTAGGTTACCGCGATCGGGCCGAACACCACCGGCAGATCCCAGGCCGGTGAGCCGCAGCGCTGCTGTGCTTTGGCGTGCTCGTCGTCGCTCAGTGCTACATCCGAACCGCCAAAATCGGTTTGATTGCCGGTGAATTCGTTGATGCCGGCGCCCGAGCCATTGGCCGTGTAGTTCAGGGTCTGGCCCGAGCACGCCTGCTCGAACGCTTTGACGAAGCGGGCCATCGCGTTGGCTTGGGCCGTCGATCCACTGGCCTTCAGGGTCGGCTTTCCGCCGCAGTGCACGTTCGCCGACGAGGCGCCGGAGGTCGAGCCGCCTTCACTGGCGGTATTGTTGTTCCCGCATGCTGACAGCAGGAGCGCGCCGGTAGCCAACATGCTCACCGCAGCGCCAAATCGGTTGAATCTCAAATCAGTTCCTTTGAACGGTCGGGCTGATGGCAACTTCTACTGCGTCGCCGGGCCGGCACGGCCCACACACGGGCCCGACATAGGGAAGCGTGGCTGCTCTTGGCAAACGCCGTGAGGACTCGAAGTTAACAATTCGGCTCACCAAGCCGAACGTAGCATCGACCTCTAGGAGCAAGCTATCCGTGCCGTAAATCAATCGCTTGACTTAACCGACGCTGCGCCGATTAACTCTTTGTCATGGTCAACGAACTGCTCGGCAAGGTAGCGATCGTCACCGGCGGCGCTTCAGGCATCGGTGCAGGCATCGTCGAGAGGTTCGTGGCGGAGGGCGCGCGGGTGGTGATCGCCGACGTCGTTTGCGAGAAGGGTGAAGAGCTGGCCGCCAAACTCGGTGGCGAGGCGATTTTTCGATTAGTGGACGTTGCTGACCCCGAACAGGTCGGCGCTCTGGTCGAGGCAACCGTCGAGGCCCTCGGCGGCCTCGACGTAATGGTGAATAATGCCGGCATCTCCAGCCGGATGCACCGGAGCTTTCTCGACGACGATCTCGCTGATTTCCAGCGCGTGATGGCGGTCAACGTCTTGGGGGTGATGGCCGGTACCCGCGACGCCGCCCGTCAGATGGCACCTGCCGGCGGTGGCTCCGTCATCAATATTTCGTCGATCGGCGGCATCCAGGCCGGCGGGGGAGTAATGACCTATCGGGCCTCCAAGGCCGCAGTCATCCAATTCAGCAAATCGGCTGCAATCGAGTTGGCGCACTTCGATATTCGTGTCAATTGCATCGCTCCGGGCAATATCCCCACGCCGATTCTGGCCTCGTCGGCTGCTGATGAAGATCGGGAGAAAATAGAACTTTTCGAGCAGAAACTGCGCGCGCAGATGCGTGCGGACCGCCCATTGCGGCGGGAGGGCACGCCCGAAGATGTTGCCGAGGCTGCGCTGTATCTAGCGGGCGACCGGGCCCGCTACGTGACGGGAACAGTCATGCGCGTCGACGGTGGGACCGCGGCGGGCAAGGCCCTTCGGCGCGCCGGCGAGGCGAAGAATTAAATCAATCACTTGACTTAACCCGGCTCGGCGCGTTGACTGATTCGGTGACCACCGCGAGGGCCGCGCGCAGCGATCGAGCCAGCACGACACAGGAGGCGATCCTGACCGCCGCGGAGCGGTTGTTCGCCGAGCACGGCGTGTTCGCCGTCTCCAATCGGCAGGTCAGCGAGGCTGCCGGCCAAGGCAACAACGCCGCGGTCGGCTATCACTTCGGCACCAAGACCGACCTGGTGCGGGCCATCGAGCAGCGACACCGGGAGCCCATCGAACGCCTGCGGGAAGACATGGTCGCGCAGACCACGAAATCCGAAGACACCAGGAGCTGGGTCGCCTGTTTGGTGCGTCCACTGACCGATCATCTGGCGGCCTTGGGCAATCCCAGCTGGTATGCGCGCTTCGCTGCACAGGTGATGACCGATCCCGCCTACTACAACATCGTCGTCAAAGACGCGCTCACCTCCGAATCGCTGGTTCAGGTGATCGATGGGATCAACCGGTGCCTGCCCGAGCTGCCCGCTGACGTCCTGATCGAGCGAAACCTGATGGCGCGCAACCTGCTCATGCACACCTGCGCCGACCGTGAACGGGCTTTGGCCGCGGGCGCATCCGCGCCGTGGACCTCCTGGGAGACCGCCGGAACACGCCTCATCGACGCGGTGGTGGGGCTGTGGCTGGCGCCCGTCACGCCACACGAGTGAAGAAGTAGAGATGAAAGTTTCTGTGGAACAAGACAAATGCGCATCATCAGGGAACTGCGTGATGCATGCGCCGGAAATCTTCGACCAACGCGACGATGACGGCGTCGTGCTCGTGCTCGACGAGAACCCGCCCGCCGAGCAGGCCGAGAACGCCCTTAAGGCCGAGGCCGGTTGCCCCGCACTAGCCATCCACCTCGAGGAGTGAGACGTGTCCGCCACACTCACCGGCAGCACAACTGAGGCGATCTCCGACGCGCCCGACTATCCGATGGCACGTGCCGGCGGTTGCCCGTTCGCGCCCCCTCCGGACGTGATGGACTTGGCCGGTGTCCGGCCGCTGTCCAGGGTGAAGATCTGGGATGGCAGCACGCCCTGGCTGATCACCGGTTATGAAGAAGCGCGTTCGCTGTTCTCCGATTCGCGGGTCAGCGTCGACGACCGGCGGCCGGGGTTCCCGCACTGGAACGAGGGCATGCTGTCCACCGTGCACAAGCGGCCCCGATCGGTATTCACCTCGGACGCCGAGGAGCACACCCGGTTTCGGCGGATGCTGTCAAAACCGTTCACTTTCAAGCGAGTTGAAGGTTTGCGATCGGCGATTCAGCAGATCACCGACGACTCCATCGAGGCGATGCTGGCTGGCCCGAAGCCCGGCGAGATCGTCGGTGCGCTGGCGCTGCCGGTGCCGTCGATGGTGATCAGCCAGCTGCTGGGCGTGCCCTACGACGACGCCGGGATGTTCCAGCACCACGCCAATGTCGGCCTCGCGCGGTATGCCGCCGCCGAGGATACGATGAAGGGCGCGATGAGCCTGCACAAGTATCTCGCGCAGCTCGTCGAGACCAAGATGGAGAATCCGGCCGAGGACGCGGTGTCGGACCTGGCCGAGCGGGTCAAGGCCGGCGAGATCAGCGTCAAAGAAGCCGCGCAACTCGGCACCGGGCTGCTGATCGCCGGACACGAGACCACCGCCAACATGATCGGCTTGGGCGTGCTCGCCCTGCTGCAGCACCCCGACCAGGCGGCGGTGCTGCGGGATACCGGCGACGCGAAAGTCGTTGCCAATGCTGTCGAGGAACTGTTGCGCTACCTGTCCATCATCCAAAACGGTCAGCGCCGCGTCGCCGCCGAGGACATCGACATCGCCGGCGAAACAATCAAAGCCGGCGAAGGCGTCATCATCGACAACGCGCCGGCCAACTGGGACCCCAAGGAATTCGCTGAACCCGAACGGCTCTACCTGCACCGCTCGGGCGCGGGTCAGCACGTCGCCTTCGGCTATGGCCGGCACCAGTGCGTCGGCCAGCAGCTCGCCCGCGCCGAACTGCAGATCGTGTTCCACACGCTCTTTCGCCGCGTTCCCACCCTGGAACTGGCCGTACCGATCGAAGATGTTCCACTCAAACACGACCGGCTTGCGTACGGCGTCTACGAACTACCGGTGACCTGGTGAGTACGGTCGCCAGCAGACCGGAGAGAACCACTGCAGAAGAAGTCTGGATCCGTATGGAGGGCCACTGATGTCAGCGCCAGCCGGGCACGCGGGTTGGTGCCATCGTCACGCGGCACCACCGCGACCCCGCCCACCACAGCGTCGGGAGAATGACCTCGGATTGCGTCCGTCATCCAGGCCGGGGTGATCTCGTCCCAGCTGCCGGGAGTTGACAACTCCGAAAGCGTCACGGCGGCAAACTACTTCAGGCAGCTGCCGCCGTCGATCGGAAGCGTGACGCCGGTGACGTAACGCGCCTCGTCGGAGGCCAGGAACAGCACCGCGTTGGCGATGTCCTCGGGTTCGACCCAGCCGATCGGCAGGGTGTGCATCAGCTGGCCGACGACCTTCATGTCCTCCGGGCCCGGGTTCTCCAGATCGGGACGGAACAGCCGCATGGTGCCGTCGTTCATGAACAGCGGCGTGTTGACGTTCGTCGGGTGCACCGAGTTGACCCGGATGTTCTTCGCGCCGAGCTCGACGGCGAAGGTGCGCATCAGTCCGACCACACCGTGCTTGGCCGCGACGTAGTGTCCGGTGTGCGGGTAGGCCTTGAGGCCGCCGACCGAGCTGGTCAGGATGATCGAGCCGCCGTTGCCGCCCGCGATGAGATGCGGCACACCAGCTTTCACGGTCTTCCACACACCGGTGAGGTTGATGTCTATCATGGCGGTCCAGTCGGTTTCGCTGGTCTTGTCCAGCGTGTGGCCACCGTTGCCGATGCCGGCGTTGGCAACGATGATGTCGAGGCGGCCGAGCTGCTCGACGCCGGTGTCCACCGCGGCCTTGAGCGCGTCGTAGTCACGGACATCGACCTCGGCGGTGTAGATCCGGCGGTTGTGGCCCTTGACCAGATCGGCGGTCTCGGCCAGATCCTCGGGTGTGGAGGCGACGATCAGATCGACGGTGTCGATCTTCTTGCAGATGTCCACCGCGATGATGTCGGCGCCCTCCTGGGCCAGGCGCACCGCATGCGCACGGCCCTGACCACGGGCCGCACCGGTGATGAACGCGACCTTTCCTTCGACTCGACCCGCCATCATTTCCTCGTTTCCTCATTCGTCCATGAACGTGAATCTGCTGTGGCTCAACCGATCACCGCAGGCATGGTGTCCCAGCCGCGCACGGTCGACGTCGGAGACAACGCGGCTCGACTGAGGTCGACCTGCCATTCAGGGAAGCGCTTCAAGATCTCCTCGAGCGCGATGCGGCCCTCGAGCCGGGCCAGTGCCGAACCCAAGCAGTAATGGGTGCCGACGCTGAACGACAGGTGCTGGCGAATTTCGCGGTGAATGTCGAAGACATCGCCGTCCGGTGGGAATTGGCGGTGGTCGCGATTGGCCGCGCCGATCAGCATCATCATCGCGCTGCCCTCGGGCACAGTCTGTCCGTGCAAGGTGATGTCACGGGTCACATAGCGGGCCACGTGCGGAGCCGGCGGCTCGAAGCGCAGCAGCTCCTCGATGGCCGCGGGAATCAGGGCCGGGTTTTCGGCCAGATCCCGTCGCTGATCGGGATGCTCGGCCAACACCTTGCCGGCCCAGCCGATCAGTCGGGTGGTGGTCTCGTTGCCCGCGCCCGACACCACGCTGATGTAGGTCAGCAATTCCCCTCGAGTCAACCGGCGCGTGACGCCCTTCTCGTCGGTGAATTCGACGTTCAGCAGATCGGACATGATGTCGTCCGAGGGATGCTCGGCGCGCCAGTCGATGAACTCGGCGAAGAACTCGCCGGTGTTCATCCCGGCCGCAGCATTCATGGGTTTGCCTGCCTCCGTGCGCATTTGGTCGTTCGTCATATCGCGCGCGGCCTCTTGATACTCCTCGGGGATACCAAGCAGCATGCCGATCACCCGCATCGGCATCTGGGCGCCGAGGTCGCCGACGAAGTCGAAACTGTCGCCGCCGGCGATCGGATCCAAACTCTTCGCGCAGAATTCGCGGATTTTGGGTTCCAGCGCGGTGATCTTGCGCGGGGTGAACATGCGTGCCAGCAGTTTGCGATGCACGTCGTGGATCGGCGGATCCTCGAAAATGATCACGCCCGGCGGGATATCGATGTTGGCCTTGATCAGCTCGATGATGGCGCCGCGTGCCGAGCTGAAGGTTTCATGGTCGACCAGCGCGGTCGACATCGGCGAACCGGCTGAGCGCATAGAAGTCGTGCTGCTCGTTGTGATACAGCGGCGCTTCTTCGCGAATCGCCCGGAACGCCTGGTAGGGGTCGGCATTGATCTCCACGTCGTACGGGTCGTAATAGACACCGTCGGGTGCAGTCACTGTCACGGGGTTTCGCCTCTCGCCGCGCGCGCATAGACGCTCAGAATGTGCGGCAACTCTGTCATCACGCGGCCACGGGTGTCAACGACGGATCCGTTTCCGCTACTTAGGATTCTTTCAAAGCGAGAATAGCATTCTCGGAATGGCTCGGGGGTGCGATATCGGGACACTTTTTCGTCCTGCGCGGATTCATTCTCCGTTGGCGCGAAAGCGCAGCAGCGCTTCCTGCGCATAGACGCGCCCAGCGCGCCGTCCGTGGTCAGGACGTCGCCGCGGCCGAAGCGCGGTGCAGATCCAGGCAGCCGAGCAGGTCGGTCCAGAGATCGAGCACGCGGTCATTGTAAGTTAAGTTCTCGCTGACCGGTAAGCCGATTCTCGGATCGCTACGAGCCGACGAATCCCTGCGAGCAGAAGTCCCAGACCTCGTCGGCGGTGATGGGATGCACGGTCGCCTCGTCGGGCCCGCCGCTGGATTGCGCGATGAACATCACGGTCTGCATGGTCATCGCCGCCATCCGCTTCGGGTTGACGCCGGACCGCAGTTCACCCGCCTCGCTGGCAGCTTCCATCAGCTCAGTGAGCAAAGCGACCAGCGGCGCGTGCGCGATCTTGACCTCTTCCGGATGCGAAACCAGCAGTCGCGGAGCAAAATCGGTGAACAGCGGTCGCTTGGCTGCCGGGTCCGGACGCGAGGCCTCGAACAGCAGCTCGACGGCAACTTTCAGCCGCTCGATCGGGGCGTCGTGATTGGCCGTCGCGGCGCGAATCTGGTCCGACGAGCGGCTCAGGGCGTCCTCGAAAAGCGCCAGCAACAACTCGTGTTTGCCGTCGAATTGCAGGTAGAAGCTGCGCAGCGACTGCCGCGAGCGGTCGACCACTTCTTGGACGGTGAAGTCCGTGCTGCCCTTTTCGATGATGATGGACTGCGCCGCATCCAGGAAGCGCTGGACGCGCTGCGCAGCCCGCAGTTTCGCCGTCTTGATCGACCGTTCGACGGCGCGTTGTTTCCAGGCGGGCTCTTCGCTCGGGCTGGTCACGGGCGGCTCAGATGATTGCCGCGGGGGGAGAACATGGTTGGACTGTACCGGAGAACGTCGTGTCATTGCTGTGCTCTCTCCCTCGCGGGACGACGTGTCTGAGATTGTAACTTTCTCTTCACGAGAATACTATTCTCTCACCGCTCGGCGGGGAAGCGGAATGCGATTTACGGAGGGCTCGTGCAACTGAGCTTCGAGTTTGACCGCTATCTGCGCAGCTTCGCGGCGACCATTGCGGGTAGGACATCGGAGATTCAGCGCAACATCACCGCGCAACGGATTCTCGGCCTGCCGCGAAGCTGAACTAGAGCTGGGCAAGTCGCGGTGCAAACCCCTTGGCGCGCAACGCCGCTCCTGCTTCACGCGTCAGCTCGCGGGAGCTGCCGAGCATGGCGTCGAGGACCAATACGCGCTTGACGTGCCGGTGCAGCTCATGTTCGGCGGTGAAGCCGATGCCCCCGAGCACCTGCTGACAGTGCCGCGCGGCGGTCAACGCCGCTTGTCCGGCGGCGGCTTTGGCGAGAACAAAGCTCAATTCTTCCGGCTCGGCGGCGGCGCCGATCAGGGTAGCCTCCGCGCCTTCGATGGCGACCAGCGTTTCGGCCAGCCGATGCCGGATCGCCTGGAACGACGCGACCGGCTTCCCGAACTGGGTACGGTCCAGCGCGTGCCGGCGGGCCAGTGTCAGCATCGCGCGGCCGGCGCCCACCAGCCACCAGCCGAGCGCATGCCGTCCCGCCGCGACCGGCACCGAATCGCCCTGGGGCACCCGATGTATCGGCAAGTCGTCACCCAGCGTCGTGCTCGGTTGGTCGGTGCGCTCCCATTCGATCCAGGACCCGCCCGCATACGGCAGCGGCACGGTGCCGCCGCCGTCGCGGCCGGCTGCACGCAGCACGACGTCGTTCAGCACCGGGGCGTGGGCGCCGGTCTCGCCCAGCAGTCGGAAGACCAAAGGCACCGCGACATCGGGTATTTCGTCGAGCATCTCCAGCCAGCCCCGCTCGGCCAGCGCGGCGTCGAGCCGCTGGCCGGACGCCGTCGCCATCGTCTTGCGCAGGCCGTCTTTCAGCAATTGCAAGGATTCGCTGTCCACGCTCACTCCTTGCCCAGATCCAACAGCCGGCGCGCGATGATGTTGCGCTGGATCTCGGCGGTGCCGCCGTAGATGGTCGCCGCCCGAGAGTAGAGGAACTCCGAGCGCCACGGTGTGTCGTCGAGCTCCAATTCACAGTGTGCCGGGCAGCAGATCACGCATGGTGTCATAGAGCCGTTGCTCGGCGCCGGCCAGCAGCACCTTGTCGATGGAGGTGTCCGGCCCGAGTCGGGCCCCGTCGAGCAGCCGGTGCTGAGTGTCTCGCGATCGGCATCGCAACGTGTGCAGCGCGAGATAGGCGGCGCCGAGCTCGTATTCGTCGGGATCGGTTACCTCTGAGATCAGCTCGTCGAAGCGCGAGTAGAGGTACGCGATTCGCTGCCAGAAGCAACTGGACCGCTCATAGGGCAGCAGGTCCATCGCGAGCCGCCAGCCGTCTCCGGGCTGACCGAGCATTCGGCTCGCCGGAATGGCGACGTCGTCGTAGTAGACCTCGCAGAATTCGTCGACCCCGTGCATCGTTTGCAGCGGCCGAATGGTGATGCCCGGGGTATCCAGGTCGACGAAGAAGGCGGTGATCCCGTCGTAGCCGGGTGCCGTCCGGGTAAGCAGCACACACCGGGTGGAGAATTGGGCGTAGCTGGTCCAGACCTTCTGCCCGTTGACCACCCAGTTATCACCGTCCTGGACCGCTCGGGTGGTCAGAGACGCCAGGTCGCTGCCCGATCCCGGCTCGGAAAAGCCTTGGCACCATTGCTCTTCGCCCCGCAGCAGTCGCGGCACCATGTCGGCGGCCAGTTCCGCCGGGGCGTAGTCGATCATCGTCGGTGTGAGCACTTCGAGCATCGAATAGGGTCCCGGTTCGGCGAGACGACGGCCGACCACCTCTTCGCCGACCACCGCGCGCAGAATCGCCGGACCGCCCAACCCGCCGACTTCCTCCGGCCAGCCGTAGCGCATCCAGTCGCCGTCATAGAGCGCCCGGCTCACCCGGGCCATCTGGCGCATATGGCCTTCGAGCGAGTGATCCGGCCCGGGCGTCAGGTCGTGTTCGTCGAGCCAGGCCCGAAGAGCCGCCCGGAACTGCTCGACCTTCATGCAGGTGGTCGTCCTACTGCGTGCGGGCGGCCGGAGTCGTGTACGCCACTACGCCGAATGAACGTCATGGCACGGCTTTTCAGCCGCCACCCGTCGTCGGTCCGAACGTAGGTGTCCTTGTAATAGCCGATGCGCATGTCATGGGTGACGTTGTCGATGAAGCACAGCGGCTGCGTCCCGGTCGCTTCATCGCCATCCAGGTCGATCACCGGGGTCGCGGTCATGAACAGCCCTTTGGGGGCGGCATCGACCAACACCGGAAACCGGTCCAGCGAATAGGTTTCACCGAACGCGCTGTACGTACCGTCCGGAGTGAACACCGCGACCAGGCCGTCGATGTTTTCTTGCGTGATCGTCACCGCGTAGCGAGCCAGCAGTTGCTGAATCTCGACGAGGTCCTCAATGCGGTCCGACATAGACTTTGCCGCCTTTCATCACAAAGTTCACATGCTGGGTTACGGTGATGTCCGACAGGGGATCTCCCGGCACCGCGATGATGTCGGCAAGCTGGCCCTCGGCCAGCCGGCCTCGGTCGGTGACGTTGATCAACTCGGCGGCAACGGTGGTAGCCGCCCGCAAGACCGCCAGTGCCGGCATGCCCCATTCCACCAGAGTGACGAGCTCATCGGCATTCTTGCCGTGCGGGATGGCCGGAGCGTCGGTGCCGACCGCAATCTTCACACCGGCTTTATAGGCGGCTTTGATCGACGTCTCCGCCTTCGGAAACATCTCGGCTGCCTTGTCCTGCAACACCTTCGGAGCGTGAGACACGTCCATCGCCTGGGCGAGCCTACGAGTCGTCACCAGGAAGCGGTCGTTGTCGACCAGCATCTGGATGGCCTCATCGTCCATCAGAAACCCGTGCTCGATGCAGTCGATACCGCACGCGACCGCGTGCTTGACGGCTTCCGCTCCGTGGGTGTGCGCCGCGACCCGCAGCCCACGCCGGTGCGCCTCGTCGGCGATCGCCCGCAGCTCCTCATCCGAATAATGTTGCGCCCCAGCCTCGCCGGTCAACGACATCACGCCACCCGAAACGCACACCTTGATCAACTGGGCGCCATGCTTGATCTGGTAGCGCACTGCCTTACGGATCTCGTCGACCCCGTTGGCGATGCCTTCTTCGACCGTGAGCTCGAGTGCGCCAGGCATGAATGCAGCGAACATCGTCGGGTCCAGGTGCCCGCCGGTGGGAGTGATCGCGTGGCCTGCCGGGACGATTCGGGGTCCGTCGATCCAGCCCGCGTCGATAGCCTTGCCCAGCGCGACGTCGAGCAGATAACCGCCGGTCTTGACGAACAGGCCCAGATTACGCACGGTCGTGAATCCCGCCCACAACGTGCGGCGGGCGTTGCCGACCGCACGCAGCACGCGCGTCGGAGGGTCGTCCTGCACCTGGGACAACCCGGGCGTCTCGCCGCGCCCGCCCATCAGCAGGTTGACTTCCATGTCCATCAGACCGGGCAGCAGGATCGAGTCACCGAGATCGATAATGTCGCCTTCGGGTTCGCCGCCGACGCCGACGATCAGGTCACCCTCGATGCGCAGGATGCCGGGCGAGACAATCTCGCCGGCATCGACGTCGAGCAGCCCGGCAGCCTTGAGCGTGAGCACCGGCTAGATCACCGGTTCGCGGATCAGCTCCACCCAGGCCGCCCCGCTGTCGGGCACCCGCGGCTGCTTCCACGCTTCGATCGGAAACGAGATCATGACCAGCGACTGCATCAGATGCATCAGGGTCCGGGCGTCCTCGGGCAGGTCGTCGAGCGGGAACTTGTCGCAGTACTCGATGACGTCGTTCAACTTCGGAAACGCCACGTCGTAGAACGCCTGCATCTCGGGCATCGTCGAGGCCAGCCGCTTGGCGTAACGCTCAGGCTCGGTGGCCAGATCCCACTCCAGATATGGCTCCAGAGCGGCGAATTCAGCGGGCAGCTGCTTAGTGGTGGCCATTGCTGAGAACCTCCTCCTTGTAGCCAGTCACGTAATCGCCCGTCACCTTGTGCAGGTGGCGCAGCATGATTTCCTGATCGCACAGCGGGAAGTCGTTGACCACCTTGGTGCCGATCATGGTCTGGGTTGCCTCCAGGGTGTTCGCATCCTGCAACGCGTACTCCTTGAACGTCACCGCGGCGAGTTCCTGGGCCAGCCGTTCCCGCGCGTTCTTCGGTGGAACGAAGTACAGCGTGCTCTCGAAGATGTGCTTGTCGACGGCGGTGGGCCAGTAGTGGTAGGTCAGGAACCAGCCCGGCTCCCAGATCAGCAGCATCAGGTTGGGGTAGAAATGCCACTCGTCAATGCCCCACTGTGACGCCTTCTTCGGGTTGATGCCGGCGGGCAGTTCACCGAACGTTGCAATCAGTTCGGGCTTGTCCCACGGGCCGAAAAGCCCGCTGCGCAGCACCTGGTCCATCGGCTTGACCATGTCCATGGTTGCGGGCGGCGCCTGACCGCCCCAGGTCGAGATCATGGCGTGCGGGCTGGCCATCTCGTAGTGCAGCGCCTCGAAGCCGTACTTCTGGATTTTGGCGGCTTCTTCCTTGGTGTACTGACCCTGGTGCAGCACCGGCGCGTGGTAGAACTCGGCGAACGCGTCCATGAACAGCTTCCAGTTGCTGCCCACTTCGGCCCGGTACGAATAGCTTTCGGTCATTTCATGGAACGGATAGCCCTCGATGCCCTTGGCCAACGGGCCCAGGTAGTCGGTCAGCGGCTTCGCGTGCTGATCGAAGTTGATGAAGATGAAGCCTTCCCACACCTCGCAGCGGACGCCGACGAGGCCGTAGTCGCTCTTGTCGATGTCGAAGAACTCCTCCTCCTGTTGGATGAAAGTCAGTTTGCCGTCGAGGTCGTATCGCCAGGCGTGATACTTGCAGGTGAACTGCCGGCAGGTACCTGAGGTCTCCTCATTCGGAAAGTCGTTCCACACCAACTTGTTTCCGCGGTGGCGGCAGACGTTGTGGTAGGCCTTGACCGAGCCGTCCTTGGTCTTGACGATGATCACCGACATGCCCCTGCCGGCCGACGGGAGTTCCTTGGTGAAGTAACTGCCGGTGCGCGGAAGGCGTTCGACTCGACCGACGTTCAGCCAGGTGCGCTTGAAGACCGCATCGCGCTCGGCTTCGAAGAACGCCGGATCGATCGAGTCGGTGTAATCAACCGGCGCGGTACCCAGTTCCGGATAGTTCTCTGTCCAACTACCTGCGTCGGGCTTGGGAAAGTGTGCCAACGTCCTTACCTCTCTCGTGTTCCGCCGTCGAAGTCGTCTTCGACCTCGACGCCAAAAGTGTTCAGCGCCATGGCCAGTGCGATGTAGTTGCCGATGGTGAAGACCAAGTCCATCCGCTGCTGTTCGTCGAGTCGTTCGCCGAGGGCCGCCCAGGTCTGATCCGAGATCTTGCTTTTCTCGTCGAGTTCGTCGACGGCACACAGCAGGGCGCTGTCCAAGGCGTTGTCCGCCCGACCCGTCCGCGCCGCCTCGACGTCGGTATCGGTGAGGCCGACGTCTTTGCTCATCTCCACGTGATGCGACCACTCGTAGGCGCAGTCGCGGCGGTGTGCGACGCGCAGGATGAGCAGCTCGCGGATCCGCGGCGGCAGCGTCGACCCGTACAGCAGATAGGTGCTGTATTTGAGGTAAGCGCGGGTCAGCTTCGGATGACGGACCAGGGTCGACAGCAGGGTGCCTGCGTCGGCCGGGTTGCGCCGCTCCTCGGGGAGCATGACCGACACCGCGTGCCGGGCGGCGTCGTCCCACTGGTCCGCCTGCAGCGGGGACAAGCGCATCTGGGCTCCTCGGGTAGGAGAATCATATTCTCATATTTGATCAATAGGTTTCCATGAACTCGTGAATTGGTCAATCTTTGGGGCTTACCTGCGGCGACGTAGCCCTACCGCACCGCTCGGCCGATAGCTCCGATGCATGCATGACCACGGCAGGGGTAGCCTCAAGATGTTGATTCTCGCGTTTTGAGAAGCTAGTTTCCGTAGCACGGGAGAAGCCGGCGGCGATGTCGATTCGTCCGCGGGCTGACCACGGGTTCGCGACAATCATCAGACAACCGCGAGTCAAAGATCAGGTGGGCTACGACGGCCCCCATGGAGAGGAATCGGGCAGTGAACAAAGACGACATGATTTTGATCAGCGTCGACGACCACACCGTTGAGCCGCCGGACATGTTCAAGAACCACCTGCCGAAGAAATACGTCGACGATGCCCCGCGCCTGGTGCACAACGACGACGGCTCCGACTGCTGGCAGTTCCGCGACACCGTCATCCCCAACGTCGCGCTGAACGCCGTCGCCGGTCGGCCCAAAGAGGAGTACGGAATCGAGCCGCAGGGTCTGGATGAAATCCGCCCGGGCTGCTACAACGTCGACGAGCGGGTCAAAGACATGAACGCCGGGGGGATCCTGGCCTCGATCTGTTTTCCGTCGTTCCCGGGCTTCGCCGGACGGCTGTTCGCGACCGAGGACCACGATTTCTCTATCGCGCTGGTGCAGGCCTACAACGACTGGCACATCGAGGAGTGGTGTGGCGCCTACCCGGCGCGGTTCATCCCGATGGCGATCCCGGTGATCTGGGACGCCGAGGAGTGCGCCAAAGAGGTCCGACGGGTGTCGAAGAAGGGCGTGCACGCACTGACATTCACCGAGAACCCGGCGGCGATGGGGTATCCGAGTTTTCACAACGAGTACTGGAAGCCGTTGTGGGAAGCATTGTGCGACACCGACACCGTGATGAACGTGCACATCGGGTCCTCGGGCCGGCTGGCTATTACGGCGCCCGACGCGCCGATGGACGTGATGATCACGCTTCAGCCGATGAACATCGTACAAGCCGCTGCGGACCTGTTGTGGTCCCAGCCGATCAAGGACTACCCGGACCTCAAGGTCGCGTTGTCCGAAGGTGGCACCGGGTGGATCCCCTACTTCCTCGAGCGAGCGGACCGCACCTACGAGATGCACTCGACGTGGACGCACCAGGACTTCAAGGGCAAGCTGCCCAGCGAGGTGTTCCGCGAGCACTTCCTGACCTGCTTCATCAGCGACAAGGTCGGTGTCAAACTACGCAACATGATCGGCATCGACAACATCTGCTGGGAGGCCGATTACCCGCACAGCGACTCGATGTGGCCGGGTGCGCCCGAAGAGCTGTGGGAAGTGCTGTCCGAGAACGACGTGCCGGACGACGAGATCAAGAAAATGGCGTACCAGAACGCGATGCGCTGGTACTCCTTCGACCCATTCAGCCACATCACCGAAGCGCAGGCTTCGGTGGGTTCACTCCGCAAAGCCGCTGAGGGCCACGATGTTTCGATCCGCGCACTCAGCAAGCACAAAGATCTTAGGCCGGGCGCGTCGTTCATGGACTTCGCCGCCAGCGCCAGGGAACTGAGCGGCAATACCGACTGACGCGTTCACCGGATTATGCGTGTCGCGCCAGTGACGGTCGCAAGCGCGGCGTAGCCGGGTGCCGCGGGCCGGCACGGGCAGCCAGCGTCTGAACGATCAAAGGAGTTTCGCAGTGGCCGGCGGTGGGATGAGCTTTGAGCTGACCGATGACCAGGAGCTGATCCGTAAGTCGGTCGCCGAACTGGCGTCGAAGTTCGACGACCAGTACTGGATGGAAAAAGACCTCGCGCACGAGTTCCCGCAGGAGTTCTACGACGCGATCTCCAGCGGCGGCTGGCTGGGTATGACGATTCCCGAGGAGTACGGCGGCCACGGGCTCGGCATCACCGAGGCGACGCTGCTGCTCGAAGAGGTGGCGCGGTCGGGTGCGGCCATGAACGGCGCCAGCGCGATTCACCTGACGATCTTCGGCATGCAGCCCGTCGTCAAGCACGGCTCCGAGGAACTCAAGGCCAGGACCCTGCCGCGAATCGTCAACGGCGATCTGCACGTGTGCTTCGGCGTCACCGAACCCGGTGCGGGCCTTGATACCTCGCGCATCACGACCTTCGCCAAGCGTGAAAGCGACACCTATCGGATCAACGGGCGCAAGGTCTGGATCTCCAAGGCGCTGGAGTCCGAGAAGATCCTGCTGCTGACCCGGACCACGCCATTCGGTCAGGTCACCAAGAAGACCGACGGCATGACGCTGTTCCTCACCGACCTCGATCGCGACCACGTCGACATCCGGCCGATCAAGAAGATGGGCCGCAACGCCGTCAGTTCCAACGAAGTCTTCATCGACGATCTGATCGTCCCGGTCGAGGATCGCGTCGGTGAGGAGGGGCAGGGCTTCAAGTACATCTTGGATGGCCTCAATCCGGAGCGGATGCTGATCGCCGCAGAGGCACTCGGCATCGGCCGCGTCGCACTGGACAAGGCCGTCAAGTACGGGAACGAGCGCGTCGTGTTCAACCGACCGATCGGGATGAACCAGGGGTTGCAGTTCCCGCTGGCGGACTCGCTGGCGCGCCTGGACGCCGCGGAACTGGTGTTGCGGAAGGCCACCTGGCTCTATGACAACGGCAAACCCTGTGGCCGCGAAGCGAATACCGCCAAGTACCTCTGCGCCGATGCCGGGTTCGGAGCGGCCGATCGAGCGCTGCAGTTGCACGGCGGGATGGGTTACTCGGAGGAGTATCACGTGTCGCGGTACTTCCGCGAGTCGCGTCTGATGAAGATCGCGCCGGTCAGTCAGGAAATGATTCTCAACTTCCTCGGCGAGCACGTGCTGGGAATGCCGAGGAGCTACTGACGTGATGCCGCCAAACCGTGGGCCACTGACGGGCATCACCGTGGTGGCCCTGGAGCAGGCTGTCTCGGCGCCGATGTGCACGCGCGTGCTCGCAGACTTCGGTGCGCGGGTCATCAAGATCGAAAATCCCAAAGGCGGAGACTTCGCCCGCTACTACGACGAAGTTGTCAACGGGCTCGCCGCCCACTTCGTGTGGGCCAACCGTGGTAAAGAGTCGGTGACGCTCGACCTGAAAGCCGAAGCAGGGCAAGATATTCTGCACCGATTGCTCGACCGCGCCGATGTGTTGGTGTCCAACCTCGCCCCAGGGTCGGTCTCCCGCCTGGGCCTCGCTGCCGCCGATCTGGAGCAGCGGCATCCAAACGTCATCGCGGTGGAGATCGATGGGTACGGTCCCGGCGGTCCGTTGTCGCACAAGCGGGCCTACGACCTGCTGGTCCAAGCCGAGTCCGGCGCCTGCGCCATCACCGGCAACCCGGGCGCACCGGCAAAACCCGGCCCGCCGGTGGCAGACATCAGCACCGGGCTGTATTCGGCGCTGTCGATCCTGGCGCTGCTGTATTCACGCGACGCACAGTCGACCCCCGGTGGTCACGGCAACACGGTAGGGCTCAGCCTGCTGGACACCATGACGGAATTGATGGGCTACCCGCTGACCTACACCCGGTACTCCGGTATCGACCAGGAACCGTTGGGCTTGAGTTCGCCCGCCGTGGCGCCCTACGGCGCTTACCACACCGCCGACGGTCAGACGGTGGTGCTGGGAACTACCAATGATGCGGAGTGGCAACGACTCTCACGGCAGATCATCGGGCGTGACGACCTCGCCGACGATCCCCGCTTTGCCCACAACTCCGGTCGCTGCGCGCACCGGGACATCTTGGACGAGGCGATCGGCGCCTGGTGCGTGGCGCACGGCCTCGACCACGTGCAGAAAACGGCGGACGCCGCCGGGATCGGCAATTCGCGTTACAACCTGCCCAGCGAAGTGCTGGTCCACCCGCAACTGACGGCCCGTGACCGTTGGCGTCAGGTCGACACACCCGCCGGGCCGATTCAGGCTCTACTGCCACCGCCCGTCATCGCCGGCTACCAGGCGCCGATGGGCGCGGTGCCCGGCCTCGGGCAGCACACCGATGCGGTGCTCACCGAACTCGGTTACGGCGCAAACGACATCGATGGCCTGCGAGGGCAAGGGGCCATCGGACCGGCCTATGTTTGACGAGGCCGTTCTGTTCTGCAGCGACCGCGACGGCGTGCGGACGCTGACCCTCAACCGGCCGCGCCGCAAGAATGCGATCAACCGTGAACCCTGGATCGCGCTGGCGCAGGCACTGATCGCCGCCGAGAAGGACGGTGTACGGGCGGTGGTGCTCACCCGCGCGCAGGTCGGTAACTTCGCCACAGTGGATTCGGCGGTCAAGAGATCGGAGCAGAAGGATGCGTGAAACAGTCATCGTCGAGGCGGTGCGGACGCCGGTCGGCAAGCGCAACGGTGGCCTGTCGGCCATGCACGCCGCTGATCTGTCGGCAGTTGTGCTCAACGAGCTCGTGGAGCGCGCCGGAATCGACCCGAACGTCATCGACGACGTGGTCTGGGGCTGCGTGTCGCAGGTCGGCGACCAGTCGAGCAACATCGGCCGGTACGCGGTGCTGGCCGCCGGCTGGCCCGAACACATTCCGGGCACGACGATCAACCGGGCCTGCGGCTCCAGCCAGCAGGCGCTCGACTTCGCCGCGCAGGCGGTGATGTCCGGCCAGCAGGACGTCGTGGTCGCCGGCGGTGTCGAGGTGATGAGCCGGGTGCCGCTGGGCTCGGCCCGGGCAACCGGGCAGCCCTACGGCCCCAAAGTGCTTGAGCGCTATGACGGTTTCTCGTTCAACCAGGGCATCTCGGCGGAAATGATCGCCAAGAAGTGGGGCCTGTCTCGCACCAGGCTCGACGAGTACTCCGCGCTGTCGCACGAACGGGCCGCGGCGGCCCAGGACAGCGGCGCCTTCACCGACCAGATCGTCCCGGTGTTCCCGCCTGTCGGAGAGGACGGCGCCGTTGTCTCCGCGGACGAGGGGATCCGTCGAGGAACCACGGTCGACAAGCTGGCCGGTCTCAAGCCGGCGTTCGACGAAGCCGGCGTGATCCACGCCGGCAACTCGTCCCAAATATCCGATGGGGCAGCGGCATTGCTGGTGACGACCTCAGACATCGCGGTCGAACTCGGACTGACCCCGCTGGTGCGATACGTGGCCGGCGCGGTCACCGGCGCCGACCCGGTGCTGATGCTGACCGGTCCGATCCCGGCCACCGAGAAGGTACTGGCCAAAGCCGGCGTGACGATCTCCGACGTCGGTGCGTTCGAGGTCAACGAGGCCTTCGCCCCGGTTCCGTTGGCATGGCTTGCCGAAACCGGTGCCGACCCGGATCGGCTGAACCCGCTCGGCGGAGCCATCGCGCTGGGCCATCCGCTCGGAGCATCGGGTGCGGTGCTGATGACCCGCATGGCGCATCACATGCGCGACAACGGGATTCGCTACGGCTTGCAGACCATGTGCGAAGGTGGTGGAACAGCCAACGCCACGATCGTCGAACTTGTTGCCTGACATTCGCCGAACGTCGAGTTGTCGGGCAAGGTTGCGGATTTCTGACCCGACTACTCGACGCTCGACGAAATTCGCCACGCTGAGACCCTTGTCACAGTCGGCCCAACCAACCTACTGTGTGTTCGGTTAGTTGGTTGGACGAAGGAGTCCGGTGCCTGAGACACGGCCGTACGAGTCGCTGCGGGCCAAGGGCGAGGATCGCAAACAGCGGATCCTGGCCGTGGCACAGCAGTTGCTGACCCGCAACGGGTGGCGCAACACGACGCTGGCCCAGATCGCCGGCGAGGCCGGGGTGAGCCCGGCCGGCCTGCTGCATCACTTCGAATCCAAGGAGCAGCTGCTCCACGCGGTGCTGGACATCCGCGACGCCGACGACGACTCGCACGCCGACCGCGCCGGCGACCTGATCTCCGAAGTCGCCGCCGTCGCCGACCGGTACTATCGCTCGCCCGAATTGATCGGCACCTACAGCGTGCTGCTCGCGGAAAACGTCGACCCGGACGCTCCTCTGCACGACCGTCTCACCGCCCGCTACCAGGGCGCGATCGACATCATCACCGAGCTCATCCGGCGGGGTCAGCGAGCTGGCCAGTTCCGCCTGGACATGGATGTGACCGTCAAGGCAGTGCAAATCCTTGCCTTCATCACCGGAATGGAGACGACATGGCTGATCAATCCTTCGATACCGCTGACCGAGGTCTTCAAGGAGTACTCGGAGTCGTTAGCCCGGGACATGGCGCCGCCGAACCGGACGTGAGATATCGGCTCGACGTCGTCGCCTCCGATGTCGCCGACGTGGTGCGCTTCGCCGGCGGCTGGTTGTTCGATCGGACGATGGCCGGCTGGGACGTGACGGTCTTGGTCGCTGACCATGCCGATGAGCGTCCGCTGCGAATCCTCGGCGCCCGCATCCTCGACCTTGAGTACGCGCTGGCGACGGTCGGGCATCGCCCGCCGCCGCAAACCCTGGCCGCCGCCGCGGACCTGTTCGGCTGCGACTCACGCGTGCGACAAGGGGTTATACAGGCGCTCGACCAGGGCGCCACCGAGGTCACGCTGTGGGGGCAGACCTGGCCGGCAGAGCTGGAATCTCATGTCAGCCTGGTCGAGTATTGGCTCAGCGCGGCGGCGCAAGCGTTTAAGGCGCAGGCGCTCGTGGCGGCCGGACTGTCTCCGGCGTCGATCGGGCCGATCGAGACGTTCCGCAGCCGGGTGATGTCCAGCGCGTCGGTGGAGGCCGACCTCGTTCCCGCCGGCTGAGTTGCGATTCCACACCGCGTTGACGTCGCACCATGCTCTGTGGAAATCTAATGCTCATCTCTGAGAGCGACATTCTCACTGGTCGAGATTGGAACGGTGCGAAATGGTGAATGACTTCACCGAACTGGATTTTTTCCGTGGCAGCGAGCTCGTCGCGGACCCGTATCCCTATTATGAGTCGCTTCGGCAGCAGTGCCCGGTGACCAAGGAAAAGCATCACGACGTCACGATGGTGACCGGTTGGGACGAAGCCTGTGCCGTCCTCAACGATGCCGAGACGTGGTCGTCGTGCAACTCGGTGACCGGACCATTTCCCGGCTTCCCAGTGAGTCTCGAAGGCCGAGGCGACACTGACATCACCGAGCTGATCGAGCAGCACCGTGACGAGCTGCCCTTCAACGACCAGCTGCCCACACTCGACCCGCCGACCCATACCAATCACCGCTCCCTTTTGATGCGGCTGATCACTCCGAAGCGCCTCAAGGAGAACGAGGACGCCATGTGGGCGCTGGCCGACCAGGCGCTCGACGACTTCTTGGCGCGCGGGCACGGTGAGTTCATCAAGGGCTTCGCCAGCCCGTTCACGTTGCTGGTGATCGCCGATCTGCTGGGCGTCCCGCTGGAGGATCGCGACAAGTTCGTCAAAGGCATCCGCGACCACTCGGGTGGGGGCATCGGCGGCACCGGCAAGGAATCGTTGGCGCACAGCCCGCTGGAATTCCTCTACGGCCTGTTCTCGGCCTACGTGCAGGATCGCCGCGCGAAACCACGCGACGACGTGCTCACCGGTCTTGCCTCCGCGACCTACCCGGACGGTTCGATACCCGGGGTCGGAGACGTGGCTCGGGTTGCGGCCAACGTCTTTTCGGCCGGTCAGGAAACCACCGTGCGGCTGCTCGGCGCGTCGCTGCAGACACTGGGGGACCGGCCGGACGTCCAGGCGCAGTTGCGTAAGGACCGTAGCCTGCTGCCCAACTTCATCGAAGAGGCGTTGCGCGTCGAGAGCCCGGTCAAGGGCGACTTCCGGATCAACCGCAGGCCGGTCAACGTCGGCGGGGTCGACCTGCCTGCGGGCACCACGGTGATGATCGTGCAGGCCGCCGCCAACCGCGATCCGCGCCGATTCGACGACCCCAGCACGTTCGACCCGGCCAGAAAGAATGCCCGCCAACACATCTCGTTCGGCCGCGGCATCCACAGCTGCCCCGGCGCACCCCTGGCGCGCGCCGAAACGCGAGTGGCCCTGGAGCGACTGCTCGACCGAACATCCGATATCCGGATCAACGAGCAGCACCACGGCCCGGCGAATGACCGCCGCTACCAATTCGTTCCGACTTACATTCTGCGTGGGCTCACCGAGCTGCACCTGGAGTTCACAGCGGCATGAAGGTCTGGGTAGACGACCAGCGCTGTCGTGGTCACGGGATGTGCCTCACGTTGTGCCCGGACGTGTTCAGCCTCACCGACGATGGTTACGCCGTAGCGATCGAGTCCGAGGTGCCGGGGGACTTGGAGGCGGCCGCCCAGGAGGCCATCGAGTGCTGCCCCGAACAGGCCATCAGCGAGAAATAGCAAGGAGTTTCGCGTAGCCGCAGCGTCATTAGT
Organism: Mycobacterium sp.; assembly: GCF_965277065.1. Classification (GTDB taxonomy): domain Bacteria; phylum Actinomycetota; class Actinomycetes; order Mycobacteriales; family Mycobacteriaceae; genus Mycobacterium. The sequence goes on from NZ_CBDIBT010000018.1 coordinate 185,044, forward strand.
CGTCGTCGAGTAGCTCGTCGGGGCGGTGGATGCGGTTGATGCGCGGTGGTCCGGTGCCGTCGTCCAGGCGAGGCGGCCGTCGTCGGTGACTGTCGTGACGATACGACCGCTGCTCGCCTCGGAATGGTCTGGCGCGCACAGGAAGTGGAGTTCGTCAGCGTTGGTTCGACCACCGTTGGCCCAGTCGTCGCCGTGATGGACTTCGCAATGGTAGCCGGGCTCAAGGCAATCCGGGCGGGTGCAACCGCCGTCGCGGGCGTAGCAGATCATGCGTTGGTCTACGGTCGCGATGCGTTTGCTGCGGCCCAGATACAGCGGCCGCTCTGAGTGATCCTCGAAGACCGCCAGGTAGTGGATGCTGTCGCTGGCCATGCGGATCAGGTCGCGCATAGGGAGTCGACTGTTGCCGCCGGTGCGCGCCGGCGCCGGCATCGGGATGCTCGGGTCGCGCGCGGCACGGGCGGCCTGCTCGAGTTCGGCCAGCTTGGTCGTCACGATCACTGTGACCGGCACCCCGCGATGGACGCCGAGTTCGCCGGATGAAAGCGCGTCGCGTAACGCGAGCTTGAGCGCGTCGTGGCAGCGTTGCGACGGAGTGCGGTTGTCGCGCTCGGCGGGCGCATCGTTGGCCGCAGGCACATGGCGGCCGGGGCGAATGGCCGCGGTGATCGCTTCCAGGTAGGCGCGCGTCTCTGGGTCCAGCCATCCGGTGAGTCGACTCATCCCGTCCACGCTCTGTCTCCCGAGCACGAGTCCGCGGCGCCTTGCACGGTCCTCGTCAGAAAAGTTGCCGTCGGGATTGAGGCAGTCCGAGATCCGATCACCCACCGCGGCAACGAATTTAGCGTCCTGCCTGGTGGCGTCGCCGACCAAGGTGCGCTCAGCCTTCTCGTAATCGGCGACGCTGACTGCCGACGGCAGCATATTCAAGGCCCTCGTAATCGCGGCGATGTGATCGTCACCGAGAGCGCCTTCTTCAACGGCCTCTGCCAACTTCGGCAACCCTGGCGGCAGGACCGGGCCAGTCAGTGACCGTCGCGGGCAGATTTGCGCCGCCACCCGAAACCGGCGCTTGACTTCGGCGGCGGTGATCCGCAGCCGCGAGCCGAGCAGATGGCGCGTCGCCACATCAGAGGGCAGTGCAGGGTCGTCTGGCCCGTCTACCGGGTCGGCGATCTCGGCGAACATGCGGTACGACAGCCCGCGATTGACCCGGTCCAAAGTCTCGAGCCGGTCCGCGACCTCGACGCGAAAAGCGTTGCCCACCACATCAGTGCACGATCCGCGTAGCCGAGTGTAAGCGGCGCCGATCAGCGCAAGATCCGCGCGCATCTGCGCGCGCGTCGCATCTGCGGGGAGTGCTTGCGCTACGAAACTCATAACGCCCACGCTATCGAACACCTGTGCGAATCGCACTCGTCGGAAGTTCATCTGTGGATGAAGCGCCAACTCTGAATAACTCTTGGAAGCCATGGTTCCGGCAGCCGGTGCCGGACGCGGATTCACGGCCGCGGTGCCCTAGCAGTGGTAGAACGTGTCAGATGTCCGGTCGGTTCGTGGGACTGACAGGTATCGAGAGCTGCAGCCGGTGTCTTACATCTGCGGCTGAGCCGCAACGAGCCGCGACGCTATTCGATGATCGAGATGGCCTGACGCGGGCACTGACGAACCGCCTCGAGCACCAGCGCCTCGTTCTCGGGAGTGACTTCGTCCTGCAGCACGGTCAGCGTGTCGTCATCCTCGAGTTGAAAAACCTCCGGGATGACGCCCATGCAGACCCCGTTGCTTTCGCACAGGCCCCAGTCGACTTCGATTTTCTTCGTCACTTGGTCCACCTCATCGCAGCACCTTCACCGGGACGTTCAGCCAGCCCGCGACGTTCTGCATCGTGACCCGCTTGCAGCCATCCCAGTCCACCTCGTAGCGGGGCATGAAGTCGAGCAGCTTCTCCAGCGCGACCCGGCTTTCCATCCGGGCGAGCGCCGCGCCGAGGCAACTGTGAATCCCGTATCCCAGACCGAGATGCTGCGCTTCGGTGTGGTCGCGGTCGATGTCGAAGGTGTCGGCCTCAGTGAAGGCGTCCGGGTCCCGGTTAGCCGCAGCGTTCATCACGAACACCGGCTTGCCGGCGGGAATGGTGCCGCCGCTGGTGTGTGCCTCTTTGAGGGTCCAGCGGACGTTGTACTGCACCGGGCCCTCGTAGCGCAGCAACTCTTCGACCGCTCCGGTCAACTTGCTGCGGTCTGCTTGTAGTTTCTCCCACTGCTCTGGGTTGAGCGCGAACAGCACGGCCGCGCTGCCGATCAACTTGGTGACGGTCTCTGCGCCGGCACCGCCGAGCAGCGTGGCGAAACCGCAGATTTCGATGTCGTCGAGCTGACGGGTCTGACCATCTTCACCGGGGATCTCGGCGGCGATCAGCTTGCTGATCATGTCGTCCTGCGGGTTCTGCCGACGTTCCTGCACCAGGCTGAAGTAGTACATCGCGGTGTCGATGTTGGCCTGCATGCCGGCTTCGCTGACCTCGATCTGCCCCGGTTCACGGGACAGGCTGATGTCGATCCAGTGCCGCACCTGCTGGCGGTATTCCTCAGGCACACCGGCCATTCGGGTGATGACCTCGACCGGGAACGGGCCGGAGAAGTCCTGCACCACGTCGAACCGCTCGGGATTGACGGCGCCCAGATACTTATCGATCACTTCGTGGACGGTGTCGGTCTGCGACTGGACCGCTCGCGGTGTGAAGGCCTTGTTGAGCAGGCTGCGCATGTGCCGGTGGTCCGGTGGATCCATGAAAATGATGGACCGCATGTCGGCGGAGATGCCCTTGCGGACCATCGCCAGATCGCAGCCGCGGCTCGATGAGTAGGTCTCGTGGTCCTTCAATGCCGCCGCCACGTCCTCATGGCGCGTGATTGCGTAAAAATCTTCTTTCTCGTCGTAATAGAGGGGTGCGTCCTCGCGCATCCGTCGGTAGATATCGAACGGGTTGGCGAAGTACTCCTCGGAGACCGGATTGAAGACGACCTTGGGCTTGGTCATTGCACCCTCCTGAGCGCCCGTCACCGTTACGACGGAATGCGTGACTGTAACGCTAACGGTAGACCGTTCTCGGCGGGCCGAAAAGACCTCATCTGCCCCGGGAATCGCTGCATCGATGGCTTTGTCGAGAACGCCGAGGTCGCCGGCGAGTTCAGTAGCGATGTGTCGGACCACCGCGATGTCCTTGTCCACGAATTCGCCTGCCGTGCGGAAGGGCACGCAGCAGCGCGGACTCGGTGACGCCGAGTCGCGCTCCCACGCCGATTGCGTCGGCGAGCAGGCCGATGTGTGCCGCCAACAACGCATTGTCGATCAGCTTCACTTTCTGGCCCCTCCCAGCGGGCCGACATGCAGGATCGGATTTTCGTAGCAGCTCATCACCGGCGGTGCCGCCGACGAACAGCGTGAGCGCCCGCGGCGGCGTTATGCGGGCCACCGCTGACGGGGGCGTTTACCACCTGCACACCGCGCGGCGCAGCGACCTCGGCGACAGCCTCGGCTGCGCCGATGAATCCGACTCTCACCGTGGATGTTCCATGAGGGACAACGTCGCGTCGGCGGCGTCCAGCACGACTCCGCCGGAAACGGTCGCGGCGTCCGCGACGTCGGCGACCAGGCGGACGTCCTTTCGCAGCAAGGTGCCGGCCATGCCGGCGAGGCGAGCCAGACCGTCGGTGTCGCCGCCGAGTACGTTGAGCGCGAAGCTGTTTCCGCTGCCGCGGGAGATCACCTCGGTGAGGCGGTCGGGTGAGACGCCCAGCGCCTCGCCGAGTGTCAGCGTGGTGGCCGCCGTCCCAAGGTTGGCGGTGAACAGCAGGTTGTTCAGCAGCTTGGCGGTTTGTCCGGAGCCCAATGCGCCGAGGTGCACGATCGGGTCAGCGTAGCTCGCGAATACCGGACGGCAGCGTTCGACGACATCGGCGTCACCACCGACCATCACCAGCAACCGGCCCTCGGCGACGGCCGGCGCGCCGCCGCTCACCGGCGCGTCGATCACCGAGACACCCTGCCGGGCAGCCCGTTCCGCCACTGTATGGCAGGTGGCGGGGTGCACCGTGCTGTGGATGGCGATCGCGCCGCCCGGTTTGAGCCCGACCAGGATTCCGTTCTCGCCGGTGACGACTTCCTCGACGTCGCCGTCGCCGACCACGCACAGGCAGACGAGGTCGCTGACGGCCGCCAGTTCCGCCGGAGATCCGGCGACCGCGGCGGCGGTGCCGGCGAACGGTTCGAGGGAGGCAGGCCGGCGGGCCCACAGCGTCGTCGGGAAGCCGGCGTCGATGATGCGTCCCGCCATCGGTCCGCCCTGACTGCCCAGGCCGATGAAACCGACGCGCATCAGCGGGCTTTCACGCAGTCGTCGGCGAAGGAGAACACCGTCGAATGGTAGGCAGCCGCTGTGTGGCCGAGGCTGATGTTGTGCCCGGCGCCGGGTTGTTCGTTGACTCCGAAGCTCGCGGTATTGGCGAACAGCGATGCGATCTCGGTCAGTGCCGGCCCGTCGGACAGCCAGATCTTTTCATGCTCAGCGACGCTGAATTGCACCGGAATCCGTACGCAGGGCGCGACCGCCGGGAAATCCTGACGAGCCCAGTTCGACACCATCTGGGTTTCATACGGTGGCGCACCCGGATAAATCGTTGCACCACCGAGCACTTCGGGTGGATACAGGTCCGTCGGATGCCACAACAACTCGCGCATACCAGCCGGACGATGCTCCAGGGTTGCCGCCTTGAGAATCTCGCGCGCCGCGGGATGATAACGACGCCCGGTGCCGGCAAGCTCGACGCCGAGCAGATCAGCGCGCTGTTCGGCGGAACCTTGCGCGGCCATCCGTAGCGCGAGTTCGCATCCGCCGGAGTGTGCCATCAGGAAAATGCCTGCACCGCGCGGCTTTTCACCCAGCACCCGATCCACCGTGCCGTAGGCGAGCCGGACCCGTTGCTCGGGCTGGGCCACCGCGTCTGGGTAGGCCGCGGAGCTGCCGTAGCCGGGTCGGTTGATCGCCACCACGGTATAGCCATGTTGTGCGCCGGTCCGCAGTAACGACAGCTCGGGGTGGCCGGGGCAGTCGAAATACAGTGCGGTGGTGCCGCCGCCGTGGATGGCGACGATGACTGCCCGCGGGCTGAGCGCTTCAGCGACCAACGCGGACATCGGCACGCCATCGACGATGACCAACCGGGGCTGAACTGTGGAGGTCATCGATCGGCCCGCAGCAGCAGTACTCCGCTCGGTGTCAGGCCACCGCTGCTGACGACACCGACGCGGACGTCGGCCACCTGACGATCTCCGGCCTCGCCACGCAACTGGGTGATTGCCTCGTGCAGCAGACCCATGCCGTGGGTGCGACCGTGTGACAGCTGCCCGCCGTGGGTGTTCAGCGGCAGCTGTCCGTCGCGGGCGATGTTCTTGCCCCCATCAAGGAAGTCTCGTGCCTCGCCGATGCCGCAGAACCCCAGTGCTTCGATCCAGGACAGGCAGTTCATCGTGAATCCGTCGTAGAGCTCCGCGACGTCGACGTCCTGCGGCTTGAGCGAAGTGCGTGACCACAGATGCGCGGCCTGGCCCAGCACCTGTGGCTCGTGGGTCAATGTGCTTTGGTCCCAGTTGATTCGCTCGATGATCTGGGTACCGACGGCGTCGACGTACACCGGCGGTTTGGCGGTGTCCTGGGCGGCGTCGACGGCGGACACGATCACCGCGACCGCGCCGTCGCAGGGCACGTCGCAGTCGAAGAGGCCGAATGGCGACGTGATCGGCCGCGCGTTGAGATAGTCGTCCATCGTCATCGGCGTGCGATACACCGCCGTCGGGTTGAGTTCGGCGTTGGCGCGCTGGTTCAACGCGATCCAGCCGAGCGTCTCCTTGGTGGTGCCGTAGCGGTGGAAGTGGCGTTGTGCGTTCTGCGCCAACGTGTGTGCCGCAGAGGTGGCGCCGAACGGCAACAGCCAGTCGGCACGGCGTCCACCCGAAGGGAGGATCTTGCCCTGCTGCTGATTCTGTTTCGAAAGCTCGTTGAAGGTGGCCTCCCACAGCGTCCGAAAGCACAGCACGTGGCGGGCCAGCCTGCAAGCGACGGCGAGCATCGCGGCGATCACCGAGCCGCCGGGGCCAAAGGTTTCCATCCCGCCGTTGTGCCACGTCGGCCGGATACCCAGGGCGGCTTCCAATGCGGTGACTCCACCTTCGGTGAAGCCGCCGAACATGCCGCCGCCGGGGTAGGTCGACAAGCCGTCGATGTCGCCGAGAGTCAGCCCGGCATCGGCGACCGCGGCCTCGCAGGCCGCGACGGTCAGCGAAAGCGGCGGCACCATCAGCCGGCGGCCGATCTCCGACATGCCGATCCCGGTGAGTGCCACCTTGTCTTCGAATTTTTCGACCGTCAGCATCGGCCGGACGAATTCGCCGAACCGTTCCGGCTCGATCTCGTCGATCGGCAACGCGGTGAGTTCGGCACCGTTTATGGGACGGAACAGCGGCAGCCAGACGTCTTCGTTCTGTTCGAAGACAACCTCGACCTGCTGGCCCAACTCCAGTTGCCCAGGCTCGCATTCGATGATGTTGGTGGTCAGCCGGACTCGCGGGTCTTCGGCGACGGCGACCTGCGCGACGACATACGGCGCGGGAAGCCCCGGCAGGCTGAATCGTTCATTGATCGTGAAACCGGCCAGCGTCGCGCGACCCGACACCGCCCGCACGCCGAGATTGTGCGAGCGGCAGTACCGGCACACTGGGGCGGGTGGATGGATCAGCGCGGCACAATCGGCGCATTCCTGAAACCGCAGCTTCCCGTCGGCGCCGGAGGTCCAGAAGAACTCGTTGTCATCGGAGATCAGCGGTAGCGGGCGTCCGGTCAACGGGTGAACCCCCACTCCGCTTCGCTCGCTTCGGTTTTCAGGCTCTCGGCCGGATCCTCGGCGCCGACCGACCTGTCATGCGGCTCGGCTTCGCGGTGCTCGCCCCATTCGGTGATCGCATGCACGGGACAATCCAGCAGCGCCCGCTTCACAGCGTCGCGATCCACCTCGGCGACCTCCCCGGTGCCCTCAAGCGACGCGTACCCCCAGTCGTCGAGGGAGAAGTAGTCCGGCGCGTGCTTGGCGCACACCCCGAAGCCATCACAGACCGTGCGGTCCAGACGAATTCTCACAGCCCCTCCACCTGGTAGGGGCGGTCGGCCGTGAACGCGCCCGATTGGCATGTCGGACAGGCGTTGTCGAGGTGGCTCTGGACCAGGTCGGGGAAGCTGCTCAGCAGACTCGCGGCGATGTTGGTCGCGGCGTCCAGCGTCGCGCAGGCACCGCGTCCGCGGAGCACGACCGACCAGCGTCGCAACCGGGCCACATCCTCCACAGTGGCGACACCGTCGCGCAGCGCACCTGCGACGGCGGCCATCGCCGCGCTCCCGTTGAAGCAGGAACCGCACTGCCCGGCGTTCTCCCGGTCGAAGTAGGCGAGCACCGACGCGGCGACAGCGAGGGGGCAGTCGTCGGTGATCACGGTGATCGCGCCGTTGCCCAGGCCGATACCGAGGCTGCGGAGTGTCTCGTGATCCAGCGTGACGTCGAGCACTGCGCGATCGAGCAGACCGGCGAAGTAGCCGCCCATCAGAGCGCCACGAACGCGATCGGCGGAAATACCATGCAGGGCAAGTAGTTCGGTGATTGCCAGGCCATGCGGGACCTCGTAGAGGCCGGGCGCGCGGCCCGCGCCGGTGACCGTGACCAGGAAGCTGCCGGGCGACGCGGCAGTACCCAGCGAGCGGAATTCGGCCGAGCCGCGTCGTTGCAGGTAGGGCAGGCTGGCCAGCGTTTCCACGTTGCTGACCAGCGTGGGGAGTCCACCGACCCCTTCCTGGAAGGGTCGCGGCGGCTTGTCGGTCGGCTTGGCCGGACCGCCGTTGAGTGCGCGGACAGCGGCGGTCTCTTCTCCGGCGACGTATCCCGGTTCGACACTGTGAATCTCGACTGTGACGCCGTCGAGGGCGTCGTGCCCGAGTTCGGCCAGTGCGGCGTCCACACTGCGGGCTGACTCCGGATCGGACACGTAGACGTAGTTGCGTCGGGCGGACACCATCGCGGCGGCCAGCCGCAGTCCGTCGAGGATCAGGTGCGGCCGGTGCCGCAGCAGCCACCGGTCCTTGATCGAAGCCGGTTCTCCCTCTTCGCCGTTGGCGACGACGACGGCCCCACCGGCGACGCGGCCGTTGTCGCGGACCGCGCGCGCCTTCACCGCGAGTGGGAAGCCGGCCCCGCCACGACCGAGGAGTCCACTGGAGTCGACCTCTTCGAGCAGTTCGTCAGCTCCGGCGAGTGGCTGATAGCCGCCGCGAGCCCGGTAGGCGGCGAGGTCTTCTCGGCCGCTGTCGTCTCTTAGCAGCCTCGGCGTGAACCCGGGCGACGAGCCGACGGTGAGGGCCGGTGCAGCACTGGTCTCCATCAGCTGACCCCCGGCGGCACAGTTAGGCTTGCGCACATGCGAACCGCAGTCGTACGCGTCAACGTCGACCCGGACAACGCCTTGGCGCCCACGCAACTAACGGAGGGCATGGCTGTGCTCCTCGAACGTGTCGGCCACGTCGACGGCGCGGTGATCATGAAGGATCTCGGGGCCATGCCCGCCGGTCGTCGCGAGGTGGAGCTGCTGATCGCCTGCGACGATGCCGACGCGGCCAAACGGGAGGCGATCGAGTTGTGCACCAAGGCTTTTGCGACGACACCGGTCCCAGGAGTGATCACGTTTGTCAGCCGGGGAACCGATGACGATGCGCACGGGGTGCTGGCCGGATTCGGACTCACCGCCGACATTGTCCGAACTCCCGGCGATGACGGCTTCGACATCATCGACGTGACATTGCGGGAAGCTGATCTCGAGCGCATCCCGGAAAGCCGGGTGCACACCGCGCTGGAAGCCTCGTTGAACTGCGAAGTCCGCATTCGCACCGTGTAGTCGCATCACGATCCCAGGAACCTCAGGATCGGCGGTGCGGCCTGCACCCAGGTGTCGAACATGTTGAAGTGCTTCACTTTGCCCTGAGCCCGGGCCTCGGAAGCACGCTCCCAGGCATCCTCCGGCCAGGGCGGGTCGATCAGCTTCGATCCCTTGATCAAGCAGCTGACTTCCAGCGATGTTCGTTTCGGGTGATCCAAGTCGTTCTCGCCGCCGCGAATGATCAAGGTGGGAATCTTGATTCGATCGAACATCTCGTCCTCGACACCCGGGATCGTCTGGCCGGGCTTGGATACGAAGGCGTTGAGCCACCGCAGCATCAAGGTGAGGAACTGCTCGGAGTCGAAGTCGAGGAATCGCTTCTCATTGTCCGGGTTCTCCTCGATGCGCTCGCGCCACTCCGGCACCTTCACCACGCCGTCCATCCCGGTACCTCGCACCGCGAGAATGCTGGGGACGATGTAATAGGAGCCGAGCACGAAGCTGCCGTAGATTCCGCCGACGATGTTCCACACCACCAGCTTCTCGACGAGCTCGGGATACAGCATCGTGGTCAGCATGGAATCCCTTGCCCCGCCGGACCCACCGGCAAGGATGCACCGTTCGAAGCCGAGTCCCGTCACCAGCTCGTGCAGGGTCTCGGCGCGCATGTGCGACTCGCTCTGCCCGTAGAACTGGACGTCCGACGCACCGCAGTTGGGCCGGTCCCACAGCAGCACCCGGTAGCCGCCGGCAGCCAGCGCGTCGGCCAGGGGGCGCAGGCCGGGGATTTCCTTACTGAACCGGCCGCCGGGCGTCAGCGCGATCAGATCGCCTGACTCGCCGAGGATTTCGTAGACGACATTGCCACCGTTGACCTCGATAGTGGACACAGATTCTCCCGTTGGTCAGGCCTGTACCAGGACGTCGTTTCCGACGACTCGCACCGGGTAGGTGCGGATGCTCCACTCCGGCTTGACCGCCGTGGTGCCGGTCGCCAGCTCGAAACCCCATTGGTGCCAGGGGCAGTAGATGTATTCCTTATCGCGCACCATGACAGCGTCGCCGGCAGCCGTCTCGTCCACGATCGTGCGGCCCCGCGCTCGTCCTGAGCACAGCGGACCGCCTTGGTGCGGGCAGTAATTCGCGATCGCATAGAAGGTTCCGTTGACGTTGTAGACGCCCACGCCGTGCCGTCCGATCGGCACCAGTTTGTGCTTGCCCGAGGGGATCTCGTCAACGGTGGCGACAATGTGTTCGCGGCCTTGGGCGAGACGTGGCTGAGGCCGGGTTGTTTCCGGCCCGGTTTTCTCGGCCGTCAAGTCAGAGCACCCGAACTTGACCCTCGAGGACGGGAACCGTCTCCGGAAGGTGGTAGGTGGCAATGCCGTTCTTGTACATCACGGCGTCTCGGGCGTGCTTGGGCAGATGCTTGACCAGCCAGCGCGGGTCGTCGAAGGTCCAGTGCGGGTAGTCCGAGGAGAACAGCAGGATCTTCTCGCACTCCATCCACTCCAGCGCGCGAGTCAGCTCCGTCTTGTCCTCCGGGTAGTCCAGCGGCTGCGTGGTGAACTTGATGTGTTCCTTGACGTACTCCGACGGCTTGCGCTTGATGTCCAGCCAGGATTTGCGCGCCTCGTAGATCGCGTCCATCCGCCACATCAGCGGCAAGATCCAGCTGAATGCGTGCTCCACGAAGACGATTCGCAACGTCGGGAAGCGGTCGAATACGCCGTCGAAGGTCAGGCTCATCACCTGGTTGGCGGCCAGCAGCGAGTACGTGACCATGAAGTCGTGGTTGTAGCTGGGGTATCCCACCGGCGGGGCCGGCAGCTCGTCGAAGTGGCTGCGCGACAGGTGGCAGCTCACGGGCATGTCGTGCTTGGTGGCTGCGGCCCAGATCGGGTCGTACTTCGGATTGCCCCAGGGCGGCCGCGGCTCGGCCTTGATCAGGATCTGCGCCATGTAGGGATGCCCGGCCCACTTCTCGATCTCGCGAGCCGACTTCTCGGGTTCCTCGATCGCGGCGCAGATCGATCCGCGCCACCGCTGGTGCCAGTTGTTGTGGCTGTCGAGCCAGTGGTGGGCCTGCCACTCGTTCAGTGCGGCCGCCATCGCGTGCTGTGCCTCGGGGATGCGGGCCGGATACGCGGCGGGCTCGAGAATGCCGATGTCGGAGCCGGCTTCCATGATCAGCTGACGAAACGCCAGGTCCGGGTCGCTGCCGGCAAATTCGCCGTCTTGCGGAAATGCGTCGGTGCGCATCGCGTAAGCATGCGCGTAGTCGGGGGCGTCGTAGTAGATCTGCTCGCCCACGTCACGAGACAGGAAGTATTTGCTGCGCCACGGCTCCGGGATATACGGGATGATCTCGCCGCGCTTGGGTGTCGGATGAACATCCGAGTCGACGCATCGGACGGCAATACGTTCGGCGGCCGGAACACGCTCCTGTGAATGGGTCAGCGTCATCTCGATCTCCTCGCTCTCCCTGGGTTGATTCTATTCTGCGACTAGCCGGTCGCGAGATCGGCCGAAACGTCGATCCCATACAGGTTGGCCGCGTTGCGCCAGCACAGCTTGTCCCGTTGCGCTTCGGACAGCGCCTTGGGCAGTTTGGTGATGTCGCCGCACTGCCAATGCGGGTAGCTCGACCCGAACATCACCATGTCGTCTTTGCCGGTGAAGCCGAACCACTCGCCGGCGAAGTCGGTGTCGCCGGGTCCGTCGAGGCTGCCCTGGACGAAGTAGACGTGTCCCGGCAGATAATCACTGGGCATCTGTGGCGCCCACGGCGTTTGTTCGAGGTGCGGCCTGCCGAAGGTGTCCATCCGCCACATGAACGGTGTGATGAAGTCCGCGGCACCGTCGCCCCATACGAACTTCAGGCCCGGGAAGCGTTCGAAGACGCCCTCGGCGATCAGGTTCATCTGGTGGTAGAGGTAGTTCAGCGCCATGAAGCTGACGTAATGCTCGTAGACGCGGGTATTTCCGTTCGGAGTCGGCGGATTGGCGATGCCCGAGCCGACCTCGATGTGCGCGGCAACGGGAAGTCCGGCATCGACCGCCGCCTCCCACAACGGCCAGAACTGTGGCTTGCCGTAGACCTCACGCGACTGCAGTGGGACACCGATCTGGACCACCCGGGGGTGCGAGCGCCACTTCTCGATCTCTTTCAGCGCACCGGCAATGTCGTCAGGGTTGACCCGGATCGTGCCGCGGAATTTATCGCCGAAATGGCTGTGCTCCAGCCACTTCGACACCATCATCTCGTTGTGGGCGGCGTGCAGGGCGCTACCCAGGTGGCGGTCCGGCATGATGCCACGGGCCATCGGATGCAAAACCGCGATGTCAACGTTACGATTCGAAAAGAGTTCGTTGCCAACGAATTCCGGATCTGAGCCTGGATACTGCCGGTCCGGTCCTCTGGTCTTGGGTGCGTACTCGCCACCCGGGGCGCCGTACCAGTCCATCTCGTAGTCCGGGAAACCGCGACTCTTGAACGGCTCGCGAAGAACCGAGCGGAGTTCTTTGTTGGACGAGAAGAAGATGTGCACGCTGGCATCGATCAGCGGCGTGCGCGTCCCGTCCGGGTGCTCGATCACCGCTAAACCACCCTCCGCGAATCGGCTGACTGCGTCCTGTCCGTCAGTACTCTGCTAGCCAAACTAACATCCCTGTTCGCCGCCAATCAACGGGTTTCCGGTAAGCATTTCGGTTATTCATCGGCCCTGCTAGCGGCCATAATCGGGCCCCATTGGCGTAATCGCTGTTCTTCGCTAGTGATAATAGCATTCTCGCAGTTCTCAACCGCTGGCCCTGCGCCCAAGCGCCCGGTCGATCAAGCAGTTCCCGCGGCCGGGCTAGGTGCGCTGGACGAGCGCTGTGCGATCGGGAAACCCATGTGACACAACCTCGTCAGCCCGAGGTCGGACGCGGCCGCTCGGGTTGGCGAGATTGTCACTGTGCTATTAAGAGAATAGTATTCTCACAGCGCGTTACCTGAGCTAAGGAGCTGGCCGGATGCTGTTGGAATTCGACGCCGATCAGCGCCTCTGGCAAGAAACCGTGCGCGACGTGGTCGGTAAACAGTGCCCGCCGGCATTGGTCAGGGGTGTCGCCGAGGACGGTGTGGACCCGGCACCGGTCTGGCAGGCCTACGTCGAGCACGGCTGGACCGAGATGAGCGACCCGGAGAACGCCGTCGAGTTGGCCATCGTTCTCGAAGAACTAGGACGAGCGACCGACCCCACCCCATTCCTGGCGACCATGAGTCAATTCGCTCCGCTGGTGGGGGAGCGGTTCGACGCACAGGCATCCGGCACCGCCGTCTACGGCGGCGTCACCGCACACCGTGACGGCGACGAGTGGGTGCTCGTCGGCACCGCCCGGCACGTGCTGGACGGCGATCGCGCGGAATGGCTTGCGGTGGTCACCGACGCGGCGGTGTTCGTCGTCAAAGCCGACGTCGCAGGCGCCCACCTGTCCCGGCGGCGCAGCGCCGTGCTCGACCCGGTGCTGCACGTCGCCAACCTGACCTTCGCTGGATTGCGGCTGCCCGACGCCGCTCGCTTTCGCGTCGACACCGAGTCGGCGCACCACGTCGCCCTGATGGGCATGGCGATCACCATGGTTGGCGCGTGCCAACGCATCTTGGATCTGGTCCTCGACCACGTGCGCAGCCGTCACCAGTTCGGGGTCGCGATCGGATCGTTTCAGGCGGTCCAGCATAAGGCCGCCGACATGCACGTCGCGATCGAGCGGGCGCGCGCCCTCGCCTATTACTCCGCGTTGACGATCGCCGGGAACGACCCGCGCCGGCGGCTGGCCGCCGCGATGGCGAAAGCTGGTGCAGGCGAATGTCAGTCGCTGGTATTCCGCCACGGCCTGCAACTGTTCGGCGCGATGGGCTTCACGTGGGAGAACGATCTGCAGTTCGCGTTGAAGCGAGCCAAGGCCGGTGAGCTGATGCTCGGCGGAACCGCTGAGCATCGGGCGAAGGTTACCGAGGTGTACCGTGCAGCTCGCCTTTGATCCAGACGTCGAGGCATTCCGTGCCGAATTCGTCGCTTTCCTCGATGAGCACGTGCCCGCGACCGCGGCCGCGGCATTGGAGCGACCGAAGTCGGTGTCGCACATGCCGGATTGGGCACGCCGCTGGCAACGGCTGCTGTTCGACAACGGATGGCTGTTACCGACTCAGCCGCCGGAATTCGGTGGCCGCAACGCCACCGTCCTGCAGCAGTACGTGTACCTGGAAGAGCTGTGCAAGCGCCGGATCTACCACAGCTTCAACCCCCAAGGCGTGAATATCATTGCCGCGTCGGTGATTTCGTTCGGTAGCGACGAGCACAAGCAGCGCTGGGCGGTGCCCATTCTGCGCGCCGAGATCACCGCCTCGCTGGGCATGAGCGAGCCTAGCGCCGGCTCGGACCTGGCGTCGCTGCGGACCAGGGCGGTCCGCGACGGCGATCACTTCGTGGTCAACGGGCAGAAAGTGTGGACGTCGGGCGCCCACGATGCCGACGTGTTGCTGACCTTCGTGCGCACGGATCCAGCTGCCCCCAAACACAAGGGGATCAGCGCGCTGGTGATTCCCACCGATACGCCCGGGGTGACGAGACGACCATTCCCGGATATCTGCGGTCAAGACCACCTCGACTTCAACGAGGTGTTCTTCGAGGACGTGAAAGTGCCCGCGGAGAACCTGATCGGTCCGCTCAACCAGGGTTGGCGGGTGGCCAACGGCTCGCTCGGACACGAACGCACCATGATGTGGCTCGGGTTCGCCGATCGACTCGACAATGTCATCGCTGATTTCGAGCCGGCGAATGACTTCGAACGCGATCAGTACGCCACCACGATCATGGATCGTCAGGCGCTCCAGCTACTGGGTTCGGTGGCGCTGGCCCGGGCCGCCCGCGGGGAAGAAGACGTGCCTGCGCTGTCGGTGCTCAAGCTTCTCGGGTCGGAGGCGGAACGGCAGGCATGCGAAAACGCCCTGTCCGCAGCGGGATCCGAAGGACTAGTGCACCCGGCGCTGACCGGGCCCTACGAGCCGATGAACCTCGACCACTACTTCGGCAGCTGGTTCGAGCGCTACGCCCGCAGCTTCTCCGGGACCATCGCCGGCGGCACCTCGGAGATTCAGCGCAACATCATCGCGCAGCGAGTACTGGGACTGCCCGCCCGCTGAAGGTCGCGACCTCAGAACATGACGAGACTGAACGGCCAGCTGGCGGTGCCGCCCGGCGCGCCACCGCAGCCCGCGTCAAACGTGGACTCCACCGAGCCGCTCAGCGTCACCGCGTCCCACGTATAGGTGTCGTGCGACGGCAGGAAGTAGACCGTACAGCGCACACCGTCGGGTACGTCGACGATCATCGTGTAGCGGCCGCCTGCCAGATGTGCAACGGCGTACCACGGCGTCGCTTGGCCGTTGGGCCTGGGCTGGGCCTGGTTCTGGATGCAGTCAGCGGGGTGATCTGGGTCGCACGGCCGGATTGCCCACAGCCAGGAGTGGCCGGGGTCGCGCGGGGTCTCCACTTCGTAGTTGCCGTACGGCATGTGGGCGTGAGCTACCGGCGACAGCGTCACCGTCGCTGCCATCAACGCAACACCCAGCGTCAACGATTTCACGTTGCGCTCCTCCCGTTCGTCGGCTGAATATAAGCCGCCCGGCGCGGTCGTGCTTGGGATTGCCCAGTTACGTACGGTCGGAACGAATGTTCAGTCGATGACCGCGGTTTCTTTTCGTTCGGTGATGGGTAGGGCCAGTTCCTGCTCGTCACAGACCCGCTGAAGCTTGTCCAGCGTTGCGTCCAGCCCTGCGCCGAGCCGCTTGCCGGGGGTGAAGGTGGCCGGTAGGTTTCGCATGCCCTGGATGACACCGATGGTCTCGTAGTGCACGGTGCCCTCGGGGTCGCAGACGTAGTCCGGCATCCGGTCGAGGACCGCGGTCAGCATCGACTTGAATACCGTCCGCGCGACGTTGGAGCCGATGCATCGATGTACGCCCAGGCCAAAGCTGAAGTGCCGGTTGCCTTTACGGTCCATGACGATCTGGTTCGGATCGTGGAAGACCGATGGATCACGGTTGGCCATCGCCCACGAGATCCACAGCCGTTCGCCCTCTTTGAACTGTGTCCCCTCGAGTTCGACGTCATCGGAGAAGGTGCGACCGTCGCCGGGCGCCGGTGTGTAGTACCGCAGGAATTCCTCGGTGGCAGAGTCGAGCAGGGTATCGCGCTCGCGGCTGAGCCGTTCGCGTTCGTCGGGATGCTGGGAGAGCCATTCCATCGAATGTGCGGTCAGGGCCGTGGTGGTGTCGAACCCGCCGCCGATCACCAGTCCGAGATTGCCCATGATCTCGAGGTCGGGCGCGGGCTCGCCGTCGATCCGTAATTGGATGAGCCCGTTGACGATCCCCGGCCGTGGGTTCTCCTTCATCTCGACCATGTTGGTCAAAAGATCCAGGCCCATCTGGCGATGCATGGCGACGATCTTGTCGATGTCTGGGGAGTGTTCCGGGGTGTAGACCGAGGCATGCACCGGTTCGCTGTAGATGGCCCAGTTCCTCAGCGGGATGCCCAGCATTGCCAGCGTCAGCACGGCGGGCACGATGTTGGCGAGGTCGTCGACGAAGTCGATGTGGCCATTTTCGATCTTCTCGTCCAGGCAGGCCCGGGTCACGTCGTCGATGAAGGGCACCCAGCGTTTCACCGCCGCCGGAGACAGGTACGGGTTCAGTACGGTGCGGTAGACGCGGTGTTCGGGCTCGTCCATTTCCAGGATGCCGCCGCGGACACCGCTGGCGCGCTTGGCCTTCGGGATCGAAATACCCTGGTATCCGCGGCGTTCGCCGTTGATGTCGTGGTCGTTGGACACAACCGGGCAGCGAGCGAGTTCGAACACCGCATTGCTGCCGCCGGCGACCCAGTGGCCGTCGTAGGTGTCGGTCCACGCGACCGGGCATTTGTCGTGAATCTCTTCGGTGATCTTCTCGAACTGCATGCGGTACTCGGGCGTGTGCCGGTCGAAGTGGTAGCGATTCTTCTTGCGGTCGCGGTCGCGGTCGACGCTCACGATGTGCTCTCCGCTGAATTGTCTGATGCCGACCCGCTGCGCCCGGCTTCGCCGCGTTGGCGATCGCCATGAAGAAGGATGGCTTGTTCAGGGCAGGAATGCGCCGCTTCCCGCACGGCGTCTTCCTGTTCTGCCGAAACGTCTTCCGACGCGGCCGATGCGTGACCTTCGATGTCGTCGAGTACAAATGAATCCGGCGCGATCATCGAGCACAGCGTGTGGCCCTGGCAGCGATCTGCATCAACCCGAACTCTCATTGGCTTCCCTTTGGTCTGCTACCGAAATTCATTCGACGGCTAAGTGTTTCGACCGCCGTTGACGCCCAGAATCTGGCCGGTGATGTAGCCCGCTTCCTCGGACACCAGAAACGCGCAGGCGGCTGCGATGTCCTCGGGCTTACCTATCCGGCGGACCGGCGTTGCCGCAATGGTCTTTTCGATGTCGCCCAAGTTGCCGCGCTGTTCCGCGCTGCGCAGCATCGGGGTGTCGATGAAACCCGGCGGCACGGCGTTGACTGTGATGCCGTTCGGCCCGTACTCGAGGGCCAGTGACTTGGTCAATCCGTTGACCGCGGATTTGGCGGCGACGTAATGCGACATGAAGGGCGCGCCGGAGTGCGTGCTGGACGACGAGATGTTGACGATCCGTCCCCATTCGGCGTCGAGCATGTCGGGCAGCACGGCCTGGATCATATGAAAGACACCATTGAGGTTGACGTCGATCAGCCGCTGCCAGTCGGCGAACTCGATGTGCGCGAAACGCTTGAACCCATCGAGCCCGGCGGCGTTGACCAGAACAGTGATCGGCCCCAGTTCCTTGCGAATGCCCGAGAGCGCGGCGTCAATTTGCATGCGGTCGGTGACATCCGCGATGAACGCCGATCGGGTATCGGACGGATTGAGGTCGATGGTCGCGACCCGGTATCCGTCTTTGCGGAGTCGCTCCGCGACGGCCAAGCCGATTCCGGAGCCACCGCCGGTGACAACAGCCGTTCTCATTGAGTCACCGGACCCGGACCGGATGGCACACAAAGAATCTCCTTTTCGAATATGAGAACCTTACTCTCACGAAGTGGCCGCTCGCAAGACAGCTCAGAAACCACCCTTGTGCTGCGACGACATTATAAATATCGCCCGCCGGAACCAGCCGCGAGTATGCCAGTCTCGTTTCTCGCGTTCAGTTGAATTCCGGTATCCGGAATGTAAGATTCGCCCCGGATGAGAATGCAATTATCCACGTGTTGAGGAGAACGAATGCCCTTGCAAGATGAGGCCGTCGCCACTGTGGGTGGTAGCCCATCGACCAGTGGTGGGTCGCAGCCGGCGGGGTCGGCGTGACGAGGCCGCTGGACGGCATCCGTGTCCTCGAGGTCGCGATGTACGGGTTCGTTCCCTCCGCGGGCGCGGTGCTGGCCGAGTGGGGCGCCGACGTCGTCAAGGTCGAGCACGCAGTGACCGGGGACCCGCAGCGCGGTCTGCGGCAGACCGGCATGCTGCGGGTCGAGGGCGATCCCAACCCGAACATCGAGCACGCCAACCGGTGCAAGCGAAGCGTCGGTCTCGACATGTCGGTGCCCGCGGGCAAAGAGGTTCTCTACGAGTTGGCCCGTCGCTCGGACGTCTTCTTGACCAGTTTCCTGCCCGGGCACCGCGCGAAGTTCGGCATCGATGTCGACGACATCCGCGCGGTCAACCCGACGATCATCTATGCCCGCGGCAGCGCCCTGGGTCCGCGCGGCGCGGAGTCAGAAAAGGGTGGCTACGACATGACGGCGTTCTGGTGCCGGGCCGGAACCGCGGCCACTATCACTCCACCCGGAACCGAAGGAATGGTCGGTCCGCCCGGACCCGCCTACGGCGACACCATCTCCGGAACCAACCTCGCCGGTGGCATCGCGGCGGCCCTGCTCAAGCGCGAGCGCACGGGTGAACCCTCGGTCGTCGACGTCTCATTGCTTGGCAGCGGGCTGTGGTCGATGGGGCATACCGTGGCGTTGACCGTGCATCTCAACCAGCGCATGGAGGCCTTCCCGCCCGGCGTGCACGGCTCTCCGATCAATCCGCTGGTCGGCCTGTACGCGACATCGGACGGCCGCTACATCTCGTTCGTGATGATGCAGGCCAGTAAGTTCTGGGCCGACGTCTGCCACCACATCGACCAACCCGAATTGGCCGATGATCCACGGTTCGACGGCGACGAGAAGATCGCCGCCAACACCGCTGAGGCGGTCCAGATTCTCAGCAAGGCCATCGCGAGCCGGACCCTGGCGGAATGGAGTGAACGTTTCGCAACACTCGCCGGACCGTGGGCGCCAGTTCAGGACACCCTACAGGCGGCCGGCGATGCTCAAGTCCGGGCCAATGAATACGTAGTACAGGCGGGCGACCTCGAACTGGTCGCGAACCCGGTGCAGTTCGACGTTGCCGCGCCGGTCTCGGGACCGGCACCCAGGTTCGCCGAGCAGACCAACGAAATCTTGCAGGAGCTCGGTTTGGACTGGGACCGCATCATCGAGCTCAAAACTATCGGTGCCGTCACTTAACTCGGAGGTCTCAGAGTTGTCAGTTTTCACTCCCGCCGCATGTGGCATGGGTCATAATCGCCGGACGCTTCCAGAAGTGGGGTGCGCCCGGCCCGCGTTATTCGGGTGCGCGAACTCGGGGGGACTAGACGGAGGGATTGGCGTGGGGACGGTAGGCACCGATGGCGATTAAGGGTCCGGAACGCTGGTCCACCGGAATTAGCCTGCCGAACGGGCTATCCGGTGCGATGCAGGCTATCGGTGGGCTTTTCGCGATGAGTGCGGACGCGGTCAGGTTTGCATTTCGCAGACCGTTTCAAACTCGAGAGTTCTTCGAGCAGGCTTGGTTCGTCGCGCGCGTAGCTTTGGCTCCGACGCTGTTGGTGGCCATCCCGTTCACGGTGCTCGTCAGCTTCATCCTCAACATCCTGCTGCGCGAGTTGGGCGCCGCGGATCTCAGCGGTGCGGGAGCGGCATTCGGCGCGGTCACCCAACTCGGACCGATCGTGACGGTATTGATCGTGGCTGGTGCCGGCGCGACGGCGATGTGCGCTGATCTCGGCTCGCGCACCATTCGCGAAGAGATCGATGCCTTAGAGGTGCTGGGCATCAACCCGGTTCAGCGTCTCGTGACGCCGCGGATGCTTGCGGCCGGATTGGTCGCCTTACTGCTCAACAGTCTGGTCGTCATCATCGGAATCGTTGGCGGCTACGTGTTCTCGGTGTTCGTGCAGGACGTCAACCCCGGCGCATTCGCCGCGGGCATCACGCTGTTGACCGGTGTGCCCGAGGTGATCATCTCGTGTGTCAAGGCCGCGCTGTTCGGTCTCATCGCCGGTCTGGTGGCGTGTTACCGCGGACTGACCATCTCCGGTGGGGGCGCAAAGGCGGTGGGCAACGCAGTGAACGAAACCGTGGTGTACGCCTTCATGGCGCTGTTCGTTGTCAACGTGGTGGTCACCGCTGTCGGCATCCGATTCTCGGCGAAGTGATGGGAACGATGCCGTGACGGTTAAGACGCTGAGAGCTACCTATCCCCGGGCGTCCCGGGCATTCGGGGTGTGGCGTAGACCCGTCGGTACCCTCAATTCCATCGGCGACCACACCGTGTTCTACGGCAAGGCATTGGCCGGTATACCCTTCGCCTTGACTCGCTACCGGCGAGAGATCATCCGTCTGATCGCCGAAATCAGCATGGGCGCAGGGACATTGGCGATGATCGGCGGAACCGTCGTCATCGTCGGCTTCTTGACGCTGGCCGCAGGTGGCACGCTCGCGGTTCAGGGCTACAGCTCGCTGGGCAATATCGGTATCGAAGCTCTCACCGGGTTCCTGGCAGCGTTCATCAACGTCCGCATCTTGGCACCGGTCGTTGCAGGCATCGGCTTGGCGGCCACCTTTGGTGCGGGCGTGACCGCCCAACTGGGCGCCATGCGGATCAGCGAGGAGATCGATGCCCTGGAGGCGATGGCGATCCGGCCGATCTCGTACCTGGTCAGCACGAGGATCGTAGCCGGCATGATGGCGATCACCCCGCTGTACAGCATTGCCGTCATATTGTCTTTCCTGGCAAGCCAATTCACCACCGTGGTGCTATTCGGGCAGTCGGGTGGCCTGTACAACCACTACTTCGAGACCTTCCTGAACCCGATCGACTTGTTGTGGTCATTGGTGCAGGCCGTCTTGATGGCGCTCTCCGTCCTCTTGCTGCACACCTACTACGGGTATTTCGCGTCGGGCGGACCAGAGGGCGTGGGAGTCGCAACCGGCAATGCGGTACGTAGCTCGCTGATTGTTGTGATCTCGGTAACGCTGCTCATTTCACTGTCGATCTACGGCTCAAATGGAAATTTCAACCTTTCGGGATAGGGAACACATCCAATGCCTTACAACGGGATACGTGCGCTGACGGGTCTGGTGACCGTCGCTGTCATCGCCGCGGTCGTTGCCGTCGCCGTGGGCTTGTTCCAGGGCAGCTTCACCGACAGCGTGCCGTTGACCGTGCTGTCTCCGCGGGCGGGTCTGGTGATGAACCCGGACGCGAAAGTGAAGATGCACGGCGTCCAGGTCGGCAAGGTCAACTCGATCGAGTCGCGGCCCGATGGTCAAGCCGTCCTGCGGTTGGCGATGTATCCGTCCGAGATGCACTTGATCCCGGCCAATGTGCGCGTCGACCTCACGTCGCCAACAGTGTTCGGCGCCAAGTCCGTCGAGCTGGTGCCCCCGGCGGAACCGTCAGCGCAATCCCTGCACGCCGGGCAGGTGCTCGATAGTGAACATGTCACCGTCGAGGTCAACACGGTGTTCAAGCAGCTGACGGCGGTGCTGGGCACGCTCGACCCCGCAAAACTCAACGAAACGCTCGGGGCTGTCTCGCAATCACTCAGCGGGCGGGGCGAAAAGATCGGCCAGGCGTTCAGCGACCTCGACTCATTCCTGAAAAAGTTCGAGCCGGCTCTTCCCGCGCTGAGCCACGACGTCGCGATGTCGGCGCCGGTGTTCCACGCCTACGGCGACGCGTCGGCGGATCTGGTGAAAACCCTTGGTAACGCTGTGAATATCAGTAAGTCGATCGTCGACGAGCAACGCAACCTCGACGCACTACTGATCAGCGCGATCGGTTTGGCCGACGTCGGCAACGACGTCCTGGGCGCCAACCGGAAGGGGTTGACGGATGCCTTCCATGTGCTGGCGCCGACTACCGATCTACTCAACGAGTACGCCCCGGCGCTGCAGTGCCTCCTCGCTGGTGACGCGGTGTTGGCGTCGGGGCCGGTATTGCCCGAACCAAGCATCGCGATCTCGGCGAGTCTCACGTTCGGCGCCGAACGCTATCGGTACCCGGCCAACCTGCCCAGGGTTGCAGCGACGGGCGGCCCGCGCTGCATGGGTCTTCCCCACCGCCCCTTCAACAGCGCGGCGAAGGTTCTCATCGCAGATACCGGTGCCAACCCCGTGGTTTATGGGAATCCGCAATTGCTGCTCAACTTTGACGGCCTCAAACAGCTGTTGTACGGGCCGATTGACGGGCCACCGCGCAATCCTATCCAGGTTGGACAACAGGGATGAGGGGCTCACTGGGCCCGACGCTGGTCAAGTTCGGTGTCTTTGCCATCGTGATGTCGGTGCTGACGTTGTTTTTGTTCTTCACCTTCGGCCAGTACCGCACCGGTGCGGTCACCGGATATTCGGCGCGCTTCAACGACGCCTCACGTCTCAAGGCCGGAGATTCAGTGCGGGTCGCCGGCATCCGGGTGGGCACCGTCAATGGTGTTGCCCTGCAACCGGACAAGAAAGTTGTCGTGAAATTCGACGCAGACCGCGCGGTCGCGCTCACCGACGGCACCAAGGCCGCGGTCCGTTACCTCAACCTGGTCGGTGATCGCTACCTCGAGCTGGTCGACGGGCCGGGCTCGGCCAGGCGGCTGCCGGCCGGGGGCCAGATCAACGTCAGTCACACCGCGCCGGCCCTTGACCTCGATCTGCTGCTGGGCGGACTGAAACCCCTCATTCGCGGCCTGAATCCGCGAGATGTCAATGCGCTCTCGTCAGCGCTGTTGGAGGTATTCCAGGGTGAGGGTGGCACCCTGCAATCGCTGCTGAACAAGTCGACGTCATTTACGAACACGCTGGCAGACAACGATCAAACCATCGAGCATCTGATCGACAACCTCAACACCGTGGCGGCAACCTTGAAAAAGGACGGCGGCCAATTCTCCGGGGCAATCGATCGCCTCCAGAGGCTGGTGACGGGACTTGCGGACGACCGCGACACTTTCGGTCCCGCCATCGACTCCTTGAGCACCGGTACCGTGTCGTTGGCAGACCTATTAGGCAAGGCAAGGAAACCGCTGTCGGCCACCGTAGACCAGCTCTCTCGGCTGGCCCCAAACCTCGATGACGACAAGGACCGCCTCGATGCCGCGCTTCAGAAGGCGCCCAAGAACTATCGCAAGCTGGTCCGGCTCGGCGTCTTCGGCGCCACCATCCCCTACTTCCTCTGCCAAGTCACGCTCCGTGGCACCGATTTGTCCGGCAAGACCGTGATAGCTCCCTTCTTCAGGTCCGATGCTCAGCGCTGCGAGGAACCGGAACCGGAGGATCACTGATGCTGAAATACAGCGGAACCGGGCTGATCAAAGCCGGATTCATCGGCGCCGTCCTGATCGGGATGCTCATCCTGGTAGGCCTGTCGCCCGATCGGATTGTGTCGCTGGCGACCGACGTCCGCTACCAGGCGACGTTTTCCGAGGCCGGCGGCCTTGCCGTCGGCAACGCTGTGACGGTGTCGGGAATCAAAGTCGGCACGGTGTCGGATGTGTCGTTGCACAACGGCGACGCGTTGGTCACGTTCACGATGAAAGGCAGCGTTCCGCTCGGCAAGGACACCAGCGCGCACATTCGCACCGGCACTCTGCTGGGTGAACGCGTGCTGACCCTGGAGTCGTCCGGCGTCGGAACGATGCATCCGCTGGATGTCATCCCGATTTCCCGCACCTCGTCGCCGTATTCGCTCACGGAGGCGGTCAGTGACTTCACGGCCTACGCCGACCAGACGAACACCGCGACCTTGAACCAGTCACTGGACACATTGTCCGCGACGCTCAACCAGATCGCCCCCCAGTTAGGACCTACCTTCGACGCGGTCAGCCGGTTCTCGCAGAGCCTCAACGCCCGCAACGTGAGCCTGGCCGATCTGTTCAAGAGTGCCAGCGCCGTCACCGGCATCCTGTCCGAACGCAGCCAACAGGTCAACAAGCTCATTCTCAACTCCGATGACCTGCTGCAGGTCTTGGCGGGGCGGCGGAACGAGATCGTTCAACTGCTGGCGGCCACGTCGGAGGTGTCCAAGCAGTTGTCCGGATTGGTGCATGACAACGAAAGTAAGTTGGCGCCGGCGCTGCAGAAGCTCAATTCGGTGACCTCGGTGCTGGAAAAGAACCGCGACAACGTCGAGAAAGCATTACCCGGCCTCGCGAAATTCCAGATCACGGTGGGTGAGGCCATCTCGAGTATGTACGCCTACTCGGCCTTCGTCCCGAACTTCCTTGTCCCGCAACTCTTCCAGCCCTTCCTGGATTACCTCTGGGGATTCCGCACCTTCGACACCACTAAGGGTCCGGGCTTCCCGTCGACGGTGCCGCGGGCGCTGATCCCCTTCCCCTACAACGGTGCTCCGCCGTGTCCTGGCTGTACGTTGGGTGGACGGATTGGGGGACCGCAATGATTGCCAGCATCTCCCGGCTTCCTCGAAACCGACTCACGACCGTCGCCGCAGTAGTCCTGGTAGTGCTTCTCGTCGCCGGTGCGGCCTTCGTGGTCCGACAGCTCTTTTTCGGTCCGAAGACCATCACCGCTTATTTCACTTCGGCCACTGCGATCTATCCCGGTGACGAGGTCCGGGTCTCGGGTGTCAAAGTCGGCACTATCAAATCCATTGAGGCCCAAGGTACGAAGGCGAAGATGACCTTGCACGTCGACCACGACGTGCCTGTTCCGGCGGACGCCAAAGCGGTTATCGTCACCCAGAACTTGGTGGCCGCCCGGTACGTCGAGCTGACTCCCTCCTACCGGACCAGTGGCCCGGTGATGGCTGACGGCGCGGAGATACCGGTCGACCACACCGCCGTTCCGGTGGAGTGGGACGAGGTGAAATCCCAATTGATGCGGCTGGCAACGGATTTGGGACCGAACGCCAAGGTGTCGACTCCGTCCATATCGCGGTTCATCGACAGCGCCGCCAACGCGCTAGATGGTGGTAACGGCGAAAAGTTGCGTCAGACGCTGACCCAACTGTCCGGGGTGGCGCGGACCATCGCGAACGGCAGCGGTGACATCGTCGACATCATCGAGAACCTGCAGGTCTTCGTCACCGCCCTGCGCGACAGCAACATTCAGATGGTGCAGTTCAACAACCGGTTGGCCACGCTCACCAGCGTGGTCAATGACAACAAATCCGATCTGGACGCGGCACTGACCGACTTGTCGAGCGCGGTGGGCGAGGTGCAGCGATTCATCGCCGGGACTCGCGACGAGGCGAGTGAGCAGATCGACCGATTGGGTAAGGCCATCCAGCCTCTCGTCGATCAGCACATGGCTTTCGAGAACATCCTGCATGGCGCACCGACCGCGCTGAGCAACTTCTTCAACGACTACAATGCCGACACCGGAACGATCGTGGGCGGGTTCGGGATCATGAACTTCGCCAACCCCGTGCAGTCGGGTCTGATCGCTCCGATACCGATCCCCGGGTGCGGACAAGTCGAAGCGGTCGAGAACGTCACGGCAACCGAATCGGGCAAGCTGTGCGCACTGTTCCTCGGCCCCGGTCTGCGGGTGCTGAACTTCAACAGCCTGCCAATCCCGGTCAATCCGTTCATTCAGAAGTCGGTCGATCCGGGCAACGTCGAGTACACCGAACCGCGCCTGGAACCTGGCGGCACGGGCCCGAAGCCCGGAGCTCCGGAGATCCCGCCCGCCGTGTCGGCCTACACCGGGCTCAACGGTGACTCGGTGGTACCCGGGCCGGCGCCGTCGGTGCCGCTGCCCCGGATACCGGGCGCGGCGATGCCGGAGCCGCCACCGCCGTCGACAGTCGAGCTCCCGCCGCCGAGTCTGCCGGGCATGCTGCTGCCGGCCGAAGCGGGGCACCCGTGACCGCCCGGATCGCCCTGCGGCGAGTGCTCGTCATCGGATGTTGCGTGCTGCTCTTGAGCACCGGTTGCGCCTTCCACGGCCTCAACTCGCTGCCATTGCCCGGGGCAGTCGGGCGCGGTCCCGATGCCGACAACTATCACGTCGAACTAGCGAATGTCATTACCATGGAGTCGAATTCGCCAGTGCTGATCGATGACGTCGTGGTTGGCAGTGTAGGACCGATGACGGTGAAAGACTGGCACGCAGACGTTCAGATCTCGGTCAAGCACAATCTTGTCGTCCCCGCGAACGTGGAAGCCAGCATCGGTCAAACCAGCCTATTGGGGTCGATGCACTTGGAGCTCAATCCGCCACTTGGGCAGCCCGGTGTGGGCCGGCTACGCCCGGGCGCCACCATCCCGCTGCGTCGATCGTCGACGTATCCCTCGACCGAGCAAACCCTGTCATCGCTGTCGCTCGTCGTCAACGGCGGGGGACTCGGGCAGATCGGGGAGATCATCCACAATTTCAGCGCCGCACTGTCCGGACGTGGTGGCGCTCTTCGCGATTTGATCAATCGCTTCGACACTTTCGTGGGCACACTCGACCAACAACGCGACGACATCGTCGCGACCATCCAAGGGCTGGACCAGATCGGCGGCGCCTTCGCGGCCCAGCATGACGTCATCACCCAGGCGCTGCGCAAGCTACCGCCCGCGCTCGATGTGCTGATCCAGGAGCGGCCACGCCTGACAGCCGCTCTGGACGGCCTGCGCAAGTTCAGCAACACCGCTAACGGGCTGATCAACGACACTCAGGCCGACTTGGTCAGAAATCTGAACAATCTTGCGCCGACGGTCAAAGGACTCGCCGACGTCGGACCGGACATTGACACGGCGCTCGCGGCGTTGACCGTGTTCCCCTTCACCCAGAACTTCGTCGACCGCGCCGTCCGGGGCGACTACTTCAACCTGCACACCCAATTGGACCTTTCGATTCCGCGGCTCAAGCGGGGCCTGTTCCTCGGAACCCATTTCGGACAACTCGGGGAACAGCAGATACCCGGGCCGGGGGATCCGCCGTACCTGCTGTACACCCGTGATCCATTGCACGGCGGCTTCGGGCCGCCACCCGGTCGCGAAGCGCCTTCGGATGGCGTACCACCGGCAGGGCCCCAGGCGCCGCCACCGCCCGGCCCCGCTCAGCCGAATCTCCAGTTCAGCGCTCCGCTGCCGGGACCGGCCGCACCCCCAGGGTTTGGTCCGCTGCCCGGACCCGCGGCCGCACCGCCACCGGGGCCAGTCGCGCCGAATGTCGCACCGCCACCGGGGATTCCGCCGAGCGAGGGGAGCAGGTAGATGCTGACGCGCTTCGTCCGGATCCAGTTACTGATCTTCTCGATCATCGGGATCATCGGCCTGATCGCCATGGCCCTCTTCTACATCCAGGCACCAGTGCTGCTCGGGATCGGTCGGATGACTGTCACGCTCGAGCTGCCGGCGACCGGTGGTCTGTACCGGTTCTCCAATGTGACCTACCGCGGAGTGCAGGTCGGCAAGGTCACCGCGGTGTCGCTCACCGCGAAGGGTGCCAAAGCGACGCTGTCGCTTGGTACTTCACCCAAGATCCCGGCGAACCTGCAAGCTGACGTGCTCAGCGTGTCCGCGGTGGGCGAGCAGTATGTGGACTTGCGACCACGCACCGACGCAGGGCCATATCTACATGACGGCTCGGTTATTGCTCTACACGACACCACGATTCCGCAAGCGGTCGGGCCCATGCTCGACCAGGTGAACGCCTTGGTGAAGAGCCTTCCCAAGAACAAGATCGGTCAACTACTCGACGAGTCCTTCCAGGCCTTCAACGGGGCCGGATACGATCTGGGATCGTTGTCCGACGCGACGTCGCGAATCTCCGCAGACTCCAACAGGATTGTCGACCGGACGCGTGCCCTCACCGAAGACTCACAGCCGCTGCTGAACGCGCAGGCGCAGACGACGGACTCGATCCGGACATGGGCGCGCAGCCTGGCCGGGATTTCGGATGTGCTGGCCAACGATGATTCCCGGGTCCGCACGATTTTGGAAACGGGTCCCGGGGCGTTGGACGAGGCGTCGCGGCTCTTCCAGCAGATCAAGCCGACCTTGCCGGTGTTGCTCGCCAACCTGACCACGATCGGCCAGATCCTCGTCACCTACCACCCCTCGCTTGAACAGCTGCTGGTGCTGCTGCCGGCGTCGGTTGCGTACGAGCAAACGGCGTCGCCTTCGAACTGGCCCGACGGCCAGGCCAGGGGTGACTTCGCGCTCACGATTGACGATCCGCCCATCTGCACGGTCGGCTTCTTGCCGCAAAGCCAGTGGCGATCCCCGTCCGACACGAGCGATATCGACACTCCGGATGGGTTGTACTGCAAACTGCCGCAGGATTCGCCGCTCGCGGTTCGCGGCGCCCGCAACTATCCGTGCATAGGGCATCCCGGAAAGCGCGCGCCCACCGTCGAAATCTGCAACAGCGACAAGCCGTTCATGCCGTTGGCGATGCGCCAGCATGTGCTCGGCCCGTCCCCGTTGGATCCCAGCTTGCTGTCGCAAGGCGTACCGCCCGACGACCGGGTCACCGCCGACAAGAGAATTTTCGGTCCGGTCGAGGGCACACCGCTGCCGCTGGGCGCTGTTCCGCGCGGAACACCTGCGGGGCCGCGGGGAGCGACGCCGCCACCGGGCACGCTGGGTGCGGCGGCACCGCCGGCGCCGTCGTCGGCGAACATGTCGACTCAGGCGGGGGATTTTCCGTCGATAGCACCACTCGACGTTGCGGCTCCGCCGGCCGTGCACCGGCCGCCTGCGCCTCCGAAGCCACCGGCCGTGATCGACGGAGGCCGGCCGCAGGCGGCCCCAAGTTCGTTCAGCGACAAGGCAACTACGCCGATCCCCTCGGTCGCGGTCGTCACGTACGACCCGCGTACCGGTCGTTATCTCACTCCGGACGGGAAACTGTACGAGCAGTCTGATCTGGCGACGTCAACGGCGCCCAAGAAGTGGCAAGACCTGCTTCCGACCTAAACGACGTCTGTGATCGATCGACCGCCGGTCAGCCGATCTTGTCCAGCCGCATCGGCAGCTCGATGGAGAGCCAGTGGTTCTGCCCGCAGGCACCGCTCGGGCCGATCGTCTTGTTCTTGCCGGACATCACCGGCGATCCGAGTTTCAAGCCACCGCTACCGTCGGGATCAACGGGATAGAACGAGAAAGTCTGCTTTCCGGTGAACGCGGTGCCGTCTTCGCACCGCTCCCAGTTCGGTATTTCATGTTTGGCGTACCACAAGGTTCCGTCCCGCAGGTACAAGCGGGTGGTCCAGCCCTCGTCGCTTTTCAGCGTGCCGTCGCATGCCTGGTAGCTGGTGCATGTGGAGTTCAGTGTCCAGGTTTGGACAGTCGTCGGCTCGCCGTTGAACTGGTCGTTGATCTTGGCCCAGTTGCCGATCGATGTGACGCGGTACGTCCCGTTGAGCGCGATCTCTTCCTTCGTATAGGCCCGCGCAGTGAATGCCGGACCGACAAAGCCAACTGCACTGGCAGCCAACAGCATTGCTGTGGCGACCGTTCCACGTGGTCGCATCGTCTACTCCTCGACGCGCTCAATCCGACCTTGTCGGCACCGGTAGTGGCGTTCTCGCCTGCCGAGAATAACACCGGCAGGTTCGACCTGATATGGCTTCGAATAGAAAGACGCGAGCGGTTATGCCACCGGATCCAATTTCGAGATCAACCACGAACCGCGGACCTTCGTGAGCGTTATCCGCACGCTGCTCGGAGTGATCAGCGGTTGCGGCTTGTCCTTGCCTGTCGTGGCCTCATTGAGGAACGCCAGCACGACGGCCGAGTTCGGCCCCAGTTCGGACACGGCCGCCCTCACCACCGTGGCGGTTTGCGCCAGGTGCTTCTGCTGGACGGTCGGTATAACGATCTCCTTGGTGAATTTGTCGTAGTAGGCGAGAAAGTCGCCGGTGAGATGTGATCTCGCTCTCGAGAAGTCGCCATCCATGTTCTCGCTGGAGTAGGACAGCGCCGCAACTGCGCCATCCGAGGCGGCTCGGATCGCCCGCTGGGCCGCCGCGTCATCGATCTGTCGATCCGGACGGTGTTGAACAACGAATAGGCACGCAGCGAGTCCCAACGCGGCGATGACGGATGCCGTCAAAAGAATTGAACGCCAGTGCACGAGAAGACGGGAGGTGGCGATCTCTGCCTCGTCGAGCGGCGACTCTGACTCGGAATTCATTGGACGAAATCAAGTTTCGATATTTTGAGCCGATCGCCATCGCGATCGATATTGACACTGAGCCGCCAGAAGACCGATGGTCGTACCGACTTGTCCGAATTGAGGGTGTCGGATTTCGCGACGACCAGGACGACTGCCGAATTGCCTGCCATCGATTCGACCGCGACATCCTGCACGGTGGCCTTCGTGGTCACCTGCGCTTCCTGCGCATTCTTGAGCATGTAGCTCGATGTCGCCTCCAGTTGGCTCTTCAGCGCTCCCGTCGCGTCGTCGATGGTGTGCTGGATGTTCTCTCTGGCGTGCGCGGGGTCGATCGACATCAGTGTCGCGACTTCCTCCCGGGCAGCAGCGGCAAATTCCGCCGCGTGCTGCCGCTGCTGCACAAGGGTGCGGTGCTGCCACACGAAGTACCCGCTCGCCGCCAGTGAGGCGCAGATGAGCAAGACCGCGGTGCCAACGCCCACCACTGTGCGGGTGGGACGGCGGAGCCGCCATGGCCACCGGCGCCTCAATCGCGAGGCGGGCGGCTTAGCCCCGGGCGCGTCAGCGTCTTCGCTCGAACTGGCCTCGGCCGCCCGGCGCAATGCGGCCGCGCGTGCCCGCGCGGCCTCGGCGCGCTCCTCGGCACGAACGAGCTCTTCTTCTGCCGCCGCGAGCGGATCTGGCGCTTCGGTGGTCGATGGGTCGGCGTCGGAATCCGTCACTGGTCCCGGTCAATCGCCAGCTCAAGCGCACACCGACGCACGGCTCGTTCCGGGCTACCCACGGAGGTTACGCTATCACCCCAAAGTCGCTGGCCGAGTGGCCTGTGGAGGCGCGCAAATCCCTGCGCTGAGCCCTGTAGATGATCTTCTCCGAAGAACAGAATTTTCTTATCCCACATGCAAAAATATTGCCGTGCGTATCGTCGTGGCGATGGTAGCCGCGCTGATTGGAATCGGCGCGTTGATGCCGCCGACGGCTGCCGCGGGACCGACCGTCTGTGATTACCCGGCGTGTACCCCGGGCATCGCTCCGAACATGGTTCTGGGCGCGCCCTGTGACAGCACGACTTACTACGCCTTCGGGGTATCCGGCGGTTATGTTCCCGCCACCCCACCCGGACGGCTGATGTTCTGCGGCTCGCCCAGGCGATACCAGCCGAGATGGTTCCGCTCACCGCCGATGGCGGGCATCAAAGAAGAGAACGCCGACTGCCACCTATTTTTGAACTACGTCGCGCAGGCGCCCGATGGACTGTTCCTGATCTGCATTGCGCAGGAGGGTCACTCATTCTGGACCCGCGCCGATACGTAAGGCGTTGCGCAACAACGGCGTTAAACCACTACTCCTACCGGTGCAGGAATCCGTGCAGGATTGCTTGGACGAGTTCATCGACGATGGCTTGTCTCGGTGGGGGCGTTGTTCCGAAGTAGGTGGAACGCAATGCGGCCATGCCCGCAATCATGGCGACTGTCGAGTGGGCTGGTAGGTCGGGGTTGCTGGTGCGCATGCCGCGAATCTGCATGCCCTCCGCGCCGATCCGGCTGAGCAGGTTCAGCGCTCGTCTGATGTCGGCGATACCGGTCTCGGCGAGTTCATCTTCGCTGAGTGTCTGCGCCGCCATCAGCGTCAAGAGCAGGCCTTGGTGTTCGACGAAGACGTCGTAGAGGTGGCCGACGAAGCGATGTGTGAGCTCTTCCTCGTCGGTCTCTTCGTGAACGACGGAGTTCCAGGTGTTGCCGAAGTCGTCGACGAATTCGGTGAACGGCAGGACCAGGGCTTCGCGGAACAGTCCCGCTTTGGAGCCGAAGTTGCGAAAAAGCAGGTGCTCGGTAACGCCTGCGGCCTCGGCGATTTCACGCGTCGTCGTACTTCGGTAGTCCTGGCGGGCGAACAGGTCGCGGGCGGCGGCGAGCAGAAGTTTCCGCGGTGCTCCCCGCGGCCGGCGTGACCCCGGGGTTGGGGCCTCGGCCTCGGCGGAAATCTTTGCGGATGAGCGCTGGGGCACGGTTGCACACTACTCAAACCGCGATTGGTGGTTGACTGTTTATAGGATAGTCGCCACTATCTAAAGAATCGATTCCTCGAGGGAGAGGTTCTGGGCGTGGGGGCTGTCATCATGCTGGGCACGTTATTTGGACTGATTGCTCTGGCGTTCGGGCTTGTGCTCCGTTTCGACCCGGAAGCGCGCCGCACTCCGAGCAGAGACGGCCGTTCATGAGCCCGAAAATAACGCCCCTGCTGGCGGGGCAGATGTACTTTGCTTATGTCTCGGGGATTGCGTTCATTCTCATCGGCATCTACTTGAGCTATCGCCGCCGTCGTCTGCATCCACTGCTGCTGCTGAGCATCTCGGCGCTGTCGTTCTCGTGGATCGAGTCACCTTACGACTGGGCGATGTACGCCCAATTCCCGCCCGGTCTGCCGCGGATGCCGTCCTGGTGGCCGCTCAACGTGACGTGGGGTGGTCTGCCATCGGCGGTACCCATCGGCTACGTCTCCTACTTCGTGCTGCCGGCGCTGATCGGGGCTGCGCTCGGACGACGGTTGAGCGCAAAGTTCCACTGGCGCAGGCCAATTACTCTGCTGATGGTCGGTCTCGCGGTGGGCTTCAGCTGGGCGTTCGTGTTCAACGCGATCACCGGCGCCCAGTTCGGCAACTTCTACTACGGCTACGTGATTCCGGGGCTGGCCATCTTCGAGGGAACCAAGCACCAGTATCCGCTGTATGACTCGCTGGCGATGGGCATCGAGATGATGGTCTTCACCTACCTGCTCGGCCGCACCGACGCCGACGGTCGCAACGTCATCGAGATGTGGGCCGACAGCAAGGCGGAAACCCGCGTGCAATCGGCGGTGCTGTCGGTCGTCGCCGTCATCGTCGTCGGGCACCTGGTCTACGGCTCGGTGTTTGCGCCCCACCTGATCACGAAACAGGGCGGCTGGGTGACCGCGGGGCCCACCGAACAACTCTTCCCGGGAATACCCAACCAGCCCCGCTAGCAGCAGAAGGCAGATCTTGAGTAATTCGACAACTGAGCTGTACTACGACCCGTTCGACCACGCCATCGACGACGACCCCTATCCGGTGTGGAAGCGGATGCGTGCCGAGGCGCCGCTGTATTACAACGACAAACACAACTTCTACGCGCTCAGTCGCTACGACGATGTCTCACCCGCACTGCATGATTGGCAGACCTACCGCTCGGGGCACGGCACCACCGCTGACGTCCTGTTCAGCGGCATCGACATACCGCCCGGCATCTTGCTGTGGGAGGACCCCCCGCTACACGACCTGCACCGCCGTTTGTTGTCTCGGGTATTCACCCCCCGCCGCATGTTGGCGGTCGAGGGGTTGGTGCGTGACTTGTGTTCGCGCGCATTGGATCCGCTTCGTGACCGCGACGGGTTCGACTTCGTCGCCGATCTTGGCGCGATCATGCCCATGCAGACGATCGGCTACCTGCTCGGTATTCCCGAAGAGGGGCAACAACAAATCCGCGATCGCAATGACAAAAGCATCACGGTCGAATCCGGGGGAAGTCTGCTCAGCGCGACGACGCTCGAGGAGTCGATCGGACAGTTCGCCGACTACATCGAGTGGAGATCGACGCATCCGTCCGACGACCTGATGACCGAGCTGCTCAACGCCCACGTCGAAGAGCCCGACGGAACGATGCGACCCCTCGAACGCGGTGAAGTCATCGCCTACACCGCGATGATTGCCGGCGCGGGCGGCGAGACCACCGCGCGACTGATCGGATTCATGGGTGAGCTGCTGGGTGAAAACCCACGCCAGAGAAGAGAATTGGTCGCCGACCCGGGGCTGATCCCATCGGCGGTCGAGGAGACGCTGCGTTACGAGCCGCCGTCACCGGTGCAGGGGCGTTACGTCGCCCAGGACACCGCGCTCTACGGGCAGACCGTGACCGAGGGATCGTACATGCTCCTGCTCAACGCCTCGGCCAATCGTGACAAGTCACATTTTGCCGAACCCGACCGCTTTGACATCCACCGCAAGGCGGGGCATCTGAGCTTCGGCCAAGGTCTGCATTTCTGTCTCGGGTCCTCGCTGGCCCGGCTGGAGGCGCGTGTCGCGTTCGAAGAGGTGTTCAAGCGATGGACCGACTGGGACGTCGACTACGAGAACGCCAGCAGGGCTAGAACTTCCAGCGTCCGGGGCTGGGCCCGGCTGCCAGTCAAAACAGCATAGAGGAGGAAGCAATGACCGCAGGCAAGTACCGTGTGGTGGTGTGGGCGACCGGAGGGATCGGGTCGATCGCCATCCGCACCATCATTAACCGCCCCGACCTGGAATTGGTCGGGGTTTGGGTGCATTCCGACGACAAGGTGGGCAAGGACGCCGGCGAACTCGCCAACGGCGATCCGATCGGCATCACGGCCACCAACGACGCCGATGCGCTGATCGCCCTGAAGCCCGACTGCGTGGTCTACGCGGCCGCCGGACCCGAACGCGACGCGCTGGCGATTCCCGATTACGTGAAGCTGCTCGAAGCGGGCCTCAATGTCGTCACCACCAGCACCACCCGCCTGGTGAACCCGCACGCATACGAGCCCGCGGAATGGCGCGAACAACTCGTCGCCGCAGCCAAACAGGGACAGTCGTCGCTCTTTGCCTCGGGTATCGAACCCGGCTTCGCCGCCGACTATCTGCCGCTAGTGCTGTCGACGCAATCGTCCTCGATCGAGTCGATCCACTCCTACGAGATCGGGTTGTACGACGACTACGGCGTCCCCGACATCATGATCAACGGGCTGGGCTTCGGTCAGCCGCTGGACTTCCAGCCCTGGATCTCCTTTCCCGGAGCCATAGCCGGCGAGTGGGCCGGCCAACTGAGATTGATCGGCGACGCCTTCGGTGTCGAGGTCGAGGAAGTACGCGAGGAATTCGACCGCGCTGTGACCAACGAAACCCTGCACGTGGCAATGGGAACCGTCGAGGTGGGCACGTGCGGCGGGATCCGGATGAAGGCCATCGGCGTCGTCGACGGGCGGGAGGCCATTATCGTCGAGCACGTCACGCGACTGGCGCACAGCGTCGCTCCGGACTGGCCGCGCGGAATCGGCGACCTGTCCTACCGCGTGGTGATCACTGGCTCTCCCGACATCGACTGCACGCTGGCGGCAACCCTGCGCGACCCCGGACGAGCCGGTATCGGATCGATGACCTCGGGTGCAGGCGCGATGGTGGCCACCGCGATGCGTGTCGTCAACGCCGTCCCCTATGTCGTCGATGCCGCACCGGGACTTTTGAGCGCGGTCGACCTGCCGCTGACCATTCCCAAGAATGTCATTGCCACGCAGCAAGTTTGAGCCGACGTGACTGTCCGCGTCATCCAGTGGGTCACGGGTACAGTGCTGCTTGGGCTGATCATCTACAACGCCCGCTACGGCGCGGTCTCGCCGCGCATTCGCAATCCCGACGACACGGGCGCCCCACACCTGTTGTCCGATCCGCTGTTCGGCTACGGCCACTGGATCGTGACCATCGAAATTTTCAGTTATCTGGCGCTGGTCGGCATCATCGCGTTGATCGTCGCGACGTGGCGGCGTTATCCGGGCCATCCCTACCTGCTGATGACGATGGCGGTCAGCACGCTCGCCTGGCTGGACGCTCCGATGAACTGGGCGACGTTCGCCGCTTACAACCCGGATCTGTGGCACTGGCCGGAGGACTGGCCGATCGTGTCGCTGTCTCCGACAATCGAGCCGCTGTTCATCGCGGCGATCGCGATGTTCGTGGTACCACCGTTCTTCCCGGCGATCTGGGTGCTACGGCGCCTGCAGTCGCGGCGGTCGCGGGATGCCTTCGTGTCTCGCCGCCCGCTGATCTGCCTCTCCGGCTTGGTGTTCGCGTTCGGGTTCGTCTACGACTTCGCGATGGAACAGTTGTGCGTCCGCATCGGGCTGTACACGTTCACCCAGGTCATTCCGTTCGGGTCGGTCTTCACCGGCACACGCTGGCAGTTTCCGCTGCTGTGGCAGTCCTCGCTGATCAGCATCCTGATGATCCCGGCCGCGGTCCTGATTTATCGAGACGACACCGGCCGCACCGTCGCCGAGCGAAAGGCGTTACGGACGAAAATCTTCCCCAGCCGACCGGTGCTGAGTTCGTTCATCGTCATGCTCGTGGCTGTCAACCTCGCCTTCATGACCTACGGGGTGGTCTACACCGCCGTCACGCGGTGGTCGGGCGCGGCCACTTCGGTCGTGTGCCCGTGGCCCTGGCCGAGCACCAAAGTCTATGACCCGCAGGGGTTCTACGAGCGCAGCGGTGTGCCGGGGCCTTACTCGAAGGGGATCTGGTCGACGTGGGAGAGCGCCCAGCCCAGGGGGCGTCCGTCGGAGGCGAAGTCACGTCACGTATTCGACTGCGCCTCACCCTCTAACCCGCGAGCAGGCGCATAATCGCACCATTTTAGGGATCAATCGTGCGATTCTCCGTCTGCTCGCGGTGAGAAACTACTGCGCCGGCTCCAGCGCAGGCTGCGGTGTGAACGTCAGGTGTAGATCACTGAGCCCGCGCAGGATGTAGGTCGGTTCAAACGTATAGCGCCGCTCGTCGACCGGGCCGTGCTGGGTCTCGCTGATGGCGATATCGGACATCCGGTCCAAGATGCGCTCGATCGATACGCGACCTTCGACGCGGGCCAGCGGCGCGCCCGGGCAGGAATGCACGCCGCGGGCGAATGCCATGTGCTCGCGCACGTTTTTGCGATCCAGCTGGAACTCGTGCGGGTTCTCGAACCGGCGTGGGTCGCGGTTGGCGGCACCGGGCAGCAGCATCACGACGGTGCCGGGCGGGATATCGACTCCGGCGACCGTGGTCGAGCGGACGGCGAGCCGCGAGTCGCTCTTGACCGGGCTTTCCATGCGTAGCGATTCCTCGATGAAGCCGGGAATCAGGCTGCGGTCCTCGCGCAGTCGCTGCTGGATGCCCGGCCGGTCGCCGAGTGCCTGCAGGGCCGCCGAGAGCAGCTTGGCGGTAGTTTCCTGCCCGGCGGCGAAAAGGAATGTCGCAGAACGGCTTACCTCGATGACCTCGGGGGTGGACCCGTCGGGATATTTTGCCGTCGCCAGCGACGTCAACACGTCGTCGCGCGGATTGCCGCGCCGGTCTTCGATGTAGTCGCAGAACTTTTCATCCAGCCACTCCAGCGGGTTGATCCCCACCGACTTGTGATCGAGCGCACCCACCCGTGCGCCCGGGCGGTCGGCGCCCAGCACGTGGCGGAACTCCTTGTGATCCTCCTCCGGAACACCGAGCAGGTCCGCGATCACCAACGTGGCGAACGGCTTTGAGTACTCGCTGATGAACTCACACTCGCCGTTACCGAGAAACTCGTCGAGTTGACGGTCGGCCAACCGCCACATGAATTCCTCGTTCTCCTTCAACCGGCTCGGCGTGAGCAGTCGGCTCAAGATCGAGCGCGCCCGGGTGTGGTCGGGTGGGTCCATCGTGACCATGTGCTCGAACATCGGGAACTGGCTGCGGTGCTCGTCGATCTTGGCGCGCAGGTCCTCGGAGTCGATCTGGAACGGCAGCGGTGGAAACGGGCCGCCGAGCGCCACGATGTTGGAGAACGTCTCCGGGTCTTTGTAGACCGCGTTGGCCTCTTCCCAGCCAGTGACCGCGACGACGTTGTAGTGCGGGAGTCGCAGCACCGGGTTTTGGCTACGCAGGTAGTCGAAGTACGGGTGCGGGTCGGGAACCAGCGATTGGTCGGTGAAGAAGTCGATCGAATCGAAGTTGCTCATGTACGCGCGCCTTCCGAGGCTGGTCAACCCATGGTGTGCGGGCGGGGTAGAGGTGTGCCGCCCGGAACTGACTTCGGCAATGTGCGGAACTTGCTGAGCACCTGCTTAGCATGACGCTAATGTCGTGGTCAAGGCGAGCGCACGGCCCGCCGCTACGATCGGCGTGTTCACCAGATTTTTGGCGAGAGTATGGAATGACGGCATGACTTCGGCCCGCAGGATCGGAGCACCGGATGCGAAGAATCGCGCGGTGCTGCTCGATGCCGCCGAGCAGTTGATGCTCGAAGAGGGATACGCCGCCGTGACGTCGCGCCGGGTCGCGGAGCGGGCCGCCCTCAAGCCACAACTGGTGCACTACTACTTCCGCACCATGGACGAGTTGTTTCTCGCGGCTTTTCGTCGCCGCGCCGAACAGGGGCTCGAGGTACAGGCCATGGTGTTGGAGGCGCCGCAGCCGTTGTGGGCGCTGTGGCGGTTCAGCACCGATCCGGCGGCCACTGCGATCACCATGGAATTCATCGCGTTGGCTAACCATCGCAAAGCGCTGAAGGCCGAGATTGCCTTCTATGCCGAGCGTTTCCGGGAAGAGCAACGCAAAGCGCTGACGACGATCCTCGCCCGTTACGGCAAGAATCTCGGGGATCCGGTGAAGCTTCCCCCGCTGGTGTGGTCGGTGCTGATGACCAGTGTGTCGCGCGTGCTGGTGATCGAGCAGGCGCTCGACATGTCCGCCGGCCACAGCGAAACCGTCGAGATCGTCGAGAGCTACCTTCGGTATATCGAGGGCGATCCCGAGGTGTGACCTGCTTACCAGGAACGCAGGGAGCAAAGTGTGCCCTTGGGGCCGTCGTTAGACGCCACGACCGCGCCGTCGACGACCAGGGCGCAATGGAACATCGGCGTACCTGGCTCGGTCCCGGTGCTGACGACGACCATGGCGTAGTGATCGGGGTCGGTCAACATCACCACCGGTGAGGTCCACGGGTGGCCCGGCCCGACGTCGGCTTGGACGTTCGGGGTGTACTGGTATGTGTTGTGACTGTAGTCAGAGAATTTCGCCGGCTGCTGATCCAAATAGTAGATGTCGGCCCAGATCGGGCTTGCGGCCGTGATGACGTAGCGGACCTGGTGCATCGGCGGGTCGTCGGCGCGCGTCGGGCCGGCGGTTCCCACCGCGGCCATCGCTGCCAGCGCCGCGGCCAGCGCGGCTTTACCGATGGTTGTCATGCGCACCTCCGGTCACCCGCTCCCGGGCGATATTGGCATTCTCCAGAGCGGAGAATAGCAGCACTGTTGCCTGTCTTGAGACCCTAACCTCTGCAGGTCGGAGCCTTGAGCCGATTCGCCAAACGGCCTTTCATTCACGCAGCCTGACCCCCCGTCGGGTGCCAAGGGCATTGCGGTAGCGTCTGACTGAGAATATTATTCTCGCAAACTGGTAAGGAGGCTTTCATGGGGCAGCTGTCGCATAGAGAAGACGTTCCATTCCCGATCTTCGACGCGGACAACCATCTCTACGAACCGCCGGAGGCGCTGACCAAGTTCCTGCCGAAGGCGTACAAGGACTACGTCCAGTACCCGCAGATCAACGGGCGGACCAAGATCGCGATTCGCGGTCAGATCAGCAACTACATTCCCAACCCGACGTTCGAGGTCGTCGCCAGGCCGGGCGCCTGGGAGGAATACTTCAAGTACGGCAACCCGGATGGCAAGACCAAGCGCGAGCTGTTC
Organism: Mycobacterium sp.; assembly: GCF_965277065.1. Classification (GTDB taxonomy): domain Bacteria; phylum Actinomycetota; class Actinomycetes; order Mycobacteriales; family Mycobacteriaceae; genus Mycobacterium. The sequence continues at coordinate 225,032 of NZ_CBDIBT010000018.1, forward strand.
GGTGAGCCGATGCGCGCGATTCCCGCGTTCTTCGAGCCCGGTCCGCGCCTGGAGGAAATGAACAAACTCGGTCTGGACCGCACCCTGATGTTCCCGACGCTGGCCAGCCTGCTCGAGGAGCGGCTGCGCGACGACCCGGTCGCCATTCACGTTCTGGTCCACGCGCTGAACGAATGGCTTGACGAGGTCTGGGGCTTCAACTACCAGAACCGCATCTTCACCACCCCGGTCATCACGCTGCCGATCGTCGAGAAGGCGATCGAGGAGCTGGAGTGGGCGGTCAAGCGCGGTGCGCGCTGCATTTTGGTTCGCCCGGCACCAGTGCCCGGCTTCCGTGGCCCCCGGTCGTTCGCGCTGCCGGAGTTCGACCCGTTCTGGGAGCGGGTCGTCGAGCACGACGTGCTGGTCGGCATGCACTCCAGCGACAGTGGCTACTCGCGCTACACCTCTGAGTGGGATGGCGCCGACCAGGAGATGCTGCCGTTCCAGACCAATGCGATGGGCATCCTCAACGAGTGGCGGCCGATCCAGGACTCGGTGGGGTCGTGGGTTATTCACGGCGCGCTCTACCGCCACCCCAAGCTGAAGGTCGCGATCGTCGAGGCCGGTTCGAAGTGGATGACGCCGCTGCTGGACGGTCTGGCCGAGGTATTCCGGAAGGCCCCGGACGCTTTCCCGAGCGATCCCGTCGAGATGGTCAAGAACCGGATTCACGTCAGCCCGTTCTTCGAGGACGGCATCGACGACCTGGTCAACCTTGTCGGTGTGGACCAGGTGCTCTACGGCTCGGACTGGCCGCACCCGGAAGGGCTGGCTGAGCCGACCTTCTACGTCAACGCGTTGTCGCACCTCTCGGTCGACGACCAGGCGAAGATCATGGGCGGGAACCTGTCTCGGCTCGTCACGGTGTAGCGGCCAATCCGATGTGGCAGACCATCCCCGAGATGGTCGCCAGCGCGGCGGATCGCTTCGGCGACGCAGAAGCTGTTGTCGACGGTCCGCTGCGCTTGACTTTCGCTGAGCTTGTCGATCGGATTCGTTGCGCCGCCGGTGCTTTCGCGGACCTCGGCATCGAACAGGGCGAACGGGTGGCGGTCTGGGCGCCCAACTCCGCGGAGTGGATCGTCGCCGCGTTCGGGGTTCTCACCGCCGGCGGCGTGCTGGTGCCGGTGAACACCCGCTTCAAGCCGGACGAAGCCGGTGACATCATCACCCGAAGTCGCGCGAAAGCCGTACTGGTGCAGAAGGGCTTCCTCGACCAGGACTACATCGGCCCGGCGGGCATCCCGGTCATCGATCTGAAATCCGACTTCCTTTCCAGCGGTTCACCATTCGAGCGGCCGGTGAAAAGCGCCGACGTCTCCGACATCATCTTCACCTCAGGCACGACAGGGCGGCCCAAGGGCGCCATGATGAACCATCGCCAAACGCTGCGGATGTACGAGGAGTGGGCGACGCTGGCGGACCTGCGCCAAGGCGACCGGTATCTGATGATCAACCCGTACTTTCACACCTTCGGCCTGAAGGCGGGGCTGATCGCGTCCTTCCTGCGCGGCGCCACCATGCTGCCCCTAGCGGTGTTCGATGTTGATGCTGTCGTGAAAATCGTTGAGCGTGAACGTATCTCGATGCTGCCGGGGCCCCCGACGCTGTATCAGTCGTTGCTGGCGGTTCGGGACAAGGCCAAGCTGTCGTCGCTGCGGGCGGGTGTCACCGGGGCCGCCGACATCCCGGTCGAATTGGTTCGCCGCATCCACAGTGAGCTGCCGTTTCAGACGTTGATGACCGGTTACGGACTCACCGAAGCCGGCAACGTGACGCTGTCGCGGCCCGGCGACTCGTTCGAGGATGTGGCCAGCACCGCGGGTCTGCCCTGCGAGGACGTCGAGGTGCGGATCGCTGAGGACGGCGAGGTGCTGGTTCGCGGATATGGCGTCATGCAGGGGTACCTCGACGATGCGGAGGCCACCGCGCAGGCGATCGACCGCGACGCTTGGCTGCATACCGGAGATTTGGGCAATTTCGACAACTCCGGCCGGTTGAAGATCGTCGGGCGTAAAAAGGACATGTTCATCGTCGGCGGGTTCAACGCGTATCCGGCCGAGATCGAGGGCTTCATGCTGGAACACCCGGCGGTTGCTCAGGTCGCGGTGATCGGCGTGCCCGACGAGCGGCTCGGTCAGGTAGGAAAGGCCTTTGTGGTACTGAAAGATCCCGTGTCCGAGGCCGATCTGACAGCGTGGTGCCGCGATCGGATGGCCGGATTCAAGGCGCCACGGTCCGTCGAGTTTCTCGACCGGCTGCCGCTCAACGCCACCGGGAAGGTCATGAAGGACCAGCTTCGGTGAGCGCAATAGATGCGCATTCGCATTCGCTGGTGATCGCGTCCGACTATCGGGTGCCGGACCCAGAGCAGGTGTGGCCGTTGCTCACTCGCCGCCGGTCGGCACTTGCGGATATCGGTGCACACCACGTCCTGCTCTACACGTCGACGCATGACCCCGGCCGCGTGTTGGTGACCATCGGCGTGCGCAGCCGCGAACCGATCGTGGAACTGCTGCGCTCGCGGGTCTTCTTCGACTGGTTCGACGCCGTCGGTGTCAACGACATTCCCGCCGTCTTCGCCGGCGAGATCGTCGAACGATTCGGGTCCATCTCGCCGTCGGAGCGTACGGCACCCGGCGTTGTGGTAGCCGCGATGGCGGCGGTCGACGATGTACCCGTGCTGAAGCACGAGATCCGCAGTGCCTTACCGCGGTTCGAGGCTGCGGGCATCCGCGAGACCCGGCTGTTCCAGGCCTTCGACGACAACCACGAAGTGATGATCCTGCAGGAACTCGACGACGGGGACCGTGCGCAACAATGGATCGACCATCCCGACGCCGCCGCCCCGTGGATCGACGGAGCCGGTGTGGGTGCGTATCCGCCGGTGTTCGTCGGCACGTTCTTCGACATGATGCGGATCGACGAGTAGGCGGGCCGCGGGTGTTCGTCTGCTTGTGTAACGGGATTACCAGTCAGGTGGTGGCCGATGCCATCGCCGGCGGAGCGTCGACGACCAATCAGATCGCGGCGGCGTGTGGGGCGGGTGCGGACTGCGGCCGCTGCCGTCGCACCCTGCGCTCGTTGCTCGGCACACCGAACGACGACCGCAGCGGCGCACGCGCCTGAGCCGCGTTCAGCCGAGGTCGGCGACCAGATTGGTCAACAGATCCGGAATGTCCAGCCGCGGCACCACCGCCTCGATCAGCACCATCTGGTCCTGGTGTTCGGCCGCGGCGACGAACGCATCGTCGAGTTCGCCGTAGGTCTCGGCGCGGAAGAACAGATGCTCGGTCACGCCAAGCGCGGTGGGGATGTCGGCCCAGCTCCATCGCACGATGTCGTTGTAGGGCGCGGCCTTTCCGTGAATCATCCGCTCGATGGTGTAGCCATCGTTGTTGACCACCACCACGACCGGTGCCAGGCCTTCGCGCGAGAAGGCGCCCAGCTCCTGCACCGTCAGCTGGGCCGCGCCGTCGCCAATCAGCAGGACAGGCCGGCGGTGGCGCTCCGCCAGTCCCGCGCCGAGGGTGGCCGGCAGCGTGTATCCGATTGAGCCCCACAGTGGTTGACCGATGAACGTGACACCCTGCGGAAGCCGGTGCGTGGCCATGCCGTAGAACGAGGTCCCCTGATCCGCCAAGACGATGTTGCCGAGAGTGAGTGCCTCGCAGAATCGGTCCCACAACACGTTCTGGTTCAACAGCTCATCGCGGCCGGGCCGGTCGGGGGACACCGTGTCGGAGTCCGACACGACAGTGGCCGAGCGGATGCCACGCTCGGTGAGGATTGCGGTGAGCGCATCGAGCGCTGCTCCCATCTCCAACGGTGCGAACACCGCGGTCCCGACGGTGCTCTGCTGGACGCCGACGTCGATGGTCTTTCCCGGGTCGATGCGCTGGCTGAAAAAGCCACTGACCATGTCGGTGAAGACCACGCCCGCTGTCACGAGCACCGGGGAATCCTCGATCGCCCGGCGCACCGGTTCCGCGCTGGCGGAGCCGGCATAGATACCCAGGAATTCCGGGGCGCTCTCGTCGACCAGACTCTTGCCCCACATCAGCGTCGCATGCGGCACGACGTCGGCCGCCAACAGTGCCTCGAGCTTGTCGACGGCATTGAGCCGGTGGACCAGCAGGTCGGCCAGCACGGTCAACTGCTGGTCGCCGATGAGTTCGGCTGCGGCGGCGGTGAATAACGCGAGCGCCCGCGGGCTGGTCCCGCCGGTGTAGTGCGGCAGCGGCGCGCTCGGCGGCTCGGTCTCGAAGCGCGCCACGTCGGTGGACAACAACAGGTATCCGGGTCGGCGTTGCTCGCGTACCTCGGAAAGCACCCGGTCGATCTCCCTGGTGGCGGTGGCCGGCATGAGATTGGCTTGCGCACAGGTGATTTCCCGGCTCACCCGCAGAAAGTGCTCGAAGTCGCCGTCGCCCAGCGAGTGGTGCAGCGCCCGCCGAGTGCCCTGGGCGTCCTTCGACGGCCCGCCGACGATGTGCACCACCGGTACGTGCTCGGCGTAACTGCCCGCGATCGCGTTGGCTGCTGACAGCTCGCCGACTCCGAACGTGGTTACCACAGCTGACATTCCGCGAAGTCGGCCATATCCGTCGGCGGCGTACCCGGCGTTGAGCTCGTTGGCGTTGCCGACCCAGCGCAGCTGCGAATGGGCGACGATGTGATCCAGGAATTCCAGGTTGTAGTCGCCGGGCACACCGAACACTTCGGTGACGCCGAGCTCAGCCAGGCGGTCCAGTAGGTAGTCGCCGACAGTGTATGGCGGCTCTGAAACGGCAGCATTCACGGCGTCGAGGCTACGCGTCTGCCGTCGAAACCGCCGTCCAGTTGGGGATGCCTCGCTATCGTCCGGTCATGGCAATCAACGAAACCCGCGAAATAGTGATCGAAGCGACGCCGGAAGAAATCCTCGACGTGATCGGCGATTTTGACTCGGTCACCGAGTGGTCGCCGCCGCATCAAAGCGCCGAGGTTCTCGAAACAGACGCCGACGGTCGGCCCCTCAAAGTGAAGATGAAGGTGAAGGTCGCGGGCATCACCGACGAGCAGGTGGTGGCCTACACCTGGAGCACGAACAAGGTCAGCTGGACGCTGGTCAGCTCCGGGCAGCAGCGCGCGCAGGACGCGTCCTACACGCTGACGCCGAACGGCGACAAGACCAAGGTCGTCTTCGAACTCAGCGTCGACCCGGTGGTGCCGCTGCCCGGCTTCGTCATCAAGCGCGCTGTCAAGGGAACCATCGACACCGGGACAAAGGGTCTGCGCGATCGGGTGCTGGAACTGAAGGAAGAGAAGTAGAAAACTCAACCTCCCGCACACCGTCCGCGCCGGTCGGGCCGATGCCGCAGGCAACACCGCCGGACGAAATCGGCTGGTAATCAACCTCGTACGGTGTCGGCTTGCTAGCTTGGTCGTAGTGGCCGTACGTGCATCGCGTGAGATTGTCATCGACGCGCCGCCGGGGGTGATCCTGGAGGCGTTGGCTGACGTCGGCTCGCTGTCGTCCTGGTCGCCGGTGCACAAGCGGATCCAGGTGCTGGACTGGTATTCCGACGGTCGGCCGCATCATGTGAAGGCCACCATCAAAATCTTCGGGCTCGTCGACAACGAGCTCCTGGAATATCGCTGGGGTCCCGACTGGGTGATCTGGGATGCCGGCGACACCTTCCAGCAGCGCGGGCAGCACGTCGAATACAACCTGCAGCCGGTCGGCGTCGACCGCACACGGGTGCGCTTCGACATCACCGTCGAGCCCACCGGACCGGTGCCGGCTTTCGTCGTCCGGCGGGCGAGCGAGATCGTGCTCGACGCCGCGACCAAAGGGCTCCGCGACCAGGTGATGACCGCTTTCGGCTCAGAACAACCGCAGTAACGATCGCGTCGATCGAAACGGTGGCCCGCCGGCGGCCGATGCGCAATGGTGGATCCTCGTGCGGGTGTGGCTGAGCGGCTAGGCAGCGGCCTGCAAAGCCGTATACACGGGTTCGAGTCCCGTCACTCGCTCTACAGAAGTACCGCTCAGCTTGCTATCGAGAGCAATTCCTTGAACGCCTGCTCCATGCAGTCGGCGTAGTTCCCGGGGTCGGGCAAGGCATCGCGGTCCGCGGTGGCGCTGATCGACAAAATGCCGTTGTAGCTGGCGACGACGTGGATCAGGTTCATCCCGCCGATCAACGGTCCGAGACCGGCGGCGCGCAGCAGTTGAGCCCCGCGGAAATAGATCGGCACGGGCGGCCCCGGCACGTTGGTCACGGTCGTGTTGGCGACGTTGGGCCCGGAGAACGGCAGCACGCTCGCCGCCCTTGCCGCCACCCCGAGCAGCGAGGTCGGCACCGTCCCGATCAGCTCGATCAGCTGCGTGCGCGTTTCATGATTCGATTCCGACCGGCTGCCCGCCGTCGACTCGGCGATCGTGGCGAGCCGGACCAGCGGGTCGGTGATGTCGGTGCCCAGCGATTGCAACCGGCCGAACAACGCGTTGCCTTGGGCGGTGGTGTCGTCGGCCCCCCGCAGTGACATCGGGCATGCCGCGACCAGCGACTCATCGGGAAGTTCACCGTGGCCGTCCAGGTAGTGGCGCAGGGCGCCGCCGACATAGGCGAGCGCCACGTCGTTGACCGTCGCGCCGGGCACGCGCGCCTTGATCCGCTTGAAGTCGTCGAGGTCGTGGAACCGGGCCTCGAAAACCCGGTGCGGTGACACCGTTTGGTTGAAACGTGTCTTGGGTGGAAACGACGGCGTGCCGAGCTCGGGGATCCTGGACACTCTGTTGATCAGCTTGCCCGGCAGTCCGGCTAACCCAAGCAAAGCCTTCGGGGCGCTGGAGGCGAGCACCGTGCCGGCTCGCATCGGGTACAGCGCTGCCTTGATTGCCGTGCGCGACAGCAACTCTGCGGTCGACGGCAAAGGGGCGGCGCGCCACGGTGGGTCGGGCGCCGGGGGTCGCGGGCTGTCCGGGGCGAGGTCGTGCATCGCCGCGATCATCTGGACGCTGGCCATGCCGTCGACAGCGCAGTGGTGCAATTTCAGCGCCATCGCGAAGGAGCCCTTCGGCACTCCCGGAACGGCATTCAGTCCCTCGATGACGGTGATCTCCCACGGCGGGCGGCGCAGGTCGATCTGCCGGCCGTGCAGCCGCGCGACCTGGATGCACAGCTGCCGCCAGTCGCCAGGTTGCGGCAGGCCGATGTGGCGGACGTGGTACTCGAGGTCGAAGCTAGGATCGTCCACCCAGTATGGGCGATCGAGTCCGAACTGGGTCTCGGTCAGGCGTCGGCGAAAGACATCCGCCAGATGCAGCCGCGCGTCGAGCTCCTCGAGGATCCCCTTGAACGTGACCTTCCCGCCCGGTGCGGTCGACGGGCCGTAGATCAGCAGCAGCTGGATTTGTTGCGGTGTCGCCGGTGTCTCCGCACGCAGCAACATGTCGTCGGTCCAACTCAGTTGCTGCATTTCCCAACAGTAGGCTCCGCGATCGCGGTTGCGTTGCTAGTTTGCTTGTAGTGGCCGTACAAGCTTCGCGTGAGGTTGTCATCGATGCGCCGCCGGAGGTGATTCTGGAGGCGCTGGCCGACGTCGGCTCCGTGCCGACCTGGTCCTCGGTGCACAAGCGGGCCGAGGTCATCGATTGCTATCCCGATGGTCGGCCCCATCATGTGAAGGTCACCATCAGGGTCTCCGGCATCGTCGACACCGAGGTGCTCGAGTATCACTGGGGACCGGACTGGATGGTGTGGGATGCCCACAAAACTCTGCGGCAGCACGCGCAGCACGTCGAGTACACGATGCACCGCGAATCCGAAGACCGGACGCGGGTGCGATTCGAGATCACCCTGGAGCCGTCGGCGCCGATACCGGAGTTCCTGGTCAACCGGGCGCGCAGGAAGATCCTCTACGCCGCGACCGAGGGGTTGCGGCGCAAGGTCATAGCCGCAGTCTCCCAAGCCGGCTGATCGCCTCGTCGAGCGTGTCGTCGCGCTTGCAGAACGTGAACCGCACCAAGTGATTCCACGCGGCCCAGTCCTCGGCGGCGGGATCGCAGAATGCCGTCATCGGGATCGCGGCCACCCCGACCTGTTCGGGTAGTGCCGCGCAGAAAGCGGTGCTGTCGTCGTAGCCCAGCGGACGCGGATCGGCGCACAAAAAATAGGTGCCCGCACTGTCGAGGACGTCGAAGCCGATCTCGGTCAGCCCGCGACTGAGCCGATCGCGCCTGCCCTGCAGAGACTTTCGCAACGCCTCCACCCAGGCGTCTTCGGTGTTGAGGGCCTCGGCGACCGCCGGCTGAAACGGGGCGCCCCCGACGTAGCTCAGATACTGTTTGGCCGCCCGCACACCCTGAATGAGTTCCGCTGGCCCGCAGGCCCATCCGATCTTCCAGCCGGTGCAGTTGAACATCTTGGCCGCGCTCGAGATTGTGATGGTGCGCTCGGCCATCCCGTCGAATGCAGCAAGCGGGAGGTGCTCACGGCGGTCGAACACGAGGTGCTCGTAGACCTCGTCGGTGATGACCAGCAGGTCGGCCGCGACCGCGATCTCGGCGATCGCCGCCAGTTCGGTCGCACTCAACACGGTGCCGGTGGGGTTGTGCGGCGAGTTGAGCATCAGCGCCCGAGTGCGCGGCGTCACCGCGCGCCGCAGCGCGTCGATGTCGAGCGCGAAGCCGCGGCCGTCCGGCACCAGCGGGACCACAACCCGCCGGGCGCCCGCCATCGCCACCACCGGCGAATACGAGTCGTAGAACGGCTGGATCAAAATCACCTCGGAGCCGGGCTCGACCAGTCCGAACACCGCCGCGGCGATGGCCTCGGTGGCTCCGACGGTGACCAGTACTTCAGTTGCCGGGTCGTAGTCGACGCCGTACTTCCTCGTGCGTTGAGCGGCGACCGCCTCCCGCAGCGCGGGGATGCCGATCCCCGGTGGGTACTGGTTGACGCCGTCGGCGATGGCGTCCTGGGCGGCCTCGAGCATGGCCGCCGGCCCGTCCTCGTCGGGAAAGCCCTGGCCCAGGTTCACCGCGCCGACGCGTGCCGCCAGCGCTGACATTTCGGCAAACACCGTGCTTGCATACGGTTGCAGTCGCGACACCGTCATGGCCGTCGAGCTTATGCCGCCGCGCTGGCCGCGAGCGTGCGGCCAGCTTCACGCTGGGCGCCGAGTGTTCGTCTGGCTTCACGTTCGGCCGCGACCGGTCCTCCCAACCAACGAGTTGGCCGGGCACTTTGTTAGGGTGGCCGCTAGAGGACTAGCGTCGGCAACGACGGACCCCCAGACCCCACATTGTGAAGAGGAATCAGTCATGTCCGAAGAAGCTTTCATCTACGAGGCCATCCGCACGCCGCGCGGCAAACAGCGCAACGGCTCGCTCAACGAGGTCAAGCCCCTCGACCTGGTCGTCGGCTTGGTCGACGAGCTGCGCCGGCGCTTCCCCGACCTGGATGAGACCCTGATCAGCGACCTGATCCTCGGCGTGGTGTCGCCGGTCGGCGACCAAGGCGGCGACATCGCCCGCACCGCAGTGCTGGCCGCCGGGCTGCCCGAGACCACCGGTGGCGTGCAGCTCAACCGGTTCTGCGCGTCCGGCCTGGAGGCCGTCAACACCGCCGCGCAGAAGGTGCGCTCGGGCTGGGACGACCTGGTGCTGGCCGGTGGCGTCGAATCGATGAGCCGTGTCCCGATGGGTTCCGACGGCGGCGCCTGGGCGACCGACCCGGAGACCAACTACCGGATCGGCTTCGTGCCGCAGGGCATCGGCGCCGACCTGATCGCCACCATCGAGGGCTTCTCCCGCGAGGACGTCGACCGCTACGCGCTGCGCTCGCAAGAGAAGGCGGCCGCGGCATGGTCCGGCGGCTACTTCGCGAAGTCGGTTGTGCCGGTTCGCGACCAGAACGGTCTGCTCATCCTCGACCACGACGAGCACATGCGGCCCGACAGCGACCTGGAAGGTCTGGGCAAGCTGAAGACCGCATTCGACGGGATCGGCGAGATGGGCGGTTTCGACGACGTGGCGCTGACCAAGTACCACGCTGTCGAGAAGATCAACCACGTCCACACCGGCGGCAACAGCTCCGGGATCGTCGACGGCGCCGCCCTGGTGCTGGTCGGTAGCGAAAAGGTAGGGGTCCGCGGCCAATATGACCCCGCGGGCGCGCATTGTGGCCACCGCCACCAGCGGCTCCGACCCGGTCATCATGCTCACCGGGCCGACCCCGGCCACCAAGAAGGTGCTGGACCGCGCCGGCCTGACGGTCGACGACATCGACCTGTTCGAGCTGAACGAGGCCTTCGCCTCCGTCGTGCTGAAGTTCCAGAAGGACCTGAACATCCCGGACGAGAAGCTCAACGTCAACGGCGGCGCCATCGCGATGGGACACCCGCTGGGTGCCACCGGTGCGATGATCGCCGGAACCATGGTCGACGAGCTCGAGCGCCGCAACGCCCGTCGCGCGCTCGTCACGCTGTGCATCGGCGGCGGCATGGGTGTCGCCACCATCATTGAAAGGGTTTAAGACCATGGCAGAGAACACCATTCAGTGGGATAAGGATGCCGACGGCATCGTCACGCTGACGCTTGACGACCCCACCGGGTCGGCCAACGTGATGAACGAGCACTACGCGGAGTCGATGCACAACGCGGTGACACGTCTTGTGGCCGATAAGGATTCGGTCACCGGCGTGGTGATCACCAGCGCGAAGAAGACTTTCTTCGCCGGCGGTGACCTCAAAGGCATGATCAAGCTCGGCCCGGAGGACGCCGGGGAGGCGTTCGACATGGTCGAAGGCGTCAAGCGCGACCTGCGGGCGCTGGAAACCCTCGGCAAGCCGGTGGTGGCCGCCATCAACGGCGCCGCACTCGGCGGTGGCCTGGAGATCGCGCTGGCCTGTCACCATCGCATCGCGGCGGACATCAAGGGGCTCGTAGTCGGCTTTCCCGAGGTGACGCTGGGCCTGCTGCCCGGCGGCGGCGGGGTGACCCGCACCGTGCGGATGTTCGGCATCCAGAACGCGTTCATGAACATCCTGTCCCAGGGCACCCGGTTCAAGGCCGACAAGGCCAAGGAGACCGGCCTGGTCGACGAGCTGGTCGGCACGGTGGACGAGCTGGTGCCGAGGGCTAAGGCCTGGATCAACGAGGCCAAGGACAACCCCGACTTGTACACCCAGCCGTGGGACAAGAAGGGCTACAAGATGCCCGGCGGCACCCCGTCCAGCCCCGCGCTGGCCGGCATCCTGCCGTCGTTCCCGGCGCTGCTGAAGAAGCAGCTCAAGGGTGCGCCGATGCCCGCGCCGCGGGCCATCCTGGACGCGGCCGTCGAGGGTGCCCAGGTGGATTTCGACACCGCCAGCCGCATCGAGAGCCGCTACTTCACCCAGCTCGTCACGGGCCAGGTCGCCAAGAACATGATTCAGGCGTTCTTCCTCGACCTGCAGCACATCAACGGCGGTGGATCGCGTCCCGACGGCATCGAGCCGGTCAAGATCCACAAGATCGGCGTGCTGGGCGCGGGCATGATGGGCGCCGGCATCGCCTACGTCTCGGCCAAGGCCGGATACGAGGTGGTGCTCAAGGACGTCAGCATCGAGGCTGCCCAGAAGGGTAAGGGCTACGCGGAAAAGCTTGAGGCCAAAGCACTTCAGCGTGGCAAGACCACCCCGGAAAAATCCAGTGAAGTCCTGGACCGGATCACTCCGGCCGCGGATCCGGCCGACCTCAAGGGCGTCGACTTCGTGGTCGAGGCCGTCTTCGAGAACCAGGAGCTGAAGCACAAGGTGTTCGGCGAGATCGAGGACGTCGTCGAGCCGAACGCGCTGCTCGGGTCGAACACCTCGACGCTGCCGATCACCGGTCTGGCGACCGGTGTGAAGCGCCAGGAGGACTTCATCGGGATCCACTTCTTCTCGCCGGTCGACAAGATGCCGCTGGTCGAAATCATCAAGGGCGAGAAAACTTCTGACGAAGCGCTGGCCCGGGTGTTCGACTACACGCTGGCCATCGGAAAAACCCCGATCGTGGTCAACGACAGCCGCGGCTTCTTCACCAGTCGCGTCATCGGCACCTTCGTGAACGAGGCGCTGGCGATGCTGGGCGAGGGCGTCGAGCCCGCCAGTGTCGAGCACGCCGGTTCACAGGCCGGCTACCCGGCGCCGCCGCTGCAGCTGTCTGACGAGCTCAACCTGGAGCTGATGCACAAGATCGCTGCTGCTAGCCGTAAGGCGGTGGAAGATGTGGATGCCGTCTATGTTCCGCACCCGGCCGAGGCCGTCGTCGAGAAGATGATCGAGCTCGAGCGTCCGTCACGGTTGAAAGGTGCCGGTTTCTACGAGTACACCGACGGCAAGCGCACCCGGCTGTGGCCGGGCCTGCGCGAGACGTTCAAGTCCGGTTCGACCGAGCTGCCGCTGCAGGACATGGTCGACCGCATGCTGTTCGCCGAGGCGCTGGAAACTCAGAAGTGCCTGGACGAAGGCGTTCTCACGTCGACCGCCGACGCCAACATCGGCTCGATCATGGGCATCGGCTTCCCGCCGTACACCGGTGGCTCGGCGCAGTTCATCGTCGGCTACCAGGGTGCCCTGGGCACCGGCAAGGAAGCCTTCGTGGCGCGCGCCAAGGAGCTGGCCCAGCGTTACGGCGACCGGTTCCTGCCGCCGGCCTCGTTGACCTAAGCCAGACGACGTCGAAACCCCTGACGCTCAACAGCTTCAGGGGTTTTGGCGTTGATAGAGGTAGAACCTCGCCGGCGTCTGCGCTTCGTCGAGCTGCCGCTCGGCTCCGGTGGACAGCAGCGTCCATTCATTCGCGAATCGTCGTTGCATCTCGACGGGCTGGACCCCGCGCACGCCGAACCGTCCGCCGGGCAGGAACGCGACGATCAACAGCCGCGCGTCCGGCGCGGCCACGGCGCTGACCTCGCGGACGTAAGCGTCGCGATCGCCGTCGCTCATGTTGTGCAGGCAACCGTTGTCGACGACGAGATTGAAGTTTTTGCCCAGGCCCTCCCGGCTCAGCTTTGTGACGTCGGCGCGGACGAAGTCGACCTGCGCCTCGGTCGCGCCGACTTTGGCCCGGGCCTTCTCGAGAGCGGCTGGCACATAGTCGACACCGGTGACCGTCCAGCCGTGCTGCGCCAGGTAAATCGACGAGTCGCCGGTGCCGCAGCCGAGATCGAGAGCATTGCCTGCAGGCAAAGCTTCGACCAGGTCCTGTAGGTTTTGCGCGATCGGGTGGCCGTCCCACGGCGTGAAGCCGAATCGGTAGAACATCTTGAACAGGGTGTGCTTCGAAGACATCCCTTCACGGTATTCCTGATCCCACCCGCCACTATCTGCGGGGAAGTGGTACTCGAGATGCCCGGGGGCTCGCTATTTCAGGGCCGCGGCGATCCGTCGCCACTGCTCGCGGGGATAGCCCTGCGGGTCGCTCAGCAGCACCTGAATGCAGACGTGATTGGCCCCGGCCGAACGATGCTCGGAGACCCTGCGCAGGATGGCGTCCTCGTCGCCCCACGCGATGATCGCGTTGAACAGGCGCTCGCTCACCTGGCTCAGGTCATCCTCGGAGAAACCGGAGCGCAGCAGGTTGTTGGCGTAGTTCGGCAGCGCCAAATACGAACGCAGCCAATCGATCCCGATGGCGCGCGCCTCGTCGGCGCTGTTGGTGAGAATCACCGTCTGCTCGGGTAACAGCAGCGGCCCGTCGCCCAAAATCGCGCGGGCCGAAGCGGTGTGGTCGGGGGTGACCAGGTACGGGTGGGCCCCGGCACTGCGGCGCGCGGACAGCGACAGCATCTTCGGGCCGAGGGCGGCCAGCACCCGCCGCTGTACGGGAACCGGCTGCGGGGTCGCGTCCAACTCGTCCAGGAACGCTGCGGTCGCCGCCATCGGTTTGCGGTAGCGCCCCGGCTCGCCTGCGTCGATCAGCGGCGCGTGGCTGACGCCGATTCCCAGCAGGAAGCGGTCGCCGTGTTCAGCGGTCAGTGCGGCGAAGCTTTCCGCGACGTCACCCGCTGTATGCATCCACAGGTTCAGGATCCCGGTGGCAATAGTGGTCTGCTTGGTCGCCGCCAGCAGGTTGCCCACCGCGTCGAAGACCTGCCCGCCGACGTCGGGTATCCAGAGTGCCCGGAAGCCCAGCTCATCCAATTCCGCTGCTGCATCGGCGGATTCGGCGGCATTGCCATAGCGGAGTTGGCTACTCCAGATCCCGATACCGGTGAGGTCCATCCGGCCAGCTTACGGCGCACGCGCAGGCCGGTCTAAAGTCCGGGGTATGCGTTTTGGATTCTTCATCCCGCAGGGCTGGCGACTGGATCTGGTCGGCATCGACGTCGATAAGCAGTGGGGGGTGATGCGCGACCTGGCTGCCTACGCCGACAACAGTGCCTGGGATTCGGTGTGGGTGTACGACCACTTCCACACTGTGCCGATGCCCACAGGCGAAGCCACCCACGAGGCGTGGTCGCTGATGTCGGCCTACGCGGCGACCACATCGCGGATCAAGCTCGGCCAGATGTGCACCGCGATGAGCTATCGAAATCCTGCCTACCTCGCCAAAGTCGCTGCGACGACGGACATCATCTCCGGGGGTCGGGTGCAGATGGGCATCGGTGGCGGCTGGTACGAGCACGAGTGGCGGGCCTACGGATACGGCTTCCCGTCTGCGGGCGTGCGGTTGGGACGCCTCGACGAAGGCGTCCAGATCATGCGCCACGCCTGGCGGGAGGGAAAGGTCAGCTTCGACGGCAAGCACTATCAGGTCGACGGCGCGATCGTCGCACCCAAGCCGTTGCAGGACAACGGGATTCCGCTGTGGATTGCCGGCGGCGGCGAGCAGAAGACCCTGCGTATCGCCGCGAAGTACGCGCAGTACACCAATTTCACCGGCGAGCCGGACGGCTTCGCGCACAAGTCCGAAGTGCTCGCCGGCCACTGCCGCGACGTGGGCACCGACTTCGACGCGATTGTGCGGTCGGTCAACGTCAACGCCATCGTCGACGCGGACGACAAGGGCTTCAAAGACCGCCTACAGCGCGTCCGCGACCGCCTGGTTGGCTACGTCCCGGAGTCGGCTGCCGACGCGATGATCGGTGGCACCAGCGGACCCGACTCGGCCACCGGCACCCCGGAGCAGGTCTTCGAACGGCTGCAGAAGCTGCGCGACCTCGGCTGCGAGTACGTGATCTGCTACTTCCCCGAGGCCGCATACGACCGCTCGGGGATCGAATTGTTTGAGCGCCAAGTGATCCCGGCGCTGAGTTAGATGTCGCTGGTGACGTAGCGGATCTTCACCGGGGGAGCGGCCAGCAGGGGCGGCAGCTGCGTCACCTTGCCTTCACCGGCGCGAAACGCGCGGTAGGCGTCGTCGGCCTCGACGCTCTCCCAGATTTCGTAGATCAGCCAATGCGCCTCGTCGTCCGCGTCGACGAGCGTGTCGGTTCGCACATTGCCGTCGAAGGCCCGCGTGACTTGCAGCACGCGGCCCATCAGCTCACGCCCTGCGGCGACCTCCTCGGGCTTGAACCGGAGCTCAAGTGTCACCGTGACCGTCATCGTCATCTCCTTGTGGTCGTCACTTCGTGCTGCTGCCTCCAAGCACACCGTTGAACCTACGGTCGACCCATTTGACGAAGTCGGGCGCCTCCGGAATTTGGTCCGCGGACGCGAACAAGTCAGCGAGGCGTTGCTCGGATGCCACCACCTTGTCATCGAGCGGGACCGTCAGCCGCCGGAGTCTACTCTGGGCGAGCGCGGAGATCTTGAGGCTCAAACCCACGGCGGCGGAGTACTTCTCGGCCCACAGCTCGGGATTGTCGCGCGCCCACTGCGCAGCTCGCTGGTAGCGGACCAGCAAGTCGGACAGCGCGGCGTTACGCTGCGGATCCGTCAGCGCCTTCGCCGAAGCGCTGCCGAATTGGTAACCGTTTTCGGCCGATCCGATGCTGCGCACCTTCAGCGTCAGATTGGCCTGCGCCGTATAGGGATCCCAGATCACCCAGGCGTCACCTTGCCCGTTGGCAAAGGCCGACAGCGCGTCGGCGGGCTGCAGGAACACCAGTTTGACGTCTTTGGGCTCGAGGCCGGCGTCGGCGAGATGCTCGAGCACGTTGGCGTGCGCGGCGCTGCCCTTGGCCACCAGGATCGTCTTGCCGCGCAGATCGTGGACGGTAGCAATCGACGAGTTGGTGCGCACCAGGATCTGCTCACCGGTCTGTGCGCCATCCCAGACCGAGACGACCCGGGTCTTCGAATTGGCCGCCGCACCGAACACCGGCGGCGTGTTTCCGGTGATGGCGAAGTCGATCCGGCCCGCGTTCAACGCTTCGATCTGCGGCGGTCCGGAGGTGAAGGTCGAGAAGTCGATGCGATACGGCAGGTTGTCCAAGGCGTTGGCCGCCTGCAGCAGCGCTCGGGTGCCGCCCTTCTGGTCGCCGACCCGCAGCGTCACCCCGGACAGGCCTGATACCGGGACTTCCGCCGGCACCACGAGGCGTTGCGGTCCCAGCTCGCGCGACACACAGCCGGTGGCGGCGCCGAGCAGGACCAGCACCACGCCGACATGAAACACGAAGCGCCGCTTGGTGATCAATGTCGAACGCCGAGCTTGTCGAGCAGCTCGGAGCGGTATTCATCGTGCCGGGCAGTGCGCTCTGACGCAGTGGGACGCGGTGATTCGATGGAGAGGGAGTGTGCGACCCGGCCCTCCTCGAGCACCAGCACCCGGTCGGCCAGCTCGACCGCCTCATCCACGTCATGGGTGACCAGCAGGACGCCGAATCCGTGGTCGCGCCAGAGGTCGAGCAGCAACGCACGCATCGACAGCCGGGTGAGCGCGTCCAGCGCGCCGAACGGTTCGTCGAGCAGCAACAGCTGAGGTTCGGCCACCAGAGCCCGCGCCAGCGAAACCCGTTGCGCCTGACCGCCGGACAACGTCAGCGGCCATGCCTGGGCGTGTTCGCTGAGGCCGATCTCGGCCAGTGCCCGCTCGCCGCGTGCCCGGGCCGCATCGCGTGACAGGGCGGTGCGATTGAGTCCGTACAGCACATTGGTCAGCACGTCGCGCCAGGGAAACAGTCGCGGTTCCTGAAACGCGACCGCTGGCGCGCCGCTGACCTCACGCTGGCCAGCGTGATCGTCGGAAAGCCCTGCCAGCAGCCGTAATACGGTCGACTTGCCGCATCCGCTGCGCCCGACCAGCGCGACGATTTCGCCGGCCCGGATCTCCAGGGTGATGTCGTCGAGGATGCGCTTACCGCCGTAGAACTTATTGACGTTGCTAAGTCTGCCGACAACGGTGGTCTGCCGCTGCGACGTCACGGTCATGTGCGATACCTCAGGGCTCGATGTTCCAGGGTCCGGACAACTGCGTCGGTGATGATGCCCAGCAGCGCGTAGACGGCCAGGCAGAAGATGATGATGTCGATACGCAGGAAGTCGCGCGCGTTGTTGATCAAGTAGCCGATGCCCTTGTCGGCGTTGATCTGTTCGGCCACGATCAGCGTCAGCCAAGCGATCGCCAACGACTGCCGAAGCCCGACCAGCACCTGCGGGGCTGCGCTCGGCAGCAGGATGATACGGAGTCGTTGTAGGAGCGAAAAGCCAAGAATGTCAGCGGTTTCCAGAAGTTTGGGGTCGACCTGCCGGATGGCGGAGAAGGTATTGAGGTATAGCGGGAAGGCGACCCCGAGCGCGACGAGGTTGACCTTGGCCAACTCACCGATGCCGAACCAGAGGATGAACAGCGGAATCAACCCCAGATGCGGCAGCGCGCGCAGCATCTGAAGCGGTGGGTCGACGGTGGCCTCGATCCACGGCGAGAGCCCGACCGCGATGCCCAGGGCGACCCCGGTGACACCACCAAGCAGCAGGCCTTCGACGACACGCAGCCCGGACACCTTCAGGGCTTCGATCAGCTTCCCGTTCTGGGTCAGCTGCCAGCCGGCGTCGAAAATCAGCTGCGGCGCCGGCAGCACATCGCCGGGGATGAGCCCGGTGGCACTGAGCAATTGCCACAGCACCAGCAGCGCAACCGGTGACGACCACCGCAGAATGCTCCATCGATGGGTGTCCCAGACATTGGTGACAGCCGGCGCCATCGCGTCGGTGACGGTCATTGCGCCGACGGTGGCAGACCGGGTGACCGGACTGAAGGGTTTGACTCCAGGTGAAGGGAAAACGACGGCTGACTGACGATCGCGAGCAAATATGAGAATGCGGTTTCCGCTTTTGCGGAATGCTGTTGTACGGTTTGTTGAGCGCATTATCCCGCGGCGGCTGACGGAGGATCCCTCGATGCAGAAGGCAATCGACCCCACCATCTCTACCTGGCCCGATGAGAATCCTCAGCTGATCGGTAGCCAGTGCGGCGACTGCAGTGCCACTACATTCCCGGCACAGGATCTGTGTCCGCGGTGCAGCAAGTCGGCGATGTCGGAGACCAAGCTCCCGCGCAGCGGAACCCTGATCGCGTGGACCACCCAGGGTTTCCCACCCGGAGCTCCCTACGCCGGTCCGACCGGCGACGACTTCGTGCCGTTCGGGGTGGGCCTGGTGCAACTCGGCGACGTCATTCGTGTCGAAGGCCGGCTGACCGAGAACGATCCGGCCAAGCTGCAATTCGGCCAGTCGGTCGAGCTGACCATGATCCCGTTCACCACCGACGCTGACGGCGACGAGATCGTCACGTTCGCCTTCCAGCCGGTATAGAGGAGCCTGAAAATGACCAGTGATGTCGCCATCATCGGTGTCGGCCTGCACCCCTTCGGCCGTTTCGACAAGACCGCGATGCAGATGGGCGCCGAGGCCATCCAATCCGCATTGGCCGACGCCCGGGTGGACTGGAAAGACATCCAGTTCGGCTTCGGCGGCAGCCATGAGGTGTCCAACCCGGACGCGGTAACTCGCCTGGTCGGGCTGACCGGCATCACGTTCACCAACGTCTTCAACGCGTGCGCCACCGCGGCGAGCGCGATTCAGCAGACGGCAGACACCATCCGGCTGGGTAAGTACGACATCGGCATCGCGATCGGGCTGGACAAGCATCCGCGCGGTGCGTTCACCGACGACCCGGCGAAGTTAGCGCTGCCGCAGTGGTACGCCGAGAACGGCCAGTTCGTGACGACCAAGTTCTTCGGGATGAAGGCCAACAAGTACCTCCACGACCACAACATCTCCCAGGCCACCCTGGCCAAGGTGGCCGCGAAGAACTTCCGTAACGGCGCGATCAACCCGAATGCGTTCCGCCGCAAGCCGATGTCGGAGGAGCAAATCCTCAACTCGGCGGTGCTGAATTACCCGCTGACACAGTACATGTTTTGCGCGCCCGACGAAGGCGCCGCGGCCGTGATCATGTGTCGCGCCGACATCGCACACAAGTACACCGACAAGCCGGTCTACGTGCGCGCCACCGAGATCCGCACCCGCACCTACGGCGCCTACGAAGTGCATGCCACGTTCGCCCCGCTGGACCAGGACGTCTCGCCGACGGTCTACGCCGCCAAAGCCGCCTACGAGGCTGCGGGCATCGGGCCCGAGGACGTCGACGTCGCTCAACTTCAGGACACCGACGCCGGCAACGAAGTGATCCACATGGCTGAGACGGGCCTATGCGCCGACGGCGAGCAGGAGAAGCTGCTGGCCGACGGCGCCACCGAGATCCACGGCTCGATCCCGGTCAACACCGACGGCGGACTAATCGCCAACGGCGAACCGATCGGCGCGTCCGGCCTGCGTCAGGTGCACGAGCTGGTCCGCCAGCTGCGCGGCGAGGCGGGCGAGCGTCAGGTTCCCGGCAACCCGCGCGTCGGTCTGGCGCAGGTCTACGGGGCACCCGGTACCGCGTCGGCGACGATCCTGTCGCTCTGAGTTGGATGAAGGTCAGATCGCCGGCCCCAGCAGGTCGTCGGCGTCGCGGATGATGTAGCCGTAGCCCTGCTCGGCCAGAAAGCGCTGCCGATGCGCGGCGTAGTCCGCATCCAAGCTGTCGCGGGCCACCACGGAATAAAACACCGCGCCACCGCCGTCGGCCTTCGGCCGCAGCAGCCGGCCGAGTCGCTGCGCCTCTTCTTGTCGGGACCCGAAGGTACCTGAAACCTGAACTGCGACAGACGCTTCCGGCAGGTCGATGGAGAAGTTCGCCACCTTCGACACCACCAGGGTACTCACCTCACCGCGACGGAAAGCGTCGTACAAGGCCTCGCGCTCGGCATTCTTGGTCGATCCCTGGATCACCGGGGCGTCGAGCACCTCGCCGAGTTCCTCGAGCTGTTCCAGATAAGCGCCGATCACCAACGTCGGCTCGCCTGCGTGCCGAGCCAGAATCGATTGCACCACAGCGATTTTCGAATGGGCCGTCGAGCACAGCTTGTAGCGTTCTTCTGGCTCGGCGGTGGCGTAGATCATCCGCTCGTTGTCGGTCATCGTGACCCGCACCTCGATGCACTCCGCGGGGGCGATCCAACCCTGCGCCTCGATGTCTTTCCACGGCGCGTCGTAGCGCTTCGGGCCGATCAACGAGAACACGTCGCCCTCGCGGCCGTCCTCCCGGATCAGCGTCGCCGTGAGTCCGAGCCGCCGCCGAGACTGCAGGTCGGCAGTCATCCGGAACACCGGCGCCGGCAGCAGGTGCACCTCGTCGTAAACGATCAATCCCCAGTCCCGGCTGTCGAACAACTCGAGGTGGCGGTACTCGCCCTTGGTGCGACGGGTGATCACCTGGTAGGTCGCGATGGTGACCGGTCGAATCTCCTTGCGCTCCCCGGAGTATTCACCAATCTCCTCTTCGGTCAACGACGTTCGCGCGATCAGCTCGCGCTTCCACTGCCGGCCGGCGACGGTGTTGGTGACCAGGATCAACGTCGTCGCGCTGGCTTTCGCCATCGCGGCGGCGCCGACGAGCGTCTTGCCCGCACCACACGGCAGGACCACCACGCCCGACCCGCCCAACCAGAACGAGTCGGCCGCCATCTCCTGGTAGTCGCGCAGCTGCCAACCGTCCTGCAGCAGGCTGATCGGATGAGCCTCGCCGTCGACGTAGCCCGCGAGATCCTCGGCGGGCCAGCCGATCTTGAGCAGCATCTGCTTGACCCGCCCGCGCTCGCTGGCGTGCACGATCACGGTGTCGTCGTCGACGCGGGCGCCCAGCATCGGCGCGATCTTCTTGTGGCGCAACACTTCTTCGAGCACAGCGCGGTCGAAGCTGACCAGTGTCAGACCGTGCACCGGGCTCTTCACCAGCTGCAGCCGGCCATAGCGGGCCATCGTGTCGACGATGTCGACCAGCAACGGCTGCGGAACCGCGTACCGGGAAAAGCTGACCAGCGCGTCGACGACCTGCTCGGCGTCGTGGCCCGCGGCGCGGGCATTCCACAGCGCCAGCGGGGTGATGCGGTAGGTATGCACATGCTCGGGTGCGCGCTCGAGCTCCGCGAACGGCGCGATCGCCGCGCGCGCCGCACCGGCCAGCTCGTGGTCGACCTCCAGCAGCACAGTCTTGTCAGACTGCACAATCAACGGTCCGTCAGTCATAGAACTCCATTATCCGTACTGGGCCGACATCGCCGGCGCGCACTTACTCGGCGTCGGCGGGCATCACCGAGGTGATGCGGTGAATCGTGAAATCACGGGCGCGGCTCGAGGCCGAGTCGAACGCGATCAACTGCCCGCCGGTCACCGCGATCGGCGACACCACCCGCTGGGTGGCCACGCCCGCAACATCGACGTAACTGATCAGCACCGTGTCTTGTTCCCGGGCGGCCCGCTGCAGCAGTGACATCGCCACCGCCGGATCGATCCGCACATTGTCGAACGGCGCGGTGGTCACTTTCCGCAGCACCGCGACCACCGCGCTGAGCGTATCGCTGCTCGGGCGCGACACCGCTCGATGCGGACGATGGCGCGGCGGGGTGGGGATTCGCGCACCGCGGGTCCGGATGTCGACGATGGTGCCGGTGGCGTCCTCGGCGGCCGGGGCGAAGCCGGCGTCCTGCAAGGCCGCGAGCACTTCACCGATCGGTGCTTGCGAGATCGCCACGGTCGGTGCCAGCACGCGCAGGCCGAGGCGTTCGGCGCCGGCCGCGGCCTGGGCGAGCAGCGTCGGGTCCTCGCACCGCACGAACGACGCGGCCATGCCGATCCGCAGCTGGCCGTGCCGGCGTGCGACATCGTCGATCAGGTACGTCAATCCTTGCGGCACAGGCGTTTTGGAGTGCTTGCGAAACAGGGAGTGCAATTCTTCTGCGGTCTTGCCGATGTCGAGGGCACGTCGGATCGACGGCTCGCTGACCCGGTACACCATCGCGGTGCCCGCGGACTCGACGGTGGCTACCGTTGACATTTCCTCGGCGAGGTGACGCTCCAGCGGGCCGGGCACCACCACCGTCAGGTCGGCTTGCACTAAGAAGTGATTGATCGGCGTGGGCAGGACACGTGCCATCGCGGCGACGGCCTCCACATCCTCGGAGCCGCCGATGAACACGCGGCCGGGCGTACTGATCGCTCCGCGGCCGACCAGACCGAGGTGCTGCGCTTCGTCCAGGAGGTAGGAGATCGGCGCGGGTTGCAACCGATTGGACCAGCGGGGCCGCCGCCAGATCAGCGCCGCCGACGCGGTGCTCTTGTCGACTCCCGCGCCGGGTGGCAGCTCGGCCAGCATGCCCAGCAGTAGACGGCGATCCAGCGGCGCGGCCGTCGAGTAGAGCGAATCCGACAGCGCGGCATAAGGTTTGGCGTCCGGGCCGCGGCTCCCGATCAGCGCCGGCCTGGCCGCCAGGTCGAGCCAGGTGGTGGCCAGCAGATGCCAGCGTTCGGCGGTCGATGCGTCGCTGTACCGGTCGGCGGCCACCGTCGGCGCCCAGTACGGCGGGTCGCCGACCGCCGGCAGCGGGTCCGGGATGCCGCTGGCGATCAGTCCCGCCGCGGCGGCGAGTTCGAGGATCAGTCCCAGCCGGGTCTCGCCGACGCCGGTGATTTTGGTCAGCCGGCGAATCTCGCGCACGCCGAGGCCTCCGCTGCGCAGCTCGGAAATCGGTGCGTTGCTGAGTGTTTCGAGGAGGACGTCCAACTCGCGAAGCAGATCGATGATCGCGCCGGCGGCCGCGGCGTCGGCGTCGGCGGCAGTGGTGGTGGATACCGGCGGGTCCGGCGCTGCGAGCCGGACCGGTCCGGGTTTCTCGCCGCGCATCACCTGCCCGACGTTGCGCGGCAGGATCACGGTGTCCGCGTCGATGCGCCGGAGCAGCCCGATCGCAATCAGTTGTGGGACAGGGCGATCCGCGGGAGCACCGGGCGCCGCATCGCGAGTGCGCCCCAACGGCGAGCCCTCCAGCAGTCTGTCCAATAGCTCGCGCTGCGGGTCGTTGAGGCCGTCGATCAGTGTGGCGATGCGCTCCGGGCTCTGCGAGGCGTCTTCAAGCGTCACCTGCCCCACGTACCAGGGCAGGCCGCCGCCGGCGTCGGCGGTCACCCGCACGTCGAGGTCACCCCAGGCCAGCGCGCGTGCTTTCAGGTCGTCGAGCGCGTCGAGCACCTCGCGTTCGGGTGCCCGGTCACCGATCAGCGTGAGCAGTTTGGCGACCGGTACCGGTGCGGTGTCCGCCTGCAGCACCAGCAGTGCGTCGATCACCGCCAACCGCAGGAAGTCCAGCTCGTCGGTGGCAGCTTTCAACGACTGTCGAGCCTGGGCGCGGGCGGCCAGCGCGGCGATGCTGCCTGGCGGAGGCTGGGCAAGGTCGGGCCGAAGTTCCAGCAGACGGATCAGCCGGTCATCAGGTAACTCGGCCAGCCAGGACCCCAGCGGGATGTCCGGGGTGTGTTCTGTCATTGCTGACCAGCGTAAAGCAGTCCAGCCATCGGGCGTTGCCAGCCGACGGAGGGTAAGGCGGGCAGCACCGCGCCCGACCTGTCAGAATGGACCGCGTGGCTGACAAGAAGACGGAGAAGACCCGTTACGTCGATAACGGCTGGCCGACGACCAACCCCGACGACCATGCCGTGAGCGAACTGGCAACCGACCGGGCCGGCGCGTTGTCGCCGTTCGGCGACCTGATCTTTCCGCTGCCCGCTGACGAGCTGCCCTACGTCCATCCGGTCACCGACGTCAACCGCTAGGCGCAGGGCGGGTCACTCCGCCGTACCCCGACGCCCACCCGTCTAGGCGAGGGACTGCAGTGCCGGGTTACCGCTGACGCTCTGCGACTGAATCGCGTGGAGCAGATCCGTGAGGTAACTCGGGTCCTGCGGCATGGCGGTCCAGGACGACACAGCGTTCGCCTGGTGAATTTCCTGCGGCCCGTCGACGGGGCCATTCATGGCCACCGACTCGGCGTGCATTGGCTCAGCCGGCGGAGGGGGCTCGGGCGCGGGGTCGGCCGACGGCGGGGGTGCGTCGGGCGCAGGCGCCTCGGCGGCCGCTTCCTGGACCGGCTCGGCCGGCGGAGCGGGCTCGGGAGCAGGTTCAGCGGGCGGGGGCGCGTCGACCGCGGCCAGCTCGGCCGGCGGAGGCGGGGGTTCCGGCGCGGGCGGCGGAGGTGGGGGTTCGGCCGGCGGCGGCTCGAACGCGGCGGGTTCGGCCGGCGGCGGCTCGAACGCGGCGGGCTCGGCGGGCGGCGGGGCATCCGGGGCGGGTGCGTCGGCGAGCACGTTGCGCGGAGTGGCGCCCGAAAGGCCCCGTCCGCACACGGGCCAGGCGCCGCGGCCCTGGGTGGCCAGCACCCGCTCGGCGACGGCGATCTGCTGGTCGCGGGTGGCCCGGTTGGCCGACGTGGCGTACTCGCCGCCACCGTGGGCGGCCCAGGTGCCCTGCGAGAACTGCAGCCCGCCGTGGTAACCGTTGCCGGTGTTGATGCCCCAGTTGCCGCCCGACTCGCAGGACGCGACGCGGTCCCACTCGCTGTCGGGAGCGGCGGCTGCGTGACCGGCGAGGGCGATGCCGCCGCCGCCGATTACCGCACCGGTAAACGCTATTTTGGCGACGCCGATGGTGGACGTCGTGGGTTTACGGTGACGACCGCTCATACCCCGGTTATTCCTCTCGTAAAGCGCCTGCGAGGTCAGCTGTCGGGTTCGGGCGGAAGAGGTCGCCCGGCCTTCGTCGAGTCTGTGTAAGACCGCGTCGGCTTCACCCCAAGGAGCCGCGGGCGGCTCCTGGTCGCAATGTCGGCGGACCGTTGGGTCCCCCGCCTCCATCCATGGGTTGGCGTTGCTCGCCTATTGGATGGAGCTCGGCGCTATAGGCGAGAAGGCCTACCGCTCAGGGAGTCTCGGCGGGCCCGCGCACGACGCTAGCTGGTGTCAGCAACGGAGTCATTTCATGGCGCACGTCGCGTTTCGCGTGTCGCAACTTCGAGAAACGCCTGGAGCGGCCGTCGTTTGCGCAGGTCGAGGGCATCGCAACCGGGCCGTTGCCGCGCTGTGATCAAACCGTTATGTGACTCATTTCACAACGACCTACGGGATTAGTCCCTGGTCACGCGCCTGCGTCCGACACACCAATTTCAGGTCTACGCGGCGCGGGGACGAGCCCACGGCGCCTGGGGTGCGGAATCGATCGCCACTATTTCTTTGCCCAGCGGCAAAAGCGACACCGGGATCAGCTTGAGGTTCGCCAGAGCCAGCGGAATGCCGACGATCGTCGCCGCCATCGCCACCGCGGTCAGCAAATGTCCGATCGCGAGCCAGATTCCGCACAACAGGATCCAGATGATGTTGCCGATCAACGCACCGGTACGCACGCCGGGCTTGTCGACGATCGTCCGACCGAACGGCCACAGCGCGTACGAAGCGATCCGCAGTGACGCGAATCCGAATGGGATGGGGACGCATGGTCACGATCAGCAGGAAGCAGATCAGCGCGGCCACCACATATCCGAGGGCCAACCACAGACCACCGAAAACCAACCAGATGACATTCAGGATCAGGCGCATGGTCTCCTCCAACCGACACAGTCTAGCCAGCGTACCGAGAAACTGCCGTACTCAGGCGCCGGTGATCCCGAGTAGGATCGGTCGGCATCGCGTCCTGCGCAGGCGGGGCGCTTCGTTGTGTTCCCCCATTGAGTTGTTCGCGAGACAAGCAGGTGAGACCGGTGCCGACTGGCAAGGTGAAGTGGTACGACACGGAGAAGGGCTTCGGTTTTCTGTCTCAGGAGGACGGCGAGGACGTTTACGTCCGTTCTTCGGCGCTGCCGGCCGGCGTCGAAGGACTCAAAGCCGGACAGAAGGTCGAATTCGGCCTCGCGTCCGGACGGCGCGGACCCCAGGCGCTGAGCCTGAAACTCATCGACCCGCCGCCGACGCTCAGCAGCCGTCCCCGCCGCGAGGGTCCGGCGGAGCACAAGCACAGCCCGGACGAGTTGCACGGCATGGTCGAGGACATGATCACGCTGCTGGAGGGCACCGTGCAGCCCGAACTGCGCAAAGGCAAATACCCGGACCGCAAGATCGCCCGCAAGGTCTCCGACGTCGTCAAGGCCGTGGCCCGCGAATTGGACGCCTGAGCCTCGGGCGCTTGTACCGCGCCGTGTGACGGGGAACACTCGAACCGAAGCTCCTTGAGGAGTCGGTTTCGAGTGAGGGAAGTCCGATGGCACAGCAGGCGCAGGTCAGCGAAGAACAAGCGCGAGCCGTAGCGGAGGAATCGCGCGAAAGCGGCTGGGACAAACCATCCCTGGCCAAGGAGCTGTTTCTCGGCCGCTTTCCCCTGGACCTGATCCACCCGTTTCCCCAACCGGCCGCCGACGAGGCGGCTCGGACCGAAGAGTTTCTCGATCGGCTGCG
The DNA here is from genome assembly GCF_965277065.1 of Mycobacterium sp. Taxonomy (GTDB): domain Bacteria; phylum Actinomycetota; class Actinomycetes; order Mycobacteriales; family Mycobacteriaceae; genus Mycobacterium. Next base: position 251,861 of record NZ_CBDIBT010000018.1, read on the forward strand.
GGAGTTCCTGGGCACCGTCGACGGCAGCGTGATCGAACGGGACGCGAAGATTCCCGACGAGTATGTGAAGGGCCTTGCCGACCTCGGATGTTTCGGCATGAAGATCCCGTCGGAATACGGCGGGCTGAACCTGTCACAGGTGGCCTACAACCGGGCGCTGATGCTGGTGTCGAGCGTGCATGCCAGCCTCGGGGCGCTGCTGTCGGCGCACCAGTCGATCGGGGTGCCCGAGCCGCTCAAGCTCGCCGGAAGCGAGGAGCAGAAGCGGAACTTCTTGCCGCGCTGCGCCGCCGGGGCGATCTCGGCCTTCCTGCTCACCGAGCCTGATGTCGGCTCCGACCCGGCCCGGCTGGCGTCGACGGCGACTCCGGTGGATGGCGGAGCGGCCTACGAATTGGACGGCGTGAAACTCTGGACGACCAACGGCGTCGTCGCAGAGCTTCTGGTGGTGATGGCCGCCGTGCCCAAGGGCGACGGGCATCGCGGCGGTATCAGCGCATTCGTCGTCGAAGCCGATTCGCCCGGCATCACGGTCGAGCGGCGCAACTCGTTCATGGGGTTACGCGGGATCGAGAACGGACTGACCAGGATGCACAAGGTCCGGGTGCCCGCCGAGAATTTGATCGGCAAGGAGGGCGACGGCCTGAAGATCGCGTTGACGACGCTGAACGCCGGCCGACTCTCCATTCCCGCGATCTGCGCGGGGTCGGCCAAATGGTCGCTGAAGATCGCCCGCGAGTGGGCCGGTGAGCGCGTCCAGTGGGGCAAGCCGGTCGGCGAGCACGGGGCCGTCGTGGAAAAGATTTCGTTCATGGCCGCGACGAGCTACGCGCTCGAATCAGTCTTGGAGTTGTCCGGGCAGATGGCCGACGAAGGCCGCAACGACATCCGGATCGAGGCGGCGCTGGCCAAACTGTGGTCGAGCGAGATGGCCTGCAAGATCGGCGACGAGCTGCTGCAGATCCGTGGCGGCCGCGGCTATGAGACCGCCGAGTCGCTGGCCGCGCGCGGCGAGCGGGCGGTGCCGGTGGAGCAGGTGGTTCGCGACTTGAGAATCAACCGCATCTTCGAGGGATCCAGCGAGATCATGCGATTGCTGATCGCCCGCGAAGCGGTCGACGCACACCTGAGTGCAGCGGGTGACCTCGCGAACGCCAAAGCCGACCTCCGCCAGAAGGCCAAGGCGGCCGTCGGCGCGAGTGGATTCTATGCGAAGTGGTTGCCGCAGTTGGTGTTCGGCGAAGGTCAACGACCCACCGCGTATCGCGAGTTCGGCGACCTCGCCACGCATCTGCGCTTCGTCGAGCGCTCGGCCCGCAAGCTGGCCCGCAACACCTTCTACGGGATGGCGCGCTGGCAGGCCGCGATGGAACAGAAGCAGGGCTTCCTCGGGCGGGTGGTCGACATCGCCGCGGAACTGTTCGCCATGGCGGCGACGTGCGTACGAGCCGAGTCCCAGCGAGTCGCCGACGCGCGTCGCGGCGAGCAGTCCTTCGAGTTGGCTGAGGCGTTCTGTCAGCAGGCCACCCTGCGGGTGGAGGCGCTGTTCGAGGCCTTGTGGACGAACACCGACGATGTCGACGCGCGAGTGGCCGCCAATGTGCTCGAGGGCCGATACACCTGGGCCGAAGAGGGGATAATCGACCAGTCCGAAGGCACCGGGCCGTGGATCGCGCACTGGGAAGCCGGTGCGTCGACCGAATCCGACCATGCCCGCCGATTCCTGACCGTGGCGCGAACCTGACGGAGGTCGACATAACTTCCTATATCGCCGAGGCCGGCGAATTCACCCGCGACACCGAGTACATCGAAACCCGGATCACCGCCGACGGCCGCGACGGCTATCCGGTGGAACCGGGCCGCTACCGGCTGATCGTCGCCCGTGCCTGCCCGTGGGCCAACCGCGCGATCATCGTCCGGCGTCTGCTCGGCCTGGAAGACGTTCTGTCGATTGGGTTTTGCGGCCCGACGCACGACAAGCGGAGCTGGACATTCGATCTCGACCCCGACGGCGTCGACCCGGTGCTGAAGATTCCCCGGCTACAGGACGCGTATTTCGCCCGCTTTCCGGACTATCCGAAAGGCATCACCGTCCCCGCCATCGTCGATGTGCCGAGCGGTGCCGTCGTCACCAACGACTTTTCCCAGATGACGTTGGACCTGTCGACCGAGTGGACGGCCTATCACCGCGACGGTGCTCCGCAGCTCTACCCCGAAGCGCTGCGCGCCGAGATCGACGAAGTCGACGAGCGGGTCTACTCCGAGATCAACAACGGCGTGTATCGCTGCGGCTTCTCCGGCTCACAGCAGGCGTACGACGCCGCCTACGACCGGTTGTTCTCCGCGCTCGACTGGGTCAGTAGCCGACTGGAGAAGCAGCGTTACCTGGTCGGCAAGACGATTACCGAAGCCGACGTGCGGCTGTTCACCACGTTGGCCCGCTTCGATCCCGTCTACCACGGCCACTTCAAGTGCAACCGAAGCAAGCTCTCCGAGATGCCGGTGTTATGGGCTTACGCACGAGACTTGTTCCAGACGCCGGGTTTTGGCGATACCACCGACTTCGTCCAGATCAAGCAGCACTACTACCTGGTTCACAAGGACATAAACCCGAGCGGCATCGTGCCGAAGGGTCCGGAGCTGGCCAACTGGCTGACACCGCACGGTAGAGAAGCGTTGGGCGGCAAGCCTTTCGGCGACGGTACACCGCCGGGGCCGACGCGCGGCGGCGAGCAGGTGCCGGCAGGTCACGGCGCGGTCTAGGCGCAGTGCGTTTCGAAGTGCGCGATCCCGGACATCCTGCTCAGACCCACTCGCAGCAGCCGACAGGAAGATCTCGCGTGAACCAGCAAGCCACTAGCAAGCCTGATCCAGAGCCCGAGGACGCCAGGAAGGTGACCGAAGATCAGCGCGAGGTCCAAGAAGAACTGGACCACCAAGGCGGCGACCCGAACGGGCCCGGTCAACAGCAGTCCCGGCACAACACCGCCGGCGAGAGCACGCGGTAGGTCAGTGCCTTCGGCGAACGTCGAGTTGTTGCGTCAAAACACGCGGCTTCACCCGTCAACTCGACGTTGGACCGGTCAGACCGGGCATCCAGCAGCGCACAGAGCGCGACGAACCCGTGCGACGACGACATCGGGCCGGTTGCGCAACAGATCGGCACTGACCCGGATGATGACCCAGCCCCGCGCCTCGAGCTCAGCCAGTCGATCGATGTCCCAGGTGCGTTGCGCTGGGTCGGTCCAATGATGCGCGCCGTCGAACTCGACGCCGACCTTGCATTCCTCCCAACCCATGTCGATCCGCGCCAGGACGCCGTTCCAGTCGCCACGCACTTCGATCTGAGTTTGCGGTCGCGGCAGCCCGCTGCCGATCAGCATCAGGCGCGTCTTGGTCTCGTAGGGCGATTCGGAGCCGCCGTCGACCATCGGTATCACCCGGCGCAATTGCGCCAAACCGCGCGCACCACGATGCCGGTCTGCCAACAGGTCGATGTCGGCGATCTTCAAGCCGGTCGCATGCATCAGCGCGTCGATCCGAATCACGGTGTTGGCAAAGTCTTTTCGACGCCCGAGGTCGAAGGCCGTCCGCGCCGGCGTTGTGATCGCAATGCCGTCTCGCACGCACACCTCGTCATCCCATAACGCGTCACTGTGCAAGAGGATGCCCGCGGTTTTATCGCGGCCACGGCGGTTGAGTTCGGCCGGCAACCACGGGTCGATCCACGCGGTCCGATGCAGGGCGGCGGCGGACAGTCCGGCCACGGTCGCGGCGCGCCCCGACCACAGCCACGCTGCGACCGCGCGCGTCACCGGAGTCAGCGGTTGTCCGCGAGGGACGTAGACGTTTCGATGGACGCTCTCAAACGTCGTCCGGAGTTCGTGAGGTGTGACAAGTCCCGCGGCCAGAGCTTCAGTGCCGCGAAATGGCCAGTCCCGGTTTTCCATGCGCACACGGTGCCTGTGGCCACCGACACGTGTGGTCCAGCGTCGACTTATTGTGCAAAACGTCGCTTTTCAGCCCAGCAAGTCGACGTTCGGCAATCGGCCGCTCAGCTCCACACCGTCCGGACCGACCACTCGGCGTGGGGAACACCCTGAACCTCGCCGGACGGGTCGACGAACACCGTCATCAACTGCACGGCGATTCCGGTCAGGCGCCCGTGTTGGGGATCGACGGTGGGGATGGTGACTGCCAGCCGGCTGCCCGGTCGGTAGAACGTCGTCGTGGGAATGGCGGAATCCTCGTACACCGTCAGCAGCCACCAGGGTGCCTGGCCGATCGACGTCGGCACCGAAAGCTGCACGGGCGCATGCGAATTGACCTTCAACTCGCCCTCGGTCTTCGCATTCTGGCAGTCGGTGAGGTCGAGCACGCTGCAGTACCGGTACGGACCCACCCGGGTCGAATGGCCGTCTGAATACGCACTGATCTGTGGACGCAGCGGCCCCTGCTCGCGCGCCAGCGCCCACGCGCCGACCCCGGCGCCCGCCGCGAGAACCGCAACGATCACGAGCAGCGCAAGTTTTCGAGCCGACATCACGGTCGCGGAACCGCCATGCTGCGACGCTCGCTGTGCTCGCCCTCCTGCTCGACCATCACCGGTCGGTTACCGCCGAGGCCAGGGATCAGCGAGTCGCCGTGGAAGCTGACCACCGTCTGGGCCAGGCCGAGAATCAGCACCGAGGCAACGACGCTGAAACCGATCCACAGGTCGGTGTAGAGCAGCACGCCCATCGCACCGCCGAGCACCCACGCGAGTTGCAGCGTCGACTCCGAACGCCCGAACGCTGACGCGCGGGACTCTTCGGGCAGGTCGTCCTGCAACGAAGCGTCCAGCGCCGCCTTCGCGATGGCGCTCGAACCCGACGTCACCAACGTCGCGATCACAGCCATCGTCTGGGTACCGGCCACCGCGGCCGCCAGCGCGATACCGGTGACCGCCAGCGCGCACCGCAGCACGAGCACCGCGGGTCGGCCCAGCCGCAGCCGGGCGCTGGCGAAGTTGCCGCCGAAGTTGCCGATCGCGGCGGCCGCGCCGATCATGCCGAGCATCGCCAGCTGCCGCCAGCCGTTGGCGTGGTGGGCCTTGGCGACGAATGCCGGATACAGGAACAGGAATCCCACCATCACCTTGATCGTGCAATTGCCACACAGCGCGGTGATGATGTTGCGGCCCAACGGTTGTCGTAGTGCTCCACTGGCCCGGCGGACCTCATCGGGCCAACTCCGCCGCCGCGTGCCCTGTCGGTAGCTCAGCGTGGCGGGAACTTCGCCAGTGGTCACCTCGACCCAGCGTGGGATGTGCATGGACAGCGCGGCGCCCGCGACGGTGACCGCGACAACGACGAACAGGGCGCCCGGCACTCCGAACAGACGGTCGCAGCCGTACTCGATTCCAGCGGCGATGCCGCCACCGACGATGGTGCCGCCCAGCAGTCCGAACATGGTCAGCCGGGAATTCACCCGGACCAGGTCGATGCTCGGCGGCATCACCCGCGGCGTGACCGCACTTCGCAGCACGCTGAACGATTTCGACAGCACCATCATCATCAGCGCACACGGATACAGCACCCAGGACTGATAGCCGCCGGTTGCGGCGTCGTAATTGCCGATCAGCACCACCGCCAGCGCGGTGCGCAGCGCGAACGAAGCCGCCAGTGCGACTCGGCGGCCGTGCTGCAGCCGGTCGAGCGCCGGACCGATCAGCGGCGCGATCACCGCGAACGGCGCGATGGTGATCAGCAGATACAGCGCAACGCGGTCCTTGCTCTCCCCGGTGGCCGCGGCGAAGAACAGTGTGTTGGCCAGCGCGACGGCCATTGCGGCGTCGGTGGCGAAGTTGGCCACCACCGGCCAGGTCAGCGCCGTGAGCCCGGATTTGTCCGCGCCGTCGGCGGTGGCCGCGCGCTGCACCAGGTCATACATCCGGGAACCCATTTCGCGGCTGCGCTGGGCGGCGGCCCGGGTGACCGTCACCCGCTCCCCGGCTGCGGCGGCGCGCGGCGCTTGAGTCCGGCGCTGGGGTTCGCCGTCGCGGTTCAGCGGGGGCAGGTACCGGTTGGAGCTGGGTATCGGGGGCCGTTGTGAGCGGCGGTGATCCGGCTCGTCGGTGGGGTAGTTGGCCATGCCCGGATGCTCGGCAGCCGGCCCGCTGCGACCACGCCGACCGGGTGCCGAGCCGCGGCTCGTATCCCGGTGATCACCGCGCCGTCCAGCCATACATCGATTCTCACCCATGCGGCCTGTGCTAGGGCGCAGGCGACCGGTGTGGCCATGCGTTGCATCTGTGCGGCAGAATCAGAGGCCCATGGAAACAACGGACGAAATGACCGGTTCGACGACCACGGAGTGGTCGCCTGAGTTGGCGACGGTTCTGACCGACGCGACCGGGCTCGCGCGCGGCGCCATCGTCGAGGGCAGCGGTGACGACACCGTGGGCGACTACCTCGGCGCTGCCTACGAAGACCCGGTCAGCGCCACCCATCGTTTCAAGGCCAACCTGCCCGGCTACCACGGCTGGCAGTGGGCGGTCGTGGTGGCCAGCTACCCAGGCGCCGACCATGCAACGGTCAGCGAGGTGGTGCTGGTTCCCGGGCCGGAGTCACTACTGGCACCGGAGTGGTTGCCCTGGGATCAGCGCGTCCAGCCCGGCGACCTGAGCCCCGGCGACCTGCTTGCGCCGTCGTCGGACGACCCGCGCCTGGTGCCCGGTTACCTGTCTTCCGGTGACCCGCAGGTCGACGAGACGGCTGCGGAGATCGGGCTGGGCCGCCGCCAGGTGATGAGCGCCTGGGGTCGCACCGAGGCGGCGCAACGCTGGCACGACGGCGAGCATGGCCCGCGCGCGCAGATGGCGCAGTCCACCAAACGGATCTGCCGCGATTGCGGTTTTTTCCTGCCATTGGCCGGTTCGCTCGGCGTGATGTTCGGGGTGTGCGGCAACGAGTTGTCGGCCGACGGTCATATCGTCGACATCGAATACGGCTGTGGCGCGCATTCCGACACGCCTGCTCCCGCGGGCAGCGGTTCGCCGATGTACGACCCCTTCGATGACGGTGTGCTCGACGTCAGCGAAAAATCCGCCGAGGTATTGGTCGACGTACCCGCCGCCGAGGAGCCCGCCACTGAGGTACCCCTCGAGGAGCCAGGCGAGGAACCCGCCGCCGAGGCGCCTACCGACGAGCCGGCGGTGCCCAGCTAACCGTTTTCGGCCGCGGCTTTGATCTTGGCCAGCGAGGCGTTCATTCCCTCGACGAGCTCGCGCTCGAAGCTGTCGGTTCCGCCCATGAGCGTGTTGACGGCCATATCGGAGATCGGCTTGACGCCGTTCTCGGCATGCCGGCTCTCGATCACCCGGGTGCCGCCGGGGATCGGCTGCAGCTCGTAGCTCCAGACGGTGTTGTTCAAGTTGACCCGGAACGCCAGCTTCTGGTCCGGCACCAACTCCAGGACGGTCGACGTCGTCGGCCAGACCAACAGGTTGCGACGGTTGAGGTTGAACGTCCGGCTGCCGGGACGGACTGCGCCCAGGGGTCGCATCCACCGGCACTGCGGACTCCACTGTGGCATCCGGCGGAAATCGCTGATCAACGCCCACACCGTCGTTGCGGGTGCGTCGATGTCGATCTGGGCTTGCAATAGCGGCGCTGCCATGGCCCGAACCTCCTAGCTCGTGGGCGTCGTGGTGAGCCCGGTTTGGGCACCGCGCGCGCCCCGGCGGGCAGCCGCGCGCTGCCACAGGAAAATGGACGTGCCCAGGACGCCGACCGCCAGCCCGGCCAGCGTCATCGGTCGCCAGGTAGTCAGGGCCGGCACGAGGAATGCGGCTACCGCGGCGATCAGCCAGGCCAGCGCGCCGATCGCGATGATCGGCCACGGATCCAGCAACACAGCAGGTAGCGGTGGCGGCTCGATGGTCTTGCCAGGCTCGTCAGACATCGAGATCAACTTATCCTGTGAAACCCCGTCTGGGTGATTCGATGTTGACGCTGGAGCGTTCTGTCGTAACGTTCGCGTGTGATCGATCGCGATAGCCGACTGGCCAGCGACCTGTCGTTGGCGGTGATGCGACTCTCCCGCCAGCTGCGGTTCCGCCGGCCGCAGTCCCCGGTGTCGCTGTCGCAACTCTCGGCCCTGGCGACGTTGGCGAACTTCGGCCCGATGACCCCGGGCGCCTTGGCGATCAGGGAGCGGGTTCGCCCGCCGTCGATGACCCGGGTGATCGCTTCATTGGCCGAGCTCGGATTCGTGGACCGCGTTGCGCACCCCGACGATGGCCGGCAGGTGCTGGTGTCGGTGTCCGCCGCCGGCTCCGAGTTGATGGAAGCCGAGCGCCGGGCGAGTCAGGAGTGGCTCACGCAACGACTGGAGACGCTGGGAGGTTCCGAGCGTGACACGCTGCGGGTGGCCGCCGACTTGATGCTTGCCTTGGTCGACGAAAGCCCTTGAGCACGAACGATTCTGTGGTCGTCTGCGACATCGACGATCCCGAAGACGCGCGGCTGGACAACTTCCGCGACCTCAACAGCATCGATCGGCGTCCCGATCTGCCCAGCGGCAAAGGCCTGGTGATCGCCGAAGGCGTGCTGGTCGTGCAGCGGATGCTGGCCTCGTCGTTCACGCCCCTGGCCTTTCTCGGCACCGACCGCAGACTCACCGAACTCAAAGCGGACTTGAACGGCAATTCAGCTCCGTACTACCGGGTTTCGGCCGAGGTCATGGCCGAAGCAATCGGCTTTCATCTCAACCGCGGCGTGCTCGCCGCGGCGCGTCGCGAACCCGAGCGGACCGTCGCCGACGTGGTCGAGGGCGCCACAACCGTTGCGGTGCTCGAGGGCGTCAACGATCACGAGAATCTAGGCGCCATCTTCCGTAACGCGGCCGGGCTGGACGTCGACGCCGTGGTGTTCGGCGGCGGCTGCGCCGACCCGTTGTACCGGCGCGCGGTGCGTGTCTCCATGGGCCATGCCCTGCTGGTGCCATTCGCCCGGGCCGGCGACTGGCCGGCTGAGCTCAACACGTTGCAGCAGAGCGGTTTTCGGTTGCTGGCGATGACCCCCGGCGCTAATGCGAAAACGTTGCCGCAGGCGATGGCCGACGTGCACGGCGAGCGGGTCGCCATTCTGGTCGGCGCAGAGGGGCCAGGCCTGAGCTATGCCGCGATGAAGGCGAGCGATCTACGAGTGCGGATCCCGATGTCACGCGGCACCGATTCGCTCAACGTCGCGACCGCCGCGGCGCTGGCGTTCTACGAGCGGGCTAGAGCTAGGCTCGACTGATGGCCGACGAATCCACGCCCTGGGCAACGGGTTTGACCGTTGCGGGATTCGTCGCCGCGGTGTCTGCGGTTGCCGTGGTCGTGCTGAGTTTGGGCCTGATCCGGGTGCATCCGCTGCTCGCCGTCGGGCTGAATGTCGTTGCGGCCGGGGGGCTGGCGCCCACGCTGTGGGGCTGGCGACGCACGCCGGTGCTGCGCTGGCTGGTGCTCGGCGGCGGAGTGGGTGTGGCGGGCGCTTGGTTGGCCCTGGTGGTGATGGCGCTCTAGCGCTGCCCGCTGGAGCGGACGCCCAGCAGCACGTCTTCCCATGCCGGCACCGCCGGCTTGCCGCGACGGGCGCGGGGCTGCTCGGCCTTGGGCTCGGGGCCTTCCGGGACGCCGGGCGCGACGACCGGGACGGCAGTGCGTGCTCCGGCAGGTGCCTCCGGTTCGTCGAAATCGAGCTGGGCCAACGGCGCGACCGGTCGCAGTAGCGGGCGGTCGAAGTTGGGATCGATCAGCTCACTGGCCGCGTCATCGACCGCGGTGACGGTTCCGCCGTGCGAACCGGGGCAGAACCGGAAGTGCGCGAGGTTGTCGGAGCGACCGGCCTTCCAGCCGAGCTGAACGGTCCAGCGGCCGTCTTCGTTGCGCCATGCGTCCCAGGTGACGCTGTCCGGGTTCAGGCCACGCGCTACCAGCGACGAGGTGACGCTCTCCAGCAGCGTCAGCACCGCCGGGCCGTCCCCGAGAACGGGATGGGCGGCGGTTGCCAGCTCGGCTGCGCGCGACCGCTCCAAGAGCACCGGGTGGGCGAACCGCTCGACCCGCTCGATGTCTACGCCGGCGGCCGTCGCGAGCTGCTCGACGGATGCTCCGGCGCGGATGCGGGCCTGAATCTCCCTGGGACTCAACATGTTGGTGACCTCGATGTCGATGTGGGTCTGATTCACCCGGGCTCCGTCGCCGCGCACGGCCGCGCGCAATCGGTCGTCGACGCGGATCTTGTACATGTCTGCGGGGTCGTCGCCCTCGCAGATGAGGTGTTTGCCGTCGAGATCGAGTCCGACGATCTTGAGTTCCCGCATGGTGTCTCCTCGCAGGTTCCTCGCAGACCAGCGCGCCAGGCCTGTCACGGCGCACTGTAACTCAGGCGGCGGCCGCGACCCCGGTGGACACGCGGTAACACCTGGGCTTTTTCCCGGGGGACGCTAAATTCGCGCGACGACCCAGTCGATGCAATCGGTCAGCGCGCTGACGTCGTCCGGCTCGACGGCCGGGAACATCGCGACCCGCAACTGATTGCGCCCGAGTTTGCGGTACGGCTCGACATCGACGATGCCGTTGGCGCGCAGCACCTTAGCGACCGCCGCGGCGTCGACATCGTCGTTGAAGTCGATGGTGCCGACCACCTGGGAACGTAGCTTGGGGTCTGCGACGAACGGCGTGGTGAACGCCCGGTCGGCCGCCCAGCTGTACAGCCGGCCCGAGGAGTCGGCGGTCCGCTTGACCGCCCAGTCCAGCCCGCCGTTGCGGTTGAGCCAGTCGATCTGCTCGGCCAGCAACACCAGCGTCGCGATGGCCGGGGTGTTGTACGTCTGGTTCTTGAGGCTGTTCTCCACGGCGATCGGCAGCGACAAGAAGTCGGGCACCCAGCGGTTCGACGCCGCGATCGCCTCGATCCGGCCGAGCGCAGCCGGGCTCAAAATCGCCAGCCACAGGCCACCGTCGGCAGCGAAGTTCTTCTGCGGCGCGAAGTAGTAGGCGTCGGTGTCGGCGATATCGACCGGGAGTCCGCCGGCGCCCGAGGTGGCGTCGATGACGACCAGCGCATCGCCGGCGTCGCGCGGCCGGACCACGGGCACCGCAACACCCGTCGAGGTCTCGTTGTGCGCCCAGGCGATGACGTCGACAGACGGGTCACCCTGCGGATCGGGCGCGCTGCCGGGATCGGCCTTGATGATGATCGGGTCCCCGATGAAGGGGTTCTTGGCCACCGAGGACGCGAACTTGGAGCTGAACTCGCCGTAGCTCAGGTGCAGCGACCGCTTGTCGATCAACCCGAACGCCGCGGCGTCCCAGAACGCCGTCGCGCCGCCGTTGCCTAGGATCACCTCGTAGCCGTCGGGCACCGAGAAGAATTCCTGCAGCCCGGTGCGTACGCGGCCGACCAGGTCCTTGACCGGCGCTTGACGGTGCGACGTACCGAAAAGCGCGGCGGCGCTGGTGGAAAGGGCCTGCAGCTGTTCGGGCCGGACCTTGGAGGGGCCGGATCCGAATCGTCCGTCGCCGGGTTTGATGTTGTCGGGGATCGTGAGCTGGTCAGCCATGTTCACCAGGTTAGTGACCTCGCCGAGACCTCCACTCAGCCGGTCGGACATCGGCCTGAGATGTGATTGGGGTCACAGTGCACACCTGTTCACGGATGAAGCACAGTGGTCATTCGGGGTCTAGTAAGTTCCCGATACCTTGGGTACTGTGTTGGACATTGCACGACCAAATGTAAACCTCGTTGGGGAGGCCCGGGCATGGCTCAGACTGACACCACTGAAAAGCGGGCACGGACCAAGATCATCCGCCGCTGGCGTCGCAACATGGACGTCCAGGACGACCTCGAGTACGTGGAGATGCTGAACACACTGTCCGAGGGGTCGGTGCGTCGCAACTTCAATCCCTACACCGACATCGACTGGAAGTCACCGGAGTTCGCGGTCGTCGACAACGACCCGCGCTGGATCCTTCCGAAGACCGACCCGCTGGGCCGGCACTCCTGGTATCAGTCGCAGCCCCGGGACCGTCAGATCGAGATCGGCATGTGGCGTCAGGCCAACGTGGCCAAGGTCGGTCTGCACTTCGAGTCGATCCTGATCCGTGGCCTGATGGAATACGCGTTCTGGGTGCCCAACGGGTCGCCGGAATACCGGTACTGCCTGCACGAGGCGGTCGAAGAGTGCAACCACACCATGATGTTCCAGGAGATGGTCAACCACATCGGTCGCGACGTTCCCGGAATGCCGCGACTGCTCAAGTGGATCCAGCCTTATATCCCACTGGTCGCCGGTCCGCTGCCGATCCCGTTCTGGTTCGGCATCCTTGCCGGCGAAGAGCCGATCGATCACACCCAGAAGAACGTGCTGCGTGAGGGTAAAGAATTGCACCCGATCATGGAGCGGGTGATGGCGATCCACGTGGCCGAGGAGGCCCGCCACATCTCGTTCGCCCACGAGTACCTGCGCAAGCGCGTACCGGACCTGCCGCGCCGCAAGCGTTTCTGGCTCTCGCTATACGTGCCGCTTACCATGCGTGTCTTGTGTTCGGCGATCGTGGTGCCGCCCAAGGCTTTCTGGAAAGAGTTCGACATCCCGCGCCAAGTGCGCAAAGAGGTGTTCTTCTCCTCACCGGAATCACGCCAGATGCTGCGCGACATGTTCGGTGACGTCCGGATGCTGTGCCGCGACACGGGTTTGATGAACCCGCTGGCCCGGCTGATCTGGAAGATCTGCAAGATCGACGGCAAGCCGTCGCGCTACCGCAGCGAGCCGCAGCGCGAGCACCTGACGGTTGCTGCGTAAATCAGATGCCGCACGTCATCACCCAGTCGTGCTGTAGCGACGGGTCCTGTGTTTACGCCTGCCCGGTGAACTGTATCCATCCATCGCCGGACGAGCCGGAATTCGCTTCCGCTGAAATGCTGTACATCGATCCGGTGGCGTGTGTGGACTGTGGTGCGTGCGTCAGCGCGTGCCCGGTGGGAGCGATTGCCCCTGACTCTCGGTTGACGACGGAGCAGTTGCCGTTCATCGCACTCAACGCTAGTTTCTATCCGGATCGCCCGGCCGGCGAGAAGCTGCCGCCGACCTCCAAACTGGCGCCGGTGATCCCCGCACCGGAAGTGCACGGCAAGCACAGCGGTCCGTTGACCGTGGCGATCGTAGGATCCGGCCCGGCCGCCATGTATGCCGCCGACGAACTACTGACCCAGCAGGGCGTGCGGGTCAACGTCTTTGAAAAGCTGCCCACCCCTTATGGATTGGTGCGCGCCGGGGTGGCACCTGACCATCAGACCACCAAGCGCGTCACCAAGCTCTTCGACCAGATCGCGCGCCGTCGCGAATTCCGGTTCTTCCTCAACGTCGAGGTCGGCGACCAGCTCAGCCACGACGACGTTCTGGCACATCATCACGCCGTCATCTACGCGGTCGGCGCGCCCAACGACCGCCGGCTGGACATCGAGGGAATGGATATGCCCGGCACCGGTACCGCCACCGAGTTTGTGGCGTGGATCAACGGGCATCCCGATTTCGTCGATCTGCCAGTCGATCTCAGCCACGAGCGGGTGATCGTTGTCGGGAACGGCAACGTTGCGCTGGACGTCGCCCGCGTAGTGACCTCCGATACGGACGAGCTGGCTCACACCGACATCTCCGACCATGCGCTGGCCGCTCTTCGTGAGTCGCGGGTGCGCGAGGTCGTCATCGCCGCCCGGCGCGGGCCCGAGCACTCGGCGTTCACGTTGCCCGAGCTGATCGGGCTGACCACCACGGCGGAAGTCGTTCTCGCCGAGGCTGATCGGGAAGCGGTGCTGCGCAACCTCGCCACCGTCACCGACACCGTGACGAGACAGAAGCTGGAAGTTCTGAGCCATCTCGGTGACGCATCCGTCCCCGTGGGCCCGGCGTCTTGGCCGCGGATCCGGCTGGCCTACAACCTGACGCCGCACCGGGTGCTGGGACGGCAGCACACCAGCGGGATGGAATTCGGGGTTACCGGCACCGACGACGTGCAGACCATCGATGCCGGCCTCGTGCTGACGTCAATCGGCTACCACGGCAAGGCAATCAAAGACCTGCCGTTCGATGATGAGGCGGGTGTGGTGCCCAACGACGGCGGCCGCGTCATGCACGCCGACGCCGACAGGCCAGTGGATGGCGCCTACGTCGCGGGGTGGATCAAGCGCGGGCCCACCGGGTTCATCGGCACCAACAAATCCTGCGCGGCACAGACCGTGCAGCGTCTGGTCGACGACTACAACGCCGGCCTGTTGCGCGACCCGATCGGCAAACCGGCGGCGCTGGACAAGCTAGTGCGGCAGCGTCAGCCCAAGGTTGTCGACGCCAACGGCTGGCGCGCCATCGACGCCGCCGAGATGGCGCGAGGCGAGCTCGCCGACCGGCCGCGCAACAAGTTCACCTCGATCGCCGAGATGCTCGATGCCGCGTCGTCGGCGCCGACGCCGTCGCTGCGGCACCGGGTGGTCGACCGGCTGCGGGAACTGGCCGACCTCGCTTAATACGGCGCTGAAACGTGCGGCACGCCGCCGGAGAAGCGCGAAAACTCGCGTCGCCGGTCACAGAATCGCCGCGTGCAGGGTGCTTGCGATCCAGGCCTCAAACCTCTGCAGTGTGTAGCCGGCGTCGGACACCATCAGGTCGTAGGCGGCTGGACTGGCAATTGCCCAGGCGGTGTCAACCGCGTCTTCTCGCCGAAGTCGCATCGCCTCGTCGGGAATCGTCGCCAGCAGGGCCGTCATCGTCGCTTTGCGCAGGGTCTGGAGTTGGTGCCATTCCTGGGCGATGGCGGGATCGACCGCCGCGCCATCGCGGTAGGCCCGCCACGCCAGTGCTGAACGCCGGGCAACGCCACAGAACAATGCCGCGATCTGACTAAGGGTTCCCGCCGGGGTGTCGGGGCGCAGCTGGGAGGCGAAGTGATCTCCCGAGGGCGATGCCCCCGGCGCCAGCGTGGCGTCCAGGTAGGCACGTAGCAGCGCACGTTTGCTACCCCAGGCCAGGTACAGCGTTTGCACGGTGACCCCGGCGCCCGCGGCGATCCGACTTACCGTCGCCGCGACGTACCCGACGGCTTCGAACTCATCGGCGGCTGCGGCCAGAAGCAACCGGCGAGTTTCCGCTCGAGAGGCCGCACCGGCCTCGCGCAACCGAGTGGTGTTGCGTGGCGGCGTGCTGTCCATACGCGAGAGTCTATCCCAGCACATTTGAGTGCTACTCTAACGTTATTGAGCGCCACTCAAATAACAACGTCTGGGAGGTTCGCAATGGACTCGTATCCGATCTACGACCGCCCGTGGCGGCGGCCCGGCGCGGCCCGCTATTCCGCAGCGCGGATCCGCGGGATCCGTCGGCCGCCGGTGCATGTGTCTCCGCCGCCCCCCGATGTGGTGACCGACCACGATGTCGCGGTGCCGGTCCGCGACGGGGTCGTGTTGCGCGCTAACGTCTACCGTCCGTCCGGTGAGGGACCGTTTCCCGTCATTCTCTCGGCCCATCCATATGGCAAGGACGACGTGCCCAAACGCAAGTGGGGACGGTGGAGCTTCAGCCCGCAGTACCGCATCATGCGGCAGCCCAGTCCCGTCGAGTTCTCCGCTCTGACCACCTGGGAAGCACCCGATCCGGTCTGGTGGTTGAGCCACGGCTACGCGGTGATCAATGCCGACGTACGTGGTGCTGGCACCTCAGAAGGTGTGGGCGCGTTGATGTCTGACCAAGAAGGCCAAGACGTCTACGACATCATCGAGTGGGCTGCCCGGCAGCCCTGGTCCAACGGCAACGTCGGCATGCTCGGGGTTTCCTATCTGGCGATGTCGCAGTTCAAGGCGGCCGCGCTGCACCCGCCGAGCCTCAAGGCGATCTGCCCATGGGAAGGAATGACCGACGCCTATCGGGATCTGTTCAACCCGGGAGGCATCGTCGAAAACGGCTTTTCCCGCATCTGGCAGACGGCGGTCAAGCGCGCGATGAGGACCAACGAGGACATCGGCGCGCAGCGCAAGACCCACCCCCTGCGGGATGACTGGTGGCAATCGTTGGTGCCGGATCTTTCCAAGATCGAGGTGCCGATGCTTGTCTGCGGGAGCTTCTCGGACAACAACTTGCACAGCCGTGGATCCTTCCGGGCATTCGAAAAGGTCGGTTCCACAGACAAATTCGTTTACACCCACCGCGGCGGCAAATGGGCGACCTTCTACGGCGACGACGCGTTGCAGGCCCAACTTCGCTTCTTCGACCGGTACGTCAAAGGCCGCGACGTGCCCAAGCCGCCAGTGGTCCGCCTCGAGATCCGCGAGCGGCGCGACGTGATCGCCGAGATCCGTTCCGAACATGAATGGCCCCTGCGGCGCACCGACTGGCGCGATCTCTACCTCTCCGACAACGGAGTCCTTGTGACTACGCCGGCGCCCGTCGATGCTTCCGTGACTTTCCGCACCCGGCGTCACGCCGCGGCGTTCTCCTTCCCGGTCGACGGTGATCTCGAGCTGACGGGCCCGATGAGCCTGAGTCTATGGCTGTCGGTCGACGGCGCCGACGACGTCGGATTGTTCGTCGGTGTCGAGAAATGGGTTGCCAAACAATGGATTTCGTTCGAGGGGTCATACGGTTACGGTCGAGACCGCGTCACGATGGGCTGGCAACGTGCATCCCTGCGGGAACTCGATCCAGAGCGGTCCACCATCAATGAGCCGGTGCACACCTTCGCTACGCCTCAACCGCTCGCGCCCGGAGAGATCGTCCCCGTCCACTTGGCGTTAGGCCCCTCTGCCACCGCGTTCCACAGCGGCGAGCACGTCCGCCTCACCGTCGCAGGCCGACCGCTCGCCCCACGCAACCCGCTTTATGGCGCCTTCCCGGCCTCATACGTCCCGACACCACGCGCGCGATGCACCTTGCACTGGGGACCCGACCGACCCGCACGACTCCGCGTCCCGGTAATCCCGCGCTAACCGCGACCAGCGCGGCACCGGCCGTCAGGTGAAGCCGATTGTGTGCCACCGACTCCGCGTGGTATCAGGCCGTATGAACGCCGTCCCAGCCCTCGACGGACTCGGGGCTCCGCGGCGCCGGGCCGACGTAGATGGCCGCCGGGCGGACCAGCTTGCCCAGCCGCTTCTGCTCGAGGATGTGCGCACACCATCCGGCGGTGCGGCCGCAGGTGAACATGGCCGGCATCATCCGGGCCGGCACCTGGGCGAAGTCCAGGATCACCGCCGCCCAGAACTCGACATTGGTTTCGATGGCCCGATCCGGCCGCCGCTCGCGCAGCTCCGCCAGGGCAGCCTGCTCGACGGCCGCCGCCACCTCATAGCGTGGTGCGCCGAGTCGCTCGGCGGTCGCTCGCAGGACGCGGGCCCGCGGGTCTTCGGCGCGGTACACCCGGTGCCCGAAGCCCATCAGCTTCTCGCGGCGGTCCAGGATTCCCTTGACCAGGCCGCGCGCGTCACCGGTGCGTTCGACCTCTTCGAGCATCGGCAGCACGCGAGCCGGCGCACCGCCGTGCAGCGGACCGCTCATCGCACCGACGGCCCCCGACAACGACGCGGCGACGTCGGCGCCGGTCGAGGCGATCACACGCGCGGTGAACGTCGACGCGTTCATGCCGTGCTCGGCGGCCGACACCCAGTAGGCGTCGACGGCCTCGACGTGCTTGGGGTCCGGCTCGCCCTGCCACCGCGTCATGAAACGCGCTGTGACGGTTGAGCATTCGTCGACAACGCGCTGCGGAACGGCGGGCTGGTAGATGCCGCGGGCCGACTGCGCGACGTAGGACAGCGCCATCACCGATGAGCGGGCCAACTGATCGCGGGCGGTGGCTTCGTCGATGTCGAGTAGCGGCTGGAAACCCCAGATCGGGGCCAGCATCGCCAGGCCGGCCTGCACGTCGACCCGCACATCGCCGCTGTGGATCGGCAGCGGAAACGGCTCGGCGGGCGGCAGTCCGTCGCCGAATTTTCCGTCCACCAGCAAAGCCCAGACATCGCCGAATGTGACGTGCTGCCTGACCAGGTCTTCGATGTCAACACCGCGGTAGCGCAGGGCGCCGCCGTCTTTGTCGGGCTCGGCGATCTCGGTGGTGAATGCCACCACGCCTTCGAGTCCGGCAACGAAATTCTCCGGGATCTTGTCCGAGATGACAGTCATGGCCAAATTCTCCCACGCGGTCGCGGGCCGGTTGCTACCGGTCGGTAACCTGCGTGGGGACGCTGCCTGGGGTTTAGGGGAATCGCTCTCAGCATCCGGTGCTGGCTCGTAACGTGCGACGCGCCTCATGAAGGCGCGTCGGCGACAATCGGGTGATCCTCCGACGAAAAGCGTTGCGCGGCAGGGTATGGATGTTGTCGAAGTCTACGACGCAATCGCTAGGAACATGATCCTGGTCGACTGTCAGCCCCAGTTCGGAGACCAGCCACCATCCCGGGTGAGGACCATAAACGGTCGGTCGCCGCCAGGGGTCGCGGCAAACCACAGTTCACCCCTTCGCATCGGCACAGTCGCGCCACTCTTTGGCCAGGCCCCAATCGGCGATGTTGGCCAGCGACGTTTCTTCTGGGCTCAGCGGCTGTTCGGCGTAGGCGGGGACGTCGTGGTCCGCAGCGAGCTCGGCCAGATGCCGCCGTAGCGCGTCCCGCAACACTTCCGACCGATCCACTCCCAGTCGTTGCGCCCAATGCGCGGCCGCGGCAACATCCGCATCGTCCGCCCGGAACTCAGCACTGTCATACACGCGCGGTACGTCGCCAGACGTCCCCGCCGCGTTCCCGACTTGGCTCACATTGGCCCGCACTGTCACGGGCGTGCTGTTGAGGAGTTGGCGTCGCGGGTGTGCGCCGGTGTCCACGACGCGGTATGCAGCGGGGCATAGTTAACGAGTTACTGAATGCCGCAACGTGTTTGGGCATCGATACATTGGCCGTGCTGACCGGCCCGGCCAACCACGCTAGTTGTTGGTCGGTGGTGGTTGGGGTTGGAAGGGGTCATACCACCACCAGTCGGCGCGCTCGCCGGTAGGTCCCGGGCAGGGCGCCACCTTGGGTGGGGGTTGGGTTGGTGGGCGCGCCAGCGATCCCGGGCTCAATGGTCGGTCGGCGTTGTCGGTGACGATGAGCGCGTCTGCGGGTCCGGTGATGGTGATGACCCCGCGATGGTGCAACCGGTGATGATAAGGGCATAGCAGCACCAGGTTGGCCAACTCGGTCGGGCCGCCGTCTTCCCAGTGCCGGAGATGATGGGCGTGCAGACCACGGGTGGCATCACAGCCAGGAACCGCGCACATACGGTCGCGATACTCCAGTGCGCGGCGCAGCCGCCGGTTGATCAGCCGGGTCGCCCGGCCGGCCCCGATGACCTGGCCGTGTCGTTCGAACCAGACTTCACACGTGGCATCACAGGTCAGGTAGCGGCGTTCGGCCTCGGGCAGCAGCGGACCCAGATGCAGTGCCGCAGAGCGCTGCTCAACGTCGAGGTGCACCACCACGGTGGTGCGCTGCCCGTGTGGGCGGCGGGTGGCCTCGGCGTCCCAGCCAGCCTCGACCAGGCGCATAAACGCCTCGGCGGCGCCCGGCAACGGCGGCCGCTGATCGGGGGCGCCCGCGCCATCGCCGTGATCGTGCTTCCACTCGGCGATCAGCGCATCACGATGAGAGGCCAAGGCGGCGTCGAACTTCGCGGCGTCATGGTGGCCAAGGGTGATCCGATAGCAGCTGCCCCGCTCGGTGCTGGTCGTGGTGATCGAGCGCTCGGGCTCTGGCCGAGGTTCGGGTTCGGGTCGCGGTTCTAGCTTGACCGCGGTGCGCAGCTGATTGACCGTGGCGCAGGCCGCCAGCTGCGCATAGTGCTCATCAGACCCCGCACCGGCCCGCGCCGCAATGACCCCGACCTGATCCAGCGACAACCGGCCCTCCCGCATCCCGGCCGTGCAGCGGGGAAACTCCGGCAGCCGGCCCGCGACAGTCGTGATCGTATGAGCGTTTCCCGAGGACCAGCCCAGCTTCCAGGCCACCAACGCCGCCACCGACCGCGCACCCGTAGCCCCGCACAGCTCGTCACGATCCAGCTCGGCGACGATCTCCACGATCCGCCCATCAATCGCGTTGCGCTGGCCCGCCAACTCCGCCAACTCCTCGAACAACACCTCAACACGCTGCGCAGGGCTCACCGCCAAAGCGTCAGTGGATGTGATCGAAGACATGACGCCATCATGGCAGCCACTACCGACAAATCCCGGCCACCCGATTTCAGCAGCTGAACGCGGGTAGCGTTGGCGCGATGGCGGGACCAGACAACGAGCACCTGGCGGCAATGCGTAAGGAGTACGGCTCCAAGGAGCGTGACGGCAGCCCGGACCTCGGCGTCGACTGGCTCGATGACGGGTGGCTTGCGTTGTTGCGCAGATGGATTGGCGAGGCACAAGACGGTGGCGTCGCCGAACCCAACGCGATGGTGTTGGCCACCGTAGAGTCGGGACGGCCGGTCAGCCGGTCGGTGCTGTGCAAGGGCGTCGACGACGACGGCATCGTCTTCTTCTCGAACTACGACTCGGCCAAGGGCGAACAACTGGCACAGACGCCGTACGCCTCGGCGACCTTTCCGTGGTACCTGCTGAACCGGCAGTTCCACATCCGCGGACCGGTCACCAAGGTCGATCCGCACGCCACCGAGAACTACTGGAACAACCGGCCACGCGGCTCGCAGTTGGGCGCGTGGGCGTCACATCAGTCCGCGCCCATTGCGTCGCGCGCCGCGCTGGTCGATCAGTTGGCTGAGGTGACGGACCGCTTCGCCGACCACGAGCAGGTGCCGGTACCGCCGAACTGGGGTGGCTACCGCATCGCACCCGACGAGGTGGAATTCTGGCAAGGTCGAGAAGACCGGCTGCACAACCGAATTCGGGTGGTGGGCGGACGTATCGAGCGTTTGCAACCCTGAATCCCGACCGAACAGTGCCGGTCGGTGTGGCACCGCTTGTGCTACCTCGGGGCGATGAACGCAATCGGAGTCCGAGAACTACGGCAGCACGCATCGCGATACCTCGCACGCGTTGAAGCCGGCGTCACCAATAATGGACGGCTCGTGGCTCCACTCGTCCCTTTGCACGCTGGGGAACGTTCTCGCCAGCTTGCGCTCTCTCGACGCGATCACCTTCCCGGCGGCAGCCCTGATCAAGCGCGAACTGACCGCGTTCTCACTTACGACCACCGCCTATTGGACGGCTGCCGCGACGTTGGTCTCGCCACAGCGTCACCCGGGGTCGTTCGCGGAAAGGACGGACGATTTCTTTTCACATACGTCACTTTGAGCAACGTCCGGTAGTTCGTCCGGCGACAGCGTAGACAGTGTCTGGAAGTCCTCAGACTCTTTAGGAAAGGAGTCCGCGTGCCGGACCATTCGATAGGTCGCCTTCACATCACCAGCGCTGTTGCCATCGCAGGTGCCGGCCTGATCACCGTGGCGCCCCTGCACCCACCCACCGATGTGCAGGTGCGCGCGATACAGCTCACCAGCGTTGACAACGCGGATTCTTCGCTCGGTGACGGCACCGCGTTGATCGTTGGCGGCAGCGGCTATCCGACACCGGGTCAAGGCTATGCGGACGCCTACGATGCGCTGTACCTGCACAATTTTCCCGGCACTTTGCAGTCCCTGACCACGCCTGAGTCGCTGTACCCGTTCACGCTCCCGTTCAGTGAGACACTCGACGCGTCGGCGGCTCAAGGGGCGCAGGACATCGTCAAGGCGGTCGACCATCTCATCGCCGCCGGCGGGGTCGACGCCGCCGATCCCGTCGTGGTCACCGGTTATTCTCAGGGTGCGCTGGACGACTCGCTGGCGATGTCGCTGCTCACTAAACAACTCGTGCCCAGCGACGACGTTCACTTCGTGTCGCTGGGTGATCCCAGCGCCCCCAACGGCGGCTTGCTGGAACGTTTCGATCTGCCGGCCGGTACGAATCCGGAGGCCCCGAGCCTGGGTCTGACGTTCAGCGGCGCAACGCCGTCCGATCTTTACCCGACTGACATCTACACCTACGAGTACGACGGCTTCGCCGACTTCCCGAAGTACCCGATCAACATCGTGTCCGACCTCAACGCCTACCTGGGCATTCTTTTCAACCACGTCGGGTATTTGGGCCTTACACCCGAGCAGGTCACACCGGTAGCCGACGGCGGCGACGCGATCCAACTGCCGACCTCAGCGGCCGACACCTTGACCGACTACTACCTGATCCCATCGGATAGCCTGCCGCTGCTGGACCCGCTGCGGTTGGTGCCCTTCGTCGGCAATCCGCTGGCCGACCTGCTGCAGCCGGACCTGAAGGTGCTGGTGAACCTCGGCTACGGCAGCATCGACAACGGTTTTTCGCCGGGCTACGCCGATGTGCCCACCACCTTGGGGTTCCTCCCGCCTCAAAGCGTCCTGGACCAGGTGCCCCAGGCCCTGATGAACGGCCTGCAGCAAGGACTACAAGACGCTTACAGAGACTTGACAACTTCCAGTAACTACCAGCTGGTCTCGCCAGAGACGACTGCAGCTGTCGGGCCGCTGCTGGGGACGATAACAGCCGGCGGGGATCTCAATGACCCGAGCGATCTCCCCAACTTGATCTCCGCGGAACTGAACGGTATCGAGAACTGGTTCACGCAGGGTGTCACCGAGTTGTCGTCGACCCACACTGGTATTCCGCTCATAGATATGGCCAGCACGGTCTTGTTCACCCTTCCTCAGATCGCCGAGAACATCTTCGAGACGGAGATGGCGGCCGGCGACCCCCTCGACGCGATCGGTGATCCCATCGCCCTCACCGTGGGGATCGCCCCGCTCGTACTGATCGGAGCGATCTTCTAGAGGTAAGGAGTTCGTGTGCAGGATCGTTGCGCGACGGGGACACTCGTTGAACGACCTATGCATCACCAGGTGAGCACGCCGACATCGGCATGCGCGCACTTTCCGCGGAGGTCGTGAATTCACCTCTCGACGGCGCCGCAGATTCAGGCCATGGCGTTGACAGCGATGCGCGCGTAGTCCCGGTCCGCATCAACCGAACTGCCTGATTTCCTCGAACCGGGCGAGCGCGACATCGAGGTCGCTCTCGTCGAAGAGCTCAGAACGGTTTACTCGATCGCCTTCGACAGTCAGAAGTTGAATCATCCGCCACTCGGCTTCGAAGCCTTCCCGCGAAGTCCCGCGCAGTTCACGGGTTACGACGGCTCCGACGCTGCTGAGTCGATGCACGGCTTCGATGTGGATGCTGAGGTCTGGGGTCATCTTCCACACTTCGCGGATTAATGCGGATTGATCACGCGCGTCGGCGGTTATCAGTCGGCGGTGATCGATGGTGACCCAATCCGTCGCGGGTATTTCGTGCCGGTTGAACGCGGCGTTGAACCGCGTGACAACCGACCACGTGTGCGAGTGCGCGGCCGTCTCCCCCGCGAGGTAGCGAGCGTCGAGTTCCTCGAAGGCCGCGTCTAGGTCGTCGAGTTCAAATGAGACATTTGCCAGGTACCGCTCATCGGTGTTGATCTCCGCGACGTCGAGTACGTCCGAGAGAAAAGCCTCGGACCCTTGATCGCGGCCCGAAAAAGTGGTGCGCGTAAGGACGAGGCGCTCGCCGCGGGTCGCAATGACGGTCATCTTGAGGTTCGTGATCCAGAGGTTGGCGATAGCGCGCAAATCCGTAATTTGCGCATCGCGACCGTGTCGGACGCCCGCGCCCACGACACGACGACGATCGTCACTGGAGTAGTCGTCGTCAAGTAGCTCCGCCATGCCCTCCCAGTCGCGTGCCGCGAAGCGAGTCAGGAAGCGCTCTCCCACTTGGCTCGCCGCGTTTTCCAAGCGCGGCGCCTCCGGCTGTAGTTCATCAAAGCGCGCGATCGCGGCGTCGAGATCCTGCTCGTCGAAAAGCTCGCCGTGCTTGACCAAGCCGCCTCCGATCGTCAAAAGTAGAATCATCCGCCACTCCGCGTCGAAACCCTCTCGCGACGACCCGTTAGCCGAGTGGATGATGACAGCTCCCGCCTCGCTCAACCGAGGCACGGCCTCGATGTACATCTTGATGTCCGGGGTGAGATCCCACCCTGCGCGCAAGTACGCGGTCAGACCATCGCCTGCAAACGTTGTGTGCGCCCTGTGGTCAACGGTCGCCCAATCCGATGTCTTCGGCGGTAGCTCGTGCCTGTTGAGAGTGGCGTAGGCATTCGTAATGAACGTCCACACGTCCGAGTACGCCGCCGCCTCGCCGGCGAGGTATCGCGCGTCAAGCTCAGCGAAGGCGGCATCGAAGTCCTCGGGGTCGAACAGGAACCGTGCCACGATCTGGTCGTCAGCGTCGATCTCGACGACACTGAAGAATTCGACCTGGAACGCATCAGGCCGATCCTGGCCCGAGACACACGTACGACAGAGGTCGAGACGATCGCCGCGGGTCGCAATGACGGTCGACGAAATATTCGAAAGTCCCACTTCGATAACGCCACCCATATCTGCGATGGCGGCATCACGACCGTGTACGACCCCAGAGTTCACGACCCGACGGCGATCGTCGATTGCGATGTCGTCGGCCAGAATCTCCGATAGCGCGTTCCAGTCATGGGCCGCAACGGATGCCGTGAGGCGCGCGTGCGCTCGGCTTGCCGCGTTTTCCAGTCGCGGCGCCTGGGTTTGTAGTTCGTCGAAGTGGGCGAGCGCGTGGTCAAGGTCTGCCTCGTCGAACAGCTCGAATCGGCAGACCAGGTCGCCGTCAAATGCGAAAAGGCCGATCTCGCGCCACTCTGCGTCGAATCCCTCCTGCGAGGTTCCGATCATTACCTCTGTAACGACCGCCCCACGGTTGCTCAGCCGATGCACAGCTTCGATGTGACCCTTGAGGCTCGGGGCGACGTCATAAGTAGCACGTAAGAACGGAATCACGTCGCCGGGCGTGAACGCTCTGCCTCGCCGATGATCGGTGGTGACCAAGTCCTTCGTCACCGGCGGTAATTCGTGGCGGTTCCACGCGGCTTGGACCTGCGTCATGGCCGACCACGTGGGTGCGTACGCAGCCGCCTCGCCGGCGAGGTATCGAGCGTCAAGCTCAGCGATGGCAGCGTCGATGTCGTTGGTGTCGAACGCTACAAAAGCTGTGATCCGATTGTCGGTGTCGATCTCGACGAGCTGTAGGAAGTCGACGTGAAACGGGTCGGGTTCCCCAGGGCCGCGCGAGTATCGGGCACGGGCGAGGACGAGCCGCCCTCCGCGGGTGGCTATGGCATCCGATGTCGCATGCGTGACCTCGACGTCGGCGACTGCCCGCAAGTCCTCGATCAATGCGTCCTGACCGGTTCTGATGCCGCCGCCCACGAAAGGACGACGATCGTCGCTGTAGAGGTCGGCGGTCAGCATGTCCGCGATCGCGTCCCAGTCACTGGTGGCGAAATGAGCTTGGAACCGTTCGTAGACTTGGCTTGCCGCGTTTTCGAGTCGCGGCGTCTGCGGCTGTAGTTCATCAAAGCGCGCGATCGCGGCGTCGAGGTCTGATTCGTCGAAGATTTCGAAGCGGCTGAGTAGGTCGCCGTCGACGGTGAAGACGTCGATCATTTGCCACTCGGCGTCGAAGCCCTCCCGCGAGGTTCCCTTCGCCGTGTGGGTGACGACCGCCCCGAGAGCGGTAAGCCGATGAACGGCCTCAACGTAGAGGACGTTGTCGACCATGTCCTCCAGTCCGGCACGGACGTACGCAAGTAGGTCGCCAGGCGAGATCGCTGCAAACTGCCGATGGTCGATATCGACAAAATTGCTTGCTGTACGCGGCATTTCGTGTCTGCTCAGCGCCGCACATGCCTGCGTGATGGCTGACCAACTTTCTGGGTGCGCAGCCGCTTCGCCGGCGAGGTAACGGGCATCGAGCTCTGCGACGGCGGCGGCGATGTCGTCCAGATCGAACGCGACGGCCGCTACGGCCCGGCCCTCCGCATTGATTTCGCCGACGACCAGTATCTCGACGACGGACGTCTCTAGCCCTTGATCGCAGATTGAGTATCGGTACCGGCTGAGGGCGAGGTGCTCGCCGCGGGTCGCGATGACCGTTGGCGTTATATCTACGACGCCGACGTCGGCGCTCGCTCGCGCGTTCGCGATCTCGCTATCGCGACCGTGAACGCCGCCGCCCACCACGGGACGACGATCGTCCGCCTGAAAGTCGTCGGCCAGCATTTCCGCCATCGCGCCCCAGTCGCGGGCCACCTGTTTTTCTAGATAGCGATCGGACATGCGGCTGGCCCGGTTTTCCAGTCGCGGCGCCTGCGGCTGTAATTCATCAAAGCGGGTCAGCGCGGCGTCGAGGTCCGTCTCGTCGAAGAGCTCGAATCGGGAGACCAGGTCGCCTTCAAATGCGAAAAGGGCGACCTCGCGCCACTCGAAAGCGAAGCCCTCCTGCGAGGTCCCAGCAACTACTTCTGTGACGACCACCCCACGGCTGCCCAGCCGGTGCACTGCTTCGAGGTGCCCCTTGACGTTCGGGGCGACGTCATACGTAGCACCTATGTATGCGGTTACGTCACCCGGCGCGAACGCTATTCCCGAACGGTGGTCGATGTTCACACAGTCCGCCGTCGTCGCGGGGACTTCGTGTCGGTTGTACACGGCTTGGACCTTCGTAATGGCCGTCCATATGTGCGCGTGGGAGGCCGCCTTGCCGGCGAGGTATCGAGCATCCAACTCTGTGAAGGCGGCGTCGACGTCGTCAGCATCGAACAGAACGCGTGCCACAATCTGGTTTTCGGCGTTGATTTCAAGGACGCACAGCGTCTCAGACGCTTCTGAATCGGACCAGCCGCCCCAGACAAGGAGACGACCGAGGAAGAGGCGCCCCCCTCGGACCGCGATCACGGTTGACGTCGCGCTCCTGACTCCGATGGCGGCGAGCGCCCGCACGTTCGCGATCTCGGCTTCTCGGCCGTGCCTGACCCCGGCGTTCACGACGTGACGACGATCCTCAATGCAAACGTCATCAGACAGAATTTCCGCGTAGGCGTCCCAGTCGCGCGCCGCGAAGTAGGTCAAGAAGCGTTGCTCCACTTGACTTGCCGCGTTTTCCAGTCGCGGCGCCTGCGGCTGTAATTCATCAAAGCGGGCGAGTGCGGCGTCGAGGTCCGCCTCGTCGAACAGCTCACACCGGCTGAGGAGGTCGCCGTCGAATGTGACAAGGCAGATCTCGCGCCACTCGGCGTCGAATCCCTGCGCGGAGGTTCCAGTCGCCACCACTGTGCTGACCACTCCGGCGATAGTCAGCCGATGCACAGTCTCGGTGTGCAGCTTGGCGTCGGGGATGAGGCTCCACGAGGCACGCAGGAAAGGCTTCAATCCGCCTTGCTCATACGCTCTGCCGCGCCGATGATCGATATTCACCCAGTCCTCTGTGTTTGGGAAAAACTTGTGGCGGTTCCACGCGGCCTGGGCCTGCATCACCAACGACCACGTGTGCGCGTGAGCCGCCGCCTCTCCGGCGAGGTACCGGGCATCGAGTTCCGCGAAGGCGGCGTCGAAGTCTTCTGGGTCGAACGCCACGCGTGCGACGATCTGGTTTTCGGCGTTGATCTCAGAGACGGATAGCACTGTGGAACCCCCCCAGCCGTCAAAGACCGAGTAGGAGCCAAGGGAGAGGCGCTCGCCGCGGATCGCAATAACGTTTGACGTAAAGCGCGTGACTCCAACGTCGGCGATCGAGCGCATGCTTGCGATCTCGGCGTCTCGGCCGCGCCTGATCCCGGCATTCACGACCTGACGACGATCATCCATGCAAACGTCATCAGACAGTATTTCCGCATAGGTGGCCCAGTCGCGAGCAGCGAAGTAGGTCAAGAAGCGTTGCTCCACTTGGCTTGCCGCGTTCTCCAACCGCCGCGTATGCGAGTGTAATTCGTCAAACCGAGCGAGCGCGGCGTCGAGGTCTGCCTCGTCGAATAGCTCGCACCGGTCGACCATGTCGCCGTCAGACGTAAAAAGGCTGACCTCTCGCCACTCAGCGTCGAAGCCCTCACGCGAGGTCCCGTACGCCGCGTGAGTGACGACCGCGCCGAGATCACTCAGCCGATGCACGGCCTCGACGTATGGATGGACGTCTTGGTCGAGATCCCACCCGGCATGAAGGTATTCGATCAGGTCACCGGGCGCGAACGATGCCCCGCGGCGATGGTCGATATTTTTGAAGTTCGGTGGCGTGGAGGGAATTTCACGTCGGTTGAGCGACGCATAGCCTGCGGTTATCACCGACCATGTACGCGCGTTGGCGGCCGCTTCGCCGGCGAGGTACCGGGCGTCGAGTTCCTTTAAGGCGGCGTCCATGTCGTCGGCGTCGAACACGAATGCCGCCGCGGCCCGCTCGTCGTCGTCGATTTCGACGATGCCGAGCATCTCGGCGCCAACCTCGCCGGGCAGCAGGCCGCGGTTGACGGAACGGATACGAGAGAGGGCAAGACGTTCACCGCGGGTCGCAATGACGCTCGAAGATACGGTTTCTGCGCCGACCTCGACGGCGGCTCGGTTGTCCGCGATGTGCGTATCTCGGCCGCGTCGAGTCCCTGCGTTCACGATTCGACGGCGATCGTCCACGACAATGTTTACTGCCAGTAGCTCCGCCATCGCGGGCCAGTCCCGGGCGGAGAAGCACGCGAAGTATCGCTCGGCTATTCGGCCAGCGGCGTTTTCAACCCGTGGCAGCTGCGGTCGCAGTTCGTCGAAGCGGGCGAGCGCGGCGTCGAGATCCGCCTCGTCGAAAAGTTCGCAGCGGTTGAGCAGATCGCCGTCGAACGTGAAAATCGCATTCTCCCGCCATTCGGCCTCGAAGCCGTGTTGCGAAGTCCCATGCGCCGCCTGGCTGATGACGGCCCCGCGGTGGGTCAGGCAATGCACCGCCTCGACGTAGACATTGATGTCCGGTGCGTCGTCCCACAAGTCGCGGATGTAGTTGGTCATGTCGCCAGTTGCGAACGCTGCTCCGCGTCGGTGGTCGATGTTGGCCCAGTCCGGGGTCAGCTCAGGGAATTCGTGTCGGTTGATCGCGGCGAACGCGCGCGCGATCAGGGACCAGGTGTTCGGGTGGGCAGATGCTTCGCCGGCGATGTATCGGGCATCGAGTTCTTTGATGGCGGCCTCGAAATCTTCGACGTCGAACGCGACGCGTGCCGCGATCCGCTCGTCGGCGTCGATCTCGATGATGTCTAGGACCTCGGTAGCGAACTCCTCGGGCCGCTGGTCGCGGCCCCACGAGCAGACGCGGCTGAGGGCGAGGTGCGATCCCCGGGTCGCAATAACCTCTGCCGTGAAGTTCTTGACGCCGAGCTCGGCGAGTGCCGAGATTTCGACGATGACGGCATCCCGACCGTCTCGTATCCCGCCGCCCACGACTCGCCGGCGATCGTCGGTAGAAACGTCTTCTGCCAATATCTCGGCAATCGCGTTCCAATTGCGAGCCGCAAAGCACGCCTGAATGCGCTCGTACACCCGCGTCGCTAGGTTTTCCAGCCGCGGCGCCCGCGGTTGCAGTTCTTCGAATCGAGCGAGCGCGGCGTCGAGGTCTGCCTCGTCGAATAGCTCACACCGGCTGATCAGGTCGCCGGTGAACGTTAGAAGTGCGATCAGCCGCCACTCGGCGTCAAAGCCCTCGCGTGACGTCCCGGCTGCGGTATGGGTGACGACCGCGCCGACGTTGTTCAACCGGTGCACGGCCTCGACTGAGCGGGTGATGTTTGGTGCGACCTCCCACGTAGCGCGGATACTCTCGGCCATGTCACCAGATGCAACCGTGGTAGCTCGGCGGTGGTCGACGTTCACCCAGTCAGGCGCGGCAAGGATTTCGTGTCGATTAAGCGCTGCGTAGAAGCCCGCGACTGCCGACCAAGTCTGCGCCTGAGCGGAAGCTTCACCGGCGAGGTATCGAGCGTCGAGCTCGGCGATGGCGGCCTCGAAGTCGTCGGGGTCGAAGGTGACGAGCGCGATGAACCGCTTGTGGGCGTCGATCTCGACGATATTGAGGACATCGGTGCGGAACGCATCGGGTCGCTCGTCGCGGCCCGAGGCGCGCGAACGACTCAGCATAAGGTCCCTGCCGCGGGTCGCAATGGGGTCGAAAGTAATGCGCTTGACACCGATCTCGGCGAGTGCCGCCATCTCGGCGATCACGGCATCGGGCCCCGCTCGGAGTCCCGCGCCCACCACCTGCCGGCGATCGTCGTGAAAAGCGTTGTTGCCCAGTGTTTCGGCCATGGCGTCCCAGTCGCGGTCCGCAAAGCACGCATGCAGGCGCTCGTAGATCTGGCTTGCCGCGTTGTGCAGCCGCCGCGCCTGTGGATGCAGTTCTTCGAATCGAGCGAGCGCGGCGTCGAGGTCTGCCTCGTCGAAAAGCTCGCCGCGGTTGATCGAGTCGCCTTCGAATGTGGCCAGGATGACTTCCCGCCATTCGGCGTCGAAGCCCTCTTTCGAGGTTCCTCTCACCACATGGGTGAAGACGGAACCGACGTTATTCAGCCGATGAACGGCCTCAACGTAGCCCCGGACATTCGGCGCGAGGTCCCACGTGGCGTGCATGTATGCGGTCAATTCACCGGGTGCGAACGCTCTCGCTCGTCGGTGATCGATGCTCACGCAGTCCGGTGTCAGTTGGAGTTGTTGCCTGTTCGTTGCAGCGTACGTCCGTGCCATGACCGACCACGTGCGCGCGTGGGCGGCAGCTTCACCGGCGAGGTATCGGGCATCAAGCTCGGCGATGGCGGCCTCGAAGTCGTCGCCGTCGAACAGAACGGAAGCCTTGATACGCTCGTCCGCGTCGATCTCGACCACGTTCAGTAAATCGGCGCCGAATTCCGCGTAACCCTCAGTCCGGTCACAGCTTAGGAGGAGGCGCTCGCCACGGATGGCGATGATTTCTGAGGTGATGGTCTTGATGAACTCGACGAGTCCGTAATTTTCGGCCATCACCGCGTCCCGACCTTGTCGGATGCCGGCATTCACTACCCGACGGTGATCGTCGGTGGAGACGTCGGCCGCCAGGATCTCTGTTATCGCGTCCCAGTTGCGCGCCGCGAGGCACGTTTGCCAGCGCTCGTAGACTTGGCTCGCCGCGTTTCCCAGTCGCCGCGCCGGCTGGCTGAGCTGTTCGAACTTTGCGAGCGCGGCGTCGAGGTCTGCCTCGTCGAAGACTTCGCAGCGGTTGATCCGGTCGCCGTCGATGGTCAAGACGTCGATCGCCCGCCACTCGGCTTCGAAGCCCTCCCGCGACGTCGCATGCCCCGCATGGGAGACGACCGCTCCGAAAGTCGTGAGCTGATGGACTATCTCGATGTGGACCTTGAGGTCTGGGGTGAGGTCCCACATCGCGCGGAGGGACTCGGTCATGGTGCTGGACGCGAACGGCGTAGCTCGCCGGTGGTCGATGGTTACCCAGTCCGCCGCCGGAAGTTCGTGCCGGTCGAACGCGGCGTAGGCCGCCACGACGAGCGACCAGGTTTGTGCATAGGCGGCTGCTTCGCCGGCGAGGTAGCGGACGTCGAGTTCGGTGATGGCAGCGTCGAGGTCGTCTGCGTCGAACACGACGACCGCCGCCATCCGCTCGTCGGCGTCGATCTCGACGACCACGAGCATCTCGATGCGGAACGCGTCGGTCTCTTGGTCACGTCCCGAGAATTCGTAATGGCTTAGGACGAGGCGCTGTTCGCGTGTCGCAATGACCTTTGACGTCACATTCTCGGATCCGACAGCGGCGTATGCATGCACGGTGAGTTCGGCATCTCGACCCTGCAGGTTCCCCGCGTTGACGACTCGACGCCGATCTTCAACGGAAAAGCCCTCGGACAGCATTCCAGCCATTACGTCCCAGTCGCGGGCGGCGAAGCACGCCTGAAAGCGCTTATCCACTTGGCTTGCCGTGTTTTCCAGGTGCGGTGCCGGTCGGCTGAGCTGTTCGAACTTTGCGAGTGCGGCGCCGAGGTCTGTCTCATCGAACAGCTCGCAACGGTTGATCAGGTCGCCATCGACCGTCATGATGTCGATCGTCCGCCACTCAGCCTCGAAGCCCTCCCGCGAGGTCAACTGCGCGGCATGGTTGATGACAGCTCCGAGGTTGGTCAGCCGGTGCACGACCTCGACATAGGGTCTGACGTCTTGGTTGACTTCCCAGCCCGCACGCAGGTATTGCATCAGCTCACCGGCCGCAAAAGCTGCCCCCTTGCGGTGATCGATGTCGACGAACTCCGTTGTGGTTGAGGGTAGCTCGCGCCGTTTCAGCGCAGCGAAGACACCGCTGATGGCAGACCAGGTGCGCGCGTGGGGTGCGGCTTCGCCTGCGAGGTATCGGGCTTCGAGCTCGGCGAACGCAGCGTCGAAATGGTCGAGATCCCACGCGACGACCACCGTGATCCGCTGGTCGGCGTCGACTTCGACTAGCTGCAGGAGATCGGCGTAGAAAGCTTCTGGTTCTTCACGGCCACGCGAGAATCGGGCGATGGTAAGGGCGAGGCGTTCGCCACGGATCGCAACAATGTCTGTCGTCGCGTGCGTGACCCCGAGGTCGGCGACGGCCCGCAAAGTTTCGATCGCGGCGTCTCCGCTGTGCAGGCCGGCATTCACCCCCCGACGACGGTCGTCGCTGCAAGAGTCGTCGGCCAACATGGCGGGCATGGCAGTCCAGTCGCGGGCTGCGAAGTACGCGAGGAAGCGCTCGTACACTTGGCTTGCCGCGTTTTCCAATCGCCGTGCTGGTCGGCTGAGCTGTTCGAAGCGCGCGAGCGCGGCGTCGACGTCGACCTCGTCGAACACCTCGCAGCGGCTGACCAAGTCGCCATCTAGCGCCAGAAGGCTGGTGACCCGCCACTCGGCGTGGAAACCCTCTCGCGAGGTCTCATTCGCCACATGGGTGATGACCGCTCCGAGGTTGTCGAGCCGATGTACCGCCTCGATAAAGTTGCTCAGGTCAGACGTGACGTTCCACGCGGCGTCGAGTAACGCAGGCATTTCGCCGGGTGCGATCGATGTCCCTCGCCGGTGGTCGATGTTCACCCAATCTGGTGTCCTCTCAGGCAGTTCGCACCGATTGAGCGTGGCAAAGCCCTGCGTGATCACCGACCATGTGTGCGCGTACGCGCCTGCTTCGCCGGCGATATAACGGGATTCGAGCTCCGCAATCGCGGCGTCGAAGTCTTCAAGGTCGAAGATGACGACTGCCCCGATCCGCCCGTCGGCGTTGATCTCGACAATGTTTAGGAGATCAACGTCGAACGGCTGAGGGTGGTTGTCGCTGTGCGAATATCGGGTACGAGCTAGGACGAGGCGTTCTCCGCGGGTTGCAATAGGGTCTGACGCGGCGTGCGTGACACCGAGGTCGGCGGCCCATCGGAAACTCTCGATCGACGCGTCCCGGCCCCGTAGCAGGCCTGCATTCACCACCCGACGGCGATCGTCGGTGGAGATGTCATCCGCGATTATTTCCGCTATTGCGTCCCAGTCGCGGGCCGCGAAATAAGCGTGGCTGCGCTCATTCGCCCGGCTTGCGGAGTTTTCCAGCCGGCGTGCCGGTTGGCTGAGCTCGTCGAACCTCGCGATCGCGGCGTCGAGGTCTGCCTCGTCGAATAGCTCGGAGCGGCTGAACGTTTCGCCTTCCACCGCCAGCACGTGGACATCCCGCCACTCGGCGTCGAAGCCCTCTTGTGAGATCCCATGCGCTACATGGCTGACGACCGCTCCGATCTTGCTGAGCCGATGCACCGCCCCGATGTAGATCTTGGTGTCAGGCGAGTCGTCCCATGCGGCTTGGATGTAGGCTGTCATGTCGCCGGGGGCGAAAGCTGCTCCGCGACGGTGGTCAATGCTCACCCAATCTGGCGTAGTCGCGAGAAGTTCGCGCCGGTTGAAACCGGCATAACCAGCTGCGACGACGGACCACGTGTGCGCGTAGGCGGCGGCTTCGCCGGCGAGGTATCGGGCGTCGAGTTCTGCGATGGCGGCATCGAAGTCGTCGAGGTCGAAAATGACGATCGCTGCGATTTGATTGTGAGAGTTGATTTCGAGGATGCCCAGCGCATCCGACAGGAATTCCTCGGACCCGCGATCGTGGCCCGCGGTGCGTGTGAGGATGAGGCGCTCCCCACGGGCCGCGATGATGACGGACGTTATGTACATGAATCCGGCGTCGGCGGTCGCCCGCAGGTTTGCGATCTCGGCATCTCGACCGTGTCGGGTCCCTGCGTTTACGACCGGCCGGCGATCGTCGACCGAGATATCGTCGGCCAATAGCTTCGCGAGCGCATCCCAGTCGCGTGCTGCAAAGTGCGCTGAGTAGCGCTCGATCGCTTGGCTTGCTGCGTTTTCCAGCCGCGGTGCCGGTCGGTTGAGTTCGTCGAACGTCGCGATCGCGGCGTCGAGGTCATCCTCGTCGAAGAGTTCGCAGCGGCTGAGTAGGTCGCCTTCGGTCGTGATGAGGAAGACTTCCCGCCACTCGGCGTCGAAGCCCTCTTGCGAGCTTCCATGCGTCACATGAGTGACGACCGCTCCGAGATCATTCAGTCGATGCACAGCTTCGACGTAGGTACTGCCGTCTTGTGCAAGATCCCAGGTGGCACGGATATATGCGATTAGGTCACCGGGCGCGAACCTTGTCCCCTGGCGGTGGTCGATGCTCGCGAAGCCCGGCGTCGTGGGCGCCATCTCGCGCCGGTTGAGCGCGGCGTAACTACCCGCCACGACCGACCACGTGCGTGCGTGGGCTGCCGCTTCGCCGGCGAGGTACCGCGCGTCGAGCTCGGCGATGGCGGCCGGGAAGTCCTCAAGGTCGAACGTGACCAGTGCAACCATCCGCTCGTCGGCGTCGATTTCGACGATCTGGAACGCCTCATCGTCGAACGCATCGCTCGTCCTGCCCCTAGTACGACACAACGTGAGGCGCGTCCCGCGGGTCCCAATGGCCACTGATGTGACGTCCATTGCTCCGATCTCGGCGATCGACCGCCATGAGGCCATCGTGGCATCCCGACCGCGACGGCCTCCGGCACCCAAGACCCGACGACGATCGTCCATCAAACTGTCATCGGCGAGCATCGCCGCCATCGCGTGCCAGTCGCACGCTGCGAGGTACGTGTGGAGGCGTCTGTACACGCGAATTGCCGCGTTCTCGAGTGGCGCTCGGGATGGTTCCTCAAGCCGGGCGTGCAGGGCGTCGAGTTCGGCGAGCGCGGCGTCGACG
The DNA here is from genome assembly GCF_965277065.1 of Mycobacterium sp. Taxonomy (GTDB): domain Bacteria; phylum Actinomycetota; class Actinomycetes; order Mycobacteriales; family Mycobacteriaceae; genus Mycobacterium. The sequence goes on from NZ_CBDIBT010000018.1 coordinate 287,124, forward strand.
TCTTCGATGTCGTATGAAACTTCCAGCTCGATGCGACCCTCCTCGTCGAGGCCGACTAGCTGGACCATGTCGTCCTGCGGCGCTCCCGGGCTGGTATCAGCCGTGCCAACTTTGAGTCGCATGACGGCGAGACGCTCCCCGCGCACCGCGACGCCCTCGGGGTGGTATCGCACCATGCCCGAGCGCAGAAAACGTCGCATCCCATCTGGCCACTCGCCAGATGGGAGGGTGGTCCGCGGAAAACCGACGATCTTTCGGTGACTCTCGATAGAAACGTACGGGGCGAACAGCTGCACCACTTCGTCCCAGGCCTCACGATGGACAGCAGCGACCAACTTTTTGCCCATCTGTACGCAGGCGTTGATCGGCTCGACGCTCGGCGCTTCGAGTGGCGCAGGGGCAGAGGGGATGTCGGGCTCGTCGAGCATGCCCCGCGCCTTATCAGCCAGCGCCGCAGCCCCTTTCCGCTCATACAGCTCCGCTGCGTGCTCGCCGGCTGCTCGCGCTCCAGCGGCGTCGCCGGCCGCGCCTAACACCCTTGCCAGCGTCAGACAGGCATCGCCGTGATCGACCAACCCGTCGGTCCGCTCGGCCAGCGCCACCGCCGCGTCGGCGACCCGTCGAGCCTCCCCGTGATCGCCGCTGCGCGAGAGCAACTGCGCCCGAAGGGTGCGCCAGGCGATCGATGCCTTCAGCGCGTGGCCCGCCAGTCGCTCACTCTCGGCGCATAATTCGCCGGCATCGTCATCCCGATTGAGTGCCAGACACGCGCGACCGAGTAAAGCAGCGGTCTCGGCGGTATCCGCGTCCAGGCCCATCCGGCGAAATCCGTTGCAGGCCTGACGCAGATGCGACTCGGCAGCGGCCGGATCGCCCAAAACGAGCTCCACGATTCCGGCGAACTGCTCGACCTCCAAAAGCGCGTGGCGCAGACCGAGTTCGGTGACCGTCCTTCGGGCCGAGTCGATCATCCGTCGGGCTGCCGCATCGCGGCCGCGGAATGCCTCCAACACGGCCTGGCACCGCGTCGACGTCGCTTCGACCGCCGGCGAGTCGGTAGTGATCCGCAGCAGCCGCACCACGTCAAGGCATCGTCCGCCCGCGCGCGGAACCGGGTTCGGCCCCCACAACGCCGCAAGCGGGGCGCCGGCCAGCACCGCATTCACCCGCCGGTGATCACGCGCACGCCGTGCCGCCGTGAGAGCGTCGTCCAAGGCGACTTCGCAGTCGCCGATTCGCCCGAGCCGCGCGAGGCAGGTGGCACGGACGGTGTGTGCCTTGGCTTCCCCTGCAGCATCGTCTATTTCGGCCAATTTCCGGGCAGCGCCACCCAACGCGGCTTCCACGTCGTCCAACCGCTCGGGATGAACCAATACCGAGAGCTGGCCGTCGAAGCATGTCGCCCACGCCGATAAGCGAGCGGAATCAATTGTCGCCCGCTGCAATTGGGTGACCGCACCTGCTGCCGAAGCCACATCACCCGCGGCGAGCAGCGCCTCGCAGCGCGCGACGAGTAGGTCGGCGTTCTGGTCGTCACGGTCGGGCAGCTCGTCGTCGATCTCGTCCAGCGCGTGCAGGGCGTGGTCGTAGAGTTCGGCGGCACCTTCGTAGGCGAGCCGGGCCATGGCTTGGTCTGCCGCACGCCGGCAATATTCGACGGCCTTGGCCGCGTTTCCCGCCCACGCACATTCGAAATAGTGGTGGGCCAGTTCAGCGAGCAGCTCGTCGTCGGCGCCGGGCCGGTCCTCCAGCGTCGTGGCGATGCGCTGGTGCAACCGCATCCGCCGCATCGACGGCAGTTCGGCAAGCAGTGACTGTCGGACGATCGCATGGTTGAACCGATAGCTACCACCGGGCTCTTCGATGACGATCCCGGCTTTGGACGCTTCGTCGAACGCGTCGACCAGGTCGTCCCCGACCACGCGCTCGACCAGGTCCAGGGCGAACCGGCTGCCGACGACCGCGGCCGCCGCAAGGGCCTTGTTGGTCTCGACCGGCAGCCGAGATAGTCTGCGGCTCACGGCTTCTCGCACGCCCTGCGGCAGGGTGCTCGGGTCCCACACGCCGCCGCTCTCGTCGACATGGCGCAGCGCCTCGATGAGAAAGAACGGGTTGCCGCCGGTGACAGAGGCCAACGCGTGACCGAGCTCTTCGTCGTCGTAGCCGGCTTCGGCGACGTACGCGCTGACGTCGTCCTCATCGAGGCCGCCGAGACTGATGCGGTTGGCGGTGCCAGAAACGTCGCTGCGATGCAGATCGGCCAGCATCGCCGCCAGCGGATGGGACCGGTCGAGATCAGTGCTGCGGTAGGTGCCGACGATCTGCACACGCGCGCGGTCGCCGAAACGCAGCACATGTCGCAACAGAAGCAGCGTTGGCTTAGCCGCCCAGTGCAGGTCGTCGAGTACCAGGACAACCGGCGCCGCGGCGGAAGCCAGTTCCAAGAGTGCGACGACGGCGTCGAACAGTGCATAGCGCTCGGTGTCCGGGTCGGCGCGCGTCGGCGCGGCCAGATCGGGCACTTCGTCGACGAGGCCAGGAACGAGCGGGAGCAAGGCTTCGACGCCGCGCAGTCCGCGTAACCGACGCATGCCGACACATGGCACCAACGAACGCAGGGCTTCCGCGAAGGGTTGATAGGGCGCACCGAGGTCCTCGTCGCAACGGCCGTAGAGCACGACGGCGCCCTGGTCGTAGGCCTGCCGGGACCACTCGCCGGCCAGGCGCGTCTTGCCGACACCCGGTTCGCCCGCGATCAGGGCGGCGCACGCACCACCGCCAAGCGAGGTCTGCCAGGCAGACAAAAGCCGCTCGAGCTCGCTTCCGCGCCCGACGAAAGGCCCGCTACCGATCAGAACCGGAGGGATTGCGGGCCGATCCATCGGCGGCACATCGGGTGTCGGCGGTTGGGCATCTTCCGCAGCGGTCTCCAGCCGGAGCTCGAAGACATGCTCCGGGCGGGCGAGGTTGCGCAGTTCGCGCAAACCCAGGTCGGCGAGGACAACGTCGTCGGGCAGTGCATCGACGACGAGTTCCGCCGTCGCACCAGAGCACAATATTTGACCGCCTGCAGCCAGCGATTTCAGGCGGGCAGCGCGGTTGACCGCCCGACCGAAGTAGTCGCCGTCGCGGAGCTCGACTTCGCCGGTGTGCAGTGCAATTCGGATACGTATCGGCTCGCGGAGCTTCCAGTGCTCCCGGGTGATTGCGTCTTGTAGCTCCATCGCGGCCGCGGCCGCCGCCGACGGCCGCTCGAAGACGGAGAACGTGGCATCGCCCTCGCCGCGGGTCTTGATCAGCCGCCCTCCCCGCGACGTGACCACTTGTTCCGCGAGTTCGTCGTGTCGGGCAAGGGCCACTGCCATAGCTTTCGCGTCCGCTTCCCAGGCGGCGGTCGATCCCTCGATGTCTGTGAGTAAAAAGGTCACTGCGCGCATCACCGACGGATGTTGCTGTGCTACAACAACATCGAGCGAGGCATCTTGTGCGACGATGGCGGCCTCGAGTCGTCGGAGTTCCGACCCGGGATCGATGCCCAACTCGTCGGCCAGCATTGTCCGTGCCCGTTGGTAGGCGCCAAGAGCGTCCCCTTGCCGGCCGGCGCGGTAGAGGGCGAGCATGAGCTGGCCCCATCGCCTCTCGCGCAGCGGCGCGTCGGCCACCGCCGCCTCGAGCTCGCCGATGATCTCCGCGGCACGGGCCGTCGCGAGCAGTGCATCGGCTCGATCCTCAACCAGCGCGGCGTGACCCTCGATCCATCGTGTCTTTTCGGATGCTCCCCGCCTGCTGTCGGGCAATTCCGGGATACCCCGCCAGAGGGCGAGCGCTTCTTCGAAGCGAGCCACCGCTTGGCTCGCGTCGCCGGTCGCTGCGGCGTCGCGTGCGAGTCGGGCGGCTGATTTATAGCGCGACGCATCTACCTCGCTCTCGGCGATGGCCCAGCCCGTACCTTGCGTCAGCACGAAGCCGTCGCCCAGGGCGCGGCGCAGCGCGGAAATGTGAGTTTGCAGGGCTTTGGCGGCGGTGCGTGGCGGATCCTCACCCCAGAGCAATTCGACGAGCACGTCGGCCGAGAGGACCGAGCCCTGGTGTAGCCCGAGCATCGTGAGGAGGGCGCGAGGTTTGGCACCCGGGATCGCGACGGGTGCTCCGCCGTGTCGGACCTGCAGAGGTCCCAAAACCCCCAGTTCCACGGCTTGAAGATTAGTCACATTCCTGATCGTCCGGGTGGGTATTCAACACCAGGTCAAGATCGAGTAAAGGCCGACGAGCGGGCCCGTTTTCGCCAGGGCGAGCCCCAACTTCGGCAGACCCGACCCCGGGCAGGCGCGCCGCCCCGATAGCGACTACCTTCACCTGTAGCAAGCTTGTAGGGCCAGATCAGCCGAGACCGCAAAGGGGTTCCCGTGGCCGCAACCGACGATTCCGCCACTCTGCAATACCCGGGTGGTGAGTTGGACCTGGAAATCGTCCACGCCACCGAAGGGGCCGACGGCATCGCGCTCGGCCCGCTGTTATCCAAGACCGGTTACACGACCTTCGACAACGGCTTCGTCAACACGGCGTCCACCAAGAGCGCCATCACCTACATCGACGGCGACGCCGGCATCCTGCGCTACCGCGGCTACCCGATCGAGCAGCTCGCCGAGAAGTCGACCTTCATCGAGGTCAGCTATCTGCTGATCAACGGCGAACTGCCGACCGCCGAGCAGCTGGCGGAGTTCACCGAGCAGATCCAGCGGCACACCATGCTGCACGAGGACCTGAAGCGGTTCTATGACGGCTTCCCCCGCAACGCCCACCCGATGCCGGTGCTGTCCAGTGTGGTCAACGCGCTGAGCGCCTACTACCCGGATTCGCTCGACCCGGCCGACACCCAAGAAATCGACCTGTCGACCATCCGGCTGCTGGCCAAGTTGCCGACGATCGCCGCCTACGCCTACAAGAAGTCGGTGGGTCAGCCGTTCCTCTACCCGGACAACAGTCTGAACCTGGTGGAGAACTTCCTGCGAATGACGTTCGGCCTGCCGGCCGAACCCTACGAGCCCGACCCCGAGATCGTCCGGGCGCTCGACCTGTTGTTCATCCTGCACGCCGACCACGAGCAGAACTGTTCGACGTCGACGGTCCGGCTGGTCGGCTCGTCGCAGGCCAACCTGTTCACCTCGATCTCCGGCGGCATCAACGCGCTCTGGGGTCCGCTGCACGGCGGCGCGAACCAAGCCGTTCTGGAGATGCTCGAGCAGATCCGGGACAGCGGCGACGACGTCAGCGAGTTCGTCCGCAAGGTCAAGAATAAAGAAGAAGGCGTCAAGCTGATGGGCTTCGGCCATCGCGTCTACAAGAACTACGACCCGCGGGCCCGCATCGTCAAGGAACAGGCCGACAAGATCCTGGGCAAGCTGGGCGGCGACGACGCTCTACTGAACATCGCCAAGGAACTCGAAGAAGCTGCGCTGACCGACGACTACTTCATCGAGCGAAAGCTGTACCCGAACGTCGACTTCTACACCGGGCTGATCTACCGGGCGCTGGGATTCCCGACCCGGATGTTCACCGTGCTGTTCGCGCTCGGCCGGCTGCCCGGCTGGATCGCGCACTGGCGCGAGATGAACGGCGAGCCCAGCAAGATCGGTCGCCCACGCCAGATCTACACCGGCTACACCGAGCGCAACTACGCCGCTATCGACGGCCGGAAGTAGCGATCGCGAGCGCGGCGTAGCCGGGCGAAGCGGGTCGCTACCATCTAGCGAGTAGCGCTCTACCGGGATTGCAAAACCGCCATCGCGGCGTTGTGACCTGCGATACCCGAGACCGCTCCGCCGCGGCGCGCACCTGAGCCGCACAGCAGTATCCGTTCGCGCGCGGTGGCCACCCCCCACCGCCGCGCCGGGGTGTCCAACGCGTCGTCGGCTTCGGCGAACGGCCAGCTCAGTCCGCCGTGGAAGATGTTGCCGCCGGTCATGCCCAGCCGCTGTTCCAAATCCAGGGTGGTCGTCGTCTCGATGCAGGGCCGTCCGTTCGAATCGACCAGCATGACGTCTTGAATCGGTTCGGCCAGAACGGAATTCAGCGATCCGAGGACGGCGTCGGTGAGCTCGTCCCGCTCGAACATTTGGTGCGGGGTGTGCAGACCGAAAACCGTCAACGTGGCCGCGCCCGATTCGCGCAGCGCCGGCGACAGGATGCTGGGGTCAGTCAGCGAATGGCAGTAGATCTCGCACGGAAGCGGTTCCGGCAGAACATGTTTGGCGGCCCGGTCGTACGCCACGTCCAGCTGCGTCCAGGTCTCGTTGACATGAAACGTGCCGCCGAAAGCCTGCTCGGGTGTGACGTTGTCGTCGCGCAGTCGCGGCAATCGCCGCAGCACCATGTTGACTTTGACCTGAGCCCCCGGCGCGGACCCCGGTGCGGGATCGCCCAGTAGGCCGGCCAGTGTCGTCGGCGTGACGCCGGACAACACGAACCGGCCGCGCACCACATGGTCGTCGTCGCGCCGGCGGTAACGCACCGCGCCGCTGTCATCGATTTGGTAAACCTCTGCACCGGTGACGATTTCAGCGCCGTGCCCGGTTGCGGCAGCGGACAGCGCCGCGCTCACCGCGCCCATCCCGCCGACCGGCACGAGCCAGTCGCCAACCCCGCCGCCGAGCAGGTGATACAAAAAGCAGACGTTCTGCTGCAGCGACGGATCGTCGAGTCGGGCGAAGGTCCCGATCAGCGCGTCGGTGGCGACCACACCACGAACCAGGTCGTGGCTCAGCGTGGCTGTGATCGCCGCGCCGATCGGCTCGTCGACCATGGCCCGCCAGGCCGCATCCGCCTCGGCGTCCCCGCTGACGACCGCGGCGCGGGCCAGCGCGCGGGTGCGCAGCGGCTCCAACACCGTCGGCCACAGTCGCTCGGTGACCAACCGGCAACGCCGATAGAACTCGGCGAAGGCCTGTTCGTCGCGCTGGGCGCCGACCGCGTCGAACGTGGAGTGGCGGCCCACCAGCAGGCCGGTGCGCCCGGCCGTCATCGGGTCGGGGGTGTACGACGAATAGGGCCGCGGCGCAAGTCGCACCGTCGCGCCGAGGTCGTCGAGGATGCGCGGCGGCAGCAGGCTCACCAGATACGCGTACCGAGACAGTTGAGCCCCGACGCCGTCGAATACCTGCGCGGACACCGCCGCACCGCCGACGTGGGACAGCCGTTCCAGCAGTTGCACCCGCAACCCGGCGCGGGCCAGATAGGCGGCGGCGACCAGACCGTTGTGGCCGCCGCCCACGATGACCGCGTCGACGTCACGCGAAGGCATCCTCAGCCCAGGTAGCCCTCGACCTCGTCGGCCGGCCGCACCGCGGCGTCGCTCGGGTCGCCACCCGTCTCACGCAGGGCTCGCCGCTGCCGCAGCAGATCCCAGCACTGGTCGAGTTGGATCTCCAGGTGGCGCAGCCGCTGGTGTTCCTCGGACTCGCTGATCTCGCCGTGTTGGAGTTGGTCGCGCAGCGCCTTCTCCTCGGCGACGAGCTCGTTGATCCGGGACAGCGCGTCCTTGTCGGTTGTCACGGGTCAAGTGTGCCCGACCGGGGTCGACTAGGGTCGCTTGCGTGTCAAGCAAACCTGAGATTCAGTTTCCCGACGGCCCCGCGCCGGCTCAACTCGTGGTCGAAGACCTCACGGTCGGCGATGGACCCGAAGCTGTGCCGGGCGGCACCGTCGAGGTGCACTACGTCGGGGTCGACTATGACTCCGGCGAGGAGTTCGACAGCTCGTGGGGCCGTGGCCAATCCATCTCGTTCCCGCTGCAGGGCCTCATTCAGGGCTGGCAGGACGGCATTCCGGGGATGAAGGTCGGCGGCAGGCGTCAGCTGACCATTCCGCCGGAGCAGGCCTACGGGCCGGCCGGCTCGGGGCATCAGCTGTCGGGCAAAACGCTGATCTTCGTCATCGATCTGCTCAGCACCCGCTGAGCGACTCGTCGAGCGTGAACCTCCCGACACGACACGCCGGGCGGCCGTCGTGATTTTCACGCTCGGCGCCTGAAGAGGGAGCGGATCAGCTCGGCGGAGGCAACTGCAACAGCAGGCGTGCACCGCCGAGCGGGCTTTCTTCCAGCGACGCCAGCCCGCCGTGCAGGTGCGCCTGCTGAGCCACCAATGCCAGGCCGAGTCCGGAGCCCGAGTGCGACGCGGTCGAGCCGCGGGAGAACCGCTCGAAGACGACGTCGCGCTCTGCTTCGGGCAGACCGCTGCCGTTGTCGTCGACGCAGATCTCGACGCCGGCCCGCGAGCTGACCGCGGACAGCTGCACGCTGGTAGCGCCGCCGTGCTTGACGGCGTTGGCGATCGCGTTGTCCACCGCGAGCCGAAGCCCGGCGGGCAGCCCGACGATGATGCAGGTCGGCGACGGCGCCAGCGACACGTCGAGCTCGGGGTAGATGCGCATGGCCTCGTGCGCCGCGCGGTCGAGCAACTCGGTGATGTCGACGGGCACGTGGTCCTCGGACGTCGACAGCTCTCCTTGGGCCAGCCGTTCGAGCGCGGAAAGCGTTGCCTCGATTCGTGTTTGGGTTCGGATCACGTCGCTGAGGACTTCTTTGCGCTGCTCGTCGGGAAGGTCGAGGGTGGCCAGCACCTCGAGGTTGGTGCGCATCGCGGTCAGCGGTGTGCGCAGCTCATGCGAGGACACCGCGGCGAAGTCGCGCGCCGACGCCAAGGCTTCCATCGTCCGGTTCTGCTCGTCCCAGATTCGTTGCAGCATGCCCCGAAGGGCTTCGGCGATCTCGACGGCCTCGCTCGCCCCGCGGACTTTGATCTGCGGGCTTTCGTCGCCGGCGTCGATCGCCCGGGTCTGCTGAGCCAGCCGTTTGAACGGCCGAACCGCGAAAGTGGCCAGCACCCAGGCGAATACGGCCGCCGCGCCGATCGAGAACAGACAGATCAAGATCACCCGGCGATGCAGATTGTTGGTGTCGGCGATGGTGGCGTCATAGGTGGCGCCGACCTCCACCAACATCGGGTGCGGCTCCGGGATGTTCACCGTGCGCACCCGGTAACGCACCCCGTTGATGTAGGTGTCGGCGTAGCCGGCCGGCAACTGGGGCAGCGTCACGGTGGTGTTCGACGTGACCGCGCCGTTGACGTGGCGCACCGTGATGACCGCGTCCTGATCATTGGGGGACTTGGGGATCTGGCCGAGCCCGCGGGGCAGGAACGGGATCGCGAAACCGGCGGCCTCGTCGAGACGGCGGTCCAGCCGTTCCTTGCGGTCGTTGGTGATGCCGAACCAGACGACGACGCCGACGATCAGCACCGGGATGGCCGCGCCGATGACGGTGGCGACGACCACGCGGGCGCGCAGCGACGGCGTGCGGGTCAAGATTCTCGACAGAAAATTCATTTCAGTCCCGTCACTGCATGCGCAGAACGAATCCCACGCCGCGGACGGTGTGCAGCAGCCGCGGGCCACCACCGGCCTCGAGCTTGCGGCGCAGGTATCCGATGAATACGTCGACGACGTTGGTGTCGGCGGCGAAGTCGTAGCCCCACACCAATTCCAGCAGCTGTGCGCGCGACAACACCGCGGTCTTGTGCTCGGCCAGCACGGCCAGCAGGTCGAATTCACGCTTGGTCAGGTCGACGTCGACGCCGTTGACCCGGGCGCGGCGGCCCGGGATGTCGACCTCCAGCGGTCCCACGGCGATGGTCTCCGACGACGACGTCGCGGTAGACCCGCGGCGGCGCAGCAATGCCCGCACCCGCGCCACCAACTCGGCCAGCACGAACGGCTTGACCAGATAGTCGTCGGCGCCGGCTTCCAGCCCGGCCACCCGGTCGTCGACGGAGCTGCGCGCGGACAGCACACACACCGGCACGTCGTTGTCCATCGCCCGCAGCGCGGTCACCACGCTCACGCCGTCGAGCACCGGCATGTTGATGTCCAGCACGATTGCGTCCGGCCGGTTTTCGGTGGCGCTGCGCAGCGCCTCGGCACCGTCGACCGCGGTCGCCACCTCGAAGCCGGACAACCGCAGTCCGCGTTCCAGTGAGGCGAGCACGTCGGAGTCGTCGTCGACAACCAAAACCCGAGGCGAAGTCCCACCAACGTCCATGTCGCCCATGATGCCTGATTACTGCCGGTAGCAGTGGGAACAGCCCCCCGGGGCGGGCCCGGCGCGGCGTTTCAGCGATAACGCCGTAACTTCGGGCTAAGCGAGCCCGATGTTGCGGTAGCGCCGCAGCCGGGCCGCGATCCGGTCGGTGTCGGGCACGCCGCGCAGCGCGTCCAGTTCGACGGCGATCGCGGCGGAGAGCCGCGCCGAGAATTCCACCGGCTCGTCGGCCGCGTCGGGATGCTCGGGCACGACGGCGTCGACGATGCCGGAGGCCAGCAAGTCGACCGAGCGAACGCCTTGTGCGGCCGACAGTTCGGGAGCGTGGTCAGTGTCGCGGAACACGATCGCGCTGGCGCCCTCCGGCGGGAGCGGGGCCAGCCAGCCGTGCAACGCGGCCAGCACCCGGTCGGCGGGCACCATCGCCAGTGCCGGGCCGCCGCTGCCCTGTCCGAGCAGCACCGACACCGTCGGCGTGTCCAGGGTGACCAGCTCGGCCAGACAGTGGGCGATCTCACCGGCCAGCCCGCCCTGCTCGGCCTCGGCCGACAGCGCCGGGCCGGCCGTGTCGATCACAAGCACCAGCGGCAGCCGAAGGCCGGCGGCCAGCGCCATGCCGCGGCGGGCCTCGCGCAGCGCCGCGGGCCCGACCAGTCCACCGATCACCCGTCGCTGGCCGAGCAGCACCGCGGGCTGTCCGTCGAATCTGGCCAGCGCCAGCAGCATCGTCGCGGCGTCGCCCTGCCCGGTACCCGACAGCAACACCTGGTCGGTGCAGCCGTGCCGCAGCAGGTACTGCACGCCGGGCCGGTCCGGTCGCCGCGACGCCAGCACCGAATCCCACGCCGGGATGTCGGGCAGCGGTTCCGCGACCGCCGGCGACGATGCAGAGCGAAGCGATGAGGAGGAGCGGCGCAACGTTTCAGCGCGTTGCGGCGCCGGGCCCGCGTCGTCGGCGACGACGGTCAGGGCCCGGTCGAGGATGCCGCGCAGCTCATCCAGCGGCACGACCGCGTCGATCACCCCGTGCCGTTCCAGGTTCTCGGCGGTCTGGACGCCGACCGGAAACGGTTCGCCGTAGAGCTGCTCGTAGACCCGCGGACCCAGGAAGCCGATCAGCGCGCCCGGCTGGGCGATGGTGATGTGGCCCAACGAGCCCCATGACGCGAACACCCCGCCGGTGGTCGGGTGGCGGAGGTAGACGAGGTAGGGCAGGTGGGCCTGCTTGTGCAGGGTGACCGCAGCCGCGATCTTGACCATCTGCAGGAATGCGACGGTGCCCTCCTGCATCCGGGTACCGCCGGAACTCGGCGACGCCAGCAGCGGCAGCCGCTCGGCGGTGGCGCGCTGGATCGCAACGGTGATCCGCTCGGCCGCGGCAACCCCGATCGAGCCGGCCAGGAAGTCGAACTCGCAGACCACCACGGCCACCCGGCGCCCGAACACCCGGCCCTCACCGGTCAGCACCGACTCGTCGTAACCGCTGGTGGCCCGGGCCTCGGCCAGCTCGCGGGCATAGGACTCACTCGTCGGGATCGCCAGCGGCTCGGTGTCCCAGCTGACGAACGATCCCTCGTCGAGCACGGCGTCGCGCAGTTGTTCGGTCCCGATCCGACTCACAGAGGCGAGGCTAATGATCAGCCTTGCGCGAGATCCAGGATGACGCCGGTGTCGTCGACGTAGCGGTCCCACAGGACCAGCAGCTCGGCCAGCTTGTCGGGGTGCGTGGCGGCGAGGTCGTCGATCTCGCCGGGGTCGGCCGACAGGTCGTAAAGCTGCCAGTCGCCCGGGCCGTACGGCTCGGGCAGGTGCAACGCCTTCCAGTTGCCCTGCCGAATCGCGTAGCGCCCGAACAACTCCCAGCCGGTGGCGGTGACGTCGTCGTGCACCGACTCGGCGTCGCCCGACAGATACCGCAGCAGCGACCGGCCGCGAACGGGGGCCACCTGGCGTCCTTGGTATTCGGCGCCGGGGTGCGCGACGCCGGCGAGTTCGAGGAAGGTCGGGGCGATGTCCATCACCGTGCTGAACGCGGAGCCGATCTCGTGCTGACGGTCGAAGCCCGGCCAGGTGATGAAACCGACGACGCGGATGCCACCTTCGGTGGTGAAGGCCTTGTGCAGTCGGGACGGCGCGGTGGCGGCCTGCGCCCAGCGCGGGCCATACCAGATGAACGAGTTGGGGGCACCGGCGTTGTCGAGGCTGTTGTCCCAGTTCTTTTCGATCTCGGCGGCGATCGCGCCGCCCAGGATCGGCAACGACTCGAGGATTGCTCCCTCGGCGCCGTTGTCGGACAGGAAGACCACGACCGTGTTGTCCAGCTCGCCGGTCTCGGCGAGGTAGTCGATCACCTTGCCGATGTTGTGGTCCATCCGGTCGACCATGGCGGCGTAGACCTCCATGCTGCGGGCGGACAGGGCTTTTTGGTCGGCGGTGAGGTCGGACCATTCGGGTTCGCCGTCGGGAACGACGGGGTGCGCGGCGACGTCGGGCGGGCACAGCCCGAGCCGCTTGAGCGCGTCCAGCCGTTTTTCGCGCAGCGCGTCGGGTCCGTCGTCGTAGCGGCCGCGGTATTTCGCGATGGTCTCCTCGGGCGCCTGAAGTGGCCAGTGCGGCGCCTGAAACGGCAGATAGGCGAAGAACGGCCGGTCATCCTGTGCGGCGCGCTCCCGGAAATAGCGCAGCAGGGTGTCTGCGTAGAAGTCCGAGGAGTAGAAGTCATCGGGCACGGTGACGAATTGGTCGTCCTCGGTGTACCGCGACATCAACGGGATGAAGTCGCCCGGGGGATTGCTGTAATGGCTTGCGCCGCCCGGCAATAACGCAAACGACCGGTCGAATCCGCGGGACCACGGCGACGTCTCGATGGTGTTGCCCAGATGCCACTTGCCCGCCATCAACGTCAGGTAACCGTCGTCGTGTAGCAGCTCGGGCAGCGCGACCACGCGGTCGTTGAGGTGTCCCTCGTAGCCGGGCTGTCCGCGGAACTGGGGAGCAACCTCGAGCATGGTGCCGATGCCGGCGATGTGGTGATCGGTTCCCGTCAACAGCATCGACCGGGTCGGTGAGCAGGCCGGCGCAGAATGAAAATCTGTCAGCCGGATCCCCGCATTGGCCAGCTGGTCCAGGTCGGGGGTCTCGATCTCGCTGCCGAAGGCGCCGATGTCGGAGAATCCGAGGTCGTCGGCCACGATCACCAGGAAGTTGGGCCTTGTCACGGGGAAGCATCCTGTCAGGTGTTCACCCGGATGGGAATGTTCCGGCCACCGCCGATTCGATACCGCTCGCCGAGACCAATAGGCTTGGCTCCATGATTGGTGTCACCCGCGTTGGAGACGTCTTGACCATTGAGTTGCAGCGTCCCGAGCGCCGCAACGCGCTCAACTCGCAACTCGTCGAGGAATTGCGCGAGGCCATCGAGAAGGCCGCGGCCGACGAAGTCCACGCCATCGTGCTCACCGGGCAGGGCACCGTGTTCTGCGCCGGCGCCGACCTGAGCGGCGACGCGTTCGCCGCCGACTACCCCGACCGGTTGATCGCGCTCAACCTGGCGATCGACGCGGTGCCGGTGCCGGTGATTGCGGCGATCAACGGCCCGGCCATCGGCGCGGGTCTGCAACTGGCCATGATCGCTGACTTGCGGGTGGTGGCACCCGAGGCGTTCTTCCAGTTCCCGACGTCGAAATACGGTTTGGCGCTGGACAATTGGAGTATTCGCCGGTTGTCGTCGCTGGCCGGTTACGGACGTGCCCGGGCCATGCTGCTGACCGCCGAGAAGCTGACCGCCCAGGACGCTCTCATCAGCGGGATGGCCAACCGGATCGGGACGCTGGCCGATGCGCAGGCCTGGGCCGCCGAGATCGCCGGGCTGGCCCCCTTGGCGCTGCAGCACGCCAAACGGGTGCTCAACGACGACGGCGCCTACGAAGACCAGTGGCCGGCGCACAAGGAGCTGTTCGATAAGGCGTGGGGTAGCCAGGACGTGATCGAAGCGCAGGTGGCACGGGTCGAGAAGCGGCCGCCGAAATTCCAGGGGGCCTGATCGGATGCTGCGTAGTGCGCTGCGACTGGCAGCGGGCACGGCCTCGCTCGCGACAGGCGGGTGGGTACTGCGAGCGCTGCACGGCACGCCGGCCGCGCTCGGGGCTCAACCCGCCGACATTCGCGGGGTCGCCGAACGTTCACCGCACTACCGCGACGGCGTCTTCGTCAACCTCGAGCCGGCCTCGCTGAACATCGGCGCCGATCAAGGGCGATCGTTGCTGTGGGAGATCCTCACCGGCCTCGAGGCCGCTCGGCCTTCGGCGGAGATCCCCGTGGAGACCCCCGGGCCGCGCACCTTCGATGCTCCCGCCGGCCAGATCGCGGTCAGCTGGTTCGGTCACTCGACCGCGCTGCTGGAAATCGACGGATACCGCGTCCTGACCGATCCGGTGTGGAGCGAGCGCTGCTCGCCGTCGGACGTCGTCGGCCCCGCCCGCATGCACCCGCCACCGGTGCCACTCGAGTCGCTGCCGGCGCTGGACGCGATCGTGATCAGCCACGACCACTACGACCACCTCGACATCGACACGATCATCGGGTTGGCCCGAAGCCAGTGGGCGCCGTTCGTCGTTCCGCTCGGTGTCGGATCGCATCTGCGCGAGTGGGGCATCCCCGACGAACGCATCATCGAACTCGACTGGAACGAGCAGACGAAAATCGATGAGCTCACGCTGATCTGCACACCGGCCCGGCACTTCTCCGGCCGCTTCCTGAACCGCTTCAACACCCTGTGGGCGTCGTGGGCGATCATTGGTCCCGCGCACCGGGCATACTTCGGCGGCGACACCGGCTACACGAAGAGCTTCGCCGAGATCGGCACCGAGCACGGACCTTTCGACGTGACGCTGCTACCCGTCGGGGCCTACAACAGGGTGGCGCGGGACGTTCACATGAATCCCGAAGAGGCCGTGCAGGCGCACTTGGACGTACACGGCGGTCTGCTGGTGCCGATCCACTGGTGCACATTCCGGCTGGCGCCCCACCCGTGGGCCGAGCCGATCGAGCGGCTGCTGACCGCCGCCGATGCCGCCGAGGTCTCGGTAGCGGTGCCCAAACCGGGCGGGCGTGTCGATCCCACGACCGCAACGGAATTCGAGCCGTGGTGGCGGCTGGAGACAGCCGGCACGAACGACGACAAGTAGCGACCACCCATGGCGAAGCTTTCTGTTTCCATCGATGTACCACTGCCGCCTGAACAGGCTTGGGCGGACGCGTCCAACCTCTCCCGCTACAAGGAGTGGCTGACCATCCACCGGGTGTGGCGCAGCAAGCTGCCCGAGCAGTTGGCGAAGGGCACGATGATCGAATCGATCGTCGAAGTCAAGGGCATGCCGAACCGCCTCACCTGGACGATCGTGAACTACAAGCCGCCGGAGGCCATGACTCTCGACGGCAACGGCGTCGGTGGTGTCAAGGTCAAGCTGATCGCCAAAGTCAAGCCGAAGGGCGATGACTCGGTGGTCAGCCTCGACCTCCACTTGGGCGGGCCCGCGTTGTTCGGGCCGATTGGCATGATCGTCGCCGGCGCGTTGAAAAGCGATATCCGCGAGTCGTTGCGGAATTTCGTCACGGTTTTCGCACCGGCCTGAGCAGGATTCGAGGCGTCGCGGGGTCGTCGCTGGACGGCAAGCGGCTACTGTCGCGGTATGTCTCGACTGCGCCCGGGCTGGATGGTCGCGCTGTTCGCCGCGATGGTGGCGATGAGTGTCTGGTTACCGTGGTTGACCACGGGCAGGCCCGGCAGCGGATGGGCCACCGCGATCGGAGGCAGCATCGACGGGCTGCACGTGCAGCAGCGGTTCGGGACGGTTCAGTTGATCGTGTTGTTGTCCTCGGCGCTGCTGGTGGCCGGCGCGGTCGTCGGCAGAGGCTTGTCGGCAAGGCCGGCATCTGTTGCCGCGCTGGTGATCTCGCTGGGCGTGATCGCGCTGATGGTGCGGTACTACTCGGTCAACGTCAAGCCGCCGGTGTCAGCGGCCTGCGGTCTGTACCTCGGTGGCGTGGCCGCAGCCGCCGCGCTGTTGTGCTCGGTCTGGGCGCTGGCGGCCTCGCTGCGCCGCTAGTCGACGCTGACCTCTGCGCCCTTCAGCGGCCGGTCGCACTGGTCGCAGGTCAGTTGCCCGACGAACGGCTTGCTACAGCCGAGATGGGTGAGGGTGACAGCGGGGCCCTCCGGTGCGTGAAACCAGTGCTGCCCGCATTGCAGGGCGGCGATGATGACGGGAAAGAATGCCCGCCCTTTCTCGGTGAGCTGATAGTCGGCGCACAACACGCCGTTGGCGCAGAAGGTCTGCAACCGGCCGGACAGCAGCGACGGGGGCGCACCCAGCTGAGTCTGGAAATCCGAGAAGCGGCTGGTGCCCAGAAAGGCGCACACCAACAATGCTGCGGCCCAACGATTTCCGAACACGCTCATCGTCTCGGGGAACAGTCCGGCCTGACCGCGCCTGCCGTCGGCGCTCGACCGGCGACGAGTCGACCCCGCAGGTACCGAGCGTGCCCACGATCCGCTCGGACCCCAGCGGGCCGCAACCTGCTTCTCAGTGACCGTTTCATCACATGCCCGGCAGATCAGTGTCGGGGCGAAGGCGCTGCCGCATCGGGTGTGCCGCATGCCCGGCAGCCGGTCGACATGATCGGGCACCCACCGCCGTTCCCACTCCCAGATCGACAGCAGCACCGGCCAGAACGCTCGTCCGCGTTGGGTGATCAGGTATTCGGCCCGCACCGGGCGGGTCTGGTACGCCGCGCGAACCAGAAGGTCGTTGGCGGTCAAGGCCCGCAATCGGTTGGTCAGCACGGTATTCGAGATCGGCAGCCGCGACATGAAATCGCCGTAGCGGGTCGCTCCCAGCAACGCCTGTTGGATGATCAGCAACGTCCACTCGTCACCGAGCAGACCCAGGATGCGACCGACCGCGTTGGTGCCGCCGGGGCTCAGCGGCGTCGGCTCAGCCTTCACAGGTCGATTGCGCCCGCGGGGGAGTCGACGTCATGCCAGCGGCGCAACTGTGCACCTGCGGCCCAGGTGGCGTGGGTGCCGCTGGAAACCCGTTCGGGCAGAGCCAGTTTGCACACCGGTCCGTCGCTGAAGCGGGCGGCGTCGAAGATCACGCAGTAGGAGGCATCGGCGTCCATGTCGGTGGTCAGCGTGATCAGGTATCCGTCGTCTTCGCTGGTGGAATTCGGTCGCGGGGCCATCGCGGCTTCGCTGCCGTACACCCCGTCGGCGAACTGATAGCGCTGTTCGCCTCCGGTGCGCAGGTCGTGCTTGACCAGACCGTCGAACAGGAACCAGCCCGGCTTGCCGGTGGCGGCGTAGGCGTACCGGTACTCGGCCGCGGCGTAATCAGGGTTGATCGTGCCGAATTCGGTGATGGACTCCGACAGCTGCTCTTCTTTGACCTCGCCGGTGACCAGGTTGAATCGCCACCGGTGCAATCGAGCTTGCAGGCGATCCAGCGCCAGGAAGCGAAACAGCTTGTCCCACTTGTCTCCGCCCGTGTCGATCGGCTGCGGCGCGCCCTCATAGAAGCCGTCGAGCACGATCTCGTCGCCGTCCTCGTAGGCGTTGGTGAAGTGCAGCACGAACGTCGGGTCGGCCTCGAACCAGCGGATGTCGCTGCTGGCGCCACGGCGCGGCACCACCGCGAAGCGCGACGGCATATCGGGGTAGAAGCGCGGCAGGTGCACGTCGTGCTCGAGCAGGCTTGGATCCCAGAACAGCGGGAAATCGTTGAGGATCACATAGTTTTCGGTAAAGGCCATATCGTGGGGCAGCCTGGGCCCAGGCAGTGGAATGTCGATGTAGTGCGAGAGCTGGTTGCTCTCGTCGACGACGCCGTAGTGCATGTGCGGGGCCTGCTTGCTGTAGTTGAAGAACAGCAGCTCGCCCGATTTCGGGTCGACCTTCGGGTGCGCCGAAACACCCGAATCGACTGGGAAGTGACCATTCCAGGACTCCTTGCCCAAGGTGTCGCCCGAGAACGGGTCGACGCGATAGAGATCGCCGCACTGGTAGAAGCTGGTCAGCGCGATGCCGCGGTGAACGATGACATCGGTGCTCGACGCGTCCTTCATCCGGGTACGGGCGCCGCAACCCCCGTCGCGCTTGGCCAGCTGCACCGGTTCGGCCAGGCCCGGCCACAGCGGCTCGCCTGCCTCGTTTTCGGCCAGGAAGCCATCGGTGCGGACAAAGCGGTTGCGGTAGAACGCTTTTCCATCTCGAAATCCGACAATGTGCACCATGCCGTCACCGTCGAACGGGTGATAGGTCTTCAGCGCCGGGTGTAACGGGTTCTCGGTGTTACGCAGATAGACACCGTCGAGGTCGCGAGGAATTTCGCCCTCGACAACGACCAGGTCGTCGGCGTCCCACTCGCTGGTCTGCGGTCGCCAGGGCCCGGTTCGGTAGGGATGGTCGTCGTCTTCGGGCAGGGTCGACAGGTACTTGCCGACGACCTCGACGTCCATTAGCTTGCCTCGTTGACGACAAAGCTGACCGTAGTCGCGGTGCTGCCGCCGAAGTTCAGCGTGCCAAAGGTTTTCGCGCCCTCAATCTGATAGTCGCCGGCCGCGCCGCTGACCTGTTTGGCCGCGTCGACGAGCATGCGCACCCCCGATGCGCCGACCGGATGGCCGCCGCCGATCAATCCGCCGCTGGGGTTGATCGGCAGCCGTCCACCGATTTCGATCTCGCCGTTTTCGATGGCTTTCCACGACTCGCCCGGCCCGGTCAGTCCGATGTGGTCGATCGCCAAATACTCACTGGGAGTGAAGCAGTCGTGCACCTCGATCCCATGCAGGTCGTCCAGGTTGGCCTGCGCGCGGCGCAACGCATCCAGCACCGCCGCGCGCACATGCGGCATGACGTAGGGGGCCAAGTCTCCGGTGGCCGCTCGTCGCAGCTTCTGCTGCAGGCCGAGCCCGACGGTGCGATGCCCCCAGCCCGCGATGCGCGCGATCGGCCGCGCAGTGGGATGCTCGCGCAGGTAGTTGTCGCTGACCAGCACGACTCCCGCGCCGCCGTCGGTCATCTGGCTGCAGTCGAACCGGCGCAGCCGGCCCTCGATGAGCGGGTTGGTCGCGCCGTCGTCACCGATCGGATTGGGCACGGTCCATTCCCTGGTCTGAGCGTTGGGGTTTCGGCGCGCGTTGCCGAAGTTGACCTGTGCGATGGCCCGTAGGTGGGTCTCGTCGATGCCGTAGCGGCGGTCGTACTCGTCGGCGACCGTGGCGAACATCGACGGCCAGAGGAACTTCGCGTCGGCGCCCTCGTGCCCGGTCCAGGCCGCTGCGCCCAGGTGGCGGGCCGCGGTGTCACCGGGCACCGTCTTCTCCAACTCGACGCCGAGAACCAAAGCGGTGTCGTAGTTTCCCGCGCGCAGATCGGCCATCGCGGCCAGCGCGGCAATGCTGCCCGACGCGCAAGCGGCCTCATGCCGCGACGCCGGGGTGTTCCAAAGCCCGTCGCACACGGTCGCGGGCATCGCTCCGAGGTGGCCCTGTTCGGCGAACATCTCACCGAAGGCATTGGCGACGTGCACGACGCCGATGTCCGCGGCGTCGATCTTGGCCGCGGTAAGTGTGGCGTCCACGATCTCGCGGGTCAGATCCGCGAAATCGAGCCCTTCTTTGGTGAGGTTTCGGGCGAAGTCGCTTTGAAAGCCGCCGAGAATCCAGACGTCGGTGTCCATAACCAGCACGCTACTACAACTAAAAGAGTCACAGTCCGCCCCAACCGTCATAGAAGCGGTCTCGCCAGCTCTCGGCTGAACCGGAGAGACCTAAGCGTGCGCGCTGGTCGACCAGCGCGCTCACCTCCCTATGCGCATTGCCGTAGATGGCCCGGGACAAACCTGTTTCCGCAGAACCGGACTATTTGTCTTCGCGTTCGACCGACCGGGCGGGGTTCGAGCTCCATTCCGACCATGAACCAGGGAAAAGGGCGACGTGATGTCCCGCCGCGGTGAGCGCCGCGACCGTGATGGCGGCTGTCACGCCGGATCCGCAATACGCGCCGATCCGGCGATCGTCGACGTCGCGTTCGGCGAGCAGGCGGGCGATTGCGTCGGGCGCCACGAAGGTGCCGTCGCTGTTGAGAACTGCTCCGCTGGGCAGGTTTTTGGCGCCGGGGATATGTCCGGCAACAAGGTCGATCGGCTCGACGTCACCGCGGTAACGTTCCGGCGCGCGGGCGTCGAGCAGGTCGAAATCCTCGACCGTGTCGGCGGTCAGTGTCGGCAGGGCTCCGTTGTACAGGTCGTCATGCAGCACGGCCGCATTGCCAGGAGGCGGCGCCACCGAGTCGGTGTCCACGTCGTTGCCGGCGGCGCGCCACGCGGCCAGGCCGCCGTCGAGGATGCGCACGTCGGCGATACCCGCGGCGCTCAGCACCCACCACGCTCGCGCCGACCCGGCTCGATTCCAGTCGTCGTAGACGACGGTGGGCACCCCCGCGCGGACACCCCAACGCCGCGCCGCGACCTCGAGGCTGCGCCCGGACGGCAGCGGGTGCCTCCCCCGCCCGGCGACGGAGTGATCGCTGAGTTCGTCATCGAGGGAGACGTAGACCGCGCCGGGTAGGTGTCCTTGCAGATACGTCGGACGACCGTCGGGCTCGTCGAGCCGCCAGCGCACATCGAGGATTGTCACGGGCTTGCCGGCATCGAGAAGATCGGCCAATTCCGCGGCGGTGATCAGCACGCTTATGGCTTGAATCCCAGATCGTGCAAGGCGTCGATGCAGCCACCGAGCCAGTCGGCCTTGTTCGCCGGTGCCGAACCCCCACCCATCTCCACTTGGCAGGCCAGCGTGGCGGTGTAGCCGCTATTCATCTCGCTCGCGAGATACGCGTGGTTCTGCGGGGTCGCGAAGTAGTCGTGCTCGGTCTTGTAGCCGTCCTTGTAGGACGGGCTGTTGACGTTGGCCGACGGCGGGTTGTTCGCCGGGCCGTGCGGGCAGCCGGCAGCGGGGCATTGTGGATCCGCGCGTACCGGCGCGGCCAGGCCGAGGGCGGCTATCGCAACAGCCGCCGCGGTGAGAATGGAGCGGTCGAACACATCGCGCATCATGTCACGAGTGGCTGCGGCCCAACGGCGAAACGGCACAAGCAAACCCAACCTGACAGCGTCAATCCCGGTCGTAATGGCAGACCGCTTCGAGCATCAATCCGCACGGATCCAGCCAGAAGGTTGCGAAGTACGGCGGGGGGTATTGCGGGAAAAACTGAGGTTCATGCAAGACCTCACATCCGAGCCGGACCGCCAATCCGTGCACGTCATGCACGGTCGACCTCGATCTGACCATGAACGCCAGATGCTGCAACCCGACACGTTTTCGCGAATAGGCGCCCGCTTCGCTTGCCGAGTAAAAAAAGAGGTAGGTCCCCGGCTTGCCGCCGGCGGGGCAAAAGGCGAATTGATCACGATCGTCGACGAACTGCTCGTAACCCACGAGCGGCATCAGCGCGCCGTAGTAAGTCTTCGCTGCTTCTAGATCTTCGACGTTGACCCCAAGGTGTCCGAGCGCCATTCCATCCCTCCGTCTTTCCGGCCGACGCAATCGAGGCTAACGATCGAGGGAATTACTGTCGGTGAACTCGCCAGCCTGATCGCTGTCAGATTGAAACTGCCGCGCCCAGCAGGCCGAAGTTGACGTCTGAGTGCCCCCGGCATGAGTGCCCCCGGCAGGATTCGAAACTGTTAGTGGGTGGGGTGCTGGTGGGTGGGTTGACCTGGGTGTAAGCCGGCAGCTTGGCCGGCGACGCCGGACCGCAATCGTCGCAGGTTGCGCTCGATCGTGGGTTGCCATTGTGTGAGAGTCGACCGCGTCAGGTGTCTGGCCAGCTCGCGGTGCAGTTTCCAAGAGCGGCGTTCGGAACGTGTCAGCTTGGGAGTGACTGGTTGACGGGTGATTTTGGTACGGCAACCATGTGACTTTAGTGAGCACGGCAAGACACAGCAGTACAGTCTTGTTGTCACGTTGGTTGCACGGAAGGACCCCAGGATGCCTCGTAAGACCCGCCGTAAACGCCGCCGCTTCGGCCGACTCCGTCACCTACCGTCCGGGCGCTGGCAAGCCGCCTACGTCGGCCCGGACGCCAAGCTCCACAAGGCCCCGCACACGTTCGCGTCCGACGTGGCCGCGGAGTCCTGGCTGTCCGACGAGCGCCACAAGATCGACCTGGGCACGTGGGGTGCGGTCGAGCGCAGCGACGGCATCACGCTTCGGGCCTACACCGACAGGTGGATCGGGCAGCGACAGCTGCGGCCGCGGACTCGCCAGCACTACGAGTCGATGCTCAAGCGGCTGATCGTGCCCGAGCTGGGCGATGCGGTCATGGTGACGCTGACGCCGGCCACGATCCGCCAGTGGCACACCGCGCTGGGCACCGACCGGCCAACCCAGACAGCGCACGCCTACGCGCTGCTGCACGCGATCTGCGCGACCGCCGTCCAGGACGAGGTGCTCGACGCCAACCCGTGCCGTATCCGGGCAGCGATGCAGACCAAGCGCAAGCGCAGCATCGACATGATCAGCCCGGTCGAGGTCGAGCGGCTGGCCACCGAGATGCCCGCCCAGCTCGCGTGCAGCGTGACGTTGGCCGCGTGGTGTGGTCTGCGTTGGGGTGAGACATCGGAGTTGCGTCGCGCCGACGTGAGCGCCGACGCCAGCGTGCTGTCTGTTCGGCGCGCGGTCACCTACCGCAGCGGCCAGTTCACGGTGGGCGAGCCGAAGACAGCTGCCGGTGTCCGTGACGTCGCAGTCCCGCCGCATATCCGGCCAATCATTCTGGGGCACTTGAAGAAGCACGTCGGGCGTGCGGGTGACTCGCTGCTGTTCTGTGACGACGACGGCACCCATCTCCGGGCCGACCTGTACCGCACACCGTGGGAGAAGGCCCGCGCCGAGATCGGCAAACCCACGCTCCGGGTCCACGATCTGCGACACGTCGGTGCCGTACTCGCGGCCCAATCCGGTGCTACCACAGCGGAACTCATGCATCGGCTCGGACACACCACACCGCAGATGGCGCTCAGATACCAGCACGTAGCGGAAGGTCGAGACGCCGAGATCGCCGAGCGGATGTCCAAACGCGCTGGCGCGTAACAACATACGTCTAACAGGGTAACTACAATTACCCTGTTAACACGCAGCAAATCCGGGTGTTTGGCCGATCCTGGTTGGCCGAGTTTTACTCACCACATGACCAAACAACGCGCAGAGGGGCTGTTGCCACCGCTGCTAACCGTTCAACAGGTTGCCGAGGCAACCGGGTTCCACGACAGAACAATTCGGCGGTACGTCTACACCGGCATCTTGCCGGCGGTCCGGTTCGGGCCACGGTGCATCCGCATCAAGCGCGAGGACGTGCTCAAACTGATGACGCCGCACACGCCACAGGGGGCACACAATGTCCCCCAAGCACGCTGAGCGGGAAGGCCGTTTGGAAGGGTCGGCCTTCCCACCACCAGCGACTCACAACACAATCGGCAACCAACCAGAAGCCGATGCTGGCAATTCTAGCCGCCGCAACGGACATCGTGGACCCAGCGCCACACCGGGCGATTTTTCCAAGCTGCTGTGGATGGACGCGGTGCGGCGCGAACTACGTATCCCTCACGCGCAACGTCTGGTCATTTGCCACATCGGCGGGACCGCGAATCGGCAAGGGGAACAAGCCTGGCGGGCCAACGGTGACGTTGCCGCCGAGCTGGGTGTGTCGGTCGACACGGTGACGCGAGCGCGAAACGCGGCTGTCCGCTACAAGCTCATGGTGGAAACCAAGCCCGCCCCGCGTGGTGCCGGCAACACCAAGACGGCCGAATACCGGTTGGTAATGCCTCCTGGAAATACCTGCACCAGTGCGGGTATTAATGGGCAAGCGCCGCTTGGAAATACCGGCACCAGTGCCCCTATTTGGTGGGAAGAAATACCCGCAGCGGAGCGGAAAAATACCCGCAAAACCACCCCAGAATTACCCGCACCGGTGCGGAACCCTTCGGGTATTACTTCGGGTATTACTTCGGGTGACGCGCGCGCGCGCGAGCGAACCGATCAGCCGCGCAACGGGTCACCCACGCCAACGCCCCTAAATGAAATCTCCCTAGAACCACCAAAACGAGCCTGTCCGCTATACCCGCATTCCGACCCGTGCCGTACGTGCGCTGTCGACAAGGAGGCTTACAAAGCCTGGATCACGGACAGCCGAAACCTGTTGCGCGACCTGGACGGCGAATACGACCGGGCAGCGCCGGAGCGCCAACGCGAGATCAAGGCCGAACGCAAGCCCCGGATCGCCGTTTTCCAACGCATCGGGGAACCATGGAAATGACCACCACCACACCGGACAGCGGCGAAATCTCGTGAGCGCCCGCAACAGCAGTGGTTTCGGGGCCTACGCGCAAAAGGCCTGTGAGTGCCGCCCACGCTTTCTGTGCAGCTTTTGCCGCGCGGCCCGCGACGGACACCCCAAAAAGACACCGAAAACGCGGCAGCGGCGCGCTGAGTGGCGGGAAACGTGTTCAGTGGACGGTTGCGGAGCCAAGGTATACGCGCGGAACTGGTGCAAGATCCACTACGACCGGAACAGGCGCAACGGCCACCTGGAGCTGATGCCCACCCGACAGCCGGTGGTCAACTACAACTCGGCACACGCCCGGATTCGCCGGGACAAGGGGCCAGCCAGCGCCCACCCGTGCGTGGACTGCGGAGCGCCGGCCACACAGTGGGCGTATGACGGCTTGGACCCCAACGAGCTAACCGACACTACGCCAAGCGAATTGGGGCTGCGGTACAGCCTGAGCGTGGACCACTACCAGGCCAAATGCGCCCCGTGCCATGTCCGCATGGATCGCGCCCACCGTGTTTTTGAGAGTTGGAATTACCCACCCACAGAGAAGGGCAAGGCAGATGAGTGATTCCCCGTTCGGTGACGAGTTTGATCGCGAGTGGGCCGACGACAACGAGATTGCCAACTTGATCCGGCACCTGGACCGGCATCACGCGGACCTGGAGGCCCAGGTGTGGCACGACGACACGGTGGGTTGCATCTGGTTCGGTGACCGGCCGGGGTGGATGGATCAACGGGTGGCACGGCTGTACGAGGACCCGCCGAAATGACTTGCTGCACGCGGCTGTCGGTGAAGTGGTCTACGGTGGGTGCTGCGTGTTCGTAGAGGTCCCCAGGAGGGGACAGCGCCAGTGGATCAAGGTCCCACCAGCACGTTTCGTAGTAACCCGCTCTACGCGGCGCGAGGCCGCCCTGAGCGATTCGTTTTACCTCTCGGTATGTCGGTAGTTGGTGGCCGCGCGCGCAGCCTGTCCCTCAATGTCGGGGCAGGTTTGCGCGGCACCTCCGATGACACCCCCGATGACACCCCCCAAATTCGCCACAGCCCTGGCTAATCCAGATAGGACACAAAGATGACGACGATGAGCCTTGACCTTTCCGGGGTCGACCGCGAGCAGGCGCTCGCGAGGATGGACGAAATCCAGGCCCGCATGGAGCAGATCGGTGCCAAGCCGCGAGCGAGTCGCACCGAGGATGTGGAGTGGGGTCACCTGGGTGACGAGTTCGATGCCTCGGCCCGCCACATTGACAAGCTGGACCGGTGCGCGGTGATTGCGAGCGCTGCACGGGAGGGCAGCGCGACGTTGCGTCTGGATCGTGGTGGTGTCGACCCGTACGGCGATCGGGACGCCCAGCGCCCGCACAGCCCCCAACGCGATCCGGCGATGCGGCAGCTGGAGCGAAGCGTCAAGGCCGGTTTGCCGGCGCGCAGCGCCGAGGTCGTGGAACGCCTGCTGGACAGCGGCACCGACGTCGAGCGGTCGTGGCTGTCGCGTTGGGTGACCGACACCGGCTCCGACGCCTACCGTTCTGCGTTCGCCAAGCTGGTGATGTTCGGGGAATCGCGCGCCGCGCTGGAATGGACTGCCGGGGAGCGGGAAGCCTACGATCGGGTAAGCCGCCTCAAAGGCGAGCAGCGCGCCATGTCACTCACGGACAGCGCGGGCGGTTTCCTGGTGCCCTACGAACTCGACCCGACCATCAACATTGTGAGCGCCGGAACCGTCAACCCGCTGCTGGATATCGCCAACGTCAAGGTTGTGACCACCGACATTTGGCATGGCGTGTCGAGTGCGGGCGTCCAGGCGTCCTGGGACGCTGAGGCCAGCGAGGTCTCGGATGATTCCCCGGCGCTGGGTGAGCCGGCAATCCCCAATTACAAGCTGCAGGCGTTTGTGCCGTTCTCGGTCGAGCTGCAGGGAGACGCGGTTGCCCTTGTCACGGAGATTGGCAAACTGCTCAGTGATGGTGCGCTGCAGCTGTTGAACACGTCGCTGACCACCGGATCGGGTACGGGTGAACCCACGGGCATCATCACGGCGCTCACGGGTGGCTCCAGCGTGGTCAACACGGGTACGGGCGGAACCCTTGCCGCAGCTGATGTTTACGCGTTGCAGAACAGCCTGGGACCCCGTTTCCAGGCCAATGGCCGCTGGGTGGGCAACCTGGCGGTGCTGAATGCGTTGCGGCAGGAGGAGACCACCAACGGTGCGCTCAAATTCCCGTCGCTGCAGTCGGACACGCCGACCCTGTTGGGTCGCCCGGTGCATGAGCTGTCGGTGATGGACAACACCATCACGGCGGGTAAGCACCTGCTGGTCTACGGCGATTTCTCCAACGGCTACGTGATCACCCAGCGTGTGGGGTCGTCGGTGGAGCTGGTGCCGCACCTGTTTGGCCCCAACCGGCGTCCCACCGGCCAGCGGGGCATGCTGCTGTGGGCCAGGTACGGCGCGGACTCCATCAACGATGCCGCGTTCCGGATGCTCCAGGCCTAGCAACGACTTCCGCGCGGTGCTTGTGGTCACTCGCCTGTGCGGAGTCCGTGAGATCGGGTGGCGTTGCAAGGAACTTCGCCGCCCCTCACGGGCAGTAACCCTGCGTGGGCCGGGATTTATCCAGGACCGGGTTGACCGGCCCACGCAGGGGCACAAAGACTTCCGTGGACGGGAACGACGTTGCGGCACGTAAAACAGAGGGCTCGCGTGCCGCAACACCAGGGCACAGGGTTCCCGTCCACGGAACCCCACAGACCCCCGTGGCCGGGGGCGCATGGTGGGCCCCTTCCGTGGTTCCCCCCGGTCACGGGTTTCCACACAACTTGAAAGCTGGTGAGCGGCAATGGCTGTCGTGATGCGGGTTGGCGCACAGCTGGCCGTGAACTACCAAAGTAACTTTCAGCCTTGGCCGCGATCAGATCGACGCAGGCTCGCAAGTGTCGTCGGCGAAGACACGTACGGTCGCTGTCGCCGGGGTGGTTAGCCAGCTCGGCGCGGCATCGGACCACCTGTGGGCGTAGCGCGTTACCTGCACCTGCCATGTCAGCACAACAATCGGCCTGCCAGCGGCTACCTCCTGGTCGGCGGCAGCCTCTACCCGCGCCTGCTCGTCAGTATGTTGTAGCCCCTTTTCCTCGTGCAGGTACGGTCGCGGAGCTTCTCGCAGCTCTTGCTGCAGCGTCGTGAGCCGTTCCTTGAGGAACTTCGTCATCCGATCCTTGACGATCAGTTCGCGATAGGTGCCCTCGGGTAGCTGATACCTGTCCTCCGCCGGACTGCGCGCCTCAGCCACGATTGCGCTCTAGATTCAGCATCGACCCATGTTGTTGCCAGAAACGGGCGCAGTATGGCTGCGGTGTCGGCGGTGGTGGTTGGCAGGTTGGGTCCGATGAGTCCGGCGCGCAGCCTGCTGGGGGTGGCTCCGGGTCCGCGTAAGCCGTTGCGGGCGAAGCGATCAACGCCGCCGCCAGCATTGTCGTGACGGAGAGCTTGGTCCAGTTCATCCGCGGTTGCTCAAGGGACGTAACCCCGATAGCGTGTCGCTTCCCGAAAGAGCACGTCCATCTCGGCGATGGCGCTGTCGTGGGTGATCAGCCAGTGCCCGCCCTGATCAACCAGCACGATGGGCCTGCCGTTGGTGCTTTGGCGAGGGCTTCCCCCTGTCGCCAGGGTGGCACCGGCCAGGTTGTTGGGTGCGGGTTGGATGTCCGTCACGATAAAAGGCAGAGGCAATATCCGTCCGCGCGCGTTCATCCGGTTCAGATGATCGTCGATTGTTCCGGCTTCGTCGGGGCTGAATCCCGGCGTGACGATGTCGGTCTTGTTCGCGGCAGGCTTGCTCGGGTCGGTTAGCTCGGCCATGACAGCGACCACCTCATCGACGGTGGGAACGGGTCCGCCGCAGGGGTCTTGGCCGGGGTCTCCGCAATCCGCACGCGCAGTTGCGGGCGCAGCCAGTGATGCGGCGAGCAGCAGCGCAGCAGCAGCGATCTTCATGGCTGCGGCGATGGAGGATCGGCCGGCGGCGGAGCGGCACCAGGTGGCGGGGGTAATACCCTCTTGAACCCACCCCGGTTCTCGCATCCTGGTGGGATCACCGTATCCGGGTTGATGCGGTAAAGCTGTGCAGCTTTATTGCACTCACCAATCCCAGTCGCCTGGACACGGGGTTGGGTTGAAACCCACCACGGTTCGACGAGATGGCCCGGCAGCGCGGGACCGACGATCAGCGCAGCGGGCACGGCTACACCCGCTAAGGATGCGGCGCGCAGCATCGCCCTGGCGACGACCCTCATGCGGGGACACGCATAACTAAAGGGCGAAGTCGCGTCGGTAGCAACAGTGCTGAAAAGGTGGTGGCGGCGGGGGTGCGTCTCCCGTTGGAGGGGCATCGCCGGGTGGTGCTGGCGCGTCGCCAGGGGGTGGCGGAACCGGTGGATCGGGCGGCGAAGGCGGGTCGTCAGCCGGGTAGATAATCCGTATCGGCGCATCCGCCGCGTACGCGGGCGCCGTCACGCCAACGAGTGATGCAGTGAGCAGCATCGCAACGACAGCGACCTTCATGCGCAGAATCTAGCGTTGTTTGCTGACAACAATCTGTGTGTCCGCTCCCAGCGCGTGCGTGTATGCCCTGTTGTAGGCACCGCGAGCGGGCATGATCGAACGGGGCGCGGTATCCAAATCTGAAGGGGCGGGACTTGATGTTCGAGCAGCACGCGCGCTGGCTTGAGGAGCTGCAGGCATACGCCCGACGGGAGGAAGCAGTCACCTGCCGCGCGGGTTACATGCCGCTGACCGCTATCGCGCAGGAGATTGCGATCGCGAGCGCCGACGCCCGTGTGCATGACCATCAGCAGGTTTACAACTGGGATTCGATGGCCGCCGACCTGTCGGACAGTCTTAACTGGATCGGACCGGAACTCCTGGCGCTCGTCGACATTCCGGCGCGGGCAGTCCAGCAGGCGATCACTAACGGCGTGCTGATGCCACGGCCTAACAGTCGACCGTCGATAGATGACTCAAAGCGCTCCGACGTCGCCACTTTGACCGCCGTACTCGCAGCGACACTGGACCAAGACGACGTGCTCGTCGCGGCTTGGCGAGATCTGGTTGCAGGATGCCGCGACCTCAACCACGTCCTGTACCCGAGCGAACGGATCGCGTTCCTGCGTGACACACTGGTCGGCCTGAGCGAGTACCGCAGGCAAGATCGCCGGTATTTCAGCCCTATCTCTACTGCCGTTCAGGTCCTGATCGGCAGCGAAGGCAGCGTGCGGCAGGCGCAGGCGATGGTCGGTGACCCCGTCGCCACAGCACCGTACACCCCACAAGCGAAGGCCATTCTGACCGACGCCGAGCTGGAAAGCCTTGCGGCGCGCTGCATCCTTGAGCGGCCTCCGGTCAGCGACTACGTGGTCTGGTTTCGTCTCAGCGAGGGCTACTTCGTCGAGATTGATCCCTGCGTGACCAACGGCGACATCACCTTCTACGAAGCCCAGGGGCTTGCCCAGCTGTTGATTCGCCCAGATCAAGCGCGGAAAATGCTTGATGTCGTGCCCGAAGAACTGCTCACGAACGAGATCCGCGATCTCCAATTATCAAGGGACGTAAGCGAAACCAACGGATTCGAATACCTCGCGGGCCTCGTATACGCCCGCGTCACGGTTCACGATGTCGAACACCACCGGGCCGTCGATACGGCCAGGATGCACCTGGACGCGGTGCTGGCGGTGGTCGGTCACCACGAGCGCATGTGGAAGGTCCTAGGTGGCTTCTTGTTCTTTGACCTGTCGCCCGGGTCGTGGAACCCGATCGGAGCACGATGGGGGGCGTTGAAGGAGCCGCTGCCCGAACCTGTCTTCTACCAGAACGACCACTTCGCAACCGATTTGGCCCGGTTCGCCGCCGACGGCCACCTGATCACCGCCGAAACCGCCCACCAGCTGCGGCCGGCGCTGCGTCTCTCGTCGACCCTGGACGACACTCCGCGGGCTGACTCGGAAGCGATTGTGATGGCGGCGGTTCGGGCCATCGAACACTGCAACGCGTGGACAGCGCCCACCAGGAGCCTCAAGTGGTACCGCTTCATAGATGACTATCTGACCGATGTGTACACGCTCAGATCGTTCGCCAAGCGGGTTGTAGTCGACGTTTTTGAGGCGGCGCAGCAGTACCCCGACCACACGCCGGGGGCAACACCTCCGCCAGAACTCGGCGCGATACAGCAGGACATCATCCTTGACGGTGGATGGGGCACGCGCATTGACAGCCCGAAAACGATCGCTCACGTCGCCAGGCTAAGAGGTATTTACGCCAATCACTGGTTGGTGCGCCGTCTCGCTGAGAGTGGCGACATTTTGTCCTCGCCCGCGGCACTCAGCGCCGCCTTTGACACTGAACGACACCGCGTCGCTGCGCGGGTCAGGCGGCTTACCAGATCCAGAAACGCCGCTGTCCACGGCGGCCCATTGTCGGAGGCGGCGTGTAGCACCATCACTGACTGCGCCCTGGCTCTTGCGCAGGAGGCATTGAATACCGCGATCTGGGCCATCGTGACCGGACGGCAACCCGACGCCTACGCGATAAGCCGCCGCGACGAGCACCGCCAGCGAATCCATAACCTGACCAGCGGCGGCGATCTGGCAAATTTGTTCAAACTCACCCCGTAGCCCGGCGGAAACCGAACGCCTGGACCATCATCCGACAACCCGCATCCACTGACCTGCGAAAACCCCTGCTGCAGCCGAAAATAATGTTCGGTTTTTTCGGGGGGGTATGTAGCCACTGGGTGGGGAGTGTTTTGGCGACTCCTTTTCGCGCGAGGGACCTACCCCCCTGTCTGGGTGGTTGTTGCTGGGGTTGTGCCGCTCGCTGCCGCGCTGTCGCGTAGACCGTGGTGGGCTGACCGTGGTGCGGGTGACCTCGGTGGCGTGACCGTGGTGGCGTGACCAGGGCGTTTGGTGCCCGATATTTCACGCAGCTTGCACGGTGTTGTGTTTGCACTGGTCAGGTTGTGCCCCCGGCAGGATTCGAACCTGCGACACCGGCTTTAGGAGAGCCGTGCTCTATCCCCTGAGCTACGGGGGCTGAAATCATCGTTCAACCTAGTCGCTCGTCAGCATAAACGGGTCATTCGTTGAGTCAGAGGCTGTGGCGGCGATATCGCCGCAAGCGGTGAATGTTGGCCAGCGTCGCCGGCCCGGTGCAGGGTTGCAACGCCGCATCGAGGCGAGCGCGCACCTCTTCGGTGTCGAGGTGCATCCCGATCGCGACCAGAAAATTGGCGGTCGCTCCGCGCGGTGCGTTCGCGATGTGAATCGTCGGGCCGACGAGGTTGACCGCGAGGGTGGACGTTGCACGCCCGTATTGCATCTTGACGAACCCTTTGAGCCGGTACACCCCCGCGGGCGGATCCTCGAGCAGGTCGATCAGAGCGCCCGGGTCGAGGTCGCCGTCAGAAGTCACCGTGACCGAATCGGCGTGCACATGGTCGTGGTCATCGTGAGCTACCCCGGTGTCGTCGACGAGCAGTTCGCGCAGCGAGAGCTGTCCCGGCTCATCGCCCGAACCCCCGACGTCGTAGAGCAGCCGGGAGTCGATCTGCCCACCGACCGCGCCGACGACGCTTGCCCGTGAATTCTGTTCGCGCACGCGTTGTTCTACCCGCTCGACCATGGCGGCGCGCTCGCCGCTGGGGAGTTGGTCGAGCTTGTTGACGACGACGAGAGATGCCGCCCGGTAGCGCGCGGGCAGCACCTGACCGTTATCGACGATGTCGAAATGTGTTACGGCATCGACGACGTCGACGACTCCGCCGTACCGTAGGCCTGCTACCCGGCTGAAGCCGATGATGCGGGCGACGATCAGCGGATCGGCCAGACCGCTGGCCTCGACGATCACCGCATCGAGATTGAGCCGCGGGTCGGCGAGCTTGGCGAGCGCGACGTCGATGGCGCCGTCATCAGGCATACAGCAGATGCAACCACCGGCAATCGACACTGGCTCGTCGACCTGCCCGGCCACCAGCATGGCATCGACGTTGAGCTCGCCGAAATCGTTGATGATCACGCCGATCCGCGCGCCCGGACTGCGAAGCACGTAATTGAGCAGCGTCGTTTTGCCGGCGCCGAGGTAGCCGGTCAGGCAAACGACGGGGATTGCCGTCGCCAGGGGCCTAGACCCAGACCAGGAGCCGGGGGCTGCCCGGCGTTTCCCGCGGGAAGGCAATCGGCGCGTCGATGCCGTCGAGGGTGAGCCAGATCGCCGTCGCGTCCGCGGAGATGGCGACGATCGTGCCGATGGCGTACTGGCTGTCGTCGTCCCACTTCACCGTGGCGTACTGGCCGAGGTGTTGCACCGCAAGGTCTTTGGGTGCGACCTCGGTGGGGTCCGGCGGTAGTTCCGCCACCGCGGCGTCTAGCTCGTCGGCGACCGGTGCGGGCCCGGCGTCGTCGGCCCAGGCGTTCTCGTCGCCGAAGTACTCGCCGTCGTCACCGGCTTGCTTGAGTCGTCCGAGCGCAGGCGGCGCCTCTGTGCTGTCTTCCTCCTCGACCCACAGCCGCCAGCCCGGTGGCGGCGCCGGCCAAGCCGGGTCCGGAGACCAGTCCGCGTGCGGCACCCAGCCCTTGGGAGGCTTTGGCCAGTTCGGGGGCGGGTTGTAACGCATCAATCCACCATACGGAATGCCGCGGTCAACGGAGCTCGGCGATCACCTTTGCGATCGTGTCGACGTGATTCTCTTGGAAGGTGAACGATGTCAGCCCGTATTTCTCGCGGTAGCCGCGCAGGGTGTCGGCGATGTTGCGTGGAGATCCGGCCAGCACCGACGGCAAGGCCAGCAACTCCTCGTCGGACAGGTCGACGAACCTGCGGGTGAGCGCCAGGTCAGGCTTCCCGGAGCTATCCGACGGCACCGCGGTGATCGCGAGGTTCAACTCGAGATCGGCGAACCGGTCGCCGGCCGCATTGCGGACGAACTCGATGCGTTCGGCGAGCGGGTCGGCTGCGTCGCCGGAGCTGGCGCCGGTCAACCCAATGATGTCGGCCTGCTGGGCGGCGATCGTCAGCAACCGATTTCCGTTGCCGGCGATCAGGATTGGCACCGTCGGCAGGTGCTTCTTGAGGTAGGTGGTGACGTGCTCGAGGTAGTCGACGCGTTGCCGCGCGGTCGGGTAGGGGAGCTCGGCTGCCTCGAATTCCTCGCGCACGTAGCCGGCGCCGAGGCCGAGGTCAAGGCGCCCGTCGCTGAGCCCGTCGAGTTCGGCGGCGTCACGGGCCAGAAGTGCGGGCTTGTAGAACCCGGCATTGAGCACATAGGTGCCCAGCCGGACGGTCGACGTTGCGGACGCGATCGCTGTCAGCGCGGGAAACGGCGCCGGTGCACCGAGGTGGTCGGGCAGATGCAGCGCGTCGAACCCGCTGTCCTCCAGATGCTTTACCTTGTCCTGCAACGCAGTACGGGACTTGACCGCATGAATGCCCACCGAGAAACGAAAAGCCCGTTCGGCCATTGGCCACCTCCGATTGTGTAGTTATCTGGACGGCAATATCCATGCACGAGCGGCCGCTGCCAGGCCTTGGACCAGCGCAGCGGTCACCGGTGACAAGCCGTCAGCCCCGGGCTCAGGCTGTTTCGCCCAGCTCCTCCGCGGTCCGTACCGGACCCCATCGTCGCCGGGCAGGAGACTGCGTGGGCTGATCCCCCTGACCCGGGTCGGCAGTTCTAATTGTGTTCCACCATAACGGGTTTGGTTCACCGGATTTTTGGGATGCTGCCCGCGAAGCTCGAGTGGAATGTTGTCGAGGTCGGTGATGACGTGATAGCCGGGCAGCTCGAGATGCTCGTCGACGTGGGCGGCCAACACGCGGTTGCGCCCACCGGCCAGCAGCTGGGTGGGCCGGCCGATCCGCCCGTAACCGTGCAGGGACACCGTCACATCGACGTGGTCGAGGAACTCCGCGAGACGCGTCGACTCGGCCGCCAGGAAATGCGCCGACGACAAGTGATGCGGATACCGGTCGGGATGCCGAACCAGATACACCGACGCGCCCGCCGCGTCGGCGGCCCGCTCGGCGATCACGTCGGTCATCTCCTCCAGGCCGCCGCCGTGGATGGCCAGGAAGCCGAACCGCGACCGCAACTGGCTGACCTCGACCACACCAGGCTCGGCGAGGAGTGCCGAAAGCGACTGCGGTGCAGGCGTTGTGGGCCGCGAGCGTGGCCGCGGCCAGCGTGACGGATCCCATCGCCGGAGGAAGTCGATCCAACTCGGCGGCAATCCGTGATGCTCCGCGCCGTCGATGATGCGTTCCAGATAGCCGGGTCGCGGCGGGCCTGGATTCACCCGGTGGTCGATGTAGACCCACGCGTCCGAGGGTCCGACGTCGGTGTGCACGGTCATCTGACTACGGCTGTAGTGCGCGGGCACGCTCTCGGCTCGGTCGAGGTGGGCCAGATCGCGCTCGGACACATCCCAGACGACGCCGTGCACCTGCGTCCCGTCGAATGGTTCGACGGTCGCCACCCCGCGCTGGTTGATCAGCCAATCGTGGTCGGCGAGCACCGCGCGGCGGGGGTTGCCCGCATCGGGGCAGCGCTGCGCCATCTGTCGCACGCACAGGTTGGACCCGTACGCGAAGTAGGAATGACGGCGCCGCTGCGTCACGCGATCGATGTTAGCCGAGCGAAGTATTTGACCTTGATCGGCCAACCTTTCTAACGACTCCTGAGCGCCCGGTTAATTCCACGCGTCGAAGCACTGATGCGCCGCGCGGGGTGCAAGGATTGTCGGATGAGCGGCGTGAAAGACGGCGGCATCCGGGACCGGGACACGATCAAGCGTGAATTGCGGCTACTGGCCAGCGTTCGCGATGCCTGCCGCGAGCGCGGCAGGGAGATGCCCTCGGTCACCCAGATGGACGCCCTGCTCGACGAACTCATCGCGCTGGGAGGCCGCGGAAAACACCGGCGGGAGAACGAGAACGCCGACGCCAGGCCTAGCCTTTGGCGCTGATCGTCAGGAAGATCAGCACCACGTTCAGCAGACTGATCATGGTGCCGATCACCCAGCCGACCGCGGTGGTGACGCGGTGGTTGGTGTCGGCTCCCATCAGCGCGCGATTGCTGGTCAGTCGAACCAGCGGCAGCAGGGCGAACGGAATGCCGAACGACAGAACAACCTGCGACAGCACTAACGTGCGCGTCGGATTGAAACCCAACGCCAGAATCAACAGTGCGGGCGCCAGGGTCGCCAGCCGGCGCCACACCATCGGGATCGACCGGTGCAGCAAGCCCTGCATGATCATCGCTCCGGCGTAGGCACCCACCGACGCCGACGCCAACCCCGACGCCAGCAGGCCGATCGCGAAAAGCGTGGCAATCAACGGGCTCACCGTGTCGTGCACGGCCGCGTAGGCCACTTCGATCGAGCTGATGTCGCCGCGGCCGCGCATGTTCAGCGCGGCGACCAACAGCATCGCGACGTTCACCGCGCCCGCGACCACCATCGCCAGCCCGACATCCAGGCGGGTGATCCGCAGCAGTCGACGGCGGTGCGGCCCCGCGTCGGGATGGCCGTGCCGGTCGCGGGCCAGACCCGAATGCAGGTACACCGCGTGCGGCATCACCGTCGCGCCCAGGATGGCCGCGGCCAGCAGCACACTTTCCTTGCCGAGGAATCGAGGCACGAGACCGCCGAGCACGTCGCCGGGCGGCGGGGTCGAGACGAAGAAGCTCGCGGTGAAACCGATCGCGATGACCAGCAGCAGTCCGGTGATGACGCGCTCGAAGATCTGCTGGCCGCGCTGGTCCTGAATGCGCAGCAGGAGCAGCGACACCGCCCCGGTGATAGCGCCGCCGAGCAGCAGCGGCAGCCTGAACAGGATGTGCAGCGCGATCGCCCCGCCGATCACCTCGGCCACGTCGGTGGCCATCGCGACGACCTCAGCTTGCAGCCAAAATGCCAGCCGGGTGGGGCGATTCAGCTTGGCGCCGATCGACTCGGGCAGCGAGCGTCCGGTGACCAAGCCGAGCTTTGCCGACAGGTATTGCACGAGGCCGGCCATCACGTTCGCCAGGACGATGACCCACAGCAACGCGAAGCCGAACTGCGAGCCGGCGCTGATGTTCGCCGCGACGTTGCCCGGGTCGACGTATGCAATCGCAGCGACGAAGGCGGGGCCGAGCAGATACCACCCGGTCTTGAACCGGGCACGGGTGTCCTGGGCCACCTAACTCACTTTCAGGGTACGAAGTAGAAAGTTAGGTTAACCGAAACCGCTAGTCCACTGAATATAGGCCGCGACCGGTGATCAGCGGCAGGTCCAGCGTGGTCCGTATTCCGGCTGGGGCTTCGACGACGGCAGGGATGGCGTTGACCACCCGCATCGCGGTCGCTACCAGGCCGGCGTGGTTGTGGTCTCCGTTGGGGCTGCTGAGGCAGACATCGACGGTGTAGGACGGTTCGCCGGTGATTTCGATCCGATAGCACCCACCGGGCTGCGCCGGTTGCGGCCAGTCCGGGCACAGGTCGTCGCGCAACCGAGTGACGTGCTCCAGTACGACGGCGGGATGGCCGTCGATGAGACCCTGCACCTCGAAACGCAGCGCCGCGGCACTGCCCTTGGGGATGTGTCCGGACGCGATGTCGAAATCCTCCGGCGCCGGAATCCGTTCCTGGCGTTCGGTGATCGAGTCGAGTTCGATGCCGAGCCCGGCGGCGAGTTGGCGCACCACCGATCCCCACGCCAGGCTCAGTACGCCCGGTTGCAGCAGCATCGGGATCTCGTCGAGCGGCTTACCGAATCCCATCACGTCGAACATGACCGTCGCGCTGTCGTAGGTGGCGTAGTCGACGATCTCCATGCAGCGGATCTGCTGAACGCTCTGGCAGGTTCCGGCCAGCGCCAGTGGAATCAGGTCGTTGGCGAATCCGGGATCGATGCCGTTGACGAACAGGCTTGAATTACCCTCTCGTGCAGCATCTTCGATCGGCTTGAGCATGTTGTCCGGCAGCACCTGCCACGGGTACTGCAGGAAGACGGCGCTGCTGCCGACGACGTTGACGCCGGCGGCCAGGATGCGCCGGTAGTCCTCGAGTGCGTCGGGCAGCCGGTTGTCGGCCATCGCGGTGTAGACCGCGCACTGCGGCCCGGTGGCCAGTACGGCGTCCAGGTCCGTCGTGGCTTTCACCCCGGTCGAAACATCAAGGCCGGCAAGCTCTCCGGCGTCCTTACCGGCTTTGGAATCCGACGACACCCAGACTCCGGTGAGCTCGTAGGCCGGGTTGGTGATCAGCGCCCGCAGCGCGTGGACGCCAACATTGCCGGTGCCGATCGCGGCGACTTTGATGGCCATGCTCACAGGTCCGGGATCGGTAGGTCGAGGTTGGGAAAGGTGATGCCGCCGTCCACCTCGATCACCTTGCCGGTCAGGTAGGCACCGGCGGGTGATGCCAAATACACAGCAGCGGCGGCGATTTCGTCGGGCTGGCCCAGACGGCGCATCGGGGTCGCTTGCTCCATCGGCTCGCGCAGCTGGTCGTTGGAGGCGACGATGTCGAGCGCGGACGTGGCGATCGAGCCCGGCGCGATGGCGTTGACCCGGACCCGCGGGCACAGGTCGAGCGCGGCTAGCCGGGTGTAGTGCGCCAGTGCGGCTTTGGCGGTTCCGTAGGCGGCGAAGCCGCGGCCGGCCACCCGTCCCATCGTGGAGGTGATGTTGATGATGCTCCCCTCCCCGGAGTGCTCCAACATCAGCGGCACTGCGGCGATGGTCAGCGCGTGGGCGGTGGCGACGTTGAAGGTGAACGCGCTCTTGAGGTCCTTCGTCGACGTGGTCAGCAGCCCGTTGGGCATGGTGCCGCCGACGTTGTTGACGACGATGTCCAGTCGCCCGAACGCCTCCACGGCGTGGGCGGCCAGCTCGGCGGTGACCTCGGGCTGAGCCAGGTCGCCGGTGACGATGTGGGCGCGCCGGCCGGCGGCACGGACCTTTTCGGCGACGGCCTCTAGTTCGGATTGGGTGCGGGAGGCGATGACGACGTCGGCGCCGACCTCGGCGAACGCCAGCGCGATGGCTGCGCCAAGACCGCGGCCGCCACCGGTGACGACGGCGACTTGGTTGTCGAGTCGGAATTTGTCCAGGATCACGGGCGTCACCGTAACAAGGCACCGGCAGCCACGGAACCCTATTTCTGAAACACGTTCTAGTTTTTTGTGGCGAGGCGGCCGTTGAGCATCTGACTAACGGCGAACCCTACTTATTTCCAGAAAGCGTTCATGGGTGGGGCGTACATGTCGTTGTCGGTGAGCGGGAGCAGCGTCGTTGGGGTAGCACGCAAGGAGTCTTCGATGGTGGCCATCAGGCTGTACTCGTTGTAGTAGGCGTCGGTGGTGAAGGGGCCGGATTCCATCCCGTTAGCGCCAGACTCGGCGCCCCCATTCGGGATGATGATCATCGGAACGTTGTTGCCTTCGTTACCGAAGCCCAGTGACAGGTTGTTGTTGTC
Organism: Mycobacterium sp.; assembly: GCF_965277065.1. Classification (GTDB taxonomy): domain Bacteria; phylum Actinomycetota; class Actinomycetes; order Mycobacteriales; family Mycobacteriaceae; genus Mycobacterium. Next base: position 326,124 of record NZ_CBDIBT010000018.1, read on the forward strand.
CTCGTCGAACGTGACGATGATCGCATCATGCTGCGCCGGGTTAGTCCACGTCGGCGAGCTTTCAATGGCGGACACCTCTTGCCGGACGAACTGGTCGGCGGCAGGGACGTTGTACTGATGGTCGGTGAACTGCGTGGTAATGAACTGGGCAAGGCCTGAAGGAGTATCGACGGGGCCTTCCCCGTTGTTGGCTTCGTTGGCGGCGATCCAGGTGAATTCCGGGAAGGTGTTTGGGTTCTTGAGGTTGTCGGACAAGTCCGTCAGTGGGAGCAGGTGTTGCTGCAGGTACGTCTGAGAGTTGTCGGCGACGTAGTTGAATTGGGCAAACGGCAGTTCGTTGACGTCGTAGTCGCCTGATGACACGAGGTCACCCGGGGTGGGCATGCTCTGCTCATAGCCGGCCCACGATATGCCCGCCTGATCCATTTCTTGCATGAGGTTGGGCGCGTCGATGCCGGCCGAGGTGGGGTTGTAGTCGATGCCGAAGTCCGATCCGCCCATGATCCGGATGTAGTTGGGGTCGCTGGGGTGGCCCAGCGCGTAGTAGTTGTCCGCATATCCGTTGTGGCTGATCAGGTCGTTGATGTACGGCGCGTTGGCGCTGCCGACGATGTCGTTGGCGCCCTTGTTCTCCATGTAGATCAAGAACACGTGGTCCAGGTGGCCTACCTCGGACGTCGGTGGGGTGAGCGGCGCCGGGGTGAGGCTTGGAACGCCGACGGTGAACGACTCGTTGTCGGCGTAGGCGCCATTGTAGTGGCCGAGGAACGTGTCTTGGTCGTTGAAGGTCGTGGTCACCTCCGCGGAGGTGGTGCCCACCGGGACCGTCCCGGAAATGTCGCGGTCCTCAAACCCGGTGAAACCCAGGCGATCCCATACCGTGACCGGGTTGAGCGAGTCGGTGCCCAAAACGTTCCCCTGGGCGTCGAGGAAGGTGACCTGCGTGGAGGCGTCGGACGGGTCCCATCCTTGGCCGCCGAGATCTGCACTCAGGTTGAACGGCGTTCCGGCTGCGCCGGTGAGGTCGACGGTTTGGCTGATGGTGGACGTGGCCACGGGTCCGCCGCCGGCGAAATTGTCCCCGGCCCCCGGGGGTGCGTTCTGGGGAAAGTCGAAGAACTTCGGGAACGGAGATGACAGTCCCAACGGATAACCGCCCTGGGTGCCGTAGGCGATCACGGTCGGGGTGCCGGACTCCGTCCAGCCCGGAATCGTCACCCCGCTGTAGCCCGACCCGGACGGGTCGGCCGTTTCGAAGCTGGGGTTCACCAGCAAGTTCTCACTCATCAGCTGCGCAGGAGCGCCCACGTCACCGAAGATCAACCCGCCACCTTGACCATCAGCGCCGTCACAGATCAACCCACACGCGCTGCTGCTGGGATCGACCAGGTTGAACCAACTATTGATCAGGGTGTCAAACTGCTGACCAAAGCTGCTGTTAATCCAATCCTGTTCTAGCCCTTGCAAGGCACCAGCTGAGCTGGCCGCCGTCGACTCCGCGGCACCCAAGCTCAGACTGCCCAGCTCGGGAACCGCCGCCGAACTGGCGGCCAGATCGCCCAACGACGGGGTGATCGCATTGAGGATCTGGTCGATGACCACGTCGAACTCATCGGCCGCGGCTTTCGGTGGACTGGCCAACGCCCCCAGTCCCAAAGTCGCAAACATACTGATCGCGCCAGTCACCCCGACCGCACGCCGACGGCGGTGGGTCATCGCTGTGCGCGAGTGTGGACTGTGCTTGCGGGCGCGTCGATGAGCCATCGCTGCTTCTTCCTAGACAGGGGCGCGGGTCTCAGGTTCGCTTAAGGTAAGCCTCCGGCCAACTTTCAGCGGGATTTTGAGAAAAATTTTCCAGGCAAACCCTTGCCACCTCGCTTGGCGGCGTCAATGCTGCTCAATGGCCATCAGACTTTCCTGGTCCAGGGAGAGCAGGCGGTCAGCGGCTACCGAGCGAACCCACGCGCGCCAGGTTCAACGTGATTGCTCATCGCACCGCGCTGATCACCGACGAGGAAGCGCTGGCCGAGGTCGACGCGCAGGTGGCGTTGCGGGTTTCATGGCCGGGGTGGACGAGCTCATACCTCCGCAGGTGATCGCAGAGCTGGCCAGGTCGGCGACGTTGCGGCCGTTGATTTTTCCGGTGGCCCGCGAACCGCGCTACACGCCGTCGGCGAAGCTCGCCGAGTTTGTGCGGTGCCGGGACCTGACGTGCCGCGCGCCCGGGTGCGATGTGCCGGCGGCTCGGTGCGACGTCGACAGACCACTCCGTACGGCGACGGCGGCCTGACGCATGCGTCCAATTTGAAGGCGCTGTGTCGAAAGCACCACTTGCTCAAAACGTTCTGGCGCTGGCGTGATCAACAGTTGCCCGACGGCGCGGGAAATCTTCTGAGATACCCCCTCAATAAGTGTCTCTGTGCAGGGCATCACCGCGTTTACCGTTCAGAAAGACGGCTGATCGCCGGGCTACCGTTGAAGTTGCCGTTTCTGCGGCATCGACGGTTCACTTCGCTTTAGCGTCATGTCATGACAACAGCCGACCAAGTCGACGAAGCATCATCCATCCCCACGTCCCGCAAAGTCTTTTGCGTCATCTACGGCGTTATCGCCGTCGCCGCGCTGATTGCGACGTGGAGCCAGAACACCGCGTATCTCCATGCCGGACTAACGCGTTTCTTCACCGACTTCCTGGCCGGTGTCAAAGTGACGCCCGCGTCGCGGTCCATCGCCTGCGACATCCTGTTCTTTTTTCTCGCCGCAGCGATATTCATGGTGATCGAGGCTCGCAAGTGCGGCGTCCGCTTCGTTTGGGCCTACGTCCTCGTAGGGCTCTACATCGACATCAGCGTCGCGTTTCCACTTTTCCTGATTGCCCGCGAATTGCGGTTAGGCACATCGGATGCGCAGCGGTTGCATGTGGTCGACGCGATCCTGCTTACCCTGCTCGCCGTTGGTTTCGTGGGCCTGTCTGTCTCGGTCGACGTGGGGTGAGGCTTGAAGGGTTCTTGAGCCAGTCGATGTCATCACCTTTTGAAGGCCTTGTGGGGCTGCATGAGAAGCAACTCGCTGATGGCACAGTGATCTGGACGCTGCCCTCGGGTCATATTTATGTGACCAGCCCGGGCAGCGCGATGCTGTTTCCGGCGCTCACCGTGCCCACCGGCGATCTGCCCGAGGCCTCGCCGACGCCCGACATCCGTTGCGGTGAGCGCACGGCCATGATGCCGACCCGGCGGCGCACCCGGAAGCAAGACCGATCGCAGCGAATTACCGCTGAGCGCAACAAAAATCGAAACGACCGGCTGACCCGGCAACGCGCTTCGACCATGCCCGCGCATCATCGGATGAACCGCCGCCGTTCTGACGAAAAGTCAATGTTCCACGCGGAGGGCCGATCCCATTGAATAGCGGCGTGACCTAGACTAATTTCCGTCGCGGAGGCGGTTGCGACGGTATCTTTCCCATTCATGCCGCTGCGTTACGTCGACCCGCACAAAAAGCACAACCGCTGGTACACCGTGATAAACAACTTTGGGCGTTCGCGGCCGGGACAGTTTTTAGCGCACCACTTCTTCCCCCGTGTCGACCCGTGGTTGTACCGGGCAACGGGGGGACGTTGGCCATCGATCCTCGGCGGGGTTTCTACTGCACCGCTGACGAGCACCGGCGCAAAGTCGGGTCAATCGCGAGTGCATCAAATCACTTACTTCCACGATGGACCCGATCCCATCGTGACGGCCTCAAACTACGGCGGACCGAAACACCCGCAGTGGTATCACAACCTCAAGGCGCATCCTGAATGCAAACTGGGCGACGAGGAGTTTCTAGCAACTGAGGATCACCGACCCTGACGACTATGCGCGTGTCTACGGGCTTGCGGAGCAGGTCTACGCCGGCTGGAGCGACTATCGCCAGAAGACAGACCCGATTGGCCGCCGCATACCCGTTTTTCGGCTCAAACCGCGCTAGCGGCGACGTCGGACGGACCCCGCCGTTCTGATCACATCAGCGGCGGGTTGGGGTTCAGCCAACTCATCGAGGTGTCGCCGTGTCCCTTGTACTGGGGGCAGTAGGCCGCTACGGCCACACCGATGAAGAAGCTGGATTGGCTGAAGTTGAGATCGGTGTCTCCTACCAACTTCATCGCCAAAGCGCTTGTCTTGTAGTGCTTGTCGAGCCCGTCGCACACCATGTGGGCTTCGGCGAGCGTCGTGTCGCGATCGGTGAGCTGGATGTTGCGCTTGGCCAGGGCCGCTAGCACCGCATCATCCGTGGAATCGGCCGAGGCCGGCACTGCGCAGAATACCGTGACGGCTGACAAAGCCACCGCCCAGCGGATACATCGGACTTCCATGGAATAACGCTACTGGAGATCACGCGACTTCGCGCGGCGAGCGCGGTCCGGTTTGGGGTTATCGCCAGCTGCACCCTGTGGAGGTGGGTAACGCGCTCTCTAGCTCTTGGCGGCAGCCTTCTTGGCCGGCGTCTTTTTCGCTGCTGTTTTCTTGGCGGCTGTCGTCTTTGCCAGAGTCTTCTTGGCAGTGGCCTTCTTGGCCGGGGTCTTCTTTGCAGGCGCCTTATCGCCGCCGGAGCGCGCCTTCACGCTGGCCTCCAATTTGGCCAGCAGATCCGACACGTCCTCGGTTTCGTCGAGTTCCTTGGGCTGCTCCTCGGTGGTAAAGGCCTCACCGCCTTCGAGCTTGGCCTGCACCAACTCCTGCAACTGCTCCTGATAATCGTCGTGGTAGCGGTCGGGTTGGAATTCGTCGGCCATCGACTCGACCACCTGGCCGGCCATCTTGAGTTCAGCCGGCTTGACCTCGACCTTCTTGTCCAGCACCGGGAAGTCGGGATCGCGGATCTCGTCGGGCCACAGCAAAGTGTGGATCACCATGACCTCGCGCTTGCTGAAGTCCTTGACGCGCAACGCCGCAAGCCGGGTCTTGTTGCGCAGCGCGAAATGCACGATCGCCACCCGGTCGGTCTCGGCCAACGTCTTCGCCAGCAGCACATAGGATTTCGTCGACTTGCCATCCGGCTCGAGGAAGTAGCTGCGGTCGAACATCATCGGGTCGAGCTCGCTGGCCGGAACGAACTCCAGCACCTCGATTTCACGGCTGCGCTCCTCGGGTAGCGTCGCGATGTCGTCGTCGGTGATGATCACCGTCTGGCCGTCGTCGGATTCGTAAGCCCGGGCGATATCGCGAAACTCGACGACTTCGCCGTCGGCCTCGCACACCCGCTTGTACCGGATGCGGCCATTGTCCTTGGCGTGCACCTGATGGAACTTGATGTCGTGGTCCTGGGTCGCGGTGTACACCTTGACCGGGACGTTGACCAGCCCAAACGAGATCGAGCCCTTCCAGATCGAACGCATGCTGCCAGTATGCCCATAGTGCTGGGCGGATACGCCTCTATCGCCGCTGTGCCGCGGCGTTCAGCGCGTCCCGATCCGGCAGGTCGGCGCCCGCGCGACTGACGGTGACCGCAGCGACGGCGCTGCCCGCCTCCAGTGCGGCCGTCAAGGCCTCGAGATCGAGCCCCGCAAGTTCGGCCCGTCGCTCGGCGCCCAACAGCCCCTGTGACCACAGCGCGTCGAGCACGCCGACCATGAAAGAGTCGCCGGCACCAACGGTGTCGACCACCTGTGTTGACCGGGCCGGCACCCGCACCACCCCGGCAGCGCAAATAGCTTCGGCGCCCCGGTCGGCCATCGTCACCGCCACGATTGCGGGACCCATCGACTGCCAGGTCTGCGCGATGTCTTCGGGCTTACGGTCCGGGTCGAGCCAGCGCAGGTCCTCCTCGCTGACCTTCACAATGTCGCTGCGCTCGACGAGGCGCTCGATCCGGGTGCGGGCCAGTTCGCGATCGGCGATCAGCGACGGCCGCACGTTCGGATCGAAACTGACGGTCGACGACACGCGGTAGGCGTCTACGAGCGCGGCGACGGCCAAACACCCCGGGTCGTGAACCGCGGCAATGGATCCGGTGTGCACGAAAAGCGGCGGCGCCACCGGCGGCGTTCCGGACAGCTGCCAGTCCAGATCGAATTCATACTTCGCCGAACCACTTTCGTCCACGGCCAAACGTGCCGTCGTCGTTCGGTCCGCGCTTTCGCTGCCCGAGACAAGCTTCGCTCCGGATGCGTGGACGTACTCCGCGATGCGCTTGCCATAGTGGTCGTCACCGATGTGAGTGAGAAAATCGACGTCGCGGCCCAGTCGGGCCAGGCCGACAGCGACGTTCAGCGGACTACCGCCGACGTGCTCGCCGACGACCCGGTGGCCGTCCCGGACGATGTCGATGAGTGCTTCGCCGATCACCAGTCCGCGGCTCATTGAACCAATGCGTCCAGTGTGGCGCGAGCACCCTTGCTGTGCAAGGAATCCAGCGCCCAGCGGTACGCCTCGACGAAACGGTGCTGATGCGCCAAATCGCCGAACACCGCGGTGATCTCGATGAACGCATTCGGATTCTCGTGCTGCGACCGGGCTATCGGGATGAGTGAATCTGCCAACTGGTCGAGCACCTCGTACGGCTCGCCCCACTCGTCGACGCCCTCGGCGTAGCGGGCCCAGCTGGCCACTGCCGCGGACGCCATCTGGACCGGCCCGTCGTTGGTCAGGTTGTCGGTGATGACGGGAAACAACCACTTCGGGATGCGGTCGGATGAGTAGGCGCATATCCGCGCCACGGTGTCGCGCACCGCCGGGTTGGCGAACCGCTCGATCAGCGTGCGGGCGAACTGATGCAGGTCGATGCCCGGCACCGGCGGCAGAGTCGGAATCGCTTCGTCCTCCAGATAGGACAACAAGTACTTGGCGAACAACGGATCCTGCGCCGCGTCGTGGACGAACTCGAAGCCGCACAGGTGAGCGAAGTAGCACAGGCACTGGTGTCCCGCGTTGAGCATCCGTAGCTTCATCAACTCGTACGGGCGGACGTCGTCGACCACCAGCACGCCCGCCTTCTCCAACGGCGGCCGGCCGTCGGCGAAGTCGTCTTCGATCACCCAAGCGCTGAACGGCTCGGCCACCACCGGCCACCTGTCGTCGACGCCGAAGTCGCGGCGCACCTCGGCGGCCATCTCCAAAGTCGTTGCGGGAGTAATCCGGTCGACCATCGAGTTCGGGAATCTGGCGTACTCGCCCACCCATCCCGCCAACTCCGGATCTGTCCGCTCGGCGCTGGCCAGCACGGTGCGTTTCGCGACTTCGCCGTTGTTCTCGATGTTGTCGCAGGAGGCGATGGTCGGCGCGGGGATTCCGTTCTTGCGCCGACGGGCCAGCGCCTCGGTGATCAACGTGAACGCCGGTCCGTCGGGATCGCGGTAGCCACCTTCGGTGATGGTCAGCGAAATGATCCGGGTGGATTCCGCGGCCAGCACCTCAAGCGCCGACTCCGGATCGTCTGGGGCATAACGGTAATCGATGATCGACCCGATTACCTGGGCATCCCGGGTGCCATCGGGATTCTCCAGGATCAGCGTGTACAGCCCGTCCTGACCGTCGAGGACGTCGCGCATCGTCCAGTCCGCGGGCATCACGCCGACTCCGCAGATGCCCCACTCCTCTGCCAGCCCTTGCTGCAGCAACTGGTTGATGTAGGCAGCCTGGTGAGCGCGGTGAAAGTGGCCGGCGCCGATGTGCGCGATACCGACGCTGACCTTGCTGCGATCATATTTGGGGGCATCAATCGGCAGGTGTGGCAGTGCTGCATTGTCCAGGGCTATTGCGTCAGGCACGATCTCACAACTCCTTCCGGGGTGGCGATGCCTAGCCGAGCGCGGAACCTCCACTCGTCACAGCGGCCAGAATCAGGGAATCGGCGAGGGCGCGCCACGAGTCGGTGACGGCGACAGCGCCCGCGTCGAGCAATTCGCGTGTGCGGTCTTGCCGTTCATCGGCAGGAACGAACATCACGTTACCGACAGCGTAGTAGCCCGCGGCGACGGCGGAGGTCACGCCGGGCACCGAGTCTTCGACGGCCAGCCCGTGCGAGCCCTCGACCCCCAGCACCCGACCGGCGTGCAGGTACACCGCGGGGTCCGGCTTGCTGGTCGGCACCGGCAACGAGTCTTCCGCGCTGAAGCGCACCGCCTCGGGGACGAGCGGGTCGAGGCCGGCGGCGGTGAAGGATGCCTTCAGACGAGCAAGGGCGCTGGAACTGACCGCGGCCATCGCGAACCGAGGTGCCAGATCCTGCAGCGGCCCAAGCACGTTGGGGTCCGGCTTCAGGGTCACGGCTAGGTGCGCGGTGACCTGCTCGCGCTCTCGGCGCACCCACGTCTCGAGTTCGTCGGCGGTCAGCGCGCGACCATCGGCGATGTCATTGCCCGACGCCATCTGCGCGTCGGGACGACCGTCGGCCAGCGCCTTCTCGAACGGAATTCCGCTCAGCACGGCCAGATCGGTCGCGGTGCTGCGAAAGTTCTTGCCCACGGCCTTCTTCCGCAACTCGTCGCCGCTGAGCGGCGAGTTGACGCCGAACCTGGCCAGGAACTGCGTGGTGACCTCGGCCGAGGCGTCGAACGCCGGCGACTCAGACGGGAAAAGGTTGTCGTCGGCGTCTAACAGCAGTGTCGTGATCGACGCGGGGTCGAACGGGCGCACGAACGCCAGGGGCTGGCTCATCATGACACCAGCTCCTCGAGGTCGTCCTGCAGCGATCGGCGCAGGGTGGACTCCACTCCGTTTTCGTCGATGGCAGTGATCATCGCGCGCAGACGGTCCACGAATCCAGGAATCAGCCGAAGTTCGGCGAAGATCTCATGCCGCAGCAGCGCGTCAGGGTTGTTGCCGTCCATCGTCGCCAACTTGATCAGCAGGTCTTTCTCCGGGTCGTCGACCTCGATCGCGCAACCCTTGAGGTCGGTGCCCCGCAGGTAGCGGATCCACCCGGCCAAGGCAAGCATCAGCAGCGTGTGCGGACGGTCCTGCTCGATCGCCTCATGCAGCGACGGCAGCAGAAACGACGCAATCTTCTCCGATCCGCGGCGCGCCAGACGCGACAGCTGGTCGCTCATCAGGGGATTGCTCAGCCGCACCAGCAGCGACTCACGGTACTCGGGGGTGTTCATCCCAGGCACCGCCGGCAGCAGCGGCTGAACCTCATCGCGCATCAACTGCTCGACGTAGTCGTAGATGATCTCGTTGCCCATCGCTTCGTCGGTGCGACGATAGCCGGCCAGCGTGGCCAGACACGACATCGAGATGTGAGTTCCGTTGAGCAGACGGGTTTTCACCAGCTTGTGGTCGTCCACGCTGGCGACGAACTGAGCGCCGACCTCGTCCAGCGGCGGGCGGCCGTCGCAGAAGCTGTCCTCGATGACCCACTGGCTGTACGGCTCGGTGAGCACCGGCCACTGGTCGGCGATCCCGAAGGTTTTCCGGACGAATTCGACTTCGGACTCCGACGTCTGCGGGGTGATCCGGTCGACCATGGTCGACGGGAACGCGACATAGGTGTCGATCCAGCGGGCGAGCCCGGGATCCTTGAGGGCGGCAAACGAGACCAGTGCGGTACGCGCCGCCGCGGTGTTGTCGGGAATGTTGTCGCAGCAGAGCACCGTGAATGGCGGGGTTCCCGCCCGGCGACGCATCTCCAGCGCGTCGGTCAGGTACCCCCACGCGGTGACGTAGCTGCCCGATGACTGGGTGAGGTCGGCCCGGACGTCGGGATTGCTCGCGTCGAACTCGCGGGTGACCGGGTCCAGGAAGTAGCCGTTGCCGGTGATGGTCAGGCTGACCACCCGGGTGTGGGGGTCTGCCAACGCGGCACGAACTGCCGCGCCGTCGTTGGGTGCGTAGTGGACCGAGCCGATCGAGCCGACCACGCGGGCCGTCTCGCCCTGTTGGCCGCGCTCCACGACGGTGTACAGCCCGTCCTGGGCCGTCAGCACGTCCTTCACCTCGCTGGAGCGCAGGCTGATGCCGGTGACTCCCCACTGGTTCGAGACACCCGAGTTGGCCAGGTCGTCGAAGTACACGGCCTGGTGGGCCCGGTGGAAGTTGCCGGCGCCGATGTGGACGATGCCGCGTTGCAGCGCGGAGCGGTCGTATGTCGGCACGTCGATGTGCTGCGACTGAGAGTGCAGTTCGAGAGTGTCGTTACACAGCGGTACTCCGGCGCTTGGCCGCCAGGGTATTACTTTTCGCATGCACCCCTTATGTGTCCAGGTCGCGGGCACTCAAACGTTTTAGTGTGTCAAGTCACGGTGTCCTGCGTCACTAGCTCGTCATCGCCCCGTCATAAGAGGTGGTGAGAGGGGGTAAGTCGCGGCGTAAGTTGGCACCATGGCGCCGCGGGTGAAGCTGACCAACGCTGAAAAGATCCTGTACCCGGCGACCGGCACCGCCAAGTCCGAAATATTCGAGTACTACACCGATATCGCGGAGGTGATGGTCCCGCACATTGCCGGCCGCGCGGCCACCCGAAAGCGCTGGCCCAACGGCGTCGAACAGTCGTCGTTCTTCGAAAAGCAGCTGGCCGCTTCGGCGCCGGAATGGCTGGCGCGCGGGAGCATTTCGCACCGATCCGGGACAACGACGTATCCGATCATCGACAGCGTCGACGGTTTGGCCTGGATCGCCCAGCAAGCGGCGCTGGAAGTGCATGTGCCGCAATGGCGCTTCGCCGCCGAGTGGACGCGTCAAGGCGAAGAGCTCAAGCCGGGCCCAGCCACCCGGTTGGTGTTCGATCTCGACCCCGGCGAGGGCGTCACGATGGCGCAACTCGCCGAGGTGGCTCGCGCAGTGCGCGATCTGATCGCCGACATCGGGCTGACCACGTTCCCGCTCACCAGCGGCAGCAAAGGGATGCACCTCTACAGCCCGCTGGACAAGCCGGTGAGCAGCCGCGGTGCGGTCGTACTGGCCAAAAGGGTTGCCCAGCAACTGGAAACGGCGATGCCCAAGCTGGTCACGTCGACAATGACCAAGAGCGTGCGGGCCGGCAAGGTGTTCATGGACTGGAGCCAGAACAGCGGCTCGAAGACCACCATCGCGCCGTATTCACTGCGGGGCCGCGAACATCCGACCGTCGCCGCGCCGCGCACCTGGGACGAACTCGACGACACCGAGCTGCGTCAACTGCGCTACGACGAAGTGCTCGAGCGCGTCGAACGCGACGGGGATCTGCTGGCGGCGCTGGATGCCGACGTGCGCACGCCTGACCGGTTGACCACGTACCGCAGCATGCGCGACGCCGCCAAGACCCCGGAGCCGGTCCCTACATCCAAACCAGCTGTGAGGCAGGGCAATACATTTGTGATCCAGGAGCACCATGCCCGTCGGCTGCACTACGACTTCCGCCTCGAACGCGACGGCGTGCTGGTGTCGTGGGCGGTGCCGAAGAATCTGCCGGAGACCACCGCGGTCAATCACCTGGCGGTCCAAACCGAAGACCATCCGCTGGAGTACGGGGGTTTCGAGGGCACGATTCCGAAAGGGGAGTACGGCGGCGGCAAGGTGGTCATCTGGGATTCGGGCACCTACGACACCGAGAAGTTCCACGACACCGGAGAAAAGGGCGAAGTCATCGTGACCCTGCAGGGCCAACGAATTTCGGGCCGCTACGCGCTGATCCAGACCGACGGCAAGCAGTGGCTGGCGCACCGAATGAAAGACCAGCACGTCTTCGACTTCGACGGGCTGGCACCGATGCTGGCCACCCACGGCTCGGTGGCGAAGCTCAAGGCCACTCAGTGGGCCTTCGAAGCCAAGTGGGACGGTTATCGACTGCTGGTCGACGCCGACCACGGCGAGATACGCTTGCGATCGCGCAGCGGGCGCGACCTGACCGGGGAGTTTCCGCAACTTCGTTCACTGGCAACCGATCTCGCCGATCATCATGCCGTGCTCGATGGCGAGGTCGTCGCGCTCGATGCGTCTGGCGTGCCCCGATTCTCCGAGATGCAGAACCGGGCACGTGCCACCCGCATCGAGTTTCGTGCCTTCGACCTGCTGTATCTCGACGGGCGATCGTTGCTGCGGGCGAAGTATCGTGACCGGCGAAAGTTGTTGGAAACACTGGCTTCTGCCGGTGGTCTGAGCGTGCCCGACCTGCTGTCGGGCGACGGCGCCGAGGCGCTGGAGTACTCGCGCACACATCAGTGGGAAGGCGTGATCGCCAAGAAGCGTGATTCCACGTACCAGCCGGGGCGCCGTTCGACGTCGTGGGTCAAGGACAAGTACTGGAACACCCAGGAAGTCGTCATCGGCGGTTGGCGTGCCGGTGAGGGCGGGCGCAGCAGCGGGATCGGTTCGTTGCTGATGGGTATCCCGGCCGACCACGGGTTGCGGTTCGTCGGTCGCGTCGGTACCGGGTTCACCGATCGCGATCTGGCCAGTCTGAAGAAGACGCTCCAACCGTTACACACCGATGAGTCACCTTTCAATGCAAGGCTTTCCACTCAAGACGCCAAGGGTGTGACCTTCGTGCGGCCGACGTTGGTCGGCGAGGTCCGCTACAGCGAGTGGACGTCGGATGACCGGCTGCGCCAACCCAGTTGGCGTGGGCTGCGGCCTGACAAAGAAACCGGTCAGGTGGTCCGGGAGTAGTCGGCGCCGATCGCCTCTTCCATTCCCCGCGTTGCCAATTCGTCAGCCAACTCGTTGTCGGCGACTCCCGAGTGTCCCTTCACCCAGAACCACTCGACCCGGTGTCCGGCGCAGGCCAGCTGAAGTCGTTGCCAGAGATCGACATTCTTCACCGGCTGCTTGGCCGCCGTCTTCCAGCCGTTGCGCTCCCAGCCGAGCACCCATTTGGTGATGCCGTTCCGGACGTAGGTGCTGTCGGTGTAGAGGTGCACGGTCACGGGCCTGGTGAGTGCCTCCAGAGCCATGATCGGCGCGGTCAACTCCATGCGGTTGTTGCTGGTTTCCCCGGACTCGCCACCACACATCTCGCGGATGTGCTCACCGTGGCGCAGCACCGCCCCCCAACCGCCGGGCCCGGGGTTGGGCCGGCAACCGCCGTCGGTATGGATGACGACGGGGCGGTCGGCTGGATCGGTCACGTGCCGAGAATAGGCGCTGAGATCATCGCCGACCGGACCGACATTCCGAGATCGTGGTGCCGCAGAGTGGTGATCCGGCGGCCCGGCTGCACCGCGTCCTTGATCGGTGCCGTGCGGTCGCCGAAGAAGGCAGCGGTGGCGTCGATGTCCGCGACTTCATAGGTGATCCCCCACAGCGTCGACGGTCCTTCGCTCGCGGTGTCCGGCGATCCGACCACCTCGACGATCACGTCTCCGAACCGGACGAAGATCTGGCGGATCGGGCGTCCGCCGAGCTGGGCGTCGCGCTCCCGACGGGGTTCGACTCCGATCGCGGCCAGCGCGTCGACGGTCCGGCCCAGGTCGGGCGAGAACAGCACGACGTGGTCGATGTCGGTGACGCCGTTCGGGTGCAGGGCCGGCATCGGTACGACCCCATCGGACCTCGTCGTGGGGATGCCGTCGAGGTCACCCGCCGCGCCATCCGGCAGTCCACGCAACGACCACCCGACGATGCCGGTGTCGCGGGCGTGTCCGGTGAGCCGAATGTCGACGCCGCCGACGCGGCAGACGTCATCGGAGTCCACGCTGAACCCGGCTCGCCTCCAGGCGTCCGCGGGGTCGGCGACCTCGATTTCGGCGACGGTGATGGTCATAGTCGAATACGGTATCCCGATGCGATGGCTGACCTTTCGCGACGACAACGGCCAACGAACCGGGGTGCTGTCCGGCGATGCGATCCACCCGCTGCAACCAGGCGCGACGCTGCTCGAGTTGATCGGGCGTGGTGCCGGTGCGCTGGCCGAAGCGGGAAAGCACGCGCTGCGCTCGGAGCCGGTGCCGCTCGCGCAGGTGACGCTGATGGCGCCGATCCTGCGGCCGCCGTCGATCCGGGACAGCCTGTGTTTTCTCGACCACATGCGCAACTGTCAGGCGGCCATGGGCGGCGGGCGGGTGCTCAAAGACACCTGGTACCGCATCCCGGCGTTCTACTTCGCCTGTCCCAGCACCGTTCTCGGTCCTTACGATGATGCGCCGATGGCCCCCGGAAGTGTCTGGCAGGACTTCGAATTGGAAGTGGCAGCGGTGGTCGGGACCGCGGGCCAAGACCTGACGGTCGAGGAAGCCGAACAGGCGATCGTCGGCTACATGATCTTCAACGACTGGTCCGCGCGCGACCTGCAGCAACTGGAAGGCCAACTGGCGATCGGCCAGGCCAAGGGCAAGGACAGCGGGGTCACGCTGGGCCCGTACCTGGTCACACCCGACGAGCTCGAGCCATATCGCCGCGACGGCAAGCTGAGCCTCGACGTGACCGCCCTGGTCAACGACGAGGAGATCGGCTCCGGGTCGACGGCCCAGATGGACTGGAGCTTCGCCGAAGTCATCTCCTATGCGTCGCGCGGCGTGAGCCTCACCCCGGGAGACGTTTTCGGCTCGGGCACGGTGCCGACCTGCACGCTCGTCGAGCACCTCGATCCGACCGCGCCGGAGTCCTTCCGCGGCTGGCTGCACGACGGCGACACCGTGACGCTACGGGTGGAGGGGCTGGGTGAGACACGGCAGACAGTGCGGAAAACCGCTGCGCCGCAACCACTGTCACCAAGGCCGAACCCGGATGCCAGGCCTGCGGCCCCACGGGTCAACCCCGCGCCGGCGAGAATTCCGTACACCCGTGGGCTGCACGAGGTCGGCGAGCGGGTGTGGGCCTGGCTGTTGCCGGACGGCGGGTTCGGTTGGAGCAACGCGGGTCTGGTCGTCGGCGACGGGGCATCGCTACTGGTGGACACGCTGTTCGACTTGCCGTTGACCCGCGAGATGCTGGACGCGATGTCGCCGCTCACCGCGGGCGCACCGATCACGGACGCGCTGATCACCCATTCCAACGGAGACCATACCCACGGCAACCAGCTTCTGGACCCGTCGGTGCGGGTGATCGCCGCGACGGGTACCGCAGATGAGATCGCCCACGGGATGGCGCCTGAGATGCTGGTGATGGCCACGAACGCCGACCTCGGCCCCGTCGCGACGCCATACCTGCGAGAACGGTTCGGCCCCTTCGATTTCGGCGGGATCACGCTGCGCAACGCCGATCAGACCTTCGACGACCGGCTCACCATCGTGGTCGGCGGGCGCGAGGTGCAGATACTCAACCTCGGTCCGGCACACACCGCCGCCGATTCGGTCGTGCATGTGCCGGATGCCGGCGTGCTGTTCGCCGGGGATTTGCTGTTCATCGGCTGCACCCCGATCGTGTGGTCCGGCCCCATCGCCAACTGGGTCGCCGCGTGTGACGCCATGATCGCGCTCGACCCTGTGACGGTGGTGCCGGGCCACGGCCCAGTGACCGACCTGGAGGGAATCCGCGGCGTGCGCGGATATCTCGCCCACGTCGCCGAGCAGGCTGAGACCGCTTATCGCAAGGGCCTGTCGTTCGTGGAGGCGGCCGACGCTATCGATCTCGGCGAGTATGCGAGCTGGCTCGATGCCGAACGCGTAGTGATCAACGTCTATACGCGATACCGCGAACTCGACTCCGACACGCCGCAATTGCCGGCGATGGGACTGTTGGCGATGCAAGCTGATTGGTTGGCCAAACACGGGTAGGGCAGTGCCGTGACCAGCTCGAGGTTGATGTCGTCGGGGTCCTGGAGAGACAACGCCAGGTAATGCTACGCGAGATTGCCCGAAACCCTGTGGCCGGATGGCCGACTAATTCTGATTTCGGTTGCAGCACAGCGTGGTAGCTGATCCGCAATTGTCTCAGTGACTACGTAGCTTGGCGATCAGCTTGTCTTTGGTGAGCGCTGAATAGCCGGTGACGCCCAGTTCTTTGGCGCGCTTTTTCAGATCGGCGACCGACCAGTCGTCGTAGGTGCCGGCTTTGCCGCCCTTGCGGCCTACTGCCTTCGTGCCGCGAGCCGCTGCGGCGTTGGAGATCCGCGCGGACTTCTCCTTCGAATTGCCTTCTTTGCGCAGATCTTCGTACATCTTCTCGTTTTTGATCGACGAGTTCGGCATCGTGCACCTCCATCAAACGATGTTCTACTGCGCAGAGGATTCCCGCGTCGCGCCTGCTGAAACCGGATGGCTGTTTGGGCAAACCCTGCACCGGGCAAACACTCCCATTGGTCATCCCCGATGCGGGCATGCGGCTTGAGCGCGGCCTCCCTGACAACCCTGATCAACTCTTTGGAAGGAACATGCATGTCTGACACCATCACCCTCGCTGATGCCCGATCGGTCATCGCCGCGGCCGAGAAGCGCGCCGAGGAAATTCATCAGCCGCAGAACATCGCCGTCGTCGACGCGGGCGGCAACCTCGTCTCGCATGTGCGAATGGACGGCGCCTGGCTCGGAAGCATGGACATCAGCATCAACAAAGCGTGGACGGCGCGGTCATTCGACATCGAGACAAAGGACCTTGCCGACAACAGTCAGCCCGGCGGACCGTTCTTCGGTATCCACGCCAGTAACGGTGGTCGGGTGATGATCTTCGCGGGCGGAATCCCCCTGCAGCGCAACGGAAAAATCATCGGGGGCAGCGGCGGAGACGGCGATCAAGACCAGACCGTTGCCGAAGCGGGTGCCAGCGCTCTCCAGGAAGGGACAACCACAAGCCATGACTGAACCGGAACTCACCGCCCTTTCGCTGGTGTGCAGCCTGAAACCCTCACCAGCGCCGTCAAGTAGCCAGCTCATCGCCGAGCATGTTCAGGCGGAACTGCAGAAGTACGGTGTCAGCAATGAGACGGTCCGGGTGGTGGACCACGACGTCAGGCCGGGTGTCGAGAAGGACATGGGCGACGGTGACGAATGGCCGGTCATCAGGGACAAAATTCTCGCGGCCGATATTCTCGTCTACGCGACGCCGACCTGGATGGGGCAGACACCCAGTGTGGGTCAGCGCGTACTCGAACGGCTCGATGCCGAGCTCGCCGAAACCGACGACGAGGACCGGCCGATCCTGCTCACCAAAGTTGCCCTCGTTGCGGTAGTCGGCAACGAGGACGGCGCGCACCACATCGTCGCCGATGTGTTCCAGGCGCTCAATGACGTCGGTTTCACCATCCCCGCCCAGGGCTGCACCTACTGGAACGGTCCGGCGATGGGCAAGACCGACTACAACGACCTCGACCAGGTGCCGGATGCCACCGCCTCGGCGACCGCCAATGCCGCCCGTAACGCCGCGCACCTGGCCCGCCTCTTGAAGGCCGCTCAATATCCGCCGTATCCGTCCTGACCTCGGGGGGCGTTCGCTTACGGTTGGCCTATGTCGGCCGTCGAATTGGAAACGCTCGAAGACAGCATTGCCGGAGTGACGTTGAACCGGCCGGCGCGGGGGGTGGCTTCTGCGCGGGTGCTGACCTGAGTGGAACCGGGGAGGCCTGGACGAACAACGCGCCGCACACGCCCGTGTTCAAGAACAGCTACGACGCCCAGGTGCGACTGGCCAACCTTTACCTCCGGCTCTACGAATTGCCGATACCGGTGATCGCCGCCGTCAACGGCGTTGCGGTCGGCGGTGGACTGGCATTCGCGCTGCACTCCGACATCCGGATCGCTTCGGAGAACGCCCGATTGGGCTCGGTGTTCATCAAGGCGGGGTTCTCGTCGATGGACATGGGCACCAGCTATCTGCTGCCCAAGATCGTCGGGGCGGGCGTGGCACGGGAACTGATGCTGACCGGACGCATCATCGACGCTGACGAGGCCTACCGCATCAAATTGGTGCACGAGGTGGTGCCGCCCGACGAGCTGATGGCGGCGGCACTGACGATGGCGCGCTCGATTGTCGAGAACAACGCGTTCGGGGTGTGGCAGACCAAGATCGGGCTGAACACCGCGCTGGATGCGCCGAGCCTGCGGCATGCGATCGAGATCGAGAACCGCACCCAGATCCTGACCGGTTTCACCAACAACCCGTTGGAGGCGGCCAAAGCGCACATGGAAAAGCGCGCGCCGGTGTGGGATCCGATGTAGCCGTTAGGCTTTGGCGATCACGTTCTCCGCGAACATCTCGAGGTTGCGGATCTTCGCGTCCAGCGGCTCGGTGTCTTGTCCCATGATGTAGGGGATCCGGAAGCCGACGATCACGTCGCTGACGCCTTTGTCTTCGAGACGCTTCACGCCGTCGAGAGTGAAGCCGTCCAGTGAGATCACGTGGATCTCAAACGGGCCGGTCTTACCTTCTTCCTCGCGAAGCTGTTTGACCCGCGCGAGGAGTCGGTCGAGTTCTTCCGGGTCGCCGCCGCCGTGCATCCAGCCGTCGGCGCGAGCGGCGCGCCGCAAGGCAGCATCGGCGTGGCCACCGATCAGGATGGGAATCGGTTGTGTCGGAGCGGGAGTCATCTTCGTCTTGGGTATGTCGTAGAACTCGCCGTGAAATTCGAAGTAGTCGCCGGTGGTCAGGCCGCGGATGATCTCGATGCATTCATCGATTCGCTTGCCCCGCTTGGCGAACGGCACGCCCATCAGCTCGTAGTCTTCGGGCCACGGGCTGGTGCCCACGCCGAGACCGACGCGGTTGCCGATCAGCGCGGCCAGCGAGCCGGCCTGCTTGGCCACCAGCGCCGGCGGGCGGATCGGGAGCTTGAGCACAAAGAAATGGAATCGCAGCGTCGATGTCACCGCACCCAGCGCGGCAGTCAGCACGAAGGTCTCGATGAAGGATTTGCCGTCGAGGAACTCGCGGTTGCCATCGGGTGTGTACGGATACTTCGAATCCGACTCGAACGGATACGCGACGCTGTCCGGGATGGTCATGCTGGCGTACCCGGCCGCCTCGGCGGCCTTGGCCAGCGGGATGTAGAACGTCGGGTCTGTCATCGCCTCTGCATAGCTGAACCGCACAGGGTCATAGTAGGGACGGCCGATGACGACATGCTCGAATCGGGCGTCAAGGCTGCTCGGCGCCGGATCCAACGAGCTGCGTCAGCGCCGAGCCGAACTGGCCAGCGGCATGCGATCTACCGCCGAGACCGCGGAGCAAGCGCGGGTGCACGCGCTCGAACGAGGCAGCCAGGCACACCAGACGCTGGCGCGCGTGCTAGGTCAACTGCAGGTGCGCAAGCGGATACGGGGGCGCGCCGACCCCGGCGATCGAGTGCGTGCCCTGCGGTGTCTCGTCGGTGATGCGAGCTGCTGCGGTGTGTTCGCCGACCGTCACGGTCAATTCGCGGGCGCGCACCAGCTCGGCGGGTATCGGGTCGAAAACTGTTCCCTGCCAGTGGTAGTGACCGTCAATCGGTTCGATATGGCCAGTCAGCGCCACTCGGACGTGTTCAGTGGTGTCGGCGGCGGATAGCGTTGCCGGACCGTCGTAGGAGTCGTCGTCTACGTCAGTCGACGACAGCTCGAATGCAGAGGTCTCCAGGTCCCGGGCGAGGCGACCCAGGTGAACCCGCTCGTTGAAAACACCCTGTGAGCTGCGGCGGACCTCGATCCGCCGGTGCCTTCCCAGCAGTTGCAGGCAGCCGACGATGTAACGCATTGCTGCCGCGGAATCGGGACCACTGAGCATGAAGTAGTTCGGGAAATTGTGCACCGCCACCCCGAGGTAGGGCTCGGCTCCGTCGGTCCACGCCTGCTGGATGGTCACGCCGCGGGCGCCCACCAGTGTGTGGTCCGAAAGGCCGGCGCGCACCGCGAATCCGGTGCCGTAGACGATCGCGTCGGCATCGTGGTGCACGCCGTCGACGGTGCGGACACCAACCGCCGTCACCTCTTCGATAGGCGAGGAGATCACTTCGACGCGTCGCCGGCGCGGGATGCGGACGCCGCGACGCAGCCGTGGCACGGCCCGGCGCGGCGCCAACGGGAAGACGTAGACCGTCGCGCCCGAACCGGTCATCCGGTCGATCAACTCGCCAGCACTGGAATCGGCGCCGATAACGGCAACCCGTTTACCGGCGGGATCGAAAGACGCGACGGGCATCGCCGCGTGCATGGTGGTACCGCGAAAGTCTCTGCGGCCCAGCACATCAGGCACCAGAGGCACAAAGGGCGACGCACAGGCGACCACGACGCGCCCGCGGCAGGTCTCGCCGTCTTCGGCGGCGAGCGTCCAAGTGTCGGTGGCGTCGTCGAACACCGAGCTGACCACCTCGCGGTCGAAAATCATGAAGTCATGGATACCGGCGGCCAGCAGCTCGTTGGCGGCGTGCGGGTCGCCGACGAGGACGACGCCGTGAATGCGCTGGGATACCGGCGTTTGGGTCACAGGAATTTGGTGCGCGTCCAACCGCGGCGCGCGAGCGGGCCCATCAACCCGACCTCGGAGAGAAACGCGGCCAACGGCGCGAATCCGGCCACCTGCACCTCTTTTCGGTGCGGGCTGTTGCGGGCGAGTCTGCGGGCCTCCCGGGCGTCGAGGCCGGCGCGGGCATACGGGACCTGGTTGGTGAACAGGTAGCGGAAGAACCACCCGCCCAGTCCATTGATGTTTCCGACGAACCATCGCTCCGGCCGGCGCATCTGAGGCGACCGTTTACGCAGTCCGTCGCGCGCGAACTGGATGTGACGTGCTTCTTCGGTGACGTGAATTCGCATGAGCCGCTGCACAATCGGCTGCAGCTCGGGGTCGTCCATCATCTGGCGCTGTAGTGAGTCGAAGATCTCCTCACCGATCAGCGCAGCGACCCAGAGCACCGATCCACGGAAGAAGAACGGCAGCGTGTTGATGATCATCCTGTGGTAGAGCCGCGGACGCACCGGCTTGGCCCCCACCCGCTCGATGGCCTTGCCGAACATCACCATGTGACGGGTTTCGTCACCGAGTTCGGTCAACGCGTAATGAGTTGCGCTGCTGGTGGGGTCGGTGTGCATGATCTTGCGCAGCAGCGCCTGGTTCAGGATGTTCTCGAACCAGATGCCCGCCGACAGCGTGTTCACCAATTCCTGGCGGGACAACTCAATGCGCTGAGCACGAGTCATGCTGTCCCACAACGGCGTTCCGTACAGCGACACCACGCGCGGGGGAAGGTAGAACTTGTCCGGGTCCAGGGGGGCGTTCCAGTCGATGTCGACCACCGGTTCGTAGGACTTCTTGACCGAGCCCTTGAGGAGACGGTCGGAAAAGTCTTCACGCCCGCGCCCCGCCGGCTTTACCGCACTGGTCATCATGCCGCTCCCTCACGCCGCGTAGCCCACGTCTTCATCGATGTATGTCCAGACGGTAGGGAGCGGACGCGGAGATGTCAATACCCGCGGTACCGGGTACTTGCGGTTCGACCAGATGGAGACGCCGCCCAGCACGGTTGGATTACAGACGCCCAGTTGCTAGGCCACGCGGAGTACCTTCACCCGCATGAGAGCCTTCGTCATCCGCGCCGCGGTCACCGGGTTCGCGCTGTGGGTGGTCACCAAATTCGTCCACGGACTGTACTTCGTCGGCGGCGACAACTGGCTGCAGCGAATCGGCATCATCCTGGTCGTCGCGGTGATCTTCGGTCTGGTCAACGCCTTCATCAAGCCGATCGTGCAGATCCTGTCGATCCCGCTCTACATCCTCACGCTGGGCCTGTTTCACATCGTCGTCAACGCGTTGATGCTCTGGATCACCGCGCGGATCACCGAGAACACCACGCACTGGGGCCTTGCGATCGACCAGTTCTGGTGGACCGCGATCAAGGCCGCCATCGTGTTGTCGATCGTCAGCTGGGTGCTGTCGCTGGTCGTCCGCACTTCCCGTCGCTGAACGGCACACTGGATACATGCCCGAGCTCCCCGAAGTCGAGGCGCTAGCCGACTACCTTCGCCAGCACGCCGTCGGCAAGGCGGTCGGCCGTGTCGACGTCGCCGCGCTGTCGGTGCTCAAGACCTTCGCGCCGCCGATCAACGCCCTGCACGGACTGACCGTCACCGGGGCCGACCGCTGGGGCAAATACTTGGGCATGCGGGCCGGCGAGCTGATCCTGATCACCCACCTGTCCCGGGCCGGCTGGCTGCGCTGGTCGGACAAGCTGTCCGCGACGCCGCTCAAACCGGGCAAGAACCCGATCGCGTTGCGCGTCCACCTCGGCCCACCCGGCGAGGCGCCAGGCTTCGACCTCACCGAGGCGGGCACCCAGAAGCGGCTCGCGGTGTGGCTCGTCGACAATCCGCAGACAGTCCCCGGCATCGCCACGCTGGGACCCGACGCACTCACCCTCAGTGCCGACGACCTGGCCAAGCTGCTCGCCAAAAACACCGGCCGGATCAAATCCGTCATCACCGAGCAGAAAGTCATCGCCGGGATCGGCAACGCCTACAGCGACGAAATCCTGCATGTCGCCAAGCTGTCGCCGTTTGCCACCGCCGCGAAACTCAATGAAGCCCAACTCGCCGCTCTGCACGACGCGATGGTGTCAGTGCTCTCCGACGCCGTATCGCGGTCGGTGGGCCAACAGGCCGCCACGCTCAAGGGCGAAAAGCGTTCCGGCATGCGGGTACACGCCCGCACCGGCTTACCGTGCCCGGTGTGCGGCGACACCGTTCGCGAAGTGTCGTTTGCTGACAAGTCGTTTCAGTACTGCCCGACGTGTCAGACGGGCGGCAAGGTGCTGGCCGACCGGCGGATGTCGCGTCTGCTGAAATAGACGTCGAGCGTCGACTTGTTGTTCCTCGTAGCTGCGATCCCGCCCAGAGACTCGACGTTCGAGGGGCCACCGCGGGCGTCAAGTCTCGCTCGTCGCCACCTCGGCTAAGGATCGCGGTACACCTCGCGTCGGTGAGCGACCCTGATGACAAGAATGCTCAGGACATCGTCCTCGATCTCGTAGACGATCCGGTAATCACCGGCTCGGACCCGCCATCGATTGCGTTGACCTACCAGTTTCGTGGCTCTGGGTGGTCGGGGATTTTCCGCCAACAGTGCGATGACGCCTTCGATACGAAGTCGGTCGCGCTTTTCGATTGCCCGAATCTCGCGTTCGACACGGCGCGTTCTGCGGACCTGATAGGTCACCCGATGCCGAGGTCCTGCTTAGCCAGTTCCCACGGAATCGTGTCGTGATCTTGATGCGAGTCGTGTTCGGCGAGTGCGCGATAGTCGTCGGCATCATCCAGATCGTCAAGAAGTGCCTCGAATGCCTGATATCCCATCAGCACAGCGATCGGCTGGCCGTGCCGGGTCAGCTTGATTGCTTTGCCGTGCACGGCCAACTCGTCGATCACCGCTGCGAGCTGCTCGCGCAATTCGGAGACCGGGATGACACCTGAGGCCATGAACGGCATTGTACAGCAACGTACAAAAGCTCTAACCTGCCCGGCCTCTCTCGGCGCGATACCGGCGGACCAGAGCATCGGTCGAACTGTCGGATTGCGTGGGCGGAGAAGCATCTTCGGTGAGCACCGGCAGTAGTTCTTTGGCCTGCGTCTTGCCCAGCTCGACGCCCCACTGGTCGAACGAGTCGATGCCCCAGACCACGCCCTCGGTGAAAACCTGGTGTTCGTAGAGCGCGACCAATTGGCCCAACACCGACGGGGTGAGCCGGGTCGCCAGGATGGAGGTCGTCGGCCGGTTACCCGGCATCACCTTGTGCGGCACCACATCTGCGTCCGTGCCCTCGGCGGCGATTTCCTCAGCGGTCTTGCCGAACGCCAGCACCTGGGTCTGGGCGAAGAAATTGCTCATCAGCAAGTCGTGCATGCTGCCGGTGCCATCCATGGTGGGCAGGTCGTCGGTGGGCTGGCTGAAGCCGATGAAGTCAGCCGGAACCAGCCGGGTGCCCTGATGCAGCAGTTGGTAGAACGCGTGCTGGCCGTTGGTTCCCGGTTCACCCCAGAAGATTTCGCCGGTGTCGGTGGTAACGGGCGTGCCGTCGGCGCGAGTCGACTTGCCGTTGGACTCCATCGTCAGCTGCTGCAGATACGCGGCGAAGCGGGCCATGTCGTTGGAGTACGGCAACACCGCACGGGCCTGCGCGTCGAAGAAGTCCGAGTACCACAACCCGATCAGGCCGAGCAGCGCCGGTGCGTTCGACTCCAGCGGCGCGGTCCGGAAATGCTCGTCGACAATATGGAACCCAGACAGGAAGTCCGCGAACGCTTCCCGGCCGATCACCGCCATCACCGAGAGCCCGATCGCCGAGTCGACCGAATAGCGTCCGCCCACCCAGTCCCAGAAGCCGAACATGTTGTCGGTGTCGATGCCGAACTCGTCCACCAGTTTCTTGTTGGTTGAGACGGCCACGAAATGCTTGGCCACCGCGTCGTCGCCGAGCGCATCGGTCAGCCAGCGTCGCGCCGCGGTCGCGTTGGTCAGCGTCTCCAGCGTGGTGAAGGTCTTGGATGCGATGATGAAAAGCGTTGTGGCCGGGTCCAAGTCAGCCAGCTTCGCGATCAGGTCGGCCGGGTCGACGTTGGAGACGAAACGTGCCGAAACGCCGGCATCGGCGTAGTGCCGCAGCGCCTGGTAGACCATCACCGGGCCGAGGTCCGAGCCGCCGATGCCGATGTTGACGACGGTGCTGATCCGCTTTCCGGTTGCACCGGTCCACTCGCCGCTGCGCAGCCGGTCGGTGAAATCGCCCATCGCGTCCAACACTTCGTGCACATCGGCGACCACGTTCTGCCCGTCCACGGTCAGGGTGGCGTCACGCGGCAACCGCAGCGCGGTGTGCAGCACTGCGCGGTCCTCCGACACGTTGATGTGCGTCCCGTCGAACATCGCGTCGCGGTGCCGCTCGAGTTCGGCCGCGTGCGCCAGCTCGATCAGAAGTCGCAGGGTGTCGCGGTTGATGCGGTGTTTGCTGTAGTCGATGTACAGGTCGCCGACGGTGACGTTGAACTCGCGGCCACGGTCCGGGTCGTCATCGAAGAACTCGCGCAGATGGGTGCCACCGATCTGCCGGTGGTGTTGTTGCAGCGCACTCCATGCCGGGGTCGCTGAGATGTCAGGGATCTGGTCAACCGCAGTCATCCCTCAGACCCTAGTCAGGTCGACCGGGCCGCGTCGGTGCCGACGCTGAAGGCACGGTGAACGGGTGGCGAACCGGCTTGCTCAGTGACCGAGCCGGCCGCGGCCCAGCCGCAGCAACAACATGGCCAGATCCTTGCCCTCGGCGCCGAGTTCGCTGTAACGCTCGATGACCTGCATCTCGCGGCTGTGCACCAGCCGGGTGCCGCCGGAGGCCATCCGCGCTTTGCCGATCACGCGGGAGACCTCGGCGCGGCGTTTGACCGCGGCCAGGATTTCGGCGTCGAGCCGGTCGATTTCCAGCCGCAGGGCGTCGATGTCGATGGGTTGTTCTGTTTCGATGGTCATGTCAGACTCCGGAATCTCGTTGTGTGGAGGTTGTTGCGGTGTCATCCGGTTTCGGGCCTCACACAAGAGACGAGCCCCGGATCCGGAAACGGACCGCGGGGCTCTGGGAAGCAGCTACACCACGGGCACCGTCGGCCGGTACCCGTAGAAAAATCGCCACTGCGCATTGAGCACGAAACGAGTGTGCCACTTGCAGGCGTTCCGGCGCAAAGGTGTCGGCAAACGGCGGTAGGTTGGACCAGTTATGAGTGTGCAGCACGTGGCCGAATCCGAAGGCGATCAACTTCTCGATGGTCTGAACCCCCAGCAGCGCCGGGCGGTGCTGCACGAGGGCTCGCCGCTGCTGATCGTCGCCGGCGCCGGCTCCGGCAAAACGGCCGTGCTGACCCGGCGGATCGCCTACCTGTTGGCGGCGCGTGACGTCGGACCCGGTCAGGTGCTGGCGATCACCTTCACCAACAAAGCCGCCGCGGAGATGCGGGAACGGGTCGTGGCGCTGGTCGGCCCGCGGGCCAGATCTATGTGGGTGTCGACCTTCCACTCGACCTGCGTGCGCATCCTGCGCAACCAGGCGTCGCTGATCGCGGGCCTCAACTCCAACTTCTCGATCTACGACGCCGACGATTCGCGTCGTCTGCTGCAGATGATCGGCAAGGACATGGGCCTCGACATCAAGCGCTATACACCGCGGCTGATGGCCAACTCCATCTCCAACCTGAAGAACGAACTGATCGACCCACAGCAGGCACTGGCCAACCTGTCCGAGGACGACCTCACCGACGACTTGGCCCGCACGGTGGCCGCGGTCTACGCCGAATACCAGCAGCGCCTGCGGGTGGCCAATGCGCTGGACTTCGACGACCTGATCGGGGAGACGGTCGCGGTCCTGCAGGCCTTCCCGCAAATCGCCGACCACTACCGTCGGCGCTTCCGGCACATCCTGGTCGACGAGTACCAGGACACCAACCACGCGCAATACGTGTTGGTGCGCGAGCTGGTCGGCCGCGACCTCGAACCCGGCGATGATGGTGTGCCGCCCGGCGAGCTGTGCGTGGTCGGCGACGCCGACCAGTCGATCTATGCGTTCCGCGGAGCCACCATCCGCAACATCGAAGACTTCGAGCGCGACTATCCGAACGCCACCACGATCCTGCTCGAGCAGAACTACCGCTCCACCCAGAACATCCTGTCGGCGGCCAACTCGGTGATCTCGCGCAACCCGGCCCGTCGCGAAAAGCGGCTCTGGACCGACGCCGGTGAAGGCGAGCTGATCGTTGGCTACGTCGCCGACAACGAGCACGACGAGGCGCGGTTCATCGCCGAGGAGATCGATGCGCTGGCCTCAGGCGGCGCTCTCACCTACAACGACGTGGCCGTCTTCTACCGCACCAACAACTCGTCGCGGTCGGTGGAAGAAGTGTTCATCCGTGCCGGCATTCCCTACAAAGTCGTTGGGGGAGTGCGGTTTTACGAGCGCCGCGAGATTCGCGACATCGTGGCGTACCTGCGGGTGCTGGACAATCCCGGCGATGCGGTCAGCCTTCGTCGCATCCTCAACACGCCGCGGCGTGGTATCGGTGATCGCGCTGAGGCGTGCGTGGCGGTGTACGCCGAGAACACCGGGTTCAGTTTCGCCGATGCGCTGGAGGTCGCCGCCGAAGGCAAGGTTCCGCTGCTGAACACCCGGTCGGCCAAGGCGATTGCGGGTTTCGTCGAGATGATGGACGAACTGCGCACCAAGCTGGCCTCGTCCGAAGGCGACCTCGGCGAGCTGATCGAGGCGGTGCTCGAGCGCACCGGATATCGCACGGAGCTGGAGTCGTCGTCCGACCCGCAGGACCTGGCCCGGCTGGACAACCTCAACGAACTCGTCAGCGTCGCACACGAATTCGCGACCGACCTGGCCAACGCCGCGGCGCTCGACGACGCCCCGGTGGACGAGGACGTGCCGGACACCGGTGTGCTGGCGCAGTTCCTGGAGCGGGTGTCGCTGGTCGCCGACACCGATGAAATTCCCGAGCAGACAGCCGGTTTGGTGACGCTGATGACGCTGCACACCGCCAAGGGGTTGGAGTTCCCGGTCGTGTTCGTCACTGGCTGGGAAGACGGAATGTTTCCGCACATGCGGGCTTTGGGCGATCCGACGGAGCTTTCCGAGGAGCGCCGACTGGCCTACGTCGGGATCACCCGGGCGCGTGAGCGGCTTTTCCTCAGTCGGGCCAAGGTTCGCTCGTCGTGGGGACAGCCGATGCTCAACCCGGAATCGCGTTTCCTGCGCGAGATTCCGCAGGAGCTGATCGACTGGCGGCGCACCGACCCGACTCCGTCGTTCAGCGCGCCGGTCAGCGGTGCCGGCCGGTTCGGCCTACCGCGTCCGTCGCCGAGCCGAAGCGGCGGGGGCAGCAAGCGTCCGCTGATCGTGCTGGCGCCCGGGGACCGGGTCACCCACGACAAGTACGGCCTGGGCCGAGTCGAAGAGGTGTCGGGCGTAGGCGAGTCCGCGATGTCGCTGATCGACTTCGGCAGTTCAGGGCGGGTCAAGCTGATGCACAACCACGCCCCGGTGGCGAAGCTCTAGCGCGTCAAGAAAGTCAGTCTTCGAGCAGCCAGTCGCGGGTGCGGGGCAGGAACGCCAGCACGGCGCTGCTGACCGGCAGAATCGGCAGCATATGGACAATCCAGCCCACCCGGGCATCCGCGATGAACACACCCAAATATGTCAGGATCGCGACGCCTGCCCCGGCAATGATCAGCCACCGGCTCAGCGGCTGGCGCAGCAGCAGCAGGATCACCCCGGAAATCGTGGACAGGGCGAACACCAGCGCCAAGAACGCGACCGCGACGCAGAAAAGCCGGTCGGAGTGCCACCAGCCAGCGATCAGGTCGGTCGCCACCACCGAGGTGGCCCAGCCGCTGACGATGCTGACCGCCGCCGCGGCCACCGCCGTAGTCCGGCTGGGCTCACCGAAAGGGGCGTGCGCGGGGGCCTGCGGAATTTTTGGCTGCTGAGGCGGGGCGGGCGGGCGCGGGATGTGCGTCGTGCGGGCCTCGTCGGCGGCCTGCGGCATCGGGCCGGTGGGCGCGCGCCGGATGATGCGTGTTTCAGGGTTCGATGGACGCGCTGCCGGGCTGGGATTGCTCGGGTCGGTCAACGGCTCAACCGGCGAAGGTACCGACGGACAGGCCGCGCTTCGCCAGCCACGGCACGGGGTCGACCCGCTGGCTGCCGCCCAGCAGAACTTCGAAGTGCAGGTGCGGGCCGGTGGAGTTGCCGCGGTTGCCGACGGTGGCGATCTGGTCGCCCGCCATCACCCGCTGACCGACGCTGACCATGGTGGTGTTGACGTGGCCGTAGAGCGTCACGGTTCCGTCGGCGTGGCGAAGCTTGACCCACATTCCGTAGCCCGCGGTCGGGCCGGCGGCGATGACGACGCCGTCGGAGACGGCGTGGATCGGGGTGCCGATCGAGTTGGCGAGGTCGATGCCGGCGTGCAGCACGCCCCACCGGTAGCCGAATCCGGACGTGAAGATGCCCTTGACCGGCATCACGAACAGCGGCTGCTGCAGTCGGGCCTCACGCTGCGCGCGCTCCTCGGCGAATGCGACGCCGTGAGCCAACTCGGCGTTGTGCACGGCGACGTTGGCGGCCGGTTGCACGGTGACCATCTGCATGCCGCCGTCGGAGGTGCTGATCGGTCCGGTCGCGGCGGATTGGGCGGCCAGAACCGTCTGCGCTTTGGAGTGCTCCGGGGCTTCGGTGGCGGAGTGAGCGGCGGCTGCGGCGGCGCCGGCGGCCAGTGAGCCGATCAAAATCCGGCCGCGAGTGGGTCCGCCGAGCTGTTTGCGGTGCTGCCCGCGACCGACAGGTGATTCGGCTTCGTCGCGGGCCCGGTTGCTACCCCGCTCGAGCGGGCTGAGGCGGCGCCCGGTTGGACTGGGCCCAGCGAGATCGAAGACGGTGAGGTTGTCCGTGTCGTCGAGATCATCGAGCTCGGGGGCGCTGAGGACCTGCGCCTCTTTCGCGAAAGCGGAGTTGTCGCTGAAGTCCGAATCGGCCAGTTTGCCGAATTCGTTGAACGGGATGATGTCGGTGACTTCGTTGCGGGGATTGGTTGACCTGCGCTGACGCGACGCCGAGTGGCCTCTTTGGACAGCAGCCGGAGCCGGGATTTGCTGGGTCAACGTGATTTGTCCTTCGAGCCGTAACCATAACGTTATCTGGACCCTGAGACGTTAACCGGCGGGCGCGAGGCATCGCAAGTTTAGCCAAAAGTCCACCCGGGAATGTGATTCGAATCACTCCCCGGCCCTCGGTGAGATCTGCCACATCAACCGATGCCGACGATGGAACCTTCTGGCCGTCTCGATACAGTTCCCGCAAGCGAGCAACGGAAAACCTCTGACTCGCTTGCACACAGGCCGACACACAGAAGTGAGCCCATGGATCTTTTCGAGTACCAGGCAAAAGAGCTGTTCGCCAAGCACAGTGTCCCAACCACACCCGGCCGCGTCACAGACACCGCCGAAGGGGCCAAAGCCATCGCCGAAGAGATCGGTCACCCGGTCATGGTCAAGGCGCAGGTCAAGGTCGGTGGACGGGGCAAAGCCGGTGGCGTGAAGTACGCCGCGACCGCCGAAGACGCTTACAACCACGCGAAGAACATCCTCGGCCTGGACATCAAGGGCCACATCGTGAAGAAGCTGCTGGTCGCTGAGGCCAGTGACATCGCGGAGGAGTACTACATCTCCTTCCTGCTGGACCGTGCCAACCGCACCTACCTGGCCATGTGCTCGGTCGAGGGCGGCGTGGAGATCGAAGAGGTGGCGGCCACCAAGCCCGAGCGGCTGGCGAAGGTCTCGGTGGACGCGGTCAAGGGTGTTGACGAGGCATTCGCCCGCTCGATCGCCGAGCAAGGCCACCTGCCGGCCGAAGTTCTCGACGCCGCCGCGGTGACCATCTCCAAACTGTGGGACGTGTTCGTCGCCGAGGACGCCACCCTGGTTGAGGTCAACCCGTTGGTCCGCACGCCTGACGATCAGATCCTCGCGCTGGACGGCAAGGTCACGCTGGACGGCAACGCCGACTTCCGCCAGCCCGGCCACCTGGAGTTCGAGGATCGCGACGCCACCGACCCGCTGGAGCTCAAGGCCAAGCAGCACGACCTCAACTACGTCAAGCTCGACGGCCAGGTCGGCATCATCGGCAACGGCGCGGGTCTGGTCATGTCGACCCTCGACGTCGTCGCCTACGCGGGCGAGAAGCACGGCGGCGTCAAGCCGGCCAACTTCCTCGACATCGGTGGCGGTGCCTCCGCCGAAGTGATGACCGCGGGTCTCGACGTCGTGCTGGGCGACGAGCAGGTCAAAAGCGTCTTCGTCAACGTGTTCGGCGGCATCACCTCGTGCGACGCGGTCGCCACCGGCATCGTCAAGGCGCTGGAGATTCTGGGTGACGACGCCAACAAGCCGATCGTGGTGCGCCTCGACGGCAACAATGTCGACGAAGGCCGGCGGATCCTCACCGAGGCCAAGCATCCGCTGGTGACGCTGGTGCCCACGATGGACGAGGCCGCCGACAAGGCCGCCGAGCTGGCAAGCGCCTGAGACTGAAAGGGACTGCTGACCGACATGGCTATTTTCCTGACAAAGGACAACAAGGTCGTCGTCCAGGGCATCACCGGATCCGAGGCCACCAAGCACACCGCCCGGATGCTCAAGGCCGGCACGCACATCGTCGGCGGCGTCAACGCCCGCAAGGCCGGCACCACCGTCGCGCACAAGAACGTCGACGATGAGCTGGTCGAGTTGCCGGTGTTCGGCGGCGTCGCCGAGGCCATCGAAAAAACCGGTGCCGATGTCTCGATCATCTTCGTGCCGCCGGTCTTCGCCAAGGACGCGATCATCGAGGCCATCGACGCCGAGATCCCGCTGTTGGTTGTCATCACCGAGGGAATTCCGGTGCAGGACAGCGCGTATGCGTGGGCGTACAACCTCTCGAAGGGCAACAAGACCCGGATCATCGGCCCGAACTGTCCCGGCATCATCACTCCCGGACAGGCCCTGGTCGGCATCACCCCGGCCAACATCTCTGGGTCCGGGCCGGTCGGGCTGGTGTCCAAGTCGGGCACGCTGACCTACCAAATGATGTACGAGCTACGCGATTTCGGCTTCTCCACCTCGATCGGCATCGGCGGTGACCCGGTGATCGGCACCACCCACATCGATGCCATCGAAGCCTTCGAGAAGGATCCCGAGACCAAGATCATCGTGATGATCGGCGAGATCGGCGGTGACGCCGAAGAGCGTGCGGCCGACTACATCAAGGCCAACGTGTCCAAGCCGGTCGTCGGTTACGTCGCGGGATTCACTGCGCCGGAAGGCAAGACGATGGGCCACGCCGGCGCCATTGTGTCCGGTTCGTCGGGAACCGCGGCAGCCAAGAAGGAAGCGCTGGAGGCCGCCGGGGTCAAGGTCGGCAAGACGCCGTCGGAGACCGCCGCCCTCGCCCGGGAGATCCTGGAGAGCCGCTAGGAATTGGAACACGTTACAGGTTTCGGTTAGCCTGACGAACTAACACTTGTCAGGAGGCCTGTCATGGACCCACGCACACCCGTCGTCGTCGGGGTGGGCCAATTCACCGAACGCATCGACGACCCCGGTTATCGCGGCATGTCCTCAGTCGACCTGGCGACTGAGGCCGTGCGGGCCGCGCTGGTTGACTCCGGCGCGGACGTGAGCACGGTGGCCGGCGCCGTCGAGGTGTTCGCCGGCCTGCGCCAGTTCGAGATCTGCACCCCGTTCAACACACCGCCGTTCGGCGCGTCGGACAACTACGTCCGATCGGTGGCCAACCGGGTCGGTGCCGATCCGGCGCGCGCGGTGCTGGAGCCCATCGGCGGCAACGGCCCGCAGAAGCTGATGACGGAGTTCGCCGGGGCGATCGCCGCCGGCGGCATCGAGGTCGCACTGATCCTCGGCTCCGAGCCCGGGTCGACGGCGAAGTACTTCTCCGGGCGTGACGACAAGCCGGACTTCACCGAGCGCGTCGGCGGCCAGCTCGACGACCGTGGCTACGGTTTCGAGCAGTACATGAGCGAGTACACCGCCAAGCACGGGCTGACCGGGGCGCCTGTGCAGTACGGGCTGCTCGACAACGCGCGGCGAGGACGGCTCGGGCTCACCGTCGCCGACTATCGGCACGCGATGGCCGAGCTTTTCGCCCCGTTCTCGAAAGTCGCTGCAAAGAACCCTTTTTCGTCCTCGCCGATGGAACGCTCGGTGGAGGAGATCGAAACGGTCACCGACGAAAACCGGATGATCTGCGACCCGTACCCGCGGTTGCTGGTGGCACGCGACACCGTCAACCAAGGGGCTGCTGCACTGCTGATGTCGGTGTCGGCGGCGCGGCGGCTCGGGGTGCCTGAGGACAAGTGGGTCTACCTACGCGGGCATGCCGATCAGACCGAGCAGGACTTGCTGGACCGAGTGGATGTCAGCGTCAGCTACTCCGCCAAACAGGCTGTGGCAGAAGCGCTTCGGGTAGCCGGTATCGGCATCGACGAGGTGGCGACGTTCGACCTCTACAGCTGCTTCCCGTTCCCGGTGTTCGCGGTGTGCGACGATTTCGGGCTCGCCGCCGACGACCCGCGCGGGTTGACGCTCACCGGGGGGCTGCCTTATTTCGGCGGCCCCGGTAACAGCTATTCGCTGCACGGCATCGCGGAGACGGTGGCCGCCGTGCGCGACAACCCGGGTTCGTTCGGGCTCGTCGGCGCCAACGGCGGTGTGATGAGCAAGTATTCGGTCGGGGTGTACTCCACGACGCCTGGCGAGTGGGCGACCGACCACAGCAAGGAGTTGCAGCGAGACATCGCTGCGCTGCCGAAGGTGCCGGTCACGCGAAACACCAACGGCGCGAGCATCGTTGAGACGTATTCCGTGCGCTACGACTGGCCGACGACGACCGGTGTCATCATCGGTAGGCTCGACGCCGACGGCTCGCGGTTCATGGCGCTCACCGAGGACGAGGATCTGGTGGCATTGATGACCGACGGTGACCCGTTGGGTGCCGCCATCGCCGTGAAGTCGACCGACGAGGACGTCAACCGGGCGTCGCTCGGCTAGAACAGTGTCGTCGTGTCCGCGGTCAAGATGAAACCGTGGCCGCCGACGTGGCACGCCACGACCGAGTCCTCGGTCACCAGGCACAACGTGTCGACCGAGTCGACGACGTAGTGCCGTTGTGCCAGAACCTTGTCGGGGTGAGTTCTGCGATTACCGCCCCCGGGCATCACCGATGTCTGGACGCTGGTCGCACCGAAGCGTTCCGCATCGACGGTCCAGGCTCCAGGCCCCCGGTCGGGCCGTGAGCCCGTGCATTCCGCGCCCGCCGACTCCCACGTCGGGAATGTCCCCATCCCGCAGACCAGCCCGTTCGGGGCGGTGAAGACGAAGCCGTACTCCGGGTTGCCGTCGCGGATGTAGAACGAGTCGGAGTCGACCGGTGTGTATCCCGCCGTACCCGGGAAGCCGTCGACGGGCAGGGCGAACCGCGCGACGGCGGTGCCGTGGACAGTCTGGGTGCATCCGGTGAGCGCGACAGCGGCGAGCAGAACGCTCAGGCGGCGCGCTCTCACGGCTCATCCCAGGCGGTCATGCGTTTCAGCCTAGAGCTGATCAACCGCGTCGGTCAGCGCGGCGACCAAGCCCTCGCAATCCTCGACGGTCACGTTCAGCGCCGAATGGTCACGCAGGCCCACCACTCGGTGAATCCGAGGCTCGAAGTGAATGCACACGCCCTGAGTCGCGTTGGTGCCGAACGTCAGACCGTCGTCGGACAGCGACAGCCGCGCGCCCACCGCCGTCCACCACCGATACGGACCGGTGATATGCGCATCCTGAATCTGAGACAGCGGCGCGTCGACCCGGAACGGTCCGTAGCGGACGATCAACTGACCGTCGTCGGTCACGGTGACGCCCTGCCTGCTCGGCCAGGCCCGAAAGACCAGCCACATCGGCGCCAGCCGGGTCTCGTAGCGGTAGGGGAAGTGACGGCCCTGCCCGGCATGAGCTGTCACGATGCGCCTCCCGTAGGTCTCAGCGGCTAGACCGCTGCCGCAAGCTTGCCCGCTAACCGCTCCACGTATGCGGCCACCTCATCTTCGGACTTGTCGGGCAGTCCGAAGAGCACTTCGGTGACCCCGATTTCGGCCCAGTGCGCCAGCTTCTCCGGAATCGGCTTGAAGTCCAGCGCGACGATCTGCGGGGCGCCGTCGCGGCCGGCGGCGGCCCAGGTGTCCTGCAGCAGCTTCACCGGCTCGTCGATGTCGAAGTCGCGGGGGGTGGTGATCCAGCCGTCGGCGCTGCGGGCGATCCAGGTGAAGTTCTTCTCGTTGCCGGCCGCCCCGACCAGAACCGGGATGTGCGACTGCACCGGCTTGGGCCAGGCCCAGCTGGGCCCGAAGTTGACGAACTCGCCCGCATAGCAGGCCTCTTCTTCGGTCCACAGCGCCCGCATCGCCTCGATGTACTCACGCAGCATGGTGCGACGACGGCCGGGCGGTACACCGTGGTCGGCGAGTTCGTCGGTGTTCCAGCCGAACCCCACGCCCAGGCTGACGCGGCCGCCCGAGAGGTGGTCGAGCGTCGCGATGGACTTCGCCAGCGTGATCGGGTCGTGTTCGACGGGCAGTGCCACCGCGGTGGACAGCCGGATCCGCGACGTGACGGCGCACGCCGCGCCGAGGCTCACCCAGGGATCCAGCGTGCGCATGTAACGGTCGTCAGGCAGCGAGCCGTCGCCGGTGGTCGGATGCGCGGCCTGACGCTTGACCGGAATGTGGGTGTGTTCGGGTACGTAAAACGTCCGGAATCCGTGGTTATCGGCAAGAGTCGCCGCCGCTGCCGGAGAGACTCCACGATCGCTGGTGAACAGCACAAGCCCGTAGTCCATGGATGAATTAGAACGTGTTCCAATCCGGCGGGCAACCACCGGGGTGGGTACTGGCGGCCGGAGGTGTGCACCGACGTCGTGGCCGAGGTGCGCTAGCGTTGATGATCCGCTCGCGCCGCAGAGCCCGCGCAGGCCGCTGCTTAGATCGTCGGCCCAGGATTTCCAGGTAGCCTCGCGGGAGCGGTGCGCGGGAGTGACCAGCGCCGCACGACAGTGGCGCCGCAACCGCATCGGAAGGCACAGGAGAAGTCATGACCTACCCGCCCGGCAATCCCGGATATCCGCCCGCGCAGTCGCCTGGTTCCTACGGGGCTCCCGCGTCGTCGTCGTTCGCGAAGTCCGAGGACGCCGACAGTAATCTCAAGCACTACCTGACCATCGCGGTCGCGGTCCTCGGTGTGCTGACCTACCTGGCGAGTTACTTCCCGATGGTCTCGCGCCTGCTGCCCAACGGCGACGAACTGGTCGAGAAGGGCAGCACGCTGCCGGTCGACCTGGTCCTGCTGGCCGGTCTGCTGGCCGGGGTGACCCTGTTGCCCAAGGCCAAGAACTTCCTCGCGACGGTGACCGCGGTATCGGTTCTGGGTGCGCTGCTGCTGATCCAAGACACCATCGACGCGTCGGATCGCGGCGCCGGGTTGTGGATCGCCGTGACGGCCGGTGTCGTGCAGGCGGGCGTGGCGATCGGTGCGCTGCTGCTGGACGCCGGTGTGATCACCGCGCCGGCTCCCCGCCCCAAGTACGACCAGTACTACGGCCAGTACGGCGGCTACTACGGCCAGCAGCAGGCCCCCTATCAGCAGTCCGGCTACGGGACGCAGTACGGCGGCTACCCGTCTGGTCCAACCACCGGCGGCTTCCCCGCGCAATCGGGCCCGCAGCCGAGCTCGGCACAGTCCCAGCACGGATCGCCTACTCCACCAACGGGTTTCCCCAGCTTCAGCCCGCCCCCGTCGTCCGGGTCCGGTACGCCGGGCCAGGGTGGGGCAGGCGAGCAGGGCGGGTCGGCCCACAGCCAGCACTCGTACGGCTCGGGTCAGCAGCCGCAGGCACCGTCCTCGCCGTCGGACCCGTCGCAGCAGTCCTAGCCGGCCGGATTGGGCGCGGCGTTCGCCGACCGGGGGACTCGGTAGGTAACGTCCTCAGACCGTGACGCCGGACAGTCGAACCCCGGGCGCCCACCAGGCGCGCGACCTTCTCCGGGTCGCGTTCGGACCTTCGGCGGTGGCTCTGGTGGTCATCGCTGCAATGACCCTGCTGCAGTTGGTGATCGCCAACAGCGACATGACCGGAGCCTTGGGTGCGATCGCCAGCATGTGGCTCGGCGTCCATCAGGTACCGATCTCGATCGGCGGCCGCGAGCTAAGTGTGATGCCGCTGCTGCCGGTGCTGTTGATGGTGTGGGGGACCGCACGCACCACCGCGCATGCCACGACGACAACGGCGTCCTGGTTCGTCATCCGATGGATCATCGCGTCCGCTCTGGGCGGGCCGCTGCTGATGACCGCCATCGCCTTGGCGGTCATCCACGACGCGTCGTCGGTCATTACCGATCTGCAGACCCCGAGCGCGTCGCGGGCCTTCATCAGCGTGCTACTCGTACATCTCATCGGCGCGTCGATCGGGGTGGGGTCGCGGGTCGGCCGCCGGCTGCTGGCGGCGTCACCGCTGCCCGACTGGCTGGCCGATTCGCTGCGTGCGGCGGTGGCCGGCGTCTTGGCGCTGCTCGGACTGTCGGGTCTGGCAGCAGCCTGCTCGCTGGTCGTGCACTGGGCGACGATGCAGGACCTGTACGGCATCACCGGCTCGATCTTCGGCCAGTTCAGCCTGACGCTGCTATCGGCGCTGTACGTGCCCAACGTCATCGTGGCGACGGCAGCGATGGCGGTCGGGTCCAGTGCTCACCTCGGTTTCGCCACATTCAGCTCCTTCACCGTCTTCGGTGGGGACATCCCCGCGCTGCCGGTGCTGGCCGCGGCCCCGCACCCACCGCTGGGGCCGGTGTGGGTCGCGCTGCTCATCATCGGAGCATCGGCGGGAGTGGCTCTCGGGCAGCAGTGTGCGCGACGGCCGTTGCCGCTGTCCGATGCGGTGGCGAAGGTCGGGATTGCGGCGTTGCTGGCGGCGCTGGGCCTGGCCCTGCTCGGCTATGCCGGCAGCGGACAGCTGGGCAATTTCGGCGGTGTTGGAATCGACCAGGGGACTTTCGGTTTCGCGATCTTCCTGTGGTTCACCGCGATCGGCACGCTCACCGTGGTGATGGCCGGCGGCGTCAGGCGCCGTCCGCGCGCACCCAAGCCGGTCCGGGTCGCGACGCCGCCGGCCGAGCCGCCGCTGCTCGGCGAACCGATGGCCGACTTCGAGGCCGACGATGCCGAGGTGCATTTCGACGCCGCCGAGGCGCCGGGCATCGACGAGCATTCAGACGGGTTCGATGGTCCGCCTCCTCAGCGGGCCGCGGACCGGCCCGCATCGTCGCCGGATAAGGACCGCTAGGCTCTGACCTGTGCAGCAACCGTTTCGCGTGCCTCCCTGTGCACCGGCACGATTGGTCGTGCTGGCATCGGGCACCGGGTCACTGTTGGCCTCGCTGCTGAACGCCGCCGTCGATGACTATCCGGCGCGAGTGGTCGCCGTCGGCGTGGATCGCGACTGCGCCGCCGTCGACATCGCGGCCGCCGCAGCGCTGCCGTCCTTCCGGGTGCCGCTGGCCGACAACCCCAACCGGGCCGCTTGGGATGTCGCGCTCACCGAGGCGACCGTGGCCCACTCGCCGGACCTCGTGGTAGCGGCCGGCTTCATGAAAATCCTTGGGTCAGAATTTCTTTCGAAATTCGTCGGCCGCACACTCAACACCCATCCGGCTCTGCTGCCGGCCTTCCCGGGTGCGCACGGAGTGGCCGATGCGCTGGCCCACGGCGTCAAGGTCACCGGATGCACGGTGCACCTGGTGGACGCCGGCACCGACACCGGGCCGATACTTGCCCAGCAGGCTGTTCCGGTGCTCGACGACGACGACGAAGAAACCCTGCACGAACGCATCAAGGTCACCGAACGGCGACTCTTGGTAGATGTGATAGCCGCGGTGGCGACCGGCGGCGTGACCTGGAGCGGACGAAGGGCGACGATCGGATGAGCACGAGTGACGAGAAGCGGCAGATTCGCCGCGCGTTGATCAGCGTCTATGACAAGACCGGCCTGGTCGAACTTGCCAAGGGCCTCGCCGATGCCGGCGTAGAGATCGTCTCGACCGGCTCGACCGCGAAAACCATTGCCGACAAAGGTATTCCCGTCACAAAGGTGGAGGAGCTGACCGGTTTCCCCGAGGTGCTCGACGGCCGGGTCAAGACCCTGCACCCGCGGGTGCACGCCGGCCTGCTGGCCGATCTGCGCAAACCGGAGCACGCCGCCGCCCTCGAGAAACTCGGTATCGCGGCGTTCGAGTTGGTGGTGGTGAACCTCTACCCGTTCAGCGCGACCGTCGAATCCGGCGCGGGCGTTGACGAATGCGTGGAGCAGATCGACATCGGCGGGCCGTCGATGGTCCGCGCGTCCGCCAAGAATCACCCCAGCGTCGCGGTGGTGACTGACCCGCTCGGCTACGACGGTGTGCTGGCCGCGGTGCGCAGCGGCGGCTTCACGCTTGCCGAGCGAAAGAAGCTGGCATCGTTGGCCTTTCGGCACACCGCTGAGTACGACGTCGCGGTGGCCGGCTGGATGGAGTCGACGCTGGCGCCCGAGGAGCCGGCCGCGGCATTCCCGGAATGGGTGGCTGGCACATGGCGACGGTCGACCCAGCTGCGCTACGGCGAGAACCCGCATCAGCAGGCCGCGCTTTACGTCGACGACGGTGGCTGGCCCGGTCTGGCGCAGGCCGACCAGTTGCACGGAAAAGAGATGTCGTACAACAACTTCACCGACGCCGACGCAGCCTGGCGGGCGGCTTTCGACCACGATCAGATCTGTGTGGCGATCATCAAGCACGCCAACCCGTGTGGCATCGCCGTCTCGTCGGACTCGGTCGCCGATGCGCACCGCAAAGCCCACGAGTGCGACCCGCTCAGCGCATTCGGCGGGGTGATCGCGGCCAACACCGAGGTCAGCGTCGAGATGGCCGAGTACGTCAGCACGATCTTCACCGAGGTGGTCGTGGCGCCCGCCTACGCGCCGGGCGCAGTCGAGGTGCTGGCCCGCAAGAAGAACGTCCGGGTGCTGGTCGCCGCAGACGATGTGGCACCGATTGGTGCCACCACGGAGCGTCGCCAGATCAGCGGCGGGCTGTTAGTGCAGCAGCGCGACCGGATCGACGCGCCCGGCGATGACCCGGACAACTGGACGCTGGCCGCCGGAGCCGCGGCCGACCCGGCCACGCTCGCGGACCTTGCGTTCGCCTGGCGAACCTGCCGCGCGGTGAAATCCAACGCGATCGTGATCGCCGGCGGCGGCGCCACCATCGGCATCGGCATGGGTCAGGTCAACCGGGTCGACGCCGCGAGGTTGGCGATCGAGCGTGGTGGGGACAGGGTCAGCGGTGCGGTCGCCGCGTCCGACGCGTTCTTCCCGTTCCCGGACGGACTGGAGACGCTGACCGCCGCGGGAGTCAAGGCAGTCGTGCACCCGGGCGGTTCGGTCCGCGATGACGAGGTGACCGCCGCGGCGGAGAACGCGGGCATCACGCTCTACCTGACCGGCGCCCGGCACTTTGCTCATTAGTTACCGCGGAGCGGATAACGTCGCGACTTCGTCGGCGGCGCGACGGGCGTCGGGGTTGACGTCGAAGCGAACCCGCTGCAGGACGTCGGGGCGTGGGTATCGGTCAGCTGCCTCGGGGTGACGCGACGGCGGCTGGTTGAACGTCCGCCGACCGTTGAGCAAAGCATCGCGCGCTACTGACACGACGTCAATCAATCCCTTCCGAACAAGATCAGATCGGCCTAGAGTCAAAATTCGGGCCCGTCTATCGGGACGAGCCCGTTGAGATTCAAAAGCGTAATCGAGAGGAAATAATGCGCGCGATATCAAGAAGAACAGCGTCGTTCTCCGTCGCCATCGCAGTCTTCGCGTTAGTCGGAGCAGGTTGTCACCAGTCGGACAACAAGTCCAGCACGTCCTCGAGTTCGGCGGCGTCCTCCGCCGCCATGTCGACATCGGCCGCGGCGGAACCGACGACAAGCGCCGCGGCGGCACCCAGCTCAACGCAGATTCCCGGCAAGAACGGCACGGAGTACACGGTTGAGGGGCCCATCCTGGCTAAGTTCGACACCCTCAACGACGAGCAGAAGAAGGACCTGGGCGCCCCGTACGACAACCAGAAGAACACCCTGAACAACACGGGTGTCTACCAGCAGTTCGACGGTGGCGTCCTGATTTACAAGAACGGCGGACCGGTCTACTTCGTCTGGGGCAAGATCCGCGATGCGTGGAACGACGTCCAGGCCTCGCAAGGCAAGCTGGGTTACCCGACCGCTGACGAGATCAAGGAGTCCGACGGCACCTACAAGTCGACGTTCGAGCACGGCACGGCCACCTGGAAAGAGGGCGACGAGAAGGCCACTGTCACCATGAGCTGATTGCTCCCTGCATTTCACCTCGGAAGGCCGGGCGATTGACACGATTGCCCGGCCTTTCGATTTGTCAGTAGCGTGGTGTGGTGACCGCTGCGAATAATTTGCCCCGCACCGTTGGTGAACTACGTGCCGCCGGGCACCGTGAACGGGGTGTCAAGCAAGAAATTCGGGAAAACCTGCTGACCGCTCTCTCTTTGGGGCCGGATGCCCCGGAAATCTGGCCGGGCATTCTGGGCTTCGACGACACCGTGTTGCCGCAGCTCGAGCGGGCGTTGATCGCCGGCCACGACTTCGTGCTGCTAGGCGAACGAGGCCAGGGCAAGACCCGCTTGCTGCGCGCGCTGACCGGCCTGCTGGATGAGTGGACGCCGGTGATCGCCGGCGCCGAACTCGGCGAGCACCCGTACAGCCCGATCACCCCGGAGTCGATCCGCAAGGCCGCCACGCTCGGCGACGACTTGCCGGTGGAGTGGCGGCACCGCAGCGAGCGCTATGCCGAGAAGCTGGCAACCCCCGACACCAGCGTGGCCGACCTGGTCGGAGACATCGACCCGATCAAGGTCGCCGAAGGCCGCAGCCTGGGCGACCCGGAGACCATTGCCTACGGCCTGATCCCGCGGGCGCATCGCGGCATCGTCGCCGTCAACGAACTGCCCGACCTGGCCGAGCGCATCCAAGTATCGATGCTCAACGTGATGGAGGAGCGCGACATCCAGGTCCGCGGCTACACGCTCAGGTTGCCGCTCGACGTCCTCGTCGTCGCCAGCGCCAACCCCGAGGACTACACCAACCGTGGCCGCATCATCACCCCGTTGAAGGACCGGTTCGGCGCTGAGATCCGCACGCACTATCCGCTCGAACTCGACGCCGAAGTTGCCGTGATCACCCAGGAGGCGCACCTGAGCGCCCAGGTGCCGGAGTATCTGACCCAAGTGATCGCCCGGTTCGCCCGCAACCTGCGCGAGTCCAGCTCGGTCGATCAGCGATCCGGCGTCTCGGCCCGGTTTGCGATCGCCGCGGCCGAAACCATCGCGGCCTCTGCGCGGCATCGCGGCGCTGTACTGGGCGAGACCGATCCGGTGGCCCGGGTGGTCGACTTGAGCACCGTGATCGACGTGCTGCGGGGCAAGCTCGAGTTCGAGTCCGGCGAGGAGGGTCGCGAGCAGGCGGTGCTGGAGCACCTGCTGCGCCGCGCCACCGCCGACACCGCGTCGCGAGCGCTGGGCGGCATCGACGTCGGCCCGCTGGTCTCCGCGGTCGAGGGTGGATCGGCTGTGACGACCGGTGAGCGGGTGTCGGCCAAGGATGTGCTGGCGGCGTTGCCGGACCTGCCGGTGATCGAGGCCATCGCCAAGCGGCTCGGCGCCGAGTCCGAGGGCGAGCGCGCCGCGGCTCTCGAATTGGCCTTGGAGGCATTGTATTTGGCCAAGCGCATCGATAAGGCGTCCGGGGAAGGCGAAACCGTCTATGGCTAGAAGTCACTCGTCGCGTTACTCGGCGTATACCGGTGGGCCGGATCCACTGGCGCCCCCGGTGGATCTGCGTGAAGCGCTCGAACAGATCGGCCAGGACGTCATGGAGGGTACGTCGCCGCGCCGGGCGCTGTCGGAGTTGCTGCGCCGTGGCACGAAGAACCTGACCGGGGCCGACCGGCTGGCCGCGGAAGCCAACCGTCGACGCCGAG
Source organism: Mycobacterium sp. (assembly GCF_965277065.1). GTDB lineage: Bacteria > Actinomycetota > Actinomycetes > Mycobacteriales > Mycobacteriaceae > Mycobacterium. Next base: position 368,577 of record NZ_CBDIBT010000018.1, read on the forward strand.
AGTTACTTCGCGAGAACAACTTGGACGGCACCCTGCAAGAGATCAAGAAACTGCTCGACGAGGCGGTGCTGGCCGAGCGCCAGGAACTGGCCCGCGCGCTGGACGACGACGCACGGTTCGGTGAACTGCAATTGGAATCGCTCTCGCCGTCACCGGCCAAGGCCGTGCAGGAGCTCTCGGAATACGGCTGGCGCAGCGAGGAGGCGCGCCAAAAGTACGACCAGATCAAGGATCTACTCGGCCGTGAGATGCTCGACCAGCGTTTCGCCGGCATGAAGGAGGCCCTGGAAGGGGCCACCGACGAGGACCGCCAGCGGGTCACCGACATGGTCAACGACCTCAACGACTTGCTGGACAAGCACGCTCGCGGCGAGGACTCTCCGCAGGATTTCCAAGACTTCATGGACTCCCACGGCGAGTTCTTCCCGGAGAACCCGCAAAACGTCGAGGAGTTGCTGGACTCGCTGGCCAAGCGGGCCGCCGCCGCGCAGCGGTTTCGCAACAGCCTGAGTCCGGATCAGCGCGCCGAGCTCGATGCGTTGGCGCAGCAGGCATTCGGGTCACCGGCGTTGATGCAGGCACTGGGCCAGCTCGACGGCCACCTGCAGGCGGCCCGTCCCGGAGAAGACTGGGACGGCTCGTCGGAGTTCAGCGGCGACAATCCGCTCGGCATGGGTGAGGGCGCGCAGGCGCTCTCCGATATCGCCGAGCTGGAGCAGCTCGCCGAGCAGCTGTCGCAGAGCTATCCGGGCGCGACGATGGACGACGTCGACCTCGACGCGCTGGCCCGCCAGCTCGGCGACCAGGCCGCCATCGATGCTCAGACGCTGGCCGAGCTCGAACGCGCACTGGTCAATCAGGGCTTCCTGGACCGTAACTCGGACGGGCAGTGGCGGCTTTCGCCGAAGGCGATGCGGCGTCTCGGCGAGACGGCGTTACGCGATGTGGCGCAACAGCTTTCCAGTCGACACGGCGAACGCGAACTGCGGCGGGCCGGCGCGGCGGGTGAGCTGACCGGCGCGACCCGGCCCTGGCAGTTCGGCGACACCGAGCCGTGGAACGTTACTCGGACGCTGACCAACGCCGTATTGCGACAGGCCGGAACGCCAAGGGATAGTGCAGATTCCGCGATCCGGGTCACCGTCGACGACGTCGAGGTGTCCGAGACCGAGATGCGCACCCAGGCCGTGGTGGCGCTGTTGGTGGACACCTCGTTCTCGATGGTGATGGAGAACCGCTGGCTGCCGATGAAGCAGACGGCGCTCGCGCTCGACCACCTGGTGCGCACCCGCTTCCGTTCAGATGCCTTGCAGATCATCGCGTTTGGCCGCTATGCCCGAACCATGACCAGCGCGGAGCTGATGGGCCTGGAAGGTGTGTACGAGCAGGGCACCAACCTGCATCACGCGCTGGCGCTGGCCGGCCGGCACCTGCGCCGGCACCCGAACGCGCAGCCCGTGCTGCTGGTGGTCACCGACGGCGAGCCGACTGCGCATCTCGAGGACTACAGCGACGGCCGGGGTTCGTCGGTGTTCTTCGACTACCCGCCGCATCCGCGAACCATCGCCAACACCGTCCGCGGCTTCGACGAGTTAGCGAGACTGGGCGCGCAGGTGACCATCTTCCGCCTGGGCAACGATCCCGGGCTGGCCCGGTTCATCGATCAGGTCGCGCGCCGGGTCGAGGGCCGGGTAGTCGATCCCGATCTCGATGGGCTGGGCGCGGCCGTGGTCGGCGACTACCTGCGTTCCCGCCGTCGGCGTTAGCGCGGAAACCTAGCTCTGGGCTTTGCGGTTCTTCCGTCGGACGCCGACGCCGCCCCACAGCGAGAAGCCGCGGATCCGCACGGTCGGCGCACCGGGCGTGCCTTCGCCGTCGACGTCGTGGTCGAACCCGCCCATCACGCCGTGGCCCTTGATCACGACGTTGACTTCGGGCGGCAGCAGGATGGTCTGCCCGCCCATGATCGAGGTGGCGTTGATCTCGACATCGGTGGAGGTGAAGTCGGCGTAGCGCAGGTCGATCACGCCGCCGCCCCACAACGCGAACGTCGTCAGCTTCTTGGGAACGTTCCACCGGCCGCGACGCTCGAACGCGCTCATGATGGCCAGCAGCAGCATCGAGGGCGCGGGCTTGGTCGCGCCACCGCGTTGGGAATTGACCGAGGAGCCGATCAGATCCGACCGCAACTGGTCCAGTTCGTCGTAAGTTTTCGCCGCGTATGCCTTGGTGAGCCGGTCCTCGTAGTCGCTCATCTGGAGTCGGCCTTGAGCGGCGGCGTCGGTGAGCAACTGAGCCACCTGGATGCGATCCGTCTCGGCGGCACGCGTCGCTGCGTCCGGCCGGTCGCGCGCCCCTCGTTGCGCTGACTTGCTCATTACTGACGAGCGTACGTCTAACAAAATCTGCTGCAAGGATCTTCGCCAAACCGTTTCGCCACCCTCAGACTTCGCTCAGGTGGCGCGGGCGGCATTGCTTGCCGCGCGCTCGGCCAGTCGGTCGTAAATCGACGTCGATCGCAGTGCCACCGCGACAAGCATGGCGACGGCGCACGCACCCAGCATGGGTGGCAATTGGTTGGTGTTGCCCGTCATCTCGGTGGCGAGGATGAGCCCGGTGACCGGGGCGTGGACCGACGCGGCGAAGAACGCGGCCATTCCGATCAGCGCGCACGCCGGCAGGCTGGGCACGGCGTGCGGCGTCAGATGCACGGCGATCAGCCCGACGATCAAGCCGGCCTGCGAACCCAGCACCAGCATCGGCGCGAACAACCCACCGGGTGTCGCCGCGGCGTAGGAGACAACGCCCAGCGCAAACCGCAGCGTCAGCGCGCCCGCGACGGCGAGCAGCGCGCCGTGGCCGGAGAGCGCCCGCTGGGTCAGACCGTCGCCGCCGCCGACCAGATCGGGTGTGAACCACACCAGCATGCCGACCAGCGCGCCGGTGCCGGCGGCGCGGACCTCCTTGGGTACGCGGCTGGCGTCGGCCCGGTGCAAGGCGGCCATGACCGCACCGTTGTACAGCACGCCGAGCAGACCGGTGACGACTCCGATACCCAGGATCCAGCCGTACTCCACGAGCCGCGGATCCGGAATCGGTGTCATGTCGAAGTCGTATCGGGATTGCACCAGCAGATGGGCGGCGATGAAACCGGACGCGGACGCCACCAGGGTGGCGATCGTGGTGCGTGGATCGAACCGCTTGAGGAGCTCTTCGAGAACGAAAACGCCACCCGCGATCGGTGCGTTGAACGCGGTGGCCAGCCCGGCGGCCGCGCCGGCGGCGACCAGGACACGCAGATCGACGAGGTTGCGCCGGGTCACGGTGGCAACGATGACCGCCGCGGACGCGCCCATCTGCACCGACGGCCCCTCGCGACCCAGCGCCATACCGCTGCTGATGGACAGGAGGCCACCGACGTATTTGACCGGTAGCAGCCGGAACCGGTCGGGCCGGACGCGGCCGTCGGCGACCGCTTCGACGCGCGGGATCCCGCTGCCTTCGGCGTGCGGTTCGACCCGATGCACCAGGGCGGCTGCGAGGGCGGCGGCGGCCGTGCAGACCAGCACCACGACGATCACGCCCCACCAATGGCCGTGCGACCAGCCGGCCAGGCTCCCGCGCAGACGCGCGCCCTGTTCGAGCAGAAGCCGGAAACTCGCGGCGCTGAGGCCGGTCAGCACTCCGACCGCCGCGGCCGCCAGCACGAACCCGATCAGGCTTTCGGCACCCTCGCCCTCGTCATCGACCGGGTGTGTCGTCGGGCGCTTGTATCCGGTGAGCAGGCTGCGAAGAACGTCCCGGGCAGCCACCTCAGGGATCCTATTGCCCGGCCCGGATCGTCGTCAGATGGCCCAGCGCGGCGGCCGTTTCTCCAGGAACGCCAGCATGCCTTCGCGGGCTTCGTCGGAGACGAACAGCCGGGCCGATTCGGAGCCGAGTCGCTTGGCGTCGCGATCGAATCCATCCAGCACGGCGGCCGTGGTCAGCGCCTTGGATGCCGCAAGACCCTGCGGCGAGCCGCGGCCGATGTCAGCGACCAGCGACGCCAGCGCGGAGTCGACATCGTCGGTTGCCACCGTGATCAGACCGATCGCCGCGGCGGTGGCAGCGTCGAACGTCTCACCCGTCAGGTAATAGCGCGCGGCAGCGCGGGCAGACAGCTTCGGCAACAGGGTCAGCGAGATGATCGCCGGCGCCACGCCGATCCGGGCCTCGGTCAGCGCGAAGGTGCTGCGCGGTCCGGCGACGGCGATGTCGGCCGCGGCCACCAGACCCATACCGCCGGCGCGGACGTGGCCGTCGACCGCGACGATTACCGGCAGCGGGGCCTCGACGATGGCTCGCAGCAGCGCCGCCATTTCCCTGGACCGCTGCGCCGTTGCTTCACCCGGGTCCGAGCTGGCCGACGAGCCCTGGGAGAGATCGGCGCCGGCGCAGAAGGTGTTGCCGGTGTGGCCGAGGACGACGACCCGCACCGCGGGATCGTCCGCCGCATCGCGCAGGCCTTGATGCAACTGGCCGACCAACGCAGCCGACAGCGCGTTGCGGTTATGCGGCGAATTCAGCGTCAGCCGCGCGACATGCGCGTTGACGGCATATTCGACCAGGGTGTCCATCAGTAGCTGCGGGGCAGGCCGAGCGATGTCTGCGCGACGAAGTTGAGCACCATCTCCCGGCTGACCGGCGCGATCCGGCCGAGCCGGGCCGAGGCCATCATCGCCGCCACGCCGTACTCCTTGGTCAGCCCGTTGCCGCCCATTGACTGCACGGCCTGATCGACCGAGCGGGTAGCCGCTTCGGCCGCAGCATATTTGGCCATGTTGGCTGCCGTCGCCGCGCCACCGTCGTCGCCGCTGTCGTAGAGCGTCGCAGCTTTCTGCATCATCAGCTTGGCCAGCTCGACCTCGATGTGGCACTGCGCCAACGGATGTGACAGTCCCTGGTGCGCGCCGATCGGTGTTCCCCACACCTGGCGGGTCTTGACGTAGTCAGCGGCCCGGTCGAGCGCGAAGCGGCCCATGCCGACGCTGCTGGCTGCGCCCATGATGCGCTCGGGGTTCAGTCCGGCGAAAAGCTGTGCAATTGCTGCATCTTCGGCGCCGACGAGCGCGTCGCTGGGCAGCCGAACGTCGTCGATGAACACCTGGAACTGCCGTTCCGGGCTGATGATCTCCATGTCGATCGGGGTGTAGGTGAAGCCGGGTGTGTCGGTGGGCACCACGAACAATGCGGGCCGCAACTTGCCGGTCTTGGCCTCCTCGGAGCGCGCGACCACCAGCACCGCCTGCGCCTGATCGACTCCGGAGATGTAGACCTTCTGCCCCTTGAGGATCCAGTCGCTGCCGTCGCGGCGGGCCGTGGTGGTGATCTTGTGCGAGTTGGATCCGGCGTCGGGTTCGGTGATCGCGAACGCCATCGTGACGCTTCCGTCGGCGATACCGGGGACCCAGCGCTTCTTCTGCTCCTCGGTGCCGAACTTGGAGATGATCGTGCCGTTGATGGCCGGCGAGACGACCATCAGTAGCAGTGCGCTGCCGGCGGCCGCCATCTCCTCCATCACCAGCGACAGCTCGTACATTCCGGCGCCGCCGCCGCCGTACTCCTCGGGCAGGTTGACGCCCAGAAAGCCGAGTTTGCCTGCCTCGGACCACAGTTCGTCGGTGTGCTCCTGAGCGCGGGCCTTCTTCAGGTAGTATTCGCTGCCGAACTTGGATGCCCACTCGGACACCGACTTGCGCAGCGCCTGGCGGTCTTCGTTCTCGATGAAAAAGCTGTCGGTCATGATGGTTCTCCTTCTGCTTCGCGATCATGGGGCGCGTCCACGCGCGCCAGGACGGCGCCGACTTCGACCTGTTGGCCGGTGTCGACATCGAGTTCAGCCAGCACCCCGTCGGCCGGCGCGGTGATGGTGTGCTCCATCTTCATCGCCTCCAGCCAGATCAGCGGCTGGCCGGCGGTGACGGTGTCGCCGACCGCGGCGCCGAGCCGGATCACGTTGCCGGGCATGGGCGCAACGAGCGAGCCCTTCTCAACAGCCGATCCCGGTTCGGGGAAGCGCGGCAGCGCGACAAGGTGCACCGGCCCTTGCGCGGAGTCGACATAGACGTCCTGATCGTGGCGGGCGACGGCGAAGCGGCGCGCCACGCCCTGGTCGTCGGCCAGCACCACCCCATCCGCAGATGCCGACACCAGCTCGACGGTGTCGTCGCCTGCCAGCATCAATCCCGTTCGGCCGAAACGGTATTCGATGTGATGCTCGTCGCCGGCGTCGTCAACGTAGGTCTTGACCTGATAACCCGACGCCAGGTTGCGCCAGCCGCTGGGCAGTGAGCCCAGCACGACGGCTTTTGCACGGTTGTCGGCCGCGTCAGCCAGCGCCGCCGCGACCGCCGACAGCCGCACGACCGCCTCGTCGGCCAGTGGAGCGGCCAGTTTCGCCAAGCCGTGCGTCTCGAAGAACGCTGTGTCGGTGGCGCCGTCGAGGAATGCCGGATACCGCAGCACGTTCACCAGCAGGTCGCGGTTGGTGCGCAGACCGTGCAGTTGTGCCCGGGCCAGCGCGTCGGCCAGCACCAGAGCCGCCTGCTGCCTGGTCGGGGCGTACGAGATCACCTTGGCCAGCATCGGGTCGTAGTGAATCGACACCACCGACCCGTCGACGATTCCGGAGTCCAGCCGGATTCCGGTGCGTGCCCTGAGCGTGGCGAATTCGGTTCGGGCCGCGGGAATGTCGATGCGATGAACCGGACCGGCCTGGGGCTGCCAATTCTGCGCGGGGTCCTCGGCGTACAGCCGGGCCTCGATCGACGAACCATGCGCCGCAGGCGGTTCGGCGCCCAGGCGGCCACCGTCGGCGACCACAATCTGCAGCTCGACCAGATCGAGGCCGGTGGTCTCCTCGGTGACGGGGTGCTCGACCTGCAGCCGGGTGTTCATCTCCAGGAAGAAGAATTCGCCGTCATCGTCGGCGAGGAACTCCACCGTCCCCGCACCGGTGTAGGCGATCGCGCTTGCCGCCAGCCGGGCGGCCTCGAACAGCCTGGCCCGCATCCCCGGTATGCGCTCCACCAAGGGCGACGGTGCTTCTTCGATGATCTTCTGGTGGCGGCGCTGGATCGAGCATTCCCGCTCGCCGACCGCCCAGACCGTGCCGTGCGCATCGGCCATCACCTGGACTTCGACGTGGTGTCCGGTCGGCAGGTAACGCTCGCAGAACACCGTGGGGTCACCGAACGCAGACTGGGCCTCGCGCTGCGCCGCAGCGACTTCGCTTGGTAGCGCGTCCAATTGGTCGACCACCCGCATTCCGCGCCCGCCGCCGCCGGACGATGCCTTCACCAGCACCGGCAACTGGCCGGCGGTGACGGCGTCGGGATCGAGTTCCTCGAGCACCGGAACGCCGGCCGCGGCCATCATCTTCTTGGATTCGATCTTGGAGCCCATGGCGCGCACCGCCTCCACCGACGGCCCGATCCAGGCCAGCCCGGCGGCTTGCACGGCGGCGGCGAAATCGGCGTTCTCCGAGAGGAATCCGTAACCCGGATGAATCGCGTCGGCGCCGGCCGCGCGGGCCGCCGCAATGATCGCCTCGGCGTTCAGATAGTCGCCTGCCTGCGGCAGTCGCACCGCGGCGTCCGCCTCGGCGACGTGTGGGGCGGCGGCGTCGGGGTCGGTGTACACCGCGACGGTACCCAGGCCGAGATTACGACAGGTCGCGAAGACCCGTCGCGCGATCTCGCCGCGATTGGCCACCAGAACTCGAGTGATTCCCATGAGCGTCACATCCGGAAGACGCCGAAGTTCGACGTCCCTTTGATCGGGCCATTGGCGATGGCGGACAAACACATTCCCAACACCGAGCGGGTGTCGCGGGGGTCAATCACCCCGTCGTCGTAGAGCATCCCGGACATCACCAACGGCAGCGACTCGGCTTCGATCTGGCCTTCGACGGCGGCGCGCATCGCCGCGTCGGCGTCTTCGTCGACCTGTTGGCCGCGGGCTTCCGTCGCGGCGCGGCTCACGATGGAAAGCACGCCGGCCAGTTGAGCCCCGCCCATCACCGCGGATTTAGCGCTGGGCCAGGCGAACAGGAACCGCGGGTCGTAGGCCCGGCCGCACATGCCGTAGTGGCCGGCGCCGTAGGATGCGCCGATCAGCAGCGAGATATGCGGGACGGTCGAGTTCGAGACCGCGTTGATCATCATCGAACCGTGCTTGATCATGCCGCCTTCCTCGTAGTCCTTACCGACCATGTAGCCAGTCGTGTTGTGCAGAAACAACAGTGGCGTGTTGGAGCGGTTGGCCAGCTGGATGAACTGGGTGGCCTTCTGGGATTCCTCGCTGAACAGCACGCCCCGGGCGTTGGCCAAGATGCCCAGCGGATAGCCGTGCAGCCGGGCCCAGCCGGTGACCAGTGACGAGCCGTACATGGCCTTGAACTCGTCGAATTCGGAGCCGTCCACGATGCGCGCGATCACCTCGCGGGGGTCAAACGGGATGCGCAGATCCGCCGGGACGATGCCGATCAGCTCCGCGGCGTCGAACAGTGGAGCGACCACCGGTGCGGGCGTCGGGCCCTGCTTCACCCAGTTGAGCCGGGCGACGATGCGGCGCCCGATCCGGATCGCGTCCAGTTCGTCGACGGCGAAGTAGTCGGCCAAACCCGAGGTCCGGGCGTGCATTTCGGCGCCACCGAGCGATTCGTCGTCGGATTCCTCACCGGTCGCCATCTTCACCAGCGGGGGACCGGCCAGGAACACCTTCGAGCGTTCCTTGATCATCACCACGTGGTCGGACATGCCTGGCACGTAGGCCCCGCCCGCGGTCGAGTTGCCGAAAACCAAAGCGATGGTCGGGATTCCGGCCGCTGACAGCCGGGTCAGGTCGCGGAACAACTGGCCACCGGGAACGAACACTTCCTTCTGGGTGGGTAGGTCCGCACCGCCGGATTCCACCAGCGAGATCACCGGGAGTCGGTTCTGCAGCGCGATCGCGTTGGCCCGCAGCACCTTTTTGAATGTCCACGGGTTGCTGGTGCCCCCTTTGACCGTCGGGTCGTTCGCGACGATAACGCATTCCACGCCGCCGACGACGCCGATGCCGGTCACCATGCTGGCACCGACGTGAAAGGCGCTGCCGTAGGCCGCCAGCGGACTCAGTTCCAGGAACGGTGCGTCCGCGTCGACCAGCAGCTCGATGCGCTCCCGGGCGGTCAGCTTGCCGCGGTCATGATGGCGCTCAACATATTTCGCGCCACCACCGCCCAGCGCCGTGGCCAGTTCGGCGCCGATCTCCTCGAGCCGCGACTCCGCAGCCGACGCCGCCGCGGTGTAAGCGTCGCTCTTGGGGTCGAGTGTGGACTTCAGGGCGGTCACGACTGGAAGCCCAGCAGTTTGGCGGCCAGCGAGGTCAGGATCTCGGTGGTCCCGCCGCCGATGCCCAGGATCCGCATGTCGCGGTATTGGCGTTCGATTTCCGACTCGGCCATGTATCCCATGCCGCCGAACAGTTGAACGCCTTGGTTGGCCACCCATTCGCCCGCCTCGACCGCGGTGTTCTTGGCGAAGCACACCTCGGCGATCAGGTTGGTCTCGCCGGCCATCTGTCGCTCGACCACGTGGTGCGAGTAGACGCGCGCGACGTCAACCCGGCGGGCCATCTCGGCCAGCGTGTTCTGCACGGACTGCCGCGAGATCAGCGGCCGGCCGAACGTCTGCCGGTCGCGACACCACTGAACGGTGATGTCCAGGCAACGCTGGGCGCTCGAATACGCCTGCGCGGCAAGGGCGATGCGCTCAGAGACGAACGCCTCGGCGATCTGGGCGAAGCCGGTGTTCTCGGCGCCGACCAGATTCTCCACCGGAACGGCCGCGTCGGCGTAGGACAGCTCGGCGGTGTCCGAGGACCGCCAGCCCATCTTGTCCAGTTTGCGGCTAACCTCGAACCCGGGCGTGCCCTTCTCGACGAGTAGTAGCGAAACCCCTCCTGCGCCAGGGCCGCCGGTGCGCACTGCGGTGACGACGAAGTCGGCGCGCACCGCGGAGGTGATGTAGGTCTTGGCGCCGTTGACGATGTACCGATCACCGGAGCGGGTCGCCGTGGTGCGCAGGTGTCCGACATCGGAGCCGCCGCCGGGTTCGGTGATGGCCAGCGAGCCGATCTTTTCTCCGGCCAGCGTCGGTCGGACGAATTCCTCGATCAGCCGCCGGTCGCCCGAGGCGATCATGTGCGGCACCGCGATGCCGCAGGTGAACAGCGAGGCGAACACGCCACCGGGTACGCCGGCCTGGTGCAGCTCTTCGCAGACGATCACCGCGTCGGCGCTGTCGCCACCGCCGCCGCCGACCTCCTCGGGGAAGTTCGCGCCCAGCAGGCCTGCTTCTCCCGCGGCGCGGTGCAATTCGCGCGGCAGGTCACCGCTGCGTTCCCACTCGTCGATGTGCGGCAGGATCTCCCGTTCGGCGAACGAGCGCACGGTCTTACGGAGCGCATCGCGCTCCAGCGTGGTCCAGATGCTCACAACTACCCTTCTCTCACAGCAACGCTGCTGGAATGTCGACATGGCGGCTGCGCAGCCACTCGCCGAGTCCTTTGGCCTGGGGGTCGAACCGTGCCTGGTAGGCGACGCCCTGGCCGAGGATCTCCTCGATGACGAAGTTCACCGCGCGCAGGTTGGGCAGCAGATGCCGGGTCACCGGCAGAGCGGCAGTCTCGGGCAACAGCTCTTGCAGCAGCTCGACGGTCAGCGTGTTGGCCAGCCAGCGCCACTGCTCGTCGGTGCGGACCCAGACACCGACGTTGGCCGACCCGCCCTTGTCGCCGCTGCGGGCGCCGGCGATCCGGCCGAGCGGCACCCGCTGCGTCGGCCCGCCGGCCAACGGCTCCGGCAACGACGGCACCGCTGCTGGCATCAGCTCGAGAGTGTCTGTGGCGCAGGCGATTTCAACGCGCGCGCCGTCGGCGTGGACGGCGGCGTGCGCGACCTCGGCGGCATCGACATAGCCGGGCGTGTAAATCCCGTACACCTGGCCGTCTCCCGGCGGCGCGGTGACGGTGAAACCCGGGTAGCTGGCCAGCGCCAATTCCACTGCGGCCGCGGAGAATGGGCGTCCGACGTTGGCGGGGTCGGGATCGCGGACGACGCAACGCAGCAGCGCGCTGGCCGCTTCCTCGGTGTCGGCGTCGGCGTGGTCGGTCCTGGCCAGCGTCCACTCCAACTCGGCTGGTTTGACGCTCAGCGAGGATTCCAGCTGCCGCCGGACCAGATCCGCCTTGGCGTCGATGTCCAGACCGGTCAGCACGAACGTTGTCGCGTTGCGGAAGCCGCCGATGCTGTTCAGCGACACCTTGTAGGTGGGCGGCGGCGGTTCGCCGGTCACGCCGGTGATCCGCACCCGGTCGGCACCGTCGGAGGAGAGCTCGATGCTGTCCATCCGGGCGGTCGCGTCGGGGTTGGCGTAGCGTGCGCCGGTGATCTCGTAGAGCAGCTGCGCGGTGACGGTGTCGACGCTGACCAGCCCGCCGGTGCCCGGTTGCTTGGTGATCACCGACGAACCGTCGGCGTGGATCTCAGCCAGCGGGAAGCCGGCATAGGTCAGTTCGGGCACTTCGGTGAAGAACGAGAAGTTGCCGCCGGTGGCCTGGATGCCGCATTCGATGACGTGCCCGGCGACCACCGCGCCGGCGAGGCGGTCGTAGTCGGTCCGGCTCCAGCCGAAGTGGGCGGCCGCGGGCCCGACCGTCACCGAGGCGTCGGTCACCCGGCCAGTGACGACGATCTCCGCGCCGTCGTTCAGGCAGTCGACGATGCCCCAGGCGCCCAGGTACGCGTTGGCCGTCAGCGGTGTGCCCAGCCCCAGTTCTTCGGCGCGGCCCGACAGGTCGTCCCCGTCGACGTGGGCCACCCGGACCGGCACGCCCAAGCGCTGGGCCAGCGCGCGCACCGCGTCGGCGAGCCCGGCGGGATTGAGGCCGCCGGCGTTGGCGACGATCCGCACGCCGCGGTCCTGAGCGAGACCCAGGCATTCCTCGAGCTGGGTCAGGAAGGTCTTGGCGTAACCGCGCTCAGGATGTTTCATCCGGTCGCGGCCGAGGATCAGCATGGTCAGCTCGGCCAGATAATCGCCGGTCAGGTAGTCGAGCTCGCCGCCGGTCAACATTTCGCGCATCGCAGAATGCCGGTCACCGTAGAACCCCGAGCAGTTTCCGATCCGAACCAGCGCCGCCACTCGTGTCTTACCCTTCATTGGGATGTACCAACCAACCGGTAGGTTAGCCGGTACCGGCGGTGCCGCGTCAAGGCGGCAGGCGAACTCAACGGCTCATTTTTGACCGCAGCAGGTCAGCCATTACCATTGTCCCAGACGTCGCTGTCGAGGAATTTTTCGCGGCGACCCCCCTACCAGGAGTAAGGCCTGATCATGGCTGTGCCAAAGCGGCGGATGTCGCGCTCGAACACCCGTAGCCGACGCGCGCAATGGAAGGCTGAGAAGCCGGAACTGGTGAGTGTGACGGTGGCCGGTAAGCAGCACAAGGTGCCGCGTCGGTTTCTGAAGGCGGCGCGCCTCGGTCTGATTGACCTCGACCGACGCTAACTTGTTTGCTGTGAGCATCGTCTCCCGGCTTTTGTGTGAGCAATTTGCGGCAGTCGGTTTTGCCCACCTCTCAGCGCGTTCACAGGAGATTGGATAAAACTGGTGGCCGTGCGAATTCTTGTCGTCGACGACGACCGCGCTGTGCGCGAGTCATTGCGTAGGTCGCTGTCCTTCAACGGCTACTCGGTCGCGCTGGCCGAGGACGGCGTTGAAGCCCTGGAAATGATCACTGCGGACCGGCCCGACGGGCTCGTCCTCGACGTGATGATGCCCCGGCTGGATGGCCTGGAGGTGTGCAGGCAGTTGCGCAGCACCGGCGACGATCTGCCGATCCTGGTGCTGACCGCCCGCGACACCATCTCCGAGCGCGTCGCCGGCCTCGACGCCGGCGCCGACGATTACCTGCCCAAGCCGTTCGCTCTGGAAGAGCTGCTGGCGCGGATGCGAGCATTGCTGCGCCGCACGAGAATCGACGACTCGTCGGAGTCCGTGGCGATGACGTTCGCGGACCTGACACTCGATTCGGTGACGCGTGAAGTCACCCGCGGTCAACGTCAGATCAGCCTGACCCGCACCGAATTCGCGTTGCTGGAGATGTTGATCGCCAATCCGCGACGGGTATTGACGCGCAGCCGCATTCTCGAGGAGGTGTGGGGTTTTGATTTCCCCACGTCGGGTAATGCGCTCGAGGTGTATGTCGGCTACCTGCGTCGCAAGACCGAGGCCAACGGCGAGTCACGATTGATCCACACCGTGCGCGGTGTGGGTTACGTGCTTCGCGAAACTCCTCCCTGATGCCCCTGAGATCCCTGCTCCGTCGGCGAAGCAGGGTTCCGCTGCGGACCAGTACGTCCCTGTCACTGCGGTGGCGGGTGATGATGCTGGCCATGTCGATGGTGGCCATGGTGGTCATCCTGATGGCCGTCGCGGTGTACGCAGTGATCTCCGCCGCGCTGTACAAGGACATCGACAACCAGCTGCAGAGCCGGGCGCAGCTGCTGATCGCCAGCGGGTCGCTTGCTGCTGATCCGGCGAAAGCCATTGAGGGAACGGCATATTCGGACGTCAACGCGATGCTGGTGACGCCAGGCCGGTCGATCTTCACTGCCAACCAGGAGGGCCAGACGCTGCCGGTCGGGCAGCAGGAGAAGGCCGTCATCCGCGGCGACCTGTTCATGTCCCGGCGCACCGCCGCCAACCAGCGGGTACTGGCCGTGCATCTGCCGAACGGTAGTTCGTTGTTGATCTCCAAGAGCCTCGCGCCGACCGACGCCGTGATGACCAAACTGCGCTGGGTGCTGCTCATCGTCGGCGGGGTCGGCATGGCCGTCGCCGCGGTGGCCGGTGGCATGGTCACCCAGGCCGGCCTGCGACCGGTGGGCCGACTGACTGGCGCCGCCGAGCGAGTGGCGCGCACCGACGACCTGAGGCCCATACCGGTCTATGGCAGCGATGAATTAGCAAGGCTCACTGAGGCTTTCAACATGATGCTGCGGGCTCTCGCCGAATCCCGGGAACGCCAGACCCGGCTGGTCGCCGACGCGGGTCACGAGCTGCGGACTCCGCTGACCTCGCTGCGCACCAACGTGGAGCTGCTGATGGCTTCGAGCGCACCCGGTGCCCCGCCGATACCTGAGCAGGAAATGGTTGACCTGCGGACCGACGTGATCGGACAAATCGAGGAATTGTCCACGCTGGTAGGCGATTTGGTGGATCTCACCCGCGCCGATGCCGGCGAAGTGATTCACGAGCCGGTCGATATGAGTGAGGTCGTCGAGCGGTCGCTGGAGCGGGTTCGGCGGCGCCGCATGGATGTCGAGTTCGACGTCGAGGTCGCGCCCTGGCAGGTCTACGGCGACTCCGCGGGCCTGTCGCGGGCGGTGCTGAACTTGATGGACAACGCCGCCAAGTGGAGCCCGTCGGGGGAGCATGTCGGTGTACGGCTCCACCAGCTCAACACGACGCATGCCGAGCTGGTGGTGTCCGACCACGGACCGGGCATTCCGGAACAGGAGCGCGAACTGGTCTTCGAGCGGTTCTTCCGCTCGATAACGGCGCGGGCCGTGCCCGGTTCGGGGCTGGGGCTGGCGATCGTGAAACAGGTGGTGCTCAAACACGGCGGCAAGCTTCGCGTGGAGGAGACCGTTCCGGGTGGTGAGCCGCCGGGAACGTCCATCTACGTCTTGCTCCCGGGACAGCCGATACCGGCCGCGGTGGAGTACCCGTCAGATGGTGACGCCGCGCCGAATGTTAACGAGCCAACAATTCCGGGGAACTCTGTCGGACCGAAGAGCGTTATCTCAGTCGAATCACAGACCACGCAGGCAAGGTAGTAATCCAGTTACTCTCTGGATCTGTACGACCGCACCTGAACACAGGAAAGAGCACTAGCGACATGACGAATCACCCGAGGTATTCGCCACCGCCGCAGCAACACGGATACCGTCCGGCGTCCGATCAGGGTGGGACTGCAGGCCATTCCGGTTATGGGCAGCAGCAAACCTACCCGCAGGGCTACGAGTGGCGGCAGGGCCAGCAGCCGCAATACCGGCAGGCGTACGGTCCGTTCGCCGGGCAGGCCGGGCACTCCACGCACCCCGCCGGCGGACCGCCGCCCCAGTTGTCCGCGCCTCGAAAGCGTTCTCGCGCAGGCGCATTAACAGTCGGTGCGGTAGTCGTCGCCGTGGTCTCGGCCGGCATCGGCGGTGCGGCCGCCTCGGTGATTGCGCATCACGGGCAGCTCTCCTCGATCGCCGACGGTGCGATGCCCGGTGGGGCCACGCCCGGCATGCCGGCCTCGAACGCGCCGGTCGGCAGTGTCGAGCAGGTGGCAGCCAAGGTGGTGCCCAGCGTCGTCATGCTCGAGACCAACCTCGGGCGTGCGTCCGAAGAGGGCTCCGGCATCATCCTGTCCGCGGATGGCCTGATCCTGACCAACAACCACGTCGTCGCCACGGCGGCCAACCCCGGCAAGGCACCTGCGCCGTCGCACGGGCGTCCGAACCCCGAACACCAGGGTCCGGGTCCCGATGACGACCCCAACGGCCCCGGTCCCGATCCCGACCAGCCGGCCCCTCCCGGTGGCGGCGGTGGCAAGCCGAAGACCACGGTGACGTTCTCTGACGGGCGCACCGCGGAGTTCACCGTCGTCGGTGCGGACCCCACCACGGACGTCGCAGTGGTTCGCGTGCAAGGTGTTTCGGGTCTGACGCCGATCAACATCGGGTCGTCGGCCAATCTGCATGTCGGCCAGCCTGTGATGGCGGTCGGTTCACCGCTGGGCCTGTCGGGCACGGTGACCACCGGTATCGTCAGCGCGCTCAACCGGCCGGTGTCGACCACCGGAGAGAGCGGCAACCAGAACACCGTGCTGGACGCCATTCAGACCGACGCCGCGATCAACCCCGGTAACTCCGGTGGCGCGCTGGTCAACATGAGCGGACAGCTGGTCGGCGTCAACTCGGCGATCGCCACGCTCGGCGGTGACTCGCCGGACGCTCAGAGCGGTTCGATCGGGCTGGGTTTCGCGATTCCGGTCGACCAGGCCAAGCGCATCGCCGACGAGCTGATCAGCTCTGGTACCGCGTCACACGCTTCGTTGGGTGTGCAGGTCACCAACGACAAGGACACCCCCGGCGCCAAGGTCGTCGAGGTCGTCCCCAACGGCGCGGCCGCGGCCGCCGGCCTGCCCGGCGGAGTCGTCGTCACCAAAGTCGACGACCGCACGGTCAACAGCGCTGATGCGCTGGTGGCCGCGGTCCGATCCAAGGCGCCCGGCGACAAGGTGACGCTGACGATCAAGGATCCGTCCGGCCAAACCAAGAAGATCCAGGTCACCTTGGGCAAGGCCCAACAGTGACCAGAGCCGCCGCGCCATCGTCGGACGCCAGATATACGGTTGCAGCCATGGAACAGGGTGCGGACTTGATCGGCAGGGCACTGGTCGTCGTTGTCGACGATCACGGCGACGAGGACCACGCCGGTCCGTTGGTCACCGAGCTGCTCACCGAAGCCGGCTTCGTGGTCGACGGCGCGATCGCCGTCGCCTCCGACGAGGTGGAGATCCGCAACGCGCTCAACACCGCGGTGATCGGGGGAGTGGACCTGGTCGTGTCGGTCGGCGGCACCGGGGTGACTCCCCGCGACGTCACACCGGAGGCGACGCTGGACATCCTCGACCGCTTGGTCGCCGGGATTGCCGAAGCCATCCGCGCCTCGGGGCTGTCGGCGGGCATCATCGAGGCGGGTCTGTCGCGCGGTCTGGCCGGCATCTCCGGCAGCACGCTGGTGGTGAACCTCGCCGGTTCCCGGTATGCGGTGCGCGACGGCATGGCAACGCTCAATCCGTTGGCGGCCCAGATCATCGGCCAGCTCTCCAGCCTGGAGATCTGACGCTCGCTATGAGCAGGCCGGCCGGCGACGACCGCGACGCGTCACCCCAGACGTCGGCAGACGAACGTGACCCGGACGTGAGTCGAGACGTCGAGGCTCACGAGCGGTGGCTGCGCGACAACGCGCCCCCCCATCACCTCTGACTCGTCTGCGCGAACTACCTGTCTTCGATTGTGGGGCTCTCCGGGGCGTTGGCGGAGTGATGGCCCGTTGCGCCGCCGCTGGATTCGGCGAGCTGATCCCGGATCTGGGTGAGCAGTGAGAGTTCGGTGTCCTCGGCCTGCTTGACCTCACCGCGCTTGCGCAGCGTGTTGTAGGGCAGCACGACCAGGAAGTACACCACCGCTGCGATGATAATGAAGTTGATTGCGGCCGATATTGCGACGTTGAAGTCGATGAACTTGCCATCGCCGATGCCGACTTTCAAAAGTCCGACATCTGACTTTCCGCCGGCGCCGATCCGGTCGATCAACGGCTGGATGACACTTTCGGTGAATTTGGTGACCAAACCGGTGAACGCGGTGCCGATCACGACCGCGACAGACAGGTCGATGATGTTGCCGCGTGCGAGAAATTCCTTGAAGCCCTTGAACATCGGGATGTCCTTTCCACAGTGGGTCAGCCATGAACCAATTTCGAGCCCAAGAAAAAGCTAGCCGAGTCAAGCGGGTCACGCGAGAGATTGCTGGTTATCCGGCCGCGCGGTCAGTGCAGGGTGAGTGTCACCGTCGCGACCAGGGCCGCGCCGGCCACCGCGGTGGCTGAGCTTGCCGGCAGCGCGACCAGCACCACCCGCTCACTGTTTGCGCTCTGAGCTTTGGGTTTCGCCGACACCGAGACGACGATCGCGTCGGTGGCCACCACGTGCGGAGTGGCCTGGGCGCTGCCTTCCGCTGCTGCCACGACGTCGACGACGTCGCCTGGTCGCACCAGGTCGATCAACGCACTGTCGGCCGGATGCACCGGCACGATGCGGGCATCGGGGCCCGCGGCGGATTCGGCGAGGCGACGGCCGAGGAGTCGCACGTCGGTAAGCACCTCGCCGCGCCGGGCGGGCCCCGCCAGTGTCGAGCCGACGACCGCGTCGAGATCGGATGGTGATCCATCGGGAACCGTTGGCGCTGAACGTGTTTCGACGCGAACATCGTCGTCGGTCAATTCGGCGCCCGGGCCCAGGTCGTGCGACGCCACCACCACGCGCGTGCGGTCGTCGTTGGGATCGGGCCGTAACGCCGCAACACCAGCGAGCAACACCAGACCGCCCGCCGCGATGCGTCGCGCCCGCACGGTTCGCGACCAGTCGGGGCGCAGCCACTGCGAAAGACGGTTCGGCAGCGAAGGATTCAGCGATGTTCGGGCGTCGCCCACGCGCTCACCGTAGGCGCTACAGGCCAATGAGCGTGGCAGCTGAAGCGCCGCCTGTGGATAACCGGCTAGCTGGAGGTGGTCGCCGGCGACTTCGTCAATGACGACGACGAATCGGACGAGGACTTGTCGCTCGACGAACTCGGCTTCTCCGAGGAGCTGGACTTCTCGCTCGGACTACTGCTATCGGAGCTGGAGCCCTCTGAACCCGTCGACGAATCTGCGCTCGACGAGCTGCTGCTGCTCGAGCTCTTGGCTGCCTCGCGGCTGTCGTTGCGGTAGAACCCGCTGCCCTTGAACACCACGCCGACGTTGCCGAACAGCTTGCGCAGCCGCCCCGAGCACTTTCCGCACTCGGTCAGCGCGTCATCGCTGAACGCCTGCACCACATCGAAGCGGTTGTCGCACTCGGTACACGCGTAGCTGTAAGTCGGCACACATTCCTCCAGATGGTCTAAACGCTTAGCACTCTACAGTCTCAAGTGCTAAAACCGCTATGTGGCGGTGGTCATTCCCGGAGCCCGGATCGCTGCTTGGTTTCGCCGGCGCCGGCGCGCAGTAGCAAGAGTGTGTATATTAGTGTGTATGGCTCGATTGAACGTATATGTGCCCGACGATTTGGCGAAGCGCGCCAGGGCGCGGGGCTTGAACATCTCGGCGCTAACTCAGGCCGCGATCAGCGACGAGCTAGAGAACTCTGCAACCGAGGCATGGCTGCAGGGGCTGGAGGCCAGAACCACCAGCGCTCGGCACGACGACGTGTTGGATGCGATAGATGCCGCTCGCGATGAATTCGAAGCGTGAGCGCCCCATCCCCCTCGCCGCCGGAACATGTGGTCATCGACGCGAGCGCCATGGTCGATCTAGTTGCTCGCACTGGTGACAGGTTCCCGGCGGTGCGCGCACGGCTGGCTCGAACCATCATGCATGCGCCGGCACACTTCGACGCCGAGGCGTTGTCAGCGCTTGGGCGCATGCACCGCGCCGGTGTACTCACCGTTGCGCAGGTCGATGCGGCACTCGATGAACTGCGGCAGGCGCCAGTGACTCGACACGGCCTCTCATCGCTGCTTGCTGGCGCGTGGGCGCGTCGTGACGCCCTCCGCCTCACCGACGCTCTCTACGTCGAGCTGGCCGATACAGCAGGTCTTGTGTTGTTGACCACGGACCAAAGATTGGCACGCGCTTGGAGTTCGGCTGACGCCATTGCCTGAGCGATATGCAAGGCACGTCCCCGGAGCGCCGTCGCCAGATAATGGTGCGCACCATGCACTCGCATCGGATACTGCTAGTCGGAGGCATAACGGGAGGTGTCGTGGGCGCAGCCAAGGCCGGATCGATGTTCGGCAAGTACCAGCTCACGAGGCTGCTCGGGCAGGGCGGTATGGGTGAGGTGTATGAGGCTCATGACACCAGCAAGGACCGCACGGTAGCGCTGAAGATCTTGCGCGAAGAGGTTTCTCGGGATGAGGGGTTCCGCACGCGGTTTCAGCGAGAGTCGCGTGCCGCGGCGATGCTGGAAGAGCCCCACGTCATCCCGATTTACGACTGGGGTGAGATCGACGGAAACCTCTACATCGACATGCGACTGGTGCGCGGCCACGATCTTCTTGAACTGCTCCAACGTGGCCCCCTTGAGCCGGAGCGTGCGGTCGGGATCATCCGCCAGATCGGCGCAGCGCTCGACGCTGCGCACGCGCAGGGTTTGATCCACCGCGACGTCAAGCCGCAAAATATCCTGATCACAGCGGCAGAAGATTTCGCCTACCTGATCGACTTCGGAATCGCCGAAAATCGTGGCGACACCCGATTGACGGTCGCTGGCAGCGCAATCGGATCCTTCGGGTATATGGCGCCGGAGCGCTTCGAGGGTCGTCCCACGACGCCGGCGGTTGACACCTACTCGCTGGCCGGTGTGCTCTACGAGGCGCTCACCGGGGAGCCGCCATTCAAAGTCGGCTCCATGGAGCAGGTGATCGCCGCCCACCTGTCCTCGCCACCGCCGCGACCCAGCGCCGTAAATCCGCGTGTGCCGGCCGCGTTCGACGACGTGATCGCGCGCGGCATGGCGAAAGATCCCGACGATCGCTACGGCAGCCCCGGAGCGTTGGGCCGGGCCGCCCAACGCGCGCTCGGAGCAACATCGTCGGCACCCAGCACCGGGCCCACCGCGGTGACCCAGGCCGCGCCGACTTACCTGGCTCCTTCGGTGCCGGGTGATTCCGGACCCAGCCTCGCGGCATGGCAAGTCGGACAACAACACTCACCCGAGCCCCCAGCAACGATCGGCTAGTCAGGCTCGCCCGTGGCTGGTGCCGGCAGTAGTGATCGTGGCGGCAGCGTTGATCCTGGGAGGCATCGGTATCGTGATCGGATTGATTGCCCGGCAGAATTCCGCCCCACCCACCAGCGCTGCACCCTCGATCGCTTCCGCGGCACCGCCACCGGCGCCGTCCTATCAGCCCGAGGAGCCTCCTTCCCCGCCCAACCCGGCTCAGCCCTGCAGTTCAGCCGACCATCGTGGGCCCGCCCGGAACCGACGCGCAAGGTTGGATC
The DNA here is from genome assembly GCF_965277065.1 of Mycobacterium sp. GTDB lineage: Bacteria > Actinomycetota > Actinomycetes > Mycobacteriales > Mycobacteriaceae > Mycobacterium. The sequence goes on from NZ_CBDIBT010000018.1 coordinate 389,486, forward strand.
GCTTACCCAGTCGCGCGGTGTGACATGGGAACTCAGCTGGCAGCGATCGCCCGCACGACACAGTCAGTGTTGGTAGTCTGCGAAATTCAGCCCGGAACCTTCTACTACCGCGGTGTTCGCCTCAGCGACGGCGCGAGCATCGAACTCGCCAATGCGGTGCGCTCTTCTGTCGGTTTCGACGTCACGAACCCGACAGATGGGACGCGGTACCTGATCAGGCCGACGAGTCTGACTATCGCGCCGTCAGACGGAAACGCATCGACCGAGACGGTACTGGAGTACGCGACAAGCTAGTCCACCCCCCGCTTTCGGCGCCGTTCGAGACAAAGTCAGCTAGGCGACACCGGCGGCGCTGGCTTTGGCGGAAAGATTTGGTTACCGACGTCCACAGCCAGAAGGTGGCTTGTGACAGCATTTCCGTATGACTGAGGTGGAAAAGTCTTTTCAGCGCGAGAACATGATCTACCAAGTCGTCGCTTCGCGCCGCCTCCAGTGGGACTACCTTCTGTGGCAGGTACCCGTGCTGAGCCTCACTGCGCAGGCATTTCTATTCACAATCGCCGTCGGCGGGGCGTCTAGCCAGTTCGCGCGCATCGTCTCGTCACTTCTAGCGATGGTGATCACGTTCCTGTGCTTGACGCTCATGGCTCGCCATCGTGAAGCCGAGATACACGATGCTCATTGGCTCGAAGACTTCGAAGAGGATGAGTGGGGCAGCGACCCACGACAGCGCTTCAGGATCCACGGTGAAGCCTTTGCCCGAAAGCGTCCGGAGCTTGGAATCTACGGAGGTTGGACAGAGCGAATCGTGGCGCCTTTGCCTGGGCGCAAGACGTTGCCAGGCTTTAAAACCTGGGTCTTGGGTTTGCTTTGCTTCGGCATCGCCGCGTTTACGGTGCTTGTCGTCTCGATCTTCGCCCCCGAAGCATTTCTGGCACCTCAACAGCCTTCGGGACCTGCAAGTTTGAGCGTCACAGGGCGGTCATACCCTCTATCCGATGCTGAGTGCGAATGGGATTATTGGTGTCGGTGAAGGAACTCGGCCTACGCGAATCACTCCACACGGGCTGAGTCGAGGCACGACTGCGCCCGCATTGGTAGAGGCTCGCGACGCATTGGGCAATTGATCCGAAAAGTTATCGGGGATGGTCGATTTCGTAGGTTCCCTGGTCATCTGAGACGGCGACGGTAACCTGACGGCGGGCACCGTTGACGGTGGCGTCGCAGGTGAATGTCGTTCCTTGGCGAGCGCTGGGGTTGCGGCCGCCGTTGCAGCTGACGTCGGTCACGTTGTTGGCGCCGTAGCCGCTGGCGGAATCGGAGAGGGTCTGCAGAACGCCGGCCTGAACTTTGGTGACGTCGAGGACCGTACCGCCGGTGATGCCCAGGTTGGAGACGTTGGCCAGGAGCACCGCAACCGCGATCAGCGCTGCTACGGCGCCTACACCGACCAGGAGCCAGGGCATGAGTCCCTTGCCGCGGGAGGTGTCAGTACTTGTGGGTTCGGTTGGCGGAGTTCGGTGTTCGACTGCGGGTGGTGGTGACGGCGTGGCGCGGTCTGGTCGCTGCAGGTACCAGGGGATGTCGGGGGGTGGACGGCGTGCCGGCGGAGGCGCGGGTACCGGGTGGCCCCGTTGAGGAGTCGGCCGCGGTCGGGCGATGCTGGTGTGGTCGTCCGAGTTCGGGCGGCTCAGATACCACGGTGTGTCCGATCCGGGTTCGCGTTCGGGCCCGGGCTGAGGAGGGCGGTTCACGGGAAGTTGCCGTAGCAGTGGGCGGTGTCACCGACGAGGCCGGAGCGGAAAGCGGTGATCCGGGTGAATCCGGCGGGCACGCTGTCACCATTGGTGTCGCTGGCGACCAGGTGGTTGGTGAGTAAGCCCGAGATCGCTTCGTCGAGGTCGCCGGCGTTGAGCACCAGGGTGCGACCAGATGGCAACGCAACGGGTGCTGCCATGTCGCGCTGGGCAACCCCGGTCAGGCATGCGGTGCGGAGTGCGGCGCGTTCGCCGGTCAGCGTGACGCCTTGTTGGTGCTGGACGGCGAGCATGTATCGCGATGTGACGACGGAGAACGCGGTGTCGTCGCCTTGCAAAAGTTCCCGACTCTTATTGTCGGCGTATGTGCCGATCCGTTGCAGGCCAGCAAGATCGACGTTGACGGTGTTGGTTGCGGGGCAGTACGACGCTGGTGGGCTTGAGCGCGTGTCCGCGCACGTAACGTTGCCGCCAACAGTCAGAGTGGGCACCTCGTCCGGGTGAAAAATCTGGGTGAGGGTTTCCATCAGCAGTGCCAACGAGTCCTCGGTGATGGACATTTCGCCAGCTTCGGCGGAGGAGTAATCCTGCAACGCCGGGGGGAGGCCGACGTGGCGGCGGGCGATCTCGTTTTTGTCGATCGCGGCGCAAGTGGCGGCATCGCCGTCGAATCCCTCTTGAAAGGCGCCGATGCGGTCGAGCGCGGAACCGTGTGCACCAGGAGCCTTTTCGGATTCATCGATGGGATCGCGTAGTGTGATTCCGCCGGCGAGGACGTGGTCGAGACCATCGGTGGTGTTCATGGCAAAATGGGTTGATCGGCCTTGCGCTACCCAGTGCAGATAGACCCCGGCGAAGCAATCGGCCTGCTGTTCTTTGACGATGGTGCGAGATAGCCGGTGCACGGTGTGTGCTCTGGTCTGCACGGCGTGGCCGAGCTCGTGTGCCAGCACCGCTGCCACGGACACGTCTCCGAAGTACTTGCGTGCGTCGGGGATGAGAACGCCGCGGTCCCACGAAATCGAATCGTCGCGAAGGCAATACGACGCATTGGGATCTGAGTATATGACGGTCGTGCCGCACACCCGCCCGCTGGCGGGATTGCTGGCGTCGTAGGACCGCGTGGCGGACACCGGCCGGTATTCGCTACCGAAATACTGCGGGTAGGTGACAGTCCAGAATTCCTGAATGTCGTTGACCGCCAACAGGGCAAGGCGATCGTTGTCACCGCCATCGGTTCGCTCGACATGGCCTCGTGGTGGAGGCGCGTCGGGGCGCACCCCGCTAAAGCCGCCAGCGGACGGCAAGCCGCCGACGCGGTCAGGGTCATACAGCATCGATGCAGCCCGGCCCTGAATCATGTTGGGGGCACACGCGGTAGCCGACAGGGCCAGGCACGCTGCGAACAGGCAGCCGGCCCAGCTGCGGCCGCGGAATTGCCGATCGGTGGGGCCGCGTAGACGGTGCGACATGACATACCTCCCCGAGTCGCAGGCAGCGGCGGCCGGTGTCGCCGACGTTATCCCAACACTTACATGTCGTGCTCAATATCCGAGTCGCCGCCGACGGGACCGCACAGGATACTGGCGCGCGTCCTCCGGCTTTATCGTCGGACGCGGCGGCATTAGAAGCCAGTGCCCTTATTGTTAACTAAATTTTCCCTTAATTTTCTTAACCTCAGTGTACGGTTCGTTGGATGGATGTCAGGCAAAGGATGGCGGTCGAATGACCACGATCGGCCGTAAACACGCGGTGGTGCTGGGTGCGGGAATGGCCGGTCTATTTGCGACGCGAGTGCTTTCGGAGTTCTACGACTCGGTCACCGTCGTGGAACGTGACACCTTGCCCGATCATCAGGATCACCGAAGAGGCGTGCCCCAAGACCGCCACTTGCACGCTCTCCTGGGCCGCGGTGTGCAGGTGCTGTCGGAGTTGTTTCCGGGGGTACTCGATGAGATGGACGCAGCTGGTGCCGTCATCGTCCGAGACGGGGACCTGTCACGGCTCTACGCACGGATGGGCGATTGGGAGCTGGCCCGCTCGGGCAGAATCGCTGACCCGACGGCATTGACACTGTGTCTGGCAAGCCGTCCGTTCATGGAATTCCATCTGCGCCGGCGGGCAATGGCACTGCCCAACGTGACGTTTTTGGACGACCATGATCTCCTTGAGATGCTCGCGAATGCTGACGCGGTGACCGGTGTGCGAATTGTCCACCGCAGCAGCGAGCTAACGACAGCTCTGGATGCTGATCTTGTCGTCGACGCGACGGGGCGGGCGACGCGTACACCTGTGTTTCTCGAGCGCCTGGGATATGGACGCCCGGCAGAGGAGCGGTGTCCGACTCCGGTCGGTTATTCCAGTCAACGGTTCGTCATCTCAGACGGCGGAATCGACCAACAGTTGGTCATATCGAACCGAGGATCTCGACATCCCTCGGTGCTTCTGTCGGCCTGCGAGCACAACACGTGGATGTTAGCTGTCGGTCGCTCGATCGAAAGTGGCGGGGCGCCTGAAGGTTTCGCCGAGATGCTGGCCCTGGCCGGAGAAGTTCTCCCTCGAACCATTAGCGAGCAACTGTACGCGGCTCTTCCCCTCGGCGATATCGTAAAGTTTCGCAACCCGGCCTCGGTATGGCGGCGTTACGACCAGATGCCGCAATTCCCAACGGGCTTATTGGTGATCGGTGATGCGCAGTGCAGCCTCAACCCGATCTACGGACAAGGCATGACCATGGCAGCGCTGCAGGCGCTGGCGCTGCGTGATTGCCTCTACAGCGGGGCCGCTGGGTTGGCACGCCGCTTCTTCCCAAGCGCCGCACAACCCATCGCTCAAGTCTGGGCGCGCAACCGATCCAACGAACGCATGCCCCTGACAACTGGCAGGCGGTCGCTGCGTAAGCGGCTGCGCAGTCAGATCATCAAGAGCACCTTGGTCGCCGCGTCCGAAGACCCCGTGGTGACGGAAAGTCTCCTCCGGGTCGCGCACCTCATCGGACAGCCTAACCAACTCAACAACCCCAAATTGCTCTTACGCATCGCAATCGTCAGCGCGCGCCACCTCTTCGTGAAGTTGCGGGACCCGCAAGCCGAGCCGTCGCCTCAGCTAGCCCATGCGGTCGCGCCCACCTAAATGAACTCCATCACGGGGACCCTGCAAGGCCAGTAGCCAGTTCGTCAGGAGATCGCGTAGTATCTAGGCAGTCGAAATTCTAAGTGTTCGTGTTCAAAACACGCTCGCGCAGAAACTTGGTGCGGGCGTTTCTTTCTCCTTGCAGGGCAAGTCAGAAGCAGCGTCTGATCATTCGGCCGCCGGTTCGCACGGTGCGACCGGTATCTCTGACATAGGAGAATTAAATGGCACAGGGAACTGTGAAGTGGTTCAACGCCGAAAAGGGCTTCGGCTTTATCGCGCCCGAAGAGGGTCCGGACGTCTTCGTTCACTACTCCGAGATTGATGGCGGCGGCTTCCGCAGCCTCGAGGAGAACCAGAAGGTTGAGTTCGAGATCACTCAGGGCGCGAAGGGTCCGCAGGCCTCTAAAGTTCGCGCCATCTGACCCACCCCCAGACAAAGAAACCGCACCCGCTCTGTTGTGAGCGGGTGCGGTCTCGTTTGACGGCCTGCTGCATGACCCGTACACCGCGGCGAGCATCGGCTTCGTCCGCGGCCCGGACACCTCGTCGACCGTGCAGATCGACCACGTGGTGTCGCTGTCCGACGTCGCCGCGACTTCGCGAACGATCCGCGCAACCTGCTGGCCGTCGGCGGACAAGTCAACTCAGACAAAGCATTTCGCGACATCGGGTCGTGGCTGCCGCCGAACGCCGGCTTTCGGTGCGCCTTCGTCGCCCGGGTTGTCGAGGTGAAGACGGCCTACCAGCTATGGGTGTCGGGCAACGAGAAACGCGATGCGCCGGGTGCTGCGGGACTGCTAACCCGCCAGCTCGACCAAGCCCAGGCCCGGGGTCAGCGCATGGGTCATCGGCACATCATGCGACTCGTAGGGCACCTCGTCGAGCAACTCCTCGTCGCGGACAATGGCGATCAAGCGGGCCCGCGGATCCCGCAACCCCAGCGTGCGGTCGTAGAAGCCCCGGCCGCGGCCCAGTCGGGCCCCGGAGCGGTCGACCGCCAGCGCCGGAACCAGAACGACGGCGGCCTCGGCGACGGTGCTCGCCGGCAGCCAGGGCCCGGGCGGTTCGAGCAGCCCGAACCGCGCGGTCACCAATTGACCCGGCCGGTACTCACCCCACTGCAGCGCCACCGCGTCGTCGTCCGCCGTGGTCCGCGCCACCGGCAGCAATACCCGGTCGGCACGGCGCTGCAGTACATCGAGCAGTTCGATGGATCCCGGCTCGACACCGACGGGGACGTAGGCGCACACCGTGCCGCCGTCGATCGCCAGCCCGCTAACATGCCCGGCCAGCGCGGAGGCTTGCTCCAGGCGGACGCCGTCGGACAGTGAGCGACGAGCGGCCAACAGCCGCTCCCGCAATGCGGCCTTGCCCTCGGTCGCCACAGGGTCAACGATATGGTTTCAACAATGGCAACTTCACCCAATTCGGTTCCGCGCACGGCGATCGTGCCCGCGGCCGGTCTGGGCACCCGTTTCCTGCCCGCGACCAAGACCGTGCCCAAGGAACTGTTGCCGGTCGTCGATACGCCGGGCATCGAGTTGGTGGCGGCGGAGGCGGCCGGCGCCGGCGCCGAACGACTGGTGATCATCACCTCCGAAGGCAAAGACGGCGTCGTCGCGCACTTCGTCGAAGACCTGGTGCTGGAAGGCACGCTGGTGGCGCGCGGCAAGGACGCCATGCTGGCCAAAGTCCGCCGCGCCCCGGCTTTGATCAAGGTCGAGTCCGTCGTGCAGGGCGAGCCGTTGGGTCTGGGGCACGCGATCAGCTGCGTCGAGCCGGTGCTATGGGACGACGAAGACGCGGTCGCGATCCTCCTTCCCGACGACTTGGTGCTGCCGACCGGCGTGCTCGAGACGATGTCGAAGGTGCGCGCCCAGTACGGCGGCTCGGTGCTGTGTGCCATCGAGGTGACGCCGGAAGAGATCAGCTCCTACGGCGTTTTCGACGTCGAGGCGGTGCCCGGAGCTGACAAGGACGTCCTCAAGGTCAACGGCATGGTGGAGAAGCCGAAGACCGAAGATGCGCCGTCGTTGTATGCCGCTGCAGGGCGCTACGTCCTGGATCGCGCGATCTTCAAAGCGTTGCAACGCATTCAGCGTGGTGTCGGTGGCGAGATGCAGCTGACCGATGCGATCGCATTGCTGATCGCCGAGGGGCATCCGGTGCACGTTGTGGTTCACCGCGGCTCCCGACACGACTTGGGAAATCCCGGCGGCTACCTCAAGGCTGCGGTTGACTTTGCCTTGGACCGTGACGACTACGGGCCAGATCTACGGCGTTGGCTGGTGACTCGACTGGGTCTGGCCCAAGGCTAGGGGCCGAAAGGCCAGCAAGCGCCGCCCAACCGACGAGAAAGGCGCGCTGTGCGTTCGGTGGAGGAGCAACAAGCCCGGGTGACGGCCGCCGCGGTGGCGCCGAGGCCGGTGCGGGTCGCGATCGCCGAGGCGCAAGGGCTGTTGTGTGCCGAAGAAGTCGTTACCGAACGCCCGCTGCCCGGCTTCGATCAGGCCGCCATCGACGGTTACGCGGTCCGCAGCGTCGACGTCCTTGCTGTACGGGAGGCCGACCCCGCGGACGAACAGCACGACGACGACGGCGAGGCGTCCGATTCGGGGTCGGACCGCGCCGGTGTCACCCTGCCGGTGATGGGCAGCGTGCAGGCCGGTGCCCGAACGCCCAGCAGACTCCAGCCAGGGCAGGCTGCGCGAGTGCAGACGGGTGCGCCGCTGCCGACACTCGCCGACGCGGTGTTGCCGTTGCGCTGGACCGATGGAGGCCAGTCGCGGGTGCGGGTGCTGCGCGGCGTGCGATCGGGTGCCTATGTGCGACGCACGGGTGACGACGTTCAGCCCGGGGACGTGGCCGTGCGGGCCGGGACGATCATCGGCGCCGCCCAGGTGGGACTGCTGGCGGCGGTGGGACGCGAACGGGTGCTGGTGCATCCGCGTCCGCGGGTGTCAGTGCTCGCGGTCGGCGGCGAGTTGGTCGACATCTCGCGCACGCCGGGCAACGGACAGGTCTACGACGTCAACTCCTACGCGCTGGCGGCCGCGGCCCGTGACGCCGGCGCTGAGGTCAACCGGGTCGGCATTGTCAGCAGCGATGCGCGAGAACTCGGGGAAGTCGTTGAGGGACAAGTGAATCGCGCGGAGATCGTGGTGATCGCCGGCGCGGTCGGCGGTGCGGCGGCCGAGGCGGTGCGTTCGGTGCTGTCAGGGCTCGGCGAGATGGAGGTCACCCGGGTCGCCATGCATCCCGGCTCCGTGCAGGGCTTCGGGCAGCTGGGCCGCGACGGGGTGCCGACGTTTCTGCTGCCCGCCAACCCGGTCAGCGCGCTGGTGGTGTTCGAGGTGATGGTCCGGCCGCTGATCCGGTTGTCGCTGGGCAAGCGGCAGCCGATGCGCCGGGTCGTGCAGGCGCGCACGCTTTCGCCGATCACTTCGGTGGCCGGGCGCAAAGGCTTTCTGCGCGGCCAGCTGATGCGCGATCAGGACACCGGCGAATACCTGGTGCAGGCGCTTGGCGGCGCGCCGGGCGCCTCGTCGCATCTGCTCGCGACGCTGGCCGAGGCAAACTGTCTGGTCGTGGTTCCCCGTGAAGCAGAGCAGATCCGCACCGGCGAGATCGTCGACGTCGCGTTTCTGGCTCAGCGTGGCTGAGCGACCCGGCTCGTGACCGTGTGGCGCTCCGCCTCCCAACACCCCGGCTGGCCCGCCGCGGTGGGACCGCTGCGGGTGTCCGCGGGTGTGATCCGGTTGCGCCCGGTGCGCCTGCGCGACGCCGCGCAATGGAGTCGGGCCAGACTGGCTGACCGCCCTCACCTGGAACCTTACGAGCCCAGCACTGAGGCGGATTGGATTGCGCGACACTCGATTTCAGCGTGGCCGACGATCTGCTCCAGCCTACGGGCGGAAGCCCGCAAAGGCCGGATGCTGCCCTATGTGATCGAGTTGAACGGCCAGTTCTGCGGGCAGTTGACCATTGGGAACGTCACGCACGGGGCCTTGCGGTCGGCCTGGATCGGCTACTGGGTGTCCAATGCGATGACGGGGCGCGGCGTGGCCACCGGAGCTCTGGCGCTGGGTCTCGATCATTGTTTCGGTCCGGTCCGACTGCATCGGGTGGAAGCCACCGTGCGGCCGGAGAACGCGGCGAGCCGGGCGGTACTGGCGAAGGTCGGGTTCCGCGAAGAGGGACTGCTGCGCCGCTACCTCCAGGTCGACGGCGGCTGGCGTGATCACTTGCTGGTGGGCCTGACCGTCGAGGAGGTCTACACCTCGGTGACGTCGGCGCTGGTACGCGACGGGCACGCCCGCTGGGCTTAGCTCGCTTATCCTGCCGAATACTCGCGGCGTGTCGTGTTACAAACGTGACTTTTGTGACTAATGATGCTCGTTATCGACGTCGTCAACGGGCCACGTCTGGCGGGGAAAGGAGCGGGTCGCCATGCCAAGCATCCCGCAATCGTTGCTTTGGATCTCACTCGTGGTGCTCTGGCTGTTCGTGCTCGTTCCCATGTTGGTGAGCAAGCGCGACGCGGTGCGACGCACCAGCGACGTTGCGCTCGCGACCCGCGTGCTGAACAACAGCACGGCCGCCCGACTGATCAAGCGAGGCAAGCCGGCGGCCGGGCACCGAAGCGACCCCGACTGGCAGCCCGACGAAGACTCTGACAGCTTTGACGCCGACATAGAAGACGAAGACGACAACGAAGACGAGGATGCCCCGCCGTCGCGCGTCATGGCCACCGTCGCCGCCCCGCTGTCTGCGGAGGAGACCGGGCCGGACTACCTCGACGTCGACGTGATCGACCCCGAGTCGGCCGCGCTGTCGGCCGGCCACGCGGACGTTGACGACGAGCCCGACACCGAGGTCAACCTCGCCGTCGAGTACGACGACGAGGGCGAGGCGTTCGACGACGCCGACGAGTACGAGTACATCGACGACACGTCGGGGATTCCGGTCGCTGAGGAGCAGCCGACAACCGCGTCGCCGGCGTTCGACCGGCGGCATCGCTACGACGCCGACAAGGCCGCCGCGGTGACCGCGCGCAAGTACGCCGCGCGCAGGCGGGTGCTGATGATCATGGCGCTGACGTTGGTCCTCGCGGCAACAACGGCGTTCCTGGTGACCTCGTCGGCGTGGTGGTTCTTCGGCATTGCCTCCGCAGTGACCGTGCTCTACCTTGGCTACCTGCGCACGCAGACCCGGATCGAGGAGCGCGTGCGGCGCCGCCGGAGTCAGCGGATGGCGCGCTCGCAGCTGGGCGTGGAGAACATCTACGACCGCGAGTACGACGTGGTCCCGTCCCGGTTGCGGCGGCCCGGCGCGGTGGTTCTGGAGATCGACGACGAGGACCCGGTCTTCGAGCACCTCGACTACGCGCCGTATGCGCGGGAGTACCAGTGGGACCTGCCGCGGGCGGTCGGCCAGTAGCCTTTCGGCGACACCGGCCGCGACTGGTAGCCTGATCTACCGGTCAGGGGCTATAGCGCAGTTGGTAGCGCGTCTCGTTCGCATCGAGAAGGTCAGGGGTTCGATTCCCCTTAGCTCCACAGAGATTCAGCAGGTCAGGGCTCTTCTAGCGGCCCCTCGTCGTTCATGCGTCGAATGCCGACGCGACAAAGCGGTTTAGCATCTGTCGTTCGACCCGACTGTTCCCTGCGGGCCAATAGGCCAATGACACCACCAGCCGCACAATCCATTGCGCCGCTTGCGGATCGGCGTCGGTGATACCGGTGAGCTCGGCGGCGAGATGCGCCAGCACGGGTGACGAGTGCAATTCGCCCAGTTCGGGCAAGCTACTCGCGTTGAGCATCAGCCGCCGATTGGGGACCGACCTGATCTGTTCCAGTGCCACGGTGATGGCGGTAATAACGCGCTCAGGCCCACTCAGTCCCTCGACTGCACGGCGAACGGTGTCGATGACGCTTGCAGAAAGGCGCAACAGCACTGCGTCGCGTATCTGGGCCTTGCCTCCGGCGTAGCGGTAGATGGTCGCCCTTGAGCAGTGGACCTGTGATGCCAGGGTGTCGATGTCGAAAGCGTCGAATCCCCGTCGGATGACGAGATCCGTTGCGGCAGCGTAAATACGATCTGCCGCTGCCATTCGACGATCTCCACCTACGACCCAGTCGTCTCGAACCATCGGGCGCTTCACCTCCGCGTGCCATCGGCAACATATCTTCTCAGATTTGAGACAAACTGCACCACGAGTCTCATTATCGGTGCAGGTGAACGCGCGCACCTGAGACAGCAGGGGTACCTGTTGCGAACGGTAGATCGCAACCTCGGGGACTTCATTTGACGCGGTCAGCCTGCGCCGCTCAGCCTGTACCCATGACCTCGGTGGATGGCGGACTCGGTCTAGCCCTGTTTGACGATCGGCACATCCAGAATCCATATCCGCTCTACGAGCAGATGCATCAAACGGGTCCCGTCCATCGGATCGCACAATCCAGCTTCTACGCCGTCAGCAGTTGGGATGCCGTCAACGAGGCCGTCGCGCGGTACGGCGACTTCTCGTCCAATTTGACCGCGACGATGATGTACCAACCCGGAGGCACCGTGGGCGCCTTCGAAATCGGCGCACTTGGGGGAGCCACCCAAGCCTTGGCCACCGCTGACGAGCCGGCGCACTCGCTACACCGAAAAGCGCTGTTGCCGCAACTTGCTGCCAAGCGCATCCGCGCCTTCGGGCCGTTCATCAGCGATACCGCTGCGCACCTGTGGACCGCCAACGCCCACGGCGACCACATCGAATGGATGAGTGCGATGGCCAACCGGCTGCCGATGATGATCGTCGGTCGCATCATCGGCGTCCCGGACGCCGACATCGACAAACTCACCCGATGGGGATATTCGGCGACCCAGTTGGTCGAAGGGCTGGTGACCCAGGATCACATCGAGGCTGCCGGCGTTTCGGTGACGGAGCTCAGTGAGTACATCTCCGAACAGTTCCGGAAGGCCGCGGCAAACCCACAAGACAATCTGCTGGGTGACCTGGCCACAGCATGCGCCACCGGCGTCCTGGACGACGTGGCCGCAAGGACCATGATGATCACCCTGTTCAGCGCGGGCGGCGAGTCCACAGCATCCCTGATCGGTACCGCTGCTTGGATTCTCGCGACCCAACCTGACGTACAGCAGCGGGTGCGTATCCAACCGGAACTGGTTGGCGCGTTTCTCGAAGAGGTGCTGCGCTACGAGCCACCTTTCCGTGGCCATTACCGCCATGTGCTCAACGACACCGAACTATGCGGCGTGCAACTGCCGGCCGGGTCGCGCCTGCTCCTGCTATGGGGTGCAGCCAACCGTGACCCGACGCACTTCGACCACCCGGATCAGTTCCGACTGGACCGCCCAACGGCCAAGAGCCACATCACTTTCGGCAAGGGTATCCACTTCTGCGTCGGAGCAGCCCTCGCCCGATTGGAAGCTAGCGTCGTGCTCAGTCGACTGCTGGAACACACCTCGAACTTCGGGGCCAGTGCGACCGGGCCATGGCTGCCGAGCCTTTTGGTGCGCCGCCTCGAATACCTGCACCTGGCACTGGCCTGAGCGAACCCGGTTGCGCATTTTCAGCGGTGGGTAGACGCGTCACTGCTCACTAGCAGCAGCCCAGGCTTGACGATGTCAGTCCTACGTTGGCGTCACACCGTGGGAACCAGGTTTGGCCGTGCTTCCAACCCGTTGTCTCCACCAGCCAGCGGTTCTCCGCGAGCGCAAGCACGCGACGGAAACCTCTCGGCGCTACTTGCGCGGGCTCGACTCCCCATCTCAGCGGGTAAACCGTTGTGATTAACGGCTTAACGTCCGGACTGCGGACCCATCATCTCCGGTCCCATCGCGCTTGGCTTCATCTCACCCGGCTTCATCTCACCAGGCTTCATGTCGCCGGGCTTCATGTCGGCACAGCAGTCCTTCTGTTCGTGGGCCATCGCCGCATGCCCCATCTGCATGTGCGCGTGCTCGCTGTAATTGAGAAAGAAGCCGGCCAGAAAGATCCCGGCGACGATGAACAGCCCGCCGGCGACGATGCCCACCCACGACAGTGCCTGGTTGAGACGGCTGGGGCTGGCCGTGGGTGCGGTGCCTGGATCGTCGGTTGACGGGGTAACGGTCGTTTCGGCCATCAGGTGAACCTCCTGTTTTCGCGTTGGTGGACACGACGTTACCCCACCCGGGGTGGGGTGGGGCGGGTAAGCTCGTCGAAGGTTCGCGGCGCCGCTGGAAGGAGACCGTCGATGTCAGAGGAGTTGACGGCGAAGAAGCGTTCTGCGCTCAACCGGCTCAAGACAGTGCGTGGCCACTTGGACGGCATTATTCGAATGCTGGAATCCGACGCCTACTGCGTCGACGTGATGAAGCAGATCTCCGCGGTGCAGTCGGCGCTCGAGCGAACGAACCGGGTGATGCTGCACAATCACCTCGAAACCTGCTTCTCCGAAGCTGTCGTGGCCGGCGAAGGAGAGACGGCGATCGCTGAACTGGTCGACGCACTCAAGTTCAGCCCCGCTTTGACCGGCCCCGACACCTGCTTGAACGGAACGACAGCCGACCAAGCCGTGAAGGCGCATACTCCCTAGGCCGCCGGCCAGTGGTCACCATGCGCCGGGTAGGCGTGGATCATCGCGGCCGCGAGCTTGGGCAGGGCGTGGGTCAGGTCATGCTCACTGTCATGTGCGATGCGGTGTGCGGCACCCAGACTCAGCGTCGGGTCGACGTCGAGCTCGGCATCTGCGTGGAGTCGGTGACCGATCCAGCGCAGCCGCACACTGCGCACCGACCGCACTCCTTCGCGGCTGGCCAACACAGCTTCCGCGGTATCGACCAACTCGGGATCGACACCGTCGATAAGGCGACGGAACACGTCGCGCACAGCGGTCCGCAGCACGGCGAGGATGGCCACGGTGATGATCAGCCCCACGATCGGGTCGGCAAGCGGAAAGCCCAATGCCACGCCACCGGCGCCGATCAGCACGGCCAGCGAGGTGAACCCATCGGTGCGGGCGTGTAGACCGTCGGCCACCAAAGCGGCTGAGCCGATGCGCCTTCCGACCCTGATGCGGTAAAGCGCCACCCACTCGTTGCCGACGAACCCGGCCAGACCGGCCAAGGCGACCCAGCCGAGATTGGTGATGGGCTGTGGGTGGACGAGTCGTTGGATGGCCTCGTAACCGGCCACCATCGCCGACAGCGTGATCATCGAGACCACGAACAGTCCGGCGAGGTCTTCGACCCGACCGAATCCGTAGGTGTAGCGCCGGGTGGCGGCTTTTGTGCTGAGCGCGAACGCAATCCAGAGCGGGACGGCGGTCAGGGCGTCGGAGAAATTGTGAATGGTGTCCGCGGCCAACGCAATCGATCCGGAGACGACGACGATAACAATCTGGGCGACTGCCGTCGCGCCCAGCACCACGAGGCTGATTTTGACGGCACGAATCCCCGCGGCGCTGGATTCCAACGCGCTGTCGACACTGTCTGCCGAGTCGTGCGAGTGCGGCGCGAAGATGTCCTTTATGGCGGCCCGCAACCCGCTTGGATGGTCGTGGTCGTGCTCGTGATCGTGATCGTGGGGGTGTAAATGGCTCTGAGCTTGCGTATGCGTCATCGTTGGGCTGCCTTGCGCTGGTTGCGGTCTCGGGAAATGCTGTGCACAGTGCCGTCGCCGCGGTGGTGCGCCGGAACCCCGGGTCCGGCATGTTCGGCGTTGAACACCGCGTCGGCGACGAGCTGGCTGACGTGTTCGTTTTCCAGGCTGTAGAAGATCGTGGTGCCCTCTCGGCGGGTGCGGACCAGGCGCGCCATCCGGAGCTTAGCCAGGTGCTGCGACACCGATGGCGCTGGTTTGTCCACCCGTTCGGCAAGTTCGGTCACGGACATCTCTCCGCCCGTCAGTGCCCACAACACCCTGATCCGGGTGGGGTCGGCCAACATTCGGAAGACTTCGACGATCAGGTTGACTTCGTCGTCCGGTATCGACGCAGAAATGGCATTACTTGCGTTCATACGCAGATAGTAGCGGATATGGCATCGCTACTGCGCGCTGGTGCCGCCGGTCGCCTCGAAAACCACCCGACGACCGATCTCGACGGCGTGGTCGGCGAAGCGTTCGTAGAATCGTCCGAGCAGGGTGATGTCTACGGCCGTCGCGACGCCGTGCCTCCATTCGGTGTCCATCAGGACGTTGAACAGTTGCTGGTGGAGCTGGTCCATCGCGTCGTCTTCGCGGCTGATGTCGGCGGCTTGCTGTGAATCGCGGGATATCACAACATCTTTGGCGCTGTTACCGAGCTCGACCGCGACGCGGCCCATTTCGGCGAAGTGTTCCCGCACTTCGTCTGGCAATACGTGGTTGGGGTGGCGGCGGCGCGCGATCTTCGCGACGTGAAGGGCCAACCCGCCCATCCGCTCCGCGTCGGCCACGTTCTGCAGCGAACCGACCACGAGTCGCAGGTCGCCGGCGACGGGCGACTGCAACGCGAGCAGGACGAAGGCCGTCTCCTCGGCCTTGGTTTGCAATTCGACGATGTGGTCATGATCGCCGATCACCTGCTCGGCGACGGGCAGATCCGCGTCCAACAACGCCCGCGTCGCGCGGTCCATCGCCAACCCGGCGAGACCGCACATGTTGCTGAGTGTGTCAGTGAGCGCGTCGAGTTGCTCCTGGAACGCCGTCCGCATCAGGCCAGCCTTAGCGGGACGCGACCAGGCGCGTCCACGTCGATGAACTCGTCATGAACCCTATCTTTACGGATAAGCACGGTCGTTGCCGTGGAAAGAACGAAGGGCCAGTGTTGAGCCTAGGACGTTGAACGTCAGGGGGTAGCGATGCCGCTGTCGAGATTGCTCGCGAGGATCGTCGCGTACCTTCGCGCCGGTTGGCCGGTCACCGACTCGCAGAGCTTTCTCGGGTCGTCTCCGGCGCGAACCGCGATGAGCGCGCCGAGCGTGACCAGGCTGCGGGAGCGCCGGTCCAACCCAGGCTGGCGAAGCCGTCGTGGCGCAGGCTTTCGATGCCGTCCGGAAGCAGTCCGGGCATCAAGTCGTGGAAACGGCCAGGCCATCGGTGCGGGCGTCGGTCCTGGATTGTCGCCTTTCGGTGCGGGGGTTCGCGGGAGAGCTGGTATTCCAGGTAGTTGTCCCAGTTGTCTACCCGGCGACGTAGATCGTCGGTGACCGACTCCACGCCGCCGCCATCGCTGCATCTCAAATGCGCGTCACAGGAAATCCAAAGTTTGGGTCGATCAACGACAAGCGTAAACACAGCCAGCCTGGATGAACCATAATCAGTTTCGTGGAGCGACGACGTAACGGGCAGGAACGCCTACCGCCAATGGCGACGCTCAAGCAGTTGCCCGCCTTGGTGGTGCTGGAGCGGATTCCGATTCCGGTGCTGGCCATCGCGAATGACGGCGCGCTGGTGTTCGCCAATTCCGCTTTCTCGGAAATGGTCGGCCGGGCACGCGATGACGTGGTTGCGATGACGTTCGACGAGATCTTCCACTTGCCGCTCACCACGGAATCAGCGGTGTCGGTCGTTCAATCTTTGGCCAACGAGGTTGTCGAATTAGCGCATCAGGACGGGTCGAGTGTTCGCGCGCTGATGAGTAAATCAGCGTTGATCCGTGCCGACGACGATATCGCGCTCGCAACATTTCATGATCTGACCGAGCAGCTGTGGCTTGACGAGCGCTAGCCGGTCTTAGTCCCCGGAAATGTCGGGAGGCGCTACGGCCTTGATTGCAAGAGCGGTTCGGCGCTTCAAGAATTGCCCGAAATAATTGATCTTGTCAGGATGCACGATTCCGCGGAGCACGGTCGACAACGCTTTCTCGTAGTCGCCGAGCAATACCACCGGATCGTCGAGGTGGCTGGCCTGACGCATCCCCATGTAAATCGACACCAGCAGGCGACCGATATCTTCGGGATCGCCACGGTCAATGACGTCGCCCTCGCGAATACCGCGGCCGGCGATTTCGCCGAGCAGTTGGATCCAGCCGCCCAGCAGCCGTTCCTGCAGCTTCTCCGTCCGACCGACGGACTCGAGGAGGTTGAACGCGGCGCGAGTGACATTTTCGGTGATGTCGGCCATCGCGATCAGATACGAGACGTCGATCAGCGTTTCCAGCCCGGACAGTTTCCGGGTCATCAATTCCTGAACCGCGGCACCGGATTTCGCGGTCTGTTCATCGACAATCGCGAGGGCGAGTGCGTGCTTTGAGCGGAAATGGAAATACATCGCGCCCTTGGTCAGCTGCGCTTCGGCCAGAATGTCGTCGAGGCCGACCGCGTAATAGGGGCGTCGGGCAAACTGGTGCGCCGCGGCTCGCAGAATCTGCTCGCGCGTTGTATCGGAACGCTTGTCGCCTACTTCAGTCATTGTTGTCAGATCGTATTCGATGTTAGTGCCTGGCTATCGGCCAGGAATGGCATTGGCATCCAACGTGATGAGAGTAGCGATTCCATGGCGTTTCCGGGGAGAGGACGCGATAAAAGATATCCCTGAGCGCGATGGCACCCGTGCCGCATCAGAGTCAGCGCGGCGGCCGGGGTCTCCACACCTTCGGCCACCAGCTGCAGGTCAAAGGCTTCGGCGAGGCCGATGATGGCCCGCACGATCGCCAGATCGCGGCTGCTGGTGCCCAGGTCGCGAACAAACGACGTGTCGATCTTGAGAATGTCGACTGGCAGCGATTTCAGGTGCGACAAGACCGCATAACCGGTGCCGAAGTCGTCGATGGCGATCTGAACCCCGACCTCCTTGAGCGCCTCGAGCGTCTTGCGGGTGGTGTCGATGTCGCGAACCACGGCTCGCTCGGTGATCTCCAGGCACACCGAGCCGCCATCGAGGCCGAACTCGTCGATGGTCTCGGCGACGTTGCTGACGAAACCTCGGTTGATCAGCTGGGCCGGCGACACGTTGAGGCGCAATGTGGTGTTCTGTCCGACGCCGCGGGACCGCCAGCGGCTGAACTCCGCGATTGCCGTCCGCATCACCCAACGGCCCAGGTCGTTGCCCAAGTTGGCGGATTCGGCCACGCCGATGAACGACTCCGGCAGCAGCAGACCCCAGGTCGGGTGTCGCCACCGGACCAGTGCCTCGACGGCGACGATCGCCCCGGTCCACAGGTCAACTTCGGGCAGGTAGTGCAGCAATAACGCTTCGTTGTCGATGTCGCCGCGCAGGCTCAGCTCGATGTCGTTGCGGAACAGGCGCTGCAGCGCCATGTCGTCGCTGGAGACCGCCACGCTGTTGCCGCCGGCCCGCTTGGCGCTCAGGACGGCCTCGTCCGCGCGGTGCAGCAGGTCGCTCGTGGTGTCGCGTCCCGGGGCGCCCACCGCGACGCCCACGCTGACGGTGCGGGTGATCACGTGGCCGCCGAGCGCCATGCGATCGCGCAGCGCAGCGCACAGTTCTTCGCCGGTCTTCTCCGCTGCCTCGATGGACATCGACTGATCCGGCACGACGACGAATTCATCGCCGCCCAAGCGGGCCGTCATGCTTTTGGCGCCGGCTCTCATCCGAAGTTGTTCGGCGAAAGTCCGGAGGTACCAGTCGCCGGCGGTATGACCGAGGTAGTCGTTGATCGACTTCAGCCGGTCGAGGTCGAGGTACAGCACCGGGACGGGGCCCGGCTTGCCCGCCGCGAGGCGCTCCGACAGATGAGCCATCAGTGCGCGACGGTTGTGCAGGCCGGTCAGATCGTCGTGCTCGGCCAGGTTGCGGAGCTTCGCTTCGGCGGTGATACGGGCCTGCAGCTGGGCTAGCAAGGACGCGACGGTCTGGATCGCGTTGAGTTCGTCGGTGCGCCACTTCTTTTTCTTGAACTTAACGCAGGTCAGCTGCCCGGTGGTGACTTCGCCGGAGATCAGCGGCGCCGCAACCACCGACGGGGACGTGAACTTGGCGGTGTCCAGACCCCAGCGTTCCTGTGCGGCGGCGTTCCAGCGCGCGACGATCGCATCGCTTGCTTCCGGCCGGATGATCGTCAGCTTTTTGCCGTGCTCGCACAACGCCAGAACCGGGTCGGCACTGCTGAAGTGAGCGACCGCAGTCGGATCCGGGGTCGATTTGTCGCAGCGGGGTGGCCAGATCGCGACCAACTTCGAGACCCGGACTTTGTGGTCGTTGTGCCGCAGCAAGGCGCAATCGATATCGAGGTGCTCGACCAGCTCGGCGAGAACTTGCTCGTTGACGTCGGCCACCGTCGACGCCGTCGTCTCCATCAATCGGGTGGCGACGCGGGTGACCAGATTGCGCGGCAACGTCTCCTCCGATGCTATGCGAGCTCGAAATGCCGCGTGGGGTATCCGCGATAAGTTATTGGGCGTCGGTGAAAAAGTCTCGAAGTCGGAGCGCAGCAGTTCGGGTAACTATATACGGCGAGGATCGCCATTGCCGAGGTAAGCGATTAGTCCAACTTTCTTAACTAAATAAACGCTTGATTTAACCCGCACGGCATCGGCCGAGCGCGGCCGCGCACGTCTTCAAATCGCACGCACTGCTCGCCGTTGGGGCGCAAGCGATTCCGCGTGCCGACGAAGGCTTCTACTCGATGGCCTGACCGGGCTTGCCGGCCGTGACGAATTGCATGTTGCGCTGGATCTGCTGCTTGATGTCGACCAGGCCGGACTCGGCGAACAGGTCGACGAACGCGTCGCGGTCGAACAGGCGTAGCCCGATCGCTTTCGCGCTCGCCTCGGCCGCATAGCGAATCGGCGCTATGCGACTCGCGTAGCTGGTCAGGATTGCCACCCGACCGCCGGGACGCAGCACCCGAACCATTTCGCGGGCGACTCGAAACGGTTCGGGCATCAGATAGAGCGCACCGAAACAGCAGACAGCGTCGAAGGTTTCGTCACCAAACGGCAGCGTTCCGGCGTCGCCGCGGACGTAGCAGTTACGGGCGCCGCTGTTGTCCTGGACGGCGCGGGTCAGCATCGGCACCGAAATGTCCAACCCAACCGCGAGTCCGCCCACCGGTAGCTGCTCCGCCAGCTTGCCGGTGAAATTTCCCGGCCCGCAAGCAATATCGAGTAGCCGGGATGCACCCGACAGGCCCAGGGCCTCCGCCGCGCGGCGCTGCTCGGCGCCGGTGGTGACGCCGCTGGCGACATAGAACGCCACTGGGCGCCACAGCCGTTCATACACCGTTGCGACCAGCGGGCTGTTCATCGCAATCTGCGCCAGCGTGGGGGTTTCGCTGGCCACCGACTCGCCGAGGACGTCGAGGAAACCGCGCCGCAGGCTCGCCTCGCGGTCGAGCAGGTCGCGGGTTGTCTGCAGCGGATCGTCGGTGCGGGTCACGTGAGTGAGTCTGCCGGGGCGCGCGTCCTTGCTGCAACATGCTCGCAGCCCATAGCCTTGGCACCATCTTCAACGGCGACAGGGGCGGCAGGTGACCGAACTGACCACACTGCGCGCCGATGAACTCGCCACGCTGGAGATCTTCAAGGGGCGACCCGCCGAGGACTTGATGCCCCTCGCGGCCAGCCTGCAACCACTGCACGCCGCGGCGGGTCGGGTCCTGATGCGCCAGGGCGAGCAGGCGGTGTCATTCCTGCTGATCGCGTCGGGAGCGGCGGAGATCACCCACGTCGGCGATGACGACGTGGTGACCGTCGAGCATGTCGCGGCCGGCACCATCGTCGGCGAGATCGCGCTGCTACGGCACATTCCACGGACCGCGACGGTGACCACCACCGGGCCGCTGACCGGGTGGGTCGGCGACAGCGACGCGTTCGCACGATTGGTGCACATTCCCGGGATCATGACCCATTTGGTCCGGGTGTCCCGCCAGCGGCTTGCGGCGTTTCTCACGCCGATCCCGGTGCGGACCCGCGACGCCACGGACCTGTTGCTGCGTCCGGTGCTGCCCGGCGACAGTGCTCGGACGCTGCAGGGGCACGTTCGATTCTCCGCGGAGACGCTGTATCGACGCTTCATGTCGGCGCGCGTGCCCAGTCCGGCGCTGATGGACTATCTGGCCGAGGTCGACTACGTCGACCACTTCGTCTGGGTGATGACCGACCGGGAGGGCAATCCGGTCGCCGATGCGCGCTTCGTGCGCGACGACCATGATCCAGACGTCGCCGAGATCGCGTTCACCGTCGCCGACGCCTACCAGCGCCGTGGAATTGGCTCGTTCTTGATTTCCGCCCTGGCCGTCGCCGCGCGGGTCGCCGGGGTGCAGAAATTCTCCGGCCGAATGCTCGCCGACAACGTGGCGATGCGCACGATCATGGACCACTACGGCGCGTTCTGGCAGCGCGACGACGTCGGCGTGGTCACCACAGTCATCGACGTACCCGATGACTCACATCTCTCGCTGAGTCGCGACATGATCGCCAAGATCAAACACACGGCGCGCCAAGTGATTCGGGCCGTCAGCTAGCATGCGCCGTTCGGCGGCCGCGGCAGCGCTCCTGCTGCTCGCGGGGTGTGCTCACCCGGGCGAATCCCCGCCGGCGCCGTCGGTCGGCGCGTCGGCACGCCACGTCGATCCCGACAACATCAGGCGGGTGCGGCGCGACCTGCCACCCGGCTACGAGGTAGCTCCGCTGGCGAATGTGACTGCGCCACCAGGTATTTGGGGACTCGGGGGAGCCGGCGTCGCAACCCCGCCGCACTGTGCGGCACTGGCCGACCCGGCCGGTGGTCATGGGCAACGGGCCCAAGGTATTTCGGGATCGGGGCCGGGCGGCGCGGTGTACGCGGTGGTCGTCGCGGCGCCGACCGGCGCGCTGGTGCTGGATCGCTCTCTGGTCGCACAGTGCCGGCAGTGGCGCATGACCGGCCGGCGGGCCAGCGCCCATATTCACCTGGTCGATGCGCCTCACATCGATGCCGCCGAAACATTGGGCATGACTGTGAGCATCGTGACGTCGGTCGAAGGTGGCACTGAAATCGATTCGCAGGCATGCACCTTCACCGCTTACCTGGGTGACTACTATGCGTTCACCACTGTGATCAGTGATCCCGGATCGCCGAATCCGGCGCTGACGCGGCAGTTCGCCGCCGACTTGCTGATGAAAACGGTATCAGCCGTACGCGGCTGACAGCGGTGCGTTAGATTGGCCCGAATGATGCGGGTGGGGGTTGCGATCGGGAGTGTCTGCCTCGTGGCGGCCTGCTCCCAGGGATCGCAGGAAGCGCCCCCGGCTGCGGATATCACCAAAATCAAGCAGGTGAAGTCCGACTTCGGGCCCGGCTACAAAGTCAAGGAAACGGCGAAAACCGGGATCGATCCCAAGATGTTGGCCACTCACAAGCTGCCGCCGGGGCTGACCTTCGACCCGCCGGACTGCGCGTCGTTGGTGGTCGGCGAGGACATGCCGTCGGGTCTGCAGGGAAACATGGCCGCGGTAGCCGCCGAGGGCGACGGCGGACGGTTCATCGCCATGGCCGTGCAGACGTCCGCTCCGGTGCCGTTCACCGAGCCCGGGCGGAACTGCAAGAAGGTCGCATTCCAGGGTGGCCGGCTGCGCGGCCTCATCGAAGTCGTCGACACGCCGCAGATCGAGGGCACCCAGACCCTCGGCGTGCACCGCGTACTGCAGACCGTCGTGCAGGGAAAACCGCGCAGCGGTGAGTTGTACAACTACACCGCGCACTTCGGTGAATACCAGGTGTTCGTCACCGCCAACCCGGTGCTGGTACAGGGGCAACCGACAAAGCCCGTCGACACCAAGCAGGCCCGCGATCTGCTGGTGAAATCGGTCGCCGCAATCAAGAACTGATCGCTAGCGGACGTCTCTCGGCCGGAACTGCATACTGACCCGCGGCCCGGTGCCAGCCGACGTCTTCGGTACCGAATGCTCCCAGGTTCGCTGGCACGAGCCGCCCATCACCAACAGATCGCCGTGGGCCTGTGGCAGCCGTAGCGATGAGCCGCCCCCGCGCGGGCGCATCGCAAAGGTGCGGGTGGCGCCGAGGCTCACAATGGCCACCATGGTGTCGTGAGTTCTACTGCGGCCGATGGTGTCGCCGTGCCACGCCACACTGTCGGAGCCGTCGCGATAGCAGCACATACCCATCGTGGTGAACGGCTCGCCGAGCTCGCCGGCGTAGATGTCGTTGAGCCGCCGCCGGATCCGGGCCAACTGTGGGTGCGGCGCCTCTTCGACCGTGAGGTCGTGGAAGCTCACCAGGCGTGGGACGTCCACCACGCGGTCATACATTTGGCGGCGTTCCGCCCGCCAGGGAATCGCCTCGAGCAGCTCGGCGAGCAACTCGTCGGCGCCGGTCAGCCATCCGGAGCGGATGTCGATCCAGGCTCCGTAGCCCAGTGTTCGGCGCTCGTTGCACTCGAACAACGACTGCTGTACCTCAATCGCCACGGCGCCAATTCTATCGCACAGTTGTTCGATTCTCACCGCATCATGGCGACTGCAGGAGGACGGGTCCCGGTCCTTCGGCGCCGAGTGCGTCGTCGGGATTGAACAGCGCACAGGCCCGCAGGCTCAGGCAGCCACAGCCGATGCAGTCGGCCAGATTGTCGCGCAGCCGCTGCAGATGCACGATCCGATCGTCGAGGTCCGAGCGCCATCCGGCAGACAACCTGGCCCAATCCCGGCTGGTGGGAACACGATCGGCGGGCAGCGTCGCCAGCGCGTCCCGAACTCGGGCCAGTGGAATCCCCAGCCGCTGCGACATTTTGATGAACGCCACCCGCCGTAGGGTGTCGCGGGTGTAGCGACGCTGGTTGCCCGATGTCCGGCCGCTGGTGATCAGGCCCTGACGTTCATAGAAGTGCAGCGCCGAGACTGCGACGCCGGCCCGCACCGCGAGTTCGCCGGGAAGCAGATCCTGGCTCTGCACGAACTCAAGAATACTTGAGGTTGCGGGATGCGTTGCGGGCCGATTGGCTAGGTCACCGACACGCCCGGGAAAGGACACCGAACGATCACGATCAGGCCACCGAGATGGCATTGTCGCGAGAAGCTGTCACTGTGGTGGTTGTGACTATTGATACCGACGACGACCTCGTCCTGTACACGGACAGCCGGCCTTACCGGTGTGCGCGGGGCCATTGGCTGCTGCCGGGACACATGATCGTCGCCAGCCGGCCGTGTTCGTGCGGTCGAGGACGGCACGTGACGTGGGAATGCGAATGCGGTGACGTCACGTACGCGCCGAAACTGCGCGACTCGTGCGCTTTGGCCTGACTTCTGGCGCGAAACAGAATCTAGGACAGTGGATTACGCCGCCTCACGACCCAGGCTTCTCTGTCCCGGCTTTGGCGTGTAGCCACGTCGAGCGAGGGCCCGTGTGACACGTTCGACGGTGATCGCCGTCGTACTCGACGGCGATCATTGGGATTTCCCAACCCATGTCGAGGTACGCGAGGCAATGGCCGTCGGTGACCCGAATCTGCGTGGTGGGGCGCGGCAGGCCGCCCTTAATCAGGACGATCCGCAGCCAGGATTCCCTTGGTGATTCCGCGCCGGCATCCATCACGTCGATCAGTAACCGTGCGCTTTTGTTTCCCCGCGATCCGGGATAGCGATCAACGAGACTCAACAAGTCCTGCTTCGTTATTCGTGTTGCCCGGGCAGTCTCGTCGACCCACTTCGCGCCGTGTAGTGCCGCGGCAGCCCGGCCGGTGATCGTCGCGGCCACCGCCGCACTGCCGACGATCGGGGTATCCATGCGCGCGATCATGCTGGGTCATCGCCGGCCGCGACGCCAACCAGAAGCCGGGGTTGTGGATAGCGAGATCTTGCAGACGTGGGTTCTGTTTCGCGGCGGACGGGTTAGCGCCAGCTGGGTAGCCAGATCTCCATATTCCAGGTGTTCTGCGAGATCGGCTGACCGGTGAGCACCGGGAACAGCCAGGCAAAGTTCGTCAATACCAGTGCGACATAACAGGACACCGCGATGAGCCCTAGGCTGCGACGCTCCGCGTTTCGTTGCCCGGCTCGGGAGTAGAGGATGTCGCCGAGGACCAGCGCGATCGCCATCGCGAGAAACGGGGCCATAGTCGCGGCGTAGAAGAAGTACATCTGGCGATCGATGTCGCCGAACCACGGCAGCCAACCGGCGCAGTAGCCAACCAGCACTACGGCGTATCGCCAGTCGCGTCGCACGAGTGTCCGCCAGCACGCATAGCCCAGCACGGGCACCGAGATCCACCACATCGCTGGTGTGCCAACCAACATCACCGCTTTGACGCACGACTGCGCGCCGCATCCCGGTACGTTCTGCTGGTCGATGGCATAGAGCACCGGGCGCAACGACATCGGCCAGGCCCACGGCTTGGATTCCCAGGGGTGGTAGTTGCCCGCAGCATTGGTCAGGCCGGCATGGAAGTGATAGGCATTGGCGGTGTAGTGCCACAGCGAGCGAATCGCATCGGGCAGTGGGAAATTCGACTGCGTCCCGATCGACTGGCCGACCTCGTGCCGGTCGATGCCCGTCTCGGAGGCGAACCACGGCGCGTAGCTGGCCAGGTAGACCCCGAACGGAATCAGCAACAGCGCGTAGCCCGTTGGGAACATATCGCGGCGCACAGTGCCCAGCCACGGTCGCAGCACCCCGTACTGTCTGCGGGCCGCCACGTCGAACGCCAACGACATCAACCCGAAGAACACCACGAAATACAGCCCGGACCACTTCGTCCCACAAGCCAATCCGAGTAGCACGCCGGCGCCGAACCGCCACCATCGCACCCCCAGCCGCGGTCCCCACACCGTCTCGGCGATGCGGCCTTCGGCGAACGCGACATGCAGGCGTTCCCGGACCTGATCGCGGTCGACGATCAGCGCGCCGAACGCGGCCAACACCAGGAATGCCAGGAATCCGTCGAGCAGCGCGGTGCGTGCCACCACGAAACTGACCCCGTCGGCGATGACCAGCAGCCCCGCGATCGCGCCGACGAGCGTCGAGCGGCTGATCCGCCGCACGATCCGCACCACCAACGCCACCATGATGGTTCCGAGCACCGCGCCGCTGAACCGCCAGCCCAGCCCGGTGTAGCCAAACAGCGCCTCGCCGATCGCGATCAGTTGCTTGCCCACCGGCGGATGCACGACGAGGCCGTAACCGGGGTTGTCCTCCACCCCGTGGTTGTGCAGCATCTGCCAGGCCTGTGGCGCGTAATGCTTCTCGTCGAAGATCGGGGTTCCGGCGTCGGTGGGCGAACCGAGGTTCACCGTCCGGGTCAACGCGGCCAAGGCGGTGACGACGCCGGTCACCACCCAGCCCTCCAGCCGGTCGACCGGCCCGAAATCGGGCGCCGGCGCCAACGGGCCCGGGCTGATCACCGGGACTGCGTCCTCTTCGACGAGGAGCTCGTCGTCGTCGGTGATCGTCATCGGGTCGATCGTAGGCTGTGGCCTATGACAACCGGCCGACTGCTGCTGGGCGCCACGCCGCTGGGCCAGCCGGCCGACGCGTCGGCGCGGCTGATCGCGGCGCTGAGGACGGCGGACATCGTTGCCGCAGAGGACACCCGACGGCTGCGCACCCTGACCAAGGCCCTGGACGTGGTAATCGGCGGAAAGGTCGTCAGCTTCTTCGACCACGTCGAGGCTGCCCGGGTGCCCGCGCTGGTCGAGCAGATCAGCGCCGGCGCCACCGTGCTGGTGGTCAGCGACGCCGGGATGCCGTTGATCAGCGACCCGGGCCATCGGCTGGTCGCGGCCTGCGTCGCGGCTGGCATTGCGGTGCAGTGCCTACCGGGCCCGTCCGCAGTGACGACCGCGCTGGCGGTGTCCGGGCTGCCGTCGGAGCGGTTCTGCTTTGAGGGCTTCGCGCCACGTAAGCAGGCCGCGCGACGGAGTTGGCTGGCGTCGCTGGCTGACGAGCAGCGCACGGCGGTGTTCTTCGAATCGCCGCGCCGGCTGGCTGCCTGCTTGGCTGACGCCGTCGACCAGCTCGGCGGCGATCGCCGGGCCGCGGTGTGCCGCGAGCTGACCAAGACCCACGAGGAAGTGGTGCGCGGATCGCTGGCCGAGCTGGCCGCGTGGGCGGGCGACGGCGTGCTCGGCGAGATCACCGTCGTGTTGGCCGGCGCGGTGCTGCGGGCCGATCTGCCCACGCTGGTGACTCAGGTGAGTGCGCTGGTCGACGAGGGGATGGGTGTCAAAGACGCCTGCGCGCAGGTGATTGCGGCTACGCCGGGAGCGGCGTCACGGCGTGAGCTCTACGACGCGGTGCTGCGATCGCGCGGCTGAGGCGGCACCCGCCCCGATGATCGGGGCGGCCTTGTGCAGGCACTCCTCCCACTCGGCATCGGGGTCGGAGTCGGCGGTGATCCCACCGCCGGAGCCCAGCACCGCGTTGCCCATCGCGTCGAACTCCACCGTTCGGATCGCGACGTTCAATTCGCACCCCGCGACCGGTGATGCCAAACCTACTGTGCCGCAATAGACTCCGCGCCTGGAGTGTTCCCACCGCAAAATCATTTCTCGTGCACGCAGTTTAGGTGTCCCGGTGATGGAGGCCGGCGGGAAGGTGGCGTCCAGCAGCGCCGAGGTCGGCAGCTCGAGGGGGACCTGCGCCGACACCGTCGACACCAGATGCCAGACACCGGGCGCGGGGCGCACCACCAGCAGCTCGGGCACTGTGACCGATCCGGTGACCGCGACCCGGCCCAGGTCATTGCGAACCAGGTCGACGATCATCACGTTCTCGGCGACGTCCTTGCTCGACGCACGCAGCGCCGACGGGGAATCGTAGAGCGGCAGCGTGCCTTTGATCGGGCTCGACGTCACCAGATCGCCACGGCGACACAAGAACAGCTCCGGTGACAGCGACGCGACCGCGCCCCAGGTTCCCGCGACATACGCCGCCCGGGCCGGTGCTGTGCGCGCGACGCCGTCGAGGAAGAAGTCCAATGGATCCCCGGCGATCGACCCAGTGAATTGGGTACACACGCACGCCTGATAGACCTCGCCGGCCCGGATGGCCTCCAGGCAGGCCAGCACCCCGGCGCGATGCGCCGCACGATCGGCTGCGTCCCAGTCGATTCGGTAAGCGCCCAGCGCGGTACCGGGCGCTAAAGGCTCCGTGAGCGCTTGAGCCAACCAGCCGGGCATCGGGGCGCCGGACAGGCTCTCGTACCACCACTGCCGGTCGCGGTCGCAGCGCAGCACGCAATCCGTCCAGCCACCGGCCGCTTCGGGTACCCGCGCGGGCTGCCCGCCGGAACCCGGATCGGGATAGGACAGATAGCCGATCCAGCCGCCGCCGACCGTCGTGCTGTGCGAGCCGGGTCGTACGTCGAACGCTTCGGCTGCGTCGACGGGCTGAACCGACAGGCTCGGCGCGATGACGGCCAGCGCGCCGAACCACTGGCCGGTCAGCGCGGCCGGCGGCGGCAGATCCAGCCGGTTCGTTGCGTCGCCGACGGCACGCAGCACCTGGTGGGGGCTGCCCAGATCGCCGAGCCGGTCGATGCGCACGCCCCTAGCTTGGCAGAAATCTCAGCCGCGGCTGATTTTGCGTGCGGTCGTGACGGTCGCCAGCTTGTCGGGATTGCGCATCGCGTAGAAGTTGCTGATCTTGCCGTCGATGATCTCGATGGTGAAAACGCCCTCCAAGTTTTCTCCCCTGTAGAGCAGCACTGCGGGTGCGGCGTTGCAGACCACCATCTCGGCGCGGACGTCGGGGATCTGCATGCCGCGGCTGATCAGACCGACGATCGCCCGGGCGACCTTGTCGGCGCCGAGCACCGGACGGCGTGCCGCGCTGGCCTTGCCGTCGCTGTCGGCGGTCCACACCACGTCTGGGGCCAGCATCGCCATCACCGCCTGGACGTCGCCGCCGGCCGCGGCCGCCATGAACTCGGTGGCGATCCGGGTGTTCTGCTCGGGATCGACCGGTGCGAAGCGCTTGCGTCTGGCCTGTACGTGTTCGCGGGACCGGTGCGCGATCTGCCGCACCGCTGGTACCGATTTGCCGACCGCGGAAGCGATTTCGTCATAGTCGAAGCCGAACACCTCGCGCAGCACGAACACCGCGCGCTCATCGGGGCCCAGGGTTTCCAGCAGTACCAGCATCGCCATCGAAACCGATTCGGCCAGAACGACATCGGCCGACGGATCCTGCTCGTCGAGCAGCAGCGGCTCGGGCAGCCACGGGCCGACGTAGTCCTCCCGGCGGCGGGCACCCGCCCGCAGGGCGTTGAGCGCCTGACGGGTGACCAACCGGGCCAGATAGGCCTTGGTGTCGTGCACGCCGCTGATGTCGACCTCCGCCCAGCGCAAATAGCTGTCCTGCAGAACGTCGTCGGATTCAGTTGTCGAGCCTAGGATTTCGTAGGCGATGGTGAACAGCAGCGGCCGCAGCAGCATGAACCGTTCGGCGTGATCGTCGGAGACGGTCACCGGACCGGAACCACGTCGGTCGCCAGTCGCTGTGCCCGCTTGCCGCCCTTGAGCCAGCGATACCAGCCGGGCTTGGCGGCTTCCTTGCGCAGGCCCCACACCGTGCCTTTGCAGATCGCTTCCTTGATCGACGCGGCCGTCCGGCCGCCGACGACCAGGTTCAGTGGAGTGTCGTCGGGACGGGCGAGCTGGATGGTGCCGTAGGACCGGCCGACGCTGATGCACTGGCCGGTGAACGCCTGGTTGATCGCGGCGGGCGGCGTGCCGGCGATGCGGCTGAGCACCGTGTTGGCGGCCTGGGCACCCAGCGGGATCGCCGCCTGACAGCTCATCCGCAGCGGCTGATCCGACGGCGCAGCGGCGTCACCGGCCGCCACGATGCGGGCATCGTCCACGCTGGTCAGTGTCTCATCGGTGAGTAGCCGGCCCAGCGTGTCGGTGTGCAGGCCGCTGCGGGCAGCCAGCTCCGGCACGCCGAAGCCTGCCGTCCAGACCGTCACCGCGCTGCGTAGCACGGCGCCGTCATCCAGCACCACCCCGTCGGGATGGACCGTGGCGACCCTCGCGGTCTCGAGCACGTTCACACCGAGGCGGTCCAGCCACTTGGCCACCGAACGGCGGCCTGGCCCGCTCAGTGACGGACCTAGTGTTCCGCCGCAGACCAGGGTCACCGACCGGCCCTGCTCGGCCAGTTCGGATGCGGTTTCGATGCCGGTCAACCCGGCGCCGACGACGATGACGGGTGCGGCGGGATGCAGCTCGTCCAGGGCACCTCGCAGTCGCTCGGCTTGCTCGAATTCGGCTATCGGGTAGGCGAATTCGGCCGCACCGGGCACCGCATTCGGGACCACGCCGGTGCTGCCGACGGCGTAGATCAGGTAGTCGTAGTCCAGCACCGCGCCGGACGTGAGTTCGACGGTGCCCGCTGCCGTGTCGATCCGTTCGGCGTTGTCGATCAGTAGTCGGATGCCGTCGCCGAGCAGGGTCCCGTAGTCGACGGCAGCGCTGCCACTGCCGGCGGCCAGCTGATGCAGGCGGATTCGCTCGACGAACACCGGCCGCGGATTGACCACGGTGATGTCGACATCGGCATTGAGCCGAAGGTGGTTGGCGGCCAGTGTGCCGGCGTATCCGCCGCCGATCACAACGATGTGAGTGCGCTGGACGGTCATGGTGTCTCCTGTTCGTGGGATGTGCTGCCCTCAAGACACCGCAGCGGCCGCCGATGTGACGAGCTGTGACCAGAGTCACGTCTTAGCGCACACCTCGTTGACCAGGATGTCGATCCGCGCGTCGCGAAATTCGGGACGTAGCCGGCCGCTGCGATCAAGGGTGATCAGTCCGTGCAGCGCTGCCCACACCACCTCGGCCAGGGTGTCGGGATCCCGGGCACCGGCGACCGTGTCGACCGCCGCGCGCAACTCGTCAAAGGCCGCGTTGAGCTCAGGCGGTGTGTCGTCAGCGGCGAAGGGAACGGTTGTCGCGCGGGTGAACATCGCATCGAACAGCGCCTGGTTGTCGCGGGCAAAACCGATGAACGCGTGGGCAACTCGGGCCAGAGCATCCCGGCCGTCGGCCGCGCCGCTGCGGGCCGCGGAAAGCGCGTCGCCCAATTCGGCGAAACCCTGGACGGCGACCGACGCAACGATGCCTTCCATGCCGGCGAAATGTTTGTAGAGCACGGGTTGGCTGTACTCGATCTCGGCGGACAACCGGCGGGTGGTGACGGCGTCCCAGCCTTCTTCTTCGGCCAGCTTGCGAGCCGTCGTGGTGATCAGCGTGCGACGAGCGGCCCGTTCGCGCATTCGGCGATCCTCGATTGCCATGCCGACGATGTTAGCGTTGATATAAATCCTAGCGACGCTATTGACGCGCACTGATTTAAGGGTTTAGCGTCGCTAACACCTAGCGGAGGAGTGCCTTATGGCCATCCAGGTGTTCGCATTGATCGCGGTGCTCGGCACCGCGGTCGTCTACGGCACTGACGTGTTCTGCGCGATGGTGCAACGGCCGGCGCTGGCCCGTGTTGACGACCGGGCACTGCTCGCGGTGATGGGCAACATCCACCGCTACGGGGATCGGCGGATGCCGGTGCCCGGGGTCCTCGGCCTGGTGGCCGCGGTGGCGAGTGCGGGATGTGCGGCAGTATCGGGTCGATGGGTGCAGGCTGGAGTGGCGGGCATCGCTGTTGTGCTGCTGGTCGTGTGGCTGGTGATCTATGTGCGGGTGAGCGCGCCGATCAACCGGCAACTCACCGCCGCGGCGGATGGCGTCGGCCCCCCGGTCGATGCCCGGGCGCTGCAACGGAATTGGGACGCGGTCATCACGGCCCGCGCGGCCCTACAAGGTTTGGCGGTCGCGGCACTCGGCGCGACGCTGATGATGTGAAAGGTCAACGGAAATGGTCAATTTCGCTCGGCTCCTGATGAGAGCCGCTCCGATTTTAAACGCGCCAGTCGAGGCTCTCGCGGCCTCACCGCGTTTCGGCACGCTACTGCGACGCAGCATCACCACGATCACTTACACCGGACGACGTTCGGGGAAGAGCTTCAGCATCCCGGTGGCGTACCGCCGTCGCGGTGACGAGATCGAGGTCGGCGCGAACCTGCCCGACGCCAAGACCTGGTGGCGCAACTTCCTCGGTGACGGCTGTCCGGTGACGCTAACCCTGGACGGCGCGGAGCGCGCCGGGCATGCTGTCGCGGAGCGGGATTCGGACGGGCGCGTCACTGTCCGAATTCGGCTGGCCTAGTCGACCTGGTAGCGCGGAAAGACGCCGGTGGGTGCCGGGAGTGCGGTTCCCGGCTGCAGCCGGGAACCGACGGCGGCAAAGCTACGCTGCTCCGGCGATTGACCGAGCAGGTCGAGTAGCTTGCCGGCCGACTCCGGCATTACCGGCGCAACCAGCAGCGCCGCGATTCGCACCGCCTCGCAGGTCGTGTAGAGCACGGTCGCGAAGCGTGTCTGGTCTGCCTCGGAGTCGCTCTTGCGCAATACCCACGGCTCCTGCGCCGAGAAGTACCGGTTGGCCGCGCCGAGCATGAGCCAGATCGCTTCCAATGCGAGATGCATTGCCTGGTTGTCGAATTCGGCGCGGACTCGATCGAGCAGACCGTCGGCGCAGGCGAGCAGTTCGCGGTCCTCGGCGCTGAATTCACCGGGAGTCGGTACGACGCCGCCGAGATTCTTGGCCACCATGGACAACGATCGCTGGGCCAGGTTGCCGAACTCGTTGGCCAGGTCGGCGTTGATCCGGGTGATGATCGCGTGTTCGCTGTAGCTGCCGTCTTGGCCGAACGGGACTTCGCGCAGCAGGAAATAGCGCACCTGGTCGGTGCCGAACGTGTCGATCAGGGTGTCGGGGTCGACGATGTTGCCCACCGACTTGCTCATCTTCTCGCCCTTGTTGAGCAGGAAGCCGTGTGCGAAAACCCTTCGCGGCAAGTCGATTTCGGCCGACATGAGAAAGGCCGGCCAGTAGACGGTGTGGAATCGGATGATGTCCTTTCCGATCATGTGCAAGTCGGCCGGCCAATAGCGTTGGAACAGTTCGGATTCGGTGTCTGGATAGCCGACACCGGTCAGATAGTTGGTGAGCGCGTCGACCCAGACGTACATCACGTGGTCGGGATGCTCGGGAACTTTCACGCCCCAGTCGAACGAGGTGCGCGAGATGGACAGGTCGCGCAGACCGCCCGAGACGAAGCTGACCACCTCGTTGCGCCGCACCTCGGGAGCGATGAAGTCGGGGTTGGCGTCGTAGTGAGCCAACAATTTCTCGGCATATGCGGACAGTCGGAAGAAGTAGGTCTGCTCCTCGGTCCAGGTCACCGGGGTGCCGGTCTCGACCGCGATCCGGTTGCCGTCGACGAGCGTCGTCTCCGATTCTACGAAGAACCGTTCGTCGCGCACCGAGTACCAGCCCGAATAGGTGTCGAGGTAAATATCGCCCGCGGCCTGCATCCCCCGCCAGATCTCCTTGGACGCCTCGTGGTGGTCGGCATCGGTGGTACGGATGAACCGGTCGAAGGAGATGTTCAGCTTCTTCTGCAGGCGCTGGAACACATCGGAGTTGCGCTGGGCCAGTTCGGCGGTCGGAATACCCTCGGCGGCGGCGGTCTCGACCATCTTGAGGCCGTGCTCGTCGGTGCCGGTCAGAAAGCGGACGTCGAAGCCGTCGAGCCGCTTGAACCGGGCGATCGCGTCGGTGGCGATGTACTCGTAGGCGTGCCCGACGTGCGGATCGCCGTTGGGGTATGTGATCGCGGTGGTGACGTAGTACGGGTTCATCGCCCCTCACCCTATTTGCCGCGCTCTATGGTGTGCGCGTGAGCTCCAAACGTCAGCCGCCACCGGCACCGCAACGGTTGAGCCCGCTGATCGATGCGCACACCCACCTCGACGCCTGCGGGGCGAAGGACGCGGACGACGTGCACGCGATCGTCGATCGTGCTGCGGCGGTCGGCGTGACGGCGGTGGTCACCATCGCCGACGACCTGGCATCGGCGCGCTGGGCGACGCAGGCCGCCGAGTGGGATCCACGTGTCTACGCCGCGGTGGCACTGCACCCCACCCGTGCCGACGCGCTGACCGAGGCCGCCCGGGCCGAGATCGAGCGGCTGGCGGACGCACCCGCGGGTGGTGGCGATCGGGGAGACCGGCATCGACCTGTACTGGCCGGGAAAGCTGGAGGGCTGCGCCGACCCGGCCGTGCAGCGGGAGGCCTTCGCGTGGCACATCGACCTGGCCAAGCGGACCGGCAAACCGCTGATGATCCACAACCGTGACGCCGACACCGACGTGCTCGACGTGCTGCGGACCGAGGGCGCGCCGGACACTGTGATCTTCCACTGCTTCTCGTCAGGGGAGGCGTTGGCGCGCGCCTGCGTCGACGCCGGGTGGCTGGTCAGCCTGTCTGGAACGGTCAGCTTCCGCAACGCCCGCGAGCTGCGCGACGCCGTCCCGCTGGTCCCGACGGCGCAACTGCTGGTGGAGACCGACGCGCCGTTCCTGACGCCGCACCCGTACCGGGGCGCGCCCAACGAGCCGTACTGCCTGCCCTACACCGTGCGGGCGCTGGCCGAGCTGCTCGACCAGCCGGCTGAGGAGTTGGCCGAGATCACCACCGGCAACGCGCGCAGGGCCTACCGGTTGGGGCAAGAGCGTCAAAGAACGGTTGATGTACCCAGGGCCGAGTTGCTCTAACCGTAGGACTTCGTTACCTTCTTGTTATCGAACGGTGGCGGCACTCGTGAGGCCCCATTACTTGTTACCCATGGTGTTGTTGAGGTCGGGATACACGCTGCGTTGAATGTGATTACGAAACTCCATCAGGCTCCCTCCCCGGCTTTGCGCTTCCTGGTTGCGGGCCTTCTGCTGGTCTTGGCCTTCGCCGGTGCCTTCGCGGTGGCCGACTACAAGACCGTGACGCTCAGCGTCGACGGCACCGCCATCAACGTAACGACGATGAAGTCGCGGGTGATTGACATCATCTCCGAAAACGGGTTCACCGTCAGCGACCGCGACGACCTGTACCCGACGGCCGGTGAGCGAGTGTCCAACGCTGCCAACATCGTGCTGAGGCGCAGCCGGCCGCTGCAGATTTCACTGGACGGCCAGAACACCAAGCAGGTCTGGACCACTGCCTCCACGGTCGACGAGGCCCTGGCCCAGCTGGCGATGACCGACACGGCACCGGCCGCGGCCTCGCGTGGCAGCCGTGTCCCGCTGGCCGGCATGGCCTTGCCCGTGGTCAGCGCCAAGAGCGTCGAGGTCGACGACGGCGGCGTGGTGCGCAATGTGCATCTGGCCGCGGCCCGGGTCGGCGATCTGCTGGGCGGCCTCGGCGTGCCGCTGGAACAGAGCGACCAGGTCACACCGGGCGCGGTCGCGCCGGTGATCGACGGCATGCACATCCAGGTCATCCGCAACCGGATCGAGAAGATCACCGAGCGGGTGCCGCTGGACCCGCCGCGGCACCGGATCGAAGACCCGCAGCTGAACAAGAGCAAAGAGATCGTCGAGGACAAGGGTGCCGCGGGCTCACAGGACATGACCTACGCGGTGTCCAAGGTCAACGGCATCGAGACGGGTCGCCTGCCGGTGGCCAGCCACGTCATCACGCCCGCCCGCGATGCGGTCGTGCGGGTCGGCACCAAGCCGGGCACCGACGTGCCCAACGTTGGCAACGGTGAGATCTGGGACGCGATTTCGCGCTGTGAAGCCGGTGGCAACTGGGCGATCAATTCCGGCAACGGTTACTACGGCGGGGTGCAGTTCGATCAGAGCACCTGGGAGCGCAACGGCGGTCTGCGGTTCGCGCCGCGCGCCGACATGGCCAGCCGGGAAGAGCAGATCGCCGTCGCCGAGGTCACCCGCGCCCGTCAGGGCTGGGGAGCGTGGCCGGTCTGCAGTGGACGAGCGGGTGCGCGCTGACCATCCAGTTACTTGGGCGGACCGAAATCCGACGGTTGGCTAAGGAACTCGAATTGCGGCCGCGTAAATCGTTGGGGCAGAACTTTGTTCACGACGCCAACACCGTGCGGCGGATCGTGACGGCCTCCGGGATCAACCGCAACGACCACGTCCTGGAAGTCGGCCCCGGCCTCGGCTCGCTCACCCTCGCACTGCTGGACCGCGGCTGTACGGTCAGCGCCGTCGAGATCGACCCGGTGCTGGCGGAGCGGTTACCGCAGACGGTGTCCGAGCATGCCAATAGCGAGCTCCAGCGACTCGACGTGATCAACCGCGACGTGCTGTCCATCGGTCCCGCCGACCTGGCCTCCGAACCCACCGCGGTGGTGGCCAATCTGCCGTACAACGTCGCGGTTCCGGCCATTTTGCATCTGCTCGGCGAATTCCCGTCGCTGCGAACGGTAATGGTGATGGTGCAGGCTGAGGTCGCTGAGCGACTCGCAGCCGAACCGGGCGGTAAGGAGTACGGCGTGCCCAGCGTCAAGGTCCGCTTCCACGGGCAGGTCCGCCGGCACGGCACGGTGTCACCGACGGTGTTCTGGCCTATCCCGCGGGTGTACTCCGGGCTGGTGCGCATCGACCGGCACGCCAACCCGTCGTGGCCGACCGACGCGAAGTTCCGCCAGAACGTGTTCAAGCTCATCGACATTGCATTTGCCCAGCGTCGCAAAACATCTCGCAATGCGTTCGTCGAGTGGGCGGGCTCCGGCAATGAATCTGCGAGTCGGCTGCTCGCGGCGAGTATCGACCCGGCGCGGCGCGGCGAGACACTGACCGTCGACGAATTCGTCCGGCTCTACCAACGGTCGGGCAAGGTCGGCGACGCCGGACCGCGGGGCGGCGGCACATCCGCACGGCACGCGAGCTGACCCACGGGCGATAGTCTCGTTCGGTGCCAACGGATCCGAGCATCGCTGCGCAGTGGGTGCCCACTGGGTCGGTGAGGGTCCGGACGCCCGGCAAGATCAATCTCTATCTGGCCGTCGGGGACCTGATGGACAGCGGATATCACGAGCTCACAACGCTGTTTCATGCCGTGTCCCTGGTGGACGAAGTCACGGTGCGCGACGCTGACGTGCTGTCGCTGAAGATCACCGGCGAGGGCGCCGGGCAGCTTCCCCTCGACGAGCGCAACCTGGCCTGGCAGGCGGCAGAACTGATGGCCGAGCACGTCGGTCGCGCACCGGATGTGTCGATCACGATCGACAAGAGCATTCCGGTGGCCGGCGGAATGGGCGGCGGTAGTGCCGATGCGGCGGCCGTTCTCGTCGCGCTCAACTCGCTGTGGGAACTCGGCGTCCCCCGCCGCGATCTGCACACGCTGGCCGCGAAGCTCGGCAGCGACGTTCCCTTCGCCTTGCACGGCGGCACCGCGTTGGGTACCGGCCGCGGCGAGGAGCTCGCCACGGTATTGGCCCGCAACACTTTTCATTGGGTCCTCGCATTCGCCGAAGGCGGCTTGTCCACGCGCACGGTGTTCCGCGAACTCGACCGGCTCAGAGAGGTCGGGGCACCGCCGCGGCTCGACGACCCCGAGCCGGTGGTGGCCGCCCTGGCCGCCGGTGACCCCGAGCGGCTCGCGCCGCTACTGGGTAATGAATTGCAGCCGGCCGCGCTCAGTATGAAGCCGGCGTTGCGCCGGGTCCTGCGGGCCGGCGTCGAGGCCGGCGCACTTGCGGGCATCGTGTCGGGCTCCGGGCCGACATGTGCCTTCCTGTGCCGGTCAGCGTCCTCGGCCGTCGACGTAGGCACCGAACTCACCGGAGCCGGTGTGTGTCGGACGGTCCGCGTTGCCAGCGGCCCGGTGCACGGCGCCCGGTTGGTGCCCGCGCCTGCCGATAGGGCATGACAGAGCATGACCACGCGAGCAGCGCCGATTCCGCCCCACAGTTTGGCACTTCTCTAAGAGGAGTTTAAGATATGGCGCGGTGATGATTTCCGGTCAAGCAACGAGGCTGATTCAGTCGCCCGCCTTTGACATCGGCGGGCGTGTCATCAGCGGCCGGCCGACGTTGCGCATGGAGATGGCGTCGCCACCGATTCGAGATGAAATCGCTGCCCAATTGTGGGCGCGCGGCTATCCCACTGTGTGCTTGAGCAGGAGCAACATTGAAAGCCGGGCGATGGCGCCGGCACCGAGGAGGCAATCGTGAGCAGGTTTACCGAGAACATGTTCCGCAATGCTCACCAGAGCACGCGGGGCATAGTCACCGGCGAGCCGCACGAGCCCGTCCGGCACACCTGGCTGGAAGTCCACGAGCGGGCCCGCCGCATCGCCGGTGGACTGG
Source organism: Mycobacterium sp. (assembly GCF_965277065.1). Classification (GTDB taxonomy): domain Bacteria; phylum Actinomycetota; class Actinomycetes; order Mycobacteriales; family Mycobacteriaceae; genus Mycobacterium. The sequence goes on from NZ_CBDIBT010000018.1 coordinate 427,479, forward strand.
CCGCCGCGGGCGTCGGCCACGGTGACGCTGTCGGCGTGCTGGCCGGGTTCCCGGTGGAGATCGCTCCGATGGCCCAAGCGCTCTGGATGCGCGGCGCCAGCCTGACCATGCTGCACCAGCCCACCCCGCGCACCGACCTTGCGGTCTGGGCCGAGGACACCATGAATGTGATCGCGATGATCGAGGCGAACGCCGTCATCGTCTCCGAGCCGTTTCTCATCGCCATTCCGGTGCTCGAAGAAAAGGGCATCAAAGTACTGAAGATCAGCGACCTGCTCGAGGGCGAGCCGATCGACCCGCTCGAGACCGGCGAAGACGACCTGGCGCTGATGCAGTTGACGAGCGGATCGACCGGGTCTCCCAAAGCCGTCCAGATCACCCACCGCAACATCTACTCCAACGCCGAGGCCATGTTCATCGGCGCCGAGTACGACGTCGATAAGGACGTCATGGTCAGCTGGCTGCCCTGCTTCCACGACATGGGCATGGTCGGATTCCTGACCATCCCGATGTACTTCGGCGCCGAATTGGTCAAGGTCACGCCGATGGACTTCCTGCGCGACACCCTGCTGTGGGCCAAGCTCATCGACAAGTACCAGGGCACCATGACCGCGGCGCCCAACTTCGCCTACGCGCTGTTCGCCAAGCGGCTGCGCAAGCAAGCCGAACCCGGTCAGTACGACCTGTCGACGCTGCGGTTTGCGCTGTCCGGCGCCGAGCCGGTCGACCCCGCCGATGTCGAGGACCTGCTGGACGCGGGCAAGCCGTTCGGGCTTGAGCCGTCGGCCATCCTGCCCGCCTACGGCATGGCGGAGACCACGCTGGCAGTGTCGTTCTCGGAGTGCAACGCCGGGCTGGTCGTCGACGAGGTGGACGCCGACCTGCTGGCAGCGCTGCGCCGCGCGGTCCCCTCGACCAAGGGCAACACCCGGCGGCTGGCGTCGCTCGGTCCGCTACTCAAGGATCTCGAGGCCCGCGTCGTCGACGAGAACGGCGAGGTGATGCCTCCTCGCGGTGTCGGCGTCATCGAACTGCGCGGCGAATGCGTCACGCCCGGTTACCTCACCATGGGCGGATTCCTGCCCGCCCAGGACGAACACGGCTGGTACGACACCGGCGACTTGGGCTACCAGATGGAGAACGGTCACGTCGTGGTGTGTGGCCGCGTCAAGGACGTCATCATCATGGCCGGCCGCAACATCTACCCGACCGACATCGAGCGCGCCGCCGGGCGCGTCGAGGGTGTGCGCATCGGCTGCGCCGTCGCGGTCCGACTGGACGCCGGGCACTCCCGCGAAACCTTCGCGGTCGCGGTCGAGTCCAACGCTTACCAGGACCCCGCAGAGGTGCGCCGTATCGAGCACCAGGTTGCCCACGAGGTCGTCACCGAGGTCGACGTGCGGCCGCGCAACGTCGTGGTGCTCGGCCCGGGCACCATCCCGAAGACGTCGTCGGGCAAGCTGCGCCGGGCGAACTCGGTCACGCTGGTCACCTAATTTCGCCGAGCAGACGCAGAATCGCACGACTTCGGCGCCAGGCATGCGATTTTAGGTCTGCTCGCGGCCACGACCTACCAGGCGTGTACCCGGTTCTGGGCCGGCTCGAGGCCGAGCTCGATCAGTAGTTCGGTCGCGTCGGCCGCTTGCTCGCAGACCGTCGGCACCTCGGGCCGTTCGGCCGTGTTGAAATTCTCCAGCACGAACGCCGCCGGGTCCTTGCGTCCGGGTGGGCGCCCGATCCCGATTCGCACCCGCTGAAAGTCTTTGGTGCCGAGCGCATTTGCGACCGAGCGCAACCCGTTGTGGCCACCCTCGCCGCCACCGAGCTTCAGCCTGATCTGGCCGAAGTCGATGTCGAGCTCGTCGTGAATGATCACGACGTCAGCGGCCGGCACCGAGTAGAACTTGGCCAACGGACCCACCTGGCGGCCAGACTCGTTCATATAGCAGCGCGGCTTGGCCAGCACGACCGAACGTCCGCCGAGCCGTCCGGTGGCAATCTCTGCACCGGAACGCTTGTGCACCTTGAAGTTCGAGCCCAGCCGGGCGGCGAGCCGGTCGGCGACCATGAACCCCAGGTTGTGCCGCGTCTGCGCATAGTTCGGTCCGGGGTTGCCCAGACCCACCACCAATCGTGGGCCGGCCACGGCCTAGTCGGATTCGGACTCGGCTTCGGAACCCTCGCCGTCGCCGTCGCCTTCGGCGTCCTCGTCGGCGGGCTGCTCGCCCTCGACTGCCTCGCCGGCACCTTCGCTCTCGAGGTCCTCTTCAGTCGGTGCGACCACGACGTTGACGACCAGGCTGTCCGGGTCGGCGATCAGGTTGACGCCTGCCGGCAGCGTGATCTGGCCGGCGGTGAATTGGGTGCCCGCCTCAGCGCCCTCGACCGACACGGTCAACGACTGCGGGATCGACAACGCGTCGGCCTCGATCAAGATGGTGTTGGTCTCCTGGGTGACCAGGGTGCCGGGGACGGCGTCGCCTTCGATCTCGACGTTGACGTCGACGGTCACCTTCTCGCCGCGGCGGACGACCAGCAGGTCGGCGTGTGTGATGCTGCGCCGGATCGGGTGAATGTCGAGCGCCTTGGTCAGCGCGAGCTGCTCGGTCCCCTCGATATCCAGGGTGAGCACCGCGTTCGTGCCGGAGTGCCGCAGCACGGCGGCGAAGTCGCGTCCGGGCAGCTCCAGGTGCTGGGGCTCGGCGCCGTGGCCGTAGAGGACGGCGGGGATTCGGCCTTCGCGGCGCGCCCGTCGGGATGCGCCCTTGCCGGTCTCGGTCCGAACCGATACGGGAAGTTTGTTCGCGGCTCTAGCCATGATGTCGCTCCTGTGTGAGATTCCGGGGCACGGCCAGGATCGCGACTGTCAGTCGGTCCCCGTCGATAACGGTGGCTCGCACAAGCCACCCTCGCCGTGACGCCTGGTCAGGCTAGCGCATCAGCACCTCAGAGCGGAAATTTGGTGTCCGTCAGACGCTCGGAGAGCTCCCACAGCCGACCGGCGGTGCCGTCACGTTTGGCCAGCGGGCTGCGGCCGACCGGCTTGGTGCGGCCGAACATGCCGAATGCCGGTCCGATGAAGCTGTTACCTGCGACGTCCTGGGAGATCGCGTACAGCGTTTGCCGGGCGCCGAAGTCGGCGTCGCTGGCCAACCGGTTGCCCACCGACAACAGCACGTTGTCGACCTTGCGGCCGGAATGCCCCTGCAGGTTGGTGTGCGAGTAGCCGGGGTGGGCGGCCACCGCCCGCAGCTTTGAGCCGGCCGCCTGCAGCCGTCGTTGCAGCTCGCCGGTGAACAGCAGGTTGGCCATTTTGGACTGGCCGTAGGCCACCCAGGGCGAGTAGGGCCGCGACGTCCAGTTCAGGTCCCGCAGGCTGACGTAGCCCATGTAGTGCATCAACGACGACACCGTGACCACCCGGTCGGTGATTTTGGGCAGCAGCAGGTTGGTCAGGGCGAAGTGGCCGAGGTGGTTGGTGCCGATCTGGCTTTCGAACCCGTCCGAGGTGACGGCATGCGGTACCGCCATGATGCCGGCGTTGTTCACCAGAATGTCGACGGAGGAGACCCCGTCGGCGAACTGGCGCACCGAGGCCAAGTCCTGCAGGTCGAGCTGACGCACTTCGATGTCGCCGGTCATCTCCCGGGCGGCGGCTTCGCCCCGGCCGGCGTTACGGACGGCCAAGATCACGTTGGCGCCGACGCGGGCCAGTTCGCGGGCCGTCACCGCGCCCAGCCCGCTGTTGGCTCCGGTCACGATGACGGCACGTCCGGCGAATGAGGGCAGGTCTGCGGCGGTCCACGACGTCATGGCATCCACAGTAATCCGCTGACCGGGCTCGCAGCCGGGTCTACTTGGCGGCGACCGTGAAGCCGTGGATGATCGTCTCGATGTCGACCGCGTCGGCGACGGCCTTGTCGGCCAGGCTGGTGACCGCGAGCTGAATGAGATACCGGTCGGCGTCTTCGCCAGAACCGTGGGCGATCACGATCCGATTGATGGTGTGCAGCCGCTGGTCGCCGAGCTTGTAGCTGCCCTCGACCATGGACGACGGGAAGCCGTGGAAGTCGGCTTCGGACGACTCGAGCTGTTTGAAGTTATCCGCGAGCCGGGCGTCGTCATTGCCGTGCTTGACCAAGTCCGTGGCATTGAAATCGCCGCCCAGCCTGAACACGATCAGCATGGCGTTGGGAAAGGCGTCCGCGCGGGCGATCAGGTCCGTGGTGTTCGGGATGTTCGGCCGGTTGATCCGCTGCCAGCCTTTGGGCGTTGGAATCGACACCGTCAGGTCGGTCAACGAGCCCGGCTCGACCGGTGAACCGGATACCCCGTTGCTTTCCAGGTACTGCGAGAACGGGATCGGCCGCTCGGTCGGCGCCGCACTGGTGGTCGTCGGTGTGGTCGACCAAATCGACTGGTAGTCAGGGCTTTTCGACCCGCATCCGGCCGCCGCCACCGCACAGATCACCAGCGCGGCGGCGCATCGTGGCGCCTGCCTCACAAGACCTCGCGGACGGTGTCGACCGGACGGGCCAGCCGCTCGGCGCGCAACGGCGGTGTCTTGAGGTATTCCACCACTTCGGGGTCGATCCCGAAGGCGCGCAACAACTCCAGGGTTTTGCGTGACGTGCTGCACCGGGGGCTGTGGTATATGACGGTGCCAGGTGCCATCTAGGCGTCTCCGTCGAACAGCCCTGTGACGGAACCGTTTTCAAATACCGCGCGGATGGTGCTCGCCAGTAGCGGGGCGATGGACAGCACGGTGAGTTGCGGGAACCGCTTCTCCTCACCGATCGGCAGCGTGTTGGTGACGATGACTTCGCGGGCACCACAGGCCGCCAGGCGCTCCGCCGCCGGGTCGGACAGCACCCCGTGGGTGGCCGCGATGACCACGTCCTTGGCGCCGTCGTTGTGCAGCAGCTTCACCGCGCCGGCGATGGTGCCGCCGGTGTCGATCATGTCGTCGATCAGCACGCAGGTTTTCCCGGCGACCTCGCCCACCACGCGGTTGGACACCACTTGGTTGGGCACCCGCGGGTCGCGGGTCTTGTGAATGAAGGCCAGCGGTACGCCGCCCAGCGCGTCGGCCCATTTCTCGGCGATCCGCACCCGCCCGGAGTCGGGGGAGACCACCACCATGTTGCCGTCCGGGTAGTTGTCCCCGATGTAGCCGGTCAGCAGGTTCTGCCCGCGCATGTGGTCGACGGGCCCGTCGAAGAACCCCTGGATCTGATCGGTGTGCAGGTCCACGGTCACGATCCGGTCGGCGCCGGCGGTCTTGAGCAGATCGGCGACCAGCCGGGCCGAGATCGGTTCGCGGCCGCGGTGCTTCTTGTCCTGCCGCGCGTACGGGTAGAACGGCCAGACCGCGGTGATCCGCTTGGCGCTGCCCCGCTTGAGCGCGTCGATCATGATCAGCGATTCCATCAACCAGTCGTTGACCGGCGCCGGGGCCGACTGCAGCACGAAGGCGTCACAGCCGCGGACCGACTCGTTGAAGCGGACGAAGATCTCGCCGTTGGCGAATTCCCGCGCGGTCTGCGCGGTGACGTGGACGTCGAGCTCCTTGGCGACCTGTTCGGCCAGTTCCGGGTGTGCGCGACCCGAGAAGAGCATCAGATTCTTGCGGTTATCGGTCCAGTCGTAGCTCACGGGCTGCCCTCGCTGGTTCGGGTCGGATGGCTCGTTTAGAAATAGTAGGTAGCGAATCGCGGGTCCGCTGCGGCGTTGACATCATGCCTGCTCGTCATCCGCGGCGCGAGCCTGCTCGGCGGCCTGCGCGGCGGCGCTGCCGGGCCGTTTGCGCATCACCCAGCCCTCGATGTTGCGCTGCTGGCCGCCGGAGACTGCCAGCGCACCGGGCGGAACGTCCTCGCGGACCACCGTGCCGGCGCCGGTGTAGGCGCCGTCCCCGACGGTGACCGGTGCGACGAACATGGTGTCGGAGCCGGTGCGAACGTGCGAGCCGACCGTCGTGCGCTGCTTTGACGTGCCGTCGTAGTTGACGAAGACGCTGGAGGCGCCGATGTTGCTGTGTTCGCCGATGTCGGCGTCTCCGACGTAGGTGAGGTGCGGCACCTTGGTGCCGGCGCCGATCGTGGAGTTCTTGGTCTCGACGAACGCGCCCAGTTTGCCGTCGGCGCCTAGGACCGAGCCGGGCCGCAGATAGGTGAACGGGCCGACCGTTGCGCCGTCACCGATGGCGGCCTCGGAGCCGTGGGTGCGGACCACCGACGCGCCGTCGCCGACCGTGACGTCGGTCAGCGTGGTGTCCGGGCCGATGGTGCAGCGCCCGCCGATGCGGGTGCCGCCGAGCAACTGTGTCCCGGGCTGGATGACCGTGTCGCGGCCGATGCTCACGTCGACGTCAATCCAGGTGGTCGCAGGGTCGACGACGGTGACGCCGGCCAGTTGGTGGGCGGACACGATGCGGCGGTTGAGTTCGGCAGTCAGCTCGGCCAGCTGCACCCGGTTGTTGACGCCGGCCACCAGCGAACTGTCGTCAACGTGCCGGGCCTGCACCACCTGCCCGTCCTGTCGGACGATCGCGATGACATCGGTCAGGTATAGCTCCCGTTGCGCGTTGTCGGCCGACAGCCGGCTCAGCGCCGAGCGCAGCGCCGTGATGTCGAAGGCGTAGACACCGGCGTTGACCTCGCGGATCTTTCGCTGCGACGGCGTCGCGTCAGCCTGTTCGACGATCGCGATCACCTCGTGGTCCTGCGTACGCAGGATGCGGCCGTAGCCGGTTGGGTCGTCCTGTGTGGTGGTCAGCACGGTGACCGCGGCGCCCCGGGAGTTGTGCGCGGCGGCCAGGTCGGCCAGGGTGTCGGCATCGAGCAGCGGGACGTCGCCGGCGGTGACGACGACGACGCCGCGGAAGTCGTCGGGCAGTGCGGCCAGGCCGCACAACACCGCGTCCCCGGTGCCCAGCTGCCGGTCCTGGGTCGCCGTGTCGATCGGTCGGCCAAGGGTCTCGGCCAGTTCGTGGATGGACTGCTCGATGCGCTGGTGGTCGCGCCCCAGCACCACCACCAGGTGCTGTGGGGCCATCTTGGCGATCGCGTGCAGCGAGTGCGCCAGCATGCTGCGGCCGCCGAGGGTGTGCAGCACCTTCGGGATGTCGGACCGCATCCGGGTTCCGGCACCGGCTGCCAGGACGAGGACCGCTGATTCGCCGTTCGTCGTCATCGAACCTCCTCGACGCTGGTCGCCCGTCGCTGTGCCATCCGTTCAGCGTGTCATTATCCGCACGCCTCCGGCAAAACAGACCGTCCACGCCGGATTCGCCGATAAACACCGCGATGGACAATAATCAAGCGGTGGAACGTCGACGAAGTCCGCAGGCCAGCCCATCGCCGATCGAGGCGCTCAAGCAGCTGCCGGCGCTGGTGCTACTGGAGCGGATCCCGGTCCCCACTCTGGCCGTGCTGCAGGATGGCACCATCGTTTTCGCGAACACGGCGTTCGCCGACATTCTCGGCCGCGAGGCCGAAGAGGTTGTCGCGCTGAAGTTCTACGACATCTTTTATGGCGCGCTCGAAACGGAATGTGTGCTGTCGCTTGTCGACGGCCTGGCGAACATGGTCGTCGAACTCGCGCACAAGGACGGTTCGACCGTGCGGGCGCTGATGAGCAGGTCAGCGCTGCGGCGCGCCGACGACGAGATCGCTCTTGCCACCTTCCAGGACCTCACCGAAGAACTATGGGCCACCGGGCACTGAGCTAGGAGTCCTCGGGCTCGACGTGGCGCAAGGCCTCGCGCGCCAGAAACTCACGGTAGTAGCCCAGCGACGTCTCGGTGACGATCGCGGGAAACAGTAACTCCCACATCTGAGTCAGCCGGCGGACCAGGTCGTTGTCGTCGCCCGTTCGCTGGCCCATCATCCGGGCGCCGAACGTCGCGCCGATGATCGACTCGCTAACCGCCAGCGGATCGAGCTCCTCCCGGATGTCGCCTTCGGCGATCGCCCGCCGCGCCTCCACCGTCATCGCTTCGATCCAGGCGCCGTAGGCGGTGTAAGTGGTGGCTTTGTCGGCGGTGTCGTTGAACTTGCCGAACGCCAGGGTCAACTGCTCGGCGGTCCGCACGACTTTGTTGGTGGCGAACAGATCTGCGGTCACGAAGGTGCCGTGCAGGATGTTCTCCAGCGCCGGCGAAAACGAGTCCGACAACGCGCTCAACTCCGATACCACCAGGCTGGAGCCCTCTTCGATGATGGCCGACGCGAGCGACTCCATCGAGTCGAAGTGGTGGTAGAAGGCGCCCTTGGTCATCCCGGTGCGCTCGATGATGGCGCCGCGATCGGCAGCCGCAAACCCGACCTCGGTAAACACGTCGACAGCGGCGTCGAGGATCTTTCGACGAGTCGCTTCCGATCGAACCTGGCGGGCCATCGCCTAATACCTCCGGAGTTCCGGTCGCACATTCCGGACCATCAGCTGTGAACTGGCTGGACGCGAAATCCTAACAGGCCGGGGACGGCACCACTGATCAACCTGAACCTGCCAGCGCCGACATGCTTCCGATCGCGATCTTTGTGCGTCTCTCGATGAACTGGCGGAAGTAGTCGAGCCGCTCGGTACGCACGAACCCGGGCAGCATCAGCGCCCACATCTTCTCGAAGTCAGTGAGAAAACCTCGCGGTTCGTCGAGATCAGCGGTCTGACGCAGACCCATGTAGGACGACGCAACCAGGCGTCCCACATCGACTGCCTCGCAGTCCTCTACGACGTCGCCTTCACCGATACCGCGCTGGACGGCAACCGTGAGATTGTCGATCCAGTGCTGATGCAACTTCGTCTGCAGACCCTCGACTCGCCCGATCGACTCAACCAGATGAAGAGCCGCCCGCGAGATGTCCTCGCTGATGTCGCGTACCGCGAGTTGGTAGGAGAAGTCGATCAGCGTCTCCAGACCGGACAGCTTCCGCGCCAGCAGATCGGTGATCGCCGCATCAGAGCGGCTGATCTGATCTTCGATGATCGCCAGTGCCAGCGCGTGCTTCGAGCGGAAGTGGAAATACATTGCGCCCTTGGTCAATTCGGCTTCGGCGAGCACATCGTCCAGGCCGACCTGATGGTAGGGGAGCCGGGCGAATTGGCGTGCGGCGGCGCGAAGAATTTGCTGTCGCGTCGAATCAGCTCGAGTGTCGGTCGTTTCGGTCATGGTTGGGCCACCTAAAGAATGCTCCGCCGCGAAGCTTTTCCAAGAGACCCCAGTGGTTTCGAGGTGTCGTTGGTCGAGCTTAGTCCAATTGCAATGTGTCGTTGCGATCGACGCGACTCGAAAGCCGCCCCTGAGCCGATGCAGCCGAACGGACTGTAGCAAGACTTTCGGTTTGTTCCAAGCTGTACATGATTCCAGAAGTATGTAAACTGTCTGACATGCGGGCGGACGGTCTGAGGACGGTGGATGAGCGCGCGGTACGCGCGAGGTCCAACTCGGCAGACGTGGGCGTCCCGATCAGCACCGGCGAAGCCGTCGTCACGAGAAGCGGCGGATCGTAGATGTGCGGGTTTGAAGCATTTCCGCCGGAAATCAATTCCGGGCTGATGTACACCGGGCCAGGAGCAGGGCCGATGACGACCGCCTCCGCGGCCTGGGACTCTCTGGCAGACGACCTGTATCTGGCGGCGGCGGCCTACGGGTCTGCGATCGCGGATTTGACCTCGACGTGGCTTGGTCCGTCTTCGGTGTCGATGGCGGCTGCGGGGGCCACGTTCGTGTCGTGGATCAGTGCCACCGCCGTGCAGGCTCAAGACGTCGCCGCCCAGGCCAAGGCGGCCGTGGCCGCCTACGAGGCGGCATTCACGATGACCGTGCCACCGGCGGAGATCGCGGCGAACCGCGCCTTGCTGCTGGCGCTGGTCGCGACGAACTTCCTGGGCCAGAACACCCCGGCGATCATGGCCACCGAGGCGCTCTATGTCGAGATGTGGGCACAGGATGCCGTCGCGATGTACGGCTACTCTGGCGCGTCGTCGGCCGCTTCGGCGCTGGCGCCTTTCACGGCTCCACAGGAAACCACTACGTCGGGCACCGGCGCGCTGAGCACTACCGTCACCCAGGCCGCCGGTACGGCCGCCGGGACCGGCGCCCAGACCGTTTCGCAGGTGAGCACGGCGACGATGCCCAGCGCGCTGCAGACCTTGGCGTCAGCGACAACGTCGTCGTCGACGTCCACTGCGCCGCTGTCATCGATCACCACCTCGACGTCGTCGTCGAGCACAGCACTGGTATCTGCGCAGGGGCTGACCTCGGGCGCTACCTCGTCGGCGTCGATGCTGACGTCGGGTTTCACGATGCTGGGCTCGTCGGGATCGCTGATGAAGTCGCTCGGAACCGCGACCAGCACCTTCGGCGGCGGATTCCCGATGTTCACATCGTCGGGGACGATCGCCGCGAGCGGCCTGGGTTCACCGGGGGCCGCGGTGTCCGCCGCTACGGGCCGCGCGGCTTCACTCGGCGCCCTGTCGGTGCCCCAGGGCTGGACCTCGGCGGCCCCCGCATTCAGCCAGGTCGCCTCGGCACTGCCGGCCGGTGCCGGGATGCCGGCCACCCCGGCGCCGCTGTCGGGTAGCCCTACCGGTCCGGTCGGCGCCCCGATGGCGCAAACAGCTGAGCAGGGCGTCGCCCGCTCTCCACTGGCCGCCCGCTACAACTTCCGTCCCGCCATGGTCCAGCGCCCGGTATACGCCGGCTGACGCACCGCGATGTTGCGCTTTTTAACGCTCGTGTCATACCAAAGGTTGTTTAAAATGCTTAACTTCATTCCAAACGTATGTATACTCACTCAAACAGTGATGGCCGGTTTGAATGAGCTGGGCGCCGAATGGGTGTCCCCTGACGCAGGAGGCGTAGTGCGCGATCCCTCTACGGACTCTGCGCAGCTGGGTGGGGCCGCTGACGAGTTCCACCACAGGATGGACGACTCGGATCTACGCCGAGGCTTTCGCGGTGGAAAAGCCATGTCCGACTTCGGCTCCGGTTACTCGGTGAACTAGCGCAGTTCGAGATGGCAATGACGATGCGGCGCGAGATGGCGACCCATCCGGAAGGGAGAGTCCGAGTGAAGTACACCCCCACTGACATCGGCGGAGTGACGATTGTCGACATCGAACCGGACCGCGATGATCGCGGATTCTTCTCGCACCTGTTTTGCGCCAACGAATTCGCCGACTACGGGTTGCTCTCCAGCGTCGCACGGATGGACGTGGCCTATAACTACGCCAGAGGGACACTGCGCGGCATCCACCGTCAGGTTCCGCCGAACGTCGAGGCCAAGTTGGTCCGGTGCACGCGAGGCGCCATCGTCGCGGTCGCTGTCGACGTGCGCCCGGAGTCGAGCAACTACGGCGACAACGTGATGGTGCAGTTGAGTGCCGACAATCGCCGCGCCCTTTTCTTGCCGCCGTTCGTTGCGCACGGTTTTCAGACTCTGGCCGACAACACCGAGGTTCTCTATCAGGTCAGCGGTGTCTACGAGGTCGACGAGGAGCAGGGATTCCGCTGGGATGACCCGGAATTCGCGATCGAGTGGCCATTGGCGGTAAGCGTCATCTCCGAGAAAGACGCTAGCTGGCCGATGCTGGCATCGGTTGGGAGAGCGGCGTCATGAGGCCCGCAGCGGGAAACTTCCACGTCACCCACGAGCAAGGAGTCAGGCCGGTATGACGATCTCCATTGCCAGTAGCGTTCCCGCCCAACACGGCCGACCGCCCATCGTCGCGCGGCCGGCGCAGATTAAGGCTGCACCCGCCCGTCGCTGGCAGCATCAGTATTCACTTCGGCTGCGCATGACCGACGCCCTGATCGTGTGCGCCGCAGTGGCGCTCGCCCAGTTCATCCGATTCGGTGATTCGCCCCATGTTGCGGGTTATCCCGGCGTCACAATGACGTTATTCTCCATTCTGTTTGCCGCGCTATGGCTTTCGTCGATCGCGGCTTTTCGTTCCAGGTCGATACGTGTTATCGGCGCGGGAATCGAGGAATATCGGCGCATCGTCAGCGCATCTTTCTGGACGTTCGGAATCATCGCGATGGCGACCTTGCTGGCGAAGATATTTCTCGCCCGTGGGTACCTAGCGGTGGCGCTACCAATCGGCACCATCGGTTTGCTGGCGAGCCGGATGTTTTGGCGTTACTACATCGCCGGCAAGCGGGCCGACGGTGAGTGCCTGACAAGGGTGCTGGCGATCGGCGATCGCAAGGGGGTTTCTCAGCTGGTCGAGGAGCTAACCCGGCATCCGCGCGATGGCTATGTGGTGGTCGGGGCCGGTATTCCGGGCTATGGACCATCGCGCGGCAAATCCCTCGTCGTCAAGGGCCAGGAAATCCCGGTTCTCGGTGATGAGACGCACGCGCTGGCCGCGATCGCGCGCCACAATGCCGACACCGTCGCTTTAACGGGGACAGATCGCTTTGGCGCACAGGGAATTCGGCAGCTGATGTGGCAACTGGAGACCATGGATGTCGACCTGGTGGTGGCACCCGGGGTGATGGACGTCGCCGAAGGGCGGCTATCGCTGCGGCCCGTCGCCGGCTTCCCATTGCTTCATGTGGAAAAGCCGCAGTACCAAGGGGCCAAAAGCTTTCAGAAGCGCGCATTCGACTTTTGCTTCGCGCTCGCTGCGATCGTCGGAACATCGCCACTGCTCATTGCGGCGGCTATCGCTGTCAAGCTGACCAGTAAAGGTCCGGTTTTCTACCCGTCCGAACGGATTGGTTTGGATGGAAAGCCATTCACCATGCTCAAATTCCGGACCATGGTCGACGGCGCGGACCGGCAGGTTAAGCAGTTGCTGGCGCTCAACGAGAGCGACGGCGGAGTGTTGTTCAAAATTCGCGAAGATCCCCGTATCACGACGGTGGGAAGAATCCTCCGTCGGCTCAGCATCGACGAATTGCCGCAATTCATCAACGTGCTCAGGCAGGACATGAGCGTCGTCGGTCCGCGACCGCCGCTGCCGCGAGAGGTGCTGCAATACAACGGGGACGTCAAGCGTCGCCTACTCGTCAAGCCGGGTGTTACCGGCCTGTGGCAGGTCAACGGCCGTTCCGACCTGCCCTGGGACGAATCGGTGCGGCTCGATCTGTCCTATGTCGACAACTGGTCGATGGCAAGCGATTTCCTGCTCATTGCGAAGACCCTCAAAGCGGTGGTGTCCAGCGACGGGGCGTACTAAATGAGCTCGGGCAAGCGGGACGTCTTCTCCACAGTGGCCACCCTGATGACAGCCCCGCCCATCGGCCGGCAACGGCCTCGCCGCGTCGTAAGCAGCTGAGCGCGTGATTCACGAAATATTCTGGACCTCAACCAAACTCCCGGACCGCGGTGTGCCCCCGCCGCGGTCCGGGCCTCCAACCGACGGTGTGCCATGATTCGCGGCGCCGCAGATGCTGGTCCCACCGCGCTGGCCCAGTTGCACTGTCGGCTTTGCGATTCTGTCCGGATGCGCAGTGTTCTCGACCTGGGTGCCACTCCGCCGTGCGGCAGTCTTCTCACGCCGGGAGAACTCGACTTGGCTGAACCGACGTTCCCGCTGCACCTGCGGGCGTGCGAGAACTGCTTGCTGCTGCAGATATCCGCCTTCATCTGGTCGGGTGCCGGAGACGCCGAGCATCCCTATTTCTCTTCGTTTTCGGACTCCTGGGCAGAGCACGCGGAGGCGTTTGTCGGCGACACGGTCAAGCGGCTGCGCCTGTCCGACGAGCGGTTCGTGGTGGAGGTCGCCAGCAATGACGGATATCTGCTGCGCCACATTGCGGCCGCGCGGATACCGTGCCTGGGAATCGAGCCGTCGGTGAATGCCGGCCTCATCGCCAGGGATCGCGGCGTACCAACGATCACAGCCTTTTTGGATGAGTCGCTGGCACGCGAAATACGTGGCGAATACGGTCCGGCCGATCTCGTCGTGGCAAACAATGTCTACTCGCGTATTCCGGATCTTCGCGACTTCACCCGCTCCCTGCGTGCGCTGCTGGCCGATGACGGCTGGCTGAGCATCGAGGTACGTCATGCGCTGAAGCTGCTGCAAAACGCGCAGTTCGACACGATCGATCACGACCACGCGCAGTACTACACACTGCTCTCGGCGACACGTGCGCTGGCGACCGCCGGACTTGCCGTCGTCGACGCAGAGCTCTTGCCGACGCACGGTGGCTCGCTCCGCATCTGGGCCCGCCCGGCGCGAATCGCCGCTCCTCCCACCGATCGGGTCGTAGAAATCTTACGCATGGAGAAAGCCGCGGGATTGCAGCGAGTGGAAGGCTATTTGCAGTTGCGGCCACGCACTGAAGCGTTGCGCCAGAATCTATTACGGTTTCTGCTCCAATGCCGGGCCAACGGCGAGCGGGTGGTCGGCTACGGAGCCCTTGGTGCTGGAACCACCCTGCTCAATTACTGCGGGATTCGTGGCGACCTGCTGGAGTACATCGTGGACCGCGATCCATACCGACAGGGCTGCTTCACGCCGGGTACGCGAATCCCCATCTACGACCCGAAGCGGATCGGCATTGACCGGCCAGATGTGGTCTTGGCGCTGTCCGGGGATCTCGAATCCGAGTTAGCCGATCAACTCAGCTATATCGGTGAATGGGGCGCTCGTCTGGTGTCTCCCCGGACTCTGCCGCACTCGACCCTGCAGAGATGCAACGGCAACGAGGTGACATCGCCGTGATCACTCGTCGAACCCGGGAGGTGCCAACCAGTATCCCGCGCGACCGAGCACACTCCAATACAGTTCGGGCAGTGTGGCTTTCGCCGCTAATGCGTCCGCTGGCGCGCGTGCAGGCCGAGGCGCTCCGCGCGCGGGGCGTTGACGTGCTGTTGGTGACCACCGACCGACACCCAGAGTCGGACTCGGCGCGCGACTACGAGTTGGTGCTCGATCTGCAATTCCGGACGGTCGCGAGCTGGCTTGCGGCGCGGCGCCGCATCCGTCATTTCCGGCCTGACGTGGTGATCACCGAGCAGGTCCGTGACCCGCGGTGGACCGCGCTGGCCAGCGGGATCCCGCGGATTCAGTTGGTCCATGACGATCGGCGCGACGACGGCAGCGGGCGGCTCCGAACGCTCTCGCGCGCCTTATACGACCGCTGGGGATCCCGTTCGGCGGCCACTGTGACCTACAGCAACTACGCCGCCATCGCGGTCGCGGTCCGGCGGGACGTGGCCGGCACCCCCCTGACAGTGCTGCCGCTCTGCAGCGACCTGGATCCAGCGAAGCTTCCGGCATTTGTGGGCCCTGAAGAGCGGCGAGATTTCGTCGTGGCCGGGCAACTGGGGTCGCAGAAGAACATAGACGTCGTGCTCGATGCCTGGCAGCGTCACGTGGACGGAGGCAGCTGGCGCGGGGACGAATTGCTGCTGATCGGCAATGGGCCACTTGTCATTCGGACCCTTCCGGCTTACGTGCGTTGGCGCCCGGGCAATTACCGCTATGCGGACGTCGTCGAAACCATTGCCGCCGCGAAGGGTTCGGTTGCGCACTACCGCGGCGCTTCGCAAAGCGGCGTACAGATGCTGTCGATGCATCTGGGCGTGATGCCGATCGTGTCGACGGTCGGTGGTCTGCCCGAGTACCAACCGCCGGTCCTTCCCCCGGTTGGGGTCGACGACGTCGAAGGACTGACCGCCGCGTTCGACGAGCTGTCGGACCCGCTCACCGCAACATTGCAAGGTGCGGCGGCAGCACGGCACTACGCGGATTCGTTCGCCGTCGATCACGCCGCGGATGGGCTCTTCACGGTGCTCACCGATGTGGGGCATAGAACGGGGAGAGCAGCAGTATGAGCGCCGGACGGAATTATGGACGTGCAGCCGTAGATCTGACGCTTCTCCTTGGTGGGCGCTGGTCATGAAGAAAAGACTAAAGTTACAGCGTATCGGTTGAAATCCTTCGAATAGTATGTAAAATACGATTAATGCTTATTGTCGGTATCTGGAACTGGGAGCCTAGGCGCCGCCCATTCGGCTTAGCTTCCGCGAGGAGGAACACATGTCGTTTGTGACCACGCAGCCAGAGTCGCTGGGGGAGGCTGCCGGCAGCTTGCAGGGCATTGGTTCTTCCATGATGGCCGGCAATGCGTCCGCCGCGGCTCCAACCACCGGGGTTGTTCCCGCCGCAGCGGACGAGGTGTCGGCCCTGACTGCGGCGCAGTTTGCCGCACACGCC
This sequence comes from Mycobacterium sp., assembly GCF_965277065.1. Classification (GTDB taxonomy): domain Bacteria; phylum Actinomycetota; class Actinomycetes; order Mycobacteriales; family Mycobacteriaceae; genus Mycobacterium. The sequence goes on from NZ_CBDIBT010000018.1 coordinate 443,661, forward strand.
CAGCTTTACCAGGCGGTGAGCGCCCAGGCCGCGGCGATTCACGAAATGTTCGTGCACACGCTGAGTACCAGCGCGACGTCATATGCGGCTACCGAAGCCGCAAATGCGGCTGCGGCACTCTAGGTAAGCCGAAGGCTGAGCGATGGATTTTGGAGGCTTACCGCCAGAGGTCAACTCAGCGCGGATCTATGCCGGCCCGGGCTCGGAATCGATGCTGGCCGCGGCGTCGGCCTGGAACGGCTTGGCTGCCGAATTGCGTTCCACGGCGTCCTCGTACGGATCCGTGATTTCGGCGTTGACCGATGGCTCATGGGTGGGTCCGTCGTCCGCTGCTATGCAAGATTCGGCGGAACCCTACGTGGCATGGCTTAACGCCGCCGCCGCAGCTGCTGAGCAGACCGCTACTCAGGCGGGGGCGGCGGCGAGCGCTTACCAGGCAGCAGTCGCATCGGTGGTGCCGCTACCGGTGATCGCCGCCAACCGCACGCAGCTCGCCCAGCTGACCGCGACGAATGTCTATGGACAAAACACCCCCGCGATCGCCACTGTCGAGGCTCAGTACGGCGAAATGTGGGCCCAGGACGCCAGCGCGATGTACAGCTACGCTGGCAGTTCGGCGGCCGCTTCGAGATTGACGGCGTTCACGCCGCCGCCGTCGACCACCAACCCGGCCGGCACCGTCAATCAGGCCGCGGCGACCGCGCAGGCCGCTGGTGTGTCGACCGGATCGGGTGCCCAGTCGACGCTTTCGCAACTGATGTCGGCGATCCAATCGGCGCTACAGAACCTTGGGTCGCCCAGTTCTTCGGCGTCGTCCGGCTCGGGAATCTCTTCGATCCTGAGTGATCTTCTGGGGTCCTCGACTGCTACCGGAACAACGACCGTCTCCACCGGGTTAGGAAGCATTTTGTCCTCGTCCGGGTTCTCGGTCGGCGGCCTGGCGGAAAGCCTCATCGCCGAGTACGCCGATCTCGGAGGGTTTGTTGTCGTATTCGCCGGGCTCGATGCGGTAGTGCCTCTCCTGACCGCATACCAGGCCCCCCTGAACGCCGCAGCTATAGCAGCCTCCACGCCCGCTGCAGCGGCTGTTGCTGCGCCCGCCGCGGCTGCCGCCGGGGGAGCCGCGGCGGCGATGGGTGGTGCTGCGGTTGGCGGATTCGCCGGCGGCGCAGGTGGTTTGGCTGGGTTGGGTGCGGCGGCCTCGGTCGGCGCCCTGTCGGTGCCGCCGAGTTGGGGCGCGGCCGCGACACCAACATGGCTGGCCGGCATGCCGCTGGCGACACCGCTGCCGGGCGTCAGTCCGGCGGAAGGTGGCTTGCCGATGGGCATACCGTTCCTACCGAGCGGCGCAGGGCAGGCAGCAGGCATAGCCGCCGCCGCCGGCGTAGGCGGCGCAGTGGCTTCCAGGTACGGGCCACGTCTCAAGGTGTTGGCGCGTTCGCCAGAAGCCGGATACTCACAGGCCCCGATGGCGCCCGCCGGCGCATACCAAGCACCCGCGGGCCTCCCGCCCGCTCCCGGCTACACACCGCACATCGTCTATCTGCCGAACAACGGCAACGGACACAACGGTCATAACGGATACAACGGATATAACGGCCACAACGGAAACAACGGAAACAACGGAAACAACGGAAACCATTGATCTTTCGGTCACGGCGACCGATGTTTTGAACTGAGTACCAGCGAGGAGAGAGATATGCCCACACGATTCATGACTGATCCGCACGAGATGCGGTCGATGGCGGGCCGTTTCGACGTGCACGCCCAGACGGTGGAGGACGAGGCCCGCAAGATGTGGGCGTCTTCGCAGAACATCGCCGGAGCTGGCTGGAGCGGTACCGCTCAGATGACGTCGCACGACACCATGGGCCAGATGAACACCGCGTTCCGCAACATCGTCAACATGCTGCACAGCGTGCGTGATGGGCTGATCCGTGACGCCAACAACTACGAGGCCCAAGAGCAGGGCTCGCAGCAGATCCTGTCCAGCTAGCCGACCACCGAAACCCTGTAGGAGAACAGTCATGTCGATCAGTTACCAGTTCGGTGATGTCGATGCCCACGGCGCGATGATCCGTTCCCAGGCCGCCTCGTTGGAGGCCGAGCACCAGTCCATCGTTCGCGATGTGCTGGCTGCCGGTGACTTCTGGGGCGGCTCGGGTTCGGTGGCCTGCCAGGAGTTCATCACCCAGCTGGGTCGCAACTTCCAGACCATCTACGAGCAGGCCAACAGCCACGGCCAGAAGGTGCAGACCGCCGGCAACAACATGTCGAGCACCGACTCCGCCGTCGGCTCCAGCTGGGCCTGATTAGCAGCCGGCAATCGATCACGCCGTCCGACGGCGCCATAACGCATGAGTGAGGTCCGAAGCGGCGTGAGTCCATCAACCCGTCCATCCTCTGCTGCCCCCGCGAGGGGCGCCAGGTCGGTCGCGCTTTCGACCACGGTTGACCAAGTGCTGTCGAGCGCCAGCAACGCCTTGATGGCTTTTGTGTTGGCGCAGTTGTCGTCTGCAGAACAATTCGGGATAGTCGGACTGCTGATCGCAATCGTGTCTGGCTGCATCGGATTCAACAGGGGGGCGCTGGGAACGCCCTTGTTGCTGACCGGCAACCTGAAGGACGCGCAAGCAGCTGCCGAGCCGCGCTATGCCCTTGCGTGGGCGCTGTATAACGGTGGTCTCGGCGGAGTTCTCCTGCTTGCCATCGGCACCGCATTCCACCATCCATTGATTGGGCTCGCCTTCGCGATTGGTTTGCCGGCGGTTCTAGCGCAAGATGTATTGCGTCTGAATGCAATTGGCCGGGGTAGGCCAGATCTTGCCGTGGTTGCCGACGCGGTGTGGACCGCGGTAATGCTTGGCATGTTTGTTGCGAACCTGTGCCACGTTCGCGAATCGGCGCAATTCTCAATCTATCTGTGGGGGTTGAGCGCGTTCGCTTCTGCCGCCCTTCTGGCGCTTCGGTTGCGAGTGTCGCCGCGCCGCAGCGGGCTACTGGATTGGTGGCGGACTCAATGGGCGGCGAGGGTCCGCTACGGAAGCGTTTATTCCGTCGGTCAGATCGGCTACGTCTTCATCACGCTTGCCGCGGTGATAACTGCCGGAAACGCCGCTGCGGCCGGGATTCGAGGAGCGCTCACAGTATTCGGCCCCATCGCGACGTTGTTATCGGCGATGCCGATGGTCTTCATTCCACATGCGGCGCGCACCGGCAACTCGCTCAGCGAGCAGTGGCGTCTGCTCCGCAAAACATCGTCGGCTACTTCTGTGCTGACCTTGGTTGCGGCCGCCGGCCTGGTAGTTTTGCCGACGAGGGTGGGGGCGGCCATGCTCGGTGCCAGCTGGCAAGAGACGGTTTCGGTGCTTCCTTACATCGGCGCTACGTGGGCAGCCATGTGCTGGATGACGGGCGTCTTCACCTTTTTCCAATCTCAAGCTGCGAGCATGACGGTCTTCGAACTCACGGCGCTGCTGATCGGAGTTCAAGTGGCGACATCCTTCGTTGCCGGCCTGGTCTTTGGGAGCGCCGTCGCAATCACGTTCTGGCTGGCGTTGTGTACCTGCGTGATCGCGTCGGCCGGTGTGCTGTGGGTGCTTCGCTCCATTCAGGCTATGGCCGAGCCTGCTAGCTCATCGAAAAAGACCGTCTGATAGGAGTCGTCATGCTATTGATCCCCGAGGGTGTTCGGACCTTCCGCCGCGACGCCCGTACGTATGGCCTGAAGTGGTGGTCGAGTTGGGTTATTCGGCACCAAATCGGAGTGCCTCTCATGAAAACGTATTTACGCCCGAGCAAGCAGGCCAATCTTGTGCGGCTCGGCTCAGAGCTCGGCGGCTGGTGGCTGCCGAAGGCCGTCATTCGCCCGGGTGCACTCGCCTACTGCGTCGGTGCGGGGGAGGACATTTCGTTTGACCTTGCGCTACATGATCGAGGGATGCGCGTGGTGACTATTGATCCGACACCGCGCGCGGAAACCTACGTCAAGGCGTTGGCACCAGACAGTGACCGCTTTGCCTTCGTCCCAGTTGGGTTGTGGGACAAGGCTGAAGAACTACGCTTCTATTACCCGCGTGACCCCGCGTTGGCGGCCTGTTCGGTTCTCAACCTCCAGGGCTCGTCCGAGTACTTCGTGGCCAAGGTCGACACACTCCGAAAACTGATGGATGACTTCGGCGACAGCCACATCGACGTGTTGAAGATCGACATCGAGGGCGCTGAGCATCGAGTCATCGAATCCTTCGTCGCAGAAGGCATTCGACCTACAGTGCTATGCATCGAGTACGATCAGCCCGTCCCCTTTCGTGATGTGCTGCAGTCGGTTCGGCTACTCCAGCAGGCCGGATATCGCCTCGTCCATATCGAGGACTGGAACTACACGTTCGTATCAACCAACAGCCAGGTACCCATCGAGGACTAGGAGTCCTGTCCGCCGGCAGATCGATTGCGGCGCGCCGCTCGGCGGATTCTTATCGCTTGGACGAGCGCGATCACAACCGCCAGCACTGACAACAAGTCCGAGACCGTTATTCCGTGGGTGCTGGTGAGGGTGACCAGGAGGTTCCCTTCCAAAATGCCATTGACGAACGGCCAAATCACCGCAAACGTCAGGGTCGACAGAATCGACAACGTATTCGGTTTCGCGGCGCACCAAGCCATTGACGAGAAAAGCGCATTCATGGCCGCGATGCTGTAGAAGAGATGTTGGGCAAACACTGGCAGCCTCCTGTGCTTCGTCATCGCCGGACAGCGTCTGCAGCCCAGCTCGGGGATTAACAAGGGGCTGGGTAAAAACTAGCAGCTTGCTGTTCGCTCGCCTTGGCGCCGGAGGAGATGACCGGGCTTGCTTAATGATTCGTGAGCCAACGCTCGGGTTAGGTAGGCGAGTGGCGTGGCGCCACTCGCCTGTTCAGGCGTGATCGTCGTTCCTGCAAATAGAACTCACGGTAAGTCTGGCTCGAACTGGATGTTGCGATAACAAGCGGTTCGCCTGACGCCATAATGACTACCATTAGTATGTAAAAGTCGCTTTCGACCAACTTAAAGTATATAGTAGCTGCGGGCGAAGTGCCGCGGGCATGCAGCCGGACTCGGGCGTTCCGCTCTCGCCAAGGAGGGTCAAATGTTGTTCCGAGACCGAACAGCCGTGGGTGCAAAGCGCGCGGCTGCCGGCAGACATCGGATTGCGACGGCAGTGGATGACTATGGCCCCGATCAAGGCTATCGCCCTGCGCGAGTGCTCATTTGGCGCTACAAAGGTGCATAGGATGAATAACTGCGTTCCGTTTCACACGTCCATCCGCAAGCGCGTTCGCGACTGTTCGCGGCGACCGAGACACTATTGGAACGGATGACCATGCCGCCGATACGTCTGCTGCAAGTTGCCGGCACGTTGGACCCGGCCTACGGGGGTCCATGCGTTGTCGTGAATCAGTTGACCCGCAGTCTTAATGATCGGGGCCACTCAGTGGACGTGGTGACGTTGGACGCTCCGTCGGCCCCGTGGCTGTCTGCTCTAGCCGGCCCGCCCCGCGGCTTTGGCTCGGCACTCGGAAAGTACCGGTATGCAAGACATCTGAGACTCTGGCTGGAACGATTTGCTGCTGACTACGATGCTGTGGCCGTCCACGGAATCTGGCAATACCAGAGCCAGGCGGTTCGCGCGGCGTGCCGCAGGGCCGGAGTACCGTACTTCCTCTTTGTCCACGGTGCGCTGGATCCCTGGTTTGAGAAGCGCTATCCGGGCAAGCACGTGAAAAAGGTGCTCTATTGGCGGCTTTTCGAGCACCGCGCCCTTCGCGATGCGCAGGCCGTCATTTACACCTGCGAGGAAGAGCGAGATCTTGCCAGAACCTCGTTCAAGCCCTACCGCGCTACGGAGGCGATCGTCGGCTTGGGAATTGAAGAGCCGCAGGGTAATCCGGCGCTGCAGCGTGAAGAGTTTTTGACGGCGAACCCGCACCTACGAGATAAGCGCATCCTGCTGTTCCTCGGTAGGCTCCATCCCAAGAAGGGATGCGATCTGCTGATTGAGGCATTCTCACGCGTGTGCCATCGGGACGAAAGCCTGCATCTCGTGGTGGCCGGCCCGGATGAAGCAGCAACAGAGGCTGGGCTGAGGATGCTGGCCGATTCGCTTGGGGTGCAAGACCGTATCACCTGGGTCGGGATGCTGGACGAAGGCTCTAAGTGGGGTGCATACAGAGCCGCTGAAGCGTTCGCCTTGACGTCGCACTCCGAGAACTTCGGCATCGTCATCGCCGAGGCGCTCGCATGCGGGCTGCCAGTGCTGATCACCGACAAAGTGAATATATGGCGCGAGATCGAGCGCGGTGGCGCGGGTTTTGTTGAAACCGATACCCGCGCTGGCGCCACCTCGTTGCTGGACCGTTGGATGAATCTTTCGGATGGCGAACGCACGGAAATGCGCAACCTTGCCCACGCCTGCTTCCTTGAGAACTTCGAAGCAAAGGGAGCCGCAAAGGAGTTCGTTAAGTCGGTCGCCGGTGCGATCGGAAAGGTGAACCTGGTATGAAGCGCTCAGCGAAGCTGGTTGCCATCTTGCGGGTGGCGCCTTACCGAAATGCCCTGCTGAAGCACAGGGTTGCCGCGACCGTCGAGCACAAGCGGGCGCTGGGTGAGCTTGACCTGCGAACCGTTGTCGATGTGGGCGCCAATCGCGGGCAGTTCACACTCTTTGCACTGCATGCATTCCCGGCTGCAAGAATCGTCTCGCTGGAGCCGCTGGCGGCACCCGCCGCATGCTTTCGGCGCGTCTTCGCCAAGCAGAAGCGGGTGACTGTGCACCAGGCTGCCCTTGGGCCGGAGCCCGGACAGTCCACGATGCATGTGTCGCGTCATGACGATTCGTCGTCTCTCTTGCCGATCACTGCCACCCAACAACAGATCTTCCGCGGCACAGATGAAGTGCGCACCGAAACCGTCAGAACCGCTCCGCTTGCCGAGTTTCTTGAATGCGGCTCTATCCAGCAACCGGCCTTACTTAAGGTCGACGTGCAAGGTTACGAGCTAGAGGCTTTGCGCGCGTGCGGAGATCTGCTCGACAGGTTCGATTACATCTATGCGGAGGCATCCTTCGTCGAGTTATACGAAGGACAGGTGCTGGCTGACGATTTGGTGACATGGTTGCATGAGCGCGGCTACGAAATCGTCGGCAGCTATGGCTCGAGTAGTGACGCGCAGGGGCGAAGTATCCAGACTGACATGCTCTTCATCAGGAGCGACAAACGGCTGCGAGACGCCTCATAACGACTGACGGCGCATTCAAATGGCCCGCTGCCAGGTGTCTTTCATCATGCACCAGGCAACGTTGTCTAGTGCTTGAACTTGATGCACCAACCGTCATCTTTTGCCACGGTCACTACGCGCTTCGGCCGGCGAGAAAGCGTCTTCTCTGACTTTCTGATCGTAAGCCGCGAATTAAGACGGCCACTTTTCGCGTGTGATCCGTGCTCTTAGTCGAGTTCCTTCGACGGGGCCCAGGCCCGCTTGTGCACCGGCGGATCGTCGTTGGGCGCGGTTTGGCGAGACCACGCCGCTAATTGCCGCCGCCGAGCCCAATCAATGGATGCCGACCGATCGCCGGTATACGCAGGACGCATGTCGTTCAACACCACACCGACCAGTTCTGCATCGATATCGGCTAGCTGAGTAACCGATGTTGCGCAGTCCACTATTTTTGACCGTCCCCGCCTGGTGACCATGAGGACGCCGTCCGCCCAGCAAGCGGCCGCTTGCGCTGCAGGGCCTTCGAGAAGTGGCGGCGAGTCGACGATCACGTAGTCGAAAGACTCGGCGAGTTGCTTGAAAAAGTTTCCGCACGCGCTCGAGGCGAGCAAGCCGGCGGCGTCGCTGTCCTGCTTACGCCCGGCACTGATCACCTTTAGTCCGTCCATGGTTACTGCCGACAGCTGTAGCGGAGCGGTCTGGCTTTGAATGAAGTCAGCCAGCCCCGGCGCTTCGCCATTACCCATGCGTCTTGCGACTGCAGGGTTTCCCAAATCCGCATCGACAAGGACTACCCGACTACCGCATTCGGCGAACGCTGCCGCGAGATTCAGTGCGACAGTGGACTTTCCGTCGCCCTCACGTGGGCTGGTCACGAGGATGGTGGCGAGCGAACGCTTCGAATTGGCGACCGCCAACGCGGTGCGTAGGTGTCGGAACGCTCCAGCTGCCGCGGTCCCAGGGCCGTCGAAGTCGGTAGTGAGCGTAGCGCCGAGAGTTCCATCGTTTGGGATACACACAAGCGGCCGCATGCCCAGGACCCTTTCGATATCCCGATCGTCCCGGATCGTCTTGTTGAGCCGCTCACGCGTCAGAGCCGTGGCCACACCGGCCAACAAACCACCGAAGATGGCCAACGTGACGTTCATCAACGTAGTCGGCGACGCGGGCTCGGGGCTGAGGGTGGCCGGAGTCACCACGGTGAGCCTGGTGGTGGGCGGACCGCCACCATTGGGCACTTCCAGTGCGGCGACTGTACGAGTCATCGATTCAGCCACCGCGCTGGCCAGGCGCTGAGCCGTTTCGCGGTTCTGGCTTCTGGCGTTAATCGCCAACATTTCGCTCTCAGGTACCGGGTGAGAATTCACCGAGGCCCTGGCCTGATCCAGCGTCATGTTGACGTCCGGTGCCTTCACGGCGTGCGCGAGCACCTCATCGGAGTACACCAATTTGGCGTAGGACGTCACCCGGCCCACTGCGCCCATCACATCTTCGTAGGTGTTGGATGCACCACCACTCTTTGTCCCCGACGTGACGTAAAGCGTGACGGTCGCTTCGTATACCGGCTTCTGCAGCATGCAGAACGTCAGTGCGATCATGCCGAAGGCAAGCGCGCCGCCAACGATGATCTTCCAGCTCCGAACGACCACGGTAAGCATGTCTCGTGTGGCTGTGTTTCCGACGGTTGGCATCCTTTTGCCCCCTTATAAGCGGTGCCCTGTACGGCACATCGATTAGACGCGAAAAGTGAAATCTCGATGGTTATCAGCTGTATTGCGCGAACGGCGCCACGGCCGGCACATTTTCACGCGGGTGCCTGAATTGTGTCGATACGCCCTTTTCCTCTTACGAAGTATTCGCCGACCAGGTCCGACCTCACCAATGACGCTCGGCTTTGCACATATAAGCCCGGATCAGTGAGTCGGTCGCCGATGGTCGCTCCCATCCCCACGACAATCCTGTTCCCGACCACCGTTCCTGGCGCGACTTGGACATTGGATGAGATGAGGCAGTAATCACCTATTTCAATGGGCCTGAAAGTCTGGTTGCTGCTCTTCCAGGAGATTCCGTGGGTCAGGAATGAGGATCGTTGACCGGCAATTGTGGTGTGTGTCCCAACCCGCACGCCGCCGCTGCAGTCAATATAATGGCGAGAGGTTATCGCGGAGTGCGCCCCCAGATGCAGAGCGCACGGAGCACCCACTGCGCTCCACTGCCGGGTCGCAGTCACCCAGTTCCAATGACCGAACCCTGCGTGTTGCCCGACGGTGAGGGCCGAAAGATCCTTGAACACGTTGAATGGACCAATCCACGCTCCATCTCCGATGTCTACCCGCCAGAGATCACCCATCAAAACCAAACATGGCCCGATGTGCACCCCATCGCCGATGACCCACCCCAAGCGACGGAGCAGGAAGTTCTTCAGCGCACTCGCGGGAAGTGCCGCCACAACAACCACGAGCGCGCCACGTAAATCCATGTTCAGTCCTCCGTTTTCCTGAAGTGACAGAGCCGTTCAGACGGCTGTGCGCCGCTCAGCGACTGATAGCTGGTCGAAGATCCACCGATAGGTCCGTTCGAGGCCATCCGCCAGAGTGATCGAAGGCTCCCAACCGTAGATTTGATTGATCAGGGTGTTGTCGCTGTTGCGACCGCGCACGCCTTTAGGGGCGTCGAGGTTGTAGTTGCGCTTGACGGTGATCCCGGCGATCTCCTCGATGATGCTGACCATCTGATTAATGCTGACCAATTCGGAGCTGCCCACATTGACTGGCACCGCGCTGTCTCCGGCGGTCACCATCAGGGTTCCCGCCACACAGTCGTCGACGTACATGAAGCTGCGAGTCTGTTCTCCGTCACCCCAGATCTCGATCTCATGCCGTCCGGATAGCACGGCTTCGGCGATCTTGCGGGACAGGGCAGCAGGTGCCTTTTCACGTCCGCCTTCGTACGTGCCGTCGACGCCATAAACGTTGTGGTAGCGGGCAACTCGCGTCTCGAGGCCGAAGTCCTCGCGGAAATGCCGGCACATGCGCTCGCTGAACAGCTTCTCCCAGCCATAGCCGTCTTCGGGCATAGCGGGGTACGCATCGGCCTCCTGGAGCGCCGTTACGTCAGCGTCGACCTGCTTGTCGGCGGCGTAAACGCATGCTGAGCTGGAGAAGAAGAACCGACCGACCTCGGCATCTCGCGCCGCGATCAGCATGTGGGTGTTGATCAATACCGAAAGCATGCATTCGGCTTTGTGGGTCTCGATGAAGCCCATTCCACCCATGTCGGCCGCGAGGTTGTACACGACATCTACATCGCGAACGGCTTCGTGGCAGTCTCCGAGCGCCGATAGATCGAGCTGTTGCGCATCGACTCCGTCAGGGATCTGATACCACTGGTCGAAAGGTTTGATGTCCACGCTTCGGACCTGAATGCCCCGTTCGCAAAGAGTCCGGGCAAGATGCCCGCCGATGAAGCCGCCGCCTCCTGCGACCAGGGCCAGATTCTGCCCGCCGTCCGGGGCGCCCCCGGGCAGGTGTGCAACCTCCATGTCTTGATGTCCTTTCATTTCTGGGCGTTGTTGATGTCACAAAGCAAAGATTCGAAGCGCTCACCCACGCGCGTGACGTCGAAGGTGCGTTCGGCGAAGCGGCGAGCCGAGGTTCCCATCGCGGCTCGCGCGACAGGCGAAGCCAGCAAACTATTCAGTGCGACAGATGCCGCGTCGGCGTCGCCCGGGGCCACCACGATCCCCGCCTCTGCGGCTTCGACCATGTGGGCGACCGCGTTGTCCGCCGGTAACAGCGCCAGCACAGGACGGCCGGCGCACAAATAGTTGAGAACCTTCGACGGCACCGAGTACCGGCTGGCGTTGCTTTCCAGCACTACGAGCAGCACATCTGCGCTCGCGAGCATGTCCGGCAGCTGCTCGTATGGTTGGTAATCAAGCAGAATCAGCCCCGGTACATCGGAGGCTTCCGACTTCAGCCACTCACGGCCCTTGCCTTCCGACACCACGACGGTTTGGCAACCTGCAGGCGCGGCCTGAGCCAGGCTAGCTATCACGGACGGATCATGTTTGAGCCCAAGGGTTCCCGCGTACATCACGACGGGAGCGTCGACCAGGCCGTGCGTCTGTGCCCAGGCATTGTCTCGCGGTCGCGAAGGCATCTCGTCGATCGCGGCCCAGTTCGGCACCACGTGAATCCTGCTGCTCGGTACTCCCCAGGCGTCGAGTTGATCGATGAAGTTGTCGCTGATCGGCACGATCGCAGCGGCACCGCGTGCAATTCGACGTTCCACACGTCCCGCAATCCAGCCGATCAATCGACCCGGCTGCCCGAATCGACCGCGAGCAATAACCCTGATCGCCTCGCTGTAGATGTCTTGGTGCCAAAAGACATAAGGCACCCCGCGTAGCCGGAGCGAGAAAGTGAGCAGGAACAGCGACAGCAACGGGATATTGGACAGCACCGCGACATCCGGGCCAGCGGCCAGGATGGCACGGGCCGACATCCGGGCGTACTGCAATTCTTGGCGCAGTCGGGCGATCGGTGAGTAGCGGGCAAACTCGCTGCTCAGCTTGATAGCGCGCACCGCAAACAATTCGGGATCGTCATCCCGCCGATCAGTCGCACCCCGACCAGTGGTGTACGACGCGCAGTATTGGTGCTCGACGTGATGGCCTCGGCGGGCAAGCTCTCGACTGAGGTGGACCTGGCCGGGGTGGCCAGAGTAGTCGTGGACAACCAGCCTCAACAGCGTTGATGTGCCTGTTGAGCGGTGAGGCGGCGTCGGGTGGTAACCACTCAAGACGCGGAGTTGCGCCTCTCGTGGTTCACCGGCGATAACGGGTCTGCTCTGCACCTATTTTTCCGATTCAGTGAATGCTTCAACATCCATGAGATGCGCTCAGTTTGTCAAGCTAGGTCTAAGCTAGCATAGAGTATGTTTAACGCGGATGTAAGTGAACTTACGGTATATTAGGTCGCGTGGTTCACAGTCACCCGATCGCGGCTCCTGCCGGGGTTGCCCGTTTGCCAGGAGGAGTCAGATGTCTTTGGTTGGCATGCCGTCGGGGCTGACTAGCGGTCCCCGTCGATGGCGAGAACGTCGTTGTTCTGCGTCGGACGCGGCCCAGCGGCAGCGCGACGGGCAGCGTCACGCGCGCACAGCAGTCGCTGATGCCTGATCAAGATGAGGTAAAGCCAACCGCAGGTGATGATTTCGTCCGCCCGTGGCCGGCGCGCTCGCTTAAATCGGCGGTGCTCACGGTGTGCGTTGTGCTAGCGGTAAGTACGTCGTTAGGGGTCTACGGGAGCAATTCCATCAGCCGGGCAGAGGATCCCAGTGCCTGCCCGGCGGCGCCGGCAGTGACCGACAATTTCTCGGGTCCAGCCGGGGTTGCGCCCAACCCGCAGTTGTGGAATATCCACCTGGGGGGTGGCGGCTCAGACGGCCAGCTGGAGGCGTTCACCGACAGTCCGCGAAATGTGTCGTTGGACGGCAATGGCAATCTCGCGATCGTCGCCCGGACCGAGCCATTTACCTATCCCGGGTCCAACACGTTCAACTACACCAGTGCCAACCTCGACACCCATGGGCATCTCGACGCCTGCTATGGCACATTCGCGGCGCGCATCAAGCTACCCACCGGGAAAGGCCTCAGGCCCGCTTTTTGGCTCCTAGGTTCTGACTCTTCGACTGTCGGTTGGCCCGACTGCGGCGAAATCGACCTTTTGGATAGTGCGTTGCCGCTCACCGTGGGGTCGATTCACGGTCCCGGCGGATACGACATGTCAGTCCGCATCCCTACGGATGCGGGGACCGACTGGCATGAATACGTGCTGGATTGGCGGCGCGACAGGATTACTGCCAGTGTTGATGGACACGTTTTCGCTTCCTGGACGCCGGAATTGCTGCCTCCGGGCGCCCCGTGGGTGTTCAACGACCATCCAATGTATGTGGTTCTCGATATGGCAGTCGGCGCATTCTGGGGTGTGCCAGACGCCTCGACGCAATTTCCAGCCACAATGTTGGTCGACTGGGTGCGTTACGCCCCGGTGTCATAACGCGGGCGCCTGCCGCTCGGCCGACAGCTAATTGCCTATCGAGCTCGCCCGTTAGCCACGATAGCGGTTCCCGGCCGCGTCGTCCGAGCCAGAGGTTGACGCGGAAGTGTTTCTGTCCGGCAGGTGGCTGCAATGGCCGCCACAACACCTATCGTGTAGTACAGGTAACGGTCGGTTAGTTGATTTTCCAAAAGCCCGACGACCAGCCACACGGTCACCGACACCATCAGATGGGGCGCCAGCCTTGCACCGCTGCGTGCGCTGAGCCAGGACGAATGCAGCGCGCCGAACCAGTAGATGAGCATTCCCGCGAGCAGAATGCAGCCGCCAGCCGACATCATTTGCAGGTAAATATTGTGCGCCTCGTTGATGTGCTTTATGCCGATTCCGAAGATCGGGTGCGTTTTCAGATCGTCCAACGCTTGCGCATGAAGCATCGCGCGTTCTGCATTGCTATCCATGCTGGAGCCTTTTTCTCCACCGTCAAACCGAAACAGCTTGTCAAGAACGTTAGGCTTCGCCTCCGTCAGTGCGATCAATCCGCCGACAACCGCAACAGTGAGGGTGCCTGCCAGCCATCCCGTGACCTTTTTTTTGTGAGGCGAAATCAATGCGGATGCAAGTATCGCGGCCGGAAAGATTGCTTGAGCACCTCGTGATCCGGAAGCCACGATGCCACCGCAGAGCAGCACCAGCGCCGTACACGGCAGCCAGCGGTGTCGCGACGCGCTAATGAAGTACACGGCGAACGGAGCTGCGATTGCGCAGAAGACACCGACTGAATTGGGATGGTCGGATAGCCCCGTTTGCCGCTGCGCGTCGTACTGATATCCGAGGTAGCGCGAGATCTGAGTAAAACCTAGGAGGTCGGTCAACGCGACCAGGCTGCAAACCGCGACGCCAGCCAAATAACACGCCACGATCCACCTGGGCATCCTCGACTCTAATGCAGTACACGCGATAGCGGCGATCGGAACGGCGAGAAGGGCGATGATCCAGAAGGCCGACTTGACGCCGCTGTCCTCTCCGATGGCGGTCGAGTATTCAAATCTCAATGCGAACGTGGAATCTGGAATAGGGTGATATACCTGTGCGGCGACGCATGCAAATAGAACGACAGCGGGCGCCCAAAGCCAACGGGGAATAGCGAATCTTAAATTTCCCAAGATCACCATTGCCAGGACCATGCCGACGGTGAGAAAAAGAAAGATGTCCGCCGACTGAAGTTTGAACAGGTAAACTCCGCCCCACGTCGACGTGAAGGAAGCCGCCAGGAAGCAGGCAACAACCGCCTTGGGCAGCCAAGGCGGAAACGCAACGGCCCCCGCGACGTCTGCTGTCCTCGCCGTCGCCCCCACCGTCGCCGTCGCCCCCACCGTCGCCGTCGCCGTCATAGAGTGGTTCATCGGCTGAAAATCTCCCCGGCATCCGGGCACCTGAACATGGGCGTTCTTCCGGTGTGCTGCCGGATCACTCGAACCGTCGTCGGTCTGTTCACCATCGAGCCGCTCTCCACTCGGGATACCGTGAGTCTTGCTTTAGCTTACATACCATACAGAAAGTATGTACCATCATGTATAACTGAATCATCTGTATGTAGGTAGCTGAGGGTTGCCAGTGTGACCGGTCCTCGGCGACGACGTCTGAACGCCGATTGACGACGGGGGGAAGCGCATGGCGCGCAGCATGAAACTGCTGGAGCCGCTGCTAGTGGCTGGTAACGCGGTAACGGATAGCTCGGCGCCGGACGCTGTCGTCGTCAACGGGGGAGGGGTTGAACTTTGATGCGTTCGAAAAAAGCCCATGGATTGGATCAGATTCGATGACCCTGAAAGACGAGAGCCGCACAGCGGTGGCTACCGCGCAAGACACCGAATACGGCGACGACTACGACTACGCAAGTAGCCCTCACATTCGGCACGAGATCCTCCGGAAACGTCTAGAGGGCAAGATCACCGAAGCCGTCGGCGAAGTGCTTTCGCGACAGCAGTCGTGTGCCGTCCTGGAGGTAGGCGCCGGTCACGGGACGTTCACCGAAACTGTCCTCCACGCAGGGGGCACACCAACCGTGACCGAGATGTCGGGGGCGAGTTTCGACTTCCTCAACCGAAAGTTCGGTCAGGTTCCCGGGGTTCGAGTGATTTACGACAACGACGGAAGCACCGTGCTTGATGAGGAAAATAAATTCGACCTCATCCTGCTAATTTCCGTCATTCACCACATCCCAGACTATATCGGCGCGATATCGGCCCTGTGCGAGAAAGTGCTTCGACCGGGCGGGACGGTCCTGACCTTTCAGGACCCGTTGTGGTACCCACGACAGAGCAGGATTGCGCGAACCCTGACCTGGGGTTCCTACTTCACCTGGCGGTTGGGCCAAGGGGAACTGAGGCGCGGCCTTGGTACCCGTTGGCGCCGGTTGAGAGGCATTTACAACGAGGCTGAGCCGTCCGACATGGTCGAGTACCACGTCGTCCGTCAGGGTGTCGACGAGGCTGCGCTTCTCGACCTGTTCCGCGCGCGGTTCACCGATGTCGAGTTGGACACGTACTTCTCCACACCTGCCGCAACGCTTCAGGCATTCGGTGAAATGCATTTCCCGGACAATACATTTGGGGTTTTGGCCCGGGGTCTTTGCACGCGTTGATCGTCGCAAAATGGATTGACCGGCAAGGGGCTAGACGGGTTGCGTCGAGGCGTTCGTACTCTGTTGTAATTCGGTGGCGATGCTGTTCGCGAAGAGCCCGGATTGCTCTGCGACAAAACCGATCAGCGCCGGCCGGCAGAAAAAGCCGATGAATCGTAGGCCCTCAGCAGCCGCTACCGCGCCCGCGGCGCGGGGCACGCCGCATTCATCGAGCACGTCGAGGTGGCCGACGAGCGGCTCCAACCCGCGCCGGTAGCCCGTCGCCGAGATGACGACGTCAGGCTTGATCTCGGGCCCGCCGTGCAAGGACACACTGGCGCCGTCATGCTTGTCGATTCGGTGTACCTCGGTCGCCAGCTGCAGCTCGATCCCGTCCTCGTGGGCGTGCCGGTGCAGGTGCTCGACGACATCGACGCGGGATGGGTACGCCGGGGTGCCTTGTGGATACGGGCGGTCAGGCAAGTGCGAGTAATCCCTGCCGGTGTTCAATTTGAGCCGATCGTAGCGTCCGCGCCAAGACGCGCCGACCTCGCCAGCCCGATCAATTAGTACCGGACGTACGCCACGGTCACGCAAACTAACGGCAGCCGCGACACCCGAGGGACCCGCACCGACGATTACAACCTGATGCATCAGCACCTCTCGTCGTCAGTGGCATCTAGGCTGAATCGGGCAGTTTGACCTCGCTCGCAGTCGTTAGAATTTTTGTGCCGTAGAGCCGACTCACGGTCTATCTGCTGCGGGATGCGGACGGCAGGCCCGGGTGTTGCGAACTCCGTCGTTGTAGGTGAGGCCTCCGTGTCGGACGGACCACCCGGCGGGCGGAACGCCCGTCTGACCTCCGCCCGGGCCCTGTGCGCACGAACAAACTATGAGTTTCGTTTCAGTGCCACAAGCCGCGACATCGTATGTAATAGAGTTAAAATGTAATCGCTTAGTATGACGATCGTCAAACCCGCGAGAGGTCGTGGCTCCGGCCCGAACGCCGAGTCGCCCCCCTCATCAGGAAAGCAGATGTCCTTCGTGACCGCAGCGCCTGCCAAGCCAGCGGCCTTCGCCATGGATGGCGAATATCGGGCACGCGTCGGCGACTCCTCGTGTTCTGAGAACATGCTGCGGTCCGTGCGAAGCCACATCAAACGCTATCGGGGCTCCTCGCCACATCGATTTCGGACGGCAGCCGTATTGCGGTCTGTGAGCGCGCAGTGACTGAGATCCATTCGGTCGGCCGGCGTTCGCGGGCGGCGCCGCTGCCGCTGTCGGTTTCGCTGCGTCGGCTGTGGCACCTCTGCCAGCTTGCGCCGGACTCGCCTGCATGCAACGAACTGGTCACCATGCGCAAGTCCGGCCCGCTCGACGTAGAAGCGCTGCGCCGTGCGCTGAGCGATGTGGTGGCGAGGCATGAGATGTGGCGTACGACAATTGCGTCGGTCGACGGTGTGCCTCATCAAGTTGTCCGGGAGCCAGCGGAAGTTGAACTGCCCCTTGTCGATTTGACACACCTGAAGCTTGAGGACGCCGTTTGCCGGGCCGCCGAGATCGCCGCCGCCGATGCGCTGCGTCCCTACGATCTCGCCGAGGGGCCGTTGATTCGTCCGCGGCTGATCCGCATCACGGACGACGACCACCGGCTGCAATTGGGATTGCACCAACTGGTTTTCGACGGGACCACTCTGCGCCGTGTGATATTCCCAGAGCTGACGGCCCTCTACCGCAGTTACGAGACGGGCGTGCCGTTGTCGTTGCCCGAGCCGCCCGCGCAGTACGCCGATTACACGATGTGGGAGCTCGACAGGGTTCAAGGGCCTGAGGCGGCCGGCCGAATTACCAGATGGCGCAGCAAGCTTGCCGGCAGCACACCCAGCCAGCTGCCAGTCGATCACCCACCGCCGCCGGATCGCAGTTTCACCGGCGGGATCATCCCGATCACGATTGACCGCGGCACTGTTGAAGGATTGCGCCGCGCGGCTCGGGGCGCGGACGGCACCCTGAGTCACGTAATCGCGGCCGCACACGCGTGGTGGCTGCACTTGTATGCCGACTCGACCGACGTGATCTTCGGCACCGCGCATGACCTCCGCGACCGCGAAGACCTGCGGGCAGTGGTGGGCAACTGCGAGACCCCAATGGTCCTACGGTATCTCGTGAAGGGCGACGAGTCCTTCATCACCCTCGTGAGTCGAACCCGTCAGGCGGTGGCCGAGGCGATTGCGGACGTGTTGCCGTTCGACACGCTGGTGGCTGAGCTTGGCGTACCGCGAGATCCACTCAACGACAACCTATTCCAGACCATGCTGCACTTTCGTTCGCCGGTGACCTTCGCGACTGGTGAGTGGTCACTACGCATGGTGGACGCCGATGTGCGCGACGCCGTGGGATCGGCGACGTTCGACATCAGCATTGAGGTGGAAGAGCGGACCAACGGGCAGGTTGTCGGAGGGCTGATCTTCAGCACAGATTTGTTCGACCGTGAGACGGCACGCGAGATGGCGTCACTCTGGTGCCGTTTGCTCGGTGCGGTCGCGGCGGATCCTGAATTGCCAATGGCCGAGCACGATCTAGTTACCCCCGAAGAGCGTCAACGCCAGCTGAGCTGGAATCGGATCACCGCAGAAGGGAGTTCGCCGCAATGCGTGCATGAGGTCGTTGGCTTGCAGGTCGAACGTACGCCCGATGCGGTGGCGGTGCAGGTTGGCGACGTCACAATGACCTATCGGCAGCTGGACGACCGCGCAGCGGTCATCGCATCGCGGTTGGTGCAGGCGGGCGCGGGCCCCGGCACAGTGGTGGCATTGCTGTTGGACCGCACGCCCGATGTCGTGGCCGCAATTCTGGGGGTGCTCAAATCAGGCGCGGCTTTTCTGCCACTGGATCCACGCCAACCGGGCACCCGAAACGCTTTCTGCATCAATGACGTTGGTGCGAGTATCGTTTTGACCGATCGCGGTGCGCTAGTCGGCGGACATGCAACCACGGCCGCCGTCATTGACCTTGGCGACCTCGCGCAGGACGAACCCAACATGCGGGCCTCGTCCGGCACCGTATCGTGGGCCGATCTCGCCTACGTGATTTGCACCTCCGGCTCTACCGGCCAGCCCAAGCCGGTGCTCATCGAGCATCTCGGTGCCACCAACCTGATGCGAACCTTGAGTCGCGAGTTCGGCGTTGACGCCGGGGACACCGTGCTGTCGGTGGCGTCCATCAGTTTCGATATGGCTCTTTTCGATATCTTCTGCGCATTGGCGTGTGGGGCGCGTCTGGTGCTCGCCGCGGCCGCGGACGCAGTGAACCCGGCGTCGCTGAACGCATTGATCGCGAAGAGCGGTGCGACCTACATGATGGCGACACCAACAACCTGGAGAGCTCTCGTAGCCGCCGGCTGGCACGGTGACCATCGCCTCAGGGCGACCGCTGGCGGCGAAACGCTCACCGACGGCCTGGCGGAGGCGCTTCTGCAAAGGTGCGGCGCGGTCTGGAATGGCTACGGCCCCACTGAGACCACGGCCGGGACCAGTGTCGCGCGGCTGGCCGAAGGGGACGTCGTGACCGTGGGCAGGCCCTTGCCGAACGTGAGGGCGTACATCACCGATTCGCGCGGACGTTTGCAGCCGATCGGGGTTCCCGGCGAAATCGCCATTGGCGGCGTCGGGGTGGGGCGTGGCTACCTCAATCGCCCCGAGGAGCAGGCGCGTCGATTCGGCGACGATCCCTTCCACGTCGGAGGTCGGATCTACCGGACGGGCGACCGTGGCAGATTCTTGCCTGACGGACGGATACAACACCTGGGCCGCTATGACGACCAGCTCAAAATCCGGGGCTTTCGGATCGAGCCGGGTGAGATCGAGTCGATTCTGTGTGGGCATTCGGCCGTGGCAGCCTGCGCGGTAGTCGCTCGCGAGTTACCCAACAGCGAACAGCATTTGGTCGCCTACATCGTGGGTGAGCCCGGCCGCCTGACTGACACCGAGGCACGTAGTTGGCTTCGTCGACGCCTGCCCGAATATATGGTTCCCAGTGCATTCGTGCATCTCCGGGCGCTGCCGGTGACCGCGCACGGCAAGCTCGACAAAGCCGCGTTGCCCGCTCCGCCGCCGCTGGGCCCGGGCAGTGGTAGCGCCCAATCCCCGCGGACTGATACAGAAAAGCGCGTCGCCGCGCTGTGGGCTGACCTACTGGGCACGCCCGTTAACGACATCAGCTCCGACTTCTTTGACTTAGGGGGTCATTCGTTGTTGGCGGCCCGCCTGATCTCCGAAGCTGAGCTGACCTTTGGCGTCAAGCTGTCGCTGGCGTCGTTCATCGACGAAGGCCGAGTCGTTGCCAAGTTCGCCGAATTGCTCAGCGCCCAAAGCCCAGTCGGGACAGACGAAGTCAAATCGTACCCACCGCTGCACTTCATCTTCTCTGATGCTGGGTCGGCGATGAGCCTCAGACACTTTGTCGAGCAGTGGGGTGACCGTCAGCCGGTGCACGCGGTGATCCTCGAGCAGCCAGGCGGGCTTTTTGACCGCGCAGTGACCATCGAAGAGCATGCCAGACAAGCTCTTTCGACGATTCGCAAGCGACAGCCGGATGGTCCGCTTGTGCTGGTCGGCTACTCGATCGGGGGGCTGGTGGCCTACGAAGTGGCCCGTCAGGCTCTCGATGCCGGCCAGCACATCGACTGGCTGGGCATCGTAGACGCGGTGGCGCCGCCCTTGCATGAATGGAAACGTGCGGAGCTGACGCTGCGGTGGCGGCTGCGCGCTTTGCGCCGACGGTCGGCTCGTGAGCGGTGGGCCAAGTGCGCCGAAGTCATGCTCCGGATGCTCCAGCGTCCTTCGGCGTGGCGACAGCGTGAATTCGATAACCGTGGCGCCGCCGACATCGCGTGTCGCTATCAGCGGCCGGCACATCGGGCGCCGATGCACCTGTTCGTCAGCGAAGCCTCTGTCGCATCAGCGGGACAAGATTTATTGGGCTGGAGTGGATTTCACAAAGGACCCTTGCTCGGGCATCGCTTTGCCGGTGACCACTTCAGCCTGCTTCAGTTGCCCCAAGCGGAGCTGCTGGCGACGATCATGCTCGAGTCGCTCTTTAAATCCAGAGAATCGACCGGCGGGCAGCCGGCGACAACGCTTCAGCGAACGCACGCGAGCGCCAGATATCGCCCTTGGGGGGCTGACGCGGCGACGGTCGATTCAGCGAAATAAGGATGCGATTAATGACTTCGGTGACGCTCGCGCCGAGAGGACTGGAGTAGGTGGCCGCATGAATGAACAATGTCGGGGCGGCGTCGGCCTCCCAGTGGAGCTGACGTTCGCCGACCCTGCGCCTCCTCCGGGATCGGAGCGGGAGTTCGAGATGATGCAATGCTGGGCCGAGAAATGGCTTAGCAAGTCTCACCCGAATCTCGGGCGCGGGGGTGCCATCTGCCCGTTCATGGAAACCACCATCAAAAAAGATCTACTCCGAGCGGCTTTCTTACGCGGGGACCACTTCGACACCGACAGTTTGATCGGTCTACTCGTGAAGATCGCGGCGGCATTTCCGGGACTGTCTCCGGCAGACGGCCCGGATTCGAATTACAAAGCGGTCCTTATGGTCTTTCCCGAGTTGACGGACTTCGGACAGCTGGATGCCGTTCAGCGCCAGAGCAAGACTGCGTTCGTGCAGCGCGGGCTAATGATCGGACAGTTTTACCCTGGCCATCAGCAGGGCGGGCTGCACAACCCGAACTTCCAACCGTTGAACGCACCATTGCCGATGCTCGCCGTGCGCAACATGGTGGTCTCCGACTACCCGTTCCTCTGTGGAAACGAGCAGTGGATGGCTGCGTATCTCTCGCGGTTCGCGTCCGGCACCTTCGTCGCGAATTCGCTTGGCGGTCGTCAAAAAGTTTGCCGGCCGGAAGCAGTTTGACGCGGCTAGACCACGGCGCGCGTCAGGGCCTCGTTGTCAGTGAGAAACGGCATCGGCATCCGGCGTGCAGCCAGCAACGCCTCCAAGGCGTCGCCGGCAACCGGCCTCGAAAACAGGTAGCCCTGCGCCCGGTGGCAGCCGTGGTGCATCAATGCCTTTGCCGCGGCAGGGGTTTCGACACCTTCGGCGATAAGTTCGAGTTTGAACGCATCGGCGAGGCCGATGATCGCGCGCACGATCGCCAGATCGTTGACGTTGTGGCCCAGGTTGCGCACGAACCGCGGGTCGATCTTCAGCGCATCGACGGGCAGGGCCTTGAGATGCGACAGAACGGCGTAGCCGGTGCCGAAGTCGTCGATGGAAGACTGCACGCCGAGGTCTTTGAGCTCAGTCAGCGTGCGCGTCGTGCTTTCCATGTCGTTGACCACTGCGCGCTCGGTGATCTCCAGGCACAACGAACCGTCGTCCATGGCGAACTCCGTGATCGTTTCCGCGACCATCCCGACGAATCCCGGGCTGGTCAACTGCAGGGGGGAGACGTTGACTCGCAACGTGGTGCCCTGACCCACGCCGCGCGAGCGCCATCCGCTGAACTCCGCACACGCGGTTCGCAGCACCCACCGGTCCAGGTCGCCGACGAGGTTCATCGACTCGGCCACTCCGATGAACGAATCCGGCAGCAGCAGGCCGCGGGCCGGGTGCCGCCAACGCACCAGCGCCTCGGTGGCCACGATCGCACCGGTCCACAGGTCGACCTCGGGCAGGTAGTGCAGCAGCAGTGCGTCGCTGGCGGCGTCGCCCTGCAGATGTCCCCGGACGTCGTGACGAAACAGCCGCCTGAGCGAGTTGTCGCTGGCCACCGCGATCTGGTTGCGGCCGGCGCGTTTGGCTGCCAGGACGGCTTCGTCGGCGCGGCGCAGCAGGCCGGTGCCGCTGTCGCGGCCCGGCGTGCCGGCGGCCACGCCGATGCTCACGGTCCGGGCGACGGTCTGGTTTCCGATCGTCAGGCGGTCGTACAACGTCTTCCGAATCCGGTCGCCAAACAGCTCCGCGGCCTGGGCCGTCATCGGCTGGTCCGGAACGACGACGAACTCGTCGCCACCCAGCCGGGCAACCATGCCCCGGCGGCCGACGCAGGAGGTCAGGCGATCGGCGAAACCGCGGATGTACCAGTCGCCGGCGGCGTGCCCGAGCGCGTCGTTGATCGCCTTCAATCGGTCGAGATCGATGTAGAGCACCGCGACCGGGCCAGGCTGTTGCGGCGCGAGACGGTCCGCAAGATGGGCGAGGAGCGCTCGACGGTTGCGCAGCCCGGTCAGATCGTCATGGTCGGCGAGATGGCGAAGCAGTTCTTCGGCCGACACCCGCGCCTGGAATTGCGCGAACAAGGAGGCCACCGTTGTCAAGGTGTCCTTTGCCTCCGCCTTCCACCTCCGGCCGCGGCGCTTGACGAATCCGAGCGCTCCGGTGGTGAGGTTGCCCGCGACCAGCGGTGCGGCGCCCACCAGCGGTCCGCTCCGGCGGCCGCACGCGAACACGGGAAAAGATGACGCGCCGTCGAAGGTGTGGCGCACCGTCACGAGTTCCTTGCCGTTGGCGCACACGGCCAGCGCCGGGTGGTCGCTGGTAAAGGAGACGACGACGAACGGGTCGGGATCGGCGACATCGGATCGCGGTGGCCACTCGGCTGCCAGCACCGACGCGCGGAGGTTGTGGTCGCTGTACCGCAGGAAGGCGTACTGCAGGCCAAAATGTTCGACGAGCTGTGCCAGCACCTGTTCGCTGGCCTGGGTGGCAGTCGACGCGTTGGCTTCCAGCAGCTGATTGGCGATGGAAGTGATGAGGGCGAGATCGGCCGGCATGGTGTCCTCCGATCTGGGCACGGATGCCGTCGCCGTTCGCCGTACATTCGGAAACTGTTAGTCACTGCCGAATTGGCGCATCAGTATTGGGATTTAGTTCAGTTATTGAATAGTACATTTAACGAGCTGAAGCGGAAGACGCAGAAGCGACGGCTACATCACATCGCCAACTCTGCCCGCATTTGCTCCCCGACCTTCGAAGGAGACGATCATCGCAGCATTCACGGCATCTGTTCTCGACGCCGAGGACGCCGCCCACACCACGGAACTGAAAAGGCTGCGCTCCGATCCCGCCATCGACGTCATCGATCATCGCGAAGCGCAGCTGGCGGAGTTGCGCGGACTGCTGCCACCGCCCGACGCCGAGCTTCTGGACGAACATCCCCGGTGGGTGTACTACCCCTGGCGGAGGGCGGTGGTGGCGATCCTGGGTCCTCGGGGGTATCGGGCCGTGCGGCTGGATCGCAACCGAAACATGGTCACCGCGGACGAGCAGGCGCGACTTGGCGCGCTGCGGATCGGCGTCGTCGGGTTGAGCGCCGGCCATGTCATCGCGCACACGCTCGCGGCGCAGGGCTTGTGCGGTGAACTCCGGCTGGCCGATTTCGATCAACTCGAGCTGAGCAATCTCAATCGGGTCCCGGCGACAGTCTTCGACATCGGACTGAACAAGGCCGAGGTGGTCGCCCGAAGAATCGCCGAACTCGACCCATATCTGCTGGTGCGGATCTTCGATTCGGGTCTGACGCTGGACACCACCGACGAATTTCTCGATGGACTCGATGTCGTGGTCGACGAATGCGATTCGTTGGACATGAAGGCGATCGTGCGCGAGCAGGCCAGGGCGAGGGAAATCCCGGTGCTGATGGCGACAAGCGACCGCGGGCTCATCGACGTGGAGCGGTTTGACCTCGACCCGCAGCGGCCGATTCTGCACGGGCTGCTCGGCAATCTGGACCCCGCATCGCTGGCGCGTATGACCATCGGCGAGAAGGTCCCTTCCCTGCTGCGTTTCCTTGAGGCCCAACATTTGTCGGCGCGCGGCGCGGCGTCGTTGCTGGAGGTTGATCGCACCTTGTCGACGTGGCCGCAGGTCTCCGGCGACGTGGCCGCGGGAGCACCGGTGATTGCCGAGTCCGTGCGCCGGATCGGACTCGGCGAACACCTGCCGTCGGGGCGGATCCGACTCGACGTCAGCGGCGCGCTCGACCGGCTCGACGAGCCGGAGTTGCCGGAGGAACTTGACGCGGTGCTGCCCGAATACGCAGAGCCGGCGTGGCCGGGAGTCACGGGCGCCATTGCCGCCGCGGCGATTCGGGCGCCGTCGGCCTCCAACGCGCAGCCCTGGCACATCGAGGCCGGCCCGGACGTCATCACGATCCGGCTGATCCCCGAACACTCGTCGACGCTGGACGTCGGGTACCGGGCCAGCGCCGTAGCGCTCGGAGCGGCGGTCTTCAATGCCAAGGTCGCCGCTGCGGCGCATCAGGTGCTGGGCCCCACCACTTTCACCGAGGCTGACGACGTGCCGCTCTACGCGACGCTGCACCTCGGCGATGCCGGTGACCCCGACCTGGCCGCACTGTACGACGTGATGCTGCGCCGAGAAGCCAACCGCCGCTTGGGAACTGCGCGGCCAGTTGCCGAAGACACCATCCGGTTCCTGCACGCCGCGGCAGAACGCGAAGGCGCCCGGCTGCATGTGCTGACCGAATCCGAAGAGATCGCCAGGGCGGCGACCATCATCGCCGCGTCCGACCGCGCCCGCTATCTGACGCCGACACTGCACTCGGAGATGATCGCGGAACTGCGCTGGCCGGGCGATCCGCTGCCGGACACCGGCATCGACGTCCGGAGCCTGGAATTCGCGCCCGGCGAGCTCGCGGTGGTCGACATCTTGCGGCGCCCCGAGGTGATGGACCACCTGGCCCGGTGGAACGCCGGATCGGCGTTGGGCGAAGGCACTCGCCGACAAGTGGCGGCGAGCTCTGCGCTGGCCGTCATTTCGGTGCCGGGCGGATCGCTGATCGACTACGCGCGAGGTGGTTCAGCGGCCGAGGCCGTCTGGATCATCGCGCAGCAGGGCGGGCTCGCCGTCCAGCCGATGTCGCCGATATTTCTGTATGCGCGCTGCGTTGAGGATCTTGATCGCGTGTCGACGGCCTTTGGCGACGAGTTGGCTGCCCTGCAGGAGGAGTTCGGCGCACTTGTCGGGATCGGGGCCGGGGATGCTGTCGCCCTGGTGCTGCGATTCGCCGTCAGTGAACCCGCAACGGTGCGCAGCCTGCGAGATCTCGGGCGCGTTAATTTACGGTAGGCCAGACAAGGGGCTACCGTAATTACATGTCCGGCGGGCTAGAAGACCTGGTTACCGGGGCGGCTGCCGCCCTGATGGCTGCCACCGCAGCAAACCATGTCGCGATCAGTGAGCGGGTCCTGCACGAGCTGGCCGATCACTTCAGCGTCGACTTCGCCGCGCTGCGTCACACCGACCACAAGATCCGCGCCACCATCCTCATTTCTTCGTGGCCGCCACGCTGGGATGTCCCCGATCCCGATCCGCTCGGCGTGGTGTATTTCGCGGAGGCCGACTCGGTTTTCGCGCTGATCGAAAACTACACGGAGCCATACGTTCTCCGCCCCGAGCCGGAGAACTCCGACTACCAGCGCGGTATCGAGGCGGGAACCGGCATACCGCAAACCTCGCTTGCGGCCGTACCGTTGCTGTCCGGAGAACTCACCACCGGCACGCTTCTCTTCGTCAAGTTCGGCGACCGCGAGTGGCTGCCGAACGAGCTGAACGCCCTGCAGGCGATCGCCACGTTGTTTGCCCAACTGCAGGCCCGCCTCACCGCCGAAGAGCAGT
Source organism: Mycobacterium sp. (assembly GCF_965277065.1). Classification (GTDB taxonomy): domain Bacteria; phylum Actinomycetota; class Actinomycetes; order Mycobacteriales; family Mycobacteriaceae; genus Mycobacterium. Next base: position 470,250 of record NZ_CBDIBT010000018.1, read on the forward strand.
TGCAGTACCTGGCCGACCACGATGACCTGACCGGCTTGCTGAATCGGCGCGCGCTTCTCGCACACCTCGATCAGCGGCTGGCCGACGGGCAGCCGGGCCCGGTCGCGGTGCTGCAGATCGACGTCGACCGCCTCAAGGTGATCAACGATCACCTCGGCCAAGATGCCGGTGATCGTTACATCAGGGCGTTTGCCGGGCTGCTGCGAGATTCCGCCGACATCCCTTCCGCCGTCGCCAGATTGGGCGGCGACGAGTTTGTGATCGTGCCAACGGTTCCGATCGACATCGACGATGCCGAACTCTTCGCGCAGCGTGTGCAATTCGGACTCGGTCAGCAGGTTGAGGTCGACCGTGAAAAGGTCAGCCGCACAGTCAGTGTCGGAGTTGCCATCGGTGAGCCCGGAGTCGACAGTACGTCGGTGTTGCTCCGTCGAGCGGACCAGGCGCTGCTGTCGGCGAAGGGTTCGGGCGGCCGCAGGGTTGCCCGATTCAGCCCGGAGTTGTCGGACAGGTACGCAATTCGCAACGACATCGAGCTGCAAATGGAAGGCACCATCGACAGCGGGAGCGGAGCCCTGGTGCTGCACTACCTTCCCGAGTTCGATATGCGGACCGGCGAGGTGCTCGGCGCCGAAGCCCTGGTCCGATGGCAGCATCCGACTCGGGGTCTGATGATGCCCGACTCATTCATCAGCGTGGTCGAGTCGATCAACCTTGCCGGTCGGCTCGGGCGCCTCGTGATGCGTTCGGCTTTCGAGCAATTCAGCATCTGGCGCTCGCACGGCGTGGGAGAGCACGCTGTGATCCGCGTGAACGTGTCCCCGGTGCAGCTGGTCGCCGAGGGAACGGTCGACCTGGTCGCCGCCACGCTCGAGGACTTTGGCCTGGCCGCGAACACCGTGTGCCTGGAGATCACCGAAGGCGTTGTCGTTCAAGATATCGACGCCACCCTCAAAACACTTGCCGGACTCAAAGACATCGGAGTGCAAATCGCCATTGACGATTTCGGAACCGGTTACAGTGCGCTGGCGTACCTGAAATCCTTGCCCGTCGACACGCTCAAGATCGATCGCGGCTTCGTTCGAGAGCTCGGCACCGACGAAGGCGATCAGGCGATTGTGCGCTCGATCATGTCCTTGGCTGACGCCTTCAACCTGGAAGTTGTTGCCGAAGGAGTCGAGACCGCTGCCGCGGCGCGCATGCTGCTCGACTTCGATTGTCATCGCGCGCAAGGCTTTCTGCTGTCTCGTCCGCTGGAGGCCGATGCGATGGAAGCGCTTTTGGCCCAGCGCTACGTGCCGTTCGACTTCGACCGAGACGAGCCGTGATCAGGTAGCTGTCGACGCTCGCACGCTGCCCCCGGATTGCGGGCAGAACCGCCGCGTCAATAACTGGGTTTCCATCAAGATCTTGGAAACCTGTTCTGGTTTAGCGTGATTGACGAAATCGTGACGATCCCACCACATCATCTTGGTCTGGTAACGCTCGCTCGGGTACGGCGTCGCGGGGATCGGTGACACCACTCCGCCTGACGAGCGCCAGCGGTTCAGCGCGTACGCCGCCGCGGTGGCCATGCAGAACTGATTTTCCAGCAGCGCCATCATGTGGAATGCACTACGGGCCATGGCCTCGGTGATGCGATGGCTGCGATCTGGATCGTCAGTTGCCCACGCCGATTTCATCTCGAGGACGCCGAACGGTACCCGGTCGCTGATCGTGTTGCGCACCATCTGCTGACTGGGCTGACCCGCCCATTCGACGAGCGCATGCGAATCCTCGGCCGACCGCAGTGGTCCGATCGCCCGCAAGCCTGCGACGGTCCGGCCGGCCTCGTCGACGACGGCGAAAAACATGGCCGTGTCAGACCCGCTGCGCAGCGCCTCCGTGTCCAGGGCGCACTCGACGCCGTGCTTGCGGTAGTTGCGAAGCGCGCCGGTTGCGTACTCCGACCACAACGTCCGATCAGCTGCGGGGGTGGAGACCACCAGGGTGCAGTCGATGTCAGGGTCGTACCACTCCAGACTTTCGCGGAGGGTGAACTCGTCGGCATGGTGGGCGTTGAACGGTAGAACCGACATCGGTGTCACCCCGCCCGGCTGCCGCGGCGGCATGCGCCCGCCACAAAATTCTGCGACAGCCCGCCGCCGATCCTTGGCCGGGCAATCGCCCGCGTGTAGTAGATGTGGCAGCCACCCCAGCTGAAGCTCTCAGGAGTGAACTTCGCAGCCGATGTGCGATCCAGCGAAACAGTGGTCATCTGCGACCCTTCCCTCGCGAGGGGCCAACTTCCAGTTTGTTTCGTGGCACTTTTAGTGCTTTTAGAATGAGTTGAGGCTTCTTTATGAACCGCGTACTCAACAAACTCGATGATGACAATATTCAATTATTGAACAGGCCAACTTGGCAAAACATCGGAATGCCGGCGTGAGGTCTAGCCGGTTGGACGATACTACATTTTTTACCCCTTGACCTGCAACGCCGTGTATCGGTTTGGTTGCGCGGCGGCCTGCGCGGCCACCCCAATGCGCTGTCCGAGGTCGATTCGAACAAATACTGTTGAGTAACTCAATTGACGCCGAAAACACGCCGAAGGCGATTCTTGAATTGCCGATAAAACGACGTGGAGTGCGCTCAATCGACAAACCTGAGCGGAAACTGGCCCAAATTCCGAAATTCACTCAGGAAGAGCCAAGAAACGTGTCGATTCGGTGTCGAGGGCGTGACCGCATGGCGCCGCCGCAGCATGTCCGGCTGTTGTGGGCGGTCGCGGGGGCGGAGCTCCGTCGCCAGGACTCGAACCTGAACTGTCTGAACCAAAATCAGAAGTGCTGCCGATTACACCACGACGGATCGCTTCGACCAGCGGGGAAGACCGCGTCCACTGTAGACGACCGTGCGGGCCGATCGCGGACTGCAGCCGGCACTTCGGGGGATAACCTGTTAGGCGTGGCCGCGCCGGATAAGGAAACCAAGGCGCCCCGCACCAGAATGACCGGGAGCGAGCGTCGCCATCAACTGATCGACATCGCGCGGTCGCTGTTCGCCGAACGGGGCTACGAAGGCACCTCTATCGAGGAGATCGCCCTCCGCGCCAACGTCTCCAAGCCCGTTGTTTACGAGCATTTCGGCGGCAAAGAAGGGCTCTACGCGGTCGTCGTGGACCGGGAGATGTCGTCGCTGCTGGACCGCATCACCTCGTCGCTGACCAACAACCGGTCCCGGGTGCGGGTGGAGACGGTCGCTCTCGCTCTGCTGACCTATGTCGAGGAACACACCGACGGATTCCGGATCATGATCCGCGACTCTCCGGCAGCGATCAGCTCAGGCACCTATTCCAGCTTGCTCAACGACGCCGTCAACCAGGTCAGCTCGATCCTGGCCGGCGACTTCGCCCGCCGGGGATTGGACTCCGAGCTCGCGCCGCTGTACGCGCAGGCGCTGGTCGGGTCGGTGTCGATGACCGCTCAGTGGTGGCTGGACACCCGGGAGCCCAAGAAGGAAGTGGTGGCCGCCCACTTGGTCAACCTGATGTGGAACGGCCTGACCCATCTGGAAGCCGACCCACACCTGCAGGGCGAATAGACACAACGTCTGCTGTTCTCCAAAAGCCATGCCGTTAGGGATCGTTGACGTGCTGGGTCAATATTGACGAGGTGGTAACCCATACAATGGCGGCATCATGACCGCACCGGGGCAGGACTCTGTGACCACCCCGATCTCGGGACTAGTGGAGTCGGCGCTACGCACGCCGACACTGCAACGGCTCATCGACCTGGCGGCCGATCGACCCGGGGAATTGGCACTGGTCGGACCGGCCAGCGCGCGCCTGTTCGTCGCCAGCGCGCTGGCTCGGCAGGGGCCGCTGCTAGTCGTCACCGCGACCGGTCGAGAAGCGGACGACCTGTCGACTGAATTGCGCGGCGTGCTGGGCGACGCGGTGGCGATGTTCCCGTCCTGGGAGACGCTCCCGCACGAGCGGCTCTCGCCCGGTGTAGACACCGTCGGCGCCCGGATGATGCTGCTGCGTCGGCTGTCGCATCCGCAAGACGCCCGGCTCGGCCCGCGGCTGCAGGTGGTGGTCACCGCGGTCCGCTCGCTGCTGCAGCCGATGGCCTCGCGACTGGGTCAGGCCGAACCCCTCACGCTGACCGTCGGCGATGAGCTGGCCTTCGAAGACGTCATCACCCGGCTGGTCGAGCTGGCCTACAGCCGGGTGGACATGGTCGGGCGGCGCGGCGAATTCGCGGTCCGCGGTGGCATTCTCGACGTTTTTGCGCCGACCGCCGAGCATCCGGTGCGTGTCGAGTTCTGGGGCGACGAGGTCGGCGAGATGCGGATGTTCTCGGTGGCCGATCAGCGGTCGATCACCGAGATCGGCGTTGACTCCGTTGTCGCGGTCGCATGCCGGGAGCTGTTGCTGACCGACGACGTGCGGACGCGGGCGGCCGAGCTGGCCGGTCATCAGCCGGTGCCCGAGCATGGCGTCACCGGCGGCGTCGGCGACATGCTGGCCAAGCTCGCCGAAGGCATCCCGGTCGACGGCATGGAGGCGTTGCTACCGGTGTTGCGGCCCGACGAACTGGCCCTGTTGACCGATCAACTCCCCGACGGCACGCCGGTGCTGGTCTGCGACCCGGAAAAGGTGCGAACCCGGGCGGGCGACCTGATCAAGACCGGCCGCGAATTCCTCGATGCGTCATGGTCGGTGGCCGCCGTGGGTGGTGATTCGCCGATCGACGTCGAGGACCTCGGCGGATCCGGCTTTCGCGAATTCGGAGAGGTGCGCGACGCCGCGCGCCAGTCCGGGCATCCGTGGTGGACGCTGTCCCAGCTGTCCGACGGGTCGGCAATCGAACTGGACATCCGGGCGGCTCCGTCGGTGCGCGACCGGCAGAGCGCCGTCGCCGGTGTCGAGGCACTCTTCGCGATGCTGCGCGCGCACGTGGCGACCGGCGGGTCAGCCGCCGTCGTCGCACCGGGCACCGGAACCGCGCATCGCGTCGTCGAGCAGCTCGCCGAATCCGACACGCCGGCAGCGATGTTGGAGCCGGGAGCCGAGCCCAAACCCGGCGTCGTCGGCGTGCTCAAAGGCCCGTTGCACGACGGCGTGGTCTTTCCCGGCGCAAACCTGGTGATCATCACCGAGACCGATCTGACCGGCAACCGGATGACCGCCACCGACGGCAAACGGCTGGCCGCCAAGCGCCGCAACACCGTCGACCCGCTGGCGCTGACCGCGGGCGACCTGGTGGTGCACGACCAGCACGGCATCGGCCGGTTCGTGGAGATGACCGAGCGCACCGTCGGCGGTGCGCGTCGCGAGTACCTGGTGCTGGAGTACGCCTCGAGCAAGCGGGGGCAGAACCAAACCGACAAACTCTACGTGCCGATGGATTCGCTGGATCAGCTCTCCCGCTATGTCGGCGGGCAGGCGGCGACGCTGAGCCGGCTCGGCGGCAGCGACTGGACCAACACCAAAACCAAAGCGCGCAAAGCGGTTCGGGAGATCGCCGGCGAGCTGGTGGCGCTGTACGCCAAGCGGCAGGCCAGCGCCGGCTACGCGTTCGGCCCGGACACCCCGTGGCAGGCCGAGATGGAGGACGCGTTCGGCTTCACCGAGACCGTCGACCAGCTCACCGCCATCACCGAGGTCAAGTCCGACATGGAAAAGCCGGTGCCGATGGACCGGGTGATCTGTGGTGACGTCGGCTACGGCAAGACCGAGATCGCGGTCCGCGCGGCGTTCAAAGCCGTCCAGGACGGCAAGCAGGTCGCCGTGCTGGTGCCCACCACGCTGCTGGCCGACCAGCACTTCCAGACGTTCACCGCCCGGATGGCCGGTTTCCCGGTCCGGATCAAGAGCCTGTCGCGATTCACCGAGGGCGCCGAATCACGGGCCGTGCTCGACGGGATGGCCGAAGGCAACGTCGACATCGTGATCGGCACGCACCGACTGCTGCAGACCGGGGTGCGGTGGAAGGACCTCGGCCTGGTGGTCGTCGACGAAGAGCAGCGCTTCGGCGTCGAGCACAAGGAGCACATCAAGTCGCTGCGCACCCATGTCGACGTCCTGACGATGAGCGCCACCCCGATCCCCCGCACCCTGGAGATGAGCCTGGCCGGCATCCGCGAGATGTCGACGATCCTGACGCCGCCCGAGGAGCGCTACCCGGTGCTGACCTACATCGGTGCGCAGGACGACAAGCAGATCGCCGCGGCGCTGCGACGGGAGCTGCTGCGCGACGGGCAGGCCTTCTACGTGCACAACCGGGTCAGCTCCATCGACGCGGCGGCGGCGCGGGTACGTGAGCTGGTGCCGGAAGCCAAAGTTGCGGTCGCGCACGGGCAGATGCCCGAGGAACAGCTGGAGACCACCGTCGAGGGATTCTGGAACGGCGAGTTCGACATCCTGGTCTGCACCACGATCGTCGAGACCGGGTTGGACATCTCCAACGCGAACACGCTGATCGTCGAGCGGGCCGACACCTTCGGGCTGTCCCAGCTGCACCAGCTGCGTGGCCGGGTCGGCCGCAGCCGGGAGCGTGGTTACGCCTACTTCTTGTATCCGCAGCACGCGCCGCTGACCGAAACCGCCTACGACCGGCTGGCGACCATTGCGCAGAACAACGACCTGGGCGCCGGCATGGCCGTGGCGATGAAGGACTTGGAGATCCGCGGCGCCGGCAACGTGTTGGGCGCCGAGCAGTCCGGTCACGTCGCCGGGGTGGGCTTCGACCTCTATGTCCGGCTGGTCGGCGAGGCGGTCGAGGCGTATCGCGCCGCGGCCGACGGCGAGACCGTGCTCAGCGCCGAGGAGCCCAAGGACGTCCGGATCGACCTGCCGGTGGATGCGCATCTGCCGCCGGACTACATCCCGAGCGACCGGTTGCGGCTCGAGGGATATCGGCGGCTGGCCGCAGCGAGCAGCGACGGTGATATCGATGCCGTCATCGAGGAGCTGATCGACCGCTACGGCGCGCTGCCCGAAACCGCCGAGCTGCTGGTGGCGGTGGCGCGACTTCGTCTGGTCTGCCGTGCCGCGGGCATCACCGAGGTGTCGGCGGCTTCTGCGGCGACGCTGCGGGTCTCGCCGCTGGATCTGCCCGATTCCGCGCAGGTGCGGCTGGCCCGCCGGTACCCGGGCGCGCGTTACCGCGCTACGGCCTCGGCGGTGCAGGTCCCGATTCCGCGGGCCGGCGGCGTCGGCGCACCGCGGATCCGCGACCTGGAACTGGTGCACATGGTCACCGAATTGGTGGCGGCGCTGGTCGGTAAACCAGGAGAATCGGCCGCGGGGACCGAGCGGCGCGCACAATGACGTTCGCCGGTAGTGAGGAGGGGTGCCTGTGACAGTCATCCTGGTTGACCCGCGTCGGCCCTCGCTGGTTCCGGTGGAAGCCATCGAGTTGCTCTCCGGAGAAGTGCAGTACACCGAAGAGATGCCCGTCGCCGTGCCGTGGTCGCTGCCGGCGGCGCGCCCGGCGCACACCGGCGGGGACGCCCCGGTGTTGTTGTCCTCGGACCCCGACCACCCGTCGGTAACGGCCCGGTTGTCCGCCGGCGAGCGGCTGATTGCCGCGCCCGGTCGACAGCCGGGGGAGCGGTTGGTGGACGCCGTCGCGATGATGGACAAGCTGCGGACCGCCGGGCCCTGGGAGAGCGAGCAGACCCACGACTCGCTGCGCCGTTTCCTCCTGGAGGAGACCTATGAGCTGTTCGACGCGGTCCGCAGTGGCGACGCCGATTCGCTGCGCGATGAGCTCGGCGATGTGTTGCTGCAGGTGCTGTTTCACGCGCGCATCGCCGAGGACGCACCGAGCCATCCCTTCGCCATCGACGATGTCGCCGAGGCGTTGCTCCGCAAACTCGGCAACCGGGCTCCGGGAGTCCTTGCCGGAGAATCTATTTCGCTGGACGAGCAGTTGGCTCAGTGGGAAGAGCGTAAGGCTGCGGAGAACCCGCGCAACTCGGTGGTGGACAACGTGCCGACCGGTCAGCCGGCTTTGGCTTTGGCGCACAAGGTCATTCAGCGGGTCACCCGTGCCGGCCTGCCGTCGGATCTGATTCCGGCGGCCGTCACGTCGATCACGGTAACAGCCGATACCGACGCCGAAGACTTCTTACGGACAGCGGTACTGGAATTCATGGACACGGTGCGCGGAGTCGAAAAGGCGGTCGCTGCCGAGCGCCGCTCGGCGGATGTTGCGGTGGAATTGGACGTCGCCCCGGTCGGTTCGATCACCGAAGACGAGTGGCGCGCGTGCTGGCCGGCGGACGGGCCGGAACCCGAACCCGACCCAGCGCGCGACGGTGCGGCGCCCGACGATCCAGGGCCTGACGAGGCCGATCCGCCGGCCGCCTAGGTGCGGCCGGTGCTGACTTCGCATTGACGCGGGCGACAACACGCGGTGACGCGGTGATATTCGACACGCCCACGGCAGCGAACGCGCCCGGTTACATGCAGCTCGGCGCAACGTCATCGTTGCTGCTCAGGCAGGTAGTGACGGTCCCAGGAGGCCCGCTTCGGGTGAGACAACGGAATCGCGTGGGACCATGGTGTCCGACGTCATGTTTAGGGGAGTTCTGTGTCGCGGGTCCGTTGGCTGCGCGCGTTGGCCGTCGTAGGCGCAACGTCGCTGCTGTTGGCATCAAGCTGTAGCTGGCAGCTTGGCCCCTACATTCCCAAGGGCGTTCCGCCACCGGCCGGTGCCATCGTGCCGCCGGTCGACACCTACGCCAACGGCCGGCCGGCCGGCCAGCTGCACACTTGGGCCGCCGCGCTCGCACCGGCACTGCACATTCCGGTGACCGCGCTGGAGGCCTACGGTTACGCCGCGCGGGTCGCTGAGGTGGAGAACCGGAACTGCCATATCGCCTGGACGACGCTGGCCGGCATCGGACAGGTGGAAAGCCATCACGGCACCTATCACCACGCGACGCTGTTCGGAAACGGTGACGTGCGCCCGCCGATCCGGGGTGTCGTGCTGGACGGAACCAACGGCACCATGCGCATCATCGACAGCGAAGCGGGCGGGATGGACGGCGAGCCGGACACCGTGCGGGCGATGGGGCCGATGCAGTTCATTCCCGAGACGTGGCGTGAGTACGGCGTCGACGCCAACAACGACGGCAGGATCGACGTCGACAACATCGACGATGCTGCGTTGTCCGCGGCGGGCTATTTGTGCTGGCGCGGCAAGGACCTCGCCACCGCGCGCGGCTGGATCACGGCGCTGTGGGCCTACAACGACTCCGACGTCTACGCCCGCGCCGTTCGGGACTGGGCTACCGCCTATGCCGCAGGGCACTCCCTCTGAGCAGGCTTTAGGCTACGGGGGCTGGTAGGAGATCCGGGAAAGAAATCCCGCACGTCTGTAACCCTCACGACGCAAAGGAGAAGCAGTGCCGATTATCGAGCAGGTCGGGGCCCGCGAAATCCTCGATTCCCGCGGCAACCCGACGGTCGAGGTCGAAGTGGCCCTGATCGACGGGACGTTCGCGCGGGCCGCGGTGCCCTCCGGCGCGTCGACCGGCGAGCACGAGGCCGTCGAGTTGCGCGATGGCGGCGACCGGTATGGCGGCAAGGGCGTCAAGAAGGCCGTCCAAGCTGTGCTCGACGAAATCGCTCCCGCGGTGATCGGTCTCAACGCTGACGACCAGCGGCTGGTCGACCAAGCCCTGCTGGACCTCGACGGCACCCCGGACAAGTCCCGGCTGGGCGCCAACGCCATCCTCGGCGTCTCCCTGGCGGTGGCCAAGGCCGCTGCCGACTCGGCCGAGCTGCCGCTGTTCCGTTACCTGGGCGGGCCCAATGCGCACATCCTGCCGGTGCCGATGATGAACATTCTCAACGGCGGCGCGCACGCCGACACCGCCGTCGACGTCCAGGAGTTCATGGTCGCCCCGATCGGCGCCCCGAGTTTTTACGAGGCTCTGCGCTGGGGCGCCGAGGTCTACCACGCGCTGAAGTCGGCGTTGAAGAAGCAGGGCCTGTCCACCGGACTCGGCGACGAGGGCGGCTTCGCGCCCGACATGGCGGGAACCAGGGCCGCGCTCGATGTGATCAGTCAGGCCATCGAGTCCACCGGATTCAAGCTCGGCGCGGACGTCGCGCTGGCGCTCGACGTCGCGGCGACCGAGTTCCACACCGACGGAACCGGATACCAGTTCGAGAAGAAGACCCGCACCGCCGACGAGATGACGCAGTTCTACGCCGAACTGCTCGACTCCTACCCGCTGGTGTCCATCGAAGACCCACTGTCGGAAGATGATTGGGACGGCTGGGTGTCGCTGACGACCGCCATCGGTGACCGGGTGCAGATCGTCGGCGACGACCTGTTCGTCACCAATCCCGAACGGCTGGAAGAGGGCATCGACAAGGGCGCGGCAAATGCGTTGCTGGTCAAGGTCAACCAGATCGGCACGCTCACCGAGACCCTCGACGCGGTCGCGCTAGCGCACCACAGCGGCTACCGGACGATGATGAGCCACCGCAGCGGCGAGACCGAAGACACCACGATCGCCGACCTGGCAGTGGCGGTGGGCAGCGGGCAGATCAAGACCGGCGCCCCGGCCCGCAGCGAGCGGGTGGCGAAGTACAACCAGCTGTTGCGCATTGAAGAAGCCCTCGGTGACGCCGCCCGCTACGCCGGGGACCTCGCGTTCCCCCGGTACACGCCGTAGGCGGAGAAAGGCACCGCTGATGCCCGAATCGAAACGGCCGGAACCGAAGCGGCGCTCACCGGCGCCGCGTCCGGGTCGGGCCGGCGATTCAGTAGCCGGCCGCCCGCGTAAGTCGACCGCAGCCAAGCGCGGGCCGACAGCGTCGACGCGGGCGATGCCCGAGGTCGTCGAACCGATCAAACAGGCGATCGCCGAGTCCGCTGAGCAGCGCTCCGATCAGCGGCTCGGCCTGACCGCCCGACGGGCCGCGATCCTGGCCTCGGTCATCTGCGTCCTGACGCTGACCATCGCAGGTCCGGTCCGCACCTATTTCGCCCAACGCACCGAGATGAAACAACTGGCTGCCTCCGAAGCCGCGCTGCGCCACCAGATCACCGATCTCGAGCAGCAGAAGGGCAAGCTCGGTGACCCCGCATTCATCGCCGCGCAGGCCCGCGAGCGTCTCGGGTTCGTCATGCCGGGTGAGATCCCGTATCAGGTCCAACTTCCGCCGGGGGCGGCGTTGCCCCCCGACCCGGATGCGCAGCCGAAGGCCGCGCCCAGCGGCGATCCCTGGTACACCTCGCTGTGGCATACCATCGCCGACAGCCCGCACGGCCCGGCGGCGCCGCCGCCACCCGCGTCGCCCAGCCCCCCGCCGCCCGGTCTTGGGCCGCCGAACCCGCTGTCGCCCGGTGGTTGATCTCGCCGACCTCGAGGCGGTGGCCCGCCAGCTCGGCCGCGAGCCGCGTGGAGTGCTCGACATCGCCTACCGGTGCCCGAACGGTGAGCCGGCCGTGGTGAAGACGTCGCCGAAACTGCCTGACGGAACGCCGTTTCCGACGTTGTACTACCTGACGCATCCGATCCTGACCGCCGCAGCGAGCCGGCTCGAGACGACCGGGATGATGCGAGAGATGACCGAGCGGCTGCAGTCCGATCCCGAGCTGGCCGCTGCCTACCGGCGGGCCCACGAGTCCTACCTGGCCGAGCGGGACGCCATCGAGCCGCTGGGCACGACCTTCTCCGGCGGCGGCATGCCGGGCCGGGTCAAGTGCCTGCACGTGGTGATCGCGCATTCGCTGGCCAAGGGCCGGGGCGTCAACCCGTTCGGCGACCACGCGCTGTGGGTCCTGGCCGCCGAGCCGTCGATGGCCGGGATCCTGACACCGGGAGACTGGATCTAATGGGCCGACTGGCCGCAATTGACTGCGGCACCAACTCGATTCGACTGCTGATCGCAGACGCGTCCGGCGGGCAACTGACCGACGTGCACCGCGAGATGCGCATCGTCCGGCTCGGTCAGGGGGTGGACGCCACTGGGCAATTCGCCCCGGAGGCGTTGCAGCGCACGCGTTCTGCGCTGGTCGACTACGCGAAACTGTGCAGCGCTCATGGTGTCCACCGGATCCGGATGGTCGCGACGTCGGCCACCCGAGACGCCGGCAATCGTGATGTCTTTTTCGCGATGACGGCCGAGGTGCTCGGCGACGTGGCGGACGGCGCCGTCGCCGAGGTGATCACCGGCGTCGAGGAGGCTGACCTGTCGTTTCGCGGCGCGGTCAACGAATTGGATCCCGCGGCAGGACCATTCGTCATCGTCGACTTGGGCGGCGGGTCGACCGAGGTGGTGCTCGGCACCGACACGGTGACGGCAAGTTTCTCGGCCGACATCGGCTGCGTGCGGTTGACCGAGCGGTGCCTGCACTCCGACCCGCCGACCGTCGCCGAAGTCGCCGCGGCACGCGAGGTCGTCCGGGAGCGGCTGGGCGAGGCGCTGCGCGTAGTGCCGGTCGAGCAGGCCCGCACCTGGGTCGGCGTGGCGGGCACCATGACGACGGTCGCCGCCCTTGCCCACGACATGCCGACGTACGACTCTGCGGCCATTCATCTTTCGCGAGTCGGAGTGGACCGGCTGCTCGCCGTCTGCGACGGGCTGATCGCCATGCCGCGGGCCCAGCGGGCCACCTTGGGGCCCATGCACGAGGGGCGGGTCGACGTGATCGGTGGCGGCGCGATCGTGATCGAGGAACTGGCGTACGCGCTTCGGGAGCGGGCCGGCATCCAGGAGTTGACGGTCAGCGAGCACGACATCCTGGACGGCATTGCGCTGTCCCTCGTCGACTGACCTACTGCCCGAACGAGATCTGCAGCAGCTGCTTCTTCTGCTCGGCGTATTCCTGCTCGCTCAGTCGTCCGTCGGCGCGCTGCTTGGCGATGTCGCGGATCGCGGCCGCAACGCCCGTCATCACGGTCCGCGGCGCGGGCGAGCCTTCGGTGTCGTCGTCAACCGGAGCCTCCGCGGCGCGCCCGGTCAGCCGCATCGGCCTGCTGTCCTCCGCGACCGCTCCTGTGGACGGCGAACCGGCCATGGCCTGCCCCGACATTCCGCCAATTCCCATCTGGTTGAACGTGTTTGCCACACCCGCTTCCCCAGCCGGTGCGGCCGCGGCGTTCGCGTCGGCAAGCGGCGTTGCGAAGGCGGTCGGGCGCACCTCGGGTGCGGTGACCGTCCAGCCCCGTGGCACCGACAGCGCCCCGATTGTGTTCGCCTCACCCACGCTCGCTGCCGTCGATGCTGCGCCGGAGCCGGTGAGGGTCGCCGGGAAGTCGTTGGAGGGGAAGCCGTTCGGCCTGAAGAAGGGGTCTTCGCCGTTCCAGCTGCTGACGATCCGGTCGGTGTGCTGACCTGTCTCCGAATCCACGACGGCGTAGGGAAGGTCTATCAAGGACCCCGCGATGCCCTGCGGCAGAACAGCTCCGAACAAGGCAAGATCGGAAGGGACGGAGATGAAAATCGTAACCAGGTTGCTCAACGTAGTCAACGGATCGGTGGCCGCCGATCCAGTCGCGGCCGAGTCCGAAGTCGCCATGCTCTGCAGCGCATTAGGCACCGCCGAAAAGGCCTGCTCTGCAGATGAAATTGCGCCTTGCGCGTTGCCGGCGGTGGTGTTGGCAGCCTGGCCGGCCGCGGCGGCCTGGCTCGCCGGCGATGCGGGATCGGTGTTCTGCTGCGGCTGCGTGAATGGCGACAGTGTGGTCGCTGACGCCGAGGCGGCCGCATAGCCGTACATCGCCACGGCGTCCTGGGCCCACATCTCGGCGTACTGGATTTCGGTGGCCGCGATCGCCGGCGTGTTCTGCCCGAAGAAGTTGGTCGCCACCAGCGCCGCCAGCAGACTACGGTTGGCGGCGATCACCGGCGGCGGCACCGTCATGGCGAATGCCGTCTCGTAAGCGGCGGCCGCGGCTTGCGCTTGGGTCGCGGATTGCTCAGCCTGTGCGGCGGTGGCGCTCAGCCATTCGACATACGATGCGGCCGCGGCGCTCATCGACGCTGACGACGGACCCGACCACGCCGGCGTCAGCTCCGACACCACCGACTGGTAGCCCGCCGCTGCGGTGTACAGCTCGTCGGCCAACGCTACCCAGGCCTGTGCAGCGGCCAGCATCGGCCCCGATCCTGGACCGGAATACATCCGGCCGGAGTTGATCTCCGGCGGATAGAAACCGAAATCCATTGCTGCGCATCCCTTTTCCGAATAACCGATGTATCCGCCAGGCGGCGGTGGGCGTTTCAGCGGCCAAGCAGACGGTTCTTCTGCTCGGTGTATTCCTGGTCGGTCAGAATTCCTTCGTCGCGAAGCTTGCTGAACTCACGCAGCTCGGCCGCCACACCGGTGACCACGGTCCGCGACTTGGACTTCTTGGCATCGTCGTCGCTGCCAGTTGTCTTGCGGTCCTTGGTGTTTGGCGTCGCGCTGCGGCGGCGCGCCGCGGCGCCGGCGGTCTTGCTGACGCCAGCGCCGACCGTCCCGGCCATCGCCCGGCCCGCCATCCCCGCCAGCGCCATTTCGCTCAACGCGCCGCCCGAGGCGCCCGACATCGATTCGCCGGTGACCGCGGCTGCCGGCAGCGCCGGCAATGTCACCGCGGTCGGGCGTACCGCGGGCGTGGCGACGGTCCAGGCCGGCGGTACCGACAACCCGCCGACGGAGTCCGCCTCCCCAAGACCAGCCGCCAACCTGGCCGATGGCACGGAGCCCGGCGGCAAGTTCAGTAGTGGCGCCGGGAATGGCTTGACAGGCGCGGGCCCTTCGCCCGGCCAGGTCTGCTCCCCGTTCCAGCCACTGACGATCTTGTCGGTGTGGGTACCGGTCAACGCGCCGACGACGTCGAAGGGAAGCGCCACGACCCCCAGGCTGCCGAGCGGAATGTCGGCGGCGAATGTCGCCAAACCCGCCGGCAGGTCGACGAAAACGGAGATCAGGTTGGCGAGCGTGCTCAGCGGGTCGGTGGCGGCGGGTGCCGCGGCGGCGGCCGACAGCGCGGCCGGGACTGCGGAGAAAGCCTGTTGGATGGTGCTCTGTGCGTTGCCGGCGGCGGAGCCGGCGGCCTGGCCGACCGCGGCAGCCTGATTGGCCGAACCGCTCGGGTTCGTGTTCTGCTGGGGCGGGCTGAACGGCGTCAGCTGCGTCGCGGCGGCCGACGAGGCCGCGTAGCCGTACATTGCGGCCGTGTCCTGAGCCCACATCTCGCCGTACTGCGCCTCGTTTGCCGCGATCGCCTGGGTGTTCCTACCGAACAGGTTGGTGGCGATCAGGGTCAACAGCAGGGCGCGGTTGGCGGCGACCATCGGCGGTGGGACCGTCGCCGTGAACGCGGCCTGGTAGGCGGCGGCCGCGGACTTGGCCTGCGCACCGGTTTGCTCGGCTTGCGCGGCGGTGGCCCGCAGCCACGCCGCGTACGACGCAGCCGCCGCACTCATCGACGCCGAGGCCGGACCCAGCCACGGGCCGGCCGTCAATCCCGAGACCACCGATTGAAATGAGCTCGCCACCGACTGCAGTTCGCCGGCGAGCGATTCCCAGGCTTCCGCGGCAACCACCAGGGGTGTCGCCCCGGGGCCGGCGTACATGCGGGCGGAGTTGATCTCCGGTGGGTAATTCCCGAAATCCATTGCTCGCCGACCCCTCTAATTCACCGCGGTCGAGCCGGCCCCGAACCCGGCCGTAGCCGAGCCGATGACCGTTGAATGAATGGTGGCACGGGCCGCGAATTTCGTCGGTCCTCCACCCGGCGCGTCGTCAGCCGGGGCGGAAATAGTCATGGAAGGCATCGGGCACTTGTCCGCGACCCGGACCGCCGATGAAGTCACCGGCTGGCCCGGTCGACATTCTGGCTCAGAGCTCCCCGAATGCATGGCGTCCCCTTTCCGACAATGGTCGAGCAGGCGGCCTGATCCGTGGTGTCTGCGTCTGCCATACGCGCCCCGCCGGCAGACTGTCGTTGCTGGCAGACATGTCATTATCGGTTTCCAGCTGGAGATATACAATTCGGCGCCGGTGCATTATGACTTTCCGCGGCGGCAGACACCGATATCTCTCAGGTTAATCCTTCATTTTTCTCAGGTTCACCCGTGCGTCGACGTCCGTTTTTGCTCCCCAGCGCCGACGCGGATGCCCGATTCTAAGGCTTGGCCTGTGCGGTATCCCGCCGGCAGAGCTCCTCTACAGCGAGTTGCCAGGTTTCCGTAAGGATGTTGTCAAAATTGCCTGAATGGCTCAGCCGGTCCGCGCTTGGCGGCTCACGCCGGCGTCGTCGGTCTGCTCGGACGGTTCCGCGGCATCGTCGGCAACGTTCTCCACGGTGACCACGTGCCGGGGCGGTAGCCCTTTGCGCAGGGTGGCCACCAGGTCCCGGTAAGGGCCGACGAGATAGACGGTGTCGCCGTCGCGAAGCTTGTGTTCGTGGCGCGGTTGTAAGTCGATGGGCGAGTCCTGCCGGCAAATCGCGATCACGCGTGTTCGGCTCGACAAGTGGCCCATCGGCAGGCCGTCGAGTTCGCTGCCCTCGGCCACCAGCATCGCGCCGACCATGAACGAGCTCTGGCCGATCGAGAAGGTGCCCAGCACCTCGACGCCCATCGCGGCGCCGATGAACCACGGCGCCGCCAGCGCGACCGAGGAGCGGACGTTCTCGAAGCCGAAACGCTGCGCGACCGCCAGACCCAGCGCCCGGTCGTAGACCCGCAGCACCACGGAGATATCGGCGCGCTTGCCGGCCTTGGGCATCACTTTCGGCCCCAGCATCTCGGCCAGCACGATCCCGGTTTCGATGTTGATCATGTCGTCGCGGGTCAACACCGCTACCGCGCGGGCCCGCTGGACGCGCGCCGCGTCCAGCGTCTGCTTCAGCGTGGCGTCACCGAAGATCACCGGCACGTCCAGCGCGCGCGCCGCCGACAGGAATCGGTTGTCCTCGTTGATCTCGACGACCGCGACGTCATACCCGGCCTCGACCAGGTCGGAGATCACCCGCATCCCGAGGGCGCTCAATCCGACGACGATGACGTGGTTGCGCAGGTGGCGCATCCGCGGTCGCGCGGAGGCGAACACGAAGCGCCGGGACAGCAACACGTCGGCGATGAACGCGACCAGCAGGGCGATGGTGGTCGCCCCGCCGAACATCAAGCCCGCGGCGAACATGCGCAGCCACGTCTCCTGGTGAGCGAAGCTGAAGTCGCCGTAGCCCGTCGTCGTGATCGTCTCGATGGTGAAGTACAACGCGTCGACCCAGGACATCCGCGGGTGCTGATAGTTGAAGCGCAACAGCAGCATTGAGATGACGATGAGGGTGAGGGCGGCCGCCAGGGCGGGATAGAACGCCGGGTTGAAGTCGTTGACGACGGTGCGGACCGCGTCGAACACCCGTCGCAGCCCGACTCGTCGGTACCGTGTTGCCGCCGGCCGTCGGACCTTGAGACCGCGTTCGGCGGACTCGTCGGCCGTGCCGATCATCACCGCCCGGTCGCCGGCGAGCACCCGTTGATTGCGGGTCGGGCAGACTTCGATTTCACCCGGGCTCGACGAATTCTCCCCGTGGATGATCGCCACCGGAGCCAGGTCGCCGTAGATTTCGCGCAGTGTCGCCGCCCGCGGCGCCTCGCTGCCGGAGACCAGGAACTGGGTCCCGGCCGCCTCGAAGGGGTGGGCCCGGCGCGCCAGGCACGCCTCGACGACGGATGGTGCGGTCAGTTCGGCGACGTCGAGGATCGCACCCGGTCCGTTGTCGGCGGCCACCGCCGCGCGCAGCACGTCATTCGCCAGCCTGGCGACCACGCGCACAGACGGGTTGGATCGTCGTGCCAGCAGAGCGATTTCGAGGTTGGCCGCGTCATCGTCACCGGCGCAGACGACTGCCAGGGCGTCGGCGACGTCGGCGCGCTCTAATTCGTCGCTGACACCGGTGAGGTTGCCGATGCCCAGCCTGACGACGTTGGCGCCGGCGCTTTCCAGCTCCTCGATGATGGTGGTGGCCAGCGCATCGTCACCGCTGACAATGATGTGATGCTGCATTTTTCTCGTCCGCCACTCCGCACGGGTGGGTATCGGCTTTGCTCGCGCTGCTACTGAAATAGGTTACACCACAGGTTTACCTGATCCGGCCGCAGCGCTTGATTTTGCTGGCATGGCCCGGGTCGCCAGTCGCAGACGCTAACCTGTTCCTGCGCAACAACTCTCATGCCTCGAAGCGATATCCCATGCCTGCCTCGGTCAGCAGATGAGACGGGTGCGACGGGTCGTCCTCGAGTTTGCGCCGCAATTGCGCGAGAAACACACGGAGATAATGGGTTTCCGTCGCGTATTTGGGTCCCCACACCTCGCGCAGCAACTCTTCGCGGCCGACCAGCTTGCCGCGATTGCGCACCAGCATTTCCAGCATGCCCCACTCGGTGGGGGTCAGGTGGACCTCGGTGCCGTTCTTGATCACCTTCTTCGCCGAGAGGTCGACGAGAAACGACCTGGTTTCCACCACCGGGTTGTCCGCGCCGCTGGCGACCGTCGCCCGTCGCACCGCGGCGCGCAACCGGGCCAGCAGCTCGTCCATGCCGAACGGCTTGGTCATGTAGTCGTCGGCGCCCGCGTCGAGTGCGCCGACCTTGTCGGACGAGTCGGTGCGCGCGGACAGCACGATCACCGGGGCCGTCAGCCAGCCGCGCAGACCGGCCAGCACCTCGATGCCCGAGATGTCCGGCATCCCCAAATCGAGGATCACCACCTGCGGAGGGTGTTCCGTGGCGGCCGTCAGTGCGCGCGACCCGGTCGATGCGGTGATCACCTCGTAGCCACGCACCGAGAGATTGATCCGCAGCGCGCGCAGGAGTTGGGGGTCGTCATCGACCACCAGCACCCTAGTCACCGGCTTCGCTCCTCGGCCGGTCCTGTAGTGGGCCGGCCATATCGATCAGGATGGTCAGCCCGCCGCCCGGGGTGTCGGTGGCGGTGATAGTCCCGTCCATCGCCTCGATGAAACCCTTGGCCACCGACAAGCCCAGGCCCAGACCGGTCGTGGTGTCGAAATCGCCGAGCCGCTGGAACGGCTGGAACATCTGCTCCGCGGCGCCTTTGGACACTCCGGGCCCTTCGTCGACGATGTTGATCAACACCCGCGGTCCGACCTGGCCCGCATTGACCCGCACGAAGCTGGCCGGCGCGTAGCGCAGCGCGTTGTCGATCACGTTGGACAGCACGCGTTCCAGCAGACCCGCGTCGCCCATCGCGACCGTACCGCCGACCTCCACCTTGACCCGGTCGATGCTCGCCCGCCCGTAGATCGTGGTGCGCCCGCCGATGCCGACGAGCGCGCGCTGGACGACCTCTTCGAGGTAGACCTCGGTCAGTTCGGGGCGAACCACACCGGCCGCCAGCCGGGACGAATCCAGCAGATTCGCCACCAACAGGGTCAGCTGATCGACCGACTCCTCCACGGTGGCAAGCAATTCGCTGGTGTCCTCGGGCGAGAACCAGACGTCCTCGGCGCGCAGGCTGGACACCGCCGCCTTGGCCGCGGTCAACGGAGTGCGCAGGTCGTGGCCGAGGGCGGACAGTAGCAGGCGGCGCAGCTCGTCGGCCTCGGCGAGCGATTTGACCTTGTCGGCCTCCTTCGGCGAGCTCACCCCGCTTGACCAGCCCTGCCGCCTGCGTCGCGACCACTGAGAGCACCCGGCGGTCGCGGCCGGTCAGGCCACGTCCGGTCATCAGCATCCAGAATTCTTCGTCAGCGACCTTGACCGCGGTGTCAGCGGAATCGACCGTCACGCAGGACTCAGTGCCCACGCCGGCGACCGGAATCAAGCGGCCGTCCACCTCACGGACCAGGCACACCGACCGCTGGGAGTAGGCCTCGCGCACCCGCTCGAGCAGCGAGTTGAGGTCGGCTCCGCGCAGCACCGACGCGGCGAACAGCGAGAGCAGCTCGGCCTCCTGGCTGGCCCGCCTGGCCTCCCGGGCGCGGCTTGCGGCGGCGTCCACCAGCACCGCGATCGCCATCGCGACCCCGAGCAGGATCACGATGGTCAGGGCATTGCTCAGGCTCTTGACGGCGAAGGAATACCGCGGCTCGGTATGGAAATAGACCAGTAGCGCCCCGGACAACAGTCCCGACAGCACCGCCGGCGCCACCCCGCCGAACAGAGCCACGCCCACCACCCCGGCGAAGAAGAGCGCCGATTTCCCGCCGACGTCCAGGGTCGGATCAAGCCGCATCGTGATGGCCAAGATCGCCAGCGGTAAGACGACGGCGGCCAGCCACGACACCACCTGGCGGGTGCGGGGTGGGATCGTCGAGAACGGCAAGCCACGGTTGGCCGCCTCATGGCTGACCATGTGGACGTCGATCTTGCCCGAGTTCTTGATGGTCGCCGCACCGATGCCCTCACTGAAGATGCTGGCCCATCGCGACCGCCGTGAGCTGCCGAGCACCAACTGGGTGGCGTTCGTCTCGCGGGCGAAGTCGAGCAGCGCGCACGACACCTCGTCGCCGACCACGGTGTGCACGGTGGCTCCGATGCTGCCGGCCAGCTCGCGCACCTTGCCCATCTCGCGCGGGAACTCCCCCGACAACCCGTCGCCGCGGACAACGTGCACCACCATCAGTTGCGCGCTGGACTTCGACGCGATGCGAGAAGCCCGGCGCACCAACGTCTCCGACTCGGGTCCGCCGGTGACCGCGACGACCACTCGCTCGCGGGCCTCCCAGGTGTCGGTGATCTTCTTGTCGGCGCGGTATTTCGCCAACGCGGAGTCGACCTGGTCGGCAAGCCACAGCAGCGCGATTTCCCGCAGCGCGGTCAAGTTGCCGGCGCGGAAGTAATTGGTCAGCGCCGCGTCGATCCGTTCCGAGGGGTACACGTTTCCGTGAGCAAGCCTGCGCCGCAACGCTTCCGGCGTGATGTCGACCAGTTCGATCTGAGCTGCCTTACGGACGATCTCGTCAGGCACCGTTTCGCGTTGTTCGACGCCGGTGATCTGGGCGAC
The DNA here is from genome assembly GCF_965277065.1 of Mycobacterium sp. Taxonomy (GTDB): domain Bacteria; phylum Actinomycetota; class Actinomycetes; order Mycobacteriales; family Mycobacteriaceae; genus Mycobacterium. The sequence goes on from NZ_CBDIBT010000018.1 coordinate 491,231, forward strand.
GACGTCGTTGAGGCTTTCCAGGTGCTGGACATTGAGCGTGGAAATCACCGTGATGCCCGCGTCGAGCAGCGCTTCGATGTCCTCCCAACGCTTTTCGTGAGTACTGCCCGGGATGTTGCTATGGGCGTATTCGTCGACGAGCGCCACTTCCGGCTTGCGGCTCAGCACCGCCTCGATGTCGAGCTCCGCGAACGTGCTTCCGCGGTAGGAGATGTAGTGCGGCGGAACCACTTCGATGCCCTGGATCAGCTCGCCGACCTTTTTGCGGCCGTGCGTCTCCACGACCGCCGCGACGACGTCGGTGCCGCGCTCCAGCCGGCGATGCGCTTCGCCGAGCATGGCGCAGGTCTTGCCGACACCCGGCGCGGCGCCGAGGTAGATGCGCAGCTCGCCACGTCGCTGCTTGTACACCCGGTGAGCCAGCGGATCGTCGTCGGTCGGCGGCTCGTTTGAGGAGGTCACCTCGCCATCATCCACCGGAAGGGTCAAGACTTCACCGGTGATACGCGATCCAGCTCGAGATTCACCGCCAACACGTTGACCACCGGCTCGCCCACGAAGCCGAGCAGGCGTCCGTGCTGGTTGTGGCGCACCGCGTCGCGCACCTGGCCGACACTGATGCCGCGGGCGCGCGCCACCCGGGGCACCTGCAGTTCGGCGTAGGCCGGCGAGATGTCGGGATCCAGGCCACTGGCGCTGGCCGTCACAGCATCAGTCGGCACCTCCGGCTGCTCGGGCGCCGAGCCGCGAACCGGAATGAGCTGACCGACCGAATAGTCGCGGCCGTACTGAGCGCACTGCACCACCACACCCAGGTAAAGCCGCTGGAACGCCGTGGAGGGCGGGCTCCCGGGCTTCGAGCAGGGCTCGTTGACGCTCACCACCGTGACCGGGTGGATGACATTGCCGGTCCGGTCGCGCGGACCGATCACCGACAGCACGGCGCCGACGCCGCCCCCGGTGCAGAACGGCCGTGAGCCGTCCACCTTTTCGAGCCGGCCGATCGCCAGGCTGCGCGAGCACACCTGGGTCAGCAGACTGGGTTTGAAGCCGGCGTCGGACGGATCAGTGCCCTGGGTCAGCTTGGCCGGATCGGCGGGCGTGTCGACGATGCTCTCCGGTCCCAGATTGCTGGCGCCCGACGCGGTGGGGTCGTAGCCGGCCCCGGCCGCCGAGGGCCGGCTTTGTAAGTACCGCGGCAGCGGGTTGCCGTTCTTGTCGGTGAACGACTGCCCAATCAGCCTGCTGCCCACCGGCCTTTCTGAACCATTGCGGCCCGACACGCTGAGGATCGAGCCGTTCGCCTTCACGTGCAGACCGGGAAGTTGAGCAATGCCCCACACGACCAGCGGATAGACGAAACCGGTGATGACCGTCAGCACCAGCAGCGCGCGCAGCGCCGCACAGTATTGACGAATCACGCGAGAAAAGTTCATGTCAGCCCATCCCGGGAATGAATTGCACGGCCAGGTCGATCAGCTTGATACCGATGAACGGAGCGACGACCCCGCCCAGGCCATAGATGTAGAGGTTGCGGCTCAACAACTTCGACGCGCTGCTCGGCGTGTACTGAACGCCGCGCAGCGCCAGCGGGATCAGCGCGACGATGATGATCGCGTTGAAGATCACCGCGGACAGGATCGCCGATTGCGGACTGTGTAGCCGCATGACGTTGATCGAGGCCAGTCCGGGGAACAACGCCACGAACAAGGCCGGGATGATCGCGAAGTACTTGGCGATGTCGTTGGCGATCGAGAACGTGCTCAGCGCGCCGCGGGTGATCAACAGCTGCTTGCCGATCTCGACGATCTCGATGAGCTTGGTGGGATCGGAGTCCAGATCGACCATGTTGCCGGCCTCTTTGGCCGCGCTGGTCCCGCTGTTCATCGCCACACCGACGTCGGCTTGCGCCAAGGCCGGCGCATCGTTGGTGCCGTCGCCGGTCATGGCGACCAGTCGGCCACCTTGCTGCTCGCGCTTGATCAGTGCCAGCTTGTCCTCGGGCGTGGCTTCGGCGAGGAAGTCGTCGACGCCGGCTTCGTCGGCGATTGCCTTGGCGGTCAACGGATTGTCGCCGGTGATCATCACCGTCCGGATGCCCATCTTGCGCATCTCGTCGAAGCGGACCCGCATGCCGTGCTTGACGATGTCCTTGAGGTGGATGACACCGAGCACCCCGGCGTTCGTGCCGTGGTCGCCGTTGCTGACCACGGCGACCACCAGCGGCGTCCCGCCGGCCGCCGAAATGCCGTCGACCACGTCGCCGAGAGCGGCCGGGATCGTGCCGCCCTGATCGCGAACCCAGTTGGCCACCGAGCTCGCCGCGCCTTTGCGCAGCTGCCGTCCGTCGATGTCGACACCGGACATCCGGGTCGTCGCGGTGAACTCGATCCACTGCGCGTTGTTCAGTTCGCCCGGCGGGCGCTCCCGCAGCCCGTAGGTCTGTTTGGCGTACACGACGATCGAGCGGCCCTCCGGGGTCTCGTCGGCCAGGCTGGACAGCTGAGCGGCATCCGCCAGGTCCTCAGGTGAGACCCCGTCGACCGGGATGAACTCCGCGGCCTCGCGGTTGCCCAGGGTGATCGTGCCGGTCTTGTCCAGCAGCAGCGTGTCGACGTCACCGGCCGCTTCGACGGCGCGGCCCGACATGGCCAGCACGTTGCGCTGGATCAGCCGGTCCATGCCGGCGATGCCGATCGCGGACAGCAGCGCGCCGATCGTGGTGGGAATCAAGCAAACCAGCAGCGCCACCAGGACGACGCCGTCTACCCCGTTCCCGGTCAACGCAGCGGTGTCGGCCACGCCCGGGTTGTTGAGCTTGGCGTAGATCGCCAGCGGCTGCAGGGTCACCACCGCGAACAGGAAGATGATGGTCAGTGCGGCCAACAGGATGTTCAGCGCGATCTCGTTCGGGGTCTTCTGCCGGTTGGCGCCCTCCACGAGCGCGATCATCCGGTCGATGAAGCTCTTGCCCGGCTCCTGGGTGATCTTGACGACGATGCGGTCGGAGAGCACTGTGGTGCCGCCGGTGACCGCGGAGCGATCGCCACCGGACTCGCGAATCACCGGGGCCGATTCGCCGGTGATCGCCGATTCGTTCACCGACGCAATGCCTTCGACGATTTCGCCGTCGCCCGGGATGGTTTCCCCGGTCTCGACGACGACAATGTCGCCCTTCTGCAGTTCCGGCGCGCGCACGTCCTCTTCGGTACCGGGCTTGCCGGGTGCCCAGCCCCGTAGCCGTCGGGCGATGGTGTCGGCCTTCGACTTGCGCAACGTGTCGGCCTGGGCTTTGCCCCGCCCCTCGGCGACGGCTTCGGCAAGGTTGCCGAAAAGCACTGTCAGCCATAGCCAGAACACGATCAGCCAGCCGAACCAGGACCCGTTGTGGATTGTCAGCACGCTCGACCAGAGCGCGCCGATCTCGACGATCAGCATCACCGGGTTGCGCCACAGCGTGCGCGGGTCGAACTTGCGCACCGCGTCGGGCAGTGCCTTTAACAGCAGCGCGGGATCGATGAGTCCGCCCTGTACTGGCTTGGGGACGGTGTGGTGGGGACGCGCCGACCGGGTGGAACGTGGCTTGGTAGCCGTTGAGCTTGTCATCTCAATGAATTCCTTCAGCGAGGGGGCCCAACGCCAAAGCCGGCAAGAAAGTCAGGGCGCACAGAACTACCGTCACTGCCGCGACTAGACCGACGAACTGCGGTCGATGGGTGGGGAGGGTGCCGGGCGACTCCGGCGTTCGGCCCTGGCGGGCCAGTGAACCGGCCAGCGCCAGCACGAGGATCATCGGCAGGAATCTGGCGAGTACCATCGCCAGACCGAGTGCGGTGTTGTACCAGGTGGTGTTCACCGAAAGCCCGGCGAAAGCGGAGCCGTTGTTGTTGGACGCGGAGGTGAACGCGTAGAGAATCTCCGAAAGTCCGTGCGGTCCAGTGTTGTTCATGCCGGCCCGCGGTCCCGGTAGCCCCATGGCGACGCCGGTCCCGACCAGCACCAGCAGTTCGGTGACCGGGAAATAACTTGCCGCCAGCTTCATTTCGCGCGGCCGGATCTTCTTGCCGAGGTACTCCGGGGTGCGGCCGACCATCAACCCGGCGACAAACACGGTGAGGATAGCCATGATCAGCATGCCGTACAGGCCCGAGCCGACCCCGCCGGGAGCGACCTCGCCGATCTGCATGTTGAACATCTGGACCATGCCACCGAGGCTGGTGTAGGAGTCATGGGCGGAATCGACGGCGCCCGTTGACGTCAGCGTGGTCGCGTCGGCGAACACCGCGGAATTCGCCACACCGAAACGCTGCTCCACGCCCTCCATCGCCGCACCCGCCGCAGTGGGCACGGTTCCGTGGTGGCTGAGCTGTAATACTTCGAGCATCACCAGGCTGACGGTCGCCAGCACTCCCATGACCGCGGCAATGGCGTAGCCCTGCTTGGTGCTGTCCACCATCCGGCCGAAAGTGCGCGGCAGCGAGAAGCTGATGGCCAGCAACAGGAATATCTCGACCCAGTTGGTCAACCTGTTCGGATTCTCGAAGGGATGCGCCGAGTTGGCGTTGTAGAACCCGCCGCCGTTGGTGCCGAGTTCCTTGATGGCTTCCTGGCTGGCGACCGGCCCGCCGGGAATGGTCTGCGGCGTGCCGCCCAGCGTGGTGACTACCTGGTCGTACAGGTGGAAGTTCTGAACCGCACCGCCGGCGATCAGCACGATCGCGCCGATGACCGAGAGCGGCAGCAGGATACGCACGGTTCCCCGGACCAGGTCGACCCAGAAGTTGCCGATTTCGTGTGTCCGGCTGCGGGCGAACCCACGAACCAGCGCGATCGCCACGGCGATTCCTGCTGCGGCGGAGACGAAGTTCTGCACGGCCAGCCCGGCCATCTGCACCAGGTGACCTTGGGTGGACTCCCCGGAGTAGGCCTGCCAGTTGGTGTTGGTGACGAAGCTGACCGCGGTGTTCCAGGCCAGCGAGGGCGTCATCGTGGTCGCCGGATCGTGCAGGTGTAGCGGCAGCTTGTCCTGCAGCAGCTGAAAGAAGAACAAGAACAGCACGCTGACCGCCGAGAACGCCAAAAGGCTTCTCGCGTAGGCATACCACGGCTGTTCGGCTTTGGGGTCGGCGCCGATGACGCGGTAGATCACCTTCTCGATTCGCCAGTCGCGCTCCGACGTGTAGACGCGGTACATGTAGTCGCCGAGCGGCACGTGCACAGCGATCAGTGCCAGCAACAGTAAGGCGATCCCCACGGTGGATGTGCTCACCTAGAACTTCTCCGGAAGGTACAGCGCCACGACCATATAGACGACGAGTACGGCCGCGAGCGCGAGGCCGACGATGTTGTCGAGGCTCATGTGCGCGCCCCCTGAGTATTGGCGCCGTCCATACGTGCCACCGCGTCGTACGCGCGGCTCACAGCTTCTCGACCAGCTTCTGCGCGTAGCCCAGGACGGCGAACACCGCCACCGTCAGCAGGACGTAGGCAACCACGGACATCGCTTCTCCGTTCGTGACAAGCCGGTCAGGCCGATCGGCGGTCGAGTATTAGTTCCGGCATGCAAATTTAGTCGTGACGATGAGGTCTGGAAAGAAGTTAAGCGCCGCAGATGTCAAAAAGCGCCGCCGCTAACGCTTTCTTTACAGTGTGTCGCACAATTCGTGTTTGCGAGATGTGATGGTCAACGCCTTCAAATGTGGCTTAAGCGGAAGAAGCGTTTGCTGAGCGTGATGTGATGCAGGCTACTTCGCCAGCGGCAGGCGCACCCGGAAAATGGTTCGGCCCCCTGCGGATTCGGCCGCGACCGATCCGTTGTGGGCCTTGACGATCGAGTCGACAATAGCCAGGCCGAGACCGTTTCCGCCACCTTCAGCGGGGGCGTCCTTGGCTCGCACGAAACGATCGAAGAGATGGGGAAGCAGTTCGGGACCGATGTCGGGCCCGTTGTTGGCCACCGTCAGCTCGGCATGGGGCTCGTCGGTTCTCGAGCGTTGGCACGTGATGGCCGTCTTCACGGTGACCCCGGCCGGGGTGTGGACCCAGCCGTTCGTCAGCAGATTGCTCACCAATTGGTGCAGGCGGTCCGAGTCGCCGCTCACCCAGACCGGATCGTCAGGCAGGTCCTTGACCCAGTTGTGGCTCGGCGCTGCCACGGCGGCGTCGTTGCATGCGTTGAGAACGATGTCGGCCAGGTCGACGTCCTCAGTGCGCAGGTCGTCGCCCTCGTCCAGGCGCGAAAGCAGGAGCAGTTCGTCGACCAAAGAGGTCATCCGGCGGGCCTCCGACTCGATCCGGGCCAACGCGTACTCGGTGGTGGGGGGTAGCGCGGCGCTGTCCTGGCGGGTGAGCTCGGAATAGCCCTGGAGCGCCGCCAACGGCGTCCGCAGTTCGTGGCTGGCGTCGGTGAGGAATTGGCGCATTCGCCGATCGGATTCGGTCCGGTGAGCCAGCGCGCTGTCGACGTTGTCCAGCAACCGGTTCAGGGTGTGCCCGACGATGCCCACCTCATTGTCGGGGTCGGTGTCGTCGGGCCGGACCCGGGTGGTGATGCGGTGCTCGTCACCGGTGAGCGGCGTACCGGCCACCTCGGCTGCGGTGACCGCGACCCGGCGTAGTGGCCGCAGCGCGTAGCCGACCACCAGAGCGGTCAGGCCCGCGGTCACCAGTAGCGCCGCGATGGAAAGCACTGTCGCGCTGACGATTCGGCGGTTGATGGTCTTATCGACCAGGTCAAGTGATACTCCGACCACCAGCAGATCGCCGGTGCCGGTGTGCTGGCTGCTCACCCGGTATGGACCGAGTCTGCCCAGTTTCGCGGTATGTATCTCGCCGTCGCGCCAGGGCCGCGCCTTGATGGCCGTGATGACGTCGGGTGAGGCGGGTTGCGGGTTGTCCTCGTAAAAGATCGCCGAACCAAGCACGTCGCCGCCGTGCACCACCGCGATGACATTTCCCGGGTTCTGCTCGGTGAATCTCATCATGGCGGCTTCGAGTTCACGATGCGGAACGATCTGACCGGCGAGGTATTTCGCGTACGAGTGGTCAAGTGCATCAAGCGATTCGGAGACTTCCGCATCGTTGATCGCGTTGACATAGGCCCGCAGGCTGACCACCGAGATGACGCCGACCACCAGCATGACGATCGTGACCACCGCCGAGACGCCCAGGACAAGTTGGTGACGCAGTGTGCGCGGCCGCCACCACGGAGTCGCTGGGGCCCCGGTCATTCCACTGCCACCTCGGTGTTAAGCCGGCGGGCGGAGCATGTACCCCACACCTCGCACGGTGTGGATCATCGGGTCTCTGCCGGCGTCGATCTTCTTCCGCAGATACGAAATGTACAAATCGACAATGCTGGTGCGCCCGGCGAAGTCGTAATTCCAGACCCGGTCCAGGATTTCAGTGCGGGTCAGCGCCCGGCGCGGGTTACGCATCAAGAACCGCAACAGCTCGAATTCGGTTGAGGACAGCGAAATCAACGATCCGGCGCGGTGAACCTCGTGACTCGCGCCGTCGAGCGTGAGGTCACCGATCGTGAGGCTCTCCTCCGCCGGTGGCGCGAGGTGGTTGGAACGGCGGAGCAGGCCTCGCAGCCGGGCGACCAGCTCCTCGAGGCTGAACGGCTTGGTCATGTAGTCATCGGCGCCCGCGGTCAAGCCGGTCACCCGGTCCATCACCGAGTCGCGCGCCGTCAGGAACAGCGTGGGGGTGTAGGGCCCTGATCGCCGGACTCGCTGCAGGATCTCCAAGCCGTCGATGTCGGGAAGCATGATGTCGAGGACCAACACGTCGGGTTCGACTTCGTCGTACTTGTTGACGGCTTCGCGGCCGTTGTGGGCGACCTCGACGGTCCAGCCTTCGTAGTGCAGGGCCATCTTGACGAGGTTGGTCAACGCCGGCTCATCGTCGACCAGCAGGACCCGGATCGGCGATCCGTCGTCCCGGCTGATCCGGGGGAGCTGGCCGAGGATGGCCTGACGCGGCCGCTGCTCGCGAGTGATTCCCGACATGCCCGCCATGCTTGTCGATTCTCCCCGCAGCACACACCATTGTCACGAAGCTCATACGGTTCTCAAATGTGCGGTGGTGCGGTGAATGTCCCCTTCACAGCGCGGATATCCGTCCGTCGATGCGCCCGATCCATGCACTCGGTACGGGGAAGCGTGAATAAGGATTCTCTGCAACGTATTTCATGACGGCTGGATTTGATGTGGCTGCCCGCTGCGCCAACGTGGCGGCCAGATTCCTTTACCGCCAAATGATATGGCTGATCCTCAGCGCGACCGTAGCGTCGCCATGCGCACGCTCGAAGCGGGATGCTACGAAATCAGTTGTGGCCCGCACACCTTGGTGTGCGGGCCACAAACGGTCGTGCGGGTGGTGTCAGGCCCAGCTCGAGCCGACGGCGGAGTCGGTGCTCGACATGTTGTTGCCGGCGGTCTGCACCTTCTGGCCGTGGCTGTTGGCCTGCTCGTAGATGGTCTGGAAGTTGCGACCCAGCTGGGTGATGAACTCCTGGCAAGCTACGGAACCCGAGCCGCCCCAGAAGTCACCGGCAGCCAGTACATCGCGAACGATGGACTGGTGCTCGGCCTCCAATGAAGCGGCCTGCGAACGGATCATCGCGCCGTGGGCATCGACATCACCGAACTGGTAACTGATCGACATGAGTGTTCTCCTTGTGAAGTGTCGGTGATGGACTAGCTGGACAGGATCTGCTGCGAGCCCTGCTCTTGGGCCTCGTAGTTGTTGGCGTCACGGATCAGCCCATCGCGCACGCTGTGCAGCATGTTGACGATGTTGCGGAACGCGGTGTTCATCTGGCCCATGGTGTCGTGCGACGTCATCTGAGCGGTACCGCTCCAGCCAGCTCCGGCGATGTTCTGCGCTCGACGCCCACATCTTGCGGGCCTCGTCCTCCACCGTCTGGGCGTGCACGTCGAAACGGCCGGCCATCGACCGCATCTCGTGCGGATCAGTCATAAAACGAGTAGGCATATCTCTCTCCTTGATCTGTGAATTTATGGTACTGATAGCAACGCCGTCTGCCGCGAGGTCGAGGCGGTGGCATTGAGATCAGCGGTCGTCTCAAGCGGGCGGCACCGTCCCCCTCCCCGTCATCAGACGAATACCTGCTTCGGGAAGACCTTCGGCTTGACGCCGTAGCGCGGTCCGCCGATACCCATGCCGGACTTCCCGCCGGCAGAAGCCATTCCCGGCATCACACCGTTCATGCCGGCGCCGCCCATGCCAGTGGCGGCCTCGTCGACGCTCGCGGTCCAGCCCGTCCCCGCCAACGTGGTTTCGGCCGCGGCGCCCGGAGCGCCAGCTGCCCAACCGGCCGGGACCGACATCCCGCCGACCTCAGCCGCCGTTCCCATACCGGCCAACGTGGCCCCGCCGGCACCGGATGTCGCGCCCGCCAGCGTCGTGCCGAAGCCCAGACCTGCGCCGAGCGGGGTGGCGTCACCCATGGTGAAGCCGAACGGAGCACCCGCCACGAAGTGCGTCAACAGCGGGATGGCCGACATACCGATGAACAGGAACCACGAGCCAGTGACGTTGATCGTGTTGATCGAGTTCGAGATAAAGGGAGCACCCATGAGGGCCTGGACCGAACCGTAAAGCGAGGTAAGGGGATCGGCTGCCGCCGCGGTGGCCGCCGGCACGGCAGCCGCACTTGATGCGCCCTGCAGGCTGCCGAGCAGACCGTTGAGCCCGGAGTTCGACGCGTTGCTGTTCACGGCGTTGCCCACCGCGGCAGCCTGTGCTCCCGTCCCGCCAGGGTTGGTGCTCTGGACCGGTTCGGTCAACGGCGTCACCTGCGCAGAGGCGGCTGCGTTGGCGGCGTAGGTGGTCAGCGCGGTGGCGTCCTGCGCCCAGAACTCGCCGTACATCGCCTCGTTCGCCGCGATCGCCGGGGTGTTCTGCCCCAAAATGTTGGTGGCGACGAGCGCCGCGAGCTGAGCCCGGTTGGCGTACACCACTGGTGGCGGGATCGTGGCGGAGAAGGCCGCCTCGTAGGCCGCTGCCGATGCGGTGGCCTTGGCGGCCGCTTCCTGCAACTGCACCGAGGTGGTGTTCAGCCAGTCGATGTTCTGCTGAGCCGCGGTGGCGGCCGCGGTGGCCGACGGACCGGTCCAGTCCGTACCGGTCAGCTGCGAGATGACCGATTCGTAGGCTGCTGCGTTGGTGCTCAGCTCCGAGCTCAGGGTGCCGAACGTCGAGGCGGCAGCCATCATTGGTCCTGCTCCGGCGCCGGAGTACATCATCGTCGAGTTGACTTCCGGGGGGCGGGCGGCGAAATCAAAAACCATGTCTCAATTCCTGTCTATTGGGAGTTGGATGTGCGCTGGTTTGGGTGGGCCAGGTCTGGCCGTCAAGCGATCAGGTGAGGGTCGGCTTCGGAATCGCCGGCATGACCTTTGGCTTGAGGCCGTAGCGCGGGGCCCCGAAGCTCGAGCCGCTGCCGCGACCGCCGTTGGCGACGGCAGGCATCCCGGCCATCGTGCCCGGAGTGCCGGTGGAGACCCCTCCTGCCGTGCCCATGGGCATGGTTTGCGACGCCAGCGTGACGGGCGTGCTTGCCCCCGGGATCCCGGCGGCGCCCCCGGCCCAGCTCGGCGGCACCGACATGCCGCCGATCGACGAGCCCGCGCCTGCCGAGGCCAGCACCGGCGCCGCGCCGATACCGCCGCCGGCGGCTCCGGCTGCGGGGCCGACGTCGGTGGCTAGAGCGGATCCCAGACCACCGATGTCGGCGCCGGCGGTTGCGGGACCGGACAGCGCCGTAAGCAGACCACCGCTGGTCACACCGATCATGTCCGAGGCGGCCGATGCGTAGTTACCGGTGTTGATATTGAGGAGGTTGCCGATATTACTGCTCAAGGGTGAGGCAGTGATGGTGGCGGCCAATCCACTGATCAGGCCGGCGAGAGTGCTGATCGGGTCGGTCGCGGCCTGCGAGGCGGCCCCAGAGGCGGAGCCCGCCCCGTTGGACAGCGCGTTCGCGGCGGCACCGGCTTGGTTGGCCGACTCGGTGTCCTGGTAGGAGCCGGAGCTCTGGTTCAGCAGTTGAACGAACTGCTGGTGGATGGCCTGAGCCTGAGCGCTGACCGACTGGTACAGCTGGCCGTACGTCGAAAAGACCCCGGCCTGCAGGATCGACACCTCGTCGGTGGCCGCGGGAAGGACGTCGGTGGTCGAGCTGGCGGCAGCCGAGCTTTCCGCGGCAAACGAGTTGCCGAGGCCCTCTAGCTGGGTCGCAGCCGCAGAGATTGCTGCGGGCTGGGTGTTGACGAACGACATATGTCTCTCCTGGGTGGCAAGAAGCCGACCCCGTCGAGGAGGTCGGCCACGTTGGTCACGATCAGTGGTTGCTGGTAACCGGCGGCGGTTCCATGGCTATACCTTGACGTAACCTGAGCGCCGTCGCCTACCTCGTTAATGGCTTCTTAACGTGGAGTCCTTATTTTTAACACCAGACTCTCAGCGACCAGCGGTTTAGCCTCCCTATCAGGCTCGGGAGTCGACGCGCTATGTTCGTCGGTGGCCCCCATAGCCCAATCGGCAGAGGCAACGGACTTAAAATCCGTCAAGTGTCGGTTCGAGTCCGACTGGGGGCACAGTCGCTGATTTGCCGGTCGTCTCAGGTTCGTATCAGCGCGCTCTCAGGATCTGTCGTGTGCGGTAGTGGACAACGCCGTCCACAACTTCCACTGTGACCAAACGGAACCGGGACGGCCAGCGTGTTGACGGATTCTTTACGCAATCCGCCCCACCAGAAATGCCGGACCAGCTGATCGGGCAGGTGGGCGATGGTGGTTGGGCGTCGTTCAGCAAACCGGGTTCGCCTGCATGCCGCCAGCGCTCCAGCCGACGGACCGCCCGTTCGAGGTCATATAGTTGCGCGGTGGTTGATCAGCCGAGTCCCGCTGCCGGGAGTACGCCAACCGTATTCATCGCCACACCGATGTACGGGGGAATGGCGACGGGGACATACACCTGGTCGCTGGCGCAAACGCCGGCCGTTTTTATGCAAAGTGGGGTTGGCCTGCTCTACCAGTACCGGATGAATGACGCGCTGGTGGCAAACGCCAGGAACATGTTGACTCATGAGTTCCTCACCACGTCCGCCACTCATTTGATGTGGATCGACGCGGATATCGGGTTCAACGCCGTCGACATCGTCAGCATGATGGTGGCTGATCGGGACGTCATTTGCGGGACTTATCCGTTGAAGGCAATCCACTGGGAGCGGGTCGCCCAAGCTGTCCGTGACGGCGTCCCGCCAGAAGAGCTGAAAAATCACGTGGGATTCTTTTATATGGACGAAGTCGACATCCCTGCTGGTGACGCTTCGGCCGACTCCGACGGACTAGTCGAAATCGGCGCTGGCGGAACCGGATTCATGCTGGTCAGGCGCGGGGTCTTCGAAGCTTTGGGCAACGAAGTGCCCAGCTACATTGTCGACGGAAAGTTGGTCAAGGAGTTTTACAGCACAGGCATCGACCGTGAGACGAGCCAGCTGGTGTCGGAGGACTACTACTTCTGCAGGCTCGCGCGCAGTCACGAGTTCAAGGTCTATGCGGCCCCGTGGGTACGTCTCACTCACACGGGCCCGTATGTGTTCGAAAGCCAGCTCGAACCGAAGTGGCTGGTCCGGCGTTAGCAGTCGGCACCGGCTAGTTCCCGTGCGGCGCCTGTGGCGACTCGGCGGAGGTGCTCCCGGCGCTGCGATTCCCGAATATGTAGGTCCCGGTGTGGTTCAGGCGCACCCAGGGGGCCGCGTAGATCTTGAAGCCGCGGTCGCGTGCCATTTTGCAGAAGTGGAAGTCCTCTGACAGCAGGCTGTTTCCCGAGTCGGGGTCGATGCTGACGGCGTAGAACGCTTTGAGCGGGATGCCCGGGGTCGAGCCGTCCACGTAGGACGGCGCGTCGTCGGCCAAGGCTTCGAATACACCGCGTTTGATCAACATAAATCCCGTACCGGCGTTGGCAATTTCGACCAGGCCGTCGGCGGTTACTCGATCGGGGGAATTGTCGATGAGGTTCAACACAAATGAGCGTTCGTATTCATGTAGGCGCTCGGGCGGCACGTCTTGTTTGGCTGCTCGCGCCACCTCGCGCCAGTGAATTTCCTTTTTGGGATAGATGCCGCAAACGATGTCTTTGTCGGCTTGGACCATGCGGACGATGGCGACGGGGTCGAACCCGATGTCGGCATCGATCCACATCAAATGGGTTGCCGGAGAGTTGAGGAACTGAGCGGTGAGGAAGTTCCTGGCGCGCGGTACGAGACTGTCGTTCATCGCGACGCTGTAGAACAGCCCAATTCCATTTCGGAAGAACGCGGCCGGTGTGTGCGCAAGCGACATGGTGTAGGTGCCGGCGGCCATACCCCCGTACATCGGCGTCGCTATGAACACCTTCGGGCCGTCGGCGACAGGCCCCATGTCGAGGTTCTGCTCCCCACCGCGGGAGGATGGTCCGTCATCAGTAGACGAATTGCCGTCAGCTGTAACGAGAGCCCTCCTGTTAGTCGGCGGTCAGTGCCATCGCCATGAAATCGATTCGCCACAGCGATCGAAACAGTGTGCGGCCGTACCTTTCCACGTCCTCCACGGTCAGTTGATCGTCCTGTTGTGCGACTATGCGGGCGATCTCTCGAATCGTACGACGGCCGTCGACATTTTGCACAAACGCCAATTGGGCCACGTTGAGCGGCAGGCGAATTCCACCTGCCCACACGGCTTCGGTGCCCGAGACGCTGCACCGCATGCGCAGCAGCGGAATGTAGTTCAGAGCTGCGTCGGTCGAAAAGTCAATCTGGTAATTGTCTTTCGGACGCTCGGGGCGACACGCCATGAAGAAGTGGCAAGCGTTACGCGTCTGGACGCGCTCCATCACCGACCACAGCCTCGGCTCCGGCAGCGCATCGGCGATAGTGATGAATTCGCTTGGCGCCACGAACATTTCGTGCGGGTAGTAGGGCGTCTTGTGAAACCAGTCCTGGAAGACGAGCCCGGCCGAGTCGACGAGCTCGATGCACTCGTCGACGGTGTAGTTGCGCGTGCGGCCGTGCAGAAAGGTGTCCACCAGCGCCGCGTCGTCCTGCAGATCGCGCGCCCGCTGGAGATAGCTTCGCACCGGATGGTCCTCCGGTAGCGCGTCGACGGTGTCTTTGACGATCTGGACCGACGCCTGGTCCTGCTGCAGATCCAAGTCCTGGAAGATGGATTCCAGTAGCTCGACTCCGATGCGGCCGTATTTCCCGTAAAGCATGAGGGCCGCAACGCCGTCTGGCCGCAGGCACTCAGCTAGTGCTTTCATGCCGACGAGGGGGTCGGCCATGTGGTGCAACACGCCGGTCGACACCACCAGGTCGAAATCGAGACCCAGCGTGGACAATTCTTCGATGGGAAGCCGACGCAGCTCCAGATTGCGCAGGTCGTGCTGGTCTTTCAGGTGCTGCTGGTGATCCAGCGACGGCTGGCTGACGTCGACCGCCACCACTTTTGCGGTGGGGTTGTTGAACGCAAAGACCGCGGCCTGGTTGGTGCCGCATCCGGCGATCAGGATGTCGAGGTCGGGCCGGTATTCCCGGTCGGGCCACAGGACTCGGTGGGCGTGGACCGGGTCGAACCATTCCCAGTTGGTGACCGTCCACGTCGTGAGGTCGCGGATGGGATGCGGGTACCGCCACCGCTCGTATTGGCGACTGACGATGTCGGCGCGCGCGTCGTCGTTCACGTCAGCAATGACTCCTTCGACAGGTCGGCAACCAGGACGAGTCTGTCACGGAGGTCATCCATCGACGGCTGACGCGGTGATGCACAGCACTTCGTCGAGGCTGGCCGTCTGCGGTCCGGCAACAGGTCCACTGGCGCGGTCGGCGTGATCCAGCCTTCCGGTATCAAACATCGCCGGACCGCCGGCCACCCTGTCCAGCAGGACATAGCGGCCGGTGTCGGGTGTTCTGAGAACAACATCTTCCGGCGCGATTTCACCGATCAGCGTGAGCGCGCCGGCCAAATTGATGGCCACCTGGAACACATTTGCCTCCGCGTCGAGTACCGCGGCCAGGCGGGTGATGAGTTGCTCGGGCGCGAAAAACCGCCAATTCTGATCCAGATGCAGCCAAAAACGCCCGTCAATGAGTTCGCGTACCTGCGCGAGTTGGATGCCTTCTGCGTCCGAGCCGAGATTCACGATTTCGACGAATTCGTAGAGCGCCTTGAGTATTTCCCGGTCGGCGGCTGATAGCCCGGCATCTATCAGAAGAAACCGTCCGACGCGTGATACGTCGTTACAGCAGTTCAGGAACGAGTTGAGCGCCTGCTGGGTGGAGACCAGGTCCGGTCCGGCGATCAGGCTGACGGTGACCTCTGCGTCGGAGTCGCCACGATGGTGCGCGCGAACACGGCCTTGCTCAGCGATGGAGTTGCGCACCAACGGGTCCGGATAACCAGACGCTGCCTCGATCATGGCCGGCACCGCTTCATCGCGGTTTGCCGCGATTCGTTGTCGTTCGCCGTCAGGGATATCGGGAAACGTCAGTAGTTGCCGCCACAGTGCGAAGGCTTTTATGTGCTCGCCGAGGCAGAACGCGGACTTCGCCTGCGCGTCGGCGGCACGCCAGGCGTAGATGTCGGGATACGGCAAGAGCATGTCGCCGTCGGGCCGCGGGATCTCGGCGGCGTGCTCGCTGAACAGGTAGGCGAGCCGGTAGTGCTGCTCGTTGAAGTGGTGTCGAGCGATGCAATACAGGGGTTCAGCGCGGGCCGGCCGGAATTCCCAGGCCAGCAGATAAGCGTCCTGAACCTGATGCCATGGTCTCCCCAGCTTTTCCATCGACTCGGCGATGCGAAACTTCGCCAGGAAGGTTTCCTCGTCGGAGCTGCCGCCGACTTCGAGCATTCGCTCGTACCACGTGCGGGCATTGGCGTGGTCGCCAGAATCGAAATAGACCTGACCTAACAGGGACAACGACTGGACGTCTTCAGGGTTGCGCTCCACCGCGGGCAACAGCTGATCGATGAAACGTTGAAACGGATCGACGTCGCGGGGCATGCTGGCGGTCCCCACAATGCCCTTGGCGGCCGCTTCCAGTTGGTCGTCTGTCACCACGAGGCCGAGTTCGTCGGCGAGGCGACGGATGACGGGGACGGGACTGGTGCGGAGTTCCTCGAAGTCGACGTGGACCTTCGGCCTGTTCGCCAGCGACAGGTCGCGCGCGGCGAGGAGATGTGTCGTTGACTCGACGCCGTCCTGTTCGTCCGGCCACCAATCGAGCCGCTTCAGAGTCGCCAATACCTTGGCAAGTGGCCGGTCCACCACCACCGGAACGATCGGACCCCAGGCATCATCGAGCAGATCGACCGCAGCGCACAGCAGGGGATGCTTGACGCCTGGGCGCCGGTCCAAGGCGTGGGCTGCGCGGCGATGACCATCAGCCCAAATTCTGAGCTTCTCCTGGAACAAATGAGGCTCCATCTGAAGCTGTCCGCTCTTCGCATTGACGGCCCTGCGGCACAACTGGCCGATCCCGGCATCCTCCCAATTTTGTTGCAATTCACGGTAACTCGCGCCGAACTCCGTGCCCATGAAGACGCCAAGGTGGTGCAGCACGCTCGCAACGGCCGACGTGCCACCGCCTATGGTCCCAAACACGACGATCAACGGCTCGTCGTGTGCCATGACGCCTCCCGTAGTTCCGACTGTCAAAAACCGTACCTTCGGGGCGTCTTATGCGCCGTCCCAATGGTGGGCGGCCGCGTCAGCGTTGAAACCTGCTGTCCGACAGAACATGCGGTTAGGCGGGTGACCGGCGGTTGATTGGAATTATCCGGTCACCCTCGGCGGCCGGGCAATCGAAGACCACCGGCGCGGCTTTTCGAATTCTTGTGATGTAGGACTCCTTTGCGTGAGTGGATAAGAAATCCTCATCTACGAATAACACTGGCCCGATTCACTTTCGGTTAGCGGAAACTATGAACTACCTGGTGCAACGGGTTGCCGTGTTTGCTCACCGAAATCGATTGCGGCGCTGGACGGATGTTGGATAAGGACGTCCTGAGTTACTCGAGTGACATGGGCGACAGTCGTTGAAAACGCGCCATTCTCTGAGTAATTTCAGGCATTAGACTCATGGGGAGTGGCGCTCGATGCCCGGGTGTTTGGGCTGGGCCACGTCGGCACCCGAGGAGCGGTTCGGGGAAGCATTGAACCGCGAGAAGCGTTGACCGCCTGGATGCCGAACGTCCGCCCACCACGGACCAATAAGGAAGCTGGTACCACTGTGAGCGATGTAATTTTTGACCTCAATGAAGCGGCGGGTTTCACGGCCGTCGGCACGATCGCTGCCGGGCGCGGCGCGGTCAGCGGCATTGCCGTGCGCTCTGACGGCGCAATGCTGACAGTCACCCACTATGGCGACGACAGTGTCTCGCTGATCGGCACCATGGGCGGCGCGGCCAGGCTGACGGTCACCGACGTCGTCGAACCTGCCGCCGTCGCGATGGCCGGCAACCGGGCCTACGTGAGCAGCGTGTCGACGTCGTTCGACGAGATCCTGGCTTTCGATACCGACTCCGAGCGCATCGTCGCGACCTACCCGGTCGAGTTCGGCATCACCGACCTGGTGGTCAGCCCGAACGGGCGGTACGTCTACACGAGCCGGACCGGCGCCGACGGTGCCGGCGTGGCAACCCTGGACACCTCGACCGGCAAGCAGACTTACGTTCGCATCGCTGCCACCACTGTTGGCTGCGTGCGGGTGAGCCCCGACGGCCGACGGCTGTACGCCGCAGCCAATGGTGCGACCACCGCGGAGCTGCTGATGATCCACACGCGGCGCAACCGGGTGGTCGGATGCGTCGAAATCGGTTCGCCCATCCGCGATATCGCGCTCAGCCCGGACGGCGCCACGGCCTACGTGGGCAGCTGCGGTCCCGACTTCGGCACCGTGCTGGACATCGTCGACGTCCGCAACTCGGCGATCAAAGCCACCTACAAGATCGGTGACGCTGCGGGGACACTTGCCCAGCTGACCGTAGGCCGGTCGGGAGACCGGGTCTACCTGGTCGGCGATCAGCACGTGACCGTGTGGTCGACCGCGACCCAGGACGTGCTCGGTACCATCACCGTCAGCGGCCAGCCGTCGTGCGCTGTGGAGAGTCCGGACGGCAAGCGGCTCTACATCGCCGACTACGCCGGATCAGTCACCGAGCTGGAGATCTCCGCAGCGGCCGCGCCGACCGATGCGTCGACGTCGGATGACGAGCTGACCGCCCCGCACGCGTGGGCGTTCTCCGACCTGCTGACGCTGCAGCCGACACCGGCCTAGGAACCGCATCGCCGCCTGGCCGTCGGCCGGGCGTGCAATGATCGCCACGAGGGCGGGCGCGTGGCGGGCCGGCCCGGGTAGCCAGGCGGAGTCAAAGGCGGTCCAGCGATGTACAGCACCATGCACAACTTCCCGCTGACCATCACCACCATCCTTCGGCACGCCAGCCACGTTCACGGCTCCCGAAAGGTCTACACCGCGACCGGCGACGGGTATCGCGAGTGCACGTACGCCGAACTCTGTCAGCGTGCGGCACAGTTGGCGAATGCGTTGCGGCGCATCGGTGTCACCGGCGACCAGCGGGTCGCCACCTTCATGTGGAACAACGCCGAACATTTGACGGCGTACACGGCGGTACCCGCGATGGGCGCGGTGTTGCACACCCTGAACATCCGGTTGTTTCCGGAGCAGATCGTCTACGTCGCCAACGAGGCCGAAGACCGGGTGGTGCTGGTCGACGTGTCGCTGGCCAAGCTGCTGGCGCCGATCCTCGGCGAACTCGACACCGTGCACACCGTGATCGCCGTCGGCGACGGCGATGTCTCCGCACTCGAGGAGTCGGGCAAGACCGTGTTGCGCTACTCCGACGTCGTCGACGCCGAACCGACCGAGTTCGGCTGGCCCGAGGTCGACGAAAACTCAGCTGCCGCAATGTGTTACACCAGCGGAACGACCGGCAACCCGAAAGGCGTCGTCTACAGCCACCGCTCGAGCTATCTGCACACGATGGCGATCTGTACCACCAACGGGATCGGGATCGGTTCCGGCGACTCGGTGTTGCCTATCGTGCCGATGTTCCACGCCAACGCGTGGGGCCTGCCGTACGGGGCGCTGATGGCCGGCGCGGATCTGGTGCTGCCCGACCGGCACCTGGACGCCAAGTCGCTGGTCGACATGATCGAGACGCTGCGGCCCACCATCGCCGGCGCCGTGCCGACGATCTGGAACGACGTCATGCACTATCTGGAGAAGAACCCGGGTCACGACGTGTCCTCGTTGCGCCTGGTGCCCTGCGGCGGCTCGGCGGTGCCGGTGTCGCTGATGCGCACCTTCGAGGAGCGGCACGGCGTTCAGATCCGGCAGCTGTGGGGGATGACCGAGACATCGCCGACGGCCACGATGGCCTGGCCGCCGCCGGGCACCCCGGACGACCAGCACTGGGCGTTCCGCGCGACCCAGGGTCAGCCGCTGTGCGGTGTGGAAGCCCGGATCGTCGACGACGACGGGCAGGTGCTGCCCAATGACAACGAGGCCGTCGGCGAGGTTGAGGTCCGCGGTCCGTGGATCACCAGTTCCTACTACCGGGGCCATGACGAGTCCAAGTTCGACAACGGGTGGCTGCGCACCGGTGATGTCGGCCGCCTCGACCAACACAGCTTCATCACGCTGACCGACCGCGCCAAAGACGTGATCAAGTCTGGCGGCGAATGGATTTCGTCGGTGGACCTGGAGAACGCCCTGGTCGCGCATCCGGATGTGGTCGAAGCCGCCGTCATCGCGGTTCCCGACGAGCGCTGGCAGGAACGGCCACTGGCCGTCATCGTGGCCCGGGAAGGCTCCGGCCTGAACGCCGAAGACCTGCGAAAGTTTCTGGCCGACAAGGTTGTTCGGTGGTGGCTGCCGGAACGCTGGACATTCATCGACGAGATTCCGCGTACCAGCGTGGGCAAGTACGACAAGAAGACCATTCGGTCGCGGTACGCCGAGGACGTCTACGAGGTCAGCGAAGCACGAGACTAAAAGGAGTGCGGTCATGAGCCTGCAGGTCGTGCAATGGGCAACGGGGTCGGTCGGTGTGGCCGCGATCAGGGGCATTCTCTCCCATCCCGAGCTGGAACTGGCCGGGTGCTGGGTGCACTCCGAAGGCAAGAGCGGCAAGGACGTTGGAGAGATCGTCGACTGGTCCCCGCTGGGCGTGACCGCGACCAACCGCATCGACGACATTCTCGCGCTGGACGCCGATGCGGTGATCTACGCGCCGCTGCTGCCCAACGTCGACGAAGTGGGTGAGGAAAACCTGGACCCGCCTTGGTCTTTCGGGCCAGACAGTGAGCGCTATGAAATCGAGGTCCGCGGTCATCCGGATACCTTCGTCACGGTGAAGGGATGGCAGCCGGAAAGCGTGGCGGCCGGTCTCAAGAGCAATCCCGGGGTGGTGGCGACAGCGGCCCACTGCGTCAACGCCGTTCCGGCGACCTGCGCGGCCGCACCCGGTGTGCAGAGCTTCTTCGACCTGCCGCTGATCACCGGTCGGGCCGCGCCCGGCCTGGCGCGGTAACCGCTGATGTGCCGACTCTTCGGGCTGCATGCCGGGACCAACGTTGTCACCGCGACGTTCTGGCTGCTCGACGCGCCGGACAATCTCGCGGAGCAGAGCAGGCGTAACCCGGACGGCAGTGGGCTCGGGGTTTTCGACGGCCAAGGGCAACCGCAGGTACACAAGCAGCCGATCGCTGCCTGGCAAGACGCCGAATTCGCCACCGAGGCACACGATCTGACGGGAACCACCTTCGTCGCACACGTCCGGTACGCAACCACCGGATCGCACGAGGTGGTCAACACCCACCCGTTCCTGCAGGACGGTCGTATCTTCGCGCACAACGGTGTGCTGGAAGGCCTCGATCTCCTGGACGCCAGGCTGCGCGAATTGGGCACTGAGGCACTGGTATTGGGGCAGACCGACTCCGAGCGGGTGTTCGCGTTGATCACCGCATCGATCCGGGCACACAGCGGCAACGTGACCGCCGGCCTGGTCGACGCGATGCGCTGGCTGGCCGACAACGTTCCGATCTACGCGGTCAACATTCTGCTGAGCACGGCCACCGATCTGTGGGCAATGCGCTACCCAGAGTCGCACGAGTTGTATGTGTCGGATCGCCGAGAGCTTCTTACGGAGCGTCGATTCCATCTGCGCACCAACCGGATTCGGGCGGACTCGCAGAATCTGCACGGGCAGCCCTCGGTCGTGTTCGCCACCGAGCCGATGGACGACGCCGCGCGTTGGCGTCTGCTCGAGCCGGGTGAGCTGGTCCACGTCGACTCCGGCCTGCGGATCAGTCGCGATCTGGTGTTGCCGGATCCACCGAGACACCTGCTGCGCGCCGAGGATCTGAGTCCGGCGGCTCAGGCCTCGCTGCACCCGACGGTTCGATGACCACACGAGCGCTGGTGCTCGGCGGTGGCGGCGTAGCCGGAATCGCCTGGGAGACCGGCATTCTGCTCGGTATCGCCGACGAGTCGCCCGCCGCCGCGCAGGCATTGCTGGAATCCGATCTGCTGCTCGGCACGTCGGCCGGCTCAACGGTGGTCGCCCAACTCGGCAGCGGCCTGGAGCTGACGGAGCTGTTCGCGCGGCAAGTCGACGATGTATTCGCCGAAATCGCCCCCGCCGTCCCGGTCGATGCGCTCATCGAACTCTTCGTCGCCGCGCTGTCGGACCCGGACGCAACCGTGACGCAGAAGCGCCAGCGGATCGGTCTGGTCGCGCTGGACACCGACACCGTGGCCGAGCCGGTCCGCCACGAGGTCATCGCGCACCGATTGCCCTCGCACGTCTGGCCTGAGCGCGCGCTGCGGCTCACCGCCGTCGATGTCATCACCGGCGAGCTGGTGGTGTTCGACGGCGGCTCCGGTGTCGACCTCGTCGACGCGGTCGCCGCCAGTTGCGCGGTTCCGGGAGCGTGGCCGCCGGTGACGATCGGGGACCGTCGCTACATGGACGGCGGCATCGGCAGCACCATCAACCTCCACCTCGCCGACGACTGCGCCGGGGCGGTCGTGCTGGTGCCTGCCGGGGAATCGGCGCCGTCGCCGTTCGGGGCCGGACCGGGTGTCGAGATCGACGATTTCCCCGGTGCGGCACTCGGGGTGTTCGCCGATGACGAGTCGCTGGCCGCCTTCGGGCCGAACGCGCTGGATCCGAAATGCCGTCCGGCGAGCGCGCGGGCCGGACGCGAGCAGGGCCGCCGCGTTGCAGCCGACGTGGCCGCCTTCCTGGGCGTCAGGTAACCCGCCGACTCACGTCGACGGAGTCCAGCGCCGTGGCCGCCAGCGCGCGGCCGACGTCGATCACCTCGGCGGCGCGGTGGAATTCCAGGCTGCGGCACGCCGAGCGAGGCACCTCGATCAGCAGGTCCGGGGGGTAGGCCGCCAGCGTGTGCCGGGCCAGCGCCGCCTGGGCGATGTCGATGGTCCGGTTCATTACTTCGAAACTACCCAGCTTCGGCACCTCGGGCTCGTCGGCGGAGTACTCCGGGGCCACCTCGTCGCCGTCGTCGCCGTCTTCCGGGCTCGACGCTCCGAACCGACTCAGCATCGAGCGCGCTGTGGGCGAGTCGAACAGGGCAGAGGTGCTGCTCAGCACCCGGTTGAGCCACTCGCCCGAGGACTTCGGCTCCGGTTCGGGTTCGTCGCCGGTCTCGCTGCCCGACAGGCTGACCGCGATGGTCAGATCGGCGTTGACGGCCGCGATCGGCGCCATCGGCAGCGGATCGAGGATCCCGCCGTCGGCCAGCAGTCGCCCGTCGACGACATACGGCGAGATGACTCCCGGAATCGCGATCGACGCCCGGATCGCCTCGTCCACCGGGCCGCGCTGCAGCCATACCGACTTGCCGGCCAGCAGATCAGTGGCCACCGCGGTGTACGGAATCGGTAGTTCCTCGATGGTCGACTCGCCGAGGATCTCGCGCACCGCGTCCAGGATCTTCTCGGCGCGCAGCACACCGGCGGCCGTGAGCGTCGGGTCCAGCAGCCGCAAGATCGCCCGCTGCGTCAATGACTTTGCCCAGTCGGCGAATTCGTCCAGCTTGTCCGCGGCCTGCAGCCCGCCGACAAGGGCGCCCATCGACGAACCGGCGATCCCGACGATCTGATAGCCGCGGTCGTGCAGTTCCTCGATCACCCCGATATGGGCGTACCCGCGGGCGCCGCCGCTGCCGAGGGCCAACGCGACCCGGGGCCGTGGCGCGTCGAGCAGGCCGGGTCCCGGCTCGGCGGTGATGTCTGGGTCGGTCATGCGCTACATCTTTGCCTGCGCGACGCCGGTTTAATCAATCGTGATCCGAATTGCGGCGACGGTCTAGGTCGGCCTCAGCCGCATTCGTTGTTGGCCGCCGCGTGCGCCGCGACGATCACCCCGGCCTGACGCGCCAGCGGCAGTGCGACCCAGGCGATATTCCAGGTGCCAGGACCGACGACGCCCGGCGCTTGCACGGCCGCTAGGTACCTCTCGATCAGGGTCAGTGGGTCGCCCGGATGGCCCTGCATCCACAGCGTCGCCGCATGACAGGCCTGGAAATACTCCTCTTCGGTCGAGTGCGCCGGCACGTCGATCTTGGTCGTGACGCCCGCGGGAGAAGTCGCGATCACGCCGGGCGTCGTGGTGGCCGCCGCCTTTGTCGTGCCCGACGCGGGCGGGGCCTTGGTCCCGTCCGCCGAGCACGCCGCCACCCCCGTCACGGCGGTCAGGACAGCCGCGATGCCCGCTACCGGGGGATGAGATCGGCGCCGCCGCACCCGGTCAATCTATGCAACACTGGCGGCCGTGATGCAGCGAACCGGGTTTTGGGAGAGTTGTCGGTTTTCCTGACCGCCACCCCTGCCACGCCCGTTCGCCCTGGAGATTCCCACATGGTTTCTGCTCACCTTGCTGCCGACTCTGTCCGAGTCGCCCGACCCGCCTCGCTGCCGCGAGCCGTTCCCGGCCCGACCAGGCTGCGGCTGGCTGATCTGCTGCACATCACCGACAGCACCGCTGACGACGTCCTCGGCGGCCGCTACGACCACGCCGTCCCGGCGGGCGGTGTGCCCACCGACGATCGCTGGTTCGTCCGGCTGCACGGCGACGACGAAGTCGACGTCTGGTTGATCAGCTGGGTGCCCGGCCACCGCACCGAGTTGCACGACCACGGCGGATCGCTCGGTGCGGCAACGTTGTTGAGTGGTTCGCTGGACGAATTTCGTTGGGACGGAGAGCGATTACGCTGCCGACGACTCGAAGCCGGCGATCAGGCCGGGTTTCCGCTGGGGTGGGTGCACGACGTGGTGTGGGCGCCCCCCGGTCCGCGGACCTCGGTGACGTCGCTGTCCGGGCCGCAGCAGCCGTCGCTGAGTGTGCACGCCTACTCGCCGCCGTTGACCGTGATGTCTTACTACGAGGTGACCGACGAACACCGACTGCGGCGCAAGCGAACTGAACTGACCGACCAACCGGAGAAATAATGAGCCGTATCGACCAGGCCCTGGAGTCGGCTCGGACACGCCTGCGCCGACTGGCCGCCGGCGACGTGCCCGCCGCACTGCGCCGTGGCGCCTTGCTGGTCGACATCCGGCCGCAGGCCCAGCGCACGCGTGAAGGCGAGGTGCCCGAGAGTCTGAAGCCGCTCGTGATCGAGCGAAACGTGTTGGAGTGGCGCTGCGATCCGACCAGCGACGCCCGCCTGCCCGAAGCCGTCAGCGATGACGTGGAGTGGGTGGTGCTGTGCTCCGAGGGATACACCTCGAGCCTCGCTGCGGTGGCGTTGCAGGACCTCGGCCTGCACCGCGCGACCGACGTGGTCGGCGGCTACCACGCGCTGGCCGCCGCCGGCCTACTCAGTTCGGCTTAGCCGCCGCCCCCGCCGCCGCCTCCGCCGTCGGCGCCCAAGTTGTACGAGTTGTACCAGTCGTTGTAGTCGTTGGGGTTGTAGTACTCCCCGTGCGACCCCGGTTGAGCGGGCGGCGCCGGTGGCGCGGGTGGCGGATCTGCCGGCCGCGGAGCCGGCAGTACGATCGGCGCGCTGCCGGAACTGGCTACCGCACAAGCAGGAATGGCGACCGCGGCGATCGGCATCGCGGTCAGCACCCCCGCCGCCGCAATCTTGGCAATTGTCCAGGTCATTGACCTCTCCCTCCACGGGAAATCCGAATACCGTAAATCCTGCCACTTGATTGTTCGACCGACTAGCTAATAACCCGAAACCCTTGGCACACTCACAGCGTCCGTTTACCTGGTGTTAGCCGGCGCTGGCGCGTAACAACGGGCGCAGCTTCGCGGTTTTCACCGGGGTCCACCCCGGCGGCTGTAGCACCGTCGCCCAGCCGTCGGCGACATCGGCGACGTAAACATGACCGTGGCCCTGCGGCACATCGACGGCAACCGCCATGTCGGCCGACACCTGGAGGAACGTCACCACCGGAATCCACGCGGTCTCGGGAAGCACGTCGTAGCCACGCTTTTCGCGTAGCCAGTCCGGCTGGCGGAACAGTAGATCGGGATCCCACCAGGCGATGGGATCGGAGGCGTGCTGCAGATACACCACGCGCGGCGTATTCCATTGCGATTCAGGGCGTTTGAGGTCTTCAGGACGTGCCACGAAGCGGACGTAGTGGCCGTGGTCGTAGAGCGGCAGCCACTCCGGCGACCCGCGGTCACGGGTCGCGGTCAGATCGGTCCAGATGGTGTTCTTGAATGTCGGCCCGGAAAACAACGCGCCGTCGGTGCGGGCCAACACGTTGTTGAGACTCATGAACGGCGCCTCGCCGCCGAAGGAACCCAGGCTTTCGCCGAACACAACGAGCTTGGGGCGCTCCGCTTCCGGCAGTCGGCGCACCAGCCGATCAACGGCTTCGAACAGCGCCTGGCCGGCATGGCGCGCGTTCTCCTTGTCCACCAGGAAGGACAGCCAGCTGGGCAGGAACGAGTACTGCATGCTCACCACTGCGGTGTTGCCGTTGTACATGTACTCCAGCGCGTCGGCCTCGGCCTGGTTGATCCAGCCGGTGCCGGTGGTGGTTCCGACCGCGACGACAGCGCGGCGTAATCCGCCTTCGCGCTCCAATTCTCGCGCGGCCAACTCCGCGGCCGCGGTGATGCCGTCGGCGGAGTCGAGTCCGGCGTAGGCCCGGATCGGTTCGGTCGCCGGCGCGCCGTTGAACGCGGTGAGCTGGTCGACGGTGGGCCCGCCCTTGATGAATATCCGGCCCTGGTGTCCCAGCGATTCCCAGGTCACCAGCGACCGCGGCCCGCCGGACCGCAGCGGTGTCCGCAGCGCGGCCGTATCGGGATCCATCTCGTCGTTGACCGTGGCGAAAGTATTGTTCATCGTTCGCATCGCGAATTTCACCACGACGCCGTTGAGCAACGCGATCGTCAGAGCGACCAGCAGCATAACCACGATCACGGCCGAAACACGCGGCGGCGCAATCCGATCCAATCGCAGATCGAGAAAATGGACCAGTCGGCGGATCAGCTGGCCGGTTTCTACGACGCCAAACAGCACGACCAACGACAGTGCGGTGGTCAGCGGGTAGTCAAGCCAAACCAGGTGCTTGACCCCCATCAGATCGCGCACCCGATCCTGCCAGACATGGAACCAGATCACCATCGCGACCATGCCGATCGCGCCGACGACGATCAGCGCCAGCCACGCCCGCCGTCGTGCCGGTGGGCTGGAGTTCCGGGAGAGCATAAAGCGCACCAGCCATACCGCGAAAACGCCGATGGCGTAACCGATTGCGCCGGCCATGCCGCTGACCAAACCCTGAAACAACGGACCGCGCGGCAACAGCGACGGCGTCATCGAAAACCAGATGAACACCAGCCCGACCGCGGTGCCGGTGAAGGTGTAGTGCCGGACCCACCATGCTTCCCGGCGCTGCGTCTCGACAGCCGGCGCGGGTTCGGCAGTGGCAGTTTCGGTCACCACAACTCCTCAGCGGTGGGTGAAGTTCGGTGTTCGCTTTTCGATGAACGCCGCCATACCCTCGGACTGGTCGTCGGTCGCGAAAGCGGAATGGAACAGCCGGCGTTCGTAAAGCAATCCTTCGGTGAGCGTGGACTCGAAGGCGCGGTTGACCGCCTCTTTGGCCATCCGCGACGCTGAGCGTGACATCTGCGAGATTGTGGTGGCGACGGCCTTGGCCTCGGTGAGCAGATCGGCAGCGGGCACCACCCGCGATACCAGGCCGCTGCGCTCGGCTTCGTCGGCGTTCATGTTGCGCCCGGTCAGGATCAGGTCCATCGCCTTCGCCTTGCCGACGGCCCGGGTCAGCCGCTGCGAACCGCCCATACCGGGCAGCACGCCCAGCTTGATCTCCGGCTGACCGAACTTCGCGGTGTCGGCGGCGATCAGCACGTCGCACATCATCGCGAGTTCGCAGCCGCCGCCGAGCGCGTATCCGGCCACCGCGGCGATCGTCGGGGTGCGCACCGCGGCGAGCTTGGCCCAGGGGGCGAAGAAGTCGGCGTCGAACACCTCGGAGAACGACAGGCTGGACATCTCTTTGATGTCGGCGCCCGCGGCGAAGGCTTTCTCCGAGCCGGTGATGATGATCGCTCCAATACCTGGGTCGTGGTCGAATTCGGCTGCCGCAGCGGTGACTTCGTCCATCACCTGGCTGGTGAGTGCGTTCAGCGCCTTCGGCCGGTTGAGCGTGATGATGCCGACTCGCTCGGCGCGCTCGACCAGGATCGTCTCGTAGGTGTTGGTCATCGCTACCTTTCTAGAACTTCAGTTCGTCGTCGACGGGTGCGAAATAGGCCTCGACATCGGCGGCCGTCACCTGCTCCAGCGTCGGCGACCATTGCGGGTTGCGGTCCTTGTCGACCAGCTGGGCGCGGATGCCCTCGACCAGATCGTGCGAGCGCAACGACGCCGATGACACCCGGTAGTCCTGGGCCAGAACGTCTTCCAGCGTGTCAAGCTCGGCGGCGCGGCGCACGGCCTCCAACGTCACCGACAGCGCGATGGGGGAACGGGTGGCGATCAGATCCGCGGCGTCGTGGGCCGGACCGGCGTCATGGTGCCGTAGAGCGGCGATTATGTCGGAGATGGAGTCGCCGGCGTAACACTCGTCGATCCAGTCACGTTGCGCGGCAAGGTCACTGGGTGGCGGCTCGACGGCGTGGGTGGCGGTCGCCTGCTCGACGCCGACTTCGGCGATCGCGTCGCGCAGCGCGTCGAGCTTGTCGTGCGGCACGAAGTGGTCGGCGAAGCCCAAAGCGATCGCATCGGCCCCGGAGAACGGCGCGCCGGTCAGCGCGGCGTGCAGACCCAGCGATCCGGGTGCGCGCGAAAGCAGGTAGGCACCACCGACATCGGGGATGAAGCCGATGCCGACCTCGGGCATCGCCACCTTCGACGTCTCGGTCACCACCCGGGTGTTGGCGTGCGCGCCAGCCCCGACGCCGCCGCCCATCACGATCCCGTCCATCAACGAGACGTAGGGCTTCGGGAAGCGGCCGATCTGACCGTTCATCAGGTACTCGTCGTACCAGAACCGCCGTGCCTCAGCGCCGTCAGTGCGGGCGCTGTGATAGATCGCCACGACGTCGCCGCCGGCGCACAGGCCGCGCTCGCCGGCTCCGGAGAGCACCACGGCGCTGATCGCGGAATCCTGCTCCCAATCCGTCAGCATTGCGCGCAAGCAAGAGACCATGCTCTGGTTGAGCGAGTTGATCGCCTTGGGGCGGTTGAGCGTCAGATAACCGACGCCGTTGTCGATGCGGCTGAGAATGTCGTCGGATTCGTCCGTCACGCCCGCGGTCTCCCTCGGTGAATGGTCAATGAATACCTGGTCGAATGCTGGTCGGGGCCTGACAGGCAATCTAGATCGTTACCCCGGTCGGGATGCCCGCGGGTAAGGTTTATCTGGAGTAGGTACAGCCGCACTCTGATGTCGTCGCACATTGATCTACGTACATTGAATTAAAGGCCTCATCGGGAACCCGGCTGGACTACCGTTCGTTGATCAGTTGTTCGCACAGCTTTGAACCCACAGCTCACGAGAGGAACCGACGGTGCGGGAGACCAGTAACCCGGTATTTCGCTCGCTGCCCAAGCAGCGTGGCGGTTACGCGCAGTTCGGTAGCGGTGCCGCGAGCGCCGCGACCCAGATAGGGCAGCAGGCGGACCCCTATGCCCCGTACGTCGACCAGCGGGCAGGCGTTTCGCGCCCGCTGACGATCGACGACGTCGTCACCAAGACCGGGATCACCCTGGCGGTGCTGTCTGCCGTGG
The DNA here is from genome assembly GCF_965277065.1 of Mycobacterium sp. Classification (GTDB taxonomy): domain Bacteria; phylum Actinomycetota; class Actinomycetes; order Mycobacteriales; family Mycobacteriaceae; genus Mycobacterium. The sequence continues at coordinate 520,580 of NZ_CBDIBT010000018.1, forward strand.
CGGTCGTCTCCTACTTCATGGTGCAGGCCAATCAGGCGCTGGCCACCCCGTTCACGTTCGTCGGCGCGTTTGGCGGCCTGGCGATGGTGATGATCGCGACGTTCGCCCGCAAGCAGGACAACCCGGCGATCGTGCTGACCTACGCGGCGCTCGAGGGCTTGTTCCTCGGCGCGATCTCGTTCCTGCTCGCCAACTTCTCGGTGTCGAGCACCAGCGCGGGCGCCATGATCGGGCAGGCCATCATGGGCACGCTCGGCGTGTTCGTCGGGATGCTCGTGGTCTACAAGACGGGTGCCATCCGGGTCACGCCCAAGTTCACCCGGATGCTGGTCGCGGGCATGTTCGGCGTGCTGGCCCTGATGCTGGGCAACCTGGTGCTGGGCATGTTCGGCGTCGGCGATGGTGAGGGCCTCGGCCTGCGCAGCGGCGGCCCGCTGGCGATCATCTTCTCGCTGGTCTGCATCGGTCTGGCAGCGTTCAGCTTCCTGATCGACTTCGACGCGGCCGACCAGATGATCCGCGCCGGTGCGCCGGAGAAAGCTGCGTGGGGTATCGCGCTGGGCCTGACCGTCACGCTGGTCTGGCTTTACATCGAGATCCTGCGCCTGCTGAGTTATCTGCAGAACGATTAGCTGTTGACATCAAAAAACCCGGCACGTGCAGCGTGCCGGGTTTTTTGATGTCAACAGCGCGTCAGCTCAGCCCGTTCTTGATGGCCGTGTCCTGCTTCTGGCCAAGTTCGGTGACGAAATCGGGTGGCGGCAGCATGTCGGGCGGGCCGACAAAGTTCAACGTGGTCAGCGCCCGGCCTTCGGTGAAGAGCAACATCATCACACCCTTGGCGCCGTCGGGCGAGTTGCCCGAGACCGTGCTACCAGCACTTCCCACGACGGCAGGTGCGGGTGTTCCGCGGACCGAATCACCCAGCTTTGCTTTCGCGGCCTCCAGTGCACTGGCCGCCGCAGCAGGATCGCCGAACACGAGGATGGTGTCGTGGATCTGGCGGGTCTTGTCATCGTTGCTGAACGTTGTCTGCACCCCGGCTTGGCCATTCGGGTTCGGTGTCACCGGATCTGCGGTGAAGGCCATGGGCGTGTCGATGTCTGTGGCCTTGATCAAGAGCCGGCTGTAGTCGGTGGACTGGGGTTTCGCCGAACTCGCCGGCGAGCTGCCGCCTGTCGTTGCCGCGGCTGAATTCGACGAATCCGCGGCCGACGTCGGCTTGCTGTGGCAACCGGAGGCCGAGACTGACGTGACTGCCACCGCGGCCGTCACCAGTGCAATTGTTCTCAGCGAAACGCTCATCGCGCCGCTCCATTCCTGGATGTGTAGGCCACCGAGTGTCGTCACGCACTCGGATGTAGGCCACCGGGCAGCTGGCAAACCGTAACCCAGCCCGGGCACTCGCACGCCCGAACTGCGTAGTTACGTGGGAAGCGTTGACTCTGCGCTGACGGCGTTCGCCACTCGCGCTTCTCCGCCACAGCCGCAGAGTCAACGCCGGTGTCGGAGCACACTGCCACCATGCTCGGATGATTCGCGATCGGCCGTTCATTGGCAGCGAGGCGCTTGCCGCCGGACGGCTCAGTCGGTATGGGCTGCGAACCTCGTACCGCGCCATCATGCCCAACGTCTATCTCGACAAGCGCGTACAGCCATCGCTGCGCCAGCGAACTGTGGGTGCCTGGCTCTGGTCTGATCGGGAGGCTGTGATCGCCGGCGCGGCAGCGTCTGCGATGCACGGAAGCAGATGGGTCGACGACGATGTGCCGATCGATTTGATCTGGCGCAACGCGCGACCACCTCGAGGCGTCGTCACACGTGACGACACGCTGTTGAGCGGCGAATTCGATCGTCGCGACGGTCTTTTTGTGACCACACCGGAACGCACTGCTTTCGATATCGGCAGGCGCGGAGCCGTGGGCCGTGCCATCGCGGGACTCGACGCCTTGGCTGCGGCCACCGATTTCAAAGTGCGCGACGTTCAGGAGTTGGCCGGCGAACACCGTCATACGCGTGGCCTGCGCCAATTGGAACGCGCGCTGGATCTGGTCGACGCCGGAGCTCAATCGCCCAAGGAAACCTGGCTGCGGCTCCAATTGATAAATGCTGGCTTCCCCAGGCCACGCACTCAAATCGCGGTAACGGGTGACGACGGCTTTCCCCGCTACTTCCTCGACATGGGTTGGGAGGACATCATGTTGGCGATCGAGTACGACGGTGGGCAGCACTGGACCGATCCGTGGCAGTACGCAAACGACGTGACGCGGCAGGAGTATTTGGCCCGCGTCGGCTGGACCGTCATCCGAGTCGTTTCACGACACTGCGCCCACGACGTCATCAGCCGCGTACGGGACATCTGGGATGCGTTGACTCTGCGCTGACGTCGCAACTGACTCGCACTTTTGCGCCATAGCCGCAGAGTCAACGCCGCAAACTCAGCTCAGCCGCTCGATGATCAGCGCCATACCCTGGCCGCCGCCGACGCACATGGTTTCCAGGCCGTACGTCTTGTCGTAGGTCTGCAGGTTGTTCAACAGCGTGGTGGTGATGCGGGCGCCGGTCATGCCGAACGGGTGACCCAACGCGATCGCGCCGCCGGACACGTTCAGCTTGTCCTCGTCGATGCCCAGCTCGCGGGCCGAGCCGACCACCTGCACGGCGAAGGCCTCGTTGATCTCGAACAGGTCGATGTCCTTGACCGACAGGCCGGCCCGCTGCAGCGCCTGCTTGCTCGCCTCGATCGGACCCAGGCCCATGATCTCCGGGGACAAGCCGCTGACCCCGGTGGCCACGATGCGGGCCAGCGGCGTGAGGCCGAGTTCTTTGGCCTTGGTGTCGCTGGTGATCACCACCGCGGCGGCGCCGTCGTTCAGTGGGCAGGCGTTACCTGCGGTCACCGTGCCGCCTGCCCGGAAGACCGGCTTGAGCTGGCTGATCTTCTCGTAGGTGGTGCCGGCGCGCGGGCCGTCGTCGGTGCTGACCGTGCTGCCGTCGGGCAGCGTAACCGGGACGATCTCACGCTCGAAGAACCCGCTCTTGATGGCTTCCTCGGCGCGGTTCTGGCTGCGGACACCCCAATGGTCCTGGTCTTCGCGGCTGACGCCGGTCAGCAGCGCGACGTTCTCCGCCGTCTGCCCCATCGCGATGTAGACGTCCGGAATGTTCCCGTCGCTGCGGGGATCGTGCCACTCGTCGGCACCGGCGGACGCGGCGACGGATCGCTCCTGTGCCGCGTCGAACACCGGGTTCTTGGTGTCCGGCCACGAGTCAGAGCTGCCTTTGCCAAACCGCGAGACGGTCTCCACACCCGCCGAGATGAACGCGTCTCCCTCGCCCGCCTTGATCGCGTGGAACGCCATCCGGGTGGTCTGCAGCGACGACGAACAGTAACGGTTGACGGTGGTGCCGGGCAGAAAGTCGTAGCCGAGCTCGACGGCAACCGCGCGGGCCAAGTTGAACCCAGCCTCGCCGGCCGGCTGGCCGCAACCCAAGATCAGGTCGTCGATCTGATGGGGGTTCAGCCCCGGCACCTTGTCCAGCGCGGCGCGCACCATCTGCGCCGCCAGGTCGTCGGGCCGCATGTCGACCAGCGACCCCTTCATTGCGCGCCCGATCGGCGAGCGGGCAGTTGAAACAATGACGGCTTCCGGCATCTCGGCTCCATCCGTGGGGGTGTGGTCTGGACCCGAATTTAGCCCGGCGACGATGCGGGCCGTTCAACGGCCTGCTGAGGAGCGGGGCAATCGGGTCCAGCCGGCGACGATGCGGGCCGTTCAACGGCCTGCTGAGGAGCTAGTCCGACGTGGTTGCGACGATCGGCGCGGGCACCCCGGTAGTGGGTCGACGCAACAGGCGCGACAGCAGTCGCAGCGTCGAATACCCCGGCCCCCCTTCGGTGTCCGTCGACGACGGGAGTGCGGGCACCGGCTGCCCGGCAACATCGCTGAGCGCCTGACACAGGGCGGGCAGGAGCTGGCTGGCGGCCAGCGCGTATCCGGCGGCCGACGGGTGGAACTGGTCATCGGACAGCATCAGATGGGGCGAATGCCGGAACTCGTCGTTGACCAGTGAGGCCAGCGGGACCGGAATGCCGCCGGCGCCCCGGACGGCGCCGGACTGCGCGCGGGCCAGCCGCAGGCCCAGGGTCCGAACGGTCCAGCGCAGCGGCTGCGGGATCGCCGTGACCACCCCGAAATCGGGACAGGTGGCGACAACGACCTCGGCGCCGCTGGCTTTCAGTCGCCGCACGGCCGCGCCTAGCCGTCGCGAAGAAGCGCCGATGCCGTTCAGCTTGGTGACGTCATTGGCGCCGATCAGGATGACGGCCGCATCCGGCGGCGGCCCGGCCACAAACATCGCGTCGACCTGCCCGGACAATCCTTTGGATGTGGCGCCGACGATCGCTTTGGTGCTCAGCCGGACGCGTTTGCCGCTCTGCTCGGCCAGCCCGCGGGCGATCAGCACCCCGGGGACCTCGTCGGCGCTACGGCAGCCGTAGCCGGTTGCCGTCGAATCGCCGAAGACCATCAGGTGCAGGTCGAAGGACATCCCGCGCTGCCAGCGCTCGACGGCTCCGCCGCCGGGGACATAGACACCGTCGGCCCGCGGCGGCACATCCCACGACTTCGGGATGACGCTGCGCGCCTTCTCGGCCTGGCTGATCAGCAGGTTTCGTGCCCCCACGTAGGCGGTGCCGGTCGATGCCAGCGCGCCTGCCGCGGCCAGCGCAGCCATCGAACCCCGCGGTGCGCGTCGTACCACGCGAACAGTTTATGTCGGCGATCGGCGGGCCTCCGGGACCCTGCCCTCGCGTGATCACGGGTCGGAGCAATGTTGGTATCGAATCAGACTCTTTGATTGTTGAAGTTCTTTAAAGTGTCAAGCTAAGTTCTCGAGGTTGGCTGAGCACCCCGCTGCCTCGTCGACAACGACTACAACGGCGTAGGAGTGTTGAGCATGACCGCACCGAGCAAAGTTTCGGGCTCGCCCCGGACCGCAGTTCGTGCCCGGGACGTGTTGCGGGCCCGCAGGTTTCCCGTCAACGACGGTGTGCCCGTCGAGGTCGTCGAGAGCGGTCCCAGCCTCCCCGGGATGATGGCCGCCTTGGCTTGCCGCCTCACAATCCGCCCGGCTCTCGGCGTGGTCAGCTACATCCCGCACGTCCCGTTCCCGTTCGGTATCCTCGACTTCGCCTGCCGGGCGTTGTTGCCCGGGCCCGGCACCGTCCGCAAGACCGTCGAGTTGCCGCACTGCGACGCTCAGTTGGTGCGCGCCCCCGGCGTGCTGCCGGCCGACGGCACCCGAAGGGTGGTGTTATACCTGCACGGCGGCGCCTTCTTGACCTGCGGGGTCAACTCGCACGGCCGCATCGTCAACGCGCTGTCCAAGTTCGCCGACGCTCCGGTGTTGGTGGTCAACTACCGGCTCATCCCGAAGCACTCGGTCGGCCAGGCGCTCGACGACTGTCACGACGCCTACTGCTGGCTGCGTCTGCGCGGGTATCAGCCGGATCAGATCGTGGTGGCCGGCGACTCGGCGGGAGGATACCTGGCTCTTGCTCTGGCGCAACGGCTTCAACAGGCGCACGAGGAGCCGGCGGCCCTGGTCGCGATCTCCCCGCTGCTGCAGCTGGCCAAGGAACCCAAGCAAACGCACCCGAACATCAAGACCGATGCGATGTTCCCCGCCAAGGCTTTTGACGCGTTGTTCACCTTGGTCGCCAAGTCTGCCCGCAAACATGTCGTCGACGGTGAGCCCGAACGGCTTTACGAGCCGCTGGATCACATCGAGCCGGGGTTGCCCCGCACCCTGATCCACGTGTCGGGATCGGAGGTCTTGCTGAACGACGCCAGGCTGGCCGCTCGCGCGCTGGCTGCGGCGGGCGTACCGACCGAGGTGCGGGTCTGGCCCGGCCAGATTCACGACTTCCAGCTGGCCGCGCCGATCGTGCCCGAGGCGGTCCGGTCGTTGCGGCAGATCGGCGAATACATTCGCGAGGCCACCGGCTAAGGCTGGAACCGGCGCGCAGAGGCAGCGTCGTACCTGAGACCATCTAGCCATGCGTATCGCGCAACACATCAGTGAGATCATCGGAAACACTCCACTGGTTCAGCTGAACTCGGTTGTGCCACCGGGCTCCGGACGGGTCGTCGCCAAGGTCGAATACCTCAACCCCGGACTGAGCAGCAAGGACCGGATCGCGGTCAAGATGATCGACGCCGCCGAGGCCGGCGGAGAGCTCAAGCCGGGCGGCACCATCGTCGAGCCGACGTCGGGTAACACCGGTGTCGGCCTCGCTCTGGTCGCTCAGCGCCGGGGCTACCGATGTGTGTTCGTCTGCCCGGACAAGGTCAGCGAGGACAAGCAGAACGTGCTGCGCGCCTACGGCGCTGAGGTGGTGGTGTGCCCGACAGCGGTGCCGCCCGACCATCCCGGCAGCTACTACAGCGTCTCCGACCGATTGGTCAGTGAGATCGACGGCGCGTGGAAGCCGGACCAGTACTCCAACCCGCAGGGCCCGGCCAGCCACTACGAGACCACCGGCCCGGAGATATGGGCCGACACCGATGGACAGGTCACCCACTTCGTCGCCGGCATCGGCACCGGGGGAACGATCACCGGCGCAGGCCGCTACCTCAAGGATGCGTCCGAGGGGCGGGTGAAGGTGGTCGGCGCCGACCCGGAGGGATCGGTGTATTCCGGTGGCACCGGGCGCCCCTATCTGGTGGAAGGCGTGGGCGAGGATTTCTGGCCGTCGGCCTACGACCCCGCGGTGCCCGACCGGATCATCGCAGTCACCGACTCCGACTCGTTCAACATGACCAGGCGGCTGGCCCGCGAAGAGGCCATGCTGGTCGGCGGCTCGTGCGGAATGGCTGTGGTGGCGGCGCTGCAAGTAGCCGAAGAAGCCGGGCCCGACGCGCTGGTCGTCGTGCTGCTGCCGGACGGCGGCCGCGGCTACCTGTCGAAGATCTTCAACGACGCCTGGATGTCGTCCTACGGCTTCCTGCGGACCAGACTGGACGGCTCGATCGAGCAACCCAGGGTCGGCGACGTGCTGCGCGGCAAGTCCGGGCACCTCCCCGATCTGGTGCACACCCACCCGTCGGAAACCGTGCGTGACGCGATCAGCATCCTGCGCGAATACGGGGTGTCGCAGATGCCCGTGGTGGGTGCCGAGCCGCCGGTGATGGCCGGCGAGGTCGCGGGCAGTGTCTCTGAGCGCGAACTACTTTCGGCCGTCTTCGAGGGCCGCGCCAACCTGGCCGACGCCGTCGGTCTGCACATGAGCCCGCCATTGCCGATCATCGGGGCCGGCGAACAGGTCAGCTCGCTGGCCAAGACCCTGCGGGACCTGGACGCCGTGATGGTCGTCGAGGAAGGCAAGCCGGTCGGGGTGATCACCCGGTATGACTTGCTGGGCTTCCTGTCCGACGGCGCATTACGTAAGTAGCCGGACCACTCGAACCTCACCGCGCAGAGAGAAAGCCGCTGATGACCGAACAAACCCCGTCGTCGTTCCCGCCGCCGCTGCCGGGCGCCGGAAACTATCCGCCGCCACCCCCGCCGTCGGGCGGATACGTGCCGCCGCCTCCTGGGCCGGTGCTGCGCGGGCTGACTCGGGACGAGTTCACCCCGTGGCTCAGCCGCGTGCTGGCCTACCTCATCGACCACGTGCCGCTGGTGCTGATCACGGGTGTCGGCTGGCTGGTGCTGGGCAACAGCACCACGTCGGCATGCGACGTCACCCCGAGCTCCGGCGAGCAGATCTGTTTCATCGGTCCTTCGACGGTTGGACTCACCGTGATGTGGATTGCGGTGCTGGTCGCGCTCGGCTACTTCGTCTGGAACCTCGGCTACCGTCAAGGCACCACCGGATCCAGCATCGGCAAGTCGGTGTTGGGGTTTCGGGTTGTCAGCGAAAACACCGGCAAGCCGGTCGGGTTCGGCCTGTCGCTGCTGCGCGAGCTCGCCCACGCGGTCGACGCGGCCATCTTCTACGTCGGCTACCTGTTTCCGCTTTGGGATGCCAAGCGCCAGACGCTGGCCGACAAGATGCTGGCCACGGTGTGCCTGCCGCTGAACCCGAAAGCCGACGGGTAAACCGGTTTACGGCCAGGTCTGGATGCGGCAGTTCGTAAACGTCCCGGGGTCGCAGATGAGCCCCGTTATCGGTGGGGGCGGAGGTGGCGGCGCATCGCCCTCCCAGATGGTCCGGGCGACGTTGCCCCCGCCTCCGACGTACCAATAGGTGTGACACACGTTCGCATCCCAGCGAACCGGATCCACCCGCAGGTTGCCGGTCTGCACCGGTGGATCGCCGGGGCACCAGCGACACGGGCCTTCTGGGTGATCCGGAGGACAACCAGGCCAGGACCGCGGGGCGGGGCCGGGACGGGCTTGGGCGGCACCCACACCGCCCATCCCGCCGACACCGCCCCACAGCAACGCGGTGGTCGCCAGGACCACACATAATCGCCTCATGTGCGTCATTCTGCTGGCCTACAGGCTCCGTGCGCGTGGGGTAACTGCCCTATTTTTGCGCTGAGATCACGGACACCACGGCAGAAAATAGAGCCCCAGCGCCGACGCGGGTGGCGGCGGTGGCGGCGCGTCGCCCTCGTGTGTGACGAACCAGTAGGTGTGGCACACCCTCGCATCCCAGCGGAGCCCGGACCGTCGGGGTGGTCCCTGAGATTCTGTGCCGCGACAAGGCCGATACGCCTCCGGCAAATGCCCTATTTACCGCCTCCGCCGCACCCGGCCGATCCTGCCGCGATGACTAGGCTGGTCGGCGATGAGCGACCAAGAACATTTCGCAAAAGCCGGACTGGCCACCAAAGCCATTCACGCCGGCTACCGGCCCGACTTGGCGACCGGTGCGGTGAACACGCCGATCTACGCCAGCAGCACCTTCGCCCAGGACGGTGTCGGCGGTCTGCGCGGCGGATTCGAGTACGCCCGCACCGGCAACCCGACCCGGGCCGCGCTGGAAGCGTCGCTGGCCGCCGTCGAGGACGGCCGCTTCGGCCGGGCCTTCAGCTCCGGCATGGCAGCCGGCGACTGTGTGCTGCGCGCGCTGCTGCGCCCCGGTGATCACGTGGTGATCCCCGACGACGCCTACGGCGGCACGTTCCGGCTCATCGACAAGGTGTTCAGCCAATGGGGTGTGCAGCACACCCCGGTTGCGCTGTCCGACCTCGATGCAGTGAACGCGGCGGTGACGCCGCAGACCCGGCTGATCTGGGTGGAGACGCCCACCAACCCGCTGCTGTCGATCGCCGACATCGTCGGGATCGCCAGAATCGGTAGCGATCACGGCGCAAAGGTGTTGGTGGACAATACTTTTGCCTCACCGGCGCTACAGCAGCCGCTGACGCTGGGTGCCGACATCGTGCTGCACTCGACGACGAAGTACATCGGCGGGCATTCCGACGTGGTGGGTGGGGCGCTGGTGACCAACGACGAGGAGTTGGACGCGGCGTTCGGGTTCCTGCAGAACGGCGCCGGCGGGGTGCCGGGGCCGTTCGACGCCTACCTGACCATGCGCGGCTTGAAGACGCTGGTGCTGAGGATGCAGCGGCATAGCGAAAACGCCGCTGCGGTAGCGCAATTCCTCGCCGGACACCCCTCGGTGGACACCGTGCTGTATCCGGGCCTGCCGACTCACCCCGGTCACCAGGTCGCCGCGCGGCAGATGCACGGGTTTGGCGGCATGGTGTCGGTGCGGATGAAGGGTGGACGCGCCGCGGCGCAGGCGTTGTGCGCCGACACCAAAGTGTTCATCCTCGCGGAGTCGCTCGGCGGGGTGGAGTCATTGATCGAGCACCCGGGCGCGATGACGCATGCGTCGACGGCCGGTTCCCAATTAGAGGTTCCCGACGACCTGGTGCGGCTGTCGGTCGGCATCGAGGACGTTGCTGACCTGATCGCCGATCTCGAGCAGGCGCTGGACTGAGCGTCGGCTCCGACTGTGCCTTCTTCGCGCCGATGGTGAATCCTGCGACGCGACACGCCGCTAGGGTGTCGAAGAATTCACGCTCGGCGCTGGCAATCAGGAGTGGTACGGCTCGGCGCTGACCAGCGTGACCTTGACGGTGTTGCCGTTGGGCACGGTGTAGCTGCGGGTCTCGCCCTCTTTGGCGTCGATCAGGGCGCCGCCCAGCGGTGAGGCGGGCGAGTACACCTCGAGCTTGCCGTCGTGGACGGCCTGCTCGCGGGTCCCGATCAGAAACGTCTCTGTGTCGGACTTGTCGCCGTCGTAGTAGACCTTGACCACCGAACCGGGCAGTGCGACGCCGGACTGCTTGGGCGCCTCGCCGACCTTCGCGTTGTTCAGCAGGTCTTGCAGCTGACGAATGCGGGCTTCCTGCTGGCCCTGCTCTTCGCGGGCCGCGTGGTAGCCGCCGTTTTCGCGCAGGTCGCCTTCTTCGCGCCGGTCGTTGATTTCGGCGGCGATGACCGGACGATTCGCGATCAGCTGATCGAGCTCGGCCTTGAGTCGATCGTGTGACTCCTGGGTCAACCAGGTCACCTGGGTGTCCGTCATCGTGTCGTGCTCCTCGTAGTGTCGGTTGGGCGGTATGCCGCCGCGGCAGGCTGTCGGTCGTGCTGCGGGCGGTCCCACCACGAGTACTGCCGACCTCAGTAGTCGGGTAGGCCCACTAGGCGGCCCATAGGGCCGTTAATGCAGCAATACACGGTTCCAGCCGGAACCGTGCATCGAACCAGCTTAGCATCGCCGCGACGGTGGTTGAGGGCATTTTCGCAGTTCGGCGTTTGCCGCCGGAGTTTGCCGGACCGGGAATTGTCAGGGGGCGCGCAGGTAGCCGGGCACATCGGTGCCGCAGCCGTAAATGTCGCCCATCACGGCCGGCTCGCTGGATTTAAGCACCGTCGTCACCTGCACGGTCGCCTGCGTTGACGGGGCAACCAGTACCTCGCGCCGGCCGGTTTCGCTGCCGTCTTTGGCGCGCACCCGCACAATGCAATCGACCGGGCGGGACGGGTCTTTTCGCGTCACGCTGATCGTTACTGACACCGTCCGGCTGTCGATCAGCTGGTAGCCGGCCAGCGTCCCCTCGACGTCGCTGCGGCCCATCCGCTGATAGGCGTTGGCGGCAAGGACGACACCGGCGACGGCGACTACGGCGGCGAGGATGGCGGCGCGGCGCCGCGACGGGCGCAGCGAGCGGCGGCGCCCGTAACGGGTCTGCGGTGGCGGAGGAGGAGCTTCGGTCATGATGTGTGGCGCTGGTGCCGGGTAATCGGGCGGCGTACAGGATGGAACTATAGGCCTAGAGATAGCAGCACACAGTCAGGGAGCACGTGAGCGAACTGCGGTTGATGGCGGTGCACGCCCACCCGGACGACGAGTCCAGTAAGGGCGCTGCCACCGTGGCTCGCTACGCCGACGAGGGGCACCGCGTTCTGGTGGTCACCCTGACCGGGGGTGAACGCGGCGACATCCTCAACCCGGCGATGGACTTGCCGGAAGTGCACGGCCGGATCGCCGACGTCCGCCGCGACGAGATGGCCAAGGCGGCCGAGATCCTCGGCGTCGAACACACCTGGTTGGGCTTCTATGATTCCGGCCTGCCGCAGGGCGACCCGCCCCCGCCCCTGCCGGAGGACTGCTTCGCGCTGGCGCCGCTGGAGATCTCCACCGAGGCGCTGGTCCGGGTGGTACGCGAATTTCGGCCGCACGTGATGACCACGTACGACGAGAACGGCGGCTACCCGCACCCGGATCACATTCGCTGCCACCAGGTTTCGCTGGCCGCCTACGAGGCCGCCGGCGATTATCGGCGGTTCGGTGACGCGGGCCCGGTATGGACGGTGTCCAAGCTGTACTACAACCACGGGTTTCTGCGGCAGCGGATGCAGAAGCTGCAGGACGAGTTCGCCAAGCGTGGGCAGACCGGGCCGTTCGAGAAATGGCTCAAACACTGGGATCCCGCGCATGATGTGCACGCCGACCGGGTGACGACGCGCATCGAGTGCTCGGCGTACTTCGGTCAGCGCGACGACGCGCTGCGTGCGCACGCCACCCAGATCGATCCGAAGGGCGACTTCTTCGCCGCGCCGATCTCGTGGCAGCAGGAGCTGTGGCCGACCGAAGAATTCGAGCTGGCCCGCTCGCGTGTTCCGGTGCGACTGCCCGAGACCGACCTGTTCGCCGGAATCGAGGACGTGTCGTGATGCATCTTCAACTGGCCGCGTTGGCGTTGCTGGCCGGGGAGGGGCCGCACAACAGCGGGCCGGACTTCGGCAAGGCCAGCCCGTTCGGCTTGGTCCTGGTGGTCCTGCTGCTGATCAGTGTGGTGTTTCTGGTGCGCTCGATGAACCGGCACCTCACGAAGCTGCCGGAGTCCTTCGACCCGCAGCACCCCGAGCCGGATCAGGCCGTCGACGACGGCACGATCGATCAGCCACATGAGCCCGAGGGCTAACCAGCTGGCCGGGGCCGCCAGCCCCTACCTTCGCCAGCACGCCGACAACCCGGTGCACTGGCAGCAATGGTCGCCCGCCGCGCTGGCCGAGGCCGCGCGACGCGATGCGCCGATCCTGCTCTCGATCGGCTACGCCGCCTGCCACTGGTGCCACGTGATGGCACACGAATCGTTCGCCGACGACGAGGTGGCCGCCGCGATGAATGACGGCTTCGTCTGCATCAAAGTGGACCGCGAGGAGCGGCCCGACATCGACGCCGTCTACATGAACGCCACCGTCGCGCTGACCGGGCAGGGCGGCTGGCCCATGACATGCTTCCTGACACCCGACGGGCGGCCGTTCTTCTGCGGCACCTACTATCCCAAAGCGGCATTCCTGCAACTTCTTTCGGCGGTATCCGAAACCTGGCGAGACCGTCGCGGCGACGTCGAAGAGTCGTCTGACCAGATCGCCGGCGAACTGCGGGCGATAGCGTCCGCGCTGCCCGGCCAGGGTCCGCAGGTCGCCCCGGCGCTTTGCGACCATGCCGTCACCGCGGTCCTGCAGGACGAGGACACCGCCCGCGGTGGGTTCGGCGGCGCACCGAAATTCCCGCCGTCGGCGTTACTCGAGGCGCTGCTGCGGCATGGGGAGCGCACCGATTCCCCGCAGGCGTCGGGCACGGTCCAACGCACCGCGATCGCGATGGCCCGCGGCGGGATATACGACCAACTGGCCGGCGGATTTGCCCGCTACAGCGTCGACAATGCCTGGGTGGTGCCGCATTTCGAGAAGATGCTTTACGACAACGCGCTATTGTTGCGTGCCTACGCGCACTGGGGTCGGCGGACCGGTGACGCGCTGGCGCTCCGCGTCACCGCCGAGACCGCGCGGTTCCTGCTCGACGAACTGCGCGACGGCGCCATGTTCACCTCGTCGCTGGACGCCGACGCCGACGGCCGCGAGGGCTCGACCTACGTGTGGACGCCTGACCAGCTCATCGAAGTGCTCGGTGACAACGACGGACGCTGGGCCGCTTCGGCTTTCGGCGTGACAGCTGGCGGCACCGTCGAAGACGGCGCATCGGTGCTGCAGCGGCCTGCAGACCCCGCTGACCCAGAGCGCTTCGAGCGTGTCCGCGCCGCGCTGCTGGCCGCCCGGCTGACCCGGCCCCAGCCGGGCCGCGACGACAAGGTCGTCACCGCCTGGAACGGGCTGGCGATCACCGCGCTGGCCGAGGCCAGTGTGGCGCTGGCCGCGCCCGAATTGGCCGCCGCCGCAGCAGATTGCGCGACGGCGCTGACCGCCCTGCATCTGGTGGACGGCCGGCTGCGGCGAGCCAGCCTGGGCGGCCGGGTCGGCGACAGCGCCGCGATCCTGGAGGACTACGCGATGCTGGCCACCGGCCTGCTCGCGCTGTATCAGCTCAGCGGTGCGGCCGGCTGGCTGGCCACCGCCACCGATCTACTCGACATTGCGTTGGCGCACTTCGCCGATCGCGACAACCCCGGCCGCTGGTTCGACAGCGCCGACGATGGCGAGCAGCTGTTGCTGCGGCCCGCGGACCCGTACGACGGCGCCACGCCGTCGGGCGCATCCGCGATCACCGAGGCGCTGCTGACCGCCGCGCACATCACCGGCGACGAGCGTCACCGGCAGGCGGCGGCCGATGCGCTGCAAGCACATTCGCCGCTGCTGGCCCGCGCGCCGCGGTCGGCCGGCCATTGGCTGGCCGTCGCCGAAGCCGCCGTTCGCGGACCGTTGCAGATCGCGGTGGCCTGCTCTGGCCCGTCCTCGCCGTTACTGGCCGACGCCCGCCGGCTGGCGCCCGGCGGTGCGATCGTCGTCGGTGGCGCGGTGGGCTCTTCGCCGCTGCTGGTCGACCGCGACCGGGTCGACGGCGCTGACGCCGCCTACGTGTGCCGTGGTCAGGTCTGCGATCTGCCGGTCACCAGCGCCGCGGAGCTGGCAGCTGCGCTCGCCGCCCGGTGACGATGGGGGCCGTGAAGCGGCCCGAGGAGGAGCCGGGCAATCCGCCTCGGTAGCCTCCCACCCATGTCGAGTGCCGAACAGATCGCCGAGACCGTCAATCGCTACATCAGCCTGGTCAACAACGGCACCGCAGACGATCTCGTCGAGTTGTACGCCGAGGACGCCACCGTCGAGGACCCGGTCGGCGGCGAGGTGCACATCGGTCGGCAGGCGATCCGCGGCTTCTACTCCGGGATGGAAGCCGTGCAGCGCCAGTGCGAACTGGTGACGCTGCGGGTGGCCGGTCATGAGGCGGCATTCCACTTCAAGCTGACCGTCACCGCGGGCGACAGCCGGATGCTGATCGAGCCGATCGACGTGATGGTGTTCGGGGGCGACGGCAAGATCACCGCGATGAAGGCCTACTGGTCGCCCGACAGCGTCACGCAGTTATAGCGCGCTCAGAAGACAGCGAACCAGATCGCGATGTAATGGCAGATCGCGGCCACCGCGGTGCAGGCATGGAAGAACTCGTGGTAGCCGAACGTGCTCGGCCACGGGTCCGGCCAGCGCAGGGCGTACAGGACGCCGCCGACGCTGTAGAGAACGCCACCCACGGCCAGCAGCACCATCGCGGCCACCCCCGCGTTGTGCAGGATGATCGCCATGTAAAACGCCGACACCCAGCCCAGGACCAGGTATAGCGGAACCCCCACCCAGCGCGGCGCGGTCGGCCAGCACATCTTCAGCAGCACTCCGGCCAGTGCGCCGCCCCAGACGATGTAGAGCACCACCGTCCCTTGCTGCGGCGGCATCGCCAGCAGCGCGAACGGTGTGTAGGTGCCGGCGATCAGCACGAAGATCATCGAGTGGTCGAGCCGCTTCATCCAGGTGCGGGCATTCACCGATGTCCAGGTGACCCGGTGATAGACCGCGCTGGTGGTGAACATCCCCACCACCGAGCCGGTGTAGATGAACGTCGCCAAGCCCGCTTTGAGGCCTTCCAAGGGCCACGACACCGCGATCAACGAGGCACCAGCGACGACCGCGACGACAGCCGACACCAGATGTATCCACCCGCGCGCCCGCGGCTTGACCAGCGCTTGGGCCGTGTCCTTGACACCCTCGACGAAGTGCTCGGCGACGTCGCCGTGTTGTGTGTCCGTCTCGTCAGCCTTAGTGGCCACGTCGGTCTCGCGGGTCAACAGGCCTCCATCAGTTGCGGCAGGATCGCCGTCGAGCTGTCGCGCCCACAGTAATCTTGATCCCTGTGGAGATCATCCCGCCGCGCTTAAAAGAACCCCTGTATCGGATCTATGAGTTGCGGTTGCGGCAAGGCCTGGCCGCATCGAAATCCGCGCTGCCGCGTCATATCGCCGTGCTGTGTGACGGCAACCGGCGCTGGGCGCGTGACGCCGGCTACGACGACGTCAGCTACGGCTACCGGATGGGCGCGGCCAAGATCGCCGAAATGCTGCGCTGGTGCCAGGAAGCCGGCATCGAAATGGCTACGGTCTACTTACTTTCCACCGAAAACCTGCGCCGGGATCCGGCCGAGCTGGCGGCGCTGATCGAGATCATCACCGACGTCGTCGAGGAGATCTGCGCACCCGCCAACGGCTGGAGCGTGCGCACAGTCGGAGATCTGGAGCTCATCGGCGATGAGCCCGCGCAACGGGTACGGGGCGCCGTTGAACGTACAGCAGGTACCGCCACCGTGGGCTTTCACGTCAACGTGGCGGTCGGGTACGGCGGCCGCCAGGAGATCGCCGACGCGGTGCGCGGGCTGCTCGGCAAGCAACTTGCCAACGGAGCCAGCGGCGAAGAACTCATCGAAGCAGTCACGGTCGACGCGATCTCGGAGAACCTCTACACCTCGGGGCAGCCCGATCCCGATCTGGTGATCCGGACCTCCGGGGAGCAGCGACTGTCCGGTTTCCTGCTCTGGCAGAGCGCCTATTCGGAGATGTGGTTCACCGAAGCGCACTGGCCGGCGTTCCGCCGGGTCGACTTCCTGCGCGCCCTGCGTGATTACAGCTCGCGGCACCGCCGATACGGGGCTTGAAGCCGATGCGCTTCATGCCACACTGAGATATGGCTGCGCTCTCGGCGTTGGTGTTCTCGCTGAGTTGGTGGCTGGGGCTGTATCTGTTGTCCCGCAATCCACGTAAGCCGGTGCTGGCATTCTCCGCGCTGGGACTGTGCAGTTTCGCGATCGCGGTCGCCCTGGACGCAGTTCGGCTGGTGACGCACTCCGCGGTGCTCGGTCACGTCGAGATCTATTTGGTTGCCGTGCCCGGGGTGGCCTGGTTCGCGGTGTTGCTCGAGATCGCGAGGGCCGACGCTGAGCGATCACGTGTCGGCGAGGCGCTGTTGGTCGGCGGTGCCGGCGTGCTCACGTTGGCCGGCGCGGCGATGGCCGGCAGCGTCGTGGGACCGTTGCGACTCGGCCATGTGGTGATGTGCGTGGTGATCTCGGCGTCCACACTGGGCGCGATGATCGCGGCCCTGCGCCGCCGCGCGCAGAAGATCCCGGTAGTCGGGCTGATCGTCACCGCGACGATGTTCTTCGCGTTGGCCAACGCCATTTTGATCATCCCGCTGGGTGTGGTGCCCAGCTGGCTGGCGCTGGCGTCAACGAGTTGTGACGTCCTCAGTCTCGGTGTGGCCGTGGCGCTCTGGGACGCGTTCGACGAAGGCCAGGCGCTGCGGGCCGACATGCTGCGCTCGTTCACCGGCACCGGAACGGTGGTGGCGCTGCTCGGCGGCCAGATGCTGATCGGCATCGCGCTGACCCGTGACCAGCCCACCGCGCAAACCGCGCTGACCGTCCTGCTGTTCACCAGCTTGGCCATCGCAGCCTCGGTGCAGGTGTTGGCCGATCCACTGGCCGGCCTGCTCGACCGGCTGGTCTTCTCGCGGGCACCGTTGCTGCGCGCCGATCGAGAAACGTTGCGGCGCACCCAGTCCGCGCTGCCGCTACGGCTGGCCGATCCGCTGGACGGCTTCGACGACGACACGTTCGCCCGGCTGACCCGCCGCGCGCTGGGCCACTACGGCGACCTGTCCAAGCTGGTCGCCAACCCACTGACGGCGCTGCCCTGCATCGACGAGCGGCTGGCCGCCCGCGGCGCCCCGGATCAGCCGCTGGAGCGGGCCATCGAACTCAAGGCGCTGCTGGCCGATCGGATCGCGGCGCTCAAACCCCGCGACGGCGGCGACTTCGGCACCAGTGAGCAATGGCGGCACTACAACTCGCTGTACTTTCCGTACGTCGTCGGGGTGCGCGCGTACGCCCAGAACGCCACTGCCGCGGGCTTGGACCCGACCGCCCGGCAGGCGTGGCAATGGTTCGTCACCGACGTGCCGCAACGCTCGCTGCACAACTGGCAGAACGCCGCCGCGAAGCTGATCGCCGCCGATCTGCGCGGCCGGGTGTCCGTCTCGGCGGCGCCGACTGTGTAGCTTTTGACGATTTCGAGGCGCATCGGCGCAACGAACCTGCACAGTCGACGCGTCAATCGGCGGCGCGATGTGGGCCAGGACGGTCAGGCGTCTGAGCCCTCCGCGTGACTTCCTCCATGAGCTGGACGCGGGGGTTTGCTCCACTTAGGAGTTGGGCCTTCATGGCAGAAAAACATGCGTGCGGGGCTCGATGCGCCTCGCGCGCGGTGATGACGCCTGTCCGTAGTGGTATCGGGCTTTCAGGATCTTGAGTTCGTCGTCGTCTGCTCGGTACACGAGCCGGTGTTCGTCGTCGATCCGCCGGGACCAGTAACCAGA
This sequence comes from Mycobacterium sp., assembly GCF_965277065.1. Taxonomy (GTDB): domain Bacteria; phylum Actinomycetota; class Actinomycetes; order Mycobacteriales; family Mycobacteriaceae; genus Mycobacterium. The sequence goes on from NZ_CBDIBT010000018.1 coordinate 538,769, forward strand.
CAGTTCCCCCTTGAGGGGTTCTGGCTTTCCAATCCCGGTAAACGGTTCGCGCTGGATCTCTCCGATGAGTCTGGTGATCCGTCGCGCCATCTTGCGGTCGGAGGACAACCGGAACAGAAAGTCCTCCCAGGCATCGGGATCGAAGTTGATGCGTCTCACTCTTCGCCGGCCATCTCCTGAAGATCGCCGATCGACTTTGTATAACGGGCCGGTGCGGGCTGGCCGGCCCTGTCTCGAGCAACGGCCTCCATGAGTCGACGCGCATTCTCGGGCGAACGCAGCAGATAGACCGTTTCTTGCCAGGAGTCGTAGTCGTCGGCCGACATAAGAACCGCATCTCCGGCTTTGGATGTGATGCGCACGGGTTCGTGGTCGGTGTTGACTTGTTCGAGGAGGGGGAAGAGTTTTTGTCGGGCCTCACTTGCACTGATGGCCATAACCGGACCTCTTATCTAGTACCGAGAACTCGTACCACCACTGTACGGCATTCCTGCACGAGGTGGTTGTTGTCCCAGAATCGAAGCGTTGTCGATTTCCAAGCCAGTTTCCCTAGTCCGGGCGACAGCACTCAACGAGGATGCTGGCCAGCCGTTCCGGTTCGCTGAGCATCACCGCGTAACCGTTCTCCGTCTCCAACCGGCCGCGCGAACCTGCAAAGCCCGGCTAGGCAAGGAATACGTGGCCTAGATCACTTGGTTGACCTGCGCGTGGCAGTGCCTGGCAGTGCCACGCGTCGATCTGGCAGTTCCTGATCGGCAGGCTCAGAGGTGTTCGACCCGATATCCCAAGGAGTTCGGAACATGACCGCTGTTACTCCACTGTCCACCCGGCCCTTCGACGACTCGACCGACTCCCTGTTGCGGTTCGCCATGCGACTCGACGCAACGCTGGGCGGCGCGATCGGCCTCTTCATCGCTTTGATGGCGGATACGCTCTCATCGCTGACCGGCCTGAGTTCGGTCGCGGAATTCATCGGAGGCGCTGTTCTGGTTCTCGGCGGCCTGGCCGTCTACGCGCTGGCCGCTGCGTCCGATCTACGCCGCGTCGGAGTCGGCCTCATCGGCGCCAACATCGTCCTGACGGTCGCGGCGCTGGTCGTGGTTGCCGTCGGAGTGTTGCCGCTGACCGGTACCGGTGTCGCCGCGACGCTGGCTACTGGCGGCTACTTCGCGCTGATGGGCTACCTGCAATACCTCGGAGTGCGCCGCCTGCCGGCGTGACTCCCGTCCCGCCGGTGCGGGGCGCCGCCGTCAGAGGTTGCGGTGTGCGTCCCCGCATCGGCCTGTCTCGAGAGAACTTATCCCGCAGCGAGTTTCACTCGCTTCTGCGGCCAGGGTGGGTGCGTTCTGCTGAGATCGTCCTGCCAGCGGCTCGCCTATTCGAGACTGTCTCGACCGCTGGACACCCGCTCAACTGCATCAAGCGTCGCCGCGACATACGCCTCCGGGTCGTCGAGGAAGACGTCGTGGTCGTCGTTGATCTCAATCACTTCAGCGTGTAGACGGGTCGCCGTGTCGCGCTGGTCCTTCGGCGGCACTGCACGATCGCGAGTGGTGACGACGACGGCGATGGGAATCTCGGCGACCGCCGCTACATGGGGGCGGAAGTCGAACGCGTACTCGGCCAGGATCGCATCGATGATCACTCGTGGGTCGCACTGAACCAGCTCGTTTCGAAGCCACGGCCAAAGCGCCGCGGTTTGTGGGCTGCGGGCGCGTGTGGCGTTGAAGTAGCGCAGGGGTGCGGTGCGGCCGACACCAAAAACAGCCAGGGGCCGTATCGCCCGAAAGAGGGGATGCAGCAGTTGGTCTGTCGGGCTGTCGAAACGCAGCGCGGTCGCCTGTAGTACGAGGCCCCCAACACGGTCGGGATGGCGTCGTGCGAACTCCAGCCCGATCGGACCTCCCAGCGAGTAGCCGCAGACGATCACCTTGTCGATCCCGAGCACATCGAGCAGAGCCGCCACATCCTCAGCGCAGTCTTGGATGCTAAATCGCTGAAGTTGTCTTGCCGGCGCCGGAGCTAGCGGAAGTCCACGGCCGTGTCCGCGGTAGTCCATCGCGACGATGCCGTGCCGTACGGCCAGCGGCTTCATCAGATGGCAGAAGTTGACGTCTGCGGTGATCGCCCAGCCATGCAGAAGCAGGACAGGAGTGTCACCCTCGGCGATCCGGATGGTCGCAGATCCGCGCCGCGGCATGGTGACAGTCAGCGATGCGGGCAGGCCGGGAGGTGCCGCAGCGAATCGTCGTCCAACCGGCCGCAGCACGTGCAGCACCCGTCGTATGTCCGCCCGCAGGTTCTCCGATGACTTCGCCTGTTGCACCTGAGTAGACATTCCATTCACACCCTCAGGATCGGCAAGACTGCCCACACCCTCGAAGGCTACCGCTGCTAGTTCGTCGATCGCCGACGTCGTCCACGCGTGAAGGCGCACTGCTCAACACCGACGCGCACGTACGCAGATGCCGCGGTTGTCATTCAGGAAGTTCCCTTGCCGTCCTCATTGGACCGTGGGGCATTCTCGCCCCGCCTCACCGCCAGGTTCCGGGAGATTCGGTCGGCGTGCTGTGATCATGTTCCGCGGCGGCTGAATGGGTCAGGCTGACGACTGCATTCCATCGAGTGTTCCCCGGTTTGCGGGGATCGGGTTGGGGCAGGCGTGCGAGGAAGCGGAACCCAAGGGGCAACCGGTGGAATCGGTCGGCGGCGTTGAGGAGCGATTTCACGTCGACGGTTGTCCAGCCGAGATTCTCGAAATGGGCCACGCCATTGCGGGGCGCGAAGGTGAACGGCGCATTCTGCATCATGGCTTTGGTCTTTTTGTCCATCCACTTCCTCAGCCCCGCACCCCACAGATCGAAGACCCACCAGCCGATCTCGGGGCGGGTGAACGCCGCCGACAGAGCGCTGACGTTACGTTCAGGGAGGTACATCAGCAGGCCCTCGGTCAGCACCAGCGCCTTCTTCGCGCCGGCCAGGGCGGCAATCAGGAATGCCTCGCGATCGGCGGTATCGGCGAGGTCGACAGCTTGCCTGCTCAATCGGCAGCGCGGCGTCTGCCCGGCGAGCAACCGCTCCTTTTCGGTGAGCAGCGCCGGCAGATCCGCCTCGATCCAGGTCAAATCCGGTGGCAAGTCCAGGCGGTAGGGGCGGGTGTCCAGACCGGCGGCCAGGTTCAGCACCCGATCACAGCCGTCGCTGATCGCCGCCATAATAAGGTCGTCGATGACCTTGGTGCGGGCCACCAGCGCCCAGCTGATCGGGGGGGCCGCGGCAGCGATGGCGTGGCCGCGTTCACCGGCGAGCCGGTCGGCGAGCTGATCGTGAAACAGGGCGTCGGGGCGGGCGGATTCGATAGCCCGGTACGCCGCGATCCAGCGTGCGGTGTCGGACACGGTCGAGACCAGCGCGGCTTTGTCGGGAGCCCCGCTGGACTGTGCTGTCAAGAATCCTCTTCTTTGAAGCGCCGGATTCGCGGTTTGCATTGGGTGTTTCATGTCGCTTTCCTTCACTGGTTCGTCGGCGGGTGCATCGCGCTGGCGCTGGGTGGTGCGAGCTGGTTGTCGAGTTCGTCGAGCAGCCCGGCCATGTCGCGGGCCAGGGCGTCGAGTCGCTGGGTTTTGGCGCCGGCCCGGCGCGAGGCGTCGCCGCCGGTGACGACGTTGAACATCGATGGCCCGTCGCCGAGTTCGACGGCGTAGACATCAGCGGGGGCCGCACCGATGAGGTGGGTGACGGTGCGCTGTGTGGCTGGCGGTGTCACAGGCTGTTCGTCGAGAACCGTGGATGCTCGGCGGGGGTCGACGGGTGTGACAGCAGATGTGCTGCGTCGTGCCAGGATTCGGGGAGCTGGTTGCCGGTCAGCTGGAGTTGTCGGGTCTGCAGTGGGCCGAGGCGGCCGTGGAAGTGTCTCATGAGCTCGCCGTGTGGGCCGGTGGTGAGGAAGCGGACGAGCGCGGCGGGGTCGTCGAAGGCGCTGTAGGTCCAGAAGTCGAGTCGCCATGTGCGGGTGCGGATTCCGTAGGCGCTCATTGCGTCGGTGCTGTTGATTTGGGTCAGGACGGGTCGGATGGCAAGGAAGAATCCTGCTGCGCGCCAGGCTTTTCGGATGCGGAGATGGGTGATCGACACGGTGTAGACGTGGCCGGGGTCGATCGCCTGGTTGTTGTGCAGAAATTCGGTCATGATCGGTGGGGGTGCTGGCTGAGGCTGCGGCGGTCGTGCTCCAACCGGTCGAGGAGCAGCTGCTGGCGGTGCGGGTCGCGGGCGTGGTCGGGCAGCGCTTTGGGGGTCAGCTTGCTGGTGAAGTAGGTGTGGCCGGCATCGCCGGGTTTGTCGTCGGCGGCGCGAAGGATGCTGGCGGCGGCCTTATCGGCTGAGGAGAAGAACGGTCGCCAGGGCCGCAAATAGATCGGTAGACCTGAGCTGGCGGTCATGGTGCTGCGGGTGGGTCCGGGGTCGATGCTACGTAGCGTGATCCCGGCTGCGGCGTAGTCGGCGGCCAGCGCGGCGGTCGTCATCGAGGTGGCGAGTTTGGAGTGGGCGTAGATGCCGAACAGTTTGCGGACCGACCCGGTGGGCCGGATCAGGGTGTCGAGGTCGAGTGGCCCGGCGCGGAACAGCGCGAACGACGAGACGGTGATCACGGTGCTGCCGGCGGTGAGCCGGTCCTTGAGCCCGGTGGTGAGCAGGTAGGGGGCCAGCGTGTTGACGGTGTAGTGGTGTTCGAATCCTGTTGCGGTGTAGTGGTGTTCGGGTAGCAGGACGCCGGCGTTGTTGATCAACAGATCGATGAAGCGGTCAGTCTCGCGAACCCCCGCGACCGCCTCATGGGTGCTGGCGGGGTCGGCCAGGTCTGCGGTAATCCGTTGGACGCCATCACGGTGCGGGGCGGCGCTGCGGTTGATCGTGATCAGCTGCCAGCCCGCGTCGAGTAGCCGGTGTTCGAGGGCGGCGCCGATGCCGTGGGTGGTGCCGGTGACGACGGCGATCCGCTGGGTGGGGGTGGAGTTCATGGTGTGCCTTTCAAGGTGTGCTTGGGTGTGCGGGCAGGGCGACGGCGACCACGGCGGCGCCCAGGACACAGATGATCGCCGCAGTCAGACAGCCGGCATGCAATCCGGACAAAAACTTCCGAATCGATGGTGCCGACATGCCGTCCCTCAGGTTTCGTAGTTAGCGGTGTAAACTTCTACACTGGCAGCAATAGTTAGCGGTGTCAACATCAGGAGGTCAATGTGGTGGCGCGACGCTCCGCGGCCGACCGGACCTACCACCGCGGCGATCTGCGCGAGACGCTGCTGGCCATGGGCATCGAGCTGGCCCGGGCCGGCGGTCCCGAGGCGGTATCGCTGCGCGACGTGCAGCGCAGAGCAGGCGTCAGCAACTCCGCGGCCTACCGTCACTACGCCGACCGAGACGCGCTCCTGGTCGCGATCAGTGAGCACGCTGCTGCCCAGATGGCCCGCACCATGGAGGACGCAATGCAGCAGGCGACGGCCGCGGCGCCATGCGCCGATCCCGGGGGGGCCGCCCGGTCCCGATTCAGAGCCACCGGCGCGGCCTACTTGGACTTCGCGCTAACCGAACCGGGCCTGTTCGCGACCGTATTCCTTCCCGACACCCCAAGGGACAACCGCGTCAGCGCACCACATGAGAACCACGATGGCGACCAACGACCTGGGCCGTATCAGCTGCTGATCCAAACCCTCGACGACATGGTTGCCACCGGCGCCCTCGACCCCGCTAAGCGCGCCTTCAGCGACGTCGCGGCCCTGGCCGCCGTCCACGGCCTCGCGGTCCTGCTGCTCCACGGACCGTTCCGAGGCCTCGACGAGCACGACCGACACTGCGCGATCGACCGGCTCCTTGACGTCGTCGAAGCAGGAACTCGCTAGGAGCCTGGGTTCTTGACACGCGAAAACTCCACGCCTACATCGGCATGGCCGGACTCGCCGGGCTGGCAATCAGCTGACCAGTTTAGGCCTCCACGGGTGCTCACTCGCCCGACTGTGCATCCAGAACGTCGAGTCTGCGTCCAAGGCGGCGACACGCCGATGGCCGTCGCCCTGACCGCAGAATCAACACCGGCCACGCTCGGCAGAGCAGGTGGGCCCGCCGACGCGGGAGCAGCTTAAACCGACGCGTTAAGAATCTCAGCGCCCCCGCATCGATGGCTGGCGCCAGGGACGGCGTCCAACCCCGCGGGACGCCCTCGCCTCTCTGCGGTGATTGTCGCGCCGGACTTGGACGCAGCGCCCCCGGCGATCGGCCGGTGTGCCGCCTCGCAAGGCGGTGCAGCGTCGCCGGATCGGCGAATCCGACAGCGGCGGCGACTTCCTCGAGAGGCATGCGGGTGGTGGCGGCAATCATCCCGATCGTCGCCGCGCGGGCGAGCCGGTAGCCCAGTCGATTGCGCGGGGCGGTTTCAACACCGACTGGTCAACGCGACATGTTATTGCTGCGCCAGGTGCTGGGAGCGACACCGACTTCGCGGCGGAATGTCGAGGTGAAGTGGGCATGGCTGCTGAAGCCGCACGCCAACGCCACCTCAACGATGTCCATCTTCGTTGTGCGCAACAACCCTTGCGCCCGTGCGAGGCGGCGAAGCAGCACGAATCGGTGCGGAGCCACGCCGCTGGCCGCCTTGAACGCACGACAGAAGTGCCACGGGCTGAGTCCGGCGGTGTCGGCGAGGTCGATCTGGCGGATGTTGGCTCCCAACTCGTCCTCAATTCGGCTTATCACCTGAGCCAGGCGTATGCCGGGCAGCGGCGCAGCGTGCCCGCTCATCGCCGTGCTTTCGTTGCTGGCTCTCAACACGAGCCTGGCCAGCCGGCCCGCTAGAGCGACGGCGATGTCGTCGGCCAGCAGCGTGCCCATCGGGTTGTCGCCCTCCGATTCGGACCAGAGGCGGCGCATGAGGCACTCGATTTGATTGTCGCGCTGCAGGGCAGCATGCAACGGGCCGTGGTCAGGTAGCCTTTCCTTTCCGGCGTCATCCAGCGGGCCCTGTGCGATGGCGTGTGGCAACGTGAGGATCAGGAATTCGTGGGGGCTGTCGATGTCGTAGCTACAGGGCACTCCGGCGGGTGTCAACGCGAAATCACCACGCCTACCATGGCAATTGAAGCGGCCTGCGCCAAAGTCCGCGCGGGCACCCGCGAAATCGCGAAGCAACAAATTGATCGTCAAATCGGTCGTCGCCGGACCGAGGAACTGACCGGCGGGTTGGCGCATCCGCATCAGCTGCAGCTCGCCCCCGGGAGACAAGCGGGCCTCGGCGATCGCGTTCGAATACGTGCGCCGATACCAGCTAGCGCGAGTCCCTAGGCCCGAACCCGTGTCCGTCATCGGCCGTCGCGGGTTGAAGGGCCCGGCCCGGTGTTCAGCGTCGGCAGCGCAACGTTGACCACCGTGGTCTCTACGTTGGTCGCCAACGCCGCCAGCAGCACCTGCACCAGAACAGGTCGCGCACCTCGACGGTGTCCGCGCTCAGAGAAGCCCGACCCTTGTTCGACGGGGCGCAGCGTGTCTAGACCCGAATCTATGGGTGCCGACATGCCGTCCTCCGCTTTCTTAGTTAGCGGTGTAAACATCTACGTTTATATTCATAAGTTACCGGTGTCAACATAAGGAGGTCAAGGGATTGCGCAACTATCCGCAGTCGACCAGACCTACCACCACGGCGACCTGCGCACGACGCTGCTGGCCGAGGGCATCGAGCTGGCCTGGGCCCGGCGGGCCCGAGGCGGTGTAACTGCGTGACGTGCAGCGCAGAGCAGGCGGCAACAATGCCGCGGCCTATCGGCATCACGCCGACCGGGACGCTTTACTAGTCACGATCAGCGGCCATGCCACCGATCTAACGGCGCAGGCTATGGCCTCTCACCCGCACGCCGATGCGAGAGCGCCTTCCCGCCCCACCGGTGCGGCCTACCTACAGTTCGCGCTCACCGAGCCTGGTCTGTTCGCCACGGTATTCATGGTCGACACGTCATCCGTCGACCCGGTGAGCGCATCACAGCAGAACCACCATGGCGACCAAAGACCGCACGATTTTGAAAGCGCTCGCGGCACTGAGTTCGTTAGCCTGTCACGCAGCGCTGGCTCGGATCCCGGGTCGGATTCCTCACATCGGCGTGGGCGTGGGACAAAGTGCAGGACCGCGCTCATCAGGCCGGACCGGAGTTCTGGCCCGGGCAGCGTGTGTCGGAAAGGGAGCTAAAACTGGCCATCACGAATCCTGTTTTCTTCCTCCGCGGGCCGGTCGCCATGACCACCGTATCGCCGACGGATCGTCGGGCGGTCTAGGCGCGCGTGAAACGATTTTCGCTTACTGGCCTGCTCAGGCGCGGATGGATACTGCTGGTCGCCGTGGTGGTGGTGGCGGTCGCAGGGTTCGGCGTTTATCGCCTGCACGGAATCTTCGGCTCGCACCCAATTACGTCGGCTGGCGGCGGGAGCTCCAATGACATCGTCCCGTTCAACCCAAAACGAGTGACCTACCAGGTTTTCGGCCAACCGGGCGCGGTGGCCACGATCAATTATGTGGATGTGCATGCGGCGCCGCAGCAAGTCCTTGGTGCCGCCTTGCCGTGGTCGTTGACGATGACGACAACTGACCCGGCGGTGTTCGCCAACGTGGTGGCACAGGGCGACGCCAACCGCATCGGCTGCCGCATCATCGTCGACGACATCGTCAAGGACGAAAAGACCGTCGACAAACCAGATGCTTACACCTGGTGTCTGGACAAGTCGTCATGACCAGTCGTCACCAGGGCAGGCCCCTCATTGCGCACACCATCCGGCGGCTTTCGGTGCCGATCATCGTGTTCTGGCTCGGCGCCGCCGCGATCACGAATCTCGCCGTTCCGAAACTGGAGGTGGTCGGCAAAGAACACAACGTGGCGCTCATCCCTCCGGCGGCGCCGTCGCTGCAGGCCACCAAGCGCACGGGCCAGCTATTTGGTGAATACGATTCGGACAGCACGGCTTTCCTGGTTCTCGAAGGCGATACCCCACTGGGCGCCGACGCTCATCGGTTTTACGACACCCTCACTGACAAGCTGCAACGCGACACCAGGCACGTGCAGCATGTGCTGAACTTCTGGGCAGATTCGCTGACGGCGGCGGCCTCGCAGAGCACCGACGGCAAGGCCGCTTACGTTCAACTTTTTCTCGCCGGGGATCAAGGCGGGGCGTTGGCCAACCAATCCGTTGATGCGGTCCGCAGCATCGTTAGCCACACGCCAGCACCGGTGGGCATCAAGGCCTATGTCACCGGACCGGCGCCACTCATCGCCGATCAATTCGAAGCCGGTGACAACGGCACCGGCAAGATCACCGCGATCACGGTTGCGGTGATCGCGGTGATGTTGCTGTTCGTCTACCGTTCACTGGTCACCACGATGCTGTTGCTGTCCACGATCCTGATCGAATTGGCCGCGGCGCGTGGGACCGTCGCCGTTCTGGCGAACTTCGGCTTCATTGGCCTGTCCACGTATTCGACTAACCTGCTTACCTTGCTGGTGATCGCCCTCGGCACCGATTATGCGATCTTTGTGCTGGGCCGTTATCACGAGGCCCGCCGGGCCGGCGAGGATCAAGAAGCCGCCTTCTACAACATGTTTGGCGGCACCGCCCACGTCATCTTGGGCTCGGGGTTGACCGTGGCCAGCGCGGTGTTGTGCCTGACATTTACCCGGCTGCCGTATTTCCAAAGCCTGGGCGTGCCCGCCGCCATCGGTATTCTGATCGCGCTGGTGGCCGCGTTGACCCTGGCACTGGCCGTGTTGACGGTGGGCACTCATTTCGGTCTTTTCGAACCTAAGCGCGCCCTGCGGACCCGCGGATGGCGGCGCATCGGCACGGCCATCGTCCGCTGGCCCGCACCCATCCTTGCCGTCAGCGTCGCCATAGCCCTGATCGGTCTGCTCGCCCTGCCCGGATACACCACCAGCTATGACTTCCGCCCCTACATACCCGCCAGCACCCCGGCCAACCTCGGCTACACCGCCGCCGAGCGGCATTTTCCACGCGCCCGGCTCAACCCGGATGTGCTGACCATCGAGGCCGATCACGACATGCGACACCCGGCCGACATGCTCATTATCGAACGCGTCGCCAAAGCAGTGTTCCACGTCCCCGGCATCGCACGAGTGCAAGCCATCACCAGGCCGTTGGGAACCCCGATCGACCACAGCTCGATACCATTCCAGATCAGTGCCCAGGGCATCAACCAGCTGGAAAACCTGCACTACCAGAAAGACCGGGCGCGCGACGTGCTCAGGCAGGCCGACGAGCTGACCAAAGCGATCAACATTTTGCAGCAGCAGTACACCCTGCAGCAGCAGGCGGCCGCCGCCACGCATGACCAAGCCGTCAGCTTCCACGACACGGTGGCAACGATCAAAGACGTCCGCGACAAAATCGCGGACTTCGACGACTTCTTCCGGCCGATGCGCAGCTACTTTTACTTCGAAAAGCATTGCTACGACATTCCGGCCTGCTTTGCGTTCAGATCCATCTTCGACGCACTGGACGGTGTCGACCAGCTCAGCGACAGATTCGAAGCACTCGCTGCGTCGATAGATAAATTGGACGCGCTGCAACCTCAACTGGTGGGCCTGATCCCGTCCCAGATTGCTATCCAGCAGACCAACCAGGACCTAACGCTCTCCAATTATTCGACCGCCTCGGGCATCGTCGACCAAACCGCAGCGTTGATCGACAACGTCAGTGCACTAGGACAAGCCTTCGACGCCGCGAAAAACGACGACTCGTTCTATCTTCCGCCCGAGGCGTTCAACAACGCCGATTTCCGGCGCGGCCTCAAGCTGTTTTTATCGCCCAACGGCACAGCGACCCGGATGATCATCACCCACGAAGGTGAAGCCTCAACCCCGGCGGGCATCTCCCATATCGACCCGATCAAAAACGCGGTCCACGAGGCCCTCAAAGGAACCCCGCTGGCCGAGGCCAACGTCTACCTCGGCGGCACCGCCTCGACCGCAAAAGACGTCCAAGACATGACCAAATACGATCTGATGATCGCCGGAATCGCCGCGCTGAGCCTGACTTTGCTCATCATGCTGATCATCACCCGCAGCCTGGGCGCCGCACTGGTCATCGTCGGCACCGTGGCGCTGTCGTTGGGCGCTTCGTTCGGGCTCTCCGTACTGGTATGGCAATACCTCTTTGGTATCAAACTGTTCTTCGTCGTGCTCGCCTTGTCCGTCATCCTGCTTTTGGCGGTGGGATCCGACTACAACCTGCTGCTGATCTCCCGATTCAAAGAAGAAATCGGCGCCGGACTCAAAACCGGCATCATCCGCGCCATGGCCGGCTCCGGCTCGGTCGTGACCGCAGCCGGCCTGGTGTTCGCGATCACCATGGCCGCCTTCATTTTCAGCGACTTGCGGACCCTGGGTCAGATCGGCACCACCATCAGCCTCGGGCTGCTCTTCGACACCCTGATCGTCCGCTCATTTATGACACCCTCGGTCGCCGCACTGCTCGGCCGCTGGTTCTGGTGGCCGCAAAATGTGCGGCCCCGCCCGGCCAGCCCGGCGCTTCGCCCCGACCAAGCCCGCCCCGCGGTTCGTCAGCTACGGCCGCATGGCAACTAAAAGAAACATGGGAGCCGGCACTCATCCATTGCCCGCGTAGCTTCCGAACCCCGGGCGGCTGGCCTGGACGATGGAGGTGGTCTGGCTGCACCCGAACTAAACCGCTGCGGACCGAGATACACCTTCTTTACACATCAGGTGTATGATACGTGTATGGCGAAGGTACGCACGAATATCGAAATCGAAAACGTTTACGTTGAGGCGATCAAGGACCGCTACGGAGTTCACACGAAGACCGAGGCCGTTGAGCTTGCGCTGCGGCATCTCGCGGGCCAACCGATGACGCGCGAGCAGGCGCTGGCGATGCGGGGTGCGCGCGCGATGGGTGAGGTTCCGGCCGACGCCGGTCCCCGTGGCGCCGCGTGATCCTGGCCGATACCTCTGCGTGGGTCGAGTACGACCGGGCCACGGGCAGCGCAGCGGACCAGCGCGTTGCCGAGTTGATCACCACCGATGGACCGCTGATGTTCACCGAGCCAGTTCTGATGGAGGTGCTGGCCGGTGCACGAAGTGATGCGCGTGAGGAGGACCTGCGGGGCATGCTGCTGCGGTTCGGTTTAGCGCACTTCGATGCGGTCACCGATTTCGATGCCGCGGCGAGAATTTATCGTCGGTGTCGGCAAGCGGGCGTCACCCCCCGCGGAATGGTCGACTGCATGATCGCAGCGGTCGCGTACCGTCGCGCCCTCGCGCTGCTCGCCTGGGACGCTGACATGTTCCGCGTCGCCCAGGTAATAGGAATCGAACTGGATGAGGCATCGCTTCGCGCTTGACCCTGCGGCGCTGCTTAATCCCGACGGAGACATGACCCGCAGCCGGGACCGGGCGACGCGGTCGTGGAAGTCCTTGCCGCTCCTGTGCTTTCCTACGCCGGCGAGGTGTTTTCCGGGCAGCGTGAATATCCGCTCCTGACCCCGCTGGTACCTGGTTGCGGCGCGATCGTACGGGTCGCGCGACTGGGCGCAGACAGCACCACCTTGTGCTCGCGGGGATTTGGTGTTTTGCGATCCCGCTCTTCGCCCTCGAGACGGCGAAGAGCCGCGAAATCCTGGTTTTGCAAGGCTGGTTCGCGTCGGGTGAACGCGCCCAGAAGTTGCAGTCCTACTACCACAACGGGGTCTTCGCCCAGCAGATGCTTATCCCGTTGGAGAACGCGGTGCCGATCAGCAGCGAAGCAGACCCAGCGACGCTGTGTTGGATGAACACGCTGCTGGTGCCGTTCGGTGGGTTCCGCGCGGCGGAGCTGCGCGCCGGCGAGACGACCGTAATCAACGGAGCGACCGGCCACTTCGGCTGTGCCGCCGTCTCTGCCCTACTCGTTTCTCATGCAAAACAGCGTTCGGATCTTCGGTCAATACATGTACGACCGGGACGCGCCAGCGGCGCTGGCGGCGCTCATCGGTACCGGACAGCTGCCCTTGACCGCCTTTAAGGTCGAAACCTTCTCTCTTGACGACGTTTCGACTGCCGTCGATCACGCGGCCCGCCACAGCGGCGCCTTCCGCTTGACGGTGCTACTACCCAACAGCTGAGCGCAGAGCCCGAACCCGTGTCAGTCATCGGCCGGTGTCCTCCACCGCCCTTCGTTCGTGAGCGCCATTATTGAGGGGGCGCTCAAACGACGAGACCGCACGATTGTGAAAGCGCTCGCGACACTTACTCGCTAACCTCGCACGCAGCGCAGGCTAGGGCTCCGGTGTCGGAATACGCGAAACGGCACCGCGGACGTGAAGGGCAGCACCGGCACGCGTCTCAGCCAAACCTGTGCGGCAACATAGTGCGACGGCGCAGATGGGGGACTACGTGGCTCGGCGATACTCTCTGTGCCAGAACCGATCTCGGGCCCAAGGACCTGTGTCAGGGGCTAGGACGTGACTATTGACGAATGGTGTTGCCGATGGATCGTCAGGGGGCTCACCGTTGATCGCCGTCCCGCTCGAGCACGCACATGCGGTGGTGAACGGTGTTCGCCTGCAATACGTCACCGCCGGATCGGCGAAGCGGGGGACGGTGGTTCTCCTGCATGGCTTTCCGAGTTTCTGGTTCTGCTGGCGTCGGGTCATCCCGCAACTGGTGGCTGAGGGTTTCAGTGTCGTGGCCCCGGATATTCGGGGCTTCGGAAATTCAGACCGACCGCTGTCGGGCTACGACAAACGCACGCTCGCGACCGACGTGCTGGAGTTGTTGAACGCGCTTGATGTGAGCGTGGTGCATGTTGTCGGTCACGACTTCGGTGGCCAGATCGGGGTGCGGCTGGCCTACTTGGCTCCCGAACGGGTGAGATCGCTGTCGGTGATCGAGTCGTTGATGCCGGGGCTGGGCCATGAGGCGGCGCTCGACATGCGGCAATCGCTGCGCTTTTGGTTCTACGCCTTGCACATGGCCCCCGGCGACATCGCCGATACCCTGCTCAGCGGCCACGAACGAACCTATATTCGGGAACTCATCTACTCCTTCGTCGTCGATCGCGCCGCGTTCGGCGACGCCGACGTCGAGGAATACGCTCAAAGCTTCGAGCGTCCAGGCGCCATGCGCGCCGGTTCGGAGCTGTACCGCACGATGCCCGCCGATATCGAGGACTTCGCGCCGCTGCTGAAGACACCGCTCCCGATTCCGGTCCTGGCGTTGGGCGGGGAGAACAGCATGGGCAGCCTCGTCGGTGAACTCAATCGCCCGCTCTCACTCGACATCCGCAGCGGAGTCATCGCACAGGCGGGCCACTTTCTGCCCGAAGAGAAGCCTGACGAGGTCGCCACACACCTGCTCGAGCTCTTCACTCACGCCGAAACCCGCAGCGGCAGAAGCACTCCCCGCACCAACTAGATTTTTGAAGGAGAAGCCCCGATGGGTGATGACGACACGCTCAAGCTCGAAAAGGCCGATGGTGTCGCGATACTGACCCTGCTCCGCCCGCATTGCCTGAACATCGCCGGCAAGCAGATCATCGCCGAGACACTGGAATCACTGATCGACGATCAGCAACTCCGGGCTCTGATCGTCGCTGCCAATAATCCCGCCGCCTTCCTCGTCGACGTCGCCGAGTTGGCTGACATGTCGCAGGGGGAGGCGCTGGCCTTCAGCCAATCCGGGCACCGGGTTGCCGACGCGCTAGCCGCCCTGCCGTTTCCGGTCATCGCCGCGGTGTCTGGCCAAGCATTAGGCGGCGGTTGCGAATTCGTGATGAGTTGCGATCTCGCGTACGCGGCGGAGGGCGCGCAGCTCGGTCAGATCGAGGCGCTGGGCGGAGTGATCCCGGGTTTTGGCGGTACCTGGCGCCTCGCCGAACACGTTGGCGCGCAACGCTCCCGCGAGATGATCTTCACCGGCGCGGTGCTCGACGCGGCGTCGGCCAAGGCGGCCGGTCTGGTCCTCGAGGTCGTTCCCGACGCCGAGCTCGTGGCGCATTGCCGCAATGTCGCCGACCGGATTGCCGCGACCAGTCGCGGGTCGGTAGCGGCAGCCAAGCAGGTCTTCGTAGCGAGTGCCGGCTTGACGCCAGCGCAGGCCAGTGCGCTTGAGCAGTCAGCGTTCGTCTCACTATTCGAAAGCGCAGACCAGCGCAGCCGGATGCACGCCGTCGTCGAGCACACCCGCGCCTCGGCAACGTCGTGAGAAAGGCACCTAGCCTCGCGTTCATGGTGCAACCGGACACCGGCCCGACCTGATATGACACCTCACATGCGCGCCGCCTATTACGAACGGAAAGGTAACCCCGGCGACATTCTCTGCGTAGGGAAGGTGCCCACGCCGGAGCCCGACCCGGGCGATGTCCGTGTCCGCGTACGGGTGTCGGCGATTAATCCCTCCGACACCAAGTCCCGCCAGGGCTGGGGTGGTGACACGGCGATGCGGTTTCCGCGCATCGTGCCGCACAACGACGGTGCCGGGGTGATCGATGAGGTCGGTCCGGGCGTATCGGCAGCACGGATCGGCGAGCGGGTGTGGCTGTTCGAGGCGCAGCGCGATGGACGCGCGTTCGGCACGGCCGCCGAATTCGTCGTCGTACCCGCGGGCAATGCAATTGCGTTGCCCAACAACGCGTCGTTCGACGACGGGGCCAGCCTCGGCGTGCCCGGAATGACGGCCCACCATCTGCTTTTCAGCGATGGTGCGATCCATGGGCAGACGATCCTCATTCAAGGCGGGGCCGGTTCGGTCGGCCATCTCGCGACGCAACTGGCGCGCTGGGCCGGTGCGCGGGTGATCGCCACCGTCGGCTCCGATGAACAGGCAGCGGTCGCGCGCGACTGCGGCGCGCACCACGTCATCAACTACAAGACGCAAGACGTCGTGGCGGAAGTCCGCCGCTTTGGCAGGGCGGAGAACGCGTCGACCGTGTCGTCGAGGTGGCTTTCGTGAAGAACCTTGACATCGACGCGGCCGTCCTCACGCCGTCGGGCGTGATCTCGACGTTCATGGTCGATGACGACCCGAGCCACCCGCCCGCAGTCAACCTGCAGCGACTGCTGGAGAAGGACGCGACCGTTCACTTCGCCCTGGTGTATGCAATGGAGCGCGTGCAGCATGATCGGGCGATCGCCGATCTCACCAACGCGCTCGCACTGGGGGCGCTCCGCCCGCGGATCGCTCGGCGGTTTCCGCTTGAGCGGATCGCCGAGGCCCACGAGCTGCTCGGGACGGCCGGCGCGGGCGGCAAAGTCGTGTTGGACGTCGTGTGATGGCCACGCGCATGAGCGCTGTGCTCGCTCATGCGGTTGAGGATAGTGGGGTGAGTTGATGGCCGAGGTTCGGTTTTACAACGTGTGGAATGCCGAGACGAGGCAGAGGCAGAACGAACTGGTCGACGTGATGCGCTCGGAGACAGCGATTTTCGTTGACAAGCCGGGCTTTGTATCGCTGACGGCGTGGACGAGCGAAACCGACAATCGGATAATCGTCGAAGCGACCTGGGCCACCCGCGCCGACTTCGAGGCCGCGGTGCTCGACAACCCAGCCGCCGATGCAGGCCGCGAACGAATGGGGAAGCTGGCATCGGAGTCGCCCGCGGTGTTCACGCCGGTCTTCACGCACCTCCCGCATGAGGGTAAGGGCAACGGCCACGCAGAGCGACCCTCGGCGACATCATTGCCCGGGTTCGAATCGCAGTTCATCGACGGCGACGGGCTGCGCCTGCATGCTGTCGTGGGCGGGGCCGGCCCGGCAGTGTTGTTGGTGCACGGGTGGCCCTCGACGTGGTGGGCGTGGCGCAAGGTCATGCCGCAGCTCGCCCGCGGACGCACCGTAGTCGCGGTCGATCTGCGCGGCTTCGGTGACAGCACTCGCCCCGACACCGGGTACGACAAACAGACGCTGGCCGACGACCTGCACCGGCTGGTGGCCAGCTTAGGGCTCGGCTCGGTCGCGCTGGTATCCCACGACATGGGCGGCACAACCGCCTACTCCTATGCGGTCACCCATCCCGAGGAGGTGCGCTCCTTCGCGTTCCTGGAAAGCGGGTTGCCCGGCTTTGGGCTGGAAGCCGCAATGGACGTCGCCCACGGCGGCGGTTGGCATTTCGCCTTCAACATGGCCCCGGAGTTGCCCGAGTTGCTCACGGCAGGTCGTGAACGCCCGTTCCTGGAGCACTTCTATCGCCGGGGAACGGTCCACGACGACGCGATCGGACCGGCCGACGTCGACGAGTTCGTCCGAGGCTACGCCGCGCCGGGCGGCATGCACGCCGCGTTCGAGATCTACCGCACCCTGCTCGACGACGGCAAAGTAAACGCCGCGCGGCCAGACCCGATGCTGCAGATGCCCGTGCTGGCCATCGACGGTATGCACGGCCTCAACGGGATGTCGGCGGCCACGATGCGACAAGTCGCCGCAAACCCTCAAGTGGCGGTGATCGAGGACGCCGGGCACTTCCTCATGGAAGACAACCCCGCGGGCGTGCTGGCAGTACTCGAGCCGTTTCTGGCCACCACCGATAAGACTTCTCAACAGCGGTAACAACTCGACCGGATAGAGACCGAACACAATGTGAAAGGACGGCACGGTGTCCGAAACGACGGCGATCCGGTTGCACGACACGGGCGGCCCCGAGGTGTTGACCTATGAGCAAATCCCGATGCCCGAGCCGGGACCCGGGGAAATCCGGCTCACAGTAGAAGCCATCGGCGTCGGCTACGGCGAATGCCTGTACCGGATGGGCCGCTACGTCCAAGAAACGCGGCTGCCGTCATCGCTGGGCAACAATGCCGTCGGAACGGTCGACGCTATCGGCCCCGGCGTAGATGAGCCGACGGTCGGCGAGCGCATCTCCTTGATCCCGTCGTTTCAGATGAACCGCTACGGCGTGTACGCACAGCATGCGATCGTGCCCGCCACGGCGTGGGCACCCTACTTTCCGGCGCTGTCACTCGAGGACAACGCATCCATCTGGATGCAGGTCACCACCGCCTACGGGGCGCTCGTCCACCACGGCCAGGTAGCAGCAGGCGACTTCGTGTTGATCACCCCCGCCTCCGGTGGAGTCGGGATGGCCGCCATCCAGACCGCCAAGCAGGCCGGTGCGACCACGATCGGCACGACCCGCCGCCGGGCCAAGGCCGAGGCCCTGGTGGCAGCCGGCGCCGATCATGTCATCGTCACCGACGACGAATCGCTGACCGAACGCGTCAACGAGATCACCAACGGCAGGGGTGTTCGACTGGTATTCAATGCGCTTACCGGCGACATCATCAATGATCTGGCGCGGGCCGTGAGCCCCGGCGGCACGATCTTCATGTACGGCGCCATCGGCGGACAACCAACAGAGCTGCCGCTGGCCCTGATCAACAAAGGCGTCCGCGTACAGGGCTACACCCTCTACGAACTGACCTACCACGAGCAGAACCTCCCCGGTATCCGCCGCTATGTCGCCGACGGGGTCCGTGGCGGGTATTACACACCGAACGTGGGAAAGGTTTTTCACTTCGGCGACATGGCGGACGCGCACCGCTACCTCGAAGCGGGCAACATGACGGGAAGCGTCGTGGTCCTCGTTAAGCCGGAACGGCAAGCGTGACGTCAACGAGATCGCTTCGACTTCGAAACCTGAACAGCAGCAACGGCTTTACTGTTGTTGTTCTCACGTCTTGCTGTGCCATGACTGACTGAAGGCTTGTCACACTTTGTCTGCGTCGGCCGCGGATCGACTTTGCCGAACGCCCGTCGACTTGTGAACACGCGTCGGTGTCAATCTGGTGGTGACGCGCACCAGGGCGCTCGAGTGACACGATGTCTTCCAGTGTTTGGCGCAACATCGCCACACGACCCTCCCCTAGGAGGCCGCCCCAGCTGTCTTCGATGTCTTTGAAGATGCGCGTGGCCGCAGCCTTGGTCCCGATGCCACGTTGGGTGAGGCCAAGGATTTTTAATCGCCCAATTATTAATTAAGTACCGGCGGAAGATGACATATCTCGGAAGATGCTGCCTCATAACGTGATTGCATCCAGCGCCACTCGACAGAACCGTCCCCGTGATGTATTGACTTTATGCAGGCGGGTTGGTCGTGGGAAAAGATGCCCATGCCGCCACGGCGTGGTGGTGGTGGTGGTGGTGGGCAGCCCGCTACCAAGCATCAGAGTTGGACAATGAGAAGTTGACCACAACGTGGATTATCGTCAAAAAGGTTGTGCGCGGACAGTATTCGGTCAAAAACAGCTAAGGTTTCGCAGATCTCACGCGCCTGTCGGTTTGCAAGGTATCGACAACTTTTCCAGGCAACCCACGGCCAGGGTCAGTTGCGGCCTTCCGAAAGATGCGTAGCGTCAGCCACTATGACCCTGCAACAGCAACTCGCGCAGCCCTTGCTAGTGGCGCTGTCGAGCCTTGAAACATCTTGCGATGAAGGCGAAATCGCTCGGTCGGCGGCCGTCTGGCGAGGGCCCAGGCGATGTCAATTATCCGTTGACTTTAACCTGAGGCACTTCAAGTGACGCGACCTGCGGGCCCTACTTCATGTGGCTGGTGGTTGGAGTTTGTCAGTTGATTTGGGGCAACTGCCCTTAATGGGTCACCGCTTCGGCGAACTGGTCCCTGTGCTCGTGCAGGAACTGGCTAAGGGATTGCGGTGGATGCCCGATGAGCTCTTCGATGCTGTCTCTGCCTACAAATCCCTCCATTGACTCCGAGGGTTGGCACTTGGTGCGCAGGAAGCGCCACAGATTGCTGAGGTGTTCGACCGCGATCGCGTTGACGCCGGCCGCGGTGGCGGCGTCGGCCCACTGCTGGTCGGTGAGCTCGACATAGGAGACGGGGCGCCCGAGCAGTTGGCTGAACGCTTCGACGATCTCGGTGATGGTGACCGGGCCGGCGCAAAGCCGTAGTACGGTACCCGGGGGGCGGAGCGGGCCGGTCAGCACCGCGGCGGCCACCCGGGCGACGTCTTCGGCGCCGATGAACGGGATCGCAGTGTTGGGCGGGCCCCAGGGCACGGCGATCACTCCGGCGCTATCCAGGCTGCGCGCCGCCATCGCGCGCAGGTTGTCGTAGAAGACAGCGGCGTCGAGGTGCACCACCCCGACCTGAGCCCAGTCGAATATGTGCTCCACCAGCCAGTGCCGTGTTTGGTGGGGGGTGGGATGCTCCCACCGGCCGGGCTGCAGCCACTGCGACAGATTGACCACTTGCTCGACACCGACCGATCGGGCCGCGGCAGCGAAGGCGGTGGCGGCTTGCAGCAGCCCGTCGGTCACCGGGTAGGTGAAGTAGGCCCGCCGAACCCCGGCCATCGCGTCGCGGACCTGGCCCGGTTCGGTCAAGTCACCGGCGATGACCTCCGCACCCAGATCGGTCAGCCGTTGCGAGCGCTCGTCGAGGCGGTGCACGAATGCCCGCACCGGTTGGTCGTGCTGACGCAGCAGCCGGGTGAGGTAAAAACCGGTCGAGCCCTGCTCCCCGCCGGCGGCGCCGGCGACCAGAATAGGCCTGGCGTTGGCGTGAGCCGTGCTGTCTGTCGTTGTCATCGCGTTCTCTTTTGAGTCGATTGGTCCGAAAGCTGTGGTGGTGTGCCGTGATCCGCGGGACCGTCGCTCATGCCTTGCATGTCTGGCATCTTTACGCTCGACCTCTGAACGCCATCGCTAGTACCGTTACCAGACCCACAGTGGCACGTTATGTTATCGATGTCAACATGGTGGTGGATGCTCTGCGCCTTTGCCACGTGACGCCCCGCGCGGAATGTGAGTATCGTCAACATCGGCACGGCGCGCCCGCTATTCCGTTGGGAGGACGCACACGACGGCAAGCAGTGACACCTACCACCACGGCAATCTTCGGCAGACGTTGCTCGATCATGCGGTCGAGTTGACCCGGGCCGGCGGCCCGCAGGCGTTGGTGCTGCGCGATGTTCAGCGCAAAGCAGGGGTGAGCAACTCGGCCGCCTACCGCCACTACGCCGATCGCGATGCCCTCCTGGCCGCGGTTGCCGACTACGCCCTGCAGCGCCTGGCCGAGCGAATGATCGTGGCGATGAACGCCGTTCCCACGGCGGGTTCGCATCGGCGCCGCGCGTTGGCGCGATTACGCGCAACCGGACAGGCCTACATTGACTTCGCCCAGGCCGAACCCGGTTTGTTTCGTACCGCGTTCGCCGCCGACTCAGAGCTGCACGACCACGCATTTAGCACGCACCCCTACCACATTTTGACCGGTTGCATCGACGACCTGGTTGCCACCGGCGTCGTCGCGCCTGCCCGGCGGGCCGGGCTCGACGCGGCGGCGTGGGCAGCCGTGCACGGATTGGCCGTGTTGTTGATCGACGGCTTGCTGGCTTCGCTGGACTCCGCCGACAAGCAGCAGGTCACCGATCGGCTCCTCGACACTTTCCATGACGGCTTGCGCTAAGCCCTCCTAAGCGCCGAGCGCGGATCCGCCCAAGATGTTGACAGCCATATCATTGGTTGCAAGGCTTGGATGTTATCGATGAAAACATTTGGGTTCGGGTAGTGAGTGACCACTCACAGTTGCAACGTCACCGGCGTGGTGTCAGCGGTGGCTGCTGGCCGCCCAATCGTCCTCGTCGACCAGCAACGACAAGCGTGACGTCGATGGGATCGATTCGACCTCGAAACCCTCACAGCAGCAACGGCTTTGCGGCTACTGTTATCACGCCCTGCGTTGCCATTACCGAAAGATCGCGCGGCCGTCGGAATGAAAACCGCTGTCTGCGAACTGATTCACACGCCACCCTTGAAGAGACCAATGCCTGACCTGTCTGACCAAAGCGCTCTCGTCATTGGTGGGTCGAGCGGTATGGGGCGCGGCGCGGCACGCGCGTTCGCCGCACGCGGCGGCGACGTCGTCGTCACCTCACGCTCTGCGGACAGACTCGACGACGCGGTCAGGGCCGTCGCGCACGACCTGGAACCCACCGACGGGGTCCAGCGCGTCGGAGCCATCAGCGCTGTGGTCTGCGATCTCAACGATGTCGTGTCAGTGACGAAGGCGGTCGAGAACCTCGATGCGCTGGACCATCTCATCGTGACAGCGGCTCCGGGTCGCGGCGTCACCGATCGTGAGTTCTTCGACGGGAAGTTCTGGGGAACCCACGCCGCAGCAGTAGCGGCGGGTCAGCGCCTGCCTCCCGGTGGCAGCATGCTGTTCACCAGTGGCGGCCTCGCCGTACGACCGACGCCAGGCGAGTGGTCGGTCACTTGCGCGTTCGCCGCCGTGGAAGCCCTCGCCCGCGCTTTTGCCATCGAATACGCGCCGCGCCGGGTCAACTGCATCCGTCCTGGCCTGTTCGACACTGCGAGCTGGGCGAATCTCAAAGACGCTGAGCGCCAACGCTTCCTCGCCGAGCAATCGGCGGGGCTGCCCGCAGGCCGGCCTGCTACTGGGGATGACTTTGGGGAGGCCGCCATCGGCATCCTCGGCACGAAGTACCTGACCGGTCAAGTCGTCGTGGTAGACGGCGGTGCTGCCTTGATCGCACCTGGCTGATCCCTCTGCCGTCGGTTCCCCGCGGCTATAGACAGACAGTCCACTGCGGGCACCCGCGAAATCGCGAAGTAGCAAATACAAGAAACCGCACGATCGTGAAAGCGCTAGCGGCACTGAGTCCGCTAGCCTCGCACGCAGCGCAGGGCCAGATTCCAATTTCGGATTATCTGAAACTGCTGAGCGGCCGTGGAGGCCAACACAAATGGCCGGGCAGCAATTTCAATCGGGACTGCAACGTGTGTGCCGCCGCCGCCCGGAAGCGTCGTCGTCCTCGTTGAGACGGAACGGTAAGCGTGACGTCGACGAGATCGACTTGACTTCGAAACCTGAACAGCGGCAAAGGCTTTGCGGCCTGTGCTGCGACGTCGGGCCGCAGCTGCCAAGGCCGGCGCTGAGAAGAACAAATTCGCATACTGTGTAACCGTAGCCAAGTCCAGGCGTGAATCAGGCTAGACGCGGCTGGCAACGGACCAACACAGTCGCACCAGCACGTAGCGAAGGAGCAACTGATGAGAATCGGAATCACCGGAAGTGGAAATTTCGGGGGATCGCTAGGACGGCTGTGGAGCGCGAGTGGACGGCGGCTTCGTCGGACCCGTCAATCAACGCGTCTAAACCTGGGCGGTTGATGACCCCGGGCCACGGGCACGCCAGCGCGTTCCCGCCGATCGCGGATTACGCGTTCTTGTCGGACTGCGAGAACACCTGCCTGATCTCCTCAGCTGGATCGGTGGAATGGCTGTGCGTCCCCCGTCCCGACTCGCCGAGCGTGTTCGGCGCCATCCTGGACCGCAGCGCCGGACACTTTAAACTCGGCCCCTACGGGGTTTCGGTACCGGCCGCGCGCCGTTACCTGCCGGGCAGCCTCATTCTGGAGACCACCTGGCAGACCCCTACGGGCTGGCTGATCGTTCGCGATGCTCTGGTGATGGGGCCGTGGCACGACGTCGATTCCCGCTCGCGTACGCATCGCCGCACCCCGATGGACTGGGAGGCCGAGCACGTTCTGCTGCGCACTGTGCGCTGCGTCAGCGGCACCGTCGAGCTGGTGATGAGCTGCGAGCCGTCATTCGACTACCGCCGGGTCGGCGCCGGCTGGGACTACTCGGCGGCAGCGTACGGCGAGGCGGTCGCGAGGGCCAGCCAAAACCCCGACTCGCACCCGGCGTTGCGGCTGACGACGAATCTGCGCATCGGCCTGGAAGGGCACGAAGCGCGGGGACGCACCCGACTCACCGAGGGCGACAACGTATTCGTCGCGCTGAGCTGGCAGGGGCAGATGGCACCGCAGACCTACGACGAGGCCGCCGACAAGATGTGGCAGACCAGCGAATACTGGCGACGATGGATCGCTATCGGCGACTTCCCGGACCATCCGTGGCGGTCGTATCTGCAGCGCAGCGCGTTAACGCTCAAAGGTCTGACATGTGCCCCGACTGGGGCGCTGCTGGCGGCCGCCACCACCTCGCTGCCGGAAACCCCTCAGGGCGAACGGAATTGGGATTACCGTTACGCGTGGGTGCGCGACTCAACGTTTGCGCTGTGGAGCCTGTATACGCTGGGCCTGGACCGCGAGGCCGACGACTTCTTCGCTTTCATCGCCGAGGTGTCCGGTGCCATCGACGGCGAACACCATCCGCTGCAGGTGATGTACGGCGTCGGCGGGGAACGCAAGCTCGTCGAAGAAGAGCTCCCGCACTTGTCCGGATACGACGACGCCCGCCCCGTGCGGATCGGCAACGGCGCCTATAACCAAGATCAGCACGACATTTGGGGCACCATGCTCGATTCGGTGTACCTGCACGCTAAGTCGCGCGAGAAGATCTCCGACACGTGATGGCCGGTGCTGAAGAATCAGGTCGAGCAGGCCATCAAGCACTGGCGCGAACCAGACCGCGGCATCTGGGAGGTACGCGGCGAGCCGCAGCACTTCACGTCGAGCAAGGTGATGTGCTGGGTTGCGCTGGACCGCGGCGCGAAATTGGCTGCCCTGCAAGGCGAGACCACCTATGCTGCGCAGTGGCGGGCGACCGCCGAGGAGATCAAAGCCGACATCCTCGCCCATGGCGTCGACTCGCGCGGGGTGCTGACGCAGCGCTACGGCAACGACGCGCTGGACGCCTCGCTGCTGTTGGTGGTGCTGCTGCGGTTCCTGCCCGCCGACGACCCGCGCGTGCGCGCCACCGTATTGGCCATCGCCGACGAGCTCACCGTGGACGGGCTGGTTCTGCGATACCGGGTCACCGAGACCGATGACGGTCTGTCGGGCGAAGAGGGCACCTTCACGATCTGCTCGTTCTGGCTGGTGTCGGCATTAGTGGAGATCGGTGAGGTGGCGCGCGCCAGGCGGCTGTGCGAGAGGCTGCTGAGCTTCGCCAGCCCGCTGCAGCTCTACGCCGAGGAGATCGAGCCGCGCACCGGACGGCACCTGGGCAACTTCCCGCAGGCGTTCACTCACCTGGCGTTGATCAACGCCGTGATGCACATCATCCGGGCCGAGCAGGAACCCGGGTCCGCGAGCTTTATTCGCGCGAACGCGGGCCTTTGATGTGTCGCCCGGACCTAACAAGCGCTAGCGGGGAGATGTCATGACCTCACCGCTACCAAGCAATTCGGCGGACCAAATACGAGACAGCACGATTGTGAAAGCGCTCGCGGCACTTAGTTCGCTAGCCTCGCACCAACGCTACGCAGGCGCGAATGGCCGCGACGACTGGTCGGGAAGCACTGGCAGCAAGCGTCTCACCGACCGGACTCCAACTGCGTGTATTTGCCGCAGGCATGTAACTTGTTGTGCGACAACGCTCGTCAGGTCGGACCGGAGCTCTGGCCCCCGAGCACCTTTGCCGGGAAGGGGCTCGGAGTGGCCAGGTCACATCCACCGTCGCCGCCGGCAGCCCGGAACGACCGTACAGCCGCCGGCACAAACAGGAGGACGAACCGTGAATCGCTTCATGCTTGCTTTTACGTGGCAGCAGCCACCCGACCCAGCTCTCGCCGGTTCCGAGCATGATCGCGTCGTCGAGCTCATCGACGGCGGTCAGATGGAGCAGGTGTTTCTGGCGAGCGACCGGTCCCGCGGCTGGCTGGTCATGCTCGCCGAGAGCGAAGACGCCGCGCTGGAGTCGGCCAGCACCCTGCCGTTCTACCCCGCGATGCACATCGTCGCCACGGCGCTGCTGGACCGCTTTCCGTAACGACGTTCTGCACGCTCGCGACTCACAATTGACCTCTTGACCTTCGAACCGAGAACGACATGACGACATCACCCGACATGGAGCAAGCGTGACGGCAAGTCCGACCAATTCGAACGAATCACTCGCGGGCCGCGGCCTGGACGGCAAGTCGGTGCTCATCGTTGGCGGGACGAGCGGGATCGGTCGGGCCACGGCGATCACCCTCGTTGCGGCTGGAGCACGGGTGATGGTCGGCGGCCGTCGGCGATCAGAGGGTGAAGAGACCGTCGCCCTGGCCAAGCAGGCCGGCGGCGAAGCTCGCTTCATGGCCATGGACACAGCGAAAGCCGCTGACCACACCGAGACGGTTGCGGCGACCGTCGCAGCGTGGGGTCGGCTGGACGGCGCCTTCAATAACGCCGGGACCGAAGGCACGATGGCCCCCTTGCACGAGCAGACGGACGAAGACTTCGACCGCGTCGTCGCGATCAATCAGAAAGGCGTCTTCTTCGGGATGCGCGAACAAATCCGCCAGATGCTGACTCAAGGCGGCGGAGCAATCGTCAACACGTCGTCGATCGGCGGTGTCGTCGGCTTCGCCAATACGAGCCTCTACTGCGGCACCAAGCACGCTGTGATCGGCATGACCCGCTCAGCGGCTCTCGAAGTCGGCGGATCCAACATCCGGGTGAACGCGATTGCACCGGGCGCTACCCGCACTCGCGTCCTGTCGAACATGTCCGGGGGAGAGGCGGAAGCCGAGGCGAACGCGAACGCAATTCCGTTGGGCCGCATCGCAACTCCAGCGGAGGTTGCCGACGCGGTTGCGTGGCTCCTGTCAGACCACGCTTCCTACGTCACCGGACACACCCTGCTCGCGGACGGAGGATTCACTGCCCAGTAGCGGCCAGGCCGCTCAGAAATCCTCTCGAAGAACCCCGCCGATCAGCCTGACGCGGGAGAAGGAGTTGTCGATGAAGATCGGGATCATCGGAAGTGGAAACATCGGGGGAGCATTGGGACGGCTGTGGTGCGCTGCCGGACATGTCGTCATGTTCTCGTCGCGTAACATGGAGCGTCTCGCCCCTCTGGTTGCCGCGGCCGGTCCGAACGCATCGGTGGGAAGTGTCGACGACGCAATAGCTTTCGGCGACGCGATCCTGGAAGCGGTACCGTTCGCGGCGACGCTGCAGCTTCCGCCGGCACCGCTGGCGGGAAAGGTGCTCATCAGCGCGTCGAACTATTACCCCGAGCGAGACGGAGACATCGACTTAGCTGGCAGATCGCAAACTGAGCTCGTCGCTGAACGTTTGCCGCAGACCTTGGTAGTGAAGGCATTCAATGCCATGTACGCCACCGAAATGGCCTCGCGCGCCGACGGTGTCGTTGACGCCGAGCTGGCGATCTTCTTCGCGGGCGACGACGACGGCTCGCGCACGCTAACCAGGCAGCTAATTGAGGACTCGAATTTCGCGCCGGCCGATGCGGGAGTATTGGCCAACGGCAAGGTGTTTGAGAGCGGCGGACCTCTCTACGGGCAGCGGTTGGATGGAGCAACCGCCACCCGCCGGCTCGCCGAGCACCGAGACACCTAGCCCTGAGAGCCTTCACCCAAGTCCCGCGCGCTAACCGCCGCCCTCTTCTGAATCTCCACGATCTGCACTGGAATAGGAGCCGAGTATGGTCGCCAAACTGTTCGCCTATCTGAGTTATCTCGACGCCCCTCGGGCACTGAAGTGGCTCGCAGCGATCGGATTCGTCGTCGTCCGTGAGCAGACCGGCGACGACGGCACCATAGTGCACAGCGAGGTCCGCAACGGTGACACCGTCCTCATGGTCGCCAGCAACGACCAGCCCTACCAACATGCGCCACTGTTGGGCCAGTCCACCGGTGCGGGGTTGTATCTGCTAGTCGAGGATGTCGAGGCGATCTACCGCCAAGCCGTAACAGCCGGAGCAACACCAGTGATCGAACCTGAACGCACCGACTGGGGCAGCAGCCGGGCTCGTGTGCTCGACATCGAGGGCTACGAGTGGAGCTTCGGCACCTACGAGCCGGGCGAGCAATGGTGAGGCACTGTGGAATCAGAACCGAACGAGAGGGTCTTCATCAATGGACGCGATCACCGACATACCGCTTGACCTCCCGGTGCACGATGAGGCGCCGTTGCGGTTAGTTCCATCGCGCGTCGTCACCGAGTGGCCGGTGGGCACCTTCGTCGAGAACCTAGCCCCGCTCGACGACGGCTCATTCGCTATCTCGGTGCTCAGCGAGGCCCGACTCGATCGTGTGTGGCCCGACGGACGACACGAAACCATGCTTCAGCTGGCCGCACCGCCGACCGGTCTGGTACGGGTTCGCGACAACCTCTACATCTGTGTTGGTGTGCCCGACCAAACGCCTTCAACACTATGGCGATTGGACCTGTCAACGGGTGATGCCGGTCCGCTGTTCGTTGCCGAGGGCGCGATATTCATGAACGGGATGGCGGCGCTGTCGGACACGGTGCTATTGGCTGCGGAGGCCGCGCAGGGACGGGTTCTGCGACTCGACCTGGAGACCGAGTCGACCTCGACCTGGATCCAGGATGAGCGTCTCACCCGCTGGCCGGGCGCGTCGTTCTTGCCGGGCACCAACGGCATCAAGAGCTTCGGCGGCTACGTGTACGTGACGTCGAACGCGCGTGCGTTGTTGTGCCGCATGGAGATTCGTTCCGATGGGTCATCGGGACCGCTGGAACTGTGCGCCGAACGCATGCGTGGTGACGACCTAGCGTTCGACGTCGACGGCAACCTCTATGTGGCCACTCACATGGGTCATACGCTGGATCGGATCGCCCCCGGCGGGGAGCGAGTGACCCTCGCCGGACCTGACCAGGGTCTGGCCGGGTCGACGGCCTGCGCATTTGGCATCGCCGGGCCGGACTGTGACGCCCTCTACGTCACCACTACCGGTGGAATCATCGGTCCGAAGGATGGAGCGGTGCAGCCCGCTCGCCTGGTGCGACTAGAGATCGGCGCGACTGGGGCACCGCTGGTCCCGACGTCTGGTGCGCAATGAGTGCCCTGCTGATCGTGGTAACCAACGCGGGGTTGGTTGATGGCACACCGACGACCGGCCTGTGGTTCAGTGAATTCTCCGAACCCTACGAGGTGCTCGTCGCGGCCGGTATCGACCTGAAGGTGGCCAGCCCCCGGGGCGGACCGACGCCCATCGACCCGCGCGGCTATCCCCGAGCCGACGAAATCGCCCATGTGCGCGACGCGTTGGAGGTGCTCAACGCCACCGCGCCGCTGAGTGGCATTACCCACGACACGTTCGACGGGATCTTCATGCCGGGGGGCCATGGACCGATGTTCGACCTGGCGATACACCCGGGACTTAAAGCATTGATTGCCGAATTCTGGACCGCCGGCAAGGCCGTCGCCTCGGTCTGCCACGGCCCCGCCTCGCTGCTGGATGTGGTCCTGCCCGGGGGAACTACCCTACTTCGGGGGCGCCGCGTCACTGGCTTCAGCCACGCCGAAGACCAGCAGGACGCGCTGTTCTCCCATATGCCGTTTTCCCTACAGGATCGGATGACTTTGGAAGGCGCCAACTTTCAGGAAGGGCCCGCCCATCAGCCGCATGTCGAGGTCGACGGACGACTGGTTACCGGGCAAAACCCACAATCAGGTCGCGCGACAGCCGAGGCGCTCATTACGGTTCTGAAGAAGGAAAGAAGGTCGTCATGAGCCTCATCCTGACCTGCGAAATCAACGCCGATGCCCTGCCGCATTTGACCTCGCTCCGCGCTCAACACCTCGAATACATTCAGGCGCACCGCTCCGAGATCCTCTTCGGCGGCCCCGCGCGCGACGAAAACGGCATCCCGCAAACCATGATCATCGTGCTGGCGACCGACGACACGACCGCGGCACGCGAATTCGTCGCGTCCGAGCCCTATACGGCCAGCGGGAAGGTTTTCGCCTCGGTCAGCATCCGACCCTGGTCGCAGGTCATACCCGAGCCCACACCCGGCGCGCTCGACGCGGCGATCGCCGACGAACGCGCCAAGGCCTCGTCGTGACCGCGGGCATCGCGGCGGAGCACCCGCAGCGTGGGCGCACCTGATGGCTGTCCCTGTTCCGCGCGGTGATGCCGTACTACTGACGCCGCCCGATCGGGATGAGGCGGCATTTCTGCTGCGCGGATTCGTATCGGCCGCGACCGGTGCAGGTGGGCTGACCGAGATCCAACGGCTTTTGTTCGAGGCGGTGTCCCGCGCGATGACGGGTCACCGCGTCAACCCGGCAGCCGCCGAACCTATCGATGCCGAATCATTCGCGCGGGGCCTCGCCCGTCGCAATTTGGCGTTTCGTTCGCGGATCGTGCAGATCATGGTGCTGGGTGAGTTGGTGCTCTCGCCGATCCCAACGGAGGTCAGCGTCCGGGTGGCCGAATTCGCCGATCAGCTTGGCGTTTCCGAGGATCTCATCAACGTCGGACGGTCGTTTGCCGAGGGCAGCCTGGGCATGGCCGCCATCGACTTCGAGCGCAACGGGTACCTCGACGGCGCCGCGATGGGGAGGTCGACGCACACCAGCGTCGCGCTCACCCACGCGTGGGAAGCAGTGCCCGACGACCGTGCGCTGGCTGCCCGCTGGGCATCGCTGGCCGACCTCGACCCCGGCACGATCGGGCGCGGCGTGCACGACTTCTATCGTTCCCGCGGGTTCGTGTTCCCGGGGCTGCCCGGGTCGGCACCACCGCTGCTTGCCCAGCACGACTGGGTGCACGTGCTGGCCGATTACGGCAGCACCGTGGAGAGTGAGATCGAGGTATTCGGGTTCATCGCCCGCGCCAACGACGACCCCCGCGCATTCAGCCTGTTGGCTATGGTGGTCAGCCTCTTCGAGACCGGCTACCTCGCTACCGGAGCGGGATTGTTCGAGGCCGACCGTGGCCATCTGTCGCGCTCGGGGATGACGACCCGGCTCGCCGACGCGATGCGCCGCGGCGCTCTGTGCGCCGGGAGCACCGACTTCCTCGCGATGGACTGGTTCGCGCTCGCGGACCGCCCGGTCGAGGTGCTGCGCGCGGAGCTGGTCCTGCCTGCGAAAGCAGGGGCGGCGGTCAGGGCCGGCAGTGTCGGTCCCTGGCAGCCGGGCGGAATGAGCCCGTTCCAGCGTGCTGCCGGGCAACGTCTCGCCGAGCAGCAGAGCGCGCCAACGTACCTGTCGGCACCCGACCAACGAACCCCAACATCGGAGTGAGTCCATGAAGATTGGCATCATCGGCGCGGGCAATGTCGGCGTCGGAATCGGCAAGCGCCTCGCCGCCCACGGACATGACGTGGTGCTCAGCTTCGCGCGCACCTCGGAGAAAGTGCAGGCCGCTGCCGAGGCCATCGGCTGCGGCGCCCGCGCGGGATCACCCGAACAGGCTGCCTCCCACGGCGAGGTGGTCATCATCGCCACCCCGTGGGCAGCGACGCTGGACGTGGTGCACCGGCTGGCCGATGCCTTAACCGGAAAGGTGTTGTGGGACACCACTAATCCGTTCAAGGCGGACATGAGCGGGCTGGAACTGGGAACGTCCACCTCAGCGGGCGAGGAAATCGCCGCGGCAGCCCCAGGCGCGACGGTCGTCAAGGCTGTGCCACCCTTCGCTGAGGTACTGCAGTCGACGTCAACGCTGATCGATGGACGCACACCGGGGGTATTTGTCTGCAGCGACGACGCGCAGGCCCGCACCACGGTGTTGGCGCTCATTGCTGACATCGACGCTGACGGGATCGACGCAGGGCCTCTGTCCTACGCGCGATACACCGAACCCTTGGGCATGCTCCAAGTTCAATTGGCCTACGTCCAGGGGATGGGTGCGCGCATCGGGACGGTGCTCATCCGGGAGACGTGACGGGCGTGTCTGAACGACCGAGCCGCTACACCGTCCCTTGACCCAGGTGCTCGGCGAGTTCGGCCCAGAAGGTCGCCGCGAGCCGTTCGAACTTCAAGCCGAACTCCAGCGTTGCGCGTTGGGGTGAGTTGGCGGGTAGTACCCCGCGCTGGACCAGTGACTCGTAGTCGGCCAGGCGCATGCGGTGTGCGTTTTCCTGCTCGACGGCAAGCCTTCGCACGTCCTCCGCGGTGGTGTTGTCGCGGGTGAAGAACAGTCGAATGAGGCCTTCGTCGCGGATTTCGGTGGGCTGGTCGGTAGACACCGCCAGCCAGCGATTCAGTTCGTCGCGTCCCTGATCGGTCAGCGATAAAGTCCGGCGGCGCCGGCCGGCATCTTCGCGGTGCTCACCGATCAGGCCGTGGCGGGCCAGGCGGGTGGCCTCGGCGTAGAGCTGAGATCGGGGGAATCCCCAGAAGTATCCGATGCTGGCGCTGATGATTCGTTCCAGCTGATAGGGCGTGGTCGGACCGTGCCGGTCGAGCAACCCTAGGACGACGTAAGAGCTGGCCGACATGCTCGGCGGCTTGACCATCTTAACCACTCCTCCTGATTCAGACGGTCTCAATCTCGACATGGCGCCCCGGTCTCCAGCAATGCGAAACTTCTATCGTCCAGCTTAGACAGTCCTATTTATACCGTAGGAGTTGACGATGGAAATCGTCACGATCCGCCTCCCCGCCTCGAATGTGCATCTGATCCACGGCCGCGCCGGCAACATCCTGGTGGATTCCGGCACCGAGGCCGCCGTCCCACGGCTTCGCCGGGCGCTCGACAAACTGGGCGTCGATCCACACCGGTTGCGCGCAGTGGTGCTCACCCACGGCCACGCCGACCACGCCGGCGGTGCGCGCCGATTGGTCGGCGCCGAGGTGCCGGTGCTGATCGGCGCCCCCGACGCGCCGATCGTGCGGTCCGGCCGCAACCCCGACTTGGTCTGCACCAACCTCACCGCCCGCGTCATCCGACCCTTCGTCGACCGGCCTTTCACCGGCTACGAACCCGATGTCCTCATCGACGACGTCACCGACCTGCAGCCCTACGGGATCCCCGCCTATGCGGTGCCCGCGCCGTCCCACACCCCCGGCTCCCTTGCCATCTTCGGGACACGGCCGGGCATGCCAGCACTGGTCGGTGATCTGATCCGCGGCGGATATCTCGGCGGGGCCTTGGCGCCGGGTCGCCCGGCACGGCACTACTACTCCCACGACACCGGTCGCGATCTGCGCGTGCTCGACGCCCTGATCGGCCAGCATCGACCCGTTCGGCTCTTCCTCGGCCACGGTGGACCCGTCGATACCGACACCGTCACAAATCTGGTCCGCGGCCGCCACGGCACTTCTACCGCAGCGCGCGGGATCGCGTCATAGCCGGGCTCATCACTCGTGTTGTTCTACAAAAAGAGATCGCGGGTCTACCAACGAGAGATGGCTGGATGATCTGGACTCGCCGATCCCGTTACATGTAACGTCGGGTGCATGGCCAGCATACGAGAGCGGGTACGTGGACATCGCGAGCGGTTACGCGCGCAGGGGCTTCGGCCTATCCAGATTTGGGTGCCTGACGTACGGGCACCAGAATTCGTCGCTGAAGCGCACCGCCAGTCTGCTGCCATCGCCGCCAGCGAGAACGAGGTCGACGACCAAGCATTCATCGATGCGATTTCCGTCGACCAGGCCACTGCTGAGGGGGAGTCCGCCGAGTGAGGCGCGGCGATATTCACATCGCTGCGGCACGAGGTACCTATTCCGATAAGCCGAGACCCGTCGTCATTATTCAGGACGATCGGTTCGACGCGACCGCCTCGGTAACTGTCTGTCCGCTGACAACAAAACCAGTCGAGGCGCCGCTGACGCGAATCGTCGTAGAGCCAACGCCGACAACCGGAATCGAGCAGCCAAGCCAAATCGTGGTCGACAAGATCACCACGGTGCCGCGGGCCAACGTACGCGATCATCTCGGTCGTCTGGCCGATGCCGATCTCATCCGGCTTGATCGCGCACTTCTGGTGTTCCTCGGACTCGCGGGATGACCGGAATTCCCGTGGCGCGTCCACCAGGCCTTCAAGCAGTCGATATTTAAATAGGGGAGAAGGCCATCACCGGGATGCGACGTCCACCCGTTGTCTGCTCGTAGTCGGCGTAGCCAATCGTGAGCTGTTTCGCGAGGCTCCAAAGCCGGTCGCGCTCGACTCCGGTCACCTCCTCCCCTCGGAAACGGCCCTCCCGGCCGCCGGCATAAAGCGTCACTTCCGGATGGGCTTTGACATTGTGGTACCAAGCCGGGTGGTGGGTTCCGCCGAAGTTGGAGGCCATCAGGATGACTCGTTCGTTATCGGTGAAGTACAACAGCGGCGTCGTTCGCGGCGCGCCCGACTTCGCTCCAGTATGCGTGAGCAGGACAGCAGGAGTGAAGACGAGCGTCGACAGACGCCCCCGAGTGAGTTTGACGAGGATCGGATCAATACGCGTCGAGACGTTCCGGATCGTCCACTTGCCAGCTTTCGACCTCCCCAGCGGCGTCATGATCCGCTTGGCGAAGGTCGGTTTCGCAGTCGGATCGACGGGTGGAAGCGCCACGCGGCGATCATATCCACCCACAAATTTCTGTGTACCCAATTGCTGCCGCCAGGTGCGTGTTCAATACTGCGAACTCGTCCGTCTCTGCCCAATCAAATGAATTTGGACAGTCGAAGCCGGGATACGCTGACCGATTACATTGGCATGGGACGAATTCTGGCCGTGACCGTCGCGTTGCGCCGAATGACTTGCACTGAACGGAAATTCGATCCGAGCTGTCCCTCCCGATCTGCGGCATCGTTTGACATGCTGCTGCTGGGCGCGTTGGCTGAAGGTGCTGAGTATGCAGCCGGCCTGGGGTCGGTGTCGCTGTCCGATCGGGGCCGCGGCACAGGGTTGTACCAAACACCGCCCAGATCTTGACCTGGTTCGTGTGACCCGGAAGTTGCTGTGCTGTTTACCTTCTCCTTCTGATTCTTCCCGTATTGATTCGGCGGATCGCGTGACGGGCATCTCGTGAATGTTGACGCTGATCATCTGGCCCTGATCGCCCGAGCGGCGCGCCGGACGCATCCCTCCCACACCACAACCGAAGCAGGAGCCAAGACCGATGACCATTCACCCCGCCACCGATCTGACTGACGAGCTGATGGCGCTATTGCGCGCCCCGAGTACCTGTTACCTCGCGACTCTAATGCCGGACGGGTCCCCTCAGCTGACCCAGATCTGGGTCGACACCGACGGCGATCACATCGTGATCAACACGGTGGCCGGATTCCAGAAGCTGCGCAATATGGAACGTGACCCGCGCGTGGCCGTCGCCGTGTCCGACCCGGCTAACCCCATTCGCTTCATCACCGTCAGAGGGCGCGTCATCGGTACCACGACTTCGGGGGGAGCGGAGCACATCGAATCACTCGCACAGAAATACCTCCGCGGCCCGTACCCCTGGTATGGCGGTAGAGACCAAACCCGGGCCATCGTCACCATCAGCATCGACAAGGTCCACGGACAGGGAAATTAATGGCACCGTCACAGGTGGTGATTGAGCGACACGACATCGCAGTCGCCGATGATGAACTCGATCGACTCACCCGCCGGTTAGCAGATACTCGCTGGCCGGATCCAGAAACCAGCACCGAGCAGGGACCCCGGTTAACGCCAAGCCCCGTCGTGTTAGGCGAAACGCGGAAACAATCGGTGCGCATTGCCCGAAATTATGAGCGCTTTCTCGTTGTCATCGAATCCGGAGTACAACTCGAACGTTTTCTTCGCCGGCTCGATCGTCTGTGGCGGCATCAGCGGATAGTCGAAACCCATCAACAGCTGAGTTGGTGGTACCAGTGCGTGCAGACCGTCGAGGGCTGCCGGTGCGGTGGCTGCTGTGAGATCGAAGTAGAACGATGCCAGACCTGTCAAAATGTCAGCAGCGTCGAGCTTCGGGCCGCCCCGGTATCCCCACGGCATTGAACCCGCCAGTGAAATGCGCGTGGCGAGGTAAGGAATGGTGCCGCCACCGTGGGTGGCGATGATGTTGACCCGGGCGAAACGCCGTTTGGCGCCGGACAGAACCATAGTCGCCACCATGCGGGTGGTTTCGAACATGAACTCCACCACCGAGACGTTCATCTTGCTGGTCTCAACGGAAAACCCCGGCGGCGCATCGGGATGGACGAACAAAGTTGCACCGCGGCGATTGAGTTCCTCGAACCACGGATCGTAATAGTCGTCGCCGAGATAGGTGCCTGCGAATTGCGGGCCAACACACACACCGTCGAGGTTGAGATCGTCGAGAGCGTAGGCCGTTTCGATCAGTGCCGCGTCTATGTCGTGCATCGGCACGACGGCGAAAGCGCCGAGCCGATCAGGGTGCTGAGAAACCACCGCGGCCAATTCTTCGTTCAGCCCGCGGGCGTTGGCTGAGGCATCCTTGCCGACCAAGACGTTCGTCATGCCCGGAAGCGACAGGATGCCGGCACCGATCCCGTGCTCGTCCATGTTTTCCAGGTGCAGAACCAGGTTCCACGGGGGGAGTGCCACCCCCTCGGCTGCGATTGCGTCGGCATCGCCGGTCAGGATCCGCTTGTACTCCGCGAGCAAAGGATGCGTGTGCACGTCGGTGATGAGTTCAGTCATGAGGCTCAATCTATTCAAGACGCTGGCACGGGACAGGATCGCACGGCAGTCGCGGCAGCAAGACGTCAGAGCTTGCGCAACCGCAGCCGGTTGATGGAGTGGTCGGCGTCCTTGCGCAGCACCAGGGTGGCGCGCGGCCGGGTGGGCAGGATGTTCTCGATCAGGTTGGGCCGGTTGATCGAGCGCCAGATGTCGCGGGCGGCGATGTCGGCCTGCTGGTCGGTCAGCCCTGCGTAGTGGTGGAAGTGCGACGCGGGGTTGGCGAACGCCGTCGAACGCATCGCCAGGAACCGCGAGATGTACCACTGCTCGATGTCCTCGATCCGTCCGTCCACGTACAGCGAGAAGTCGAACAGGTCCGACACCATCAGCGTCGGCCCGGTCTGCAGGACGTTGAGACCTTCGAGGATCAGGATGTCGGGGTGGCGGACCACCTGCTTGGCGTCCGGCACCCGGTCGTAGTGCAGGTGTGAGTACACCGGCGCGCACACGTAGTCCGATCCCGACTTCACCGACGTGACAAACCGCATCAGCGCCCGTCGGTCGTAGCTCTCCGGAAAGCCTTTGCGGTGCATCAGGTTTCGCCGGCTCAGCTCGGCGTTGGGGTAGAGGAACCCGTCGGTGGTCACCAGATCGACGCGCGGGTGGTGGTCCCAACGGGCCAGCAGCGCCTGCAGCACACGAGCGGTTGTCGACTTTCCGACCGCGACGCTGCCGGCCACGCCGATGATGAACGGCACCGGCCGGTCGGGAGCCTGCTGTGGCTCACCGAGGAACTCGGCGGTGGCGGAGAACAGCCCCTGGCGGGCTGCGACCTGCAGGTGCAGGAGCCGTGCCAGCGGCAGGTAGACCTCTTCGACCTCGCGCAGGTTGACCTGCTCGCCGATGCCGCGCAGGCCGACGACTTCCTCTTCGGTCAGCGGCTGTGGCGTCGACATCCGGAGCGCGCGCCACTGTCGTCGATCGAACTCCACGTAGGGGCTCGGCTCGCTGGGCCGCGGCATGAGAGTCAGTCTTGCAGCCTTGGCCGTGTCATGGTCAGGTGGGGCGACCGGAGAGCCGGGTAAATAGACTTCCCAAGTGTGGACCCTGACGCGCTGATCCGTGAGTACCTGCTACTCGGTTTGCGTTTCGACCGGATCGAGTCCGGCTACGTCGACGCCTTCACCGGCGACCCGGCGTTGCGCCAGAGCGTGGCGGCCGAGCCCGCCCCCGATCCGGCCGACCTGGTTCGGCAAGCCGGCCGGCTGGTCGCCGCATTGCCGGATGTGCCGCACCGCAACGGATTCGACCAGCAGCGGGCCGACTACGTAGGCGCTCACCTGCGTGCGCTGGAGTGCGCGGCCCGCAAGTTCGCCGGGGAAGACATCGGGTTTGTCGACGAGGTGCACGCCTATTTCGATGTGCGCATCAGCAAGGGCGACACGGACACCTATCGGCAGGCACACGTCCGGCTCGACGAGGCGCTGGCCGGCCCCGGCTCGCTGGCCGACCGGATGGAAGCGCACCGCGTCGGCGAGGAAATCCCGCCCGAAGCGGTTGGCGGCCACCATCGACGCCTTCTCCAGCGCGCTGCGCGACCGGGTCCGCGCCGAATATCCGCTGCCCGACACCGAGACCGTCGACTACCAGGTGGTGACCGACAAGCCGTGGTCGGGTTTCAACTACTACCTGGGCGGCTACCGCTCGACGGTGGCCGTCAACGCCGACCTCAAGCAGCTGATGTCCAACCTGCCCCGGCTGGTGGCGCATGAGTCCTACCCCGGACACCACACGGAGCACTGCCGCAAAGAGGCCGGCTTGGTCAACCGCAGGGGACAGACCGAGCAGACCATCTTTTTGGTCAACACCCCCCAATGTCTGATGGCCGAGGGCCTGGCCGACCTGGCGCTGTATGCGGCGATCGGCTCGGGCTGGGGGAGTTGGGCCGGCGAGATCTATGCCGATCTCGGTCTGCGTTTCGACGGCGAGCGCGCCGAAGCGGTGTCCGAGGCCGCGGCGGCGCTGGCCGGCGTGCGTCAGGACGCGGCGTTGATGTTGCACGACGAGCACCGCGACGCCGACGAGGTCGCGGAGTT
This sequence comes from Mycobacterium sp., assembly GCF_965277065.1. Taxonomy (GTDB): domain Bacteria; phylum Actinomycetota; class Actinomycetes; order Mycobacteriales; family Mycobacteriaceae; genus Mycobacterium. The sequence goes on from NZ_CBDIBT010000018.1 coordinate 577,178, forward strand.
CCTGCGACGCTGGCTGCTGGTCAACGACACCCGGGCCCGGCAGATGCTGCGGTTTCTGTCCTCGCCGCTGTGGCGCGCCTACACCAGCACTTACGTCGAGGGATACCGGTTGTTGCGCGGGTGGCTGGACGCGCGGCCGGATGGGACGAGCGTGGTCGAGCGGTTCGGCCGGTTGCTCGACGAGCCGTTCGTCCCGTCTGGGCTGCCCGTTTAGACTGGGCCCCGTGACTGCCGCACCCGACGCCCGCATTAATACCTCCGTCCTGTCCGCGCCGCTGGCCGATGTCGATCCCGAGATCGCCGAGCTGCTCGGCAAAGAGCTTGGCCGCCAGCGCGACACGCTGGAGATGATCGCCTCGGAGAACTTCGTTCCGCGCGCGGTGCTGCAAGCTCAGGGCAGCGTGCTGACCAACAAGTACGCCGAGGGTCTGCCCGGCCGCCGCTACTACGGCGGCTGCGAGTACGTCGACGAGGTGGAGAACATCGCCCGCGACCGGGCCAAGGCGTTGTTCGGCGCCGACTTCGCCAATGTGCAACCGCATTCGGGTGCACAGGCCAACGCCGCGGTGCTACATGCACTGATGAAGCCAGGGGAGCGGCTGCTGGGCTTGGACCTGGCCAACGGCGGTCACCTGACCCACGGCATGAAGCTGAACTTTTCCGGCAAGCTCTACGAGAACGCCTTCTACGGCGTGGACGACACCACTCACATCATCGACATGGACAAGCTGCGAGCCCAGGCGCTGGAGTTCCGGCCGAAGGTGATCGTCGCCGGCTGGTCGGCGTACCCGCGCGTCCTGGACTTTGCCGCGTTCAAATCTATTGCCGACGAGGTCGACGCCAAGTTGTGGGTGGACATGGCGCATTTCGCCGGCCTGGTCGCCGCCGGACTGCACCCGTCGCCGGTGCCCGACTCCGACATCGTCTCCAACACCGTGCACAAGACGCTGGGCGGCCCCAGGTCCGGAATGATCATGGGCAAGAAGGAGTACGCCAAGTCGATCAACTCCGCGGTGTTCCCCGGCCAGCAAGGCGGACCGCTGATGCACGTCATCGCCGCCAAGGCCGTCGCGTTGAAGATCGCCGGCACCCCGGAATTCGTCGAGCGTCAGCAGCGCACGCTGACCGGCGCCCGCATCCTGGCCGATCGACTGTTGGCCGCCGACGTCGCTGAGGCCGGCGTCTCGGTGGTCAGCGGTGGCACCGACGTCCACCTGGTGCTCGTCGACCTGCGTGACTCACCGCTGGACGGCCAAGCTGCCGAGGACCTGCTGCACGAGGCCGGCATCACCGTCAACCGCAACGCGGTGCCCAACGACCCGCGGCCGCCGATGACGACCTCCGGCCTCCGGATCGGTACGCCGGCGTTGGCCACTCGGGGCTTCGGCGACGCCGAGTTCACCGAGGTCGCCGACATCATTGCCACCGCTCTGGCGGCGGGAACCGCGGCGGACGTCGCGGCCCTGCGTGCGCGTGTCACGCGTTTGGCCAGGGAGTTTCCGCTGTACGAGGGCCTGGAGGACTGGTCGCTGGTCTAACACCGGCCGCTCGGGAAAACGCCGGCACAGGGATTTTACGAAACCTGTGTCCACAAGTTACAGTTACTTTTATGGCCGTTAGACCCGTCCCTGACGCACTGATGCTCGAACTCGATCCAGTCGTCGGCGCGAATCTCGATCGTCATATCGGTACCGAGCAGATCTGGTTCGCGCACGACTTCGTGCCGTTCGAGCAGGGGGAGAACTTCGCCTTCCTGGGCGGCCGGGACTGGGACGCGTCACAGGTGACATTGCCGAAAGCCATCACCGACGCGTGCGAGATCCTACTGGTCACCAAGGACAACCTGGCCGGCTACCACCGCGAACTCGTCGAGCACTTCATCCTCGAACTCAACTGGCATCAGTGGATCGGTCGCTGGACCGCCGAGGAGCACCTGCACGCGATCGCGCTGCGCGAGTACTTCGTGGTGACCCGCGAGATCGATCCGACCGCCAACGAAGACGTCCGCTTCGAGCACGTGTCGTCGAAGGGGTATCGCGCCAGCCAGTACTCGAAGATCGAGACGTTGGTGTTCATGGCTCTCTTCGAGGGCTCCAGCGCGGTCTTCTGCAACAACCTGGCGGCTCAGATCGAGGAGCCGGTGCTGGCCGGCCTGATCGCCCACATCGCCCGCGACGAAGTGCGGCACGAGGAGTTCTTCGCCAACCTGGTCGCGCACCTGGCGACGTACAGACGCGACGAAACGATCGCCGCCATCGCCGCGCGCGCGGCCGAGATCGACGTCATCGGTGCCGACATCGACGCGTACGCCGACAAGGTGCGAGTCGTCGCCGACGCAGGCATTTTCGGACCCGACCAACTGCGTCAGCTCATCTCCGACCGGATCACCGACTGGGGCGTGGCCGACGAGCCCGCTCTGCAGCAGTTCGTCAGCAGCTAGCTGACGCTCTGCATCGTCGTCGGCGCGGTTTAGTGGCGCCGCTCCTCCTCATTCCAGACCCCACTGCTCCGTCTAGCGTCGTCGGCGCGCCTGCCCGGCGGACATGAGCCGACGAGAGTAGCGTCGCTGGCGATGGCTAGCGACACGCTCTGCTATCCGGGCGGCGCCTCTCGACTCAACCTCGAAAGGACCGCCGGCCCCGGTCCTTACGCCGCGGCCCCCGCCGACGAATCGTCCGTGCGGGCCGCACGGGCATCCAGCCCGGTGAGAACGCTTCGTGCGCATGGGTGGCGGTGGGGACACCACCCGCATGCGGCAGCGATCCGGGCGATGAGCTCGAGGAGCGCTCGTGACTGATACTGCAGCGGTTTCCCAGGACTCCATCAGGACCTACGTGCTCGACACGTCGGTGCTGCTGTCCGATCCGTGGGCCTGCTCCCGCTTCGCCGAACATGAAGTGGTTGTTCCGCTGGTGGTGATCAGTGAGCTGGAGGCCAAGCGCCACCATCACGAGCTGGGCTGGTTCGCCCGCCAGGCGCTGCGCCTGTTCGACGATCTCCGCATCGAGCACGGACGCCTCGATCAACCCATTCCGGTTGGGACACAAGGCGGTACGCTGCACGTCGAGCTCAACCACAGTGACCCGTCCGTGCTACCTGCCGGCTTCCGCACCGACACCAACGACTCCCGCATCCTGTGCTGCGCCGCCAATCTCGCGGCCGAGGGCAAGCGCGTCACGCTGGTCAGCAAGGACATTCCGCTGCGGGTGAAAGCGGGTGCGGTGGGCCTGCCCGCCGACGAGTACCACGCGCAGGACGTCGTGGTCTCCGGCTGGACCGGGATGACGGAGCTGGAAACCAGCGCCGACCACATCGACACGTTGTTCGCCGACGGCGAGGTGGACCTGGAGGGTGCGCGAGACCTGCCGTGCCACACCGGGATTCGGCTGCTGGCCGGTAGCTCGCATGCGCTCGGCCGGGTGAACGCACACAAGAAGGTGCAACTGGTCCGCGGCGACCGCGAAAGTTTCGGGCTGCGCGGCCGCTCCGCCGAACAGCGGGTCGCCCTGGATCTGCTGCTCGACGAGTCGGTGGGCATCGTGTCGCTGGGCGGCAAGGCCGGTACCGGCAAGTCGGCGCTGGCGCTGTGCGCCGGCCTGGAGGCCGTGCTGGAACGGCGCACCCAGCGCAAGGTGGTGGTCTTCCGGCCGCTGTACGCGGTCGGCGGCCAGGAACTTGGCTACCTGCCCGGTAGCGAGAGCGACAAAATGGGTCCCTGGGCCCAGGCTGTCTTCGACACCCTCGAAGGACTGGCCAGCCCCGCGGTGCTCGAGGAAGTGCTCTCCCGCGGCATGCTCGAGGTGCTGCCGCTGACCCACATCCGCGGTCGCTCGCTGCACGACTCCTTCGTGATCGTCGACGAGGCGCAGTCGCTGGAACGCAACGTGCTGCTGACCGTGCTGTCACGGCTGGGTACGGGATCGCGGGTGGTGCTGACCCACGACGTCGCCCAGCGGGACAACCTGCGGGTCGGCCGCCACGACGGCGTCGCGGCCGTGGTCGAGAAGCTCAAAGGGCACCCGCTGTTCGCGCACATCACGCTGCTGCGCAGCGAGCGGTCGCCGATCGCGGCGCTGGTGACCGAGATGCTCGAGGAAATCAGCGGCGCCCCGCTGTAAGCCAGGCCGTAGTTGGTCGCCGGTAGGCTTCGGCGGTGGCGAAACGACCCGACAACCAGAAGTGGCGGTACCTGCGTACCGTCGCCGGTGTCGCGTCAGCCGCGGTCATAGTGGCGGTCGGCGCGTTCACCGGGCACGTCCGGTTTCGCCCAGGCCAACGACGCCGTCGACTGCGCTCAGGTCAAGTGCGTGGCGCTCACCTTCGACGACGGCCCCACGCCGTACACCGACCGGCTGCTGGGCATCCTGAAAGCCAACAACGCCAAGGCGACGTTCTTCGAGATCGGCAACAAGGTCGCGGCCAACCCGGCCGGCGCCAAACGGGTGGTCGAAGCCGGCATGGAACTGGGCAGCCACACCTGGGAGCACCCCAACATGACGACGCTGCCACCCGCCGACGTGCCCAGCCAGTTCTCCCGGGCCACCGACGCGATCGTCGCCGCCACCGGTGTGACGCCGAAGTTGTGGCGCCCGCCGGGCGGACTGACCGATCCGGCGGTCAACGGGCCGGCCGCCAAAGCCGGCCAGGCCGGAATCCTTTGGGACGTCATCCCTTTCGACTGGATCAACGACTCGAACACCGCGGCCAGCAGATTCCTGTTGATGACCCAGATCAAACCCGGGTCGGTGGTCCTGATGCACGACACCTACTCCAGCACCGTCGATCTCGTCGAGCAGTTCATTCCGGTGCTCAAAGCCAACGACTACCACCTGGTCACGGTCAGCCAGTTACTCGGGCCGCGGGCGCCGGGCAGCGTGTACGGCTCGCGGGAGAACGGGCCCCCGGTCAATGCCCTGCACGACATCCCGGCCTCGGAGATTCCGTCGCTGCCCAATACGCCGTCGCCACCGCCGATGCCGAACTTCCCGATTACCGATGTGGCAGGCCAGAACTCGGGCGGACCGAACAACGGCAGCTAATCCTCGCGCGCGGCGAACCAGGATTCGGCCGCCGTCAGAGCCTCCGGCGTGCCGATATGCAGCCAGTCGCCGTCATGGACGAGGCCGAACAGTCGCCTGGTCGCCTGTGCACGGTAATAGAGTAGGTTCAGCGAGAACCCTCCATCCGGGGCATCGGCGAATAGCCGAGGATGCAGGATCTGCACGCCGGTGAAAACGAATGGCGCAGTGGACGCGTCGCCACGCCACTGCAAACGTCCGTCATCGGCGTGGAAGAAGTCTCCCGCCCCGTCATAGCCGAAGGCCCGGCCGACCGGTGTCAGCAGCAGGAGCGCATCCATCCGCGCCGCGTCCCAGGCTTCGGCCAGGCGGTTCAGCGCCGGCCGCTCTCCGTCCAGCCAGATGATGTCGGCGTTACAGACGAAGAAGGGCTGCAGGCCTAGCAGGGGAAGTGCCTGGGCGACGCCACCGCCGGTGTCGAGCGGCACGCCCTCGTGCGACAGGATCACGCCGGAATGGCCGGCCAGATGCCGGGCGATCTGGTCCGCCAGCCAATGCGTATTGACCACGCGGTGAGGCACGCCCGCTTCGTCGAGCCGGTCGAAAACGCGGTCCAGCATCGACCTGCCCGCCACCGGGATCAGCGGCTTGGGCGTGCGCTCGGTCAGGGGGCGCATGCGTAGCCCGAGGCCTGCCGCCAGCACCATGGCATGGCCCGGCATGGTCGCAGAGCCGCTCACGGGTCCGGCACCACGCGGTGCGCAGCGGGCACTTCGCGTTCCAGCCAGTGCGACAGCTCATCCAATGCGGGATGCGTCAGCGCCTGGTCTAGCAGGCGCCAGAGCCGCGGGATGTGCTGCAGGTAGCCAGGTTTGCCGTCGCGCGTGGCTAGGCGCACGAACAGGCCCAGGCATTTCACATGGCGATGCGCGGCCATCACCGCCCACGAGGCATCGAAATCCACGCCGGACAGCTCCGGGAATGCTGCGCGATAGCGCGCGCGCATGGAATCGATCAGGGCCGCGGGCAGGTCGCGGCGCGCGTCCTCCAGCAGCGAGGCAAGGTCATAGGTGATCGGCCCCACCACTGCATCTTGAAAGTCCAGCAGCCCCAACGCTTTCAGACCCGGTCGCGGCAGCAGAAACAGATTCTCGACGAAGAAATCGCGATGGACGAGTGTGTCGGGCACCGCGCGCGCTGTGGGCAACAGCGCGCGCCAGATCGCCTCGAAATGCTGCCGCGCGTCCTCGTCGACAGGCGTTCCGCGCGCGGCAGGTATGTAGCACAACATGAACCGCTCCACCTCTTCCAGCATGCGCGCATCGTCATACCCGGGAAGGCCGGCCGGAATTGCCGCCGCGCCGCGCCGGTGCCAATCGATCAACCAGTCAATCGCCAAGCCGAAGATCCGGTCCGGGTCGTCGCCGGCCTCGAGCCGTTGCGCCAGCGTCGCGTCGCCCAGATCCTCCAAGAGCACCAACCCCGGCGCCGGATCGGCGGCGAGAATCTCAGGGGCGGAGGAATTCAGCCCGCGCAGATGAGAATCGATCTCCAGGAACGGGCGGATGTCGAGCTTGTCGGGCGGCGCGTCCATCAACACCGCGCGCCGCGAGCCGTCGGTCAGGCGCCAGTAGCGGCGAAAGGATGCATCTCCCGCCATGGCCGTGCGTGCGGCGCTGCCCCAGCCGGCCGTCGTCAGGAATTCCGAGATCGTCGCGTCGCGCTCCGCGGGCCTGTCCATGTCGCGCTGCGCCAGCGCTACTGCCCCGGAAGATCGCCGGAAGCGGCCAAGGCCAGCAGTTCTCCGCGGCCGATCTGTGTGACCAGGCTGGCACTGTCGAAATAGATGCGCTCATTGGTGATTCGTTCGCCATCGAAGAAGAACACCGCAATGATCGGCACCCGGAATGCTTTGCCGGTGGGCGGCATGCCGTAGAACTCACCGAGATTGGTTCCGAGCAAGTCGAATTCGGTGATCACCGTGTCTTCGGTGACGTGGAACCGGACATTGTCGTGCCGCTGATCGGGAAAAGCGGTACGGGTGGTAAGGTAGTAGTTCATGACCTCGTCGTCGCCGACGAAAACCTGCCCGGTGGCCATGATTTCGTAGCGGGGGTGCCCGTTGAAGGTGGCCAGAGTGCGATCGAACTCTTTGGTCACCTCGGTGTTCATGTGCTCTTCGACGAGCGCCAGTCGCCGTTGGCGGAGTCCGTCGTCGAACATGGCTACGCCTCGGTGACCTTGGCCATCGCGAGCACGTCGAGACGACGGTCGAGTTCCTCTTCGGACAGCTTGTCGCCGATCAGCCCGCGGTCGATCACGGCCTGCCGAATCGTCGTGTGTTCCTTGACTGCTTGCTTGGCCACCGCGGCGGCCTCTTCGTAGCCGATCGCCGAGTTCAGCGGCGTGACGATCGACGGCGATGACTCGGCGAGTTCGCGGAGGTGCTCGACGTTGGCGTGCAGCCCGACGATGCACCGTTCGGCGAACAGCGTCGAGACGTTGGTCAGCAGCTTGAACGATTCGAGAATGTTGCGGGCCATCATCGGGATGTAGACGTTGAGCTCGAACGCACCCGAGAGCCCGCCGACTGCGACCGCGGCATCGTTGCCGATCACCTGGGCTGCGACCTGGGTAACCGCCTCGGGCAGAACGGGATTGACTTTGCCCGGCATGATCGAGCTGCCCGGCTGCAGGTCCGGCAACTGGATCTCGGCCAGGCCGGTCAGCGGGCCGGAGCCCATCCAACGCACGTCGTTGGCGATCTTGGTCAGCGACACCGCGATGGTGCGCAGCGCGCCGGACACCTCGACCAGCCCGTCGCGCGCGGCCTGGGCCTCGAAAGAGTTTACCGCGGTGCGAAGTTCGTCCAATCCGGTCTCGGTGACCAGGACGTGGACCACCTTGGCGCCGAAGCCTTCGGGGGCGTTGAGGCCGGTGCCGACCGCGGTGCCGCCGATCGCCAGTTCACCCAGCCGGGGCAGCGTCGCCGTCACCCGTTCGATGCCCGCCTCGACCTGGCGGGCGTACCCGGAGAATTCTTGGCCCAACGTCACCGGGACGGCGTCCATCAGGTGGGTGCGGCCCGACTTGACCACGGTGTGCCATTCTCGCGCCTTGTCGGCCAGCGCGCCGTGCAGCACCTGCAGCGCCGGAATCAGATGGCGCACAGCGGCTTCGGTGGCCGCGATGTGGGTGGCCGTCGGGAAGGTGTCGTTGGACGACTGCGACATGTTGACGTCATCGTTGGGGTGTACGCTCACGCCGTTGGCGCCGGCGATGCTGGCGATCACCTCGTTGGTGTTCATGTTGGAGCTGGTGCCCGAACCGGTCTGGAACACATCGATCGGGAACTGGTCGTCGTGCTTGCCGTCGGCGATCTCGGCGGCAGCGGCAATGATCGCGTCGGCCTTATCCGCTGCCAGCAGTTCGAGGTCCTTGTTGACCTGGGCGCAGGCGCCCTTGAGCAGGCCCAGGGCCCGAATCTGGGTGCGCTCCAGGCCCCGACCCGAGATCGGGAAGTTTTCCACGGCGCGCTGAGTCTGGGCTCGCCACAACGCCTTTGCGGGAACCCGGACCTCGCCCATGGTGTCGTGTTCGATGCGGTATTCGGTGTCGTCTGCCACGGGCACCTTCTTTCTCAGTAGATGTGGCCTCGTTGATAGTGGTGTCACGGCAGGGGGTATGCGGCGCTGCTGTCGCCGGTGAAGTCGATAGCGGAGTATTCGTTGAGCTTGGCCAGCCGGTGGAAACCCTCGACCATCCGCAGCGTGCCGGACTTGGACCGCATCACGATCGACTGCGTCGTGCAGCCGCCCGGCTCGTAGCGCACACCCTTGAGCAGGTCGCCGTCGGTGACGCCGGTGGCGCAGAAGAAGACGTTCTCGCCGGACACCAGATCTCCCGTGGTCAGTACCTGGTCGAGGTCGTAGCCGGCGTCAAGTGCCTTGTGTCGTTCCTGGTCGTCCTTGGGGGCCAGCTGCGCCTGGATCTCGCCGCCCATGCAGCGGATCGCCGCGGCGGTGATGATGCCCTCCGGCGTGCCGCCGATGCCGGCCAGCAGGTCGGTGCCGGACCCGGGTCGGCACGCCGAGATCGCGCCCGCGACGTCGCCGTCGGTGATCAGCCGGATGCGCGCTCCGGTGGCCCGCACGTCCTCGATCAGTTGGGCGTGTCGCGGGCGGTCCAGGATGCAGACCGTCATGTCCGGCACGGACAGTCCCTTGACCTTGGCGACCGCGCGGATGTTGTCGGCGATCGGCGCGGTGATGTCCAGAACATGGGCGGCGTCCGGGCCCACCGCGATCTTGTTCATGTAAAACACCGCAGACGGGTCGAACATCGCGCCGCGGTCGGCCACCGCGAGCACCGAGATCGCGTTGGGCATGCCCTTGCTCATCAGCGTGGTGCCGTCGACCGGATCGACGGCGAAGTCGCATTCCGGGCCGTCGCCGTTGCCGACGTGCTCGCCGTTGTACAGCATCGGCGCGTGGTCTTTCTCGCCTTCGCCGATCACCACGACGCCACGCATCGACACGGAGTTCACCAGCTGGCGGATGGCATCGACGGCCGCGCCGTCGCCGCCCTCCTTGTCGCCGCGGCCCACCCAGCGGCCGGCGGCCATGGCGCCTGCCTCGGTGACCCGGACAAGCTCGAGGGCGAGGTTGCGGTCCGGTGCTTCACGACGAGAACCTGCGGTCATGGTTGCCGATTGTCCCAGAGACGGGTTACTCCTCGGGAGCTGGGATACTCGTGATGTGACCTCAGAGCCCGAGCCCTCGGCCAAACCGGCCAAGCCGCGGCTGCTGCAGGACGGCCGCGACATGTTCTGGTCGATCGCTCCGCTGGTGGTGGCCTGCATCGTGTTGGCCGGCGTGGTCGGGATGTGCTCGTTTTCCCCGAGTGGAATCCACCGCGGACCGGTGCCGGCCTACGACGCCGCCGGCGCGTTGAAGGCCGACGCGCAGACCCTGGGGTTCCCGGTCCGGCTGCCACGCCTGCCCGAGGGCTGGCAGGCCAATTCCGGTGGTCGTGGTGAGATCGCCGATGGCCGGACCGACCCCTCGACGGGAAAACGTCTGCGTGCGGTCACCTCGATCGTCGGCTACATCAGCCCGGGTGGCGAGTATCTGAGCCTGACCCAGAGCAACGCCAACGAGGACAAGCTGGTCAGTGCGATTCATCCGTCGATGTTTCCGACCGGCACTGTCGACGTGAACGGCACCCGCTGGATCACCTATCGAGGCGACGGCGTCGAGCCGGTGTGGACGACCCGGCTGAACAGCCCGGCCGGTCCGGCTCAAGTCGGCATCACCGGTGCCGGCAACACCGACGAGTTTCGTACCTTGGCGGCGGCCACCCAAGCGCAACCGCCACTACCCTCCCAACGACCTAGATGGCCAAAGAAAGGAAACTGAGCGATGAGCGCACCGGTAGCCGATCTCACCGGATGGTCCGTGGAACCGTTCACCGGCGGGGGGTACACCCACGATGTCTACCGCCGCGGCGAGGGGCCCGGCGTGGTGTTGATCCCGGAGATCCCGGGCATCTACCCGGGCGTGCTAGGACTAGGGAACCACCTGGTGGACAACGGTTTCACGGTGGCGATCCCGTCGCTGTTCGGCGAGCCCGGTCGCGGCAAAGACCCCGGATACGTCGTATCGACCATCGCTCGGGCCTGTGTGGCGAGGGAATTCGCCGGGTTGGCGACCAACAAGCAGCGGCCGGTGTCGGTCTTTTTGCGGGCGTTGGCCCGCGACCTCAACAAGGCGACGCCGGGCAAGGGCGTCGGGGTGATCGGCCAGTGCTTCACCGGCGGCTTCGCGCTGGCCGCCGCGGTCGACGACAGCGTGCTCGCGCCCGTGCTCAGCCAACCGTCGGTGCCCTTCCCGTTCACGCCGAAGCAGCGACGCGACCCCGGGGTCAGCGATCTGGAGTTGAACGCTTTCAGGGACCGCGCCGCCAATGAGGGGCTGTGTGCGATCGGCTTGCGATTCAGCGAGGACAAGATGGCGCCGCGCGAACGGTTCACGACACTCAAAGAACGTCTAGGGGACGCGTTCGAGGTGATCGAGATCGATTCGAAGCCGGGCAACGAGCACGGCTTTTCGCGGATGGCGCACTCGGTGCTGACCGACGAGGTGCGCGAGGTCGACGGCCACCCGGCCTACGAGGCGCGCAAGCGGGTCGTCGCGTTCCTCAACGAGCGGCTGCGTTAGCGGACTGCCGCTTGCGCTGACCGGAGATGAACCGAATCGACATGCGCTGCAACAGAGTCGGCGCCAGCCGGGCAAATACCCAGGACGCGTAGGCCTGTCGCGGCTTGACCAGCAGGGCCTTGTTGCGGCTGATGGCTTTCAACGTGTCACTGGCCAGCCGGTCGGCGCTGTAGGCGTTCTTCACACCTGAGCCGTCCACAAAGTAGTCACGACCGACGAAGCCACCGATGCCGCCCTTGTCCAGGATCGGCGTCTCGACAGCGCCCGGGCACACCGCCAGCACGCCCACACCACGCGAAACGGCCTCGGAGCGCAGCGCCAGCGACAACCCGACGATCGCATGCTTGGTCATCACGTAACTGGTGATCTGGCCGGCCGCGGTCAGCCCGGCCAGTGATGCGGTGTTGATGATGTGCCCGTGGCCTTGGCGCAGCATCACCGGGTAGGCGCCGGTCACGCCGTGCACGACGCCGCGGATGTTGACGTCGATGATGGCGTTCCATTGGTCCAGCGTCAGAAGTTCGGTGTCTCCGCCCCACACGATTCCGGCGTTGTTGAACATCAGGTCGAGTTGTCCCACGCGCGCCACGACGGCGTCGACGGCGGACTTGACGGCGGCCGGATCAGTGACGTCGAGGATCGCCGACGTCGCCGTACCGGGACCGTGCAGGCTCGCAGCGGTGCGGGCCGCGGCGGCGCCGTCGACATCGGTGCAGACGACGTCGGCGCCCGCGGCGACCAGCGCCCGGCACAGGGCCGCGCCGATACCCGATCCCGCGCCAGTGACGATCGCGTGTTTACCGGTGAAATTCCCCGAGCCCCCGGAACTCATTGCGCCGCAAGCTTCATGACGTGGCTCAACAGGTCCGGGTATCGCTTCATGTGGGCACCGCCGTTGAGGTCGAGCACCTCGCCGGTCAGCCACGGGGCCTTGCACAGGAACAGCACGGCTTCGGCGATGTCCTCGGGCGTGCCGGCCCGGCCCAGCGGGGTGTTCTCGACGTACTCGTCGACGACGCCGGGGATGTGGGTGGCCGGCTCGGTCAGTGGGGTGTGCACGAACCCGGGCGCGACGGCGTTGACCCGAATGCCAAGAGGTGCAAGCTCGAGCGCGGCAACCTGGGTCAGCATCGACAGCCCGGCCTTGGCGGCACAGTAGGCGCTCATCGCCGCGGCGGGCTGGCGTCCGTTCAGCGAGCTGATCGACACCAGCGCCCCGCCGTCGTGTAGGTGCGGCGCCGCGTGCTTGATCACCAGGAAGCTGCCGGTGAGGCAGACGTCGACGACAGCACGGAAATCCTCGACGGGTAGCTCGGTGATCAGCCCGAGCGAGCTGAAGCCGGCGGTGTTGACCACGATGTCGAGCGCGCCGGCGTCGTCGAACAATGCTCGCACGGAGTCTTCATCGGTGACGTCGACCGTCGCGGAACTGTGCGGGTCGCCGAGTTCGGTTGCCACCGAACGTGCTCCGTCGCCGTTGCGGTCGGCGACGATCATCCGGCAGCCGTCGGCCGCCAACCCGTGCGCGACCGCCTTGCCGATACCCGAGGCGCCGCCGACGACGACGGCGTTGCGGTCGGTCACCGGTGACGCTCCCACTTTGCATCGATGACCGCCCACGGGTCGGCGTAGCGGCCCGGGCGGCGGTAATAGGGCGAGCGGCGCCGGAGCAGGATATTGGTCAGCGGCGCGATGACCCGCGCCGGGTGTCGCCGCCAGCCCATCCGTGCGGCGGTTTCGGCGAGCAACTGCGGCCACGAAATCCGCTGATAGTCCAGAGCTTTCGCCGACTGCGTGGTGTCCATCCAGTCGGTGCTGAACCACTCGGCGTCGTTGTGCGGGTTGCCTTTTCGCCCGGTGGGTATGCCGCCGACCAGACCCATCGCGGCCGCCATCGACGGGCCGATGTCGCCCTGGACCAGCCGGTGCGAGTCGTCGCCGCCGATCAGCAGTGTCTCGCCGACGACCGGTGCGGTGGTCGCCGCGATGAAGGCGCGGGCGACGTCGCGCACGTCGACGGTCTGGATTCGGCCGTCGATGGGCAGTGACGCTTCGAAGTAGATGGTGTCCAAATCAAGGTCTAGTCGCGGCTCGGCGGTCAGCACGCCGCCTAGTCGCAGCACCACCCACTCCAGCGTGGACGCGCGCACCAACTTCTCCGCCTCCACCTTGTGCGCGCCGTAGATGTCCGTTGGCCGCAGGGGGGTGTCGGCGGTGAGCAGGTCGCTGACGCGATGCGGGTTACGGGCACCGTAGGCGGCGACGCTGGATGCCTGGACGAACCGCGGCGGATTCGGCAGCGCGGCGGCGGCGTCGACCAGCAGCTTCGTCGCGTCGACATTGACCCGCCGGGCCAGGTCCGGTCGGGTGTAGCAGACCGGTGGGATGATCGCGGCGAGGTGGATGATCGCCGTCGGCGAAACAGCGTGCAGCAGTCCGGAAACCGCGTCTGGGTCGGTGAGGTCCGCCCAGTGCACCTCGGTCGACGGCGTCGATTCGGCCGCTTTGCGGTTGGCCGGCACGTCGAGGTCGGTGGCGACCACACGGGACCCCTCGACCATCAGCTGTCGTACGATTTCCGAACCCACGAGTCCGAACGCCCCGGTGACCAACACTGTCTCGGCGGTCATTGGCCTCCTATGGGCCCCGAAAGTGACCCCAGCGACAGGTTTACTTGAGAAACGCGTCGACAGTTGCACTTTCGCGGGAAACAGGGAGGGAACTGCCAGCCGCGGCGACTTTCATCTGTTCGAACAACTCGGTGTAGTACGGCAGGCACTCGACCATCGCCTGCTCAGTCGTGAACAGCGGTCGATAGCCGAGGTCACGGGTCGCCTTGGCTACCGAGAAGTAGTTGTCGAGATACAGCCGCTCGACGGCCAGCGGCTCCAGCAGGGGCTGGGGGATCCCGAACCTGAAGTGCAGCCGCTGCCAACCCAGCATCGCGGCGCGCACCGCGGCGCCGGAGATCCGCAGCCGCGGCAGACGCTCGCCGCATGCGGTGATCACCGGGCGGGTGAACTCGAACATGTTCACCGGCTCGGCGTCGTTGATGAAGTACGCCTGCCCCGGCGCGGTCCCGCCCGGAACCAGGTGTTGGGCGGCGAGGATGAATCCGTGAGTCAGGTTGTGCACGTAGGAGTTGTCCAGCCGGGCGGCCCTGCGGCCGACCAGCACCTTGACGTGCCCGGCGAGCACGCTTTCGAACACCTTGCGGAACATCGTCTGGTCGCCGCGGCCCCAGATTCCGCTTGGCCGGATCGCGCAGGTCAAGAGGCCGTCGATACCGTTCTGGGAGAGCACGAATCGTTCAGCGACGACTTTGGTCTCGGTGTAGAGGTCGTTGAACCGGGTGGTGTACGGCAAGGTCTCGTCGCCGCCCGAAATGCGCTTTCCGCTCATCACCACGCTGTTGGACGACGTATAGACGAACCGCCTGACGCCGGCGGCCTGGGCGGCGTGCACCAGGTTCTTGGTTCCCTCGACGTTGACGGCGAAGCTGCGCTGCCGGTATTCGTCGGTGACCGATGCGCCGCCCATCAGCTCGATGAGCGCGGCGGTGTGGAAGACGGTGTCGATCCCGTCGACCGCGCCGGCGACGAAGTCGCGATCGCAGATGTCGCCCTGGAGCACCTCCAGGCCGGGCTGGGCGGGCAGCGGTGACGGTGCCCGGTCGAAGGAGCGCACCGAATAGCCGCGGTCGAGCAGGGTCGTCACCAGGTTGGCGCCGACGAATCCCGAGCCGCCGGTGACCAGCACTCGGCCCAGCGGGTTGGTCGGCGATTGTGCAGTGTTCTCAACCATGCGGAAGAGAATAACTGAAACGTGTTCCAGTTTCGAACAAATGTCAGGGAAATACTTGCGGTGTCAAGAATCCTGCGCGTCGCCGGCAGCCAGCGCATCCGCCACCCGCTCGCGCGCGCCAGCTAAGTGTTCCTCGCAGCGTTTTACCAGCTGTTCGCCTCTTTCCCAGAGTTTCAGCGACGCATCGAGATCCAGCCCACCCTGCTCCAGCAGCCGCACCACCTCGATCAACTCGTCGCGGCAGGTTTCATACCCGAGCTGACTAATAGGCGTCACTTCGTTATTCGCCATCGGCTGATCCTTCACTCGTCGCCGCGATCGCGCCATCGCCGACGCGTACCCGCAACCTGCTCCCCGCCGGGGCGTCAGCGACGGATTGCAGTACCAATGCCGAACCGTCGGCACCGACCGTCTGCACCACGGCGTAACCCCGCGCCAGGGTGGCCGCCGGACCTAGTGTCGCCAGCCGGGCCGACAAGTGCCCGACGCGCTCGCTCTGCGCGTCGATCAGTCGGGTGATGTCGCGGCGAACTGCGGAGCGGGCCCGGTGGATCTCGTCGGCGCGCACCGCGAGCGCGCCCAGGGGCTCGGCCAGCACCGGTCGGCTACGCAGTTGCGCGAGCATGCGTTGTTCGCGGCCCACCCAGTTGCGGAGCGCTTGGGCACTGCGCCGGCGCAGGTCGTTGAGCAGGTGCTGCTCGGCCGCGGTATCGGGAACGATCTTCTTGGCGGCGTCGGTGGGGGTGGCCGCGCGCAGGTCGGCGACCAGATCGCACAGTGGGTTGTCGGGCTCGTGGCCGACCGCGCTGACGACCGGTGTGCGGCATGCCACGATCGCACGGCACAGCGTCTCGTCGGAGAACGGCAGCAGGTCCTCGACGCTGCCACCGCCGCGGGCCAGCACGATGACATCGATGGAGGCGTCAGAGTCCAACTCCCGCAACGCCTTGACGATCTGGGCCACCGCGGTCGGTCCTTGCACCGCGGTGTTGCGGACAGCGAACTGCACCGCGGGCCAGCGGGCGGCGGCCACGGTCGTCACGTCGCGTTCGGCCGCACTGGCGCGGCCGGTGATCAGACCAATCATGCTGGGCAGGAACGGAATTGGCCGCTTGAGCCGCGCATCGAAGAGACCTTCGGCGGCCAGCAGCTGGCGTAACCGCTCGATGCGGGCCAGCAATTCGCCGACGCCGACCGCGCGTATTTCGCTGAGCCGCAAGGTAAGCGTGCCGCGGCCGGTGAAGAAGTTGGGCTTGCCGCAGACCACCACCTGCACGCCCTCGACCAGCTTGACCGGGGCATTGTCGACCAGAGTGCGCGGAGCGGTCACGCTCAGCGACATGTCGGCAGCCGGATCGCGCAGCACCATGAAGACGGTCCGGGCGCCCGGCCGGATGTTGATCTGGGTCAGCTGACCTTCGACCCAGACCGTGCCCAGTTTGTCGATCCAGGCCGCGATCCGCGTCGCCACCGCGCGAACCGGGAACGGGTTGTCGGCCGAATTGGCCGATCGGGGAGCCCCAGCCTCCGCGCTGTTCGCGGTCACTTCGCCGTCGCGCGCGTGATCCTGTTGGCAAGCAGCGTCTGAAACGGGGCGCGCCCCTTGGTGGCCTCTTCGTAGGCCAACAGGGCTTCGAGTTCGTCGACGTCGAGGGTTTGCAGCCGGGCCCGCAGCTGAGCGAGGGTGAGCTGCTCGTAGTCCAGTTCCTCCACCACCGCCGGCGCCGACTCCGACGTCTTGGTCGATGTGGCGGCCACCCGCGCCCAATCGTCGCCCGCACCCGCATCGGGGGAGGAGTACAGCGCAAACCGCCCCTCGGCGCGAGACTCGACGCCGGACGGCTGACCGTCGTCATCGGCGTCGTCCGGCAGATCCTCGTCGAAGGTCGCCCACTCCGGCTGCTCGTCCTTGGGCGGAAAGATGTGCTCCAGGGTGGAGTCGCCCTTGATCACCAGCTCGGCCACGTTCTGCTGAAACCGCATCACCACGTGCGCAGCGGTGCTGGCCAGCGTCATCGGGTACATCAGGATCGTTTTCGGCAGCCTGAGGGTCTCCTCGACGGCCATTGTCGCCGCGCCTACCAGCAGCCGGACCCCATATGGTGCAGTAGCCATGAGGTCAAGACTGCCTTAACCGGCGGACAACGCCAAGCTGAGCGCGCGAGTTGGCGGGCCGACGTCGGCAGAAAGTACCCTGGTGGACATGCCGCCGACCGTGAACATGGGCCCACACATAGGAATGAGGGCGGGTGCGACCGCTGCGGTAGCCGAGCCGGTGACCGGCAAGCGCGTGCTGCTGGCCGAGCCGCGCGGATACTGCGCCGGCGTCGACCGGGCCGTCGAAACCGTCGAACGTGCGCTGGAAAAGCACGGCGCGCCGGTCTACGTCCGACACGAGAT
Source organism: Mycobacterium sp. (assembly GCF_965277065.1). Lineage (GTDB taxonomy): Bacteria > Actinomycetota > Actinomycetes > Mycobacteriales > Mycobacteriaceae > Mycobacterium. The sequence goes on from NZ_CBDIBT010000018.1 coordinate 594,618, forward strand.
CGTGCACAACCGCCACGTGGTGGAAACCCTGGCCAAAGCCGGGGCGGTGTTCGTCGAGGACAACGACGAGGTTCCCGAGGGCGCCATCGTGGTGTTCTCCGCGCACGGCGTCGCGCCGACCGTGCACACCACGGCCGCCGAGCGCGGGCTGAAGGTCATCGACGCCACCTGCCCGCTGGTCACCAAAGTGCACAACGAGGCCAAGCGCTTCGCCCGCGACGATTACGACATCCTGCTGATCGGCCACGAGGGCCACGAGGAGGTCGTCGGCACCGCCGGTGAGGCACCTGACCACGTGCAGCTGGTCGACGGTCCGAGCGCCGTCGACGATGTGACGATTCGCGACGAGAACAAGGTGATCTGGCTGTCGCAGACCACGCTGTCAGTCGACGAGACGATGGAGACCGTGCAGCGCCTGCGGGAGCGCTTCCCGAAGCTGCAGGACCCGCCCAGCGACGACATCTGCTATGCCACGCAGAACCGTCAGGTCGCGGTCAAGGCGATGGCGCCCGAATGCGAGCTGGTGATCGTCGTGGGCTCGCGCAACTCGTCCAACTCGGTGCGGCTGGTCGAGGTCGCGCTGGGTGCCGGGTCGTCCGCCTCATATCTGGTCGACTACGCCGACGACATCGATCCGGCCTGGCTGGAGGGTGTCACCACGGTCGGCGTGACGTCCGGAGCGTCGGTGCCCGAGGTGCTGGTTCGGGGCGTCCTGGAGCGGCTGGCCGAGCACGGATACGACGTCGTGCAGCCGGTGACCACGGCCAACGAGACGCTGGTGTTCGCGTTGCCCCGGGAGATCCGGGCGGCCCGCAAGTCCTAAACGGCCTGGGTGCTAGACGTCGTAACTTTAGACGTCGTAGTCCCAGGACTCGGCCGACGGCTTGCGCGGTTGGCGCTGGCGTCCCTCGAGCGGCTCCTCGCCGCCGGCAGTTTTGCGATACCTGACCTGTGAGATCGGGTGATGCGTCGCGGTGGCGCCGTTGGGCGCCGGCCGGCGCCGCGGCGGGGGAGCCGGGGTGTCGAACGGCTCGACCGGTTCGTACGGGTCGAAGCGACCGGTGCGGCTGGTGGGGCGGCCGCGACGGGCGTGTGGATCGCGGCGGATTTCCCGCGGCGGGCGGCCGCGCAGGTCCGGATCGCGGGGCTGCCGGCTGCTGCTGCGCCGCGGCGGCTCTGAGTCGTCGAATTCGCGCGGCGGGCGGCGTCGCTGCGTCCGCTCGCGCGTCGGCTCGGCGGCGTCGTCGATCGGGGGCCGCGGTCGGCGAGTGCGCGACGAGGCGGTGCGCGACGACGTGGTGCTCGACGACGCGGTGCCGCCGGAAGCTGTTGGACGCCGCCCGGTCCTGCGCTCGGCGCCGGTCGATCGGGCGGACCGCTCGACGGCGTGCTCCCGGCGGCGTGCCCGCGCTCGGGCGGCCCTGTCAGTTGTCTCGTCGTCGGCAGAGTCGCGGGTGAACAAGGCGGTCAGTTTCGCGACCAACCCGAGCCGCCCACCCTCGGCAGCCTCAGCGTCGGCGACCTCTGTGCTTTCTGCCTCACCCGAGTGGAACTTGCCCAGGTACCACCGGACCAGGCCCACCAGGAGCACGCCGGCCGAGGTGAACAGCATCAGCGGGAAACGCTCGATCAGCGGGTAGCCGCAATTGATCACCAGGTCTTTGACGCCGGTGAATTTGGCGCCGTGGAACAGGAAGTAGGCACCGGGCACCGCGCAGAACAGGATCAGCGGCGGCTGGATGACCGCGGTGAAGATCCCGGCCTGCCGGACGGCCAGCACCGCTGCGACGCAGCCCGCCACGTACAGGGCGGTGAACACGATGGTCAGGTCTTTGCCGGAGCCGGCTTCGAACGCAAAACCGACGGCGCAGCCGGTCACCGCGACCACCACCGCTGCCCACCACGGGATTCCAGGAATCCCGGGGATTATCGAGCGGTGATCTGCGGCCACCACCGACCGGGACGGCTCTTCTGACACATGTCGACCGTACCGGCTGGACGCCTAAAGACGCGTAACGACCTCGTTAGCAATGTGCGGGCGTGCCTACCCAGCGCAGCAGCGCGGCGATTAGTCCGGCGTTGCACGCTTTACACTTGAGTCCCTGTGAGCCTCAGCCTTGGGATCGTGGGTCTGCCGAATGTCGGCAAATCGACCCTGTTTAACGCGCTGACCAGAAACAACGTGGTCGCCGCCAACTACCCTTTTGCGACCATCGAGCCCAATGAGGGCGTGGTGCCGCTGCCCGATCCGCGGTTGTCCAAGCTTGCCGAATTGTTCGCTTCGGAGAAAATCGTGCCTGCGCCGGTGACGTTCGTCGATATCGCCGGAATCGTGAAGGGCGCCTCCGAGGGCGCCGGTCTGGGCAACAAGTTCCTGGCCAACATCCGCGAGTGCGACGCCATTTGTCAGGTGGTCCGGGTGTTCGCCGACGACGACGTCGTACACGTCGACGGCAAAGTCGATCCGGCCTCGGATATCGAGGTGATCGAGACCGAGATGATTCTCGCCGACATGCAGACGCTGGAAAAGGCCGTCCCGAGGCTGGAGAAGGAAGCGCGCAACAACAAGGAGCGCAAGCCGCTGCTCGAGGCGGCGGTTGCCGCCGAGGCGGTGCTGAATTCGGGCAAGACCCTGTTCGCGGCCGGCGTCGATGCCTCAATTCTGCGTGAGCTGAACTTGATGACCACCAAGCCGTTCCTCTATGTGTTCAACGCCGACGAGGCGGTGCTGACCGACGAGGCCCGCAAGACTGAGCTACGTGCGATGGTCGCGCCTGCCGACGCGGTGTTCTTGGACGCCAAGATCGAATCCGAGCTCATCGAGCTCGACGAGGAGTCGGCCGTCGAGCTGCTCAAGTCGATCGGTCAGACCGAACGTGGCCTAGATGCATTGGCGCGGGCCGGTTTTCACACCTTGAAGTTACAGACCTACCTGACGGCTGGGCCCAAGGAGTCGCGGGCGTGGACCATCCATCAAGGCGACACCGCGCCCAAGGCGGCCGGCGTGATCCACACCGACTTCGAAAAGGGCTTCATCAAAGCCGAAATCGTGTCGTACGACCATCTCGTCGCCGCCGGATCGATGGCCTCGGCAAAGTCCGCCGGCAAAGTGCGCATGGAGGGCAAGGACTACGTGATGGCCGACGGCGACGTCGTCGAATTCCGGTTCAACGTCTAGGTAAACAATGAGTGAGCGATCTCTTTTCGGCGGCACATCAACCGAGTGGGGCGTAGCGTCGAAGCCCAGGTGAAGGGAGTGATCAATGACTTGCACAACGACTTCGACCATCAGGACGCTTGCCGCGGTGGGGGTGCTGATCGCTGTATCCACTCTCGCAGTGAGCGTTCCGGCTGATGCGGCGACCGGTTTCGGCGGCACCGCGAATGCGCAGGTTGCCCTCTTGGCGCCGCCACCAGCCGACCCACCTCAGCCGCCACCGCCTCCAATACCGACTGTCCAACCGTCGAATGGCGAGTACTACAACCCCAACGACCCAAACGACTGGTGGCCGTACGCCGGCACCGGCAGTTTCTAAGTGGTCGAAGAGGTATCCGCTGAGAAGACGTCGATCGGCCGCACGGGCGCCAACATCACCAGCGGGATCTGGCGCGTGGTCGACTGCTGATAGGTGAGGTACGGCGGATACAGGTGAGCCATGAAGGCCCAGACCTGGTGGCGTTCCGCGCCTTCGGGTTCCCGCCACGTGGCCTCGAACGCTTGAGTAGCGATCTGCACGCCAATCGTGTTGCTCTCCAAGACATTCAAGTACCACCCCGGATGCGTGTCGGCGCCGCCTTTTGATGCGACGACGACGATCTCGCCACCGACATTGCCGTAAATCAACGGCCTGACATAGACCTTCGCCGACTTGTGCCCCGCGCACCTGACCAAGCAGTGTGTGGTCATTGCACGGCCGCCGACCTCGCTCAGGTCCAAGATGTGGCCCCGCGCGCCGCCGGAGGACAGGTAGGTCTCGAGATGCTCGCTGACCCAACCACCTCGCTCCGCTCGGATCGCTGCGGCGTCGGCGTCGCCCATGAATTACTCCTGAACGCAGATGGGATGAAGGTGATTGTGCTGTGCGCAACGATAGTCACTGCCGGCACCCCATGAGACGAGTGACAGCCCCGATGACGTTGGCCGGCAACGTCGTCGAATTCCGCTTCGACGTCTGAGGATTCACCCGATCGGTAGGCTTTCAAACCATGAGCTGGACATCTGAGCAGCTCGCTCATGTCGACGCTGCCCGCGAACTCGACATTGCCGTGCGCCGGGTGGATGGAACACTACGACCGTGGACGCCGATCTGGGTGGTGCGGGTCGGCGGCGATGTGTACGTCCGTACCTGGCACCGTCGAGACACCGGGTGGTTCGGCCTTGCCGTGAAAACCGCACGCGCACGGGTGCGCTTGCCCGGCATAGAGGCCGACGTGCTCGTCCAGGACATCGGAGTAGGGCCGCCGGGACTCCGGTCGGACGTTGACGCTGCCTACCGTGACAAATACGGCGGCGGCGGTTCGACCGAAAACATGGTCGGAGACGAAGCGGCCGCGACGACACTTCGGCTGCTCAGCGATTGATCCAGCGCTGGGCTGAAGCCGCTGCGGTCGAATACGGGCCGTTTAATGAAGGTGTGGTTCGCGACAACCCCCCATCGCGCCGGACCCGTCTGACGAGCGTGATAGCTCACTCGCGCGACGTGAGAGCGAACTCGACAGGCGCGAGCGGACCGCCGCCAACGAGACCAAGTCGCCGACGAGCGGGACCGGAGTGCCAGGCAGGCAAGCGCGACAACGGGATTGGTCGCCGCCTGACCGCTGATGTCGGTGACTGTCGTTATCATCTCTTCCGACATGAAGATCGCTTACCTGTTTCTGCCGGTCTACTTCGGGCTTTTCGCCGGCTTCGTCGGTCACAGCGTCCGGGTGGGTCTGGCCGGCGCGGCCGTGGGTCTGTTTCTGGCGGCGTGGCTAGCGCGTGAACGGCGCGTGGGCACCGGTATGGCGGCGATCGACGCGATGACCGGGACGGAGTTCGAGGACTACGTCGCCGCGCGGATGCAACGGGCCGGCTGGCAGATCACGTTCACCCCGACCAGTGGCGACTACGGCGTCGACCTGATCGCCCGGCGGGACGACAAGTCCGTGGCGGTCCAGTGCAAGCGTCTCGGCAAGCCGGTCGGCATCGGTGCTGTGCAGGAGGTGGTCTCCGGCGCGCGGCATTACGACTGCGCCAAAAGCATCGTCGTCAGCAACCAGGAATTCACCGATGCCGCCACGCGGCTGGCCTTCACCCATCACTGTCAGCTGATCGGCCGTCGAGCTTTGGAGGCGTGGGTGCCACCACCGGCCCGGCGCGCGGTTTAGGGCCTGACCCCGGTCTGATCTCGCAAATGTGTCGGAGGCGCTGCCTAGCATCGCCAGCATGAAATTTGTTTCGATTCGAATCATCACCGCCGATGTTGCACGGCTGGTCGCGTTCTACGAGGAGGTGACCGATACAGTCGCGGTATGGGGTAATGAGCTGTTCGCCGAAATTCCCACGCCGATAGGCACTTTGGCTATCGGCAGCGAGAAGACCGTGCCGCTGTTCGGAGCGGGATCCGCCGAGCCGGGGGCAAACCGCAGCGCGATCATCGAGTTCCTGGTCGACGACGTGGACGCCGAGTACGAGCGCCTGCGCTCGCACGTTGGGCAGATCGTGACGGCGCCGACGACGATGCCGTGGGGCAACCGGGCGCTGCTGTTCCGGGATCCGGACGGCAATCTCGTCAACCTGTTCACCCCGGTCACGGACGAGGCCCGTGCCAAGTTCGGGGTGTGAGCACGGTCGATCAGTCCAGAACGACGGCGATCTCGTTGCCGAGCCGGTAGGGCGCGATCAGCGGTAGATCATCACCACTCCAAAAGCGGCCAGGGTCAAACCAATTCGTCCGCTTCTCGGTTTCGATCAACCCCATTTCCTCGTAGGTGACGGCGACCGTCTCTGCACAATAGGCGGATTCGAAGCCGCCCTTGCGCTGCTCGGCTCGGCGGCGCCGGGTGGATTCGCGAACCTTGACGTCGATCCACGGGATTCCGCGCACCCAGTCGTATCTGGTCGGAAGCTGACCGCGCAGCCAGCGCAGCGTGAGCCGGGTCGTCGACGGAAACGGCGTGCCATCCATCCGGGCGATCACCTTCAGCAGCCGGTTCTCCTGGGCATGGTCGACGTCCGGCGTCATCTGCCGGAACCAGCATCGCTGGCCATAGTGGTTCAGCCACCGCTCGACGGATTCCCGGGCTTCGTTGAGTTGCACGCCCCGGTGGTTGGTGGCGGTCCAGACGTCGGTCAGCTTGTCGCCGAGCTCGGCGTGCCACATCAGCGGCGGCAGGTCCTCGATCGCGACCGTCATGCCGACGTGGTTGACCGGGCTGTTCGACATCGTCTGGATCGCGCGGTCCGGTCCGGAATGCCCGCGGAAAAGCCAGACGTCACCGGTCCTGGTCTGGTCCAGGGCCTGGCTCAAGGTCACTGTGTGCGTGTCCACCAACGCACCATATGCAATACCGTCCCCGTCGGGATGCACTCGCGAATAACCTGAACCGATGCGCACCGTCTGGAAGTTGCTGGGATTAGCCGGGGTCGTCGGCGTGGCAGCCGGTGGCGTGCTGGTCGTCCGCGACCAACGACGCCGTCGGGCCTACACGCCCAACGAGATCCGTGATCGGCTGCAGCAGCGCCTCGCCGAGGCCGGCGAAGACTAGCCGCTCACGCAGCGGCGACGGCGTACAGCCGGTGGGTGCCGGCGAAGCCTTTCAACTCCGCCTCACGACCACCGTCGAACTCGAGGTCGTCGCAGTCGCTGAGCGCTTCGCGCACGGTGTCGCTCACCAAAACTTCACCACCACAGGCCTCTGCAGCGACCCGCGCCGCCATCGCGACGTTGCGGCCGAACAGGTCGTCACCGCGGCGCACCGACCGGCCGACGTGGACTCCGATTCGCACTCGAATTCCGTTGCGCCGCTTACGCTCTGCGTCCCTGTGCAGCGCGTCCTGCATGTCGATGCCACAGCGAACCGCCTCCTCGGCACGGGCGAACGCGATCATGAACCCGTCGCCCTGACTTTTCACCACATGCCCGGAGCGCTCCTTGACCAGCTTGCGAACCTGCTTGTCGTGTTCGCTGATCAGCCTGACCCAGGCCCGGTCGCCGACTCGCTCGTTGAGCGCGGTGGACTCCTCGATGTCGGAGAACAGGATGGCGACCTTGCCGTCCTGCGTCACCCGGGCCAGGTCCGGGCGCTCCACCTCGGCCCAGTCGGCAAGGTCTTCGATCGAACTGCGCACCGCGGCGCCGAATCCCTGCTTGCGGACCAGATTCGCGGTCTGCCAAACCGTCTTGACGGCCTTCGACCCGAAGCTCAGCAGGTCCGGTTGCCGCTGCAATTCCTCGACCAGCGCTCGGCTGCGGGACCACAGCCACCACATCACGCCGATGGCCACCGCCTCGATGACGGCCAACGCGGCCAGTGCGTAGACCGCGAGGTGTAGCAGATCGCCCACGATGCACCATTCAACACGTCAGCTGTTTTACCTAGCTACCGTTCAGCTCGTAAGCTCCGGTTTCGAAACTCGTGATCCCGACTACGAACAGCTGGTACGGAAGGGTTTCGCTCGGCAAGGGCTGTCGGCGACGTTCGCCGCTGCCCTGGACACCATCGAGCCGGAGGATGCCTAGCAGGTTGCAGATTCGCGAAAGAGCAACTGCGAGTAAACATTTCGATAATCTTTGCCCATTCCAGGTTTGCCTGCCCGGATGAGTGGCTATCCGGCTCACGTCTTTCGGTTGTCGCGTGCATCCGCAGTGTCTAGGGTTGAAGCTGGCCGCGGCGGATCGAGCTAGGCAGGTTTGGGGCCCGCGTTACTCGTCGATTTCTCGTGGAGGTCCCGATTGGCCGAACCCGGCACTAACGTCTCGGACCTGCTGGTGATTTTCGGAATCACCGGCGATCTGGCCCGCAAAATGACGTTCCAGGCCCTTTACCGGCTGGAGCACCGCGGATTGCTGCAATGCCCGATCCTCGGCGTCGCCAGCGACGACATCAGCGTCGACGAGTTGGTCAAGCGGGCCCGCAAGGCAGTCGAAGGCACCGGCGACAAGATCGACAGCGCGGTGTTCGACCGGTTCGCGAAACGACTGTCCTACCTGCACGGCGACGTCACCGCTTCGGTGCTCTACGACGCGCTGGCCAAGGAGATCGGCTCCAATCGGCGCTGCCTGTTCTATTTGGAGATGCCGCCGTCGCTGTTCGCGCCGATCGTGGAGAACCTGGCCAAGGCCAAGTTGCTGGAGGGATCCCGCGTCGCGGTGGAAAAACCGTTCGGCCACGACCTGAAGTCGGCCGGTGAACTGAACGCGCGACTGCGGGCGGTGCTGGACGAAGACCAGATCTTCCGGGTGGACCACTTCCTCGGCAAGGAACCTGTCGTCGAACTCGAATACCTGCGGTTCGGCAACCTGACCCTGGCCGAGATGTGGAACCGCAGCACCATCTCCGAAATCCAGATCACCATGGGCGAGAACTTCGGCGTTGAAGACCGGGGTAGCTTCTACGACGGGGTGGGTGCGCTGCGCGACGTCGTGCAAAACCATCTGCTGCAGGTGCTTGCGGGAGTGGCGATGGAACCACCCGTCGGGCCCAGCGCGGACGACCTCAACGACAAGAAAGCCGACGTGCTGCGGGCGATGCCGGCGGTCGACCCGGATCGCAGCGTGCGCGGGCAATACCGGGGATACACCGACATCAAAGGGGTGGCCAAGGATTCGGACACCGAGACCTTCGTCGCGCTCAAGGTGGAGATCGACAACTGGCGATGGGCCGGTGTGCCGATCTTCCTGCGGGCGGGCAAGGCACTGACCGAGCGGGTCACCGAGGTGCGGCTGTTCACCCACCGCGTCCCGTCGCTGGCCTTTCTGCCGGATCGCGCCCGATCCCAACCCAACCAGATCGTGCTGCGCATCGATCCCGATCCCGGGCTGCGACTGCAACTGACCGCGCTCGACGGTGACCGCTGGCGCGACCTGCACCTCGACTCGTCGTTCATGGCTGACCTCGGCGAGCCGCTGCTGCCGTACGAGCGGTTGCTGCATGGGGCGTTGACGGGCGATCACCAGCTGTTCGCTCGCGAGGACGGCATCGAGGAGACCTGGCGGATCGTGCAGCCGCTGCTGGACCATCCCGGTGAGATCCACTCCTACGAACCTGGCTCGTGGGGGCCGGACGCCGCACGGGATCTGCTACGAGGACATCGCGGCTGGCAGCAGCCGTGGCTAGCTAACAACCATCACTAAGGAGAACCAGACAACATGCAACTGGGGATGATCGGCCTGGGCCGAATGGGTGGCAACATCATCCGCCGAGTGGTGGACGCCGGACACGAGGGCGTGGTCTACGACCACGACTCAACCGTGGTGAAGGCGTTCGACGACGTCGAGAACATCACCGGCGTGTCGTCGTTGAAGGAGCTGGCCGAAAAGCTCACTGCACCAAGGGTTGTGTGGGTGATGGTGCCCGCCGGCACGATCACCAGCGGGGTGATCGACGATCTCGCGAACACCCTGGAGAAGGGCGACATCGTCATCGACGGCGGCAACTCGTATTATCGCGACGACCTGACGCACGCAAAGAAGCTGTCCGAGAAGGGGATTCACCTCATCGACTGCGGCACCAGCGGCGGCGTGTGGGGTCGCGATCGCGGCTACTGTCTGATGATCGGCGGCGACGACTACGCATTCGAGCATGCCGAGCCGCTGTTCTCGGTGATCGCGCCGGGAGTTGACTCGGCGCCGCGCACCCCGGGCCGTGAGGGCGAGGTCGCGCAACCCGAGAAGGGGTATCTGCACTGCGGCCCGACCGGCGCCGGGCACTTCGTCAAGATGGTGCACAACGGTATCGAGTACGGCATGATGGCTTCGCTCGCCGAGGGCCTGAACATCCTGCGCAATGCCGACATCGGCAAGCGCATCATCGAAGCGGGCGACGCTGAAACCGCGCCGCTGTCGAATCCCGAGTGCTACCAGTACAACTTCGACATCGCCGACGTCGCCGAGGTGTGGCGCCGCGGCAGCGTCGTCGGGTCGTGGCTGCTGGATCTGACCGCGATCGCGCTCGAAGAGTCACCGGATCTCAAGGAGTTCTCCGGCCGAGTCTCCGACTCCGGCGAGGGCCGCTGGACCGCGATCGCCGCGATCGACGAGGGCGTCCCCGCGCCGGTGCTCACGACCGCCTTGCAGTCCCGCTTCGCCTCGCGCAGCCTCGACGACTTCGCCAACAAGGCGCTCTCGGCGATGCGCAAGCAGTTCGGCGGTCACGCCGAGAAACCTGGCGTAGGCGGCTAGCGCGTTAAGGTCTAGCGCGTCGCGAACGTCACCACGACGTCGCTGAATGCGTCGTTGTCGTCGCCGGCCGCGGTGTGTCCGGCGTCGGCCAGTTCGACGAACTCGGCGTTGGGCACGGTCTCCAGGAAATGTTTGACGCCCTCGGGGCTGACCACGTCGGAGAGCTTGCCGCGGATCAGCAGGACCGGGATGGTCAGGTCGGCGGCAGCGCGCTCGAAGTTCTCGGTACGCAACTCCGGGTCGTCGCCCGGCTTGGTCATGAAGGCCGGATCCCAGTGCCAATGCCAGCGACCGTCGCGCAGCCGCAGGTTCTTCTTCAGGCCCTCCGGGCTGCGTGGCCTGGTCCGGTGCGGCAGGTAGGCGGCGACGGCCTCCGCGGCCTCGTCGAGAGTGGCGAACCCGTGCAGCCCGCTGAACATGAAGTCGCGGATGCGGGCGCTGCCGTTTTTCTCGAACCGCGGCACCACGTCGACCAGCACCAGTCGGGTGACCCGCTCCGGTCCGGCCCGGTCGGCGACCAGGATGCCGGTCAGCCCACCCATGCTGGCCCCGATCAGGATGACCGGCCGGCCGATGGCGTCAAGCACCTGCATGACATCGGCGGTCAGCGTGTCGATGTCGTAGTCGGCGTTCGGCGACCGATCGCTGTCGCCGTGGCCGCGGCTGTCCAGCGCGACGACGTGGAAGCCGTGGTCAGCCAGGACCTGGCCGGTGTTCTTCCAGGAGTGCCGGTTCTGACCGCCGCCGTGCAACATGAGGATGCTGGGGCGATCGGCGGCCACATCCGCTTTACCCCGGGCCGACTGACCGAGCCACTCGTCTGCGACCAGGGTGAGTCCCTGAATCCCGGAGAACTCGGCAGTCTTGGGAGTGTTGCGCACGGTAGTCACAGGCGGTCCTCTCGGTCGATCGCACTTTGACGTTACTCAGATGAGTTTTCGCGTTCGCCGGGGTCTACCTCTTCAGACACCTGTGAACCGCACCCAGGAGACGGCATGCCCTCGATTACGCCCACGCTGTGGTTCGACCACAACCTCGAAGAGGCGGCGACGTTCTACGCCTCGATTTTTCCCAACTCACGCATCGAGGCGCTGAATCGGATCACCGACGCCACACCCGGGGAACCCGGGTCGGTCGTGTCCGGGACCTTCGTTCTCGACGGCAACCGGTTCATCGGGATCAACGGTGGGCCGCATTTCTCGTTCACCGAGGCGGTGTCGTTCACGATCAACTGCCAGGACCAGGACGAGGTCGACTACTACTGGAATCGGCTGACCGATGGCGGCGAGGAGTCGCAGTGCGGTTGGTGCAAGGACCGCTTCGGTCTGAGCTGGCAGGTGGTTCCCCAGCGGCTGTACGACCTGGTCCACCACCCCGATCCTGAGCGCGCTACCGCCGCCACCAAGGCGATGTACGGCATGCGCAAGATCATCGTCGCCGAGCTCGAGAATGCGGCGGCGTCGGTCTAGGTCCCTGGACGAGGCGGCCTTGCACGACCACGTACGTTGGGAAATATGCCCGACGATGTGCCAGTCGACGTCGTGTACCTGCGGCGGACAGAAAATGCTGCCCACGTAAATCGGATGGCACTGATCGGTGGGTTGATCGCCGCGGTGGTGGTGGCGGGACTGGTCGGCTGGCTCGGGTTCCGCGCCTACGAGGCTAGGGATCGGGAAGCCCAACGCAGTCTCTTCGTGCAGGCCGCGCAGGACGTCGCGCTGGATCTCAGCACGGTCGACCCCCAACACGCCGACGCTGACGCGCAGCGAATCCAAGACTCTGCGATGGGCACGTTCGCCGACAGCTTCGCGCACCACAAACAGGCCTATATAGATGTGGCCAAGCGGTCGCGGTCCAAGTCGCTGGGCACCGTCACCGACGTCGGCCTCGAATCGCAGAACGGTGAACAGGGCCGGGTGATGATTGCGGTGACGGTGAAGGCCCTGGATCCCGGGCCGGCCGATCAGCAGACGCAGTTCTTCCGGATGCGGATCACCGTGCACAAGGTTGGCGACGGCGCCAAGATCTCCGACGTGGCGTTCGTGTCATGACGCGGCGAGTCAACTGGTCACGGGTGCTGGTCTACGGGTTGGTGCCGGCATTCGTGTTGTTGCTGGCGATCGCCGCGGGTCTGCTGAAGTGGCACGACGCCTCGATCAGGCACGTCGAGCGAGCCCGCGCCGAATCAGTGGCGGCCGCAAAGGATTCCACCGATGCGATCCTGACGTTCCGCTACGACACGATCGACCACGATGTAGCGGTCACCCGGGAACGGTTGACCGGCGGCTTCCTCGACACGTACACGACGCGGACGCGGCAGGAACTCATTCCGCACGCCAAACAAGAGCGCATCGTGGCGAGCGCCATGGTGCCGGATGCGGCGCCGGAGATCACGACCCCGAATCATGCTGTGGTCCTGGTGTTCATTTCGCAGAACGTCACGATCGGTGATGGTCCGCCGACGGAAACCGGGTCCACCGCCCGGGTGACGCTCGACAAAATCGGCGAGCGCTGGCTGATCTCCGATTTCGACCACTACTGAATCGACTACGTAACCGCCCCAGCGAAGGAATGAGGTAATGGCCAAACACCGTTGGATCGATGTCCAAGCTCCCAACGTTGAGTTAAAGGCCCTGACGTGGGGACCCGACGATGGTCCAATTGCGTTGTGTCTGCACGGTTTTCCTGACACCGCGTACGGCTGGCGCAACGTTGCGCCCCAGCTGGCCGAGTCCGGCTGGCGTGTGGTGGCACCGTTCATGCGGGGCTACGCGCCATCGTCCATTCCATCCGACGGCAGCTATCACATCGGTGCGCTGATGGACGATGCGCTTCGGGTGCGCGAAGCCGTCGGGGGAAGCGACCGCGACGTAGTGATCGGCCACGACTGGGGCGCGATGACCGCCAATGGGTTGGCGGCGATGCCGGACAGCCCTTTCGATAAGGCGGTGATCATGTCGGTGCCGCCGGCGGCGGCCTTTCGGGGCCGGGTGTCCGACGCCGGCCGCTTGCTGGCGCAGATCCCACCGCAGCTGCTGCGCAGCTGGTACGTCATGTACTTCCAATTACCCTGGCTACCAGAGCGTTCCGCGTCGTGGGTGTTGCCGCGACTGTGGAAGAGGTGGTCGCCGGGCTACGACGCGAAAGCCGACCTGCGCCACGTCGATGCGGCCATCGGCACACCGGAGAGCTGGCGCGCCGCGCTCGGCCCCTACCGGGCGGCGGTCCGCAACACCCGCCCGCCGGCTCAGTATCGCGACCTGCACCGGCACTGGATGTCGAAGCCGAAGCTGCCGAGCCTTTACCTGCACGGACGCGACGACGGTTGCATGACATCGGCTTTCACGCGTTGGGTCCCCGACGCGCTACCCGACGACAGCGACATGACCGTCGTCGAGAGCGCCGGACATTTCCTGCAACTCGATGAGCCGGACAAGGTTGCCGAGCTGGTGCTGAGTTTCATCGGGTCGGCCCCGTAGGGATTCCCGGACTCGCATTGCGTAGTGATCGGTGGCACGCTTAGCCATGGTCGTCAAACCGTTCGTCAGCCTCGCCGCCGCCACAGCTGTACTGCTGACGGGAGCTGTTGCCCACGCTGATCCGCAGGATGACCAGTTCCTGGGGTCGTTGGCGAACGACGGACTGAACATCGGCCCGCCGGATCGGTTGCTCGCCCTCGCGCATGAACGTTGCGACGACGAGGGTCTCTCGCGGGGGGATTCGTACGCCATTCAGTTCGGCGGGCACGCAAGCCCATGGCGCGTCGCCATGTCGAAGATCGGTAACGAGCTGGAAGCTCTGGGCTTCACGAACCAACAGGTTCGGCCTTTCATGCAAGACGCGATCAACGTGTACTGCCCAGGCGCGACCAACTTCGGCTGAATCCCTAGGGCGCGTCGTCGTCGTCCTGTAGGAGTTTCTCGGGGTGGTGGTAGGTGTTGACCCGCGGTTGTCCTCGGTCGAGGTGTGGTGGGGGGATCCATTCGGTGTCGCCGCGGCTGTTTTTGCGGGTGGTCCAGCCTTGTTCGGTGAGGTCGTGGTTGGGGTGGCAGGTGAGGGTGAGTTGGTTGATGTCGGTGACCGGGTTGGTCCGGTAGGGGTCGCAGTGGTGGACCTCGCACAGGTAGGCCGGGATGGTGCAGCCGGGGAAGGTGCAGCCGCGATCTTTGGCGTAGAGGACTATTCGCTGGGCTGGTGAGGCCAGGCGTTTGGTGTGATACAGCGCCAGGGCTTTGCCGTGGTCGAAGATCGCCAGATAGTGATGGGCGTGCGAGCCGAGCCGGATCACATCGGACATCGGCAGCAGCGTGCCGCCGCCGGTCAGCCCACGCCCGGCGCCGGCCTCCAACTCCTGCAGGGTGGTGGTGACGATGAGGGAGGCGGGTAGCCCATTGTGTTGGCCGAGCCCACCGGAGGCCAGCAGCGCCCGGGCGGCGGCCAGCAGCGCGTCGTGGTTGCGCTGACTCGCGGTGCGGGTGTCGCCCTGGATGGCGGCCTGTGACGGTGTCCCGCTGATGCAGGGTTCGTCATCGTCGGGGTTGCACATGCCGGGGGCGGCGAGTTTGGCGAAGACGGCGTCGAGGGTGGCGCGGGCTTGGGGGTTGAGCCATCCGCTGATCGGGGACATGCCGTCGATGTCTTGGGTGCCGATGGTCAGGCCGCGGCGTTTGGCGCGGTCCACATCGGTGAAGTCACCGTCGGGGTTGAGGCAATCGGTGAGCTTGTCGGCCAGTTTGGTCAATTCGTCGGGGCGATGCTCCAAACTTAGCCGCGCCAACTGCGCCTCAGCCGTGGCGCGGGTCTCGAGGTCGACGAAATCGGGCAGGCGATGCCAGAAGCTGCGGATCACCGCGACATGACCGGCACCGAGCTCGCCGTTGCGTTGCGCGGCGGCAGTGGCCTCCAACACCGGCGGCAGGGGTTCACCATTCAACGCCCGCCGCTCACCGAGATCAGCGGCTTCATGGACGCGGCGGGAGGCTTCGGCGCGGCTGATCCGCAACCGGTTCGCCAACGCCGGCGCGAGCTTGCCACCCAACTCGGTCGGGTCGGCCTGCCCGGCGAGCTGGTTGATCAGCGCGTGTTCGATGGCCGGCTGCCCGCGCCGCATCTGCTCAAGGCTTTCCAGCACACCGAGCCGCTCGGGCGTCGTCAACACGTCAAACGTCAAATCCAGGGCGCACTTGTGAGCAGCCGAAAGCGCGTCGAGAACCTCGACGATCTCCTCACGACTACTAGCGCGCATGTTCGAATAATAACGACGATCACCGACACCGCGGTAGCCGCGAAGTGCCAGCTGTGGATAAAGGACCAACTGTGGATCCATAGGATGCTGACATGCCGAACCGGATGACTGCGATCGACGCGCAGTTCTACTGGATGTCGGCCAAAATCCCCAGCGATGAGTTCTTGCTCTATGCATTCGACGGTCTGCCAACGGATTTCGGACACGCCATCAACGAGGTGTGCACTCGCGCGAATGCCAGCCGCGCCTTGACGGTCCGGGTCGAAGACGGATCGCCTTTGACCTACCCGCGCTGGGTACCGACCACTGTCGAGGCCGACCGGATCGTGCGCCACGACCTCGACGACAACAGCTGGCAAGGCTGCCTGGACGCGGTCGGCCGGCTCTTCGATGACCAACTCGACATCCGCCGTGCGCCATGGCGCATGCATCTGTTCGGCCGGTGCACGGTGTTGCGGGCAGCGCCGGACCGGCCACCGTCGCGGTCATGCAGTTCGCGCACGCGCTGCACGGTGTTCGGACGGCCACCGTCGGGCATGCAGTTGGCGGATGGCATGGCCGCGTGGCTGTTCGGCCGCGAGACGCCGGTGCCCAAGCTGGTACCTGAGTCCCGAGGGTTCCTGCCCTGGCTTGCATTCGACGCGGCGCGCGCGCAGCGCAAGCTGGTCAGCGATACCCGTGCGGGGCTGCTGCCGCCTGCGATCGGACCGCAGCCCGCGCTGTGCACCAATACTCACCCGACGGGCGCACGCCCCATGCGCACGCTGGTGCGGCATCGCTCGCAGCTGCGCGGACAAACGGCCACCGTCGCGGTGCTGGCCGCGGCGTCCGGGGCGCTCTCCGGGCAGTTTGGCGACGTGGTCTCGTCACTGGCGGCCGAGGTGACGATGGCCAAACCCGGTGTGCCTCATGCCCATAACCACTTCGCCAATGCCACGATCGGGCTGTATCCGAACCTGGATCGGCAGGCCCGCATCGCGAAAATCGCCACTGACCTGACCAATGCCCGCCTTCGTTCCGAGCATCCCGCATTTCGGGCCGCGGACCGGGCTTTCGCCGCGACGCCCGCTCCGCTGTTGCGCTGGGGTGCCAGCTTGTTCGATCCCGAAGTCCAGCCGGCGCGGGTTGCCGGAAACACCGTCGTGTCAAGCATTTATCGCGTGCCCGTCGACTTGACGTTCGGCGCCGTGCCCGTCCTGCTGACCGCAGTTTTTCCGGGGCTCTCGTCGGTGATCGGCCTCACCCACGGTGTCTGGGGCATGGGGGACACCGTGACGGTCAGCGTGCACGCAGCCGAGTCGGCAGTCGGCGATATCGATGACTATATGGCCCGGCTGGACGCGGAACTGTAGACGAAAGCGGTTACGCGTCTTCGGCTTCGCGGGTCAGGCCGGCGGCCAGGATCAGCTCTTCATGCAGTTCGAACCACACGGTGTGATAGGAGTCCATCAGCGGGCGAGACAGCCACATCGTTTCCCCGGCGCGCACCCGGTCCAGCGCTGTCTGTAACTTCGCGGCGTAGCGGCTCAGTCGCGGGAGTTCAGCAGCCACGGCGTTCACAACGAGCATCGCCGTGTGGTGGACTTCGTCGAGGCGGGTCAGCACGGCGGCGTCGTAGTCGGCGTCATCATGGTTGTTGGGCTGGCTGTCCCTGAGCTGCCAGTCGGTGACCAGCGCCTTGAATTCAGCATTCACGGAACGGAATTCGTCGTACGCGGCCAGGACTGCGTCCGCGTCGACGTGCTGGCGCTCGGATGTCAGCAGTTCCTCCAGACGCACGCGACCCTCGGGGCTGATGCGCAGTGTCGGTCCGTCGGCCAGCAGACCAGCTTCGACCAACCCGTCCACGGTCGGGCCAACTTCTTCGCGCAACGTCGCAGTCAGATCGTCGCGGCCAACCCGCCCCTTTAGCCGGACCGCCTGCAGCACAGCAAGTTCGGTCAAGACGAGACCCGGATCGCGGCCAGCATCGCCAGCAGCGGGCTGGCGGACACCACGTCGCTGTGCCCGCTGGCCAGTGCGGTGCGCACCGCGGCCTCGGAGTGGAGGTCCAGTCGGGGGTAGTCGCCGTCGGAATGCGCCCGCAGCGGGCTGATCCGCCTTGCGACGTCGGCCAATTCGAGCAGTTCGGGAGTGTTGGCTTCGGACCAGGCGGACAGCGGCAGGCTCCCGGATCGGACTTCGCCCGCGTTGCCGTCGACGGTGACTAGCTTGCCGGCCAGTGACTCGGCGACCCCACTGCCACAGCCGACCACGGCCACCCGGCCCAGCTCACGGCTGACCACCGCCGCGTGGCTGGTGGCGCCCCCGGTTTCGGTGACGATTCCGCGCGCTACCAGCATGCCGTGAATGTCGTCCGGGCTGGTGTGGTTGCGAACCAGGATGACATCTTCGCCGTGGTCGGCGGCGTCGATGGCCGCGTCCACATCGGTATAAGCCCGACCCGAGGCGACGCCCGGTCCGGCTGGTTGCCCGGTGGCTAAAAGCTGTGCAGTCAAACGGTTTTCCGGTTGCAGAGAAGGCTGCAGCAAGGCCTCCACATGTGCAGGCGTCACCCGTCGCAGCGTCTCGGCTTCGTCGATCAGCCCGTCGCTCAGTAGCTGCAGGGCCAGCCGCACAGCGGCTTGCGCTGAGCGCTTCGCGGCCCGGGTCTGGAGCAGCCAAAGCGTGCCGTCTTGAATGGTGAATTCGACCTCCTGCACATCCGTCGTCAATCGCTCCAATGACCGTGCAGCGTTGACCAATACGTCGTAGGCGGCAGGCAGCCGGTCACGCAGTGCGGCGATCGGCTCGACGTCGACCGTGCCCGACACCACGTCGTCACCCTGACCGCCGGGCAGCCATTCGCCGAACTCGGCGTCGGCCCCGGTCATCGGGTTGCGCGAAAACATCACCCCTGCTCCGGAATTGGAGTTCAGGTTGCCGAAGGCCATCGCCTGCACAATCACGGCGGTGCCGGCGCGATCGTCGAGGCCGTGATGGGAGCGGTAGGCGACGGCGCGTGGCGAGTCCCACGAGGCGAACACCGCCTCGATCGCGGCCCGCAACTGCTGGTACGGGTCGTCGGGCGCCGGACCGGTCACGATCCGCGAGTACGACTCGGTGAAGCGCCGCCGCGAGTCGCGGGCGAATTCCACCGAACCTTCGGCAGCCAAAGCGTTTTCGACGGCATCGCTGAATCCGAGATCGAGCAGGGTGTCCATCATCCCAGGCATCGAGACCGCGGCGCCGGAGCGCACGCTGACCAGCAGCGGCCGTGGCCCGTCGCCGAACGTGCGCGACGTCGCGGCTTCCAGGGTGCGCATTCGATCACGCACGTCATCCCAGATCGCGTCGAGGGTTGCGGCGGGCTCAGCGCGGTAACGCGCACCCACCTCGGCGGTGATGCAGAACGCCGGCGGCACCGGCAAGCCGTTGCGGCGCATCATGTCGATGCCGTGCGCCTTATGGCCCAGAACTTCCGGCGGCGCCGAGGCGGCACCGTCCAGCAGTATCACCGGCCTTGTGGACATCCGAATATTCAGGATCGACCGCGCAGCAGGCCGAACCCGAAGTTGGTACCGAGACCGCGCTGCAGGGCCAGGTGGATCCAGAGCAGCGCGTAGGGCTCCAGCAGCCGGGCCAGGGTCAGATCGCCCGCGTTGATGATCACCTGGCCGAAAGTGACGTCGTGGCCGCCGGTGCGCCACGCCGTACCGAGCGTGCGGCCGACGTTGCCCGCTCCGATGATCGCAATCTTGATGGGTCGCTCCTTCTACGTCGGGGTGCGGCTGGCAGGATACCTCTGCCTATCCCGTGCCTACCCGATGATCTAGGTTGGCGTCTATGAATGATGCCTCTGACGTCGGGTTGCTGATTCTGCGGCTGGTGCTGGGCTTGACCCTGGCGGCTCACGGTTACAACAAATTCTTCGGTGGCGGACGGATACCCGGAACCGCGGGCTGGTTTGAGAGCATCGGGATGAAATACGGCAAGTTTCAGGCCGTCGTCGCCGCGACCACCGAGATCAGCGCCGGGCTGGGCCTGGCCGCCGGCCTGCTCACGCCGATTCCCGCCGCGGGTTTCGTGGCGTTGATGCTGGTAGCGGCGTGGACCGTGCATCGCCACAACGGATTCTTCATCGTCAAGGAGGGCTGGGAGTACAACCTGATCCTGGCCGTCACGGCGGTAACCATCGCCACGACGGGCCCCGGCAGACTCAGCCTGGACTACCAGATCTTCGGGCCCCAACTGTTCCACCCCGGCTGGCACGGACTGTTCGGTTCGCTGCTGCTGGGCATCGGCGGGGCGTTCGGTCAGCTGGCGCTGTTCTACCGGCCGCCGGTCGCTGAGGCTAAATAGCTGGGAGCTGACCAGTCCTGAGTCATCCTGTCCGGGCGCACCGCAGCGCCGACGCCTTTCCGGTCACCGAGCACCTGGCCTACAAGATCGCGCAGGTCGCAGTCGACCCGGTAGCGGTCCCGTCGGAGACGGAAGCGATGGTGATCAACCGGATCATCGATAACGCGGCAGTCAGCGCCGCGGCCGTGCTCAGACGACCGGTCACCGTTGCCCGTCACCAGGCGCTCGCGCATCCCGCTCGCCCGGGCGCTGGGGTCTTCGGCGTCGACGGCAGCTATTCCGCCGAGTGGGCCGCTTGGGCCAACGGCGTTGCTGTTCGCGAACTCGACTACCACGACACCTTTCTGGCCGCCGACTACTCCCATCCGGGCGACAACATTCCGCCGCTGGTCGCGGTCGCCCAGCAACTCGGCGTGCCGGGCAGCGACCTAATCCGGGGTCTGGCCACGGCGTATGAGGTGCAGATCGGCTTGGTCAAAGGAATCTGCCTGCACGAGCACAAGATTGACCATGTCGCCCACCTCGGCCCGTCGGTGGCCGCCGGTCTGGGCACCATGCTGCGGCTCGACGTCGACACCATCTACCAAGCGATCGGGCAGGCGCTGCACCTGACCACGTGCACGCGCCAGTCCCGCAAAGGAGCAATCTCCAGCTGGAAGGCATTCGCGCCCGCTCACGCCGCCAAGGTGGCCATCGAGGCCGTCGACCGGGCGATGCGCGGCGAGGGCGCACCCGCGCCGATCTGGGAGGGGGAGGACGGTGTGATCTCCTGGCTGCTGTCGGGTCCCGAGCACACCTACCAGGTGCCGCTGCCCGCGCCAGGTGAACCCAAGCGCGCGATCCTGGACAGCTACACGAAAGAGCATTCCGCCGAATACCAGAGTCAGGCGCCGATCGATCTAGCCCGCCGGCTGCGGGAGCGCATCGGCGACCTCGACCAGATCGCGACGATCGTGCTGCACACCAGCCACCACACACACTATGTGATCGGCACCGGCTCCGCTGACCCGCAGAAGTTCGACCCTGACGCATCCAGAGAGACGCTCGATCACTCGCTGCCGTATATCTTCGCCGTCGCGCTGCAGGACGGCAGCTGGGATCACGAACTGTCCTACGCGCCAGAACGAGCGCACCGGCCGGACACAATTGCACTGTGGCGCAAGATCTCCACCGTCGAAGACCCGGAGTGGACCCGTCGCTATCACTCGGACGATTCGCGGGAGAAGGCGTTCGGCGCCCGAGCGGAAGTGACGCTGACAAGCGGCGAGGTGATCAGCGATGAGCTGGCAGTGGCCGACGCTCATCCGCTGGGGGCGAGACCCTTCGAGCGGGAGGATTACATCGGCAAGTTCACCAGGCTGGTCGATGGAGTGGTGGATCCCGTTGAACAGCAACGATTTCTGAGTGCAGCGCAGCGAATCGACGACGTGAACGAGCTCAACCTGCGGGTCCACAACTTGGACCGCGAGCCGGCCATCCCGCCGGGCATCTTTGGCTGAGCCATCGTTGACAGTGACTGCCAACCGGTCATACTGTGCCAGGCATGACCAATCCGCCGAAGCTGCGCGTCATCCAGTGGGCCACCGGGGGGGTCGGTAAGGCCGCCATCGAATGCGTGCTGAACCACCCACAACTCGAGCTTGCCGGGTGCTGGGTGCACAGCGCGGACAAGAACGGGCGCGACGTCGGTGAGATCCTCGGCATCGAAACGCTCGGCGTCACCGCGACATCGAGCAAGGACGAGGCGCTGACCATCGACGCCGATTGTGTGATGTACAGCCCGCTGATTCCCAACGACGACGAGGTCGTGGCGATTCTGCGGTCCGGCAAGAACATCGTGACCCCGGTCGGATGGGTATACCCCGATCCGGGAAATGCCCGGCACCAAGCGGTCGCCGACGCCGCGGTCGAAGCCGGCGTGACCCTACACGGTTCCGGTATTCATCCCGGCGGTATCACCGAACGGTTCCCGCTGATGATCTCGTCGCTGGTGTCGGCGGTCACCCACGTGCGTGCCGAAGAGTTCTCCGACATCCGTACCTACAACGCACCGGACGTGGTGCGCCACATCATGGGCTTCGGTGGCACACCCGAAGAAGCGATGGAAGGCCCGATGGCCGGCCTGCTGGAAGCCGGCTTCAAGCAGTCAGTGCGAATGATCGCCGACCACATGGGTTTTCGTATCGACGCCAACATCAGGACGATCCAGGACGTCGCGGTGGCCACCGCCGACATCGACTACGCGCCGTTTCCGATCACCACCGGCAGCGTGGCCGCGCGCCGGTTCCGCTGGCAGGCGCTGGTCGACGGCGAACCGGTGGTCACGGCCGCGGTCAACTGGCTGATGGGCGAGGAAAACCTGGAGCCCGCTTGGGATTTCGGCGGCATCGGGGAACGCTTCGAGGTCGAGATCACCGGCGACCCCACCGTGAACCTCACCTTTAAGGGTCTGCAGCCGGAGACGATCGCCGAAGGGCTGGTGAAGAATCCGGGCGTCGTGGTCACCGCCAACCATTGCGTGAACGCCATCCCCGACGTCTGTGCCGCCGAACCCGGCATCAAGACCTATCTGGACCTTCCGCTGTTCGCTGGGCGACCGGCGGCGCGGCTCGCGTCGGTGACTTGAGCTACGCCCACCCCGACTCGATGTGCGGGCACGTCGCGATCATCACCGGCGGAGCCCAGGGCGTCGGAAAGGGCGTCGCCACTGCACTTCTCGAGCGGGGAGCGTCGGTGCTGCTGGTCGACATCAACGGCGAGAAGCTGGCCGCCACCACCGACGAACTCAGGGCAGCCGGGCGCGTCGAGCAACTGGTCGCCGACTTGCGTGATCCGGACAGCGCCCAGTGGATCGTCGCCGCGGCCGTCGATGCTTTCGGCACGGTGCACGGACTGGTCAACAACGCGATCGCCACCAACGAGCCCAAGGCATTCGTCGACATCACGATCGAGGACATCGCGCTGGGTCACGAGGTCGGGCCGCGGGCCAGTTTCCTGCTGATGCAGGCCGTGCATCCGCTGATGGTCGCAGCCGGTGGCGGGTCGATCGTCAACCTCGGCTCGGGCACCGGCACCGGCGGCGAACCCAAGTGGGGCGGCTACGCTGCCGCCAAAGAAGCCATCCGTGGTCTGTCGAAAGTCGCGGCGCTGGAATGGGGTCGGGACAACATCCGGGTCAACGTGGTCTGCCCCTTCGTCGAGTCCGACGGCATCAAATATTGGAAATCGTTTGCTCCCAAGGAGTACGACAAGGCCGTCAAACGGGTTCCGATGAAGCGCATCGGCGACGTGCGCGACGACGCGGGCGCACTGGTCGCATTCCTGCTCAGCAGCGACTCGACCTTCATCACCGGGCAGACCATCCACGTCGACGGCGGGATCGGTTGCTTCCGATGACCGAGTCGCTGCGCGACCGGCAGCGCGCGCAGATTCGGGCCGACATCCGTCGGGCCGCGTTCCGGCTGTTCATCGAGCGCGGGTACGACGCCGTGACGACCGAGGAAATCGCTTCGGCCGCGGGGATTTCGGTGCGCACCTTCTTTCGGTACGTGCCGACGAAGGAGGAGTTGCTGCTGGCTCCCGTCCGGCACGGGGGCACCGCGATCGTCGGCCTCCTCGAGGCGCGACCGGCTGCCGAGCAGCCCGACGTCGCGTTGATCAACGCGATCGTCACCCGGACGCGGTCGTTCGGCGTGGCCGACACCGAGGAGTGGCGGGAGGCGTTGCTGGTCGCACCTGACCTGCTCGGCAAGCTGACCGTGCACCTTCCAGCGGATAAGGATCGAGTGACCAAGCTGGTGGCCGCACGGATGGGCAGCAACTCCGGTGCCGACATCCGGCCCGCTCTATTAGTCCAACTCGCCTTTGCTGCAGCCGATTTCGGGTTTCAGCAATGGGTTCGCCAGTCGACCAAAAAGCCGCGGGCACTCGATCGTTATGTCACCGAAGCACTCGAAGCGGTCAAGAGCCCCTTTTGGGAGAGGAAACGCACGTGACGACGAGAAGCAAGACGCAGTCGCTGGCACTCGTCGCAGTGGCGTATGTCGTAGCCATCGCCGTCGGTGCCGGATGGTTGGCCTGGGGTGTGCACACCGGCCGACTGTTGTTGGACACGCTGATCGCGGACCTGCTGGCCACGCTAGTGGTCTTCGCGTTCAGCCGGGCGTACGGCAACTCGAGTTTCTACGACGCCTACTGGAGCGTGATTCCGCCTGTGCTGCTGTTCTACTGGTGGAGTCAGTCCGGCGTGCAGCAGGTGCGGTGCTGGCTGATCGCGGCGGTGGTGCTGCTGTGGGCGATTCGCCTGACCGCGAACTGGCTGTACTCGTTTCCCGGCCTGCACCACGAGGATTGGCGTTACCCGATGTTCCGCGAGCGCGCCGGGCGGTGGGAATTCGTGGTCGACCTGGTGACGATCCATCTCATCCCGACACTGCTGGTGTTCGCCGGCATGCTGCCGGTGTACGCCGCGGTGACCTGGCCCGGCGCCGACATCGCCTGGCTGACCTACCTGGCTACGGCGGTGGGACTTGCTGCCGTCGGTCTCGAGTTGGCCGCCGATACGCAGATGCACCGATTTGTTCGCGACAAGGCCGCTGGGGAGGCGATGGACCGCGGGCTGTGGTCGTGGTCGCGGCATCCGAACTACTTCGGGGAGTTCAGCTTCTGGGTTTCGCTGGCACTGTTCGGTGTTGCCGTCTCGCCGTCAGATGCATGGTGGTTGTGCCTCGGTGCGCTGGGGATGCTGGGCATGTTCCTCGGCGGCAGCATCCCGATGATGGAGACGCGCAGCCTGGAGCGGCGGCCCAGCTACCAAGAGGTGATCGACCGGGTTCCCCGATTCGTGCCGCGCCCGCCGCGTAAGACTTAGCCGCCGGCCAGCCCTAGCAGGCGGCCGGATGTGTCTCGCAGTACGGCGTGGTCCCCGGGAACTTGTACCGGTGTCCGGCGACCCATTGATAGACGGCTTCTTCGATAGACCGGATCCCGGGAATTCGGTAGACCACCAACGGGATGCGCGTGCCGAGCGCTGTCGACACCGCCGCATTGGCGGCCTCGGCGCCGGAGTAGACCGCGCCCGAAGAGTCCAGCCAGCGGACCGAATCCAGCAGGCTGGCCGGCGCGACGCCAAGCCGTTCAGCTGCTCCGGGGCTCTGGAGTGGCTCGGTCGCTATGTTGCCGGTGCGGTCGAATCTGAGCAGTAAATCCATGGAGCGGGTGCACATTCCGCACGCACCGTCGAAGAACAGAGTGCCTGCTGTAAAGGTCATCGGTGCACCACCTTGCCGTCGCTTATTCGCGACTCTGCCAGTCTACCGGTGATCGCGAAGAGGATGCCGATGCCGATCGCGGCTTCCAGCGCCCGGCGGCCGGTGAGCGCCATCAGGATCGCCACCAACCAACGGCGAAAAGTATTGCCGCCCAACGCAGAGCACACTCGGCGGATCTGGGTGGCGCTGAAAGCCGACGTGTCATCGCGGATCACCACTACTACGCATCGTAGTAATCAAGAGTTCTGCCGACAGGATTTACCGGACGCGGTTTCCCACGAACGGGAACCATCGGCCTAGAACACGTTCTAGTCTTGCCGCCATGGGATTCCTCAAACAGGACACTCCGCAGGTCAATTTCGAAGAGTGGAGCAAAGGCACTCGCGCCGAGAAGATCATCCCGATGGCCCGGCACTGGGCAGAGGTTGGCTTCGGCACCCCGGTGCTGCTGCACTTGTTCTACGTCGTCAAGATCGTGCTTTACATCCTGGCGGCCTGGCTGGTGGCGCTGACCACCACCGGAATCACCGGCTTCACCAGCGTCGCGCACTGGTACGCCGAGCCGATCGTGTTCGAGAAGGTCGTGCTCTACACGATGCTGTTCGAAGTCGTCGGCCTCGGTTGCGGCTTTGGCCCGTTGAACAACCGCTTCTTCCCACCGATGGGATCGATCCTCTACTGGCTGCGGCCCGGCACGATTCGTCTGCCACCGTGGCCCGGCCGGATCCCGTTGACGAAGGGGGATAGCCGCAGTCCCTTCGACGCACTGCTCTATGCGGCGTTGCTGGTGCTGCTCACCATCGCGATCTTCTCCGACGGCGCCGGGCCGGTGCCTGCCCTCGGCACGACGGTCGGCGTGCTGCCGGCGTGGCAGATCTGGGCGGTGTTAGGCGTGCTGGCGGTGCTGGGATTGCGCGACAAGGTGATCTTCCTGGCGGCCCGTGGTGAGGTGTACGCCTCGTTCACGGTGGCGTTCCTGTTCGCCGGCTATGGCGTGGACATGATCCTCGGCGCCAAGCTCGTATGTCTGGTGATCTGGCTCGGCGCGGCGACATCGAAACTGAACAAGCACTTTCCCTTCGTGATCTCGACGATGATGAGCAACAACCCGGTGTTTCGGCCGCGGTTCATCAAACGTGGTTTCTTCGAACACTTTCCGGACGACCTGCGCCCGGGCCGGCGATCCCGTTGGCTCGCGCATTTCAGCACCGCGATCGAGGGATTGGTGCCGCTGGTGTTGTTCTTCAGCCACGGCGGCTGGGCAGGCGCGATCGCCGCATTCGTCATGCTGTGCTTCCACTTCGGCATCTTGTCGTCGATCCCGATGGGGGTGCCGCTGGAGTGGAACGTCTTCATGATGTTCAGCGTGCTGGCGCTGTTCGTAGGGCACCCATCGGTCGGGCTCGCGGACCTGACCAGCCCACTGCCGATCCTGTTGTTCGCGGTGGTGGCCGGCACCGTCGTGGCCGGAAACTTGTTCCCGCGCAAAGTCTCTTTTCTGCCCGGCATGCGATATTACGCCGGCAACTGGGACACCACGCTGTGGTGCATCAAGGCGTCGGCGGAGGCGAAGATCGCCGAGCACGTCGTCGCGATCTCGAGCATGCCCGCCGCGCAACTGGAGAAGTTCTACGGCAGCAAGGAAGCCGCGCAGATTCCGATGTACATGGGATATGCGTTCCGCGCGTTCAACACTCACGGCCGGGCGCTGTTCACGCTGGCGCACCGCGTAATGGCCGGTCATAACGAGGACGACTTCGTGTTGACCGACGGAGAACGAGTCACCAGCACGGCGATCGGGTGGAATTTCGGTGACGGCCACTTCAGCAACGAGCAGTTGGTCGCCGCGTTGCAGAAGCGCTGCCACTTCGAGCCGGCTGAGGTCCGCGTCGTGATGCTCGACGCGCAGCCCATTCACCGGCAGACCCAGCAGTATCGGCTGGTGGACGCGGCGACCGGCGAATTCGAACGCGGCTACGTCCAGGTGGCGGACATGGTGACCCGCCAACCGTGGGCCGACGACGTGCCGGTACACGTGCTCTCTCAAGCGCGCCGAGCGTAACGCCACTGCGAATCCGCCGTTCGAAAATCGCGGTGGCGTTACGCTCGCGCGAGACTAGGCGTTGGCGCGGACCTTCTTGGTCGCCTCGACCAGGTTGGCCAACGACGCGTTCACCTCATCGGAGTTACGGGTCTTCAGGCCGCAGTCCGGGTTGACCCAAA
This sequence comes from Mycobacterium sp., assembly GCF_965277065.1. GTDB lineage: Bacteria > Actinomycetota > Actinomycetes > Mycobacteriales > Mycobacteriaceae > Mycobacterium. The sequence goes on from NZ_CBDIBT010000018.1 coordinate 622,079, forward strand.
GCCGATCCGCTGGAACGGCTTTCAGCGCCTCGCGCAACGACGTGGCTATCTCGTCGGTGCTCGGGACCCGCGGCGAGTGGATGTCGTAGACACCGGGCCCGACGCTGTTGGAGAAGCCGATCGAGTTCAGGTCGTCGAGCACTTCCATGTGCGAGCGGGCCGCTTCGATCGAAGTGACGTCGGCGTCCAGGTCGGCGATCGCACCGATCACCTCACCGAACTCCGAGTAGCACAGGTGCGTGTGGATCTGGGTCGAGTCCTCCACTCCCGACGTCGCCAGCCGGAACGAGCCGACCGCCCAATCCAGATATGCCGGCTTCGCAGAGTTGCGGAGCGGCAACAGCTCTCGCAGCGCCGGCTCGTCGACCTGGATTACTGCGATACCGGCCGACTGCAGGTCCACGGTCTCGTCGCGGATCGCCAGCGCCACCTGGTAGGCGGTGTCGGCCAGCGGCTGGTCGTCGCGAACGAACGACCACGCCAGGATCGTCACCGGACCGGTGAGCATTCCCTTGACCGGCTTGTCGGTCAGCGACTGCGCGTACGTGGCCCACTGCACCGTCATCGGGTGCTGACGGGTCACGTCGCCATAGAGAACCGGCGGACGTACGCAGCGGCTGCCGTAGGACTGCACCCAGCCGTTCTTGGTGGCGAAGAAGCCGTCCAACTGCTCAGCGAAGTACTGCACCATGTCATTGCGCTCCGGCTCGCCGTGCACCAGCACGTCAAGGCCCAGGTCTTCTTGCAGCTTGATCACGTCGGCCACCTCGGACTGCATCCGGCGGGTGTATTCCGCGTCGTCGATCTCCCCGGCGACCCAGGCGGCGCGCGCCTTTCGGATCTCGACGGTCTGCGGGAACGACCCGATGGTGGTCGTCGGCAGCGGCGGCAGGTGCAGCCGATCAGTCTGGGCCGCACGGCGTTGGGCCGCCGGCCCGCGCTCGGTGCCCCCAGACGTCGCGATCGACTCGATGCGCTCGCGCACCTTGTCGTTGTTCAGCCGTGGGTCCTTCTTGCGGGACGCGACCGCCGCGTTCGATTCGGCGATCTCGTCGGCCACTGCGTCTCGGCCGTCCTTCAGGGCCTTGGCCAAGGTGACCACCTCGTGCACCTTTTCGGCGCCGAATGCCAGCCAACTGCGCAGCGCGTCGTCCAGATCGGTCTCTGGCTCCAACGAGTACGGCACGTGCAGCGTCGAGCACGATGTAGAAACAGCCACGGCAGCAACGCTTTCCCGCAAGCCGGCCAGCGTGCCGAGTGCCGCTTCCAGATCGGTGCGCCAAATGTTGCGACCGTCGACGATGCCGGCCACCAGAGTCTTGCCGCTCAGTTGGGGGACCGACCCGATCGCGGCGTCGGCGCCATAGACCAGGTCGACACCGATCGCCTCGACCGGCGTGCGTGCCAGAGCGGGCAACGTGGCGCCGGGGTCACCGAAGTAGGTGGCGACGTGAATCGCCGGTCGGTTGTCCAGCGCGCCCAGCGTGCCGTAGCCGCGCTCGGCGAGCGTCGCGGCGTCGGCCGAGATGTCGGTCACCAGCGCCGGCTCGTCGATCTGCACCCATGCCGCGCCCTCGTCGGCGAGTTGGCCGAGCAGATCGCTGTACAGCGGAACCAGCTCGTCGAGCCGCTCGATCGGTGCGCCGGCGCCGTCGACTGCCTTACTCAGGAGCAGGAAGGTGATCGGGCCGATGATGACGGGACGGGCCGGAATACCTTGGTCGCGAGCCTCTTTGAGTTCGGAGATCACTTTGTCCGGGTGCAGTGAGAACTCGGTGTTCGGGCCGATCTCCGGCACGATGTAGTGGTAGTTGGTGTCGAACCACTTGGTCATCTCCAGCGGCGCGATGTCCCCGGTGCCGCGAGCCGCGGCGAAGTAGCGGTCCAGGTCGTCGGAGACGGCCTGGACGCGGGACGGCAGCGCGCCGAACAGCACGGCGGTGTCCAGCATTTGGTCGTAGTAGGAGAAGGTGTTCACCGGCACTGAGTCGAGGCCGGCGGCGGCCAGCGCAGACCAGGTGTCGCGTCGCAGCGTGGCGGCGACCTTCTCCAGATCCGAGCGGCTGGTCTTGCCATTCCAGTAGCTCTCGGTGGCGCGCTTGAGCTCACGCTTCGGGCCGATGCGCGGAGAGCCGGTGATGGTGGCGGTAAACGGTGTTGCGGTCACAATCGTTGTCGTCCTTCAATCGACGGGGTGGTCACCGCCAACGAACGCACAACCGGTCCGGTGCAGCGCACACAGCCACTGCAACCGTTACGGCCAGACGCCCATTCCACGAGGCGATGAGCCGCCAGGCGCGGCGCGCCCGGCACAGTCGGCAGGTCTTCGGACTCACAGGCGTGCACCCGGTGGTGCTCCTACTGGCCGTCGCTTCCCGGTCTGGGTTGGTTCTCCGAAGACCAGTGCTATTGACGGCGGTCGTTCCTGCATACCGCTGCGGGACAGTCCCGGACTCACACCGGGTTCCCTCTTACGAAGCACATCTAACCTGCTTCGCTCGATGCCGAATCTCCTCGTGTACGACGAGATCGGCAGACCGACTGCGAGGTGGACATTATCTGATCGACGCCGGTGACCCGCTGCTCCCGCTTTTTGCCGGGCTAGCTATCGCCGCTGGTAGCCAGTGCTTCGGCGATAGGCAGGTCGCCGTTGTTGAACTCGATCGTCCGGTGGATCGTCGCGTCGTCGAGGAGCACTTCGGCGGCGACCAACGCGACATCCTCGCGCGACACCGAGCCCTTCTTGGCCGCGGCAGCGCCGACTTCGATCCGCCCGGTCGCCGGGTCCAGGGTGAGGCCACTGGGTCCCAGCACGGTCCAGTCCAGGTCGGTGGCGCGAAGATGGGCGTCGGCGGCCGCTTTGGCCTCAGCGTAGGGGTAGAACGAGTTGTTCTCCGCCACACCGTGATCAGGTCCCGCTCCGAAATACGACACCATCACGAATCGCCGGACGCCGGACTGCCCGGCCGCATCGATCACGCGGATCGCGGCGTCGCGGTCGACGGCGTAGGTGCGGGCCGGGTCGCCACCGCCGGCGCCGGCGGAGAACACCACGGCATCGTGGCCGGCCAGCAGATCGGCCAGCGCTTCGGTGTCCGACTGCTCGATGTCTGCGACGACGGGATGCGCGCCGGTGGCGCCGATGTCGTCGGCGTGATCGGGATTGCGGATGACCGACGTCACCTCGTCCGAACGGTCGCTGAGGATGCGGGCCAGGTGCAGAGCGACTTTGCCGTGGCCGCCGATGATGAGGATGCGAGACATGTTCTCGACGCTACCGACCGGTAGGGCACCCCGACGAGTGCCCAACTAAGCGGTTGGTCAACAATCGGAAGAAGTCCTCACGTCAAAGGAGATAGAGCCATGGCTGAAGCCGTCATTGTCGAGGCAGTTCGTTCACCGGTCGGCAAACGGAACGGCGGGTTATCCGGTGTCCACGCCGCCGACCTGTCCGCGCAGGTGCTCAACGCCCTGGTCAACAAAGCCGGCATCGACCCGGCCCTTGTCGACGACGTGATCTGGGGCTGCGTCATGCAGGCCGGAGAACAAACTCTGGACATCGCCCGCACCGCCGTGTTGACCGCCGGCTGGCCCGAGACCGTGCCCGGCGTGACCGTCGACCGCCAGTGCGGATCCAGCCAGCAATCCATCCACTTTGCCGCTGCCGGTGTCGTCGCCGGACACTATGACGTCGTCGTCGCCGGCGGCGTGGAGTCGATGTCGCGGACGCCGATGGGCGCCTCGCTGGCCAACGGCGGCCGGCCTTATTCCGAGACGTTCCTGGATCGCTACCACGGCCAGGTACCGAACCAGGGCATCGGTGCGGAGATGATCGCCGAGCAATGGGGACTCGACCGGACCGCAGTCGACCAGTTCTCGCTGGGATCGCACGAAAAGGCGGCGGCTGCACAGGATTCCGGTGCTTTCGACGACCAGATCGCGCCGATCAAGGACCAGGACGGCAATCCGGTGCTCAAGGACGAGGGCATCCGCCGTGGCACACCGATCGAGAAGATGGCACAGCTCAAGCCCGCCTTCAAAGAGGACGGTGTGATCCACGCCGGTAACTCCAGCCAGATCTCCGATGGATCGGCCGCGTTGCTGTTCATGTCGGCGGAGAAGGCAAAAGAGTTGAAGCTCAACCCGATTGCCAAGGTGCACACCGCGGTGCTGGCCGGCGCCGACCCGGTGATCATGCTGACAGCGCCGATTCCGGCAACTCAGAAAGCGCTGAAGCGTTCCGGTCTGTCGCTGGACGATATCGGCGTCTTCGAGGTCAACGAGGCGTTCGCGCCGGTGCCGTTGGCCTGGCTCAAAGACATCGGAGCCGACGAGAAGAAGCTCAACCCCAACGGCGGGGCGATCGCACTCGGCCACCCGCTCGGCGGATCCGGTGCCCGGATCATGACCACGATGCTGTACCACATGCGGGACAAGGGAATTCGTTACGGCTTGCAGACCATGTGTGAAGGTGGGGGCCAGGCCAACGCCACCATCGTGGAGCTGCTGTGACCGACCCCGCGGTACTCGTCGAGCGTCGCGACGACGTCCTCGTCGTCACGATCAACCGGCCGGAGGCGCGTAACTGCGTCAACGGCGCTGTCAGCATCGGCGTGGGTGACGCACTCGAGCAGGCGCAGCATGACGCGGACGTGCGCGCCGTGGTGATCACCGGTGCCGGCGACAAATCCTTTTGCGCCGGAGCGGATCTCAAGGCCATCTCGCGCCGCGAGAATTTGTATCACCCGGACCACGGCGAGTGGGGTTTCGCGGGCTACGTTCACCACTTCATCGACAAGCCGACGATCGCCGCGGTCAACGGCACGGCGCTGGGTGGCGGCACCGAGCTGGCCCTGGCCAGCGACCTGGTGGTGGCTGAGGAACGCGCGCAGTTCGGACTGCCGGAGGTCAAGGTCGGCCTGCTCGCCGGCGCGGGTGGCGTGTTCCGAATCGCGCAGCAACTGCCCCGCAAGGTAGGCATGCAGATGTTGCTGACCGGTGAGCCGATCAGCGCCGACGAGGCCGCGGATTGGGGACTGATCAACGCGGTCGTCGCAGATGGCACGGTGCTGGAAGCCGCACTGGCGCTGGCCAAGCGGATCACCGTCAACGCCCCGCTGTCGGTGCAGGCCAGCAAGCGCATCGCGTGCGGCGCCGACGACGGTGTGATCCCCGACGAGGAGCCGAGCTGGTCGCGGACCATGCGTGAGTTCGGCACGTTGCTGCGCACCGAGGACGCCAAGGAAGGACCGGCGGCGTTCGCGGAAAAGCGTAAGCCGATCTGGAAGGCGCGCTAAGGCGATCGCGGCGGTCTACCAGCCGAGCAGCACGAGTTCCGAGCAGAATGCCGGGCCCATGGCGATCATCAGCCCGAACGAGCCAGGCGGCGGTGGATCGGCCAAGTTCGCCCGGAGAACGTCGAGCACCGATACCGACGACATATTTCCGTTGTCGCGTAACGAGTTTCGAGTGTGGTCCAGGGCGTCTACCGGTAGGTCGAGGGTGTTTTCGATGGCTTCGATGACTTTCGGGCCGCCGGGATGGCAGATCCATGTGGCAATGTCGGCTTTGCCCAGGCCGTAGTCGCTGAGAAAATTCCGGACGTCGTCACCCACATACTTTTCGGCGACGGTGGCCACCTCGGTCGACAGCTTGATCTTGAACCCACTGCTGCCGATGTCCCAGCCCATCACGTCCTCGGTGTCGGGATAGATACGGCTTCGAGTGGCCAGCACCCTGGGCCCGGTGCACGAGTGATTGCCACCTTTGCCGACGACGGCAGCCGCCCCATCGCCAAACAGGCTGCTGGCCACCAGATTTGCGATGGAGGAATCGTCGCGTTGCAGCGTCAGCGAACACAATTCGACAGCCAGCAACACCCCAACGTGGCCGGGGAACGCCAGCAGATAGTCGTGCATGCGCGCTACTCCAGCGGCACCGGCGACACAGCCGAGTCCGAACAGCGGCACCCGTTTGACGTCGGGCCGCAAACCGATGCGCGTCGCCAATCGTGCTTCCACGGTGGGTACCGCCAGGCCGGTCACCGTCGTCGAGAAGATGACATCCACGTCGGCGGGTTTCAGGTCGGCAGAGTCGAGCGCCGCGAGAATCGCGCGTTCGGCGAGTGTCATCGCGACATCGATGTAGATGTCGTTGGCTTCGGTGAAGCCGGTCAACGTGCCGTATTCAGCCAGCGGTAACGCGATGCGGCGCCACTCGACTCCCGCGCTTGCCGCGAACCGGTCGAATTGCGGGCCGCCGAACCCACTGAGGCCGGCCAGCGCTTCCGTCTGGCCAACCTGGTACGGCGGAAACTCGACAGCTACCGTCGTTAGCGACGGGCCGGGTGTCATGTTGGCTTCACCCCTCGGGATCCGGATAGGGCAGCGCGCACAGCCATGTCGTTTCCACGGTTGCGCGGCCCGGTTGGTTCAACCAATTTATCGGAATTTCATTCCGGCAGATCAGATGAGCCGCCGGCCTCGGAGGTCAACGCGCCAATATGTGCACAGCCTGCTCGAATACCGCAGGTAGCAGCGTGCATGCGGGTACGAGGGCGCGTCGAGCGGTTTTCGGCACGGTGGTCAGCACCAGCCCGCGGGTGAGGAGTCGGTAGTCGCGAGTGACCCGGCGCCAGGCCAATTCATATCTGGCCGGCGAGTCGTCGGTAATGGCGCGCACCGCGGCGGCGGCCTGTTTTACGGCCAGGCTGACACCCTCGCCGGTGAGTGCGTCTTCGTAGCCGGCCGCATCGCCCACCAACAGCACCCGTCCCGCGACGCGGCGGGACACTACCTGGCGCATCGGCCCGCAGCCGCGAGCACGGCCGTGATCGGCATCCCGTAGATGGTGCGCCAGCCCAGGGAACCAGGCGAGGTCCGGACGCTCGTCTGACAAGATCGCCACGCCGACGAGATCGGGCTCGACGGGTGTCACATACGCCTCGCCCCACCGTGACCAGTGCACCTCGACGAACTCCGACCACGCCGGTACTCGGTAGTGCCAGCGAACGCCGTGCCGTCGCGGACGTCCGGTGACCACGCCGATACCGACGGCACGGCGAACCGCCGAATGCAGTCCGTCGGCGGCGATCAGCCATTTCGCTCGGATCCCGGCTGCCATGACGCCGTCGGCATCCTGTTCGACTGTGGTGACGCGCTTCGAGATCCATTCGGTGTCTTGTTCTTTGGCGCGCGACGCCAGCGCTGCGTGCAAGGTGGTACGTCGCACACCGCGCCCGGTGCGGCCGCGAAATGGCGCTTCGACCCGGCGTTTGTCATCGAGGTAGGCGATGCCCCGCAACGGCATCCCGGCGGGGTCGACGCCCAGCGACACCAGTTCGGCCAAGCCGCCGGGCATCAGGCCCTCGCCGCATGCCTTGTCGATCGGATCATTTCTGGGCTCGGCGACGATCACCGAAAGTCCTTGTCGACGAGCGTTTATCGCCGAAGCCAGGCCGGCCGGCCCGCCGCCGACGATCAGCAGGTCGGCGTCATATGTCATCTGTGCCGCTTCCCGTCGCGGTGCTCTGCATGGTCGCCGATGCGTCGTGCGTATAGCCCAGTGCGGCGTTTTCGACCCTGATCCGCACCCTCAGCAGCAGCAAGTTCGCCAACGTGAACACAATGGCTGTCAACCATGCCGTGTGCACCAGAGGCAATGCCACGCCTTCGGCGACGACGGCCACGTAGTTCGGGTGGTGCAGAAACCGGTACGGACCTCGGCGAACAAGGGGGGCGTTCGGCACCACGATGACCAAGGTGTTCCAGCGCCGGCCCAGCGTCGTGACACACCACCAGCGCAGCACCTGACTGGCCGCCGCCACGCCGAGCATCGGCCAACCCAGCCAACCGATGAAAGGCCTGTGCAGACCCCACACTTCGAGGACGCAGCCCAGCAGCAGCGTCGTGTGGAGGGTGACCATCACCGGATAGTGGTTGTGGCCGAATTCCTTGCCGCCGTGGCTGAAGGCCCATCGCGCATTGCGTTTGGCGACGAACAGCTCTATCAGGCGTTCGACGCCGACGGCCAGTATCAGCACGTAGTACATGTCTACCAGCTCATCAACACGAGCTCGGCGGAGAATCCGGGGCCCATGGCGATCATCAGCCCCATGGAGCCCGGCGGTGGAGGATCGGCCATAGTGTCCTGCAGTATATCCAGTACGGAAACTGATGAAAGATTTCCGTTGTCGCGCAGAGACTTTCGGGTTATGTCGAAGGCATCCCTCGGCACGCCAACCACACTTTCGACCGCGTCGATCACTTTCGGGCCGGCGGCGTGAAGGACCCACCTCGAGATGTCCGAGGTCGTCAGCCCGTGATCGGCAAGGAAGTCGCGGATGTCCTGACCGAGGTATCTCTTGACGACGGTGGCGATTTCGACGGACAGGACAATCTGGAATCCCGAGGCGCCGATATTCCAGCCCAGCACGTCCTCGGTGTCCGGGTAGGTGCGGCTGCGGGTCGCGATCAGTTTCGGTCCGGTTGCGGGGCGGTCGGCTCCGATCGCGATAACCGCGGCGGCGCCGTCACCGAACAGACTGGACGCGACCAGGTTTGCCATCGAGTGGTCATCACGCTGAATGGTCAACGAGCACAACTCGACAGCGAGTAGAACAGCCACATGATCGGGGAAAGCGCGAAGGTAATCGTGGACGCGCGCCATCCCAGCGGCACCTGCGACACATCCCAGTCCGAACAGCGGGACCCGCTTGATGTCAGGCCGAAAACCCAGCCGTGTCGCCAGTCGCGCTTCGAGCGAGGGAACGGTGAGCCCGGTGACCGTCGTCGAGAACACGACGTCGACCTCGGACGGCTCGATTCCAGCTTGTGCCAGTGCCGATTTTATTGAGCGCTCGCCGAGTTCGAGTGCGATGTCAAGGTAGGCGTCGTTGGCTTCGGTGAAGCCGCTGAGCTCGCGGTAGCGCGACAATGGCAACGCCAGGTGGCGGGTGGCGACACCACTCTTCGCGGCGAACCGCTGAAACTCCGGACCGGCGAAGTCGGCCAGGGCGCCGATCACTTCGTCTTGGGTGTGCCGGTTCGGAGGGAACTCGACGGCCACCGATGCAACCGACGGGGTTCGCTTGGTCAGCTCGCTCAACTCGATTTCAGGTTTTACGGAATGCGCGCTAGGCGTTAGGTTTCCCACATTGAAGGTACGAGGCTCGGCTGTGATCGGTTCAATGTCTCGGTACAGATTGCCGATTCGACGTACGCCAATTGCGGTGGTACTGGCCGGGCCACCGTGTTTGAAGTGTGCCGATAATGTCTACGTTGGGGGTGTGCGAGTTCTTGTGACCGGCGCGACCGGTTATGTCGGGTCGCGACTGGTCACGGAGCTCCTCCTCGCCGGTCATGACGTGTGTGCCGCTACCCGTGACCCCGAGCGGCTCGGCGGGTTCGGATGGATCGACGACGTCAGGCCTGTGCAACTGGACGCCGGGAAACCTGAGTCGGTTCGCGCCGCGCTGGCCGCTTCCGGGCCGATCGACGTCATCTACTACTTAGTGCACGCTATCGGTCAGCCGGACTTCCGCGACGCCGACCGCGCCGCGGCCGGAAACGTGGCTGCCGCGGCCAAAGACGCCGGCGTCGGTCGCATCGTCTATCTCGGCGGTTTTGTTCCGTCGGACGAGGGGCTGTCCGAACACCTGGCAAGTCGGGCAGAGGTGGCCGAGGCGCTGACGATCGACGGCGGACCCGAAGTCGTATGGCTTGGTGCCGCAGTGATTTTCGGCGCAGGCTCGACGTCCTTCGAGATGATGCGATACGTCGCCGACCGGTTCCCGGTGATCCCGGTGCCCAAGTGGATGGAGAATCCGATCGACCCGATCTCCATTCGGGACGTGCTGCACTACCTGCTCGCTGCCGCAGACGCCGAGCAGGTTCCGGCCGGCGCCTACGACATCGCCGGGCCGGATACGACGTCCTATCGCGACATGCTGAAGACGTATGCGAGCGTTGCCGGCACCTGGCAGGGCGGTCTGCCGGTGTGGGGGATCGACACCGCGTTGGCGTCGTGGGTGACCGGATTGGCGTTGCCGGTTCCCGATGGGCTGGCCGCCGATCTGGTCCAGTCGCTGGACTACCCGATGCAGGCCAGCGGCCGCGGCCTGCGCGACCTGGTTCCCGATCCGCCGGGTGGGCTGCTGTCCATCAAGAGCGCCATCAGTCTCTCGCTGTCCACGCATCGGCCGCGCCCAGTCAATGCCCTCGCCGATCCGCACCACCTTGCCGACAGCGATCCGGCCTGGGCCGGCGGCGATGCGCTGCGCCTGCGCCGGCTGGCCTGCCTGGTGACGCCGTCGATCGCGCGACCCGGCCTCAGCTTGGTTAATGTTGTTCCCGGCCCGATCGCCGGCGTGTTGCGGACCGGGCTGGACATCCTGATCACGCTGACACCGAAGGTGCACCTGTGACGAATGCACGACCACGCGCTGAGGACGGACGGCGGTGATGGCTGACCTGTCTCAGCCGCCCAGCGCTCTGGAGGAAATCCGCCGCGGCGTCGTCAATATCGCTGTGTCGCATAATGAGCCGCCTCGCGTCGTGCTCCGCCGACGGATCGTCGTCGCGATCGTGCTGGTGCTTGGTGCCACGGCGCTCAGCTTCGCGTTACGTAGCCATCCCGGTCAGCCGAATTTCTACTGGTGGTCGCTGGTGCTGGCGGGCGTGTGGGCGCTCGGCGCGATGGCGTCCGGACCGCTCCATCTGGGTGGCGCCCGCTGGCGCGGTCGCAATCAGCGACCGGTGATCAGCGGTTCCGTGATCGGTCTGCTGCTCGGCGGTGTCTTTGTGCTCGGCGGTTTGGTCTGCAGGGAGATCCCGGTGATCGCGGAGCTGATCACCCGCGTGCTGCAGTACACCGACCAGGGATCATGGCGGCTGACCATGGCCGTCGCTCTGCTGGGTGGCATCACTGAGGAATTGTTCTACCGTGGCGCGCTCTACACTGCGCTGGGCCGGCACCACCCGTTGCTGATTTCGACGGTGATCTACGTGATCGCGACGCTGGCCAGTGGCAATGTGATGCTCGGCTTCGCCGCGATCTTTCTCGGGACCGTCTGCTCACTCGAGCGTCGCGCCACCGGTGGCGTGCTGGCACCGATCCTGACCCACTTCGTGTGGACCCTGGTCGTGCTGCTCGCTTTGCCGCCGCTCTTCGGTTTGTGAGCCGAAAGCTCAGTTATCCGTGCTCAGCTGTCTCTGAAGGCAGGTGCCCGGTGCTGCTGGAAAGCCCTTGCGCCTTCGCGGAAATCGTGCGATTCGAGCAGCAGCGACTGACCCTCGAGCTCGCGCTGCAGCGTCGGCTCCAACTCGGTCAGCGTGGCCGCGTTGATCGCGTGCTTGGTCTTGGCGAAGGCCACCGCGGGACCCGCCAACAGGCGTGCGATCACGTTGTCCACTTCGGCGTCGAAGTCGTCGGCCGGGTAGACGGCGGTGACCAACCCGGCGGCCAGGGCGTCGGCCGCGGGCAGTCGCTCGGCCAGTAAGGCCATCCGCATCGCTCCGATGCGACCGATCGCGGCGGCGATCAGTGCCGAGGCGCCGCCGTCGGGCATCAGCCCGATCTTGGTGAAGGCGAGCATGAAAAATGCTTTGTCCGAAGCCAATACAAGGTCGCAGGCCAGTGCGATGGAGACGCCGATACCGGCCGCCGGACCCTGAATCACCGCGACGACCGGGCGCGGCAGCGTCGTGATCGCCCGCACCAGCCGATTGGCCGCCAAGATCAGCGCATCGCCGGGGCCACCGCCGGCGACGTCGTCGGCGCTCATCCCCGCCCCCGAGCAGAAGCCGCGGCCGGCACCGCCGAGTCGCACGACCTTCACCCGGGGATCGTTGTCCGCGTGCTCGATCGCGTCGGCGAGTCCTTCGAACACCGAAAGTGTCAGCGAGTTCAAGCTGTCGGGACGGTCGATCGTCACTGACAGCACGCCGTCGGCCAGGCTTACCGCAAGTCCGTCGACGGGTGCCAGGGAGTCGATTCCGGAATCGATGGCAGTCATGCGCTCGACTCTAAGCCACCGGCGTGCAGCGTCGGTCGGGCCGACTGCGAAGATGCATAGAGTTTTGGTGGCGACCCGCTGCGCCCGGCTTTGCCGCGCTGGCGATCGCCACGGAGTTTTGGTGGCGACCCGCTGCGCCCGGCAATGCCGCGCTGGCGATCGCCACGGAGAATTAAAGCGTCGACAAGGAGGTCGGTTGAGATGGCGGGTCCGCTGACAGGATTGCGAGTCGTCGAACTCGCGGGAATCGGGCCGGGCCCGCACGCCGCGATGATTCTCGGCGATCTCGGCGCCGACGTGGCGCGAGTCGATCGGCCCGGAGCCAAAGGCACCGACCCCACGCTGCGCAACCGCCGGTGCGTCATCGCCGACCTGAAATCCGAGGAAGGCCGCGAGCTGGTGCTCAAGCTCGTCGCGAGGGCCGACGTGCTGATCGAGGGCTTCCGGCCGGGTGTCACCGAACGTCTGGGGCTGGGCCCCGAGGACTGCGCCAAGGTCAACGAGCGGCTCGTCTACGCCCGGATGACCGGTTGGGGCCAGACCGGGCCGCGGAGTCAGCAAGCCGGCCACGACATCAACTACATCTCGCTCAACGGTGTGCTGCACTCCATCGGCCGGGTCGGCGAGCGGCCGGTGCCGCCGTTGAACCTGGTCGGCGACTTCGGTGGCGGGTCGATGTTCCTGCTGCTCGGAATCCTGTCGGCGCTATGGGAACGACAGACCTCCGGCAAGGGCCAGGTTGTCGACGCGGCGATGGTGGACGGGTCCTCGGTGCTGGCGCAAATGATGTGGGGGATGCGCGAAATGGGCATCTGGACCGACGAGCGCGGCACCAACATGCTCGACGGCGGCGCGCCTTACTACGACACTTACGAATGCGCCGACGGTCGGTATGTCGCGGTGGGCGCCATCGAGCCGCAGTTCTACGCGGCGATGCTGGACGGGCTCGGCCTGAACCCCGCCGACCTGCCGGGGCAGAACGACCGCTCCCGCTGGCCCGAGTTGCGGGCCCGGTTCGCCGATGCGTTTGCCAGCAAGGACCGCGACCACTGGGCCAAGGTGTTCGCCACTTCCGACGCGTGCGTGACGCCGGTGCTGGCATTCGGCGAAGTCGAGATCGAGCCCCACATCACCGAACGCGACACCTTCTACCCGGTCGGCAGCGGGCTGCAGCCGCTCCCGGCACCCCGATTCTCGCGCAGCACTCCCCACAAGCCGCGTCCGCCGCGGCAACCGGGATGCGACACCGAATCCGTCCTCAACGACTGGGTATAGCGTCCCCCGTCGAACGTCGAGTTGTTGGGACGAAATCGCCGGTGCTGCTCAACAAGTCGACGTTGGCGCCGAAAAAGCCCCCGCCGAGGGGCGAGGGCTTTATTGCTCTATAGCGAGCACCCGAGGTGACACGGAGGCTGACGATCGCCTCGACACGCCGCAGTGGTGAGCGTGTGTCGCGCGGACTAACTCGCGTTGGGCAGCGGGTGCCAGTCGTCGAGCTGCTCCGAGCACTCACCCTCGACTAACACGTCACCGTGGTAGAGAGCGTCGAAATCAACTTTGATCACGTCGGCACTGGCATCGTCGATCCACATGAGATGAGCCTATGGGCAACGTTTAAGGAATCTTTGAGTCACGATTCGGAAAATCATGGCAATTGTTACCGCTCAGTAGGGCTCAGCCGGCCGGACGCCCCGTCCGGATGGTTGGAAGAGGGCTATTGGGCAGACGTTCAACCACATATGCTCCGCAAATGTCCTGGTTATCGGGGGCCGCATTGAACCAATGCGGGTAGCGGCCTCGTTCCCTTCGATGAGGCGCCGACGACGCGCCCAGATGTTGCCACGATAGCTTATCGCTGATAACTTATCGTCGGTATCGAAGCGGGAGGATTACCATGCTGCAGCAGATCGCTCGCCTTGCCATCGCAGGGCCCCGGCGCATACTCGCAGCGGCGGTGTTGGTCCTGGTGGCAGCCGCGGTTTTCGGCCTTCCGGTCGCCAAAAGTTTGTCCGCCGGCGGCTTTCAGGACCCGGCCTCAGAGTCGGCGCGGGCGATCAAGCTGTTGACCGACAAGTTCGGCCAAAGCGATCAGCAGCTCGTCATCCTGGTCGCGGCACCGGGTGGCGCGCAAAGCGATCAGGCGCGCCGCATCGCCACCGACATCGCCGGCCAGGTCCGAGGGTCGGACGGGGTGTACAACGTCGTCTCGGCGTGGAACGGTCCTGACCCCGCGCACCTGATCGCCGACCTGGTCAGCAAGGACGGCAAGTCCGGGCTGATCGTGGCGAACCTCAAGGGCGGCGAGAACAACGCGCAGAACTACGCCAAGAAAATCGTGTCCCGGGTGGTACACGACCGTGACGGCGTCACGGTTCGGGCCGGCGGCGTGGCAGTGGCGTACGACCAGATCAACCGCCAAAACGAGCGCGACCTCCTGCTGATGGAGTCACTGGCGATTCCGCTCAGCTTCCTGGTGCTGGTGTGGGTCTTCGGTGGGCTGTTGACCGCGGCGCTACCGGTCGTTCTGGGTGGATTCGCCATCGTCGGATCGATGTCGGTGCTGCGCCTGATCAGCTTCAGCACCGACGTGTCGACCTACGCGCTGAACCTCAGCAGCGCGCTGGGCCTGGCCCTGGCCATCGATTACACGTTGCTGATCATCAGCCGCTATCGCGACGAGCTGGCGGATGGCAGCGCGCCGGACGTCGCGCTGATCCGGACGATGGCCACCGCCGGTCGCACGGTGTTGTTCTCGGCCACCACCGTCGCGCTGTCGATGGCGGTGATGGTGCTGTTCCCGATGTACTTCCTGAAGTCGTTCGCCTACGCCGGGGTGGCCACGGTGGCCTTCGTCGCGGTGGCCGCGATCGTCGTGACACCGGCGGCCATCGTGCTGCTCGGCCCGCGCTTGGACGCGTTTGACGTCCGCAAGCTCGCCCGTCGGATCCTTGGCCGCCCAGACCCGGTGCGCAAACCGGTGGAGCAGTTGTTCTGGTACCGGTCGACCAAGTTCGTGACCCGGCGAGCCATTCCCATCGGTCTGGCGGTCGTCGCGTTGCTGCTGATGCTGGGGCTTCCGTTCCTCGGGGTGAAGTGGGGTATGCCCGACGACCGGGTGCTGCCGACGTCGGCGTCGGCGCATGCAGTAGGTGATCAGTTGCGTCACGATTTTGCCGACGACTCGGCGACCACGGTGTCGGTTGTCGTCCCGGATGTTCGAGGGGTGCGTCCGGGCGACCTCAGTCGCTATGCGGCCGACCTGTCACGGGTGGCCGACGTCTCGGCGGTCTCGGCGCCGACCGGGACGTTCATCGGCGGCAACCGGATTGGGCCGCCATCGGCGGCGACCGGAATGGCCCAGGGCAGTGCGTTCTTGACGATTGCGAGCACCGCCCCGCTGTTCTCGAAAGCCTCCGACACCCAACTCGATCGGTTGCACGCGGTGCCCGGCCCGGCCGGGCAGTCGGTGGAGCTGGCCGGGATGGCTCAGATCAACCACGACAGCGTGAATGCGATCACCCACCGGCTGCCGCTGGTGCTGGGCCTGATCGGGATCATCACGTTCGCCCTGCTGTTCCTGCTCACCGGCAGTGTGGTGTTGCCACTAAAGGCGTTGGTGTGCAACATTTTGTCGCTGACGGCGGCGTTCGGCGCGCTGGTGTGGATTTTCCAGGACGGCCACCTCGGCGCGATGGGCACCACACAGAGCGGGACGGTGGTGGCCAACATCCCGGTGCTGTTGTTCTGCGTCGCGTTCGGGCTGTCGATGGATTACGAAGTGTTCCTGGTCTCCAGGATTCGTGAGTACTGGCTTGCTGCGGTCGGATCGCACCCGGTGCCGCCGGACAACCGAACCAAGCGCGCCGACAACGACGAGAGCGTGGCTCTCGGGTTGGCCCGGACCGGCCGGGTGGTGACCGCCGCCGCGCTGGTGATGTCGATTTCGTTCGCGGCGTTGATCGCAGCGCAGGTGTCCTTCATGCGGATGTTCGGTACCGGCCTGACGTTGGCAGTGCTGGCCGACGCGACCCTGGTGCGGATGGTGCTGGTGCCGGCGTTCATGCACGTTCTGGGCCATTGGAGTTGGTGGGCGCCCAAACCGCTGGTGTGGCTGCACGACCGGATCGGGATCAGCGAGTCGGACTCCGCGCCATTGCCGGTGCCCGCCGGTCCCGCGCACGGACGACACCGTCGGCTCGACGAGGATCCGGCCGTCTCGGCCGCCGCGTCCCGCGGGGCCGCACGTACTGGCACGACGGTCGTCGATGGTCGCTGATCCGTCCACGGACAGTCTTCGCAGGCGGCGCGCCCCGCGCGGATCCGGCGATCTGCTGCGCGACGAAATCCTTGATGCGGCAACCGAACTCCTGCTCGAAATCGGCCACGCCAAGGCGGTGTCGATCCGCTCGGTGGCCGAACGCGTCGGCGTCACCCCGCCGTCGATCTATCTGCATTTCCAAGACAAGGACGCACTGCTGGACGCGGTGTGCGCGCGCTATTTCGAGAAGCTCGATGAGGAGATGCAGCGGGTGGCCGCCGTGCAGCCGAGCACCGTCGAGGTGCTGCGCGCGCAGGGGCTGGCCTATGTACGGTTCGCGCTCGAAAACCCGGAGCTGTACCGGATCGCGACGATGGGCGAGTGGAAGTCCAACAGCAGTGTCGATGCGGCCCTTGCCAGTTCGGCCTTCGCGCACATCTGCGCGACCGTCGAGGTGCTGATGGCCGAAGGTGTGTTCCCGCCGGGCGATGCGACCGGCATTGCGCTGGAACTGTGGAGTGCCGCGCACGGAGCGGCCTCGCTGCTGATCGCCAAGCCGCATCTGCCGTTCGGCGACGCCGATGCATTCACCGACCGGGTGCTGCGTGCGGTCTTCTCCGGGAATATGGTGACCGCACTGGTCGGCGCCGACGCAACACCGCAACAGGTGGTGGAACGGTTGACGGCGCTGGGGTCGAAAGGCTTGCCGACGTGACATCCTCGACTGCGGAGACCGTCCACCATCCGTTCTTCGCCCGGATCTGGCCCGCGATCGCCGCGCACGAGACCGAGCAGATGCGCGACTTTCGCCGGACGAACCTGGCCGGGTTGTCCGGCCGGATTCTCGAGGTGGGCGCGGGAACCGGGACCAACTTCGCGTTCTACCCACCGACCGTCGAGCATGTCGTCGCGATCGAGCCCGAGCAGCGACTGGTCGGGCTGGCGCGCGAAGCGGCCGCCACCGCACCCGTCCCGGTCGAGGTTACCAACCGCACCGTGGAGAGTTTCTCGGCCGACGAGCCGTTCGACGCGGTGGTGTGCTCGCTGGTGTTGTGTTCGGTCGCCGATCCCTGATTCGGTTCTTCGACAGGTTCTTTCGCTGCTGCGACCGGGCGGCGAGTTGCGCTACCTCGAGCATGTGGCCAGCACGGGACTCCGGGGCCGGCTGCAGCGATTCGTCGACGTGACCACCTTATGGCCGAGGCTGGCCGGAAACTGCCACGCTCATCGCCACACCGAACAGTCAATCCGGGCCGCCGGATTCGACGTCGACCGCACCCGCACCGAGCAGGCATTACCGGCGTGGGTGCCGTTGCCGGTGTCGGAGTTCGTGCTGGGGCAGGCGCGCCGGCCGGCCTAGTGCGGCCCCGGCTGATTCAACCCCGTCTAATTCAGTAAGGCAGGCAGTCGCTGCAGCAGGGTCGGAAGCGCTGTGCTGGCCGATTCGCGCACGGTGATCGTGGCGCTGTCCGACAGCGGCGTGGGCTCCGGATTGACCTCGACCACGACGATCCCGCGGGCCAGTGCTGCCTCGGGCAGGCTCGCCGCCGGGTAGACGATGCTCGAAGTGCCCACCACCACCAGCACATCGGCAGTCGTGGTCGCCTCGACGGCGTGCTGCCAGGGCTCCTGGGGCAGTGCTTCGCCGAACCACACGATGTCGGGCCGGATCAAACCCCCGCAGTGGCATGTCGGCGGCTCGACTTCCAGTGCCGGCTCGGTCATCTTGGGAAGCTCACCGGTGTACGGGGAACCGCATGTCGCGCAACGGAAGTCGAACAAACTGCCGTGCAGGTGATGCACCGGCGAGCTGCCCGCGCGCTCGTGCAGATCGTCGACATTCTGGGTGACGACGCTGACTTCCGCGTGGTCCTGCCAGGCGGCCACGGCGCGGTGACCGGGATTGGGTTCGACCATGCTGGCCAGGTAGTACCGCCACAGATACCAGCCCCAAACCCGCTCGGGGTTGCGTTCCCAGCCTTGAACGCTGGACAGCTCGTACGGGTCGAACTTGGCCCACAGTCCGTTCTTGTCGTCGCGGAACGTGGGCACGCCGCTCTCCGCGGAGATTCCCGCACCGGACAGCACCGTGATTCGCACTCCACCAAGATAGCCGTACTGCGAGATACTGATCGGGTGGAGTTGGGCGAGTGGCTGCGGGTTGACGGGCAGGCGGATCGGCCGCTGTTCGACCAGCTACGCAACCAGATCATCGAAGCGATCCGGGCCGGAACGTTGCGGCCCGGCATGCGGCTGCCGACGGTGCGTGAATTGGCCGGCGAATTGGGCATCGCCGTCAACACCGTAGCTCGTGCGTACCGAGAACTCGAGACGGCCGCCATCGTCGAAACCCGCGGCCGCTTCGGCACTTTCGTCGCCCGCGCCGATCCGGTGGACACGGCGATGGCGGCCGCGGCGGGTGCCTATCTCGACGTGGCACGCGGATTGGGCCTCGGCAAGGCCGAGGCGCTGCGCTACCTGGAGACCTACGCCGACGGCTGAGCCGCCAGCACCTTGACCAGCGTGCGCAGGTTGCGGGTGGTGGTCGACGACTTGTACTTCTTCTTGCCCATCGTCTTGCCGATGGTGCTGTCCAGCGTGCGGTTTTTGGCCACCTGCCAATAGATCACGCCCGTGGACTTGGGGCCGCGCTCGATCTTCTCGTCGGCGGTTGCGGCCTTGGTCAGCCCCGCGAGCTCGGCGAGCACATCGGGGTCGCTGACGAACGTGACGTAGGACTGGTACCCGTCGACGTCGTCGAACGGGTAGCCGTCGACGATCGTTTTCAGCTTGTTGACCGGATAGACCAGCACCCAGGCGTCATACCCGAACTGCTGTCGCAGCGCCTTTTCGGCGATCGCGCGTACCGCGTCGGTGCCCTTGGCCGAGCCCAGCCGTGCGTTGCCGGTGGCCAGAATGGTGCGGACGTCGGTGAGCCCGGCGTCGCCCAACGCGGTTGCCACCTCGGCCATTTTCAGGTTGACGCCGCCGACGTTGACGCCGCGCAGGGAAGCCGCGTATTGAGTCATGACCGCGATGGTAGCGACGAGTGAGAGTCGGGCCGTACGCTCATCCCATGGGGCGCCACGTTTTCGACGACAAGTTGCTGGCCGTGATCGCGGACAACTCGCTCGGCGTGCTGGCCACACTCAAGCGGGACGGCCGACCGCAGCTGTCCAACGTCTCGTACTACTTCGATGCCCGCAATGCCGTGATTCAGGTGTCGGTCACCGAACCGCGGGCCAAGACCCGCAACCTGCGCCGCGACCCGCGGGCGTCGCTGCATGTCAGCTCCGACGACGGTTGGTCGTATGCCGTCGCAGAAGGCAACGCGACGCTGACCCCACCGGCCGCCGCGCCCGGCGACGACACGGTCGAGGCGCTGATCGCGTTGTACCGCAACATCTCCGGTGAGCACCCGGACTGGGACGACTACCGGCAGGCGATGGTCACCGACCGTCGCGTCGTGCTGACCCTGCCGGTGGCGCACGTCTACGGCATGCCGCCGGGCCTGCGGTGAATGCCGCCGCGACGCCGAGGGCGCGCTAGGCTTCCCGGCATGGCTGAATCGGCGTCCGAGGACGACACCAAACGTAAATTCCGTGAAGCCCTCGAGCGCAAGAACTCGAAGTCATCGAGCGGCGCGGACCACAAAGACCGCGGCGCCAAGCAGCCCGGTGCCCACGGCGCGGCGAGTAACCGCCGCGAGTTCCGCCGCAAGAGCGGCTAGGCCGCCAACTCCTTCTCGCCGGCCGTAGTCAGCCTGGACGCAGTCAATCTGGTCCTGGTCAATGCGAAAAATGCTGCCGGGACGGCGATTTCGACCGCGGTCAACACTTCCTGGAACCAGTGCGGGCGTCCGTTGTTGACCAGCGAGATCACCCGTCCGACCGCGCTGACCAACATCAGGCCGGCCAGCAGGCGTATCTCGGTGGCGCGGATGGGCGATTTGCGCGCCGCGCCCAACCAGGCCAGCCCGTAGCCGGCGAAATAGGCGGAGTAGAACCGTTCCCGCGAATCGACGGTTGCGTTAGCGTCGGTCGCACCAGGAACCGAGGCGGTGCCAAGCGCGAAGTGGTAGATCCCGATGGCGACGCAGGATAATCCGGTGAACCCGGCGAGGTTTCTCAACGCGCGGCCGGAGTGGGCAGGTGTGCTGGCCATTGCCTCACCGTAATGCGTCGGCGAACGGCGTCAGCCCCTTCTCGCGATCAACACGATGGGTACCATCCTCGTCGAGCGCTGGCGGCTTCACATGTAGCGCCGACACTGGGTGAAACCGTCGCAAACGGTCATCGGCCTAGTCGCCGCGACCGGCGGCAATCGGCTATGCGCCGGCCATCGAGTAGTACTGAGACGGCGACAGCCCGCCCCCATCATCGGGGTTCTCGTGTGTCCTTCACTTCTTTCGGGTCATTGTGGTTGGGTTGTACTCGTTGGCTCCATGGAAGGAATGTCGTTGACCGTGCAGATCTGCCTGGCGCAGGACACCGACGCCGATCAGCTTCTGTCCGCGAATCCGCTGGCACTGGTGGTCGGCATGCTGCTCGACCAGCAGGTGCCGATGGAGACCGCCTTCGCCGGTCCCAAGAAGATCGCCGACCGGATGAGCGGTTTCGACGCCGCCGAGATCGCCGACTACGACCCGAACAAGTTCGCCGCGCTGTGCTCGGAAAAGCCTGCGATACATCGCTTTCCGGGATCGATGGCCAAACGGATCCAGACGCTGGCGCGGATCATCGTCGACGACTACGACGGCGACGCCGCCGGGCTGTGGACCGCAGGCGATCCCGACGGGCCCGAGCTGTTGCGACGGCTCAAGGGCCTACCCGGCTTCGGTGAGCAGAAAGCGCAGATCTTTCTGGGCTTACTCGGCAAGCAGTACGCGGTGACTCCCAAGGGCTGGCGCGCCGCGGCAGGAGAATTCGGCAAGACCGGCACGCACATATCGGTTGCCGACATCGCCGACGCGGGCTCGCTGGAGAAGGTGCGTTCCTACAAGAAGCAGATGAAGGCAGCCAAGAAAGCAGCAGGAGAGGCGACACCGTGAAGACACATCTGAATTGCCCGTGCGGCGAGGCGATCACCGGCAAAGACGAAGACGAACTGGTCGATCTGACGCAGGCCCACCTGGCCAGCGCGCACCCCGGTCTGGAGTACGACCGGGACGCGATTCTCTTCATGGCTTATTAAGGCCATGAACGACTAGCACCGCATGGCCTACTGACACAAGCTGGCCTTTAGACGGAAATCCGCCGCGCGCACGACGATGGGCGCGACGGCGGATTGTCCGGGTCTAGATCGGACAAGCACGGGGGGTTACGGCACCACCGTCGAGCCGATGGTCGGCATGAACTGGCACTGCTTGTCCTTGGTGCTGACCTGCCCGAAGACCGTCGACATGATGCTGCCCGATCCGGTGTCGACGGTGGCGGTCAACGTGGTCGGGCCCTGCGGGTTGATGTCCGCCTGCGGCTTGAGGGTTGCGCTGCCCGACTTGCCGCTGGTGAGGTTCACCCAGGTGACATTCAGCGGCAGCTTCTGCACATCCGCCGGTCCGGACGTACCGATGGCGGTGAACACGTAGGCCGTCTGGCCCGCGGCCGGGCCCGGTGCCGGGATCTTGGCGGGACCGGCCACTGACAGGACGGGCGCCATCACGGTGCCGCCGTCGCCTCCGCAGTTGTTGCTGATCGACGGGTACATGAAGTCCTGGGTGGGTGGCGCGTCCGGACTGAAGGTCGGCGTGGCTGCCGTTGGCGCGGGCGCGGGTGCGGCGGCAGGCGCCGGAGCAGGAGCGGCGGCGGGGGCAGGAACCGGCGCAGCGGCGGGAACAGTTCCAGCGGCAGCCACCGGAGCGGCGTTCGGGGGGGCCGGCGTGGCGGCCTCGGGTGCGGGACCTGCCGCGTGGACTGGGTCGATACCGGTCGGCAGGTGCGCCTGCGTGCCCGGCTCGACACCGGGCGGAACGACGTGCGCGGTCGAGGCGGCTTCGGGCGATCCGGCGAACTGATTCACCGACGCCGCAACGTTTTTCGACTCTTCAGGCGCCGACGGGTTGCGACTGAACGCCTGTGCCGCGGCCATCAGCAGCTGCGTGGCCTGCTCGGGGTTGCCGGCGGCCTGCTGGATGATCGGGCTCAGTTCGGTCAGCGCCGGCAGCCCCGGCATTCCGGGTATTGCCGGTAGCTGCTGCGCGGGAAGCGGTGCGGGCGGCGCCGGGTCGGCTACCGCGGTGGGGGACAGGGCCACTGCGGCGCTGGCTGCGACGGCCGCGGCGGCGAAGGTGCTGATCAGGTTGCGTGCGAAGTACATGGTGTCTCCCCAGTCGTCGAAGTTGGTGGTGGCCGGCTAGCGCACGGTGGCGCTAGCCGGCCGGTAGCTCGGTCAGGGCAGGGCGGAAACCGGGAACAGCGATGCGCCGGCCGCCGCGGGCAGCACCGGAGCGGTCGCCAACGGCAAGGTCGCCGGTGCTGCGGTCAACGGCAGAGACGCCGCCGGTGCAGCGGCAGCAGCGGCCGGAATACCTGCAGCCGAGGCGAGGCCGCTGCTGAGCGGTGATCCGCCGGTGAGCAGCGAGGTGAGGTCGCCGGGCAGCGACACCTGTTGCGGCAGTGGGAACGGCAGCCCCGGAATCTGCGGCAGGTTCAGCTGAGCCTGGGGCAGCATCCCCGCGGGGTTGGTCGTCGGTGTAGCCGCCGGAACGGCGGGTGTCAGACCCGGAAGGCTGAGACCGGGTGTCGACGTCGCGGCCGGAGCCGGAGACGTCAGCCCCGGAATGCCAAGAGTCGGTGCCGACGTCGCGGCCGGAGTCGGGGACGTCAGACCTGGAATACCAAGTCCGGGTGCCGCGCTCGTGGCCTGAGTGGGCGACGCCAAGCCCGGAAGCAGCGACGTAGCTCCCGGTGTGGTGGTTGCTGCTTGCTGCGGCATCTTGATCGACGCGCTGGCCAGCGGCGGCGGCGTGGCCGGCTGACCGCCCAGGGCGCCGGCGACGCTTTGCAGCATCTGCGGCGCCTGAGCCGCGGTGCCGACGAGTTGCTGGCTGATGTCGGGTGCGGGCACCGGTGCTGGGTCGGCGTGGGCTGTGCCCATCAATCCGCCCATGAGCAACGCTGCCGACGAGCCCGCCACTACAGCCGTGGCGCGGACGAAGGTCTTGATGGTTGACATGACTCTCCTGAATCTCGGTGACAGGTCCTCGGCGCAGACGATCCGCTTGATATTCAAGTGACTCAAGTGACACGTGTGGCATTTATGCGACCGTTACTGAACCGAACGGTTGCGGTGACCGAGCGGCCTCATGGCTGTTGCCGCTGTGCTCGCCGGACCCGGCGATAGAGTCGTGCAGATCAACACCACTTCGGCCGCTCCCGCGGCGATCACCCACCGCCGGCGCGCGATGTCGGTCGACACGATCGGTCCAGTGGTTCTGGTCGTTAGCGTCCTGGCGCGGCTGGCCTGGACCTACCTGGCGCCCAACGGGGCCAATTTCGTCGACTTACACGTCTACGTCGGCGGGGCCGCCATGATCGACCACCCAGGCAGCCTGTATCACTACGTCTACGCCGATCAGACGCCGGATTTCCCGCTGCCGTTCACGTATCCGCCGTTCGCGGCCGTCGTCTTTTATCCGCTGCATCTGCTGCCGTTCGGCCTGGTCGCGTTCTGCTGGACGGTCGGGACGATGGCGGCCCTGTACGGGGTGGTCCGGATCAGCCAGCGCTTACTCGGCGCGGCGCCGGGAGAGGGGCGCCGGCTCGCGATGTTGTGGACCGGGATCGCGATCTGGCTCGAGCCGCTGCGCAGCACGTTCGACTACGGCCAGATCAACGTGCTGCTCGTGCTGGCCGTGTTGCTGGCCGCGTTCTCCGCGCGCTGGTGGTTGTCCGGGCTGCTGATCGGGACGGCGGCCGGGATGAAGCTGACGCCGGCGATTGCGGGCCTGTACTTCGTCGGCGCCCGACGGTGGGGCGCGGCGGTGTTTTCAGCGGTCATCTTCTTCGCCACGATCGGAGTATCGGCGTTGGTCGTCGGAGACCAAACCCGTTACTACTTCACCGATTTGATCTTCAAGACCGATCGAATCGGTCCCATGTGCACGATCTTCAACCAGTCATGGCGGGGCGGCGTCTGCCGGATCTTCGGCCACGACGCCGGCTACAGCCCGGCGGTATTGATCGGGATCGCCGTCACCGCAATACTTTCCATTCTCGCCTGGCGCGCAATGAATGCCCACGGGAGCGAACAACTCGGGCCGCTGTTGGTCGTTGAGCTGTTCGGGCTGTTGCTGTCGCCGATCTCCTGGACTCACCACTGGGTGTGGTTGGTGCCGTTGATGATCTGGCTGCTGCACGGGCCACTGTGCGACCGCCTCGGCGCGCGCATCCTCGGCTGGATGTGGCTGGCGCTCACCATCATCGGCGTGCCATGGCTGCTGAGCTTTGCGCAGCCGACGATCTGGCAGAACGGCAGACCGTGGTACCAAGCCTGGGGCGGGCTGGTCTACATCGTCGCGACGCTGGCCACGCTGGCCTGGATCGCGGCCAGTGTTCGGCGCTCCAAACCTGCCCGCGCGGTGGCCCAGCCGCGAACTTAGGCCCGCATTCTGTTGCCAGACAACGGCTGTCGGCAGCACTCTCGCCACACGGTTGTTCAAGCGCCACCTGGCGCACGGGTCGACTGGGCAGTTTGTGGTCTAGGGACCGAGCGATTCGTAGAACTTCTGGGCCGCCGAGTTCATTCTGGGCGACGGCGCGCATGGAGGTGCTTCTTGATCAGACTTCGCGCCGCCCCGTCTATTAACCGCAACAGCCGTCGTTTTCGGCCCGATCCAGCCTAGGAGCTAAGACCGCGCTCAGGAAAATCTCAGTCAAGCCGACGCGCTTGGTTGCGCCCGCAGCAAAGTATTTGGTCGCGGGTCTGCGGACCGCTGAACAGCTAGACGAACCCCCGGGCAACTGGCTCCGTGCAGCACCAGATGACGGCAGATCATTGGTTCGCAGGACCTCAGAACGAGAACCAGTGGCCGAGGTCGAGCAGTGAGCTGAGTTCGGCACCGAAATCGCTGGGGTTCAGAGCCGCCGCTGCGTCAACGGCCGTCGAACCGGTCGGGAAGAGGAACGACGCCGCGGTCAAGGCGTCTGTGGCGGTGAAGCTGACCGGAATGTTGATATCGCCGAACGGCGTGACCAGGGTGTCGGTGATTGTATTCGTCGCGCCGTTTGCCGCGACGACGTCGGAATAAATGTTCTCATAACCGAAGCCGCTGAAGGTGTCGAAGAACGAGCCGGCCGCTGGGGCATCGGTTCCGTCGTACCCGCTGACCAGAAGGTCCTGGGCGACCGGGGTCGGTTCTTTCACCAGGCTCGCGCCGGTAACCAAGATCTCCTGGTTGCTGAAACCGAGCGCGTCCACCTGGTGGGTTGACACGCCTTCGAAACTTCCGACCTCGGTTCCGGATGGGTTTTCGACGTCATACAGCTGACGACCTGTGACGGTTTGACTCATCAATGCCTGGCCGCTTGTCGAGGTCACGAATTCTGCGTTTGCGGAGTCGGGCACGTAGCTGAAATCGCCGAAGGCGCTTGATCCTGCCGGGTAGGTGAACTGCGCGGCGGGCGCTGCCGCGGACGCGTCGAACGTCGTAGGGATGTTGAGGTCCCCGAACGGCGTGACAAAGGAATCATTGACGATCTGCGGTGTGGTGTCGGTCGCCGCGACGTCGGAGTACACATTCTCGAACCCGTGCCCGTAATTGGTCGTTTCGAATACCGACCCGGGCGAAGGGGTGGCGGGGCTGGAGTCACCGCCGAAGCCGCCTCCGCGGAATCCGCCGCCGCCGAATCCGCCTTGAGCTGCAGCCTTTACCGGATCCGGGATGGTAAAGGCGAGGTTGTCGGTTACCAGGATTTCCTGGTTGGTCTGGCCCACAGCGTTGGCATCGTTGAACGACACGCCCTCGAACTGGTCGACCTCGGTGCCGGTCGCGTCGTCGACGTCGTAGATCTGAATGCCCGAGACCGACTGATCGAACGGCAACGTTCCGCCAATCGAGCGGATCTCCAGATGGTCATTGGCGTCGGGCACAAAGCTGTAGCCGGGGAAGACAGCCGAGTTCGACGGATAGGTGAACTCGGCAGGCTGCAACGCGGCGGTCGCATCAAAGGTGGTGGGCATAGTGAAGTTGCCGAAGGGCGTGACGACGGTGTCGCTGATCGTGTTCGTCGAGCCCAACCCTGTACCGGCGAGGTCGGTGTACACATTGTCGACACCGTTGCCGTAGTTGAGTGTGTCGAAGAACGATCCTTGTGCCGGGGCGTTGTCGCCGCCGACCAGGGCGTCGCGCTGCATCGCTAAAGCTTGCGGAAGGGCAAGGATCTCCTGGTTGGTGACGCCGGAGGCGGCGACGTCGTGCAGTGAGAGGCCTTCGAACGAGCCAGTGTCTCCGGTCGTGAGGTCCTGGTAGTTGTAGTACTGAAGTCCGGCAACCGCCTGGTCTTGAGGTGGCATCCCGTCAATGGCGGTGAACGGCCCGGCCGACGTTGGATCCGGCGTGATGTCGTACTTGTCGGCGGCAGCGACTGCGGCCTGGAAGAACGCAGTGGCCAGCACGCCGCTACCGACGACGCCGAGGCTGAGTGTGAAACGACGAGAGTTCACCGGAATTCCTCTCAAGCGACCTTGCTTCGCAAACGCTGAAGCTCGCTCAGTGTATGTGGATGGCGTCCGATATGTGAACATAAACTGATAAAAAACTGAGGCGCGTTTAACAATTATTCAGCTTTTTCAAGAAGTGCGCGCAGTAGTCCGATTCTCGCGTCGCTAGACAGCCTGTTACGCCGGCGGCCCGACCGATAGCAGAGTTGGATCCCTAGCTATGGGCCGCCTGAACGTCCCGCAGACCACCGTGCTCGACGCACAGGTGAAAGCGCGAGGATCGGGCGCCCACTTGTTACTGAGTGAATTCCGAGTCAATCGCCGAGTCGGCCAGCTTGCCTAGGGGCGCGGTTAATCTGTTCGCCGGCCGCTACTCCGCGACAATCGCGTCGATGTCGTGCGCCATTGCGACGTCTTTGTCGGTGATACCACCTTCGGAATGTGTGACCAGCGCGAAAGTCACTGTCC
The DNA here is from genome assembly GCF_965277065.1 of Mycobacterium sp. GTDB lineage: Bacteria > Actinomycetota > Actinomycetes > Mycobacteriales > Mycobacteriaceae > Mycobacterium. The sequence goes on from NZ_CBDIBT010000018.1 coordinate 649,477, forward strand.
GCCAACGGATATCGATGTCCGGATGATGATCCTTTTCCTCGGCGCGCTGAGCTACTCGGCGGACCGCCTCGATGCCGGAAAGGAACTTCGGAAACTTCACCGACCGACGGAGTGCGCCATCTTTGCGTTCCCATCCACTGAGGTCAGGCAGCGCGGCATCCACTTGTTCGTCCGTTAACACAGCCATATGCCCGACCGTATACCGTCAGCTGCGATGGTCAACCGGATCGTGGTCGCCGCAGCTGTCGTCGCCGAGGGCAAGCTGCTGGTCGCGCAGCGTGTTCGGCCGCCGGAACTGGCCGGCCGCTGGGAGCTGCCGGGCGGCAAGGTCGCCGCGGGGGAGACCGAAGAGGCGGCGCTGACTCGCGAACTCGCCGAGGAACTCGGCGTAGAGGTGGAGGTCGGCGAGCGGCTGGGCGACGACGTCGAGCTCAACCCGACCTCCACGCTGCGGGCCTACCAGGCCACGCTGCTGCGCGGCGAACCCCAGCCGCACGATCATGCCGCGCTGCGCTGGGTGTCTGCCTCGGAGCTTGCCGCTATCGACTGGGTGCCCGCCGACCACGCCTTTGTGACCGTGCTAGCGGGAATCCTCTAGACCCGGGTCGGCCGTGCGGCCGCTGCGGCGGGGTGACATGCAGCACACCGTACGGGCCGATGGCTCACAGACCCCCGAGGGTCGCCGCAACCTGCGTCTCGGAGAGTCGACCCACCGTCGCCTCGGATTCCAGCCGGTCGCTACCCGCCCGGGACGGGCTGGAGACGAGTGCCGAGGCCCGGTCCTTGCGCCCGTCAACGTTCCAGGTCGTCATGCCTTTCGGGCGCGCTTGAACACCTTCTCCAACTCCTTGCCGTGGATACCGTTTCGTTGCGCCTTCTGGACCTCGTGCAACACCAAGGGGCAGCGCTTGCACCGGGGCGTGGAGCGGCAGCACTTCTTCTTATGCTTTGCCGTCGCGTACTTTTCGAACTTCACGTGACCTCCTGTATACAGGTCGCGTTTTCGCGATTGGTGACCTGCGCTGCGACAATTCATGTCGTGGATTTCCGAAACGTCGCCATCGTCGCTCACGTCGATCACGGCAAGACGACCCTGGTGGACGCGATGTTGCGGCAATCGGGGGCGCTGACTCATCGCGGCGACGACGTGATCGAACGCCTGATGGACTCCGGTGACCTGGAGAAGGAAAAGGGCATCACGATCCTGGCGAAGAACACCGCGGTGCATCGCCAGCACCCGGATGGCTCGATGACCGTCATCAACGTCATCGACACACCCGGGCACGCCGACTTCGGCGGTGAAGTCGAGCGGGGCCTGTCCATGGTCGACGGCGTACTGCTGCTGGTCGACGCCTCGGAAGGCCCGTTACCGCAAACCCGCTTCGTGCTGCGTAAGGCGCTGACCGCACATCTGCCGGTGATCCTCGTCGTCAACAAGACCGACCGCCCCGACGCCCGCATCGCCGAGGTGGTGTCCGAAAGTCACGACCTGCTGCTCGATGTCGCATCCGACCTCGACAAGGAAGCCCAGGCGTCTGCCGAAAACGCGCTCGGGCTGCCGACGCTGTACGCCTCCGGCCGCGCAGGCATCGCCAGCACCACCGAGCCGACCAACGGCGAGAACCCCGCGGGCGAGAACCTGGACCCGCTATTCGATGTGCTGCTCGAGCACATCCCGCCGCCGCAGGGTGACCCCGAAGCCCCGCTGCAGGCGCTGGTGACCAACCTCGACGCGTCGGCCTTCCTCGGTCGGCTGGCGCTGATCCGGATCTACAAGGGCCGCATCAAAAAGGGCCAGCAGGTGGCCTGGATGCGAGAGGTCGACGGCCACCCCGTCATCACGAACGCCAAGATCACCGAATTGCTCGTCACCGAGGGTGTCGAACGGTCGTCCACCGACGAGGCGATCGCGGGTGACATCGTCGCCGTGGCGGGGCTGCCGGAGATCATGATCGGCGACACGTTGGCCGACACCGAGCACGCCCACGCGCTGCCGCGCATCACCGTCGACGAGCCCGCCATCTCGGTGACCATCGGGACCAACACCTCACCGTTGGCCGGCAAGGTCTCCGGACACAAACTCACCGCGCGAATGGTGAAGTCGCGCTTGGACTCTGAACTCGTCGGCAACGTCTCGATCAAGGTCGTCGACATCGACCGGCCCGACGCGTGGGAGGTGCAGGGCCGAGGCGAGCTCGCGCTGGCGGTGTTGGTCGAGCAGATGCGCCGGGAAGGCTTCGAGCTCACAGTCGGCAAGCCGCAGGTCGTCACCAGGACCGTCGACGGCAAGCTGCACGAGCCGTTCGAGGCGATGACCATCGACTGCCCCGACGAATTCGTCGGCGCGATCACCCAGCTGATGGCCGCGCGCAAGGGACGGATGGAGGAGATGGCCAACCACGCCGCGGGCTGGGTCCGGATGGACTTCATCGTGCCCAGCCGCGGCCTGATCGGTTTCCGCACCGACTTCCTCACCATCACGCGTGGCACCGGCATCGCCAACGCCGTGTTCGACGGCTACCGGTCGTGGGCCGGTGAGATCCGGGCCCGCCACACCGGGTCGCTGGTCTCGGACCGAACCGGCAAGATCACGCCGTTCGCCTTGACCCAATTGGCCGATCGCGGGCAGTTCTTCGTCGAACCCGGCGACGACACCTACGAGGGCCAGGTCGTCGGGATCAATCCCCGCGCGGAGGACCTCGACATCAACGCGACCCGCGAGAAGAAGCTGACCAACATGCGCTCGTCGACGGCCGACGTCTTCGAGACGCTCGCCCGTCCGCTGGAATTGGGCCTGGAGCAGGCGATGGAGTTCTGCGCCGACGACGAGTGCGTCGAGGTGACACCCGAGATCGTCCGAGTCCGCAAGAACGATCTGGACGCTACGACCCGTGCTCGCAGCAAGGCGCGGGCGAAGGCCCGTGGCTGACGCGTCGCATTGAGCGTCGACGGGCATAGCGGCCCAGATACCCTGTGGGGCGTGCCGAAACGAGCTCGCCGCGTCTCCGTCGGCGTGCTGGTTTCGCTGTTGGCGGTCGGCGGCTGCTCGGTCAGCCCGCCGCCGGCGCCGCAGAGCACCGAGACCTCGCGCAGCACGTCGCCGCCGCCGCAGCGCAGGACCCAGATCATTGTGGGCATCGATTCGATCGGTCCGGGGTTCAACCCGCATCTGCTGTCCGATTTGAACGCGGTGAACGCCGCGGTCAGCGCGCTGGTCTTGCCCAGTGCCTTCCGTCCGGTGGCCGATCCGAACACGCCGACGGGATCGCGGTGGGAGCTGGATCCGACGCTGCTGATGTCCGCCGAGGTGACCAACGAGAGCCCGTTCACGGTCACCTACAAGATCCGGCCGGAGGCGCAGTGGACCGACAACGCCCCGATCGCCGCGGACGACTTCTGGTACCTGTGGCGGCAGATGGTCGGCCAGCCCGGGGTAGTCGACCCGGCCGGTTATGACCTGATCACCGGGGTGCAGTCGATCGACGGCGGCAAGCAGGCCGTCGTCACCTTCTCCCGGCCCTACCCGGCGTGGCGCGAATTGTTCACCAACATCCTTCCGGCGCACATCGTCAAAGACGTGCCCGGCGGCTTCCCGGCCGGGCTGGCCCGTGCCCTGCCGGTGACCGGCGGACAGTTCCGGGTCGAGTCCATCGACCCGCAGCGCGACGAGATCCTGCTCGCCCGCAACGACCGTTATTGGGGCCCGCCGTCCAAGCCGGATCTGGTGCTGTTCCGCCGGGCCGGGGCGCCCGCCGTGCTGGCCGACTCGGTCCGCAACGGCGACACTCAGGTGGCCCAAGTGCATGGTGGCTCAGCGGTTTTCGCGCAGCTGTCGGCGATCCCCGACGTGCGGACGGCCCGGATCATGACGCCACGGGTAATGCAGCTGACCTTGCGGGCCAACGTCGCGAAGCTTGCCGACGGGCAGGTGCGCAAGGCAATCCTGGGGCTGCTCGACGTCGACCTGCTCGCTGCGGTGGGCGCGGGCAGCGACAACACCGTCAGCCTGGACCAGGCGCAGATCCGATCGCCGAGTGATCCCGGCTACGTGCCGACCGCGCCGCCGGCGATGAACCGGACTGCGGCGCTGGGGCTGCTCGAAGCATCGGGCTACCAGATCGACAACGACACCTCGACTCCGGAGAACACCCGCGGCCACGTCACCAAGGACGGCAAAGAGCTGACGCTGGTGATCGGCGTCGCGGCCAACGACCCGACCTCGCTGGCGGTGGCGAACACCGCCGCCGACCAGCTGCGCAATGTGGGCATCGCCGCGACGGTGCTTGCCCTGGACCCGGTCGCAATGTACCGCGACGCGCTGGTCAACAACCGGGTCGACGCGCTGGTGGGCTGGAGTGAGGCCGGCGGAAACCTGGCGACGCTGCTGGCGTCCCGCTACAGCTGCCCGGCGTTGGAGGCGACGGCGGTGTCCACCGCCGCGGGCCCGACCGCATCGTCCGGCCCGTCATCCAAGCCGGCTCCCGTGACGACGCCGACGGCAGCCACCTCGTCGCCCCCGTCGCGTGCGCAGGAACCGGGCGCGCTGGTGCAGGCGCCGTCGAATTTGACCGGCATCTGCGATCACAGCGTCCAGGGAGATATCGACGCCGCCCTCGGTGGCACCAAAGACATCAACGATGTGATCAACGCGGTGGAGCCGCGGCTCTGGGAGATGTCGACGGTGCTGCCGATCCTGCAGGACACCACGATCGTCGGGGCGGGCCCGAGCGTGCAGAACGTCAGCCTCTCCGGCGCGGTGCCGGTCGGCATCGTCGGCGACGCCGGGCAATGGGTGAAGACCGCGCAATAAGTCGCGCCGGTGACGATGCAGAGCGTAGCGATGCGGAGGAGCGGCGCAATAAGTCATGCGGCGATCCTGGCTGCATAAGCCCTGCGTAACGATTCGTTTCTTATTGGACAAAAGTAAGCAAAACCGTTTTCCTAAGCTTGCTCTCAGGTACGGTTCGATGTACCGGTTGAATCAGCAGCCGGGGGCATGCACCAGCTACTCGAGATCGCTGCCATCCACGGCGGCGCGTCCCGCGCAGATTCTGATCGATGTCCCACGTCGAACACTCACACGCTAAAAGGCGGACCGACCAGGGGGCGGCCCGCCTTTTCGCGTGTTGGCTGTTACTGCGTACAAGGCGCGATCAGGTTGGATGCGGCAACACCGTGTCGACGATCTGCGCGAGCTGACGTTTGTTCGGCGGGGCGCCCGTGAGGAGCAGTTGCTGTTGAACCAGCGCGGTGCCGACCCGGGCGGTGTAGGTCGTCAGCGTGGCCGCGTCGATCTCGCCGTCGGCCGCGCCGGCCTGCAGGATTGACTCGGTCATCCGCAACCGCGGCCCGACCACGGCGTCGGCGAAGATGGCCCGCAGCTCCGGCTCGTGCAGCAACTGCTGCAGGCTGGCCAGGCCCGGAAATGCGGTCTTGCCCGCCACCAGGTCGCAGTGGGCGCTGAGCACAGCCAGCAGATTCTCCCGCGCCGAGCGGTCCGGGCGTGGCTGGGGAAACGGTGGCAGCGCGTAGAGCAACGCCGCCTGAACCAGGTCATGCTTGCAGGACCAGCGTCGGTACAGCGCGGCTTTGCCGGTCCGGGCCCGCGCGGCGATGCCCTCCATGGTCAGTCCGCCGTAACCGACAGCCGACAGCTCGGCCAGCGTCGCCTCGCAGAGGGCGTCCTCGAGTTGCTTGCCCCGGCGCCGGGTGCGGACCGGTGCCGTCTGCTGTCCCATCCGACGATAGTAGCCAGCGACGTATCTTTCGGCCGGGCGGGCGTTGCCGATGCTTCGACTATTTTTGCAGCTCAGGCGTCCAGCCCGCGAAATCCTTTGCCGCGCAGCGCGCGAGTAGGGTGCGTGCCATGCTTCAGAGCCCGCGGCTGTTGTTCGTGCATGCCCATCCCGACGACGAGAGCATCACCAACGGGGCCACGATCGCCCATTACGTGGCGCGCGGGGCGCAGGTGCAGGTCGTCACCTGCACGCTCGGCGAGGAGGGCGAGGTCATCGGTGACCAGTGGGCGCAGCTGGCCGTCGACCACGCCGACCAACTCGGTGGCTACCGGATCGGCGAGCTGACCGCCGCACTGCGCGCCCTGGGCCTCGACGGGCCGGTCTACCTCGGCGGCCCGGGCCGGTGGCGCGATTCCGGCATGGTCGGTTCCGAGGCGCGCGACCGCGAGCGATTCAGCGACGCCGACCAGCACGAAGCCGTCGGCGCGCTCGTCGAGATCATCCGCGAGCTGCGTCCGCACGTCGTGGTGACCTACGACCCGAACGGTGGATACGGCCACCCCGACCACGTCCAGGCGCACGTCGTCACCGCCGCGGCCGTCGCGGCCGCCGGCACCGACGGATACCCCGGCACGCCGTGGGCGGTGCCGAAGTTCTACTGGTCGGTCATCGCCCGCAGCACGTTCATCGCGGCGTGGGGATCGCTTGGCCCCGGCGATCTGCGCGACGGCTGGATCGTCCCACCACCCGACGGCGACTTCGGTGAACTCGGCTACCCCGACGACGAGATCGACGCCGTCATCGACGATCCGGACGCGCTACCGGCGAAGACGGCGGCGCTGCGCGCGCACGCCACGCAACTCACCGTGGGGCCCACCGGCCGCACGCTCGCGCTGTCGAACAACATCGCGCTGCCCATCGTCGCGCAGGAGCACTACGTTCTGGCCGCCGGCGTCGCAGGCGACCGAGACGCCCGCGGTTGGGAGACCGATCTGCTCGCCGGAGTCGACCTTGCCGAGCCCGCGACCCGGTAGGCTGCCGGAATGGACCCCGATCTGGACCAGAACCAGCAGCACTGGCAGGACCGACTGGGCAGCTTCCAGTGGGAGGTCATGTCCACCGTTTCGCAGTTGGACAGCATCCCGACCTGACCGCCTTTCGAGTCGCCATCTTGGCGTTGCTGGCTGTCGACGGTGTGTTGTCCGCGGTCGGCGGCGCCCTTTTGTTGCCGTCCTACATCGGCTCGGTCCCGTTCCCGATCAGCGCGCTGATCAGTGGCCTGATCAACACGTCGCTGGTGTGGGCCGCCGCGCGATGGACCACCTCGGTACGCGTCGCCGCGCTGCCGCTGTGGACCTGGCTGCTGACCGTCCTGGTGATGTGCCTGCCCGGTCCGGGTGACGACGTCATCTTCGCCGGCCGGGGACTCTTCGCGTACAGCCCGTTGTTGCTGCTCGCGGTCGGTTTGCTGCCGCCCTTCTGGGTCCTGCTGCGACAGCGGCCCGCCCGCTGAGGGCAGGAACTCCGTGACGAGTGGCCGGAGGCTACTGTTGGCGCTCATGGCATGCGTCGGGTCTCGGACAGTTGGGACGTGCGGATGAAATGTGGTTGCCCGGAAGTTACACCAACGTGCCGTTGACTCCGGGCGAAGAGCCGACCCTGCTAGCCAGCCCGTCAGTGCCCCCTCTACCTGGCAGGTCTGCAGTGCGCCGGGTGCTGCGGCGGGCCCGCGACGGCGTGGCGCTCAACGTCGATGAGGCGGCGGTCGCCCTGACCGCCCGCGGCGACGCCCTGGCCGACCTCTGTCGCAGCGCCGCACGGGTGCGCGACGCCGGTCTGGAATCGGCCGGACGGCGGGGCCACACCGGACGGCTGCCGGTCAGCTACTCGCGCAAGGTGTTCATCCCGGTGACGCATCTATGCCGCGACTCCTGCCACTACTGCACTTTCGTCACGGTCCCCGGCAAGCTGCGCGCCCAGGGCGCAGGCATGTACCTGGAGCCCGACGAGATCCTCGACATCGCGCGTCGGGGCACCGAACTCGGTTGCAAAGAAGCCCTATTCACCCTCGGCGATCGCCCGGAGGATCGGTGGCCGGAGGCGCGCGAATGGCTGGACGAGCGCGGATACGACTCCACGCTGTCCTATCTGCGCGCGATGGCGATCCGGGTGCTGGAGGAAACCGGGCTGTTGCCGCACCTGAATCCCGGCGTTATGAGCTGGTCGGAGCTGTCGCGGCTGAAGCCGGTGGCCCCGTCGATGGGCATGATGCTGGAGACCACGTCGCGGCGGTTGTTCGAGACGAAAGGCCTTGCGCACTACGGCAGTCCGGACAAAGACCCCGACGTCCGGCTCCGGACGCTGACCGACGCGGGCCGGCTCTCGATTCCGTTCACCACCGGACTGCTGGTCGGCATCGGCGAGACGCTCACCGAGCGGGCCGAGACGCTGCACGCAATCCGCAAGTCGCACAAAGAGTTCGGCCACGTTCAGGAAGTCATCGTGCAGAACTTCCGGGCCAAGCAGCACACCGCGATGGCCGGGGTGCCCGACGCCGGAATGGACGACTTCCTGGCCACCATCGCCGTCGCGCGACTGGTCCTCGGCCCGGCGATGCGGATCCAGGCGCCGCCGAACCTGGTCTCGGAGCAGGAGTGCGTGGCGCTGATCGGCGCCGGAGTCGACGACTGGGGTGGTGTGTCTCCGCTGACGCCGGACCACGTCAACCCGGAGCGGCCGTGGCCCGCCCTCAACGGCCTGGCGGCGGTCACCGCGGCCGCGGGGTACGACTTGGTTGAGCGTCTGACCGCCCAGCCCAAGTACGTGCAGGCCGGATCGGCGTGGATCGACCCCAGGGTGCGCGGTCACGTTGCCGCACTGGCCGATCCGGCCACCGGGCTGGCCCGCGACGTCACACCGGTGGGTATGCCGTGGCAGGAACCCGACGACGTCTCATCCGCCGGCCGCGTCGACCTCAACGCGGCGATCGACACCGAGGGCCGCCGGACCGAGGCCCGCAGTGACCTCGACAGCGCGTTCGGCGACTGGGAGTCGATCCGCGCCAAGGTGCACGACTTGGCCGCCAAGGGCGCCGCAGCGCCCGAGCGTCTTGCCGCCGACGTGCTCGCCGCCTTGCGCTCCGCCGAGCGCAACCCCGCATCGTGCACCGACACGGAGTATCTCGCACTGGCCAACGCCGACGGGCCGGCGCTGGAAGCCGTTGCTGCACTGGCAGATTCGCTGCGTCGTGACGTGGTCGGCGACGACGTGACCTTCGTGGTCAACCGGAACATCAACTTCACCAACATCTGCTACACGGGTTGCCGGTTCTGCGCCTTCGCGCAGCGCAAGGACGATGCCGACGCCTTCTCGCTGTCGGCCGACGAGGTCGCCCAGCGGGCGTGGGAAGCGCACGTGGCCGGCGCGACCGAGGTCTGCATGCAGGGTGGCATCGACCCGGAGTTGCCGGTCACCGGCTACGCCGATCTGGTCCGCGCGGTCAAGGCGCGGGTGCCGTCGATGCATGTGCACGCGTTCTCGCCGATGGAGATCGCCAACGGCGCCACCAAGAGCAACCTGAGTGTTCGCGAGTGGCTGACCAGCCTGCGCGAGGCCGGGCTGGACAGCATCCCCGGCACCGCGGCAGAGATCCTCGACGACGAAATCCGTTGGGTGCTGACCAAGGGCAAGCTGCCCACCTCGATGTGGATCGAGATCGTTACGACCGCACACCAAGTGGGCTTGCGGTCATCGTCGACGATGATGTACGGCCATGTCGACGACCCGCGGCACTGGGTCGGGCATCTCAACGTGCTGCGCGACATCCAGGACCGCACCGGTGGCTTCACCGAATTCGTGCCGTTGCCGTTCGTGCACCAGAACTCCCCGCTCTACCTGGCCGGCGCGGCGCGCCCGGGTCCCACCCACCGCGACAACCGCGCCGTGCATGCGCTGGCGCGGATCATGCTGCACGGCCGCATTTCTCACATCCAGACCAGCTGGGTCAAGCTCGGTACCGAGCGCACCCAGGTGATGCTCAACGGCGGCGCCAATGACCTGGGCGGCACGTTGATGGAGGAGACGATTTCGCGAATGGCCGGCTCTGAGTTCGGCTCCGCCAAGACCGTTTCGGAGCTCACCGCAATCGCTGAAGGGATTGGTCGTCCGGCGCGTCAGCGCACCACGGACTACAACCCACTGGCGGCCTGAGCGCTACCGCCTCGCCGCGCGTGACGGCAGCTTCACGTTCGGCGCGGTATTACAGCCGGGCGGCTAGCTCGGTGCCTTGCCGGTGGCGGCGTGCCCATGATCACCCGGTTGCGCAGCGCGGTGAATCCGATGTCCAAGGGGAACAACAGGTTTGGATAATTCACGGGCTCCCCTTCTTCGACGTCTTGGCAAGGCCCGAAGCCACTTCGTCGAGCCAGTCGATCGTGCCTTCCTCGGCGCGAATTCCACCGCGCAGCACGAGATACTGGTGTAATGCGCTGTCGTGCAGTACTTTCGGGTCGGAGAACTGTTTCTTCTCGAATCCCCGGTAGGTGTCCAGCAATTGGGCCCGTTCGGCACGAAGGGCGACGATCTGCTCGTGCAGCGCGCCCCGGTCGCCAAAGGCTGCGCCGCGTAGCTTGACCGCGACCTCACGGGTCAGGCCGTCGCCGGAACCGCCGGCGGCCAGCGGCGCCGCGATCCAGCGGGCCAACTCGTAACGCCCGGCATCGGAGACGGTGTAGACCTTCTTGTCCGGCCGTCCTTGCTGCGCCACCACCGTCGCCGACACCCAGCCGTCAGCCTCCATCGTCCGCAGCGTGCGATAGATCTGCTGGTGGGTGACGCTCCAGAAGTACCCGATCAAGCGGTCGAACCGGCGCGTCAACTCATAGCCGGAACCGGATTGTTCGCACAGCGACACCAGGATCGCGTGGGGGAGGGCCACCGGCGCAGCATAGAAACAATGGCCTAGCCTATGCAACTAGTTGCACTGCACCGACGCGCATAGCGGCCAGGTACTTGCGTTGTATATGCAACGTCTAGTATCAGTAACACCGCCGGGACGTTGCCAAACCAGATGGCCAGGCACCTACCGGCTCACAGCCCATCAGCTACCTGGAGACCGTGGAGGAGACGTCAGTGACGTACACGATCGCCGAACCCTGCGTCGATCTCAAAGACAAGGCATGTATCGAAGAGTGCCCGGTCGACTGCATCTACGAGGGTGCTCGGATGTTGTTCATCCACCCCGACGAATGCGTCGACTGTGGCGCCTGCGAGCCGGTCTGCCCGGTCGAGGCAATCTACTACGAGGACGACGTTCCCGAGCAGTGGGGCCAGTACACGCAGATCAATGCGGACTTCTTCGCAGAGCTCGGATCTCCGGGCGGCGCAGCCAAAGTCGGCTTGACTGAGAACGACCCGCAATCGGTGAAGGACCTCCCGCCACAGGCTCACGACGACTGAGCCGCCTGGTGAACCGCCGGCCACTGTCGACTGTGTCAGCTCTGTTGCCGGAGTTTCCGTGGGACACCCTGGCCGATGCCAGTGCCCTGGCCAAGTCGCACGCCGGCGGCATCGTCGACCTGTCGGTCGGCACACCCGTCGATCCGGTGGCCCCGCTGATCCGGGAGGCGCTCGCCTCGGCCAGCGCGGAACCCGGATACCCCACCACTGCGGGCACTTTGGAGCTGCGCGAATCGGCGGTCACCGCGCTGAGTCGCCGGTACGGCATCACCGGGCTGGCCGAGTCGGCGGTACTGCCGGTGATCGGCACCAAAGAGTTGATCGCCTGGCTGCCGACCCTGCTGGGGCTCGGCGCCGACGACCTTGTGGTGGTGCCGGAGCTGGCCTACCCGACCTACGACGTCGGTGCGCGGCTGGCCGGGGCGCAGGTACTGGTCGCCGACTCGCTCATTCAGATCGGCCCGCAGGTCCCGTCGCTGCTTTTCGTGAACTCGCCGAGCAACCCGACCGGCCAGGTGCTCGGCGTCGACCATCTGCGCAAGCTGGTCGGCTGGGCACGGGAACGCGGCGTCATCGTGGCGTCCGACGAGTGCTATCTGGGTCTGGGCTGGGACGCGCAGCCGGTGTCGGTGCTGCACCCCTCGGTCAGCGACGGCGACCACACCGGTCTGCTGGCCGTGCATTCGCTGTCCAAGAGTTCCTCGCTGGCCGGCTACCGTGCCGGCTTCGTCGCCGGTGACGCCGCGCTGATCGGCGAGCTGCTCGCGGTGCGCAAACACGCCGGGATGATGGTGTCGGGGCCCGTGCAGGCGGCCATGACCGCCGCCCTCGACGACGACGCCCACGAGCGCGAGCAGCGCGACCGCTACCGGCGACGGCGCGACGTGCTGCTGCCGGCGTTCCGCGCGGCGGGCTTCACCGTGGACCACTCCGAGGCCGGCCTGTATCTCTGGGTCACCCGCGACGAGCCGTGCCGCGACACCGTCGGATGGCTGGCGCAGCGCGGGATTCTGGCGGCGCCGGGCGAGTTCTACGGCTCGCGGGGTGCCCGCCACGTCCGGGTGGCGTTGACCGCCACCGACGAGCGGATTGCCGCAGCCGTCGAGCGTCTCGGGGGTTGAGACCGGCGATGACCCACTACAGCGACGAGGCCGTCGACCGGCTGCCGTTCAGCACTCCGGAGAAGTCGCAGCGTTACCGCACGCAGAACTACCGGGGGGCCGTCGGCCTCAACTGGTATCTCAGCGACCCGACCCTGCAGCAGACGATGGCCTATTACCTGCAGCCCGAGGAGCTGGCCGTCGCCGAACCGCACTTGCGCGATATCGGCCTGCTGATGGGCGGTCCGGTGGCCCGGTGGGCCGAGCAGACCGACCGCAACCCGGCCCGCCTGGAGCGCTACGACCGCTGGGGTCACGACGTCAGCGAGGTGGTCCAACCGCCGTCGTTCGTCGAGTCCAAACGCGCGGTGCTCGGCGCGCAAAAGGCGCTCAAAGACGATGCGCGCGCCGCCGGCTTCACGTCGTCGATGCCGCTGTTCGCCGCGAACTATCTGCTCGACCAGGCCGACATCGGCATGGGCTGTGCGCTGGGCACCGGTGGCGGCATGGTCAAGTCGCTGGTCGCGGCCTTCGCGCCGGCCGATGTCCGCGAACATGTCCTGGCCAAGTTCGCCAGCGGCGAGTGGGAAGGCGAGACCGCGCAGCTGCTGACCGAGCGGGCCGGCGGCTCCGATCTCGGGGCACTGGAGACCACGGCGACCCGTGACGGAGATGCGTGGCGCCTGAACGGCTTCAAGTGGTTTGCGTCCAACTGCGACGGCCAGGTGTTCGTCGTGCTGGCCAAGCCCGAAGGCGCACCCGACTCCAGCCGCGGCGCGGCGAGCTTCCTGGTGCTGCGGACCCGGCGCGACGGCTCGCGCAACGGCATCCGGATCCGGCGGCTCAAGGACAAACTGGGCACCCGTTCGGTGGCCTCCGGCGAGATCGAGCTCGTCGACGCCGAAGCCTTCCTGTTGTCCGGAGAAGCCAGCCCCGATCAACCCGGCACCGACTCGCAGCCATCCGACGGCAAGGGCCTGGGCCGGATGATGGAGTTGACCAATGCCGCCCGGCTCGGCATCGCCTTGTTCGCCCTGGGCAATTCGCGCCGCGCCCTGGTCGAATCGCTGTGTTATGCCCGGCAGCGGCAGGCCTTCGGCGGCCGGCTGATCGACAAACCGTTGATGCGGCGCAAGCTCGCCGAGATGATCGTCGACGTCGAAGCCGCTCAGGCGCTGGTGTTCGACGGCGTCGGACTGCCCAACCATCGCCAGCCGCGCCCGATCCGGCAGCGCATCGCCGTGCCGGTCACCAAGCTGAAGGTGTGCCGACTGGGAATCACCATGGCCTCCGATGCCATCGAGATCCACGGCGGCAACGGCTATATCGAAACCTGGCCGGTGGCAAGGCTTTTGCGGGATGCTCAGGTCAACACCATCTGGGAGGGTGCTGACAACATCCTGTGCCTGGATGTGCGGCGCGGCATCGAGCGCATCGGCGCCCATCAGCCGCTGCTGGAACGCCTGCACGATGCGGTGTCGGTGTCCGAGGAATCCGACGACGCCACCCGCTTGGTGCGCCGCCGCATCGAGGACCTCGAAGCGGCGATCACGGCTTGGACCAAGCTGCCGCCCGAGGTGGCTGAGGCGAGGCTGTTCCCGTTGTCGGTATTCATGGGCGACGTCTACGCGGGCGCCCTGCTGACCGAGCAGGCCGCCTGGGAGCAGGCGACCGGCGGCACCGACCGCAAAGCTGTCGTGGCGCGGCTCTACGCCCGGCGCTGTCTGACCGAGCCCGGCCCGCTTCGGGGGATCGACGAGGACGTCGATGAGGGACTCGACCGGTTCGACGAGCTTGCTGACGGATCGTTGATCGCCGACTATGCACAGCCCCCGACGGTCACGACTGGCTAGCGCGCGCCGCAAGGCATCAAGATTCCGTAAAGAAGGTTCCTCGAAACCCGGATACGCGGTTTCTGGCACGCGAATTCCAGCTTAAGACCCTAGGCTTTGCCGAGGTCCAAGCCCGTTTCTGTAAAAACCTAGAAATTGCGCGAGGTGTTTGCTATGTCACAACTGGCCGGCGATCTACGGATATCGCCGTCGTTCTCCGACCGGTGTAAGAGGGCCTTCCTCGGGAGGCCGATGATCAACGACCAGCTTCAGCACGAGCGCCTCTCCAACCCCATTGCGCTCGGTGTGCTCTCCCCGGACGCGATCTCGTCAACCGCCTACGGTTCCGAGCAGGTGATGATCGAGCTGCTCCCGGCTGCGGGTATGGCGGCCTTCGCGTTGCTACTGCCGATCACCGGCGTCATCCTGCTCATCCTGGTCCTGGTGGCCGCGTCCTATCGCCAGGTGGTGGCGGTCTATACCCGCGCTGGCGGGTCGTATGTGGTCGCCCGGGAGAACTTCGGACCCAAGATCGCGCAGATCGCCGCGGCGTCGCTGCTGATCGATTACGTGGTCACCGTCGCGGTGCAGTGTGCGGCGGGGACGGTGGCGGTCGCGTCGGCGATTCCCGCGCTCGGTCCGTACAGCCTGGAAATCACCGTCGGCATCGTCCTGGTGATGTGCTTTGCCAACCTGCGCGGATTGCGGGAGGCCGGGCTTCCGTTCGCGCTGCCGACTTATTTGTTCGTCGGCATGGTCTCGTTGACGATCGTTGTCGGACTCATTCGGGAATTCACCGGGGGCTTGACGGTGTACGACCCGGCCCACACCGCAGGGGCCGTGCCCGTCCAGCAAGGTAGCGGCCTGATCATGGGCGCCACGCTGCTGATCGTGTTGCGGGCCTTCGCAAATGGCGGTTCGTCGCTGACCGGCGTCGAGGCGATCTCCAACACCGTCAACGCATTTCGTCCGCCCGAGAGCGTCAATGCCCGCAAAGTGCTGGTCATCATGGCGTGCATCCTTGCGTTCCTGTTGGCAGGTGTCGCCTGGCTCGCGCACGTGACGCACGCCTTCCCCTACGCCTCGGGTTATCCGTCGATGCTGTCCGAGATCGCGAGGGCGGTGTTTGGCGACGGCACCTTCGGAAAGGTCATCTACTTCGTGGTCCAAGCGGCGACCGCGCTGGTTCTCTACACCGGCGGCAACACCAGCTTCAACGGCTTTCCCGCGTTGACGAGTTTCGTTGCCGAGGACAGCTTCCTGCCGCGGCCGCTGATGAAGCGCGGCCACCGGTTGGTGTTCTCCAACGGCATCATCACGCTGACGGTGCTGGCGGTGGCTCTGCTGATCGGGACGGGTGGTTCGCTCAACGCGTTGGTGCCGTTCTATGCGATCGGGGTGTTCACCGGCTTTTCGATGGCCGGCTACGGCATGACCAAACACTGGCTAACCCACCGCGGGCCCGGCTGGCAGTACAAGCTGGCGATCAACTTCTCGGCGGGAATCCTGTCCACGGTCGTGGTCGGCATCTTCGCGATCGCGAAGTTCTCCGAGGGCGCGTGGCTGGTGGTCGTGGTCTTCCCGATCCTGGTCTTCGCGCTGATGCGGGTAAACCGGCAATACCGCGCCGAAACGTCGGTGCTCGAAACATCGGTCATCGAACCGCCAGATCTGAACAAGCATGCCCGCCACCGCGTGTTGGTGTTCATCGATTCGGTCGACCTGGCCGAGGTCGAGGCGATCCGCTACGCCAGGGGATTGGACGCCGACGAGCTGACCGCGGTGCACTTCGTCCTGGACTCCGTGTACGCCGCTCAACTGCGGCAGCAATGGCAGCACTTCGGACATGTCACCGCTTTGCGGACGGTGAACTGCTTCGACCGCAACCTCGCCCGGGGCGCTCACGATCTGGTGCTCGAGGTCATGGCCGAGCAGGCGGACACCAAGGTCACAGTGTTGTTGCCGCGTCGGGAGTACTCGCAGCTGCTGGGCCGGCTGTTGCACGATCGCACCGCAGACATGATTGCCAAGGTGATCAGCCGGATTCCGGGCGCGAACGCGCAGATTGTCGCCTATGACATCGCCACCCGCATCGCGATGGCGAGTTCGGCTGCTGCTGAATGCGCGAGGTCAGCGGACCAGGAGGTTGATCCGTTAGAGTTGCCCCGGACCGCAGCGGACCTACGTGGATGACTCGACTCCGCGGGTCGCCGACTCCGGAGGAAAGTGATACGTGGTTACTGCAGCACAGCGCAACGCGGATATCCCGCCGTCGTTCAGTGACGGTTGGAAGCGCATCTTCCTCGGCAAGCCTCTGACAAGCGAACAGCTGGATTCTGAGCGACTGTCGAACCCGGTTGCGCTGGGCGCGATCGCGCCGGACGCGATCTCCTCGACCGCGTTCGGTCCCGAGCAGGTCATGACCGAATTGCTGCCGCGCGCAGGCATGGCGGCATTCACTTTGCTGCTGCCGATCATGGGCGTCATTCTTGTCATCCTGTTGCTGGTTTCCGCCTCCTACCGCGGGGTGGTGATGGCTTACACCCGGACCGGCGGGGCCTACATGGTGGCCCGGGACAACTTCGGGCCCCGGATCGCGCAGATCGCGGCCGCGGCACTGCTGATCGACTACGTGGTCACCGCCGCCGTCCAGCCCGCCGCCGGCACGGTCGCGGTGGTGTCGGCGATCCCGGTGTTGCGCCCGTACCACCTGGAACTCACGATCACCGTCTTGGTCCTGATCTGCCTGGCGAACCTGCGCGGGCTGCGGCAATCCGGGCGGATCTTCGCGGTCACCACCTACTGGTTCGTCGGCATGATGCTGCTGACGATCGTGACCGGGCTGATCCGCGAAATCATGTGGGGCCTGCCGACGTACAACCCGGCCGCCCTCGACGGTGCGGTGCCGGTGCATCAGGGCGGCGGTCTGGTGATGGGCGCCACGGTGTTGGTGGTGCTGCGGGCTTTCGCCAACGGTGGTACGTCGCTGACGGGTGTCGAGGCAATTTCCAACACCGTCAACGTCTTTCGCGAACCGCAAGGCGCCAACGCGCGTCGGGTGCTGACCCTGATGGCGTGCATCCTGGCGGTCCTGCTGGCCGGTGTGGCCTGGCTGGCGCACATCACGCATGCCACCCCGTACATCGACGAATACCCGTCAATGCTCTCGGAGATCGCCCGCACGGTGTTCGGTCACGGGCTGCTGGGCGACATTCTGTACCTGTCGGTCCAGGCCTCCAGCGCCGCAATCCTTTTCGCCGGCGCCAACACCGGGTTCAACGGTTTCCCGGCCTTGGCGAGTTTCGTTGCTGAGGACCGCTTCCTGCCGCGACCGCTGACCAAACGCGGCCACCGGCTGGTGTTCTCCAACGGCATCATCACGCTGACCGCGATCGCGGTTGCCCTGCTGCTGGTGACCCGTGCCAAGCTCAGCGCGCTGGTGCCGTTCTTCGCAATCGGCGTATTCACCGCGTTCGCGATGGCCGGCTTCGGCATGGCCAAGCACCACTACACCCGCCGCGGGCCCGGCTGGCGCCGCAAGGTGGCGGTCAACTTCTCCGCGGGTCTGATGTCGACGATCGTGGTGGGCATCTTCGTGGTGGCCAAGTTCACCGAAGGCGCCTGGCTGGTCGTCGTGGTGTTCCCGATCCTGGTGTACGGGCTGATCCGACTCAACAGGCAGTACAGCGCGGAGGCTTCGGTTCTAGAGATGTCGCGCACCGAGCGTCCCGAGCTGGCCAAGTACGCGCGGCTCCGGGTGTTCATCTTCGTGGACTCGGTCGACCTCGCCGAGGTCGAGGCGCTGCGCTACGGCAAGGGGCTGCACGCCGACGAGTTGACCGCGGTGCACTTCGTGGTCGACGCGGAACACTCCGCCAAGCTGCAGGAGCGCTGGCAGCACTTCGAGCACGACACCCCGCTGCGGGTCATCGACTGTCCGGACCGCAATTTGGGCCGGGTCGCACAGGAATTCGTCTTGCAGGTGAAGAGCAACCACCCGGAGACGAAGGTGACCGTCCTGCTGCCGCGCCGGACCTACTCCGCGATGCTGGGACGGCTGCTGCACGACCGCACGGCCGACAAGATGGCACGGGCCGTCAGCCGGATCGCGGGAGCGACCGCGATCATTGTGCCGTACGACGTGGAATCGCGTATCGCACGGGTGGATCCTGACGCTCTGGCGTCGGCCGGTCTCGCGTAGAACCGGCCGAGCGGGTCGTGACAACGTCAGCCGACGACGAACAGGAAGTACCCCCGTCCTTCGCTGACGTGTGCAAACGCGTCTTCTTGGGCAAGCCGCTCATCACGCAGGAGTTGTCCAATGAGCGGCTCTCGAATCCTGTTGCGCTAGGCGCACTGTCACCTGACGCGATCTCGTCCACCGCATACGGCCCCGAGCAGATCCTGACCGAGCTGCTGCCGCACGCCGGGCTGGCTGCGTTCGTTCTGCTGCTGCCCATCATGGGCGTCATTCTGCTGATCCTGTTACTGGTGACCGCGTCGTACCGACAGGTCGTGATGGCCTACACCAAGGCCGGCGGCTCCTACATCGTGGCGCGGGAGAACTTCGGACCCAAGGTGGCACAGGTCGCCGCCGCGGCTCTGCTGATCGACTACATCGTCACGGTCGCCGTGCAATCCGCGGCGGGCACGGTGGCGGTGGCCTCGGCGGTGCCCGCTGTCGGGCCCTACAGCTTGGCGATCACCGTCGGGGTGGTGCTGCTGATCTGCTACGCGAACCTGCGCGGATTGCAAGAAGCCGGAAAGCCTTTCGCGTTCGCCACGTACTTCTTCGTGGTCATGGTTGCGGCGATGATCGTGACCGGTGTTGTGCGCCACCTGGTCTGGGGCCTGCCGCATTACGACCCGGGCCACGCCGCCGGCGCCGTGCCGGTGCATCACAGCAGCGGGCTGGTGATGGGCGCCACCGTGCTGGTGCTGCTGCGGGCGTTCGCCAACGGTGGCTCGTCGCTGACCGGCGTGGAGGCGATCTCCAACACCGTCAACGTGTTTCGCAAGCCGCAGAGCGTCAACGCGCGGCGGGTTCTCACGACGATGGCTTGCATTCTCGGTGTGCTGCTGGCCGGGGTCGGCTATCTCGCGTACGCCACCCATGCCGCGCCCTATCTGAGTGAATACCCGTCGGTGCTGTCGCAGATCGCACGCGCGGTGTTCGGCAACGGGGTCATCGGCAACAGCATGTACGTCCTGGTCCAGATATCGACCGCGGCCATCCTGTACACCGGCGCCAACACCAGCTTCAACGGCTTCCCCGCGTTGGCGAGTTTCGTTGCCGAGGACCGCTTCCTGCCGCGCCAGCTGATGCAACGCGGTTATCGGCTGGTGTTCTCCAACGGCATTCTCACGCTCGCCACGCTGTCGATCGCGTTGCTGGTGTTCACCGGCGGATCGGTCAACGCGCTGGTGCCGTTCTACGCCATCGGGGTGTTCACCGGCTTCTCGATGGCCGGCTACGGAATGTCCAAACATCATCTGACCGAACGCGAACGGGGTTGGCAGTACCGGCTGGCGGTCAACTTCTCCGCGGCGGTGCTCTCGACGATCGTGGTGGGAATTTTCGCTGTCGCCAAGTTCACCGAGGGCGCCTGGCTGGTCGTGGTGGTCTTCCCGATATTGGTGTTCGGGCTGATTCGGCTCAACCGCGAATACCGGGCTGAGTCGGCGATTCTCGAGGGTTTTCGAACCGACCGCCCACAGATGACCAAATACGCGCGACATCGGGTGTTCGTCTGCGTCAACTCGCTGGACCTCGCGGTGCTCGAAGCGCTGCGCTACGGCAAGGGTCTGCGCGCCGACGACTTGATCGCGGTGCACTTCATGATCGACTCGGATCACGCTGCGGCACTGCGAGATCGGTGGGATAGCTTCGATCTCGACACCCGGCTACGGGTGATCGACTGCCCTGACCGCCAGATCGTCCGCGCCGTGCAGATGCTGGCGGTGAAGTCCCTCAAGGAACATCGCGATTCGCACGTTTCGGTGCTGCTGCCGCGACGAACTTACGCGCCGCTGCTGGGGCGGCTGTTGCACGACCGGACCGCGGACAAGATCTCGAAGGCGGTCAGCCGAATTCCGGACGCCGCGGCCACCATCGTTCCGTACGACGTGCAGTCGCGGATCCGCCAGGCATACCCGGACATCCTGGAGCAACGCGTCGCCACCAAGTTCGAGCAGATCGAGATGCGGATCTGGCGGGGCCAGGAGGATCCCGCAGACGACTACGAGCACCCCGAGAAATCCGCGTCGGTGATTCAGGTGGACGGCTTGATTCCAGGTCGCCGCGCCACGGTCGAAGGTCGGGTCAGTCAGGTCGAGGACATCACCAAACGGGGAAAAACGTTCCGCTGGATCGTCGTCGGCGATGACAGCGGCGAGGTGCGTTGCACGTTCCAGCCCGGTAGCGGCGACGATATCCAACCGGGTCAGGTCCTGCGGGTGACCGGTAAAGCGAGTCAGAGTGGCAACAAGCCGGTGTCGATCGAGGACCCGCAGTACTCGGTGATCGAGACGCCCGAGGAGTCCTAGGCTTTAGGGTCGACCCGTGCACGTGCATCCCGAGGTCGCTGACGCACTGGCCGCCGGTCGGCCGGTCGTCGCCCTGGAAAGCACCATCATCAGCCACGGTCTGCCGCGGCCGGACAACCTACGCGTCGCGCGCGAGATCGAGGCGGCCGTGCGCGCCGGCGGGGCGGTGCCCGCGACGATCGCCATCATCGCGGGCGAGCCACACATCGGGCTCGACGACGAGGCGCTGCGGCACATCGCGAAAAGCGACACCGTGGTGAAGGCGAGCGTTCGCGATGTGGCGATGGTCGCGGCCCGCGGCGGCGACGGCGCGACGACGGTGGCTTCGACCGCGCATTTGGCTGCGGCGGTGGGCATTTCGGTGTTCGCTACCGGTGGGCTGGGCGGTGTTCATCGCGACGCGCGCGACAGCTGGGACGAGTCCGCGGATCTGATGACGCTATCGCGGACCGGCGTGCTGGTGGTCTGCGCCGGGGTGAAGTCGATCCTCGATGTCGGGGCCACCCTGGAACGGTTGGAGTCGCTCAACGTCGGGGTGATCGGATACCGGACCGATCGCTTTCCCGGTTTCTATCTTGCCGACTCCGGTCACCCGGTGGGCTGGCGGGTGGAGACGCCGCAGCAGGTCGCCGAGGTGCTGCGGGCTCGTCGCCGGTTGGGCACCGACAGCTACGGCCTGGTGTTGGCCAACCCGATCGCGCCGGCCGACGAGATGGACCGCGCGCTGCACGACCGGGTGCTGGCCGACGCGCATGCCGCTGCCCGGGCCCAAGGCGTGCGAGGCAAGGACGTCACACCGTTTCTGCTCGACTTTTTCCATCGGGAGACGCACGGTGTGTCGCTGGCGGCCAACATCGCGCTGGTGTTGTCCAACGCTCGGTTGGCGGCACAGATCGCGGCCGCAGTGCCGGCTATCGGGTGAGGATGCAGTCGTCGTCGTGCGGCTGAGTGAGCATGCGGGTCAGGCGTTTTCGGTCGAACGGCCACAGGTCGATGTGGTTGTCGTCGGAGAAATACCAGGAGTTGCAGCCGGTGTTCCACACCGTCGGAACCATTCCGTCGGCGATGTCCTCGGCGAAGCGGTCGGCCGCCTCGTCGGTGACCTCGACGGCGGTGATCTCGCCGTCGCGAAACCGGTTCAGCCACATGGTGATATAGCGCGCCGTCAACTCGGCGACGTGCTGCAGCGAGATGGATCCGGTGGGCGAGTTGGGGCCCAGCACCATGAACAGGTTTGGGAATCCGGGGATCGCCGTCATACCCCAGGCCCGTGGGCCTTTGGCCCAGGCGTCGTCGATCGACAGGCCGCCGCGGCCGCGCAGTGCCATCGGCCGCATGTAGTTGTGCGCTTCGAATCCGGTGGCGAGCACGATCGCGTCGAGGTTATGGTGCACGCCGTCGGCGGTGCGCACGCCCGTCTTGGTGATCTCGGTGATCGGCTCGCTGACGAAGCTGGCGTTGGGCTTGGCGATTCGCCGGTAGTAGTCGCCGGAGAGCACCTGACGCTTGCAGAACGGCTGGTAGTCGGGAGTGAGCTTGGCGCGAAGTTCCTTGTCCCGCACCAGCGCTCGTAGGCACATCGACCCGTAGCGCTGGGCCGCCCGGCGTCGCCAGGTGGGCCGGATGACCAGGTCGACAAGGTAGTCGGAGCCGATGAATTGTGAGAGCCGGACCGTCTTGTCCTGCCTGGGCAACCTGCGCAGTATCCGGCTGACGATGCGTGGCTGCGGCATCCGCATCGGCATCCACATCACCCACTGTGGTGTGCGGGCGAAATGGGTGATGTGCGCCGCCTCGGGCTGCAGTGCTGAAAATACTTGCACCCCAGTCGAACCGGCTCCGATGACGGCGACTCGTTTGCTGCGCGTATCGATGTCGGTCCAGCGCGCGGTGTGCACCACCGGACCGGAGAAGGAGTCGAGCCCGGGAATGTCCGGAATGGACGGGTGATGCAGGACTCCGGTCGCGGCGATGACGAAGTCCGCCTCGATCTGCTCGCCGTCCGCGGTCCGCACCCGCCATTGGTTGTCGGCGAAGACCGCTTCGGTGACTTCGCGGCCGAGCCGCAGATGCGAGCTCAGCCGCAGCTCGTCGATCAGGTCGCGGTGGTAGCGCTGAATCTCGTCGCCGGTCGCCCACACGTGGGTCCAGTCCGGCTTGGGCGCGAACGCGAATTGGTAGCCGTACGACGGCACGTCGCACCGCAGGCCCGGGTAGCGGTTCCAGTGCCAGACGCCGCCGACGTCAGAACCCTTCTCCAGGATGGTGAAGTCGGTGAAGCCGGCCTGCTTCAGTACGTGAGCCGCGGCGATCCCGGACATGCCCGCGCCGACGATGACGATCCGCGGATCCCGCCGCTGGGTGGTGCCGGTCATGGGGGAACGGTATGCCCGCCGAAAGTGCGTCGGCAAGGGCTATGGCCCGTCGTCGTCGTCGTCCTGTAGGAGTTTTTCGGGGTGGTGGTAGGTGTTGACCCGCGACTGTCCGTGGTCGAGGTGTGGTGGGGGGATCCATTCGGTGTCGCCGCGGCTGTTTTTGCGGGTGGTCCAGCCTTGTTCGGTGAGGTCGTGGTTGGGGTGGCAGGTGAGGGTGAGTTGGTTGATGTCGGTGACCGGGTTGGTCCGGTAGGGGTCGCAGTGGTGGACCTCGCACAGGTAAGCCGGGATGGTGCAGCCGGGGAAGGTGCAGCCACGGTCTTTGGCGTAGAGGACTATTCGCTGGGCTGGTGAGGCCAGGCGTTTGGTGTGATACAGCGCCAAAGCTTTGCCGTGGTCGAAGATCGCCAGATAGTGATGGGCGTGCGAGCCGAGCCGGATGACATCGGACATCGGCAACAGCGTGCCGCCGCCGGTCAGCCCACGCCCGGCGCCGGCCTCCAACTCCTGCAGGGTGGTGGTGACGATGAGGGAGGCGGGTAGCCCATTGTGTTGGCCGAGCCCACCGGAGGCCAGCAGCGCGCGGGCGGCGGCCAGCAGGGCGTCGTGGTTGCGCTGGGCGTGGCTGCGGGTGTCGCCCTGGATGGCGGCCTGTGACGGTGTCCCGCTGATGCAGGGTTCGTGATCGTCGGGGTTGCACATGCCGGGGGCGGCGAGTTTGGCGAAGACGGCGTCGATGGTCGCGCGGGCCTCGGGAGTCAGCCATCCGCTGATCGGGGACATGCCGTCGATGTCTTGGGTGCCGATGGTCAGGCCGCGGCGTTTGGCGCGGTCCACATCGGTGAAGTCGCCGTCGGGGTTGAGGCAGTCCATGAGCTTGTCGGCCAGTTTGGCCAATTCGTCGGGGCGATGCTCCAAACTCAGCCGCGCCAACTGCGCCTCAGCTTTGCTCCGGGTCTCGACGTCGACGAAATCGGGCAGCCGATGGAAGAAACTGCGGATCACCGCGACGTGACCGGCACCGAGCTCGCCGTTGCGTTGCGCGGCGGCGGTGGCCTCCAGCACCGGCGGCAGGGGTTCGCCGTTGAGCGCCCGCCGCTCACCGAGATCGGCGGCTTCGTGGATGCGGCGGGAGGCTTCGGCGCGGCTGATCCGCAACCGGTCAGCCAACGCCGCCGCCAGCTTGCCACCCAACTCCATCGCGCTGGCCTGCTCGGCGAGCTGGTTGAGCAGCACGTGTTCGACGGCGGGCTGCTGACGGCGAAAGCCCTCGAACCTTTCCAACACGGCCAGCCGTTCCGGCGTGGTGAGCACGTCGAACGTCAGGTCCAGGGCGCGCTTGTAGTCAGCTTCGAGCGCGTCGAGGACCTCGACGATCCGTTCTCGACTACGAAACCGAAGTGACGCAAGTGGTTTCAGTGACAGCACGTTTACTTGATCACCCCTGTGGTTAAGTGGGGGCCGTGAAGAAACTGTCAGCCGTGCTCGCGTCTTTGGCCGGCCTCGCGATCACCGCCGACGGCTATCAGCCGCTGAGCAAGCGCGGCTTCCTGTCGGTGTATGCCTTCAGCTTCGGGGTTTTCGCCTCCGAGCTGCCCCTGCAGTTGATCGCCGGGCAGATCGCATTGCTGGCTGCGGTGACGCGCAGGCTCTCGCCGGGGATGCGTCGATTTAGCTGGCTGGTCTCGGCGCTGTCGTGGTTGGGGCTGTTCGGCTTGAACCGCATCGGCCACCAGGCCAATCAGCCACTCGGCGCGGCGCTCGACGCCGGGCTGGGTCCCGATCGCCGGACTGAGTCGGGTGATCTGTGGAAGCGGCCGGAAGGTGGGGGCACGGCCAAGTCGCCGGGCCTGGTCCGGATGGCGCGCATCTACGGGAACTACGCGCACGACACCGACATCAGCTACGGCGAACACGGCTCGCGGAATCATCTCGACATCTGGCGACGGCCCGACCTCGACCGCGGCGGGAAAGCGCCGGTGCTGCTGCAGGTTCCGGGCGGCGCCTGGATGGTGGGAAGCAAACGGCAACAGGCGTATCCGTTGATGAGTCATCTGGCCGAGTTGGGCTGGGTCTGTGTGGCGATCAACTATCGGCTCAGTCCGCGGTCCACCTGGCCGGACCACATCGTCGACGTCAAGCGCGCGCTGGCGTGGACCAGGGAACACATCGCCGAATACGGCGGCGACCCCGACTGGGTGGCGATCACCGGCGGTTCGGCCGGTGGCCACCTGAGCGCGCTGGCCGCGCTTACCGCAAACGACCCGCAGTTCCAGCCGGGCTTCGAAGACGCCGACACGAGTGTGCGCGCCGCGGTTCCGTTCTACGGTCTCTACGACTTCAACCAGGAAAGTGCGGTCCATCCAATGATGGCGCCCATGCTGGGCAAGTACGTGTTCAAGCTAGGGCGACGCGATGTGCCGGACGCATTCCGCAACGCGTCGCCGATCAGCTACGTATCACCGGACGCGCCACCGTTTTTCGTATTGCACGGTCGCAACGACTCGCTGATTCCCGTCCAGCAGGGCCGCGCGTTCAGCAAGCGTCTTCGCGAAGTCAGCCGTGAGCCGGTCGTCTACGCCGAACTGCCATTCGCGCAGCACGCCTTCGATATCTTCGGCTCGGTGCGGGCCGGTCATGCCGCCGTGGCCGTCGAACAGTTCCTCGCCGAGATCTACACCAAGACCAGGGTTTCGGTTTAGCTCGAGGGTCGGGGACTGCGCTCGTCCAGCAGGGCGATGACCTTCGCGGCGAGGTCGTCGATGTCGGCGCCGGCGGTGTCCAGCACCAGGTCGGCATTATCGGGCGGCTCGTAGGGCGCGTCGACACCCGTCAGACCCTTCAGCTCGCCGTTGCGCGCGCGCTTGTAAAGACCTTTGGGATCCCGCTTTTCGCACTCTTCCAACGATGTGGCGACGTGCACTTCGATGAATGGCAACTTGGCGGCATCGCTGAGGGCGCGCGCTGTTTCGCGGTCCGACTTCAGCGGCGAGACCAGCGAAGCCAGCGCCACCACCCCCGCATCGGCCAGCAATCGCGTCAAATGGCCGACCCGCCTGATGTTTTCGGTACGGTCGCCGGGGGAGAAACCCAGATCGTCGGACAGGCCATGCCGCAAATTGTCGCCGTCGAGCAGGTAAGCGACCCGGCCGGATTCGACCAGCGCCCGCTCGACGGCCACGGCAACCGTCGACTTGCCGGAAGCGGGCAGGCCCGTGAACCAGATCGTCGCACCGGCCTGGCCGGTGGACTGCTGCCGATGATTGCGTTCCAACGCCGAAGGGTGCCAACGGATGTCGGTGCGCGGATGGGTACCCGGCTTGACCTCGCGTGCCTCGATGATGGTACCGGCACCGATGGTGTCGTTGGTGACTTCGTCGATCAGGATGAACGCGCCGGTGTCGCGGTTGTCGGAGTAGCTGTCGGCGATGACGAGCGAACTGGTTCGCAGCGTCACAGTGCCGATGTCGTTGAGCTCCAACTCGACGGGATTGTCGACTTCGTCGAGCGTCTCGGGATCCAGCCGTGAGTGCAATTCCTGAACCGTGGCCCGGACGGTGGTGGCGGTCTGCTTGAGGGCAAGTCGGTCGCCGGCTCGTAGCGGAGAGTCGACGAACCAGCACACGTTCGCATCGAGTTCGCGGGCAAGCACCGGAAGCACTGCGTCGTCGGCTCCGCTGACCAGCACGTCGCCGCGGCCGACGTCGATGTCATCGGCGAGCTCCACCGAAACCGACAGCGGTGCAACACCTGTCGAGCGTTCGTCGTCAAGGGTGTCCAGAGTCGTCACCGTCGACTCGGTGCCGGCGGGCAGCGAGATGATCGGGTCGCCGACGCTGAGCGTGCCGGCGGCGAGCCGTCCGGTGTAGCGGCGGCGCTGGTCATCGGTCGGGCGGGAGACCCACTGGATCGGCAACCGTAGCCGACTCGGTTCGGCATGCGGCGCGGCGAGTTCGACGTCTTCCAGGTAGTCGAGCAGCGCCGGGCCGTCAAACCACGGGGTGTTATCGGAGCGGTGCACCACATTGTCGCCGAGCTTGGCGGCGATTGGGATCA
The DNA here is from genome assembly GCF_965277065.1 of Mycobacterium sp. Taxonomy (GTDB): domain Bacteria; phylum Actinomycetota; class Actinomycetes; order Mycobacteriales; family Mycobacteriaceae; genus Mycobacterium. Next base: position 676,581 of record NZ_CBDIBT010000018.1, read on the forward strand.
CCGTGATGTCCAGGCCGCCGAGACGCGTGCTCAGCTGCTGCAGCTCGGATTCGACTTCGGCGAACCGGGCCTGGTCAAAGTCGACCAGGTCGATCTTGTTCACCGTCGCGACAAAGTGTTTGATGCCCAACAGTTTTGCTATCCGGGCGTGCCTGCGGGTCTGGCGCAGAACACCGGCGCGCGCGTCGACCAGGAGAATCGCGACGTGGGCGTTCGAGGCCCCGGTGAACATGTTACGGGTGTAGCGCTCATGGCCAGGCGTGTCGGCCAGAATGTAACTGCGGGTAGCAGTGGAGAAGAACCGGTAGGCGACGTCGATGGTGATGCCCTGTTCGCGTTCGGCGCGAAGGCCATCCGACAGCGCGGCGAGGTCGGCGATACCTTCTTCGTCCGTGACGGCTTCCAGGTGGTCCAGCGGCAGGCTGTCGGTGTCGTGCAGAAGCCGCCCGATCAGGGTGCTCTTGCCGTCGTCGACCGAACCCGCGGTGGTGATCCGCAACAGTTGTCGCGTAACGCCATCGTGCGGATGGAATTTCGCGTGCTCGGTGTGCTCGCTGACGCTCATCAGCTCAGGCCCCTTCGTTCTTCTTCGCTGACGCTCATCAGAAGTAGCCCTCTCGCTTGCGGTCTTCCATCGCTGCGACCGAGGTGCGGTCGTCGGCTCGGGTCTCTCCGCGCTCGGACACTGTGGCCGCGGAGATCTCTCCGATGACGCCCGCAATATCGGTGGCCCTGGACCGAACCGCGCCGGTGATGGTCAGATCGCCCACCGTGCGGTAGCGCACCCACTCGACATCAGAGGACTCGTCGTTGTGCGGTTCGGTGTACTCCGAGACCGCCAACAGAATGCCGTCGCGCTCGAATACCTCGCGTTCGTGGGCGTAGTAAATCGACGGTATCTCAAGGTCTTCCAGCTCGAGGTAACGCCAGATGTCAATCTCGGTCCAGTTGCTCAGCGGGAACACCCGGACCTGCTCGCCCTTCTTGATACGGCCGTTGTAGAGCGACCACGGCTCCGGGCGCTGAGCGCGCGGATCCCACTGGCCGAACTCGTCGCGGAAGCTCAGGATCCGTTCTTTGGCGCGAGCCCGCTCCTCGTCGCGGCGGGCACCGCCGAACGCGGCGTCGAACTCGCCGGCCTCCAGAGCATCGAGCAGCGTGCGGGTCTGGGCGCGGTTGCGCGACGCGTGGCGGCCGGGGTCGGGGACCCGGCCCTTGTCGATGGACTCCTGCACGGAGGCGACGATCAGCTTGTGGCCCTCGCCTTCGACGCGCCGGTCGCGGAATTCGATCACCTCGGGAAAGTTGTGACCGGTGTCGACGTGCATCACCGGGAAGGGCAGAGGCAGTGGCCGAAATGCTTTCTCCGCCAGCCGAAGTAGTACGATCGAGTCCTTGCCGGCCGAGAACAGCAGGACCGGGCGCTCCAGCTCGGCGACCACTTCGCGGATGATGTGCACCGCTTCGGCCTCCAGTAGTCGCAGCTCATCGACGCGCTTAGCTTCCACAGGGGCGGTCATAACGGCAGGCCCTCTCTTTCGGCGTCTTCGCGGTAGCGGTCTACCCATTCGTCGGAGCGTTTATCCGCTTGGCGTTCCAGCACCGGCTCCGGGGCGAGCCCTCGGTTGAGTCCCAGCGACTCGAGGATGTCACCGACGACCTGAGTCAGGTTGCGCCACAACAACGGATAGGGAATTTCCAACGGCGTGACGGCCTCTTCGGCGAACCAGTTTCGCCAGCCCTCTTCCTGGTTGCGCAGCATGGTGATGACGTGCGCGATGGCGCGGGCGTGATAGGTCGCGCGCTCGTCGCGAATCGGGTCGGGCCGGCCGCGCCAGACTCGGGTCTGCACCGCCCGCCAGAACGACACCGCCTGCGACATCACGTCCGGCCGGTAGACATAGACGAGCAGTGGGTCCTGCCCAACGACATCGCGGATCGCGGACAGTAGCCCGTCACCGGATCGATCGGGCAGTCCGTTGGCGCGGTCCAGCAGCAGCGGCGTCTGGTTCCACATCAGCTTGCCGCCCCACACGCCGTTCGGCGTCCGGCCGACCGTGCGGATGTAGTCGCGCCAGATCTCGGGCGGGGCGAGGTCGGGCTTGCCGGTATCCAGCGGATCGAGCAGGCTCAGAATTGAATCGTCATCGATGCCGGCGAACCATTCGCGTGGCTGCGGGGACTGACTGGTGGACGGCAGGTACTGGAAAAACTCCTGCGGCTCGCCGGCCACACCGGTCGCCCGCAGCGACTCGACGAGAAGGGTGCTGCCACTTCGCTGAGAGGCCAACACCAGATATGCCGACGGGCGATCTGTCACCTGCGCAGCTTAGCTGACGGAAAATTGTTGCCACTCTTCCAATTACCGTCACGGTGAACATAACTGTTGCGCGGGGTCGCACCCACTTACAACATCCGTTCGGTGGCCCGCAGTCCCAGCGAAAGTAGTAGCCGCACATCAGGATCAGCCAACGATGTAGTGAGCATCGTCTCGATTCTGCGGACGCGGTAGCGCACGGTGTTGGGGTGCACATGCAGGTGCGACGCCGCGGCTGCGACGTCGCCGAATTCGTCCAGATACACCCGAAGCGTCTGGGCAAGTGCCGGGTCGCGGGACTGTAGCTCGCGCACCCGCGGGTCCACCAGTCGCTCGTCGGCGCCGACCATCGTGACGATCTCGTCGAGCAGCACCGTGGTCCGCGCCTCGGCCAGCGATGTCACCGCTGCGAAGGAATCCGGATGCCGCTCAACGCTATCCAGCACACGATCGACCTCCGTCCGGGCCGAAGCCAGGCTGGCCAGCCCGGGTAGCGGCGCGGCGACCACCGCTCGCAGTTGCAGACCCAGTTCGGTGCGTAAGCTGCCGATCGTGCCGCGAATCCAGGACTGCAGCGACGACCGCTTAGAAGTCTGGGGGAACAACACATACACCCGTGATCCGCGCGATCCCACCTGCGCATCGGACCGAAAAGCGTTGGCGCTCAGTGCCAAGACGTCGGTTAGCCGCTCATGGCTGCCCGAGTCGTCGAAGGCAACCAGTGCGGCTTGACCGTCGGCGACCACACCCAACTCCCGTGCGATCGCGTCGATGTCGATGGGCCCACTGTCGGTCAGGCCGAGCAACTGTTGCGCGTGCAGCGCATGGGTCGACGGCCTGGCCGTCAGCCGGGACATGATCCGGGCGGCCAGCACCGCGGCACCGCGCAGTACCTCCTCGGCGTCGTCTGCCAACGCCCGGGAGCCCTGCTGCACCCAGATGGTGCCGGCGAAACCCGGTGCACGACGGGCGGACTGGTGAATGCCGACAGCCAGTCGGGGTCGCAGTCCCAATTCCGGTCGCTCGGCGACGCGGACCACGTCGCCGCCGGAGCGCAGCGCGTCGAAGATGCCCCACTGGCCGATCCATGTCAGATGCTCGGGCGGCCCGGCGCGACCCAGGATCGACAGTCGCCGCAACTCGTCGGCCTCGTCGTTGGACGCCGAATAGGCCAGCACATGCGACTGCTCGTCTTCGACACTGACCATGCCGTGAATACGGTCGGCCAGCGACTGCGCGAGGCCGAACAAGTCGGTGCCGGAGTCGTGCGGGGCGGTGCCGTGGTGCTCCAGGACGTGATCGACCAGCCGGTACAGCCGCTCCCAACGAGCCCGCGGATCCACCGCCACCAGTGCGGCCCCTGCGGCGACCGCCTTGGCGACCAGAGCATCGGAGGGCTCTTTGGCGAAAACGGCTACCGGTGGCTGCCCGGCCGGACCGGTGGCACCTCTGTCCAGCCAGTGCTGGGCCTCGGCGTCGGAGACGCCGACCAGAAAGAACACGTCGGCGGAGTCGGCGCCCCGGTCCATCCCGAGCCGGACATCGTCAGAATCGATCAGCGACGCCGACGCGACGGTCAGGTCTAGGCCGCGAGGCGCGTCGACCAACCTCGCCATCGTCGTGTCCAGGGCCAACAGCAGCTGGCCGAGACTCACGGCATCGATGCGCATGTTGTCCGATTCTACTAGCTAACCAGCTGAACCTTGTCCCATCGGCCAACAAAACCTGATCCCCGCACTGAGATGCTTAGTCATGGACGCGATTACCGATGTTCCACTGCCCGTCAACGAACCCATCCACGACTACGCGCCGCACTCGCCGGAACGGGCCCGGTTGCAGACCGCGCTCACCGATCTTGCCGACCACCCGGTCGACCTGCCGCACGTCATCGGTGGCACCCACCGAATGGGCGACGGTCAGCAGATCGACATCGCGGCGCCGCATCGGCACTCCTTAAAACTGGGCACCCTGACCAACGCCTTGCACCGTGACGCCGCGGCAGCCGTCCAGGCCGCGTCTTTGGCCCGAACAGATTGGGCGGCAACGCCGTTCGACGAGCGTGCGGCGATCTTCTTGCGCGCCGCTGAACTGTTGGCCGGCCCGTGGCGGGAAAAGATCGCCGCGGCGACGATGCTGGGGCAATCCAAAACCGCATATCAGTCCGAGATCGACGCGTCCTGCGAGACGGCGGACTTCTGGCGATTCAACGTCGACTTCGCCCGTCAGATCCTGGCCCAGCAGCCACAGAGCACCCGCGGCGAATGGAATCGCACCGACTACCGCCCGTTGGACGGATTCGTCTATGCAATAACGCCTTTCAACTTCACCTCGATTGCGGCGAACCTGCCCACCGCGCCGGCGTTGATGGGAAACACGGTGGTGTGGAAGCCATCGGTGACGCAGACTTTATCGGCCTACCTGACTATGCAACTGCTGGAGGCGGCCGGGCTGCCGCCCGGCGTGGTGAACATGGTGACCGGCGACGGCTATGCGGTATCGGAAGTGGCGCTGGCTGATCCGCGGCTGGCCGGTATCCACTTCACCGGATCGACGGCGACCTTTCAGCACCTCTGGCAACAGGTTGGCGCGAACATCCAGCGCTACCAAAGCTATCCGCGACTGGTGGGCGAGACGGGTGGCAAAGACTTTGTGCTGGCTCATCGCTCCGCTCGGCCGGATGTGCTGCGCACCGCACTGATTCGCGGTGCGTTCGACTACCAGGGCCAGAAGTGCTCGGCGGCGTCACGGGCATTCGTCGGGCACTCGGTGTGGCGGCAGATGGGCGACGACTTCTTAGCCGCCACCGCGGAGCTGCCGTTCGGCGACATCGCCGACCTAAAAAATTTCGGCGGAGCGCTGATCGATGAACGGGCATACGCGAAGAACGTCGCTGCCATCGAGCGCGCGAAAAGCGCGCCCGGGGTCACCATCGCCGTCGGCGGCGAATACGACGACAGCGAAGGGTATTTCGTCCGCCCGACGGTGCTGCTATCCGACGACCCGACGGACGAGGCATTCTCCACCGAGTACTTCGGTCCGCTGCTGTCGGTCTACGTCTACCCCGACGACGATTTCGACCGGGTTCTCGACCTCATCGACAGCGGATCTCGCTACGCGCTGACCGGTGCGGTGATCGCCGATGATCGCGACGCCGTGCTCGCCGCGCAAAACCGGCTACGGTTCGCCGCGGGCAACTTCTACGTCAACGACAAGCCGACCGGGGCGGTGGTGGGCCGCCAGCCGTTCGGCGGTTCGCGCGGATCGGGCACCAATGACAAAGCCGGATCGGCGTTGAACCTGTTGCGCTGGACGTCCGCTCGCTCGATCAAGGAGACGTTCGTCCCAGCCACCGATCACCGTTACCCGCACATGGCGGCCGACTAGTGGCCGGCTTGTTCTCCAAGACGCTGCGCCCGGCGATATTAGCCGCCAGCCGCTCACACGGCCTGCAGCACACCGCGGAACGGTTCACGGTCACCCGCAAGGTGGTCGATCGATTCGTTCCGGGCGAGACACTGGACCGGGTGCTGGACAGCACTGCGGCACTGCGAGATTCAGGCCGCCTGGTCAGCATCGACTATCTGGGCGAGCAGGTCACCGACGCCGCCGGCGCGGATGCCACCGTGATTTCCTACCTCGACCTGCTCGACGCGCTGGGCCGACGGCTGGATGCCACCCGTGACGGCGTGCGACCGCTGGAGGTGTCGCTGAAGCTGTCCGCGTTGGGGCAGGCGCTGAATCGCGACGGCGAGAAGGTTGCGTTGGCGCACGCCCACCGCATCTGTGAGCGGGCCGAGCGGATCGGCGCGTGGGTGACGCTGGATGCCGAGGACCACACTACGACCGATTCGACGCTGTCGATTGCGGCCGATCTGCGCACCGACTTCCCGTGGCTGGGCGTGGTGTTGCAGGCCTATCTTCGGCGCACGCTGGGCGACTGCGAGCAGTTCGCCGCGTCGGGGGCCAGGGTGCGGCTGTGCAAGGGCGCCTACGACGAACCGGCGTCGGTGGCCCATCGGGATGCTGCGGCGGTCACCGCCGCCTATTTGCGCTGCCTTCGGGTGTTGATGGCCGGGCCCGGGTATCCGATGGTGGCCTCGCATGATCCGGCGGTCATCGACGCGGTGGCCACGATGGCACGCGAAACGGGCCGAACCACCGATGATTTCGAATACCAGATGCTGTACGGCGTGCGCGACCCTGAGCAGCGACGCCTCGCGTCGGCAGGCAACCGGGTCCGCGTTTACGTGCCGTTTGGCACCCAGTGGTACGGCTACTTCATGCGGCGGCTGGCCGAGCGGCCGGCCAACCTGACGTTCTTCATGCGGGCGCTGGCGGGATCCTGACGGTCGCAAACTCGGCGAAGCCGGGCGCAGCGGGCCGTCACTGCAGTGGCGGTCACTGACCGCGGCGTGACCGGGGGCGCTTACGACGGACGCGCCACGATCACCGGCCTGTGGACGGCTTGAACGACTGCGTTGCTCACCGAACCCAACAGCATGCCGGCGAAGGCACCACTTCCGTGACCCCCGACGACGACAAGCTGGGCGGATTCCGATGCATCGACGAGCGCATGCGCTGCTCGACCAGACACGAGTTGCTCGTGCGCAGACACGTCGGGATAGCGTTCTCGCCAACCCGCCAGAGCCTTCGTCAGAAGGTACCCTTCTTTGGCCGTTGTCGGAGACCAGTCGTAACCAGGAATTGCGTTCATATCGACGTCATTCCACGCGTGCAGCGCTATCAAGTCGACATTTCGAAGGGACGCTTCCTCGAACGCGAATGCGGTAGCGAGGTCTGAGGTTGAGCCGTCGATTCCGACGAGTACGGGAGCCTGTGCGGGATACGGCATCTGCGGATCCGCATCGCGGATCAGCGCGACGGGACAATGTGCATGCCGAATCAGTCCGGAACTGACTGAGCCGAGAATACTGCGGGACAGTGCCCCGCGCCCACGAGAGCCGACGACTATCAGCTCGGCGTCTTTGGATTGGTCGACGAGCATCGGGACGGTGGCCGAAGACAGCAATTCGCCATTGATGTGTATCTGCGCCGTGTCGCCAATCGCGTCACGGGCGATCGTCGACGCATGTGCGAGCAGGCTGCGGCCCTCGTCTTGTCGCTCTCCCGGCGATTCTTCGAGGACGGGAGCCTGCGACCATGTCGCGGCGGCGGGACTCTCGACGTGCACAATGGTGAGCGGTAAGCCGCGGATCGCCGCATCGTGCGCGGCCCAATTGACCGCGGCATCTGATTCCGGCGATCCGTCGATGCCGACGATGATTCCGTAACGCTTGGTTGTCGAGACCATTTTGATCTCCTTCCGTCGAGAAGAACGCTAATGCAGCGTCGACGTTCGCCCGGCGTCAGCGGGCGTCGGCTGTGCGTCGTGACACTGAACGATCGTTGGCGAACTTCTGAACGATGTGCGCACGTACGAAATCGGCAACGACGTCTGGGTCTTCCATGTCGAGCATCGACGACGGTGTGCTGGACAGCGAGAGCCAGGATTCGGGCGAACCACTCGCCCGCTGACGTGACGTCGAGGTCTCTGCGGACCTCGCCGGTCAACTTGGGCGCCGCGAGATGCGGCGTCTGGACGTCGACACATTCGCGGCGCAGGACGGCGACGTCCTAGGTGAGCAACAGGCTGATCGCGTCTCGGTGACGGTCGCAAGCGCGGCGAAGCCGGGCGCAGCGGGCCGTCACTGCGATTCCGGCCGGTCGCAAGCGCGGCGAAGCCGGGCGCGGCGGGCCGTCACTGCGACACCGGCCACTGACCTCGGCGTTTCGGCAGCGCTCAGACGGGTACCGCCTGTAGATGAAAGCCGTCACCTGGCATGGCAAACGCGACGTTCGCGTCGAGTCGGTGCCCGAGCCCAAGATCGAAGAACCCACCGACGCCATCATCGAGGTGACATCCACCAACATCTGCGGCTCCGATCTCCATCTCTACGAAGTTCTCGGTGCGTTCATGCAACCCGGTGACATCCTCGGCCACGAGCCGATGGGCATCGTGCGTGATGTTGGCGACGAAACAGGCGACCTTCGGGTCGGTGACCGCGTGGTCATCCCGTTCCAGATTTCCTGCGGCAGCTGCCATATGTGCGACAAGCAGCTCTACACCCAGTGCGAGACGACGCAGGTGCGCGACCAGAGTATGGGGGCCGCCTTGTTCGGATACTCCGAACTCTACGGGGCGGTCCCCGGCGGCCAGGCCGAGTTGTTGCGCGTGCCGCAGGCGCAGTTCACCCACATCAAAGTGCCTGAGGGGCCACCGGATTCGCGGTTCGTCTACCTGTCCGACGTGTTACCGACGGCCTGGCAGGCGGTCGCATACGCGGACATCCCCGATGGCGGAACGGTCGCCGTGCTCGGCTTGGGCCCGATCGGGGACATGGCCGCGCGGATTGCCCACCATCTCGGCTACCGGGTGATCGCCATCGATCTGGTTCCCGAGCGACTCGCCCGCGCCGAGGCTCGCGGCATCCAGACCATCGACTTACGCAAGGCCGGCTCGGGTCTCGTCGAGGCAATCCACGACCTGACCGACGGCCGTGGCGCGGAGTCGGTGATCGACGCGGTGGGTATGGAGGCGCACGGCTCACCGGTCGCCAAATTCGCCCAGACGGCGACCGGGCTGTTGCCGGACGCGATTGGCAAACGGCTCATGCAGACCGCCGGTGTGGACCGGCTCAGCGCGCTCTACTCCGCCATCGACATCGTCAAGCGCGGCGGCACGATCTCGCTGATCGGCGTCTACGGCGGGATGGCCGATCCGCTGCCGATGCTCACGCTGTTCGACAAACAGGTGACGCTGCGGATGGGACAGGCCAACGTCAAACGCTGGGCGGACGACATCATGCCGCTGCTGACCGACGACGACCCACTCGGCGTCGACACGTTCGCGACCCATGTGCTGCCGCTCGATGACGCCCCGCACGCGTACGAGATTTTTCAGAAGAAGCAGGACGGCGCGGTCAAAGTCATCTTGCAGCCGTAGTTGGCGCCACCGGTGCTCGCGCTTGTTTGATGGATCGGGCAGCGGGTATTAACTCCCTACCGCATTCTTCGACCCGTAGGAATGTTTCTGCGGATGGGTGTTGACACACCGCGACGAGTGCGTTCGCTCAGCCGCTAATACATCCTGCTCCTCGAAGGGGACATAGTGCTGCGCGTTGCCTCCGTTCCGGCGTCGCACGTCTACGTGCGTCATCTAGCCGCCGTGGGAAAGTCTGAATGTGTTGTGCGACTGGATGATCCAATTCCCCCCGACGGGCGGATCGTGCCGGGCGGTTGGTGGCCGCCACTTATGCTCCACCCTGGTTGGGTAGGCGTCAACCACGATCGATTCGACGTCTTTCACGTGCACTTCGGCTTCGACGCGATTGAACCCGAATGCCTGTTGAGTGTCATCGAGGATCTGGCGGCACACGACAAGCCACTGGTGTACACGGTGCACGATCTGCGGAACCCGCATCACGGCGACCCGCGAGCACACGCTGACCAGCAGGATGTGCTCGTCTCGGCCGCATCAAAGTTGATCACCCTGACACCCGGTGCCGCCGAAGCGGTGCGAAACCGCTGGGGCCGACAGTGTCACGTGGTGCCACATCCACATGTTCTGTGCCGCAAACGAATTGAAGAGCCACGCGAGGCCGGCGACAGGTTTGTGGTGGGCTTGCACACCAAAAGCTTGCGCGCCAACATGGACCCGTTTCCGATCGTGGAGGCACTCGTTGACATCCTTTCGGTCCTGCCGCACGCGGTATTGCAGATCGACGTTCACGACGAGATCTTCGACTCGACCAATCACTGGTTCGCGCCGGAGGCCGGGGCCGCGCTGCTGTCCTACGACCGGTACGAACACGTCGATGTGCTGATACATCCGTACTTCTCCGACGGTGAACTGTGGCAATACCTGTCGTCGCTGGCGGTGTCGGTACTGCCGTATCGGTTCGGCAGCCATTCGGGTTGGCTGGAGGCGTGCTTCGACCTCGGTACCGCGGTGATCGCTCCCAGTTGCGGTTTCTACGGGCAGCAACGTCCCTGCGGCGTATTCGAATTCGACGAGGACCGCTTCGATGCCGATTCATTGGAGCGCGCAGTGATCGACGCATACTGCGCATGGGAAGCCGGACGTCCCGCTCCACGGGCGACCTGGCCGGCCCGGCGCGCCGAACGCTCTGGCATCGCCGAATTCCATCGGGAAACCTATCGGGGCTTGCTGAGATGAAATCGGCTCTTCGTATTGCGTTGATCGCCTCCAGTCGTTTTCCCATCAGTCAGCCCTTCGCCGGTGGGCTGGAAGCCCATGTGTGGCACTTGGCCCGCGCGCTCGCCGGACTCGGGCACGCGGTTTCGGTGTTCGCGGCGCCGGGATCCGACAAGGATCTGGAATGCCAAACGCTGGTCGTTCGTCCGCTGGACATGTCAGCCGCCGCGCGCAGCGATGCGTCGATGCCCGCTGCGACGTTCATGGCAGATCACCATGCCTACCTGACGTTGATGCTGCAGCTTTCCGGCAGTGCCGGAGATGATTTCGACATTGTCCACAATCACAGCCTGCACTATCTGCCGGTGGCGATGGCGTCGCTGCTTTCCGTCCCGATGTTGACTACCGTTCATACGCCGCCGACTCCGTGGCTGGAGTCCGCGATCGACGCCTCGGTGGGACTCAAGACCCGTTTCGCCGCGGTTTCTTGCCACACGGCTGCCGAGTGGTTCGCAACGCTGGGCCCGATCACAGTGGTGCCCAATGGGATCGACAGCAGCCGATGGCCTTTGGGTCCCGGTGGCGGGCCGCTGGTCTGGTTCGGCAGAATGACCGCCGAGAAGGCGCCCCACCTTGCGATCGCGGCGGCGCGGCAGGCCGGCAGGTCTCTCGTACTGGCCGGCCCGATCTCGGATCCGACGTATTTCGCCGCAGAAGTCGCGCCGCACATCGGCGGTGAGGTTCGCTACGTCGGTCATCTCGACCAGGACCAGCTGGCCCGGCTGGTCGGCCAGTCCGCGGCGGCGTTGGTGACCCCGATGTGGGACGAGCCGTACGGTCTGGTTCTCGCCGAGGCGATGTGTTGTGGCACTCCTGTCGTCGCGTTCAACCGCGGCGGTATCCCCGAATTCGTTGCGCCCCAAGCAGGTCGGCTCGTCGCCCCGGGGGATACCGCCGCCATGGCGCAGGCGGTCGAACAAGCGGTGCAACTGCCGAGGAAGCACGTGCGCGAGCACGCGCTTCGCCATTGCTCCTCGGAGGCGATGGTGCGGACTTACCTCGACCTGTATCGGGAGATGATCGATGCCAAGTTCAAGCATGATCGGCTACTACATTCACCATCACGGTTTCGGCCACCTGGCGCGGGCCATGAGCATTGCGGCGCAACTGAGCCGACCGGTCACCGCGTTGACCTCCCTGCCCGTTCCCGCTCCGCACCCGTTCGCCGCGATCGTGAAGCTACCGCGTGACGACGAAGGCGAGCGGCCTAGCGGGATGACTGCGAACGGCGCGCTGCACTGGGCTCCTCACCACGACAAAGGTTTTCATGCGCGGATGGACGCGATAGCACGCTGGGTCGGGCAAGCGCTGCCGAGTGCCGTCGTGACGGACGTGTCGGTCGAGGTCGCGACGTTCGTGCGCCTGCTCGGCGTACCCGTGATTGTCGTGGCGCTACCTGGCAGGCGAGACGACGCGCCACATCTGCTGGCACACCGACTTGCCGATCACATTGTGGCGGCCTGGCCGCAGGAACTCGGGGTTCCGGCCTGGCTGCGCCCTTACGCCGACAAGACGAGTTATGTCGGCGGCATCAGCCGGTTTGACGGGCGTCGCCCCACGTCTTCTGACGGTGTTCCGGACCAACTGCGAATCCTTGTGCTCGGAGGTGCCAGTGGCGCTTTCGACGTCGCACTCGACGGCTGCGCGCGGGCCTGCCCGGGAACGACGTGGACGGCACTCGGCGGCGGCGACGGTAGCTGGGTACCCGACCCGTGGCCACAGATCTGCGCCGCTGACATCGTCGTCACTCACGCCGGCCAAGGCGCAGTCGCCGACGTCGCAGCGTCTCGACGACCCGCCGTCGTCATACCCCAACCGCGTCCATACGACGAACAGGAAGCCACCGCGGCGGTTCTGCGCCGCTACCGGTTGGCCACCGTCGTGAGGGACTGGCCCGTCATGCAGGCATGGCCCGGACTGCTCGCCCGGACGTTGACCGGCGATCCGCAGTGGAGTCGATGGCGGGTGGATGGCGCCGCGGCGCGCGCGGCGACGGCGATCGAGGCGACGGCGCGTCGCTGTGCACCGGCGGTTGCCCGTTGAGGACCGCGGTCATCACGATCGTGCGGGGCAGAAGTTCGCATCTGCGCCGGCAACTGCACGGTTTGGCGCGAAGCACCCGACCGGCTGATGCACACATCGTGGTCGCGCTCGGCGATCCGCAGGCCGGCGACATCATCGCCGAAGAAGGCTCGTGCGCTTCGGTTCTCGACCTGGACGTCGGCGAGCCCCTGCCACTTGCGTGTGCCCGTAATCGCGGTGCAGCCGCCGCGCTACGAGAGTCCGCGGAGTTGTTGATCTTTCTCGACGTAGACTGCATCCCTGGCGCGGAATTGATCAGTCGCTACCACAGCGCTGCGGCCCATCCGCAGCACGCGCATGCTTTGTTGTGTGGCCCGGTCACCTATCTTGCGCCACCTGGCCGTGGGGGCTATCCGATCGGTGGGTTGGAAGCGCTGGCCGATCCGCATCCCGCGCGCCCGGCACCGCGGGAGGGCGATGTCCTGGCGACAACGGATTACACCCTGTTCTGGTCACTTTCGTTTGCGATCACCGCCGCAACGTGGACCGAAATCGGCGGATTCTGCGAGCAGTATCGCGGCTACGGCGGCGAAGACACCGACTTCGCGCAGTGCGCCGCGGCGCGGCAGGTGCCGATGCGCTGGGTCGGCGGGGCGCACGCATTCCACCAGTTCCATCCCACATCCGACCCGCCGGTTGAGCATCTCGACGACATCATGCGTAACGCCGGAATCTTTTACGACCGCTGGGGCTGGTGGCCGATGTCCGGTTGGCTTGCGGCTTTCGAACACACGAACCTGATCACACGCAACTCCGACGGACGTCCCTGCCGCGTCATTGGATGAGCGCTCGCCGTGGCCTGGTCCGGTCGTTGGCGAAACCCTGCACGACGTGTGCGCGCACGAAATCCGCCACCACGTCCGGGTCTTCCATGTCGAGGGCGGACGACGGTGTGCTGAACAGCGAGAACAGGATTCGCGCGAACCATTCGCCGCCGGCTCGCACGTCGAGGTCTTTGCGCACCTCGCCGGTGAGTTTGGCGGCGGCCAGGTGCGGCGCCAGGAAGTCGACGCACTCGCGGAGCAACACCGCGGCGTCCTTGGTCAACAACAGGCTGACCGCTTCTTCGTCGAAGTACTTCTCCGAGGCGATGGCTCGCCTTACCTGCGTGACGAATACGGCTGCGCGGGCCAGCTTGTCCTCCAAGGATCCGCCGCGATCCATCGCGGTGGACATCTGCCGATAGAACTGCTCGGAGGTGTGCTCGGCGCACGCCTCGACGATCGCGGCCTTATCGCGGAAGTACTCATAGACCGTGCTGCGGGATACCCTTGCGGCCCTGGCGATGTCGACGATTGTCACCTTCTGCAGCCCCTGCTTGCGGAAGCAGGCGTAGGCGGACTCGACGATGAGTTCACGGGTGTCCGTCGCAGTGGCGTGGGTCATGGTGTGTCAGCCCGAAGCGAGGATCAGCCCGCTGGTCGGCACCCCGGTACCGGAGGTGACGAGGACATGCTCGACATTGTCGACCTGGTTGTGCGACGTTCCGCGAATCTGGCGGACGCCCTCGGTGATCCCGTTCATCCCGTGGATGTATGCCTCGCCGAGCAGACCGCCGTTGGTGTTGATCGGCAACTCGCCACCCAGTGACAGTCGTTCCACCGTCGCGAAGTCCTTGGCCTCCCCGCGTCCACAGAATCCGAGTTCCTCGAATTGGGTGAACACGAACGGGGTGAAATGGTCGTAGATGAAGGCGGTTTGGATGTCGCTCGGCTTGAGGCCCGAATCGCCCCACAGCTTGTTGGCGACCACACCCATCTCGGGCAGCCCGGTGATGTCGTCGCGGTAGTAGCTGGTCATCATCTCGCCGTTGTAGGCTGCGCCCTGGGCGGCCGCGGAGATGACGGCCGGGCGCCGGCGCAGGTCGCGGGCGCGCTCGGCGCTGGTGACCACCATCGCGACACCGCCGTCGCTCTCCTGGCAGCAATCCAGCAGTCGCAGAACAGGTTCGATGATCCACCGGGAATTCTGATGGTCTTCCAGCGTGATCGGGCGCTGGTAGAACCACGCATCGGGGTTCTTGGCGGCATGGGCCCGGTCGACGACGGCGATCCGGCCGAAGTCGGAATTGGTGACGCCGTAGGTCGACATGTAGCGCTGCGCGTGCAGCGCGACCCACGCTGCGGGAGTGAGCAATCCGAACGGGGCGTAGTGCGCCATGAACAACGGGGTCTCGGCGCTGGTGCGGCCACTGCCGCCGAAGCGCATCCCGGAACGTTCGTTGAAGGCGCGGTAGCAGACCACGACGTCGGCGACACCCGCCGCGACGGCCATCGCTGCGTGCGCGACGGTTCCGGCGGCCGCACCGCCACCGTGCGGGACGCGGGAGAAGAACGTCAGATCGCCGATTCCGACGTTACGGGCGACCTCGATCTCGTCGCTGGAATCCATGGTGAACGTGACCATGCCGTCGACCTCACCGGGCGACAGACCGGCGTCGTCGAGCGCGGCGCTGACCGATTCGCACGCCAATTGCAGTTCGCTGCGCCCGGATTGCTTCGAGAACTCGGTCTGACCGATGCCGGCGATGGCCGTGGTGCCGGCCAGCTTCGAGACCGTCATGCGCCGGCGCCGTCGAGCAGGCTCACGACCGCGGTCCCGGAGACATGGTTGCCGAGACTGTTGGCGGCCTGGAAGGTGACCTCGATCAAACCTTCGTGGTCTCGGCCCTGCCCCCTTTCGCTCTTGCCGGTGACACTGCCGGTGAATCGCAGCGGGTCATCTGGAAACGATGGCACGCCAAGCCGAATCGCCAACTTGGTGATCATTGCCTCGGGGCCGGCCCAGTCGGTCAGGAACCGCACGCAATACCCGTTCGACGTCAGAATGTTCATGAACAGGTTGGGCGAACCCTGCTTTTTGGCGTAGGCCGCGTCATGGTGCACGGGCATGAAGTCGCGGGACGCGATCGCGCCGGCGACGATCATCGTGGTGGTTACCGGGATCTCCAGCGGCGTCACCGCGTCACCGACCTCGATGTCGGCCCACTGCAGGGTTGAGGTGCGGGATGCGGCGGTCGTCATAGCCGTCCTTCCGGGTATGTGCTGCCGAGGTGAACCAGTTGCCGGCTGGCTGACCCCAAGGTGAGCTCGTTGTGCTTGGCCCACAGGAAGTATCGATGTAGGGGATAGGTGGTGTCGATACCGATCCCGCCGTGCACGTGCTGAGCGGTGGCCGCGATTCGGGCTCCGGCCTCGGCGGCCCAGAACTTCGCGATCCGTGCCGCCCGGTCCGCCGGCCGGCCTTCTGCGATCAGCCACGCCGCATGCCAGGTGGTCCAGCGAATCGCCTCCAAGTCGATGAACCCGTCCGCCATCCGCTGCTGAACCGCCTGGAAGCTGCCGATCGGCCGACCGAATTGCTCTCGGCCCGTAGTGTATTCGGCGGCCATCCGCAGTGCGCGATCCGCGACACCGACCTGGACCGCGCACAACCCGACCAGGGCACGGGTGTACAACGACTCGACCAGCCGGTCGCCGTCGAGCTTGTCCGCATCGGAAACACTGGCGCCGTCGAGGAATACGTCGGCGTGCGGCTCGCGGTTGGTGGTCGTCACCGGCCGGATGTCGACGCCTGTGGCGTCCGCCGGCAGCAGGAACAGGCCCGTCTCACCGTCCTCAATCGTCGCGGGGATCAGCAGGGTATCGGCGAGCTGGCCGAACGAGACCAGCTCTTTGACGCCGTCCAGTCGCCAGGTCGCGCCGTCGCGATGGGCGGTGGTGGCCGGTGTGGTCGGATCGGAGCGGCCAGGCTCGTGCAGACCCGCGGACAGGATGCGGCTTCCCTCGATGACGCCGGGCAGGAAGCGTTGCTGTTGCTCGGGACTGCCGTGTCGGGCGATCGGGTCCGCGCTCAGCAGCAGCGTCGCATAGGCGGGCACTGGTGCGACGGCCGAGCCGACTTCGGCCAGCAGCACGCCGAGCTCGACGAAGCCGCCACCGTTGCCGCCCAACGACTCTGGCAGCGCGGTACCCAACAGGTCGAGTCCGGCGAGCTCCTTCCACAGCGCGGCGTCGTAGCGGAGCTCACCGGCTTCGAGTTCTGTCAGCCGCTCAGGGGTGGCGCGCCGTTCCAGCAGATCGCGGGCCACCTTGCGGACGGTCTCCTGTTCTTCGGTGAACGTGAAGTCCATGTCAGCGCGCCGGCCGGAACTGGTGCAGCACAAGCTCTCCGTCGAACTCCCGGTAATACACCTCGACCCCCATCCCGACCTTGACATCGGCCGGGTCGATATCGGTCAGGTTCGACACGATCCGCACATTTTCGTCCAGCTGGATCAGCGCGACGATGTAGGGATAGTCGAAGAACGGGAATTGCGGTTGGTGCGGCATCACATAGCTGTAGACGGTGCCGCGGCCCGACGACTCGATCGCCTCCCAGTCCAGCGACCGGCATTTCGGGCACATCGGCTGTGGCGGATTGCGTACCGCTTCACATCCCGCGCAGCGCTGGATCAACAGCGTGTGGTCGCGCAGACCGTTCCAGAAGAACTCGGTGTCCGGGCTGACGGCCGGGGCCAGGCGGGTCGCCATCAGTTCGTCGGCTTGAATCGCAGGACCCGGAAGCGCTGCCGCCCTAGCACTTCTCCGCGCTGGTCGCTGTAGGTGAGCACCCAGGTGACGAAGAACCCGGTGCCCAGCGCCGTCGTCTTCTCCTCGGAGACCTCCTCGTACACCGACGTCGCGCTGATCTCGTCGCCCAACTTCGGGTAGCGGTTGATCTCGAACTCCGAGTTGGTCGCCACGATGCTGGTGTATCCGGCCTCGTCGAGAAACGCGGTGGGGTTGTTGGTGATCTCGGTGGGGGAGCCGCCGCGCTCACCGATCCCTTCGAGCTTCGGTGCCGGCATGGTCCAGGTCTGCAGCATCACCGGTGGCGAGACGATGCCACCGAACCGCGACTTGGCCGCGAACTCCGGATCGATGTACACCGGGTTCATGTCGTCGAGTGCATACGCCCAGTGCCGGATCATCGGTTGGTTCACCGGATCCGGTGCCACCGAAGGCTTTGCGGAGCCGCCGGTGTGCTGGCCGACGAGGGCCTTCAGTTGGGCGTGCAGGTCGGTGTCGGTCACTGAGTGGATCCTCCTGATTTTTCGGCAGCGTGCTCATCCTTGGGGCGCAGATCGCGTGGGGCGCGCGGCATGCCCAGTCCGGCCATCGCGATGATGTCCCGTTGGATCTCGTTGGCTCCGCCACCGAAGGTGCTGATGACCGCGACGCGGTAGGCGGACTCCAATGCGCCGCGCAGCGGGGCATCGGTGCCGCGGCGTAATCCGTTGTGGTCGAGCACTTCCAGCAGCTGACGAGCCACCAGCGGGGCCAGCTCGGTGCCGAACACCTTGGCCGCCGAAGCCTCGCCCATATTCAGTACGCCCTTGGTCATGGCGGCGTTGACCCGAAGGTTGATCAGTTTGTAGGCCGCGACCTCCGCCTCGACCCGGGCCAGCGCCTGCTGCACCCAAGGCCGGTCGATCACCCGGCCGCCGTCGAGTTCGGTCTCGCGCGCCCACTGCAGCGTCTGCTCGAACAGCGGCTCGAGCGCGCCCAGGTTGCCCAGCGCGGCGCGTTCGAAGTTCAGCTGGGTGGTGATCAGCTGCCAGCCCTGATTCTCACCCGCCACGATCGCGCTGGCCGGCACCCGGACGTTGTCGTAGAAGGTGTAGGAGGTGGAGACCCCAGGCATGGTGTGCAACGGCTGCCAGGAGAATCCGGGCGACGACGTCGGCACGATGAAGATCGAAATGCCCTTGTGCTTCTTGGTATTCGGGTCGGTGCGGGCGGCCAGCCAGACGTAGTCGGCGTACCCGGCGCCGCTGGTGAACATCTTCTGGCCGTTGATCACGTAGTCGTCGCCGTCGCGGACCGCGGTGGTGCGCAGCGACGCCAGGTCGCTGCCCGCGCCCGGCTCGGAGTAGCCGATGGCGAACTCGACGCTGCCGTCCAGGATGGCAGGCAGGAACTGCTGTTTCTGCTCGTCGGTGCCGTAATGCATCAGCGTCGGCCCCACAGTGTTCAGCGTCACCAACGGGATCGGCGCGTTCACCCGCCGGGCCTCCTCGGCGAAGATGAACTGCTCGATCGCCGAGAAGCCGCGTCCGCCAAACTCTTTGGGCCAACCGACGCCGAGCAGATCAGCAGCCGCCAGGGCCTTGACGCAGTCGCGAACCGCGGGGCCGCCTTCCATGCGTTCGCTGACCGCGGCCTGGCGCTCGGGCGTCATGACCGATTGCATCGTCGCGCGGATCTCTTCGCGCAACCGCTCCTGCTCGTCGGTGTATTCGAGGCGCATCTTCTCAGACCCCGAGCCTCACCGGCATCCGCTTCACCCCGGGAACCATCGTGGCTCGCATCCGGTCGACCTGGCCGACCAGCTCGAGCCGCGGGAAGCGGCGTAGCAGTTCCTCGAACATCACGGTCGCCTCCAGGCGGGCCAATTGTGCTCCGATGCAGGAATGTTCACCGCACCCGAACGCGATGTGCGGGTTGGGATGGCGGGTCACCGTGAACTCTTCGGAGTCGGGTCCGAAAACCTCCTCGTCGCGATTGGCTGATTGGTAGAGCAGCACCACCACGTCGCCCGCGGCGATCCGCTGACCGCGGATGTCCACGTCGACGGTCGCGGTGCGGGCCATGTGCACCACGGGGCTGTTCCAGCGCAGCATCTCCTCGATGGCGACGGGGATCAGCGACGGATCGTCGACCAGCAGCCGCTGCTGTTCGGGATGGGTCATCAGCGCCAGCGTGCCTAGCGCGATCAGGTTGCGCGTCGTCTCGTTGCCGGCGACCAGCAGCAGGAACGCGAAATTGAGCAGGTCCTCGTCGGTGAGCCGGATGCCGTCGATCTCGGCACCGGCCAGCACCGACAGCAGGTCGTCGAGCGGCTCGACGCGCCGCGCACCGATCAGTTTCTGGAAATACTCGTACAGCTGGCCGGCCGCCACCAGCGGGTCGAGCTCGATCTCCGGGTCGGCGGTTCCGGTGGCCGCGTCCGACCAGGCCCGGAATTGCTCCCAGTCATCGGGTGGGGCTCCGATCAACTCGGCGATCAGCCGAGTGGGCAGGGGAGCGGCGATCGTCTCGGCGAACTCGTGCACCGAGTTCGGCTCCAGGCCGTCGAGGATGCCGCGGACGAGTTCGCGGATCTTGGGCTCCAGCACCGATACGCGGCGGCGGGTGAAACCCGAGTTGATCAGCTTGCGCATCTGCCGGTGCCGCGGCGGATCAGTGAAGATCAGGCTTCCAGGCTGCACCGGGCTCGGCAGTGCCGGATCCGGGATTGTGATGCCCTGGGTCGAGGTGAAGGTTGCTGGATTGCTCGAGACGAACCGGACGTCCTCGTACTTCAGTAGCGCCCAGAATTTCGTCACGTCGTTCCAGCACACCGGTGCCGTCGCGCGCAGCTCGCGGTAGGCCGGATAAGGATCGCCGGCGTAGAAGTCCGGGGAATGCAGCGGAACGGTCGGCGGAGTCTCTGTGCGCACCAGGCCTCCTCGCCGATGATGATCGGACAGATGGCTTTGATCTGTCCGGTTGACTCTGTCTACTCCCGCGTCACTGTCGATGTCAATATCCTTGCCGTCGAACTGAAATAGTTGATCGGCCGGCAAACCATTGACGACAGCGGACCGACAGGTGTAGACCAAACGTTGAGCCGCCGGACCCCCGAAGGAGTGGACATGGCTGATCCACGCTCGTTGATCGACACCTACGCGGTCTACATCGACGGCCGGTGGGTCGAACCAGAGGGCGGCCGGTACGACGACGTCAACCCGGCCACCGAGACGGAGATCGCCTCGGCACCCGATCCCAGCCAGGCACAGGTCGGCAGCGCGATCGCCGCCGCCCGAGCGGCCTTTGACTCCGGCCCATGGGCCGATACCGGACCCGAGCAGCGCGCCGGGTACCTCAACCAGCTGGGTGAGGCGTTGCTGGCGCAAGCCGACGAGTTCAATGCGCTGGCACAACAGGAGTGGGGCTGCACCGCCAACGAACGGGTGATCCACGTCGAGGGTCCGGCGTTCGCCGCACTCAACGCCGCCGAACTGGCCACCCATCCCGTCGAAGAGCCGATCGACGCCTACGGCGCCGCCGGAAAGACGTTGCTGCGCTACGAACCGCTCGGTGTGGTATCGATCCTGACACCGTGGAATTTCCCGCACACCCTCAACGTGATGAAAGTCTGCGCCGCGCTGGCCGCGGGCAACACCGTCGTGCTCAAGCCGTCGCCGCTGGCTCCGCTGGCCGGATTGGCGCTGGCCCGAATCATCGACGAGCACACCGACATTCCGCCGGGCGTGGTCAATGTCGTGACACCTACCGACCTCGAAGCCAGCAAGCTGTTGACCGTCGACCCGCGCATCGACATGGTCAGTTTCACCGGGAGCTCGGTGGTCGGCCGCGAGGTGATGTCCTCCGCGGGCGCGACGATGAAGCGGTTACTGCTCGAACTCGGCGGCAAGTCCGCCAGCATCGTGCTCGAGGACGCGGCGCTGGACGACGAGGTGCTGCAGCGAATGCTGTTCGAGTCGTGCTCATTCCACGCCGGACAGGCATGCATCCTGCACAGCAGGCTGCTGCTTCCCGACGCCATCCACGACGAGGTGGTCGATCGCCTGGTCGGACTGGCCCGGGCGGTCAAGGTCGGCGACCCCGCCGACCCGGAGACCACTATGGGACCGTTGATCAGCGACGCACAGTGCAAACGCGTTCAGGCTCATGTGGATCGGGCGATCGACGGCGGCGCGAAGCTGGTCGCCGGGGGCGGCCGGCCGGCCGGGCTGGACCGCGGCTTCTACTTCGAGCCGACGATCCTCACCGACGTCACCCCGGATTCGACGATCGCCCAGGAAGAGGTGTTCGGACCGGTGCTGTCGGTGCTGCGCTACAGCGGCGACGACGAGGCGGTGCGGATCGCCAACAACTCGCAGTACGGACTCTCCGGCGCGGTGTGGGGCAATGACGTCGATCGGGCGCTGGCTGTCGCCCGCCGGGTCCGCACCGGTCAGATCGCGGTCAACGGATTCGGGCCGGGCGGCGCGCCGTTCGGCGGCTTCGGCCAGAGCGGGATCGGGCGAGAAAGCGGCGGCATCATCGGAATTCGTCAATACATGGAGCCGAAGGCCATGGGACTGCCGGCCTGAAACGCGTCGACGACTATGCAGAGCGAAGCGATGCCGAGGAGCGGCGCCAGTGACCGGAGCGCTTGACGGACTGCGGGTTGTCGAAGTCGCCGACGAGATCTCGGGTCCGTACTGCGGCAAGCTGCTCGCCGAACTCGGCGCTGACGTCACGAAAATCGAACCACCAGAGGGCGATCCGCTGCGGCGGTGGGGTCCCTTTCCCGAAGACCGGCCCGATCCCGATCGGTCCGGGTTGTTCGAGTACCTCAACGCCGGAAAGCGCAGCGCGACACTGGACGACGCCCGCGACCTGATCGCCGACGCCGACGTCCTGATCGACGATCAGGGCTTCATCGATTACCACCAAGGCAAAGTCCCGCAACCGGATTCACGTCTGGTTGTCGTGCGGATCTCCAACTTCGGGCAGCATGGCCCGTTGCGCGACCGGGTTGCGACGCCGCTGACCATGCAGGCGATCTCGGGGTGGATCAGCGCGCGGGACCCCGACCGGCCCCCGGTCCAGGCCGGCGCGCGGATCGCCGAATACGTCGCCGGGGCGTATGGCGCACTCGGCGCGCTGACCGCGCTGCGGATCGCCCCGGCCGGTCACGTGACCGAGGTGGACATCTCAGTGCTGGAGGCGCTGCTGTCGACGCTGCCCTATCCGATGATGATGTTCGAGCGGATGCGCGCGCTCGGGCTGCCCACCAACCTGCGCCAGGCGCCGATGCTGGGTGTGGTCCGTGCCGCCGACGGTTGGGTCGGGATCAATTGCCTGACCGGGCAGCACTGGCTCGACGTGTGCGACATGCTCGGCCTGTCCGAGTACGGTGAGCAGCAGTACGCGATCATGATGGGCGGCCCGGAGCGCGCCGAGTTCTACGCGGCGGCCCAGCCCTGGCTGGACGAGCGGACCGTCACCGATATCGTCGAACTCAGTCAGGCACTGCGGATTCCGGCGGCCCCGGTCGCCGACGGCGCCGACGCGCTGGACAATCCGCAGTACGCCAAGCGCGGGTTCTTCATCCAGGGCGGAGGCAAGGGCTGGTCGTTCCGGCAGCCGGGTCCGCCCTTTCGGCTGTCGAAAACGCCTGCGGTGCAATCTGGTTCAGTGCGGCGCACGTCACGCCGCATGGCCGCGCCGGTTGCAGATCCGTCGCTGCCGTTTGCCGGTCTGAAAGTGCTTGATCTGACTACGTTTTGGGCGGGCGGTTACCTCACCTGCTACCTGGGCGCGTTCGGGGCCGACGTCGTCAAGCTCGAGTCGATCCAGCGTCCGGACGGCTTCCGTTACTCGGGTGCGCAGCCGTTCGAGGGCGACGACTGGTACGAGCGCAGCCCGCTGTGGCAGGCCACGAACCTGAACAAGCGCGACGTCACGCTCGACCTCGGCTCCTCGCGCGGCCGTGAGATCGCGCACCGCCTCGCGGCGCAGGCGGACGTCGTCGTGGAGAACTACTCGCCGCGGGTAGTGGAGCGATTCGGGCTGGACTACGACTCGTTGGTCGCACTGCGCCCCGACATCATCGCCGTCCGGATGCCGGGTTTCGGCCTGGACGGCCCGTGGCGCGACTGGGTCGGCTGGGCGTTGAACATCGAACAGGTCTCCGGCATGACGGCGGCGACCGGCTACCCGCAGGGTCCGCCGTGCAATGTGCAGGGCCCCGCCGATCCCATCGTCGGCGTGCACGCCGGGGTGGCGTTGCTCGCGGCGCTCGAGCATCGTCGTCGCACCGGCGAAGGCCAGCTGATCGAGGTGGCGCAGATCGAAGTCGGCGCCGCGGTCACCGCCGAACCGGTGATCGACTACTCGATGAACGGCATCGTTCGTCCGCGCGAAGGCAACCGGCGTCGGAACGTCCGCCAAGGCGTCTACCCGACCGACGCCGACGACGCATGGGTGGCGCTGACCGTGCTCGACGACACCGAGGCCGCGCGGTTGGCCGACGCGATGGGTCGACCCGATCTGCCGGCCGACCACGACGCGTTCGACGAGGCGGTCGCGGCATGGACAAGACACCAGAAGGCCGTCGATGTCGTTGCGGCCCTGCGTGAACGCGACATCCCCGGCGAGCAGGTGACGACGGCCGAGCACATGTACGACCTGCCCGGCCTCGACGCCCGCGGCTTCTACGAAGAATTCGACCACCCGATCACCGGTCGGCACCGCTACCCCGGGTGGCCGCTGCGGATCACCCCGGGCCCGGCTCGTCATCACCGCTTCGGTGCGCCCACGCTCGGACAACACAACGACGAGATCCTCGGCGGCATCGGACTGTCCGGCGACGATCTCGATGCCCTGCGTCGCGACCAGGTGATCGGCGAACGGGCGATGGGCTAGCCTGCTGACGTGCTGCTGACCTCGCTAGACCCTTCCGTCGTCGCAGGTGGACACGATCTCGAGGACGCCGTCAGGTTCGGTGACGTCACACTCAGCCGCAGTGACGTGGTGGGGGCCGCCAACTCGGTCGCCGAACGCATCCGGGGCGCCGAGCGGATCGCCGTGTTGGCCGCGCCGACCGCGCCGACCGCGTTGGCCATCGCCGGATGCCTGATCGCCGGGGTGCCGGTGGTCCCGGTGCCGGCCGACGTCGGGCAGGCCGAACGCCGTCACATCCTCACCGACTCCGGCGCACAGGCCTGGCTAGGGCCAGTTCCGGACGGGCCAGAAGGGCTGCCGCACATCCCGGTGCGGATGGGCGCGCGCTCTTGGCATCACCAACCGGAGCCGTCGCCGCGCGACACTGCGCTGATCATCTACACGTCCGGCACCACCGGGCCACCCAAAGGAGTGCAGCTGAGCGGCCAGGCGATCGCGGCCGACCTCGATGCGCTCGCCGAGGCCTGGCAGTGGACCGCCGACGACACACTGGTGCACGGCCTGCCGTTGTTTCATGTGCACGGTTTGGTGCTGGGCCTCCTCGGATCGTTGCGAGTCGGAAATCGCTTCGTGCACACCGGAAAGCCGACGCCGGAGGCCTACGCGGCCGCCCGGGGCACGCTGTATTTCGGTGTGCCGACGGTGTGGTCGCGGGTGGTGGCCGACCCCGCCGCGGCCGACGCGCTGCGATCGGCGCGGTTGCTGGTGTCGGGCAGCGCAGGCCTGCCGGTGCCGGTGTTCGACCAACTGGTCCAGCTCACCGGTCATGCGCCCGTCGAGCGGTACGGCGCCACCGAGTCGCTGATCACCTTGTCGACCCGCGCCGACGGTGAACGCCGCCCCGGTTGGGTCGGCCTGCCACTGGCCGGTGTCGAGACCCGTCTGGTCGACGACGACGACAACCCGGTGCCACATGACGCGGAAACCATTGGCCGACTGCAGGTTCGGGGACCCACGTTGTTCAGCGGCTACCTGAACCGCCCGGATGCCACCGCGGAGGCCTTCGACGCCGACGGCTGGTATCGCACCGGCGACGCCGCGGTGATCGACGGCGACGGCGTGCACCGCATCGTCGGCCGTGAATCGGTCGACCTGATCAAGTCCGGGGGATACCGGGTCGGCGCCGGCGAGATCGAGACCGTGCTGCTCGGACATCCGGGCGTGGCCGAGGCCGCGGTGGTCGGACTGCCCGACGACGACCTGGGCCAGCGCATCGTCGCGTACATCGTCGGCTCACCCGGCAGCAAAGCCGATCCGCAGGAGCTGATCAACTACGTAGCCGATCAGCTGTCGGTGCACAAACGGCCGCGCGAGGTGCGCATGGTGGACGAGCTGCCGCGGAACGCGATGGGCAAGGTGCTCAAGAAGCAATTGCTCAGCCAGACCTGAGCGCGCGCGGCGGTGTGACACCGGCGCGCTTTTTCCCTACCGTCGTAGCCGTGGACCACGGCAGCCCATCGACGATCACGTCGGCGCCGGCCGCACCGCCCCTCACCCCGATGAGACGCGTTGCTGCCGCGTGCCTGGTTGGCTCGGCGATCGAGTTCTACGACTTCCTGATCTACGGCACCGCCGCGGCGCTGGTGTTTCCCACCGTGTTCTTCCCGAATCTCAGCCCGACGTTGGGGACGATCGCCTCGATGGGCACGTTCGCCAGCGCATTCGTGTCGCGGCCGATCGGCGGGGCCGCCTTCGGCTACTTCGGCGACCGGGTGGGACGTAAAAAGGCGCTGATCGCCACGCTGTTGATCATGGCGGTCGCCACGGTGAGCGTCGGCCTGGTTCCGACGACCGCGACCATCGGCCTCGCTGCCCCGTTCATCCTGGTCGCGTTGCGGTTGGTGCAGGGGTTCGCCGCCGGCGGTGAGTGGGCCGGCTCGGTGCTGCTCAGCGCCGAATATGCGCCCGCTGACAAGCGCGGACGCTATGGCATGTTCACCCTCCTCGGCGGCGGTGTCGCCGCGGTGCTCACCTGCTCGACGTTCCTGGTCGTCAGCGTCACCATCGGCGAGGACAGCGCCGCCTTCTTGGCGTGGGGTTGGCGGATCCCGTTCCTGATCAGCGCAGTACTGATCGGCATCGCGCTGTACGTGCGGCTGCGGATCGACGAGACGCCGGTGTTCGTCGCCGACAAGGCCCGCGACCCCGTCCCGAGGGCGCCCTTGGCGGAGTTGCTCCGCCTGCAGCGCCGCAAGATCGTTCTGGCGGGCGGCAGCATCCTGGGCGGCATGGGTTTTGCGTACATGGCGAACACCTACTTGACCCGGTACGCACACGCCGAACTGGGATACAGCCGCAGTTTCATCTGGGAGGTGGGTGCCCTCGGCGGGTTGGTCAGCGTCATATTTGTCGCGATTTCGGCCACGCTGTGCGATCGAGTCGGGCGACGCCGGATGATGCTCCTCGGCTGGGCGGCATGTGTGCCGTGGGCGCTGGTGGTGATGCCACTGATCGACACCGGCAAACCGGTGCTCTACGCGGTGGCGATTCTCGGCATGTGCGCAGCGGGCGGGATCGGCTCCGGCCCCACCGGAGCATTCATCCCTGAGCTGTTCGCCACCCGCTACCGCTACAGCGGCTCGGCCTTCGCGATCAACTTCGCCGGTGTGTTCGGCGGCGCGCTGCCGCCGTTGCTCGCCGGAACCGTGCAGGCGGCCTACGGCGGCTGGGCCATCGGGCCGATGCTCGCGTTCCTCGCCTCGGCCAGCTTCGCGTGCACCTATCTTCTGCCCGAGACCAGGGGCATCGCGCTGCACCGCGGGCAATAGTTCCCGTCTCGAAATCCTCAGCTGCACAGGCTAACTGCAGCTTTCCGCGGCTTGGACGAAGGTCGGCTTCTTCGTCGGCTGCCACGACCGGTCTTCCTGCCGGAAGTTAATCCCGCATATTACCTGCGCGTTACCGCCGCATTTCAGACAAATTTTGGAAAAGTGGCAGCTGTGGGCATCCGGATGGGCCCCTCCTGCAGCACATCGCCGCGCCGAGCCTCAGCGTTCGGCTCTTTTTCATGAGGAGAAACGCATGTCTTTCGTGATGACGCAGCCAGACGCATTGACTGCCGCAGCAAGCACACTACAAACCCTGGGCACCTCGATGGCCGACCAGAACGCGGCCGCCGCAGCGCCCACCACAGGCGTCGTTCCCGCGGCCGCCGACCCAGTCTCAGCGCTGCAAGCTGCACAGTTCAGCGCCTATGGCACGTGGTACCAGCAAGTCAGCACACAAGCCGCGATGGTTCACCAGATGCTGGTGAACACCCTGGGCACTAGCGCGGGTTCCTACGGGGAGACCGAAGCGGCCAACCAGGCCGCGACCGGCTCGACGACGGTGTCGGGTGCGCTGAGTGCTGCGACGCCTGCGCAGGCCGGAGGTTTGGGTGCGTCATTCGCTACCTTCGGCACGCCGTTCAACTATTTCCAGAACACCGGCGCTGCCGCGTCCGACTTCATCGCGCTGGGCCAAGGCCAATTCCTTCCCGGCGCGGTCAACTGGGACCCTTCGGGCCCCGGCGCGGCAGAGGCCCCATTCATGCCGAATGCCCCGATAGGGCCGGCGGCATCGACGGGCGCCGCCGCGGCGCCGGTCGTGGCAGGCGCGGGTCAGGCATCCTCGCTGGGCGGCCTTTCGGTGCCGCCCAGCTGGGCCGCAGGAAGCGTCCCGGCGGCTACTTCCACCCCCGCGACATTGGCGGGCGCGGGCTGGACCAGCGCTGCGCCAACTACCCCGCGGGTGACAACGATGCCGGCCGGCGTGCCGTCGGTGGCCTCGGCCGGGCGTTCGGGTCTTGGTTTCGGTGCGCCGCGTTATGGCGTCAAGCCGACCGTGATGCCCACGCCGACCAGCGTCTGAAGCACCACCCCTCAGCCAGAAAGGATCCCAGAAATGACTTTCGACTTCGGAGCGCTACCCCCGGAGATCAACTCCACCCGGATGTACACTGGCCCGGGCGCGGGGCCATTGATGGCCGCCGCCGCGGCGTGGAACAACGTTGCGGCCGAACTGAATACCACCGCATCCGCCACGCAGTCGGTGATCTCGACGCTCACCGACGACGAGTGGCAGGGCCCTTCCGCGTCGGCGATGGCGTCGGCGGCCATGCCCTATGTGGAGTGGATGCAGTCCACCGCCGGCGCCGCTCAACTCGCAGCGAACCAGGCCATGGCATCCGCGGCCGCGTACGACGCAGCGTTTACGATGACGGTGCCGCCGCCGGCCGTCGTCGCCAACCGGGTTCAACTGGCAGGTCTGGTCGCAACCAATATTCTGGGGCAGAACACCCCCGCGATCGCCGTCACGGAGGCTCAGTACGGCGAGATGTGGGCCCAGGATGCCGCCGCCATGTACGGCTATGCCGGCTCGTCGGCCAGCGCCGGCACCTTGGAACCGCTGAGCGATCCCGCGCCAACCACCAATCCGGGCGGACTGGGCGGGCAGGCCGCCGCGGTCGCCCAGGCCACCGGCACCTCGGCCGGACTACCGGGGCTGGTGTCCGGGCTGCCCGCCGCGACGCAGTCGCTCTCCGGGCCGCTGTCGGCGGCAGCGAGCCCCGCCCAGGCCTTGGGCGGATTGGACGATTTCTTTGACAGCAATCTGGTGAGCAACATCCCGAACGGGATTGTTGACATGGCATCCTGGAACGGCTTCAACGGGATCGTGACGGGGATTTTGTATGCCCATACTGCCGATGCGGGCCTCATCGGAAAAGGTCTTGCGCCCGCTTTCGGCGGTCTCGGTGTCTTTGCTCCGGCAGCCGCTGCAGCCTCGACCGGTGCCGTGAGCCCCGGTGGGGCTCCAGTCCTGGCCGGGATGGGCCAAGCGTCCTCGGTCGGCAAGTTCTCGGTGCCGGTCGGTTGGTCGGCGGCCGCTCCTTCTGCGCCAGCCGCCGCTGCGCCATTGGCTGGGTCGGGCTGGACGTCTCCAGCCCAAGAGGCCACCGGTGCGACCAATGTCGCGGCTGGCATGCCGGCCTACGCCTCGGCCGGTCGCGGCGGCTACGGCGTTGCGCCTCGGTACGGCGTCAAGCCGACCGTGATGCCCAGGCACCTCGTCGTGTGATCAGTTGGCGTGCAGGTCCTCGTTGAGGGCGATCCCGCGGCCGTCGCGGGACACCACCTCGACCGCGCCGGTCACCGAGTTACGCCGGAACAGCAGGTTGCTGCTGCCGGCAAGCTCGCGCGCCTTGACCGAATTGCCATCTGGCAGGGCAACTTTTGTTCCGGCGGTGACGTACAGGCCGGCTTCGACGACACAGTCGTCGCCGAGCGGGATGCCCAGGCCGGAGTTCGCGCCGAGCAGGCAGTGCTTGCCGAGCGAAATCACTTCGGTGCCACCGCCGGACAGCGTGCCCATGATCGACGCGCCGCCGCCGATGTCGGAGCCGTCGCCGACGACGACGCCCGCCGAGATGCGGCCCTCCACCATCGAGGCGCCCAGCGTGCCCGCGTTGAAGTTGACGAAGCCCTCGTGCATCACCGTCGTGCCGGACGCCAGGTGTGCACCCAGGCGCACCCGGTCGGCGTCGGCGATGCGCACGCCGCTGGGCACCACGTAGTCGACCATCCGCGGGAACTTGTCCACGCCGTAGACGGTGACCTGTCCGCGCTTGCGCAGCCGCGTGCGTACCATCTCGAATCCGTCGATGGCGCACGGCCCGTGGTTGGTCCACACCACGTTGGTCAGCACGCCGAACAACCCGTCGGCATTCAGCCCGTGCGGCGCGACCAGACGGTGCGAGAGCAAGTGCAGTCGCAGATAGGCGTCATAGGCGTCGACGGCCTTATCGTCCAGCGAGCCGATCTCCGTACGCACCACGATCGTTTCGGTGTCGCGGTCGTCGTCGCGGCCGGCCAGTGCGGCGAACTCATCGGGCACCTCGGCCACCGACAACCGTGTCGTGCCGATTTCGCCCGCCTCGATCAGTTCCGGTGCGGGGAACCAGGTGTCGAGGACCGATCCGTTGGCGGCGAGCGTCGCCAGCCCAATGCCCGAAGCTGCAGTCACGGGTGCCACGCTACCCACCCACTACGCTGGGACCGTGCTGGACCTACGCGGTGACCCGATCGAGCTGACGGCGGCTCTGGTCGACATCCCCAGCGAGTCGAGGCATGAAGAACGCATCGCCGACGAGGTCGAGGCCGCGCTGCGGGCGCAGGCGCCCGGCTACGAGATCATCCGCAACGGCAACGCGGTGCTGGCCCGCACCTCGCTGAGCCGTCCGACCCGGGTGCTGCTGGCCGGTCATCTCGACACCGTGCCGGCCGCGGACAATCTGCCGAGCCGTCGCGACGCCGAGTCGCTGCACGGCTGCGGCACCACCGACATGAAGTCCGGCGACGCGGTGTTCCTGCATCTGGCCGCGACCGTCACCGCGCCCGCCCACGATCTGACGCTGGTCTTCTACGATTGCGAGGAAATCGAGTCCAGCGCAAACGGTTTGGGCCGCATCGAACGTGAGCTGCCAGATTGGTTGACCGCCGACCTGGCCATCCTGGGCGAGCCCACCGGCGGTTACATCGAAGCGGGTTGTCAGGGCACCCTGCGCGTGGTCATCCGCGCAGCCGGAACACGTGCCCACTCGGCGCGATCATGGTTGGGCGACAACGCTATTCACAAGCTGGGTGCGGTACTGGATCGGCTCGCGAGCTACCAGCCGCGCAGCGTCGACATCGACGGATGCGTCTATCGCGAGGGGCTGTCGGCGGTACGCATCGACGGCGGCGTAGCCGGCAACGTGATCCCCGATGCCGCGTCGGTGACGGTGAACTTCCGCTTCGCGCCGGACCGTTCGGCCGACGCGGCCTTGCGTCACGTCCACGACGTCTTCGAGGGTCTCGACGTGCACATCGAGCAGACCGACTCCGCCGCCGGTGCGCTGCCCGGTCTGTCCGCTCCCGCGGCCAAGACCCTGATCAACGCGGCCAACGGCCAGGTGCGGGCGAAGTACGGCTGGACGGACGTGTCGCGCTTTGCCGCCCGCGGAATCGCCGCGGTCAACTACGGGCCGGGTGATCCCAACCTGGCGCACACCCGCGACGAGTTGGTGCCCGTTCACCAGATCACCGATGCGGTGACGATGCTGCGGGCCTACCTGAGCGCCTAGCTGTGATGTCCAGGGAATGGACGATGTTCCTGGTCTGCGACGAACTGGTCGATCGCCTCGCGCAGCAGCTTGGACAGGCTCACCTGCCGTCGATCGGCGATCACCTGTAGCTTCGCGTGAACCGCTGCCGGAACGCGGGCCTGCACCACCGGGGAGTGCTCGTTGTTGCCGGACAGCGACTTACCCCCCGGGATGAGGTTGTCGGGACGGTGAAACACTTTCTCGGCCATCTGCTCGGCGCACTGCTCGGTGAGTTGCTGCCCGTGAAATTGAAAGTCCTCTCGGCTCAGGTCGATGTCGCTAACCTCAGCTCCGGTCAGCGTTTTCGGGAACTTAGCCATGTCCTACCTACCCTCCCTGTCCGTTACCTGCTGCGCCACTCGGTCGGCATACAGTGGATCGCCGCGAATTGCCCGACGAACCGGTCGTCGGGCACAATCCCGATTTCGAGTTCGATGCCACGGTCATCCACCCCCAGATACAGCGCGTAGTCGCCGTCGACGACGACGAGGACCGCGTTGGAGACCGCAGCACGGATGCGTCCGGAGTTGATCCCATGTTTGCGGGCTGAGGCCGTGATCCTGACGCGCATGGATCAGGGGTACTGCATCCGTCCGACAGATTCCGTCGAGCATGTTCGACATACTCGATATGCTAGGTGCTGGCTGACCGCTGTGCCACCCGCTACGCTTGCGCGGAAGCATCGGCGGACGCGGCACGCATTCCCCGGTCGGCCAAATCGGCGGCAACCTCGGCCAGGGCCACCGCGTCGCCGTGAGCCAATGCCCGGGCATGCGCCAGCGTCAGCCGCCCCAGCACGCAATTCACTTCGCCTGCCAGCCGGCCGGCCCGCTGCACGGCCCGGACGTCGCCGAGGCGGACGCCGTCCTGCAACGCGCGCAGCGCGATCGCTGTCTGCCCGCCGCGTTCCGCGGTCTGCACCGCTTCCCGAGCGGCTTCGATGGCGCCGGTGGTGTCGCCGTGAGCCGACTTCGACCACGCCTTCGCCAGCGCCAACTCCGGCGCGAACAACAACGACTTCAGGCCGTGTAATGATTCGGCCCGGCTGAAAGCCTTTGCGGCGTGCAACTGTTCACCTTGTTGGCCGAGCGCCTGAGCCAGCAGCATCAGCGACAGCGGACCCCAGGAGTAGCCGGTGCGGGCCAGCGGGTCGGCGGCCCGGCTGAGCAACCTCACGGCGGCGTCGAAGTCGCCCTGCGCGATCGCGACGTAACCCACCAGCGTCTCGCCGATCGCCCGGCCCGGCTGCTGCAACTCGGCGAAGTCGGTGTAGCGCTGGGCCAGCGTGCGCGCCTCGGTCACCCGGCCGGCCATCACCAGCGCGGTGATCCGGCCGAAGCCGCTGGTGAACCGCAAGAGCCCGGGATGGTCGGCAGCGGTCGCGCGGCGGGCCAGCGCCTCGACGTCGGCGAACTGTCCGGCGCGGGCCGAGCTCAGCGCCGCCGCCGATGCCGCCCACCCCACCGCCACCGCGTCGGCGTACGGCGACTCCAGCACCTCACCGGCGATCCGCAGCGTGCGCAGCGGCGTGCCCGCGTTCATCGCGAAGGTGGCCGACAGCGCGTCCAGGGTGGCCTGCGCGCCCGGCGACGCGACCCGGCTGCGGGTGGTCTGGAGAAATGCGGTGGCCTGCGCCGGCTCGCTGAGCATCCAGAACTGGTTGGCCGCCCGTGGGAGTGCCCACGCCATCAGCTCCGACGGCGACAACTGGCCCGGGTCCACCGCGGCCAGCACCAAGTCGGCTTCTCGTCCGCGGCCCTGCCAGGCCAGCGCGTAGCCGAGCGCCAGCCGCGCGGCCAGCCCATCCGCGCGGTCCAGCGCCGCGCGGGCCAGCCGTTCGGCGAGCGTGAGTTCCCCGAACCGCAGCGCCTCCTGCGCCGCGGTCACCAGATCGATGTCCGGAGCGTCGGTGGCCGGGCAACCTGCGGCCAGCGCGGCCACGCGCAGCCGGTCGCCGAGGTGATCGGCCGGGCCGGCCGCGAGCCGTTCGATCAGCGACATGCGCAGTGCCCGCGCGGTGTCCGGCGGCAGGGCCGCGCCCGCGCGGGCGGTGTAGAGCGGATGCGCCGGGTAGACCATCGCGTCGCCGTCGACCGTGACGGCATCGACCACTTCGGCCTGCTCGACGGCGTCGTTGCCGGCCAACACTGTCAGGTCGTCACGTTGCAGCGGTGTGGTCAGCGACAGGTAGTCCAGCACCGTACGCGCCGGCGACGGCAGACCGGACAGGAAGTCGTCGACCAGCGACGGTAGGGCGGACGCGACGGCCGCATCCAGCGGGCCGAGCTCGATCCGGGTCAACAACCCGTCGTCCCACAACGCCCGGATAGCGTCGGGCAACTCCGCGTCGGAACGGACCGTGACGATCAGCCGGGCCGCGCCGCTCAGGGCCAGCTGATAGACCAGGGTGGCCGACATCCGATCGAGGTAGTGGGCGTCGTCGACGACGAGAAGCTGCTGCTCGCCGGTGAGTTGGCCCTGCGCGGCGCGCAGCACCTCCGCCGGTCGTGCGGCGTCGCCGGCATCGGCGCCGGCCAGCAGCCCGCGGAACGCGCCGAACGGAATGACCTGCTCGGTCGCGGTGCCCACCACCCAGCGCACGGGCGCTTTCGATGTCTCAGCGGTGGCGCGGGCCAGCAGCGTCTTGCCGACACCGTCGGCTCCGAGGATCGCCACGCCGGACCGCTGCGGATCGGCCACGGCGGCCTCGATGTCACGCAGCACGGCATCCTGCGGCGCGGCAACCCACGGAGTCGGCACGGCCGGAGTTTATGGCGCACGCACCGGACCGCATGCGATTAGGCCCAAATGCGCTCGGCGGCAAGGGTGGTTTACGTTTCGTCTATGCCCCACGAACGCGATGCACCGCGGCCGCACGCGGTCTGCGTGTACTGCGCGTCGGGGCCCACCGATCCCGAGCTGCTGGCGCTGGCCGCCGACGTCGGCGAGGCGATCGCCATGCGCGGCTGGACGCTGGTCTGGGGCGGCGGCAACGTCTCGGCGATGGGCGCGCTGGCCACCGCCGCCCGGGCCCGCGGCGGCTGGACTGTCGGCGTCATCCCGCACGCGCTGGTACGCCGCGAAGTCGCCGACCACGACGCCGACGAGCTGATCGTCACCGACACGATGCGCGAGCGTAAACAGATCATGGAGGACCGCGCCGACGCGTTCCTGACGTTGCCGGGCGGCATCGGCACGCTCGAGGAGTTCTTCGAGGTCTGGACCGGCGGGTATCTCGGGATGCACGACAAGCCGGTGGTGCTGCTGGACCCCAGCGGGCACTTCGACGGGCTGCGCGCCTGGTTGTCCGGGCTGGTGAAGAGCGGATACGTCGCACAGGGCGCGATGGATCAGTTGGTGGTCGTCGACGATGTTGCGGCGGCAATCGCCGCCTGTACACCCCGCTGAGCGCATCGGTTTCGGCTGGATAGGGTGGCCGTCATCTGCTGGTGCGCGAAATGAGGGTGGGCTGTGTCCGAAAATAACTCCGGTGAGCACAAGTCGATCGGTGTGCTCGATATCGCGTCCCAGGTGCCCGGCCTGTTGGCCGACGCTCCGGTGATCGTCCGCGGAGTGCTCACCGGGCTGCTGCCGCAGTCGAATTCCAAGGCCTCGATCGGCAAAGTATTCCAGGATCGCGCCGCCCGCTATGGCGACCGGGTGTTCCTCCGGTTCGGTGACCAGCAGCTGACCTATCGTGAGGCCAACGCCACCGCCAACCGTTACGCGGCGGTGCTGGCTGCCCGCGGCGTCGGCCGCGGCGACGTCGTCGGCATCATGCTGCGGAATTCGCCCAACGCCGTGCTGATGATGCTGGCCACGGTCAAGTGCGGTGCGATCGCCGGCATGCTCAACTACCACCAGCGCGGCGAGGTGCTGGCCCACAGCCTGGGTCTGCTGAACGCCAAAGTCATGGTTGCCGAGTCCGATCTGATCGACCCCGTGGACGAGTGCGGCGGACTGGACATCGCCCCGACGACCATCGAGGAGATGGAACGCCTGGCGGCCACCGCGCCCACCACCAACCCGCCGTCGGCGTCGGCCGTGCTGGCCAAGGACACCGCGTTCTACATCTTCACCTCCGGCACCACCGGCCACCCCAAGGCCAGCGTGATGACCCACAAGCGCTGGCTGGCTGCGCTGGCCGCGTTCGGCGGACTTGGCTTGCGGCTCAAGGGTTCTGACACGCTGTACAGCTGCTTGCCGCTATACCACAACAATGCGCTGACCGTCGCTATCGGCTCGGTGATCAACTCCGGGGCGACGCTGGCACTGGGCAAGTCGTTCTCCGCGTCGCGGTTCTGGGACGAGGTAATCGCCAGCAACGCAACGGCTTTCATCTATATCGGCGAGGTGTGCCGGTACCTGTTGAACCAGCCCGCCAAGCCGACCGACCGGACGCACCAGGTGAGGCTGATCGCGGGTAATGGCCTGCGCCCGGAGATCTGGGACGAGTTCGTCACCCGGTTCGGCATCGCCCGGGTCTGCGAGTTCTACGCGGCCAGCGAAGGCAACACCGCGTTCATCAACATCTTCAACGTGCCGCGCTCGACCGGCTTCACGCCGATGCCCGCGGTGTACGTGCATTACGACCCCGACACCGGCGCACCGCTGCGTGGCGAGGACGGACGGGTGCAGAAGGTCCCCGCCGGCGAGCCCGGTCTGCTGCTCAGCCCGGTTACCCGGTTGCAGCCCTTCGACGGCTACACCGATCCGAAGGCAAGCGAAAAGAAGTTGGTGCGCAACGCCTTCCGCAAGGGCGATTGCTACTTCAACACCGGCGACGTGATGAGCCCGCAGGGCATGCGCCACGCCGCCTTCGTCGACCGGCTCGGCGACACCTTCCGCTGGAAGGGCGAGAACGTCGCCACCACACAGGTGGAGCGGGCGCTGGGGTCCGACAAGTCCATCGAGGAATGCACGGTCTTCGGGGTCGAGATCCCCAACACCGGCGGACGGGCCGGAATGGCCGCGGTCAAGCTGCGCGACGGCGCCGACTTCGACGGTAAGGCGGTTGCCGGGACCGTCTTCGGGCAATTGCCGACCTATGCGATGCCGCTGTTCATTCGGGTGGTGGACGACCTGGAACACACCAGCACATTCAAGAGCCGCAAGGTCGACCTGCGCGAGCAGGCCTACGGTCCCGACATCGAGGATCCGCTGTACGTGCTGGCCGGACGCGACGAGGGGTACGTGCCGTTCTACGACGGCTACGCCGACGACGTCGCCGGCGGGAAACGACCGCAAGGCTGAGCCCGGTCACACCCGCCACACCCGTACCGCCAGCTGGGTGCCACTCTTTTTCGGAATCGTGGTCGCATGCGATATCAGCAGGTCGGGTGATAGCGCCCGTGGTGCGAAAACGAAAAAAGAGAGCCGACCAACTCAGGTATTGAAGTGACTCGTGAGGTTCGACCTGCAGCTCGGCCGTCGCCCGGCGAGGCCAGCGGGCACCATGGAAGCGTGCAGTCCACCCTGTGCGGTCGCCGCGTGAGTGATGAGCGCGCACTGATCATGGCGATCGTCAACCGCACCCCGGATTCGTTCTACGACCGCGGCGCGAACTTCGCCGACGATGCAGCCCGAGCCGCGGTGCACCGTCTCATCGCCGAGGGCGCCGACGTGATCGACGTCGGCGGCGTCAAAGCGGGCCCGGGGCAGAGCATCGACGCGCACGCCGAGATCACCCGGGTGGTGCCGTTCATCGAGTGGCTGCGCGGCGCTTACCCGGACCAACTGATCAGCATCGACACCTGGCGGTCGGAGGTGGCCAGGCTGGCCTGCCGCGCGGGCGCGGACCTGATCAACGACAGCTGGGGCGGCTATGATCCCGCGATGCCCGAGGTAGCGGCCGAATTCGGTGCCGGACTGGTGTGCTCGCATACCGGCGGCGCGCGGCCGCGCACCCGTCCGTTCCGGGTCAGCTACGGCACCAGCACCCGCGGCGTGGTCGACGACGTCATCGACGAAGTCACCGCGGCGGCGCAGCGCGCCGTTGCCGCCGGGGTGGCTCGGGACCGTGTTCTGATCGACCCGACCCACGACTTCGGCAAGAACACCTTCCACGGGTTGGCGCTGTTGCGGCACATGGAAGATCTTGTAAACACCGGGTGGCCGATATTGATGGCGTTGAGCAACAAAGATTTCGTCGGGGAGACTCTTGGAGTGGACCTGACCGAGCGGCTGGAGGGAACCCTGGCCGCCACCGCGCTGGCAGCTGCGGCGGGCGCCCGGATGTTCCGGGTACACGAGGTCGGGCCAACCCGACGGGTGTTGGAGATGGTGGCGTCAATCAGTGGGCAACGCCCGCCGGCGCGCACCGTGAGAGGACTGGCATGACGGCATCTGAGCTGGTCGATCTCGCCGCGGCGGGGGCGCTGACCGCCGCACCCGGCGACGTCTGGCTGGCTGACCGTAGCTGGACCCGCCCACAGTGGACGGTTGCGGAGCTGGAGGCGGCCAAGGCCGGGCGCACGATCTCGGTGGTCCTGCCCGCACTCAACGAGGAAGACACTGTCGAATCGGTGATCGAAAGCATCTCTCCGCTGGTCGGCGGGCTGGTCGACGAGCTGATCGTGCTCGACTCGGGGTCCACCGACGACACCGAGATCCGCGCGATCGCCGCAGGTGCGCGCGTCGTCACCCGCGAGCAGGCGGTGCCCGAGATCGCGCCGCGGCCCGGTAAAGGCGAGGTGCTCTGGCGTTCGCTGGCGGCCACCAGCGGCGACTTCGTCGTCTTCGTCGACTCGGACCTGATCGAGCCGCATCCGATGTTCGTGCCGCGCCTGCTCGGCCCGCTGCTCACCGAGGACGGCGTTCACCTCGTCAAGAGCTTCTATCGGCGGCCGCTCAATGCCCACAACGCCAGCGGCCGCGAGGGCGCTACCGGCGGCGGGCGGGTCACCGAGCTGGTGGCCAGGCCGCTGCTGGCCGCGCTGCGACCCGAGCTGGGCTGCGTCCTGCAGCCGCTGGGCGGCGAATACGCCGCCACCCGAGAACTGCTGACGTCGGTGCCGTTCGCACCGGGTTACGGCGTTGAAATCGGTCTGCTGATCGACACTTACGACCGGCTGGGCCTGGACGCGATCGCCCAGGTGAACCTCGGCGTGCGGGCGCACCGCAATCGGCCGCTGGCCGAGCTGGGGCCGATGAGCCGTCAGGTCGTCGCGACGCTGCTGTCGCGCTGCGGCATCCCGGACTCTGGCGTGGGGCTGACCCAGTTCTTCGTCGACGGAGACGGCTACACCCCGCGCACCTCGACGGTGTCGCTGGCCGACCGGCCGCCGATGAACGCCATCCGGTAAGGCAATATCGACGCCGTGGCGTTGGTCTTGCTCTACGTGGTGGTCTTGGTCCTGGTAGCGGTCGTGCTGTTCGGGGTGGCGAGTCTGCTGTTCGGCCGCGGTGAGCCGCTGCCGCCGCTGCCCCGGGGGACGACGCCGACGGTACTGCCCGCATCGGGCGTGACGCGTGGGGACATCGACGCGGTCAAGTTCACCCAGACGCTGCGCGGATACAAGACCAGCGAGGTGGACTGGGTGCTGGATCGGCTGGGCCAGGAGCTCGACCTGCTGCGCGGCCAGCTGTCGTCGGTGCACGCCGCGGCCGCTGCGGAGGAGCCCGAAGACGACCCCGAGGACGTGGCCGGTGGCCACGACTGACGACGGCTTGGTCCGCTGCGACTGGGCGATCGGCAAGCCGGGCAGCGCCGATTTCGAGCTCTACCGCGACTACCACGACAAGGAATGGGGTCAGCCGCTGCATGGGCAGGTGCCGCTGTTCGAGCGGATGAGCCTGGAGGCCTTTCAAAGCGGGCTGTCCTGGCTGATCATCCTGCGCAAACGGGAAAATTTCCGGCGGGCCTTCGCCGGTTTCGACCCCGCGAAGGTGGCTCGCTTCACCGACGCCGACGTGGCCCGGCTGATGGCCGATGAGGGCATCGTCCGCAACCGGGCCAAGATCGTGGCGACCATTGCCAACGCCCGGGTTCTCGCCGACGGCTCGGACGACCTATCCGAGCTGCTGTGGTCCTTCGCGCCGGCCCGGCGGTGTCGCTCTCAAAGGCCCAAGGCCTTAGCCGATGTCCCCGCCACGACGCCGGAATCGACCGCTATGGCACGCGAATTGAAGCGTCGCGGGTTCCGCTTCGTCGGCCCCACGACCGCTTACGCGTTGATGCAGGCAACCGGAATGGTCGACGATCACCTGCGGGCTTGCTGGGTCCCATCCACCGGTGACGATGCGGCCCGGCGGGCGGTCCGCTGAGGAGGCGGACAGTTGGGCCGGAGCCGCGGACTGAAACGCCGAGCCGGAGGTCATGTGCACCCAGCGGCGACCATAGGGAACAATGGTCCGGGTGAATGTGCAGTTGACGGGCCAGCTCGAATGTGGAGGGAGCGCTGGATGGCGGCGATGAAGCCCCGGACCGGTGACGGTCCATTGGAAGCGACCAAGGAGGGGCGCGGCATCGTGATGCGGGTACCGCTGGAGGGCGGTGGCCGACTCGTCGTCGAGCTGACACCCGACGAAGCCGCTGCATTGGGCGACGAACTCAAAGGCGTCACCAGCTAGCTCCCGCCGTTACGCGCACACTTTCTGGTAGATCTCCAGCGTCTGCTGCGCGATCTGCGCCCAGGAGAACTCCGCGATGCAGCGTTGCCGTCCCGCCAGGCCGTAGCGCTGCGCCCGCTCCGGATCGGCGACCACTGCGTTGACGGCCTGCGCGATCCGGTTCTGGTAGCCGGCGGCGTCGTCAGCGTCGTAATGCACCAGCG
Source organism: Mycobacterium sp. (assembly GCF_965277065.1). Taxonomy (GTDB): domain Bacteria; phylum Actinomycetota; class Actinomycetes; order Mycobacteriales; family Mycobacteriaceae; genus Mycobacterium. Next base: position 716,650 of record NZ_CBDIBT010000018.1, read on the forward strand.
AGCCGGTCACCCCGTCGTCGACCACCTCGGGTATGCCACCCACGTCGGAGGCGACGACCGCGGTGCCGCAGGCCATCGCTTCCAGATTGACGATCCCCAGCGGCTCGTACACCGACGGGCATACGAAAGCCGTTGCAGCCGAGAGAATCTCGCGAATTTTGCCGATCGGCAGCATCTCTCTGACCCAGAACACGCCGATCCGTGCATCGGCCAACTCGGCGACTCCGGCGCTCACCTCGGCGGCGATCTCCGGGGTGTCGGGAGCCCCGGCGCACAGCACCAATTGCACGTCGGGAGCGAAGTCGTGCGCGGCCGCCAGCAAATGGGAGAGGCCCTTCTGCCGGGTGATGCGGCCGACGAACGCGACGATGGGCCGGGTGAGGTCGACGCCGAGATCGGCCAACACCGACTCGCCCGGCACGGGCTGGCCCTCAGTCGGCTGGGCCGGATACCAGACCTCGGTGTCGATTCCGTTGCGCACGACGTGCACTCGGTTGGGATCGACGGTCGGGTAGACCTGCAGCACGTCATCCCGCATGCCCGAGCTGACGGCGATCACCGCGTCGGCGGCGTTGATCGCCGTCTGCTCGACCCATGACGAGATCCGGTAACCGCCGCCCAGCTGTTCGGCCTTCCACGGCCGCAACGGCTCCAGCGAATGCGCGGTCAGCACATGCGGCACGCCGTGCAGCAACGACGCCAGGTGCCCGGCCATCCCGGCGTACCAGGTGTGGCTGTGCACTACGGTGGCTTCGGCGGCGGCGCCGGCCATCACCAGATCCGACGACAGGGTCGCCAGCGCCGGGTTCGCGCCGCGCAGTTGGGTGTCCGGCTGACAGGCGTACGCGCCCGGCCGCGGTGCGCCCATGCAGTGCACCTCGACCTGACACAGGTTGCGCAGTTGCGCGACGAGCTCGGTCACGTGCACTCCGGCTCCGCCGTAGACCTCCGGCGGATACTCCCGAGTCATCATCGCCACACGCATACCCGGCACGGTAGTAGTCGCCGCCGAACCCCGCAGGGGCCGACCCCTTGCCGACATGTGAGCCTTGTCTAGGCGACAAGATCCAGGTTTGTTGATGGACAGTTGCGCAGCGTGGGTATTCGTCTACGTGATCTGGCACGGGTTCGCAGCGGCCGTTAGGGTTTTTGCATGAGGGAAGCACCGCACGTGCTGGGCATTGTGCTGGCCGGAGGTGAGGGCAAGCGGCTGTACCCCCTGACCGCCGACCGCGCCAAGCCCGCCGTTCCCTTCGGCGGTGCCTATCGACTGATCGACTTCGTGCTGTCCAATCTCGTCAACGCCCGGTATCTACGGATCTGCGTTCTCACGCAATACAAGTCGCACTCGCTGGACCGTCACATCTCGCAGAACTGGCGGTTGTCGGGTTTGGCCGGTGAATACATCACCCCAGTTCCGGCCCAACAGCGGCTCGGCCCGCGCTGGTACACCGGCTCGGCGGACGCGATCTATCAGTCGCTCAATCTGATCTACGACGAGGATCCGGACTACATCGTGGTTTTCGGCGCCGACCACGTCTACCGGATGGATCCCGAGCAGATGCTGGCCTTCCACGTCGAAAGCGGCGCGGGCGCCACGGTTGCCGGGATTCGGGTGCCCCGCGCGGAGGCGAGCGCGTTCGGCTGCATCGATGCCGACGAGTCCGGGCGCATCCGCAGCTTCATCGAGAAGCCGGTCGACCCGCCGGGAACGCCCGACGACCCGGAAGCCACCTTCGTGTCGATGGGGAACTACATCTTCACCACCAAGGTGCTCATCGACGCGATCCGCGCCGACGCCGACGAAGACAATTCCGATCACGACATGGGCGGCGACATCATCCCGCGACTGGTGTCCGACGGCCGGGCCGCGGTGTACGACTTCAACGACAACGACGTGCCCGGCGCCACCAACCGCGACCGCGGTTACTGGCGCGACGTCGGGACATTGGACGCGTTCTACGACGCCCACATGGATCTGGTGTCGGTGCACCCGGTGTTCAACCTCTACAACCGGCGCTGGCCGATTCTCGGTGCCTCGGAGAATCTGGCCCCGGCCAAATTCGTCAACGGCGGCTCCGCGCAGGAGTCGGTGGTGGGCGCGGGCAGCATCATTTCTGCGTCCTCCGTACGCAATTCGGTGCTGTCGTCCAATGTCGTGATCGACGACGGCGCGATCGTGGAGGGCAGCGTGATGATGCCGGGTGCGCGGGTCGGCCGCGGCGCGGTGGTCCGCCACGCGATCCTGGACAAGAACGTCGTCATCGGACCCGGCGAGATGGTTGGGGTGGACCTCGAGAAGGATCGCGAGCGCTTCGCGATCAGCGCCGGCGGCGTTGTCGCTGTAGGTAAGGGCATTTGGATCTAGCGCGGTCCACTTGCCGCGAGACAGCAGCCAGGGTTGTCGGCCGGCCTATTCCACAGCCGCTGCTACTGTTTCACGTTTGTACGTCCCGGCGGCGAAAAGCCGCCATCCCCAGCATGATCAGCGCGGCGTCGATCGCCAGCAGCACCAGCAGCGGAAAGGCAGTGAAGGCGTCGCGGGCGACCAGCGGCACGTGGGCGAACGGTTCGGCGTCGAGCACCCACTGCGGGAAGCCTGACAGCTCACCGATCAGGTACAGCGCGACGAAGCCGACCAGCACGCCCCAGGCCACCGGGCTGAATCGTGGCGCCAGCCCGAACAACGCGACGGTGACCGCGGCGGGCAGCCATACGGCCGGCACCTGCGCCAGCGCGGTGCCCACGGCCATCGGAAGCTTGCCGCTGACGTCGTGGGCGGCGATCCCGTAGGTCAACCCGGCGACGATCCCGGCGAACACGATCGCCAACGCCGACCCCGCCAGGGCGAGCACGAGATGACCTGTCAGCCAACGGGTTCGGCTCACCGATCCGCTCAACAGCGTCTCGGCCCGCTCGCCGGCCTCTTCCTGGTGCAGACGCAGGATCAGCGAGATCGCGAACGCGGCGGCCATCATGCCCAGCATGCAGAACGCGGCCGCGATGAACGCCTGTTCCACGACCTTGGTGCCACCCATCCGGACCACGATGTCGCGCGCATTGTCGCCACCGAGTTCGTCGCCGATGCCGTGCACGATGCTGCCGATCAGCATGCCGTAGAGGCACAGGCCGACGGTCCACAGCAGCAGAGCACCGCGGTCCAACCGCCAGGCCAGCCCGAAGGCGTTGCGCAGCAACGGTGTTGCGCCGGCCGGGCCCGGGCGTTCGGCGATCAGCCCGGCGCCGACGTCGCGGCCGGCCAGCAGCCGATAGGCCAGCGCGGTGAGCATCGCCGTCGCCGCCAGATGCAGCAGCAGCACCCACCACCGGTCGCCCGCGTACGGGCGGACCTGCAGCGACCAGCCCAGCGGCGAGAGCCACGACAATGCCGGCGAACCGGCGTCACCGGCGGCGCGCAGCGTGAAACCGGTTGCCAGAACGGCGAATGCGGCCCCGCGGGCGAACCGAGCGCTCGTAGAAAGTTGAGCTGTCACGGCGGCTACCGCGGTGAACACCAGACCGGAGCAGGCCAGCGCCGCGCCGAACGCCAGCGAGCCGTGCGCCGGACTGCTGGTGCCCAGCAGGCCGGCTGCACCGAGCGCACCCGTGAGTAGTGACGCGCCGAACGCCAACAGCACTGCGGCGGTCAGGTTGGCGTAGCGGCCGACGGCGGTGGAGTCGATCAGTTCGGCGCGGCCGGTTTCCTCGTCGGCGCGGGTGTGGCGGATGACGGTGAGGATGACCGCCACGCCAATCAGCAGATGGAACATGCCGGCTTTCCAGATGCCGGTCGCGCCGAGGCTGTCGTTGTAGATGTTTCCGTACAACGCCCGCTGCGCCGGGCTGGCCATGATGGTCGCGGCGAAGCCGGCACGGGCCGCCTGGTCCGGGTAGACCTTTTCGATACCGCCGATGTAGACGGTTGCCAGCGGCGTCGACAGCAGTAACACCCAGAGCGGCAACACGATCCGGTCGCGCCGCAGATACAGCCGGAGCATTCCGAGCGTCCCGGTGAAGGCCGACGCGCGCGAGGGGGCTTCGTGCGCCCCCGGGCGTTCCAGGGTGGCGGTCATCGGCGGGCCAGCTCACGGTCGTCGCCGTAGTGCCGCATGAACAGCTCCTCCAGCGTGGGCGGTTGGCTGACCAGGCTGCGGACGCCGGTATCACCGAGCACCCGGATGAGTTCGCCGAGTCCTTCGCTGTCGACGTGAGCGTGCAGCGTGGTGCCCTGGTAGCTCACGTCCGCGACGCCGCGGATGCGGGTGAGGTCGCCGGGGTCGCGGAGCAGGTCGGCGGTGATCGACGTCCGGCTGAGGTGCCGCATCGACTCCAGGGTCCCGCTTTCGACGGTTTTGCCGGCGCGGATGATCGTCACCCGCTGGCACAGCCGCTCGGTTTCGGCCAGGATGTGGCTGGACAGCAGCACGGTGGCGCCGCGGTCGCGTGCCTCGGCGACGCACTGCTGAAAGATGTTCTCCATCAACGGGTCCAGGCCGCTGCTCGGCTCGTCGAGGAGCATCAGCCGGGCCTGCGACGAGAAGGCGGAGATCAACGAGACCTTCTGCCGGTTTCCCTTGGAGTAGGTCCGCGCCTTCTTGTGCGGGTCGAGTTCGAAGCGGTCGATCAGCTCGGCGCGCCGCTTCTCATCGATGCCGCCGCGCATGCGGGCCAGCAGGTCGATGGTTTCGCCACCGGTCAGATTCGGCCAGAGCGTGACATCGCCGGGCACATAGGCGATCTGGCGGTGCAGGTCGACGGCGTCGGTCCAGGAGTCGCCGCCCAGCAGACGCGCGGCCCCGCTGTCGGCTTTCACCACGCCCAGCAGGATCCGGATCGTCGTCGACTTCCCGGCTCCGTTGGGCCCGAGGAAACCGTGCACCTCACCCTCCCGAACCGTCAGCTCCAAGCCGTCGAGCGCCCGCGCCTTACCGAAAGACTTTGTCAGATTGTGGATCTCAATCGGTTGCATGTGTGTCTCCTTCTTCTTCGGCTTGGGCCAAAAAGGCGTCGTACATGTGGCTGTCGGTCATCAGGCCGTCGGTGTACAGCTCGAGCGCGGGCAGCACCATGTCGTTGGCGTAGTCGCGCAGCACGGCCCGCAAATCGGTTGGGGTCTCGTGCATTTGGATGTAGAGCAAGAACCCGCCGCCGCCGGTGACGGCCAGATACTTGGCCCTTGCGGCCGGGTCCCGGCTGGGTTTGAGGATGCCGCTGCGGACACCCTCGTCCAGGTAGCTCCCGGCGTTGTCCATCATGGTGCGCCAGAAGGTCTTGGCCAGCTCGCCGCCGGCCTGCATGCTGCGGACGAGGTAGGCCATCAGCGGCGCGTATTCCTCGATCTCGGCCATCGCGGCGAACCAGGTCGCCGGGTCGCTGGAGTTCATCGCCTCGGACTTGCCGGTGCGGATCTCCTCGGCGACGTAGTCGTCGCAGGCCTTGCGCAACCCGTCCTTGGAGCCGAAGTGGTGGATGACGAGCGCCGCGCTCACCCCGGCCGCCTCGGCAATCGAGCGGAGTCCGACCCCGAAGCCCTGCTCGCCGAACTGCGCGATGGCCGCGTCGCGGATCCGGGCCACGGCCGTGAGGTCGTCGGCTGAACGCATGTTCAGTACATTAAACACTCGTTCAGTCAGACGTCAAGGGGGTGTGGTCGAAATGCCGCACGGCGCGGGAATCGCGGGAATTGTTGCGCCATGACCACGGTGGAGTCGTGTCGTCCGTCTGTCACGGCCAAGAAAGTAGTCGAGGGTGCTGCAGGGCTGACAAATCAGTCGCGGACGGCGGCCAGCAGACCATCGCCGAGCGGCACCAGAGCCGGAGTCAGCTGCTCGTTCTCGGCGATCAGCCGCGCCGCCTCGCGGACCGCCGCCACCTCGGCGTCGTGTGCCGAAGGGTCGCCGGCCCGTCCGCCGGCGGCCGCGCCGTGCAGGACGATCACACCGCCGGAGCGCAACAGCCGAACCCCTTCGACCACGTAATCGGGCTGGTCGAGCGGGTCGGCGTCGACGAACACCAAGTCGTAGGAGTCGTCGGCCAGCCGGGTCAGCACGTCCTGGGCCCGACCACTGATCAGCCGGGTCCGCGACGGCCCAATACCCGCATCGGAAAACGCCTCCTTGGCGATCCGCTGGTGCTCGGGCTCGATGTCGATCGTGGTCAGCACGCCGTCGTCGCTCATCCCGGACAGCAACCACAGGCTGCTGACTCCGGCACCGGTGCCCACCTCGACGACGGCCTTACCGCCGCTGAGCTTGGTCAGCAGGCTGAGCAGCGCGCCGACCGCCGGTGTGACGGCGCCGGCGCCGATGTCGGCGGCGCGCTCACGGGCCGCCAGCAGCACGCTGTCTTCGGAGATCGAGCCCTCGGCGTGCGCCGTCAGCGAGTCGGCCCGACTCGTCCCTGGTGTGCGGTCGGTCGTGGCCATGGCGTGAGCGTATGTCCAACCCTCGCCGCGCGCAGTCAGGCGCGCCCCGCGACACGCGCAACGGATCGGTGTGATCGAAACGTAATATGGACGATAGGGCCTGGCCAACGGGGGTTCCTGCGCCATTCTCAGTGAAAGCTCAGTGCGGTCATATCCGGCACACACTCCGATAGACGACGGTATCTCCCATGGAGCGTGGAGGCCGCTGGTCCGGGAATACATCCCGCAATCTGCGCGTTGCCCGCGGTGATGCGTTGCCAAGTATCAACAGCAGCCTGAACCCGGAGGAACTGAACATCGCGACTTTGATGAGCCCGTCGAGCATGTCGCATCCTGAGCGGTACCGCGACGCCGACTGGGTCGAGCCGGCGGATGAGCCGTACGGCACCGCGGTTTTCGACGCGACCGGCGACAAGACGGCCATGCCGTCCTGGGACGAGCTGGTTCGCCAACACGCCGACCGGGTCTACCGACTGGCTTACCGCCTTTCCGGCAGTCAGCACGACGCCGAAGATCTGACCCAGGAGACGTTCATCCGGGTCTTCCGGTCGGTGCAGAACTACCAGCCGGGCACCTTCGAAGGCTGGTTGCACCGCATCACCACCAACCTGTTCTTGGACATGGTGCGCCGTCGCAGCCGGGTTCGGATGGAAGCCCTGCCCGAGGACTACGACCGGGTGCCGGCCGACGAACCCAACCCCGAACAGATCTACCACGACGCCCACCTGGGTCCCGACCTGCAGGCGGCGCTGGATTCGCTGCCGCCGGAATTTCGTGCCGCGGTGGTGCTGTGTGACATCGAAGGACTGTCCTACGAGGAAATCGGCGCCACGCTCGGCGTCAAGCTCGGGACCGTCCGCAGCCGTATCCACCGCGGACGCCAAGCGCTGCGGGATTATCTGGCCACACACTCGGACAGCGCCGTCGGCGCCGAGGGCCTCACGAGCTAAGACACAGGCAGCCTGATCGGCTGTTCATTGATGTTCGGTATCGGTCGGCGCGCTACATTCGAACTAGGGCCGCGCGTGATCGTGTCGCGCCAGGTGGTCTCGAGAAGGCGCGACGCGATACCGAGAGGAGTTGATGATGGTCGAGCGGGGACATGTGTTCCGCCGGGCCTTCTCCTGGCTTCCCGCGCAGTTCGCCTCGCAGAACGACGCGCCGGTCGGTGCGCCGCGGCAATTCGGCTCCACCGAGCACCTGTCGATCGAGGCGATCTCGGCCTTCGTCGACGGCGAACTGCGGATGAACGCCCACCTGCGCGCCGCGCACCACATCTCGCTGTGCGCGGATTGCGCCGCCGAAGTGGACGGCCATCGTCGGGCCCGGGCCGCGCTGCGCGACTCGCACCCGATCCGAATCCCGAGCACGCTGCTGGGATTGCTGTCGCAGATACCGCACTGCCCACCCGACGACGACGCGGAGACCCAGCTGATGCGCGATCGACTCTCCGGCGGCAGCAAGCAAGATCCCCCAGAGCCTCGGTAGGGTGGTTACCAGTTTCGCCAAGCCGGTGCCCGGCGCCGTGCTCGAGTCCATAGCGCTTGTGTGCCCAGCGCTCGGAAGAGGATGACGTGAGCCCCGATCAAGACAACAACGGCGCCCCCCGGCTGGCGCCGCGTCCCGTGTCCCGGCCGCCGGTCGACGCCGCGTCGAGTCAGGCCTTCGGCCGTCCCGACGGCGTGCAGGGATCGTTCGTCGCCGAGCGGGTCCGCCCGTCGAAGTACCGCGAGGCCGGCGAGTTCACGCCGCACACCGAACCCACCGACCCGGTTCTCACCGAAGCGTTCGGCCGCCCGTTCCCGGGGGTCGACTCCCTGCAGCGCCATCCGGCCGATGCCGGTGCGCTCGAAGACGGTAAAGCCGGCGACGAACTCGAGGATCCCGAAGACCCGTGGCGCGACCCGGGCGCCGCCGCCGCGCTGGGTGAGCCTGCGGTGTCGCGCGCCGGCGCTCAGGGCCCCGAGCTCTCGCACGACCGGCTCGGTGTGCGCGACGTTCTGTTCGGCGGACGGGTGTCCTACCTGGCGCTGGCCGTGCTCGGCGTGCTGGCATTGCTGATCGGTCTGGTCGGCGGTGTGGTCGGCCGCAAGACGGCCGAGGTCGTCGAGGCGTTCACCACGTCCAAGGTGACCTTGTCGACCAACAACAACAGCGAGGCTCCGGCCGGCCGGTTCGCCAAAGTTGCTGCGGCGGTGGCGGATTCGGTGGTCACGATTCAGTCGATCAGCGATCAAGAGGGCATGCAAGGCTCCGGCTTCGTGGTCGATGGTCGCGGTTACATCGTCACCAACAACCACGTCATCTCCGAAGCGGCCAACAACCCGAGCCAGTACAAGACCACCGTCGTATTCAACGACGGCAAGGAAGTGCCGGCCCATCTGGTCGGTCGCGACCCCAAGACGGACCTGGCGGTGCTCAAGGTCGACAACGTCAACAACCTCACGGTGGCCAAGCTCGGTGACTCCGACAAAGTTCGTGTCGGCGACGAGGTCCTGGCCGCCGGTGCGCCGCTGGGTCTGCGCAGCACCGTGACGCACGGCATCATCAGCGCGCTGCATCGCCCGATTCCGTTGTCGGGGGAGGGTTCTGACACCGACACCGTGATCGACGGCGTCCAGACCGACGCATCCATCAACCACGGAAACTCCGGTGGCCCGCTGATCGACATGGACTCCCAGGTCATCGGCATCAACACGGCCGGCAAGTCGCTGTCCGACAGCGCCAGCGGGCTCGGCTTCGCGATTCCGGTCAATGAGGCGAAAATCGTCGCGCAGACCCTGATCAAGGACGGCAAGATCGTCCACCCGACGCTGGGCCTGAGCGCCCGGTCGGTGAGCAACGCGGTCGCACAGGGCGCACAGGTGGCCAACGTCAAAGCCGGCGGCCCGGCCGAAAAGGGCGGCGTGCTCGAGAACGACGTGGTGGTCAAGGTCGGCAACCGCGGTGTGGCCGACGCCGACGAATTCGTTGTTGCCGTGCGGCAGTTGACCGTGGGACAGCCCGCCCCGATCGAGGTGGTGCGCGACGGCCGACACGTCACGCTCACGGTGACCCCGGGGCCGGACGGCGGCTAATGTTCGGCAATGTCGGCTGGGGTGAGATCCTGGTCCTCATCGTGGTCGGCCTGGTCGTCCTGGGACCCGAGCGCCTGCCCGGCGCGATCCGCTGGACGTCGAGCGCACTGCGACAGGCCCGCGACTACCTCAGCGGCATGACGACCCAGTTGCGCGAGGACATCGGCCCCGAATTCGACGACCTGCGTGAACCGCTGTCCGAACTGCAGAAGCTACGCGGTATGACGCCGCGGGCGATGCTGACCAAGCACCTTCTCGACGGCGACGACTCGCTGTTCACCAGCTTCGACCAGCCGATCAACGGTGCGGCGAAGTCCGCTGCGGCTCAACCGATTACGCCGCATCAGGCGCAACCCTCGGGCGGCCCGGCGCCGTTCGACACCGACGCTACCTGAGCTGTGCGACGACGCGCTGCAGAGCTCAGCGCCGGCTGGTGTCCAATCCCAGCGACATGCCGGCCAACCCACGGCGTCGCGCCGACAACGCATCGGCGACCTTGTTCAGCTCCTTGCCGACGGCCGAGTCGGGGGCGCTGAGAACGACCGGAAGCCCGGCGTCGCCGGCCGCGACCAGCGCGGGGTCCAGCGGAATCTGCCCGAGCAGCGGCACGTCGACGCCCATAGTGCGGGTCAGCCGCTCCGCGACCTGCACGCCGCCGCCTTCGCCGAACACCTGCATCGTCGAGCCGTCCGGCAACACCAACCCGGACATGTTCTCCACTACGCCGAGGACGCGTTGTTTGGTCTGCAGCGCGATGCTGCCGGCCCGTTCGGCGACTTCGGCGGCCGCTAGTTGCGGCGTCGTCACGACGATGATCTCGGCGTTCGGGATCAGCTGAGCGACCGAGATCGCGATGTCGCCGGTGCCCGGCGGCAGGTCGAGCAGCAGCACGTCCAAGTCGCCCCAGTACACGTCGGCCAGAAACTGTTGCAACGCCCGGTGCAGCATCGGGCCCCGCCACACCACCGGGGTGTTCTCCTGAGTGAACTGGGCGATCGAGATGACTTTCACCTCGTGCGCGATCGGCGGCAGGATCATCGACTCCACCTGGGTGGGCCGGTCGGTGGTGCCCATCATCCGCGGGATCGAGTGGCCGTGGATGTCAGCATCGAGCAGCCCGACCGATATCCCGCGCGCGGCCATCGCCGCGGCAAGGTTGACCGTCACCGTCGACTTGCCGACGCCGCCTTTGCCGGAGGCGACGGCGTAGACCCGGGTCAGCGAACCTGGCTGGGCGAACGGTATGACCGGCTCGCGGGAGTCGCCGCGCAACAGCTTGCGTAGTTCGGTGCGTTGCTCGTCGTTCATCACGTCGAGGGTGACTCGGACCGCCGCGGTGCCCGGCACGTCGGCGACGGCTTGGCGGACCCGGTCGGTGATCTCGGTCTTCTTCGGGCAGGCGTCGGTGGTGAGGTAGATCTCGATGTGCACATCGCCGCCGGGGCTCAGCTCGATACCTTTGACCATCCCGAGTTCGGTGATGGGGCGGCGAAGTTCGGGATCGATCACCTTGGCCAGCGCGGCGCGAATGTGTGCAGTCGGATCAGACATCACTGCCGAGTCTAGTGCCGCGACGAAGCGGCCCGGTACGGGCCGGTCAGGCCGGGGGAGCCTGGGGTGCCGGGGCCGGCGCAACCGGCGGCACGGGAGCGGGAGCCGGTGGTACTGGAGCCGGCGCGACCGGTGGCACGGGAGCGAGAGCAGCCGGTGGCACGGGAGCGGGAGCAGCCGGCGGAATCGAAGCGGGAGCGGGAGCAGCCGGTGGTGCGATGGGCGGTGAGAAGGGCGCGAACGCGGGCGGCGGAGTGGTCGGCGGCGCGAAAGGGGCGAAGGGGGCGAACGGCGCCGGTGCGCCCGGAGGTGCCATCGGGTTCGCCGGCGGCGTGTTGTCCTGCACGGGCCCCGGCGATTGCTGGCCAATGCAGATCACCGTGCACGACGGACCGTAGGCGGCCGGTCCCTGCACCGACCACGGCTGGCCGTTACCGGGGTTGCCGCTGAGGTCGATCAACGGCATCCGGGCCAGCGGGTCGGTGGCCGCCAGGCCGTGCATGTTCATCGGGAGGTTGGGTCCGAGGCCTTCGCCGTGCTCGAGGTGAGCGTCGCCCAGCGGCGGCGCCGGCCCGGTCAGCGGCGGCAGGTCGACCGGGACCACGCCGGTCGCGTAGGCCGCGGCCCAGCCCAGCACGTTCTGGGCGTACGGCATCGAGTTGTTGTAACGCAGGATCGACGACAAGACCTGCGACTGGTCACGCAGGTTCAGCCCGCCGCTGCACAGGTAGCGGGCAGCGGCCAGGGTGGCGTCGTAGAGGTTCTGCGGATCGGCCGTCCCGTCGCCGTCGCCGTCGGCGGCATAGCGTGCCCAAGTGCCCGGCAGGAACTGCATCGGCCCCATCGCGCGGGCGTAGTTGACCCGTCCCGCGGCACTGCTCTGAACGATCACCTCGTTGCCGGGCAGCGTCCCGTCCAGCGTGGGCCCGTAGATCGGTCGGACCGCGGTGCCGCGCGCGTCGGTGGCGCCGCCGTTGGCGTGGCCCGACTCGATGCGCCCGATTCCGGCGAGCAGGTTCCAGCTGATGCCGCAGCCCGGTTCGGCGGTGGCCATCATTCGTTCGGCATTGCGGTATGCGGTCAGCGCCATCGCCGGAATGCCCAAGGTGCCCGGCGCACTCACCACGAGACTGGGCGGGGGAGCCGACGCGGCGGCTTCGGCGACGTGGAAACCGATCTTCGGGTGCAGGGTGGCGATGACCAGCGGCCCGGTCGGGTCGGTGGACGCCCGGGCGACCGCGGCAACCGGGGTGACCGCGGTGTCGCGAGGTGTCGACTTGGTCAAAGGGAACGGCGGAGCACCGGCGCCGTCGACGCTGGAGTAGATCAGGCAGGCGATCATCGCGACGCCGAATGCCGGCGACTTGGCGCCGCCGGCCAACGTTTGCTGGACGGCCGAGGTGGCGGACCGCGCTGCCGCCGCGACCGCGTCGTATCCCTCCATGACGAGGTCGTAGGCGTACAGGATTCTCAGGTTGTCTGCCGCATGAAACGCCGCGTCGCCGATCGTTGACGCCGTATTGGTCACGACTGCAGGCAGTTTGGGGACTTTTGGCATGCGAAGAACCGGCTTGCGCATCTTTGCAAGGGCCGGACGTACGCCCATGCGTCCCCCTACCCGCACTCGCCTGCCTAGTCTTCGAGGGTTGTGGGGCCCGCGATCTCGCGTGAGCCTCGTGAACTAGGTCACCATACATAACACCGGTGACTCCAGTGACAACAATGACGGACTCTCTGCCTGTGAAAACGCCCGGTGAGAGCAGCTGTGTCAATGAGACGAAGCGGCGTGCCGATCGACCCCGTCATCGGTGCCCGGACGGGGGTCGGGGGGCCGGTGTTGCAGGAGATCACGCAGGTCTTCCAGCTCGCGGCGCAGGGACTCCCGGGTCTTCGCGACGTCGCCGATCGCCAGCCTCAGCGCGGCCAGTTCGCGCGCCAGGTATTCGGTGTCGGCTTTGGTTTCCTCGGCGCGTCGCCGATCCTGATCGAGGGTGACGCGGTCGCGGTTCTCCTGGCGATTCTGGGCCAGCAGGATCAGCGGCGCCGCGTAGGCGGCCTGAGTGGAAAACGCGAGGTTGAGCAGGATGAACGGGTAAGGGTCCCAGCGCAGGCCGACCGCGAAGACGTTCAGCAGGATCCAGACGAACACCACGATGGTCTGCATCAGCAGGTAGCTGCCGGTGCCGAAGAAGCGGGCGATCGCCTCGGTGAAGTTCCCGACGGCGTCAGCGTCCAGTCGCGGCGCCGACAGTCGCGAGACGCGCGGGGTGTAGAGCCGCGAGCGCGGCGCGGACTTGCTCATGCCATGCCTCGCGCAATGCCCAGCGCCGGCTCTTCGGTGGTGTCGCGCCAGTCGTGCGGCAGCAGGTGGTCCAGCACGTCGTCGACGGTGACCGCGCCCAGCAGGTGATGCTGCGCGTCGACCACCGGACCGCAGACCAGGTTGTAGGCGGCGAAGTAGCGGGTCAGCACGGCCAGCGACGTGTCGGGTTCGAGCCACGGCAGATCCGCGTCGACAATGCCTCCGACCAGCATGGACGGTGGCTCGCGCAGAAGCCGCTGCAGGGCTACACAGCCGAGGTACTGGCCGGTCGGGGTGGCCGTCGGCGGGCGGACCACCAGCACCAGCGACGACAGCGCGGGCGTCAGGTCCGGGTCGCGCACCCGGGCCAGTGCCTCGGCGACCGACGTGTCCGGCGTCAACACCACCGGTTCGGGGGTCATCAACCCGCCCGCGGTGTCGGGTGAGTGCTTCAACAGCCGCCGCACCGGGTCGGACTCCTCGGGGTCCATCTGCCGCAGCAGCCGCTCAGCCAGCGTCGGGTTCATCGTGCCGAGCAGGTCGGCGGCGTCGTCGGGATCCATCTCCTCGAGCACGTCCGCGGCGCGCTCGTCACCCAACTGCACCAGCAGCTCGGCCTGCTCTTGCTCCGGCAGCTCCTGTAGGACGTCGGCCAGCCGGTCGTCGTCGAGGGCCGAGACCACCTCGTAGCGCCGCTTCACCGGCAGCTCGCGCACCGCGTCGGCCACCTCGATCGGCCGCCACTTCTCGAACTCATGCAACAGCTGCGCGACGGCCTGGCCGGGCATCGCCAGCGCCGACGGGGTCAGTCCCTGCACGTTGCGCCAACCCACGATGTGGGTGGTGCTGCGCCGGCCGAGCCGTCGCGGCACCCGCACCGACACCCGCGTGACCATCCAGTCCCGGGTTCGGCTCTGCTCCAAACCCAGGTCGGTGACGACGACGTCGGTGTCGGCGAGCTGTGGCAGTTCGGGGTCGGTGACCCGCACCCTGGTGTCCACGATCTGGCCCAGCACCAGAACCTCACCGGGCCGCTGCTCGAACCGGAGCATCGAGACATTGTTGGTGATGAGCGTGACCGCGTTGGGCTCGATCGAGGCCACCCGCAGGATAGGAACGAAAATTCTTCGGCGCGAAGCCATTTCGACGACGATCCCGAGAACCCTGGGTTGCTGGCGAACGATGCTGATGCTGACCACGACGTCGCGTACGCGCCCGAGGGATTCGCCCATCGGGCCCAGGACCAGCATTCGTGCCAGGCGCGCGGCGTACACCCTGTTGATCGAGGCCATAGTTCAAAGGGTAGGAGTGGGGTGTGAACAACGCGTACCGGCCCCGCCGCACGTGCCTGTCCGTGCCGGGCAGCAGCCAGAAGATGATCGACAAGTCCAAAGGTCTTCCCGCCGACCAGGTCTTCCTCGATCTGGAGGACGCCGTAGCCGTGGACGCCAAGGCCGACGCCCGCGGCCGGGTGGCCGCCGCGCTGGCCGCGCCCGGATGGGCCGGACAGTTGCGCGGGGTGCGGGTCAACGACTGGACCACACCGTGGACGCACGCCGACATCATCGAGGTGGTCGCCGCCGTCGGCGCGGCGCCGGACGCCAAGCTCGACGTGGTGGTGTTGCCGAAAGTCTCTGAGGTGTCCCATGTCCAGGCGCTCGACCTGCTGTTGACCCAACTGGAGACGGTGCACGGACTGCCGGTGGGTGAGATCGGCATCGACGCGCAGATCGAGGACGCGCGTGGGCTGACGAACATCAACGCGATCGCCTTGGTGCCACGGGTTCAGGCTCTGGTGCTCGGGCCCGCGGATCTGATGGCGAACCTGAACACCCGCACGCTGGTCGTCGGTGAGCAGCCTGAGGGCTATGACGTCGGCGACGCCTACCACCACGTGCTGATGACGATCCTGGTCGCCGCCCGCGCCCACGGCAAAGCGGCCGTCGACGGTCCCTACCTCAAAGTCCGTGACACCGAAGCATTCCGGCGGGTGGCGGGCCGTTCGGCGGCGTTGGGCTACGACGGCAAATGGGTGCTGCACCCCGACCAGATCGCGGCCGGCAACGAGATCTTCAGCCCGCGGCAAGCCGATTACGATCACGCAGAACGGATCCTGGAGGCCTACGAGTGGCACACCTCGGCCGCCGGCGGTGCCCGGGGCGCGGTGATGCTCGGCGACGAGATGCTCGACGAGGCCAGCCGCAAGATGGCTCTGGTGATCGCCGCGAAAGGTCGCGCGGCGGGCATGGAACGACAGGGCGATCCGTTCGTGCCGCCGACCGGCTAGCCGGCTTAGGCGACCCCGAACATCGGCGAATGGAACGCCGCAGCCGCGACGATGACCATCACCAGCACGAGCAGCGCCGCGGTGCCCGCCCCGATCGCGATCCCGGCGATGGCCAGCCCGCGCCCCTGCTGGCCGCGTTGCTTGATCTGATTGAGCGCGATACCGCCCATCACCGCGCCCGCGACGGGAATCACCCACCCGATGTAACAGAAGATGGCCAGCGGAATGCCGAGTAGGACTCCGGCGATCGAGGTGATCAGCGACGCGACGGCAAGCCCGTTGGTCTGCTGCGAGGGATAGCCCTGATACGGGTCGTACGAGCCGGGATACATCGGCGGCCCATAACCGCCCGGGCCACCGGGGCTGCCATAGGGCGGCGGCGGGGGACCGCCGAAGCCGCCCGGGGCCCCGCCGTATCCGGGCGGCCCGTAGGCCGGCGGCGGCTGTGCTGGGTACGGGTAGTCGGGGTAGTTCACCGGCGCCTGCGGATCCACCGGCGGATGCTGGTAGGGCTGCCATTGGCCCGGCTGGTCGCGGTAGGGCTCACCGCCGCCCGGTGCTGTCATGGTGTTCAACCTAGCGCGGCGAGCGACGTTGACTCTGCGCTGAAGGCCTCAGCCACTCGCACTTATGCGCCCTGGAGGCAGAGTCAATGGGCGAGCGGCGCGCCGTCGACGCAGCGTGGCCAAGTGTTCGCGCAGGTAATCACCGCGGTTCGACGGTGGCAGCGACTCGGCTGCGGCCGACGGCGCACAATGAAACCCATGAGCAGCCCTTTTCAGCCCGGACAGGTTCCCGCACCCGGCACCCCGGCAGGGAGCCGGCGTGCTCCCGGATTGCCCACGCCGCCGAAAGGCTGGCCGGTCGGGTCATACCCCACCTACGCTGAAGCGCAGCGCGCGGTCGACTACCTGTCCGATCAGCAGTTCCCGGTGCAACAGGTCACGATCGTCGGGGTGGACCTGATGCAGGTCGAACGGGTGACCGGGCGGTTGACCTGGCCGAAAGTGTTGGGCGGCGGCGTGATCAGCGGCGCGTGGCTGGGCTTGTTCGTCGGGTTGATGCTGAGCCTGCTGTTCTCCAGCCCGCACCCGCTGGAGGCGCTGACCACCGGCCTGGTCGCGGGCGTGTTCTTCGGCCTGATCACCTCCGCGATTCCGTATTCGATGGCGCGGGGCACCCGGGACTTCAGCTCCACGCTGCAACTTGTGGCGGGCCGCTACGACGTTCTCTGCGATCCGCAGAACGCTGAACAGGCGCGGGATCTGCTGGCCCGGTTGGCCATCTGAGCTGTGCCGCCCCTTCGCGAGCGCGCGCGCCGGCTGGGTGCGGTCGCCGTGGCTGCGTTGTCGGCCGCGTCGGCGGTGTTCGCCTGCGGTGCCCGCGACGACGGCCGGGTGGTCAGCCTCTACACCCCGGCCGGTGATGCCGCGACGTTCACCGCGGTGGCGCAGCGTTGCACCGACGAGCTCGGTGGCCGGCTGGCCATCCGGCACTTCAGCCTGCCGAAGTCCACCGACGACCAGCGGATACAGCTGGCCCGCCGGCTCAGTGCCCACGACCGCACGGTCGACATCATCGCGATGGACGTGATCTGGACAGCCGAATTCGCCGAGGCGGGTTGGGTGGTGCCGCTGTCCGAGGATCCGGCGCGGCGCGCGGAGGCCGACGCCACCGCCGACACGCTGCCCGGACCGCTGTCGACCGCGACCTGGAAGCACCGGCTGTTCGCGGCGCCCGTCAGCACCAACACCCAATTGCTCTGGTATCGGCCAGATTTGATGGATACGCCGCCATCGACCTGGGACGGCATGATCGACGAGGCCACCCGGTTGCACGCCGCCGGCGAACCGAGCTGGATCGGTGTGCAGGCCAACCAGAACGAGGGCGTGATGGTCTGGTTCAGCACCCTGCTGGAAAGTGCCGGCGGCCAATTGCTTTCCGACGACGGCGGCACGGTCACGCTCACCGATACTCCCGAGCACAGGGCCGCCACCGTCAAGGCGTTGCAGATCATGAAGTCGGTGGCGACGGCGCCGGGCGCCGACCCGTCGGTCATCCGCAGCGACGCCGGCACCGCGCGGTTGGCCTTCGAGCAGGGCAAGTCCGCGCTCGAGGTCAACTGGCCCTACGCGATGGCGTCGATGCTGGAGAACGCGGTGAAGGGCGGTGTGCCGTTTCTACCGCTGAACGATCAGCCGGACCTGGCCGGCAGCATCAACGACGTCGGCTCGTTCCGGCCCACCGAACGGCAGTTCCGCGAGGCATACGACGCCAGCAGAAAGGTTTTCGGCTTCGCGCCGTATCCACGCGCGCTGCCGGAGCAGCCGGCCAAGGTGACCATCGGTGGGCTCAACCTCGCAGTGTCGGCGACGAGCCGGCACAAGGCCGAGGCGTTCGACGCGATCCGGTGTCTGCGCAGTCCGGCCAGCGAAAAGTACATCTCGCTCGACGGCGGCCTGCCCGCGGTGCGCACCTCGCTGTACGCCGATCCGCAGTTTCAGGCGAAATACCCAATGTACGAGATCATTCGGCGACAGCTGACCGATCCCGCGGTCCGGCTCGCGACGCCGGCCTACCAGTCGGTGTCGACGCGTATCGCCGCAACGCTGGCCCCGATCACTCGGATCGATCCGGAGAAGACCGCTGACGACCTGGCCGTGCAGGTGGGCAAAGCGATCCAGGGCAAAGGGTTGCTCCCTTGAGCGGCAACCGCTCCGGGGACAAGCGACTGGCGTTCTTCTTGGTCGCGCCGGCCGCGCTGCTGATGCTGGCCGTCACCGCCTATCCGATCGGCTACGCGGTATGGCTGAGCCTGCAACGCAATAACCTGGCCACCCCGAACGACACCCGGTTCATCGGTCTCGGCAACTATCAGACGATCCTGACCGACCGCTACTGGTGGACGGCGCTCGCGGTCACACTGGCGATCACGGTGGCGTCGGTGGCCATAGAGTTCGTGCTCGGCCTGGCGCTGGCGTTGACGATGCACCGCACGCTGATTGGCAAGGGTCTGGTGCGCACCGCCGTGCTGATCCCGTACGGGATCGTGACGGTGGCCGCCTCCTACAGCTGGTTCTACGCGTGGACACCGGGCACCGGCTATCTGGCTAACTTGTTGCCGCACGGCAGCGCTCCACTGGCGCACCAGTTTTCGTCGCTGGGCATCGTGGTGATCGCCGAGGTGTGGAAGACGACACCGTTCATGTCGTTGCTGTTGCTGGCCGGTTTGGCGTTGGTGCCGGCGGATCTGTTGAAGGCCGCGGAGGTCGACGGCGCCGGAGCGTGGCGTCGGCTGCGTACGATCACACTGCCGCTTATCAAACCAGCGATCCTGGTCGCGCTGCTGTTCCGTACCCTGGACGCGTTTCGGATCTTCGACAACATCTACGTGCTCACCGGGGGCACCGGCAACACCGGATCGGTGTCGGTCCTGGGCTACGACAATTTGTTCAAGGGCTTCAATGTCGGCCTCGGCTCGGCGATTTCGGTGCTGATCTTCTGCTGCGTCACCATGATCGCGTTGCTCTTCATCAAGGTCTTCGGCGCCGCGGCACCCGGTGGTGGCGATGGGCGCTGAACGGATCGCTGCGCGGCGCGCGGCCGGATGGGTGATCGTCGACGCCTTGGTGCTGCTGTACGCGTTGGTGCCGGTGCTGTGGATTCTCAGCCTCTCGCTCAAACCGACGTCAACGGTCAAGGACGGCAAGCTGATTCCGTCACACGCGACGTTCGACAACTACCGCGGAATTTTCCGCGGGAACTACTTCAGCTCCGCGTTGGTCAACTCGATCGGGATCGGTGTGCTCACCACGGTGATCGCGGTGGTGATCGGCGCGATGGCGGCGTATGCGGTGGCGCGCCTGGAGTTCCCCGGTAAACGCGCGCTGATCGGGGCGGTGCTGTTGATTTCGATGTTCCCGGCGATCTCGCTGGTCACCCCGCTGTTCAATATCGAACGCCGGATCGGGCTGTTCGACACCTGGCCCGGGCTGATCATCCCGTACATCACGTTCGCACTGCCGCTGTCGATCTACACGCTGTCGGCGTTCTTCCGGGAGATCCCGTGGGATCTGGAGAAGGCGGCCAAGATGGACGGCGCCACCCCGGCCCAGGCTTTCCGCAAGGTGATCGTGCCACTGGCGGCGCCGGGCATCGTGACGACGGCGATCCTGGTCTTCATCTTCGCCTGGAACGATCTGCTGTTGGCGTTGTCGCTGACCGCCACCAAAGCGGCGATCACCGCGCCGGTGGCGATCGCGAACTTCACCGGCAGTTCGCAATTCGAGGAGCCGACCGGCTCGATTGCGGCGGGCGCCATGGTGATCACGGTGCCGATCATCGTTTTTGTTCTAGTCTTCCAACGACGGATCGTTGCGGGGTTGACGTCCGGTGCGGTGAAGGGATAGCGCGATGGCCGAAATTGTGTTGGACCGAGTGACCAAGAACTACCCCGACGGCGCGTTGGCGGTGCAGGAATTCAGCCTCACCATCGCCGAGGGCGAGTTCATCATCCTGGTCGGGCCGTCCGGCTGCGGAAAATCGACGACGCTGAATATGATTGCCGGCCTTGAGGATATCTCGTCGGGGGAGCTGCGCATCGGCGGCGAGCGGGTGAACGAGAAGGCGCCCAAGGACCGCGACATCGCGATGGTGTTCCAGTCGTATGCGCTGTATCCGCACATGACGGTGCGCCAGAACATTGCCTTCCCGCTCACGCTGCAGAAGATGAAGAAGGCCGAGATCACCAAGAAGGTCGAGGACACCGCGAAGATTCTCGACCTGACCGAGCTGCTCGACCGAAAACCCGGGCAGTTGTCCGGCGGGCAACGCCAACGGGTGGCGATGGGCCGGGCGATCGTGCGGCACCCCAAGGCATTTCTGATGGACGAGCCGCTGTCCAACCTCGACGCGAAGCTGCGGGTGCAGATGCGCGGTGAGATCGCCCGGCTGCAGCGGAGGCTGGGCACCACCACCGTCTACGTCACCCACGATCAAACCGAGGCGATGACGCTCGGCGACCGCGTGGTGGTGATGCGCGGCGGCGTGGTACAGCAGATCGGGCCGCCCGACGAGCTGTACGAGCGGCCCGCCAACCTGTTCGTCGCGGGCTTCATCGGATCACCGGCGATGAACTTCTTCCCCGCCGGCGTGACCGCCACCGGGCTGCGCCTGCCGTTCGGCGAGGTGACCCTGACCCAGCCCGTCCTCGATGTGCTCGCGGCACATGCGGCGCCGGAGAACGTGATCGTCGGCGTCCGGCCGGAACATCTGAAGGACGCCGCCCTGATCGACGCCTACCAGCGGATCAGCGCGTTGAGCTTCGAGGTGAAGGTCGACATGGTCGAGTCGCTCGGTGCCGACAAGTACGTCTACTTCACCACCGAAGGCTCCGCCGTGCACTCCGACCAGCTGTCCGATCTCGCCGAGCTCGAGGCCGAATCCGGTTCCCCGGAGCACGAATTCGTCGCCAGGGTGCCGGCCGCGTCGAAGGCCGCGAAAGGCAAGACGCTGGAGTTGGCTTTCGACACAACGCAACTCGCCGTGTTCGATCCCGACACCGGGGCGAACTTGACTCTTCCGCCGCCGCCCGAGGCCGCGTGACCCAGCCGTTGGACCGGGTGCGCGCGCACCTGGATACCCACTTCGAGCACGCCGAGCCCGCTGTGGCCAGCGTGACGTTCTTGGGCGCCGAGTCGATCGAGGTGCTGCGCTACCGCGTCGACGCGGACGCCCGGGGTGCGGTGGCGCACTATGTCTCGCTGGGCTGCTCGCGCCACCCGATGGTCGACCCGACCGCGGTGCTGGCCGATCCCGAACTCGGCCCGCGGGCCGAAGTCGTTCTGCGGCTGCGTGATACGAAGGCCATTACCGGCCTGGCCCGCAGTCTGGCCATCGTGGCGGCATCGCCGGCCGTGGAGGGCGTCGTGCTGATGCCCGACGCGCTGGTCGACCTGAGCGGGCCGCTGTGGACCCAGCCGTCGGTGCGGGTGCCGTTCAGCGCGGTGTTGTTGGGCGACAGCGACATTGCCGAGCTGCCGCTGGACCCGCCTCGCGATCCGGTGCGCTTCCTGTCCGCGACACCGATCACCGCCACCGAGGCGGCGTGGGTCCGGCTGAAAGGCGCCGACGCGATGCGCGAGGCGTGGCAAGCCGACGGGGTCGACGTGCTGGACCCCAATCGGCCCGCCGCGCAGCCGCACTGAGCGTTGAGTCTGCGCCTGCGGCGGCAAAGTGCGAGAGAGCTCCGCCCGCAACGCAGAGTCAAACCCGTAGACCGTTACAGCCAGTCGTTGCGCCGGAAGTTGCGGTGCAGCAGTAGACATACCAACGCCGTGCCGACGATGGTCGTCGGATAGCCCCAATGCCATTTCAGCCCGGGCATGTACTCGAAGTTCATCCCGTAGATACCGGCGACCATCGTCGGTATCGCCAGCAACGCCGCCCACGCCGACATCTTGCGCATGTCGGTGTTCTGCTGCATCTCGACCCGAGCCAGCGCGGCCTGCACCAGCGAGCTGAGATTCTCGTCGTAGCTGGCGATCTGATCCGCCGCATGGGTGTGGTGGTCGCCGACGTCACGCAGATAGCGCCGGACCTCTTTGGAGACCAGGTCCTTGTGTTCGCTCTGCAATCGCGCGAACGGCACCGACAGCGGGTTGACCGACCGTCGCAGCTCGACCACCTCGCGCTTCATCTGATAGATCGGCTCGATCTGGGTGCGGTGGTCGGGCGCGAAGGCCTCTTCCTCGATGGCATCGATGTCGCCCTCCATCAACTGGGTGACGTCGAGGTAGTGGTCGACGACCGCGTCGGCGATGGCGTGCATCACGGCGAACGGGCCCAGCTGCATGTGCTCGGGGTCGGCATCCATCCGTCTGCGGACATCGGAGAGCCGTCCGTGATCGCCATGCCGGACCGTCACCACGAAATCGCGGTTGACGAAGACCATGATCTCGCCGGTCTCGACGATCTCGCGGGCCAGCAAGGTCGACTCGTGTGGGACGTAGTTGAGCGTCTTGAGGACCAGGAACAGCGACTCGTCGTAGCGCTCGAGTTTGGGCCGCTGGTGAGCGCAGACCGCGTCCTCGACGGCCAGCTCGTGCATGCCGAAGGCTTCGCCGACTTCCTGCATCTGGTGCTCGGTGGGCGCGTGCAAGCCGATCCAGGCGAAGGCTTCCTGGCCGCCGAGCTGAAGGTCGGTCACTTTGGCCCGCGCTTCGGCGTAGCTGAAGGTCCCCGGAAGCCGCTCGCCGTTGACGTAGATCCCGCAGTCGACCACCGCCTGGTCGGCGGTCAGACGATCGGGCTGCCCGTCGAGCGGCGGATGGGGAGGTTCGTCCCGCTGGGGCCATGCCAGTGGACGCAGTGTCTCGGGTATGTCGCGTAGTTCACGAAACGAAGGCATCCGTAACCTCCCGTCTGCAGCGCGAATCCAATTGAGCCTTGGTGATGCTACGCGCGTCGGCTGGCTATTTCGTGTCGGCGATCTCGCTGGCCAGCGTCTATCCGGGGTAAGGATTTCTCCAGCTGCTGCGTGCGCTAGTTTCGACGCGACGCGATTGGCGTACCAGGGCCGATATCCACCTGCCGATCTCCACGCAAGGAGCGAATGACCGTGAGCACTGCACCCCTGAAGGTTGCCGTCACCGGAGCCGCCGGCCAGATCGGCTATAGCCTGCTGTTTCGGCTGGCCAGCGGCTCGCTGTTGGGCCCAGACCGTCCGATCGAGCTGCGGCTGCTGGAGATCGAGCCGGCCCTCAAGACACTCGAGGGTGTCGTGATGGAGCTCGACGACGGCGCGTTCCCGCTGCTGTCCGGCGTCCAGATCGGCGCCGACCCCAACAAGATCTTCGACGGCGTGAACCTGGCCCTGCTCGTCGGCGCCCGCCCGCGTGGGCCGGGCATGGAGCGCGGCGATCTGCTGGAAGCCAACGGCGCGATCTTCACCGACCAGGGCAAGGCGCTGAACTCGGTGGCCGCCGACGACGTCCGCGTCGGCGTGACCGGCAACCCGGCCAACACCAACGCGCTGATCGCGCAGAACAACGCTCCCGACATTCCCAAGGAGCGGTTCTCCGCGCTGACCCGACTGGACCACAACCGGGCCCTCTCGCAGCTGGCCAAGAAGACCGGCGCGAAGGTCACCGACATCAAGAAGGTCACCATCTGGGGCAACCACTCGGCCACCCAGTACCCGGACATCTTCCACGCCGAGATCAACGGCAAGAACGCCGCCGAGGTCGTCGACGACGAGAAGTGGATCGCCGACGACTTCATCCCGACCGTCGCCAAGCGCGGCGCGGCGATCATCGACGCGCGCGGCAGCTCCTCGGCCGCCTCGGCGGCGTCGGCCACCGTGGACGCGGCCCGCGACTGGCTGCTGGGCACGCCGAAGGACGACTGGGTCTCGATGGCCGTCATCTCCGACGGCTCCTACGGCGTGCCGGAGGGTCTGATCTCGTCGTTCCCGGTGACCACCTCCGGTGGCGACTGGAGCATCGTGCAGGGTCTGGACATCAACGACTTCTCCCGTGGCCGGATCGACAAGTCGACTGCCGAGCTGGCCGACGAGCGCAGCGCGGTCACCGAGCTGGGCTTGATCTGAGCCGCCGGCAGCACTCGTCGATTAGGGCTACTAATGAGTAGTCGTTACGCTGGGCAACGTGTCTGAATTGGTTGAATCGATACAGACCCACAGTGACGAGGGCGCGATCACCGATGCGGAGATCTTCGAGGCGCACTCCGGGGGCAAACTGTCCGTCGGCTTGACGACGGCGCTGGACACTCAGCGCTCGCTGTCGATCGCCTACACCCCCGGTGTGGCGCAAGTGAGCCGTGCGATCGCCGGCGACCACACGCTGGCGGCCCGCTACACGTGGTCTGGCCGACTGGTCGCGGTCGTCAGCGACGGCAGCGCGGTGCTCGGTCTGGGCGACATCGGGCCGGCCGCCTCGCTGCCGGTGATGGAAGGCAAGTGCGGGCTGTTCAAAGAGTTCGCCGGCCTGGACGCCATCCCGATCGTGCTGGACACCAAGGACCCCGACGAGATCGTCGAGACGCTGGTCAGGCTGCGCCCGACATTTGGTGCGGTGAACCTCGAGGACATCTCCGCGCCGCGCTGCTTCGAGATCGAGCGCCGCGTCGTCGAGGCGCTGGACTGCCCGGTGATGCACGACGACCAGCACGGCACGGCGATCGTGGTGCTGGCCGCGCTGATGGGGGCTGCCACCGCGCTCGACCGTGACATGACCACGTTGCGGGTCGTCGTCTCCGGCGCCGGGGCAGCGGGCGTGGCATGCGCTAATCTTCTTCAGGCCAGGGGCATTTCGGACATCACCGTGCTCGACTCCCAAGGCGTCCTGCACCGCGACCGGGCCGGCATGAACGACGTCAAAGCCGAACTCGCCGCGCGCACCAACCCGCACGACCGCACCGGTGGCATGGTCGAGGCGCTCGAAGGCGCCGACGTCTTCCTCGGCGTCTCCGGCGGTGTGGTGCCCGAGGAACTGATCGCCACCATGGCGTCCAACAGCATCGTGTTCGCGCTGTCGAACCCCGACCCGGAGGTCCACCCGGACGTGGCGGCCAAGCACGCCGCGATCGTCGCCACCGGGCGCAGCGACTTCCCGAACCAGATCAACAACGTGCTGGCCTTCCCAGGCGTGTTCCGCGGAGCGCTGGACGCCGGTGCCCGCCGGATCACCGACGAGATGAAAATCGCTGCGGCCGAGGCTATTTACGCCATCGCCGCCGATGACCTGGCGAACGACCGAATCGTTCCGAGTCCGCTCGATCCCCGGGTCGAGCCGGCGGTTGCCGCCGCGGTTGCCGCGGCGGCAGACACCGCGGAGTGACGGCCGGCCGACTCCCTGCGCTGGCGCTGACCGCTGCGCTGGCGACGGCGGGTTGTGGCCACCGCACCGCACATCACCCAGCCGACTTGGTGGTCGGATCCCGCGCCGGTGTCGAGTCGACGCTGCTGGCGGACGTCTACACCGGGGCGTTGCGGTCGTATGGTTTTCCGACGCATACCGAGCAGGCGCCAGATCCACTGTCCAAGTTGGACTCCGGCGCGTTTGTCGTCGTCCCCAGCCTCACCGGACGGGTGTTGCAGGCGTTCCAGCCGGGGGCCAACGTGCGCTCCGACGCGCAGGTCTACAAGACGATGATCGGCGCGTTGCCGGAGGGCATCGCGGCCGGCGATTACGCCACCGCCGCCGAGGACAAGCCCGCGCTGGCGGTGGCCGGGTCCACGTCGAAGGATTGGGGCGGAAGTGATCTCGGCGTTTTGGCCAAGCACTGCGACGGACTGACCGTCGGATCGATCCCCGGCGCCCGGACACCCGCGGCGATCGGCGGCTGCCGACTATCTGCCGGTCACGAATTCAGCGACGATGCAGCGCTTTTCGCGGCTGTGAGGTCCGGCGAGGTGACGGCGGCCTGGACCACAACGGCGGACCCGAACGTGCCCGCCGATCTGGTGGTGCTGACCGACGGCAAGCCGGCGCTGGTGCAGGCCGAGAACGTGGTGCCGCTCTACCGTCGCAACGAGTTGACCGATCGTCAGTTGCTGGCGATCAACGAGGTGGCCGGCGTGCTGGACACCGCCGCGCTGGTCGACATGCGCCGCCTGGTGACCGCCGGGGCCGATCCGCAGGCGGTGGCCGACGCCTGGCTGAACGAACACCCGCTCGGCCGCTGACGACGATGCAGACCGGAACGGTCTGGGGAGGAGCAGCGCAAACGGCACCGCTGACGACGATGCAGACCCTAGCGCGACGCCGGTTTGATCCGGCGGATGACGGGGGCGAAAAGCTTCTGGTAGTTCGAACCGGTGATCCGCACAAGCAGGTCGATGATGACGGCGTCCTGGCCGACCAGCACCCGGGCCTTGTTCTTGCGAACGCCGTCCAAAATGATTTCCGCCGCTCGTTGCGGGGTGGTGGAGGCCAGTCGCTTGTCGAAGACTTTCGACTGCGCAGCGGGATCCACGCCCTCGGCGGTCAGGCCGTTGCGGGCGATCGCGGTCTTGATCCCGCCGGGGTGGATCGATGTCACCTTGACCGGCTCGCGGTTGAACACCATCTCCTGGCGTAACGCCTCGGTGAAGCCGCGGACCGCGAACTTGGCCGAGTTGTACGCGGCCTGCCCGGGGATGGACAGCATCCCGAACAGGCTGGAGATGTTGACGACGTGGCCGTCGCCGGAGGCGACCAGATGAGGCAGAAAAGCCTTGGTGCCGTTGACAACTCCCCAGAAGTCGACGTCCATCACCCGCTCGATGTCCTTGAACGCGGTGATGTCGACGTCGCCGGTGTAGGCGATTCCGGCATTGTTGTAGATCTGGTTGACCTTGCCGAAGTGGTCCTTGATGTGATCGGCGTAGACCTGGAAAGCCTCACGCTCGGTGACGTCGAGGCGGTCGCTGCGGACTGGGGCGCCGATGGCCTCGAGCTGTTCCCGGGTTTTCGCGAGCCCTTCGAGGTCGACATCGCTGATCGCCAGCGAGGCGCCCGAGCGGCCGAGCTCGAGGGCCAGTGCCTGGCCGATTCCCGATCCGGCGCCGGTCACTGCGGCAACTTTTCCGGCAAAGCCGTCCATGGACACTCCTCGTCACGTCATTGTTGTCCAGGCTAGCCGGTACCGGCGGTATCGCCCTCGCGCGGGTGGTCCCGACGACGAGACACGACCCTCGCATCCGCCGCTGAGGACGGCGGCACACGTTTTGGTTTGTGACCACTGGAGATATCACGGCCGGGCTGATATCGCGCGTGACCGCGTTTTACAAAAGAGCGGCAGCCAGCTGTCGGTGCTGCTGTGGCTCGTGGTGACTAACTCCTTAGCCACGAGCGGCTGTTACACACCAAAACGCCAACAGGCCCGCGTGGTGCGGGCGCTGCCGGCGCCTCGAACAACGTTCAACGCCAACGCAGTTGAGTTTTACAGCGTCAGGCCCAGCTGGAGCCGACGGCGGAGTCGGTGCTCGACATGTTGTTGCCAGCGGTCTGCACCTTCTGGCCGTGGCTGTTGGCCTGCTCGTAGATGGTCTGGAAGTTGCGACCCAACTGGGTGATGAACTCCTGGCAGGCTACGGAACCCGAGCCGCCCCAGAAGTCACCGGCAGCCAGCACATCGCGAACGATGGCCTGGTGCTCGGCCTCCAGGGAAGCGGCCTGGGAACGGATCATCGCGCCGTGGGCGTCGACATCACCGAACTGGTAACTGATCGACATGACTGTTCTCCTACAGGGTTTCGGTGATCGACTAGCTGGACAGGATCTGCTGCGAGCCCTGCTCTTGGGCCTCGTAGTTGTTGGCATCGCGGATCAGCCCGTCACGCACACCGTGCAGCATGTTGACGATGTTGCGGAACGCGGTGTTCATCTGGCCCATGGTGTCGTGCGACGTCATCTGAGCGGTACCGCTCCAGCCAGCTCCGGCGATGTTCTGCGAAGACGCCCACATCTTGCGGGCCTCGTCCTCGACAGTCTGGGCGTGCACGTCGAAACGTCCCGCCATCGACCGCATCTCGTGCGGGTCGGTCATGAAGCGTGTGGGCATGTTGTTCTCCTATCGGGGCGTGTTAGCTGGTCACTGCGTTGTGAGGATTTTATCCGCCGGCGGGCGAGCGCGGCATCACCTTGGCGGCGACACGCGAGCCCACGGTGCTCATACCGCGTCCGGCCAGCGCGCCCATCAACCCTTGCGAGAACGGGCTGGTGGGCAGGCCGTGCATCAGGCTCGGCGGCGCGACGCTGGTCGACGGCAGCAGCGGGGCGGCGCGGTCCAGGCCGCCTTCCGCACCGGTGTGCCACGCGTGCGGTACCGACAGCCCGCCCGCGTGCATCGCGTTGGCCATCTGCGCCTGGATCCCGGCCTGGATGCCGGCACCCCATTTGCCGAGTTGGCCGCTGACGCCGCTCATCACGGTCGAGGCCTTGTCGTCGATCAGCTTGCTGACGTTGCCCAGCAGCGAGTCCTTCATGCCGACCAGGGTGTCGCCGCTGACGCCGGCGCCGCTGCTGCCGCCGCCGCTCATGAACATACGAGCGGGCGTGCTGCCCAGCATGCCCATGTAGTACGTCGCCTGCACGGGAAGCAATGCGGCGGAAGGGTTAGCGGCGATCGCTGTGGCGACGGTCGGGAGGAAGGTCGGCAGATCGGCCAACGACGTCAGCGCGGTTTGACCCGTCGACCCGGCGGCTCCGTAGCCGAACAAGTCCGCAAGGGCGTTGATGGCGCCGATGGTCAGCGAGTCGGTGCTGCTGTCGGCCGCGGCCGCTGCGGGCGCCGCGGCCTGGGAGCCGCTCGTCACCAGCGGTGCGACCGTCTGCGCGGGCAGGGCGCCGGAGGCACCAGTCGATGCCTGCTGGTAGGTGTCCATGCCCAAGGCGTCCTGGATCCACATATCCAGGTACTCGGCCTCGTTCTGGGCGATCGCGCCGGTGTTCTGGCCGAGGAAGTTGTTGGAAACCAGCGTGGCCAACTCGGCGCGGTTGGCCGAGATCAGCGGCGGCGGAACCATCGATGCGTACGCCGTCGTGTAGGCGCCGGCAGCAGCCTTGGCCTGGGCCCCGGTCTGGGCGGCTTCGGCCGCGGTGCTCTGCAGCCAGGCGATGTACGGCTCAGCCGCCGCGGCCATGTGCGTCGACGACGGTCCGAGCCACGTTCCGGTGGTCAGGTTGGTGATCGCGGTCTGGTATTGCGTGGCGGTGGCCTCCAGATCGGCGGCCAGCCCGTCCCACGCCGTCGCGGCCTCCAACAACGGAGCGGACCCCGCGCCCTGGTACATCAGCGCAGAGTTGATCTCGGGAGGTATCAGCGAGAAGCTCATCGACCTACGCCCCGCCTAGCCGGACGCAGCCGCGTTGGCCGCTTCGGTCAACGCGTACGCGCCGGCGCCGGAGCGCAGCGCGGCCACCAACTGCTCGTGCACCTCTGCGGCCTGCGCGGCGATCTGCTGGTACGTCGCGCCGTGCGTGCCGAACTGCGCGGCCGTCATCGCCGAGACGAGATCCGAAGCCGCCGGGGCCAAGGACGTCGTCGGCCCAGCCGCGGCCGAGTTCTGAGCGATCATCGCGTCGCCGATTCCGGACAGCGTGCCTGCAGCCCCCTGCAACACGTCTGGCTGTGTGGTTACGAACACTTTCCAACCTCCTCCAACAACCGCACCGACTCTGAAGCTGAACACTACTTCAGATCGGGGCGTTTGGATTGACCTCCCCTAGAGCGATCGCCACACATGATGGCGTTGAAATCCTAAGGCTTTTTCGCCTTTGGCGATAGCCGAATCGGGAAACCGTTCGACCGGAAACGGCTCAGTTTTCTCTTTGCTTTTTCACAGGTCTTCATTTGGTTGTGTGAACGGCGTTAGCTCATCGGCCGTCGGAACATGCCGCCGTCGCGTCGCGGCGGGACCTGCACGTGGGGGACTGTATCGTTGCCGCGTGACCGGGCAGCCACCAAAGCTTTACATCTTTCCGCACGCAGGGGGATCGGCCGAGTTTTACGTCCCCTTTGCCAAAGCCTTTGCCAGCGATATAAAACGTGTCGCCGTCAGGTATCCCGGGCGCGGTGGTAATCACGACCTCGGGTCTTTCACCACGATCGGTGATCTGGCCGACAAGGTTTGCCAGATGATCAAGCCGCCTCAGGACGCGGACGAGAAAATCGCCTTCTTCGGCCACAGCATGGGCGGGCTGCTGGCCTTTGAGGTCGCGCGCCGATTCGAGCTGGCAGGCAGTCCGATTGCTGCACTGTTCGTCTCGGCCGTCGCCGCACCGGGCCACGTGGGCTACGAGCATGTGCCCGAATCCGACCGTGGACTGCTGGACGCGGTGAGCGAGATGACGGGGGTTGATCCGGAGTTTTTGGAAAACGAGGAATTCGCGGCCGCGATCCTGCCGACGCTTCGGGGCCTCAAGGCGATCTCGAAATACGATTGTCCGCCGGGCGAGAAGCTCTCCTGCCCGATCTCGGCGTTCTTGGGTGATGACGACGAAGTCGCGACCCCGGAGAAGGTTCAGCCTTGGGTTGAACGCACAACTTCACAGTTCACGATGAAAGTTTTTCCCGGTCACCATTTTTATCTGACCGAACACATCACCGAGTTGGTAGGCGACATCGAACCCAAGATCTTGTCCTCTTGTAGAGGTTGAGCTACTTCCCCAATTAAATCGATTCCTGTCAATTTTCTGTACGTATTCAATCGTCGAAATCCTTAAACAGCCAAACAATTGGACGTGACCACCGATAACCTGGACGGCGGGGCCCTCGGGTGCCGGATCCGGGTCTCCACGGGTGCCCAACTGGGGGATCTTCGAAAAAAGTGAATAACGCCACATCACGGTGCCAGTGCGGCGAAACACAGCAAACCCCCTCTTCGGCGGAGGTTTCACAGGCGCCGCAGGCGTCTCACGAGTCGCGCCGGCGCGTCGGCGCCTCCTCGCCCGCGGCCGAGTGGTCCCTGAACCTCCAGCACCGCCGCCACCACGCAAAAGAGCCCGCAAAGGAGTTAATTATTCGGCGTCGTGCGTTTCAACTAACCGTCCGGTAAGGTCGGCCTGTCGTGACTGGGGAGTGGATACCTCCGGAAGCGACCCAGATAGCAAACCTATAGTCTCAGCAATGACGCTGATGGGAACGGCCCATCCGTTTGGCGCGCGTCTTACATTCTTGGGTTTTTGGTCCGAGAAGTGCGTTGCCCCTGTTAATCTCCTGCATCACAAGCGCCCGTCTAGTTGTTGTCCGGGGCTCTAGATCTTTGAGGGGTGGTGTCCCGATGGCAGTTACGGAAGCCTCAATTGCCGTGGTACTGCGGGAATGGGCGCGGCAGCAACCAGACGCACCGGCCTATACGTACGTCGACTACGACGTCGACCCGGCCGGCTATCGCCAGACCCTCACGTGGTCTGAGCTCTACGGTCGCGTGCAAGCGCTGGCCGCGGAAATCGCCACCGTCGGCGCGCCGGGGGACCGCGCCGCCATCCTCGCGCCGCAGGGCCTGGAGTACATCGTTGCGTTCTACGGAGCGCTGGAGGCCGGGTTGGTTGCGGTGCCGCTTCCCGTACCGCAGTTCGGCGCCCACGACGAGCGGGCCTCGGCTGCGTTGCAGGATTGCGCTCCCACCGTTTTGCTGACCATCTCGTCGGTCGTCGACGACGTCGTCGGCAACGCCCGCTCGCTGCCCGGCAAGGCCCCGGCGCTGATCGAGGTCGACAGTCTCGACCTCGACGCGGTGCCGGACTTCCAAATCCCGCCGGCCCCGCGGACCAAGAACGCGGTGCTGCAGTACACCTCCGGCTCGACGCGTCAGCCGAAGGGCGTCGTGGTCACGCACAAGAACATCCTGGCCAACTGCCAGCAGGTGCGGGAGGACTACTTCGAGGCCGAGGGAGCAGTGCCGCCGTCCGACACCACGCTGCTGTCCTGGCTGCCCGTCTACCACGACATGGGTTTGCTACTGGGCGTCACCGGAGCGCTGACCATGGGCCTGCACTCGGTGCTGATGAGCCCGATGGCGTTCTTGCAGCGTCCCGCGCGTTGGATCCAGGAGATGGCGAACAACACTCGCGTCTTCACCGCGGTGCCGAACTTCGCCTTCGAGCTGGCCGCGCGGCGGACCACCGACGAGGACATGGTCGGGCTCGACCTGTCCGGCGTGCACACGATCCTGTCCGGCAGTGAGCGCGTGCACGCGGCCACCATCCGGCGTTTCACCGACCGCTTCGCGCAGTTCGGCTTCCCGGCCAGCTCGCTGAAGCCGTCGTACGGCCTGGCCGAGGCGATGGTCTACGTGAACTCGTCCGGCCCGAACCGCGCTCCGACGGTCGCCATTTTCGACTACGAGAAGCTGTCCGCCGGCCACGCGGAGGCCTGCGACAACGAGACCGGAGTCGAACTGGTCAGCGTCGGCATCCCGCGCGCGTCGACCATTCGCATCGTCGACCCGGAGACCCGGGTCGAAAACCCGGCCGGCATGGTCGGCGAAATCTGGCTCCATGGCGATAACATCGCCGCCGGTTACTGGCGCAAGCCGCAGCAGACCCAGAAGGCCTTCGGTGGTCAGCTGGTCGACCCGTCGAGCGGCACTCCGCTGGGCCCGTGGCTGCGTACCGGCGACCTTGGCACCATCCACGACGGCGAGCTGTACATCATCGGCCGGATCAAGGACCTGCTGATCGTCGACGGGCGTAACCACTACCCCGACGACATCGAGGCCACCACCCAGGAGATCAGCGGCGGCCGGGTCGCGGCGATCTCCATCGAGGACGGTCGCACCGAGCGCCTGATCGTGATCGCCGAGATGAAAGACAAGGGCAACTCCCAGGAGATGCAGAACCGTCTCCGCGATGTGAAAGCCCAAGTCACGTCGGCCATTTCGAAGTCGCATGGGCTGCGGGTGGCTGACCTCGTGCTGGTTCCGCCGGGGTCGATTCCGATCACCACCAGCGGGAAGATCCGCCGTTCGTCGTGTGTTGAGGTCTACCAGCAGGACGACTTCAGCCGTCTGGATTCCACTGCTTAGCGGGGCCCGGACGGCTTTACACCGCAGCGGGAGTAAAGCCAGTGTCTTCTTTAGAATTCTCAATGCCCGCTGTGCAGGGGGGGTGCGTTCGGCAACAGCCGAGTGACGGTAACATCAGTCACTTCGGCTGGGTGGAACGTTGTGGGCGCGACGAGGCGAACCGACTGGACACGCCCGGATGACATCGGTGGGCGGCGCGGCGTCTCTCGCACACGGTGTAAAACAACAACAACTTTCCGACAGACCGGGGGGAGCGCGATGACTGCTGCACCGTCGGACCGTCGGGCCATCATCACCGAGGCGTTGCGCAAGATCGACGACCTGACAGCGCGGCTGCACATCGCCGAACAAGGCGACACCGAACCCATCGCGGTAGTAGGGATAGGTTGCCGGCTCCCGGGTGGAGCAGACAGCCCCGATCAATTCTGGCGGATGCTGCAGGACGGCGAGAGCGGCATTGTCGGAGTTCCGGCCGGGCGCTGGGACGCCGACGCCTTCTTCGCCGAGGACCACTCCATCCCCGGCACGATCGTCAGCAAGGAGGGTGGATTCCTCACCTCCTGGCGTCCCGACGAGTTCGACGCCGACTTCTTCGGGATCTCACCACGCGAGGCCGCGGCGATGGATCCCCAGCAGCGGCTGTTGCTCGAAGTCACTTGGGAGGCACTAGAAAACGCGGGCATCACCGCGCCCGAGATCCGCGGCACCCAGACCTCGGTGTTCGTCGGCATGACGACACACGATTACGGGCTGAGCCTGTCCAGTCGGCTGCCGCCGGAACACGTCGACCCACACGTGCCGTTCGGTAACGCGGCGAACTTCGCTGCCGGACGCCTGTCCTACTTCCTGGGTGCGCACGGCCCCGCGGTCGTGCTCGACACCGCCTGCTCGTCGTCGCTGGTCACCGTGCACTTGGCCTGTCAGAGCCTGCGCCGGCGCGAGAGCGACCAGGCGCTGGTGGCCGGAGTCAACTTGATGCTGAGCCCGGAGAACAGCATCGCCACCTCGCGGTGGGGGATGCTGGCTCCCGACGGACGCTGCAAGACTTTCGACGCCAGCGCCGACGGCTACGTGCGCAGCGAGGGCTGCGGCGTCGTGGTGCTCAAACGGCTCAGTGACGCAGTGCGCGACGGTGATTCGGTGCTGGCCGTGGTGCGCGGGTCGGCGGTCAACCAGGACGGGCCCAGCAGCGGCCAGACCGTGCCCAGTGGGCCTGCCCAGCAGGCGGTGCTGCGGGCGGCGCTGGCCGCGGCTCGACTCGAGCCCTCGGACATCGATTACATCGAGGCCCACGGCACCGGTACCGCGCTGGGCGATCCGATCGAATTAGGAGCGCTACACCAGGTTTTCGGCGAACGCAGCGGCTCGGCTCCGTTGGTGCTGGGGTCGGTCAAGACCAACCTCGGCCACCTGGAGTCGGCCGCCGGCATCGCCGGTCTCATCAAGACCGTGCTCACCGTGCAGCGCGGCTACATTCCACGCCATCTGCACTTCACCGCGCTGACGCCCAACGCCGTTGAGGGAGCGTCGGACTTCACCATCGCCGCGGACGGTATGGACTGGCCTGCCGTCGGGCGTGTGCGCCGCGCCGGGGTGTCGTCGTTCGGGGTCAGTGGCACCAACGCCCACGTGGTCATCGAGCAGGCGCCGGCACTTGAATCTGTTGCGCCGCAACCGGAACCGGTAACCACCACGCTGGTGGTCTCGGGCAAGACTCCGGCGCGTGTCGCCTCGACGGCCGCGACGCTGGCCGACTGGATGATCGGTGCGGGCGCCGCGGTGCCGTTGGTCGATGTCGCCCACACGCTGAACCACCACCGCACTCAGCACAAGAGTTTCGCGACGCTGGTCGCGCGGGAACGAGCCCAAGCCGTTGCCGGTCTGCAGGCGCTGGCGGCCGGCCAGTCCGCGATCGGGCTCGTCGAGCCGCACGAGGGATTGTGCAAGCCCGGAACCGTTTTCGTGTATTCGGGGCAGGGCTCGCAGTGGCCCGGAATGGGCCGGCAGTTGCTGGTCGACGAGCCGGCGTTCGCCGCCGCGGTCGAGGAGTTGGAGCCGCTGTTCTTCGAGCACATGGGGTTCTCGCTGCATCAGGTGCTGATCGAGGGCCAGCGGGTCTCCGGCGACGCCCGGGTCCAGCCGGTGCTGATGGGCCTGCAGTTGGCGCTGACCGCGTTGTGGCGCTCCTACGGCGTGGAACCCGATGCGGTGATTGGACATTCGATGGGGGAGGTGACCGCGGCCGTGGTGTCCGGGGCGCTGACCCCGGACGAGGGTCTGCGTGTCATCGGGACCCGGTCGCGGCTGATGGCCCGGCTGGCCGGTCAGGGCGCGGTGGGCCTGCTGGAGATGGACGCCGAGGCGGCGGAGCAGCTGCTCGCTGACTACCCGCAGGTGGGCCTGGCCGGATTCCTGTCGCCGCGTCAAACCGTGATCGCCGGTGCGCCTGCGCAGGTCGACGCGGCGATCGTCGCGGTCGGCGAGCAGGAGCGTTTCGCGCGACGGGTGAAGATGGAAGTCGCCTCGCACACCGCGCTGATGGATCCCATTCTTCCCGAATTACGTTCAGCGCTGGCCGATTTGAAGCCCAAGGCGCCGACGATTCCATTCATCTCCACCGTCGCCGACCCGGCCGCGGCGCCGACGCTGGGCGCCGACTACTGGGTCGACAACGTGCGCCAGCCGGTGATGCTGCACCAGGCCGTCACCGCCGCCTCCGCGCAACACGCCACCTTCGTTGAGATCAGCCCGCACCCGACGCTTACCCATGCCATCACCGAGACGCTGGAGTCGGTGCACCATCACAGCGTTGGGACGTTGTCGCGCCAGGGCGATGACACCGTCAGCTTCCACACCAACCTCAACAGCACGCACGTCTTGCGCCCGCCGACGGTGCCGCATCCGCCCGAGCCGCACCCGGTGCTGCCGAGCGCGCCGTGGCACCACACTCAGCACTGGATCAGCGCCGAGGAATTCGTGAAGACCGCCGAGTCGGCGCCACAACGCGGCACGCTGCTCGGTCAGCATATCCCGGTCGCTGCGACACCGCCGACGCACCTGTGGCAGGCGCGCTTGACGTCCACCACCAAGCCGTACCCGGGCTCGCACCACAACAACGGTGTCGAGATCATCCCGATATCGATTCTGCTGCAGACGCTTTCGGCGGCCGGTGCAGAGTATGACGCATCGGCGCTGTCCGACATTCGCTTCGAGTACCCGATCGTCGTCGGAGAACCACGCGTCATTCAGGTGGTCGCCGACGGCGGTTCCGTCACGGTGTCATCGAGCGCCTCGGGGTCGAATTCCGAGGGCGGGGGCCAACATTGGATCCGGCACGCCACGGCGCGCATCGCCCGTGACGCCGATCGCCCGTCGGTCGGCTTGGCGGAGGCAGTGGCTGCCCCGGGTTCAGCCGACACGCAGTTCTCCGACGAGTCGGTGACGTCGCTGTGGCGGACCTGGGGAAGTGAAGGACGTCCGTTTGGTTGGTCGATCGTCTCGTGTGAATCGAAGGCCGGCGAACTGCGGGCCGACGTCGAACTGACCCAAGCCTCGCCGGTTGCGTTGCTGGACGCCGCTATTCACATCGCTCGACTGCTGGACAGTGACAATCCGCGGCTGATGGTTCCGGCCGCCGTAACCGACGTCCGGTTCGAGGGTGAGCTCGCCGACCCGAGCGGTCGCGTCGAGGTCCGCCGTCGCGGCGGCGACGACGACGAGCTCGTCGTCGACATCACCGTGACCGCGTCGGACGGTAGCCCCTGCATCGAGGTGCGCGGACTGCGTTACGCGGCGGTGGATTCCAGCGCAGCCGCCGGTCGTATCGACGATCCCGCCGCGATGGTGCACGCCATCGACTGGCAGCCGTTCACCCCCGACGAGGGCAACGACGGCAACACCGTCGGCGGTCCGAACACCCTCGCGGTGCTCGGCGAGGGCGACATTGCCGCCGGCCTGCGCGGCGGGCTGACCCACGACGGCTATTCATCAGCCGCGGCCGCCGATGCGCGCTACGTCCTCTATGTCGCCGAAACCCGTTCCGGGGAAAGCCATGTCGACGTTGCTGTACGGACGTCGATGGAGCTGGTGGACCTGGTCCGCGGGCTGGCCGAGCGCGACGAGAGTCATCCGGCCACGCT
Source organism: Mycobacterium sp. (assembly GCF_965277065.1). Classification (GTDB taxonomy): domain Bacteria; phylum Actinomycetota; class Actinomycetes; order Mycobacteriales; family Mycobacteriaceae; genus Mycobacterium. The sequence goes on from NZ_CBDIBT010000018.1 coordinate 753,960, forward strand.
GTGGATCATCACCCGCGGTGTGCGCGAAGGCAGCTCCGACGCCGCGGTCGCGCAGAGCCCGCTGTGGGGGACCGCCGGAGTCATCCGGGCCGAGCAGCCGCAGCTGTGGGGCGGTCTGGTCGACCTGCCGGACGGCGCGACGATCACTTCGCTGCTGCCGGCATTGACCCCGATGCTGCGGACCCCGGCGAAGTCGATCCTGGCGCTGCGCGACGGCGAATTCCTGGCACCGGGCCTCGTGCCGCTCTCCGGCGAGCCGGTGCGCGAGCCGCTGCGCTGCCGCCCGGACGCGGCCTACCTGATCACCGGTGGACTGGGTGCGCTCGGTCTGCTGACGGCCGGTTGGCTGGCCGAGCGCGGAGCCCGTCGGGTGATCCTGGCCGGCCGCACCGCGCTACCGCCCCGCCGTGAGTGGGACAGCGACAGCAACGACGCCGCCACCGCGCAGAAGATCACCGCCGTCCGCGCGCTGGAGGCCCGCGGTGTGGTGGTCGAAGCTGTGGCGCTCGACATCGGATCACCCGAGGCCATCCGGGCGCTGCTGACCAAACGCGACGACGAGGGCGCGGTGCCGATCCGCGGCGTCGTCCACGGCGCCGGCATCACCGACGCCGAGCTGTTCACCGAGATGGAAGAAAGCCGGTTGCGGCGCACGGTCTGGCCCAAGATCGCCGGGGCGCAGGTCCTACACCAGGCTTTTCCGCCCGGCACCCTCGACTTCATGTTCTTGACGGCCGCGGCCGGCGCGGTCTTCGGCGTCCCGGGCCAGGGTGCCTACGCGGCGGCCAACGCCTACCTCGACGGCTTGGCCCAGGCCCGCCACCGGCAGGGCTGCCGCACCGTCAGCCAGGACTGGGTGGCCTGGCGCGGGCTCGGCTTCGGCGCCGAAGCCCAGATCGCGCTGCAGGAACTCGAGCGTCTCGGGTCGCGGGCCATCACCGCCGAGGAAGCCTTCGCCGCCTGGGATCACCTCGCGCGCTACGACGTCGCGCAAGCCGTCATGGCGCCGATGGCTTCGACTTCGGCGACCGCTGGCTCCAGTACCGAGTCGCACGCGGCGACCCCGGCCTGGTCAGAGATGCCCGCCGACGAGGTCCGCAGCGAACTGCAGACCGGGTTGCGGGCCATTCTGGCCCGCGAGCTGCACCTGGCCGAGGCCGATCTCGACCTGGACCGGCCGTTCGCGGAATACGGTCTGAACTCGGTGATGGCGATGTCGGTCCGGCGCGACACCGAGTTGTTCGTCGGCATCGAGCTATCCGCGACCATGCTCTTCAACTATCCGACTATCGTGGCGCTCGCGGAGCACCTCGCCAAAAAGTTGGCTCCGCAGCCGGAATCCGACAGCGAAATCGACGTTCTGGGCGATTCGGACGGCGGCGTGTTGAGTGAGCTGTTCGCTCACGTGGAGTCGGCACCGGCTGGCAGCGAAAGGGGCATCTGATGACGTCCTCGTATGACGAGGAAGCGCTGCGGCACTGGCTGGCCGACTACCTTGTGACCACTGTCGGTTGCAGCCCGTACGACATCGACTTCGACGCCCCGATGAGCGATCTAGGGCTGGGTTCGCGCGACGCCGTGGTGCTCTCCGGTGAGCTGTCCGAACTGCTCGGCCGCAAAGTCTCGCCCGTCGAGTTCTGGCAGCATCCGACGATTGCCGACCTGGCCCGGTTCCTGACCGGCGTCGAGTCGCTGCCCACCGAAGCCGAGGGCGAGGCCTTCCGCGGTCACCTGGACGAACCGGTCGCGGTGATCGGTCTGGGCTGCCGGCTCCCCGGCGGCATCTCCGGCCCGGACGAGTTCTGGCAGTTCATCTGCGAGGGCCGCAACGCGGTCACCGAGGTGCCGGCCGAACGCTGGGCACCATTCGACGACGGCACCCCCGAGGTCGCGGCGGCGCTGGCCGACACCACCCGGTTCGGCGGCTACATGGACAACCTCGACGCCTTCGACGCCGAGTTCTTCGACATCTCCAGCCGCGAGGCCGCCAAGATGGACCCGCAGCAGCGCATGCTGCTCGAAGTCGCTTGGGAGGCACTGGAACACGCGGGCATCCCGCCGAGTGCACTGCGCCGCTCGCAGACCGGGGTGTTCGCCGGCGCGTGCTACACCGACTACGGCTATGTCGCGGGCATGGACCTCACCAACGTCGACGCGTGGACCAATTCCGGTGGCGCACTGAGCATCATCGCCAACCGGCTGTCGTACTTCCTGGACTTCCGCGGACCATCGGTCACCGTCGACACCGCCTGCTCGTCGTCGATCGTGGCCCTGCACCTGGCCTGCCAGAGCCTGCGCACCGGCGACTCCGATGTGGCGCTCGCCGCGGGTGTGAACCTGATGCTGGCGCCGTCGGTTGTCCGCGCCTTCGACCAGACCGGCGCGCTGTCGGCCACCGGGGCTTGCCGCGCCTTCGACGCCGACGCCGATGGGTTCATCCGTGGTGAGGGCTGTGGCGTCGTGGTGCTCAAGCGCCTGAGCGACGCCGTGCGCGACGGCGATCGGGTGCTGGCAGTGGTGCGAGGCTCGGCGGTGAACCAGGACGGCCGGTCCAACGGCCTGCTGGCCCCCAACCCCGCTGCCCAGATGGCGGTGCTGCGCTCGGCCTACGTCAACGCGGGCGTGGCGCCGCAAGAAGTCGACTACGTCGAGGCGCACGGCACCGGAACGCCACTCGGCGACCCGATCGAGGCACGCGCTCTCGGCACGGTGCTGGGACGCGGTCGCGCCGAAGACGCGCCGCTGCTGATCGGTACCGCCAAGACCAACCTCGGCCACCTCGAGGCCGCCGCCGGCATCGCCGGTCTGATCAAGACCGTGCTCGCGGTGCACACCGGCACCATCCCGCCGAGCCTGCACTTCCACACCCCCAACCCGCACATCCCCTTCGACCAGCTGCGTCTGAAAGTGGTTGCCGAGCAACAGGACTGGCCGCACACCGGCCAGCCGCGCCGGGCGGGCGTGTCATCGTTCGGTTTCGGTGGCACCAACGCGCACGCGGTGATCGAGCAGGCGCCCCCAGCCCTGCCGGTGATCCGCGAGGCCGACCCGGCCGTGACCACGCTGGTGGTGTCGGGCAAGTCGAACGAGCGAATCTCCTCGCAGGCCCGCGCGCTGGCCGAGTGGCTGCAGGGTGCCGGCGCCGAGGTGCGACTGCCCGACGTGGCGCACACCCTCAACTATCACCGCGAGCGGCACGCCCAGTTCGCCACCGTGTGCGTCCGCGACCGCGAGCAGGCAGTGGCCCAGTTGCAGGCGCTGGCCGACGGCCGATACACCGATGGTGCAGAGGGAACAGTCGGCCCGCATGACGGGCCGTGCAGCCCCGGCACGGTGTTCGTGTTCTCCGGCCAAGGTTCGCACTGGGCCGGGATGGGCCGGCAACTGCTGGCCGACGAGCCGGTGTTCGCCGAGGCGATCGCCGAGCTGGACCCGATTTTCGTTGAGCAGGTTGGCTTTTCGCTGCAGCAGATCATCGCCAACGGCGAGGCGATCAGCGGCGATGCGCAAGTCCAGCCGGTGCTGATGGGCCTGCAACTGGCGCTGACCGAGTTGTGGCGGTCCTATGGCGTCCACCCGGACGCGGTGATCGGCCACTCGATGGGCGAGGTCACCGCGGCGGTGGTGGCCGGCGCGGTGAGCGTGGTCGACGGCCTGCGGGTGATCGCGATCCGGTCGAAACTGATGTCGAAGCTCGCCGGCCAGGGCGCGGTGGCGCTGCTCAAGCTCGACCCCGCGGCGACCGAGGCGTTGATCGCCAACCATGCGGGAGTCAGTGTGGCGGGCTACATCTCGCCGCGCGAGACGGTGATCGCCGGCCCGGTGGCCTCGGTCGACGCGGTGGTGGCCGCGGTGAGCGCGCAGAACAAGTTCGCCCGTCGGGTCAACATGGAGGTGGCGTCGCACACCGCGTTCATGGACCCGATCTTGGACGAATTGCGAACGGCGCTAGCCGATTTGACCCCCGAGATCCCCACAATCCCGTTCTATTCGACGGTGATGGAGGGCATCGCGTCGCCGATGCTGGACGCCGATTACTGGGTGTCCAACGTGCGTCAGCCTGCGCTGCTCAGCCAGGCCGTCGCCGCAGCGGCGGAAGAACACGGCACCTTCATCGAGATCAGCGCGCACCCGATCCTGACCAACGCGGTCGGCGACACGGTGGATCCTGCCAGCCACCATCACAGCGTCGGCACGTTGTGGCGCGACGGCGACGACACGGTCCGGTTCCACACCAACCTGAACGCCGTCCACACCAGCCACCCGCCGCAGACGCCGCATCCGGTCGAGCCGCACCCGATGCTGCCGACCACGCCGTGGCACCACAGCCGGTTCTGGGTCAATACGCGACCGGTCACACCGACCAGAAGTGTTGCGGCCATTGACAACACGGTCGTGCCCGTGGACGGCCCGATTCCGTCGCAGTGGTACCTCGACCTGGCCTGGCCGGCCCGTCCGCTGTCCGGGGCGCGCGAACTATCCGGAAAAGAGGGCGAGGCCGAAAGCTCGTGGCTGGTCATCACCGACTCCGAACTGGGCGATGAGATCGGCCACGTTCTCGGCGACGAATTCGCCGCCACGGTCGAGTCGACGTCGCTGCTGGCGCAGGGAGCCGACCCGGAGGCGATCACCGATGCGCTGGCCGGGGTGACCCACGTGCTCTACGCGCCGAAGGTGACCGGCGGCCAGTTCGATTTCGAGGACGGCTACGAACTGTTCAACGCCGCGCGTCGACTGACTGCGGCGATCGCCGAAATCGGCGTGCCACCAAAGCTTTACCTGCTCACCCGCAACGCCCAACCGGTCGGCGACGGCGACCGCGCCATCGCGTCCCAGGCGGTGCTGTGGGGCCTGGGTCGCACGCTGGCGCTGGAGCACCCCGAATTCTGGGGCCGCGTGATCGACATCGACGAGTCGGTGCCCGATGGTCTGGCCGCCGTCTACGTCGTGGACGAGGCCCAGGCCGACGACGACGAGGACCAGGTCGTCTACCGGGCCGGCCTGCGTCGGGTTCCGCGTCTTCAGCAGGCCCACCAGCCGTCGACCGGGCCCGCTGAATTGTCCAAAGCCAGCAGCTATCTGGTCATCGGCGCGACCGGAAACATTGGGCCGCACCTGATCCAGCAACTCGCCGACTCGGGTGCGGGCACCGTGGTCGCGGTCTCGCGTAATCCCGGTTCGCGCCTCGACGATCTCACCGCCCGGCTGGCGAGTTCCGGCACCACCGTGGTGACGGCCGCCGCCGACGCGGCGGACGAATCCGCCTTGAGCGCGGTGTTCGACCGCTTCGGCGCGGACCTGCCGCCGCTGGCCGGGATCTATGTGGCCGCATTCGGCGGTGGGCCGATCACGCTGCTGGACATGACCGACGACGACGTCACCGCGATGTTCCGGCCCAAGCTGGACGTGGTTGCGCTGCTGCACCGGCTTTCGTTGCGGCACAAGGTGGAACAGTTCGTGCTGTTCTCGTCGATCTCCGGCCTGACCGGGTCTCGCTGGCTGGCGCACTACACCGCGACCACCACGTTCCTGGACACCTTCGCGCTGGCCCGCCGGGCCGCCGGACTTGCGGCCACCGCGATCAACTGGGGACTGTGGAAGTCGTTGTCCGACGGGCAATCCGAAGAGGAGCGTCAGGTCACCCTGGCTTCCGGTCTGGAGCCGATGGCCGACGATGTCGCGATCCAGGCGCTGTCGTTGCTCACCGGCCCCGGTGCCGCGTCGCGGCCGACCGTGGTGGCCGCGGACTGGCCGCTGCTAGCCGCCGCGTACCGGACCCGGGCAGCGCTGCGCATCGTGGATGACCTGCTGGCCACCGACACCGCCGCTGGCGACAGCTCGGCTGAACGCAGCACCGAATTCCGGAATGCGTTGCGCGCGGCCGACCCGGCCCGGCGCCGCGGCATCCTGGTCGATCACGTCACCGCACAGGTGGTCGGGGCGATGGGATTGGCCTCGGCGCAACTGCTCGACCCGTCCGCCGGCTTCTTCCAGTCCGGCATGGACTCGCTGATGAGTGTGACGCTGCAGCGTGCCCTGTCGGACAGCCTCGGCGAGACGCTGCCCGCGTCGGTGGTGTTCGACTACCCGACCGTCGAGGCGTTGTCGGAGTACCTGGCCACGCTGATTCCGGAGGTGGCCGACGCCGCCGACGACGAAAGCGCTGACGACTACGACGACTTCAGCGACGACGAACTTCTCAAAGAGCTTTCGGAAAGGCTTGGTTAGGCGATGACAGCCCCAGATCGTCGGGCGATCATCACCGAGGCGCTCCGCAAGATCGATGACCTGACGGCTCGGCTGGAGATCGCCGAGAAGGCCGACCTCGAGCCGATCGCCGTCGTGGGCATGGCCTGTCGGCTGCCCGGTGGCATCAGCACTCCCGCCGACTACTGGCAGCTTCTGCATGACGGTCGCAGTGGGGTGATCCGGGTTCCTGAGGACCGCTGGGACGCCGACGCCTACTTCTCCGAGGACCACACCCGTCCGGGCACGATCTGCACCCGGGACGGCGGCTTCCTCACCTCGTGGCAGCCCGACCAGTTCGACGCCGAGTTCTTCGGGATCTCCCCGCGCGAGGCCGCTGCGATGGACCCGCAGCAGCGGCTGCTGCTCGAAGTCGCCTGGGAGGCACTGGAAAACGCCGGCGTCACGCCAAAGGCGGTTCGCAACACCAAGACCGGGATCTACGTCGGCCTGACCACCTATGACTACTCGTTGATGTTGGCGAAGGCGCCGCCAAAGGACGTCGACCCGTACGTTCCGTTCGGGAGTGCGTCGAACTTCGCCGCTGGGCGATTGTCATATTTCCTGGGAGTACACGGCCCGGCGGTGGTGCTCGATACCGCGTGCTCGTCGTCGCTGGTCGCCATCCATCTGGCGTGCCAGAGCCTGCGTCGGCGGGAAACCGATCAGGCGTTGGCCGCCGGAACCAATTTGATCATGAGCCCGGAAAACAGCATCGCGTGTTCGCGGTGGGGCATGCTGGCGCCCGACGGGCAGTGCAAGACCTTTGACGCCGCCGCCAACGGTTACGTGCGCAGCGAGGGATGCGGCGTCGTCGTGCTCAAGCGGCTCAGCGATGCACTGCGCGACCGGGATCCGGTGTTGGCCGTGGTGCGCGGTTCAGCGGTCAACCAAGACGGACCAAGCAGTGGGCAGACGGTGCCCAGCGGGCCCGCCCAGCAAGCAGTCCTGCGTGCGGCGCTGGCATCGGCCCGGCTGCAGCCTTCCGACATCGACTACATCGAGGCGCACGGCACCGGCACCGCGCTCGGCGACCCGATCGAACTCGACGCCTTGAGCCAGGTTTTCGGCGAGCGCGACGAGTCGGCGCCGCTGGTGTTGGGATCGGTCAAAACCAACCTGGGCCACCTGGAGAACTCGGCGGGAATCGCCGGCTTCATCAAGACCGTGCTCAGCCTGAATCACGGGTATATCCCGCCGCACCTGCACTTTACGGCGCTGACGCCGAATGCCGGTGCCGGTGCGTCGAAATTCACCATTGCCGCCGACGGCATGGCATGGCCGGCGGTGAGCCGGCCGCGCCGCGCCGGGGTGTCGTCGTTCGGTGTCAGCGGCACGAACGCCCACGTGGTGATCGAGCAGGCGCCCGTCTCCGAATCGGTTGCCGTGCAATCAGAGCCGGTGATCAGCACGCTGGTCATCTCCGGGAAGACCCCGGCGCGCATCGCGCCGATCGCCGAAATGCTGGCCGACTGGATGGCGGGTGCCGGCGTCGAGGTGCCGCTGGCCGACGTGGCGCACACCGTCAACAACTACCGCGGCCGCTACCGGAGCTTCGCCGCCGTTGCTGCCCGCAGCCGCGAGCAGGCCGTCGCCGGATTGCGTGCGCTGGCCGCCGGCGATCCCGCGACCGGGGTGGTGGAGCCGACGGAGAAGCCGAACGGTTCGGGCACGGTGTTCTTGTATTCGGGTCAGGGTTCGCAGTGGGCCGGTATGGGTCGGCAGTTGCTGGCCGATGAGCCGGCGTTCGCTGCGGCGGTGGCCGAGTTGGAGCCGGACTTCGTTGCGCAGGTGGGTTTTTCGTTGCGTGAGACGTTGCTCTCCGGTGAGCCGGTGGTGGGGATCGAGCGGATTCAGCCGGTGCTGGTGGGTATGCAGTTGGCGTTGACCGCGTTGTGGCGCTCCTATGGGGTTGAGCCGGATGCGGTGATCGGTCATTCGATGGGTGAGGTGACCGCGGCGGTGGTGTCGGGTGCGTTGAGCCCGGCGGATGGTTTGAAAGTCATTGCGACGCGGTCGACGTTGATGTCGCGGCTGTCGGGTCAGGGTGCGATGGCGTTGCTGGAGTTGGGCGCTGCCGAGGCCGAGAAGCTGGTCGGCCAATACCCGGACACCACGGTGGCGGTGTACGCCGCTCCGCAGCAGACGGTGATCGCGGGCCCGCCTGAGCAGGTCGATGCGGTCATCGCGGTGGTGGACGCCCGCGGTCTGTTGGCGCGTCGGGTCGAGGTGGACGTGGCCTCGCATCACCGGACGGTCGACCCGATCCTGGCCGACCTCGAGGTCGCACTGGCCGACCTCAAGCCCCAGACGCCCAAAATCCCGTTGATCAGCACGGTCGGTCAGGCGAATGAGGCCGAAGTGCCAAGTTTCGACGCCGACTACTGGGTGGTGAACCTGCGTAACCCGGTGCGGTTCAGCCAGGCTGTAACCAAGGCCTTGGAAGGGCCAGTAAGTCACACCACGTTCGTCGAGATCAGCCCGCACCCACTGCTGACCCACGCCATCGGCGAGACGCTGGCCGCGGTGTCCTCGCGCGACCAGTTCGCCGTCACCGCCGCGATGAAACGCGGCGATGACGAAACACTCTCTGTGCATGAGCAACTCGCCTCTCTCGGCGTCACCGAGCCGGTGACCGAAGGGCGTCGCCGCGTCGACATTCCGGCGTCGCCGTGGCTGCATTCCAGCTACTGGCTCGAGGTGAAGCCTGCGGGGCCGCAAGCGTCCGATGCGCACCCGTTGTTGGGTGCGCACGTCGACCTGCCGTCCGGCCGTGAGCATGTGTGGCAGACCGACATCGGTGTCGCGTCGCTGCCGTGGCTGGCCGACCACACCGTCGGCGGTCAGGCCGTCGTCACGGCGGCCGGCTTCGCCGAGATGGCTTTGGCCGCCGCCGCTCAGGCGCTCGGCGACGGTGTGCAGGTCAGCACGCTCGCCGTCGAACGCCCGCTGATCCTGGATGCCCAGACCCGCGTCAGCACGCAGCTTTCGCTGAGCCCGGACGTGAATCGTCTTGAGATTCAAGCCCGCTCGGCCGGCGGCAGCTGGACCCGCCACGCGGTCGCTGACGTAACCCGGCAAAGCGCGCCGGCCGGTCCGGCCGCCGGGCAGGGTGTCGAGATCACGCTGCCGGACGAGGTCGCCGATCACCCCGAGTACCGCATCCATCCGGTACTGCTGGACGCGGCGTTGCAGCAACTGGCCGCCGCCATCCCGACCGAACCCGAAGACGGCTCTTACCAAGCGGTTTCGGTGGAGACGATCCGGGTGTTCGCCCCGATCCAACGCCGAGCCCGCGCACACGCCGAGTTGGCCGACGAACGCGGCCACCGTGGCCATATCGTACTGACCGACACTGCCGGCGCTGTGCTCGCGGAACTGACCGGTGTCGAGCTCAAGCCGGTCGACCTGGCCACCGTCCCGCTGTCGCTGGAGCAGATGATCTTCGACGCCGCCTGGGTGCAGAGCCCGGCGGCACAGGGCGGCGCCGTCGCCGACGGCACCTGGGTGGTGTTGTCAGAATTTGACCCTGCCGGCGAGACAGCTGATCTCGCGGCCGCGCTGACGGACAAGCTCACCTCGTCGACCCGGCGTGCGGTCAGCGCCACGCTGGGTGATGAGTCCGCGGTGGCGGAAGTCTTCGCCAAGACCGCCGCCGACGCGAAGCGGGTCGGGATCGTCGTGTTGCTGGCCACGCCGCCGTTCGACGGTGTCGACACCGACGTCGCCCTGCATCGTGCCCACAATCTGGTGCTGGACATCACCGCGGCGGCGCACGCGGCCGTCGACGGCTGGAAGGGCACCTCAGCACGGCTGTGGCTGGTCACCCGCGACGGGCTGTCGGTGCACGACGAAGAGCCGGGCGACCCGGCGATCGGCGCACTCAAGGGACTGATCCGCAACTGGCGGTTCCCCGGCGAGGCCGCCCGCGTGCTGGCCGGCGAACCGGATCTCGGCGCCACGCTGCTCGATGTGGGCAGCGGCCCCGATGTCGTCGCCGCACTTGCCGATGAACTCGCCGCCGCGACCGGCGACGACGTGGTGGCCGTCCGCCACGACGGCCGCTACGTGGAACGGCTGATGCGCGCCACCCTCGACGGTGGCCCGCACGAAGCGGTGGTCCGCGCCGACGGCTCCTACATCATCACCGGTGGGCTCGGTGGTTTAGGCACCGTCGTCACCCGCTGGCTGGTTGAGCGTGGGGCCGGCCGGATCGTACTCAACGGCCGCAGCGAGCCGTCCGACGAGCAGCGCGAATACATGAACAGCCTGGGCACGGAGGTCGTCTTCGTGGCGGGCGACATCGCCACCGCAGGTGTGGCGGAACGGCTGGTGGCCGCCGCCGAAGAGACCGGACGCCCGCTTCGCGGACTGGTGCACGGCGCCGGCGTCACCGGCGACGGCCTGGTGAGCGCCGTGACCCGGGGGAGTCTGGAACGGGTCTGGACGCCCAAGGTCGCCGGCGCACTGCGATTGAACGCTGCGACCGCTGACACAGAGATGGACTGGTGGGTCGGCTTCTCGTCGATGGCCACCATGCTCGGCCTGCCCGGCCAGCTGGCCTACGCGACCGGCAACGCGTGGCTCGACGCGCTGATGACGTGGCGGCGCGCATCCGGGCGGCCCGCCACCGCGATCAACTGGGGTCAGTGGTCCGCCGTCGGCATGAGCAGCAAGCTGACCTACAGCGTGCTCGACCCGATCACGCCCGAGGAGGGCGTCGAGGCGCTGCAAACCCTGGTCGGCGGCCCGCTCAACCGGGTCGGCGTCGGAAGACTGCGGCTGGACCGCGCGGTCGCGGCGACCCCGGAGTTCCGCGAACTCGCCTACTTCGACCGGATCGCCTCGGAATTCGAGGCCGCCGTCGCGATCGTCGAGCACCGGCCCGCCGCCGAGGACGCGGTGGCCGCGGCAGCAGCGGCCCCGGACTGGTCGACGCTGTCCGCCGAAGAGCGGCTGACCGAGTTGCAGACCAGGCTGCAAGCCATCCTGGGCCGTGAGCTTCGGATGTCGCCGTCGTCGATCAGCCTCGACGCGCCGTTCCCGGAGCTGGGCCTGGACTCGATGATGGCGATGACGGTGCTCAAGGAGACCAAGAAGCTGGTCGGCCTCGATGTGTCCGCGAACATGTTGTTCAACCATCCGACGATCGCCTCGCTGGCGACCTACGTCGCAGGTCTGCTTGCACCTCCCGACGCGCCAGAGGAAGATACCGCCGAGCTAGCGGCCGACTCGGCGAGCAGCGTGTTGGATGAATTGTTTTCCCATGTGGAGTCGGCTTCGGCGGGCAGTGAGAGCGGTATCTTCTGATGGCGACCATTTACGACAGAGTTTCGGCGATGCCCGACGAGAAACGGGATGCGCTGACCCAGCAGTTCGACAAGGCGTCGCGAATCGCCGCCGCCGAGCCGATTGCGGTCGTGGGTGTGGGTTGCCGTTTCCCCGGCGGCGCGGACGGCCCCGAGGGCTACTGGAATTTTTTGGCCAACGGCGGCGACGGGATCAGCGAGATCCCGGCGGACCGCTGGAACGCCGACGAGTTCTACGACGCCGACCAATTCGCGCCCGGCCGGATGTCGTCCAAGTGGGGCGGCTTCCTCTCTGATGTGTCCGGCTTCGACGCCGACTACTTCGGCATCTCGCCGCGTGAAGCCGAGGCGATGGACCCCCAGCAGCGGTTGATGCTCGAGGTGGCCTACGAAGCCCTCGAGCATGCCGGGATCGCGACCGAGGATCTGTCCGGTGTGCGCGCCGCCGTGCTGATAGGCGTGTATTACGGGGAATACCAGACGATTTCGGCGGCTAACCCGGACGCCATCGACGCCTACTCCGCGACCGGCAACGCGCACGCCGTCGCCGTCGGGCGCATCGCCTATCTGCTGGGGCTACGCGGTCCGGCCGTCGCCATCGACTCCGCGTGCTCCTCGTCACTGGTGACGATCCACCTGGCCTGTCAAAGCCTGCGGCTGCGCGAAAGCGACCTCGCCCTGGCCGGCGGGGTCAGCCTGATCCTGCGCCCGGAGACGCAGATCGCGATGGCCAAGTGGGGAATGCTGTCGCCGAACGGCCGCTGCTACTCCTTCGACTCGCGCGCCGACGGGTTCGTCCGCGGCGAGGGCTGCGGTGTCGTGGTGCTCAAACGCCTCACCGACGCGGTGCGCGACGGTGACCGGGTCCTCGCGGTTGTGCGGGGGTCGGCGGTCAACCAGGACGGCCGGTCCAACGGCCTGACCGCGCCCAATACCATTGCGCAGCAAGACGTGATCAAGGCCGCGTTGCGCAGCGCGGACGTCACCGCGGGCTCGGTCAACTACATCGAGGCGCACGGAACCGGCACCGGGCTGGGCGACCCGATCGAATTCGAGGCGCTGGCCGACCAATACGGTCGCGGCGAGGCTCAATGTGCCCTCGGGGCAGTGAAATCCAACTTCGGCCACCTCGAGGCCGCCGCGGGCATCGCCGGCTTCATCAAGGCCGCCCTGTCGGTGCAGCGGTCGCAAATACCGCCGAACCTCAACTTCGCACAATGGAATCCGGCGATCGACCACAAGTCCACCCGGCTGTTCGTGCCGACCGAGCCCATCCCGTGGCCGCTGGAAGAAGGTCCGCGCCGCGCCGCCATCTCGTCGTTCGGCATCGGCGGGACCAACGCCCACGTGGTGATCGAGCAAGGTCCCGAACCCGTAGCGGTTTCCGATGGTGAGTCCGCATCGCCGGTGACGACGCTGACCATCGCCGGTAAGTCCGAGCAGCGGATCGCCTCGTGGGCCGCCGCACTCGCCGACTGGATGTCGGGTCAGGGTGCCGAGGTGCCGCTGGCCGACATCGCACATACCGTCAACCTCTATCGCAGCCGGCACAACAAGATCGCGACCGTGTCCGCCCGCGACCGCAACGAGGTGGTGGCCGGGCTGCGGGCACTTGCTGCCGGCCAGCCCACGCCGGGAGTCGTTGGAGCGCACGAGGTTCCGCGCGGCAAGGGCACGGTGTTCTTGTATTCGGGTCAGGGTTCGCAGTGGGCCGGTATGGGTCGGCAGTTGCTGGCCGATGAGCCGGCGTTCGCTGCGGCGGTGGCCGAGTTGGAGCCGGACTTCGTTGCGCAGGTGGGTTTTTCGTTGCGTGAGACGTTGCTCTCCGGTGAGCCGGTGGTGGGGATCGAGCGGATCCAGCCGGTGCTGGTGGGTATGCAGTTGGCGTTGACCGCGTTGTGGCGCTCCTATGGGGTTGAGCCGGATGCGGTGATCGGTCATTCGATGGGTGAGGTGACCGCGGCGGTGGTGTCGGGTGCGTTGAGCCCGGCGGATGGTTTGAAAGTCATTGCGACGCGGTCGAGGTTGATGTCGCGGCTGTCGGGTCAGGGTGCGATGGCGTTGCTGGAGTTGGGCGCTGCCGAGGCCGAGAAGCTGGTCGGCCAATACCCGGACACCACGGTGGCGGTGTACGCCGCTCCGCAGCAGACGGTGATCGCGGGCCCGCCCGAGCAGGTCGATGCGGTCATCGCGGTGGTGGACGCCCGCGGTCTGCTGGCGCGTCGGGTCGAGGTGGACGTGGCCTCGCATCACCGGACGGTCGACCCGATCCTGACCGACCTCGAGGTCGCACTGGCCGACCTCAAGCCCCAGACGCCTAAAATCCCGTTGATCAGCACGGTCGGTCAGGTGAATGAGGCCGAAGTGCCAAGTTTCGACGCCGACTACTGGGTGGTGAACCTGCGTAACCCGGTGCGGTTCAGCCAGGCTGTAACCAAGGCCTTGGATGGGCCAGTAAGTCACACCACGTTCGTCGAGATCAGCCCGCACCCACTGCTCAGCCACGCCATCAACGGCACACTGGAAGCGGCCAAGCCGCGCGGCGGCGCACTGGTGTCGGGGACGCTGACTCGCGACAACCCGGAAACGCTGACGTTCCACACCCAGCTGGCGACGGTCCGGCCGCCGTCGGTCGCCGCGGCCCAGAACGCCAGCGGCATCAAGAAACTCATCGACCTGCCGCCGACGCCCTGGCAGCACGTCCGCTACTGGGCGGCGCCGACGGCGACCAACCGTGGGCCGGCCAGCGCCCACCCACTGCTGGGCACACACGTCGAGCTGCCATCCGGCCGCGACCACGTCTTCACCGCCGACGTCGGGACCGATCTCGTCCCCTACCTGCTCGACCACAAGGTGCACGGCCAACCCGTCATGCCCGGCACCGGTTTCGGCGAGATCGCTTTGGCCGCCGCCAGCGAAGCCCTCGGCTTGCCGGCCACCTCGGTGTCCGTCGGCGTCGAGGTCGAGCAGATGCTGCCGCTGGGCGAGTCGACTCAGCTCACCACGCAACTCACCCGCGGCGAAAAGGACGGCGACGAGATTCGCGTCGAGATCCATTCGCGGTCGGCCAACGGCGCCTGGATCCGTCACGCCGTCGCGAAAGTCGAAGTGGGGCAGTCGGAAGCGCCGACCGTGCCGCCCGTCTCGTCGGAGCCCGGCACGGTGCTCTCGCCCGCCGACTTGTACTCCGCGTTGCGCGCCACCGGCCTGCACCACGGGCAGGCGTTCGCCGCTCTGACCCGCATCGTCCGGCGACCCAACGGCACGTCGGAGACCGAGATCGTCCTGCCCGACGAGGCGACCGGCCACCGCGGATACCGGATCCATCCGGTGCTGCTCGACGCGGCCCTGCAGGGCCTGGCCGCCGCGCTGAGCAGTGATTCGCTGGCCGACGCCGACGAGGCGACCTATCTTCCGGTGTCGTTCGAGAAGATCCGGGTGTTCGGCGAAGTCGGCCGTCGCGCCCGGTGCCGGGCCGAGTTGGTCAACCCGGACGGCGAAGGCGCGGGGATCGAGGGCCGCGTCCTGATCACCGACGAGACGGGTACGCCCACCGCCGAGATCAGCGGCATCTACCTGCAGCGCGTGCAACGCCGCAGTGTGCCATTGCCGTTGGAGCAGAAGATCTTCGACACCGAATGGGTCGAGACGCCGGTGGACGCCGCCGCGTCGGCCCCGGACGGCAGCTGGCTGGTGCTGACCGACGGCGCCGAGTCCGAGGCGGTCGCCAAGGAATTCACCGCCGCTTTCGGCTCCCCGACGCGACGGGTGCTCACCGCCGACCTGTCCCGGGAATCGGCTGTGCTGGAAGCGTTCTCGCAAGCCGCCGGGGACGCCGAGCTACCGCCGGTCGGCGTGGTCGTCTTCGCGGGCCACCAGTCCTTCGACGGCTCCGAGTCCGGTGACGCGCCGGGCCGCGGCCGCGACCTGACATGGGGAGTCGCATCGACGGTCCGCACGATCCTCACCGGGTGGCACGGCAAACCGCCGCGGCTGTGGGTGGTGTCCCGCAACGGACTGCCCGTCGGCGACGGCGAGTCGGGCGATCCGTCGATCGCGGCCCTGACCGGTCTGATCCGGGTGCTGGCCTACGAGCACCCGGACCTGCGCACCACGCTGGTGGACCTCTCCGGCGATGACGTCTCCTCGCTGACCGCAGAGTTCGGCCTGACTGGTGACGATGTCATCGGCTGGCGTAACGAAAAGCGTTACGTGAAACGGCTTTCCCGCGCGACGCTCGGCCCGGCCAAGACCGAGACGGTGGTCCGGCCGGACGGCTCCTACATTCTCACCGGCGGTCTGCGTGGGCTTGGGTTGGCCATGGCCCGTTGGCTGGTCGACAGCGGCGCGGGTGGGGTCGTGCTCAACGGCCGTTCGGAACCGTCCGAGGAGGCGCAGGCGCTGATCTCCGAACTCGAGCAGCGTGCCCACATCGCTGTGGTGCTGGGGGACATCGCCGCACCGGGCGTCGCCGAGAAGCTGGTGAGCGCGGCCGAGCAGACCGGGCTGACGCTGCGCGGCCTGATGCACAGCGCCGTCGTGCTGGACGACCAGATCGTCGCCGGCCTCAGCCAGGACAGCCTGGAGCGGGTGTGGGCGCCGAAAGCGATTGGTGCGCTGCGCCTGCACGTCGCGACCGCCGACAAAAAGCTCGACTGGTGGGTCGGCTTCTCGTCGACGTCCTCACTGCTGGGCGCGCCCGGGCAGGGTGCCTACGCGGCCGCCAGCGCGTGGCTCGACGGCTTGGTCGACTGGCGACGGGCATCGGGATTGCCTGCCACCACGATCAACTGGGGCCAGTGGTCCGACATCGGTGTGGCCCGCGCGCTGACCTTCAGCGCGCTGGACCCGATTTCGCCGGCCGAGGGCATCGAGGCGCTGGAGGCCATCCTGGCCAGCCGGCCCACCAACATCGGCGTGGCCCGGCTGCGGCTGGACCGTGCCGCGGCCGCCTTCCCGGAGATCCAGCAACTCGGCTTCTTCGCCAAGCTGGCCGAGGAATTGGACATCGACGACGAGGACGACGACTGGGCCGGCCCCGACGCGCTGCGCGAGCTGGACCCCGCCGAGGCGAACCGGGTGGTCATCGGGCGACTGGGCGCGCGGATCCTGGCCATCATGGGCTATCCGAAGGGGAGCACCCTAGATGCTGATCAGCCGTTGACCGAGTTGGGCATGGATTCGCTCATGGCGGTGCGAATCCGCAACACTGTTCGTGGCGACTTCGGTGTGGAACCGCCGGTGGCCCTGCTGTTGCAGGGCGCCTCGTTGACCGCATTGACCACCGACTTGATCCGCCAGCTGGGCTTGGAGAGCGACGACAAGGCTGACAGCGGTGGCGGTGTTCGCGACCGAGCCAAGCAGCGCGCCGCAGCCCGGCAGCGAGCGGCGGCTCGGCGAAAGGTAGGAGATCGAGTGTGACCAGCAACGGCGAACTGCCGCCCAACGCAATCGCGGTGGTCGGCATGGCGGCCCGCTTGCCAGGCGCCAACACGCTGTCGGCATTCTGGGACAACCTGCGCCGCGGCGAGGAGTCGATCGTCACGCTGGCCGAAGACGACCTGCTGGCCGAGGGCATTCCCGAGAAGGCGCTGGCGAACCACGCGTACGTGCGGCGTGCCGCATTGATGGACGGCATCGACGAATTCGACGCCGACTTCTTCGGCTTCACCCCGCAGGTGGCGCGTTCGACCGATCCGCAGCACCGGCTTTTCCTGCAGACCGCGTTCCACGCGATCGAGGACGCCGGCTACGACCCCGCCGAGATCGAGGGTTCGGTTGGCGTCTACGCGACCAGCACCACCAGCGGCTACCTGCTGCACAACATCATGTCCAACCATGACCCCAATGTGGTTCTGGGACAAGGCATCACCTTCGACATGGTCAACCTGTCGATGCAGAACGACAAGGACTACCTGGCCACCAAGGTCGCGTACGCGCTGAATCTGCGCGGGCCCGCCCTGTCGGTGCAGACGGCCTGCTCGTCGGCGTTGGTCGCGGTGCACCTGGCCTGCCAGAGCATCCTGAACGGCGAATGCGAGCTGGCGCTGGCCGGTGGCGCGTCGCTGCGCATCCCGCACCACGTCGGATACTGGTACGCCCCAGGCTCGATGGTGTCGCCGACCGGACACTGCCGACCGTTCGACGCCCGTTCCGACGGCACGATTTTCGGCAGCGGCGTCGGGGTCGTCGTGCTCAAGTCGCTGCAGGACGCCGTCGACGACGGCGACCGGATCCACGCGGTGATCCGCGGTTCGGCGTTGAACAACGACGGCTCGACGAAGATGACCTACGCCGCCCCCACCGCGGCCGGCCAGGCCGACGTCATCGCCGAAGCGCACGCGATCGCCGACGTCGACTCGTCGGAGATCAGCTACATCGAGACCCATGGCACCGGCACGCCGCTGGGTGACCCGATCGAAATCGAAGGCCTGCGACAGGCTTTCGAGGTATCCGAGGAGACCCGCTCCGGCCCGTGCTATGTCGGCTCGGTGAAGTCGAACATCGGCCACCTGGAATCCGCCGCCGGTATCGCCGGCCTGATCAAGGCCATTCTGTGCCTCAAGCACCGGGCCATCCCCGCGACCCTGCACTACACCAGCCCGAACCCCGAATTACATCTGGACCGTGGACCTTTCAAGGTTCGCAGCGAATACGGCCCGTGGGAATGGGACGGCGTGCTGCGCGCCGGGGTCAGCTCATTCGGTGTCGGTGGCACCAATGCGCACCTGGTGCTCGAAGAAGCGCCCGCCGTCGCGGCGTCGGTGTCTTCGGCACCGGTGTCCGGCCCGCAGGTGCTGCTGATGTCGGCGCGAAGCATCGACGCGCTGGAACAGTCACGCAAGTCGCTGGCCGCCGCAAGCTCCGGCGACGACGCGCTGAACTTAGCTGATGTCGCCTACACCCTCGGCCGTCGCCGCAAAGAGAAGATCCGGATGGCCGCGGTGGTCAACGACGAGCAGCATGCGAGAACCGTGCTGGAGACCGCCGAGAACGACAACGTGTTCGTCGGCGAATTCGCCGGGAACAAAGATAATTCAGATCAGGTGGTCTTCCTGTTCCCCGGTCAGGGCGCGCAGCACGTCGGGATGGCGCGCGGCCTCTACGACGCCGAGCCGGTGTTCGCTGAGCACTTCGACCAGTGTGCGACCGGGTTCGGCGAGGAGCTCGGCGTCGACCTGCGCGCTGACATCTTCGAGGGCACAGCCCGCAACCTCGAGCGCACCGACCGGACTCAGCCCGCGCTGTTCACCGTCGAGTACGCGCTGGCGAAACTGGTCGAGAGCTACGGTGTCCTGCCCGCAGCGCTGGCCGGACACAGCATCGGCGAGTACGTCGCCGGCACCATCGCCGGGGTCTTCGACATCGATACGGCCATCAAGGTGGTCGCGATGCGCGCGCGCCTGATGCACGCCGCGCCGCGTGGCGTCATGGTCGCGGTGGCGCTGAGCCCCGAGGCGGTCAGCGAATACCTCAACGGTGAGGTCGACATCGCCGCGATCAACGAGCCGGGTGGCTGCGTCGTCGCGGGGTCCGAGGAGGGCATTCGCCAATTCAGCGAACGCCTCACCGAAAAGGGCATCGTGGCGCGCCGGGTCCGCACGTCGCACGCGTTCCACTCGCGGCTGATGGACTCGATGATCCCGGAGTTCACCGGCTTCCTGTCCCGCCAGACGCTGCGCGAACCGCAGATTCCGTTGCTGTCCAACGTGACCGGAACCTGGCTGGCCGCGAGCGAAGCCACCAACCCGGCAACCTGGGCGCGCCAGGTGCGCTCGACCGTCCGGTTCTCCGACGAGGTCGACGTGGTGCTCGGCGAGCCGAACCGCATCCTGGTCGAGGTCGGCCCGGGCGGCACGCTGACCTCATCGGCGAGCCGACACCCCCGGTGGTCGAACGGGCACCGGGCGGTACGGTTGATGCGCCATCACGCGCAGAACCGCGACGACCGCGACGCATTCCTGCTTGCCCTCGGCCAGCTCTGGGCGGCCGATGTCGAGGTGGACTGGTCGCCGCTGCGCGGCGGGCAGCGCGGGCAGCTGATCACGTTGCCCGGCTATCCTTTTGAACGTCAACGGCATTGGATCGAGCACCGTCACACGACCTGGACCGGTGACGCCGCAGCGACCAACGGGGCCGCCGGCGCGGCGGGCGCCGAGGCAACCCCGGCGGCGGCCAAGAACGGCCAGTCGCCGATGGAAGCCACCCTTCAGCGCATCTGGGAACAATGCCTGGGCCTGAGCGCGGTCGACCGCAAAGCCAACTTCTTCGAACTCGGCGGTGACTCGCTGGTCGCGATCAGCGTGGCGATGACCGCCTCCAACGAGGGTCTCGACCTCACCCCGCAGGATCTCTACGAGAATCAAACCGTTGCCGCACTTGCCAAGGCGTTGACGGCCCGGTACGCGGCCGGCGGTCTGGGGCGGCAATCGCCGGCCGACGTCGCGCATCCGCCGGTTCCGCCGAACATCGCGTATTTCCTCGAGCACGGGGTGCGTGAGCATGAGCAGTGGCGCGTTCCGCTGATCCTGCAACTGCGGCCCGACGTGAAGGTCGACGACGTGTGCGCGGTGCTGACCGCGCTTCGTAACCATCACGAGGCGCTGCGGCTGCGACTCGTGGAACGCGCAGGTACCTGGGAGCAGGTGATCGGTGAACCCGGTGACTTCGACGACCTGGCCGCCCGTTCGCTGCCGGAAGACATCAAGCCGGGCACACCGCAGGAACGCGATGCGATGCTGTCGACGCTGATAGACGTTGTCCGCCAACAGGACCCGTCCAACCCGCTGATCGCCACCTACGTCAACGGGGTGCCGGGCGGCTCGTGTTATCTGGCGATCAGTGTGCGGGCGATCGTGGCCGACAACGCTTCTCGCGACATCCTGCTCAATGACATCTTCACCGCGTTCGGGCAACAACTGGCCGGCGAAGACATCGCGCTGCAGCCGGTGACGACGCCGTGGACCGAATGGTCCCAGCGATGCGCGGCACTGGCCGTGCACCCGGCCGTCGTGGAGAGTCGCGACTACTGGCTCACGACCGCGACGGCGTCGACGCTGAACGTGGTGGGCGAGCAGACCGCTGGGGCGCCGAGCCTGCCGGAGCTGGCGCGCAGCGCGTCGTCGCTGACCGTGGCGGAGACGACTGAGATCGACGATGCCCGCCGACGGCTGCGGGTGCCGATCGACGAAATGCTGTTGGCTGCCTTGGGCCGGACGATCGCTCACCAGGTCGGTGACGGGACCATCGCCGTCGACGTCAGCGGCGAGGGTCGGTCGGTACTCAAACCCGACGTCGACCTGCGTCGCACTGTCGGCTGGTTCACCACCATCTATCCGATCGCGCTCAACTGTGCCAAGGACGACGACGCCAAGCAGCTGCTCGACAGCGTGCACAGCACACTGACCGCCGTCCCACACTACGGACTCGGCTACGGGCTACTGCGTTACCTGTATGCCCCGACGGCGCGACAGCTCGGCGCTGCCGCTCCGGCCGACATCTTCTTCTCTTACATCGGCACCATTCCCGATCTGCCGCCGCTCGGCGAGGATGTCGCGGTCAGATTCGACTCCGACACGTCATTGTCGGTGCGCGAAGCGATTCCGGGCCTGGGCCATGGAATAGAGCTGCGTGTCTTCCGTACGGCCGGTGTGCTGCATCTGGACTGGTGGTACGACAGCCGGCGGGTCGACGGGGACACCGTGCAGACACTCGTCGGCGGGTTCTCCCGGACACTGCTGGAGTTGATCCGGGAAGCGCTCGCGGCGGACGAGATGGACTCCGGCAGCGACGAGATGGAACTCGTTGACCTGTCGTAGATCTCGACAAGGCTAGGAAGGCAATCGTGTTTCCATCGTCGGTCATTCGCAAGTTGGCGCTCAGTGAGGAAATGCTCGCCGAGACGCACAACTTCGTGGGTCTCTCTGCACACCTCGAGGGTCCCATCGACGTCGACGCGTTGACCGACGCCTTCGACCTACTGCTCGAGGTGCACCCGGTGCTGACCGCGCGCCTCGAGCGCGGCGCCGACGGCCGTCACGAACTGGTCGCCGACGACCTGATGCACGCCGGGCTCGAAGTCGTCGACGTCGACTCGTCGCAGATCGACAATCCGCCACCGCATTTCGACCAGGGCGAGTCGCTGGTGCACCTACGGCTGTTCATCCGCGACGGGCAGGCGCATCCCACGCTGTATGTTCACCACGCCCTGGCTGACGGTCACCACATGTACGGCCTGATCGAAGAACTGTTGTCGTTCTACACCGATCTGGTCGCAGGCGGGAAGACCGGTCCGGTGACCGCGCAACCCGCGCCGGAATCGATCGAGACCGTGCTCGCCGACCGGGGCATCCAAAAGGGGCCGCGATCGGGCATCGAGCGGTTCATGCCGGCGCTGTTCGCCTACGACCTGCCGCCGTCGCGGCGAGGCGACACTGGCGCGAAACCCAAGTCGCCCGTACGTGTTCCGATGGTGTCGTGCCGGCTGAGCGAGGAGCAGACACACTCAATCGTCGAACTGTGCCGCGCCGAAAAGCTCGGACTGCACTCGGTGTTGTCGGCCGCCATCCTGATCGCGGAGTGGCAGGTGCGCGGCCGGCTGAACATCCCGGTGCCGTTCATCTATACCGTCGACCTGCGGTACTTCCTGTCGCCGCCGGTGTCGGCGACCGGATGCACCAACCCGGTGGGGCTGGGCACCTACCTCGCCGAGATCAGCCAGAAAACCACAGTGGTCGAGCTGGCCCGCGACATCGCGGCAACGTTCAAGGGCGACCTGGACGGCGGTGTGATCCAGCAGTCGCGGCTGCACTTCAGCCCGCAGTACGTCGGCAACGCACCGGGCATGCCGGACGTTGTTCTGTTGTCCGACAACGGTTTAGTGCCCCCGGTGCGCACCCCTGAAGGCGTGGAAGTGACCGCGACGCACGGCGAGCTCTACTTCAAGGTCAGCGCCGGCATCGAGATCTACTTCACCCAGATCTACGCCGAACAGCTCAACGTCGAATACCACTCACACGGGCCAGAACCGGAGAAGTCGATCGAGGCCGTCCATTCGCTGCTCGTCGAGGTCGCCGAGCAGCACGTAAGCGTCAGCTGATCGGTCCGTAGGCATAGCGGTGGTACTGGAAGGTTCGGCGCAGCGGCGGCAACGGGCGAACCAACTGCCGCATCACCCGGAACACTCCCGACGCGCGACCGAAGGTGCTGGCGTCGAAAAACGTCACCCCGTCCACCAATCGGGCACCGGACAGGCGATCAAGAACCTCCGACGGCTTGTTCACGGCCCAGTACAGCGTCGAACCGGACTGCCGTTGCAGGCGATGCGTTTTCTGCGATCGGACGACGAGCCGGCTGTAGTAGTCGATCTGAATCTCGCCGGTACCGAAACGGTCGATGACGTGCTGCAGGAGCGCGACGCCGTCATCCTCGGCCAGGTACATGCTGATGCCCTCGGCCAGCAGCAGCGTGGGCCGGTCGGCCGGGATCTGGTCCAGCCAGGACGGGTCAGTCGCCGGCGTGGCAATCAGATGGTAGTTCGGCCGGCTCGGAAAAACTCTCTCGCGCAACGCGATTACCGACGGAAAGTCGACGTCGTACCATTCCACGCCGGGGCCGGGATCCAGCCGGAACACCCGGCTGTCCAGACCGCACCCGACGTGGATGACGGCGGCCTCGGGATGAGCGGCCAGGAATTGGCCGGCCCACACGTCGAACTGCGCGGTGCGCACGGTCACCAGCGGCGTCCAGCGGTTGGCGACCTTGAGTTCAGTCCAGTCGTAGTCGATTCGGGCGACAGCCGCCTTGGCGAAGTCGTCACCCAGTATCGGCCGGTCCCAGTCGGCGTCCAGTGCCTTGCAGTACAGCGTGGTCAGCATCGTCTGCGAAGGACCGCTGAGGTCGATGGAAACTTTGTCGGTCACGACGCTAGAGCCTAGTGTCTGACATTTGGAGAGGGAGGAAGCCATGACGGATGCGACCACTGCCGGTGGCGGTACACGCCCGCCGCGGGTCTTGCTGTTGTACTACTCGTACACCGGTCAGGCGCACAAGGTGCTCGACGCCGCGGGCGAGGTTTTTCGCGACCGGGGCTGTGACGTGCAGACCGCCGAGATCACATTCACCGACCCGAAGTACGCGGAGAAGTTTTCGCGCTTCCCGATGCGACGGGTGTGGCCCGACATGCTCAGCGTGCTGGGCGCCCAGAAGCGCAACGAGATCGGGGAGATACAAACCCCGGACACCGTGCGCGACGGCGACTACGACCTGATCCTGATCGGCTCGCCCACTTGGTGGGACAACGTCAGCATGCCGCTGCGCTCCTTCCTGAAGTCGGATGAGGCACGAAAGTTGCTGTCCGGCAAGCCGTTTGCGGTGTTCGTGGTGTGCCGCACGTTCTGGCAGGCGAACCTCGAGGGGGTCCGTGAGCTCGCTGAGGAACAGGGCGGCCGATACGTCGACGAAATTCACTTCACCTATCCCGGCGACAACCTCCATTCCATGCTGGCGCTGACCAGCTATCTCGGGACGGGGGAGTACCGCAAGAAGTCGCTGGGTCTGAAGCTTCCGCCGACCAATGTGCAGCCCGAACAGCTGGAGCAGACTCGGACGTTCGCCGCCCGACTGGCGGATCGGTTGTTGGCCAAGAGTTCGGCGTTGCCGGGCAAGGATCCGGTGTAGGACCGATATGCCACGCCCTTTCGATGTATCGGTCGAATCGCCCGCCAGCGTCGACCAGGTTCACACCGCTTTCAGCGCCGAGGACTACTGGCGGGCACGGCTCGCCAACATGAGCGGCAGCACCACGCTGGAATCCCTGGTCGTCGACGACGACCGGACCGTACGGGTGACCACCGTGCAGGACCTAGGCCGCGACGTGCTGCCAGGGATCGTCTCCAAGTTCTATCGGCGCGACATCAACGTCCGCAGCACCGAGACGTGGACGCCGTCGGGCGATCAACTCCGCGGAAAGATCACCGTCGCCGTGACCGGAGCGCCCGGATCGGGATCGGCGGAGGCATTGGTGACACCCATGAACAGCGGGTCGCTGCTGATGCTGAACGGCACCGTGGAGTTCAAAGTCCCGCTGGTCGGCGGGACGGTAGAGAGCTTCATCGCGCGCGAGTTCGCGCAAGGGATCCCGGACGTCCAGGACTTCACCACCCGGTGGGTCAGCGAGCACGCCTGAACGTATGACCGACTCTCCCTACGCCGACGCCTTTCAGGTAGCGCCGACCACATCCGACGCGCTCGATGGCCTGAACATGCCGCTGCAGCACGCGATGCTGACTCAGCGTGCGGTGCGCCGGGTGCATGCCGAGCCGGTCGACGACGCAGTGGTGCTGAAGTGCATCGAGTTGGCGTTGCGTGCGCCGACCGGCGCCAACGGCCAGAACTGGGAGTTCATCGTCGTCAAGGACCGGCGGGTGATCAAGAAACTCGCCGGGCGCTATCGCAAAGGCTGGAAGTTCTCTTACGGCGGACTGCTCAGCAGCGCCGGCGACAACGACCCGTCCCTGGCCAAGGTGATCCGCGCGGCGCAATGGCAGGTCGACCACTTCAACGAGATCCCGGTTCTGGTGGTGGCCTGTCTGCGGCTCACCCTCCGCGAAGGCCGGGCGCCCTACTCGTTGATGCCCCACGCGGCGGTGTCGGGATATTGGGGTTCGATCTATCCGAGCGTGCAGAACCTTCTGTTGGCGGCCCGCGCGATGGGCTTGGGCGCGTCGTTGATCACGTTGCCGCTGTGGGGAGTGAGCCGGGCCCGCAAAATCCTCGGCCTTCCACGCGCGGTGACACCGTGCTGCGTGGTGGCGCTCGGCTGGCCGCGCGGCCGCTACGGGCCGACCACCCGCGTGCCCGTCGAGCAGGTGGTCCACCTCGACGCCTACGGCAACCGGGCGTGGCTCGATGCCGACACGCCACCACCCGGGCTCAGTTATTAAATACAGCGCCAATTTGTTGAGCCCGGCCATTACCTTTCCGGTCGATTTGGCTCGACGGAGCCTGAACCCAACCGCCGAGAACCCGAGCTTCAAGAACGAAGTCGAGGCTCTGGCCCACCTCACAGAATTCGGTAGATTGCTCACTCCGCCGGCAGGTGGTCTGCGTGCGGTTCACCATCCGCGAGGCTCGTGCGTTTCTGCATCGTCGCCGCGGGCTGGCCGCGGGGGCAATAGGGCCCGGCACCCGGATACCCGTCGAGCAGGTCGCGCGCCTCGACACCTACGGCAACCGCGCCGGGCTCACGGCCTGATCCGCGCCATTCGTGTCGCCCAAAGACTGGGCGAATTCAGCGCCCCTAATTTGACATTGCTCTAAATATGCGGCTGGCCAGATAGATATGAGGTTGAAATGAAGGGCACCGTCAATGCGACAGTTGAGGCTTTCTGAGTTTGAATTCAGGAGCCATTCAGCTATTCGACTCGGAGGGGGTACGCGTCATGCACGTCGCTGCGCGCCCATATGTCATGGCAGGTGCCATGCTCGTGGCGGCAAGCTTGGTCGCCGTCACACCGTTGGCATCGCAGGTCGCCACGGAGGCTGCGCAGCGTGCCGTCCGCAACATCGAAACGACTCTCGTGGACTCGTCGATCTTCAACATCCCGTTCAACCTGCTCCAGGAGATCGTCAACATCCCGAACAGCGAGGTCGATGCGATGA
The DNA here is from genome assembly GCF_965277065.1 of Mycobacterium sp. Taxonomy (GTDB): domain Bacteria; phylum Actinomycetota; class Actinomycetes; order Mycobacteriales; family Mycobacteriaceae; genus Mycobacterium. The sequence continues at coordinate 780,176 of NZ_CBDIBT010000018.1, forward strand.
CCTACGCTGCTCAGTCGCTGTTCAATAGCGGGCCTTGGTTTGTGGTGAGCGCCACCAACCTGTGGGGGGTTGACCAAGGTGACCCGAGCCACTTCATGTCGGTGACCAACTTCCTGGTTCCGTTCGAGGGGCTCAGCGGAATCAACGCGCCCGAAACAGACTTCGCCGGTGGCCTGGGCCAGCAGCTATGGGGGCTGGTCGCCACTACATTGCCCACGAGTGCGGGCTGCGACGCTTTCGACTGTCTGCCGGTGTCGCCGACCAGCCCTGTCACTGGTATTTCCGGCCTGGACTGGTTCATCCGTCTGAACGACATCGCGACCGGGCAACAGGAATTCCCGCTGTTCGACAACTGGTTCAAGGTGGGTCTCAATGAGCTCTGGCCCAACAGCCCGGGCGGGGGGTACTTCTTCGATCCCGCTGGACCTGGATCCTTCGATCCCAGCGGTCCGGCCTACACCATATTTCCCAACATCCCAGGAACCGTGGGCGACGGAAATCTTTACCCGTGGGCTGGCGAGACGTACACGCTGCAGCCGTGGGTGCCGTTCGAAAACTGGATCAACGGCCTGATGGAGGATCCGGACTACTCCAATTTCCAGATCCCGAGTATGGAAGAGGCCGGCCGGGCGCTCCAGTCGTTGGCCGCTGCATCGGCGGTATTCACCCCGTTCACGCCGGGCAGTCCATTCTGCCCCGGTGAGTGCACAATCATCACCGACAACAACCTCGACTACCCCGACTTGGTCAGATACATCGATCAAGCCTGGCCGGGTAACGAGACGATCGGGGCCTGGCTAGGCGCCTACGACAACGGCATGGCCAATGTGCCGACCGAGGAGCAGATCGCGCGTTCGATCGAGATCCTGCAGCAAGGCTTCTGGAGTTTTGGTAACCCGAGCCCCGAACCTGGGACGGGTCCGGACTACACCGAGACGGTCGCGCAGTGGTATCAGTTCTGGACGTCGCTCGGCTTCGATCCCAGCAATAACCCGGTAACGGCCGACTTTTCGACCGACCTCGCGGCGCTGACAAATGTGCTCGGCCCCGAGCAGCTGACCGAGGATTGGGCCGCGTTGGCTGCGTCGTTCGCCCCGGAGCAGTTGGCCGATGATTGGGCCGGGCTGTTGGGCTCCTTCGATTTCGCGAGTTTCTCGGCGGACTGGGCCTCAGCGCTGGCCGGGTAGCTTCGCCCGCCGACGGCTCCAGATGATTAATCCAAGTAATCAGACAAATCGGGCAACCCGTTGCATGCGACGCCGTTTTATGTGACTCTCTTCACGGAATCTTTGTGGGGGAATCATTTCAGATTCCGATCGAGCTTAGAAAATCTTAGTGTAGGTTAAGTTACCGTTGCGTTGATCGAAGTGAAGGGGGGGCGCCATGCTGGCTGTTTCGCGTCCATACGTAATGGCAGCTGCCGCGCTGGCGGCGACAAGCTTGGTCGTCGCTACGCCGCGGGCCGCGGAGCCGGCCACCGCGACGGCGCAGCTTCCGGTCCGCAGCATTCCGACTCGTCTCGTCGACGAATCCTTGCTCAATGTTCCGATCAACCTGTTCGACGACCTGATCAACATCCCGGCCAACGAGATCTACGCAACGCAGTTCTTCTCGGACAACCTGTTGATGGCCGGCCCCTGGTTCGTGGTCGGCCCGACGAACCTCTGGGGAGTCGACCCCGGGGACCCAACGCACTTCATGTCGGTCACCAACTTCCTACTTCCATTCCCGGAACTGAGCGGAATGAACGCCCCTGAAACTGACTTCAGCGCAGGCCTGGGTCAGCAGCTATGGGGCCTCGTCGCCTCCGAGCTACCCACCAACGCCTCGTGCGACGAGGCCGCCTGTCTCCCGTTCGAGCCGGCGAGCCCCATTACCGGTATCTCTTCGGTCGACTTCTACGAGTGGCTGGGGGCCACCCTGAGCGGCCAGGAGAAGTTCGGCCTGTTCGACAACTGGTTCAACCCGACGTACGACAACGGTTCGTACACCTTCAGCGACTCCAATCCCGGCAGCATCGACCCCAACGCGACCTCGCCCGGTGGTGTTGGCTTGCCGGAAGCAGGTACTCCGATCGCCAGCGGTGAGGTGCATCCCTTCGAAGGCTGGTCAGGCATTTCGACTGCGGGCGCGTTGAACAGCACCCCGGGCACGAACGACGCCAACCTGCTTGGTGGAGTGGGCATTCCGGGTACGGGGGCCGAAGCCCCTGACGGCTCGGGGTACTACATGCCGTGGGCGGGCGACACCTACACATTCTCACCGCAGACCCCGTTCGAGAACTTCTTCAACAGTCTGATGGAGACACCGTCAACGACCGGTCTCGGCGGCACCGGCATCGACCCGATCTACGGCGACCCGACCGAGATCATGCAGACGTTCCAGTCCTTCGCGGCCGGGTTGATGATGTTCGACCCATTCACGCCGGGCAGCCCGTTCTGCCCGGGTGACTGCAGCGCGGTCGTCAACGCTCACATGGACTACCCGGATCTGATCAGGGACATCAACAACTGGACCCCCGGCGGCAATCCGGTGATCAACGAGTGGTTGGCGGACTACACCGGTACCACCGTCAACGGCGTAGCCCCCACCGACGGCGGGGCCAACGTACCGTCGGAGGCGACGATCCAGCAGTCCATCGCGTTGCTGCAGAACAAGGACTTCTGGGACTTCGGTAACGCGAAAGACCCCGGCCAAAATGCGCCCGGCACCCCTGACCTCGGTCAGGTGTACCCGCAATTCGAAACCTTCTGGCACGACCTCGGTTTCGACACCTCCAACGCGCCGTACGACCCGACCACGAGCCTCACCGGGCTGGAGAACGCTTTCAGCCCCGATCAGCTGGGCGCAGATTTCACCGCACTGGCCAACGCGTTCAGCCCCGATCAGCTCACGGCGGACTGGGCTGCGTTATTGGGCGGCGTCGACCCGGGCGCTCTCGCGGGTGCCGTGGATCCGGCCGCCGCAGCAAGTGCCATCGACCCGGCTGCTCTGCTGAGCGCGATCGGTCTTTAACACAGCTGGAACAGCAGTCGAAACGACTTTCAGCAGTTAGCCTTTGAGACCCGCGCCCATGACCCGATTCCACATGCGGTCGGTCAGCAGTTGCCGGGCCAGCACCGACACTTTGCCGGACACCCCAACCACATAGCGCGGTTTCGGGTCTTTCTGCTCGATCGTGCGAACGACGACGCGGGCCACGGTATCGGCATCGACCATCAGACCACGTGTCTGTGCCAGCCCGTGGGTCGTCGCAGTGTAACGGTGTTTGAACTCAGCATAAGGATCATCGTCGGCGTACGACGTCGGAGCTGCTTCCAATTGGGAAGCAACGAATTTGGTGCGCACCCCGGTGGGGTCAATCAGGACGACGCGAACGCCGAACGGGGCCACCTCGGCGCCCAGCGCCAACGACAGAGCCTCGACGCCGTACTTGACGACGTGGTAAGCGCCCGCGCCCGGGCTGGTGAACCGTCCGCCCGTGCTGCCGATGATGATGATGCGGCCAACTCTCCGCTCACGCATTCCGGGTAGGACAAGCTGTGACAAGTGAAGCGTCGCAACGACATTAGTCTCAAACAAATCGCGAAGGGCATCGCGCCCAACTTGTTCGAGCGGCGACGGCAGCGGGTATCCCGCGCTGTTGACCAAGACGTCGACGCCGCCATGAGTCGTGTTGATCTCCTCGACGAGGTCCGCCGCGGCGGTCTCGTCAGTGACGTCGAGAGCGCGGGCCTGTAACCCTCTGGACCGCAACGCATCAAGGGCCTTCGGGTTGCGCCCGGCAGCGAACACGACGTAGCCCCGGTCGTGCAGTCGGTGGGCGGTCGCCTCGCCAATGCCGCTTGTCGCGCCCGTAACCAACGCCACCGGTGTGGAATTCAACGGACTTGATGTCAGAGCGATGGCAGGTAAGTGCCGAAATAGTTGGCGAGATCGGTGGCGAAGCCGGGCAGGAAAGTCAGGAGCGTTGGCGCCAGAGGGTTGTCCGACACGGTCAGCGCATCGATGAGCGCGCTGGCCGACGTCGACGCGTCCGCCGTCGCGATCGCGACGGACGCCGGGTCATGCGACGAGAGTGCACCCTCGAACAGGCCCCCGACATCTGGCACGTACGGATAGAGATCGAGCAGGTCGGATTTCGGCAAGACCCCGACGTCAACCAGCGCGGCCATGATGCCTTGGTTGGCCCCCGCCAGGAGATACGCGTCGACAGCGGTCGGGTCGAAATCCGGAGACCCCGTGTCCGCCAGCGTGGTGACGTCCGCGCCGCGCGTGTAGTCGTAACCCAGGTCGACGATGACGCGCATGTCGGGCTGCATCAGGTCGGCGGACGCGTTGCCGCCGAAATCCCGCGTCAGATCAAGCAGCGGCAAGTTCTGGGTGGGAATGAGGTAATAGTCGGTGTTTCCGGCATCGCCATCAGATGTCGGCTCCAGCATGGCGTTTCCGAGTGACGAAAAGTCAAAGCTCGATGGGTAGCCAGGAAGCAGCAGGGGATGCAGGTCGACGAAGCCGGCCATGGCGTTTTCGTCGGCCAGGGTGTTGGACGTGAATTCGGGAAAGTCTGAGCTCCCGCTGTACTGGACCGTGTAAATGGTGGTGTCGTAGGCCGTGTCTGCCGGGGTCGCCGGAAACGCGGTGCCGGCCAGGCCCGGGAAGCGTTCCAGGAAGCCGCCATTGGGATTGTCGAGATCCTCGAGGAGCACGAATTGCAGATGCGCCGGGTCGTACTGTTGGTCGGCCGGAAGCCCGGCGATGTTGATCAGTTCCTGGGTAGCGATGCTGGTGCTCTCGGAGTAGCCCCACACCACGACGTTGTTGTCGCCCGAAGTTCCGAGAGCCGTGTTGATCGCCGCGTCCAATTGCGCCGAACCCAGGGTGAAAACTTGTTGGTAGTTCGCACCTTCCTCAGTGGGCACCACTAGCGCCGAGTAGCCGTCGTAGGTTGGCTGACCGTTGAAGAGCGGAGGGCTCGGATCGATGAAAAGGCTCATCACCTGCGAAACGTAAGACTCAAGCGGGTTCGGCGTTTCGGTGTAGCCCATAATCAGCGCCGTGTCATCGGCCAAACTCGGCGCCGGGGTCATGACGGCTGTCATGTCCAGCAGGCCGACGCCGGTAGTGGCCAGCAGGCCGGCTTTCAGCCAGCGCGAACCACGTCGTGTCATCGATCCTCAATTCCCCCCAAAGGTGCTGCTCAGCGTGGTTTTGTCAGCGGACGCACCACGACGCAGCCGAAATCATCTCAGCTCTGAAATGTTGTATCTATTTTGCCTCGCTGTGCGCCATAGCGTATAGACATTCGTCACATTGGCGTTTCGCGAATCCCACCCTTCGCGGTCGCTGGCGGCGCTTTTTCGCCCGCACTGCCGGGACAGGCCGGTTAAGGTCGGGCTCGTGGGGATTCCGGCACCGGCTGACGATCGGGTGGCCTTGGTCACCGGCGCATCGTCAGGAATTGGGGAGGCGATCGCGCTGGAGCTTGCCCGGCGCGGCCATCAGTTGGTGCTGGTCGCCCGACGGACGGACCGCCTGCACGCACTGGCCGCGAGCGTGAATCAGGAGGCGCATGTGCTGACCGCCGATCTCTCGAGCAGTAAAGACCGCGCAGATCTACCTGGCCGCGTCGCCGAGTTGGGGTTGGAGCCCAACATTCTGGTCAACAACGCCGGCCTCTCCGTCGGTGCGCCTATAGCGAAATCAGTCCCAGAACAGCAACTCAATTTGGTCGAAGTAGACGTCGCCGCCGTGGTCGATCTGTGCAGCAGATTCTTGCCCGGCATGGTCGACCGTAATCGCGGGGCCGTGTTGAACGTGTCGTCGTTAGCAGGCTTTCTTCCGGTGCCCGGGCAAGCGGCTTACGGTGCGGCCAAGGCATTTGTCTTGTCGTACACCGAAGGTCTGCGCAACGAATTGCGGGGCACTGGTGTCACAGTGACTGCGTTGTGCCCGGGGCCGGTTGCAACCGGATTCGACGACGCCGCGGGTTTTGGTTTCGGAGAACGGGCCGCGGTACTTCCTGGCTTCATGTGGAAGTCAGCCGACCATGTGGCGCGGGCGGGGCTCGACGGCCTGGACGCCGACAGGTGCCGGGTCGTCCCTGGGCGGATCAACGCAATCGTCGCGGCCTGCTGTCGATTTGCGCCGCACGACCAGCTGCTGCCGCTGCTCGCCCGGCGCGCGCTGGCGAAAAAACTGAATTGACGCCGTCGCGAGGCCGCGCGGCATACGGATTATTGGACACGGCGCGGTCCCGGTTGAACGGACAGATAGGCTAAAGCCGTGCTAGAGGTGATCGAAAAGGGCAGCACCAGCGATGCACATCCGATGCCGCTGCTCTTCGTCCACGGAGCCTGGCATGCCGCGTGGTGTTGGGACGAAAATTTCCTCAGCTACTTCGCTGACAAGGGTTACCGTGCGGTGGCGTTGAGCTTCCGCGCGCACGGCGAAAGCTCGAGCAACAAGCCGCTGTGGTCGTGTTCGGTGGCTGACTATGTCGCCGACGTCCATTCGGTTGCCCGGCTCTTGCCCGGGCCGCCTGTGATAATCGGCCATTCCATGGGCGGCCTCATCGTGCAGAAGTATCTCGAGAAGCACGCCGCGCCGGCCGGTGTGTTGATGTCTTCGATTCCCCCACGGGGAAACCTCGGAAATGCATTGCGTTGGCTTCGGCAACGGCCGTCGGACTTCGTCAGGATGACGATTACCGGAAAGGCATTGCCCTACATAAATTCGCCCGAATCGGCCCGCGAGCGGTTTTTTTCCTCGCACACGCCGGAGGCCGACGTTCGGAAGTACGCCGCCCGGATGCAAGAAGACAGCTCGCGCATTGGCCTCGACGGCCTGCTGTTGAAATTGCCGCGACCCAAGCGGGTATCGGCACCGATCCTGGTTCTCGGAGCTGAGAACGACGGCGCACACACCCGCGAGGAAATAGTTGCCACCGCTCGCGCCTACGGGACCACGGCGGAGTTCTTTCCCGATATGGGCCACAACATGATGCTCGAGCCCGGCTGGGCCGCCGTGGCCGAGCGAATCGACGGCTGGCTTACGACACGCGGACTCTAAACCCTGCGCGTCACGACTCGCTGGTAGGTATCAGTTTCAGCGGAAGATGTTCCAGCCCACGCATTGTCGGGTTGTCGAGGTAGCGGTACTGGCCGGTCAGCCGGATCTCGGAGACCCTGGGCAGCAGTTGGGAGAAGACCCGCGCGCCCTCCAGTCGGGTCAGAGGCACACCCAGGCAGTAGTGCACGCCGCCGCCGAAAGCGAGATGGTCGGTCGGATTGCGGTCGAGGTCGAAAGTATCCGGATCGGCGTACTTACGGGGGTCCCGATTGGCCGCGGCGAACAGCAGCAGCACCCTAGCGCCGGCCGGAATCGTCTGCGCCCCAACGGTGTAGTCGCGCGTCGCGGTGCGGTAGAAACCCTGTACAGGCGAGCCCATCCGCAGCTGCTCCTCCACCGCGGCGGGGATCAGCTCCGGCTGCGTACGCAGCCGTGCGTAGAGGTCGGGTCGTTGCGCCAACGTCAACATCAATCCGGATAACATGTTCGTCGTCGTCTCGCTGCCGGCGCCGATCAACATGGCGGCGCTCCAGAAAATTTCGTCATCGGTGAGAGCGTCGTCGGCGTCGGCCGGCGTCATCATCGATATCAGGTCGTCGCCGGGGGTGCGGCGCCGCTGCGCGATCAGCGGGTCCAGGCTGCGGTGCATGGCCGCGGTGGCACTGGCCGAGCGCGCCGACAGTCGCATCCCGTGCGCGGTCAGCGGCGCGAACGCGCCCGCGACCATGTGGTCCGACCACGCCACGAACTGAGCCTGATCCTGCTGTGGGATGCCCAGCATCCTGGCTATCAGCCGGGTCGGCAGCGGTTTGGCAAGTTGGGTGACCGCCTCGGTGTGACCTTGGGCGATCACGGTGTCGACGAGTTCGTCGGCGACCTCGTTGATGTTGGTCTGCCAGGCCCCCATCGCCCGTGCGGTGAAAGCGCGCGAAACGAACTTGCGCAGCCGGGTGTGCGCCGGCGGGTCGGCCGCGTTCATCGACGGCAGATAGACGCGGAAGCGGCTCTGGCTTTGCGCCGACGACAGTTCTTCGTTGTCGCGCAATGCCTTTCGCACATCGTCGTAGCCCGCGATGATCCATATGCCGCGCTTGCGGTTGTACCAGACGTTAGGAACGTCGTCGCCGGCGAGCAACGACTGATAGCCCGGGTACGGATCGTGCATGATCTCAGCCGAGAACGGGTCGAAGTTGGTGGCGGGCGCGGTTTCCCGGCCGGTCAACGAGTAGCGGTAGGAGGTGGCCTTATCCCGCGCCACCCCGAGCGCCCCGTCGACGCCGACCTTCATCAGGCTGGCGCGGAATCGCAGCCTGCGAGCCAGCGTCATGCTGACAAACCCCCTCGTGAAGACTTAGCGACGCAAGGGCAATCGCCTGGATGGACTTCAGTCCTTCATGAGATGGTATGCGCGATAGTCGATTTCGCCGCGTTCGAGGTCGTTGTAGAACCACGAACCGTCAACCACCGCGAACTCGCGGCCGAACTTGCGCAGGAAGGCCGGCAGGCGGGTGTTGATGATCTCGTTCGAGCGAGCCGAGTTCTTCTTGAGGCCGCGCAGCACCTCTGCGTTGATGACTCGCGAAGAGACCTGCCGCAGACCCGAGTCGGCCAGATCCGACTCCCATCCCGCGAAGTTGTCGCGGTTGCGGAAGTCGACGTGGAGGAAGTGCCCGCCGGGACGCAGCACCCGGTTGACTTCACTGAGGAAGCGGTCGAAGTGCGGGTAGATGTGCGAGGCCTCGACGTTGATCACGGTGTCGAAGGATTCGTCCGGGAACGGCAGGTTCTCGGCGTCGCCGTGCACGAAGCTCAGGCCCGGCACCTTGTGCCGCTCGTTGCAGAATTTGACGCCGGCGGCGTTGAAGTCCAGACCGGTGTAGGAGGCCGGCTTCAGCGTGCGGGACAGATAAGAGGCACCACCGCCGTGTCCGGAGCTGCACTCCAGCACCTTCTTGCCGGCGAGGTCGACGCCGTCCTGGGTCGCGGTCTGGTGGTAGAGCTGAATGCTGTACCGGTTGGGCTCGTCGACCGGGTCGAGCGGCAGGCCCAGCGGCGGGTCCTCCTCGTAGCCCCAGTTCAGGAACTGGACGTCGTCGCCGTGATTCAGGCGCTTGGTCATCAGGGGGTACCAGTACCGGAAGAGTTTTTTGTACGTCGCCGTCGAACCAATGCGGTAGACGAGACTTGCGCCGACGTTGTCCAATGAAGGGCTACGAACCATGCAGGAAGTATCGCACAGGGTCGAGAGTGCTTGTTGGGGCATGCCTTGTTCGGGCAACGCGCACTGATCGACTGATTTGCTGTCGACCTAACGCGTCGCGTCAGCCGAGTACGGATTGCGCAATCGATTGATGTTGTGTTGCGCAGCAGGGGATTTAGGCCGCAGCTGCCGGGCTGGCTACCCGGGTGCGCTGGGGCTCACCGCGGTAGCGCGAGGGTTGACCGTCGATTTTGCAGATACGCCAAAGCAATAGGGACAGCGGGTTCATCAACCCGACACCTTCGCACAGCATTCGCACATCGCCGTACATGTCGCGCAACGCCTGCCGCGACTCTGGCGCATCGAAAAACACTTCTTTTCGCACTGAACGTGGGATGTCGAACTTCCGGAAAAATCCGTGCGACGGCACGACTATCCCTTGGCACAGCGCGCGCATGACGATCGGTACATACAGCGACAACGCGAACCGACTCCGCCGTGCCATCCTCGGAACGCGTTTACTCAAGAACTGGTCGGCAAAGGAGATGTGGCGCGCTTCCTCGGCGACGTGAATCGCCATGACCTTCTCCATGATCGGGTGCGGCGCCCAGTCTTCTCTCAGCATGCTCTTCTGCATGTTGTGTATCGGCAGCTCGCCTGCGAGAACACCGAAGAAAAACGTGCCCGGCAGTGGCCCCGCGTAGAGCGGGATTGCGGGCGAAATCCAACGCAGCCACCGAGGCATGCCGGGAGCGTTGACACCGATGCGATTCACCAATTCTTGGAACATCATCGCGTGGTTGCACTCTTCGATGGATTCGTGCACGCAGTAGCGGTATTCAGGAGATCCGTTAGGCACCCAGAATGTGTAGTGCATCAAACCTCTGATGAGGATGCTTTCCAGCTGCAGCGAAATCTTGGCGGTGTTGGCCTGGTGCCAGAGACCGATCTTGATTTGCTTGTCCAACGGTAGTGCTTGGTACCAAGAGTGACCTCCCAGCGGGTTGCTCGGCGGTAGTACCCAGCGCGCATCGTCGTTCCTGACGTGATACTCCGGCGCGTCCCAGTCGATGTCGGTGAATGGGTTGAAATGCCGCCGTACCGACGCCTCAGACAGAGTTGTGAGTGCTGCGCAGTACTCAGAGTCGTCGCTGACGTCCATGTTGCGACGCCACCGCCGGACCATCCGAGTCCACGCCACGAGTAGTAACAAGGTGGCCAGAAGAGAAGCACCCAGTACGAGTGTTAGCGACAAACCGAGGCCTCCCTCCGGCTCAGCTCGGCATGCGACTCTTCTGCACATGCGCTGTGTAGGCACAGTCGGGACGTGAGCCTACCGGTTGAGTGTGAAAGACCTAGTACGGAACGGCCTCATTCTCATGTCTAAATCTGAAGCCCCGGGTGGCTGAGATCCTCGTCGGTCGCGCCCCCAAACAGCCAATTCCCATTAGACAGTACACATGCGCTGTCCGCTGGTTAACGCTCCCATGCCAGAGGCTTAGGGGGATGAGGCCGGCGACACTGACCGCGCTGTCATCGCTGGTTTCGGAGGTCCCGGACCAGCGCAAACAGGACCCCCCACACGTCGGTCGCAATCAGCGGACCAATCCTGCCGATTGAAATCGCCGGCCGCACCCAAATCCAGCCCGCTTGCGCAGCCTCGGCGCGTTCGGTGTCGTTTCATCGTCGCCGCAGCAGAAGGTACCGTTTAGTAACTATGGGCGAGCAGCAGTTCGATGTGGTCATCGTGGGGGCGGGTTTCGGCGGAATCGGCGCCGCGATCCAGCTGAGCAGCTTGGGCTACGAGAACATGCTCATCGTCGACCGTGAAGACGACCTGGGTGGAACGTGGCACGTCAACCACTATCCGGGGCTTTCGGTGGACCAGCCGTCACCCACCTTCTCCTACCGATTCGAGCCGAACCCGTACTGGTCGCGGCTGTACGCGCCGGGCTCGGAGCTCAAGAGCTACGCCGTCAGCGTGGCCGAGAAGTACGACGTGCGGCGATTCATGCGGTTCAACACCACCGTCGAGGGTGCCCGGTGGGACGAGGACGCGCAGGTGTGGCGCCTGGCGCTGGCCGGCGGCGAGACGCTGAGCACGCAGTACCTGATCGTGGCGACGGGGTTCCTGTGTCAGCCGAAAACGCCGGACATCCCCGGGATCGAGACGTTCGGCGGCCGCATCGTCCACACCGCCGTCTGGGACGACGACTTCTCGGCTACCGGCCGACGTGCTGCCGTCATCGGAACCGGATCCACCGGTGTGCAGGTTGTTCCGGAGTTGGCCAAAGAAGTCGCCGAGCTGACCGTGTATCAGCGCACCCCGATCTGGGTGCTTCCGAAGTTTGACATGAAGTTCTTCCCGTTGATGCAGCGGCTTTTCGCCAAGTACCCGGCGACTCAGCGCGCCCTGCGCTGGTACACCGACGCGATTCTGGAATGGTCCATGGTCATCACGATGTGGAAGTTCCGTTACTTCAAGGTGTTCAACAAAGGCATCTCGCAGTTCTCGAGGCTGTACCGGCTATTGCTGGTGCGCAACCGGGAGCTGTCGCGAAAGCTGGACCCCGACTTCGACTTCGGTTGCAAGCGGCCCACCATCTCCAACGACTTCTACCGGGCGTTCACCAAGTCGCACGTGCATCTGGAGACCAACGGTATCGACCGGATCGAGCCCGACGGCATCGTCGCCAGCGACGGCAGCAAGCGCCTGATCGACACCTTGGTGCTGGCAACCGGATTCGACGTCTGGGAGGCCAACTTGCCCGCGATCGAGGTGATCGGACGCGACGGCAAGAACCTCGGAAAGTGGTGGCGCGAAACCCAATTCCAGGCGTACCAAGGCATTTCGATGCCCGGCTTCCCGAACTTCCTGTCGATGGCAAGCCCCTACGCATGGGTGGGCCTGTCGTGGTTCAACACCGTCGAATACCAGATGAAGCACATGGAACGGCTTTTCGGTGAGATGCAGCAGCGCGACGCCAGTACCTTCGAGGTCACCGAAGACGCCAACGCCCGCTTCCTGGAGCGGATGACCAGCCTGATGAAGGACTCCGCGTTCGAACTCGGCAACTGCGTCGGCTCGCGGTCCTACTGGTTCAGGAACCACACCGGTAAAGGTGAAGCGCCGCTGTTCCGTCCGACATCGGTGCGCAATGCGGTGAAGGAGCAGGAGACCTTCCCGATGTCGGACTACGCGATCGCCTGACCGGCGATCAGTCCTTGATGAACTGGTAGATGCGGTATTCCGCGCCGCCGCTCTCGATGACGTTGTAGATCCCGGTGCCCGGTACGCCGGCGAAGTGGCGGCCGAACGGCCGGAACCACTTCGGCAGTTGCGCGCTGATCAGGTCCAGCTTGTGCTGCGCGCTGGCGTCGAGTGAGCGGATCACCCCGTCGTTGATGACCCGCTTGGACACCTGACGCAGCGGCATCGCGTCGAGAGCGCCCTCCCACACCGGGAATTCGGGTCGGCCGCGGAAGTCGGCATAAAGCAGGCTGCCGCCCGGCTTGAGGACGCGGGTGACCTCGGACAGGAACTTCGACAGCGTCGGATAGGCGTGCGAGGCCTCGACATTCACGATCGCGTCAAAGCTGTTGTCCGGGAACGGCAGGTCTTCGGCGTTGCCGTGCACGAAGTCCAGGCCGGGCAGCTTGTGGTGCTCGGTGCAGTAGGCGACGCCGTCCGGGTTGTAGTCCAACCCGGTGTAGGAAGCCGGCTTGAACGTGCGCACGATGTACGACGCGCCGCCGCCGTGGCCGCAGCTGCACTCCAGCACCTTCTTGCCGGCCAGGTCGATCTGGGAGGCAACCTGGTTGTACAGATTGATCGAGTACCGGTTTGCCGCGTCGTTCTCGTCCAGCGAGAGGTTCAGCGGCGGGTCACCTTCGTACCCGTAGTTGAGGAAAGTGACGTCTTGGGTGTTGAGCCGACGGGTGAGGAACGGGTACCAGATCTTGTTCATGAAGGCCTTGTAGCCCCGGTAGCCGATGTCGGTGACGCGGTCCTTAGTCGTAGGCATGCCGGGAAGTATGCCAGGCCAGGCTTGGCGTCAGCTGCTGTGGTCGGCGACTGACACCGAGGTGCGAGCCCTGGCCGGCGCATCGATACGGCGATAGACCACCGCGCGCGCACCCTTGCCCGGAGCAATCGCCACGCCGCGAAAGTTGCGGCTCTCGTCGGGTGCATCGGTAGGGGTGAAGCGGAATTCGCGGAACAGCGTGCGCAGGGTTACGTCCATCTCCATATGCGCGAAAGCTGCTCCCACGCAACGGTTTATACCGCCACCAAACGGCACCCACCGGAATGATGGCGGGGTGCCACCGATGAACCGGTCTGGGTTGAACGCCTCGGGGTCGGTGTAGTTGACGTCCGACTCGTGAGCGAGTTGGAAGTCGACCATGATCGCGGTGTCGGGGGGAAGAACCCACTCGCCCACCCGGACTCTGGCCTTCGTGGTTCGCAGTGAGGCCGCGATGGTGGGCCGGACACGCTGGACTTCGTAGATCGTCGCTTGTCGGAGATCGGATCCGCCAGCGTCGACTTCTTCGGTGAGCTTCGTCATCACATCGGGATGGCGCCGCAATCGTTCGATGGCCCAGGCCAATTGGGAGGCGGTAGTCTCGTGACCGGCGGCGACGAGCGTGAGCAGCTCGTCGGCGATGTGGCGATCGGTGATTGGTTGGCCATCTTCGTAGCGGGCCTGCAACAGCAGCGCGAGCATGTCGGAGCGGCCCTCGAGGGATGCCTCGGCACGTGCCTCGGCGAGGAGTTCGTCGATGACGGCGTCGAACCTTCGCCGGTAACCCGCCAGCTTGCTGCCCGGGCTCCAGCGACCGTATTCGCGTCGTACGATGAGCGGCATCCGCTGCATGAGCGAGCCGAGCGTGATCAACGAAGGAATGACGAGCTTGAGCTCGTCGAGCGCGTCGGCCCGCTCGCCGAACGTGGCCCGCATGATCGCGTTGAGCGTTAGTCGGGTCATGGTCTCCAGCGTCTTGAACTCTTGGCCCTCCGGCCAGTGCGCGGTTTCACGCAGCACCTCGTCTTCGACGATGCGCTCGTAGTTTTTCACCCGCTTGCCGGAGAAGTTGGGCAGTACCAACTTTCGCCGTTCTGCGTGCTCCTTGCCGAGCAGGCTGAACGTCGAGCCGGGCCCAAAGGCCTGCCCAAGCACCTTGGTGGGGCGTTCGATGAGATCGAAGCTGCTGCTGTAGACCTCTTTGACGATGTCGCGGTCGTGGATGACGATCGTCTTGCCGAATAACGGCAGGTTGATGGTGAACGGGCCACCGTAATGTCGGCTCAGTCGGGGTGCGACGGAGTACTGCAGTGAGGTGAGGAACAGCACGGCCTGGACCACCTTCGGCAGCCGCAGTGCGGGCGGCAGCCGCACCGGATCGGTCGTCTCCGTTGCCATGTCAACCCCCCTTCCTGTTGTCTGGCAGCAATTTTCAGCGTACCGATGTGGCGCTAGTCCTTGGTAAACAGGTACACGCGGTAGGTGTACTCGCCTCCGCGCAGCGCACCGTTGAAAGCCCAGTCGGTCATGTCGCTGGCGTAGCGGGCAAAGGTGCGACTGACTGCCGACCCGTGGTGCTGGCTGATCCGGTCTTGCTTGCGCGGTGCGTTCTTCTCGTTGCCGCGCAGCACTTTCTGATCGACGACCGATTCGGAGACTTTCCGCAGACCCGAGTTGGCCAAGTCCGACTCCCACTCGGCGACTTCTGACCGCGGGCGGAAGTCGGTGTAGAGGAAGTGCCCGCCCGGGCGCAGCACGCGCTTCACTTCGCTGAGGAATTTCGGCACGTCCGGGTAGAGGTGCGAGGCCTCGACGTTGAGCAGCGCGTCGAAGGACTCGTCGGCGAACGGCAGAGCCTGAGCGTTGCCCTCGACGAAATCCAGGTTCAGCAGGTGGTGCCGGTTCTTGGCGAACTCGACGCCGGCCGGGTTCACGTCCAGTCCGGTGTAGGAGGCCGGGTGCTGAGTACGCACCAGATACGAGGCCCCGCCGCCATGGCCGCAGCTGCACTCGAGCACCTTCTTGCCGGCCAGGTCCACCTGGGTGGCCGTGCGGTGATAGAGCTGGATGAAGTACCGGTGAGGTTCGTCGGCCGCGTCGAGCGGGATACCCATCGCCGGGTCTTCTTCATATCCGTAGTTGAAGAACAGCCAGTCGTCGCCGCCGAGCAGTTTGGTTTGTGTGGCGAACCGGGCAGTCGCGTTGGACTGGAAAATCAAACGAAACATGAAGGGATTGATTACCAGTCGGTGCACCAGTGGGCGGCGGGTTAGGCGGTTCGCGGTGGCCATCGCGGAAGTATGACAGACGTGCGCGGTCGCCAGACAACGCGGCTGGCTTGGCTGACGGCCTGCGATCGCGGAAACCGCAGGTCTATCCCGAAACCGAGGTTCCACCCGGCCGGCATGCAGCGCGCAGCGGCGTGAAGCATTACCGCGAAACGCCAATTTCACTGCGGAGTCCGGCGAGACCATTCGCCGGCGTCGGCAGGCCTTAAGTAAAACGTCGGTCATTGGCAATTCGAAGGGGGTCGAATAACAGTGGCAATTAGTGCCGGTGATATCGGCGGTGACCGACCGCTGACCGAGGCATGTACGATTGATTGCAGGGTAAAGTAAATTGCCAGAAATCCGGAAATCTAGCCGGTATAACTGCAGGTAGAAGCCTTGTCGAGGCTGAACTCAATTCTTAGATAAAGCATGGGAAAACCCCTGACACATTGGCGTGACAGCGTGGTTTACTCGTCCCACTGGTCGCTTGCGTATCGAGGCGCCACAGGCGTTCGGAACGGGGCAAGGAGATGGCGTTCGCTGGAGTGCTCAGGCGGGTATGGATACCGCTGGTGGTGCTGGCGGTCGTCGGTGGCGCGGCGTTCTCGGTGTCTCGGGTCCGCTCCGCCACCACATCGGACACACCGTCGTCGTACGGAAAATCCGAGGTCACCGACGTCGGGCAGCAGTCGCATAAGTCGGTCGTCTACGAGATCTTCGGCCCGGTGGGCACCGTCGCAGACATCAGCTATTTTGATGTGAACTCCGATCCTCAGCGCGTCGACGGGGCACGACTACCGTGGTCCATCAAGATCACGGCGGACAGCCCTGCTGTCGTGGGCAACGTTGTGGCACAGGGTGACAGCGACAATATTGGCTGCCGGATCTTGGTGGACGGTCAGGTCAAAGCCGAGAGGATCTCGAACGAAGTGAACGCGTTCACGTATTGCCGGGTCAAGGGCGCATGACCAGCCACCACCTGCGTCACAAGCACGCCACGGGGACCTTCGCCGCGCGACTGGTCCGTCGGTTGTCGGTGCCGATCATTCTCGGGTGGTTGGCGATCACCGTGGTCGTCAGTCTCGCTGTTCCCTCCCTGGAGCAGGTGGCGCGCGACCATGCCGTGTCACTGGGTACCAAGGACGCGCCGTCGGTCAAAGCGATGGCACGGATCGGAAAGGTGTTCAAGGAGTCGAACTCCGACGCCATGGCGATGATCGTCATCGAGGGTGACAACAAACTCGGCGACGACGCGCACAAGTACTACCAGGACATCATTGGCCGGTTGAAGGCCGACCCGAAGGACGTGCAGCACATCCAGGACTTCTGGGGTGATCCGCTGACCGCGGCGGGTGCGCAGAGTCCCGACGGCAAAGCCGCCTACGTCCAGCTGAATCTTGTTGGCAATCAAGGCGAGACGGCGTCCAACACATCCGTCGCCGACGTCCGCAAGGTCGTGGACAGTATCCCCGCGCCGAAAGGCGTGAAGGCTTATGTCACCGGGCCGGCCGCCGTCGCCGCCGACGGTCTTACCAGCGGTGACAAAACGGTTGTGAAGATCATGATCACCACGGTTGCGGTGATCTTCGTGATGCTGCTGTTCGTCTACCGGTCTTTCATCACCGTCGCGCTGCTACTCGCCATGGTTGGTATCGAAGTAGCTACTGCGCGAGGCATTGTCGCCTTCCTCGCGATGCACGATGCGATCCGATTGTCGACCTTTGCCACCAGTATGTTGGTGTCGCTGGCCATCGCGGCGGGCACCGACTACGGGATCTTCTTCATCGGCCGCTACCACGAGGCGCGTCACGCGGGTGAGGATCGCAGGACCGCTTACTTCACCGCCTATCGTGGTGTCGCCCATGTGGTTTTGGCGTCTGGCCTGACCATCGCCGGCGCCACGTATTGCCTGAGCTTCGCCCGGCTGCCGGTGTTCCAGACCGTGGGGGTGCCGTGCGCGATCGGCATGCTGGTCGCCGTCGCCGTCGCGCTGACGCTGATCCCGGCGGTCATCGCGGTCGGCAGTCGATTCGGTCTACTGGAGCCCAAGCGGCTGCACAATGTCCGCGGCTGGCGACGGGTGGGTACGGCGGTCGTGCGTTGGCCGGCACCGATTTTCGCCGCGACATGTGCGGTCACCATGGTTGGTCTGCTCGCTCTGCCGAGCTACAAGCTCAGCTACATCGACCGCGACTATCTCCCGAAGGGCACCCCCGGAAACGTCGGAATGGCAGCTGCGGAGCGGCATTTCTCTCAGGCGCGAATGATGCCCGAGATGCTGATGATCGAGTCCGATCACGATATGCGCAACTCCGCGGACTTCCTGGTGCTGGACAAGCTGGCCAAGAGTATCTTCCGCGTCGAGGGCATCGCGCGGGTGCAGAGCATCACCCGGCCGCAGGGCACCCCGCTCGAGCACACCTCGATCCCGTTCCTGCTGAGCTTGCAGAACGCCGGGCAGTTGCAGAACCTGCAGGTGGCCAAGGGACGCCTCGATGACCTGACCAAGCTGTCCGACCAACTCGGCGGAACCATCAAATCGCTGGAGCGCGTCAACGGTCTGATGAACCAGATGGCCGCCACCACCCATCACGTCGCCGGTGTCACCAAAGACACCAAGGCGATCACCGACGAAGTGCGCGACAACATCGCCGACTTCGACGACACCTTCCGCCCGCTGCGCAGCTACTTCTACGCGGATCAGCACTGCTACAACATCCCGATCTGCTGGGGAATCCGCTCGGCGTATAACGCCACCGACGGTGTGGACAAGCTCAGCGAAAAGCTGGGGGAGCTCAGCAAGGACATGGACAGCGTCGATGCTGTTGTGCCGCAACTGGTTGCGCTGCTGCCGCCGCAGATCGAGACCATGCGAAGCCTGCGCACCATGGTGCTGACTATGCACAGCACGCTGTCGGGGGTGTTCGATCAGGCAAACGAACTGAGCGACGACGCGACCGCCATGGGCAAAGACTTCGATGCCGCCAAGACCGGCGACTCCTTCTACCTGCCGCACGAGGCTTTCTCCAACCCGGACTTCCAGCGGGTCGAAAAGCTGTTCCTGTCTCCGGACGGCAAGGCGGCAAGGTTCATCATCTCGCACAAGGGCGATCCCGCAACGGGCGAAGGCATGTCGCGGATCGACGCCATCAAGACGGCCGCCTACGAGTCACTCAAGGGAACCGCGCTGGAGGACTCCAAGGTCTACGTGTCCGGCACTGCAGCGACTTTCAAGGATTTGCGGGAAGCCTCGAGCTACGACTTCATGATCGCGGGCATCTCGTCGCTGTGCATGATCTTCATCATCATGCTGCTCATCACACGCAGCCTGGTGGCCGCTCTGGTAATCGTCGGAACGGTCGCGTTGTCGTTGGCTGCGTCGTTCGGGATGTCGGTTCTGCTGTGGCAGTACATCATTGGCGTCAAGCTACATTGGCTTGTGATGGTGATGTCGGTGATCATCCTGTTGGCCGTCGGCTCCGACTACAACCTGCTACTGGTCGCGCGGTTCAAAGAGGAGATCGGCGCCGGGCTCAAGACGGGCATCATCCGGGCGATGGGCGGTACCGGCCGGGTGGTGACGGCCGCGGGTCTGGTGTTCGCGTTCACCATGGCGTCGATGATCGTCAGCGACAACGGCGCGGTCGGTCAGGTGGGTACGACCATCGGCCTGGGTCTGCTGTTCGACACGTTGGTGGTGCGCTCGTTCCTGATGCCGTCCATCGCGGCGATGCTGGGACGCTGGTTCTGGTGGCCGACGAACGTCCCGTCGCGGCCACCGCGGATCCGTCGCCAGAGTGCCGGTTTGGCAACGACTTACGACGGACCGTTGGATGCCGATGCCACCGGGCCGTTGGCGACGGCCGGCAACGGGTCAAGGCACGAGCGGGCGCTGCACCGCTAGCCCTGCGGCCGGCTTGGCATGGTCGAAGGTTCGGGCGTTAATCCCGTCCTTGGGCTAACGCCCGGTGGTGATCCCGTGGAAACGTCAACGGGCACGAGCGGTATTGCCAGTAGCGGAAATAACGCGCACAAGGCGAATGTCAGTGGGTAGCCGCCTGCGGTGATCAGGGCCCCAAAGGCGGGGGGCACCGCTGCAGCGGTCACTCGCTGCCAGGTGTTCTGCGAGCCGAGCGCGCGTCCACTCCAGAACGGGCCGGCGTATTCGGTGATGGCGGTCGCTGCTAATCCGTTGTAGCCCATCGCAATCACCGATGCGCCGACCATCATGGCCACGCAGAGCGGAGAACGCACGTAGTCGCTGAACGCGAGCATCACAAGCGCCAGCACGCACGCGACGGCGACCGCCCGTTTCGGCCGCAGTGCAGAATTGACACGATCAGACCAGCGTCCGACGGCAATCCGGCCCAGCGCACCAAGGAGCTGGGCGATGGTGACCAGCGCACCGGCGGCTGGTATCGACCATCGGTGCTCGATGATCAACCAGGTCAACACAAATGTGGTGGTCAGCGACTGCGGCACCATCAGAAGAGCCGAAGCCACGTGAATACGCTTCAGCACAGAGGATTTCCGATACGGGTTCATCAGCTGCGCTGGGGTGGCTTCGGCCCGCGTCGGCCGGGCCGGGTCGCTGAGAAGAACCGCGCTTACCGCCGCGGCCACAGCGCACGCGATCGCCGGGTACAGCAACGCGGCAAAGAAGCCGTTTTCGATCTCAGTCAGCTCAGGCATTGCCATAGCGCCGATCGCAACACCGATCGGCTGGGCGGTCTGGCGTATTCCCATCGCCAGGCCACGCTGGTGCGACGGGAACCAGCCCGACACCATCCGGCCGCCGGCGGTGTTGCAGCTGGCGGCGGCCATTCCACCCAAAAACAGCAGTGCGCCAATGGCTCCCAGCGAGTGCAGAGGCGCCGCGACGAACGCCGTCACAGCGGTCAGTCCGGCGCCTGCGGTGAGCACGATTCGTTCACCGAAACGATCCGCCAGATGACCCCACCCTATCAGCGTGACGACCATCCCGAGGCTCGGCATGGCCGACATCAGCCCGGCCAGCGCCAAGGATGTGTGGCGCTGAGTTTGCAACGCGGGCACAAGGAAGATCCCGCAGTTGATGAACAAGAATGAGCACGACGTCACCGCCAGCGTGACCGCAAGAGTGACCCACCGCCGCGCCGAGCCGCCGGACACCTCCGGCTTCACTTTTTCTGTCGTGGAAATCAACATCGGAAATCCTCCTGAGTGGGTGGGGTGGGGCTAACCGGCGGCGGGTGAGCGGGGTATCACCCTGGGACGCATGTCATATCGGGGAGTTGCGGCCACGGCGGTGCGACCGCCGGGGTTGCCTATCGGCATCACCGGCGTGATCCCCGATCCGCTACCCGGACTGCCGGCCGCGGCTGCCGCAGGCGTGATGGCATGTGCCGTCGTTGACGACCAGGTGCTCGGCACCGACAGTGGCCCGAAGGTGTGCGCCTGGCCCATTCCGGCCGAAACGGCAGGTGCGTAACTGATCAACCCCACGCGCGCGGCGACCGTGCTGGCCGACGAGCCGGCACCGCCGGTCAAGCCCGGCCCGGTGGCGGCGGCGCCGGTGGTGAGGGCACTGGCCGGTGCTGCCGCTGACTTGGAAAACCCGAAGGCCTTGGAAAGGAAGTTGAGCGGGTAGGTCGCGAATCGTGCCGGGTAGGAGAGCAGATTCAGGGTAGTCAGCGATGACAGCGTCGAGGTCGACTCCGTCGGCATTGTCGGCGACGCCATCCCGTTCAGCGCGGCCGGGATATCCGAGAAAGTCTGTGTTGCAGTGGATTCCGCAGTGCCGGTGGACGCCGAATTGACTGCCTGGGCGGGCGACGCCGCCCGATCAGGCTGATTGGTGGTTGGTGGCGGTGTCTGGAATGGGGCGACGGTCGCAGCCACGGCCGATGAGGCGGCGTACGCATACATCGCTGTGGCATCTTGGGCCCACATCTCGTAGTACGAAGCCTCGGTCATGGCGATCGCCGGTGCGTTTTGGCCCAGGACATTGGTCGCAATCAATGTCGCGAGTGCGGCGCGGTTTTCGGCGACCAACGCCGGTGGCACCGTCATCGCCAATGCCGTTTCGTATGCGCCGGCAGCCGCCTCGGCCTGACTGGCGGTCTGCTCGGCCTGCGTAGCGCTGGCCCGCAACCAGGCCGCAAATGGTGCGGCCGCCGCCGCCATCGCCGCCGATGATGGGCCCAGCCAGGATCCTTCGGTGAGTGCGGTGATCGACGACCAGTACGACGCCGCGGCCCAGTGCAGCTCGGCGGCCAGCTCGGTCCAGGCCAGAGAGGCGGACAGCATCGAGCCGGGTCCAGGTCCTGCGTAGATTCGCCCGGAATTGATTTCGGGCGCCAGCATTCCAAAATCCGTCACTTCTTGTAATCCTTCAAACAGATTGGCTGTGTGAGGCACGCGTGGTCGGCCCGATCCGATACGCCGCAGCGCAACACCACGGCGTGGGGTGGTGATCGGCGTGCTAACTCAGCGCTGCGCCGGCAATGGCCATGGCGCAGCGCGGCGGGTACCGCGCGACGTACTACTCGGCGGTCACGGCAAAGCTGCGACGGCCGGTGTCGGTCAGCGTCGAGATACGCAGAGTTGCGTCAGGAGATTGAGTTTCGGGACTGTTGTCGCGGGCGCGCGGGCTTGATTGGAGCCAGACCCAATCCAACTGTCATGCAACGCAACTGGCGGTAGGAGTATCGGCAGTGGGCCCACGCGTGGTTGCGTTGGTGGCCGGTCGCGGCACAATCCAGCGGATTTGATCGGCGTCTTGGTCGTCGGAGTCGTTGCGTGATCGAGATGCCCCGCATCGTTGTGACTCCACGCAGCCGATGTCGATTCAAGCGGAACGATCGGGTTGCTGTGTTCCAGTCGCAGCAGCCAGCACCCTGACACAGCGGCGAGCACACAAACTGCCGTCATCACGGCGACGACCAGCCGCACCCGGGCGAGTCTCGAAGGGAAAATCACCGACGAATTCCGCGCGCCCCGTTCACCTTCGGCGTGGGTCGACGTCACCGCCGCGTCGTTGTGCGACGCTGCGGCATCGCCGCAACGGGTGCGCAACTCGGGATCACAGTTGGTCAACATTTCATTGCGAGGGTAAAAGCGGCCCGTTGAGAAACCGCTGAGAAGACCAGATCGACGCGACTGGTCGCGCTCAATCGATCAGCGGAACGCCTCGTCGATGATCTCCTGCTGCTCGACGGCGTGCACCTTCGACGAACCCGACGACGGCGCCGACATCGCGCGACGGGAAATCCGCTTGATCCCGGTCAGGGTGTCGGGGAACAACTCCGGCAGCTCCAGGCCGAACCGGGGCCACGCGCCCTGGTTGGCCGGCTCCTCCTGAACCCAGAAGTACTGGTCGACGTTCGGATAGTGCTCCAACGTATCGCTGAGGCGGTGGAACGGCAGCGGTGCCAGCTGCTCGATGCGCACGATCGCGACGTCGTCACGGTTGTCCTTGGCTTTGCGCGCCGCCAGCTCGTAGTAGATCTTGCCGCTGGTCAACAACATTCGCGTCGCCTTGCTACGGTCGCCGATGCCCTCGTCATAGGTGGGCTCCTCGAGCACCGAGTGGAACCTCGTCTCGGTGAACTCTTTGATGTCACTCACCGCAGCCTTGTTGCGCAGCATCGACTTCGGGGTGAAGACGATCAGCGGTCGCTGCACCCCGTCGAGGGCGTGGCGGCGCAGCAGGTGGAAGTAGTTGGCCGGAGTCGACGGCACCGCGATCGTCATCGAGCCCTCCGCCCACAACTGCAGGAATCGCTCGATGCGGCCGGAGGTGTGGTCGGGACCCTGGCCCTCATGGCCGTGCGGCAGCAATAGCACCACGCTGGACAGCTGGCCCCACTTGGCCTCGCCGGAGCTGATGAACTCATCGATGATCGACTGGGCTCCGTTGACGAAGTCGCCGAATTGGCCCTCCCACAGAACCAATGCGTCCGGGTTGCCGACCGTGTAGCCGTATTCGAACCCGACGGCGGCGTACTCCGACAGCGGCGAGTCGAACACCATGAACTTGCCGCCGGTCGGGTTGCCGTCTTTGTCGATCGTCAGCAACTGCAGCGGGGTGAACTCTTCGCCGGTCTGGCGGTCGATGATCACCGAATGCCGCTGGGAGAAGGTGCCACGGCGGGTGTCCTGCCCGGACAACCGGATCAACTTCCCTTCGGCCACCAGCGAACCCAGCGCCAGCAGCTCACCGAACGCCCAGTCGATCTTGCCTTCGTAGGCCATCTCCCGGCGCTTCTCCAGCACCGGTGTGACGCGTGGATGGGCGGCGAATCCCTCTGGCAGAGCCAGGAATGCGTCACCGATGCGGGCCAGCAACGCCTTGTCGACCGCAGTGTCCAGGCCGGCCGCGAGCATCTGGTTGGACTCCACCGACATGCTCGCCTGCACGCCGTGCTTCTCCAGTTCGCGGACGTCGTTGAAGACCCGCTCGAGTTGGCCCTGGTAGTCGCGCAACGCGTCCTCGGCCTCTTTCATCGAGATGTCGCCACGGCCGATCAGGGCTTCGGTGTAGGTCTTGCGGACGCCACGCTTGACGTCGACGACGTCATACATATACGGGTTCGTCATCGACGGGTCATCGCCCTCGTTGTGACCGCGGCGGCGGTAACACAGCATGTCGATGATGACGTCCTTCTTGAACTTCTGCCGGAAATCGACGGCCAGCTTGGCCACCCAGACGCAGGCTTCCGGGTCGTCGCCGTTGACGTGAAAGATCGGCGCACCAATCATTTTCGCGACGTCGGTGCAGTACTCGCTGGACCGCGAGTATTCCGGCGCGGTGGTGAAGCCGATCTGATTGTTGACGATGATGTGGATGGTCCCGCCGACCCGGTAGCCGGGCAGCTTGGCCAGGTTCAGGGTTTCGGCGACGACACCCTGACCGGCGAAGGCGGCGTCACCGTGCAGCATCATCGGCACCACGGAGTTGCCGCGTTCGCCCTCGCCCTTGTCGAGCAGATCCTGCTTGGCGCGGACCAGGCCCTCCAGCACCGGGTCGACGGCCTCCAGGTGCGACGGGTTCGCGGTCAGCGACACCTGAATGTCGTTGTCGCCGAACATCTGGATGTACACGCCGGTCGCACCGAGGTGATACTTGACGTCCCCGGAGCCGTGCGCCTGAGCCGGATTGAGATTGCCTTCGAACTCGCTGAAGATCTGCGAATACGGCTTGCCGACGATATTGGCCAGCACGTTGAGCCGGCCGCGGTGCGGCATCGCGATGACCACTTCGTCGAGCCCGTGCTCGGCGCACTGGTCGATCGCCGCATCCATCAGCGGGATGGTGCTCTCGGCGCCTTCGAGTGAGAACCGCTTCTGCCCAACGTACTTCGTCTGCAGGAAGGTCTCGAACGCTTCCGCGGCGTTGAGCTTGCTCAGGATGTACTTCTGCTGCGCGACAGTCGGTTTGACATGCTTGGTCTCGACGCGCTCTTCCAGCCAGGCCAATTGCTCGGGGTCGAGGATGTGGGTGTACTCGACGCCGGTGTGCCGACAGTAGGCATCACGCAGCAAGCCCAGGATGTCGCGGAGCTTGCGGTACTCCCAGCCGCCGAAGCCGTTGACCTTGAACACCCGGTCCAGGTCCCACAGCGTCAACCCGTGGGTGACCACTTCGAGGTCGGGGTGGCTGCGGAATCGGGTGTTGTCCAACCGAAGTGGGTCGATGTCGGCCATCAGGTGCCCGCGGTTGCGGTAGGCCGCGATCAGCTCCATCACGCGGGCGTTCTTGTCGACGATCGAGTCGGGGTTGTCGGTGCTCCACCGGATCGGTAGGTAGGGCACGCCCATCTCGCGGAACAGGTCGTCCCAGAAGTCGTCGGCGAGCAGCAGCTCGTGGACGGTGCGCAGGAAGTCGCCCGACTCCGCGCCCTGAATGATGCGGTGATCGTAGGTCGAGGTCAGGGTGATCAGCTTGCCGATACCCAACTCGGCGATGCGCTCCGCGCTGGCGCCCTGGAGTTCGGCCGGGTACTCCATCGCGCCGACACCGATGATCGCGCCCTGGCCGGCCATCAGCCGCGGCACCGAGTGCACGGTGCCGATCGTGCCCGGGTTGGTCAACGAAATCGTCACGCCGGCAAAGTCTTCGGCGGTCAGCTTGCCGTCGCGGGCCCGCCGGACGATGTCTTCGTACGCCGCGACAAACTCGCCGAAACTCATTGTCTCGCAACGCTTGATGCCCGCGACCACCAGCGAGCGCTTGCCGTCCTTGCCCTGCAGGTCGATGGCCAGACCCAGGTTGGTGTGCGCCGGCGTCACCGAGTTCGGCTTGCCGTCGATCTCGGCATAGTGCCGGTTCATGTTCGGGAAGCTCTTGAGCGCCTGCACCAACGCGTAGCCCAGGATGTGGGTGAACGAGATCTTGCCGCCGCGGGTGCGTTTGAGCTGATTGTTGATCACGACGCGGTTGTCGATCATCAGCTTGGCCGGGATGGCCCGAACGCTGGTCGCCGTCGGGAGGTCCAGCGACATCGACATGTTCTTCACGACGGCTGCCGCGGCGCCACGCAGCACCTGGTTTTCGTCGCCTTCGGCGGGCGGGGGGCCGGCCGGTTTGGCCGCCGCCGCCGGCGCAGGTGCGGGTGCCGCCGGCGCGGCGGGCCTGGCCGCGCCGTTGCCGCCCACGGCAGGGGCGGGGTCCGCCGGTCGCGGGGGAGCCGCCGCCGGCGGTGCTGCGGCGTTAGCCCGAGCCGGCTTCACCTCTGCCGGGGACTCGCCCGTCGCGTCGGGGTTGTAGTCGACCAAGAACTCATGCCAGCTCGGATCGACGGAGGCCGGGTCGTCGCGGAACTTGCGGTACATCTCCTCGACCAGCCATTCGTTCTGTCCGAATGGTGAACTCGTACTGCTCACAGCAGCTGCTCGCCTCGATTCCTCTGTTCGAAAAAGCGCGATCCCACGCGTGCCGCGGCCCGCTGACCGCCCCATAAAGGCTAACCCTTCGACAGCGATCCGCCATGTGACTTGTGACGAGCGGTCGCGGTCAGCCTGCGTCGGACGCCGTCGGCAGCAGGTGCAAGGTGACCGGCCATTTCGCCGGCGGCGTGCCGAAGGCGTTGCGGGCGTTGCGCACGATCTTCTTGCCTGCCAGCCGGTTGCCGGTGGCACCGATCAGGGCGCCGATACCGACCGGCAGGGCCTTGCCGAACAGCAGCGCGCTGCGGCGCAGCGTGAACCGGCGCACGGCGCGCTTGAGCAGCCGCGAGT
The DNA here is from genome assembly GCF_965277065.1 of Mycobacterium sp. Taxonomy (GTDB): domain Bacteria; phylum Actinomycetota; class Actinomycetes; order Mycobacteriales; family Mycobacteriaceae; genus Mycobacterium. The sequence continues at coordinate 806,962 of NZ_CBDIBT010000018.1, forward strand.
TCAGCTGTGACAATGCCGGCATCGGCAGGGATGCCACCCCTTCCGAGAGCCACGCGCCGCTGGTGCGGCCGCCGCCGATGATTTCAGCCATGGCGTGCCTGCTGTCGTCACCGATCAGCACCGACAGCACCAGTGCGCGGCGTCGTTCCCGCTCGTCGGTCGACACCCCGTAGACGGACGCGACCGCCAGCACGTAGAACGCGGTGGCCTCCAGGAATACCGCGGTCTCGCCGGCGCCCGCCGTCAGCGCGGCCAGCGTGCCCAGCCCCGGCAGCACCGCGGTCGAACCCACCGCGGCGCCGCTGGCCGTCACGGCCGTGACGTAACGCTTTTCCAACTTCGCGACGATCGTGGCCGGTCCGGCGTCGGGATCCGCGCGCCGCAGTCGCTCGACGTACGCGGCCGCGGCGGGCCCCTGGAGACGGGCGCTGCGCTCGATGATGCTGGCTAACGCGCGCGCCGACATCTTGGGCTTCTCCCCGGTGGTGGCGGGCAGCGAGTCGGCTGATGACTTTTTACGCCAGGCGCTCATAGATGCCTCCGCATATCTGTTGGCTCAGCGTCTTCGCGGGATGCGACAGTGCTTTCAGGCTAGCGCCGGACCCGGCAAACGTGGGGCCAGGCGTCCCACCGAATAGCCCGTTAGGAATAATCCGGAGCAGACACGTGCGACGACGATGCGGGTCATGCCTGACTCGACGACGAGCTGGGGCGGCCCGCCGAGCAAAGACGGATTGTCGATGACCTACCGCATCACCTCGCTGGGTATCTCGGTGTTGGCGCTTCTCCGAGGGCGCCCGATGCACGGCTATGAGATGTTCCAGACGCTGGTCGAGCGGCACGCGGACCGCATCGTGAAGGTACGGCCAGGTTCGCTGTATCACGTCGTGGACCGGCTCACCGACGAGAAGTTGATCCGTCACGCCGGGACTGTGCGCGACGGTAAGCGACCCGAGCGGGCCATCTTCGAGATCACCGACGCCGGTGTCGAGGCGCTCGCCGATCGGGTGGGTCAACTGATTGCCGAGCCGACCCATGAGTTTCCGCAGTTCGCGGTCGCGCTCGCCGAGATCGATACTCTGAGTGGAGACGCCGCGGCGGATGCAGTGGACGACCGTGTCGGGGCGTTGGAAGCTCGGGCCGCGGAAATCATGGCGCTTCGAGACGCCAGCGTCGCGCCTGCCGGATACCTGGTGGCATTTGACTACTTGCTGGCAACGACGCAAGCCGAGCTCTGCTGGCTACGAGGCTTTGCCAGCTCGATGCGATCCGGTCGGCCGAGACAGCAACAGACGGACGGGGTGGGGATATGACCACGGCGATGGCTCGTCGGGGACCGGGCGGGGGCCCGGCGACCAAGCGTGCCGACGACATCAACCCATGGCACGCGCTGTGGGCGATGATGGTGGGCTTCTTCATGATCCTGCTCGACTCGACGATCGTCGCGGTCGCCAATCCCAGCATCATGGTCAAGCTCGGCACCGGCTACGACACCGTCATCTGGGTGACCAGCGCCTACCTGCTGGCCTACGCGGTCCCGCTGCTGGTGGCCGGTCGGCTCGGTGACCGGTTCGGCCCGAAGAACCTGTATCTGGTCGGCCTGGCGATCTTCACCGCTGCCTCGCTGTGGTGTGGCCTGTCGGGCACCATCGGCATGCTCATCACGGCGCGGGTGGCCCAAGGCATTGGCGCGGCGGTGATGAGCCCGCAGACGCTGTCCCTGATCACCCGGATCTTCCCGTCGGAGGGCCGCGGGGTGGCGGTGAGCGTCTGGGGCGCCACCGCCGGAGTGGCCACGCTGGTCGGGCCGCTGGCCGGCGGTGTGCTGGTGGACGCGATGGGCTGGGCCTGGATCTTCTTCGTCAATGTCCCGATCGGCCTCCTCGGATTGGCGTTGGCGTTCTGGTTGGTGCCGGAACTGCCCACCCACCACCACCGCTTCGACCTGATCGGAGTCGGCCTGTCCGGGGTCGGGATGTTCCTGATCGTGTTCTCGCTGCAGGAAGGCCAGTCCCACAACTGGGCGCCGTGGATCTGGGCGGTGCTGGTCGCCGGCATCGGCCTGATGACGGCATTCGTCTACTGGCAGTCGATCAGCACCCACGAGCCGCTGATTCCGCTGGACCTCTTCCGATACCGCGACTTCAGCCTGTGCAATGTCGCGGCCGTGGTGATCGCGTTCGCGGCGACCGGCATGATCCTGCCGCTGATGTTCTACGCCCAGTCGGTGTGCGGGTTGTCGCCGACCCGCTCCGCCTTGCTGACCGCGCCGATGGCGATCACCAGCGGCGTGCTCGCGCCGATCGCCGGCCGGCTCGTCGACCGGGTCCCCCCGCGGCCGGTGGTCGGATTCGGGTTCTCGTGCCTGGCGATCGGCCTCACCTGGCTCTCCGTTGTGATGACCCCGTCCACCGCGATCTGGGAATTGGTGCTGCCGTTCTTCGTGCTCGGGGCGGCGATGGCGTTCATCTGGGCGCCGATCACTGCGACCGCGACGCGTAACCTGCCGATGCGGTTGGCCGGTGCCAGTTCCGGGGTGTTCAACGCTACCCGCCAGGTGGGTGCCGTGCTGGGCAGCGCCGGCATGGCGTCGTTCATGACGTCGCGGATCACCAGCGCATTGGGGCCGCTGCCCGACGGGGGTTCGGGGCCGCCGTCCGGGCCCGGTGGGGGCTTGGAGATGCCGGAGTTTCTGCACGATCCTTTCGCCGCCGCGATGTCGCAGTCGATGCTGTTGCCGGCGTTCGTTGCGCTGTTCGGGGTCGGTGCGGCGCTGTTTCTGGTCGGATCCGGCGGATCGTCGACGGCTGTCGATGCGCCGCCCACCGGCGGGGCGGACAGCACCGATGCGCCGACCCGTCGCGTTCGGGTGCGGCCAAGTGCCGCAGACGGTTTGGAGAGCGACTTCGACAGCTTCGGGGGGGACGGTTTCGACGACGACGACGACTATGTCGAGTACACGCTGTCGCCGACGCCTTCCGCGCCGCCGCGGCCATCGCGCGCCGCGGCGCCGCCCCGTCGGCCGGCCGTCGAACCGCAGACCGAACCGTTGGCGAAGCCCACCGAGCACCCTCGCCCCGCGCCGGCGGAGAACTGGCGAACCGCACCGGTCGAGTCGTGGCACAGCTTGCTCGACGACATGACGACAACGACCGAACTCGAGCCGATTACCGACGCCCACAACGGTTTTCAGGTCGAGGACGAACAGCGCTTCCATCCGGTCGAGGAATTCCCACCTCGGGACGAGCCGTTTCTCGACGACATCGACACCTACGGCGGCTCGACGTACCGCGACAACGGGCGCAACGGCTATCACCGGCCGCCGCCCAGTGGCCGGCGTCGCGCGGATCCCGATGAGGGCACCGGGCGGCATTCCCATCCCGGTAGGTAGCCGCTAAGCCGTACCTTTAGGCGCCGTCAACGCCAGGAATGCTCCGAGTTCGACCAGACCGTTCGGTGCGGCCGGAAGGTATTCGGTCAGCGCATCCGCACGGACGATCACAGCCGCATACTGCGCGCGGCTGATCGCCACATTCAGCCGATTCCGGTTGAGCAGGAACGGTATTCCGCGCGGTATGTCGTCGACGGACGAGGCTGTCATCGAGACGATGGCCACCGGCGCCTCGGCACCCTGGAACTTGTCGACGGTCCCGACCCGCACGTCGCCGAGTCCTGCGTCGGCAAGATACCGGCGCAGCAGCACGACCTGAGCGTTGTAGGGCGCCAACACCAGCACGTCATTGGCCGTCAACGGCCGGGTGCCGCCTTCGGCCGTCCAGTCCCGGCCGACCAGCGCGTGGATGAGGTCGACGATGGCCGCGGCTTCCTCGGGGCTCTCGGTCGCGTTGCCGTCGTGGTGAACCCGAAGCACCTGCAGCCCCGGCGGATACCCGTCGAGCCGACGCGCGCCGGTGACTTCGGTGTACGGCTGCAACCGGCCCTCGTAGGCCAGCGCCGACACCGGAGCACACACCGCCGGATGCATGCGATGCGTGCGGTCCAGGAAGTAGCCGCGTTCGGCGGGCAACGTGCGATGGTCTTCGACCAGCCAGCCCAGCGCGGAGCCGTCGACCGGTTCGGGATGCGTGCCCTGGCTGACCTGAGGCAGCTGCTGCGGGTCGCCGAGCAGGAGCAGGTTGGCGGCCGACCCGGCCACCGCGACCGTGTTGGCCAGGCAGAACTGGCCGGCCTCGTCGATCACCAGCAGGTCCAGGCTTCCCGGCGGCACCCGGCTCGGGTTGGCGAAGTCCCAGGCCGTCCCGCCGATCACGCAACCTGGTGTGCCGCTGATGAATCCGGCGTACTCGCTCTCGCTGATCTGCTGCCACGCGACCTCGGCGCGATCGGATTTCTTCTTGGCGACCCTGGTCGGGTCGATGCCGGCCTTGATCGCGCCGCGCAGCAGGTTCTCCACCACCGCGTGCGACTGCGCAACGACCCCGATGCGCCAGCTATGGTCGGCGACCAGCCGGGTGATCACATGTGCTGCGGTGTAGGTCTTACCGGTCCCGGGCGGTCCATGCACCGCGACGTACGACGAATCCAGGCCGAGCAGCGCGGCAGTGATGTCGTCGATCGCCTCGCCAGTTCTGGGAAGGTCCGCACCACTGTGCGTCCGGGGCCGCTCGCGCAGCAGGATGTCGGCCACCGCGGTGCGGGGGAGATGTGGCAGGCCCGCCGCGACGTCGACCGCTGCCGCTTCGATGGCCTCGCGCAGCGGTTTGGTGTTGACCGGCCCACCGGGCGTCAGCGCGAACGGCAGCTCGTGAAAAGTGTTGCCGTCGGCGGGCGTCCGCTCGCAGATGATGACCTCTGTCGGCACGCTCGGATCGTTGGCCTCCATCACCTGGGCCCGGCCGGTCGCCCGTCGATCGGGGTTGTCCGTCAACCCGGATGGCGCCGGCGGGTCGTAGAGCGCGTAGACCTCAGAATTGAGCGCGCCGCGGGCCAGTTCGCCGGTCAGCTGCAACCGGCGCTGGAGCTTCTGCGCGCGCGGCGGCTTGTTCCAGTCGACCGCGACCTTTGCCTGGTCGACGATGAAAACGTCGGTGTCGTTGGACCATTCGTCGACGGGGTAGTTCAGCCGATCGAAGTGCGCCCACCAGAACGGCTTGTCCTCGCGGCGGTGATAGCCGCGGGCGGCCGATACCAGTGCGACCGCCGTCTGCTCGGGCGTGCGGTCAGGGCTGGCCGCAACGCCGGAGAACTCCTCCAGCTTCACCGCCAGCGCATCTGCCTCCTCGACCGCGTCGCCATCCGGAATCGGTTGGGCGCCAACCGGTGTGATGCCGCTTTCGTAGGCCCGCATCAAGAGCCAGTTGCGCAGCTCGCGGGTGGACCGGCAGTCGTACTGGTTGTAGTCCTCGATCTCTTTGAGTACCGCCGCCGCCTTGTCGAGTTCGCCGTTGGCGCGCAGCTCGCTGTACTTCGCGTACTGAGTGATCGAGTCGGCCGCCGTCGTGACATCACCCGATCGCAGCTGCGACCCCATGTACAGCGGCTCCAGCGCCTTCAGGCTCAGCGACTCGCTGCCGGTCCGAATGCTCTTGCGCACAATCGGATACAAGTCGACCAACGTTCCGCTGCGCAGCAAGTCGTCGACCTCGTCTTCGCCGACGCCATGGCGCCCCGCCAGCCGCAGCAGCGCCGTCTTCTCGTATGCGGCGTAGTGGTAGATGTGCATGTTCGGAAACCGCCTGCGCCGCTTGGAGACCAGCGCGAGAAAGTCGATCAGCGCTTTCCGCTCATCTGGCCGGTTATGCGCCCACAGCGGGTGAAAGGTACTCGCTTTTCCGCTTTCGAGAACGCCGAACAGATATTCCAGGCCCCAGTCGACGCCGTCGGCCGTCCACAGCGGGTCGCCCTCGAAGTCGAAGAACAGGTCTCCGTCGTCGGGCTCGGGCAGCAGGGTCAGCGGCTGCGGGTCGGCCACCTCGAACTGCGGTGTGCCGGTGGTTCGTTCGCGGATCTGCAGGGCGGCCTGGGCGACCAGTGCGTCCACCGAGCGGGCGGACATGTTGGCCACCGGGCCGGCGTGCTCGGCCAGCTGGGCCACCGTGCTGATACCGGCGTCGAGCAGCTTGGCGCGCTGGCTGACCCGCAGACCCGCGACGAGCAACAGATCGTCGGTCGCGCGCACCTGCTCCTCGCACACCGGGCATCGGAAGCACGCGCGCACCCGGTCGTCGTCCCAGCGAACCGGGGAGCCGCCCGCGTAATGCTCGTCGAGCAGGCGCTGCAGCCGTGCGCGCTGCTCGCGGTACACCGGGATCAGTTCGTCGACCTGGTAGGTGACCTCGGTGCCGTTGCCGAGGATCAATTCGGCTTCCGGGTGCACCGCAATCCCGGTTTGGCTCAATGCATCGGCGTAGGCGGCGATCTGAAGCAGCGCGGTGACTTTGGCCGAGCGGGCCAGTTTGGTGTCCGACACCTGGTACTTCCCGTCCCGGCGAACCAGGAAGTCGGCGAACCCGATGAAACGGCCGTCGAACGTCGCGGCCTGGTAGACCACCGACACGCCACGGTCGATGGCCCGCCGGGTCTGGCAGGCCGCCGCGGTGACATTTTCGAGGGTGAACGGGGCGGGACGGCCGATGACGGCAACATCGCCGTCGTTCCCGTCGCGTAACTGGTCAAGCCGGCGCTGCTCGTGCTCGTCACCGAGAGACGCGGTGCGCGCCAGCAATTCGTCGGTGACGCTGACTCGTGGACCCCAGCCGAGTTTCGCGTCGAATTCCCGCAGCAGGGCATATTCACAGCGTGCCGCGGACGCGAGGTCCGAGGCGCTGTAGATGACGCTGTCGCCTGCCATGAACACAGCAGCCACTGTAGGCGGCTACACCGACAATTCAGCGTGCGTTGGCGATCAACTCGACCCCGTTGCCGTTCCAGCGGAACTTCACCACGCTGGGTAGGCCGATCCCGCCGGAATAGCTCAGCGCCACCGTGTCGCCGGTGCACTGCGAGTTGTCGAGCCCGTTGAAGCCGTAGGTGTCGGGCACGCCCTGCGGCGGAATCAGCTTGCCGAGATGGAACAGCACCGCCCGGGTGTTGGGGCTCTCGGCGTTGGTGTTGGCCTTGACGATGACCGCGGACAGCTGCGCGCACTGGTTGAAGTTGCCGGCCAGCGGCTCCGGATTCCACGGCTGGTGGCTGCGCGGGTCCTGCGGCAGCTCGGACACCCCGCGCGCGATCGCGGGATCGGCCAGGTTGACCGCGCAGGGGTCGATGGGGCCGGGGGTGGTCGGGGCGGTGGTCGCGGTCGGTGGCGGCGCTGCCGGGCGCGGCGCCGCGGTCGGATGTGCGGTGGGCTCCGGGGTCTTGGCGACCGTCGAATCCCCTGATCCGCACCCGCTCAGTACCGCGGCCAGCAGTGCGGCAGCGGTCAGCCCTTCAAGAAAGCCAACGCCGCGCGTCCTGCACTGCCGTGTCCACACAACGCCGCACCGTACCCTGACCAGCCTTGTCGACGCGGCAGGCGTGGCCGAGCGGCAGTTGACCACGCCGTAAGATTTTTCTGACATGGACTCCCAGCATGACGACACCGTGAGCTTCGCCGACCTGCAGATTCACCCTTCGGTGCTGCAGGCGCTCTCTGACGTGGGCTACGAGTCGCCGTCAGCGATCCAGGCAGCGACCATTCCGGCCCTGATGGCGGGCTCGGATGTGGTGGGGCTGGCCCAGACCGGGACCGGGAAGACGGCCGCCTTCGCGGTGCCGATCTTGTCGAAGATCGACACCAGCAGCAAGGCCACCCAGGCGCTGGTGCTGGCGCCGACTCGTGAGCTGGCATTGCAGGTCGCCGAGGCCTTCAGCCGGTATGGCACCCACCTCCCGAAGATCAACGTGCTGCCGATCTACGGCGGAGCGTCCTACATGACGCAGCTGACCGGGCTGAAGCGCGGCGCGCAGGTGGTGGTAGGGACGCCCGGCCGCGTGATCGATCACCTCGAGCGCGGGACGCTGGATCTGTCCCATGTGGATTACCTGGTGCTTGATGAGGCCGACGAGATGCTGACGATGGGTTTCGCCGAGGAAGTCGAGCGGATCCTGGCCGACACCCCGGAGTACAAGCAGGTGGCGCTGTTCTCCGCGACGATGCCGCCGGCGATCCGCAAGCTCAGCAACAAGTATCTGCACGACCCGATCGAGGTCAAGGTCGACGCGAAAACCGCGACTGCCGACAACATTTCGCAGCGCTACATCCAGGTTGCCGGTCCGCGCAAGATGGACGCACTGACCCGGATCCTGGAAGTCGAGCCGTTCGAGGCGATGATCGTCTTCGTCCGCACCAAGCAGGCCACCGAAGAGGTTGCCGAAAAGCTGCGCGCCCGAGGCTTTTCCGCGGCGGCCATCAACGGCGACATCCCGCAGGCGGTGCGTGAGCGAACCATCGCCGCGCTCAAAAGAGGCGGCGGCAACGGAATCGACATCCTGGTCGCCACCGATGTTGCGGCCCGCGGGTTGGACGTCGAGCGGATATCGCACGTGCTGAACTACGACATTCCGCACGACACCGAGTCGTATGTGCACCGGATCGGTCGAACCGGCCGGGCCGGGCGATCGGGTGCTGCGCTGCTGTTCGTTTCGCCACGAGAACGTCATCTGCTCAAGGCGATCGAGAAAGCGACCCGGCAGAAGCTCACCGAAGCTCAACTGCCCAGCGTCGACGACGTCAACGCACAGCGGGTGGCCAAGTTCGCCGATTCGATCACCAACAGCCTGGGCGCACCCGGGCTCGAGTTGTTCCGTCGTCTGGTCTCGGATTACGAGCGTGAGCACGACGTTCCGATGGCCGACATCGCCGCGGCACTGGCGGCGCAATTGCGCGACGGCGAAGCCTTCTTGTTGGCACCCGAGCCCCCGCCCGAACGGCGGGTCCGGGAACATCAGGACCGGCCCGACAGACCCGCCCGCGGTACCGGCGATGGTCCCAGGAAAGGGCTGGCCACCTACCGCATCGCAGTCGGCAAGCGGCACAAGGTCGGACCGGGCTCGATCGTCGGCGCAATCGCCAACGAAGGCGGCTTGCACCGCAGCGATTTCGGGCACATCACGATCAAGCCGGACTTCTCGCTGGTAGAACTGCCGGTCAAGATGTCCCGCGAGACGTTGAAAGCGCTTGAAAAGACCCGTATTTCCGGCGTGCTGATCAACCTGCAGCCCGACCACGCTCCGGACAAGAACCGCCGCGGCGGTCATGGCGCACCGCGGCGGGACCGTAAAGGATGACCCGGGCCGACACGTCGGCTCAAGGCGGCCTCGAACAGGTCGCCGGCCCCGATCGGGTCGCATCGTTGACCGGCATCCGTGCCGTTGCAGCACTTCTGGTGGTGGCCACCCACGCCGCCTACACCACCGGTAAATACATCGAGGGCTATTTCGGTCTGTTCTGCTCTCGGATGGAGATGGGCGTCCCGATTTTCTTTGCGCTGTCCGGATTTCTGTTGTTCCGGCCGTGGGTGAAATCGGTCGCGACGAACGGTCCGCCGCCGTCGATCCGGCGGTACGCCTGGCACCGGGTGCGACGCATCATGCCGGCCTACGTCGTCACGGTGCTGACCGCGTACGTCATCTACCACTTCCGGCATGCCGGGCCGAATTTCGGCCACACCTGGTTCGGGTTGTTCCGAAATCTCACGCTGACCCAGATCTACACCTTCAACTACATGAGGGGATATCTCCATCAGGGTCTGACCCAGATGTGGAGCCTGGCGGTGGAAGCCTCGTTCTACCTACTGCTTCCGCTGCTGGCCTATCTGCTGGTGGTGGTGCTGTGTCGTCGGCAATGGCGTCCGAAGCTGTTGCTGTCCGGTATCGCTGCGCTGGCGCTGATCTCGCCGGCGTGGTTGGTCGGTGTACACCTCGCCACCTCGATACCCAACGGGTCTCGGCTGTGGCTACCCACTTACCTGATCTGGTTTCTGGCGGGCATGAGTCTGACTGTGCTGCAACGGATGGGCGCACGCTGCTACGCGTTCGTCGCGCTGCCGCTCGCAGCGGTCTGCTACTTGATCGCCTCCACGCCGATCGCCGGAGATCCGACGACGTCGCCGCTCGGCCTGTCCCAAGCGCTGTGGAAAGCGGTGTTCTACGCGGTGATCTCCGGGCTGGCACTGGCGCCGTTGGCGCTGGGCAACGAGGGCCTGTACTGCCGACTACTGGCGAGCAAGCCGATGGTGTGGCTCGGCGAAATCTCCTACGAGATCTTCCTGATCCATTTGATCACCATGGAATTCGCGATGGTCTACATCATGCAGGACCACGTCTACACCGGCTCGATGGCCGGGTTGTTCGTGGCGACGGTGGTGATCACCATCCCACCGGCCTGGCTGTTGCACCGGTTCACCCGAGTGCGCGACTGACCTGTTCGGCAGGGACCACGACCGGCGCGACGAACTCGGTGAGCATCGCACGCTCGTCGGCCTCGTCGCGGCCGGGAAAGATCAGTAGCGACGTGATCGCCCGCACCAGCCAGCGGCCGCGGCCGGCCACGTTCGCCCGATGGTCGTCGCCAAGTGAGGTGACGAAGGCGGCGGACAACCCGGTGATCACATCGGACTGCTCGGCCAACTCGGCGCCCAGCGGGCCTGAGGTCGTTGCGAACCAGGCTGACAGCTCGGGGCTTTCGCGCACCAGGCGAAGGGTCGTGAGGATGCCGGTGACCAGCCGTTCGCGCGGGTCCTTGATGTCGTCTACGTCGATCGACTCCGACAGCCGATGGGTTTCGCGGGCGACGTAGGCGTTGCGCAGTGCCTCACGGTTTTCGAAGTAGCGATATAGCGTCGCGCGGGAACACCCTGCGGCCTTGGCGATCTCGTTCATGCCCACCGAGCCGGGGTCGTGGCGGGTGAACAGTTGCTCCGCGGCGTCGAGGATGCGGTCGGCGGCGACCTCGGTCCGGCGCTCGGCGAGCCAGTCGTTGGCCGGCATCTAGGCCTTGACCCGGAACGGGACCGACAGCGGGCGTCGAACATAGCTGCCGCCGGCCCAGACGATGTGGTCCTCGTCGACCTCGAAATCGGGGCAGCGGTCAAGTAATTCGGACAGCGTGACCCGTGACTGCATCCGGGCGGCCGCGGCACCCAGGCAGTGGTGAGCGCCGTGGCTGAAGGTCAGCAGGTTGCGCGGCTTGCGCTCGACCTCGAGTTCGCCTGCGTTCGTGCCGAATTGGCGCTCGTCGCGGTTGGCGGAGCCGTAGACCAGTAACACTCGGCGCCCTTCCGGCACGGTGGTGTCGCCGATGGTGACGTCGCGGCTCACGGTGCGGGCCAGGGCCTGCGCAGGCGAGGTGAGCCGCAGGAATTCGTCGACGGCCCCGGGCATCAGGTCTGGCTGCGCGACGAGCAGCCGCCGCTGGTCGGGTCGCTGGTGCAGCAATTGCACTGCGCCACCCAGCAAGCCGGTAGTGGTGTCGTTTCCGCCGGTGATCATCGTGAATACGAACGCGAGTGTCGATAGCGTGCCGGCGATGTCACCGGCCTCATCTTTGCTGCCGATTCCGGCAGAGACCAGATGCGAGATGGTGTCGTCTTCGGGCTCGGTGCGGCGGCGTTCGATCAGCTCGGTGAAGTAGGCCATCATGGATCCGACCGCCTCGCCAACGGATTCCAGCGCGGAGGCGATGCCGCCCTCGGTGGTGTTGGCCGCGACGATGGCCTCGGTCCAGCCGTCGAACTGCCCGCGGTCTTCCTCCGGGACGCCGAGGTAGTGCGCCACGACCATCGACGGCAGTGGTTTGAACAGCTCGGCCACGATGTCGCCACCGCCGTTGGCGATCAGCCGGTCGAGGCGCTCGACGACGAATTCGCGGACCTTCGGCTCGACCGCCTCCACCTGTCGCGGGGTGAACCCGCGGGCCACCAGTTTGCGGAACTCGGTGTGCAGCGGGGGATCCTGCATCACCATCGGCGGATTATCCGCCAGCCCAATCATTTCCAGGTCGCCGTAGTTGACGGTCAGACCCTGTGCCGAGGAGTACGTCTCGTGGTCTTTGGCCGCGGCCCAGATGTCGGCGTGCCGGGTCAGCACGTAGTAGTCGTCACCGGGATTGCTGGCCGGCACCACGTGGTGGACGGGGTCGTGGTCGCGCAGCACGCGGTACATCGGCCAGGGGTCGGCCCAGGTCTGCGCGGTGGCGAGCCGGAACTGCGGCGCGTGAGACAAAGTTGTCGTCATGTCTTATTGCTACGACAAGATGGGAGGGATGTCAACAGCAGCAGCCGTGCAACATCAGCGTCCCCCGCTAGATGATCTTTGACCGGGACGGTCGGACCCAGTGATGTCCGAAACGTTCAAGCTTGGCCACGGATGGCCCGGCTACGGTTGCCGCTATGAAGCTGCGTCCTGCCGTGATCGAGCTGGTCGTCTCCGACATGGCGGCCACACTCGAGTTTTACCGCCTGTTGGGACTAGACATCGCTGCGACAGCTGATGCTGAGCCCCACGTGGATGTCGAGCTCGCCGGCGGTATACGCCTGGCCTGGGATACCGAGGACACTATTCGCTCGTTCGATTCGGGGTGGTCACCCCCAACGGGAGGCGGGCACCGAATGAATTTCGCCTTCGCCTGCGAGAGCCCGGCCGAGGTCGATGCCGCCTGGCGCGACCTCACCGACGCTGGTTACGAGGGCCATCTCGAGCCGTGGGATGCGTTCTGGGGCATGCGCTACGCCGTAGTCCGCGATCCTGACGGTCGGCCGGTCGACCTGTTCGCTCCGCTGCCGCCCCCGTAGTGCGCGCCACGCAGAGTTGCGGGTGTTGTGCCGGCCAGGGCGCGCACCTCCCGGGAGAGGTGCGCCTGGTCGGCGTACCCACAAACTGCCGCCACCTTGGCTAGCGGCGCACCGCAGCGGATCTCTTCGAGCGCCCGCCTGAACCGCATGACCCGAGCCAGGTGCCGGGACCCATAGCCGAACGTCTGTCGGCAGCGTCGATGCAGCTGGCGGGTCGTCATACACAGCCGCTCGGCCATCACCATCGTCGGCGTCCCGGCCTTCGCCATGGCCAGGACACGCGGTCCGAACGGGTCCAGATCACAGCGAACTGCCCGCTCGACCACCCACGCTTGCAACACCGCGGCGGGGTCCAACTCGACTTGCTCAGTTAGCACCTGGGCCTCGCGCGTAGGCCAGAGCTGTTCGAGGTTCAAGGTCTGATCCCGCAGTTTGTCGGCTGGGACGCCCAGCACGGTCGGGCCGAGCCCAGCCGAGAAGCGTAGTGCGACATAGGTGGCGCCCGCCGGACTCGGGTGCCAGCGTGCTGCCGTGTCCGGGCCAGCAACGAACAGGCGGTTGGCGTCCCACAGCAGGTCCAGGCAACCATCCGGCATGATCGATGTGACCCGCGGGCTGTCGAGTGTGCGCTGCCACAGCACGGCGCCGACCACAGGCGTGGCACGCTCCTGATAGTTCATCTGGACGATCCTGCCATCCTTCGAGGGGCTCCCTGTGGTAACGGATGTGGTGATTGCAGCGCCGGTCATCCCGCGACATGGCCACCGTCATTCCCCGCCAGCCAACTCAACGCCGGTTCCTACATCGGATATGGCGAATTACTCCAGCTTTAGGCCCGTCGGCGGCCTCAGCCGAGGGCGTCAGCCCCGGTTTCACCGGTGTCTTGTCGGCGGAGCCGGTCAGCTTGTCTCTATCTTGTTGTCGACGTGGCGCAGGCTCTGCTCCTCGAGCGCGGAAACTTCAGCGAGGCAACGCATCCGCCGGCCTTCGTCGAGTCGCTGGTGGGTGTTTTCCTCGATCTCAAGCAGGGGTGGGACCTGGGCCAGGAGAGTCTGAGCACCAGGCACCTGATGCAGGCGTGCTCATGTTGACAGGGCGTTCCGTTGGCATCTCATGGGTTGACTGCATAGGGCTAGATCCGTCCGCTGCCCGGCGCCGATTCCACCCGCGGACCGACAGTCAGTCCGTCACGCCAAGTTGGCGCCTGACGTGTCAGACCGGGATCAGATTCGCCGCTGTCCCGGTGACGCCTGGCTATCGGATCGTGAGCCGGATGACGGGTAGTCGGCGGTCGGTTCGTTGCTGGTATTGCGCGAATTGCGGAGCGGTGCCGGTGATTTGCTGCCACGCGGCTTCGCGGGCGTCGTGATGAAGTTCTTCGGCAGCGACCAGAATCATCCTCCCACCTGATCCTCCGCCGAGGTGAATCCGAACGTTGCAGGGACAGGCGGCGAGGTTGTAGTACCAGGAGGGACTGTTGGCTGCCCCATTCGCAGAGGCCACGATGAGCCAGGATCTGGGACCGTCAGGAAACCAAATCAGCGGCGTGCGACGTGGGGTGCCGCTCTTGGCGCCGATAGTGTCAAGGATTAGACCATCGATCCCGTTGATTGTGCCGCCGCGGCGGAGACGTTGAGCGACGCGGGCGTTGCGCCACCGAACGAAGCGCCCTCGGGGCTGACGGGCACCCCGGGTGCCGTTCAGCGTAGTGAAGCTCCCAGTAGTTTGATTGTGGGCCGCGGCGCTGTGATCAGTTCGTTCACTTAGTTGCAGCGTTCGGGTGGCAAAGGTCAGCGGCCGGTCAGATCGATTGGGGGTGAACAGGTCTGATTGCAGGGTTGTTGGTTGTTTGATCATCGGGCTGGTTCCTTCTGGTAGTTCTGGTCGAGGTAGTCGGCGACGGTCAGTTGTGGGGGCAAACCGAATTGGGCGACGATGGGGGCGGAATCCCAGTGGGGTTGGTAGGCCGCGACGAAGCCCATCAGCGCGAAGATGCTGGCCGCCGCCGGGGAGAACGGTTGGGCCAGGGTCTGATTGAGACGGGCCAGCCAGCCCGGCAGCGGGATGATGCGGATTTTGCGGCCGGTCTTGGCGGCGATGATGTCGGTGATTTGGCGCCAGGTCAGCCATTGCGGGCCGCTGGCTTCGATAAGCAGATCCTGGGTTCCTGGAGAAAGCGCGGCGCCGACGATCATTTCGGCGACGTCGCGAGTGGCGATGATGGGCGTGCCATGCTTGGCTCCGCCCGGAGCCAGGAACAGACCGCGCTTTTCGACGAGGTTGCCGGTCAACGACATCCACAGTTTGGTGAATCCGTAGTTGCGGTTGACGGTGGCGTGAGCGCTGTGGTCGGCGGCCTGTTTGAACCCGGCCATCACCAGAAAAACATCCATGAAGGCGGCGTTGCGCACGATGACCGACTGCATCGGTGAGGCTTGCAGACGTCGTTCGAGGCGTCGTTTCCCGGCGAGTTCGGGAACGCGGTCCTCGTGTGGGTAGCTCGGGGTGGAGGACTGGACGAACCGTGCGACGCCGGCGCGTTCGCAGATTTCGATGAACGTCAGCGCGTGGTCGTTGACGCTGGCGGCGGTGTCCGTTTTCTTTTGCGGGATGATGCCGTTGGCAGTCGAGATGACCACGTCGATGCCGTCGACGGCCTTCATCATCGATTCTCGGTTGGCCAAATCGCCGGTCACGTAGCGGATGGCCCCCTGGTAGGGGTCGCGGATGGTGGCGCCGTCACTGCGCACCAGTGCCGTCACGTCAAGTCCCTTGTTCGCTAGCAGGACGGCGATCTTCGAGCCGACATGGCCGGTCGCGCCGACCACCAGAAACCGCTGGTTTTTCATTTTGTTCTCAGCTCCTCGTCTTCGGTCCTAGGTTCGTGTGGGGTGCGGGGGGCTCCCTGCCGGTGCGGTGCCGGTGCTTGTGCCGCCGTCCACGGGGCGCTCCAGGTTCGGGTGTGAAGGATTCGGGTGGCGCTGGTGGCGTCGGCGGTGAGCTCGAAGGTCACCATTGTGGTGGGGGTGTGCGGCGCGTCTTGGCGCCATTGCAGTCGGGTGGGTGCGGTCAATTCGGTGACGGTGCATTCTGCGGTGGCGTCGCGGCCGCGGCGGTGGCTTCGGAGCCGAAAAGAGCTGCCCAGCTTCAGTCGTGGGTGGTTGGTGTCGTGTTCGACGGTGTCCCAGGTGTCGTACCACTCGTGGATGGTTGCGGTGGTGGTGATCAGATCCCATACGGTGTCTGGTGGCGCGGCGATGTCGATGGAGCCGGTCTGGGTGTGGCTGGCGCCGCGGCGGTGCGTGGAGATCTTCATGAGGATTGCCCCATCGCCGCGGGCACGGCTTCGTAGACCGCGCGGTGCTGGTGGAAGAAGTCGTTCATGCCGACTGGGGTTCTGCCGGTGAGGCGGTGCACGTTGTCGTTGGTGCCCGCGAAGCGGCCGCGCTGATAGTCATCGGAGACGTGGCGCAGGTGCTGAATCAGGTGCGGCCCGAACCCGGCCGCGGTCAGCATGTCGGCGAACTGGTCGTAGGAGATGGGTTCGTAGCGCACCGTCCGGCCCAGTACGGCGGACAGTTCCCGCGCGATCTCGTGGTGGTCCATTTCGACCGGCCCGAACAAGGGGTAGGTCTTGCCGGCGTGGGGCTGGGGATGTTCCAGGATGGCGGCAATGACGTGGGCCTGGTCCTCGACGGTGATGGGGGCGTGGCGGCCCTGACCCAGCGGGAAGCGGATGGCTGCGTGCTCGGCGGTGTCGGCGGCGCTCAGCAGCAGGTTCTCGGCGAAGAAGGTGGGCCGCAGGTGGGTGACTGGGACTGGGGCGCGGTCCAGGAGGCGTTCGGCGATCCAGTGCTGTTGGGCGGCGTGGCTTTGTGCGTCGCGGCGCGCCGAGATCTGCGACATGTTCACGACGGCGGTCAGGTCGGCCTCGTGGGCGGCTTGGGCAAACACGGCGGTGGCCTCGATCAGGCCGGGGGCGATCGGATACACGAAGTAACCGGCCTGGGTGCCGGTCACCGCGGTGGCGACGGCATCCAGATCGAGTAGGTCCCCGATGATCACCTCGGCGCCGGCCCGGGTGAGGTCTTTGGAGCGCTGATCATCGTGGTGGGCGAAGGCCCGCACGTGATACCCGCGGTCCAGCAACAGGTGTGCGGTGCGGGCGCCGGTGCCGCTGGTCGCGCCGGCGACGAAAAAGGAGTGAGCTTCTTTGTCGGTCATGGTGTTGCCTCAGATCGGATCTCTGGAATGGGTCAGCTGGTGGCCATGTGAAGGACGGGAGGTTAGGCGGCTTGGGGTGGTTCAGTGCTGATGACCGTGGTGATCAGGCCGGTGTCGAGGTCGTAGACGTGGCCGGAGACGGTGATCCGGGCCGGGAACTGGGGTGCGGCCCGTAGGCGCGCAACATCGGTTGCCACCGTGTGCGCCGGGTCGGTGACTGCCTGGTCGGCCAGTGTGGCCTCGGGGTAGCCGGTGTGCTGGGCGTAGCGGTGGCGCAGGTCGGGGTTGGCCAGGGCGGCCATGCCGCATCCGGTGTGGTGGACGATGGCGACCTCGAACAGCGGCCCCTCGGGTTGCGCCATTCCCGAGCCGAAGCCGATGAACGCGATGTCGGCGATGACGGCGTCGGTGACGCGGCCGCCGGCGTTGCGCAGCACCGGCGCGTCACCGAGTTGCAGACCCAGGGTCGCCGCCGGGTCTACCCGTGGATCGAGGCAGGTCAGAATCACGGCCGATAGTTTCGGGCGGGTGCCCAGGTGGTGGTGTGCGCCGGTGTCGGCGAACGCACGGTTGCGCATGACTACGGGAAGCAGTGGATGCTCCATCGGTCGTCCTTTCGCGTGGTTGGTTGATCTCGATCGTGGCCGGCTAGAGGGAGAGCGGTTGCGGGGTTAGGTCGCGGTGGCGACGGCCTGGATGAGCCGAATGCGGTCTTCGCGGGCGTTGCGCAGGATGGTGTGGCCTTTGGTTTGGATGTCGGGGACGACCAGCTGTAGTCCGAGGGGATCAGGGGGTGCCTGAAAGACTGGGGTCATGGCGGTGATGGCGAAGTCGGTCAGGTCGTTCCAGGTCTCGACGCGGAAGCCGACGTCGTGCAGCTGAGTGGCGAGTTGCTCGGGGGTGATGAGGTGGCTGCGCTCGGCGGTGTCGGCCCAGGGGACGGGGAAGTGAATGGGTTGGTGGGGTCCGGCGGTGACGTCCCACAGCGCCAGGCGCCCGCCAGGGCGCAGCACGCGGCGTAGTTCGCGGTAGAGCCCGGCCTTGTCGGGGATGTTCATTTGGACGTGCTGGGTGACGATGAGGTCGATGCTGGCGTCGGGCACGGGCAGTGCGGTGATGTCGGCTTCGACGACGTCGATCTGCTCGGCCAGGCCGACTAGCTCGTTGAGCCAGCGGGCGGTGTCGCAGTAATCGGCGGTCAGGTCCACGGCGGTGACGTGGCAGCCGTGTTCGGCTGCCAGCAGCCGGGCGGTGCCGCCGATGCCGGTGCCGGCGTCGAGCACCCGGTCGGCGCCGGTGACACCAGCGGCCTCCAGCAGACTCGTGGTACCCAACCGGCCCAGGGAGTGGAAGTCCTCGAAGGTGGCGAAATCAGCCGGCGTGAGTTGGTCGAGATCCTTGCCGGCGGCGCGCAGAGCGCGCTCGATGCGGGCGCGGGTCCCGTCACCGGTGGTGTACTGCGCCAGCACACCTGGGTTGGTTGCGGGGGTGTTCATCGGGCCTGCTCGGTGCCGGTGGGGGCGCGCCGGGGCGGGATCGGTCGCAGTCGGCGCGTGGGGTCGTGGGTGGCACGCCATTGCTCGGAGTCGGCGGACAGCGTCCCGTAGGCGGCGCCGTCCTGATAGGCGGCCAGGTAGCGCTTCTCGTTGGGCGCCGCGGTGAGGATGGTTTTGGTCAACACGGTCATCGCGCGGGCCATCCCTGCTGGGCTGCGGGTGGTGCCCGGTGTGCTGGCCAGGTAGCGGCGCGCGATGGTCTCCATGTCCTCGGGCGGGCGGCCGGTCAGCGTTTGGACGGCGTCGGTGGGGGCACCGACGGCGAAGGTGCCCCGTTTGAGCTCCTCGACGTACCACTTCAGTTGCATCACGGTGTACTCGTTGAAGCCGGTCACGCGGGCGGCCTTGGCCATGATCGGGAATGGCACGTCGACATAGCGGATGCGGCGTCCGAAGATTCGGGACAGGATTTCGGCGAACTCGCCCGCGTTCAGCAGCGTCGGGCCGGTGGGACGGTAGGTGCGGCCCATATGTGGTCCGGGGTCGGCCAGCAGCGCTGCGGCGACCGCGGCGATGTCTTCATTGGAGGGTGGGGCGTTGCGGCCGTCACCGTAGGGGGCGGTCAACATGCCGAATTGGGCGACCGCGTCCAGGGTGTAAAGGTAGTTTTCGGCGAAGAAGCCGGGGTTGACGGTGATCGAGCCAACGGTCGGCATCCAGGAGAAGACCTGATCCGAGAGCCATTCAGCGCGGGTGTGCGCCGAAGGATGGGCTGGGTCGGCCAGCCACTGACTCAGCGACACCACCACCTCCAAGTGCTGTTCCTCGGCGACGGTGGCGAAGATGGTCGCCAACTCCAGCGCCAACGGCGTAATGGGGGCCGCCCAGTAGGCGCGCTGCACGCCGTGCAGCGCGCGGCGCACGTCGGTCACATCGGCGATGTTGCCGACGACAACCTCGGCCCCACCGCCACGCAGTGCGGCGGCGCGGGCGTCCTCGCGGCGCACCAAGGCCCGCACCGGTAAACCGCGTGCCAGCAGCGATGCGGCGACCTGACGGCCGGTTTTGCCGGCGGCGGAGGTCACCAAGGTGGTCGGTGCACTGCTCATGTAGTGCCGTCCTTTCGGTCGTGCTCGGTGGTGATTGCTTCAACCTAGCCGCATGTAGATGCAAAAACAAGTAGCAACTGATACATGAAAGCAAAGTTTTCAACTTCAGTAAGGTATCGCCGCTGAGCGCGCGAGGCTCTGCATGGCGGCGGGAACACTCCGCGGGCCATTCGACGACGGAGCGCGACAGACCTGCCTGCTGCGGGATGAATGCTGCGCCCTGGGCCGCCGGCGTCGAATGGGGTCAGCTTTCGCGTGTGTTCCCGAAGGCCAGTTGCGCGGAACGCTGCCGTGCGGGTGTGGACGTAACGTCGTGGGAGCCGAAGATCCCGTTGAGGCGGTACACCGCGGATCCCGCGACCGCCACGAGCACGACCCCGACCAGGACCATCCACCACCGACGCGGCGGACGGTCACCTCGGCCCGAAAGTCGCTGCCGTGCGCTCGTCGACGAAATCTGTTCGGTGCGCCAGAACGCCATGATCACCGCCTCCGGCCACGGCGTCTGAGCGCGCTGATCATGATGTGGAGGCCCTAAAGCGCAGCTCATCGGCGTGGGCACAGACGCGTCCATGTCGACTACGAAGCCGACGCTGTCGGGGCATCGAGGGTAAGGCGGGTGGTGCAGTCATCAATGGCGCTCCATCGTGGGTCTGAGCGTGACGGTCCGAACACTACACATTTTTGCTTCGTTAATCAGTAGTAGATACAATTGGATTGCGCATAGCGCTTGAGATGGGAGTCTGCATCGTGAACCGAAAACGACATATCGGCACGGGAGATCATCCACCTGCCGGCAGCCCTGCGAGGTCAAGCACTGAGGTCAGCATCGACCGAGCTCCGCGGTCGCCGACTCCACGCCAGTCCATGGTTAGGTTGCTGCCGTGACCACCGCGCGTAGCTACGGCCAAAATTGCAGTCTGGCCCGCGCGATGGATCTGCTCGGCGAGCGGTGGGCGGTGCTGATTGTGCGGGAGTTGGCCCGCGGACCCAAACGCTTCGGGGACCTACTCGAGGGCCTGCATGGCATCGGGACCACCATGCTGGCCGCCCGGCTCAAACGTCTGGAATCCGCAGACGTCATTGCCCGCGCGGAGCCGGGCCTTGGCACCGGATATCACCTGACCGCCCGCGGGGAACAACTCGCGCATGCACTTGGGGAGTTGATGCTGTGGGGTCTGGATCTGCCCGACATGTATCAACTCGGCGACCAAACCCGCGCGGTGTGGCTGGCGATGAACATGCAATCGGCCCTCAACCGCGCCACTGGGAACGCCCCGGCGGGAACCCACGTCCCTGCAGGGACTTACGCCTTCCACGTCGACGACGAACGGTTCTGGCTGCGCGTGGCCGATGATGCACCCTCGGTCCTGCGTGATGGCACACCGCCCTACCCCGCCGATGCCACCCTCACCCTCACCCGCAAGGACTTCTATGCCGTTGCCACCGGCACCGCCCTCGACGCCCTGCACGACGCGACCGTCGAGGGTGATCGCAAGCGCCTCGCGCAGCTGACGGGACTGCTCACCCTCAGCCCCACTCGTTGATACCAGCAAGGCCACATCGATGCCTGACGTCGACACCCAAACTTCGAAGCGGGACTGAAAGGCTTTTGCCGAGCGAAGCAGATTAGGTGCGGTAGGCGATCGCGTGCTGCGCTCGCCGCTAACACAGCATCGAAGCTGTAGTCGTAGGCGGCTTTGAGGTGGATGTCGTCGAAGCGTTGTCGTCGCAGCCACTGTTCGTGCACTCCGGTCCACGGTGTGCCGCCGTAGTACACGATCCCCTGCCGCAGAAGCAGTTTGGAGAGCCGGTGGCGCACCCGCATCAGATCAGCGCGGGCATCTTCACGAGCCCGCACCAAATCGCGCACCGCCTCGATCTCACGATCAGGCACGCCTACTTCGGTGATCTCACCCAACCGCAGCAGCCGAGCCAAATGTGCTGCGTCACGGGCATCGGTTTTGACCCGATCCCCGGCCGGGCGCTGCAGCTTCGACGGCGCAGCGACCACACACGCCATTCCGGTCTCGTTGATCGCACGGGCAAGCCCGAATCCGGTCGGCCCAGCCTCATAGGTCACCCGCACCGGATCCCGCAGCTGCCGTAACCAGCTCAGCACCTCCTCATGGGCCGGACATAGCCGGGCCCGCGCGATCTTGCCGGTCTCCTCATCCACTGCGTGCGCGACAACCGAAAGCGCGTGCACGTCCAACCCGACACTCGTACCCTGAACAATCACCGGAGGCCTCCTGATCTGCAAAAGTGGCTTTGCCGGTGTGAGTGTTCACCCACACCGGCAACCCACGAATCGTTCTGCAGCGCGAGGCCTTCGGCCTCAGCTAGCCCCCATACACCAATTATCGATCCCGGGGCTGTACTTTCCCGTGTCTCGCCGTTCGGGTCCGTCAGTCCACCGGTGTGCAGGTCGCCGCGGCGCTCGACGTGCTTGGACTTAGGTCGGTGCGGGTGACCGGTCGGGTTTGATTGGGTGGCCGAGGGATTCGCCAGTGCGTGTGACGAGTTGGTGGGAGACCACGGCGAGCACCGTGAGCCCGAGCCCTAAATTGACCAGACCGGCAAACCCCTTGATTGCAAAGTCGACGAGTGCATTAGAGAACGTGAACGCCAAGGCAGCCAGGCGAAGACAGCGTAGCGGCCACAGCGCGGTCGGGTCATGCGTCCAGGCAATAATGGCCGGCAGGGCGAGTGCGAGAGTCGCGGCACCAGCGATCAGCAAGATCCGCCTGGCCAGCGTGTTGTGACTGAGTTCGAAGTAGCGACCGATCGCACCCAGGACGGCGGGATCGTAGATGTGGGTGGCCAGCCCGGCGATTAAGAGCACCACCGACACCGCGGCCAGGATCCAGCCCGCCACGCTCACCACCCAGCGTTCGAGCAAAAATCGGGGCACGAGCCTGTTCACGCAGGCGCGAAACCCTGTTACCACGTCGGGTACTTGGTTGCTCGACTCGATCAGACCGCGGAGGTGGCCGATGACGTGTGCGTCGGCGCCCCTGCTGGCGGCCAGGTCGAGTTGGCCGCTGGCTTGGCTACGCAACCGGGCGGGCAACCCGTGTCCGACTCCGTCGGTCGCGATAGCGGCGGCGTTGGCCAAGGCTTCGGGCACAGTCGGCTTTTTGACGTCCCGCACTACGCGCGCGATCAGCAAGACGGCGACCACCGTGACGTACATGATTTCCGGTGAGGGACCGTAGAAGTAGTTGTTGGTTTTCGTGACGAATTTGCCTACTTCGTCCAAGAAGAGGCCAAACCCGATGCCGCTCAGTGTGATCGAGACAAGCCGCGGTGTCGATCCCACGAATAGCCAGCCGATGATGAGAGCCAATACCATCAGTGCGCCGCCCCACAGCGCGTGCGCGATGTGTAACTGACCACCGCCAATTTGGGGGTATCCCGTGAGCTTGAGGTATAGGCGGGTGGTTAACACAGTGCCGACAGCGACAATTAGGAACCACTGCACCGAATCAGCGCCACCGCTATCGCGTATTACCCATGCGGTCTGCCGCGGTCTGTGTCCATTGCCCATCGTGGCAGTATCTCAGCGGCACAGGTCGCCGCTTGCCTATTGCGCTCACTGGTCAACCTGGAGCGGGGCAGCCACAAGATGGCACCGCCGGCCCCCAACTCGAAATGCTCAGGCAACAGGTGTCAACCTGGACAGGGCGCTAGTACAGCGACGAACAAAATGTTCGGGCTGCATGCGTGTGCCGGTCAGGTAAGGCGGGGTTACAGCACGACCGTACGGTTCTAGGATTCGCCACGAAGATGAGAAAAACCGGTCCGCCATTTCGATGAGAATTCTGCAGAGAAGCAGTTAGAGCGATCAGCGTGCGCCACGCAGGATGACAACCTGCAGTTGTCTTGGCGGAGGCCTGGAATCGGCAGCTACAAGAGCAACGTGCTCGAGGCGCTGGCCGACACCACCTCACCAAGGACCTTTGCGGCGGCGCCGTCATCGTCGACACTCCAGCCCACGGCGTGATCGTTAAGGACTTGCGCGTCTTCGGATACCGGAACAAGCTGATCTGCGACGGTTCGGCAATGCCGGCCAACCCCGGCGTCAAACCCGCCCTGACCATCACCGCCCTTGCCGAATACGCCATGGCTCAAGTCTCCGCGTCATAGCCGGCGCCCTCGCCGACCACTCCGGTTGTACCCACCTCGATCAGTATCCAATTCCGTTGTCCATGAACGAATCTCGAAGTTAGGAGACACGAGTGACCACTCTTGCCGATCAGACCGTCCTTGTGACCGGAGCCAACCGCGGCATGGGCGGCGAATACGTCACCCAATTGCTTGATCGCGGCGTGGCGAAGGTGTACGCCGCAGCCCGCAACCCGGACGCCATCGAGGGGACCGATTCCCGTGTGGTCGCGCTGCGCCTCGATGTGACTGATGCCGCCTCTGTCGCGGCGGCCGCTCAATCGGCCGACGACGTGTCGGTGCTGATCAACAACGCTGGCATCTTCCGTGGCGCCTCCGTGTTGTCGGCTGACACCGCAGGTTTACGAGAACAGTTGGAGACCAACCTGTTCGGCCCGTTGGTGCTGGCGTCGGCGTTCGCCGACCGGATCGCTGAACGCTGCGGCGCGATCGTCAACGTCGCATCGGTGTTGGCGTGGCTGCCGGTGGGCGCCAGCTACGGTGTCAGCAAAGCGGCGCTGTGGAGCGCGACGAACTCCATGCGCCGGGAACTGGCGCCGCGAGGCGTGCAGGTGGTCGGCGTGTATGTGGGGCTGGTCGACACCGACATGGCCTCTTTCGCCGCTGACAGTCCGAAATCGTCACCGGTCGACGTGGTGCGCCAGGTCCTTGACGGCGTGGAGTCCGGTGCGGACGAGGTGCTGGCCGACGACATGACCCGCAAGGTACGAGCCCAACTCGGCACGCCGACGGGTCAACCATAACGCTCGACGGTGCTGGAAGTTTCGACACACTGTGCGCCTCCGGATAGACAGGGACGACACCGATGCCGAAATCAGTCAAGGCGGCGTCGACGTCCACGTCTGGCCTCAAGCCGAGTAACCCTCGGCTCGATCGTGAATCCGCCCTAGCTTGACTGGTTTCTGCGGCCATCGCGTTGCTGGCCGACAAAGGGCCAACAGAGCTCAGAGTCGGCGCGGTCGCCGATGCCGCCGGCATGTCGACGATTGCGGTGCCGCTGTCCGACACGCCTATTTCGACGGAGCGAAGTCGATCATTCAAGAGGTTGCTGCGCACCGTCCACCAGGAGGATCGGATGCGACCGAATCCAAACAGCTTTGGAACTGTTCATCATTTGGTCTCGTCGCTACAACTCGCCCCACCGTCACCGACCCAGTGTGCCAGCGCCCCTGCACCCGAGGTGAATTCGCATCGACGCGCCCCTGGCCTCGACCGGGGATCAAAACGGAGCTGCGGCTGAACTCGCTGATAGGGCAGGTAACCTGCCCCCATGTCCGAGGTGCCGCCCTTCAGCCCTACCGTGATGCTGCTGTCGGTGGGCCGGGTGTGGGAGGCTGCGCTCGCTGAGGCCCTCAAGCCCATTGGGCTGACCACCCGTAAGTACGGGCTGCTGGGGCACGTGCGGGCAACGCCGGGCATCTCTTTCAGCGAGCTCGCCCGACGCTCACGCATCACGGTGCAGAGTGCGCACGCGATGGTGATGGCCTTCGTCGAGGCGGGTCTCGTTGACGACGGGACCGCCCACCCCGGGTCCGCATCGACCCTGCGGGTGACGGCGGCCGGGGAGTCGGTGCTGGTTTGGGCCGCCGACGCGGTGAACCGTCTGGACGCGGCGTTCGCCGAGCAGCACCCCGAGCTTACCGAGGCGCTGCGCGTCCAGATAGCGGAAATAGCATCGAGTAACCCGACAACCTTCAGCTAGTCTGAAGGTTATGAAATCGTTTCTTTTGTCGATCCATATTCTGGCGGGCATCCTTTTCGTCGGCCCAGTTGCCTTGTCCACCAGCCTGTTTCCCCGGTACGCTCCGGTGGCCGCCACCGCCGCGGGCACCGAGGACGCCGGCCGGAGCTTCGATACCGCCGGCCTGCTGCACCGCATCACCCGCCGCTACGGCGTCTTAGCGCTCGTAATTCCCGTCGTCGGCCTCGCACTCGCGGTCGCACAGCGACGCACGACCGAGGTCTGGGTCCTCGTCGCGATGGTGCTCACCGCCATCGCGGGTGGCCTGCTCGCCCTGCAGATCACGCCGCGCCAACGAGAGGCCCTGGCCAGCCCCGACGACGGCGTCGAGCTGCGCCGCCTCGGCATGCTCAGTGGCATTTTCAACCTGCTGTGGGCGGCAGTCGTGGTGCTCATGATCGTTCGCCCTGGATCGAGCTCCGCATGACCGCACTGCTGCGCACGCTGGCCGTGCTCTCAGTGCTTGAGATGGTCAGCGTCCTGGTGCTACTGATGAACCTCGCCACCGTGCACAACCCCACGGTCGCGAGCGTCCTGGGCCCGGCCCACGGCGCCGTCTACCTGGCCGTAGCTGTCACGGCGCTGCTCGGTCGCGGCCTGTCGACGCGGACCCGTATCAGCGCGCTCGTGCCGGTACTCAGCGGCCCGCTCACGATGGTCAACGTGCGGCGGGAGGTGCGCAGCGCATGAGGTTCGGCACTACCCTGCAACGTCCGCCCGCCATCAGCGCCGCCGAAACAGTCCGTCTTATCGCAGAGGCCGCGTCGGTCGTGGACGACCGGTGAGCGGCGAAGTACGTCTTGATCATGCGTCCGATGGCCGAAAGTACTGGCAGGCTATGGCGATCGACCTGCGTTCTGGTGTTTCGGCTTTGAACGCAGCTGCGGGCGGGTGCGTCCGGTTTTGCTGGTGCGCAGGCGGTCGGACCGTGTGCCAGTTTCCTCCGCTATGCGGGTGTTCCTGCAACGTGTCGAATGGTCGCCGCTGCCGTCTGAGCTGTCGGGCGTGTAAAACCACGCAGATCGCGCTCAGCGGGCGGATAACCGACACCGCGGTCGCGAAAGGTAGCGCGATAGGCCTGCGGTGACACTCCGGAGAACCGCTTGAATTGTTCACGGAAATTAGCCGCTGACTCGAAACCGACTCGGTAGCCGATGGTTTCGACGCTGTCGGACGTGCGCTCCAGCAATTCCTGCGCGTGGCGAATTCGCACGCCGATGAGCCATTGTGTTGGCGTTTGTCCCGTTTCAGCCTGAAATCGGCGGTTTAAGGTGCGAATGCTTGTGGCCGCGTGGGCGGCGATGTCATGCAACGAGAGCTTTTCGTAGGAATGCAGTTCAATCCAGCCCAGCACCGCATCGAGTCCGGTGGTTTTCGGCTGCCGATTGCGGACGGTGCCACGATTCCGATTTCGCGTCGAAGGGAGGGGCCGGCAGTCGTCGCTCCCACGTCGCAGCGAAGGCCAGTTCTTCGGGGGGCGTGACCGAAGTATCGGTTAGCACCACCGAGAAACTTGACACGAATCTGAGACGCAACCCAGATGACACGATGCAGGACTCGACGCATCGTCGCAGTCACTGCGCCGCGACGTGACACACAGAATGAGAACCGACACTCGGTTTAGGTGACTCGGCCGCAGCCTGCGCATTAATCGAGTGATGCCCAGAAGCGGCTGAGCGCTGCCGCGCCGCGAGCGGGGTCTTGCACCATCCACCAGTGCCCCAGCCCGTCAAGCACCTCGGTGTGGGCGCCGGCTCGGTCGGCCGCGCGCCGCCGGATGTCATCGGAACCGATGTAGGGATCCTCCGTGGCCATCAGGGATAGGCCGGGTCGAGCCCGAGCGTTCTCGAGCGCGCCCCCGGCCTCAGCCATCGCGGGTTGGCGCGCCGAACGGTATAACGACAGGATCGCCCGACCCATCTCCGGGCCCTGCGCTGCGGCGATCGTCGTCGCGATGTCCACCGGTATACCCAACGCAGTCAGCTGCGCAGCCCGGTCCTGCACCGTGCCACCTAGCATCGTGTCGACCAGCTGCTCACCATCGCCGGGCGTCTGCCATACCTGGGCGAGGTCGTGCCAGACGTAGTCGGGGTCGAACAATCCGATCACGTCGCTGGCCCAGCTGCGTACCAGCTCGGGTCGATGCATGACCAGGTTCAACACATGGCCGCCGCCCCAGTCGTGTCCGACGAGGTCGACCGGCCCGTCGATAGCCTCGAGCTCGTCTTCGAGCCAGTCACGGTAGGCAAGGTACGTTGCCGAAAAGTCGTCGGGCAGTGGGGCACCGAATCCCGGGGGTGACAACTGCACCACATCCTCGCGCCCGAGAGCATCGACCAACGGACCCCAGATCGCGTTCGTCTCCGGATTGCCGTGCACCAGAACAACCGTCATCGTTCACATCTTGGCATGGCGCAGTGCTGGGAGCGGCCGCTTGGCGACCAGGGGTGATCGCTACGGCGCCGGTGATAAGGGCGGCCGCTTCGGGTCATAAGCGACTAATCCGACAAGCTATCGGGAAGCGGCGCACGTCCGTCCGCTAGGCCAATCGCGACCGCCGGCGCGGACTTCGAGTTACCTTGCCGGCGACGCCGGTTGACGGTTGCAACCCGGTAAATGAACGACGGGTTGAAGAGCCGGGCAGGCGGGTCGATAAGGCCGGTTACCTTGAAGAACTGGGCATGCACCACGGCGTCGGTCTCACAGGCGCTGAGCACCCAGTTCGCGTACCGGTTGGTCATTCGCATCGAGGCCGTTCGTCGTCCTTCGACCTTCGGGCACGCCAGGTCAGTACCCGCCCCGAGTCCCCACGCCACCCCGATCGATTTCGCCGCAGCCCGAAAGTAGCGCCGCGGCAGGCCGTTGACGCCGCGGCCCAACGCCTCCCGCAGTGCCAGAGCATCCATCGCGGCCACCGACATTCCTTGGCCGTAGATCGGGTTGAAGCTGCACATCGCATCACCGGTCACGAGCAGGCCGTCGGGGAATCGCCGCATCTTGTCAAAGCGTCGCCATTGGCTGGACGGTAGCCGGTGTTGCACCACCGGCGCGAGTGGTTCACCGGTGCGTACCGCCGCCAGCAGGTGCGCTGGGGCGTAATCCTGCGCGAAAGACAGCATGCCGGCCAAATCGCGGGGGGGTTCGTGACCCACCATGCCGCAGACCGTAAAGATCCAGGTGTCGTTCTCGTTGTTGACCAGAAACATCCCGGTCGGTCGGTCAGGGGTAGGGCTGATGAGCACCAGCATCTCTTTCAGGGTGCCCGGCGGAATGCGCAGCGGTTGGCTGACGTAAGTGGTGTGCGTGATGATGTGATCCTCGACGGGCCGGCCATAACCGAGGCTTTGCAGAAGGGAAGGGGTGTGTGCGGCGCGGCCCATGGCGTCCACGACGAGGTCCGCGGTCAACTCCTTTTCGGCGCCGTCGTCGCGTTCGACTATCCGAACACCGTTGACGCGCTTGTGATCCGCCGTCGATGTCAGCTCGGCCACATCGTGTCCGTCGAGGATGGTCACATTCTCCAACGCCCGAAGGCGTCGCCGAACGTGGCCTTCCAGCAGCGGCCTGCTCGGCTGATACATCGCGAAGGCCTTCGGATCGTCGACTGCGACCTTGCCGGAGCGCGGCATCAGGTGCCCATTGAAGGAGAGAAAAAGCCGGGCGTATTCGGCGTCGTCCCACACGGGCGCACCGTCACCGACCAGCTCATCGAAAATCCCCGGGAAGAACTCGCCCAAGGTCTGGGCGCCGCGCGCCAGCAGCGCATGCGGATGTCGGCCTTGGGGCACGCCACGCCGGTTGGCAGTTCCGTCGGGCAATACATCCCGTTCGACCACGGTGACGGTTCGGAAGAAGTCGGCAAGCACCCTGGCGGCGAGCAGTCCGCCCATGCTCGCTCCTAGAACTACCGCATGCTCACCGAGCTTGGCCATTAATCACTCCTGACCTTGATTTGGTTTAGGTCAGTTTGTCTCGCGTGCACAGCCGCGGTCTGCGTAGTGGGCTACTCGCTTTTAGGTTGGGGCGGTTGCTTTCTTGGCGCGGATTCGGTGACGACTGCCGCTAGCGCTTGACGGTTGGCGAGGCCGAGCGCGGTGGTCGCGCGGTAGATGTGGCCTTCCACGGTGCGTACCGGTATGGCCAGACTGTCTGCGATGTCGTAGTTGGACATCCCGTCGGCGACCATCGTGGCGATCTCCCGTTGACGCGGGGTCAGCGGTAGGGGAGCCATCACGGCACGTGTGGCGGGGCTGACCGCGCCGCGGGGGCCCATGATGGCGGCTGCGTGCTCGGCGGCGGTCAGTGCGGACCCTCGGCGCCCCTGGTGGGTGTATGCCGCGCTGGCCTGCGCGAAGGCGTCGGCGGCGGCGAGATGATCGCCCATCCGCTGCAGTTCAGCTGCCGCCTGGTTGAGCGCATCTGCGTTATCGTTTGCCAGTGCGTGCGCGTAGCGGGCAGCCAACCGGGCGCGGGGACCGTCGACCACCTCCGCGAGTTCGTCGAGGCGGGCGGCGATCGCGGGGTCCCGGTCACCGAACTGCACCAGCGTCTGCAGGCACCACACTTCTCGCGACCGCTGTGTGTGGTCGCGGGCGAATTCCGCTGCCCGGCGGGCCAGCATCTGCGCGGCGGTGATCCGGCTGCGGCCGGCGGCCACCCATGCGTCGGCAATCAGGCTGTCGGATTGGACGAAGGAGAAGGTGGGATGGCGGCTGGCGTGCATCTTGGCCTGAACATCCAGCGCGGCGGCCGCGTCGCCGGAGCGGGCCACCGCCTCGGTGCACACGATGCTGAATCGATAGAAGACACCCGTCGTATCACCGTAGGCCTCGAAGACCGCACACGCGGGTTGCAGGCAGGCCAGCGCGGTCCGCAGATCGCCGGTCAACAGTGCCGCCAGTCCCTTCACGGCACCAGCGACCGACCGCGAGATGCCGGGTGCCTCAGCGCATTGCTGGAAGGTGCGCTCCGCCACAGTGCGGGCATCGTCGAGCAGACCCGCGAATGCCAGCGCGCATAAATGGAATTCGGCCAGCCCGACGCCCTGATAGGTCGCCTCCGGCGAACTTGCGGCTAGCAGATAACCCTCGCCGGCGTACTCGGCAGCCAGGCTGGGGGATCCGAGATCTCCGTAGGCAATGGTCAGACCCCACACTGCGACCAAGGCCGGCAGCACCCCGAGCTGCGAACGGTCCACCCCGTTCATCACTTCGGGGACCTCGGCTGGGCGAGCCGCCATCGCCAGCTGCACCGCGCGCACCGCCCGCAGGGGCGCGGTCAGCGTGGGAGAGGGCGCCGCCTCGGCGAGCGCGGTCTCGATGAGCTCCGCAGCGGCCGCGGGCTGGGTCAACGGCCACAACAGGTTGGCCGCGCGCAGGTGCAGCACGTTGGCCCACTGTGCTTCCGAGATGGTCTGCCGGTCAATGCTGGTGAGCAGACGGTCGGCCTCCCCGCCCTGGTTGAGAAGAACCAGCAGGTGGGCCTGCATGATCTGCGCGTCCGGTCCCGCACCGCCGGACGCGGCAGCGTCGGCGAAGCGCTCTGCCAACACCAAATCCAGCCGAACGGTGGCCTGTTCGGCCGCCCGTCGAAACAAGCCGGGATCGGGGTCGCGGTCGGACTCCAGCCAGAGCATGCCGACGCGAACCGGGTCAGCCCTCGGGTCACGAGCCAGCGTTGAGGCCACGCGACCACGTAACCGGCGCAGCCGGATCCGACCTGCGCGCGCCAGCCGGACCTCGCCGTACAACGGATGACCGACGATCACGACGTCGCCTGCCGCCGCGATGAGGCCGCGACGTTCGGCTTCGTCGACCAGAACGGGGTCGGCCAGTTCGGCGAGGCATGCGCGTTCCAGCGGCGCGGCCACTGCCACCAGGTCGACGACGTCGTGGACAGGCTCGGTGGTGGCGCCGAGATGCATTTCCACCAGATCGATCAGCGTGGGACTGACGTCGAGGTGCCCGCTCCAGTGCCACAGACCGCCGCGGGCCAGAAGGCGACCGGCATCGCGTTCTTGACTTACCAGCTGTCGCAGATAGAGCACGTTGCCGCGGGTCTTATCCCAGAGCCGTCCAGAGCAATCCGCGCTGACGGGGCTGCCCAGTGCGGCGTGCAGCAACCGATCACTTTCATGCTGGGAGAGCGGCTGCAGGTCCAGGCGCCGCAGATGACCTTCCTTCCACAGCGCTGTCACCGGCTCCGGGACAGGTCCCCCCGACCGGATGGTGGCCACCACGGCGGCGGCTCCGTTCACCACGAGTTGCCGCAGGACGAACGCCGACAGGTCGTCGAGCAGCTGCGCGTCGTCGACGGCGATCAACAACTCGGCGTCGACGACCGTGGCGGTGAGGGCGTCGGTGATCTGGCGGACCAGCCGCAGTGGGTTTCCGTCCAGTCCGTCGGTCCACTCCGCGAATGCACCCATCGGGATTCCGCGGGTGGTGGCGGTTCCGATGATCCAGCGCACCGCCCATCCGCGCGCGCCGGCAGCAGTAGCAGCTTCGTGTGCCAAGCGGGTCTTGCCGACGCCGGCCGGTCCGACGATCCCCACGCCTCGGTATCCACCGCGGGTCGCGATCACATCGGTGATGGCGTCCAGTTCCTCATCGCGGCCGGTGAGTGGCCATCCGCCCATGGATGCTGATGGTAAAGGCTGATCCGGCAACTGCCGCGACAAGACGCGTGTTTGTGGTTACTGCCCGATCTTGGTCAGCTCGTTGGCCAACTTCTGGCGGGCCACCGACAACAGGGTGTCGAAGCCCTCGGGTTCGATGTGGAGATATTCGCATACCACCTCGTCGGCTACCCCCGCGTCATGGAGGCGCAGCACGAGTGAATGGGC
The DNA here is from genome assembly GCF_965277065.1 of Mycobacterium sp. Taxonomy (GTDB): domain Bacteria; phylum Actinomycetota; class Actinomycetes; order Mycobacteriales; family Mycobacteriaceae; genus Mycobacterium. The sequence goes on from NZ_CBDIBT010000018.1 coordinate 839,298, forward strand.
TTCCGGTAAAAGCCGTAACGCCGCTTCGTAGGGATCGGGATGCTGATCACAAGACTCCACGTCTCCATGGTGCGCGGCAAGCCACGATCAGCTGGCGTAGCGCGCTACCTGAAACCGTCGCGCGGCCAAGGCGCGGAGTCACATCATCAGCTGAAGCATTCGGTCATGATCTCCGCGAGCTCGTTGCGGCTGCCGACTCCGAACTTGCAGCAGATCCGATACACGTGTCCCTCGATGGTGCGTGCCGATAGGCTCAGGCTGTGGGCGATGCGCTTGTTGGTCAAGCCCTTCCCGACGAGGACGGCGACCTCGTGTTCGCGGGGGGTCAGCGCAAGCGGTACCGCGGCGTCACGGGTGGCCAGGGTGATGGCCCCACATTCGTCGGTAATCCGCCGGGCGCGCATGCTTGCCGCGAAAGCTGCACCCAGGCGTTGGTGTCGGGTAAAGGCCACCGTTGCGTGGGCCGCGGCGTCGGCGGCGGCAATGCGGTCGCCGATGGATTCCAGACCCGCGGCCACCTCCAGCAGGTCGTCACCGTTGTCGAGCAGCCGAGCGCGCGCCCACCGGGCCACAAGCCCGGCACGGGGCCCGTCGACGACGCCGACGAGGTGCTCGAGTCGCTCAACGTGCGCGTGGTCGATTTCGCCGAACTGCACCGCCGTCTGCAACGCGAGGACTTCTCGGGCCCACTGGTCATGGCGGCCCGCAAACAGCGCGGCCAGGTTGGCCAGGCGGCGGGCCTCGACGGGATGGCCTTCGGCAGCGGCGACCCAGGCCGCGGCTAGAAGGTTGTCGGACTCGATGTAGTCCCATGCCGGCGGACGGTTCTGCCGCATCAGGGTGAGCGCGCCGCGGGCAGCTTCGGCGTTGCCGGCGCGAGCGAGTGCCTCGGCATGCAGGATCAGGAATTGGTAGGACATTCCGTTGGCGTGATAGGACACTCCATCACCACCGCCATGAGCGCCGAACTCTGCGACTGCGGAGCTCAAGCAGTCCACCGCGGAAGACAGGTCGCCGCGGTAGAGGGCCGCCATGCCGGTGATGGCGGTGGCGACCGACCGGGTGATCCCGGGCATATCGGCTTGTTGGGTGAGAGTGCGTTCGGCCACCATCCGGGCCTGCGCGAGGTCACCGGCCAGACTCAAGCTGGCGACGTGAAAGCAGGCGAGAGTGACTGTTTCGTAACTGATTTCAGGGGCGGTTGCCGCCAGCGCGTAACCTTCCCGGGCGAGCTCGTCGGCGCGTTGCGATTGCCCGGCATCACCGGCCGCGATGGTCTGCGCCCACAAAGCAAGCATTGCGGGCATCGGCGGCAGTGCAACCCGCTCGACGTCCGCGGCCAAGGCGAGCGCCTCGGTGGGTCGAGCCGCGGTGACCAACTGCACCGATCGGAAGGCCAACAACGCTTGGGCCACCACACCGGCCTCGACGGCAAGACCATCGTCGATGACGTTCCACGACTCCTCGGGCTGCGACAGAATCCACAACAGATTGGCGGCACGCAACACCACAACGGTGGCACGCAGCGGGTCCGGCAGCTCACCGGTGAGGATGGAATCGAGCAACGCCGCGGCAGGGGTGCCCCGGTTGAGCAGGATCAGCATCTGGGCGCGCAGGATTTGGACATCGATCCCTGCGCCGGCGCCGATCGCCGCCTCGGCGAGCCGCTCAGTGAGCGCAAGATCCAGACGCATGATCGCCGTCCAGGCGGCGACGGCGAGGATGTCCTGGTTGGGGGACAGGTCAGACTCGAGCCACAGCACACCGAGCCGCAGCGGATCTGCTGGCTCGCGATGCGCAACCGTCGACGCCATGCAGTGAGCCAGCCGGCCCCGTAAGTGGCTGAGCCGCAACGGCCCTGACTGGGTACGCTGCACCTCGCCGTACAGCGGGTGTCCCATCCGAACAATTGGGTCGCCGGTCGGTGAGATGGTGATCAGGCCACGCCGCTCGGCTTCTTCGATGGCGGCCGAATTACAGATGGCCTCGACATACTCCAGTTCGACCGGCTCGGCGACGGCGACGAGGTCGATGACGTCGCGGATCGGCTGACTGAGTTCACCGACTTGGACTCCGACAATGTCGATCAGGGCGGCCGGCAATGTCGCGTGGTTGGTCCACTGCCACTGCTGGCCACTGAATGTCAGACGTCCAGCGTGGACTTCGTGTTCGACGATCTGATGAATGAACAGAGCGTTGCCGCGCGTGAGCTCCCAGACGCGCTCAGCGCACCGCGCGCCGACCGGGCCGCCCAGTGCACAGGTCAGTAGGCGATCGGTATCGCTGCGCGACAGGGGATACACGTCCAAGCGCGCCACGTGCCTGTCCTTCCATAACGCATTGATGGCGTCGGGTGCCACCTGCCCGGCCCGGATGGTGGCCACCACACACGCCTTTTGGCGCACCACGAGCTGCATGACGGTGAAGGCGGAGATCTCGTCCAGCAGATGCGCGTCGTCGACGACGACGAGGACGGGACTGTTGTCCGGTGTGGAGCTGACCGCGTCGATGACGTGACGCACCAGATGCAGAGGATCCGTTGCGGCTCCGTCGGTCCATTGCGCGAACACGCCCATCGGAATCGCGCGGGCCGCAGTCGTTCCCATGACCTCGCGAATCACCCAACCGCGTCCTGCTGCGGCAGCGGCCGTTTCGTGTGCCAGACGTGTCTTCCCTACACCCGCGGCACCGACGATGGCCACCCCGCGGTAGGAGCTGTCGGCGCCCAAAGCGGCATCGATGGTGAGGCGTTCTGCGGCACGACCGGTCAACGCCCAGTTGGTCATATGTCGAATAGTAAACCGTCGCAATGCTTTGCGGCGCTTGTCGAGGCGATTCGGATGCCGAACACCCGTGACCGGTCGCCGCGGGCGGGACTCACCTCGACCACCGACATGTGCTCAACGCCCGGTCTCGTCCACTGAGCTCGCGCTACTCACGACAGGGCAATCAAGTGGCATGGGTTCAGCCTCGAGCGGGAGCGACACGTCGGCTCCCACTGGGATGTGATGATCGATCTGGTCGCAGCTGGTGCCCCGGGACGGGCCCGCGCTGGGCGCCATATCGGACGCGGCGGTGCTCGAAGCGAAGCGGCCCGTTAATCGTGGTGTCGCACAGGCGGTGTCAACACCGAGCCGAATCGGGCACCGTTTGTACACTGACGCGGCCCGCGCAGCGCTGTGCGCTGTGATTTGTTCGGCTATCCCAACGCGTCGCTGCGCGACCATTCCGGGGCGCCACCACCGCGGCCCGGCCGGGCAGGGCGCTGGTGGGCGAAAATCGAGTAGTCGACTACTCATGGCGACCCCCGGACGCAGGTCGATGCTCGGACGGGCCGCATCTCATCGCGGGAGGAATGCTAACAATGGACGAACTGATCCACGTTGGATCTTCGGGCGCTGCTGATCGCTCCGTTGTCAATCAAAACCAAACCACCTGCCGAACCGGGCGTGAGTGTCAATGGGCCGCAATCAGTACAGCGGCCACCCTTTTGTCCAACACCGTAAGTCGACAATAAATAGGGAAGGCAGCATGGATAACCCGTACGCCGGGCAAGCAAATTACGAAGAGGCCTGGGCTCAAGGATTTGATTATGGAACCAACAATCCCAACGATGATCAACCAGTTCCCCCGGACTTTTCCGGTTTAGGCTTGGATCAAGAGACGACCAACAACGTAAGCAGGGTTTGGCTTGAAGGCGCGCTAGCAGGACGGGAGGCCGCGGCCAAACCTGCTACCGGCTATGACGCCGCAACGGACACCTTTATCGGTGCGGCCGACGACTTTCCAGCTCTGACGCTAATATCCCAGCACCCCGACTTCGATGACTGGCTTTCAGCTATCGGAGTCGACCCAGCCGTGTTTACCGACGATCCGGTCGCGTGAATCGCCATGCCTTGTGGAGCTGAAAATCGCAGCGTCGCAAAATCATTTGGTTCGTTAACGAAATCGCTCGTCTCTTCTACGGGCAAAACGATAACCTTCACAGGTGTTATAGGCTGGATTGCTGCGGCGCTGGGACTTCTTGGCGCAATGGAGGAGTTGACGAAGTGCGCCGAGCTGAATCAAATCGGTAATATCGAGGCGCTGCGAGAAGAAGTAGACAAGCTGCAAGAAGAAGTGGATCGGCTTAAGCAAGAGATTAATAACTAAAGACGATTGACACTTTCGACAACATGAGGAGTTTGCATTCATGGCATGTGGAATCCAGAAAGCTGCAGTAGCGGCGACGTGGTTCGGTGTCGCTGGGTCGGTGGCAATCGACGTCGCCTCCGCCGGGACGCTAACGGTGGCCGCAGTGGCAGGAGTACTCGCGTCTGCGGCGGGGGTTGTAACTGGCATGATGGCACTCGAAGACTGTCTTGAAACCAACAATAAATTGGAGGAAGCACGGGCGCTTAAAGCTCGTCGCGAAGACCTGCAGCGGGAGTTAGAGCGACTACAACAACTTGTTGGGCACTAATACCACATTAATATGACCGCCCGCGGCCCTTGACCCAGAAGTAACATCCCGATTCTTTCCGTCCCATGTTAATGAACCATCGCGCTAACCCGAGACGAAAAGTCGGTGGCGGCGAATTCGTTTGCAGTCGTACTCGAAGATTCCGGTACTGGGGCGGGCTTGTCGGTGTGATAGTAGACGGTTAGCTATATGTGTTGTTGACGATCGATTCTGCCAGCGCGGCGATGTCGTCGGGCAGTGTCACGGTGCTGTACCTAATTGCGACGTCTGTCCCCGATCTGATCAGAAACGGGCTCGTGATCGATTCTCGCTGTTTGGCAGCCTAGGGCGGTGTGGGTGCGTCGCCGAGCCAGAATTTCAGCTCTGCGGCGTCGGCCTGCAAGTGGCCGTCTTGCCAGGTTTCGTTGTCCTCTAGGCCGTGCCAGGCGGTCGGATCCGCCGTATGCGCGTTGACGTACTGGCGCCAGCGGTACTCCTGGAAGATAGCGATGATGTTCAGCGCATAGGCCTGCGCCAGCGCATTGTTGCCCTCGATGATGATGAGGTTGTCGTCGTTCGCACGGCTCGCCTTCATGCCCATGTTGTGCGAGCCCGTCATCACTACCGGGTGGTCCCCGAACGGGTCGGCGACTACCACCTTGCTGTGGATCATTACGCTGGACGCGCCTTTCAATTCAGCCTCCCAGTCGTGGTATTTGTTTTTGACGTTCGCCGGGACCAACACGTCCTTGCTGAGCCGGATCGGCGGCGTCGCTCCGCCGGTGAACAGGGCCACCGGATGAGTGGGTGCGCTGGGGTCCATCGGCGCCGCCGGCGCGCCGTCTGTCGGCGGAGCGTCCGTCAGGCCCTTGATCTCTTGATTGACCACGCCACGGATGTAGAGGCTGGCGTCGAGGTCGGGATTGGGTGCCGGCGCATGGCGGTTGAGCACGGACTGCAGCAGCGTCCAATCGCTTGGATCCTGCTCGAAGATGCCGGGGTTGAAGAACAGGAACAGCAGACCCTGCTTGGCGCCGTTGATGACGGTGCGCGCCTGAGTCATGTCCTCGCCCGCGTCGGTGGCGGCGAACCAGGCCGACACCTGGTCGGCGCCGCCGTCATCGCGCGTCACCTGGAAATTGCGAGCGAACGAATTGGCCTTAACCAGCGGCGCAGGATAGGTGTTGCCCGCCGTGTGCAGCCGATTCCAGGCGTCGAGATAGGCGCCGGCCACCGCCGCATCGTTGATCAGGATGCCGTTGTTGGCCTGGGTGCAGAGGCCGGTCTCGGTGGTGTTGGTGCTGCCGGTCCAGACCGATTGCGGCGCATCATTTGCATCGCAGAACACGATGAATTTGTTGTGGGCGAAATGACCGCTGGAGACCATGCGGTCGAAGACGTGCACCTGGCTGTTGGCTTTCAGGTCGGCGCGAACGTCTTGGTTCTCGTCGTTGGTCGGCGGCTTGAACGCGCCGTTGCCGAGCAACAGCGAAAGACGCGCGCCCAGCGCCTTGAACTGGGTGAGCACCTCGGGGTCATTCAGTTCGTAGAGCGAGGCATAGACGTGTCCGGTCCCGGCCGCCGCGTCGCTGAGCAGCTTGATCAGCTGTGTGCGCAGCAGGCCCCCGAGCGCCTTGCGAAGATTGTTGTTCGGGTCCTGGATCGCTGCCATCAGCTCGGCCCTGGGCGAACCTTTGGTGGTCTGAGCGGCGGCTTCGGCGGCTAGTTCCCGCGCCACCCATTGTGAGGCGATAATCCCGCGATTGAAGTAGGCCGAGATGGTGCGCCCGTCCTGGCCGGTGATCTGCTGCTCGTCGCTCCAGGGCGTAGCGGAGGCCTCGTTCACCGCCAGATCGGCCGCGTCCGCTCCACAGACTGGAGCGACGCGGTAGACGACGACATCGCCGGTCGTGACGGCGTAGTCAGACCAGAGATACCGCTGGATCGGCCAACGCCACTCGAACCCAGCCGGGGGCGGCGGTGCGTTCTCGGTGAAGCCGATGTGGTTGGCGAGCCAGCTCGTGGTCTCGATACCGCCGCGCGTCAGCTTGCGTTGGATGGCGAAGCCGCGACAGCCCGCGATCTTCTGGCCATCGTCTGGGAACCACATCAAGCCGGCATGATCGCCGTTGTCCACCACGCGCAGCTTCAGCATGTCTTTCCCCTATGCAACCTCGGCCGCTATTAGTCGCAGCACTAGCGAATGGGCCTTTAACAGTTTGCGCAACGCTGCTTCGTTGGAATCGATGCCGTCGGGCACCATAGAGGTATTGTCTGCCGGCGCCAGGGTGGGGTGTTAGGTAGTCGACTACTCGGTTTGCTTTACGTAGAGGCCGAATGTCGATTCGCTGCGGATTACTGGTCTGCCAGGCAGGGTTGTCACCCCGTAAAGCGTGGCTCGCGTTGCCGCTTCAGTCGCCGGTTGGTGGGTTCACTACGGCAATTCGAGTACCGCGGTACTCATTCCTGCTCTGGTTCAGCGACTTACATTCGCACCCAGCCAATCAAAGCCGTCAGGAGCAGGTTGCTATGTCGAATTGCGCGCCGTCAGTTGATGTGCGCCGAGATCATCACAACCGGCCGGGTTCCAGCGAGGGAACCGGCGTCATGCTGATCGGTCGCAGCGGGGTCATGGCTTCAAGGTGCACAACAACACGCCGTCGGCTTACACCAACTCCCACGACCGCGCGAAGTACTCTGCCCGCCTCGATCACGAGCACGGCTCCGCCGCTCATCAAATGCATGCCGCAGCAAGACGGTCTTAGCGAAGTGACGCAGGAGAAGCGGCAATGATGAACAGCACGGACCAGACGCTGTTGAAGCTCGCCGATCCCACGGCGCGGCCCACGCTTCTACAGTCCGAACAACTCCTCGAGATCGCAGCGACGGCCTACGAAATCGACCCTGACCTCGTGGTCGGGCCGACAACCGCCGTGTACGACAAAGTGGACCTCGCTTTGCCGAGTCCCGGTCCGGACGCGGTGTGGGTCGGCTCGGTGGTCGTGCGCGTGGGTTCGGGCTCCGGCGTCATTGCCGCCGCCGAGGTCGCCGATCAGGGCCGCAACGGCCACGGCGCCGACACGTTGGCCGTGACGGTCACCTTCAGCGCACCGCCCGCCGTGGATCAGGACACGGCGCCGACGGTTCTGCCGGTGATTGTCGCCTTCGTCGTCGCGAGCCCGGATGCGTCACCCAAGGCTTTATTACAGCAAAGCCAAACGGCCCGACAGGTCGCCTCGCACTACGCGATCACCGCACCTCCTCGGGGTGCGCCGAACGTACGGTTCGACCGCGTCGTGTGTTGGGTGCTTTCGCAAGCGGCATTCGACGACACTGGCTGGCCAGGAGGTGGACCCGGCGACGCGGCGCAGAAACGTGCCGCCCGGCTGTCCGCGGCGCGGCTGTGGTTGGCCGACCAAGGCATCGCGCTGGTCACCACTTCGCCGCCCTGACACACTCCGCGCAGTCCCGACCACTCGGCCGACACCCAACCAACTGGAGGATCCATGGCAACCCTATTGCAGCCGGCATACCCGTTCGTCGCGGTGACGATCGACCTCAGCGGGCTGCGCGTCCCGGCTCAGCGCTCGCCGAGCGTCGTCGCGATCGTCGGTCTCGCGGACGACGCTGCCGCCACCGCAGCGAACACACCCGCCGTGGTCACCGGCCACGACTCGGTCATGGCAACTTTTGCGAAGGGCAAGACCCCCAACGCGCTGACCAACAGCCTCGACCTCGTCCTGCAGCAAGAACCGCCGCCGTCGAAGATTTACGGCGTCAGAACCGATGCGGGTAAGGACTATGCGTCGGCATTAACCGGTCTGGAAGCCGCCGACGACGTCACGTTCGTGTGCCTGGCAAACGAAACCGACATCGGCGCCGCGGCCGCTGGAGCTAACCCGCCGACAAACCTGACGGCGTTGGCCGCGCATGTCGAGAACATGTCAGCTGCGGGCAACAAGCAGATGGCCGTGGCGATGGTCAACCCGGCCACCGCCAAGTCGGCCACGTATAAAGAAGACGTCCTGAGCGCCTACGCGGCGCTGAAGAGTAGCGACGGCCGCTTCATCCTCGTTGCGGCCCGCGGCGCCACAGCCGATGCCGCCGCGGCGGCGATGGGAGCCATTGCGGGCTACCCGCCCGCCGTCAGCCCAGTCCTCAAACAGGTCCGCGGCTTCACCGTGCCGGTGACGAGCCAGTACGCACCCGCCGAGATCACCGGCCTCGCCGAGCAGGGGGTCATCCCACTGATCGACCCAGCGCTGATCCCGGGGACCGGCCTGTACTTCGCCGACGGTGGCTCCTGGTCGTCGGACCCGAACCGCAACTACATCGACGTCGTACGAGTGTGCGACGACGTCGAGTTCAAGCTGCGGTCCGGGCTGATCGGCAGTATCGGCGACAGCAGGATCACCAAGGCCGGTCTCATGCAGGTGCTGGTGCGCACCGAAGGGATCCTCGGCACGTTGCAGCGGGCCGCCGAGATCGACGACTTCTCCGTCCAGATTCCGCTGCTCGACGTCCTCTCAATTCCCGAAAGTGCCAGGACGCCTGCCGATGACGATCAGGTGACGACCGCGCGGGGCACACGCCACGTCAGCATGTTCGTTGCGATCGTGCTCGGCCCGCAGATCCACCAGCTCGACATTTCCCTAGCGATCACCAACGCCTGATCAGGAGCACACGTGACCACCGAATGGAACACCCGGCTGCTCGTGCACTACACGGACAGCAACGATAGGGACTTCGACGTAACCCCGATCACGTCGTTCACCCCGACCTTCGCCACCACAGCCGAGGCGCAGCACAGCATCGAACGCACCCACGTCGGGGTGATCTACTCGCCGTACTCGATCACGTTCTCGCTTACCGCCCCGGCGAACTCCGCCGCGGTGGCCACCCTCACCCAGATGGCGCTGACCGGTCAGCGCTTCAAAATTCTGCTTCAGGAGGGGACCGGCGACGACTGGGCGTTTCAGCGGATCGTCCTGGACAACTGCGTCATCACCAGCGCGAGTCCCACGCCGGCGGCGATCAGTGGCGTCCCGTCGGCGCAGTTCTCCGGGTTCTCCCTGCAGGCGGCCGCGACCGACAACGCCAGCGTCACCGCGGCCGCACCGCCCAACGTCGTCGGCTCCTCGCCCACCACTGGGCATTAGGTCGCGTCGGCGACGTCATGTCAAATACCGAGGTGGACCCGGTCCGGGTCGAGCGCACAGGGTTGGCGTTGCTGCATCAGGGCGAACTGATCGTGCCTGCAGAAGGCAGTGAAGCGCTGACATCGGTGCTCGACGGCGACGGCACTCTGGTCCTGGAATTCCCGGTGGAGGTCGAGGTTCGCATTGTCGACCCGTGTGATCCGGAGCAGCACGCCGACCACACCCTCAAGCGGTTGCTCCATGCCCTGGACGGACTCGGATGACGGTGGTTCGGGTGCCGATCCGGTTGCGGCTCAACGTAATCGAGGGTGAGCCGTGCGACGGACTGATCGCCTCGGCGCTTGCCGCGGCGGACGCCGCGGTGACGCGTTCGGTCGCCCGCGCCGCGGCGTTGCAGGTGGTCCGCCAGGCGCGCGCCGATGCGGTCACCGGCCCGCGCGTCGACGTGACCATGCGAGGCGCGAGGTTGCCCACCGACGCTGAGCACACGTTGCGGCTAGGCATGGCTGCGCTGGCACGGCGCCAGGCCGGCGTGCTCCTGGATCGCGCCAACGACTCGCGCCGGATCGGTACTCCTCCGGTCGGGCCGAACGAGTCGGCACGTGAGCGGTACGACAACGAGCGCTGGGTTTACGACGAGCAGGATCCAACCGCCGAGGGTTATCTGATTCCCAGCTACCGCGATGCCGGGGCGTCGGTCACGCTGCCGGTCCGCGGCGGCGGCAGCGTGCCGACCGAATCGCTGCGGCAGCGCCCGCAGTTGCGCACCTTCCACTCGCGCCCGGAGCTTGTCGAGGCCATCTACGCGCGCTACGACGGCGACCCACCAGAGCGCTTCGTCACGGTGTTCACGTACGCTGCTCATCCCGTGGGATGGCTCTGGCAGCTGGACCCGGAGGCCGGGCGCCTGATCGAGCCCATCTCGCTGGGAACCTGGACATTCTTTGAACCACAAAGCGGCACGGACCCAGTTTTGACCGGCGACCTCAACGTATCCAGGGGAGACCGACTCGCGTTCGTCAGCGACGCCACCACTGACGAACAGGTGAAGGCCAAGCATGTCGACATGCTCAGGCTCTACTTGGAACGGCAGACGGGCGGCCGGGCCGTGGGTCCGCTGAAACTTGAATCGCAGGCGAAAAAGCTTGCTGCAGGCCTCCCGTTGCCGCCGCTACCCGTCCGCTACTACGCGCTGATGAGCGGAGCCCGGCAGCTCAAGACCGTCGAGTTGTCGTTGGCGAATTCCGGGCTCACCGCACTACCTGCCGGGGATCTGCCGGTATGCATCTTCAGCGAGTTCGACTCGGTCGCTGAGCGCGACAGGCGCGAGCCCACGGCCGACCTGCCGCTCGAGGAGCTCGGTTTGTTTTTCGAGCCCGATCCGACCAAGCCATTCCTCGCCGAGCCGCCGGTGGAGTTCTGGACGCCGGACATCTCTCTGACATTCGCCGACCTGATCGCCGATATTGCGGGCCGGCTCGATATGCCCCCGGGCGACTATCCGGCGATGTTCGCGCTGGCCGCCTGCAATCGGATCAACAAACTCGCCGTGTCCTACGGTGCCATCGTCGACGACGGTCGGTCTACGGCCACCCAGCGCAGCCTGGAGCTGGCACACCTTGCCGGCGCGATCGAGCCGCTAGAGAAGTTGGCGAACCTGTACGCCGATCTGATCAGTGGCTCGGCGCACTTGCCGGCGCGGCTACGCGGTAACTCGGGGTCCTGGCTGCTCCACTTCCGGGAGCAGTACATCGACATGCTGTACGCCGCGATCGGGTCGCTGTTCATCGGCTCCTGCCAAGACATCCTCCTGGCGAATTTGGAGAAAAGCCGATACGAATTGCAGCGCCGCCAGACGAACTTCCCCGCGTACATAACGGTCACGCGCTCCTTGATCCTGTCGATGCTCGTGGACCTGCCCGAGCTCGCGGCACTACGCGACGTACTTGTGGAGCGAGAGCGCGGACAGGTTCTGGCCCTCGCGACGGTTGCGCTGCCGATCGCGTCGCCGACGGAAGCAGCGTCGACACCCATCGAGGCGTGGAGTAACTCGACAAACGCCGTGCTCGCAGCCTTCGGCGCGGTCGACGCGAGTGCGGCCCCCGATCCCGGCGTCACGCCCACCCGCAGTGGTGATGACGGCACCGTGCAGGTGCAAGACTCGACAGGTCGGTGGTGGTCGCGCTCCGATCTCGATACGGCATTGAGCGCGAATCGCGAGCAGGCCCTCGGCGCGGACCCGCTGCTGGAGAAGCTCTCCCACTTGGATGACGTGGTCACGCGGTTGCGCACCGCCGGTGCGGCCGATGTCGACGCCGAGTTCCGCCGGCTCATCGAAGAATTGCTGGATAAGAACCTCGCGAAAACCCTTGAGGCGCGGGCGGATCCGGATATTGCGTTCGGTTTGGCCAAGTTTGCTGAAGTCGACTTCGGCGAGTCCGAGTACGGCACCAGGCTCTCCGGTATCCACAAACTGGCCGACGAGTTCCTCAAACCGCTGTTTCCCGGATCGCTAGTGCACACCTACATCGCCGGTGTCGGAAACCTCGCGAGCATCGAGATCGGCGCGGAGAAATTCAGCCAATTCTTCAACCTGGTGGGCCTGGTTGCCATCGCCATGTTCTGTCCCGAGTTGGCGCTCGCGATCGGCGCGGTCGAGGCCGTTCACGCGGTCGCCGTAGCCGAAGAGCATGTCGAGATCCAGCAGGTCCTCCTCGGCGGCGACGCGATCATCAGCACGGCCGAGGCAGAGGCCGAGCTCTGGGCCGCCGCGATCGGCGCCGCGCTGGCCTTCATCCCGGAGGTGGGTCAGATCACCCGCGGCGCGATTGGCGCGGGTCGAGCCGCGGTCAAGGGTGAGTTGCGCGCGGCCGCCTCCGACGTGGGCCGGCGCTTCGCCAGCCAGCTTGCGACCCGCGTCGTCGAGGCGGCCGCCGAGGGGGTAGCGCAGAAGTTCGTCGCGGAATGCCTGCAGGCGTACGTCCTCAATCTCGCCGTCAGCGCGGCGATCAAGCGCTTTACCGACGCGGTCGAGCGGCAGGTCAACACGACCGGAAGGGTCGGGATCGACGACATCCCGCAACTCGTTGGCGACGCATTGGGCAAGGCCGTGAGGATGCGCTGATGACCGTGCGCGAGATACTTCCGAGGGCCGAGGTCGTCGTCGACGTCGTCGGCGAAAATGCCGCTCTGGCAGCGGCGATCGAGGATATCGGGAAAAAAACCAACATCCCCGAGAAGATGCTCAAGCAGCATCTCGGTGAGGCGATCCTGGAAGCGCTCGACAAGATCGGTGCCTACTATGTCGCGGAGTTGGGGGACGCTGTCCGCCACCTCGAAGTCCTACGCGACCACGTCCACGACTTCTACGAGAGAGTCCTCGACGGCCTAGACCGCGATCCCGACACCGGCTACCTGGCATCGGTGTTCCGCGAACTGCACGACCTGCTCGTCGAGATCAGCGACCCTCAGCTCTGGGCCAACAGGCGGACCGAGCAGCCCGGTGGTGTCGAGCAATTCGCGGCCGAGATGAGGTCCGCTCCCGAGTCCGTCACCAGACAGGGTGTGCCCACTTGGGGCACGCGTCCGGTGGTCGATCGTCGAGTCTGGACGCTACCCGCAGGTCAGCGCGACCCGGTGCTGGCGGCACGCCGCGCGTGTCCAGATCTCACGGCACGCGCATTGGCCGGTGACTCCTCGGCACTGTCGACGCTCATCGACGCCCTGCGCGCCGACGGCGTCGACCAGGCGACGCTCCATGCCGTCTCGGCCGGCGTCGCCGCAGTTCGCGACCCCGGGCTCGAGTTCGCGCTCGGCGGCCACCCCGGGGTCGGCGACTCCGGCTTTCGTGGCGCCGCGGCCAAACGATTGGACCAGCTCCCGAACTCTCAACGCGCCGCGATCGCCAACGCTGCGGCGGCAGATCCCGATTTCGTCCGCGCGGCCGTCACGTCGCATAGTGGTTTCGGCGACCCGAATGCCGGCCCGCTCGACCCCGTCCGGCCCACCGAGATGGCGGAGTTCTGCCGCCGCAACGGCATCGGCGAAGCCGAACGTGCCCAACTCGAGACCGGGTTGCGCGAGCTCAACCAAGCATTCCGCGGAGGTGAGCCGTCCTGGGTCGATGCACCGTCCACCAGTGACGACCCGCTGACCGAATCCGCGGCCATGCGCCGCGACATCCTGGACCGAGGCGCCGACGCATTGGGATTGCCGCGAGGCGGCCGGATCGCGCAAGAGATGGCACGCGCGATGGTGTCGTTGCGGCGCTACGCCTCACCGTCCCACGAACAGTTCCTCGATCTCGCCTACGACTGGTTGCGGTACGCCGAGAACACGCACGGCAGGCCGACGACCCTGCGCCGTTACATCCAAGCGCGCATGCGTACCCATGTTCGCGGAATGGTCGGCGAGTTCAGCGCCGCGTTCCAGCTGGGACCCGATTTTTGGGTGCTCAAGGGCCCCGATTACAACGTCACCGTCCCGGGCACCGACTTCGTGGTGGTCTCCAAGCGCAGCGGGGAAATCTGGTTCTGCGACAACAAGGCGCTCAGCGACAACTCGCTAGGCCGCGTGTCGAGTCTGGTCGAGAACATCGAGCACAACATGGCCGCCGACCTCGCCGAATTCGGCGAGCTGAGCCAGAGCCCATTCGCGATGCCCGACAACGTGTCCGCCGCACTCGACAACGCCCAGCGGGCAGCGGAGGCGATCCGTGCGGCCGTCGACGGCAAGGACACCGCTGATCCCGACGTCCAGGCCGAATTTACGAGAATCTGCGACGAGAACGGCGTACGACGGGTGGTCACCAATGCCGGCGGTCAACTCTCGGAGCTGTCGTCGGCGTTGACGGCGCTTGGAATCGACTTGGCCAACCTCGATGGCGCCACCGCTCTGCCCGAGCGCCCGTTGAAGCACGGAGAGTAGCGATGGCTGATTCATTGACCCCGCTCACCAGCGGTTACCTGCCCTACCTGCACACACCGAGCGCAATCCTCACTGACGGCGTGGTGATCATCCCGCTGTGGTTAGTCACCCAGATGCACATCGAGGAGACCTATGCGCTGCCGCAGATTGGCGGCACCAGTGTCAAGGCGGCGGTTGCGAGCCACGACGACACGTTGTCGCTCACCGCGGCGCTGCTCGGGTTCGATCGCTTTGCGTGGAAACTGGCCCTGGAGAATTTGGCCCTGGCCTCGCGGCGTGGCACCGCATTGTCGTCGCTGACGAACGGTGCTGTCGGCGGGCTGATCCTGGTGACGGCCGCGACAATCCGCACCGACCTCGCGGTGCAGAGCCTGTCGTTCAGCATCTCGGCCACCCGGCGTGACGTCCTCGACGTCACGATGCGATTGGCTCATCTGCCGCGCCCCGGAAGTCTGGCCAAGCTGCTCGACATCGCGTCGCTGGGCATGGGTGCGCTGACCGATCTTCTGCCGGTGTAGGGGGCGTGGTGAACGGACTTCCCGCTGTACTCAGCCGTCCCGCCGCGGTGGTCGATCCGCCGATCGCGGCACTCGATCCGACGGTGACGATCGGGCGCAGCGCGCTAGACGCCGGCATCCCGGCACGGATGACGCTGGCCGGCGACCTCAGTCTGCTGTTCTCGGTCGGCGTCGGACAGATCAAAAGCACCATCGCCGACGACCCCGCCCAGGTGCCGGTCGCGCTCGGCGGGGGCGTTGCCGAGCCTGACCCGCAGGCGTTCCGTGACTCCGATGACGTGATCGCCCGCGTCACCCTTGTCTCGGGCAGCGCCCTGGGCGACTCGGCGCCGGTGGTGGCGGGGCAGCCGATCGTGCTCGGCGTCGGGGATAAAGCCACGGTCGAGATGACCGTATCAGCGCTCACCATCACCAACGGGTCGCTACGCAGTCCGGGGCAATACGGGAGCGCAGTGACCTTCGGGTGGCGCGATCTCCGCCAGGCGCCCGACCGCGGCCCTGTTTCAGCGGCCGGCGACCCGGCTATCCCGGTACGCGCGGTGTGGCAATACCGACCGCCGCGCTGGTGGTCGCTACCTCGCCTGTTCCCGCGGACCCATTTCTTACTCGCGTCCGACCGGGGGTGGGTGTCGTGAGCCCGGACCTTAGCTCGATGGCATCGGCCGCGTCGGCGCTGACCGATGGCGGTTCGGGAGATGCGGGCCCAGACGTCACTCCGGGGACCGTCGCGTCGTGGGGTCTGCAATTCTATCGGGACGACGCCGGTGGCCTGACCGGCGAACCTCTCCTGATTGTCACCTCAGACACCTATGACGGCACCATCGACGCCACTCTGCCGTCCAATCTGTCCGGAGGCATCTATGAGGTAGTGGTCGAGGGCCTGCTGGACGACGACTTCGCCAAACTGCGCGGCGTCACCGACCGCAGCCTGGCCGTCACGCTGCACTTGTGGTGGAAGGATGCGGCCGGTGTGCTCGGTGACTTGGCTGCGTTCACCGGCCTGACCGACCCGCTCGGGATGACGTCTTCCAAACCGCCCAACCACAGTCTGGTGGCGGTGCTCCGCGTTGACCGGATGAGCCGGCGGGCGGGCCCGCGCCGCTACGAGACGGTGTTTACTATGACCGAACGGGTTTGGGCCCGGCTTGGTGAAGCACGGGTGCAGGGCGCCTGCTACGCAACGATGAGCGATGCTATTCGTGCTGTCGCGGACGCCGCCGGAATCACGATCACCCCGCATTTGCTGGACCAATCGGGCAACCCGGCGGCATCTCCGGGCTCGGAGGTTCCGACCTGGGCGCACACCAATCAGGGGACGGCGCGCAACGCGCTGACCGAATCCAATAACGGAATCCTCGACCAGCTCGCCCGAGGCCTCAAGATCTACGGTCTACATCCTGCGCTGCTGCGCGATGGTGTGCTCCACGTCGGTATGTGGGTTCAGCCCAAGCTGCCGGATCGGTCGCTGGACATCAGCACCGGCCTGCTGTCCGCGCAGCGGGCCAACGACAAAGAACCCGACCCGAGAGCGGGCGCCCCGAAGGACGCCCAGAGCGGTGGTTCGGGAACGTCGACCAACAGCCGCAAAGTCCGCCCGACGGTCACGCTGGTGGCATTAGGGCGCCCCGACATCAAGCCCGGAGAAAAACTCAAAGCACCCCTCCCGCCGGAAGATTTCCCGACGATCGGCAGTGGCCTCGGCAGTGCCCTGGTGACATCGCTGACCGGTTTCGTGCCGGGGGCATCGATGGTGGCCGGCGACGACCCGGAGCCCGCGCCCATGCTCGTGACCGGGGTCAAACACACCATCTCGCGGCGCGCCGGTTTTGCCACCACCGTCACTGCACTAGTTCTCGACAACAACGATGACCAGGGCCTGGATGCGCCGGTCGAGGAACACCCCGAGGATGCCAAGGCAAAGAAGGATCGTGGCACGGTGCCGGCCGACTCGGCCGACGCGACCGCTGCGGCGGTACGCGACGTGGCAGTGAGCCGGGCGGCCCAGACGGCGGCCAAGGTCGCCCAGATCCGCACCCATCCGGGCAGCGACGGGAGCAGCGCCGCTCCGCCGCACCACACCAGCTCCGTGTGGTATTCCACCGTAGCGCCCGACGGCAACCCGGCTCTCGCCCAGCGGATAGCCATCACCAACAAGACACACGGTGAGTCGCAGGAAGTGCCATACCTCACCCCGTTCGCATGGGGGTGCTACGGCCTCGCCTTGCCGCGCTACCCGGGCACGCGGGTTCTGCTGGTGCCGGGCCCCGGGGGGACCAACGACTATGTCGACGTCGGGGCGCTCTGGTCGCGCGGCGACGGACCCAAGTCCAGCGCCGGCGACTATTGGCTGGTCCTGCCGATTGGCCTGAGTGACCGCGAGGACATCGACAAGGGCGACGGACAAGCCAATGACGGGCCCGCCACGCACGACCTCACCGACGGTGACGGGGTCCGCATCGTCGAAACGAAGCAATTCGTCATCCGAGTCAACGATCAGCCCACCACCGCCAGCCAGCGACCACTTCCCGGCGACGCCCCGGCCGGCGGCGTCCTGATCGAGACCAAGTCGAGCGCCCACGAGGGCAATGTCGCTCAGATCCTGCTGGCCGCCGACGGCGCGATCACGATCAATTCGAGCGCCAGCAACAGCGCCGCCCAGATCCTGCTGGCCGCCACCGGCGCGATCACGATCAAAGGGACGTCGATCACCTTCGACACCGGCGGGAATGGGGACATCACCTTGAATGCTAAAGACGTCAAAGTCAGCGTCAGCGGCACCATGGATGTGAGCTGACATGGCCGGTGTCGTCGTAACCGGTGGGGCGCTGAAATGTCCGCATCAAGGTCAGGCTGAGATGACCAGCGAGGCAAAGCTGACCGTCGGCGGGGTGCAGGTCGTAGTCGCCGCCGACCTGAGTACCTTCACCACCTACACCGGATGCACGTTTACCGTGAACGGCGCTAAAGCGCCGTGCATTGCGACGATCGCTTCATCGGGCGGTTCCGCGCACAAGCTGACCGTAGGTGCGCGCGCCGTGTTGCTCGATGACTTGAAAGCCACCACCCAGAACCCCCAGAGTGTCGTGAGCCTGAGCGCCGGCCAGGCGAAGCTGACGGCGAAATAGGAGGCCGAGATGACCACACCCGAACCGGCCGACGTGGCGATCCGACGACGCCGCCCGCTCGGCGTCGGCCTTCGCGCCGACCTGATCTCCCCGCGCGACATCGGCCGCGATATCTCGCTCGCGACGACTGAAGCGGGAACCGATTTAGCCATGGTCGACGGTTTCGACAATCTTTGCCAGGACCTCGCCGTCGGTCTTAGCACCCTGCGCGGCAGCGATGTCTTCAATCAGCGATTCGGATTTCTCGGGCTATCAGCGCTCACCACGCAGACATCGCCAGTGCTGGCGCGTGAGGGTGTGCGCGCCGCGGTGGCCGAATTCCTGGCCGGGGATCCCAGGGTGCGTGAGATCACCGATGTGCAGCTCGTCAACCCGATGAGCGACCCGTCCGGCGCGGGCCGCCGCACGCTTGCCGTCCGGGTCAGCTTTGACGCCATCACCGGGGAATCGGCGTCGATCAGCGGCGTCGGAGTGGCCTCTGGCGCCGCCTGGGGAGCAGTGGAAACCACAATTGCGGGGGCTGACGATGACCGATAGCGCCACCAGCCTGGATCTGACCGACATCCGCGCGGTCGACGATGCCATCATCCGCAGCACCGGCAGCGCGAATTTCGGCGTGACAGCGGCGGGCTTTCTGCCCAAGCCGTTCGCGCGCCTGCTCGCCGAGAAGATCGCACTCGCGCAACAGCTGATCGACGCGAATCTTGACCTGTCGTCGGGCAGCGTGATCCGCAAGCTCCTCGAGATTTCCGCTCTCGAGGACGCGCGCACTTGGTCCGCCCTCGGCGCCCACTTCGACGACTCGTTCATTCCGTCGGCAACCGGTCGAGCGCTGTCGGACCTGGGGGCAGAGCTGGGTATCTCCCGCCCGAACCTCGCCGCCACCGGCAGAGTCAACCTGACGCTGCACGGCGCGCTACCGGCCGGCGTCGCCCACATCGCGATGCCCCGCGGCTCGCGACTCCTCACACCGGGCGGGCACCGGGTCGCGATGGCGAGCTCGGTCGAGCTGAGCGCCTCGCTCACGACGTTGGACGTGCCGATCGTCAGTTTCGACCCGGGACCGGTGGGCAACCTGACACCCACAGTCAGCGACGTCTCCGGCAACTTTCCCCAGCGTATCGACCGCTTCGAACCGGCCGACGCCAAACTGACCGCGATGCGGGAGGCCGACGCGCTGGCAGGCCTGGGTGCGCTGGCATCAGCCACGGGCGCCGGCCTGGTCAAGATCAAGCACACGACGGCGCTCTCCGGTGGTGAACAACAGTGGAGCGATTCGGCGTACCGTGCGTTGCTGCTGCGCGCTCCGCGCGGGCTGTGGAACGTGGACGCGATCAGTCTCACCGTCTCGCTGGTACCCGGTGTGCGCCAAGTCGCCGTGCGCGACGGCTGGGGCGGCTTAGACCTGTCGCAATCGATCTTCGGCGACTTCGACTTCGTCGAACGCCTGTTTGCCGCCGAGCGCGACCTCGCGACGCCGTACTACGTGAGCGTCCTCGTCGCACCCACCGAGGCGGCGATCTGGGACGGGCCCGGCGGGCTACTCGACAGCATCCAATCGGCGATCCGGGACGTGCGGCCAGTCGGCGTCTTTCCCGACGTGCGGCAGGCCGACCAAGTCTTCACCGCGGTGAAAGCCGACGTGATCACCAGCGGGCTCACCCTACCGACCGGCACCTCGGATGCGGTCAACGCCAGTCCCGCCGCGCTTGCCGTGAAGAACCGCCTCATTGAACGGCTGCACGGCGTCGTCGACACCCTCACACTCGGCGAGCCGGTTCGCTGCGCCGCGGTGTCGCACGCGCTGATGTCCGAACCGGGAGTCGTCGACGTGGTCAACCAGCGGCTGGTACGCGGACCGCGTCAACTCGACACCGTCGGCCCCACAACGGATTTCGACGCCAGCACGCAGATGCTCGGTCAGGACCAGAACCTGAACTTGACCGCCGACCAGATCGCGGTACTGGTCGACCGGCCCGACCTGTTGACGGTCCGGTGACAGAGGACCGATGGTGACGAAGAAAGGCCCCGGGGCGGCCAGCCTCGCCGCGGCGTCCAACGAGCTAATCGGGCCGTTTTCCGGGGCTGTTCAGCCGCAACAGATGCCGTGGATTAACGGCACGGACTTCGACAGCGGCGGCGTCACTCACTGGCCGCTGGTGCTCGTGCGGGTGCTCACTGACCTACAAGAGGAATCGCTCGTCGTCACCGTGAGCGTCAAGAACGGCCCGGACACCGTGTGCACGTTCGCGCCGTGGACCGAGCAGGGCAGTGAACTGGTCGCCCACGTCCCCGCGACCGACGCGCGGGGCGCCGCTGATGCATTCATAGGGACAGTCGCAGTGACTAGAACCCTTGCGGGCGTGTCGACGGCACTAGGGCCCGACGAGGTCGTTGCGGCGGTATCGGTCGACCTCACCCAAGGACTGCTTGGCCGTCTCACCGCTGTCCTGGTCGCCGAGAAGGCAAGACTGCGCCGACAGTCGCGTGAGCTGCGGGCCGCCCGGGTGCTGGTGCATGCCCACGATTCGGCGCTTGACCGCCTTGGGGAGGAGCTGTCGGTTCCCCGCCTGACCGACCGGATCACCTGGGATGCCGCCGGCGGTCGCATTTCGACCGCGGCGTTGCCAAACAATCGTGAGGACGACGCCGACTATCGGTCCCGGTTGAGGGTGACGCGCGGTGTGCGCCTGCCGAGCCCGGTCTGGATCGACGCCAACGTCAACGGACCCGGTGCTGTCAGCGAGCACGGTTCTGGATGGATGGCCGATGTCGGACTGACAGATCGGATCACCGTCGACGAAGCCCAGAATCCGCTGTTCGTCGCCTTCCGGCTGGTGGCGCCGGGGATCGCCAACGGGCGTCAGAAGCTGCTAAACGGGATCCGCAACACGCACCTGATCTGGCCGGCGAGCAGCGCAGCGGGCGACACAGCACACGCCGCGCGTTTGGAACCGCCCGCGGTCGCGGCACGCGTCGCAGGGGCCCGCGCGTCGCTGAAGGCCTTAAAATTGCCCGCGACACAACCGGTAGCGCCAGCCCTGGCTTTCGCCTTGCAGCGCCTCGACCAGCTGCAAACAACCCTCGGTGTCAGGCTCTACAGCAGCATTCTCAGCGGTCAGCGCGATGACGGGGGCAGCCGATACGAGCTGGGGTTCGGTGCCCAGTTCGCGGGGCCGACGCAGAATGCCGACCTCGCCGCCGCAGTCAGCGCGGCTAAGAACCACCCGGAGCTTGGTCTGACAGCGAGCGAGCCGAAGGACGACCCGGTCGCGGCGTGGCTGCTCACGGCGTGCGGGCTGCGTACCGTCCAGCGTCTCGAAGACGGCACCGTCTACGTCAGCTCGCTACCGGTGGGTGGCCTAGTCGTGGATTTGACGCCGACGCCCGAGTCAGCCGTGCCGATTACGCTCGCCGCGCGGTTGGAGACCGGCGATGGCAGCACTCTCGATGCCCCGCTGGCCGGTGTCGTCAAGGCACTGAACGCGGCCGGACTGGCCACCACCAACCCCGCTCCCGTGCTGGCCTTCATGCAGGCCAGCGCTAAGGTCCCCAACATTGACACCGCGCTCGCGAATCTCAGGCTGCCACGGGTTACCGCCGCCGAAGTCGCCGATGTCAAGGGGCGCTTCGCTGTGATCGCCAACCGCGACTACGCGGCCTTCGATCTGGGCGCCGCCCAGACCGCCGCGATTGCAGACGACCCGAACAAACTCGCGACGATCGCCACCGCGGCGGCGCGCAGTGGTGCCAGCAGCCTGCTCCCGGTGATCACGGCAGCCGGCACTCTGGCGCTCGTGCTGGGTGTCGTCGATCTTCCCCTCGCGGGCAACAATCTCGCGGCGCAGCACACGGTGGCTTTCCGTTGGCAGAGCCGGTCGCTGGATGGCACACCCGCTCGGCTGTCGACGAGGCGTGGTGCCACAACCCAGGTCGTCGGGGCCGGCACCGGCATCGGTTTCGTCACTTGCCTAGCCTATGTCCGTACTGGAGCCAACGATCCCTATCAGTGGCGCCCGACTCTTCCCGACGGCGTCCTGCTGGACCTGCGTCAGTACGAGCATCTGATGAACATCGTCGAACGTGTCACGCCCGTTGGGGTGCAGGCGAATACGTGGGGGATAAGGCAGCGACACGTCGACGTCGACGGAACCAAGAAGGCAACTCCGCTCGGCCCGGCGGCAGCCCGCACCTATCACCGCTACCGAACTCGTTGATCCGCAAGCAATCTCACCAGACCTGGAGGAATCGTGGCCAACAGCAATTGGATCGACACGATCGGTATCGATCCCACGCCGATCATGGACGAGGTCCTGAACAAGGGATTGAACAAGTACGACGCAGCCAAGCTGGTCAACAACCTCATCGCGGTGAATCTCGGACAGGCGCCGAGGCATTTCAACTTCTCGTCGCCTCTGCCGACGCCGCCGGAAGATAGCTCCAAGCCGTCGTTCGTTCGCGAGTTCAGCCATCAGGACTGGGTCGACGGCGAAAGTGTCGTGCAGGCCTCCGAGAGCGCCGACGACAAAGGTTTCAACTGGCGCTTCAACGCCATTGGCGATGATCTCAACCACCTACATGCCGACACCGCGACAGTCTTTGCATATCTGGACAATTTGCGTTCGGCATTCGTCGAGGCGCTGCAGGACGTCGCCGCGGAACTCAACCGCATCAATACCGACCTCGCCGGGCTCGGCACCCGCGTGTTGCCGAAAACACCGTGGCACTACGGCATTGTTGACGCGCCTCAGTTTCTGGGCGTCCGCGACCTCGACGGCGGCAAGGTGACGATGTGGCAGCACGACAACAGTGTTTTCGTACTGCCTGCCGTGAATACGGTAGGCCTGAAAGACACGATCACCCAGCACCTCAGCACCGGGTCGAAAATTGTCGACTACGCGGCGAGCGATCCGAACTTCACTGCGGACGTCGGCAAAGGTCTGACGGTCGCTCAGTTGACGGCGAAGTATGGCGGCAACCCAACCAAGGATGGTCGAACGGTGGGCCAGCTGCTCGCGATCTTGCCGCCGAGCGCCATGTTCAAAGACACACCGGCGCTAGTCGACAACGTGGTGACGGCGGAGCAGGGCTACATCCGCAGCACCGTCGGCTCGATAGACGCAGTCGGCTCGCTGACCGGTGTGACGAACACCGGAGCTCCGATATCCGGTGAGTCGTTGCATTTGCTGGCGGCTGCCGTCACCGATGCTCCCGAGAACCTGCAGAGCGCGATCACCGCGGCGGGGGTGGGCTCGGCCGGCGATATAGCCAAGCTGCAGACGAAGGATCTCACGGCTGCCTTGACGAACGTCGGGGTGACCCTGTCTGCAACGCAGTTGACCCAGCTCCAGGTCACGGCGAAGATGATCGCTGGCGTGGTAGGCACGAGCGGATGAGCCTGAATACGCTGTAAACCATTGCAAAACAATGATTTTCGCATTGACAATCGGGATACGAAAGGAGTCGACGATGGGAGACCAAGATGATGGAGGCCAGGACCCGCCAGTCGACACAACAGATCTCGTCAGCGTGCTGAATCAGATAGCCAATACCGACGACGTGGCGCTCGCCGCCACATCGTCGGATCAGATCGACGGCTGGCTCGCAGTCCTCTCGCGATGGCAGGAGAAATTATCGGGAGATGGCGTCGCGTGATGTCGAATCGAACGAGAGAGTTTGCAAGGAGTTCCTATGTCTAACGGTGATTCAGACTTCCCACCTGATGCACCCGCCGGAAAGTGCAGTGTCGAACATGAGAACGCAGTGAGCAAATACTTCGACATGAAGAGAGCCGAGACCGACGCCATCGATGCGGCGAAGGCCGCGAAGAGCGCCGCTTTGGTGGCCATGGCGCCATGCGCGGTGGGTGCGGTTACCGGCCTCCTCGGAGCGGGTGCGTGTCTTGCCAGCGTGGCGACAGTCGTGGCGGCCCTCGAAGTCGCGAGGAGTAAGAACGATCTGTTCGGCGTGGCAATCCAACAGTACCGTGCCGTCGAACAGACTCTTCTCGACTGCATCAGTGCCGCACAGATTGTTGTTGATCCGCAGTAGGATGCCCCAGATTTGGGAGAATGCACCTCAAGCAGATTCGAGAATCGTTGGCAGTCGCAATGAAACTTGCCCGGCGCGACCGGCCGACCCAGGGTGCCGATGCGGCCGCAGCCCCGCCCGGCCGAGAATGCCGTATAATTAGGAACGCGTAAACTGTTGCAGCACAAAGCATCTCGCACAACGTAAGAGTTTACTGTTAACCCTGTGGTGTCACCGGCATCACCGGGGTGGGGATCTTTCTGGGCCCCAAATACATTTACCCTAGAGGCGATGACTCGGCACCTCGAGTACGCCATCGAGCTAATCGGCGTCGATCATGTTGGTATCAGCAGCGACTTCTCCTTCGACTATGCCGATTTCGTCGCTGAACTGAATCGCAACCGCCAGATGTTCGACGACAGCTACACCCGCTAGCAGCGCCCGAACCTGGGGAATTACGAGACGGCTATCCCTGGGGAATTACGTGACCGCCGACAGCTAACTAAAGAGCCGGTTCGGAAAAGTGGACACGGAAGTGAGACAAAAAGGTGTGGACACGAGGTGAGACAACTCGCATCCGTGCACGTCAGTGCATCGCGAGTGGACACGGAATTTGAGACCCGACATGTGCTGAACGCCCGGTCTCGTTGAGCTCGCGCGCTCACGACATTGAAATCAAGCGGCATGGGTTCGACCCGAGCGAGAGCGGTTCGGCGGCTCCTACTGGGGTGTGATGATCAGTCTGGCCGCAGGCGCTGCGCCGGCACTGGCCCGCGCTGGCGCCAGAGTGGACGCGGCTGTGCCCAGAGCGCAGCGGCCCGTCAATCGCTGTGTCGCCCAGGCGTTGTCAACACCGAGATGATCGGGCACCGGTTTCTAATGCCGACGCGCGCCCCGCGCAGCGCTGTGCGCTGCGAGTTGTTCGGCATTCCAACGCGTCGCTGCGCGACCGTTCCGCGGGTGCCGCCACCGCGGCCCGGCCCGGCAGACCGCTGGTGGGCGAAAACCGCGTAGTCGACTACTCATAGCGATTCCCCGAAGCTGGTCAATGCTCGGATGGGCCACATCTCATCGCCAGAGGAGTGCTGAACATGGACGAACGAACGTCCACGCCGGACCTTGATCAGTCACTGTGTCGCGGGAGCACGGCACGACACCGCCCGGAGGCGTGATGGCGAACGCAATCGATATCGGTGGCGTCGATCTCAGTGATCCGCAGACCTACCGCGCGGGTGTCCCGCACGAAGCGTTCCGCAGGCTCCGAGAGCAGGCCCCAGTCGTGTGGCATCCAGGCCAACAGGGGCCGGGATTTTACGCCCTCACCGGCTACGACGAGATTCACGAAGTATCGCGCGACAGCACGACCTGGTCATCTGAGGTCGGCGGGGTGACTCTGGAAGCCCCAGGCGATGGAGGGGTGGATTCCCGCGGCGTCTTGATGCTCACGATGGATCCTCCGCGACACACGACGCTACGCGCCCTGATCAGCCGCGGATTCACGCCTCGGCAGGTCACCACACTCCATGAACGCATCGCCGACATGGCCCGCGACGTGGTCGATAGCGTCATCGAGCGGGGGCATTGCGACTTCGCCAACGATGTCGCAGGGGCCCTACCCGCCCACGTCATCGCCGAAATGCTGGGTACTCCATTGGAGGATGGTCGGCGGCTCTACGCGCTGATCGAACGAATGAATCGGGGATCGGCAACCGATCCGGATGTGTTGAATGCGGCGATGGAAATGTTCGCCTACGCTGGCGAACTCGCCGCCTGCAAGCGCGAGCAACCAGGCGACGACATTGCCACGTCACTGCTGCAGGCCGAGGTCGACGGCCAACGCTTGACCGATGTTGAGTTCAACTACTTCGTGCTGTTGCTGATCAATGCCGGTGGCGACACCACCCGCAACCTCGTCGCGGGCGGCATGTGCGTGCTGATGGACCATCCGGAGGACCTGGCGATGCTGGCCGCGGAACCATCGATGTTGGCGACCGCAGTAGAGGAGCTACTGCGCTACGTCACCCCCGTCAATACGTTTGCGCGCCTCGCAACCAAAGACGCCGAATTGCACGGGGTTTCGATACGCAGGGGTGAGCGAGTGGCGATGTTCTATCCGTCGGGCAACCGTGACGATTCCCGGTTCGCTGAACCCGACCGCTTCGATATGAGGCGAACACCTAACCCGCACTTGGGGTTTGGCGGCGGCGGCACACATTTCTGCCTCGGCGCGAACCTGGCCCGAGTGGAGGCCACCGCGCTGCTGCGGGAAGTCCTGGCCCGGATGGAGAATCTGGAGCTCGCGGGTCCGCCCGAGCGGACAGCGTCCACCACGATGAATGGTCTGCACACCATGCCGGTCCGGTTCACCCCGACCGCCACGGGGTGAGCGTGCTCCCAGAACCACCGTGCTGCAAGGTCGTCGACAGGTAACCGTGAGCGCCGTGCTGGCAGGTGCTGGCGAGCAGGTCGGGATGAAACTTCCAGGTGTGCACGACGACGCGGTGGGCGCGCGGGTTGTTGATCAGCGTGGTGATCTCTCGCTCGTTGAAATCAGGTAGGCGAACGAGTCGTACAACGCGATGTCGACAGGGTCCGTCACACCGGTGCTGGCGTCGAGCTCAGCGACCACGACCCGTTCGCGATAGTCGTCGACGATCGCCACCGTAATCGGCGACGGCGCGCGGGCCATACCCCCGCAGGGGTGTAGTAAAGCACCCCCGAAAGGGTGTTCCATACGGTCATCAGTCGAGATTCGAGCCCCCATCGAGGAGAACCCAAATGACCAGCACCATGGCCGCAGCCGAATTACTGGCCCGCTCCACCACCGTGACCAGCGTCGGCTGGATCGGCTACATCGTTATCGGCGCTATCGCCGGCTGGATCGCCTCACTGATCATGAAAACCCGCGAAGGACTGCTGCTTGACATCGTCATCGGTGTTGTCGGTGCGCTCATCGGCGGGTTTCTACTCAGCTTCGTCGTCGACACCGCCAGCGGCGGATGGTGGTTCACCCTGTTCACCGCCGTCATCGGAGCGGTCATTCTGCTCGGTCTGGTGCGGGTAATCCGGCGGACCTGAACGTCAGAGCGTCGACCCGCGACGCTGCCGCACGACGGTGCCGCGCCACGGAATCAAATTGGATGCAGTTGCCCGTTTCGGCCCAGGCGAGCGTCCCGGCCCGGGTCTGCTGCTACGGCTGGCATCAGCCAAAAGTCGTCGCCCTGACCGAGGCACCGCTGCAGCTGGGCGCCTCTCGGCAAGAGGCTGCGGGCGTCCAACTAGGATCGCCGCGGCAGGGGATCGCCGACAACTAGGCTCGCGACGTGGACCCTGATCCCGGTCGTATTCGGCACTACTGCGATTTCTACCGGCCCCCGGGCACCCCGCCGCCTGACGACCGTCCATTGTGGCTGGTCTGGGGAAATTGCCAAGCCGAAGCACTGCGCCGGGTACTCGATGCGGTACCCGGTCGGCCGTACCGCACCGCTCGAGTTCCGCCGGTCTTCGAGCTGCAACACACGGACATGCCCTTCGTCGAGGCGTTGTTGGCTCGCACCACCGTGCTTTTGACGCAACCGGTGCGGGCTCGATACCGCGATATGCCAATCGGCGCACCCGATTTGCTCGAGCATCTTCCGCGCGGCGCTGCGGTGCTGCGATGGCCGGTGATCCGTTACGCCGGCCTGTACCCGTTTCACGCACTGGCACGCCACCCCGCCGACCGATCGATCACGCCCCCGGGTGTGCCCTATCACGATCTGAGAACGGTCGCCTCGGCCCGCGCACGACGCCCGGCAAGCGACCCCTGGGACGTCGACGTCGCCGCCGGCCAGGTTCGGGCTGTCGCCGCCGCAAGCGTCAAGGAACTCGCACGCCGCGAGCGCGACACCGACGTCGCAATCTCCGACGTACTGATGACGTACGGCGCCGACGCCGCTCACACCATCAACCATCCCGGAAACTCGGTGCTGAGCGAGTTGGCGCGGCGAGTGCTCAACGCCCGCGACGTGTCCGCGGCGGTGCCGCCCCTCGTTGCTCCGCTCCTGGGCTCAGTGTGGGCGCCGCTGGAAACGCGGGTTCTCAGCGCGCTCGGCATCGACGCGACGCCGCGCCCCCGATGGCGCCTAGAAGGAGCTGAACTCGACCCTCAGCATGTGCACACCACGCAGTTGACCTGGTATCAGCGGAACCCGGACTTCATCGAACTGACCGTGCGCCGCCATTATGAGACCATGCGCACGTTGGGCTTATTAGGCGCGACACGGTGACGCAGCGAGTCACACACAAAATTGTCGGCCCGCGCCGGCACGGCGTCGTGCAATTTGGTTTCGCGCTGCACGCCGCGTTGCAGCTGCAACGCTGTAGCAGCGAATTGCTATGGTTCCCTTCAGTTACCGACCTGATTTCAGATCCAGGTTCCGAAAGCGGGTTAGTGCATACGCATTTCACCGACCGACTGTTCGGTTCGACCCCCGCCGCCGCGGCGTCCGCATTCAGCGTGCTCGCGCGCACAGTGCGCGCCAACGGGTCGATGTTGTCGGTCACGCTGCACGACCTGCCTCAGTCGTCGGATGGCGCGCACTACAATTCACGCATTCAGGCGTACCGGAGGGTGTGTTCACTTTGCGATTACATCGCCGTCAGCAGCGAGCACGAACGTGAACTGATGCAAGAGAACGGAATTGGGATCCCCGGTGTGAGTGTCATTCCATTACCCATAGATCCTCCCAAGCGCTGCGCGGTTCCGCTCAGTCATCTCCCGCGGACGCTAGGTGTGTTTGGCTTTATCTACCCGGGCAAGGGTTACGAGGAGATCATCGCGGCCACTAAGGGACTACCAGCCGATCTTCAGGTTCTTGCCATCGGCGCCTCCTCGCCCGGCCATGAGGGCCTCGTATTCGATCTGCGCCGCGCCGCCGCAGAGTTGAACACACCGTTCCGGGTCACCGGCTACGTTGCCGGCGAAGAGCTGTTGCCCGTGCTGCGCGGGGTCACTGTGCCGGTGGCAGCGCACCGTCACATATCCGCATCGGGCTCCCTGAACACCTGGCTCAGCGCCGGACGCAGGCCGTTGGTGCCCCACACCCGTTACGCCGCCGAATTCGAGCGACGAAACCCTGGCAGTCTGAACGTATTTGCTGACAATTTAGCCGGTCTTTGCACTGCCATCCGTCGCGCCTTGCGCGATTCAGCCTCTACCTGGCTGCCAGCCGACGTGCCGCTGCACCCGAGTCCATCTGAGGCGGCCGCTGCCTATGCCGAATTGTTCGGGTAGTGCGGTGGTGACGGCTATCCCCCTCAGCGAAGGACGGTTCACGGTCCCCGGCAATCGCTGGGATCTCCTCGTGAACATCCCGGGCCGGCCGGTCTCGGTCGCCGTTGTCATTCCGTACTACAACCAGCAGCACGAGTTAGATCTGGTGCTGACCGCGCTTGACGCCCAGGATTATCCGGCCGAGCTGCTCAACATCGTCATCGCCGACGACGGCTCGGCCCAGCCTCCGACCATACCCGCGATGCGGGTCTCGACCACCGTTGTGCGACAAGAAGATTGCGGATTCCGTGCAGCCGCCGCGCGCAATTTGGGAGCCGCCCGTGCTGAAGCCGAGGTTTTGTGCTTCCTGGACGCCGACACCATTCCCCAGCGCGATTACATTCGGCGCATTGTGGCGCTGCCCTCAGTGTGCCCGGATGCGCTGGTCGTCGGTCGGCGGCGTCACGCTGATTTCGCCGAATGGACTCCCCAACACCTGCGGCGATGGTGGCTCGCCGGGGAGGCGCCGTCCGAGTTCGACGAGCCGCGCTGGCTCAGCGAGACCTACGCGCGCAGCGCCGACCTTCTGCGCATCAGCGCCGACAGCTACCGCTACATCATCAGTTCGGTAATGTGCTGCAGCGCTGAGCTTTTCGATTATGTCGGTGGCTTCGACGAAGCTTTTCGCCAGTATGGCGGTGAGGACTGGGAATTCGCTCACCGCGCGATGATCAGCGGGGCGGTTCTTGCGCATGCGCGCGGCGCGGTGGCCTGGCATAACGGACCCGACTGGGCCGGCCGCACCATCATCGACCGGGCGCGCGTCAAAAACCTCGAAGCGTTGGCGGTGGCGCGTGTGGTGCCTGGTCCTGAGGCACGCATCCCCGGATTGATCTACCAGATTCCGGAGGTGGCTGTTGCCGTCGACGCCGACGTGCACGGCCCGGGGTCGCTGGTCGCTTTTCTCGGCTGCTTCCTTCACCTTGACATCGGGGTGTGGTTGCACGGCGCCCGCGGACGGGCATTGCTTGACAAAGCCGGACTGCAGGACCCGCGCATCCACGCCGGGACGATCCCGGACGCGGTGTTACGGCGCTGCCGCTATGTTGTCACCGCCGTCGGGAGGGCGGTTCTGCCTCGCTCAGTGGTCGACCAACTTATTGCGCGGTGCGGCGAACAAGGGACCGGAACGGTGACCGCCCGCGCTGGTAGCGTCAGCGTGACGTGTTCGGCATCGTGGGCAATGCACCGCAGGGCACGGTGGAGCACCGGCGACACCCGGGTGGCGATCCCAGGCGACGTCTCGCGCATCAGCACCACGGTCGACATACCGGGCCAGGTGCGCGAAGTCGACCTCGATCACCCTTGTTGAACGTTCAGCCTGACGCGGTCGTGTAGCACGGTGAGGCTTTGTCGCCGCTAACGCGGCGGGAGGCTCTCACTCGGCAGGTAATTAAACCCCGGCGCCGGGGTTCAGGATGCCCTGCGGGTCCAGCGCGTCCTTGATGCGACGGTTCAAGGCCATCGCCTCGGGCCCGAGGTAGCCGTCGAGCCAGGGCCGCTTCAGCCGACCGACACCGTGCTCGCCGGTGATCGTGCCGCCCAACTCGATGGCGAGGTCCATGATCTCGCCGTAGGCCAGGTTGGCCCGCTCGACCTCAGAAACGTCGTTGGGATCGTGGACGATCAGCGGGTGGGTGTTGCCGTCGCCGGCATGCGCGATCACCGCGATCATCAGGTCGTGCTTCGCGGCGATAGCAGCGATCCCGCAGACCAGATGCGCCAACTCGGGCACCGGCACGCCGACATCCTCGAGCAGCAACGGTCCCTTTTCCTCGACGGCGGGGATGGCGAACCGGCGGGCGGCGATAAACGCCTCGCTCTCATCCGGATCGTCGGTTAAAAAGACTTCCGTCGCACCGTATTCGGTGAAAATCGCGGCCATGACCTCGGCGTCGTCGCTGCCAGACTGCCCGCGTTCGTCGGATGCGGCGACCAGCATCGCGCCCGCCCCGCGGTCTAGGCCCATCCGCAGCTTGTCTTCGACGGCGTTGATGGTCGCCGAGTCCATGAACTCCAGCATCGCCGGGCGCAGCCGTGACGTGACCCCCAGCACGGCTTGCGCGGCAGCCTCCACCGACGCGAAATAGGCGACCACTGTGGCTAACGGCTGCTGGGCAGGCACCAGCCGCAGCGTCACCTCGGTGATCACGCCCAGGGCACCCTCGCTGCCGACGAACAACTTGGTCAGGCTCAGCCCGGCAACGTCTTTCAAACGGGGCCCACCGAGCCGGACCGCCGTGCCGTCGGCCAGCACAACCTGCACACCGAGCACGTAGTCGGTGGTCACGCCGTACTTCACGCAGCACAATCCGCCGGCGTTGGTCGCGATGTTGCCGCCGATGCTGCAGATCTCATATGACGACGGGTCGGGCGGGTACCACAGGCCGTACTCGGCGACAGTCTTCTTCACCTCGGCGTTGAGCAAACCGGGCTGACACACCGCGGTGCGGGTGACCGGGTCGACGACGATGTCGCGCATCTTCTCCGTCGACAACACGATTCCGCCGTCGATCGCGGTGGCGCCGCCAGACAGACCGGTGCCCATCCCGCGGGTCACTACCGGGATCTGGTTTGCGGTCGCCCACCGAAGCACGGTCTGCACGTCTTCGGTTCGCTGTGCGCGGACCACGGCCAACGGCTTGCCCGCCGACGGATCCAATGCGCGGTCCTGGCGGTATCCCTCGGTGATCGCCGGGTCGGTGACGACCATTCCCTCGGGTAGCTCGGCGACGAGGCCGGCCAGCGCAACAGCGGCCATGGAAGCGATCCTACGGATACCGTTTCATGGCGCTGGTACACAGTGGAGCTGTGAACTTCGTCCACCCGCGCACCGGTGTGTTGTTCGAGTCTCCGGTGCCGCCGGGGACCGGGTGGCCCGGCGATCCCGCGACGGCTCAGACGGCTGTGGCGTCCGGTCCGGCGCAGGTCGAGGCGATGGCCAACGCCGCAAGGTCGCTCCAGCAGCTCGACGCCGAGCTATCGGTGTGCCGGGCCTGCCCGCGGTTGGTGGAGTGGCGCGAGCAGTCCGCACTGACCAAGCGACGGTCGTTCGCCGATCAGCCGTATTGGGGCCGGCCGGTTCCGGGTTGGGGCGATGTGAGGCCGCGGATCATCGTTGTCGGTTTGGCGCCTGCCGCTAACGGCGCCAACCGGACGGGCCGGGTTTTCACCGGTGACCGTTCCGGCGATTTCTTGTATGCGGCATTGCACCGAGCGGGCCTGGCGAACTCGCCGATCGCCGTCGATGCCGCGGATGGCTTGCAGCTCAATGACGTTCGCGTGGTGGCCGCGGTGCGGTGTGCGCCGCCGGCGAATGCACCGACCCCGGCCGAACGGTCGACGTGCGCGCCGTGGCTGGACGCCGAGTGGCGGCTGGTCGGTGCTGACACCCGAGTGATCGTGGCGCTGGGCGCATTCGGCTGGCGCGCCGCGCTCGACATGATCCGCACCGCCGGTGGCGAGGTACCCCGTCCGCAACCCAAGTTCGGTCACGCCGCCACCGCGACCGTGCGTGCCGCCCACGGCGACGTGCAGCTGCTGGGCTGCTACCACCCCAGCCAGCAGAACACCTTCACCGGCAAGCTGACCACGGTGATGCTGGACGGCATCTTCGCGACGGCGAAAGAGATAGCGGGTGTCCGATGACTAGTGGGGAACGAACGGCAGACGGGAGGCGTTGACCTCCTCATGCGGCTTTCTGTCCTCGATCTTGTTCCCGTCCGCACCGACCAGACCACAGCGGATGCCCTCCAGGCCACCGTTCGCCTGGCGCAGACCGCCGACCGGCTGGGCTTCACCCGCTACTGGGTGGCCGAACACCACAACATGCCCTCGGTCGCCGCCACCAGCCCGCCGGTCGTGATCGCCTTTCTGGCGGCGCAGACCACCCAGCTGCGGCTGGGCTCCGGCGGCGTGATGCTGCCCAACCATGCGCCGCTGGCGGTGGCCGAGCAGTTCGCGCTGCTGGAAGCGGCGGCCCCGGGCCGCATCGACCTCGGCATCGGCCGGGCCCCCGGCTCCGATCCGGTGACCTCGTACATGCTGCGCGGCGCCGCCGGCCGCGACGATCGCGACATCGACCAGTTCCCGCAGTACCTCGACCACGTGCGCGCGATGATGAGCTCCCAGGGTGTGCCGGTGCAGCTGCGCGACGGCGACTACGTCCTCAAGGCCACCCCCGCCGCGGCCGGTGAGCCGCGGCTGTGGCTGCTCGGATCGTCGATGTACTCCGCACAGTTGGCCGCTGCCAAGGGCTTGCCGTACGTGTTCGCCCACCATTTCTCCGGTCAGGGCACCGGGGAGGCGTTGGAGCTCTACCGGTCGCAGTTTGTGCCCAGCGAGCTGGCCGCCGAACCGGTGACCTTCTTGACCGTCAACGCCGCGGTGGCCGAAACCCGCGACGAGGCAACGGCTTTGATGATGCCGAACCTGCACATGATGGCCCGGCTGCGCACCGGTCAACCGTTGGGGCCGGTGGAACTTGTCGAGGACATCCGCTCCGCCGAACTCACGCCGCAACAGCAGCACATCGTCGACGGCGGACTGCAGCGAGCGGTCGTCGGGTCGCCCGCCGAGGCCGCGGACCAATTGAACGCGCTGGCCGAGAGTTTCGGCGTCGACGAGGTGATGGTGCATCCGGTCGCATCGGCGCACCGCGGGACCGATCCCGCGACCGCCCCCGCGCGCGAGACGACGCTGGAACTCCTCGCCAAAGAGCTCTTCTAGGCGGGAGTCAGCCGCACGACCGGGATCGGTCGCGACGTCTTCTCTTGATATGCCTCGTAGCGGTTGCTGTTGTTCTGGTTGACGATCTGCCACAGCCGCGCGTAGTCCGCGTCTTCGGGCAGCACCGGGCTCGCGGTGACGCGAAAACGCTTTGGCCCGACGTTGATTTCGACCATCGGGTTGGCCTTCAGGTTGTGGTACCAACCGGGCGCCTTGGGATCTCCACCTTTCGACGCGACGATCAGGTAGTCGTCGCCGTCACGGGCATAGGTCAGCGACGCGGTCCGGGCTTGGCCGGTCTTCGCGCCGACGGTGTGCAGCAGCAGGCTGGGGATGCCAAGCAGGCGATGCCCGATCCAACCGTTGGTCTTCTGGTAGACGAGGTCGTGGACCCGGATGATGTGCGGAAGCAGTGTCTGTTCGAGCGGAAGGGCCATGCGACCAGTATCAACCGCTCGCGTCGATCTCCGCCAGCGCTTCCCGCAGAATCCGGCCGGTCGACTCGCGGTCGGGGTCGCGACGGAGTAACAGCCCCTTGGCGACGGACAGTTTGTCGCCGTCGCGCCGCGGCAGCACATGCAGGTGGATGTGGAAGACCGTCTGGAAAGCGGCCTGACCGTCGTTGATCCCGATGTTGGTGGCGTTAGCCAGCTCGGTCGCACGCGCCGCCTTGGCGATCCGTTGTCCGATGGTCGCCATCCCGGCCAGCGTCTCCGGCGGGGTATCGGTCAGGTCCACCGAATGCTGTTTGGGCACCACCAGGGTGTGGCCGCGGGTGAATGGACGGAGGTCGAGGAAGGCCAGATAGTCGTCGTCTTCGTAGATCCGGATGGCCGGGGCCTGGCCGGCGACGATCGCGCAGAACACACAGGACATGGACGTCACGGTAGCGGTACGCTGAGCCGCCCGAGTGAGTAGTCTGCCTCGACGTGGACGTAGCAGAGCTGGCCTTCGCGGGAGCTGCCGAGCAGGCGCGGATGCTGGCCGCGGCCACCATCACCGCGCCGACGCTCCTGGAGATCTACCTGGACCGGATCGCGCGGCTGGACCCGCAGCTGCGGAGCTATCGGGTGGTGCTGGCCGAGACCGCACGACAGGAAGCCCTGGCCGCCCAGCGCCGCCTCGACGCGGGCGAGCGGCTGCCGCTGCTGGGCGTTCCGATCGCGATCAAAGACGACAACGATGTGGCCGGCGAACTCACGGCCTGCGGCAGCAGCGGGGTCTCGACGCCCGCTGGCCGTGACTCGGAGGTGGTCCGCGCGCTGCGTGCGGTGGGCGCGGTGATCATCGGCAAAACCAGTGTGCCGGAACTGATGATCTTCCCGTTCACCGAATCGCTGACGTTCGGGGTGACGCGCAATCCGTGGGACACCGCGCTGTCGCCGGGGGGCAGCAGTGGCGGCAGTGGGGCCGCGGTGGCCGCCGGGCTGGCACCGCTGGCGCTGGGCTCCGACGGTGGCGGCTCGATCCGCATCCCGTCGGGCTGGTGCGGGCTGTTCGGGATCAAGCCGCAACGCGACCGGGTCTCCCTGGCGCCGCACGACGACGCCTGGTGCGGGCTGAGCGTGAACGGTCCGCTCGCACGGACGGTCGAAGACGCCGCACTGTTCCTAGACGCGACGACCACGACGCCCGCTCCCGACGGCGGCTTCGTCGCTGCCGCAGCCAAGAGCCCGGGCCGGCTGCGAATTGCGTTGAGCACCAAGGTTCCGCCGCCACTGATGGCCCGCATCGGCAGGGAGCAGCGAGCCGCCGTCGATGTGGCGGGGGCGCTCCTGCGCGACCTCGGGCACGACGTCGTGGTCCGCGACCCGGACTACCCGCCGGCGGCCATCTACGGCAACTTCCTGCCCCGCTTTTTCCGCGGGATCTACAACGACGTGCGGGTGATGCCACATCAAGACCGACTCGAGAAGCGGACCCGAAACATGGCGCGCATCGGGTCGCTGATCACCGACAGTCGGATGGCGAAAATACGCGCGGCCGAATCCGCTCTGGCCGAACGGATCCAGTCGATCTTCCACGACGTCGACGTCGTGATCACCCCCGGCAACGCCACCGGGCCGTCGCGCATCGGCGCCTACCAACGCCTCGGCGGCATCGCCAGCCTGCTGGCGGTATCCCAGCGGGTGCCCTTCTTCGAGATCTGGAATCTCACCGGCCAGCCGGCCGCGGCCGTGCCGTGGGGGCTCGACGCCAACGGCATTCCGCTGTCAATCCAACTGGTCGGCCGCCCGAACGACGAGGCGACACTGCTTTCGCTGGGCGCCCAGATCGAGGCCGCCCGCCCGTGGGCGCAGCGCCGCCCGCCGGTGTCATGACGGTGCAATAACCCGCCAGGCCT
The DNA here is from genome assembly GCF_965277065.1 of Mycobacterium sp. Lineage (GTDB taxonomy): Bacteria > Actinomycetota > Actinomycetes > Mycobacteriales > Mycobacteriaceae > Mycobacterium. The sequence continues at coordinate 875,883 of NZ_CBDIBT010000018.1, forward strand.
GCAGTTTCTGGCCGGCTGGCATGGCACGCGCCGGGCTGGTCGACGGCAATAGCCGGTAGTCGACGTCCGCATCGACCTCGACCAGTCGGTTGAAGAGCTGTTGAGCGGCGCTGCCGTTGAAACACACCCGCGTGATCGACGGGTACGCGGCGAACAGCTGCTGAAAATCGTTGGCCACCAAACGCTTCGGATCGATTTTGGCGTCTGCGCTACCGGCACGCCGGCACATGTGCAGCACATCCCACAGTGCGACACCGGCTGATCGCAATGCGGCCAAACGGGTTTCGTACGGGGCCGCCGCGTCGAAGCCGAAGAGCGCACCGGTGATCGGCCAGAACGCGTTTCGCGGGTTGCCGTAGTACTGACCGCTCGCCAATGACAAGACGCTGGGAAACGATCCCAGAATCAGCAACCCCGCGGTGTCGTCGACGACGGGCAGGAACCCCTGGAGCAGCGGCGTGGCCATCGGATAACTTGACCACGTGGATGAACCCGAAGTCGACAAGCTGCTCGACGGCTTGGAAGGTAACGCCCGCGCCGAGCGCGCCGAGTTGATCGAGTGGCTCTTGAAGCAGGGCATCACCGTCGAGGAGATTCGCGCATCCCCGGTTCCGATGCTGGTGGGATCCCGCCGCCTGATCGGTGACGACGGCGACTACGTCTCGACGCGGGAAATCAGCGAAGCAACCGGTCTCGACTTGGAATTGCTGCAGCGCGTTCAACGGGCCATCGGATTGGTGCGGGTCGAGGATCCCGACGCCGCTGTGCATCTGCGCGCCGACGTCGCAGCCGCTACGCACGCGAAAGAGTTCCTTGACCTAGGCATCCAACCCGACCAGGTGGTGCAGGTGGTTCGCGTTCTCGCCGAAGGGCTTTCGCACGCGGCGGAGGTGATGCGGTATACCGCGTTGTCGACCATCCTGCAGCCCGGCGCCACCGAACTGCACACCGCGCAGGCGTCGCACGCTCTGGTGTCCCGTATCGCGCCGCTGCTCGGTCCCATGATCAAGGACATGCTGTTCATGCAACTACGGCACATGATGGAGACCGAGGCCGTCAACGCCAGCGAACGGGCCGCGGGCGCGCCGCTACCCGGTGCCCGGCACATCACCGCCGCGTTCGCCGACCTGGTCGGCTTCACTCAGCTGGGTGAAGAGGTACCGCCTGAGGAGCTCAGCCAGCTGGCCAATCGGCTTGCCGACCTGGCCCGGGACGTCGCGACCCCACCGGTGCGGTTCATCAAGACGATCGGCGACGCGGCGATGTTCGTCTGCACCGAACCCGCGCCGCTGCTGGACGCCGTGCTCAAACTCGTCGACATCATCGACGGCGATGACGACTTCCCCCGGCTGCGGGCGGGTATCGCCTCGGGTTCGGCCGTCAGCCGGGCGGGGGACTGGTTCGGCAGCCCGGTGAACACCGCGAGCCGGGTGACTGCGGTGGCGCGGCCGGGGACGGTGCTGGCCGCCGACTCGGTGTACGAGGAGCTCGGTGACCAAGCGGGTTTCAGCTGGTCGTTCGCCGGCGCGCGACGCCTCAAAGGCATCAAGGACGAGGTGAAGCTGTATCGCGCCCGACGCGGCGACAGCTAATCGCTCGGTCCCGTTGTTCGCGGGGAGAGAAACGGTCTTGACGTCGGTTGTAACGCTGTAAGTATGTAAGCATGAATAAACAACACGGACATGGGCGCCGCTACGGCCGCTCCGGCGGCTGGCAGCAGGCCGGCCAACCCGAAGCGGGCGACGCCGCGGACTGGTTCGCCGGACGTCTACCGGACTCCTGGTTCGACGGCGACCCCAGCGTCGTCGTCGACCGCGAAGAGATCACCGTCATCGGAACGCTGCCCGGTGCGGCAGAGGAAGAAAGCGAAGCCCACGCCTCGGGCCGGGCCTCGCGATTTCGCGAGGAGACCCGCGCGGAGCGGATGACCATCGCCGACGAGGCGCAGAACCGCTACGCCCGCAAAGTGTCCTGGGGTGTGCAAGTAGCCGGCGAGCCCGTGCTGTTCACCCACATCGCGGTTCCGGTGATGACCCGGTTGAAGCAGCCGGAGCGTCAGGTGCTCGACACCCTGGTCGACGCGGGGGTGGCGCGGTCGCGTTCCGACGCACTGGCCTGGTCGGTCAAATTGGTCGGCGAGCACACCGACGAGTGGTTGGCCAAGCTGCGGGACGCGATGTCTGCGGTCGACGACGTGCGCGCCGAAGGCCCCGAGCTCTAGGGCACGGGCCACCGTCGGACTCAGACCTGGGTCATCCGGTAGTAGGCACCGCGGCGGGCCAGCAGCTCGGCGTGGTTGCCCTGCTCGACGATCTTGCCCGCTTCCATCACCAGGATCACGTCGGCGTCGCAGATCGTCGAAAGGCGATGGGCGACAATGAAACTCGTCCGGTCGCGGCGCAGCTCATGAGTGGCCTTGGCGATCAGCAACTCGGTGCGGGTGTCCACCGAGCTGGTCGCCTCGTCCAGGACGAGTAACTGCGGACGGGCCAGGAACGCCCGCGCAATCGTGATCAGCTGCCGCTCGCCAGCGCTGATGTTGCTCCCGCCGTCGTTGACCTGGGTGTCGTAGCCGCTGGGCAGCGAATGCACGAACCGGTCGACGTAGGCGGCCCTGGCCGCGTCGATCACCTCGTCGTGGCTCGCATCGGGCCGTCCGTAGGCGATGTTCTGCGCGATCGTCCCACTGAACAGCCAGGCGTCCTGGAGCACCATCCCGATCCGCGATCGCAGCGAATGCCGGCTGACCGTGGCGATGTCGACGCCGTCGATCAAGATCCGGCCGGAGGCGACGTCGTAGAACCGCATCAACAGGTTCACCAGCGTCGTCTTGCCCACCCCGGTCGGTCCGACGATCGCGATCGTGTTGCCTGGCTCGGCGGCGAACGACAGGTCATCGATCACCGGTACGCCAGGCTGATAGCCGAAGCTGACGTGGTCGAATTCCACTCGTCCCGATGGGGTTTCGCCGCTGAGCGTGGGCAGCGACGCCGAGCGGTCCGGCGATTCCTCCTGCTCATCGAGCAATTCGAAGACCCGCTCGGCGCTGGCCACTCCCGACTGCAGGGTGTTGTACATCGAGGCCACCTGATTCAGCGGCGCGTAGAACTGGCGCACGTACTGGATGAAAGCCTGCATATTGCCCACGGTGATCTGCCCGGTGGCGACTTGCACGCCGCCGACGACCGCGACCGCGACGTAGCTGAGGTTGCCGATGAACGTGGTCGCTGGCCCCACCATCCCCGAAATCAGCTGGGCGCCGAAGCTGGCCTCGTACATGTCGTCGTTGCGCCGGCGAAACTCGTCCTCGATTCGGGCGCGCTGCCCGAAGGTCCGAACCAGGGTGAAACCGCTGTAGCTCTCCTCGATGTGGGCGTTGAGCCGCCCGGTATTAGTCCATTGCGCGACGAACAGCCGCTGGGAGCGTCGGGCGATGGCGCGGGTGACCACGATCGACAGCGGCACTGTCAACAGGGCCAGACCGGTCAGCAGCGGCGAGATACTCAGCATCATCAACAGCACCGTCGCCACCGTCAACACCGCGCTCAACAGTTGGGTGATCGTCATCGACAATGACGTCTGCAGGTTGTCGATGTCGTTGGTGACCCGGCTCAGCACTTCGCCTCGCTGACGAGTGTCGAAGTAGGCCAACGGAAGCCGGTGCAGCTTGTCTTCGACCTGCGTGCGCAGCGCCTGCAGTGAGCGTCGCACGGTCACGTTGAGCAACCGGGCTTGCGCGTAAATCATCAGCGCCGCAACCAGATACATGCCCAACGCCAGCGCCAGTGTCCGGAAAACCGCGTCGAAGTCGACCCCGTGGCCGGGAATCACGTGCATCCCGGAGAGTAGGTCGGCGAAGGCGTTGTCGCCGTGTGCCCGCGCCGCGGCGACAGCTTGGTCCTTGGTAATGCCTGCGGGTAGCCGGCGGCCGATCACCCCGTTGAACAGCAGATCCGTGGCATGGCCGAGAATCCGCGGAACCACGACACCGATGACGGTGCCTAGGACGCTCAGCGCCGTTACCGCGACCGCGGTGAGCCGTTGCGGGGCAAGCAACTTCACCAGGCGGACGGTCGAGCCGGCGAAGTCCCTGGGTTTCATGGCCGGGGGAGCGGCGCGCCGCCGCGTCGGCGCGGTCACCGCGGGCCACCCACTTCGGCGTCCAACGATTGCGATTCGGCGAACTCCCGGTAGGTCGGCGAGTCTGCCAAAAGCGATTCGTGCGTCCCGGTACCCAGCACCTGCCCGTCCTCGATGACGATCACCTGGTCCGCGTCGATAATTGTCGAGATGCGCTGCGCCACAAGGACTACCGTCGCATTTGGGGTGATCTCGGCCAGCCTGGCCCGCACCAGCGCGTCGGTGTGCACGTCCAGTGCGGAGAACGCGTCGTCGAACACGTAGATCGCCGGACGCCGGATCACCGCCCGCGCGATCGCCAATCGTTGCCGCTGCCCACCGGAAAAGTTGATCCCGCCCTGTGCCACGCGCATCTGCAGGCCGTCGGCGTGCGCCCTCACAAAGTCATCGGCCGCCGCGACGCGCAGCGCCTCCCACATCTCGACTTCATTGGCGTCCGATTTGCCGTAGCGCAGGTTCTCCGCGACCGTTCCGGAGAACAGGTAGCCACGCTGGGGCACCAACCCGATCGTCGACCACAGCTCTTCGACGTCACGGTCGCGCACGTCGACACCGCCGACCTGAACGGTTCCCTCTGACGCGTCGTACAGCCGGCAGATCAGTGCCACCAGCGTCGACTTTCCCGCACCGGTGCTGCCGATCAGCGCGGTGCTGGTCCCGGGCCGCGCGGTCAGCGAGATATCCTGCAGCACAGGTCGATCCGCGCCGGGGTAGCGGAACGACGCGTGGTCGAGCCGAACCACTCCCTGCGCATCGGGCGAGGGCTCCAGCGGATTGTCAGGATCTCGGACCGCGGGCGTCGTCGACAGCACCTCGGTGATCCGGTCGGCGCACACCGCGGCCCGTGGCAACACCATTACGGTCATCGTCGCCATCACGACGGCCATCAGGATCTGGGAAAAGTACGCCAGAAACGCGATCAGTGAACCGACCTGCATCTGGCCGCTGTCGATGCGCAGGCCGCCGAACCAGATCAGCGCCACGCTGGAGCCGTTGATGGTCAGCGTGGTGACCGGCAGCAGCAACGCCTGCCAGTTGCCGGCGCTCTGCGCGGTGCTGGACAACGCGACGTTGGCATCGTCGAAACGCCGCCGCTCGAAGGGCTCACGCGCGAACGCGCGCACCACCCGCACACCGGACAGCTGCTCGCGCATGACCCGGTTGATGTTGTCGATCAGCCGCTGCATGCTGCGAAACAGCGGGAGCGTGCGGGAAATGATCCAGTAATTGGCCACCAGCAGTATCGGGACGCTGACCACCAGCAGCCAGGACAGCCCGGTGTCCTGATGGATGGCCATGAAGATTCCGCCGACGCACATGATCGGCGCGGCGACCAGCACCGTGCATGCCATCTGCACCAGGAACTGGATTTGGCGGACGTCGTTGGTGGTGCGGGTCAGCAGTGTCGGCGCACCGAATCGCGCCGTCTCGTGCTCGGAGAAGGTGGTGACGCGGTGGAACATCGCCGAGCGGAGGTCGCGGCCGAAGCCCATCCCGGCGCGGGAGCCGAAATACACCGCACCCACCGCGCACAACACCTGCAGCGCGGTGACGGCGAACATCAGCACACCGAGCCGGATGATGGTGTCGGAGTCACCCTTGGCGATGCCGTCGTCGATGATGGTGGCGTTCACCGTCGGTAGATACAGCGAGGCCAGCGTGCTGACCAATTGCAGCGCCATCACCGCCGCGACCGGCCATCGGTACGGCCGCACAAACTGGCGCAGCAGTGCCACGAGCATCTGGTAACTGTGGCATACAAGAAAGCACTGCTCACCGCGTGTGCAATGGTTGGCATCAGGTGGTGCCGCTACAGTGCAACCTGTGATCACCAGAAGGTGGGGGTAGTCGTGCGGCGGAACGTGGCGGCGCTTGCGTGCGCGGCGGCAGCCTTGGTTCCGATGGCGACAGCGTGCTCTGATTCCGGCTCCAACCAGTCCCATTCACCTGGGTCGACGTCACCGTCGTCGGGGCAGGGGAGTCATGGCCCGTCGTTCCCGCAGTGCGGCGGCGTCACCGACGAGACGGTGGACAAGCTGACGCAGATCAACGGATTGATCAATACGGCCAAGAACTCAGTGGGTTGTCAGTGGCTGGCCGGCGGAGGCATCCTTGGTCCGCACTTCTCGTTCTCCTGGTATCGCGGCAGCCCGATCGGCCGCGAACGCAAGACCGAGGAGTTGTCGCGTTCCAGCGTCGAAGACATCAATATCAGCGGACACGGCGGCTTCATCGCGGTCGGTAACGACCCGCAGTTGGGCGACTCGCTGTGCGAGGTCGGAATTCAGTTCAACGACGACTTCTTCGAATGGTCGGTGAACTTCAACCAGAAGCCGTACCCCGACGCCTGCAACATCGCCAAAGAGTTGGCGCGTCAAACGATTGCGAACGGCAAATGAGTGTCAGCGTGCGTCGTCGGTTTCTGGTGAGTGTGGCCGTGCTGGCCACCGCGCTGTCCATGTCGACCGGTTGCACCAAGTCGGTCGGCGGCTCGGCGCAGAAAGCGGGGGCCGGCGATTCGCCGCGCAACAACAATTCCGAGCAGCAATACCCGAACCTGCAAAAGGAATGCGAAGTCCTGACCACCGACGTGCTGGCCAAGACGGTGGGCGCCGATCCTCAAGACATCCAGAGCACGTTCGTCGGTGCGATCTGCCGCTGGCAAGCGGCCAATCCCGGCGGCTTGATCGACATCACCCGATTCTGGTTCGAGCAGGGCAGCCTGGACAACGAGCGCAAGGTCGCTGAATTTCTGAAGTACCAGATCGAGAACAAAACAATCGCCGGCGTGGCGTCGATCGTGATGAAGCCCAACGATCCGAACGGAGCGTGCGGTGTCGCCAGCGACGCCGCCGGTGTGGTCGGCTGGTGGGTCAACCCCCAGGTGCCTGGTATCGACGCCTGCGCGCAGGCCCTCAAGCTCATGGAGCTCACGCTCTCGACCAATTCCTGATTATCAGCACTGAAACTGTCAGTGCGCTGGTAGAGCATGCCAGCACGGGATTTCATATGCGCAAATGCGGATATGTCCACCAAACCGTTTAGCAGAGTTAAGTCTTATTGAGACCTGAAACGGTTACGGGCCAATAGTGCAGCCCTATACGATCGACGAATGTCTGAAACACCCATAAACGAGCCATCGTCCGCAGAGGACGTCACCGAATCCGTTGCCGCACCAACCGCCGCGCCGGTGACCACCACTGCCACCTCTCACGCCGCGCGCCCGTCGAAGCTGCCCTTCTGGCTGGCCGTTGCAGCGTTGGTGCTGGCGATCCTCGGCGTCGCGGGCGCTGCTTACGGATACTTTTACCCGAACGAGAGCGCGGCAGCGGCGGGCAAATACAGCGACCAGCAGCGCAACGACGCCAAAAAGCACATCTGCGAGACCTTCAAGATCGCCGACCGCGCCGTGGTCAGGAACTCGCACCTGAAGAACCCGGACAACGGCGGCCCGATCGGCGCGCTCTCGGTGGCGACCGCGCAGCGCTTCGCGTTCTACGACGGTGGCGCGTTCCTGCGTGACCGGGTGGCCGCTGAGCCGGCTACCCCGAAAGACCTGGCGGACAACGTGAACGGGTTGGGAACTCAGCTCGAAGAGCTCAGCATCGGATATCTCGCCGGTGCGCAGGACTTCGCGCAGGATGAGCTGCGTCAAAACCTCGACGACAAGATCAAGAAGATCGTCGACATCTGCAAGTAGTTCGTCGTCGTCGCCGCTAACGCGGCACGTGAAATTCAGCCAGCTGGGCGGACCCGAGTTCGAGGTCCGTCCAGCTGCCGTTAAACCGCATAACCGCCATGGCGGAGGTCGGGAACTTCATCGAGATGCGTTCGGCGGCATCGGCACTGATCGTCAACGGGTTCGCCAATCCCAGGGCCAGTTGCGTCATCGTCGGCTCGTGGCCGACCAGCAGCAACACCGAGACTTCGTCACCCACAGCGTTGATCTGCTCGATCACCATGCCTGGTGAGGCGTCGTAGAGCCGGTCGTCGTAGCCGACCGGTGCGTCAATGCCGGTGCGCTCCAGGGTTTCACGGGTGCGGGTCGCCGTGGAGCAGAGCACGGCGTCGAACTTCGGCTGGTGGGCGCGCAGCCAGTCACCCGCCAATCCGGCTTCGCGTCTACCGCGAGATGCCAGCGGTCGGTCATGGTCGGCTACCCCGTCGGGGTAGGCCGACTTCGCGTGGCGTAGCAACACCAGCGTGCGGTCGTGATCACTCACGCGATAGAGGGTACTTTCCGGCCGGCCCCGCCGAAGGCTCATGTGGCTGATGTGACACCTGCATATCGGTGAGGTTCGACGACACTGGTGCCGCTCGGACCTGCCGGTTGAGGTCCCGGGACTTGTCGGCGGGCGGTCCTAAACTCGCGGTGCCCGGTCGCCTGCGGCCGGCATCTCGCAGAAGGGACTCCGATCGCAATGCGATTCGTGCACACCGCCGACTGGCAACTCGGCATGACCCGTCACTTCCTCGCGGGCGAAGCACAACCGCGCTACTCGGCTGCCCGGCGTGACGCGGTGGCCGGACTCGGTCCGCTGGCGGCCGACGCCGGTGCGGAGTTCGTCGTGGTGTCCGGTGACGTCTTCGAGGACAACCAGTTGGCGCCGACGGTGATCAGCCAGTCTTTGGAAGCCATGCGCGCCATCGGGATTCCCGTTTATCTGTTGCCCGGCAACCACGATCCGCTCGACGCGTCGTCGGTGTACACCAGTGCGCTGTTCACCGCCGAGTGCCCCGCCAACGTCCGGGTGCTCGACCACGCCGGAATCCACGAGGTCCGGCCGGGTTTGCAGATCGTCGCGGCACCGTGGCGTTCCAAACGGCCGACGACCGACCTGGTCGCCAACGTGCTCGAGGATCTGCCGGCCAACGGCGTCACCCGGGTTCTGGTCGCGCACGGCGGTGTCGACGTACTCGACCCCGATCCCACCAAGCCGTCGTTGATCCGACTGGCCGGCGTGCAGGACGCGTTGGCCCGCGGCGCAATCCACTACGTTGCGTTGGGCGACAGGCATTCGCTGACCGACGTGGGCAGTACCGGGCGGGTCTGGTATTCGGGTTCACCGGAGGTCACCAACTACGACGACGTCGAAGCCGACCCCGGCCACGTGCTGATCGTCGACATCGACGAGGGGGATCCGCAGCATCCGGTGACCGTCGAGGCCGCACGCGTGGGCCGCTGGCGGTTCAGCACGTTGAACCGGCACGTGGACGACAGCCGCGACATCGCCGACCTGGACATGAACCTCGACCTGATGCCTGACAAAGACCGAACCGTGTTGCGGCTGGCCCTGATTGGCTCGTTGACCGTCACCGACCGTGCCGGGTTGGACGCCTGCCTGGACAAGTATTCGCGGTTGTTCGCGTCGCTGCGAGTGTGGGACAGCCACAGCGACCTGGCCGTGATCCCGGCCGACGGGGAGTTCAGCGATCTGGGGATCGGTGGGTTCGCCGCCGCGGCGGTCGAGGAGTTGGTGCAGGTCGCGCGCGCCGGGGACGACCAGACCGCGGGCGACGCACAGGCGGCCCTGGCGTTGTTGTTGCGGTTGACCGACCAGGGCCAGCAGGGACGGGGTGCGGCATGAAATTGCATCGCCTGGTTCTGAAGAACTATCGCGGCATCGCCTACCGCGAGATCGATTTTCCCGATCACGGGGTGGTCGTGGTGTCGGGTGCCAACGAGATCGGCAAGTCGTCGATGGTCGAGGCACTCGATCTGCTGCTGGAGTCCAAGGATCGGTCGACGAAGAAAGAGGTCAAGCAGGTCAAGCCGACCCACGCCGACGTCGGATCTGAGATCACCGCCGAGATCAGCGCGGGTGCTTACCGTTTCATCTATCGCAAGCGCTTTCACAAAAAGCCCGAGACGCAGTTGACGGTTCTTGAGCCGCGCCGCGAACAGCACAGCGGCGACGAGGCGCACGACCGCGTGCAAGCCATGCTGACCGAAACCGTGGACACCGAATTGTGGCATGCCCAAAGGGTTTTGCAGTCCGCGTCGACCGATGCGGTGAACCTGTCCGGGTGCAACGCCCTGACTCGCGCCCTCGACGTCGCCGCCGGTGACGCGGCCGCCCTGTCAGGAACCGAGCCACTGTTGATCGAGCGCATCGACAGCGAATACGGCCGCTACTTCACCCCGACCGGACGCCCCACCGGCGAATGGACCACGGTGATCAAGGCGCTGGAAGACGCCCACCAGGAGGTCGAGCGCTGCACCGCGGCGGTCGCCGAGGTCCACGACCGGGTGCACAGCCATGCGGCGTTGACCGTCGAGTTGGCCGAGCTGACCGAGCAGCGGCAGGCCGCCGGCAGCAGGCGGACCATCGCTCAAGCCGCCGCCGACGGCATCGCCCGGCTCACCGAACAGGTACGCGAGGCCGAGCTGATCGCGGCCGCCGCGACCGCGACCAGTGCCGCGTCCACCGCCGCCCACACCGAGCGGGCTCGGCTGCTCACCGAAAACGACTCGCGCACAGCCGCCGTCACCGCCCTGGAAGATGAAGCCCGCGAGGCCACCGAGGCACAGGCGATCGCGCGCGATGTCACCGTCGAAGCCGACGCGGGCGTCGAGCGGGCCGACGAGGCTCTCGCCACTGCCCAGCAGCGCGCCGAGGCGGCTCGGCGCCTCGTCGAGGACCTGGCCCACCGCGACGAGACGCAGCGCCTGGCCGCCAAGCTCACGAAAATCGACGCCGCGCTGAGCGAGCGCGACCAAGTGACGCAAGAGCTGTCGACCATCGCCCTGACCGACGACCTGCTACGGCAGATCGAACACGCCGCTTCCGCGGTCGAGCGGACCGAGAGCCAGCTCGCCTTGGTCTCGGCGACAGTCGAATTCGTCGCCGCCGCCGACATCGAATTGGTCATCGGCGATCAGTGGATGTCGTTGTCGGCCGGTCAGAGTTGGTCGACCGTCGCGAACACCGCGACCGAGGTCGAGATCCCCGGCCTCGTGACGGCCCGCGTCACGCCTAATGCGTCCGCGCTCGACATTCAGGCGCAATACTCCGCGGCGCAGGAGAAGCTGGCCGCCGTGCTGACGGCGGCGCAGGTCGCGGATCTGGCGGCTGCGCGGCAGGCCGATGATCAACGCCGCGAATTGCTGGGCACCCGCGACCGGCTCAGCGCCACCATCGCGGGATTGTCCGATGGCGACGACGTCGGGCAGCTGCGCTCCCGGCTGACGGAATTGCAGTCGCAGCCGGCGTTTTCCGGGGATGTCGACGTCGTGGCGGCGCGCGCCGAACTGCTCGAGGCGGTCGCGGCCCGCGCCCAGGCGGGCGTGGACTGCGAAACCCACCGCAAAGTCGCCGCGTTGGCGATGAAGAAGCTCACCGAGATGTCCACGCAGGCAACGCGTGTGCACGACAAGCTGGCGACCCAGCGCGCCGAGCTGGTCACCATCGCTGATCGGCTGGCCGAACAGCGGGCGACCCTGCCTGACGAGAGATTGGCCGCCGCCGTCGACGCCGACACGGCAGCGGCTGACTCCGCCGCAGCCCGGGTCGCCGAGCTGTCGGAACAGTTAGCCGCAAAGGCACCCGCGGCTGTCGCCGCGGAGCTGGCCGATGCCGTCGAGTCGGCTGCGGCGTTGGGTCAGCGGCACGAGGACGTCATGCGCACCTTGCACGAGATTGCCGCTCAGCTCACGGTATTCAGTGCCGAAGGCCGCAAAGGCAAGCTCGACGTCGCCGAGATCGACCGCGAGCATGCGCGCAGCGAACACGACCGGGTTGGTCGCCGCGCGCGCGCGGTGCAGCTGCTGCGTGAGGTGATGACGCGCCACCGCGACACGACTCGACTCCGCTACGTCGAGCCGTTCCGCGCCGAACTGGAGCGGCTGGGAAAGCCGGTCTTCGGCCCGAGCTTCGAAGTCGAGGTCGACACCAACCTGTGCATCCTCAACCGCACGCTGGACGGTCGGACCGTCCCGTACGAGTCGCTGTCCGGCGGGGCCAAAGAGCAACTCGGCATCCTGGCTCGGCTGGCCGGCGCGGCCCTGGTCGCCAAAGAAGATGCCGTGCCGATCCTGATCGACGACGCGCTCGGCTTCACCGATCCCGAGCGGCTGGTCAAGATGGCCTCGGTGTTCGACACGTTGGCTGAGCGCGGACAGGTCATCGTATTGACCTGCACGCCAGCGCGATACGACGGTGTCAACGATGCTCGACGGATCGAGTTGTGCGCCTAGGAGTTAGCTGGAGTTGAACGAGCAACGGCAACCTCAATTCGCTTAAGGGTGTGTAGCGCGGAGGAGTCAGTCGGACTGGCCTGCTGACGCCACGGCTCGCTTGGCCGCCTCCACCAGACAAGAAGCGGCGCGGTTCATCTTCTTGCACTCCGCGGTGGAGAGCGCCTGGTGGGTGTAGGCCGCCTTATTCTTCAAACCGAGCAGGGTGCTCAGGTATTTTTCGTATCCCTTAGCCGCCGTTTCCAGCAGAGTGACGGCCTCGCTGTGGGTGCTGCTTGACGAATGGACCCCAAGCCGGACGCAGCAGATGACGTCGGAGGCGGCGATACCGGCGTCCACGAACAGATCACCCGCCGCGTTGGGCATGCCGTCTTCCAGATGCTCAGCGGCGTCGAAGAATTCAACTGCCTTGGAAAGGCGCCCCGCGGTCACGACGGAATTGCACTTACGCGTCCCCGCCATCAGGTCCTCCTCGGTGCTGCGGCCTTGTCCATCGGGCGCAGCTGCTTAGTTAGCCATGCCCGTCTCCCAGCGACTGTCAAGCCTTGCCTGGCCACGTCGCTCAGCAGCGGCTCACCGGCGGCGGCCGCGGCGCGAAGCTCATCTTCGGTGTACTCGACGACGCGGCCGTCGTTGCCGGTCCAGGCGGTGACCGACCGTGCGAGTTGGGTCACCTGCTGCTCCCACGCCTCCAGATTCCCTTGGCGGCTGTCGTGTTCGGGTTCGGAGGCGCGCACCAGGAACAGATCGATGTCACTGCCTGTAGTCATCCGCCCCGTTGCCGCTGACCCGAACACCGCGGCGTACTTGAGCGTGTCGCCCCACCCCTCCAGTTGCGTTTCGAGACGGTCCAGGAACGTTGAAGTCAGGCGCGACAGCGCTAGGATCGGTTCTGCCGCAAGATGTTCGGTGTTGAGTCGATAGGTGTTGGTCCTGCCGACCTGGTCATGGAGCACCACACCCTGGGCATTAAGGCGGGTGAGGACTTTGCGGATGCCTTCCCCTGACGCGCTGACCAAGATGCGCCTGATCTGGGTGATGGTGAATGTCGCCTCGCTGGTCGCCAGAACGCCGAGCACGTCGCCGTCCAACGTCGGCGTCACCGTGGTGAAAGGCCGGTTCAGCTGCATCGCATGCATGCTCCTTGTTGACAACTAAAGTTAGAGTATCACAACTATAGTTGGAATCTTCGGTGCGTGACACGTGAGGGCATTTAATCCACGCTGAGACTGCGAAGGCCGAAATTGCCGCCGGCAGGAGCGTCTGCTCGATCTTGGCGTCGATCTCGGCGCTGCCGATCTTGCCGAGTTGCTCTCGCCGTTGGAAGCGTAGATCTGAGTGAGCGCCGAGAGTGGGAAAGCGTCGCCCTGTCTGCCGACTGGTCTGCGCGTCGTAGAACAGGTCGCGGACGACCAGTTGCCGCCCGTCCCGTTCCCGGAACCGCCCGTTGAGTTTCCAGCACAACGCATCGAGGTCGCGTTCGGCCTTTTCCGGGTCGTGTTGAAATCGGCCCGCAGCTACGCCGCTCCCGTCTCGATGATCGCGCCCAGATCCGTGGCAATCTGGTCCACCAGCAGGCGGCCTGGTCCCTCGTAGAGATTCTGTAAACCAGGCGGCACTCGCCTCCAGGTGCCCGGCTTGGTCTTGTACCGCTCGCCGAACAGCACGATGACTTCCTGGGGCGGTGCCTTGGCGAGCTCGGCTTGTCGGGAATGCCAGATCAGGCCTTGCAGCGGTGGAGTGTGCGATTGCGCGAGTGCAGCGATGGCCAGCTTCCGCGTGCAGGGATGGTGCTCCGCAGGGGCCGTCACCACTTGACTGCGGGTCAGACCGAGGTCGTCCAGCGCTGAATCACGAAGATCTCCGAGCGTCGCGTCAACGGGAACGGCCATGTGCGCCAAGAGTCTTTGCACTAACTGTTGCAGATAAATCACGTTGCTTCCGGTGTCGTGCACATCGTGGAAGATGCTTTCGAGCAACACAGTGGTGGGCGTCTCGCCCAAGTACACGTTCGGTAACCGTTTGCCGGTGGCGGGGTCGTCTATCGGTGCGAACTGTGTGTCACCAAAGCCCGGGTTGTGCTGGTCGTAGCCGTACGCACCGTCGTAAACACGGTATAAGGTTCTCCCGCTGTTCAAGGTGACTGTCTTCAACAGTGGAAGTGCCGTGGCCACGACACAGCTGCCTGGGTCTGGACAGACGATGTCTTGCTGCGGGTAGCTGTCCGTCATGCGGTTGCTGGGCGGACCGGTGCGAGAGCGAAGCGTTGAGCAGCGCGCAACGCCCGTTCCGGATTTTTGCGAGCCACCTCCTCCGGAACACCGCCGGAGAGGAAGCTGGTGGGCTTGGTCAGCCACGTCCACAGGGACCAGCCCCCGATTCCACCCTCATGCAACACCGACAACATGGGCTGCAATTCAGGCCTCGGTTCTCCGCTTTCATCCAACTGAAACGCCGGGATCACCGTCTTGCCCTTGACGTTCACGGTGAACAACGCGTGCTCATCCCTTCGCCGTGTGAGCCAGGTTCTCGTGCTCGACTGGCGCGCATTCCGGTGCAGCTCGCTCAGCGTCTCGTGGGTGAGAACGGGAGTCGCGAGCAGCGCATCGCGATGGGCCGCCAATCGCTGCGCCTGGGTGAGTGTCGCCGGCGGAATGAGGCTTACTTCCCTGCTCGTGAGGACTTGCAGCAGCTCGTCTCGAACAGACTCGGTGCGCTCAGCCTGCAGCGTGCCGACAAGTTCGACCAGTTGCGCGAGCGTCGCAGTTAGGTCATGGCTACTCACGACATCGTGAGCCTGCAGGTCCCGGATCAGGTTGAGCTGCTCGAACGTCTCGTCGAGTTCAGACCCGGTTAGTCCGCGGATCTCCAGGTGATCGCGATGCCGCTCCACTTCATACCCTGATTGGCTCATGTAGCAAGCGTAGCGCGTTAGTGCGCTCGTTGCACATGCTACGCCGCTCGATAGCTGGAGCTCTCAGCGCATGAATCCAATCGCGGTGTAATCCAGGTCGGCCAGCCCGGCCGCGCCGAAGTTGGCCAGCGAGCTGTTGACCGCGACGTTGCCGGGGGACTGCACCAGCGGCAGGCTGAATCCCTCGGCCCAGATCGCCTTATCGACCTCGTTGGCCAGCACGCGTGCCTTGCCCGGATCCAGCTCCTGCAGCGTCTGCTCGATCTTGGCGTCGATCTCGGCGCTGCCGATCTTGCCGAAATTGCTCTCGCCGTTGGATGCGTAGATCTGAGTGAGCGCCGAGAGTGGGAAAGCGTCGCCCTGCCAACCGAATTGCGCGATATCGAACGCGCCGACGTTGATGTAGTTGGTGAAGAAGCCGCTGCCGGCCTTGGCCAACAGTTCGAGCTTCACCCCGATCTGCGCGAGGCTGTGCTGCGCGATCAGGCCGAACTGCCGACTGGTCTGCGCGTCGTAGAACAGGTCGCGGACAACGAGCTGCCGCCCGTCGCGTTCCCGGAACCGCCCGTTGAGTTTCCAGCCGAGCGCGTCGAGGTCACGCTTGGCCGTGTCCGGGTTGTAGGCGACGACGCCGCTGTTGTCTTCGTAGCCCTGCTGGCCTTCGACAAAGATGTGGTTGTTCAGCGCGGTCGGATGGCTGTTGAGTCCGTGCTGGCTGACGGCGGCGATGCTCTGCCGGTCGATCCCCTCGGCGATGGCGCGGCGCAACGCCGGGTCGGCCAGAATCGACCCCTTCGCGCCGTTGAAGGTGAAGTGATACCAGCTCGGGGTCGGCGCTCGGCGGATGGAAATGCCCTTGGTGCGCCTGGCGATCGTCATCTGATCCAGCCCGGCGAGCCCGGTCGCGTCGATCGCCCTATTCTGCAGTGCGGGCAAACGAGCCGCGTCATCGAGCACCAGAAAGGTGATCCGGTCCAGGCGTGGCCGTTCACCCCACCATTTAGGGTTGCGGGTCAACACAATTCGCTGTTTGGTTCGATCCAGTGCCGAGACGACGAACGGGCCCGCCGACGGGCCGGGACCGGAGAGTTGCGCGGTATTGAACGCCTCCGGTGTGGCGGTCATGCTTTTCGGCAGCAGCATGGTGTTGCCGGCGAACATGCCGCGCCATTCCGCGTAGGGCTTGGCGAACGTGATCACGGCCTGGCGGTCGTCCACGCCGCGGGTCACCGACTTGACCCGCTCGCTGCCATTGGTGCCGGCGATCGCGAAGTTCTTGTCGGCCCCACTGGTGGCATGGATTTGGCTGGCGATGTCCTCCCAGCGGAGCGGGGTGCCGTCGGACCAGGTTGCCCTCGGGTTGAAGGTGTAGGTGACCACCTGCGGGTTGGTCCCGGTTAGTTCGACGCTGCTGAAGTAGTCGGAGTCGACGGTGGTGGAGCCGTCCGGTCCGATCACGAACGCCCGCGGCATGGTGGCCTTCAGCATGCCGGCGACATCGGCGGAGTTGCCGTCGATGTGCAGCGTGTTGAAGTTCGATGGGAATTCGGTGAGCGCCAGTCGAAGGTCGCCGCCGTCGCGCAGAGTCGCCGGGTTCTGCGGGTTGACATCGCTGGTTGCGCCGACGACGGGAGCGGGCCCGCTCGTCAGGTAGTCGGCCGACGACGAGCAGCCGGCCAGCAGGCTGACCGCGACCGCGATCGCCAGCAGACGCTTACCCACGAGCCGAATCCGGTTGCGGCACAGCCGCCAACAGGCGGCGGGTGTACTCGTGTTGCGGCCTGCTGAAGATCTCGTCGCTGTCACCCTGCTCCACGATGGCGCCGCGCAGCATCACCACGACCTGGTGGGCGAGGTGCTTCACCACTGAAAGATTGTGCGAGACAAACAGATACGACAGTCCGAGGTCTTGCTGCAGATCGAGCAGCAGGTTGAGGATGCCGGCTTGAATCGACACGTCGAGCGCCGACACCGGCTCGTCGAGCGCGAGGATCTTGGGCCGCAGCGCCAGCGCCCGCGCAATTCCGATGCGCTGCTTCTGCCCGCCGGAGAACTCGGCGGGATAGCGGCTGGCATCGGTGCGTCGCAGCCCGACGGTGTCGAGCAGCTCGGCGACCCGCGCGCTGGTATCGGCCTTGCTGAATCCGTTGGCGTGCAACGGCTCGGCCAGCAGGTCGAAAACCGGCAGTCGAGGATCCAGCGCCGCCGCGGGGTCTTGGAAGACGACCTGGATGTCGCGCCGCAGTGCCCGGCGGCCCGTCGACTTCAACGTGGCAACATTAATCCCGAGCACTTCGATCGAACCCGACTGCGGCGCAACCAATTCGAGGATCTCGTGCAGGCTCGTCGACTTGCCCGACCCCGACTCGCCCACGATGGCCAGCGTGCGGCCCTGCTGCAGCTCGAAGCTGATGCCGTCGACCGCGCGGACCTCGCCGATGCGGCGGCGAAACAGCACGCCCTTCGTCAACGGGTAGGTCTTGACCAGGCCGCGGACGCGTACGACGACGGGTGGCTCGTCCGCTTCCACCGCATCGGCGGACGTGCTGACCCCGTACACATCCGAGGCACTGCGCCCGACGACGTGCTCGGTGCGGATGCAGGCGGCACTGTGGTCCGGGGCCACCGGCACCAGCTTCGGCTCGGCGGTGCGGCATTCGTCGACGACCAGCGGGCAGCGTGGCCCGAACGGGCACCCCGGCTCCAGCGCGCTCAGCGACGGGGGAGCGCCCGGGATCGGCACCAACCGGGTGCCCTGCGGGGCGTCCAACCGTGGAACCGACCCCAATAGTCCGACGGTGTAGGGCATCCGGCGATCGCGGTAGACATCGTTGACGGCCGCCGACTCGACGATCCGGCCGGCGTACATCACCAGCGCGCGGTCGGCGAATTCGCCCACCACACCGAGATCGTGGGTGATCAGCAGCACCCCGGCGCCGGTGACGTCGCGTGCGGTCTTGAGCACCTCGAGGATTTGCGCCTGCACCGTGACGTCGAGAGCGGTGGTCGGCTCGTCGCAGATCAGCAGGTCGGGATCGTTGGCGATCGCGATCGCGATCACCACGCGCTGCCGCTCGCCGCCGGACAGCTCATGCGGGAACGCCCGCGCCCGCCGCTCGGGCTGCGCAATGCCGACCAGCTCGAGCAACTCGACCGCGCGCTGACGGGCCGCACGCTTGCCGGTGCGAGGGTGATGCACCTCGATGGCCTCGGCGATCTGATCGCCGACGGTGTAGACCGGCGTCAGTGCCGACATCGGGTCTTGAAAGACCATGCCGATCGTGTTGCCGCGACACCGCGACATGGCGTCGTCCGGCAACCCGATCAGCTCGTTGCCCTGCAGCCGCACCGAACCGTGAATGTCGGCGTACTCCGGAAGCAGCGACACCACCGCCATCGCCGCCGTCGACTTGCCCGAGCCGGACTCGCCGACGATCGCCACCACCTCACCGGCGTCGACGTGGAAGTCGATGCCGCGCACGGCTTTCAACGGCGGCCCTTCGGTGGGGAAGCTGACCGCCAAATTGGTGACGTCGAGGAGCCGGCTCATCAGCGCCCACCGCGGGACGCGGGATCGAGCGCGTCACGCAGACCGTCGCCGGTGACGTTGGCGCACAACAGGATCAGCACGAGGACACCGGCGGGGAACAAGAACACCCACGGGAACGTCGTCGCCGACTGGGTGCCGTCGGCGATCAGCGTTCCCAGCGACACGTCCGGAGGCTGGATGCCGAAGCCGAGGAAGCTCAGCCCGGTCTCGGCCAGGATCGCGGCAGCCACATTCAGCGCCGTGTCGATGATCAGAATCGACGCAACGTTCGGCACCACGTGGTGGGTGATGATTCGCCGGTTCGGCACGCCCATATAGCGCGCGGCACGGATGAATTCGCGTTCGCGCAGGCTCATCGTCATGCCGCGCACCATGCGCGAGCTGACCATCCAACCGAAGCCGGCCAGCAGCAGGACCAGTGCGATGATGTTGCCGGAGCCCTTGGTGCGCGGCGTCAGGATCATGATCAGCAGGAATCCGGGCACCACCAGCATGAGGTCGACCAGCCACATCAGCGCGCGGTCGCGCCAACCGCCGAAGAATCCGGAGACCGAGCCCACGGTCGCGGCGATAGCCGTGGAGACGAACGCGACGCAGACGCCGATCAGCATCGACTTCTGCATGCCGCGCAAGGTCTGGGCCAGCAAATCCTGGCCAAGTGCGTTGGTGCCCAACCAGTGTCGGGCGTTGGGCGGCTGCAGCAGCGCGTCGAAGTCCAGGTCGCTGTAGGAGTACGGCAGCATCGACGGCAGCGTGTAGCAGCCGACGAACAGCATCATGAGCACGAGCAGCGCCGCCACCGCCGAGCGGCGACGCAAGAAGCGGCGCAGCACCAATGTCCGTCGTGAGGCGAATTCCGGCGTCGCCAACGCAACAACGCTATTTTGGCGCCGCTTCTCCTGCTCTGTTCCGATCGCACCGCCCTGTTGATCGGCGCCGGCCCGGGTCATGACACCCGCACCCGGGGATCGAGCGCGGCGTATATGACGTCGGAGAGCAGGCCGGCCAGCAACACAACCGCGCCGGCGAACACCGTGATCGCCGCGACGATGTTGGCGTCCTGCGTCGCGACCCCCTGCACCATCCACTCGCCCATACCGTGCCAACCGAAGATTTTCTCGACGAACACCGCGCCGGTCACCAATCCGGCTACGCCGTAGGCGAATAACGTCGCCAGCGGAATCAGGGCGGTACGCAGTCCGTGCTTGATCAGGGCGCGGCGGCGGGTCAATCCTTTGGCCCGTGCGGTGCGGATGAAATCCTGGCCGAGCACGTCGAGCATCGCATTGCGCTGATAGCGGCTGAACCCGGCCGCGGTGCCCAGCGTCAACGTCAGCGTCGGTAAGGCCAAGTGTTGCAACCGATCCACGAACCGTGACCCCGCGCCGTCGATCAGTGCGGGCGAGGTTTCCCCGGTGTACTGGAACAGCTGCCATCCCAGCGCCCAGTTCACCCGCAGCGCCCCGAGGATCAGCAGGTTGGCGATCACGAATGTCGGGGCGGACAACATCAGCAGCGACAGCATCGTGATCACGCGGTCGCTGACGCGGTACTGGCGGATCGCCCCCCAGGCGCCGAGGGCCACCCCGATGATCGTCCCGGCCACCGAACCGATCAGCAGCAGGCGAAGGCTGACGCCGATGCGCCGCCACAATTCACCTGACACCGGCTGACCGGTGATCGTGGTGCCGAAGTCGCCGCGCACCGCATGCGTTGCCCAGTTCGCGTACCGCAGCGGAATAGGTTTGTCCAGCCCAAGCTGGGTGGCCTTGGCGTCGATCACGGCTTGCGGCGGGCGCGGACTGCGCTGCATCAGGCTTTCCAGCGGCGAGAACGCCACCGCGGTCAGGCAGAACGTCAGAAACGACGCCAACGCCAGGAGCACCACGTAGTTCAGCACGCGACGTGCGAGGAAGCGGGTCATGGCTACTGGCCCCGCCCCTGTCGCATTCGCCCAGACTAAGAGACGCCCCGCCGCCCGTCGTCATCAACATTGTGATCCGGCTGATTTGGACCGGTCATGTGGCGGCCGTCGAGTCGTAGGCTGAGTGGTTGTGACAGTCACCGACGGCTACCTGGCCAACAACGCCGACTACGCGAAGTCCTTCAACGGCCCGTTACCGCTGCCCCCGAGCAAGCACGTCGCGGTATTGGCCTGCATGGATGCCCGGCTCGATGTTTACCGCGTGCTCGGCATCAACGAAGGTGAGTCACACGTCATCCGCAATGCCGGCGGCGTGGTCACCGACGACGCGATCCGCTCCCTGGCGATCAGCCAGCGACTGCTGGGAACCACCGAGATCATCCTGATCCACCACACCGACTGCGGCATGCTGACCTTCCGCGACGACGAGTTCAAGCGCTCGATCCAGGACGAGACCGGGGTCAAGCCGCCATGGTCGGCGGAAGCATTCCCCGACATTGCCGAGGACGTCCGGCAGTCGTTGCAGCGCATCCAGAACAGCCCGTTCGTCACCAAGCACACGTCGGCGCGCGGCTTCATCTTCGACGTCGCCACCGGCAAGCTGGACGAGGTCACGCTCTAACTTCCCGAGGCGCGCCGAGTGTGCGGGTTGTGTGCGCGAGCGCGGCCTTGGATACGCGCGCTAGCTACACGGTCGGCGACTCGCGATTCGGCATCAATCCGTCCCAATTCGTTGACAGCCGCGGCCTCGGCTGGTTTCATACTCGGTAATGTCTGTAATCCTGACCAAATCTACCAACTTTACCGTTGATTGGATGGTTGATGACTAGCCACGAAGCGCCCGCGGCCGGGCAGTACGAGTTGAGCCACCTGCGCTCGCTGGAGGCCGAGGCGATCCACATCATTCGCGAGGTGGCCGCCGAGTTCGAGCGTCCGGTGCTGCTGTTCTCCGGCGGCAAGGACTCGATCGTGATGCTGCACCTGGCGCTGAAGGCATTCCAGCCGGGGCGCCTGCCGTTCCCGGTGATGCACGTCGACACCGGCCACAACTTCGACGAGGTGATCGCCACCCGCGACGAGCTGGTCGCCGAGACCGAGGTGCGGTTGGTCGTCGCCAAGGTGCAAGACGACATCGATGCGGGCCGCGCGGTGGAGACCATCCCGTCGCGCAACCCGCTGCAGACCATCACGCTGCTGCGCGCGATCCGGGAGAACAAGTTCGACGCCGCGTTCGGCGGCGCCCGCCGCGACGAGGAGAAGGCGCGCGCCAAGGAGCGGGTGTTCAGCTTCCGCGACGAGTTCGGTCAGTGGGACCCCAAGGCCCAGCGGCCCGAGCTGTGGAACATCTACAACGGCCGGCACCACAAGGGCGAGCACATCCGGGTGTTCCCGCTGTCCAACTGGACCGAGTTCGACATCTGGTCCTACATCGGCGCCGAGAAGATCAAGCTGCCCTCGATCTACTACGCGCATCGGCGGCAGGTCTTCAAGCGTGACGGCATGCTGCTGGCGGTCGACCGGCACCTGCAGCCGCGGGCCGACGAGGAAGTGTTCGAGACGACAGTCCGGTTCCGCACCGTCGGCGACGTGACATGCACGGGCTGTGTGGAGTCCGAGGCAGCCACCGTCGCCGAAGTGGTTGCCGAGACGGCGGTTTCGCGGCTGACCGAACGCGGCGCCACCCGAGCTGACGACCGGATCTCCGAGGCCGGCATGGAAGACCGCAAGAGGCAGGGGTATTTCTGATGGCAACATTGCTGCGTATCGCGACTGCCGGTTCGGTCGACGACGGCAAGTCCACGCTGATCGGGCGCCTGCTGTACGACTCCAAGGCCGTCATGGACGACCAGTGGGCCTCGGTCCAGCGCACCTCCAAAGACCGCGGCCACGAATACACCGACCTGTCGCTGGTCACCGACGGACTGCGCGCCGAGCGGGAACAGGGCATCACGATCGACGTCGCCTACCGCTACTTCGCCACTCCCAAGCGGAAATTCATCATCGCCGACACCCCGGGCCACATCCAGTACACCCGCAACATGGTGACCGGAGCGTCCACCGCCCAGCTGGCCATCGTGCTGGTCGACGCCCGTCACGGCCTGCTGGAGCAGTCCCGTCGGCACACCTTCCTGGCCTCGTTGCTGGGTATCGAACATATCGTGCTCGCGGTCAACAAGATGGACCTCGTCGATTGGGACAAGGCAACTTTCGAGGCGATCCGCGACGAGTTCTACGCCTTCGCCACCCGGCTCGACGTCCAGGACGTGCTGACCATTCCGATGTCGGCGCTGCTTGGCGACAACGTGGTCGGCAAGTCCGACCACACGCCGTGGTACGACGGGCCCGCACTGCTATCGCACCTCGAAGAGGTTTACGTCGCGGCTGATCGTAATCTCGTCGACGTCCGGTTCCCGGTGCAATACGTCATCCGCCCGCAGACCCGCGAGCATCAGGACCACCGCAGCTACGCGGGCACGGTAGCCAGCGGTGTGATGCGCCCGGGCGACGAAGTCGTCGTACTGCCTACCGGCAAGCCCACCCGCATCACCGCGATCGAGGGCCCGAACGGCGCTGTGGCTGAGGCATTTCCGCCGATGGCTGTCTCGGTGAGCCTTGCCGACGACATCGACATCTCCCGTGGCGACATGATCGCCCGGCCCGCCAATGCACCGCGGGTCGCCCAGGAATTCGATGCGACGGTGTGCTGGATGGCCGACGCCGACGCGCTGGAAGCCGGACGCGACTACCTGATCAAGCACACCACCCGCACCACCCGGGTCAGGGTCACCGAGCTCGACTACCGGCTCGACGTCAACACGCTGCGCCGCGACAAGGACGCAAAGTCGTTGCAGCTCAACGAACTCGGCCGGATCTCGCTGCGCTCACAGGTGCCACTGCTGCTCGACGAGTACACCCGAAACTCCAGCACCGGCTCATTCATCCTGATCGATCCCCATACCAACGGCACCGTCGCCGCGGGCATGGTGTTGCGCGAAGCCACCACCCTCTCGGCAAGCCCCAACGCGGTGCGGCACGCCTCTTTGGTGACCGCCAAAGACCGGCTCACCCGCGGTCGCACATTGTGGTTCACAGGGCTTTCCGCGTCGGGCAAGTCGTCGGTGGCCATGCTGGTCGAACGCCAGCTGCTCGAAAAGGGAATTCCCGCTTTCGTTCTCGATGGCGACAACCTGCGGCATGGGCTGAACGCCGACCTGGGATTCAGCATGGCCGACCGGGCCGAAAATCTGCGCCGGCTGGCGCATGTGGCGGCGCTGATCGCTGACTCCGGTCAGACTGTGCTGGTGCCGGCGATCAGTCCGCTGGAGGAGCATCGTGCGCTGGCTCGTGCCGTGCACGCCGACGCCGGGCTGGACTTCGTCGAGGTATTCTGTGACACCCCGCTGGAGGACTGCGAGCGGCGAGACCCCAAGGGCCTCTATGCCAAGGCGCGGGCGGGTGAGATCACGCACTTCACCGGGATCGACAGCCCGTACCAGCGACCGAAGAATCCGGACCTGCGGCTCATACCGGATCGCAGTCTGGACGAATTGGCACACCAAGTCGTCGATCTGATCGAGGGGCCGAATTGAGCGACAACAGCGACCACGAGGTAGCCGCGCGACTGGCCACCGACGCGGGTCAGCTTCTGCTGGCAGTACGCGATGAACTCGCGGAGGCGACCGAGGCCGAACGAAAAGCGGCGGGGGACAAGCGCTCTCACGACTACCTGATCGAGGCGCTGGCCCGGATGCGTCCCGATGACGCGGTGCTGTCTGAAGAGGGCGTCGACGACCCGGTGCGGTTGAAGGCGCAGCGGGTGTGGATCGTCGACCCACTGGACGGCACCCGGGAGTTCTCCGAGCTCGGCCGCCACGACTGGGCCGTGCACGTCGCGCTGTGGCAATCCGGTGTACTCGTCGCCGGCGCGGTTGCCCTGCCCGCACAGGACGTCACGTTGGCGACTCCGGATCCCGTTCCGCCACCGACATATTCGGGTGAGCCGCGGATCGTGGTCTCGCGCACCCGGCCGCCGGAGATCGCCCTGAAGGTACGCGAGGCGTTGAACGGCACGCTGGTTCCGATGGGGTCGGCCGGTGCAAAGGTCGCCGCCGTCATCCAGGGACTGGCCGACGTCTACGTCCACGCCGGCGGGCAATACGAGTGGGATTCGGCCGCACCGGTCGCGGTGGCCCGTGCCGCCGGCTTGCACACCTCGCGCATCGACGGATCCCCATTGGAGTACAACCGCTCCGATCCGAAGCTGCCGGACCTGGTGGTTTGTCGCCCCGAATACGCCGACGCGGTGCTTGCGGTCACCGGCTGAACGGCGACCAGTGGGAGAATCTTATTCCATGCGGATGTCGGCGAAGGCGGAGTACGCGGTGCGGGCGATGATCGAGCTCGCTACCGTCGGCGTCGGCGGGCGAATGACGACAGACGAGCTGGCCAACGCCCAGGGAATCCCACCGCAGTTCCTCGTCGACATTTTGTCCTCGCTGCGCGCCGATCATCTGGTCCGTAGCCATCGCGGTCGCGACGGTGGATACGAACTATCTCGTCCCGGAAAGGAAATCAGCATCGCCGACGTGTTGCGCTGCATCGACGGGCCGCTGGCCAGCGTCCGTGACATGGGCCTGGGCGATCTGCCCTATTGCGGACCCACCGCGGCGCTGACCGATGTCTGGCGGGCGTTGCGGGCCAGCATGCGCTCGGTGCTGGAACAGACCAGCCTGGCCGATGTCGTCGGCGGGGCCCTTCCCGACCACGTCGGCCGCCTGGCCGACGACTACCGCGCCCAGGAAACCCGGCGTCGCGGTCCGCGCACCGCCAGCTAGCCGCCCGAGCCGTAGCGCGCCAGTTTACTTGGGCGCGGTCAACTCCAGTGCGATGTTGTCCGGATCGCGAAACTCCAGAATGTAGGCCGGCCCGATGTCCTTGACCGGCTCGTGGTCGATGCCGAGTTCATCGAGATACTCGGCCGCGGAGTCCAATTCGGCCTTGTCGTTCGCTCGGAAGGCGAGGTGATCGAGGCCGGCGCGGTCCTCGTGGAAACGGTCGCTGGCGACCGGACGGAGCCCGATCAGCGCGCCGCCCAGGTCGTAGATGACACCGCCGAACAGAAACCAGAGCTGACGGCGGGTCGCCTCGTCGGCGTTGTCGGGAATCTCGAGCAGGACGGGCCAGCCGAAAACGGTTTCGTAGAACTGCCGAGATCGCTCGATGTCGGTGACGGTGAGCCGTACATGCGCGATCGAGTTGGCGGTGATGACCATCCGGTGATGCTGCCACGCCGATAGCGGTCGGCGTCGGGCGGTCCGCGTGCCAGAATCGCGGTCGTGCGGGTAGCGATGACCATGCCGGTGATGGAGCCGGACGTGGACGCCGGCGTGCTGCGGGACTGGGCGCGTGCGATCGACGACGGGCCGTTCTCCTCGCTGTGCTGGGGCGAGCGGATGGCGTTCGACAACCCGGAGACGTTGACGTTGATGGGTGCGCTGGCGGCATGGACCGACCGCGTTCGGCTGGTCACCACGGTGATCGTGCCGCAGCTGCACGACCCGGTGATGCTGGCCAAAGCGCTGGCGACCGGCGACATGATGTCCGGCGGGCGGCTGACGGTCGGCCTCGGGGTCGGCGGGCGCACCGAGGACTACGTCGCGGTCGGCGCGAATCCGGCCGCGCAGACCATCCGCGGGATGGCCGAGCGGGTCGCGGTGATGAGACGGGTATGGGCCGGCGAGAAGGTCACCGATTCGCTGCTGCCGGTGGGGCCCGCCCCGGTTCAGTTCGGTGGGCCGCCGTTGCTGGTCGGAACCATCGGTCCCAAAACCCTGCGCAGCGCCGCGGCGTGGGCCGACGGACTGGCCGGGACCACGCTGGATCTCGACGTCGCCAAGCAGAACGAGCTGTTTGATGTCGCGCGCGCGGCCTGGGCCGACGCCGGTAAACCCACGCCGCACCTGGCCACCTCGTTCTGGTTTGCGCTGGGATCGCTCGACGACGCCCGCCAACAGGTGCACACGCATCTGCGGCGGTACATGAACTGGATACCGGTCGAGTACGTCGACGCGATGGCGCCGAGCACCGGCTTCGCCGGCAGCGAGGATGACCTGATCGCCGTGCTGCGCGCGTTCGAAGCCGTCGGCACCGACGAAATCCAGCTCATCCCAACCAGTTCCGATATCGGCCAACTGCGGCGAGTCGCGGAGATCGTGAGAGGACTCGATGTCTGAGCGCAATGTGTTGGGTGGTCCGCTGGACCCGTGCAGCAGTGAGCCGGTCACCGGTTTCTACCGCGACGGCTGCTGCTCGACCGGGCCGGAGGACGTCGGTCGGCACACGATCTGCGCGGTGGTGACAACGGAATTCCTCGAGCATCAACGGATGATCGGTAACGATCTCTCAACGCCCATGCCGCAGTTCAGGTTTCCCGGGCTGGTGCCCGGCGACCGTTGGTGTGTGACCGCGGGCAACTGGCTGCTGGCCTACCGTGACGGGTTCGCCGCCCCGGTGGTGCTGGCATCCACCCACGAGCGCACTCTCGACATCGTGCCCCTGGAAGCCTTGCGCGAGCACGCCGTCGATGTCCCCGACGATTTGGGCGGCTTGTAGTTGTTGATCAGGCGCACTATCGGCGCCTAATATGAGGGGTTATGTCCCGAATTGAATAGCTACACGGCATCGAGTAATTGGAGAATGATGAAGCTGTCAGGGATATCTATTGCCGCATTGGCATTTGCGACCACTGCAATGGGCGTGGCCGCGCCTGCTCTCGCCGGGGGGCCGCCCAACGATGGTGGTGGAGGCGGCGCCGCAGCGAGTACGCCGGGAAGTTGCGCCGGCGCCGATCTCGCGGTCACCAGCGGGCCGATCGAATCAGCCAACACCACGCGCCGCGTGGTGGTGAGTTTCAAAAACGTTTCATCCAACCAATGCACGTTGGTTGGATATCCCGATGCAAACCTGGTCACCGCAGCCGGAGGTGTGCTGGTGCACGTGGAGAATCGGCCGGCGTTGGCATCGCATCTACTGCATCTCAACCCCGGCGACGTCGCGACCGCGGATGTGCAGTCGTCTGCGCTGGACGTCAACGGCTCGGGTAATCCCTGCCCGCGCGAAGGCACGTTGGTCGTGACCGCTCCCCGCGATTCTGTCGCCCACACGCTGCCGGTGGCGCTGCCGATTTGCAGCGCGACGATCAGCAACGTGGATTAGCCCCAATCCCGTTGGAGCAGTGCATTACCGGATAATGATTCGGCGGGACGCTTCCTTGACCAAGTGCAGCCCGATCGGGAAGCGGTGAACTAGTCGAAGATTTGCATGAACTGCTCGACGGCGTCTTCGGCTGCCCGTCCCCGCTGCTGAAGTTCGATGACGCAGTAGACCGCGAGGTCGACGGACCCGTAGATGTGAAACGCGATCATCGCCAGGTGCGAAAGTTGTTCGCTGGTCATGCGTTCCGGGTGCGAGAGGTCGCGGACGTAGACCAGATCGGCCTCGAGCAGCTGATTGCCGGGCGTGTAGATGTTCTCGTTGAACACCGTCGGCGCGATCGCCCACCGCTTCACGTCAGGCATGGAATGCGGCAGGAATCCCTGCAATCGCAGCTCGCTGTCGACCTCGCCGAACGTGGGCTGGCCGTGATAGAGCGGCACGAACGACACTTCGGTGTGGACCGCTACGGCGTTGCTGAGTCGGTCGCGGCCGTGTTGGAACACCATCAGTTCCGAACCTTGCACGTCGATCTTGAGTAGGTCGAATTCGTCGATGTCGAGGTCGTCGAGACGGTGCGTTTGGACGTCGTGTTCCTCGACGATCGATCCCCAATCCGGGAACGGGTTGAACAGTCGGAGCTGATTGTGGTCGGGCTTGAGCAGGCTGGTCATGCCTGGTGCCTTGGTGATCCTCAGTCGATGCTCGCCGCCGTCGGCGATGACCTCCGGTCGGTAGCGCTCCAGTGGCCCCTTGAGTTGCTGCAACTTCGCGAGCGCGAGCTGCTGCGGCTCGAACCCGGTTACCATGCATAAGCCGTAGTCGAGCATCTGTTTGTAGGGCCGATCGCCGTCGATCGGATTGGCCCCGATGTCGAGAATGCTGGTCGGCCGAGAACAACGCACCAAGTCGCGGAGTAGCAGCGCGGAGGTCATGTGCGGATAATTGCATAGCAAGCCCCAGACGACACCCTGACAGGATGCCGAACATGAAGCACGTGATGACCGCAGCGCTGATCGCCGCCGCCTTGCTGACGGCGCCGCTAGGCCACGCCGGCCCGGACCCGCACAAGCCCGACCTGGGCGCCCACTACTGCCCGGGTGGGGGAACTCAGGACATGATGTCGCCTGCCGAACCATCGTGCGACGGCGTGCCCTATGACGACGGCGCGTACTGGCGCGCGATCAACCGTGGCGCCCCGGGAACGGCCGCTCTGGTAGTCGTGCAGTGCGTCAAGCCGCCGCCACCGCCGGGGCTGTTCACCCCGCCGCAGCAGGGGCCGGTACCGGCACCGCCAGGTAGCTGCCAGTAAGGCCGTAATCGCCGCCACCCTGCAGACCTTTCTCAAAGACTGCCTGACCGCCACAGTGCGGTCGGCACTTCAGCCGACATCGGGGCGCCGCTGCTTACCTTCGTGTATCGACACGGTGGTTTGTGGACTATGTCTGCGGGTAGTCGACGCCTTGATCCTTTCTTTCAGATTTGCCGATCTTGCGAAGGTGACGTTATGACTCAATCGGAATCCCACCCGCCCGGGTCGTCGAACAGTCCAGACGAGCCGTTGACGTACGAAACTCCCAGTGAGGGAACGCCTATGGAGGCAACAAGCGGAGAGCCGCCCGAGGGAACACAGCCTCCACCGGAGGACGCAACTCCAGAAGAGGCAACACCGGCGGCGCCTCCTGGCGAGTAGCGCGCCGTGGGCTTCTGAATGCGGGACACCTGGACGCGCGTGGGCCGCTATGGCCGACCAGCGGTCGGGCAGATCCTGGGGCGGAGATCTCTACATAATAGGGTCGCAATCAGGGAGACGACGCACGGCCGCAACTGACTCGCGGTAGAAATTTCTTGCTCGACATGTGTGTTACAAGTCGGGCGGATCGGGGAACCCGCAGCGCGAGATGGCGTTCGGTCAGGGCGCTGTGACCAGAGGAGCTGCAATGATCGAATCAATAATCCTCGCCCTTATCGTCGGCGCGGTCATAGGCCTGGTGGCGCGTCTCATCATGCCGGGCAAGCAAGACATCACCATGGTCGCGACGGTGGCAATTGGGGCCCTCGGTGGCTTGATCGGCTCGGCGGTGGCCGGCCAATTCGGATACCACAACGCCAATGGCGGAATCGCATGGATTCCACTGTTCATCGGAATCGCTGCTGCCATCGCGCTCATCGCGATCTACGAATCCGTGATGGGTCGGCGTAGCGGCATCCTGGGGCGCCGTCGGGACGCTGGCATGATGGGTCGACGTGGTCGCATCCTGGGCCGGCGTAATAGGTTGCGCTGAGCCGGAAAGCAAGGGGCCATGCACACCGATAGCGGCTACGTCGCTGTGGACGAGGCCGGCCGGCCAGCCCTACACCCCGGACGCGCTAACCCGGAATGGCGGAAAATCACCACGGCCGCGAAGGTGCACCAATTCGCCGGCACGATGCCCGCCATTCCTGCGGTACCGCAATGCATCTCCGCGGTGTTCTAGCAGGATGCCGCGCTGATCCACGCCGCCCGGAGTTGGGCGCAGTTGTGACAACGTCGTGACACCGGAGCCGGTTTCAGCATCATTATTCCGGATTGAAGCGCCGAAAGTCCTGGTCAGGATGGTGCCCCCGGCAGGATTCGAACCTGCGGCCTTCTGCTCCGGAGGCAGACGCTCTATCCCCTGAGCTACGGGGGCGCACACCGAAAATGCTGCGCCGACGGGCTTCGACAGACTAACGCATCACAGCGGTAGGTCTGGCACCGGAATGGATTCGAAGCTGGTGGACCTCAGCCCATAGGATGGCCTGCGTGAATCCCGCCGACCTGGCTGAGCTGCTGAGGGCCACCGCGACTGCGGTGTTGACCCAGCATGCGCTTGATACCGCCGCGCTGCCGCCGGTCATCACCGTCGAGCGGCCACGTAACCCCGAGCACGGCGACTACGCCAGCAATCTCGCGCTGCAGGTCGCCAAGAAGGTCGGCGCCAATCCCCGCGAGTTGGCCGGATGGCTAGCCGACGCGCTTGCCGCGGCCGACGGCGTCGCCTCGGCAGAGGTTGCCGGGCCCGGCTTCATCAACCTACGGCTGAGTGCCTCCGCGCAGGCGCTGATTGTCAACAACGTCATCGACGCCGGGCACACCTATGGCAACTCCGACGCCGAGGCCGGCCACAAGATCAACCTGGAGTTCGTCTCCGCGAACCCCACCGGCCCGATCCACATCGGCGGCACCCGCTGGGCGGCCGTCGGTGACGCGCTGGGCCGGCTGCTCACCACGCAGGGCGCCGACGTGGTACGTGAGTACTACTTCAACGACCATGGCGCGCAGATCGACCGGTTCGCCAACTCGCTGATCGCGGCGGCCAAGGGCGAGCCCCCGCCGGAGGACGGGTACGCGGGCAGCTACATCGCCGACATCGCCGCCCAGATCCTGCAGGAGGCGCCGGACGCGCTGAGCCAACCGGACGCCGAGCAGCACGAGACCTTCCGACGGATCGGCGTCGACTTGATGTTCACCCACATCAAGAAGTCGTTGCACGAGTTTGGCACCGACTTCGACGTCTTCACCCACGAAGACTCGATGCATACCAGTGGCCGCGTCGACGACGCCATCGCGCGGCTGCGCGAGAACGGCAACATCTACGAGAAGGACGGCGCAACCTGGTTGCGCACCAGTGCCTTTGGCGACGACAAAGACCGCGTCGTGATCAAGAGCGACGGCAACCACGCCTACATCGCCGGCGACCTCGCCTACTACCTGGACAAGCGTGCGCGTGGGTTCGACCTGTGCATCTACATGCTCGGCGCCGATCACCACGGCTACATCTCCCGGCTGAAGGCCGCCGCCTTGGCATTCGGCGAAAAACCGGGCACCGTCGAGGTGCTCATCGGCCAGATGGTGAACCTGGTTCGCGACGGGCAACCGGTCAAGATGAGCAAGCGTGCCGGCACCGTGATCACCCTTGACGATCTGGTCGAGGCGATCGGTGTCGACGCCGCCCGCTACAGCCTGATCCGATCGTCGGTGGACTCACCGATCGACATCGACCTCGCGTTGTGGTCGTCGGCGTCCAGCGAAAACCCGGTCTACTACGTGCAATACGCCCACGCGCGGCTCTCCGCGCTGGCCCGCAACGCCGCCGAGCTGGGCCTGATCCCCGACAGCAGTCACCTCGAGTTGCTCACCCACGACAAAGAGGGTGCGCTGATCCGGAGTCTCGGCGAGTTTCCCCGGGTGTTGAAAGCCGCTGCGTCGCTGCGTGAACCGCACCGGGTCTGCCGTTACCTCGAAGACCTCGCCGGTGACTACCACCGGTTCTATGACTCGTGCCGGGTGTTGCCGCAGGGCGACGAGGAACCGAACGAACTGCACACCGCGCGTCTGGCGCTCTGCCAGGCGACCCGCCAAGTGATCGAAAACGGACTGACCATCCTCGGCGTCAGCGCTCCGGAGCGAATGTGAACGCGCATCCGGCCGGCCCCCGCCACGCCGAAGAGTTCCACCACTCCGGCGTCCCGCCACGTCCGTCGAGCTCCAACGAATTGCTGGAGCTGGCGCCGAATGTGTGGCCGCGCAACACCGTTCGCGGTGACGACGGTGTCGTCAGCATCGCCGGGGTGTCTCTACATTCGCTGGCGCAGGACTACGGCACACCGCTGTTCGTGATCGACGAGGACGACTTCCGGTCGCGCTGCCGCGAGATCGCGGCCGCGTTCGGCGGCGGGAAGAATGTGCACTATGCCGGCAAAGCCTTCCTGTCCAGTGAGATCGCCCGCTGGATCAACGAGGAGGGCCTGTCGCTGGACGTCTGCACCGGCGGCGAACTGGCGGTCGCGCTGCATGCCGACTTCCCACCCGAGCGAATCGCGTTGCACGGCAACAACAAGTCGGTCGCCGAACTGACCGCTGCCGTCAAGAACGGGATCGCGCACGTCGTGGTGGATTCGATGATCGAGATCGAACGACTCGACGTCATCGCCGGCGAGGCCGGTGTCGTCCAGGACGTGCTGGTCCGCGTGACCGTCGGCGTCGAAGCGCACACCCACGAGTTCATCTCCACCGCCCACGAAGACCAGAAGTTCGGGCTGTCGCTGGCCAACGGCGCGGCGATGGCCGCGATTCGGCGGGTGTTCGCCACCGATCACCTTCGGCTGGTCGGCCTGCACAGCCACATCGGCTCGCAGATCTTCGACGTCGGTGGATTCGAGATCGCCGCACACCGGGTGATCGGCCTGCTGCGCGACGTGGTCGCCGAATTCGGCGTCGACAAGACCGCGCAGATCGCCACCGTCGACCTCGGTGGTGGCCTTGGCATCTCGTATCTGCCCGACGACGATCCACCACCGGTGGGCGAACTCGCCGACAAGCTCAGCGACATCGTTCGCAACGAGTCCGCCGCGGTGGGCCTGCCGTCGCCGCGCCTGGTCGTCGAACCCGGTCGCGCGATCGCCGGACCGGGGACGGTCACCCTCTACGAGGTCGGCACCGTCAAGGACGTCGGCGTCAGCGCAACGGCTCACCGGCGCTACGTCAGCGTCGACGGCGGTATGAGCGACAACATCCGCACCTCGCTGTATGCCGCCGACTACGACGTGCGCCTGGTGTCCCGCGCCTCCGACGCTGCGCCGACACTGGGCCGTGTCGTCGGAAAACATTGTGAGAGCGGCGATATCGTGGTCCGTGACGCATGGGTTCCTGACGACATCGCGCCAGGCGACCTGGTCGCGGTCGCGGCGACCGGCGCGTATTGCTATTCGCTGTCGAGTCGTTACAACTTGATCGGCCGCTCCGCGGTGGTGGCCGTGCGCGATGGGGCGTCCCGCCTGATCCTGCGCAGGGAGACGGTCGACGATCTGCTGAGTCTGGAAGTGAGGTGAGTCATGACTACTGACGAAAAGCCGGTCGGTGTGGCGGTTTTGGGCCTGGGCAACGTGGGCAGCGAGGTTGTCCGCATCATCGAGGCGAGCGCCGATGACCTCGCGGCCCGCATCGGCGCGCCCTTGGTGCTGCGTGGCATCGGGGTACGCCGGGTATCCGACGACCGTGGCGTGCCGGTCGAACTGCTCACCGACGACATCGACGCGCTGGTCACCCGCGACGACGTCGATATCGTCGTCGAGGTGATGGGGCCGGTCGAGCCCTCGCGCAAGGCGATTCTGTCCGCGCTGGAGCACGGTAAATCGGTCGTGACGGCAAACAAGGCACTGCTGTCGGTCTCTACCGGTGAGCTGGCGCAGGCCGCCGAAAACGCCCACGTTGACCTCTATTTCGAGGCCGCGGTGGCCGGCGCCATCCCGGTGATCCGCCCGCTGACCCAGTCGCTGGCCGGCGACACCGTGCAGCGGGTGGCCGGGATCGTCAACGGCACCACCAACTACATCCTGTCCGAAATGGACAGCACCGGTGCCGACTACGAGAAGGCACTCGCCGATGCGAGCGCGCTTGGCTACGCCGAAGCCGACCCCACTGCCGACGTGGAAGGCTATGACGCCGCGGCGAAAGCGGCCATCTTGGCGTCCATCGCATTCCACACCCGGGTGACCGCCGAAGACGTCTATCGCGAGGGCATCACCAAGATCAGCCCGGACGACTTCGTGTCGGCGCGTTCCCTTGGCTGCACGATCAAGTTGCTGTCGATCTGCGAGCGGATCACCACCGACGATGGGCAACAGCGGGTTTCGGCCCGGGTATACCCCGCGTTGGTTCCGCTGAAGCATCCGTTGGCCACCGTCGACGGCGCGTTCAACGCCGTCGTGGTCGAGGCGGAAGCCGCCGGCCGGCTGATGTTCTACGGGCAAGGCGCCGGCGGAGCGCCCACTGCGTCGGCAGTGACCGGCGATCTGGTGATGGCGGCGCGCAACCGGGTGCTGGGCAGCCGGGCGCCGAAAGAGTCGAAGTACGCCCAACTGGCCGTCGCGCCGATGGGCGTCATCCCGACCCGCTACTACGTCAGCATGGATGTCGCCGACAAGCCCGGTGTATTGGCTACGGTCGCAGCGGAATTCGCCAAACGCGAGGTCAGCATCGCGGAGGTTCGCCAAGAGGGTGTGGTCGGCGAAGGCGGACGGCGTATCGGAGCCCGCGTCGTCGTGGTCACCCACACCGCGACCGACGCCGCGCTGTCCGAAACCGTGGACGCGTTGGCGGAACTGGATGTGGTGCAGGGCGTGGCCAGCGTCCTGCGGCTGGAAGGAACCCACGAATGACCCCGTCCAAGGCCGCCGTCCACCGCCAGTGGCCCGGCCTGATCGAGGCATACCGCGACCGGTTGCCGGTTGGCGACGACTGGGTGCCCGTCACGCTGTTGGAGGGTGGCACCCCGCTGATCTCAGCGTCCCGGCTGTCCGAGAAGACCGGCTGCACAGTGCATCTGAAGGTCGAGGGGCTGAACCCGACCGGCTCGTTCAAAGACCGCGGCATGACGATGGCCGTCACCGACGCGGTGGCCCGCGGTCAGCAGGCGGTGCTGTGCGCCTCGACCGGCAACACCTCGGCGTCGGCCGCGGCCTACGCCGCGCGCGCCGGCATCACCTGCGCGGTCCTCATTCCGCAGGGCAAGATTGCCATGGGCAAGCTCGCGCAGGCGGTAATGCACGGCGCCAAGATCATTCAGGTCGACGGCAACTTCGACGACTGCCTGGAGGTGGCCCGCAAGATCGTCGCCGACTTCCCGACGATCGCGTTGGTCAACTCGGTCAACCCGGTTCGCATCGAGGGCCAGAAGACGGCGGCCTTCGAGATCGTGGATGTGTTGGGCTACGCGCCCGACGTGCACGCCTTGCCGGTGGGTAACGCGGGCAATATCACGGCCTACTGGAAGGGCTACACCGAGTATCACGCGGACGGAGTGATCGACTCGCTGCCGCGGATGCTCGGCACCCAGGCCGCCGGTGCGGCCCCGCTCGTTTCCGGCAAACCGGTCAAAAACCCCGAGACCATCGCCACCGCGATCCGCATCGGCTCGCCGGCATCGTGGGGACCGGCCGTCGCCGCGCAGGAGCAGTCCAACGGGCGGTTTCTGGCCGCCACCGACGAGGAGATCCTCGACGCATATCGCCTGGTCGCCGGTACCGAAGGCGTCTTCGTCGAGCCGGCATCGGCGGCGAGCATCGCCGGTCTGCTCAAATCCGTCGCGAACGGCTGGGTCAAGCCGGGCTCGACCGTAGTG
The DNA here is from genome assembly GCF_965277065.1 of Mycobacterium sp. GTDB lineage: Bacteria > Actinomycetota > Actinomycetes > Mycobacteriales > Mycobacteriaceae > Mycobacterium. Next base: position 911,964 of record NZ_CBDIBT010000018.1, read on the forward strand.
TGCACGGTGACGGGCAACGGCCTCAAAGATCCCGACACCGCGCTGCGCGACATGCCGATCGTGGAGCCGGTTCCGGTCGACCCCGTCGCGGTTGTTGCCAAATTGGGGCTGGTCTAGTGCTGGCTTCTGGACTGCTGGGCAGTTCGGTTGTTCCCGCTTCTAGTGCCAACCTCGGGCCGGGCTTCGACAGCCTTGGGCTGGCGTTGAGTATGTACGACGAAATCATGGTCGAGACAACCGATTCCGGTCTTGTCATCAAGGTCGAAGGGGAGGGAGCCGGCGAACTGGTGCTCGACGACGGCCATCTCGTCGTTCGCGCCGTTCAGCATGGGCTGCGTGCCGCCGGTGTCAGCGTAGCCGGGTTGAAAGTCCGGTGCCGCAACGCGATTCCGCATTCTCGTGGACTCGGCTCGTCGGCGGCGGCCGTCGTCGGCGGTCTTGCAGCGGTCAATGGCCTACTCGCGCAGGCGGGTCTGACGCCATTGAGCCAGGCCCAGCTGATCCAGCTGTCGTCGGAGTTCGAGGGACATCCCGACAACGCAGCTGCAGCGGTCCTGGGTGGCGCCGTCGTGTCCTGGACCGAGTCCAGCGCCGGGCCACCCGCTTTTTCGGCCGCGCAACTGCGGCTGCATCCCGACATCCGGCTGTTCCCCGCCGTTCCGACGCTGCGTTCGTCGACGATCGAGGCGCGGGTGTTACTGCCCACCGAGGTCAGCCACGAGGACGCCCGATTCAACGTCAGTCGCGCCGCGCTGCTGGTGGTGGCGCTGACCGAGCGGCCTGACCTGCTATTGGCCGCCACCGACGACGTTCTGCACCAGCCACACCGCGCGGCTGCGATGCCGACGTCGGCGGAATATCTGCAGCTTCTACGTCGTTGTGGAGTGGCAGCCGTGCTTTCCGGCGCTGGCCCGACCGTACTGGCGCTGAGCACAGCCGCCGAGTTACCGGCAGAGGTGCTCGAATATGCCACTGCAAACGGATTCGCGGTCACGGAGATGACTGCCGGCGACGGGGTACGCTGGACTTCTGGAGTCGCAGTCCCCAGCTAGCGTCCCCAAAGGCGCTGCGGAGGGGCATCTTGCTTCCGGCATCGAAGCAGGTTATCCTCGGAGCCGTCCAGCAATCGCAGGCATCTGCATCATGCGCAGACATAGCGCGAACACTAGGACGAATACCAAATTCTTCTCGTGGACGATGGTTCGCCATTGAAACCGCCAATCTTGGCAATCAGCGTTTCAGAGTCGACTTTTGGCAGCACTCGGCGAATTAGCTGAATGCAACGAACCCCTGGCTTGATTCGATCAGCGAGGGAGAGAAAGGAAATCCGTGACTGATACGGACCTCGTTACGGCTGGCGACAGCACTGAAAATGACAAGCTGTCCAACCCCGTGACCCCAGATACTTCCAGCGAGAGCGACGCACACTCGAATGCGTCTGAAGGCTCGCTGACCACCATGGTGCTCCCCGAACTACGCGCGCTGGCCAACCGGTCCGGCGTCAAGGGCACCTCGGGAATGCGCAAAAGTGAACTGATCGCCGCGATCCGGGAAACCCGGCAGGGCGGTCACTCCATCGGCGTGTCTACTAATGGCGGCGCGGCTGATGATTCGGAGAACCACGACACCAAGCCGGCCGACAACCACACCGAACCGGCCGCGGACAACGCCGCGACCGAAGACCACTCTGACCAGAAGCCGCCCTCCGACAACCGGGAGCAGGACGACCGGCCCGAGAAGAAGCATCAGAACGGCAACAACAAGCCCGCTCGTGAGCAGCAGGACAACAACTCCGGTCGTAACCAGCAGGACAACAAGTCCGAACGCCGCGACCAGCAGGACAAGAATGATTCCGACAAGGGCGACCAGCAGAACTCGGGTGGCCAGCAGAACCGCGGCAACTCGAACCAGAACCAGCAGGACGACGACGGTGACGGGCGCGGTGGCCGCCGCGGCCGCCGGTTCCGCGAGCGTCGTCGCCGCGGCGATCGCCCCGGCGACAATGGCGGCGGCAACGACACCGAGCTGCGCGAAGACGACGTCGTCCAGCCGGTAGCCGGCATCCTCGACGTGCTGGACAACTATGCGTTCGTCCGCACGTCCGGCTACCTGGCCGGCCCCAACGACGTCTACGTCTCGATGAACATGGTGCGTAAGAACGGCTTACGCCGTGGCGACGCGGTGACCGGCGCGGTGCGTGTGCCCCGTGAAGGTGAAGGCGGCGACAAGAATCCGCGGCAGAAGTTCAACCCGCTGGTGCGGCTGGACAGCGTCAACGGAGGACCGGTCGAGGACGCCAAGAACCGTCCCGACTTCACCAAGCTGACGCCGTTGTACCCCAACCAGCGGCTGCGTCTGGAAACCACGGGCGAGCTGCTGACCACCCGGGTCATCGACCTGATCATGCCGATCGGCAAGGGTCAACGCGCGCTCATCGTGTCGCCGCCCAAGGCGGGTAAGACGATGATCCTGCAGGCCATCGCCAACGCGATCACCAAGAACAACCCCGAGTGCCACCTGATGGTCGTGCTTGTCGACGAGCGGCCCGAAGAGGTCACCGACATGGCGCGTTCGGTCAAGGGCGAGGTCATCGCCTCGACGTTCGACAGGCCGCCGACGGACCACACTGCGGTCGCCGAGTTGGCGATCGAACGCGCCAAGCGGCTTGTGGAGCAGGACAAAGACGTCGTCGTGCTGCTGGACTCGATCACCCGACTCGGCCGCGCCTACAACAACGCGTCGCCTGCCTCGGGCCGGATCCTGTCCGGTGGTGTCGACTCCACCGCGCTCTACCCGCCGAAGCGTTTCCTCGGCGCGGCCCGCAACATCGAAGAAGGCGGGTCGTTGACCATCATCGCCACTGCGATGGTCGAGACCGGATCCACCGGTGACACAGTCATTTTCGAGGAGTTCAAGGGAACCGGTAACGCGGAGCTCAAGCTCGACCGCAAGATCTCCGAGCGGCGCGTCTTCCCGGCCGTCGACGTGAACCCGTCGGGTACTCGTAAGGACGAACTGCTGTTGTCGCCTGACGAGTTCAGCGTCGTGCACAAGTTGCGTCGCGTGCTCTCCGGCCTGGACTCGCACCAAGCCATCGACCTGTTGATGTCGCAGCTGCGAAAGACCAAGAACAACTACGAGTTCCTGGTCCAGGTGTCCAAGACGACCCCGGGCATGGACAACGACTAACCGGTCGCCCACACACCGCTGACTGTGCGGGTTGTGATCGCGATTTCAACAAGATCGCTGCACAGCCGACACAGTCGGTGGCATCGATAAATCGGTTAGCACACCGCCTCAATCGGACAACATCGCACGTCTCGCTTTGCGGCCCGCGCCGCGGCGGTAACCTGCGCCTGTCGAACACCGACTCCGAAAGTGGTGAGCCGTGGCGGACACTATTCAGCAACTGCTTCGCATGCGAAGTGGCGACTCCACGCCCGCGGTCAAGTACGACGACCGGGTCTGGACCTGGTGTGAGCATCTCGGCGACGCATCGGCGACCGCCGCCGCGCTGATCGGCATCGCCGACCCCGGGCGCCCGCTGCATGTCGGTGCGCTGCTGGGCAATACCCCCGACATGCTCACGGCGATGGCCGCGGCCGCACTCGGCGGCTACGTGCTGTGCGGGATCAACGACACCCGGCGCGGCGCGGCACTGGCCAAGGACATCACGCGCGCGGACTGCCAGATCTTGCTCACCGACCCCGGTCACCGGGCGCTGCTCGACGGCCTGGACCTACCCGGCGTGCGCGTCATCGACGTCAGCAGCGACCACTGGTCACACCTGCTCGCGTCGGCCGGACCGCTGGTGCCGTATCGCGAAGTCGTCGCTACCGACACGCTCATGATGATCTTCACCTCGGGGACCAGCGGTGAGCCGAAGGCCGTCCAAATCACGCACCTGACCGTTATCTTCGCCGGCGCCAGCCTGATTGATCGATTCAGCGTCGACGGATCCGGTGTCTGCTATCTATCCATGCCGCTTTTTCATTCCAACGCGTTGCTCGCCGGCTGGAGCGTCGCCGTCGGTTCCGGTTCGGCGATGGTGCCGGCCACCTTCTCGGCGTCGCGGCTGCTGTCCGACCTACGCCGCTACGACGCCACCTACATGAACTATGTCGGCAAGCCGTTGGCCTACGTGCTGGCCACGCCGGAGCAGCCCGACGACGCGGACAACCCGCTGCGCGTGGCATTCGGCAACGAGGCGAGCGATCGCGACATCGCGGAATTCAGCCGGCGTTTCGACTGCACGGTGTGGGACGGCTTCGGCTCCAGCGAGGGCGCGATCATCATCACCCGCGAAGATGGCTGCCCGCCCGGCTCGCTCGGCCGCGGTTTCCCCGGCGTCGGCATCTACAACTCCGTCACCCTCGCCGAATGCGCGGTGGCCGCATTCGACGACGACGGCGCGCTGACCAACCCCGATGATGCGATCGGCGAACTCGTCAACACCACCGGCGCCGGCCTGTTCGCCGGTTACTACAACGACAAGGACGCCACCGATGCGCGGCTGCGCAACGGCATGTTCTGGTCCGGCGATCTTGCCTACCGCGATGCCGATGGCTGGATCTACTTCGCCGGCCGCAGCGGGGACTGGCTACGGGTCGACGGGGAGAACATGACCACCGCGCCCATCGAACGGATCCTCCAGCGGGTTCCCGCGGTCAGTCAGGTCGCGGTGTATGCGGTACCCGATCAGCAGGTGGGGGACCAGGTGATGGCTGCGCTGGTGCTGGTGGACGGCGCGGAGCTGGCGCCGACCGATTTCAGCGAGTTTCTTGCCGCCCAGCCGGATCTGTCACCGAAGGCCTGGCCGCGGCATGTCTGGATCACCGACAAGCTGCCCACCACGGCCACCAACAAGGTTCTCAAGCGCCAGCTCAGTGCCCACGGCAGCAACCCGCCCGGTGGACGGCTGTGGGCCAGGCCCGGACGTAGCACCAGCTACGCCGATGTCGACCGATCGGTGAACGCCCAGGTCAGCGCGGGTTAGCGGCGACGGCTGCGGGGGAATGCGTGGACGACGGCGGGCGTTTAGGGACATAGCGGCTGAGCTGGCATAATCAACAGCCGACGTTCAGGTTCCGGTTCACGTCCGATTTCTCAGCACGATCTGGCGACCCGGCGACCACTACTGAAGAGGACACCATGAAAGCTGACATTCATCCCGCCTACGGCGAGACCACTGTGGTCTGCGGTTGCGGAAACACCTTCCAGACGCGCAGCACCAAGGAAAACGGCCACATCGTGGTCGAGGTCTGCTCGCAGTGCCACCCGTTCTACACCGGTAAGCAGAAGATTCTGGACAGCGGTGGCCGGGTTGCTCGCTTCGAGCGCCGTTACGGCAAGCGCAAGGCCGGCGCAGAGCAGGAAGCTCCGGCCGACAAGTAGCACGATCGACGCCCGTACTGCCGCGGTAATCGCGCAGGACGGGCGTCGTTTCATGTGTGGAAGAGTCCAGCGAGGAGGTGAGCATGGCCCAAGGCGTGCAGGCGATTGACACGTTGGCGACCGAGCATGCCGACCTCGAGCGTCAGCTGTCCGATCCCGAATTGCACAACGATCCCGCCCACGCCCGCAAGGTCGGGCGCCGATTTGCCCAGCTGGCCCCGATCGTGGCGACCTACCGCCAGCTCACCGCGGCTCGCGATGATCTGGAGACCGCGCGCGAACTGGCCGTCGACGACTCGTCGTTCGCCGACGAGGTTCCTCAGCTGGAAACCCAGGTCGATGAACTCGAGACCAAGCTCAGCGACATGCTGGCGCCACGCGACCCGCACGACGCCGACGACGTTGTGCTCGAGGTCAAATCCGGTGAGGGCGGCGAAGAGTCGGCGCTGTTCGCCGCGGACCTGGCCAGGATGTACATCCGCTACGCGGAGCGGCACGGCTGGACCGTGACAGTGCTGGATGAAACCTACTCGGATCTGGGCGGCTACAAAGACGCGACGCTGGCCATTTCTCAACGGGCAAGCGACGGCTCCGCGGCGGACGGGGTGTGGTCACGGCTGAAATTCGAAGGCGGGGTGCATCGCGTGCAGCGGGTGCCGGTCACCGAATCCCAAGGCCGCGTGCATACTTCGGCTGCCGGTGTGCTGGTGTATCCCGAGCCCGAAGAAGTCGGCGAGGTCCAGATCGACGAATCGGATCTGCGAATCGACGTCTACCGGTCCTCCGGTAAGGGCGGCCAGGGGGTCAACACCACCGACTCCGCGGTGCGAATCACCCACCTGCCCACCGGAATTGTCGTCACCTGCCAGAACGAGCGGTCGCAGCTGCAGAATAAGGCCCGCGCGATGCTGGTGCTCGCCGCCCGCTTGCAGGCGTTGGCGGAGGAGCAGGCCTCGGCCGACGCCTCGGCCGACCGGGCCAGCCAGATCCGCACCGTGGATCGCAGCGAGCGCATCCGCACCTACAACTTCCCGGAGAACCGGGTGACCGACCACCGAATCGGTTATAAGGCGCACAATCTCGACCAACTCCTCGACGGTGACGTCGACGCGTTGTTCGACGCTCTGGGCGCCGCCGACAAACAGTCGCGGCTGCAGCAAGCATGACGGACCTCCGGCGACGATGCGGGTCGGAAGACCCGGTGAGGAGGCGGGCAATTCAACTCAGACTGCGTTCCGCGATCGACTCGGCGACAACGCTGCTCGCGGAAGCCGGGATTGATTCGGCACGTTACGACGCGGAGGAGTTGGCCGCGCATCTGGCCGGCACCGACCGTGGCCGGCTGGCGCTGCTCACGTCACCCGACGACACCTTCTTCGACCACTACCGCGACTCGGTAGCCGCGCGATCACGCCGCATTCCGTTGCAGCACCTGACCGGCACGGCCGCATTCGGACCGTTGAGATTGTCCGTCGGACCCGGTGTGTTCATCCCGCGACCCGAAACCGAGTCGATGCTGGAATGGGCGACCGCGCAACGCCTTCCGGATTCCCCGGTGATCGTCGATCTGTGCACCGGTTCGGGCGCGCTGTCGCTCGGGCTGTCGCGACACTGGCCCGCGGCCCGGGTGATCGGGGTCGACGACTGCGAGACGGCCCTGGACTACGCGCGGACAAACGCCGCCGGCACGCGAGTGGAGCTACTGCATGCCGACGTCACGGCGCCCGGTGTGCTGAGTCAGCTCGATGGGCAGGTCGATCTGCTGGTGTCCAACCCGCCCTACGTTCCCGAGGGCGTCGAGCTCGAACCCGAAGTGCTCGACCATGATCCGTCGCATGCCGTGTTCGGCGGCCCGGACGGCATGACGGTGATCACCGCCCTGGTCGGGTTGGCTGGACGGCTGCTGCGCCCCGGTGGCCTGTTCGCCGTCGAGCACGACGACACGACATCCGCGCTGACCGTCGAACTGATCGGCGACACAACGTCGTTCGAGGACGTCGTACCCCGATCCGACCTCACCGGACGTCTGCGATTTGTCACGGCCCGCCGGGCGGACGGCCGCCCATGAGCGAGGCATTCGACTGTACCGACCCCGAACAGCGTTCGCGCGCAATCACCTCGGCGGCCGCCGCCGTGAAAAACGGTGGCCTGGTGGTGTTGCCGACCGACACGGTGTACGGCCTGGGCGCCGACGCGTTCGACAGCAGCGCGGTGGACGCGCTGCTGGCCGCCAAGGGCCGCGGCCGTGACATGCCGGTACCGGTCCTGGTCGGCTCATGGCACACCATCGACGGCCTGGCCATGTCGGTCTCCACGTCGATGCGCAACCTGGTCCGGGCGTTCTGGCCCGGCGCACTGAGTCTGGTTGTCCGCCAAGCGCCGTCGGTGCTGTGGGACCTCGGCGACGCCCGCGGCACGGTCATGCTGCGGATGCCGCTGCACCCGGTCGCCATCGAATTGCTGCGCGAGGTCGGACCGATGGCGGTCTCCAGCGCTAACATCTCCGGAAGCCCGCCGGCCGTGGACGCGGAGAATGCCCGCGAACAACTGGGCGACCTCGTCGACGTCTACCTCAACGGCGGTCCCTCAGCGCAGCAAGCCGCCTCGACCATTCTGGATTTGACCGCTCCCGAGCCGCGCATTTTGCGATCGGGCCCGATCAGCGCCGAGCGGATCGCGGAGGTGCTCGGCATAGATGCCGGGACTCTGACCGGCTGAACGGTCGGGCAACTCAGATCGATCTCAGGGCAGTGCAGTACGGTTTTTCGGATGGTCAGCGGTGCCGACAACCTCGCCGCCGGTGTGTTCGCCTTGGCTGATCGCGGCGCCGGGGTCCCGCTGCGCGAGCTCGCACTCGTTGGACTGACCGCCGCGATCGTCACCTACTTCGTCACCGGACCCGTGCGGGTGATGGCGACCCGGTGGGGCGCGGTGGCCTACCCGCGCGAGCGCGACGTGCATGTGACGCCGACGCCGAGGATGGGCGGCCTGGCGATGTACATCGGCGTTGTCGCGGCGGTTTTCCTCGCCTCGCAGCTTCCCGCGCTCACCCGCGGTTTCGTCTACTCGACGGGCATGCCCGCGGTGGTGCTGGCGGGTGGGCTGATCATGGGCATCGGCCTGATCGATGACCGCTGGGGCCTGGACGCGCTGACGAAGTTCGCGGGCCAGATCACCGCGGCCAGCGTGCTGGTCACGATGGGCGTCGCATGGAGCGTTCTCTACATCCCGTTGGGCGGGGTCGGAACGATCGTGCTGGACCAGGTGTCGTCGATTCTGCTGACGTTGGCGTTGACCGTGTCGATCGTCAACGCGATGAACTTCGTCGACGGACTCGACGGGCTGGCGGCCGGGTTGGGGATCATCACGGCGCTGGCCATCTGTATGTTTTCGGTCGGATTGCTGCGCGATCACGGGGGCGACGTGCTGTTCTACCCGCCCGCGGTGATCTCGGTGGTGCTGGCCGGCGCCTGTCTGGGTTTCCTGCCGCACAACTTCCACCCGGCCAAGATTTTCATGGGCGATTCCGGTTCGATGCTGATCGGCCTGATGCTGGCCGCGGCCTCCACGACCGCGGCCGGACCCATTTCGCAGAACGCCTACGGCGCCCGTGATGTGTTTGCTCTGCTGTCGCCGTTCCTGTTGGTCGTGGCCGTGATGTTCGTGCCGATGCTGGATCTGTTGCTGGCGATCGTGCGCCGGACCCGGGCCGGCCAAAGCGCCTTCAGTCCCGACAAGATGCATCTGCACCATCGGCTGTTGCAAATCGGTCATTCGCATCGGCGAGTCGTGCTGATCATCTATTTGTGGGTCGGCATCGTCGCCTTCGGCACCGCAAGCACGATTTTCTTCAATCCGCGAGACACCGCTGCGGTCATGTTGGGCGCGATCGCGATCGCGGTTTTCGCAACGCTGATTCCGCTTTTGCGACGCAGTGACGATGTCTACGACGAAGAGTAGTAGGTTCCTCCTCAATATGGTAAGGTGCTGGTAGAACCCGAATTACCTCGCGGGTTGCCGGCCACCGGCAGTCGGAGTCAGCTCCGGTCCTGCCGACAAACGACCGACAAAGGGGAGCAGTCCCTTGGGTGATGCGAGTGCAGTGAAAGCGCTCCGATACGCTCAACGGGCCACTCAACGAGCAACAACGCAACTCCCCCCGGACGAGGACTGAGGTGCTGCAGTGACCACACCAGCGCAGGACGCGCCGTTGGTGTTCCCCTCCGTTGCATTCCGGCCTTTTCGCCTTTTCGCCATCTCGCTGGTGCTGACCGTCGCGGCCGTGGCCATAGGCGCGTCGTTCGGCTCCCCGAAGTTCGGCGTGTTCTTCGGCGTAGGGCTGATGTTGGGTTTGCTCAACGCACTTGGCGTGCAGCGCTCGGTGGCGTCGATCACCGCGGATGCGCACCCGTTGAAGAAGAAGATGGCGCTGAACTCAGCATCCCGATTGATGTTTATCACCGTGGCCGGGCTGGCTATTGCGTATGTGTTCCGGCCGGCCGGGCTGGGCGTGCTCTTCGGGCTCGCGCTATTCCAGGTGCTGCTGGTGCTGTCGACGGCGCTACCGGTTTGGAAGAAGTTGCGCAGCGGCACCCCTGACGCGATCGAAGGGACAGAAGACAGCAATGACTGAGGCTTTTCTGGCCGAGGGCGCGATCGAGGTCGGCAAGCACCACACCGCCGAATGGTTCGGCTACACCATCAACATCGACACCGTGGAGTCCTCGGCGATCGCTGCTCTGATCGTGATCGGGCTGGCATTCCTGCTGCGTGCCAAGGTCACATCTTCCGGCGTTCCAGGCGGTGTGCAGCTGTTCTTCGAAGCGATCACCGTCCAGATGCGCGACCAGATCGAGAGCGCGATCGGCATGCGCATTGCGCCCTTCGTGCTGCCGCTCGCGGTCACGCTGTTCATCTACATCCTGATCTCCAACTGGTTGTCGGTGCTGCCGCTGCAATACAGCGATAACGGGAAGAGCACCGAATTGCTGTCCTCGGCGGCGGCCGATATCAACTACGTGCTCGCCTTGGCCCTCTTCGTGTTCGTCTGCTACCACGCGGCGGGAGTCTGGCGCCGCGGCATCATCGGACACCCGCTCAAGGTGCTCAAGGGGCACGTCGCCGTGCTCGCACCAATCAACCTGGTGGAAGAACTCGCCAAGCCGATCTCGTTGTCGCTCCGACTCTTTGGCAACATCTTCGCCGGTGGCATCCTGGTCAGCCTGATCGCGCTGTTTCCGCCGTACATCTTGTGGGCGCCCAATGCGATCTGGAAGACCTTCGACTTGTTCGTCGGTGCGATTCAGGCATTCATCTTCGCGCTGCTGACGATCCTGTACTTCAGCCAATCGATGGAGCTCGAAGACGAACACCACTAGATCCGCCCACGCACAGCAATCACAGACCTGGTACACGACTACCAGTTATCAAGGAGGATAAGAAATGGCAGACGCGAATCTTCTCGGTCTCGGCGCCTACATCGGCGGCGGACTTATCTTGGCCGGCGGCGCGATCGGAGCAGGAATCGGCGACGGCGTCGCCGGTAACGCGCTGATCTCCGGTATCGCCCGGCAGCCCGAGGCGCAGGGTCGGCTGTTCACACCGTTCTTCATCACAGTGGGTCTGGTCGAGGCCGCCTACTTCATCAATCTGGCCTTCATGGCGCTGTTCGTCTTTGCCGCGCCGATCGCCCCTAAGTAGTCCGCAGACATGGGTGACATGAACGTCGTAGTGCTGGCTGCTGGTAGCCAGGCAGAGGGCAACTTTCTGGTGCCCAATGCCACCTTCTTCGTCGAGCTGACCATCTTCTTGATCGTGCTCGGCGTGATCGGCACCTTCGTGGTTCCGCCGATCTCGAAGGTGCTCAAAGAGCGCGACAACATGATCACCAAAACGGCTGCTGACAACAAGAAATCGGCCGAGCAGTTCGCCGCTGCCGAGGAAGACTACGAGAAGGCGTTGTCCGCCGCTCGGGTCACGGCATCGGCGGCTCGCGACGAGGCCCGGGCAGAGGGCCGCAAGGTTGTCGAGGAAAAGCGTGGACAGGCCGAGGAGCAGGTCTCCTCGACACTCCAGGACGCTGCCGAGCAACTGAAGCGGGAGGGCGACGCTGTGGCGGCGGAACTTCGCACGCGGGTGGAGACTCTCTCCACGACGCTGGCGAGCCGCATCATCGGCGTCGAGGTCACCACCTCGGTCTCGGCCACCGGATCGGGGCGTTAGGCACACATGTCGACATTTATCGGACAGCTCGTCGGGTTCGCCGTCATCGTCTGGCTGATCTGGCGCTATGTCGTACCGCCGGTCCGCAAGCTGATGGCAGACCAGCAGAACACGGTCCGCCAACAGCTGGCCGACTCGTCGGCCGCCGCCGATCGGCTCGCCGAAGCCAGTCGAGCCCACGCCAAGGCGAAAGAAGACGCCAACGCGGAATCTCGGCGTCTGACCGAAGAGGCGCAGTCCGATGCGAAGCGCATCGGTGAGCAACTACGGGAACAGGCCGAGAGCGACGCGGAGCGGATCAAGCAGCAGGGCGGCCGGCAGGCGGAGCTGCTGCGTTCGCAACTGATCCGTCAGCTACGTCAGGACATCGGTAACGAATCCGTCAGGCGGGCAAGCGATCTGGTGCGCGGCTACGTCGCCGAACCGGGTCAGCAGTCCGCGACGGTCGACCGGTTCCTGGACGATCTCGACGAGATGGCGACCTCGACGGCCGACGTGCAGTACCCCGTCGCGACCAAGATGCGTTCAGCCAGCCGGCTGGCGCTGACGGCGCTGCTGGAACAGTTGGATGGGATCGCGGACAACCTCGATGACGACGGGTTGTCCACGCTCGCCGATGATCTGACATCCGCCGCCGCGCTACTGATTCGCGAGAGCGTGGTCGCCCGCTACCTCACCCAGCCCTCCGAGGACTCGTCGCCACGCGTTCATCTGATCGAGCGACTGCTGTCGGGAAAGATCGGTCAGCCCGCTCTTGATGTCCTCAAAGCCGCAGCCGCCGAACGGTGGTCGGCCGAAGCCGATCTCATCGACGCCGTCGAACTATCAGCGCGGCAAGCCCTCCTGATCCGCGCCGAAAAGGCCGACGAGGTCGACGAGGTGGAAGATCAGCTGTTCCGGTTCTCACGCATTCTCGACGCCCAGCCGCGACTTGCCATCGTGCTCGGCAACTACGAGGTGGACGCCGATGCACGAGTTCAGTTGCTGCGCAACGTCCTCGCCAACGCGGGCGATGGCGCCAATGCGATCACGACGGAGTTGCTCGCCAAGACGGTTCAATTGCTCCGCGGACAGCCGGCCGAAGCGGCCGTGCAGAGCCTGGCCGAAGTCGCGGTGGCCCGGCGTGGCGAGGTCGTCGCGCAGGTACGTGCGGCGGCCGAACTCAGCGATGCCCAGCACACCCGCCTCACCGAGGTGCTGAGCCGGATCTACGGCCATCCGGTCACAGCGCAAGTTTCCATCGACCCAGAGCTGCTCGGCGGGCTCGCAATATCGGTTGGTGACGAGATCATCGACGGCACGCTGTCGTCGCGTCTCGCCGCGGCCCAGACCCAGTTGCCTGACTGAACAACTACCGACGCATCACCATCGACAAGCAGGAAGAACGAAAAGCCATGGCAGAGTTGACAATCTCGGCTGACGACATTCAGGGCGCGATCGAGGAGTACGTGAGCTCCTTCTCCTCCGACACCACCAAAGAAGAGGTGGGCACCGTCGTCGACACCGGTGACGGCATCGCCCACGTCGAGGGCTTGCCATCGGTGATGACCCAGGAGCTCCTCGAGTTCTCCGGTGGGGTTCTCGGCGTGGCGCTCAACCTCGACGAGCACAGCGTCGGCGCGGTCATCCTGGGTGACTCCGAAAAGCTGGCACAGGGACAACAGGTCAAGCGCACCGGCGAGGTCCTTTCGGTGCCCGTCGGCGACGAATTCTTGGGCCGCGTGATCAACCCGTTGGGTGAGCCGATCGACGGTCAGGGCGACATCAAACCCGACGCTCGCCGGGCCCTGGAGATCCAGGCCCCGTCGGTGGTCCAGCGGCAAGGCGTCTCTGAGCCGCTGCAGACCGGCATCAAGGCCATCGACGCGATGACGCCGATCGGTCGTGGCCAGCGTCAGCTGATCATCGGCGACCGTAAGACCGGCAAGACCGCGGTGTGCGTCGACACCATCCTCAACCAGCGGGAGAACTGGGAGAGCGGCGACGAGAAGAAGCAGGTGCGCTGCGTCTACGTGGCCATCGGCCAGAAGGGCACCACGATCGCTTCGGTCCGGCGTGCCCTCGACGAAGGCGGCGCGATGGATTACACCACCATCGTCGCCGCGCCGGCGTCCGACTCGGCCGGGTTCAAATGGCTTGCGCCCTACACCGGTTCGGCGATTGCACAGCACTGGATGTACGACGGCAAGCACGTGCTGATCGTCTTCGACGACTTGAGCAAGCAGGCCGAGGCCTACCGTGCCATCTCACTGCTGCTGCGTCGTCCGCCCGGTCGTGAGGCCTACCCAGGTGACGTGTTCTACCTGCACTCGCGGCTGCTGGAACGTTGCGCGAAGCTGTCCGACGAGCTCGGCGGCGGCTCGTTGACCGGTCTGCCGGTGATCGAGACCAAGGCCAACGACATCTCGGCCTACATCCCGACCAACGTCATCTCGATCACCGACGGCCAGGTGTTCCTCGAGTCCGACTTGTTCAATCAGGGTGTCCGGCCCGCGATCAACGTCGGTGTGTCGGTGTCCCGGGTGGGTGGCGCGGCGCAGATCAAGGCGATGAAAGAGGTCGCGGGAAGTCTCCGTTTGGACCTGTCGCAGTTCCGCGAGTTGGAGTCGTTCGCGGCGTTCGCCTCGGACCTGGATGCCACCTCGAAAGCACAGCTGGATCGCGGCGAACGGTTGGTCGAGCTGCTCAAGCAGCCGCAGTACCGGCCGTCACCTGTTGAGGAGCAGGTCGTTTCGATCTTCCTCGGCACCGGTGGACACCTCGACTCGGTTCCGGCCGAAGACGTGCATCGCTTCGAGGCCGAGTTCCTCGACCACATTCGGGGAGCCGAGGACGGCATCCTGTCCTCCATCAAGGAATCGTCGAAGCTCAGCGAAGAGACCGAGAAGAAGTTGGTCGACGCGATCAAGGAGTTCAAGAAGGGCTTCGCGGCTACCGGCGGTGGATCGGTGGTGGCCGACGAGCACGTCGAGCCTCTCGACGAAGACCAGGTCGAAAAGGAAGCAGTGCAGGTACACAAGCCTGCACCGCCGGAGCAGAAGAAGTAATCGAAGATGGCTGCCACACTTCGCGAACTGCGGGGTCGCATTCGTTCCGCCGGGGCGATCAAAAAGATCACCAAGGCCCAGGAAATGATCGCGACGTCGCGTATCGGCAAGGCCCAGACGCGGCTGAAAGAGGCCCGGCCCTACGCTGAAGAGATCACCCGGGTGCTCACCACGCTCGCATCGGAGGCCGCACTCGACCACCCGCTGCTGGTCGAGAAGTCCTCGACCAAACGCGTTGGCGTGCTGGTGGTCTCCTCGGACCGAGGACTGTGTGGCGCGTACAACTCCGGTGCCTTCCGCAAGGCCGAAGAGCTCTTCTCGCGGCTGCGACAGGACGGCAAGACTCCGGTGCTCTACACCGTTGGACGTAAAGCGCAGGGCTACTTCAAGTTTCGCAACTGGGACATCAGCGAATCGTGGACCGGTTTCTCGGAGCGGCCCAGTTACGAGAACGCGGCGGAGGTCGCCGAAACCCTGGTGGATGCCTTCATGGCCGGCGCCGGCGAGGACGAGTCCAGCGACGAGTCCGGAGTGGACGAATTGCACATCGTCTACACCGAATTCAAGTCGATGATGTCGCAATCCGTCGGGGCGCACCGGATGGCCCCGATGGTCGTGGAGTACATCGAAGACGACGACGAGCCCCACACCTTGTACTCGTTCGAGCCTGATGCGACGACGCTGTTCGACGCGCTGCTGCCGCGTTACGTGACCACCCGGGTCTACACGGCACTGCTGGAATCTGCTGCGTCGGAACTGGCGTCGCGCCAGCGTGCGATGAAGTCGGCCAGTGACAACGCCGACGACCTCATCAAATCGCTCACGCTCGAGGCGAACCGCGAGCGGCAGGCTCAGATCACCCAGGAAATCAGCGAAATCGTCGGTGGCGCGAATGCGCTCGCCGACGCCAAATAAGCCCCAGCAGGAAGCGAAGAGGATATGGCTGCTACCACCCAAAAGGCTGAGAAGTCGACGAACTCGAAGGGCGGCGACACCAACGGCCGCGTGGTGCGGATCACCGGACCCGTCGTCGACGTCGAATTCCCGCGCGGCTCCGTGCCGGAGTTGTTCAACGCCCTACACGCCGACATCACTTATGAGGACCTGGCGAAGACGCTGACGCTGGAGGTCGCGCAGCACCTCGGCGACAGTCTGGTTCGCACCATCTCGATGCAACCGACCGACGGACTGGTCCGCGGCGTCGACGTGACCGATACCGGAAAGGCGATCTCGGTGCCGGTCGGCGAGGGCGTCAAGGGCCACGTGTTCAACGCCCTGGGTCAGTGTCTGGATGACCCGGGCTACGGAGAAGACTTCGATCACTGGGGGATTCATCGGAAGCCGCCGCCATTCGACGAGCTCGAGCCGCGCACCGAGATGCTCGAGACCGGCCTGAAGGTCGTTGACCTGCTGACCCCGTACGTGCGTGGTGGCAAGATCGCGCTGTTCGGCGGTGCCGGTGTGGGTAAGACCGTGCTGATCCAGGAGATGATCAACCGTATCGCCCGAAACTTCGGTGGTACTTCGGTATTCGCCGGCGTCGGGGAGCGCACCCGTGAGGGCAACGACCTGTGGGTCGAGCTTGGCGAGGCGGATGTGCTCAAGGACACCGCGCTGGTCTTCGGTCAGATGGACGAGCCGCCCGGCACCCGTATGCGAGTCGCCCTGTCGGCGTTGACGATGGCCGAGTACTTCCGTGACGAGCAGGGCCAGGACGTGCTGCTGTTCATCGACAACATCTTCCGATTCACCCAGGCCGGTTCCGAGGTCTCAACCCTGCTCGGCCGGATGCCTTCGGCCGTGGGCTACCAGCCCACCCTGGCCGACGAAATGGGTGAGCTGCAGGAACGGATCACCTCGACCCGAGGCAAGTCCATCACCTCGATGCAGGCGGTGTACGTGCCCGCGGACGACTACACCGACCCCGCGCCGGCGACGACGTTCGCGCACCTGGACGCCACCACCGAGCTGTCCCGAAACGTGTTCTCCAAGGGCATCTTCCCGGCAGTGGACCCGCTGGCGTCCAGCTCGACCATCCTGGACCCGGCGATCGTCGGTGACGAGCACTACCGGGTAGCGCAGGAAGTAATTCGAATCCTGCAGCGCTACAAGGATCTTCAGGACATCATCGCAATTCTGGGTATCGATGAGCTTTCCGAAGAGGACAAGCAGCAGGTCAACCGGGCGCGCCGGATCGAGCGGTTCCTCTCGCAGAACATGATGGCGGCCGAGCAGTTCACCGGTCAGCCTGGATCCACCGTTCCGCTGAAGGAAACCATCGAGGCGTTCGACAAGCTGGCCAAGGGCGAGTTCGACCACATTCCCGAGCAGGCGTTCTTCCTCATCGGCGGCCTGGACGATCTCGCCAAGAAGGCCGAAAGCTTCGGCGCCAAGCTGTGATGTGCTGGGGCCGGCGGAGATCGAGCGTGGAAGGGCAGGTGTGAGATGGCCGTGCTGAACGTGGAGATCGTGGCCGTCGATCGCAAAATCTGGTCCGGCGAGGCGACGTTCCTGTTCACCCGCACCACGGTGGGGGAGATCGGGATTCTGCCCAGTCACATCCCGCTCGTTGCGCAACTGGTCGACGACGCCATCGTTCGCGTCGAGCGCGAGGGCGAGGACGACCTCCGGGTCGCCATCGAAGGCGGCTTCCTGTCGGTCACCGAGGAGAGCGTCAGCGTCCTAGCCGAGTTCGCGAAATTCGAGTCGGAGATCGACGAGGCTGAGGCCAAACAGGATTCGGAGTCAGACGACCCTCGCATTGCTGCCAGGGGACGCGGCAGATTGCGCGCTGTCGGCGCGCTCGACTAACGGGTCGCGGCGATGAGCGCGCTCATGGTTGTCATGGCCGTGCTCGTCGCTGTGCTGGGTCTTGCGGTCGTCGCCCTGAGCTACCGGTTGTGGAAGCTGCGCCAGGGCGGGACCGCGGCGATCATGCGGGACATTCCCGCGGTCGGTGGACACGGTTGGCGCCACGGCGTAATTCGTTATCGCGGAGGCGATGCCGCGTTCTACCGACTGTCCAGTGTTCGGCTGTGGCCGGATCGTCAGCTCAACAGACGTGGGGTCGAGCTTGTTTCGCGGCGCCCACCGCGGGGCGACGAGTTCGACATCATGACCGAAGAGATTGTCGTGCTGGAGCTACACGACACCACGCAGGATCGTAAGGCCGACTACGAAATCGCGCTGGATCGTGGCGCATTGACCGCCTTCCAGTCGTGGCTGGAGTCGCGTCCCTCGCCGCGTGCGCGCCGTCGCAGCACCTGATCCGATCGCGTTCGACTAGTCGGATCGCTCGCCGCCGGGTTTCCAGAGCACGTCGCCGTCCGCGTTGACCAGTCGGCACAAGATGAACAGCAAGTCCGACAGCCGGTTCAGATACTTCGCGGGCAGCGGGCTGACGTCCGACGGGTGCTCCTCGATCGCATCCCACGCCGAACGCTCAGCGCGCCGCGACACCGTGCGGGCGACATGCAGCAGCGCCGATAGCGCCGAACCACCAGGCAGCACAAAGGATTTCAGCGGAGGCAGGCTCGCGTTGAACTCGTCGCACCATTTTTCGAGTCGGTCGATGTAGTCCTGCGTGATGCGCAGCGGAGGATGCTCCGGGTCCTCGACGACCGGCGTCGAGAGATCCGCGCCGGCGTCGAACAGGTCATTCTGGATCTGACGCAACACGTCAGCTATCTGCTGCTGCGGGGCGCCCAAGGCGATTGCGGCACCGATCGCCGCGTTGGCCTCATCGCAGTCGGCGTATGCCACCAATCGCGTGTCGTTCTTGGATACCCGGGAAAAGTCACTCAATCCCGTCGTTCCGTCGTCGCCGGTACGGGTATATATGCGGGTCAGATGTACTGCCATGAGCAAACGGTACCCGTCGGACTGACCTAGCCGACTGACAGGCCGATACGGCTTCACTAAACTAGCCTCGTGGCGGAGCATTTCGTGGTGACCGGTGGTAGTCGGTTGTCCGGCGAAGTCGCCGTCGGGGGAGCCAAAAACAGCGTTCTCAAGCTGATGGCCGCCGCGCTGCTCGCGGAAGGCACCAGCACGATCACCAACTGTCCGGACATCCTCGACGTGCCGTTGATGGCCGAGGTGTTGAGAGGACTGGGCGCCAACGTCGAACTGGACGGTTCGACGGTGCGGATCACCTCGCCGGACGAACTCAAGTACGACGCCGACTTCGCCGCGGTGCGTCAGTTCCGGGCCTCGGTCTGCGTACTCGGTCCGTTGGTGGGGCGCTGCAAGCGGGCCAAGGTGGCACTGCCAGGCGGTGACGCCATCGGGTCGCGCCCGTTGGACATGCATCAGGCCGGTCTGCGCCAACTCGGGGCGGTCTGCAACATTGAGCACGGCTGCGTCGTCGCGCAGGCAGTTTCCTTGCACGGCGCGGAGATTCAGCTCGAGTTCCCCTCGGTCGGGGCCACCGAGAACATCTTGATGGCTGCGGTTCTGGCCGAAGGCGTCACGACGATTCACAATGCGGCACGCGAACCCGACGTGGTCGATTTGTGCACGATGCTGAACCAGATGGGCGCGGAAGTCGAAGGCGCGGGCTCACCGACGATGACGATCAACGGTGTGCCGCGGTTGTACCCGACCGAGCATCGCGTGATCGGCGACCGAATCGTGGCTGCGACGTGGGGTATCGCCGCGGCAATGACCCGCGGAGATGTCACGGTGACCGGCGTCGACCCGGCGCATCTGCAGGTGGTGCTGCACAAGCTGCACGACGTCGGCGCCACCGTCACTCAGACGAACGACAGCTTCCGGGTCACTCAGTACGAGCGGCCGAAGGCCGTCAACGTCGCGACGTTGCCGTTCCCCGGTTTTCCGACGGATCTGCAGCCGATGGCGATTGCGCTGTCCTCGATCGCCGACGGCACGTCGATGATCACCGAGAACGTCTTCGAGGCGCGGTTCCGGTTTGTCGAGGAGATGATCCGGCTGGGTGCCGACGCCCGCACGGATGGTCATCACGCCGTCGTCCGAGGTCTTCACCAGCTGTCGAGTGCGCCCGTCTGGTCATCGGACATCCGGGCGGGCGCCGGACTGGTGCTGGCCGGCCTGGTCGCCGATGGTGACACCGAGGTGCACGACGTCTTTCACATCGACCGGGGTTACCCGCTGTTCGTGGAGAATCTGGCCAGTCTCGGGGCTGAAATCGAGCGAGTAGAGTAGGTCGACAAGTACGGCGCACATCTGTTGTAGAGCAGCAGACAGTGCAGTTTGACGGCGCTTTTGCGATGGAGTACAGTTGCAGGGTTGCCCGAAAGCGGGTGTTGTTTGAGAACTCAATAGTGTGTTTGGTGGTTTTGTTTTGTTGTTGTTTTTGGCTGCATTCTGGCGTCCCGTGTTGGGGTGTGGCTTGTTTTGTTTTTGATGCCAGTTTTTGGTGTTGTTTTGCTGGTGGTCAGGTTTTTCTGATTTGAATTCGGTCTGCGCCTTTTGGGGTGTGGGTGGGTTTTTGTTTGGAGAGTTTGATCCTGGCTCAGGACGAACGCTGGCGGCGTGCTTAACACATGCAAGTCGAACGGAAAGGCCCTTTCGGGGGTACTCGAGTGGCGAACGGGTGAGTAACACGTGGGTGATCTGCCCTGCACTTCGGGATAAGCTTGGGAAACTGGGTCTAATACCGGATAGGACTACGAATCGCATGGTTTGTGGTGGAAAGCTTTTGCGGTGTGGGATGGGCCCGCGGCCTATCAGCTTGTTGGTGGGGTGATGGCCTACCAAGGCGACGACGGGTAGCCGGCCTGAGAGGGTGTCCGGCCACACTGGGACTGAGATACGGCCCAGACTCCTACGGGAGGCAGCAGTGGGGAATATTGCACAATGGGCGCAAGCCTGATGCAGCGACGCCGCGTGGGGGATGACGGCCTTCGGGTTGTAAACCTCTTTCACCATCGGCGAAGCCGGTAGCTTGTGTTGCCGGTGACGGTAGGTGGAGAAGAAGCACCGGCCAACTACGTGCCAGCAGCCGCGGTAATACGTAGGGTGCGAGCGTTGTCCGGAATTACTGGGCGTAAAGAGCTCGTAGGTGGTTTGTCGCGTTGTCCGTGAAATTCCCTGGCTTAACTGGGGGCGTGCGGGCGATACGGGCAGACTGGAGTACTGCAGGGGAGACTGGAATTCCTGGTGTAGCGGTGGAATGCGCAGATATCAGGAGGAACACCGGTGGCGAAGGCGGGTCTCTGGGCAGTAACTGACGCTGAGGAGCGAAAGCGTGGGGAGCGAACAGGATTAGATACCCTGGTAGTCCACGCCGTAAACGGTGGGTACTAGGTGTGGGTTTCCTTCCTTGGGATCCGTGCCGTAGCTAACGCATTAAGTACCCCGCCTGGGGAGTACGGCCGCAAGGCTAAAACTCAAAGGAATTGACGGGGGCCCGCACAAGCGGCGGAGCATGTGGATTAATTCGATGCAACGCGAAGAACCTTACCTGGGTTTGACATGCACAGGACGCCGGTAGAGATATCGGTTCCCTTGTGGCCTGTGTGCAGGTGGTGCATGGCTGTCGTCAGCTCGTGTCGTGAGATGTTGGGTTAAGTCCCGCAACGAGCGCAACCCTTGTCTCATGTTGCCAGCGCGTTATGGCGGGGACTCGTGAGAGACTGCCGGGGTCAACTCGGAGGAAGGTGGGGATGACGTCAAGTCATCATGCCCCTTATGTCCAGGGCTTCACACATGCTACAATGGCCGGTACAAAGGGCTGCGATGCCGTGAGGTGTAGCGAATCCTTGAAAGCCGGTCTCAGTTCGGATCGGGGTCTGCA
The DNA here is from genome assembly GCF_965277065.1 of Mycobacterium sp. Classification (GTDB taxonomy): domain Bacteria; phylum Actinomycetota; class Actinomycetes; order Mycobacteriales; family Mycobacteriaceae; genus Mycobacterium. The sequence goes on from NZ_CBDIBT010000018.1 coordinate 933,405, forward strand.
ACTCGACCCCGTGAAGTCGGAGTCGCTAGTAATCGCAGATCAGCAACGCTGCGGTGAATACGTTCCCGGGCCTTGTACACACCGCCCGTCACGTCATGAAAGTCGGTAACACCCGAAGCCAGTGGCCTAACCCTTGTGGGGGGAGCTGTCGAAGGTGGGATCGGCGATTGGGACGAAGTCGTAACAAGGTAGCCGTACCGGAAGGTGCGGCTGGATCACCTCCTTTCTAAGGAGCACCACGAAAAGAGTGCGGCATCAGCGTCGTGCTCGGGCCGTGAGGAACTCCGTGCCTGTAGTGGGCGGGGGTTTGGTGCACAACAACGTGGGTGTTCTGGTTTTCCAGGCGCCGGCATTTCCGCCAACACACTATTGGGTCCTGAGGCAACACCTGTGTTGTTCTAGGCCGTGGTGCGGCCTGGTCAGGTGGTGTCGCTCCATCTTGGTGGTGGGGTGTGGTGTTTGTGTAATTGGATAGTGGTTGCGAGCATCTAAGCAAAAGTGCTGAGTATTTCAGTTTTTTGTTGAGTTGTTTTCTTGTGTTTGTAAGTGTTTAAGGGCACATGGTGGATGCCTTGGCATCAGGAGCCGATGAAGGACGTGGGAGGCTGCGATATGCCTCGGGGAGCTGCCAACCGAGCGTGGATCCGAGGATGTCCGAATGGGGAAACCCGGCACGAGTGATGTCGTGTCACCTGTATCTGAATACATAGGGTGCGGGAGGGAACGCGGGGAAGTGAAACATCTCAGTACCCGTAGGAAAAGAAAACAAGTGTGATTCCGTGAGTAGTGGCGAGCGAAAGCGGAGGATGGCTAAACCGTGCGCATGGGTGACCGGGTAGGGGTTGTGTGTGCGGGGTTGTGGGGATAACGCGTCTGGCTCTATCCGGCCGGAGGGCAGTAGGTGTGGGTTAATCGAAGTGGCCTGGGATGGTCTGCCGTAGACGGTGAGAGCCCGGTAGGTGAAAACCGTACATCCTGTTTTGTGTTGTTACCCGAGTAGCAGCGGGCCCGTGGAATCTGCTGTGAATCTGCCGGGACCACCCGGTAAGCCTGAATACTTCCTGATGACCGATAGCGGATGAGTACCGTGAGGGAATGGTGAAAAGTACCCCGGGAGGGGAGTGAAATAGTACCTGAAACCGTGTGCCTACAAGCCGTCAGAGCCTTCGACTTTGTTGTGGGGTGATGGCGTGCCTTTTGAAGAATGAGCCTGCGAGTCAGGGACATGTCGCGAGGTTAACCCGTGTGGGGTAGCCGCAGCGAAAGCGAGTCTGAATAGGGCGTATCCCCCGTTTGGGTGGTGTAGTGGTGTGTTCTGGACCCGAAGCGGAGTGATCTACCCATGGCCAGGGTGAAGCGCGGGTAAGACCGCGTGGAGGCCCGAACCCACTTAGGTTGAAGACTGAGGGGATGAGTTGTGGGTAGGGGTGAAAGGCCAATCAAACTCCGTGATAGCTGGTTCTCCCCGAAATGCATTTAGGTGCAGCGTTGCGTGTTTCTTACCGGAGGTAGAGCTACTGGATGGCCGATGGGCCCTACTAGGTTACTGACGTCAGCCAAACTCCGAATGCCGGTAAGTCAAAGCGTGGCAGTGAGACGGCGGGGGATAAGCTCCGTGCGTCGAGAGGGAAACAGCCCAGATCGCCGGCTAAGGCCCCTAAGCGTGTGCTAAGTGGAAAAGGATGTGCAGTCGCATAGACAACCAGGAGGTTGGCTTAGAAGCAGCCACCCTTGAAAGAGTGCGTAATAGCTCACTGGTCAAGTGATTGTGCGCCGATAATGTAGCGGGGCTCAAGCACACCGCCGAAGCCGCGGCAATCAACATCTGTTGATTGGGTAGGGGAGCGTCCTGCATCCAGTGAAGCCACCTAGTGATGGAGTGGTGGAGGGTGTGGGAGTGAGAATGCAGGCATGAGTAGCGATAAGGCAAGTGAGAACCTTGCCCGCCGAAAGACCAAGGGTTCCTGGGCCAGGCCAGTCCGCCCAGGGTGAGTCGGGACCTAAGGCGAGGCCGACAGGCGTAGTCGATGGACAACGGGTTGATATTCCCGTACCCGTGTGTGCGCGCCCGTGATGAATCCATTCTGCTAACCACCCAAAAGGTGGCCCATCAATCCCTTTCGAGGGTGCGAGAGCCACCGGCTGCGTGGGACCCGGATGGGTAGTAGTCAAGCGATGGGGTGACGCAGGAAGGTAGCCGTACCAGTCAGTGGTAATACTGGGGCAAACCCGTAGGACGACATTTAGGTAAATCCGGATGTCATAAAGTCCGAGAGGTGATGCATAACCGAATGAGGTGAATTCGGTGATCCTATGCTGCCGAGAAAAGCCTCTAGCGAGCACACACACGGCCCGTACCCCAAACCAACACAGGTGGTCAGGTAGAGAATACCAAGGCGTACGAGAGAACTATGGTTAAGGAACTCGGCAAAATACCCCCGTAACTTCGGGAGAAGGGGGGCCCACACACCGTCAACCGGCTTGCCCGGGGCAGCGGTCGTGGGTCGCAGAAACCAGTGAGAAGCGACTGTTTACTAAAAACACAGGTCCGTGCGAAGTCGCAAGACGATGTATACGGACTGACGCCTGCCCGGTGCTGGAAGGTTAAGAGGACCTGTTAACCGTAAGGTGAAGCGGAGAATTTAAGCCCCAGTAAACGGCGGTGGTAACTATAACCATCCTAAGGTAGCGAAATTCCTTGTCGGGTAAGTTCCGACCTGCACGAATGGCGTAACGACTTCTCAACTGTCTCAACCATAGACTCGGCGAAATTGCACTACGAGTAAAGATGCTCGTTACGCGCGGCAGGACGAAAAGACCCCGGGACCTTCACTATAGCTTGGTATTGATGTTCGGTACGGTTTGTGTAGGATAGGTGGGAGACTGTGAAACAATTACGCCAGTAATTGCGGAGTCGTTGTTGAAATACCACTCTGATCGTATTGGACCTCTAACCTCGAACCGTATATCCGGTTCAGGAACAGTGCCTGGTGGGTAGTTTAACTGGGGCGGTTGCCTCCCAAAATGTAACGGAGGCGCCCAAAGGTTCCCTCAACCTGGACGGCAATCAGGTGTTGAGTGCAAGTGCACAAGGGAGCTTGACTGCAAGACTGACACGTCAAGCAGGGACGAAAGTCGGGACTAGTGATCCGGCACCCCCGAGTGGAAGGGGTGTCGCTCAACGGATAAAAGGTACCCCGGGGATAACAGGCTGATCTTCCCCAAGAGTCCATATCGACGGGATGGTTTGGCACCTCGATGTCGGCTCGTCGCATCCTGGGGCTGGAGCAGGTCCCAAGGGTTGGGCTGTTCGCCCATTAAAGCGGCACGCGAGCTGGGTTTAGAACGTCGTGAGACAGTTCGGTCTCTATCCGCCGCGCGCGTCAGAAGCTTGAGGAAACCTGTCCCTAGTACGAGAGGACCGGGACGGACGAACCTCTGGTCCACCAGTTGTCCCACCAGGGGCACCGCTGGATAGCCACGTTCGGACAGGATAACCGCTGAAAGCATCTAAGCGGGAAACCCTCTCCAAGACCAGGCTTCTCACCCATCAAGTGGGATAAGGCCCCCCGCAGACCACGGGATCAATAGACCAGACCTACACACCCGGCAACGGGCGCAGGGAACTGGCACTAACCGGCCGAAAACTTACACACACGCAACCACTTCCACGCAGCGCAACCACCCCACCCCACCACCAACAACAAACCAAAAAAGAATGAACAGAATAAAGTTACGGCGGCCACAGCGACAGGGAAACGCCCGGACCCATCCCGAACCCGGAAGCTAAGCCTGCCAGCGCCGATGATACTACCCACCAGGGTGGAAAAGTAGGACACCGCCGAACACACACAACAAGCCCCGTGCCCCCCAAAACCCCTGGGGGGCACGGGCATTCATGCACCCAGGCAATTAGTCCACGACGTCGAGCCGGCCGCCGGACGGCGCTGGAGCATCACGGCACGTCAGCACTCAGCAAACACTCGGCAAGGAAATCCGCGATTGTTGCATTCAGGTCTCGTAGGTCGCGGTAGCGCAACGCTACGGTTGCAAAAGGTTATCCGATCGTGTCACTAATGTGACAAAAGTATCCTACCGTTATCAAAGTGAAACCGGTGCTCCATGTGCATGGAGTGCTAACGGAGGGGAGCTTCACATGACCGCGAGCAAGATGGCCGGCCTTTCGGCCTGGTCAGCCAGCGAGAAGTCGGATACCGGGCGTACGAGATGGGACACGGTGGAGATCGTGGCGACGTCGGTGGTTCGTCCTGTCATCGTGACCGCAGCAGTATTCGCAGCCGTCCTGGGCTCTATCCCTGCGGCACACGCGGATTCGACCGGCGATGCGATAGCTCCCGTCCTCAACGGGGCGGGAATCGGTAACAATGGCCCGGTCAGCGGGGCCATTGCCCAGATGGGTCAGTCCATCTGTCCCATGCTGGTCAAGCCTGGCGGCAGTCTGGCGAGTGGGGCGGCTCAGATGAGTGGTCATGGCGGTCTGGAAGCACCCATGGCCGGCTTCCTGGCCCAGATGGCAATCCAGTCGCAGTGTCCGGGGTGGATCAACTCGGTCGCCAACGGGAACATGCCGTTCCCGCTTCCCGGCGCCGGCGGACCTGGATTGCCGCTCGGCCTGCCTGGAGGGCCAGCGCCTGGACTGCCGCTCGGCCTGCCCGGCGCAGCGGTCCCGCGGCCGTTCCCTGGGTTCTGACCTCGCTCGCGGGCTCGGCGCTCAGTCGAACAGCGGCAGCGTCGGTGAGTTCCGGCTCATCTCCAACGCGAGCAGCGAACGTTTCCGGTCTAGACCGCCGCCGTACCCGGTGAGACTGCCGCCGGCGCCGATCACCCGGTGACACGGAACGATGATGGCGATCGGGTTGTGACCATTGGCGAGTCCAACCGCGCGGGCCGCGCCGGGAACACCGATCTGTTCGGCGATTTCGCCGTAGGACCGGGTTTCACCAAACGGGATGGTGAGCAGCGCCTGCCAGACCCGCCGCTGAAATTCGGTGCCCTGCAGGTCGAGCGCTACCTCGAAATCAGTCAGCTCGCTCGCAAAATACGCGTCGAGTTGCCCGACGGCGTCGCGGAACGCCGTGGGATCCTCCGACCATCCGGTGCGCTTCGGTTCGTAGGTTTGGTCGACCATCCTGAGGTTGGTGAGCAGCCGACCGCGACCGGCCAGGGTGAGCAACCCGATCGGGCTGTCGATGGTTCGGTAATGGATCATGCGGTCTCCTCGACTGGCCAGTGGTTCACCGCATGCGCCAGCGTCGTCCACAGATGCTGCGTTGCGTAGGAACGCCAGGGGCGCCATTGACGGCTTCGAGCCGTCAGTTCGCGGTGATCGGTCGGCAAGCCCAATTGTTCTGCGGCCAAACGTAAGCCAAGGTCGCTGGCGGGGAAGGCATCGGGATCACCGAGACCCCGCATCGCAATGACCTCCGCGGTCCACGGCCCGATCCCGGGCAGCGCCAGCAGTTGATCACGCGCGGCGTTCCAATCGCAGCCCGCGTTGAGCACCACGCTGCCGTCGGCCAGTGCAGCGATCAGCGCGGTGACCGTCCGGCGTCGAGAGGCCGGGACGGCCAGATGGCCGGGATCTATATCGCCGAGCTGTTCAACCGATGGAAACGTATGTGTCAGCCCGCCATTGGCGTCGTCGATCGGATTGCCATATGCCCTGACCAATCTGCCGGCGTGGGTCCGCGCCGCCTTCATCGACACTTGCTGGCCCAGGACCGCGCGAACAGCGAGTTCGGCCTCGTCCACCGTGCGTGGAATGCGCTGTCCGGGTGCCTTGGCCACGACGGGTGCCAGCGCCGCATCGGAGCTCAGGGCGTCGATCACCGCATCCGGGTCGGCATCGAGGTCGAGCAATCGTCGGCAGCGGGAGATCGCGGAGGTCAGGTCGCGAAAGTCGTCGAGTACCAGGACGCAGCGGACGTGGTCGGGAGCCGGCGTCAGGCTGGCGGTTCCGTTGCCGAACGGCAGCCTCAGCGTGCGCCGATACGCACCGTTGCGCACTTCTTCGCATCCAAGGACAACGCTGGCGGCGAGGTGGCCGAACAATCCCTCGTAGGCGAACGGGGCCCGCACCGGCAAGCGCAGTGACACTGCTCCCGGCGAGCGCACATCGGTCGCGTGCGGACCGCGACGCGTCGTGGCACGTCGACGCAGTTCGGTCGGGGTGCTGTCGCACACCAGGCGCACGGTTTCGTTGAACTGGCGAATACTGGAAAAGCCTGCGGCAAAAGCGATGTCGCCAAATGGGAGATCCGTGGTCTCGACAAGTACCCGTGCCGTCTGGGTGCGCTGTGCGCGGGCCAGGGCGAGTGGGCCGGCGCCGGTCTCCTCCTGCAGGAGTCGTTGGAGTTGCCGCGTGGTGTAACCGAGCCGCGAAGCCAGCCCCGCGACGCCCTCGCGATCAACTGTGCCGTCAGCGATCAGCCTCATCGCCCTGGCGACGAGATCGTCGCGGATGTTCCATTCCGGTGAGCCCGGTGACGCATCCGGGCGGCACCGCTTGCATGCCCGATAGCCAGCGCGTTGCGCCGCTGCTGCGGTCGGATAGAACCGCATGTTGCGGGCGAACGGCGGCCGGACCGGACAGCTGGGGCGGCAATAGATCCCGGTGGTGCGCACGGCGGTGACGAACCAGCCGTCGAACCGGGCGTCCTTGGATTGGACGGCTCGGTAGCAGCGGTCGAAGTCTTCGTGCATGCTTCGACAGTTACACCCGCTCACCGACATTACTAGCGGAAATGCGACATCGTCGTGGTAGGGCGCCGCCGCCGCCGCACTTTCCCTCAGGCGGATCGCCTTCGCGGGTCAAGCGGAGCGGTAGCTGAATCGCAGCCCCGCTCAGGACCAATGTGGCACCGGTTGTGGCGTGGACCACCAGCTCCGAACCCCGTTCGAAGCCGACTGCCCCACCGACGGGCCGGACGTCGTCGATGAGCCTGCTGCTCACTGGATCGCTCGTCATGACGTTGCCGAGGCCGTAGAAGTGCACTTGTCCGCGCGATCTCGAACCGGGGCGAAACGGCGCGCGCCGGGGGTCACTGACGAATGTGCACTTCCATTGCTGAATGCCGCGTTTCACTGCCGTCCTGGCAATTGCGAGGAATACCAAACAATTCCGGGGGAAGCTCAGCCGATTTCGAGTGGCTCTTTGTCCGTTTCGGCAGCAACGACTCGTTGTCGGCTCCGGGTCGGGGACGGGAAAGGTGACAACGGGCAGCACGGAATGCCGACCGATCAGGCCCCGCCGGATCTGGTGAGCGATGCCAGCCGGGTTGGCTGATCGTGCCCGCGCAGCGTGACACTTTCGCCCAGCGTCCAGTGGGCTTGCTCGTCATCGTTGGCCGCATTGATCGTGTCTGAGGACGCCAGCAGCCGGTGTGGATCCTTCTTGGCCAACTCGCACAACCGGGCCGCCTCGTTCACCGGCTCACCGATCACGGTGTATTCAAATCTCTCCTTGGCGCCGACGTTTCCCGCGACGGCATTGCCGGCCGTGACACCGATGCCAGCCTTACACTCGGGTACCTCGTCCACGAGGCGACGGGCAATCGCGCGGGCCGCGCTGAGCGCCTGTTCTTCTGGTTGGTCGAGATGGTTGGGCGCGCCGAAAACCGCCAGCACCGCGTCACCCTCGAATTTGTTGACCAGTCCCTGGTGCCGGTCGACCTCCTCGACGATGACCGCGAAAAACCGGTTGAGCAGCTGAACGACCTGGGCGGCGGGACGGCTGGTCACCAATTGTGTGGAACCGATGATGTCGACGAAAACCACGCCGACGTAACGCTCTTCGCCGCCGAGTTCCGGCTTGTCCTTCTCGGCGGCGAGGGCGACCTCGCGACCTACGTGGCGGCCGAACAGGTCGCGCACGCGCTCGCGCTCGCGCAGGCCGTCGACCATGGAGTTGAATCCGCGCTGCAGCTCACCGAGTTCGGTGCCGTCGAACACCACCAGATCGCCCCGCAGATCGCCGTCCTCGACCCTTTTGAGTGCCGCTCGCACCACCCGCAACGGCGTCGCGGTGAGCCAAGCCAGGATCCACATCAACACGAAGCCGAAAATCAATGCGGCAGTGGCGATCACCAGAATGGCGACGGCGAACTGGGTCTTGCTGAGGTTGTCGAGCATGACACCGCCCAGCAGTGCGGTCACAATGATGCCGAGCACCGGGACACCGGACCCGAGCAGCCACACCGTCAGCGTCCGGCCCATGATCCCGGGGGCCAATCGGCGCGGCGCCCCGCCCGCCTCGAGAGCCTGAGCCGCCACAGGACGCAAGGCGAACTCGGTGAACAGGTAGCACGCGGTCGAGACCAGGATGCCGCAGACGCTGACGCAGAAGCCCACGATCGGAATGAACGTGCTGTCAGCGATCCCGTAGAGCGTCGTCAATAGCGCGGTGCCCAGGACCCACAGCAGCAGGACGCCGAACGCCAGCCAGAACGGGGCGGTGAAGGTGGCGCGCTCGTCGGCCGGGGTGGGGTCGTGCTCCTCGATGGACCATCGCAGGACGCCGATGGTCCGTCGGGTGATCAGGTAGGTACCCAGCCCGAGGGCCACTACGCAGTACGCAGGCACGACGCCGAAAGCGATCCACAGCGGCGCGTCGCCGAAGATGCTCGGTTTGGGGAATGCGACGGTCAACAGCAGCGTCGCGACGCCGATGCCGATGACATTCGCGCCCACGATGAACACGGTCAGGATGAGCTGGATCCGCACCCGCCGGCGGGCCTGGCTCTCCGACACTCTGCCGAGCAGCCACGAACCGTAAGCCGGGGTTTCTGGCAGCCGACCGCTCTGCCTGGTCACCCGTTCCAGCACTCGTCCCAGCCGTTGCGCGGTCGTTCGGGTAGCCGTCATGGTGGCGTCAGCCTAATTGCTTTCCGCGCCCGCCCTTAAGGTGTGTGGCGTGCGCCTCGTCATCGCTCGCTGCACCGTTGATTACGTCGGACGCCTCACCGCCCATCTGCCCTCGGCGCGGCGGCTCCTGCTCTTCAAAGCCGACGGCTCGGTGAGCGTGCATGCCGACGACCGTGCCTACAAGCCACTGAACTGGATGAGCCCGCCGTGCTGGCTGTCGGAAGAACCCGCCGTGGGTGACGCGCCGGTGTGGGTGGTGCAGAACAAGGCCGGCGAGCAACTGCGCATCACCATCGAGGACATCGAACACGATTCCAGCCATCAGCTCGGGGTCGACCCGGGGCTGGTCAAAGACGGCGTCGAGGCCCATCTGCAGGTGCTGCTCGCCGAACACGTGGAGCTGCTCGGCGCCGGATACACGCTGGTGCGTCGCGAATACATGACGCCGATCGGGCCGGTCGACCTGTTGTGCCGCGACGATCAGGGGCGCTCGGTTGCGGTCGAGATCAAACGCCGCGGCGAAATCGACGGGGTGGAGCAGCTCACCCGGTACCTGGAGCTGCTCAACCGGGACAGCCTGCTGGCGCCGGTGAGCGGGGTTTTCGCGGCGCAGCAGATTAAACCGCAGGCCAAAACCTTAGCCAATGATCGCGGAATCCGTTGTCTGACATTGGATTACGACAAGATGCGCGGCATGGACTCCGACGAGTTCCGCCTGTTCTGAGTGTCTCACTAGAATGCTGGCATGGCCCGACGCCGTACGCCGCCACGTCGGCAGCAGTCACTCGGACCGCTGCCGGCCCTGCGTCGGGTGGAGACCGGTCCCGACGGGCACGACTACGAGGTGCGACCGGTAGCCGCCGCGCGAGCGCTCAAGACGTATCGCTGCCCAGGCTGCGATCACGAAATACGCGCCAACACAGCTCATGTGGTGGTGTGGCTGGCCGATTTCGGCGAGGTGGCCGTCGAGGACCGGCGGCACTGGCACACGCCGTGCTGGGCCTACCGGGCTAACCGTCGGCCGACCCGAAAGTGGAGCTAGTGTGCTGCATCCTCGGCGGGTTCGACCAGCTCGATCAGCACACCGCCGGCGTCCTTGGGGTGGATGAAGTTGATCCGCGAGTTCGCCGTGCCGCGACGGGGTGCGTCGTAGAGCAACCGGATGCTTTGCTCACGCAGGCGCTCGCTGAGGGTGTCCAGGTCGCTGACCCGGTACGCCAGCTGCTGGATGCCCGGACCGCGCTTGTCGAGGAATTTCGCGATCGCCGACGAGTCGTCGATCGGGGCCATCAGCTGGACCTGGGCGCTGCCGACCGCGGCGCCGCGCACCGACAGCATCGCCTCGCGGATGCCCTGTTCGTCGTTGACCTCTTCGTGCAGGACGATCATGCCGAGATGGTCGTGGTACCACGCGATCGCCACGTCGAGGTCGGGGACCGCGATGCCGACATGGTCGACCGCGGTCACCAAAGCGGTGCTCAGGACTCGACGGGTGTCAACTTGATCCGTGGTCATCACGTAACGGTAACCTGACCGATAAGAATCCGCTTCTCCCGATCTTTCGATCGGCCGTTGAAACCCTGCTCTGGAGGTAGTCATGACGACATCGGTGATCGTTGCTGGCGCGCGGACGCCGATCGGCAAGCTGATGGGCTCGCTGAAGGATTTCAGCGCCAGTGATCTGGGCGCCATCGCTATCAAGGGCGCGCTGGAGAAGGCGAACGTGCCGGCCTCGCTGGTCGAGTACGTGATCATGGGCCAGGTGCTGACCGCGGGGGCGGGCCAGATGCCGGCTCGGCAGTCGGCAGTCGACGCGGGCATCGGCTGGGATGTGCCGGCGCTGACGATCAACAAGATGTGTCTGTCCGGGATCGACGCCATCGCGCTGGCTGACCAGCTCATTCGTGCGGGCGAGTTCGACGTGGTGGTGGCCGGCGGCCAGGAGTCCATGACCAAGGCCCCGCACCTGCTGATCGACAGCCGCTCCGGCTACAAGTACGGCGACGTCACAGTCCGTGACCACATGGCGTACGACGGCCTGCACGACGTCTTCACTGACCAGCCGATGGGCGCGCTCACCGAGCAGCGCAACGATGTCGACAAGTTCACCCGCCTCCAGCAGGACGAGTTCGCGGCGCGGTCGCATCAGAAGGCTGCCGCGGCGTGGAAGGACGGCGTTTTCGCCGACGAGGTGGTGCCGGTGAGCATCCCGCAGCGCAAGGGCGATCCGCTGCAGTTCACCGAGGACGAGGGCATCCGGGCCAACACCACCGCTGAATCGCTCGCCGGTCTCAAGCCGGCGTTCCGCAAGGACGGCACCATCACCGCCGGGTCGGCGTCGCAGATCTCCGATGGCGCGGCCGCCGTCGTCGTGATGAACAAGGACAAGGCGATCGAGCTGGGTCTGACCTGGCTGGTCGAGATCGGCGCTCACGGTGTGGTGGCCGGTCCGGACTCGACGCTGCAGTCCCAGCCCGCCAACGCGATCAAGAAGGCGGTCGAACGCGAAGGCATCTCCATCGATCAGCTCGAGGTGGTGGAGATCAACGAGGCGTTCTCGGCGGTCGCGCTGGCGTCCACCCAAGAGCTCGGCATCGACCCCGAGATCGTCAACGTCAACGGCGGCGCCATCGCGGTCGGGCACCCGATCGGCATGTCCGGTGCGCGGATCGCCCTGCACGTAGCCCTGGAATTGTCCCGCCGCGGCTCCGGCTATGGGGTTGCTGCACTGTGCGGTGCGGGCGGTCAGGGTGACGCGCTGATCCTGCGCGCCGGGTAGTTACCGGCCAGTACGGTTTGGGACTCGTGTGGCTGGACAGTCGTCCAGAAGTTTGCTGGAGGCGTGACGACGGCGGGTCGACAACGCGCGATGTGATGTTGCTCATACGGCCGCCCGAACCGGATGGAACGTCGTCGACGGCGCCGTGCCAGACTTGATCATGTGAGCCGTCCACGTCCCCCGATCGGGCCCGCTTTGGCCGGCGCGGTCGATCTGTCCGCCCTGAAGCAACCCCCTCCGACCAGCGGCGAGAGTCGCGGCGACGGGTCGGCCCCGTCGTCGGCCGGCGTCGAGGTCCATGAGACCAACTTCGAAGACGAAGTATTGCTGCGCTCCAACCAGGTGCCGGTGGTCGTGCTGTTGTGGTCGCCGCGCAGTGAGGTCTGCTTGCAACTTGCCGACGCCCTGGCCGGTCTGGCCGCGACCGACGGCGGGAAATGGGCACTGGCCAGCGTCAACGTCGACGTGTCTCCGCGGGTGGCGCAGATCTTCGGTGTCGAAGTGGTTCCCACCGTCGTGGCGTTGGCCGCCGGGCAGCCGCTGTCCAGCTTCCAGGGCGCGCAGCCGCCGGAGCAGCTACGCCGGTGGATCGACTCGCTGCTGTCGGCGACCGCAGGAAAGCTCAGCGGTGGAACCGATGTTGATGCCGAGCCCGAGGAAGTGGACCCGGCGCTCGCGCAGGCCCGCCAGCAACTCGAGGACAACGACCTCAGCGCGGCACTCGATTCCTATCAGGCGATTCTCGACACCGACCCCGACCATCCCGAAGCCAAAGGGGCGGTGCGCCAGATCGTGTTTCTGATGCGCGCGACCGCACGCGGACCGGAAGCGGTGACCGCCGCCGACGCCGCCCCCGACGACATCGATGCCGCGTTCGCGGCGGCCGACGTGCAGGTCCTCAGCCAGGACGTGGCCGGCGCCTTCAACCGTCTGGTCGCGTTGGTGCGCCGGACGTCCGACGACGAGCGGACGACGGTGCGCACACGTCTGATCGAGCTGTTCGAGCTGTTCGATCCCGCCGACCCGGAAGTCATCGCAGGACGGCGGAATCTCGCTAACGCGCTGTACTAAGCGGCCCTTGTCCTAGGGGTCCCCAGCGGGTTCCAGCCACAGGGCTGACGTGGGTGGCAGCGCCAGCACCGCCGATGCCGGGCGACCGTGCCACGGCTCATCGGTCGCGTCGACCCCACCGAGGTTGCCGATCCCGCTGCCGTTGTAAACGGTGGCGTCGGTGTTGAGCACCTCGCGCCACCGCCCCGGGCCCGGCAGGCCGAGGCGGTAACCGCTGTGCTCGGCGCCGGCGAAGTTGAACACACACGCCATCACCGAGCCGTCGCTGCCGTAGCGCAAGAAGCTCAACACATTGTTGCCGGCGTCGTTGGCGTCGATCCAGGAATAGCCCTCAGGCTTGATGTCCTGACTCCACAGCGCCGACGACGCGCGGTAGATGTGGTTGAGATCGTGTACCAGCCGCAGGATTCCGTCGGAGAAGCCGTTCTCGTCGAGCTGGAACCAGTCCAGGCCTCGCTCCTCGGACCATTCGGCTCGCTGGCCGAATTCCTGACCCATGAACAGCAGTTGCTTGCCCGGGTGCGCCCACTGGTAGGACAGCAGGCTGCGCAGTCCGGCCGCTTTGTCATGGTCGCTACCGGGCATCCGCTCCCACAGCGTGCCCTTGCCGTGCACCACCTCGTCGTGGCTGATCGGCAGGACGAAGTTCTCGCTGTACGCGTAGATCATCGAGAACGTGATCGCGTGGTGGTGGTAGGTGCGATAGATCGGATCGCGGCCGAAGTAGTCGAGCGTGTCGTGCATCCAGCCCATGTTCCACTTCATCGAAAAGCCAAGGCCGCCAACGCTGGTCGGCCGGGTCACACCGGGCCACGACGTCGACTCCTCGGCGATGGTGACGATGCCGGGCGCCGCCTTGTGTGCGGTGGCGTTCAACTCTTGCAGGAACTGGACGGCTTCCAGGTTCTCCCGGCCGCCGTGGATGTTCGGCGTCCAGCCGCCTACTGGGCGTGAGTAGTCCAGGTAGAGCATCGAAGCGACGGCATCCACCCGCAAGCCGTCGATGTGATACTCCTCGAGCCAGTACAGCGCGTTGGCGACCAGGAAGTTGCGTACCTCGGCGCGGCCGAAGTCGAACACATAAGTGCCCCAGTCGAGTTGCTCGCCGCGGCGCGGGTCGGAGTGCTCGTAGAGCGGGGTGCCGTCGAAACGACCGAGCGCCCACGCGTCCTTGGGGAAGTGGGCGGGCACCCAGTCCACGATGACGCCGATGCCGGCCTGATGTAGCGCATCGACAACGGCGCGAAACTCATCGGGAGTGCCGAACCGCGACGACGGCGCGTAATACGACGTGACCTGGTACCCCCACGATCCGCCGAACGGGTGCTCTGCAACGGGCAACAATTCAACGTGGGTGAATCCTTGTGCCAGAACGTATTCCGTCAGTTCGTGGGCTAGGTCGCGATACGACAGGCCGGGCCGCCACGAGCCGAGGTGCACTTCGTAGGTGCTCATCGGCTCGAACACCGCGTTGCGCGAAGCGCGGGCCGTCATCCATGAGTCGTCGGCCCAGTGGTAATCGCTGACGTTCACCCGCGAGGCGGTCTGCGGCGGTACCTCGGTCGCGAACGCCATCGGGTCGGCGCGATCGGTGACCGATCCGTCGGCGCCGTGCACCCGGAACTTGTACAAGCCACCGTGGGGGAACTCGGGCCAGAACAATTCCCACACGCCCGACGAGCCGAGCACCCGCATCGGTGCCTCGTTGCCATTCCAGCCGTTGAACTCGCCGATCAGGCTGACGCCGTTGGCATTGGGGGCCCACACCGCGAACGACACCCCGTCCACTGTGCCGTCGGCGGTGGTGAACGAACGGGGATGGGCGCCAAGCACGTCCCACAGTCGCTCGTGGCGGCCTTCGTTGAACAAGTGCAGATCGACTTCGCCGAGCGTCGGCAGGAATCGGTAGGCGTCGGCCACTGTGTGCGGTTCGCCGTTTTCGTAGCGCACTTCGAGGCGGTAGTCGATCAGGTTGACGAACGGCAGCGCCACCGCGAACAGGCCGGAATCGATGTGCTGCAGAGGAAACCGGTCGTCGCCCACCAGGGCGGTGACCTCGGCGGCGTGCGGGCGGAAGGCCCGGATGACGGTGTGGTCGCTGTATTCGTGCGCGCCCAGCGTGCCATGCGGATTGTGATGCTCGCCGGCTACCAGCCGGGCCAGGTCACTGGGATCGGGCGCCAAGCGGGCCCGGGCGACTTCTTCGCCTGCCTTCATTGTCGTATTACCTTCGGCACAGTAGCGGGATTCGTGCTTCGGACGGTATGAGCGGCATGTTGATCACGTGAGCGACGGCGTGGCCAGGATCAATGCGCACGTAGTTGGCCGCACCCCACTGGTATTCCTCGCCGGTGATCTCGTCACGAACCCAGAACCGCTCGTGAGGCTCCATACCCAATGCGGCCATGTCCAACCACAAGGTCGCCTGTTCCGGGCCGAAGGCGTTGAGTGTCACGACGACCAGCACGCAGTCACCAGTAGCCGGGTCGAACTTGCTATAGGCCAGCAACGCATCGTTGTCGATGCCGTGGAAGGTGATGTTGCGCAGTTGTTGAAGAGCGGGGTGCAGGCGACGAATGTTGTTCAGCCGCGAGATGAATGGCTCCAGCGATCGTCCGGCCGCCAACGCGCCGGCGAAGTCACGGGGGCGCAGTTCGTATTTCTCCGAGTCGAGATACTCCTCACTGCCCTCGGCGACGGCGTGGCCTTCGAACAGCTCGTAACCGGAATACACCCCCCAGGTGGGGCTCAGGGTTGCGGCCAGCACCGCCCGGATCGCGAACATGCCCGGCCCGCCGCGCTGCAGGCTGGCATGCAGGATGTCGGGGGTATTGACGAACAGGTTCGGCCGCCGGTAGTCGGCGATCTCGGGGATCTGCTCGCCGAATTCGGTGAGCTCCCACTTCGCGGTGCGCCAGGTGAAATAGGTGTAGGACTGGGTAAATCCCAGCTTGGCCAAACCGTATTGGCGGGCCGGCGGGGTGAACGCCTCCGATAGGAACAGCACGTCGGGATCGGCCGCCTTGGCCTGAGCGATCAACCACGCCCAGAAGTTGGGCGGCTTGGTGTGCGGGTTGTCGACGCGAAAGATCGTGACGCCGTGGTCCATCCAGTACCGCACCACTCGGAGCACTTCGTCGTAGAGACCGGCGGGGTCGTTGTCGAAGTTGATCGGGTAGATGTCCTGGTATTTCTTGGGCGGGTTCTCGGCGTAGGCGATGGTGCCGTCCGGCAGCTCGGTGAACCACTGCCGGTGGTCCTTGGCCCACGGGTGATCCGGCGCGCACTGCAGCGCCAGATCGAGTGCCACCTCCAAGCCGAGGTCTCGAGCGGCGGCGACGAACTCGTCGAAGTCGGCGATCGTGCCCAGCCGCGGATGTATCGCGTCGTGTCCACCCTCCTCGCTGCCGATCGCCCACGGCGAGCCGACGTCACCGGACGCGGCCGTGGCGGTGTTGTTGCGGCCCTTGCGGTGCACCTTGCCGATCGGATGGATCGGCGGCAGGTACACCACGTCGAAGCCCATCTGCGCAATGCGCGGCAGGGCCGCCGCCGCGGTGGCGAAGGTCCCGTGCACCGGGTTGCCCTTGGCGTCCCAGCCGCCGGTCGAGCGTGGGAACATCTCGTACCAGGACCCGAAGCGGGCCAGCGGACGGTCGACCCACACGCCGTACTGCTCGCCGCGGGTGACCAGCTCGCGCAGCGGATACTGCATCAGGAGCTTGTCGATCTCGGGGGTCAACGCCAGCGCGGCGCGCGGCACCGGATCGCCGGGTTTGCGCAATGCATCCGCGGCTTTCAGCAGCGGTTCACGCTGCGCGCGGGGCACTCCGGTCGCGGCGCGCTCCAGCAGCTGCGCCCCGACCCGCAGATCGTTGGACAGCTCGGCCTCACCCTGGCCGGCGTCGAGTTTGGCTTCGACACCGTGCCGCCAGGTGTGGATCGGATCGCCCCAGCCGTCGACCCGATACGTCCACAGCCCAACGCGATTGGGCGTGAACGCGGCATGGAACACAAAGGGCTCCAGACCGTCGGGGGACATCGGCACGTGCAACGGCTTCACCCGCGCGACCGGGTGGGCAGGCTCGGCCAGCGATGACGCTGGGGCCTGCACCGCTTTGAGTCGACGCGTTTCACCAACCTGCGGATAGCGCGACCCGAGGTAGCGCACCACCAGCGTGGCCGCCACCGCGTCATGGCCTTCGCGCCATACCGCCGCGCGGACCGGAATCACCTCGTCGATAACGGCTTTTGCCGGATAGGCGCCGCTCGACACGACGGGTGCGACGTCATCAATCTCGACACGACCGGGCACCGATACTCCTTCTGAGCTCGTCGGTTGTCGTCTTGGGCGCGGTCGAACCGCGACCTGCGCGTCTTCGGCCGGCTTTGCTTGGCATGCCCTCTGCGCCCCATACCCACCGTAGTGTCGAGCCACACCTCGCGTCGGGTCGCGCGGGCGGTTCGGGAGGCGAAACGTGCCTTCGCGTCAGTAAGGTGGTGACGTGTGAAAGCCCTCCGTCGGTTCACGGTCCGTGCCCACCTTCCGGAACGCCTGGCGTCGCTGGAGCAGCTGTCGACCAACCTGCGATGGTCGTGGGACAAACCGACTCAGGACCTCTTCGCGGCACTCGATCCGGCGTTGTGGGTCCAGTGCGGGCAGGATCCGGTCGCCCTGCTGGGCGCGGTCAGCCCGGCTCGACTCGACGAGTTGGCGCTCGAAGGCGGGTTTTTGGAATGGCTGGACAGGCTGGCCGCAGACCTTGACGACTATCTGACCCGCCCGCAGTGGTATCAGCAGCAACAGAGCAACGGCACCAAGATGCCCAACTCCATCGCATACTTCTCGATGGAGTTCGGCGTCGCGGAGGTGCTGCCGAATTACTCGGGCGGGTTGGGGATCCTGGCCGGCGATCACCTCAAGGCCGCATCGGATCTCGGGCTACCGCTGATCGCGGTCGGCTTGTACTACCGCTCCGGTTACTTTCGCCAGTCGCTGACCGCGGACGGCTGGCAACACGAGGACTATCCCTCGCTCGATCCGGCCGGACTGCCGCTGCGTCTGCTCGCCGACGCCGCAGGCACGCCGGCACTGGTCGAGTTGGCGTTGCCGGAATACGGGTCGCTGCGGGCGCGGATCTGGGTGGCTCAGGTCGGTCGGGTGCCGCTGCTGCTGCTGGATTCCGACATCCCTGAGAACGAGCACGACATGCGCGGGGTCACCGACCGCCTCTACGGCGGCGACCAGGAACATCGCATGCAGCAGGAGATCCTGGCCGGGATCGGCGGAGTGCGGGCCATCCGCGCGTTCACCGCGATCGAAGAACTGCCCGTGCCCGAGGTGTTCCACATGAACGAGGGCCACGCCGGGTTCCTCGGGGCCGAGCGGATTCGCGAACTCGTCGACGCCGGGCTGGATTTCGACACCGCGCTGACCGTGGTGAGGTCCAGCACGGTGTTCACCACCCACACCCCGGTGCCGGCCGGTATCGACCGGTTCCCGCATGCGATGGTGCAGCGGTATTTCGCCGGAAGCACAGCGGACGCCGCGGGCATCGCCGCCGGGTCGGTGCTGCTGCCCGGCGTACCGGTCGGGCGCATTCTCGCGTTGGGCGCCGAGGACGATCCGGAGAAGTTCAACATGGCCCATATGGGTCTGCGGCTCGCCCAGCGCGCCAACGGTGTTTCGCTGCTGCACGGTGAGGTCAGCCGGGACATGTTCAACGAGTTGTGGGCCGGATTCGACGCGGGCGAGGTGCCGATCGGGTCGATCACCAATGGCGTTCATGCCCGCACCTGGGCGGCGCCGCAATGGTTGCAGCTGGGCCAGGAGTTGGCCGGGCCGGACTCGTTCAGCGACCCCGGTGTATGGCTGCGGGTCAACGAGGTCGACGGGGGTCACCTGTGGTGGATCCGGTCGCAGCTGCGCGCGCTGCTGGTCGAGGACGTCCGGGCACGGCTGCATCGGTCGTGGTTGGTTCGCGGTGCTCCGGAAGCCGAATTGGGCTGGATCGCAAGCGCATTCGACCCGGACGTGCTGACGATCGGGTTCGCCCGACGAGTGCCGACCTACAAGCGCCTGACCTTGATGCTGCGCGACCCCGAGCGGCTGGAAAAGCTGCTGCTCGACGAGAAGAAGCCGATTCAGCTGATCGTCGCCGGCAAGTCCCACCCCGCCGACGATGGCGGCAAAGCGCTGATCCAGCAGGTGGTCCAATTCGCCGACCGGCCCGAGGTGCGGCACCGGATCGCGTTCCTGCCCGACTACGACATGTCAATGGCCCGGCTGCTGTATTGGGGCTGCGACGTCTGGCTGAACAACCCGCTGCGCCCGCTCGAGGCGTGTGGTACGTCGGGGATGAAGAGCGCACTCAACGGCGGTCTCAACCTGTCGATCCTCGACGGCTGGTGGGACGAGTGGTACGACGGCGAGAACGGCTGGGCGATTCCGTCGGCGTCCGGGGTCACTGAGGAACGCCGCGACGACCTGGAAGCCGCTGCTCTGTACGACCTGCTGCAGAAGTCCGTCGCGCCAAGGTTTTACGAGCGCGACGAGCACGGTGTGCCGCGCCGGTGGATCGAGATGGTCCGGCACACCCTGCAAACGCTCGGCCCAAAAGTGTTGGCCTCCAGGATGGTTCGCGACTACACCGAGGGCTACTACCTGCCGGCCGCTGAATCGCTGCGCCGGACGGTCGCCGTTGACGGCGACGGCCAGGCCGCGTTCGATCCGGCCCGCGATCTGGCGTCCTACCGGCGGCGCGCCTTCGAGGAGTGGCCGCAGATCCGGATCACCGACGTCGACAGCACCGGTCTGCCGGACACGCCGATCCTCGGGTCGAAGCTGACCCTAACCGCGACGGTTCAACTGGCCGGTCTGGGGCCTGAGGAGGTGACCGTCCAGGCGCTGGTCGGTCGAGTCGAGGTCGGGGATGCGCTGGTGGACCCGGTCACCGTCGAGATGCCCTACACGGGAACGGCTTCCGGTGGGGACCATGTCTTTGCGACGACGACGCCGCTGCCGGTCGCCGGGTCGGTGGGCTACACCGTGCGGGTGCTACCCAATCACCCGATGCTGGCCTCGGGTGCTGAGCTGGGATTGGTCACGCTGGCTTAGCCGTCAGACGCGAGCCTCGGTGAGCGATATCTACGTTAACGTGCTGGTTACTCGCAGGTGTCCGCGCCAAGGTCGATTTCGACGTGCCGATCACTCACGCGGGAGTAGTCAGCCGCTCCAGCGCCGCGCGCACCGCGGCCGCATCGGTGGTCGGCCAGAACGGCGGCAGCGAGGCGCGCAGGTAGCCGCCGTAGCGAGCGGTCGCCATCCGGGAGTCCAGCACCGCGACCACCCCGCGATCGTCGATGCCACGCAGCAACCGGCCCGCGCCCTGAGCCAGCAGCAGCGCGGCGTGGCTGGCCGCGACGGCCATGAAGCCGTTGCCCCCGGCGCCGGCCACGGCCCGCTGCCGGGCCGACAGCAGCGGATCGTCGGGCCGTGGAAACGGGATCCGGTCGATGATGACCAGCGACAGCGACGGGCCGGGCACGTCGACGCCCTGCCAGAGCGACAACGTGCCGAACAGCGAAGTCGACTCCTCGGCGGCGAACTTCTCGACGAGCGTGGAGGTGTTGTCCTCGCCCTGACACAACACCGGCGTCGACAACCGCTCGGCCATCGCGTCGGCGGCCGCGCGGGCAGCGCGCATCGACGAGAACAGCCCGAGCGTTCGCCCGCCTGCCGCGGTGATGAGTTCGGCGATCTCGGTCAGCTGCTCGGCGGTGCCGGTGCCGTCGCGGCCGGGCGGCGGGAGCTGCGCCGCGACGTAGAGGATTCCCGCTTTGGCGTGCTGGAACGGCGATCCGACGTCGAGCCCGCGCCATGGTGTTTCGGCATCCGCCAGGCCCCACGCCTCGGCCATCGCGTCGAACGAGCCGCCGACGGTCAACGTCGCCGAGGTCAGCACCGCGGTCGAGTCGGCGAACAACCGGGTGCGCAGCAGCCCGGCCACCGACAGCGGCGCAACCCGAAGATACGTGCGCGTCGACCCGCGATTGTCCTCGTGATCGAGCCAGACCACATCGGTGCGGTCGGCGATCGCCGGCCCGAACGAGGCCAAAATTCGCGTTGCGGTGTCGGCGATTTCGGCCAGGCTGGCCACCGCTTCGGAGCGGGCCGCCGCGGCCTTGGGATCGGTGGGTGAGGTGTCGATCGTTGACCGCGCCGCGGTGGCCGCGTCGCGCAGCGCGGTGAGGTTGGTGGCGAGCTCGTCGTCGAGGTGGTCCATCCGTCCGGCCGACGCGTTCTGGACGACCGTCTGGAAGCTGGCCGAGGCCCGTTCCCAGCGCTGCGTGAGCTCCGGGTCAATCAGCTGGGCGATCCGCCGTGAGGCGATGCCGAGTGCGGTTGCCGTGAGCTCGCCGGTGGCCACCGCGGTGACTCGGTCCACCAGATCGTGCGCCTCGTCGACGATCAGCAGCTTGTGTTCCGGCAACACGGGCGAGTCGGCGACGGCATTGATGGCCAGCAGCGCGTGGTTGGTGACGACGACATCGGCGCCGCCGGCTTTGGCGCGGGCCCGTTCGGAGAAGCAGTCGGTGCCAAACGGGCAGCGGGCCATCCCGAGGCATTCCCGCGCGGAGACGCTGACCTGACCCCACGACCGGTCGGCCACGCCGGGCTTGAGGTCGTCGCGATCGCCGGACTCCGTGCTCGACGCCCATTCGGTGAGCCGCTGCACCTCGCGTCCCAGCGCGGAGGCCACCTGCGGCCGAAACAGCTCGTGCGGCTCTTCGTCGGAATCAGTGGCTGAGCCGTTGTGAATCTTGTTCAGGCACAGGTAATTCTGCCGGCCCTTCAGCAATGCGAATCGCGGTGTGCGGGGCAGCGCGTCGTCGAGCGCGTCGACCAGTTGGGGGAGATCGCGGTTGACCAGTTGACGCTGCAGGGCAATCGTCGCCGTCGACACCACGACCGGCGCGTTATCCGACACCGCTCGATCGATGGCCGGCACCAAGTACGCCAATGATTTGCCGGTGCCGGTGCCCGCCTGAACGGCCAGGTGCTCGCCGGATTCGAAGGCGTGTGCGACCGCGGTGGCCATGTCCAGCTGGCCGCTGCGTTCACTGCCGCCCAACGCGGTCACCGCAGTTGCCAGCAGCGTCGTCACTGCCGTCGGCGCATCGTCGGACGTGGCTACTCCTGGGTGTCGGCCGGCGGACGTGGGACCGGAATCTGGGTCGTCGGGATCGCCGGGTCGCCGTGCGACAACATCAGACCCTCCCACGGCAAGCTTCGCAAGCCCGACGCCACCAGTTCGCGCGCCACGCCCAGGTCCGTTCCGGCGACCGGCTCGCCGCTGCGGACCAGGGGAACGGTCAGCACCCGCGCCGGCTCGTCGTGTGGCGGCGGTCGGCCCGCCGGATGGACGACCTCCTCGGTGATGGTGCCGGTCGAACGGGACAGCCGCAGGGCCGCTTTGCGGCCGCCGCGCGATTCCTTGTGGACGCTGCGCTTCTCGACCGGTACGCGGTCGACCTCGACCAGCTTGTAGACCATGCTCGCGGTGGGCGCTCCCGAGCCGGTCACCAGCGCGGTGCCGATCCCATAGCTGTCCACCGGTTCGGCGCGCAGTCCCGCGAGGGCGAATTCGTCGAGGTCGCCGGAGACCACGATGCGGGTCTGAGTGGCTCCGAGCCGGTCGAGCTGTTCGCGGACCTGTCGGGCCAGCACGCCCAGGTCGCCGGAGTCAATGCGCACCGCGCCGAGCCCGGTGCCGGCCGCCGCGACGGCGTTGTCGACGCCGATCGTCACGTCGTAGGTGTCCACCAGCAGGGTGGTGCCGGCGCCCAGGGCGGCGACCTGGGCCGCGAACGCGCCCGGCTCGTCGGGTCCGTCCGAGCCGTCATAGAGCAGCGTGAAGGCGTGCGCGCTGGTGCCTTCGGTCGGCACTTTGTAGCGACGATGGGCTTCCAGGTTCGACGTCGCAGCGAACCCCGCGACGTAGGCGGCGCGGGCGGCCGCGACGGCGGCACGCTCGTGGGTCCGGCGCGAGCCCATGTCCATCAGCGGCCGGCCGTGCGCGGCGCTCACCATCCGCGCGGCGGCGGAGGCGACGGCGGTGTCGTGGTTGAAGATCGACAGCGCCAGCGTCTCGAGTATCACGCATTCGGCGAAGCTGCCGTGCACCGAAAGCACCGGGGAGCCAGGGAAATACAGTTCGCCTTCGGCGTAACCGTCGACGTCGCCGCTGAACCGGAAGTCGCGCAGATATGCGAGCGTTTCGCCGTCCAGGAATTCCGCCAGCGACGCGCAAGCGGCGTCGTCGAACCTGAAGTCGGACAAGGCTTCCAGGAACCGGCCCGTCCCGGCGACCACACCGTATCGGCGTCCGTCGGGCAGCTTGCGAGCGAACAGCTCGAACGTGCACCGGCGGTGCGCCGTGCCGGCGCGCAACGCCGCCGACAGCATGGTCAGCTCGTACCTGTCGGTCAGCAGCCCGGTGTACCCGGAGTCGTTCACGCCGCTACGGTATCGGTTATCCGAGGGTGGCTCGGTATCCTGGAGACCATGGTTGCGTCAGCCCCGACCAAGCCGGGAACCACCGGGCAGCGGGAAGCGGACACGGTTGAAGCCACCGCGGCTCCCTGGGTGACCATCGTCTGGGACGATCCGGTCAATCTGATGAACTACGTGACGTATGTCTTTCAGAAGCTGTTCGGTTACAGCGAACCGCACGCCACCAAACTGATGCTGCAGGTGCACAACGAAGGCAAGGCGGTGGTCTCGGCGGGCAGCCGGGAATCGATGGAGGTCGACGTCACGAAACTGCACGCGGCGGGTCTCTGGGCCACCATGCAGCAGGACCATTGAGATCGGGTGCGTAAATGGAAGCGGGTGGAAACCGCCGACGGTGCCCGCTTCCGGTCCGCGCTGGACGCGCATGAAGTGGCGCTACTGAAGAATCTGGTCGCTTCGATGATCGGATTGCTCGACGAACGCGAATCGGCCTCGCCTCAGGACGAACTCGAGCAGATCACCGGCATGAAGACCGGCAACTCCGAGCCGCCGGACAACGCCACGTTGCAGCGGCTGCTCCCCGATTTCGCGAAGCCCAACGACGATCCGGAAGAAGACACCGACAGCCTCAACGCCGCGTTGCGCAGCCTGCACGAGCCCTCTATCATCGAAGCCAAAAGAGTTGCGGCACAACAACTTCTGGACTCATTGCCCGATGGCGGGGGCAAAATCGAGCTGAGCAAGGACGTCGCGCACGCCTGGACGTCAGCGGTCAACGACCTGCGTCTGGCCTTGGGCACCATGCTCGATATCCGCCCGGACGGTCCCGACCGACTGCCGGACGATCATCCGCTGGCCGCGCATCTCGACGTCTATCAGTGGCTGACCGTGCTGCAGGAGTACTTGGTCGTGGCGTTGATGGGCTCGCGATGAACGCGATTACCGACGTCGCGGGCATCCTGGTCGGCCAGCACCATCGACTGGACCCCGACGCGACCATGGGCGCGGGGTGGGCCAGCGGTGTCACCGTGGTCCTGACGCCGCCCGGCACGGTCGGCGCGGTCGACGTGCGCGGCGGGGCGCCCGGCACCCGCGAAACGGATCTGCTCAATCCGGCCAACAGCGTGCGCTACGTCGATGCGGTGTTGCTGGCCGGTGGCAGCGCGTTCGGGTTGGCGGCGGCCGACGGCGTGATGCGCTGGCTCGAGGAGCGTGACCGCGGCGTGGCCATGGACGGCGGGGTGGTGCCGATCGTGCCGGGCGCGGTGATCTTCGATCTGAAGGTCGGCGGTTGGGGTAATCGGCCCACCGCCGAGTTCGGTTACGCCGCCTGCGGAGCCGCCGGAACCGAGGTCGCCGTCGGCACGGTCGGCGCCGGGGTGGGCGCGTGCTCGGGTGTGTTCAAGGGTGGTGTCGGGACGGCGTCGATGACGCTGCCGTCGGGGGTGACCGTCGGTGCGCTGGTGGTGGTGAACTCCGCAGGCAACGTGGTCGACCGGTCGACCGGTCTGCCGTGGTTGAGCTACCTGGTCGACGAGTTCGGTCTGACGCGCCCGCCCGACGAACAAATCGCCGACCTGGCCACCCTGGAATCGCCGCTGAGCTCGCTGAACACCACGATCGCGGTGGTCGCGACGGACGCTGCGTTAAGTGCGGCGGCGTGCCGGCAAATTGCGAGCACTGCTCACGATGGGCTTGCCCGCAGCATTCGACCCGCACACACCCCGGTCGACGGCGACACGGTGTTTGCCCTGGCCACCGGCGCCATCGAGGTGGCGCCGCCGGCCGACGTGCCGGCCGCTTTCGCACCGGAGACGGCCCTGGCCACCGCCGTCGGCGTCGCGGCGGCCGACTGCCTGGCCCATGCGGTGCTCAGCGCGGTGATCGCCGCCGACCCGGTCGCCGACGTCCCGACCTATCGTGGACTGTTGCCGGGAGCATTCCGGCCGACGGACGGGCGGGAGCCGGCATGACCAGCCAGATACAGCAGCCGAAGAAGCGGTCTGCCTTCGTCGTCGGCGGAGTCACCATCCTCAGCTTCGTCGCGCTGCTGTACGTCGTCGAGGCGTTCGATCTGCTCGACGGGCACCGACTCGAGGAATACGGCATCCGGCCGCTGGAAACCGACGGCCTGTGGGGCATCCTGTTCGCGCCGCTGCTGCATGCGAACTGGGCGCATTTGGCGGCCAACACCGGGCCGGCTTTGGTGCTGGGCTTCCTGGTCACCTTGGCGGGCCTGTCGAGGTTTCTCTGGGCGACCGCAATCGTTTGGATCGTCGGCGGATTCGGCACCTGGCTGATCGGCAATCTGGGATCGTCCTGCGGGCAGACCGACCACATCGGCGCGTCCGGCCTGATCTTCGGCTGGCTGACGTTCTTGCTGGTGTTCGGCTTCTTCGTCCGCTCGGGCTGGCAGATCCTCATCGGATTGCTGGTGCTGGTCGTCTACGGCAGCGTGCTGTGGGGCGCCGTTCCGGAGCTCAATGTCTGCGGCGGCGTGTCCTGGCAGGGACACCTGTGCGGCGGCATCGCCGGGGTGCTGGCCGCGTACCTGCTGTCCGGTCGAGAACGCGAAGCCCGGCAGCGCCGTCGGCAAAGGTCGTCGACGTGAGCAACCCTTTGGCGCCCATCGGGGTGTTCGACTCCGGCGTCGGCGGATTGACGGTGGCGCGCGCCGTCATCGACCAACTGCCCGACGAGGACATCATCTATGTCGGCGATACCGGGAACGGTCCCTACGGGCCGCTCACCATTCCCGAGATCCGCGCGCATGCTCTGGCCATCGGTGACGATCTGGCGGACCGCGGTATCAAGGCGCTGGTGATCGCCTGCAACTCGGCCTCGTCGGCCTGCCTGCACGATGCGCGCGAGCGCTACGACGTGCCCGTCGTCGAGGTGATCCTGCCCGCGGTGCGACGGGCCGTCGCCACCACCCGCAACGGTCGCATCGGCGTGATCGGAACCCAGGCCACCGTCGCTTCGGGCGCCTACCAGGACGCATTCGCCGCCGCGCGCGACACCGAGGTCACTGCGGTGGCCTGCCCGCGGTTCGTCGACTTCGTCGAGCGCGGCATCACCAGCGGCCGACAGGTCCTTGGGCTGGCCGAGGGTTACCTCGAGCCGTTGCAGCGGGCCGACGTCGACACGCTAGTGCTGGGCTGTACGCACTATCCGCTGCTGTCCGGGCTGATCCAGCTGGCGATGGGGGACGGGGTCACGCTCGTTTCCAGTGCGGAAGAGACGGCAAAGGAATTGCTTCGCGTGCTGACCGAGCGCGACCTGCTGCATCCCCACCCGGAGCGTCCCGAAGCTGGTTCGCCGCTTCGCGTTTTCGAGGCCACCGGGGATCCGGCGGGGTTCCTGGCCCTCGCGGCGCGTTTTCTGGGTCCGGCGATCACCGGCGTCGAGCCGGTCCACCGTCACATCGCCGCTTCCGGCTGAGCTTATTCAGCAGTAAACCGCAGATGTTTTCAACAACATGACCTCGGGCATGGCACAGTAGTGAGCGTGCGAATTACCGTGCTGGGCTGCTCCGGGAGCGTCGTTGGCCCGGACTCGCCGGCATCGGGTTACCTCCTGCGGGCCGATGACACTCCGCCGCTGGTCATCGACTTCGGCGGAGGGGTACTCGGCGCGCTGCAGCGGCATGCCGACCCGGGGTCGGTCCACGTCCTGCTTTCGCACCTGCATGCCGATCACTGCCTTGATGTGCCCGGCCTTTTCGTCTGGCGCCGGTATCACCCGTCGCCGCCTGCCGGGAAAGCCTTGCTGTACGGACCGAGCGACACGTGGTCTCGGCTCGGCGCCGCGTCATCGCCGTACGGGGGCGAGATCGACGATTGCTCCGACATTTTCGACGTGCACCACTGGGTCGACGGTGCGGCCGTGACGATCGGCGCGCTCGACATCACGCCCAGACTGGTGTGCCACCCGACCGAGTCCTACGGCATGCGGGTCACCAACGCCGCCGGCGCCACGTTCGTCTACAGCGGCGACACCGGCTACTGCGACGCGGTGATCGACCTGGCTCGCGGCGCCGACGTCTTCCTGTGTGAGGCGTCCTGGACGCACTCGCCGGACCGGCCGCCCAACCTGCACCTGTCCGGCACCGAGGCCGGGCGGATCGCGGCCGCGGCCGGGGTAGGGGAGCTGCTGTTGACGCATATCCCGCCGTGGACCGCGCGCGAGGACGTGATCAGCGAGGCCAAAGCCGAATTCGACGGCCCCGTGCATGCGGTGGTGTGCGGCGAGACGTTCAGCGTCGGGCGCTCCTGACCGGTTGACCGCACGCTCGCAGGGCTAAAGTTGCCCTCGTGTCAAAACGAGAAGACGGTCGCCTCGACGACGAGCTTCGACCGGTCGTCATCACCCGTGGATTCACCGCCCACCCGGCAGGTTCGGTGGTGATCGAGTTCGGCCAGACCAAAGTCCTGTGCACGGCGAGCGTCACCGAGGGCGTGCCCCGCTGGCGTAAAGGCTCCGGCCTGGGCTGGCTCACCGCCGAGTACGCGATGCTCCCGTCGGCCACCCACACTCGTGGCGACCGGGAGTCGGTCAAGGGTCGGCTGTCGGGGCGCACGCAGGAGATCAGCCGGCTGGTCGGCAGGTCGCTGCGGGCCTGCATCGACTTGGCGGCGTTGGGGGAGAACACGATTGCCATCGACTGCGACGTCTTGCAGGCCGACGGCGGTACCCGTACCGCCGCCATCACCGGCGCCTACGTCGCGTTGGCCGATGCGGTGACCTACCTCTCGGCGGCGGGCAGGCTGTCGGATCCGCGGCCGCTGTCCTGTGCGATCGCGGCCATCAGCGTCGGTGTCGTCGACGGCCGGGTGCGGGTCGACCTGCCCTACGAGGAAGACTCCCGTGCCGAGGTGGACATGAACGTGGTGGCCACCGACACCGGAACGCTGGTCGAGGTGCAGGGCACGGGCGAAGGTGCCACCTTCCCGCGATCCACGCTGACCAAATTGCTCGATGCTGCCGAGGGAGCCTGCGAGCAGCTGTTCGTCGCGCAGAACGAGGCGTTGGCGCTGCCCTATCCGGGTGTCCTGCCCGAAGGTCCCGGGGCGCAAAAGGCTTTCGGAAGCTGACCGCCGGTTGATGACCCG
The DNA here is from genome assembly GCF_965277065.1 of Mycobacterium sp. Lineage (GTDB taxonomy): Bacteria > Actinomycetota > Actinomycetes > Mycobacteriales > Mycobacteriaceae > Mycobacterium. The sequence goes on from NZ_CBDIBT010000018.1 coordinate 961,765, forward strand.
CGTGTTGGTCGCCAGCCGCAACGCCAAAAAGCTGACGGAGCTGCGCCGGGTATTGGACGCGGCCGAGCTGTCGGGGCTGACCCTGGTGTCGCTGAACGACGTCCCGCCCTTCGACGAGGCCCCGGAAACCGCTGCGACGTTTGAAGACAACGCTCTGGCCAAGGCCCGCGACGGATTCGCCGCGACGGGACTGCCGACCGTCGCCGACGACTCCGGCCTGGCGGTGGCCGCGCTGAATGGCATGCCCGGTGTGCTGTCGGCTCGGTGGTCGGGCACCCACGGCGACGATGCCGGCAACACCGCGCTGTTGCTCGCCCAGATGCGGGATGTGCCCGACGAGCGCCGCGGCGCGGCTTTCGTCTCGGCCTGCGCGCTGGTGTCCGGCACGGCGGAGGTGGTGGTCCGCGGCGAATGGCCGGGAGCGATCGCCTACGAACCGCGCGGCGACGGGGGTTTCGGCTACGACCCGGTGTTCATCCCGGACGGCGACAATCGTTCCGCCGCGGAGCTGACGTCAGCCGAAAAAGACGCGGCATCGCATCGCGGTCGCGCACTGGCTCTACTGCTGCCCGCACTGCGTGCCTTATAAGTTATACTGCGCCTTGATATTTCGGGTCTGAAAGTGCTCGACGATGACGCCGACGAGCGGGATCGTTCCGGCCAGCAGGACGCCGATCGTCTTGCCGATCGGCCAGCGGACTTTGACCGCAAGGTTGAAAGCCGCCAGGACGTAGGCGAAATAGACCCAGCCGTGCACGATTCCGATCCAGCTGGGTGGGTTCGGCACCCTGATGACGTAATGGACCACCAGCTCGTAGCACAGCGCGATCAGCCAGATACCCGTCGTCCACGCCATCACACGGTACGCAAGCAGCGGGGTCCGGACGTTCTCGCCGGCTGTGGTCATGCGGTTGTCCTGTTCTACTGGGTTTCGTTGTCTGCCTTGGCAAGTTCAGCCAGATAGGCGTTGTACTCGCGCAGTTCCGGGTCGTCGGAGTTCTGCTGCGCGGCCTTCGGACGTTCCGGCAGTAGCCCTTCCGGTATCTCGTTGACGGCGTTGGTGTTTCGGTGCTCCGGCGGCGCATCTTCGTATCGGACGAATTTGCGGTAAGCGTAGACGCAGAATCCGGCGAACGCCGGCCACTGCAAGGCGTAGCCCAGATTCTGGAAACTGCCCGATGTCGATTCAAATCTCGTCCATTGCCACCAGCCCAGGGCCAGGCAACCGCCCGCCGCGACGATCACCAGCACGATGAGTGCGGGTCTCCGACGACGCGTAGTGGACACCCCTAGAAGGTACCCCCGGTGGTTAGCCGATACCGTCATGCTTTTGGTCCAACGAACTCGTCGAGGCGCGCCGTCGCGGCCTTGCGGTAGACGGCGACATCGAACCAGCGCGGCTGCGTCCACGGGATTCCAAGTTGATCGAGCGCCGCGCAGTACAGTCCGCGGATATCGTCGGATCGGTTCGAGAAGTGGTAGCGAACGCTCTTGACGCCGCGATCGTTCGCGACGACGCGACAGCCGTCGCTCTCTATCAGGCCGCGTACGAAGTCTTCGGTGGCTTGTTTGACGAGCTCTTGCTGCCAAGTTTCCAATCGAATCGGGCGTAGATGCTTTTTGCCAGGGCCATGCTGTGGAAACAGACACGGCCAATGTTTGGAGCACAGATAAACTTCCGTGCAATTGTCGGAACGCCGCCAAGTCCCCGCGCGCTGGCCCGGCATCAGGGCGTCAATCGATGCGCGCGTGCGGTCAATGATCTTTGGGTAGCGAGAGTCGAGGGTGATCCTCAGTCGCCACACGCGCCCGCCTCGTGAGATGCAGCCATCGCCCAGATAGATCCCAAGTACGTAGGCGTAGGCCTTCGCCGGTAGCCGGGAGAAATCGTGGGAGCAAGGTGAACCGCCCGCAGCTCTAGATCGAAGCTGCGGTCGGCATCGCCAATCGCGCACGGTGCAACGCGGAATGCCAGTTTGACGGGTGATCGCGCAGTCATTCAGACCGGCCGCGATGAGGCGTTGTACGGCGTTGAACTCTTCTGCTGATCTCATCCTTTGGCCCCTTTTACCGGGCAATGTACGAGGAGCTACCGACAGATTGATCGGTGATCGAGGCGGTACGATCGCGGGGCATGCGGGCGTGGTGGAATTGGCAGACACCCGGGCTTTAGGTGCCCGTGCTCGAAAGAGCGTGAGGGTTCGAGTCCCTCCGCCCGCACTCATTCGGTGGCAGATCTTCGGCCCTGTTGGTACTCGGCCGGTGGCAATTTAGCGGCGCTAAGCTGGTGTTGTCGCCGTATTGCTTGAGGCTGTGCGTTGGTTGGAGGGTCGTCACAGATGGTTACCCTGTCGCTGACCAGACTGGCCGTCGCAGCTGGCGGTCTGGCACTGTTCCTGACCGGCGGGGTCGTCGCGTCGGCAGACCCCGATCTAGAGCCGGTTATCAACACCACATGCAATTACTCGCAGGTGGTGTCGGCGCTTAATGCCCAGACGCCGGTCGCTGCCAGTCAACTGAACTCGTCGCCGTCGGCGCAGGCCGCGTTGCGCGGATTCCTCGATTCATCGCCGGATCAGCGCCGGCAGATAGTCGAGGAGTTGCGGAGCAAGCCGCAATCTCAGCAGTACTTTGAGCTGTACGGCGGTTTTGTCGTGCAGGTCGCCAACACCTGCAACAACTATTGAGCGGGGTCAGGTCCCGCACTCCCTAACATGAGCGGGTGGAAGCATTCTTCACCGCCGAGGGCGCATCCTATGTGCCGGGAACGATGACCCGAGGACCGTGGGGCGCGACGATGGGCGGTCAGATCGTCGGTGGGCTGCTGGGCTGGGCGCTGGACCGCCACGGCAGCGGCGATCTGCAGCCCGCCCGACTGACGGTTGATCTGTTGCGGCCGGTTCCTATCGAACCGGTGTCGATCGAGATGTCGGTGCAACGCGAGGGCCGCCGGATGAAACTCGTCGACGCCGCGATGTCGCAGCGCGGCCGAGTGGTGGCGAGGGCGAGTGCGCTGTTCTTGCGTCGCAGTGCGGAACCCGAGGGTCAGGTGTGGTCGGCAGCCGTGGCGATGCCCCCGGTGCCGATCGAGGCCCAGCCGCTTGAATCGGAAGTGCCCTTTGACATTTGGACCTACAGCGCGAACTCTGGCGACGGCAGTCCGGGTATGCCTCCACTCGAATGGGAGCAGCCGGGTGTGCAGAAGTTTGCGTGGACGCGGATATTTCGCCCGATGGTGGCGGGCCACCCGCTGACGCCGTTCGCGCGGGCAGCCTTCGCCGGGGACATCATCAGTTCGCTGACGCATTGGGGCACAGCAGGATTGCGCTACATCAACGCCGACTACACCGTGGCGATCAGCCGGCTACCCGAAGGCGAGTACATCGGTCTGGCCGCTCAGACCTATTACGGCAACGACGGGGTGGGAACCGGCGCGGCAACGCTGTTTGATCGCACCGGCCCGATCGGCACCGGGACCGCGTTAGCGCTCGCCCAACCTCCCGGCGCGTTCCAGCCGAATCCCCTGTGAATTCTTGCTACACAGCGAAATGCACGCAGGAAAGAAAAATATCTCCCCTCGCTAACCATCGCAGCGAGGGGAGATATCAGAATCGGATCAGGTGGTGGCCGGCGCCGGGAGCGCGCCCGGCAACGGACCGGAGTCACTCGGCTCACCAGTCCCCGTCGTTCCAGGCTGGCCCGACGTCGAGGTCCCGGGCACATTCGACGTCCACATCAGAATGTCTTGCAACCCGTCGTTGTAGACGATGCCGTTGGGCGGCGCGCCGGTCGCGTCGAAGTAGAGCGTGCCCTTCGACTCACTGCCCTGCGGAATGGCCGCGGGGTTGAGGCCATTGGGCACCTCGACGTTGTCGACCAGTTTGTAGGTCTGGCCGTTCGGGCCGCGGGCGCTGAAGTCGCGCACCTGAGGAGTGACGAGTCCGCCATCCGAGCGGACGGTGACGTCGGCCTGGTACAGCGTCCCCTTGGGCGTGTACCCGGGGATTGCGATGGTGCTGGGCTCCAAGTTGCTCACCGTGTAGTTGGTGACCATCGGCCCATCGATCAATGGTTCGCTGCTTCCGAATCCCTGAATGTTCGGCGCGGCGGAAGCGCTGGCCGCGGTGGCAAAGCCGATGGCAGCGATACCCGCGGCGCCAATCGCCGTCTTCATGATCGTTGTTGCGTACTTCACGATGAACTCCTTTGTGTTTCCTGCGTCTGAGCGCGAACTCTTTTTGAGCCGGCAACGCTCGAAGGGTGCAATAGCCTCCCCGTAACAGTTCCAAACGTCGCGTCATTGCGATCGCGCGATCTGCAGCGCTGTCAACTGGCCAAATGTCGATTCTATGAATTGCTGGGCGGAGGTTAATCGCGTAACTCGAACAACAGGGGCACCAGATGAATTCGTATCGCGCGCACGAATTCGGAAATCTAGCCGCAATTCGATTCACCCGACCTGGCACCATTGACGATATGAACGCCGTGATCATCGTGCTGCTGATCCTGCTCGCTACCGGCGTCGTGGTCAGCCCACTTTTGAGGATGCGGGCGTGGCTGAAAAAGTCGCCGCCCGCGCAACAGCTTCAGCCACCACCGGACGACGAAATCGACTAGCAGCCGGAGCGCCTGCCAATGAAGTCAGCAGCCCACCTCGATGGTGAACGGTTGCGTCACCGACACGCGTGGGTCGTTGAGCTGGGTTCCGGAGGCCGTGCCGGTGATGGTGTACGTGTCATGCGCGACCTGGATCTTCGACTCACCGGCGCCCGAGTTGGAGACACCGTAGAAGCCGACGAAGTTGTCGAAGTGCACCGATTCGACCGTGGGCTTTTCTGGGTCCAGCCGGAGCAGCACCTTCACGTTGGCCGGGGCCACGCTGATGTTCGCCGTCAGCAGCCAGTTCACCTGGTTGCATTTGACGGCGTGCGAGGTCCGGGTGTTGTTGTCGACGGTGACACGCGCAGTCTTCTGCGTCGCATTGTCCTGCGTGAAGCAGCCTGAGCACGATGCTGCAACCAGTACCGCGCTCACCGCCGCGGTGATCAGCCGTTGCTCCATCGGGCACCTCCCCACGCACGCAGGTTGAAGTCTCACCGTTTTTCTATCAGCCTGCGCGCGTCCCGGGGAGCAAACGTGCGCGCAGGATCAGCCGAACGAGATCTTGCCCATCAGCATGTCGATGATCGGCTTGCCCGCCTCGAACGTTCCGGTGCTGGACGAGTTGACGTGTCCGTAGTCGACCAGCAGCGTCACGCCGTTGATTCCGGCGGCAGCGTCGCTGTTGAGGAACGCCATCACGTTGCCCATCTGCTCGGGTGTGTGGGTTGCCGTTCCGGTGGCTTCGCGGTAGTCCTGGGCGAACGACAGCCAGAGGTCGGCGTTGGCCCGGGCCAGTGGAGTGTCGGTCGGGCCCGGGCAGATCGCGTTAATCCGAATGCCCTTGGCCAGGAACGGGAATGCGTGCGTGGCGACATAGGCGTTGATCGCCTGCTTGCTGGTGCCGTAGTGGCCGAAGTTTTCCGCCTCGTGCGCCTTGCTCCAGGCGTCCGCCGACTCGAAGTCGGGTGTGGCCAGAAACTCCTGCAGCCGCGGCAGATCGGTCTCCCAGCCGATGCCCGCCACCGACGAGATGAAGCAGATGGCCCCGCCGCGATTGAGTTGGCCGTTGTTGATCAGTCGGTCGATCACGTGCCGGTGGCCGATGAAGTTGATCTTCATCAGGTCCGGACCGTCGGCGATGCCGGCGGCCGAGAACAGCGCATCGACCGGCCCGCCGATCTGCTCGAGCGCGCTGTCGATCGACGCGGGGTGGCGCAGGTCGACCTGAATGCCGCGACCGAGCCCCGATTCCACCGGCGCGTAATCCAGGTTGATCACCTCGGCCCCGAGGTCACCCACGATCTTGGCCGCTGCGGCGCCCATGCCGGTGGCACCCCCGACTACCAACGCCCGCTTGCCGTCGTAGCGGAACTGCTCGATACCAGTCATTTCGATCCTCTCTTGCGACGCCCACAGCAAGGCTCGCGAGTACCCACACGGAACAGATGTTTGGTGCTACCGGTCGATAAGCCAACACGGGAAGTCCAGACGCGGACTTCAGCACAACGCACCCCGTCAGTATGCGCAGACAAACGCGCCTACCGGTGAGTATCAGATAATTTGGTTGTCAGATTTGAGTAGAAGTGTCACGTTCCGCAGCTCCGCGCACCAGGGTGTCGCGGGCATTGACCAGCGCCGCACCCCTGCCCTGAGCGCGGACGATGTTTTCCGGCACCCACAACGCATCCATCACATAGCGCGCCAGCATCGACAGCGACGGCGAGTCCTCGATCCGGATATCGCCCGACTCGATCCCATCGGACAACAACGCCCGGAGTTGACGCAGTCGCATGGTGAACGCCAGGCCGGGGTTCGGCGTGTCTGGCGGCGACTGCCGCATCCACGCGAGCTGGATCTTCCACTCGTCGGGAAACTGATCCAACGCATTGATGTTGACCCAGCTGAGCGCGTCCAACTTCTGCACCGGTGTGGCGTCCGTGCGCAGCACGCTGGCGAAGCCTCCGCCGGCCTTCTTGCCGAACGACTCCATGATCGAAGCGAGGAGTTGGTCCTTCGACCCGATCAGCCGATAGACCGTTCCGGTGCCCAGTCCCGCCGCGGCAGCGATGTCGCGGATCGTGGTGACCTCGTAGCCTTTTCGGCCGAACTCGGCTCGCGCCACCGAACGGACGTGCACGCTCTTGTCGTTACCGTCGGTCTCCTCAGCCCACGTCTTGATGGCCTCCTCGGCGGCCGCGAAAGCGCTGGATCCATTCAGTTCGGAATCGCTGTAAGGCCGACTGGCCAATCCGTGCAACATGATCCGGCACATGACGACCGCGGTTTGATCGGCCCCGCCGGTGTGCCTGATGATGTCGAGCCCGACGTGCATCATGGTTTGGCAGATTCGGTCGGCCAACGTGGGAAGGTCGATATCGGACCTGATGAAGCCGCTCCACCTCCCCGCGCGCAGTGTCTGCAGCATCGCCTGCTGGACAGCGGTCGGCGGATTCTGCAGGAGTTCGACGAGTTCCGGGTTGGCGCTGGGCGCCTCGTAGAACGACATCTGCAGCGCCGCACGATGTTGTACCGCACAGCGCGCGATTGCGGATCCCAGCTCCACAATCTTGTCCGCGACAGAGCGCGGGTCGGCCTGATCCAGCTTCTCGTGGGCGATTTCGCCGATCCGGTCCAGGTCGGCGTAGTACCGCCGGACCAGCTCGACGAGAATCGCTTCTTTCGATTCGAAGTGGTGATAGAGGCTTCCGGGCAAGATGCCCGCTGCGTCGGCGATCTCTTGCAGGGATGTCCGCAGGCCCGACGAGGCGATCAATGACGCAGCCGTGTGCAGGATTTCGGTGCGACGAGTCCCGTCGTCGTAGGAGCCGCCGGTGCCCGCTGTCAACTCGGGAATGCGCTTGGCGGCACCCCGGCCCCGCTGCGTCACGCGAGGACGTCCGGCACTGTCAGGCCGGACCAACGAATCGGCATCGGGCAAGTCTAGGCGTGCAGAGTGCGGTGTTCGTGCAGCCTCGGATGGTTGCTGAAGCCCCACGACACCTCCGCAGCTTCCACCTATAGGCGGTCGCCTTTTCGGTCGCCACCATTTCTGCCGGTGCGGCGAGACCGCTGACCCAACATTTGGTTTAACGCTACCAGGTTGCCGTGGTCCGATTGTGCAGGTTGAACGCATGTTGCGGCGCCCGCAACCGTCAGTGCAGAACCGCCTCGGCGAGCTGCGCGCCGAGTTGCACGAGGTAGCCGTCGGAGCCGTCCAGGAATGCGCTCCAGCCCAGCAGACGCTTGAGGTAGAGATGGGCGTCGTGCTCCCATGTGTAGCCAATTCCGCCGAACACCTGAATGGCGGTGTCACCGACCGCGGCAAGCCGGCCCGCGAACGCCTTCGTCCGCTGCGCGGCCGCATGCCGCTCCGCGCGGCTCCCGGCATCTGCGGCCCACAGCGCATGAATGACGCCGCTGCGGGCAAGCTCCACGGATTCGTACATGTCGACGCAGAGGTGTTGCACCGCCTGGAACGCGCCGATCGGCTGGCCGAATTGGCGACGTACCTTGGCGTATTCGACGACGAGATCGAGTACGGCACGTGCCGCACCAAGAGCGTCAGCAGCCCAGGCGATTGTCACGTCGTCGATCAGCGCCTCGACGGCGTCGGGCGATGCGATCGACAGCCGTTGCGCGGGACTGTCGTCGAAACGGACGCGAAACCGCTTGCGAGTCTGGTCGATTCCGGCCTGCAGCGTGCTCTCGAAGCCGGGGGTTCCTGCCTGGACCGCGAAAAGACCTGTCCCGTACCGATCTTCGGCCACCACGAGTACCACATCGGCGGAGCCGGCATCCCACACGTTGTCGATCCCACCGCGCAGCGCAACGCCGTCACCGTGCTCGACAACGCTCGGGCCCGGACCCTGTAATGGGCCTACCGTGGCAATCGTGGAGCCGTCGGCGATTCCGGTGAGAAGGGGGGCGGCCAGGTCGTCTTGCACGCCGAACCGCATCAGCGCACGGGTCGCCGCGACAGCGCTGGACAGCCAGGGACCGGGATGCAGGCCGGCGCCGAGCTCCTCGGCGACGATGCCGGCCTCGACCATCGTCATCCCGGCGCCGTCGTATTCCAGCGGCACCAGTAATCCGGTGGCGCCGAGTTCGGCAAGCCCTCGCCATACCGGTTCGGTCGTGCCGGTGTCGTCGTCGAGCAGCGGGCGGACATGCTCGGCGATCGGGGCTCGTTCGGCCAGATAGCCTCGGACGGTGTCGCGCAGCGCGATCTGCTCGTCGGTCAACTCGAGGTTCATGAACGCGGCAGCCCCAACACGCGCTGGGCGGTGATGTTCTTGTTGATCTGCGTCGTGCCGCCGGCGATGGTCAGCGACCGCGACGTCAGCCGGTAGTCGGCCCAGCGCCGGCCCGCGGGATCCATCCCCATCAGGTCGAAGGCCAATGCGGCGATGTCCTGCCCGACTTCACCCCAGATCGATTTGGCCAGACTCGCTGACCCGAATGCGTCGCCGCCGTGCATGATCGCCGAGATCGACCGTTTGCACAGAAGCTCGAGATACTTGATGCGCACAGCGATTTCACCCAGCCGTCGCAACGTCGTGGGCTCCTCGAGCACAGGCCGGTTGCCGACCCGGACGTCCGCAAGATCGGTGACGAGTTCCTCGAGCCGGGTCTGCATCTCCGTGTAAAGGCGTGCGGCGCCGGCGCGCTCGTGACTCAGCGTGGTGGTGGCAATGCGCCAGCCGCCGTTCTCCGTGCCGAGCAGGGCGTCCGCCGGCACCCGAACATCGTTGAAGAACACCTCCGCGAAATCGGCCTCACCGCTCAACGTGACAAGTGGTCGAACTTCGATGCCCGGCAACGACATGTCAAGAATCAGGCAGGAGATGCCTTTGTGCTTGGGCGCATCCGGGTCGGTGCGCACGTACAACTGGCACCACTGCGCGCGGTGCCCCAGCGAGGTCCAGATCTTCTGGCCGTTGACGACGAAATGGTCGCCGTCACGCACCGCGCGCGTTCGAAGCGAGGCGAGATCGGAGCCGGCCTCAGGTTCCGACATGCCCTGGCACCAGATGTCGTCAGCACGCATCATCCGGGGGAGAATGGTGCGCTTCTGCTCCTCGGTTCCGTGCTCCATGATCGCCGGCGCGATGTTGTTCATCCCGATCACGTTGAGGTGGACCGGGACCCGTGCTCGGGTGGTTTCCTCGGCGCAGACCAGCTGCTCGAGCACCCCCGCCCCGCGGCCGCCGTACTCCGGCGGCCAAGAGACCGCGGCCCACCCGGCATCGGCCATCGTCGCGTTCCACGTCCGCAGGGTCTGGAACGCCGCGTCGTCCCTACCTCTGCCGCGGTTGGCCGCGATCACGTCGTCGGTCAGGTTCGCGGCCAGCCAGGCACGCAACTCCTTGCGGACCTGTTCCACCTCGGGTGGGTATGAGAAATCCACGTGTCCTGTTGCTTCGGGGTGATTGACGTCGGGCAATGGCGAACTCTACGGTGGAACAGATATTTGGTCAACAAACTCGAGGGTGGCGTGGTTGCCGTCTGGGGGTTGCCAACCGGCTCTCTTCCGGTAAGGCTTCCCATAGTACCGTGCGACTCGGCGCTCGCTCTGCGTCCCGACTACGAAAGCGCAACACACATGACTGAAGCTGTAAAGGTCCGCTTCGAGCCGAAGATGATGATCGACGGCAAGTTGGTCGACGGCCAGGCCGGAACCTTCACCAACATCAACCCGGCCACGGAGGAGCAGCTCGGGGAGGTGGCGGACGCGTCGAAAGAGGACATGCACCGGGCCATCGACGCCGCCCGGCGGGCCTTCGACGAGACCGACTGGTCGACCAATCACAAGTTGCGTCAGCGCTGCCTGCTGCAGTTGCACGACGCGATCGAATCGGAGAAAGAGGAGCTGCGCGAGGAACTCATCCTCGAAGTCGGCTCGCCGCGCGCCATCACCTTCGGCCCACAGCTGGACGCACCACTTCAGGACGGGCTGAAGTACCCGGCCCGGCTGATTGACGAATACCCGTGGGAGACCGACCTGGGCGATCGCGTGATCAGCCTTACCGGGGCGAACACCACCATCAAGCAGTGGCGCGAGCCGGTCGGCGTGGTCGGTGCGATCGTGCCCTGGAACTTCCCGTTCGAGGTCACCCTCAACAAGCTCGGCCAGGCGCTGGGAACTGGCAACACCGTGGTGCTCAAGGCGGCGCCCAACACCCCGTTCAATGCGACTCGCCTGGGCCGGCTGATCGCCGAAAAGACCGACATCCCGGCCGGCGTCGTCAACGTCATCACCGCATCGGATCACTTTGTCGGCGAGGAACTTACGCTGTCGCCCAAGGTCGACCTGATCTCATTCACGGGCTCGACGGTGGTCGGCAAGCGGATCATGGAAAAAGGCGCGGCCACCATGAAGCGGCTGTTCCTCGAACTCGGGGGTAAGTCGGCCACCATTGTCTTGGAGGACGCCGACTTCGGCTTGGCCTGCGCGATCGGCATCGCCCCGTGTATGCACGCCGGACAGGGTTGCGCCAACCCGACTCGGATGCTGTTGCCGCGCTCGCGCTACGAGGAGGGTGTGGCGATCCTCAAGAGCATCTACGAGAGCATCACCTGCGGCGACCCGCAGGACCCCGGCACCTTGTGTGGACCGGTGATCTCGCAGCGGCAGTACGACCGCGTGACGAATTACATCAAGAAGGGTGTCGAGGAAGGCGCCACCGCGCTGGTCGGCGGACCCGGCGCGGAGACCGGTTTCGACAAGGGATACTTCGTCCGGCCAACGCTTTTCACCGATGTCGACAACAAGATGACGATCGCCCAGGAGGAGATCTTCGGCCCGGTGCTGTCGGTGATTCCATTCGACGACGAAGAAGACGCGATCCGGATCGCCAACGACAGCCCGTACGGCTTGGCCGGCAACGTGATGTCGGGCTCGCTGGAGCATTCGCTGGCGGTCGCGCGGCGCATCAAGGCCGGCTTCATCGGCGTCAACGGCGGCGCACCTTATGGCGCCGACGTCCCGTTCGGCGGATACAAGGACAGCGGCGTCGGCCGCCAGAACGGTGTGGCCGGCTTCGACCAGTACACCGAGGTCAAGTCCGTGGGGTACCCCGCGGTCTGACCTACCTCTTCGCGCACCCGGGTCGGGTTACGTTGATCCCGTGACCGACGCCGGGGCAGCGCAGCGCAAGACCGGCCGCGATATGGCCATCCGCTACGCGGCCGGTCTCGCGTGCGGTCACCTGATCGGCTGCGGGGATGCCGCCGCGATCGTCATCCCGCTGCACGGCCAGTTCGCCGGCAACGCGCGAGCGTACTTCACGCCGAGCAGCCTGATCAGCGCGGCGGTGATCGTCGCGCTCGGCACCGCTGCGGTCGCGGGCGGCGGTGTCGCGAATCTCGTTCCGGTTCTGCGCTGGTTCGTCGGCGGGCGGCGACCGAACGCCGATCAGGGATTGTCGGCGATGCGCTTACTCACGCGGCAGTCGATGATCCTCGCAGTCGTGTGGGCGGTCAGCGGTACGACCTACCTCGTGCTGAACCTCCGAGGCGTTGCCGCCCTTTGGGTTCCGACTCTGCTGGCGGTGATCTTCGGCGGAAGCGCGGCCGCGAGCCTCAGCCTGCTGCTCACCCAGCGATCACTTCGCCCCATCATGCTGGCGGCCACGCACGGCACCGAGGGCCTCGTGGTCGCGCCCAGCGTGCTGACCCGGCTTGTCGGAATGTGGCTGTTGGGAAGCGGTCTGCCGTGCTTGGCGATCGCCGGTCTGGTGTTGACGCGCTCGAACGGCTGGATCATCCAGAAGACCGGATCGGTCGAGATGCCGATTCTGGTGGTGACGCTTGTCGCACTCCTGATCGGGCTGCCCGTGATGATCATGACCTCCCGATCGATCTCGGATCCGGTGCGCGAGGTCGTCGACGCGATGGCGCAGGTCGAGCGAGGCGAGATCGACACCTTCGTCGGTGTCTACGAAAAGTCCGAAATCGGCCGTCTGCAAGTCGGATTCAACCGGATGGTTGCCGGAATCGGGGAACGTGACCGGTTACGCGATCTATTCGGTCGTCATGTCGGCGCCGACGTGGCCCGCCGCGCGCTCGAAGAGGGCACCTCACTGTCCGGCGATGTTCGTGAGGCGGCGATCCTGTTCATCGATTTGGTCGGCTCGACGACGTTGGCAGCGAGCAGGCCCCCGCAGGAAGTGGCCCGCGTGCTCAACGACTTTTTTCGCATCGTGGTCAGCGCTGTCGACGACGGCCGCGGGCTGATCAACAAATTCCAGGGCGACGCCGTGTTGGCTGTCTTCGGGGCGCCGCTGGCCCACGACGATTCCGCGTCGGCAGCATTGGCCACTGCGCGACTGCTCCGCAGCCAACTGCAGCAACTGCCGCAGGTCGACTTCGGGATCGGGGTCTCGGCTGGGCCCGTGTTCGCCGGCAACCTCGGCGCCGAAAACCGTTACGAATACACTGTTGTCGGCGACGCGGTCAACGAGGCAGCCCGGCTCGCGGACTTCGCCAAGACGCTGGAGCAACGGATCGTGGGCTCAGCCGCGGCGATTGACCGGGCCGACGCCACCGAGCGTGTGCTGTGGATGTCGGACAGCGAGACGGTGTTACGCGGCCGCTCGGACACCACTCACATCTGGACACCGGCGAACGGGGAGTAGCCGCGCGTTGGGTTGCGCAACTCAATGGTCGTGGATGATGACGCCGCGAATGTTGCGGCCCGCCAGCATATCGTCGTAAGCCTCGTTGATGTCGTTGAGTTTATATTCGGCGGTCACCGTCTCGTCGAGCAAAAGCTTGCCCTCGCGGTAGAGGCTCAGCAGTCGATGAATGTCGGCGCGCGGATTGGCCTCGCCGTAAAGACTGCCCAGGAGCCGTTTTTGAAACAGCGTGAACATCGCCATCGGAAGGGTCGGCGTCACGTCGGTGATCGACGCCAGCGCCGTCAGCACCACGGCCCCGCCCTTGCGGACGATCTCCAGCGCCTCACCGATCATGTCGCCCTTGGCAACCCCAACAGTCAGCAAAGCCGAGTCGGCCATCACGCCACGCGTCAAGTCGCCGACCAGAGCGGTGGCTTCGGTCATTGACGTTGTGAAATGAGTTGCTCCGAATTGGAAAGCCTTGTCCCGCTTGCCTTCCGCGATTTCGACTACCACAATCTTTTCCGCGCCAGACAATCGCGCGCCCTGGATGGCGCCGCTACCGATGCCGCCGCAGCCGATCACCACGACGGTGTCGCCCGGGCTCACCTTGGCGGTGTTGACGGCTGATCCCCACCCAGTGGTGACCCCACAGCCGAGGAGGCAGGCACGCGAGAGCGGAAGGTCATCGTCGATCTTGACGATCGAGCTGTCCGGCACGGTGCCGTACTGGGCGAACGTGCCCAAGAAGCATGCCGCACCCACGTCGCGGTCCCCGACCCGGCGCCGATAGGTCCCATCGAGCTGGGCGCCGCTCAGTAGCAACGCGCCCTGGTCGCACAGATTCTGGTGGCCGCTTGCACACCAACGGCAGCGTCCGCACGCCGGAAGAAAAGACGCCACCACATGGTCGCCGACCTTGATGTCCCGCACACCGGCACCGACCTCTTGCACGACGCCGGCGCCCTCGTGGCCGCCGACGATGGGCAGCGGAACGGGAAGGTCGCCGGTGCGGACATGATGATCGGAGTGGCATAGCCCGGCGGCCTCGAACGACACCAGGACCTCGCCGTCCTGCGGGCCGTCCAACTCCACGTCCTCGACGCTCCATTCGGCGTTGAAGTCCCACAGAACCGCGGCATTCATCTTCATGGTGGGGGGAGTTTAGGACGGGCCGGACGCGCGACGGGGGGGATTCGACATTTACAGGAGGTGAGAGGATGGCAGTTGTCATTCCGCGCTGCGCGAAAGGGGCGGGCATTGCCATGCCGATTCCCCGATATCCAGAGGACGTCACCATCGAGTGGCTTTCGGGCGTGCTCGGCAGCAACACACCGGTGCCGCTGTCCGGCGTGGACGTGGTTGCTATCGGTACGGGCCAGACCGGCGCGACGTACCGGGTATCGGTGGCCTACACCGGGGCGAGCAGCTTGCCGGACACCTTCGTGATCAAACTGCCCGCCCAAGACGACACCGTGCGCGAGCGGGTGGCCATCGGCTACCGCAGCGAATGCGCCTTCTACACCGGCGTCGTCGACCAGGTGAAGGTGCCGACGCCGCAGTGCTTCTACTGCGAGATCAGCGACGACGCGATGAACTATGCGCTGCTGCTCGCGGACCAGGCGCCCGCATCACAAGGTGACCAGATTGCCGGTTGCGGAGAGCGGGAAGCGCGGCTGGCCGTGGCGGCGTTGGCCGGGCTGCACGGGCCGAGCTGGTGCGACGCGGTCTGGCTGGACTTCCCGGGGATCGCGTTCGCCCGGCCCGATGAAGCGTCGGCCAACGGCCTGGGCGAGGTCGCGCGGATGAGCACCGAAATCACGCTGGACAAGCTCGGTGACCGGATGAGCGCAGCCGATCGGGAGACCTTCTCCGCGGCAATGGGTTTGGTCGCACCTTGGCTGATGGCGGAGCATGACCGGTTCGCCCTGCTGCACGGCGATTACCGCCTCGACAATCTGCTGTTCTTTCCCGACGGAGCCGGGGTGACGGTGGTGGATTGGCAGACGCTCGGCGTCGGCCTGCCGGCCCGCGATCTCGCGTACTTCACCGCGACCAGCCTTCGGCCCGAGCTACGCGCGTCGATCGAAAGGGATCTCGTCGACGAATACCATCGCGCCCTGTGTGACTACGGTGTCACCGGCTACGACCGCGAAACCTGTTGGCAGGACTACCGACTCGGCATGACGCAGACGGTGCTGATCTCGGCGCTGGGGTTCGCGTTCGCGACGGCGACCGATCGCGGTGACGATATGGTGCTTACGATGCTATCGCGCGGCTGCCGGGCGATCCGCGAACTGGGCTCCATCGATCTGGTCGGCCAGTATGCGGCGCATCAGGCGACGGCGACGTGACGCTGATCAATATTGTGTGGAACCTTGATCGACCGGAATCGCCGCCGCGGTGATGTTTCTCGATTCCCCGCTGGCCAGCCAACACACCGTATCGGCGATATCCTCGGGCTCGGCAACCCAATTCGGCAGAAACGGTGTGAGGGTGTTCGCCAAGTGCGGACTGGTTTCGGTGAATTTTGCCAAGGCGCCGGCCATGTCGCCGCCGCCCATTGCAGTGTTGACTGGACCGGGGTGCACACTGTTGACCCGGATCGAATGCATACCCAACTCGGCGGCGAACGCACGTGCCATCCCGGTCACCGCGTGCTTGCTCGCCGTGTAGTGCACCATGAACGGCTGCATCTTCATACCAGCCGCGGAGCTGATCAATATGATCGACCCGCCGCGACCACCGTCGATGATCTTCTGCGCGCCGGCCATCACCGTGTTCCACGTACCAGTCACGTTGACGTCGATAACGTCCCGGAACGATTCGGGCGTGATCTCGTTCCAGGCCTCCGGCGCCGTGATGCCGGCATTGGCGACGATGACATCCAGCCCGCCGAGCGCAGCAACGCCGTCCTCCACGGCCCGGCTTAGACCGTCGAAGTCGCGAATATCGGTGGCCGAACCCATGATTTCGCGGCCGGTGGCCTCGACGAGCCGAACGGTTTCGGCCAGATCCTCCGGTGTTGCCGAGTCGTAACGGACACAGGATGGAAGCTTGCCCGCAATGTCGACCGCGATGATGTCGGCGCCCTCGCGGGCCATTCGGACGGCGTGGGCGCGGCCCTGGCCGCGTGCCGCTCCGGTGATGAATGCCACCTTGCCGGCGAGCCGACCGCTCATGTGCGCTCCGTATCGTGAAGGTCGATCTTTATCGTCACGGGCACTGTAACTTCGACGATACTAGCGTCCGACGCCCGGCCGCCCGTCACTGCTTGCGCCGGGCCGCCTTCACCAGGTTCGAGCCGATGATCAGTCGCTGGATCTCGCTGGTGCCCTCGTACAGTCGCAGCAGGCGCACGTCGCGGTAGATACGCTCCACCGGCACCTCACGCATGTACCCGCTGCCGCCATGGATCTGTACCGCGAGATCAGCCACTTTGCCAGCCATTTCGGTGCAGAAGACCTTGGCCGCCGAAGGGGCGATCCGGCGATCCTGGTCGGTCAGCCATAGCCGGGCAGCGTCACGCACGAGGGCGCGACCGGCCATCACCCCGGTCTGCTGATCGGCCAGCATCGCTTGCACGAGTTGAAAGCTGCCGATCGGATTGCCGCCCTGAGTGGCGGTGGCCGCGTACGCGACGGACTCATCCAGGGCCCGCTGAGCGGCCCCCACCGCCAGCGCCGCGATGTGGATCCGGCCGCGCGCAAGCGAGGTCATCGCCGCTCGGTAACCGACGTCCTCGCTGCCGCCGACCAGCGCAGAGTCCGGCACGCGGACATCGGTGAAGCGGACGTCCGCGGTCCAGGCTCCTTCTTGTCCCATCTTGCCGTCTTTGGAGCCCACCTCGACTCCGGCCGCGTCCGCGGGCACCAGGAACACGGCGATGCCCGTCCCGGCGTCGTCGGCAGGACGAGTCCGGGCAAAGACCACGAACAGGTCTGCCACCGGGGCGTTGGTGATGAATCGCTTTTCGCCGGAGATCACCCAGTCTTCACCATCGCGAATTGCCTTGGTAAGCAACCCCGCCGGATTCGATCCCGCCCCGGGTTCGGTCAACGCGAACGAGGCAACCTTCCCGGAGGCGAGCGCTTCCAGCCAGGTGGCCTTCTGCTCGTCGGTGCCGAACCCAACCAGGACCTGGCCGGCGATCCCGTTGTTAGTGCCGAACATCGACCGCAGCGCCAACGAGGTGTAACCGAGCTCCATCGCCAGTTCGACGTCTTGGGTGATGTCCAGCCCGAGTCCGCCCCACTCCTGCGGAATGGCGTAACCGAACAGGCCCATGTCCTTGGCTTGGTCCCGAAGGTCGTCCGGCACCCGATCGCTCGCGAGGATCTCCAGCTCGCGGGGCACGACGGCGGACCGGACGAACGTGCGGGTCTGCGCGAGGATCTGCTGAAAATCGTCGTCGTCGACGGCAGCAGTGGACATTGGCTCAACGCTCCTTCTTCGGCGGTTCGATCGCGGGTGCGCGCAACCAGAGCGTGGACCCCGCCGATCGTCGTCTGGGCGCGATCATATATGAAATATGATGTTCGATAATGCCCCGCGCTCGGGGCGCAGACAGGAGGACACGATCGTGACGTTGTTGGCCGGCAAAATCGCAGTCGTCACCGGTGGAGCCCAGGGTTTGGGGCTGGCCATCGCGCGGCGTTTTGTCGACGAGGGTGCGCGAGTGGTGCTCGGCGACGTGAATCTCGAGGCGACACAGGCAGCGGCGGCCGAGCTCGGCGGCGACAACATCGCCATCGCCGTGCGTTGCGACGTCACCTCCGGTGACGACGTCGACGCGCTGATAGGTGCGGCGTTGGACGGATTCGGTGCGCTGGACATCATGATCAACAACGCCGGCATCACCCGCGACGCGACGATGCGCAAGATGACTGAGGAGCAGTTCGACCAGGTGATCGCGGTACACCTGAAAGGAACCTGGAATGGACTGCGCAAGGCTGCGGCGATCATGCGGGAAAATCAGCGCGGCACGATCGTGAACATGTCGTCGATCTCCGGGAAGGTCGGCATGGTTGGTCAGACCAACTATTCGGCGGCCAAGGCCGGCATCGTCGGGATGACCAAGGCGGCATCGAAGGAGCTCGCCCACCTCGGCATTCGGGTCAACGCAATTCAACCGGGGCTGATCAGGTCAGCGATGACAGAAGCCATGCCGCAACGGATTTGGGACTCTAAAGTCGCGGAGGTACCGATGGGGCGAGCGGGTGAGCCCGAAGAAATCGCGAACGTCGCCTTGTTCCTGGCCTCCGATCTGTCGTCCTATATGACCGGAACCGTGCTCGAGGTGACCGGCGGGCGGCACCTATGAGCACTCTCGACGCCGTGATCTGTGAACCGGTGCGGACCCCGATCGGCCGCTACGGCGGAATGTTCGCTTCGCAGAGCGCTGTTGAGCTCGGGGTGGTCGCCCTTACCGGGCTGCTCGACCGCACCGGCGTCCCCCCGGACGCAGTGCAGGATGTCATTCTCGGCCACTGCTACCCCAACAGCGAAGCCCCCGCGATCGGACGCGTCGTCGGGCTCGATTCCGGACTTCCGGTCACGGTGCCCGGCATGCAGGTCGACCGCCGCTGCGGTTCGGGCCTACAGGCAGTCATCCAGGCGTGCTTGCAAATCCGTTCTGGTGACCACGATCTCGTGGTCGCCGGCGGCGCGGAGAGCATGAGCAACGTCGCCTTCTACTCTGCTGATATGCGCTGGGGTGGTGCCAGCGGGGTGCAGGTGCACGACGGATTGGCCCGCGGGCGCACCACCGCCGGTGGTCGCCATTACCCGGTGCCAGGCGGAATGCTGGAGACCGCAGAGAACCTGCGCCGTCACTACGACATCTCACGTCAGGAACAAGACGAGCTCGCGGTGCGGTCACACCAACGTGCGGTGGCCGCACAGAAGGACGGTGTTCTGGCCGAAGAGATCATCCCGGTCACCGTACGAAGCCGTCGCGGCGAAGACGTGATCGACACCGACGAGCATCCGCGCGCGGACACCACGGTGGAATCGCTGAGCAAGCTCAAACCTGTTCTACTCAAGGATGATCCAGACGCGACGGTAACAGCCGGCAACGCCAGCGGCCAGAATGACGCCGCGTCCATGTGCCTGGTGACAACTCCAGAGCGGGCCGCAGAACTCGGTCTCACTCCGCTGGTGCGACTGGTGTCGTGGGCCACCGCGGGCGTCGCACCCAACGTTATGGGAATCGGCCCGGTACCGGCCACCCAGAGCGCGCTGACCAAAGCTGGACTGCACTTGAGCGAAATCGATCTCATCGAGCTCAACGAAGCCTTCGCCGCACAGGCGCTGGCCGTGATGCGCGAGTGGGGTTTCGGCGCCGGCGACCACGAGCGCACCAACGTGCACGGGTCAGGCATCTCACTGGGTCACCCGGTCGGTGCCACCGGCGGCAGGATGCTGGCGACGCTGGCCCGCGAACTACATCGGCGCGACGCGCGATACGGACTGGAAACGATGTGCATCGGCGGGGGACAAGGTCTCGCAGCGATTTTCGAGCGGGTCACACCGCGATGACCGCGCCGCTGGCCGATCTCACCGTGGTCGAGGTGTCCAGCTTCGTCGCGGCGCCCTTGTGCGGGATGACGTTGAGCCAGCTGGGCGCGACGGTGATTCGCGTCGACCCGATCGGGGGTGCCTCGGACACCAACCGGTGGCCGGTCACCGCCGACGGCACCTCGATCTACTGGACCGGCCTCAACAAGGGAAAACGTTCGGCCACCATCGATTTACGCTCGGCCGACGGGCAGGAGTTGGTTCAGCGGTTGATCATCGAAGGCGGCGGCGTTGTGGTGACCAACGCCGCGGGCCTGCCGTGGTTGTCGTATGACACGCTCGCCGCCAAGCGTCCCGATGTGGTCCATCTTCAAGTGCTGGGTCGCCACGACGGTTCCACCGGTGTCGATTACACGGTCAACGCGGCCACCGGATTCCCGTTGGTCACCGGCCCCGTGGACCATGCCGGACCGATCAATCACGTATTACCAGCGTGGGACGTCGCCTGCGGTCTGTATGCGGCACTCGCCGTCGTCGCCGCGGTGCGGCGGCGTGACCAGTCGGGTATCGGCGCCCAGATCAGCCTCCCGCTGGAAGACGTCGCCTTGGCTACCGCGGGCAATCTGGGGCTGCTCACCGAGCCTCAGATCAACGGCACCGAACGGGAGCGTCTGGGCAACGCGATCTATGGCCAGTACGGCCAGGATTTCACCAGCCGCGACGGCGTCGCGTTCATGGTGGTGACATTGACCAGGCGACACTTCCAGGATCTCGTCGAGGTATCCGGTTGTGGTGCGGCCATTTCCGCGCTCTCCGACTCACTGAACGCGGACTTTGGCGACGAAGGTGTGCGCTACCGCTACCGGGGCGTGCTGAGCGGACTGTTCGCGACGTGGTTCGCCGAGCATTCGGGCGACGAGATCACCCGGGCACTATCGGCGACCAGCGTGCTGTTCGAGCGCTACCTGAGCTTCGCCGAGACCGCTGCCGATGCGCGAGTCACCGCGAATCCCTTGTTCTCCCGGCTGCGTCAGGACGGACTGGGCGAGTACCTGGCACCCGGCTTGCCCACCGCGTTCGACGGCAGCCATGTCGCCGCCGAGCCCGCGCCTCGCCTCGGCGGCGACACTGCCGACGTACTCACCTCAGGATTGGGGCTGAGCGCCGCCGACATCGACCGCCTGACCGACGCGAAGACCATCGCCCGCTGACCAGGAGATAGACCACTATGACCAAGCTCGCACAGACGATTGGCCTGACCGACGTTCAGGACGAAATCATCTCGACCGTAAGACAATTCGTCGACAAGGAAATCATCCCGAACGCAGCCGAACTGGAACGCACCGACACCTATCCGCAGGCCATCGTCGACCAGATGCGGGAGATGGGCCTGTTCGGCCTGATGATCCCGCAGGAGTACGGCGGACTGGGTGAGTCGCTGCTGACCTATGCCCTGTGTATCGAAGAATTGGGTCGCGGCTGGATGAGCGTGTCCGGGGTGCTCAACACCCACTTCATCGTCGCCTACATGCTGCGCCAGCACGGCACCGACGAGCAGAAACAACGCTTCCTACCGCGCATGGCCACCGGTGAGATCCGCGGATCGTTCTCGATGTCGGAGCCGGAGTTGGGATCCGACGTCGCCGCGATCCGCACCCGTGCCACCCGGGGGTCCGACGGCGACTACACCATCAACGGCCAGAAGATGTGGCTGACCAACGGCGCCAGCTCGAATCTGGTTGCGGTACTGGTCCGCACCGACGAGGGAGCCGAGGCGCCGCACCGTAACCTGACCGCGTTCCTCGTCGAAAAGCCCACTGGTTTCGGCGAAGTCAAACCCGGACTATTGATCCCGGGCAAGATCGACAAGCTCGGATACAAGGGTATCGACACCACCGAGCTGATCTTCGATGGATACGCCGCAAGCGCCGAGGACATCCTCGGCGGAAGCCCGGGGCAGGGCTTCTATCAGATGATGGACGGCATCGAGGTCGGTCGGGTCAACGTATCGGCCAGGGCTGTCGGTGTGGCCCTGCGGGCGTTCGAGCTCGCCGCGCGATACGCTCAACAGCGGCACACCTTCGGCAAGCCGATCGCCGAACATCAGGCGATCGCGTTCCAAATCGCGGAGATGGCAACCAAAGTCGAAGCTGCGCATCTGATGATGGTCAACGCGGCCAGGCTCAAGGATTCCGGTGAGCGCAACGACGTGGCCGCCGGAATGGCGAAATATCTCGCCAGCGAATTCTGTGCCGAGGTGACCCAGCAGAGCTTCCGCATCCACGGCGGATACGGCTACTCCAAGGAGTACGAAATCGAGCGGCTGATGCGCGACGCGCCGTTCCTGCTCATCGGTGAGGGAACCAGCGAGATCCAGAAGTCGATCATCAGCAAGCGACTGCTTGCCGAGTACCGGATTTGATCGTGAGCGTCCCGGATTTCGCCGCGCGACCGCAGCTTTCCGAAGACGTTGCGCGCTTCGTCCGTAAGCGAATCTTCGATGGCACCTACTCGGCGGGTGAGTACGTTCGCCTCGATCAGCTGGCCGCCGAATTGGGAATCAGCGTCACCCCGGTGCGCGAGGCCCTCTTCGAGCTGCGGTCCGAGGGTCTGTTGGCTCAGCAGCCGCGCCGCGGCTTCGTGGTGCTACCGGTGACCGAGCGCGATCTTGCCGACGTCGCCAATCTGCAAGCGCACGTGGGTGGCGAGTTGGCCGCGCGGGCTGCCGCCAACATCGACGACGACCAACTGCGTGAGCTCAAGGAAATTCAGTCGCAGCTGGAAGAGGCGCACGCCGGCAACGACATTGAGCGGACCGTTCGTCTCAATCACGAATTTCATCGAGCCATCAACGTGGCGGCCGAGTCGCCGAAGCTCGCGCAGATGATGTCGCAGATCACCCGCTACGCTCCCGAGTCGGTGTTTCCGATCATCGCCGGCTGGCCCGATCAGTCGATCAAAGACCACCGCCGGGTGGTGGCAGCGTTGGCCAAACGCGACAGCGAATCCGCCCGCGTCGCCATGTCGGAGCACTTGGCCGCGGGGGCGGCTCCGCTGATCGACCACCTCGCCGAACATGGCGTGGTTGAACCGACCTGACCGCCCGCGTCGGCCAGCATTTCGCGCAGCCGCCCGACATCGGCCTTAACCGTCGGGCCGCGCGGAATCGCGTCCTCAGATTCGAGCGGTAGCCACACGGTCGGGGCCTGTCGCACACGGCTGCCGTGCCCACGCGATCTGCCTGTGCACCAGCTAGATTGGTGACGAAGCTGAGTTGCCTCAGCCGCGCGGACTCTTGGCCCGGCCGGCGGAGTTTGACTTGCGTGCCCGGGACGGCGGCGACTTACGTTGCCGTCCAGCCGACTTCGAGCCCTGTTCGATCAGCCGACTGGCGTTGTCGAGGATGCAGTCCAGGCCGTACTCGAAGTTGTTGTCATCGGGGGCGCCGATGTGGTGACCCTTGGCGGTCATCTGGGCGAGTAGCGGCGTGACCTCGGGATCGATGACCATCGCATCTTCGATGGTGTGTCCGCCACTGTCGGTTGCGTGGTTCTTTTCCTGAAGTCGGTGCAACACAACCGAGCCCCGCACGTGGACCGAGACAGCGGAGTAGGTGTCGAAAGCCTGTGCCGGCGAAAGCCCCGCTTCGACCAGTCCCACGATCGCTTTCTCGATCTCTTGGACGCCCAGCCGGGCTGCCCTCGGGCTCAGCGCCGACCTGATCAGAATCAGATCGCAAAGAATTGGGTTGCCCATGAAGGTTTTACGTATCGAGCGGGCGTGATTGCGCAGGGTGTCGCGCCAGTCTTTGGCCTCCACGTAGGGGGTGGCGAAGACATACTTACTCAGTGCCCGGTCCGTCATCGCGTTGAGCAGGTCGTCTTTCTTGCGGAAGTACCAATAGATGCTCGTCACGCCGACACCCAGGTGCTTACCGAGCAGCGGCATGCTTAGGTTGTCGATCGAGACCTCTTCCGCCAGATCGAACGCCCCACTGATGATGTCGTCGGGATTGATGGACCCGCGTTCGCGCCGCTGCCGTTTTTCGGCGGTTGCTTGCTTGGCCACTACGGGCACCTCTCTCACGTTCAACGCTGCGCCGGGTCGATCTGCGGCCGCGCAGCCGTGTCATCATCCCAGCCCACTACTGTAATACCTATCGTAGGCTTTTTGATACGCATGCTGGTAAGCGACGGATGGCCGGGAGTCTGGCCCGAGCGGATGCGCCGGACCAAATGTGTTCAGTGATAGCGGTTTTGGTTACCCAGGGCAACCCATGGATGCCCATGGCCGCTGACGGGCGGAAGGGCGAAAGCGTGGGGCTTGCGCCTGGTCGTAGGGCCTGCGCGACTGTTGCAGAATGCTGTACCGATAGGTATACAGTATGCGTACATGCTGCAGTGTAAGTGCCGCCTGAGCTCAGGGGAGGACGGTCGATGAGCACCACTGAATACCCGCCGACGTGCTGGAGAGCTATCTCTACAACAACGCGCAGACATTCTTTTTCGACGGCCACGAGGAGCGCTGACCATGGATCGTTACGAACTCCGCAGAATCGACTACAGCCTGACTGACGATCATCAGGCGCTGCAGGCTGCGTATCGGGACTTCTTCAAGACGCACTGTTCCATTGAAACTGTCCGCGCAGCAGAGGAATCCGGCTTCGACAAGAACCTCTGGGAGCGACTCTGCGGGATGGGGGCCACCACGATGGCGTTGCCCGACGCCGTCGGGGGAGACGGCGCGACATTGGTCGACCTGACGCTGGTTGCCGAGGAGATCGGCCGTTCGCTGGCGCCGGTGCCGTGGATCGATCATGTGTGCGCGGCGCGACTGCTCGCCAGACTGGGGTCCGCGGAACCCGCGGTCGTCACCGGCCAACAGCTCGCGGCGTTCGATGCCCAGCACGACAATGTGCACGGGACACGGCTCATCCCGACCGGGTCGATCGCCGACCACATCATCGTTCGCGACGGCAGTGAACACGGGGCTGTGGTGCTCCTTTCCTTCGACACCCGGCCGGCCAAGGTCGACAACATCGGCCGGCTCCCGATGGCCTGGGTCGACCCGGCCAGTGCCGACACCCGTGTCGTGCTGGCGAGCGGACCCACGGCAATGGCGGAATACCAACGCGCGCTGGACGAGTGGCGAGTCCTGATGGCTGCGGCGCTGGCCGGGCTGGTGGAAGAGACGATGACAATCGCCGCCGAGTTCGCCAAGACCCGCTACACCCTGGGCGTGCCGATCTCGACGTTGCAGGGCATTTCCCACCCACTGGCGAACATTGCGATCACCGTTCAGGGCGGGCGCAATCTGGCGCATCGTGCCGCGTGGTTTCTGGACAACGAACCCGGCGAGCGACCCGAGTTGGCGGCCTCGGCGTTTTTCTTCATGGCCGAGGAAGCCTCGAAGGCCGCGACCATGGCGGTGCACGTGCAGGGTGGTCTCGGTGTCTCCGCGGAGGCGGCGGCGACCGCGTATCTGGTGCGAGCCCGTGGCTGGGCACTGGCCGGCGGCGACCCCGGTGCAAGCGCCAGATACATCGGCGAACTCGTCGCTGCTCGCGAAAGCCGTTGAGGAACGGACAGATAGGCGGATTTCTCACGAGTCGCCCTGGCCGACGAACCTAGTGGACACTGGTGCGGGCGATTTTGGCCAATGCGTCGCTGAGGTACTCGCGTAGTGGATCGGCGGCGGTGAGGATCTGGGGGCCGGAGGTCGCACCTTGATCGGCCACCAGACCCAGCGTCCACAGCAGCGCGGCGATGGACGGCGTCACGAACGAGCGCACCACCACTATGTCAAAAAACTGCAACGTGAGCCGAGTCAGTTGACACCGGTTACTGGCACACCCGCCACCGAGGTCTCATCAACTTCGACGCGATCGACGCTTCTATGAGCTGAGGATGCGGTATTGAGCACGTCAGCGGCGGGTTGGTGGGCCAGCACCGGGCAAACGATCAATTTTTTGAACTTTTCACATATTGCGCACAGATACTGCTAAGTATAAGTTCCGCGCTATCAGCAGTTCCGCAACACAGGTGCGGCGGAAAGGAAGACTCATGAACGTTCGTCGTCTGCGTCGGCTGGGCATGGTGGTGGTGGGGTTGGGCGTCGGCGCGGCGATAGCCGCTACGCCGGGAATCGCCGCGGCAGACACCGGAATTGCCGACCCGGTCAACTGGCTCGCGGGGATCGACCCGTTGTCGGCCGCCACGCTGGCGCCGGCCTCACCGTTGGATCTGGCCATCTCGGTCGACGGATTCCAGCTGCTCGATCTGGGCACCACCGCCGTCGCCAAGTCGGGCATGGGCGACGCCGCGATCGCCTTCGGCCCCAATAGCACCGCCATCGCCGCGGGCGGCTTCGGTGACTACGCCACGGCCGGCGCCGGCGCCACGGCCATCGCCGGCGCCACGGCCACCACCGTTGCCACTGGCAACAATTTCGACTTCGCCAGCGCCAGCGGCATCGGCAGCAATGCCCTGGCCGGCATTAGCGGATTTAACGAAACCACCGGCAGCAGCTTCGACTACGCCAGCGCCAACAGCGGCACCAACATTAACGCCCTAGACGGCGCCACAGCCGTCGCTGGTGACAACGGCAGTGGTGACTCCGCCAGCGCCGTCGGCCAGGCTGCCTTGTCCTTTGCCGGCCTGAGCCACATCGCTGCTACCCCGGCAAACTTTGACTCCGCCGACGTCTTCGGCAACCTCAGCGCCCCCACCACCGGGCTCACCGAGGCCATTGCCGGAGGCCAGCCCGGCATCTTCGGTGGGGGCATCGGGGGCAGCAGCGACAACGCCTTCGTCATCGACCCGCTGGGCACCGTGGGCAGCACCGCCACCGCCGGGCTGGGCAACAACTTCGACCTCGCCGGCGTCTTCGGCGACGCCCTGCACGCCACGGCCACCAGCGGCAGCAACGTGATCGACCTGCTGCCGACGTTGTTCTAACGCAAGTCCCTCAGCGACGGCCTGCCGGTGGACTTCGTGGTGCGTCCACTCCGATGGTAGAGAGGCTGGCACATGAGCCGCACTAGTCGAAACCGCCCGCGCCGGTCAACTGGATGGCATCTTGCCGACATTGCTACCGCGTTGCCCGGTCCGCGACCCAGGTTCGACGCGGCCGTATGGAAACCGCCGGAAACACCGTTAGCGAGATAGTCCCATCCTGGTGGTCGATGCAAATTTCGGGGATGATGCCGATCGTGTCGCCGTGGGCACCGACAACCGTTGAGCCAGTAAGGATGTCGGCGTCGACGGGTGCAGCCGGCGCAGCGCCATGGTCAGAGTGCACGGGGGACTTCCGGATCACACGAGATCAGATCAGTGTGGGCGGACGGCGTCGCCATACGATGCCGCGACCGATCGGCGGCGGCAGCGGCCCCAGGCCGGCTGCGTGTTCAGCACATTCCAGAAAACGCGGGGATCTCAGCCTTATCAAACACGGGCGCCAGATTTTTCGTGCCGTTCACACTGCCTCCTGCTGCCGGGGCGTCGCGCGGGATTTTCGTGCCTACGACGTCGCGGATTCGGTCAGGAATTCGCACTGCCGTACCCGATCGCAATGTTTTAAAATCTGAACGATCTCCGCACTCGAGGCTGCTCTCGGCACATGTGCGGGCATGCTGGTCAGGGTGTCGGGCCGACAGTAAGGAGTCGGGTGTCGTGACCGAGATCGACGCTCAGCCTGATCGACAGGTGTCGACCGGGGCGGAGCTGACCCGTGCCCAGGTGGTCTCCGATGATGGCGATCTGGCTGCGGGGTTGCGCGGGCTGGCGGCGCTAGTGGCCGGCGGTCGAAGCCTCGATGAGCTGTTGACCGCGGTCGCCGGGTTCGCGGCGCATGCGATTCCCGGTGTCGATGGCGCGGGGGTGACGTTGATCGAGCCGAGGGGCACCACGATGGGCATCGCGGCGTGGGCGGTGACCGCGCCGTTCGTCAGGGAGATCGACATCCTGCAACACGAGACGCTGCAGGAGGGGCCCTGCACCACCTGTATGCAGGAGCGGGTGGCGGTGATCAGTGGGTCGTTGGGCGGTGATCACCGTTGGCCGCGGTTCGGGCCCCGGGTGGGCCGGTTGGGGGTGGCCTCGTCGATGTCGTTGCCGATGCTGATCGCCGATCAGGTGGTCGGCTCGGTCAACTGTTACGCCTATGACGCCGATGTGTTCGGTAGGCATGAAGTTCGCTGGGGACGCAGTTCGCGGCACCGGCGGCGGTGTCGGTGTACAACGCGCAGGTGATCGCCGCGGCCCGGGACACCGCCGAACAGCTACAGCGTGCCCTGGTCAGCCGAAAGACGATCGATCAAGCGATCGGCATCATCCGGGCCCGGTCCGGGGGCACCGAAGAGGAAGCGTTCAACCGGCTGCGGCGGATCAGCCAAACCGAGAACATCAAACTCCACGAGGTCGCCCGCCGGATCCTCGATGAAGCGGTCCGCCGCGCCGACGCCCGCCACCACCAGTCCTGACCCGCCAACAGTTCACGACCGACGGGCACGGTCAGGACGGGTTCAACGTGAGCTGTCGCATCCGGTCCAGGATCACCTCGCGGTCGTCGCGCACGGTCAGCAGGCGCCGCGCCACGTCGGTCATGTGTTCGCCATAAGCATGCGCGTAGCGGCGCAGCAGGGTGAACGCGTCCTCTACGGACACCGTGAAACGTTCCCGCAGAAACCCTTTGGCCTGTTCGACCACGACGCGGCTAGTCAACGCGGCCCGCAGCTGGGGTAACACCGTGGCTGGGGTGGGGGCGTGTTCGGACAGGATCGCCACACACGCGATATGGGCCAAGGTTTGGGCCAACAGCTGGTCGGAATCGTTGAGTTCCCCAATCCCGGTGCCGAACAAGCCCAACGCGCCCAGCACGCTGCCGGCAGCGCGCATCGGCACCGCGTGCACCGAGGCGAACCCGGCGTCGGTGGCGGCCGCCACGAACCGCGGCCACCGCGCGTGCTGCTCGGACAGGTCGGCCACCGAGACGGGGTTTCCGGTGGTGTAGCAGTCCAGGCACGGCCCTTCGTCGGATTGCAGCTGAAACAGCTCCAGATCGTGGGTGGCCTCCGAGGTGGCGGCCATCAGATGCAGCTGGCCGCGGGGATGGGCCAGAAGCAGTCCCGCCGAGGCGATGTCGAGCAGCTGCGCGCACCGTTCGGTGAGCTCGGTCAGCAGATCCACCACATCGAAGTCATCGAGCAGGCTGTCCACCAGCGACACCACCGCGCCTAAAACGCGGGTCTCCCGCGACGGATCTGTCATTTGTCGGCCTCCAGGACTAGGCGGCGATTGAGGATGTCGCGGGCCACCGAGGTGGCCGAGGTGCCGGTGGCGTACGCGTGCGCGCGTAGCCGCACCAGCGCCACGGCCGGGTCGACGTCGAGTTGGGCGACCAGCATGCCGGTGGCCTGGCTGATCTCGGTGCGCGACAAGGCGTTCAGTTCGGCCCAGGCAGTGCTGTCGGGATCGGTGACCGCGGCGTACAGGTCGGCGCCGATCAAATCCAAAAACGCCATCTCGGCCAGTTCGGCGGCGACCAAAGCGCCGGCGAGATGGTCACTGCCCAACAGCCCCGGTGTCGTCCGGAAAAGATCCAGGGCGCCGAGGTACTGACCGGCTACCAGCACCGGCAGAGCAAACACCCCGCGGATGCCATGGCCCCGTACCGCTGGGCTATACGCCGGCCACCGCTGATGCTCGGGAACGGCCAAATCCACCACCAGCACCGGCGCGCGCTCGGCCACCGAGTCCAAACACGGACCCTCACCCAAGGTGAACTGAAGCTCATCGATCGCCCGCGCAGAAGGCCCGCTGGCGCCCAGGGTGCCGGTGCTGGCGCCGTCGAAGACCAGCGAGATCGCCGCCGCGTCCACGCCGAACAACTGCACGCACGCTTCACACAACCGATCGGCCGCACCAGCGCCGCGTTCGTCACCGACGACGTCGAGCAGCTGCTCCTGAATGGCCACCCCTAACAACCGGCCCGGCAGGCGACGAGCGGGTCGGGAACAGCGGAAGGCAGCGCAGGCGTCATACCTCCACCATCCCCCATGTGCATCTCAATGTCACCGCCCGAGCGGACCTGTCGTCGCTGCTTTCGGCGAAGTACGGGTACGGGAGTGGGTCGCCAGATGTCAGGCCTCGCGATTGCGGGTCCGTTTGCTCAATTCCACGCCGAGTTCTTCCGGCGGTACCGGGTGACCCTCGGTGCAGCGGACCTCGACGGTCGCGTCGGCTCCGCAGCCAATGTGGGTGAGACGTAACCGGTTGCGGCCCGGCAGATGCCGTTGCCCCCACTCGAACATCGCCCACACCACCGGCATGAAGTCGGTACCGGCCTCGGTGAGAACGTATTCATCGCGGGTTCGCTGCCCCGGTTCGCGGTAGGGCCGCCGGGTCAGTAGCCCGAGGTCGACCAGCTCGGTCAGACGCGCAGCGGCAGCGGCCTTCGTGATTCCGACGCGGTGCGCGAAGTCGTCGAATCGGGTGGTGCCGTAGTAGGCCTCGCGCATGATCAGCATCGCGGATTTGGTGCCGAGTGCCGACATGGTCTTCTCGATCGAGCACTGGCCGACCGTCGTCCACGCGTCCCGGTCGGACAGCACGCCCTGCAGGAGTGTCATAGATCACCTCGATTCTGGGTTGCTCGCAGTATACCTAGGTGTTACATCTGGGTATAGCGAGCAATATCTAGCTCGGACTCAAGGAGGAGTCGTGCCATATCAGGATCGAGACGCCGTCATCGTCGGGGCGGTACGCACACCCGTGGGCAAAGGCAAAGCCAGCGGAGCGCTGCACGGCATTCTGCCTGCTGACTTGCTGGCGCACAGCCTGCGAGAGATGGTTGCACGCGCCGGTGTGGACCCGGCCCAGATCGACGATGTCATCGCCGGTGCGGTGACCCAGGTGGGTGATCAGGCGGTCAACATCGCGCGCAACTCGTTGCTAGGGGCGGGTTTCCCGGAGTCGGTTCCGGGCACCACCATCGACCGGCAGTGCGGCAGCAGCCAGCAGGCGATCAGCTTCGCGGCCCAGGGCGTACTTGCCGGCGCTTACGACATCGTGGTGGCCGCGGGCGTGGAATCCATGAGTCGTGTCCCGATGGGTACCTCGGTATTGCCGGGCAGCAACCCGTTTGGTGACGGCATGACGGACCGTTATCCCGAAGGGCTTGTGCCACAGGGCATCAGTGCCGAACTCATCGCATCGCGATGGGGTTTCTCGCGGGTCGAACTCGACGAGTTCTCGGCCGAGAGTCATGAGAAAGCGGCGCGGGCAACGAAAGAAGGGCTCTTCGCCAACGAGTTGGCTCCCATCGCGGGACTGAGCTCTGACGAAATCATCCGGTCCGGCACCACCGTCGAGACATTGGCCGGGCTCAAGCCGGCCTTCTATGACGCCGCGGTGGGAGAGCGCTTCCCGCAGATCAATTGGGAGATCACGCCCGGTAACTCGTCGCCGCTGTCCGACGGTAGTGCCGCGGTGTTGATCACCAGCGGTGCGGCCGCCGCGAAGCTGGGTCTGCGTCCGCTGGCGCGCATTCACACCACGACGGTGGTCGGCTCGGATCCGCTCTACATGCTGACCGGCGTCATTCCCGCCACCGAGAAGGTGCTGCACCGTGCGGGCTTGAAGCTGTCCGACATCGACCTCTTCGAGGTGAATGAGGCCTTCGCGCCGGTGGTGCTGGCCTGGGCCAAGGACACCGGTGCCGATCTGGCCAAGACCAACGTCCACGGCGGCGCGATCGCCATCGGACATCCTTTGGGCGCCAGCGGCGCTCGCATCATGACGACGATGGTCAACGCACTTGAACAACGTGGTGGCCGGTACGCGTTGCAGACGATGTGTGAGGGCGGCGGCATGGCTAACGCCACCATCATCGAGCGACTGGACTAGACACACCACCGACAAGACCCCTCCTGCCTCGCAGTCGGAGGGGTCTTCGCTGTTGAACTAGGGACCCTGCTGGATGGGGAGTGCGGCCCGTCCGGATTGGTTGCCGGGTCGGCGGCGCGAGCACATTCGACGCGCAGCAGGGGTCTGGTGACACCTGAGACCGCCGCTATATGCCGCTATATGCGATGGCGGGGTCGGTCAGCTTGGTCATCACGGCGACCACCTGATCGACGGTGGGCACGGGTTCGTCCGCGCAAGCCGTTGCAGGCGAAGCGATTGACGCCGCCGTGAACAGCAAGAGCGTGAACGCCGAGAATTTCATGGTCCGTCGCCTGGCGGTGGCGCGTCGCCCGGCGGTGGCGGCGGCGCGTCCTCCGGCGGTGGCGGAGCATCACCCGGTGGTGTTAGTCCTTGGAAATACCGGGAGTTCAGACATCGTTCTAAAGGCACGTAATCCGGATCGCGTCGGTAATGGCGGGCTTCTCTTTTGCACTTCGGCACCACTATGACAAACGCCTCGATACGGGCTTGCGCTAAAACCCACTGAGTGGTGACGAGATGCCCTGGCAGCGCAGGCCCGACGATCAGTGTCGCGGGCGCGGCCATACCGGCCAGGGATACGGCGAGCAATGTCAGTCTGACAGCGGCCTTCATGCTCGCACGTTAGCTCTGCTGCCTGTCAACGATCTGTACGCGGTGGGCACATTTGGCGTCCAGCGGTACAGCGCAGTCGGCCAGACTCAAATGACGAACCCTCCGCGAGGCACGTAGCGAGTTGCGTTGTACCAGAACAAGTCCAGCTCGGCCATGGCGCTGTCGTGGGCGATCAGCCAGTGTCCGCCCTGATCGGCCAGCACGATTGGCTTGGGATTTGTGGCATGGCGATATCCCCCCGTGGTGGCCAGGGTGGCGCCGGCAAGGTTGGCGGGCGCAGGCTGAATGTCGGTCACCACGAAGTCCAGCGGCAGAAGTCCGCGTGCGTTCTGCCGGTTGAGATGGTCGTTGATCGACTCAGCTTCCTCGGGGGTAAATCCCGGTGTGACGATGTCGGTCTTGTTTGCGGCGGGAATGCCCGGGTCAGTCAACTTAGCCATGATGGCGACCACCTGATCAACGGTCGGGACAGGTCCGGTGCAGGGGTCTTGGCCGGGATCGCCACAGTCCGCGTAAGCCGTTGCGGGCGAAGCGATCAGTGTCGCAGCCATCATTGCCGCGGAGATACCGATCGGCGTGGTCCAGAACATCTGCGGTTCTATTGCCAGGCGTCAGCGGGGCCGTTGTCGTCGCGACGGGCGTTGTACCAGAACGCATTCACCGCGGTCATCGCGGTGTCGCGCGTGATGAACCAGTGCCCGTGCTGATTTACGAGCACGATGGGCTTGGCTGCGCTGACTTGGTGAAACGAACCGGTGGTCGCCAAGGTGGCTCCTGCGAAATTGTTCGGTGCGGGCTGAATATCGGTCACGACGAATGGCAGCGGCACGATGTGGACCGCGTCCATTCGGCGAAGATGATTATCAATCGTGCCAGCTTCGTCGGGCGAGAATGCGGGCGTGACGATGTCGCCCTTTCCGGCGGCAGGCTTATTCGGGTCAGTCAACTCGGCCATGATCGCGACCACCTGATCGACGCTGGGCACAGGCCCCGCGCAAGGGTCTTGGCCGGGGTCGCCGCAGTCTGCGTAAGCCGTTGCGGGAGAGGCGATCAGCGCCGCCATGAAGACCGTGATCGCGGTACCCGAGAGTTTGCTCATGGTGAAGCCGGTTCAGGTGCGTCGGGCGGCGGTGGAGCGTCACCCGGTTCATCGGGCACCCGTGGCTCGTTACCCGGTGGCCTCGGTGGTGGAGCATCTGGTGGTGGATCACAGCACGGCCAATAGAAATAGCCTGGTGGAGCGTCGTGTGGAACATAGCCGCGTGGTAGCACGCCCACCATCCACCAGGAGTCCATACAGTACATCGGGACTCTGACGTTCGGATTGTTGCTGTAAGCCCTTGCGAGTCTGTGGCAGTAGGTAATTACAGCACCAATGGCGTGGGCACGGGGTGGCGCTGAAACCGAGAGCGTTACAGGCGCAGCGACCACAGCTATGGCTAGCAAAGTGGATTTGACTGCGGTCTTCATGCGCGGACTGTAACGCTGTTTGCTGTAGATCATCTGTGCGTCAACAGTGCCGCCACAGGGCTGGGTTACAGCCCGATGGACGACAGCAGATCGACGAATGACGACGGATCAACGGCGCTCGTGGCGTCGGTGACGGTTCCGGTGTAGTTCAACAGGTAATCGACGATGGAGGTGATGTTCTCGTCGCCGAAGGGGGTCAGGAGGAAATCCCCGATGGTGGTGGAGGTCCCGGTGCTGTTCATGGCCTCTTCCAGTACATTGCCCCATCCGCCCCCAACTCCTCGACGAGGAAGGCGTTTCCTGGCCTTCGTTGGGTGTCGGGTCGACGAAAAACATCTCACCGACGACGACACCCAGATTTTCGAAACCAAAAGCTGCCAACATAGCTGCGAGGGTAGCCCTAAGAGCCGGGCGCGGTCCTCCCCGCGAGGTAGAGGGCGCCCGGTGCGCTTGCCGGGACGGCCGGCTGAATCGGGCTCACCGGTGCAACACGGACGTAAGCGGACCCGAGCGGCGGACGAGGGTCCGGCTCACCCTTGTTCGGCCACAGCGCTGTGGCGCGCTCGGCCAGCGCGGTGATGGTCAGGGATGGGTTCACACCCAGGTTCGCGGTGATTGTCGAGCCGTCGATCACGTGCAACCCCGAATATCCGTGCAGGCGGTGGTACGGGTCCACCACTCCGTCATCGGCGCTCTCACTGATGACGCAGCCTCCGATGAAGTGTCCCGTCATCGGGATATCCGCCAGATCCGCCCAGGCGCCGCCGGCAATACCGTCCAGGTGCTCAGCCGCGCGTCGAGCCACTTTGTGCCCGACGGGAATCCATGTCGGGTTCGGTTCGCCGACGCCCTGACGTGAAAACATCCGTCGCCCGAAGAGCCAGCGCCGCGTGTAGGTGGTGATCGAATTGTCGTGCGTCTGCATGACGAGCAGTGGAATCGTCTGCTCCGACCAATGTTTCGGGTTGAGCAGGCGGCCGAGATCCCGGCGGTTACGGACGAGTTCCTTGATCCCGGTCCGCCACCGGCGACGGCCGCCTTTTTCGAGGCCGTCCAGCCCGTCCACGAGAATGGTGCCGAGCAAGCCCATCAGATTCGAGTCGTGACCGTAGCGGCACGGCTCGACATGGGTGTGCTCGTCCGGATGGATCGATGACGTGATGGCGACGCCCTCCGAGTAGTCCACGTCGTTGCCGCGGGCGCGCACGGCCAAAATCGATTCGGAGTTGGTGCGTGAGAGCTCGCCGAGCCTGGGCGAGATGTCCGGCAGGCTGCCCCGGTCCCGCAGTCGGTGCAGCAGACGCTGGGTTCCGAGTGCGGCCGCCGAGAACACCACGTGCTGTGCGGTGAATGTGCGACGGCGCCAACGGATCTTGCCGCCGGTACGCCGTGTCATCACGTCGTATCCGCCGTCGGAACGCGGTCGGACGTCGACGACGGTGGTCATCGGGTGAACCGTCGCGCCAAGGCCTTCGGCGAGGTACAGGTAATTTTTGACCAGCGTGTTCTTGGCGTTGTGTCGGCAGCCCGTCATGCATTCGCCGCAGTGAAGGCACGCGTTGCGGTCTGGACCTGCCCCGCCGAAATAGGGGTCGCCGACCGGAGCGCCGGCGGCGGCGGGTTCGCCGTCGGCGTCGCTGAAACACACCCCGACCCGGGTGGCGCGAAAGGTTTCCGCGACGCCGAGGTCGGTGGCTATTTGCAGCATGACTTTATCCGAAGGCGTTGTCCGCGAGTAGGTCTCGACGCCGAGCATCCGCGAGGCCTGGTCGTACCAGGGCGCGAGCTCATCCTTCCAGTCGGTGATGTTGCTCCACCGCGGGTCGGCGAAGAACGGGTCGCCGGGCTCGTACAGCGTGTTCGCATACACCAGCGAACCCCCGCCCACTCCTGCCCCGCTGAGCACGACCGCGTCGGAAAGCAGGTCGATTCGCTGGATGCCGTAGCACCCGACCGACGGCTTGAACAGATAGTCCCGGACGTGCCAGCTGTTCTTGGCGAAGTCCTGATCGCGGAAACGCCGGCCCGCCTCGAGAACGCCTACGCGGTAGCCTTTTTCGCTCAGCCGCAGCGCGGTGACGCTGCCGCCGAAACCGGATCCGATGACGAGCACGTCATAGTCGAACGAAGCCTGGGTCACGCGCCTACCTCCTTGACTGCGGCGAGGGGAAGTATTTCGTCGTAATCGGCGAGCACCGCGGTCTGTGTCCTGCGCTGATATTCGTGGACCAGCCCCGGCCAGTTTGTGGTTACCCGGCCGGAGGCGGTGCGATACCAGGAGTCGCAATCGGTCCATACCCCTTTTTCGAGCCGAGACTGAACCTCCGCATCGTAGGCGGCTTCGACGTCAGGCCGAATATCGAATGCGCGGGCGCGTCCAGCGCGGGCAAGCTCTTCCACGACCTGGCGGATGTAACGGGCCTGCTGCTCGATCATCTGAATGACCGAGCTGCTGCCGAGATTGGTATTCGGGCCGTAGATGAGGAACATGTTCGGAAAGCCGGGCACCGCCATGCCGAGATGGGCGCGGGCGCCGTCGGTCCACTCGGAACCGAGGTCGCGTCCGTCTCGGCCGGTGACTGTCATCGGGGCGAGGAACTCGGTGGCCTTGAACCCGGTTCCGTAGATGATGACGTCGACCTCGTGCAGCCGGCCGTCGGCGGTCCGTACCCCGTTCGGCGTCACCTCCTCGACCGCGTCGGTCTCGACGTCGACGTCGTCGCTGGCCAGCGCCGGGTACCAGGCGCTGCTGAACAGCACGCGCTTGCACCCGATCGGGTAGTCGGGAGTGACCTTCGCCCGCAGCACCGGGTCCTTGATGTGCCGCTTGAGATTCGCTG
The DNA here is from genome assembly GCF_965277065.1 of Mycobacterium sp. Classification (GTDB taxonomy): domain Bacteria; phylum Actinomycetota; class Actinomycetes; order Mycobacteriales; family Mycobacteriaceae; genus Mycobacterium. The sequence continues at coordinate 998,371 of NZ_CBDIBT010000018.1, forward strand.
ACGCGAGGACGTGGAGTGCCCGAGCCAGCGGCGCGACTCTGGTCAGCGCGAGGCCCAAGAGCTCGGTCAACTCCCAGATCGACGTGCGCATGGCGGCGGCGAAGCCAGGAACCTGGCGAAAGGCGGTGTGGTGAGCATCGGTGTAGGCGCGGTCCACCTTCGGCACGACGTACGGCGCGGAACGCTGAAATACCGTGACATGCGCGGCCGCCTCGCGAATGCGCGGCACGAATTGGATCGCCGACGCGCCGGTGCCAAGGACCGCGATGCGTTTGCCGGTCAGGTCGACGTCGTGGCGCCACTCGGCCGAATGAAACGACGGACCCGCGAAGGTGTCGAGTCCCGGGACTGTCGGAAACGCCGGCCGCGACAGCTGACCCATCGCGGGTATTAGCACGTCGGCCTCGAAGACTTCACCGGACAAGGTCGCGACCTGCCAGGTGGCGGTGCGGTCGTCGTACTCCGCGGATGTGACCTCGACGCCGGTGCGCACCAGCTTGCGCAGGCCGAACACATCGGCGGTGTCCTGGATGTAGCCGAGGATGTCGGGCTGCTCGGCGTAGCGGCGGCCCCAGTCGGTTTTCGTGGCGAAGGAGTAGGAGTACAGATTCGACGGGACGTCGCAGGCAGCGCCGGGGTAGGTGTTCTCGCGCCAAACGCCGCCGACGTCATCGGCCTTCTCCAGCACCGTCACGTCGGCGAGGCCATCTTTGGACAGCTCGTAGGCGGCGCCCAGGCCTCCGAATCCGGCTCCGATGATGACGACGCGAGGACGCCGAGTGGTGGAGGTCATACGAACGACGCTACGAGCAGGTCGGATGTGCGGGCAGAGCATTGCGGACGGAAAATCCATGATTGCGGCCAAAGGACCGGTCCAGGTCAGACATCCAGCCGCGCGCGGGGAGCCACTGAGCGCTGATAGCGAGCGGGAGTCGTGCCCGTCCACCGCTTGAATGCGGCGATGAAGCTCGTCGCCTCGGCGTAGCCGAGCCGCAATGCGACGTCTCCGACCGACAAGGCGCCCGTCCCTAGCAGCTCCTCGGCGAGCACCCGATGGACTTCCTCGACGAGGTCCCGGAAGGTGGTGCTCTCCTCGGCGAGGCGACGCCGAAGCGTCCGTTCGCTCATCGCCAACTGCCGGGACACGCCCGCGATCGTGTGCGGTGCGCCGTCGATCGACGCCAGTTGCTCGCGAACGCGCAAGGCGACACCGGTCCGCTGGCGACGACGCTCCAACAGCGCGTGACACTGCTGCCGGCACATCGCCACACTGATGTCGCTGGCCTGAGGCAGCCGTTGTTCCAGCAACTCGGCGGGCCAGGACGCCATCGTGAGAGCCGATCCATAGCCCGGCGTCACGCCGAACGCCTCGCGGGCCGCAACGTCACCGGAGGGTGGCACCGGGCCGGCGAACTCGATCGTGGTGAACGGGACAGGGCTCCCGAGCGACTCCGACATCACTTGGGCGATCGCGGACAGGTCGCGCCGGATCAGGAATTCGGCAATCGGACCGGTGAGGTCCGGCAGGTCGAGTCGCAACGCCGCGACCGGTCCGTCGACCGTCACAGTTGGCAGGCAGAACCCGTAGCTGAGCTCGTAGTACCGGGCCGCGAACCGGACGGTGTCGCCCAGGGTCGAACTGGTCAGGCAGGCGAAGCCGAAAATGCCGAACGCTCCGACGTGATAAGTCGCGCCCACCCGGACCCCGAGGTCGGCCGGCCCGGCTTCTGCGCCGAGCAGATCTACCAGGTTCGTCGCGATCGCCAGTTCCTGGCGTCCGACGATCGTCCGGCCGTGATCGTGCAAGTCGGTCTCCGACAGTCCAGATCCCTCGAGCACATCCGCGGCGGCGAGTCCGTTCTCGCGGCCGAACTCGGCCATCAATGCGGCGCTGGCGGTGTTCCGCGGAAAGTCCCAGTGCGACAACTGGGATCCGGCAAACACCTGCACCTCTCCAGTATGGCCAACGAGCTCGAACGCGACGGCGCGGGACCATCAGGCTCTTGCACAATCGACCGACGGGGAGCGTGGGTCCTGGCGAAAACCAATCCGGGAGTGCCGAATCCGATCGAGCCACCGGCGCTGACTCTCGCCGGTGAAGCACGCTTGAACAACAGCATCGGTTTGCACGGACTCGCGCAGTTGCCGGTGTCACTCGGATAGGTGAATCCCATGAAGTCGCCGAGAGTCAACGCACAGCTATGCCTGCGGAGTGACCAAAAATTTCTCCCCGGTCGCCTTTTTGACATAGGCGTGGAACGCGTCGGGTTGGAGCATGCCGGCCAGTGACACTTCCTGGGTGTAGGTGCTCGCGAATGTCGTGGTGAGATCCGCGGCCACCCGGGCGCGCAGAGAGGCAATGCCGTCGGCCCCAACGTTTTGCAGGAATGGCGTCAGCAACCACCCTCCGATGCCCCACGCCATCCCGAAGTTTCTGGTCAGGGTGGTCGGGCCGGTGTCGAGTCCGCCGTAGATGTAGACCTGCTTGTGTACGGCCGATCCGTAGCGGGAGTACTCCGCGGCGTTCGCGCTGGCCGCCTGTTCCATCCCGTTGAGGATCTGGCTCGCGAGCGTGCCGCCACCCGTGGCATCGAAGGCGATCGTCGCCGACGTCGCGGTCAGAGCTTCGACCAGGTCCTTCGAAAACGACGGCGAGGAAGAGTTGCAGACATGCACGGCGCCAAGTGATCTCAGCAGTTCCTCTTGGTCGGGCTTGCGGACGATGTTGACGAGTTGGACCCCATCGGCGATGCAGAGCTTGACAAGCATCTGGCCGAGATTCGACGCCGCAGCCGTGTGCACGAGTGCCGAATGACCCTCCCGGCGCATGGTTTCCAGCATTCCGAGCGCAGTCAACGGGTTGACGAAAGACGAGGCGCCGTCCTTCGCCGTTGCCCCGTCCGGCAGGACCAGACACCCGGAGGCATCAACCGCCCGGTACTGGGTGTACATGCCACCGCCGGCAATTCCCACCGTCTTGCCGAGCAACGCCTGGGCCGCTGACGACGACCCTGCGGCCACCACGGTCCCGGCCCCTTCATTGCCGACCGGCAGCGACTTGTCGACGCGCGCCGATAGCCCCGCAAACGCGCGGTCGCCCAGCGGGGCGGTGACCACCGGGTGCTCGGGGGTACCGGAGAACGTTGCGGTGGACATGTCGGCGCCAGGGATGAGGACGCCTAGATCCGACGGGTTGATCGGCGAGGCTTCCACCCGGACCACCACTTCATTGGCCGCGGGGGACGGAACTGGGACGTCGTGCAGTGAGATCTCCAGCGTGCCTTGCGACGTCACCAGCGATCGCAGTTCGAGTGCCTGCTCGGGCAAATCTGCGGTCATCGCGCTACCTCTTCCGTGTGGTCAATGGGCCTGTTGCAGAGCGGCCCGTGCGTCGTCGTCGGTCACGGCTGTGATTCGTTGACGGCTTGATCTCGGGCCCACCGGTAGTCGGCCTTGCCCGCCGGGCTGCGCTCGAGCACGGTTCGGAACACGACCGCCTTGGGCAGCTTGTACCGGGCCAATGTCTGTGCGGCATGCTCGATTAGCTCGCTTGCTGCAGCCTTTGCGCCATCTGCGAGGGCGACTACCGCCACTACTTCCTGACCCCACCGCTCACTGGGCCGTCCGGTGACGACGACGTCGATCACGGCGGGATGCGATGCGATTGCGGTTTCGACCTCTTCGACGAAGATCTTTTCCCCGCCGGAGTTGATCGTCACCGAGTCGCGGCCCAGCAGCTCGATGCAGCCGTCGTCTCGATGCCGTGCGCGGTCGCCCGGAACCGCGTACCGCACACCGTCGATCACCGGGAAGGTTGCGGCCGTCTTGGCGGCATCGCCCTTGTAGCCGAGCGGAATGTAGCCGCGCTGAGCCAGCCACCCCATCCCCTCGTGGCCCGAATCCAGGATCCTGCCGAGATCCTCAGCGGCGACGCATGTATCGGATCCGGCAGTGAAAGTGCCCGTCGATACCGTTGTCGCCGTTGACATATGGTGCATCTGGCCACCGGTCTCCGAAGACCCGACGCCGTCGATGATGATCGCGTTCGGCAGAACGTCGATCAGGCGTTGCTTGACGTACGGCGTCAGAAGCGCGCCGCCGTTGGCCACCACCATCAACGATGACACATCCTCGATGCCCTTCTCGATGGCGGCGACCAGTGGCCGCGCGATCGCGTCGCCGACCACCGTCACCGTCATGACCTTCTCGCGCTCGATCGTGCGGACGACGTCATCGGCGTCCAAATGATCGACGACAGAAGGGAAAACGACGGTCTGTCCAGTCGTGATCGCCGTCATGACGCTCCACTGCGCCGCGCCGTGAATCAGTGGCGGCAGAATCAACAGCTTGGTGCCGGCACTGCCGGTCAGTCTTTCCACTATCTCGTCGAGCGAGCTGCTGGGCTCACCGGTCATCAGGTTCCGGCCGCCGAAGGACGTCATGAAGATGTCGTGCTGCCTCCACAGCACGCCCTTCGGCATACCGGTCGTACCGCCGGTGTAAAGCACATACAAGTCGTCGGGGGAGTGCTGGAGGGCCGGCGCCGGTGACTCCGAGTTGACCGCCGCCTCGTAGTCGACGGCGCCGTCGAGCAACGCGTTGCCCGACTCGTCGGCGATTTGGATCAGGACTCGCAGTTGCGGAAGATCGGGCAGCACCTCTGCGATCCGCGGCGCGAAGGTCGCGTGGTAGATCAATGCCGTCGCACCCGAATCGGCGAGCAGGTACTGCAGCTCGCTTTTGACGTAGCGGAAGTTGACATTGAACGGCGCGGCCCGGGCGGCGAAGGCGCCGATCAGCGACTCGACGAATTCGTTGCCGTTGTAGGCATACAGCCCGACCAGGTCCTGTCCTACTTCGTGGCGCTGGAGTGTCGCCCGTTCGGTGTGGCAGCCGATCCCGCGCGAATGCAGGTAGGCGGCCAGCCGCTGCGCCCGGTCCATGATCTCGGCGTAGGTGTAGCGGCGATCGCCCTGGATGATCAACTCGCGATCCGGAATCGCTGCCGCCACAGCGGCGGTGACGGCGGGAACGGTGAATTCGACTGCGGTGTCGGACATCTGGACCTTTACGGCTGGTGCGGAAGCAAGCGAACCATCAGGCCGTGGGCTTCGCTGAGTACCGTGCCGTCGGCCGATGTCATCGTAGCCTCTATGAAAACTTTGCGGCCGTCGACTTCGGTGATCGACACGCGCGCCTCCAGCGGCTCGTCGATCGGGGTGATCGTGCGGTAGTCGACGTGCAGGAACGCGGTGCGCGTCGGGCGGATGCCGGCGGCGGTCACCGTCATCCCGAGCAGCCAGTCATACAGCAGCGGAACGATGCCGCCATGCATCGCTCGATTACCGCCAGCATGAGCCTCGCTGAAGTGCGGATATTCACCGAAGATCTCCGGCATTTCCCACTGCGGTTCCTTGGGTTTCGGGCTGATTCCACACGAGACGCATCCGTACTGCTCTGTAAGCCGGGTACACCCGCAACCGCAGTACGCTGGCAACGTGCCCGGCAAGAAACGGATGTACATGGGATATACCGGCGGGATCCCCGAATACCGGCGCCGCTGCGATGACATTGCGGCCGCCGGATACACCGGCTTCGCACTGGCTAGCTGATCGGCATGTCATTGGCAACACTCAGCGTCAACGTGGCACGCGAGCTCAGCCTGCTGGTGCCGCGCACGGTAGCCGGGCTCAAGGAGTCCACTGGGTGGAATCCGGCGTCGCCGCGCGGTGTGCGTCAGTTCGGCGAGGTCATGCTGGACGAGCTTGCGCTGTCCGGGTTTTCGCTTCTGGGCGAAGCGCCGACGGCGGTTCGGTCACTCGACGCCTGCAGTACGGCAGCCGACGAGCTGTCAGCACTGGGTATCGACGGAGCGCATGCTGACCCTCAACCTCTGCAGGTCGACACGATCCAGCCGCGACGCATCGCCGGACTGGTCTACGAGCGGATGACTTTCGACCACGACCCGTTGCTGCCGGAGACCTTGGCGGCCGAACGGTTGGGCGGGCCGGCCAGGGCCGTGGTCCATCTGTGCCGGCACCCGGGTGGGCCCAGACCGTGGTTGGTGTGGGTGCACGGCGCTGGCCAGGGCGGTGTCGAGGATCTGCTGCTGAGTCGAATCGGACGCATCCATCACCAGCTGGGTTACAACGTCGCGATGCCCGTGCAGCCCCGTCATGGCTCTCGGCGACGGGAATGGCCGGCCTACCCCGACATGGATCCGCTCGGCAACGTCGCCGGCATGATGCGCGCGGTGTCGGAGGTGCGGGCCGTGGTCAAGTGGGTGAGGTCCCAGGCCAGTGCCGTTGTGGTGGGCGGTATTTCGATGGGAACGCCGGTTGCGGCGTTGGTGTCCCATCTGGAGCGCGACATCGACGCGGTGGGGTTGTACACGCCGATCCTCGGACTCAACGGGATGATCGCGCGGCACTTGGGGCGCTGGGGCTCCTCGCGCGACGCGTTCCGCGAACTGCTGGAGTCCCCGGTGGTCGCGAAGCTGACATCGGTGATCGACCCGCTCGCCGCCGACCCGGCACCGCCGCCGCAGCGACGACTGATCGTCGGCGCGTGGCATGACCGGATGGCGATGCGCGAGCCCACGAATGCGCTGCAGGACCGGTGGGGCGGTCAATTGTATTGGTACGACGGCAGCCACGTCGGTCACATATTTTCGCGGAAAGTCTTCCGGGTGACCGAACGGTTCTTGCAAGGAGTCGCCACATGACCGGTCAGCCGTTGAACGAGCTCGGTTACTACCTGCTCGCCGGGGCCGGCGGTGATGGGCCCGCGACCCTGATGGACGAGGCCCGCCGAGGCGAGGAGCTGGGTTTGGGTACGGCGTTCATCTCCGAGCGTTGGAACGTCAAAGAAGCGTCGTCGCTGTCCGGCGCCGCATGCGCGGTCACCAGTCGCATGCAGATCGCCACCGCGGCAACGAATCACAACACCCGGCACCCGTTGATCACCGGATCCTTCGCCACCACGATGCACCGGCTGTCCGGCGGCCGGTTCACTCTCGGCATCGGCCGCGGGATCGCCGCCATCTACGGGGCGTTCGGTGTGCCCAAGGTGACGACCGCGCAGATGGAGGATTGGGCCGGCGTCATGCGCCGACTATGGCACGGCGAAGTGATCTTCAACCACGACGGCCCAATGGGTAAGTACCCCATCCTTTTTCTCGATCCAGACTTCGACGAAGACATCAGGCTTGCCCTGGTGGCCTTCGGTCCCAACACGCTGGAGTTGGGTGGCCGGGCCTTCGACGACGTCATCCTGCACACCTATTTCACGCCGGAGACGCTGCAGCGCTGCGTCAAGACTGTGAAGACCGCCGCGGAAAAGGCCGGCCGCGATCCTGACAGCGTGCGAGTCTGGTCGTGTTTTGCCACAGTCGGCGATCATCTGCCCGAACAGCTGCGGCTGAAGAAGACCGTCGCGCGACTGGCCACCTACCTTCAGGGCTACGGCGACCTGATGGTCAAGACCAACAACTGGGATCCCGCTGTGCTGGAGCGGTTTCGCGCCGACGCGGTGGTGGCGTCGGTCGCCGGCGGAATCGACCATAAGGCCACGACCGAGCAGATCGAACACGTCGCGACGCTGATTCCCGACGAGTGGCTGGAGCCGTCGGCGACCGGGTCGGCTCAGCAGTGTGTGGACCGCATCCGCCAGGAACTCGACTACGGTGCCGACGCGGTGATCATGCACGGTGCTACTCCGGACGAACTCGAGCCGATTGTCACGGCGTATCGAGCGAGCGGGTAAGAACTACCTATGTCGACGCATCTACAGAACAAGGTGATCATCGTGACGGGCGCCGCAAGCGGCTTCGGCACACTGATCGCCCAGAAGTCAGCTGGATGTGGACTCGGTCGGGTACTGGCTGATCAACCCGGACGATCTGACCAATGCGATCATCCACGTCATCGATCAACCGTGGGGCATCAACATCAGCGATGTGACGGTGCGGGCCAGCGGCGAAAACTACGTCTACTGACGGCCGCTCACGGCATGATCGCGGTCCGGGCCACCGGTTCGGCCGCGGCCTGCCGGCTCGACAGGCCCCGCCGCAGCGCGGCCAACAACGCATCGCGTGTCTCGCGTGGGTCGATCAATTCGTCGAAGCCCATGTGCTCGGCTGAGCGGTAGGACGCCTGCAGTTCGGCGTCGCGCAGTTTGGCGGTGAGGTCGTCACCGGCGTGCGACGCCTTGCTCAAGGCCGCCGCGCTCATCGCACCCATCGTCGCGCCGGGGTAGGCGAACGTCGCGCCCTGACCGTCAAAACTCAACAGCGACATGACCATCGAGCCGAAGCCGTATGCCTTGCGCAGCGTGACATGCAGCTTGATCGTGGTGGCCATGGTCTGAGCGACGAACATGCGGCCGCCGGCCCGCAGCACACCGCTGCGCTCCGATCGGCTACCCGGGAGCATGCCGGGATTGTCGGCGAGGAACACGATGGGCAGATGGAACGAGTCGGCCACCGTGATGAAATGCGCCGCCTTGTCCGCGGCATCGGCGTCGATCGAGCCGGCCAGCACCTGAGGCTGGTTGGCCACGACCGCGACCGGATGCCCGCCGAGATGTGCCAGCGCGCAGATGATCGCCTTACCGAACTGTGGTTGGACCTCGAGCCAGTTGGGTTGGTCGAAGACCACGTCGAGTACCGAACGCATGTCATAGATCCGGCGGTTGTCGCGCGAGACGATCTCAACCAACTCCGGCGTCGGCCGCGGCGTTGTGGTTTCGTCGTCGGGCTGCGCCGACGGGTATGACCATGCGCTGGAGGGGAAGTAAGACAGGTAGCGGCGGATGTCGTCGAGCACCGTTTCGTCGTCCTCGCCGACGTTGTGAATCACCCCGCTGGGAAGCGCGACACTGGGGCCGCCGAGTTCTTCCTTCGAGATGTCTTCTCCCGTAGACTCTTTCACGACGGGTGGCCCGGCGGTGAAAATCGCGCCTTGCGCGCTCATGATCCGGAAGTCACACACCGGCGCCACCAGCGCGCCGTGTCCGGCCGACGGGCCCAAGACCGCGGCAACGGTCGGGACCCGGCCCGAGCATTTCGCTTGAGCGAGCAGATCGGTCGGGGAGCGGCCGTAGTGTCCGCCGGTCGGTCGAAAACCAGCGCCCTCGAGCAGCATCACCAGCGGAACCTTGTCGCGCAAGGCCAATTCGGCGATGCGGTAACGCTTCGAGTTACCACCCGGTCCGATGCTGCCGGCCAGTGTGGTGAAGTCTTCGGCGCCGAGCATCACCGGTGAGCCGTTGATCAAGCCGGACCCGACGATGATGCCGTCGGCGGCGGTCTCGCCCCCGACCATGGTGCCGATTTCGCGAAACGTCCCCGGGTCAAGAAGGTGCTCGATGCGTCCGCGCGCATCGAGTTTGCCCTTGCCGCGGTGCTTGGCAAGCCGCTCCGGACCGCCCATCGCCCGGGTGTGCTGGCGGCGACGGGCGAGGTCGTCGAGCGTTTCCTCCCAATCGGGGGACTTCGTCATCGGCACGTCCTCACTCGTCGGCGCCATTTACTGAAGTGCTTACTGTAGCTTCACGAATATGACCCCGGTCCGCGCTACCCAGGCGACCGGTCTAAAAGTCGACGGCGGCATCTTCACCGACCTCACCGAAGTTCCCGCACTGGCCGGCGAACTCGAGCAGCAGGGTTACGACGGCTGCTGGACCGGCGAGATCAACCACGATCCCTTCTTCCCGCTGTTGCTGGCCGCCGAACACACGTCGCGGATCGACATCGGCACCAGCATTGCGGTCGCGTTCGCGCGCAGTCCGATGACGGTGGCGAACGTCGGCTGGGATCTGCAGTCTTACTCGCAGGGCCGGTTCATCCTGGGTCTCGGCACTCAGATCAAGCCGCACATCGAGAAGCGTTTCAGCATGCCGTGGAGTCAGCCGGTGGCCCGGATGCGTGAGTTTGTGCTTGCGCTGCAGGCGATCTGGTCGGCGTGGAAGGACGGCACGCGACTGCGGTTCGAGGGTGAGTTCTACACCCACAAGCTGATGACGCCGATGTTCACCCCTGAGCCGCAGGCCTTTCCGGCGCCGAAAGTCTTCATTGCCGCCGTCGGTGAAGCGATGACGGACATGTGCGGGGAGATTGCCGACGGGCTACTGGCCCACGCTTTCACGACACGGCAGTATCTGCACGAGGTCACGATGCCGGCGGTGCAGCGCGGCTTGGAGCGCTCCGGCCGCGAGCGCAGTGCGTTCGAGGTTTCATGCCCGGTGTTCGTGGTGACCGGTGGCGACGAGGCCGAAATGGGCGTCGGCGCGGCCGGTGTCTGCAAGCAGATCGCCTTCTACGGATCGACGCCGGCCTATCGCAAAGTCCTTGAACTGCACGGCTGGGGCGACGTTGCCGACGAACTGCACCGGCTTTCGCTGCAGGGCGAGTGGGACGCGATGGCGACGTTGGTCGACGACGACATCCTCAACGCATTCGCGGTGGTTGCGACTCCGGATATGCTCGCCGCCGCCCTCAAGGACCGTTGCGACGGCGTCATCGACCGGGTGATGCCGACGTTTCCCCGAACCCTGTCCCGCGACACCGTCACCGCGGTGTTGAACGAGTTGCGCCGAGGAGTAGCTGCCGATGAGCACACCGACGATGGATGACGCGGCCAAGGTGCTCGCCGACCCGCAGGCCTACGCCGACGAGTCGACATTGCATGCGGCCCTGTCGCATCTGCGCGCCAACGGTCCAGTCTCCCGAGTGGAAGTGCCGAACTACCGGCCATTCTGGGCGATCACCAAACACGCCGACATCATGGACATCGAGCGCAACAGCGCATTGTTCACCAACTGGCCGCGTCCGGTGCTGACGACGACCGAGGGCGACGAGTTGCAGGCCCGCGGGGGTTCGCACCCTGATCCACCTCGACGACCCGCAGCATCGGGCGGTGCGGGCGATCGGCGCGGATTGGTTCCGGCCCAAGGCGATGCGGGCGTTGAAGGTCCGCGTCGACGAGTTGGCCAAGACCTATGTCGACAAGATGCTGGCGGTCGGGCCCGAATGCGATTTCGTCCAAGAGGTCGCGGTGAATTACCCGTTGTACGTGATCATGTCGCTGCTGGGCATACCCGAGTCCGACTTCTCGCGCATGCTCACGCTCACCCAGGAGCTGTTCGGCAGCGACGACAGCGAATTCAAACGCGGTAGCAACAACGGAGATCAACTACCGGCGCTGCTGGACATGTTCGCTTATTTCAACGGTGTCACCGCGGCGCGGCGTGAGCATCCGACCGAAGACTTGGCGTCCGCTATCGCCAACGCCCGCATCGATGGGGAGCCGCTGTCGGACATCGAAACGGTGTCCTACTACCTGATCGTTGCCACCGCCGGCCACGACACCACCAGCGCGACGATCTCTGGTGGTTTGCATGCTCTGGCCGAGAACCCCGACCAACGTCACCGGTTGCGCGACCATCCGGATCTGATGCTGCTGGCGACCGAGGAAATGATCGAATGGACCACTCCGGTCAAGGAATTCATGCGGACCGCCGCCGTGGACACCGAGGTGCGCGGCGTCCCGATCGCGGCGGGGGAGTCGCTGCTGCTGTCGTACGTGTCGGGCAATCGGGACGAGGAGGTCTTCGCCGATCCGTTCCGCTTCGATGTCGGCCGCGATCCCAACAAGCATCTGGCGTTCGGTTACGGCGTGCACTTCTGTTTGGGCGCGGCGCTGGCGCGGATGGAGGTCAGCAGCTTCTTCTCCGAGCTGGTCCCGCGGCTGGATTCGATTGAGCTGACCGGCGATCCAGAGTATGTCGCGACGACGTTCGTCGGCGGGCTCAAGCATCTGCCGGTCCGGTACTCGCTGCGCTAAGGCAGGTCAGACGGTAGTTGGGGTCGCGTTTCGCCGGCATCGGTGTCACGCTTAGCCATGCTCGTCACCTCGTTCAGTCGGCTTGCCGCCGCTGTCGCAGCGGCACTCGTTACCGCGGCGGTTGCTCACGCTGACCCGCAGGACGACCAGTTTCTCGGCTTGTTGGCGAAAGATGGAATCACAGCCGGCCCATCGGATCAGCTGATCGCCCTCGCCCACGAGAGGTGCCAGAACGACACTCTTTCTCGCGACCAAGTGCCCACCTTTCGCTTCGGCCCGCTACCAAGCGCATTCAGCACCGCCCAGCGCCAGCTCGCCGCCAAACTGGTCGGTCAGGGTCTGGCGGATGCCCAGGTCCGGCCGTTCATGCTCGACGCCATCAGCGTCTATTGTCCCGACGCCCACAGTTAGGGCGCGTCGTCATCGCTGTCCTGTAAGAGTTTTTCGGGGTGGTGGTAGGTGTTGACCCGCGGCTGTCCGTGGTCGAGGTGTGGTGGGGGGATCCATTCGGTGTCGCCGCGGCTGTTTTTGCGGGTGGTCCAGCCTTGTTCGGTGAGGTCGTGGTTGGGGTGGCAGGTAAGCGTTAGGCCGTTGACGTCGGTGACCGGGTTGGTCCGGTAGGGGTCGCAGTGGTGGACCTCGCACAGGTAAGCCGGGATGGTGCAGCCGGGGAATGAACACCCACGATCCTTGGCGTAGAGGACTATTCGCTGGGCTGGTGAGGCCAGGCGTTTGGTGTGATACAGCGCCAGGGCTTTGCCGTGGTCGAAGATCACCAGGTAATGGTGGGCGTGGGAGCCGAGCCGGATGACATCGGACATCGGCAGCAGCGTGCCGCCGCCGGTCAACGCTTTGCCGGCGCCGGCTTCCAGCTCCCGCAGGGTGGTGGTGACGATGAGGGAGGCGGGAAGCCCATTGTGTTGACCGAGCCCACCGGAGGCCAGCAGCGCGCGGGCGGCCGCGAGCAGGGCGTCGTGGTTGCGCTGGGCGTGGCTGCGGGTGTCGCCCTGGATGGCGGCCTGTGACGGTGTCCCGCTGATGCAGGGTTGGTCATCGGCGGGGTTGCACATGCCGGGGGCGGCGAGTTTGGCGAAGACGGCGTCGAGGGTGGCGCGGGCTTCGGGGTTGAGCCATCCGCTGATCGGGGACATGCCGTCGATGTCTTGGGTGCCGATGGTCAGGCCGCGGCGTTTGGCGCGGTCGATGTCGGTGAAGTCGCCGTCGGGGTTGAGGCAGTCCATGAGCTTGTCGGCCAGTTTGGCCAATTCGTCGGGGCGATGCTCCAAACTTAGCCGCGCCAACTGCGCCTCAGCCGTGCTCCGGGTCTCGAGGTCGACGAAATCGGGCAGCCGATGCCAGAAGCTGCGGATCACCGCGACATGACCGGCACCGAGCTCGCCGTTGCGTTGCGCGGCGGCGGTGGCCTCCAACACTGGCGCCAACGGCTCGCCATTCAACGCCCGCCGCTCACCGAGATCGGCGGCTTCATGGATGCGCCGGGAGGCTTCGGCGCGGCTGATCCGCAACCGGTTCGCCAACGCCGGCGCGAGCTTGCCGCCCACCTCGGTCGGGTCGGCTTGCCCGGCGAGCTGGTTGATCAGCGCGTGTTCGATGGCCGGCTGCCCGCGCCGCATCTGCTCAAGGCTTTCCAGCACACCGAGCCGCTCGGGCGTGGTCAACACGTCGAACGTCAAATCCAGGGCGCACTTGTGAGCAGCCGACAGCGCGTCGAGAACCTCGACGATCTCCTCACGACTACTAGCACGCATGTCCGAATAATAACGACGACCACCGACAGGTTTCAGAGCGCGAAACTCAAGTGACGCAAGTGGTTTGAGAGGCGCGACAGCGTTCAACCAGGATTTCGGCCAGCAGGCGGGGTTCGCTGATCATCAGGTCGTGGCAGGTGTCGACCGGGATCAGTGTCTGCACACCGCCCAGCGCGGCGATGCTGCGCAACTGGGTGCGCCGAAAGAGCGCGTGATCACGCAGGGTGAGGATCCAGGTCCGCGGAACGTCGTTGGGAAGGTCGCCGCGATCGACCGGCTCGGCGATGATTGTCACCGCCTCAGGATAAATCCGCGACATCGTAAAACGGCGCTGGTCGCGCGTCATGCCATTGCAGAAGATCAACGCGCTCAACATATCCGGCATGGTCGCGGGCGGCCTCCGCAGCCGGACGGCGCGCCGCACGTACCAGGACAGCGGACCGACGAGCGTATCGACGATTGCACTGCCCTGCGTCGGAAGGCAGGACGCTGCCAGAATCAGCTCGCGCACCCGCGAACTTCCCAGCGCCGCAACGATCCCGGGCACGGTCAGCCCGGCGAGCGAATGCCCCACCACGATCACCTCGCCCAAGCCCGCTGCTTCCACCTGTCCGACCGCCGCTCGGACACAATCGGCAATGGTCACAGTGCTCAGGTCGCCGGGCGTTGCACCGTGACCGGGCATGTCGACAGCCAGAACAGGCAATTCCGGTGCCAGACAGCGCAGTTCATCGATGGTGAGATCCCAGCAATCCGCCGAATGCTGGCCGCCATGGACGAGAACCAGGGCTGGCGAGCGCAGCTTACGCAACTCCGAAATCGAGGATTCCGCGGACGATTTCACCGTTGAGCAAGTCGGCGTAGGCGTCATTGATGTCGTCGAGGCGGTACCGCCGGGTGATCATCTCGTCGAGCAGCAGTTGGCCGCTCTGGTAGAGCCGGGCCAACCGGTTGATGTCCGCCTTCGGATTGCACGAGCCGAAGATGGTGCCTGCCAACGTCTTGTTCATCAGGATGAATTCCTGCAGGTTGATCTTGACCGACTGGGTGAGCTGAGACGTCATCCCGGTGAGCACGCAGGTGCCGCCCTTGCGGGTCAGGGCCACCCCGTCGCGAACGTCTTCGCGGCTCATCAACGACGGGGAGACGACCACCGCGTCGGCCATCACGCCGTAGGTCAGACCCCGGACCAAGTCCATCGCTTCTTCGGCCGATGCGGCGCTGTGCGTCGCGCCGAACCGTAGCGCCGACTTCTGTTTGAACTCAACGGGATCGACGGCGACGATCTGCGCAGCGCCGTTGATCCGGGCGCTCTGTATCGCCGCCGTGCCGATGCCGCCGACGCCGATCACCACGACGGTGTCACCGGCGCGCATGTTCGAACGGTTTTCCACCGAGCCGTAGCCGGTTGGGATGGCGCATGACAGCAGCGCGCTCGGCGCCAGCGGAAGGTGTTGCTCGATCTTCACCAACGACTTGGTCGAGGCCACCGTGTGTTCGGCGAATGTCCCGACCTTGGCGATGTGGCCCAGGTCCCGGCCGTCGGAGGTGTGATGACGGAAGGTGCCGTCAGTCGGCATGCCCGGGATCATGGTGAAGGCGCCGACATCGCAGATGTATTCCGCTCCGGTTGCGCACCAACGACATTGACCGCAGACCGCGACAAACGACATCACCACGTGATCGCCCGGCGCGAACTCAGTGACGCCTTCGCCGACTTCCTGCACGATGCCCGAGCCCTCATGCCCGCCGATCATGGGGAACATGGTGGGCAACCCCATGGCACGCATCACGTCGTTCGGCGCCGACATGTCGCCCTTGAGGATGTGGTCGTCGGAGTGGCACAACCCGGCAGCGGCCATCTTCACCAAAACCTCGTCGGCCTTGGGTGGATCCAGCTCGAATTCCTCGACGGACCACGGACCCCCGACGTCGTGCAGGATCGCGGCGCGGCTTTTCATGACACCGGTGTGAAGGTCACGGGCAGTTTGTTGGGAGACCGGAAGATTGGGCCTACAATCTTGGACTCCTCGCCGGTCCCGTCGTCGGCTATCAGGGCCAAATCAGGGGCCCGGTCCAGAAGGCTGTTCAGCATCACCCGGGTTTCCATCCGAGCCAAATGCATTCCAAGACACATGTGGATCCCGCCGGCGAACGAGATATGTGCTTGGCGAGGCCGGCAGATGTCGAAGATGTTGGCGTTGTCCCACCGACTCTCGTCACGGTTGGCCGACCCCATGCACAAATCGATTTGTGCATTGGCCGGGATGGTGTGGCCGCTCACCTCCACCTCCTCGGTAGTGGTGCGCATGACCATGACGAGCGGTGTTTCGTAGCGCAGTCCCTCTTCGATCGCCGCCGGTATCAACGAGCGGTCCTGCTGGACCATCGCCAACTGCTCGGGGTGGGTCAGCAACAGATAGAGGAGATTGCCTGACGAGCGGTATGTAGTCTCCAGACCGGCGGGCAGCAGTAGCCGCAAGAAGGCGATGATGGCCTCGTCGGTGAGCTTTTCGCCGTCGATCTCCGCGGCGACGAGATCGCCGATGATGTCGTTGGTCAGTTTGCGACGACGCTGCTCGACCTGGTCGAGGAAGTAACCGTGCAACTCGTTGGCCGCGGTCAATCCCGCCATGATGTCCGTCGGGATCGAGATGATGTCCAGCGACAACCGCCGGAACAGGTCGAGGTCCTCGCGCGGGAGTCCGAGCAGTTCGGAGATGATCCGGGTGGGGAACTCGAACGTCAGCGCTTTCACCAGGTCGGCGTGCCCGTCGTTCTTGATCTCGTCGATCAACTGATCGCAGACCGGGCCGATGACCGATGGCTCCCAGCGCTCCAGCGCGGTAGCCCGAAATGCCTTGGCTACCAAGCTGCGATGGTCATGATGCTCCTTGCCGCCCATGGCCAGAATCATGTGCCCCATCACCAACCCGATGGTTTTCTCGTACGCGGCGGAGGTAAAGGTCTTGTCGTCGCGGAACGCCTGGAAGACGCCGTCGTAGCCGAACAGCACCCATTCGTCTTCTGGTTTCAACTCTGGCGGCATCAATTCGTGGTCCATCAGCGACCCGTGGAACACCGGATCCGTGCGCCGCATGTACTCGAAGAACGGATAAGGGCTGGATTCGCCGCTCGTATCCAGGGTGACTGGCTCGCCGCCAAGATCCGGGCTATCGGTACGCAGCGTCATTGCCGCTCCTTACAGGGCGATTGGAATCTCGTTATCATAGTATAGATAGCAACCAAGCCCAACGCTTGTGACCGTTACCGTAGTAGGGACAGTATTGAACCGTGCTTGAACGTCGATTCGTGTGCACTCTCGACGAGCTGCCACCGGGCGCGATGAAGTTGGTCGACGTCGGGAAGTTCGGCGTCGGCGTATACAACGTCGCCGGTTCGCTGCACGCGATCGTCAACTACTGCTCCCACGAAGGCGCCCCGCTGTGTGAGGGTCTCCTGGGCGGCACCAACGAGTTCGCTCCCGACGAGCCCGGCGGGCTGCGCCGCGTCAAAGATGGCCAGATTGTCCGATGCCCTTGGCACAACTGGGAATTCGATGTCACCACGGGGCAGAACCTGGCCGATGCCAAGCGGCGGGTCCGCACCTACGACGTCGACGTCGCCGACGGGCAAGTGTTCCTGACCGCATGATCATCGACACGAACGTTCAGCCGCAATTCCGCTACAACGCCGAGATCCGGCGCTACCTGCCCGCTGCCCACAAACTGCGGTCCATCCCCGACGTCGAACAACAGTGGTATCAGGCGCCAAACGGAAACTACCGGCAGGACCTGTACGGCGAGCACTATCCCGGCTCCGACTGCGAGACCGTTGCCCGGCACCTGTTCGACGAAGCCGGTGTCGACTACGCGGTGCTGAACCCGTTGACCCGCGGCAACATTGCCGATTATCTGCTCAACAGTCGGATCTGCGCCGCCGTCAACGACTGGCTGCTGGATCGCTGGCTGGAGCCGGACACCACCAACCGCTTCCGCGGCACCATCAGGGTCAACCCGGAGGACCCGAAGGGCGCGGTCGCCGAGATCGAACGCCTCGCCGGACATCCCAAGCTGGTGCAGGTCGGCGTCCCG
This sequence comes from Mycobacterium sp., assembly GCF_965277065.1. Classification (GTDB taxonomy): domain Bacteria; phylum Actinomycetota; class Actinomycetes; order Mycobacteriales; family Mycobacteriaceae; genus Mycobacterium. The sequence continues at coordinate 1,016,077 of NZ_CBDIBT010000018.1, forward strand.
ATGCAATCCCGCGAGCCCTACGGCAAGCCGATGTTCGAGCCGATCTGGGAGGCCGCCGCCGCCCACGGTCTTCCGGTCGCCGTTCACATCAACGGCGGCAACGGGGTTGACTACGCGCCCACGTTCGCCGGTCATGCCGGCACCTACCCCGGCTATGCGGCCTTCATGCCGCTGAACTACTTCGTGCACTTGGCGACGCTCATCGTCGAGGGTGTATTCGGACGTCACCCCGACCTGAAATTCGTGTTCGCCGATGGCGGCTACGACATCCTGACCCCGCTGATGTGGCGCCTGGACACGTTCTGGCTGTCGATGCGCGATCAGACGCCCTGGGTGGACCGCTATCCCAGCGACTACCTGCCCGCCCACGTCCGGTTCTGCTCGTCGTCGTTCGACGGGCCCACCGATTTGAGCCAGACGCAGCGGTGGATGGAGTTCTCCGGCAAGACCGATCTGCTGATGTACGGATCGTCCTACCCGCACTGGTCGACGTCGTCACCCGAAGACGCCGCCGGCGGGCTGGACAGCGCGCAGCGCGACAGCGTGTTGTGGCGAAATGCCAGTGAGCTGTACGGGCTTACGGCGCCAATGAAAGGGAGCGCGTCATGACCATCATCGAGCGGGCCGAATCGCATACCGAGAGCGACGAGATCGCGGTCGCCATCGTCGACACCGACGTGCATCCGATGCCGGTCTCGACCGACGTCCTCAAGTCCTACGCGCCACCTGAATGGGTTGACAAGATCTGGCCGACCGGAAACGCCGTCACCCCACTCCCGCACTTCTACGACACGCCCGACTCCTACAAGACCATGTCGATGCGCGTCGACGCCGCGCCACCCGGGGGCGGCCTTGCCGGCACTGATCCCGATTACGCAGCCCAGCAACTACTCGTCGACGCCGGCGTCAGCATCGCCACGCTGGAACCGATGTGCGATGCGCAATTTCCACAGGCCGAGCACGTGCTGAAGTCGACCTACAACGACTGGCTCGCGGATGTGTGGCTGGGGCGCAACAACGCGCACGGCCGCTGGCGCGGCTCGATCAGCGTGAGCGCGCAAGTGCCTGAGCAGGCGGCGCGCGAGGTCGAGCGCTGGGCAGGTCATCCGTACATGGCGCAGGTGCTGATGACGCCGCAGACCCGCGGAATCCCTTTCGGCAACCCGCATTTCGACCCGCTGTACGCAGCCGCATCGGCCAACGGGCTGCCGGTGGCCACCCACCTGATGGGGCAGACACCATTCGAGCTGATTCCGATCTATCCGGTGGGCAATCCGGCGCACTGGCACGACTTCTTCGCGTCATGGCCGCTGCTGTACGTCTCGCATCTGATGAGCCTGGTATTCGACGGCGCCTTTGACCGGCACCCCGACCTACGGGTGGTGTTCGTCGAGGGTGGCTTCACCTGGGCCATGCCAGTGATGTCACGGATGGACCGGATTTGGGAAGCGCGTCGCGCCGATCTGCCGCACGTCCGTCGGCGGCCCTCGGACTACGTACGCGAACACGTCCGGTTCACCACCCAGCCTTTGGAGGACACCGACGTCAAACAGTTCCGCGAGTACGTCGAGATGATGGATCTCGGCGACAACCTGATGTTCTCGACGGATTATCCGCACTGGAGTTACGACGCGCCGACCTACGCGATCAACCGGTTTCCGGCGGCGCAGCGCGAGCGGATCATGCGCGGCAACGCGACCGCGTTGTACGGTCTGCCCTCGACCGTCAAAGCCCTCCCCGGAGAGCGGCCCTGAGTCAACCGCTTAAATAGGGTGACCCGATCACGCTGAAGGACGAGGGCATGACGACTGAGATCGATCGCGCCGAGGCCACCCGCCCCAGAGGGATCGGCCGCATCGACCCGGCGCTGCGCGACGCGGCGGCCGGTTTGGCGATCGCTGAATTCCGGACCGAGTCGCTGCCGACCGAGCGGGAGCGGGCCGACCTGCTGGCCGCCGCTCGTGCCGCCGCCGTGGACACCGCCGGCGTCCAGATCGAGGACCGCGCCATCGCCGGACCGGACGGCGGACGGCTCGGTCTTCGGTTGTACCGCGGTTCGGCCGGCTCGGCCGCGCCCCTGGTGGTCTACGCCCATGGCGGCGGTTTCGTCACCGGCACCCTCGACACTGACCACGCTCACTGCGTGCAGCTGGCCCGCGAGGCGAGTTGCCTGGTCGCGTCGGTTGACTACCGGTTGGCGCCCGAACATCCCGGTCCGGGTGCGCTCGACGACGTGGAAGCCGCGTTTCGCTACGTCGTCGAGAACAGCGCGGCCCTGGACGCCGACGGCGAGCGGGTCGTGGTGATGGGCCGCGACGCCGGCGCCGCGCTGGTGGCGGCATTGGCCCAGCGCACCTTCGACCGGGAAGGCCCGACGATCCTTGCGCAGGTGTTGCACCAGCCGATGCTCGACTCCGACGCGACGCCGTCACGACGGGAATTTCAGCGCACACCGGGACTCAACGGGCCCGCGGTGAGCCGGGCATGGGGCCACTATCTCGGTCACGGCGCCGCGACGGCGCAGCAGGTTCCGGCTCAGCGGGCCAACTTGGAAGGCCTGCCGCCCGCATTCATCAGCTGCGCTGAGATCGATCCGTGCCGCGATGAGGCCATCGACTATGCGAACCGGCTGCTGCACGCTTTCGTGCACACGGAGCTGCACGTTGTGGCGGCGACGTTCCACGGGTTCGACTCAGCGGTGCCGGACTGGGTCGTCTCGCAGGAGAGCACCGCGCTGCATGCGCAGGCAATCCGGAGGGCGTTCGCCGTCTAGACGGGCGAGACTTTGGCCCTGTCAGATCGGATCGAACTTCGTGATCAGCCAGACCCCCTGCTGCTTGGTCAACGAGACCAGGATGCTGCTGGACGCCATCGTGGGGTCGGGCCGTTCCTTACTGGCGGTGACTTGGTTGACAAAGACCAGCACGACCGCCGAATCCCGGTGCAGCTCCGTGGCCGCTGCGCCGACGACCTGAGCCATGGTCGTCACGCCTTTCGACTGCGCGGCCGGCGTGATGACCTGCCTGGTGAACTGGTCGTAGTAGTTCCGGAAGTCGCCGCTGAGGTGCGATTTGGCGGCATCGAAGTCCTGGTTGAGGGTGTCAGGCTTGTAGGACAGCAACGCCACGGTCCCGTCTCGGGCCGCATTGACCGCAGTTCGTTCGACCGCATCGTCTGTCTGCGCGTCAGGGCGGTACTGCGAGAAGTACAGCCATCCGGCCAGGCCGCCTGCTGCCAGCAGGCTCAGGATGAGAGCCAGCGGAATGACGGGGATCGCGGCGAGACGTCGTTTGGGGGTTGTCGGGCTCGTCTCGCTGTCGGGCGACGGGTCGGCCTCGGTCGGGGCGTCGTCGCTTTCGGTGGCCTCGTCGCTGTCGACGGCCCTATCGATCTCGACGCCCTCGGTGGGCTCGATGTCGGGCGTGGTCGTGTCGTCGTCGCTCACAGTACGAACTCCACTTTCGACACCTTCAGATCGGCGCCGTCATGCACCACCGACACCCGGAATCGGAAGGTCCGCGGTTGGTCTTTGGCGCCCGCGATGTTCGTGACGCGCTCGTTTGCCAGCACCAAAATGACAGCGGAATCGTTGTTCATCGACTCGACCGCAGTCGCCGCGACGGATCCCTCGGTCACCGCCTTGGAATCTTTCACCACCGACGCGAAATCCTCTGCGCGCTTTTGAAAGTCGTCTTTGAAGTCGCCGGTGGCAATGTCGAGGACGCGCTGAACGTCTTCCTTGGCCTTGTTGAAGTCCAGCGAGGTCAGGTTGATGACGCCTTGTCGGGCGGTCGCGGAGAAGGCCGCGGCGCGCTGTCGTTCGTTCACGACGTTGTGGTGCTGCCAGGCCATCCAGCCGCTGGCACCGAGCAATCCGACGATGGCGACCAGGGCGGCAGTACCCAACGCCAGCGACAATTTCGGCGCGTGCAACCGTCGGCCGGCGGGCTCGGGCTCTGCGGATTCGGGCTCTGCGGGCTCGGCCACCTCGTCGGTGATTTCGGTTTCGGCTACCGCCGGGCCGGCTTCAGAGGCTTCGACCTCGGCGTCCGCTTCCGCTTGGGCCTGGGTTTCTTGGGCCTGAGCTTCTCGCCGCAGTTGGATGGCCCGGGCGCGTGCACGGGCGGCCGCTGCCAGCGCTTCGGCCTCGGCGGCTTCGGCCTCGGCTTGCTCGGCAAGCGCGAGCGCGTCAGCCTTCGTCTTGGCCGGATCCTGCGGCCCGTTTCCCGCGTCAGCCATGGCTATCGCACCTTGGAAACGTCATATCGATTGAACTCCGGTATCTCTTACGGTATTGCTCATTGCTACCATCGGGTCACCAGCGACCAGCGACTGAGACGCACGGCCAGGAAGGTCTTCGCCATCATCATGACTGCCGTCGATTCCCCCGAAAAGATACTCTTCGCCTCCACAACCCAGTCGTTTCTGCAAAAAGAGGTTCCACTGAGTCGGGTGCGGGACTTGCATTCCCAGGGGGTCTCGTTCGAACACCCTTGGTGGCAGCGAGCCGCCGAACTCGGGTGGACGGCGCTGCTGGTTCCCGAGGAACTCGGTGGCGGCAGCGTGTCCGGCGATGGGTTCGCCGACTTGGCGATGGTCGCCGAACAGCTCGGAAAGACGGTGGCTCCCGGCCCCCTGTTCCCGGTCAGCACCGTGCTCGCGGCGCTGGTGGATTCCACCGACCCGCAAGCTCATGCGGAGACGATCGAATCCCTGGTCGCCGGCCAGGCCGTCGCCTCATGGGCGGTGTACGAGCCCGGCCACGGCTGGTCCCCGCACGAGCCGTCGGTCACTGCGACGGCGACCGACTCGGGCTATCGCATCGACGGTGTCAAAGACCGAGTCGAGGCCGGCGCCCAGAGCAGCCTGCTCCTGGTGGTGGCCCGCACCGACGACGGCGTGCGCCAGTTCCTGGTTCCGACCGACGCGCCTGGCGTGCGCGTCGAGCCGCAGCAGTCGATCGACATGGTCAAGCACTACGCCCGAGTGCAATTCGACGGAGTCGAGGTCGACCGCGGCGCGGCTGTCCACGGGCCGTCCGACCTGATCGACCGGCAGAGCCAGATCGCGCAGGTACTGCAGTGCGCCGAGGTGGTCGGCATCCTGCAGACTGTCTTCGACTTCACCGTGGCGTGGGCGCTGGATCGGCACAGCTTCGGTCGCCCGCTCGCGTCCTACCAAGCGCTCAAACACGGTTTTGCCGACATGAAGATGTGGCTGGAGGCGTGCCGAGCGACGACCGCCGCGGCGGTGACGGCCATCTCGAAACGTTCGGCCGATGCGTCGCTGGCGGCCAGCGTCGCCAAGTCCTACGTCGGGGAGATGGCCACTGTGATCATCCAAGCGTGCGTGCAGATGCACGGCGGCATCGGCGTGACGTGGGAACACGACCTGCACCTCTACCTGCGGCGAGCTGCGTTGTACCGCTCCGTGTTCGGCACACCGGAGGAGCACAACCTGCGGGTCTACGCGCTGCAGGAAGCCGGTCAGCAGGCGCCGAGGTCCGCCTGATGACCGAGACGTACCGGGTCGACGCCGCGGCATCCGCCGACGCCGAATCCATCGACGAGTTCCGGGCCCGCGCGCGGGCCTGGCTCGCCGAGCACATGCCGCCGATCGACCCGGCGCACCCGCCGGCGGCTCACCGCGACGAGGAGCGCTGCTGGCTGCGCGCCCGCGAACTCCAAAAGCGGCTCTACGAAGGCGGTTTCGCGGGGATCTGTTTTCCCCGTGAGTACGGCGGCCTGGGTCTGGACTACGAGTATCAGAAGGCTTTCAACGGCGAGAGCCTCAGCTACGAGATGCCGTTGATCCTCAACACCCCGACGTTCACGATCTGCTGCGCGACGTTGCTCGACACCGCCAGCGAGGAGATCAAGCGTCAGCACATCGCCGGGGCCTTGCGTGGTGACGAGGTCTTGGTACAGCTGTTGTCGGAGCCCAGCGGCGGGTCGGATCTCGCAGGTGTGCTCACCCGCGCCGACCGCGACGGCGACCGGTGGGTGCTCAACGGCGCAAAGACCTGGAGCACAAGCGCATTCAGCGCTGACTACGGCCTGTGCCTGGCTCGCACCAATTGGGACGTACCCAAGCACGACGGCCTGACCATGTTCTTGGTGCCGATCAAGCATCCCGGAATCACGTTGCGGCGCATCACTCAGCTCAACGGCTCCACGGAATTCTGCGAGGAGTTCCTCGACAACGTCGACGTCGGGGACGACGCGGTCGTCGGTGAGGTCAACGAGGGGTGGTCGGTGGCCTCGCGGCAGCTCTACCACGAGCGCCGCGCAGTGGGGATGGGCTCGGAGTTCGCCAGCGGCAGCGGCAGCGAGGGTGGCCGCTCGACTCCGGTGAACTACGCGCGGCTGGCCGCGACGACCGGACAATCCGAGAACGAGCGGGTGCGACAGATCGCCGGGCGGGCACTGGTGCACCGTGCGGTCAGCGACCAACTCGGTGCGCACATCTTCCGCAGCGTGAACGACGGTTCGTTACCGCCCGCCGCCGGGACCCTGCTACGGCTATTCCACGCCGAGACAGTCACTTTGGAGATGGACGCCGGACTGTCCATCACCGGAACCGCCGGAGTCGTCGGCGCCGAGGGGGAGGGCCTGGAAACGGGCCTGCGCTACCTGTCCCGTCAAACCGTCTGCATCGGCGGCGGCACCAGCGAGTTGGCCCGCAACGTCATCGGTGAGCGGGTGTTGAACTTCCCCCGCGAATACGCCGCCGATCGCGGTGTGCCGTTCAACCAGGTCAAGCACGGCAAGACCAGCCGCTAGACCGTGCGCGCCAGCCGGTTCGCCAACAGGTCGGCGAACCGCGCCGGATCCTCGGGCGCGTTACCTTCGGCGAGAAGCGCTGCACCGTAGAGCAATTCGGCAGTCTCGCCGTTCGTCGGGTCATCGCCGCGGTCTCTGTGTGCCCGCTGTAACCCGGTGATCAGCGGATGCGTCGGGTTCAGCTCCAACGTCCGTTTGCCGACCGGGACGTCCTGGCCGGTGGCCCGGTAGATGCGGGCCAGCGACGGCGTGATGCCGAACGCGTCGGTGATCAGGCAGGCCGGCGAATCGGTCAGACGAAGTGGACAGCCGCACTTCCTTGACGTGCTCGCTCAGGGTCTCGGTCAGCCAGGTCAGCAGATCGGCGAAATCCTGCTCCTGCTCTTTGCGTTCGGCCTCGTGCGCGGTCTTTTCTTCCTCGGTGTCGAGGTCGACGTCGCCCATGGCGATCGACTGCAGCGGCTTTTCGTCGAACTCGGTGACCGAACCCAGCCAGATCTCGTCGACCGTGTCGGAGAGCAGCAACACCTCATAGCCCTTGGCTTTGAATGCTTCCAGATGCGGAGTGCTGAGGATCTGCTGTGGTGATTCGCCGGTGGCGTAAAAGATCTGCCGCTGGCCTTCTTTCATCCGTCCGACGTACTCGGCCAGCGTGGTGAGCTCGTCCTCGTTGTGCGTCGAGGCGAACGAGGAGATTCCGAGCAGCATCTCCTGATTGTCGAAGTCCCGCATCAGGCCTTCTTTGACGACCTTGCCGAACTCGCCCCAGAAGGTGCGGTAGTCGTCTGGTCGCTCGGTCTGCAATTCCTTGATGGTCGAGAGGACCTTCTTGGTCAACCGGCGCCGAATCGCGTTGATCTGTCGATCTTGTTGCAGGATCTCGCGGGACACGTTCAGCGACAGGTCTTGGGCGTCTACAACGCCCTTGACGAAGCGCAGGTATCGGGGCATCAGCTGGTCGCAGTCACCCATGATGAAGACGCGTTTGACGTACAACTGCACGCCGATGGAGGCGTCGGGCTCGTACATGTCGAGCGGGGCCCGCGACGGGATGAACAGCAGCGCTTGATATTCGAAGGTGCCCTCGGCCTTCATCGAGATGACCTCGAGCGGCTCGTCCCAGGCATGCGCGACGTGCTTGTAGAACTCTTTGTACTCCTCCTCGGACACCTCGTCTTTGGGCCGAGCCCACAGCGCCTTGCCTGAGTTGAGGGTCTCGACCTCGGTTGTGACGGTCTCCTCGCCACCGCCCTCGCCGGGAGTGGTCTTCTGGACCTCCATCCGGATCGGCCAGGCGATGAAGTCCGAGTACTTCTTGACCAGCGTCCGCAGCTTCCACTCCGAGGTGTAGTCGTGCAGCGCGTCCTCGGCGTCGACCGGCTTGAGATGCAGCGTGACCGCTGTTCCCTGCGGGGCACCCTCGATCGTTTCGATGGTGTACGTGCCGTCGCCGCTGGACTCCCACTTGATGGCTTCGCTGTCGCCGGCCTTGTGGGTGAGCAGCCCGACCTTGTCGGCCACCATGAAGGTGGAGTAGAAGCCGATGCCGAACTGACCGATCAGCTCCTCGGACACGGTGGGGTTTTTCGCGTCCTTCAACTGCTGGCGCAGTTCGGCGGTCCCGGACTTCGCGAGCGTGCCGATCAGATCGACCACCTCGGCACGGGTCATGCCGATGCCGTTGTCACGAATGGTCAGGGTGCGGGTGTCGGTGTCCGCCTCGATCTCGATGTGCAGATCCGACGTATCGACGTCGAGGTCTTTGTTCTGGAACGCCTCGATGCGCAGCTTGTCCAGCGCGTCTGAGGCGTTGGAGATCAGCTCCCGAAGGAACGAGTCCTTATCGGAGTAGACCGAGTGCACCATCAGGTCCAAGAGTTGGCGCGCCTCGGCTTGAAACTCCAACTGCTCGACGCCGGCGCTCATGACTGCTTGCTCCACGACATAGCTGGTGAATCTACCGAAACGCACGTCGCCGCCGCGAACACGCCTCGCAGAGCGGCTGCCGGGCCGTTTCGGTGTCTTTCCTATTTTAAGTAGAATAGATACGATAAATTTTCGGCAGCCCGCTCCGCAATGACGCAGCGTCGTGAGAGAGAAGCGATGGAGTTGAACGCTCATCCGGTCCCAATCGTGGGTCGGGTCAGCGCCTCCGCCGCGCCTACGGCGACCCATGCAGACGCCGGCTCCCGTACCGAATGGCTTGAGCGCCAATGTAAGTCGCGCTGTTGAGCGCATGAGAGGGGATCGGGCATGGGCAGAGTGACGGGCAAGGTCGCGGTCATCAGCGGAGCCGCGCGTGGTCAGGGCCGCTCGCACGCGCGCATGCTCGCCGCCGAGGGCGCCGACATCATCGCCGTGGATCTGTGCGAGGACATCGAGACCAACGAGTATCCGTTGGCCCGGCCCGAAGACCTCGACGAAACCGCCCGTCTCGTCGAGAAGGAGGGTCAGCGCGTCGTCACCGCGATCGCCGACGTTCGGGACCGGTCAGCACTCGCGGCCGCGATCGACCAGGGCGTCGCCGAACTCGGCCACCTCGACATCGTGGTCGCCAACGCCGGGATCTGCCCGCTGACGGCGGGACTGCCGGCCCAGGCGTTCGCCGATGCGGTCGATGTGGACCTCGGTGGGGTGCTCAACCTGGTGCACGCCAGCCTCAAGCATCTGGAGGCCGGGGCATCGATCATCGTGATCGGGTCCAACGCGGCATTCATGTCGTCGATGAACACCACTGGGATCGACGGCGGGCCCGGTGGAGCCGGATACGCCTTCGCGAAAATCGCCGCCGCGCACTACGTCAACGACTTCGCCCGCTCGCTGGCTCCGTTCTCCATCCGGATGAACGCGGTGCACCCGACGAACGTCAACACCGACATGTTGCACAGCGCACCGATGTACCGGGCTTTCCGGCCCGACCTGCCGAACCCGACCCGCGCGGATGCCGAACCGGTCTTCCCGCTGGTTCAGGCCATGCCGATTCCCTACGTCGAACCCGAGGACATCAGCGAGGCGGTGCTGTTCCTGGCCTCCGACGCCGCCCGCTACATCACCGGTCAGCAACTCCGCGTCGACGGCGGCGGCTTCCTGAAGGTGAAGCCGTGGTCGGGCGCCTGACGCACTGTCAATTGAACTGCACAGCAACCGAAATGGAGAGGTGGGGATGATGGCCAAAGGCATCATCTATCTGGAGACCATGCCGGTGACCGCGGACCGCGAAGCCGAATATCACAAGTGGTACAACGACACGCATCTGGCGGAGATTTGCTCGGTGGACGGAATCGTGTCGGCTCGCCGCTTCGCGCCGTCCGATGGAACTGGGCCGTTCATCGCCATTTACGAACTCGACTGCGACGACCTCGACGGCGTGGTCGCCAAGTTGGGTGAGCTTGGCGCAAGCGGCAAGATGTCCTCGCTGGAACTGCTCAACCTGGAGACGCCGCCGATTCCCAAGGTCTACCGGGAGATTGGTGCTTACACAAAGTGATTGCGGCAGCAGAGGTCTCTGCGGACGTCCAACAGCGCCTGTATGCGTTGATGGTGCTGATGAAGGCTGCCGATGACCGGCTCTCCAAAGGCATTGGCACCGGGGAATTCATGTGCGTGTACTGGCCGTCCCGCGGTCAGGAGGCAATCGCTGCCGCGATGGGTGTGTCACTGCGGGCCGACGACCAGCTGGTCACGACCTACCGCGGGCTGCATGACCTGATCGGCAAAGGCGTGCCGCTGGAAGAGATCTACGGCGAGATGATGGGACGCGTCGTCGGCGCAAGCCGCGGCAAGGGCGGGACGATGCACATCGCCAAACCCGACAACGGCGTGATGCTGTCGACTGGAATTGTGGGAGCCGGGCCGCCGGTGGCGGTCGGTCTGGCGATGTCGGCGCAACGCAAAGGACTGGACCGGGTCACCGTGGTCAGCTTCGGCGACGGCGCGACCAACACCGGGTCGTTTCACGAGGCGGCGAATATGGCTGCGCTGTGGGCCCTGCCGATGGTCTTCGTGTGCCAGAACAATCTCTACGCCGAGATGACACCCACCACCGACACGATGAAGATCGAGCACGTCGCCGACCGGGCGGCCGGCTATGGCATGCCGGGCGTGCGGGTTGACGGCAACGACCCGCTGGCGGTGAAATCGGTTCTCGACGAGGCGTTGCAGCGTGCCCGCAACGGGGACGGCCCGACCTTCATCGAGTGCGTGACATTCCGCTTTCGCGGCCACTACTTCGGCGACCGGATGCCCTACATTCCCAAGGAACAGCTTGCCGCGGCGATGGAGGCCGACCCGGTGCCGAAGTTCCGTGCGCACCTCGCCGAGGCCGGCATCTGTACGCAGGCCGAGTTGGACAGCATCGACAACGCGGCGTCGACGACCGTGGACGCTGCGCTGCAGACCGTAATGGCCGCCGAGTCTCCGTCGGCCGACGAGTTGGACCGCGACGTGTACGCAAACCCGATCAAGTTCCCGGTGTAAAGGCATGGAAGACAAAGAGATGACGATGCGCGAGGCGCTGAACCTCGCGTTGGATCAGGCGCTGCAGGCTGACGAACGAGTGTTCCTGCTTGGCGAGGACATCGCTGACCCAGGCGCGTCCGGGCCGACGGCAGGTTTGTCGACGAAGTACGGCCATCACCGCGTCCTGGATACTCCGATCTCGGAAGCCGCGATCGTCGGCGCTGCGATCGGTGCCGCGATCGACGGGATGTTGCCGGTAGCCGAGATCATGATCATGGATTTCATCGGGATCGCCGCCGATCAGCTGATCAACAACGCCGCCAAGCTTCGCTTCATGACTGCCGGCCGAACCACCGCCCCGATCACTGTCCGTACTCAGGTTTATGCCGGATTGGCCACCGGCGCAACGCATTCCCAGAGTCTGGAGGCGTGGTTCATGCACATCCCGGGCATGAAGGTGATCGTGCCCTCCACCCCGCGGGACGGCAAAGGGTTGCTGGCGTCGGCGATCTTTGACGAGGACCCATGCCTGTTCGTCGAAACTGTTCGGCTGCAGAGCAAGAAGGGGCTAGTTCCGGTCGATCCGGGTTTCAGGATTCCGTTGGGGCAGGCCGACATCAAGCGTCCGGGCAAGGATGTGACCCTGATCAGCTATGGGCGCGCCGTGCACGATGCGCTGGCCGCGGCGGAAACCCTGGCGGGCCAGGATGTCAGCGCGGAGGTGGTCGACCTGCGGACGCTGGTCCCGCTCGACGTCGACACCATCGTCGAATCGGTGCGCCGCACCCGCCGGGCGGTCATCGTCCACGACGCCGTGCAATTCGCCGGCCCGGGAGCCGAGGTCGCCGCGATCTTGCAAGCCGAACTGTTCGGCGAGCTCGCAGCACCCGTCGAGCGGGTCGCCGCCAGGTTTGTCCCCAATCCTGCGGCGGCAGCGCTCGAGGCGCAGGTGTACCCGTCTCCGCAGCGGGTCGTCGCCGCCGCCCAGCGAACTCTGCAGAGGGCGGGAGCGCGTGGCTGACTTCACTATTCGCATTCCGCGGGTGTCGGTCGCCGTCTCGGAAGCCGAGCTGACCGAGCTGCTGGTGGCGGCTGGAGAGCACGTGGAGGAGGGCACACCGATCTTTGTGATTGCCACCGAGAAGGTTGAACAAGAAATCGAAGCCGGGGCATCGGGCACCGTGCAGTGGATCGGCGAGATCGGCACGACCTACGACATCGGCGCAGAAATCGGCGTCATCACTTCTTAGAGAGAGGGCACGAAAACAGATGGATCTCAACGAGACCCGAGAAAGAATCATCTACCAAAAGGATGGACCGATCGCGAAGATCACCCTCAACTGGCCCGAGAAGGCCAACGCTCAGGACCAGAAACTCGCCGAAGAAGTCGATGCCGCGTTGCTCGATGCCGACCGCGATTACGACATCAAGGTTCTGGTGCTCAGGGCCAACGGCAAGGGGTTCTGTTCCGGGCACGCGATCGGCGACAACGCCACCGACTATCCGGCGTTCGTGGAGAACGCCATGGTGACCGGCAATCCATGGAAGGCGCAGTCGGATCTGTTCGTCAAGCCGACCCTCAATCTGTGGGAGTTCTCCAAGCCCACCATCGCGCAGGTGCACGGCTACTGCGTGGGCGGCGGTACGCACATGGGCCTGACCACCGACATCGTCATCGCCTCCGAGGACGCCTACTTCTCTTACCCACCCCTGCAGGGGTTCGGTATGCCATCCGGTGAATGTTCCATCGAGCCTTGGGTGTTCATGAACTGGCGCCGCGCCGCCTACTACCTTTTCACCGCCGAGGTGATCGACGCCAAGAAGGCGCTGGAGGTCGGCCTCGTCAACGAGGTGGTCAAGCGGGAGGACCTGGACGCCCGGGTGGATTCGATCGCCCGCCATATCGCCCAGGCGCCGTTGACCACCCTGATGCTCACCAAGGCCAACCTGAAGCGGGCCTGGGAGCTGATGGGCATGCGGGTGCACTGGCAAACCTCCAACGATTTGGTCGCGCTCGCGTCGGTCAGCAAGGACGTGCAGGAACTGATTCAGCAGGTGTTCAAGGACAAGGTGTTGCCGTCCGAGCACGCCCGACGCCAGGCCGCCGCCGCCGCATCGAGCGACGGCGCAGCAACCCCATAGGTCGGCTGTGAACATCGCCGATCACGCGATCAGCGCCGGTACGTCGCCGGCGCTGATCATGTCCGACGGCGATGTCATGTCGTTCGGCGAGCTGTACGACAGAAGTCAGCGGGTCGCCGCGGCGCTGCGCGATGCCGGGCTGCGCCCTGGCGACGGCGTGGTTCTGGTGCTGCCGAACCGGCCGGAGTTCTTCGAAATCACCTGGGGCTGTCAGCTTTCCGGGCTCTACTACACCGCGGTGAACACCCACTTCACCGCCGATGAAGTCGCCTACGTCGTCGGCGACTCCGATGCCAAGGCGGTTTTCGTCGATGCGTCGATGGCCGACCTCGCGGCGTACCTGCGCTCCGCCAACGCCGGCGTCGCGGTGCACGTCACGGTCGGCGGCGAGTTGCCGGGCTGGCAGTCCTACACCGAAGCCGTCGCCGCCGCGGGCGAGGCGCCACCGGTGGTGGACGGATCGGAGATGTTGTATTCGTCGGGCACCACAGGCCGTCCCAAAGCCGTTCGCCGACCGCTGCCGACCGACGGCAACGGTTCGTGGGCGCAGTCGGTGCTGGAGATGGCGCTGATCCACAAATACGGCATGACAGCGCAGAACGTGTACCTCTCGCCCGCACCCATGTACCACGCGGCCGGGGTGAACTACACGATGGCGGTCAGTCGGGTTGGCGCCGCGGCGATCATCATGCGCAAATTCGACGCCGAAGACGTGCTGCGCCTGATCGAGACGCACCGGGTCACCCACGCCCAGTTCGTGCCGACGATGTTCGTCCGGATGCTGAAGTTGCCCGAGGCGGTACGCCGACAGTACGACGTATCGAGTTTGCAGTGCGTCATCCACGCGGCCGCCCCCTGCCCGGTGGACGTCAAGCAACAGATGATGGACTGGTTCGGCCCGATCCTTCACGAATATTACGGCGGCACTGAGGGATTCGCGGGCACCACGATCGGGCCTTTAGCATGGCTGGCTCACCCGGGGTCGGTCGGTATCCCGATGTCGCCGGTGCACGTGGTCGGTGATGGCGGCGAAGAACTGCCGACCGGGCAGACCGGTGAGCTCTTCTTCGAAGGCGGGCCGAATTTCGAGTACTTCAAGGACCCGGCCAAAACCGCGTCTGTCTCCAACGACCGTGGCTGGCGATCGCTGGGGGACATGGGCTACGTCGACGAGGACGGGTACCTCTACCTCACCGACCGCTCGACGTTCATGATCGTCTCCGGCGGGGTGAACATCTACCCGCAGGAGGCGGAGAACCTGCTGGTCATGCATCCCACGCTGGTCGACGCCGCGGTATTCGGGGTGCCCAACGACGAGTTCGGTGAGGAAGTCAAGGCCGTCGTTGAACCGGCGGACGGCGTCACGGCCGGACCCGAGCTGGAAGCCGAGCTCATCGAATATTGCCGAACACACCTCGCCGGCTACAAATGCCCGCGCACAATCGAATTCGACATCCTGCCACGCGACCCGAACGGGAAGCTCTACAAGCGGCGTATCCGCGAAAGGTACTGGCAGGGGCGGGCGTCCCGGATCGTATGAAGCTGACAAGGACAATCAGATGAACTCGCGAACTGACGTGAACTGGACTCCGCTGCCGGTGCCGTTGGCGGTGGCGGATCCGAGTCGGATTCCCAAGCAGCGCTACTACGATCCCGACTTCTACGCGGCCGAAGCCGAGCTGTTCTGGCCGCGGGTGTGGCAGATGGCGTGCCGGCTCGAGGAGATTCCGAAGGCGGGCGACTTCGTCGAGTACGAGATCCTGGACCAGTCGATCATCGTCGTCCGGGTCGACGCCGACACCGTCCGCGCTTACCACAACGCCTGCCGTCATCGCGGGGTGAAGCTGGTGGAGGGCAACGGCTCTCTTCCCGGGGCCCGGCGGCGGACGTTCGTCTGCCCGTTCCACGGCTGGTGCTGGGGTATCGACGGCCGCAACACCTTCGTGCTGCGGCCCGAGGCCTTCGCCGAGGAGAACATGAGCGCCCACGACCTGGAGCTGGTGTCGGTCAAGTGCGAACTGTGGGGCGGCTGCGTCTGGATCAACCTCGACGACGACGCCCCGCCGCTGCGTGACTGGATGGAGCCCTTTGCCACCATTTACGACGCGTGGAAGGTCGAGTCGCTGCGCGTCGAGTGGTGGCAATCGTGCAAGCTGCCGGTGAACTGGAAGTTGGCGACCGCCGCGTTCATGGAGGGCTACCACGTTCCGCAGACGCACCCGCAGTTGTTGCCGTCGGCGCAAAACGGCAGCTCGTCGGAAGCGGTGCATCCCGTCGTGGCGAGCAGTCTTTATTTCATGCGCACGCTGGGCGACGGCATGGGCGGTATGACCCACGAGAACGACGTCCGCATCGCCGAAGGCATGCAGACTCTTGCGCTGCCGTCGGATCCGGCGGAGGCGATGGCGGGCTGGCGCGGCGCGCTCAACGACGCTGTGGTGCAGTGGCATCGGGCCCGGGGGAGCGAGATGCCCGACCTGAATGACCTGATCCGCCGCGGGATCACCGACGCGATCGGCTTCGCCTTCCCGCACCACTTCATCCTGCCCACTTACAGCAGCGCCTCCTCATACCGGATCCGTCCACTGGGTCCGGAGGAAACTTTGTTCGAGATCTGGTCGTTGACCCGGATGCCCGACGATCGCTCCACCGGCAAGCCGACTCCACCCGTGCCGTTGGCGCCGGACGACCCGCGCTGGCCACCGATCCCCGCTCAAGACTTCTCCAACTTGCCGCGACAGCAAAAGGGACTGCATTCCAAGGGGTTTGACTACATGCGCCTGTCGGATCGGATCGAGGGGCTGATTTCGAATTTCGAACGGGTCGTCGACGGCTTCCTCGCCGGTCTGCCCTATGAGGAGCTGATTCCTGCGATCCAGAAGACCAACACCACGATCGACGTGCCGATCGCCGATCTCGGTTTCTCCTCGGATGCGAAATGACCACGCAATGGGACCGCTCCGTCGACCTGGTGATCGCCGGCAGCGGCGGCGGTGGCATGGTCGCCGGCCTGGCCGCACTCGACAGCGGGCTGGAGCCGCTGATCGTGGAAAAGCAAGCGCTAGTGGGCGGTTCGACGGGATTGTCCGGCGGCATCGTCTGGCTGCCCAATAATCCGCTGATGCGGGCCGATGGCATCGCCGACTCACACGAGGACGGGCTGGCCTACCTCGCCGACGTGGTGGGCGACGTCGGCGCAGCGTCGTCGCGTGAGCGCCGCGAGATGTTTCTGACCGCCGGCTACGAGATGATCAACTTCCTGATCCGCCGGGGAGTCAAGATGATCCGCTGCGCCGGCTGGAGCGACTACTACCCGAATCACAAGGGCGGCAATGCCGCCGGCCGGGCCATCGAGGGCATTCCGTTCGACGCCGCCGAGCTGGGGGACTGGCACGACAAGGTGCAGCCGGCGCTGGCCAAGAACTACGGCTACACAGTGCTGACCAACGAGCTCCGGTCGGTGCAGTATTTCAACCGTGCGCCAAACGCTTTCGCGGTCGCGACGAAAGTCTTCCTGCGCACCGCCGCGGGTCGGGCGCGCCGACGGCAGATCCTGACCAACGGCGCCTCGCTGATCGGTCAGATGCTCAAGGCGCTGATCGACCTCAGCGACGGGCGGCCACCGCTGTGGATCAACGCCGCGATGGATGACCTCATCGTCGAAGACGGCCGGGTGGCGGGTGCGCGCATCGTGCATGACGGGAAGCCGTTGAATATCGAGGCCCGCAGGGGAGTCCTTTTGGCCGCCGGGGGATTTGGGCACAACGCCGAGATGCGCCAGAAGTACAGCGGTGATCAGCCCAACGACGCCAAGTGGTCGATCGCCAACGCCGGGGACACCGGCGAAGTGCTGCAGACCGCGATGCGACTGGGCGCCAAGACCGACCTGCTCGACGAAGCATGGTGGTTGCCGTCGGTTTTCATCGCCAACGGTGGGACCGTCGCGGCCTCGCTGGGCTCGGGACGTCAGCGGCCCGGCGCCATCTATGTGGACCCCACGGGCCGACGGTTCTGCAACGAGTCGAACTCTTACGTGGAGGTCGGCAAGGCGATGTACGCCAACAAGGCGGTGCCGTGCTGGATGATATTCGACGACGGATATGTGCGGCGCTACGTCACCAGCGCCAACCCGCTCAAGCGCAATCAGCAGCTGCCCACCGAACTGATCGAGTCCGGCGCGGTCAAGTGCGCCGACACCATCGAGGACCTGGCCCGCCAAACCGAGCTGCCCGCCGACGAATTGACCCGAACGATCCAGCGCTTCAACGAGTTTGCGGTCAAGGGGCTCGATCCCGATTTCGGCCGGGGGCAGTCGGCCTACAACGACTGCCTGGGTGATCCGGGGTATCGGCCCAACGCTGCCGTCGGCCCGCTGGACCGGGCGCCGTTCTACGCGACCCGGGTGTTGCCGGCCGACGTCGGCACCTGCGGCGGCGTGATCACCAACGAGTACGCGCAGGTTCTCGACGAGAAGGACCAGGTGATCGACGGCCTGTACGCCACCGGCAACAACACCGCGACGGTGATGGGCCGAACCTATCCGGGTGCCGGCGCCAGCATCGCCAGCTCGATGGTGTTCGGGTATGTGGCCGCGCGGCACGCCGCGGGGCGTGCGCTGCCCGGCGAACGCAGCCGCTGAAGCTTCTCTGCCGAGCGTTTAGGTGCGAGCTCCCGTCTAGCCGGGCGTTCGGCTGCGTGACCCCGGCTAGCCGGGCATCCGGCAGGTTGCGTGGTTAAGTCGGCGCTGAGCCTGAATCGTCGCGGTCGATGAAATCCCTTGGCTTCAAACCGGATTGTATGAGCTGCGCCCGTCGTTCCTGGACGTCGGATGCCGCACCGACCATGTTGGTCAGGATGTGGCTGACCTGCATATGCACCCGCATGCCCATCAACTCGTAGGCGCGTTTGACGCTGTTCTTGACCGCCATCGACGTGGTCAGCGGCACTTGGGCAATCTTGCGGGCCATTTCCTCGACGGTGTCTTCGAGCTCGTCGCGGGCCACCACCTTGTTGAGTAGCCCCCACTCCAGCGCCTCGGCGGCCGACAGCGTCGGAGCCAGCAACAGCCAGTCCATGGTGCGATGCCAGTTCATCAGCAGCCACGGCTCGATCATGGTGTGCCCGCCGGGTTCACCGAGGCTCTGGGCAAGCGGCATTTGGAAGTACGCGTCCTCGGATGCGACGCAGAAGTCGGTCAGCAGGCCCAGGTAGATCCCGCCGCCCATGCAGTAGCCATGTATCTGCGAGATCGTCGGTTTCGGAAACTCCCACAGATACAACGTCGGCCAGAGGAACAGGTCGGCGGTGCCCTTGTAGAGATCTTCGAACGAGTCGCCGAAATCCGGATAGGGGTTTTCGTCCGGACCCCAGCGGGCCACGTGTCCACCGCAGAAGCCTTTGCCGTTGGCCTTGAGGATCACCACTTTGATCTCGCGGTCGCGGTCTGCTTCATGCAGGCAGGCGTCAACTTCTCCGACCAGCGTCGCGTCCTTGGTGTTGGCCTTGTCGGGCCGGTTCAAGATGATTCGCGCGATCGGCGGTTCGCGTTCGTAGATCACCGCTTCCAGGGTGCGCCGCTCCATGGTGGCGACCCTATTACGGCCGACGGCGAATCAGGCCGAGACCGGCTTGGCGACCTTCATCAGTTTCATCAGGTTGCCGCCCATGATCTTGGCAACGTCCTCTTCGCCGAAGTCGGTGAGCTCGTCGACGAAGCTGATCGGGTCCTTCAGGCCCTCGGGGTGCGGCCAGTCAGATCCGAACAGCACCCGGTCGGTGCCGACCATGTTGACGATCTCGGTGAACCGGTCTTCCCAGAACGGAGTGATGTACACGCACCGCTTGAACGCTTCGATCGGGTCCTCGAGGAAGGCCTGCGGCATCTTCTTGTATACGCCTTTGAGGCCTTTGAACAGGTCCGGCACCCAGTCGGCGCCGTTCTCGATCGACAGGATCCGCAGCTCCGGGTTGCGCGACAGGGCCCCGTGGCACACGAGTGCACCCATCGCGTCGAGGATCGACCGGTGACCCATCGCGAAGCTACGGAAGGCGGTCGGTTTGAACGGCAGGAACTCGTCGCCGGGCTCCCAGACGTTGGCGAACTCGGAGTAGCCGCTGTCCGAAGCGTGCATCGACACCGGAATATCAGCCTTGATGCAGGCCTGCCAGAACGGATCGAACTCCTCGAGTCCGAACGAGCGGCTGCCCCTGAATCCGGGCACCGGCGCGGGGCGGACCAACACCGTGCGGGCGCCACGCTCCAGACACCATTCGAGCTCTTCGAGCGCGCGCTCGACGATCGGCAGGGTGATCACCGGGGTGGCGAAGATGCGGTCCTTGTGGTTGAACGACCACTGCTCGTACATCCACTCGTTGAGCGCGTGGATGACGTCGTGGGTCATCTCCGGGTCGTCCTTCATCCGCTCTTCGACCAGGCTGGCCAGGGTCGGAAACATCAGGGCGTAGTCGATGCCGAGCTCGTCCATCGCCTCCAGCCGGGCCGCCGGCTCACGGAAAGCCGGGATCGCCTTCATCGGCTCGCCGAGAATTTCGCGGTAGGTCTTGCCCTGCGCGCCGTTGCGGAAGTAGTCCTCCTGCGCGCCTGGCTTGGCGACGACCTCGAAGGTCGGGTTGGGGATGTATTCGCTGATGTGGCCGCGGACGACGATCTTCGTGCGGCCCCGAACCTGCACGTAATCGATGACGCGCTTCCGGTTCTCCGGCAGGAACTTGGTCAGTGCTTCCTGCGGCTCGTACATGTGGTTGTCGGCGTCGAACACCGGGAAGGAAAGCTCGCGAGACGGCATGACGATCTCCTGCGGGGCTGGTTCTGGGGACGGGATTCTCAATGGGTGGTAATGACGTTACCATCCAGTGCGGGTTGGTCGAAAGTCGCGCCAGGTTGGTTTCAGGCGGACGGCCAGTCCGGCAGTTGCGGGGTCGCCCCGTTGATGACGGCGAAGTTCACCGTCGCCGAGGCGAGCAATGCCGCCTCGCCGTCGTCGTCGCTGAGGACATCGACCTGCATGACCATTGCGCGTCGACCGGCGCGCAACATCCGCGGGACCGCGTATGCCGTGCCCTGCCGGATCGGTCGCAGGTAGCGGATGTTGAGGTCGGCCGTGGTCATCGTGGTGCCGTCCTGCAGGAAGTCCAGGCCGAATTGCCCGCCGGCGACGTCGACGAGGGTGGCGATCAGGCCGCCCTGCAGCGCGCCGGAGGTGTTGACCACCTGCGGGCTCACCGGAATGGTCATCGCAAATTCGCCGTTGCGGGCACCCGGCCGCATGCCGATCTGGTTGAACAGCTCGGCCAGCGTCGGCATTTCCGGCTGGACGCTTTCGTCGACGCCGAGTGCGCGCACGCAGAAGTCGTAGAGGTGCGCGCCATCGATTGGCGCGCCGGTTAATTCGGCTCCCAGCCAATGCAGTCGCAGAGCGCCCAAGATTGTCTGCACGATGATTGCCGAGGCCGGCCCGACGTCGAGGGTGGGCCGAAAGACGCCTTCGCTGATGCCGCGCTGCACGACGTCGCGGATCAGCTCGTGCAGCGGGAGGATGATCCGGGCGTAATCACGCGGCCGGGTCTCGGCCAGATGCTGGTTGTACAGGTTCATCGCCCGATTCAGGCTGTCTTGGGTGCTCGACTCGGGCTCAGCGCTGATGCGGTCGATGATCAGCTTGATCGCCGAAGTGCTGTCCATGTCCGCCGTCTCGGCGCGCCAGGCCTGCGTGGACTGGGCCATCGTCCGGTCCAGCAGAGCAATCAGCAGTTCGTCCTTGCCGCTGAAGTGTTGGTAGAACGCACGCAGTGATGTCTTGGAGCGAGCCACTACTTCTTGGACGGTGAAGTCGGTGCGACCGGTCTCGCGAAGGATCTCCACCGCGGTCTTGATGAAGCGAGCGTCCCGGGTCGTCGGCTCCGATTCGCGGTCCTGCGCCATGCCGCCTCCTTCACCCCGCGCACGTTGCGCTGTGAGAATGAGGTTACCGCGCCTGGGCCGGGCGCGGCGGAACGTGACGATAGGCGGGCGCCATTAAGGATCCATTTAGCGGGCTGCCTTAATTTTTGCCCTGACGACGACGAAAGGAAGCGCCATGACGCTGAAGACGGTCACCGCCAGGGCCCTGCTAGCGGGTGGTCTGGCAGTAGCCGGATTGGGCCTGGGTGCGGGCACTGCGCAGGCCGCGCCACTTCGCTGGTGCCCCGGCGACCCGCCACCGAAAGCTCTACTGCCGACTCCCACGGGCAGCTGGGCACCGGGTCCGGTCAACCCTGCGTGGGATACCTCTGTCTGCCACGACTACACGATGAGAGACAACCAGGTCGCCGAAGGAATCAGTTGTCCGTTGCCGGATTTCCAGTGGTTTCAGTGCCCGCCCGGCACAACCCCGTCCAAGCTGATGCCGCTTGTTCCGAATCGTTAGCGACCATCAGGGGGATGGCGCGGGGGGTGGTGAGTCGGTCGGCTTGGGCGCAGCCGCATTTGGATGCAGGCACTGCTGATATTCGTCAGTACCTGGGACGTTGTCAGCGCCGCAGCTGCAATCGTGAACCTGGGCGGGGGGAAGCGAATTGCAAAAGTCGCTACCGGCCGACGCCGACGGTGCGGTCCACATGACACCAGCGGCCAAGGCTGCCGCGGCGGCACCGACCGTGTCCCTCAATATTGTCGTCTTCATGCTGGGATTCCTTCTCTTGGAAGACCACGGCTTGCCGCCGTCGCCGGTTGCGCTAGCCGAATCGTAGGGCTTCCAGGCGCCGCGCGTCTTCCGGGAGTTCGCCCACTACGCAGCGGACTATAACGCCTGCCGCGGCCGAGCAGACCGGGAATCTCAGGCGGCCGGAACCTCTGCTTCTGCCTTGCCGACGTCCTCGAGGTTCACGCCCGTGGTCTCGATCCGGAAGAAGTAGGTCACCAACGCGCCGGCCAGGAAGCACACCACCAGACCCCAGAGCAGTGCGGTGGTGCCGATCGTCTTGAGCAGGATCGGGAACAGGAAGGCCGTCAACACCGCCCCGATCTTGGCGAAGGACGCCGCGAAACCGGCACCCTTACCCCGGACCTCGGTGGGGAAGACTTCGCCGGCGAGCAGGTAGGTCATCGCGTTCGGCCCGAAGTTGACCATGAAGTAGAACAGC
Organism: Mycobacterium sp.; assembly: GCF_965277065.1. Taxonomy (GTDB): domain Bacteria; phylum Actinomycetota; class Actinomycetes; order Mycobacteriales; family Mycobacteriaceae; genus Mycobacterium. The sequence goes on from NZ_CBDIBT010000018.1 coordinate 1,038,600, forward strand.
GTGAAGCCGAGGAAGAGCAGCCACATGACGTTGCTGCCGTCGGAGCGGATGGACAGCCCGGACAGCAGCAGGCCGACGGCGCAGCCGATGAAGCCCCAAATCTGCAACTTGATCCGTCCGACGCGGTCAACCAAAAAAATCGCCACGATGACACCCAAGACGAACAACACGTCCATCATGGCCGAGCCCTTGGCGCCCAGGATGTCGTTGTGGATGGTGTCCGACAGCCCGTGCGACTTGGACTCCTTGCCGATGACTGCACCCAGAATCGTGGGCGTGAAGATACCGATTCCGTAGACCCCCAAGTCCTGCAGGAACCACGGAACCGACGCCAGGATCGTCGCGCGGCGGTTCCGCTTCTTGAACAGCGCCAGGTAGGTCGCGTGCTCCTCGGCGGCCTTATGCGTCTGCGCAAGGTGTCCCAGCGACACGTTTTTCGGGTACTGCGGGGTGCGCTTGAGTAGCTGTGTGGTGGCCTTTTCGCCCTCCGCGGTACGGCCTTTCGACACCAGCCAGTGCGGGCTCTCGGTGACGTAGAGGCGTCCGACCACGACCAGGACCGCCGGCACGATTGCCGCGGCGTACATCATCCGCCAGGCGTCCAGGTTCGGGTTGGCGTACAGGATGCCGAAGCCCAGTGCCGTACCGAAGAATGCTCCGACGGCCTGGAAAGCGAAGGCGCTCAACACGAGTCGGCCGCGCATCGAGGTCGCGATGCTTTCCGAGATCACCATGTGCGCGGTCGGGTAGTCGCAACCCAAAGCAATGCCGGCGCCGAACAGACAGATGACCAAGGTGATGAAGTTGGGGGCGAACGTCAGGCCGACCAGGAACACCGAGAAGATGATCATCTCGATGATGAACATCTTCTTGCGCCCGTAGCTGTCGGCCAAGCCGCCGAGTGCCGTCGCGCCGACCAGGATGCCCGCAAGAGAGGAAGCGGTCACCAGACCTTTGTCGGTCGCGTTCAGATGGAATTGGATCGAGATCAGCGGCAGGGCAACGCCGGTCATGAACACGACCATGCCCTCGAAGAATTTGCCCGCGCAGGCCAGTGCCCAGATCCGAAACTGCATCGCGGTCATCGGCATTGACTTCAGCGCCGTGCCGTCGGGCCACTGGGGCAACTCGTCGATGTATTCCTGGACTGTTTTGCCGTTGACTTCGGGTGCCTGCGATTTGTGGAGCGTGTCGGTCATGTCACCTCTCTTGGCGAAGCGCATCAATGCCGTTTCGCTGACCTGCGGAACCCGCTATGACCAGCGTCAACCACGCAGACGCTAGGTCAAATAACTGAACGGCCGACAACAGCAGGATGAATTTGGCACATGCACAGGTCCCCGCGGTGGCTTCACCTGTTGTTTGCTTCCCCATTGATTCGATGTCGATCAAGGTGACTACTAATTCTCGCGGACGTGCTCGAATCGACGTGCGGCACCAAGTCGCGCAACGTCAAGCATTTCCGGCCCGGCAAACGGGCGGCCGATGTGCGGCTAACGGGTTGTTGTCAAGGAGGCAAACATGAAGCAGCACAGAGGATTTATGGCCGCGGCCAGCCTGATTGTCGCGGCCAGCCTTGCGTTATCGGGATGTACGCACCTGGATACGCCGCCGAAATACGCCAAGGACGCGAAGATCGACTGCGGGGGCAAGCAAGACTTGGCCGGCAGCGGTTCTACCGCCCAGGCGAATGCGATGAGCCACTTCATCACCAGCTACGAGGACTCGTGCTCGGGGAAGCAGTTGAACTACTCTGCCACCGGATCCGGTGCCGGCGTCTCGGACTTCCTCGGTGCCAAGACCGATTTCGGCGGCTCGGACTCTCCGCTGAGCGGCGACGAGTATGACGGCGCCAAGCAGCGTTGCGGCGGCAAGGACGCCTGGAACCTGCCCGCCGTCTTCGGTCCGATCGCGATCACCTTCAACGTCAAATCGACCGACGTCCTCACCTTTGACGCGCCCACGCTCGCCAAGATTTTCAGCGGCGCCATCACCCGCTGGAACGACCCGGCCATCGTTGCGCTGAACGACAACAGCAGCCTTCCCGACGAATACATCCACGTCGTGTACCGCAGCGACGCATCGGGCACGAGCGACAACTTCCAGCAGTACCTGCAGGCTGCTTCGGGCGGCGCGTGGACCAAAGGCGCCGGCAAGACCTTCAACGGGGGTGCCGGCACTTCCGCGCAAGGCAACGAGGGCACCGCGGAAGCCGTCAAGAAGACCGAGGGCGCGATCAGCTACAACGAGTGGTCCTACGCGAAGAAGCAGCACCTGGACGTGGCCGGCATCAAAACCGCGGGCGACGTGGTGCACATCGGGAATGACTGGGTCGGCAAGACCATCTCCGACATCACGATCAAGGGCACGGGCAACAACCTGGTGCTCGATTTGTCGAAGGTGTACGCCACCGGCACGCCTGGCGCATACCCGATCCTGCTGGCCAGCTACGAGCTGGTCTGCTCCAAATACCCTGACGCTCAAACGGGCACGGCGGTGAAAGCGTTCATGGAGTCGACTGTCTCGGTCGGACAGGGCGGCCTCACGCCGCTGGGATACATCCCGCTTCCGACCGACTTCCAAATAAGGGTCGCGGCGGCCGCCCACAGCATCAGCTGAATTGGGCCAGCCCCTGAGACGGGTTCAGCCGCCTCGGGTTTCGACCATCGCCGAGCGGTTGACCTTGGTTGCCGCGGTGCGGGGGATCTGGTCGACGAACTCCACGGTCTTGGGAACTTTGTACCCGGCAAGCCGGGTCTTGGCGTATGCGATCACGTCGCGCTCGGTCAGCGGCGTCGAACCCTCGGCGAGCTGAATCACCGCGTGCACGCGGCGGCCCCACTCGCTGTCGGTGAGTCCGATGACGACGACGTCGGCGATCGCGTCGTGTTCGGCCAACGCGCACTCCACTTCGGCGGGAAAGACATTGGCCCCGCCGGTGATGATCATGTCACTGCGGCGATCGGCGATGTAGAGGTAGCCATCGTCGTCGAGATGGCCGATGTCGCCGGCGGTCCGGAACCCGTCCGGCGTCGAGGGCAGCAGCGGCGCCCCACCCAGATACAGGTATCCGGCGCTCATCGGCGAGCGCAAATACACCTCGCCGAGTTCCCCCGCCTTCACCGACTGGCCCTGCTGATCCAGGATCCGCACCTCGGTGTCACGGAAGCCGCGACCGACACTGCCCGGATGAGCCAGCCATTCGTCGCCGCGTAATGCGGTGAGCCCCAAACCCTCCGTCATCCCGTATGCCATCACGACCTGTTCCGGGCTGAGCAGCTCGAACCAGGCGCGCAGCAACGTCTGCGGCATCACCGCGGCGCCCTGCAAGATCCAGGCGATGCTGGACAGATCCCGCTCGCGGATGTCGGGCAACGCCGCGATGCGCGACAGCATCGTCGGCGTTGCGGTGAAGTTCGTGATGCGGTAACGCTCGACGACATCGACAACCATTGCGGCGTCGAACTTTTCGAGGACAACCAGCTCGTCACCGCCCAGCAGATAGGTCAGTGGCGCGAACCCGTTGGTGTGATACATCGGACCGGGCACCAGGATGGTCTGCGGTGTGGGTGTGGGAGCCCACGCCGCGAGGAAGGGGAGTGACGACTCGAGCGTCCACATGCCCTGGGCCAGCGTCATAATGACCTTCGGCAGTCCGGTGGATCCACTGCTACAGATCCCGTTGGCCTTGGGGGACACCGCGTCCGGTAGCGGGTCCGCGGACTGACCCGCCGCGCTTGCGGTGAGTACCGACCGGGTTTCGTCGTCGATCGTGACCGCGGGGGCGATCACTTCGAGCACGCGTGACCGCTCCCAATCGGGCAGGTCCCATCGCATCGGCACCGGGACGGCGCCGATCTTCCAGCAGCCAAGAGCGGCGAGTATGAATTGTTCGGAATTGGGAATCCCCAGTGCGACAAGCGAACCGAGCTGGGCACCCGCGGCAGCCAGGGCCCGTCCCCATTGATTGGCCCGACCATCGAGCTCCGCGAAGGTCATCGACTGCGCATTGCCGTCACGCGCAATGACGGTCAGAGCCGGGTCGTCTCCACGCTGTTGGGCGAGTTCACGAAGTTTGGCGCCGAACGGGATTCCCTCGTCCGACGGATTGGCGGTGCCCCCTGACACGGTTGTCTGGGTGCTCACGCCGATACCGGGCCAGAAAACAATGTTTCAAGCCCGCCGCTGCGTACCTCCGGCAGCAGGCGCATCGCGAGCACCTCGGCGCCGACCGGCAGCCGGATCAGCGGCTGGGTGTGCCGGTCGAGCACACTGACGTCGGACTCGTCGCAGAAGCCGAGCGCCCCCAGTAGCTGATGTGCGGTGCGGAACACCTGTCGTGCCGTCTCCGCGGCTTTGAGCCTGAGCACCAGCGCGTCCGCCGAACGAACTTGCGCCGGAGTCGATTCCACGCGGCTGATGGTGTACTTGGCGAGTTCGTGTAGCCCGCGGGCGGCAACGGAGGCGTCCGCGATGGTGAATCGGACGGCCTGGAATTCCGCGAGCGGTTTGCCGAACTGCATCCGCGCCTTCACATGTTGACGAGTGATCTCCAACGCCTGCTGCACGGCGCCGACGATCCGCCACGACCCCAGCGTGAGGTGCAGGTCGACGTCGACGGCTGGGACGGTGCCGTCGGGTTGACCCAGCGTGGCCGGCACCAGAAAGGGCCCGAGCTTCGCGGCGGTCCGCGACGACGGCTGCACGCGATACCGCGCGCCGTCGAGGTCGGCGGCGACCCAATCACCGGCCAGGTCGCCGTGGTCGACCCGGGGCGCCTCGGGGTTCACCAGCGCGAGGCGGGCGCCGTCGATCGCCAGCAGTTCTTCGACGAGCGGGTAGGGCAGCGCCGTGGCGCCGACGGCCTGGCAGAGCACGGCCGCGGCCAGCAGATCGTCGGCGGAGGCCCGGACGTCGAGGTCGAAGGCTCCGAGGTCGGACAGCGCGGTGCGGGCGTCGTCGCGCAGGTGATCCTCGGTCTCGGCCCGCAGCGCCGCTTGCGCTCCGCCGAACCGGAACAGCCTTTTGTTGGCGATCGCTGCGAAGTCGGCAATGTCTTCTGGCAAAGCGGTTTTCATCAGCGATCTCCTAACGTTTCGCGCGCGACCAGCATCCGCTGCACTTCGATGGTTCCGGATGCCACGGTGGCTGCCTGGGCGTACCGCCAATGGTCTTCGATCGCACCGTGCAACGGCGCCGGCATGCCGCTGTCCAGTGCCGACGGGCCGAGCACGTCGAACAGCAGCTCGGCGACCTGCTGGTCGCAGGTGGTGGTGGCGATACGGGCGGCGCTGGCCGCGGCGCCGGCCGACGGGTCGTCCTGCAGTGACACCGCGCGATAGGCCAGCAGCCGAGCGATCCGCAGGTCGATCAGTGCCCGCACCCACCGCGTCCGGATCGACTCGGGCAGCCGGTCCCAGTCGTCGCCGAGTTCGGTCTGCATCCGGTCCAGCAGGGACTCGCACCGGGCGTACCGGGCAATCCCCACGCGCTCGAACGCCAGAGCTTCGCGCATCACCCGCCAGCCGTCGCCCAATTCGCCGAGCACCTCGTCGGGGAACACTTCGACGCCATCGAGGAACACCTCGTTGAGGTGATGCGGCCCCAGCATCGACCGAATCGGCCGCACGGTGATCCCAGCCCGGTCCATCGGAACGAGAAACAGGCTGAGCCGCTTGGGTTTCGGCGCGTCCGGGTCGGTGCATGCCGCCAGCACGCACCAGGACGCCATCTGCGCGTAGGACGTCCAGACCTTCTGCCCGGTGACACGCCAGCCGTCACCGTCGGGCACCGCGCGGGTGCGCAACGAGGCGAGGTCGGTGCCTGCCTCGGGCTCGGAGAACCCCTGACACCAGATCACCTCTCCGCCCGCGATGGCGGGCAGGTGCCGGGCTTTCTGTTCGGCGGTTCCGTACCGCATGAGCGCGGGGCCGACCCAGTTGATGCCCATGTACTGGGCGCCGCGAGGTTCGTGGTAGGCCCACATTTCCTCGCGCAGCACAGTCTGCTGCCACACCGAACCCCCGCCCCCGCCATGCTCTTTCGGCCAGGCCAGCGCGAGCAGTCCGTCGGAGGCGAGCATCTTGCAGAACGACTCGGTGGTCGCCAGGTCTTTGGGATCGTTGGTGCACGCCCCCAGGAACCCTTCGGGGATATGCGACGCGATCAACTCCCGAAGGCGTGTTCTGAGTTCTTTCGCGTCGGTGCCGAGGTCGTAATCCATCGTCATCCCTTCGGCAGTCCGAGCAGTCGCTCGGCGATGATGTTGCGCTGGACCTCAGATGTCCCGCCGTAGATGGTCGCCGCCAGCGCGTCCTGCCGTTCGAAGAGCAGGTCGGTGTCGTCGATCGAGCGAGGCCCGGCCGCTGCAGCGGCTAGCTCCCAAACCCGTTGCAGGGTAAGTGAACCAAGAAGTTTCAGAATGTCAGATTCCGGACTTGGCAGCCCGGAGAGTTCGTTGTTGAGCGCGCGATAGCCAGTCGCCCGCAACGCCTCGGCGTCGGCGAGTAGCGAGCCGAGTTCAGAGAAGACCTCGCCGGAGGCGTAGTCGTCGTCGTGGGTGGCTTGGGAGTGGCGGACGTCGTTGAGTCCGCGCTGGATCTCCACCCAGTTCATGATCCAAATCATTTGCCGCTCATGGTTGAGCGACGACATCGCGACCTGCCATCCGCCGTTGATGTCTCCGAGCAGGTTGTCGGCGGGTATCTCGACGTCGTCGAGAATGACTTCGCAGAATGTCTCGTCGGAGATCGACGCCATCCGGATGGGTTCGATGGTCAGACCCGGCGACTCGAGATCGAGAATGAAGCATGAGATTCCGCGGTGCTTCGGTGCGTCCGGATCGGTGCGGGCGTAGAGGGTGCACCACCGTGACAGATGAGCATGGGTGGTCCAGATCTTTCTGCCGTTGACGCGGAAGATGTCGCCGTCGCGCACGGCTCGCGTGCGCAGGCCGGCGAAGTCAGACCCGGCCTCCGGCTCGGACATGCCCAGCGCCCACCACTCGTCGCCGCGCAGTAGCGGGACCAGCAGCCGGTCGATCTGCGCGGGGGTGCCGAACTGGCGGATCCCCGGCGCGGCGACACCGGGCCCGGCGACGTTGGGCAGCTTCGGTGCCGAGCGCATCGCGGCCTCGAGCCGGATTTCCATCGCCTCCGCCAGACCCAGCGACCGGCCGCCGTGTTCGCGCGTCCATGTCGGCTGCAGCCAACCGGCCTCGAACGCGGCGCGTTGATGATCGCGTCGAAGCTCGATGTCCCAGCGGTAGTCGTCGTAGCGCTCGTAGTAGTCGGTGGGCAGGAAGTCGGTCAGCCAGGCGCCGTATTCGGCGGTCAGGTCAGTCGCGCGGTTCATTGGCGCCGCTCCTCAGCATCGCTGCGCTCTGCCTTGTCGCCGGCGCGGCTCATTGCCGCACTTCCGGCGAAGCGGCGCCCCACAGCGTGATAGAGCGCGCGGCTGTCTCCCAGCGTCGAAGCGCCTTGCCAGGCGTGCCGTAAGTAAAGGTGCATGTCGTGTTCCCAGGTCTGCGCCAACGCGCCGTGGACCTGCACCCCGGTGCGCCCGCAACCGACCGCGGCCTCGCCCGCCGCCGCCTTGGCCATCGCCGCAGCGTTCCAGCCGGCGGCGATCGGGGTGGCGGGATCGTCGAGGCGCACAGCGGCGGCGTAGGTCAGACCGCGGGCGCGCTCGAGTGCCATGTAATTGTCGGCGAGCGCGTGCTTGATGCCCTGGAACGCACCGATCGGCTTGCCGAACTGCTGGCGTGTTTTCGCGTGCTCGACCGAGCGGGCCAGTGCGGCGCCGGCGACACCGACCAGGTCGGCGGCCGCGGCGAGCAGCGGCGTCGCCAGTGCCGCTTCCAGGTCGACCGGCGCGACGGCGACCGGCTCGGCGTCGACCTCGACATCGGCCACCGGTTGCGCGGGATCGGTGGATTCGGCGTCGCGCAGGGTGACGCCATCGCCGACGCGGACAACAGCGGCGACCGGCCCTTCCGCCGACGAGGCCAGCGTGACGACCAGTTCGGCGCGGGGGAGACCGGGCACCGCGACGGCACGTCCCTTGACTCGGCCGCCCTGCATAGTCATCGGGACCCCCGGCAGGCGAAAGCCTGGTGGATGCACGGCCAGCGCGGCGACGACGCCACCACCAATATCGGTCAACACATCGGCGACCGCGGGACCGGCCTGGCGCAGCAGACCCGCGGCCAGGCCGACGCTGGACAACAACGGGACGGGTGCCAGCGCCGCGCCGCACTCCTCGAGGACCACGCTGAGGTCCATCCGGCCGAACGAACCGTCGGTCTCGGTGCCGGGCGCTGCGAGTTCGGTCCAGCCGAGGTCGACGACTGTCTTCCATACCGTGTGCCAGCGCTCCGGGTCCGTCATGGCCTGTCGTGCGACTGCCGGCGGGCATTCTGTGCGCAGGACGTCACGCACGCTGTCGCGCAGCGCCAATTGTCCAGAATTCAGTCCGAGATCCATAATTCCCCTAACATAGTAAAAATAGTAAACTAGCGCGACAATCGTCAATCGCTTCTCCCGCGTCGTTCCGCGGTCCGAAGGGTGGTGGTTATGGCCGAGTGGTACCTGTTCCTGCCGCAGGTGCGGGTCGCGGTACCCGACATCGTGGAGCGGGCACGTCACGCCGAGGCCAGCGGCTTCTCCGGAATCGCCTTCATCGACCATCTCGAGGCGCCGGGGTTACCTGACGAAAACATCTGGGAGGCAATGGGCGTCGCATCCTGGGTAGCCGCCAAGACTGAGCGGCTACGGATCGGACACCTGGTGCTCTGCGACGCGTTCCGCCACCCGGCGGTACTGGCGAAGCAGGCTGTCACCTTGTCAGATGCATCCGACGGCAGGTTCGAACTCGGGCTCGGGTCGGGGTCCTGGCCCGCGGAATTCGCCAGATTCGATGTCGGTCAACAAGATCCGGTCGCCAGGGTGAAGCAGCTGGAGCAGCATCTTGACCTGATCAACCAGTACTGGGGGCGCGGCGAGGGGGCCGCCGGCAGTCAGTCCCCGCTTCCCAGCCATCACATACCGCTGATCCTCGGCGGGACGGGGCGTCGGATGATGGAACTTGTTCGCAAGCATGCCGATTGGTGGAACATCCCGGTCACCCACATCGACAGACTCGCGGAGTTGACCCCGGCCGCGGGGTCCGCTCGGGTGTCGGTTCAGCAGATGGTCGGCTTCATCCTTAAGGACAGCGACCCGACCAAGGTGCGTGAGGTCAGCGCGAAGCGCTTCGGCGATCTCGGGTCAGGCCTGATTTGTGGTGATGCCAACGAACTGTCCGGACACTTCGGTCATTTGTCCGGTCAAGGCGTCGAGCGCTTCTATGTCTGGTTCGCCGATTTCGCCGCACCGGAATCGCTGCGCGAATTCGGCGAAACGGTGATCAAGCCCTTCCCGCACTAGCGCTCCGTCAGTTGGCCGAGCTGGAAAGCGGGTTCGATCGGGCAGCCAGCGACACTGAGCATCATCGTGGCCATGACGTAATGGCCGACCAAAGTGGCGAATTCGAGGATCTGATCTTCGTTGAGTTCGCGACGTAGGTCCACGAAGGTCGCCGGTGCGAGGTTCTTGGTGGCGATCAGCTCGTCAACGGCCCGCATCAGCGCCCGAGTGCGCGGTGACCAAGCGTCGTCGGATTCTTCGGTCAGCGATATGACCTCGGATCGCGGAACGCCCAGCGCCAGCGCCATCCGACTGTGGTGGGCGTATTCGTATTGGCATCCGGCCCGCCACGCGACGCGCGTGACCGAGACTTTCTTCGGTTTAAGCCTTCGACTTTTGTCGGGGGATAGCCGATCGCGTCTTTGCGGTCCGGGTAGCGGGCCGTGTTTGTCGTAGGTGGGGTTTATCGTGGGGTTCATGCAGTACCGGTCGACGCGTAAGTCGGTGTTTTCGGTGAAGTACCACGTGATTTGGTGCCCGAAGTATGGCCGTGATGTGTTGGGTGGGCCGATCCAGACGCGGTTGAAACAGCTCATCGCCGAGGTGGTCACCGAGTTCGGCGGGATCGTGATCGAGGTCGAGACGATGCCCGATCATGTGCATCTACTCGTCGGGTTGCCACCGCAGGTGGCGGTATCCGAACTCGTCCAGATCCTCACGGGCAGGTCGTCACGGTTGCTGCGCCAGGAGTTCGCGCATCTGGCGCGGATGACGTGTTTAGTGGTCGCCGTCCTGGTTCGTCTTTACTGTCGGCGGCGCACCGTTGGAAGTGGTCAGGCGGTATGTGGAGAACCAGAAAGTCGCCGCTGCGCGCGCGGGGAAGGTGGCGTAGCGGTGGCGCACCGGTACCGGTTATATCCGACCAGCGAGCAAGCAGCGTTCATGCTGTGCAGGCACTGCGCTGATGCCCGGTATGTGTGGAATCTTGCCGTGGAGCAGTTCACTTGGGGCCGGTCAGGGCGCTCAGCGCCCGGACCCGCCGCCCGGCAGAGACAACTCGCCCAGGCCCGTCAAGGGTTCGACTGGCTGGGGTCAGGATCGTCGTCGGTGCAGCAGCAAGCGTTGCGGGACTTCGACCGCGCCGCGGCGGCGTATTTCGCCGGCATCCACCGGCGGCCGACATGGCGGCGCAAGTTTGTCGACGAGGGATTCTGTGTCCGCGATAGCCGCGTCGCGAACATTAACGGTAAGTGGGCGCACATGTTTGTGCCCAAGCTAGGGCGGGTGAAGTTCCGGCTGTCGCGCACGCTGCCGGCGGGCAAGCTTGGGATGGCCCGGATCACCTGTAAAGCGGGTCGCTGGCATGTGGCGTTTCCTGCCCCGCAGCCGTCGGTCACCGCCGCTGCGGGCAGACAGGGGCAGGCGGTCGGTATCGACCGGGGAGTGACGACCACGCTCGCACTCTCAGATGGCACGATGCTGCGGGCACCGATCATGCGCCGCAGCGAGCACAAGACGCTGGTGCGGCTGCAGCGTCAGCTTGCCCGCGCCCGCAAGGGCAGTATCCGCCGCGGCAAGGTCAAAGCGCGGGTCGCACGGCTACACGCCGGGGTGTCTGATCGGCGGCGGGACTGGGTCGAGAAAACCACCACGCGCATTGCTGCCACCTACGGCGTGGTGGCCGTGGAGAAACTCGCGACCCGCAACATGGTGCGCTCGCCGAAACCCAAACCCGACCCCGACATGGTGGGGCACTACCTGCCGAACGGGAAAGCCGCGAAAGCGGGTTTGAACAAGGGGATTTACGCGAACTGCTGGGGTGTGATCGCCCAGCGGCTCAACCACAAGATGTCCGCGTCCGGCACCAAGCTGGTGTTTGTGCCGGCCGCGTACAGCAGTCTGGAGTGCCGCAACTGCGGCCACAGCGTGAAGGAAAACCGTAAGAGCCAAACGGAATTCCGTTGCGTGCAATGTGGCCACGAAGACCACGCGGATATTCAGGCGGCCAACACCATCCTCGCCCGGGCCACCGCGCCCGCGCTCACCTCCGGACCGGAGGCAACACCCGTCACCGCGGGTGTGCTCGCGCAAGCGAGAAGACCCGATGACGCGCAGCCGGCATAGGGAATCCCCCGATCCTCAGTCGCGGGAGAAGGTCAAAATGCGCTCACTGTCGGCACCCCCCCGGGGATGTGGCCGTGTTGGAGCAGTTGCGAAAAGAACAGGGTGTGCAGCGGCATGACTTTGCCGAGCCGGGCCGAGAAAAAGCAGGTTGAGTCATAAGTTTCGCCGGCAAGGACGCGGATGCTGGCGATCCAAGGATGGGCGCACGCGCAAGCGCACGATAAGTCTCGCGATGTGATCGTCGAGAGCCTTGAACGCCAACTGGCCTCCTACCGAATGGTCGCAAGGCGATGGACCACCGCGCGAAAGGCTCCCTCGACCGCCAGGGCGATCGCCGCCGCGGTGATTGGCTACGTCGTCCAGAGCGCCTTCAGCGACATCGAGATCGACGTCGGCCAGTACTGCAACGGTCTGAGCGGGTTGGGCCAGTAACAGCCTGCCCGTGCCCGGTCATTGGCGCTGGGCGGCCCGCCGGTGAACTTCGTCGGGAACAACTGGCACCCGCGCATACGGCCCGCGCCGCACCGCGCTCAGCCGGATCTCCGGCAGATCCACCGACGGGTCCACGGTGTCGAGCCAGGCCACCGTGTCGGCCACGTCGGAGACCTGAATAGCCTGCATCTCGAACGGAACATCGTGCAGCATCTCGGTTTCCACCGGGCCCGGCGTCACGATGTGCACGGCGATGCCGTCGCGGTCGACCTCGAGGGCCAGCGCGCGAGCGAAGGCGTTCATCCCCGCCTTGGATGCCGAGTAGGCGGTGCGGGCCATCATCGGCTCGTGCGCTGCCGAGGACGAGATGAAGATGAACCGGGAGCCGGCCCGCATCTTGGGCAGCGCGGCGGAGGTCAGCACGAAGCAGGAATCCAAGTTGGCCGAGATGATCGCCTGCCACTGCTCGAATGTCTGCTTGCGCGCGTACGTCCCGCCCAGAGCCCCCGCCGCGTGTACGACGAGGTCGATCGTTTTCAGCGAGCCGATCGCGTCCGCGAAGCCAGTGCCATCGGCGGCGTCAGCGACCAGATAGCGTGCGCCGATCTCGTCGGCAGCGGCGCGCAAAGGTTGTTCGCGGCGCGCCGAAAGCACTACGTCGTAACCTGATTCGCATAGTTTGGCCGCGCAGGCCTTGCCGATACCGCCGCTGCCGCCGGTGACCAGGGCGGTTCTCACGATTGGCGCGTCCACGGTTTATAGATGGCGGGTGTCCCGCGGGCGGGACAGGGCTTGCGGCGACAAGGCGTAGATCCGTTGGTCGGGTCCGGCGGCCAGCACGTGGTTCTGGGTGTCAGAAAGATGCCTGGCGGCCACCCGACGGGCTCGCTCGACATCACCGGCCTCGATCATCTCGGCCATCTTGATGTGGGTGTCGAGGACGGCGCGACGTTTGGTCAGCGACGGGTAGGTGCCTTTGGCGGCGCTCTCGTCAGCCCACTGCTGTTCGTGACTGGTCCACAGTGTCTCGAGGGTGCCGACGACGGCGATGATCGTTTTGTTGCCGCAGCCCTGCACGATGGCATCGTGGAATCTGCGGCCGATTTCGGTGAATTCGGGCCCGTCTTCCAGATGCGTTTCCATCGCGTCGTTGATCTCGTTGAGCTCGATCACGATGGTGTCGGCCCGGTCGGCCCGTTGGGCGGCCAATGCTGCGCACGCGGGCTCGAGTTCCAGCAGGGCGCTGCCGAGGTCGGCGACGACCACCGCCTCGCTCTGCAACAGCAGACCCAGCATGTAGGCGGCGCTGGTCTTCGCCGGAGCGTGGACGATGGCACCGCCGCGGTTGCCGCGCCGAACCGAGACCAGGCCCTCGGTCTCCAGAATTCGCAACGCCTCTCGCAGCGAGACGAGGCTGACGTTGAACTGCTCGACGAGTACTTCCTGCCGGGGCAGCAGGTCGCCGTCGGCCAACTCGCCATCGATGATCTGCCGGCGCAACTCGTCAGCGACGATCTCGGCGATCCGTGGCGCCGACAGTCGGCGTCGGGCCTCGGGGCCAATTCCCAAAGCAGTCATCTGATTCCAGCAGCGGCGCTCACCGGCCGGAGACACGGCCGCTGCGCCCGCGAACTCCATTTAGTGCAATCTTAGCAGTAATGGCATAATAGCCGTGCTGGTCAACGGCGCGGTTGCAAGCGAATGGGATACAGGTTTGACTGACGGGCACGGCAGCCGATCGACACCGCTGGACGATGTCCGTGTTGTCGAGATCAGCGACCGGATCGCCGGCAGCTACTGCGGCAAGCTCCTGGTCGACGCCGGCGCCGAAGTCCGGAAAATCGAGCCGCCGCAAGGGGATTGGCTGCGGCGCTTCAGCGCCAGCGGATCGGCCATCCCCTACGGCGCGGACTCTCCGCAGTTCAGTTACCTCAATGCCGGCAAGCACAGCGTCACCTGGCCCGGTGCCGACCTCGGCGCCGAAATCGCCGGCGCTGACATCGTTGTGGTGACGGCCACCCGATCGCAGGCAGCCCAGTGGGACATTGAACCGGAGCGGCTGCTGGCGCAGTTCCCGCGAGCGGTTATCGTCACGATCTCCGACTTCGGCTGGACCGGTCCGTATGCCGATCGAGCTGCCAGCGAGTTCACCCTGCAGGCATGGTCCGGCCTGACCGGATTCCGCGGCGACCCGGCCGGGCCCCCTATCGCGGTCGGCGGCGACCTCGGCGAGTACATGGGCGGGGTGTTCGCCGCCTTCGGTGCACTGGCCGTGCGCCGACGCGTCGAACACGGCGGACCCGGTGAACATCTGGATCTTTCGATGCTGGAAGCAATCACGTTGATGCAGAGCGGGGAATGGCTGCACTCGCATCTGCTGCAGACGCCGCCGGTGACGCGGACCATCGAGGTGCCGTCGATCGAAGCGGCCAAAGACGGCTACATCGGGATCACCATGGTCACCGGTCAGCAGTGGCTGGATTTCGCCGCGATGGTCGACTGCCCTGAGCTGACCGAGAATCCGCAGCTGAGTTTTCAGATCGGCCGTTGGCAGTACCGCCACTTCATCCGTGAGCAGATCCGGCCGTGGCTGGCCGAACGCACCGTCTCCGAAGTCGTCGAGCTCGGCCAGTTGTTTCGGCTGCCGATCGCGGCGCTGGGTAACGGTGCGACGATCCGCGAGACCGCCTATGCGGCGGAACGCGGCGCGTTCGTGCCCAACCCAGCGGGATTTCACCAACCGCGCACGCCCTGGCTGATGTCACGATGCGCACCGGCGTCGCTGCGTGCTGCGCCCGCGCTCGGTGAGGCCGACGACACCGCGCCGTGGCCGGCCCGGGAATATCGCGATCCGCTGTCCGATTCGCGGCTACCGTTCGATGGCATCCGCATCGTCGACCTGACCGCGTTCTGGGCCGGACCTGCCGCGACTCACCTGCTCGCGGCGTTCGGCGCCGACGTCGTCAAGGTGGAATCGATCCAGCGGCCCGATGGCATCAGGTATTCGGGTGGCATGCGAAAAGACCGAGACGACTGGTGGGAATACGGCTGGGTTTTCCATGCCATGAACACCAACAAGCGTTCTGTCACACTGGATTTGGGCTCGGACGAAGGGCGTCGCCTGTTGTGCGACCTGGTCGCCGGCGCCGATGTCGTGATCGAGAATTTCTCGCCGCGGGTGATGGACAACTTCGGCCTGACCGCTGACGTGCTGCTGGAGATCAACCCGCGACTCGTCGTCGCTCGGATGCCTGCGTTCGGGCTGGACGGTCCCTGGCGCGACCGGGTCGGCTTCGCGCCGACCATGGAGCAGATCGCGGGCCTGGCCTGGGTCACCGGGCTGGCCGACGGGCCGCCTATCCCGCCGCGCGGAGCGTGCGACCCGTTGGCCGGCGTGCATGCGGCGTTCGCCGTGACGGCCGCGCTGTGCTTCGCCGACCGAACCGGAGTGGGCCAACTGGTCGAGCTGCCAATGATCGAGACCGTGCTCAACGTCACGGCGATTCAGCCTATCGAGGCCGAAGTGTTCGGCGTCACGCTCAGCCGCCGGGGCAATCGCGGACACGGCTGGTCGGTGCAAAACCTGTACCGCTGCGACGGTGACGACGATTGGATCGCGGTCACCGTGTGCACCGACGGGCAATGGCACGCGCTGGCCGAGGTGCTGGGCCGGCCGTCGTGGACCGACGACCGCCGTTTCGACACCGTGGACGGGCGACGCACCCACGCCGACGAGATCGACGGCAAGCTGCGAGGCTGGTTCGCCGGTCAGAAACTCGACGATGCGGTGAATATGCTTGCCGCCGCCGCTGTTCCGGCTGCGCCGGTGGTGTCGCCGTCTCTGGTGACCGAGAACACTCAACTCAATCACCGCGGGTTTCTGGAAACGCTCGAACATTCGAGCACCGGAGCAGGCCGCTACCCGAGTCCGCCGTTCGCGCCGCTGGATGGACGGCGCCACTGGCTGATGCGGCCGCCCCCGACTCTGGGTGAACACAACAGCGAGGTGCTGCGCGACCTGTGCGGCCTCACCGATGACGACCTGGCGCGACTGGCATCCGCCGGGGTGATCGGCACCCGGCCCGAAGGGCTGTGAACGTTGAAGGGAGACCGTGATGCGAATAATCGTCGATGAGTCACTGTGTGAGGCCAATGGGTTCTGCGAATCGTTGGCGCCGGACATCTTCGAGATCGGAAAGGCCGACGTGGTGCATGTCGCCGACGGCGAGGTGCCGGAGGATCTGAAGATCGACGTGGCGGCCGCGGTCGACCAGTGCCCGAAAGCCGCACTGCGGGTCGTCGACTGATCCGTCAGCGCGCGGTCAGCGTTATCGGCATCTCGTCGTAGATCGACATGTTGGTGGTCAGATTCGGGTAGCTCACCTCGGCCGCACCGAGTGTGATGCCGTCGCACCGCAACAGCAGTTCATCGAGTACTGCGCGGATCTCGGCACGGGCGAGCATGGCGCCCAGGCAATGGTGCGCTCCACCGCCGCCGAATGCGACATGCGGGTTGGGATGGCGTCCGATGTCGAAGGCGAACGGCGAGGCAAAGACCTCCTCGTCGCGGTTCGCCGAGCGCAACATTGCCACCACTCGCTCGCCTTTGGGGATGCGCTGGCCGTCCATTTCGATGTCGAGCTTGGTGCTGCGAGTCCAGTAGGCGACGGGCGATGCCCAGCGCAGCACCTCCTCGACGGCGCTGGACCGCACGGATTCGTCGTCGCGGTAGCGCTCGATCTGTGCGGGATTCGCCACGAACGCCTGCAGTCCGATGGCCAGCGCGTTCTTGGTGGTGTCGCTACCGGCGAACGCGAGCACGAAGAAGAAGAACTCGAGTTCGTTTGCGGCCAAGCTGAATTGCTCACCGTCGTCACCGGTGATGACGCCGGACGCGATCGTACTCCAGATGTCGTCGGTGGGATTCTTGCGCTTCTCGGCCGTCAGCTCCATGGCGTACCCGAAGATCGACGCGAAGAGCTCGGCATCGACCGGCCGACCCTTGCCGGTTTGCGCCTTCAGAATGTGGTCGAAGCCGTCGAAGATGCGCGGCCGATCCTGTTCGGGGATGCCGATGATGTCGCCGATCACGGTCATCGGCAGCGCATCGGCGACGTCGTCGATCCAGTCACCGCTGCCGCGGGCGAGCAGATCGTCGATCATGCGCGCCGCCCGAGCCCGGATACCGTCTTCGAGCTTGGCGATCGCCCGCGGGGTGAAAGCACTCGAGATGAGTTTTCGGTGCTTGCTCTGCTCGGGCGGGTCCAGCGTGATGATCGTCGGATACGACGCGAACAGGTCCGCCGGCTGGATCAGCGGACCGTCGCCGGCGGTGAACGAATCGGCGTCGCGGTGCAGGCGCACGGCGTGCCGGTGCTTGGTGGTCATCCAGAAATCCCGCTTGACGGTTTTCTCGACACCCGGTGTCAACCCGTGTCGAAACAGCGGTCTGGTGCGGCGCAGCTCGGCGAACAGCTCGTCGGGAAAGCCATTGCGCCACAGCGTGACATCGGACAGATCGACTGTCGAAGCCGTCATTCGCAACCTCGATCAATTAGGACGCTTACTCCGCGCGGGAGACGGGTTCGATACTTGACCCTACCGGCGAAGAGCGTGCGCGTTGACGTTCAATGCTTAAAATAGTAAAAATAGACGAAATCTTCAAAAGCGCGGTAAGCGTCAGCGCGGCCGTGCGCCAATTGGCTGGCACGGGAATGACGCAGAAGGAGCAGCCAATGACGGACACGATTTCGGACTCCTCGATCGATCCGTCCGACAACGACCCCTCGGAACGGGAATTCGGCCCGAGCGGCATCAGCCTGTCGCCGTACCGATTCCCGACCGGATGGTTCATCGTCGGCTTCGCCTCGGAGCTGGCACCCGGCGACGTCAAGCGGGTGCACTACTTCGGCGAGGAGATGGTGCTGTTCCGCACCGAGTCCGGCGAAGTGAACGTGCTGGACGCCTACTGCCAGCACCTCGGCGCCAACATGGGTGTCGGTGGCACCGTCGAGGGCGAGAACATCGTCTGCCCGTGGCACGGGTGGCAGTGGCGCGGAGACGGCACAAACGCCCTGATCCCGTACAGCAAGATCGGCTGCAAAAACAACGTCCGCGTACGGACCTACCACAGCGCGGAGTGGTACGGCTACATCCTGGTGTGGCATGAGCGCCACAGCCGGGCGCCGTACTGGCAGCCGCCGGTGCTGCCCGAGTTGGAGACCGATGAGTACTACCCGCTGCACCCGCACAGCCGGATGCTGAACCGGGTCAAGGTGCACGCGCAGATGATCATCGAAAACGCCGCCGATCCTTACCACGTGCAGTACGTGCACAAGGCGGCCAATCCGGCCAACACGACGTCGTTCGAAGTGGCCGGCTACCACCTGCATGCCACCGTCAGCGCCCACTTCGGCGGCGGCCGGTCACAGACCTGGCTGACCCCGAACGGGCCGGTCGACGCCAAGATCATCTACGACAACTACTCGTTGGGCCTGGGCATCGTGCGCTTCCCCAGCGACTTGGTGGCCACGATCGAGGTGACCGGACAGACACCGGTCGACGAGGACTACACCGACTACTTCTACACCCAGGCGTCGGTTCGCGAGCCGGGCGATTCCGGCGACGTGCCCACCGGCCGAGCCGCAAAGTTCCTGGCGCTGCAGCAAGAGGTGATCAAGCAGGACTTCTTCACCTGGGAGAACATGAAATACCTGGAGAAGCCGAACCTGGCACCGGAAGAAGCGCACGACTACGCGGCGCTGCGGCGCTGGGCGCACCGTTTCTACCCGGGCGAAGAGGCGGCGCACGACGACTTCGGCTACACCGCCAACGGTGATCCGGACCCGGCTGCTGCGGGAGCCTGATGTCCCGCGTGCCGGTTCGGGCCGCCGCATGCGACGGAAAGCCCATCGGCCCAGCTGATTTCGGCGTCGAGCAGTTCAGTGTCGCGGCGGTCCTCGATCGTCGCGCCGAGCAGTGTCCCGACCGGGTGATGATGTCGATCGACGGCGTCGACGTGACCTTCGAGCAGATGCGCCGGCGTTCCAATGCTGCCGCTCGTGTTCTGTCCGACATAGGCATTGGGCCGAGGGATGGCGTGGCGCTGTTCGCCGGGACCTGCGCGCAATGGGTCTACTTCTGGTTGGGCGCGGGTCGCATCGGCGCGGTGGCCGCGGCCGTGAACACGGCCAACAAGGGCGACTTTCTCTTGCACGCGCTTCGCTTATCGCGGGCGAAGGTAATTGTCACCGACGCCGAGCGGCGGTCCCGGGTTGCCGAGGTGGCCGATGAACTCCCCGGGCTGGCCAGCATTGTGGTCGAAGACATCTCGCTGGATCGCGACGCCGCCGCGGTCGCCGGGTACGCCGGCCGGGTCGATGACATCGGGTCGTTGTTCTTCACATCCGGCACGACCGGGGCATCCAAAGCCGTTGCGACCACGTGGCACTACCTGTTCACCACAGCCGCGACCGCCGCTGCGGCCTGGGAGTTCGGTGCCGGTGAGGCGATGTGGACGGCAATGCCACTGTTTCACCTCAGCGCCGCGCCGGCGGTTCTGGCGCCGATGCTGGTCGGTGGCACAACGGTTTTGGCGTCCGAATTTCACCCGGCTTCGGTGTGGGACGAGGTGCGGGCCTGCGGTGCCGTGGGCTTCGTTGGCGCCGGCGCGATGGTCTCGATGCTGTTGAATCTGCCGCCGGACTCCCGCGACGCGCAGTTGCCGCTGCGCTTCATCTCCGCGGCACCGATCGCCGCTGACAAATACCGCGACATCGAAAAGCGCTACAACTGCCGGATCGTCACCATGTACGGGCTGACCGAAGCATTCCCGATCGCCGTCAAAGGCGTTGCCGACGACGGGGTGCCGGGAACGTCGGGCCGGCCCAACCCAAACTTCGAAGTTCGCATCGTCGGCCCGGACGGCGCGCCGGTCTCCGACGGCACGGTCGGCGAGATTGCCTGCCGACCCCGGCACCCACACGTGATGAGCGAGGGCTACCTGAACGCCTCGGGAGAAGGACTCGTCCGGCACCCGCGCTGGTTTCGCACCGGTGATCTCGGCGTGCTCGACAGCGATCAGAACCTGACCTACCTGGATCGGGTGAAGGACTCGTTGCGCCGCCGCGGAGAGAATATTTCGTCGGTCGAAGTCGAGACCGCGGTGATGCGCCATCCGGCCGTGCTCGAAGCCGCAGTGGTCGGTGTGCCCAGCGACCTGGGCGAGGACGACATCCTGCTGTTCGTCACCGTGCAACCCGGCGCGGCGCTGGATTACATTGAGCTGCTGGACTTCTGCGGTGCCCGAATGCCGTACTTCTCGGTACCTCGGTATGTGGAGATCGTTGGCGAGCTGCCCAAGACCGTGATCGGGCGGATCCGCAAGGACACGCTTCGCGCCCAAGGCGTCGGCCCCGCGGCCTGGGACCGCGAAACCCATGGATACATCGTGAGTCGTTAGACGGGGATCAAACAGAGCGACAGGGAGAACAACACATGGCCATGACCTATCAGCAGCAATACGTCCTCGACGGCTCGGTGGGTCGCGACGCGATCTTGAACCTGACGGCGCGGCACAACCGGCACTTCTCCGAAGGCGACCGCAACGCGTGGATCGCGACGTTCCGCCATTCGGGTGCTCGATTCACCCGCGACGGTTCGGAATTCACGGATCTGCGAGAGGCTTTTGACGGCGGTAACGGCCGACTGGTCACCGTCGATCACGAGATCACCGTTGACGGGGTCAATGCCACGCAGCGCTGCGTGGCGTTGCTCTTCGCCGCGGCCGACGGCGGTTCTACGTTGCGTGCCACCGGAAGCTACCGCGATCAACTCATTTACGAGCGCGGCGGCTGGTACTTCACTTCCCGCGAGCTGCAGTGGGACTCGGTGCCGGTCTCGGCGTGACGTCGACTCCGATCAGCTACAAGCTGGCGTTCGGCACCTACCAGGACGCCCTACGCATGGTCGGGGTGACCTCTGAGCCGAGGGTCGCGGGAACCGTCGTCAGTGCGGCGCGGATCCAGATGTTCGCTGCCACAGTGCAAGACGGCAACCCGTCGTACTGGGACGCCGACTTCGCGACGAAGACCTGGGGCGGGCTGCTGGCGCCGCCGGCGCTGCTGATGGGTTGGCTGGTTCCGCTGCCGTGGGAGCCCGGTGGACGGCCGCCGGTCGCGGCGATCGCGCTCCGGGTTCCGCTGCCCGGCACCACAATCGTGAACGCCGCCAACGAGGCCGAGTTTCCACTGCCCATTCTCGACGGCGACCGACTCACCATTGTCGAACAAGTGGTGTCGGTGTCACCGGAGAAGCAATCCAAGCTCGGTGTCGGGCATTTCATCGAAACGTTGGACACCTTCACCCGTCAGGACGGTGCGATCGTGGCGACCAACCGGAACACGCTGTTCCGCTTCAGCCCGCCGGCGTCGTGACCCTCGACTGGGGTCAGATCAGCGTGCCGCTTGAGCTACCCGAAGTGCGCGACGAGATCAGCTACCAGCGGGTGGTGATGAACTCCGGATCCACCTGGGACTACACCCCGGTCCATTTCGACCCGTTTTACGCCGAAAAGCAAGGGCACCCGGGTATTTTCGTCAACACCATGCACATCGCCGGCTTTGCCGACCGCATCGCCACCGACTGGGCGGGCCCGCAGAGCCGAGTGGTGCACCGAAAGATGAGGCTCGCCGGATCGATCTACGCCGGCGACACGATGGTCGGCCGCGGCCACGTGGTCGCCAAACCTGCGCCCGGCCTGGTCGACCTGCAGATCGACGTCGTCAATCAGCGCGGTGAATTGTGCAGCCCGGTCGAGCTCACTCTGGAACTGTCTTAGTAATTCTCATGACCGAGGGCTTGGGCGATCGGCACCTGGCGGTGTGCCGAAGGTTCGGCGACTCGGTGCGTGCAGCGACTGGGAAATGGGAGCGCCCTTCGCCCTGCGACTCGTGGGATGCCAGGGGCGTGCTCGAGCATGTCATCGGTTTTCACGATGTGCTGCTGCTTCGACCGTTGGGGCTCAAGCCCGATCGCCCACGCGATAGTCCGCAGCGGCGATGGGAGCTGACGTACGGTCAGCTGGAGAAGGCATTCGAACTCGATATCGGGCCGGACGCCGCGTCGGTGCTGCCGAACCTGACCCGCGACGTGTTGGTGCACACCTGGGACCTGGCCCGGGCGGTCGGGGCCGATGACCGGTTGGACTCCCGATGGTGCGAGCTGTTCTACGCGGCCTTGCCCGCTGACCCCGACGCGCTGAGCGGTTCGGCGATGTTCGATGCCCCCGTCGCGGCGGGTGAGCAGACCGACGTGCAATCGAAGCTTCTTGGTCGGCTTGGCCGTAACCCAAACTGGCAGCCGTCGGCGCATTCATGAGGGAGGCTGCCTGCTATGAAGTCTGAGTCCGTTTGTCCCGAAGGATCCAGGCAACCCGCGCGAGACCGCGTTGAGGAGATCGTGGTGCTCGGTTCGGGATTCGCGGGACTGTGGGCGGCCCTGGGTGCCGCGCGGCGCCTCGATGAACTCGGTGCCGTCCCGGGCACAATCGGGGTGACGATGATCAGTTCGCGGCCATTCCATGACATTCGAGTACGCAACTACGAGGCTAACCTGACGCCGAGCCGCATTCCGTTGAGCGGCATCCTGGGGCCTGTCGGTGTCAGTCACGTCGCTGCGGACGTCACCGCGATCAACCCGGCCGCCCGCACCGTCACCTACTCAGGCGGATCGCACACCTACGGCCGGCTGGTCGTCGCTCTGGGCAGCGAGTTGGTCAAGCCCGACATCTCAGGCTTGGCCGAATTCGGGTTCGACGTCGACACTTTTGACAGCGCGACGACGCTGAACCGACATCTTGCCGCGCTGGCGGACCGTCCTGCCGACCCGGCGACCGACACCGTCGTCGTCGTCGGCGCGGGCCTGACCGGTATCGAGACCGCGTGCGAACTGCCCGCGCGCCTGCGGCACGTATTGCGGCGCGCGTCGCGGGTGGTGCTCATCGACCGCCACCCCTCCGTTGGCTCCGACATGGGAGAGTTCGCGCGTCCGGTGATCGAGCAAGCGCTGGCCGACATCGGCGTCGAGACCCGCACCGGGGTGGGCGTAGCCGAGGTCGATGCCGGCGGAATCAGGCTGAGCAGCGGCGAAACAATAGCTACCCGCACGGTGATCTGGTGTGCGGGCATGCAGGCCAATCCGCTCACCGCACAGTTCGGCGTCCAACGCGATCATCTCGGCCGACTGCCGGTCGACGAGTACCTGCGGGTGGTGGGGGTGCCTGGGGTATTCGCAGCAGGTGATGTCGCCGCGCTGCACGTCGACGACGACCATATGTCGGTGATGTCGTGTCAGCACGGCCGGCCCATGGGCCGATACGCCGGCTATAACGTGGTCGGCGACCTACTGGGTGAGCCGATGCTGGCGCTGCAGATCCCCTGGTACGTCACGGTTCTCGACCTCGGATCCGCCGGCGCGGTGTACACCGAAGGATGGAACCGCCACGTCGTCGCCCGAGGCCAGCAAGCCAAGGCGACCAAACGCACCATCAACACCCAGCGAATCTATCCGCCGCTCAACGGCGATCGCGACGCCATCCTTTCCGCCGCGGCACCCGTACTTCAAGATCGGCCAACCCGCCCAGGCGGTTAGCCTGCCGTATCACGACAGTGGCGGCATCGCGCCTTTGCTGATCACCGACTGCAGCTCGACGTACTCGTGCAGGCCCTCGGGGCCGAACTCGCGACCGATGCCCGACTGCTTGAAGCCGCCGAATGGGCTGCCGATGTCGAGCGTGTACATGTTGATGCCGTAGGTGCCGGCCCGCACGCTTGCGGCCACCTCGAGCCCGTGGGCGATGTCGGCAGTCCACACCGACCCGGCCAGACCGTAATCGCTGTCGTTGGCGATCTGGACGGCATCGGCCTCGTCGCGGTAGGTCAGCACGCTGAGCACCGGGCCGAAGATCTCCTCGCGCGCGATCCGCATGTCGTTGGTGACGTCGGTGAACAAGGTCGGGCGCACGTACCAGCCCTGGTCGTGCGGCGCGTCCTCGCCGCCCAGGATCATCCGGGCGCCCTCTTTGACTCCGGACCGGATGTAGTCCTGCACCCGGGCTTGCTGGCGCTGGGCGACCAGAGGCCCGACGTCGGTGGCCTCGTCGGCCGGATCGCCGACCTGCAGGCCCGACATCATCTCCGCCAGCGCGTCGACCACCTCGTCGTGGTTCCGCTCGCTGACCAGGATGCGGGTCTGCGCCACGCAGGCCTGCCCGTTGTTCATCAGGCTTGCCGACTTCAATTCCCGGACCGTCTTGCCGATGTCGGCGTCGTCGAGAATGATCGCGGCCGACTTGCCGCCGAGCTCGAGGCTCACCCGCTTGAGCTGCTCGCCGCACAGCGTGGCGATCCGGCGTCCGACCCCGCTCGACCCGGTGAACGACACCTTGTCGACACCGGGATGGCGGACCAGCGCTTCGCCCACATCGGTACCGCCGGGAAGCACGGAGACCACCCCTTCGGGCAGGTCCAGCTGCTCGATCATCTCGGCCAACCACAAAGCGTCCAAAGGTGTTTCGGGCGCAGGCTTCACGATGACGGGGCAGCCGGCGATCAGTGCAGGTATCAGCTTCGGCATGATCAGGAACTGCGGCACATTCCACGGCACGATTGCCGCGACCACGCCGACCGGGGCACGGCGCAGATGTACTTCGCCGAGCACACCGTGGCGCCGCTCGGTCCAGGGGAAGTCGCGGGCGACCGCCAAGGTGAGGTGGATCATCGAGACCGCCGCGGCGGCCTGGCCCAGTCGGCTGAAGCTGCGCGGCGAACCCATCTCGTCGGTGATCAGGTCGGCCATCTCGTTGAGGTGGCCGCTGTAGATGTTCGCGAGTTCCTCGACCTTGTGCATGCGTTCCTGCGGGTCCAACCGGGGCCATAGGCCATGGTCGAAGGCGTGCCGGGCGGCGGCGACCGCATCGTCGACGTCCGCAGCAGTAGCCGCCGGGACGTCCCCGATCGAACTCTCGGTGTGTGGGGAGATGACCGTCAGGCGCTCATCGGTGGACGGCTTACGCCATCGTCCGCCGATGAAAAGCTCGTCGTAGCAACGGTGGTCACGGGTTTCCGGCATGGGCACGACCTTTGCACGACCTTTGAAAAGGCGAAAGCAACTTCGCTATTGATGCTAACATAGCAAAAAAGACGGGACGGCTGGTAGCTGTCGTGAATCCACTGCGATTACGACGGGCGCGACGCGATCCCCCCACGAGGCTTGAGATGAACACTGACTGGCGTAAA
This sequence comes from Mycobacterium sp., assembly GCF_965277065.1. Lineage (GTDB taxonomy): Bacteria > Actinomycetota > Actinomycetes > Mycobacteriales > Mycobacteriaceae > Mycobacterium. Next base: position 1,063,855 of record NZ_CBDIBT010000018.1, read on the forward strand.
TATCCGTTTCGCTTAGTTGACAACGACCGGGCGCTGGACTTTCCGGAAGCCGAAGGTCTGCACGCCGATCAGGAATCCGACACCTGGTTCATTGCCGGCGAGCTGACCGGCGCGACGGGGCGCAAGTTCGCCTATCTGACCATCTTCAACAAGAACCGCCCCGGCGGGACCGTGATCGCTGATTTCTACACAATGGCGCTGTTCGATTGTGACACAGGTGAATACGGCACCTACACCGATTACGACATGCCGCCCAAGAACATGCAACCGGGTGCGCAACCGAAGATGACGATGGCCACCGGCTATCTCGACATCCATTACGACAGCAGTGCCGGGCCGGTGACGTGGACCTCCTGTCGCAACGACGACGGCGAACTGCGGCCCTACAGCTACCGGGTGAGCCTGCGCGGCGTCGATCAGGCCGGCCAGTCCATGGAATTGGACTTGGACGTGACGCCGACGCGTGCTCCGGTGCCGGTCGGCGCGGACACCTACGACGGCAAGATCGCCTGCTTCGGTCAGCCTGACACCTACTCGTATTTCCAGACCGGCATGGCAATGAATGGAACGCTGCGCTGGGCCGAGCAGTGCGAAGAGGTCAGCGGCATCGCGGGACACGTTGACCGGCAGTGGTTTCCCAGGTACGCCGGCGGCGGTGGAACCGGGGGCGACCCCAGGGCGCGGTCCCACGAATGGCGCACGATCAACTTGGACAACGGCGTCGACATGAGCATCTGGCACCAGTTCGACCGGCTGGATGGCAATGCGCTGCAGCCGTTCTCCGGCGCGACGGTGAGCTACCCGGACCCCGCCACGGCGCCGCAGTGCGTGGAAGACGTCGAGGTCACGGTGAGCACTTACGTGCGATGGCCGAAGTCGATTCGGCCCTTGGTGCGGCCGCCCGCTCCGGATCGGTTCATGCCGAACCTGCATCGGCTGCGCAGCGCCGCACTGGAATTGGACCTCACCGGAGAACCGCTGGTTCCGGCGCCGGCGCACGGACTGCCGATCGAATACATGGAAGGGCCCTTCCGCTACCACGGAACGATGCGCGGGGAACCGGTGAGCGGCTTCGCGTTCTACGAACGCTCGCTGGCGCTTTACCGGGGCTGGGAGCTGATCGATGTGCTGGCGTCGGCGCTCGACGACCCGAGCGATGTGCTCGAAAAGCTGCGTTCACTCATCGCGGCCGGCAATCGGGCGGATGCGCGAAAGCTACTGCAGGACAATCTCACCACGCTTCCCACCGGTGGGCGCGATGTCGCGGAGGCGTTGATCGAGGTGCTGTCGCCCGACAGCTGAGCGGTATCCCGGGTCAGCCGGCCGGCTGCACGCCGGGGGGCTCCCAGGCGGATCCACCAGGGGTCCCGACGCAGGTCACCGGACCGCCGGAGTTGGAGACGGCCGCGGAACCTTCTGCGCCGCAGGGCATGCCGACCGCCGGCCGCGTGTCGAGGATGTTCGGTCCAGACGGGGTTGTCGTCGTCGCCGGCTTGGCCGGTTTCGACGTGGTGGTCTGCGGCGCGGTGCTCTGCGCCGGCGTCGTAGCTGCCGGTTTCGATGTGGTTGCCGGCACCGTCGTCCTCGGTGCGGCGGTGGTGGTGGCTACCGGTGGCGGGGCAGCTACCGGCGGCGGGGCGACGACCGGCGGCGGGGGAGGCGGGGCGACGACGACCGGCGTCGGCGCGATGAACGCCGGGGCCGGGGTGCTCGGTTCAGCGGACGTGGTCTCGCTATTGGCGGGAGCGTCGTTGGACTGGGAGGCCGAGCGCAGGGCCTTGACTCCAATGAACCACGCCAGCAACACGACCGCGATCGCTCCGGCGATCGCCGCAGAGTGCTGCAGTCGGCGTTTGCGCGCCGCGGCTACTTCGTCATCGTCGAACTCGTCATCGTCGAAGTCGTCGTCGAACTCCTCGGACACCGGGGGCGCGACAGTCGTGGCGACATCGTCGATATGCTTGTTGGACCGCCCATTTGACGTGACCAGCGGAGCAATAGAAGTGGTTTCGGCTGCGGCGTGGGCCGCGGTCGGGGCCGGCACGGCCTCGGTCGGCGGCGAGTCGTCGGCCTTTGTTTCGACGAATGCTGTGGCTGCGGAATCGCCGTTCCCGTTGGCTTCGCGAAAGATCGACGCCGCCCGAACTTCAGAGCTGGCGCGGATATGTGAGCGTTTGCCGGTGGTCGACTCGAGCGCTTTGGCGAAGTCACGGCAACGCCGGAATCTGTCGACGGGATCCTGCGAGAGCGCGCGGGCGAAGATCGCGTCGAACTCGGTCAGGTCCGGCCGGACGTCGCTGGGCCTGGGTGGTGCGTCGTTGAGGTGCTTGCTGACCACCACTGACGGATTGAAATGTGCGAACGGCGGCGAACCGGTCAATAGATGAAAAGCGCTGGCCGCCAAGGCGTATTGATCTGCCCGACCGTCGAGCTCCTCACCCATCAGCTGCTCAGGTGCGGTATAGCCGGCGCTACCGATGAACATGCCGGCGCGGGTCAGCGTGTTGTGAGCGCCCTCAGGGCGCGCTACACCGAAGCCGGTCAAAGCAATTCGTCGTCTGTCGGCCGGCGACCTGCTGACCACGATGTTGCCGGGATTGACATATCGGTGCAACACACCGCGGTCGTGCGCGTAGTCCAGGGCGTCGGCGATCTCCGACACGATCTCGATCACCAGTCGCGGCGGCATGCCGTCGAGATGGCCGTCGCCCAGCAGTTCGGCGGCATCCGAGCCGTCGACGTATTCGGTCGAGATCCACAGCTGGTCCTCGAACTCACCGCGGTCGGTGAGACCGGCGATGCTCGGATGCCACAACGTAGCTGCCTGATCGGACTCCTGGTAGAACCGTTCGCGGTAATCCAAGTCGACGGAGGTCTCGACGGGAATCAAGTGAAGAACCTGCTGGCGGGGAAGCCTCGGATGCTCGGCGACGTAGAGCTCACCGAACTCTTCGTATCCGAGCTGCCGAACAATGTTGAATCCGGCGGCCGTCGCGCCGATGACCAGCGGCATGGGGAAATGGTACAGACTGCCGCTCACCGTTAACGGATGCGGTGCGAAGCAGACACCTAATTGAGACCGGAGGAAAATATTCGCGTGAGCGAACCTGCAAGCCATTCGAACCACGTGGTCCGGACGCACCGGTTCCGTCGAATGTCGGGACGAGATCCCCACGAGCCGCATCGGGTGGCGACGCCGCTGGAGCTGCTGTTCGATCTGACCTTCGTCATCGCCTTCGGTGTCGCCGCGTCGCAATTCGCGCACGCATTGGCCTCCGGTCACGCCGAGGCCGGGCTGATCAGCTTCAGCTTCGCCACGTTCTCGGTCTGTTGGGCGTGGATCAACTTCAGCTGGTTTGCCTCGGCGTACGACACCGACGACTGGGTGTACCGGCTGACGACGATGCTGCAGATGGTCGGCGTCCTGGTACTGGCGCTGGGGATACCGCAGGTGTTCTCGTCGATCGCCGCCGGCGCCCACGTGGACAACCGGGTTCTGGTCAGCGGGTATGTGGTGATGCGGGTGGCGATGGTGATCCAGTGGCTGCGCGCGGCGATGCAGGACCCGGGCCGCAAGGCCGCATGTCTGACCTACGCGGCCACCATCACCGTCGCGCAGATCGGGTGGATCGTCATCGCCGTCGTCAACAGCTCGGTGGATGTCACTTTCGTCCTGTTCACGGTGATGATCGCCATCGAGGTGAGCGGCCCGCTGCTCGCCGAGAAGCGGAGGGGCGGAACGCCCTGGCATGCTCACCACATCGCCGAGCGCAACGGGCTGCTGACGATCATTGCGCTGGGCGAGGGCGTGGTGGGGACGGTCGCCTCGCTGTCCGCCATGGTCGCCGAGCACGGGTGGACGACCGACGCCGTGCTGGTGGCGATCGCGGGGACGGGTCTGACCTTCGGGATGTGGTGGGTGTATTTCGTGGTCCCGGCGGCGCACCTGCTGCACGCTCATCGCGAACGCTCGATCGGCTATGGCTACCTTCACATCGCGGTGTTCGGCTCGATCGTTGCCACCGGCGCCGGGCTGCACGCGGCCGCGGACCTCATCGAGCATCGGTCCGAGCTCGACTCGGTGGCGACGGTGGTCGCGGTCGCGGTGCCGGTCGGGGTCTACGTCGTCGCGGTCTATGGGACCTACCTGCTGCTCACGCGGACCTGGGACGGCTTTTATACGGCCGTCGTGCTGGTCACGCTGTCGGTGCTGGGCATCGCGGTCGCCCTCGCGTCGGCGGGGATCTCGACTCCGGTGTGTCTGCTGGTCGTCACCGCGGCACCGGCCGCGGTCGTCGTCGGTTACGAGTGGCTCGGGCATCAGCGGACGTCGCAGGCGCTCGCCAGAGGCGCGGAATCCGGCGGCCGTCGGCTGTGATGCCGACGCGGGGGGCTGAAGCTGACTCCTAAGTAAGGTCCCAGCAAACTCCGGTCGGCCAACGGATGGGCCGGATTCTCAACAGTCGCACCGCTGCGTCTTGTCATTGGCGGATCGCGAAGCCCGATATGGCACAGATTTTCCAGATAACGATTAGGTAACAATACTGCTTTGATCTGCGCAGTTATAGCTACTGCACCGTAACCACCCGCACGCAGCAGGTTTGGTCCGGACGCTCTCAATGGCCTTTGAGTGAAGTGTTACCCAGCCCACCATTACTCGTGCGTAGTACTCACCAGTAACCAATTACCCCCGGAAACCTCCCAATTTCTTATGACACTCTTAGTGCAGCCGATGACGCCCCTTTGGCGTGACCCGCGAAAGCCGGGTCGGCCAAGACCCGGTCAGGCGTGGACCGGGGGTTCGATTGGGATTTGACGATATCTACGGGGCAGCGCGGCTCCGGCGCCTGAGCCGACGAGCGCTAATAGGGAGATACAGACGTGACGATCTATGAGCACCATCGAGTGTCCGCCGATCACGACGGAGTGAATGCGGATACTCATGCGCTCGTCGATCGTTTGACTGCCGGTGAGTCTTATGCGGTTGCGTTCGGCGGCCAGGGCGGCGCGTGGTTAGAGACGCTTGAAGAGCTGGTGTCGTCGTCCGGTATCGAATCCGAGCTGGCGACGTTGGCCGGCGAGGTGGACCTGCTGCTCGAGCCGGTGGCCAACGAGCTGGTGGTCGTGCGACCGATCGGGTTCGAACCGCTGCGCTGGGTGCGGGCGCTGGCAGCCGAAGACCCGGTTCCCTCCGCTAAGCACCTGACCTCCGCCGCGGTGTCGCTGCCCGGCGTCCTGCTCACCCAGATCGCCGCGATCCGCACCCTGGCCCGGCAGGGCATGGACCTGATAGCCACTCCGCCGGTGGCTGTCGTCGGGCACTCGCAGGGCATCCTGGCCGTCGAGGCGCTGAAGGCTGGGGGTACGCGCGACATCGAGCTGCTGGCGATGGCGCAGCTGATCGGAGCGGCGGGCACGCTGGTCGCGCGCCGTCGCGGGATCTCGGTGCTCGGCGATCGCTCGCCGATGGTGTCGGTGAGCAACGCCGACCCCGAGCGCATCTACCGACTGCTCGAGGATTTCTCGCAGGATGTCCGGACCGTGCTGCCGCCGGTGCTGTCCATCCGCAACGGCCGTCGCTCGGTCGTCATCACCGGAACGCCCGAGCAGCTGTCGCGCTTCGAGCTCTACTGCAAGCAGATCTCGGAGAAAGAAGAAGCCGACCGCAAGAACAAGGTCCGCGGCGGCGACGTATTCGCGCCGGTGTTCGATGTGGTTCAGGTCGAGGTGGGCTTCCACACGCCGAGGCTCGCGGACAGCATCGACATCGTCGGCGAATGGGCCGACAAAGTCGGCATCGACGTCGACTTGGCCCGCGCCATGGCCGAAGCCATCCTGGTCCGGCCGGTCGACTGGGTCGACGAGGTGATCCAGGTGCACGACGCCGGGGCACGCTGGATCCTCGACCTGGGTCCCGGCGACATCCTGACCCGGCTGACCGCGCCGGTCATCCGCGGACTCGGAGTCGGCATCGTGCCCGCGGCGACCCGCGGTGGCCAGCGCAACCTCTTCACCGTCGGCGCAGTTCCCGAGGTGGCCCGGCCGTGGTCGAGCTACGCCCCGTCGGTGGTCAGCCTGCCCGACGGGCGGGTCAAACTCTCCACCAAGTTCACCCGGCTGACCGGCCGGTCTCCGATCCTGCTGGCAGGGATGACCCCGACCACCGTCGACGCCAAGATCGTTGCCGCCGCGGCCAACGCCGGGCACTGGTCCGAGCTGGCCGGCGGCGGGCAGGTCACCGAACCGATCTTCAACGACCGCGTCGAGCAGCTCGCTGGGTTACTCGAGCCCGGTCGCACCTATCAGTTCAACTCGCTGTTCCTCGACCCGTACCTGTGGAAGCTGCAGGTCGGTGGCAAGCGATTGGTGCAAAAGGCCCGTCAGTCGGGTGCGGCGATCGACGGCCTGGTCGTCAGCGCCGGCATCCCCGAGTTGGAAGAAGCCGTCGAGCTCATCGACGAGCTCAACGAGATCGGCATCTCGCACGTGGTGTTCAAGCCGGGCACCATCGAGCAGATCCGCTCGGTCATCCGGATCGCCACCGAGGTGCCGACCAAGCCGGTCATCATGCACATCGAGGGTGGACGCGCCGGTGGCCACCACTCGTGGGAAGACCTGGACGACCTCCTGCTGGCCACCTATTCCGAACTGCGGTCGCGGCCCAACATCACCGTCTGTGTCGGAGGCGGCATCGGCACGCCCGAGCAGGCGGCCGAATACCTGTCCGGACGGTGGGCCCAGTCGTACGGCTTCCCGCTGATGCCGGTCGACGGCATCCTGCTCGGCACCGCGGCGATGGCCACACTGGAGGCCACCACGTCGCCGTCGGTCAAGCAGATGCTGGTCGACATCGGTGGCACCGACCATTGGGTCGGCGCTGGAAAAGCACAGGGCGGCATGGCTTCTGGCCGCAGCCAGCTTGGTGCCGACATCCACGAGATCGACAACACCGCGTCCCGTTGCGGCCGGCTCCTCGACGAGGTCGCCGGAGACGGCGACGCGGTCGCCGCGCGTCGCGACGAGATCATCGCCGCGATGGCCAACACCGCCAAGCCCCACTTCGGCGACGTCGGCGACATGACCTACCTGCAGTGGCTGCAGCGCTATGTCGAGCTGACCATCGGCGACGGCGACAGCACCGCGGACACCGCCGCGCCCGGCAGCCCGTGGCTGGCCGACACCTGGCGCGACCGATTCGCGCAGATGCTGCAGCGGGCAGAGGCGCGGTTGCACCCGCTGGACACCGGACCCATCGAGACCTTGTTCTCTTCGTCCAGCGGTTCTGAGCTGCTCGAGCGCCCCGACGAGGCGGTCGACGCGCTGGTCGCCCGCTACCCGGACGCGCAGACTGTGCAGCTGCACCCCGCCGACGTGCCGTTCTTCGTCACGCAGTGCAAGACGCCGGGCAAGCCGGTGAACTTCGTCCCGGTGATCGACGAGGACGTACGTCGTTGGTGGCGAAGCGATTCGCTGTGGCAGGCCCATGACGCCCGCTACGACGCCGACCAGGTCTGCATCATCCCCGGCACCGCCGCGGTCGCCGGCATCACCCGGCTCGACGAGCCCGTCGGCGCGCTGCTGGACCGTTTCGAGCAAGCCGCGGTCGATGACGTGATCGCCGCGGGCGCGACCCCGACGCCGGTCACCGCGCGCCGCCAGGGCCGCACCGATGTGCGCGGTCCGCTGGCCACCGTCCTCGACGCCCCGGATGTGTTGTGGGCCGGCCGCGTTGCCATCAACCCGGTGCACCGCATCGCCGACCCCGCCGACTGGCAGGTGCACGGCGATTTCGGCGGGCCCGAAGAGCCGCGAGCCACCCACTCGTCCACCGGGGCGCGTCTGCAGGCGGTCACCGTGGACGGTGCCGACCAGGTGGTGCTGAGTGTGCCGATCGCCGGTGTGTGGATCGACATCCGATTCAGCTTGCCCGCCAACACAGTTGACGGCGCGATCCCGGTGATCCGGACCAAGGACGCGATCGAGGCCATGCGTTCGGTGCTGGCGATCGCCGCCGGCGCCGACAGCCCCGAGACGTTGCCGCGGGTGCACAATGGCACCGCGACCGTCACGGTTCAGTGGGACCCCGAGCGGGTCGCCGACCACACCGGGGTCACCGCGATCTTCGGCGACCTGCTGGCGCCCACCCTGACCACCGTGCCGGACGCGTTGGTCGGCCGGTGCTGGCCGGCGGTCTTCGCGGCCATCGGCTCCGCCGTCACCGGCGCGGGCGTCCCGGTCGTCGAGGGTCTGTTGAGCCTGGTGCATCTGGACCACGCCGCTCATCTGGTTGCCGCGCTACCGAAGGTGCCGGCCGAATTGATCGTCACCGCAACGGCTTCGGTTGCCACCGACACCGAAGTCGGCCGGGTCGTCCCGATTTCGGTGACCGTTGCCGGTGCGGATCGCACGGTTCTGGCCACCATGGAGGAGCGGTTCGCGATCCGTGGCCGCACCGGGCCCGGCGAATTGACCGACCCAGTGCGGGCCGGCGGCGCGGTCTCGGAGAACGCCACGGACACCCCGCGGCGCCGCCGTCGCGACGTCACGCTCACCGCTCCGGTCGACATGCGGCCATTCGCGGTGGTCTCCGGTGACCACAACCCGATCCACACCGACCGGGCGGCCGCACTGCTGGCGGGTCTCGACTCGCCTATCGTGCACGGCATGTGGCTGTCGGCCGCGGCGCAGCACGTGGTGACCGCCACCGACGGTCAGGCCCGGCCACCAGCCCGGCTGATCGGCTGGACGGCGCGCTTCCTCGGCATGGTGCGCCCCGGCGACCAGGTGGACTTCCGTGTTGATCGCGTCGGAATCGACCAGGGCGCAGAGGTTTTGGAGGTCGCCGCGCGGATCGGCTCGGATCTGGTGATGTCGGCGACCGCGCGACTGGCCGCGCCGAAGACCGTCTACGCATTCCCCGGCCAGGGTGTCCAGCACAAGGGCATGGGCATGGACGTCCGCGCTCGCTCCAAGAGGGCCCGCAAGATCTGGGACGACGCGGACAAGTACACCCGCGGGACGCTGGGCTTCTCGATTCTGAATGTGGTGCGGGACAACCCGACCACCCTTACCGCCAGCGGCGTGCACTACAACCACCCCGAGGGAGTGCTGTACCTGACGCAGTTCACTCAGGTCGCGATGGCGACGGTGGCCGCGGCGCAGGTCGCCGAGATGCGCGAGCAGGGCGCCTTCGTGGAAGACGCGATCGCCTGTGGACACTCGGTCGGTGAGTACACCGCGCTGGCCTGCGTGAGCGACGTCTACGGGTTGGAAGCGTTGCTGGAGACGGTGTTCCAGCGTGGATCAAACATGCACGACATCGTGCCGCGCGACGAGCTCGGCCGGTCCAACTACCGGCTGGCCGCGATCCGGCCGTCGCAGATCGATCTCGACGATGCCGACGTGCCGGAGTTCGTCGAGGAGATCTCCCGGCGCACCGGGGAGTTCCTGCAGATCGTCAACTTCAACCTGCGCGGCGCGCAGTACGCAATCGCCGGCACGGTCCGCGGATTAGAAGAGCTGGAGGCCGAGGTCGAGCGACGTCGCGAAATCTCCGGCGGTAAGCGGTCTTTCATTCTGGTGCCGGGTATCGACGTGCCGTTCCACTCCGAGGTGCTGCGGGTCGGCGTCGCCGAGTTCCGCCGCTCGCTGGAACGGGCCATGCCGCGGGGCAAAGACGCCAGCATGATCATCGGGCGCTACATCCCTAACCTGGTGCCGCGGCCGTTCAGCATGGACCGCGACTTCATCCAAGAGATCCGGGATCTGGTGCCTGCCGAGCCGCTGGACGAGATCCTGGAGAACTACGACCACTGGCGCAACGAGCGCCCGTTCGACCTGGCGCGCACGCTGATCATCGAGCTACTGGCCTGGCAGTTCGCCAGCCCGGTCCGCTGGATCGAGACCCAGGATCTGCTGTTCACCGAAGAGGCCGCCGGCGGTCTGGGTGTGGAGCGGTTCGTCGAGATCGGCGTGAAGTCGGCACCGACCGTCGCCGGGCTGGCCACCAACACCCTCAAGCTGCCCGAATATGCCCACAGCACAGTGGAAGTGCTCAACGCCGAGCGCGACGCGGCGGTGCTGTTCGCCACCGACACCGACCCTGAACCGGAAGATTTGCTTGAAGAGGCTTCGGATTCCGACGCTGTCGCGCCGGAGGGTGCACCCAGCCCCAATGTCGCACCCGCCGTCGCTCCGGCTGGCGCCGGAGCTCCGTCGGGTGCTCCGCGCCCCGACGACATCGGGTTCGATGCCGCCGACGCGACGCTGGCGCTGATCGCGCTGTCAGCCAAGATGCGCATCGACCAGATCGAGCAATTGGACTCCATCGAGTCCATCACCGACGGCGCGTCGTCGCGACGTAACCAGTTGCTGGTCGACTTGGGTTCCGAGCTGAACCTCGGCGCCATCGACGGCGCCGCCGAGGCCGACCTGGCCGGTTTGCGGGCGCAGGTCACCAAGTTGGCACGCACCTACAAGCCTTACGGGCCAGTGCTTTCCGACGCGATCAACGACCAGCTGCGTACCATCCTCGGCCCGTCCGGAAAGCGGCCCGCCGCGATTGCCGAGCGGGTGACCAAGACCTGGGAGCTGGGCGAAGGCTGGGTTAAGCACGTCACGGTCGAGGTCGCGCTCGGCACCCGCGAGGGAACCAGCGTTCGCGGCGGTTCACTGGGCAACCTGCACGAGGGTGCGCTGGCTGACACCGCCGCGGTCGACAGCGTCATCGACGCTGCCGTCACGTCTGTGGCCTCCCGTCGCGGCATCGCGGTGGCGCTGCCGTCCAGCGGTGGCGGCGGCGGCGCGACCGTCGATGCGGCCGCGCTCGGCGAGTTCACCGAGCAGATCACCGGCCGCGACGGCGTGCTCGCCTCGGCGGCCCGCTTGGTCCTTGGCCAGCTCGGCCTCGACGAGCAGGTCAGCGCTCCGCCGGCGGCCACCGATGCCGACCTGATCGACCTGGTGACCGCCGAACTGGGCGCCGACTGGCCGCGGTTGGTGGCACCGGCGTTCGACGGCAAGAAGGCCGTGGTGTTCGACGACCGATGGGCCAGCGCGCGCGAAGACCTGGTCAAGCTGTGGCTGATCGAGGACGACGAAGCCAACGCCGACTGGGCAAGGCTCTCAGAGCGTTTCGAGGGAGCCGGCCACGTGGTGGCGACACAGGCGACCTGGTGGCAGGGCAAGGCCCTGGCGGCCGGACGTCAGATCCACGCGTCGCTGTACGGCCGGATCGCGGCCGGCGCGGAGAACCCGGACAGCGGCCCGTTCCACACCGAGGTTGCCGTGGTGACCGGTGCGTCGAAAGGCTCGATCGCCGCGTCGGTGGTCGGCAAGCTGCTCGATGGCGGTGCCACCGTCATCGCCACGACCTCGAAGCTCGATGACGAGCGGCTGGCGTTCTACCGGAATCTCTACCGCGACCACGCCCGCTTCGGCGCCTCGCTGTGGGTGGTGGCGGCCAACATGGCGTCCTACTCCGACATTGATGCGCTCGCCGAGTGGATCGGTAACGAGCAGTCCGAAAGCCTTGGGCCGCAGTCGATTCACATCAAGAACGCGCAAACCCCGACACTGCTGTTCCCGTTCGCGGCGCCGCGGGTGGTCGGCGATCTGTCCGAGGCCGGTGCGCGCTCGGAGATGGAAATGAAGGTGCTGCTGTGGGCCGTGCAGCGGCTGATCGGCGGCCTGTCCAAGATCGGCGCCGAGCGTGACATCGCCTCACGCCTTCATGTGGTGCTGCCGGGCTCGCCGAACCGCGGCATGTTCGGTGGTGACGGCGCCTACGGTGAAGCGAAGTCGGCGTTGGACGCCTTGGTGACCCGCTGGGGAGCCGAGTCGTCGTGGGCGCATCGGGTCAGCCTGGCCCATGCGCTGATCGGGTGGACTCGCGGCACGGGCCTGATGGGGCACAACGACGCGATCGTCAGCGCCGTCGAAGAGGCCGGTGTCACAACGTATTCCACCGATGAGATGGCCGGCATGCTGCTGGGGCTCTGCGACACCGAGTCCAGGACCGCCGCCGCGGCCACACCCATCAAGGTAGACTTCACCGGTGGTCTCGGCGACGTCGACCTGGACATGGCCGATCTCGCTGCCAAGGCCCGTGAGGAGCGTTCGGCGAGTACCGCCGAAGATGGGGCCGACGATGCCGCGGACGATGGAACCATCCCCGCGCTGCCGTCACCGCCGCGCGGCTTCAACCCGGCACCCCCGCCGGCGTGGAACCACCTCGACCTCGACCCGTCCGAGTTGGTGGTCATCGTCGGTGGTGCCGAACTCGGCCCGTACGGCTCGTCGCGGACCCGCTTCGAGATGGAGGTCGACAACGAACTGTCGGCCGCCGGTGTACTCGAATTGGCTTGGACCACTGGGTTGATCACGTGGGAAGAGGATCCGACGCCCGGCTGGTATGACGTCGCCTCCGGTGACCTGATCGACGAGGCCGAGTTGATCGAGCGCTATCACGACGCCGTGGTCGAGCGGGTGGGAGTTCGCGAATTTGTTGATGACGGCGCGATCGACCCTGATCACGCATCGCCGTTGATGGTGAGCGTGTTCCTGGACAAGGACTTCACGTTCGTCGTCTCCTCGGAAGCCGACGCCCGCGGCTTCGCCCAGTTCGACGCCGAGCACACGGTGGTCCGGCCAATTCCGGGCTCCAGCGACTGGCAGGTAACCCGCAAGGCGGGCACCGAGATTCGCGTGCCGCGCAAGACCAAGCTGTCGCGGACCGTCGGTGCGCAGATCCCGACCGGGTTCGACCCGACCGTGTTCGGCATCAGCCAGGACATGGCCAGCTCGGTCGACCGGGTGGCGCTGTGGAACATCGTGGCGACCGTCGATGCGTTCCTGTCGTCAGGCTTCACCCCGACCGAGCTGATGCGTTGGGTGCACCCGGGCCTGGTCGCCAGCACCCAGGGCACCGGCATGGGCGGCATGACGTCGATGCAGACGATGTATCACGGCAACCTGCTCGGCCGCAACAAGCCGAACGACATCCTGCAAGAGGTGCTGCCCAACGTCGTTGCCGCACATGTGATTCAGTCCTATGTCGGCAGTTACGGCGCGATGATCCACCCGGTCGGCGCATGCGCCACCGCGGCGGTCTCGGTCGAGGAGGGCATGGACAAGATCCGCCTCGGCAAGGCCGAACTGGTGGTCGCGGGCGGGTTCGACGACCTGACGCTGGAGGCCATCATCGGCTTCGGTGACATGGCCGCCACTGCCGACACCGCCGCGATGCGCGGCCGCGGTATCAGCGACGCGAAGTTCTCCCGTCCCAACGACCGGCGCCGGCTCGGGTTCCTGGAAGCCCAGGGCGGTGGCACCATCCTGTTGGCCCGCGGTGATCTCGCGGTGAAGATGGGTCTGCCGGTGCTGGCGGTGGTGGGTTACGCGCAGTCGTTCGCCGACGGCGTGCACACCTCGATCCCGGCTCCGGGTCTCGGTGCGCTGGGAGCCGGACGGGGCGGCAAGGATTCGCCGCTGGCCCGGTCGCTGGCCAAGCTGGGAGTCGGCGCCGACGATGTCGCGGTGATCTCCAAGCACGACACCTCGACGTTGGCCAACGATCCCAACGAGACCGAACTGCATGAGCGGCTTGCTGATTCGATGGGCCGCTCCGACGGGGCGCCGCTGTTCATCGTGTCGCAGAAGAGCCTCACCGGGCACGCCAAGGGTGGTGCGGCGGTCTTCCAGATGATGGGCCTGTGCCAGATCCTGCGCGACGGGGTCATACCGCCGAACCGCAGCCTGGACTGCGTCGACGACGAGCTCGCCGACTCGGCGCACTTCGTCTGGGTCCGCGACACGCTCCGGCTGGGGAAGAAGTTCCCGCTGAAGGCCGGTCTGGTGACCAGCCTTGGGTTCGGCCACGTGTCCGGCTTGGTCGCGCTGGTGCACCCCGAGGCCTTCCTGGCCACGCTGGGCGCCGAGCAGCGGGCGGACTACCAGCGCAGGGCGGACGCCCGACTGCTGGCCGGACAGCGCCGACTGGCGTCGGCGATCGCGGGCGGCCGCCCGATGTACGAGCGGCCCGCCGACCGTCGCTTCGACCACGAGGGATCCGAGAAGCGGCAGGAATCGGCGATGTTGCTCGACGTGAACGCGCGATTGGGCGACGACGATGTCTACCTGCAGTGAGCATCCGATAGGTTCGTAATTGATGAGCCGTGCCGATGACGATGGTGCCGGCGCAGCCGGCATCGAGGAGTGGCACCAATGAGCATCGTTGGAGTAGGGATAGACCTTGTCTCCATTACTGAATTCGCCGAGCAGGTCGACCAACCCGGAACCGTCTTCGCCGAAACTTTCACTCCCGGTGAACGGCGGGATGCCTCGGACAAGAGTTCGTCGGCGGCACGCCACCTGGCGGCGCGCTGGGCGGCCAAGGAAGCGGTGATCAAGGCCTGGTCTGGATCGCGGTTCTCCCAACGACCGGTGTTGCGCGAGGACATTCATCGCGACATCGAGGTGATCACTGACATGTGGGGCCGGCCCAAGGTGCGGCTGACCGGTGATATCGCCGCGCATCTCAAGGATGTGACGATCCACGTGTCGCTGACGCACGAAGCCGACACCGCGGCGGCGGTCGCCATCCTGGAACTGCCTTAGCATTTCGCAAGGTGGCGTCGATCTCGGCGGGACGCAGTACCGCTAGCCTGGACGACTATGAGCGATCTGGTCGAACGCGTACGCGAGTTGTTGCCGTCGGTGCGTGAGGATCTGGAAGACCTGGTGCGCATCCAGTCGGTGTGGGCCGACCCGGCCCGCCGCGACCAGGTGCACCGCAGCGCCCAAGCCACCGCAGACCTGTTGTCGCAAGCCGGTTTTGCTGACGTGCAGATTGTCAGCGAGGGCGGCGCGCCGGCGGTGATCGCACGGCACCCCGCACCGCCCGGCGCGCCGACCGTGTTGCTGTACGCCCACCACGACGTGCAGCCCGAAGGCAATCCCGATCAGTGGGCGTCGCCGCCTTTCGAGCCGACCGAACGCAACGGCCGGCTCTACGGGCGCGGCAGCGCCGACGACAAGGCAGGTATCGCAACGCATTTGGCGGCGTTTCGGGCGCACGATGGCAATCCGCCGGTCGGGGTGACGGTCTTCGTAGAAGGCGAAGAGGAGTCGGGGTCGCCGTCGCTGGGTCGCCTACTTGCCGCCCATCGCGAAGCACTCGAGGCCGACGTGATCGTCATCGCCGACTCGGACAACTGGAGCGTCGAGGTGCCGGCGCTGACGGTGTCGCTGCGCGGGCTCGCCGATTGCGTGGTCGAAGTAGCCACCCTCGACCACGGCCTGCACTCCGGTCTGTGGGGCGGGGTGGTACCCGACGCGCTGATGGTGCTGACCCGCCTGCTGGCCAGCTTGCACAACGACGACGGCAGCGTCGCCGTGGCCGGTCTGCATCAAAGCATCGCCGCTGCAGTCGATTACCCAACTGATCGGGTGCGGTCCGAGTCGGGATTGCTGGACGGGGTGAGCGAGATCGGTTCCGGCTCGGTACCGCAACGGATGTGGGCCAAGCCGGCGATCACGGTGATCGGCATCGACACCACTTCGATTGCGGCATCGTCGAATACGCTGATTCCGCGCGCTCGCGCCAAAGTGAGTATGCGGGTCGCTCCCGGCGGCGATGCGGCCGCGCATCTGGACGCGCTGATCGCGCATCTGGAGCAGCACGCACCGTGGGGCGCTCAGGTGATCGTGACGCCCGGCGACATCGGTCAGCCCTACGCCATCGACGCGACGGGGCCGGTGTATGACGCCGCGCGAGCCGCGTTTCGGCAGGCGTGGGGAGCCGAGCCGGTCGACATGGGGATGGGCGGATCGATCCCGTTCATCGCCGAGTTCGCGGCGGCCTACCCGAACGCGGCGATCCTGGTCACCGGCGTGGAAGACCCGGCGACGCAGGCGCACAGCATCAACGAGAGCCTGGATCTGGGCGTGCTGGAGCGCGCCGCGACCGCCGAGGCGCTGCTACTGGCGAACGTGGCCTACTCGCCCTAGTGGGGTAACGGCAGGCCTGTGCCGACTAAAACGATCCCGGTCAGTCCTGCGACAAGCAACGTCATCACGACTCCCCGTCGCAGGACCAGAAGTAACACGGCTGCGACAGCCAAGACGAAGAACTGCCACGGCTGAGACAGGGTTCGCGCGAGAGTCAGCGCTGAGCCGAGGATTGCGCCGATCGCAGCAGGTCCGGCGCCATCGAGAAATCCACGGGTGGCGGGGCTGCTCCGGAGTAGTTCGAAGTGTCGTGCCCCCACGAGTACGAACACGAAGGACGGGCTGAACGCGACGGCCGCGGCCAGAAGACCGCCGCCGATGCCAGCAGCCGCATATCCGACGACTGCGACGGTCTGCACCACCGGTCCGGGCGTAATTTGGCCGAGCGCAACGGCGTTCAAGAACTGGGCCCCAGTCATCCAGCGGTTGACATGGACTGCGTCGTTTTGCATCAGCGGGATGATGACGAATCCGCCGCCGTACGACAGCGCGCCCACCTTGAACGCCGTCCAGCTGAGCGAGGCCATTGTCCCGAGGCTCACAACGCCGGTCGCGAGGAACGGCATCGGCGCGACGGATAAAGGGCCTTGGCGAAAGTGTGCGCAACGCAGGCCGAGCTCGATCAAGCCACACGACAGCAAGACCAGCACCAGCCACGGACCGAGTGCCACCGCACCCGCCACACCGGCAGCCAGGTACGTCGTCCAGCGGCACTGAGTGGGCCGGCCTTCGTCACCGGCGCGACGCCAGCTCGCCGGCACGAGCGATGCCGCGGTGCTGACTGCGACCGCGGCCACCGCTGAGCCTGCTCCCGCCCCGGCTGCCAGGACCGGCGCAGGCGGACGCCCCAGGAAAAGGGCAGCAAGGCCCAGGATGAGAAGCAGGCCGGGGACGATGAACGCGGCACCACCCACCAGAGCACCAAGAGCTCCGCGCATCCGCCACGCGCAATAGATCGCCAGCTGAGTCGACGCGGGGCCGGGCAGCAAATTGCAGGCAGCCACGGCGTCCTCGAATTCGACCGGAGACAACCACCTCTCGCGCGTCACGCACAAATCGCGCAACAACCTGATGTGGGTCGGCGGCCCACCGAAACCGACGCAGCCGAGGCGGCCCCATTCCCGTAGCAGCACAGCTAAATTCGGACGCGTTGTCATTATCCCAGGGCAGTGCCGAAGAGGTGGCCTATGCCGTAGGTGAGCATCAGCCCCGCCGCGCCACCGAGCACGACGCGCAGTACGGCGCGCCCTGGGCGTGCGCGGCCGATCCGGGCGCCCAGTGCGCCGGTGACGGCGAGCGCGGCGACCACCGCGGTGAACGTGACGGGTACGCGCCAAGACGCCGGTGGCAGCAGGATGGCGGCCAACGGCAAGAGCGCCCCGACGGTGAATGCCGATGCCGACGCTGCTGCGGCCTGCCAGGGGTTGGCCAGTTCGTCCGGGTCGATGTTGAGTTCGGCGTGGGCATGCGCCGTGAGCGCGTCGTGCGTGGTCAGCTCTCGGGCTACCTGCGCTGCGGTCTGGGGCGAGAGACCTCGACATTGGTAGATCGAGGCCAGTTCTGCCAGTTCGGCCTCGGGGCTATGCCGCAGTTCGCGCTGTTCCAATGCCAGCTGCGAGGTTTCACTATCGCGCTGGCTCGAGACGGAGACAAACTCGCCGAGGGCCATCGAGACGGCACCGGCCACCAACGCCGCCAGCCCCGCCGTGAAGATAGGGCCGCGCAATGTGGAGGCGCCGGCGACTCCGACCACAACACCGGCGACGGAGACGATCCCGTCGTTGGCACCTAAAACGCCCGCGCGCAACCAGTTCAGGCGCCGGGACAGACTGCTGGCGTGCGGCTCGGCGTTGTGGGTCAGCTCGTCGCCCGTCGAATCCAGCTGCCGTTGGATCTGTTTCGACCGACGGGAGTGCTGTAACCGATCGTCCGCCATGCGGACAAGTGAAGTGCAAAATCGCGCGTGATGCCAGCAAGGGCAGGCTTGTCAAACCTGCTCATTCGTAGGGTCTGGCGCTAGACAGACAGCTCGCGGCGCAGCTTGGCGACGTGTCCGGCTGCCTTGACGTTGTACTGCGCCTCAGCGATCTTGCCCTTCTCGTCGACGACGAACGTCGAACGGATCACGCCCTGAACTGTCTTGCCGTACATCTTCTTCTCACCGAACGCGCCGTAGGCCGCTAGCACCTTGCGTTCGGGATCGGACAACAGCGGGAACGTCAGCTTCTCGGCATCGCGGAACTTCGCCAGCTTCGCCGGCTTGTCGGGGGAGATGCCGATGACGTCGAGGCCGGCGCCACTGAGTTCGCTCAGGCTGTCGCGGAAGTCGCAGGCCTGCTTGGTGCAGCCGGGCGTGGCGGCGGCGGGGTAGAAGTAG
The DNA here is from genome assembly GCF_965277065.1 of Mycobacterium sp. GTDB lineage: Bacteria > Actinomycetota > Actinomycetes > Mycobacteriales > Mycobacteriaceae > Mycobacterium. The sequence goes on from NZ_CBDIBT010000018.1 coordinate 1,082,240, forward strand.
ACGATCACGCGACGGCCCTTGTAGTCGGCGAGCGAAACATTTTTGCCGTCGGCGTCGGGAAGGGTGAAGGTGGGCGCTTTGTCGCCCGGCGCGAGGCGTGTGGTGTCGGTCACGGAGCTGCCTTTCTGTTCACCGGCAAGTGGGATGAGTGCCGGCTGATCTAGGGTAGGTCGGCAGGCACCAACCTAGACCGCGCCTGGTCCGGGTTCGCCGACGACAGGGAGGACGAGCGTGGCGGAGCGGGATCCCGACACCATCAAGCAGGAGATCGATAAGGCCCGCGACCAGCTCGCGTCGACCGTCGACTCGCTGGCTGTGCGGGCCAACCCCCGCCGACTGGCCGACGACGCTAAGGCCCGGGCGATCGGATTCGTCAGGAAGCCCGCCGTGGTGGTGTCGCTGGCCGGCATTGCGGCACTCGCCGTCGCTGTGGCTGTGCGCCGGATTCGCAACAAGTAGACGGCGGTTCAGCTGGCCTGGACGGCCCTCGTCCACGCCAGCGGGTTCAGTTCGCGGAACGGGTCCGCGGCGCGAATCTCCAACAGCGCGTCGAGGATTGATTCGAGTGAATCTTGGGTTCGCTCTTTTACCGACGCGACCCATTTGTCGACCGTTATGCGTTTCGGACGTGTCGTCTCGATCGGCTGCCCGAATTGCAAGTACATCCGCTGGGGGCGGGGAATCAGGGTGGGCCCAACGCCTCGCATCACCGGCATCGCCATGTCGGAGTTGCCCGACAGCCTGGTGCTGACCTTCTGAGTGAGCCGGCCCATCACACTGTCGCGGGTGAACAGGCTCTTGTAAACATCGTCGCCGCCGACCAGTCCGACCGGGACTATCGGGTAGCCGTTCTCCGCCGCGATGCGGGCAAATCCGGCCCGTCCGGTCCAATTCAGCTGGTATTCCTCGCCTTTGAATTTCGCTATCTCGCGGCCTCCACCCGGAAACACCAGGACGGTCTCACGGTTGCGCATGAGTTCTCGCGCCGCATCGGGCGCGCCGACCACGCCGCCGTAAGCGGTCATCAGGTCGCGGCTAAAGCCCGGACGTTCTCCGATTCGACGATCCGCCAGGGTGCGCACGCGAGTTCCGATCGCGCGTCGCACAAAGTGTGGGATCAACAGAACTTCGCCGCCGATGAACTGAGTGTGGTTGCCCACCAACAGAAACCGTCCGTCGGCCGGCAACCCATTCAGGCCATTCACATACGGCCGGGTCAGGTCGATGAGGGGAGCGATCCGGCCCTGTAGCCCATCCAACGCGGAGCGCAGGCTCTGCGCCCGTCGCGATGGATGCGACGCCGCTTCCGGGTCGGTCGGCTGATTCATGGCCAGGTCGGCTGCATGTGGCGGCATCCCACCAATGTATCAAACGAACTAGTTCGTATGGTTAGTATCTTGCTGTGCGAACCACCACAGAGTTGCGGGAAACGATCTTGGCTGCGGCTCGATCCGAGTTCGCTCAATTCGGGCTGGCCGGCGCCAGGATCGACCGGATTGCGAAATCCGCGGCGGCCAGCAAAGAGCGCCTCTACGCCCACTTCACCGATAAAGAGGCGCTGTTTCGCGGCGTGGTTGCCGCCGATATGGCGGAGTTCTTCGCCGCGGTGACACTACGCGGCGACGCGGTTCCGGAATTTGTCGGAGACATCTACGACTTGGCGTGCCGTCGCCCTGAGCACCTACGCATGATGACGTGGGCCAATCTCGAAGGATTGGTGATCGAGCCCCCTTCCGTCGACAGCGGTGGATCGATTACGCAGCGCGACGTCGGTGTCATTGAGGCGGCGCAAACCGCCGGGCAGGTGGATGCGGAATGGGAACCCATGGACCTGCTGGTGCTGCTTTTCGGAATCGGGCTGGCGTGGGCTCAATCGCCGCATTCCGATGCGTTGGCTGCCGATCCGGCGATCGTCGCGGCCCGACGCGCGGCCGCCGTGGAAGCGGCCCGTCGGATCATCACCCCGGCAAGATGATTCGCGACGAGAGGGTGCCCTCGTGGAAACACTGCTCGAGCGGCGAGCCGAGGGCGATTTGGCGGAAGCCGCGGCCGCGATCAAGCGGTTGGCGGAGGCCATGATCGACCGATCGGCTGGCCGACCGCGGCTTCGCCATGCGCGACATCTGGCTGATGCGGCTGCGGGCGCTCTTGGCCCGGGCTCACGGCGATGCCGTGTCCTACGGGCAGTTCCGGGATCGCTATCGGGACATGGCGAGGGATCTTGGCTTCGAGGGGCATATCGAGTGGGCCGAGGATATGTCCTGACCGCCGTCGGGCTGCGCTACCCGTGCCGGCAAGTCCCGCAACGAGCTTTGGTGGTGCGCCGTCAGGGTTTCGAACCCCGGACCCGCTGATTAAGAGTCAGCTGCTCTACCAACTGAGCTAACGGCGCGTGCGTCCTGCTGGACCGCGTTTGAGACAATAACAGCCATTCTGCCGACGGACGAAATCGTCGAGCCGGGCGTCGATCGCCGAACACGGTTACCAGTCGTCTACGCCTTAGAATACTCCGCAGTAACTCACGCATTTCACGTCACGAGGGGGAACAGCGCAGGTGGCAGGTCGCTTGGTGAGGACACGGCACGAATTTCGGCGGTGGCTGGTTGTGCTGATGGTGCCGCTTGCCGTCTTCGGCGCGGGAGCCTGCAGCGGCAACGGCGGTGGCCCCGCGCCCAAGGCCATCATGGACAAAGCCTCGCCGTTCGGTGACCTGCTGGTGCCCAAACTCACCACATCGGTGACCGACGGCGCCGTGGGCGTAGCGGTGGACAGCCCCGTGACGGTGAGCGCTGACAACGGTGTGCTGGCCTCCGTTGAGATGGTCAACGAGAACGGCGGCTCGGTCGACGGCCAACTGAGCCCCGACGGCGTGCACTGGCAGACCGCCGAGCGGCTGGGCTACAACAGGCTCTACACACTGACCGCCAAAGCGCGTGGGCTGGGTGGAGTGGCCACTCGCCAACTGTCGTTCCAGACCCATTCACCGCAGAACCTGACGATGCCGTACGCGATGCCGCACGACGGCGAGGTAGTGGGCGTCGGCGAGCCGGTGGCGATCCAGTTCGACGAGAAGATTGCCAACCGGGCGGCGGCCGAGAAGGCCATCGCCGTGACCGCCGATCCGCCCGTCGAGGGTGCGTTCTACTGGCTGAACAACCGGGAAGTGCGTTGGCGCCCTGAGCATTTCTGGAAGCCGGGGACGAACGTGAACGTCGCGGTGAACACCTACGGTGTCGATTTGGGTGATGGGGTCTTCGGCGAGGACAACGCGCGCTCGCACTTCACCATCGGCGACGAGGTCATCGCGACCGCCGATGACAACACCAAGATGGTTACCGTGCGGGTCAACGGCAACGTCGTGAAGACGATGCCGACATCGATGGGCAAGGACAGCACCCCAACCGCCAGCGGCACCTACATTCTCGGCGTGCGATTCGCGCACATGATCATGGACTCCTCGACGTATGGAGTACCGGCCAACTCGCCCAACGGATATCGCACCGAGGTGGACTTCGCCACCCAGATGTCCTACAGCGGTGTCTTCGTCCACTCGGCACCGTGGTCGGTGGGCGCCCAGGGGCACACCAACACCAGCCACGGCTGCCTCAATGTGAGCCCGAGCAACGCGCAGTGGTTCTTCGAGAACACCAAGCGCGGCGACATCGTCGAGGTGCTCAACACCATCGGCCCGCCGCTTTCTGGCACCGAAGGGCTCGGTGACTGGAACATTCCGTGGGACCAGTGGCACGCCGGCAACGCGAAGGCGTGACACCGATTCGCAACGCCACATTGGTTATCTGGCAACCTCATTCGCGTGCAATTAAGGCTGTGGATGCCTGACACGCCGATCCGGTCACACGTCCATGCATCGGCAAGCCTGTGCTTTTAACCTAATTGGTATGAGTCCAACTCTCAGTGAGCGTGAGGCAACGGCCCAGCGCGGTCGCCTGGCGGTATTCGGCGGCATCGTGCTGTGGCAAGTGGTCGGCGCCGCCGCGGGCGCCATCAGTTACGCCGCCGAGGCGGGTGGGTTCGAGCTGGAGATGCGCCGAGCGGCTTTGCGCAGCGAACTCAGGCGCCGCTGAAGACCAACGGCTCAGAACGCCGCGAGCATGGCGCCCCATTCGGGGTGACTGACGGGACTTGAACCCGCGACATCCAGGATCACAACCTGGCGCTCTACCAACTGAACTACAGCCACCATTGCCGCCAGACGAGCAGCGGCGTCGTTGATACTAGCCGTTTGTGTCCCCGGCGGCCGAATCAGTTCCCTGCGGCGTGGGCGGCTCGACACCGAGCCTTTCGGCTACGTCGGCGATCTCGCTGGTCGTAGGGCCCGGCTGCGGCACGAACGCGGTGCCCCGGTAATACTGCAACTCGCGAATGGACTCGTGGATGTCGGCCAGGGCGCGGTGTGCCAGGCCTTTCGCCGGCTGGCCGTAATAGATCCGCGGATACCAGCGGCGGCACAGTTCTTTGATCGAGCTCACGTCGATCATCCGGTAGTGCAAGAACGAGTCCAGGGCGGGCATGTCGCGTGCGATGAAGCCACGGTCGGTAGCGATCGAGTTTCCTGCCAGCGGCGCCGTTTTGGCCTGCTTGACGTGTTGACGGACGTAATCGAGCGCCGCAGCTTCAGCGGTCGCGAGGTCCACGGAGGACGCCCGGACCTCCTCGATGAGCCCGGAGCGGGTGTGCATCTCGGTCACGACGTCGACCATCGAGTTCAGCGCCGAGTCGTCAGCGTGAATCACGACGTCGAGGCCGTCGCCGAGAACGTTCAGTTCGCTGTCGGTCACCAGGACGGCGATCTCGATCAACTTGTCCGAGCCCAGGTCCAGCCCGGTCATCTCACAGTCGATCCACACCAGTTCGTCCCGCACGGCATTCACAGTAGGCAAAGTTGCCTGGCTGCCCGCAGCCACCCCGGCTGAGCGGGTCTTTAGCAAGTAAGGTCGTGGGTTGTCACCGACCACGACTTCTAGGGGAGAGGCAGCGGCTTAGTGAGCAGTGAATCGACAGAGACTCCGGCACAGCAGATCGCCAAGGGCTACGCCGTCCAGGGCCAGGCCTTGGAGTTGGGCACGGTGGTCGTCGACGACAAGGCTGACCCGACCGCGCAGATCGGCATTCCGCTGGCCACCATCAACCGGCACGGCCTGGTGGCCGGCGCCACCGGTACCGGCAAGACAAAGACGCTGCAGGTGATCGCCGAGCAGCTCTCGGCGGCGGGCGTGCCCGTGCTGATGGCCGACGTCAAGGGCGACCTGTCCGGCTTGTCGAAGCCCGGTGAGAGCAGCGACAGGATCGCCGCACGCGCGAAGGACACCGGCGACGACTGGTCCCCGAGTGGCTTCCCGGTGGAGTTTCTGTCGCTGGGCACCAAGGGTATTGGTGTTCCGGTTCGGGCCACAATCGCCAGCTTCGGGCCGATCCTCCTGTCAAAAGTTTTGGGCCTGAACAGTACTCAAGAATCGACGCTCGGTCTGATCTTCCACTGGGCCGAGTCGAAGCAGTACGAGTTGTTCAATTTGGCTGACCTGCGTGCGGTGATCAGCCACCTCACCAGCGACGAGGGCAAGGCCGATCTCAAGGACCTGGGCGGGGTTTCAGCTCAGACGGCCGGGGTCATCTTGCGCGCCCTCGTCAATCTGGAAGGCGAAGGCGGCGATACCTTTTTCGGTGAGCCGGAACTCGATCCCAACGTATTGCTCAATAGCGACAGCAAAACTCCCGCAACGATCTGGCTGCTCGAACTGGGCGACCAAGCCGCCCGCCCGGTGCTGTTCTCCACCTTCTTGATGTGGATCCTGTCCACGCTCTTCAGGTCGCTCCCCGAGGTCGGCGACATCGACAAACCCAAGCTGGTGTTCTTCTTCGACGAGGCGCACCTGCTGTTCGCCGACGCGTCGAAGGCATTCCTGGACCAGGTGGAGCAGACCGTGAAGCTGATCCGCTCTCGCGGCGTCGGCGTGTTCTTCTGCACCCAGTTGCCCACCGACATTCCCAATGCCGTTCTGTCGCAACTGGGTGCGCGCATCCAGCACGCGCTGCGGGCGTTCACCCCCGATGACCAGAAGGCATTGACCAGGACCGTCCGCACCTACCCGAAGACCGACGTCTACGACCTCGCCTCGGCGCTCACGTCGCTGGGCATCGGCGAGGCGATCGTGACTGTGCTGTCTGAGCGGGGTGCGCCGACACCAGTCGCCTGGACCAGGCTGCGCTCACCGCGTTCGCTGATGGCCGCCATCGGCGACAAAGCGATCGAGGACGCAGCCAAATCCAGCCCACTGCAACAGAAATACGGCAAGACGGTCGATTCGCCATCCGCTTACGAGAAGATCGAAGCCGAAAAAGCCAAGGCCCCAGCCGATCAGCCCGCGGTGGCGGGATCGAAGAACCCGCCCGAGGCCGCCAAGAAGCCCGGCTGGTTCAGCCGATTCGTCAACAGCCGCGGCTTCCAGACCTTCCTCAAGGCACTGGGCACCGAACTCATCCGCAACATGTTCGGCGGTGGCACCAAACGCCGTCGCTAGGTCAGGTGCCCATCTTCTTATAGAAGCTCCCGACGATCGGGGCGACGATCGCACGTGGTGCGTACTGGCTGGCCACCGACATGGCCTTGGACGTCACGCCGGGTACCACACGCATCTTGTTGCGCGCCAACGCATCCAGCGACTTCTTCGCGGTGTACTCGGTGGAGATCCACAAGAAGTCCGGCACCAGCTTCTCGACGATCGAGGCCTCCGACGCGTCGGGCAGGTCGGTACGCACCGGACCCGGGGCCAACACCGTCACGTGCACACCGGTTTTGCGTAGTTCGCCGCGCAACGACTCGCTGAAGGTGTTCGCGAACGCCTTGGTCGCCGCGTAGGTCGCGTTGTACGGGATCGGCGAATTGCCCGCTGCCGAACCGGAAATCAGAATGCCGCCTGCTTTGCGCTCGATCATTCCCGGCAGCACCGCCAACACCAGGTCGTGCACCGCGACTGCATTCAATTGCACCTGAGCTCGCTCCAGCGCGGCGTCCAGTGCTGACACTGACCCGAAGGTCGCGGTGCCGGCGTTGGCGCACAGGATCGAGATCTCCCGGGTGGCCAGTTCGTCGACCAGCTTGGCGCGGTCGGCGGGGTCGGCCAGGTCGGCCGGGCGCACTTCGACGGTGACGCCGTATTTTTCGGTCAGGTTGCCGGCGAGCGCGGTGAGCAGATCCTCGCGGCGAGCGGTGATGATCAGGCTGTGACCGCGCGCTGCCAATTCGGTGGCCAGTGCTTCGCCAATGTTCTGCGAAGCTCCGGTGACAACTGCACGAGCGTCGGGACTGGGGGCGGGTACCGGCATGCGGCAATGGTAGACAGACCCACGATGTCTGAATCCATCAGTGACGTTTCGCGCGGCTCCACGCGGTCTCAAGCGGTGGCGTGGGCGCTGTGGGACACCGGCTCCGCCGGCGTGAGCGCGGTCGTGGTGACATTCGTGTTCTCGGTGTATCTGACCGGCGCCGTCGGCAAAGGCTTGCAGGGTGGGGTCACGCCGGCGAGTTGGCTGGGTCGGGCGCTGGCAATCGCCGGGTTGACGATCGCCGTGCTGGCCCCGGTGATCGGCGTCTGGGTCGAGAACCCCCGCCGGCGGCGCCTCACCCTGGCCGTGCTGACCGGCCTGGTGGTCGGGCTGGTCAGCGCGATGAGCCTGATCCGTGAGCGCCCGGACTACCTGTGGGCGGGCTTGGCGCTGCTCGCGATCGGTGCGGCCTGCGGGGATCTGGCCAGCGTCCCGTACAACGCGATGCTGCGTCAGCTGGCGACGCCACAGAACTCCGGGCGGATCTCCGGGTTCGGCCTGGCGGCGGCGTTCGTCGGCAGCGTGGGCCTGTTGCTGGTCGTCTACGTCGGTTGCATCGAAGGAAAAGGCTCCACCCGCGGATTCCTGCATCTGCCGGTCGGCGACGGCATGAATGTGCGGATCGCGATGCTGGTGGCGGCCGGCTGGCTGGTGCTGTTCGCGGCTCCACTGCTGTTGACCGCGCCCAGGCTGCCGGCGCCGGCGGGGGCCGACGGGCCCGCCCAAAGCGCCCTGGGTGGCTATCGCAGGCTCTGGACGGACCTGTTCAGCGAGTGGCGCCGAGATCGCAACCTGGTCTATTACCTGTTGGCCGCGGCGGTTTTTCGGGACGGCCTGGCCGGTGTGTTCACCTTCGGCGGCGTGCTCGGCGTCAACGCCTACGGAATCTCGCCGGACGATGTGCTGATCTTCGGAGTGGTCGCCAGCGTGGTGGCCGCACTGGGCGCCGTATTCGGCGGTTTCCTGGACGACTGGATCGGGTCCAAGCCCGTTATCATCGGCTCGCTGGCCAGCATCATCGCGGCCGGGCTGGCGATGATGGCGTTGTCCGGTCCGCACGCTTTCTGGGCCACCGGGCTGCTGCTCTGCCTGTTCATCGGGCCCGCGCAGGCGTCGGCGCGGACGCTGCTGCTGCGGATGTCCAGCGAGGGAAAAGAAGGCCTCGCCTTCGGCCTTTACACGATGACCGGGCGTGCGGTGTCGTTCGTGGCGCCGTGGCTGTTCTCGTTGTTTGTCGACGTGTTCGGGGCGGTCCGGGCCGGGATGGGTGGGCTGTGCCTGGTCATGGGCGTCGGACTGCTGGGTCTGCTGATGGTGCGTGTCCCGCGCCGGGTTTAGCCGTTGCCGTTGCAGATCGTCAGGCCGGCGCCGCTGCGCTGGTTGATCTCGACCCCGTCGACGGTCACCGAGCAGGTGACGTCGTGCCCGATGTTCACGATGGTGACGTTGGGCGTCCTGCTGCCGGACTCGGGCAGGCTGACTTCCTTACTCCACGGCAGCCCGACGTTGAACTCGGTCTGCATCATGCCGTCGGTGTCCACGTAAGTGATGCTGATGGCGCGGCCGTCGCCGCTGACGTTGTAGACCACGGTCTGCATGGTGCTCGGGTCAGCGGGCTGGCCGGGCTCGGTCGGGCCCGCCTCGGGCGGGCGGCCCGAATGTGACGGCGAATGCGGTACGACCGGGACAGGCCTCGGTGAACTCGGCGTCGACGGCAGCGCGGGCACGGCCGTCTGCTTGCGGGCCGTCCCATTGGCGATCACCAACGAGATCAGCAACGCAGTGACCAGCACCACCGCCGCGGCGGCGGCAACCCACAGCCAGCGCGGCGCCTTCGGCTTTCCCGGCTCGGGGTCCAGCGGTGCCTGATCCGGCGGAGGCTGGCCCTGCAGCCAGTACTGCGGCAGCTTGTCCGTGGGGTTTGCCGAGTTCGGATCGTGCGACGAGCCGGAGTAGTACGGCGGCGGGTAAGACGGCTGGCCGCTGTAGGCGGGGTCGACGTGCGGCCGGTAAGCCTGGTGCAACCGTTGGGTTTGCTCGTTCCGCTCTTGGATCGAACGGGTGTCGTCGGGATGACGTCGATCGCTCATGCCCACCTCATTTCTGCAGGGTACCTGCAGTGCAACCGTCGGTGCCGAAACGTCTGATGAACAGTGAAAATGCTGGTCATGACGACGTTACGCCGACGCTCAGCGCGGCAACGGTCATCGCCCGCATCACCGCACGAGACCGTGCGGGGCTGTCGGGCTTGAGGCTGTGCGGGGTGGAGTTGAGCAACCCGAATGCGGCGTGCGCCATCAGCCTGGCGTCGGTCTCGGCGAGACCGGGCTGGAGCTCGCGCAGGACGCCCACCCACACTTCGACGTATTGACGCTGGGCCCTGCGCACCTGGCGCTCGGCCGCAGCCGGCAGATAGGTCAGGTCGCGATCCTGGATCCGGATGAGGTCGGGCTCACCGAGGGTGAAGTCGAGGTGAAAGTCGATCAGGCCGTCGAGCGCAGCGGCGGCGTTCGACTCTCGCGAGCGGACCTTGCGCGCTCCGGCCAGTAGTCGGGTGCTGATCCCGACCAGCAGCTCGACCAGCAGCGCCTCCTTGTTGGGGAAGTGCCGATAGATCGCGGGCCCGCTGACGCCCGTTGCCGCGCCGATGTCTTCGAGCCGCACCGCCAGGAAACCGCGTTCGGCGAACAGTCGCTCCGCGGCGGCCAGCAGTTGCAGGCGGCGGTCCGACTTGCGCTGGCTGCGAGGGTTCGGTGCCGGGGTCTGGTCGCCACGCTCGGCCGGGGCGGACGCTGCCATCCAGCCTCCCTAGACAGTTCGGTTAACGGCCACTAACATAACACGAGTTAGTGACCATTAACCGAAATTGGCGTGCAATCGATGACCTCACCGGCGGAAAACCGCACGGCGCATACCGCTCTTGTCGAGCAGTTGCGCGGCAAGCTCGCGACGGCCGCGCTGGGCGGTTCGGAACGCTCCCGCGCCCGCCACGTCGACCGCGGCAAGCTGCTGCCGCGGATGCGCGTCGACGGGCTGCTCGACGCCGGCAGTCCCTTGCTCGAGATCGCGCCGTTGGCCGCCGACGGGATGTATGACGACGAGTGCCCAGGGGCCGGCATCATCACCGGGATCGGCAGGATCTCCGGACGGGAATGCATGATCGTCGCCAACGACGCCACGGTCAAAGGTGGTACCTACTACCCGATTACGGTCAAGAAGCACCTGCGCGCCCAGGAGATCGCCGCGCAGAACCGGCTGCCCTGTATCTATCTGGTCGACTCCGGTGGCGCGTTCCTGCCGCGTCAGGACGAGGTTTTCCCGGATCGCGACCATTTCGGCCGGATATTCTACAACCAGGCCAATCTCAGCGCGCAGGGCATCCCGCAGATCGCCGCCGTGCTCGGATCCTGCACCGCCGGCGGCGCCTACGTTCCGGCGATGAGCGACGAAGCGATCATCGTTCGCAACCAGGGCACCATCTTTCTGGGCGGCCCGCCGCTGGTGAAAGCGGCTACTGGTGAGGTGGTCACGGCCGAGGATCTCGGTGGCGGAGAACTGCATTCGAAGACCTCCGGTGTCACCGACCACCTCGCGCAGGACGACCGCGATGCGTTGCGCATTGTCCGGCGCATCGTATCGACGTTGGGGCCGCGCGAACGACCCATCTGGGATGTGCAGCCGACGGTGGACCCGATCGCCGATCAATCGGAGCTCTACGACGTGGTGCCGGTCGATCCGAGAATTCCGTACGACGTGCACACCGTGATCAACCGGATCGTCGACGGCGGCGAATTCGCCGAATTCAAAGCCGAATACGGCGCCACCCTGATCACCGGGTTCGCCCGCATCCACGGCCACCCTGTCGGCATCGTGGCCAACAACGGGGTGCTGTTCTCTGAATCCGCGGTCAAGGGAGCGCATTTCATCGAGCTGTGCGACAAGCGGATGGTGCCGCTGTTGTTCCTGCAGAACATCTCCGGGTTCATGGTCGGCCGTGAATACGAAGCCGGTGGCATCGCCAAACACGGCGCGAAGATGGTCACCGCGGTGGCCTGCGCGCGGGTGCCCAAGCTGACCGTGGTGATCGGTGGGTCCTACGGCGCAGGCAATTATTCGATGTGCGGGCGGGCGTATTCGCCGCGTTTTCTGTGGATGTGGCCGAACGCGCGGATTTCCGTGATGGGCGGTGAGCAGGCGGCGTCGGTTCTCGCGACGGTGCGTGGGGAGATGACCGCCGAGGAGGAAGAAGCGTTGAAAGCTCCGATCCGCGCCCAATACGAACATCAGGGCAACCCGTACTACTCGACGGCGCGACTCTGGGACGATGGTGTCATCGACCCGGCAGATACCAGAACGGTTGTTGGGCTCGCGCTTTCGGTGACTTCCACCGCGCCGGTCAACCCGGTGTCCTACGGCGTCTTCCGGATGTGAGCGCGATGGGCCTGCATACCGTTCTGGTCGCGAACCGGGGTGAGATCGCCGTTCGGGTGATCCGCACACTCAAGGCGATGGGCATTCGATCGGTGGCCGTCTACAGCGACGCCGACGTCAACGCGCGACACGTCGCCGCGGCCGACGTCGCGATCGCGATCGGTCCGCCGGCGGCACGAGACAGCTATCTCAATGTTGCCGCGATCGTCGACGCGGCCGTGCGCACCGGCGCTCAGGCGGTCCACCCCGGCTACGGATTCCTCTCGGAGAATGCTGATTTCGCGGCTGCTCTGGCATCGGCCGGGATTGCGTTCATCGGGCCGCCGGTGGGCGCCATCCAGACCATGGGCGACAAGATCGCCGCCAAGGGGACCGTGTCGGCCTTCGGCGTGCCGGTGGTACCCGGCGTCGCGCGGCCTGGCCTGACCGACGAGGAACTGATCGTGGCCGCCGAGGACATCGGTTACCCGGTCCTGGTCAAACCGTCCGCCGGTGGCGGCGGCAAGGGCATGCACATGGTTGGGCAGTCGGCAGACCTGCCCGCCGCCCTGGTCAGCGCTCGTCGTGAGTCCGCTGCCGCATTCGGCGACGACACGCTCTTTCTGGAGCGGTTTGTGCTGCGCCCCAGGCATATCGAGGTGCAGGTGCTGGCCGATACGCACGGCAATGTGGTGCATTTCGGGGAGCGGGAGTGCAGCCTGCAGCGCCGGCATCAAAAGGTGATCGAGGAGGCTCCGTCTCCGCTGCTCGATCCCGAGACCCGCGCCCGGATCGGCGCCGCCGCCTGCGATACCGCCCGCAGCGTGGAGTACACCGGCGCGGGCACGGTGGAGTTCATCGTCTCCGCCGACCGGCCCGATGAGTTCTTCTTCATGGAGATGAACACCCGGCTGCAGGTCGAGCATCCCGTCACCGAATTGGTGACCGGATGGGATCTCGTCGAGTGGCAGGTCCGGATCGCGGCAGGGGAGAAGCTGACCGTCGGCCAGGCCGATATCACGTTGCGGGGGCACGCGATCGAAGCGCGGGTTTACGCGGAGGATCCAGCACACGGCTTTCTGCCCACCGGCGGCGATGTGCTGGCGGTGACGGAATCCAACGCGGCCGGCGTGCGGATCGACTCGGGCCTGTCGGCAGGGATGGTTGTCGGCAGCGACTACGATCCCATGTTGGCCAAAGTCATTGCCTATGGTGCGGATCGGGCCGCGGCGCTGCGAACCCTGGATCGGGCGCTGGCAGACACCGCGGTGCTCGGTGTTGTCACCAACATCGAGTTCATTCGTTTCCTGCTGACCGACCCTGACGTCGTCGCGGGCCGGCTCGACACCGGACTGCTGGACCGTCGTGCCGGCGACTTCGTGGCGGCGGAGCCCTCCGATGAACAGTTCGTCGCCGCAGCGGCGTTCCGATGGTTGCGACGTTTTGCTGAGGCGGGTGCCGACCTGTGGGAGGTGCCGTCCGGGTGGCGGATCGGTCGCCGCGCGCCGGTCAGCGTTCGGCTGCGGGCCGGGGACCGCACCGACCACGTGCACGTCGTTGGTGACCCAGGCGCTGCCGAGGTTCGCATTGAAGATGGTGAATCTCGTGTGCTGCAAGCCGCTTTGGTAGGTGACCGGCTGACAGTGACTCTTGACGGGCTGCGAGCCACGTATACCGTTGCAGCGCAGGACAGCAAGATCTGGCTGGCCGGCGACGGCGTCTTCGCGGTGCTCGAGGAGGTCCGCGAGCCATCGGTCCGTGAAGACGAAGAGCTCAGCGGGGACGCCGAGTTGATCAGCCCGATGCCCGGCGCGGTCGTCGCGGTCGGCGTGGACGACGGTGCCGAGGTTTCGGCAGGAACCGTCGTGGTCACGGTCGAAGCGATGAAGATGGAGCACGCGCTGACTGCGCCGGTGGACGGTGTCGTCGAACTTCTTGTCGCCGTTGGCGATCAGGTGAAAGTGGGCCAGCCGCTGGCCCGAATCAAGGCAGGGGACAACGCTGATGACTAATTTTCTGTCGACCGGGACGCTCCCGGACGAATGCCAACAGCTGGCCAAGACGGTCCGCGACTTCGCTCAGAGCGTGGTCGCGCCGGTAGCTGCAAAGCACGACGCCGAACACTCCTTCCCCTACGAAGTGGTGGCCGGGATGGCCGAGATGGGCTTGTTCGGCCTGCCGTTCCCCGAGGAGTGGGGCGGCATGGGCGGCGACTACTTCGCCCTGTGCCTGGCGTTGGAAGAACTGGGCAAGGTCGACCAGAGTGTGGCGATCACCCTCGAGGCTGGGGTTTCGCTGGGCGCGATGCCGGTTTACCGGTTCGGCAGCGAAGCGCAGAAGCAGGAATGGTTGCCGCAGTTGGCCAGTGGACGTGCACTGGGTGCGTTCGGTCTGACCGAGCCGGGTGGCGGCACCGATGCCGGCGCGACGAAAACCACCGCGCAGCTCGACGACGGCCATTGGGTGATCAACGGCTCCAAGCAGTTCATCACCAACTCCGGCACCGACATCACCAAGCTGGTCACCGTCACCGCGGTGACCGGTGAGCGAGATGGCAGGAAGGAGATCTCGTCGATCCTGATTCCCGCGCCCACCAAGGGATTCACCGTGGAGCCCGCCTACGACAAGGTTGGTTGGAACGCCTCGGACACCCACCCGCTGAGCTTCGACGATGTGCGGGTCCCGGAGGCGAATATGCTGGGGGAGCGCGGCCGCGGCTACGCCAACTTCCTGCGCATCCTCGACGAGGGCCGCATCGCGATCGCGGCGCTGTCCACCGGCGTTGCGCAAGGTTGCGTCGACGAGAGTGTCAAGTACGCCCGCGACCGCGAAGCATTCGGGCAAGCGATCGGGCGGTATCAGTCCATCGCGTTCACCATCGCCCGGATGGAGGCCCGCGCGCACACCGCCCGCACCGCCTACTACGACGCAGCGGCGCTGATGCTGGCCGGCAAGCCGTTCAAGAAGCAGGCGGCGATCGCGAAGCTGGTCGCCAGCGAAGCGGCGATGGACAATGCCCGAGACGCCACCCAGGTTCACGGCGGCTACGGGTTCATGAATGAATTCACCGTGGCCCGGCATTACCGGGACAGCAAGATTCTCGAGATCGGTGAGGGGACCACGGAGGTGCAGCTGATGTTGATCGCCCGCGAGGTTGGACTGTGAAGTCGAGTGAGCGGAACGAGCGCCAGCGCGTGACGGGAACGGTGAGCCTGTGACTAATGGCGAGCAGCCGGTCCGGACGGTCGTCCAGCGCGGCCTGTGGTTCGAGGAGTTCGAAACCGGTGTGCGGTATCTGCATCGTCCGGGCCGAACGATCACCGAGGCCGACAATGTATTGTTCACGACGCTGACGATGAATACTCAAGCGCTGCATCTGGATGCCGCGTTCTCCGATGCGCTACCACCGTTCAACCAGCGATTGGTGAACTCGATGTTCACCCTGTCGACGCTGGTCGGCCTTTCGGTCGCGCAACTGACCCAGGGCACCATCGTCGGCAATCTCGGTTTCTCCGACATCGCGTTCCCCAAGCCGCTTTTCCACGGTGACACGCTGTACGCCGAAACCGTCATCCTCGAGAAGCGGGCCTCCGCAAGTCGTCCGGGTGAGGGCATCGTGACGTTCGCGCACACCGGGCGCAACCAGCACGACGAGGTGGTCGCCACCGCGAACCGCAAGACCTTGGTGCGGATGCAGCCACCCGAGTCCGCCGGTGGGGATGACTGATGGGCCTCAGCAATCCCGGGCCGGCGTGGTTGTTCTGCCCGGCCGATCGTCCGGAGCGCTACCACAAGGCCGTCGCGGCAGCCGATGTCGTGATCCTCGATCTCGAGGACGGGTGTGCACCCGCTGATCGGCCTGCCGCGCGCAAAGCACTGGTTGACGTCCAGCTGGATCCGGCTCGAACCGTGGTGCGCGTCAACCAGTTCGGCACCGCCGACCAGGAACTCGATCTCGAAGCGCTCGCGCAAACCCCGTACGACACCGTGATGCTGCCGAAATGTGAAGCAGTCGAACAGATCAGCGCGCTGGCGCCGCTGGACGTGATCGTACTTGTCGAGTCGCCGAAGGGTGCGCTGATCGTGACGGACACCGTCCAGGTGGACAACGCCGTCGCGGTGATGTGGGGGGCTGAGGATCTGTTCGCGGTGCTCGGCGGTACGGCCAACCGCTACCCGGACGGGACGTATCGCGAGGTTGCCCGCCATGTCCGTTCGCAGTCGCTGTTGGCGGCCAAGGCCTACGGTCGACTCGCGCTGGATTCGGTCTATCTCGATATCCAAGACCTCGACGGGCTACGCGCCGAGGTCGATGACGCCGTCGCGGTGGGCTTCGACGCCAAGGTTGCCATCCACCCGAGTCAGGTGCCGGTGATCCGGGCCGGATATGCGCCGTCGCCCAAGCACATCCAATGGGCGCGCGACGTTCTCGCCGCAGCCGTGGATGAACGCGGCGTCTTCGCGTTCGAGGGCGGCATGGTCGATGCACCGGTGTTGCGGCGAGCCGAGCGGATCGTGCACCTGGCCGGTGAAGCCGGCTCGTAGCAGCCCGGCCGGTAGCGCCTACTTCCTTTTGGCCGCATTCAGTCGCGCGGCGAACTCTGGTGACTGGATCGAGTGAGCCTGCGGCCCGAGTTCGGTGTCCTTGGCCTGCTCGTGCAGATCGACATCGAACGCACCCGGGCTGGCGGTAGCGCGCATGGTGGCTTTGGTGGCAAGCACCACCTCGCGCGGCGCAGCCGCCGGGCCGGCCGCCAACTCCAGTGCGGCGGCAACCGGGTCGTCGGCGATGCTGAGCGCAAGGCCATGCCGCACAGCGGATTCCGCGTCGAAGCGCATGCCGAACAGCAGCGCGGCGCGGGCCACCTGCGGTCCGACTCCGCGGTGCAGCATCCACGTCGCGCCGCCGCCGGGATGAATCCCTAGCTTCTGGAAACGGCTGTCGAACAACGCGTTTGGCCCCGCTATGCGCACGTCGGCAGCGAGCGCCAAGTTCAGTCCGGCACCAACGGCGGGGCCGTTGACGGCAGCGATCGTCGGCAGCGTGCACTTGCCCACGGCCATGAAGCCGTCGTAGAGCCGGCGCAATCCCTCCTCGGCGGCGCCGCCCAGGGCGCCGAGGTCAGCTCCGGCACAAAACGCCTTGCCGGCACCGGTGACGACCACCGCATGCACGTCGGCGTCAGCCTCGGCGCGTTCTACGGCGGCGCGCAGCTGCGTTGACATGTCGCTGGTGACGGCATTGCGGCGGTCTGGGTCGTTGACGGTGATCAGCGCGACGCGGTCGGCGACATCGAACAAGACCAGGGACATCGGGGACCTCCGTAGATCGGCCGGGCGACGGCATATGGCGCACCGCTGGAAGACACGCGCCACGGGTGACTTATCGGCCACATTGGCACCTGAGCTGCACCCCCGGCAGGATTCGAACCTGCGACCACAAGATTAGAAGTCATGTGCTCTATCCAGCTGAGCTACGGGGGCCGAGGAGTTCAAGCCCAGGTCAGTGTAGCCAACCGGAGAAACGAGTAATCCTGACCTCGCAACGCCGTCCGAAATGGCGCTGGCGCGGATAGCAATTGGTCTAGTGTGAGGCCTGCCACACGCCCCGGGGGACAGTAATGCTGCGGGAATCGTGTGCGCAACGGACCTCATCGACGAGGAGCGGCAAAGGCATGACCGTAGCCATTGATGTCAGGACGCGCTGTTCCCAGGCGCGTAGCGAAATGCTGCAGCTCGCTGCGATGCCGCTCGAGGCGTATCGCACCGGCGCATTGTTGCTGCGTGGCTCGCCCGTGGTGGCGCGCTTTCTGGCAGGTTGGCTCTCCGCTGAGTTCCCCCCGCACGTCGTCACCGGTCATGCCCTGTCCGGTGTGGCGCCCCTCGACCGATTGGCGACGACCTGGGCCGCGCAGCGGGCAGACCAGGTGCTGACCTCGGCTTTGGCCGAATCGTTGGGCCCGAACTACCGCGACGAGGTCATCCAGCCGATCGACCGCCCCGCGTGTCGGGGACGCGTCGGCCTGCTGCAAGCGGCCGGGCACCGCCGCCGCTACGCAGCCCAGACGTCGGACATCGTCTACGGCCCGAATCCGCGCGACAACATGCTCGACATCTGGCGTCACCGCGACGTCAAAGCAGGAGGCCGTGCGCCGGTGGTTCTGCAGATCCCGGGTGGCGCCTGGACGGTCAACGGTCGTCGGCCGCAGGCGTATCCACTGATGAGCCGGCTGGTCGAGCAGGGGTGGATCTGCGTGTCGATCGATTACCGCAAGAGCCCCCGCAACGCGTGGCCCGCGCACATCATCGACGTCAAGCGCGCGCTGGCCTGGGTTCGGCAGAACATCGCCGACTACGGCGGCGATCCCGACTTCATCTCGGTCACCGGCGGCTCTGCTGGTGGGCACCTCGCGTCGCTGGTCGCGCTCACCGCCAACGAGGAGCGGTTGCAGCCAGGCTTCGAGGATGTCGACACGACGGTGCAGGCGGCGGCGCCGTACTACGGCATTTACGACCTGACCGACGACACGAAAATGCACGAAATGATGATGCAGTTCCTCGAGATGTTCGTCATCAAAGAGCGCTACGCCGACAACCCGGAAGTCTACGAATTCGCTTCGCCGATCTCGCATGTGCACCATGACGCTCCGCCGTTCTTCGTGCTGCACGGTGAAAGCGATTCGGTGATCCCGAGTAAGCAGGCACGCACCTTCGTCGACGCACTTCGTGGGGCCAGCGCCAACACGGTTGGCTACGCGGAGCTTCCACACGCGCACCACGCTTTTGACCTGTTCTCCACGGTGCGGTCCAGGTTTGCCGCTAACGCTGTGGCCGACTTCCTCGGTGTGGTCTACGGGCGGTACGCGCGCTCACAGTTAACGCTTTCGTGTGAGCGCGCCAACCCGGCCAGCTGAATGCAGCAGGCCAAAACCGTCCTGTCATAGTTAATTCAGCTATCCGCCAGCGGATTTCACCGACCATCGTGGGCGGGTGAATTCGGCGTTCTGATCCGCACATTTGGCTACCGTCGTCGGGCCGACCCGACTACGTTGGAAGGGCGCATACATCATGCTGGCAAACAATCAGCTGACGTCGCGGGGGCGTGACGGTGGGACGGTTCCGAAACGGGAGGCTTGAGTGGCGAACGCGGTGTCGGCGAGCGCGGCGACCAGACGGAGGATGAGCTGTGGCTGAGCAGCTCGACGCCGCCGGAATGCCCACGGCGCTGGGGCCGGTCGATTACCTCTTGCATCGCGGGGAGGCCAATCCTCGGACCCGCTCAGGGATCATGGCACTAGAGATTCTGGACCGCACACCGGATTGGGAGCGGTTCCGCACCCGCTTCGAGAACGCATCGCGAAAGGCGTTACGGCTTCGGCAGAAGGTGGTCGTGCCGACGTTGCCGACCGCCTCGCCACGCTGGGTCATCGATCCCGATTTCAACCTGGATTTTCATGTCCGCCGGATGCGGGTGCCCGAGCCGGGTTCGCTGCGACAGGTCCTCGACATCGCGGAGTTGATGATCCAGTCGCCGCTCGACATCGCCCGGCCGCTGTGGACGGCCACCCTGATCGAGGGTCTTCCCGGTGGCAAGGCCGCGACTCTGTTGCATCTGTCGCACGCCGTCACCGACGGCGTGGGCAGTGTGGAGATGTTTGCCCACATCTACGACCTCGAGCGCGATCCAGCGGAGCAACCGACACCGAGCGAGCCCATTCCGCAAGATCTATCGGCCAACGACCTGATGCGCGAGGGGCTCAACAACCTGGCCATCAACGTGGTCAGGGGCGCAGGCGGCGTGTTGTGGGGTGCGGCGACGGGCCTCGGGCGGGCGGTGTCCCGTCCGAGCGCTGCGTTGTCGGGTGCGCTGAGATACGCCCGTTCGGGGGCGCGGGTGGTGAGCCGCGCCGCTGAGCCGTCTCCGCTGCTTCGTCGCCGCAGCCTGGCCACCCGCAGCGAGGCCATCGACATCAGGCTTTCCGATCTGCACCGGGCGGCCAAAGCCGGTGGCGGCTCGATCAACGACGCCTACCTGGCCGCTCTGTCCGGTGCACTGGGGCGCTACCACGAAGCCCTCGGAGTGCCGATCTCAACGCTGCCGATGGCGGTTCCGGTCAACCTGCGGGCCGAGTCCGATGCGGCTGGCGGCAACCACTTTACCGGCGTCAACCTGGCGGCCCCGATCGGTACCAAGGATCCGGTCGCTCGCATGCAGAAGATTCGGTTGCAGATGACCCAGCGTCGCGACGAACCCGCGATGGACATCATCGGGTCGATTGCGCCGGTGTTGAGCGTGTTGCCGGGGCCGCTGCTGGAATCGATGACGGGATCGGTGGTCGGCTCCGATGTGCAGGCCAGCAACGTGCCGGTGTATCCCGGCGACACTTTCCTGGTCGGGGCAAAGGTGTTGCGGCAGTACGGAATTGGCCCGTTGCCCGGTGTGGCGATGATGGTGGTGCTGATTTCCCGAGGTGGCTACTGCACCGTCACCGCCCGCTACGACCGTGCCGCAATCCGCGACGAAAAGCTGTTCGCCAAGTGTCTATTGGACGGTTTCAACGAAATCCTCGCGTTGGCAGGTGATCCCGCTCCGCAGGCGGCGCCGGCTTCGTTTGATCCCGATCCGTCCGAGACGTCCGAGCGATCGGTGGTAAGCACATGAGCCGCGCCGGCGACGATAGACCGGGCAGCGCGATCCGGGAGGGTCAGGAGGAGCGGCGCAGATGAGCCAGGAAGAATCGAAGAAGCCGCCGCGCGATCTCCGGCTACCGGGCTCGGTTGCCGAGATCATGGCCAGCCCGTCCGGACCCGAGGTCGGTGCGTTCTTTGACCTCGACGGAACGTTGGTGGCCGGCTTCACCGCCATCATCCTGACCCAGGAACGCTTGCGGCGCCGCGACATGGGTGTTGGCGAGCTGATCAGCATGGTCACCGCCGGCTTGAACCATCAACTCGGGCGTATCGAGTTCGAAGAGCTGATCAGCAAAGCCTCGGGCGCGTTACGCGGCCGCGTGCTGAGCGACCTCGACGAGATCGGCGAGCGACTGTTCGTGCAGCGCATCGAGTCCCGGATCTACCCGGAGATGCGCGAACTGGTTCGCGCCCACCTGGCCCGCGGGCACACCGTCGTGCTCAGCTCGTCGGCGCTCACCATCCAGGTCGCACCGGTGGCGAAGTTCCTCGGCATCCTGAACACCCTGACCAACAAGTTCGAGACGGACGAGGACGGCATTCTCACCGGCGGCGTCGTCGCCCCCATCCTGTGGGGACCGGGCAAGGCAGCCGCAGTGCAGAAGTTCGCCGGCGAGCACGGGATTGATCTCACGGACAGCTATTTCTATGCCGACGGGGATGAAGACGTCGCGCTGATGTATCTGGTCGGTAATCCGCGGCCGACCAACCCCGAGGGCAAGATGGCCGCGGTTGCCAAGCGACGTGGGTGGCCGATTCTGCGGTTCACCAGTCGTAGCGGCGGCGGCATCACCGCGCAGCTGCGCACACTGGCCGGCGTCGGATCGGTGGTTCCGGTTGCGGCCGGCGCGCTCGGCATCGGATTGCTGACCCGCAGCAGGCGTCGCGGGGTCAACTTCTTCACCGCGACGTGGTCGCAGATGTTGTTGACCGCCAGCGGTGTTCAGCTGAATATCGTGGGCGAAGAGAATCTCACCGCCGAGCGGCCGGCGGTGTTCATCTTCAACCACCGCAACCAGGCGGACCCCGTCATCGTCGGCGCGCTGATCCGCGACAACTGGGTTGCGGTGGGCAAGAAGGAACTCGAGAGAGACCCGATCATGGGCACGCTCGGCAAGGTGCTCGATTCCGTCTTCATCGACCGGGACAATCCGACGGCCGCCGTCGAAACGTTGCATCAGGTGGAAGAGCGTGCGAGGCAAGGGCTGTCCATCATGATTGCGCCCGAGGGCACCAGACTGGACACCACCAGCGTCGGGCCGTTCAAGAAGGGTCCGTTCCGGATGGCGATGTCGGTGGGCATACCGATCGTGCCGATCGTGATTCGCAACGCCGAAATCATCGCCGCGCGTAACTCGACCACGATGAACCCCGGCACGGTGGATGTCGCTGTCTTTCCGCCGATTTCCGTCGCCGACTGGACAGTGGACAAGCTTTCGGATCGGATCGCCGAGGTGCGTCAGCTGTATCTGGACGCGCTGGCCGACTGGCCGGTCGACGAGCTGCCTGACCACGACGTGTACCGGAAGAAACCGGCACCCCGCAAGGCGCCGCAAAAGGCCACCAAGGCCGCGCCGGCGAAGAAAGCCGCGCCTGCGAAGAAAGCCGCGCCGGCCAAGAAAGCCGCGCCCGCCAAGAAGGCCGCGCCCGCCAAGAAGGCCCCGCCCGCCAAGAAGGCCCCGCCCGCGAAGAAAGCCGCGCCCGCGAAGAAGGCCGCCGCGAAAAAGGCGGCCAAGGCAGTTCAACCCAAGGCGGCACCACGCAAAGCGACCAAAGCGCAACCGAATACGCCTCGGCCAAAGGGACGATCGTGACCACCCCGTCCGCCGACTCCGCCACGCTCACCGCGAGCGATGACACGTTGGTGCTGGCGTCGGCATCGTCGGCGATCGAGTCGAAACTGCTGGCAACGTGGCTGGATCAGCAACGCGCCCGGCATCCGGAGACCAAGCTCGAGGTGCTGGCCCTGCCCGAGCAGGACTCGTCGCCAGGTGCGATGGCGCAACTCGTCGAGCAGCTCGAGTTGGATGAGGACCGCTCGATCGTGCCGGTTCGGGTCTTCTGGATGCCGGCGGCCGACGCGACGGCGCTGAACCGGGTGACGGCGTTGCTCCCGGGGCAAAATCCCTACCAGCCCAGCGAACGTCAGCAGCGCCACATCCTGCGGTCCGACCGTGCCCGCGCCCAAGTGGTGGCCGGCGAGTCGGCCAAGGTATCCGAGCTTCGTCAACAATGGCGCGACATCACTATCGGCGACAATCCCCGTGAATTCGCGCATTTCGTCACGCGCCGGGCTCTGCTGGCGATGGAACGCGCCGAATACCGAATCCTCGGACCGCAATACAAATCGCCGCGGCTGGTCCGCCCAGAGATCATGGCATCTGCGCGCTTTCGTGCCGGCCTGGAGAAAATCCCGGGTGCCGACCTCGAGCAAGCCGGGAAGATGCTCGACGAACTCGCCACCGGGTGGAGCCGGGTGTCGGTCGACCTCGTCTCCGTGCTCGGCAGGTTGTTCAGCCGAGGGTTTGATCGCGATATCGACTACGACGAGTACCAGGTCGCCAAGCTTCGCACGGCGCTGGAATCGCATCCGGCGGTGTTGCTGTTCTCGCACCGCTCCTACATCGACGGCGCGGTGATGCCGGTGGCGATGCAGGAGAATCGGCTGCCGCCGGTGCATGTATTCGCCGGCGTGAACTTGGCTTTCGGGGTCATGGGACCGCTGCTGCGCCGCGCCGGAACCATCTTCATCCGCCGCAACATCGGCAACGATCCGGTCTACAAGTACGTGCTCAAGGAGTACGTCGGCTATGTGGTGGAGAAGCGGTTCAACCTGAGCTGGTCCATCGAGGGCACCCGGTCGCGCACCGGAAAGATGTTGCCGCCCAAGCTCGGGCTGATGAGTTACGTGGCCGATGCGTATCTGGACGGCCGCAGTGATGACATTCTGCTGCAAGGGGTTTCGATCAGCTTCGATCAGCTGCACGAGACGGCCGAATACGCCGCCTACGCCCGCGGCGGCGAGAAGCGTGCCGAGGGCCTGAGCTGGATGTACAACTTCATCAAAGCCCAGGGCGAACGCAACTACGGCAAGATCTACGTCCGCTTTCCCGAAGCGGTGTCGATGCGCGACTATCTCGGCCCACACGGCCAGGCGGTCGACGACGAAGCCGCCAAACGGCTTGCGCTGCAGAAGATGTCGTTCGAGGTCGCCTGGCGGATCCTGCAGTCAACCCCGGTCAACGCGACCGGCCTGGTATCTGCGCTGCTGCTGACCACGCACGGGCTGGCGCTGACCTGCACGCAGCTGCATCACACTCTGCAGGATTCGCTCGACTACCTCGAGCGCAAGAACACGCCGATGTCCACTAGCGCGCTGCGGCTGCGGACACCCGAAGGAGTCCGCGCGGCGGTAGACTCGCTGTCGAATGGTCATCCGGTCACCCGGGTGGACAGCGGCCGAGAACCGGTGTGGCGCATCGCCCCTGAGAACGAACACACCGCGGCGTTCTACCGCAACTCCGTCATCCACGCGTTCCTGGAGACCGTGATCGTCGAGCTGGCGCTGGCCTACGCGGCGCGGGTCGATGGGGACCGGCTCGAGGCATTCTGGACCCAGGCGATGCGGCTGCGGGACCTGCTGAAATTCGACTTCTACTTCGCCGATTCGGCCGCATTCCGCCAGAACCTCGCCGACGAGATGGCCTGGAACGACGGCTGGGAAGCAAAGGTCGCGGCGGGCTCCGAGGAGATCGAAGCGATGCTCTACGCGAAGCGACCACTGATGTCGGACGCGATGCTGCGGGTGTTCTTCGAGGCCTACGAGATCGTCGCCGATGTGTTGCGAGACGCCCCGGCGGAGATCGGGGCCAAGGAGCTCACCCAGTTGGCGCTCGGCGTCGGCAAGCAGTACGCCGCGCAAGGGCGCGTGCGCAGCAACGAACCAGTGTCGACATTGCTGTTCGACACCGCGCGCCAGGTCGTCGCTGACCAGAAGTTGCTCGAGCCCGCAACCGACCTCGCCGAGCGACGGGTCGCCTTCCGTCGCGAATTGCTAGCCATCCTCGGGGATTTCGATCACGTTGCGCTCATCGCGCGCAAACAGTTTGCCGCCCGTGAGGCTGAGGCCCGCGGCGCGAGTCAGTCTTAGGCAACGCGCCCGTACTCTTTGGGTATGACGGGTACTCCGGCCGCAACGCGCCGCGCGCTGGCGTGGCCGATGCTCGTGGCGGTGGCAGCGCTGGCCGGTTGCACCGCCGCGGGGATCGGGGTGCTGTCGCTGACAGCGGCGCTGACCGCGACCGGATTGCCCGATCCGGGCCCGGTGACCACGCTCGGCCTGCCGTTCGTGCGGGCCGCCGGCGAGGTCGCAGCCGTGGTTGCGGTCGGATCCTTCTTGATGGCCGCATTTCTTGTCCCGCCGCAAGGCAACGGCGTCCTCGACGCCGACGGCTATCGCGCGCTGCGCGTCGGGACCGTGGCGGCCGGAACATGGGCGGTGTGCGCCGCGCTGTTGGTGCCGCTGACCATCTCGGACATATCCGGTCAGCCCTTCACCGCTCACCTGAACCCCGCGAGTCTGTGGTCGCTGGCCGGCATCATCAACATCTCGGCGGCGTGGCGGTGGACCGCACTGCTGGCTGCGGTGCTGACGGTGGCCAGCCTTCCGGTGCTGCGCTGGTCGTGGACGCCGTTGCTGCTGGCCGGGTCGCTGGTGACGCTGATACCGCTCGGGCTGACCGGTCACTCGTCGGCCGGCGGTTCGCATGACCTGGCCACCAACAGCCTGCTGATCCACTTGGTCGCCGGGAGCCTGTGGGCCGGCGGCCTGCTGGCGCTGCTGACACACGTGGTTCGCGGTGGGCAGCACGCCGATCTGGCCGCGCGACGGTTCTCGACGATCGCGTTGTGGTGCTTCGGCGCCATGGCGGTCAGCGGCGTCGTCAACGCATTGGTGCGGGTCCGCCCATCGGATCTGCTGTCCAGTGACTATGGACACCTGGTCATCGTCAAATTCGTGGCACTGTGCCTGCTCGGAATCCTTGGTTGGCGTCAACGTCGCACCGGAGTCCTTGCGCTGCAAGCGGATCCGACATCACGAGCGCAACTGATCCGGCTGGCTCTGATCGAGGCGCTGTTGTTCGGTCTCACGTTCGGTGTCGCTGTCGGGCTGGGTCGCACCCCGCCTCCACCGCTGCCGATCGGCATCCCCTCGATATCGGACGTGAAAATTGGTTATGACTTCGACGGACCGCTGACTACGGTCCGGGTGCTCCTCGATTGGCGGTTCGACCTGATCTTCGGCTCGGCGGCGATCATCTTCGCCGCGCTGTACGTGGCCGGGGTGCTGCGGCTGCGGCGCCGTGGTGACGCATGGCCGATGGGCCGGACCGTGGCCTGGTTGCTGGGCTGTCTGGCGTTGCTGTTCGTCAGCTCGTCCGGGATGGGCCGCTACATGCCGGTGATGTTCAGCATGCACATGGCGGCGCACATGATGCTGTCGATGCTGGTGCCGGTGCTGCTGGTGCTGGGCGGTCCGGTCGGCCTGGCGTTGCGGGCGCTGCCGGCTGCCGGCAGTGCGAATCCGCCCGGCATGCGGGAGTGGGTGCTTGCGGCACTGCACAGCAAGGTCTCGAAGTTCCTGACCAACCCCCTGGTCGCGACGGCATTGTTCGTTGCCGGGTTCTACGGGCTCTACCTGGGCGGCCTTTTCGACGCTGCGGTCGGCAGCCACATCGGCCACGTCATCATGAACGTGCACTTCCTGGCCAGCGGCTACCTGTTCTATTGGGTGGTCATCGGCGTGGACCCGACGCCGCGGCCGATCCCGCCGATCGCCAAGGTGGCCGTCGTGTTCGCGTCGCTGCCGTTGCACGCCTTCTTCGCCGTCATCTTGATGAGCATGGACAAAGTGCTCGGCGGGAGCTTCTACCGATCGCTGCACCTGAGCTGGCACACCGATTTGCTGGGTGACCAGCGGCTCGGCGGTGGAATGGCTTGGGCCGCAGGGGAAATACCGCTGGCGGTGGTGATGATCGCGCTGCTGGTGCAGTGGTCGCGCAGTGATCGGCGGACCGCCCGTCGACTCGATCGTGCCGCCGACCGCGACGATGACGCCGAGCTGGTGGCCTACAACGCGATGCTCGTCGAGCTGGCCCGCGGCGATGCGCCGGGCCAGCGCTCACACCCCTAGCTTTCCGCGAACCGGGAGCCGGGGCTGGAGTTCTTGCCGAACCACGACCGTGGGTTCCGTTTCGCGCTTTCCCACAGTCGCGCCTTTATCCCCAGGATCGCTGAGTCCGCCGCACCGATCGGGTTCGCCGTCGGTAACCCGGAGCTGAATGGCCGGCAGGCAGCACCGGTTGCGGTGCATAGGAGAAACGAGGAACCAGAAATGTTCGAAACGCCAGTGACCGTGGTCGGAAACGTGGTCAACGACCTGAAGCGCCGCCAAGTCGGTGACCAGGAGGTTCTGAAATTCCGGGTCGCGAGCAATTCCCGGCGCCGCGCAGCCGATGGCAACTGGGAGCCCGGCAACTCGCTGTTCGTCACCGTCAACTGCTGGGGCCGGCTGGTCTCCGGTGTTGGCGCTTCGCTGGGTAAGGGTTCGCCGGTGATCGTGTCCGGACACCTTTACACCAGCGAATACGAGGACCGCGACGGCAATCAGCGATCGACTCTGGAGATGCGCGCGATCGCGGTCGGCCCCGATCTGTCCCGCTGTATCGCGCGGGTGGAGAAGACCGTCTCGCCCGGATCGGTGACCGCTGCGATCGAGGCTGACGAGGCGAAGGAACCGGACAGCGCGGACGGCGATTCCGCTGCGGAGGCACCGCTGCCGATGTCGGCTTAGAAGCCCGGCGGGCAAGTTGCCTAGGATGGGGCGCGAGCTACACCCCGCAATCAGAAAGGCAACACCGCCGCATGGCTGAGTTCATCTACACGATGAAGAAGGTCCGCAAGGCGCACGGCGACAAAGTCATCCTCGACGACGTCACCTTGAGCTTCTATCCGGGCGCCAAGATCGGTGTCGTCGGCCCCAACGGGGCGGGTAAGTCGAGCGTCTTGCGGATCATGGCCGGATTGGACAAGGCCAACAACGGCGAGGCCTTCCTGGCCCCCGGCGCGACGGTCGGCATCCTGCAGCAGGAACCACCGCTGAACGAGGAGAAGACCGTTCGCGGCAACGTCGAGGAAGGGCTGGGCGACATCAAAGTCAAGCTCGACCGCTTCAACGAAGTCGCCGAGTTGATGGCCACCGATTACTCCGACGAGTTGATGGAGGAAATGGGCCAACTGCAGGAAGAGCTCGACCACGCCGACGCGTGGGATCTCGACTCGCAGCTGGAGCAGGCAATGGACGCGCTGCGTTGCCCGCCGCCCGACGAGCCGGTGACGCACCTGTCCGGCGGTGAGCGGCGCCGCGTGGCGCTGTGCAAGCTGCTGCTGTCCAAGCCGGACCTGCTGCTGCTCGACGAGCCGACCAACCACCTCGACGCCGAGAGTGTGCAGTGGCTCGAGCAGCACCTGGCCGCCTACGAGGGCGCGGTTCTGGCGGTCACCCACGACCGCTACTTCCTCGACAACGTGGCGCAGTGGATCTTGGAGCTCGACCGCGGCCGCGCCTACCCCTACGAGGGCAACTACTCCACCTACCTGGAGAAGAAGGCCGAGCGGATCTCGGTGCAGGGCCGCAAGGACGTCAAACTGCAGAAGCGGCTCACCGAGGAGTTGGCTTGGGTCCGGTCCGGCGCCAAGGCCCGGCAGGCCAAGAGCAAGGCCCGTCTGCAGCGCTACGAGGAAATGGCGGCCGAGGCCGAGAAGACGCGCAAGCTCGACTTCGAAGAGATCCAGATCCCGACCGGTCCGCGGCTGGGCAACCTGGTGGTCGAGGTCGACCATCTCGACAAGGGCTTCGAAGGTCGCACCCTGATCAAGGATCTGTCCTTCACGCTGCCCCGCAACGGCATCGTCGGCGTGATCGGTCCCAACGGTGTGGGTAAGACCACGCTGTTCAAGACCATCGTCGGGCTCGAGCAGCCGGACAGCGGCGTCGTCAAGGTCGGCGAAACTGTGAAGCTGAGCTACGTCGACCAGTCACGCGGCGGGCTCGACCCGAAGAAGAATGTCTGGCAGACCGTCTCCGAGGGGTTGGACTACATCCAGGTCGGGCAGAACGAGATTCCGTCGCGGGCCTACGTGTCGGCGTTCGGTTTCAAGGGCCCCGACCAGCAGAAGCCGGCCGGCGTGCTCTCCGGTGGTGAACGCAACAGGCTCAACCTGGCGCTCACGTTGAAAGAGGGCGGCAACCTGATCCTGCTCGACGAGCCGACCAACGACCTCGATGTCGAGACGCTCGGTTCCCTGGAGAACGCGCTGGAGAAGTTCCCGGGCTGCGCGGTGGTGATCTCGCACGACCGCTGGTTCCTCGACCGGACCTGCACGCACATCCTGGCGTGGGAGGGCGACGGCGAGCACGAAGCCAAATGGTTCTGGTTCGAGGGCAACTTCGGCTCCTACGAGGAGAACAAGATCGAGCGCCTCGGAGCTGACGCGGCGCGTCCGCACCGGGTAACTCACCGAAGGCTCACACGCGATTAATGTCAGGCGTGCCAGCGTTGGTGGTATGCGTGCTGAGGAGCGGTCGGCATGACGGTTGATGCTCGTGACTGGACCAAGTTCGCTGACGGCAAAGACATCCCCGAGTGGATCTCGAACGCCTACTCCGACAGCTATCAAGGTCCGCACGAAGGTGAGGCCGACGTCGAGTCGGCCGCGGAGTCGATCCCGACGGTCACGCCGGCGCTATTGAAGTCGCACTACCGGCTGGGCTCGCACCGACCGGCGGGGGAGAGCCTGGTCGCCGTGTACCCGCCCGACCACCCGGGCGGCTTCGGGCCCGCGCTGCAGGTGGTCACCGACGACGGCGCAATGCTGATGGACTCGGTGACAGTCCTGCTGCATCGACTCGGGGTGTCCTACGCCGCGATCATGAACCCGGTGTTCCGCGTGCGCCGGGACGACGCCGGTGACCTGCTCACCGTGGGTCCGAAGGAATCCGGCGGCGATGGAGTCGACGAGACCTGGCTGCACGTCCAGCTCTCACCGTCGGTGGACCGGAACGCGCTGCACGAAGCCGAGCGCCTGCTGCCGGGCGTCCTCGCCGACCTGCGCACCGTCGCAGCGGATTCGACGGCGATGATCGCCGTGCTCGACAACCTGGCCAACGACGTCGAATCCAACGCCGGCGCCCACTACCCGGGTGACGACAACGCCGACGTCGCGACCCTGCTGCGCTGGCTGGCCGCCGGACATTTCACGCTGCTGGGGTATCAACGCTGCCCGGTGCACAACGGCCGGGTGTCAGGTGATGCGGCGACGACCAGCCTTGGAGTGTTGCGGCGGCGCAAGGGTTCTCGCCCGCGGCTGACCTTGGACAACGAACTGCTCGCGCTGGCGCAGACCGACGTCGCCAGCTACTTGCGCTTCGGCGCCTACCCGTATGTGTTCGCCGTCCGCGAGAACGCCGATGGCAGCGTCTTCGAGCATCGCCTCATCGGACTATTCACCGTCGCGGCGATGAACGCCGACGTCCTGGAGATCCCGATCATCTCGCGCCGGGTTCACCAGGTCCTCACCCTGGCCGAGCTCGACCCCGGCCATCCTGGACAGCTGTTGCTGGACGTCATCCAAACCGTGCCTCGCTCAGAGCTGTTCGCGCGCAGTGCCGACGAGCTGCTGGCGATGGCCAAATCGGTGGTCGACCTCGGATCGGGGCGTCGCGCGCTGCTGTTCCTGCGCGCCGACCGGCTCGAGTACTTCGTGTCGTGCCTGGTGTATCTGCCCCGCGACCGCTACACGACGGCAGTGCGCATGCAGATCGAGGAAATCCTGGTTCAGGAATTCGGCGGCACCAGCCTCGAATTCACCGCACGTGTCACCGAATCACCCTGGGCGCTATTACATTTCATGGTCCGGCTACGTGCGGACAATGCCACAAAAATCGACACGTCGGACGTCAACCGGGTTCGGCTGCAATCCCTGTTGACCGACGCCGCGCGCACCTGGTCGGACCGGCTGATCACCGAAGCCGTTGCGGCCGAACTCGATCCCTTGGAGGTCGAGCACTACGCGGGCGCGTTCACCGAGGCGTACAAGCAGGTCGTCACCCCGGCGGATGCGATCAACGACATCGCAATCTTCGACGAGCTCACCGACGATTCGGTCAAGTTGGTGCTCTCCGACCATGACTACGACGAAAACGTCCGGCTGACATGGTATCTGGGCGGCCGAACCGCGTCACTGAGCGAGCTGCTGCCGATGCTGCAGTCGATGGGTGTGGTGGTGCTCGAAGAGCGGCCTTTCTCCGTCACCCGTCCCGACGGGCTGCCCATCTGGATCTATCAGTTCAAGATCACCCCACTTCCCACCGTCCCGCTAGCGCGGCCCGGGCCGCAACGGGAGGACACCGCTGCGCGCTTCGCGGACGCGGTGAGCGCGATCTGGGAAGGCCGCGCCGAGATCGACCGGTTCAACGAGTTGGTGATGCGCGCCGACCTGACCTGGCAGCAGGTGGTGCTGCTGCGCAGCTACGCGAAGTACTTGCGGCAGGCCCGGTTCGCCTACAGCCAGTCGCACATCGAGTCGGTGCTCAACGAAAATCCCTCCACCGCAAGGGCGCTGGTGGCGCTGTTCGAGGCGCTGTTCGACCCCGACCCTTCTCGATCGAAGACCCGCGACGCGCAAGCTGCCGCGGCGGCGGTCGCCTCCGACATCGACGCGCTGGTCAGCATGGACACCGATCGCGTCCTGCGCGCGTTCGCCGAGCTGATTCAGGCCACCTTGCGCACCAATTACTTTGTCACGCAAACGGGCTCGGCCCGCAGTCAGAATGTGCTGTCGCTGAAATTGGACGCGCAGCTGATCGAGGAACTGCCGCTGCCGCGTCCGAGGTTCGAGATTTTCGTCTACTCACCCCGCGTCGAGGGCGTACACCTGCGGTTCGGCTTCGTCGCGCGCGGTGGGCTGCGCTGGTCGGACCGCCGGGAGGATTTCCGCACCGAGGTTCTCGGGCTGGTCAAGGCGCAGGCCGTCAAGAACGCGGTGATCGTGCCGGTCGGTGCCAAGGGTGGATTCGTCGTCAAGCAGCCGCCGCTGCCCACCGGTGACGCCGCCGCCGATCGCGACGCGAACCGCAACGAAGGCATCGCCTGCTACAAGCTGTTCATCTCCGGTCTGCTCGACGTCACCGACAACGTCGACCACGTCACGCGAGAGGTAACCGCCCCAAGGGAAGTCGTGCGGCGCGACGGCAACGACGCCTACCTGGTGGTGGCCGCCGACAAAGGCACCGCGACCTTCTCCGACATCGCCAACGAGGTGGCCGGGTCCTACGGCTTCTGGCTGGGCGACGCCTTCGCCTCCGGCGGATCGGTCGGCTATGACCACAAAGCGATGGGCATCACCGCCAAAGGCGCCTGGGAAGCGGTCAAGCGGCACTTCCGCGAGATGGGCGTCGACACTCAGACCAAGGACTTCACCGTCGTCGGCGTCGGCGACATGAGCGGCGACGTGTTCGGCAACGGCATGTTGCTGTCCAGGCACATTCGGTTGCTGGCCGCCTTCGACCACCGGCACATCTTCCTCGATCCCGACCCCGATGCGGCCTCCACATGGCAAGAGCGACAGCGGATGTTCGAGCTGCCCCGGTCCAGCTGGGACGACTACGACACGTCGCTGATCAGCACCGGCGGTGGGGTGTACAGCCGCGAACACAAGTCGATCCCGATCAGCGATCAGGTGCGTGAAGCGCTGGGCATCGAGGACGACGTCACCGAGATGACGCCACCCAATCTGGTACGCGCGATCCTGCGGGCGCCGGTGGACCTGCTGTTCAACGGCGGCATCGGGACCTACGTCAAGGCGGAAGCGGAATCCGATGCCGACGTCGGTGACCGCGCCAACGATGCGCTGCGGGTGAATGCGAACCAACTGTGTGCGAAAGTCGTTGGCGAGGGCGGCAACCTGGGTGTCACAGCACTCGGCCGGGTCGAGTTCGACCTGTGCGGCGGCCGGATCAACACCGACGCTATGGACAACTCGGCCGGTGTGGATTGTTCGGACCACGAGGTCAACATCAAGATCCTGGTCGACGCCCAGGTGACGGCAGGCAAGATCGATCCGGGCGAACGCACCCAGCTGCTCGAGTCGATGACCGACGAGGTCGCCGAGTTGGTGCTCGCCGACAACGCCGACCAGAACGACCTGATGGGCACCAGCCGCGCCAACGCCCCAAGTCTTTTGCCGGTACACGCCGACCAGATCAAATATCTGGTAGCCGAGCGGGGGCTCAACCGCGATCTCGAAGCGCTGCCCTCGGAGAAAGAGATCACGCGGCGGCTCGAGGTCGGCCTGGGACTCACCTCGCCGGAACTCGCGACGCTGATGGCGCACGTCAAGCTGACGCTCAAAGACGAAGTGCTCGAAACCGATCTGCCGGATCAAGAGGTGTTCGCCCGCAAGCTGCCCCGCTATTTCCCGTCACAGCTGCGAGCCCGATGCGGTCCCGCGATCCGCTCGCATCAACTTCGGCGCGAGATCGTGACCACCATGCTGGTCAATGATCTGGTGGACACGGCCGGCATCAGCTACGACTACCGCATCACCCACGACACCGGGGTCAGCCCGGTCGACGCCGTCCGTACCTACGCGGCGACCGATGCCATCTTCGGGATCGAACCGCTGTGGCACAGCATCCGCGAGGCGGGGCTGCCGATCGCAGTGTCCGATGCCATGACGCTGGACACCCGCCGGCTGATCGACCGCGCCGGACGCTGGCTGCTCAACTACCGGCCGCAGCCGCTGGCCGTGGGCGCTGAAATCAACCGGTTCGCCACCAAAGTCGCGGCGCTGACGCCGCGGATGTCGGAGTGGCTGCGCGGCGACGACAAGGCGATCGTCGAGAAGGAAGCCGCCGAATTCGTCCGGCAAGGCGCCTCCGGCGAGCTCGGCTACATGGTGGCCGTCGGCTTGTACCGCTACAGCCTGCTGGACATCATCGACGTCGCCGACATCGAGGACCGCGAGCCCGCCGAGGTTGCCGACACCTACTTCGCGCTGATGGACCGTCTGGGCACCGACGGTCTCTTGACCGCGGTATCGGAACTACCGCGGGCTGACCGGTGGCACTCGTTGGCGCGCTTGGCGATTCGTGACGACATCTACTCGTCGCTGCGTTCGCTCTGTTTCGACGTGCTCGCGGTCGGCGAGCCGGACGAGACCGGCGAGGAGAAGATTGCCGAATGGGAGCACACCAGCGCATCGCGAGTGGAGCGGGCTCGGCGGACCCTGATCGAAATCTATGAGGGCGGCCAACGCGATTTGGCCACACTGTCGGTGGCGGCGCGCCAGATCCGCTCGATGACGCGCACCAGCGGGCGAGGGGCGGCAGGTTGACAGCCCTCCCCGGATTCGTTGCGCAGGTTCCGGTCCGGTGGTCGGACATCGACATGTACCAGCACGTCAACCACGCGACCATGGTCACGATCATGGAAGAGGCACGCGTTCCGTTCCTGAAACCGGCTTTCGAATCGGACATCCTCGAGGTCGGCCTGCTGATCGCCGACGTGCGGGTCAGCTACAAAGGTCAACTCCGGCTGATCGATTCGCCGCTGCAGGTGACGATGTGGACCAAGCGGCTAAGGGCGGTCGATTTCACCCTTGGCTACGAAGTGCGGTCGGTCAGCGTTGATCCGGAGTCCAAGCCCGCGGTGATCGGCGAGTCGCAACTGGCCGCATTCCACATCGATGAGCAGCGACTGGTGCGTCTTTCGCCACATCATCGGGAATACCTGCAGCAGTGGCTGCGGTAGCCGATCGGGGGGTGTGGCTGAGCCCCGAATCTGTTCCCGCCCAGCGCGCCGACCTGGCCGCATTCGTCGAACGGGCGATGCGACTCGACGCCGCCACGGTCATCCGGTTACGTGCACGTCCGGCGGGGGAGTTCACCGCTTGGGCGTCAACCGGTTTGGATGTGCTGGCCAGCAGGGTGGTGGCCGGCGTGGTGCGGCCGGACGACTTGTCGGTCGGCGCAGATGAATTGGGGCGGGGCCTGGCGGCCGTCGATCGTTCCGGCTACGTCGATCCCGGCTTTCCGATGGACTCCGCATGGCGCGGTGTCCTGCCGCCGGACGCGGGCTTCGCCCATCTCGACGACGTGCCCGCCCGCCTGCTGCTGGATTTGGCGCAGCGCGGTTCGCAGCTGGCCAAAGAGCACAGCAGCGCGCAGGGGCCACCGGTTTCGCTGCTGGATCAGGAAGTGATCCGGGTCAGCGGGGGTGGCGACAGTGTCGGCGTGCCGATGCGTTGCGTATTCGCGCTGACGGCAATGGGTTTTCTGCCGCAGGACGCCGATGCCGTCGACTCCGGTGAGATTGTGCGGGTCCGGACCATGCGGGCGTGGTTGCGGATCGACGCGCGCTTCGGGTCGGTGTACCGGCGACGCGGCGACCCAGCGGTCGTGTTGCGCTGACTAGGTGGAGTACTGCAGCCAGAGGGGCAGGATCTCCTGGAGGTAATCCATGAACTTCTTCAGCCCGACCCGGTATTCGACGTAGCCGTAGCGGTCGACCGCTCGCTGCGGAAACGCGACCCCGACGCCGAAGAGTCCGGGCGCCAGAATGCCGTTGTCGGGGTTGTAATCAAGCTGACCCCATTGTGGAGTTTCGGGCAGTGGTCGCCGATCGAAGCCGACCGTGTATACCGCCAGGCCGCACTCGGCGAGCTTCTCGTCGAAGTCCGGGCCGTCGACCAGACACCGCTCGAGGCGGTCCGGTAGCACACCGTCGATATTGTCCCGGGCCCAATCCGCTGCCCGGCCTTTGAGTCCTGAATCGTCGTAGAAGATCCAATCATCCAAGTAGACGGCGTATTTGAGCGGACTGCGGTAAAAGTTGATCACCTTTGCCACCGGGAGACGCAGCAGGTGCGGAAGCACGATCATCGAGGAGTGCGATGAACCGAACACCGCGACCGTGGTGTTCTCCAGCGGTTGGTCAGCCAGCTTGTCCGGGTCGAGGGCGATCTCCAGCGGAATCTCTTGCAGCTGAGGGTAGTCGAGCTTGTTCGGGGTTGCTCCGACCGCGAGGATCACATTGGCCGACGTCAGGTCTTGCTGCTCTGTCTGGATCCGCCACTGCCGGTTCTGCAATACCAGGCCGGTGGCCGTGGTTTCGATGGCGTCCATCCGCGCCCGAAGGTGGTCGGTGATCCACCGCAAGGGATCGGCGACCAGGGCGAGCGCGCAGGTTTCCTCGGGATCTGTTTCGGTCAGTGGCATCGGGGGTGCTTCGGAGAACCGAAAGGCTTTGGCGCCGTTGAGGTAATCCAGGAAAGCGCCGACCTTCGTGTTGCTGGACACCGATCGCCACTTCGCGCCGAGATCGCCCGCCGCGAAGTCAGGATCGATCCAGGCGATGTCCTTGTCGGCCACGCCGTGATCGAGCAGCTTCCCCGCGGCTGCGATGCCCGCGGGCCCGGCGCCGATGACCGCCCATTCGTACGTCATGCGTCATGTATTCCAGATGCGCGCGGTCACGCGCCACCCGCGGGGTCCGACGGCGACACCAGCCACGCCGCCGCATTCGCTGGCAGTTCCCCGTCGACCAGGGGTGCGCTGGTCAGAATCGGCTCGCCATCCGGAAGCGGTATCGGCTCCTTACCGGCGTTGAGCACGCAGCGCAACCCGCCGTCGCCGCGGGCGAAGGCGAGTATGTCGCCGGGTGCCTCCAGCCACTCAATACCGTCGCCGGTGAATTCACCGTGGCTGCGCCGTATTTCAAGGGCACGTTGGAAGAACGACAACGTCGAGTCGGGGCGGAGTAGCTGCCTCTCCACGGTGAGCGATTCCCATTCCGGCGGGATCGGCAACCAGGTGTCGGTCGACGTGGAGAAACCGAAGGGGGGAGTGTCGCCGCGCCAGGGGATCGGGATCCGGCATCCGTCGCGGCCGCGGACGGTGTGTCCGGAGCGTTCCCAGGTCGGATCGCGCAGCGCTTCGTCGGGCAATTCGACGTTGGGTAGGCCCAATTCCTGGCCGTTGTAGAGAAATACCGCTCCGGGCAGGGCGAGGATCAGCAGCGCCATTGCGCGCGCCCGATCCAGTCCGACGTCGCCCCCGCCGTAGCGAGTGGGCGCCCGAACGACATCGTGATTCTCCAACGTCCATGTGGGAGTGGCATTTTCCATCGCTGCCGCAACCAGGGTGTTCTCGATCGCATCGTGAATCTCGGGCGGATCGAATTCGGCTCGCACCAAGCGGAAATTGAAGCCCAGGTGCAATTCGTCGGCGCGGACGTACTCAGCCCAGCTGGCGTTGTCGAACACCCACACTTCGCCGATCGTCACTGCCGCCGGGTAGTCGTTCATCACCCGGCGGATATTGCGGTGAATCTCATGCACGCCTGCGTGGTTGAACCGTGGATCGCCGTCGCTGAGCATCCGCGGCCGCATCTCGACGTCGGTGTCCGGAAGGCCAGGCGGTTTGGCCATGCCGTGTGCGACATCGATGCGGAACCCGTCGACGCCGCGCTCCAACCAAAACCGCAGCGTCTTTTCGAGATCGTCGAAGACCTCCGGGTTGTCCCAATTGAGGTCCGGCTGTTCGACATCGAAGAGATGTAGATACCACTGGCCCGGAGCGCCGTTCGGCTCGACGGCCCGCGTCCACGACGACCCGCCGAACACGGACTGCCAATTGTTCGGCGGCTCGGCCCCATTGGGTCCGCGTCCGTCGCGGAAAATGTAGCGGTTGCGAGCGGCGCTGCCCGGCTCGGCGGCCAGCGCCTCGTGGAACCACGGATGTGCCGAGCTGGTGTGGTTGGGCACCAAGTCCATGGTGATCTTGATGCCGCGTTGATGTGCCGCGGCGATCAGCCGTTCCAGTGCGGCCAGGCTGCCGAACAGCGGATCGATATCGCGTGGGTCCGATACGTCGTAGCCGTGATCGGCCATCGGGGACACCATGATCGGGCTGAACCAGATCGAGTTGACCCCGAGTCGGTCCAGATAGTCCAACTGCGCTGCCACACCGTCGATGTCACCGACACCGTCACCGCTGCTGTCGGCGAATGATCGCGGATACACCTGGTAGAACACGGCATCCGTCCACCACGTTCGCCGTTGTCGAGTGCTCATCAGAACGGAGAATTGACCATTGATTGTGCCGCCATTTCCAGGTAGTCGAGCAGCACCTTGCGATGCGCGTCGTCGAGGGTCGCCGAGTCGATCGACGCGACCGCGGTGTGCATGCAACGCAGCCACGCGTCGCGCTGAAACGGGCCGATCTGAAAAGGCGCGTGCCGCATCCGTAGTCGGGGATGGCCGCGCTGCTCGGAATACGTACGCGGGCCGCCCCAGTACTGCTCGAGAAACATCCGCAGCCGTACTTCGGCGCCTGCCAGGTCGTCCTCGGGGTACAGCGGCCGCAGAATCTCATCCTCGGCGACCAGCCGGTAGAAGTGCGCCACGATCGCATGGAACGTATCCGCACCGCCGACAGCGTCGTAGAAGGTTTCTTGTGGTTGTTCCATCGCCCTCCATTGTGGGCCATGCCCCGAGCCGGCCGCTGAGCGACATACGAACCTTGCGCCTGCACCTCGCTACCGGGTGTTCACCGGATTGACCAGCGAACACCGGCCAATTTGGCGTGCACTCGCTGACGAATCGTGGTGGACTGGTCGGCGGAGGACGTATGGCGCAGCGCACAAAACGCCGCAGCCACCACAATTCAGGTGCGGCGGCAGGCCTCAGCAGGCCCGCGAACGGCTCAACCCTGCACAGCGTCCAGAGCGTTGACTCGGCTTCCCCAATCCTGCATGACCCCGGATCCATCTGGAATCGCCGGCGGGTGCTGCTGCTCAACTCGACGTACGAGCCGTTGACGGCGTTGCCGGTTCGGCGCGCGATCGTCATGCTGATCTGCGGCAAGGCCGACGTGGTCCACGACGATCCGACCGGTCCGGTCGTCCACTCCTCGACGAGTTCGATCGCGGTGCCGTCGGTGATCCGGTTGCGCACGTTCGTCCGGGTGCCCTACCGGGCCCGGGTTCCGATGACCCGCGCGGCGCTGATGCACCGCGACCGGTTCTGCTGCGCCTACTGCGGAGCCAAGGCCGACACGGTTGACCATGTGGTCCCGCGCAGCCGCGGCGGCGGTCACTCGTGGGAGAACTGCGTGGCATGCTGCTCGACCTGCAACCACCGCAAGGGCGACAAGTTGCTTGCCGAGCTGGGTTGGTCGCTGCGGATGGCGCCCACCCCGCCCAAGGGTCAGCATTGGCGACTGCTGTCGACGGTCAAAGACCTCGACCCGGCGTG
Organism: Mycobacterium sp.; assembly: GCF_965277065.1. Lineage (GTDB taxonomy): Bacteria > Actinomycetota > Actinomycetes > Mycobacteriales > Mycobacteriaceae > Mycobacterium. Next base: position 1,121,060 of record NZ_CBDIBT010000018.1, read on the forward strand.
GGTACGGTATCTCGGCGAAGGCGCGGCCTAGCCCGGTCACGATGCGCGCCGCGGAGCGGCACGCTGGGAAGGCGGGCAATCGATCCGAGCGCTGCTTATCTGGCCCACCGATCGCCGGTGAGATACGGTTTGCGTCGTGAGCACCATGGAAATTCACGCCTTGTTGCTGGGTATCCCGTTACTGCTGACCGGTTTACTCGCCGCGGCGATCTGGAGACGCAAGGGTCCGCACCCAGCGACCTACACCATGTCGGAGCCCTGGACACATTCGCCGATCCTGTGGGCGGCCACCGACGAGGCCGTCGGTCACGGTCACCACGGACACGACGAGTTCAGCGTCGGAGGTGGCGCAAGTGGCGAGTGGTGAAATTGCAACCGTCGCATCAGGCCTGCCCGCCGAGTTGCCACATGGCTCGGCGATCACGACCAGTGGCCGCATCTCGGGTGTCACCGAACCCGGCGAACTCTCGGTGCACTACCCGTTCTCGACCAACGACCTGGTCACCCTCGACGACGCACTGACCTACGGGTCGCGGGCAGCGGGTGCACGGTTCGCGGTTTACATCGGCGACCTGGGCAGCGACACCGGTGCGCGGGCGCGCGAGATCCTGGCGAAGGTGCCGACGCCGAACGACGCGGTGTTGATCGCCGTCTCACCGGATCAGCACGTGATCGAAGTGGTCTACGGTTCAGCGGTCCGCGGCCGGGGAGCCGAGTCGGCCGCGCCGCTCGGTGTCGCCGCAGCGGCCGCGTCTTTCAATTACGGCCACCTGATTGGCGGGCTGATCAGCGCGATCCGGGTGACCAGCGCTGGTATTTCGCGGGCCTAACGGCCTGCCGCTTTTCTCAGGCTTCGCCGGCGCCGTCGAATCGTCGCGCTCGTAGCGACCTTTCGATGCCGGCGCGGCCCTCGAGCACCAGTCGCCTTAAGGCCGCGGGCAACCCGGTGTCGGCGAGGAACTCGTCGGCAGCGGCGATGCCTTCGTCGCTGATGTCCCACGACGGGTACAGGCCGACCACGACCGTCTGCGCGACTTCACTCGACCGGCGCTCCCAGATGCCCGCGATCGCGGCGAAGTATCTGGCGCCGAACGGTTGCAACAACTCGCCCTGGCCCGGCTGGACGAAACCGTTGATGATCGACCGGGTGGTGATGTTGGCCAGCGTGTCGTCTTCGGTGGCTGAGATCCACGCCGCGTCCTTCACCGCAGCCTGCGGACGCGCCGTCGCGGCCTGAGCGCCGTTACGTTTGCCGGCCGCCGTCGGGTCACGCTTCACCTCAGCGTCGATGAACGGCGTCTGCGTGCCGTCGGCGTCGATCGCGCCGGCGGCGGCCAGCGCGGTGACGATCCGCCAACGCAGATCGGTGTCGACGGTCAGCCCCTCCAGGCCCAGATCGGCGGGATCGCGTTCGAGAAGGTCGGCCAGCACGGACACCTGCTCAGGCGAGAGCAGCGATGTGCACAGCGCGTTGACGAACGCCAGCTGATGGTCTGAACCCGCTGCCGCGCTGCGCGCCAGCTCCAGCAGCCGGTCGGCGAACGCCGGCCAGCCTTCCGAACGCGCCCACTCGGGGTCGGCGTAGGAGCCCAGCGCGGTCTGCGCCTGCAGCAGTAGTCGCTGGGCCACACCGACTTCGGTCTCGGCCTCAATCCCGCCGGACACCAGCGACACGAAATCGCGGGCGCGCAGCTCGGCATCGCGGGTCATCTCCCACGCCGCCGACCACACCAATGTGCGGGGCAGCGGTTCGGCGATGTCAGCGATCCGGCCCAGGGCGGTGTCCAGCGACCCGGGGTCCAGGCGCAACGAGCAGTAGGTCAGATCGTCGTCGTTGACCAGCACCAGTCGGCCCGCCGAAACCCCAACCAGGGCCGCAACGTCCGTGCTTGCGCCGGACACGTCGAGTTCTTCGCGATGCGAGCGGGTCAGCCTTCCGCTGCCGTCGTCGTCGTAGATGCCGATCGCCAGGCGGTGGGTGCGGGTTTCACCCGCGCCGGGCGCGGCGCCACTCTGGGTCACCGCGAAGCGGGTGAAGCGGCCGTCGGCGTCGACATCGAAGTCCGCGCGCAGGGTGTTGAGGCCAGTCGTCTTCAGCCAGAGCCGGCCCCAGTCGGAAAGGTCACGGCCGGAAGCCTTTTCCAAAGCGCCCAGCAAGTCGCCGAATGTGGCATTGCCGAACGCATGCGCCTCGAAATAGTCGCGCAGCCCAGACAGGAAGTGCTCCAGCCCGACGTAGGCGACCAACTGCTTGAGCACACTGGCGCCCTTGGCGTAGGTGATGCCGTCGAAGTTGACCTCGACGGCGGCCAGGTCGGGAATGTCGGCCGCCACCGGGTGTGTCGAGGGCAACTGGTCCTGGCGGTAGGCCCAGGACTTCTCGGAGTTGGCGAAAGTGGTCCACGCCGTGGTGAATTCGGTCGCCTCGGCTTGGCACAGCACGGAGGCGAACGTGGCGAAGGACTCGTTGAGCCACAGGTCGTCCCACCACTGCATGGTGACCAGGTCGCCGAACCACATATGCGCCATCTCGTGCAACACCGTCTCGGCGCGCCGCTCGTAGGATGCCCGGGTGACCTTGCTGCGAAAAACGTAGTCCTCCAGGAACGTCACCGCGCCGGCGTTCTCCATCGCGCCCGCGTTGAACTCCGGCACGAACAACTGGTCGTACTTGCCGAATGCGTACGGGACGCCAAAGTTCTTGTGGTAGAAGCCGAAACCTTGTTTGGTCTGGGTGAACAACCGCTCGGCGTCCATGAACTCCGCCAGCGTCGCCCGGCAGAACAAGCCGAGCGCGATCTCGCCGTGCTCATCGCGGTAGACGTCGTCCCAGCGAGCGTACGGGCCGGCGATCAGCGCGACCAGATACGTGCTCATCTTCGGGGTGGTGACGAACGTGTGCACGCCGTCGACGGCGCTCGCCGTGGCCCCGTTCGAGATCACCTGCCAGTGCTGCGGCGCGGTCACCGAGACGTCGAACGTGGCTTTGAGGTCGGGCTGGTCGAAGCAGGCGAACATCCGCTTGGCGTCCGCCGTCTCGAACTGCGAGTAGAGGTACACCTCGTCGTCGACGGGGTCGACGAACCGGTGCAGACCCTCGCCGGTGTTCGAGTAGCGGCAGTCCGCGTCGACCACGAGGACGTTGTGTTCGGCCAGCCCGGTCAGCGCGATACCGGTCGACTCGTCGTAGCCGGAAACGTCGAGGTCCTGACCGTTGAGGGTCGCGCCGCGGACAGTGCCGGCGGCGATGTCGATGACGGTGTCGGCGCCGGGGAGGGCGTCGAAGGTGACGGTGGTGGTGGAGCGGAAGGTCTGTTCGCCCGGTTTGCCGTCACCGTCGGTGAGGTCCAAGGCGATCTGGTAGTTGTCGACGGTGACTAGCGCAGCGCGCTCGGCAGCCTGGTCACGGGTGAGGTTGGGGAGTGCCACTCCACTAACTTAGGCGTCTCGGTCCCGACGGCGGGAACAGGACCGCCGTGGCTAGGGTTGTGCTGGACGGTTAACCGTTGACGAGAGGATCTGAGCATGTCCGAGAAGTCCGTTGCCGATTTCTGGTTCGACCCGCTGTGCCCGTGGGCATGGATCACCTCGCGCTGGATCCTGGAAGTGGAGAAGGTCCGCGACATCGAGGTGAACTTTCAGGTGATGAGCCTGGCGGTGCTCAACGAGAACCGTGAGGGCCTGCCGTCTGATTACAAGGAGAAGCTGGCCAAGGCGTTCGGCCCGGTTCGGGTGGCGATCGCCGCCGAGCAGGCCCACGGCTCCGAGATTCTCGCCCCGCTGTACGAGGCGATGGGCACGCGAATTCACAACGAGGGCAACAAGGACCTCGACGACGTGATCACGCAGTCGCTCAAGGCGCTGGACCTGCCCGCCGAGCTCGCCGACGCCGCGAACAGCGACGCCTACGACGAGGCGCTGCGCAAGAGCCACCACGCCGGAATGGACGCGGTCGGCGATGACGTCGGCACGCCCACCATTCACATCAACGGCATCGCGTTCTTCGGTCCGGTGCTGTCGCGGATTCCGCGCGGCGAAGAGGCCGGCAAGCTGTGGGACGCATCGGTGACGTTCGCGTCGTACCCGCACTTCTTCGAACTCAAGCGAAGCCGTACCGAGGGCCCCGAATTCGACTAGCGGCGACCGGCGGAGCAGGATTTCGCTCATGCGCGTATACCTCGGCTCCGACCATGCCGGCTACGAACTCAAACAGCAGATCATCGAGCACCTCGAAGAGACCGGCCACGAGCCGGTCGATTGCGGCGCCTATACCTACGACGCCGAGGACGACTACCCCGCCTTCTGTATCGCGGCCGCACTGAAGACGGTCGCCGATCCGGACAGCCTCGGCATCGTGCTCGGCGGATCCGGCAATGGTGAGCAGATCGCGGCCAACAAAGTTCCGGGAGCGCGCTGCGCGCTGGGGTGGAGCGTCGAGACCGCGTCGCTGGCCCGCCAGCACAACAACGCTCAGCTGATCGGCATCGGCGGCCGTATGCACACCGTGCCGGAAGCGTTGGCAATCGTCGATGCGTTCCTGAGCACCTCGTGGTCGAAAGCCGAACGCCACCAACGGCGTATCGACATCCTCGACGAATACGAGCGCACTCACCAGCCGCCGCCGGTGCCCGGCGCCGGCAGCGAGTAGCCTTCCGTGCCGGAAGGGCATACCCTTCATCGACTGGCCCGGCTGCACCAGCGTCGCTTCGCCGGATCGCCGGTCGCGGTGTCGAGCCCGCAGGGCCGTTTCGCCACCGACGCATCCGTGGTCGACGGTCAGGTGCTCAAACAGGCCACCGCCTGGGGCAAGCACCTGTTCCATCACTACGTCGGCGGCGCCACCGTGCACGTCCACCTCGGCTTGTACGGCAAGTTCACCGAGTGGGCGCGTGAGCCCGATGAGGATCTGCCGGCCGCGGTCGGGCAGGTTCGGATGCGGATGATCGGCGCCGAGTACGGCACCGACCTGCGTGGGCCCACGGTGTGCGAGATCATCGACGAGGCTCAGGTCGCCGACGTGGTCGCGCGGCTGGGGCCCGACCCGCTTCGCCGGGATGCCGACCCCGCCTGGCCGTGGGGGCGAATCACCAAGTCGCGCAGGCCGATCGGTGCGTTGATGATGGACCAGACCATCATCGCCGGAGTCGGCAACGTGTACCGCAACGAGCTGCTGTTCCGTCATGGCATCGATCCGTACCGTCCCGGCCGGGCGATCGGCGAAGCGGAGTTCGCCGAGTCGTGGACGGACTTGGTGGCCCTGATGAAAGTCGGGGTACGACGCGGCAAGATCATCACGGTGCGGCCCGAACACGACCACGGCGGACTGTCATACGGCCGCGGTCGGCCACGGACCTATGTGTATCGCCGTACCGGCGACCCGTGCCGGGTGTGCGGAACGCCAATCCGCACAGCCGAATTGGAGGGGCGCAACCTCTTCTGGTGCCCGACCTGCCAGACGTGACGGGAGGGTCACCGCCGACTTCTCATCCGGCCAATAGAATCCGCTGCGCGCGCGCATAGCCTGACCAGGTACGTATAGCCCATGAACAAATTTGCGAGCTGTGCCATTGCATCGGCAGCGATGGCCGCAGCTTTTGGATTAGGCGGCATCGCCGACGCTCACGCGCAGCCCGGACAGAACTGGTGCCCGGGCGACTTCTGGGACCCGTCGTGGGGAAGCAACTGGGATTGGAACGCTTGCCACGGCAACTCGTTCGTGCCCCCGAACACCAACAACGGACCCACCATCGTCCAGCGGCCACCGATCGTCGGTCACCCAGGTGCACCCGGCGGCCCCGGACCTGGGGGCCCAAGCGGACCCGGCGGCCCGGGTGGCCCGCCACCCGGCGGCCCCGGTGGGCCAGGCGATCCGGGAGGCCCCGGGGGACATGAATCGGGCGGTGGCCACGGCGGACACGGCGGCCACGGGCCAGGCGGACATGAACCCGGCGTCCCCGGTGGTCACGACCCGGGGGGACCGGGCGGCCATGAGCCGGGTGGACCGGGCGAGCCCGGTGGACACGACCCCGGTGGACCGGGCGCTTCTGGGCCGGAGGCGGGAACGGCTGGACCGGGTTCCGGCGGGCCGGCCGCCGACGGCGGCGGAGCCCCGGCTCCGGATGCGGGCCCCTCTGCACCCGACAAGGGTGGAGCGTCGGACTCCGGCGGAGCGTCGGACCCAGGTGGAGGCGACTCGCCGGGAACCAGTGACGTGGGCGGCGGCGACTCGTCCGGAGGATCGGACTCTTCGGCTGGAGGCGCCTCGTCCGGTGGGGGCGATTCCTAAGCCGCAGTGATGATTTCGAGACATGGGTCGATGCAGGTGACCGCTTCGGCGGGCCCCGATTGTCACGGTTCCGCATCGCGACAACGGGCGGGTTTTGGCCTGACACCGAATATCACAGATCGAAAAAGGTTGTGCTCCTAGCCTTTTCAGCGTTGATGACTCGGGTAGCCTTTATCGCATGAAGAGAACCGTACGCATCGTCGCGGCAAGTGCCGCAGTCGCCGCCGGCATGGGCTTGGCCGGTTTGGCTGTCGCTACCGAAGCTCATGCCCAACCGGGTCCGCTTCCCACCTGGTGTCCCGGTGAGTTCTGGGATCCAGGCTGGGGCAACAACTGGGATTGGGGCGGTTGCCACGAGAACTTCTATAACGGGTGGGCAGGTGGCCCGCGTGACGACTTCGGCCGGCACGACGACTTCGGCCGGCGCGATGACTTCGGTCGGCACGACGGTTGGGATCACCGCTGACCGCTGCATCGATCTGAAACGGCATTGCTGCGAATTCGCTTCGCAGCAATGCCGTTTCGTGTTAAAGCTTTGAGAGCTGCAACCCGGTCGGCACGGCCCGGCCCTGCCTCGAATGTTCGGCCACCGACGTTGGGTAGCCCGGGATATCGACGTCCGGCCTGGCAAATATCCGGATCGTGGCGGCGTGCGTGCCTTAACAGCCCCGACGCGCTGCTTGCGATCGCGAGGCGTCGCAAACCCTCATTTCACTCCCGCCGCGCTTGCCCGGCGGGGGATGCTTCACATGCTGCGGGTGGTAGCGACCGTCATATGCACCGCAGGGGTCTGACGCCAATCCGAGGGCGGCGTAAATCTCATCGATGAGGGCGACACTGCGTGGATCAGCGTTGGCCTCAGTGACGTCGTAATAGTTCATCACGTATGCGTAGCCGATCCGGTTTTCGAGGTCGACGAAGCCGAACGAGCCGCCCGAGCCGCCGTGGCCGAACGCGCGTGGATTTGGTCCCACAACGCAGCGCTGATTGAGCATGTAACCCAGTCCCCAGCCGTGATTGGCGACTCGCGGTCCAAGCACCAGGTCGGCGTCGAAGCCGCCCTGCGATGTCCGGACCAGATCCATGTGGCGCCGACTCAACAGCTGTTCCTGGGCAAGCGCGTTGTAGAAGCTCGCCAATCCCAAAGCCGAAACCAGGGCGTTGCTGCCGGCCAATTCGATCTCGCGCCATAGCTCGGGATTGTTGATGTGAAGTATTTCGTCCGGGATGAAGCCCAGACCCAGCGACACGGCTACTCCGGCTTTGCTGTGGTCGGTCAGCGAGACGGGGCTACCGGCGGGGGATTGGGCGTTGAGCAGGAGCTGATGCGCCTCCGAATGATTCGCCAACTCGGCGCAGCGGTGGTGCGCGCTGGCGGGTAGGCCGATGTGTACATCGATGCCAAGCGGTTCGGCGATTTCTGCCCGTAGGTACTCACCAATGGTGCGGCCGACCACGCGGCGAAACACTTCGCCCAAGATGAAACCAAAGCTGACGCCGTGGTAGCCCTGGGCGGTGCCTGGCTGCCACCAGGGTTCGGCGGCGGCCAGCCGGTCGCACACCAGATTCCAGTCGGCGACGTCTTGCCAGCGCAGCGGGGTGCGCGGCCCGATCACTCCCGCCCGATGGCTCATCACCATCGCCAGGGTGATGTCCTTCTTGCCGGCTTGCCCGAACGCCGGCCAGTAGCGGGCCACGGGTGCATCGAGATCAAGGTCTCCGCGCTCGACCAGCTGGTGCACGCACGTGCTGGTGAGCCCCTTGGTAGCGGAGATCACGGCGGCCAGCGTGTTTTCGCGCCATGGGCGGCAGCCTGCCGCGTCGGCTGTCCCGCCCCAAAGGTTCACAACAAGCTCACCGTCGACCCAGGCGGCGACAGCCGCACCGACCTCTTTGCGCAGCAGAAAGTTTCGCTCGAACGCGGCGCGCACTCGGTCGAACCGCGGCTCGCATGAGCCGTGGATGTCGATCTCGGTTAGGGTACTTGCCTGCGGAATGTGCCGGCCCCCCTCAGCCTCGCCGCCTATGGCGGGGAATCAGACCCGCAGTAGATGCTCGGCTGACTTTACCGGTCCAAGCGAGGGTCCGACGCTTCCCTCTCATTGCAAAAGGGCTGCGGTTCGGTCGCATTCGGGGATATGTCGGTCCCGTTGTTCTTCGGTTCCGCGGGTTCAGACCTTGACTCCGACGGCAGCGTATATTTCGTCGACCAGCCCGACACTGCGTGGATCGGCGTTGGCCTCGGTGGTGTCGTAGTAGTTCATTACGTAGGCGTAGCCGATCCGGTTTTCGAGGTCGACGAAGCCGAACGAGCCGCCTGAGCCGCCGTGGCCGAATGTGCGGGGATTTGGTCCGACGAGGCAGCGCTGATTGAGCATGTATCCCAAACCCCAGCCGTGGTTGGCGACTCGTGGACCCAGGACCAGGTCGGTGTCGAAGCCGCCCTGCGATGTCCGGACCAGATCCATATGGCTGCGACTCAACAGCTGTTCCTGGGCAAGCGCGTTGTAGAAGCCGGCCAGCCCCACTGCCGAGACGAGCGCGTTGGTTGAGGGCAGTTCGATCTTTCGCCATAACTCGGGATCGTTGATGTGGAGCTTTTCATCGGGTATGAAACCCAACCCCAGCGACACGGCCACCCCGGCCTTCTTGTGGTCGGCCAGCGAGACGGGGCAACCGGCAGGGGCCTGAGCATCGAGTAGTGGTTGGTGAAACTGCGGATGGTTGACCACGTCGGCGCAGCGGTGGTGTTCTTGAACAGGCAAGCCGATGTGTACATCGATGCCGAGCGGTTCGGCGATCTCAGTGCGCAGGTACTGGCCGACGGTGCCGCCGGTGACCCGGCGGAACACCTCGCCGAGGATGAATCCGAATGTCGTCAGCGTGATAGCCCTGCGCGGTGCCCGGCTCCCACCACGGTTCGGCGGCGGCCAGTCGGTCACACACCAGATCCCAGTCGGTGACGTCTGGGTCCAGTCGCAGGCGGCGTGCGCGGCCCGATGACCCCCGATCGGTGGCTCATCACCATGGCGATGGTGATGTCCTGCTTGCCCGCTTGCGCGAACTTGCCGGCCAGTAGCGGGCCACCGGCGCGTTCGAGGTCAAGATCTCGCCACGTTCGACGAGTTGATGAACGCATGTGCTGGTCAAGCCCCTTCGTAGCCGGACAGCACGGTGGACAGCGTGTTTCCGCTTGCCATGGCCGCGCAGCCTTCGGCGTCGGCCGTCCCGGCCCACAGGTTGCACGACCAGTTCGCCGTCGACCCATGCGGCGACCGCTGCGCCAATTTCTTTGCCCTGCACGAAGTTCTCGGCGAACGCCTCGCGCACTCCGTCGAAGCGACTCGCGCATGAGCCGCGGATGTCGACATCGGCGGTGGCACCTGGATGCTGAATCGGTCAGCCTCCTCAGCTTGCCGGGTCGGCCTGGCCGGCCGCTGGGCCGACGCAGGCGCATTGAGCGTCCTCAGCCTAGTCCGCCTCGGTTTCCGGCGCCGGTATGGAGCGGGCGACGGGAATCGAACCCGCGTAGCTAGTTTGGAAGACTAGGGCTCTACCATTGAGCTACGCCCGCGTGTTTTAGTCGAGCGCGACTGTACGTCGCGGCTGACATCCTATCCAAATGATGCCGTCCCGTGACCCGGTCGTGAGGCCGCTACGGGGACTGACGAGCCTTGGCCGTAGGATTTCGAGGTCACCGCGGGGTGTAGCGCAGCTTGGTAGCGCATCCGCTTTGGGAGCGGAAGGCCGCAGGTTCAAATCCTGTCACCCCGACTGGCCTGCCACCCCCCAACCGGCTCGGCAGTACACGACCGTCAGCACAATCAAGGAGCACACGCGTGAAGAGCACCGTCGAGCAGCTGAGCTTAACCCGGGTTCGCATCAACGTAGAGGTGCCATTCAAGGAACTGCAGCCAGACTTCGAGCGGGCTTACAAGGAGCTCGCCAAGCAGGTGCGGTTGCCGGGATTCCGTCCGGGCAAGGCCCCCGCGAAGCTGCTGGAGGCGCGGGTCGGCAAGGAAGCAATCCTCGACCAGGTCGTCAACGAGGCCCTGCCCAGCCGCTACGGCCAGGCCGTCACCGAGTCCGACGTGCGCCCGCTCGGTCAGCCCGAGATCGCGGTCACCAAGAAGGAGTACGGCGAGGAGCTGGTCTTCACCGCCGAGGTCGACGTGCGACCCGACTTCACCCTGCCGGACCTCAGCGCGCTGAAGATCACCGTCGAGCCGATCAAGGTCAGCGACGACGACGTCGACACCGAGTTGCAGAATCTGCGGGCCCGGTTCGGCACCCTGTCCGGGGTCGAACGGCCCGTCGCGACCGGCGACTTCGTCTCGATCGACCTGTCGGCCACCATCGACGACGAGGACGTACCCGAGGCAGCGACGCAGGGCCTGTCGCATGAGGTTGGCTCCGGGCGGCTCATCGACGGCCTCGACGACGCGCTCATCGGTTTGTCGGCCGGCGAGTCCAAGGTCTTCACCACGGACTTGGCCGCCGGAGCGCATGCCGGCAAGCAGGCCGAGGTCACCGTCACTGTCGGCTCGGTCAAAGAACGTGAGCTGCCCGAGCCCGATGACGAATTCGCGCAACTGGCAAGCGAATTCGACACCATCGACGAGCTGAAGGCCAGCCTGTCCGAACAGGTCAGCCGGGTCAAGCGCGTGCAGCAGGCCGAAGAAATCCGCACCGCCGCGCTGGACGCCTTGCTGGAGGGTGTCGACATGCCGCTGCCGGAAGCGATCGTGCAGGCCCAGGTGGACAACACCATTCACAACGCGCTGCACGGCCTCGACCACGACGACGCCAAGCTGGCCGAGGCACTCGAGAAGCAGGGCACCTCGCGGGAGAAGTTCGACGCCGACGCCCGCGCCGAGGCGGAGAAGACGATCAAGACCCAGCTGCTGCTCGACGCGCTGGGCGACGACCTCGACATCCAGGTCGGCCAGGAAGATCTGACCGAGCGGTTGGTGACGACCTCGCGGCAGTACGGCATCCAGCCCCAGGAACTGCTCGGCTACCTTCAGCAGCAGAACCAGCTGCCGGCGATGTTCGCCGATGTGCGCCGGGGCAAGACCATCGCCGCGGCGGTCGAAGCGGCCACGGTCAGCGACTCCGACGGCAACGTGATCGACACCTCTGAGTTCTTCGGCGGCCAACGTCCGGAGGACGTAGAAGGCACAGGACAGGACGCCAAGGACGCCGAGGACGCCGAGGACGCAGAAGATGAAGTGATTGACGAGGCCGGCGCGTCCTCCGACGAGCCATCGGGCGACACGAAGTGACGCTGTGAGCGAACAGCAGGGACTTCGGGGAGTCTTCGGTGGTCCCGGTTGGTTAGTGTCGGTGGAGACGGAACTGAAAGAAAGCAGGTAACCCACTGTGAGCCGTGGGACTGAAATGCGCGGCAGCGCGCTTGGTCTGAACCTCACCGACTCGGTCTATGAGCGCTTGCTCTCCGAGCGGATCATCTTCCTGGGGTCGCAGGTCGACGACGACATCGCCAACCGGCTGTGCGCACAGATCCTGCTGCTCGCCGCCGAGGACGCCGACAAAGACATCCACCTCTACATCAACTCGCCCGGCGGATCGATCAGCGCCGGGATGGCGGTCTACGACACGATGGTGCTGGCGCCGTGCGACATCGCCACCTATGCCATGGGCATGGCGGCGTCGATGGGCGAGTTCCTGTTGGCCGCCGGCACCAAGGGCAAGCGCTACGCGCTGCCGCACGCGCGCATCCTGATGCACCAGCCATTGGGCGGGGTGACCGGTAGTGCGGCCGACATCGCGATCCAGGCCGAGCAGTTCCACGTCATCAAGAAAGAGATGTTCCGGCTCAACGCCGAGTTCACCGGGCAGTCCATCGAACGCATCGAGGCCGATTCCGATCGCGACCGCTGGTTCACCGCACCCGAAGCGCTGGAATACGGATTTGTCGATCACATCATCACCCGCGCCGAGCACATCACCGGAGAAGCCGAATGAACCCCGAGACCCAGCCGCAGGCGCGCTATATCCTGCCGTCTTTTGTCGAGCACTCCAGCTGGGGTGTCAAAGAGTCGAACCCGTACAACAAGCTGTTCGAGGAACGCATCATCTTCCTGGGCGTCCAAGTCGACGACGCGTCGGCCAACGACGTCATGGCCCAGTTGCTGGTGCTGGAGTCGCTGGACCCCGACCGTGACATCACGATGTACATCAACTCGCCCGGCGGCAGTTTCACCTCGTTGATGGCGATCTACGACACCATGCAATACGTGCGGGCCGACATCCAGACGGTGTGCCTGGGTCAGGCCGCCTCGGCCGCGGCGGTGCTGCTGGCCGCTGGCACCCCGGGTAAGCGGATGGCGCTGCCCAATGCCCGGATCTTGATCCACCAGCCGTCGCTGTCCGGCGTGATCCAGGGCCAGTTCTCCGACCTGGAGATTCAGGCCGCCGAGATCGAGCGGATGCGCACGCTGATGGAGACGACGCTGGCGCACCACACCAACAAGGACGCCGCGGTGGTCCGCAAGGACACCGACCGCGACAAGATCCTGACCGCGGCGGAGGCGAAGGACTACGGGATCATCGACACCGTCCTGGAGTACCGCAAGCTTTCGGCGTCGACGGCCTAACCGGCTGTCGCGCAGGCCAGTTCAGAGACTGCCGCAATGGCGGCCGGATAGCTCGTCCCCGTGCGCGTCAACGTCAGTCGTCCAACCCCCGTCGGCGATCAACCCGCTAGTCTCAGCCGTATAACGTCCGCGACACGGCGGCGCGCCCGCCAAGCGTAGGGGCGCACCAAGCGATATGTTCTTGCGCACAACACGAATATCACCGACGCGATTCACCTCTATCGGTCGCATCGCCGTGGAGCAAGCGGGTAGCGTCGGGAAATACACGCGACATAGCACGACCAACACGGTGAACAGGAAGTAGGCCCCCAGCACCATGGCGCGCATCGGAGACGGCGGCGACTTGCTGAAGTGCTCGTTCTGCGGCAAGAGCCAGAAGCAGGTCAAGAAGCTCATCGCGGGGCCTGGCGTGTACATCTGCGATGAATGCATAGATCTCTGCAACGAAATCATTGAAGAGGAACTGGCCGACGCCGACGACGTAAAACTCGACGAATTACCCAAGCCCGCCGAGATCCGGGAGTTCCTGGAGGGCTACGTCATCGGGCAGGACACCGCCAAGCGGACGTTGGCCGTCGCGGTCTACAACCACTACAAGCGCATTCAGGCCGGTGAGAAAGGCCGTGAATCCCGCTCCAGCGAGTCCGTCGAGCTGACCAAGTCCAACATCCTGATGCTTGGGCCGACTGGCTGCGGAAAGACCTATCTGGCCCAGACCCTGGCCAAGATGCTCAACGTCCCGTTTGCGATCGCCGATGCGACCGCGCTGACCGAGGCCGGCTACGTCGGTGAAGACGTCGAGAACATTCTGCTCAAGCTGATCCAGGCCGCCGACTATGACGTCAAGCGGGCCGAGACCGGCATCATCTACATCGACGAGGTCGACAAGATCGCCCGAAAGAGCGAGAACCCGTCGATCACCCGCGATGTCTCCGGCGAAGGCGTGCAGCAGGCGTTGCTGAAGATCCTGGAAGGCACGCAGGCTTCGGTGCCCCCGCAGGGCGGCCGCAAGCACCCGCACCAGGAGTTCATCCAGATCGACACGACCAATGTCCTGTTCATCGTGGCGGGCGCGTTCGCCGGTCTGGAGAAGATCGTCTCCGATCGCGTCGGCAAGCGTGGCCTGGGCTTCGGAGCCGAGGTGCGTTCCAAGGCCGAGATCGACACCACCGACCACTTCGCCGAGGTCATGCCCGAGGACCTGATTAAGTACGGCCTGATTCCCGAGTTCATCGGGCGTCTGCCGGTGGTCGCCTCGGTGACGAACCTGGACAAGGAGTCGCTGGTCACGATCCTGTCGGAGCCCAAGAACGCCCTTGTCAAGCAGTACACCCGGCTGTTCGAGATGGACAACGTCGAACTCGAGTTCAGCCAGGACGCGCTGGAGGCGATCGCCGAACAGGCCATTCACCGCGGCACCGGTGCTCGTGGGCTGCGCGCGATCATGGAAGAGGTCCTGCTGCCGGTGATGTACGACATCCCGAGCCGCGACGACGTCGCCAAGGTCGTGGTGACCAAGGAGACCGTGCAGGACAACGTGCTGCCGACGATCGTGCCGCGCAAGCCTTCGCGTGCCGAGCGTCGCGACAAGAGCGCCTGACTCTGCTGCGTGCCCGTTAGACATTGAGCGCCGACGCCGCGGAGGCGGTGCCGGGTCGCATTGCTCGTGCGCTGGATCTGTCGAATTTCTTTCTCGCCGATGTGCGCGACGGCCTCGGCCCCTACCTGTCGATCTACCTGCTGCTGACCCATCACTGGGATCAGGCCTCGATCGGGTTCGTGATGGGGATCGGCGGCATCGCTGCGATCGCCGCACAGACGCCAGTCGGTGCGCTCGTGGACCGAACCTCCGCCAAGCGCGCGCTGATCGTCGCTGGCGCGTTGACCGTCACCGTCGGGACGTTGGCGCTGCCGCTGTTACCGCAATTCGCCGCGATCTCGGTGCTGCAGGCGCTGACCGGAATCGCCGGTTCGGTCTTCGCGCCGGCGCTGGCCGCGATCACCCTGGGTGTTGTCGGGGCCCGGCGCTTCTCCCGGCGGATCGGGCGTAACGAGTCGTTCAACCACGCCGGCAATGCGACCGCCGGCGCCATCACCGGGGGACTGGCCTACGCCTTCGGCCCGGTGGTCGTGTTCTGGGTGCTGGCGGCGATGGCTGCGCTGAGCGTTGCGGCCACCCTGTGGATCCCTGGCGAGGCGATCGACCATGACCGGGCCCGCGGCATGGACCACGCGGCGGGCGACGCCCACCTGCCAGCGTCCGGGTTCGCGGCGCTGCTCCGCGACCGCAGACTGCTGATTTTCGCCGCGGCCATGGCTGCATTTCATCTCGCCAACGCTGCGATGCTGCCGTTGGTCGGGCAAGTCCTTGCCCTGCAGAACAAAGACGTCGGCACCGCGTTGATGGCGGCGTGCGTGGTGGCCGCGCAGGTCGTGATGGTGCCGATGGCCTACCTGGCCGGCGTCAAGGCCGACAGTTGGGGTCGCAAGCGGATCTTTCTGATCGGCTTCGCGTTCCTGACCGCGCGGGGCTTCCTCTACACGCTGTCCGATAATCCCTACTGGCTGGTCGGTGTCCAGGTTCTCGACGGCGTCGGAGCCGGGATCTTCGGGGCACTGTTCCCGCTTGTCGTGCAGGACCTCACCCACGGCACCGGACGATTCAATCTCAGCTTGGGCGCGTTGACGACGGTATGGGGTGTCGGCGCCGCCGTCTCGAACGTCGTCGCCGGCTGGATCGTTGTCGTCGCGGGCTACCGCGCGGCCTTTCTTTCGCTGGGAATCATCGCCGCTTCGGGCCTCGTGCTCTACGCGGCGGCCATGCCGGAGACCGGGCCCAGCGCGGCCCGAAAACCGGGTTAGCCCAGGCTGGCGGGCCTCCCCCAAATGGGGGAGGCAATGTTACTGGCGCGTAACTTCGATTCTTAGACTTTTTCGGCCGGCAAAAGTGACCAACGCCACACTTTGTCCTAGCTTGGATCGCCCGCGTGTGTCTGACCTCGTACTTTGATGACGAGGGCGTAGCGTGGCGGTAAGGACGGGCGTCCCTGAATCCCTAAGAGAAGTGCAATAATCGGTACCGCCAGTGACATAAAGATCGGTCAGGGCAGCGCTCGGACGATTCGCCCCGATTTCGGCGACATGCCGGGGCGGTGAACAGCTACGGAAGGCGGCGACGTGGGTCCGAACGGAAACGGAGCCGACGCGGCGCGCCCCGAACGGAGAAAACCAGAAAAACTGGAAAAGATCGTCATCCGTTTCGCTGGGGACTCCGGCGACGGTATGCAGCTCACCGGCGACCGATTCACTTCCGAGGCAGCGCTTTTCGGCAACGACCTGGCCACCCAACCGAGCTACCCCGCCGAGATCCGTGCGCCGCAGGGCACGTTGCCCGGCGTGTCGTCATTCCAGATCCAAATCGCCGACTACGACATCCTGACCGCCGGTGACCGGCCCGACGTGCTCGTCGCGATGAACCCGGCGGCGCTGAAGGCCAACATCAGCGACCTGCCGATCGGCGGACTGGTGATCGCCAACTCCGACGAGTTCACCAAGCGCAACCTCGCCAAAGTCGGCTACGACAACAACCCGCTGGAATCCGGCGAGCTGACCGACTACAAGGTCGAAGCCGTCGCGATGACCACCCTGACCCTCGGTGCCGTCGAGGCCATCGGTGCCACCAAGAAGGACGGCCAGCGCGCCAAGAACATGTTCGCGCTCGGCCTGCTGTCCTGGATGTACGGGCGACCGATCGAGACCAGCGAGCAGTTCATCCGCGAGAAGTTCGGCCGCAAGCCCGACATCGCCGAGGCGAACGTGCTGGCCCTCAAGGCCGGCTGGAACTACGGCGAGACAACCGAAGCTTTCGCCGTCACCTATGAGGTGTCGCCGGCCAAGCTGCCGGCCGGTGAATACCGCCAGATCTCCGGCAATACGGCGCTGTCGTACGGCATCGTCACCGCCGGTCAGCTCGCCGACCTCCAGGTCATGCTGGGTAGCTACCCGATCACGCCGGCGTCGGACATCCTGCACGAGCTGTCCAAGCACAAGAACTTCAACGTCCTGACCTTCCAGGCGGAGGACGAGATCAGCGGTATCTGCGCCGCGCTGGGCGCCTCGTACGGGGGTGCGCTCGGCGTCACCAGCACGTCGGGTCCCGGCCTGTCGCTGAAATCCGAAGCGCTGGGTCTCGCAGTGATGACCGAGTTGCCACTGATCGTCATCGATGTGCAGCGCGGCGGGCCGTCGACCGGTCTGCCGACCAAGACCGAGCAGGCCGACCTGCTACAGGCGCTCTACGGGCGCAACGGCGAGTCGCCGGTGGCCGTGCTGGCGCCGCGGTCGCCGTCGGACTGCTTCGACGTGGCGCTGGAGGCGGTGCGCATCGCGGTGTCGTATCACACCCCGGTGCTGATCTTGTCCGACGGCGCGATCGCGAACGGCTCCGAGCCCTGGCGAATCCCGAATGTTGATGATCTGCAACCCATTCAGCACACCTTCGCCAACCCCGACGAGCCGTTCATGCCGTACGCCCGCGACCCGGAGACCCTGGCCCGCCTGTTCGCCATCCCCGGCACGCCCGGGCTCGAGCACCGCATCGGCGGGCTGGAATCCGCGAACGGAACCGGCGCTATTTCCTACGACCCGGCCAACCATGACCTGATGGTCCGGTTGCGGGAAGCCAAGATCGAGGGAATCTCCGTCCCGGATTTGGAAGTCGACGATCCGACCGGTGACGCTGAACTGCTGCTGATCGGCTGGGGCAGCTCTTACGGCCCGATCGGCGAGGCCTGCCGGCGTGCGCGGCGCAACGACATCAAGGTCGCGCACGCTCATCTACGCCATCTGCGCCCGTTCCCGGCCAACCTGGGTGAGGTGCTGCGCCGCTACCCGCAGGTGGTGTGCCCGGAGATGAACCTGGGCCAACTCGCGCTGCTGCTTCGCGGAAAGTATCTCGTCGACGTGCAATCGGTCACCAAGGTTCAGGGCGTCGCGTTCCTGGCCGACGAGGTGGGACGCGTCATCCGCGCGGCGCTGGGCGGCAGGCTGGCCGAAATCGAGCAAGACAAGAGAATGGTCGCGCGACTGGCGGCGGCCACGGTTGGAGCAGGGAGCTAGTTGGATGACTGACCTGATCGGCGCAGACCTGGGCCTCACGGACTTGCTGTCCGGGCACGGCCGCGTGCCCACGACGGACCAACCGCAGAAGGCCAAGGACTTCACCAGCGACCAAGAGGTCCGCTGGTGCCCGGGATGCGGCGACTACGTCATCCTCAACACGATGCGAAACTTCTTGCCCGAGTTGGGATTGCGGCGCGAGAATATCGTCTTCGTCAGCGGCATCGGGTGCTCGAGCCGGTTCCCGTACTATCTGGAGACCTACGGTCTGCACTCGATCCACGGCCGGGCGCCGGCGATCGCGACCGGCCTGGCGCTGTCACGTGAGGATCTCTCGGTCTGGGTCGTCACCGGCGACGGCGACGCGTTGTCGATCGGTGGTAATCACTTGATCCACGCCTTGCGGCGCAACATCAACCTAACCATCCTGCTGTTCAACAACCGGATCTACGGCCTGACCAAGGGCCAGTACTCGCCGACCTCCGAGGTCGGAAAGGTCACCAAGTCGACGCCGATGGGCTCGCTGGACCAGCCGTTCAACCCGGTATCGCTGGCACTGGGCGCCGAGGCGAGTTTCGTTGGGCGCGCCCTGGATTCGGACCGCAAGGGTCTCTCGGAGGTGCTGCGCGCCGCCGCCCAGCACCGGGGCTCCGCGCTCGTCGAAATCCTGCAGGACTGCCCCATCTTCAACGACGGCTCGTTCGACGCGCTGCGCAAAGAGGGCGCTGAGGAGCGGGTGATCAACGTCCACCACGGCGAGCCGATCGTGTTCGGCTCAGGCGACGAATACTGCGTCGTGCGCTCCGGATTCGGCCTCGACGTGGCCAAGACCGCGGACGTCGATGTCAGCGAGATCGTGGTGCACGACGCGCACGCCGACGACTCCGCGTACGCCTACGCCTTGTCCCGGCTGTCGCAGCAGAACCTCGAGCACACGGTGATGGGTATCTTCCGTCAGGTCAGCCGGCCCACCTATGATGATGCTGCGCGGTCGCAGATCCAGGCCGCGCAAGAATCGAAGCCCTCCGACCGCGCCGCCCTGCAGTCGCTGCTGCACGGCCGTGACACTTGGACCGTGAACTGACATGACTGCAGTGGGTAAGCCGGCTTCACTTGCCGGCGTAGTGGTGGCCGCGGGCGCATCGCCCTGGGAGGGCCGCGTCAAAGCGCTCAAGCAGGCTCCCGATGGGCACACCACGGCGGTCGAACACGTCGTGAGCGTTCTCGGGCAGCGGTGCCAGCCGATCTTCGTGGTGACCTCGCCGGGTCAGTCGCTGCCGGAACTGTCGGCACAGGTGGTGCGTGATGATCTGCGCGGGGGTGGCCAGCTGTCCGCGATCGGTCGTGGGTTGCGTGCCGCCGCCGATTCCGGTGCCGAGTACGCCTTTTTGGCTTCCGTTGACTCAACGGTCCTGAGCGCGGACGTGATCGACCTGCTTGCGGCCCGCGCGGCCCAGGGCGACGCCGACATCGTGTTGCCGTGGGACGGCAGCAACCATTATCTGGCCGCGGTATATCGGACCGAATTAGCTGCTGTCGTAGACGATCTCGTTGCTGAGGGCGCGCGCGGCATTCCCGCTTTGGTCGCTCGGGTCGACTCGCAGCGGGTTCTGATCGGCGATTCGGGAGCGCCGGTCGAGGCCACGTCGGCCTCGGCTCGGCGCAGCCTGCTCAACACTGCACGCTGACCGCGAATTCGCATTTTCCTCAACACGATTCACCGCACCGCCGGTGAGTTTGACATTCGTGCGTGCCGTTGGAATCGAATGCTGTTGGCGCACAGTCACTTAACGCCTTTGGATCATCAGTTCCGGACAGCTGGATAGCTCGTCGCGGCGAAATTTCTTGCGGCGCGCCGAAATTAGCGTGTGATCTTGACTACTTCTCACGCGAGCGGTTCGCGCATCAAACGGTCTCTTCTGGTGCCGTTTTCATACCGAAAACCGGTGGTGCAGCTCACAAAAAGTGGGTGATATGACTCACCATCGGGTGCGAATTCGCGGAAACTGACACCGTCGACAAACATGCGGTTGACCTGCGGGGTCCATCGTCTGCGCAGACGCAACCGGGCGGTAATCGACGCCGCACACCGGCGTGTCTCGAGATGACGAGTGCCGCGCATTTCTCGTACGGTCCGTGGCGACCTGAAAAGGCCAAAGAAAAATCGAATCCACGGACCCGCGTGTGAGCGGGGGCTACGGACGGCGACGATGCCCCCGTGCGGCCGCCGGGCACTGGCCCGGACCGGCTGCAGATGCCCCTGCTGTCGTGCCTGATCGAGACGGCGCGATTCGAAGTATCCAACCTGCCAAGAACTGGCACTCAGCCCTATCAACGGGCTTGCTTCGGCGTGCGCACCCGCGAAAGGAACGATGTTGAACAACGTCCGCCAGACACTTCGCATGGCTGCGCTCACTGCGGTGATCACTTCGGCCCCGCTGAGTCTGTCCACCGCGATTGCCTCCGCCGATTTCGAGCGGGTGAGCCTGACCGCGCCGTCGGCGCCGTTCGAGACGGCCGCCTTCGTGCCTGCTCCAGTCCCGCCGCCGGCCGACAACGCTCCGGACGCGGCGCCGGCGCCGGACGCCGCGCCAGCGGCCGATGTGGCCCCGGCCGACCTGCCACCGGCCCCGGAAGCGCCCGCTCCTGCCCCGGAGGCGCCCGCGGCTGCACCGGAGGCGCCCGCGCCGGCGCCGGAGGCACCTGCACCCGCCCCGGAGGCGCCTGCTGACCCCGCCCCTGCGCCGGAGGAAGCGCCGGCGCCGAAGAGGGCCTACAGCGTCAACTGGGACGCCATTGCCGGCTGCGAGTCGGGTGGCAACTGGGCGATCAGCACTGGCAACGGCTACTCCGGTGGTCTGCAGTTCACGTCGAGCACGTGGCGTTCCAACGGTGGCTCGGGTTCCCCGAACGGCGCGAGCCGTGAGGAGCAGATCCGGGTGGCCGAGAACGTGCTGCACACGCAGGGCATCGGCGCGTGGCCGGTCTGCGGCCGTCGCGGCTGAACCAACTCATCACTGACAAACGGCGGTGGTCGGGCTCCGGCCCGCCACCGCCGTTTGGCGTTCTCTGCAGGTCGGGGATCAGGGTGCCGGGCATACACCGGTTGCCCTGTGTTACGAACGATTCATGACGGCAACGGCATTCGACAGCCTTGACGACTATCTGGCGCTGCCGCGGGTTTCCGGTCTTGCGGTCTCAGCCGATGGGTCGCGGGTGGTGACCACGGTTGCCGTACTCAACGACAAGCGGTCCGAGCACATCAGTGCCGTCTGGGAACTCGATCCGGCCGGCCAACGCCCCGCGTGCCGTCTCACCCGCAGCGCCCACGGAGAGTCGTCACCGACATTCACGGCTGACGGCGATCTGTTGTTCCTCTCGTCGCGGCCGACCGCGGAGAACTCCGACGAGGGTACAAAGTCGCCCGCCTCGCTGTGGCGACTGCCCGCCGGCGGCGGCGAGGCGGTCGAGGTTTCGCGGATGCCGGGCGGAATCAGCGCCGTACAAACCGCACGCGGCGCCGAGGCCGTCGTCGTTGGGGCGGCCATGCTGTCGGCGGCCCGCGACGTCGACGATGATCGTCGGCTGCGTGATCTCCGTAACGACTCATCGGTGACCGCGATCCTGCACTCCGGCTATCCAGTTCGCTTCTGGAACACCGACATCGGCCCCGACGAACCGCACCTGCTCGACGCCGACGCACGGCGTGACCTGACTCCGCGACCCGGTAACGCCCTGCGCGCCGCCGGCTTTGACGACGTCGACTTCGACATCAGCGCAGACGGCCGCTTCCTTGTGACGACCTGGCAGCTCACCGGGCCCGGACCCACCCAACGGTCGGTGCTGATGCAGATCGACCTGGCGTCCGGAGAGCGACGGGTCATCGCCGACGATGCCGATGCCAATCTCGAGCACCCCGCGATCGCACCGGACGGCTCGGGCGTCGCCTACGCCCGCCAAACCATCTCGACCCCCGACCGGGCTCCGCGAACGACGTTGCAGTATTTGCGATTCGGCGATCAGCCCCGACCGGTCGCCGACGGTTGGGATCGCTGGCCGAGTTCGATCGCCTGGTCCAGCGATGGCACCGCGCTGGTCGTCACCGCCGACCAGGACGGGCGCGCACCGGTGTTCAGCGTCGACGTGCGGACCTCGGCGGTCACCCAGCTCACCCATGACGATTTCGGCTACACCGATGTGGTTGCTGCACCGGCCGGCGTGCTGTACGCGTTGCGGAGTTCGTATGCGGCACCGCCTCATCCGGTTCGCATCGACCCCGACGGCACAGTCACGACGCTGCCGTGCATCGAGTTACCCACTCTTGCAGGCACATTGACTGAAGTGGCAACGACGGCCGCCGACGGGTCGAGGGTGCGATCGTGGTTGGTGCTGCCAGCCGGTTCAGCACCGGCCCCGTTGCTGCTCTGGGTCCACGGCGGTCCGTTGGGCAGCTGGAACAGCTGGGCGTGGCGATGGAATCCGTGGCTGATGGCATCCCATGGCTACGCGGTGCTGCTGCCCGATCCGGCGCTGTCGACCGGATACGGACAGGATTTCATCCAGCGGGGTTGGGGCGCCTGGGGTGGACCACCGTTCGACGATCTGATGGCGGCGACCGACGCGGCGTGTGAGCACCCCCGCGTCGACGCGACCCGGATCGCCGCGATGGGCGGGTCGTTCGGCGGATACATGGCCAACTGGATCGCGGGCCACACCGACCGGTTCGCCGCGATTGTCACCCACGCCAGTTTGTGGGCACTCGACCAGTTCGGGCCGACCACCGACACGGCCTATTACTGGCGCCGGGAAATGACACCGGAGATGACGGCGGCCAACTCGCCGCACCGCTTCGTCGGCAACATCAGCACGCCGATGCTGGTGATCCACGGCGATAAGGACTATCGGGTGCCGATCGGTGAAGGTCTGCGGCTCTGGTACGAGCTGTTGGCCAGCTCGGCGCTGCCCGCCGGCGACGACGGCAGCAGTCCGCACAGGTTTTTGTATTTCCCCTTTGAGGACCACTGGGTGCTCGCGCCGCAGCACGCCAAGATCTGGTACGAGGTGGTGATCGCCTTCCTGGCTGAGCACGTGCTGGGGGAAAGCGCCGAATGGCCGGAGGCGCTCGGAGTACCGTCGCGCCCGTGACTGCAACGCGGGAATTCGACATCGTCGTGTACGGCGCGACCGGCTTCGTCGGCAAGTTGACGGCCGAGTATCTGGCCCGGGCCGGCGGCACGGCGCGGATCGCGCTGGCCGGCCGCTCGACCGACCGTCTGCTGGCGATCCGGGAAACGCTGGGGGAGTCGGCGCAGTCCTGGGAGGTCCTGACCGCCGACGCGTCGTCACCGAAGACGCTGGATGCGATGGCCGCCCGGACCCAGGTCGTCGTCACGACGGTCGGTCCCTACAGCAAATACGGACTGCCGCTGGTCGCGGCGTGTGCGGCCGCAGGCACCGACTATGCGGACCTGACCGGAGAACCCCCGTTCATCCGCGACAGCATCGACCTGTATCACAAGCAGGCCCAGGACACCGGCGCGCGCATCGTGCACGCGTGCGGATTCGATTCCATCCCTTCGGATCTCACCGTCTACGCGCTCTACCGCAGGGCGCTGGAAGACGGCGCGGGCGAGCTCCTCGGCACCGACTTCGTGGTACGCGCGATGTCGGGGGGGCTGTCCGGCGGGACCATCGCCTCGGGCGTGGAAATGTTGGACGCCGTGTCGAGGGATCCCGACGTGCGCCGACAGTTCGCCGATCCCTACACGCTGAGCCCGGATCGTGGCGCCGAACCCGAACTCGGTGCGCAACCCGACCTGCCATGGCGTCGCGGCCGCCAGATCGCGCCGGAGCTGACCGGGCTGTGGACCGCGGGATTCATGATGGCGGGGCCAAACACGCGAATTGTCCGGCGCAGCAACGCATTACAGGATTGGGCCTATGGCCGGCGGTTCAAATACAGCGAGCACATGAGCGTGGGCTCGTCGGCGGCGGCGCCGGTGGTGTCTGCGGCGATCAGCGGGATCGGCAGCGCGATGACCGCACTGGGCAGTCGCTACTTCCGGCTGTTGCCGCGCCGGTTGGTCGAACGGGCGTTACCCAAACCCGGCACCGGCCCCAGCGAGACCGCTCGCGAGCGTGGCTATTACAAGGTCGAGACCTACACCACCACTGCGTCCGGCGCCCGCTACATCGCCACCATGGCCCAGCGTGGCGACCCCGGCTACAAGGCGACCGCGGTGCTGTTGGGCGAGAGCGGGCTGGCGCTGGCACAGGACCGCACAGCCCTCTCCGAACTGCGCGGAGTGCTGACACCGGCGGCGGCGATGGGAGACGCGCTGCTGGCGCGATTCTCGGCGGCCGAGGTCTCGCTGGAGACCGCGCGGCTGATGCACCGCTGAACCCGGCGACCGGGTCTAGAGAGAACCCTGTCGGGCAAGATCAGCTGGCGCTAGTGTCGTCTCAGAATCACACCATCCCAGCAACGTTAGGTGGACGGGTCCATGGCTGGCCTTGAAGATCTTCTGTCTCAGATTCCTACCGGTGACATCGCCAGCAAGCTCGGCGTCGACGAAGGCGAAGTCAACAAAGCGGTGCATCTGCTGGTACCGGTGCTGGTCGGCGGACTGCAAGAGAATGCACAGGACCCCGATCACGCCACCAACATCGAGTCGGCGGCCGACAACCACGCCGCCAGCGGCCTGCTCGACGGCGGCGTGAGCCTCGACCACGTCAACGAGGCGGACGGTCAACAAGCCATCGCGAAGATCTTCGGCGGCAACGACGCAGCGCAGGTGGCCAGTGCACTGGCTGGCGGCGGCGGGGGCAACAGCGATCTGCTCAAGCAGTTGCTGCCGATCCTCGCGCCCATCGTTCTCGCCTACATCGGCAAGCAACTCGGCCAAAAGAACGAACCCGCCAAGCAGGAGGCCTCCTCCGGCGGTGCGCTCAACGATGTGCTGGGCAGCATCCTCGGCGGAGTTGCCGGTGGCAACAAGTCGCTTGGCACGGTGTTGGGCAACGTGCTGGGCGCCAAGGCGGGCGACATCCTCGGCGGACTGTTCGGCAAGAAGTAGGCCTGGGTCGCTCACGGCCGCCCGCGACGGGCGGTGTTCGTTGCACGCGTCGGTCCTTTCTAGACTTGACGTGTGACCACTAGCTCAGAACGCGCCGCTGACACGCGGGCTGACGACCTGCCGAAGGCGTGGGACCCGGGCGCGGTCGAGAGCGAGATCTATCAGCGCTGGGTGGAGGCCGGCTATTTCGCAGCGGACCCGACGAGCGGCAAGCCCGGATATTCGATCGTGTTGCCGCCGCCGAACGTGACCGGCAGCCTGCACATGGGCCACGCGCTCGAGCACACCATGATGGACGCGCTGACCCGTCGCAAGCGCATGCAGGGTTACGAGGTGCTCTGGCAACCAGGGATGGACCACGCGGGCATCGCCACCCAGAGCGTCGTCGAAAATCAACTCGCCGTGGACGGCAAGACCAAAGAGGACTTCGGCCGCACGCTGTTCATCGACAAGGTGTGGGACTGGAAGCGCGAATCGGGCGGTGCCATCGGCGGTCAGATGCGCCGACTCGGCGACGGTGTGGACTGGAGCCGCGAACGCTTCACCCTGGATGAGGGCCTGTCGCGGGCGGTGCGCACCATCTTCAAGCGGCTTTATGACGCGGGCTTGATCTATCGGGCCGAACGGCTGGTCAACTGGTCACCGGTGCTCGAGACCGCGATCTCCGACCTCGAGGTCAAGTACGAAGATGTCGAGGGCGAACTGGTCTCGTTCCGGTACGGCTCGATGAACGACGACGAGCCGCACATCGTGGTCGCCACCACCCGGCTCGAAACGATGCTGGGTGACACCGCAATCGCCGTGCATCCCGACGACGACCGGTACCGGGATCTGGTTGGCCAGACGCTGCCGCATCCCTTCGTCGAGCGCGACATCGTGATCGTCGCCGACGGGCACGTGGATCCCGAATTCGGCACGGGCGCAGTCAAGGTGACGCCCGCACACGATCCCAACGACTTCGAGATCGGGCTGCGGCACAACCTGCCGATGCCCACCATGCTCGACACCAAGGGACAGATCGCGGGCACCGGAACGCAGTTCGACGGCCAGGACCGCTTCGAGGCGCGGGTGAGCATCCGCGAGGCGCTGGCCGCGCAGGGTCGGATCGTGGCCGAGAAGCGTCCGTATCTGCACAGTGTCGGACACTCCGAGCGCAGCGGCGAACCGATCGAGCCGCGGTTGTCACTGCAGTGGTGGGTCCGGGTGGAATCGCTGGCTAAAGCCGCTGGTGATGCGGTTCGTCACGGCGACACCGTGATCCATCCCGCCAGCATGCAGCCGCGCTGGTACGCCTGGGTCGACGATATGCACGACTGGTGCATCTCGCGGCAGCTGTGGTGGGGTCACCGGATTCCGATCTGGTACGGACCGGACGGCCAGCAGACGTGCGTGGGTCCCGACGACGCTCCGCCCGAGGGCTGGGAGCAGGATCCCGATGTCCTCGACACCTGGTTCTCGTCGGCGCTGTGGCCGTTCTCCACGTTGGGTTGGCCGGAGAAGACGCCGGATCTGGAAAAGTTCTATCCGACAAGCGTTCTGGTGACCGGCTACGACATCATCTTTTTCTGGGTGGCTCGGATGATGATGTTCGGCACCTTCGTCGGCGGCGATGACGCGATCACCCTGGACGGCCGCCGCAGCCCGCAGGTGCCGTTCAAGGATGTCTTCCTGCACGGGTTGATCCGCGATGAGTCCGGCCGCAAGATGAGCAAGTCCAAAGGCAACGTGGTCGACCCGCTGGATTGGCTGGACCTCTACGGCGCCGACGCGCTGCGGTTCACCCTGGCCCGCGGCTCCAGCCCCGGCAGCGATCTCAGCGTCGGTGAAGACCACGTCCGGGCTTCGCGCAACTTCGTCACGAAGCTGTTCAATGCGACCCGGTTCGCGTTGATGAACGGTGCGGCGTTGCAACCGCTTCCGGCCGACGACGAGCTGACTGACGCCGACCGCTGGATCCTCGGCCGGTTGGAAGAAGTTCGCGCCGAGATCGATTCGGCGTTCGACTCGTACGAGTTCAGCCGCGCGTGCGAAAGCCTCTACCACTTCACCTGGGACGAATTCTGCGACTGGTATCTGGAGTTGGCCAAGACGCAGGTTGCCGACGGCCTGTCGCACACCACCGCCGTATTGGCTGCCGCGCTGGACACGCTGCTGCGGCTGCTGCACCCGGTGATCCCGTTCGTCAGCGAGGCGCTGTGGCAGGCGCTGACGTCGGGGGAGTCGCTCGTCATCGCCGACTGGCCGGCACCGTCCGGTATCACGCTGGACACCGCTGCCGCGCAACGGATCACCGACATGCAGAAGCTGGTCACCGAGATCCGGCGGTTCCGCAGCGATCAGGGGCTGGCCGACCGACAGAAAGTGCCGGCGCGCTTGTCCGGCATCGACACCGCCGACCTGAGCACGCAGCTCGGTGCCGTGTCCTCGCTGGCGTGGGTGACCGGGCCGGCCGCCGACTTCACGCCCTCGGCGTCGCTGGAGGTCGGGCTCAAGGGCGGCATCGTCCTTGTCGAACTCGACACCTCGGGGACCATCGATGTAGCCGCCGAGCGTCGCCGCCTGGAGAAGGATCTGGCCGCCGCCCAGAAAGAATTGGCCTTCACCACAGCGAAATTGGGAGACCCGGAATTCATGGCCAAGGCGCCTGAGGCTGTCGTCGCCAAGCAACGGGAGCGGCAACGGATCGCGCGTGAGGAAACGGACCGGATCACCGCCAGGTTGGCCGGGCTGAAGTGACGATGGAACCCGAACCCGACGACGAGGTACTCGCTGAGGTTCCACCCACCCCGGACGAGATCGCCGCACTGCTGCAGGTCGAGCACTTGCTCGACCAACGCTGGCCGGAAACGAAGATCGAGCCCAGTCTGGACCGAATCTCGGCGCTGATGGATCTGCTCGGCTCGCCGCAACGCAGTTACCCGTCGATCCACATTGCCGGCACCAACGGCAAAACCTCGGTGGCGCGGATGGTGGACGCGCTGCTGACCGCGCTGCAGCGGCGCACCGGGCGTACCACCAGTCCGCACCTGCAGTCGGCGGTCGAGCGGATCGCGATCGACGGAAAACCCATCAGCCCAGCGACATACGTGGCGACCTACACCGAGCTCGAGCCGTTCATCCAGATGATCGACGAACAGTCGCAAGCGGGTGTCTTCGGCAAGGCTGGCCCGCGACTGAGCAAGTTCGAGGTGCTCACCGCGATGGCGTTCGCGGCGTTCGCCGATGCCCCGATCGACGTGGGGGTGGTCGAGGTCGGTCTCGGCGGACGCTGGGACGCCACCAACGTGATCGACGCGCCGGTCGCGGTGATCACCCCGATCAGCGTCGACCATGTCGAGTTCCTCGGCGAGGATATCGCCGGCATCGCCGCTGAGAAAGCCGGCATCATCCGCCGAGCCGAGGACGGCGCCCCGGACACCGTGGCGATCATCGGTCGTCAGGTGCCGGAGGCCATGGAGGTGGTGCTGGCGCAGACGGTGCGCGCCGATGCCGCTGTCGCGCGCGAGGATTCGGAGTTCGCGGTGCTCCGCCGCCAGATCGCGATCGGTGGCCAGCTGCTGGAGCTGCAGGGCCTCGGCGGGGTGTACAGCGAGGTGTTCCTCCCGCTGCACGGCGAACACCAAGCTCACAACGCGGCGCTCGCACTGGCGGCGGTGGAGGCGTTCTTCGGGGCCGGTCCGCAGCGTCAACTCGACATCGACGCTGTGCGAGCCGGATTCGCCGCGGCAACCAGTCCCGGTCGGCTGGAGCGGATGCGCAGTGCGCCGACGGTTTTCGTCGACGCAGCGCACAACCCGGCGGGTGCGGCGGCGCTGGCCCAGACCCTGGCCGAGGAGTTCGACTTCCGGTTCCTGGTCGGTGTGGTCAGCGTGATGGGTGATAAGGATGTCGGCGGCATCCTGAGCGCCCTCGAGCCGGCGTTTGATCGAATCGTGGTGACCCACAACGGATCACGGCGGGCGCTGGACGTCGAATCGTTGGCGCTCACCGCGCAGCAGTACTTCGGGCCGGACCGGGTGGACACCGCCGAGAACCTGCGCGACGCGATCGACACCGCCACCGCGCTGGTCGATGACGCCGGGGCCGAAGACGAGTCGTTCGCCGGCACGGGCATCGTCGTCACCGGCTCGGTTGTGACCGCCGGCGCCGCTCGTTCGCTGTTCGGTCGTGATCCCGCATGAGCGCGCTGGACCCGCAGCCCGAGACGCCAAAACCGGACCCGTGGAAGAGCTTTCGCGGAGTCACGGCCGGCACGCTGATCCTGGAGGCGATTGTGGTGCTGCTGGCACTGCCGGTGGTCGGGGCGATCGGCGGCGGGCTGAACGCGGTTGCTCTGACGTATCTGCTCGGTTTGACGGCGATCCTGATCGTCCTTGCGGGGCTGCAGGGCCGGCCGTGGGCGATCTGGGCGGACCTCGGCGTGCAACTGATACCGATCGCCGGATTCGCGCTCTATCCGGGTGTCGGCATCATCGGCCTGATCTTCGCCGCAGTGTGGGCGTTGATCGCCTACGTGCGTGCGGAGGTGCTGCGGCGGGAGCGGCTCGGGTTGCTCCCCGGTCAAGACGGGCCGCCGGACTGAAATCCAGTACGCTGTGCGCCGTGACGAGCGGTAATGAGCAGACCCTGCTGTTGATCAAGCCCGATGGGGTCGAGCGGCGCCTGCTGGGCGAAATCCTCGGCCGCGTCGAGCGCAAGGGCCTGACCATTGCGGCGCTGGAGTTGCGGACCGTCAGCGAGGAGCTGGCCCGCAAGCACTACGCCGAGCACGACGGCAAACCCTTTTTCGGCTCCCTGGTCGAGTTCATCACATCATCCCCGCTGGTAGCGGCGATTATCGAGGGCCCGCGGGCGATCGCGGCCATCCGGCAACTCGCGGGCGGAACCGACCCGGTGGAGAAGGCGCTGCCAGGCACCATCCGCGGCGATTTCGGCCTCGAAACGCAGTTCAACCTGGTGCACGGCTCCGATTCGTCGGAGTCCGCGGAGCGCGAGATCGCGCTCTGGTTCGCCCACGCTGGATAACGGGTCGGCCGCACCTGGTCCGACCCGGTAGCCCGGTATGGGACACTGATAGTCGGGTGAACGTTGCCGGACCGGCTTAGGAACGTCGACAGGCGCCCGAATGAAGACTTCGACAAGCGCGACCACCGCGAATCGCGGCGCGGCTGTCCAGCCATCATTCAGACCGGCACCGAGTGTGTTCGACCCGAACTGCTCGGGGCAAGACCATCACAAGCCCGGGAGGAAGTGACCCGGGTACATAGCGAAGCCCTCGCGTGGCCGCGTCGAAAGGACGCGCCCGAGGGCTTGAGGAGAATACGTGACAAACGGTGGCCCATTCTCAGAAGTCCCGGACGAGTCGTCGCAGCCAGAAGACCTGCCAGAGCGCCTGAGGGTCCATTCCCTGGCGCGGGCGCTGGGAACGACCAGCCGGCAGGTGCTCGACGCGCTGACCGAGCTCGACGGCCGGGTCCGCAGTGCCCACTCGACGGTGGAACGCGTCGACGCCGTCCGGGTTCGCGACCTGCTCGCCAACGCTCCGGCGGCCGTCGCCGCGTCGGCCACCGCGGCCAAAGCGGGTGCGACCAGCGACGCCGAGGAACCCGAATCGCGGCTGATGCTGGAGACCCCGCCGGCCGACCGTCCCGAATACATGCCGCTGTTCGTGGCACCCCAGCCCGTCAAGCGGGTCGAGGTCCTGGAGAAACCCGCCAAGTCCGACGAGGCCGAACCCGACGTCGCCGAGTCCGACGACGACGATGACGACGACTTCGACGGCGACGGAGACGCGGACGACGACCAGTCCGACCGGCCGGCCAATCGCCGTCGCCGCCGCGGACGTCGCGGACGGGGCCGCGGCCGCGGCGAGCAGAACGGCTCCGACAACGGCTCCGGCGACGGCAGCAAACCAGACTCCGATGACGATTCGGACGACGACTCCGCGGACGACACGGACGACTCCGATGGCTCCGACGACGACAACGGTTCCGGCGATGGTGCCACCAAGCGCCGCCGTCGCCGCCGTCGCCGCAAGTCCGGTTCCGGTGACGACTCTGACGACAATTCGTCGCCGGACGACCCGCCGAACACCGTGGTGCACGAGCGCGCACCCCGGGCCAAGAGCAAACCCGACTCCGGCAACAACGAGATCCAGGGCATCGACGGCTCGACAAGGCTCGAGGCCAAACGACAGCGTCGCCGCGACGGCCGTGACGCCGGCCGCCGGCGCCCGCCGGTCCTGACCGAAGCCGAATTCCTGGCCCGCCGCGAGGCGGTCGAGCGGGTGATGGTGGTCCGCGACAAGATGCGCACCGAACCGCCGCAGCAGGGCAGCCGCTACACCCAGATCGCCGTACTCGAAGACGGCATCGTCGTGGAGCACTTCGTCACCAGCGCTGCCTCGGCCTCCCTGGTCGGCAACATCTACCTAGGCATCGTGCAGAACGTGCTGCCGTCGATGGAGGCGGCGTTCGTCGACATCGGCCGCGGCCGCAACGGCGTGCTCTACGCCGGCGAGGTGAACTGGGAGGCCGCCGGCCTCGGCGGTTCCAACCGCAAGATCGAGCAGGCGCTCAAGCCCGGTGACTACGTCGTCGTGCAGGTCAGCAAGGACCCCGTCGGCCACAAGGGCGCCCGGCTGACCACGCAGGTGTCGCTGGCCGGCCGCTACCTGGTGTACGTGCCCGGGGCCTCGTCGACCGGCATCAGCCGCAAACTTCCCGACACCGAACGCCAGCGGCTCAAGGAGATCCTCCGCGAGGTCGTACCGGCCGACGCCGGCGTGATCATCCGCACCGCGTCCGAAGGCGTCAAAGAAGACGACATCCGCGGAGACGTCAACCGGCTGCAGGAGCGGTGGAATGAGATCGCCGAGCTGGCCGAGCAGACCAAGAAGAAAGCGGCCGGTGCCGCCGTCGCGCTCTACGAAGAGCCCGACGTTCTGGTCAAGGTCATCCGCGACTTGTTCAACGAGGACTTCAAGCAGCTGATCGTTTCCGGCGAGGACGCCTGGACCACCATCAACGAGTACGTGAATTCGGTTGCGCCCGAACTTGTCTCGAAGCTGAACCAATATCAGCCGGCCGCGGACGACGGCCCGGATGTCTTCGCGGTGCACCGCATCGACGAGCAACTGGCCAAAGCGATGGACCGCAAGGTCTGGCTGCCCTCTGGTGGCACGTTGGTCATCGACCGGACCGAGGCGATGACCATCGTCGACGTCAACACCGGCAAGTTCACCGGCTCGGGCGGCAACCTCGAGCAGACCGTCACCAAGAACAACCTCGAGGCGGCCGAAGAGACCGTGCGTCAGCTGCGGCTGCGCGACATCGGCGGCATCATCGTCATCGACTTCATCGACATGGTCCTCGAGTCCAACCGCGACCTGGTGTTGCGACGGCTGACCGAGGCGTTGGCCCGCGACCGCACCCGCCACCAGGTGTCGGAGGTGACCTCGCTGGGTCTGGTGCAGCTGACCCGCAAGAAGCTGGGTACCGGCCTGATCGAAGCCTTCTCGACGACGTGTCCGCACTGCAGCGGCCGCGGGATCATGCTGCACGGCGATCCGGTCGACTCGGCCCCGTCGACCGGCCGCAAGTCGGAGACCGGCAGCCGCCGCGGTCGACGGGCCAAGAAGGGCAAGACCGAAGAGCCCGCCGTCGCGAGCGTGCCGGTGCATGCGCCCGGCGAGCATCCGATGTTCAAAGCCATGGCCGCTGCCAACGGTGGCCATGACGAGGACGGCGAGGTGACGCACGGCGACGACACCGACAACGTGCCCGCCGATCAGCACGAGGGCAACGCCGAAGCCGATGAGCAGCTGCAGAAGCTGGCTGCCAAGGAGGCGGCGGAAGAAGACCTCGAGGACGACGACTTCGACGACAGTGACGACGATGATTCGGATGACGACTCCGACGAGGACGACACCGAACAGGTCGACCTCGACGACGACGATGACGACCTCGATGACGAGGACGATCTCGACGACGACGACGACGACGATGACGACGACGACGAGGACGATCTCGACGACGACGATGACGACGACGAGGACTCCGATCGGGCGCAGGAGTCGCACGTTGCCGCCGTTTCTGCCGCCGACGGACGGCCCCGCAGGCGACGGTCCGCCGCCCGCCCCGCCGGTCCACCCGCCCACGAGGACTGATCGGCGGACCGACAGGCCGGTTTGACCCTGTAGCCGCTGGTCACGTACCCTTGACCAGTTGTCGCCAGGCCCGCTGGCCTGCCAGTAGCTGGCAGACACCCCCAATCAGCCCGCGCACGCTCATGCTGGGTGGCGCCCGCGAGATTCAGAAGAAGAGGTAGACGTAACCATGGCGACCTACGCAATCGTCAAGACCGGCGGTAAGCAGTACAAAGTTGCCGTCGGTGACGTCGTCAAGGTCGAGAAGCTCGACTCCGAGCCGGGCGCCCAGGTGTCGCTTCCGGTCGCCCTGGTCGTCGACGGCGCCGACGTCACCTCCGAGGCAGCCGCACTGGCCAAGGTCGCGGTCACCGGTGAGGTGCTCGAGCACACCAAGGGCCCGAAGATCCGCATCCACAAGTTCAAGAACAAGACCGGCTACCACAAGCGTCAGGGTCACCGTCAGCAGCTGACGGTCCTGAAGGTCACCGGAATCAAGTAGGAGGCGTCAGGCATGGCACACAAAAAGGGCGCATCCAGCTCACGAAACGGTCGCGATTCAAACTCGCAGCGGCTGGGCGTGAAGCGATTCGGTGGCCAAGTCGTCAAGGCCGGCGAGATCATCGTGCGCCAGCGCGGCACGCACTTCCATCCCGGCGTCAACGTCGGCCGTGGCGGCGACGACACGCTGTTCGCCAAGGCGGCGGGCGCCGTCTTCTTCGGCGTCAAGCATGGCCGCAAGACGGTCAATATCGTCTCGGCCGCGGCCGATCTTCCTGCGACCAAGTGACCACTCGTCGAGTGTGAGGGCGCGCTAGCTTCACGCTCGATGAGTTAGAGGAATTCCGATGGCTCCTCGGTTTGTCGATCGCGTCGTGATCCACGCGCGCGCCGGCTCCGGTGGTAACGGCTGTGCCTCTGTCCACCGCGAGAAATTCAAGCCACTCGGCGGACCCGACGGTGGCAATGGTGGCCACGGCGGCAGCATTGTGCTGGTCGTCGACCCGCAAGTGCACACCCTGCTCGACTTTCACTTCCACCCGCACGTGGCTGCGGCGTCGGGCAAGCAGGGCATGGGCGGTAACCGCGCCGGCGCTGCCGCTCCCGATCTGGAGATCAAGGTGCCCGACGGCACCATCGTGGTCGACGAGAACGGCCGCATGCTTGCCGATCTGGTCGGCGCCGGCAGCCGCTTCGAAGCCGCCGCCGGCGGTCGCGGCGGGTTGGGCAACGCAGCGCTGGCATCCCGCGCCCGGAAAGCCCCCGGATTCGCGCTGCTGGGCGAAAAAGGCGAAGAACGCGACTTCACCCTGGAACTCAAGACGGTCGCCGACATCGGGCTGATCGGATTCCCGTCAGCCGGCAAATCCTCACTGGTGTCGACTATCTCAGCGGCCAAGCCGAAAATCGCCGACTACCCATTCACCACGCTGGCCCCCAATCTCGGGGTGGTGTCCGCAGGGGAGCGCACCTTCACGGTCGCCGACGTGCCGGGCCTGATCCCGGGTGCCTCGCAAGGCCGCGGTCTGGGTCTGGACTTCCTGCGCCACATCGAGCGGTGCGCGGTGCTGGTACACGTGGTGGACTGCGCGACCGCCGAACCGGGTCGCGACCCGATCTCCGACATCGACGCGCTCGAGGCCGAGCTGGCTGCCTACACCCCTACCCTGCAAGGGGATTCGACGCTGGGCGATCTGGTGGAACGCCCACGCGCGGTGGTGCTCAACAAGATCGATGTGCCGGAAGCCCGCGAGATGGCCGATTTCGTCCGCGACGAGATCGCCGAACGCGGGTGGCCGGTGTTCACGGTGTCGGCGGTTGCCCGAGAGGGGCTGCAGCCGTTGATCTTCGGGCTGGCCAACATGGTCAAGGAGTACCAGGCCGCGCAGCCGGTGCTGGTGCCGCGACGACCGGTGATTCGTCCGGTGCCCGTCGACGAGTCCGGCTTCACGGTGGCGTCCGACGGGGAGGGCGGGTTCGTGGTCCGCGGCCGGCGGCCCGAGCGCTGGATCGCTCAGACCAGCTTCGACAACGACGAAGCGGTCGGCTATCTCGGCGACCGTCTGGCCCGACTCGGGGTCGAGGACGAGCTGATGAAGTTAGGCGCCCGTCCGGGCTGCGCGGTCACCATCGGCGACGTCACGTTCGATTGGGAGCCACAGACGCCGTCCGGTCTGGACACCCTATTGACCAGACGAGGTACCGACCCGCGCCTGGACACCGACGACCGGGTCCGCGCCGAGGAACGCAAGGCGGCACGCAAGCAACGCCGCGGCGCCAGCGACGATGAGTAATAGTGTTGCGCGCGAGGCTGTTCGGACTGCACGCAGCGTCGTCGTCAAGGTCGGCACCACCGCACTGACCACCCCGACCGGCATGTTCGATGCCAGTCGGCTGGCTGGGCTCGTCGACGCCATCGAGGCGCGGATGAAGGCCGGTTCCGACGTCGTCATCGTGTCCTCGGGCGCCATCGCCGCGGGCATCGAGCCGCTGGGGCTGAGCAAACGGCCCACCGACCTGGCCACCAAGCAGGCCGCGGCCAGTGTCGGTCAGGTGGCGTTGGTCAACGCCTGGAGCGCCGCGTTCGCCCGCTACCAGCGCAGTGTCGGTCAGGTACTGCTGACCGCGCACGACGTCTCGATGCGGGTGCAGCACAACAACGCTCAACGCACACTCGACCGGCTGCGGGCACTGCACGCGGTGGCGATCGTCAACGAGAACGACACGGTGGCCACCAACGAGATCCGGTTCGGCGACAACGATCGGCTCTCCGCGCTGGTGGCGCATTTGGTCGGCGCCGATGCGCTGATCCTGCTCAGCGACATCGACGGCCTGTACGACGCCGACCCGCGCAGGTCCGACGAATCACATTTCATCGCAGAGGTTTCCGGGTCGGACGACCTGGACGGCGTGATCGCCGGGCAGGGCAGCCACCTGGGTACCGGCGGCATGGCATCGAAACTGTCTGCGGCGCTGCTGGCCGCCGACGCCGGCGTTCCGGTGCTGCTGGCCGCGGCCGCCAACGCCGAAGCGGCGCTGGCGGACGCCTCGGTGGGTACCGTCTTCGCCCCGCGACCCAACCGCATGTCAGCGCGCCGGTTCTGGGTGCGCTACGCCGCCGAGGCCGCCGGAGTATTGACCCTGGACCATGGCGCCGTGAATGCTGTTCTGGGTCAACGGCGTTCGCTGCTGCCCGCAGGAATTACCGCGCTGGACGGCCGCTTTCACGGCGGCGACGTCGTCGATCTGAACGGGCCCGACGCGGTTCTGGTTGCTCGCGGGGTGGTCGCCTACGACGCCGCCGAACTGGCCACCATGATCGGCCGGTCGACGTCGGACCTGCCCGCGGAGCTACGCCGGCCCGCCGTCCACGCCGACGACCTGGTTGCCGTCTAGCCCTTGGGTATCGGTGTGAGATACAAAGCACCCCAAGCGATTTCGGTCAACGTTGTGGTCAGTTC
This sequence comes from Mycobacterium sp., assembly GCF_965277065.1. Lineage (GTDB taxonomy): Bacteria > Actinomycetota > Actinomycetes > Mycobacteriales > Mycobacteriaceae > Mycobacterium. The sequence goes on from NZ_CBDIBT010000018.1 coordinate 1,157,767, forward strand.
GGCATCGTATGCGGGCGGCCTGTTCGGCAGGTTCTGCTGACAGGCCCGTTCGACCATCCAGCTGAGCGCGCTGGCCGTGGTAGCAGCGGGCAGTTCTCGGCGAATCGAGCCGTCGGCCTGGCCGTCCTCGATGACCTGCGTGAGTCGGCTGGAGATTCCGGTGAGCAGCTCGCGGTAGGTCGCCGCCACCAGCGGGTCATACCCGGCCATCTCGTTGAGCGCGACCAGGACGGGTTGATGTCGCCGGTAGCTGGCGATGATGCCGCCCATCGCGGCTCGGACATCGTCGGGGTCGTGCCGCCACGCCACCTCCCACCAGAGCTCGGCGCTGTCGGCGAGATCGCCGAACACCTGGCCGGCCAAGCGCCGCAGCAAGTCGCCTTTGTCCTCGAAATAGATGTAGAAGTTGGCCCGCGACATCCCAGCCTCAGTAGCGAGTCGGTCGACGCTGAGTTCGGTGAAGCTCGCACCGTCGCGCATCAGCCGCTCGGTGGCATCCAGCAGTCGACGTTCGATCTGCTCACGTCGCTCCTGCCGCTTGGCTTGCGGCTTACGGGTGACCGACGGCATGGTCGACAGTATGACACCTTGACTAGACACGCTGTCTAGTTTTAGGGTCGTCAATGTTCCTGTGACCGGTGTCATAGCCAATGGAGGATCCGATGACAGCGACGACCGCAGCACCTCGCGCCTACGACCCCATCGACCTGTCGTCCCGCGCGTTCTGGTCAACCACCGCTCAGGAGCGGGAGCAATCATTTGCCGAGCTTCGGGCCGCCCGCCCGGTCAGTTGGCATCCGCCGGTCGAAGACGCCATGCTGCCGGACCCCGATGACCCCGGCTACTGGGCGGTCACCCGCCGCGACGACATCGTCGCGATCAGCCGCGACAACGACGCGTTCCGGTCCGGCAAGGGCGTCATGTTCGAAAACTTCCCGGAAGAGCTTCTCGAAGCGTCGCAATCATTCCTGGCGATGGACCCGCCACGGCACACGTTCCTGCGCAAACTCGTCAGCGCCGCCTTTACCCCGCGGCAGGTCCGGCGAATCGAAGATTCGATCAAGGCGAACGCGAAGACCATCGTGGAGGAGCTCAAAGCCGCAGGCAGCGGGGCTGATTTCGTTGACCTCTGCGCGAAGGAGCTGCCCATTCGCACGCTGTCGGACATGGTGGGCATCCCCGAGTCGGAGCGCCAACAGCTCGCCCATTCGGCCGACGCCATGGTCTCGTCGGGCGACCCGGAGTACCTCAATGGCCGCCACCCGCTCGAGGTGTTGGTCGAGGCGCAGACCTATGTGCATCAGGTGGCTGGAATGCTGGCCGCGGAGCGCCGCGAGCAGCCCGGCGACGACCTGTTCACCAGCCTGGTGACCGCCGAGGTGGACGGCGACACGTTGGCCGACGCTGACGTCGCCGCGTTCTTCGTATTGCTGACCGTGGCCGGAAACGACACCACCCGCCAGACCACCAGTCATGCGCTGAGGGCTCTCACCGACTTCGGAGACCAACGTGACTGGCTGCTGGAAGACTTCGACAACCGCATTGGCGGAGCGGTCGAGGAGTTCATCCGGTGGGCCAGCCCGGTGATGACGTTCCGCCGCACGGCCGCAAAGGATGTCGAGATCGGCGGCCAAGCCATCCGCGCCGGCGAGAAGGTCGTGATGTTCTACTCGTCGGGCAACTTCGACACCGACGTGTTCACCCACCCCGAGCGCCTCGACCTGAGCCGCAACCCGAACCCGCACGTCGGCTTCGGTGGCGGCGGCGTGCACTTCTGCCTGGGTGCGAACCTGGCCAGGGCGCAGCTGCGGGCAATCTTCGGTGAGCTACTGCACCAGCTGCCCGATATCCAGGCCGGCGACCCGGCGTTTGTGGCGGGCAACTTCATCCACGGCATCCGCAGCATGCCCTGCACGTTTTAGTCCTACGAGCTACCCAGTCGGCGTTGTTCTGACTGCGCGTTCTAGCGGACCACGGCGGGGTAGAGCTCCTCGGCCAGCAGCGTCAGCAGCTCCGAGCAGCCGCCGTCGACCTTGACACCGGCCAACTCGTCGCCGCGGGTCGGGCCGCGATTGATGATGGCGATCGGCATACCTAGGCTGGCGGCGTGCCGGACGAAGCGATAACCGGAGAACACCGTCAACGACGAACCGGCGACCAGTAGCGCCGCAGCATCCTTGACCAGTGAAAATGCCTGCCGGACAACGTCTTTCGCGACGCTCTCGCCGAAGTACACGATGTCGGGTTTGAGCATGCCACCGCAGGTGGGGCAATCGAGGTAGCGAAACGACGCGGTGTCGTCGACGATCGCGTCCGCGTCCGGTGCCACCGCCAACCCGCCGACGGCCTCCACCCGTTCGGTGAAGCCCGGGTTCAGCGCGTCCAGCTCCTCGGCCAGTGCCGCGCGGCTCGACACCCACCCGCAGCTCAGGCAGACCACCTGCGCGTAGGTGCCGTGCAGGTTGATCACGTTGCTGCTGCCCGCCTTGGTGTGCAGCAGATCGACGTTCTGGGTGATGACGCCGCCGACGATGCCGAGGTGCTCGAGTTCGGCCAGCGCGCGGTGCCCGGCGTTGGGCCGGGTGTCGTCCATGTGCCGCCACCCGACGTGGTTGCGGGCCCAGTACCGCTGGCGGAACACCGGGTCGGAGGTGAACTGACGAATCGTCATGGGATTGCTCGGCGGTGAGTCGGGTCCGCGATAGTCGGGGATGCCGGAGTCGGTCGACATACCCGCTCCGGTCAGCACGGCGACCCGGCGACCGGTCAGGGCAGCGACCAGCTCCGGAGCCTCCGCACGCACAGCCGTCACCACATCGAGGGTACGGATTCAGACCCGATGGGCACTTATTTGCACTTGCCGGGCGACAATAGAGGGACGATGGACTTCTACAACGTCTACAACCAGGGGTTTGCCCGGGTTGCCGCATGCACGCATCACGCTGCGATCGGCGACCCCGAAGCCAATGCCGCGTCGGTGCTGCGGCTGGCTCGGCAGTGCCACGACGAGGGTGTGGCGCTGGCGGTTTTCCCGGAGCTGACGCTGTCCGGCTACTCCATCGAGGACATCCTGCTGCAGGACGTGTTGCTGGACGCGGTCGAGGACGCGGTGCGCAACGTCGTCGCCGCATCGGCTGAACTGCTGCCGATACTGGTGGTCGGCGCCCCGCTGCGGCACCGGCATCGCATCTACAACACCGCCGTGGTCATTCATCGCGGCGCCGTCCTGGGCGTGGCACCCAAGTCGTATCTGCCCACCTACCGCGAGTTCTACGAGCGCCGCCAGGTCGCGCCCGGTGACGACGAGCGCGGCACCATCCGGGTCGCCGGGATCGAGGCGCCGTTCGGTCCGGATCTGTTGTTCGAAGCTTCCGACATGGCCGGCTTCGTGCTACACGTCGAGATCTGCGAGGACATGTTCGTCCCGATCCCGCCGAGCGCCGAAGCGGCGCTGGCCGGTGCGACGGTGCTGGCCAACCTGTCCGGCAGCCCGATCACGATCGGCCGCGCCGACGACCGCTCGCTGCTGGCCCGCTCGGCGTCGCAGCGCTGCCTGGCCGCCTACGTGTATGCCGCTGCCGGAGAAGGCGAGTCGACCACCGACCTGGCGTGGGACGGCCAAACCATGATCTGGGAGAACGGTCGGTTGCTCGCGCAGTCCGAGCGCTTCCCCAAAGGGGAGCGCCGCAGCGTCGCCGACGTCGACCTCGAGCTGCTCCGCGCCGAGCGGTTGCGGATGGGCACCTTCGACGACAACCGGCGCCACCACCGCGCGTCGGCGGAAGCGCTGCGGCGGATCGAGTTTCGACTGGAACCGCCGGCCGGTGACATCGGGCTGCTCCGCGGCGTCGAGCGGTTTCCGTTCGTGCCCGCCGACGCGAATCGTCTGCAGCACGACTGCTACGAGGCGTACAGCATTCAGGTCGCCGGGCTCGAACAGCGGTTACGCGCCCTGAACTTTCCCAAGGTGATCATCGGGGTTTCCGGCGGGCTCGACTCGACGCACGCGCTGATCGTCGCCGCGCGGGCGATGGACCGAGAAGACCGGCCGCGCAGCGACATCCTGGCCTTCACTCTGCCCGGCTTCGCGACCGGTGAGCACACCAAGCGCAACGCGGTGGAACTGTGCCGCGCGCTCGGTGTCACCTTCGCCGAGATCGACATCACCGAGACCGCGTCGCTGATGCTCACGGAGATGGACCACCCGTTCTCGCGCGGCGAAAAGGTCTACGACGTCACGTTCGAGAACGTCCAGGCCGGGCTGCGCACCGATTACTTGTTCCGGCTGGCCAATCAGCACGGTGGCATCGTGCTGGGCACCGGCGATCTGTCCGAGTTGGGCCTGGGTTGGTCGACGTACGGTGTCGGCGACCAGATGTCGCACTACAACGTCAACTCCGGTGTGCCCAAGACACTGATTCAGCACTTGATCCGCTGGGTGATCTCCTCCGACCAGTTCCCGCCCGAGGTCGGTGGGGTGCTGCGGTCGGTGCTCGACACCGAGATCACCCCCGAACTGGTACCCGCCGGCGAGAACGATGCGCTGCAGAGCAGCGAAGCCAACGTCGGACCGTATGCGCTACAGGATTTCTCGCTGTACCAGGTGCTGCGCTACGGGTTCCGGCCGGCCAAGATCGCGTTTCTGGCCTGGCACGCGTGGAGCGATGCGGAGAATGGCAACTGGCCGCCCGGTTTTCCGGAGAACAAGCGTCCGGCGTACACGCTCAAAGAGATTCGGCACTGGCTGCAGGTCTTCGTGCAACGGTTCTATTCGTTCAGCCAGTTCAAACGATCGGCAATGCCCAACGGGCCCAAGGTGTCCCACGGTGGCGCGCTGTCGCCGCGCGGCGACTGGCGTGCCCCGTCGGACATGTCGGCGCGCGCCTGGCTCGATGCGATCGAACGCGAGATCCCCGAGGATTAGGTCCTCGGATCATCGTGCCCGTCTCCGCGGCGCGCGACGCTGCCGAGTCGGGCGGCATAGGCCAGTGTGCTGAGACCGTAGAGGGCGCCGACGAGCAGCAACCACCGCCCGAAGAAAGGCGATCAGTGTCCGCATATCAGGGGTGTCCGAATTCGATGGACCGCTCCCATTTGGTGTTGTGCACACCCGCCAGCGCGGGCACGACGACGCGCGCGGGATAGCCGTGATCGACAGACATGTCCACGCCGTTGACCCGAAGGGCCAGCAGCGAGACGGGATTATCCACCTGATTGGCTTGCAGGACGGTTTGATTGAACGCGCCGGCCCGCTCCAGTGAGCGCACGGTGGTTCGGCGAGGGCTGGGTGTCGCCGGCCAGTGCGGCCAGATCGCGCAGACGGACTCCACTCCATGTTTGGGTGGTCGACCATCCTTCGACGCAGGCGATCGGCAGTTCGGCGGTGTGCTGCGGCATTGCTTCGAGGGCGGCCATCGCCAACGACGGAACCGATTCAGACGCAACACGCGGTGGCGGTCACAGTCCCCGCGCGGGGATAGCCTCAGCCGATCGGGACACTTTTGCGGGAAGGATCGTCTTATGGGTGACGTTAGCGCGGCTCGGTTATCCGACATCGAGGCCATCAGGATGCTGATGGCTGGTTGGATTCATCGGGATAACGACAACTGGGACGAGCTGGCCGGCTTGTTCCACCCCGATGCGACCATCGAGATCACCTGGTTTTCCGGTCTAGCCCGCGACTTCATCGAAGGCTCGCGGAGCATGGACCAATCCGCCCTGCGGACTAAGCATTTCATCGGCGAGCCGGTGATCACCTTCGCCGGTGATCGTGCGCTGGTCGAAACCAACGCGATGATCATCGGCGAGAACACCGACCTCGATCTCGGAACCACCACGCACAACCGGTTCCTCGACCGGGTGCAGCGCCGTGACGGTATCTGGCGCATCGCCCAGCGCGACTCCGTGTATGACTTTTCGTCGTTTACTTTCCCCTACGGTCGGATCGACATCGACACCGCTGCCGCGCGGGGCTTTCCCCGCGAGTACTTCGCGCTGGCGTACCTACTTGTCGAAAGTGGATTCAGGGTGGATCGTGTATTCGCCACCCGCGGCAGCGACTTGGAGCAGCGCATCCGTACCGCTAGCGCACAGTGGCTCGCCGCCAAACAACGCCCGTGAGCGTCATCGGCCCGCTGTCCGAGCTCCAGGAAATGACCGCGTTCTTTGCCTCCGCTGGCAAGGGAGGCAGTCAGTTACTTCCCGGCAAGAAGTTCTCGCACGCCGCGGCGATGCCCTGAAGATTGCGCACGAGTTGAATCCTCTGGGCGGCCGGCCTGGCGGGAACGCCCCCGTGAGTCAGTAGGCACCGAGCGTGTCTGGTAGGCGGGCGGTGGCTGAGACGCGATGAGATTCTTGAGGATTCGGCGCGCCTGGAGTCCTGCTTTGTCGGTTGGAAGGCTCGGCGGACGCAGGTCGAAAAACTCATTTCCGTCCATCAGCCGAAAGCACTCCTCGATGATCGTGCATCCTCCTGCGTGAATGTGTAATGGGCCACGGAGAGCATCTCGCGGGTCTTTTCCTCGAGTTCAGCGCGGCGCACCCACACCCGACATCAGCTCCGCCGAGACCTTAACGTGCGCGCTGATAAGTGCGGACACGATCGTCGTGTCGGAAAGCTCGAGCGGAATCTATTTCCGAACGGAGTTGCTCCCGAAATTAGGTTTTAGAGAACAGGTTTGGCCGAGGGTGCGAACCGTGGCTGATGAGCTGCCCGGCTTCGCAGTCGCGCGCGGAGAGGCCCGAATCGTTGTCGAGCAGCTGTCCGAACTGGTCGTCGTCGACGGCGTCGAGGTGGCGGGATTGCTGCCGGAGAGCCTGCAGCAGCACCTAACGGTGGGAGTGGCACTCGGCGGCGGGCATCCGACACGCAGAGGCGCACGCGAACTCATCGCCTTCTTGGCTTCGCCACAGCAGCGTGGCGTGCTGCGAGCCGCTGGTATGAAACCGTCGACCGCTGCGCCCTGAATGAGAGTCCCGTTCACGCGAGTCAAACGGCCGATGCGCAGCGTCCTGGCCTGAGCCCTCACGTCAACCAATCCCAATCACGAAACGCAGCAGCATATGTGCGTCATCAACCAAGCAACACGGAACAGCAGCCTGCCCCCTTCAAAGACTCAAAGGACCTGCTCGGTCGGGCGTATCAGTATCTCGTTGACCGCTGCGTGGCGTGGTCGGCTTGTCATGTAAGTGATGGCATCGGCGATGTCGCTGGGGTCTAGGACGCCGAGTCCGGACGGGTTGCGTGCGTCTGGCGCGTGTGGATCTCCGCTTGTTGTCATCTCTGTGGTGACGATGCCTGGTTCGATCAGGCCGACTCGGACGTGCCGGTCGGCGAGCTCTTGGCGAAGCGCCTCGGAGAACGCTGCGACGGCGTGTTTGGTGGCGGCGTACACGTTGCTGTTGGCGCCTGGAACCTTGCGACCCGCGATGGAACTGACGGTGACGATGTCGGCAACGCCGCGGGCGCCTTGGGCGGCGCGGGTCAGGTGCGGCAGCGCCGCGTGGGTGGTGTTGAGGACTCCATTGAGGTTGACCTCGACCATCGCATGCCATTTGCTCAGGTCCGCCTCGGCTGCAGGTCCCCATGTCCCGGTTCCTGCGCAGTTGACGAGGATGTCGATCCCGCGCAAGTCTTGGGTCACCTTGTCCAGTGCAGCCCTGACGGCGGGCGCGTCGGTGATGTCCACGGCATAAGCCCGTGCCGCCTCATTGTGTGTGTCGTTGATCCTCCTCGTGAGAGTGTCGAGAAGGTTCTTTCGGCGGGCGAACAATGCGACTGTTGCGCCGTTGGCAGCCATCGCCAGTGCGGTGGCCGCCCCGATTCCGCTAGAGGCCCCGGTGATGACAGCCGTCGCCCCGTGCAGTGTGTCGGTCATAGGAGTCTCTCCTTGTGCCCAGTGGGCTCGTTGATCGGGCAGCTTCGCTTCTGGCGCTGCTGGGTTGCCGGACCGCCGCCCAGTGGCGTTGTTGAACTCTGCAACGTACGTGTTGGCTCCAGGTCACAGCGCCAGGGTTCCGATGATATTCATGGGTCGATCGTGGTCCCCGACTTGGCGGCCCCAGACGTACTCGACGGCGTACGGGGAGCCGGTATCGACGTGGTTGTGCGGCGCGAGCCTCGCGTGCGCCGCGTCCCTGCGAGTGCGGCGCGAGCGCAGAACCGACGAGCCGTTGATGACCACCGAAGCCTGGCTGCCGGCCGAACTTTCCGACGTGTTGAGCGCATCGGCGTTGCGAGAAACGCCGCTCTACGAGTTGCTCTCCGACGCAGACGTTGTCGTTGACCGGATGCAGCACGAGGTCACCGCCGAGATCGCCGGTCACGCAATGCAAGCCTGCTCGATGTGCCGATCGGGTCTGCGCCGCTTCGGGTGAAGCGGCTGGCTTTCGTGGCGGGCGTGCCACACCACTACGTGTCGATTCTGCTGTCGCCTAACCGGAGTCGAGTGCTGATGCGGGAGAGCGCCGAGGCGCTGACCTTAAGGCGATGGTCTCGCGATCACCCACGACGTGCGGCGCTAGCCCGCAGTCCCGCCCGCCCCGGAACCACCTGGCTAAAATAATATGGAGTAAGGGGAATAAAGACTCTGCTCGACTCCTTGGACGTGAGGTAGGTAACGCAGCGACGCGCTCGTTAGGCGTGGTCACGGAAGGTGTCGACAATGCTCTTGAACCTGGTAGGAATCGCTTTTTTGTTGTTGTTCGGGGTGTTGATCGTTGACGGGATGTCCACCAGCTTTGCCGCGACGAGCGAGCGGGGAACGGATGTCACGACGCGAAGCCGCAAGTCGGAGGCCGAGGCGACCGCCCCGACGGCAATCGATGGTTCCCGCAGGTTCGGTGAGCGTCGCCCGGACGATGGCACCGAACTGGCGGCCTGACAGCGACTTCTCTCAACGAATCAACCCGACGCCCGGAATGAACCGGCCGACCCGGGCGGTGTAGTCCCGATACTGGGCTCCTCGACCCCACGGACCTGCAACTCGAGTGAACCGAGCGCCAGGACGAATCCGGTTATGGTCACCGGATTCGTTGCCAACAGCGCGATCCCGAATTCGAAGACGAGCATCGCGGAGTAGATCGGGTTGCGCAGGCCGAAAACTCCGCTGTGCACGAGCTGAGTCGTTTCCTCGCTGTCGACGCCGATACGCCAGGAATCGCCCATCTCCAGCTGCGCCCAGATCGTCAGCGCAATGCCGACCACCGCCACAGCGGCCCCTGCGACGTGTAGCCACGCCGACGCCCAGACGTGCAGTGGTGCGGTGACGTTGACGAACTGCAACAGTGGCCCGAGTCCCGCCACGGCCATCGCCACGACGAAGCCGACACCGGCGATCCATTCCACCGAGCCCACGCGTCCGCTGACCCCGTGAAATCCGTACGAGCCGGTACACCGTCGTTGCAGCCAAGTGCGCCAGCCGAATCCGAGTACAGCGAAGACCGCGAGCAACGCCACCGCGATGGCGGCGACGGCGACATGGTCATCAGCCCGTCAGCATCGCGTCGTCGATCGCGCCGGAATACGGCGCGCAGTCGCCGGCGCCGGAGACCAGCGTCGCGAGCGCCCCGGCGGCACAGGCTCGCCGCAGCGCGCGGTCGCGATCGCCGGACCAGCCGGCCGCCAGGACGCCGGCGAACACGTCGCCGGCGCCGGAGGCGTCGAGTGGCTCCACGGCGGGACTGGGCACGGTGAACTCCGCCCCGTCGCCGCGGTAGCTGGCGCCGCGCGCGCCGAGGGTGGTCACCCGATGCGGGGCAGGCCAAACCCAGTGGGCTGCCTCGGTTTCATTGACGACCAGGACGTCGATCACTGCTGCCAGCTGAGCCAGCTCCGCTTCGTTGGGGCCCGGCGGTGACGCGTTGAGGATGACGGTCAACCCGGCCGAGTGTGCCGCGCGCGCAGCGGCCGTCGCGGTGGCGACGGGGATCTCCAACTGCAGCAACAACACATCGCTGTTCGCGACGAGGCTGCGCAGTGTCGTCTCGCCCAACGTCAGCCGACCGTTGGCCTCCGGTGCGACCACGATGATGTTCTCGCCGCCGGAGTCGACGATGACGACCGCGTTGCCGCTACGCCCTGCGACGGTGATCAGCCCGTCAGTTCCGACGCCGTTTGTTTCGAGGTGCGCGCGCAATTGGGCTGCCGCGGCGTCGTCGCCGACGGCGCCGACAAACTGCACGTCCGCGCCCGCGCGCGCCGATGCCACCGCCTGATTCGCGCCCTTGCCGCCGGGTGTCGAACGCATCGAGGCCGCTAATGCCGTCTCACCCGGACCGGGCAATGTGTCGACATCGAAACCGATATCGATATTCACGCTGCCCACCACACAAACCCGCGTCATTGCGCCGACGTTATGGAGAAGACCTCGAATACACAAACGTCGTGTTGATAACGGTTTTCGGCAAATCCGTTTTCGCCCCGCAGTAGGCGATATTCTGCTGCCTGATCTGGGTCTTTTGGTCCGTCGCCGCTTTGCGACGATGCGGGCCGGTACGGCCCGGTGAGGAGCACAGCGATCAGGCTGCGAAAGGACGCTGATTGACACCGCAGGTCTCCGCTGATCCGGCACCGCTCGAGCAACCGGTCCCGGCGAGAAGTGCTTGGCGCGGTCGCCCGCGGCAGCGGGGCAGATTGAGCATCCAGTCCAAGATCATGGTGATGCTGCTGGTCGCCAGCCTCGGGTCGCTGGCGGTGATCGGTGTCGTGGGCTACGTGACCGGTCGCCGCACGCTGATGCCCATCGCCTCCGAACGCATGACCCAGTTGCGTGCAGGGCAGAAACGCGCAATCGAAATGCTGTTTGCCGACTTGTCGAACTCGCTGGCGATTTACAGTCGCGGATTCACCGCGGATGAAGCGGTGCAGGCATTCGCGGCGGGATTCGACCAATTGGTCGACGCCCCGGCCGATCCCGGGCAGCAACAAGTGCTGGAGAAGTTCTACACCGACAAGCTGGTCACACCGATCCAGCAGACGACCGGGCAGAAGCTCGACCTGGCCGCGCTGCTGCCCAGCAACAACGCGCAGCGATACCTGCAACTGCGCTACACAATTCCGGCCGCGAGCGCCGCTACTCCGCCCGAAGATGCGGGAGACGGCAGCGCATGGTCGGCGGCGAATGTGCGCTTCGATCAATACTTTCGCGAGATTGCCACCCGATTCGAATACCGCGACGCGATGCTGCTCGACACCCGCGGCAATGTGGTCTACAGCGTCAACAAGGGTCCCGCTCTGGGTACCAACATCCTGAATGGCCCGTATCGCGCGTCGAACTTGCGGGGCGCGTACGAAAAGGCAATGACCGCTGATTCGGTCGACTTCGTCTGGATCACCGATTTTCAGCCGTTCCAGGCGGCGGGGGGAATGCCCATCGCCTGGCTGGTGTCTCCAATCGGCTTGGCGGGCAAGACGAGTGGTGTCATGGCCCTGCCGCTGCCGATCTCGAAGGTCAACCGGATCATGACGGCCGACCAGCATTGGAAGGCCGCCGGGATGGGAGCAACGGCCGAGACGTATCTGGCCGGCCCGGACGGGCTGATGCGTTCCGACTCAAGACTGTTCCTGCAGGATCCGGAGCAGTATCAACGCGACGCAGTCGCCGCGGGCACCCCACCGGACATTGTCGCCAAGGCGATGCGGTGGCATGGCACCACGTTGGTGCAACCCGTCCAGACCGAGGCGTTCCGCGCCGCGCAGCGCGGGCAGAGCGGGACGGTCATGGATACCGGCTATCTGGGCGACCAGGAGCTCGCGGCGTATGCCCCGGTGGCCATTCCGAATTCCGATCTGCGCTGGTCGATCCTGGCTACCCGGGACAGTGAGGAGGCCTACGCGCGGATAGCGTCGTTTGCCCGCACGCTGGTCGTGACGGCCGCCGCGACGGTTTTCGCGCTGTGTGTGCTCGCGATGCTGATTGCACAGCGATTCGTCGGGCCCGTCCGGCGCCTTCAGGACGGCGCCGAGGAGATCGGCGCCGGGAATTACGACGTCGCGATACCGGTCACCTCACACGACGAGATCGGCGACCTCACTGCGGCTTTCAACGAGATGAGCCGCAACCTGGAGATCAAGGAGGGGCTGCTCACCGAGCAGCGCAAGGAGAATGACCGTCTGTTGCTGTCGCTGATGCCCGAAACGGTGGTGCAGCGCTACCGCGACGGCGAGCAGACCATTGCAACTGAGCATCAGGATGTGACGGTCATCTTCGCCGACATCATCGGGCTCGACGAGATCTCCAGCGGGCTGTCCGGCGACGAACTGGTCGGAATCGTCGACGAGCTGATGCGCGAACTCGATTCGGCGGCGGAAACCTTTGGCGTCGAGCCGATTCGCACCGTGCACAACGGCTATCTGGCCAGCTGCGGTTTGACCGTGCCCCGGCTGGACAGCGTGCCCCGAACCATCGACTTCGCCGTCGAGATGCAGCGGATCATGGAGCGTTTGAATTCCGGCAAGGGCTACCACCTCAGTATCCGGGCCGGTGTCAACACCGGCAATGTGATCAGCGGGCTGGTCGGCAGATCCAGCGTCATCTACGACATGTGGGGTACCGCCGTGAATCTGGCCCACCAGATGCGCAGCGGCACAACGGAATCCGGAATATTTGTGACCACGGACGTGTATGAGGTGATGCGCGATATTCGCCAATTCGCCAGTGCGGGAACCGTCCTGGTCGACGGCGCGGAGCAGGCGATCTGGCGATTGACGGAGCGCAAATGAACATCGACGCGTTGTGGGCGTACTGGGCCATCGGGTTGGCCATCGGCCTGCCCGTGCTGCTGATCAGCCTCACCGAGTGGCAGCAATTCCTGGTGCGCCGCGGCAACAGCGCCCTGGTCAGGCCGGTCAATCTGTTGCGCAGCTACCTGGTGCCACTGGCGGCGCTGCTGGTGCTGCTGGTCAAAGTGGCGCGGGTGCCCACCCACGTCGATTCGGTGCGGCTGCTCGCGACCGTATTCGGTTTCGTGGTGCTGCTCCTGCTGTTGTCGGGGCTCAACGCCACGGTGTTCGAAGGAGCGCCGCAGGGCTCATGGCGCCAGCGGGTGCCTGCGATATTCCGGGACGTGACAAGGTTTTTGCTGATTGCAGTCGGCCTCGCGCTGATCCTCTCCTACGTTTGGGGTGTGCGCGTCGGTGGCCTTTTCACCGCGCTCGGCGTGACCTCGGTGGTCATCGGCCTGATGCTGCAGAACTCCGTCGGTCAGATCGTGTCCGGGTTGTTCATGTTGTTCGAGCAGCCATTCCGGATCGGGGACTGGCTGGACACTCCGGCTGCGCGCGGACGCATCGTGGAGGCCAACTGGCGCGCCGTCCACATCCAGACCGGCCACGGGCTGCAGATCACGCCGAACTCGGTGCTGGCCGCAACGTCGTTCACCAACCTCAGCCGGCCACCCGGCTCGCACAAGCTGTCGATCAGCACGACGTTCTCGGTCGAGGATCCGCCAGAGCGGGTGCGTCTTCTCCTGATCCGGGTCGCACGTGCCCTCCCGCAACGCAAAGCCGACGTCGCACCGACATCCTCGGCAGCCGGTTCCGGTGAGTACCAGGTCAGCATCGCACTGAAGTCGCCCGCCGATGACGGCGCCGCGAAAGCCACCTTCCTACGGTGGATTTGGTACGCGGCCAGACGCGAGGGCCTCCATCTCGACGGTGCGACCGATGAATTCTCCACGCCGGCGCGCGTACAGATTGCGATGCGAGACGTGGTGGCGCCCGCCATGCGGCTGAGCCTGACCGACCAACAATCATTGATCGCGCACGCAAGGATGATCCGGTACGGCGCTGACGAAATCGTCCAGTACGCAGGCGAAGTGCCCACGTCGATGACGTTTTTGGTCAGGGGCAGCATTCGACGGACCATTACCGCCGACGACGGCTCGGTCATTCCGCTGAGCATGTTGGAAGAGGGCTCGTTCCTCGGGTTGAGCACGCTGACCCGGCAACCGAGTCTGTCCGGCGCGTACGCGCTGGAAGAAGTGACGGCGCTCGAAATCGATCGCGAGCACATCGAAGATCTCGTGCTTCGGACCCCGTTACTGCTGCAGGAATTGGGCCGGATCATCGAGGACCGCCGCAAGGAGACATCGGCGATCGGGGCCGTCTCTACCCGACGCTAGATTGCCCGCTACCCTGAGTCGATGAGTGTGCACGCCTTCTCGGCGGTGGATGTGCGCCAGCAGGTGCACGATGCGGCACGCCGGGCCCGAGTGGCCGCGCGGCTGCTGGCCTCGCTGCCGACCGTTGCCAAGGATCACGCGTTGCGGGTCGCCGCCGATGCGCTGGCGGCCAACACCGACCGGATCCTGGCGGCCAATGCCGACGACCTGAGCTCGGCCCGCGCCGCCGACACCCCGACCGCCATGATCGACCGGTTGGCGTTGGACGCCACCCGCGTCGAGGGGATCGCGGCGGGGTTGCGTCAAGTCGCCGGTCTGCCCGACCCGGTCGGGGAGGTACTCCGCGGCTACACGCTGCCCAACGGTCTGGCCCTGCGTCAGCAGCGAGTGCCGCTCGGTGTCGTCGGGATCGTCTACGAAGGCCGGCCCAACGTCACCGTGGACGCGTTCGGGTTGACGCTGAAATCCGGCAACGCGGCGCTGCTGCGTGGCAGCGCTTCCGCGGTGCACTCCAACGCGGCGCTGGTCGAGGTGCTACGCGAAGCGCTGCGCGGCGAGGACCTGCCCGTCGACGCCGTGCAACTGCTCACGTCGGCCGACCGCTCGTCGGTCACGCATCTGATCCAGGCCCGAGGCCTGGTCGACGTGGTGATCCCGCGGGGGGGAGCCGGCCTGATCGACGCGGTGGTCCGTGACTCCCAGGTGCCGACCATCGAGACCGGTGTCGGCAACTGCCACGTCTACGTCAACGATGCCAACGATCTCGACATGGCCGAGCGAATCCTGTTGAACTCCAAGACCCGTCGCCCGAGCGTGTGCAACGCGGCTGAGACGTTGCTGGTCGACCGGTCGATCGTCGACCAGGCCATGCCGCGACTGATCAACGCGCTGCAGGACGCCGGTGTCACCGTTCATCTCGACCCCGACGATGAGCATTTGCGGCGCGAATATCTCGAGATGGAGATCGCGGTCGAGATCGTCGACGGCGTCGACGCCGCGATCGCTCACATCAACGAATACGGCACCGGGCACACCGAAGCCATCGTCACATCGAACATGGCTGCGGCGCAACGCTTTACCGAGGGCGTAGATGCAGCCGCAGTGATGGTGAACGCCTCGACGAGTTTCACCGACGGTGAGCAGTTCGGGTTCGGCGCCGAGATCGGCATCTCTACCCAGAAATTGCATG
Source organism: Mycobacterium sp. (assembly GCF_965277065.1). GTDB lineage: Bacteria > Actinomycetota > Actinomycetes > Mycobacteriales > Mycobacteriaceae > Mycobacterium. Next base: position 1,173,077 of record NZ_CBDIBT010000018.1, read on the forward strand.
CCCGCGGCCCGATGGGGCTCGCGGAACTGACCTCGACCAAGTGGATCGGCTGGGGCGACGGCCAGACCCGCCCGGTCTGAGATAGCTGAGGAGAAAAACGACGTGAGTGTGCCCGCGCGGCCGGCGCCGCTGTTTGCCGACATCGACGATGTCGGCCGGCGGCTGGCCGAGACCGGCTACCTGCCGGACACCGCCACTGCGACAGCCGTTTTCCTGGCCGACCGGCTCGGAAAGCCGCTGCTGGTGGAAGGCCCGGCCGGAGTGGGCAAGACCGAACTCGCCCGCGCCGTCGCTCAGGCCACCGGTTCTGAACTGGTCCGCCTGCAGTGCTACGAGGGCGTTGACGAGGCTCGCGCGCTCTACGAGTGGAACCACGCCAAGCAAATCCTGCGGATTCAATCCGGGTCCAACGACTGGGACCAGACCAAGACCGACGTGTTCACCGAGGAATTCCTGCTGTCCCGGCCGCTGCTGACCGCGATTCGGCGCACCGACCCCACCGTCCTGCTGATCGATGAAACCGACAAGGCCGACATCGAGATCGAAGGCCTGCTGCTGGAGGTGCTGTCTGACTTCGCTGTGACGATCCCCGAGTTGGGCACCATTACGGCGGAGCGGACGCCGTTCGTGGTGCTGACCTCCAACGCGACCCGTGAGCTGTCCGAGGCGCTCAAACGTCGCTGCCTGTTCCTGCACATCGACTTTCCCAACGCCGAGCTGGAACGCCGAATTCTGTTGTCCCGCGTCCCGGAACTGCCGGCACACATCGCCGAAGAACTGGTGCGCATCATCGGTGTGCTGCGCGGCATGCAGCTCAAGAAGGTGCCATCGGTGGCCGAGACCATCGACTGGGGACGCACCGTGCTGGCCCTCGGCCTGGACACCATCGACGACGCGACCATCGCCGCGACGATGGGTGTGGTGCTCAAGCACCAGTCCGACCAAACTCGCGCCACCTCCGAACTGCGGCTGAACTGAAGCGTCGCTGATGGCCGTCCGACGAGTTCGCCCCAGCCAGCCGCTGGCCCCGCATGGCCTGCCGGGCCACCTGGTCGGGTTCGTCGAAGCGCTACGCGGACAGGGCATCTCAGTAGGCCCGTCGGAGACCGTCGATGCCGGCCGGGTGATGGGGGTCCTCGGTCTCGGTGATCGCGAGATCCTGCGCGAAGGTCTGGCGTGCGCGGTGCTGCGACGGCCCGAGCACCGCGAGACCTACGACGCGATGTTCGACCTGTGGTGGCCGGCCGCGCTCGGCACCCGGGCGGCGGTCACCGAGGAAGACGCCATCGATCCCGAGATGCAGTTGCCGCCCGACGATGTCGAGGCGATGCGGCAGATGTTGCTGGATCTGCTGACCGACAACCCCGACCTCGCCGACATGGACGATCGGCTGGTCGCGATGATCGCCCAGATCGTCGACGCCTACGGCAAATACAACTCCAGCCGCGGACCGTCGTACTCGTCGTATCAGGCGCTGAAGTCGATGGCGCTCGACGAGTTGGAGGGCAAGCTGCTGGCGGGCCTGCTCGCCCCGTACGGCGACGAGCCCACCCCGACCCAAGAGCAGATCGCCAAAGCGCTGGCCGCGCAGCGCATCACCCAGCTCCGGAAAATGGTCGACGCCGAGACCAAACGGCGCACCGCCGAGCAACTCGGCCGCGACCACGTCCAGATGTACGGCATCCCGCAGTTGTCCGAGAACGTTGAATTCCTGCGCGCCTCCGGTGATCAGCTGCGGTCCATGCGCCGCGTCGTGCAGCCGCTGGCCCGCACGCTGGCCACCCGGCTTGCCGCGCGGCGGCGCCGGGCCCGGGCGGGCGCGATCGACCTGCGCAAGACGCTGCGTAAGTCGATGTCCACCGGCGGTGTGCCGATCGACCTGGTGCTGCGCAAGCCCCGGCCGGCCCGCCCGGAACTGGTGGTGTTGTGCGACGTGTCCGGCTCGGTCGCCGGCTTCAGCCACTTCACGCTGCTGCTGGTGCACGCCCTGCGGCAGCAGTTCTCTCGGGTCCGGGTCTTCGCGTTCATCGACACCAGCGACGAGGTCACCCACATGTTCGGCCCGGACGCCGACCTCGCCGTCGCGATCCAGCGGATCACCCGCGAGGCCGGCGTCTACACCCGCGACGGCCACAGCGACTACGGCAACGCGTTTGTCTCGTTCATCCAGGACCACCCGAACGTGCTCTCGCCGCGAAGCTCACTGCTGGTGCTCGGCGACGGGCGGACCAACTATCGCGACCCGGCCATCGACGTGCTGTCCCACATGGTGACCGCCAGCAGGCACGCGCACTGGCTCAACCCGGAGCCCAAACACCTGTGGGGCAGCGGCGACTCAGCGGTGCCCCGCTACCAGGAGGTCATCACCATGCACGAATGCCGCTCGGCCAAGCAGCTGGCTTCGGTGATCGACCAGCTGCTGCCGGTCTAGCGCTGGCGGAGCCGGTAGCGCAAACCTCACCAGCCCCGCGCGCCGCACGGGTCGCTGCTCTGGGTGGACTCTAAAAAGAGTGACCCCCAGCTAACGTTACTGGTGTGGCATGTGATGGCGTAGGTGAGCTCGCCATCAGATAAACATAAGGGTCGTCATGCTGAAAAGTCTTCGCGTCATCGCGCCGATCCTCGGTGCGACCGCTGTGTCGATCGCCCTCTCAACAGCGGCCCACGCCGACGTGGACGACCCACTGCTGGGCAGCACCCATGCGATCTTTCTCGGCGGCACAGCCGAACCGACACCGTCGACGGCGTACGCGGACGCCGCGGACCAGCTGTTTCTACAGCCGTTGGGGTTCGCTGACGGCACGTCGATCTGCGACATGGCCGGAAACTTGCCATGCGACGGTTCGTTGCAGGTGTTGACGACGCCGGAGGTGTTCGAGTTCGGCCCTAGCAGCCTTCAGGACGAGACCAACCTCGTGTACGCGATCGAAGCTGAATATCACGACGGTCTGATGAGCCCCTCCGATCCGCTGGCGGTGTTCGCATACTCGCAGAGCGCCATCGCCGCTTCGGCGGCCGAGAAAATGCTCGCGACCGACGGCATTCCCAAGGAAGACCTGCATTTCGTGTTCATCGGCGACCCGAGCGACGCGAACGGGATCGCGACGAACATCTATAAGGACCTGATCCAATTGTTCGGCGGCGGTACGACCGGGACAACTCTCACGAACGACCTTCTCACCGCCATCAACGAGGACCAGTTCGCCCCCGGCGGCTTACTCGCCGGTTACACACCGGACAACCTGTACCCGACGACCGTCTACACGATCGACACCGACGGGGTCGCCGACTGGCAGGAGGATTGGAACGCCGTCCTCGCCGGTGGCGGCAGCCCTCTGGAAGCCCTCGGGAACGATCTCTACCACTTCTTCACCACCCACGTGGAATACCTGGGGTTGACGCCGGAGGAAGTCGCCAGCGGCATGGCGCTGACCACCGGCCTGACCACCACCATCACCATCCCTGACGGATCGGACATGGGCGCCATCATCAACGACGGCGCCGCGCTGCTGGGCGCGTTCTCCCACGGCATTGCGGACAGCGGAGCGATCACTGCCTTGCTCGACACCGTCAAAGACCTCTTCAACCCGGCCTACTTCTAACTGCATCCCCGATCAACTCGCGCTGACGCTCGCGCGGTGAGCCGCGCCGAAAAGCTCAAGTAAGCTGGCAAACCGTGCAAAAGCGGCGGCTGGGAGTCATGGGTGGGACGTTCGATCCCATCCACAACGGGCACCTGGTCGCCGCCAGCGAGGTCGCTGACCGGTTCGATCTCGACGAGGTGGTGTTCGTGCCGACCGGCCAGCCTTGGCTCAAGGGTCGCGAGGTCAGCCCCGGCGAGGACCGCTATCTGATGACGGTCGTTGCCACCGCGGCCAATCCGCGGTTTTCGGTCAGCCGCGTCGACATCGACCGCGGCGGCCTCACCTACACCAAGGACACCTTGCGGGATCTGCAGTCGCTCAACCCCGATTCCGATCTGTACTTCATCACCGGCGCCGACGCACTGTCGTCCATCCTGTCGTGGCAGGACCTCGACGAGCTGTTCGCGGCGGCGCGGTTCGTCGGCGTCAGCCGGCCCGGCTACGAGCTCGGCAGCGAGCATCTTGCCGGCGTCCTCGACGGCCTGCCCGAGGATGCGCTGTCCCTCGTCGAAATCCCAGCTCTGGCAATCTCTTCCACCGACTGCCGGCTGCGTGCCGCGCAGGGCCGCCCGCTGTGGTACCTGATGCCCGACGGTGTCGTGCAGTACGTCTCCAAGCGCGACCTTTACCGCAAACCGGGGGAGCAGACGTGACCGCCGCAGCTGAGGCGATCGAGATGGCCGGAGTTGCCGCACGCGCGGCGGCCGCCAAGCTCGCCGACGACGTCGTGGTCATCGACGTATCCGATCAACTGGTGATCACCGACTGCTTCGTGATCGCGTCGGCGTCCAATGAGCGACAGGTCAACGCCATCGTCGACGCGGTCGAAGAGAAGATGCGCGTGGCCGGACACAAACCCGCCCGCCGCGAGGGCACCCGCGAGGGCCGCTGGACCCTGCTGGACTACGTCGACATCGTGGTGCACATCCAGCATCAGGACGAGCGCGATTTCTACGCCCTCGACCGGCTCTGGCGCGACTGTCCCGTCCTAGCGGTGGATTTGTCATGACGGTCCGGCGGCTGGTGATGCTGCGGCACGGCCAGACCGCGTTCAATTTCGGCAGCCGGATGCAGGGCCAGCTCGACACCGAGCTGACCGAGCTGGGCCGGGCGCAGGCGGTGGCCGCAGCCGAGGCGCTCGCTAAGCACCAGCCGCTGCTCATCGTGTCCTCCGATCTGCGCCGCGCATACGACACCGCGGTGGCGTTGGGGGAGCGCACCGGCTTGCCGGTCCACGTTGACGATCGGCTGCGCGAGACGCACCTCGGCGACTGGCAGGGCATGACCCACACCGAGATCGATGCGCAAGCGCCAGGTGCGCGGCTGGCGTGGCGCGACGACGCCAGCTGGGCGCCGCACGGCGGGGAGAACCGGGTCGACGTGGCCGCGCGCAGCGTGCCGCTGGTCGCCGAGCTAGTCGCCGGTGAACCCGAGTGGGGCGCCGACGAAGAACCGGCACGCCCGGTGGTGTTGGTCGCCCACGGCGGGCTGATCGCCGCACTGACCGCGGCGCTGCTGCGGCTACCGGTCGGCAACTGGCCGGCGTTGGGCGGTATGGGCAATGCCAGTTGGACGCAGCTGTCCGGCCACACCGCTGGCGGCGCGGCCGCCGACGCCTTCGACGCGATCCGCTGGCGGCTCGACGTGTGGAACGCATCGGCACAGGTTGCGGGCGATGTCCTCTGAGCCTCGGCCGACCTTGCTGGTCTTTGCCGATTCGCTGGCCTACTACGGACCGACCGGTGGGCTACCGTCCGACGATCCGCGCATTTGGCCCAATATTGTTGCTGCACAACTCGGTTGGGACTTGGAGTTGATCGGCCGCATCGGGTGGACATGCCGGGATATCTGGTGGGCGGCCACCCAGGATCCGCGAGCTTGGGCAGCCCTGCCCCGGGCCGGGGCGGTGGTCTTCGCGACGAGCGGAATGGATTCGCTGCCTTCGCCGTTGCCCACCGCGCTGCGGGAGCTCATCCGCTATGTCCGCCCACCGTGGCTGCGCCGCTTGGCTCGAGAGGCCTACGGCTGGCTGCAGCCGCGGCTGTCGCCGGTGGCAAGGCCCGCGCTTCCGCCGCAGCTGAGCGCCGAGTATCTCGAAGAGACCCGTGGCGCAATCGATTTCAACCGGCCGGGCATCCCGATGGTTGCGTCGCTGCCGTCGGTGCACATCGCCGAGGCCTACGGAAAGGCCCATCACGGGCGGGCCGGCACCGTCGCGGCGATAACCCAGTGGGCCAACCAGCACAACGTCCCACTGGTCGACCTCAAAGCCGCCGTCGCCGGCGAGGTGATGAACGGTCGCGGCAATCCTGACGGCATTCACTGGAATTTCGAAGCGCATACCGCGGTCGCGGAGTTGATGCTGAAGGCGTTGGCCGAAGCGGGCGTTCGATGCCCGTCGTCGTAGTCACCGATTCGTCGGCACGGCTTCCCGACGAGTGGCGCCGGCAGTGGGGGATCCGCCAAGTTCCGCTGCACGTCCTGCTCGACGACACCGACCTTCGCGACGGCGTCGACGAGATTCCCGACGACATCCACGACCACGGCCACGCCACCACGGCTGCCGCGACACCCGCCGAACTGGCCGAGGTCTATCGGCAGGCGCTGGCCGACAGTGGGGGCGACGGTGTGGTGGCCGTGCACCTGTCCAGGGCGCTGTCGGGAACGCTGACCGCTGGCGAGTCCGCCGCCGCCGAGATCGGTTCAGGCATAAGAGTTCTCGACTCGAAGTTCACCGGGATGAACACCGGATTCATCGCGATGACGGCGGCGCGGGCCGCCGCCGATGGCGCCGATCTGGATGCCGTCGCCGCAGCCGCGGCGGCCGCGACCGACCGCAACCACGGGTTCATCGTCGTGCATCACCTCGACAATCTGCGCCGCAGCGGACGCATCGGCGGCGCGGGGGCGTGGTTGGGCACCAAGCTGTCGCTGAAGCCGCTACTGCGCATCGATGGCGGCAAACTGGTTCTCGCGCAACGGGTTCGGACGGCCAACAAGGCAGTCGCGACGATGATCGACCGGGTATGCGAGATCGTCGGAGAGCGGCGCGCCTCGATCGCGGTCCATCATGTCGCCAACCCCGACGGTGCGCAGAACCTGGCCGGCGCGCTCGCCGAGCGGTTGCCCGGCTGCGAGCCGGCGATCGTCACCGGGCTGGGCCCGGTGCTGGCGTTACATGTCGGCGCCGGCGCGCTCGGCGTCTGCGTGGAAGTGGACGACTAGCTCGTCACGACTTGTGCACGGCCAGCGGCGCGGTGTTGGCGTCCTCGGTGACGGCCGCCGGCGGCTTCGGCTTGGCGTGGTCGCCGCGGGGATGGACAACCTGCGGCCACCAGAACCAGCGGCCCAGCAGCGTCGCCAGCGACGGCATGAACAGCGTTCGCACGATCAAAGTGTCGAGTAACAGACCGATGCAAACCGTCGAGCCGAACTGGCCCAGCACCGTCAGCTCGCTGCCCAGCATGGCCGCCATCGTGAAGGCGAACACCAGACCTGCCGAGGTCACCACCGCGCCGGTGCCGGCCATCGACCGGATGTACCCGGTTTTGAGACCGGCGTGTATCTCTTCTCGGAACCGGGACACCAGCAGCAGGTTGTAGTCGGAGCCGACGGCCAACAGGATGATGACCGACAGCGCCAACACGATCCAGTGGAGATGGATGCCGAACAGGTCCTGCCAGATCAACACCGACAGACCGAACGACGCGGCGATCGAACTGCTCGCCGTCCCGACGATCACCAGCGCCGCCACCACGCTGCGGGTGAGCAGCAGCATGATCATGAAGATCAGCGTCAACGCCGACACCACGGCGATCATCAGGTCGTACTTCGCACCGTCGGCCATGTCCCGGAAGGTCGCTGCGGTTCCGCCGAGATACACTTTGGCGTCCGACAGCGAGGACTGCTTGATTCCCTCCTGAGCAGCGGTTCGCTCCGCGCCCACCCGGTCGATGCCCTCAGGTGTCATCGGGTCACCTTGGTGAGTGATGAAGAACCGCACCGACTTTCCGTCGGGGGAGAAGAACATCTTCACACCGCGAATGAATTCCGGGTTAGCGAACGCCTCGGGCGGCAGGTAGAAGAAGTCGTCATTCTGCGACTTGTCGAAGCTTTGCCCTTGGACGATGGCGGTGTTACTCATCGCCTCCATCTGGTCGATCATGGCGTGGAATGTCTGGTACATGGTCAGCGTGAGACCATGCGTCGTCTTCAACGTGTTGAGCATGATCGGGATCAACTGCTCCAACTCGTGGGACGCCGCCGCGGTGCGGGCGATGTCGCCGGAGAGCTCGTGGAACTTCTCGGCGAGTTGGTCGAAACCGTCGACCGAGTCGAACAACGACCGAAACGAGAAACAGACCGGTATGTCGTAGCAGTGCTTCTCAAAGTAGAAGTAGCTGCGGATCGGCCGGTAGAAGTCCTCGAAATCCGCGATGTGGTCACGCAGGGTGTCGGTGATTTCGGAGGTTTCCTGCGTGGTTTTCGCGCTGTCGAGGGCGGCGGTGGCCAGGTCATGGGTGACCTTCGCCTGGCGTTCCGTCACGTCGATCATGATCTGCATCTGGTCGGCCATCGTCAGAAGGTCTTTCATTCTGTCTTTGAGAAAGCCCATATTCTGGATGGTCGTCTGGCTCTGAATGCTATTCTGGAAAGGAATTGAGCTGTGCTGGATCGGAATTCCCAACGGCCGGGTGATGTCCTGGACCATCGAGATGCCGACGGTGCGGATCTCGTTCTTGGCGACCTTGTCCAGCACCAGCATGTCGGCGGTATTGCGCATATCGTGGTCGGCCTCGATCATCAGCAAGTCCGGGTTCATCCGGGCTTCGGAGAAGTGCCGATCGGCCGCGGCATACCCGATGTTGGACGGCGCAGTTTCGGGTAGGTAGTGGCGGTCGTTGTAGCTCGTCTTATACCCGGGCAACGCGACCATACCCACCAGCACGACCGCGGCGCTCACCGCGAAAATTGGTGCGGGCCAACGCACGACGGCGGTGCCCACCCGCCGCCACAATCGTCCGCGGCCCTGGCCCTTCTTTTCGAAGAGACCGAAGCGGCTGCCCAGGAAAACCACGGCGGGTCCCAGCGTCAGGCCGGCCAGCACCACGACGATCATCCCGATAGCCACCGGTGCGCCCATGGTGTTGAACCAGGGCAGCCGCGCAAAGCTCAGGCAGTACGTCGCGCCGGCGATCGTCAGACCCGACCCCAGCACGACGGGAGCTACTCCGCGATATGTCGTGTAGTACGCAGTCTCCCGGTCTTCGCCGGCTCGGCGCGCTTCCTGGTAACGCCCGATGAGGAAGATCCCGTAGTCCGTGCCGGCCGCGATCGCGAGCATCGTCAGGATGTTTGCCGCGAACGTGGTGAGCCCAAATGCGTTGTTGTAACCAAGAACTGCGACGATGCCTCGGGCACAGGCCAGCGCGACAAACGTCATGAAGAGCTGGATCAGCGTCGTGACGATCGAGCGGTAAACCAAAAGCAGCATGATCGCGATCGCACCCAGGGTGAACAGTGTGATTTTCGCCAGACTGCCGTTGCCGATCACGTGTGTGTCGTTAGACAACGCTGCGGGGCCGGTGACGTAGCCCTTCACTCCGGGTGGCGCCTTTTCTTCGTCGACGACCTTGCGGACGGCCTCGACGGAGTTATTGGCTTGGGTGGTGCCCTGGTTACCGGCGATATTGGCCTGCACGTAGGCGGCCCTGGCGTCGGCGCTCTGGGCGCCCGCCGCGGTGAACCGGTCGCCCCAGAAGTCCTGGATGTGCTCGATATGCTTGGTGTCCTTGCGCAGTTTGCGCACGATGTCGTCGTAGTAGCGGTGTGCGGCCTCGCCGAGTGGCTGCTGGCTTTCCACCACGAACATCACCGTGCTGTTGGAGTCGAACTCTCCGAAGTCGTGTCCCACCCGCATCATCGCCTTCATCGACGGTGCGTCCAGCGGAGCCATCGGCGCCGAATGCGCCTCACCGACGACTTCCAGCGTTGGGACCGCGACGTTGACGATGACGGTCAGGGCGACCCAGCCGAT
>NZ_CBDIBT010000019.1:0-1919943 GCF_965277065.1 Mycobacterium sp.
CCGCGCTCGAGCACTATCGCGTGCAGGGCGGCCATATCGATGTTCATCTGCTTCTCCTCCTGCCCGTCCTCCGCGCTTCGATCGGTCCTGTCGACCCCTGCCAGTTCCAGTTCACGTGGCGAAGGCTGCGAGAACTCCACCTGGACAACAGCTTTGGTGGCATCGCTGAGCGGAATAGGCCGCACCGTCCAGTCGCGGCCGTCGCGCACCACCACATCGACCGTGCCGTCGTGGATTTCGCCGACCCGCCCGCTGAGCTGTGTCCCGTCCGTCAGCGTCAGTTCGATCTTGCGGCCCTGCGCGCGGCGGAAGTGTTTTTCGCTGGTCAATGGACGGTCGACGCCCGGCGAGCTGACCTCGAGGACGTAGCTGCCGCCGATATCGCGCCCGCCGTCCAACAGATTCGCAGCCGACTTAGATAGACGGGCGACGATGTCCAGGTCCAGGGCTGTGTCGCCGTCAGCGATCACGGTGATCCGTGGCGGCTGCGAGCGTTCGTCGATGACCACATCTTCGATTTCGTAACCGGCGCGCGCGAACTCGCCATCGAGCAGCTCGATCACCTGCGTCTGTGACGGTAGCCCGGTGGCCACGGCGAGCTCCTCATCTTGAGTTGTCCGGTCAGAGCCTCGGGGTGCCGGAAATTCGGCCATCCCGCGAGCAGCCTTCAACGATACGCCAGGAAGGCGTTGCGAGACGTGATCGCAACGGGGTCACCTGGCGTTACAGTCCGCGGCGGCGGCAATGGCAGGATGTGGCAATGCTGCGCACCGACCCCGGTTACGGCCCTGTCGTCAGTCGCCGACGGGCGTTGACGGGTGGCGTGGCGCTCGCCGTGCTCACCCTCGCGACGCCCGGGTGCAGCTCACCGCCCGCACCGCCGGCCGTCGACGAAACTCGAGGCGGAGTTGACCCTGGCGCGCCAGGACAGCGAGCTGGGCCACCGCCGCGACTCCGGGTGCGTCGCAGCCAGTCAGCATGGCGCTCACGCAGGTGGCCGCCGAGCGCCGGCAGCACGCGCAGGCTCTGGCCACCGAGATCAAGCGGGTAGCTCCGACGTCGGCGTCGTCCGCATCTCCGGCGACGACCATCCCGACCACCACCGCCTCGGCCGCCGCGGCCCCCGCGCCGCCGGTGGCCGCCGTCATCACGTCGCTGCGGGCGTCGGCGGACAGCGCCGCCAAGCTGGCGGGCACCTCGTCCGGCTATCGCGCCGGGCTGCTCGGCTCGATCGCCGCGTCGTGCACGGCGTCCTACAGCGTCGCGCTGGCAGCCGGAGCGGCTGCGTCGTGACGTCCGCTGAGCCGTCGCCGGCCGACGCCGCGCTGTGTGCCGCGCTGGCCAACGAGCATGCCGTCGTCTACGGCTACGGCATTGTGTCGGCGCGCTGCGCGCCGGAGGTGAACACGCTGGTCTCGTCCGCGCTCAATCAGCACCGCGAGCGTCGCGACCAGGTCATCTCGATGCTGGCCGGCCGCAAGGTGGCGGCGCCGGTGGCCGCTGCCGGCTATCAGCTGCCGATGCCGGTCGACACGCCTACCGGCGCCGCGCGCCTGGCCGTGCGAATGGAGACAGACACCCAGGCCGCGTGGCGCGCATTCGTCGAGCAGGCCCACAGCGGCGAGGACCGGACGTTCGGCGTGAAAGCGCTGACTCAGAGCGCGGTGCTGGCCGCCCGCTGGAAGCAGCAGCTCGGCGACTCGCCGATCACCACGGCCTTCCCCGGCGCCGACTAACCGGAGACGACTGCGGCGACATCGGTGGCCAGGCCGGCGCCGGCCGTCAGTTCACGGGTTTCACTGCTGAACCGGTTGCGCAGCTCGACTTTTCCGTCGGCCCAGCCGCGACCCACCACGACGATCCACGGCACACCGAGCAACTCGGCGTCTTTGAACTTCACCCCGGGTGACGCCGTCCGGTCGTCGAGCAGTACCTCGATGCCCAGCCGATCCAGATCGGTAGCCAATGCGGTGGCCCCGGTGCGGGCTTCGGCGTCCTTGTTGGCGATCACCAGGTGGACGTCGAACGGCGAGACCGCCGAGGGCCAGCGGAGCCCGAGCTCGTCGTGCTGCTGCTCGGCGATCACCGCCACCAGCCGCGACACCCCGACGCCGTACGAGCCCATGGTCAGCCGGACCGGCTTGCCGTTCTCGCCGAGCACATCGACGGTAAAGGCGTCGGTGTACTTGCGACCGAGCTGGAAGATGTGTCCGATCTCGATCCCGCGCGCGGAGACCAGCGTGCCGCGGCCGTCGGGCGACAGGTCGCCGTCGCGCACCTCGGCCGCCTCGATGGTTCCGTCGGCGACGAAGTCGCGACCGGCGACCAAGCCCACGACGTGCTTACCCTGCTCGTCCGCGCCGGTGATCCAGCTGGTGCCGTCCACGATCCGCGGATCCACGAGATAGCGAACACCGTTGTCCAGCAGAGCTTTCGGGCCGATGTATCCCTTGACCAGGAACGGGTGCTTGGCGAAGTCGGCGTCGTCGAGTAACGCGTATTCGACCGGGTCGAGCGCGGCGCCCAGCCGTTTGTCGTCGACCTCGCGGTCGCCGGGCACCCCGATGCCCAGTAGCTCCCAGTCGCCTCCCGGTTGACGCACCTTGAGTAGGACGTTCTTCAAGGTGTCGGCGGCGGTGACGGCGCGACCCAGATCGGCGCCGTTGGCCCACTGGACCAGAGTCGCGATGGTCGGGGTGTCACCAGTGTCGTGGACCACCGCGTCGGGTTGTCCGGCGATGACTTCAGCGGGCAGGCTTTCCGGGCGCGCGGTGATGACAGCTTCGACGTTGGCGGCATAGCCGGATTCCGGGCACCGCACGAAGGTGTCCTCGCCGATCCTGCTCTCGGCCAGGAACTCCTCCGAGGCCGAGCCGCCCATCGCACCCGACACCGCCGACACGATCACATAGTCGATGTCCAGCCGACCGAAGATGCGTTGGTAGGCCTCCCGGTGGGCGTGGTAGGCGTTTTTGAGGCCGCTGTCGTCGACGTCGAAGGAGTAAGAGTCCTTCATGACGAACTCGCGGCCACGCAGGATGCCGGCGCGCGGACGTGCCTCGTCGCGGTACTTGGTCTGAATTTGGTACAGCGTCAGCGGAAAGTCCTTGTAGGAGCTGTACTCCCCCTTGACCGTCAACGCGAAGAGTTCTTCGTGGGTGGGTCCGAGCATGTAGTCGTTGCCCCGACGATCCTTGAGCCGGAACACGCCGTCGCCGTATTCGGTCCACCGGTTCGTGGTCTCGTACGGGGCGCGCGGCAGCAGGGCCGGGAACAGGATCTCCTGGCCGCCGATGGCGTTCATCTCTTCGCGCACGACTTGTTCGATCTTGCGCAGCACCCGCAGACCCAGCGGCAACCAGCTGTACAGCCCCGGCGCGATCGGTCGCACATATCCGGCGCGAACCAGCAGCTGGTGGCTGGCTACTTCGGCGTCGGCGGGCGCGTCGCGCAGCGTGCGCAAGAACAGCTCGGACATCCGGGTGATCACAGCGCGCTAGCCTAATGGGCGAAGCGGGTCGCCGCTCAGCGGTTGTCGGCCGTCGCCGCAGCGGTGGTCTGGTGATCGGTGACGGTGCGACGGGCTACGCGCCACAGGCTGAGCGGAAGCACCACCGCCACGGCGGCTGGCAGCACCCACCACACAGGCATCGCGGTGGTACTCAGGCCATAGGTGAACCCGAGCGCCGCGATCACCCCGACCGCGATTCTCCAGTCGTCACCGACCACGAAGTCGTACCAGAAACCGATGAATGCCGAAGTGCGGCGCTTCACGCCGGGACCTGCACACTGCCCAGCGACCGCGCAATTAGCTGTGCCGCGATGCGACGCAACACGGCGACGAGCACCAAGGCGAAGCCCGTCACGACGGGCACCAGGACCAACAGGGCGGCGTCTGCGCCCGGCCATTGAGCGCCAGCACCTTCTGCGCCCCAGAACACGCCGAACGAGGTCAACATGACTCCGACGCCAAACTTCATAGTGTTTTCCGGAACGCGGCCCAGCGGTGCCCGGACCGCGACCCCGGCCATGGTGACGCCCAGCAAGGCAGTCACCGCCGCGGCTGCAGCAAGCGGGATGTTGTGTTGGTTCGCCCCAAAGGTCACCACGATGAACGCGACCTCAAGGCCCTCGAGCACAACACCTTTGAATGACAACGTGAATGCGTACCAATCAATGACGACTGGGCTTCGGCCTGCCGGCGCGGCCATGGCCGCCGCAAGTTCGGTGGCGTAGATGGCATCCTCGTCATGCAACGCCTTGAGCCCGCAGGCACGCAGGACGGCCTTGCGCAGCCACTGCAAGCCGAAGATGACCAGCAGCCCGCCGACAACCAGCCGCAGGGCGCTCAATGGCAGCACGGTCAGCGCCGGTCCGACAACCGCCACAACGACTGCCAACAGCACAATGCCGGACACCACGCCGCTGATTGCGGAGCGCCAGTCGCGGCTGGTGCCGGCGGCCAGCACGATGGTCAATGCCTCGACCGCCTCGACAACACAGGCCAGGAACACCGCAAGAAACAACGCTCCGCTGCTCATCACCCGATGCCCTCAATCGCAATGATCGGCCGTACGCGCACAGGGTGCCAGCAGTAGGTGAATTCAACTGTGATTCCGCTTGAATTTTAGACGACATTCGGACTGCGGCGCGGCACATAGGCCTCCATCAACGAGCCCCTGGCTGCGAGCCGGGTGAAGTGACGAGTCAGAGCTCGCCGGCGTCGATGGCGTCCTTGACTTCCTGCGCGTGCGCCACCTGCTCCGCGGTGTAGCCGATCAGCAGCGACACCCCGCCGACAATGACAGCCACGCCGGCCACCCACAGCAATCCATAGGTGTAGCCCTGGTCGAGGGCATGCAGCTGAAACGGGGTCATGTTCTTCACCGGGCCGTTGGTACCGCCCAGGTACAGCGTGCGCGACGTGATGACGGCCTGGATGACGGCGAGAACGACTGGGCCACCGAGGTTCTGCAGCATCAGCACGATCGCCGATGTCGGCCCGATCTGGTCGAAACCGACACCCGCAATCGCCGCCAGCGCGACCGGGACAACGATCATCCCGATCCCGATACCCGCGATCACGACGGGCACGACGAGGTTCGGGAAATACGGCATCGCGCCGTTGAAGGTCGACCCGTACACCATCGCGCCGACCACCAGCGCTCCGCCGGCGATGACCACGACCCGCGGCTGGAAGCGGGACACCAGCTGCGACGAACCGGCCAGGCCGATGCCCATCGCGATCGCGAACGGGATGAAGCCGACACCGGCACGTAGGGCGCTGTAGCCCATGATGTCCTGCACGTAGAGAGCGACCAGCACGGTCACGGTGAACAGGACGCCACCGGCCATGAAGATCGCCACGAAGGTAGCCAGCCGGTTGCGGTCGAAGAACAAGTTAAGGGGAACGACGGGGTTTTCGGCGGTGCGCTCCGCGAGCGCGAACCCAACGAAGGCACCGAGCGCCACCACGGCCGAACCAAGCGTGGTGAATGAGACCCAGCCCGCCTCCGGCCCCGAGGAAAAGGCGAACACCGCGGCGGTGCAGCCGAGCGTGGCCAGCACCGCGCCGGCCGCGTCGAGCTTCATCCGCTCGCGGTTGGTCTCCCGCAGCGCGGTGCGGGCCAGGTAGATCATCACCAGCCCGATCGGCACGTTCACCAAAAACGCCAGCCGCCAGGACACCTCGGTGAGCGCCCCGCCGACAACCAGGCCCATCACGGACCCGACTCCGGTCATCGCGCCGAACACCGCGATCGCGGCGTTGCGCGCCGGTCCCTTGGCGAATGTGGTGGCGACCAGAGCGAAGCCGGTCGGCGAGGCGATAGCAGCGCCCACACCCTGCAGCAGACGGGCGATCACCAACGTGACGTCGTCCCAGGCGATGCCGCACAGGGCGGAGGCGATGGTGAACAGGGTGACGCCGACG
This sequence comes from Mycobacterium sp., assembly GCF_965277065.1. Classification (GTDB taxonomy): domain Bacteria; phylum Actinomycetota; class Actinomycetes; order Mycobacteriales; family Mycobacteriaceae; genus Mycobacterium. Next base: position 5,933 of record NZ_CBDIBT010000019.1, read on the forward strand.
ATGAAGGTCCGCTTGCGGCCGATGGTGTCGCCGAGGCGGCCACCCAGCAGCATCAAACCGCCGAAGGTCAGCACGTACGCGGTGATCACCCAGCTACGGCCGGCGTCAGACAGGCTCAGCTCGTTCTGGATTTTAGGAAGGGCAACAATGGCGATGGTGCCGTCCATGGTCGCCATCAGCTGCATACCGGCGATCGCGATCACCGCGGTGAAGAATCGCCGTGTCGGCATCCACGGTGTCGACGTCTTGTTCGACGTGGACTCGGCGGTCTTTTCTGGGTGCGTTTCGGGCATGTGAACTGCTCGCTTCGAGGGTTCAGTTGTCCATCTTTGGACAGCCCGCTCTGCATCGTTGAGAGCCGTCATAAGAACTTACCCTACAGTAATCTTAGGGATCTTTTAAATGCCGAAGGCCGCCACAGACCCGATTACAACGATCGCGGGAGGTCGAATGCCCTCCGAACGGATCTTCTCCGGCGCGTCCGCCAGCGTAGCCCGCAACGTGTGTTCGGCAGCCGTCGTACCCTGCTGAACCACCACAACTGGCGTATCCGCAGGTCGGCCGCCCTTTAGCAGGACCGCGGCGAAGAGTTCGATGCGCTCGACCGCCATCAGCAAAACAATGGTCCCGGTCATGGCTGCTAACGCATCCCAATTCACTAACGATTCGGGATGGTCCGGCGCCAAGTGCCCGCTGACCACCACAAACTCGTGGTTGATCGCGCGATGAGTGACCGGCACACCCGCCGATGCGGGCACCGCTATGGCACTGGTCACACCCGGCACAACAGTCACGGGGATGCCAGCCTCGACGCAGGCCAGCACTTCCTCATAGCCGCGCGCGAACACGAACGGGTCGCCGCCCTTGAGGCGCACCACGAAGTGACCGGCCCGGGCCCGTTCGATCATCACCGCATTGATGGCGTCCTGGGCCATCGCTCGGCCGTAGGGAATCTTGGCGGCGTCGATCACCTCGACGTTCGGTGCCAGTTCGGCGAGCAGTTCCGGTGGCGCCAGCCGGTCGGCGACGACGACGTCGGCCTGGGCGAGTAGTCGCCGGCCACGGACGGTGATCAGCTCGGGATCGCCCGGGCCGCCGCCGATCAACGCCACACCGCCGCGGACCACGTCGTCGCTTTCGAAGCTCTCCGGAGAGATCACGCCCTGCTGCAGGGCCTCGCGGATCGCCGACCGGATGCCCGCCGAGCGGCGGTGCTCACCGCCGGCCAGGACTCCCACCGACAGCCCGGCGTACTCGAACGACGCGGGGGTGACCGCGCTGCCGTCGATCGCGATGTCGGCGCGGACGCAGAAGATCCGATTGCGGTCGGCCTCGGCGACGATCGCCTCGTTCACCTGAGCGTCGTCGGTGGCCGCAATCGCGTACCAGGCGCCGGTCAGGTCGCCGTCCTGGTAATCGCGCAGCGACAAAGTGATTCCGGTCATCGCCTCGACCGAGCGAGTGGCGCTGCGGCTGATCACATGCACGTCTGCGCCGCTGGCTACCAGAAGCGGAAGACGACGCTGGGCGACGCTGCCTCCGCCGACCATGACGACCCGTTTGCCGGCCAACCTCAGCCCGACCAAATACGGACTCTCCGGTGTCGTCACGAGTGCGCAGCCGTCGGGTGAAACCCGGGCCTCAGCATGGGCACGTGCGGGACGCCGTCGTCGAGGAAATTGTCGCCGTCTCGGACGAATCCATGCTGGACATACATGTCCGCTAGATATACCTGAGCGTTGATCCGGCATGGGTAATCGCCGACCTCCGCCAGCGCCGCACGCAGGAGTCGGGTGGTGTGGCCCTCGCCGCGGGCGCTGCGTTTGGTGCACAGCCGACCGAGCCTGAACACTTTGCGGCCACCCGCGTGTTCTTCCATCAGCCGAAGTGTGCAGATCACCTCCCCGTCGGGAGCTTCGAGCCAGAAGTGCCGCGTCTCGGCGAGCAGGTCGCGGCCGTCGAGTTCGGGATAAGCGCAAGCCTGCTCGACGACAAACACCTCTACCCGCAGCGTGAGTAGCGCGTAGAGAGTAGGCACATCGAGGTCTTTCGCCCACGTCCGGCGCAGCGCCACGTTCATGATTCCAACTCCAACGCTTTGGTGGTCCATGTCCGCAGCTCCTCGTAGAGCTCCGGCTCGGTCGACAAGGTGACGCCCAGCGACGGAACCATCTCCGTGAGGGTCGGCAGCCATGCCCGGTAACGGTCGGGGAAGCAGCGGTGCAGCACGTCGAGCATCGCCGTCACCGCGGTCGAGGCACCCGGCGATGCGCCAAGCAGTCCGGCGATGCTGCCGTCCGCCGCGGTGAGCACCGTGGTGTCGAACTCCAGCCGGCCCCCTCGGCGTACATCGCGTCGCATCACCTGGACCCGCTGGCCGGAGGTCGTCAGGCTCCAATCAGAATCGACTGCGCTGGGCGCAAATTCACGCAACGCCGCGACTCGGGTGGGCTTCGACAACCGCAGCTGACTGATCAGGTAGCTGACGAGTTCCCGCTGACCGAGGCCTGCCCCGATCACAGTCGGAAGATTGCCGATCCTGACTGACCGCGGCAGATCGCTGAGATGCCCGTGCTTGAGGAACTTCGGCGACCAGCCAGCGAACGGACCGAACATCAGCCACGGCTTGCCGTTGACGATCCGGGTGTCCAGGTGGGCCGCCGTGATCCCCGGCGCGCCTGGCGCCGGCAGCCCGTAGACCTTGGCCCGGTGCCTACTGGTCACCGCCGGATTGGCACAGCGAAGGAATCGTCCGCCGACCGGGAAGCCACCAAAACCCTTGGCTTCCTTGATGCCTGACTTCTGCAGCAAGGGCAATGCCTGTCCCCCGGCGCCGACGAAGACGAACGCGGCGTTCAGCTTGTGCCGTTCACCGCTGCGGCGGTTGCGGATGCTCAACGTCCATCTGCCGTCGCGCTGTCGGGTCAGGTTTTTGACCTCGTGGCCGAACAACGCGGTGGTGCCGTTGCGCACCCCGTAACCGATGAGCTGACGGGACAGCGCGCCGAAGTCGACGTCGGTCCCATCGATTGCCCACGTGAGCGCGATCGGTTCGGAGAACTCACGCTTGGCAGCCATGTAGGGCAGCCGGCGGGCGAATTCGTCGGCGCCCTCGACCCATTCGTTGCGGGCGAACAGCAGGTTATCGGCCAGCGCTTGGCGACGGCGGCGCAGATAGTCGACGCGCTCGGCGCCCTGCACGAAGCTGACGTGCGGAACGGGATTCAGGAAGCCACGGACATCGGAGACCATGCCGTTGTCGGCCGCGTAGGCCCAGAATTGGCGAGTGACCTGAAACTGCTCGTTCACCCGTACCGCTTTGGTGATGTCGATCGAACCGTCGGGCAACTGCGGGGTGTAGAAAAGCTCGCACAACCCCGCGTGGCCCGTCCCGGCGTTGTTCCACGGGTCGCTGCTCTCGGCCGCGGCGCCGTCCAGCCGCTCGATCACGGTGATCGACGAACTCGGCTCCAGCCGGCGCAACAGTGCCGACAGCGTGGCGCTCATGATGCCGGTTCCGACCAGCACGGCGTCGACCTTGGAGGTTGTACCTGCCTGGGGGTCTGACACCGAGTTGTTCGTCCTTTGCTATCGAGCGCTGTATCGATCGCCAGGTTATCCCGGCTAGATCGGAGTTGCCGTTCTGTAAGGTTTGTAAGCTGAAGCGCGTGACTGGCTGGCAGCCCGACGTTCTGCCCGGCTACTGGCAACTCACCATCCCGCTCGGCGACGATCCCGACGGCGAAGGCCGCATCGACGCGACGCTGTTGCGTCGTGGTGATGCGGAGCCGGCCACCGATGTTGTCCTTGCAGTGCACGGGTACACCGACTACTTCTTCCACACCTCGCTGGCCGATCACTTCGCCGACCGCCGCTTCGCGTTCTACGCGCTCGACTTGCGCAAGTGCGGCCGGTCGTCGCGCAGCGGTCTGACGCCGCACTTCACTACCGATCTGGCCCATTACGACCGCGAACTCAATCGCGCACTCGAGATCATCGGCGAGCAAACAGGGTCGGCACGGGTGCTGGTGTATGGGCATTCGGCCGGTGGACTGATCGTCTCGCTCTGGTTGGACCGCATGCGGCGACGAGGCATGGCCGGCCGCACAGCGGTGACGGGGCTGGTTCTCAACAGTCCGTTCCTGGACATCCCCGGGCCGATTCCGCTGCGGTGGCCGCCTACCAGGGCGCTGCTCGCCGCCATCGCCCGCGCCGGTAACAAGAGGGTCGCGCGCGCCCCGAGCGAGACCGGTGGCGGCTACGGCGCCAGTCTGCATCGCGACTATCACGGCGAGTTCGACTACGACCTGCAGTGGAAACCGTTGGGCGGCTTCCCGATTACCTTCGGCTGGCTCTCCGCCGTGCGAGCCGGTCAGACCAAGCTGCACCGCGGCCTCGACGTCGGGGTGCCCAATCTGATCCTGCGCTCCGATCACAGCGTGATCGAGGCCTCGGATGCTGCCGCCCTGCAGTGCGGCGATGCCGTCCTCGACGTCAAACACATCGCGCGCTGGGCCGGATGCATCGGTGACCACACCACGATCGTGCCGGTGACCGACGCCAAACACGATGTTTTCCTGTCGATGCCGCAGCCGCGGCGGGTTGCTTACCAGCAGCTGGACACTTGGCTGGACGACTACCTGAGTGCCGCCGCCGGCGTCGCGTCGCACAACGGCTGAAAGGCTACGGCATGGAAAGCTATGACCTGGCGATCATCGGAACCGGTTCCGGCAACAGCATTCTCAGCGACAGCTACGCCAACAAGAAGGTCGTGATCTGCGAGCAGGGGACGTTCGGCGGCACCTGCCTCAACGTCGGATGCATTCCGACCAAGATGTTCGTCTACGCCGCTGAGGTCGCCGGAACAATCCGCGCCGCATCGCGTTACGGCATCGATGCACACATCGACAGGGTGCGATGGGACGACATCGTCTCGCGGGTGTTCGGCCGCATCGACCCGATCGCGGTCGGCGGCGAAGACTTTCGACGTGCGCAACCCAACGTCGACGTGTACGACACCCACACCCGCTTTGCCGCTGTCCGGGACGACGGACGCTATCTGCTGCACACCGAGGACGGCAAAGAGTTCAGCGCCGATCAAGTCGTGATCGCCGCGGGTGCGCGGGCCGAGGTGCCGCCGGCCATCCTGGACTGCGAGGTGCGCTATTACACCAGCGACGACATCATGCGGATCTCGGAGCTGCCGAAGCACATGGTCATCGTCGGCGGCGGCTTCGTGGCCTGCGAATTCGCGCATATCTTCTCCGCGCTCGGAGTCCGGATCACGATGGTGATCCGCGGCGGCTCACTGCTGCGGCATCTCGACGACACCTTGTCCGGGCGCTTCACCCGCATCGCATCGAGCAAGTGGGAAGTGCGCAGCCACCGCAACATTCTCGGCTCGCGCGAGACCCGCTCCGGCATCGCACTCGACCTCGACGACGGCTCAGAGTTGCGGGCCGACGTCGTGCTGGTGGCCACCGGCCGGCGCTCCAACGGCGACCGACTGGACGCCGAGAAGGCCGGAATCGACCTCGACGATCGCCGCGTCGTCGTCGACAAATACCAACGGACCAGCGCGCGTAACGTTTTCGCGCTCGGAGACGTGTCATCGCCGTATGAACTCAAGCACGTCGCCAACCACGAAGCGCGCGTCGTGCAGCGCAACCTGCTCCGCGACTGGGACGACACGGAATCGATGGTCGCCACCGATCACCGCTACGTTCCCGCCGCGGTCTTCACCGATCCGCAGATCGCCTACGTGGGCCTGACCGAGAACGAAGCCGTCGCACAGGGTTTCGATGTCTCCTGCAAAGTTCAGGATTACGCGGACGTCGCCTACGGCTGGGCCACCGAAGACACCGTGGGCATCGTGAAGCTCATCTCGGATGCCGCGAGCGGCCGACTACTGGGCGCGCACATCATGGGCCACCAAGCGTCGTCGCTCATCCAGCCACTCATCCAGGCGATGACATTCGGTCTCAGCGTGCACGACATGGCGCGCGGTCAATATTGGATCCACCCGGCGCTGCCCGAAGTCGTCGAGAACGCACTGTTGGGACTGTCGGACTGACGTCGGTGCCCGTTCCGGCCGGATTACGCGGCGGCGGTTGACCCCGATCAGCAGTGGGATCAATCGGGAACACGGCCGGCCACCCGATCCGGAAGCACTCCGGCGGCCACCAGGTCGTCGTAGATACGTTGCTGACCGTGGTCAAGATTGGAGTACAGCATCGCGTACGCGCGATCCTCCTGGGCAAGCACTTCCACCGGATCCCAATCGTCTCCAATGGCCGCGAGGACGGCGGCCCGGCGGCGCGCCTCGTCGAGGGTTAACTCGTATGCGAACGCCAGATCAGCCGTAGCAGCCGCGTGATGGTCTCCTGCCGACACGTCAACCAGGGTCTGTGGTGGCGCTCGCTATCGGCAATGGCCCTCGTCACATTCAGCGTTTGAGGTTGATCACAGTCTCCAAAGTCAATCGGGGGCCTTGCGCTCTAGCGATCGCTTCCGCTCACGCTGCCAGTTCGTGGTTCGCGGCCGGAGTAGACAGCGAGCGACTCGTCGACCGCGGCATACGGTCGCCCGTTCTCCGGCGCCGCCTAATGGGGGTGGTCGTGCTCTTGCCCTAGTTCGGCTTGGTGCACGTGCGAATGCGTGTGTTCAGTTCCGTCGGCATGGGCGTGGGCGTGATCGTGCTCGACATGCTCGTGCTCGTGGGTGGTGTGCGGGTGCGCGTGAGTAACTTCGTCGTGGTGGTGTTCGTGGCTGTGCGGCTCGTCGTGACCGTGTTGATCTTGTTTCACTGTCGTCTCCTTGCGGTGTGAGATCCCCGGCCTCATCTATTGTGCTCTCCGCGATGCACCCCGGGAACAAGCCAACCCGCCCCGGTGGATTGAGCACGGTCGGCGTTTTCGCCGGCGAAGGTGGTTCGTGGCTGTTGCTGATGGGCCAGGGCCCACCGCGACCAGCTAGTAACCTGCGCAAAACCCTCGGCGCCGCGGTCTCGTAGAGACGCCGTCACCCTCGGCCACGATCTCGCCGACCAACCGAACCGGACAAGGCGGTAAGTAAAGCCAGACCGGCCTGCTCGGTTGCTCGGGTGCGATGGAACTGCCGCGGTGAGCGCAGCGGTTTGGCTCAGCGCTTATTCTCGCCGCGGCCGGTCCCCGGAGTGTGCGCCGGACCAGTCGAGTCGTATCCGCGGTCCGTCTCGGGCTGCTCGTCTGCAGGTTGTTCGTCGCCGGGGGATCCGGTCGAACCACCGGCGGTGCTCCCCGGCGGGGCTGACTTGTACTGCGACGACTCAACCGGTTTGACACCCCCTTCGGCGCCCTCCTCCCTACCGATCGGTTTGGCGCTGGTCTGACGTCCTTCGTAGGGCGGTACGGCCGCTCCGGTGTCCTCGGGTGGGTGCGTTCCGGTCCCACCGAAGTCGCCTTCTCCGGAGCCGCCTTGCGACTGGAGGGACTTGTCGTCGACTCTGCCCTCCGTCCGATCCGCGGGTCCACCGCCCGGCTTGTCGGATCCAGTGTCACGGGATCCGGTTTCGCCGCGTTCTGACTGTGGTTCCTGCGAGAGTTGTTCGCCGGGCGCGTTGCTATTCATGAGTACTCCTAACGAGCTTCGCCCAACCGCGTACGTTCGCGTGAAAGGCCACTTGAGGCGTACCCAGGTGGATGTGACCCAAACCACATCTGGCCACCCGCGCTCAAGAAGACCCACCTGGCATCCTGCGAGCCAGCCAACCCCGGCCCTCGCAACCGAGTAGGAACAAAACCCGGGATAGTTCATGCCGACGCGTCGGCCACCTTGGCGTGCTTCTCATACCTCGGCGGCCTCCCAGGTGTAGAACGGTGCCATGAGCTCCGCTGCCGTCAGTGCGCCGGGGCGGTGATCCGCCTTGCACGAGCTGTCGTTGTGCCAGGCGATTGCCGGTGTGGTCAAGTCATACGCAGATGGCCGCCACGTCGACCTCGTCCGGGTCAAAATCGGCGCCCTTCGCCAGGTGGTTCCCGAGTCGCTGTCGTTTTGCTGGACGCTGCTCCGTGGCTACGAGGACATGCCCGACGCCGAGTTGGAACTCGAGTTTGTCACCGCCGAGGTGCAGTGCCGTTCGTGCGGCAATGAGTCAGCGATCAGTTCGCAGTGGTCATTGCTATGCCCCCTTTGCGAGAGTGCCGACGTCAAGGTGCTCTGCGGTAACGAGTTCTTGGTGACGTCATTGGATGTTTCGTGAAAGGTATTGACGATGGGTAGATTTCATCGGCACGACGACGGAACCGTGCATACCCACGAGCATGACGATCACCCGCACACCCATCCCCACGAACACGGCGATCACAGTGGCTATCGCACCGGCTCGCAGCGCGTCGATGTGCTGGAGTCGATCTTCGCCGAAAACGACATCCGCGCGGACTACAACCGAAACGCATTTGAAAGCAACGGAATTCGTGCGCTGAATCTGATGAGCTCACCCGGGTCAGGCAAGACGACGGTGCTTGGCGCGACGCTCGACGAACTCGCCGGCGAGTTCGCCGTCGGGGTGATCGAGGGTGACATCGCCACCGACCTGGACGCGGCCAAGCTCGCTGGCCGGGGCGCACAGATATCCCTGCTGAACACCGGCAACGGATTCGGCGGCGAATGCCACCTCGACGCACCCATGGTCAACCGCGCGTTGCAAGAATTGGATCTGGCCCGCCTGGATCTGGTGATCATCGAAAACGTAGGAAATCTGGTGTGCCCGGCCGAGTTTGACGTCGGCGAACACGCCAAGGCGATGGTTTATTCGGTCACCGAAGGCGACGACAAACCACTGAAGTACCCGGTGATGTTCCGCGCTGTCGACGTGGTGCTGCTCAACAAGATCGATCTGGTGCCATATCTGGAGGTCGACGTTGACTCGTATATCGCCCGTGTCCGCGAGGTGAACCCGACGGCGACGATTTTGCCAGTCAGCGCCCGCACCGGTGTCGGCATGGCTGCCTGGTTCGGCTGGCTGCGACGGTTCATGGCGGGCCCGCCGACCTGAGCACACGGTGGTGCGGACTGCGACGCGTTCGGAGACGTTTTGCCGTAATCGCTTGCCGGCCAACACATGCAACTAATTCGCAAGACGGCTTGAGTGTCAGCGACGGGCACGCGCAACCGATGTACCCCGAATGCTAACGAGTCGCGAGAATACGCCGCGGCAACCGAAATCTCGCCGAAACTCCGGAAACCCGTACGCAGTTTCCGGATTCGCCAGCGCATCGTTGACAAGGCAGTTCGGCGAGAGTAGACCCAGGAACTAGCGCCGCGTAAGCGGGCCGACAGTCGACTCCCGCGGTGTCAGGGACCTCAGCCCAGGCCCCGGAAAGCTGCGGTATGCCAACGGAAGCAGCAGTCAAAGCGGAAGAAACATTGATCCACGTTCTGTGGATCAACGCGGGTCTGAGTTGTGACGGCGATTCGGTGGCGCTGACTGCCGCCACCCAACCGAGTGTCGAGGAGATCGCGCTCGGCGCGCTCCCCGGACTTCCCCAGGTCGCTGTGCACTGGCCGTTGATCGACTTCGAATGCGGGCCCAACGGGGGCGCCGACGACTTCTTGGAGTGGTTCTTCAAGGCCGACCGCGGGGACCTCGAGCCGTTCGTGCTCGTCGTCGAGGGCTCGATACCCAACGAGAACCTTCACGACGACGGCTACTGGTGCGGGTTCGGCAACAACCCGGCGACCGGGCAGCCGATGACGACCAGCGAGTGGCTGGACCGGCTGGCGCCGAAGGCGACCGCAATCGTCGCGGCGGGCACCTGTGCTACCTACGGCGGCATCCACGCCATGGCCGGAAATCCGACCGGCGCGATGGGTGTGCCCGATTACCTGGGCTGGGATTGGAAGAGCAAGGCCGGCATCCCAATCGTCTGCGTGCCCGGTTGCCCGATCCAAGGAGACAACCTGTCGGAGACGCTCACCTACTTGCTCTACATGGCCACCGGGCAAGCGCCGATGATTCCGCTCGACGATGCGCTGCGGCCGCAATGGCTATTCGGGGCCACCGTGCACGAGGGGTGCGACCGGGCCGGGTATTACGAGCAAGGCGATTTCGCCACCGAGTACGGATCGCCCAAATGCATTGTGAAGCTTGGCTGCTGGGGCCCGGTGGTCAAATGCAATGTGCCCAAGCGGGGCTGGATCAACGGTGTCGGCGGCTGCCCGAACGTCGGCGGCATTTGCATCGGCTGCACCATGCCCGGTTTCCCGGACAAGTTCATGCCGTTCATGGACGAGCCGCCCGGCGGCACGTTCTCGTCGGGCGCATCGGGGCTCTACGGGTCTTTGATCCGCCCGCTGCGGCGCATCACTGGTCGCACCCTCGACAAGGAGCCGAAGTGGCGGCATACGGGCAAGGAACTCACGACAGGCGCGCGCCGCACCTGGTGAGGGCGACGCGACATAGTTGAAGAAAAGAGTGAATCGATGACAACCACCGTCCCCGTGCCCTCCCACGCCAAGCGCGACCCCGGCCAACTGGTGGAGATGGCCTGGGATCCGATCACCAGGATCGTGGGCAGCCTCGGCATCTACACCAAAATCGACTTCGAGAACAAGGAAGTCGTCGAGTGCCATAGCACGTCGTCGATCTTCCGCGGCTACTCGATTTTCATGAAGGGCAAGGATCCGCGCGACGCCCATTTCATTACCAGCCGAATCTGCGGTATCTGCGGTGACAACCACGCCACCTGTTCCTGTTACGCGCAAAACATGGCCTATGGCGTGCGGCCGCCGCATCTGGGTGAGTGGATCGTCAATCTTGGTGAGGCCGCGGAATACATGTTCGACCACAACATCTATCAAGAAAACCTGCTGATGGTCGACTACTGCGAGAAGATGGTGGCCGAGACCAACCCGAGTGTGCTGGCCAAAGCCGAGAACACGCCGGCTCCCCGCGCCGATGCGCACGGCTACAAGACCATCGCCGACATCATGCGCTCGCTCAACCCGTTCACCGGCGAGTTCTACCGCGAGGCGTTACAGGTCAGCCGGTACACGCGGGAGATGTTCTGCTTGATGGAGGGCCGCCACGTACATCCCTCCACGCTGTACCCCGGTGGCGTGGGCACGGTGGCGACCGTTCAGCTGATGACCGACTACATCACTCGGCTGATGCGCTATGTCGAGTTCATGAAGAAGGTCGTCCCGATGCACGACGACGTTTTCGACTTCTTCTACGAGGCGCTGCCCGGCTACGAGAAGGTCGGCCTGCGCCGCACCCTGCTGGGCTGCTGGGGCTCCTTCCAGGATCCCGAGTACTGCAACTTCGAATACAAGGACATGGAGCAATGGGGCCGCAAGATGTTCGTCACGCCCGGCGTGGTCGTCGACGGCAAGCTGCTCACCACATCACTGGTCGACATCAACCTCGGCATCCGGATCCTTTTGGGCAGTTCGTATTACGACGACTGGAACGATCAGGAGATGTTCGTCAAGACCGACCCACTGGGCAACCCGGTCGATCGGCGCCACCCGTGGAATCAGCACACCAACCCCAAGCCGCAAAAGCGGGACATGGATGGCGGCAACTACAGCTGGGTGATGTCGCCGCGGTGGTTCGACGGTAATGACCACCTGGCGCTGGACACCGGCGGCGGCCCGATCGCCCGACTGTGGTCGACAGCACTGGCGGGTCTCGTCGACATCGGCTACGTCAAGGCAACGGGGCACAGCGTGCAGATCAACCTGCCGAAAACCGCGCTGAAGGGTCCGGTGAGTTTCGAGTGGAAGGTTCCGCAGTGGTCGAACACGATTGAACGAGGTCGTGCTCGTAGCTACTTCGCGGCCTACGCGGCGGCGGCCGCCCTGCACTTCGCCGAGAAGGCGCTCGTCGAAATCCGGGCCGGCCGCACCAAGACCTGGGAGAAATTCGAGGTGCCCAAGGACGGCATCGGCTGCGGCTTCACCGAGGCGGTGCGTGGGGTGTTGAGTCACCACATGGTGATCCGGGACGGCAAGATCGCCAACTACCACCCGTACCCGCCCACTCCGTGGAATGCCAACCCGCGCGACAGCTACGGCACGCCAGGGCCTTACGAGGACGCGGTGCAAGGACAGCCGATCTTCGAGGAGAACGACCGGGAGCACTTCAAAGGCATCGACATCATGCGCACGGTGCGCAGCTTCGACCCCTGCCTGCCCTGTGGTGTGCACATGTATCTGGGTGAGGGCAAGACGCTGGAGCGGCTGCACTCACCGGCGCAAGCGGCGACCGGGGAGTGATGGATGGCTGATCGCCCCGAGGAGTTGCAGGGGGACGCGCAGTGGCGCTCGGCGGGCGATCGGATCCAGACGCTGCTGGACGCGACGTCGGGCGGCGGGCCGGTCGCGCGTGAGCGCTCCGAGCAGCTGGTGCGCGAGGTAGTCGAGCTCTACGGCGCAGGCCTGTCGCGGATCATGGCCGCAGTCGGTGAGCAGGCGGATCCCGGCATGCCGGACCGCCTGGTCGCCGACGACTTAGTGGCCAGCCTGCTGCTCGTCCATGGCCTGCACCCGCACGACGTACGACGCCGGGTTTCCGATGCGCTCGACCGGGTCCGGCCGTACCTGGGCTCGCACGGCGGTGATGTGCACCTGCTCGACATCGACGGCGAGACCGTGCATCTTCAGTTCGCCGGTAGCTGCAAGAGCTGTCCGTCGTCGGCAGTGACGCTGGAATTGGCGGTCGAGGACGCCATTCGTGCAGCCGCACCGGAGGTTTCGTCGATCGAGGTGGTGGCACCTGAAACCGAGTCGGGGCCCGCGGTGATCCCGGCGGAATCGCTGCTGGCTCAAGTCCATGCCAGGGTCCAAGCCAACGGCAGCAGTCCAGCGGCCTGGCACCCGATGCCCGACCTGGCCGACTTGGCTCCCGGCGAAGTCGGCGGCTTCTCGGTCGCGGGCGCCGTGGTGCTGGCCTGCCGGGTCGGCGACCAGCTGTACGCCTACCGTGACCATTGCCCGGTCTGCGACGGATCCTTGGCCGGTGCTGCGCTGCACCGGCGGGCTACCGCCGCCGAGCCAGTGTTGCGCTGTCCGCGTTGTCACGCGCATTTCGACGTCGTGCACGCCGGGGCGGGTCTGGATGACCCGGAAAACCGAGCCCAGTGCCACTTGGACCCCATCCCGCTGCTATTGCGCGACGGCGTGTTGTCCATTGCTGTACCGGCCGAACCGATCGGTGCGTCGGCATGACCAGCCCTTACGACGTGCTGTCCCGCATCACCAGCACCCGGCGCGCGCAGCAGCCGGCCGGAGAACGGTGTGAAATGTGCTCGGAGGCCATCGCCGATGAGCACCAGCATGTGGTGAATGTGGCTGGGCGGCAACTGATGTGCGTATGCCGGGGCTGCTATCTGCTGTTTACCGACAGCGACGCGCAGCTACGCTACCGCTCGGTTCCGGATCGGTACCTCTCCTTTCCCGACTTCGCGCTCGATCGCCGCACCTGGGAAGCGCTGCAGATCCCGGTCGGCCTCGCCTTCTTCTTCCGCAACTCGGCGCTGGATCGCACCGTCGCGTTCTACCCGGGACCAGCGGGGGCCACCGAATCCGACCTCGACTTGGAGGCCTGGACCGCGATCAACTCGGCCGACCCCCGAGTAGGCCTGCTCGCCGACGACGTCGAGGCGCTGCTGGTGCGAGTGCGCGATGATCCCGAAGCCGAACAACCCGATTGCTTTTTGGTTCCCATCGACGCGTGCTACGAGTTCATCGGCGGGCTGCGGATGTTGTGGCGTGGCTTCGACGGAGGGCAGGAGTCCCGCGAGTTCATCGGCGCGTTCTTCAATCAGCTCGCTGACCGCAGTACGGAGCGACGCCGATGACCGGATCCGCCAACCAATCGAGCGGCTTGGCTTTCACCGTCGTCGACGTGCTCTCCGAGCCCTACGCCGCGGTCCCGACACTGTCCGCACGCGTCAAAGTTGCGTCATCCGACGACGATCCAGTGCACGCGATCGCGCTGCGCTGCCAAATTCGCTTCGATCCATTGCGACGCGGCTACTCCGACGAGGAAGCTGTGGGGCTGACTGATTTGTTCGGGCCGCGGGAACGCTGGGCCACCACTCAGCGCACATTCCTGTGGCAGCACACCGCGGCGATGGTGCCGGCGTTTGTCGGGTCCACCGAGCTGACGCTGTCCCTGGAGTGCACCTACGATTTCGAGGTCGCTGCCGCTAAGTACCTACACGCACTGCGCGACGGTGCGGTACCTCTGCAATTCCTCTTCAGCGGAACAGTGTTCAAGGCCGGTCAGCGGGGCTTTTCCGTTCGGCAGGTGTCGTGGGACTGCGAGGACCGCTACGACATGCCGGTACAGGTGTGGCAACAGCTGATTCGGCAGCACTACCCGAACACCGGATGGGTGCGCCTGCCTCACGACACCGTCGCCGCGTTGGCCGCCTATAAGTCGGCGCGCAGCCTGTTGAGCATTGAAGACGCGGTGACAGCGCTGCTGGACGCGGCACGCCAGGAGGCGCGATGACCGCAGACTGGGACCGGGCCCGCGCCGTCGCCGACGCCGTGTTGTACGAGGGCTATCTGCTCTACCCGTACCGCGCGACGTCGAGCAGGAACCGATCACGTTGGCAGTGGGGCGTTTTGGGTCCTGCCGGCGCGGCCGAAGCCGGACTCGGCGAGGACGACACCATCGCGGCGCAATTTCTCGTCGAAGGAGCGCAGGCCATCACCTTGGTGGTGCGCTTCTTACAGCTGCAGCGTCGTCGTCCCGAGCGCGACACCGGTTGCGGGCGCTTCGAACCCGTCGACGAACTGATCACATCAACCAGTTCGTGGCTGACGTGGGACGAAGCGGTCGAGTGTGAAAGGTTCTGCGGTCCTTTTGATCTCGACGATCCGGCTCAGGCCTGGACGCTGTCGCTGACCGCCCAGGCAGCAACCGACATCGAACCAGTCGACGGCGGTCGGCTGGTCCGGCACCGGCGGGAGGTGAGCGCCGCAGTGACCGTGAGCGTGGAGCCGGACGCTGCCCTGCGACGGGTCTCGGTACGCGTCGCCAACACCGGCGCCCCCGCGCAAGACAAGGACGATGCGATCGCGCGGTCCCTGATCGGCACCCACGTCATCGCGGAAGCGATTGGTGGGCAATTTGTCTCGCTTCTCGAGCCGCCGCCGCCCGCCGTGGACGCGGTGTCCCGATGCACCCGGCACCGCTGTTTCCCGGTGCTGGCCGGCGCGCCCGGCACCGCGGATCTCCTGCTGATCTCCCCGATCATCCTCTACGACCACCCCGAGATCGCCGAACAGAGCGAAACCGCGTTATACGACTGCACCGAGATCGACGAGATCCTGACCCTTCGGGTGATGACGATGACCGACCAGGAGAAGGCACAGGCCCGGGCCACCGACCCGGCGGCCGCGCAGATCATCGACGCCTGCGACGCGATGTCGCCGGAAGTCATGGCGCGCCTGCACGGAACGCTGCGGGATTCACGGGAGGCCGTGGGGCTGATTCCGGAGGTGCCCGAAGGCGTCGATTGGTGGGATCCGCTGGCCGACAACGCGGTACAACCTGATCTCGACGCGGTTTTGGTGAACGGTGTCCGGGTGGCGCGGGGCAGTCGAGTGCTTTTGCATCCGTCACGCCGAGCCGACGCACAAGACCTGTTCTTCGCGGGCAAGACGGCTCAAGTCACGTCGGTGCACGAAGACGTGGACGGCAAGCAGCACGTCGGTGTCGTCATCGAAGACGATCCGGCGGCCGACCTCCACGATTGGTACGGCCGTTACCTGTATTTCTCCCCCGACGAAGTCGAACCACTCGAAACCGTCACTACAGAAAGGAATTCGACATGGAGATCCTAGGGTGGGTGTTCATCGGCCTCTTGGCGTTGATCGCACTGGTTGGAAGCGTGATAGGGCTGAGATCCCTGCCAGATGCGCGGCGCTACCTCAAGATCCGGCACATGTAACGTCACCGGGCGATCTCATTCCAGTGCGCATCCTGGTGGCCGGCATCGGCAACATCTTTCTCGGCGACGACGGGTTCGGCTCCGAGGTAGTCCGGCACGTCCCCGTTCGGCAAGACGATTCGGGTGTTCGGGCCGTCGACTACGGCATCGGGGGCATGCATTTGGCCTATGACCTGCTTAACGACTGGGACGCGCTGGTCCTGGTCGACGCGATACCCAATCGCGGCAGCCCGGGGGCTCTGCACATCTTCGAGGCCGACCATGAATCACATTCGGCGACATCCGCTCTGGACGCACACAGCATGGATCCCGCGGCGGTGTTCGACAGTCTGAAAGCACTCGGCGGCCAACCCCCCTACACGGTCGTGGTGGGCTGTGAGGTGGAGAGCGTCGACGAAGGCATCGGTCTTACCGAGGCCGTCGCGGGCGCAGTCCCACGGGCCGTCGAAGCCGTCAAGAAAGTCGTCGCGGGTCTGCGGACTCGATCGCCGGCGTCGTCGGAAAGGCAGGGCTGACCGATGTGTCTGGGCATACCGGGCCAAGTGGTCAGCATGCTAGCTGGCTACGAGGGGCAGCTCGCACTGGTCGACGTCGCCGGAAAGCAACGCACCATAAATGTCGGCATGATGCCCGAGGAAACGTTTGCGCCCGGTGACTGGGTGATCATTCACATGGGGTTCGTGGTCGAAAAGACCGACCAGGCCGGCGCCGAGCAGGCGATGACCGGGCTGGAGCTGATGGGCCGAGGTCGCGACGATGACTGACACGCTGGTACGCATCGATACCGTCCGGCGTCGGTTCACCGTCACCGGTGTCGTCCAGGGGGTGGGGTTCCGTCCATTCGTCCACCGGATCGCCACCGAACTCGGGCTGAGCGGATTTGTCGGCAACGATTCGGGCGCGGTCTTCCTCGAAGTGCAGGGACCCGGCACACGCATCGACGAATTCCGCCGCCGGCTGCGCGCGGAGACGCCACCACTGGCATCGATAAGCGCTGTCCACGTCGTCGACGTCGACGCTGAAGCGCTGTGCCAAAGCGGGTTTCGTATCGTGGAAAGTCAACCGGTCGCCGGTGCCACCACCCCGATTCCGCCCGATGTCGCCGTCTGCGACGACTGCATCGCCGAGCTGTTCGACGAGAGCGACCGTCGTTACCGGCACCCCTTCGTGACGTGCACCAATTGCGGTCCCCGGTTCACCATCATTCGCACCCTGCCCTACGACCGACCGGCCACCACGATGTCGGCGTTCGCGATGTGCGAGCGCTGCGCCGCCGAGTACCACGACCCGGCCGACCGCCGCTTTCACGCGCAGCCGATCGCCTGCCCGGACTGCGGGCCGTCCCTCTGGTTTGCCGCGCACACCGAGCGGGTCACCGGATCCGATGCCGCGCTGGGGGCCACCCAGCGCGCACTGGCCGCGGGCGCCGTGGTCGCGATCAAGGGCGTCGGGGGCTATCACCTGGCCTGCCGAGTCGACGACGAGGCGGCCGTCGTTGCGCTGCGGACCCGTAAAGCCCGGGGCGCCAAGCCGTTCGCGATGCTGGTGGCCGATCTCGACGTTGCGCGCCGCTACGCACACGTCGATGACGCTGAAGCCGCGGTGCTCTCGAGTCCCGCGCGGCCAATCGTGCTGTTGCGGCGTCGCCGTGATGCGCCACTCGCCGAGGCCGTCGCGCCCGGCAGCCCACTGGTCGGGCTGATGCTGCCGTACTCGCCGATCCATCACCTGCTGCTCGCACCCGTGCCGGCTATCAATACACCGGCACCGCACGCCGTGGTGCTGACAAGCGCCAACCGCTCCGATGATCCCATCTGTTTCACCGAAGACGATGCCGTGCAACGTCTCCCACCTCTATGCGACGCGGTGCTCGACCACGATCGGCCGATCCATGTGCCCTGCGATGATTCCGTGGTTCGGGTGGTGGACGATCGCGAACTGCCAATCCGGCGGTCTCGCGGCTATGCGCCACTGCCCGTCGACCTCGGCCGCGACGGCCCAGCGGTGCTGGCGGTCGGCGGCGAACTGAAGAACACCTTCTGCCTCACCGACGGTGCACGAGCCTACCTGTCCGGACACATCGGTGACATGGAGACACTGGAAACGCTGCGGGCGTTTCAACGCGCGGTGGGCCAACTCAGTGAAATCCGGCACGAGCCGGTGCGATTGGCCGCCGATTTGCACCCGGGGTATCACACCCGCAGCTGGGCGGAGCGCCGTGCCGGCGTTCGACCACTGGATCTGATTCAGCACCACCACGCGCACGTGGTGTCACTGCTGGCCGAGCACGGACGTCTAGGTCAACCCGTGATCGGTGTTTCGTTTGACGGCACTGGCTACGGCTGCGATCAAACGATTTGGGGCGGCGAGATTCTCAAGCTCGGGCCGGACAGTCAGCGGTTCGCCCGGGTCGGTCACCTCCTGCCGGTACCACTGCCGGGCGGTGATACGGCCGTGCGCAATCCGTGGCGGATGGCGCTGTCTCAATTATGGATGGCCGGTATCGACTGGACCCCGGATCTGCCCCCGATCGCTGCCGCGACGCCGGCCGAACTGCGGCTCACCCGTTCACAACTGGAATCCGGCAGCGGGTGTGTGCCGTGCTCGAGCGTGGGCCGGCTGTTCGACGCGGTCGCATCCCTGTTGGGGGTGCGGCAGCGGATCGACTATGAAGGCCAGGCCGCCATTGAACTCGAGGCGCTTGCCGATTCCATCGGCGACACAGCCGGCCCAGACCTCAGACTTGCGGTACGCGTGGACGGGGTGATCGACCCCGCCGGCATGCTGCGGGCGATGGTGTCGGCCCTGCAAGCCGGCGCGCAACCCGCGGTGCTGGCCGCCAAGTTTCACCAAGCGATCGCGGTCGCCGTCACCGAGGCGGTGCGGAAGGCCGCCGGACCGGTCCGGTTGGTGGGCCTGACCGGCGGAGTTTTCCAAAATGTGTTGCTGCTGCGCGGATGCCGACAACGCTTGCAGCAACAGGGATTCGAAGTGCTGACCCATCACAGGGTGCCGCCCAACGACGGCGGGCTGGCGCTGGGTCAGGCCGCGATCTCCGTGCTGATCGCGCTGGAAGAAGCTGAGCGACGATGAGCACCACCGCGATCGACCGCGGGCTCGGCGCCGAGCTGGCCGCCGATCTGGCCGCGGCCGCATTCGCACTGGCCAAGCGATTCGCGGCGGGCGCGACGATGTGGTCCATCGCACCGTCGTGGGAGCCACATGCCCTGCACATTGCGGTCGAGTTCGTGCATCCGGTAATCATGGGAAAGCGGGCACTGCCGGCCGTTGCCCTGACCGGACCGAGTCTGATCGATCTGGTGCGGGTGTCGGTTCGGCCCGGCGACATCGTGATCGGGGTTGGTGCCGCCGCTGAGCTCGAGCTGCGTTCGGTGATGCGCCGCTGCCCTGCCTGGGGTGCCACCACGATCTGGATTGGCAGCGGTGAACGACCTTCAGCGGGCGCGGCCGATCACGTGCTGTGGCTCGACGACCCCGATCCCCGCGTTCCGGCGACGGGCGGTTTCGTGCTGTTCTATCACCTGCTGTGGGAACTGACCCACGTATGTTTCGAGCACTCGGGACTGCTCAAACCCGAATGCGCCGAGGAGGTTTGCGTCACGTGCAGTGACGAGGGACGCATGGGCGAGGTGGTGTCGCCGTCAACCGATGGGATGGCCGCGGTTCGCACCGGGCGCGGCGTCGAAAGCGTGGCAACGGCACTGATCGACCCGGTTGTCGCTGGCGAGCTGGTCTTGGTGCACGCCGGGACCGCGATCGGTCGCATTGAGGACGAGGAGCGGCGCTGATGGCACGCGCCGGCGACGATGCAGAGCGAAGCGATGAAAAGGAGCGGTGCTGATGGCTGAAGAGCCCACCGACTTCCTGTATCCGTTCATCGATGCGCAGGAGGACGACCCACGATCGCTACTCGCCGATCTCGCCGCGTCGGCGCAGGCAAAGGCCGCCGAGAGTGTCGCGCTGCGGCGCACCACGCTGGAAGCCAACGCCGATCTGCTGGATCAGGCTGCTACCCAGATGGCACGCCGCTTCGCAGCCGGCGGACGGATGTTCACCTTCGGAAACGGCGGCAGCTGCACCGATTCCACCACCTTGGCCGCGTTGTTCTCCCGCCCGCCGGCCGGAAAGCCGCTACCCGCTTGGTCATTGACCGCCGATCAGGCGATCGTCACCGCGCTGGGTAACGACGTCGGGTTCGAGCTGGTATTCGCCCGTCAGTTGATCGCCCGCGCGCAGGCCGGTGACATCGCGATCGCGATGTCGACCAGTGGCAATTCGCCCAACTTGCTGGCCGCGCTGGCCGAAGCGCGACAGCGTGGTTTGTACACCGTCGGTTTCGCCGGATACGACGGCGGCGCCTTCACGAACAATCCGCATGTGGACGCCTGCTTCATCGTTCGCTCGCAAAGTGTGCACCGCATTCAGGAATCGCAAGCGCTGCTGGGCTATCAGCTGTGGTCGGCGACGCAGCGGCGGTCCGGCGATCGAGGTTTGGGGGCCGCATGAGCAAGTCAGCAGGCGAATATCTCTCGTCGGGACCGCAGTTCGCCGAGGGCGAAGTGATCGAGCGGATCGAAGTGTTCCGCAGACGCCGTCCCCGATTGCTCGACGACCACGTGAACCTGGCGCACGGGGCGGGCGGTAAGGCTTCGGCCGCGCTCATCGACGCGGTGTTCATGGAGGCGTTCCGCAATCCACTGCTGGAGTCGCTCGGCGACGGCGGGATTATCACGCTGCCTGGCGGTGAGCGGCTAGCGATGTCCACCGATTCATTCGTGGTGCAGCCGAGGCATTTCCCCGGTGGGTCCATCGGCGAGCTCGCTGTGTACGGCACCTGCAACGACGTCGCGGTGTCCGGCGCGGTGCCGTCGTGGATCTCGGCGGCGTTCGTGTTGGAAGAGGGTTTTCCGATCGCCGAACTGAAGGAGATCGTCGCTGACATGGCCGCCGCGGCGGCCAACGCGGGTGTGCAGATCGTCACCGGCGACACCAAGGTGGTACCCAGGGGCGCGGCCGACGGCATGTTCGTCACCACCACCGGGGCTGGCGTCATTCCCGCGGGACGCAGGCTTTCGGCCGCGTCGGTACGCCCTGGCGACAAGGTGCTGCTGTCGGGTTCTATGGGTGATCACGGCATGGCGGTGATGCTGGCTCGCGGCGACTTGGCCATCGAAGCTGACATCCATTCCGACACCGCGTGCGTGAGCCCGCTCGTTGAGCTGCTGATGGCGGCCGCGCCGTCCACCCGCTGGCTGCGGGACGCCACCCGGGGCGGGGTCGGGACCGTCTGCAACGAATTGGCTCAGGACTGCGGCCTCGGAGTGGTGCTCGACGAGGAGCGACTGCCCGTGCGGCCCATGGTGAATGGCGCGTGCGAACTGCTTGGCATCGATCCGCTCTACGTGGCCAACGAGGGCAAGTTCGTCGCCGTCGTCGCACCCGATGAGGCCGACGCCGGTCTGGCCGCGCTGCACTCGCATCCGCTGGGCGGCGACGCGGCCGAGGTCGGGGAAATCGTCACCGAACCGGCGGAAAGCGTGGTGTTGCGTACCGGGTTCGGCGGCACGCGGATCGTCGACATGCTCGTCGGCGACCCACTGCCGCGGATCTGTTGACGTGGCGATCGCAAGCGCGGCGAAGCCGGGCGTCGCGGGTCGTCACAAGAAAGGAGGAGACCGCTCATGTGTCTTGGGATTCCGGGTCGGATCGTTGAGATCACCGATCCGGCAAACTATTTGGCAAAGGTAGACGTAAGCGGGGTGCAGCGCACGATCAGTGTGCGACTGCTGGAAAGCGACATGCCCGCTCCCGACGACTGGGTGCTGGTCCATGTCGGATTCGCGATGGCCAAGATCGACGAGACCGAGGCGTTGCTGACCCTGGCCGCTGTCAAGAAACTCGGCGAGGCCTACGCAGGCGAAGTCGAAGCCTTCCACTCGTCGGCGATTGTCTAGGGAGGCGACGATGAAATTCGTTGACGAATTCCGCGATCCGGCTGCGGCGCGCAAGCTGCTGGCTGCCATCGAACACTTGGCTGGAAACGGCTCCGACCACTTCAAGTTCATGGAAGTGTGCGGCGGGCACACGCACACCATTTACCGGCACGGCATCGAACACCTGCTGCCCGACAACGTCGAATTGGTCCACGGCCCGGGCTGCCCGGTCTGCGTCATCCCGATGGGTCGTATCGACGACGCGATGTGGCTGGCCGGCCAACCCGGGGTGATCTTCACCTGTTTCGGCGACATGATGCGGGTGCCCGGGTCGGCCGGCAGTCTGCTGGACGCCAAAGCACGCGGCGCCGATGTCCGGTTCGTCTACTCCCCGCTCGACGCGCTCAAGATCGCTGTTGACAACCCCGACAAACACGTAGTGTTCTTCGCCATTGGCTTCGAGACCACGGCTCCGTCGACCGCTGTGACGACGGTTCGGGCCCGCGACCTTGGCCTGCGAAATTTCAGTGTGTTCTGCAACCACGTCACGATCGTGCCGCCGATCAAGGCCATCCTGGAATCACCGGATCTGCGGTTGTCCGGCTTCATCGGCCCTGGACACGTCTCGACGGTGGTCGGCAACCGGCCGTATCGGTTCGTGCCCGACGTATACGGAAAGCCGTTGGTGGTGGCCGGATTCGAGCCACTGGATATTTTGGCCGCGGTCACCATGCTGCTACGCCAGATCCGTGAAGGCCGATGTGAGGTGGAGAACCAGTACAAGCGCGTGGTACCCGAATACGGCAACCCGGCGGCACTCGCGCTGATGGGCAGAGTGTTCGCGTTGCGTCCGCACTTCGAATGGCGCGGACTGGGATTCATCTCGCAGAGCGCGTTGCGACTGCACGACGACTTTGCGGAGTTCGACGCCGAACTCCGATTCTCGATGCCCGGCGTCCGGGTCGCCGACCCCAAGGCGTGCCAATGCGGCGAGGTGCTCAAAGGTGTGCTCAAGCCATGGGAATGCAAGGTTTTCGGTACCGCCTGCACCCCGGAGACGCCGATCGGCACCTGCATGGTGTCACCCGAGGGAGCCTGCGCGGCCTACTACAACTTCGGCCGCATGCATCGCGACGCCGTGAAGCTGGTGGGATCGCCCGGGCGGGCATGACGGTGGTCGCGCTGCCCCCAGCCGACCGCGGGCCGGAGATGTTCTCCCGCTATGCCTATGCCCCCAACGCATTGGGCTTTTGCGGCCCCCCGCTGGGTGCGACGTTACGCGACGGATCGATTGAGGATGTGCGGCTGGCCGCCACCCAGTTTTCCGGCGCCTGGCCCTACCTACAAGTGCTCGCGAACATGACCGGCATCAGCGATCCCCTGGACTACCGGCTTGTCGAGTCGTATTGGCTCGGTGGTGGCATCGGTTCCGGGCTCGACCCCAAAGACTTCGTCGACGAGCTGCTCGCCATCATTGGTCCGAAGGCGAGTCGCTACTGGGGGCACCTCACCGCCGATTTGGCACGCGAGGCGGCCGCCAATCACTGCTTCCACGTGTTCGGTGTCTACCCGTGGTCGCGGCTGCTGGACCGCGGACTCGAGCACCCGTTGAATGTGCTGGACAATTGTCGGATCACTTGGGGCACAGTAACTTCCCGCGACGGCGACGATGTTGAGGTGTCGTGTTGCCGGCTGACCTGGGACGGACACGCGCTGAACCTGTCCGAGCCCTCGGCGCGCCGACTCGACGTGTGGGCCGACGGGTACAGCGCGGTGCCCGACGTGGCGGCGGGCGACGAGGTTGCGATCCATTGGGGCCGGCTGTGCGGCCGGTTGCAAGCCGATCAAATCCAGGCGCTGGCCGACAGCACCGCCCGTCAGTTACTGGCGACGAATCAAAGGCTGGCGCTCGTCTAGCGTCGCGGTGCTTCGTCACCCTGACACTGCGGGCACAGTCCGTGCAGAGTGAGGCCGGCACGCTCGGACAGCGTGAACGAACTGCCGGCCATCGCATGTTGCAACGCAGAGGCCAGTCGTCCTGCGGGCACTTCGATGATCGAGCCGCAGCGCGTGCACACCGCGTGGTGATGCGGGTCAGCCGCGAGACCGTAGGTGGTCACCCCGCCATCCAGCGTCAGCGCATGCAACACACCCTGGTCGACGAGGGTGATGACAGTGCGGTAGATCGTCGCCAAGTCCGGTGGCTGGTCATGAGCCGGCAGGCACTCACGCAGCCGCTGATCAATCTCGGCAACCGACAGATGACCGTGGACCGGCTCCAGCACCGCCAAGACTGCGATCCGAGAGGCCATCCGGCGCAGCCCATGAGCGCGCAGCAGCTCGCCGATCCGCTCGATGACGGCCGGATCCAAAGCCGAGGGCCTGGCCACCCGTCCAGTATCGCGCAGCCGATCGTCGAATCGCACCCATTGAGCGGATCGGGCGCTGTCAGACTGACGTCGTGCCCGGTTCGATCTGCGATGTGCTGCCCGCCGCGGCCGCGTTGCTTTCCGTCGACGGGGCGGTGGACGCGCTCGGGGTGACAGCGGTGCTCGGCAATGTGCGGCGCGTTGTGGTCGTTCTCGTCGACGGGATGGGCTGGCACCTGCTGCCGGAACTGGCCGCCAACGCACCACTGCTGGCATCCGTGTTGGCCGGTGACGCGGGTCGGCTTGACGAGCTCGCCTGCACCTTCCCTTCCACCACACCGACCAGCCTTGCGTCGTTCGCCACCGGGGTCGCTCCGGGTCGCCACGGGATTCTGGGTTTCACCGTCAAGATCCCCGATACCGACCGGGTGCTCAACCACATCTGGTGGCGCGACGATCCGCCGCCCCGCCAATGGCAGCCCATCCCAACATGGTTCGAACGACTGCGTTGGGCCGGCGTCGGTGCTCGTGCTGTGCTGCCTGCGGCGTTCGTAGGCAGTGGGCTCACCGAGGCGGTATACCGCGGTGCCCAAATCGTGGCGGCCACCAACGACGACGATTACGCCCAGCTCGTGGTCGACCAGCTACGGGCCGCGCCCGGTTTGGTCTACGCATACACCGCCGCAGTCGACACAGCAGCTCACCTGTTCGGTATCGGCTCGCCCGAGTGGCACGCCGCCGGGACCTCCGTGAACACGCTGCTCACGCGGTTGGTCGAGGCGTTGCCTCCGGATGCCGCACTGTTGATCACCGCGGACCACGGCGGGTTGAACGTGCCGCACGAACGGCGGATCGACCTTGACGCCGATGCGCGGTTGAGTGCCGGGGTGCGAGTTGTCGCCGGCGATCCGCGCGTGCGCTACCTGCACACCGAGCCTGGCGCGGCTTCCGACGTGGTCGCTGCCTGGAGCGAGCTGTTGGCTGGGCGAGCCGAGGTGCGGAGCCGCGACGACGCCGTCGCGGCTGGGCTTTTCGGATCCGTGCTACCTGATCACTTGCCGAGGATCGGCGACGTCGTCGTCAGCTGTTTGGGTGACACCGCAGTGCTGGCCAGCGCCCACGAGCCGACGGAAGTGGCGGCGCTCATCGGCTTCCATGGAGCCAGCGACTCGGTTGAGATGGCTATCCCGCTGATCACCTTCCGGGGCTGACCGAAGCGCCGCTTCGGTGTCCGATTGCCCGAATTTCGACTGCAAAATATTCGCAGAATTCCTGCGAATCATCTGCAAGACGCCCATTGGAGGTTTAGCGTCAATAGCGGCCGGGGTTCATATCCAGATGGGACGCGACATGGCCGCTGACACACTCAGCAGGCAATCCACGTCGCGCACTCGGCTACGCGGGGCTCTGACCCCCGACGAGTGGCTGCGCCTGGGATCGATGTTCGCGGTCATCGCTGCGCTTCATGTGATCGGTTGGGGCACACTGCTACTCGTCGTCGAGCCGGCGCATTTGAGCATCGGGGGCAAGGCGTTCGGGATCGGCATCGGCCTGACCGCCTACACCCTGGGTCTACGCCACGCATTCGACGCCGACCACATCGCCGCGATCGACAACACCACCCGCAAGCTGATGAACGACGGGCGGCGGCCGCTTAGCGTGGGCTTCTTCTTCTCGCTCGGCCACTCGTCGGTGGTGTTCGGGCTGGCACTGCTCATCGCGTTCGGGCTCAAGGCAATAATCGGGCCCGTCGAGCAGGACTCTTCGGCCCTGCATCACTACACCAGCCTGATCGGCACCAGCGTCTCGGGCGTGTTCTTGTACCTGATCGCCATCATCAATGTGGTGATCCTGGTGGGCATCCTGCGGGTGTTCGCGCAGATGCGCCGCGGCCGCTACGACGAAGACGAGCTCGAAGCGCAGCTGAACAATCGCGGGCTGCTCAATCGGCTGCTCGGCCGCTTCACCAAATCGGTGAGCGCGTCGTGGCACATGTATCCGATCGGGGTGCTGTTCGGCCTGGGCTTCGACACCGCGACCGAAGTCGCGCTGCTGGTGCTGGCCGGCACCAGCGCCGCGGCCGGACTGCCGTGGTACGCCATCTTATGCCTGCCGGTGCTGTTCACCGCGGGGATGTGCCTGCTGGACACCATCGACGGCTCGTTCATGAATTTTGCCTACGGCTGGGCCTTTTCGAATCCAGTTCGCAAGGTCTACTACAACATCACGATCACGGGCTTGTCGGTGGTCGTCGCCCTGCTGATTGGCACCGTCGAATTACTCGGACTGCTTGCCGAGCAGTTCGGCTGGACCAGTGGATTCTGGAGCTGGCTGGGCGACATCGACCTCAACGCAATTGGTTTTCTCATCGTCGGCCTGTTCGTGGTCACATGGGCCGGCGCCATGTTGATTTGGCGCTACGGGCGCATCGAGGAGAAGTGGACGGTGCAGGCCGAACGCGTCGGCTGAGACGCGTCAACGAGTCGGCCTGGGTTCACCCCAGGTCGCGATCACCACCACGTCGGACTCGGGTGCGAAACCCAAGATCGTTACAGCCCTGAGCTGAACCGGTGGCGTTCGCCGCCGACACACATCGATGACCGCAGATTTCCATCCGGTCGGCGTTGCGGCGCTTGCTGTCTGCAATCAGCCTGCGCCGAAACACTTTTCACGCAAATCCGCGCCTTGAACTTGCGTTGCCCTCGTGCGCCCTGATTCAAAGGAGAAACCCATGTCGTTCGTATCCATCCTACCGGAGCTGTTATCCACTGCAGCGGAAAACCTTCAATCCGTCGGCGTGAGACTCAACGCGCAGAACACCGCAGCAGTGGCACCGACCACCGGTCTGATCCCGCCCGCCTCCGACGAGGTATCTGCCTTGACGGCAATGCAATTCACTGCTTATGCGCACGCCTACCAGACGGTGAGCGCGCAAGCTGCGGCGATTCACCAGATGTTCGTGACGATGCTCGCGGCCGGTGCCGATTCGTATGCCACCACCGAGGCCGCCAACGCGGTCGCTACCGGATAGGAGGATTTGCAATGGATTTCGCAACTTTGCCGCCAGAAGTCAACTCCGGGCTGATGTACACCGGGCCAGGTTCCGGACCGATGATCGCGGCGGCCGCGTCCTGGGATAACCTCGCGACCGAGGTGGCCTCGGCCGCAGGCGATTACGGGTCGGTGATCTCCGGCCTCACCAGTGGTCCGTGGCGAGGCCCGGCCTCGTCGTCGATGGTGGCCGCCGCCGCACCATACGTGTCCTGGATGAATGCCACGGCCGAGCAGGCCGAACAGGCCGCCAGCCAGGCCAAAGCGGCGGCCAGTGCCTACGAAGCCGCGTTCAGCGCGACGGTTGCGCCGCCGGTCATCGCAGCCAATCGCACGTTGTTGGCTTCACTGGTGGCCACCAACATCCTCGGCCAGAACACCCCGGCGATCGCGACGACCGAAGCACACTACGCCGAGATGTGGGCCCAAGACGCCGCGGCGATGTACGGCTACGCCGGATCCTCAGCAGCCGCAACGACATTGACGCCGTTCCTCGAACCGCCTGCGACCACCACGGTCGGCCAGGCAACTGGTGCCGGAACCTCGTCGTCGCTATCACAGCTGGTGACCTCGGTCCCCGCAGCACTGCAAGGGCTCGCCTCGCCTGCGACGTCGTCGGGATCGGCATCTGGACTGCAAGGGCTTTTCGATTTACTGTCCGGGAATTCGACGTCCACGAGCGGACTCTCGGGTATCTTCGCTGACCTGTTCAGCTCAAATGGCTTGGGGCTCAACGCCAATATTTGGAACACCATATTTTCCTCCGGCTTCTACACGCCGGCTAACACGCTGGGTGCCTTTACGAGCTTGTTCGGCGGCGGGGCTGCGGGTGACGCGGCGGCTGGGGCCGGGCAAGCAGCGGCGGCAGCCGACGGAATAGCCGGCGCAGTGGCGGCACCGGCCGCGGGACTGGGTGAGCTCGGCGGTCTGGGCGGCTCCGTGTCGGCCGCCGTCGGTCGTGGTTCGGCGATCGGAGCGTTGACAGTGCCGCCTGGTTGGACAGCGGTCGCGCCCACGGTGAACCCGCTGTCCGGGCTATCCGGGGCGGCGCTGGGAGGCATGCCGCCGGCACCTCCGCCCGCAGTCGCGGCCGGCATACCCGGGATGTCGTCCGCTAACGCGGCCGGAAACCGCTTTGGCACCGCCACTCCCCGATACGGAATCCGCCCGACGGTGATGGCACACCCACCGGCAGCGGGATAACCGGCAGCGCTACAACGGCGTGGTGTAGGCGGCGCTGATGCCGCCGTCGACCAGGTAGCTCGCCGCGGTGATGAATGACGCGTCGTCGCTGGCCAAGAATGCAACCACAGCGGCGATTTCGTCGGCTTCGCCGAATCGGCCCATCGGCACATGCACCATCCGCCGGGCCGCACGTTCGGGGTCATTGGCGAAAAGCTCTTGCAGCAAAGGAGTATTCACCGGCCCGGGACACAGCGCGTTGACCCGAATCCCTTGCCGGGCGAATTGCACCCCGAGCTCGCGTGACATGGCCAACACCCCGCCCTTGGAGGCGGTGTAAGAGATCTGCGACGTCGCCGAACCCATCACCGCCACGAACGAGGCGATGTTCACGATAGACCCGCGACCGGCCGGCGCCATGTGCCGCAGCGCCGCCCGGCAGCACAGGTACACCGACTTCAGGTTGACGTCTTGCACCCGCTGCCAGGCCGGCAGTTCGGTGTTCTCGATCAGATCGTCATCCGCTGGTGAAATGCCGGCGTTGTTGACCGCGATGTCGACCGAGCCGTAGCTGCTCGCCACGTGATCGAACAGCGAATTGACCGAGCCTTCGTCCGAAACATCCACTGGCACATACAGACGGCTCACCTCTTCGGCTGCCGCGGTGCCGGTCCGCTCGTCGATGTCTGCGATGACCACGGTGGCTCCCTCGTCATGCAGCCGCCGCGCCGAGGCCAGCCCGATACCGCCGCCGCCGCCGGTGACCACGGCGATTCTTCCGGCCAGCCGCTGCGTCAAGTCAATGGTCATTGGTGCCGCTCCTTCTCATCGCTTTCGCTCTGCATCGTCGCGGGCACGTATTGCTCCTTCTCGTTCGCGTAGGCCCGCGCCGCCTCGACGATCGCCGAGAACAGCCGCAGGTCGTCCAAACTCTCCTCCGGATGCCACTGCACGGCGAGGACGAAGCCCTCGCCCGGCAGTTCCAATGCCTCGATCACGCCGTCGGCATCCCAGCCGCTGACCACCAGCCCGTCGCCGAGCTCGGCGATGGCCTGATGGTGGTAGCAGCGCGCGTCGACGGATTCGCCGACCAGGTCGGCCAACTGGGTGCCTGGCACTGTGCGTACCGGCAGCGTGGTGAATACCGCGTTGCCGGCGCGATGTCCGCTGTGGCCGATCACGTCGGGCAGGTGCTGATGCAGCGTTCCGCCGAGCGCGACATTGAGCACCTGCGCACCACGGCAGATACCCAACACCGGAAGCCGACGCTCGAGCGCGGCCCGCAACAGCGTGAACTCCCACGCGTCGCGGGGCTGTGCGGGTTCGTCGGTACTCGGATGCGGTTGTTGACCGTAGGCCGCGGGATCGACGTCGGTGCCACCGGTGATCAACAGCCCGTCCAAGCTGTCGAGAACCCGCTCGGCGATCTCGGCGTCCACCGCCTGCGGCGGCAGCAATAGTGCCACCCCGCCGGCCGCGGTGACGCCCTGAAAGTAAACCGCCGGAAGGAAACTGGCGCGCACATCCCAAACTCCCAGTTGCGCCCGGTTCAGATACGTGGTCAGACCGATCACCGGCCCGGCTCCTCGGGTCGGAGGTCTAGAACCGCTCAAAACCACGCACTCGCTCCCAATCGGTGACCGCCGCGTTGAAGGCGGCCACCTCGACGCGGGCGTAATTGACGTAGTGGTCGACGACCGCATCGCCGAACGCTCGCCGTGCGACCGCTGACGCATCGAACAGCGTCGCGGCTTCGGCCAGCGTACCGGGCAACCGCTCGACACCGCCGTCCGCGGCAAGCTGATAAGCGTTGCCCGCACACGGATCCGGCAACGGCAGTTCGTGTTCGATGCCGTGCAGCCCGCCGGCGATCAGCGCCGCCACCGCAAGGTACTGGTTGACGTCCCCGCCGGGCACCCGGCATTCCACCCGCAAGTTGTCTCCGTGACCGACGACGCGCAACGCGCAGGTCCGGTTGTCGAAACCCCACGCCACCGCTGTGGGCGCGAAGCTGCGATCGGCGAACCGCTTGTAGGAGTTGATGTTCGGCGCATACTGCAGTGTCAGCTCGCGCAAGGTGGCCAACTGGCCCGCGACGAAGCTGCGGAACGTGGGCGACATGCCGAACGGTTCACCGTCCTGCGCGGCGACCACGGATCCATCAGCCGACCTCAGCGACATGTGAATGTGGCAGCTGTTGCCTTCGAGCGCATCGTATTTCGCCATGAAGGTCAGCGATTTGCCGTGCTGGTCGGCGATTTCCTTCGCGCCGTTCTTGTAGACCCCGTGGTTGTCGCAGGACACCAGCGCCTCGTCGTAGCGGAACCCGAGCTCCTGCTGTCCCTTGTTGCACTCCCCCTTGACGGCCTCCCACTGCAGTCCCGCGCCTTGCATGTGCTGGCGGATGTCCCGCAGCAGCGGCTCGAGGCGGCTCGAAGGCATCACCGCGTAGTCCAGGTTGTAGTCGCTGGCCGGTGTCAGCTCGCGATACCCGCTCGCCCAGGCCTGGCGGTAGGTGTCGTCGAAGACCATGAATTCCAGCTCAGTGGCGACGCAGGCGCGCAGACCGCGTTGGTCCAAGCGATCCAACTGGCGGCGCAAGACCTGGCGCGGAGATGGTTCGATGGGGCTGCCGTCATGACTCGTCAAATCGGCGAGCACCAGCGCCGTGCAGGGCAGCCACGGTGCCCGCCGCAGCGTCGAGAGGTCCGGCCGCATCACCATGTCGCCGTACCCGGAATTCCAGCCCGACGTGGCGTATCCGTCGACGGTGTTCATCTCGACGTCGACCGCGAACAGGTAGTTGCAGGCCTCCGCGCCGGCCTCAGCCACCTCGTCGATGAAGAACCGCGCCGACACCCGCTTACCCATCAGCCGGCCCAGCATGTCGCTGAACGCAACGATCACGGTGTCGATGTCGCCGGCCGCGACGAGTCGCTCGAGCTCGTCAGGCGACAGGCTGGCAGCAGTCACCAGGTGCTGGTGCGTAGGACGATCTCGGCGGCCAGTTGCGCGGTCGACTCGTGGGCGTTACGCCGTCCGAGCAACTCGACCACCCGGTAGTCGCCGTAGACGAACCGCTGGCTGGCCCGGGCCACCGCGTGGGCGGCGGGGTTGCTGACGAGCGCGGTCGTGTTGATCTCGACCGGCGGGCAGTCCGCGTCACGCACCACACCGGCTTGGTCGGCGGCCCGCGGGTGGCCCCGGTCGATCACCACCAGGCCGGTGAAACGGTCCAGCCGGGTGGCCGCCAGCTCCCACGCGATTTCGGCACCGTCGCGATCGCCGGCCAGCACTCCCCAACTGACGTCGAGCACGTCGAGAATGCCCACCACTGACTTGGGCCTCAGGCGGGGATCCGGCGCGATAGCGATGGTGCGCAGCGACGCGGTGTGCAGCCGCTCGCATAACGCCTCATAAGCCGGTAGAGCCCGCTGAGCCGCACACAGCAACACCACGACGGAGCCCTTCTCCGGACCGGTGTCGCAGACCTGGATGGGAAACCCGTCGACGGTAGTCATCATCGCCGAAGGCACTACCGCAAATTACAGTGAATTGGCCCGCGCGCGGGCCATTTTCGGGCGGATCGTTAACCGTGTGGCAATTGGAAACGTTTGCGCAACATGCACAACTCTTGCGACGATCGCTGCGACAAAACGTCACGGTGTCCACGAAAACCTTTGGTTGAGGCAGCCATTGGCGGCAGTCAGCGCAGCGCGGTGACGATCGTCGGACGCGGCGGCGGGTTTCCGTCCAGCAGTCCGATGACCGCGTCGACGTCGAGGCGGGCATCCAGTAAGTCGGACATCAGATCGAGTTGAGCGTCGCGTCGCGCGGCCACATTGGT
The DNA here is from genome assembly GCF_965277065.1 of Mycobacterium sp. Taxonomy (GTDB): domain Bacteria; phylum Actinomycetota; class Actinomycetes; order Mycobacteriales; family Mycobacteriaceae; genus Mycobacterium. Next base: position 38,283 of record NZ_CBDIBT010000019.1, read on the forward strand.
GTCGTCGGCAACGACGAACCCGTCGCGCTCGGCGGCGGCTGCAGCGGCGGTCAACCACCGGCGGCGGAAGTCGTCATTGTCGAACAGGCCGTGCCAGTGCGTGCCGTACACCTGGCCACGCTGGTATCCCTCCGGCACCCCGTCTACCTCGAACCAGGTGGCCTCGGTGCATCGGTCCACCCGGCCATGATGGATCTCGTAGCCGTGTAGTGGGTCCTGCCGCCGACGCAGCACCTTCTCGGGTGCGAACACGATGTCGGCATCCAGCATCCCCATTGCCTCGACGCGGCCGGATCGGCTTTCCACCGGGTCGTCGATCGATCGGCAGAGCATCTGAAAGCCCCCGCACACGCCCAGCACGGCGCGGCCTGAGGCGGCGTGCGAGCGGATGGCCTGTTCCAACCCTCGATCACGCAGCCAGGCCAAATCAGCGACGGTCGATTTGGTGCCCGGCAGCACGATCACATCGGTATCGGCCAGGTCGGCGGGCTCGCGGACCCAGCGGACCAGCACGCCGGGTTCGCACGCCAGCGCCTCGACATCGGTCGAGTTGGAGATCCGCGGCAGGCGCAGCACGGCCACGCGAAGCCATTGCGCGCCTCTCGGCGCCTGCGGCGTGCCCAGAACGCGGTGCGCCAACACCGGGACGGCGTCCTCGGTGTCCAGCCACAGGTCATCGGTGTAGGGCAGGACGCCGTAGGTGGGACGGCCGCTGATGTCGGCGAGTTGGCGCAAACCCGGCTCCAGCAGCGAGACGTCACCGCGGAATTTGTTCACGATGAATCCGGCGATCAGTGCTTGGTCCTGCGCGTCGAGCACCGCCACGGTTCCGAAGAAATGCGCGAGCAGACCGCCGCGGTCGATGTCGCCGACGATCACGACCGGAAGGTTCGCCGCGCGCGCCAGGCCCATGTTGACCAAGTCATTTGCCCGCAAGTTGATTTCGGCGGGTGATCCCGCCCCCTCGCAGATGACCGCATCGAATTCATTTCGCAGCCTTGCCAATTCGTCGTGCACGACCGCAGCCAGCTTGTTGCGATCCGACCAGTACTCCGCGGCAGTGGCCGTGCCGGCCACGTGTCCTTTGACCACCAGCTGCGAGGTCATGTCGCTTCCGGGTTTGAGCAGGATCGGGTTGAATCGCACGCTGGGCGCCAGGCCCGCCGCGCGGGCCTGCATCGCCTGCGCCCGGCCGATCTCGCCGCCCTCGACGGTGACCGCGGAGTTGTTCGACATGTTCTGCGCCTTGAACGGCGCAACCCGAATTCCCTTGCGAGCCAGCAACCGGCACAGTCCGGCCACCACCATCGATTTACCCGCGTCGGATGTGGTGCCGGCGACCAGCAGCGCGCCGCTCACGATCTCATGGGGTCATGGAACAGTCAGGATTTCCACGCCGGAGTCGGTGACAAGCAGGGTGTGCTCGAATTGCGCGGTCCACTTGCGATCTTTGGTGACGACGGTCCAATCGTCGTCCCAGATCTCGTAATCCAGCGACCCGAGGTTGATCATCGGCTCGATGGTGAAGGTCATCCCCGGCTCGAGGATGGTTGTGACGGCGGGCTGATCGTAGTGCAGCACCACCAGGCCGTTGTGAAATGTGGTGCCGATGCCATGGCCGGTGAAATCGCGAACGACGTTGTAGCCGAACCGGTTTGCATACGACTCGATCACCCGGCCGACCACCGACAGCGCGCGGCCGGGTTTGACGGCTTTGATCGCTCGCATGGTGGCCTCGTGGGTGCGCTCGACCAGCAGCCGGTGCTCCTCTGAGACGTCGCCCGCCAGAAACGTGGCATTGGTGTCGCCGTGGACACCGTCGACGTACGCCGTAACGTCGATGTTGACGATGTCGCCGTCTTCGATCACGGTCGAGTCCGGAATACCGTGGCAGATAACCTCGTTCAGCGACGTGCAGCAGGATTTCGGGTAACCCTTGTAGCCCAGGGTCGACGGGTAGGAGCCGTGGTCGACCATGTAGTCGTGGGCGATCCGATCCAGCTCGTCAGTCGTCACTCCAGGGGCGACGGCCTTACCCGCCTCGGCGAGCGCGCTGGCGGCGATCTGCCCGGCGACCCGCATCTTCTCGATCACCTCGGGCGTCTGCACCCACGGCTCGGTGCCCTCGCGTGCCGTCGACTTGCCGACGTATTCCGGGCGCGCGATCGACCTGGGCACCGGGAGGGTCGCGGAGACTACGCCGGCGGACAAAGCGGAACGAACAGGCATGTTGTCAGGGTATCCGTAATCCGGTACCTCAGACGCGGCCGCGGCGGCGCACCAGCGACCGGCGCGGACCCTTGACCTTCACCGAGCCGCAGACCACCCGCCCGGTCAACACGACGTGCGGCGTGCCCTCTGCCGGCGCGACCTTTCGCCGATCGCTGGCACTGCCGCCGTAGACCTCGACGTCGTCGAGGGAAGCGCTGGCGCCTTCGGGCAATCGGATCTCAACCGAACCGAACCGCATGTCGAGTTCGATGACCACCACCGGTCCCGCGAATCTGGCTTTGACCAGATCCAGCTCGACCGATCCCATTCGACGCACCAGCGCCAGCCGGGTGGGGACGGTCCATTCGCCGTGGCGCTTGAGCGAGCCGGCCCACCCCCGCAGTTCGACCCGGTCGGCGGCAGAGGTGACGATCGCCCCAGGACCGGGCAGATCGCCGACTAGGCTGTCGAGCTCGTTGCGGGTCCGGGCGTAGGACACGTGGGTCGACCGCTCCTCGAACTCGCTGATGTCGATCAGTCCGAGGGCGACGGCGTTGTGGAGGCGCCGCAGGGTGCCGTTGCGGTCGGCATCGGAGACGCGCAGTTCGGACAGTTCGTCTGGACGTGTCATGGCTGTTCCAATCTACCGCCGCGGGTCGCTGCGACGGACGCTGTACGACCACCCCGCAGGGCACGGCGAGTTGATCCTGGAAGTACGCAATTGAGTTCGCTGTGAACCGCCACCGAGGGCCATTTGCGCCGAGACATTCAAATTTAATGCTGAATTGAATTGATCTTGTTCTTGAGTATCGACATTATTGATCGAGACGTCAAACCATTGTTGGCGCTTCTCAGACACGGCATTCACAAAACCGGATTTCGTATCCAGCTTTCCGGATTAGCTCTCACATCGTGAGACACGAACCGGGCATTCCTCGCTTCTCTGGCGAGTCCGATCACCATCTCGCCACGGCCTTTCAGTTAATTGTAAGGCGTTGACGTGCAATTTTGGCTTGCGCTACCCATTCGTGCCCGCAACCGGGCCGCCGACACGCCGTATTGGTTCAGTTATCTAACGGATCAAACATCCTCGAACCGCAGGTAAGAGTAGGCTGAACGCTGTTAGTGGTTCGCCTGAGTTTTTTTTTAGCGCTTTGCTTAACTCGGCGGCCAATCTGTTATACGCTTCGACCCGTCAACGGCTCGTCCGCCATGGGGGAAATTGGGACTCATGTGCGAGCCAACGGCAGTAGATATATCCACCTCTGTAGAGGAGGTGGCCGTCTGGACCGGTGGGGATGGGGGTCTTGCCCACCGGTCCAGACGCCAGACGTCGAGCCAGCAGGTGGGACAACGCCGGAGCCCCCGGGGTCTGCAGGCTCGGCGAAATGAAAACCTGTCGCCCGGCCGCCCCTCGCGGCCGGGCGGCAGCTTTTTGCCCAAGTTGTTGTCGCCGAACGGCTTTCAGGCCAGGTAATCGGCGGGCATCGACTCGAACATGAACTTGGTCATCCGCACCGCGTACTCGGAGCTGCCTCCCCCGACGATCAGCGACGCGAAGGCCAGATCGCCGCGGTAGCCGGCGAACCAGGAATGCGAACCGCCGGGGAACTCGGCCTCACCGGTCTTGCCGTACACCTCGCCGCATCCGGCAATCTCCTTGCCGGTGCCGTTGGTCACCACCAGTCGCATCATCGGGCGCAGACCTTCGATCATCTTCTCGCTGATCGGACTGGTGTCCCCGGTGATCGTCGTGGGCCGTCCCTCGATGAGCTTGGGCACCGGCGCCTTTCCGGCCGCCACCGTCGCCGCGACCATCGCCATACCGAACGGGGACGCCAACACCTTGCCCTGGCCGAAGCCGTCCTCGGTGCGCTCGGCAAGATCGACGGTCGGCGGCACCGATCCGGTGACCGTGCTCAGGCCGTCGATCTGATAGTCCAGCCCTATGCCGTACTTGTTGGCGGCCTGCGTCAGACCCCGCGGCGGCATCTGGCTGGCCAGCTGGGCGAAGGTGGTGTTGCACGAACTGGCGAACGCGCGTGACATCGGCACCGTGCCCAGATCGAACCCGCCGTAGTTGGGAACAACACGCTGTCCGATGTCGAGATGGCCTGGGCAGCCCAAAAGCGTGTTGGGACTTGCCATATCGCGTTCGAGCGCCGCGCCCGCGGTGACCATCTTGAACGTCGACCCTGGCGGGTAGAGGCCGGTGGTGGCCGTCGGCCCCAGCGCGTCGGCGGCGGAATTCTGCGCGACGGCGAGGATCTCCCCCGTCGACGGTTTGATCACCACGATCATCGCCTGGCGGCCCTGGTTGTCCACCGCGCGCTGAGCAGCGTTCTGCACGGTACGGTCCAGGCTGATCGACACCGACGGGGCCGGGGCCGGTTGAACCTCGTGAAGCACCGCTAGGTCGACGTTGTTTTGGTTGATGCTGACCACGCGCCAGCCCGCCTCGCCGTCGAGCTCGTCGATCACCGCCTTCTTGACCTGGTTGATCAGCGCCGGCGCGAAGTGATAGTCCGTCGGTAGCAGTTCAGCCTGCGGTGTGATCACCACACCAGGCATGCTGCCGAGAGCTGGGGCGATGTTGTTGTTGTCATCGGTGCGCAGCGTGATCAGATCAACCGGCTTACCTGTGCCGCTGGCCTGCTCGGCCAGTCGCTGCGGGTCGTTGATCGTGTCGTCGAGGGGATGCAGAACGTCGACCACCGACCGGGCGGTGCTGATCAGGAATGCGCCGGCCTTCGACGCGTCCAAGGTGTAGTGGTACAGGTAGCCCGGCGCCAGCACGTCGCTGCCGCCGACTTCGTTGACCGAGGCGCGCTTGGGAGGATCCGCGCGCAGCGCCAGCGTCTGATGCTCACCGAGATGAGGATGCAGGTCGGTGCTGCTCCAGCGGATCTGCCAATGACCTTCGTAGCGAGCCATTTTCAGCTGCCCGTCGTACGTCCACCTCCGGTTCTTGGGCAGATGCCAGGTGTAGCGGTAGCTGATCGACCCGGTGTCCTCGGCGTACTTCGATCCGAGAATCTGGGTGTCGAGGTGGCTGGCCTGCAGACCCGCCCAGGCAGCATTGAGAGCTTCGCGTGCATCACTGGGGTTGTCGCTGAGGTCGGCGGCCGCCGCAGTGTCGCCGGTGGCCAACGCCGCGAAGAACTTCTCGGCCGCGGGCGCAGGCCCCTCTTGTTTCGGCGTGCAGGACGAGACCGCGCCCGTCACCACGAGTACCGCAGCACCAACTGTGGCTGCTGATGCCATTGTGAATTTTGTTGCCATTGTGGCTGATGTTATGGAATTGGTACCGCCGACCGGCGGAGGCGCACCGAGAAAGGGTCATCGTGCGCATCGAGATCGACGGCAGCGCGCAAAAGTGCGAGTGGAGATCGCGCTGACGTCGATCTCGGCGTGGTTAGCGAAGCGCAGGTTGGTCAGTCCAGCAGAACGGTGGCGAACGTGCCGATCTCGTCGAAGCCGATCCGGTCGTATGTTGCCCGCGCCACGGCGTTGAAGTCGTTGACGTACAGGCTGGCGGTGCGGCCGGTGCCGACGATGACCGCGGACAGCGTCGCGGTGCCGGCCGTGCCGAGGCCGCGGCCACGCCATTCGGGATGTACCCACACGCCCTGGATCTGGCTGACCGTCGGGCTCTGCGATCCGACCTCGGCCTTGAAGACCACCTCGCCGTTTTCGAAACGAGCCCATGCCCGCCCCGCCGCGATCAGGCTGGCGACCCGGCGGCGGTAGCCGCGCCCGCCATCGCCGATCCGCGGGTCGACGCCCACCTCGCCGATGAACATGTCGATCGCCGCTACCAGATAGGTGTCGAGTTCGTCCGGCTTGACTTGCCGCACCCCCGGATCGATCGCGCAGGTCGGCATCGTGGTCAGCGCCATCAACGGTTGACGGTCCCGCACATCGCGCGCGGGGCCCCAGGCCGGCTCGAGGCGCTGCCACATCGGCATCACGAACTCGGCCCGCCCGACCAGCGACGAGCACCGTCGTGACCCGGTCAGCGCCGCATCAGCGAATGCGTACAAGTCGTCGAGTCGGCCACGCAGCGGAATCAGGTTGGCGCCGGCGTAGCACAACGACTCCTCCGGCCCGCGGCGCGTCCACAGCTCACCGCCGATCGAATTGGAATCCAAACCGTGATCGGCGACCCTGGCGGCCACCATGCACGAGCCGACCGGGTCTTCGTCGAAAACCCGGCGCACCGAAGTGCCATCGCGCACAACTGACACCCGTCGCTCGCTGACCATGCGGCGGATCGGCGGAGCCGACATACTGACTCTTTCTGCGACCGGATATTGAGCCCGATTAGCCCAATATCAGCTTACGGTCACAACTGGCGTACCGCTCGCCGTTGACCCGTCCGCGCCCGTCTCGTTAGCCAATCGCATTGCCTCTTCAATCAATGTCTCGACGATCTGCGCCTCGGGCACGGTCTTGATCACCTCACCGCGGACGAAGATCTGGCCCTTGCCGTTGCCCGAGGCGACGCCGAGGTCGGCCTCGCGAGCCTCCCCCGGCCCGTTGACGACGCAGCCCATCACGGCCACCCGCAGCGGCACGTCGAGCCCGTCCAGACCGGCTGTGACTTCGTTGGCCAACTTGTAGACGTCGACCTGCGCACGTCCGCACGACGGGCAGGACACGATCTCCAGCCCGCGCGGCCGCAGGTTCAGCGACTCGAGAATCTGAGTTCCAACCTTGACTTCCTCGACCGGCGGCGCCGAGAGCGAAACCCGGATGGTGTCGCCGATGCCCCGCGACAGCAGAGCGCCGAATGCGACGGCCGACTTGATGGTGCCCTGGAAGGCCGGACCGGCCTCGGTGACGCCCAGGTGCAGCGGGTAGTCGCACTCGGCGGCGAGTTGCTCGTACGCCGCGACCATGACGACCGGGTCGTTGTGCTTGACGCTGATCTTGAGTTGGGAGAAGCCGTGCTCCTCGAACAGCGACGCTTCCCACAGCGCCGACTCAACGAGCGCTTCAGGGGTCGCCTTGCCGTACTTCTCCATGAACCGCTTGTCCAGCGATCCGGCATTGACGCCGATACGGATCGGAATACCCGCTGCGCCAGCGGCTTTCGCGACCTCCCCGACGCGGCCGTCGAATTCCTTGATGTTGCCCGGGTTTACCCGGACCGCGGCGCAGCCGGCGTCGATCGCGGCGAAGATGTATTTCGGCTGAAAGTGGATGTCGGCGATGACCGGGATCTGGCTCTTCGTGGCGATCGCGGCAAGCGCGTCGGCATCCTCCTGCCGCGGGCAGGCCACTCGCACGATGTTGCAGCCGGCGGCGGTCAACTCGGCGATCTGCTGCAGGGTCGCGTTGACGTCGTGAGTTTTGGTGGTGCACATCGACTGCACCGAAATCGGGTGATCGCTGCCCACCCCGACGTCTCGGACCATCAGCTGTCGCGTCTTGCGCCGCGGTGCCAGCGTGGGCGCCGGCGCTGCCGGCATACCCAGACCTGTGGTCACTGTTTGCCTTCTCTCGCTTTCGTTCGTTCGGGTTACGCCCGGGGCCATGCGGCGGACGGGCCCGCGCTACTGGAACAGCCGGATCGGGTTGACCACATCCGCGGTCACCGTCAGCAGCATGTAACCGACGACCAGTACCAACACTACGTATGTCGCGGGCATCAGTTTCAGGTAGTTGACCGGCCCCGCCGCGACCTTGCCGCGAGCCGTGCGAATCATGTTGCGCAGCTTCTCGAACAGCGCGATGGCGATGTGGCCGCCGTCGAACGGCAGCAGCGGCACCAGGTTGATCACGCCGAGGATGAAGTTCAGTTGGGCCAGGAACAGCCAGAACGCCATCCAAACGCCGTGATCCACGGTGTCTCCGCCGATGATGCTCGCGCCGACGACGCTGATCGGGGTGTCGAGTGCACGCTCTCCCCCGCCGATCGCGTGGACCAGCGCGCCGACCTTGGACGGGATGGCAATGAGCGACTTGCCCAGCAGCACGGTCAGGTTGCCGGTGAAGCTGAAGGTTCCCGGTATCGCGCTGACCGGGTTGTAGTGGGTGGGCCCGGGCTGGGTGCCGACGACACCCATGACGCCGATCTTCGCCGGCTTGGCGCCGTTTTTGCCGTTGGCCACCCAGCGCTGACGCTGGGTGATGTCGACGTATTTGGTCATCGTCTGACCGTCGCGCTTGATCACGACCGGGACGGTGCCGTGCAGCTTCTGCACAACTCCGGCCATGTCGGAGAAGTCGGTGACCGGGGTGTCGCCGACCTTGAGCACCACGTCGCCGGCCCGGATCCCGGCGGCGGCCGCCGGTCCGTCACCCGTGCACTTCTCGAAGTCGCCTTGCTTGATTTCGCCTGCCGCACAAGCTGTTTGGCCGATAACAGCGGTGGGATGCAGGTTGGGCAGCCCCCAGATGACCGCGATGGCGTAGATCAGCACCAAGCCGATCACGAAGTTCATGCCCGGACCGGCGAACAGCACCGCGACCCGTTTCCACGTCTTCTGCTTGTACATTGCTCGGTCGTGTTCGTCGGGTTGTAGTTCTTCCACCGACGTCATGCCGGCGATGTCGCAGAAGCCGCCGGCTGGGATCGCCTTGAGGCCGTATTCGGTTTCGCCGCGGCGCGTCGACCACAAGGTCGGGCCGAAACCGACGAAGTAGCGGCGCACCTTCATGCCGGTGCCCAGCGCGACCCACATGTGGCCGCATTCGTGCAGCGCCACGGAAATGAGAATGGCGAGCGCGAACAACACGATGCCGATAACGAACATCATCGAGTCGGTGAAACCTCCTGTGTGGCGCGCTTGATCAGACCGAGTGCCTCAGCACGTGCCCAGCGCTGCGCGTCGAGTACGTCTTCCACGGTAGCGGGTTCTGCGGCCCACGGGTCGGCGGCGCTCAGGACGTCCGCGATTGTTTGCACGATTGCGGGGAAACCGATCCGCCCGGCTAGGAATGCCTCGGCCGCCTCTTCGTTCGCGGCGTTGTAGACGGCGGTCATGCAACCACCCGTTTGGCCGGCCTGCCGAGCGAGCGCTACGGCGGGGAAAACCTCGTCGTCCAGCGGCTCGAACTCCCACGTCGACGCGGTGGAGAAGTCGCAGGCCGCGGCCGCCGCAGGCACCCGGTCCGGCCAGCCCAGGGCAAGCGCGATCGGCAGTTTCATGTCCGGCGGGCTGGCCTGGGCGATCGTCGAGCCGTCGGTGAACGTGACCATCGAATGCACGATCGACTGCGGATGCACCACCACATCGATGCGGCCGTAGGGGATGCCGAACAGCAGATGGGCCTCGATGAGCTCGAGCCCCTTGTTGACCAGAGACGCCGAGTTCAACGTATTCATCGGCCCCATGGACCAGGTCGGATGGGCACCGGCCTGCTCGGGGGTGACGTGCTCGAGCTGAACGGCCGACCAACCCCGGAACGGGCCGCCCGACGCGGTGAGCACCAGCTTGGCGACCTCGTCCGCGCTGCCACCGCGCAGACACTGCGCCAGCGCGGAGTGCTCGGAGTCCACCGGCACGATCTGGCCGGGCTGAGCGGCGCCCAGCACCAGCGGTCCGCCGGCGATCAGCGACTCCTTATTGGCCAAGGCCAAGCGGGCACCCGAGGCCAGCGCGGTCAGCGTCGGCTGCAGCCCCAGCGCGCCAACCAAGGCGTTCAACACGACGTCGGCCTCGGTGCTCTCGATCAGCCGGGTCGCGGCGTCGGGCCCGCTGTAGGTGACCTTGCCGACGGCCTGCGCGGCGCGCTCGTCGGCGACGGCGATATTGGTCACTCCAGTCTGGGCCCGCTGTCGGGCCAGCAGCTCCGGGTGTCCGCCGCCGGCCGCCAGCCCCACCAGCTCGAAGCGGTCAGGGTTGGCGGCGATGACCTCGAGCGCCTGGGTGCCGATGGAACCGGTGCTCCCCAACACCAGGGTCCGGAGGCGACGGCCGTGGGCGCCGAGCGTGAAGCCGGCTTCACTCTGGACGCTAGGTGGGCTGCCATCGCGGCGTTCGGTCACCCACTCATTGTGCCGCGCCGCCGCCGCGCCCGACGAATCTCCGGTCGGCGACGATGCGGGCGGCTTAGGCGGCCCGCTGAGAAGCCGGCCCCGTGGACCGTGTGCCAGAATGTGCAGACATCCCGATCCCTATCCGAGGAGTTTGCTGTGGCCGGTACCGAGGTGGAGCGCTCCGACGGGGTCGACGTCGCCGATGTGCCGTCGGCGGACTGGGGCTGGAGCAAAATCAACTACCGCACCTGGCACATCACCGGTTTCCTGATCATCGGGCTGCTGGTGGCCTTCTTGCGCGGCAACCACGTCGGCCACGTCGAGGACATCTGGGTGATCGGCTTCGCGCTGCTCGGCCTGTTCTTCCTCGTGCGCGACATGTGGGGCCGTCGGCGCGGCTGGCTCAAGTAGACAGCTCGGCGGCCAACTGGCCACATGCGGCGGCGATCTCCCGCCCTCGCGTATCGCGCACCGTGCAGGCAACGCCGGCCGCGCGGACCCGTCGGACGAATTCCCGCTCCGCGCCCTTCGGGCTGGCATCCCATTCGCTACCCGGTGTCGGGTTCAGCGGAATCAGATTCACGTGCACCAACGGGCCCAGCGCCCGGTGTAGCCGCTTGCCCAGCAGGTCCGCGCGCCACGGTTGATCGTTGACGTCGCGGATCAACGCGTACTCCACCGAAACCCGACGACCCGTCTGCTCGGCGTAATAGTGGGCGGCATCCAGCGCTTCGCCGACCTTCCACCGGTTGTTGACCGGCACCAGGGTGTCGCGTAGCTCGTCATCCGGGGCATGCAGCGACAGCGCCAGCGTCACCCCGAGCCGCTCGTCGGCGAGTCTGCGGATGGCCGGGGCCAGGCCGACCGTCGACACCGTGACCGACCGCGCCGAGATGCCGAAGCCGGCCCCTTTCTCCGCCGACCCGGTGATCCGCCGTACCGCTGTCAGCACCCGGGCGTAGTTGGCCAGCGGCTCCCCCATGCCCATGAACACCACGTTGGACAACCGGTCGCCCCACTCGTCGCGAAGCGTCGCGGCCGCGGCACGAACCTGCTCGACGATCTCGGCGGCCGACAGATTCCGGGTCAGACCGCCCTGGCCGGTCGCGCAGAACGGGCACGCCATCCCGCAGCCCGCCTGCGACGAGATACACACCGTGTTGCGCTTCGGGTAACGCATCAGCACCGACTCGAAGGTGGTGCCGTCGACCGCGCGCCACAACGTCTTTCGCGTTTCGCCGGCATCACAGGTGATCTCGCGGGCCACCGTCAGCAGCGTCGGAAACAGCGCATCGGTTACCTGGGCCCGGACCGCAGCTGGCAGGTCGGTCATCTGCTGCGGGTCGGCGATCAATCGGCCGTAGTACTGGTTCGCCAACTGCTTGGCCCGAAACGGCGGCAGACCCAGCGCCGCGACGGCCTCCGCGCTTGCGGCGTCGTCGAGGTCGGCCAGGTGTCGCGGCGGCAGCGCGCGCCGCGACGCTTCGAATACCAACTCCTGTTTCATGATTCGCAGACCTCAGGGCAACAGGGTCAGGACGGCCCAGGTGGCGACCGCCGACGGTAGCGCCCCGTCCAGCCGATCCATCAGGCCGCCGTGGCCGGGCAGGATTCGGCCCATGTCCTTGATGCCCAGGTCGCGCTTGATCTGCGATTCCACCAGGTCACCCAGCGTTGCGGTGGCCACGATCGTCAGACCGAGCAGCAGGCCGACCCACACCGGCCGGTGGGCCAGCTGGGTCAGGGTCACCGTGACCGCGGTGATCCCGAATAACAGCGAGCCGGCCAATCCTTCCCACGACTTCTTCGGACTGACCGTCGGGACCATCGGGTGTTTACCGAACAGCACGCCGACTGCGTACCCGCCCACATCGGAGGCGACCACGCCGATCATCAGGCTGAACACCCGGACTGAGCCGTCCGACGGAAAGGCCAGCAGCACGCTGATCGACCCGAACAGCGGCACCCAGGCGGCGAGGAAGACGGTGGCCGCCACGTCGCGCAGATAGTTCCCCGACGGCGAGTCGGCGGATCCGTCAGACGCCGTCGTGGTGCCGAGCGCCAGCCGCCAGAACATGCAGACAACCGTGGTGGCGCCAAAGCCCGCGAGCAGACCGTACGCATGCTGGTACCAGGCCAGCCAGACCATAGCTTCGCCGCCAACCAGGAGCGGGACGACCGGGATCAGGTAACCGGCCTCGCGCAGCCTGCGCACCACCTCGTGAGTGGCGATGGGCATCGCTGCGGCAAGCAGAAAGACCCACAGGTAGCGGTCCCACACCAGGATCGCAATGATCGTGAAGCCGATGGCGGCGCCGACGGCGATCGCTGCAGGTAGGTTGCGACCGGCCCGCGATTTCTTTTTCTTGCCGGCCGCAGGCTCCTGCACCGAGTCCTCGGCGGGGATGTCTGCGCCGGTATCGGTCTCTGCCACGGACGTTGTCTGCTGATCGGCCGCTAGACCTCCAGCAGCTCGCTTTCCTTGTGCTTGACCAGGTCCTCGATCTGGGTCACGTACTGCTGGGTGGACTTGTCGAGGTCCTTCTCGGCGCGCGAGACCTCGTCCTCGCCGGCTTCGCCGTCTTTGCGAATCCGGTGCAGTTCCTCCATCGCCTTTCGGCGGATGTTACGCACCGACACCTTGGCGTCCTCGCCTTTGGATTTGGCTTGCTTGACCAGCTCGCGACGACGTTCCTCGGTCAGCTGCGGTACCGCGATCCGGATCAGCGTGCCGTCATTGGAGGGGTTGACGCCGAGGTCGGAGTTGCGGATCGCCGCTTCGATGTTTCCGAGCTGACCGGCTTCGTACGGCTTGATGACGACCAACCGCGCTTCCGGAACGTTGATGCTGGCCAGTTGGGTGATCGGGGTGGCAGACCCGTAGTAGTCGATATTGACGCGGTTGAACATGCTCGGGTTCGCGCGGCCGGTCCGGATGGTCGACAAATCGTCGCGACTCACCGATACGGCTTTTTCCATCTTCTCTTCGGCATCAAAGAGAGTCTCGTCAATCATTTCCGCCGCTTCTCCTCATCGCTGCGCTCTGCATCGTCGCCGGCGGGCATTTCCGCTGCTCCTCTCTCACGTGGACACCAGCGTTCCGATTTTCTCACCCGCGACGGCACGAGCGATATTGCCATCGGTCAGCAGGTTGAAAACCAGGATCGGCATGCGATTGTCCATGCACAAGCTGAAGGCGGTCGCGTCGGCCACCTGGAGACCGCGGTCGATGACTTCCCGGTGGGAAATCGCCGTGAACAATTCGGCCCCGGGATTGATCCGCGGATCCTCGGCGAAAACCCCGTCGACGGCCTTGGCCATCAACACCACGTCGGCGCCGATCTCCAAGGCCCGCTGCGCGGCGGTGGTGTCGGTCGAAAAGTACGGCAGCCCCATACCGGCGCCGAAAATGACCACCCGCCCCTTTTCGAGATGGCGCACGGCTCGTAACGGAAGGTACGGCTCGGCCACCTGACCCATGGTGATCGCCGTCTGCACCCTGGTGGCGATGCCTTCTTTTTCCAGAAAATCTTGCAACGCAAGACTGTTCATCACGGTGCCGAGCATCCCCATATAGTCGGACCGGGTGCGTTCCATGCCGCGCTGCTGCAGCTGCGCGCCACGGAAGAAGTTGCCCCCGCCGATCACCACGGCAACTTGCACGCCCGTTCGGACCACTTCGGCGATCTGACGGGCGACCAGCGCCACCACGTCGGGATCCAGGCCAACCTGACCGCCGCCGAACATCTCGCCACCGAGTTTGAGCAATACGCGTGTGTATTTGTCTCGGCTCGAGGACTCGGCGCCGTTGGTGCCTGTCGGCTCCTGCTCCGTCATCTGACTCCTTGCACACCGAGGACGCCCTGCAGCTGTCCCCGCGACGGCTGTCCCCACGTCAGCCGGGTCCATCCTGCCTTATCGTTGGCCGCCCGTCCCAGGAGTCGACCGCTTTGGCTGCCTGAGCCGAATTCGCCGTGTTCGGCGTCACATCCGCCGACGCGGACGGTCCTACCAGGTCTTGATAGTTCGGAGCCGCCAATCGCCGACGACTGCGTCGCTCACGAGGTTTGGTGCCCGGGCACCGCGGGAACTGCCTCTGTGGAGCCGCAAGGGCACATAACGCGCTCCGAAGCCACCGGTCCAGCCATGGGCCGGCAACGAATAAGGCGCAAGCCATATAGGAGGACTCATGTCGGACGACAACAAGAGCGGGCCTGCAGAAGGCATCAAGGGTGTAGTCGAGGGCGCCAAGGGTCTGGCCAAAGAAGCCGTTGGCACCGTGGTGGGTAACGAGAACCTCGAAAAAGAGGGCGAAGCCCAGCAGGACAAGGCGTCGGCTCAGCGCGACGTCGCCAAGAAGGAAGCCGAAGCCGAGGCAGCTCGCGGCGGCGAAGAGGCAGCGGAGAAGCGTCAGCAATCGCACCAGAACTAGCTCGTCAGTCAACGAGGCCCGGTCCAATGCGGACCGGGCCTCGTTGCTTGTCGGTACGGCTAGCCGAAAACTGGCAGTGCGCGCTTGCGCGCCAGCGCGTCCATCCCGCGCTGAATGCTGTCTTCGACCTCGTGATACTTGCGGTCGATGTACTCATAATCGTCGGCGCGTGCCGGGTCGTTGTCGATCTCGATTGCGGGCATGAATCGGGTCCGGATCTTGGCCGGCAGCGGCAATTGCGGGAGCGCGGCCGGGGCGATCCCCCAGGGCAGCGAGATAGCGAGCGGAAAAACCTTGAGCCGCAACAGTTTGTCCAAGCGCAGGACGCGCGATAGGCGATCACCGCGGATCAGCACCGGCATGGCGTCGGCGCCTCCGACGGTGGCGATCGGCACGATCGGCACTCCCGCGCGGATCGCCATCTTCACAAAACCCTTGCGTCCGGCCAGGTTTGCCTGGTCGCGCTCACTCCAGGGACGCAACGAGTCCACCTCGCCGCCAGGCCACAACGCGACATCGTGTCCCTCGGCCAATGCCGTCGCGATCGCATCGGGGGCCGCGGGCAGCACTCCCATCGAACGGAAATAGCGGCCGATGCCGGGAATGGCCATCAGCGCGTCGTGGGCGGTGCCGTGCAATGGACGCTCGGGCCCGAACCGTCGCCACCACTGCAGGCCCACCGTCCAGGCGTCCCACACGAATGGCGCGCCGGAGTGGATGCCGATCAGTAGCGCCGGTGGATCTCCGACGTTTTCCCAGCCGTCGATCTCCATCCGGAACCAGTAATCCACCAGCACGTTCCAGAAGAACTTCTGCCGTTGCAATGCTGTCTCGTCGGTACCGCTGAGATCCCATTGGCCGGCTCGCTCGGCCACCCAGCCACTCACCCCGCCGGCCCCGCCGTCGCGCTTGTCTTCCATCGCGGTGCGCGCCTGTTCGGCCTGGTCCAGTGCCTGCTGACGGACCTCAGCGGTCCTGTGATCTCCACCACTCATGGCGGTCCGCATACCCGAATTGCCGCAGGGCAATCAGGCTCTCGACGTACCGGCGCAGGACGACTGCTCGGCCGAGACCGCGGCCGGGTGGTGCTCAGAAACGATTCTCGGGACCGACGACGGCCCAGATGGTGTTGCCGGACAGGGTCGTATATGTCCCCCAGGCTCGTGAGTTCGCGACGACCAGGTCGAGCCCGGACACGTTGTCGTGAACCGATTTCCGTTGCACCGGATTCGCGATGCCCACGTGTTGCACCACTACCGACACCGTCGAGCCGTCGGTTTCCACACGAAGAACGAAATCGCGGTCAGTGGCGGAGAGGGCGGCTTCGACGAGCTCGGTGGCGATCAGGGACGCCACATGAATGAAGTCAAGTCTCGACCACTCCGACAACCACTCCGCGGCGAGCTCCCGACACCGGCGGACGCTGCCCGGCCCGGCCGGTATTACCGCGCGGGCACGCCGCCGATAGCGCTGCTGCAGATCAACCGTCAACTCGGAAAGCGCCAACGTCAACGTGGGATAGATTGGCACATATCGAGTTATTCCGTTGCGGTGCAGATTGTTTCGGTCTTGTTCGTGCGGGCTGACCAGACCGATCGGCACACCGGGCCACTCGGCGATCTGCCAGCGGGCGCTGGTGAATACCGCCCATGCCGGATCCTCACGGACGGTCAGCCAGCTGATATCGACGACGACGAGACGAGGTTCGTCGAGCGCTGCTTTGACGATGGCCTCGCGCAGCGGAAGGTACGTGCTGGCATCCAGCACACCGTCGACAGTGAGCACGCGGGCGTCACCCACGTCGGTGGCGTTGAATTGCAGTTCGCGCTCGCGGCCGGCCATGACCCACTTTTCATCCGGATATGACGCACCGCGAGGGCGCCTTGTCGGTTCCACCTGCCAAACCTCAGCAGCCTATGTGATCGTAACCGCGACTGTCGGCGCGATCCTCAACGCCGGCGGGTGGTGACTCTGTTCGAGAATTGGGTTCAGTTGCCCGTCTCACGCGTTGCGGTTGTATTTCTTGATCGCTTCGATCAGTTGCGACTTGTCCATCGCGGACCGGCCGGAAATGTCGAGCTTGCGGGCGATGTCGAGCAGATGCTTTTTGCTGGCGTTGGCGTCGACGCCCTCGTCGGACGGGATTGGGTTGTGCAGGCCGCCCCGTTCGGCGCGGGCGTCCGAAGGTCCGCTCTTGTTCTTCGGCAACCAGCGGTCACCGACCTTTTCGAAGCTGCGCTTGAGCGCCGCATACGCGACACGGTGGGCACGCTCTGGGCTGCCGTACTGGTCGGCAGCGGCGTCGTGCGCCTTGGTAAATGTGCGCTGCGCCTTGGCGTTCGATCGCCGCAATGTGCCCGGTAGCTCGTCGGCTTTGGGCTGGCCGCCCTTCGTGGTTTTGGGCATCGCTCACCTCTCGACATTCGATGGTTGCCCATAGCGTCGATGCCGGGCAACCCGAGCTGCGGTATTGGCTGCGTAACAACTCATGCGGTGGGTACCCACCGGCTGGCCCGAATCAACCGAAAGGTCCGTAGCGATGGCACCGACCACCGTCCTGTTCGACGTCGACGGCACGCTGGTGGACTCCAACTTCCACCACGTCGTGGCCTGGCAGCACGCGTTTCTCGACGTGGATAAAGAGGTGCCGTGCTGGCGAATCCTCGGTCTCATCGGCCGGTCGGGAGACGAGTTGATGAACGCTCTGCTGGGCGACGAGCTCGCCGACGCGCACGGCTCACGCGTGAAGAAGCTGCACACCAAATACTTCCTCGACTCCGCGCCGCTGCTGCGCCGGCTACCCGGCACGCGTGAACTGCTCGAGGCCATTGCCGAAAGAGGTTGGCAGTCGGTGCTTGCCACGTCCGCCGGAGACGAGGAGTTGGAAGTGCTACGCAGCGCACTCGACTCCGAGGACCTGATCACCGCCGTGACGTCCGCGGGCGATGCCGATCGCGCGAAGCCGCATCCCGACATCGTGGCCGCCGCGTTAAAGCGTGTCGACGCCACATCGGCCGACGCCATCTTCCTCGGCGATGCGGTATGGGATGTGCACGCTGCACAACGCGCCGGCGTGCCGGTTGCCGCGGTACTCACCGGCGGCACTTCGCGGGAAGCGCTGGTCGACGCCGGAGCCGCACAGGTTTACGACGGACCGCTCGATGTGCATGCGCACATCGAGCGGTTTGGTCAGCTCGTCGGAACCTGACGGGTTCCGTCGTCCGGCTCAGCCCAGGTGGGCCGACAGCAGCCAGGCCGGCAGCGACTTACGGCCGTTACCTTCGTCGCAAACGCCCTCGAAGGGGAACTCGGGGCTGTCGGTGCCGACGAAGTTGCCGTGAATGCGGGCCGGCCGGATCTCGTCGATGACCCAGTACTTCGACACGACGTCGCGAAGCTCGTCGTCGGTCACTGGGTTGGCCGGAGCGCCTTCGCCCGTTCTGGCGAAAACCAGTACGTAGTACGACGCGCCCGGCTTGGCGGCCCGCACGATCGAACGCTGGTAGCCGTCGCGCAGCTCGACGGGCATGGAGTGAAACAAGGTGCTGTCCACGATGGTGTCGAACCGGCCTTCGGAACCGGTTGGCCAGGTCGTGAAGTCAGCGATGTTGGCTACCTTGAAGGAGGCCTTCGTCAGCCCCTGCCTGGCGGCCTCCGCCGTGGCCAGCGTGATCGCGGTGGGCGAGGCGTCGAGTCCAACCGTGTTGTGGCCCAACGCGGCAAGGTGTAGCGATAACGCCGCTTCGCCGCAGCCGGCGTCCAGCACGTCGCCGGTGATCTTGCCTTGGTCGATGAGCGCGGCGATCTCCGGCTGCGGCTCGCCGAGGCTCCACGGCGGCCGCGCGCCCGCGAACTCAGTGGCCTCGCCGCGGTAGGCCGGATCGAAGTCGAAATCGAATTTCGGTGTTTCAGTCATATCCCAGGTATATCAACCAGGCTGATATATGTCAACATTGTTGATATGGGAGCAACCGAGGACGCACCGCTGGGCTATCTGCTGTTCAACGTGATGGCCGCGCTACGGCCCGAAGTAGCGGCCGCGCTCAGTCCGCTGAGCCTGACGCTTCCCGAATTCGTCTGTATGCGAATGCTTTCCACAAGCCCGGGGCTGTCCAGCGCCGACCTGGCCCGGCTCGGTAACGTCTCGCCGCAGGCGATGAACACGGTGTTGCACAAGTTGGAGAGTGCTCAGATGGTGGCTCGCCCCGCGTCGGTGGCGTCCGGCCGTGCGCTACCGGCCTCGCTCACCGCGGACGGTCGGGCACTGCTGGAACGCGCCGAGGCCGCGGTGGGTGAGGCAGACGCCCGGGTGCTGGGCAAGCTGTCGGCAGCCCAGCAACGCGAGTTCAAACGGATGCTGGCGACGCTGGGACCCGACTAGGCATATTTGTCCGAACTAGGCCTGCTGGTCGATGCGCGCCCAGGGCCGGGCGTCCTCGAGTTCGTAGGCCAGTTCCAATAGCTGCGCCTCGTGTCCGGTTGACGCGGAGAACATCATCCCCACCGGCAAACCGTTGGCGGACAACGCCAATGGCAACGAGATGGCCGGCTCCCCCGTGACGTTCTGCAGCGGCGTGAACGCGACCCAATCTTGCAGCCGGTCGATAATCTGCTCGTAGTCGGCCATCGGGTCGAGATACCCGACCTCCGGTGTCTCGTCGGCCAAGGTTGGCGTCATCACCACGTCGTAGGTGCGGGCCAGACGGGCCGTGTGCCTCCGAGTGCGGGACAGCCGCAACAACGCCACCGGGATGCGATGCAGATTGCGGCGCGCATGCCGATCCAAGCCCCGCGACAGGTTGTCCAGCCGGGTCACGTCGAATCCGTCGAAGGTGCGCTTGTTCATCTGGATCTGGCCCATTGCCAGCAGACCCCAGTACAGCACGAAGTCTGAGACGAAACTGGTCGGGACTGGCGGCTTTTCGAGGTGGTCGACGCGATGGCCGAGTTCTTCGAGCAGTGCGGCGGATTTTAGTGTCAGCTCGCGGACCTCGGGGCTGGACTCCCGCAGCAGCGAATGGGTGATGACGGCGATCCGCAGCCGCTTCGCGCCCGCGTGCTGCACATGGCCGATGGGTGGGAGCTTGCCGGCGGGCCAGATCCGCTCGGCCTCGGCGTAAAACGCCGCGGTATCCCGCACCGACCGGCTGACCATCCCGTTGGCGACTATGCGGATCGGCATCTGACTGACTTCTTTGTCCAGCGGTAGCCGACCGCGGGACGGCTTGAGCCCGACAAGCCCGTTGCACGACGCCGGAATTCGGATCGATCCGCCGCCGTCGTTGGCGTGCGCGATCGGGACGGCGCCCGCGGCGACGAACGCGGCGGAGCCCGACGACGACGCACCCGCGGTGTGGTCGGTGTTCCACGGGTTGCGCACCGGCCCGAGCCTGGGGTGTTCGGCCGAGGCGCTGAACCCGTACTCCGACATCTGGGTCTTGCCCAGCGGTGTCACGCCGGTAGCCAGGTACATCCGGGCGAAGTCGCTGTCGACGTCGGCCGGCCGCGGCGGCCACGCATCGGTGCCACGCATCGTCGGCAGTCCGGCGAGGTCGACGTTGTCCTTGATATACGTCGGCACGCCGCTGAACAGTCCCGCGCGAGCCGGTGCCGCCGCTTGAGTTCGAGCACGGTCGAATGCCTTGAAGGCCAAGCCATTCAGCGCAGCATTGACCGCCTCGGTGCGGGCGATGGCCGCCTCGACCACCTCGGACCTGCCGATGCGGCCCGCCTGTATCGCCTCGGAAACACCCACCGCGTCGAGGTGGCCCAGTGCGTCGTCACCGAATGCATGCACGTGTCGCATTCGGCTGATGCTACTGCTGGCCGACCTCGAACCGGGCGAACCGGGTCACGGTGACACCGGCTTCGTCGAGCAACGCCTTGACCGTCTTCTTGTTGTCCGAGACTGAAGGCTGCTCGAGTAGCACGGCGTCCTTGAAGAAACCGTTCAGCCGGCCCTCGACGATCTTGGGCAGAGCCTGGTCCGGCTTGCCCTCCTCCTTGGCGGTCTCCTCGGCGATGCGCCGTTCGCTAACCACCACCTCTTCGGGAACATCGTCCCGAGTCAGGAAGCGGGCCTTGAGCGCGGCGATCTGCAGTGCGACCGCGTGCGCCGCGCTGGTGTCGTCACCGGTGTATTCGACCAGCACACCCACGCCGGGCGGCAGGTCGGCCGCACGCTTGTGCAGGTAGGTCTCGACGTTGCCGTCGAAGAACGCGACCCGGCGCAACTCGAGCTTCTCGCCGATCTTTGCCGACAGCTCGGCGATCACCTGCTCGACCGTCTTTTCACCGACCTTGGCGGATTTGAGGGCATCGACGTCGGTCGCCTTGGCCTCGGCAGCAGCGCTGACGATCTCATTGGCGACCTTCTGGAACTCCGCATTCTTGGCGACGAAGTCGGTCTCGCTGTTCAGCTCGATCAGCGCGCCGCCCTTGGCGGCGACCAGGCCCTCGGCGGTAGCGCGCTCAGCGCGCTTGCCGACGTCCTTGGCACCCTTGATCCGCAACGCTTCGACGGCCTTGCCGAAGTCGCCGTCGGTCTCCACCAGCGCGTTTTTGCAGTCCAGCATCCCGGCGCCGGTCAGCTCCCGAAGTCGCTTGACGTCGGCAGCGGTGTAGTTCGCCATCTCGGCCTTTCCTAGGAAGGGTCAGGGGTTGATTCAGCTGCGACCGCGGCGGCTTGTTCGGCCGGCGCGGCGGTAGCGGTCGCCGATGCGAGCAGCTCCTGCTCCCATTCGGCCAGCGGCTCGGCACCTTCGGCTTCGGGCTTGCCGTCGCCGCGACCCACACCGGCACGCGCCTGCAGGCCTTCGGCCACCGCGGAGGCGATCACCTTGGTCAGCAGCGCCGCCGAGCGGATCGCGTCGTCGTTGCCCGGGATCGGGTAGTCGACCAGGTCGGGGTCGCAGTTGGTGTCCAGGATCGCGATGACCGGGATGCCCAGCTTGCGGGCCTCACCGACGGCGATGTGCTCCTTGTTGGTGTCGACCACCCAGACCGCCGACGGAACCTTCGCCATGTCGCGGATACCGCCGAGGCTGCGGTCCAGCTTGTTCTTCTCCCGGGTCAGCATCAAGATTTCTTTCTTGGTGCGGCCCTCGAAGCCACCGGTTTGCTCCATCGCCTCGAGCTCCTTGAGCCGCTGCAGGCGCTTGTGGACGGTCTGGAAGTTGGTCAGCATGCCACCCAGCCAGCGCTGGTTGACGTACGGCATGCCGACCCGGGTCGCCTCGTCGGCGATGGACTCCTGCGCCTGCTTCTTGGTGCCGACGAACAGCACCGAACCGCCGTGCGCGACCGTCTCTTTGACGAACTCGTACGCCTGGTCGATGAAGGTCAGCGTCTGCTGCAGGTCAATGATGTAGATGCCGTTGCGGTCGGTGAAGATGAACCGCTTCATCTTGGGGTTCCAGCGACGGGTCTGATGCCCGAAGTGGGTGCCGCTGTCAAGCAGCTGCTTCATGGTTACAACAGCCATGGATTTGCCGGCTTTCATTTGTCGGTTCATGCCTGGCGACGGGTGACGCCTGGCCCTGGCGACTGCTGCGATGCCGAACCCGCTGGTAAAGCTGTCAGACGGGACCGCCCGGCACGCGGTGCGAACTCCTGGTGAAACGGGAGACGCGATGCAGACGCGCGAAGTCAGCTCGTAATACGGGCTGCGCAGTGGAGTTTACACGGTTCTCCCCAGGTGCTTTGTCCACAGCGCTGGCTGGCCGGTTCGCGACTGCCGGGGTGAACTGGCCGGGTGCAACGGGCGGCGACGATCTCGGCGGTGATGCTGGTCTGCGCATCGCCGGCCGGCGGTGACGGTGTCCGGCTGCAGTGGCCGCTGCGACCGACGCCGGCCGTGCTGCGATCCTTCGACGCTCCCTCGCCGAACTGGAACCGTGGCCATCGCGGCGTGGACCTGGCGGGCAGGCCTGGTCAGCCGGTCTACGCCGCGGGCGACGCCACCGTGGTGTATACCGGGACGCTGGCCGGCCGCCCGCTGGTGTCGCTGACCCATCCGGGCGGCCTGCGCACCAGCTACGAGCCGGTGCGGGCCGATGTGCAGGTCGGACAGCGGCTGACCGGGGGGACGGCGATCGGCGAGCTCCTGGCCGGACATCCCGGTTGC
This sequence comes from Mycobacterium sp., assembly GCF_965277065.1. Lineage (GTDB taxonomy): Bacteria > Actinomycetota > Actinomycetes > Mycobacteriales > Mycobacteriaceae > Mycobacterium. The sequence goes on from NZ_CBDIBT010000019.1 coordinate 61,038, forward strand.
CCGGTCGCGGCATGCCTGCACTGGGGCGCGATGTGGGGTCCGGCCTCCGGCGCCGACTACGTCGACCCGCTGGGGCTACTCGCGTCGACACCGATACGGCTGAAACCGCTGCACGGGTAGTCAGGCCCGCGGGTGGGCCTGGTCGTGCACCGCACGCAGCCGGGCCACGGTGACATGCGTATAGAGCTGGGTGGTCGCCAGGCTGGAATGGCCCAGCAGTTCCTGCACGACGCGCAGATCGGCCCCGCCCTCGAGCAGATGCGTTGCCGCGCTGTGCCGCAGGCCATGCGGACCCATATCGGGAGCGCCGTCCACGGCGCCGACCGTCTCGTGCACCACGGTGCGTGCTTGCCGTACGTCGAGCCGTCGTCCCCGCGCCCCCAGCAGCAGCGCCGGACCGGAATCCGCGGTGACCAGCTCCGGACGGCCATCGGTCAGCCACCCGCGCAAGGCGTCCGCCGCGGGCTCGCCGAACGGCACGCTGCGCTGCTTGTTGCCCTTACCCAACACTCGCAATAATCGGTGCCCGTTGTCGATGTCGTCGATGTCCAACCCGCACAGCTCGCTGACCCGAATACCGGTGGCATACAACAACTCGACGATCAGACGATCCCGCAACGCCATCGGATCACCTTGCTGGGAACCGGATTTGGCCGCCGACATGGCAGCCAGCGCCTGGTCCTGCCGCAACACCGCCGGCAGCGCACGGCGCGCCTTGGGCACCTGCAACCGAGCCGCGGGATCACCGGTCAGCAGACCCCGCCGCATCGCCCAGGCGGTGAAGGTCTTGACCGCCGACGTGCGGCGCGCCAGCGTCGTTCGGGCGGCGCCGGCACCCGCCCCGGCGGCAAGCCACGACCTCAGGATCGGCAGGCTCAATGCCTGCAGGCCGCTGTCGGGAGCGCGCTCGCCCAGGAATGCGAACAACGACCGCAGATCACCCAGATACGCGCGGCGGGTGTGCACCGAGCGAAGGCACTGCAGCTCCAGGTAGCTGTCGAATTCGTCGAGGATCGCCTCCACCACCTCACCGTCGCAGAGACGCGCGCCAGGACTCAGGTGACGCGCCGCAGGGTGTCCGGAGTGAGATCTTTCAGCGTCGGATAGCCGTCGACCGCCATCGTCAGGTCGGCCTCGGCCAGCAGCGTCCGCAGCACGTGCACAATGCCGTCGACGCCGCCGAGCGCCAAGCCGTAGGCGTAGGGCCGCCCGACACCTACCGCGGTCGCGCCGAGCGCCAACGCCTTGACGACGTCGGTGCCGCTGCGAACTCCCGAGTCGAACAGGACCGGCAACCCGTCAGCGGCTTCCACCACTCCCGGCAGGCAATCCAGCGCGGGCAGTCCCCCGTTGGCCTGACGGCCGCCGTGGTTGGAGCAGTAGATTCCGTCGACGCCACCGTCCCTGGCGCGACGCGCGTCGTCGGGGTGGCAAATGCCCTTCACGATCAATGGCAGCGTGGTCAGCGAGCGCAGCCAGGGCAGGTCGTCCCACGTCAACGGATTCCCGAACACCGAAATCCACTGCAGCACCGCGCCCTGCGGGTTCTCCTCGGGAGTTTGCGCCAGGCTCGCCCGGAACACCGGGTCGCTGGTGTAGTTGCTCAGACACTTGCCGCGCAGTTGCGGGAAATTCGACGTGCTCAAATCGCGCGGGCGCCAGCCGGTGACCCAGGTGTCCAGGGTGACGACGATGCCTTTGAAGCCGGCCGCCTCGGCCCGGTGCACCAGGCTGGCAGCCAGGTCCCGGTCGGTCGGTGTGTAGAGCTGAAAGAAGCCGGGCGTCTCGCCGAATTCGGCGGCCACGTTTTCGAGCGGGTCCTCGGTCAGCGTCGACATGACCATCGGCACCCCGGTGCGGGCGGCGGCGCGTGCGGTGGCCAGGTCGCCGTGGCCGTCCTGGGCGCACAGCGCGATCACGCCGATCGGCGCCATGAACAGCGGGCTCGGCAGCTTCAGCCCGAACAGATCGATCGAGAGATCGCGCTGCGCGGCGCCGACGAACATGCGCGGGACCAGACCCCATTGCTGGAAGACGTCGGCGTTGGCCCGCTGGGTGCGCTCGTCGCCGGCACCGCCCGCGACGTAGGACCAGATCGACGGGGGCAGAGCCTTTTCGGCCTTGGCTTCCCACTCCGCGAAGACCATCGGCAGCTTGGGCACTATCCCGCCGAGGCCCTGAAGGTAGATCTCGTTCTGATAGTCGCCGAATGCCATGCGATGAGCATGCCAGCCGACAATCAGGCTGACGAGGCCCTACTGGGCTCCGGCCTCGGCTGCGGCGAGTTCCTTCTTCCACTGCCGGAAAGTCTCTTCGGTGCGACCGCGACGCCAGTACCCCGATATCGAGGCCCATTTCGCATCCACGCCACGCTCTTTGCGGATATAGGGCCGCAGGTTGTGCATGACGGCCTGCGCCTCGCCGTGGATGAAGACCTGCACCTGTCCGGGAAGCCAGAGGACGGTGGTGACGGCTTCGACCAGAGGCGCGTTGTCGCCGGCTCGATCCTCGGCCACCAGGTCGGCCCGGCCGCCGCGGTAAAGCCAGTTGATCTGGACGCCGTCCGGGGCGGTCAGCGGAATTTCGTCTTCGGGCTCGGCGATTTCGATGAAGACCCGGCCAATTGCGTTGGCAGGCAATGCTTCCAAGGCGACACTGATGGCGGGCAGGGCGGTCTCATCACCCGCCAGCAGGTGCCAGTCCGCCGCCGGGTCCGGGGCATAGGCGCCGCTGGGACCCATCAGATACATCGGCTGCCCGGGTTGCGCCGCCGCGGCCCATGGCCCGGCGGCGCCGTGGTCACCGTGCACCGCGATGTCGACGACGATCTCGCGGGCAACCGGGTCGGCGCGACGAACAGTGATGGTCCGCACCACCGGCTTCTTGGCGGCCGGCAGGTCGGCGAAGGAATCCAGCGTCAACGGCTGCGGCAACGCGGCCACATCGACGTCGTCGGCCACGAAGACCAGCTTGACATAGGAGTCGGTGAACTCGCTCGGGGTAAACGTGTCGAAGCCGTTGCCGCCCAACACAACTCGAACCATGTGCGATGTGAGTTGCTCGGTGCGCACCACTTCAAACGTGTGCACTGGTCGACCTGACACCTGGTTCCTCTCCCTGGGCACTGACCCATTCGACTATAGAGGCGCACCGGTTATGGCGGTTGCCTACGAGTGCGCACGATCCGCCAGCCGCCGTCGCGACGCTCGGCCAACCCGGCGATCTCCAGCATCGCCAGTGGCGCAAGGAGCCGCGCCGGCTCCACTGCGGCGGCGACCGCGATCTCGTCGACTGTCGCGGTCCCGCGCCCGGGCAGCGCCTCGTAGACCCGCCGCTCGTCGTCGCTCAGTCCGTCGAGCGGGCTTGCCGGACTGAGCTGCTCGGAGGCCAGTTCCCCGATCCGGCCGACCAACTCGACGACGTCCTCGGCGCGGGTGATGACCTCTGCGCCTGTCCGTAGCAGCGCATGACAGCCGCCCGACGCCGAGGAGGTGACCGGGCCCGGGACCGCGCCGACGACTCGGCCCAGGGCCCGAGCCCACGCGGCGGTGTTGGCGGCGCCGCTGCGCAAACCGGCCTCCACCACGATCGAGGCCCCGGCGAATGCGGCCACCAACCGGTTGCGGGTCAGAAACCGGTGCCGGGCCGGACGAACCCCCGGCGGATATTCGGTGACCAGCAGTCCGTCGGTGGCAATGCGATGCAGTAGTGCGGAATGCCCTGCGGGATAGGGAATATCGATACCCCCGGCCAGAACCGCTACGGTGAGACCATCGACCGACAGCGCCGCGCGGTGCGCCGCACCGTCGATTCCGTACGCCCCGCCGGAAACCACGGCGACATCGCGCTCGGCCAAGCCCGACCGCGAGATCGGCGGCCACGTGCTCGCCGTAGCTGGTGGCCGCGCGGGTCCCGACGACGGCGGCGGCTCGCTGCGTAACGTCGTCGAGCCGCGCCGGGCCGAGCACCCACAACGCCATCGGCGGCCTGCCCTGCGGTCTCGCCGCAACCGCGGCGCCGCCGAACGCGGTGAACGCCAGGCTGGGCCATTCGTCGTCGTCCGATGCGATCAGCCGCCCACCGCGGCGCGTAAGCAATTCGAGATCCTCGACGGCGCGGTCGATGTCACGCCTCGCCTCGGTGCGTCCCGCAAGGGCGTCGTCGACCTGGCCTCGGCGCACCCGCTCGGCCGCTTCGACGGGACCCACCCGGGCCACCAGCGCGGCGAGCTCGATGCACGGCGGCTCGACGACGCGTGAAAGATACGCCCACGCGCGCTGCGTCACGTCGGTCACCGGGATTCCCCCGGCTGGCGGAAGCTCAGTGCGGTGGCCACCTCGTCGCGCCCCGGTGAGGTGCGGCCGGCCAGGTCGCTCAGCGTCCACGCGACCCGCAGCGTCTTGTCGAGCCCGCGAATACTGAGCAGCCCGTGATCCAGCGCGGTCCGCAACGGCTCCATCGCGGCGGTGCTCGGGCGAAACCGGCGTCGTAGCAGTGTTCCGCTCACCTCGGCATTGGTTCGGAAACCATGCTCGCGCCAACGCTGTGCCGCGGCGTCGCGCGCAACCGTGACCCGGCGGCGCACCTGCCCCGTCGACTCGGCCTCGGCGGTCGCAAACACACTCATCCGGACCGGATACATCTCCACGCGCAAGTCGACGCGGTCTAATAGTGGCCCGGACAGCCGCCCGAGATAGCGCCGTTTGACCGCCGCTGCGCAGATGCAGTCCTGCGGGTCAGCCGGCGCGCAGGGACAGGGGTTGGCCGCCAGCACGAGCTGAAAGCGGGCGGGATAACACGCCACCCCGTCGCGGCGGGCGAGGCGAATCTCTCCCTCTTCCAACGGTGTTCGCAAAGCCTCCAACGCACTGACGCCGATCTCGGCGCACTCGTCGAGGAACAGCACCCCGCGGTGCGCGCGGCTGACGGCGCCTGGCCGGGCCATTCCCGAACCGCCGCCGACGAGTGCGGCGACGCTGGAGCTGTGATGCGGCGCCACGAACGGCGGCCGGGTGATCAGCGGGGTGGCGTCCGAGAGCAGACCGGCCACCGAATGTATCGCGGTGACTTCCAACGACTCGCCATTCGACAGCGGCGGAAGTAGTCCCGGAAGACGTTGCGCCAGCATCGTTTTACCGACACCGGGTGGCCCGGTGAGCATCAAGTGGTGCGACCCGGCAGCGGCGACCTCGACCGCGTAGCGCGCCTGGGCCTGGCCCACCACGTCGGACAGATCTGCGGGCGGTTCCGCCTCGGGAAGTGACCCGCTGATCGGCTCGTCCAGCCGCGCCGAACCATTGAGCCATCCCAGCAACTGCGCCAGCGTACGCACACCCCAGACGTCGATGCCGTTGACTAAGCTGGCCTCGGGCAGGTTCTCGACGGGAACCACCGCGACGCCCCAGCCGGCGCTTTTGGCGGCGAGCACCGCGGGCAGCACCCCGCGCACCGGCCGGACCCGTCCGTCCAGTGCCAGCTCACCGAGCACTACGGCGGTTTCCAGTGTTCGCCACGGCGTTTTGCGCTGCGCCGACAAGACCGCGGCCGCGAGCGCCAGATCGTAAACCGATCCCATTTTGGGCAGTGTCGCCGGTGACAACGCGAGCGTCAGGCGCGACATCGGCCACTTGTCGTTGCAGTTCGTGATCGCGGCGCGGACGCGGTCGCGGGACTCCTGCAGCGCGGCGTCGGGCAGGCCCACCAGATGCACACCGGGTAAGCCGGACGTGATGTCGGCTTCGATCTCGACGATCTGGCCATCCAGTCCTAGCACCGCGACCGAGAATGCGCGTCCGAGCACCATCAGCCCAGGCCTTGCAGGTGCGTGAGTTCCGGGGTGCGCCGCCGGCCGATTCGCACGCCGATCACGTCGATCCGCACGGCTGCCCACCCCTGGTCCTGAGCGGCCAGCCAAATCCCGGCCAGGCGACGCAGTCGGCGTACCTTCTGCTCGGTCACCGCCTGCGCCAGGCCGCCGAAGCCGTCCCCAGTGCGGGTTTTGACTTCGACGAACACCACCGTGTCGACGGCCGGGTCGACGGCGATCACATCCAGCTCGCCGTAGCGGCAGCGCCAGTTGCGGGCCACGATCCGCAGCCCGAGATTCCTCAGGTGCTCAGCCGCCAACCGCTCACCCAGCGCCCCGATTTCGGCTCGCGTCAACGTCGTCATGCCGCCACCCTGTTGCAGGGCGCCGACTCCGGTCTCCGCCGCGCACCGATCACCACCGAACAACGGCCGGTTATCCCCAGTTAGGTAGTAATCCCCAATGAACCTGCGCGCCGCGTTGATCTACCGTTCAACCGTCATTAACATCGCGTTCAGGCGATGAAGCTCGCCTTAACCGCCGTATCGGCTGATGGCTTCTACCGACCGCACCGGGCTAGAAGGCGGGGTGGTAACCGTGACTCCAGGTTCCGCCGTTTTGCGGCCAATTCAACGAATTCACTTGCTGGCGTACGGTATTCGCGCGTCTTTAGTCGCATGTGATACCCACCGAGAGGAACTCCGATGTTATACGTCACGACGCACCCCGAGGCGCTGAGCGCCACCGCCGCCACCTTGGCCGGCGTCGGCGCCACGATGAGTGCACAGAACTCTGCCGCCGCGGCGCCTACGACGGGCGTGGTCCCGGCCGCCGCCGACCAGGTATCTGCACTGGCAGCCGCCCAATTCGCCGTCCACGCGCAGATGTACCAGGCGATCAGCGCCCAAGCCGAGGCGGTCCACCAGCAACTGGTCAGCACCCTGGAAAACAATGCGACGTCGTATGCGGCCACCGAAGCCGCAAACGCCACGACAGCCAGTTGAGTCGGGACAGCACAATGGATTTCGCGACTTTACCGCCGGAAGTCAACTCCGCTCGAATGTATGCCGGCCCCGGCCCGGGGCCGATGTTGGCCGCTGCCTCGGCGTGGGACGCACTGGCCGCCGAACTCCAGTCCACCGCGGCGTCCTACCGGACGGCGATCTCCGAGCTGACCGGCGGACCGTGGCTGGGCGCGTCGTCGGCGGAGATGACGGCGGCGACCACTCCATATCTGGCGTGGATGACCACGTCCGCCGCGCAAGCCGAACAAACCGCCACGCAGGCCAGGGCGGCCGCAGCGGCCTATGAAACCGCGTTCGCGATGACGGTGCCGCCGGCGGTGATCGCGGCCAACCGGAGTCTGCTGGTGACGCTGATCGCCACCAACGTGCTCGGGCAGAACACCGCGGCCATCGCGGCCACCGACGTCCACTACGCCGAGATGTGGGCCCAGGACGCCACCGCGATGTACGGCTACGCAGGCTCGGCTGCGACGGCATCGACGCTGACGCCGTTCGCGCCGCCACCCCCCACCACCAACCCGGCCGGCGGGATTCAGCAAGCCGCTGCGGCGGCGCAGTCGGTCGTGTCGAACGGTACGCGCGTGCTCACCACGATCCCGCAGGCCTTACAGGGACTCGCCACCGCGGCGGCACCTGCAGCGACAGCGTTCGATCCGACGACGCTGCTGCCGTTGGTGACGATCCCGTTTTCCGCGACCGCCGTAACCACCGGGACGATAGGCATCTCGACGTCTCTCATAGGACTCGGCACGACGGTGCGAGCGCTGCTCATCAACGCCGACCGCGACTTCGCCCTCGGCAAAGGCCCGTTCACCGGCAACGGCGTCGGCGGGACGATGCTGCCGCAGTGGATCATCAACGGGACCGGCGGCATTGGCGCCCCGTCGGACGCCGTCCCGGACTCGGAAGGATCGGCGAGGTTCGGCCAGGCGAACAAGGTCGGCCGGTTGTCCGTGCCGTCGGGTTGGACGGTCGCCGCCCCCGAACTCCGTCCGGCCGCCTACACACTGCCGATCACCAACGCCGCCGCGGCGCCGGAGGTCGGCGGGGCCGGCAACCTGTTCAGCAGCATGGGCTTGGCCGGCGCGGCGGGCGGTGCGGTCGGTAGCACCGCGTCGGCCGGACGCGGCAATGAGCGGGTGCGGATCACGCCGCGGCCAAGGCCGGCTCCGCCGAAGCAGCAGCCGCCGCAGGAGGCAGTCGCCGCGATCGCCACCGAACTGGAGGAGCTGGCCACGCGGGCCCAATCGCTGTTGAGCAAGTTGGCCGAATCCGGGCTGCTGACCACCGAGGAGGTCAGCGAGCAAAAGCGGCGTTTCCTAAGCTGACGAGTTCGCCGTCGCCTCGCCGGCCGCTTCACTCTTGTGCAGCCGAGCCGTCGCGGTCGCCTGCGCAATCCGCGATCCCACGTCGTAGGCCACGATCTGGGCGGTGGCACCCTCGACTCGGCTGACCGCGCCGGCCATCTTGTCCGCGGTGCGGTCATGCAGCAGCCGGCCCACCAGCGGCGCGTAAGTACGGCGCGGCAACAACACCGTCACCTTGGTGCTCGGGTCGTCCTCGATCTCGCGCATCACCAGTTCCTGTGCCGAACGACTGAGGTTGCGGTCGGGACACTCGAGCATCTGCAGCGGAATGTCGTCCTCGAAATGCTCCCAGCGGTCGTGCAGCCGCTGAGCATGACGAGTGTCGATGATGAAGTGCACGGCGCTCAATTTGTCGGCGCGCAACTCGCTCGCGTAGTGCAGAGCCTCGATGGTCGCGAAGTCGAAGTGGTCCACCAGAACGACGACAGTGTGGTGCGGGTGCTTGACCACCTCTTGACGCTCGGTCAGCTGCATCTCCAAAACCGAGTTCTCGCTGCGGTATTCCTTGTTCAGGCGCATCAATGCGAACACCAGGATCGGGAAGACCACGATCACCAACCAGGCGCCCTCGGTGAACTTCGCGATCGCAAAGATCAACACGACCGTCGTCGACAGGATCGCCGCGGACAGGTTGATCGCCAGCTTGCGACGCCACCCAGGATCACGGTGGCCCAGGTGGTATTTCGTCATGCCGTAACCGCAGATCGAGAAGCCCATGAACACGCCCATGGCGTACAGCGGCACGACAGCGTCGACCGAGCCGTTGGTGACGATGACGAGCAGGGTCGATGCCACGGTCAGCACGATGATGGCGTTGGAGAAAACCAGTCGGTGCCCGCGCTTCATCATCGGCCGCGGCAGGAAGCTGTCCTCCGCGACGAAGCTGGTCAACGCCGGAAAGCCGTTGAAGCTGGTGTTGGCGCCGAAGAACAAGATCGCCGCGCTCGCCGCCTGCAGCAGCGCGAACAGGATGTTGCCGAAGGTTCCGCCGCCGAAGACCGCTCGGGCGATCTCGGACAGCATCGAGGGGTATCCCGCGGCGTACGGGGTCGCGTGGGTGACGTGGGCGAGCCAAATGACGCCGAACAAGAGGAATCCGAGCAGGCTCGCCATCATGGTCAGCGCCTTGCGGGCGTTGGGGCCCTGCGGCTGGCGGAAGACGTTGACCGCGTCGGCGATCGCCTCGACCCCGGTCAGTGAGGTGCCACCGTTGGCGAACGCCCGGAGCAAAACCAGGATCGTGGCGCCCATGATGAAGCCGTTGCCTTGGTGAACCGATACTGCTCCCTCGATGTGCTCTGGGTCGTATTTCGTTAAGCTCCCGAATATTTCGCGAACCACACCGGTCACGATCAGCGTCGTCATCATCGCGGCGAAGGCATACACGGGGACGGCGAACAGCCGGCCGGCCTCTTTCATACCGCGGAGATTGCCGAACGAGAGCATCAGCAACGCTCCCACGGTGATCTCGAGGTGGTACGGGCCCAGACTGGGTATTGCGGAGACCACCGCGACGGTGCCCGCCGAGCACTGGATGGCGACCGTGACCACGTAGTCGATCAGCAGTGCGGCCGAGGAGAGCTGCGCGACTTTGGGTCCGAAGTTGGCGCGCGCCACCACGTACGAGCCGCCGCGCTGGGTGTAGACCATCACCACCTGCCGGTACGACGCGGTGACCAGCGCGAGGATCAGCAGGATGACCCCGGCGAGTGGAAGAATCAGCGTGAATGCTGCGATCCCGGCCGCGGGCAGTAGTTCGATCAAGATCTGCTCGGGACCGTACGCGGTCGACGAGACGGCGTCGGGCGAAAGAGCGCCTAGCGCAATGGGATTCGACAGACTCTCGTGCTCGAGGTCTTCGTTGATCAGCGGCTTTCCCAAGAAAAACCGCTTCCATGCGTCGGTGAAAGTCGACGGGGCCTTGTGCTCGTCAGCCAGCTCTACCACGGTGATGCTCTTCCCCGCCCTCACGGTAAAAATTTTTACGCGATACTTACGCCCGTGAGGGTAGCGGCTCTGCTTGTACTTAGCAGACCCAACTAGGTGGTAGCAGCGCTTATTCTCAGCCAATTACCAGGTCAGCTGGTCTGAGAAGATCAGAACCGCTGCGTGCTGGCCTGAGCTCGCCCCGTTGTCTCGGCGGGTCGGCCGGCGTCCTTGCCATCTGCGTCGCGGAGCGCCCGCGCTACCCGAGATCCGACGTCGTAAGCCAGGATCTGGGCACTGGCGCCCGGGATCCGGCTGATCACCCGGGCCATCATGTCCGCGGTCCGATCGTGCAGCAGTCTTCCGGCCAGCGGCGAATACATCCGGCGGGGCAGCAAGACGGTTACGGCGCTGTCCGGGTGGTCCTTTTTGACCTGCGCGACCAGCTGCTGGGCGGCGCGGCCGAGCTGTCGATCCTCGCAATCGACCATTCGTAGTTCGGTGCTCTCACCAAAACGCTGCCAGCGCACCTGCAGACGCGCGGCGCGGGCCTCGTCCAAAACGAAGTGCACCGCAGTCAGCCGTTCGGCGTGCAATCCCTTGGCATAGCGCATCGTCTCGACCTCGGCCGGGTCGATGGAGTCGATGAACACCAACACCCGATGCGACGCGTGCAGGGATAGATCAGGACGTCGGACCGTAGACATCTCCAGCACCGACGCTTCCGCGCGATACTGCTTGTTGAGCCGAATCAACACAAATACCAACGTAGGAAACACCACCACGATCAGCCAAGCGCCTTCGGTGAACTTCGCGATCGCGAAAATCATCACCACGATCGTCGACAACAGACCGGCCGAAAAGTTGACCGCCAGCTTGCGTCGCCAGCCGCTATCACGTTGGGATAGATGGTGTTTGGCCATGCCGTAGCCGGCCATCGCGAAGGCGCTGAACACCCCCATCGCGAACAGCGGAACCAGTGCGCTCACCGAGCCGCCGGTCGCCAGCAGCAGCGCGATCGCCAGGACCGTCAACAGAACAATCGCATTCGAAAACACCAGCCGGTGGCCACGTTTCAGCAGCGGACGCGGCAAGAAGCCATCCTCGGCGACGAAGTGTGCCAGCGCGGGGAAACCGTTGTAACTGGTGTTGGCGCCGTTGTAGAGAATCGCCGCGCTCGCCGCCTGCAGCGAGAAGTACAGCACGTTGCCGACCAGGCCGTCACCGAACACCGCACGGCCGATCTCGGACAGCATCGAGGGGTATCCCGCGAGGTATGGAGTCGCATGCGTCAAGGACGCCAACCACGCCACGCCGGCCAGCAGCAGCCCCAACGTCCAGGCCATCACGGTCAGCACCCGACGGGCATTGAACCCGGCCGGTTGCCGAAAAAGGTTGACCGTGTTGGAGATTGCCTCCACACCTGTCAGCGACGAACCGCCGTTGGCGAACGCCCGCAAGATCACCAGGATGGTCGCGCCCATCACTAGACCATTGCCCTGGTGCACCGGGACGGCTCCGGCGATGTGGGCGGGGTCGTAGGTCGGCAGATCGCCGAATACCGCGCGGACCATCCCCACCACGACCATCAGCGTCAGCATGGCGATGAACCAGTACGTCGGCACCGCGAACGTACGGCCGGCCTCGCGGAGCCCGCGGAGGTTGGCGAAGCAGAAGATCAACACCGAGCCGACGGTGATCTCCAGGCTGTAGGGGCCCAGCGCAGGTAGCGCGGACACCACCGCCACCGTGCCCGCCGCGCACTGGATCGCGACGGTGACCACATAGTCGATCAGCAGAGCCGCCGCGGCGACCTGCGCGACCCGTGGTCCGAAGTTCTCGCGGGCCACGACGTAGGAACCGCCGGCCCTGGTGTAGGTCACCACGACTTGACGGTAAGAGGCGGCGACCAGCGCCAGGATCAGCAGGATCACCCCGGTCAGCGGCACCAGCAGAACGAACGCCGCCATCCCCGCAGCTGGGAGCAACTCGACCATGATCTGCTCGGGGCCGTAGGCGGTCGAAGAGATGGCATCTGGCGAAAGCGCGCCCAAGGCAACAGGATTCGACAGCTTTTCGTGGCGAAGCTCGTCGGTGATCAACGGCTTGCCGAGAACGACCCGCTTCCACCCGTCGACGAACGACGGCGCGACCTTCTGCTTGGCAGCCGGAAGTGTCATCAGCCATTCCTAACCGATGGCAAAGCTGCCCGCCGCCATCCTTACGGCATCTTGACGCGCTTCGCCGAGTCGATCGACCCGAGACCACGACGGAAACGTCGATAGGGTGGGCGGCGACGCGAGCGGCTTGGAATGATGTAAGCGTGGCGCAGGAGGCAAACATCGGTCAGGGCGACGAACCCACGGCAGCGGACCCTGCCACGGTTTTCTCTACGCTGGCCGAGATCATCTACCAGGGGTCGGAGTCGAGCCAGATCTACGCGGCTATCTGCGTCGCCGCGACTCTGGTGGTCACCGGGTGCGATCATGCGAGTTTGCTGGTGCGCCGCGACGGTCGCTACGTCACCGTCGGAGCCAGCGACAGCATTGCGCAGCGCATCGACGACATGGAACGCCTCGCCGGCGACGGACCGTGCGTCGACGCGATCGAAGAAGAGACGCCACAGATCGAAACCGACCTGGCCACTCCGAATCAGTGGCCTGAACTGGCGAAACGGATTATCGCCGAGACGCCCGTCCGCGGGGCGATGGGATTTCGCATCCTGGTGGACAAACGCAAAACCGGGGCCCTCAACTTGTTCAGCGACAAAGCGGACGTCTTCAACACCGAATCTGCCGGGCAGGCCATCGTGCTGGCGTCCTTCGCCAGCGTGGCGATCAACGCAGTCGCGCAGGGGGAGGACGTCTCCACCTTGCGGCGCGGGCTGCTGTCCAATCGTGAGATCGGTAAGGCCGTCGGGATGTTGATGATGCTGCACGGCGTCGACGAGCAAAACGCCTTCGACATCCTGCGCCGGTATTCGCAGGATCTGAACATCAAATTGGCCGACGTGGCGCGCTCGGTCATCGACAGCCGCGGCAAGCCAATATTCGGCGAGGGCGACCGGGTCTAGCGCCTCGACGCCCTACTCGGGCAGGCGCAGCTCGGGCTTTTCAACCTCTTCGATATTGACGTCTTTGAAGGTCACGACGCGGACCTGCTTGACGAATCGAGCCGGCCGGTACATGTCCCACACCCAGGCATCGGACAACCGCAGCTCGAAGTAGACCTCGCCGTCGGCGTTGCGTGGAACCATCTCCACGCTGTTTGCCAGATAAAACCGGCGCTCGGTTTCCACCACGTAGCTGAACTGCCCCACGATGTCCTTGTATTCGCGGTACAGCGAGAGCTCCATCTCGGTTTCGTACTTTTCGAGATCCTCGGCACTCATCGGCTCAGCCGTCCTTCTCCGTCCCGCGGTCGATTGACCAGATCCATCTTTCCCCACTCATCCTCGATCTGCTGACCCGGCTGGCATTCCGCCAGGGTCCGGATGCCCTGCTGGTCCGGCAACGCCACCCGCCGCACGTTGATGAACGAATACCGATGCTCCGCGCAGGGGCCCAGCTCGCGCAGCGCCGACGAATGCGCCGGGGTGCTATAGCCCTTGTGTACGGCGAAGCCATAGCCGGGGTGATTGTTCTCCATCGCCACCATCAGGCGATCCCGGCTGACCTTGGCCAGCACGCTGGCCGCAGCGATACACGCCGCGGCCGCATCACCACCGATCACCGGCAGCGACGGCACGGCCAGCCCGGGCACCCGGAAGCCGTCGCTGAGTACATAGCCGGGGCGAACCGACAGTCCCGCCACCGCCCGTCGCATCCCTTCAATGTTGGCCACGTGCACGCCGCGCCGGTCGACCTCGGTCGACGGGATGAACACCACGTGATATGCCAGCGCGTATCGGCGGATCAACGGGAACAGCTTTTCCCGTGACTTCTCGGTGAGCTTTTTCGAATCATCAAGATTAGCAAGGCTTTCCAACCGACTGGGCCCGAGCACGCACGCCGCGACCACCAGCGGTCCGGCGCAGGCGCCTCGCCCGACCTCGTCGACCCCGGCCACCGGTCCGAGCCCGCTGCGATACAGCGCGGACTCCAGGGTTCGCAGGCCCGACGATTTGCGGATCACCGTCCGCGGCGGCCAGGTAGTGGCCATGCCTACTGATTCTGCTGCGGGTTCACCGCGCGCACACCACCCCATCGCGACGGCGGCCACACAATGAATCTCGCCTTGCCGATCACATTGTCGACCGGCACCGTGCCGGCCATCGGGTCACCGGTGCACAGCAGACCGTTCATCGCATCGCCGGGAGTGCTGGTGCAGTGGGCCCGGGAGTCCGCCGAATGGGTGCGGTTGTCCCCCATCACCCACACTCGTCCCTGCGGGACGTGGACGGGCCCGAATTCGGGCCCCAGGCACGGGTAGACCGCCGGGTCGGCGTTCAGCGTGGCCGGATCCAGGTACGGCTCGTTCAATCGCTTGCCGTCGACCGTCAGGCCGGTGTTGTTGCGGCACTGCACGGTCTGCCCGCCGGTCGCGATGACGCGTTTGACCAGGTCGTTCTCGTCGGGCGGCACGAAGCCGATGAACGACAGCGCGTTCTGCACCCAACGGATCGCCGCGTTGTGCGAGCGGATCGACTTGTAGCCCACGTTCCAGGGCGGCGGGCCCTTGAAGACGATGACGTCGCCGGGCTGCGGCGTGCTGAACTGGAAGGTGACCTTGTCGACCATGATCCGGTCTCCGACACAACCCGAGCACCCGTGCAGCGTGGGCTCCATCGATTCCGACGGAATCAGGTACGGGCGGGCCACGAACGTCAACATGACGTAGTAAAGGACCAGGGCGATGACCGCAAGGACGACGGTTTCGCGCAGCGCCGCCCGCTTTTTGCCGGTGTGCTCGTCCGCGTGAGCCGAGTCCGGATCCGGGGCGGACGGCGGGCTCTGCGCGACTTCTGAATCGGCCGTGCCGGAATCGGGTTGACCCTCGGACGAGTCGGTCGTTTCAGTCACGGCTTCAGCGTAGCCAGCATGGCCGTGTTGTTCGGCACGGCCGCCGGAGAATCGCCGACGGGGCGCTGAAAATCAGCGCTTCTCCTTGATTTTGGCTTTCTTGCCACGCAGTTCGCGCAAGTAGTAGAGCTTGGCGCGACGGACGGCACCGCGAGTCACGACATCGATGTGGTCGATGTTGGGCGAGTGCACCGGGAAGGTCCGCTCGACGCCCACGCCGTAGCTCTCCTTGCGGACGGTGAAGGTCTCGCGGACCCCGCCGCCCTGGCGGCGCAACACCACGCCCTTGAACACCTGGATACGCTCCTTGGCGCCCTCGATGACCTTCACGTGCACGTTGATCGTGTCGCCGGGGTTGAAGGCCGGGAGGTCGTCGCGCAGCGACGTCTTGTCGACGAAGTCCAGCGTGTTCATGTCGGAGACACTTCCTTGTGGTCGCGGCCATGTGCCGCTGCTCGCCGGGTGAGCAGGCAGCTCAGCCGATGGATTCGGACATCTGGGAGTCTCGCGGTGGGCGGCGGCGAGCCGACCGGCCGGCAACCGCTGGAGACAACTGGTCAATTGTGCCAGATCGGGCCCACGCGGCGAAATCACGGCGAATCGCGACGTCTCCCACCCCGTCCCGCCCAACCGCGACGTGGGCAAATGGCAGGCCACGGGCACCGACGGCTAGGTCCGATCTTCTCGCCACAGGTCCGGACGGCGTTCGCGGGTGCGCTGCTCGGATGCCTGACGCCGCCAGGCCGCCACCCGGGCGTGGTCACCGGACAACAACACCTCGGGGACATCGAGTCCACGCCAGCTCGGCGGCCTGGTGTAGGACGGCCCCTCGAGCACCCCGTCTGAGTGCGAGTCGTCCTGGTGCGACACCGGATTACCCAGGACGTTGGGCAACAGCCGCAGCACCGCCTCGATCATCACCAGCGCCGCGGACTCACCGCCCGGCAACACATAGTCGCCGATGGACACCTCCTCGACCCGCAACCGCGTGCCGGCGTCCTCGGCGACCCGCTGGTCGATGCCCTCATACCGGCCGCAAGCGAACACCAGATGCGATTCGCCGCCCCACCGCTGCGCGATCGACTGGGTAAACAATCTGCCTGCGGGTGTCGGGACTACGAGAAGTGTTTCCTCAGAACAGATCTCGTCGATCGCTTCACCCCAGACCGGCGCCTTCATCACCATCCCCGGCCCACCGCCGTAGGGTGAATCGTCGACCGAGCGATGCACGTCGTGCGTCCACCGGCGAAGATCGTGCACGTTGAGCTGGACCAGTCCCGACTCGATTGCCTTGCCCGGCAACGATTGTCGAAGTGGATCCAGATATGACGGGAAAATCGTCACGACGTCGATTCTCATATCGGCGCGTCCTCAGCTCTCCAAATCCAGGAGACCATCGGGCGGATCGACGTCGACGACACCGTCCTGCAACGACACTGACGTGACGATGGCGCTGACGAACGGCACCAGCAACTCCGGCGCCTGGTCGCGCCTGACGGCCAGCAGTTCGCCGGCTGCCGTGTGCAAAACCTCGGTGACAGTACCGAGTTCTACGCCGGCCGTCGTCCGCACCAGAAGACCTTCGAGTTGATGGTCGTAGTAGGTGTCCGCCTCGTCGATCGGTGGCAGGTCCGCTGTGTCGATCACGAAGACACTGCCTCGCATCGCGTCGGCGCCGTCGCGGTCGGCCACGCCTGCCAGCCGCAGCAACAGGCGAGTGCCGTGCGGGCGAACCGTCTCGACGGTGTAGGTGCCCTCGCGGCGGTCACGTCCTTTGGCGCGCAACACTGAACCCGGGGCGAATCGAAGCTCCGGGTCGTCGGTACGTATGTCGACGACAAGTTCGCCGGTGACGCCGTGCGCTTTGACCACACGCCCGACTGTCAACTCCACGGGAGTCTCCGCTACTGGTCGGTGTCCACCACGTCGACACGAATGCCGCGGCCACCGATGCCGGCGACCAGCGTGCGCAGCGCGGTTGCGGTCCGTCCGCCGCGACCGATCACCTTGCCGAGATCTTCGGGGTGGACGTGCACTTCGACGGTCCGGCCGCGCCGGCTGGTCACCAGGTCGACGCGCACATCATCGGGGTTGTCGACAATCCCGCGGACCAGGTGTTCGACGGCGTCGACGACGACGGTACTCATGGCGGCGGTCAGCTCTCGGTTGCCGGTTCGGCCTGCTCGGCGGCAGCGCCCTCCGCGGCCGGGGCAGCCTCAGCGGCTACGGCGGGCTCCGCCTCTGCGGCCTTGTCGGCCGGCTTGTCCGCGGCGGCCTTCTTCGCCGGAGCCTTCTTCTGCTTGGGCTTGGCGGCCTCGGTCTCGGGAGCGCCGTCGGCGGCGGCCAGGGCCGCGTTGAACAGCTCCAGCTTGCTCGGCTTGGGCGCGGCGACCTTCAAGCGACCCTCAGCGCCGGGCAGTCCCTTGAACTTCTGCCAGTCACCGGTGATCTTCAGCAGCTTGAGCACCGGCTCGGTGGGCTGAGCACCGACCGACAGCCAGTACTGGGCGCGCTCGGAGTCGAGCTCGATCAGGCTGGGCTCTTCCTTGGGGTGGTACCGGCCGATGACCTCGATGGCCCGGCCTTCGCGCCGCGTGCGCGAGTCGGCGACGGCGATGCGGTACTGGGGATTGCGGATCTTGCCGAGCCGCGTGAGCTTGATTTTCACAGCCATGGTGAAGCCACTTCTCCTACGAATGTCACGCTGCAATTCAGCGATTCGGGCGGGAATGCCCGGATCCGGTTTTGCCTCGCGTGTGTGACCGCCGAACAAGCACCGCAGTAACGGTGGGTCGCGCGACGGACAGCCGCCTATTGTGCCAGAGCCAGGGCCGAAGTCAGAAATTCGCCGAGAGCGCGATCGCTATAGGATCTTCTGGAAGCACTTGGTTTCGACTCGGCGGGTCATCCGCCAGCCGTCGACGGTCCGGGAGAACTCGTCGTCGTACCAGAGGCCGCAGAACATGATCTGATCTTGACCTTTCTGGGCTCCCCCCGGCAATACCATCGGGTTGAAGCAGATCGTCCGCGACGACGCGGTATCCCCATCGATGCGGACCGAGAAGTTGCCCAGCATGTGGGCGTACATCGGGAAGTTCGGCAACACGTCCGCCAGCCAGGCCTTGACCTCGGGATAGCTGCCTTCGATCCCGCCGAGGGCGGTGTAGTCGATGTAGGCGTCCGAGGCGAAGACGGCATCGAGATCGTCGAAGCGGCGGCTGTCGATCGCGGTGGAGTAATCGGTGATCAGCTGCTGGATTTCCAACCGGTCAGAGATTTCGGCGAGGCTCAACATGGCTTGATTGAACACCCGCCGACGCGGCGACCGGACGCGCGGGCCGGTATGGTCGCTTGCCATGCGGATGCTGATCGCCGCAGTCGCGACTGCGGTCACCTTCCTCGGCGCCGGCACCACAGCGTGGGCCGACTCCGGCGTGCAACCGGTCGGCTCGGTGCCCATCCCCGACGGCCCGGCCCAGACGTGGTTGGTGGCGGACCTCGATTCGGGCCAGGTGCTGGCCGCGCGTGACGAAAACCTTCGCCACCCACCGGCGAGCACGATCAAGGTACTGCTGGCGCTGGTCGCCCTCGACGAGCTGAGCCTCGACTCGAGCGTCGTCGCCGACATCGCCGACACCCAGGTCGAGTGCAGTTGCGTGGGCGTGAAAGCCGGTAGCTCCTACACCACACGCCAACTGCTCGACAGCCTGCTGCTGGTGTCGGGCAACGACGCGGCCAATACGCTGGCGCACGCGCTGGGCGGGCAAGACGCGGCCGTGGCCAAGATGGACGCCAAGGCTGCGTCGCTCGGCGCAGTGAACACGCAGGCGTCGACGCCGTCCGGCCTGGACGGACCCCGCGGACCGGGCTGGTCGACCGCCCACGATCTGGCGGTCATCTTCCGCGCGGCGATGGCCAACCCGGTGTTCGCTCAGATCACCGCCGAGCCGTCAGCGATGTTTCCGGGCGAGACCGGGGACCACCCGATCGTCAACCATGACGAGTTGCTGTCGCGTTACCCGGGCGCGATCGGCGGCAAGACCGGTTTCACCGACGCCGCACGCAAGACCTTCGTCGGCGCTGCCGCACGCGGCGGCCGCCGGTTGGTCGTCGCCATGATGTACGGGCTGGTGCACCAGGGCGGACCGACCTACTGGGATCAGGCCGGCAACCTGCTCGACTGGGGGTTTGCCCTCAGCCCGCAATCGGGAATCGGCACGCTGTAGGCCTCCGACGACAGGTGCCGCGCTTTCGGCTAGTCTTCTGTTGCCGTGGGATTCTATTGGACGGGAGTCCAATGTGGAGTCCGCGGCGTCCTGTCGACACGCGTCGGCACTGTCCGTAGGTTGAGTCGCCAGCCATTACCCACGATGTCTGCGTTACCGGCAGTCTTACGCAGGAACAGGTAAGGAAATGAGAGTCGATGATGGCTGACAACCAACACGCCGAATCTGATTCGCCACCTCAATCCGACAACGACGACTTCAGCGCCCGTGAATCAGAAGTCGACGGCCTGGCGGTGGTGTCCGTCAGCGGAAGCGTGGACATGCTCACCGCGCCCGGCCTGTCCGAGGCCGTCGAGGCCGCGCTCGCCAAAAAGCCGAAGGGCCTGATCGTCGACCTGTCGAAGGTCGAGTTTCTCGGTTCGGCCGGCATCAGCGTCTTGATGAAAACTCGCGACACCCTCGGCGACACCACCCCGTTCTGTGTGGTGGCCGACGGGCCGGCGACCCACCGGCCGCTGACCCTGCTGGGCATCAACGAGCTGATGACCCTGTGCCGCAGGCTGGACGACGCGGTCAGCAAGCTCACCGACAGCTGACGATCAGGTCGGCAGGCCGACCCCGCTCAGCAAGGACGACAACAAGGCGATGCGGCGGTCTTCTATGTCAGGCTGCGGCAGCACCGCCCGCAGCATGGCCGCTCCGTCAAAGGTGTTGGTCAGCAACGCCACCAGGACCGGGAACGTCTCCTGCGCGAAACCGTCGGCGCCGGGCAGCGCCCGCGCGGCGTCGCAGATCTTGCTGGTGTACTGCTCGAGGACGTGCTGCAGCGTGGCGTTGAGTTTCTCGTCGGTCCGCGCGGCGATCATCAACTCGTAGAGCACCGCGTTGGTGGGGCTGCTGGTGATGTCTCGAAGGATGGTCAGTCCCGCTTCCAGCGCCGGCCGGTCCGACGGGATGGCCGCGACCTGCTTGGTGAACGAATCGAGTTGGCGCCGTAGCACTTCGTAGGCTGTCGCGGCCATGAAGTCACCCATGGTGTCGAAGTGCCGGAACAGGGCACCGACCGATACCCCGGCCCGCTTGGTGATCACCGCGGCCGACGCACGCGCATACCCGACCTCGATGATCGTCGCGATGCTGGCTTCGAGCAGACGCGCCACCGTCTCCTCCCGGCGCTGCTGCTGGGTCCGTGCCATCGAAGGACCTAAGCGCCCGAGGCGGCGAGCTGTGGCTGACCCGCGCCCGCCCGCAAGTAGCGGCCCGACTTCACGGTCTTTCCGTACCCCTCACGGAACTGGCCGTCGCGGAACACAATTGCGCCGCCAACGCCCGTAGCCACCACCGCGGCGTCGTTGCGATTGACCATGCGGCTCAGATCGCCGTAGAACGGCACCTTCTCCTCGTGGTAGCCGTCCACCGCATCGTCCAGGCCTGTGGGGTCGATGACGACGAAGTCGGCGCGGTCGCCTTGGCGCAACGTCCCGGCGTCCAGGCCGAACCAGTCGGCCACCTCGCCGGTCAGCCGATACACCGCGCGTTCGATGGTCATGAATGGCTCGCCCTGCCGGTAGGCATCCAGCGTGCGCTTGAGGAACCGCAGCGAGAAGTTGTAGAACGCCATGTTGCGCAGATGCGCGCCGGCATCGGAGAAGCCCAAGTGGATACTCGGCTCTCCTGCGAGCTTGTTGAGCTGCTTGGGCCGGTGGTTGGCGACGGTCGTCGTCCAGCGCACGTTGCGCTCACCGTTCTCGACGAGAACATCGAGGAACGCGTCGAGCGGATGCAGCCCGCGTTCGTCGGCGATCGCGCCGAAACTCTTGCCGACCAGGTTTTCATCGGGGCATTCGACGATCATCGCCTCGTGAAAGTCCTTGTGCCACAGTGACGGTCCGAGTTTGACGCGATCGAACTGGCGACGGAATTTGCGGCGGTATTCCTTGTCGGCGAGCAGTTCGTTGCGCTCCAGCTGGTCCCGCAGGTGCAGCGCGGCGGTGCCGGCACCGAACTCCTCGAAGACCGGGAGGTCGATGCCGTCGGAGTACAGCTCGAACGGCACCGGCAGGTGCTGGAAGCGCACCTTGGAGCGCAGCAGGAAGTTCATCAGTCGAGTGCCCCGGCCGAAGACGTGCACGGCAAACGGCATCGACTTGGCGTCGGCGGATACCAGCAGGCTCATCCGAACCGCTTTGCGTAGCCCCAACATTGGGCTGCTCGACAGGAAGAACAACAGCGCCGACTCGGCCTTGGCGACATTGGGCGCGCTCTGCAGGATCCGGCCGCGCTTGCGAAGAACCTTGATGAGCTTGCGGCGTTCGCGCCACGTCGCGAAGGTCGAGGGCAACGCGCGGGAGCGGAAGCGGTCGCCGTCGAGCTTGTCGATCGCCGCGTCCATTCCAGACATGCCGAGCATTCCCGCCTCGAGCGCATCGTCGAGCAAGGCCGCCATCTTGTGGAGTTCGGCGTCGGTCGGCTCCACGTCGCGGGTGGTGGCGCGCTCCAGACCCAACACCGCAGTACGAAGATCCGAATGTCCCAGCAGCGAGCTGACATTCGGGCCGAGCGGCAGGCTGTCGAGTGTCTGAACGTATTCCGCGGGCGTCGACCACGTCTTGTCCTGCAATGCGCCCAGGACGAACTTGCGTGGAACCGCCTCGACGCGGCTGAACAGGTCGGCGGCGTCGTCGGCGTTGGCGTAGACCGTCGACAGCGAACACATGCCCAGCAGTACGGTGGTCACTCCGTGGCGCACCGACTCACGCAGGCCCGGATCCAGCAGAACCTCCGCGTCGTAGTGGGTGTGCACGTCGACGAAACCGGGCACGACCCACTTGCCTTTCGCGTCGATGATCTCGGCGCATCCGGTGTCGTCTAGCGGGCTCGACGCGACCGTCACCACCACTCCGTCGCGAATGCCCAGCGTGCGGGTCTGCGGCGCGCTTCCGGTGCCGTCGAACCACAATCCGTCACGGATGATCACGTCGTAGCTCACTGCTGTCCTCCGCATCGTTGGGGTGATGCGAAGCTAACATAGAGAGTAAGTACTCGCAATCTTTCTTTAGCCGGCCTTATAGTCGCACCAGCACCGCGTTGAAGAAGGCTGCCTGGTCCACCGACCCGCGGCCACCGCCCACAAACGTCGCGGTCGGGCGGCCGCTGAATTGTTCGGCGTGGGCGCGTATCGCGGGAATCACTTCACCGTCCAAGGCACCGGCCGCGCAGGCGATGCTGTCCAGGTCGTTGCGCTTCAGCGTGGTCCGGGCCGGCTCACGCAGATCGGATTGGCCGGCGCCGACCACGAATTCGGCGAGCCGATCGGCGGCGTACGTCATGCCGTCACCGTCTCGAACACGGTGGGGGCACGAAGATTGCCGTCCCTGGCGTACTCGATGCGCCGAAGCATGTCGTCGGACATGTCGGGCATGTGCGCCAGATCGAACCAGCGTGCCTCGAGGCTCTCGTCGTCGGCGGGAAACGGTTCGCCGCCTGCCCAGTCCATGCGGAAGACGTGGTCGAGATATTGCGCGTGGTCGCCGTTGACGTGGACGACCGGACGGCTCACATGCACCCACGCCAATCGCCGTGCGACCGCGTCGACACCGCTCTCCTCCAACACTTCTCGGACGGCGCAGTCGGCCGGGTTCTCTCCCGGATCGACGATGCCGGTGACCGGGGTCCACGCGCTGTTGTCGGACCGTTTGATCAGTAACACCTGGTGATTTCGGATCACCACCGCGGTGATGCCGGGCAGCCACAACGGCGCGTGCCCGATGTGCTCGCGGAGCTCAACGATGAATTCGGGTACCGGCACGCTCCCCTGTCTAACAGACACCGCGCAGCGGACACCTCGGGCTCTAGTCTTTCATCTCAAGCTCCGCCCATTCCCGTTCTCGGGTCACCGCCGGAAGGACCGCACATGCCGCTCGCTCGGATCGACCTCATCGAGGGCAAGTCGGCGGCATATCGCCGCACCATCGCAGACGTCGTGTACGACAAGATGATCGAATGTTTGGGAGTGCCCGAGGATCGCTTTCAGACCATCACCGAACACAAGGCCGAGAACTTCTTTTTCGACCCCGACTACCTCGGTCTGTACCGGTCCGAGAACTGCGTCTTCATCCAGCTGGTCTTTCTCGACGTCGCGACCCCCGAGCAGAAGGCCGCGTTCTACAAAGCGGTCGTCGACCAATTCCAGGAGAAGCTTCAGCTTCGGCGCGAGGACGTGTTCTTCAACCTCATGACTGTCCAACCGGCCGACTGGTCGATGGGCAACGGCGAGGCCACCTACATCAATGGGGTGCCGACCGACCGTCTCGATCCGAACTCTGTCGAGGGCTGAGTGGTCAGGTCGTTCAGAACAGCTGCCCGCGCAGAACGAGCACATCCGGGCGTTGCAGCACCTCGGGGCCGTGGCGGGGATCGTCCTTGTAGCACAACAGGTCCGCCGAAGCCCCGTGGTGCAGGGCCGGCCTGCCCAGCCATTGCCGAGCGTCCCAGCACGCCGCACCCAGCGCCTCGCCTGCGCTCATCCCGATGCCCTTGAGCGCCTCGACCTCGTCGGCGATACGCCCGTGGGCGATCATGCCACCGGCGTCGGTGCCGGCGAAGATGCGTACGCCGGCGTCCCGGGCTGCGGCCAGTCGTGGGTAGCAGTTGGCGTACAGGTCGCGCATGTGTGCGGCGTAGGTCGGATACTTCGCCGCGGCGTCAGCGATGCCGGGAAAGTTTTCGACGTTGATCAGCGTGGGCACCAGGGCCGTTCCGTGTTCGACCATCAACTCGATGGTGTCGTCGGTGAGCCCGGTGCCGTGTTCGATGCAGTCGATGCCCGCCCTGATCAGTCCGGGCAGCGCGTCCTCGCCGAAGACGTGTGCGGTGACCCGAGCGCCGTGGGCGTGGGCGGCCTCGATCGCGGCGGTGAGCACGTCGTCGGACCACAGCGGCGCCAAATCACCTATGCCGCGGTCGATCCAGTCGCCGACCAGCTTGACCCAGCCGTCGCCGCGCTGCGCCTGCAGGGCCACCGCGTCGGGGAGCTGTGTCTCGTCTTCGATGTCGATCGCCAGACCGGGGATGTAGCGCTTGGGGCGGGCCAGGTGCCGGCCGGCGCGGATGATGCGCGGCAGGTCGTCGCGGTCGTCGAGGCTGCGAGTGTCGATCGGCGATCC
Source organism: Mycobacterium sp. (assembly GCF_965277065.1). Classification (GTDB taxonomy): domain Bacteria; phylum Actinomycetota; class Actinomycetes; order Mycobacteriales; family Mycobacteriaceae; genus Mycobacterium. The sequence goes on from NZ_CBDIBT010000019.1 coordinate 85,574, forward strand.
GCAGTCGCGCAGCAGCAGCGCGCCGGTCTCGCGCTCGGTTTCGGCTTGCGCGATCGCTTCCTCGAGGTCGACACCGCCGCCCGGCCCGAGCCCGACATGGCAGTGGGCGTCGACCAGCCCGGGCAGAATCCAGCCGCCGTCGAAAATGGTGTCGGCTGTGCCGATCGGTTCGCGGCTGATCCGGCCGTCGGCGATCCATAGTTCGATGGGTTCTTCGTCGGGTAGCCCGACCCCTCGAACGTGGTGAGGCACTACTTGTTGCCCGGGAACTTCAACTTGGACAAGTCGAAATCGGCCAGCCCCGGCGGTAATTCGTCGAGGCCCTGCGGCATGTTGGACAGGTCGGGGAAGCCGGCCGGCAACCCTGCGCCGAGCGGGCCGCGGACCTTCGGCTGGGTCGGCCCGAACTTCTTGCCCTTCTTTCCCTTGCCGCCCTTGCCTTTTGCGGCTTTACGGGTTGCCGACTTACGCCCCAGTCCGGGGATGCCCATACCGCTGACCATCGAGGACATCATCTTGCGAGCCTCGAAGAAGCGGTCGACCAGCTGATTGACTTCCGACACCGCCACGCCCGAACCGTTGGCGATGCGCAGGCGCCGTGAGGCATTGATGATCTTCGGGTCGGCCCGCTCCTGCGGCGTCATGCCGCGGATGATGGCCTGCAGCCGGTCTAGTTGGCTGTCGTCGACGGCGGCCAGGGCCTCCTTCATCTGCCCCGCGCCGGGCAGCATCCCCAACAGATTGCCGATCGGGCCCATCTTGCGGATCGCCAGCATCTGCTCGAGGAAGTCCTCGAGTGTGAGCTCGCCGGAACCGATCTTGACCGCGGCGGCTTCGGCCTGGCCCGCGTCGAAGACCTGCTCGGCCTGCTCGATCAGGCTCAAGACATCGCCCATGCCCAGAATGCGGCTGGCCATCCGGTCCGGGTGGAAGACGTCGAAGTCTTCCAGCTTCTCGCCGGCCGATGCGAAAAGAATCGGCACCCCGGCGATCTCTCGCACCGACAGCGCGGCACCACCACGGGCGTCGCCGTCCAGCTTGGTCAGCACCACACCGGTGAAGCCGACACCCTCGCCGAACGCCTGCGCGGTGGCCACCGCGTCCTGGCCGACCATCGCGTCCAGAACGAAGATGACCTCGTCGGGGTCGACGGCGGTGCGGATGGCGCCGGCCTGGGCCATCATCTCCTCGTCGATACCCAGCCGTCCGGCGGTGTCGACGATGACGACGTCGAAGTGCTTGGCGCGCGCCTCCGCGAGCCCGGCCGCGGCGACGGCAACCGGGTCACCGGGGGCTGCGCTGTGATCGGTGTCGACCGAGGAGCCTGGGTGCGGGGCGAAGACCGCAACCCCGGCCCGCTCCCCCACGATTTGCAGCTGGCTGACCGCGCCGGGCCGCTGCAAGTCGCAGGCGACCAGTAACGGGGTGTGACCCTGGTTGCGCAGCCACAGCGCCAGCTTTCCCGCCAGCGTGGTCTTGCCGGAACCCTGCAGACCGGCCAGCATGACGACGGTCGGCGGTGTCTTGGCGAAGGCCAGCGTGCGGGTCTGGCCGCCGAGGATGCCGACCAGTTCCTCGTTGACGATCTTGACGACCTGCTGGGCGGGGTTGAGGGCGCCAGAGACCTCCGCACCCTTGGCGCGCTCTTTGATGCGGCTGACGAACGACCGGACGACGGGCAGCGATACATCGGCCTCCAACAACGCCAGCCGGATTTCGCGGGTGGTGGCGTCGATGTCGGCCTCGGTCAGCCGGCCCTTGCCGCGAAGTCCTTGCAGGGCACCGGTGAGCCGATCGGAGAGCGATTCAAACACGCCGCCCAGCCTAATGGCGATCGCCGAGCGTCGGGTTGCTGGGCCAGATAGCTGGGAGTCGCAACGACAAGTCGACGCTGGGCCACGATGGACGCATGCTCGAGGTGATCGACAAGGGATCCTGCGACGATGCGCATCCGGTGCCGCTGCTGTTCGTCCACGGCGGTTGGCATTCCGCCTCGTGCTGGAGCAACTTCGTGGACTACTTCGCCGACGCCGGCTACCGCGCGGTGGCAGTGAGTCTGCGCGGCCACGGGGGCAGCCCGACCGACAAGCCATTCCACACGTGCTCGATCGCCGACTATGTCGATGACGTGCGCACCACCGCCGAGAACCTCGGCGGTCACCCGGTCCTCATCGCGCATTCGCTGGGCGGCTTCGTCGTGCAGCGATACCTGGAGACCCACGATGCGCCGGCCGCGGTGCTGGTGGCATCGGTGCCGCCGCAGGGCGTGCTTGGGCTGGCGACGCGAATCTGGAGCCGCCACCCGTGGATTTCCATGCGATCGCTGCCGGTCGGCAACCTGACCGGCTTCATCGGTACCGCGCCGCTGGTTCGCGAACACCTCTTCAGTGCCTGCACGCCCGACGACATCGTCGAATCATCCGCTGCGGGTGTGCAATCCGAGCCGGTGCGCGCTTCTCTTGTCGACCCGATGATTCGGCGGGTGAGAACAAAACGGGTCAGCACCCCGGTGTTGGTGTTGGGCGCCGCGGACGACGGCTTGGTGACCAGCGCCGAGGTGCTCGCCACAGCACGCGCCTACCAAGCCGAGGCCGAGTTCTTCTCTGACATGGGACACAACATGATGCAGGAGCCCGCCTGGACGAGCGTCGCCGACCGGATCGACGCCTGGCTGCGAAACCGCCGGCTCGGCTAGACCGCGGCCGCGTCCTGCGGGGCCTTGGGGCCTTCCAGGATCGCCAGCAGATGGTGCTCGATCGCCGACCGGGTGCTCGAGCCCGGCTCACCGGTCGCCTTGGAGGCCTTGCTGTGCTCCGGCAGCGCGATGCAGAACACATCGTCGACCATCGACCCTCGCGTGCTGACCTTCGCCCAATCGATGTCCACCCCGGCGCGCTCGAGTGCACCGGTGAGCAGTGCGAGCAGACCGGGACGGTCGTTCGCCCGGATCTCGATGATCAACCGGCCCGGCGTGCCCTCGAACCACATGATCCGCGGAGGCGCGAACGAGTGATGGACCGGAACCGCGGTGGGCGCCTCGCCGATCGGCTTGGGCTTGGTGTCGGCCGACCGCTGTTCCAGCGTGCCCAATACGTCGGTCTGCCCACCGAGCGCACGGATCAACTGCTGGCGCAGCAAGCCCGACGCGGGCGGGCTGCCGAAGTGGGGTGCCACCACGAATTCGCTGATCGCGACGCCGTCTTGGACGTTGATCGACGCCGAGTGGACGCGCAGCGAATTGAGCGTCAGCACCCCGGCCGCTTTGGAAAGCAGCCCGCGCTGGTCCGGGGCGATCACGACGGCATGGTGCAGCCGACGGTCAGTGCCCGGCCGCAGTTCGACGTGCACCTTGCGATCAGCGGCCAGCGCCATGTACTCGGGGTCCAGCGGATCGGCTTCGGGCAACGCCTCGCCGTTCATCGCCATCCGCGCCCGGCGCACCAGATCACCGACCAGCGAGGCTTTCCAGTCGCTCCACACCCCCGGCCCGGTAGCCAGCGAGTCGGCCTCGGTCAGTGCGTGCAGCACGTCCAGCAGCACGGGGTCGCCATTGAGCGCATCGCAGACCGCGGCGATGGTCTGCGGATCGTTCAGGTCCTGCCGGATCGCGACTTTGGCCAACAGCAAATGGTGAAGCACCAACGTGGACAGCATCTCGACGTCCGATGGCCACATGCCCAGCCTGGTGCCGATCTGGGTGGCCAGCTGCGCGCCCAGCACGCAGTGGTCGGCATCGCGGCCCTTACCGATGTCATGCAGCAACGCGGCCAGGATCAATAGGTCCGACCTCGCCGCTCGGGTGGTGAAAATCCTTGCCCGCGAGACAGTTTCGGCGAGGTGGCGATCGACGGTCCAGATGTGGACCACGTCGCGTGGCGGAAGGTCGCGCACCGCTCCCCACTCCGGGAAGAGCCGGCCCCACAGCCCGGTGCGATCCAGGGTCTCGATGACTGCGATGGTGTCCGGGCCTGCGGTCAACATGACCAGAAGATTGTCCAACGCGTCGCGCGGCCACGGCGTCGGCAATTCTGGCGCGGTATCGGCCAACCGGCTCAGCGTGGAAACCGAAATGGGTAACCCGGTGACCGCGGACGCGGCCGCCACCCGCAGCAGCAACGCGGGGTCGCTTTGCGGTCGGGCATCGCGGGCCAGCACGATCTCACCGGCGTACTCGACCACTCCCTCGTCGAGCGGTCGACGCGGGCGCCGACGGATCGCCGACATCCCGCGCCGCGGAAGCGCATTGGAGGCGGTCCGCAGCCCGGCGTCCACCCGATAGCTGATGGTGCGTCCCACATCGGAGAGCACCCGGGACAGGTCGAAGCGGTCGCCGATGTGCAGCGCGGCGCTGATCTCATCGGCAAACTGGGCCAGCACCTGGTCATGCCCGCGGCCCGAGACCCGATGCAGTTCGGTGCGGACGTTGAGCAGCATCAGATGGGCACCCGTCAGCGAGCCCAACGGGTCATCCGTCTCGCCCACGGCCAGCCGGTCGGTGAGGTGAGCGATGGCCAGCGCGTCGAGCAGTTGAATGTCACGCAGGCCACCGCGACCCGATTTCAGGTCGGGCTCGGCCCGGTGGGCGATCTCACCGAAGCGACGCCACCGCGCATGGGTTTCATCAACGACTTCGCCGAAGATGGATTGGATTCCCGAGCGCCACTGGCGACGGATTCCCTCGACGAGGCGGCCGGACAGCTCCTCGTCGCCGGCGATATGGCGGGTGTCGAGCATCGCCAGGCAGGCGGAGACGTCTGCGCCGGCGACCTTCAGCGTCTGAGCAACCGTACGCACACTGTGATCGAGACGAATGTTAGCGTCCCACAACGGATACCAGAGCGAATCGGCGACGTCTCGGACGGCGTCGGTGTTCATTCCGTCGTGCAACAGCAGCAAGTCCAGATCGGAGTAGGGCACCAACTCGCGGCGACCCAGTGAGCCCGTGGCGACGATGGCGAAGCCGCTGCCGGGCATGATGCCGATCTCGGAAGCCTTTGTCGTCAACCAGAACTCGTGCAGTTCGCCCCACGCTTCGCGTAGGGCGGCGGAGTCGAGTTCACTCGGCCCGCGGGCAAGCAGTTTCTCCCGGGCGGCAGCCAAATCGTTTGCCGCACCGGATATCTTGCCCGCCGTGGCCTCGTGTCCTGGCGGATCAGGTAACTCTTGCTCGCGCTGCGTCATTCCAATCCTGGGCGGACCGGCAAAGCCGACTGGGTCTCCATGCGGCCCGAGTCAGATCGCATCCGCTCCGCGCTCACCGGTGCGGACTCGCACGACGGTTTCCACGGGGCTGACCCACACCTTACCGTCGCCGATCTTTCCGGTCCGGGCGGAACGCACGATGCTGTCCAGCACTTTGTCGGCATCGTAGTCCTCAACCAGCACCTCGACCCGGACCTTCGGCACGAAGTCGACGGAGTATTCGGCACCGCGGTAGACCTCGGTGTGGCCCTTCTGCCGGCCGTACCCCTGAACCTCGCTGACCGTCATCCCGAGAATTCCGACCTGCTCGAGGCTGGCCTTTACGTCCTCGAGCGTGAACGGCTTGACGATCGCCGTGATCAGCTTCATTTCTATTCCGCCTCTACTTTGTCGCCCACTCGATCTTCCGAGCCATGACCACGAGCGCCCTCCGGCTCCGGCAGGCTTGCATGCGGAAGTGCAGAACCGGTCGCTGTCGCGAAATCGTAACCGCTCTCTGCGTGCTGAGACTCGTCGATGCCCACGGCTTCTTCCTCAGGACTCAGACGCAGCCCGATCGTGTACTTGAGTATCAGGGCAATTATCAGCGTGACGATGGCCGAGTAGAACAGAACGCTGAACGCGCCGATCGCCTGTCGCTCCAATTGGCCCCATCCGCCGCCGTAAAATAGGCCCTTCGTTGCGCCCACTACGCCGCCGTTGATGGCAGGGCTCTCCGGAGCGGCAACCAGACCGACCAGTAGCGTGCCCGCCAGCCCGCCGACCAGGTGCACACCGACCACGTCCAGCGAGTCGTCGAAGCCCAGCTTGAATTTCAGCCCGACCGCCACGGCGCAGAGGGAGCCGCCCACCGTGCCAATCACCAACGCGCCCAACACATTCACTGAGGAACAGGACGGCGTGATGGCGACCAGTCCGGCCACCACGCCCGATGCAGCTCCCAGCGTCGTCGCGTGGCCATCGCGGATGCGCTCCGTGACCAGCCAGGCGAGCATCGCCGCGGCGGTGGCCACCGTGGTCGTGATGAACGTCGACGCGGCGACACCGTTGGAACTGGTGGCCGATCCGGCGTTGAACCCGTACCAGCCAAACCACAGCAGACCCGCACCGAGCATCACAAACGGCACGTTGTGCGGGCGGAACAGCGTGCCGGGCCAGCCCTTGCGCTTGCCGAGGACGATCGCCAGGACCAGGCCGGCCGTACCGGAGTTGATATGGACCGCGGTCCCGCCGGCGAAGTCGATGGCGTGCAGCTTGTTGAGAATCCAGCCGCCGTGTTCCGCCGTGATGCCGTCACCTGCGAAGACCCAGTGCGCGACCGGGAAGTAGACGAGCGTCGCCCAGAGACCGGCGAACACCAGCCACGCGCTGAACTTCAGCCGGTCGGACACCGCTCCCGAGATCAATGCGACCGTGATGATCGCGAACATCAGCTGGAACGCCACGAACACGTTCATCGGCAGCGTGCCGGCCAGCGGGATGTTGGTCGCCGCAACGCCTTTGGCGGCATCCGCGGCCGCCGCGTTACCGCCGATGAGACCCTTCAGACCGAAGTATTCGGTGGGGTCACCGAATAAGTCGTCGGTGTCATTGCCGAAGGCGATCGAGTAGCCGTAGAGCACCCAGAGCACCGTCACCACGCCCATCGCGCTGATGCTCATCATGAGCATGTTGAGCACGCTTCTGGCGCGGACCATGCCGCCGTAAAAGAACGCCAGTCCCGGGGTCATCAACAGCACCAACGCGGAACTTGCCAGCATCCAAGCGGTGTCGCCGGTGTCGGGCTGGCCCATTATCGGGAAACTCACTCGCTATCACCTCCGGTAGGCCATGGAAAGCCGCCAGACAAATGCCTGCGGCCTGCACGAGAACCTTGCAAAGTAGTTGTTACAAAAAGCGGCGCTGAAAGGTTTCGCCGGTGTTACATCTGCTCAGAGCAGGCGGAGTACATCGGCGTCGATGTGGAAGGCCCGTACAAGCCGGACCACTACCGCTACGTGACCACCTCGCCGAGCGCCCGGCCATTCGGGCGTTCGGTGCCGAGTGCCCGGTTGGCGGGGCACTCGAGACCATCAATCAGCACAGCGCGGCGCAGCCGGGTGCGGCGGGTCGACGCCATCAACCGAGAAGCGCGTCGACGAAAGCGGCCGGCTCGAACGGCGCCAGATCGTCCGGCCCCTCACCCAGTCCGACGAGCTTGACCGGCACCCCAAGCTCCTGCTGGACGCGAAAAACAATGCCGCCCTTTGCCGTGCCGTCGAGCTTTGTCAGCACCGCTCCGGTGATCTCGACGACGTCGGCAAACACCCGCGCCTGCGCCAAGCCGTTCTGGCCGATCGTCGCGTCGAGGACCAGTAGCACCTCGTCGACCGCTGCGCGCCGACTCACCACCCTTTTGACCTTGCCGAGCTCGTCCATCAGCCCGGTCTTGGTGTGCAGCCGGCCCGCGGTGTCGATCACGACCACGTCGGCGCCCAACTCGATGCCTTTGTCGACGGCGTCGAAAGCAACCGCTGCGGGGTCGGCACCCTCGGGACCGCGCACCACATCGGCGCCGACACGAGAACCCCAGGCCTGCAGTTGATCGGCGGCCGCCGCCCGGAACGTGTCGGCGGCGCCCAGCACCACGCGGCGGCCGTCGGCAACCAGAACACGTGCGAGTTTGCCTACGGTGGTGGTCTTTCCGGTGCCGTTGACGCCGACTACCAGCAGCACGGACGGGTGGTCATCGTGCGGCAGCGCGCGCACCGAGCGGTCCAGGCCGGGCTGCAGCGCGGCGATCAGCACTTCGCGCAGGACCGCGCGCGCATCGGCCTCGGTGTGGACGTCTCTACTGGCGAGTTTGCTGCGGAGTTGAGCCACCACCGAGTTGGTCACGGTCGGACCCAGGTCGGCGATCAGCAGGGTGTCTTCGATCTGCTCCCAGGAATCTTCGTCGAGATCGCCGCCGCCGATGAGGCCCAGAAGGCTGCGGCCCAAGGCATTCTGTGATCTGGACAGGCGCCCGCGCAGTCGCTCCAATCGCCCGTCGGCCGGGGCGATCTCATCGATTGCGGGCTGTGCTGCGACCGGCGACGGCGCGGCGGGTTCCGGCTCAACCGGAGGCTCAACCGGTACGGCAGCCGTATCCGGCTGGGGCAGTTGAACATCGGAGACCGGCCGTTTGTATGCATCACGCGGAATGGCCGCGTCATCGCCGACACCGGGCAACCCGGTGGTATCGATCCGGTCGTCAGTATCGCTGCGGCTGAACGTGATTCCCGATGACGCAGCGTAGCCGCCGGAGCGGTCAAGGGTGGGAGTTTGCCCGCCCGACGACAGTCTGATCCGCCGTCGCCGGTAACGCACCAGTCCCACTACCAGGATGGCGATGACGGTCAGTGCGGCGACAACGGCAATCGCGATCCACAGGACTTGCGGCAACGTGTTTCCTCGCTTAGGTAATCGTGACCAGCTGGTCGACCTGGTGACCGCGCATCCGTTGCGAGATCACCGTGGTGATGCCGTCGTCGCGCATCGTCACGCCATACAGCGAGTCAGCGACCTCCATGGTCGGCTTCTGGTGAGTGATGACAATCAGCTGCGAGTTGGCCCGCAGCAGCTCGAACAGGCCGATCAACCGCCGCAGGTTGGTGTCATCAAGCGCCGCTTCGACCTCGTCCAGGATGTAGAACGGCGACGGGCGGGCCCGGAAGATGGCCACCAGCATCGCCACCGCGGTCAGCGACTTCTCGCCGCCGGACAGCAGGGAAAGCCGCTTGACCTTCTTGCCGGGTGGACGAGCCTCCACCTCGATACCGGTGGTGAGCATGTCGTCGGGGTCGGTGAGCAGCAGCCGGCCCTCACCGCCGGGGAACAGCGAGGCGAAAACCCCCTGGAATTCCCGTTCTACGTCGACGTAGGCCTCGGTGAACACCTGCAGAATGCGGGCATCGACATCGGCGACCACGTCCAGCAGATCCTTGCGCGCCGCCTTGACGTCCTCAAGCTGAGTGGACAGGAAGTTGAAGCGCTCTTCCAGCGCGGCGAACTCCTCGAGGGCCAACGGATTGACCCGGCCCAACTCGGCCAGCTCACGTTCGGCGCGTTTGGCGCGGCGCTCCTGGGTGGGCCGGTCGAACGGCAGCGGCGCCGGCACGGTCACCTGCTCGCCACGCTCGCGGGCCTGTTCGTATTCGGCCATCTCGAGCTCGGTCGGTGGCAGCGCGACCTCGGGTCCGTATTCGGCCACCAATACGTCCGGCGACATGCCGAATTGCTCGAGCACCATCTGCTCGAGCTGCTCGATCCGAAGCGCCGCTTGCGCTTTGGCGACCTCGTCGCGGTGCAGCGACTCGGTCAGCACTCCGATCCGAGCGCCCAGCGAGTTCACCTCGTCGCGGACCGCAACCATCGCGGCCGAACGCTGCTGGCGCTCGGCGGCCAGCTCGTCACGGTTTCGCGAGGCCGCGCCGACCACCTGACCCAGCCGGCCGGCCAACCGCCGACCGGCGTCGGCGACCGCGGCCGCGGCCGCGGCAGCATGCTGACGCGCGGCCCGGGCCTGCTGGGCGCGCACCCGCGCCTCGCGTTCGGCGGCGGCAGCGCGGCGAAGCGAATCCGCCCGCCCGCGAACGGCATTAGCGCGTTCCTCGGCGGTGCGCACGGCCAGCCGGGCCTCCACCTCGACGCCGCGTGCAGCTTCGGCGGCCGCGGCGATCTGCTGGCGGAGCTCGCCATGCTCGGGCTCGGCTAGAACACCCTGGGTTTGTTCGACGTTGCTGAGCCGGGTCTCGAGATCGCCGAGCTCGCCGAGAGTGTCGGCGCGCCCGGTTTCCAGCTCCTCCCGTTGCCGCATCAGCCGGTGCCACTCCTCGTCGGCGGCGCGGGCGTCCTGGCCCATCCGGCCGAGTTGCTCGTAGATCGCCGAGATGGCGGCATCTGATTCGTTGAGCGCCGCCAGCGCCTGCTCCGCCGAGTCCTGCCGGGCGACCTGTTCGCTCATCGCCCCGGACAGCGCCGCGCCCAACTCGCTGGTCTGCGCCTCAGCAGCGGCGAGTTCGGCTTGCGCCTTGGCGATTTCGGAGGTGAGCTCCAACGTCGACGGTTTGCGGTCCGATCCCCCGATGACCCGGCCGGCGCCGACCAGGTCGCCGTCGCGGGTGACCGCGCGCAGCTGTGGACGATCGGCGACCAAACTCATGGCTTCGCTGAGGCCGCCGACTACGGCGACACCGGACAGCATGGCGGCCAGCGCGCCGCGCAACCGTGCCGGCACCTCGACCAGATCGAGGGCCCAGCGTGTGCCGTCGGGCAGGGTGCCCAGTTGCGCCTGCTCGTGGACGGGCCAGTCGCTCAGCACGATGGTCGCGCGGCCACCGTCGGCGTGCTTCAGCGCGGTCACCGCATCGGTGGCGGCGCCGAAGCTGTCGGCGGTCAACGCGTCGGCGGCAGCACCGAGGACCGCGGCCAGCGCCGCCTCATAACCCGACTGCACTTTGACCAGCTTGGCCACCGAGCCGAAAATGCCTGCGCTGCTACGATTTTCAGTAAGCCACGCCGCGCCGTCGCGGCGTTCGAGGCCGACCGACAGCGCGTCGATGCGGGCCCGAAGCGACGCGACTTGACGTTCGGCGCCACGCTCGGCGGTTTGCAGCTCGGCGACCCGCTCGTCGGCCGACCGCATCGCAGCGACCGTCCGGTCGTGATGCTCGTCGAGACCGACTTCGCCCTGGTCGAGTTCGCCGACCCGGCCCTGCACGGTTTCGAACTCGACCTTGGCCTGCTGGGCCCGGGCGGCGGCCTCCTCGATTCGCTCCGACAGCTTGGCGACGCCGTCATCGATCGACTCGACGCGCGCGCGCATCGTCTCAACCTGGCCCGCCAGCCGGGCCAGGCCTTCGCGACGGTCGGCCTCGGCCTGCACCGCCGCCACGTGAGCCTGCTCGGCCTCGGTCGCGTCGCGCTCGCGGTCGGCCAACTCGGCACGGGCGGCGTCGAGCCGGCTGCGGGTGGCGGCGAGCTCGCTGAGCAGCTGTCGCTCGGCGGCCGCCACCTGTTCGGCCTGCGCCTCTAATTCGTCGGGGTCGGGGCCACCCGTCGACGCGGTTTCGACGTCCAGGTGCTGAGCCCGCTCACTGGCGATACGCACTGTCGCGCTGACCCGTTCGGCCAAGGCGGACAACCGAAACCAGGTCTGTTGCGAGCGCTCCGCGCGCTCCGAAAGGCGGGTCAGCGCCTTCTCGTTTGCGGCCAGTTCTTCGGACGCGAGCGCCATCCGGGCCGAGGCCTCCTCGTGCTCGCGGCGCAGCGTCGCCTCGGCGTGGTTGGTGTTGTTGAGCTCGGACTGGCGGGTCACCACGTCGTCGGCGGCCAGCCGCAACCGCGCGTCGCGCAGATCGGCCTGGATGGTTTGCGCGCGGCGAGCCACTTCGGCTTGGCGGCCAAGCGGTTTGAGCTGGCGACGCAGCTCGGTGGTCAGATCGGTCAGCCGGGCCAGGTTCGCCGACATCGACTCGAGCTTGCGGACCGCTTTTTCTTTGCGCTTGCGGTGTTTGAGTACACCGGCGGCTTCTTCGATGAAAGCCCGGCGGTCTTCGGGCCGGGATTCCAGGATCTCGTTGAGCTTGCCCTGGCCGACGATGACGTGCATCTCGCGGCCGATTCCAGAGTCGCTCAGCAGTTCCTGCACATCCATCAAACGGCAACTGCTGCCGTTGATTTCGTACTCGCTGGCCCCGTCTCGGAACATCCGCCGGGTGATCGAAACCTCGGAGTATTCGATCGGCAGCGCGTTGTCGGAGTTGTCGATGGTGACAGTGACCTCAGCGCGGCCCAGCGGCGCACGTGACGAGGTGCCCGCGAAGATGACGTCCTCCATCTTGCCGCCCCGCAGCGTCTTGGCGCCCTGCTCCCCCATCACCCACGCCAGGGCGTCGACGACGTTGGACTTACCCGACCCGTTGGGTCCGACAACTGCGGTGATGCCCGGCTCGAAGCGCAGAGTCGTCGGCGAGGCAAAGGACTTGAAGCCCTTCAGCGTCAGACTCTTGAGGTACACGGCGTGCCAGACTACCGCTCGACGAAGCCGCTGATGGCTTCGCCGCGCGGCGACCAATCCACCACAACGTTGTCGACGTGGCCAGGTGTTTTCCCACTACGTAACAGGCGTAACAGTTGTTCACAGGCGTCACGGGTTCCCTGCGCAACCACGTGCACCCGGCCGTCGGGGCGGTTGGAGGCGTAGCCGGTCAGCCCGAGCTCCAGGGCGCGGGATCGGGTCCACCAGCGAAAGCCGACACCCTGCACCCGGCCGTGCACCCACGCGGTGAGCCGAACCTCACCGCCCGACATCGACGACCTGGAAGTCGACTTTCGTTCCTGATTTCAGCGTTCGCCCGACCGTGCAAACCTGGTCGACCGCACGCTGGACCACAGTGCGGACCCGCGACTTCTCGTCGTCGTCCAAACCCGACAGGTCGATTTCGAGCACTTCGTCGAGCAGCGGATAGACCTCCTGCTGGCGGTCGGCGTCGCCCGACACCCGAACGGTCGCCCGGTAGTCGTCGCCCAGTCGCCGGGCCAGCGGCGAGTCGCTGGACATTCCGCTACACGCGGCGACCGCAATCTTCATCAGCTCACCGGGTGTGAACACCCCGTCGACGTCGTCGGATCCGATGAGCACCTCTGCTCCGCGCGAGCTCTGGCCGGTATAGCGACGCACTCCGGTGCGCTCGACCCACAGATCAGTCATGAGTAGTTTCTACCCGCCGGATGACTCTGCGCTCAGGGCGCGTGTCACTCGCACTTTCGCGCCGTGGACGCAGAGTGAACACGAGAAACCTCAGCGCCGCGGCCGTGGCTGGCAGCGCGGGCAATAGAACGACGACCGGTTCATGAATTTGTCGCGGCGGATCACCGCGCCGCAGCGCCTGCACGCCTGGCCTTCCCGGCCATAGACGTTCAGCGAGCGGTCGAAGTAACCCGATTGGCCGTTGACGTTGACATAGAGCGAGTCGAACGACGTACCGCCCTGCGCTAACGCATCACGCATCACCTCGGCGGCAGATTCCAGCAGCGCCGTCAGCTGTTTGCGAGTCAGCGCCTCGGCCAGCCGAGCGCCGTTCACCTTGGCGCGCCACAGCGACTCGTCGGCGTAGATGTTGCCGATCCCCGACACCACGGTCTGGTCGAGCAGCTGGCGTTTGATCTCGGAGTGCTTGCGCCGCAACACCTTTACCACCGCGTCGATGTCGAAGCGCGGGTCCAGCGGGTCGCGCGCCACATGCGCGACAGGCACCGGGACAAGGCTGTCGTCGACCGTAACCAGGTCGGCCAGCAGCCAGCCACCGAACGTCCGCTGGTCGACGAAGCTCAGCGTGGTGCCGTCGTCGAGCAGGGCGGCGATGCGCAGGTGCCCGACGTTAGGGACCTCCCCGAGAAGCATCTGCCCGCTCATGCCGAGGTGCACGACCAGCGCCTGCTCGTCGCCGCTCGGCCCGTCCAGGGTGAGCCACAGATACTTGCCGCGCCGATCGCTGCCGGTGATCCGGGCGTCGAGCAGGCGCGCCGTCAGGTCGGCGGGCCCGGCCTCGTGGCGACGGACGGCGCGGGGGTGATGCACGCGGACCGCGGTGATGGTCTTGCCCACCACGTGAGCCTGCAGTCCGCGCCGCACCACCTCGACCTCGGGTAGTTCAGGCATCTAGCCGGCAGTCTCCCTGGATGCGGCAGCGTCTACCTGGGTCAGCGCCTCGCAGGCCTTCTCGGCGGCCTTCTGCTCGGCTTCTTTCTTGGTCCGCCCGATTCCGGATCCGTATCGGGTGTCCCGCACGACGACGACCGCGGTGAACTCGCGCTTGTGATCCGGCCCGGTGGCGGTCACTTGATAGGAGACCGTGCCGAGGCCGCGGGCCGCAGCCAACTCTTGCAAGGTGGTCTTCCAGTCCAAAAGCCCGCCGGCGTCCAGCAATTCGCTGAACAACCGCAGGATGACCCGCCGCGCGGCCTCGATGCCATTGTGCAGATAAATGGCGCCGAGCAGGGACTCGAGCCCGTCGGCGAGGATGCTGGATTTTTCCGTGCCGCCGGACTTCAATTCGCCGCGACCCAACAGCAGGTGCGCGCCGAGTCCTTGATCGGTCAGCGACCGCGCCACCTCGGCCAGCGCCTGGGTGTTGACGACGCCGGCCCGCATCTTCGCCAGATCGCTTTCCGGGCGTTGCGGGTGACGGTGGTACAGCTCGTCGGTCACGGTCAGCCCCAGCACAGCGTCGCCGAGGAACTCCAGGCGCTCATTGGTGGGAAGTCCGCCATGCTCGTAGGCATAGCTGCGATGCGTCAGCGCGAGGGTCAGCAGATCGTCGGGCAGATCGACCTCGAGCGCGTCGAGCAGATCACTCATCGCCGGTTCCGTCGTCGTCGGACCCCAGCATCGTCGTCAGTTTCGCCCAGCGCGGGTCGATCTCATCGTGGTGATGACCCGGCTCGGCGGCGGCCAACGCGACGCCGCACGTTGCGCACAGTCCCGGACAGTCGTCGTGGCACAGCGGGGTAAACGACAGTTCCAGACCGACGGCGTCGATGATCGGCTGTTCCAGGTCGACGGTGTCGGCGATGACGCGCCCGACTTCGTCGTCCTCGGTGGTGGCTTCGGTGATGCTGTCCGGGTAGGCGAACAACTCGGTCACGTCCACCTCGACGTGCTCCTGGAACGGCGTCAGACACCGCGCACACTCGCCCGCGATCGGCGCCGACACGGTCCCGCTCACCAACACACCTTCGGACACCGATTCCATCCGGAAGTCGAGTTCCATGGGTGCACCGGCCGCGATGCCGACCAGGTCCAGGCCGATACGCGTGGGGTTCGCCACCGTCTCGTGCAGAGGGAACATCGCTCCGGGACGTCGCCCCAGTCGTGCGATGTCGACGACGAGCGGCGATCCCGAACGTGGTTGTGCCGTGTGGCTACGCTGGCGCGCCATGTCCGCGATTCTACGGACGCGACCAGTGACCCCGTGCCACCGGTGGAAGAGCTACCGCTGTGCGTAGTCGTGCACGCCCGCCGCGGTCCGTAACTGATGGCGGCCGCGATTGACCGAACGCAGGGTGGTGTTGAGGTGCTCCTCGAATTCGGCGAGTTTGCTGTCGACGTAGATGTCGCACTCGCCGCGCAGCCGGTCGGCCTCGACGTGTGCGTTATCGATCAGCCGCGCTGACTCGGCATTGGCCGATTGCACGACCTCGGTCTGGGACACCAGCCGCTGCTGTTCTTTGATGCCTTCCTGGACGGCTTTCTCGTAAGAGATGTTGCCGTTTTCGACGAGACGGTCGGCCTCCGACTTCGCCCGACCGGTGGCGGCCTCGTACTCGCGCTTGGCGGACGCTGCGGTGCGTGAGGCCTCTTCGCGCGCCTCGCCGACCATCCGTTCGCTGTGCTGACGGGCTTCACCGACCATCCGGTCCGCTTGCGCCTTGGCGTCGGCCAGGATGCGATCGGCCTCCGCGCGGGAGTGGTTCAGCAGCGATTCCGACTCGGTGGTCGCTGACAACACCATCGCGTCCGCATGCGCCTTGGCCTCGTGCAACAGCGAGTCGCGGGCGTCGAGCACGTCTTGGGCGTCGTCCAGCTCGCCCGGGATCGCGTCCTTGATGTCGTCGATCAATTCGAGCACGTCACCCCGGGGGACGACGCAGCCCGCGGTCATGGGGACGCCACGAGCTTCCTCGACAATGGCACCCATTTCATCGAGCGCCTCAAAAACTCGGTACACGGCAACACCCTCCCGGCTTCGTTGTTGTGACCAGTGTGCCTGGTGTTACTTCTGTGATTGCGTTGCCAGGCTCGGTGTGTCGGGCTTTTAGGTCTCAGATCGATCCCAATTACCTGCACACTTGACCTGAGTATGTCGACTCACCCGCTGGAGCGGCAATCCCGCACCGGCCCGAAATGCGGATCGGTGCAAGCACGCGGACGATAGGAATACCCCCAGGGGGTACTGAGGTTGCAGGTGTGATGGCACATGCGGTGGCACACGCGTTAGCCCTGTCGGGGTCCATGACGTGGGAGATCCTATGGGCGTTGATCCTGGGTTTCGCCCTGTCGGCCGTCGTGCAGGCCCTGGTGCGCCGCTCGACCATCGTGGCCCTGATCGGCGATGACCGGCCCCGAACGCTGGCCGTCGCGGCCGGACTGGGCGCGGCGTCGTCCTCGTGCTCCTACGCCGCAGTGGCGTTGGCCCGGTCGCTGTTCCGCAAGGGTGCCAATTTCACCGCCGCCATGGCGTTCGAAATCGGCTCGACCAACCTCGTCGTGGAATTGGGCATCATCCTGACGCTGCTGATGGGCTGGCAGTTCACCGCCGCGGAGTTCGTCGGTGGCCCATTGATGATCGTGATTCTGGCGGTGTTGTTCCGGCTCTTCGTGCGCTCGCGACTTGTCGATGCGGCACGCACCCAGGCCGACCAGGGACTGGCCGGTTCGATGGAAGGCCATGCGGCGATGGACATGTCGGTTCAAAGCGAAGGCTCCTTCCTGCGGCGGTTGTTCTCGCGGGAGGGCTTCACCTCGGTGTCCCATGTGTTCGTCATGGAATGGGCCGCGATACTCCGCGATCTGGTGATCGGGCTTCTGATCGCCGGCGCAATCGGGGCGTGGGTCCCCGAATCTCTCTGGCAGCACTTCTTTTTCGCCAACCACCCGGTGTGGTCGGCGGTGTGGGGGCCGATCGTTGGGCCAGTCGTGGCTATCGCCTCGTTCGTCTGCTCGATCGGCAACGTGCCGCTGGCCGCGGTGTTGTGGAACGGCGGCATCAGCTTCGGCGGCGTCGTCGCGTTCATCTTCGCCGATCTGCTCATCCTGCCGATCCTGAACATCTACCGGAAGTACTACGGCGTCGCGATGACGCTGACGCTGCTGGGCACCTTCTATGCCGCCATGGTCACCGCCGGCTACCTCGTCGAAATCCTCTTCGGAACCGCGGGTCTCATCCCGTCGCAGCGCAACGCGACGGTGATGGAGGCCGGCGTCTCGTGGAACTACACGACCTGGCTCAACATCGCCTTCCTCGGACTCGCCGCTCTGCTCGTGGCCCGCTTTGTGATCACCGGCGGCATACCAATGCTCCAGGCGATGGGTGGCCCGCCAGACACAGAGCACGAGCACGGCCACCACGACTGCCAGTAGACCTCTCAAACCATCTGCGTCACTTGGCTTCACGTGTGGATAACTTTCCACCAGTGCCGTCCTGTTGCCTCACGTCAAGATGCGCGCGAAGGTGGATTCGTTGCCTCATGTGATTGTGCGCGCTTGGGGACTCGGGCCCGGATGGCAGGTTGGGACTTGCTGCGCCCAACGCGTCGCCGCCGAACGGCAACGAAACCTCAACGCTCGCAACAGCCGCCGAGCCAGCCGTCCAAGCTACTTCGGACTCGCCCCACCGGTCAGCGACGACGACGACCGACCGCCCTTCTAGGGCGCGTCAGCTAGTGACGACGACGATCACGCCCGAAGCCTGATCGGAGACCTCCGGAGTCCGCGCCGATCTTATTTCGGTTCAGTCGCGGGACTCCGCTAGGAGGCAGGGCATGCCGCGGCGTTTTCGGTCGGCGGATTGCCGGCGCGATACAGCAGGCGCTTGAGTTGGCGCCGATCGGCGAGACTCAGGTGAGCCAGCAGCTGTTCGTCGGAGGATGCGACGGCGCTTTCGGCACGCTTGAGTAGGGCCTTGCCCTTGCGAGTGAGCTGAGCCGGGAGTGCACGACCTGCCGTCGCCGTCGCAGGCCGGGTCACCAGACCTATCTCTTGCAACCCTTGAAGTACCTGGTTCATCGCCTGCGCGGTGACATGGGTGTGGCGAGCGAGCTCGGCGCTGGTGCGGCCCGGGTCGTCGTCCAAGATGCGCAGGCAGACGAATTCGGGCAGCCCGAGCCCGAGCGGTCGTAATGCCTGCACCGCGTGGGGGCGCAAACGGGCCATCAGCCCGCGCACCAGGAAACCCAGCGGTTGATCGTCGATTTCGCTCATCTCCCCCATGCTGACATGGAAGTACGGGCCCCGCGTTGTAATAACGGGCGCGTCGCGCAGCAGTCGAGCGCCTTCTTCAGCTTTTTCTCTCAGCAATATCAAGTTTGTTGACACACATGTTTTCCTTCGGTATCAAGGAACTAGAGATGCAATGTGGCGATCGGGCCAACCGGCTCGTCGCCGTTACGCGAAGGAGAACAGCGATGTTTGGTGGAGGATTTTCTGGTGGGCCCGGTCGGGGTGGACCCGGTTGGGGTGGACCCGGTTGGGGTGGACCCGGTTGGGGTGGGCCCGGTTTCGGTGGACCCGGTTCGGGCGGTCCCGGTTTCGGGGGCCACGGCTGGGGCGGCCATGGCGGACCCGGCGGACGCGGTGGGCGCTACAAGCGGGTCGTAGTCGGTACAGCGGCCCTGTTGCTCGACGGACCGGCGAACGCCGAGCAGATCGTGCAGCGTGTTTCCGAGGCTACTGACGGAGCGTTCGCGCCGCCGGTGGAGATCGTCGAGCTGGCGATCGGCAAGCTGGCCGGCCGTGGTTTTGTAACGGTCAGCGACGGGGTCGCCACTCTGTCCGAGCTGGGCCGAAACGTGTTGCAGTGGAAGGGCGTCAGCAGCGAGAGCATCCACGCGCGGCTCGCCCAGGCCGGCAAGTTCAAAGACGTCGCGAAGATTCGATGGGGTCTGTTCGAGCTCGCCGGGCTGGCGCGGACCATCCACTGGTCAGGCACCGACGCTCAGAAGGAAAAGCTCGCTGAAGCGCGGGCCAAGGTTCTGGCAGCGATCACCGAGGCGAAGCAGTCTCTGCACGGCGCTCTCGCCGAGAGCTGAGATAACCACACCATCAGCGCGGCCGCGGCTTTCGCCCGGTCGCGCTGGTGGTTTACTGCCCTTTGGCCGAGTGCAGCTTCTCGGCGAGCCGACCGTTCACCGGATCGGGTAGCAGCTCGGTGACGTCGCCGCCGAGCAGCGCGACTTCTTTGGCCAGCGACGACGATACGAACGAATACCGCGCGGTGGTCGCCACGAAGAACGTGTCGACGCCGGCCACGTGCTTGTTCATCTGTGCCATCTGCAATTCGTATTCGAAGTCGGTGCCGGTTCGAAGACCCTTGACGATCGCCGTCATTCCGCGGGACCGGACAAAGTCGACCACTAGACCCTGGCCCGACTCCACTCGCAAGTTGGGCAGGTGGACCGTCGACTCCTCGATCATCGCGATCCGCTCGTCGATGTCGAACATGCCCTTCTTGGCGGGATTGATCAGGATGGCCACCACCACCTCATCGAACTGAGCCGCCGCTCGTTCAAAGACGTCGATGTGGCCCAATGTCACCGGATCGAATGAACCCGGGCAAACGGCGCCGCTCATATGCGCCGCTCCTGCTGCCCTTTTCGGATCGCACTGCTCTGTCGATCGTCGCCGGCGGTCATACGCGAAAACGGTACACGCAGACTCAGAGGCGTTCGGCCAGCTCCAAGCGGGTGTCGCCGTAAATCCGCGGCTGCCAGCAGTCCCACCCGTCGGGCCAATTCAATGGCGGACCGCTGGTTGCACGCTCCACCACGGCGACGCTTCCGTCCCGCACCCAGCCGTGGGCCGCCAGCGTCGTGAGGAGCGCCTCGACCTCGCGCCCGTCCACCTCATAGGGCGGGTCGGCCAGCACCAGATCAACCGGCGCGGTGGTTCCGGCCGCCAGCACCGCAGCCACCTGCCCGCGTCGCAGGGTCGCACCGGGCAGGCCGATCGTTGCGATGTTGCGTTCCAGCACCGCCGCCGCTCGACGATCGGACTCGACGAACACCGCCGAGCCCGCTCCGCGCGACAACGCCTCGAGTCCCAATCCCCCGGAGCCCGCATACAGGTCGAGCACCGACAGGCCGGTCAGATCCAGCCGCGCGGTCACGATGTTGAACAAGGATTCACGCACCCGATCGGTCGTCGGCCGGGTTCCGCGGGGCGGGACAGCGATGCGCCGCCCGCCGGCGACACCGCCAACGATGCGCGTCAGCCGAGCACCACCAGCAAATCGCCACCTTCGACCTGCGCGGTGTCCGAAACGGCCACGCGCTCGACCGTGCCGTCGGCGGGAGCGGTGATCGGCGCCTCCATCTTCATCGCCTCGATCGTGGCGATGGTCTGACCGGCGCTGACCTTGTCACCGGCCGAAACCCCTACGGTCACAACCCCGGCGAACGGAGCGGCGATGTGATTCGAGTTGCCTCGGTCAGCCTTCTCTGCGGCAGGAACCTCGCTGGCAATGCTGCGGTCCCGCACCTCCACCGGCCGCAGCTGACCGTTGATGATGAACATCACCGTGCGCATCCCGCGCTCGTCGGGTTCGGAGATCGCCTCCAACCCGATCAGCAGCTCGACACCGGGCTCCAACTGCACCCGGTGCTCCTCGCCTTGGCGAAGGCCGTAGAAGAACTGGTTGGCCGACAGCCGCGACGTGTCGCCGTAGGACTCTGAATGCGACTCGTATTCCTTTGTTGGGCCGGGAAATAACAGGCGATTGAGGGTGGCCTGGCGTTTGTGGCCTTGCAACCCCAGCGCCGTTTCGTCCTCGGGGGTCAGCTGCTCGACCGGCTTGGGCTCACCGCGGCCGGCTAAGGCTTTCGAACGCAAGGGTTCCGGCCAGCCGCCCACCGGGTCGCCGAGATCACCGCGCAGAAAGCCGAGGACCGACTCCGGGATGTCAAATTGCTCTGGGTGCAAGGCGAACTCGTCGGCGCTGAGGCCTGCGCCCACCAGTGCCAGCGCGAGGTCGCCAACCACCTTCGATGACGGCGTGACCTTGATCAGCCTGCCCAGCACCCGATCGGCACCGGCGTACGCCTCTTCGACTTCCTCGAACCGGTCCCCCAGCCCCAGCGCTATGGCCTGTTGGCGAAGATTCGACAACTGACCGCCGGGGATCTCGTGGTGATACACCCGTCCGGTTGGTCCGGGAAGCCCGGATTCGAAGGGCGCGTACACCTTTCGTAGTGCCTCCCAATACGGCTCCAGCGCGCAGACCGCTGCGAGTGACATCCCGGTGTCGTAGTCGGTGTGCGCGGCAGCCGCCACGATCGAACTCAGCGCCGGCTGACTGGTGGTTCCCGCCATCGGGGCCGATGCGCCGTCGACCGCGTCGGCGCCCGCCTGCCAGGCGGCGATGTAGCTGGCCAGCTGACCGCCCGGGGTGTCGTGGGTGTGCACGTGCACCGGCAGGTCGAAGCGACTGCGCAGCGCACCGACCAGTTGTCGGGCGGCTTGCGGACGTAGCAGGCCGGCCATGTCCTTGATGGCCAGCACGTGCGCTCCGGCGTCGACGATCTGGTCGGCCAGTTTCAGGTAATAGTCCAGCGTGTAAAGATTCTCGGCCGGATCGGACAGGTCCCCGGTGTAACACATCGCGACTTCGGCGATCGCAGAACCGGTTTCGCGTACCGCGTCGATCGCGGGGCGCATCGATTCGAGATTGTTCAGCGCATCAAAGATCCGGAAAATGTCGATCCCCGTCGCCGTGGCTTCGTCCACGAACGCCGAGGTGACCAACTCTGGATACGGCGTGTAGCCAACGGTATTACGGCCCCGCAGCAGCATCTGCAGACAGATGTTGGGCATCAATTCGCGTAGCTCTGCCAGCCGCTCCCAGGGGTCTTCCTTGAGGAACCGCAGCGCCACGTCGTAGGTCGCGCCGCCCCAACACTCGACCGACAGCAGCTGCGGCATGGTCCGCGCGATGTAGGGCGCAACCAGTCCCAGGCCGCTGGTGCGCACCCGCGTCGCCAGCAGCGACTGATGGGCGTCCCGGAAGGTGGTGTCGGTGACACGAACCCCCGATGAGTCACGCAACCAGCGCGCGAAACCTTCGGGACCCAGCTCGACCAGAAGTTGTTTGGAGCCCGCCGGTGGCGCCTTCGGCAGATCGATATCGGGCAACTTGTCCTGCGGGTACAGCGCCGACGGTCGGGATCCGTGTGGCTTGTTGACGGTCACGTCGGCCAGATAGTTGAGGATCTTGGTGCCACGGTCCGCCGATGACCGCGCGGTGAGCAACGCCGGGCGGTCCTCGATGAACGAGGTGGTGACATGGCCGGTCTGGAAATCGGGATCATCCAGGACTGCTTGCAGGAACGGGATATTCGTCGACACGCCACGGATCCGGAACTCCGCGATCGCCCGCCGCGCCCGGTTCACCGCAGTGGTGAAGTCGCGGCCCCGGCAGGTCAGCTTGACCAGCATGGAGTCGAAGTGTGCGCTGACCTCTGCGCCGAGATTGGTTCCGCCGTCAAGACGTATGCCCGCGCCACCCGGGCTGCGGTACGTGGTGATCCGTCCGGTGTCCGGCCGGAAGCCGTTGGCTGGGTCTTCGGTGGTGATCCGGCATTGCAGCGCGGCGCCGTGCGGGCGAATGTCCTCTTGGCGCAGGCCCAGATCGTCGAGGCTCTCGCCGCCCGCAATGCGCAGCTGGCTGGAGACCAGGTCGACGTCGGTGATCTCCTCGGTGACGGTGTGCTCCACCTGGATCCGGGGATTCATTTCGATGAAGACGTGGTGACCACGCTCGTCCAGCAGGAACTCCACCGTGCCCGCGTTGCTGTATCCGATGTGGCGGGCGAAGGCGACCGCGTCGGCACACATCTTGTCCCGCAGTTCTTCTGGCAGGTTCGGGGCGGGCGCCACCTCGATGACCTTCTGGTGGCGGCGCTGCACACTGCAGTCCCGCTCGTAGAGATGAATCACGTTGCCGTGCGTATCCGCTAGGATCTGCACTTCGATATGGCGCGGGTTGAGCACGGCCTGTTCGAGGTAGACGGTGGGATCCCCGAACGCCGACTCGGCTTCACGGCTGGCCGCCTCGATGGCTTCGGGCAGCGCGTCGGCGTCGGTGACCCGGCGCATCCCTCGGCCACCGCCGCCGGCGACCGCCTTGACGAACAACGAGAATTTCATCGCCGACGACGCCGACACCAACTCATCGACCGACGACGACGGCGCCGACGACGTCAGGACCGGCAGACCCGCTTCACGGGCCGCGGCGACCGCCCGGGACTTGTTGCCGGTGAGCGACAGCACTTCGGCTTTGGGGCCGACGAACGTGATGCCTTTCTTCGCGCACTCGGCGGCCAATTGCGGGTTCTCCGAGAGAAATCCGTACCCGGGGTACACCGCGTCGGCACCCGCGGCGCGCGCGGTGTCGACGATCTCGCTGACAGACAGGTACGCCCTGACCGGGTGGCCGATCTCGCCGATCTGATAGGACTCGTCGGCCTTCAAGCGGTGCAACGAGTTCCGGTCTTCGTACGGGTAGACAGCGACGGTGCCGACGCCGAGCTCGTAGGCGGCCCGGAACGCGCGAACGGCGATCTCGCCGCGATTGGCAACCAGCACTTTGGAGATCACGTACGTCCCTCTTCAATAACTAGGCGGGCAGGTTGTTCAGATCAGGGTGGACCAGTAGTCCCAGAACCGGACCACGATCAGCAGAAAGACGGCGGTGAACCAGATCGTGGCGATCGACCACCGCCAGTGGTGGAGCTCCCGCGCGACGACTCCGCCGCGGCCGTCACCATTGGGCCCGAACGCAATCGAGGCGACCACCACGAGCAGTGAGATGGTCGCCACCCACACCACCATGCAGTACGGGCACAGCGCCCCGATGCGATAGAGGCTTTGGATGATCAGCCAGTGCACGAACCCGGTCGCGGCCAGCGTCCCGAGGGTGATCCCGATCCAATACCAACGTGGCAGCGGCACTTTGGCCACCGCCAGCACACCGGTGACGAAGACGATCGCGAACGCGGCGATTCCGATCAGCGAGTTCGGGAAGCCGAACGCCGATGCTTGCGGCGTCGTCATTACCGAACCGCAGGACACAATCGGGTTGAGATTGCACGACGGCACATACGACGGATTGACCAGCAGTTCGATTTTCTCGATGGTCAGCGTGGCCGAGGCGATCAGGCCGGCCACACCCGCGATCAGAATCCACCACGCGCTGGCCGATGGGACTGGCGACGCTATCGTCGAATGTTCGACCGGCCCATCGGTTTTGGCTGCCGCCGAGGTGGTCACGACGCTGCTGGGGTCGCAGCCGAGTCGATTCCGGGCACGTCTCCGACGATTGCTTTGATCTTTGCGACGAATTCTTGCGGCGTCGTCCACTGGTAGTCCTGGCCGTTGATGCGCACCGTCGGGGTGGCGTGAATGCCTGCCGACGTGATCAAGCCGTCGACCATCGGGATATATTTGCCGGACTTGATGCACTCGGGCACCTTGCCCACCACGCCGGCTTCGCGGGCCAACTCGACCAGCCTCGCGTTGTCAGGGAATGCTGTCCCGGCTTCGTCGGGCTGAATGTCCTTGGTGTACAGGGCGGTGTGGAATCGGCGGAAGGCGTCGATCGACTCGTCGGCGACGCAGTACCCGGCGTTGGCGGCTCGCGACGAGTATTGCTGGTTCTGCGGCCTACTGAGAAAGCCGGTCATGTAGTAGTCGGCGGCGATCTCGCCGCCGTCGATCAGCTTCGAGACCGTCGGCCCGAATCCCCGCTCGAAGTTGCCGCAGGCCGGGCAGAGGAAGTCCTCGTAAAAGGAGACCACGGCCTTCGGATCGTGGGTGCCGTCCTTGACGACCAGCTTGCTCGACGTCACCCGGATGGCCCGGGCTCCGTCGGTAGAGGTCTTCTTGCTGTCCGGCAGCACGGCCCAGACGACAAAAACGGCGAACGCGATCACGATCGCGGTGAGCCCAGTCCGGACCGCCAAGTCACGTCGGCGTCCGGCGGCGTTGAGGTCGTATTTCGCTGGACGGTTCGATTTGGCGGCTTTTTCGCCCATGGGTCAGGTCACCATTTCCACATAGTCGGCTTCGTTGCCCGGCCGCGGTGCGGTCGGCGGTAGCGCCCTAGCCTACCGGCGTCGCAATAGCCAGGTCGCGTGGTGACGATTGAGGGCGGCGCGGCCTGAGGTGGGGGTGCCTCCCAGCCGCGCAGCGGCGAGGGGAGGGACGCGCAATCGACTCAGACGCGGCTGAGATGGGCTCGCAGCGCCGAAATCAACTCCGTAGTGGCCTGCGCGCTTCCACCGCCCAGCGGGAACAGGTTGGCAAATCCGTGCGTGAGAGATCGCATTGACCGCCAGTCGACGTGGGTCCCGGCCTTGTGGAGCGCCGCCGCGTAGCGGTCTCCCTCGTCACGCAACGGGTCGAAGCCCGCGGTGGCGACCAGCGCGGGCGGCAGCCCGGCCAACGAGTCAGCCAACAACGGCGAAATCCGCGGATCTGCCGGCTCGATGCCCGAGCCGTCCAGGTACTGGACCTCGAACCAGTCCATGTCGGCTTTGGTGAGCAGAAAACCCTCGGCGAACAGACTCAACGACCGGGTCTGCGCGGTGAAGTCGGTGCGCGGGTAGATCAGCCATTGCAGCACGGGCTGCGGGCCACCCTGGTCGCGCGCCAGTTGTGAGACGACGGCCGCCAGGTTGCCGCCGGCGCTGTCCCCGCCGACGGCCACTTTCCCGGGGATTGCGCCGAGTTCCTCGGCGTGTTCGCACGCCCACTTGAACGCCGCGTAGGCGTCGTCGACCGCGGCCGGTGCTTGGTGCTCAGGGGCCAGCCGGTAATCGACCGACAGCACGTGAACATCGGCGTCGCGGCAGGCCAGCCGGCATAACGCGTCGTGGGTGTCCAGGTCGCCAATAGTCCAGCCGCCGCCGTGGTAGAAAACCAGCAACGGGGTTGGCTTCGTGGCCGCCGGCCGATAATGCCGGGCCGGGATGGGGCCGGCCGGTCCCGGTAACGACAAGTCCCGGACGCCGACATGCACCTGCGGGCCGGCGAACGCCATCAACGATTCCCGCATCAGAGCCCGAGATGCCGCAACGTCGTCACCTACCGCCAAGCCCTCGATGCCCATCGCGTGCTGTGCCGACAGCATCAGCTGCAACGTCGGATCAAGCGTGTTGCCGTCGACCGTGACCGAACGGCCGCCGGCCAGCAGTCGCACGGCGCGCGTTGGTACCCACGGAATCACCTTGACGCCGACTTTGGTAGCGACGCTTTTCAGCCAGTTGGCCCAGCCACCGGTCGCGAGCTGCGGAGCCGGTGCGCCTGGCAGACTTCGTGTCATGGCTAGTCCCTCGAGTCCCTCGGTCCCACTGAACGACGGTCATTCCATCCCCGCGCTCGGATTCGGCGTTTTCAAAGTCCCGCCGTCCGACACCGAGCAAGCGGTGAGCACCGCGCTGCGAGCCGGATACCGCCATATCGACACCGCCTCGGTGTACGGCAACGAACGCGAGACCGGTCGCGCGGTCGCGGAGTCCGGCGTGCCCAGGGACGAACTTTACTTGGTCACCAAGCTTTGGAATTCCGAGCAGGGTTACGACAGCACACTGGCCGCGTTCGACGTCAGTATGGACCGGCTGGGCATCGATTACCTGGACCTTTACCTGATCCATTGGCCGATGCCCAAGCTGAACATGTTCATCGACACCTTCAAAGCCTTCGCTCACCTGCGCGACCAGGGCCGGATCCGGTCGATCGGGGTCAGCAACTTCGAGCCCGAACACATCAACGCGCTCGTCGACGCCACCGGGATCGTGCCGGCCGTCAATCAGGTCGAGCTGCATCCGCGGCTGCCGCAGACCGAACTGGGCGAGCTACACGCCCGCCTCGGTATCGCGACCGAGGCGTGGGGGCCGCTCGGGCAAGGATCGCTGCTGACCAGCCCTGCTGTCACTGCCGTCGCCGAGGCCCGCCACCGCACCCCGGCGCAGGTTCTGATTCGATGGCATCTTCACCTCGGTAATATCGTCATCCCCAAGTCGGTAAACCCCGAGCGGATTGCGAGCAACTTCGACGTGTTCGATTTCGAATTGAGCGAAAACGACATAGCGTCTATCTCCTCGCTCGATGACGGAAACCGGCTCGGTCCTGATCCACGAACCTTCGACTTCACAGGCAGGTGAAAGATGTCGGGCGGCCCTGACCTTTCAGTCCCCTCCATTGCACTCAACGACGAAAATACGATGCCGGTACTCGGCCTCGGGGTCGCCGAGCTGACCGAGGACGAAACCGAACGCGCCGTATCAACGGCGCTCGAGATCGGCTACCGGCTGATCGACACCGCCTCGGTATACGGAAACGAAGCCGCCGTCGGCCGGGCCATCGCGGCGTCGGGAATCCCGCGCGCCGAGTTGTTCGTCACCACCAAGGTCGCCAACGCCGACCACGGATTCAACGTCGCCCAGGACGCCGTCAAGGTGAGCCTGGACAAGCTCGGGCTGGACTACGTCGACCTCTTTCTCGTGCACTGGCCGCAGCCGCAGCTGGGAAAATACGTGGACACTTTCGGCGGCCTGATTCAGGCCCGCGGCGACGGCCATACCCGCTCGATCGGGGTGTGCAACTACACCGAGGAGTACCTGGAAACGGTCATCGACCTGACCTACGTCACCCCCGCGGTCAACCAGATCGAGCTGCACCCCCTGCTCAACCAGGCCGGATTGCGGGCGTTCAACGCTCAACACGACGTCGTCACCGAGGCGTACAGTCCGCTAGCGGTCGGCAGGGTGCTGGACAACGCCACCGTGACGTCGATCGCCGGCGAATACGGCCGCACCCCGGCGCAGGTGCTCATCCGGTGGAGCATCCAGCTGGGCAACGTGGTGATCCCGCGCTCCGGTAATCCCGAGCGGATCGCCAGCAACTTCGACGTCTTCGACTTCGAGTTGACCACCGCCCACATGGAAGCGCTGAACGGGCTCAACGATGGCACCCGAGTCCGCGAGGATCCGCTGACCTACACCGGCGTCTAGCGTCCGGTCGGGCAGGTCGTTGCGGCCTGCCGCAGCACGTTGCTCGAGACCAGGTCGATCGGGAGCCCGTATCTGCGCCTCCGGGCCTGCCGGCGTCGGCGGAAGGAATGCAGTTCCCGCACCAAGCGACTACGCCGCGGCTAGGCGCTGGGCCGTGGTACTGCTTTGCCAACAACACAGGAAATGAGACAGCGTGACTGCGGGAACGCCTCGCGAAACCGCGGCGCGAAGCCTGTCCCAAATCTCTACAAATGAGACTGAGGGCCGCCGCCTAGTCCCAAGCTCACCCTCATGGGCGTTGATTGGTTATCAACGACCGTCGCTGAGGCTCGGGACTGTAGGCGGTTGACACGGTGGGATGGAGAGCCGCGATGACCGCTGTCAAATACCTAAACCCGGAGTCCGCCGCCGCGCCAGCAGGCAAGTACAGCCACCTGAGCATCACCTCGGAGAAGGCGCGCATCGCGACGTTCGCGGGACAGATCGCTACAACCACCGGATCTAAAATGCCCGAAGGCGTCGCAGATCAGGCCCGTCTGGTCTTTGCCGCGATCGAGACACTGCTCGCCTCACAGGGTGCCGCGCCAGCGGATCTGATCAGACTCTTGACCCTCCTCGTGGGCCGCGACAGCCTGACGAAGTTCAATACGGTGCGCGATGAGGTATACGCCGACTGGTTTCCCGACGGTTCCTACCCGGTCAACACGGTGGCCATCGTCGCAGGGCTAGCAGCCGAGTCAATCCTCATTGAGATCGAGGGGAGCTTCGTGTGCCCACCACCGGTGAACCAAGAGCTGGGCGTAACCGCTCGCGAATAGCACCGTCGACTACGCCTGATCTTCGACAGCGAAACCATCGTGCGAGACGCGAAGTGGTCGGCTACGAATTTTCAGTAACGAGACAACCTGCCGGGCTCGCCCGTTGGTAGATCAATCAAAGGTAGCGAAGAATGGCTTCGTTGAACGTGTCGTCTATTGGTTCTCTAGAGAACCAGCGACGGTAGAACAAAGGGCCAACGATGCCCGCGACAACGTTAGCAGGGCTTCGGTTTAGCTCTACCTCGCCGCGTCCCAATGCTTGATTAATGACCTCAACGACTGGACCATCATTTGGGCATGAAGGGCAGCCTGCATTCGCGCCACGTGCTCGTCTCGTTCGGCGGCGTCAATGATCGACGGCAGAATGGACGTCCATCCGGCAGAAGCTAATTCTCGGGCTAGGGCTTCATTCAGCTCACGGATGTCGCTGGCGAAGCTACCGCTGTCTGGGGTCGCAGAGGCAGTACCGATGCGCGAACACGCGTCCAGCAGCAATGCACTGCGCGAGGGCCAATGTCGATAGATCGTGGTCTTGGCGACTCCCGAGCGGCGTGATACCTCGTCGATGCTGACGCCGCCGATGCCACCCTCGGTGAGTAGCCGATAGGTCTCGGTGAGCACAGCATCTTTGGACCGCTCGACACGCTTATCGGTCGCCATGTCTGAACTGTCACCAACGACAATTCCCATCGGAAAGCTGTCTAATCTTTCGGGTTAAGAACACGATTAAAAGCCGTAGCAATTGCACCCGAAATGAGCATAAGGCTCACCAGCATCTGTGCTGACACTAGAATGCGGACACTGTCGTTATTTGGTTTAATGTCCGCCATTCCCGTTGTTGTCGCAGTGCTCATTGTAAAGTACAGCAGTTGGATGTGGGATGGGTGCGCGGGACAGAAGGCGGCGGACGATGACTGATCAGACAGCAGAAGGTAGAACCAGGCAAACAACCCCTCGGTAAGCATAAGTACCGCGAACACAATTACGGCGTCATGCGCAACTGAGTTGAAAAGTTTTAGTCTAAAGACTGCGAACAACATTAGCACCGGGACAATTAGCAGTAGTAGCAATAAAATAAGTACACTTAACCACTCGGGAAGATCTATATCTGGGCCGAAGCCAAAGAAAAGAAACCACCACGGCAGCGTAGATGCTATGAAGATCAAAACCACATAGACATGGTCCCTCCGATGCGGCTTCTGTTGAGTTATGTCCGTCAACTCTCCCCCTTATGCTTCGCTCGACGAGGTGGCCATACCGCATTAACGCGGATCCGCTTACACGATGAACTCTCTCGGCGCGCCAGCGCGACGTTCCTTAGATCGACGTCATCAAAAACAGGCCCATCGCCGCGCTGACCGCACGGTCGTTTCGTGCGACACCGCGCTTCAGTATGCACGCCGATAACTCCGTGCCACCGTCGCTCTCAGCACTGTCACAGATGGCGAAAACTAAACTCGCCGCATCGTTCAACAAGCCCGCTGGAAGTGAGAAATCACGTTTGAGGTGGACCAAACTCCTCGCTGTCGCGACGGTGACGGCGGCGTTGATCGCCGCACCCGTATCGGCTAGTGCAGACGCCGTCCCCAGCACCGATGAGGTGGTCGCCGTCCTGGCTAAGCTGACCGACCCGGGCATTCCCGCGGAGAACAAGACTGACATCGTCACGCCGGGATTCACCCCTGATGAAGCCGGGACAATCGACAATCATCTGAACCGAATGAACGTGAACGTGTTCGGCGGGCTGCTTCCCCCGGCCTTCGTCGTGACCGACATCCAGCACGCACCCAACAACTCCGCTGGGGCCATCGTGGCCACCACAGGGGGATATAAACACGCCACTCACCCTCGGCCCATCGTGCTGATCGATCAGGGCGGGCACTGGCTGATCACGCACGACACCGCAATGACCGAGTTGGACGCGTTATGGAGCGCCGCCAATCGGGACCAGACTAATTAGTCAGATGCGGAATAGTCCCGCACTCATCACACTGAGCGTCGTCCCGGTCTGACTCGTTCTTGCTGTGTCTCGCCGGGCGTCGAATGTACTCACTACGTGCTGGCAATCTCCAACATTCCCTAGTCCGTCTCCGACCGTTGACGGCAACGAAACCATCGGAAAGCTAGATGGTCTGCTGCGAGCTCGTTCCAGCGTTGATTTTGGGCGAGCGGGACTGGAGCTTGTGAGTGGCTGGGATTGTCCTCGCCCCCTTCTCTGCTGAGTGCAAGCTGAGATAGGTTGAGCTCAGCCTTATATCGGCTATAGGGTCCACGTCCCCTTCTTGCAGAAGGACCCCCATGAAGAGCTTTGACCGCACTATTCATTGCGCGCTGCAGTGGACGGCCGGCGCCGCGTTGGCCGCGACCGCCGCGGCATCGGGCATGGGCGCCGCCGCGGCGGATACCCCCACCGACGTTCTGGGCCCCATCACCGATGCGGCCGCGACTGCGCCGCTGGCTGCCAGCCTAAGCAATGAGTACTTTCCGGCTGCGATTCCTTACAGCGCAGACCCGACCAACCCCTTTTCGCCGGTCTACACGATCGAGCCTGTCGGCGCCCCCGAGGTGTCGGTGACCACGGCCAGCGGCGAGGTGGACGGTACCCAAGCCTTCTCTGTCGACACTCTCGGTATCCCGGTCGGCACCTTCACCGGACAATTCGACTACTCGCCGATCTCGAGCCCGGCCTTTGTTTTTGGTAACCCCTACGGTGACTTCATCCTCGCGACCGACACCACCGGCACACCCGTTCCCGATGGCACCGGCTTTCTGCTCGACGAATTCGGGTTCGGCTTCGGCAACGTCTTCGAGTCCTCAGAAAACGCCGCCAACACCGCCTACACCGTCGGTGACTTCCTGCTCACACCCTACGGCGACATCAACATCAGCCCGATCGTCGAAGCACTGATGAACTTCACCGGCACCCTCTGAACCCTCGTTGCGGCGATCAAGACCACCGCGATCGCCGGCGCCCGGCGGTAAATACCGCGCTTTCGCTACGGCGTAGGCAATGGGGCTGGCAAGTCAGTACCGGGGTCGTGAGCCCGACGGTGGGGGATCACAGGTGACAGTACCGCCCCAGGCATTTCTTGAGGACCTCCGGCGTGGCCCACGCCACCATTCCCAGGACCTCCGGCGGGGCCCCCGTCACCAGGTCCACCGCCACCGGGTCCACTGCCAGCATGTCCACCGCCCCCAGGTCCACTGCCAGCATGTCCACCGTCGGCATGTCCACCCTCAGCATGTCCACCCTCAGCATGTCCACCCTCAGCATGTCCACCCTCAGCATGTCCACCGCCATGACCCCCGCGGGCAGGAACAGGCATCGGAGCGGCCTGCGCGACTGGCGCTGCACAGACCAGTGCGGAAGCGGACAACACCCCAGCAGCGACTTTCCGGCCTCTCACGGCGGCGATCTTAATTCCGGTATGTGAGTTCATTCGTGGTTTCTCGCTTCCAGCGGGCGTGTTCAACGTTGCGCCCCGAGGGTAGTTTTCTCCAACTGTGAGAGTGTTGAGAACGGAGTGGCTTTTGGTCTCGCACCGTGACCGATGCGCATGTGAGTGACGCGATCGGCCTTGGCAGCGTCGCGGTCTCGGTTCTCTCGGCGTGTTGGGCGGTGATCCGGCCGGACACTGGACGTCCGGCACTTATTCAAGGCGGTCAGGGTCAAATCACACGGCCGATCGCAGTATCCGCCCGAGGTGGCCTCCCTCGACGACACAGTGTCTCGATAACCAGAGTTTTCGGCACGCCGGCGCTGAACAGCATCGCGGGCGTCATTGCGGCTAAATCGTTTTGGACGAACGCTGCGGGGTCGTGTACGTCAAAGCGTCCTTCTGGGGCCGCAAACGAGGGGTGGCTTACCCATGCTCAACCTTTCGGGCAGTTTTCAGCAGCGCCACGCAAGACCGCGGCCGAAGGCGCATCGACAGGCAGCCCGTAACCCCGCAACACTGCGATGAATTGCATCGCGTACTGACAGTGGAACGCAGCGTTCGGCGGCATCCATAACACGGGTTCCTTATCGCCCTTGTCCTGGTTCGCCTGACCCTCTACCGCGAGCAGATTGGCCGGATCATTGGCAAATCGCACGCGCATTTCGTCGGTCCACCCATAAGCCCCCATATCCCATCCGTAAGCCAAGGGCGCGATGTGGTCGATCTGCACCGCCTCACCCACTTTCGCGCCACGATGAAAGTCGATGGTGGCGTTGGTATATGGGTCATGCAGGACTCCGGTGGCGACGGCATCCGGACATCGTTTGGTCGACACGTAGGTCTTGTCGACCAGGTCACGGTTGAGAATGTCATCACGGGTGTCGCAGCCGTTGCGGCCGCCAGGGGCGTCGTTATCGTCGGTCCACGCCTCACCGAATGCTGCACGCCGGTAGTCATAACGGCGGATCCGCAGTGGCACCACCGCAACTCCGGCCAACACGTCGACACCGGGCGCTACCGTCGGGACATCAGCCTGCGCGAGGAATTGCGCATATCGCTCGGTAGACGATTCCACCGTCTGGTAGGCCACCAGGATCGAAAGGATCGCCGCGACCGCCAGCCATGTCAGCTGCCTCTTCGTCATCGGACCACACGCCTCTTCATGATCAATGTCCGAACACTGTGAGCGGCATGTCATCAACGCATTCACCACAGCAAGTGCATCTGCTATGAGTCAGAGCTGCGGATACGATGTAGTCGATCTGGACGGCCTCGCCGACCTTGGCGCCGCGGTGGAAGTTGATGGTGGCGTTGGTATACGGGTCGTGCAGGGTGCCGGTCTCGACGGCGTCGGGACAGTGCTTGGCGAACACGTAGCTCTTGTCGACCAGGTCGCGAGTGAGGATGTCGTCGCGAGTATCGCAGCCGTTGTGACCGCCGGGTGCGTCGTTGTCGTCGGTCCACGCTTCGCCGAACGCGGCGCGGTGATAGTCGTAGTGACGAACTCGCCACGGCACTATGGCGATTCCACCCAGCACGTCGACTCCGGGCTGCACGGTCGGAACGTCGGCACGAGCCGCGAACTCCCGGTCGCGATCCCCCGCCGACGTGACCGCCACCTGATAGGCAACCAGCACAGCGAGAATCGCGATCGCCGCGAGCCACGGCCATCTTCTGCGGGTCACGACTTGTCCAGAAATTCGATGCGCTCGTTGCCGGTGAAGGGTGCACCCAGCAGCGCCAGACCCGGATACGCGTCCGGGTCCTCATAGGCCTGTTCGCAGAAGTCGCGCGCCGCCTCGATGACCTCTCGATGATCGATCAGCGACAACAATCGAAGCGTGATCGCGCGGCCAGACTGGCTGCGGCCCAACACATCTCCCTCACGCCGTTCCTGCAGATCCAAATCGGCGAGCTCGAAACCGTCGAGCGTTCCGGCGACCGCACTCAGTCTCCTGCCCGCACGCGAATCCGGCGTCATCCAACTGACCAGTAAGCAGACGCTGGCGTGCTCCCCGCGCCCGATGCGGCCACGCAGCTGGTGCAACTGGCTGACGCCGAAGCGGTCGGCATCCATCACCAGCATCACGGTCGCGTTGGGCACGTCGACGCCGACTTCGATGACGGTGGTGCACACCAGCACGTCGATCTCGCGGGCGCGAAACGCCGCCATCACGGCATCTTTCTCGTCGCCGCTCAACCGCCCGTGCATGAGGCCGAGCCGAAGATCTGCCAGTTGGCCGCTACCGAGCCGCGCATAGAGCTCTTCGACTGTGGCCGAGGGCCTTTGGTCTCGGTCGCTCTGGCCCCCGCTGTCGGAGTCGTCGATCCGCGGTGCCACGACGTAGGCCTGCCGACCTTGGCCCACCTCTTCGATGATGCGATGCCAGGCCCGGTCCAGCCAGGCAGGTTTGTCCTTGACGAAGATCGCGGTGGTGGTGATCGGCTGACGGCCGCGGGGAAGCTCGCGCAACGTCGACGTCTCGAGGTCGCCGAAGACGGTCAGCGCCACCGTCCTCGGAATAGGTGTCGCGGTCATCACCAGCAGATGCGGCGTGATACCGGCAGGTGCCTTGGCCCGCAGCTGGTCTCGTTGTTCTACACCGAACCGGTGCTGCTCGTCGACGACCACCATGCCGAGCTTGTGGAACTCGACCGCGTCTTGCAGTAACGCGTGGGTACCGACGACGATGCCGACCTCGCCGCCGGCGATAGCGGCGCGAACCTGTTTCTTCTGCGCCTGCGACATCGAGCCCGTCAGCAACGTCAGCCTGGTCGCGTTGTCCTCGGCGCCGAGCTGTCCACCCATCGCCAGCGGCCCGAGCACGTCGCTGATCGACCGGAGATGCTGTGCAGCGAGCACTTCGGTGGGCGCCAGCAAGGCGCATTGATAGCCGGCGTCGACCATCTGCAGCATCGCCAACACCGAGACGATGGTTTTGCCCGAGCCCACTTCGCCTTGCAGCAGCCGGTTCATCGGCCGGGACGTTGCCAACTCGCCGGAGAGCACGTCCAGCACCTCGCGCTGACCGGCAGTCAACTCGAACGGCAAGCGCTGCAACAGTTCCTGTTGGAGACCGGCCGTCGTCGACGGCGCCACCGGCCCGGACTGGGCGAGTTCGCCGTGGCGTCGACTGACCAACGCCCACTGCAGGCCCACCGCCTCGTCGAAGGCCAGCCGTTCGCGGGCTCTCCGCCGATCGGCGCCGTTTTCGGCAAGGTGGATTGCCCGCAGTGCCTCGTCTTCGGAAGCCAGCTGGTGTGTGGCGCAGAGCTTTTCAGGAAGAGGGTCCGGTACCGGATCGAGCACCTCGAGGACCTGCCGAACGCAGTTGAAGATGTCCCAGCTCTGCAACTTCGCGCTGGCCGGATAGATCGGATAGAAGGTGCGCTCGAATGCCTCTTGCAGCACTTCCCCGCTCACTGCCTGCGAGGCGTTGGCGATCATCGTCAGCGACCGGCTGCCGCGGTTGCGTCCGTCGGCCGCGTCCAGCACCAGGAAGTCGGGGTGGGTCAGTTGCATTGCACCTCGGAAGTACCCGACATCGCCGGACAACATGACGCGGGTGCCCTTGGACAGCTGGTCGGTGATCCACTTTTTCGGATGGAAGAACGTCGCGGTGACTTTGCCCCGGCCGGACCCGAGGGTCACCCGAAACAGCTTGTCTTTGGGGCGGCTTTTGATCGAAAGCAGCGCGGTGTCAGTGATCTCGTCGACGAGTGTGATGTGCTCGCCTTCCGGCGGTTGCTCGTCGTCGGCGCCGCGGACGGTGGCGCCTTCGACGTAGCTGCGCGGGTAGTGGCGCAGCAGGTCGTCTACCGTGCGGATGCCGAACACTTCCTCGAGGGGGCCGGCGGCTTTGGCGCCGACGACGTAGTCGAGCCGGTCGCTGAGCGACGCCACCGCTACTCGACTCCGATCAGCAGCGCGTCGCCGCGGTGCCCGGTCTGATAAATCGCTAGCTCACTTCCTGCGTGGTGGTCGTGCACGTGGGCGCGCAGCGCGGATTCGACGGAGTCCGCGTCGATGCCGCCGCCGACCAGCACGGTGACCAGTTCCCCGCCGGCGCCCAGCAGCAGATCGATCAGACCGGTCGCGGCCGAGGCGACATCGGGCGCCACGATCAGGACCTCGTCGCCGGCGATGCCGAGCCCGTTGCCCGGCTCGCAGGTGCCCGCCCACGTCAACGCGGTCTCGGTCGCGACGCGCACCGTGGCGTGCCGTGCGCTGCCCGCCGCGCGAGCCATCGTGTAGCCGTCGTCGACGGCTTGGCGGCCCGGTTCATGTACCGCCAGCGCCGCCAGGCCCTGCACCATCGACCCGGACGGCAGCGGCACCACGTCGATACCCCAGCCGATTGCCGCGGTGCAACCGGCGACCAGCTCCTCGGCCAGCACATAGCCGTTGGGCAGCACCAACACCTGCGCGGCGCCGGTGTCGACGACAGCGCGCAACAGTTGCTGCGCGGTGATCACCGTCGTCGGATTCTCGGCGTGCGGATCGGGCCGCAGCACGCAGGCGCCCTCATCGGCGAACAATTCGGCCGCCCCTTCGCCGTCGACAACGGCGAGCACCGCCCGCTCCCGCGTCCAGCTGCCCGGCGGCAGTCCGCTGGTACCGCTGCTCAGCATCGAGATCTGGATCCGTCGCGGGTCGCCGAACGCCAGGCCCGCTTCGATCGCCGCTCCGGCGTCGTCGGTGTGCACGTGAACCGAGTAGCCGCCGACGACGCCTGACGTCGCAATGGCGACCGATTCACCGAGTTCGTCCAGCCGCTCGCGCAGCTGTTCGGCTTCGTCGTCGTCACAACCGCCCAGCAGGTACATCACTTCGAATTGCGGCGCCGGTAGCCGCACGGCGAGCTCAGGTGACGGCCGGGGCGGTGCCGGCAGATACACCTTGCGGCTGGGGGCCTGGCCGGTGATCGTCGAGCGCAGCGCGTCGAGCAGGACCAACAGACCGCGACCGCCGGCGTCGACCACGCCGGCCTCTCCCAACACGTCCAGCTGCTCAGGCGTTCGCTCCAGCGCGACCACCGCGGCGTCACCGGCGGCGGTAACCGCCTGCGGCAGCCCGTCCCCCGCGGTCGCCGACTCTTCGACGGCCTCACCGGCGGCTTTCAGGACCGAGACGATCGTCCCCTTGACCTCGTGACCACCCA
Organism: Mycobacterium sp.; assembly: GCF_965277065.1. GTDB lineage: Bacteria > Actinomycetota > Actinomycetes > Mycobacteriales > Mycobacteriaceae > Mycobacterium. The sequence goes on from NZ_CBDIBT010000019.1 coordinate 123,002, forward strand.
TCGAGGCGACCACCAGGTCGACCCCACGGTGCAGCGCGGCGCCGAGCAGCGCAGCGTCGATGTCGTGCAGTCCGCCGCCGGATTCGGCGGAGGCATGCGCGGTGACGTCGGCGATGCCGCGCAGGATCTGCGACAAGATCACCCCGGAGTTGCCGCGCGCGCCATGGAGCGCGCCGGATGACAGGGCCGCCGCCGTTGTGACGACGTCAACGGATTTGGCCTCGGTATTGGCCTCGGCCAGCGCCGAGCGCATGGTGAACAGCATGTTGACGCCGGTGTCGGCGTCGGCGACGGGAAACACATTGAGCCGGTTGATCTCGTCGATATGGGTGATCAGGTCGCCCACGGCGGTGTGCGCCCAGTCACGCAACGCCGACGCGTCCAGCGCGCGACCCGGCCCGGCCAGCAGCCCCGATCCCACGTCACTGAATCCCACCTGGATGGCACCTCCTCACGCCGTCATCAGTGCGCGCCAGCCTATCCACTCGCGATGACACCGCAGGTCTCGTGACACCCGCCGTTTGTTGATCGTTTTGGCAGTTCTGCCCAGCGGCAGCTATTCTTTCCTGGTCGCCGGGCCACCCGTAACGTCGTCCAGGTCGTTGGCCCCAGAGTCTGAGGAGTTTCGAGTATGGCTGCCGTCTGCGATATCTGTGGGAAGGCCCCCGGCTTCGGCAAGTCGGTGTCGCACTCCCATCGCCGGACCAGCCGTCGCTGGGACCCCAACATTCAGCGCGTGCGCGTCGCCAACCGTCCGGGCGGCAACAAGCACCGTGTCAACGTCTGCACCTCGTGCCTCAAGGCCGGCAAGGTCGTGCGCGGCTGACCGTTCGCTTCTTCTACGGCAGCTGCCAGTCGACGGGCTCGGCGCCCAGCTGAGCGAGCAACTCGTTGGCGCGACTGAATGGACGCGACCCGAAGAATCCCCGTGCCGCCGATAGCGGTGAGGGATGCGGTGATTCGATCGACAGGCAGTCCTTGCCGGTCAGCATCGGCCTGAGCGTCGAGGCATCGCGCCCCCACAGAATGGCCACCATCGGCTGGCCGCGATCCACCAGGGCGCGAATCGCGCACTCCGTGACCGGTTCCCAGCCCTTGCCGCGGTGCGATGCCGAGTTACCCGGCTGGACGGTCAGAACTCGGTTGAGCATCAGCACCCCGCGTTGCGCCCACGGGGTGAGGTCGCCGTTTTCCGGCGGAGGAAAGCCGAGGTCGCTGGCATATTCTGTGAAGATGTTCTCCAGGCTTCGCGGGAGTGGTCGCACGTCCGGGGCCACCGAGAAGCTCAGGCCGACAGCATGTCCGGGGGTCGGATAGGGATCCTGGCCGACGATCAGCACTCGCACCTTGTCGAAGGGAAATGTGAAGGCGCGCAGCACGTTCTCTCCGGCGGGCAGGTAGCCACGGCCGGCTGCGATTTCGTCACGAAGGAACTGGCCCATGGTGGCGACCTGTCCCTCGACCGACTGCAAGGCGGTGGCCCACCCGTCGTCGATGAGGTCACGCAGTGGGCGGGCCGTCACGCCAACCCCTTCACCAGCAGCACCACCGAATCAGCCCCCGCCTCGCGGTCCTTCGAAATATTCTGGTATTGCGGCGATTCCGACCAGGAGCGGAATTCCGACTCGTCCGGAAACGACATCAGCACCACCTTGTCCCGATTCCAGCGGCCCTCGACGATCTCTGGTCGCTCGTCGGCGGCCAGCAGTGTGCCGCGGTATTGGCCGAACACCTCCATGAATCGCCTTTGGTACCGGTCGTAGGCGGCCCGGTCGGTGAACCGCAACTGGGCGATCGCGTAGACGGTCACCGCGTCACCCTACTGCCCCATCACCGACCTCAAAGGACTGCCAACCGGCATCACCGGCCCACGGCGCACCATCGACGAACACCGCCGGTGGCCCGCCGACCACCCGTCCGATCACCCGCCACCCCTGGGGAACACGACCGGGGAATGCGGCGACCAGAGCATGATCTTCGCCCCCGCCCAACACCCAGTTCCACGGGTCGACTCCGACGGCCTGTGCCGCGCCCGCCACGGCGTCGCGGTCGGCGCTCAGCGCGTCGGTACGCAGGTCGACGGCGACGCCGGACGCATCCGCAACATGACGCAGATCGCCGATCAGGCCGTCCGAAATGTCGATCATCGCCTGCGCCCCAGCCTCGGCAGCCACCCGGCCCTGCCGGTAGGGCGGCTGCGGCACGAGGTGGCGCTGCCGAAATTCGCCGAACCGATCAATACCTCTGGCCCACAACGCATATCCAGCGGCCGAAGGGCCCAATTGACCGGCGACGGCCAGCTGCGAGCCGGGTCGCGCGCCGGATCGCAGCACCGGCGCCAGGCCGCCCAGGTCGCCGAGCACGGTCACCGACACCACCCACTGCGGGCTGCTGACCAGGTCTCCCCCCACGATCCCGGCGCCGATCTGGCCGGCCTCGAACCACATCCCGTCGGCGAGCGCGTTGACCTGTCCAGCCGGGGTGTCGGCCGGCGCTCCGACGCCGACGACGAATGACGTGACTCGGGCGCCCATCGCTTCGATATCGGCGGCGTTCTGCGCCACGGCTTTACGGCCGATGTCGTGCGGTGTCGACCAGTCCAGCCGGAAATGACGACCTTCCACCAGCATGTCCGTGGACACCACGACGCGGCCGTCACCGGCCGACACCACCGCTCCGTCGTCGCCCGGCCCGACGATGACATCGGCCGATGCGGGCCGGTTCCGGGTCAGCCGGTCGATCACCTCGAATTCACCGACCTCGCCGAGCGTGCGATCCGACTCACCGTTAGCCACGCCGCCTCCTCGCCGATCGCCGTTTGCGCTCAACGGTAGGTTCTAGAACGCCGAGATCGAGCAGAGGGTGAGACATGGGCGATTCCGAGGGGACCGACACCGACGGTCCGCCACGGGCAGCGTTGATCGCCGCGTTGGTAGTGGCAGTCGGCACCATCGCCGTCGTTCTGGCCATCGCGGCCACCCACCACCGAACAACTCCTGCGGTGATCGCCGCTGTGCCTGCGCCGCAGGCGCAAGATTCGGCCTGCGTGAAGCTGACCGACGCCCTGCCCCAGCGACTGGGCGACTACAACCGGGCTCAGGTGGCGGCGCCGGCGCCGGCCGGCGCCGCCGCCTGGCAGCCCGCGGGCGCCGGGGATCCCGTTGTGCTGAGGTGTGGCCTCGAGCGTCCCCCCGATTTCGTGGTCGGATCTCCGATCCAAGTCGTCGACCGGGTGCAGTGGTTCGAAGTCAGCCAAGATCAGCGATCGACCTGGTACACCGTCGACCGAGAGGTCTACGTGGCGCTGACGTTGCCGCAGGGCTCCGGGCCGACGCCGATCCAGCAGCTGTCCGATCTGATCGACCGCGTCATGCCGGCCCGCCCGATCAACCCGTCGAGAGGCTGATGGGCGACTAACCCAGACCCGTCCCGCGAGACAGCGCGGTCTCCACCATGGTCGCCAGCAAGGTCTCATAGTCGACGCCGCTAGCCGCCCACATCCGGGGATACATCGAGATCGTGGTGAATCCGGGCATCGTGTTGACCTCGTTGATCAACGGCCCGTCGTCGGTGAGGAAGAAGTCCACCCGGGCCAGACCCCGGCCGTCGATCGCGTTGAACGCCCGAATTGCCAACTCGCGCACCGCGACGCTGTCGTCATCGTCGATTTTGGCGGGCACGTCGAGCTCGGCGGCGTCATCGAGATATTTGGTCGCGAAGTCGTAGAACGCGTCTTCGCGTCCGCGGACCCCGGCCACCCGGATCTCGCCAACGGTGCTGGCTTGCACTGTGCCGTTTGGAAATTCGAGGACGCCGCATTCCAGTTCGCGACCTACGATCGCGGATTCGATGATCACCTTCGGGTCGTGCTTGCGGGCATAGGCGATCGCATCGGGCAGTTCCTGGCGGCTGGTCACCCGGCTCACCCCGATCGACGAGCCGCCGCGCGCGGGCTTGACGAAAGCCGGAAGGCCAAGCCGGTCAAGCTGTTTGGCGTCCAGCGTTGACTCCGACGGACGCAGCACCGCATAGTCGCCGATCGGCAGCCCCTCGGCCACCAGCAGCTTCTTGGTGAATTCCTTGTCCATCCCGGTCGCGCTGGCCAGCACCCCGGCGCCGACGTACGGCACGCCGGCAAGCTCGAGTAATCCCTGGATGGTGCCGTCTTCGCCGTAGGGCCCGTGCAAGACCGGGAAGACCACGTCGACCGACGCCAGCACCTCGGCCCCGCCGGGCGACAGCGAGACCAGTTGACCGGCGCGGCGCGGGTCGGCCGTCAGCGCGAGCTCCCTGCCCGACTCCGAACTCACGCCCGGCAACTGCCGGCCGGCGATGGCCAGCGCATCGGGGTCCCCGTTGGTGAGGACCCACGAGCCTTCCGGGGTGATGCCGACCGCGACGACCTCGAACCTGTCCGGGTCGAGATTGCGCAGAATGCTGCCCGCTGAGACGCAGGAGATAGCGTGCTCGCTGCTGCGCCCGCCGAAGACGACGGCGACCCGGACACGACCCGAACCGGGCGTGCTGGATGACAGGCGGGCTTCCACAACCTAGAGAGGCTACCGGCTGGCGCCGCGGTGCTGGTTACGAGCTCATTCCGGCTTGGTGCTGCGGCCGAGCAGCAAGGCCACCGCTTGATCGACCGATAACCCCTTGTGACAAACCCGGTGCACGGCGTCAGTGAGGGGCATTTCGACGTCGTAACTCGAAGCCAATGCCAGCACCGACTCGCACGAGGTCACCCCTTCGACGACGTGGCCGTCGCGCGCCTGTAGCGCCGACTCCAGGGTCTGGCCCCTTCCCAGAGACTCGCCGAACGTGCGGTTGCGCGAATGGCTCGACGTGCAGGTAGCGACCAGGTCGCCGACCCCGGCCAGACCGGCCAGCGTGGCGCCTTTGGCACCGACCGCGATGCCGAGCCGCATGATCTCGGCCAGCCCGCGGGTAATGATCGCCGCCGCGGTGTTTTCTCCCAGACCTACGCCGGCCGCCATTCCGCAGGCCAGCGCGATGACGTTCTTGCACGCACCGCCGATCTCGGTGCCGATGACGTCGGCGTTGGTGTAGGGCCGGAAGTACCCGACGTTCAACATGCGCTGCAAGGCGACCGCCCGCCCGGAATCGCTGCAGGCGATGACAGTGGCCGCGGGTTGCCCCGCGGTGATCTCGCTGGCGAGGTTCGGTCCCGATATCACCGCTACTTGCGACGGGTCGACACTCGTCACATCGACGATCACCTGGCTCATTCGCATCAACGTGCCAAGCTCGATGCCCTTGGCCGCACTGACAAGCGTTGCGCCGGGCGTGACCAGGCCCGCCCAGTGCTCGAGGTTCGCCCGCATCGTCTGCGCGGGCACGGCCAGCAATACGGTGGTCACCCCACTGAGCGCTTCGGCTGGATCCGTCGTGGCGGTGATGCCCGGCGGTATCTCCACGCCGGGCAAGTAGTCGGGGTTGTAGCGGGTGTTGTTGATCTGGTCGGCGATATCGGATCGCCGCGCCCACAACGCGACCTTGCCGCCCGCGTCGGCCAGCAGTTTGGCCAGCGCCGTCCCCCACGCACCGGAACCCATTACTGCTGTCGTGGTGGGCATGGTCGACTGATCTCGTCCCGTCAGTGTGCTCTAACTCCCGGCGCTTCACCGTAGCTCAGCGCCCCAGCTCGGCGACGATGCAGATCGCTCCGCGATCTGAGGAGAAGCCGGGCCATCAAACCCAGCTCGGCGACGATGCAGATCGCTCCGCGAACGGCACTGGCAGGATGGTGCGGTGAGTCGCAGCCGAGCCGACGCCGACGGGGACGTCGGCCTGATCGTCGCCGTCAAGCGTCTGGCCGCCGCCAAGACCAGGCTCGCGCCGATGTTCTCTGCACCTGCCCGGGAGAACATCGTGTTGGCAATGCTGTTGGACACACTCAACGCCGCGGCGCGAGTCAGCTCGGTCGGCCGAATCACTGTCGTCACGCCCGACGACGCCGCCGCCGCTGCGGCAATCGAGCTCGGCGCGGACGTACTCGCCGATCCGACGCCAGGCGGTCACCCGAACCCGTTGAACAATGCGATCGCCGCCGCCGAGCGGGTGGTGTCCGAGTCATTCTCGAATATTGTTGTCCTGCAAGGCGATCTGCCGGTATTGCAAACCCGGGAACTCAGTGCGGCGATTGCGGAGGCTCGCCGCCATCACCGAAGCTTTGTCGCCGACCGGCTCGGCACGGGCACCGCAGCGCTCTGCGCGTTCGGCACCGCGCTCGACCCGCAGTTTGGGCTGAATTCATCTACACTGCACCGTAATTCGGGCGCGGCTGAACTCACTGGCGAATGGCCGGGATTGCGCTGCGACATCGACACCCCCGAGGATCTGGCGGTCGCACGCCGGCTGGGGATGGGGCCCGCGACCACGCGAGCGGTCGAAGGTTTGGAACACCAGGCGGGGTAACGACGGGTAAACAGCGCCTCAACGCCGAGTGTTCGATCCTCAGTCGGTGGCAGCACCCCCCACCGATGGGGAATGATCTCAAGGGTGACTGACATCGAAGCCCCGGACAAGAGCGTCGCCGAGTCGGCCGAATGGCCAGCCACCGATTCGGCGCCTGGTGCACCGCCGGCCACCACCGCCGCCGCAGTCGAGAACCCACTCCCCGAAGACCGCTACCTCAACCGCGAACTGAGCTGGCTGGACTTCAACTCGCGCGTCCTCGCGCTCGCCGAAGACACGTCGCTGGCGTTGTTGGAGCGCCTGAAATTCTTGGCGATCTTTGCTTCTAACCTCGACGAGTTCTACATGGTTCGCGTTGCCGGCTTGAAACGGCGCGACGAGATGGGCCTATCGGTGCGCTCCGCGGACGGACTGACCCCACGGGAGCAACTCCGCCGGATCGGCGAGCAGACTCAGCAGATCGCCACCCGGCACGCCGAGGTGTTTCTCAACTCGGTGGAGCCGGGGCTGGACGGCGAAGGCATTCACATCGTCACGTGGGCCGATCTGGATTCGGCCGAACGCGACCGGCTCTCGACCTACTTCACCGAGCAGGTTTTTCCGGTCCTGACCCCGCTGGCGGTGGACCCCGCGCACCCGTTCCCCTTCGTTAGCGGCCTGAGTCTGAACCTCGCGGTCACGGTCAGACAGCCGGATGACGGCGGTCAGCACTTCGCGCGAGTCAAGGTGCCTGACAACGTCGATCGCTTCGTCGAGCTCGACGACCGCGACAGCGCGGACCAGTCAGCGGTCCAGAAAGAAATTCGCTTTCTGCCGATGGAAGAGCTGATCGCAGCCTTCCTGACCGCGCTGTTCCCCGGCATGGAAATCGTTGAGCACCATGCATTCCGCATCACACGCAACGCCGACTTCGAGGTCGACGAAGACCGCGACGAAGACCTGCTGCAGGCGCTGGAACGCGAGCTTGCCCGCCGTCGGTTCGGATCGCCGGTGCGCCTCGAGGTGGCCGACGACATGACCGAACACATGCTGGAGCTGCTGCTGCGCGAACTCGATGTTCATCCCGGTGATGTCATCCAGGTGCCGGGACTACTTGATCTTTCCTCGCTCTGGCAGATCTACGGCGTCGACCGTCCGGCGTTGAAGGATCCCGCGTTCGTTCCGGCGACCAGCCCCGCGTTCGCCGACCGGGAGACGCCGAAAAGCATTTTCGCAACCCTGCGCGAAGGCGATGTGTTGGTGCACCATCCCTACGACTCGTTCTCGACGAGCACGCAGCGATTCATCGAGCTGGCCGCCGCCGACCCGAATGTGCTGGCGATCAAGCAGACGCTTTACCGCACCTCCGGTGATTCGCCGATCGTTCGGGCCCTCATCGAAGCAGCCGCTGCGGGAAAGCAAGTGGTGGCACTGGTGGAAATCAAGGCTCGGTTCGACGAACAAGCCAACATCAAGTGGGCGCGTGCGCTGGAGCAGGCGGGCGTCCACGTCGCCTACGGCCTTGTCGGCCTGAAAACGCACTGCAAAACGTGTCTGGTGGTGCGGCGCGAAGGTTCGACCATCCGTCGTTACTGCCACATCGGGACCGGTAACTACAACAGCAAGACGGCCCGGCTGTACGAGGACATCGGCCTGCTGACCGCCGATCCTGACATCGGCGCGGACCTGACCGATCTGTTCAACACACTGACGGGCTATTCGCGCAAGCTGTCCTATCGCAACCTACTGGTCGCACCGCACGGTATTCGTGTGGGCATCACCGAGCGCGTCAACCGGGAGATCGCCGCGCACAAGACAACCGGTAACGGGCACATCCGGTTGAAGATGAACTCCCTTGTCGACGAGCAGGTCATCGATGCGCTCTACCGCGCGTCGCAAGCCGGTGTGCACGTGGAGGTCGTGGTGCGCGGAATTTGTGCGCTGCGCCCCGGCGTCGAGGGTTTCTCCGAAAACATCACCGTGCGATCGATTCTCGGACAATATCTGGAGCACTCGCGAATCTTCAACTTCGGCGCCATCAACGAATACTGGATCGGCAGCGCCGACATGATGCATCGCAATCTCGATCGCCGGGTGGAAGTGTTGGTCCAGGTCAAGGATTCCCGCCTGACCGCTCAACTCAACGACATCCTCGACTCGGCGCTGGATCCCGCAACGCGCTGCTGGGAATTGCGGCCGGAAGGCGTGTGGAAGGCGTCACCGCAAGAGGGCCACTCGGTGCGCGATCACCAGGTGTCGCTGATGGAGCAGCACCGCAGCCCCTAACCGACAGGAAGACGCAAACTTCTGGCCGCAGGGTCCGAACGGGCCCGAATTGACATGCAGGAGTGCAGGTGTCGACACAATCCTCGTCGGGGCGATCGGCGAGCAAGACCGTTCTCGCCGCCGGCGGCGTGCTGTGGCGACCGGGGCACCGCCAATCCGCCCCCGAGGTTGCGGTGATTCACCGTCCGCGCTACGACGACTGGTCGCTGCCCAAAGGAAAAGTCGACCCCGGCGAAACGGAGCCGGTGACCGCTGTGCGCGAGGTGTTCGAGGAGACCGGGTACCACGTCGAGCTCGGCCGTCGGATCGCGTCAGTGAGCTATCCGATCGAACAACGCACCAAAAAGGTGCAGTACTGGTCGGCCCGCAGTCTCGGCGGCAGCTTCGCCCCCAACAACGAAGTCGACGAGCTCATCTGGCTGTCAGCCGCCGCCGCGATCAAGAAAGTGTCGTATCCGTACGACCGAAAAGTGTTGCGGCGGTGGGCTGAACAACCAGCGGATACCAAATCGGTCCTCATCGTGCGGCACGGCACCGCGGGCAGCAAGTCCCGATTCTCCGGGGACGACAAAATACGGCCACTGGACAAGAAAGGCCGGGCGCAGGCTGAAGCACTCGTCGCCCAGCTAACGACCTTCGGTCCCACCGATGTGTATTCCGCGGATCGCTTGCGTTGCCACCAGACGGTGGAGCCGCTCGCCGAAGAGCTGGGCGTTGCCATCAACAACGAGCCCGCCCTCACCGAAGAGGCGTACGCCGACAACCCGAAGCGCGCTCGACGCCGAGTTCTACAGATCGCGGACTCGTGTCGCACGCCGGTCATTTGCACTCAAGGCAAGGTGATTCCGGACCTGATCGCCTGGTGGTGCGAACGCGATGGGGTGCGCGCGGACAAGTCCCGCAATCGCAAAGGCAGTACGTGGATGCTGTCACTGGCCGACGGCCGGCTGATCGCGGCCGATCACATCGGCAGTGCGCTGGCCGCCAACGTGGAGGCCTGACACGCAAATTCGCCACGGACGGCTCAGGAAAGCCGGTTCCGCGGCGAATCTGCGTGTGGTGCGGCTAGTGCTTAGCGACGACCGCGACGGGCCGTCGTCTTCTTGGCCGGAGACTTCTTGGCCGCAGACTTCTTGGCCGGAGCCCGCTTGGTTGCGGCCTTCTTGACCGGAGCCTTCTTCGCGGCTGTAGTCGTCCGCTTGGTCGCGGCCTTCTTGGCCGGAGCCTTCTTCACTGCAGCCTTCTTGGCCGGAGCAGCCTTCTTGACGACCTTCTTCGCAGCCGTCTTCTTGGCCGGAGCCTTCTTAACGACCTTCTTCGCAGCCGTCTTCTTTGCGGGCGCCTTCCTGGCCACCTTCTTCGCTCCACCGCTTGCGACGACACCACGCTTCACAGCCGGTCCTTCCGATGGGAGTTTCTGTGCGCCAGAGACAACCGCTTTGAATTGTGCGCCGGGCCGGAAAGCCGGCACTGAGGTCGGCTTCACCTTCACCGTCTCACCGGTACGCGGGTTGCGGGCCACACGGGCCGCGCGGCGGCGCTGCTCGAACACACCGAAACCGGTAATTGTGACGCTCTCACCTTTTTGGACCGCGCGAACGACGGTGTCGACAAAATTCTCGACGGCCGCGGTTGCGTGCCGACGGTCCGAGCCCAATTTCTCAGTGAGTGTATCGATGAGCTCTGCCTTGTTGACCATCCATATCCTCCGAAGCTAGTGGCCCTCGTTGGACCGACTAGCAAACACGGTAAACCCTCAAGTGCCTGATTTCCAAGAGCCACGCGCAATTTCAATGGATCTCGGCGAATTTTTTAGCAATCCGCTTGCCGCGCTTGGTAGGTGGCGCAGCTGTTGAATACCGCCGTGTGCCGCCGCGAATTCGGGCTGAATCGAGCCGTTAGGCAACCGGCAAAGTCGTCGGCTTCCAGTCCGGGCGGCTCGCTTCGAAAACTTCTATGTGGGCGCGTTTCCGCAGCGTAAGGGCTATGTCGTCGAGACCTTCAATCAGCCGCCATGCGGTGTAATCGTCAATCGTGAACGGCACCACCACCGTTCCCGCCGACACATTCCGATCTTGAAGATTCACAGTGATTTCCAGCCCAGGGTTGCTCTCGATGAGCTTCCAAAGAAGTTCGACATCATCTTGAGCAACTTCGGCCGCTAACAGACCGGACTTGCCCGCATTGCCCCGGAAAATGTCACCGAAGCGCGACGAGATCACCACTCGGAAGCCGTAGTCCATAAGCGCCCACACGGCGTGCTCGCGGGACGAACCGGTGCCGAAATCCGGTCCGGCGACCAGTACTGAACCTCGGTCGAATGGGCTCAGATTAAGGATGAAGGACGGATCGTTGCGCCATGCCGCGAACAATCCATCGTCGAAACCTGTTCGGGTGACACGTTTCAAATAGACCGCGGGAATGATCTGGTCGGTGTCGACATTGGAGCGCCGCAGCGGCACTCCGATCCCGGTGTGGGTGCGAAAGGCGTCCATAATTTCTCGCTTGGTCAATTCAAGTCGTCCGGCGCGGAGAGTTTTCCGCGCACCGCCGTGGCGGCAGCGACGGCCGGCGAGACCAGATGTGTACGGCTCCCCTTGCCCTGACGGCCTTCGAAGTTGCGGTTCGACGTTGCCGCGCAGCGCTCCTGCGGTGCTAATTGGTCGGGGTTCATGCCCAGACACATCGAACAGCCCGCCTGACGCCACTCGGCGCCCGCAGCGGTGAAGATCTGGCCCAGGCCTTCACTTTCGGCCTCTTCACGGACCCGCATCGACCCTGGCACGACCAGCATCCGAACACCGTCGGCGACTTTTCGGCCGCGTAGGATCTCGGCGACCGCACGAAGATCCTCGATGCGGCCGTTGGTGCACGATCCGACGAACACCGTGTCGACCGCAATCTCCCGCATCGGCGTCCCGGGCCGAAGATCCATGTACGCCAGCGCTTTCTCAGCCGCCTGTCGCTCGTTATCGTCGGTCATCAACTCCGGGTCCGGGACGGCGGACCCCAGCGGCACGCCCTGGCCGGGATTGGTCCCCCACGTCACGAACGGGGTCAACGTTGCGGCGTCCAGATAGACCTCGGTGTCGAATTCGGCGCCGTCGTCGGTGCGTAGTTGGTCCCAATACGCCCGCGCCGCATCCCACTGGGCGCCCGTGGGGGCATGCGGGCGGCCGCGCAGATATTCGTAGGTGGTGGCATCCGGTGCCACCATGCCCGCCCTGGCGCCGGCTTCGATGCTCATGTTGCAGACCGTCATCCGCGCTTCCATCGACAGCGATTCGATGGCGCTGCCGCGGTATTCGATGACGTGGCCCTGGCCGCCACCGGTTCCGATCTTGGCGATCACGGCCAGGATGATGTCCTTGGCGGTCACCCCGGCCGGCAATTCGCCGTCGACGTTGACGGCCATTGTCTTGAACGGTCGCAGCGCGAGTGTCTGGGTGGCCAGCACGTGCTCGACCTCGGAAGTTCCGATGCCCATTGCGATTGCGCCGAATGCGCCGTGCGTGGAGGTGTGGCTGTCACCGCACACGACGGTCATGCCCGGCTGGGTCAGACCCAGTTGCGGCCCGACGACATGGACGATGCCCTGTTCGATATCGCCCATCGGGTAGAGCCGGATCCCGAATTCGTCGCAATTGCGGCGCAGCGTCTCCACTTGTATGCGGGACACCGGGTCGGCGATCGGCTTGTCGATGTCGATCGTCGGCACGTTGTGGTCTTCGGTGGCCAGCGTCAGATCCGGACGGCGCACCGGCCTGCCGGCCAGCCGCAGACCATCGAACGCCTGCGGACTGGTCACTTCGTGAACCAGGTGCAGATCGATGTAGATCAGGTCGGGTTCGGTGCCGTTGCCCGATGCCACCAGGTGGTCGTCCCACACCTTTTCCGCAAGCGTGCGCCGGCGCGCTGCGTCGTGGGCTGAAGTTTTAGTCACGAGCTCATCCCAATTCGTTGATCTCACTATGCGAGACGCTAGTATCTCTCTGTGAGACAGGATAGCGGCATCGGCGTTCTCGACAAAGCCGTGGAGGTACTGCAGACAATCGCGGAATCACCCTGCGGGCTAGCCGAATTGTGTAAACGAACCGGACTGCCGAGGGCCACCGCACACCGGTTGGCCGCCGGCCTGGAAGTTCACCGGTTGCTTGCGCGCGACGGCGAGGGGCGGTGGCGCCTGGGACCTGCAGTCAGCGAATTGGCGGCTCAAGTCAACGACCCGATCCTGGCGGCCAGCGCGACGGTGCTGCCGCGGCTGCGGGAGATCACCGGCGAGAGCGTGCAGTTGTACCGCCGCGAAGGCACTTCACGAATTTGCATCGCTGCGTTGGAACCTCCTGCGGGCCTTCGCGATACCGTCCTGGTCGGCGCACGATTGCCGATGACGGCAGGCTCCGGCGCCAAGGTGCTGTTGGCCTATAGCGACGACGCCACCCGGGCCGCGGTGTTGCCCGGCGCCAAGTTCAGCGACCGCACACTGGCCGAGGTACGGCGACGCGGTTGGGCGCAAAGCGCCGCGGAACGAGAGCCCGGGGTGGCCAGCGTGTCAGCGCCGGTCCGCGGTGCCGGCGGTTCGGTGGTCGCGGCCATCTCGGTGTCAGGCCCGATCGATCGCATGGGTCGACGGCCGGGCGAACGTTGGGCCGCAGATCTGTTGGCGGCCGCGGACGCCTTGACCCGGCGGTTGTGAGTCGAGCCTCGCCGAGTGTGCGTCCAAGGCGGAGCGCCCGATCGAGTGTGCTTCCAGGGTGGCGACACGCCGACGGCCGGCACCCTCAGCGCACACTCGAAGCCGTCGACGCGCACTCGACTCGAGATGTGATTGCCCGCGGTTCGGGCCGTAATGGGTGACCTGAGACACTGTCGCCATGGGAACGAACCAGCGTGCGCAGATCGTCATGTCCGAGGCGGAGATCACCGACTTCGTCGCCAGTAGCCGTACCGGCACGCTGGCCACCGTCGGTTCCGACGGACAACCGCATCTGACCGCCATGTGGTACGGCGTGGTCGACGGCGAGATCTGGCTGGAGACCAAAGCCAAGTCACAGAAGGCCGTCAACCTCAAGCGCGATCCGCGGGTGAGCTTCATGATCGAGGGCGGCAACACCTATGACAGCCTGCGCGGGGTGTCCTTCGAAGGCATCGCCGAGATCGTCGACGAGCCGGATGCGATCTTTCGTGTCGGTGTCAGTGTGTGGGAGCGCTACACCGGGCCCTACACCGAAGAGGTGAAGCCCGCAGTCGACATGATGATGAACAAGCGGGTCGCGGTACGTATCGTCGCGCAGCGCACCCGGTCGTGGGACCATCGCAAGCTCGGAATTCCGGAGATGCCGGTCGGCGGTTCGACCGCGCCTGCGGCCGGTTAGCGCGCCGGGCGCGCTAGCTAGGCGAAGAAGGATAAGTAGCCCCGATGGGATTCGAACCCACGCTACCGCCGTGAGAGGGCGGCGTCCTAGGCCGCTAGACGACGGGGCCGGAACCAATCCGAGGAGCCAGCATAGCTGACTGCCACACGCCCACCTAATCGCTCGGCGGCCCAACGACGTTGGAAGAGCGAAGTAAAAATACTGCTGGGGTACCAGGACTCGAACCTAGAATGGCGGTACCAGAAACCGCTGTGTTGCCAATTACACCATACCCCATTGGCTGCCTAAAACTGCTGGTCAGGGCCTTGCCAGTCGACCCTGCGCGGTCGTACGGGCAGTGCTGCCAGCCGTGATGGGCCGACGAGCAGACTACCAAACAAACAACTCATCTCTCACCAGCGCCCGACCGGTTGCGGCCGGAAGTCGACTCCCCGAAGTCGCTGCGCGACGAGGCCAACACCGGCGACGGCAGACACGACAGTTACGGGCCGATTGAGGAGTCTACGAATCCTGTTTTTGAACAACAGGATTCGATAGCGTCCCGATGCCTGAAATGGTGATGTTGACGGTGTCTCCGTCGACGATGGGGCCCACGCCCGCGGGTGTGCCGGTGAGGATAAGATCGCCCGGCAGCAAGGTCATCACCCCCGAGATCCATTCCACGATCGCCCCAACGTCATGGATCATCAGCGACGTCCGACTGTCCTGCTTGACCTCGCCGTTGACGTCGGTGCGCAACTCCAGATCGGCCGGGTCGACCTCGGTCTCGATCCACGGGCCGACGGGGCAGAACGTGTCATGGCCCTTGGCCCTGGTCCACTGACCGTCGGACATCTGTTGGTCGCGCGCGGACACATCGTTGGCGATCGTGTAGCCGAGGATGCTCTCGGCAGCCCGGTCGGCCGTGACGTCTTTACAGGGCCGGCTGATGACCGCCGCCAACTCGCCCTCGAAGTGCACCGGCGATGCGTTGGCGGGCAATCGAATCGGCACGTTCGGTCCGATGATCGCCGTGTTGGGTTTGAGGAAGATCACCGGGTCGGTGGGTGCGGCACCGCCCATCTCCGTGATGTGGTCGGCGTAGTTCTTTCCGATGCAGACCACCTTGCTGGCCAGGATCGGGGCCAGGAGTCGCACATCGGCCAACGGCCAGGAACGACCTGTGAAGGTGGGCGTGCCGAACGGATGCTCCGCGATCTCGCGGACGGTCATGTCATCGTGCTCACCCTCGATCGAGACGAACGCGACGCCATCGGGGCTGGCAATTCGGGCAAGGCGCATTCGCCTTAGCCTAGTGAGCGGTCGCAAGCGCGGCGAAGCCGGGCGCAGCGGGCCGTGACCAAAAGACGGCCGAGCGGTCGCAAGCGCGGCGAAGCCGGGCGCATCGGGCCGCGACCAAAAGACGGCCCAGCGGTCGCAAGCGCGGCGAAGCCGGGCGGTTGCCGCTTCGACCCCGGCCGCCATACTGCTGTGCGAGCATTGATCAATGCCGACGGACCCGACGGGCACGGTCGCACTCCATGCGAGACGGCGCTGGTCGATCGTCATTGTCTCGCTACTGGTGACCGCGAGCGCGTTCGTCTTCATCAACGGCGTCGCATTCCTGATCCCTGCCCTGGAAGAAGATCGAGGCGCACAACTGGCCGAAGCTGGGCTCCTGTCGTCGATGCCGAGTTTCGGCATGGTGGCGACACTGATCCTGTGGGGCTATCTGCTCGATCGGGTAGGCGAACGAATCGTGTTGACGATCGGTTCAGTGCTGACAGCCGGTGCCGCCTACGCGGCCTCTAACGCGCACTCGACGATTGGGTTCGGCGCCTGGCTGTTCGTGGGCGGCATGGCGGCCGCCAGCTGCAACTCGGCCGGTGGCAGGCTGGTCTCCGGATGGTTCCCGCCGGAGCAACGAGGCTTGGCGATGGGCGTCCGACAGACCGCGCAGCCGTTAGGAATTGCGTTGGGCGCGTTGGTCATTCCGGTATTGGCTGAACGCAGTCGGTCAGCGGTGTCGGGCATGATCTTCCCAGCCGTGCTGTGTGCGGCAGCGGCGGTGCTCAGTGTCGTTGCCATCAAGGATCCGCCACGCAAAGAACGGGCCGACGCGTCCGAACAAGAACTGGCCAACCCCTACCGCGGTTCATGGGTGCTACGCCGAATCCATGCCACCTCAGCGCTGTTGATGGTGCCGCAGACGCTGACTGTGACGTTCATGCTGATCTGGCTGATCGCGAATTACCAGTGTTCGATCTTCGCGGCAGGCTGTGTCGTCACGGTGTCGCAGGTGCTCGGCGCGGTGGGCCGGATCCTGGTCGGCAGATGGTCGGACCGGGTCGGCTCCCGGCTGCGTCCGGTCCGCGTGATGGCAGTCGTGGGCGTCCTGACCATGGCCGGGTTGGCGTTCGCCGATCATCTGCACCTGTTCATCGCTGTGCCGCTGATGGTCTCGGTGGCCGTCGTGTCGGTTCTCGACAACGGCCTGGAGTCCACGGCGATCACCGAGTACGCGGGACCGTTCTGGAGCGGGCGGTCGCTGGGCCTGCAGAACACGTATCAGCGGCTGATGGCCGCCGGCACGCCACCGGTGCTGGGTGACCTGATTGCCGGATCGGGTTATTCCCTGGCATTCGCGCTGTGCGGGATCTTCCCGTTGCTGGCGGTGCCGATCGTGCCGGCCAAAACGTTACCGCCCGGGCTGGAGACTAAAGCGCGGACGCTATCCTTTCGCCGACTTCGGCGGTGGATAGCTTTTCGCTCGGGCGACTGGCCAGATGGGCAGCCACGGCCCGGTCCACTCGCGCGGCGGCAGCGTCTTCGCCGACGTGGGAAAGCAGCAGCGCCACCGACATAACGGCGGCGGTTGGATCCGCGATCCCTTGCCCGGCGATGTCGGGCGCACTGCCGTGCACGGGCTCGAACATCGACGGGTTGGTCCGGGTGGCGTCGATGTTTCCGCTGGCGGCCAACCCGATACCACCGCACACCGCGGCGGCCAGGTCGGTGATGATGTCGCCGAACAGGTTGTCGGTGACGATCACGTCGAAGCGCCCGGGGTCGGTAACCAGGTGGATTGTCGCGGCGTCGACGTGCTGGTAGGCGATCTCGACGGCGGGATACTTCTCGCCGACCTCGGCCACGGTCCGTGACCACAGCGACCCGGCGAAGGTCAGCACGTTCGTCTTGTGCACCAATGTCAGATGTTTGCGGCGCTGCTGGGCGCGCGCGAAGGCGTCTTCGACGACGCGGCGGATCCCGAACGCGGTGTTGGTGCTGACCTCGGTGGCTACTTCGTGAGGGGTGCCGACGCGGATCGCGCCGCCGGTCCCGGTGTACGGGCCTTCGGTGCCTTCTCGGATCACCACAAAGTCGATCTTCGGGTCGCCGGCCAGCGGGCTGCTCACACCCGGATACAGCCGGCCTGGCCTCAAGTTGACGTGATGGTCGAGCGCAAATCGCAGTCGCAGCAACAGGCCTCGCTCCAGCACCCCGCTGGGCACCGACGGGTCACCGATCGCGCCCAATAAGATGGCGTCGTGCTCACGCAGTTCGGTCACCGTGGAATCGGGCAGCAGTTCGCCGGTGGCGTGGTAGCGCTTGGCGCCCAAGTCGTAGTGCGTCGTCGCCACGCCGGGTAGCACCGTGTCGAGAACCTTGACCGCTTCGGCAATCACCTCCGGGCCGATTCCGTCGCCCGGAATGATGGCCAGTTTCACGACAGGTCAACCACTTCGAGCTTGTTGGCTGAAACTGCGGACCTGATCTCGGATCGGACGTCGGCGGGCACATCGCGGTCCAGTCGCAGCAGGATCGTCGCGCCGGGACCTTCGGCGTCCTCGGACAGCTGCGCGGCCTGGATGTTGACCCCGGCGGTACCCAGCAGCGTGCCGATCTTGCCCAGTGCCCCTGGCTGATCGCCGTAGTTGATGACCAGATAGATGCCTTGGGCGCGCAGATCGAAGTTTCGGCCGTTGATCTGCACGATCTTCTCGACCTGCTGCGGACCGGACAGTGCTCCGGCCACGTTGACGACCGAACCGTCGGCAGCTACCGCCCGCACGTCGACGACGCTGCGGTGGTTGGGACTCTCGGTGGCGGTGCTGATGTCGGCGGCCACACCGCGCTCTTCGGCGATCGCCGGCGCGTTGACGAACGTCACCTGGTCTTCGATGACTGCCGAGAACAGGCCCCGCAGCGCCGAAAGTCGAAGCACCTCAACATCTTCACTGGCCAACTCGCCACGGACCTGCACCGACAACGATCCCGGAAGTTCGTCGCTGAGTGCACCGGCGAGGACGCCGAGCTTGCGCACCAGATCCAGCCACGGTGCCACCTCTTCGTTGACCACCCCGCCGCCGACGTTGACGGCGTCCGGGACGAACTCCCCCGCCAGCGCAAGCTTGACGCTGACCGCGACGTCGGTGCCGGCCCGGTCCTGGGCCTCTTCGGTCGAGGCGCCGAGGTGCGGCGTCACCACGACCTGGGGCAGCTCGAACAGCGGGCTGTCGGTGCACGGCTCCTTGGAGTACACGTCGAGCCCGGCGGCGCGAACGTGTCCGCTGGTGATGGCGTCAGCCAACGCGGCCTCGTCGATCAGCCCGCCTCGGGCGGCGTTGACGATGATGACGCCAGGCTTGGTTTTCGCCAGCGCCTCTTTGTCGATCAGCCCCGCCGTCTCCGGGGTTTTCGGCAGGTGCACGGAGATGAAGTCGGCGCGGCCGAGCAGCTCGTCCAGCGACAGCAACTCGATACCGAGTTGGGCGGCGCGCGCCGCCGACACGTAGGGGTCATAGGCCACGATGTGGGCCTCGAAAGCTGCCAGTCGCTGTGCGACGAGCTGCCCGATGCGGCCCAGCCCGACCACTCCGACGGTCTTGCCGAAGATCTCGGTGCCCGAGAACGAAGAGCGCTTCCAGGCGTGCTCGCGCAAGGTGGCGTCGGCCGCGGGGATTTGGCGGGCGGCGGAGAGCAGCAATGCCAAGGCGTGCTCGGCAGCACTGTGGATGTTCGACGTCGGCGCGTTGACCACTAGCACACCGCGTTCGGTGGCGGTCTTGACGTCGACGTTGTCCAGGCCGACGCCGGCGCGGGCGACGATCTTCAGTTTCGGCGCGGCGTCGAGCACTTCGGCGTCGACGGTGGTCGCCGAGCGGACCAGAAGTGCATCGGCTTCAGGCACCGCCGCGAGCAGTTTCTCGCGGTCCGGGCCATCCACCCAACGCACCTCGACCTGGTCGCCCAGGGCTTCGACGGTTGATTCGGCAAGTTTGTCAGCGATGAGAACAACAGGCAGGCTCACGCGGCCACTCTAATGGTCGGGCTTCTACCGAGTCGCGGAGCCTATGGGTGTCGGTGCCCCGGTGAATGCTGTCGGCAAGCACTACGACAGGAGGAATGGCACATGTGCTGGAAATGCGATCACCCGGATTCCACCATGCAGGAGTGGATGGAGCTCATCTACGAGAAGGTGAAAGAGAATGGTTGGATCGTGCAATACGTCAGCGGCCACATGTCGTTCGCCTACACGATCGGATTACACGAGCGCGGCCTGCCCGAGCTGTTGGTGACGGGGATGCCGCCAGAGCGGGCGAACCTTGTGCTCACCACCGTCGGCGAATATCTCCTCAAGGGTGGGCGGCCGGTACCCGGTGAGCGGATGTTGATCGGCGGTGAGCTCCTGCTCGATTTCGTCCAGGTGCAACACCCGAGCGCGCACCTGAAATTCGCGGCCAACTTCTACGGCCCCGATCTGCGGGCCCTACAGCTGGTCTGGCCGGACGAACACGGACATCGGCCGTGGTGCGCGGAGTTCAGCAACGGCGGGGTCCGGCAGCCGGTGTTCGGCATCCGCGTCGACCCACCCGAACGTCGAGATCGACGGTAGTGCAACGACACGCCGAAACTTGTTGCGCTAACGTCGATCTCGACGAAGCTTGGGTGCTAGGCAGTTTCTGTGATCGGCCGGTCGACCCAGCTCATCAGGTCGCGCAGCTTCTTGCCGGTGACCTCGATCGGGTGCTCGGCGTTCTCCTTGCGCAGACCCTCGAGCTCCTTGTTGCCGCCGTCGACGTTGGCGACCAGCTTCTTGGTGAAGCTGCCGTCCTGGATGTCGCGCAGGATCGCGCGCATACGCTCCTTGGTGTCGGCATCGATCACGCGCGGGCCGGACAGGTAGCCGCCGAATTCGGCGGTGTCGGACACCGAGTAGTTCATCCGGGCGATGCCGCCCTCGTACATCAGATCGACGATCAGCTTGAGCTCGTGCAGCACCTCGAAGTAGGCCATCTCCGGCGGGTAGCCCGCCTCGACCATCACGTCGAAACCGGTCTTCACCAATTCCTCTGTGCCACCGCACAACACGGCCTGCTCACCGAACAGGTCGGTCTCGGTCTCGTCTTTGAAGGTGGTCTTGATGACGCCGGCGCGAGTGCCGCCGATGGCCTTGGCGTAGGACAGCGCGAGCGCCTCGCCGGTGCCGGTCGGGTCCTGGTCGACCGCGATCAGCGCGGGAACGCCCTTGCCGTCGACGAACTGACGACGGACCAAGTGCCCCGGGCCCTTGGGTGCGACCATCGCGACGGTGACGTTGCCGGGCGGCTTGATCAGGTCGAAGTGGATGTTGAGCCCGTGACCGAAGAACAGCGCATCGCCGTCTTTGAGGTTGGGTTCGATGTCGTTCTTGAAGATGTCGGCCTGCGCGGTGTCGGGCGCCAACAGCATGATCACGTCGGCCCACTTGGCCACCTCGGCGGGGGTGTCGACGGTCAGGCCCTGCTCCTCGACCTTGCCGCGCGACTTCGAGCCTTCCTTCAAGCCGACCCGAACCTCGACACCGGAGTCGCGCAGGCTCAGCGAGTGCGCGTGGCCCTGGCTGCCGTAGCCGATCACACCGACTTTGCGGCCCTGAATGATCGACAGGTCGGCGTCGTCGTCGTAGAACATCTCCAAAGCCACGTGAATGTCTCCTTCGTTATTGGCTTTTCGAACTGATTGGGTTATTTGGCGGTCCCGATGGCGCGTGGTCCCCGGGTAAGTGAGACCACTCCCGATTGGGCGATTTCCCGGATGCCGAACGGCTCGAGCACCTTCAGCAGTGCTTCCAGCTTGCCGCGGTCGCCGGTGGCCTCGATGGTCAGCGATTCCGGCGACACGTCGATCACTTTGCCGCGGAACAGGTTCACCGCTTCGATCACCTGACTGCGGCTCCCGGCATCGGCGCGGACTTTGATCAGCGCCAGCTCACGAGACACCGAGTTGTTGTCGTCCTGCTCGATGATCTTGATGACGTTGATCAGCTTGTTGAGCTGCTTGGTGATCTGCTCGAGCGGGGTGCTCTCGGCGGAGACGACGATGGTCATCCGCGACATGTCTTTCTGCTCGGTGGCGCCCACTGCCAGCGATTCGATGTTGAACCCGCGCCGCGAGAACAGCGCCGCGACACGGGCCAGCACACCGGGCTTGTCTTCGACCAACACCGAAAGGGTGTGCGTGGTCGTCGTTCCTGTCATTATGCGTGCCCTTCGATTCCGTCGTCGAACAGCGGGCGAATGCCGCGAGCGGCCTGGATCTCATCGTTCGAGGTCCCGGCGGCCACCATCGGCCAGACCTGCGCGTCGGCGCCGACGATGAAGTCGATGACAACCGGACGGTCGTTGATCGCGCGGGCCTGGGCAATGACGTCTGCCACATCCTCTGCACGCTCGCAACGCAATCCGACACAACCGAGCGCCTCGGCCAGCTTGACGAAGTCGGGGATCCGGCGCGAGTGGGTGGCCAGGTCGGTCTGCGAGTACCGCTGCCCGTAGAACAGGGTCTGCCACTGGCGCACCATGCCGAGGTTGCCGTTGTTGATCAACGCCACCTTGATCGGTGCGCCTTCGATAGCGCAGGTGGCCAGCTCCTGGTTGGTCATCTGGAAGCAACCGTCGCCGTCGATGGCCCACACCTCGGCGTCGGGACGGGCGAACTTGGCGCCCATCGCCGCCGGGATCGCATAGCCCATGGTGCCCAAACCGCCTGAGTTGAGCCAGGTTCGGGGCTTCTCGTAGGAGACGAACTGCGCGGCCCACATCTGGTGCTGTCCGACGCCCGCGACGTACACCGCATCGGGACCGGCGATCTCGCCCAGTTTCTCGATGACGTACTCCGGGCTCAAGCTGCCGTCGCTCTGCGGCCCGTAGCTCAACGGGTAGGTGGACTTCACGTCGTCGAGGTAGGTCCACCAGTCGGTGATCTCGCTCTTCGAATGCGCATCATCGTGGCGCAGCGCTTCGATCAGCGCGGTGATGACGGCCTTGACGTCACCGACGATCGGCACGTCGGCGTGCCGGTTCTTGCCGATCTCCGCAGGGTCGATGTCGGCGTGGATGACCTTGGCCTCGGGCGCGAACGAGTCGAGCTGCCCGGTGACCCGGTCGTCGAAACGGGTGCCCAGTGCGATCAACAGGTCGCTGCGCTGGAGCCCGGCGACCGCCGCGACCGTGCCGTGCATGCCCGGCATGCCGAGGTGTTGGCGGTGGCTGTCGGGGAAGGCGCCGCGCGCCATCAGCGTGGTAACCACCGGGATGCCGGTCAGCTCGGCCAGTTCGCGCAGCTGCTCGGTGGCCTCGCCGCGGATGACCCCGCCGCCGACGTAGAGCACCGGCTTCTGGGCGGCAGCGATCAGCTTGGCCGCTTCGTGGATCTGGCGGTTGTGCGGTTTGGTGTTCGGCTTGTAGCCGGGCAGATCCATCTGCGGCGGCCAGCTGAACGAGCACGGCGCTTGCAGCACGTCTTTCGGGATGTCGACCAGCACCGCGCCGGGGCGTCCGCTGGCGGCGATGTGGAACGCCTCCGCCATCACCCGCGGGATCTCGTCGCCGTTGCGAACCAGGAAGTTGTGCTTGGTGATCGGCATGGTGATGCCGGAGATGTCGGCCTCCTGGAAGGCGTCCGTCCCGATCAGCGCACGCCCGACCTGGCCGGTCACCGCGACAACCGGGATGGAGTCCATCTGCGCGTCGGCCAGCGGGGTCACCAGGTTGGTGGCTCCGGGACCAGAGGTGGCCATCATCACGCCGACCTTGCCGGTGGCGTGGGCGTAACCGCTGGCCGCGTGGCCGGCGCCCTGCTCGTGGCGGACCAGGACGTGCCGCAGCTTCTCAGAGTCGAAAAGCGGGTCGTAGACCGGGAGCACGGCACCGCCAGGGATCCCGAAGATGACCTCGACGCCGAGCTCCTCCAGTGAGCGGATTACCGACTGCGCACCGTTAAGTTGCTCAGGCGCAACATTTTTCGGCCGAACCGTCGGCGGCTTGGCGGCGGACTTGGCCGCATCTGTGGCGATACGAGCCACATCCGGCGACGCAGGCTTCGGTGCCGGTGTCTGCGGCTCGGAGTGCGATCTGGTGGGTGCGCTCACGGTGTCCTCTGTCCCTCTTTGTCACTGCTTGGTTCTGCTTTTGCTCTGGAAAGTCGACGGGCAACAAAAAACCCCCGTCAGCTCAGCAGCTGCACGAGGGTTGCGCGTTGGTCTGGCTTGATCAGTCAGGCACCAACGCGCAGGCGGATTACTACGAGCTCTCCAGAAGTGTTCATCGCCCCACGACGGTAGCCGCCGTACTGGTCAAACGTCAAATCCCGGCAGCCGCCAGATTCCGGGGGCGACCCAGGTCAGGCGTCGATGCCATGATGCTTGCATGGCAGGAGATTCGTCGCAGGAAGCGGCGCCCGCACCGCCGGTGGTGCTCAGCATCTCACCGATGGCGCATATCGCGGTGGGCTTCTTCGCCCTCGGCCTACTCATCCCGGTGCAGACGTGGCCGGCGTCCGCTCCCCTGCTGATCATCCCGGTGGTGCTGTCGGCGTTGATCGTGCGGCTTCGGACCGAGGCTGACGACACCGGAGTCACCGTGCGTACGCTGCTCGGCAGCCAGTCGGTGCGCTGGGAGGAGATCGTCGGCCTGCGATTCAACAAAGGCTCATGGGCCCGCGCCCAACTGGAGAATGGACACCAGCTGCGACTACCCGCTGTCACCTTCGCGACCCTGCCGCAGCTGACCCGGGCCAGCGCAGGCCGCGTCCCCAACCCGTACGCGGATTAGCTCACCGGGTTCGCGCCGTTGAGCAGGATCCACAGCCCCACACCAGCGCCGATACCCACCACCAGGGCGGCGAACGATCCGATGAACGGTCGACGTGCCCAGCCGCGACCGGCGTCGAAGCCGTAACGTCCTGGTCCGGCCAGGATCACGGCGGTCGAGAGCACGATCAGCGTGATCTCGTATTCGTGCCCGTTGGGCAGGAAGTACGGGAACGAGCGCGGGTTGTGCTGTGCTGCCATCCCGGCGATCAGGCTGTTGGTCAGATAGGCCAGCGCGCCCGCCGCCGCCAGCGGCGTGAACAGTCCGAGTAACAGCAGCACGCCCGCAGCAATCTCGCCGCCGGCCGCGCCGTACGTGAGGATGTCGGCGTGCTGGTAGCCGATGTCGGACAGCTGGTTCTTGAAGCCGTTCAGGCCTTCCCCGCCCCACCAGCCGAACAACTTCTGCAGCCCGTGCGCGGCGAAGACGGCACCGAGGCCGACTCGGAGAATCAGCAGGCCGAGGTCTTGGGTGCCGCGGCGGTCGGCGGCGCGCATCGCCACGTCGTCGTGGTGCTCGTGCTCGTCGATGCCGTCGGACGCGAAGATCGCATGCTGACCGGTGGGCTGAGGCTGATACGGCAAGGGCTCCTGCCTGCCGCCGATCAGCCCGAACCCGCTGCTCGACGACCGGACACTGCCGGAGTCAGCAGCGTCGTAGTGCGGAATCATCGTCGTCTCGAAATCGCCCGCGTAGGTGTCCGACGGCAGATCGTCCTCGGGGTCGACCAGGCTCGCGGACGACGGCCGCGCCGGAGTCGGCACCGCCGAGGAGTCCTGTCGTTGCCAATGTGCGTCATTCGGTTGACTGCTCACCCGTGCCAGGGTAAGGGCAAATTCTGCCGAATCGGGGATTTGAGCGGCGCTTTCGCGGTTGCGATTTGCGCGTCGTGAGGCACGCGCCGGCGTTTGCGGACAAATGCGGGCGCTGCGCGGTACCCGTCACGGGCGCAAGCGCGAACGTATCCGTAATCTGGCAGCTATGCGGTTGTGGTGGTCGGGGCGGCGCGGCATGCCTGTGCTCTGCTCGGCGATGCTCGTTCTGGCTGGTTGTGCCCAGTTCAACGACGTGCAGTCGCAACCGTTCACCACCGAGCCCGAGCGGCACGGCGCGCCGAGTTCGACGCCACCCCCTCCGCCGCCGCTGCCTGACAAGCCGTTCCCCAAGGAATGTCCCGCGCCCGGGGTGATGCAGGGCTGTCTGGAGAGCACCAGCGGCCTGCTGATGCAGCCGGACAGCAAGTCGGCGCTCGTGGCCGAACGGACCACGGGCGCGGTGAAAGAGGTATCGGTGAGCGCCGAGCCGAAGGTCAAGACCGTCATCCCGGTCGACCCGGCCGGTGACGGCGGGTTGATGGACATCGTTCTCTCACCGACGTACTCGCAGGACCGGTTGATGTATGCCTACATCAGTACGCCCACCGACAACCGCGTCATCCGCGTCGCCGACGGCGACACGCCCAAAGACATCCTGACCGGAATTCCCAAGGGCGGCAACGGGAATACCGGTGCTTTGCTGTTCACCAGCCCGACCACGCTGGTTGTAATGACCGGCGACGCGGGTAACCCCGCGATTGCCAACGACCCGGCATCGCTGGCGGGCAAGGTGATTCGCATCGAGCAGCCCACCACGATCAACCAGGCGCCGCCGACGACGGCACTGCGCGGCATAGGCGTGGGCGGTGGCATGTGCACCGATCCTGTCGACGGCTCGCTTTTCGTCGTCGACCGGACGCCTACCTCAGACCGGTTGCAGCGAATCACCAAAGACTCCAAGGTTTCGACGGTCTGGACGTGGCCGGACCGGCCTGGGGTCGGTGGCTGCGCGGCGCTGGACGGCACCATTCTGGTCAACCTGGTCAACACCAAGCAGACGGTGGCGGTCCACCTCGCGCAGGGCACCGGCGCCGTCACCGGTCCACCCGACGTCGTCCGCCAGGACACACACGGACACGCGTGGGCGCTGCGGATGTCGCCCGACGGCAACATCTGGGGCGCGACCATCAACAAGACCAGCGGCGACGCCGAGAAGTTGGATGATGTGGTGTTCCCGCTGTTCCCGCAGGGCGGCGGCTTCCCGCGGGCCAACGACGACAAGACATAGGTCGGAAATTACGTTGCGGCAGTGCCGCTTTCGCTGCCGCTGAACAAGAACCGCTCAATCAGCGCGCTCACCAGGGGCGGGTTCTCCAGGCCGGCAAGGTGAGCCACCCCGTCGAGAATCCGAACGGATGCGCCCGGGATGCCGTTGGCCATCTCGATCGCATCGCGGGGCGGGAACGTCGCATCCTCGGTCCCACCGACCACCATCACCGGCGTGTGGATCCGGTCCAGCAGGGGCCGCTGGTCAGGCCGGCGCGGAACCACGCTCTTGACTGCCCACGACACCGACGCGATGTCGGCGGACTTCACCGTGCCGATAACGTGCGCCACCACGTCAGGACGCTCCCGCATGGTGGTCGGACCCAAAAACGCTTTCAGCACCGAGTGATTCAGCAGCGGTCCGATCCCACCCGTCCATTTCGCCACCCGAAGCAGGATCGCGAACTCGACTTTCTGGCGGAAACTTGCCCGGCCGGCGGTGCAGTTCATCAGCACCGATCCCCCGACCCGGTCGGGATACGTCGCGGCGAAGGTCGCGCCGATCATGCCGCCCCAGGAGTTGCCGACGAAGTGCGCCTTCTCGAGGCCGAGGCCGTCGAGGATGTCGGCGACACAGCGAGCGCAGTCGTCGAAGCTGAAGAAGTCGGTCAGCGGCTGGCTACCGCCCTGGCCGGGCGGGTCGACGAGGACCACCTGTCGGCGGGCGATGAGCTCGCCGGCCACCCCATGCCACATGTCGCCGGTCATCAGCAGGCTCGGCCAGAAGACGATCGGCGAACCAGATCCGCCGACCTGCAGCCGAATTCGGCCGAGCACGGTGTTCACTGTCTGCTCTCGGAGCTGATCGTCGATGCTGGTCATCGTCGACAACCATAGTGACCACGCGACTTCCGCGTTTAGGTATCCCTCAGCAAGATCTCAGCTATCATCTACCTATCGCAGGGGGCCGTCGCCGAGGAGACTGTCGTGTACCTCACCACTCGCCCCCTGATCACCGCAGCCGTCGTCCTCGTCGGCGTCAACGCTGTCGCCGTCACGCCAGTGGCCGCGGCCTCGCCCGATGCGCTGGTCCGCGCGGTTCAGCTGACAAGCTTCGACCCCAACAATTGGCTGGATGTCCTGCAGCTGGCATCGACGAACGCCACCGATATCTACGATCACTTCGCCCCGGCCCCGTTCCCCGACCTGCAACAGTTCGCCGCCAACCTACCGACCTACTTCGAGGGCACCCGGAGCATCAGCAGCGACCTCACGGCGGCGGGCAACGCGGCCATCGTGCCATTCGAGCCGACCAACCCCGAGCCGTACATCTACCCGTCGCTGGATCCGACGTCCAGCAACATCGGTATCAGCCTCCTGGGCGCCCATCTCTTTGACATACCCCTGCCGGGTAAGGCCGGTCTGCTTGACCTCCTGACCAACGGGCTTCAGTTCACGATTGGGATCTGTCCGCTATGCACCCACGTGGACATCGACGTCCTCGCGCTTCTCATCGGCCAGACGGCCGCAAACCAAGTCGAGCCGTACCTCAATTTCGTTGGGTCACCGCTGAGCGGGGTGCTGTGGGGGGACATCGGCACCACACTGGGGCCGACCGTGCAGTTCGACAACGATGTCACCGCGATCGGCGCCGCGCTGTCCGGCCCCACGCCGGACTACATGACGGCTCTCCAGGAATTGCTGAACATGCCGGCAAACGTCACCAACGCATTCCTCAACGGCTACGGCAACATCGACCTGTCGACACTGCTCAACGATTTCGGCGCCCAGTTGCCGGCCTCAGATGCGAATTTCGTGCTCGACTTGGGCGGGCTGCTCAGCCCGGCTGGCTCGCTGCTCAACGGCATCGGCTTCAGCGAAACGCTTGGAGACTGCAGCATCGGCTGTGCCACTTTGGACGTTCCCACCTCGGCGGTCGGGCCGATCGCTTCCATGATCGGGCTGGACCAGGCGATCGCGGAAGCTATCGGCTGGGATGGCGTCGGTAACCCGCTGGCGGGACTGCTCTCCGAGCTGACCGGCGGTCTGCTCTGAGGCCCGGCTAGCCGCAGGCGGCGAGCACCAGTTCGCGCACCTGCGCCGCGTCGGCCTGCCCTTTGGTCGCCTTCATCACGGCACCGACGATCGCGCCGGCGGCCTGCACTTTGCCGCCGCGAATCTTCTCGGCCACATCGGGATTGGCGGCCAGGGCTTCGTCGACCGCGGCCTTGATCAGCGAGTCGTCGCGCACCACGGCCAGGCCGCGAGCTGTCATGACCTGGTCGGGCTCGCCTTCACCGGCCAGTACACCTTCGACGACCTGACGGGCCATCTTGGTCGTGAGCTTGCCTTCGTCCACCAGAGCCACGACCGCGGCGACTTGGGTTGGGGTGATAGACAATTCATCGAGTTCGATGCCGGCCTCGTTGGCCTTCTGCACCAGGAAGTTGCCCCACCAGGCGCGCGCCTGCTCGATGGGTGCGCCCTGATCGACGGTCGCGATGACCAAATCGACAGCGCCGGCGTTGACTAGGTCGCGCATCACCTCGTCGGAGATACCCCAGTCCTGCTGAATCCGCTTGCGGCGCAACCATGGCAGCTCTGGAATGGTCTGACGCAGCCGCTCGACGAGGTCACTGTCGGGGGCGACCGGCTCCAGGTCGGGCTCGGGAAAGTAGCGGTAATCCTCTGCGGTTTCCTTGGTGCGACCCGAGCTGGTGTAGCCGTCCTCGTGGAAGTGCCTGGTCTCCTGGATGACTCGGCCACCCGACTCCAGAACAGCGCCCTGGCGCCTCATCTCGTAGCGAACAGCTACCTCGACACTCTTGAGCGAGTTGACGTTCTTGGTCTCGGTGCGAGTACCGAATTCGGCTGCGCCCGTTGGCTTCAACGACACGTTGGAGTCGCAGCGCAACGAACCCTGGTCCATCCGGACGTCGGAAACTGCCAATGCGCGCAACAGGTCTCGCAGCGCGGTGACGTAGGCGCGGGCGATCTCCGGTGCCCGCTCGCCGGTACCTTCGATGGGCCTGGTGACGATCTCGATCAACGGCACGCCGGCCCGGTTGAAATCGGCCAGCGATGTTGTCGCCCCGGCGATGCGGCCGGTGTCGCTGCCCAGGTGGGTCAGCTTGCCGGTGTCCTCTTCCATGTGGGCCCGCTCGATCGCCACTCGATACGTGGTGCCGTCTTCCAGCGGAACATCGAGGTAGCCGTTAATCGCGATCGGCTCGTCGTACTGCGAGATCTGGTAGTTCTTCGGCTGGTCCGGGTAGAAGTAGTTCTTCCGGGCAAACCGGCCCCACGGCGCGATATCGCAGTTGAGCGCCAGGCCGATCCGGATCGCAGATTCGACCGCGGCCTCGTTGAGCACGGGCAGCGAGCCTGGCAGGCCGAGGCACACCGGGCATACCTGGGTGTTCGGCTCGGCGCCGAATTCGTTGGCACAGCCACAGAACATCTTGGTAGCGGTCGATAGTTCGACGTGCACCTCCAAGCCGAGTACCGGCTCGTAGTGCGCAAGCACGTCGTCGTAGTCGAGGAGTTCGCCCCCAGGAGCACTGGGAACGCTCGCCACAGAAGTCATGACGACAATTCTAATTGGCCACCGGGGAAGCCGTTCCATCGCCGCCCGGACCTGTCAGCCGAAGAACGCCGCCGCGTCGTCGTAGCGACTCTGCGGAACGAGTTTGAGCTGACGCACCGCGTCGGCTAGCGGCACCCGGCCGATGTCCTGGCCGCGCAGCGACACCATCTGTCCGTATTCGCCGGCGTGTGCGGCATCGGCCGCGTTGACGCCAAACCGAGTCGCCAGTACGCGGTCGTAGGCGGTCGGAGTACCGCCGCGCTGAACGTGGCCGAGGACGGTCACCCGGACGTCTTTGTTGATCCGCTTCTCCACTTCGACCGCCAACTGCGCGGCGACACCGGTGAACCGCTCGTGACCAAACTCGTCGGTGCCGCCTTGGGCCAGCTCCATCGAGCCTTCAGCCGGCTTGGCGCCTTCGGCGACCACGCAGATGAAATGCGAGTCACCGCGCTGGAAGCGTCGCTTGACCAGACGGCACACCTCGTCGATGTCGAAGGGCTGCTCGGGGATCAGCGTCATGTGCGCGCCGGAGGCCAACCCGGAGTTGAGCGCAATCCAGCCCGCATGCCGCCCCATCACCTCGACCAGCATCACCCGCTGATGCGACTCGGCCGTGCTGTGCAACCGGTCGATGGCGTCGGTGGCTACCATCAGTGCGGTGTCGTGGCCGAAAGTCACGTCGGTGCAATCGATGTCGTTGTCGATGGTCTTCGGTACACCGACCACCGGCACGTTTTCTTCGGACAGCCAGTGCGCGGCGGTCAGCGTGCCCTCACCGCCAATCGGGATAAGGACGTCGATGCCGTTGTCATCCAGCGTCTGCTTGACCTGGTCCAGGCCAGCCCTCAGCAGGTCCGGATTGACGCGGGCGGTACCCAGCATCGTTCCGCCCTTGGCCAGCAGTCGGTCGTTGCGATCGTCGTTGGCGAGCTGGACCCGCCGGTTCTCTAGCAGTCCGCGCCAACCGTCCTGAAACCCCACCACCGACGACCCGTAACGGGAATCGCAGGTACGCACCACCGCCCGAATGACGGCATTGAGTCCAGGACAGTCACCGCCACCGGTGAGAATTCCGATCCGCATGCCCTCATCTTGCCGGGTGCTGGGCGGTGGCGCGAGCAGACGCAGAATCGCACGCGACAGGCGATTTTCACGCGAGTCTGCGTCTGCTCGCGCTAGATGGCGGAGGGCAGCGCGCCCCGAGCGGCCTCGTAGGCTGCGCCCACCCGATAGATCCGGTCATCCCCCAGCGCCGGCGCCATGATCTGCAGTCCGACCGGCAGGTTGTCGTCGTCGGACAACCCTGACGGCACCGACATTCCGCAGTGTCCGGCCAGGTTCAACGGCAGCGTGCACAGATCGAACAGATACATCGCCAGCGGGTCGTCGACCTTCTCCCCCAACGGAAATGCCGTCGTCGGCGTCGTCGGAGACACCAGCACGTCGACCGACTGGTAGGCGGTGTCGAGGTCACGCGCGATCAGCGTGCGCACTTTCTGCGCTTGGTTGTAGTAGGCGTCATAGTAGCCAGCCGACAGCGCATAGGTGCCAATCATGATGCGTCGCTTGACTTCCGGCCCGAACCCGGCGGCCCGGGTCAACGCCATCACTTCTTCGGCGCTGTGGCTGCCGTCGTCCCCGACGCGCAGCCCGTAACGCATCGCGTCGAAGCGGGCCAGGTTGCTCGACACCTCCGACGGCAGGATCAGGTAGTACGCGGCCAGGGCGTGATCGAAATGAGGACAGTCGACTTCGGACACGTCGGCGCCGAGCGCGGTCAGCTGCTCGACAGCTTTGTTGAACGACGCCAGCACGCCGGACTGGTAACCCTCGCCCCGCAGCTGCCGGACCACTCCGACCCTCACACCGCTGAGATCGCCTGCGGCGCCGAGCTTAGCGGCGCCGACGACGTCGGGTACCTCAGCCTGGATCGACGTCGAGTCGCGTGGGTCGTGTCCGGCGATCACCTGATGGAGCAGTGCGGTGTCCAGCACCGTGCGTGCACAGGGCCCGCCTTGATCCAGCGACGACGCGCAGGCCACCAGGCCGTAGCGCGACACCGTGCCGTAGGTGGGTTTGACTCCGACGGTTGCGGTCAGCGCGGCCGGTTGGCGGATCGATCCGCCGGTGTCGGTGCCGATCGCCAGCGGCGCCTGGAACGCCGCCAGCGCGGCGGCGCTACCGCCTCCCGATCCGCCCGGCACCCGGTCGGTGTTCCACGGATTGCGGGTCGGTCCGTAGGCCGAGTTCTCCGTTGAAGAGCCCATGGCGAACTCATCCATATTGGTCTTGCCCAGGATCGGGATTCCGGCCGCGCGCAGCCGCGCGGTGACGGTGGCGTCGTACGGCGAGCGGTATCCCTCGAGGATCTTCGACCCGCAGGTGGTCGGCATGTCGACGCTGGTGAAGACGTCCTTGAGCGCCAGCGGGACCCCGGCCAGGGCCGACGCCGGCTGCTCGCCGGCGGCCAGGGATTTGTCTGTGGCTGCGGCGGCCGACAACGCCGCATCGGCGGCGACGTGCAGGAATGCGCTGTATCGCTCATCGGTCGCCGCGATCTGATTCAGAAAGGCCTGGGTGACCTCGGTCGAGGACAGCTCTTTGGTGGCGATCTTCGCGGCCAGCGTGGCGGCGTCCTGCCGAATGATGTCGGTCATTCCGCTTCTCCGAGAATCTGCGGAACCGCGAAGCGGCCGTCGAGGGCCTCAGGCGCTGCGGCGAGCGCCTCCTGCTGAGTCAGGCACGGCGCGACCTGGTCCGGGCGGGTGATGTTGACCGCCTTGAGCGGGTTGTCCGTCGGTTCGACGCCGGCGACGTCGACGGCCTGGATCTGGCCGACGTGGGTCAGGATGGCGTCGAGTTGGCCGGCGTAGCTGTCCAGCTCGTCGTCGGTCAGCGCCAGCCGAGCCAGCTTGGCCAGATGGGCTACCTCGTCGCGGGAAATCTGGGACACGGCTGAAAAGCCTAACCGGGCGACGACGCGGCCCGCGCCGGGCCGCCGCCGACATGCCAAGGGCTCGCCGCTGTGTAACAGTGACCGCGTGCCGTCCTATCTGCTGCGGGTTCAGCTCGCCGACCGACCGGGAAGCCTCGGCTCACTGGCCGTGGCTCTGGGATCGGTAGGCGCTGACATCCTTTCGTTGGACGTCGTGGAGCGCGGACCCGACTACGCCATCGACGATCTCGTGGTCGAGCTACCACCGGGGGGCATGCCCGACACACTGATCACGGCGGCCGAAGCGCTGCAGGGCGTACGGGTGGACAGCCTGCGACCGCACACCGGACTCCTGGACGCCCATCGCGAATTGGCGCTCATCGACCACGTCGCCGCCGCAGGTAACACCGCCGCCAAGTTGCAGGTGCTGGTCGACGAGGCGCCGCAGGTGCTGCGGGTCAACTGGTGCACGGTGCTGAGCAAAACCGAGGATGAGTTCGAGAGCATCGCGGGCAGTCCCGGCGCGCCGGAGACGCGACTGACCGCCGCGCCGTGGATGCCCATCGAGCACGCCATCGCGCTGGACGCCACCGAGGATTGGGTGCCTCAGGTCTGGCGGGACCTCGACACCACACTGATCGCGGCTCCACTGGGCACCCCGAACACCTCGGTGGTTCTCGGCCGGCCTGGTGGCCCGGCATTCCGACCGTCGGAGGTGGCCCGGCTCGGGTATCTGGCCGGCATCGTCGCGACCCTGCTGCACTGAATATTCCGGCAGACGGAGTATCCATGCAGGTGTGAGCTTGCTATCCGACGCCCAGATCGCCGCGCTGTCCCCCGCTGAACGGCGGCAGTTGATCCAACGTCTCGAGCGCCCGCTGTCAGAGCTGCTGCCGGTCGCCCTGGCGCACCGGATCCGCTGGGGCTGGCTGGGGATCATGACCGGTGGCACGTTGGTGCTGATTCCCTGGATCGTGTACCTGGCTTTCGCGCTGCCCGATGACTATCTGGTACACGACTGGACGGCGACCTGGGTCGGCTTCGACCTGATACTGCTCGGCTTGATGGCGGCAACCGTCGTATTCGGGCTGCTGCGACGACAAGTGATGCTGCTGACCGCGTTCGCGACCGGAGTGCTGTTGATCTGCGATGCGTGGTTCGACCTGATGACGGCCGGCGCCAACGACTTTCGGATCGCGATCCTGACCGCCGTGCTGGGTGATCTCCCCTTGGCCGCCATCCTGATCACCGGCGCGCTTCGCCTGATCAGGTTCACCGTGGTACGAATGTGGCTGCTGGAACCGAAGACCCCGCTGTGGCGGTTGCCGCTACTCCCCTGAATCAGAAGGCCCCTCTGCCAACAGCTTTCGGAACCCGTCCTCGTCGAGAACGGGCACTCTGAGTTCTACTGCCTTGTCGTACTTCGAGCCGGGAGAGTCGCCGGCGACCACGTAATCGGTTTTCTTCGACACCGAACCGGCGGCCTTTCCGCCGCGGGTCAGGATCGCTTCTTTGGCGTCGTCGCGGGAGAAGCCGGCCAGCGACCCGGTGACGACGATCGTCACGCCCTCCAGCGTCCTGGGCACATTGGCGTCGCGCTCGTCGGCCATCCGAACGCCGGCCGATCGCCATTTGTCGACGATCTGGCGATGCCAGTCGACGGTGAACCATTCGGTCACTGCGTCGGCGATGGTCGGGCCGACACCCTCGACCGCGGCGAGTTGTTCGGTCGACGCCGACGTGATCGCGTCCAGGTTTCCGAATTCGGTGGCCAATGCCCGCGCCGCTGTCGGCCCGACATGCCGGATCGACAATGCCACCAACACCCGCCACAGCGGCTGCTTCTTGGCGGTGTCCAAGTTGGCCAGCAGGCGTTTGCCGTTGGCGGACAACGTGCCGGCCTTGGTGGTGAACAACTCCGTACGCAACAACTCGTCTTCGGTGAGGCTGAACAGATCACCCTCGTCGTCGATCACCTGTGCTTTCAGCAGCGCGGTGGCCGCCTCGTAGCCGAGTCCTTCGATGTCGAACGCCCCGCGTCCGGCGACGTGGAACACCCGCTCGCGCAGCTGCGCGGGGCAGGACCGGGCATTGGGGCAGCGAATGTCGGCGTCGCCCTCCTTCGCAGGCGCCAACGTCGTTCCGCACTCGGGACACGTTGTAGGCATGACGAATTCACGCTCGGAGCCGTCGCGCAGGTCGACGACGGGACCGAGCACCTCGGGGATCACGTCACCGGCTTTGCGGATGACCACGGTGTCGCCGATCAGCACGCCTTTGCGTTTGACCTCGGCGGCGTTGTGCAGCGTCGCCAGGCCGACCGTTGATCCGGAGACGGTGACCGGCGTCATGAACGCGAACGGTGTGACCCGCCCGGTTCGGCCGACATTGACCCGGATGTCGAGCAGTTCGGTCTGAACTTCCTGCGGCGGGTATTTGTAGGCGATCGCCCATCGCGGCGCACGCGAGGTCGAGCCGAGCCTGCGCTGCAGCGTCACGTCGTCGACTTTGACTACCACACCGTCGATTTCGTGATCCACGTCGTGGCGGTGCTCGCCCCAATAGGCGATCCGCTCGAGGGCGCCGCCCGCGTCCTCCACCCGGGTGGTGTGGTCGGAGACCGGCAGCCCCCAGGCGGCCAGCGCCAGGTAGGCATCGTGCAGGGTGTCCGGACGGTAGCCCTCGACATGTCCCAGTCCATGGCAGATCATCCGGAGTTTGCGACGCGCGGTGACGGCCGGATCCTTTTGCCGCAGCGAGCCCGCCGCGCTGTTGCGGGGGTTGGCGAACGGCGTCTTACCGTCCTCGACGAGGGCGGCATTGAGCGCCTCGAAATCGGCGAGCCGGAAGAACACCTCACCGCGCACCTCGAGCACGTCGGGCACCGGATGATCGTCGCTGGGGGTCAGCCGCTCCGGCACGTCGTCGATGCTGCGTGCGTTGAGCGTGACGTCCTCCCCGGTGCGCCCGTCGCCACGGGTCGCGGCCCGAACCAACCGGCCGTTGCGGTACACCAAAGCCAATGCGACGCCGTCGATTTTGAGTTCACAGAGGTACGGCACGTCCAATCCGAATTCGCCTCGGACGCGGTCGGACCAGAGGTCGAACTCCTCGGCGCTGAACACGTTGTCCAGCGACAGCATCCGCTCCAAGTGCTCGGCCGAGGTGAAATCCGTGGCGAAGCCGGCGCCGCCGACGAGTTGGGTCGGCGAGTCGGGTGTGCGCAACTCGGGGTGTTCATCCTCGAGGGCGGCAAGACGGCGCAGCAGTGTGTCGAAGTCCGCGTCGGAGATGACCGGCGCATCGCGCACGTAGTAACGGAACTGGTGTTCACGTACCTCGTCGGCCAGTTCGCCCCACGCGCGACGCACCTCGGGCCCAATGGGATCAGCCTCTGGTGAACTCACCCTGGCAGGCTATCGGAGGCTGCCGACAGCCCTCTGTCAGCTAGTCGCGGTAGAGCTCCGGGAAGTCCGCCTTCAGCGCGCCCAGCTTGGGCAGGTCGTTGGCAACGATGTAGGCGTTGTTCGGATGCAGGCTGAGGTAGTCCTGGTGGTACGCCTCGGCCGGAAAGAAGGACGCTCCCGTCGTCACAGTCGTGACAATCGGCGCGGGAAAGGCGCCCGCCTGGTTCAGCTGGCCGATGTAGGCGTTGGCGATCTTCGCCTGACTGTCGTTCTGGGCGAAGACCACCGAACGGTAGGACGGGCCTACGTCGGGACCCTGGTAGTTGAGTTCGGTCGGATCCTGGACGACGCTGAAAAACACCCGCAGCAGTTGACCGTAGCTGACCTGAGTCGGGTCATAGGTGATGCGCACCGACTCGGCGTGCCCCGTGGTCTCGGTGCCCACGGTCTCGTAGTTGGCTGTCGCGGCGTCTCCGCCGGCGTATCCGGATTGCGCCGCCGACACCCCTTTGACGTGCTGGAAAACGCCCTGCACACCCCAGAAGCAGCCGCCGGCCAGCACTGCGGTCTCGGACTTGGAACCTCCGCTCGCCGGCTCGTCGATTGTCGGTGACGGAAGTGCACTCGCCGTCGTGCCGCTCGCGGTCGGCATCACGGGGCTCCGAACGAGAAACGCCGCGGCGGCCAGCCCGATCACGGCGAGCCAGCTCGCCAGCACAACTCGTTGACGCCCGGTTCCAGTTTTGCGATTCATGCCCATCCCTTGTCCCCTCCCCAGAGACCGCCAGCTTATAGGAGTTGCGCGAACGGCGCCCCTGGCGAATTCATGGATGAGATGACCTCAGTAACGAAAAGAATTCGTGGGAGGGATCGTCGGACCCGGGCCGGCCCCGGGGGGTGTCCCGGGTCATCGGATGGCTGGTGTCGACCGCCGACGGATCATGGACATGCGCCCAGTCGGTGACGACGCACCGCGTGGTGAATTTCCATGTCCCGTCCCGCTTTTCATATTTATCCAGATAACGCCCGCCCACCACGACCTCGGTTTCGCCATCGCGCGCGGCGAAGGAGTGTGTCGCAATGCTGTAGATCTCGCCCTCGGCAATCTGGCCGCTGATGGCGAAGTTGGTGGTGGTGATGTGGTGTTGCATCGAGCGAACGTAGGGCCGCGCCTCGGCAAGGCTGCG
Organism: Mycobacterium sp.; assembly: GCF_965277065.1. Lineage (GTDB taxonomy): Bacteria > Actinomycetota > Actinomycetes > Mycobacteriales > Mycobacteriaceae > Mycobacterium. Next base: position 160,388 of record NZ_CBDIBT010000019.1, read on the forward strand.
CAAAAAGGTGTCGACGGAACCCGATGAGAACGATCCGTGACTGTCCTCGGCGTCCGGGTGATAGAGACCACGAAGAGTCTCCAGGTCGCCGCGATCGACTGCGCGGGCGTAGCCGTTCACGAGCTTTCGCAGCGCATATTCGTCGAGCATTTCTTCTACGTCGGGTCGGGCGATGGCCATCGTGCAACGCTAGCTGGGGGCCGTGTCCGCAGGCCTGGATGGGCAGCTAGATGGCGTCGGGGTCGTCGGCGAAAGCCTCGGCGACTTGGCGCACCAGGCCGACAGCGGTGCGAGCCCAGTCCGGAGTCGCGCCGGCCAAGCCACATGCCGGGGTGATGCCGATGCGGTCGCGCAACACCGACCGGCCGAAACCGAGTCGATCGGTGATGGCCGCCGCACTGGTGGCGACCTCTTCGACCGCGGGGCGGCGGTCCGGCGCGCTGGACGCCACCACGCCCAGCATGACGACCCGCCCCGATTCGACGAACTCTCCGACGGCGTCCAGATCGGCAGCTCGTAGTTTTGCGACGTCGACAGCGACCGCGCTGATTGTGCTGTCCTGCAAAGCTTTCCACGGAATCGACGAGCCGCAGCTGTGTACGGACACTTCCGCACCGGCGGCGGCTGCGCAGATGTCGAGCATCGTGGTGGCCAGCGTCTCCTCGATGGCGGCCACCGAGCTCAGCGATGTGACACCGCCCAGCCGGCCCGCGACGGCGGCGGGCAGCGAGGGCTCGTCGAACTGCACGACCACCGGCACGTCGAGTCGACGAGACATCGACGCCCGGTGCGCGGCGACCCCCTCGGCCAGCGAGATGGCGATGTCGCGCAACGCACCCGGATCGGTGATCGCCCGGTGCCCGTTGGACAGCTCCAGCTCCGCGGCCAGCGTGATCGGCCCGGGCGCCTGTACCTTGACCGGTCGCCCGCTGCCCCGCAGGCCCGCAATCTCCCAAGCCTCTTCGAGCGCGTCGATGTCCTCGGCGAGCAGGCTGGCTGCCCGTCGGGTAACCGCGCCGGGCCGGCCCACCAGCCGGTAGCCGCGCGGCACGGTGTCGATGGCGATGTCGATCAACAGCGCGCCAGCTCGCCCGATGATGTCGGCGCCTACTCCCCTGGCGGGCAACTCGACCAGATGCGCCATCGCAGCACCCAACTCGCCGACGACGACTTCGGCTGCCGGCCGCGCGGCGGTGCCGGGCCATGACCCGATGCCGGTGCCGGTTGCGAAAACGCTCACCGGAGAACCGTATTCGATCGCGGTTTCGCAGCGCCGGGCAAGGGCAGCTGAGTGCGATTACGCTCTGCTCAAGATGACGACGCGACGGCTGATGCTGTGTGCCGCGGCTGTGCTGGCCGCGGCCTGTACCCGCGTGGTGGACGGCACTGTCGCCGAGGAATTCGGCGCCGCCTCTAACCTTTCCGGTGTCGACGTCGCGCGGGTGTTGCTCGATCAGTCCCGCATGCAGGCGATCACCGGCGGCGGCGAGCACCTGACGATCATCCCGTCGATGGATGCCACGTCCCCGGTCGACATCGACACGCTTGCCCACACTGCGCCGCCGTGCCGTTTCGTCTACTCCGACACCGCGACCTTCGGGCCCGATATCGAGGCGTTCCACAAGACCACGTTTCAAGATCCACCGCACGGCGGCCTGATCTCGGAAGGTGCCGCGGCCTATCGCGATGCGGCTACCGCCCGGCGCGCGTTCGGGGCGTTGGTGACGACGGTTCGCGGCTGCGCCGACAGCTCGGCCGGGTTGGGCCTTCTCGGCGACTGGACGGCCGACGACCGGTCGCTGCAGACCAGGCCGGGCGACTGCGGACGCGATTACCTGCTGAAGTCCGTGGTGCTGGTCGAGGTCACCTACTGCGGCTTTCCTGACTCGGTGTCGACGATCGTGCTGTCCAACATCGCCGCCAACCTGCCGGGATAGACGACGAAGCGTTACGACGCGGCGGCGATGGTGGCGCTGCCGAGCACTTCGTCGCCGTCAGGGTCGCGGCGGTACAGCACCAGCGTCTGGCCCGGCGCGACACCGCGCAGCGGGCTGCGCAGTCGGACTGTCAGCTCTTCGCCGCCCGGTTGCGCTTCGGCGTCGACCGCTTCACCGTGCGCGCGCACCTGCACCGCGCACTCGATCGGTCCGTCGGGCACGGTGCCCGCGGTGAACACGCTCTGGTGGCCGGCCAGCTGCCATATCTCCAGGTCAGCGACCGACCCGACTTGAACGGTGCCGGTCTCGGCGTCGATCGCGGTGACGTAGCGCGGCTGGCCGTCACGTCCGGGGCCAGCGATACCGAGCCCCTTGCGCTGGCCGATCGTGAAACCATGCACACCGTCATGGGTGGCCAGCACGGCGCCGCCCTGGTCGACCACCGGGCCGCGGCGCACCCCGATGCGCGCACCGAGGAAGGCACGGGTGTCGCCGGACGGGATGAAGCAGATGTCGTGGCTGTCCGGCTTTTCGGCGACCGACAGGCCGCGGCGGGCCGCCTCGGCACGTATCTGGGTTTTGGGGGTGTCCCCGATCGGGAACGCGGCATGGCGCAGTTGACCGGCAGTCAGCACCGCAAGCACGTAGGACTGGTCTTTGTCGGCGTCGACGGCACGACGCAGTCGCCCGTCCGAGAGCCGGGCGTAGTGACCGGTGGCGACCGCGTCGAAACCCAGCGCCAGCGCGCGAGCGGCCAACGCGGAGAACTTGATCCGCTCATTGCAGCGCACACATGGATTCGGGGTTTCGCCGCGGGCATAGGACGACACGAAGTCGTCGATCACGTCTTCTTTGAACTTGTCGGCGAAATCCCATACATAGAACGGGATCCCGAGGACATCGGCGACTCGCCGAGCGTCGCCGGCATCTTCTTTGGAGCAGCAGCCGCGCGAGCCGGTCCGCAGCGCGCCGGGGGCGTGCGAGAGGGCCAGGTGGACGCCGACGACATCGTGGCCGGCATCGACCATTCGGGCCGCGGCGACTGAAGAGTCGACGCCGCCGCTCATCGCCGCGAGCACCCTCATCGGGACACCCCCGCGGTGGCTAGTGCCGCCTGCCGGGCCCGGGCCACCGCCCCGGGTATCACCTGCAGCGCCGCGTCGACGTCGGCGTCGGCGCTGGTGTGCCCCAAGGACAGGCGCAGCGATCCGCGGGCACTGGCAGCGTCAGCGCCCATCGCGATCAACACATGTGACGGTTGCGCCACGCCGGCGGTGCAGGCCGATCCGGTGGAACACTCGATTCCATTGGCATCCAGCAACATCAGCAGCGCATCACCTTCGCACCCGTCGAAGGTGAAGTGCGCATTGCCCGGCAGCCGGCGGACGCCGGTGGCGCCGTTGAGGCGAGTGTCCTCGACCGCAGCGAGCACACCGTCGATCAGCCGGTCCCGCAGCTGTCTCAGCCGCGCACTATTGGCGTCCAGCCCGTCGACGGCCAGCGCAACCGCGGCGGCCATGCCGACCGCGGCGGCGACATCAGGTGTGCCAGAACGAATGTCACGCTCCTGGCCGCCACCGTGCAACAACGGTGTGCAGCCGACATCGCGCCGAAGCAGCAATGCGCCCGCTCCGGGTGGGCCACCGAACTTGTGCGCGGCCACACTCATCGCGGAGAGCTGGCTGGCGCCGAAATCGACGGGTAGCTGACCGACCGCTTGGACCGCGTCGCTGTGGATGGGAATATCGAATTCGGCTGCCACGGCCGCAAGTTCGTTGATCGGCATGATCGTGCCGACCTCGTTGTTGGCCCACATCACCGTCACCAGCGCGACGTCGTCGTGGATCTGCAGAGCCTCGCGGAGGGCCGCTGCCGACACCGACCCGTCCGCGCCCGTCGGCAGCCAGGTGACCTCGGCGCCTTCGTGCTTGACCAGCCAGTTGACCGCGTCCAGCACGGCGTGGTGTTCCACTTCGGTGGTGATAACGCGACGGTGGCGCGGCTCGGCATCGCGGCGGGCCCAATAGATGCCCTTGACGGCGAGGTTGTCGCTCTCGGTGCCGCCTGCGGTGAAGATCACCTCAGACGGCCGGGCACCGAGTTTGGCCGCGATCAGCTCGCGGGCTTCCTCCATCCGCCGGCGCGCGAAGCGACCGGTGGCGTGCAGCGACGAGGCATTACCGACGCTACTCAGGACAGCCGTCATCGCCTCGATGGCAGCGGGGTGCATCGGGGAGGTGGCAGCGTGATCCAGGTAGGCCATGACTTGCCCAGGATAGCGACGCCCGCATAGGGGTCAGGACGCCAGCACGGACGACCGCTGGCCGTGGCCGGAATGCGGGACCGCTGTGGCACGGATCGCGGCCTGGCAGCGACGGGCCAACTCCCGCCGATCATCCCCCGGCAGCTGCAACGATTCGACGTAGAGCCGCGCGACCGTGCGGCGGGCGACCATCAGTCGGCCGATCGAGGCCAGCAGTGTGTCGTCGCCGATGTAGGCCGGAACGGTCGACACCCGGCCGTCGCGGTGCTGGTAGCGCAACCGCAGCGGCTGGACCGGCCGACCAGTGTCGATGGCGGCCTGGAACATGGCCGGGTAGTACGGCCCCGACCCCTGGTGGGAGTGCCCCGCCGTGCCCGATGGTCCGGACAGGCCGCACCAGGTGGTGCCCTCCGGGAAGGCCACCACCGTGTGGCCGGCGTACAGCCGAGCGGCGACGGTGGCCACCACCTCAGGCAGCTCGCGCAGCTTGGCGCGTTCGATCGGGATGACCTTGACGATGCGGGCCATCATCCGCACCGCCGACGTGGCGGCCACGTCGGCGCGGGCCACAAACGACAGCGGCGATGCCCGCCACCGGCTGGACGGCAGCGTCGCGCCGATCGTCAGGATGTCCAGCCAGGACGTGTGATCGCTGACCACCAGCACGCCGGGCAGATTGCGGATCGGCCCGCCGGAAACGGTGATCTTGACCCCCAGGCACCACAACAGCAGTCGGCAGTAGATCTGGCGTGATTTCGACCAGCCCGGCAGCACCCCCGCCAGCAGGGGCAGCGCGGGCGCCAACAGGAGCAGTAGGGTGATCCGCCGTGCGACCCGCAGCGCCACGATCAGTCGCCCAGTTGCCTGGTAGCCCCCGACCCGGATGCAGCCGGTGTCGCACGTCGCCCGCGGCAGCCAGGCGTGGTCACGCGGCGCTGGCGTGTTCACCACGCCGCCCGGCCCGCTGCTTCGGTGGCCGCCGACACTGACCGGAGTCGCCGCAGATAGCGAGTATCGGCGTGCCGTTTGTCCAGCAGTGCCGGGAAGTCACCGACACCGAAGTCCGGGTCGTGGGCCGGCTCACCGCAAATTTGCGCTCCCAATCGCAGGTAGCCGCGCAGTAGCGGCGGTATCACCGGCCGCGCGGGCGGTGCGATGTCGTCGAGGCGACGTCCGTCCACGATCACTGGCCGGCGCGGGTGCACCCGGTACTCGGCGGGGGCGGCGTGGCGTCGCGACACGAAATCCCGGACGCCGCGGATCTGGGTGCCGTCTGGCTCACCGTCCACCACCACCGGCACCGACACGCAACCGGAGACGTAGTCGTAGTCGCAGTGGTCGAGGTAGGCCAGGATGCCGGCCCACATCAGGAGCACGACGGCCCCGCTGCGATGGTCGTTGCGCACCACCGCGCGGCCCATCTCCACCAGCGACGGCCGCAGCGAGTCCAGCGCCCGGATATCGAATTCCGTTGCGCTGTAGAGCCCTCCGGCTGCGACGGCACCGGTCGGCGACAGCATGCGATAGCAGCCCACCAATTCGCCGGAGTTTTCCTCGCGAACAAGCAAGTGGTCACAGTGCTCGTCGAAGCGATCGGCGTCCAGGCTGTCACTTTGTTGTGAGAGGGCATAGCCTGGCTCGCTACTGAACACCTCGTGGCGCAGCCGCTGAGCGGCTTCGATAAGGCCGGGATCGGTCGACAGCAACAACGAATATCGCGGTTCGGCGGACGAACACGTCCGCTTCTCGGCAGGTATGAGTACCGACGCTGTGGTCATAAACGCCACAGTTGCGTTGTTGTTCAGCCAGATGGCATCAGAGCCGTGACGTGTCCGTGCACGGTAGATGACGATGTCGCAGCGGCAATTTGAACAATCACTGGCGTTTAGGCGTCGTCCGGCCCACAAACTTGATTGACTGTTCAGCCGTGACCTCTAGCAGCAGCGCAAGGCCATTCGATCCCGAGGCGTTGCGGAGCAAGTACGCCGAGGAGCGCCAGCGCAGGCTACGCGCTGACGGCATCGCGCAATACGTGGAGATCACCGGCGCATTCCGCAAGTTCGGCGATGATCCGTGGGCCGACCCGGACTTCAGCCGCGACCCGATCCACGACGCCGTCGACGTCGCAGTCGTCGGCGCGGGTTTCGGCGGGCTGCTGATCGGGGCGCGATGCAAGCAACTCGGCGTCGACAACGTGCGGTTGATCGATAAGGCCGCCGACGTCGGCGGAACCTGGTACTGGAATCGCTACCCCGGAATCGCCTGCGACGTTGAATCCTACGTCTACATGCCGCTTCTCGAAGAGCTCGGTTACATCCCGACCGAAAAGTACGCCAAGGGCCCCGAAATCTGGGCGCACTGCCGTCGCATCGCCGAGCATTACGACTTGTACCGCGATGCGTGCCTGCAGACCGAGGTGCAGGAAATCCGTTGGGAGTCAGCAATTTCCCGCTGGGTGATCTCGACTGACCGTGGTGACGAGATCCGGGCGCGCTTCGTGGCGATGGCCAACGGCTACCTGCAAAAGCCGAAACTGCCTGGCATTGCCGGTATCACGGACTTCGGCGGGCACACCTTTCACACCAGCCGCTGGGATTACGAGTACACCGGCGACCAGCTGGGCGCTCTGGCCGACAGGCGGGTCGGAATCGTCGGCACCGGCGCGACGGCCATTCAGTGTGTGCCGAGGCTCGCCGAGGCGGCCGGTCAACTGTTCGTCTTCCAGCGCACCCCATCGACGGTGGACGTGCGGGCCAACCGTCCGACCGAACTGGACTGGGCCGCGGCACTGGAGCCGGGGTGGCAACAGCGACGGATGGAGAACTTCCAAATCCTCACTGCCGGTGGGTCATCCGATGAAGACCTGGTCGACGACGCGTGGACCAGCCTCACCAAGAAAATGCCGATCGTCAACGAAGGCGGCCCGAATGCCGCCGAGCTGGCCGACTTCGCCAAGATGGAGGAGATCCGCGCCCGCGTCGAAGCCGTCGTCACCGACGCCGCGACTGCCGCGGCGCTCAAACCCTGGTACGGGTACTACTGCAAGCGACCCTGCTTCCACGACGAATACCTGCAGGCCTTCAACCGCGACAACGTCACCCTGGTCGACACCCGCGGGCTCGGGGTCGAGCAGATCACCGCTGAGGGCGTAATAGTGGCCGGCATCGAATACCCCTTGGACTGCTTGATTTTCGCAACCGGATTCGAAGTCGGGACCAGCTACTCGCAGCGCACCGGTTTCGATATCATCGGCCGAGACGGGCTGACCCTCACCGACAAATGGGCGGATGGCGTCCGCACGTTGCACGGCTTGCACGTCAACGGTTTTCCGAATTGCTTCGTCGAGAGCATCGCCCAGTCCGGCTTCACGGTGAATTTCCCGTATCTCATCGACACTCAGTCTCGCCACATCGCCTGGGTCATCGCGTGGGCGCTGGAGCATGACGTCGCCGAAATGCAGGCGACCGCGGACGCCGAAGCCGCCTGGGTCGACACCGTCGTCGAGCGTTCCAGCGTCATCGCCGGCCGACGCGAATCGTGCACTCCCGGGTACTACAACCGCGAGGGTCAGGCGACCGCGCGGCTGAACCGGGACAGCTTCTTGTTCGGCAGCCCAACCGAATACGCCGATATCCTGGATGCCTGGCGAACAACCGGCACGCTCGAGGGGTTCGACCTTCGCGAGTCCAGCGGTCAGCTCAACTAGACAGGTCGACCCGCAGAACCAGGCGGGGCTTCCTACCGCGCGCCAGAATGCGCTCGATGAACGTCACGATGACGAACTCGAAGCCGTACTTGCGACGGATCACCCCGGCCAGACGCTCAACGGTCGCGGGCTCGGTGATCACCTCGGCAACTCCGCCGACCGGAGCGGCGCCTTCGCGGACCTTGCCACCACGGCTACACGGAACCAGCGTGACCCGGGGATTGTTTCTGGCCCGTTTGGCCTTCCAACTGTCGACCGGCGTCCAAAAGAAGAGGTGGTCGCCGTCGCGGCCGATCCACATCGGCGATGCGACAGCGATGCCGTCCTTCTTGAAGGTTGTCAGGGATACGAATTTCTCCGTACCCAGTGCTGACACGGCGTCTGCCATCGTGTTCCTCGATCCATGCCCGGCCCCGGAAAATGATTCGGATTCTGCAGCAAGGGTATGGCAATGACTATGAGTTCGGACACCCGACGCTGGTGCTTCGCCGATCAGCTCGGGCCGCATTTTCTCGATGAACCCGACCAGCCGGTCCTGCTGATCGAGTCGCAGGCGGCGTTCACCCGGCACCGCTTCCATCGTCGCAAGGCGCACTTGGTGCTGTCGGCGTTGCGCCACCGCGCGGCCGAACTCGGCGATCAAGCGACGTTCGCGCAGACGCGTACCTACCGTGAGGCGCTCGATCAGCTCGACGAGCCGATCAGCGTGTGCCAGCCCACTTCATGGGCCGCTGATGAATTCGTCCGGTCACTGCCGGACGTCGATGTTTTGCCGGCCCGCGGATTCTGCACCGACCGCGAGGCATTCACGGAATGGGCCGAGGGCCAGCGCGCGCTCAAGATGGAAAACTTCTACCGCGACGCGCGACGGCGATTCGACCTGCTGATGGACGGCAACCGGCCGGCCGAGGGACGATGGAACTTCGACGCCGACAATCGTGAGCCCGCGCCCGACGGTGGCGATCTCGGGATCACGGCACCGTGGCGACCCGACGAAGACGAGATCGACGAACAGGTCCGCGCTGATCTGGACCGTTGGGAGCGCGACGGCGAGGTCGCATTCGTCGGCCGTGACGGCCCGCGCGAATTTGCCGTCACCGCGGTCGAAGCGCAAGCCGCGCTCACGGTTTTTGTGCGAGATCGCCTGCCGCACTTCGGCCCTCACGAAGACGCCATGCTCAGTGGCGACCGCTTCATGGCGCACAGCCTGCTGTCGGCGCCGATGAACCTGGGTCTGCTCGACCCATTGGACTGCGCCTACGCCGCCGAAGACGCCTACCGATCGGGCACAGCACCGATCGGCAGCGTCGAGGGCTACATTCGGCAGCTGATCGGTTGGCGCGACTACATCTGGCATGTCTATTGGCATTTCGGCAAGGGCTACCGCCGCCGTAACGCGCTAGACGCTCACGCCCGCATACCGAAATGGTTCGCCGAGCTGGACGCCGACGCCGTCGACGCGAACTGCCTGAAGGACGTACTCGCCCAGGTCCGCGAACACGGGTGGGTACACCACATTCCGAGGCTGATGGTGCTGTCGAATTACGCCCTGCAGCGCGGGTGGAATCCCTCCGCGGTCACCGACTGGTTCCACCGCTGCTTTGTCGACGGCTACGAATGGGTGATGGTCGCCAACGTGATCGGCATGTCGCAGCACGCCGACGGCGGGCTGATGGCGACCAAGCCGTACACCTCCGGCGGCGCCTACATCAATCGGATGAGCGACTACTGCGGCGATTGCCGCTACCGTCCCGGTGAGCGGGTGGGCGATCGGGCCTGCCCGTTCACCGGCGGCTACTGGTGGTTTCTGGACCGCAACGCCAAACACCTCGAGAACAACCACCGGATGAATCAGCCGCTGGCCGGTATGCGACGACTCAAGGATCTCGGCGACGTCGTCGAACAACAACGAAGTCTGGGAGGGAACGCCCCGTAATGCTTGCCGTCCACCGATTCATCGCTGCACCACCGTCGGTGGTGTGGGACGTGCTCGTCGATCTCGACGCGTGGCCGAAGTGGGGCCCGACGGTCAGCGGGGCGTGGCTCGATCCCCCGCACACCCGCTTGGAATTGGGCGCAACCGGTAGCGTGCGCACGCCATTGGGTTTCGCCGCCCCGTTCACCATCACCGAGTTCGAAGCGGGCCGGCACTGGGCGTGGAAAGTGGCCGGCATCCCGGCAACCCATCACCGGGTCGAGCCGGCCGACGGCGGCGCGCGAGCGAGTATGTCCGCTCCGTTGTGGGCGACCGCCTATCTGTCGGTGTGCGCGATCGCGTTACGTCGTATCGAGGCGATCTCGACTGCTGCACTGTGATCCGGCGTCACCAACCCATCGATCCCGGAATTCCCTTGAAAGGGCCGACAATCCAGCTGGTGATCCAACCGCCGTAGAAGCCGCCCGGCTGCGGGGCCACCACCTCACCGTTGACCGTGCACTGATCCACGGCCGCGGCCATCACGGCGATCGCACCCGCCAGCGGCGCGAAACCACCAGCGGGCTGAAGGTAGGTCCAAGCCGCCTGCGGCGCCACCCGCACCTCGGTCACCAGGTCGTAATACGTTGCCTGTCCTTTCCATTCACACCACGAAGCGCCGTCAGCGGGGCGCAGCACCCCGTCGGCGAAAGCGGTGCCGGGCAGGTAGTAGGTCGGCGGATGACTGGTCTCCAGCACCCGCCAGGCGCGCGTGGTCGAGGCAATCGTTCGGCCGGCCAAGTCGACGGTGATCGAGCCGGCGAACTCCTCCAGCCTCGGCGGGCGCGGATAGTCCCACACCGATTCCTGTCCGGGTCCGGGCTTATCGGGGGTCGGCCAACGATTCATTACTGCATTGTGCCCCGGTTCACATGATGTGTGACTAGCCGCCTGGTGGGTAACCTGCACCGTCGGGTCGCGGCTCCGCGGCCCTTTGACGAAAGAAGGCGCTGTGACAGAAACCGCGGAGTCGACTCGGTCGGTGCGCATCGAGCAGTGGCCGGGCAAGGCCTACCCGCTCGGCGCGACCTACGACGGGTCGGGCACCAACTTCGCGGTGTTCAGCGAGGTCGCCGAGAAGGTGGAGCTCTGCCTCTTCGACGCCGACGGCAACGAAACCAGGATGCCGCTCAACGAGGTCGACGGCTTCGTCTGGCATGGCTTCCTGCCCACCGTCGAACCCGGTCAGCGCTACGGCTACCGAGTGCACGGGCCCTATGACCCGGCCGCCGGGCAACGGTGCAACCCCAACAAGCTGTTGCTCGACCCCTACGCCAAGGCGATCGACGGGAATTTCGAATGGCACCAGTCGCTGTTCAGCTACAACTTCGGCGACCCCGACAGCCGCAACGACGACGACTCCGCGCCGAACATGCCGAAGTCGGTCGTGATCAACCCGTATTACGACTGGGGCAATGACCGCCCGCCGGGCCACGAATACGCCGACACCGTCATCTACGAGACACACGTCAAGGGCCTCACGGAGTTGCACCCCGACATTCCCGAGCGGATGCGCGGCACCTACGCCGGCATCGCCCACCCGGTGATCATCGAGCATCTGAAGAGTCTGGGCGTCACCGCGATCGAGCTGATGCCGGTGCACCACTTCGCCAATGACTCCACGCTGGTGGACAAGGGACTGTCAAACTACTGGGGCTACAACACAATCGGCTTCCTGGCGCCCGATTTCAAGTACACCTCCAGCACCACACCCGGCGGCCAGGTGCAGGAGTTCAAGACCATGGTCCGCGCCCTGCACGAGGAGGACATCGAAGTCATCCTCGACGTCGTGTACAACCACACCGCCGAGGGCAATCACATGGGGCCGACCTTGTCGATGCGTGGGATCGACAACGCGGCCTACTACCGGTTGGTCGACGACGATCAGCAGTACTATATGGACTACACCGGAACCGGCAACAGCCTCAACGTCGGGCATCCGCACACGCTGCAACTCATCATGGATTCGTTGCGGTACTGGGTGACCGAGATGCACGTTGACGGATTCCGCTTCGATCTGGCCTCCACCCTGGCCCGCGAGTTCTACGACGTCGATCGTTTGAGTGCGTTTTTCGAACTGGTGCAACAGGATCCGATCGTCAGTCAGGTCAAGCTGATTGCCGAGCCGTGGGATGTCGGCCCGGGTGGTTATCAGGTCGGCAACTTCCCTCCGCAATGGACCGAATGGAACGGCAAATACCGCGACACCGTTCGCGACTACTGGCGCGGCGAGTCGGCAACCCTGGGCGAGTTCGCCTCGCGGCTGACCGGCTCGGCCGATCTCTACGAGTCCACCGCTCGGCGTCCGGTTGCGTCGATCAACTTCGTCACCGCGCACGACGGCTTCACACTGCTAGACCTGGTGTCCTACAACGAAAAACACAACGACGCCAACGGCGAAGACAACAACGACGGCGAGAGCAACAACCAGTCATGGAACTGCGGGGTCGAAGGACCCACCGACGATCCCGAGATCAACGCGCTGCGGGCGCGCCAGCAACGTAATTTCCTCGCCACAACGATACTGTCGCAAGGTGTTCCGATGATTTGCCATGGCGACGAACTCGGGCGCACGCAGGGCGGCAACAACAACGGCTTCTGCCAGGACAACGAGATCACCTGGGTGCACTGGGACAAAGCTGACATCGACCTGGTGGAGTTCACCCGGTCGGTGTCCGCCCTGCGGGCGGCACATCCGGTGTTCCGGCGCCGCCGGTTCTTCACCGGGCTGCCGGTCCGACGGCGAGGCGCCGAGGGGCAGCTCGATATCTCCTGGTTCCGGCCGGACGGCTCTGAAATGACCGACGAAGACTGGGATTCGGGCTTCGGTAAGTCAGTAGCCGTTTACTTGAACGGATTGGGCATCCCCGATCTCGACGCCCGCGGGCAACGGGTGACCGACGACTCGTTCCTCCTGTGCTTCAACGCCCACCACGAGCCGATCGAATTCACCCTGCCACCGGCAGAGTTCGGCCGGGCGTGGACGCCCGTTGTCGACTCGGCCGCGGAAACGGCGAATGTGGAAGACCCGCAACCGACTCCGGCCGGCAATGCTGTCCAGGTCGCCGCGCGGGCGATGGTGGTGTTGCAGGCCGACGACGAGTGAGCCATCGGCGTAACCGATTTGTAATTTAGTGTGGCGCCTCGGAGATCTTGCTGTCGGGCTTGCCCAGCGTCTGGCAGTACGTGGCCGCCGACAACCGGGTGGCGGTGATCTGCAAACTCGCCGGGTCAGTGCCGCTCTTGTCCTTGAGCATCTTGCTGACCTCGTCGTTCTGCTTCTTCTCGTCCTGCGTGGTGAAGTCCTTGCACTTGGTGTCACCACCGGTGTTGATGATCTGCGAAGCAGAACATCCACTGAACATGAGCGCGGCGATCACGAGCGCCCCAGGCACCATTGCCTTCATCGTTAAGCCTTTCCTAGACCGAAGTAGCAAGTCTTTATACACCGCTGCGTGCGATCTCAAACCTCGCCGAGCAACGATCAAAACCTGTGGGTGACCGGGGGGAGAAAGCCCGTCGCGACGATCGTCGAATCTAACTTCGCGACAGTGCGTTTGAGGAGCAAAGTCCCGAGCCGGACGACATCTCGCGTGGCGTCGCGCTGAGTTTTGCTCTGTGATGCAGTCTGATCTGCATGGGCAAACTCATTTATGGCCTCAACGTGTCGGTGGACGGATACATCGCCGACGCGCAAGGCAACATCGATTGGTCCGATCCGAGCGAAGAACTGCACCAGTACTGGAATGACTTCGAGCGGGAAACCGCCCTCTCGTTCTACGGGCGGCGGCTTTACGAACTGATGTCCGCGTACTGGCCGACCGCCGACAAAGTCACGGACGCCACCCCTCAGATCGTCGACTTCGCGCAGGTCTGGCGCGACATGCCCAAGGTCGTGTTCTCGCGCACCCTGGAGTCCGTCAACTGGAACTCCCGCCTGGAACGCGGTGACCCGGTCGAAGTGGTGACGAGGCTGAAGGCCGAAACCGACGGCAGGCTGGAGGTGGCCGGCGCGACGCTGGCCGCACCGATCGTGCAGGCCGGACTGGTGGATGAGTACCGGATTGTGGTCGCGCCCACCGCCGTGGGCGGCGGCACACCGTTCTTCCCGACACTGCCGTCATGGATCTCGCTGCGACTGTTGGAGAACCGCAGCTTCCCGGGCGGCACGGTCCTGCTGCGCTACGAGGCGAAACACAACTAGATCCGACTTGCAGTTCGGCGAACTGCTATCGGGGTGGCGATATCCGTATCCGGATGGGCCCGCGCGGCGGGTGGCGAGGATCGACGGCTTCACCGCGCTGAGTGATGTCCACATCCCCGTTGCGCGCCAATGCCAGAGCGGTGCTGCGACTGTCGTTCATCAGGTCTCGCCAATGCTCTCCGCCGACGGCACGCGCCGCATCCGATGGGCAGATGCTGGAGTCCGGCCCGCGATGGGCCGCCAGCGCCAGGATCGCCGCGCGCAAACGGGTGACGGCCGATGCGCTGCCGAGCGCGGTCGCCGCGAGATCGGCTGTCGGACCGTCGCCGTCGGACACCGTGGCCAACTCGCGCTGCGGATCGCTCACGTCACCAGGCTAGGCCGGAACGCGCAGGCAGGCGTGCGGGGCTTTCGCGAGTGATCAGCCCTTGCGGGTCTTGACCGCATCGGTGAGCTGCGGCGCGACCTTGAACAGGTCACCGACAATTCCGTAATCGGCGATCTCGAAGATCGGCGCCTCTTCGTCCTTGTTGACCGCGACGATCGTCTTCGAGGTCTGCATGCCGGCGCGGTGCTGGATCGCCCCGGAGATGCCCAGCGCGATGTAGAGCTGCGGGGAGACCGTCTTACCGGTCTGGCCCACCTGGAACTGACCCGGGTAGTAACCGGAGTCCACCGCCGCGCGCGAGGCACCGACCGCGGCACCCAAGGAGTCAGCCAGCTCCTCGACCACGGTGAACTTGTCGGCGCTGCCGACACCACGACCACCGGACACCACGATGGTGGCCTCGGTGAGTTCCGGACGGTCGCCCGCGACCGCGGGCTCGCGCTTGGTGATCTTGGTGGCGTTCTCGGCCGGCGCGGGCACCTCGACGTCGACCTTCTCGCCCGCGCCATCGGAGGGCTCAGCCTCGATCGCGCCTGGCCGGACGGTGATCACCGGGGTGTCGCCGTTGGCCTGGCCCTCGACGGTGAACGCGCCACCGAAGATGGACCACACCGCTTTGTTGTCGGGTTGTACCTCGACCACGTCGACCAGCAGACCTGAACCGATCCGCGCCGCAAGCCGGCCCGCGATCTCTTTGCCGTCGGCATTGGCGGCCAGCAAAACGGCTGCCGGACTGGCGGATTCGGCGAGCGAGGCGAGCACGTCGACGGCCGGGGTGATCAGGAAGCTCTCCGCCGCGTCGGATTCGGCGACGTAGATCTTGGCGGCGCCGGCCGACTTCAGGCCTTCGATCAGCGGCTCGGCGGTGCCAGGCTTGCCCACTACGACGGCGGCCGGTTCGCCCAGAACACGTGCCGCAGTGATCAATTCGGAGGTGACCTTCTTGGGGGCACCTTCAGCGTGCTCGACGAGCACAAGTACTTCAGCCATGAGTTGTCCCGTGTCTTTCGGTTGAAGGTTGACGTCTCAGATGATCTTCTGGCCGACCAGGTACTTGGCGATGTCGCTTCCGCCTTCGCCCTCGTCGGTGATCTTTTCCCCGGCGGTCTTGGGCGGCTTGGGGGTCGACGTCAGCACCTTGGTGCCCGCGTTGCCCAGACCGACCTCGTCGGCTTCGACACCGATCTCGGCCAGTGTGAGCTTGGTGACTTCCTTCTTCTTGGCGGCCATGATGCCTTTGAAGGAGGGGAATCGCGGCTCGTTGATCTTCTCGTTGACGCTCACGACGGCGGGCAGTTTGGCCTCGACAGTGAATACACCGTCGTCGGTCTCGCGCTCGCCGGTGATCTTCTCGCCGTCCAGCGACAGCTTGCGCAAGTGGGTCAGCTGCGGCAGACCCAGATACTCGGCGATGACGGCCGGGACCGCGCCGCCGGTCCCGTCGGTGGCCTCATTGCCGGCGATGACTAGCTCGGTGCCCTCGATGGTCCCCAGCGCGCGCGCCAGCGCCCAGCCGGTCTGGACGACGTCCGAGCCGTGCAGCCCGTCGTCGAGCAGGTGAACGGCTTTGTCGGCGCCCATGGACAGCGCCTTGCGGATCGCCTCGGTGGCCCGCTCCGGACCGGCGGTCAGCACGGTGACCGAGCCCTCGGTGCCGTCGGCGGCTTCCTTCTCCCGGATCAGCAGCGCTTCTTCGACAGCGCGCTCGTTGATCTCGTCCAGCACGGCGTCGGCGGCCTCACGGTCCAGCGTCCAGTCGCCGTCCTTGAGTTTGCGCTCTGACCAGGTGTCCGGGACCTGCTTGATCAGGACCACGATGTTCGTCATGAGAGTGGCTCGTCCTCCTCGAGTGAGTCCCGCAGCCTCGAGCGGCAGGACTAAAGGTCACGTCTTGTGCGACCCGCACCCGCATGTTACTGACCGGTAACTTTGTGCGGTTCGCTCCTTCACCATAGCGGGTCGTCCTGCAGGTTCTGTCCCCCCGGTGCCTTCAGGAGCGGGCGGCGGCCTGCCCCAGGCACCGAATACCCGCCGCTAAGCATTCGCGAACCCTTCACTACGGGTTAGCCTGCCTATTCAATGAGCGCATTCATCCCCGATGCCCCGCACGCGACCGCGGACGCCGCCCTGCCGTTGACCGGTGAACGGACCATCCCGGGCCTTGACGTGGAGAACTACTGGTTTCGCCGCCATGAGGTGGTCTACCAGCAGCTGGCGCAGCGCTGCGTGGGCCGCGATGTGCTCGAGGCGGGCTGCGGCGAAGGCTATGGCGCCGATCTGATCGCCGATGTCGCACGCCAGGTGACCGCCGTGGACTACGACGAGGCGACCGTCGCGCACGTTCGGGAGCACTATCCGCGGGTGCGGGTGATCCAGGGCAATCTTGCCGAGCTGCCGCAGCCTGACCAGTCGTGTGATGTCGTGGTCAACTTCCAGGTCATCGAACATCTGTGGGATCAGCCACAGTTCGTCCGCGAGTGCGCACGGGTCCTGCGTCCGTCCGGCGTGCTGATGATGTCCACGCCGAACCGGATCACGTTCTCGCCAGGCCGCGACACTCCGATCAATCCGTTTCACACCCGCGAGCTCAATGCCCAGGAGCTGACGGAGCTGCTGAGTGAGGCCGGCTTCGCGATCGACGGTGTGTATGGCGTTTTTCACGGGCCGCGGCTCCTCGATCTGGACGCCCGCCACGGCGGCTCGATCGTCGACGCCCAGATCGTGCGCGCCGTTGCCGATGCTCCCTGGCCGGCCGACCTGCTGGCCGACGTCGCGGCCGTGGCCGCTGCGGACTTCGACATCGTCGAAGCCGGCACCGTCGAAACGCGACACATCGACGACAGCCTGGACCTGGTCGCGATCGCGGTGCGCGCCGCCGAGATCGAGGAGCGGCGCCGATGACTGCGACGAAACCTAGCGAGCCGGTGCCCGGGCTGTTCACCCTGGTGCTGCACACCCATTTGCCGTGGCTGGCGCATCACGGCCGCTGGCCGGTCGGCGAGGAGTGGCTCTACCAGTCGTGGGCGGCGTCGTATCTGCCCCTGCTGCGGGTCCTGCGCCGACTGGCCGACGAGGGTCGGCACCGACTGATCACCCTGGGCGTCACCCCGGTCGTGATGGCACAGCTCGATGATCCGTATTGCCTTGACAGGTTGCATCATTGGCTGGCCAACTGGCACCTGCGCGCCGTGGAGGCCGCCAGCGTGCGCCCCGGAGAGTCCACCGATGGATGCCCCGCGTCGGCGCCGGAAGCACTGCAGGCCTTGGGTATTCGCGAGATGGCCGAAACCGCGGAAGCGCTCGAGGATTTCACCACCTACTGGCGTCATGGCGCCAGTCCGTTGCTGCGACGGCTGATCGACGCGGGCACCGTCGAACTACTGGGTGGTCCGCTGGCCCACCCGTTCCAGCCGCTGCTGAATCCGCGACTCCGCGAGTTCGCGCTGCGGGAAGGGTTGGCCGATGCCCGGCAACGGTTGGCGCACACGCCAACTGGAATCTGGGCGCCCGAATGCGCCTACGCCCCGGGCATGGAACACGACTACGCCGCCGCCGGGGTCGGCCATTTCATGGTCGACGGCCCGTCGTTGCACGGCGACACCGCGCTGGGCCGGCCGGTCGGTGACGCGCACGTCGTCGCCTTCGGGCGCGACCTGCACGTGAGTTACCGGGTGTGGTCGCCCAAATCCGGCTATCCGGGTCACGCGGCTTACCGCGACTTCCACACCTACGACCATCGGACCGGCCTCAAGCCGGCCAGGGTCACCGGCCGCAACGTCCCCTCGGAGAAAAAAGCGCCCTACGACCCCGGGCGCGCCGATCACGCAATCGACAGCCACGTCGCGGATTTCGTCGATGTGGTACGGCGCCGACTGCTGTCGGAGTCCGAGCGCATCGGTCGACCCGCGCACGTGGTCGCCGCTTTCGACACCGAGTTGTTCGGCCACTGGTGGTACGAGGGGCCGGCCTGGCTCGAGCGGGTGTTGCGAGCGCTGCCGGAGGCCGGGGTGCGCGTCGGCACGCTGAGCGACGCCACCGGTGCGGGCCTGGTGGGTAGCGCCGTCGATTTGCCGCCCAGCTCTTGGGGTTCCGGCAAAGACTGGCAGGTCTGGTCGGGTGACAAAGTCACCGATCTCGTGCAGCTCAACGCCGAGGTCGTCGACACCGCGCTGGCCTGCGTCGACAAGGCTCTGACCCAGAACGCGTCGCTGGACGGGCCGATCCCCCGCGACCACGTCGCCGATCAGATCCTGCGCGAGACCCTGCTTACGGTGTCCAGCGACTGGCCGTTCATGGTGAGCAAAGACTCTGCCGCCGACTACGCCCGCTATCGAGCTCACCTCCACGCTCACGCCACCCGCGAGATCGCCGGCGCCTTGGCGTCGGGGCGGCGCGAAGTGGCACAGCGCCTCGCCGACGGCTGGAACCGGGCCGACGGCTTGTTCGGCGCCCTCGATGCCCGGAGGCTGCCGCGATGAAAATCCTGATGGTGTCGTGGGAGTACCCACCGGTGGTGATCGGTGGACTGGGCCGCCATGTGCATCACCTGTCGACCGCGCTCGCCGCCGCCGGTCACGAGGTCGTCGTGTTGTCGCGGCGCCCGACCAATACCGACCCGAGCACGCACCCATCGTCAGACGAAATCAACGAGAATGTCCGGCTTGTCGCCGCTGCGCAGGACCCGCACGAGTTCAGCTTCGGCACCGACATGATGGCCTGGACGCTGGCGATGGGCCACGCGATGGTCCGCGCCGGGCTCTCACTCAAGCGACTGCGCAACGACGAGCGGTGGCGACCCGATGTGGTTCACGCGCACGACTGGCTGGTTGCCCATCCGGCGATTGCGCTGGCCGAATTTTATGATGTGCCAATGGTTTCCACGATCCACGCGACGGAGGCCGGGCGGCATTCCGGCTGGGTCTCCGGGGCGATCAGCCGTCAGGTGCACGCGGTCGAGTCGTGGCTGGTGCGTGAATCTGATTCGCTGATCACGTGTTCGGCGTCGATGAGCGAGGAGATCAACGAGCTGTTCGGGCCCGGGCTGGCCGAGACCACCGTGATCCGCAACGGCATCGAGGCGGCGCGCTGGCCATTCGCACGTCGTACGTCACGCACCGGTCCGCCGGAACTGCTGTATGTCGGCCGGCTGGAATACGAGAAGGGTGTGCACGACGCGATCGCCGCGTTGCCACGGATCCGGCGGGCCCACCCCGGCGCCACCCTGACCATCGCGGGCGAAGGCACGCAGCAGGATTGGCTCGTCGAGCAGGCCCGTAAACACCGGGTGCTCAAGGCAACTCACTTCGTCGGTCGGCTCGATCACGACGACCTGCTGGCCGCATTGCATCGTGCCGACACCGCCGTGCTGCCCAGTCATTACGAGCCGTTCGGTCTGGCCGCCCTGGAGGCAGCCGCCGCCGGCACCCCTCTGGTGACTTCGAACATCGGCGGCCTCGGCGAAGCGGTGATCAACGGCGAAACCGGGATGTCCTGCCCGCCGCGCGATGTGGCGCGGCTGGCCAAGGCCGTCATCACGGTGCTCGATGATCCGGCAGCGGCGCAGCGTCGGGCGCGGGCCGCACGACAGCGCCTCACCGCGGATTTCGACTGGCACACGGTGGCCGACGAGACCGCGCAGGTCTACCTGTCTTCCAAGCGCGCGGAGCGCCAGCCGCTGCCTCGGCTGCCCATCTTGGAGCACGCGCTGCCGGATCGGTAGGCAGCAGCGCTCGGGCGACGCGCGAGTACCGTCGGCCCCATGGGACTTGAGTATTCGAGCGTGATCGATGCGCCCATCTACGAGGTGTTCGACTGGCATGCCCGGCCCGGCGCATTCAACCGGCTCACGCCGCCGTGGTCGCCGATGCGCTTGATCGCTGAAGCCGATTCGTTGGAGAACGGGCGCGCCGTACTCGGCCTACCGGGCGGTCTGCGCTGGGTGGCCGATCACCAACCCGACGGCTATGACCCGCCGCGACGCTTCGTCGATGCCATCGGCGCCGACGGCCTGGCGTCGCTGCCGGCCAAGCTGGCGGTGCGCTGGCGGCACACCCACGACTTCGAAGAGGTCAGCGACGGGCGGACGCGAGTGATCGACCGGGTCGCGACACCGGTCCCGGCCAGGGCGTTGCGGCCCATGTTCCGATACCGGCACCAGCAGTTGGCCGACGACATCGCCGCGCACCGGGCAGCGGCCGCCCACGGGTTGACCCCGCTCACCGTCGCCATCAGTGGCGCTTCCGGGCTGGTCGGCGCGCAGTTGGCCGCCTTCCTGTCCACCGGCGGACACCGGGTCGTCCGCCTGGTACGGCACTCGAGCACTAAACCCGATGAGCGGCAATGGAATCCGAACGATCCCAGCCCTGACATCCTGGCCGGTGTCGACGCGGTGATCCACCTCGCGGGTGCCTCGATCGCGGGCCGATTCACCGACGACCACCGCGCCGCGATCCGCGACAGCCGGATCGGGCCCACTCGCCGGCTCGCGGAGCTGATCGCGAAATCCGCCGACGGACCCCGGGTTTTGGTCACCGCGTCGGCGATCGGCTACTACGGATACGACCGGGGCGAGGAGTCCCTGACCGAAGACAGCGAGCGTGGCGAGGGGTTCCTGGCCGACGTGGTCACCGACTGGGAGGACGCGACCACCCCGGCCGCGCAGGCCGGCACCCGCGTGGTGCGGGTGCGCACCGGCATCGTGCAGTCTCCTGCCGGCGGGACGCTGCGGCTGCTCCGACCGCTGTTCTCCGCCGGACTGGGTGGCCGGCTCGGCAGTGGTCAGCAGTGGTTCTCGTGGATCGGAATCGACGATCTCGTCGACGTCTATCATCGCGCGCTGTGGGATGACGACCTGTCCGGTCCGGTTAACGCGGTGGCCGCCGAACCGGTCCGCAACATCGACTACACCCACGTGTTGGCTCACGTGCTGCACCGGCCCGCGCTGCTGCCGGTACCGCCGCTGGGACCGAAGGTGCTCCTCGGCGACCAGGGTGCGCGCGAACTCGCGCTGGCCAATCAGCGGGTGCTGCCTGCGCGACTGCTCGAGGCTGACCATCGCTTTCGTCGGCCCGACCTGGAGCAGACCCTGAGGCATCTGCTGGGGCGTCGCTAGAACCTGCGCTAGAGACCGCGGGGCGCCGCCTGTACCGCGGCAACGGCCTGCGCGTCGCCGTCGAAGCGGAGGCGCACCGCGTCGCGGCCCGCGACGAACAGCAGCAGCTCCTGCGGCTCGCCGGTGATGGTGACTTTGTCTCCGCGACCGACCCGGGCGATGCGGTCACCAGCCGGCGTCTCCAGGTCGAGCTGAGCGGGCAATTTGCCCAACATCATCCGGCTCATCAACCCGAGCTGACGGCGAAGCTGCGTGGCGGTTGTCTCGTCGAGCACCCGTGGCTCCCAGCCATCGACAGCTCGGCGCACGTCCTCGTGATGAATGAACATCTCGCCGAGGTTGGCGACGGGGTCCAGCAGCTTGAACGGCGAGTAGATCGGCGGCCCGGAGGCCACCCGGTCGACCAGGGCGTCCCAACTGGTCGAGGTCGCGGTCTTGTCCTGCACCTTGGCGGTGTAGTCGGCCAGGAACGGGACCGCTAGCCCGAGTGTGGCGTCCAGACGTCGTTCGCGAACCACCAGGTGAGCGGCGAGATCGGTGGTGTTCCAGCCCTCGCAGAGGGTCGGCGCATGCGGCCCCACCGCACGGAACGTGGCCACCAGCGCGGCTCTTTCGTGTTGGGCTGCAGTCATGATTTCCACCATAGGTGAGGGCTCTCGCTGGCGAGCGAAGCAGATGTTCAGTAAGTTAATCTTTAATCTTGTGAAGCGATCCTTGCTTCGCTAGGGCGAACATGTTTGTCTGCGCCGCGTGGGCGGTACAGCGTGTGAGTCCAAGCCGTACAAGCAGGTCGCGACCCGATCCATCGAGAGGGGCCCACGTGGGCGAGGTGCGTGCACTCTCGTTAGCACCGGCCGTAACGCCTGCTGAGCTAGATCAGCAAGGCTGGTCGGATCCCTCGAAATTCGAGGCGTGGCGAACCGGACTGCGCCGCAGAGTCCTCACGCATCTCAGCGGCTTTGTCTCCGCGCGGTGCACGGCCGAACTGGCTGAGTCCGGCGTGGAGGTGGCCGGCGACATCCTGTTGGATTTCGTAGCCGGTGGCAAGTGCCTGCGCTCGACCTACATGTACCTGGGCTGGCTCGCCGGATCCACCGAAAGCGACGAAGCGCTGTCCGCGTCGGCCGGATTGGAACTGCTGCACGCATTCGCGCTACTCCAGGACGACGTCATGGACGCGGCCTCGTCGCGGCGCGGTCGACCTGCCGCGCACATCCGATTCAGTCGGTGGCACCGCGATCGCAAGCTCTCCGGTCCAGCGGATCGATTCGGTGAGTCGGCGGCGACCCTGCTCGGAGATCTCTGCCTGATCTGGGCCGAACAGATGCTACGGGAGAGCGGCGTGGAACACCGGAGTCTGCAGCAGGCGTGGCCGCGCTACGACCTGATGCGCACCGAACTCGCGGTGGGCCAGTTCGCCGATCTCGCAAACGATGTCCGCGATCTGCCGTCGATGGACACCGTCCTCGAGGTGGCACGGCGCAAGTCAGGCAATTACACCGTGCGACGCCCGTTGGAGATCGGCGCGGCCATGAGCGGTTGCAGCGATCGCACGATTTCAGGCCTGAGCCGCTACGGCGAAGCGGTCGGTGAAGCGTTCCAGTTGCGCGATGACCTGCTCGGGGTGTTCGGCGCCGAAGCGGAGACCGGGAAGCCCGACGGCCAAGACCTGATCGAACGCAAGGCCACCAGCGTGGTCATCGCCGCACACCAGATGGCGGACGCGCCGACTCGCCGGCAGCTGACCGAGCTGATGAACACAGGCGATCTCGACGACGACGCCATCAACCGCTGGCGGACATTGATCTTCACCACCGGAGCCGTGCAGTGGATCGAGGACACGATCAGCGACCGGGTCACCTTCGCGCTCGACGAACTCCACCAGCTTCGGATCGGCGATTCGGTGCGGGCCGCGCTGACGAACATGGCCGCCGTATGCACGGAGCGAACCGAATAATGCGCAGCGTGAAAGGTCCGAGCACCCAGGTCGTCGTCGTCGGCGCCGGCCTGGCAGGACTCACCGCTGCTCTGCATCTGGCCGGCCGCGGTCGCGAAGTGACCGTCGTCGAGCGGGAGAGCTGGCCCGGTGGGCGCGCGGGACGCGCCGACATCAACGGCTACCAGCTCGATACCGGGCCGACGGTGCTCACCATGCCCGACATCATCGACGAAGCCTTCGCCGCGGTCGGCGAAAACCTCTCGGACCGGCTGGATTTGATGACCGTCGATCCCGCGTATCGCGCGCAATTCTCCGACGGCAGCAGCCTCGACGTGCACAGCGACGGTGATCGGATGGCCGACGCAGTCGCCGAATTCGCCGGCGGCAAACAGGCCGAAGGCTATCGGAAACTGCGCGACTGGCTGACCCGGTTGTACCGGGCGGAGTTCGACGGCTTCATCTCCGAGAACTTCGATTCCCCACTCTCACTGGTGAATCCGCAACTGGCGCGGCTGACGGCGCTCGGCGGCTTCCGCAAGTGGGACACCATGGTCAATCGCTACGTCTCCGATCCGCGGCTGCGGCGGGTGTTCACCTTCCAGTCGTTGTACGCCGGGGTCGCCCCGAAGCAGGCGCTGGCGGTGTACGCGGTGATCGCCTATATGGACACCATCTCTGGGGTGTACTTCCCGCGCGGCGGGATGCGGGCGTTGCCCGACGCGCTGGCTGCCGCCGCCACCGATGCCGGGGTGCGTTTCGTCTACGGCGCGACGGTCACAGGCCTAGAGCGCAACGGAAGTCGGGTGGCGGCCGTGCTCACCGATACCGAGGCGCGGATCGCCTGCGACTCCGTGGTGTTGACCACTGAGTTGCCTACGACCTACGCGTTGCTCGGCCGCACGCCGCGACGCCTCGGCCGTCTGCGGCCCGCGCCGTCGGCAGTCGTCGCGCATATCGGCCGCAGACAGTCATCGTCGACGACGAACAACGCTCTGGCACACCACAACATCATCTTCGGCGAGGAGTGGGACCGGACGTTCACCGACATCATCCGGGACGGCCGGCTGATGTCGGATCCGTCATTGCTGGTCACGCGCCCGACGGCCAGCGACCCGAGCCTGGCCCCGCAGGACCATGAACTGTTCTACGTCCTCGCCCCGGCGCCGAACCTCGACCGTGGCGTCGTCGACTGGTCGCACATCGGTGACAGCTACACCGAGCAGCTCATCGAAACCGTTGGCGCACGCCTGATTCCGGGCTTCCGCGACGGCGCCGAGGTACTACGCGTCGTCAACCCCGAAGACTGGGCCGCTCAAGGGATGGTGGCCGGCACCCCGTTCGCGCTGGCTCACACGTTCGCCCAGACCGGACCGTTCCGGCCGGCCAATCTGGTGCGGAGCACCGAGAATGCCGTGTTGGCCGGATCGTCGACCGTTCCTGGCGTCGGCGTGCCAACGGCAATGATTTCCGGCCGACTGGCCGCCGACCGCATCACCGGCGTCGGTGAGGGATCGAAACGTACCGTCATCGCGAAAGCCGGCCGGTCATGATCCGCACCGAGCTGAGCGCCGCCGGCATTGACGACCCGGATCTGCGCGGCGCATACCGGCGTTGCCGCACACTCAACGCCGCGCACGGCCGCACGTTTTTCCTGGCGACCCGACTACTGGCGCCGGATCAGCGTCCACCGATCCATGCGCTCTACGGCTTCGCCCGCTATGCCGACGACATTCTCGACGATTTCGATCCGGCGCTCAACGCCAAGATGCGCTCGGCGCGCTTGCAACAACTGTCCGACGAATTCTTCGCCCACCGAGAAGATCCGGACAACCCCGTGCTGGCAGCTGTCGAGCACACCGCGCGGCGCTTCCACATCAGTGACGAGTTGTTCGCCGACTTTCTGACATCCATGCGGATGGACCTGACGATCACCGACTATCCCGACCGCGAGGCGCTCAACCTGTACATGAAAGGCTCGGCGGAATCCATTGGGCTACAGGTACTTCCGATCCTCGGTACGGTTACCGCCGAAGACGAGGCCGCGCCACACGCGGCGGCGCTGGGCAGGGCATTTCAGTTGACGAACTTCCTGCGCGACATTGACGAAGACCTGATGCGTCAACGGGTTTACCTGCCCGCCGACGAGCTGGCCGCCCACGAGGTCGACCGCGACGTGCTGATGTGGTGCCACCACAACCGCCGCACCGACCAGCGGGTGCACAACGCGCTCGTCGATCAGCACCAGGTCGCCCGCGAGGTTTACCGTTACGCCGCAGCCGGTGTCGCGATGCTGGAGCCGCGCTCGCGGCCGTGCGTCACGGCCGCGCTGACGTTGTACTCGGAGATTCTCGACCGCATCGAAGACAGCGACTTCGCAGTGTTCACCCAGCGCGCGACGGTTGGCAACGGGCGGCGGCTGCGCGTCGCCGGTGCCGGCCTGTTGCGCTCGTGGCGGGCACGGCTGGCGCACCCGGCCGGGTCAAGGGTCGGCAGATCTGGTGTGGGGTAATGGATCACTGGCAATATCTGATCGTGCTCGGTGCGTGCCTGGCGATCACTCTGCCGTTGGAGATCTTTCGCCCCGGCGTATACCGGCAAGCGTGGCGGGCCGCGCGCGCGGTGCTACCCGTCGCCGCCGTGTTCGTGCTGTGGGACGAAGTCGCGATCGCCACGCACATCTGGACCTACAACCCGGCCTACGTCACCGGTGTGTACCTCCCGTCCCGCATGCCGATCGAGGAGGTCCTGTTCTTTCTCGTGATTCCGTTGTGCGCCCTGCTGACCTACAACGCGGTCAGCGCCATCCTGCGACTGCGCAACCGGCCGATGACCGCGGGCGACAATGCAGAACGCCGTGATGCCGGGGAGCGGCGCCAATGACGGGCCTGGGCTATTCCGTTCCGGCCGTGGTGTCGGCGCTGGGCGTCGGTGCGCTCGAATTGATGGTTCTGCGTACCGGGCTGTTTCGTCGTCGGGCCTATTGGTTGTCGATGCTGATCGTGATCGGATTCCAGGTTCTGACCGACGGCTGGCTGACCAAGCGCAGCGCCCCGATCGTGGTGTACGACGACCGGCAAACCAGCGGAATCCGGTTTCCGTTCGACATCCCGGTCGAGGACTTCCTGTTCGGCTTCGCCTTGGTCACCGCCGTCCTGCTGCTATGGGAGCGTCAACGTGAGCATCAGTAACGCCGGGCTGCCCCGCGCTGAAGTGCCGGCCGCTTTCGACGTCGGCGCACACGCATACGACCGGTTGGTCGCCTCCAGCCCGGGATACCATGCTCACCTTCGACTTTCGGCTCAACGATTGCAGCTGCCGAACCAGGGCCGCGGGCTGCGGTTGCTCGATGCCGGCTGCGGCACCGGCGCATCGACGGCTGCGTTGCTGAGCGTCGCCCCCCATGCCGAGATCGTGGCCGTCGACGCGTCGCGCGGAATGCTCGACGAAGCGGAGGCCAAATCCTGGCCCTCCTCCGTGCGTTTCGTGCACACGCCGGTAGAAGGCCTCGACGAAAACGGCATCGTCGGTCCGTTCGACGGGATCCTGGCCGCGTATCTGATCCGCAACCTCTCCGACCCCGACACCCAGTTGCGAGCATTGCGCGGCCTGCTGGCACCCCGCGCGCCGCTGGCGGTGCATGATTACTCGGTGCGCGATTCCCCTGTCGCCACCGCCATCTGGCACGCGGTGGCCTGGGGCATCATCATCCCGTCCGGCTGGTTGCGGACCCGCGACGCGACGCTGTACCGGCACTTATGGCGCAGCGTGTTGACCTTCGACGGCGCAACACAATTGCGGCAACGGATGCGCGATGCCGGGTTCACACCGGTGCGCAGCGATACCATGCCGGGCTGGGAAGCCAACATCGCGCACACCTTCCTCGGGCACGCGCCGTCATGACCGACCGGCATCGCCGCACGTTCCCGGCGCCACAGGGCCTGCACAGCGCCGAGGCGCTGGCGTCCCAACCACGAGCCGTCGTCGTTGGTGCCGGAATCGCGGGCCTCGCTGCGGCCACGGGGTTGGCCGAGCGTGGCGTCGCCGTCGACGTCGTCGAGCGCGAGAAATATCTCGGCGGTCGGGTCGGCGCATGGACCGAAAGCTTCGATGGTGCCGACCTTGCAATGAACCGGGGCTTCCACGCCTTCTTCCGGCAGTACTACAACCTGCGGGCGTTGCTGGGCCGCGTCGATCCGAAGCTGTCGATGTTGACCGCGGTCGACGATTACCCGCTCATCGACGGCGACGGCCGTCAGGACACCTTCCGTGGCCTACCCCGCACCCCACCGTGGAACGCGCTTGTATTTGCCTTGCGCAGCCCGACTTTTCGGCTGACCGACCTGGCCAAGATCGACGCGCGAGCCGCAGCGCCGCTTGCCGCGGTGTCGCTGCCCGACATCTTTGACCGCCTCGACCACGTCGACGCCGACACCTTCCTCAAGAGCATCAACTTCCCGGTGGCAGCGCGGCACTTGGCCTTCGAAGTCTTCTCCCGCAGCTTCTTCGCCAGCCCCACCGAGTTGTCGGCCGCGGAACTGGCCACCATGTTCCACATCTACTTCCTCGGCTCCAACGAGGGCCTCATCTTCGACGTCGCCAACGCCAACTACGACACCGCACTGTGGAATCCGTTGCAGCAGTATCTGGAAGGCCTGGGAGTTCGCTTCCATCGAGGCGTTTCGGTGGCGAGCATCAGCAGCGGCCAGGGCCAGGCTTTTCGCGTCCAGACCGATGCCGACGGCCAGTTGGACGCCGACGCCGTCGTGCTGGCCACCGACATCGGTGGACTGCAGCGGATCGTCGAGGCGTCACCCGGGCTCTGCGACGACATGTGGCGGGCACGAATCAAACGGATGCGTACGGCCCCACCGTTCCTGGTGCAGCGACTGTGGCTCGACCGCCCGGTGGCGCGCAGCCGTGCCGCGTTTCTCGGCACCGCCGGCCACGAACCGGTCGACAACATCAGCGTCCTGGAACGCTACGAAAGCGAAGCCGCCGACTGGTCCCGGCGCTGCGGTGGATCTGTCGTCGAATTACATTCGTACGCAGTCGAATCCGCGCAGGCGGACGATGCGATGCTCGATCGTCTGCACGAGCTGTACCCCGAGACCCGCGGCGCGCGCGTCGTCCACGAACGGACGCTGCGTCGCCACGACTGCCCGCTGTTCGCCCCGGGTACCTACGCAAACCGGCCCACCGTCGTCACTTCACGACCCGGGCTGCTGCTGGCCGGCGACGGGGTGCGCATCGACTTACCGGTGGCGCTGATGGAGCGTGCCGCCACCACCGGCTGGACGGCCGCCAACGAGGCACTGCAGCGATGGGGACTCGCCGGCCACGAATTGTCCACTGTTCCCACCCAGGGACGCTCGACACTGCTGCGGTATCTCGTGGGCCGAGAAGGGCGTTCGCGATCATGAACCTCGCCGACAACATGCGCCGCCGCTGGCCCAAAGACTGGCCACTGCAACCGATCCCGCCGGGGGCGTGGACGGGCCAGCGCCCGACCTATCGCGACGCCTCCCCGACCGTCATCGACGCCGCACTCGACCGGTCGCAACGTCGACCCACGGGCAACTGGTACACGTTCGCGGCCAGCCGCGACGTGCGCGACGGACGGCCGTTCGGCACCCGCGTCGCCGGCACCGAGCTGGTCGCCTGGCGCGATCAGCAGTCCCGGCTGTGCGTCGGCCCGCGCAGCTGCCCGCATCTGGGCGCCGATCTGGCGACGGCCACCGTCCACGACGGCGCGTTGATCTGCCGCTGGCACGGGATGTGCCTCGACCGCGACACCGACGAATTCGGTTGGCGGACACTGCCCAGCTACGACGACGGCGTGTTGGCATGGGTCCGGCTCGACAGCGTCGGCGGCGAGCAGCCGCTCGATCGGCCGGTGATCCCGGCCCGGCCGATCGGCGACACACTGGACGCCGTCGCCAGGATGGTCGGCACCTGTGAGCCCTCCGACATCATCGCCAACCGCCTCGATCCGTGGCACGGCGCGTGGTTTCACCCCTATTCGTTCACCCAGCTCGAGGTGCTGACCACTCCCACCGATGAAGTGGACAGCTTCATGGTGGCGGTGACCTTTCGCATCGGCCGGGTCGGGGTCCCCACCGTCGCCGAGTTCATCAGCCCCGAGGCGCGCACCATCGTGATGCGCATCGTGGACGGCGAGGGGGTGGGCAGTGTGGTCGAAACTCACGCGACACCAATTGGATTGGGGCCGGATAAGCTACCCCGAACGGCAGTGATCGAAGCGACTGTCGCCCACTCCGACCGGACCGGCTTCCAGCGGGCACGCCTTGCCGCCCCGCTGATCACCGGGCTCATGCGTGTCGCGGCTGCCCGGCTGTGGAAGGACGACCTCGCCTACGCCGAGCGCCGCTACCAACTGCGTTCCGGCACCGGGTAAACCGGCTGCGCGACGCGGGTTATGCGCGGGTCGCAGCGACCAAGCCGCGTGCCCTCGACGTGATGTCCCGAGCGATACCCGCGAAGATCGCGCTACGGAACGGCGTCGAAGCGATCCACCACGCCTCACCGGAAAAACCATAGGGCTGAAACAGAGCGCGCTGACGATAATGCGAGCCGCCATTGCCGTCATCACGCACCGACAGTTCGAGCCATAACCGGCCCGGCCGAGAAGCATGTCCGCGCAGCCGTAACAGGTGCGGACGATCCGTTTCCTCCACGAGCCACCCGTCCAGCTCTTCTCCGGAGTGCAGGTGCTGCGGCTGGGATGACGCTCGTCCGCGGTTGGTGGTGCGGGCCGGCAGGCCGAACCAGCCGCGCAACGCCCATGCCGGTAACGCCGCCGACAGACCGTCAGTGGCGCCGATCGACTCGAAGACTTGCCACATCGTTTCGCTGTCGGCGTCGACTCGGCGCTCCAGCACCTGCTCGTGCAGCGCTCCGCCGGCCCAATCCGGGTCGGTGTTCAAGGGCTGCGACGGGCAATCGTCGGCGGCGAGATGCGCCCAGCGGGTGTGCAGTTCGGGCTCACTGATACGCGCCAACGCCAACTCGACAGCATCGTCGAAGTGCATCAGGCCACCGTCAGGGTCCGGTATGTGCGCGGCGATGTCGTGCTCGTTGCACACCACGTCGTTCTCCAGCGAGTCCATCAGCGACGAAGCCAACGACCGCGGTAGCGGGGTGATCAGATTGACCCAGTGCGAAGAGAGCCGCGGACTCAGGACAGGAACCGGGATCGAGACACGTTTGGGCAAACCCGCGATTGCCGCGTACCGCGCGCTCATCTCCGTATAGGTGAAGATCTCGGGGCCGCCGATATCGAAGGCCCGGCTGACATCTGCGGGCAACTCTGCCGCCTCGGTGAGGTAGTACAGCACGTCGCGCACGGCGATGGGCTGAACTCGGGTGCGCAACCACCTGGGGGTGACCATCAACGGAAGCCGCTCGGTCAGGTAACGCATTATCTCGAAGCTGGCCGAACCCGCGCCGACGATGACGGCCGCACGTAACTCCGCCGTGGGAACGCCTGACTTCGAGAGCAATTCGCCTACTTCGGCGCGGGACGCCAAATGGGCGGACAACTCTTGCTGGTCGGGGATGATGCCGCCCATGTAGACAATGCGCGACAGTCCGGCCTCGCCGGCCGCGTCTGCGACGATCGATGCGCCGCGGGCGTCGACGTTGACGAAATCCGCCGCCAGCATCGCATGAACCAAGTAGTAGAGAACCTGCTGACCGTCCAGCGCTTGGCGCACTTTGTCGGCGTCGGCGACGTCGCCCTCAACCACCTCCACACTCTCGCGCCAGGGCACGTCGTCGAGTTTGGCGGGGGTCCGGGCCATCACCCGGACGTCGTGACCGGCCGACAGCAATTCGGGAACGAGGCGCGTACCCAGGTAACCGGTGGCACCGAAGATGACACACCGCATCGCTCACTCCTTGGCTCTAAGTCGAGGCGGCTCCGTCTACCGCAACGAGGGGTATACCCGCAATCGCTGAACTCCACTTGCGGTGATCCGGGACCGCAACTTGCATCTTCTTCACAAGGTGAATAGTTAAGTTTATAGTCATATCTAGCCGAACGTGCAGTAGGTATCGGGGTCGGGAACCCAGCAAGATCCAACCGGGCTTCGGTCCGCGACATCGTCAGGAAAGGCCACCCGATGGCAGACCAACACTTTCGCAAGGGCGACAAAGTCGAATGGAATAGCCACGGCCAGAACGTCACAGGCACGGTGGCGGAGAAGATCACCGACGACCGGGAGGCGGCCGGCCGCACGGTGCGTGCGTCCAAGGACGAGCCGCAGTATCGCGTCATCAGTGACAAAACCGGCGCCGATGCTGTGCACAAACCGGACGCATTGAAACGCCGCTCATCGTGAGCACGCTCAGCGTGAACATGCCTCAGTCGCATGAACTTCGCCGTAGTTGGCGATCGGATGGGTATCTGCGAGCGACGCGATTGGTTCGAGACCTCCACCAGCGCGCGGCGTTCGACATCCCCGCTCTGCTGCGCGAGGTGATCGACGGCGCGGTGGAGCTGGTGCCCGGAGCGCAATATGCGGGCGTCATGGTTGCCCAACGGCGGCGCCCTAGCGAGCCGGCGGCCGCGACTCATCGATATCCGGTTCTGCTGGACGAAATTCAGAGCCGCTGTCAACAGGGGCCCGGGCTGAGCGCAGGCGCGCTGCAGGACAGCATCCGCGTCGACGATCTCGCCGACGACGATCGGTGGCCGCTGTACAGCGAGCAAGCGGTCAAGCAGACGCCGATCCGGTCGATCCTCGCGATAGGCATGTTCAAAGAAGGCGGGACCGCGGCCACCCTCAGCTTCTCCTCCGAGGTCCCCCACGCTTTCGATGACGAGGCAGTCAATATGGGCTTGGTTTTCGCCACTCACACCGGGCTGGTGTGGAACTTGATGCGGCGCGATGAGCAGTTCCGCTCTGCGCTGGCCTCCCGTGATGTCATCGGCCGGGCCAAGGGCAGGATGATGGAACGGTTCAATATCGACGATAACCAAGCGTTCGCGATGCTCAAGCTGATGTCTCAAGACTCCAACACGCCTATTGCACAGTTAGCGCAAAGCGTTGCGGCAGGCCAAGTCTGGCCCTCGCAGGAGTAACGGACCGTTACGCGACAACTGATCTCGCCGACAATGACACGACGCCGCCGCGACCAGGAAACCCAAGCCGGTAGTCGAAGGTTCAGCGAATCGGCGCGACATTGTGTAATGTGCTGGCGTATTGTCGCTGATCCGGCAGGTATCCGATACCGCGGATCGGGAATCGCGAAGAAGGATGCGATCGGGTGACCAAGCGGGGTATGAACAGTTCACTTCCCAGCAGGCCACGGCTTGAAAAGCTGATGTCGGCCGACATGCGGGCGGTGACGGCGCAGTCGGACCGGGTGGGTCGCTATTTCGCGCGCCAGCACGCCGTGAGCGGCAATGACTTCCACGCACTTCTGCACGTCATGGTCGCCGAGACCGCGGGAACGCCGCTGACGATGGCCCAGCTACGGCAGCGGATGGACGTCTCACCGGCAGCGATCACCTATCTGGTCGACCGGATGATCCACGCCGGACATATCCGGCGCGAATCGGATCCCGCGGACCGACGTAAGGCGCTGCTCCGCTACGAGGCCAGCGGCATGGAACTAGCGTACGGATTTTTCACACCGCTCGGAATCCATCTGCGCGGCGCGCTTGCGGATCTGCCGGACGAGGATCTGGCGGCCGCGCATCGAGTTTTCAGCGCGATGATCGCCGCGATGTCGTCGTTCGAGGGCGATCTCATCGTGCAACATCAGCAGGCGCCGCCTGTGTGCGCCGCTTCCGCGCGCGATCTGGTCTAGCTCGAAAGAGGCTGAGCGCCATAGCTACTGGGTCGGAGTAACGCCAATCTGGCCCAGTGCCAACAGATCCGCCGCGCCAGAACCGTGCAGGCAGATCCGCAACTCGTCGATGAATCGCTGCAGCCAATCCACGACGGCCGCTGTCGATTCGATCGCTGCGGGCAGTAAAGGACGGGCCACCGCCACCACGTCGGCGCCCAGCGCCAGCGCTTTGGCCGCGTCCATTCCGGTGCGGATACCGCCGGAGGCGACCAGTGGAACGGCAGGCAGTGCCGCGCGCACCTCGACGATCGCCTCCGCCGTTGGTATTCCCCAGTCGGCCAGATCAGGGAACCGGACCTCGCCGTAGCGCACAAGTTGCTCGACTCGTGACCACGAGGTGCCGCCGGCCCCTGCCACGTCGATCGCGGCTACCGGCAGTTCGCCTGACTGACCAGTCAATTCGGAGACGGCCGCGGCGCCGATCCCATGGCCGACCTCCTTGAGCAGGATCGGATATTCCAGCGCGGCCGCGACCTCACGCAGCCGGCCGAGTGACCCGGAGAAATCGCCGTCGCCGTTTCTTTGGACAGCCTCCTGCAGCGGATTAGTATGCACCGCAAGTGCATTGGCGCCGACCCGGCCGAGCGCATTCGAAATATCTTCGACGGCAGCCGCCGTCAGCTGCGCGAGGCCAATATTGCCGAACAGCAATACATCCGGCGCGACATCGCGAACGGTGAAGCTAGAGGCCGCCCGCTCCCCTAGCGCGCTGTCCAGCATGATCCGCTGCGAGCCGAGCATCATGCCCAGACCGAGCAGTTGTGCGGCTTCGGCCAGATTCTTGTTGATCGTCTTCGACAGTTCGGCACCACCGGTCATCGCGCCGACCAGCACTGGGGCACGCAGGGGCGCGCCGAGAAAGTGGGTGGACAGGTCGATATGAGTCAGGCTGGTCTGAGTCAGCGCGTTGTACGGCAGGCGATAGCGCTCCAGACCGGTGGTGACGCCGGAGTAGCCGACCCGGTCGTCCAGGCACACGTCGATATGACGTCGCTTACGCGTCGTCATCCCAGTCGCATCGGCCGGCACAGCACCTTCGTCCACGTCGCTCAATTGGCTGCCGGCCCGGGCGGCTTGAATGCCACGAGGTCGTCTTGATATCGCCGCATCGCCTCGACCAACGCGGTGAACACTCTGCTAGCCGCCTCCAGGTCGGCGTCAGGTAGCTCCGCCATCGCGTCATGAGAGTGAGCGCCCAGCGGAGCGAAGAATGCCCGCGCAGTCGCCAGCCCGGAATCGGAGTAGCGCAGGATGACTTTTCGCCGATCGGTCGGGTCAGATTGGCGAGTGATGTGGCCGGAGGCCATCATCCGGTCGACCAGATACGTGATGGCGGCGCCCGAGAGTCCCATCCGCTGGCGCAGCTCGCCCGACGTCACCGGCTCCCCCGCCGTCTCAGCCACCATGACATGCAGCAGCGCCCGAAAGTCAGTGGGCCGCACGTCATGTACGGCAGCGAAAGCCCGGCCGATCTGCTCGGATCCAGCCGTCATCACGCGCAGGTAGGCGGAGATCTGCTGCTCCAGTGCGGCTCGGCCGCCCGCGGTCTCTTCAGGGCCCATGGCGTGTACCAGCTTATCCGTCTCACGCCATTACTTCAGTTGATTAATACTTAATTGACTGAAAGACTTGGTCGAGTCGAAGGGATCTCACGTGAACACAAAGACTCTGGCCGCCACGACGCTCGCCGTCGGCGCCACCGCCGGCATCGGAAGCGTCGCCAGTCAGCCGCGGATCACCCGCTGGTATGCCCGGCTCCAGAAGCCGCCCTATGTGCCGCCCAACGAGGTGTTTCCGATCGCATGGACCACGCTGTACGCCGATATCGCGGTGACCTCCGCGACGGCCATCGACCGCTTGCGCGCGGCGGGCCGGCACCAGGAGGCCCGAAACTATGTCATCGCGCTGACTGCGAACCTGACTCTCAACGCCGGGTGGAGTTGGCTGTTCTTCAAGTACCAGAAGCTGGGCGCCTCGGCGGTCGGGGCGGCGGTCCTGGCCGCCAGCAGTGCCGATCTGACCAGGCGGACCGCCGCGGCGGATCGGCGGGCCGGACTCGCATTGTTGCCGTATGCGCTGTGGTGCTCGTTCGCCACTTTGATGTCCGGGCATATTTGGGTACTCAATCGCCGATGAGTCTGGTGATCTGCTGATGCCCGCCCTGTTGTGGTTCCGCCGCGACCTGCGACTGCGCGATCTTCCGCCGCTGTTGCGCGCCGCCGCTGACAGCCCCGACGTGCTCGCCTGCTTCGTGCTCGACCCGCGCCTGGAGGCGTCATCGGGCGATCGGCGGATGCAGTTCTTGTGCGACTCGCTCCGCCAGCTGCGCGACGATCTGGACGGCCGGCTGCTGGTCACCCGGGGCCGGGCCGAAGAGCGAATTCCGGCCCTGGTCAAGGAAATCGAGGCCCCGGCGGTACATGTCTCGGAGGACTTCTCGCCGTACGGCCGACGACGCGACGAGCGGGTGCGCGAGGCGTTGGGCGACGTGCCGTTGGTGGGGACGGGATCGCCGTATCTGGTGTCGCCGGGACGGGTGACCAAAGACGACGGCGATCCCTACAAAGTATTCACGCCATTCTTCGGCCGGTGGCGCGACATGGGGTGGCGTTCGGCGGCCCGCTCGAACGCGAAGTCCACGCATTGGGTTGATCCCAAGCAACTGGGCAAGCGTGCCAAACCGGCGGAGATACCCGACCCCGGCGTCGAACTCGATCTGCTCGCGGGTGAGGCTGCCGCGCGACGGCAGTGGAAGACATTTGTCGACAAAGGTCTCGAGGACTACAGCGATGAACGCAACCGGCCGGACCACGACGGCAGCAGCCGGATGTCGGCCCACCTGAAGTTCGGCACAATTCACCCGCGCACTATGGTCGCCGACTTAGACGAGCGCCGCGCCGGTGCCCGGGCTTATCTGCGGGAGTTGGCCTTTCGCGACTTCTACGCGGCGGTGCTGCATCACTGGCCCGAGAGCGTGTGGTGGAACTGGAACCGCGACTTCGACGCCATCGAAATCGACTCAGGCAAGGACGCCGAACAGCGCTTTGAGAAGTGGAAGGCCGGCGAAACAGGGTTTCCGATCGTCGACGCGGGCATGCGTCAGCTCCGGGATAGCGGTTGGATGCACAACCGGGTACGGATGATCGCCGCATCGTTTTTGGTCAAAGATCTGCATCTGCCCTGGCAGTGGGGTGCCCGCTGGTTCCTCGATCAGCTGGTCGACGGCGACATGGCCAGCAATCAGCACGGCTGGCAGTGGTCAGCGGGCTGCGGCACCGATGCCGCGCCGTACTTCCGGGTGTTCAACCCGGTCCGGCAGGCCGAGAAGTTCGATCCCGCAGGCGATTACGTTCGCCGATGGGTGTCCGAGCTGGCCGACGCCAAAGACGTCACGCTGACCAAAGGCGAGCGCCCGGCCGGCTATCCCGAACCGATGGTCGACCACACCGCGGAACGCAGCGAAGCGCTGCGCCGCTACCAGAGCATGGGCTGACGGAGCGATCAGCGAGCGGCCTTTTTGCGCTCGATGTCAGCCAGCGCCGCAGCTAGTTCGGCACGCTGGGCCGCGGAGGTCTCCCACGCCAGCTGTCGGTTCTTGACCACCTTGGCCGGAGCACCGACCGCAATCGAGAAGTCGGGCACCTCACCTCTGACGACGGCGTGTGACCCCAGCACGCACCCCCGGCCGATGGAGGTCCCGCGCAGTACCGTCGCCTTGACACCCACCCAGGTGTCGGGTCCGATCCGTACCGGAGCTTTGACGATGCCCTGGTCTTTGATCGGCAAGGTGATGTCGTCCATGCGGTGGTCGAAATCGCAGATGTAGCACCAGTCGGCCATCAGCACCGAATCGCCGAGCTCGATGTCGAGATAGCAGTTGATCACGTTGTCGCGACCGAGGACCACCTTGTCGCCGAATCGCAGCGAGCCCTCGTGCGCGCGAATGGTGTTCTTGTCGCCGATGTGCACCCAACGCCCGATTTCCAGCTGCGCCAACTCCGGCGTCGCATGGATCTCGACGCCCTTGCCGATGAACACCATGCCGCGGGTGATGATATGCGGGTTGGCCAGCTTGAATTTCAGCAGCCGAAAGTAGCGCACCAGGTACCACGGTGTGTAGGCGCGGTTGCGTAACACCCACTTCAATGAGGCCAGCGTGAGGAACCGGGCCTGACGTGGGTCACGCAAATTCGAGCCCCTCCAGCGACGGTGGATCGGGGCTCCCCACATGCTCGTCATGGCCGAAAAGCCTACTGCGGCGACGATGCGCGCCGGGACGGCGGGCTGAGGAGCCGGACCATCAGAAACTGCGGCCGGAAAGGCACACCAGACAATCGGTCTCACCTGGGTCGGCACAGGTTACCCTCGGCTGTACGCGATATCCGCTGATGGCCGCCGCGCCATCGCGTCCCGGAAGGATTGGGAACCGCCACCGTGTCCTGGCCGATTGCCCGCCGTGCACTGCGGCATTGGTCATCGGTGGTCTCGGTCCTAGTGCTGGCAGGGGCCGTGGCGGGCTGCGGCAACACCGACACCTGGGTCGACACCGTGCCGGCCGAGGGTTGGCCAGCCCAGTACAGCGACGCCGCCAACAGCAGCTACACCGCGACGCCCGGCGCCGAGCGACTGAACCTGCGCTGGACCCGCTCGGTGAAGGGTTCGCTCGCTTCAGCGGTGGCGCTCAGCTCGCGTAACTGGCTCGCCGCGAACGCGCAGACCCCCGGCGGCTGTTCCCTGATGGAGTGGGAGAACGACGACAACGGCCGGCAGCGCTGGTGCACCCGGCTCTATCAGGGCGGCGGTAATTCCAGCCCACTGTTCGACGGATTCGACAACCTCTACGTCGGTCAGCCCGGCGCTATCGTGTCTTTCCCTGTCACACAGTGGATTCGCTGGCGCCGGCCGGTGATGGGAATGCCCTCCACGCCAAGGATTCTGGGAAACGGCCACGTGTTGGTGGTCACGCATCTGGGACAGGTGCAGGTTTTCGACGGCCACCGCGGCACGGTGGTCGGCAACTCGGTCGATCTGGTCGACAACGTCGACCCGAGTGACTTCACCCGCGGACTGGACGATTGCGGACCGGCGAAAGAGGGCTGCCCGGTCGCGGCCGCTCCCGCATTCGCCAAGGAGAGCGGGCTGATCGTGGTCGGACTCTGGGAACCGGGCGCCCCGACGCCGATTCTGGTCGGGCTGAAATACCACCCCGGGCAGAATCCGCTACTCACCCGGGAATGGACCAGCAACGCCGTCGCCGACGGCGTCCAGGCCAGCCCGGTGATGTCCAGTGACGGTTCCACGATTTACATCAACGGGCGCGACGAGCGGCTGTGGGCTCTGCATGCCGCCGACGGCAAGCCGAAATGGTCGGTCCCGCTCAAGTTCCTGGCGCAGACTCCCCCGTCGGTCACACCGGGCGGGCTGATCGTGGCGGGCGGCGGACCAGACACCCGCCTGGTCGCGTTCAAAGACGCCGGAGACCATGCGCAGGAGGTCTGGCGACGCAACGATGTCAGCCCTTTGTCGACGTCGAGCCTGGCGGGCAGCGGAGTCGGCTACGCCGTAGTGACCGGTGGACCGGGCGAAGGCGCGCGCGGGATGACGCTGTTGGTCTTCGACCCGGGCAGCGGACGAAGCCTGAACAGCTACCGCCTGCCGGAGGCCACCGGTTATCCCGTCGGCGTCTCGATCGGCCGTGATCGCCGTGTCGTCACCGCGACCAGCGACGGTCAGGTGTACAGCTTCGCGCCGAGTTAACCCTTGACGGCCAGCGGCGGAATGGCGTTGCGCGGGACATGAACCTGACTCGCCCCGGCCAGTGACGGCAAAAGTTCACCGGGCGCGAAGTAGAAAATAAGCTCGTCGTCGGTGATCGCAAAGTTTTGGTAATGCGAGGCGTCCAGACCGGACCCCGGCGATATTGCGGCACCCAGTCCGGTCTGCTTTCCCACCTCACGTTGCACGATGGGATAAATCGAATCGAGCGGCTTGGTATTCGGGGCGAAAAGTGTGTCGAAAGTGATCGCTTTTTGCCCGGCGACGTCGTAATCGAAGCCCTTGTAAAAGGTCGACGGGCGCGGGCCGCCGAGATCTTCGAAAACCTTGAGTACGACACTTCGAGTGCCGCCGGGCGCCTGACCGGAGTGGTATTGCTCGGAGGTGACTTCCATTTGGTAAGGCACCTCGCGCGGTCCGGAAGCCTGCGAAGACGTCTGTGCGACGTTGACAAAGCCGTCGCGATTTTGGGTAAGAAAATCGGACAGCGCCTGGTCTGGATAATCGACCGGAAACGTCATGTTCAGTGTGTAGGTGGGCGACGACGAGCGCACATTGCACGTCTGATCGTCTTGGAGCGAGCCGCCGAAGTTGGTGCACAGCGAGTCAGCGGCCGCGACCGCACCGCCGGACCAGCCCAGCAGGGCTCCGGCCGCTACCAGCGCGGCCGACATCAGGTTGCGCATCGGTCGACTCGTCCTCGCAGACTCAGAACGGCTGAAATGCCGTCTCGCCAGCGTACCTGGCCCCCCGTCGCGACGGACCGCAAACGTCTCGCTGATGAGCGCCTGCCCAGGTCAGCGGCCACCGTCCTCCCCTACGGCGGCCGCCGACCCGGCAGGCGGGTCTTAGAACAGGGCCGCGAGCTCCGTCCAGACGTTGCTGGAGTCCACGACAAGCATTCCCAGCCGTGCGAAGGCGCGCGTGCGTGTCATCGAGTTCCTTTCCTCCAACACGCCATGTAAACGGCGTGCCTCCTGCTATCGGCGCCCACCGCATCGGGTGGGCATAGCCTATGCGCAGGCGTCAATTTTGTTCGAACAAAGTCTAATAATCCGGAAAAATTCCGTATGTTTTTTTCACCTGATATCTCGAGCCACCAGTATTGCGGGCTCCGGCAGACACGCGTTTTGTAGGCTTTCGATCGGATCCAGCGGTGACAGGTATGGTTTGGGCGCACGTCACCTCGAGTGGCGGCAAAGGTCTGACAGCGCAATACAAGCGATCGCGCCGGATTCCGTCCGCGCCCGCGAACCGCTTGACTGACTCTTCGGAACTTCGCTAAGGGTCACACACGTAGCGCCGGTTGACACGACGCTGTTTTGAAGAAATCGTTGTTACGAGTCTGAACGACGCGTACTCAACGGTGCGTGGACCGACGGCCGGGGCGGTTGCACGCCGGCCTGCGGGTTCGTTCGCAGCCGTTTCCCTGTTGCACAACCAGCTCGCTGGCGCCGGAGACCGACGCGTCCGTAGTGCCTGAAGCGGCGTTGACGACGCTATATGCGGCGACGTCCGGGGTCAGTGACACTGTCGCGCTGATCACGAAGCCCGCAGCCAGCAAGCTCAGTCGAGCGATGCGATGAGAGTTCATCGATGAACTTCCTTTCGCCGACGGCCTGGTCGGCAGCGTGGAATTCGTCGTCACAACGTCTACGGATCAAGGGTAGGGCAGGAACTTTGTTAAAACCAGGTTACCTGACAAATGTTCACGAGTTAGCAAGCTCGGATGCTGGTGTCGCGCCTGAAACACCGTCACGTGCAGGCAAGGGTCGGGGAATGATGCCGCGCGTAGGTAGCTATTGACGCTGCTGGCAAATCCACGAAGCACCGGTCCCGGCGGGCTCGCGTTTTTTTCTGAACGTGAACCCGCCCGGAAATCGGTGGCTACCGGCGGTCTCGAACCGTCGGTAGTCGCGCGGCCGGGGGCGGCGGAGCCGCAGCAACCACATCATGTCCCGGTGATGCTTAGCTGCAGCCGTGCCAACCCCCGGCGCGCTGAGATCAGTCTGCGGCTCGAGCGCGGTGCAGTTCATGGGGAGATTTCCCTATTTTTCCCGGATCGCCCCCGTGCCCGAGCCTGTGACGCGTCGGGGGCGGTTGCCGACCCGTTCGGGTCCTCAGCGCGACGGACGGCAGACAAACGCAATGCCCCGGGCCGCTGTGCCCCTGCCGATCCGGGTGATAACGGTGCTCAGTGCCTGACTGCCGCGCAACACCATCCGCCGGCGCAACGCGTCGGGGTCGACGTCAACGCCGCGGATCAGGATCTCCAACGCCCCGCAGTCCAGCGTCGCCAAGGCCTGACGCAAGCGGCGCTCGTCGAACGGGAGTCGCTCGATAACCTCGAATCCGCGGACACCGGAGGGCAATCGATCTCCCGACAGGTAGGCGATGTTCGGGTCGAGTTGCCACAGCCCGTGCCGCGCGGCGAAGTGACGCACCAGACCGGCTCGCACGACCGCGCCGTCGGGGTCGACGATCCATCGACCCGCGTCGCGGACCTCGCACTCGTCCGGATCGGCGTCGGTGATCTGTTCGCCCGGATCCAGGATGCTGGCCCGCCGGCGCACGCCCGGCTCGGCCAGGCCCGACGACCACAGACACGCCTCTCGCACCGAGCCGCGATAGGAGATCACCTCGATCTCACCGTCGAAGCCGAGCCGGGTCACCGCGTCGAAATCGATTCCAGGCGCACACTTCACCACCACATCACGGCCCCGGTATGCCTTGAACAGATCGTCGAGTGCAGGCTGGTAATCGCGCGGATCGAAACGTCTTCGACCGCCGCTGCGTCGCGCCGGGTCGGCCACCGCCACCGCGTCACGGGTCACCGGATGCAGCGCGTCGGCGCGGCACAAACCGACGGCGTCGCCCAGGTTGTGCCGCGCCATCGCCAGCCGCACCGGGTCGATGTCGCTGCCGACCAGCCCAGCCGCCGAGCCGCGCAGCGCGGCCAGCTCGGTACCGACAGAGCAGGTCACATCGTGAACCACCCTGCCGCTCAACCGCTTCGATCGATGCAGCGCGACCGGTGCCGCGCTGGCTTGCTGCAGCGCTTCATCGGTGAACAGCCAGTCGCGGGTACCCGGCAGCCCGGCAAGCTTCGCCTCCGCACGGCGACGCAGCAACACCGTCTCCACCAACACCGGCGTCCGGTCGCCGAATTGCTTTCGCAACCGGGCGATCTCGGCGACGCGGTCGGTCAACGGAACGGCCCCGACCACAGCCAGTGCGGCCGATCCCTCGTCGGACGTCAGGTAGGCGACGTCGTCGAGACCGAAATTCAGGACGGCTTGACCCCGGTGATCTCGACGTTGTAGAACCAGCCCTTGGGCACCACGTGCCGCCACACATTGCCGTCGGCCCAGCTCAGCAGCTTCCAGCTGTTGAACGCGAAGTGGGCCCACCCCCAGCCCAGCTTGTCCGGCGGTACCGCGTACTCGAAGGTCCGAAGCGGCCAGCCGAGCATCGCCGCGGTGAACTCGACGGTGGCGGTATCGACGTCGACGGCGCCGGCGGCGCGGGCCATCTTCTCCAGGTCGGACGGGTCGAAGGTGTGCAGATCAACGATCGACTCCAGCGCCGCAGCGCGCGAGGACTCGTCGAGCTCGGCTTGCGGACGCCGCCAACTGTCCAGCCCGGGCAACTT
This sequence comes from Mycobacterium sp., assembly GCF_965277065.1. Classification (GTDB taxonomy): domain Bacteria; phylum Actinomycetota; class Actinomycetes; order Mycobacteriales; family Mycobacteriaceae; genus Mycobacterium. The sequence goes on from NZ_CBDIBT010000019.1 coordinate 203,214, forward strand.
GGTGACATTGGTCGCGACCCGCCACGTCAACGTCGACAGCGTGCGCGCGTAGCTGTTGCCCACGGTGGTCGGTTCGCCGGCGAACACGAACCGGCCGCCGGGCCGCAGCACGCGGAGCACCTCACGCAATGTGAGCTCCACGTCCGGAATGTGGTGCAGCACAGCGTGCCCGACGACCAGGTCGAAGGAATCGTCGTCGTAGGGGATGCGCTCGGCGTCGGCGACCCGGCCGTCGATGTCGAGCCCCAGCGCCTGTCCGTTGCGGGTGGCGACTTTGACCATGCCCGGCGACAGGTCGGTGACCGAGCCGCGTCGGGCCACCCCGGACTGGATCAGGTTCAGCAGGAAGAAGCCACTGCCGCAGCCCAGCTCGAGGGCGTTGTCGTAGGGTAGCCGGTGGATCTCGTCGTCGGGGACGACGCTGTTGAAGCAGTTCCGGGCGTAGTCGATGCACCGCTGGTCATAGGAGATCGACCATTTCTCGTCGTAGTTCTCCGCTTCCCAGTCGTGATAGAGCACCTGGGCCAGTTTGCTGTCGTAGCGGGCGGCCTCGACCTGCTCAGCGGTGGCGTGCGGTTGCGGCGCCGGGTCGGTACTGGTCATGGTCGACCAGCCTAACCGAGCGGCTCACGGGTGTTCTCGTCATGTTCCGGCAGCGCGGACGGTGACGGTCACCGCGCTGGCGCCGGCATTGGAGGCGATCACCAGCTGCGCGGCGTTGGGCGCGGACAGCACGTCGCCGCCGGTCACGCTGACCTGGTAGCCGTTCGGAAACTCGACGGTCGGTATCGAGATGGTGGTCTGCGAACCGGCCGCGAAGGTGCCCAAACCATTGGCCTGGTCGGTGGAGTAGCTGAACTGCAAGGTGCCGTTGTCGAACGAGTAGGAGGTCGGGATGCCTGAGATCGCCTGTGGGTGCGGCTCAACCAGAGTCTCCAGGTTGGCGGTATTGACGTTGGCGCCGACCGGCGGATCCATCGGGTTGTAGACCAGGGACTCCGACCCCGGCGGATTCGCGCTGGTGCTGATGTCGCCTTGGCCGGAGTAGGCCCACTCCGTCCACCCGATGAGGTGTTGGTCGGCGCCCTGCATCGGCGCCAGGATCTGCGCTTGGTCGCTGGTCGCGCCGAACTCGGTCATGAATGCCGGAATCCCATGCTCTTGCGCCTCGAGAAAACTCTCGGCATTGCCCACGATGCCGCTGACGCTCGGTATGCATCCGAGCGGGCCGAGGTCGAATTCGCAGTAGTCGTGGAACGACAGCACGGTGTTGGAGGCGTCCACCGTGCCCAGATCGGTCGGTATACCCGCGTTGGACAGCACGTTGGGTTCGAAGAAAATCGGTGTGCTGGGGTCGACCGCCCGGATCGCGGCGGCGCCCTGGTCGTAGAACGGGGTCAGCTGCTGGCTGTCGAAAAACGGGTTGCCGAACAGGGTCGGCAGGAACGACGCCACGCCCGGCGACGGCTCGTTCATCAGCTCGAAGCCGGCCACGTTGGAGTTGCCGTTGAAGGCACTGCCGACGTACTCGAGCATCTGGCTGTAATTGTTCTCCAAGCCAATTCCGTTAGGAGCGTTGGCATTCGACCAGAACGATTCCCAGGCCTGCTGCTCCGCGGGATTGAAGAACTCGTTGTACGGGAAGGGCAGCGACGGGTCGGCCACCCCGTCGGTCTGCACCGCCCAATCGGGCGCGCCTTCGCCGCCGAACGCGGTGCTGTAGGCGTCTTGGTGGAAGTCGATGATGCTGTAGATGCCGTGGTTGCCCAGGGTTTGGACGGTCTGCTCGATCGAGTTCAGGTAGCCGCTGTCGAAGACGCCGGGGTTGGGCTCCAGGTCGGACCAGATCACGCCCACCCGGACCGCGTTGAAGCCGTTTGCGGCCAGAAACGCCGCGTCGTCGTCGCCGAACCCGCTGGTCGCCGGGTCGCCGGTGGCAACCTTGTACACATCGTTGAGCCCGTGCAGCAAGACGACCTCACCGTCGCTGTTGGTCAGCCAGCCGCCGGACCCCCCGAGCGGCAGCAGCGAACCTTCCGGGTCGGCTGTCGGACCTTCGGGCAGCGTGCCGAAGTCACCGACCATGCCGTGCTCGCCGTACGTCCCGGCATTGCCGCCGGCCCCGCCGAGCGCGGGCAGGCCGGTAGCCGTGGCGCCCGCGCCCGCGTTCCCGCCGTCACCGCCGATGCCGAATAGCGAGCCAGCGTCCCCGCCGTCGCCGCCCGCAGCGCCTGCACCACCCAATCCCCCGTCGCCGCCGTTGCCGAAGAAACCCTCGGCATCGCCGCCGGAGCCTCCCATGAAGCCGGCTTCAGTGCTGTCCCAGCCGTTGCCGCCGTCGCCGAGCCACACGCCGCCGTCACCGCCGTTGGGGTCGCCCATTGTGCCGTCGACACCGTTGCCGATCAGGAACTGCCCCGACACCGTGTTCAGCAGATGGTCGACCTGCTCACCGAACGAGCTGTTGATCCAGCTCTCGACGGCGACGTGTAGCGGATCGTAGACGTATTGCTGGAAAAGCGGTGCCGCAGAGAGCGTTTCGGCGCCCGTAGCGCTCGCCGCAAGCGCCTGATCGACGGCGTGATCGGTGAGTTCGGCGGTGCTGGCGGTGACGACGAGGTCGCTGAGCACATCGCCGAGGCCGAAGTCGTCCGCGCGAGCGACCGGCGCGGAAAACACCGACACACCCGCGACCGCAGTTGCACAGATACCGGCGGCCATGCCGCATCTCCGGAAGATCATCGCGACCTCCAAGGACGCCGACGCCGATGTGAGCCAGCCCATACTCTAAGTCGGTCGGGCCGTCGATCGTCGCGAATTGGCGTCGAATACCTCCAGGTAGCGGCGGCGTTCGGCGGCCCATCGTTCCGCCGGAGCAAGCCGGTAGAGATCGTCGATGCCAGCCTTGGCGGCGGCGAGGGCAGCGCGAGGCGCGTCCACGAAACGGCTCGCCCACGCCGCCGCGGCGTCGTACACGCCATCGGGGGCCACCATCTCGTCGATCAGCCCCAGCTCCCTGGCCCCTTCGGCGTCGAGGAACCGGCCGCTGTACACCAGTTCCTTGGCCCTGCTGGTCCCGACCGTGCGGGCCAGGCGGGCCGTGCCGTCGCCGTCGGGAACCAGCCCGGCCAGGATTTCCGTCGCGCCGAACCGGACGTTGTCGCCACTCACCCGCCAGTCGGCGGCCAGCGCCAGACCCAGGCCAGCCCCCAGCGCGTATCCGGTGATCGCGGCGACGGTCGGCTTGGGGATCGCTGCGACCGCGTCGACGGCCGCGCGGTGCACCAGTAGCCAGCTCTCGGCTTCCGTCGGCGTCAACGTGCGTAGCTGGGGCATGTCGTCGCCCGCGGAGAAGATCTCATGGCCGCCGAAGAGGATGACGGCGGCGATGTCGTCGTGCCGACTCACCTCGGCCGCGGCCTGCTCGATCTCCCGGTAGACCTGCCGGGTCAGCGCGTTGGTCGGCGGCCGCGAAAGCACCAGCGTCCCGACCCCTGGATGGTCTGGGTCCAGGTGGACGCTGACGAACTCGCTCAATGCCGCCACTTGAGTCCGCCCGCTTTGCGGGCACGGTGATAGCGGTCAGAGTCAAAGAACTCGAAAATCCAGTTGTCGCCGTCGATTTCGACGTTCGGCTGGACGGCGACGATCTGACGCTCGACCCCCAGTACGTCGGCGACCGAGCGCCCGATCAGCGAGTCCAGCTGCGTCCATGTCGGCGGCAGCAGAAAGCAGCGGCCGGCTTCGAATTCGGCCACAGCGGCCCGCGGCGTAGCCCACTCGGCACGGTCGGACTCGGTGTTGTCGCCGTCGGCGCGCTGTCCCTCGGGCAGTACACCGACGAAGAAATAGGTGTCGTAGCGGCGGGTGCGCTCAGCCTCCGGCGTCACCCAATTGGCCCAGGGCCGAAGCAGATCGGCCCGCAGCACCAAGTTTTCCCGGCTCAGGAAATCGGCGAACGACAGCGTCCGATCAGCGAGCGCCCGGCGGGATTCGCGGTACACCGACGCGTCGCTGACGATGCCGCTCGGGTCGTCGGCCGGACCGGCGAACAGCACACCGCATTCCTCGAAGGTCTCGCGGGCCGCGGCGCACACCAGTGCCTCGGCCAAGTCGGTGTCGGTGCCGAACCGCTGCGCCCACCACTGCGGCGGCGGCCCGGCCCACGCGATCTCGGCGTTGCGGTCGCGGTCGTCGACGCCGCCGCCGGGGAACACCACTGTCCCGGCGGCGAATTCCATTCCGGCATGCCGTCGCATCAGGAAGACCGAGATGTCGTCGGGGTCTTGCCGTAACAGCATCACGGTCGCGGCCGGCCGCACCGGTAGCGGTACGAACATGTCGTCAGTCATGAGCGCCTCCGATGTGCCGCGCGGGTGCGGGTGCGACGGGCGAAGTAACGCCCGTCGATCACGTCCACATCGATCGACTGGCCGAACGCCGCGGACAAGTTCCCTGCGGTCAGCACATCGGACAGCAGGCCCGCCGCGACGATCCGGCCCTCCGACAGCAGCATGCAGTGGCTGAAGCCGGGCGGAATCTCTTCGACGTGATGGGTGACCAGGACCAGTGCGGGCGCGTCGGGATCGGCGGCCAGGTCGGCCAACCGCGCCACCAGCTCTTCGCGCCCGCCCAGGTCGAGACCGGCGGCGGGCTCGTCGAGCAGCAGCAGCTCGGGGTCGGTCATCAGCGCGCGGGCGATCAGGATCCGCTTGCGCTCGCCCTCGGACAACGTCTCGTAGCGGCGGTCAGCGAGATGCTCGGCGCCGAGGCTTTCCAACATGTCGACGGCGCGGTGGTAGTCGACGTCTTCGTAGCGTTCCCGCCAGCGACCCAGCACCGCATAGCCGGCCGAAACGACCAGGTCGCGGACCACCTCGTTGCCCGGAATACGTTGTGCCACTGCCGATGAACTCAAACCCACCCGCGAGCGCAGCTCGGACATGTCGACCCGGCCGAGCCGTTCCCCCAGCACGTAGGCCACCCCGGACGTGGGATGCTCGGCGGCGGCGGCGATGCGTAGCAACGATGTCTTGCCGGCGCCGTTGGCCCCGATGATCACCCAGCGTTCGTCGAGCTCGACCGACCAGGTCACCGGCCCGACCAGGGTGTGGCCATCGCGGCGCAAGGACACGTCGGTGAAGTCGAGCAGCAGGTCGGGGTCGACTGTCTCACGCGTGTCGTCGGCCACCCGACCATCGTGCCGTACCGCGACGCCACGAGGTCGCCCACCCCGGCGAGCAGCCGCAGAATCGCACACGGATGGCGCGTACCACACGATTCCGCGTCTGCTCGGCCAGCTATTGGGGCGGGATCTCGATGCGGCTCACCACGCCGTCGAGCGCGTCCGCCGCCTCGATCTCACCGCGCGTCACGCCGAGCAGGAACAGCACCGTATCCAGATAGGGGTAGCTCAGCGACGCGTCAGCGACCTTGCGCAGTACGGGCTTGGCGTTGAACGCGATGCCCAGCCCCGCCGCGGACAGCATGTCGATGTCGTTGGCGCCGTCGCCGACCGCCACCGTCTGTGCCATCGGAACTCCGGCCTGACTCGCAAAGTCGCGCAGCGCCTTGGCTTTCCCGGCACGGTCGACGATTTCACCGACGACCCGCCCGGTGAGCTTGCCGTCGGCGACCTCCAACACATTCGCGGCGACGAAGTCCAGCATCAGCTCGTCTGCCAACGGTTGAATGACCTGCCGGAAACCACCGGAGACCACCCCCACGTGATAACCCAGCCGGCGCAACGTACGGATGGTGGTGCGCGCCCCGGCGGTCAGCTCCACGTCGTCGGCCACCTCGTCGAGTACCTCCGCGGGTAGACCGGCCAGCGTTTCGACCCGCTGGTGCAGCGACTCGGCGAAGTCCAGTTCGCCCCGCATGGCCGCGTCGGTAATCGCGGCGACAGCCTCTTCGGCACCCGCGCGTGCCGCGAGCATCTCGATGACTTCCTGCTGAATCAGCGTCGAGTCGACGTCGAACACGATGAGCCGCTTGGCTCTTCGCGCGATGCTGTAATCCTCCAGCGCGACGTCGACGCCCACGTCGGCGGCGACCCGCGTCAGCACTTCCTGCAGCTGTCCCCCACCACCCGCCGGTACCGACACCCGCAACTCGAGGCCGGTGACCGGATAGTCGGAGACGCCGCGGATCAGGTCGATGTTGACGCCCAGCGCGGCGACCTCGCGCGCCACGGCGCCGAACGCCTCGGCGGTGATCGGACGACCCAGCACCATGATCGTGTGCGTCGAGGGCTCCCGGATGATTCGCAGATCGTCGCTGCGTTCGATGCTGACGTCCAACCCGACCGAGTGGATCGCCGCCTCGACCTCATCCCGAAAAGCCTTGCCCTCAACGACTTCCACCGGCGCGGTCACCAACACACCCAACGTCAGCCGGGCTCGGATCACCACCTGCTCGACGTTGAGCAATTCGACCCGGTACCCCGAGAGGACTTCGAAGAGCGCAGATGTCACACCGGGCTTGTCGTGGCCGGTGACGGTGATCAGCGCCGACACCTTGCGGGGCGTAGTCACCCCAGATAGCCGCCGCGAGAAGCGATCACGAACGAACTTGAACGTCGTCCGCCCGGGTGACGTCACCGTCCGACGGTCCGTGCGACCGGCCCACGTGGGCTTCGGCTCGGATCCGTTCGATCATGTGCGGGTAGTGCAGCTCGAACGCGGGGCGCTCCGAGCGGATACGCGGCAACTCGGTGAAGTTGTGCCGCGGCGGCGGGCAACTGGTGGCCCACTCCAGCGAGTTGCCGTAACCCCATGGGTCGTCGACGGTGACCACTTCGCCGTATCGCCAGCTCTTGAAGACGTTCCAGACGAACGGAATCATCGATATGCCGAGGATGAAGGCGCCGACCGTGGACACGACGTTGTAGGGCTGGAACCCGTCGGTGGGCAGGTAGTCCGCATACCGACGAGGCATTCCGAGGTCGCCCAACCAGTGCTGGACCAGGAACGTCGTGTGGAATCCGATGAACGTCAACCAGAAGTGCAGCTTGCCCAGGCGCTCGTCGAGTAGGCGGCCGGTCATCTTCGGGAACCAGAAATATGTGCCGGCAAAGGTGGCGAACACGATGGTGCCGAACAGCACGTAGTGGAAGTGCGCCACAACGAAATAGGTTTCAGTCACTTCGAAGTCAAGGGGCGGGCTGGCCAGCAGCACTCCGGTCAGGCCGCCCAGCAGGAACGTCACCAGGAAGCCGATCGAGAACAGCATCGGCGTCTCGAAGGTCAACTGCCCCTTCCACATCGTCCCGACCCAGTTGAAGAACTTGATCCCGGTGGGTACCGCGATCAGGTAGGTCATGAACGAGAAGAACGGCAGCAGAACCGCGCCGGTGGCGTACATGTGGTGCGCCCACACCGCTACCGACAGCGCGGCGATCGACAGCGTCGCGTAGACCAGCGTGGTGTATCCGAAGATCGGCTTGCGGGAAAACACCGGGAAGATTTCGGTCACGATGCCGAAGAACGGCAGCGCGACGATGTACACCTCGGGGTGACCGAAGAACCAGAACAGGTGCTGCCACAACAGGACGCCGCCGTTAGACGGGTCATAGATGTGCGCGCCCAGATGCCGGTCGGCTGCGAGCCCGAACAGCGCCGCGGTCAGCAGCGGGAACGCCAGCAAAATCAGGACGGACGTCACCAGGATGTTCCAGGTGAAGATCGGCATCCGGAACATGGTCATGCCAGGCGCTCGCATGCAGACCACGGTGGTGATCATGTTGACCCCACCAAGGATGGTGCCCAGACCGGCGATGATCAGACCCATGATCCACAGGTCGCCGCCCGCGCCGGGTGAGTGAACGGCAGAGTTCAGCGGGCTGTAGGCAGTCCAGCCGAAGTCGGCGGCGCCGCCGGGAGTGATGAAGCCCGCAATAGCAATCAAGGCGCCGAATAGGAACAGCCAGTACGAGAAGGCGTTCAGTCGGGGGAACGCCACGTCGGGCGCGCCGATCTGCAGCGGCAGCACCAGGTTCGCGAAACCGAACACGATCGGCGTCGCATAGAGCAGCAGCATGATCGTGCCGTGCATGGTGAACAGCTGGTTGTACTGCTCGTTGGACAGGAACTGCAGTCCAGGCGCTGCCAACTCGGTACGCATCAGCAATGCCATCAGGCCACCGATGAAGAACATGACGAAGCAGGTGACCACGTACATGATCCCGATCAGTTTGTGATCGGTGGTGGTGATGAGCTTGTAGACCAGGTTGCCTTTGGGGCCTGTTCGAGGCGGGTACGGGCGACTAGCCTCGAGTTCTCCCAGCGGGGGCGCTTCGGCAGTCAAGAGCTCCTCCAAATGTCGAGCAGGGCAACCGCGATCAATTGTGGCTGAGTCTAGCCGTCGAACGGGCGCACCGGCGGACAGGTCCTACAAACTGTCGTAATAGGCCGGTGAACACGTTTACCCGGCCACACCGCGTGCTCGCCGGAGTCGGCTTCACCTGGCCAGATGTTAACGTCGGACCCGTGTTGCTCAGGGGTGTTCGACCCGCTCTCGCTGCTGCCGCCGTGGCAACAATCTGCGCCGCCGCCTGCAGTGGCTGCGGCTCCCCCTCGTCCGGGGGCAGCGCCGCGCAGTCGGCCTTGATCATCACCAGCACCACCCAGATCGCCGGCGCGGGAGTCCTGGGCAACCAGCGCCGACCCGACGAGTCGTGCGCTCCGGAACCGGCCGCCCCCGATCCCGGTCCATCGCCGCGACCCGCGCACAACGCGGCCGGGGTTCAGCCCGACATTGCCGAGGTTCCTGATGAGCCGCAGCGAATCGTCGTGCTTTCCGGCGACCAACTCGACGCGCTGTGCGCGCTGGGACTCCAGTCGCGCATCGTCGCGGCCGCACTAGGTGATGGCTCGTCGCACCAGCCGTCATACCTGGGCACCGTCATCCACAGGCTGCCCAACGTGGGCACCCCCAGCAACCCCGACCTCGGCGCGATCAAAGCCGCCAAGCCCGATCTGATCCTCGGCTCGCAAGCCCTGACACCGAAGCTGTATCCGGCGTTGGCCGCTGTCGCGCCGACGGTGTTCACTGGATCGCCCGGCGCCGCGTGGCAGGACAACCTACGCGGGGTGGCCGAGGCGACCGCACGCGCCGACGCCGCGAACGACCTGATCGACCGCTTCACCACCAAAGCCCACGACGACGGCGCCGCGCACGACGCCGCCCACTACCAGGCATCGGTCGTGCAGTTCACCGAGAACGCGGTGCGGATCTACGGCGCCGACAACTTCCCGGGCAGCGTATTGACCGCGGTTGGCGTGGATCGCCCTGCGGCTCAACGCTTTACCAACAAGCCCTATGTCGAGGCGGCTAGCACCGACAACGACCTGGCGGGCAATGCGAACTTCTCAGCGGCCGACGCCGACGTGATCTATGTGTCGTTCGATTCCCCCGAAGCCAAGGACCGCGCCCCGACCGTCTTCGAGAGCGACGCGTGGCGCAAGTTGTCGGCCACGCACGACAATCGCGTCTTCGTGGTCAACAACGAGATCTGGCAGACCGGCGGGGGCGTGGTCGCCGCCCGCGGCATCATCGACGACTTGCGCTTTCTCAACGCTCCGATCAACTAGCCGGCGGTGTGAAGTCGCACGCACCCAGCGAAATACATAGCTTATCTATACTAGGCTCGAGGCCGTTCACTAGAATCGATACGAAACCAAGCGCACCGAAGAGGACTTACTGATGAGCACTGTTTCCGCTTACGCCGCCACCGAAAAGTCGGGGCACCTGAGCAAGACCACGATCGAGCGCCGCGATCCCGGCCCGCACGACATTGCCATCGACATCAAGTTCGCTGGAATCTGCCACTCCGACATCCACACCGTCAAAGCCGAATGGGGCATGCCCAACTACCCGGTGGTGCCCGGCCACGAAATCGCCGGAGTCGTCACCGCGGTCGGCTCAGACGTCAGCAAGCACAAGGTCGGCGACCACGTCGGCGTCGGGTGCATGGTGAACTCCTGCGGCCACTGCAGCAGCTGCACGGCCGGCCTCGAGCAATACTGCAAAAACGGCGCAACGTTCACCTACAACGCCACCGACAAAGACGGCACACCGACGCAAGGCGGGTACAGCCAGGCGGTCGTCGTCAACGAGAACTTCGTGGTGCGGATCCCCGACTCGATCCCGTTGGACCTCGCGGCTCCCCTGCTGTGCGCGGGAATCACACTGTTCTCGCCCCTGCGGCATTGGAAGGCCGGCGCTGACACCCGGCTGGCGATCATCGGGCTCGGCGGGCTCGGGCACGTGGGCGTCAAGCTCGGTGCCGCGATGGGCGCCGATGTCACGGTGCTCTCGCAGTCGCTGAAGAAGATGGAAGACGGTCTGCGGCTGGGCGCCAAGCACTACTACGCCACCGCCGACAAGCACACCTTCAAGACGCTGCGGAACAGCTTCGACCTCATCCTGAACACCGTTTCGGCGAACCTGGACCTCGGCGCCTACCTGGGCCTGCTGGACGTCGACGGCACGCTGGTCGAACTGGGCATCCCCGAGCACCCGATGGAGGTGCCGGCGTTCCCGCTGGCGCTGGCACGCCGCAGCCTGTCCGGTTCCAACATCGGCGGCATTGCCGAAACGCAAGAGATGCTGGACTTCTGCGCCGAGCACGACGTGACGCCCGAAATCGAAGTCATCGAGGCCTCATACGTCAACGAAGCCTACGAGCGGGTACTGGCCAGCGACGTGCGCTACCGCTTCGTGATCGACATCTCAACTCTGTGAGTTAGCCCCCGAGGCCGGCCGTCGTGCCGGCTTGGTCGTTGATCCCGGACAACGGCCAGCCGGCGGCGGCCAGCCTGGCGGCTACCCGCGCGATGTTTTCCGGGCCCGCGTCGTAGTGCGTCATGTCGGAGATGAAGTCCGCGATCACATCACGGTTGACGTTGCCGTTCGACAACTCTTCCTCGTCGATCGAGTCGACGACCTCGGTGATCTCTTCCTCACTGAGCGGTGTGCTGCGCAGCAGTGCCAGCAACGCGATGCGGTCCGGCCCGGGAACACCTTCGGGGTAGCCGACCTGCAGCCATGCGATGACCGAGCGAAAGAAGTTGGCCGCGGAAGCTGGTGTTATCGCCACGCGACCAGTGTCGTGGTTGCGGGCTGAACGTCGCCACCGTCCAGCCCGACTACCGTCCACAATTCACGAGCCGTTCATTCTCCGACGAGCGGGCGTACCCGAATGTGCGCGCGAACCGCGCGATCGAAACCCCGCCGGTAGACGGCTCCACGACCCTGGAATCTGCACGTCGGCACCACCCGAGATAGGCCGTGAAGCGGCCGATCGCCGTATTTAGCGCGCATCCCGCGCGGAAACTCAGGAAGCCGTCGTCATTGCCCGGTCCACACGTTGATAAACGCGTCGAACAGCTCCGGGAAGGTGAGAGTCGGTATGTCGTGAACAGTTGTCAATCCCTCGGCTACCGTTGTGGCCGAATTGACCTCGGCTTGTGTCAATCCGAGATAGGCCTCGTGGAGTCCCAAACCGAGCAAGATCTGCTCCCAGGTCGAGCCAATCGTGGTGGGCTGCGCCCAGATGTCGCCGTCGATGTTGTACACCTCGGTCGGGTACAGATTGTCGGGGACGCCCGTCGGGTTGGCACCGAGCATCACGAACCGTAAAGCGTCTTCGGGGATTTTGTCGACTTGGAGTTGATGTTCGGCGAGGGCTGCGATGGCGCTGCTCTGTGAGTACGTGAAGATGGTCAGCGGGTCGCTGCAGACGCCGGCGGCGTTACAGCCCATCTCGCCGGCGTTGTAGTCGGTGACGATCGCGTTGATCAGGTCGTTCTGACCGTCCAGCACGCTCGTATCGAAGGTATAGGTTTCCGGCGTAGTCAGTGCCAGCGTCGACGCGGTGGTGCCGTCGTACCCGTTCGGGTCGAGGTACAGGTGTGTCGCTTCGCTGATGTAACTAGCATTAGGTGTCGGCACGCCGGTAGCGCCCAGAACGAGTGCGTTGGTCGAGCCGGACAGAAAGTCGGCGTCGGTTGGGCCGGCCAGCGATCCGCTGGAACTAGCGGCGCTGCTCGGGCCCCCGAGCAACCAGTCGGTTATCGCGTTTTCGGCAGCGCTCCAGAAGTCGCTGTTGGCATCGGCGTTGGCCGGGCCGGCAAACGCTACCGCGGCGCTGCACAGCGCGGCGCCAAGAATCACTTTCTTCATTGCTCCCCCTCGTTTTCATAATCAGAGCTGATGCCGCCTGGCCACACTGTTAGGCAGCAATTGCGCTGTCGACGTTCCCCGGTGGCTGTCGATGAGAATCTCTCAGCCGCGATTAAGATATCGCTCAACGTTTGTGCGACATATGGAAACGGCGTCAAACTTATAGCCTTTTTTCAGCGACGATTCCATTCTGCGAGACGCATTTCTGGTGTATCTGAGAGTACTTCTGGGGTGCCTGAGGCCGGTCGAGTTTCTTTTTGCGGCTGCGGTGCCGCGTTATTAAACCCAGAGTCTTGAAGGCTTCGTGCCTGTTACGGACGTCGTCGAATCCGGGTAACCCTTTACGCTTGATCACGCCCACGACCCGCTTCAGCGGACAACCACCTCAGAGACCGCTGCACGCCATTTTAGGTTTCGATGAGTCCGGCGATGCTGGAGTAGGCATTCCGCAACAGAAAGACCCGAATTCTTCACATCCCGGAAACCAAACAGTCCGCCCGAAATCGATGCCGTTCAACCAAGGCCAATCTTGGGCCGAGCCGATGATTCCCTGAGGTCTGAGCCAAAATCACGTTGATGTAACTGCATGCACTTAGTAAACGGTTTTCGAATAAATGCCAAGCGGTTCACGCGCGGCGTACCGCGCCTTCAGGAGCACTACTCCAGCCTTGACGGTTCATTCAAAAGCATTGCGGGCCAAGGATAATGGGTCGACAGGAGCATCGATTCGTGCAGCCGACAAATCGCCGAGGTTGGCAAGTATGACCCGGCAAATAGAGCTGTGAGCTGCTCTAGAAGTTCCAGTCCTCGTCTTCGGTGTTGACCGCCTTGCCGATCACGTAGGACGAACCCGAGCCGGAGAAGAAGTCGTGGTTCTCGTCGGCGTTGGGCGACAGGGCCGACAGGATCGCCGGGTTGACGTCGGTCTCCTCGCGCGGGAACAACGCCTCATAGCCGAGGTTCATCAGCGCCTTATTGGCGTTGTAGCGCAGGAACTTTTTGACGTCCTCGGTCAGGCCGACCTCGTCGTAGAGATCCTGGGTGTACTCGGCCTCGTTCTCGTACAGCTCGTAGAGCAAGTCGTAGGTGTACTCCTTGAGCTCAGCCTGCGTCGTCGCATCTTCGAGCGCCAGGCCCTTCTGGTACTTGTAGCCGATGTAGTAGCCGTGCACGGCCTCGTCGCGAATGATCAGCCGGATCAGGTCGGCGGTGTTGGTGAGCTTGGCCCGGCTCGACCAGTACATCGGTAGGTAAAAGCCGGAGTAGAACAGGAAGCTCTCCAGCAGGGTCGAGGCCACCTTGCGCTTCAGCGGCTCGTCACCCTTGTAGTACTCCATCACGATCTCGGCCTTGCGCTGCAGGTTCGGGTTCTCCTCCGACCAGCGGAACGCTTCGTCGATCTCGGTGGTCGAGCACAGCGTCGAGAAGATCGAGCTGTAGCTCTTCGCGTGCACCGACTCCATGAACGCGATGTTGGTGTAGACCGCTTCCTCGTGCGGCGTCAGCGCGTCGGGGATCAGGCTGACGGCGCCGACCGTGCCCTGGATGGTGTCCAGCAGCGTGAGCCCGGTGAACACCCGCATCGTCAGCTGCTTCTCATTGGGCGTCAACGTCCCCCAGGAGGGGATGTCGTTGGACACCGGCACCTTCTCGGGCAGCCAGAAGTTTCCGGTCAGCCTCTCCCAAACCTCTGCATCCTTGTCGTCTTGCAGACGGTTCCAGTTGATCGCGGAAACCCGGTCGATCAGCTTCATTCCATCAGTCACCAGAACCCCACTTCACCAGGACGGATAGTCGTCGTACATAGGTCACAAACACTACCCCTGGGGTGCGACAAGGCGACGGAACACAAGCGGTTGTGTTCGCGTGTCGCGCAGGAGTTGGCATCACGACATGCATACCCGGGATGGGCGCCAGATTCACGTCTGGAAACGCTGATCTGTTGCATGTACCATTTGGTACATGTTTACCGAAGACAGCATCGAGATCGGCGCTCCGGCGCCGTTGGTGTGGGAGGTTTTCAGCGACGTCGAACGCTGGCCCGAATGGACCGAGTCGGTGACGTCCCTGGTCGGCCGGGATGGCACCAACTTGGCTGTCGGAAAACGGTTTTCGATCAAGCAGCCGGGTATGTCGAGGCTGACGTGGAAGGTGACCGACATCGACCCCGGTCTGTCCTGGACGTGGGTGCAACGCGCACCTGGCGCGTTCACCAGCGCCCGCCATGACGTCATCGCCCAGCCGGACGGGCGCACCCTGGTACGCCAGCAACTCGACCAGCGCGGCGTGCTCGGCGCCCTGGTGGCGCGGTTGATGGCCAAGAAGACCAAGCGGTTCCTCGAACTCGAAGCACAGGGACTCAAGGCCCGGTCTGAGCAGATCCACCGCGCCAGTGGCCGACTCTCCTGATCAGAGCCGGCGCAGTCAGCTACTGGACAAGCTGGTCGAGGAGTTCGCCGCCAGCGGCGTCGGCCACCGATCGCTGCGCGAGGTGGCTGAGGCAGTCGGTACCAGTCATCGAATGTTGTTGCACCACTTCGGGTCCAGAGAGGACCTGCTCGTCGCCATCGTCGAAGCGGTCGAGCGACGCCAGATGACCCTTCTCCCGGATCTACCGACCGATCCGGCCGACAATTTCGCGGCCATGTGGGCCGACGTCAGTCGTCCAGAACTGCGACAAGCCGAACGACTCTTCTTCGAGTGCTACGCCCGCGCTTCGCAGGGCGAGAAGCCGTTCGACCGCATGGTCCCCGGCGCTGTGAACGGCTGGCTCGATGAAGTCGACGCCGTCACAGATGAACCGGTCGACCGCGCCGTCGCTCGGCTGGGGATGGCCGTCGTCCGCGGCCTGCTGCTGGATCTGGTGGCCACCAACGACGACGCCGGCGTGCAAGCGGCAGCGGATCTGTTCGTTGGCTTGCTGCGTCGCTGACGACATTTGTTGCACTACTTGGACTTCGGCAACATCGAGATGACGGTGTCGACGAGTTCCTCGGCGTTGGTATGCCATTTGTCCAGATCCATGTTGCTACTCAGATCCAATCCCGTGATGCCATGGGCGGTGGTCAACAGAAGTGCACCGTAACGCTGTGCGTGTCGCGGACCGGTCATCCGACCTACGATGCCGAGAAACAGGCTCTGTGCACGCTCAGCCGACCTGACCGCTGCGAGATCATCCGTCCGCGTGGTGAACATGAGCCGATACAGGTGCGGTCGGGTGCGGCCGACGGTGATGAGGGCCAGCAGGGCCGACCGTAAACACGACTGCGCCGAATCATCGCTCACGGAAAGCACTTCCAGGGCATCACCGAGCTCACTCATCCCGTTGGCCGCCAGAACCGTGAGCAGAGAATCTTTGTCGGCGAAATGTCGGTAGGCCGCCGAGCGCGACACACCGCTTCGAGCCCCCACCTCCCGCAGCGTCACCGCCTCGGGTCCACCGAGGTCGAGCAGAACCCCCGCCGCATCGATCAGCGAACGGCGGGTCGCCGCCGCACTCTCCGCTCGCGTCGTCACCTGCAGAGCATAAGCCCGCGTTTTCAGTTGACAACGTCAACACAGCTGCTAGTTTGAGTGGACACCGTCAACTCAAACGCTTGGAGAGCGCCATGGCAGCACATCCCGACCGTAACGAGCTGATCGTCGTGACCGGAGCTTCGACCGGGATAGGCGCGGCCACCGTGAAAGAACTGGCGCACAGAGGCTTTCACGTGCTGGCCGGTGTTCGCCGCGAGGCCGACGCCGATGCTATGCGAGGCCTGGGCATCCCGAGCACCGAGCCGTGCATCCTGGACATCACCGTGGAGTCGGACATCAGCGCGATCGCCGACCGAGTCGCCCGCGACCCGCAGCGTCGTCCTCTTCGTGCTCTGGTCAACAATGCCGGGATCGCGATCAACGCGCCGGTCGAAACGTTGCCGATGGCGCACTGGCGTCGACAATTCGAGGTCAATCTCTTCGGCCAGATCGCCATGACGCAGGCGCTGCTACCCGCCCTGCTGAGCAGTTCGGGCACGGTGGTCAATGTCAGTTCCGTCGGCGGCAAGGTGGCTTTGCCGACGTACGGCGCCTACGCCGGTTCGAAGTTCGCGCTGGAGGCGGTCAGCGACGCGTTGCGACGCGAGGTCAGTGCTGCCGGAATCAAGGTCGTCGTCATCGAACCCGGCGCGGTCAAGACCGAGATCGCCGAGCGCGGGATCACGACCTCCGAAGGGCTCAAGGCGGACATGACCGTTGCGGAACTCACCCGCTACACCGAAATCATGGATTCGGTTATGGCACAGGCTCGATCGTTCAACGAGACAGGCGTCTCCGCCGAAGTTGCCGCCGCCGTGATCGCAAAGGCCGTGACCGCAACTCGTCCCCGCACCCGGTATACGGTCGGCCGCGACGCGGCGATCCTGCTGCGGATCAGCCGATTCCTCACCGATCGCACCCTGGATCGGATTGTGCGGCTCCAACTTCGGCAGTTCGCTCCGAAAAAACGTCAGCCGAGCGGGGCTTGAGCGTTTGTCACCGCGCGCGAGCCCGTTCCCACCCCCAAGAATTTGTACTCGGCGAGTTTCAGCGAGCGGGTGTCGCGCCAGTACTGCCAGGTCATGCCGCTCCACAGCGTCCGGTTGACGCCGTGCTCGTCGAGATACCAGCTGTTGCAGCCGCCGGTGTTCCATACCGAGCCGGACAGCTTGCTCTGCAGTTCGGTATTCGACCTGTCCTGAGCAGAACGACTGGGCGCCAACGCCTGTGCCCCCGTTTTGTCGACCGCCGCGATCGCCTGGGCGACGTAATGGATCTGCGACTCGATCATGAACACCACCGAGGTGTGCCCCAGCCCGGTGTTCGGCCCGAGCAGGAAGAACAGGTTCGGCATTTCGGCGACCGCGATGCCGCGATGCGCGACCACCCCCTCCCGGTTCCAACGGTCGACCAGATCCTCGCCGCGCGGGCCCTTGACGTCGACATAGGTGTAGGAGTCGGTGGTGTGGAAGCCGGTGGCGTAGACGATGACGTCGGCGGGATGCTCGACACCATCGTCGGTGACGATGCCGTCGGCGGTGATGCGGTCGATCCGGTCAGTGATCAACGTCGCCTTCGGATCGGCCACTGCCTGATAATAGCTGCCGGAGTAGAGGATTCGCTTGCAGCCGGCGCGGTAGGTCGGGGTCAGCCGGCGGCGCAGCTCTTTGTCGCGGACATTGCGGCGAATATTCCACCTGCCGACCAATTCGACGGCACGCAGCAAGCTCGGACGTTGCGTCATCGCGAAACCGAGCCCCTCGAGCCCCCAGTAGATGCCGGACCGCACGGCCAGCCGGAGGCCGGGCACCATCGCAAAAGCCTTGCGAACCGCGTTGGGCAGCAAGCTGTTCGGCCGCGGTACCACCCACGGCGGTGTGCGCTGGTAGAGCTGTACCTCGGCGACGCCGGCGCTGCGGCCGATCAACTCCGGCACGATCTGGATGGCGCTGGCACCGGTACCGATGATCGCGAGGCGCTTACCTGTCAAGTCGACGCTATGGTCCCACCGCGCGGAATGGAAAGCGGCGCCGAGGAATTCGTCCATACCCGCGATGTCCGGCATGCTCGGGATATGCAGCGCCCCGGCGCCTGAGATCAGGAACTGGGCGACGTACTCGTCCCCCGACTCGGTGAATACGTGCCAGCGATACTCGTTGTCGTCCCAATGCGCGCGGCTCACCTTCTCGCCGAACCGGATGTATCGACGCAGGCCGTACTTGTCGGTCACGCCCCGGAGGTAGTCCAAGATCTCCGGTTGCGGCGAGAACAGCTTGCTCCACGTGGCTTTCGGTTCGAAGGAGAACGAATACAGGTGCGACGGTACGTCGCAGGCGCATCCGGGGTAGCTGTTGTCGCGCCAGGTGCCGCCGATGTCGTCGGCCTTTTCCACGATGACGAAGTCCACACCCTGGCGCTGGAGCGCGATTGCCATGCCCAGCCCGGCGAACCCCGTTCCGATGATGAGCGCGCGGGTGTGGACGGGCCGCGCCGGCACGTCGGGTCGGGTGGTCGACTCGGCAGTACTCATGTCAGTTCCTTCTCATCGCTTCGCTCTGCATCGTCGCCAGCGCGACTCATGTACGCCGCTCCTGTTCCTCGCTGCCGATATCCGGCACCGAGGGTATCAACGCCGCTAGCTCGCGGCGGAGTCGTGCGGCACCGCGTTGTGAATGGGTTTATCTGGGTCCACCTTGATGCCCAGCAACTCAGCGGTGCCGACGATGACACCCATCATGATTGTGGTCAGATGCTCGACGAACTTGTCCCGCGGCATCCGTCGCGGACTGTCGATGTCGGATCCCAGCCACCACTCGGTGGCCGAGGCAGCCGACCCGAAAGCGGCGTGGGCCGCCAACTCGACGGCCGCATGGTCCAACTCCATGTCCTGAAGCTCGTTGTCGAACATGTCGGCCATGGCCAAGGTGATCTCCCGGCCCTCATTGAAAGTCCGGAGAGTCGACTGCGAGGTCGACACTGAGCGGTCCTGGATGAAGACTCGCAGCACGTTCGGATGCTTGTCGACGAGGCTGACGTATTCCTCGACGCTGCGCCGGATGACCTCGCGGGCCGAATCGGTCGCCAAGTCGATGGACGGGAAGATCGCCGCCCACAGCATGTCGCGAAGCCGCACGCCGATCGCCTGGAACAGGTCGGATTTGTCGGTGAAATGGCGGTAGATCTTGGGCTTGGCGGTGCCGGCTTCTTCGGCGACCTCCCGGACGCTGAGATCAGGGCCTAACCGATCGATCGCACGAAACGCCGCGTCGACGATCTCACTTCGCACCTTTTTGCGGTGCTCACGCCAGCGTTCGCTGCGCGCGTCGACCTTCACCGCAGGCTTGGGCCCAGGGTGAGGAAGCGCCGGTCGGGGAATTCTGACCACGTCAAGCACCATACCTCGACGCAACCGCTGACCTGGGCAGACCCGGCCGTAGCTGCGAAGTGCCCCGGGCCTCCTTGTGCCGATGACTACGTGGGGTCAGGGGCCGGACCGGGGTCAGGTGATGGAGTCATGCGGGGCCGTGGAACGGTCTTCGGCTGTCTCGGAGGTCCGTTGCCCATGGGATCGATCCGACTCACGACGTGGCTGCTCTTGCTGATCCGGGTCCTCACCTCTGCGGCTGCGCGGGTCGAGTTGGTCGGCTTGCTGCACCTTTGCACTCACCTCGTCGCGCGCAGCCTCCGCTTCGCTCTGATGAGTCGCGGCGCGCTTCTGCAGCCGCGCGGCTTCGGCCGCCTTTGCTTCGGCCTCCGCCTGTGCCGCCCGTGCCTTGGCGGCAGTCTCCTTGCCGAGCGCTTCACGGCGTTCCACCTGTGCGGTGTCTTCGAGAACCTGCTCGCGGATGCGGTGAGCTTCTGCTTGCCGGCGCCGACGACGATTCCTGCCGGCGAACGCGACAATCGCAGCGATGAGCAACAGTGCCGCCACTGCGACGACGATCCATACGGTGGTGCTGGTAGTCATAGCGACTCCTCTGATCAAACTCGCGTCATGCGAGCCAGGATCGTTGGATTGCCATCGCCACTGTTTTCAAACCCGCGGCCCTAAAGCATGCAGGAGACGCAGCCCTCGACCTCGGTGCCTTCCAGCGCCATCTGCCGCAGCCGGATGTAATACAGCGTCTTGATGCCTTTGCGCCAGGCGTAGATCTGCGCCTTGTTGACGTCGCGGGTGGTCGCAGTGTCCTTGAAGAACAGCGTCAGCGAAAGCCCCTGGTCCACATGCTGAGTAGCCGCCGCGTAGGTGTCGATGATCTTCTCGTAGCCGATTTCGTAAGCATCCTGGTAGTACTCCAGGTTGTCGTTGGTCAGATACGGCGCCGGGTAGTAGGCCCGCCCGATCTTGCCTTCTTTGCGGATCTCGATCTTGGACGCGACCGGGTGGATCGACGAGGTCGAGTGGTTGATGTAGGAGATCGATCCGGTCGGGGGCACCGCTTGCAGGTTCTGGTTGTAGATACCGTGGGCCTGCACCGACTCCTTCAGCCGTCGCCAGTCGTCCTGGTTCGGGATGCGGATGCCGGCGTCGGCGAACAGCTGACTCACCTTGTCCGTCTTGGGTTCCCAGGGCTGCTCGGTGTACTTGTCGAAGAACTCCCCCGACTTGTACTTCGAGCGCTCGAATCCGCCGAAGGCGTGACCGCGTTCGATCGCGATGCGATTCGAGGCCTTCAGTGCGTGATACAGCACCGTGTAGAAGTAGATGTTGGTGAAGTCGATGCCCTCGTCGGACCCGTAGTAGATGCGCTCGCGGGCCAGGTAGCCGTGCAGGTTCATCTGCCCCAGTCCGACCGCGTGAGAATCGTTGTTGCCCTGCTCGATCGACGGCACCGACCAGATGTGGGTTTGGTCGCTGACCGCGGTGAGCGCGCGGATCGACACTTCGATGGTCTGGGCAAAGTCCGGCGAGTCCATCGTCTTGGCGATGTTCAGCGAACCAAGGTTGCACGAAATGTCTTTGCCCACTTTGGAATACGACAGGTCGTCGTTGAACAACGACGGGGTGGAGACCTGCAGGATCTCCGAGCACAGGTTCGAGTGGGTGATCTTGCCCTCGATCGGGTTGGCGCGGTTCACCGTGTCCTCGAACATGATGTACGGGTAGCCGGACTCGAACTGCAGCTCGGCCAGCGTCTGGAAGAACTCGCGCGCCTTGATCTTGGTCTTGCGGATGCGCGCGTCGTCGACCATCTCGTAGTACTTCTCGGTGATCGAGATGTCGGCGAACGGCACGCCGTAGACGCGTTCGACGTCGTACGGCGAGAAGAGGTACATGTCCTCGTTGTTCTTGGCCAACTCGAAGGTGATGTCCGGGATCACCACGCCCAGGCTCAGCGTCTTGATCCGGATCTTCTCGTCGGCGTTCTCCCGCTTGGTGTCGAGGAACCGGTAGATGTCGGGGTGATGAGCCTGCAGGTACACCGCGCCCGCGCCCTGGCGCGCGCCCAACTGGTTGGCGTAGGAGAACGAGTCCTCGAGCAGCTTCATGATCGGGATGACGCCCGACGACTGGTTTTCGATGTTCTTGATCGGTGCACCGTGTTCGCGAATGTTGCTCAGCAGCAGCGCAACTCCCCCGCCGCGCTTGGACAGCTGCAGTGCGGAGTTGATCGAGCGCCCGATTGACTCCATATTGTCCTCGATGCGAAGGAGGAAACAACTCACTGGCTCACCGCGCTGCTTCTTGCCCGAGTTCAGGAAGGTCGGCGTGGCCGGCTGGAAGCGGCCGTCGATGATCTCGTCGACCAGCTTTTCCGCCAGCGCGGTGTCGCCGGCGGCCAGGGTCAGCGCAACCATCACAACGCGGTCCTCGAAACGCTCGAGGTAACGCTTGCCGTCGAACGTCTTCAGCGTGTACGAGGTGTAGTACTTGAACGCGCCGAGGAAGGTCGGGAACCGGAACTTCTTGGCGTACGCGCGGTCCAGCAGGGTCTTGACGAAGTTGCGGCTGTAGTCGTCGAGAACCTCGCGCTCGTAGTAGTTCTCTTTGATCAGATAGTCGAGCTTCTCGTCCTGGTTGTGGAAGAAGACCGTGTTCTGGTTGACGTGCTGCAGGAAGTACTGATGCGCGGCTTCGTGGTCCTTCTCGAACTGAATCTTGCCGTCGGCGTCGTACAGATTCAGCATCGCATTCAGCGCGTGATAGTCAGTCTCCGCCGGGCTCCCGGCAGCATGAGCATGCGTGCCGGTGGTTACAGGCTCTGCAGCGACGGTTGTTGGCACGTCTGTTCCTTCCAGAAGTCAGCGAGACCGGTTTGGACGGCTTGCACGTCGTCCGGGGTCCCCATCAGTTCGAAGCGATAGAGGTAGGGCACACCACATTTGCGGGACACCACGTCGCCCGCATAGGCGAATTCGGTACCGAAGTTGTTGTTGCCCGCGGCGATGACGCCGCGAATCAACGATCGGTTGTGTTCGTTGTTCAAGAAAGCGATCACCTGTTTGGGGACATAACCGCCGCGCTCCATATCAGCGATGCTCGGGTTGCGCAGGCCACCCCCGTACGTCGGCAATACCAGCACGTACGGCTGGTCGACCTCGATGCGACCGTGCAGCGGGATCCGCGTTGCCGGCATGCCCAGCTTCTGCACGAAGCGGTGGGTGTTCTCCGAGACGCTGGAGAAATACACCAGGCTGTAAGACGGCACGACGATCCCCCTCCGGTTCCTACGTTGTCGGCTACGCGCTGAGTACGGCAGCGGTGAGCGACTTGATCCGGTCCGGCCGGAAGCCCGACCAGTGCTCGTTACCCGCCACCACGACGGGCGCCTGCAGGTAGCCGAGGGCCATCACGTAGTCACGAGCTTGGGAGTCGAGGCTGATGTCGACCGTGTCGTAGTCGATGCCCAGCTTGTCCAGCGCCTTGTAGGTGGCGTTGCACTGAACGCAGGCGGGTTTGGTGTAAACGGTGACGCTCATCGGCGGTACGACCCCTCTGTCGACGGTGGGAAAAGGGCAAGACTGGCAACTACACGTGTACTGCTATTCAGCGAACCGCCGCGCCGCAGAATTCCCGTCTCGCCGGTCCGCGTCAGCCGGCTTACGCTGCCGGCTGGTGCGTCCCGACCGACCAGGTGGATCTGAGGTCTGTCGGTGTCGGGAACACTACACCTAGTGGTCGACATTGAAGGTAGATACAAGATGTTCTGAAAAACATTCATGGAATTCCCTGGTCGTAAGCCCTCGCGCGGACGTGTCTTCGGCGTGTCGCAGGTCACAAAACGGCCTCGCAACGGTATACGAAAAGGTCTACCACCCGGCACCGACAACTCCCGCCGGCCGAGTCCGCGCAGCAAAGCGCCACAGCGGCATGCGAACCGCTGCGGCGCCCGGCAGAAATTAGCTGACTTCGGCAGCCAGCTTGCCCACCGCGTCGCGCACGTTTGCCGACACGTCCGCATGCTCGCGCGGGTGCTGACCTTTGAGCGTCTTGAACGGAACGGACAGTTTGATCGCATCGACCACCCGGGCGCCGGCAATCCCGAACGACTTGCGGGTGTCGTCGTGCGCCCACACCCCGCCGTACTGGCCGAAGGAGCCGCCGATCACCGCCAGTGGCTTGCCTTTGAGCGCGCCGTCGCCGAAGGGCCGGGACAGCCAGTCGATCGCGTTCTTGACGACGGCCGGGTAGCTGCCGTTGTACTCCGGCGTGATTACCAGTGCGGCGTCGGCGTCCGCCGCGGCGGCGCGCAGCGCGGCCACCGGAGCCAGAACCGGCGCGTCGGCGTTCATCACGTCGTCGATCTCCTCGTTGTAGAACGGCAGATCGCCGAGGCCTTCGAAGATCGTCAACGCGACGCCGTCCGGGGCCACCTCAGCGGCCAGCTCGGCTATTTGGCGATTGATCGACGCGGCACGCAAGCTTCCTACCAGCGCCAACACCGTGGTGTCCGGCATGATCTGGGTTCCCTTCGAT
This sequence comes from Mycobacterium sp., assembly GCF_965277065.1. GTDB lineage: Bacteria > Actinomycetota > Actinomycetes > Mycobacteriales > Mycobacteriaceae > Mycobacterium. The sequence continues at coordinate 226,834 of NZ_CBDIBT010000019.1, forward strand.
TGTTGATGTCCATCTTTGCACCGAATTAACCGGACTATGGTCCGCTTTGTTCCGGTGACGCTACAGTAATTTTGTGAGCGCTATCGACCCGGTTCGCGACCTGCCGGTTTCCGAACCGCAGGAACGCGGCGACGCAGCGCGCAATCGTGTCCTGTTGCTGGACGCGGCCCGGCGACTGATCGACGAGCGTGGCGCCGACGCGGTCACCATGGACGACATCGCCGGTGCCGCCGGCGTCGGCAAAGGCACGGTGTTCCGCCGCTTCGGCAGCCGCGCCGGTTTGATGATGGTGCTGCTCGACGAGGATGAGCAAGCCAACCAGCGGGCATTCATGTTCGGCCCGCCGCCGCTGGGCCCCGACGCGCCGCCGCTGGATCGGCTGCTGGCGTTCGGGCGGGCCCGGCTGCGCTTCGCGCACACCCACCGCGAGCTTCTGGTGGCCGCCAACCGCGATCCGCAATCCCGCTTCGGCGCACCGGCGATGGTGCTGCGCACCCACGTCCGGATGCTGCTGGCCACGGCCGGCACCACGGGTGATCTGGACGCCCAGACCGATGCCCTACTCACGTTGCTGGAGGCCGACTATGTCGAGCACCAGCTCACCGAACGCGACCGATCTCTGCAAGCGCTGGGCGATGCGTGGGAAAGCCTGGCGCGCAAGCTTTGCGGAACGTGAAGCCACGCTGGATCCTGCACGTCGACCTCGACCAGTTCCTGGCGTCGGTCGAATTGGAACGCCACCCCGAATTGGTCGGGCTGCCCGTCATCGTCGGAGGTAGCGGCGACCCGACCGAAGCCCGCAAAGTGGTTACCTGTGCGTCCTACGAGGCGCGCGAATTCGGTGTGCACGCCGGCATGCCACTGCGCACTGCGGCCAGGCGCTGCCCGGACGCCACCTTCTTGCCGTCCGACCCCGAGGCCTATGACGCCGCCTCCGAACAGGTGATGGCGTTGCTGCGCGACCTCGGCCACCCCGTCGAGGTGTGGGGATGGGACGAGGCGTATATCTCGGCGCCGGCCGAGGAAGCGCCTGACGATCCCGAGGCATTGGCCGAGCAAATCCGCGCGGTGATCGCGGCGGCCACCGGCTTGTCCTGCTCCGTCGGCATCAGCGACAACAAGCAGCGCGCCAAGGTCGCGACCGGCTTCGCCAAGCCGGCCGGCATCTACACGCTCACCGACTCGAATTGGATGACCGTGATGGGCGACCGGCCCGTCGACGCACTGTGGGGTGTCGGTCCCAAGACGGCGAAAAAGCTTGCTGACCTTTACATCACGACGGTGTGGCAGCTGGCGCACACCGACGCCGAGCTGCTGACATCGACGTTCGGGCCCCGGACCGGGCTGTGGTTGCTGCTACTGGCCAACGGTGGCGGAGACGACACGGTCAGCTCCGAACCATGGGTGCCGCGCTCCCGCAGCCACGTCGTCACGTTCCCGCACGACCTCACGCAACGATCCGAAATGGATTCAGCGGTAATCGAATTGGCGAAAAAAGCACTGCGCGAAGTGGTGGCGACCTCGCGGATCGTGACCCGGGTGGCCGTGACGGTGCGCACCAACACGTTCTACACGCGCACGAAGATCCGCAAACTCGACGAGCCCACCACCGATGCCGGCGTCATCATCGCGGCGGCGTTGCGGGTGCTGGATCTGTTCGAGCTGGACCGTCCGGTGCGGCTGTTGGGGGTGCGGCTGGAATTGCAGATGCCGAGCGAGCCACGGCCGGCGCCGGCTTGAGCGTCTTGGTGAACACCGCGTTCACTTGCCGCATCGCGACGCTATAGGGCCACCACGCAAGGCGTTTGAACGCATACAGGGCGCGGATGTCGGCCGAGGTGTAGATCAGGAACCGATTCCTGGTGACACCGGTCAAAATCTTGTCGGCGGCTTTTTCCGGCGACACCGCGTGCCCGCTGAAGCGGTCGACCCAGCGGCTCACCTGCGGATCGTCGCGGTCGACGCCGGCGATCTCGACGGTGTTGACCAGCGGGGTCCGCACCGCGCCGGGCACCACGACCGACACGCCGATGCGGTACCGGGCCAGGTCGAACCGCAGCACCTCGGAGAGCCCGCGCAACCCGAACTTGCTGGCGCTGTAGGCGGCATGCCACGGCAGGCCGATCAGGCCCGCCGCCGAGGACACGTTCACCAAGTGTCCGCCGTTGCGAGCCGCCACCATGTGCGGCACAAAGTTTTCGATGACGTGGATCGGACCCATCAGGTTGATCGAGATCATCTTTTCCCACTGCTCGTGTGACAGCCGGTCGACGGTCCCCCAGGCCGAGACCCCGGCGATGTTCATCACGATGTCCATGCTCGGGTGGTTGGCGTGAATCGCCTCGGCGAACGCCGCGACCTCGTCGTGGTTCGCGATATCCAGCGCCCGGTACTCGGGAACCTGAGCCCCGAGCGCGCGGACCTCATTGACCGTCTCGAGCAGACCGTCGGCGTTGCGATCGGTCAGATACAGCTCGGCTCCTCGGCTCGCGAGCTGCAACGCGGTCGCCCGGCCGATGCCGCTGGCCGCGCCGGTGATCAGACACCGCTTGCCCGCGAACGTCTTCTTCGACATGGGCAGTGACCATACCGGCCTAGGCAGGTCGCGGACCGCCCCACAGAGCGTTGAGCCACAACGCCTCGAGCACCCGTACCCCGCGCTGCACGTCGCCGTGGTCGCCGAGATACGCGGAGTCGCCGGACAGCATCTGCGCGGTGGTGACCGACAGGGTGCGCACCAGCGTCGGGATGTCGTCGCTGATCGGGTGGGCGGTGCCGGCCCGCAACTCGTCGTTGACGATGCCGATGATCTGTTGGACGACGCCTTCGACCTGTTGGTCGAGCAAATCGCGGATCTCGGCGTCGGTGTTGCGTGCGGCATTGCAGGCCGACATCACCGGGTCGTTGTGGGCGTAGACGGCCGCCGCACTGCCGACCATCCGCCTCGCAAACGCCGCCGGCGACTCGTCGGCCGCGCGCGGCGCGAAGTACTCGGTCAACTCTTCGAGTTCGTGGGTGGCGTCGGTGAGAATCTGGGCCAGCACGGCGTACTTGGAGTCGAAGTAGAAGTAGAAGCCCGATCGGGCCACCCCGGCGCGATCGCTGATGGTACTCACCGACAGCTGGGCGAACGGCTTCACTTCCAATAACTCGCGTACCGCCTGCACGATGGCGTGGCGCTGGCGATCCCCCCGCCGCCGTGGAACCGGCGCGACCGGAGTCTGCTCGATCACCCGGTCGCCTCCTTGCTCGATGCGCACCCTAAGACCTTGCCCTACGCCATAGCCAAAGGGAAACTTGACAGCCGTCAAGTTTGCCCTAAAGATTGTCACCGAGTGACGTCTGCCACACCGTCGATCGACCTTGGCCGCACGCCCGCACGAAGGAGTGTTAATGGCGACCATCAGCACCACCGACTACCTGGTCGATCAGGCCAAGCGCCGGCTGACCCCGTCAATCAACAACTTTCCCGGCATGGCTGCCGTCGAGCAGCGACTGCTGAACACCAACTGGACTCCCAGGAAGCTCGCGGATCCGCCGCCGGGCAGCGGGCTCAAGCCGGTCATGGGCGATCGTGGCCTACCGGTCGTCGGCCACCTCATCGAGATGATGCGGGGCGGACCGGACTACCTACTATTCCTGTACGAAACGAAGGGTCCGGTTGTCTTCGGTGACTCACCGGTCCTGCCGGGCGTCGCGGCGCTGGGTCCCGACGCAGCCCAGGTCATCTATTCCAACCGCAACAAGGACTACTCGCAGCAGGGCTGGGTGCCGGTAATCGGCCCGTTCTTCCACCGTGGCCTGATGCTGCTCGACTTCGAGGAGCACATGTTCCACCGGCGGATCATGCAGGAAGCGTTCGTCCGCTCTCGGCTGGTCGGTTATGTCGAGCAGATGGACCAGGTCGTCTCGCAGGTGGTGGCCAACGACTGGGTGGCCAACGACCCACGTTTTCTGCTCTACCCCGCGATGAAAGAGCTCACCCTCGACATCGCGTCGATGGTGTTCATGGGTCACGAACCCGGCACCGACCATGAGCTGGTGACCAAGGTGAACAAGGCCTTCACCATCACCACCCGCGCTGGAAACGCGGTCATCCGTACCAGCGTGCCGCCGTTTACCTGGTGGCGCGGTCTGCAGGCCCGTGAGCTGCTGGAGAACTACTTCCGTGAGCGGGTCAAGGAGCGCCGCGGCAAGGAGGGCAGCGACCTTCTCACGGTCCTGTGCCACACCGAGGACGAGGACGGCAACAGCTTCTCCGACGAGGACATCGTCAACCACATGATCTTCCTGATGATGGCCGCGCACGACACCTCGACATCGACCTCGACGACGATGGCCTACCACCTGGCCGCCAACCCCGAGTGGCAGGAACGCTGCCGCGATGAATCCGATCGGCTCGGTGACGGTCCGTTGAACATCGAGTCACTTGAGAAGCTGGAAACGCTCGATTTGGTGATGAACGAGGCAATCCGGCTGGTGACACCGGTGCAGTGGGGAATGCGCCGGACCGTGCGCGACACCGAGTTGCTGGGCTACTACCTGCCGGCGGGCACGAACGTCATCGCGTACCCGGGGATGAACCATCGCCTGCCGGAGATCTGGACGGATCCGCTGAAATTCGACCCCAATCGGTTCGCCGAGCCGCGCAGCGAACACAAGCGGCACCGCTATGCGTTCACGCCATTCGGCGGCGGCGCGCACAAGTGCATCGGGATGACGTTCGGCCAGCTGGAGATCAAGATCATCCTGCACCGGCTGCTGCGCCGCTACCGCCTCGAGCTTGCCCGACCCGAGTACCAGCCCAAGTGGGACTACGGCGGTATGCCGATCCCGATGGACGGCATGCCGATCGTGTTGCGGCCGCTTTAGCGATTCTCCGCGTACAGCCGATTCGCGCAGGCGATGACCGCCGAGAGGGCGGACTGCGTCGGATCCTCCGAGTAGCCCATCGCCCACTCGGCCCGGCAACCGTCGGTGCCCTGGATGAAGGTCGCCGTCGTGACGTCGGACTGCAGCTGATGAAACCGCAGCATCTCGACCGAGACACCGTGCTCGTAGAGCATCGCGGTCAGCGCCGCGACCGGGCCGGTCGCAGTGGCGGTGGCGGTTTCGATGCGATCGCCGACCGCCAGCGTGGCCTGGAACGTCCTGGTTCCCAGTTGGGTCGCCCGACGATTGGTGTCGGTGCGGTGCCAGTGTCTTAGACGCAACGGCCCGGCGCTCGGCGCATAAGTGGCGGTGAAGGTGCTCCACGACATGGTGTCGGCGTCTTCGCGAAGTCCACGCGGAAGCGGATTGCCGTCGAACAAGAGTGTCGACGATTCGGATGGAGCGAGGGTGATGGTCATGTGCCGGTCTTCTCTAACTCTGGAAGAGTGACCGACGGGTAGTAGCTCTCGACCCACAGCGGGGGGTCGGTCTGGATCAGACCCCGCTGCGGGTGCTGGCTACTACGAGAAGATGATGCACGATCGCCGAGGTTAGACGGTGACCGCCGGGCGGTGCAACTCATTTATCCCCGGCAAAGTCACAGTATTCCCGGCCAGGTCACAGCCACCAGGACGCGGCGGCGTCCAAGTGCCGTCGGATGCGGTGACGGGCCAGGCTGTCGTCGCCGTGCGCGATCGCTTCGATGATGCGCAGGTGAGCGTGTCTGACGTCGACGAGATCGGCGTGGCTCGGGACCGGCTGGTCGGTGCTGGTCCAGTACCGACGGAAGACCTCGACCAGGATCCGTAGAAACAGCTCCAGCACGGCGTTGCCGGCCAGCTTCGCCAACCCGGCATGAAACAGGAATTCTTCGACGCCGGCCTTGCCCGGATCATCGCCGGCCTGCTCGATCATCAGGCGCTGGCTGTCGAGAAACGCCCGCACCTCGGGCGCGTCGTGGCGCGCGACCACCTTGGCGACGTTGTCGATCTCGATGGCGTCGCGAATCATGGTGAGGTCTTCTCGACACGGCTCGCGGTACTGCAGGAAGAGCGCGATGGTCTCGATGCTGGCCTGCGCCTGGGGCTCGGCCACCACCAGCCCGCCGCCGGGGCCGCGCCGGGTGGTGGCGACGGCGTGATACTCCAACAGCCGCACCGCTTCTCGAAGCACTGCCCGGCTCACCTGGTAGCGCTCCAGCAGCGCGACCTCGGATCCGAAGACCTCGCCCACCTGCCAGCCGCTGCCGGCGATGTCGTCGCGGATGGCGGCGGCCACCGCTTCAGCCAGTTTGCCTGGTGGCGCTTGATGATCGGCGATGCGGGCTCGCGAGCGGCCGGCGTGGCGATGATGGTCTCGCAGCCATGTCGTGGTCGACGCGGCATGGTGTTGGCTCAGCGTCATGGCGCGCGCGGCGTCGCCGGCAATGACGGCGTCGACGATGGCGGAGTGGTCACGGCGGCGGTGCTCGATCGCCTCGACCGCGTCGCCGGCGGAATCCAACCGCGAATCTTCGGCATAGCGGACGGTGAGCCGGATGAGAATGTCGATGAACAGTTGCAGCACAGGGTTTTTGGACTGTTCCGCCAGCGCGCCGTGAAACTCGTCATTCGGCGTAGCCAGATCGGGCCGGCGGTCTTGTTCGGCGCGCAGCACGGCGCGGAGTCGGTCGATGCCGGTCTCGTCGATGCTCAGCGCGGCCCGCGAGGCGGCCAGCGGCTCGAAGAGCAGCCGGGCATTCAGCAGGTCGTCGACGGTGGTGCCCAAATACTCCAGATAGATGATGATCGCGTGAGTGGCCGGCGCCGCGTCCGGCTCGCAGACCAGCAGACCACCGTTCGGTCCGCGACGCATGCGAGCTACCCGGTGATGCTCGACGAGTCGGACGGCTTCCCTCAGCACCGATCGGCTGACCTGGTAATGCTGCTGAAGCGCCTGCTCCGAGCCCAGCGACTGCCCCACCGGCCAGCCGCGCCGGATGATGTCAGCCTCGATGCGACGGGCGATCTGCGAAGCCCGCTTGTCGGGCCGGCGCTCGTCGGCGGCCCTACCGGATCCCGCACGCGGGTCACCGCTCAACTGCGCACCCGCACAGCATGATTCAGCACGTCAGCAACAAGCACCCGGCGATCGGTCCGCCGCCGACCGCCGCGACGGCCACCTCGGGCCGCTCGCGCACCTGCCGCTCTCCCGCCTGACCGCGCAACTGCAGACAGGCCTCGTGCAGCAACCAGTAACCGTGCATACGTCCGGCCGAGAGCTGGCCGCCGTAGGTGTTCAGCGGCAGGGCGCCGTCCAGCGCGATCCGCGCGCCCCCTTCGACGTACGGACCGGCCTCGCCGTCACCGCAGATTCCGAGGGCTTCCAGCCAGGCAAAGGTCAGGAAAGTGAACCCGTCGTAGAGTTCCGCGAGATTCAGGTCGGCCGGCGTCAGGTCGGTCCGCGACCACATCTGCGCTGCCGCGTCGACGGATGCCATCTTCGGATAGTCGGCGCGGTGAAACCAGCCGCCTGCGCCGTTACTGCCGCCGACCGCTTCGACTTTGACGGCCCGATGCGGACAGTCCTTGGCATAGCCGGCGGCCGAGACCACCAACGCGACCGACCCGTCGATCGGCACATCGCAGTCCAGCAGCCCCAGCGGCGAAGACACCGGGCGCGCTGCGAGGTAGTCCGCCATGGTCATCGGATCCCGGTACACCGCACGAGGATTCAGCCCGGCATTGCGTCTGCTGTTGATCGCCAGCCAGCCCAGCTGCTCCTTGGTGGTCCCATACAGCTCCATGTGCCGGCGACATGTCAGAGCCAGCCAGTTGGAGGCGGAATATGCTTGGGCGGCAACCAGATCGCTGACGTCATCCATCGGACCGACGACCGGTGGCGTCTCGCCCTCCGGCGTGTCGAACATCTTCGCCATCGGCGGCGGGGGTGCATTCTCGTCCTGCTTTTGCAGGACCGTGCCACCCAGCATCTGGATGGTCCGGTAGATGAGCACATGCCGCGCATGACCTTCAGAGACCGCACGGCACGCCGAGATCACCGGGTTCATCAGGCCGCCGGTGTTGAACCCCGTCCCGCAGTCGGACGTCTCGATGCCCAGTTCGGCATTGACCTCGGCGGCGGGCGTGTCACCCAAGGTGGCAATGCCGTCGATGTCGGTGGCGGCCAAGCCGGCGTCGTCGATCGCGGTGCGGACCGCTTCCATCGTCAGTTCCAACCCGGGAATGCCGGTGCGACGGCCGATTCGGGAGATACCGATGCCGGAAATGATCGCGTCTTTTTCGAAGTAGCTCATCTGCGCCGTCCGTTAAACCAACCCGAAGGAATTGAGTGTACTGTATTGCCCGTGTCAACCGAGGCGACGTCACAGCTGCTGATCGAGCACTGCGACCACTGCGCGCACTGGGTCCATCCCGCCGCCGGCACCTGCCACGACTGCGGGGCCGCACTGGTCGCAAAGCCGGTCTCGGGGCAGGGCGCGGTCTTCACCTACACGATCAACTACCACGCTTTCAACCCGGAAATCCCGACGCCCTACGTCATCGCGCTGGTCGAACTCGACGAACAGAACGGCCTCAGGGTCGCCGCGAATATCGTTGACTGCGAGCCTGATTCAGTGACGTGCGGGATGCGCGTCGAAGCCTTGCCTGAGTCCGGCCCGGCCGGCGCAGCACGCTTTGCTCCCGCCAGTTGATCAACGCCTTCGCGCGGTGACCAGTAGGTACTCCCACTCCATCGTCGACGACCCAGCCAGATAGCGGTCGCCCAGGTCCGCCAGCTCGACGTCCAGTGCAGCGGCTTGGTCCGGTGCGTCGGCGATGCCGCGATACGCCGAGATCGTCGGCCCGTAGTAGATCTTGAAAAAGTCGCGGAACGCCGCCCCGTCGCCGAACCGGTCCACGCTGAGCGCGCGACGCTCCGCGACGAAGTCGGTGATGCCGTCGCCCAGCAGAGCCCGCACGTAGTCGGCGTCGCCCCATCTGGGCGGCGGCCGCACACCAGGCGGCGGTGCCGGAATGTACGCCTTCATCGTCGCGAACATCTGGCCGATAAAGCCTTCCGGTGTCCAGCTGAGCAGCCCGATCGTCCCGCCGGGACGGCAGACCCGGACCAACTCGTCGGCCGCGCGCTGATGGTGCGGGGCGAACATCACCCCGACGCAAGACATCACCGCATCGAACTCAGCGACGCCGAACGGTAGCGCTTCGGCATTGGCCTCACACCACCGGACGTTGAGACCTCGGGCGAGCGCCGCACCGCGCTCCAGCAGCTCCGGAACCAGGTCGCTGGCAGTCACTTTCGCACCGATCAGCGCGGCGGGAATCGCCGCGTTGCCCGAACCCGCGGCGACGTCGAGCACCCGATCACCCGCGGCGATCCCGCTGGCCCGCACCAGTACCGGGCCCAGCGGTGACACCACTTCGGTTGCCACGGTTGCGTAATCGCCGAGCGCCCACAGCGCGCGATGCCTGCTTTCGATTCCGTGATCGATCGTCACGGCGTTGTCGTCAGTTCTTGTGGTCATACCGCAATGGTCGGGTGCGCTGACGGGTCGTTTCCAGTCTCAGATCTGAACCCGCCGTGGTTCACGATCTGTACTAGTCAATTTCGCTGTGGGGCGGTGTACTGGAGAGATGTCGACGTATGGCCAGTTCTGCCCGATCGCGAAGGCGATGGAGTTGCTCGATGAACGATGGACCCTGCTTGTGGTGAGTGAGTTGCTGCGAGGCAGCGCGCATTTCAACGATCTGCGGCGCGGGCTTCCGAAGATGTCACCGGCGCTGCTGTCCAAACGACTCAAGTCGCTGACCCGTGCGGGTGTTGTCGAACGCATCGAGACCGACGGCCGGTCCTCGTACCGGCTTACACCGTGCGGGCAGGAACTCTCCGGAGTCGTAGGTGCGCTCGGCGCGTGGGGAGTTCGCTGGATCGGTGAGCTCGGGGATGGCGACCTGGACCCGCACCTGCTGATGTGGGATATCCGCCGCACCGTTTCCGTCGACACCTGGCCACGAGCCCGGACAGTGTTGGCGTTCAACCTCATTGACGTGGACCTTAAGGCCGCCCACTGGTGGCTGGTGGTGTCCGAAGGGGTGCCCGACATCTGCGATTTCGACCCCGGCTACGACGTGGCCGCCACCATCGAGACCAGCCTGCTCACCCTGACCCAGATCTGGCGCGGCGACGTGTCATGGTCGCGGGCGATGATCAACGGCAACGTTGCCATCCACGGAACGGCGGATGCCCGCCGGGCCGTGCCGGGCTGGCTCGGCCAGTCGCTCGCCGCCGCGGTCCCCCGGCCGGCCTGAACACGCTGCGCTAGTTGATCAGCGGGTCGCGCGGCATCCCGAGGATCCGCTCGGCGATCTGATTGCGGGTGACCTCGGAGGTGCCGCCCGCAATCGCCATGGCTCGAGCGCTCATCACGAGACGCCCCGCCAGCGCGCCGGCACCGTCGTACAACGCGGTCTCGGGCCCGGCCAGCGCCGCCGAGATCGCGCCGCCCTCGACCATGTGATCGGCCAGCTTCAGCTTGGTGACGTTGCCTTCCGGGCCCGGGCCCGCGCCCTCGACGCTGCGCGCGACACGGCGCAAATTCAGCAGCCGCAGGGCGTTCTCCTCGGCCAGGTACCGGCCGACCCGAGTTCGCCCGCCCACCAACCGGTCCGGCTGATCCTTGACCTGTTGAACCAGTTGCGTCGCCAGACCCGCATAGTAGGAACCACTGCCACCGATGCTGACCCGCTCGTTGCCCAGCGTCGCCCTCGCGACCGTCCAGCCGGTGTTGGGTTCGCCGACCACGTCTTCGTCGGGGACAAACAGGTCGTTGAAGAACACCTCGTTGAAGTCCGCCCCGCCGGTGATCTGGCGCAGCGGTCGCACCTCGACTTCGGGAGCCTTCATGTCCACGATCACCGTGGTGATGCCGGCGTGCTTGGGCGCATCCGGGTCGGTGCGCACGGTGGCCAGCCCGCGCGCGCAGTAGTGCGCCCCGCTGGTCCACACCTTCTGGCCGTTGATCTTCCAGCCACCGTCGACCCGGGTGGCCTTCGTTCTGATCGATGCAGCGTCCGACCCGGCCTCGGGCTCGGAGAACAGCTGGCACCAGATCTCGTCTTTGCGCAGCGCCTTTTCGACGAATCGCTCGATCTGCCAAGGTGTTCCGTGTTGAACCAGGGTCAGGATCACCCAGGCGGTGATGCCGTAGTCGGTGCGTTTGATGCCCGCGGCGCGGAACTCCTCCTCGATCACCAGCTGCTCCACCGCGTCCGCGGCCAGTCCCCACGGCTTGGGCCAGTGCGGCATCACATAGCCGGTCTCGATCAGCTTGTCCCGCTGCGCCTGTTTGTCCAGCGCGGCGAGTTCGGCGACGTCCGCGTGGATCCGGGTTCGCATCTCCTCGGCTTCCGGCGGCAGGTCCAGGCTGTTCTCCCGGGTGACACCGGCGGCGGTGCGCTCGAACACGTCTTCGGCGGGCGCGTCGCCACCGAAGAGCGCCGTTGCGACCAGCGCGCGGCGAAGGTGCAGATGCGCATCGTGCTCCCAGGTGAAGCCGATGCCGCCGTGCACCTGAATGTTCAGCTCGGCGTTGCGCGCGTAGGCCGGAAAGACCAGTGCCGCAGCCGAAGCCGCCGCCAGCCGGAATTGCTCCTCATCTTCGGATGCCGCACGCGAGGCGTCCCACACCGCGGCGATGCCCGATTCGGTGGCCACCAACATGTTGGCGCAGTGATGCTTGATCGCCTGGAAGGTGGCGATGGTCCGGCCGAACTGCTGACGCACCTTGGCGTAGTCGACAGCCGAATCGACACAGTCGGCGGACCCGCCGACCGCTTCGGCGGCCAGCAGCGTTCGCGCGCGGGCCAGTGCCGAGTCGCGCGCGCCGGTCAGGATGTCGTCGTCACCGACGCTGACTTTCTCCAAACGGACGCGTCCGGAGCGCCGGGTCGGATCCAGGTTCTCCGGCACCTCGACCGTGACGCCGGAGCGACCGCGGTCCACCAGCAGCACGTCGTCACCGGCGGCGATCAGCAGCAGGTCGCCGAGGCCGGCGCCCAACACGATGCCGGCGTCACCGTCGGCCACGCCGTCGCTGAGGCTGACGTTGCCGGCCAGACCGATTCCCGCCGTGACCGTTCCGTCGATCAGCCCCGGCAGTAGCCGCGACTTCTGTTCCGCGGTGCCGTCTTTGGCGATGACCGCCGACGCGATGACGGTGGGCACGAAGGGACCCGGCGCCACCGCACGACCGAGTTCGTCAATGACGACCACGAGTTCGGGCAGGCCGTATCCCGAGCCGCCGTGCTCCTCGTCGATATGCAGGCCCAGCCACCCGAGCTCGACGAGGCCCTGCCAGAACGGCGGCTTGTCCTCTTCGGGCGCATCCAGCAGCGACCGAGCGGCTGCGCGGGCCTTCTGCGAGTTAAGGAACCCGCGGGCGACCTCGGCGAGTTCGCGATGGTCGTCGGTCAGTGCGATACCCATGACAGGGCCTTCCTCTTGGACGCCTTCGGCCGGTGGGAAAGAGTGTACTTAAATGCCGCCGTCGTCCGACCGAATGGTAGGTCGGCCGGGACGGGTCGCGAGGCAGACGTCAGGGCTGCGATCCGGCCCAGACCACGACCATGACGTGAGATTCGCGCGGAACGGACTACTTGGGTGCGAAGCGCTGGCCGGCGTCCAGACGCAGGCACTGACCGTTCAGCATCGGGTTGTCCACGATCGCCGCGACCAGCTTGGCGTACTCCTCGGGGCGGCCCAGCCGCTTCGGGAACGCCGCGTCCTTGGTCAAGGCGGTGGCGAACTCGTCGGGAATGCCCTTGGTGATCCCCGTTGCGAACAAACTCGGTGCGATCGCCAGCACGCGGATGCCGAGTGAACCCAGGTCACGCGCCATGGTCAGACACATACCCGCGATGCCGGCCTTGGCTGCGGTGTACGCAACCTGGCCGATCTGGCCCTCGAAAGCTGCGATCGAGGCGGTGTTGACGATGACGCCGCGCTCGTCGTCCTCCGGCTCGTTCTGGCTCATGTGGCTTGCGGCCAGCCGGCTGATGTTGAAGGTGGCGATGAGGTTGAGGTCAATGGTCGACTTGAACGACTCGAGGTCATGCGGGCCCGTTTTCGACAGGGTCCGCTTGGCGATGCCGCCACCGGCCGTGGTCACGGTGACATGCAGGCCGCCGAGCTTGTCGACCGCGGTCTTCAGGGTCTCCTCGGTGGCGTCGAAGTCGGTCACGTCCAGCGGATAGAAGTCGCCGTCGATGCCGGCCGCGACGTCTTTACCGTCCGAACCCTCACGGTCGAAGATGGCGATAGAGGCGCCGCGGGCGTGCAGCAACTCGGCGCTGGCGCGACCCATGCCCGAGGCACCGCCGATGACGATGACCTTCTTGCCGTTGATCTCCATCCAAACCTCCCTGTTTGTCCGGGCAGTGCCGGCGTTAGCTGATTGCCCTGCACGTTATCGCGGCCGTGCGTGACGTTGTCGGTCAGGCGTGTAAAGCTGAGTCGTGCTGCTGATCGACGTCGCGACCACCTCCGTCGACGTCGGAGGCTCCGCTGCGCGACGAGCCAAGATCACGCGGATCGCCGCATTGCTGAGCCAAGCCAAGTCCGACCCCGCGCTGGTGGCGATCGTCGTGGCCTGGCTTTCCGGCGAGCTGCCGCAGCGCCAAATCGGCGTCGGCTGGGCGGCTTTGCGGTCGGTCCCGCCCGCCGCCGCGCAACCGAGCCTGACCGTCGATGGCGTGGACGCGACGCTGTCCGCGATCGGCGCGGCCGCGGGCAAGGGCTCTCAGTCCAGGCGCGCCGAGCTGGTTGCCGAATTGTTCTCGTCGGCAACGGAAGTCGAGCAGACCTTCCTGCGGCGATTGCTAACCGGCGAGCTGCGTCAGGGCGCCTTGATCGGGGTGATGGCTGACGCGGTCGCCGTGGCGGCACAGATCCCGGCCGCCGCGGTACGCCGCGCGGCCATGCTCGGCGGCGCCCTGCCCGCGGTCGCCGCCGCCGGGCTGAGCGGCGGAACGGCAGCGCTGGACGCCTTCACCCTGCGCGTCGGCCGGCCCGTCGGCCCGATGCTGGCGCAGACGGCCGCAGACGTTGACGAGGCGCTGCAAAAGCTCGGCGGCGAGGGTGTTTTCGAGGCGAAGCTGGATGGCGCCCGCGTGCAGATTCACCGGAGCGGCGAACAGGTCACCGTCTACACCCGCAGCCTGGACGACGTCACCGCGCGGCTGCCCGAGGTGGTCGAGGCGACGCTGGCGCTGCCGGTGCGCGAGCTGATCGCCGACGGCGAAGCGATCGCGTTACGCCCTGACGGCCGGCCGCAGCCCTTCCAGGTCACCGCCTCGCGATTCGGCCGCTCCGTTGATGTGGCCGCCGCCCGCGCCGCGCAACCGTTGTCGGTCTTCTACTTCGACATCCTGCACCGCGACGGTGTCGACCTGCTCGACGCGCCGACCACCGAGCGGGCCGCAGTCCTCGATGAGATCGCGCCACCGCAGAACCGGGTGGATCGGCTGGTCACCTCGGATCCGGTTGCAGCGGGCGATTTTCTGGACGCGACGCTGGCCGCCGGCCACGAGGGTGTGATGGCCAAGTCGCTGACTGCGCCCTACGAAGCGGGCCGGCGTGGGGCCGGCTGGCTGAAGGTCAAACCCGTCCACACCTTGGATCTGGTGGTGCTGGCCGTCGAGTGGGGGTCCGGGCGGCGGACGGGCAAGCTGTCCAATATCCATCTCGGCGCCCGCGACCCGGCCGGCGACGGCTACGTGATGCTGGGCAAGACCTTCAAGGGCATGACCGACGCGATGCTGGAATGGCAGACCGCACGATTTCAGGAACTGGCCGTCGGAGGCACCGACGGGTACGTGGTTCGGCTGCGGCCCGAGCAGGTGGTCGAGGTGGCGTTCGACGGCGTTCAAGCGTCGTCGCGCTACCCCGGCGGGTTGGCGCTGAGGTTCGCCCGGGTGCTGCGCTATCGGGACGACAAGGGACCCGGGGAGGCCGACACCATCGACACCGTGCGGACCATGCGACAGAGCTGAACCGGCGGCTGCGCGAAAGTGAACGGCGCGACGCGACACGCCGATCGAGCGTCGGCACGTTAACAGTCGCGTAGGGTCCCGGCCGTGGAAGGGCGCAACACACACTTCAGTTACGTCCACACCGACGCCGATCTGCCGCCGGTGGCCGTCATCGACCGCTCCCCGATCGGCACCCGCCACAAGATCGTCTTCGGACTCGTCGCCGTTGTCGGCGCAGTGGCCTGGACGATCATCGCCTTTGTTCGCGGCGAGACGGTCAACGCGGTCTGGTTCGTCGTGGCAGCGATCTGCACCTACGTCATCGGATACCGCTTCTATGCGCGGTTGATCGAGGCGAAGATCGTGGGCCCGCGCGATGACCATGCCACTCCCGCAGAGGTTTTGGACGACGGCACTGACTACGTGCCGACCGACCGGCGGGTGTTGTTCGGCCATCACTTCGCCGCTATCGCCGGAGCCGGACCGCTCGTCGGGCCGGTGCTGGCCACCCAGATGGGTTACCTGCCGTGCAGCATCTGGATCATCGTCGGCGCGGTGTTCGCCGGCGCCGTCCAGGACTACTTGGTGCTGTGGATCTCGACCCGGCGGCGCGGCCGCTCGCTCGGTCAGATGGCCCGCGACGAACTCGGCGCCCTCGGTGGCGCCGCGGCTCTGGTCGGGGCGTTCGTCATCATGGTGATCATCATCGCGGTGCTCGCGCTGGTGGTGGTCCGTGGGTTGGCCGAAAGCCCGTGGGGCGTGTTCTCCATCGCGATGACGATCCCGATTGCCGTGTTCATGGGGTGTTATCTGCGATTCATCCGCCCCGGACGGGTCACGGAAGTGTCGGTGATCGGCTTCGTGCTGTTGCTGCTCGCGGTGGCGTCCGGCCACTTGGTCGGCGAAACAGCTTGGGGCGCTTCGTGGTTGAACCTGTCGCCGGTGACCGTGTCATGGTTGATCGTCGGCTACGGATTCGTCGCGTCGGTGCTGCCGGTCTGGCTGCTACTCGCGCCGCGCGACTACCTGTCGACGTTCATGAAGGTCGGGGCCATCATCCTGCTGGCGATCGGCATCTGCATTGCGCATCCGGTGATGCACGCCCCGGCGATCTCTGGTTTCGCCGCTCACGGTGGCGGTCCGGTGTTTTCCGGCTCGTTGTTTCCGTTCTTGTTCATCACCATCGCGTGCGGAGCGCTGTCAGGATTTCACGCGCTGATCTCATCGGGCACCACACCGAAGCTGCTGGAAAAAGAAAGTCAGATGCGGCTAATCGGCTACGGCGGCATGCTCACCGAGTCGTTCGTCGCGGTGATGGCGCTGATCAGCGCTTCGATACTCGACCAGCACCTTTACTTCGCCCTCAACGCGCCGACCGCTCGAACCGGCGGCACCGCGGCGACGGCCGCCGAGTACGTCAATCACCTTGGCCTGTCGGGGCCGCCGGCAACCGCAGCCGAGCTGAGTGAAGCCGCCGCCGGCGTGGGCGAAAAGTCGATCGTGTCCCGCACCGGCGGTGCGCCGACGCTCGCGGTCGGCATGTCCGAAGTGCTGCAACGGGTTCTGGGTGGGGCAGGCCTCAGAGCGTTCTGGTATCACTTCGCGATCATGTTCGAGGCACTGTTCATCCTCACCGCCGTCGACGCCGGCACCAGGGTCGCGCGCTTCATGCTCTCCGACGCCCTGGGCAACCTCGGCGGTCCGCTGACCAAGCTGCGGAACCCGAGCTGGCGCCCGGGCGTCTGGATCTGCAGCCTGGCTGTGGCCGCCGCCTGGGGCAGCATCCTGCTGATGGGCGTCACCGACCCGCTGGGTGGAATCAACACGCTGTTCCCGCTCTTCGGTATCGCCAATCAGCTGCTGGCTGCGATCGCGCTGACCGTCGTGACGGTCATCGTCGTGAAAAAGGGTTACCTCCGATGGGCGTGGATTCCGGGAGCACCGCTGCTCTGGGACCTGACGGTCACCCTGACCGCGTCGTGGCAGAAGATCTTCTCCGCCGATGCCAGCGTCGGCTACTGGACACAGCATTTCCAGTACGCGGACGCCCAGGCGTCAGGCAAAACGTCCTTCGGCGCGGCCAAGAACGCCGATCAGCTTGCCGCCGTCACCCGGAATACCTTTGTCCAAGGCACGCTGTCCGTTCTGTTTGCGGCGGTGGTGGTGATCGTGGTGGTGGCCGCAATCGTCGTGATAATCAAGGCATTTCGCGGCGGTGGCTTGCCGCTTTCCGAGGACGACCCGGTGCCGTCGAAAATGTTCGCACCGTCCGGAATGATCGCCACCGCCGGAGAGCGCACGGTGCTCCGCCAATGGCGCGTACTCGCTCTCATGCATCTCGACGAGTGATGTGCGGTAACCGGCAGCGAATTCACAGCACTCGCGTAGGAGCTCGCAAAAGCGCTCGTCACCTACGCTAAACCCATTCACCGACAGTGTATTTCGCGGATCGTCCGGTCCCGTCGTCCTTCGCGACGACAATGAACAGGTGGGAAACAGCCGGAGAAGCATAGGGTCGGGCTGGTGTCAGTAATTACCGATCGCCGGGTCCGGCTGTTCAAACGCGATCGCCGATCCGATGTCACGGTGGGCCGCCCGATCCCCCCGACGCCCACTGTCCCGTCGCGGACAATCGGCGCCGACCCGGCGCGCCGCGAGCGTTGGCTGACGCGGGCGCGGAGAGGATCGGTCACAATCTGGGCGGCGGTAGTGATCTACCGAACCGCGACGGACGGGCTGGCGTTCAACCGCGAACTGCTGCTGCTTTACATCTCGACCGGACTGACCGCCGCGAGTATCGGCCGTGGGCACAAGGTGTTCGCGGTACTGCGCGATTGGCTGCCGTGGGCACTCGTGCTGGTGCTCTACGACCTCAGCCGAGGAGCGGCCGGCACGCTTGGCGACCCCACCGTCTGGCGATTCCAGCCCGCCGCGGACCGGCGGTTGTTCTTCGGCACCGTGCCGACGGTCTGGCTGCAGGAGCACCTCAAGATGGCGCAGCCACCGTGGTGGGAAGTCATCATCAGCAGCATCTACATGTCATTTTTCGTCTTGCCCTACGTGGTCGCCGGTGTGTTGTGGCTGTACAACCGGGCCAAGTGGGCGGCGTTCGTCCGTAGGTTCGTGACGCTGTCGTTCGCCGCACTGGCGGTGTACGTGGTGATGCCCGCCGCGCCGCCGTGGGCGGCAGCCAGTTGCACGCCCGGCGACGTCGCCGATGGGCCGTCCAACCCGCGTTGCATGTTCCGCGGCCCCGCGGGTGTTCCCGACGGCGGACTGCTGGGCGCGATGCACATGAGCCAGCCTGATGCCCACCAGTTCGTGGAGCGGATCTCCACCCGCGGCTGGGGAACCCTGCATCTGCAGTCGGCCGGGGCACTGCTCGACTCCGGACAAGCCAGCGTGAACCTGGTCGCCGCGATTCCTTCGCTGCACGCCGCGGTGACGGCGATGATCTCGATGTTCCTCTGGCGACGGGTCAGGCGCGGCTGGCGCCCGCTGCTGGTCGCCTACCCGTTGGCGATGGCGTTCGTCCTGGTGTACTCCGCCGAGCATTTCGTCGTCGACATCCTGCTGGGTTGGGCGCTCGCCGCCGCGGTGACGGCGGCGATGGGTCACGCGGAATCGTGGTGGTCGCGGCGCCGCGAGCCCAGATCAGCCGCCGCTGTTCTGACTCAGCCAGCGGCCGATCTTGGCGGCCGCCTCGCCGTAGAACACCCGATAGACCTGCTCAGCGACGTAGCCGATGTGCGGGGTCGCGACCACGCTGTCCAGCGATCGCAGCGGATGCCCAGACGGCAGGGGCTCGATGTCGAAGACGTCAAGGCCGGCACCGGCGATGCGCCGCGACCTCATGGCATCGACGAGCGCCGACTCGTCAACGATCGGGCCGCGAGAGGTGTTGACTAGCAACGCTGTTGGCTTCATCAGCGCCAGTTCGTCTGCTCCGACCAGGCCGCGGGAACGCTCGCTGAGGACCAGATGGATCGTCAAGACGTCTGCAGAGGTGAACAACTCGTCCTTCGACACGTAGGTCGCGCCGGCTTGTTCGGCTGCCTCCGTGGTCAGGTTGGCGCTCCACGCGATGATGTCCATGCCGAACGCCTTGCCGACCTGTGCGACCCGGCTGCCGATGCGGCCCAACCCCAGGACGCCCAATACGGTGCCGCCGAGCTGGCGGCCCACAGCGGTCTGCCAGCCGCCGCCTCGCACAGATACCGACTCGTCGACGATCCGGCGGGCCGCGCTCAGGATCAGCGCCCAGGTGAGCTCGACCGTCGACTCCACGTAGCCGCCGGTGGTGCTGACGTAGATGCCTCGCTCCTTGGCGGCGGCGACGTCGATGGACGCGTTGAACGGCCCGGTCGAGGCGATCATCTTGAGCCGTGGCAGGCGATCGATCACGTGTCGCGGCAGCGGCGTGCGCTCACGCATCACACAGACCACGTCGAACGGCTCGAGCCGCTCGACGACGGCGTCCGCCTCGGCGACGTGGTCGTTGAACACCGTGATCGTCGCGCCGGCCGCGACCTCCGACCAGTCAGCCATGGTCAGCGCGACGTCCTGGTAATCGTCGAGAATTGCGACCCGCATCGTGCAAATCTCGCACATCAGGTTTGACCCGTTTTCGGGGCGGGTAGTTGTCCCGACGCGAAGTTGAGTCCCAACGCGAGGGAGTGAAACATGGGCGCCCACGACAAAGTGAGCAACAAGATCGACGACATCGGCGGCAAGGCCAAAGAAACATTCGGTAAGGCCACCGGCGACGGCAGCACTGAGGCCGAGGGCAAGCTTGACCAGGCAAAGTCCAGCGTCAAAGACGCTGTTGAGAACGTCAAGGACGCCTTCAAGAAATAGTCACCCAAGCCAGCACAAAGGACGGCCACCGGTGGATTCAACCCCGGTGGTCTTCCGCTTTTCTGGGGAATTTTCAACAAGTAGAGCCCAGTGGCGTGGAATCGGCGTCAGCGGGTAACCATTCCTTTATGCCAACCGTGTCTCGTCAATTCTCCGTGAAGCCGCCACCATCCCAGGTCGTCGAATACCTGAAACACTTCGAAAACACCGAAGAATGGGATCCCGGCACCCAGACGTGTACGAGGACCAGCGACGGTCAGGTCGGTGAGGGATCCACATGGCACAACGTCTCAAAAATCTTCGGCGTCACGGCGGAACTGACGTACACCCTCGAGCAGCTGACGGCATCCCGGCTCGTTTTCGTCGGCGATAACAAGTCCTCGACATCGCGGGACACCATCACTGTCGACGCAGCAGGATCCGGTTCCGTGCTCACCTACCGAGCTGATCTCACGATGAAGGGTGCAGCCAAGCTGCTGAACCCAGTGATGAAACTCGTCTTCGAAAAACTGGCGACCGACACCGAGAAGCAGATGACGACAGTGCTGAACCAACTCACCGCGAAGCAACCGAAATGATCGGGACCGTAGTAGGGGCGATCGTCATCGGCCTGATCGTCGGAGCCCTGGCGCGCCTCATCCTTCCGGGCAAGCAGAACATCGGAGTCGTCGTCACCGTTCTGCTCGGCGCGATCGGGTCGTTCGTCGGATCCTGGCTGACCTACAAGCTGATCTTTCCCAACGAGCACAGCGGATTCGGGCTCACTGCCTTCCTGGTCGGCGTTATCGTCGCGGTCATTTTGATCGCGATCTACGTCGGCATCACCGGCAAGCGCGGCAGGGCTTCCCGCTGATCGAGTGGACTCTAGTGCGAGGTCCAGTGTTCGCCTGACGATTCGCCGTCTGCCGGTTCGTTGACGGCGAATACGAATGGCGCGAAGACCACCTCACGACCATCCGGATCGCGGTAGGTAACCGCCCCCGTCGCCGCCCAATACGGATGAGAATCAACGGGTTTGGCTCCTGACTTTGCGAGTCTGGCGGTGGCTCGCTGCTGTGCGGCGGCGTCGGGAAAATACAGGCACAGCTGCTCGTGGCTGTCGACCGCAACCGGCTCGGTGGCCTCGACAATTTCGAACGTCAGCGTTGACCTTGGTAGGCCGAATATCGCACCGTTGCTGCCAAAGCTTTCCGCGAACGTCGCGCACAGCGGCAGGCCGACCAGGTCGCGGTAAAAGCGGACAGTATCGTCGAAATGCGCTGAGCGGCGGGCGAATCGGAGAGCACCGATCGACGCCAATTCCGAGGGCCATGCTGCTCGCGGGTGAGTCATGCCGACTATCCTAAAACCTAAACTAATGTTCAGGTCAAGTGCTGGCCGAGACCGCGATTGGCGCCGGTGGCCACCGCCAATGACCCGTCGATGCGCGTGGTGCTGCCTTCTGATCGATCGTGCCGATGGGTTGTCCCTTCTGTTCCACCGTGTTCAATTGCCTCTATGAGTCATCTGATCCGCGTCGAGGTCACCGACGATCACGTCGCCACCGTCGAGTTCGAGCGCGGCCCGCGCAACCATTTCGACGCCGGCCTGATCGCCGAGCTGGCCGACACTTTTGAACGTCTTGACGCCGATCCGAACGCACGCGCAATCGTGCTCTGCTCGTCGGGCCGACACTTCTGTGCGGGTGCCGATCTGCCGGGCGCCCTGAATGGAAGCCAGCCGACGGTCGCGGGATCGGCCGGCTCGCTCTACGAGGAAGCCGTGCGACTGTTCGCCGCCCGCACTCCGATCGTCGCGGCCGTGCAGGGCGCGGCGGTGGGCGGCGGTCTCGGCTTGGCGCTGGTGGCCGACTTTCGGGTCGCCGGGCCGTCCACCCGGTTCATCGCGAACTTCAGCCGGCTGGGCCTGCATCAGGGATTCGGCATCACCGTCACGCTGCCGGCGGTGGTCGGGATGCAACGCGCGCAGGAGTTGTTGTACACCGGCCGCGAGGTGCCAGGTGGTGAGGCGTTCAGCATCGGTTTGTGCGACCGACTGGTCGGCGACGACGTGGTGCGATCGGGCGCTCATGCCGTTCGCGGCCGAGGTCGCCGCGACTGCGC
The DNA here is from genome assembly GCF_965277065.1 of Mycobacterium sp. Lineage (GTDB taxonomy): Bacteria > Actinomycetota > Actinomycetes > Mycobacteriales > Mycobacteriaceae > Mycobacterium. Next base: position 248,753 of record NZ_CBDIBT010000019.1, read on the forward strand.
CGCTCGCTGTGGAGTCGATACGTCGGACCTTGCGTGGCGATCTGGCGGAACGGGTCCGCGCCGCGACGGTCAAGGAACAGACCGAGCAGATCCGACTCGCGGCGACAGCGGATTTCATCGAAGGAGTGTCATCCACCGCCGAACGGCGCCAACCCCGCTTCACCGGCTCGTGAGCACTCAGCCGGCACCTTTGCCGTTGTCCACCCGATAGACCGCCCCGTGGACTGCGGCCGCGGCGTCGCTGGCCAGAAACGCGATGACGTTCGCCACGTCGAGAGGTGCCATGAAGCCACGCGGTGAGGCTGTGCGCATGATCGTTCACCGCAAGGTCGTCTGCTCAGTCGTCGGTCGTCATCGACTCGGTTCGACGCATCTGGTGTCGCCCTGCGATGTTGATCAGGACGTCCAGGCCGCCCCATTCGCGGATGCACTGCCCGATCGAGTCTTCGCAAGCCTGCGCCGATGCGATGTCCACCGATGCGTACGAGCCACGACCGACGTCGGAGAACACCTCGGCCAGCCGGGTGGTGTCCCTGCCGATGCCGAAAACCGTTGCGCCCTGGCGTGATAGCAGCCGTACGGTCTCAGCGCCGAGACCCGATGACGCGCCGGTCACGAATACGATCTTGCCGTCCAGCGTTGTCATCTGAGTTGCCTCACCAGCCTGGCGCACTCCGGTAGGAGCGCATCCGCGTAACGCTACCGCGCAACAGCCCAAGGGAGGCAGGCATTCTCGGTCCGATCAGCTCGACTATCGGCTCGGCCCGCAGGCTGCGGCGAAAGCGACGCGCGGCGAGCAACACGAGCAGATGGACTGTCCGCTTTCCCAGGGCGACCCGGCTGGTCCGCTTCTTCCACGTCGATGGAGCCGAACCGGCACGCCGGCCGCAGTAGTAACCGGCGGACATCGCCAACGCCAGAGCAGCGAACGCCGCGAGCACCGTCATGGTGATGAGCATTTCTGGTCATCATCGCGGTGAGGTCACACGCGAGACACACCTCGGCCAATAACCGAAGTAGAGCGCTAGCCGAGCTCGCTGTCGACGTAGACGGAGACGTAACCGATCGGGATACCGGTCCACATCGCGATGCACTCGCGTGCTGCGATTTCGACTGCGGCCCGCCGGCTGGCGCGGGTCGTCCGGCCGATTTCGGGGATCAGGATCATCCATCCGTCGGCATCGCGAGTGACTTCGATGTCGAAGCACTGGCCGACCGTTGGACCATTGACGCGGGGTGCGAATCGCTGGGCGCTACGCACCTGTCGGGGGCGCACCAGCACGGACTGAATGGGCATGGCCGCTTTCTGGAGTCGAAATAAACCGCGCGCAAGCGTATTGCGAAATGGGGCGAAAACCTAATCTGCGGCGAGCCTAGTCGAAACGATCTACAAAAATGCGGCCTCAGCTGCGGTTTCCCCCTCCCTAGACGCGTCGGGACATCAGCTCGTCACCTGCAGTTTTCCGCACAGCCGACGCGTCGGGGATGAACCGGACTAGCACCGGTGTTGCAACGTGCTGAGTTTGACCATCAACAGCGCGGGATATGAAGATGTCCGTCGGCATCGTCGCCGGAGGCCGGACTGCGTGGGAGTCGCCCACCGCATAGGCTTGAAATATTCCCGCCCGACGAAAGGCACCAGCGTGCACGAGACAACCCGCTATGGCATATCGCCCCTGTCATGGTGCGCGCCGCTGTTGACCAAGGTCCTGCAGTTCTCCGCCGTCCTGATGACGATGCTCGCAGCGGCGATCGCGGGCCCGGCGATCGGCACCGCGGCGGCCGACGGACCGTGCTCGGACGTCGAGGTCATCTTTGCGCGCGGCACCCTGGAACCGCCCGGCCCCGGCACGGTGGGGCAGGAATTCTCCGACGCCTTGATATCTCGCCTAGGTGGCCGCTCGGTCGATGTGTACGGAGTCAATTACCCCGCCTCGCTGAGCTTCGGGCAAGCCGCCGACGGCGTGGCTGATGCCGCCAACAAGGTCATGGACACCGTGAACACCTGTCCCGCCACGAGGATCGTTCTCGGTGGTTACTCGCAGGGCGCCGCGATCGCGGCCTACATCACTTCCGACAGCGTCCCGCCGAACTACCAGCTGCCCGCCGGCATCACCGGCCCGCTGCCGCCGAACGTCGCTCCGCACGTCGCCGCCGTCACCCTGTTCGGCAAGCCCTCCAACGGGTTCCTCAACCTGGTCGACCACGACGCCCCGCCGATCACCATTGGCCCGCTCTACGCTCACAAGACGCTGGACCTGTGCACCCCGCAAGACCCCGTGTGCTCTTCGGGCGAAGGATTCAGCCGCGCCGCGCACAGTGCGTACAAGACGAATGGTATGACAGACCAGGCCGCCGACTACGCCGCCGGCAGGCTAGGTCGCTGAGCCGAATCTGCTCGATCCGACTACTCGACGAGCGTCGCCAGCAGCTGCGAAAGTGGCACGGTAGCAAGGCCAATAGCACCGTCATTGATTCCGTAAGGGATCACCAGGGTGTCGGCGTGCACGAGCGCGCCGCAGGAGTAGACCACGTTGGGCACGTAGCCGTTCTGTTCGTCGCGGGCCGGGCTGAGCAGCGGGCGTCGGAGCCGGCCCAGTACCCGGGTCGGATCGTCCAAGTCGAGCAGGATTGCACCGATGCTGTAGGTCCGCATCGGCCCGACGCCATGGGTGAGCACCAGCCAGCCTGCCTCGGTTTCGATTGGCGGGCCGCAGTTTCCGAGTTGCAGCGCTTCCCAGGATTCCGTCGGCTGCTGGCACGGTGATGCGCTCGTCCAGACCGCCAAATGGTCGGCGAAGGCGACGGTGTTGGTCTCGCGATCCGCTCGCGACATGGCGGCGTAGCGACCATTGATTCGCCGAGGGAACAGGGCCAGGCCTTTATTGGCCGCCGCTTTCCCGACGAGCGGTCCGGAGGTGAAGGACCGGAAGTCCCTGGTCGTCAGCAATTGCTGGCTGATGTGCGATCCGCTGTAGGCCGTATAGGTGGCGTGGTAGGTGACTGAGCCGTCGTCGTCGACGAAGCGGACGAATCGGGCATCCTCCATACCGGCCTGCTCGGCTTCTACCGACGGCCACAGCACACACTCGGAAAGGTCTACGTCGCTGGGGAATTCGACGGCATAGGACCGTGCGGCGACGGTGCGGATGAGGGCGACAGCGCGCTCCCCGTGTCCCCGGGTGCTCAGGTTGGCCCTCAGCTCGCCGAGTCGAGCGTCGAGGTCTGCTCGCGCGAACCGGTCGCCGAGCATATCGAAGACATAGTTCGCGGCCTCAGCGGCATTACCGATGCGGCCGAGTTCGCCGCGGAACACCGCGGCATCGAGCAGCGCGCCCGATACGCGTCCTGTGGTCGCGTAGCGCGCCGGCTCGTCGATGGTCGCCCGGCCCGCAGCATCAACGACACCGGTGCGGAAACCGATCGACGAGCGGTGTCCCTCCCCGATCCCACGCACGCTCATCACGAATCGCAGGCTGCCCGGCGCGGAGTCGGTCTGGTCCGGGTGGGCGACGATGCTGGGGTTGCACAGCGCCGCACCCTCGATGGAGTACTCGCTGGTAAAAGTCGCTCCCAACAACAGCATTCGCGCATCGGACAGCGGCGTGTCGGAATTCAGGCGGTCCGCGAGTTCGTGGGCGTGCCGACGGAACGTGCCCACAAGGTCACGATGACGTCCGTCGAAGCGGACGATCACGTCGTCCAGGGATGACGACACGTCGTCGTCGGTCAGGGCGAGGATGCGTTCGAGCACCACTCCTGCCCGGGACTCCTGTAGCTCGAAGCCCTCCTGGCCGGGCACGAATAACTGGGTGATCACCCGTCCCGGGTTGGCCGCGATCTGGTCGGGGTTGCGAGAGACGAGCCCACTGAGCGCCAAAGTCACTGTGCAACCAACGAAAAGCGTTGTGCTTGCTGCAAGGTGGAGATCACCGCAAGGGTTGATTCGGCGCCCTGGTTGAGGTTGACGCAGTCGGCCAGCAATCCGTCGAAGCCGCCGCCGGTCTCCCTGTCCCACATGAGCAACCCAGAGTCGTTGACGCCCTCGAACCAGGCCGCGCACGACCGGACACCATCTAGCCAAATCGCCCGCGGGTCGGCGGCCGCAGCACGTGCGCAGGCGTCGGCCAGGGTGGCCACCTCGACTGGCTGCTGGTCGAACGCGGGACGGCTGTCCTCCGGTCCGCGGCCTCCCACGGGGGTGGGTGACACATGGCCGTCAGCCGATTCGTAGGCCAGCAGCCACTCGAGCAGATCGAGGCCAGCTTGTTTCAGCTCTGGGTCTTCCAGCGCGGCGCCGGCGGCGATCATCGCCTCGGGCAGAATCGCATTCGCGTATGCGAGCCTGGGCTCGGGCCACGGCCAGTCCGGCTCGGAGTTCGGTCTCGCGACTGTGGCGGCGTAATCGGCGAGGAGTCGAAGGGCCGCGGAGTTACCGGGCTCGACACTCAGGAGTTCGGCAGCACCGACGGCGGCGAACGCCATCGCCCGCGGGTGCGGCGACCTGGCCTTGGCGGCGCGCTCGAACTGAATCACCGCCAATCGGCGAACCAGGCTGACGCCGCTGTGGGCGGCGGCGGTGCCGAGCCCCCAGATACAGCGGCCCCAGTGGTCGCCTGTGGTCGGCTGGTCGGTCCAGCGTCCAGCGTCATCCATCCGGTTACGGCAGGAGCCGTTGTAGGACTGGCCATCGTTCAAGAACTGCAGCGCCTTACCGGCGAGGCCCTTGACGGCACCCGATGGGTCGGGGTCGCGGGTCGTAACGACCAGCACCCTGGCCATGTCGTCGGTGCAGTACCCGTGCTCGTGGCGGGGCTCGGTCAAGCAGGCATGCTCGAAGGTGCCGCGATGATTGGTCATTCGCAACAGGTGCGCAAACACCGGCGCCACGCCGGTCACGCCGGCGCCGCTTGAGTGACCAGCAGGCGTTGCGCTTCGGTGATGTAAGCGTCGACGACGACGGGCCAGGCGATGGATGGGGCCAACCCGCGGGCTTCGGTGGCCATGGATTCGGCGACGCGCGGTTCGGTCAGCAGCTGGCGCAGCGCTGCGACCAGTGCGTCGGAATCGTCATGAGCGACGACGGTTCCCGCACCGCTGCCGAGCAGTTCGACTGCATGCGGGAAAGCGGTGGCGACAATCGGGCGGCCACTCGCAAGAGAGTCGACCAGAACGCCGGAGGTGACCTGTTCCTTCGAGTCGTAAGGCAGGACGACGACGGTCGCCGACTGGATGAGCGCGGTGAGCGCTTCGGGCGTGCGGTAGACAGCGTCGAAGGAAACCGAATCAGCAACGCCGAGGCGTTTCGCTTGCGCGACAAGCTCTTCGCGATACCTATCCCCCTGTGCGGCAAGGACCTTGGGGTGAGTACGGCCGGCGATGACGTACCGCGGCGGGCGGGGCAGGTGCTTGAGCGCAACCATGGCGTCGATGACCCGCTCGATGCCCTTGCCCGGTCCCAGCAGGCCCCAGGTCAAGATCGTCGGTTGGTCGGGACGTTGCGCGCCAGTGGCATTTGGGAGCGCCGCACCATGCGGGATGACGGTGACCTTATGGCGATCTACGGCGAAGCCCGAGCACAATCGCCGGCGCGCCACCTCTGACATCACGATGATGTGATCAGCCAATGCCATCACCGATTCGAGCACCGAAAGTTGGTGCGGAGTAGGATCTTTGAGCACTGTGTGAACAACGACGAGCGACGGGACGCCTAAACCGGTCATGATCTGGACGACTTCGTCTCCGTCGGTACCGCCGTAGATGCCGTACTCATGCTGGATGATCGCGACTTCGCTCTGATTCAGGAGCTCGGAGGCCGCCGCCACCGAGGAAGCCGAGCCGTTGACGAGCTCGCCGACGACGTTGGGCGCTTTCGACATGTGACCGTCGGCGATGCGCACGACGCTGACGTCGGCGCCTTTGGCCGTCAGCCCCTTTGCCAGGGCCTCACTGAAGGTCGCCAATCCACAGGCCGTCGGCGCGTAGGTGCCGAGGATGCCAAAGCTTGGTGCATACGAAAAGTGTTGCAGTCCAAAGGGAGCAATCACGTGCTGAAACAACGACGGAGCATTCAAAGTTATCCCGACTGAGCGGTAAAAAAGTTGTGTCCGGCATGAGCGGATGCTCGAGCAGATCAGCGTGAGAAACTGAGCCGTTCCGGATGGGCTGGGAGTGCCAACGTCTCCAACGCTACACCCTGGCAGGCCGATAGCCGCTAGCGTGGTCAGCTGCGCGCGCTGAGGCCGGCGAGCAGCATGTCGAGTCCCTGCGTGTAGCGAGCGTCCGGCGACTCGGTCAGCTGATGCGGCAAGCCGGCGAGGGCCTGCTCGAACGACACCGAACCCAAGATGAAGATCATCAGCAGGATTCGGGCCGACTCGCGCCGGCCCGGTGGCACCCCGGCATCGGCGACGAGTTGCTGCATCAGCGCGTCGATTCGTTGCGCCGCGCCTTTCGCGGGCTGCGTCTGCAAGACATCGGCGATGCCGTCGATCTTCAGCATCGCCGCGCGTGCACTGTTCGCGACCACGCGGATCCGCTGTTGCCACGGACCAGATTTAGGTAATTCGACCGAAGCGAGCGTGGCCTCGGCGATCAGATTCAGTAGTTCGGCTTTGCCGTCGACGTAACGGTACATCGCGGTGGTCGACAGCCCCAGTTCGGTGGCCAACGCCCGGACGGTGACGGCACGCACGCCGCTGCGTTCGGCCAGGCGCACCGCGGCCGCGACGACGAGGCCGCGGTCGAGCTCCCCGTATCGCAGCGACTTAACCCGCGTCTCGGACGCAATACTGCCGTCGTTCACCGTCTTTGGCTATGCCGCTGCCATGGGCCGCGGACCGCGGACCAGACCGCCCGGCCGGTTGTCGGTGAGTTCGCCGTCGGCGACGATCGTCTGTCCGAGCACCAGCGTTTCGATGTAGCCGTCGGATCGCTGAATGAGCCGTCCAGCGCCGGCGGGCAGATCCATCACCTTCTCGGGGTAGTGCAGGCCGAGGTTGTCGAGGTCGATGAGGTTGACGTCGGCCCGCCGGCCAGGCTGCAGCACACCGCGGTCGCCGAGGCCGTAGAACGCGGCCGGGTCGCCGGTGAGCCGATGCACCGCCGTCTCCAGCGGTATCCGCGGGCCGCGGACCCGGTCACGGACCCAGTAGGACATCAGATAGGTCGTCATGCTGGCGTCGCAGACGATGCCGCAGTGCGCTCCCCCATCACCGAGGCCTTGCAGGCTCAACGGGTCCGACATCATGTCGTGCAGGTGGTGGTAGTCGTTGCCTGCGTAGTTCAGCAGCGGGAACAGCAGGAACTCTTTGCCTTCGGCATGGAGAAGAGTGTCGTAGGTGACCTCCCATGGATCGCGGCGCTCTCGCTCGGCGATGGCCGCGATGCTGTCCTCGGGCGACGGTTCGTAGTCGAGTCGCTCTCCGAGCGGGTAGAGCCGCTTGAACATGTGGCGGTTGAGTTGATCGGCCGACGGCACATCACTCGGGTCGGGTGTCTCCGCGAGAATCCTTGCCTTCAGCTGCGGGTCGCGAAGCGCCCGCACACGCTGGTCGAGCGGCAGACCCATCAGCGACCGGTAACTGGGGCGGTGCCGGAACGGGTTCATCCGCGACTGGTGACCCATCAACATGCCGAACGCGCGGCTGGCCACTTGTGGTCGTACGTTCGCGCCGGCGGCGTTCGCCGTACGCACGGCGCCGAACCAGCGTTGCCAGTCGTGCGGGTCCTGCTCGTTGACCATGGCCAGGAAGGTCAGCGGTATCCGGAATTGCTCGCCGAGCCGGCTGATCCACTCGACCTCGGCATCGATGGAATGTCTCTGGTCGCCGCCTATTTCACCGCCCACGCCGGCCGGCACCACCTGGAGCACACCGCGTCCCGCCTCGGCCATCGCCGTCATCAAGGCAACGAGCTCGTCCTCGTCCGAATATGTTCCGGGCACCGGCTGCCCGCTCGCGCTGCGATGTCCCGCCGTGCGACCGAACGACATGCCAAGAGCGCCCGCACGTAGGCCGTCCGTGACCGCCTGGCTCATGGCGGCGAGGTCGTCGGCGGTCGGGGCGTCGAGCGCGCGATCACCCATCACGTAGGCCCGCAGTGCGGCCTGCGGTAACTGGGTGCCGACGTCGACGGCGCGCGGCATTCTCTCCAGCGCGTCGAGATACTCGCCGAAAGATTCCCACTCCCAGGTGATTCCCTCGGCCAACGCGCTGCCGGGGATGTCCTCCACGCCCTCCATCAGCTCGATGAGCCAGTCGTGCCGGTCGGGGCGAACCGGCGCGAAGCCGATCCCGCAGTTACCCATGATCGCGGTGGTGACGCCGTGCCAGCACGACGGCGTCAGGTGCGGATCCCAGGTGGCCTGGCCGTCGAAGTGCGTGTGTACGTCGACGAATCCCGGTGTCACGGTGAGACCGTCGGCATCGATGGTCCGGCGCGCAGAGCCGTCTATCCGGCCCACCTCAACGATGAGTCCGTCCCGCACACCGATATCTGCGGTGCGCGCAGGCGAACCCGAGCCGTCGACGACTGTCCCGCCGCGAATGATCACGTCGTAGCTCATGACACCCTCTTCGTCGCACCGGCATACCTGAGTGCGTGCTCGTAGATCGCAGTGTTGTCAGCGGAGATCTTCGCGTGCACCCGCCCCTCGAAGAGGGCCCGCAGGATGGGATTGTAGGCGTGATACGTCTCGTGGAACGTGACAAGCGTTGTCCCGTCCTGCTGTTCGTCGAGTTGGTGGTATCCCTCCGCGCGTGACCACAGCGGCTTGCCGATGGCGACGTAACGGGACAGCTTGTTGACTTCGGCCTCGGTGACGACCTCCCAGGACCGCGCTTTGCCACCGGACATCAGGTAGCCGGGAACACCGAAGACACAGGTCCGAACCAGCCCCTGGCCTGCCTCATCGCCTTCGGCGAGAATTTCCATGCTGCCGCCGGGATATTCAAGGATCCGAGGCGATGACGCGTCGGGTGGGACCGGCGGATGCAACACTCGCCAGACCCTGCGGGCCGGGGCCTCGACATGGAACACCGCCGAGAAGGACCGCACTAGCGCTGCCCCACGGCTTTGATCTCGATGTCCACACCGATCCGTTCTGCCGGCACCACGTCAACGTGGCGGCGATCGACTTCAATATTTACACCGTTAACTTCTTGCCGACAAGGTCCGCTACCGGCGACAACACAGCGGCATCGTCGATGTCGACCCGGGAACAGTTCGGCACGGCGACCCGCGGCGCACTCATCGACTGACAAGAGCGCGCCGCCGCATCGCATCGAGCGCGGCCCTGAACGGTTTACATCTGGCATAAACTTTGTAACATCAGCATGGTGCTGACGAAATGGGAGAGCCGTGGCATTTGATCCCGAAGCCGTCCGCGCCAAGTACCTCGCTGAACGCGACAAGCGCCTCGTCCCGGGCCGGGCGGCCATCCGTGACCTGACCCATGACGAATATGTCGCCGGATACCGAGCGGATCCCTTCATCCCCGTCGCCGAGCGAGCGTCTATCACCGACGATCCCGACGTGGTGATCGTCGGCGGCGGCATCGCCGGGATCCTCGCCGGCGCCCATCTGCGCAGGGCCGGCGTCGAACGCATCCGGGTCGTCGATGCCGCCGGCGGTATCGGAGGTACCTGGTACTGGAACCGCTATCCGGGAGTGATGTGCGACGTCGAGTCCTACCAGTACCTCCCCATGCTCGAAGAACTCGACTACATCCCCACCCGCCGTTACGCCTTCGGCGAAGAGATCCGACAGCACCTGCAGTCCGTTGCGGAGCGTTTCGACCTGGTCTCCGACGCCCTCTTCCACACCTCGGTCACTCAGACGACGTGGGATGACGACACACACCGGTGGACGGTTCACACCGACCGAGGTGACAGGCTGTCCTGCCGCTACTACGTACTGGCGGTCGGAATCCTCAATCTGATGAAGTTGCCGGCGATCCCCGGAATGGACGGGTTCACCGGTCGCGCATTCCACACGGCGCGATGGGATTACGGCTACACCGGGGGCGGCCCGGGCGAACCGCTCACCGAGCTCGCCGACAAAGCCGTCGCGTTGGTCGGGGTGGGTGCAAGCGGGCTGCAGTGCCTGCCACCGCTCGCCGATGCGGCCGAGCACGTTTACGTCTTCCAGCGCACGCCGTCGGCGATCGGCCTACGGGGTAACCGGCCCACCGATCCCTCGTTTGCCGAAGGCTTGGAGCCCGGTTGGCAGAAGGCTCGGATGAATAACTTTCAATCGGTCATGTTGGGGCGCGAAGTCGACACCGACCTCACCGATGATGGCTGGACGCGCCATTACGCCGCGGTGCAGAATCCGCCGCGGCGTAAAGGCATGACTGTCGAGGAGTTCACCAGGATCGCCGAGGAGATCGACTTCGGGATCATGGAAGAACACCGGACACGGATCGATGAGCTGATTACCGACCCCGATACCGCGGCCGCCCTCAAGCCGTATTACCGCTATCTCTGCAAGCGGCCATGTTTCCACGACGAGTACTTCGACGCGTTCAACCGTCCCAACGTCACTCTCGTCGACTGCCCTACCGGCATCGAGGAAATCACCGAACAAGGGCCGGTGGTCGACGGCCATCAGTACGAGGTCGACTGCATCATCTACGGCACCGGTTTCGAGGCCGAAGTCACGCCGCTGCAGCGCCGTGTCGGCCATGACATCGTCGGTCGCGCCGGCATCTCGTTGGCCGAGAAGTGGTCCGACGGCGCCGCCTCGCTGTTCGGGTTGATGAGCCGCGGTTTTCCGAACATGTTCGTCATGCCGGCTCCGGGTCAACAATCAGTCGTGACCGTCAACTACACCCAACTCGCGGTGCTGGGCGCCGAATTCATCGCCGGCACAGTGTCACAGCTCGAAAAGCAGGGACACCAGATGTTCGACGTGAGCGCCGACGCGGAGGCCGACTGGATTCGACAGATCATCGAGACGCACGTCGACCCGAGCGCCGTCATGTCGGCCTGCACGCCGTCGCGACTCAACAACGAGGGCGACCCCGGCGGCATCAAAGCGCAGAACACCAACTTCGGTCCAGGATTCGGCGACTTCTTCGCCTACCGCGATCTGCTCGAAAACTGGCTCTCAGCGGCTCAACTCGACGGCCTGGAGGTGACATGAGCGATCGGCGGCGGGTAGTCGTCGTCACCGGCGGCGGCGGTGGTATCGGCGCAGCGATCGCCGAATCGCTCGGCCGTACCGGCGCTTTCGTCGTCACCGTCGACCCGCTGGTCTCCGTCGATGGCTCCGAACATCTTCCCCAGCCCACCGAAACTACCGCCGACCGCATCGTCGCGGCCGGCGGTGCGGCCCGGGCCTCGGCAGCGTCGGTCACCGATGAGCCCGCAATCCGGCAACTGTTTGTAGAGCTGGCCGACGAGTTCGGCGGGCTCGACGCCGTGGTCAACGTCGCGGGTATCAGCCGGCCCACCAGCTTCACCAGAGGCAGCGACGACGATTGGCTCAGTGTGCTGTCGGTGCACCTCGACGGCTATCGCAACGTCTTGGGCGCCGCCCTGCCGTTGATGGCGGCGGCGGGGCGGGGTCACATCCTTGGCGTCACCTCCGGGTCTGGTTGGCGTCCGGCCGACGGGGGCGCCTACGGATGCGCCAAGCGCGCGGTGGCCGCACTCACCTGGCAGCTGGGTCGACACGCACCCGCGGGCGTGGTGGTGAACGCGATCTCGCCGATCGCCGCCACCCGCATGGTCGCTGCAGCACTCGGCAGCGCGCAAGCCAGCGCCTCGGCTACCGGCGGATTGTCACTGGGCTCCATGCCTGCACCAGAACACTTGGGGCCGTTGGGTGCTCATCTGGTAGACGACACCTTCACCGAATGCCAGGGTCAGGTGCTCTTCGCGGGCGGGTCCGAGGTCGCGGTCATCGAGGAGCCCCGGCTCATCGAAGTGGTGCGCAGCGACGACGTTCCTTCGCTGCCCCATCTGTTCGAGATCGCGACCTCCGTCGCCCTCGTCGCCGCTGAGGCCCATCAGGTCAGTGGGGGCGGTAGCAACGTCCGCCTCGGATCGATCTTCGACGTGGCGCCGACCGAGAACCTCTCGACCGCAGCGGGTTCCTGCGCGGTCGTCGCCAACCGGCCCGACGTCGCGGCGGCCGTGACCGCCGCCGTGAAGGCAAGGGGTGTGACGCCCCATTCGATCGACGATCCCGCGGCACTGGCCGACCTGGACGAGCTGGACTCCATCGTGATCGCTTTATCGGGTCGTTCTCCCACGAGCGGTGCGACGTCGAGCTGGGAGCGCATCCTTGCCGAGCACGACGGCCTCGTCGACGACATTTACGTCGACGCCCAATGGTCAAGAGCGGCAGCCGTATTCGCCGAGAGCAAGCAGCGACCCGTCCGCGTGGTGACGATCACCGAGGCCAGCACTGCCGGGGGTCGAAGTCGCGCCCAGGCCTCAGCGCAGCTCGCCCGGGGCGCCCGAACTGCCACCGCCGATCTGGTCGCTTCCTTCGCCATCAGCGCCGAATCCGAGGACATCCCCGCCGAGCTGGCCGCTCACCTGGCCTGCAGCCCAGCCGTGGACGGCCTCTCCGGGGCCGAATTAGCTACCGGCGCAGGATGGTTCGGGCTGCGCAGCCACCCACGACCGATCGGAAGTATCAGCTTCGGAGGGCCCGCGGTCCCCCCGTGGTTCGACGACACCCTCCGAGAGGTGGTGAGGCCGAGGTGATCGTCAAGCCCGCTCGCATCGTCGATGCTCACGTACATCTATGGGACCCGGCCCGCGTCGATTGGTATCCCTACCTGTCGACGAGCGGCGACGAGTTGAACATGGGCGACGTATCGGGGATGTCGCGCCGCTTCGACGTGCCCACCTATCTGACCGAGTCCGTCGGCTGGAACGTCGAACAACTCGTCAATGTGGCGGCCGCCACCGGCAGCTACTCGATCGACGAGACCCTCGAGCTGGACCGACGAGCGGAGGCCGACGCCCACCCCGATGCCATCATCGGCGGGCTACCACCGACGGACTCGGTGCTCGAAGCGGTGGCCGCTCTCGACGCGCAGATGGCAGCGCCCCGCTTTCGCGGGGTCCGTCCGATGGGAGCCCTCGAAGAGCCCCTCCCGGCGGCCGACGTGCTCGGCGCCCTGCAAGAGCGCGATCTGGTGTTCGAAGTGATGACTCACCCCGATCAGCTTCTGGCAACTGCCGCGGGACTCGAGCACTTCGGTGATCTGGTCGTGGTCATCGAACACACCGGCTGGCCGCGCAACGACTCCCACGAGGAACGTGCGCTGTGGACGGAGGGTATGAATGCCCTTGCGACCCTTGGCAACAACGTGCTGTGCAAGCTGTCCGGCCTTGCCATGCCACTGGGCTCGATGGCCGTCGACGTCATGGCGCCATGGCTCGAGCACGCCATTGGCGCATTCGGCGTCGACCGCTGCCTGTTCGCGAGCAATTTTCCAGTCGACGGGATGCATGGCTCGCTGGACGAGCTGTACACCGCCTACTCGGCCGTGACATCGGGAGTCGGTGCCGAGGACCGCGACAAGCTCTTCGCCGCGAACGCGAAGCGAATCTACCGTTTGTAGCGCGGCGGGCGCATCGGCCGCAGTACCACGCTGCGGGCGGCTAGAATCAGACGTATCCAAGTCGGTCTAGTCGCAGAGCTTTTCGCCTCCAGCGATCCGCGACTTACGTCCTTCCTGCAGTTTTCGCTCGACCGAAGGTGATGAGACGTGACGGATACCCGTAACCAGCCCATCTCAGAAATCGAGCCCGGTCGGTTCACGTTGATCTTCGACTACGAGGCCGACCCCGACGAGACCGCTTTTCCTTTTGAGATTCAGTTCGACTGGGACGGGGAGACCGCGACCTCCTTCGTGTACGACGTGTGGGAGGACCCCCATCAGCCGACGTTCGTCGCCGAAGTCAACAGCGCGCCGGTCGCAGGGTGGGCGTCCTGGGCCAACGGAGAGGACGTACTCATCGCCTTCACGCAACCCGTTGCCGACGAAGAAGGTTGGGCGCGCGTCGAATCCGGTGCCCCGGGCGCGTCGCTCCACGATGTGGATGGAGCGCTGAGCGAGCCCGAGACGTGGATCAGCTTCGCGAGACTGCTTCATGCAGTGGTGATGGATGATCCGGTGCAGTGCATGACCCGGCAGACTTATTGACGCTCTCGGTCGCGAAGGCAGGAGACCCAGGCTGATCGGGTACAGTTAACACGCCGGTAACCTTGCCGGCGCTCAGGGATGACTCGTTGAACGTTGGGCACACCAGCCCGCCACGATCCCGTCGCCTTCTGGGACTTCTCAGAGGATTTTATGTCTTCGCTCGTCGGTGGTACCCCTTTTGTCAGCGCGTCCAAACGGAGCGATCCGGCAGCTCCCTTCGACTTGCCTACTGGCTCCGCCGCCATCGTCTACTGCGAGGGCCAGTTCGGCGAGCAGGACGGCAAGACCGCTAACGGCCTGGTCCGACACTCGGAAAAATACGAGATCCTCAGCGTCATCGACAGCTTTCGGGCCGGAGCCGATGCGGGGAAACTTCTCGACGGCACCGCCAACGGCATCCCCGTCCTGGCATCGCTGGCCGAATCCATCTCGCACGCCGGCCGCGTACCTGACTATCTGATCTGTGGGTTGGCGCCCGCCGACGGTCTGCTGTCGAACGCGCAGCGGGTCGTATTGCTCGATGGCATCGCCCGCGGGATGCACATCATCAATGGCTTGCACGAGTTCCTCAACGACGACGCCGAATTCGTGGCGGCGGCCGTGATCGCCGGCGTCACCATCACCGATGTTCGCCGACCCAAGGACAAGCGCGATCTGCACCTGTTCTCCGGCCGGATCTTCGACGTCACCTGTCCCAGGATCGCGATCCTGGGTACGGACGGCGCGATCGGGAAGCGCACCACCGCCACCTTGCTGGTCCAGGCACTGAACGCGCACGGCATCAAAGCGGTCATGGTCGGTACCGGTCAGACCACCTTGATCCAGGGCGGCAAGTACGGCGTCGCGCTGGATGCGCTTGTCCCCCAATTCTGTTCGGGCGAGGTCGAGCACCAGGTCGTCGCCGCGTTCGAGGGTGAGGACCCTGACGTGATCGTGGTCGAGGGCCAGGGCGCGCTCAGCCACCCCGCGTACATCACATCGGCGCACATCCTGCGTGGCAGCCGCCCGGCGGGCGTCATCGTGCAGCACGCGCCGAAACGCAGGGTGCTCGGCGACTTCCCGATGGTGGCCATGCCGACCGCGGCCAGCGAGATCGCGTTGATCGAGGCGTTCGTCGAGACCCGCGTCATCGGGGTCACGATCAACCACGAGGAGATGACCGAAGAGGAGCTGAACGACTCGATCGCCGAGCATCATTCGCAGCTCGGTCTCCCGGTCACCGACCCGCTGACGCGCCCCGCGTCGGATCTGATCGAGATGGTGCTGACTGCCTTCCCCGCGCTCGCGGCGGTGGCCGACCAGCCCACCCCGGTGTGACGCCTCGGCTCGAGGCCGATCTCGGCAAGCTCGAGCAGAACACGCGAATCCTGGTCGACCGGCTTGCAGTGACGGGCATCCGGGTCATCGGGATCACCAAGGCCGTGCTGGGTTCGCCGGGAGTCGGCGCGGCCATGCTGCGCGGCGGTGCCTGCGGCCTCGGCGATTCCCGGGTATCGAACCTGGCTCGGCTGACCGGCCTGGACGGCTCACCGTTACGCACGTTGATCCGCTCACCCATGCTCAGCCAGGTGGCGCGCGTCGTCGACATCGCCGACGTCAGCCTGAACACCGCGGCCGTCGTGCTGGCGGCGCTCAATCAGGTTGCGGTGCAGCAAAAGCGGACCCATGCCG
Organism: Mycobacterium sp.; assembly: GCF_965277065.1. Classification (GTDB taxonomy): domain Bacteria; phylum Actinomycetota; class Actinomycetes; order Mycobacteriales; family Mycobacteriaceae; genus Mycobacterium. The sequence continues at coordinate 264,594 of NZ_CBDIBT010000019.1, forward strand.
TCGTGCTCATGGTCGAGCTGGGTGACCTACGGGAGGGTATCGCGCTCGATGACGTCCCCCAGGCTGTGCAGGCCGTCCTGGGTCACTCCGGCCTCCGGCTCGTCGGTCTCGGCGCCAACCTTGCGTGCCAGAACGGCATCATTCCCGACGACCACAACATGGGCGTCCTCACCGGGCTGGTGGACAAGATCGAGGCGCTGCACGGAATCTCCTTCGGCATCGTCTCCGGCGGTAATTCGGCGAACCTGAATTGGGCCCTGCACACCCACGATGTCGGCCGGATCGACGAACTGCGACTCGGCGAGGCCATCCTTCTCGGTGTCGATCCGCTGTACCGGAACCCGCTCCCAGGCCTGCACACCGACGCCTTCACCTTGAGCGCCGAGGTCATCGAAGTCGCCATGAAACCAGCTCAGCCTTGGGGAGATCGCGCGCAGTCGGCCTTCGGCGAGGCGCCGGCCCGCTCGGGGAGCAAGATCGTGCACCAAGCAATCCTGGCCCTCGGCCGCCAAGACGTGGACCCGGACGGTTTGCAGCCACCCGAGGGCATCAGGATCCTCGGGATGAGCAGCGACCACCTGATCGTCGACCTCGGCGATCACCCGGTCGCGGTCGGCGACGAGATCGACTTCGGCGTCGGCTACGGCGCACTCGTGCGGGCGATGACGTCACCCTTCGTCACCAAGGTCGAGCACCTCGGGCAGCCCACCGATTGAACGCACCGCGTTGAGGTCAGTTCTGGGTGATGAGAACAACGCCGATCACCAGGACAACCGCCCCGATCGCACGCACCGGGGTGATCGGGTGCGGCGCAACGCGCAGCCACCCGAAATGATCAATCGCCAACGACATCAACAGGTTTGCGCTCACCGTTAGGGCGGCGTAGGTGCCGGCGCCGATCGTGCCGACGAACAGCAGGCCGGCTACTACGGCGAGGGAGCCGATGATGCCGCCGAGCGGCGCCCACCATGGCATGCCCTGGAGATCCGCCGCGGTCGGCAGTGGCCGCACGAAAACGGCTGCGATGATCACGAACACGGCCACGATGAGGGCGAACGACACCAGTGTGGCCAGCCACGGGTTCACCAGCGAAACCCGTAGTGCGTTGTTCATCGGCGCACCCATTGCCTGCAGCACGCCCGCGAAGGAAATCAGAGGGAACAGCCACAGGGAGGTGGTCGATGTCATCAGTAGTCGCCTTCGTTCGGTGGGGCTCCGCGCCTCGATGTCGTATGGATGCGGTTGCGCCCATATCCTGCCGTTCTTCTGACGGAACGCACCGGAGGATGTGCTCGCGTTGACCAACAGGTGAACGCTGGAGTTGTGGCTCGGCGCGGAGGGTCGCGGCCAGCTTACGATCGATCCGCTACGCCGCTACCCGCAACCAATCACCCGACGACACGGTGCGGCTGAACGAGGAGCTCACCGTGCAGATAACTACAGAACCTGTGGCACCGCTTCGCACGGTCGGCCGCACCGGTGCCGTGCGCCTGGGCGTCATGATCGGCGCGCTCGGCGTCGTGTTCGGCGACATCGGAACCAGTCCGATCTACACGCTGGCGACGGTCTTCAACCCCACCGACCCGCACCCGGTGCCGCTCAACATCGACAACGTCTACGGCGTCGTGTCACTGCTCTTCTGGTCGGTGATGACCATCGTCACGCTGACCTACGTCACTTTGGTGATGCACGCCGACAACGACGGCGAGGGTGGGATCATGGCGCTGATCACGCTGCTGCGGCGTTTCGGCGGACAAGGCGGACGCCGGACCATCGCGGTGCTGGCAGGGCTGGGCATCTTCGGTGCGGCGCTGTTCTTCGGCGACAGCATGATCACCCCCGCGATGTCGATGATGTCGGCGGTCGAGGGCCTCAAGGTGGTCGAACCATCGCTCGCGGAGTGGGTCGTCCCGATCACCGCGGTGATCAGTTTGATGCTGTTTGCGGTTCAGCGCTACGGGACGAACGCCGTCGGTCGGTTGTTTGGTCCGGTGATGATCGTCTGGTTCGTCTCGATCGGCGCCTGCGGCGTGAAGGGCATCCTCGGCCACCCGCAGATCCTCAAGGCGCTGTCGCCGACCTACGCGGCGACGTTCGTGGTCGGGCACGCCAGGATCGCGTTCTTCGCGCTCGCCGCCGTCGTGCTCGCGGTCACCGGCGCGGAGGCGCTCTACGCCGACATGGGCCATTTCGGTCGAAAGGCCATCACCCGGGGCTGGCTATTCGTCGTGCTGCCGGCCTGCACTCTCAGCTACCTCGGCCAAGGCGCGTTGGTGCTCGGCGACGAATCCAAGGCCAGCGCCCCGTTCTTTCTGCTCACCCCGCATTGGGCGCAGCTGCCCATGGTGCTATTGGCAACCGCCGCAACGGTTATCGCATCTCAGGCAGTGATCACCGGGGCCTATTCGGTGGCATCGGCGGCCGCTCACCTGAGCTATCTGCCGAGACTGCGGATAACGCACACCTCGGAATCGACGGTGGGCCAGATCTATGTGCCGTGGATCAACGGTCTACTGATGGTCGCGGTGCTCATCCTGGTGTTCGCCTTCCGCAGTTCGGCGGCGCTGGCCTACGCCTACGGTATGGCGGTAACCGGAACGATCAGCATCACCACACTGCTGTTCTTCTACACCGCCCGCAAGAGGTGGCATACACCGCTGTGGCTCATCGTGATCGGCGCCGGGTTGCTGTTGACGGTGGACCTGTTGTTCCTGGCGGCGAACTTGACGAAACTGGTCCACGGGGCGTGGCTGCCGCTGCTCATCGCCGTGGTTGCGTTCACCGTGCTGTCCACGTGGCAACGGGGACAGGACATCGTCACCCGAGCGCGGACGCAAGCTGAGGGACCGCTTCGTCCGTTCGTCGACCGGCTGGCCCACGCTCAGCCGCCCTTGGTGCGCACCAAGGGCACGGCGGTTTTCCTCAATCGCGGAAAAGAGACCACGCCCTTGGCGATGCGGGCCAACTGCGAGCACAATCACGTGCTCCATGAACACGTGATCATCATGGCGATCGACACCCTGCCCGTCCCCCGCGTGCCCGAATCCGAGCGAACCGAAATCGACGACCTCGGCTACGGCGATGACGGAATCGTCCATCTCACCGCGCATTTCGGGTACATGGAAGCGCCCGATGTTCGCGGCGTGCTTCGCCTGTTGGACCCGTCGCAGACTGAGGGCAAGATCGACGTCGACGGCGCTTCGTATTTTCTGTCCGACCTCGAATTGACCATGGGCGCAGCAAAGAACATGGCGCAATGGCGCAAGCACCTGTTCATCGCGACATCCCACATCACCGCCGACGCCGCCACCTACTTCGGTCTACCTCCCGATCGCACCGTGGTCATGGGTTCGCGGATTGAGATCTAGCCTGACGGCGATCGACCTCATGAGGTGGGGAAGCTTATCCCCCACCTCCAGCTGGAGCTCCACCACCACTGGCCCCTGCGGTACCCGGGTCGTAGGTGGTGGCGCTGTTGGCATTAGATCCACCCGGACTGGGTGCCGGGTGCGGTTGCGCCGCCGGGCTGGAAGCAGCGGGTGGCGCTACCGCTCCCCCATTATGTTGGGGGCATAGTTTGTTCTCCGCGACCTCCACGAACTTGGTGGCGCCGGCGGTCGTGAAGCCTGGGTTCTGGTCAATCATGGCTTTGACGATGTCGGCTTGTGCGTGGCCCTGGTCCATCAGATCGCATGCCCTCCGGCCGATCCCGACGGCGTCAGGTCCGCTTTTATAGCTGATGCCCGCGCTGTTGAGCCCAGCCACAAAGGCCGCGTCGCCGCCCGTGTCGGCCTGCGCGGGGGCGGCGATAGCGATGAGCGCGGCGAAGCAGGCAGGCAGCCCAAGCAGTCGCATCTTCATGTAAATCTCCCCTTTAATGTCCATTCCCTAACACTGCTAAGCGGCTACCCGCGACGGGTTTTGATACACGGTTGTCAAAGTGAACGCGGGCCGAATTCTATGCGGCTACCACCATCCAACGCTGCAACGCCCAGCGCCGCAGCGCTACTGACCGTCGTCGGCCACGGTGGCGGGCGGGCGACTGTCGGCGTCATAGTTGCTCATGAATTCCATTCACACACCACCCGTCGTGCAAATGAAGAGGTCAATCCCCGGCACGTCGTCGAACAAGACCGTGACGTCGCCGGCCATTGCGCGGGCTTTGTCCTGCGTGGAGTGGTAATCGTCGGCCATGAAGGAAAGCGCGGTCAGTCCCTCGGGTGCCGTGTCCCGCAGCTTCTCGGGAACGTCGAGCACCTCGATGAGTCCGGCATCGCCGCTTCCGAGCATTGTCAGGGTCGCACCGTCAGACGGCGGCCATCCCAGCGTTGTTTCGAGAACCTCACCGGGAAGGGCGAATTGGCTCTGCACGTCCATACCGACGACATCGGTGAGGAACTTGATGAACGTGTCCGCCGAGTGGCTGCACATGACGACGTGGTGGAGGTGATTGGGCACCAGCGACCTCCGTTTCAAGCCGATGCAGTTGCGGCCGCGAAAGCCCACTACCGCGACGGCGAGCACGAAAGCGATGCCGGTGAACGCCGTGAAGAGTAGGTACGTCCGCCGTCGATGCGCGGCCCAGGGCCGGGCCAAATTCGGCTGATGGTCCGACGAAGCGTGCGTCACGACGTCCGATGTCATTGCATCATCCCTATTTTCGTGGTCTTTGGTGGTCGCCATCGCGTGCAGGAAATCGGCTGAGTTCGTCACCGAGAATCTGCCGCGCGCTTGCTGTTATCCGCGATGCTGAGCACTCGCTCAGCGTACAACTCTGGCTGACCGCCGGTTCAGTTTTGACCGGACCGACCGCCCATCGGCGTTGGTGGGGATCTGCCCGGCGCATACCGATTGCCGTTGTTATGAGTGCGAGCCCCGGGGCGAAAAGGTCATGGGGATTTGTAATCGGGTAGTGCACTACTCGTGCCGCCGACGCGGCCAACAGCGAGCATGGCGATGCCAGGTCTCATCGCCGATAGGAAAGACATCATGGTCGCCCTTCCCGCAACACACCTCAAAACCGCTACAGAGATACCGGACCGCTTCACCATCAACGAGGTTCCGGTCGAACCCGGTATCGCACCGTTGGCCGAGACGCAGCCGCCCCCGCCACTGGGCCCACTCGCGGCATTCACCGACAAGTTCACGGGTCGCGGCTTCAACACAATATTTCGTCCGCAGAACCCAACGACACCAACCGATCTCCCCGTTCCGCAACCGGACAGCGACAACATCCTCGAGTTGAACCTGACCACTGAGTTGTTGTCTTTCATGGAACCGCTGGGCAGTGTCCCGAACCGGGGCAGGGAGCAGGCCGACATCTTTCTGAACGGCGTCCCTTACCTGCAGTCGATCAGCGACGTCACAGATCCGCTGAAGACCACCCCGATTCATCTGGAACCGGGAATCTGGGTAATCGTCCCTCCCACAACCGATCCCGCCCAGCCGATCACCACGGTGGCGCGGATGGCGTCGATCCCGCACGGCACCACCATCAACGCGCAGGGCACCATCGCGTCGATCGCGGGCGGACCGGCCAGCGGCGGATCGGCACCGGCCGAGCAGCAGATCCCATTAGTCGCGAGTGGGCAGAGCGCGATTACACCCTTTTCCACCGCCAGCGGGGACCCTTTTCCCTTTGACAGCCAGACAGTTACCAATACCGGAACTGCGCGGATACCCCAGGATCTGTCCAGCGTTCCGGCGATCACCCAAGAGCTGCTCGACAATCCGAACAGCCTACTGAACGATCACATTGCGGGTGTGACCATTTTGTTCACTGACGTACTCACAATCGACACCCAACAGCCCGCGATACCGGGTGGCGGCACGGACAACATCGACTTTCTTGTCGGTGACGCCGCGGCTCCAAACGCGGACGCGCACCGGATGTCGGCGATGTTTTGGATCGAGATCGTGCAAGCCCAAATCGAGATCGGTCCCCTCAACGCCGGTGGATCGCAGAACGTGTCACCGGTCGTCCCCGCCGGCGCGCCGGCACCGACGTTCACGGTGACCTCAGCATCGGCAATCACCGACAAGCAATCGATCACCGTGACCTACACACAGATTCAGTACAGCCAAAACGTGTCGCTCAACTTCGCCACACTCACCTGGCCACACATGTCGGTGGCCACCCTGGTCCCATTCGCGAACATCGCAACCACGGTCTATGTCGTCGTGCCAGGTGACACCCTCAGCGGCATCGCCGGCCGATTCGGGATCACGCTGGGCGCGCTGGAAGCAGCCAACCCGCAGATCACCAATCCCGATCTGATCTTGCCGGGACAAGTCGTCAGGATCCCCGCGAACACGGTCGTCTACACGGTCCAACCGGGTGACACTCTCAGCGGCATCGCCGGGCAGTTTTTCGGCGTCACTTTAGATGCGCTGGAAGCGGCCAACCCGCAGATCACCAATCCCAACCTGATCGTTCCCGGGCAGGTCATCAGGATCCCGTGACTACCACAAACCGGTAAGGACATCGTCGGTCGAAAACCGCAGCAGCGCGTGCGACGGTTACGACGCAGGTCGTTGGACCGCTCGCGCCAAGGCGACCCGCATCGTAGGTGCGTGCGATCGCGCGGGCGGAAGCTTGACGCTAGAGCGCGCCACGCCATTGGGGAAGACGCTCGTCGAGCAGCGTCACGCACTCTGGAACGTGTGAATACGCGGGGAGTAGTTCACGCAGATCGCGGACGACGTCGGATGATTTGCTCCCGTCGGGGTCGCGAGCGCCCGATAGCCACAGCAATTCGCGATCGAGCCGGCCGCGGAACCAGGATCCGGCTTGAGCCGTTGCCTGTCGGGCTGGAGCATTCGTCCGGAACGTGTACGCTCTGTTCTCTCCGTCTCGGCTGACCGACCGAACGCTGAGACCGAACACCATGAACGGCACGATGGAAACGTCGACGATGTCCACTCTCGGCAGGGCGTGAATGTCGGGATGCTGACTCACCTGGTCTGCGAAACCACGCTGCCAGTCGGCCTTGCTTCGCAGCCAAGCCTCCTCTCGCTCGGGATGGGCTTGTTCATAACGCTCGCCAACAGCGTCGATAACGGCGTCTGCTGCCACTTCGGCGAGATTGTGGATGAACTCACTGCCCGGCAGGAACGGAGTCACGACTTTGGTCAAAACTCCAGCGGACCGCTGAGTACGGGTCACCGGCTTCTTCGGCGGCGCGGGCAGAGCCTTAGCGGCTCTTCTTCTTAGGATCAGTAAGCCGTCGGCAAAGCTCACCGTGCGGACGCCGGCCGCTGGCGGATGCCACCGCATACGCGACCGCAGATCGAGCAGGTCCGGACCTGGACCCAGGTTCACACCTAAACCGAAAGGTATGTCCATGCAGAAATCACTGAGTGCGATATCTCGAGCTGTTGGTGAAGGGACCGCCGAGTGCCGCGGAATGGAAACGGTGTAGCGGCGATGGCGGCTGAGAACCATATTTCCTCTGCAAGACCGGTGGAGCGCCGCATGCGGTGCGATCAGGTTTGCACCTCGGTGGTCGGGACGCAACGCCCTACCGTGTCATTGGCCTCGATGTACCGTTGTGGCCGCCGCCCGCTCCCTTCGATCCCAGTGCCTTCGATCGCGGCGAAACGACGGAGTCTCTAGGTCATGAGCGGGCAGGGGGCGTTTGCGGCGTCTGAGCAAACAGCTTCGGCAAACGTACAAACCGAGTTTTTCCCTGGTGGAGAAAAGGTGCAGCTAAGGGTGGAGCTAAGGGGATTCGAACCCCTGACCCCCACACTGCCAGTGTGGTGCGCTACCAACTGCGCCATAGCCCCAAGATGTGCTTGTCGAAGTTACACCACGGCCTGCCAGCCATCAAAGTCGCTGATCAGACTGCGTCATCCAACGCTGGTAGGGCGTGCGTCGTACCGGTCTCGGGCGCGAACACCCAGACCACGGCGGCGGCCAGCATGATGACTCCGCTGACCGTGAAGCCCCACGCGAAGCTGAAATGCTCCGCGATCTGAGCCACTACCAGCGCCCCGACGATCGCGCCGAAGTCGGCCATCATCTGAAACGCCGCGACCGGGGTGCCGGCGCGGGCCGAGTTACCCAGGATGTCAGCGATCGCCGCCTGCTGCGGTGACGTGTACACCCCCGACGCCGCACCCGCGACGCATGCCGCGGTGAGAAAGACCGGCAGCGACGTGGAGACACCGAGCCCGATCGTCGCCACCCCACACGCCAACAGTCCGCTGATCAGCAGCGAGCGCCGGCCGATCCGGTCCGACAGATAGCCGCTGGGCATCACCACGATCAGGTTGCCGATCGCGAACACCGCCAGGACCAGACCCGTCATGCGTGGCCCGCGGCTCAGCACGTCCGAGATGAACAGCGGCACAACCGCCATCCGCACGCCGAACACCGACCATCCGGTGGCGAAGTTCGACACCAGCGCCGCGCGATACGCCCGATGCGCAAGTGCGGCACGCATGGTCACTTCCGTGTGAGCCTTCTCGGCGGGCGCACTCAACGTGGACCGCCGCAGGCTGTAGAAGACCACGCCCGCGGTCAGCAGCATGGCCACCCCGTAGATGAGGAACGGGGCCCGGAGACCGAATCCTGCTGTGAGACTGCCGACGAGCGGGCCGCCGACCATGCCGACCAGGAATGAGGTGGCAAACAGGCCGGCGGCCCGGCCACGTGCGTCGGGTGGGCTGATCCGGATCATCAGGCCCAGCGCCGAGATGAAGAACATCGTCGAACCGATGCCGCCAATTGCCCGGAATACCAACAATTCCCAGTAGGTCTGCACGAATGCGGACAGGCCGGTCGATACCGACACGATCAGCAGACCCGACACGTAGACCGGCCGCTCCCCCAGCCGCTGCACCAGCAGCCCGCTCGGTGGCGCGAAGAACAGGCGCATCACCGAGAACAAGGTGATCGCGAACGTCACCGCGTCCATGCTGACCCCGAAGGTGCGCGCATAGACCGGCAGCACCGGCGACACCACGCCGTAGCCGAGCGCGGCCACTACGTTCGCCCCGATCAGCACCCACGCCTCGCGCGGCAGGCTCGTCTTGTCAGTGCGCCACGCAGTCAAGCGGGCGCGTGGGGCGACGAGGATCACCCAATGACTTTATCCACAACGTGTTGCGCAGCTCTCTGGACGTCGGATAAGTGATCTGGACCACGAAATGACTCAGCGTAGATCTTGTAGACATCTTCGGTGCCCGACGGCCGCGCGGCGAACCATGCGTTGGCCGTCGTCACCTTCAAACCACCAAGCGGTGCGCCGTTGCCAGGCGCCGTCGTCAGCTTCGCGGTGATCTCTTCTCCGGCCAGATCGGTGGCGCTGACCTGGTCCGCAGACAGCTTGGCCAGCCGGGCCTTCTGGTCGCGATTCGCGGGCGCGTCGAGCCGTGCGTAGGTGGGCGCACCGTATTTCTCGGTCAGCTCGTGATAGCGCTGCGACGGCGTGCCCCCGGTGACGGCGAGGATCTCGCTGGCCAGCAGCGCGAGGATGATGCCGTCCTTATCGGTGGTCCACACCGATCCGTCGCGGCGCAGGAACGAGGCCCCCGCCGACTCTTCGCCTCCGAACCCGATGGTGCCGCCGATCAGGCCGTCGACGAACCACTTGAATCCGACCGGCACCTCGACAAGTTTGCGTCCGATGCCGTCGACCGCGCGGTCGATGATCGACGAGCTCACCGCGGTCTTGCCGACGGCAATGCCGGCGGGCCAGGACGGGCGATGGGTGTAGAGGTAGTCGATGGCCGCCGCCAGATAGTGGTTCGGGTTCATCAGACCGGCATCGGGGGTGACGATTCCGTGCCGGTCGGAGTCGGCGTCGTTGCCGGTGGCGATCTGATAAAGGTCCCGGTTGGCGATGAGCGAGGCCATCGCGTCCGGTGAGCTGCAGTCCATCCGGATCTTGCCGTCGTGGTCGAGCGTCATGAACCGCCACGTCCCGTCGACCAACGGGTTGACCACGGACAGGTTCAGCCGGTGCCGCTCCCCGATCGCGGCCCAGTAGTCGACGCTGGCCCCGCCCAGCGGATCGGCGCCGATCCTGATCCCGGCCTTGCGGATGATGTCGATGTCCACCACGTTCGGCAGATCGGCGACATAGGCATCCATGTAGTCGTGGCGCTGCGCGACCTTGAGCGCACGCGCCAGCGGCACCCGCTTCACCGCCTCGCCACTACGCAGAATCTCGTTGGCGCGCTTGGCGATTGCGTTGGTCGCATCGGTGTCGGCCGGACCACCGTTGGGCGGGTTGTACTTGAATCCGCCGTCAAAGGGCGGGTTGTGCGACGGCGTCACCACGATCCCGTCGGCCAATCCGTCGCTGCGGCCCCGGTTGTAGGTGAGGATCGCGTGGCTGATCGCCGGAGTGGGCGTGTAGCGGTCGGCCGAGTCGATCATCGCGACAACGTCGTTGGCGGCGAGCACCTCCAGCGCCGATACCCACGCCGGCTCGGAAAGCCCGTGCGTGTCACGGCCGATGAACAACGGACCGGTGGCGCCGTGGGCCGCCCGGTACTCGACGATCGCCTGGGTGATCGCCAGGATGTGCGCCTCGTTGAATGCGCCGTTCAGCGCCGAGCCGCGATGACCCGAGGTGCCGAACACCACCTGCTGGGCGACGTCGTCGGGATCGGGTTCGATGGAGTAATACGCGGTGACCAAGTGAGGCAGGTCGACGAGGTCTTCGGGCTGGGCCGGCTGACCGGCACGTGGGTTGGCCACCATGTCGTCAATTGTGCCGAATAAGCTGCCGAGGCACTCCCTGCAACCGAAGGGATTTCGACGAGTGGCAAGCTCCGCGTCGCCGCGCGACTACCGGGAGTTGGCCGCGGTGTTCGCCGGAGGGGCGCTAGGCACCCTGGCGCGCACCGGCCTGAGCACCCTGGTGGCCTCCGACCCGGGTCGCTGGCCGTGGCCGACATTCACCGTCAACATCGTCGGCGCCTTCATGGCCGGTTATTTCACGACGCGACTGCTGGAGCGGCTGCCGTTGTCGAGTTATCGCCGGCCGCTGCTGGGAACGGGGCTGTGCGGAGGTCTGACCACGTTCTCCACCATGCAGGTCGAGACGCTGAGGATGATCGAGCATCACCACTACGGTCTGGCCGCTGAATACACTTGCGCCAGCATCGTTTTGGGGTTGCTCGCGGTCCATCTGGCCACGGCCATGGTGCGTCGGGTGGCGGTGCGCTGACCATGGTGTGGATCGCGGTGGTGCTTGCCGGCGGCGTTGGCGCGGTGCTGCGCTTTCTGGTGGACGGCGCGGTCGGCCGGCGAGTGGCGAAGTCGGGCCTGCCGTTCGGAACGCTGGCGGTCAACATCAGCGGCGCCACCCTGCTCGGGTTCCTCGGCGCGCTGGCGTTGAATCGCTACGCCGCGCTGGTGGCGGGCACCGCGTTCGTCGGTTCGTACACCACGTTCTCCACCTGGATGCTGGAGACGCAGCGACTCAGCGAGGAGCGGCAGGTCCGCAATGCCGTCGCCAATATCGTCGCCAGCGTCGTGCTGGGCATCGGGGCGGCGTTGTTCGGCCAATGGATCGGCGGTCTGCTGTGAACCAGCCTGGCCTCAAGCTCACGACCTATTTCGGCGAGCGCCAGCGCACCGTCGGTGACGGCGGGCGGCCCAGGTTTCTGGCCGAAGCGTTGCTGGACCTGTTCGACACCCGGGGAATCGCGACCAGCGTGATGCTGCGCGGCATCGCGAGTTTCGGACCGCGGCACGTGTTGCGCACCGACGAATCGTTGAGCCTGTCGGAGGATCCGCCGGTGGCGATCGCTGCGGTCGACGTGGAATCGAAGATCGGCGGTTTGGTTGACGACGTGATCGCGATGACCGGTCGCGGTCTGGTGACACTCGAACGCGCACGCCTCGTCAGTGGCGTTGACGTTACGGTCGGCGCCGACGACGCGGCCAAGCTGACGGTCTACATCGGACGCCAAGAGCGCGTCGCCGGCCTGCCGGCACACCGAGGGGTGTGTGAGCTACTGCATCGAGAGGGATTCTCGGGCGGCGCAGTGTTTCTCGGCGTCGACGGCACCGCACACGGCGAGCGCTACCGGGCCGCCTTCTTCAGCCGCAACGTCAACGTCCCGCTGATGATCATCGCGGTCGGGACGCCGGCGCAGGTGTCAGCGGCGGTCGCTGAACTCAGCGGCATCGCGCCGCGTGCGTTGCTGACCGTCGAACGCGTGCGGCTGTGCAAACGCGGCGGCGAGCTGTTCGACCGCCCACCCACGCTGCCCGACACCGATGAGCAGGGCCGGCCGCTATGGCAGAAGGTGATGGTGCACACCAGCGAGGCCACCACGCATGGCGGCGTGCCGATCCATCGCGCGCTGGTGCGCCGGCTGCTGGAATCCGGAACGGCACGCGGCGCAACCGTGCTGCGTGGCATCTGGGGATTTCACGGCGATCACAAGCCGCACGGCGACAAGCTCTTTCAGCTGACGCGACGGATGCCCGTGGTCACCGTCATCATCGACTCCCCGGAGTCGGTCGCACGCAGCTTTGGCATCATCGACGAACTGACCGCCGAGCATGGTCTGGTCACCAGTGAGGTGGTCCCGGCGGTGGTGTCGGTCGACGGCCCGGACCGCGACGGCGACGGTTCACTGGCTCGCCACGACTATTGAGGCTCAGCCTCCGCCGCCCGCGCCAGGCGCTCCGCCTGCGCTCCCCGCCCGCTCCAGTAGTCCTGGCTCGGGTCGTACTGCGCCACCGGCAGAGTTTGTTGCAGTGCCGGCGGAGCGGGCGACTGAGTGGGAATGTCATTGCTTTCCTTCGGGTTTCAGACGCAATCCGATGCGCCGTCGACGGCGAACACCGCCCGGCTGGTGCAGCTGCTCTCGACGGCCCTGACCTCGGTGAACTCCAGGATCTGACGCTGGACGTCGGTCAGCCGGGGCGATGTCAGATCGTTGAGGTCGATGCCGGCGCGGTCGGCGACGTCGCGATCCGAAGAGCCAGATCGGCCGCTCCTCCTTCTCGACGCAGTGCCGAATGCAGAGTAGCGCCAGTAATACGGCGTTTAACCGCACTCCGCCGGGGTACGCCCACCTCAACCGGTCAACGGCCGGAGTCCGTCAAGGAGCGAAGGGCGTACCGCATGTCCGAGATGATCATCGCGTCGCCCGACGACGTGATCCAGTTCCTCAAGGCGCAGCACAACCTGATCGAGGACATGTTCGACCAGGTCCTGCACGCGTCAGATCCGAAGGCGCGCGAGACACCGTTCGTGCAGCTGCGGCAGCTGCTGGCGGTACATGAGACCGCCGAGGAGATGGTGGTGCATCCCCGGGCGCGCCGCGAGGTAGAGGCCTTCGACTCGATCGTCGATGCCCGTCTCGAGGAGGAGCATGACGCCAAACAGCTGTTGTCCGGCATCGAAAAGATCGACATCACGTCAGACGAATTCATCGAAGAGCTGACCAAGCTGCGTGATGCGGTACTCGACCACGCCTCACACGAAGAGAAGTACGAGTTTCCGAAGCTGCAGGAGCAACTCAGCGACGCCGAATCCAAGCGGCTGACCGTTGCGGTGCACGCGGCTGAGGCCATCGCACCGACCCGCCCGCATGCCGGCGTGGAATCGCCGCTGCTGAACTTCGCCGTTGGACCGTTCGCGTCGATGCTGGATCGCGCGCGCGACCTGATCGAGAACGGGCTCAGCTAGACAAACGCGCGTCAGGCGGTGAGGCAGCTGATCCGCCGGATCACCTCGTCGCGGCCCAAAGCGCGCGCGATCTGGAACAGGTCCGGACTCTTCGTCGAACCGGTCAAGCCGACCCGGATCAACTGCGACGCCTCCCGGATCGAGCCCGGGTAGGCGTCGGGGTTCTTCTTGTATTCCTTGGCGTTTCCCGCAAAGCCGAACTTGTTGGCCAGATCCCGGATCTGCTGGAACCACTGCACCGGGTCGTCGAGATCCTGGTAGGACGCAACGAAGTCACCCGCGAAGGAGCGCACCAGATCGGCCGGCAGCCCGCCCAGTTGGGCCTCGTCGACAGCCACCGGCGTGAACAGATCGGCGAAGAAGAATCCGTACGCCGGGCGAAAATCGGACCATTTGCGGAGATCCTTGCGCGGGTTGTCGACGCCGTCGCGCTCGACCGCCAAGGCGGCCAGCGTCTGCTCCGGATGGGCTTCGATGACGCGCTGCAACTCGGGATCGAACTCCGCCGCCCAGGCCGTCACCGCCGCGTAGATCTCCGGTCCGCTCAGCGTTGCGATGTGATCGGCACTGATGTCTTCCAGTTTTACCAGATCCACCAACGGGCCGGCGCCGCCACATTCGGCCAGCGATATCGGCGCGGCAAGAGCCTCGGGCAGCGGAGTTTCCGCCAGCCGGCCGTTGGCCAGGCCGCGTAGGTAATAGAGCACGGCGTCGGCGGGATAGCCGGAGCTGATGTAGAAGTCGACGTCGGCTTCGGGGTCTTTACGTTTGGACAACTTCCGCTTGCCGCCGGGGATCTGCTTCATCAGCAGCGCGATGTGCGCGTAGGTGGGCGGCTCGAAACCCAGCGCCCCGAACAGTTGAAGATGCAAGGCCGTCGACGACAGCCACTCCTCGCCACGGATCACCAGGTTGCACCGCATCAGGTGGTCATCGACAGCATGGGCGAAGTGGTAGGTCGGCAGTTGCACCGCCGCCGAGGACTTGAGAATGACCACGTCGTTGTAGTTGTCCTCCATGGACAGTTCGCCGCGGATCGCGTCGGTGAAGGAGGCCCGCCCGCCGGTGCGGCCGGGCGAGCGGAAACGCAGCACGTACGGCGTTGCCTTCTCCAACTGCTCCCGCACAGCCGCGCCGTCGGCGTCGCGCCAGATCGCCCATTCGCCGTAGTAACCGGTCGGTCGCTTCAGTTGTTGCTGGCGGGTGCGGGCCTCGGCAAGCTCCTCGGAAGTGGCGAAGCACAGGTAGGCCTTCCCGCAGCGCAGCATCTCGCGGGCGTAGCTGAGGTAGATCGTCGCCCGCTCCGACTGGCGGTATGGGCCGTACTCACCCCTACCCACCCCCTCGTCGGAAACGACTCGAAAGTAGGCGAAGGCACGATCGAACTGCTCGTAGGCGCCGGCTACTTCCCGCGACTGGTCGGTGTCTTCGATCCGCACGAAGTACCGGCCACCGCTCTGGTGTGCGACCGACTCGTCGATCATCGCCGTGTAGATGCCGCCGAGGTGAATGAAGCCAGTCGGCGACGGGGCCAGCCGGGTCACCTGCGCGTCGGAGGGTAGATCGCGAGGCGGATAGCGCTGCTCCCACTCGCCCGGCTCAGGCAGATCGGCGGGAAAGAGGCGGTCAACCTCGTGCGGCTCCAGCATTCCGGTGACAGCTCCAATCTCGGCAGGTTGCCTGGTCGATGGTAGTCACGCTGGTGACCGCCGGTGCCGCCCGTAGGCTGGGCGGATGAGCGTCGCCCCGGATATCACCGTTGCTCTGCAGGACCGCTTCGCGCGCGATCTGCCCGAGATGGTCATCAGTTGGCAAGCGCAGAGTTTCCCCGCCCCGCGGCTGCTGGCGTTCAACACACCCCTTGCTGTCGACCTGGGCCTCGACCCCGCCTGGCTGCAGGGCCCGGACGGGCTGCGCTTTCTGGTTGGCAACAACGTGCCCGACGGCGCCGCGCCGGTCGCCCAGGCGTACGCGGGTCACCAGTTCGGCGGCTACGTCCCGCAACTGGGCGACGGACGCGCACTGTTGCTGGGCGAGCTCGCCAACGCCGACGGCCGGCTCCGCGACATCCACCTCAAGGGTTCGGGTGCGACCCCGTTCGCTCGCGGCGGCGACGGCTTGGCAGCGGTGGGGCCGATGCTGCGCGAGTACATCATCAGCGAGGCGATGCACGCGTTGGGCGTCCCCACCACCCGATCCCTGGCCGTAGTGTCGACGGGCCGGATGGTGCAGCGTGAGACGGCGCTGCCGGGCGCTGTACTGACCCGCGTCGCCGCCAGCCACCTGCGGGTGGGCAGCTTCCAATACGCCGCTGCGACCCGCAATCTCGACCTGGTGCGGCGCCTGGCCGACCACGCGATCGCCCGCCACTACCCCGGTGCCGCCATGCTCGACAATCCCTATCTCGCACTGTTCGAGGCAGTGGCCGCGGTGCAGGCGTCGCTGGTGGCGCATTGGATGCTGATCGGCTTTGTGCACGGTGTGATGAACACCGACAACATGACGATCTCCGGCGAGACGATCGACTACGGCCCCTGCGCCTTCATGGAGGCCTACGACCCCGACACGGTGTTCAGCTCGATCGACCAGTGGGGCCGCTACGCCTACGAAAACCAGCCCGTCGTCGCAGGCTGGAACCTCGCCCGGTTCGCCGAAGCGCTGCTGCCGTTGCTGGCCGACACGGTCGACGAAGGCGTCGCCCTCGCGCAGAAGGCGTTCGACGTCTTCCGCGTCCAGTACGACGCGACCTGGACCGACGGGATGCGCGCCAAGCTCGGCCTACCCGAGGACGTCGAAGCCGCGACCATCACGCCGGTGGCCGAGGAGCTGCTCGCCCTGCTCAAAGAGAGCCACGTCGACTACACCTCGTTCTTCCGCGCTCTGAGTCACGCAGCGCGCGGTCACGCCGAACCGGCGCGCGGATTGTTCATCAACCTGGCCGGTATCGACGAGTGGATCGCGCGCTGGCGCACGCTTGGTCCGGATGCGGCAACCATGAACCGAAGCAATCCGGTGTACATCCCGCGCAACCACCTCGTCGAAGACGCGTTGACCGCGGCTACCGCCGGAGATCTGAATCCGTTTCAGGAGCTACTCGCGGCGGTCAGTGCTCCGTACGACGAGCGGGCGGGTCTGGACCGCTATGCCAGCCCCGCGCCGGAAGACTTCGGCGGCTACCGAACCTTCTGCGGCACCTGAGCTTCCAGACTGACGGCGCGCTGCTTCACAGCGGCCTGCAGGATCGATCCCGCGGTGATGAACGCAGGTTTGTCGCGGTCGGCGGGAACGATGGACAGGCCGGCCGCCCGGCGCAGCACCATCAGCGCCAGGGCGCTGTAGGTGGTGTAAGCGATGATCAACAAGTTGACCCGCCCCTCCACGCCGTTGAGCGTGATGATGTGCTGCGGTTTGTGTTCCCAACCCGGCCAGTTGAAGTCCGGTGGCCGTTGCAGGTGGGGCCAATTGACGTTGATGGACGTGATGTCGCCCAGCATCGGGGTCAGTGCGGCGACCAGGCCCGGTAGCTCGATGGTCATGCGATCGACCCGAGGCCACCATGCTCCGTCGATGTCGCCACCCAACCGGTTGGCAACCGAAAGCCGGACAGGATTCGCCGACCGCCAGTCGCTCATACTACGGCTAAGCGATACGAAGCGGAAAAACTGCTGTTCAACGGAATTCCTTCACGGCTGGCGTCGCCCCTGCCGATGCAGGACGGCGGAGGAATTCCGTTGCCCGTGAATGCGATCCGCGCGTATCACGTTGCATCACCGCTGACAACGAAACGGCTCTCTGTCCAGAGTACGCCACGCGCAGTGGTTTGTAACCTCGGCATGAGGTAGCGGTCAACCAAATAGCCGTTTGCGCGTACAGTGGTAGAAACAATCGGGGAGACGCAGTGACCGTACAAAACTGGTGTGACGCAGCTGAAATTCACCCGTCGCAGATCCGCGTCGGTGACATCATCGGCACTTTGCGCGAAACCACCCTGCGCTACACCGTCAAAATGGTCAGCGTTCCACACTCGGCTCCACGCAGGTGGACGTTTTTCGGCCGCGACGATAAAGGCCTGGATTACGCAAACGTGTTCGGGGAGAACGACTTAGTCCGCCGATATGGCAAAGTATAGCGAAAATGGTTAACAGCCATAGCTTCTCGGCGGCTAGCTGACGCTCAACGGCACCTGATCCGACTTCGGCGGTTTGGTGAGATGGTTCGCCTTACGAATCCCCTTGTCCAACACCCCTGCTGGTGCGAACCTTTTCAGCACGGTCAGTCGACGAGCCAATGGCCCAGCCGGATAGCGCCGCTTCGGGCTGCGACTGGTCGCCGCCTTCAGCACCACCTTTGCCACCACCGACGGGTCGTCGCCGGCACGCACCGCTTCGATCAGACCCTCTTTGACGTGTTCGCGCAGGACCGCATAGCTCTGGATCGGTGAGTCCGGGTCGGCGGCGTTGGCGTCGAACGCGGTGTCGGTGTAGCCGGGCTCGACCACGGACACCCTGACACCGAACTCACGGGTTTCGTGATCCAGCGACTCCGAATACCCCTCGACGGCGTGCTTCGAGGCCGCTTACAAGGCGCCGTACGGCGCCGGCAGGAACCCCAGCACCGAGCCGATGTTGATGATCCGGCCGCTGCGTTGCGCCCGCAGATGCGGCAAGACCTCATTGGTCACCCGGATCATCCCGAAGAAGTTGGTGTCGAAAAGTTGCTTCGCCTGAGCGATCGAACTCTCCTCGGCAGCGCCGAAGACGCCCACCCCGGCGTTGTTCACCAGCACGTCGATGCGTCCCGCGCGCTGGATGACCGTCGACACCGCAGCGGCGACCGAGGGCTGGTCACTGACGTCGAGCGGCAGCAGTTCCACGCCGGCGATCGGCTCGTTGCGTTGCGGGTTGCGGCTGGTGCCGAACACTTCGAAGCCCTTCGCCGCGAAAACGCTGGCGATGGCCCGTCCGATTCCCGACGAAGTGCCGGTGATCAGAACCACGGGCGGACGCTGAGTCATGTTTGCTCCTAGTAAACCGATCGGTGTACCTCTACCGGCGCCACGGTACAACAGGTGACGGACGATGTAAACCGTTCGGTATACTCCTGATATGAACAAGCAGTCCGCGACGCAGAAGGGGGGCCGCGGTGCGCGCCAGCGCATCCTGGACGCGGCCGCAGAGTTGTTCTACCGCGACGGCATCAACGCCACCGGTGTCGAGCGGCTTGCTGCCGAGTCATCCGTCTCCAAAAGGACGCTGTACCAGCATTTCCCAAGCAAGGCGGCGGTGGTTGCGGAATACCTGCGCGGCATGGAGCAGCGCATTGCCGACACCGTGATCAATCCCCGCGACGACCTGACACCGCGCCAGCGGATGCTTGCCGCGTTCGACAGCAGCGCCGCTTCAGGCGAGACCGGTCGCGGCTGTCCGTTCCATAACGCCGCCGTCGAGTCGGCGGGGTCTATGCCCGGAGTTCAGGACATCGTGCGGGCAGCCAAAGTCGGCTTCGCCGATTGGCTTACCGCACTGGCCGACCAGGCCGGCGCCGCGGATCCGCGGCAACTCGGCAACCAACTCGCCGTCTTGTACGAAGGCGCCGGTGCACTGTCGACCTCACTGAACGACCCGGAGCCGTGGGCTCGTGCCAAAAAGGCCGCCGCGGTGCTGATCGACCACGCCCTCGGCGCCTAATTAGTCAGCGCGCGCCGCGGACCAACCGCCCGGGCCGCGCGCCGGTGTCGGCGCCGTGCCGGCGCGTCGCCACGCCATTGACGATCGTGGCGTCGTAGCCGGAAGCTCCCTGGATCAACCGCTTGCCACCAGCCGGCAGGTCGTAGGCCATTTGCGGCCGATGCAACGTGATCGCATCCATGTCGATGATGTTGACGTCGGCGCGTTTCCCGATTTCGATCACACCACGGTCGGACAGCCCGAACAGCTGCGCGGTGTCGTAGGACTGCTTGCGGATGACGTACTCCAGCGGCAGCTTGTCGCCGCGATGCCGGTCGCGCGCCCAGTGCGTGAGCAAGAACGTCGGGAACGACGCATCGCAGATCATCCCGCAGTGCGCGCCGCCGTCGGATAGCCCGACCACGCCCGCGGGATGAGTCAGCATCTCGCGTATCGCATCGTGGTTGCCGTGGGCGTAGTTGTAGAACGGCAGCATCAGCATCGACGTCGCGTCGTGCTCGAGCATCAAGTCATACAGCGTCGACAACGGGTCCTCGCCATGCTCGGCCGCGATCTTCTCCACGGTGCGTTCGTCGGTCGGCTCGTAGTCGGGCGGATCGCCGAGCGAGTAGGTGCGGCCCAGCGCGTACTGCGCGAGGGCGAACATGTTGTCGAACAACAGATTCGGATCGGGCGGAAGATCCTCGTCGTTGAGGATTGCAGCCTTGACGGCGGGCTCGGCGAGGCGCCGCGCAAGCTCCTCGCGGTCGCATTCGGCCTTCAGCCGGAGGAAGGTCGGGCGATGGGTGAACGCGTGATGCCCGTCGAAGCCGAACAACATGCCGAACGGCCGTGCAGCGATCTGCGGGTGCAGCCGGCTGCCGGCGGCATGTGCCGCCGCTGAGACGTCCAGCTGCTCGCGCCAGAGGTCCGGGGCGGCGTCGACCTGGATCATGCCGAACGAGATCGGGCGGTCGATGTCAGCGCCCAACCGCCGCATCCACTCCAGCTCTTTTTTGGGCGCGATGATGTCTTCGCCCGCCACACCCTGCGGAGCCAGCTCGAACACCGCCTGACCACCGGCGGCCATCGCCCGGCCGAGGCCGAACAGCTCATCTTCCGCGGCATAGGTCCCCGGTACCGGTTCGCCGTCGATCGCACGGTGGCCGATTGTGCGCGACGTCGAAAAGCCCAGTGCCCCAGCCTCGATCGCCTCTTGCACCAGCCGCGCCATCGCCGCGATGTCGTCCGGTGCGGCGGGCTCGTTGCGGGCGCCGCGCTCCCCCATCGCGTACGCGCGGACGGCGCCGTGCGCCACCTGGCTCCCGACGTCGACGGCGTATTCCTGCCTCCCGATCACGTCGAGGTATTCGGGGTAGCTTTCCCAGCCCCACGAAATGCCCTCGGTGAGCGCGGCGCCGGGGATGTCCTCGACGCCTTCCATCAGGCCGATCAGCCAGTCCTCTTGACCCGGCCGCACCGGGGCGAATCCGACACCGCAGTTGCCGGTCACGACGGTGGTCACGCCGTGTCCGCTGGACGGTTCCAGCAGGGCATCCCAGCTGACCTGGCCGTCGTAATGGGTGTGGATGTCGACGAATCCGGGCGCGACGATTTTTCCGGTTGCGTCGATGGTCTCGGCGGCGTCGCCTTCCAGCGGTGGGCTACCTGGCCCGCGGCGGCGAATCTCAACGATCTTGCCGTCTTTGACGGCGATGTCGGCGTCGTATCGGTCCGCGCCGGTTCCATCGACGACGGTGCCACCGGTGATTTTGAGATCGAACACGATTACTCCCTTGGCTGCGCTGCCGGTTGGCTACAGTGACTCCGATAAAGGAATGTAACACCGTTACAGAGGCTTCGGGAGTACTTCAGATGACGTACGCAACGACTGACGTCCGGCGCGAGGACGCGATTGGCACACCGCCGCAGCGGCCGACCCTGGTGCCCGCGGAGCGGTACTACTCCGCGGCGTTCGCACAGCTCGAAGTCGAGCGCATGTGGCCCAGGGTGTGGCAGGTCGCGTGTAGCCTCGACCATGTCGCAGAGCCCGGCGACTACTTCGAATACCGTTGCCAGCCTTACTCGGTCATCATCGTCCGCGACGACGACGGCACGCTGCGCGCCTTTCAGAACGTGTGCCGCCACCGCGGCAACTCGCTGTGCGCCGGCTCGGGCTCGGACTTACACGAGCTGCGCTGCGGCTATCACGGCTGGACATGGAATCTGTCCGGCACGCTCAAACGAGTCCCCAACCGCAAAGGCTTCGGCACGCTTGCCATGGCCCAATTCCCGCTGTTCGCGGTCCGCGTCGACACCTGGGAGCGGCTGGTCTTTGTCAATCTCGACCTCGGCGCGCCGCCGCTGACCGACTACCTCGAAGCGGTGCCCGACGACATCGCCTGGCTGGGTCTCAGCGACTTTCGTTGCTACGCAACGATGACCGTTGACGTCGACGCGAACTGGAAGACGATTGCCGACGGATTCAGCGAGACCTACCACATCCAGACCCTGCACCCTGAGTTGCACAGGTGCATGGATGACGTCTACGCGCCACAGGTGATCTGGGGGCACACCGGCAAGTCCGAGCAGCTGTACGGGCTGGCGAGCCCCCATCTCAAGCGGTCGCTGAGCGACGCCGAGGTGTGGGACGCCTACGTGTGCACCCAGGGCGCGCTGATGGGTGTCGCGGAAGGCACCCCGTTCCCGGGTGGGCACCCGGTTATCGACGTAATCGCAAAGCAAATAAGAGCTTTCGCTGCCGGACGCGGCGTCGATCTGGCTTGGGCCAGCACCGATCAGCTGATGCGACTGCACCAGTACAACGTTTTTCCGAATCTGACGGTGCTGGCCAATGCCGACCATCTGACGGTGCTGTGTTCTCGTCCGGGCCCCGATCCCGACCACGGCGAGTTGGTGATGATGCTGTGGATGCGCATGGCGCCCGACGCTGCGCGCGGCATACCCGCCGATGTCCGGTTGACCGCTGACCAGGCCGAACCGGGCCTGGTTCTCACGCAGGACATTTCGGTGCTGGCCGGGCTTCAGCGCGGTCTGCATCAGCCCGGGCTCAGCCACCTGACGCTGTCGGCGGAAGAACGGCGCCTGATCAACATGCACCGCAACCTGGACCGCTATCTGGACCTTCCTGAGTCGCAACGCGTCACAGGAGGTGAACCGGATGCCGGCAGCGCTTGACGCGGCGACGATCCTGGACGCCGCCGCCGACCTGATCGAACGCCAAGGCGTAGCGGCGTTCACCATGCGCGGCCTCGCCGAGGAGCTCGGTGTCGCGGTCACGTCCATCTATTGGCATATCGGCGGACGCGACAAACTGTTCGACAGCCTGGTCGACCGACTGCTCAGCGAGATGGCGCACCTGCCGATCGACGGCGGCAGCCCGACAGAACGCATTGCGTCCCTGGCCCGTTCGCAGCGCAAGGTGTTGATCGATCGTCAACACCTGCTGGCCATCGCCCACGAACGCGACCGAACGCCGACGCTGTTCCTGCCGATCCAGCAGAAGCTGGCCGCCCTGCTCGCGGACGTGAGCGTGACCGGCACCGACGCCGCGCTGGTTCTGCGAGCGGTTCAGGTGCACGTCATATCGTCGGCGGTGATGCAGTTCTCGGCGGTTCGTGGGGCCAAGCACGAGGAAGAGGATCCCTCCCTCTGGGACGACGACTGGCCGGACCGGGATCTCGTGCGAGCACTGCAGTCCCCCACCGACTACGACGCGGTGTTCGAATACGGACTGAGCGCGCTACTGGCAAGCCTTCGGGCCCACTAGACACCGCGAAAGTGCAAGTACCGAGGCGTTTCCCGAGTAGGCGTGTTGGTAGTTGCACTCTCGCGGCAGCAACGGCTCGCTAGCCGTCCAGTAAGAAATCGACCACGATGCCGGCCATGTCGTCGATGGCGGCGCGCGGAATCACTTCGAAGCCATGGGTACTCAGGGTCGGCAGGCACAGCAATCCCGCGCGTGGCGTCAGCCCGCTGGCTTTGGAATGCGAGGCATCGGACATGAAGGCACCCAGCGTCGCCGCCTGCGGCGAGAGCCCGCGGCCGGTGGCGACCGCCATCAGTCGATCGGCGATGTCCTTGTCGTAGACGCACAACGCGTCGCTGTATCCCACGATCGGGCCACCGGTGACTGTGGTCGCATACTCGCGCTCGGTAGGCCCGACGTCCAACGCGATGGTCAGGGTGCCGGGCAGAGTGGCGCTTGCATACGAACCGCCGACACCGCCGATCTCCTCGTTGGTGGTGAAGATCAGGTACGCGTCTTGCGCGGGTCGTTGCCCCTCGTGCAACAGTCGCGCGGCGCGCAGTAGCGCCGTGACCGCGGCGCGGTCATCGAGAAAGTAGGCGCCGACGTACTCACCGAACTCGACCAGGTCTCGTTTGCTTCGGTCGACGCACACCCGTGTTCCGGCGTGCACGCCCGCCGCGGCCAGCTCTTCCGGGCTGCGCCCGGTGAAGACATAGACGTGTTGCCAATCCAGCGCGCGGTCACCTTGGTCGGGTTTGGTCTCCCAGATCCGCGGACTCTCCTGGGTGGTGTGTTCCGAGCCGAGAGTGAGCACGGCAGTCAGCACCTGGTGATCGCCGAGCACGGCGACCGGGCCCAGCCCGAAATTGCCCGGATACATCACTCCGAGTTGCGTCAAGTGCAGGGTTCCGTCCGGTTCGACCCGCTTGACCAGCATGGAGAGTTCGTCCATGTGTGCCATCACCCGCGTCGCGGCGCCATCGGCAATCGGACTCGTCCGGTGCCGGTGATCGGTCGACGGCGACGCGTTCCCCGCGGCGGCGATGTATCCGATCAGGTTGCCGGCGTCGTCGGTCCACGTGTCGTCGACAAGAGGTTGTAGCTCGCGTGCGCACACGTTGCGCACCGCGTCCTCCTGACCGCAGGGACCGTACGTCCACAGCAGTTCCTGCAGGAGACTTTCGGTCGTGTCCAGGTCGCGTTGGCCCATCGGTTCCCCTCCCCATCTCCGCCCACCGTAACGATCGGCCCTGCCAAAGGATGCGGGTGGTTTGCCGGCTCATCGGAAGTGGTAGCCGCGAGGTTGACGTTGCGCGATGCTGGACGCAACGTGTCGAGAGCGCGACGGCGGAGGGACGGCAGTGAACGAGGAGCAACTCAACGAGATGGGGTCTGGGCGTGGTTTCATCGCCGCGCTGGATCAAAGCGGTGGCAGCACCCCCAAAGCACTGGCGCTGTACGGCATTCCCGAGCGGGCGTACGGCAACGAGACTCAGATGTTCGACCTCATTCATCAGGCCCGCGCGCGGCTGATCGAGAGTCCCAGCTTCAACCGCGAAAAGATCTTGGCGACCATCCTGTTCGAGCAGACGATCGATCGCACCATCAACGGCGAGAACACCGTGGCCTTCCTGTGGAAGCAGAAACACATTGTGCCGTTCGTCAAGGTTGATCAGGGCCTCGCCGACGCGCAGTACGGCGTCCAGCTGATGAAGCCGATGACGAAGCTCGACAGTCTGCTCGATCGCGCCGTCGAGCGCGGCATCTTCGGCACCAAGATGCGCTCGTTCATTCAGGAACCCAACGACGGCGGGATCCAGGCGGTTGTCCAGCAGCAGTTCGACTGCGCCGCGCGGATCGCCCGGTACGGACTGATACCGATCCTCGAGCCCGAAGTCAGCATCAAAAGCCCGGACAAGCCCACGGCTGATCGGCTGCTGGTGACGGCCTTGTCAGAGAGGCTCGAGGATCTGCCCGTCGACCGGCAGGTGATGCTCAAGCTGACCCTGCCGGACGAGGCAGACCTCTATGAACCGCTGATCAACCATCCGCGGGTGCTGCGTGTGGTGGCTTTGTCCGGCGGCTACACCTTGGCGCAGAGCGCCGAGATCCTGGCTCGCAATCACCAACTGATCGCGAGCTTCTCGCGGGCCCTGACCGAGGGCCTCACCGTCGATCAGACCGACGAGGAATTCGACGCCAAGCTCAAGGCGAACATCGACGAGATCTACACCGCGTCGGTGACCTGACCACGACCGACCGCGATGTCGTGCATTGAACGTCAGCGGTCGGGATTGTCGACGTCGACTGTGTAGCTTTTGCGGGTGGAAATAGCTACTGCCGAGGAATCGACGCCCAGCGCTGCTAGCGGTTTCCCGCCTGCAGGAACCGTCCTGCGTGCAGACCGGTACCGAAACCTGGCGCGAAGTCGCCTTTTTCGTAGACGACCTGACCACCGACGACCGTCGCGCTGACAAGATCGTCGTTGCGATTGACCATCCGCTTGACACCGGGCGGCCCGGGATAGGGAGCCTCGGCATAAGCAGCGCTCGAGCCGTCGAAACCAGCCGGGTCGATGACGGCGATGTCGGCCCGCTTGCCCTCATGCAGGTAGCCCGCGTCAAGGCCGTACCAGTCCGCGAGCTCGCCGGTGAGGCGGCGGACCGCGGTTCCGACGGGCATCGACCGGCGCTGGTGGACACGTTCGAGCATGCGCAGCCCGGAGTTGTAGAACGCCATATTGCGCAGGTGCGCCCCAGAATCGGAGAATCCGATCTGCACATTGGGCGACCGTTGCATGCGATCCAGCACCTCATCGCGATCGTTGGCGACGACGGTTCGCCAGCGCAGCCCGGCGCCGTGCTCGACGGCCAGGTCGAGCAACGCGTCGGTGGGCTCGATTCCGCGGCTCGCGGCGACGTCGGCAAAAGAACGTCCGACCACGGAACCGTCGGGGCAGGCGACGATTTCGGCGTCGGACAGGTCGCGGCTCCACACCCGTGGGCCGAATTGCTTGGTCATGTCCTTGCGGAACTGCCGGCGATATGACTCGTCGGCGAGCAGCTTTCCGCGGCTCATCTCGTCGCGGAAGTTCAGTGCGGCTGAGCCGGAACCGAATTCCTCGAACACGACCAGATCGACACCATCGGCGTACATTTCGAACGGAACCGGCAAGTGCTGCCAGCGAAAGTCGCCACCGGCCCGGTTGGTGAGACTGGCGGCCAGCAACGTCAATCGTGCTGCCCGCCGGTCGGCCTTGACGTCGGCCGCCGCGATCAGGGTGGTCTTCAGGGGACGCCGGAACCCGCGACCGATGCTTTGCGCGAGGTAGCGCGACACTTCGGCTTGCCGCGCCAGGTCCGGGGTGCTCTGGTGCACGCGTCCGCGTTGCCGCAGAACGGTATTCAGAGCATGGAATTCCGACCATTTGGCGTAGGTCGAGGGCAGCTGTCGGGCCGGGAAACGGGTACCTTCGAGTTTGGAGAAGGAGCTGCGCAATGTGGACAGCCCGACGAAGCCGGCGTCGAGGGCATCGGAGAGCATCTGCTTCATCCGATCGATCTCAGCACGGGTCGGCCGGTAATCGCCATCGACGGACTGACCCAGACCCAACACCGCGGCCCGGATGTCGGAGTGGCCGATGAACGCGGCCACGTTCGCCCCGAGCGGCAGCGAATCGAGCGTCTTCGCGTATTCGGCTGGGCCGGTCCACGGTTTTGGCTTCTTTGACCGAGTCGCGAACGATTTGCCACGGCAGTGCCTCCACCCGCGCGAACATGTCGGCGCAGTCGTCGGCGTCGCTGTAGACCGTCGACAGCGAGCAGTTGCCGAGAACGACCGAGGTCGTGCCGTGCCGCACCGACTCGCCGAGCCCGGGGCTGAGCAGAACTTCCGCGTCGTAATGCGTATGCACGTCGATGAGCCCGGGCACCACCCACTGACCACGGGCATCCACGGTGCGGGCACCCTCCGGCAGGCCCGGTGCGACCGCGGCGACCTTCCCGTCGCGGACACCGACGTCGGCGGTGATCGGCGGTGCGCCGGTCCCGTCGAACACCGTCCCGCCACGGATGACCAGTTCAAAATCCGCCATCAAGAGCCCGCCCTTCGATACTTATTGGTATCCAGTCGATACTGAGGAGTATGCTTTCGTTTCATGTCGCCTGTCAAGCGGCCCCGCACCCGCCCCACCCGAGGCGAGGTCCGGGACCGGATATTGGAAGCAGCCTCGAAAGTTTTCGCCGCTGAGGGGTTCGCCGGCGCGACCATCGATGCGATCGGTCATGCCGCGGGATTCACCAAAGGCGCGGTCTACTCGAATTTCGACACCAAGGACGAATTGTTCCTGGCTCTGCTGGACCGCGAGTTCGAGATTCGCGGCGAACAGATCGCCACCGCGCTGGAAAGCGGCGGCGATCCCGCCGCGACCGCGCAGACGTTGAGTCACTCGGTGCTCGACTCCGTTCACGACCACGCCGACTATTACGTCCTTTTTGTCGAGTACTGGCTGCGTGCCGTGCGCGACCCGGAATTGCGCGAGCGCCTGATCGCGCGTCGTCATGCCGCCGCCGCTGAGCAGGCCGAGAACTTCGTCGACTCGGTGGCCGCCGTGGCATCCGGCCGCCCGCTGGCCGACCTCGCTCAACTCGTCGTCACGATGAACTTGGGTATTGCGATGGAAGAAGTACTGCGCCCGGGAACAATCGACCCCGACCTCCTCGCGCAATTGATCACCTCCCTGCTGGAATCTGTTGCGGCGCAAAGCGATGAGAAGCACCAGTGAACATGCAGGATGGCACGGAAGCCGCGGCGGTGATCACCGCGACCGGGTTGGGCGTGGATGGCGAGCACGAGCCGCTGTTCTCCGCCATCGACTTGGCGCTCCCCCAAGGCTTTCACGCCATTCAGATGCCCGGCGGGCCAGGTCAGACCGCGTTGCTCTTGACGCTGGCCGGTCGCTTCAAGCCGTCCCACGGCACGCTGACGGTGCTCGGCGATACGACGCCACGGGCGATTCGCCGGCACTGCGCTATCGCGGCCTTCCCCGACATCGACGAGCTGGAGGAATCGGTGACCGTGCAGACGGTGCTCGCCGAACAGCGACGCTGGCTGGCGCCCTGGTACGCGCATATCCCACACGAAGCCGGCAAGTCCACTCTGGCCGAGGTATTCGGCGAGACTCCCCCGCCGCCCACCGACACCTACATCGTCGAATTGTCCGACCTCGAATTGTTTTTGCTCCGGATCTCGCTGGCAACGATGTCGAACCGTCCGATCCTCGTCGTCGGCGATCTCGAGCAGGTACGCGACAACGCGCGCCGCGCGATCGCGGTGGACCGGTTGGGTGCGCTCGCGGCTAAGCGCACCGTCGTCGTCGGCGTGACCAACCCACTCGGCGCACAAGCGCCGGACCACGAACTTCACGATCAACGCAGCCAGACCGAAGGGGACTGACGATGCTTGCTGGACTTGCCTTCGGCTCGGAAATTAAACGCTTCGGCCGCAGCCGAATGACGCGGGTGGCGATCGTCGTGCTGATGCTGCTGCCGCTGGTCTACGGGGCTCTGTACCTGTGGGCGTTCTGGGACCCGTTCGGCCATGTGAACAAACTGCCTGTGGCACTGGTCAACTCCGACCGCGGCGCTGTTGTATCGAGCCAGCCGTTCAACGCGGGCACCGAGATCGCCAAAAGCCTGACCGCTGACCACAGCCTGGATTGGCACGTGGTCAGCCCCGAGGAGGCGCTCAACGGCGTCACGCACGGCAAGTACTACTTCATGGTCGAGCTGCCCCCGGATTTCAGCGAGGCCATCGCGTCACCGGTGACCGGGCAACCGAAAAAGGCCAACCTGATCGCGGTCTACAACGACGCCAACAACTACATCTCGACGAGCATCGGTCGCACCGCGATCGACCAGGTGCTCAACGCGGTCTCCTCGCGGATTTCCGGGCAGGCGGTCAATCAGATGCTGTCCGTGGTGGTTTCGTCCGGGTCGGGCATCAAACAAGCCGCCGATGGGGCCGCCCGGCTCGCTGACGGCGCGGACCAGCTGGCGATCGGTCTGGACACCGCCCGGTCCGGCTCGGCCACGCTGGCCACCGGCGCGCGGCAACTCTCCGACGGAATCAACTCCGCCACCGAGCCGCTGCTGGCGGTGAGCAAGGCGCTGTCCGTCATCGGGGGCAACACCGACCAACTTCAACAAGGCGCCAACGCTCTACAGCAGGCGAACGACCAGATCGGCGGAATCGCCACCGCGCAGGACGCCGCGGCCAACGCGTTGTCCACGGTCATCGACCAACTCGCCGCCAGACAGGATCCGCTGGCGAACACGTTGCGCGGCGCGCAGGATCAGCTCCGCCAGCATCAATTCACACCAGAGATCCGGCAGCGCCTCACCGACGCCCGCAACGCCGCGATCAACATGACATCGGGGTTGCGCTCACCGGGCAGCCCGCTGGGATCGGCCCTTGATCAAGTGGGTAGCAAAGGGCAGGACCTGACGGGCAAGCTCACCCAACTGCGCGACGGAGCGCAGCAAGTCGCATCCGGAAACGCCCAATTGGCCGACGGCATAGCCAAACTCGACGACGGCGCACGGCAGCTCAAGTCCGGGTCGGCCGAGCTGGCCACCAAACTCACCGACGGCGCCAACCAGGTGCCCGACTGGACCACCCAGCAGAAGGATGCCGTCGCCGACACCATCGGCGGTCCGGTTCAGCTCGAGACCTCCCACGAGAATGCCGCGCCCAACTTCGGCACCGGCATGGCACCCTTCTTCCTGACGCTGGCGCTTTTCTTTGGCGCATTGGTGTTGTGGATGATCCTGCGGCCCTTGCAGAGTCGCGCGATTGCCGCGGAGGTACTGCCGATCCGGGTGGCGATGTCCAGCTACCTTCCCGCTGCCGTCATCGGGATGTTCCAGGCGGTGATCCTCTACTGCGTGGTGCGTTTCGGCCTCGGCATGCACGCGGTGCACCCGGCCTCGATGCTCGGCTTCATGGTCCTGATCTCGTTCGCGTTCGTCGCCGCGACGCAGGCGATCAACGCGCTGGTCGGCCCGGCGGTGGGCCGGGTGCTGATCATGGCGCTGCTCATGCTGCAACTGGTCAGTGCCGGCGGCATGTATCCGGTGGAAACCACCTCGAAGCCGTTCCAGGTGCTGCACCGCTTCGACCCGATGACCTACGGGGTCAACGGGCTTCGACAGCTCATCCTCGGCGGCATCGACGGCCGACTCTGGTTGGCGATCGTGGTGCTGGTCGGCATCTGGGCGGGCGCCATGCTGGTGTCGTGCCTGTCGGCTCGGCGCGATCAGCTCTGGAACCTCGAGCGGCTGATACCCGCGATCAAGATGTAGCGCCAAGCCTTCGCCGTCGGCCGGACAGCTCGCCGTCGCGAGCCTGTGAGCTGTCGTTAACGAATCGGACGTCAATTACGTGCCTGTTGTGCAGACGTCGCTGCCACAATGTCCTCCTGCGACAACCTGCGCGCCCGGAACCCGCTTCGGTGCGTGTCGCGCCGATCGAGGGAACAGGACTCACGATGACCCACGTCGACCAGACATCCGCTGATGCAAAATCGGGCTCCGGTGGCGTGCGAGCCGACCTTTCCGAGCACTCGCGTACCGGCATGGGCGCCCACGCGCTGCAGCGCGCGAT
Organism: Mycobacterium sp.; assembly: GCF_965277065.1. Taxonomy (GTDB): domain Bacteria; phylum Actinomycetota; class Actinomycetes; order Mycobacteriales; family Mycobacteriaceae; genus Mycobacterium. The sequence goes on from NZ_CBDIBT010000019.1 coordinate 295,358, forward strand.
CACCGACCACCTGCGCTATTCGATCGGCCGTCCGGCCGCCGCCTTGCGGCCCGAGCACTACTACCGGGCACTGGCGCTGGCCGTCCGTGACCGCATGCAGGATCGCCGGGTGGCGTCGACGCAAACGTCACTCGATCTCGGCCGCAAGGTCACCTGCTATCTGTCGGCTGAATTCTTGATGGGTCCGCAACTCGGCAACAACCTTTTGAACCTGCACCTGGAGCAGGCGGCCAAGACAGCGCTCGCGGCGATGGGTCAGGATCTCGACGAGATTCTGGCGTGCGAGGCCGAACCGGGACTGGGCAACGGCGGCCTCGGCCGGCTCGCCGCCTGCTACCTGGACTCGCTGGCCACCCTGGAGCGTCCGGCGATCGGCTACGGCATCCGGTACGAATTCGGCATCTTCAACCAGGAGATCCGCGACGGCTGGCAGGTCGAGAAGACCGACAACTGGCTGGTCAACGGAAACGCTTGGGAGATCGCCAAACCCGACGTGAACTACCTGGTGAAGTGGGGCGGCTACGCCGAGCATTACACCGGCGACAATGGCGAAGACCGCGTGCGGTGGGTCCCAGGACGCCTCCTGAAAGGCGTCGCCTACGACACCCCGATCCAGGGTTACGGCGTCAACACCTGCAACGTGCTGACGCTGTGGAGCGCGCGGGCCGTCGAGTCGTTCGCGCTCGAGGCGTTCAACACCGGTGACTACTACAAGGCCGTCGAAGACGAGGTGACCTCGGAGACCGTCACCAAGGTGCTGTATCCCAACGACGAGCCCGACGCGGGCAAGCGACTGCGTCTGCTGCAGCAGTATTTCTTCGTGTCCTGCTCGCTGCAGCACGTGCTGCACATCATGGACGACCTCGCCGACGCCGGCGTCCGGGAACTCCCGCAACGATTCGCCATGCAGCTCAACGACACTCACCCGTCCATCGGCGTCGCCGAGCTCATGCGGCTGCTGATCGACGAACGCCGTCTGGATTGGGACGAGGCGTGGGGAATCACCGTTGCGACGTTCGGCTACACCAACCACACCCTGTTGCCTGAGGCGCTGGAGAAGTGGCCATTGGCGCTGTTCGCCGAGTCACTCCCACGGCACCTGGAAATCATCTACGAGATCAACCGCCGCTTCCTCGACGAGGTACGTGCCAGGTTCCCCGGCGACGAGGCTCGGGTTCGCCGCATGTCACTGATCGGCGAGGACGGTGGAAAGAACGTCCGGATGGCGCATCTGGCCACCGTCGGCAGCCACGCCATCAACGGTGTTGCAGCACTGCACTCGGAGTTGCTGAAAGAGAGTGTGCTGAAAGACTTTTACGAGTTGTGGCCGGAGCGGTTCAGCAACAAGACCAACGGCGTGACGCCGCGGCGCTTCCTCGCGCTGGCCAACCCCGGCTTGCGGGAACTCCTGGATCGCACCATCGGTGAAGGTTGGCTGAAAGACCTGGACCGCCTTCGGGGCCTCGAGCCGTTCGTCGACGACGCCTCGTTCCGCGCGCAATGGCGAGACATCAAGCGCAGCAACAAGGCTCGGCTGGCCAAATACGTGCGTACCGCGACCGATATCGAACTGAACCCCGACTGGATGTTCGACATCCAGGTCAAGCGCATCCACGAGTACAAGCGCCAGCATCTCAGCGTGCTCCACATCGTCGCCTTGTACCACCGACTCAAGCAGAACCCGGGGCTGTCGATCCCGCCGCGCGCGTTCATTTTCGGCGGCAAAGCCGCTCCCGGCTACTTCATGGCCAAGCGGATCATTAAGCTGATCAATGCCGTCGGCGAGACAGTCAACGCCGACCCGGAGATCAACAAATTCCTGAAGGTCGCGTTCGTGCCGAACTTCAGCGTGAAGAACGCACAGCTGATCTACCCGGCCGCGGACCTGTCCGAGCAGATCTCCACCGCCGGCAAGGAAGCATCCGGAACCGGGAACATGAAGTTCATGATCAACGGTGCCCTCACCATCGGCACGCTGGACGGGGCCAACGTCGAGATGCGCGACGAGGTCGGCGCCGAGAACTTCTTCCTGTTCGGCCTGACCGAGTCCGAGGTCGCCACCGTGAAGGCCGACGGTTACCGTCCGGCCGACTACATCGATGGCAACGAGGAGCTCCGCACCGTCTTGGATCTCATTGCCGGCGGCCAGTTCTCACACGGTGACACCGAGGTGTTCAAACCGTTGGTGGACAACCTGCGCTACGACGACCCCTTCCTGGTGTGTGCCGACTTCGCGTCGTACGTGGCCGGCCAGGAGCAGGTGAGCGCCGCGTGGCAGGACAGAGAAGGCTGGACGAAGAAGTCGATCTTGAACACCGCACGCAGCGGCAAATTCTCCTCTGACCGCGCCATCGCCGAATACTGCGACGACATTTGGAAGGTCTGGCCGCTGACCGTCACGATGTGACGTTGCTCGTCACTGTCAGGTCGGCTCCCGTCGGGGCGGGATGGGCAGCAACTCGGTCAGTGCCTCATCCCCCAGAACGGCATGCGCACGGGCGAACGTCCGGTCGCTGAGTCGGTGCGTGCCACACAGTTCGGTGACGACATCCAGCAGCACGCATTCGGTGTCGGTCAAGCCCGCCGCGTCGAAGTCTTCGGTCTCGGCGATCGCGCTGATCTGCGCCTCGGTCAGTCCGGCGGCGCGGGCGATACCGATGTGCTGGCCGAGTTCGTAGCGAGAGTTCTGCAGTCGGGCCACCCTAAGGATGACCACTTCCCGGGTGCGCAGGGTGAAGGTGGGGCTGTCGAACAACTCGTCGACCAGCTGCGTCCACCCGGCGAAGACGTCCGGGGCGTTGGCGAGCACTCGAAACACGTTGAGCGCACCCCGCCGGGCGGTGAAGTCGCGGATGGCGTCGTTCTGCTGGTCGATATCGATCAGCGGTATGCGTGACATCGGTTTCCTCACTTGGTTATTCGGTATCGGCGGCGAGAATGATGTTTAGTCCAGGGTCACGAACGGTTCGCGGACTGTCGTCCCGTCCGGCGCGGCACCGGGCTCATGGCGCACCCGAGCAACGCCGACGAGGTGACCGACGACCCGCTGTGCTGGTTGATCCTGTCCAGCAGCATGCTGAACCCCAGGATGTCGGAGAGCAACATCACCTCCTGACGGGTCGGGGTCGATATCTTGCCGACCCGCTCCAGGAAATCCATTGCGGTGAACCATTCTTCACCGGTCAGGCGCACATCGCGGGCGAAATCGTGCAGGTGCTGCACCAAGCTCACGAGCACCTCGCGAAAGCGATCATCGGTCGCGTCGTCGAAGGTCCGCTGGACTGCTTCGGTGATGGTGTGTTCATTCAGGTCGGATGACACTGCCGTGCCTTTCTGTGCGGTGAGGTGGTCAGGGCCGGATCGCGACGCGGCCGATGGTGTGGTCGTGACGGCCCGGTATGCCGCGGGCGCGTCGTGGAGCGAGTAGGTGCGGGAGATGGGCAGCGGGCGGAACGCGCCGGATTCGAAGAACGGCGCCATCTGCTCCAACCGCCGGCGACCGTCGAGTTGTTGGGCGTTTATCGCGCGATATTTCCCGACATGTCGATGTTCGTGCTCGCAGCGGGATGTCAGAATTCATCGATCCAACGAGGAAGCGAGACCATGATCGAAGTATCCCCCTTAGCCGCAGCACCGAGATTCGAACCCGACGAGGGCTGGGTGCCCGCCGACGAGCGACGGTTCGGTTTGGATCGGCGCACACTGCGGCCGACCCTGGCGGTGTTCGGATTGGTCTTCGTGATGTCGGTGGTCTTGCCGGTGATCAACGGGACGGTGCCCTACCACGACATCGTCAGGCCCGGTGACGTCATGCAGATCGAAGGTGACGTGACGTTCGTGCCGGAGGCCGGTTGGGGCGTCACCTCCGGTGTGCGCGCTGGCCACGCCCCGATATCGGGGCAGTATCCCTCCTCGGCGACGGTCGAGGACGGGGCGCTGAAGTTCACGTTGCGCACCGGGCCGTTCCACGGCGACGCCGATCAACTGGTCGACCAAATCGAGGCGACCTCCGACGCGCTGCACCAAGGTCGGGGCGTCCACATCACCGGCGCGCCCGCCACGATCATGACCGCCGCGGGTAAGCAGGGCGCAACCGTGCGTGTCACCGGGCCCCACACCGCAGGCCTGATCGCCGCGTTCGTCTTCGACGGCCGCGGCGTCGAAGCGGTGGCGACGGGACCGACCGACGCCGGCCCCGAGCCCAGCGCAGCCGTGCTGCGGATGATCGGCAGCATCAACGAGTCCAAGCAGGCGCAGCGATGACGACGACGCTCACCGACCTCGATCGCGCGCGCGACGTCGCGCTCGACCTTTCCGGCTGGGGCAGACGCTTCGTCTTCTATCAGCCGCGCAACTTCGCGTTCTGGGGCTATGTGGGCCTGGTCGGGATCGGTGTCCTGACGTTCTTCTCCACCCTTGCCCGCGAGTACACCGCCTACGGGGAAGCCATCGGGTTGGCCGTGACCTCCTTCGCCATTTATGCGGCGCTGTTTTGGTGGTTCACCGACCGAATCGACCACTACGCCAAACTCCCGCACAAACTGATGGTCGTCGCGTTCCTGTGGGGTGGCTTCGCCGCCACCGGGGCGATGGCCGCTAATGCCAACGACGCGATCCTGGCCCTGTACGGCAAAAGCTTTGGTCAGGTCTGGGCGCTGAACTGGGGTGCCGGGCTGGCCGCCCCGTTCACCGAGGAACTGGCCAAGGGTTCAGGGCTGTTACTGCTGATCGCGCTGGCGCAACGACACGTCCGAACCGCTTTCGACGGGTTCATCCTCGGTGCGTTCATCGGTCTGGGATTTCAGATCGTCGAAGACATCACCTACGCCATGACGTCGGCCGGTACTCAGTTCGGCGCCAACCAGATTGGCGCATCGGTAGGCACCATCATTCTTCGCATGCTGACCGGGGTGGCAGCGCACATCCTGTACAGCGCCATCTTCGGCGCCGGAGTGGTCTACCTCTTCGGCCGGCCCGCCGAGCCGCGCAGGATCGGTCGGGGTTTGGTGCTAATCGCGATACCGATGCTGCTGCACGGGACCTGGGATTCGGTGGCCGCGATCGCCGGCCAGAGTGCGCTGCTGCTGATCGGGTTGCTGATCGGCACGATCATCGTCGCGCTGATCATCGTCGCCCGGGTGTACAAGCTGACCGTGACCAGGGAGCGCGACTTCGTCCGCGCTGTCATGGCCCCCGAGCAGGCCCGTGGCGTCATCACGCCGGTCGAACTCGACACGATGGCCGGTAACCGTAAGGCGCGCAAGGCTTATCGCAAAGCCGGCCGCACCCGCAAAGAACGCAGACGCGCGCGCTATATCCTCAATGCCGCCTACGCGCTCGGCGACGAGTTGGCCGCCGCGCGGGGCGCCGACACCGAACGGGTGCGCTTCGCGCGTTCAGAGGTCGCGCGCATCCGCGCCGGGCTCCCGTCGCCGTGGTAGCCGTCGGCCCTACCTGACCACCGAGTCATCGGGGTTGCGCGGCGACTCTTCGGGCGTCCAAGCGAACGGTTGCCCAGGCTGGCCGGGAAACAGGTAGTCGACGAAAGCCGCTGCGAGGGGCTGTGGTTCGTGGTTGGCCAGACCCGGTCGCTCGTTGGCTTCGATGAACGCGTATTCCTGCCCGGTGACGTCGGGGACGAGCAGGTCGATACCCGTGACGGGGATTCCGATCGCCTCGGCAGCCGCCACCGCAACCCGACACAGTTCCTGGTTCACGCTAGGCGTGACGTCATGGATCGTGCCGCCCTGATGCAGGTTGGCGGTGTGGCGAACGCGCAGCCGCATCCCTTGCGGCAGCACATCATCCATTTTCCAGCCGGCCTCGCCGACCGTCGCCTCGGTGACCTCGTCGATCGGGATTCGCGACTCACCGCCGGTGGCCGCCGAGCGACGTCGGCTCTCCGCCACGATCAAATCGCGCACGCCGTGCTCACCGGTACCGATGACCTCCGGTGGCAGTCGCAGCGCGGCGGCGACGACCCGGCCGTCGATCACCACGAGCCGAAGGTCATTCCCGTTCACTCGCTGCTCGATCAGCACCTCGGGGAATTCCTGCCGCGCGCGCGCCACCGCGGCGGCCAACTCGGCGGCACCATGCTCGACGGTCACGCCGACGGTGATGCCTTTACCTTGTTCTCCGCGAGTGGGTTTGACGACAACCTCCCCCACCTCGGTCAGGAATTCGACGTCGCCGTCGTCGAATGTCGCCAGACGGGCACGTGGGACGTGGATCCCGGCCTCGGAGACCAGACGGCGCGTCAATCTCTTGTCGTCACAGCGGCACATCGCGACCGCCGAGGTGAATTCCGACAGCGATTCGCGAGTGATCACAGTGCGACCACCGTGGCTGAGGCGTATTTCGCCGGTCTCGGCATCGAGCACCTCCACCCAAATCCCGCGACGGATCGCCTCATCGGCGATGATTCGCGCGTAGGGGTTGAGGTCGTCGACAGTTTCCGGCGGCGCACTGAACAGCGGCACGTTGATGGCGTTCTTGCGCTTGATCACCAGCACCGGGACGCGCCGGAAACCCAGCTTCTCGTACAACCGGATGGCGGCTGCGTTGTCGTGGGTCACCGACAGATCCATGTAGAAGCGGCCCGCACGACGGAAGTGCGCGGCCAACTTTCGGGTCAGGGCAATGCCTATCCCCGGGATGCCGGCACCCGGGTCAACAGCGAGCGTCCATAAACTGGAGCCGTGTTCGGGGTCGGAGAAAAGCAACTCATGGTCGACACCGGTCACCGTGCCCACTACTGCACCGTCGTCGTCGCGTACCGCGAGGAGGTAGGTGACCGCGGGCTGGTGGAGGTGGTTGTCCCAGATCACCTTGACCGGCGCCGGAACCATTCCGCAGCGGACGAAGACGCGATTCATCGAGTCCGCGTCGGACGGGTCGTTCAGTGGACGCACCGTCACGCCGACCGGTGACGGGGGTGACTTGTCCTCCTCGGACTCGTCGGTGAAGCGCAGCCGATAAGTGTGGCTGGGGTCGATGAAGAGTTCGCTCGGCGCGCCGGCCACCACGACGTGGGATTCGCGGGCATAGATGCAGATGTCGCGCCGCCCCGGCGCTTCCCGTCGGAGTGCTTCGGCCAGCCTCCCCGCGTCGGCAAAAGTCTGACCGAAAATCAAACGGCCCCAACCTAGCTCGAGCTCGGCGTCTTTCGACATCGCATCCACCAAATGCGGCGGTGTCGCGTCGTGCAGGCCGAGGGTGATGGCCTCGGGGTGGTCCTCGGGAGGACCGGTGACGCTCATGCTGCCGGCCCGGTCACACCATGACGTTGTAGCCAGAGCTCGAGCAGCGCGATCTGCCAGAGTTCATTCCCGCGTAGCGGAGTCAGCCGACCGTTGGGGTCGGCCAGTAGCGCGTCCACCGCCCCAGTATCGAACAACCCCCGTTCCTTGGCGACCGGAGCGAAGAGAGCGTCGCGGACCATGTCGAGGTAGGGACCTTGCAGGTGGGTCAGCGCGGGCACCGGGAAGTAACCCTTGGGGCGGTCGATGACCTCTGACGGAATGACCCGTCGCGCAGCCTCTTTGAGCACACCTTTGCCGCCGTGTGCGATTTTCAGCTCCGGCGGGCAGGTGGCCGCCAGCTCGACCAGCTCGTGGTCGAGGAACGGCACCCGGCCCTCGAGCCCCCAGGCCATGGTCATGTTGTCGACCCGCTTGACCGGGTCGTCGACCAACATCACCATCGTGTCGAGCCGCAGTGCGCGGTCGATGCCAGTTTCGGCACCGGCATTGGCGAAGTGCTCGGTGACGAAACGCAGGCTGGGATCCCCCGGCGCCAGATAACCCTCGGCGAGCAGCGCGGAAAGGCCGGCTTCGTCGCGATCGAAAAAGGCGGCCCGGTATTCAGCAACCGAGCTTTCGACGGGGGATGCCGCGGACGTGCCCATCGGCGGATACCAGTGGTAGCCGGCAAATACTTCGTCAGCACCCTGCCCCGACTGCACGACCTTCACATGCTTGGCGACTTCTTGGCTGAGCAGATAGAAGGCCACGCAGTCGTGGCTGACCATCGGTTCGCTCATCGCCCCAATCGCGCCGTCCAGAGCGGGCAGCATCCGCTCGGTGCCGATCCGGATCTGATGATGATCGGTCTCGAAGCGCTGGGCAATGATGTCGGAGTACTGGAACTCGTCGCCCTTTATGTCGCCGGCGGACTCGAAGCCGATGGAGAACGTCGACAATCCGTGTTGCCCGGCCTCGGCGAGCAGGCCGACGATCAGGCTGGAGTCGACGCCACCGGAGAGCAAACAGCCGACGGGCACGTCCGCGACCAGTCGGCGCTCGACAGCGGTTCGCAGCGAGGACAGCACGGCGTCTTCCCAGTCGCGTTCGGACCAGTCAGAGCGGTCGTCGTGCCGGGTGAAGTCCGGCGCCCAGTAGCTGGTGGCGACGCGACGCCCGTCGGGTTCGATGGCGAGCAGCGAACCCGGCGGGATCTTGCGCACACCGCGCAAAATCGTGGCCGGTGCAGGCACCACGGAGTGAAACGTCATGTAGTGGTGCAGGGCGATGCGGTCGACGCGGGTGTCCACGCCGCCGCCGGCCAGCAGCGCCGGCAGTGTCGACGCGAACCTGATCCGGTGGCTGTCTTCGGTCACGTACAGCGGTTTGATGCCGAGCCGGTCGCGCCCGAGCAAGACGCGGCCGCTGTCACGTTCGACGATGGCGAAGGCGAACATGCCCTTGAAGTGACTGACGAAGTCGTCGCCCCAGCGGTGGTAAGCCTTCAGCAGAATCTCGCTGTCGCTGGTCGAGAAGAATCGGTAGCCGTAGCCCTGGAGCTCGCTGCGCAATTCCTTGTAGTTGTAGATGCAGCCGTTCCAGGCAACCGTCAGGCCGAGGTCGGAGTCGACCATTGGCTGCGCGCCGGCTTCGGTCAGATCGATGATTTTCAGCCGGCGATGACCGAGCGCGACTCGACCTTGCGACCAGACACCCGCACCATCCGGGCCGCGCGGCGTCATGACGGCGGTCATCGCCGCCACGGCCGCTACATCAGGCGCTCGACCGTCTAAACGCACCTCACCGGTCGCTCCACACACTCGGCTAACCCTACAGAGGTCGATTCCGGCGCGCGCGCCGCTGATCCGCGACAGCGCCGAGCGCGAAAGCTGTATTGCGCGTTCGTTCGACGTCGGGGCTCACTTTGCGTCAGTCGGGTTGTCTTGACCACAGCGCCGCGGAAGCCGTTGCAGCTTGCCGGAATCCTCGTTCTCCACCTGCAGGTAACGGCGCCCGTTGTCGGCGGTGGCGACACGGATGGCCGGGCCGTCGGCGCTGACGCTGTCCGGTTCCATGAAGAGCTGTAGTTCACCGGAGTCGGCGTAGAGCATGGCGTCGTCGTTGGACAGCTTCCAGGGCTGGCCATCGGTGGGCCAGCGGCCGCCGACCAGCCGGACCTCGGGGTGCTCAGCTTCCTCGTCGTCGACCGCTACGGTGCCGATCCACAATTTCGATGGCAACGGACGGAAGTACACCGCGAGACGCTGACGGTTGAAATCCACGGCGACCGGTATGCCGATCGGCGGCAACGATGTGCCTTCTGGCCGATCGTTGAGCGATTGCTTGACCTGACGCGATCCGAAGCCCACACCGAACCAGTCGATGGTCAGCACCGTCGTGAGGTACTGCACGATGGCCAGCGTCAGCAAACCGCCCGCGCCGGCAGCCCCGACCCCGGCGGCCCCGGCGACCCATGTCACCGGCAGCGCAAGCAGCCCAACGGTCGCCGCGGCGCCGGCCGCCGCCGCCACCTTGCCGGGCACCGTCAGGCGGAACTCCGGGTTGACCTCCGCCTCCGGCGGGTTCTGGGTCGCTCGTACGCCGACCGTTTTGGGAAGGGCGTCGAGCCGCTCGTGCACCCGCTTGACCTCGGCCTCGTAGTCCTCGTTGCCCAGTTGGCCCGCGCGCTTCTTGTCGCGGGCCGCACTGAGCGCCTGCTCGAGACTCTCAATCGTTTCCAGGTCGGCGCGTTGGGTCTCCTTGCCGTCGGGGTCGCGCGGGATGTCGTCGAGACCCATCTCGTAGGTGACCTTGAAGGTGGCGTCGAAGTCGTACAGCGTGGTTTCGGCGCTGACGGTTCCGTCGACGACCAGCCGGCCATGCTCTGTACGCGGCACGATGTCGGCGTCCAGCGCTTCCAGGCAGCGTTCCTGCCCACCGATCGTGATGGTCTTCGGACCCGCCAGAAGGCATGGCACGTCCGCGTCGAAGTCGCTGTCGTGAAGATCGAAGGTGTTCTTCACGGTGTCGCGGACCTGACGGAGAATGCTCCAGCCGGTAACGGCCAATCCTGTTTTCTCGTGCGGGTTTTCGGCGAGAATCGATGAGGGTAGCTCTTCGCCGGACGGTAACTCTCGCATGGTTTGCAGCTGGATCACCATGGATTCGTGAGCAACACCGTCGATGTCGAAACGTTGCACGAGCGCGTCGAGTGCTTTGACAGTGTTGTCGTCTTGCGATTCGGCGTCGACCTCCAGTGGGGCCGGCATCAGGTCCATGACCCCGCCCTCCCCCATCTCGGCGAGTTTGGGGCGGACGGCATCGGAGATCTGCGCGGCCAACGAGTCGAGCACTCTGGTCCTGGCGTCGTCGTCGGACACGGTGGGGTGCTGCAGTTTCTCCAGCCCGACCATCAGCTCACCGGCGATGCTGTGGGTGATCCAGTGCGCCTCGGCATAGTCGAGTTCCCACGTGATGCGCGGGTCCTGGCCGGTGAAGACGATCCCACCGTCGGGGCGACGATCGATCTGCGCGCCGAATAGCTGAGGCGCGTACTCGTCGTGGGACAGGTTGGCCAGCAGCACGGGCGCGTCCTGCTCGGTGAAATTCAGGGCGATTGTCTGCTTGCCCGGTTCGGTTTCCCGCGGCTCGAGCTGATCGTGAACGGTCAGGCGCCCGAACAGTGGGATTTCGTTGTAGGGAATTTCGCGCGACTCGTCGGCGCGCGGGCCCTCCGGGATCGTGATCGTTCTGGGCGGCAACGACACCAGGGGAATGCAGCTCACCGAATCGATGGTGATTTTCGAGTTGAAGACCGCCAAATCGATCGCGAAATGCCTTAGTGGGTCTTGGCTTTCGTTGTCGACTTGCTCTTGCCACAGCCGCTGTTGCGCATCGAAGACAAACCAGACGCGGTCAAGGGTGAGATCGAGAGTGGCCGTGGCGGAGTAGCCGGGTCCGTCGACAGCCTCGGTGTACTTGTCGCCGCCGAACATCTCGACGGTCTGATCCTGGACGCGTTCACGGTGGATTTCGATGATCGTGTCGGGGCGCTGCATGCCGATCCTGTACCCACATCGCACGGTCTTGGAACCGGCAGGGCCACAAGGTCAGTAGCGTGACCTCGATGGAAGCCGAACGCCTGGTCCTGGCAAGTTTTATCGCCATTACCTTCGTCTTCTTGACCGCGTTGATCATCGCGATCGACTGGGCGGCCGTGAAGGGGCACCTCAGGCGTAATCAGTTCGTCGGGATCCGCACGTCATCGACGATGCGCAGCGACCAGGCATGGGTTGCCGGCCATCGCGCTGCGCTGCGTCTGACGCCTCTGCACCTGGTCACTGGCGTCTCGCTGGTGATCGGCGTCTTCAGCGCGCAGAGTTTCGCCGGTCTCAACCTCGTCGGAGTCTGTGGCGCAGTCGTTTTCGTGTTAGTCGCAGCGTTCACCGCCGTCATCGCGGGCCGGGCGGCGAAGGCGGCGGAGGAGGATTCGGATCGCTAAAGATCTTCACCAATATCTGGCAGTAGAGCAATGTCCTCGGGCTGCCCACTTGCGAACATGGCGGCAAGTTCGCGGACTCTCCTCTTCGCCCAGCCGACATCGAATTGACTCAGAATCTGGTACTCGTACTTGAATCGTTCCGCGCGATCTCCCACCAGCTTCGCTGCTTGGCGAGTTACGACGCTTTCGCAGTACCAATACAGCAGATCATCCAAGCTCCCAACCTGGTCGAAATCGAGCGTTCCTCGCTCGCAGAAAGCGAAATGATATTTGCCATCAGCAATGAAAATGTTCAGTCCATCATTCGTTCGGAGTCCGACCTGCGCCGAATGGACCCCCAGCTGCTCCGACAATCGATCGATCGCAAGTTGCATCTCATCTGAACCAGCTTCCGAATGGCGTTCCACCGTCGTCAAGGATCCTCCTATCCACTAATTCCTTGACATTGAAAGACCTGGGAAGTCAACGGTGGCTCGACTATCGACCGGACTTTGCTCAAGAACTCGTAAAACTCCTCGCCTCACTTAAAAGGTCTCAGCTCTCAGATCTGGACTGCTTTTCACTCAAGAGCACTGCGTGGGCAGCGTCGAAATGTATTTCGAAAAGCGCCTTCAGCCATGACATTTCAGTCTCACTGGCGGCATCTGGGGCTGGCGTTATCAAATCGTCGCGCACGTTGCTGAGCATCAGCATCAGGTGCCATTTTTTCGATTTGTTCGACAAGCCGAATTCGTTCGGCGCATCCAGCGGAGCCAGCAAGTAGTCTATTCCGCCGTCGCGAGCTGACCAGGAAATCTGAAGTTTGCAGTCCTGGCCCTGGTAAAAGATAACCCACGCAGGACGGTTCTGATAGGTCGAAGGATCCTCAAGACCGTCGAGCTTGAAGCCAGCCCCCGAAAGGGTGGGCTCGAGATAGCGTTCTAGTTCTGCTGCCCTCATGCCGATTTACCTTCCTGCGTACACCCACACGTTTCCTTGCTGCTCATAACCGTAGGCTGCTGCGTTGTTCTTGAGGAAGTTGATCTCCATCGCAGAGTATGACTGCCTCTGGGCCCCGGCTAATTGCTCAACGCTGTCGAAGCCATCCGGCAGCACATATTCGATTCGGGGCACCGCGCTCTCCATCTGATTGCGAAGGAAATGTTCGTTGACCTGCCAGACCAATCCTTTCTCCTCATTGGGACCAAACCCACGCGTCAAGGCATCCCACGTTGGGTCGCCCGTGTCGAAGTAAATGCCACCGTTGCCTCGGGCTTCACCGATGTACCCACCCTCCGGCCCGTTGAATTTGCCAAGGACCACTCGGTCTGGGTTGTCACCAACGTAGTGAGTCGACATATCGGCGACGGGTTCACTCAGGGCGCCCGTCGGCCCTCCGTGCCAGTGACCGTAATTGAGATCGGAGGCCGCTTGTTCAGCCCATGGGTTGTAGCCCATGGGGTGCTCAAAGCCCATCGCTGCCTCCGTCGAGACAGCGGGACCGGTATCGAGGACGCCAGGTCCAATGTCGCCAAGCCCAGCCCTCAACGCCCCCGCTTCGCCACCGAACATCATCATTGGCGCGTTCATGGCGACATCAGCGCCTCTCTCACCCGCGTAATAAGCGGGATTATCGAGGAAGCTTTTGAACTGTTGCACCCCATCTTTCAGTGGTGCGACCGGCCCTAACATGAGGTAGTCCTCAGCCTTCTGGCCGAGGCCTTTGGCCATCCCACCCCACGCGTCACCCATGGCCCCTAATCCGTTTTGTCCGGTGAGATCGTGAACGGCGTCCATCGTGGCGTTCCATCGATCGCCGAATCCTTCGCCGAACCCTGGCGCCGGCGGCCGGGGCCCTTGTGGCGCAACGTAGTTCGGCGCACCCGCAGCCAACCACTGCTGCGTGTTCGCCACAACAGCGTTGAGCCTTGCCTCGACCTGGTCCGGCGGCACGCCGTCGCTGATCTTCGTCTGGCGCGCCATCGCCTTGAAACTCTCGATCTCCGCCGGTTTCAAGGGCGGAGCCGGCACGCCAGTCGCACCGGGGGGAACTCGGCTCAGCAGATCCAACGGACTACCGGGCGGCGGCTTTTGATGTGCCGGCGTACCTCGCCCCAGCATCATGTCCTCCAGCGACGGCGGCTTAACGGCCCCGACGTCGCCTGGAACCGGCGGGCCTTTCGCAGGGTCGCGCGAGCCGGGGCCAACCGGTAAAAGGACGTCCTCCCGCGACTTCGGCTGATTGCCGGCTGGTGCCGGTGGCGGACCGGCGGTCGAAGCGATATCACCGACGGCGCTGCGCACAGCAGTGGCGAGTTCCTGGTCTGCGCTGTGCGCATGCAGCTTGCAGCTATCGAGCAGCACTTGCAGCTGTTCTTTGAAGAGAGCCTTCGCGCTGTCGAGCTTCATCGCCCCGGAATCGATTTGCCAGTCCGGTGTGATCGTGAAGCCGTAGGTTTCGGCCGATTGCTCGACTGAGCCAAGGTCGGCCTTGACCGCCCGCACGTCCGCTTCGGCGCGCGCTACCGCCGCGGCAATCTGCTTGGACTCGTGCCCATCTGCCTCAATGTCGTGCCGGGTCTTGTTCAATTCCGCGCGAAACGCGTCGCCGGCCTCCCCTTGCCAGTCGCTGAGCTTGCTGTGCACCTGCTGCAGGTTGTCGCCCAACGTCTGAAGCGAAGCTGCCCGATTGATCGCGGTCTGGAACACACTGTGGATCGCATCGGCATCCCAGCGCTTGACGTCAGCTGGGGTCAGCGGCGCCACGAGCTACCCCTTACTCCCGGATCGACCGGACAGCCTGGGTCGAGTTGTCCTCGTTGGTGACGTAACGAACCATCGCATCGGCCACGTGCGCCCCCAACCTGCCCACCTGCAGTTTGTGGTGACTGTGCCGGGCTTCCCAACGCGCCGCCAACTCGCCCAGCGCCTGCTGGGAGGATCCGATCCAACTGGGCGTCGCGTCAGCCAGGCCGTCTTCGTGGCTAGCGAACCTCAGAGCGGCCTCGCCGACCGAGTTCAGCATGTCGTCGCTGCCCGTGTGCAGTGCGACGGGATCGACCTTCAGTTCGTCGGCCACGGCGATCCCTCCTGTTCAGTGGTCCTGCGCGCAGAAGCATAGCCCGAAGCAAAGGGGTGCGCCCTTCACCTTTTGAGCCGCTTACAGGCGTTTGTCGGCCGCAGGCGAGCGCCGTTTGACCCGCTGTCGTCGTGCCAGCTTGAGTTCGGCGAAGCAGCGGGGCGCCGTCGAGCAATAAGCGCTGAAACGCAGCGTATCCGTGGTCGGCATGACCAATAATTCGTGCATCGCATCCCAACGAAGGGAGCGCCGTGGCCTCCGCGATGCACGCAACGTCGGTCTCCTCAGCTTTGCCGCGCTGGCTGCGATCAGTTGGAATCGCCGCGGCCGGCGCCTTCTCGATGACGATCGCGGCGCCGCACGCCACCGCGGATTCGAGCTCGTATCAACCGGCGCTCGACCAACTCCTCGATGCGATGCAGCAGGCGGTTGCCTATGACTCGGGGTTGCCGTTCGCGACCGCGGACAGCGACACCATGCTGCTGACCGGACTGCAGAACACGAACTACGAACTGCTTTCCGCCGGGTTGTCCAGAGTCACCGAACTTTTCAACGGGGTCTTCTTCCAGTCCCCAGAAGCAGTGGCCACCGATGCCGCCGATTCGCGTCAGTACTTCCAGTTCTTCACCCCCGACATCTACTACCACGCGACCGCCGGCTTGGCTCCGGGTGCGACGTACGAGCTCACCGGCACCCTCGGCAAAGGGACTGAGGCGCTCGCGATCGCGACCGAAGCCATCACCGGCTCGACGGCGGTCAGCAAGGAAAGTCTGGAACTCGACCACGGCCTGATCGTCAACCCTGACGGCACATTCACCGTCGACATCGGCCCCACCGAGCCAACTGGCGCAGTCAATTTCATCGACGACACCGATGCGACCACCAACGGTGATGCCTCGCTGCTGATTCGAGATGTGCTGGGTGATTGGGCGCAGGGGCCGGGCAACATCAGCATCCACTGCATCTCCGATTGCCCGGCGTTTTTCGCCATACCGAGCACCGGCATTTTCCCCGGCGCGGACGGTTCGGCGACCGAAATCGGCTCGCTGGCAGGGACTTCCACGGGACAAATCACCTCGGTCGACTCGCTGTTCACCACGCTGTTCACCGCCTTCAGCAATATCGTCGGGCCCTTCAACGAGGAAAACATGGGCCTGGCACAAGTTGCCGGCATCGAGCTGCCGCCCAACACGATGAGCCCGCTGGCCCCTGAAACAAGCCTGTTCGCAACAGGACTGCCCAGTGCGGACGTCTCGGGCGGTAACTTCGACCTGAATCCCGACCAGGCGCTGATCGTTCAGGTGCCGGACGTGCCATCCGGCTACAGCGGGATCGAGCTGATGAACGTTTTCGGCGCGGCACTGCCTTACACCCTGGCGCAAACCACGTTGAACAACACCACCGCATTCGCCGATCCCGGCGGATACACCTATTACGTGGTCAGCGCGACCAACCCAGGTGTAGCGAATTGGCTTGACAGCGATGGCGTTAGCAGCGGCGAGATCTTCGCCCGATTCGAGAACCTTCCCGACGGCACAGACCCGACGGGCCTCCCGGTGACGACCGAGGTGGTGCCGGTAGCCGACGTCGCCAGCTATCTGCCCGCAGACACACCCACCGTCAGCCCCGCGGAATATGCCGCCGACATGTCACAGCGCGTGCTGTCCTACGACTACGCCCTGGACCTGTCACGTGAACACGCCCAACCCGACTGGGTCCTCCAGGAATTACTCCTTCACGGTTTGCAGGATGTGCTGGGCACCGACAACTTCACCGCGGTGTTCGGCAGCGACCCGACCATCCCGCTGGAACTGAGATTCACCCCGGCCTTGAGTCCGGACTGGACCACCGTCGGCCACGACCTGCTCACCAACCCCATCGGCAGCCTCGAGGCGATTGTCAATAATCTGCCCCTGGCGGCCAGCGACATCAGTCTGCCCACCGAATTGGCGCTGGGTCAGACGGTGCTCTCGTTGCTACTCCCCCAGCAACTCGGATCCCTGCTCAACGACCCGGTTTTGGACCCGAACACCGGAATCATCGCGGGGTTCCTCAATGCCCGCGACGATTTGGCGACTGCGGTCCTGACCGCTAACGACGACTTCCCCACCGAGCTGGGAAGTGTGGCAACCCTGGAGTGGGCCAACATGACTGACCTGGTCCAGTCGACGTCCAGCAATCTGGTCGCCGAGTTCGAGGCGCTACTCAATCCGTAGCGTTCAGGGGCGTCGAAGCGTAACGATCGTGACGTCGTCGGGTGTGTCGCCCCACTCCATCGCCGCACGGATCCCCGAGGCCGGCGCATCACCCGCGCGTGCAAGGGTTTTCGCGAGTCGGTCGATCCCATCGTCGATCGCCTCGCCCCGGCGCTCGACCAGACCGTCGGAGTACATCACCAATCTGTGCCCGGGCTCGATGGTGAACACGCTCGGTGTGTAACTCACGTTCTTGAGGCCGATCGGCGGCGACAGCTGGATCGGCGCCTGCACGGCCGTCAGCGAATTCGTCAGGTACGGAATCAAATGCCCGGCGCACGCGGCCTCCGCCGCGCCCGAGGTGAGATCGATGCGCGCGACGACAACGGTGGCAAACGCCCGCGGCATCAGGTACTCGCAGAACTCGTTCAGCTCGTTGAGCGCATGCGCCGGATCGGTGCCGACGAACAATTGCGCGCGCAGAGCATTACGCAGCTGCGCCATCGTCCCCGCCGCGGTGATGCCATGTCCGGCGACGTCACCGAGAACCACCACCAAGCGGCCGTCGCGCAGCTCGAATGCGTCGTACCAGTCGCCGCCCACGCGACCGCCCGCGGCCGGCTCGTAGTGCGCGGACAGCTCCCAATTCTCAAGGGTCGGAATTGAATCGGGCAGCAGGCTGAGCTGCATCGTTTCGGCCATCCGCAGCGCGCCACGAGTACGGTGGTACAGCGACTCGACGAGATGACGGCGCAGTGCCTCGGCCGACTCGGTTTGGCTCACGGTCCACGGGTCGCTGCTTCCGCGCACAATCTCGCGCCACCGTTCGAACGACTTGCGTGGACTCAGCCGGATCTCGTCGCCCTCGCTGACGGCGATCGCCTTGTTGTCCGGGTCGCCACCCCAATCCACTGAACGCTGAACCTCGCGACGAAACCAGATGGCGTGCTGACCGTCGGGCAGGTTGAGCGCCAGCGCGCCGGCAGCCACCTGCGGGTCGAGGTTCAACGCGGGCACATCCCGCGAGAGGCTGTCCGTACCCGCGATCTCCTCTCCCGCACCGCGCGCCCATGCCGCGACCGCGGCCACGACGTCGACCGGCGGGACCGAACCACGCCCCTCCGTGTCGTCGTCGATGTGGACCACGACGCCGTCAGCCGGTACGAGGTCGAGCAAGTCGGGTGCACCCAGCAGCGCCGCCACGATCGACTCGTCGTCACCCATCGTGGCGGCAGTCAGCTTGGCCAGAACCGCCTGCGAAGCCAGCCGCCTGTGCAGGAGGTCCTCTTCGAACTGGTCGACCAGCCGCAGCGAAAGAGTGGCTCCGAGGAACTCGGCTGCGGCCCGGGTGCCGAACGGCGGTAGGTGTGGACCGGCGTAGTGG
Source organism: Mycobacterium sp. (assembly GCF_965277065.1). Lineage (GTDB taxonomy): Bacteria > Actinomycetota > Actinomycetes > Mycobacteriales > Mycobacteriaceae > Mycobacterium. Next base: position 313,740 of record NZ_CBDIBT010000019.1, read on the forward strand.
TGACAGGCGATGAGCCCCCACAGTCGTCCGCGCCGCAGCAGGGAGATCGACATCGACGCGTGCACACCCATGTTCTGCAGGTACTCGAGATGGATGGGCGAAACGCTTCGCAGCGTGGCATAGGTCAGATCGCGCGGCGTCCCGGTCTCCGGGTCGACCGCCGGCACCAGCGGGGTCGGCGTGTAGTTCACGTCCGAGATGAGCCGGATCCAGTTCTTTTCGTACAGCGCCCGCGCCTGGGCCGGGATGTCGGTGGATGGGTAGTGCAGGCCGAGGAACGAGTTCAGGTCGTCGCGCTTCGATTCGGCGACAACCTCACCGTTGTAATGATCGTCGTACCGATACACCATGACGCGGTCGAAGCCGGTGAGGTCACGGACTGCGCGCGCGGTGGTGTTGTACATCTCGGTCAGTGTCGCGGCCTGGTTCAGCTCCTCCACCGAGCTGCGCACTGCCTGGTAGGTGTTCGGGAAGGAGAAAGGCCGCTCGCCGTAGGCGATCTCGAGTTCGACGAGAAGCACGCCCCCCGGTTCACGACGCAGGATGGCGTCGAATGCGCGCTGCTGACCGGCGACTTCGAGCTGACAGTCGAGCGGATTGCGCTGGCGAAGGTCACCGAAGGTCTCCGCGGCGTGTTCGATGCGCGCGGCCTGTTGGTCCCCGATCAGCGTCGACAGGTGCCGGCCGAGTAAGTCGTCGACGCAATGGCCGAGCAGGTCGGTGACGTTGGCGCTGACCTGAAGGATCTCGAAAGTGGGTTCGTGCACCACCGCCAGCACCCCGCGCGGCTGGATGCTGCCCGGGATGTGAATCGGCTCCCGCGCGCAGTTTTCCAAGTCGATAACGGTCCCGAGCGGGACAAACCCGTCGACCGGGTGACCTTCCGGCGTCAAGGCGTCACCGATCACGCGAACCACTCATCGCGAAGTCGACTCCGAGTTCGTCGAGCACAGCCTGATTGAGCCGGAAAGCGAACTTGACTTCACTGAGCAAAATCTCGACCTGTTCGGTCTGCAGCGCGAGGCTGTCGAGGCGAGCTCGATAGTTGTTCTTATAGGCCCTCGGCTGCACCGGAAACCTGTAGAACGCGAGGCCGATACCGCCGAGGTTGAAGAGCCGCTCCAGAGTGCGGCCGATGGCTTGACCGCCGGAAAGATCCCCCAAATAGCGGGTGTAATGGTGGGCGAGCAGCGCAGCGCTGTCATTGATGCTTTCCAGCCGTCGACAATAAGACTCGGCGGCCGGTGAGTCGAATGACCCCAGCGAACCGTCGGACCAGCACTGCAGATCGGCATCGATGGCAGGCAGGCGTTCAAGAGCCGGGTCATAGACGGCCGCAATGACCGCGTTGTCGCGGTGGCGCCGAACCGCTTCTTCCAGTGCGGCATAAACCGGGCGCAACCGGGCGAGATAAGCGGCATAAGCCGCTTTGCCGAGACCACCGCGGAGTAGTTCGGTGAAGAACGGTGTTCGCTCGGCGGCGTCGTGCTCTTCCTGGGAGGCGGCTCGCATCGCGGCCGACAAGTGCCAAGTACCGGCGGGGACAGCGGCAGCATTCATCAACGTGCTCCACGGGTCAGACTCACGGTGACAGACAAGGTAACGGGGGCCGACCTACGACAGTCTGTCAGACATCTACCCACGTTCACCAGCGAAGCAGCGTCCGATCCGCGCCGATTCGACGACCGCGATGTCACTCTCGAGGCCTCCTCCACACTCCGATTCGTGTCATTTTCGTTAGGAATGTTTAGTCCAACCGTAATAGAGGGAATTACATGCGTGTGATTTTCCGTTACACGCTGAGGGCAGTCCCAGCCCCGAGCCGAAAAGGACAACCGCAATGAACACAATCCTCTACTTCAGCCCCGACGGAGTCGTTTACGAGACAAGCGCCTACAGCAACGCCGATATCCTCGCGCTTGTTCACGACTACGGGCTGGAAAGTTTGACCAGCGCCGATCGACAGTTCGACTTCTGGTTCACCCCCTCCACCCGGCGGTGCCGGCGGACAGTCAATCGCAGCGCAACCGAAATGCTGCTGGCGACAACTGAGTTCACCGCGAAATCAGTGCCGCTTCTGCACGGCGCGGTCGTGGTCGCCACGCACGATTCCGTTGGTGATCTTGATGGGCTGAGCTGGAAACAACTGGACCTGCTCAGCAAACGCGGTTCCGCCATTTCGCGGCGCGATGACCGCATCCTGAACCGACGGATCAAGCAGGAAGCGCGGCGTCTGGAGAATCAACCATCTGCAAACGTCGTCACTGGCCGGTACCTCGAGCAGCGCATCGTCACCGGGAGCTGAAGCACCGAAGGCGTAACCGACCACAGGTGAAATCGTCATCCGTACCGTGATCCCATGGACGTGCGTCGCGATGTCGTCAATCGTCGTCAACTGCTGAGGCTGGCGAGCAGCGCCGCACTGGCGTCGGCTGCCGGCGCGTGCTCGAGCGCCGCGGCGCCAATTACCCGTCTGACCAGCGCCGAGTGGGCTTTGTTGCTGTGCCGCGAGGCGTGGGGCGCGCGACCCGCCCGCCCCGGCGGCAAGCGGCAAACCATCACTCGGATGACATTGCACCACGAGGCGGTCGTGCTCGGCGATAACCGGAATGCGCCGGGACGCCTGCGCAAGGACCAGCTGTATCACCAAGATCAAAAAGGTTGGATCGACATCGCTTACCACGTCGCCGTGGACCGCAATGGCAACCTGTACGAACTGCGAAGCACTGAGCTGGCCGGCGATACCGCCACCGACTACGACACCACCGGCCATTTCTTGGTGCTCTGCGAAGGAGACTTCGACCAGGAAGCAGTTTCGGAGGCACAACTTCACGGGACCGCCCTGGCGTTCGCATGGGCTGCCCAGAACTTCCACGTCAAGACCGATACGTTGGCCGGCCACCGGGACTTCGCCCAGACCTCGTGCCCCGGGGCGAACCTGTACGCCCATCTGTCGTCGGGCGACCTCAAACGCCGCATCGACACCGTGCTGGCCGGCGGCGGCGTGAACCTCGAGCGCTTCTGCGGACCCGACGCGGTCGCACGGGTCGCGGCTATCGAAGCCGGCGGTTGAGCGGCGATCACCGCGTCGATCTACGCGATTTCCCGGGTTCGCACGCCAGATCATCGCCGTCGACGTCGAGCTCCGGCCGATACGCCGGATCGGTCTACGGGATGCTGGAGCGCTCGTCGGCGCGGGCTGGCTAGTTCACCGCGCAACCGGCCGCGGAGGAGCACTCGGGCCGCTAGTGTCTTCTTGTCGTTGCGGACCGGCGGATGGAGGCGCGATGAGTTATCGGACGATCGTCGTAGGAACGGACGGCTCGGAGTCGTCGCTCAAGGCAGTCGACCGCGCGGCAGCGATCGCGGCGCAGGAATCGGCGAAGCTGATCATCGCCAGCGCGCATCTCGACTCATCGGAAAAGGGCGGCTGGTCACGACCACCCTCCCCCGATCGACTCACCGACGGTAGAGCCGCCGATAGCCTCCGCGGCGAGGGTTATCGGATGCATGGCAGCGCCCCGGTGTACGCGATCCTTCAGGACGCCCGCGTCCGCGCCAAAGCCGTCGGCGCCCACGACATCGAAGAGCAGGCGATCGTGGGCGCCCCGGTCACGGCGCTGCTGCATCTGGCCGACGAGGTGAAAGCGGACCTGCTGGTGGTCGGCAACTTGGGCTTGGGCACGGTCGCGGGCCGCCTGTTGGGATCCGTACCCGACACCGTCGCCCGCAGAGCGAAAGTCGACATCCTCATCGTCCACACCGTCGGATAGGTTCACGCCGCGTCTGATGCGCCTGCCGTTGCGGGGATGGACAGCGCCACAATGAGTTCGAGGACCGCCCGAGGATCGTTCAGCCGTTCGCCGTAGAGCTCGCGGAGTTGGGTCATCCGATATCGCACGGTCTGTGCGTGGATGAATAGCTCGGCGGCCACCGCATCACGCTGGCCTTGGTGCAGCAGCCACGATCGCAGTGTTTCCGCGAGCCTTTCGGCGGTGTTGGGACGCAACTGATCCAGCGGCGCGAGCACCTGGCGACGAAGATCGTCAGCGGCGTCGCGGTCGGCGCCGAGCACGAGCGCGACCAGATGGTCGTCGGTGTCGACGGTGCCGAGGTCATCGCCGAGGTGGAGTCTGCGCGCCTGCACGACGCGATGGTACGACGACTGCACCTGCGTCCAGGCGCGGGGAGGGCCGACCACGGCCCGGCGATCGCGGAGTTCTCGCAGCAGCCGAGCCCGGTTGGGGCCGTGCATGTCTGGGATGAGTAACGCCACGACAGATTCGGAGGAACTGATACCGGGCAGGTCGCCGCTGAGCTGCAACGTGGACTGCCCGAATCGCGACACCACGCCCAGCGTCTGGGCCGACGGGAGTAGTACCGCGGTAAGAGTGTCCGGTGGACGCCACTCGGCGCGCTCGGCACTGACCCGCAGAATCTCGACGGGCACCCCGCTCAGGAGGTCCTGCCCGAGACGGTCGAGATGGCGCCGTCGTTCGCGATCCGAGGATGCCAATTCATCGGTATGACCGGAAACGCTTGCGGCGGAAAGCTCGTCGATGAACTCGAACACCAACTCGGCGAACCGGGCGATCATCGGCGGTGGTAGCCCCCGATCGACAACGGTTTCCGACAGCTCACGCCAGGACACCCGCGCGCCGACGCGATAGGCGGACAGCAGTGCGTCGATGGAACGCCCTTGACGCGCCTCGCCTCGTCCGAGTTCGTACGCACCCTCGAGCGCAGGCGACATCGTCGGTCCGGGATCGGCGTCGCGTGGACGGGCCGCGAGTTGGAGAAAGGCGCTCAGCGCCATCTGGACGGCGCCTTCGATCCTCTGCCCCATCCGCCCGCCGAAGGCATCCGCGTAGCTGGGCACCTCGACGGTGACGGCGGCCACAGTGTGTTCGGCGACAGCGGGCAGCACGCCCTGCAAAGCGTCAACGACCTGGTCGTTCAGCACCAGGCCGGTAACCCGTCGGCCGTCATCTCCGAGAGCTTCGTCCATTTAATTTATTCTTTTCGAACAACTCGACGGCGGTGTTTCACCCTTACTGACCAAGAGTTTATACCCGGAAGCGAGGGATCGTAGTGTCATGACAACAACAGCACCCAAGCCGATGGGCACGCTGCGCGACCGGTTCCTCCAGCTCGCCGAGTTGATCACCACGCCGCTCGTGCCTGCCGACTACCTCGACATCATCAACCCGCTGCGCTCGAGCGCCGACCTGCGCGGCCGGATCGTCGCAATCCACCCCGAGACCCGCGACGCCGTCAGCCTCGTCATCAAGCCCGGCCGCGGCTGGCGCGCTCACACACCAGGCCAGTACGTCCGCATCGGAGTCGACGTCGACGGTGTTCGTCAATGGCGCGCATATTCGTTGACGTCCGACACGGCCCGGGCCGACGACTGCATCGCGATCACGGTCAAAGCCATTCCTGACGGCAAGGTATCCAATCACCTCGTGCGACACGCCACCGTCGGCACCATCGTCCAGCTCGACCATGCCGCAGGGGAATTCACGCTTCCTGCGGTGACACCGCCCAAGATCTTGTTCCTCACCGCGGGCAGCGGAATCACCCCGGTGATGGGCATGCTGCGCAACCTGGCCGAGCACATCGACGACGTCGTGGTGGTGCACAGCGCCCCCACAGCCGCCGATGTGATCTTCGCCGGCGAACTGCAAGCGTTGGCCCGGCAGGGCCGAATTCGTCTGATAGAGAAGCACACTGACACCGACGGCATGCTCACACCGCCGAGCTCGGCGACCTGGTCAGCGACCTGCCCGAGCGTGAGACGTGGGCATGCGGACCGACCGGGATGCTCGACGCGCTCGAGCAGCACTGGAACGACAACGGCATACCCGAGCGTCTGCACACCGAAAGGTTCCGGCCCGCCGTCGTCACCGCCGGCGAAGGAGGGACGGTCACCTTCAGCAAATCCGCGACCGTCCTCGATACCCCGGGCGACCAGACACTGCTCGACGCCGGCGAAGCGGCCGGCGTCCTGATGCCGTCGGGATGCCGGATGGGCATCTGCTTCGGCTGCGTGGCGCCGCTGCGCGAAGGAGCCGTCCGAGACCTTCGCAACGGCGACATCACCACCGCCGCACCCGGTGACGGCGTCCTCATCCAAACGTGTGTGTCCGCCGCTGCGGGCACCTGCGACATCGACCTCTAAGGAGAAGTCCAATGACCACTCTGCAACGCCAGGAACAGAATCCGATCGCCCACCTCACCGATGACGACATCGAGAACCTCGGCCGCGAACTCGACGCGATCCGCCAGCAGGTGCTCGACAGCCGTGGCGAGCGCGACGCCGACTACATCCGCAACGTCATCGACTTTCAACGCAAACTCGAATTGGCCAGCCGCGCGGTGCTGCTGTTCTCATTGTTTCCGCCGGCCTGGCTGGCCGGCACGGCCGGGCTGTCAGTCGCCAAGATCGTCGAGAACATGGAAATCGGTCACAATGTCATGCACGGCCAGTGGGACTGGATGCGCGACAACAAGATCCACTCCACCACCTGGGAGTGGGACAACGCCTCCCCCTCGGACATGTGGAAGCACTCGCACAACGCGATCCACCACACGTACACCAACGTCGTCGGCAAGGACGACGACCTCGGCTACGGCATCATGCGGGTCGACGAAGATCAGCGGTGGATGCCGTTTTACATCGCCCAGCCGCTGTGGAACCTCATCAACGCCTGCTTCTTCCAGTACGGAATCGCGGCCTACGACCTCAAAATCGGGAAGTTCCTCAAAGGCAAGACGGACAACGAGGAGTTCCGCCGTCAAGCCAAGGATGTGCTCGCCAAGATCCGCCGCCAGATGGCCAAGGATTACGTTCTGCACCCGCTGCTGTCCGGACCCTCAGCGCTGACCACACTGACCGCGAACTTGGCCGCCAACCTCGTCCGCAACGTGTGGACACACTCGGTCATCATGTGCGGGCACTTCCCCGAAGGCGTCCAGACCTACGAGAAGAAGTCGATCGACGGTGAGACCCGCGGCGAGTGGTACCTGCGGCAGATGCTCGGCTCCGCCAACATCAGCGGAAACCGGTTGCTGCACTTCATGACCGGCAATCTGTCGTTCCAGATCGAACATCACCTTTTTCCCGATCTGCCGAGCAATCGCTACCAGGAGATCGCACCGAAGGTGCAAGACCTGTTCGAGCGCTACGGCCTGACCTACGTCAGCGGGCCGATGGTCAAGCAAGTCGGCTCGGCGTGGAAGAAGGTGTTCCGCCTCTCACTTCCCAATGATCTGCTGCGCAAGGCCGCAACGGTCAACCCGGCGAACGTCATTCAGCTCGTCTTCCGGTCTGAATCAGCCGAGGTCGACACCAACGCGGCGTAGAGCTACCAGTTGCTCGGCGCGTAGTCCTTCAGGAAGCAGCCGTAGAGATCCTCACCGGACTCCCCCCGCACGATCGGGTCGTAGACGCGGGCGGCGCCGTCGACGAGGTCTAGCGGGGCATGGAAGCCCTCGTCGGCGAGGCGCAACTTGGTCGGGTGTGGACGCTCGTCGGTGATCCAGCCGGTATCGACGGCGGTCATGAGAATGCCGTCCTGCTCGAGCATTTCGCCGGCGCTGGTACGGGTGAGCATATTCAGCGCGGCCTTCGCCATGTTGGTGTGCGGATGTCCCGGGCCCTTGTAGGCCCGGCTGAACTGCCCCTCCATCGCCGACACATTCACGACGTATTTGCGGCGAGCGGGTGAAGCGGCCATCGCCGGACGCAAGCGGCTCACCAAAATGAACGGTGCCGTCTGGTTGCACAACTGAACCTCGAGCAGCTCCATCGCGTCGACCTCGTGCACACGCTGAATCCAACTGTTGATCGACGCGGTGTCGGGTAGCAGACCACCGGCATCGATAGCGGTGCCGGCGGCGATCCGGTCCGGGGACGCGCTGCGGGCGGTAAGGGCCAGTTCCGTGACAGCATGCGGAGTTTGGTGCTCGGCGAGAGCTGCCGGCCAACGCTGCGGGATGGGCGTCGCTGACCCGGTCGAAGGTGACCACGTCGACAAGTTCGGGTGCCGGGGTGCGCTCCGCCTCGACGAGCGCAGCGTAGGAGCCGGGGGCTCGGCGCACCGTTTGGGCGGCGTTGTTGATCAGAATGTCCAGCGGGCCCTGCGCGGCGACGGAGTCCGCGAGCGCGACCACCTGAGCCGGGTCGCGCAGGTCGATCCCGACGATGCGGAGCCGATGTAGCCAATCGGCGCTATCGGGCATCGCGGCGAAGCGGCGCACGGCGTCGTTCGGAAAGCGCGTAGTGATCGTCGTGCGGGCGCCATCGCGGAGCAACCGCAGGGCGATGTACATGCCGATCTTGGCGCGGCCACCGGTGAGCAGGGCGGTCCTACCGGTGAGGTCGGTGCGGGCGTCGCGCTTGGCACGGTTGAGCGCGGCGCATTCCGGACAGAGTTGGTGATAGAACGCGTCGACGACTGTGTAGCGGTTCTTGCACATGTAGCAGGCACGTGACCGCAGCAACGTTCCCGCCGAGGCCCCGACCGCGGTGGACACCAGAGGCAGGCCCGCGGTTTCGTCGTCGATCCGGCCGGGTGCGCCGGTGGCAGTGGCCGCGGTGACGGCTTGGTCTGCGGCTGTTACCGCGTCACGCTTGGCATGGCGGCGGGCCTTCTTCACCGCCTTGAAAACGCCCGCGGTCGCGCGGCGCACGGCGACGGCATCGGGGTGCTCGGGCGGCAACGACTCGACGTCGGCCAGCACCTGCAGGCACGTGTCGAGCTTGTCCGGGTCGATCGCGTTCACCGTCGAAGAGTACGGGGCTTGCGCACGATCGGCGAAACTATGCGGTGCCGGCCGTTTGATGATTCCCTTTGCTTTACGGCTTTCTTGATCTACGGGTCAGACCCAAGATCCCGGCCGCCACAAAGGGCACCGGGGAGAGCGTGGCGATCATTGCGCTTTTGGAACCGACTAGCGGCGTGCTGCGAAGACCGGTAACGAAGTCGGCCCCATCACTAGTGAGTCCAACCGTTGCCCACCGTCGCAATTCGCCTTCTTCGCCGCGCGCCCAGGCCACACAGGCGCCCGAGCCGAGAACCACATCGCGGATCCCGATGGTCCGCATGAGTAGTGTTTCGGTTCCGGAACCTGGCGAAAAGATCCGGCTCGGCACCAGGATCATTGTCGCTCCCACGGCGACGCGGGCCGCCCCGACCATTGCCAGAACCGAGGTCGATGCCTGGGCCTTTTCGCGCATCACGGCCCGACCCTACTCACATTGTGCGGGCAGAGTCGCAGATGCGTGGATGTGCGCCCGGAGGCGGAGCAACAAAATCCTCAGATGCTCGGCTAGCGGCTTTTGGACATCTAGAGCAGGATTTTGGCGCTGTACCCCAAAGTCTCGCGCCCCTTCGAGCGGCCTGTTCAGGGATTCAGGTTCTGGTATAACAACGATCCGATTCACACGTCAACGAGAATTCTTGTGGGTAAACGGATTTCGTCGTTGAACGCGGTGCGCCATCGTTCCCATATTCTCCCGCGGGTGGAAGCCCGCGCGTGTTAAGTGCACTCACCAGATACCGGGCCAACGCCTTCGGCGTCGGATGGTCGAAGACAGAAGTGGGGGGCAGCTTCAAACCGGTCGCCGATTTGAGCCGATTCCAGAGCTCGACCGCGCCCAGTGAATCGAAGCCGAGCTCCTTGACGAACTCCTGGTCGGTGCCGACTGCATCGACGGAGTCGTGCCCGAGTACGGCGGCCGCGTTTGAGCGGACGATGGCAAGCAATTCGTGTTCCTGTTCGGAAGGGCTCATCGCCGCAAGCCGCCCTCGGAGATCGGAGGAGGACTCGACTGCGGCAACGGACTGGGCGGTGCGCCGTGCCGCACGGATTAGACCGCGGAAGATTGGTGGCAGCCCCCCAACCGCCGAATGAGACCGGATGGCGGGGAGATCGAACTGTGCCGGAACGACGAACGAGCGCGCCTGCCAGAGTGCAGCATCGAAAAGCGCGACGCCGTCCGCCGACGACATCGGGATGAAGCCGCCGCGCCTCATACGCGCGCGATCGCGTTCGTCGAGATGGCCTGTCATTCCGGTTGCTTGCGCCCACCACCCCCACGCCATAGAGACACCCGGCAGCCCCAGCTGCCGGCGATGCTGTGCGAGCGCGTCGAGGAATGCATTGGCAGCCGCATAGTTGGCCTGGCCCGCGGAGCCGAGAACACCGGCTGCCGACGAAAACAGTACGAACGCCGACAGGTCCGCGGACGCGGTGAGCTCGTGCAGGTTCCACGCCGCATCGATCTTCGGACGCAGCACCGTGTCCAGGTGACGGGGCGTCTGCGCCGCAAACACGGTGTCGTCGAGCACTCCTGCGGCGTGGATGACGGCGGTCAACGGACGCTCGAGTGGTATCCCGGCCAGCAGTTCCTGCAACGCATCTCGGTCCGCCGCGTCGCAGGATTCGATCCGTACGGACGCACCGAGCCCGGTGAGCTCCGACTCGATCGCGGCGGAATTTTCGGCCGCGCGGCCTTTTCGGCTGATCAGCAACAGGTTGCGCGCACCGTGACGAGTTACCAGATGCCGGGCAAGCAGCGTCCCGAGCACGCCGGTACCGCCCGTGATCAGCACCGTGCCTGCGGGATCCAGCGGCGTGGGCACGGTGAGCACCAACTTGCCCACGTGGCGGGCACGGCTCAGGAATCGGTAGGCATCCGATGCCTGTCGAATGTCCCACGAACGCAGCGGAAGCGGACGCAGCTCGCCCGTCTCGAACAGCTTCACCAGCTCGCCAAGCATCTCGCTCAAGAGTTCCGGAGCGACGTCGTCGACGAGATCGAACGCTTGATAGTGAACACCCGGATGCCGCGTCGCCACCTCGCCAGGGTCTCGGATGTCTGCCTTGCCCAGTTCGACGAATCGGCCGCCGCGCGGCAAGAGTCGCAATGACGCATCGACGAATTCTCCTTTCAGGCAATCGAGTACCACGTCCATACCCGCCCCGCCGGTTGCCACGGAAAACTTTTGCTCGAAGTCGAGAGATCGTGAGTTCGCGATATGGTCATCGTCGAACCCCATGCCGCGCAATGTTTCCCACTTGCCAGGGCTGGCCGTGGCATATACATCGAGGCCCCAGTGCTTGGCTAGCTGCACCGCCGCCATCCCAACGCCGCCGGTGGCGGCGTGCACTAGCAACCGCTCACCCGCGCTGACGTGGGCAAGGTGGGCCAACGCGTAGTACACGGTGAGGAAAACCGCGGGTATCGACGCTGCCTGTGCGTAGGACCACCCTGAGGGGACGCACGCGATCCTCCGGTGATCCACGACGACAACGGGTCCCGCGCCGAAGAACTGACCCATCACCCGGTCGCCCGGCTTGAACCCGAGCACATCGTCTGCGACCTCGAGAACGACGCCGGAACCTTCGAGGCCGACGTCGTAGTCCCCCGGGTCACCCAGGGCGATCAGGACGTCACGGAAATTCACACCGGTGCTACGCAGAGCCAGACGCACCTCGCCGGCCCCGAGGGGGCGCTTGGATTCGGGCCACGGCCGCAGGGCGACGTTCCGCGAGTCCAGCGTGCCGTTGCCGAGGGTAGCAAGTCGCCAGGTGCCCGACTCGACAAGTTCAGCGCCCTTGAGTGGCTCGGCACGCACCAGCCGAGGGGCGAAGCACACACCGCCACGGAGCGCGAGTTGCGATTCGTCACGGCTGGCCGCTTCGGCGACCGCAACGTCGGCACTGTCCCAGTCGTCGATGTCGGCCAACAAGATACGCTCCGGGTTCTCGGTCTGTGCGCTCCGCAACAATCCCCACACTGCGGCCTGGGCGAGATCGGTGACATTTTCGGATGAGTCGACCGCGATCGCCCCGCGCGTGAGCACCAGCAGTCGCGCGTCGTCTTCATGGCAATCGTTCGACAGCCAATTCTGTACCCGATCCAGCGCATGCGCCAGAGTTCGGCGGGTGTCATCGGCGACCGTGGCATCGTCCACAATTGTTGTCGGGCAGCGTAATACGGTGACGTTATCGGCGATCGGGCCGCCTGCGCCGCCGTTGGACGGCGCGAGGGTGACCCAATCCAACCCGTACAGAGCGTCATCGGTATCAGTGTTCGCCAGCAACCGACTCGACGAAACCCCTAGCAGCGCAAGTGAATCGATACGCCCAACAAACGCCCCGCAGCTGTCCATCAGTGTAATAGCAACCGTGTCGTTGCCGACGAGCGTGATGCGGGCGCGAAGCCGGGTTGCGCCGGCGACATCCAGCGACACGCCTTTCCATTCGAACGGCAACCTGGTCAGCGCTGATTCGGCGAGGATTCCGCCCGCAGCGATGCCGTGCAGGATTGCGTCAAGCAGTGCCGGATGCAGACCGAACCGGCTCGCATCGGCTTTCGTCTGCTCCGGCAACTCCGCCTCCACGAACACCTCGGCGCCACGGCGCCACGACGAGTGCAGGCCACGAAATGCCGGGCCATACTGGTATCCAAGCGCGGCCAATTGGGCATACAGCTCGGAAACATCGATAGGTTCCGCGCCGGCCGGCGGCCATGGTTCGATCTGCGCTGTGTCGGAGGATGCCGAAACTGGCGAAAGTACGCCTATGGCATGGCGAGTCCACCGGCGGTGTACGCCATCGTCTATCCGCGAATAGATTCGGATCGAACGTTCGCCGGAGTCACGCCACGCACCTACGATTACTTGCACTGCTACACCGCAGTGTTCGCCGACGATCAACGGAGCCTGCAGAACTAGTTCGTCCACCCGCGGGCATCCGGCGTGGTCGCCCGCGTGTAATGCCAGCTCCACCATGGCCGCACCTGGCACCAGCATGACATCGTGCACTTTATGGTTGGTCAGCCACGGATGGGACGCGAGCGACAAGCGACCGGTGAAGATGATTTCTTCCGAATCTGCCTGTGCCACAATAGCTCCGAGGAGCGGATGGTCCGCGGTGGCGACACCGAGACTGCTCGCGTCGACGGATTCGGGCGCGCTGTCCAGCCAGTAGCGCTTCCGTTGAAAGGGATAGGTGGGCAAGTCGATGGAACAGGCGCCGGCGTCGTCGAACATGCTCACCCAGTTCGGTGACTTCCCGTATACATGTGCCTCGGCAGCCGACAACAGGAACCGGCGCATGCCGCCTTCGTTGCGTCGAAGTGTCCCGACCACGCTGTGCTCGTCGCCATAGTCATCTAGTGTCTCCTGGATGCCGGCAGTCAGCACCGGATGCGGACTGGATTCAATGAACGTGTGATAGCCGTGCTCGGACGCCCATCGAACGGCCTGTTCAAACAACACGGGTTGGCGCACATTGGCGAACCAGTAGTCGCCGTCGAGGCACGACGTGTCCAGCCCGGCACCGGTGACCGCGGAGATGAAAGTGACATCGCCGCTTCGCGCCTGCAGCCCAGATAGCGACTCGCGCAGTGTCTCCCGCAACTCCTCCAGCTGGGCAGAATGCGAAGCGTAATCGACGGGAATCCGGGTGGCCGGCACCTCGTCCCGCTCGCATACCGCCATGAGCTCGTCCAGCGCCGCCGCGTTCCCGGTGACCACTGTCGAAGACGGGCCGTTCTGCGCGGCAACGGAAATCGATTGATCCCACGGTTCGATGAGCGGGTAAACCCGTTCGACGGGTTGCTGGATCGAGACCATGCCACCGGATCCGGCGATCGTGCTGATCGCCTTGCTACGCAAGCAGACCACCTTCGCTGCGTCTCGCAACGACAGCGCACCTCCAACGTAGGCCGCGGCGATCTCGCCCTGCGAGTGGCCGAGAACGGCGTCGGGCTGGATTCCCAGGGCTCGCCATTGCGCGGCCAGCGATACCATGACGGCAAACAGCACGGGCTGCACCACGTCGACCCGGTCTAGGCTCGGGGAGCCGCCGCGCACGGCCTTGAGTAGTGACCAGTCGACAAACTCGGCGAAAGCGGCATCGCAGCAAAGCATCTGATCGGCGAACGCCGGTGCGGTGTCCAGCAGTTCGGCCGCCATGCCCGTCCACTGCGATCCCTGGCCGGGAAAGACGAAGACCGTTCTCCCTGCGACCGTGGCCTTTCCAGTTACCACATTCGGTGCGCAAGCGCCGGAGGCGATCGCCGCCAACCCACTCAACAATTCGTCGTGTTGGCCGACCACAACCGCGCGGTGGTCGAACGACGCCCGGGTGGTGACCAATGAGTAGGCGACATCGTTCGGATCCGCGTCGGTGTGCTGCTCGACGAACCGCTGCAAGCGAGCCGCTTGCTCGGTCAATGCTGACGCCGACTTAGCCGACAACACCCATGGCACGACCGGCGGACGCTTGGGAGCCAACTCCAGAGGCGCCAACTCCGCGGGCGCCTGCTCCAGTATCAGGTGGGCGTTCGTTCCGCTGATGCCGAACGCGGACACCCCGGCACGTCGGCGCCGCCCGGTCTGGTCCGGCCACGGGCGTGCGCTACCGACCACCTCGATCGTCCCGGGCGACCAATCCACCCGCGGTGTAGGCGAATCCAGATTCAACGTCGCGGGCACTGTCCCGTTTCGAATCGACTGAACGATCTTGATCACTCCGGCGACACCGGCCGCCCACTGCGTATGACCGATATTCGACTTGACCGAGCCGACCAGTAGCGGCCGCGCGGCCACGTGCGCTTCGCCGTAGGTTGCCAGTAGCGCCTTCGCCTCGATCGGATCGCCGATCCTGGTGCCAGTGCCATGCGCCTCGACCACGTCGACGTCACCCGCGGTCAGGTCCGCATCGAACAGAGCTTGTCGAATCACCCGCTGCTGCGCTGGACCGCTCGGGGCGGACAGCACATTGGAGGCTCCGTCTTGTCCCAGGGCGCTGCCCCGGATCAGCGCCAGCACTGGGTAACCGAGGTTGCGCGCGCGCGACAGTCTGGCCAGCACCAGCACGCCGGCGCCCTCCGCGACGCCAAACCCGTCCGCCGCCGCAGCGAACGGCTTGGATCGGCCGTCTTTGGCCAACGCACCCTGCCGACCGAAGCCGATGTAGATGCTGGGCGAGCACACCACGGTTGCACCCCCCGCCACCGCCAAGTCACACTCACCCGACCGCAACGATCGCACGGCAAGATGCACCGCAACCAGAGATGATGAGCAGGCAGTGTCGACCGTCACCGCCGGCCCCTGCAGCCCCAGTGTGTAGGCCACCCGACCCGACGCGACGCTGATCGCGGTACCCGTCGTCAGGTAGCCGGCGAATCCCTCCGTCTCCTCCGTCTCCTCGCAGATGCGCGGGCCGTATTCCTGAGTGCACGCGCCGATGAACACGCCGGTATCACTGCCGTGCAATGAACTCGGGTTGATTCTTGCTCGCTCCAGCGCCTCCCACGTCGCCTCGAGCAGCAGTCGCTGCTGCGGGTCCATGGCTTGGGCTTCACGCGGACTGATCCCGAAGAACGCCGCGTCGAAATCAGCCACATTCTGCACGAACCCCCCGGTGCGGACGTATGTGGCCCCCGGTGCGTCGGGGTCGGGTCCGAACAGGGCATCAAGATTCCAGCCCCGGTCCGTAGGAAACGCCGAGATCGCGTCGCATTCGTCGGATAACAACTGCCACAGGTCATCCGGAGAGTTGACCCCTCCCGGAAATCGGCAACCGATCCCGAGAATGGCGATCGGCTCGCTGGGCTCATGCCTGTCTGCCGCAATGCGCCCCGACTGTGGACGCAGCCGGTCTTCAGTGGCCATTTCTTGCGGTATTCATCGTCGTTACTCCGTTCTGTGGCGGAAGGATCGCACGCCGTCGGGTCGAGACCCGCGGTGGAAATCGTCCCGCGCATGCAGTGCCACGAGCGCAGTACCGCGCTACTGCAAAAATGGACTGGTGGTTCGCACGACGCGCGACCGTTGCCGTCTATGCAGAAAGAAGTGGGACAGCTCACTATTGCGGCTCAGTAGTACCGCGACCCAACGGGCGCGATTGCAGTAGGGCTCTACTGGGCTCCTCCACCCGAATGCGGGTGACGATCCTCATTGCAGAGGGCAACACCGAACCCGGTGCAGGGGGTCGGAGACCGCCCTAAGAGTGGAGGAGGCAACGATGCAGCTACTCGCACCGATTGCGCCTCGGGTGATTCCCGGACGCACGATCGACATCCTGGACCTTGCGCCAGACCACGGCATCTCGCGCGGGTTTGCCCGCGTTGACCCAGACGACCCCGACGTGTTCGACCATCCACTCGACCACGTGCCCGGCATGCTGCTCGCGGTGGCCAGTCTTGAACTGGCGGAGCATGCTTCGATGCTGGAACCGGACAAAGTATCCTTCCGTCTCACCTTCGCCAAGTTCTGTGAGCTCCTCGCACCAGCAGAGGTGACAGCCAGCCGGGAGGGCGGTGGAACCAGCCGGATCGATGTCATCCAGTCTGGCCGCACGATCGCGCACGGGTTGCTGACGCGACGCGGTACCCAGCCGCTCACGGGCCTTACCGCGGTGCCTGCACTTGGAATCGGATCGATCTCAAGGGAACTGGTGCACCGGACCAGCCCACGCAACATCGCGGTCGGTCCCCTCACTGTCGAAGGCGGGCGCGTTTGGACCCGGGTACGTGAGCAGTGCGCCATCGGCGGATTGCCACCGCGGGCCGGCGCGGTCGCGTCCATTCTCGAGGCTGCCCGCCAGTTCGCCATCGCAATTCTGCACCGGTGGGGTGAGCACCCGTTGGGGATAAAGATGATTTTCGTTGGGCTCACCGCGGAAGTGCCCACTGCAGTACCGCCGGGTCCCGTAACACGGGCGTTGTCATGGCAAGTCACTCCGCCCGAGCAGACTCGCAAACTCCTCATCGACGTGCACGCGGTAGGTGAGCGGGCAAGCAAAGTCGGCTCGATTCTCATAGCGATCCGATGCGTTGACGCAGACGAATACGCGCAACTGCGCGCCGGCTAGCAGGAGCGATCCACGTGAGGCTGGCCATGGCTGATCGGGTCACCACCTACTTTCTTCGCCTGCTGCTGACGCTGACAGTCGTCGCGCTCACAGGCGCGGTGGCGGCCCACGTTCTTGACGGGCGCTTCGCTGCGGCGGGATTCGTCGTCGCATATCTCGCGTGGATGCTGTCCGAAGCACGAATCACCGCCGGCACACCAAGTCAGTCGGCCGCGGAGAATCGCACCCTCGTTTGTTACGCAGGGGCGCGGGTCACTACTGCTCTCACGGCCGCATACGCCGACCCGGTGGTGTCCGTCGAGGTCGGAATCGTGCTGGCGGGGGTATTCCTTGCGGGCGTGACATTACGCGCGTGGGCGATCCGCGAACTCGGCGCTCGCTATTCGCACCGGGTGGTCCGGATCTCCGATCGCAGCGTGATGTCTTCCGGTCCTTACCGCGTGCTGCGTCATCCTGCTTATGCCGGAATGTTGCTCGCCAACGCCGGCTTCGTCGGTTACTTCGCCAGTCCTACGAGTATCGCGGGATTGGCTCTGCTCGCGGCCGCGATCCTTTGGCGCATCAGGGTCGAAGAAGGCGTTCTCTTCAGTTCATCCGAATATCGCGAATTCGCCAGCAGCCGAGGCCGTCTCCTGCCCGGAGTGTGGTGATGATCAAAATCCTTGATGCACCCGCCGAACTGGCCGACGCCAGTCTGGTGGGGCATAAGTTCGCGCGCCAGCAACGGCTACGTGATGCTGGGTTTGCGGTCCCATCGTTCTTCTGCATCGTCATCGAGACTCCGTGGACAGCCATTGCCGACGTGGTTGGCACTTTTCCGGGCGTCGGCGCCGGCGTCGAGCGACTGACCGAATGGGCCGAGACGGCTCGCAGCGCTGCCGAACGTGTCTCTCTCACACCGGAAACGCAAACCGCGATCCTGGACCAATACGTCGGCCTCGGCTCGCACGACGTCGCTGTTCGCGCATGCGTAGTCGGGCGGGACGGGCAGCCGGGCGAAGACGACGCCGCCGACCCGTTCGCGGGGCTCACCGATAGTTACCTCTACGTCGGCGCCAGCGCGCTGATCGACAGGATTTCGGCCTGCGCGGCATCGCTTTTCAGCGTCAGATCGGTCCTTTACCGCGCGCAGCGGGGAATCGATCCCCGCGTCCTCAGCGTGTGCGTGGGCATTCAGCAAATGATGGATGGCCGACGCTCGTTTGTCGCATTCACGCACGACCCGACAACTGGGGCCAGAGGGACTGTGATCGCGGCGGTCTACGGCATCGGGGAAGGCGCGGTGGCTGAACGCGCCGACATCGACCACTTCTTCGTGCGCGCAGGCGGAATCGAGCGGCGCATCTCGCACAAAGAACGAATGCTTTGCCGAGCGCCCACCGGTGGCGTGGCCGCATATCCCGTGCCCGACGAGCTGGCCGACAAACCGGTGCTTTCCGATACCCAAATCGACCAGATCGCGGCATTGGCAGAATCGACCGAGCAGCTCTTCTGCGGCCCCCAGGACATAGAGGGCGTCATCACCGCGGACTCCGCGATCCACCTGGTTCAGGCACGACCCGCCGCGCGGCCACGAACGGTGGGGCCGTCCGTCGAGTGGACGAATCACAATCTGACCGAGAGCTTTCCGGGTGTGACCACCGCCATGACGTACTCGCACGCGCGAACTTTCTACCGCATGAGTTTTCGGCACTTCTATCGCATCGTCGGCGTTCCCGACAGCCGACTGCGGAGTCGTGAGCACCAACTCCGCCGCATGATCGGCTACCTTGACGGCCGTGCTTACTATCGCCTAGATGCGTGGTACGCACTGCACAGTCAGATCCCCGGTTGGGACGTCCTTCGCCCGCTCTGGGAGCAATTGCTCGGACTGCAGCCACACAACCCAGTCCCCCGCGTAGCGCTGGACCGCCGTGCAATCGCGGGTCTACTCGCGCGGTCACCGCGACTGATCTGGGCCGCCGCCCGTTTCCCCCGCCAGCTGCGAAGTTTCTTGACCTGGTGGGACGACCAGCACGTAGCCAGGATGGAGCTCTCGCAACTACCAGCCGAAGATGTCGTCGCCCTTTACCGGAAAGTGTGGTCGGAAGCCGAACACCGCTGGGGCGTAACGATTTTAGCCGGCTACCTGGGGCTTGCCGGATATGCCGCGGCCACATTGCTCGCCCAGCGGTGGACGAAGATCGCTGAGGTCAACCCCCCTGCGCTGCTACCCGGGGGAACACCGAACCGGACGTTGGAATCGGTGCATTCCACCGTGGCGCTCGCCGAGCAGATCAACGCTATCCCCGAATTGTCGCAGCGCGTGCTGGCCGCCAACGCACGTGAAACGTGGGACCAGATCGCAATTGGCGTGTACGGCGGCAAGCTGGCCGCCGACGCCAAAACGCACCTTCGGAAGTTCGGCGATCGCGCGATGAACGACCTCAAGATCGAGGAACCTACGCCGCGTCAAAAACCCGAAATGCTTATCGAGTCCTTGCGGCCGTTCGTCTCGGCGGGAACGACGATGCGGCAAACACTGCTTCGAGAATCGACCGCAGCAACAAACGCGCTTGATGAATTGCGCAGGATCTGCCCATCCAGATGGCGGCGCGCCATCCTCGACATCGCGCTGCGCGCCGGACGGTTCCTCTTTCGGGCTCGCGAGGATACGCGGTTTTGCCGCACCCAGCTGTATGGCTTCTCGCGGGAAGCCATGAGCCGCCTCGGATCCGATTTGGCTGCCGCCGGCTGCCTGGATTCAGCCGATGACTACGTCCATCTGGAAGCCGAGGAGTTGCTGAGCGCGTTCGATGGCACCTCGACCCACGTCGATCTCCGCCGCTTGGCCCGAGCACGGAAACACGCTTACCTACAGTCACGCAGTCGTCCGTCGCTTGCCGCCCATTTCACGACCGCGCCACTGCCGATCGATGTCGCCAGTCTTCGGCTCAAGGCTGCACACCACCCGGCGGCCGGAGACTCCAGCACCGTGCTGGTAGGTCTGCCGTCAAGCGCTGGGACCGCCCGTGGTTACGCGAAATTGGTGCTGCGCCCCGATGTCAGTCCCAACGATTGCGCTGGGCGAATTCTCGTCGCCCGCGAGACCGATCCCGGCTGGCTACCACTTATGCTCAACGCCGCGGGACTCGTTGTCGAGCGTGGCAGCATGATCTCCCACACCGCCATAACAGGCCGGATGCTCGGCATCCCAACCGTAGTGGCGGTTCCTGGGGCGACCGCCGCAATATCCGACGGCGACGATATCGAAGTCAACGGCCGGTCCGGCACCGTTCGCAATTTCCACCGGAACTCACGAAAAGAACGGTGACACCATGCGATTCCCACTTGATCCCGGTCCGGGCACATCGCTGCCCCCGGAAGATGTCGAGCTCTTTCGCAGACAGCCCACCCTCGATGTCGAGTTGGCCGACGGCACAGCGGCCATCGCCGTAACCCGACAGTGCGACGTACGAACCGTATTGAGCGACAATGTCTTTAGCCGCGCGCCGTTCCACTTGCGAAAGCTATGCGCGCGCTCTGACTTTCCACTCGCACTAGCCACCAGCGATGCGCCGATTCACACCCTTCGGCGCCGCGCGATCCAGGGGTGGTTCACAACGCGAAGGGCTGAAAAAGCCCGGCCGCTCATCGAACTCGTCGCCGGTCAGCTCATCGACGACCTGCTCGCCGCCGGACCACCCGCAGACATCTACGCGCGGTTCTGCCGCCCCTTCCCGAACCTCGTACATATGAACCTGCTCGGCCTGGACACCGCTGATCTGCCTTACCTTGCCCCGCGGATAGCCGTTGCGTGGTCGTCCGGTGATGACCGCAGTGACGAGGTCGACAAGGCAATACTCGACTTGCGCGAATACTTTGAACGTCAGGTGATTCGGTCGCGGCGCGGCGGCACCGCTGGCGAATTGATCGACGCATTGGTACACGACGAGTCCGCGGGCAGACTTACCGACGCAGAGATCGTCATGCTCACCATGGGTCTGCTCATATCGGGTGCAGAGACGACCAGCAATCACCTCGCGTTGGGGCTCATCGAGGTACTTCAGCAGTGCGGGCTGCCGGATGCACTTCGCCGGAACCCGGGCCAGATCCCATCCGCGGTCGAAGAACTGCTCCGCTGGGTGTGGTTCGGCGGCACAGCTGGCGGCACGGCTGGGCAGGCACACATCGCTACCGAAGACGTGAAGCTGCACGACCGCCTGATCTCGAAAGGCGAAGTCGTCATACCGATAATTGACGTCGCCAATCGCGATCCCGATGTGTTTTCCAAGGCCGACGAGTTTTGTCCGCAACGGAACCCAAACCCGCACCTTGGATTTGGCCACGGTCGGCACCGGTGCGTCGGAATGGCTTTCGCACGGATCGAACTCCAAGTTGGCTTGCGAGTCATGCTGTCTCGACTGGACGGGCTAGCTCTTGTCGCGGACTCCGAAATCTGTTGGTGTACAGGCGTGTTCACACGCGGGGTGAGGAGCCTGCGGGTGACATGGCGAGGAGACGGGAAATGACTACTGCTACTGCTGGCATCTCCCACTTCGTGCTCGACCGGTACCCTCCGATCCTGTCGAGCGTGTACGCTCTAGCGTTCGGCGCCGGTGGTATCGGTCTATTTGACGCGCTCACTGGGAAACACATTGCCGCTAGCGCGATTCCGATGCTGGGGATAGTCGTTGCGACCATATTCGCCGACTTGCTGATCATGCGAATCCTCGATGACATCCGTGACCGGGATTACGACCGGGTAGCCAACCCACAACGCGCAGTTGCGTCCGGAGCCGTTGCGCTGCGGGACCTGTCCACGCTTACGGCAGTGTGCGTGACGGTCATTGTCGTCGCGAACCTGTCCTTCCACACCGGAATGGCCATCGTCGTCAGTCAGCTCCTGTACACCGCGGCGCTGATGGCTGCCGGGCAGCGATTCCCGGCCACTCGCGGCGACAATCTCGTTCTGAACGTACTCCTCAGCTTTCCAATTCAACTGCTGCTGTATGTGTACCTGCTCGCGGCCTTTACCAAGATCGGGGACGGTGCGCCGTCCGCGATCGCTTCTGGACTGGGAATCGTGATCTTGACACTGTGCGCCAGCCAGGTCGAGTTCGGGAAAAAGCTTGTCCGCCGCCCCGCCGCAGGAGAACGAAGCTACACCAATTCGCTTGGCTACCAGATAACTTCATTGCTGACGATTGGCACCGGACCGTTCGCTGTGGCGTTGTTCGGTCTTGCCGCGCCGGTTTCGCCGCCATCCAAGCTACTCGTCGCGCTGCCCGCTGTCGGAGTTGCCGGATTCGCCATCGTGTACCTCCGTCGCAAGGACAACCGATGGCCCGCAGCGGTGTCAACCCTCGGTCTGTTGGGCACGCTCATCGCCTTCGCCGTCGTCGGCGCAGTTGGCTAGAAGGCCACCATGCGACTGTCGAACTTCTTCATCGAATCGATCGGACTCTACCTGCCGGAGTCTTACAGCACCGAGTCTGCGGTAGTCGACGGCTGCCTCGATGCCGATACCCGCGAGAAGACCGGCTGGACCGGCACGGCCGTGGCAGGCGACATCTCTGCGCCTGACATGGCGGTGATCGCCACCAAAGAGGCACTTTCGCGATCCCGCTACGGCGGGAAAGACTTGGCACTGATCCTCTACGGTGGCAGCGGGGTTCAGGGGATTCCCGGGTGGCCTGCGCATCACTACGTGCAGCGCGAAGCCATCGGGGGGACCGCACCGGCTGTTGGGATCGAGGCCGGCTGCAATTCGACGCTTCTCGGGTTCTCACTCGCGGCCGGCTACCTCTCGCTGCTGTCCGCTCCCAAGGCCGCCTTGATCGCCGGCGCCGACAATTGGGGTTCGCCCGAATTCGACCGGTATGGGTACGCGGCCGGCGCGACGGATCGCGGGTCCGTCCTCGGCGACGCAGCGAGTGCGGTCATCGTCTCCACCGAAACCGGATTCGCCAGGGTGGAGTCTTTGGTGAACGCGAGCCTTCCCGAGTTCGAGGAAATGTTCAGGCTTCCTGGACCGCTGTTTCCGCTGCGCTTCGACTGGGCCACGGCGGCAGACGTCGCCGCGCGGACACGAAGTTTCATCAAGCGTTATCCCGAGAAGTTGCCGAAAATGATGTGTGATTTCCTCTGCACACGGCGCGATCTGATCGACAACGCGCTCGCCGACGCCGACATCGGCATGTCCGACGTGCAGCGGGTGACGCACGTCTTCTCTGGAACCAGCGGGTATATCGAGGCGCTCCTCGCGCCGTTCGGAAGACCTTGGGAGACGGGGATGCTCGATTACGGCCGCGGCCTCGGCCACTTGTCAGTATCCGACCATCCCGCTGCGCTCACTCACCTCGTCGTCACCGGCCAGATCGGCGTCGGCGACCGAGTCCTCATGGTGAACAACGGCGCAGGGATGTCTCTCACCATCGCGGTGGTCCGGATCGAAAGTATGCCGCGGTGGCCACAGATCGTGCGTCACCGTACGGTCCGCAGGATCGGAGGAACCTGGCATGGACACCATCGCAACCGCGCAGAAGTTCCTCAGCAGGTTTCCTTTGCGACAGCGATGGATGGTTAGGGCGACAGTATCGAGATTCGCCCACGACCGTGCTCTGTCGCGGCCGGGCGCGGAGGACGCCGTCGCCAATGAGGCGCCCACCAGTTCGCACGACCCATCAGCCTCATCGCAGCGGGCATGAGTACTGCACGAATGAGCGTGGCGTCGAACAAGATTGCCAGCGTCAACCCGAGGCCAAGCGACTTGATGAACGACACCTGAGAGGTGGCCATCGCGATGAACACTATTGACATCATCAGTGCCGCCGCCGTGACGATGGGGCCAACGCGTTGCAGCCCGGACATCACCGCAAGGTTGGTGTCGCCGTGCGCGCGATACTCCTCCGTGATTCGCGACAATAGGAACACTTCGTAGTCCATGGACAACCCAAACGTCAGACAGATGATGAGGATCGGCGTCGGTGTCGGCAAGGTCCCGGTGACCGTGAAATCTCCCCCCAGCCACTTGAGGTGACCCTCCTGGAAGATGAAAACCATCGCGCCAAGTGTCGCGGACAGGCTGATTATGTTCAGTAGCAGCGCCTTCAACGGCAGTACGACGCTTCCGGTGAACGCGAACAGCACGCCGAACATCGCCACTGCAATAAGAGCAGCGGCCAGCGGAATTCGTTCTAAAAGAGCATCTTTGGTATCGAAGTTTTCTGCAGTGAGTCCGCCGACATGTACGGTACCCGGAGATGGGGTTCGACGTACCTGATCAAGCAGGCGGTGGGCCGCATCGCTATAAGGATCAACATCCGGGACGACCGTCAGATAGGGGCCGTCGGCGTGGGGTACCGGCTTCTCGCCGACGTGCCGCCCGTTGACATAGTTCGCCGTTGCCAGCTTGACGGCTGCGACGTGCGGCAACCGTGACAGCGCCATGGCGTATGGATCGAGCTGATCCGCGTCCGCGGAAGCTTCCAGGATCACATCCATCGCGGCGGTCGCTTGCGCGGGGAATTGGGCGCGGACAACGTCTCCGACACTTCGGCTTTCGATCGTTGTCGGAAGCGACCGGTCGTCTGGAAAGTTCAAGCGGATGGCACTGAAAGGTGCCGCAAGCACCAGCGCCAGGATCAGAACCGCGCCCCCCATCACTACCGGCCTACGCATAACCAGCCGTGAACTACGGAACCAAAACCCGTCTTCCTCAGCCCGCGTTCCGGCAGGCGCGCGACGACCAAACAGCCGTCGAATCGCCCGGCCAACGTTGAGCGAGTCGATTCGGGGGCCGAGGATTCGCAACATGGCAGGCGTGACCACAAGTGCGCATCCGGTCGCCAGCAGTATCACACCGACGCACGCATAGGCGATCGACCGGAGGAACATCATCGGGAAGACAAGCAAAGCAAGCACCGACAGCGTGACCGTGGTGGCAGAGAACACGACTGTGCGGCCGGCGGTTCGAACCGACTCGATGATCGCATCATCGAGGGTTTCAGCCCGAGTCCTCTCCTCCCGGAATCTGGTCAGCACCAAGAGGCTGTAGTCGATCGCGAGAGCGAGACCGAGGATCGTCGTCACGTTGAGCGCGTAGTTGGACACCGGGGTGATATCCGACATCAACGCCAGCAGGCCTAGTGAACCCACAATCGACAGCACACCGATTACGAGGGGCAAACCGGCCGCGACGAGACTGCCGAACACCAGCGTCATCAGTAGCAGGATCACCGGCAGCGCGATCGCTTCACTGATGCCCAGGTCGTGGTTGAGCTGATCGGTCACGTCCACGTAGCTGACCACTTCACCGCCCAGTTCGAGCTTCAGCGGACCCCGCTCGGTGTCGCGGTAGGTAGCGATGAGACGTCTGGCCGCCGCCTCGAACTCGCGCTCGTTGCCTTCGACGTGCGCCACGATCAGCGCCTTCGTCATGTCAGTGCTCCGGAGCAATTCGGACTTCCCCGGTCTCCAGTACGAATTGACCGTCGTGATACCGGGTGTGGCGGCAAGCTGTTGGGTAAGTGCCTGGCCGGCGGCGACCGCGTCCGGATCGTCGACCGACCCGCCGTCGGTGTTGGTCGCGAGAACCACCAGGTTCGGTTTACCGGCGTGGAAACGCTTCTCTAGCAAGGCAGCAGCACGCTGCGATTCAGAAGAAACGCTATAGAAGCCGCCGCCTGACAGGTGCTCGCTGATCCCCGACCCATAGCCAAGTGCGGCAATCATGAGCACCAGGGTCGCGGTGAGAACCGCTTTAGGCCGAGCTACGGCTAGTCGTGCAAGCCGCTCTAACCATGTCTGCCTTTTCTTGCGTCGGCGACCACTTGCGTGGCGGTGCGAAACAGCGCGCTGGCCGCGGAATGCCGGACCGTTTGCGCCGAGCACGGGACTAGAAGCCCCCGCGCGTCGTTGCATGTCCCGATCCGTATCGGCAGCGTGCAAGCTCATGGCTTGTCCTGGCCCCGTGCCCAACAGGCCACTACGCCGTGTACGTCCTCTTGCGAACCCGTGACCTGTCGAATGACCCGCAGACTCGGGTCGTAGTGCGTTGCGACCCAACCGATGCCGCGTTCGTAGTCGACCCGCACAAGGGTGCCGTCGGTGGCCCGTACGTGACCGGTCGCGTGTGGGGCGATCCTCGTCATCGCGCCGTCACGATTAGCGATTCGTGTGATCATCGTCGTTCCTCTACCTGTGTCGTCACGCAACGACGGGCAACGCCGTGGTTGTCGCGCTTCGCGATAGAAATCGTCACCCGAGCGCTGTGCGGCGAGCGCAGTAGCGCACTACTGCAATCTCGTTCGGTTCGGCGCGGATGACTGAGTCGCCCTCCTGGGCTCCGGCTTTGGTTCTGCCGTGGTGCCGATTCAGATCGCGATACTGAGCGGCGCCCGGAAGATCGGCAGCCTGCCGGGTAACGCGGCGTCATGGAAACGCCTAACGCCGGGTGATTCAGGCTGCTCTTTTCTGGTGAAGGCCCTATTGTTCGCAGTTGGAATAGTCCGGAATCTTGGATCGGTGGTGCGCAGGTGACGGTGAGCGTGACGTGCGGGTCATGCGGCACTGGCCTGCGGGAAAACGCAAGGTTCTGTGACGCGTGCGGGGCGCCCACTGCAGCGTCGGGTGATGCCGCGGAGTACAAACAGGTGACGGCGTTGTTCGCCGACGTGGTGCGATCGATGGACATCGCGGCCGCCGTGGACATCGAGCGGTTACGCGAGATCATGACCGAGCTGGTGGAGCGCTCGGCGGCGGTGGTGCAGCGCTGCGGCGGCGGGAGCGTGGAGTACACCGGCGACGGGTTGATGGCGCTGTTCGGGGCCCCGGTTGCGTTGGAGGATCACGCATTTCGGGCATGTCTCGCTGCATTGGCCATCCAAAAGGAAGCCGACCGGTTGGCCGCCGAAGTGCAGCGCCGCGATGGGGTGGCGCTGCGGTTGCGGGTGGGCCTGAATTCGGGCCGGGTGATCGCCGGAGAGATTGGGTCGGGGTCGCTGGGGTACGCCGCGACCGGGGAGCCGCTCGGGTTTGCGCAGCGGATGGAGTCGGTGGCGCCGCCGGGCGGGGTGATGCTGTCGGAGTCGACGGCGCGGCTGGTCGAACACACGGTGATGCTGGCTGAACCGGATTGGGTGCG
This sequence comes from Mycobacterium sp., assembly GCF_965277065.1. GTDB lineage: Bacteria > Actinomycetota > Actinomycetes > Mycobacteriales > Mycobacteriaceae > Mycobacterium. The sequence goes on from NZ_CBDIBT010000019.1 coordinate 340,762, forward strand.
CATCAAGGGAAGAGACGAACCGGTGCCTGCGCGCCGGCTGGTCGCGATCAGTCCACGAAATGGCCTCGTCGGGCGTGCCGACGTGGGCCTGGTCGGTCGAGGCTGGGAGATGGCGGCCTTGGACGCCATGGTGGACCGCACCATCGGTGGTCGCGGTGCTGTGGTGAATGTGGTGGGACCGCCAGGAATCGGCAAGAGCCGGGCCGCGCGGGAGGCCGCGGTGATGGCGGCCAGTCGCGGGGTCGAGGTGTTTTGGGCTTTTTGCGAATCCCATGCCGGCGAGATCCCCTTCCACGTCGTGGCCCAGCTACTGCGCGCGAGCACCGGTGTGGCCGACCTCGACGGCGAAGCCGCCCGAATGCGGGTGCGGACTCGGGTGCCCGAGGCTGACCCGCAAGATGTGCTGCTGCTCGATGATCTGCTCGGCATCGCCGACCCTGGCGTGGCGGTGCCACAGATCGACCCGGATGCGCGGCGGCGCCGGTTGACCGCGATGATCAACGCCGCGTCGCTGGCGCGCACCGAAGCGGCGCTCTACGTCATCGAGGATGCGCACTGGATCGATGCGGTCAGCGAGTCGATGCTGGCCGACTTCCTCACCGTCATTCCGCGCACCCCGTCGATGGTGCTGATCACCGCCCGCCCCGAATACCAGGGAGCGCTGACGCGGGTGCACGGCGCCCAGACGATAGCGCTTAGCCCACTAGGGGATTCGGACACTGCAGCGCTGATCGGTGAGCTGCTCGGTTCAGATCCCTCGGTGGCCGAGCTGGCAGCGATCATCGCCGAGCGGGCCGCTGGGAACCCGTTCTTCGCCGAGGAGATGGTGCGCGAGTTAGTGCAGCGCGGGGTGCTGGCCGGTGAGCACGGTGGCTATGTCTGTCGCGCGGATGTCGCCGAGGTGAGCGTGCCGGCCACGGTGCAGGCGGCCATCGCGGCGCGCATCGACCGGCTGGCCACCCGGGCCAAGCGGACGTTGAACGCGGCGTCGGTGATTGGAGTCCGCTTCGGGGCCGAGCTGCTCGCCGCGCTGGGCATCGATGCGGTGGTCGACGAACTGCTCAGCGAAGAGCTGATCGATCAGGTCCGGTTTACCCCGAAAGCCGAGTACGTCTTCCGCCATGCGCTGATTCGCGCCGTGGCCTACGAATCGCAGCTGAAATCCGATCGCGCAGAATGGCACCGGCGCCTAGCTGCCGCGATCCAAGAGTCTGAGCCGGGGTCGGTGGAGGAGAACGCAGCGCTGATTGCCGAACATCTGCAGGCCGCCGGCGAGCTGCAGGCGGCGTATGGGTGGCACATGCGCGCCTCCGCGTGGTCAGCCGACCGCGACGTCGGCGCCGCCCGGGTGAGCTGGGAGCGGGCACGCCGGATCGCCGACGCGCTACCGGCCGACGACCCCGGCCAATTGTCGATGCGTATCGCCCCCCGCACCATGCTGTGTGCGACCGCCTGGCAAGCCCGAGCAGTCCACGAAAGCCGGGGCCGCTTCGAAGAGCTGCGGGAGTTGTGCGGCGCGGCCGGGGACAAGGTCTCGCTGGCCATCGCCATGACCGGGGCGGCAACCGAGCTCATGTACGCCGGGCGCGCAATTGAGGGGTCGCGGCTGGCATCCGAACAGATGGCGCTGCTGGAGTCGATCGGCGATCCCAACTTGACCACTGGGCTGGCGTTCGTCGCGTTCGCCAACTGGTTCGAGAGCGGTGAATTCGGCGAGATCTTGCGGTGGTCGCAGACCGTCATCGACCTGGCCGCCGGCGACCCCACCAAGGGCGCCGGCTTCGGAATCGGATCGCCGCTGGCGATCGCGGTGGCATTTCGCGGCGTTGCCCGGTGGTGGCTGGGCCGTCCCGAATGGCGCCAAGACCTTCACGACGCCGTCGCGATGGCCCGAAACAGTGACCCAGCAACCCTCGGCGTTGTCCTTACCTGGACCTACGGTGTGGCGATTTGCTACGGGGTGCTTCGGGCCGACGACTCGGCGCTGCGCGCGATCGAGGAGGCGGTGCAGACCGCCCAAAGGGCCAGCAGCGACATCGCCGTGATCTTCGCGGAGTACACGTTGGGTGCCGAGCTGCTGTGTCGGGACGCCACGGCCGACCGTCACCGCGGGCTGGAGCTGATGATGCGGGCCCGCGAGTGGCAGCGCGAGCGTATGCCCTCCCTGGTCCCGGTCACCGAGTTGCCCGCCGGCCGTGAGAAGGCCAGGCATGACGACCGCGATGCTGCCATTGCGGTGATGTACAAAGCCCTCGACGAGCTGCACCAGGCAGGGCGGCTCGGGTATGTCGTTTGGGGCACCGACCTTCTGGTGGAGGCGCTGCTGGAGCGCGGCACTGAGGGCGACCGGGCTGAAGCCCAAGAGGCGTTCGACCGGCTGGCGAACCTGCCGGCAGACGACGGTTCGGCGATTCGCGAGATCACGCTGCTGCGGCTGCGCACGCTGCTAGCCCGCGCCCGCGGCGACGATGTTGCCTACCGGGACTTGGTGAGTCAATATCACGCGATGGCGGAATCCTTTGGCTTCGAGGGACATACAGCTTGGGCCGCGGCGATGATCGAGGGTCGGGGAATGGTCGGCGATTGACCATTCCCCGGACGTGTTGCCCCGAACATAACGATGCGGGATTTCAAAACCGCATCTGAGTACCCCGTGCCCATACCGGGCCAGATTGCAGTGGTGCAGTACTGCCGTCGTCCCTCAGCATGCGAGCGACGATTCCCTTGACCCGTGACTCGGCAATTGGGCACGAGATTCCAAGGAACGACGCCCTTGAGGGGACCCCATGACCTGTCCAGCCATGGCCAACGCCTACGAGACATCGACGCCGAACGGGTTGAGCCCGCCGCGGGTTCGCTTGCCGAAGCTCGTTCAGGGCATCATGTTGACTCTATTTCGCCGTGGGGCGATGCGGTATTGGATCAAGCGGCACGGACGCATCTTCGAGTTCAACGTCCCATTCTTTGGACGATGTGTCGCCATTTCCGACCCGGCTCTGGTGAGGGCGGTGTGTACCGCGGACGCGGAACGGTTGACCAATTATCAACTGAATCTGAGCAACTTTTTTGGCCCTGGGTCGATATTTGCGCTTGAAGGCAGTCGGCATCACGATCGGCGTCGGCTCCTCGCACCGGCTCTCCACGGTCGGAGTCTCAAGAATCACGAAGCGATTATTGCCGACGAGACACTGCGTGAGAGTGCGAATTGGTCTGAGAATAAAGAAATTCGGATTCTCGAACCGATGCACAGGATCACCTTGAACGTGATCTTGCGGACCATCTTCGGCGCTGACAGCGCCGAGCTGGAGGAACTGCGTGAGATCGTCAAACGTTTTACGAAACGCGGCTCGATCCTTGCGAGATTGATGCCGGCGCCGAAATTCCGAACCCGTTGCTACAGCCCGTGGAACAAGTTGGACAGGATCCGGGAGGACTTCGACCGCATCGTCTTGATGCTGATCGACCGGGCCAACGCCGATCCAGGACTCGGCGAGCGGACCGACATCCTCGCGCTGTTGCTGCGCAGCAGGTATGCCGATGGAACAGGGATGTCGCGGACAGACATCTGCGACGAACTTGTGACCCTTATTGGGGCCGGCCACGAAACCACTGCATCCGCACTTAGCTGGGCGTTCGAGCGGTTGCGGCGCCACCCAGACGTGCTTGCCGAACTGGTCGGCGAGGTCGACGCCGGAGGCAGCGACTTCCGTCGGGCGACGATCTTGGAGGTGCTGCGGGTTCGCACCATCATCGATTACCCCGGCAGACGGGTCAATGCACCGAACTTCGATCTGGGCGCGTGGCGAATTCCGCACAGCCGCAACGTGTTTGTGAGTCTTGCCGACCTGCACGAGAATCCGGCAGTCTTTCCTCACCCCGAACGTTTCGATCCGGACCGCTTCCGGGACACCAATCAGCCGCAACCCGCATGGCTGGCGTTCGGAAGCGGAGCACGCCGATGCATCGGATCTGAGTTCGCGATCGCCGAAATGGATATCGTGCTGCGGACAATATTGCAGAGTTTTCGGATCCACACTGATGCCGCCGCCGACGAGAAGTCGCATTTCCGGGGCGTCGCCTATGCCCCGAAATTTGGCGGCCGCGTCGTCGTCAGCCGCCGAAAGTAGCCCGCTATGTCGACCCAGCTGATCAGCCCGTTGCACCCGCAGCGACTCGAAATACGTTGCAACGTCGGTGACGTTGCTCTTTCGAACGTGGCGGTGCATCTGGTCTTCTTCTTCGAACGACGTCTAGACGCGGAGGCGCTCGCTGGCGCATTTGCGCACGCTCTTACCAGCCTTCCGATATTCGCGGGCCGAATCGCCATGGCCGGCGGCAAGATGCGAATCAGATGCAAAGGACAGGGCGTGCCCTTCACATCTACATCGTCCGGACGAGCACTCCGCGATGCGATCCGTTCGGTGCGGGAGGACGGCGGAGGCTGGCTCATCGATCCGGTGAACGGCGCTATGGCGCGTTGGGGATTCGGCCCGCTGTGCAAGGTACGTGTCACGCATCTTGCGGACAACGCGACCGCCATCGGTTTCTCATGGCATCACGCGATCGGTGACATGCAGACGGCGATGCATTTCATGAACGCGTGGACCGCCGCCGCGGCCGACAAGCCGCTGGCTGACCCGTTGATCGTCGCAGACCGCGCTGCCTACTTGGAAGCCCACCTCCCGTCTGATGGCGCTCGGGAGCCCGGGGTACGTTGCCTCGGATTGGCAGAGATTGCACGAAGCGCGCTTTACATGGCCAAGGATGCGCGAAAACAGCGGACTCTGAGTCTGTATTACGGCGAAGACGAAATCGCGCGCATGCGCGAGTATTACGGAAGCCGGATGCGATTGTCTGCGAACGACGTTGTGTGCGCACATGTTTCCGAGGCGCTCATGATCGCGGATCCCGCCGTGGATCGTCGCACCCTCGCGATCGCTGTGAATGTGCGGAATCAGTGTGGCCTGGATCCGATGCTGGTCGGAAATATCGTCACGGCGTTAAACGTCAACATACGACGCGGAGAGGAGGCACGTTCGATTGCCGAACGCATCCGCCATCACGTGGACAACTTTGCCGCCGAACACTGCGACATGCGCATCAACCAGAAGTTTCTGGACGCTGCAGGAACATGGCGGGGCGCTCGCTGCGTAGCGACGAGTTTCAACCCGGTCCAGTGGAATCCGCTTATCACGAACTGGACCGGATTCGGCGTTTATCGCATCCAGTTCGAAGGCGCCTTCACGGTTTACTGCGCGCCGGTGATGAACATTCCCTTTGCGGGAGTCGGCGTCTTGGTCGAAGGCTCCGATGGCGGACTGGTCTTTCAAATGACATTGCCGCACAACGACTGCGAGGCCATGTCGAGCCCCGCGATTCGAGAACACCTACACCGCTTCCGGCACGCAAACGACAACATTCCGCGACTGCACCACGAGGTCCACGACTGACTGTCAACTGGTTCGCAGCACTTCGACCGCCTCCAGCCGCCGCGCATGCAGCAGGGGGTAGAGGGCGGCGGCCAGGACGAGTACGAACACCGCTGCCACACCGCTTCCGAGCGGCACAGGCAGCAAACCCCAGTGGATCTTGATGCCGTAGTACACCGGCGAGCCAAGCGACCAGAGATACGTGAGACCTACGCCCCCAAGCACCGCAACGCTCCCGACCAGCAAGCCGAGCAGGCCCGCGTTAGCGATGATCACCGCCTGTTCCTGCCCCGAGGTCATCCCGATCGCCCGCAATGCGGCCCGCTCACGCTTGCGCTGCACAAGTCCCAGCACGAACACGTTCAGCAGGCTCAAGCCTGCGGCCGCCATCACGACATATCCAGAAAGCGTGAACGGCTTCAGGAATCGGGTGATGCCGGTGGTGGCCTCCGAGCGCCACTGCTGGTTGTCGTACACCCGCAAACCGGTGCCGAGGTCGACGAAATCGCTGCGGTGAGCGGTCGCGGCGGCAGCGGACGGATAGGCCACCGCGATCTGGTCGCGCACGGCTGCCCAATCCGCACGCGCCAACTTGTCCGCGACCAGCACCATGTCACCCACCGCGGCGTCGTTCACCATTTGTGGATGAAAAATTCCAGCGACCCGGTAGCGCTTCGGCCCTGCAACGGTCGGCAGTTCGACGGTGCCGCCCTCCGCGACGCCGAGCCGGCTGGCCGCTATCTCGCTCAGGCCGACCTCCCCAGCCCGCAGGCCCGGCCAGAACTTGTCACGTGAATCGATCGGCCGATACAGCGCGGTGCTGTACCAATCTCCCGGTGTGACGCCGATGACCAACCGCGACAGCGTCCCCGACCCGATCGTCGACCGCCAGCGCGATGTCACGCTCCGGCCGTCGCCGGCGCGGGTCACCAGATCGAAGGTGGTGTCGGCGATTTGGCTATTTCGCTGATCGAGCACCGACTGTGCGGCGATCAATAAGGAGCCGGGCAGATGGGCGGCCTGCTCCTCCGCGATTTGGGTGGTGCTGAGCAGTTGCATGCCGTGTGAGCTGATGGCCGAGCTGGCGCCTTGGGCAAGCAGCGCGGCCGAGAGTGCGAACAGCACGGAATAGCGCCGCACGTCGGCTCCCAACAATCGCCCCACGGCCGGGCGCGCGGTCGTCAGCAGCCTGATCGCCACCCCCGCGCCGCGCGGGGCCAGCCACGCGGTCACCAACACAACCCCGCACAACCCCACCGTCATGCCGTAAATACCTACGTTCAGCGGAAGTGACCCACGCTCGAAGATCTTCAGCACGACGACCGAGGCCACCAGCGCGCCCGCTCCGACGTACAGCGGCCACATCGGGATCGTCCTGGCGCGCTGCATTCCACCGACGGTGGCCATCGACGCTAACGGTCCCTCGCGGACCAACCTGACGGCCGGCCCGGTCATCGCGAGGATTCCGCAGACGATCCCCGCGGCCGCCCCGATCACAATCAGGCTCGTGGTGAAGTGCGCCGCGATCGTGCCGCCCGAGCCGTCCAGCATGGAGCGCCCGAATTGGTCCACCAGATACGTTCCGAGAAGGAAACCGGTTGGCACCCCCAACAGTCCCCCGAGAACACCCACTACGGCGCCCTCGCCGAGCATGCCGCCGAACAGCCCGACAGGCCGTGCGCCGATCGCGCCGATGGTCCCCATCACCGCTCGTCGGTCTTCGATGGCCAACAGGATGGTGTTCACAGCGACAAGAAAGCCGATCAGGACGCCGGCCAGAACAGTCAAGTTAAAGCTCTGCGTTGCGTTCTCGAACATGGCGGGTTGATAGGGTCGGGGCCCGCCCGCCGTGGCAATGCCCGCGGTGACGCGCTCGGTATCAGCGGTGATGTCGGCACCTCGTCTCGGCAGCACGAACGCGGCCGTGGCATAGCCGGGTGAGCCAAGCATGCTTGCAGCGATATCCATGGACGGGGCCAGCAGGACGTAGCCGCCGTTGATCCCCTTGACTCGGTCGAACTCTGGGAACGTCCAGCCCAAATGCGCCGATCCAGGCGGCAGGCCGGGGATACGCAGCTCCTCGCCAAGCTGTAGGCCATGCCGCTGGGCAATCGCCGCGGGGACCTCCAGCGGCACACCGGGACCGTTTGCCGGTTTGACATCGCGGGCGCGCTGCTCGCAGTTGAATGAACCGACCAGCAGCTCGATCTGGCACGACCCGCCGAGCAGAAAGAACCCCTGGCTGCGGCCGCCTGGGATGCCCACCGGCGTCAAGCCGGCAACGACCGGGATGACCGCCTCCGCCCCGGCCACCTCGGCACGTAGCCGATTGGATGTCGCCATCGGCAAGCGCCCGCTGACGTTCGGGGTCACCTCGACGACCCCTCTGCCGGCAGCATGGGTGAGCGACGGGCCGAACGAGTCGAAGGGACGCGCGAGCTCGGATTTGAGGATCAGGACTCCGAGGATCACCGTCACTCCGAGCGCGACGCCGATGGAGCTGAGCAGCGTTCGCCGCCAGTCGGCGATCAATGCGGTGAGGTGGATACGCCGGAATGACATCCACCCGGCGCGTAGCGATCTCACCAGGGCCCCGAGATGGACGCGCCGGTATCGACGGCGCGCGCGTGCCCGTCGACCAGATGCAGCTCGCGGGTGCCGTAGCGTGCCGCCGCCTGGTCGTGCGTCACCAGGACGACGGCCGCGCCTTCTTCGTCTGACAGTGAGCGCAGGAGAGCCAAGACCTCCGTCGAAGAATGGCTGTCCAGGTTTCCCGTCGGCTCATCAGCGAGAATGATGAATGGCCGCGCCACCAGCGCGCGCGCCACCGCCACCCTTTGCATTTGTCCGCCCGACAGCTCGGCCGGCCGGTGTCGGGCCCGGTCTGCGAGCCCGACCCGTTCCAGTAGTTCCTCGGCGCGCGCGTCCGCCGACCGGGCCGGCACACCGTCCAGCACCAGTGGCAACGACACGTTCTCCACCGCCGTCAGCGCCGGCACCAAGTTGAAGAACTGGAAGACGAATCCGAGGTTGCGCCGTCGGAACGCGGCGCGCCTGCCGGTGCTCTGCGCCCAGATGTCCTGGCCGCCCACAGCTACCGTGCCGTTATCCGGTGCGTCCAGTCCGCCGGCAATATGCAGGAGGGTGGATTTGCCAGCCCCCGATGGTCCGGTCACAACGACGAATTCGCCTGCGTGCAAAGCGAAGTCGAATTCGACGAGCACGTGCACCCGTTCGTCGCCCCTGCAATATGTCTTGCCGACGCTATTGAGCTGCAGTACCGGCATCGCTGGACCGTCGGTCTGTCCCACCCCTCGGAGAACATACCTAGGCTTTACGACGACATCTTGCGGATCTACTTGTGCCACTTCGGGCCTCTTCCGTTGGCGATGTGACCGATTTGATCGTCACTGGCGATGGGTTGGGAGGGCGCAGTAGTGGGCCACTGCATTCCCGGATGGAGGCAGCCGGCATTCACGACGATGGCTTAAGTAGTCCGAGCCGAGATCGGCTGGGACTGCAGTGGCGCACCACCGTTCTCGTCGCGCTCCCGCGAGAGACGATCGTTTCGGAGACAGCCGTCGGCGAGTAATCGTTTGGCCCTCATCGAAGGAGTTGATGATGCAGTTAGCACTTCGTCCCTATGCCACAGCCGGTGTTGCCGTCCTTGGTGCTGGCCTGATCTATGTCACCCCGACTACCGCAGTGCACATCGGGCAGCATGCGGTCGACCTCGCCGCTGTTGAGGACTTCATCGATCTCGTCACCCCAGTCGACGCGGGAATGAGCACCTTGATTGGAGCAGGCGGGTCGGCCTCAGCCTCGGTCACCGACGCGCTGACGTCCGGTGGTGGAGCGCTGAGCGCAGAAGTCAGCGGCGCGTTGCCGAGCGCCACCGACCTGGAACTCCTCGATCCCGCATTCTGGGCACAGTTCTGGTTTGAGCTGACGGATCCCGACGCCGGCTCCGCGGCCGAGTTACTCCTGGTGAATGCCATCGAGCAACTTCCCGTTATCGGTCCCCTACTCGTCGGCTTTGGGGTTGCCCTATTTCCAATTACCCTGCTTTTGGCGTATGCGTGGAGCGAGATTTCACAGCTTCTTGGCATCGAGCCGTATGGTCCCGCGGCCGACGTGCTGCCCGCCGGAGTCAGCACGGCGTTAGACCCCAACGTCTTGCTGTCGGTCCTGGACCTCAACCCGATGGTCGACATCGGCACCGTGGTCGATCCCGCCGGATTGGCCGACATCGGCACAGCGATCGAGCCCGCCGCACTAGCCGACGTCGGCATAGTGCTGAGCATCAGCACAATCCCGGATCCGGCTGAGATTCTGGCGAGTTTGATCCCTTGATTCCTGATGCGCGGCAAGCATTCTCGAGGGCCCTGCCTAGGGGGCGACGGTCACCTCGTTGAAGCATTGCGGCGCGACAGCAGGCCGGCGAGTTCTTCGCGGCTGGTGGTTCCCGTCTTGCCCATCGCTCGGTAGATGTGGCTCTCGACGGTACGCACGGACAGGCTCAGTCGCTCAGCGACATCACGGTTGGACAAACCCTCGCCGATCAACATCACGATTTCTCGCTCGCGATCGGTGAATGGCACGGGTTCACTTGCCTGACGAAGCGCCGCAGTGCTGGCGCCGCCGCATTGTTCGGCAAGCGCATCACCGCGCGCCGAGCACGTCAACGCCGACCCCCGTAGGTCTTGGCTGCGATACGCGAGGGCGGCGTACGCGGCCGCATCTACGGCCGCGACAAGGTCGCCCATCTTTTCGAATTCGTTTGACACCGAAATTAATTCAGCAGCGTCGCCGTCGCGCAGGGCGACGGCGAACCGGGCAGCCAGGCCGACACGTGGCCCCTCGACGATCGACTCGAGCTCCCCGAGCCTCGTGGCGCTGGTGCGATCACCGAATTGGGTGGCGGCCTGCAGGCAGACCACTTCGGCTGCGAATTGCCCAGCGCCTGAAGCTCTTTCGGCCGCCGATAGCACGACGGTGATCGCCTCGCTCACGGCGCCCTGGCTCGCGACCACCCACGCCCGAGCCAGGCTGCATTCGTAGTCGAGCGAGCGGAACGGACGCAGCGACTTTTCAAGCACGGCGAGCATGGCGGCCGCCTCGCCCGCTGAACCACGCATCGCCAGCGCGGTCGTGCGCGGGATGTGATAGCGGTATCCCCAGCCGATGGCATGCGAGGCGGACAACCCCTCGGCCCCCTGTTCCAACATCTCACATGCGGTATCCAGGCGACCTGCCCCAAGCGCAGCCCGACCCGCTACGGCGGAGCCGAGCAACTGAGCGGCGCCCGGAAGATCGGCAGCCTGCAGGCGCACCCGTTCGGCCACCTCAACAGCGTCACCAATCCGCCCGGACAACGTCAGCGCGCTGATGTGCGCATCAGCAATGTTGAACCTCATGTGCGGGGCATCGAACGAGCGAGTCGCGTTGGTATAGCCCGCATCCGCGGCGGCCACTGCTTCGCCGGTGCGACCGGCATCCGCGGCTATGGTGGCAAGCACCCACGCTATCTCCGCGCCTACGACCGCCGGCAGGTTGTCCATTGCAAGGCTTTCCGAAGCGTGCCGCGCCTCTTCCGGCCGGTCCATCGCAAACCAGTACACCGTCAAGAACGCGTCGATATAACTGCGCGCGTGCGGTGCCGTGGTGCGTGATGCCTCGTCGATGATCTCTTTCGCACGCGCCGGGTCGCCAAGCGCCCAGAGCATGTTGCTTGCTCGGAGGAACGCCAATCTGGCGCGGCCTTCGTCGGTCAACGCATCGCCGTTAATCGCGGCGAGCACTGTGTCGGCCTCCTGGCCGCGGCCCAACCACGAAAGTGCATGCGCTCGAACAAAGTTCGGTTTCGGCCCGCCTCCGGCACGGACTGCTGCCTCGGCGAGTCGATCGGCGAGCGGCAGATCCGCGAGCCAGACTGCGCCCTGGGCTGCCCTGGCCAGCAAGTCAGCGTCAGGCGTGAGGTCGGAGTCGAGACTCAAACTGGCACGGCGCACCACCACTTGTATGTCGTCGTGGTCATCGGCGGCGGCGAGTTCGGCGGCAACCAGTCCGCGTAGCCGTCGCAGTTTGGTGGCAGCCGCGCGCCCGCGGCGCACCTCGCCGTAGAGCGGGTGCGCCAACCGCACCTCCACACCACTAACCGCGGGCCCGAGCGTGATCAGGCCGCGGGTCTCGGCCTCCTCGACCGCGGCCGGATCTGTGATCCGCCTCAGGGCCGCCAGTTCGACGGGCTCCCCAACAGCCAGCGCGTCGACCACATCACTAACCGACGTCGGCAGGGCTCCGATGCGGGATTCGATCAGCTCGACCAAGCCGCGAGGCATCATCGGATCACCCGTCCACCGCCAGAACCCGCGCTGCTTCACGAGCCGGCCGTCAGCGACCTCCTGATCGACGATGGTGCGAAGATACAGAACGTTCCCGCGGGTGAGGTTCCATAGCCGCTGAGCCGCGTCCGGGTCCACCGATCCAGTAAGGGTCGCCGACAGCAGCGTGTTGGTTTCGTCGAGCGACAAGGGCATCAGGTCGAGCCGGTCGAACCGACCGCCCTTCCATATCTCCAGTACCGCGCCTGGAATTGGTTCACCGTCTCGAACGGTGAAAATCACTTTTGCCGCGCCACGCTGGACGATCTGCTGCATGACGAATATCGACAAATCGTCCAGCAGGTGCACGTCGTCGACGCCCACCACTACCGCGCCGTCCGAAGATGCGGCCGTCAGCAGCAGCTCGATCACCCCGCGCAGCAACTGAACGACATCCGTGACACCCGACGGGGCCCAAGCCGACAACACACCCAACGGAATTGCGCGCGCCGAGGATGTGCCGACCGCTAACCGACCTTCGTATCCGTAGGACTCAGCAGCCAATAACGCGTCACGGGCGATGCGGCTCTTCCCCACGCCCGCCGCGCCGTAGACGACGATGCCGGATACATCCGGAGCCGAGATGGCAGCCTGTATAGCCCGCATCTCCTCCGAGCGGCCAATGAGCGGCCAGCGCATCCGCATCCCCAAAGCCTAGGAGCGCGGACACCGCAAGGCGACGCATACGAGAGACTTCGGCAAAGAGCGCTTGAGGCGTGTCAGGCCTTGAATCTTCCGGCGAGCCCCCGCAACGGGAGGTCGGCGCTCGTCAGGAGTCCCGGCGGTGCGTCGACGACCGACTTGATGGCGTTGAGAGCAGGCAGGCCGGTGACGGTCATACCGATGGAAGCGAAGTTGTCCGGGTTGGACAGGTCGACACCGGGCTTCGGGAAGATCATGTGTTTGTTGTACACGCACGGATCGCCCTGGATCTGAGTGATGTAGCAGCCCTTGATGTTCCAACTCGGGTCGGTGTGCGGCGTCATCTGCCACTCCAGGTGTGTCTCCACCTTGGGCCCGCCGTCGACGATCCCCTGGTACTTGATGTAACTGCCGCCCAGGCAACCCTTCGGCATCTGGTACCAGCCCAAGTCGATGTCTTTCGTGCACGCGCCGAGTTCGTAGGTGAACTTGACCTCGTCGAGTTCGATGTCGAAGCAGTCGGCCATCATCAGCACGCTGTCGGCGAAGACGCGGGTGTACTTTTCCAGCTTGCCCGGGATGCTGGGGTCGTCCACTGGTAGGCCGTAGCCGACCTCGATCCAGGTCTCCTTGCTGTGGTGACACGACACATCGACCGACTCGAGGGTCATGACGTGCTCGATTTCAGCGACATCGGCGGAACATACGACACCGAGAATTTGGTTCAGGCCCGGGTTCATGCCGGTGCCGTAGAAACTGGACTGCCCCTTGTCGCACGCCTCTGCGAGCAGTGCGGTCACCGGCTTGCCGGACGAGTGGGGGTGGTTTTTGTCGCGGTGCCAGCCGGTGATCCAGTCGGCCGTCGTGACGATATTGATACCCGCCTCAAGGACTTTCACATAAAGATCCTCGTCCGGGAAAACACCGTGAAAAGTCAGCACGTCCGGCTTGGCCTCGATGATCTCCTCGATGGTGCCGGTGGCCTTCACGCCGATCTCAGGCAGGCCGACGATCTCGCCGGCGTCGCGCCCGATTTTCTCCGGTGAATAGCAGTGCAGGCCAACGAGTTCCAGATCGCTGCGGTGACCGAGCCGTCTGATCATCTCAGAACCGACGTTGCCGGTCGCCACCTGGAAGACGCGTACTGGAGCAGTCATTGCATTCGGCCTTTCGATCGTGTTGTCGAGCGTCAGCGGGTTTCGGTTGTCGCCGATTGCAGTTCGACGGCGCTGCCACCACGACCGTCGGGATAGAACTGCCGGGCCCACTCGCGGATGGCGGTAAAACCCTTGAATTCAGTCGAGGCCAGCGCGGGCGGGTCCGAATACCGTTGGTGGGACCAGATGTACACATCTTGCTCGAACTGTCGGATGACCTCCCGACCGAACTCCTGCGCCTTCATCTCATGCCGGGGGGCGTCCTTGCCGGGTGTGCGGCCGATGTACACCGTGAACCGGACGTCTGAGGTGTGCTCGTCGACCGGCGTGATGGCCGAGATGGTCCGGTTGTCGACCATGCCCGAACTCTTCGTCACCGCGATACCCAGGCCGCCGTTGATCGCCTCGACACCGCTCTTGACGTCGCCGATCGACTGATTTTCGTCACCCTCGAAGGTGATGGTGAAGTCGACGTAGGACGTCGGCTGGTCGAAATCGTGCCGAGTGAACACCGGCACGATCGGCGTCTTGTGCACGAACTTGAAATGCTCGACGTCCACGCCGTTTTCCAGGACGTACTGCGGATGCAATTCCCGACTCGGCTCGTGCAGGGTCTGGCGGGGGTAGTAGTCAGCCAGGCTGCTGCCGTCATTGAAGCTGGCGAAGATGTCGGGCACGTCGAAGTACGGCTCACGACCGTCGAGGTCGTGCCAGAGGTAGACCGACTCGTTGCGTTCGACGACGGGGTAGGTGCGCATCCGACGGCCGCGATTGGGTCGCTTCTCGTAGGGAATGCAGACGTTGCGGCCTTCGTGATTCCACTGCCAACCGTGGAAAGCGCACTGGATCACCTCGCCCTCGACGTGACCGCCGAAACCCAGGTGAGCGCCGAGATGCTCGCAGTAGGCGTCCATCACGGTGAGCCGTCCCGACTGGGCCCGCCAGGCCACCATCTCGCGACCGAAGTAGTGCATCTTGTGCACGTCGCCCAGGGAGATCTCGTCGGACCAGGCGATCTGGAACCAACCGGTCGGCTTCATCGACAGTGGCGGTTTCGCCATCTGAGCTCCTCTGACTGATGAATCGAACCGCAGCGCGAGCGGCAGTCGAATCAGAGCATAGTGGCCTCAATGAAATAATCATAGAACTGTCCTTGTAACTGTCTATGAGGTCGGGACTGGCCGTACCATCTGCAGGATGACCGACGCGGGTGTTCAGCCGCCGCGCACCAACCGCCGCGGTGATGCCACGCGGGAGAGCATGCTCGAGGCAGCCCTGCAGGCGCTGGCCACCGGCGATCCTGGCGCGGTCTCGGCGAACCGTATTGCCAAGCAGATCGGGGCCACCTGGGGCGTCGTGCAGTACCAGTTCGGCGACGCCGACGGGCTGTGGGCCGCAGTGCTCCACCGCACGGCAGAGCACCGGGCGGATGTCTTCCAACAGACCAGCGCATCGGCACCGCTGCGCGACCGTGTCGCGGCCATCATCGACACGCTTTACGACGGATTGACGGCCACCGACTCCAAAGCCATCGAGAACCTGCGAGCTGCGCTCCCCCGCGAACCGGCCGAACTCGAACGCCTCTACCCACGCACAGCCGCCGAACTCCAGTCCTGGGGGCGCGGGTGGCTGACCACCTGTCAGAACGCCTTCACCGGCTTGGCCGTCGACCCTGCGCGAGTGCAAGAAGTTGCGACGCTCATCCCGGGTGCGATGCGCGGCATCACCTCGGAGCGTCAGCTCGGCAGCTACTTCGACCTCGACATGGCACGGCGCGGGCTGACCAACGCGATCGTCGCCTATCTCGAAGCCTCCGATGCGGATGGCTGACGCCGAGCGGGCGGCGGGCGTGCTGCGCGTCGTGCGGTGGACCACCGGCAACGTCGCCGTCGAGGTGGTCAAAAACTGTTGCGTCGCCCCGACCTCGAACTTGTTGGCGCCGCGGCGTGAACAGCGGATCAAGAACGCTCCGATATCGCGCGTGCGAGGGTGCTGGGCACCCACGGGTCCATGTGGGCGTCGACGTGCGGGCATACCAGCGCGGGGTCGCGCAGCGCCGCAAGAACATCGTTGCTGTCGGTCAGGTAGTAGTCGCCGTGCAGGTGAGCCACCCGCCCGGACCTGCGCAACGCACCCCAGAAACCTCGCTCGGAGGCATCGATGGCCCGGCGGTCGTAGTCGACGTTCAGTACGGAGCCTCTTCCAGTCGCACGTCGGTGGTCGGATGTGATTCTGTAACTCGGTGACGACGGACTCAACACGCCCCGGTGGCCGCCGACGCCTCGCGCGGAATTGAGGTGCTGCGAGCCCAGTGCCGATTGTTCATGATCGGTTCGTCGTTGTTCGCGATCGGCACAGCGCCAGGGCTCGCGGCTTTCTGGAGTGCGCAAGGCAGCAATCTGCTGTGCTTCATGGGCTCGTGGTTTTTCACCAGCGCCGCGCTGCTCCAACTGTTGCTGAGCAAACCGGCGATGCGTCGGACATGGAGCGTGCCCTCGACACGAGCTGAATGCCTATCGTCGGCGATCCAGTTGTTCGGCACGCTGAACTTCAACCTCAGTACCGGTGCAGCGTTGTGGGCGCAGCGCGTACCCGCCCGTCGGCACCTTGTGTGGGGACCGGATGCGGTGGGCTCGATGGCCTTTCTGGTCAGCGGAGTGCTGGGCGTTGCCGCCGTCGCCCTCGCGATTGGGCTGCAACGGTGGAAATCGCGGCCGTGGCTGGCAGCGTCAACCAGCATGATCGGCTCAATCGCTTTCGCCGCCTCGGCAGTTGGGGCGTTCGTAACCAATGCGGGGAGCACGGAAGACGCACAGCTGGCTCGACTGGGGACCTTCGTCGGGGCGCTGTGCTTCCTGACCGCCGCTTACCTGCGGCTGCCTCGACGTTGCGCCGACAGCGCCCGGACGGCCTAGAAAAGCGCCATCAGTTCGGCCCACCACTCGGCGCCGACGGCCGCGGCGGCGTTCATCTCGGTGGCGAACGGTGTCACGATGTCTCGACCGCAATCTCGGGCGCCTGCTGACGAATCTCGCACATGCCTATTCGCGGAGCTCAGACCGCGGTGGTGACGGCGCAGGACCCGATGGGCCGGGGTGCCGTCCGGGACGTTGAGGCAGGACAACGATCAGCACGACCATGATCACCGCGATAACCGCCGAAGCCAGCGGGCGACTCAAGGCAAGGCCACCGTCGGCGACTGGTTTATCGATGAAGTCCCCCACGGTTGCGCCCAAAGGACGCGTCAGGATGAACGCGACCCAAAATAAAGTGACGCGCGATACGCCAGTCCAGTAATAGACGGCGACCACCGCCATGAGAGCCGCGCCGAAAACGAGAGCACCGCGCTCGTAGCCGAAATCGCGGGTGTCGGCAAGCCAATCGCCAAGCGCGGTTCCCAGGGTCTGGGAAAACGTGATTGTGGCCCAATAGAACGCCTCGACCTTTGGGGTCGCGACGGTATTGACCGACACCGTCCCCGCCGATCGATGCCACAGTCCGAGTGTGGCCAACAGGCAACCCAGCAACAGAAGGGATCCGCCTGTGTAGCCGATCCCAAGCGACCGGTCGGCGAAGTCGGCCAACGTCGTGCCGAACGTCGTAGAGGCAACGATCGTCGCCCAGTAGAGGATCGGAGAGAAGCGGTTGGCGCAGATCTGCGCGACCACGAGCGTCACCAACGCAAATCCGAAAAGCGCGACGCCGGCCAGATAACCCCAATTCAGCGTCATCGTCACCGTGTCGCCACCCGTCTCACCGAGCGTCGTCGCCAAGACCTTGATGACCCAAAAACCCAAGGTGACTGCTGGAACCTTGCTCAATGCCTGCTTCGTAACGTCATTCATCGGACATGGCCTGTCACTCCCCGCGGGCTGGTGGCTATTGGCTGGCAACCGGCCGTTGATACGCAACGACGGTCATGGCCAGTGTTGCGTCGCTCGACTGAACATTCGCTGAGACCGAGGACGCACGGCGGTCCGCCGTAGTCCACGGGCCCCGGTCACCGAGTGGGCTGTAACGGCCTCGCCTAGTGGACGAAGACATCGTCAAACGTGACGGTGCGTAAGTTACGAGCGCGGATGAGATCGCGGAGTTGCCCATAGACATGGGTGACCGGCAGGTGATTGAGGTGTCCGAGGACGATCGCCTGCGGGATAAAGGCTCGCTCGGCCATCTGGACGATGTAGTCCTTGGTGATCAATGTGGAATCCGACAGAGAGCCCGACCACAGCGTGACCGCGGTGTAGCCAAGGTCGGCGGCCACCGCATCAACGGCCGCGTTGCGCTTTCCGTATGGAGGCCGAAAGTACGGTCGCGCGTCAACGCCGAAAGTGTTTTTCAAAAATTCGTCGTTGCGGGTGATCTCGTGCGCTACTCGACTTGCTGGCACCTTTGTCAGGTTCGGATGCGACCAGGTGTGGTTGCCTAGCTGAATCTGGCCGCACTCGACCAAAGGCCGCAACAACGCCAGGTTGTCGGTCCACGAACGGTAGGTTCCGTTGACGAAATAGGTCAGCCGGACGCCGGTGTCTTTGGCGAATTCGGTGTAAAGGCGCACTACGTCGGTGTTCACGCCGTCGTCAACGGTCAGCGCCAACAGATTGCCGTTCCCGGGTAGCTTGCTGAGCAGACCGCCACCCGGCAGCGCCACCCGCACGATGGGCGCGGGCGGCGGCGACAGCGTGCCAGCACCGACCTCGCCACCGCGTGCGAGCGGCGGGGTGACGGCAGCGGCAGCGGCCGCCGGGGGTCGCGGCGATCCACCGAGGACGCCCCGCGGTGCGCCCATACCGCCAATACCGCCAAGAACTGCTACCGAGAGCGCCCCCAGGAGACGGCGTCGGTTCAGTTCGGACACAACCGTAGATCATGCCATCAAGCAACCGCGCAACCTGCGAACGTCCCTGCGCGCCGTTCGAAGATGCAACCGTAAACGATCCGTCGTGATCCGAAAATCGCAGACGCACTACTCAACCCGTGGACAGCGAAAGGCCCTGACCTGTTGTTTCCGATCAGGGCCTTCTCTGTGGAGCTGCCGGGAATCGAACCCGGGTCCTACGGCATTCCCTCAAGACTTCTCCGTGCGCAGTTCGCTAAGTCTCTACTCGGATCTCTCGGTCACGCGAACAAGCCGAGATGACGATCCCAGTCGCTGTTTGATGTCCCCACCGGTCCCGCGACCGAACCCGTGGGTTTGTCCCTCTAGCTGATGCCAGGGTCCGGGCCGAGGGCGCTCCCGGTCTGACAGACACGCAGTCGCTTAGGCAGCGAGTGCGTAGTCGCGCTGATGTGAATCGGCGCTTATATGGTTGCAGCGACGCTTACGGTGGTCTCTTGCCTGCACCGGCACGCTTCCCTTGATTCGATGCGCGAAGTCGAAACCGTTCAGCCCCTCGCACCCCCGCCGATTTTCGGCAAGACAGTTGATTGTACGCGTTTTCCATCAGCAGGTCAGGGACCATTCATCCCCGGTCAGATCACAAAGTTCAAACGGTCGACGATGCGCGCGCCGACTTCGGTGTCGCCGCTCAGTTCGACACGGGACGCGTCGTTGGCGCGCCCGCCGGCCAGTCGGGCGAACAGCAGCCCATCGAGGCAGATCGAGGTGGTGGGTTCGAGCCCGCCGAAATCGTCGACCACCTGGGCGCGACCGTCGACAGCGACGCGGATGGTCCGCGCCAGCGGGCCGGTCAGCTCGATCGCGACCCGGGATCCTTCGGACGCTTTGCCGAGTTTGCCGACCACGTATCCCATCGTCGCGGCGATCTCGTCGAGCGATATCCGCGCCGCCGAACCGGCCAGTTCCACATCGCACGACGGCGAGCCGACGCCGTCGCGGATGTCCTGCTCATGCATCCAGCAGTCGAACAGCCGCACCCGCATGAACCTGCCGAAACTCTCCAGTCCCACCGGGCTCGGAGTCGGCGTGTTCCACTCCTCGACCGACATTGCGGACAAGACGTCGCACCGATCCGCGGTGATCGACCGAAACCGTTGCAGCAGAGCATCTCCCGACTCTGAGCTGAGGTGGCGAACCCAGGCTTCGTTGATCGCACCGACCTCGTTGCGTACATGGTCCAGCGTCGTCAGATCGATATCGGCCGCAGGCGGGTTGAGGCCCTGCAGCGACGACTCGGTGCCGATCATGTGGGCGACGACATTGTGTACGCACCAGCCCGGCAGCGGCGTCGGTGTCTGCCATTGCTGCTCGGACAGCCCGCTCAGCAATGTCTCGATGCTGTCCCAGGTGCCGAACAGACCCGACAGCACGTCGGACTTGTCGAGGATGGTGACGTTGCCCATGCCGCCTGATGCTAGACCGAAGTCAGGCGGCGGCGATCATGCTCACCGATACCGCGGCCAACACCATGCCGGTTGCCTGCCAGCGGGTCAGCCGCTCGCGCAGCACGATGATCGCCAGGACGACCGTCGTCGCCGGATACAGCGAAATCAGGATGCTGGCCAGCGACAGCATCCATTTCTGGATCGCCATCAGCATGCTGACGTTGGCGCAGGTGTCGAGCAGCGCAGCGAGGACCGCCAGCCGCAGCGGCGTGCTGGGTGGCAGCTCGAGATTCCGACTCGCCGCCGCGACCGCGATCACCAGAACCGTCGCCGCGGCCCGGGCGAAGAACAGCGGCCACATCCGGCACTCCACCGGCGCCTGATGCAGCAGAACGAAGTCCAGTCCGAACGCCACGCCTGAGCCGATCGTCAGCCAGGCCACCTTGCCGGTGAACCTGTGCGTCCGAACGTCATCGTCATCTGACGACTCGCGGCTGACCAGAATGACCGCGAGCATCGCGACCACCACGCCTGACCGACGCGCCGGCCCCCGGTCGCTCGCCGAGCGCCACACCGACCGCCACCGGTACCGCCGCGTTGAGCACCGCGGCCAGCGGTGACACCACCGAAATGGGTCCGGCGCTGACAGCCGCGTAGAACCAGTAGACCCCGACCGCTTGGCTGATCCCGTACAGCGAACCCCACAGCACGGCACCGGTATGGATGGGCCCGCCCGCGGTCACCGCGAGCACCCCCAGCAACACCGTCGCGAGCGGGTACGTCACCACCATGATGCGCAGCGCGGCCGCGCGCCGGGAAGCTACACCCCCAACAAAATCACTGACGCCGTAGCTGACTGCAGAGAGCTGGGCGTACGCGGCCCCGATCAGCTCATGCCCTTGGATCGCCTGCCCAGCTCGCGAATCACTTCGCGTTGGGCGTCGCGCTTGGCCATGTCCTGCCGCTTGTCGTGGGCTTGCTTACCACGCGCTAATGCAAGCTCCACCTTGACTTTTCCTTCGAAAAAATACAACGACAACGGAACGAGCGCGAGGTTACCATCCTTGATTTTGCCGATGAGTACATCGATTTGGTGCCTGTGGAGAAGTAGCTTCCGGTTGCGGCGCGGCTCGTGATTGGTCCAGCTGCCGTGGTGATATTCCGGAATGTGCAGGTTACGAAGCCAAACCTCGCCGTCGTCGACGGTTGCGTAGGCGTCGGCCAACGAGGCCTTACCGTCCCGCAAACTTTTAACTTCAGTGCCGAGCAAAACCACCCCGGTCTCGTAGACGTCCAAGATCGCGTAGTTGTGCCGAGCCTTGCGGTTGGTCGCCAAGATCTGCCGGGCCGGCCCGGCTTTCTTGGGCGACTTCTTGGCCACCGCTACCGCCGCACGTACAGGCGCAACGTGGCGTACGACGTCACGCCGGCCATCGCCACGCCGACCAACAGCAGCAACGGCGCGATGTACAGAATGTCGGCGTAGTCGACCTTCGCGATCAGATGCGCCTGATAGAACTGGCTCAACGCACTGTCGAGGAACAGCGCTCGCACCACGATCAACCCGACGATCGCGATGAGAACACCGAACGTCGCCGCCATTATCGCCTCGACGAGGAACGGCAACTGGGTGAACCAGCGCGTTGCACCGACCAGTCGCATGATGCCCACCTCGGTCCGCCGCGTGTAGGCCGCGACCTGAACCATGTTGGCAATCAACAGGATTGCCCCGACCGCCTGTACCAACGCGACCGCAAAGGCGGCACTGGACAAACCATCGAGCACCGCGAAGAGCCGGTCGATCAGCTCCTTCTGGTTGAGCAGGTGATCGACCCCGGGCTGGCCCTGCAACGCGGCGTCGAATTCAGCATGCTGCTCGGGGTTTTCCAGCTTGACAATGAAGGACGCCGGGAACGCGTCCTTGCTCACCAGATCCTTGAACTGCGGGATCTTGCGGATGGCGTCGTTGTACGCGTCCTGACGATTGAGGAACCGAACTGACTTGACGTCGCTACGCTTTTCGATCTTCTCGCGCAACGCTTTACATTCCTGGCTCTCGCAAGTCAAATCGTTGGCCGAGACCTCGCTGGTCAGGAAGACCTGCGTCTCGACCCGGTCGAGATAGATGCTGCGCGAGTGGTCGGCCAGCCGGACCACCAACAGACCGCCGCCGAACAACCCGATCGAGATGGCGGTCGTCAGGATCATCGCGACGGTCATCGTCACATTGCGACGAAAGCCGGTCAGGACTTCGTTGAAGAGAAAGCTGAAGCGCACTTAGCGGTCCATCCCATAGACGCCGCGCTGTTCGTCGCGCACCAACCTGCCCAACGACAGTTCGACCACGCGTTGCCGCATCGAGTCGACGATGTGGTGGTCGTGGGTCGCCATCAGGACCGTGGTCCCGGTGCGGTTGATCCGCTCGAGCAAATCCATGATGTCGTTGCTGGTCTCCGGGTCGAGGTTTCCGGTGGGCTCGTCGGCCAGCAAGACCAGCGGCCGGTTGACGAAGGCGCGCGCGATGGCCACCCGCTGCTGCTCTCCGCCGGACAGTTCATGCGGCAGCCGGCTGGCCTTGCCGGACAGCCCGACCATCTCCAGCACGTCGGGCGTCACGCGGTTGATCACGTCCTTTCGCTTCCCGATCACCTCGAGGGCGAACGCGACGTTCTCGAACACCGTCTTCTGCTGCAGCAGCCGGAAGTCCTGGAACACACACCCGAGCACCTGACGCAGCTTGGGCACATGCCGTCCGGGCAGCGTGTTGACGTGAAACTTCGAGACCCGGACATCGCCTTCAGTCGGCGTCTCGGCCCCCAGCAGCAAGCGCATGAACGTCGATTTGCCGGAGCCGGACGGACCGATCAGGAAGACGAATTCACCCTTGTCGATTTTGAGGTTGACGTTGTCCAGCGCCGGTCGCGCCGATGACTTGTACTGCTTGGTGACACGGTCAAGGGTGATCATCACGGGTCGCCAGTCTAACCGCGTACGTCAGATGTTCGGACGACGCGGCGCGCTGGTGAGCCAGGTTGCGTCATCTGGGCAGCCCCGGCAGACCAGGCAAGCCTGGTGCGGGCGCAGGCGCTGGAACCGGACCCGTCGTCGGCTCTGGAGCGGGTGTCGCCGTCCCTGGGCCGAACGGCGGCGGCAGCACCGGTAGCTGGATCAGCGGCGGCGGGGTGGTCGTCGTCGGGGGTGTGGTCGACGGTGTCGTCGTCGGGACCGTGGTGGTCGGCGTGTCGTAGGTGGGCTGCTGCACGCGGGTACGCGGCACCCAGGTGTAGTCGGGGTCCGGAACGTAGCCCGGCGGCACGACCTGCGGCGCCACCGGGGGCGGCGGCGGTTGCGGCTTATAGGTGTTGTAAGCCCACCAGGTTGCGAAGAACGCGACGATCAACACCAGCGTCGTTGTCCGGACCCGCCCGCCGAAGATGTAGTTCGGCCAGTGCTTGTCCTCGTCGCGGCTGGGGTGTTCGAGAACGTTGAGGGTGAGCTTCATCAGCGTTTAACCGACTCGTGGGTTTTTTCGTACTCCTGCTGCTCGGCGTTCGCCGCCTCGGCGCCAGGACCCTCGACCACGCCGACTTTCGCGTCCGCCGCGGTCACGATGCCCGCGCGGGCCAACGCGCGAATGACCAGCACCCGGAGCTGGCGGCCGGCCTCGAATTGCTTACCGGGCAGGGTGCGGGCTACCAATCTCAGCGTCACGGTGTCGACCTGGATACTCTCGACACCCATCAAGGTGGGCGCGTCCAGCAACAAGTCGCCAAGGATCGGGTTGTCCAGAGCGGCCTCGCACTCTTGGCGCAGCACCTCAGCGACGCGGTTGAGGTCCACGTTGGTCGAGACCGGGATGTCCACCACCGCGCGCGCCCAGTCCTTGGACTCGTTGACCGCCTTGACAATCTGGCCGTTCGGAATGGTCAACACCTCGCCGTTCGGTGAACGCAGCCTGGTCACCCGTAGCGTCACATTCTCGACCGTGCCGCTGCACTCGGTCGTCGACACCACGGTCAACGTGACCAAGTCGCCGAAGCCGTACTGCTTCTCGACGATGAGAAAGAATCCCGCCAGGATGTCTCTGACCACCTGCTGGGCACCGAAACCGAGAGCGGCACCGATCACCGTCGCCGGCGCCACCAGGCCTGCGACGGAGAAGTTGAGGGCATCGGCAATCCGGACGATCCCCCAGATGGCGATTAGAACAATCGACACCCACTGAGCCACCGACGCCAAGGCCTGGCGGTGCTTGGAAGACTCCGAGCGGACCAGCGCATCTCCTTCGACGAAACGCTCGTCGAGTTGGCGGGCAATGTGGTCGGTGACCCAGGTGACAAAGCGGATCGCCAGGATGGCGAGGATCACCACCATCATCACCCGCAGGCCGCGGGTGATGATCCATTGGCCGATTACGCCGTGCCAGAAGTCGTGCCAGCGCTGCGCGGTGTCGATCGCTAAATACGTCGTTTTAGTCGTCATCTTTTCTATTGCGCCACCGAATTCCTGCTTCCAGGAATCCGTCGATGTCTCCGTCGAGAACGGCCGCCGGGTTACCCACTTCGTACTCGGTGCGCAGGTCTTTGACCATCTGATACGGGTGCAGTACGTACGACCGCATCTGGTTTCCCCAGGAGCTGCCGCCGTCACCCTTGAGCGCGTCGAGCTCGGCACGTTCTTCTAAACGCTTGCGTTCCAACAACTTTGCCTGAAGGACCCGCATCGCCGCAACTTTGTTCTGCAGCTGCGACTTTTCGTTTTGACAGGTGACGACGATACCGGTCGGGATGTGCGTGAGTCGAACTGCGGAGTCGGTGGTGTTCACCGACTGTCCGCCGGGACCGCTGGAGCGGTACACGTCGACCCGCAGGTCACCTTCGGGAATTTCGATGTGATCGGTGGTCTCCACCACCGGCAGCACCTCGACTTCCGCGAACGAGGTCTGACGACGGTTCTGGTTGTCGAACGGGCTGATCCGCACCAACCGGTGGGTGCCTTGTTCGACGGAGAGCGTCCCGTAGCCGTAGGGCGCGTGCACCGCGAACGTCGCGCTCTTGATCCCCGCCTCTTCGGCGTAGGAGGTGTCGAACACCTCGACGGGATATTTGTGTTGCTCGGCCCACCGGATGTACATCCGCATCAGCATCTCGGCCCAGTCGGCAGCGTCCACGCCGCCGGCACCGGAGCGGATGTTGAGTAGTGCCTCCCGCTCGTCGTATTCACCGGAGAGCAGGGTGCGCACCTCCATCGCCTCGATGTCGGTGCGAAGTGTCTTCAGTTCCGCGTCGGCTTCGGCTTCAGTCTCCGCGCCGTTGGCGCCCGCCTCGGCGGCCAGCTCGTAGAGCACGGGAAGATCATCGAGCCGCTGACGCAGCCCTTCGACCCGCCGCAACTCGCCCTGGGTGTGGGAGAGCTCGCTGGTGACACGCTGCGCGTGGGCCTGGTCGTCCCACAGATTGGGATCAGCCGCTTCGTGCTCGAGTTTGTCGATGCGGCCACGCAAACCGTCGACGTCCAGCACTCGTTCCACCGTGGTCAGCGTGGAGTCGAGTGCTGCGATATCGGCTTGACGGTCGGAGTCCACGCCTGCTCACGTTACCGGCCGGGTTGTCGACACAGACCGCGTGACGCCCGATGACGATGCAGTCCGCGCAGCGGAATGAGGTGGGGGTACCCCCCAGCCGCGAAGCGGCTGGGAGGCGGAACGGGCAATCAGTTTGAGCCACGGATCGGTTGGCCGGGCGTTTAGCATCGTGGCTTATGCGCCCCTTCCACGTTGCGATCGTCGGGTCGGGTCCCTCGGGATTCTTCGCCGCGGCCTCGCTGCTCAAAGCCGCCAACGCCGGCGATCAATTCGACTTCGCCGTCGACATGCTGGAAATGCTCCCGACGCCATGGGGTCTGGTCCGCTCCGGG
This sequence comes from Mycobacterium sp., assembly GCF_965277065.1. Taxonomy (GTDB): domain Bacteria; phylum Actinomycetota; class Actinomycetes; order Mycobacteriales; family Mycobacteriaceae; genus Mycobacterium. The sequence goes on from NZ_CBDIBT010000019.1 coordinate 366,574, forward strand.
GTGGCACCCGATCACCCCAAGATCAAGTCGATCAGCAAGCAATTCGAGAAGGTCTCCGAAGACCCGCGGTTTCGGTTCTTCGGCAACGTCGTGATCGGCGAGCACGTCAGTGCTACCGAGTTGTCCGAGCAATACGACGCCGTGGTGTACGCGATCGGCGCCCAGGCGGACCGGCCGTTGAACATCCCGGGCGAAGACCTGCCCGGCAGCGTCGCCGCGGTGGACTTCGTCGGCTGGTACAACGCACACCCGCACTTCGAGGAGATCTCACCCGACCTGTCCGGCGCCCGGGCCGTCGTGGTCGGCAACGGCAACGTCGCGCTCGACGTCGCCCGCATCCTGGTCACCGAGCCCGACGAGTTGGCCAAAACCGACATCGCCGACCATGCGCTGGAGTCGCTGCGGCCCTGTGGTGTGAAGGAAGTGATCGTCATCGGTCGCCGCGGCCCGCTGCAAGCCGCGTTCACCACGCTGGAACTGCGGGAACTGGCGGACCTGGAGAACGTCGACGTGATCGTCGATCCTGCGGACTTTGAAAACATCACCGAGGAGGACGCGGCGGCCATCGGCAAAGTCTGCAAGCAGAACATCAAGGTGCTCAAGGGCTACGTCGGGCGTGAGCCGCGGCCTGACCACCGCCGGATCGTGTTCCGCTTCCAGACCTCTCCGATCGAGATCGCCGGCGCGGAACGTGTCGAGAAGATCGTGCTCGGGCACAACGAACTGGTCACCGACGACAGCGGCCGGGTGATCGCCAAGGACACCGGTGAACGCGAGGAGGTGCCGGTACAGCTGGTGGTCCGCTCGGTGGGCTATCGCGGCGTCGCCACCGAGGGGCTGCCGTTCGACGAGAAATCCGGGACCATTCCGCACAGCGACGGCCGCATCGAGGGCAGTCGCAATGAATACGTGGTCGGCTGGATCAAGCGCGGTCCGTCCGGGGTGATCGGCACCAACAAGAAGGACTCGCAGGACACCGTCGACGCGCTGATCGCCGACCTCACCGCCGCGGCCGAGTTGGCCGAGTTCGGCGCCGACCACGCCGACGAACTCGCCGGGTGGCTGATCGAACGGCAGCCCAAGGTGGTCACCGACGAGCACTGGCGACTGATCGACGAGCACGAACGGTCCTCCGGTGAGCCGCACGGCCGGCCTCGGGTCAAGCTGCCCAACCTGGCCAAGATGCTGCACATCAGCCACGGCTGACGCGCGTTATCCGGCTGGTGGGTCCGGCACGTCCGGCGGGGAGGGCAGCGCGAACGCCCACTTGTCGGGATTGCGTTGCGAATACACCACCGGCATGAGCTCCCCCACCGCCGGCCAGCGGTCGACGTCGACGGCCATCCGCTGATACACGGTGTAGTCGCTGATCGTGGGCCCGTCGATGACACCGGTGATCGTGACGTACTGCTCACCGGTCGCGTCCGGTCGCGGGCTGACGCCGGTGATCAGCAGTGTGCCGCTCAACGCGCCGGCGTCAGGGCGCTGACGAAACAGTCGCGGCGCCAGAAAGCTCGCACCGATCGCGAGGAGCAACAGCACCGACAGGATTTCCCACACGACGCCATGGTAGGTCCGCCGCCATGCGGCAGGCTCGGATCAGGCTTGCACGGGCAAATACACGGGGCGCCAGTGCACCTGCGCGATCCGCTCGGCGAGCTCCTGGCTGCTGCGCTTCGGCGCCACGCCCTGGGCCACGGCCTGCACCGCGACGGCCTGCGCGATACGCACAGCCACACCCGGGGCGTCGTCCCACGACGGCAGCAGCGGCTGGTCGGGATCGGTGAGGGCCGGTGACTCATCGCCCAGGGTCGCCGCGGCCACCTGCATCATCTCGTCGGTCACCCGGGTTGCCTGCGCCGCGGTCACCGCAAGCCCCATCGCCGGGAAGATGTAGACGTTATTGCATTGTGCTACAGAGTGTTCGACACCGTTGCGGTGCAGCGGCGCGAAGGGAGAACCGGTGGCGATCAGTCCTCGCCCGTCGGTCCAGTGGTCCAACTCGGCGGGGTGCGCCTCTGCTCGGCTGGTCGGGTTGGAGAGCGGGAAGATGATCGGCCGCTCGGTCTTGCCCGCCATCTCGCGCACGATCGACTCGGTGAAAGCACCAGTCGCAGTGGATAGTCCGAGCAGAACTCCGACGTCGACGTTGTGCACGACGTCGGCGAGCTGGGCGGGCCCCCGCAGTCCCCAGCCGGCTACCCGCGCAGCGGGCTGGACGAAGTCACGTTGGGCATCCGACAGGTCGTCGCGGTCGTCGGTCAGCAGACCGACCACATCGACCACCCAAATCCGTTCCTGAGCAGCCTGTTCGGACAGACCTTCGCTGATCATCTCGCGATGGATCATGTTCAGCACGCCGATGCCCGCCGAGCCCGCCCCCAGCATGACGACCTGCTGCTGCGACAGCGGACGGCCGGCCACCTCGGCGGCGCCGTGCAACGCCCCGACCGTGACGGCGGCGGTGCCCTGGATGTCGTCGTTGAAGGTCAGCAACGTGTCGCGGTAGCGAGAGAGAATCGGCTGCGCGTGCGCAGTCGCGAAGTCCTCCCACTGCAACAGCACCTCGGGAAGCTGTTGGCGCACGGCGCCGACGAAGCGGTCGATGAACGCGTAGTACTCGTCGTCGTCGATGCGGCGGTGGCGCCAGCCCAGGTACTGCGGATCCTGCAAGAGTTCGACGTTGTCGGTGCCCACGTCGAGCACGATCGGCAGCGTGCGCGCGGGATCGATCCCGCCGATCAGGGTGTAGAGGGACAGCTTGCCGATCGGGATGCCCATTCCGCCGATGCCCTGATCGCCCAGTCCGAGGATGCGCTGCCCGTCAGTCACCACGATCACGTCGACATCGCGGTGCGGCCGGTTTTCCAGGACCTCCTCCAGATGGTCGCGATCGGGGTAGGACACGAACAGTCCCCGGGGGCGGCGGTAGATCTCACTGAAGCGCTGGCAGGCCTCGCCGACAGTCGGGGTGTAGACGATGGGCAACGACTCGGGGATGTGGTCGTGCAGCACCCGGTAGAACAACGTCTCGTTGCGGTCCTGCAGTGCCCGCAGATAGATGTGCTTGTCGAGGTCGTCGCGTCGCGTCGAGAACTCGTGCCAGCAGTGCGCGACCTGCTCGTCCATCGTCTTGACCGCGGTCGGCAACAGGCCGAGCAGGCCGTACTGACGGCGCTCGGCCTCCGAGAAGGCGGTGCCCTTAGTGATCAGCGCGTCGAAAAGGGCGGCCTGCCCGCGCTTTCCGTCAGCCATCGTCGGCGTCCCCTCTCGTGCGTTCGGTGCGGTCACCGTGACGGGAAATCTCGCGTATGTCGCAATCCTCGCCGATCTTTCCCGCCGCGCCCCGGAAATCGCGCGTCACCCCGCTGAACGGACGGCGAATGACGTGTCGTCGACCAGCGACCCGGTGGGGCGCGCCGTCATCGTCGTCGACTAGGGCTTTACTGATGTCATGAGTGACGACGACCTTGCGGTGGCGTTGGCGCTGGCCGATCAGGCCGACGCGGTGACCCTGGCCCGTTTCGGGGCCGTTGACCTGCGCGTCGACACCAAACCGGATCTCACGCCGGTCAGCGACGCCGATCATGCGGTCGAAAAGGGCCTGCGGGAGACACTCGCCCGTACCCGCCCGGACGACAGCGTTCTCGGCGAGGAGTTTGGCGGGGCAACCACTTTGGCCGGGCGGCAGTGGATCATCGACCCGATCGACGGCACCAAGAATTTCGTGCGCGGCGTGCCGGTGTGGGCCAGCCTGATCGCTCTGCTGGTCGACGGTGTCCCCCAGGTCGGGGTCATCAGTGCGCCCGCGCTGCACCGGCGTTGGTGGGCGTCCGCCGGCGCGGGTGCTTTCGTCGCCGCCGGCGACGCCCCGGCTCGTCGGCTGTCGGTTTCCTCAGTGACGCAACTCGATTCGGCTAGCCTGTCGTTCTCCAGCCTGTCCGGGTGGGCTCAGCTCGGCAAACGCGATCGTTTCCTGGAACTCACCGACGAGGTGTGGCGGGTGCGCGCGTTCGGCGACTTCCTGTCCTACTGCTTCGTGGCCGAGGGAGCGGTCGACATCGCGGCCGAGCCGGAAGTGTCGGTGTGGGACTTGGCCCCATTGGACATCTTGGTCCGCGAGGCGGGCGGGACATTCACCGGTTTGGACGGCACCGCGGGCCCGCACGGCGGGAACGCCGTGGCCACCAACGGACTTCTGCATGGCTCGGTCCTGCGAAAACTGTCCGCAAGCTAGCCCGATACGTGTGAACTAGATAACACACAACATCTATCTTACTCCGGAGTAAGATACAGTCATCGCACTGCCCCAACGACCGAGGCTGCATCCATGACAAATACTGTCAACCCCACGAACGGCTCCCACAACGGCGCGAAATCGCGTCCCAAGCGCCCGGGCCGCGCGTCGGCGATCGGCGAGCAGAAGCACAAGCGCACGGGCATCGACGTCGCGATCGGCCTGATCACGCCCATCGTCGGCCAGGAGTTCCTGGATAAATACGGCCTGCGCGATCCGCTGAACCGGACGCTGCGTTACGGCACCAAGCAGGTCTTATCCGCTGCCGGGGCGGCCAGCCGTCAGTTCAAGAGGGTTGAAAACCTGCGCGGCGGTGCCACCCGCCTGAAGATCAGCGGCAAGGACTACTACGACCTCACCCCCGACGACGACCAGAAGATGATCGTCGAAACCGTCGAGGAATTCGCCGCCGAGATTCTGCGTCCGGCCGCGCACGATGCCGACGCGGCCACGACCTATCCGCCGGATCTGGTGAAGAAGGCCACCGAACTGGGCATCTCCGCGATCAACATTCCCGAGGACTTCGACGGCATCGCCGCCGAGCGCTCCAGCGTCACCAACGTCCTGGTCGCCGAGGCGCTGGGCTACGGCGACATGGGCCTGGCGCTGCCGATCCTGGCGCCGGCCGGCGTCGCCGCCGCGCTCACCCACTGGGGCAGCGCTGGTCAGCAGGCGACCTATCTCAAGGAGTTCGCCGGCGAGAACGTGCCGCAGGCCTGCGTGGCCATCGCTGAGCCGCAACCGCTGTTCGACCCGACCGCGCTGAAGACTACCGCGGTCCGCACCCCGGGCGGCTACCGACTCAACGGGGTCAAGTCGTTGGTCCCAGCGGCCGCCGATGCCGAATTGTTCATCGTCGCAGCGCAACTCAACGGCAAGCCGGCACTGTTCATCGTCGAGTCGGCGAGTGAGGGCCTGACCGTCAAGGCTGATCCGAGCATGGGCATCCGCGCGGCCGCGCTCGGCCGTGTCGAACTCGACAACGTCGCGGTGCCGCTCAGCGCGCGCCTGGGCGAAGAGGATGCATCTGCCGCCGACTCCGCCCAGAATTATTCCGAGGCCATTGCGCTGTCGCGGCTGGGCTGGGCCGCGTTGGCGGTCGGCACGTCGCACGCGGTGCTCGACTACGTCATCCCGTACGTGAAGGAGCGAGAAGCGTTCGGCGAGCCCATCGCTCACCGCCAGTCGGTCGCCTTCATGTGCGCCAACATCGCCATCGAACTCGATGGGCTACGACTGATCACCTGGCGCGGAGCGGCCCGGGCCGAGCAGGGCCTGTCGTTCATCCGCGAAGCCGCGCTGGCCAAGAAAATCGGCACCGACAAGGGCATGCAGATTGGCTTGGACGGTGTGCAGTTGCTCGGCGGCCACGGCTTCACCAAGGAGCACCCCGTCGAGCGTTGGTACCGCGACCTGCGAGCGATCGGCATTGCCGAAGGCGTCGTGGTCATCTGATCGCCGAAGGCGTCGTAGTCATCTGATCGCCGGAGGCGTCGTAGTCATCTAAGTCGGACCTCCCCATAGACAACGAAAGACCAATCATGGCAATCAATTTGGAACTACCCGGCAAGATGCGCGCGGTGATCGAGAAGGCCCACCAGGGGGCTGCCGAGATGATGCGGCCGATCGCCCGTAAGTACGACCTCAAAGAGCACGCCTACCCCGTCGAACTCGACACGCTCGCGGAACTGTTCGCCGGCGCTTCGGAATCCAGCACGCTGGATATGGCCGGCGCCAACGGTCTTCGCAGCAGCGAGAACAACGGCGAGAATCGTAACGCCGCCAACATGGCAGCGGCGTTGCAGGCGCTGGAGGCCAGCTGGGGCGACGCGGCCATGCTGCTGTCGATCCCCTTTCAGGGCCTCGGCAACGCGGCCGTGTCCGCGGTGGCCACCGACGAGCAGTTGGAGCGACTGGGCCGGGTCTGGGCCGCGATGGCGATCACCGAACCGGGATTCGGCTCCGACTCGGCGGCTGTGTCTACTACCGCCAAGTTGGACGGCGACAAATACGTGATCAACGGCGAGAAGATCTACGTCACCGCGGGTTCGCGAGCCACCCACATCGTGGTCTGGGCGACGCTGGACAAGACCAAGGGTCGCGCCGCGATCAAGTCCTTCATCGTGCCGCGCGAACACCCCGGAGTTACCGTCGAGCGGCTGGAGAACAAGCTCGGCATCAAGGGCTCGGACACCGCGGCCATCAGGTTCGAGAACGCGCGCATTCCCAAGCAAAATTTGCTCGGTAACCCCGAGATCGAGCCGGGCAAAGGCTTTTCGGGGGTCATGGAGACTTTTGACAACACCCGTCCGGTGGTCGCCGCCATGGCCGTCGGGATTGCCCGGGCCACGCTGGAAGAGCTGCGCAAGATCCTGACCAACGCCGGCGTGGAGATCTCCTACGACAAGCCGGCACAGGTGCAGAGCGCCGCCGCGGCCGAGTTCCTCCGGATGGAGGCCGAGTGGGAGTCCAGCTACCAGCTGACCCTGCGCGCCGCCTGGCAGGCCGACAACAACATTCCCAACTCCAAAGAAGCGTCGATGTCCAAGGCCAAGGCCGGCCGGGTGGGTAGCGACATCACCCTCAAGGCCGTCGAATTGGCCGGAACCATCGGCTATTCGGAGGACACGCTGCTCGAGAAGTGGGCCCGCGACTCGAAGATCATGGACATCTTCGAGGGCACCCAGCAGATCCAGCAGTTGGTGGTTGCCCGCCGACTGCTCGGCCTGTCGTCGTCCGAACTGAAGTAGCGCCGGCCCGCTCAGGCGGCAATGAGCTTGAGCGGCAGGCGTTCGTGGCGCCGAATGATGTTGTTGATGGCCCACGTTGGCGGTGAGCTCAGCTCGATCCGGTCCACACGTTCCGCCAGCGCGCGAAGCATCGCCTCGGTTTCCATCCGGGCCAACCCCTGCCCCGCGCAGGCGTGAGCGCCGTGGCCGAAACCAAGTTGCCGGGTGGCGTCGCGGCGGACATCGAAGACGTCGGGTTGGTCCCATTCCCGTTCGTCCCGGTTGGCCGAGGCGTAGATCACCAGGACACGTGACCCAGCCGGAATCGTGACATCACCAAACGCAGAGTCCGATAGAGCTTTACGAGAGAACGCGCGCACCGGCGACTCGTAGCGGATGACCTCGTTGACGGCGTTGGGGATGAGATCCCGATCGTCTTTCACGATCTCCCACTGCTCTGGAAAAACCGCAAACAGTTGCAGGGCACTGGAGATCGCGCTGATGGTGGTATCCAGTGACGGCGCCACGTAATCAACCATCAGGGGCGGGCACTCGCGATGCGGTAGCTTCCCGTCGTCGGCCGCGGTCAGCACGTCGTGTCCTAGGCTGCCGACGATCACGCTGCGTTGGCGCACGACGCGGCGCGCGAACCGCAGCATCTGCACACTTGACGACGATGATTTCATCCACTGCCGGTTGAGCGGTCCGAGAATGTCGAATGTCGCTCCCGCCCAGGTGAGAAGGTCGTCCCGCTGATCACGTGGCCACCCCACCAAGTCCGGCACCACCGCCAACGGTAAGGCCGACGCCAGGTCTGTGACACCGTCGATCTGGCCCTTTGCCAAGGCAGCGTCGACAACCTGCGCCGCCTGCTCGGTCACACTGTCGCTGAGTGCGCCCAACGCGCGCGGCAGCATGCGGTGGGCCACCAGTTTGCGACGCCGACTGTGCTCGTCGCCGTCGCTGTTCAATGTGGTGCCGCGGGACAACCGGTTGCTGATCGCGTTCAGCGCGACGCCGTCGCCGGAGAGAAACGCACGGTCGTCGCGCAACACGGCCTTGCACTCGCCGAATCGCGGCAACGCGTACACCCGCTGCTTCGAAAGCCATACCACCGAACCCAACTCACGAAGCCGGGCATAGTGCGGATACGGGTCGACAATGGCCTCGGTCGAGTAGATGTTCGACCGGTAGACCGGCACTCCGGTGGGCGTTCGGCGTGTCATGCGTATCTCACGGCGTTGCGTTGCAAGCCCAAGTCGATCGCTCCGTCGTCGGTGGCGACCGAAGCCTCCACAATGTCGCCGTCCTGCAGGTACTTCGGGTTCTTGGCCTGGCGGTTGAAGAACGCCTTCCACTTGACCGCCGGCGGCAGCAGCGAACCGATGATCTCGATCGGCTTCGGCGGCGCGCTCAGAGCGGTGCCCACCGGGGTGCCGGTCAAGATGACGTCACCGGGGTCCAGGCGCTGGAACCGGGTTAGCCCCTGAAGCGCCTGCACGGGCGGATAGATCATGTCGCCGTTGACAATCGCGTTCTGGCGGAGTTCGCCGTTGACCTTCAGCTGGAGGCGTAAGTCACTGAAGCGTTTGAGTTCACCGGCGTCCACCAGCACCAGCGCCGGGCCGGCCGGCGTGAACGTCGGATACGACTTCGACTCGTAGAACTGGGTTTTCGGGAGCTGTACATCGCGGGCCGACACGTCGTTGGTCACCAGCAGGCCCGCGACGTATTCGGCAAGGTTCGCCTCGGAGATCTCGGTGCCGACCGGGATCTCGCGACCGATCACCACCCCGATCTCGACCTCGTAGTCCAGGAACCGAACGTGCGATGGCTTGACGATGTCTTCGGATGGCCCGGCGATGGACCCGGATGCCTTGCGGAAGAACGTGAGTGGAATCGAGTTGGGGTCCAGGCCGGCGTCTTTGACGTGCGAGGTGAAGTTGGTCATCTGCGCCACCACCCGGCACGGCGCGGTGAGCGGCGAGAGTAGCGCGAGGCCGTCGACGGACACCGCGGCGGAACCGGATACGGCCGCGTCGATGGCGGCGCGGTCGGCCAGCAGTCCCGCCGTCGTGGTGGCGTCGGTGTCGACCTTGACGGCCCCGGCTTCCGTCGTGACCCACCAGGCGTCGGTGGTGCGCAAGATCGAGATAGTCATGACACGGCTACTTTCATCAGGCCGATCAGGCGGCGCAGATCGAATTCGTTATCGGCCCGAAGCGCACTGAGCATCGATCGCGCTTCGTGGGGCAGGGATCGCGGATTGGTACCGAGGAAGTCTTTGGTGACCGGCGGTCCCCACTGCGCCAGTCCGGACGCGGTAAACGGCGCCCAACCAGGTTCCAGCGTGCAGTCGAACATGTCGCCATCGCTGAAGTGCTCGACCATGAAACCGTCGGGATCGCGCCAGTAATCGAAGATCTGGCTGCCCTGAATATGTCGTCCGATGCCCCAGGAGCGTTGGTAGCCATAGTCTTTCAGGTACTCACCGCCTGCGGCCAGGGCGTCGAGGTCGCACACCTGGTAGGCCGAATGCATGTAGCGGTTCGTGGGCCCCAACGTTAAAGCGAGGGTGTGATGGTCGGCGGGAGTGTGACCGCGGTCGCAGCGGATGAAACTTCCCGTCGGCCCGCGGTCGCGCTGCCCAGGGAAGAACGCGAAGTCGCTGACGATCATGCCGAGCTGATCCAAGTACCAGTCCAGCGATTCGCGATACTTCGTCCTTTGCAAGACGACATGTCCGAGCCGCTGCACCTGGGCGGGCTGTCGGAGTGGCCGTTGCATCGCGTTGGCGCGCCGCAGTTCGGCCCCGAAGTTGAAGGTCTGCACCGACTGAGCCGGTAACGCTTCGAGCTGACGCGTGCCCGCAACGACACGAACCGGCATTCCGCTGGGATCGGTCAGATCCACCGCCACACCCCCGATTGCATCGGGCAACACGCGTGGCTGCGTGCCGTTGGCGATGGCCAGGCGCCGTACATCGGCCTCGTCGCCGGCCCGAAACGCGGTGCCGACGAAGCGCGATGTCGCGCCGCGGCGGATGAGCACACACGGCGCGCCCGCGTCGCTGCCACGCACATGCAGCTCGTCGCCGCTACGTAACACCGTGGTGAAGCCGAACGCGTTCGCAAATGCCTCGGCCCGAACCAGATCCGGCTTCTGGAATTCCAGCCAGGCAAGATCGTGGACCTTGATCACCGGATTCAGCGATCGACCGGGGTGCTCACCGCGTCGGGCACCGTGCTCGCTGTGCAGATCGGCGTGGGTCGTCATGTTTTCCCTTACCGGCCTTCCGTGATCAGCCGCAGCGCGGTGTCGTACAAGGCCCAGGCGTGCAATTCGAAAAGCGCGATCAGATCCACTGCGTCGCCGCCGATCTCTTTGGCGATGAACAATCCGTCGGCGCCGGCGATGGCGTACGTGACCAGTTGATGAACCTGAGCATCGGCGAGATCCGGTGTGAATCCCCGGATGGTGTCGACCAACTGGCCGAAGGTCTGTGCTCGCAACTGGAGGAACATCGCGCGCGCCCGCGGCTCAACCGGGCGGCGTTCCAACGACAGCATCAGGCCGAGCCGAATGAAGTCGGATGAACCCAGGAGAGCCTTCGCGATCTGCATGGCCAAGCCCACCAGGCGATCTTGCGGTGAGCCCTCAACGGGCACCTGCCACGCCGCGAGCCAGTCGGCGAAGCTGCGCTCGATGACCGCCGCGATCAGGTCGTCCTTGTTCGTGAAGTGCCAGTAGATGGAACTGGCCGGCAACCCGCATTTGGCGCTGACCAGAGCGATGCTGGCGCCCTCGTAGCCACGCTCGGCGGCGATCTCGGTGGCGGCGTCGAGGATGCGCTCCCGCGACAGCTCACCGTCGGCGCGTTTGCGCCGTTCCGGCTGCACCTTCTTCGGCACTTCGCCCCCTTGACTCTGTAGTGATCGCTACATTACCGTAACAATCACTACAGAACAACCCGTCGACGACGAGAGGTCATCGTGACCAATCCAGACATCTACGACGTGGCCGTCATCGGCTACGGTCCGACGGGCGGGACCGCCGCGAACATCCTGGGTCAACTGGGCCTGAAAGTGCTTGTCATCGAGCGCGATCCGGATATCTATAATCGCGCCAGAGCGATCTCCACTGACGAAGAGGTCATGCGGATCTGGCAGTCCATCGGGCTGGACGAACGGCTGCAGTGCGACATGCTGCCCGACCGGCCGCTGACCTTCGTCGACCACCACGGCGTGCCGTTCATCGACTTGAAGGTCCACCCGCGCGGGACCGGGCATCCGCCGCAGCAGTTCTTGTATCAGCCTGCGGTCGACCAGGTTCTGCGCGAGGGAGTCGAGCGATTCGCCAAGGTCGACGTGCTGCTGGAACACGAATGCCTGCGCGTGCATCCCGGAGACGACCGCGTCGAGCTGATGCTTGCCGATCTGCGGACCGACACGTTGAAGCGGGTGCATGCGAGTTACGTCATCGCCGCCGACGGTGGCTCGTCGCCGACTCGGGGCCTGCTCGGAGTCGGCTATACCGGGCGAACCTACAGCGAGCGCTGGGTCGTCATCGACACCAAGGTGCTCACAGAGTGGGACGGTCATGACCGGTTGCGGTTTCACTGCAACCCGGACCGGCCGACCGTCGACTGTCCGACTCCCCTGGGCCATCACCGGTGGGAATACCCAGCGCGGACAGGCGAACTCGAGACGGAGTTGCTCTGCCATGAGGCGATCTGGAAGGTCCTGAACGATCAGGGCATCACCGACGCCAATGTCGAGATCTTGCGGGCGGTGATCTACAGCCACCACGTCCGCGTTGCCGACCGGTGGCGGGTCGGCCGGATATTTCTCGTCGGTGACGCTGCCCACGCGATGCCGCCATGGATCGGCCAAGGCATGTCGGCGGGTGTCCGCGATGCCGCCAACCTGTGCTGGAAGCTGGCCGCCGTCGTCAAGGGACAGTCTCCGGAATCGCTGCTCGACTCCTACCAAGCCGAACGCAAACCACATGTCACCGAGGTGACGCGGCGAGCGTGTCGCACCGGGCGGATCATCACCGAACGCAACCGTGCGATTGCTGTGGCCAGAAACCATCTGTTGCGCAACATCTTACGAATTCCTGCGGTGAACAACCGGCTGGACAAATTCACCTGGATTCCCGACGCCCGCTATCGGGAGGGCTTCTTCGCCGCCGCACGCCACCGCGCGGTGGGCTGGCAGATACCGCAACCGTGGGTGAACAGTGCTGACGGTACGAGGGTTCGCTTCGACGACGTCCTGGGCGGGCAGTGGGCCCTCCTGCACGTCGGTCCGCAGCCGAATGGCGCGCACCGCTGGACCGCATTAGGCGTCCCGGCGGTCCAAGTCGTCGAACCCACACTCGTACGCTGGCTGCTACGGAAGAAAGCTGTAGCCACCGTCGTGCGGCCAGACGGATTCATCTATGTCGCAGCCGGATCCGACCAGACTCTACCGCCGCCGCCAGCGGGTTACGTGTTTTCCAGTGCCTCACGAACGGAGGCCAACGCATGAGCACAACCACGTTGACCGAACGCACCGTCACCGTCGCCGGTAAACCGATCTTCTTCGCGGAGGCGGGTGACGGACCATCCCTCGTGATGCTGCACGGCGGTGGGCCCGGCGCCTCGGGCGTGTCCAACTACTCCCGCAACATCGACGCGTTGGCGAAGCATTTTCGGGTGATCGTGCCCGACATGCCCGGCTACGGCCGCTCGGGCAAAGGCGTCGACCAGTCCGACCCGTTCGGCTACCTCGCTGACATGATTCGCGGCCTGCTTGACGAACTCGAGCTCACCAGAACGCATCTGATGGGAAATTCCTACGGCGGCGCGGCGGCACTGCGGCTGGCGCTGGACACGCCCCGGCGTGTCGACAAGCTGGTGCTGATGGGCCCCGGTGGGATCGGTACCACCCGCGGCACCCCCACCGCCGGACTCAAGAGCCTGCTGTCCTACTACCGCGGCGGCGGCCCGAGCCGCGACAAACTGGAGGCGTTCATCCGCAATTACCTTGTCTACGATGGCACCTCGGTGCCGGACAGCTTGATCGACACCCGCTATACCGCGTCGATTGATCCCGCGGTGGTAGCCGACCCGCCACTGCAGCGACCTTCCGGCCGCAGTGCGCTGCGCACGCTGTGGCGGATGGACCTCACCCGCGACAAACGTCTCAAGCAACTCCCGACACCGACCCTGGTGTTGTGGGGCCGCGGCGACAAGGTCAACCGGCCCGCCGGTGGGCCGATGCTGGCCAACGTGATGTCCAACGCCGAGCTGGTGATGACATCGCGCACCGGCCACTGGATGCAGTGGGAACGCGCCGAGTTCTTCAACCGGATCGCGATCGACTTCCTCAGCACACCATCGGTTTTTGATCGATGAATATCTTCGGCAGTGTCCACCTCGGCTACGTCGTCGTCGACAGCGAGAAGATCGCCGACTGGCGGCGTTTCGGCCGCGACGCCATCGGCATGCACCTCGACGATGTTTCGCCGGACGTGCTGCGATTCCGGCTTGACGACCACGAATGCCGTTTCCTCGTCCAGCGCGGATCCGCCGAAGACGTGACCGCGCTCGGCTGGCAGGTCGACGACCACCGCACGTTCGAAGAAATCATGACTCGGCTATCCCGGCACGGTGTACCTGTCACCCACGGCACCGCCGAAGAGTCCATGCTGCGCGGCGTCGAGCGTCTGGTGCGGTTTCCGGGCCCGAATGGCCTGACACAGGAGATCTTCACCTGCCCAGTCCGCGACGAGACACCGCTGACCATGGCGGTCCGCGGGGGTTTTGTCACCGGTGAAGCCGGCATCGGCCACGTCGCCGTCACCTCCACCAAGCCGCATCAGGTGCGTGGCTACTACAGCAGTGTCTTCGACGCCCGGCTCACCGATTACATCGACGAAACCATCGGTGGCCTCAAGTTCAAGATCCGCTTCCTGCGGGTCAACCAGCGGCACCACTCCATCGCGATCGCCGCGGTCAACCGTCTTCCGATCAACCCGATCCGCACCCGCGTCCAACACGTCAACATCCAGGTCGCCGACCTCGACGACATGACCGCGTCCTACCAGCGAGTCAATGAACTCGGTTTTCAGATGGCGCTGGCGGTCGGACAGCACACCAACGACCGCGAGCTGTCCTACTACGCCATGACTCCCTCGGGTTTCGAATGGGAAGTCGGCTGGAACCCGATCATCGTCGACGAGAAGAGTTGGCAACCAACGACATACCAGGGCATCAGCCTCTGGGGCCACACCCGAGATGGACAGACCATCGTCGAGAAGCTCGCCCAGTTCAAGACCGCCGCGCAGTCCTTGCTGCGCCGGGAAGACACCGTGCCCGCTCTGGCTTGTGCCGCAATTCCGGACCACTAACAGGAGGCGACCGTGCTGCGCATCGACACCCATCACCACGTCATCCCGCCCGACTACCGAAAAGTGCTGCAGCACGCCGGACTTCTCGAAGCCGGCGGACGCGCGCTGCCTGACTGGAGCCCTGAGACTTCGCTGCAGGCAATGGCCGACCTCGGCGTCGGCACCGCCATCCTGTCGGTGTCGACGCCGGGCACAACATTTCTGTCGAATAAGGCTGACGCCACCGCGCTGGCACACGACCTCAACGACTACACCGCCGATGTGTCCGCAGGACATCCCGACCGGTACGGGGTTTTCGCCACGGTCCACTACCCCACCTCGACGAGTCGGTGACCGAGATCGTGCGCGCACTCGACGAGCTGCACGCCGATGGGGTTGTGCTGCTGGCAAACAACGCCGGGACCTATCTGGGTGAAGAGGGCCACGAGCCGCTGTTCGCCGTCCTCAACCACCGCTCGGCGGTGGTCTTCATCCACCCAGCCGAACTGCCGGGACCGTCGGTTCCCGGTATGCCGCCGTTCGCAGCCGACTTTCTGCTCGACACCACCCGGGCCGCATATTTGCTGGTGCGCAACGGGATTCCGGCCCGCTATCCCAACATCCGGTTCATCCTCAGCCACGCCGGTGGATTCGTCCCGTATGCGAGTCACCGGATGGCGGTCGCTGTCACCGCCGACACCGGCCGCAGCCCGGCCGATGTCCTCGAAGACTTCACCGGCTTTTACTTCGATACCGCGCTGTCGTCCAGTCCGGCCACCCTGCCGACGCTGCTGGCCTTCGCGAAACCGGGTCACCTCACGTTCGGGTCCGATTGGCCGTTTGCGCCGACCGCTGCCGGACAGCTGTTCGCCGCCGGGCTGCAGACCTATCCGGGCATCGATGCGGCCACCCGCGCCGCCATCGAGCGTACCAATGCGCTGGCGCTGTTCCCCCGGCTCGGCGCTGCGCCGCAACCGATTCCGCAGTCACCGGCGCAGCGTGTCCGCCACGTCGTCAGCCGCTCGATGTTGCGCGGTGTCAGCCGAATGACGAGCGCGCAGTAGCGTTTGGGCGTACGGCAGCGTCAACGTCGTCCGCATCTTTTCCCGCCGATCGAGACCGGGCGGCACTGACCCGACCGGCCGGGGCTAACGTCAAACGCTGATGACGTTCAGCCCGACAACGGAGGTGGCATGCGCGCAGCACAATTGACTCGGCTCGACGGTCCGGACGGTGTCGAGGTCGGCGAGATCGACGAGCCCACCGGCGACGGCGTGATCATCGATGTGCATGCGGCCGGCGCGGCCTTCCCCGACGCGTTGCTGACCCGCGGCCTGTACCAGTACCGCCCGGACCCGCCGTTCGTGCTGGGCGCCGAGATCGCCGGGGTGGTGCGGTCGGCTCCCGCGGATGCCCACGTGAAGGCCGGTGACCGGGTGGTCGGCCTGACCATGCTGACCGGAGGCATGGCCGAGGTCGCGGTGCTGGCGCCCGACCGGGTGTTCAAGTTGCCGGATAACGTGAGCTTCACCGCGGGCGCGGGCCTGCTGTTCAACGATCTGACCGTTTACTTCGCGCTGACCACCCGGGGCCGCCTACACGAGGGCGAGACGGTGCTGGTGCACGGCGCCGCCGGCGGGATCGGTACCTCGGCGCTGCGGCTGGCGCCGGTGCTCGGCGCGTCGCGGGTGGTCGCGGTGGTCAGTACCGAAGACAAGGCCGACATCGCGCGCGCTGCCGGCGCGACCGACGTCGTGCTGGCCGACGGGTTCAAGGACGCCGTCAAGGAACTGACCGACAGCCGCGGGGTCGACGTGGTGGTCGACCCGGTCGGGGGCGACCGATTCACCGACTCGCTGCGCTCGCTGGCTCCGGGCGGGCGCCTGCTGGTCATCGGTTTCACCGGCGGCGAGATCCCGACGGTCAAGGTAAACCGGCTGCTGCTGAACAACGTTGACGTCGTCGGCGTCGGCTGGGGCGCCTGGGCAGGAAAGCACCCGGGCGCGCTGGCCGAGCAGTGGGCCGACCTCGAGAAGCTGCTCGCCTCCGGCAAGCTGCCGCCGCCCGAGCCGATCGTCTATCCGCTGGACGAGGCCGCCGCCGCGATCGCCTCGATGGAGAATCGCACCGCGAAAGGCAAAGTCGTGCTACGCGTTCGGGATTGACACTCGATTCGGGGTTCGACACGTAAACGTCGGCGACGAAACGCCCCGTTGGCTGTCGCAGACGATTAAGCGTCGACAGAAGCTATCCGCCCGACGGCCAGGTCGGACAGGTGCTTGAGCGAATTGTCCAGGTGCGCGGCGTCGAACGGCGGGAATCCGATGTGCTCGCGGAGTTCGGCCGGCACTGCCGACCAGTCGTAGGTGAGCGTGACCTCAGCTTCGGACGGCCCCGCTTCACGGATGTCGTAGCGCCAGATCCAGCCGCCGAATGACAGGTTCCCGTCCCCCGCGGCGTCCTGGCCGGGCTGCCAGGCGATGGTGTGGGGGCGGTCGAACACCACCACGTTGTTGGCCATCTCGTAGTTCTTGGCGGGGTGGTTGTCGTGGTACATCGCGATCCGGAAGATCTGGCCGGTATGCGTCAAAGACTCGCCGTCGAGGGATTCCCGAACCCAACCGGTCCCGTCGATGGCCTCGTGGGTGGTGGGGTCGGCCAATATCCCGAACACGGCCTCGGCCGGAGCGGGAATCGTGATCGTGGTGATGATGGTGTCGTTGGTCATGCCGATACAGACCGCACTGGGCCGCAGAATTCATCTCGACAGGCCTTGTGGGTCTTGATAAGAGAAAGTAATGTCACTTTCAGTTTTGCCGCCAGCGATGCTGCCGCGACCTTGGAGACGTCATGGAATCCTTCATCCACCTGCGCAAAGGCACGACGCCGCACCGCCTACACGCCGATCTCGACGGACTGAAGGACGACGAACTGGGCCGCGGTGGTTTCGTCGGCCGCACCGCGAACCTGTACCGCCGCCACGACCCCACCGCGTACCGGTCGGAAGGTCCGCTGCGCCCCATCGACGTGCTGTCCAGCGAACTCAAACCCAGCGACGCAACCGACGCCGACGGTGGTCCCCTGCTGATGTTCGCCAACCCTGACTGCCGAATCTCGTTGTCCCGCCGTGAGCAGCCGATGCCGTATTTCGCGCGACACGTCGACGGCGATCTGCTCTGCTTCGTGCATCAAGGGGCCGGTCTGCTGGAGACCGAGTTCGGGCCGCTGCGCTACCGCGCGGGCGACTGGGTGTACCTGCCCAAGGCCTGCACCTGGCGTCAGGTGCCCGACTACTCGTCATACGGGGCGACGACGTTGCTGATGATCGAGGCCAGCGACGAGTTTCGGATTCCGCCACCGGGCGCGCTGGGTCGTCACTTCCCGTTCGACCCCTCGCAGGCCGTCATTCCCGATCCTGAGCCGATCGAGGATGAGGACGGCCGCGAAGAGTACCGGGTCCGGTTGATCCACGAGGGCGGCCCGACAACGCTGTACTACCAACACAATCCGATCGACGTCGAGGGTTGGCGGGGTGACAACTTCGCGTTCACCTTCAACATCGCCGACTACAATGTGGTGACCTCCGACAGCGTCCACCTCCCCCCGACCGTGCACCTGTTCATGCAAGCCGCTGGGGTCTACGTGATGAATTTCTTGCCCAAACCCGCCGAGGGTGTGCCGGGCACCGAGCGGACACCCTGGTATCACCGCAACGTCGACTACGACGAGATCGCCTTCTTCCACGGCGGCTCGCTCTACGGCATCCCGATGCCATCCGGCCTCATTTCCCATGCGCCGCAAGGCGTTCACCACGGCGCGCCGGAGAAGGCGCGCGAACGGGCCCGCCGCAAGTTCGACGAGCATTCCCGCGTCGACTGGCAGGTCATTGCTGTCGACACCCGCCGTCGGCTCACCCCGTCAGCCGAAGTGCTGGCGCACGACTTAGGACAGCACGGATGACGACCAGCGCCCCTGTCAAGCACGACTACGAGCGAATCCCCTATCTGGTTGCCTTCCAGAACAATTCCGGGGTCCGCGACGTCTACGGCGGTCTGGCCGAGATCACCGTATTGGAGAGCTATCTGCTCAAGCCGAAAGACAGGCCGTCGGACACCGTGCTGGTATTCATGCACCCGATCGGCGGGGGCGCCTACCTGCCGATGATCAACGCGCTGGCCCGGGCCGGTCATCACGTCATCTACTGCAACAGCCGATTCCGCGGCACCGACTCGGCGCTGCTGATGGAGAAGGTGATCGAGGATCTCGGCGCCGCCATCAAAGACGCCAAGGAGCGTCTCGGCTACCGCAAAGTGGTGCTCGCCGGTTGGAGCGGCGGAGGTTCGCTGTCGGTGTTCTACCAACAGCAGGCACAGCACGCGACCGTCACCTCGAGCCCGTCGGGCGACGGACCCGACCTCACCACACTCGACCTGCCCGCGGCCAACGGGATCATGCTGCTGGCCGCGCACATCAGCCGGCACGGCACGCTGACCGAATGGCTGGACGGCTCGATTCTCGACGAATCCGATCCCACGAAACGCGACCCGGAACTGGACCTCTACAACCCCGACAACCCCAACCAGCCGCCCTACAGCGACGAGTTCCTGGCTCGGTACCGGCAAGCCCAGATCGACCGCAATCGCCGAATCACCGCCTGGGTCAAGGACAAACTCGCCGAATTGAGATCAAGCGAGCGACCTGGCAGCGATGTAGCCGAGTTCGGCTTCATCGTGCACGGCACCATGGCCGACCCGCGCTGGCTTGACCCGGCCGTCGATCCCAACGAACGGGTTCCGGGAACCTGTTATCTGGGCGATCCTCAAGTGGTGAACATGAGCCCGGTCGGCCTGGCGCGGTTCTCCACGTTGCGCAGTTGGTTATCGCAGTGGAGCTACGACGACGCACACGGCGACGGAGTGGAATGCGGACGCGACATCGCGGTGCCGGCGCTGGTCATCGGCAACCTGGCCGACGATGCCTGCACACCCGAGCACACTCGCCGACTGTTCGAAGCAATCGGTCATCCGGACAAGGAGATACACGAAATCCACGGCGCTACGCACTACTACGCCGGTCCCGATCAGCGCGACAAGTTGCGTGAGGCCGTCACCGTGGTCACCGATTGGCTGGAACGCCATGACTTCACGGGGACCGCGTGACTGAACCCGCCGGCGCTCTGGACGGCATCCGGGTGCTTGAGTTGGGCACCCTGATCGCCGGGCCCTTCGCCGGGCGGCTTCTCGGCGATATGGGTGCCGACGTCATCAAGGTGGAGCCACCGGGCGCCCCGGACCCGCTGCGCAGCTGGGGCCAGGCCGAGGTCGAGGGGCACCACGTGTTCTGGACCATCCACGCCCGCAACAAGCGGGCCATCACGCTGGATCTGCGTCAGCCGCGCGGCCGCGAGTTGTTCCTCGATCTGGTGGAGAAGTCCGACATCGTGGTGGAGAATTTCCGGCCGGGCACGTTGGAAAAATGGGGCCTGGGTTACGACGTTCTCAGCGAACGCAATTCGCGGATCATCCTGGTCCGGGTATCGGGTTACGGACAGACCGGGCCCGATGCCCACAAGCCCGGGTACGCCTCGGTGGCGGAGGCATCCAGCGGTCTGCGGCACCTCAACGGGTTCCCGGGTGGGCCGCCGCCGCGGCTGGCCCTGTCGCTGGGCGACAGCCTGGCCGGGATGTTCGGCGCCCAGGGGGCGCTGGCCGCGTTGTTTCGACGCAGCGTGACCGGGCGCGGCCAGGTCGTGGATGTCGCGCTCACCGAATCATGCTTGGCGGTACAGGAATCCACGATTCCGGACTACGACGTCGGCGGCGTGGTGCGCGGCCCCTCCGGCACCCGCTTGGAAGGCATTGCGCCGTCGAACATCTACCAGAGTGCCGACGGCTCGTGGGTGGTGATCGCGGCCAACCAGGACACCGTATTCGCCCGACTCTGCCAGGCGATAGGACGCGCCGAACTGGTCACCGACGACCGGTTCGCCAACCACGGCGCCCGCGGCCGCAATCAGGACGAACTCGACACCATCATCGGCGCGTGGGCCGCCGAACGCGAACTCGGCGACATCGTCGAAACCCTCAGCGCCGCAGGGGTCATCACGGGCCCGATCAACACGGTCGCCGACGTGGTGAACGATCCGCAACTGCGAGCGCGCGGCATGCTGGTCGAGCACCACGACGAACGGCTCGGCCGGCCGGTGCTCGGACCGGGCATCGCACCGGTGCTGTCGGAATCTCCGGGCCGCGTCCGCAACGCCGGCTCGGCGCGTCCGGGCCAGCACAACGACGACGTCTACCTCGACCTGCTCGGCAAGAGCGCCGAGGAGCTGACGCTGTTGCACGCGGAGGGCGTCGTATGACGCACGTCGACATCCGCGAGGTGGCCCTGCGCGACGGGTTGCAGATCGAGAAGCCAATCCCGTTGTCGGCCAAGCTCGAACTGCTCGCGGCCGTGGCCGCCACCGGGGTGCGCGAGGTCGAGGCCACCGCGTTCGTATCCCCGTCCAAGGTGCCGTCGATGGCCGATGCCGCTGAGCTGGCCGCCGAACTGTGTCACTACCCCGACATCGACTTCTCCGCGTTGGTCGCCAGCCCGGGCGGCGCCAAGCGGGCTGTCGCCGCGGGCATGCGTTCGATTGAATACGTGGTCGCGGCCAGCGACGCGTTCAGTCAGGCCAACGTCGGGCGCAGCAGCGCCCTGGCAGAAGAACAGATCAGCGAGATCGTGGCCATCGCGCACGACAGCGATGTCAGCGTCGAGGTCATCGTCGCGGTCGCGTGGGACTGCCCGTTCGACGGACCCACCCCGCCGCAGCGCGTACTCGACATCGCCGCGGCCGCGCGTGACCTCGGCGCTGACCGGTTCTGCATCGCCGACACCATCGGCACCACGACGCCGGGGCGGGTGCGATCGCTGATCGCACAGCTGCGTCCGGTGATCGGTGAGCTGCCGTTGGCCGGGCACTTCCACAACACCCGCGGCGCCGGGCTGGCCAGCGCGTACGCCGCGGTCGAGGCTGGGGTCACCCGACTGGATGCCTCGGTCGGCGGACTCGGCGGATGTCCCTTCGCCCCGGGCGCCACCGGCAACATCGCCACCGAGGACCTGGTGTACCTGCTGCGCGACAGCGACATCGAGGTCGACATCGACCTGCAGGCCGCGATAGATGCTGCCGGCGTCGCGAAATCGGTTGTCGGCCATGACTTGCCGGGTGCCCTCCTGCGTGCGGGTGACCGGAAATCCCCCGATGCCCACTGACGTCCTGACCGCGAAAGGCCGCCAAACCCGGGCGGCCATCGAGCAGGCGGCCCGCAAACTGTTCGCGGAGCGGGGCTTTCACGGCACCACGCTGGCCGACATCACCTCCGCTGCCGGCAAATCCGCCGCCGTGTTCTACCGGTATTTCGACGACAAAGAAGATCTGCTCGCCGCGCTTGCGGAATCGTTTCTGCACGAAGTCCTCACGCCGTCCGGGCTCAGCCTGCACCTGCCGGACTCTCCCCCGCAAGCGGGAGATGCCCCCACCGACGACGACCCCGATTTTTTTACCGCAGTGGTCACCGGCTACTGGAACATGTTCAAGCAGAACATCGGCATCATGATCGCGGTCGCTCAACTGGCCACCACCCAGCAGCGGTTCGCTGCCGTACAGAACGAGTTCCGGCGGTTCGGCATGGACATCGTCGCGGCCTCGGTGCGGCACGTGCAACAACACGGGTACGCATCCGAGCTGAATCCCGAACACATCGCGGCGGCGATCGCCCTGCTGTTCGAAAATTTCACCACGGTGTTTGTCGGTCGCTCCGGCCTGGGAATCGAGATCAGCGACAAGGACGCCATCGCGACCCTCGCGACGGTGTGGAAGAAAACGCTGTACGGAAGTTGAGGAGAAGTCACGGTGGATTTCACGTTGCCCGAACACCTTCCGGGGCTGCTCGCCGAGATGGACGCGTTCATCGTTAGCGAGATCGCGCCGCTGCAGGCCGAGAACATGCAGTATTTCGACCAGCGCCGGGAACACGCCCGCACCGATTGGGACAACGACGGCATCCCGACCCGGGAGTGGGAGGATCTGCTCTCCGAGATGCGCCGACGCGCCGACAAGGCCGGCTGGCTGCGCTACGGCCTGCCCGGGTCGCTGGGTGGCCGCGACGGCACCAACATCGACATGGCGGTCATTCGGGAACATCTGGCGCACAGAGGTCTTGGCCTGCACAACGACCTGCAGAACGAGTCCTCGATCGTCGGCAACTTCCCGCAGGTCATCATGATGGAGCGGTTCGGCTCCGACAAGCAGCGCGCCGCATGGTCCGAGGCGCTGATCACCGGCGAACGCTCGATGGCATTCGGCCTCACCGAGCCGCTGCACGGCTCCGACGCCACCTGGCTGGAAACCCGCGCTGTACCGGACGGTGCGGGAGAAGGGGCCTGGATCATCAACGGCGCCAAGCGATTCAACACCGGCGTCCACCGCGCCACACACGACTTGATCTTCGCCCGCACCTCCGGCGAACCCGGCCAGGCTCAGGGCATCACCGCTTTCCTGGTTCCCACCGACACACCGGGCTTCCACGTCCCTTACTACTGGTGGACGTTCAACATGCCCACCGACCACGGCGAGGTCGAGTTGACCGATGTGCGGGTGCCCGCCGACGCGGTACTCGGCGAGGTGGACCGCGGTCTGGAGGTCGCGCAGACCTTCCTGCACGAGAACCGCATCCGTCAGGCGGCCAGCAGCCTCGGCGCGGCGCAGTACTGCATCGACCGCGCCGCGGAATATGCCGGAACGCGAAAGGTTTTCGGCAAGCCGCTGTCGTCCAACCAGGCCGTGCAGTGGCCCCTGGCCGAGCTGCAGACCGAGGCCCAGATGGTCCGGTTGCTGGTGCAGTACGCGGCGTGGCACCTCGACCGCGACCATCACATGGAAGTGTCGGACAAAGTGTCGATGGCCAACTATCGCGCGAACCGGCTGGTGTGCGACGCCGCCGATCGAGCAATGCAGATCTTCGGCGGTCTGGGTTACAGCCGTCACGAGCCCTTCGAACACATCTACCGCCACCACCGGCGCTATCGGATCACCGAGGGCGCCGAAGAGATTCAGATCCGTCGGGTGGCTCAGCGGCTGTTCAAGTTCGGCCGCGAGTGACCGACGGCGAAGGGCTGGCGCCGAAACTCGTCGCCGTGCTGGAACCGGCCCTCGGCTCCGGCACCACCGTCGAGAATCTGTTCACGCTGACCGGCGGCGCCAGCAGAACCACCTGGGCGTTCGACGCCGTCACGGGCGGGCGACGTCGCTCGCTGATCCTGCGCACCGGCCCACCCGAGGAGGTGCACGCCGGCATGGAACTCGAAGCCCGCGCCCAACGCGCCGCGGCCACTGCCGGCGCACCGGTCCCCAACATTGTCATCGCCGACGATTCCGTTGCTGCCCTTGGTCATCCGTTCCTGGTGTGCGACGCGATCCGGCGGCGAGACCATCGTCCGCCGCATCCAGCGCCAGCTCGACGACGAGGGCCGGGACCGACTGCTGGGCCAGTGCGCCGACGCGCTGGCGGCGATCCACCGAGCCGACACCGACCTCCCCGGGGTAAGCCACGCGGATCAGCTGGCGGAATGGCGCGAACAACTGGATGTCATGGGCGACACCACCGCTACGTTCGAGTGGGCGTTTCGCTGGTTGGCCGAGAACCGGCCGGCGCCCTCGCCGCCGGGCCTGGTGCACGGCGACTTCCGGATGGGCAATCTGATCGTCGACGGATCTGAGTTGGCGGCCGTACTGGATTGGGAGCTGGTGCACATCGGTGAGGTCTACGAAGACCTGGCCTGGTTCTGCATTCGCGCCTGGCGCTTCGGCGCGCCGGTGGAACTCGCGGCCGGCGGGCTGGGCAGCATCGAGGCTTTTCTTCACCGCTACGAAAATGCGGGCGGCGACGCGGTCGATCGGGCCGGGTTTCACTGGTGGCTGGTGCAGGCGACGCTGCGTTGGGGTGTCATCTGTCGCTACCAGGCCGAACGCCACCTGAGCGGACAGATTCGCTCGGTGGAGTTGGCGACCATCGGTCGCCGGGTCTGCGAGACGGAATGGGACATTTTGAACTTGCTCGATAAGGCGGTCCCGCATGCCGGTTGAGAGAGCCTAGGATTTCGCTGTGGTTACTCCCGATCAGGCAATCGAGGCAATTCGCGAGACCGGCGGGGCGCAACCGGGCAGCCGGGCGCTACACGCTAAGGGGAAGCTCTACCGCGGCACCTTCACCGCCACCCCCGAAGCCGCCGCGCTCTCCCGCGCCGCGCATCTCAGCGGGGCCACAGTGCCCGCGCTGATCCGGTTTTCCAGCGGCTCAGGCAATCCGCGGCAACCCGACAACGCTCCCGGTGTGCGCGGGCTGGCGGCGAAGTTCACGCTGCCGGACGGGTCGACGACCGACGTGTCCACCCAGACCGCGAAGCTGTTCCCGGCCAGCACTCCCGACGGCTTCGTCTCGCTGCTGCGGGCCATGCGTCCCGGTCCCACCGCTCCGCTGCGGCTCATCGGCTACATCGCCACTCACCCGCGGTTCCTGTCCGCGCTGCCGGTCGTCAAAGAGGCGAACAAAGTACCGGCCAGCTACGGCACCATCGCCTATCACGGCTTGCACGCGTTCCGCTGGGTTGCCGCCGATGGCAGCGCCCGATTCGTGCGTTACCACGTGCAGCCCGCCGCCGGCGAGGAGATCCTGCCGCCGGATGTCGCGAAGGCCAAAGACCCCGACTTCTTGATCCACGAACTCGACGAACGCCTTGCGTCCCAACCGGTTCGGTTCGAGTACCACGTCCAGATCGGCGCGCACGGCGACTCGACCGTCGACCCCTCCAAGCCTTGGCACAGCGAGCAGACCGTCAACGTCGGCACCCTCGAGATCACCGGCGTCGACACGGAACGCGAGCACGGCGGCGACATCGTCGTGTTCGACCCGATGCGTGTCACCGACGGTATCGAGCCCTCCGACGACCCAGTCCTGCGGTTCCGCACGCTGGCGTACTCCGCTTCGGTGAAACTGCGGACCGGGGTCGAGCGCGGCCCCGACGCGCCGGCGACCTGATGACGCCCGCACACGGTCGCCCCACCGCGGCAGAGCTGGTCGCCGCGGTGGCCGAGTTCCTCGAGACCGATGTGCGGGAATCAACCTCGGGTCAGGTCAACTTTCACGCCCGGGTCGCGGCCAACGCCCTGCACATGGTCGAACGAGAGCTGCTGACCGACGCTGCAAGCGACGGGGTCGCCGACGCGTTGGCCCGGGTCGGATACGACGACGAAGCCGCGCTGGCCGCGGCTATCCGATCGGGCGATCTGGACGGCGCCGGCAATCAGCTGCAGCATGCATTGCGGGCGCTGGTCGGTCGCCGATTGGCCGCCGCCCACCCCGGCTACCAGGACGAATAGGGAGTTACGCGATGCCCGCTGCCGAGGCTGTCGTCGATCTGGCCGATGCGCTGTTCGCGGCCATCGAACGCGGTGACGAGCCGCGAATCGACGCACTCTTTGCCGACGACGTCGGGGTGTGGCGGGCCGGCGCGCAGCACGACGACGACAAAGTGCGTGCGATGAAAGTGTTGCGGTGGTTCATCCGGCTCACCGCGGAACGCAGCTACGAGATCCTCGACCGTCAGCTCTTTCCCGACGGCTTCGTTCAGCAGCACGTTCTGCATGCCACGGGCCACACCGGCGGATTGATCGCGCTGCGGGTCTGCATCGTCATCAAGTTCAATGGCAACGACCTGATCACCCGCATCGACGAGTACTTCGACACGGCGCAACTCGCGCCGCTGATGAGCTAGGAGTGGCGCAAATGACACGCGCCAACGACGATGCAGAGCGAAGCGATGAGGAGGAGTGGCGCAATGAGTGATATCGGCACACTGCTGAACGATCCAGACACCGCCGGCGTGTGGAGCCTGGATTCCGACCGTTCGACCGTCGGCTTCAGCATCAGAAACTTCTGGGGCCTGATCCCTGTCAAAGGGCGGTTCACCGACCTCAATGCCGACGGCCAAATCACCAGCAAGGGCGCGATCTTCGGCCGTCTCCAGGTCCACGTGGCATCGTTGCACACCGGCATCGGCAAACGCGACGAGCACCTGCGATCGGCCGACTTCTTCGACGCCGACCGCTATCCGGAGATCGGCGTGGAAGTGACCGGCATCGAGCCCACCGCCGGTGACGCCGCCGACCTGCACGCCACGTTCACCATCAAGGGGGTTACCGCGCCAGTCTCGCTGCCGGTTCAAGTCAGCACACTCGGCGACGGCGCGGTGCGAGTGACGACGAACGCCGAGATCGACCGCGACCAGTTCGACATCGGCTGGAATCGGTTGGGCATGGTCGCGAAGACGGCAACGATCGTCGCCGACGCGTACTTCGTCCGGACGCCGCAGTAACCTTCGCCGGACGCTACGATCTGGACCGTGTCTGCCACCAGCCCCTTGCGGGTCCTCGTGTACAGCGACAATCCCAACACCCGACAGGCCGTCATGCTGGCGCTGGGCAAACGAGTCCATCCGGACCTGCCCGAGCTGAGCTACGTCGAGGTCGCGACCGGACCGGTCGTGGTCCAGCAGCTGGACGCCGGCGGCATCGATCTGGCCATCCTCGACGGCGAGGCGACGCCCGAGGGCGGCATTGGCCTCGCCAAACAGCTCAAGGACGAAATCGACGATGGCCCGCCGATCGTGGTGCTGACCGGCCGCCGCGACGACGCCTGGCTGGCGACCTGGTCACGCGCCGAGGGCGCGGTGCCCCACCCGATCGACCCGATCAGGCTGAGCCGAACCGTGCTCGAGTTGCTGCGAACCCCGGTTCGGTAGCCGTCTGACCTGCCCTGGATGCGTTTACTGGCGGTCGCCGGACAGCGCCGGAACCTGCTTTCCACACCGGGCTGAGGAGTGAGCCAAATGTTTTCCCTCACTTACTCATTCGCGATCTTCGCGCAGGCGATCCGACGCCTCATGTCTCGCCGCGTTCATCGCTCGTCAATCTGTGGTTGAGGTCACATCTCACCTGCTGAGCGCGGGACGGCACGCGGTCGCTAGGCTGTGGTTGCGCTCACAGTCCAGCCCACAGACCAGAGTGAGGAAGCGTCGTCGCGGGATGAATCTCTACCTACCAATTCTCGTACTCGGGGGGATCGCCGCAGCCTTCGCGCTCGGCTCGGTCGCACTCGCCCAGATCACCGGCCCCGCCCGCTTCAACCGGGCGAAGCTGGAGGCCTATGAGTGCGGGATCGAGCCCAGCGACCAGCCGGCCAACGCACCGCACGCCGGTAGCGGACAGCGCTTCCCGGTGAAGTACTACCTGACAGCGATGCTGTTCATCGTCTTCGACATCGAGATCGTGTTCCTCTACCCCTGGGCGGTCAGCTACGACCAACTGGGGTTGTTCGCGCTGATCGAGATGGTGATCTTCATGCTGACCGTTTTCGTGGCCTACGCATACGTGTGGCGCCGCGGCGGATTGACTTGGGATTGAGGTAGATCGTGGGCATAGAGGAAAAAGTACCGAGCGGCTTCTTGCTGACCACCGTCGAGCAACTGGCGGGATACTTTCGCAAGAGCTCGCTGTGGCCGGCCACCTTCGGACTGGCTTGCTGCGCGATCGAGATGATGGCCACGGCCGGTCCGCGGTTCGACATCGCACGCTTTGGCATGGAGCGCTTTTCGGCGACGCCGCGACAGGCCGACCTGATGATCGTCGCCGGCCGGGTCAGCCAGAAGATGGCGCCGGTACTGCGCCAGATCTACGACCAGATGGCCGAGCCCAAATGGGTGCTGTCGATGGGTGTGTGCGCATCGTCGGGCGGAATGTTCAACAACTACGCGATCGTCCAGGGCGTCGACCATGTGGTGCCGGTGGACATCTACCTGCCGGGCTGTCCGCCGCGGCCGGAGATGCTGCTGTACGCAATCCTCAAGCTGCACGACAAGATTCAGGAGATGCCGCTCGGCGTCAACCGTGAGCTGGCCATCGCCGAGGCCGAGAAGGCGGCGCTGTCCGCGCGGCCGACGATCGAGCACCTCGGGCTGCTGCGATGAGTTCACCGGAACACGATTCCAAACGCGCCGCCAGCGAAGTCGGCGGAGCCCCGGTGGGCGCCGAGACCTCCGATGCCGAACTGATCGGTGTGCGCCGCGGTATGTTCGGCGTCCGCGGCAGCGGTGACACCTCCGGCTACGGGCGACTGATGCGTCAGGTCACCATCGACGAAGGAAGCCCGCGCCCCTACGGTTTTTATTTCGACGAGGTCGTCGATAGGTTGGCCGCGGCGTTGAAGGAAGCCGACGACGTCGAATTCGCCGACGCCATCGAAAAAGTGGTCGTCTATCGCAACGAGCTCACACTGCACGTGCGCCGCGAACTTCTGCCGCAGGTCGCCCGTCGGCTACGTGACGACCCGCAGCTGCGGTTCGAGCTGTGCCTGGGCGTGAACGGCGTGCACTACCCGGACGAAACCGGCCGCGAGTTGCACGCGGTGTACCCGCTGAGCTCCATCACCCATAACCGTCGGGCCCGGCTGGAAGTGGCTGCGCCAGATGATGATCCGCACATCCCCTCGTTGTTCGGGATCTACCCGACCAACGACTGGCATGAGCGCGAGACCTACGACTTCTTCGGCATCATCTTCGACGGCCACCCTTCGTTGACCCGCATCGAGATGCCCGACGACTGGGAGGGACACCCCCAGCGCAAGGACTACCCGCTCGGCGGCGTCCCAGTGGAGTACAAGGGCGCGCAGATCCCACCGCCCGACCAGCGGAGGTCCTACAACTGATGAGCGAAATTGCCAGCCCCGTCAACGGTGACGGCTCGGACACCTTGATCGCTGTCACGGGCCAAGATTGGAACAAGATCGTCGAGGCGGCCCAAGCGAGTGCCGAGCCCGGCGAACGCATCGTCGTCAACATGGGTCCCCAACACCCGTCGACCCACGGCGTGCTGCGGCTGATCCTGGAGATCGAGGGCGAGACCGTCACCGACGCCCGATGCGGAATCGGCTACCTGCACACCGGAATCGAGAAGAACCTCGAATACCGGTACTGGACGCAGGGCGTCACGTTCGTAACCCGAATGGATTACCTGTCACCGTTTTTCAACGAGACGGCTTTCTGTCTGGGTGTGGAGAAGTTGCTCGGCATCACCGACGAGATCCCGGAACGGGTCAACGTCATCCGGGTGATGATGATGGAACTCAACCGAATCTCCTCGCACCTGGTCGCTTTGGCGACCGGCGGCATGGAGTTGGGCGCGATGACGCCGATGTTCACCGGCTTCAAGGGCCGCGAGATCATCCTCACGCTGTTCGAGTCGATCACCGGTCTCCGGATGAACAGTGCCTACATCCGCCCCGGCGGTGTCTCGCAGGACCTGCCACCCG
This sequence comes from Mycobacterium sp., assembly GCF_965277065.1. Classification (GTDB taxonomy): domain Bacteria; phylum Actinomycetota; class Actinomycetes; order Mycobacteriales; family Mycobacteriaceae; genus Mycobacterium. Next base: position 396,387 of record NZ_CBDIBT010000019.1, read on the forward strand.
ACGCCGAAACCGAAATCGCGACCGCCCTCAAGGAAATCAAGGGCGTGCTGCATGAGATGGGCAACCTGCTCAACGAGAGCGCGATTTGGAAGGCCCGCACCAAGGACGTCGGCTACCTCGACTTGACCGGCTGCATGGCCCTCGGCGTGACCGGGCCATGCCTGCGGTCTACCGGGTTGCCCCATGACCTGCGCAAAACGGAGCCCTACTGCGGATACGAGAACTACGAATTCGACGTCATCACCGACGACGGCTGTGATTCCTACGGCCGCTACATCATTCGCGTGAAAGAGATGTCGGAGTCGGTGAAGATCGTCGAGCAGTGCCTGGACAAACTGCGGCCCGGCCCGACGATGATCGAGGATCGCAAGATCGCCTGGCCGGCCGACCTGAAGGTCGGTCCGGACGGACTGGGCAACTCGCCGGAACACATCGAGAAGATCATGAGCGGCTCCATGGAGGCTCTGATCCATCACTTCAAGCTCGTCACCGAAGGAATCCGCGTGCCGGCCGGCCAGGTCTACGTCGCCGTCGAATCGCCCCGCGGTGAGCTGGGAGTGCACATGGTCAGCGACGGCGGCACCCGGCCGTACCGGGTGCACTACCGCGACCCCTCGTTCACGAACCTTCAGGCAGTCGCCGCGATGTGCGAGGGCGGCATGGTCGCCGACGTGATCACCGCGGTAGCCAGTATCGACCCGGTGATGGGCGGGGTGGACCGATGACCGCAGAACTCCAATCCAGCGCAAGCAACAGTGAGTCCGGCGCCAACAACGGCGAGCGGGTGTTTCTCCGACTCGGCCCCCCGCCGGAGGAGCCCGGACAGTTCGTCACCGACGGCGCCCCGCAGTCGTACCCGGCCGATGTGCACGCGCAGCTCGAGCTCGACGCCAAGGAGGTCATCGGCCGCTACCCCAGCCCGCGCTCAGCGTTGCTGCCGCTGCTGCACCTCGTGCAGGCACAAGACGGCTACATCACCCCAGCCGGCGTCGAGTTCTGCAGCGCACAGCTCGGGCTGACCGGTGCCGAAGTTGCCGCTGTCGCAAGCTTTTACAGCATGTACCGGCGCGGACCCACCGGCGACTACCTGGTTGGGGTGTGCACCAACACCCTGTGCGCGGTGATGGGCGGCGACGCGATTTTCGACTCGCTCAAAGACCACCTCGGGGTCGGCGACGGTGCGACGACCGACGACGGATCGGTCACCTTGGAGCACATCGAGTGCAACGCCGCCTGCGACTACGCACCAGTGGTGATGGTCAACTGGGAGTTCTACGACAACCAGACCGTCGAATCGGCGCGCACGCTCGTCGACGGGCTGCGCTCCGGAAACCCGCCGGCCCCCACCCGCGGCAACTTGTGCAAGTTCAAAGAGGCCGAGCTGATCCTGGCTGGTTTCCCCGACTCGCGGCCGGACGAAGGTCAGGGCGGGGCCGGTGCGGCGACACTCGCCGGCCTGCACGTGGCCAAAGAAAACAACATGACCGCCCCGACGCCGGAAAGCTCAGGAGAAGGCAAGTAATGGCGTCGCAAACACCGTTGGCTCCGGTGCTGAGCCGGTTCTGGGACGACCCGGAATCGTGGACGCTGGAGACCTATCGCCGCAACGACGGATACAAGGCACTGGAGAAAGCCTTGAAGACCGACCCGGACGCGGTGATCTCGGCCGTCAAGGACTCGGGGCTGCGTGGCCGCGGCGGCGCGGGCTTCTCGACGGGCACCAAGTGGTCGTTCATCCCGCAGGGCGACAGCGGCGCCGCCGCCAAGCCGCACTACCTAGTGGTCAACGCCGACGAGTCCGAACCTGGTACGTGCAAAGACATTCCGTTGATGCTGGCCACCCCGCACGTCCTGGTCGAAGGCGTGATCATCGCGTCATACGCGATCCGGGCCAGCCACGCGTTCATCTACGTGCGTGGCGAGGTCCTGCCGGTGCTGCGGCGCTTGCAGAACGCGGTCGCCGAGGCCTACGCCAACGGCTACCTGGGCCGCGACATCGCCGGGTCCGGGTATGACCTGGAGTTGGTGGTGCACGCCGGCGCCGGCGCGTACATCTGCGGCGAGGAGACCGCGCTGCTGGACTCGTTGGAAGGCCGGCGCGGGCAACCGCGACTGCGGCCGCCGTTCCCGGCCGTCGCCGGTCTGTACGGCTGCCCGACGGTGATCAACAATGTCGAGACCATCGCCAGCGTCCCGTCCATCGTGCTCTATGGCGTGGACTGGTTCCGCTCGATGGGCAGCGAGAAATCGCCTGGCTACACGCTGTATTCGCTGTCGGGCCACGTGACCAAGCCGGGCCAGTACGAGGCCCCGCTGGGCATTACACTGCGCGAACTGCTCGACTACGCCGGCGGCGTGCGGGCCGGACACCAGCTGAAGTTCTGGACGCCGGGCGGATCATCGACACCGTTGCTCACCGACGAACACCTCGACGTGCCACTGGATTACGAAGGCGTCGGATCGGCCGGGTCGATGCTGGGCACCAAGGCGCTGGAGATCTTCGACGAAACCACGTGTGTGGTGCGCGCGGTGGGCCGCTGGATCGACTTCTACAAGCACGAGTCGTGCGGCAAATGCACGCCGTGTCGCGAGGGCACGTTCTGGCTGAGCCAGATCTACCACCGCCTGGAATCCGGTCACGGCACCACCGAAGACCTGGACAAGCTGCTGGACATCTCTGATGCAATCCTCGGAAAGTCGTTCTGCGCGTTGGGCGATGGCGCAGCGAGCCCGGTCGCGTCGTCGATCAAGTTCTTCCGCGACGAGTACGTCGCGCACATCGAGGGCAACGGCTGTCCGTTCGACCCCAAGCTGTCCATGCTCGCCACGAATGGAGCCTCATGACCCGCGCCAACGACGCCGCAGTGGGGGTACCTCCAGCCGCGGAGCGGCGAGGGGGACCACGCGATGAGAAGGAGTGGCGCCGATGACTCAGGTGGCCGACGAAACCGGAGAAAAGGTCGCCGAGCCCGAGCTGGTGAACCTGACCATCGACGGCACCGAAGTCAGCGTTCCCAAGGGGACTTTGGTGATTCGGGCCGCCGAATTGATCGGCGTGCAGATCCCCCGGTTCTGCGACCACCCGCTGCTCGACCCGGTTGGCGCCTGCCGCCAGTGCCTCGTCGAGATCGAGGGTCAGCGCAAACCGATGGCGTCGTGCACGATTCCCGTTGCCGACGACATGGTGGTCCGCACGCAGTACAGCTCCGAGGCGGCCGATAAGGCGCAGCACGGGGTGATGGAGCTGCTGCTGATCAACCACCCGCTGGACTGCCCGATGTGCGACAAGGGCGGTGAGTGCCCGCTGCAGAACCAGGCCATGTCAAACGGCCGTCCGGACTCCCGGTTCGAAGACGTCAAGCGCACATTCACCAAGCCGATCAACATCTCCTCGCAGGTGCTGCTGGATCGCGAGCGCTGCATCCTGTGCGCGCGGTGCACCCGGTTCTCCGAGCAGATCGCCGGCGACCCGTTCATCGAGATGCTGGAGCGAGGTGCGCTGCAGCAGGTCGGCATCTACGCCAACGAGCCGTTCGAGTCGTACTTCTCCGGCAACGCCGTGCAGATCTGCCCGGTCGGGGCGCTGACCGGAGCCTCCTACCGCTTCCGGGCCCGGCCTTTCGACCTGGTGTCCAGCCCGAGCGTCTGCGAGCACTGCGCGTCGGGATGCTCGCAGCGCACCGACCACCGCCGCGGCAAGGTGTTGCGCCGGTTGGCCGGCGACGAGCCCGAGGTCAACGAAGAGTGGAACTGCGACAAGGGCCGCTGGGCGTTCAACTACACCACCCAGGGTGACCGGATCACCACTCCCCTCATCCGCGGAACCGACGGCGAGCTGGAGCCCGCGTCGTGGCCGCACGCGGTGGCCGCGGCGATCGAGGGACTGACCACCGCGGCGGGCGGCGCCGGCGTGCTGCCGGGTGGCCGGCTGACCGTCGAAGACGCCTACGCCTACTCCAAGTTCGCCCGGATTGTGCTGGGCACCAATGACATCGACTTCCGGGCCCGGCCGCACTCCAGCGAGGAGACGCAGTTCCTGGCGGCCCGAGTCGCGGGGCGGGGTCTATCAACCAGCTACTCCGATCTGGAGTCAGCGCCGGTGGTCCTGCTGGCCGGCTTCGAACCCGAGGAAGAGTCGCCGATCGTCTATCTGCGGCTGCGCAAGGCCGCACGCAAGCACGGGCTGCCAGTCCACGCCGTTGCGCCGTTCGCCAGCAACGGTTTACAGAAGATGGACGGCACCCTGATCGAGACCGTCCCCGGCGGCGAGGCCGCCGCGCTGGACGGACTGGCCGGCGGTGAACTCGCCGGGCTGCTCGCTAAACCAGGCGCCGTCATCCTGGTCGGCGAACGGCTGTCCGGCTCGCCCGGCGCCTTATCTGCCGCGGCCCGACTCGCCGACAGCACTGGTGCGCAACTCGCGTGGGTGCCGCGTCGCGCCGGCGAGCGCGGGGCGATCGAGGCCGGCGCGCTACCGGGGCTGCTGCCCGGTGGCCGGCCGCTGAGCGACGAGACCGCACGCGCGCAGGTGGCCCAGGGCTGGAATGTCGCGGACCTGCCCGCCGCCGAAGGCCGCGACGCTGACGCCATCCTGGCCGCGGCCGTCGATGGCAGCCTGGGCGCACTGCTGGTCGGCGGTATCGACGCAGGCGACTTCGCCGACCCCGACGCGGTGCTGGCCGCCCTGGACGCGGCGGGCTTCGTGGTGAGCCTGGAGTTGCGGCACAGCGCGGTGACCGAGCGCGCCGACGTGGTCTTTCCGATCGCGCCGGCGGCGGAGAAGGCCGGAACCTATGTGAACTGGGAGGGTCGTCAACGCAGCTTTTCCGGGGCGCTGCCCCCCAGCGCCACACCGGACTGCCGGGTGCTCGACACCCTGGCCGACGAGCTGGGCATCGACCTCGGATTCCCCACCGTGGCAGCCGGGCTGGCTGAACTCAACGGGTTGGGCACCTGGGACGGCACCCCGGTGGCGGCACCGAGTGTCGCCACGGCCGCAGCAGCCGAACCCGATGCCGGTGAGGCCGTCTTGGCGGGCTGGCGGATGCTGCTCGACGACGGGCAACTGCAGGACGGCGAGGCGCATCTGGCCGGTACGCACGCACACCCGTAGTGCGGCTGTCGGCCGAGACGGCGAACGCGATCGGTGCCGCCGACGGCGACGACGTCAGCGTCAGCACCGCACGCGGCGCGATCACGCTGCCGTTGACGATCACCGAGATGCCCGCCCACGTGGCGTGGCTGCCGCTGAATTCGCCGGGCTCGGCGGTACACCGGCAACTGGGTGTCAGGCCCGGCGCGGTCGTCAAGATTGGAGCGGCCAAGTGACCCATGCCTGCGACCCGACCGTGCGCCGCATGAGCGACGCCAGTGCTGAGGAGCAGCTCACATGACTGCATTCGGGCACGACACCTGGTGGCTGATCCTGGCCAAAGCGCTTCTGGTCTTTGTGTTCCTGGTCCTGACCGTGCTGATCGCGATCCTGGCCGAACGCAAAATCCTCGGCCGGATGCAGATGCGTTGGGGACCCAACCGGGTCGGCCCGCGCGGTTACCTGCAGAGCCTCGCCGACGGCATCAAGTTGGCACTCAAGGAGCCGATCGTCCCGTTCGGCGTCGAGAAACCGATTTTCATTCTGGCGCCGGCCATCTCGACGATCCCGGCGATCACCGCGTTTGCCTTCATCCCGTTCGGACCGCAGGTTTCGGTGTTCGGTCACCTGACCCCACTGCAGGTGACCGATCTTCCGGTGGCCGTGCTGTTCATCCTGGCGCTGTCCTCGATCGGGGTGTACGGGATCGTGTTGGCCGGGTGGTCCTCGGGATCGACCTATCCGCTGCTGGGCGGCGTGCGCTCCACGGCGCAGGTGATCTCCTACGAGGTCGCGATGGGCCTGTCGTTCGCGACCGTATTCCTTTACGCCGGAACGATGTCCACGTCGGAGATCGTGACGGCCCAAAACCGGGTCTGGTATGTCTTCCTGCTGCTGCCGTCGTTCTGCACCTACCTGGTGTCGATGGTCGGCGAGACCAACCGGGCGCCGTTCGACCTACCCGAGGCCGAAGGCGAACTGGTCGCCGGTTTCCACACCGAGTACTCGTCGCTGAGCTTCGCGATGTTCTTCCTTGCCGAGTACATCAACATGACAACGGTGTCCGCGCTGGCCGCCACGTTGTTCATGGGCGGCTGGCACGCGCCGTGGCCACTGACCATGTGGGCCGGCGCCAACAGCGGTTTCTGGCCGGTGCTGTGGTTCACCGCCAAGGTGTGGGTGTTCTTGTTCCTCTACATCTGGTTGCGCGGTGTACTGCCCCGGCTGCGGTACGACCAGTTCATGGCGCTGGGGTGGAAAATCCTCATCCCGGTCTCCCTGGTCTGGGCGCTGATCGCCGCCGGCATCCGCACGCTGCGCGACCAGGGCTACGCGCACTGGACGACGCTGCTGGTCGGCGCCAGCATCGTCGTGACCGCTGTGCTGCTGTATCTGCTGCAACGACCGTTCAGCAACAGACAGCTTCGTAAGAGACGCCGTCGCACAGAGTCCGAAGCCATTTCCCGAATGCCGGCGAACTTCGAGCCGGCTTTCCCGACGCCGGCGTTGCCAGGTAGGCCACTGGCGCCAATCAGCAAGGAGGTAACCAGTGGCTAAGTTCCTCAGTTCCCTCGCCGGGTTCGGTGTCACGTTCGGCGCGATGTTCAAGCGCCCGATCACCGAGAGCTATCCGGAGAACCCCGGCCCGGTCAAGCCGCGCTATCACGGCCGCCACCAGCTCAACCGTTACGCCGACGGCCTGGAGAAGTGCATCGGCTGCGAGCTGTGCGCCTGGTCGTGTCCCGCCGATGCGATCTATGTCGAAGGCGCCGACAACACCGACGAGGTGCGGTTTTCTCCAGGCGAGCGCTACGGCCGCGTCTACCAGATCAACTACCTGCGTTGCATCGGATGCGGGCTGTGCGTCGAGGCCTGCCCGACCCGCGCGCTGACCATGACCAACCACTACGAGATGGCCGACGACAACCGGGCCGACCTGATCTACGAGAAGCAGAACCTGCTGGCGCCGATGCTCGAAGGCATGACTGCGGCGCCGCACCCCAGGGCCGAGGGGTCCACCGACGCCGACTACTACCGCGGCAACATCACCTCACAAGGCCTGCGCGACATCCCGATCACGGACGTCTCGCAGTGACCACCCAGCTGGCCGCCGACGTCGTCGCCCGCACGTCCACTGGCGAAGCGATCACCTTTTGGCTACTAGGCGCGCTGGCGCTGATCGGGGCGCTAGGCGTGGTGATGGCTGCCAACGCGGTGTACTGCGCGATGTCGCTGGCGCTGACGATGATCGTGCTGGCGGTGATCTACATGATCGAAGACGCCTTGTTCCTCGGCGTCGTGCAGATCGTGGTCTACACCGGCGCGGTGATGATGCTGTTCCTCTTCGTGCTGATGCTGATCGGCGTGGACTCGGCGGAATCGCTGGTGGAAACCCTGCGCGGACAGCGGGTTGCGGCCGTGGTGGCCGGGCTGGGCTTGGGCGTCGTGCTGATCGCCGGGATCGGGAACCTCGCCACCGACCGTTTTGCGACAAACGGCCTCTCGACAGACATTGCTCCCGGAGGCAACGTCCAGGGGCTCGCGGCGCTGATCTTCTCGCGCTACCTCTGGGCGTTCGAGCTGACCAGCGCGCTGCTGATCACGGCCGCGATCGGCGCGATGATCCTGGCGCACCGCGAGCGCTTCGAGCGCCGCAAGACCCAGCGCGAGATGTCCATCGAGCGGTTCGGCCCCGGCGGCTACCCCACCCCGCTGCCCGGTCCGGGTGTCTTCGCCCGGCACAACGCCGTCGACACACCCGCGCGGCTGCCCGACGGCTCGCCCTCCCGGTTGTCGGTGCCTGCGGTCCTGGAATTGCGGCCGGTCGGCGAGCGGGATCTGCCGGCTGAAAAATATTCGAACGGTTTTGACGCCATCACCAGAGGGGGTGCGTCGTGAACCCGCAGAACTACCTGTATCTGTCCGCACTGCTGTTCACCATCGGCGCTGCCGGTGTTTTGTTGCGGCGCAACGCGATCGTCATGTTCATGTGCGTCGAACTGATGCTAAACGCGGTGAACCTCGCCTTCGTCACCTTTGCCCGGCTGCACGGTCACCTCGACGGTCAGATGGTGGCGTTTTTCACCATGGTCGTCGCCGCCTGCGAGGTCGTGGTTGGGCTGGCCATCATCATGACGATTTTCCGTGCTCGCAAATCGGCTTCGGTCGACGACGCCAACCTGCTCAAGGGCTGAGGGGATGACACATTTGACGTGGCTGCTCGTCGCGCTGCCCGCGGCGGGCGCCGCGATACTGCTGCTCGGCGGCCGGCGCACCGACCCGTGGGGACATTGGCTGGGCTGTCTGACCGTGCTGGCGTCGTTCGGGGTCGGCCTGTCGCTGCTGGCCGACATGCTCGGTCGCCACGGCGATGGGAGGACCATCGGCCAGAACCTGTTCACCTGGATCCCGGTCAACGGGCTGCAGGTCGACTTCGGTCTGCAGATCGACCAGCTGTCGATCTGTTTCGTGCTGCTGATCACCGGGGTCGGATCGCTGATCCACATCTACTCGGTGGCCTACATGGCCGAAGACCCCGATCGCCGAAGGTTTTTCGGCTACCTCAACCTGTTCGTGGCGGCGATGCTGCTGCTGGTGGTGGCCGACAACTTCGTTGGCCTCTACGCCGGCTGGGAAGGCGTGGGTCTAGCGTCCTACCTGCTGATCGGCTTCTGGTATCACAAGCCGACCGCGGCGACCGCCGCCAAGAAGGCTTTCGTGATGAACCGGGTCGGTGACGCCGGGCTGGCGCTGGGGATCTTCGTGATCTTCGCCAACTTCGGCACCCTGTCCTACTCCGGTGTGTTCGGCGCGGCGGCGGGCGCCAGCCACAGCGCGCTGACCTGGATCGGTCTGCTGCTGTTAGCGGGTGCGTGCGCCAAATCCGCGCAGGTTCCGCTGCAGGCCTGGCTCGGGGACGCCATGGAAGGCCCCACCCCGGTGTCCGCGCTGATCCACGCGGCCACCATGGTGACCGCCGGCGTCTACCTGATCGTGCGCGCCAACCCGCTCTACAGCCTTTCCCCCGACGCCCGGCTCGGCGTGATCATCGTCGGGGCGGTCACGTTGATGTTCGGGGCGATCATCGGTTGCGCGAAGGACGACATCAAGCGCGCGCTGGCCGCGTCCACGATGAGTCAGATCGGCTACATGGTGCTCGCCGCCGGCCTGGGGCCGGCGGGCTACGCGTTCGCGATCCTGCACCTGCTCACCCACGGCTTCTTCAAAGCCGGACTGTTCCTCGGCTCCGGCTCGATCATCCACGCGATGCACGAAGAGCAGGACATGCGCCACTACGGTGGTCTGCGCAGCGCGCTGCCAGTCACCTTCGCCACATTCGGCCTGGGCTATCTGGCGATCATCGGTGTCCCGCCATTCGCCGGCTTCTTCTCCAAGGACGCCATCATCGAAGCCGCGCTGGGAGCGGGCGGAGCCGGCGGCTGGATCCTGGGCGGCGCCGCACTGCTCGGTGCCGGGATCACGGCGTTCTACATGACCCGGGTGATGCTGATGACATTCTTCGGTAAGAAGCGATGGGCCGAGGACGCGCATCCCCACGAGGCGCCCGCGCTGATGGCATGGCCGATGATCCTGCTCGCGGTTGGATCGGTGGTCTCCGGCGGGTTGCTGGGATGGGGCGGCACGCTGCAGCACTGGCTGGAACCGGTGACGACGTTCGAGGAGAGCACACCCGTCGCGCCGAGCTGGGTGGTCAGCGCGGTCGCGGTCGGCGTCGTCGCCGTAGGCTTCCTGTTCGCGCTGTGGCGCTACCTCGGCAAACCGATCCCGGAGACCGCGCCTGCCGACGTGTCGGTGCTGACTGTGGCCGCCCGCCGGGACCTCTACGGCGACGCCTTCAACGAGGAGGTCTTCATGCGGCCGGGCGCGCAACTCACGCACGCGCTGGTCGAGTTCGACGACCAGGGTGTGGACGGCTCGGTCAACGGGCTGGCCAATCTGGTGGGTCGAACCTCGGAGTGGCTGCGCGGCTTCCAGACCGGGTTCGCCCGTAACTATGCGTTGTCGATGTTGGCCGGAGCGGCGCTCTTCGCCGCCGCGATCCTGGCGGTGCAACTGTGGTGACCTCGCACCTGCCTTGGCTTTCCGTCCTGTGGCTGCTGCCGCTGGTCGGCGCCGTCGTGATCATCCTGGTCCCGCCCGGCGGCCGGCAGCTCGCCAAGTACCTCGGCGTGGCCGTGTCGGTGGTGGTGCTGCTCCTGTCGATCGCGCTGACGGTGGCCTTTAAAGTCGGCGGCCCGACCTATCAGTTCACCGAATCTCACCCGTGGATACCGGCATTCGGCGCGGGCTACACCATCGGCGTCGACGGCATCGCGCTGATGCTCGTGCTGGTCACCACGATCCTGGTGCCGGTCCTGCTGGTGGCCGGCTGGAATGACGGTCGCGATGCTGACGACCCGCTGCGCCCGGCTTCGCCGCGCTGGCGATCGTCAGGTGGCGAGCGGTCCCGCGGCACGCAGGCCTACGTGGCGCTGACGCTGACCATCGAGTCGATGGTGCTCATCTCGGTGATCTCGCTGGACGTGCTGCTGTTCTACGTGTTCTTCGAGGCGATGCTGATCCCGATGTACTTCCTCATCGGCGGGTTCGGTGGCGGAGCCCACCGGTCGCGCGCCGCGGTGAAGTTCTTGCTCTACAACCTGTTCGGTGGCCTGATCATGCTGGCGGCAGTGATCGGCCTGTACGTGGTGACCGCCGAAAACGGTTCGGGCACCTTCGATTTCCGTCAAATCGTCGCCGCGGTAACCACGGGCTCGCTGGGCGCCTCCTCGGGTGTGCTCAAGGCGCTGTTCCTTGGGTTCATGTTCGCGTTCGCCATCAAGGCGCCGCTGTGGCCGTTCCACCGTTGGCTGCCCGACGCGGCGGTGGAGTCGACACCCGCGACCGCGGTGCTGATCACCGCCGTGATGGACAAGGTCGGCACCTTCGGCATGCTGCGGTACTGCCTGCAGTTGTTCCCCGACGCGTCAACGTATTTCCGGCCCGCCATCGTCACCCTCGCGATCATCGGCGTCATCTACGGCGCGATTGTGGCGATCGGCCAGACCGACATCATGCGCCTGATCGCCTACACCTCGATCTCGCACTTCGGCTTCATCATCGTCGGCATCTTCGTGATGACGAGTCAGGGCCAGAGCGGCGCGACGCTGTACATGCTCAACCACGGCATCTCCACCGCCGCGGTGTTCTTGATCGCCGGCTTCTTGATATCGCGGCGCGGCACCCGCTCGATCGCCGCCTACGGCGGAATCCAGAAGGTGGCGCCGGTGCTGGCGGGGACCTTCTTGGTCGCCGGGCTGGCCACGGTGTCGCTGCCCGGACTGGCGCCGTTCGTCAGCGAATTCCTGGTGCTGCTGGGCGCATACAACCGCTACTGGCTGGCGGCGGCGATCGGCGTTGTCGCGCTTGTGCTTTCGTCGATCTACATCCTGTGGCTGTACCAGCGGGTGATGACCGGCCCGGTCACCGCAGGCAACGAACGGATCCGCGACCTGGTGCCACGCGAAATCCTCGTCGTCGCCCCGCTGCTCCTGCTGCTGCTGGTGCTAGGGATCTACCCGAAGCCGGTGCTCACCATCATCAACCCCGCGGTGGGCAACACCATGGCGACCATCGGTGCGCATGACCCCCCGCCGATCGTGCGGCCCGGCACGGCGCACATGCCTGGCATCGCGGAAGGACCGCACCGATGACGTCTCTCGCTGCACCAATGCCGACGCCCAGCGTCGAATATGGGCTGCTCTCACCGATCTTCATCGTGTTCGGCGTCGCGCTGGTCGGCGTCCTGGTCGAGGCGTTCGTGCCTCGACGGGCCCGCTACGGCGCCCAGGTACTGCTCGCGCTCGGAGGCTTGAGCGCGGCGATCGCCGCGGTCATCGTGGTGGCCCGCCAGCTCGATCCCCCGGGCCGCTACGCAGTGCTGCACGCGTTGGCCGTCGACGGGCCGACCCTGTTGTTGCAGGGTGCCGTCCTGCTGGTCGCGTTCCTGGCGGTGTTCTTCTTCGCCGAGCGCCACCAAAGCGACCACCCGGCCGCCGGACCGGGCGCCGCGACCGCCACCGCCCACGCGCCGACCGGGCTGCCCCCCGGATTGGAAGCCTTTACGCCGCAGGCATCGGCGGTTCCGGACAGTGCGTCCGAGCGCGAGGCGGAGCGGGCCGGCGCCAGCCAGACCGAGGTGTTCCCGCTGACCATGCTGGCTGTCGGCGGCATGCTGGTGTTCCCGGCAGCCAATGACCTGCTGACCATGTTCGTGGCCCTCGAAGTCCTGTCGCTACCGCTGTACCTGCTCTGCGGGCTGGCGCGGCACCGCCGCCTGCTGTCTCAGGAAGCGGCGGTCAAATACTTTCTGCTGGGCGCGTTTTCGTCGGCGTTCTTCCTCTACGGCGTGGCGCTGCTCTACGGCGCCACCGACACCCTGTCGCTGCCCGGGATCGCGAAGGCGTTGGCCGCTGACCACAGCCACTCGATGGCGCTGACCGGCGTTGCGCTGTTGTCGGTCGGGCTGTTGTTCAAGGTCGGCGCCGTCCCGTTCCACTCGTGGATCCCCGACGTCTACCAGGGTGCGCCAACCCCGATCACCGGGTTCATGGCCGCCGCCACCAAGGTCGCGGCGTTCGGCGCCCTGCTGCGCGTGGTCTATGTCGCGCTGCCGCCGCTGCACGACCAATGGCGACCGGTGCTGTGGGCGATATCAATTGCGACCATCGCGGTCGGCACGGTCACCGCGGTGACGCAGACCGACGTGAAGCGGATGCTGGCCTATTCGTCGATCGCGCATGTGGGCTTTCTCCTGACCGGCGTGATCGCCGATAACCGTGCGGGTCTGGCGGCGACGATGTTCTATCTGGTCGCCTACAGCTTCAGCACGGTGGGTGCGTTCGCGGTGGTCAGCCTGATTCGTAACGCGCACGGCGAAGAAGATGCCACCACCGCGCACTGGGCGGGCCTCGGCCAGCGGTATCCCGTTGTCGGCCTGCTGTTTTCGATGTTCCTCCTGGCGTTCGCCGGTATCCCGCTGACCAGTGGATTCATCAGCAAGTTCGCGGTGTTCTCCGCTGCGGCCAAGGGCGGTGCGGTGCCGTTGGTCATCGTCGGTGTGATCGGCAGCGCGGTCGCCGCGTACTTCTACGTTCGGGTGATCGTGCTGATGTTCTTCACCGAGCCGCACGCTGAGCCGGTCCACGTCGTGATGCCCAGCTTCTGGAGCAAGGCGGCCATCGCGGTATGCGCCGCGATCACGATCGGCCTGGGCATCTTCCCGCAGTCGTTGCTCGACCTCGCCGGGCAGGCCGCACAGTTCCTGACCTGACGTCGACGCTGGTTGTCAGCGACGACGACGGCGCGGTCTTCGCCGGCGGACTCGAAATGGCTTTGGGCTGCGACTTTCTCATCGCCTCTGAGCGCGCGCCAATCATGGCCGGACTCAAGGAAATCTAGGTCACCAGCTCGGACGCGATCACCGCCCCTGCTCTTGCCGCCGAACAGGCCATCGCCGGTGCACAGACTCTGGATCGTGACGGGCGCAAAGATCGTTACGCCGAGATCAGCCAGCGCAACCGCCGCCAAATCCGGTCTCAGCCGGACGCGAGCAGCGGGCTGTAGTCGGTCGGCGGGTCGACCAGATTCATTGAGCGGTAGAGCTTTTCACTGAGTGCCGGGCTGCCCTCAGCCGCGGAGAGGACCGCCTCGCGGAACTCCAGCAATTCCTTGGACGCCGAATGATCGGGATCCCCACTGTCCATGTAGAGATCATTGAACTGATTGGATGCCCACATCGGTCCGATCTGCTCAGCAGCCGCCGCGAAGAATCGCTGCGCGAAGTCACCGTTCGCTTCGGCCAGACACGCTTGCAACGCCGTCGCTTCCAGCGCTGCCACCGTCATGCCTTGGCCGTAGATCGGATTGGTACTGCAGATCGCGTCGCCGAACACCAAGAGGCCCGCCGGAAACCGATCCATCTGGTCGTAGCGCCGCCACGTGGCACCCGGGTAGCGGAACATCGAGATCTCACTGATTGGCTCACCGCGCTTGAGCGCCCGCAACAACGCGGGCGGTGCGAACTGGGTGGCCATCCGGATCATCCCGGTGAGGCTGTCCGGTGGTTCGTTGTCGGCCACCCGCGTCAACGTGAAAATCCAGGTGTCGTGCTCGTACATCGAAAAGGCCCCGCCAGTAGCCTTTTTCGGCTCGGGAACCACGAACGTCATCCGCTCTTTGATGATCCCCTCCGGGATCCGCATCAGCAGACTGGTGTAGTTCGCGGTGGTCGTCGAGCGTTCGGCGACTGGTCGCCCGTAGCCGATGTCTTCCAGGAAGGCCGGTGTGCGCGCCCCGCGTCCCATCGCGTCGACCACCAGGTCGGCGTCCAGGGTTCGCTGCTCTTCGGTTTCGCGGTCAACGATCTTGGCACCGGTGACGCGCTGCGGGGTCGGCGCGACCGGCTCGACGAAGTCGTGTCCGTCGAGGATCTCCACATTGGCAATCGCGCTGACCCGTTGTCTGACATGCGATTCCAGCAACGGGCGGCTCAGCAGGTGGAGCTTGACGGCCGACGGGTCGCTGAATTTGCCCTCTCGGCTCAGCTCGTGACCGGCGACCCGGATGGACACCCGGGACAGATCGCCGTCGTCGCACACCGCGGCGCCGGCGGCGATCAGGTCTTGGTGAATACCGGGGAACAGCTGGGCCAGTTCGTGGGCGCCGCGGCTCCACAACACGTGAAAGTGGCGACCCTGCGGAACACCGCGCCGCTGATCGGCCGCGTCAGGCAGCTTGTCCCGCTCGACCACCGTCACTGTGCCGTAGAAGTCGCTGAGCACCCGGGCGGCGAGTAGGCCGCCCATGCCCGCACCGCAGACGACTGCCCGTCCCCCCAGTTTGCCCACCGGTTTCCCCCTCGCCCCTAGCACGTCTGCCGGCTTACGCTACAGAGATAGTTGAGAACAGAGGCCGGAATCATCGAGCCGAGGATGCCGATCACAGCCGCCTGCAAGCGACGTGCGAGCTAAACCCCGGCTGTGACCATGTCGTCGAATGCGACCGCGGCCAGGTCCGGCCGTAAGACGCTCAATTCCTCGAGTTCCCCGTCGGCACGCCGCTGCACCAGCAACGGGATGAATCCTCGTACCCGGCTGCTGTTGAAGTGCGAATACGCATGGCGCACAACGGTGGCAACGTGGTCCATCGGAAGAGCCGAATACTTCTCGGCGAGGCGACGCTCCACGTCGTTGATCCACGCCCGCTCTTCGGGAGGCATCCCGATATTGTTGCCGCCAACTGACCACCGGTCAAGATTTTGTGTACCCCGGCTATGTAACCAAAATCGCAGCGCACAACCCTCGCGCTAATCATCTTCGTCATGCAGAAAGGGCCGAGTGGCCAGCAGGTAGATCGCGAACACCGCGAGCGGGGCCAGCAACGGCAACCACGGCAGCTGCAGCGGAAAAGCGGTCGCGACCAGCCCTGCAAGGGTAAACCCCAAGGCAGCGACCAATGTCGCCGCGCTCACCGAGTCGAGGCCGATACCGCTTGCGGCGCCATGCCGCAACACCAGGTAGAGGGCTGCCGACAGCCCAGCCACCGCCGCCACCGTGGCGGTCGGGCCGGTCAACGCGATCACCGCCGCGGTGAGCAGCACAGCGAGCGTGGCAACGGGACGAAACAACACGGCAACCGTCACGGCGACCAGCGCAGACACCGCGGCGACCCGAGCCGTGCCGTGCGTGCCGACACCGACCGCGGCCACCATCAGCAGTCCGCACGCCGTCGACGTCAGGTGCGCGACCAGGTGCGTGCCGCGCTTCATCACCGTCGCCCCGCAGGCCGTCGACGGTGATCGGGCACCGCCTGCATCGACTGATCCAGGGTGCGATCCGGCTCCCAGGCGACCACGTCCACGCCGACGGTGCCCATGTCGCGGTACATGGACGAGCGCTGCAGCGCCCACATCCGGTGCACCAACGGATCCTGGGTGGTGCGGAACGGAGCACCCTGCAACACATCGACCGCCACCACGACGTGACCGCGGCGGCGCAACTCGATCAGCGCCAGCGCGAATTCGGTGTCCAGCAACGTGGAAAAACCGAAGACGATCGCTCCCGAGGGAATCGCCGCCCGTGGTGCCAATGTCCCAGTGCTGCTTTCGAATTCGTCTCCCGCTTCGAGCACGGCGTCCAGCACGCGGTAAAACTGGCGCTGGCCGATGTCGGCGCCCAGCCAGCGCGGCCTGCGACCGCCGAGCGCGACAAGGCCGGCCCGGTCACCATTGCGCAGCGCGGTCTGCACCACCTGGGCGGCGCCACGCACGATCCGTTCGGTGGCGTCGGTCGCAGGGCCGGCAGGCTGCGGATAGCCGTCGATCAGCACCACCACATCCGCGGAACGATCGGTCAGCCGCTGAGTGACGTGCAGCCGACCGCGGCGGGCACTCACCGGCCAGTTGACCGTGCGTAGCTGATCGCCCGGTACGTAGGTTCGGATGTCGGCGTACTCGACGCCGCGTCCGATGTGCCGGGTCAGGTGGGTGCCCAGCCGGTCGAGCAGCGCCGTCGGCGGAAGCGTTGTCGGTTGAGGTGGCGTCATCGGGAATACGGTCACCTCCGCCGCGTCGACGGTCCCCGCGCCGACCAACAGGCCACCGTGCGCGAGGACCTGGACCGAGGCCCGGACGGGATACCGACCCCAGCGCGCGGCACTGGCGGCCACCGTCTGCCGCGGACCAGGTGCCCGCTGGACACGGTCGAGTTGCATTCCGTCCATCGCTGACACCGCGAGTTTGATTGCCGTGCCGAATGTTTCAGTTGCCGCCCACAGAGTCAGTTGTATTGGCTCGGCTTCGAAGCATCGCTGCGCTCCAGGCTCGGCGTGCACACTGACTTTCGGCAGCGACCGCTGCCAACTCACCGAACACAACACACCCAACAACGGCGCGGCGAAGGCGACGAGTTGCCAAGACGATCGGATCACGCCGACCGCCAGCGCAAGCGCCGCGCAGGTGGCGATTGCTCGCGTCAATGACGATGCGCGCCAACGTAGCTCAACCTCTCGAACCTCAGCCACGCAACCTACTGTGGGCCGCCGTGCGTTCGTGGGACCGGCAAACGCCGCAACAGCTCCGCGATGATGTCCGAACCTTGAATCTTGCGGACCCACATCTCCGGACGCAACGTGATCCGGTGCGCCACCACGGCCGGCGCCAGCGCCTTGATGTCGTCAGGGATCACGTAATCGCGGCCGAGCAGCAGGGCGCGGGCACGGGCGAGCTGCACCAGATCGATTTCGGCGCGGGGGCTGGCACCGACCGCCACCTGGGGGTGGTGTCGGGTCGCGGCGGCCAGCGACACGACATAATTCAGCACGTCTTCGTGGACGCTCACCTGCTCGACGGACTCGCGCATCGCCAACAGATCATGTTGATCCACAACCTGATTGATCGTCGGCTCCGCCGATCCCCGATCCAGGCGGCGCCGCAGCATCGACACCTCGTCACGCTCCGAGAGATAGCGCAGTTCGAGTCGTAACGCGAACCGGTCCAGCTGCGCCTCGGGCAGCGGGTAGGTGCCCTCATACTCGATCGGGTTGTCGGTCGCCAAGACGATGAATGGCTGCGGCAACGGGTGCGTCACCCCGTCGATGCTGACCTGACCCTCGGCCATCGCCTCGAGCAGAGCCGCCTGAGTCTTGGGCGGGGTGCGGTTGATCTCGTCGGCCAACAACAGGTGAGTGAAGATCGGGCCCGGGCGGAACTCGAAGTGACCCGACTGCATGTCGTAGACCGTCGAGCCGAGCAGATCCGCCGGCAACAGGTCAGGGGTGAACTGCACACGGGTGAAATCCAGCCCGAGGGCCGCGGCGAACGACCGGGCGATCAACGTTTTCCCGAGGCCCGGCAGATCTTCGATCAGTACGTGCCCGCGCGCGAGCACCGTCGTGAGAATCAGCGTCAGCGCCGCGCGTTTTCCCACCACGACGCGCTCGATCTCGTCGAGCACCGCCACCGCGCGGGTCGTCGTCGTCGCCACTGTCTCGGAGGTCATAACCGACGCGTACCCCCTGTCATACCTGCTCAAGCCGTTCCAGGATTTCTTCAAGCTTCGCCCGGCCCGGCCCGGGTTCGCTCGCGCCGGTGCGCGACACGTTGTTGGGATCCACCCAGGCCCACAGCTCCGAGCCGAAAAGTGTTCGCCCCGTCGCGGCGAACGCCGCTGCGTCTTTGGCTTGTTTCTGACCGGTTGCCATCCCGAATCGCCGCGCCAGCATCGGCCGCAGATGCCGATCCCAGTCGGCGCGCGTCGAGTCCGACCGGTGGATCAGCGTCTCCGTCCGGGACAGCCAGCTGCGCAGCGTCTCTTCGAGGGCATTCGGGACCTCGGCCGGCGGGGGTTCGATGTGTCGGCCCAGGAATTGCCGCACGTTGACCAACGCGAACAGCACGGCGGCACCGGCCGCCCACAGCACAAGCCGACGATCGTGCAGCGACAGCGCGGTCAGCTCCGCGCACAGCACGAGAGAAACACCCAGCGCGATAAGCCTTTTCATACCGAACTCCGCATGTCGGCGAGCACCAGCTGTAAAACGTCGACCGCCCGGCTCCGATGCGTCTCAGTCATCACATGCGGGCTGAACCGCGCCTCTTCGAACAGCTTGACCAGTTCGGCCGCATTGTCGACGTGCAGCGCGTGATGTTCGACGGCGCGCGCCAAAACCTCTGTGGGAGTGTCGAAATCCTGCGGCACCGCTCCTGGGTGGCGTCGCAGCTCACGTTCCATCGCCGCGTAGCATGCGATGATCGCCTGCCGCGGTTGGTGATCGGGATCTTCGATCTCGGCCAACCCGCTTTCCGCCGCCCGCACCAGCGATGTGGCCGCCGCGGCAACGGGAGCGTGCTGGTCGAGCGGTCCGACCGCAGCGGTGGGAGGATCGGCGACCCGGCGGCGGCGAGCGACGACGGCCCCCGCGACGATCATCACCAGCAGCGCCACCGTGCCGGCGATCAGGTAATGCAGCACGTCGCGATCCGAGCCGTCGTCGTGGACTCCCGGTTGTGGCGGAGCGCCGCCGGGCGGAGCGGAAACCGTGGAGGTCGGCAGCGACCGCGGCTGATCGACCTGGTGCGGGCCGATGAGCTGCGACAACAGCCACGCAACGACCAGCCACACCAGAAGCACCGCTGCCACCATCAGCATCACCCGCCAGGCCGGCCGGCCGCCGCCGTCGGAAAATCTCGTCGGCAACGGGCTGGCGCTGCTTGCCGTCCGTCGCGGGTCGCGCAGCCGGGCGATGATCGCCACCGCCACGATCACCAGCGACACACCGAGTAAGACCGCAACGGAGATCAGTGACGCGCCGCTCTGCGGTGGTGGCCGGTCGGCACGCTCGACTCCAGGGAGATATCCGCGCAGCGCCGCGGCGATGGCGATCAACAGCACGATCACGGCGACTACGCGGCTAGTCGCCCTGTCAAAGATCGGCACACCACTCGACAAGTGCCCATCGTGGCACGGAGTTGAGCCGGACGGCCAGTGATCGACCCAGTTCAGTGGCGCTCGGCGAGCTGCGCCAGCCGATCCACCGACGCCTGCAGCTTGTCACTCGTCGTTTCGCGGGCGCGCGCGAGTCGGTGCTGATCGGTCAAGCGCGTCCAGTCATAGGTGTGCGTCACCCGGGTGCTGGCATCGCCCAGCGGCTCGAGTTCCCAACGCCACAGATGCCCGGGGGGCTGCTCACCCACCGCGGACGGGGTCCAGGCGATGCGACGGGCTTCCACGAACTCGACCACATGATTCTCCCGAACGCCGCCATTGGTCAGCGTCATGGTGAAGATGTCGCCGACCGTGCGGACTCGTTGCCCACCTTCGGCATTCGCGAGGTTGCCGTTGCCGTCCCACTGCGGCTGTCGCGCGGGGTCCGCGATCGACTCGAAGATCTGGTCCGCGGCGGCGGCGACGTCGCGACTCGCGCTCACCACCCGCGGGCCTTCTGTGTGCTCGGACATCGCTCGATCCAAGCACTCAGCCGCGGCGGTAGTCCGCGAGGTAGGACGGCAGCGGCACGGCCGGGTCGAGGTCGTCGGCGGGAATAGGCGATCCCGGCTGCAGGGTGAGAGGCACGATGCCGGCCCAGTGCGGCAACGTGAGGTCTTCCGGATCGTCAACGGGCCCGCCCGTGCGCACCTTGGCGGAGACCTCCTCGAGGTCGAGGGCGATCACGGCGGTCGCCGCGAGCTCGCGGGGGCTGGGAGGCCGGCTGTCGGTGGATCGACCGGTCGCGATGTGTTCCAGCAGCGCCGCCAGGGCGCGCCGTTTCTCGTCGTCGTCGCGCACCAGGCGAGCGTTGCCGACCGCGACAACCGACCGGTACTCCAGCGAATGGTGCATCCCCGAGCGCGCCAGGACCAGGCCGTCGACCAGCGTCGCCGTAACGCACACGGGCAGACCCTCGGGCGCGCCGGCGGCTGCGAGCATCGGCCCGCTACCGGTCGATCCGTGCAGGTAAAGCGTCTCGTTCAGTCGGACGTGCATGGTCGGCAACACCACCGGCCCCGCATCACCGACAACGCCGACGTGACAGAACAGTGCCTCATCGAGGATGCCGTGGACAGTGGCGCGGTCGTAGCGGGCGCGTTCGCGATACCGGGTGGGGACGGTCCGCGCCGTGGGCGCATATCCCTGATCCGCCGTCATAGTTGCCTCCTCATTTGCACTAGTACATACTTATTTATGTGCCAGAACAATACCTGATCCGCGGGACGGGTGCCGAGGCAATTGCGTCCGACGTCGAAGCCGCCATTTCCGCGGGCGCGCTGGCGCCCGGCGCCGAACTGCCGCCGATTCGCGAGCTGGCCGGTTCGCTCGGCGTCAACGCGAATACGGTGGCCGCCGCGTATCGCTTGCTGCGTCAACGCGGAGCCGTGGAGACTGCGGGCCGGCGCGGCACCCGTGTGCGGAATCGTCCGGCGACCACTCCCCGCTCGCTACGTGGAATCGCCGTGCCGACGGGTGCGCGTGACCTGTCCACCGGCAACCCGAATCCCGCCCTGCTGCCCATTGCCGGGCTCAGCACGGGAGGCGGCGCACCCGTGCTGTACGGAGATCCAGCGGTCTCGGCTGAGCTGGCCGTGTTCGCCCGAATCTCGCTGACCGCCGACGGCGTTCCGGCCGAACACATCGCTGTGACCGCCGGTGCCCTTGACGGCATCGAACGCGTTCTCGCCGCCCATCTTCACCCCGGTGACCGGGTCGCGGTGGAAGATCCCGGCTGGGCCAACCTCTTGGATCTGCTTGCTGCGCTGGGTTGTTCAGCAGAGCCGGTACGAGTCGACGACGACGGGCCGCTGACGGCCGATGTGGACCGGGCGCTGCGCCGCGGCGCACGCGCGCTGATCCTGACATCCCGCGCGCAAAACCCGACCGGTGCCGCGGTGTCGAGTGTGCGCGCGACGGAGTTGCGGGCGCTGCTCGCCGCGCATGACGACGTGTTGGCCATCGAAGACGACCACTGCGCAGGAATTGCGGGCGCACCGCTGCACACCCTGTCCGGCACCACCCGGCACTGGGCGTTCGTCCGCTCGGTCGCGAAGGCCTACGGCCCCGACCTGCGATTGGCACTGCTGGCCGGCGACCAGCGCACGGTCGAACGGGTGCACGGGCGGCTCCGGCTGGGCCCCGGATGGATCAGTCATCTCCTGCAAGACCTCGCGGTCCGCCTCTGGAGCGACACGGCTGCCACCCAGATGGTGCACGACGCCGAAGTCGCCTACACCCGCAACCGTGAACTGCTCCGCGCCGCGCTGACCGATCGTGCGGTGACGTCCCACGGTAGGTCGGGACTCAACGTCTGGGTCCCAGTCGCCGACGAAACCGTCTCGATCACAAGGCTTTTGAGTGCAGGTTGGGCCGCGGCGCCGGGAACTCGGTTCCGGGTCGGCAGCCCGCCGGGAATGCGGATCACCATCTCGGGGCTTGCTGCCGACGACATCGACGCGTTGGCCGACGCGATTGCCGAAGCGGTCCTTGCCGTCGGTCGCGCCAGTGTGTAGCCGAGCGTTACCGTAGGTGGCGATGATCGGCGATCGCTGGAACGTGACGGACGACGAGGTCGCCCGCAGCTACCCGTGCGACGAGTTCGTCGGCACGCCGACGCTGCAGGCGTGGCGCGGAGTCACGGTGCACACCACGCGAGAGGTGTTGTGGCCCTGGATCGCTCAGATCAGGCTGGCGCCCTACTCCTACGACTGGATCGACAATCTCGGTCGACGCTCGCCGCAGGCCTTGATCGGCCTGCCCGAACCGCTAGTCGGCGAGTCGTTCTCCACCGCCGCCACCCGGCCCTTCGGCCGCATCCTCGCCGTGCAGCCGCCGGAACATCTCACCGGCGAAATCATGGGCGCGTGCATCTCTTACGTCCTTGTGCCGCAAGGGCAGTCGACTCGGCTCTTGATGAAGCTGGTCACCGGCGCCAGCCGCTGGGCGGCGCCGTTTCTTTCGGTCGGGGATCTTGTGATGGCGCGTCGGCAACTGCTCAACCTCAAGGCGCTGGCCGAACGCGCGTAGTTATCCACAGTTGGGGTTTGATCCACAGGCGGTGCTGCGCAGCGCGCGTAGAGGCGTTGTGTGTCGGGCGTATTCATAGCCTCGAGATATGGGTTCACCGATCAGCGCCGACGAGGCACGGGAACGGATCAAGTCCGCTCTCGATGCGATCGACGCTGGTCACAACCTGTTGCGCGATACTCCGTCGGATCTGGTGGGCAACGCGTTTCGCGTCGACATCGCAGAGCGCCTGGAAACTCAGGAGCGCATCAACCGGGGCTTGATGTACCGGATCTTCGGCGAGATCGCCGATCCGCCCGACGAGGCCGGTTCTATCGCGCAGATGCGGTCGGCGCTGTGGAACCGGCTCCGCCTCACACCCAACGAGATCACTCGGCGGTTCAAGTTGGCGGCGCGTGTTACGCCACGTCGGTCGCTGACCGGTCCACCGCTGCCGGCCGAGTTACCGGAGTTGGCCGCCGCTGTTGAGTCGGGTGTCGTCGGCGACGACCACATCCGCTCGGTCTGCCGAGCGATCGACGTATTGCCCGCGTGCGTATCGCCGGTCGACGTCGAAGCGGCCGAGCGCACCCTGGTCCGTCACGCAGCCAGCGTCGACGCCGGGATCGTCGCGAAACTCGGTCAACGCATCGCCGACTACCTCAATCCCGACGGCCTGTTCAGCGACGAGGACCGCGCCCGTCGCCGGGGGCTACACCTCGGCCCCCAAGGAGCGGACGGGATGTCGCGGCTGTCCGGATTGCTCGACCCGCAGTGCCGTGCCTACCTCGAGGCGATCGAGGCCGCGATGCGACCGGGCCGTCACCAGCCGGACAACGACTCCGATTCACGAGATGACCGCACCCCTGCCCAGCGCTGCCACGACGCGTTGAAGTTCGGCCTGGAGACTGCCATTGCATCCGGCGGCTTGGGCGTGCACCGCGGCCATTCGGTCACCGTGGTTGTCACGACGACGCTGGCCGAACTCAACCAGGCGGCCGAGGCCGCGTTCGACTCGTCGGTTCCGATGCCGCCTCCCGCGACAACGGGTGCCGGTTCACGGCTGCCGATGCGGGACCTGATTGCCATGGCCGGCAGATCAATCCATTACTTAGCGGTGTTCGACGACCACACCAACCGACCGCTGTACCTGGGCCGGCAGAAGCGCATCGCCACCGCAGATCAACGGCTGATCTGCTACGCCCGTGACCGCGGCTGCACGCGTCCCAACTGCCTCGAGCCGGGCTACCGTTGCGAGGTCCATCATTCGAACGACTGGCGACTCGGCGGGCGCACCGATGCGGACCAATTGTTCTTCCTCTGCGGCGGCGACCACGGCGTGACGAGTCGCGGCGAAGCGGACACCTGCGTCGTCGACGGCCGGCTGGGTTGGAGCGATGGAACCGGACCGCCTGAGATCAACCACGCCCATCACCCCGATGAACTACTCCGAGGCGATCCGGATCCTCCGGGAGAGGCCGCCTAGGTCCCGAACGCGCGGAAGCTGCCGTCCAGCACCTGCAGGTGTCCGATCGTCCGCCCAGTCACCACCGCGGGATCGGCCAGCACCAGTTCGGCGGCCGCGCGGGCGAACTCGTCCGCGGTCGACACCTCGTCGAATTCGCGGGCGTAGTACGAAAGGCCGGGCGTCATAATCGCTTTCGACGGCGACAGCGCATTGACCGCGATGTTGTGCGGCGCCAGATCGTAAGCGGCACAGGATGTCAGGTGCTCCAGTGCGGCCTTGGACCCGCCGTAGCCGGGGAGCACCCCGCCACTGTGATCGGCGTACGGTCCATCCCCCGGTAGCCGTGACGCGACCGAGCTGATGTTGATGATCGAGCCGATGCCTGCCGCGAACATGTCCGGGCAGACCAGCTGGATCAGCTCGTAAGTGGCGAATACGGCGATCTCGAAGTGCCGGCGATACGCGCCCAGCGGCGTGCCGAGCACCGGCGGAAAGTCCGCTTTGACGGCACCCTGCTGCGCTGTCGCGGGCTTGCGGCGCGCGTCGTCGCCGGGCTTAGGCGGACGACCCGGCGCGGTGAATGCCGCATTGTTGACCAGAATCGTGATCGGACCCAATGCATCTCGCGCCTCGCCGACCAGCCGGACGATGTCGTCGCGGTCGAGCAGGTCGGCCCGGATCGCCAGCGCGCGTCCGCCGGCCGCCTCGATTTCGGCGACGGTCTCGCCGATCGTGCCGGGAAGCCGGTCGTCCCAAACATTTTCAGTCCGGCCGACCACGGCGACAGCCGCTCCGTCGGACGCCAGCGCCAGCGCGATTTCCCGGCCCAGTCCGCGGCTGGCGCCGGTGACGATAGCGGCCCGCCCCTGTAGTCGTCCCGTCACCGGCCAGACCTTACATCTCGGGTGACGCCGTGTGCGAGGATCGCCGTCGTCTGGTCCACCCACGCGTCGTCGAGCGGCTCGTCTGGGCTCAACAGCATCCGCAACAACGTCGACCCACCGATCAATTCGATGAGCCGGTCCGGGTCGACGTCCGGATGTACTTCACCACGGTCGACCGCTTCGCTGAGCCGCATCTGCACCGCTGAGAACAAATCCGCGAACCGCGACATCACTCGGGCGTTGAGCTCGGCGTCGGCGCTCATGTCGGCGACCAGGCCGGGCAGCGCGGCACGTACCACCGGGGTGGTGAACACGTCGCGGGCGGCTGCGATCATCGCCCGCAGGTCAGCGGCCATTCCGCGGGTGGGGCCGACCAGCGCCGTCGGCGCTACCGGGAAAGCCGCCTCGTGCACCAACTCGGCCTTGCTCGACCAGCGCCGGTACAGCGCGGTCTTCGTCGTCCCGGCGCGCTCGGCGACCGCGGCGAGGGTCAAATTCGAATACCCAATTTGGACAAGCAGATCCGCGGTCGCCGTCAATATGGCAGCGTCGATACGCGGATCCCTGGGCCGCCCGGCACCCGTAGTCTTGTCAACCGCCGATGGGTCTGCTTTCATAACGCTACCCACCGTATCGTAATTGCCTCGACGAAGAGGACCTTATGCCGAACGAACCTGTACTCGACCACGTCGACAAGCTTCAGCGCTCGAGTCGCGACGTCACCATGCTGCCGGTGGTGATGTCGAAGTGGCTCTCCACCGTGCTGCCCGGCGGGGTGACCCCGCAGGTCTCCGTCGAAAGCGGGGTGGACTCGACCGGGATGTCGTCGGAAACGATCATCCTCACCGCTCGGTGGGATGAAGACGGCACGCCGGTAGAACAAAAGCTGGTGGCCCGGGTGGCGCCTACCGACGAGGACGTCCAGGTCTTCCCGACCTACCGGCTCGACCATCAATTCGACGTGATCCGCATGGTCGGCGAGCTGACCGACGTCCCCGTGCCGCGGGTGCGCTGGCTGGAGTCCACCGGCGAGGTGCTGGGGACGCCGTTCTTCGTGATGGACTACGTTGACGGCGAGGTGCCGCCAGACGTCATGCCCTACACCTTCGGCGGCAACTGGTTCGCCGACGCGCCCGCCGAGCGCCAGCGTGAGCTTCAAGACGCGACCGTCTCGGTTGTGGCATCGCTGCATTCAATTCCGGACGCCGAGAAGACCTTTGGATTTCTCACCGATGGGCAGAAGGGCGATACGGCGCTGCGCAGGCATTTCAATTGGGTCCGGTCGTGGTACGACTTCGCGGTGCCCGACATCGGCGAATCACCATTGCTGGAGCGGACATTCGCCTGGCTGGAAGACAACTGGCCCCAGGAAGCCGCCGCCAGTGAGCCGGTGCTGCTGTGGGGCGATGCCCGGGTGGGCAACGTGCTCTACCGCGACTTCCAGCCGGTAGCGGTGCTGGACTGGGAGATGGTCACGCTCGGCCCCCGCGAGCTCGATATCGCGTGGATGATTTACGCGCATATGGTCTTTCAAGAACTCGCCGGCCTGGCTACCCTGGACGGCCTGCCCGGGGTGATGCGCGAGGAGGACGTTCGCGCCACCTACCAGCGGCTCACCGGTGTCGACCTCGGCGACCTGCGCTGGTTCTACGTCTACTCCGGGGTGATGTGGGCCTGCGTCTTCATGCGCACCGGCGCGCGGCGCGTGCACTTCGGAGAAACCGAAAAACCCGACAGCGTCGAGTCGCTGTTCTATCACTCAGGATTGATGCGCAGGTTAATCGGAGAAGAGAGCTAATGTCCCATTCACTAGGCCCGCTCGATGAGTTCCCGGTACACCAGGTCCCCCAACCCATCGCGTGGCCAGGTTCCTCGGACCGCAACTTCTACGATCGCTCCTACTTCAACGCCCACGACCGCACCGGGGACATTTTCGTCATCAGCGGCATCGGCTACTACCCCCACCTGGGCGTCAAGGACGCGTTCTTGCTGATCCGACGCGGCGACACCCAAACCGCGGTACACCTGTCCGACGCCATCGACCAGGACCGGCTCAACCAACACGTCAACCGCTACCACGTCGACGTCATCGAGCCGTTGCACAAGCTGCGGATCGTCCTCGACGAAACCGAAGGCATCGCAGCCGATCTCACCTGGGAGGGCCTGTTCGACGTCGTCCAGGAACAGCCGCACGTCATGCGTGCGGGTAATCGTGTGACGCTCAACGCGCAGCGGTTCGCCCAACTCGGCAGCTGGGGTGGCCGGATCATGTTGGACGGCAAGGAGATTACGGTGGACCCCGACACGTGGATCGGCAGCCGCGACCGATCCTGGGGCATCCGGCCAATCGGCGAGGCCGAGCCGGCGGGCAGGCCCGCGGACCCGCCTTTCGAGGGCATGTGGTGGCTGTACGTACCGATGGCCTTCGAGGACTTCGCCGTCGTGCTGATCATCCAGGAGGAGCCTAACGGATTCCGTTCGCTCAACGACTGCACCCGGATCTGGCGTGACGGCCGCGTCGAACAGCTGGGCTGGCCGCGGGTCAAAATCCACTACCGGTCGGGCACCCGCATCCCCACCGGCGCCACGATCGACGCGACCGCTCCCGACGGCACACCCGTTCACTTCGACGTCGAGTCGAAACTGCCGGTGCCGATCCACGTCGGCGGTGGCTACGGTGGCGACTCGGACTGGTTACACGGCGTGTGGAAGGGCGAGAAGTTCGTCGAGCGGCTGACCTACGACATGACCGATCCGGCGATCATCGGCCGTTCGGGCTTCGGCGTCATCGACCACGTCGGGCGTGCGGTGTGCCGTGACGGCAACGGAGATCCGGTCGAGGGTTGGGGTCTTTACGAACACGGCGCGCTCGGCCGTCACGACCCGTCAGGCTTCAAAGACTGGTTGACGGTTGCGCCGTAGGTGGCGCGAACGTCGAGTTGTTGGAGGATATTTCGGCGATTACGCACAACAAGTCGACGTTGGACAGGTAATCATGTGGCATGCCTGATGCGACTTGGACCGCAGACGTCGTCGTGGTGGGGGCCGGTTTCGCCGGACTCACCGCCGCCCGTGAATTGACCCGCCTGGGCCACGATGTGCTGGTACTCGAGGGACGCGACCGGGTCGGGGGACGCTCGTATACCGGCCACGTCGCCGGCGTCCCGGTCGACATGGGCGGCACGTTCGTCGGCCCGACGCAGGATGCGGTTCTCAAGCTCGCCGCGGATCTCGGCATCACGACTGTTCCCACCTATGACGTCGGCGCGAATCTGATTCGGTGGCGTGGCGCGGTGCGTTCGTACAACGGCACCATCCCGCGGCTGTCGTTGGCCGGCCTGCTCGATCTCGGCCGTGTCCGTTGGCAATTCGAGCGCATCTCCAGGACGGTGTCGCTGACCGAGCCGTGGACCGCCCGGCGCGCCGCCCGGCTGGACAGCCAGTCGCTGGGCCAGTGGTTGCGATCGGTGCGCGCCGGCGTCACCACGCGCGAACTGCTGGCCATCATGGCGCGGGTGACGTGGGGCTGCGAGCCCGATGAGGTGTCGATGCTGCACGCCGCCCGCTATGCCCGCGCGGCCGGTGGCCTGGACCGGATGCTCGATGTCGAAAACGGCGCGCAGCAGGACCGGTTCGCGGCGGGCACCCAGCACATCGCCGACACCGCGGCCGCCGAACTCGGCGACCGGGTGGTGCTGGACGCCGCCGTGCAACACATCGACTACCGCGCCGGCGGGGTATCGGTCACCAGCGAAAAGGGGCGGGCTGACGCCAAATTCGTCGTCGTCGCCGTTCCGCCAGAACACTGGAGCGTCATCGAGTTCAGCCCGGAGCTCTCCGCCGAACACCGGCAACTACCTGCGCAGTGGCCGCAGGGCCGGCTCAGCAAGGCCTACGTCGCCTATGCCACCCCGTTCTGGCGCGACCGGGGATTCTCCGGCGAATCGCTGTCCGACCAGGGCCCGGTGTTCATCACCTTCGACGTCAGTCCGCAGCCTGAGGGGCCCGGAATCCTGTTGGGCTTCATCGACTCCCGCGAATTCGACACGCTTCCGTCCGAGCAACGTCGGCAACGCGCGCTGGAGTGCTTCGCAGCGCTATTTGGCGACGAAGCGCTCACCCCGCTCGACTACGTCGATCATCGTTGGGGCGCAGAGGAATTCGCACCCGGCGGCCCCACCGCGGCGGTGCCGCCGGGCTCGTGGACCCGGTTTGGACCATTGCTGCGCCGCCCGGTCGGCCCGATTCACTGGGCCGGCACCGAGACCGCCGACGAGTGGACCGGTTTCCTCGACGGCGCGGTGCGTTCCGGGCACCGAGCTGCCGCGGAGATAGCCCAGCGCCTACAGGGCGCGCCGCAAGTCCACTGACTCGGCGAGTGCCCGGAGTTCCCGGTTGACCTCCAACGGCCGCTCCAACATCGAGCAGTGACCGCCCGGCAACTCCACCAGACCGACCAAGTTCGGTGCGGCAGCGGCCATTCGCCGCGACTGGACCAACGGCGTCAGACGGTCGCGCTGGCTGCCGATGACCAGCGTCGGTACGGTCAGACCGCTCAGGTCGATATGCCGTCGGCCCATCGCCTCGACGAGCGCCCTGCCGCAGCCGCCGCGGCCCGCCGGCGATGTCTCCGTGAACAATTCGAAGATGAGTGAGCTGACGGCACGGTCCGCGTCGGCACCCACCGCAAGCATGGACACCATTTCGCGACTGGCCCGGTGCACCGCGGGCGGCACGGTGAACGCCCCGAAGATGTTGATCAGCGCGCGTCCGCCCAACACCCGCACCGCCGCGAACGGCGCCGGCACCGGCAGCAGCCGCACTTCACGCAGCAGATCGCCGGTGGTGGTGTTGATCAGCGCCACAGCGTCGGCGCGGGATTCGACCTTGTGGCGGTAGTGATCCGACCAGGCGGCAATCGCCATGCCGCCCATCGAATGACCGGCGATGACGGCACGCTCGCCGGGCGCAAGCGTGGCGTCGAGCACCGCATCGACATCGGCGGCCAGATGGCTGAGGCCGAAACCGCCGCGACGCGGGAGTCCGCTACGCCCGTGACCGCGATGATCGAACGCGATCACCCGGTAATTCTTTGCCAGATCGGCGATCTGGTAGGCCCACACCCGGATGGCGCAGGTGATGCCGTGCGCGAGAACGATCGGATAGCCGTCCTCGGGACCGAATACCTCGGTATGCAGGCGGGTTCCGTCGGCCGAACGCACGTTTACGGTCCGACTCGGCGGCAACGCCGCAGGCAGAGCATGCGGCGCCGAGGCCGTTCGCAGAGAACTCATTGCCGCTCCCCTCACCCGCAAGCAACATCGCCGCGAACGCAGAGCGTATCCGAGCGGACCACCGGATGTCTGTCGAAAACTGTCAGCGGCGAGAATTTCCTGCGCCGGCGCACCCATACCCCTATGACGTGCCAGGGGTTTAGCGGCGGCATGTCGGCGGTATGCCCGCTGCGGCTGTGTGCAGCAGAGATGCGATTTTGAAACGTCGTAGCTCACAGCAGCCATAGACTCAGGGGCAATCGGGGTGACATCGATATCGGAGAGTGGAGAAACATGAGCATCATCGAGGCGGATGCAAAGGCGCAGACACCGTCCGAGCAGGACTCGCAGCACGCGTTCGAGAGCGACGTAACCGCAACCCAGGCCTACCTGGACAGCTCACGCTTCGACGGAATCACCCGGCTCTACTCCGCGCGCCAGGTCGTCGAACAGCGCGGCACCATCCCGTCCGACTACATCGTGGCGCGGGAGGCCGCCCAGGCCTTCTACCCGCGGCTGCGTGAGCTGTTCGCGCAGAAGAAGAGCATCACCACCTTCGGCCCGTACTCCCCCGGGCAGGCCGTGACGATGAAGCGGATGGGCATCGAGGGCATCTACCTCGGCGGGTGGGCGACCTCGGCCAAGGGCTCCATCAGCGAGGATCCCGGACCCGACCTGGCCAGCTACCCACTCAGCCAGGTGCCCGACGAGGCTGCCGGATTGGTCCGCGCGCTGCTGACGGCCGATCGCAACCAGCAGTACCTGCGCCTGCGGATGAGCGCGGAGCAACGCGAGCGGACGCCCGCGGTCGACTACCGGCCGTTCATCATCGCCGACGCCGACACCGGCCACGGCGGCGATCCGCACGTGCGCAACCTGGTCAAACGATTCGTCGAGGCGGGCGTGCCGGGGTACCACATCGAAGACCAGCGGCCGGGCACCAAGAAGTGTGGCCACCAGGGCGGCAAGGTCTTGGTGCCCTCCGACGAGCAGATCAAGCGCCTCAACACGGCCCGTTTCCAGCTCGACATCATGCGGGTGCCGGGCATCATCGTCGCCCGCACCGACGCTGAGGCCGCCAACCTGCTCGACAGCCGCGGGGACGAGCGTGACCAGCCGTTCCTGCTGGGCACGACAAACCTCAAGATCTCGTCCTACAAGTCCTGTTTCCTGGCGATGGTGCGCCGCTTCTACAACTCCGGGTTCTCCGAGCTCAACGGCCACCTGCTGTACGCCCTGCCCGACGGGCAGTACGCCGCGGCGGATGCGTGGCTGGAACGCAACGGCATCACCGAGCTGATCACCAACGCGGCCGCGTCGCCGGACCATGCGCAGGAGTCGATCGACGCCGTGTTCGACGAGATCGAGTCGAAGTTCGTCGACGCCTGGCAACTCGACGCGGGGCTGATGACCTACGGCGAAGCCGTTGCGGAACTTCTCGAGTTCAACGCCAATGACGGCGAAGCCAGTGACATGAGCGCCGACGAGTGGCGGAAGTTCGCCCAGCGCGCTCCGTTCTACACCGCCCAGCAGAAAGCAAAAGAACTGGGCGTCAACGTTTCCTGGGACTGCGAGCTGGCCAAGACGCCGGAAGGCTACTATCAGATCCGCGGCGGCATTCCCTACGCGATTGCCAAATCGCTTGCCGCAGCGCCATTTGCCGATCTGCTCTGGATGGAGACCAAGACGGCCGATCTTGTCGACGCCCGCGAATTCGCCGAGGCGATCCACGCGCAGTTCCCCGACCAGATGCTGGCCTACAACCTTTCGCCGTCGTTCAACTGGGACACCACCGGTATGACCGATGACGAGATGCGGGCGTTCCCTGAGGAACTCGGCAAGATGGGCTTCGTCTTCAATTTCATCACCTACGGTGGCCACCAGATCGACGGTGTGGCATCGGAGGAGTTTGCGACGTCGCTGCGCCAGGAAGGCATGCTTGCGCTGGCTCGTCTGCAACGTAAGATGCGACTGGTCGAGTCGCCTTACCGCACACCGCAAACGCTGGTCGGCGGGCCCCGTAGCGACGCCGCACTGGCCGCGTCGTCCGGTCGGACCGCGACCACGAAGTCGATGGGTGAAGGGTCCACGCAGCATCAGCACCTGGTGCAGACCGAGGTGCCCAAGAAGCTGCTCGAGGAGTGGCTGGCGCTGTGGGGCGACCACTACAAGATCGGCGAGACGCTGACCGTGCGGCTACGTCCCCGGCGCGCCGGCTCTGACGTGCTCGACCTCGGCATTTACGGCAACGACGCCGACGAGCCACTCGCCAACGTGGTCGTCGACCCGATCAAGGATCGCCACGGACGCAACATCCTCACGGTGCGCGATCAGAACACGTTCGCCGAGAAGATGCGCCAGAAGCGGCTGATGGACGTCATTCACCTGTGGCTGATCCATCGCTTCAAGCCAGAGATCGTCTACTACGTGACGCCGACCGAGGACAACATCTATCAGACCGAGAAGATGAAGTCGCACGGCATCTTCAGCAACGTGTATCAGGAGGTCGGCGAGATCATCGTCGCGGATGTAAACCAGCCGCGCATCGATGAGCTGCTGGCGTCTGACCGGGAAGCGCTGAAAAAGCTGATCGCCAAACAGGATTAGCCGACGAGCTCATCCGCTTCGGGCGCGAATGTGAATCTGCCGACGCGGCAACGGCGTGTCGCGTCGTCGGATTCACACTCGGTGCGATCTGCCAAGGGGTTGCTGGAGATCAGCTAGCCGACGAGCTCAGGATGGAATTTCGCCGCCATCCGGCGAATTCCATCCTGCCAGTCGACTTTTCCGGCACCCACCAGCTCGTGCATTCGTGACGCGTCGGTGGGGTTGCCGCGCAACGCCTGCGGGCTTTCTTCGAAGACCGGGTCCTTGCCGACCAGCGAGCCGAGGTAGCGGCACCAGTCCTGCAGGCTGACGGTCTGGTCGCCGCACCAGTTGACCGTGGTCGCCGGCACCGAGGCGGCCGCGAGCAGCTTCGGGATCGTCGCGATGATGTCGTCTTCGTGAATTGGGTTGTAGCTGGCCGCAACTCCGGCGGGCACCGGGATCGGGATACCGGCCAGCATCATTTCCATGTGATAGAACGGCCATCCTCCGTTGTCGCCGTACGGGACGTTGAGTCGGGCGATGACGGTGGGCACGCCGAGGGCGCGCGCCATGGTCCGGGCGACCACTTCCCCGGCGATCTTGGAGATGGAGTAGGTGGGGAACAACGGCTTGTGGTTGTCGCCCAGGGCGGAGTGCTCGGTGCGGGGTTCGTCGTCCGGCGGATCGTAGACAGCGGCAGATGAGCAGTGCAGGAACGCTTTTGCGCTGCGGCAGTGCGCCATCAACAGGCCGACGGACTCGGCGTTGGCGCCGAGATCCTTGTCCCAGTCGCCACTTTTCGCCACGGCCAAATTGAGCACATAGTCGAAATCGGTCGGCAGGCCTCCGAACTCACCGGCGGCGAGGTTGACCGTCTCGCACCGAACCTCCGCTTCCTCCAACGCTTGGCGGGCGGCCGCGTTGGTGAAACGGGCGATTCCCCACACTTCGTTCTCGGCCGCCAGGGCCCGAGCGATGGGGATGGCAACTTGTCCGGTCGGCCCGGTGATCAGAATTTTGGCGCCACGCATGTGCCGATCGTATGCCCGCGGTCATGCGCCGTCGGCTGTACCGCCGGAGAAAGTTCGGTTAGCGTGGAACAAACTAGTATACCGATCGGTTTACAAGAATGTCCGACCACTCAGATCCAAGGAGCCCGCCTCATGTCCACTGTCCTCGTCACCGGAGCAGGTCGCGGAATTGGCCGCGCTATCACCGAGGAGTTCATTCGGCGCGGTCACCGCGTGATCGGCACCGCCCGCGATCCCCGTTCGCTGGAAGGCCTCGACCTCGCGCAAAAGCTGGCCCTCGACGTCACCGATGACGCCAGCGTGACCGCCGCATTCGCCGCCGCCGGCAACGTCGACATTGTCGTCGTCAACCCCGCCGAGGTCTTTTACGCGGCCGTGGAAGCCATCCCGCTGAACAAGCTGCAGGAATTGTTCGACCTCAACTCCGTCGGCGCACTGCGCGTCGCACAGGCTGCGCTGCCCGGCATGCGCGCCCGCGGCGAGGGCAAACTGCTGTTCATGTCCAGCGTCGTCGGACGGATAACGCTGCCGACCGGAGCGGCCTACGCTGCGACGAAGTGGGCACTCGAAGCCCTCGTCGAAGCCCTGGCCATCGAGGTTGCCTCGTTCGGCATCGAGGCTACGTTGCTCGAGCCCGGTGCCGTGAGTTCAGGCGCGCTGGATGACGTGACGACCTACACCTTGCCGGACGACCCCTACGCCGGACTCGCCGGCGATGACGATCTGCGCGACGCGATGATCACGCCCGAACAAGTGGCAACCGAGATCGCAGACGCCGCCGAGAAGCCGGAACTGCCACTGCGCCTTCCGATCGGCGACGCCGCCCGCGCGGTACTGGCTGCGCGCCGCGCCGCGCCGGACGACGTCCCGTTCGTACCGACAGCCGGCTGAGGCGAGTCGTAGCTACGGCCGCATCTCGTAGGCGCCGTCGTAGGCCTCGACCTGTTGCCATACCCGACCGAAGCGGGCGGCGTCAGTGACAGGCCTGCGTACGGCGGCCATGGCCCAATCTTGTTGGGTCGGTGTCGAACTGGCCTTCCCGTGCAGCGCGACGGCGTAGCCGGAGAAGTCGCGGATCTGGACCTCGAAGATCTGGTCCACCAGGTCGGCGTCGAGCCCGATCAGATCCGCCTGCTCGAGAATCAGCTGACCGTAGACGACCAGCGTGAACAGGTGGCCGACGACGAGCAGGAAGTCGAGGTCTTTCATCTGCTCCGGACTCGGCGGCGCGGTGATCAACAGCTCTCTGAGGGCTTGTGTCTGCTCGTAGAACAGCGCGACGTTGGCGGTCGTGGAGTGCTGCTCGTAAACCTTTGTCCAGTCGGCAAACTGAACTTTGGACGCACCCCGGGCTGGTCCCTGCGCCCAGAAGAACGTGTCGTCGGCGGGGTCGTTGCGGGTGGCGATCTCCGGGTACCTCGCCGGGTTGAGCATGTAGTTGGGCATGAACTTCAGGATCTGTGCCACATTGACGTGCACGGTGCCCTCCAGTCGCGGCAGGGCACCGATCAGCCGGGCCACTTCGCAGAAGTAGGTGTTCTTCTCGAAGCCCTTGGCGGCCAACACATCCCACAAAAGGGTGACCACGGTCTCGCCTTCCGACGTCACCTTGGATTTGGTCACCGGGTTGAACAGCAGGTACCGACGGTCATCGAGGCTGGCGCTGCGGAAGTAGTCGATCGCGCGATCGCTGAACAACTTCATCGCGATCACTCGGGCGTAGGCCTCGACGAAGCTGGCCCGCACGTGCGGGAAGTCGGTGACCGGGTTGCCGTACAGGACGCGATTGTTGGCGTGGGTGATCGCCTCGTAGAAGGCGTGCTCGCACATACCAATTGAGCCCGAGCACAAGTTGAACTTGCCGACGTTGACGGTGTTGAGTGCGGCCGAGAACGCCTCCGGACCGGTGCAGAGGATGTCTTCCTCGTGCACTGGGTAATCATTGAGCCGGAAGTTGCTGACGAACATCTGGCCGTGCACCACGTTGCCGATCAGCTCGTAGTTGTCGTGGCCGCTGTCGGCGACGAACCACACGTAGCCGTCGGCGCCGTCGATGTCGGTGCGACGAGAGAACACCGACACCATGCCCGCGACGTTGCCGTTGCCGATGTAGTACTTTTCCCCCGAGGCCCGGAAGATGACGCCTTCGTCGTCGTCCTTGGCCGGCGTGAGCAACAGGTCGGTGTTGTAGATGTCGGCACCGTGATCCCGCTCGGACAGCGCGAACGCCATCACACCGCCGGCCTCGAGCTGCGCCGCCGCGCGCTCCTTGGCCTTGATGTTGTCGCTCTGCCAGATCGGCCCGAGGCCCAGGATCGTGACCTGCTCGGCGTACCAATACGACAGGCCGTAGAACCCGAAGATCTCGCTCAGCGCGGCGTTTCGGGAGGTGTCCCACCGCTTGTTCGGGTCGCCGCCGCCGTATTCCGACGGGGTGAGGAAGGTCGAGAAGATTTTTTCCTGCTTGATGAAGTCGAGGAAATCGGACACCCAGGTGGCCTCGAGATCGTCGCGCAGCAGCTTGACCTTGCCGCGTCCTTCGAACCACTCGATCACCGCGCGCAGCTGGCGCCGCGTTTCCGGATCGAAGTGCGACGGGTGGTAAGTATTCGGATCGAAGAGCAGTCCCATGACATGCGAATCTAGCCCTACGGCTCTGGCGGATCTCAAGAAGCTAACGATTCAGCGACCACGCGGCGTGGGCGCGGGATGTCGCTGGTCGCCCATGGTGTCGTGAGGCCTTATGTCCCTTTACCTGCCCTGCACCCGACGAATCGCGGTCGCTGCGGCGGCGTGCTGGACCCTGTTCGCAGTCGGCACACCAATAGCCGCTGCTGATCCGTCCACCGACGCCCTGGGTTTCGTCGACTCCTCCGCGCGCTGCGCAGCGCCCAACACAGCGATCGCGTTCGGCAGCACGGCGGAGTCACGGGTGGCAATCTGCAAGAGCCCGGCGGGCCAGTACGGCTACCACGGCGTGCGGGTCAGCGACGGAGCGAAATTGATCGCGACCGCCACCGCCGCCTCCGACGGAAGCTTCGTCGCGAAACAGGACGGTGTCACCTACACGGTCACATCGAGCGCGCTGGTGGTCAGCGACGCCAGCGGGGTGATCCGCCGCGAGTCGATGCTGACGTACCACGGACCCAAGACGGCGCAGAGTCCCAGCGCCGCAGCGCAGGCACCGTCCGCCGCACCGGCTGCACCCCAAACCTCGGCGGCACCGGCCAAACCGCTGCCGCCGCCGTTGCCGGCCGAAGTCGGCGGCAAGCACTAGAGCCGACTAGTTGCCCTGCGCGGCAGCCGAAATCGACTGGCTCACCGTGTAGCCGTCGATACCTTCGGCCCCGAGCTCGCGGCCGTAGCCGCTGTTCTTGACGCCGCCGAACGGCGCCGCGGGATCCATGATGTAGCCCTCGTTGACGCCGAATGTGCCCGACCGGACACGAGTGGCCACGCCGTACCCGCGATCGGTGTCGGCGGTGAACACCGACCCGGCCAGCCCGTACTCGGTGTCGTTGGCGATCCGGATGGCCTCGTCTTCGTCACGGTAGGAAATGACGGTCAGCACCGGGCCGAAGATTTCCTCGCGCGCGATCCGCATGTCGTTGTTCGCGCTGCTGAACAAGGTGGGCCGCACATACCAACCGGTGTTCAGCCCGTCGGGCATCTCCGCGCCGCCGACGACCAGCCGCGCGCCTTCGCTTGTGCCCGATTCGATGTAACTGCGGACCCGCTCCTGCTGGCGCTGTGCCACCAGCGGCCCGACCGCGGTGTTGGGGTCGGACGGGTCGCCGACGGGCATCAACTCCATCGCGGCCGCCAGCGCGTCGACGAACTCCGCCTCGCGGGCCGCGGGCACCAGAATCCGGCTGAGCGCGTTACACACCTGGCCGCTGTTGGCCAGGCTGGCCATCTGAATCCCGGTCGCCACCGCTGACGGCTCCGCGTCGTCGAGCACGATCGCCGCCGACTTCCCACCCAATTCGAGGCTGACCTGCTTCAACCCCTGGGCGCAGGCGATCGCGACCTGCCGCCCGGCCGCGGTCGATCCGGTGAACGAGACCTTGTCCACGCCGTCGTGGCTGACCAACTGCTCGCCGATGTCGCGACCGCCGGGCACCACATTCAGCACACCGGGCGGCAGGTCGGCTTCGGCGACCAGATCGGCGAGCAGTTGCGCGTCGAGCACCGACTCGGGCGCCGGCTTGAGCACCACCGAACATCCGGCCAGCAGAGCCGGCACCACCTTGGTGACGGTGAGAAATTGCGGCATGTTCCATGGCACGATCGCGGCGACGACCCCGACGGGCTGTTTGATCACCCGAATGTCCTTGCCGTACAACCCGGGACGGTCCTGCTGCCACGGGTAGCTACTGGCGATACCGCAGAACGCCGACATCATCATCAGGGGCAACGCCACCTGCGCCCTCTTGGCGAAGCTGATCGGGGCGCCGATCTCGGCGGAGATGAGCGCCGCCATATCCGCGCGCCGCTCCTTGTAGACGGCGGCAAGGCGTCCGATCGCCTCGATCCGTTCGCTGGGCTGCATCCGCGGCCATGGCCCGGTGTCGAACGCCGCCCGGGCCGCCTGCACGGCTCGGTCGACGTCGAGGGCTCCCGCACACACTGCGCGGCCGATCTCGGTCCCGCTGTGCGGAGATATGACGGTGATGGAGGAACCACGCTGGGCTGCAGCCCATTTCCCGTCGATGAAGAGTTCATCCCTCTGGTACATCTGATCCTCTCAGGTGTTGCGACCGCCGTTGACGCCGAGTATCTGTCCGGTGATGTAGCTGGCTTCGTCCGAGATGAAAAAGGCGCAGGCGGCGGCGATGTCCTCGGGCCGGCCCACCCTGCGCACCGGTGTGCGGTCGATGTGGTCTTCGACGGTTCCGCCGAGTTGGTGATTGCTCTCGGCGCCGCGCAGCATCGGTGTGTCGACGAACCCGGGCGGGACGGCGTTGACGGTGATCCCGGCCGGGCCGTATTCCAGTGCCAGCGATTTGGTCAGGCCGTTCACCGCGGATTTGGCCGCGACGTAGTGCGCCATCAACTGCTGGCCAGAATGCGTGCTGGACGACGAGATATTGACGATGCGCCCCCAGCCGGCCTCGACCATGTCCGGTAGCACCGCCTGAATGGTGTGGAAGGTTCCGTTGAGGTTGACGTCGATCACCTTCGACCATTCCGCGAAGGTGATCTTCGAGAACTTCTGGAAACCCGTCATGCCGGCGGAGTTGACCAGCACCAAGATTGGGCCGAGCTGTTCACGAATGGCCGCCACCGCGGCGTCTACCCGCGTGCGCTCGGTGACATCGACCACGTGGCTGAACTCGTCGTCTGAGGGCGACAGGTCGATGACGGCCACCCGGAAGCCGTCGGCGCGCAACCGTTCGGCGATCGCGCGACCAATTCCTGAGGCACCGCCGGTGACGACCGCCGTCTTCAAGCTCGCTACCGCCCCTTCATGACACTTTTCCTGAGCGACTGCCCAAACACTGCATGCCTATCACCCCGCGTCGTTTATGGTCAAGCCCATGGACAGGCCTCCGTTTCGCTTCGCGGTGCAGGCGACCAACGCCGCCGGCGGACGAGAGTGGCGCGACACCGTGCGCAAGGTCGAAGATCTGGGCTACTCAACGCTTTTCCTCGCCGATCACTATCTGGGTCCCGGGCCCGCCCAGAAACTCGCGCGCACACCTCTCCAGGATCTCGCCCCGATCGCGGCGATGGCCGCGGCGGCCGCCGTCAGCGAAACACTGCGGATCGGTTGCCGGGTCTTCTGCATCGACTACCACGTGCCCGCAGTGCTGGCCAAGGAAGCGGCAACTCTGGATCTGCTCTCAGACGGTCGCCTCGAGATGGGCATTGGAGCGGGCTGGAGCGAAACCGAATACAACGCAATGGGTTTGACCTTCGACCGGCCGGAACGGCGGATCGCCAAGCTGGCGGAGGTGGTGTCGCTCATCAAGGCGCACTGGGAAGGCCGGCAACTGGACTTCGCCGGCCAGGTCGTTCAGGTGCGCGGGTACGCCGGCCGGCCGCTACCGGTGCAGCGCCCACACCCGCCGATCATGATCGGCGGCGGTGGTCCGCGCATGCTGGCATTCGCCGGCCACGAGGCCGATATCGTCAGCATGTCCAGCGTGCCGTTCGTCGCACGCGATGCCAACGGCCGCGACCCTGCGGCCGTTGCGCAGCGCCGCACCGACGTGGTCCGGACCGCGGCGGGCGAGCGTTACAGCCGGCTGGAAATCGAGAGTTCGCCGTACTTCACCGCGGTCACCGACGATCCCGAAGCCACACTGGCGCAGGCAGCCTCGACCACCGGAATTCCCGTCGACGTTCTGCGCGAGCATCCCAACGTGATGATTGGCTCTCTGAAAACTATTGTGGAGATCCTGCTTTCGCGACGGGAGTCGCTCGGCGTCAACTACGTCACGGTGCAACAGGGGCAGATCGAATCGTTCGCACCGATTGTGGACCGGCTCAGCGGCCGCTAAACCTTGACCGCTGCGCGCCGATGATGTAACCATGGCAGGTAACTATTGGGCGATCGCTCAAATAGTGACAGCGCCCGAACGATGACCGCAGGAGCGAGACGACTCAATGGCGAAGCGGACCAGATACAGCGAGTACCAGAACAACTATGCCAACTACAAGTTCGAACTCACAGACGAAGGCATCCTGTTCATGCAGTGCCATACCAACGGCGACAGCCTGGTGTGGAGCTGGAAGGCCCACGACGAGATGTCGGACGCGTTTGCCGATATCGCCGGCGACCGCGAGATCAAGGTGCTCATTCATACCGGCACGGGCGAGAACTACAACGCCAACTGGGGTCGCCTGCCCAACGGCGAACTGCCCGAACCCCCCATCTATCAGGCCATGCCGGATGACCGCGGAACGCACAAGCTCGACGAGAAGGCCTGGTACGCACGCCATCTCATCTTCAATGTGCTCGACGTCGACGTCCCGATGATCAGCGCGGTCAACGGTCCGTGCAACATGCACTCCGAGGTGCCGATCATGGCCGACATCGTGCTGGCCTCCGAGGACGCCTACTTTCAGGACGCCTCTCACTTCCCGCGCGGGCAGGTGCCCGGTGACGGTCAGCACGTGATCTGGAGTGTGCTCGCCGGGCACAACCGCGCGCGTTACTTCCTGCTGACGGGTCAGAAGGTCAGTGCGCAGGAAGCCAAGGAGTGGGGCGTGGTCAACGAGGTGCTGCCCAAGGACAAGGTTGTGGACCGGGCCTGGGAGCACGCTCGCGAACTGATCAAGCGACCACCGCTGACACTGCGGTACACCCGACAGCTGTTCACCAACCCGCTCAAGCGGGCCTTCGTCAACGAACTCGGCCACGGCCTGGGCCGCGAGACCTACGCCCAGCGCGTGTTCTTCCCGTTCGGCGGTGAGATGGCGCCGCTGGACCGGGCTTGGGACGACGAGCCTTGGAGCACACCGCACAACGGGACGTCCGCGCAGGAAGAAGCTCATTCGTGACCAGCATCCAGCAGCGCCTGTCCACCGGACGTGGCAAGTTCACCACCGACCACCCCGAACTCGGAACGGCACCGGTCGATTACGAACACTCCATTTCACCGGAGTTCTTCGCCGACGAGCGCGAGGCTGTGTTCAGCGAAACTGGTTGTGCGTCGGTCGAATCGAACGACTGCCACGCAGGGGCTCATATCTCACCCGCGACCTGCCCGGCCGGCTGGCCTCGATCGTGATCGCCCGCGACCTCGACGACACGGTGCATGGCTTCCACAACGTGTGCGCCCACCGCGGCAACAAGGTCGTCTGGCAGGAACATCCCGGCGAGGAGTCGTCGGGAAGCTGCGCAGAACCGCATCCCGGACTCAGGTGCCGCCTTCTTCGAGATAATCGCCGAACCCGCCGTGTGATAGGACTCCCAACGTGAC
Organism: Mycobacterium sp.; assembly: GCF_965277065.1. Classification (GTDB taxonomy): domain Bacteria; phylum Actinomycetota; class Actinomycetes; order Mycobacteriales; family Mycobacteriaceae; genus Mycobacterium. The sequence goes on from NZ_CBDIBT010000019.1 coordinate 438,207, forward strand.
CGCATCCCCTCGACCCAAGGCACGCGACTCCACGACGCGCGAGTTGTTGATCGCCGCGACGAGTCAGATCATGGTCGAGGATGGTTACGCGGCGGCGACCTCACGCCGGGTCGCGGCGCAGGCCGGGGTCAAGCCAGCGCTCGTGCATTACTACTTCCCCACCATGGACGAGCTGTATCTGGCTGTCTTCCGGATCGGCGCGACGATCTACCTGGACCGACAACAGAAGGCGCTGGCCTCCGACCGGCCGTTGCACGCGTTCTGGGAAACCCTGACAGCACCCAAAGACACTCGACTGCTGTTGGAGTTCATGGGACTTGCGAACCACCGCAAGGAGATTCGTGCAGAGATCGCGGCCTGGTCCGAACGCTGGCGCGAACAGCAGATCACCGCACTGAATTTCATCGTCCGCGAGCACGACCTCGACACCGACGATTTCCCGCCGGCCGCGCTGGCTGTGATCATCGCCGCCATTGGGCGCACCCTGATTCTCGAGCAGGGGCTCGGCACCGCCGGCGGTCACGATGAGGCCGTCGCATTGGTGCACCGATTCCTGGACAAATTCGAGATGCCCCAGCCGAAGGCGCGGCAAAGCCGCGCCGCCAAAACCGGCTAGGGCTCCCGCCGCGCTGAAGGAGACCCGCGATGGCGCTACCCACGTTAGTACTTGTACATGGGGGCGGACTCGCCGCCGATTCTTGGGAACTCACCATCGATCAGATCCGTTGGCTCGCCCCTGACTTGACCGTGCTCGCACTCGACATGCCGGGAAGGAGGAGCAAACCGGGAGACCTGAGAAGGATGACCATCGCCGACTTCGTCGACTCGCTCGTCGACGACGTCGAGAGCGCCGACCCGGAGAGCATCGTCATCGTCGGTCATTCGATCGGAGGCATGGCGCTTCCGGGCATGGCCACCAAGCTCGGAGCGCACAGGGTCCGCGAAATGATCTTCGCCGCCGCCTTTATTCCTCCACGGGGAGCGACACTTGTGGACACCTTGCCCTGGCTACTTTCAAAAATCGCTCGGCGCTTCGCCAAAAGGGGCGTGCCGCGCGAAACACCTGGCGCAATAGCACGTTTCGCGTACATGAACGGCATTCCTTCGGATCGCCGCCTGTTCATGAAAGACAAGCTCTACCCGGAATCGCTTCGCATCCTTACGGAAACCGTGCCTCAGCACACATTGCCTGACGACATTCCGCGCACATGGCTCATGACACTGCGGGATCGCGCTATCGCGCCGAAATTGCAACGCAAAACGATGGAGGCGATCGGCGGCGTGCAGACGCTGATCGAAATCGACAGCTGTCATATGGTGATGGTTAGCGAGCCCAAACAGCTGGCAGAAATCCTCGTCGGGCGCTGCGCGCTCTCGTAATCGATATCCCACTGCGGCCAGCGGTTGAGGATCTCGTCGAGCGCGACGCGGACCTCCAGCCGGGCGAGGTTGGCACCCAGGCAATAGTGCACGCCTTTCCCGAAGGTGATGTGCGAAATGTTGTCGCGATGGATGTTGAAGCTGTCCGGGTCGGTGTACCGACGGGGGTCCCTATTCGCGGCGCCGAACAGCAGCAGCATCGCACTACCTGTCGGGATGGGGGTGCCGTAGAGCTCGAAATCCGTTGCCATCCAACGAGCTACGTGTGGGCCCGTCGGCTCGAAGCGCAGCGTCTCGTCTATGGTCCGGTTCAGCAGCGAGCGATCCTGGACCACCTCGCGGCGTTGATCGGGATGCTCGGCGAGCACCTTGGCCAGCCAGCCGATCAGGCGCCCCGTCGTCTCGTTGCCCGCGCCCGCAACCACCTGGGTGTAGTGCAGCACTTCTTTGCGGGTCAGCTTTCGGTGCACCCCGCGCTCATCGTCGAATTCGACGTTGAGCAGCGTGGTCATCAAGTCGTCGGACGGGTTCTTCGACCGCCACTCGACGTAGTCGGCGTAGATCCGCCCGTCGGCGATGGAATCGGCGTTGGCGACTTTGAGCGGCGCACCGGGCTTGGTACGCAGGTTGGCATCGTTGGCGTCGCGGACCGAGATCTGTTCGGACTCAGGGATTCCCAGCAACATCCCGATCACCCGCATCGGCATCATCGATGCCAGCTCGGCGATGACGTCGAAACCACCCGATCCGACCAGCGGGTCCAGGCATCGCACGCAGTATTGGCGAATCTGTTCCTCGATGGCGGCCATCCGGCGCGGGGTGAACACCCGTGACATCAGACCGCGCAACATCGAATGCTCGGGCGGATCCTGAAACATCATCACACCGCGCGGCATGTCGAACTTCGACTTCACCAACTCGAGGATGTCGCTGCGACGGCTGGAGAAGACCTGCCAGTTCGCCAGCGCCTGCTCGACATCGGAATGGCGTGAGATCGCCCAGAAGTCGTACTGCTCGTTGTAGTAGACCGGAGCTTCCTCGCGCAGCCGCGCGAATGTGGGATACGGGTCGGTGTTGATCCCGGTGTCGTAGGGGTCGTAGTAGACGTCGGTCTCGAGTGTCCGGCCCATCCGAAGCCTTCCGTGCAGAATTTTGGGCGATCGCCCAATACCGGGCGCACGCCATGTCTAGCAGCCTGGTACTCGGCCCGTCAAGACCCCTGGAGCGCAGTGAGCAGCGCCGTGAACAGCCACGAATAGACCTCTGATAACCGGGTACACGTCCGCAATACGCGGCAGAATGGCTAGACGATGTGTCAGCCACATTCGACGAGAAGCCAGGGGCACGCCATGAAATTCATCCGGAACGCTTCGGCGATCGGCGCGACGGCGATGGTCGCGCTGGTCGCCAGTGCCGGAACGGCGGGAGCCGGGACCGACCCGACGTACTTCTACAACTCCGACGGCAGCATGGAAGTGATCTACAGCGGTGGTGGGCTCGCTACGTACGCGACCGTTGTCGATGAGCGAAATCCCGAAGGTTCGACGCAGTTTTGCCACTATCACTCGCAGGGCGTCATGGGGACGGTCGCGTTTCCATACGACGCGGACGTGGCGGTCACCGGGCCGCACCCGTCAGCGCCCATCACCATTATCTTCCAGCAAATCGGTGGCCGCTACAGCGTCAACGTCACGTGCAACCAGACGGGTAATTCCGCCGCCTTCTCCCCGGTGCTTCTGGTCTCGTGAGACCACTAAAACCTGTCCGAAATTGACACACAACGCCTGACCTGGCGTTAATGTGCTCTTCGTGAACAGCAACCGGTCAACCAACGGGCGGGCCCGCTGGTTGGCGTTCGGAGCGACCATCGCTGTTTCGGCCGGCATGTTTTATGCGCAGAGCACTGAGTCGCGGTGCTGCGGAGACAAGGCCACCGCCAGCGCCCCCAGCGCAAGCCCGGTCGCCCACACTCAACCCGCGACTCCCGTCCCGTCGGCGCCACCTCCGGCGGCACCGCTGCGGATGGCCAGCCCCGCCGAACTGAAGTCATTGACCGCAGATGCGCCCGCGGCCGCGCAGAGCTTCACTTTCGCGTTGCCGGCCGGCGTAGCACCCGAGAACGGCCTGCAGGTCAAGACCATCTGGGCGGCCCGCGCCATCAGCTTGCTGTTTCCGCAGATCACCACCATCGGCGGATACCGCCAGGACGCGTTGCGGTGGCATCCCAACGGGCTGGCCATCGATGTGATGATCCCGAACCACAACTCCCCCGAAGGCATCGAGCTCGGCGACCAGATCGCCGGGTACGCGCTGGCCAACGCCAAACGGTGGGGAATCGACCACGTGATCTGGCGGCAGAAGATCTACCCCGGTCTGGGCAAGCCGAGTTGGACGGCCAATCTCGGCAACGAAACCGCCAACCACTACGACCACGTGCACATCGCTACCGACGGAGGCGGCTACCCGACGGGCCACGAAACCTATTCGATCGGGTCCATGACACCGACGCCGCCGGCCTGATCAACGGGGCGACGACACCATCGCCACGACGCATTCAGCGGTCTGACCCGGCGCAGTCGCTAAACTGGCGGAACACCCAGAGCTACGGAGAGAGTTCATGAAACGCCCGGTTTTCACCGCCATTCGTGTCGCCGCTATTGCCGCCCCGGCTACGGCAATGATGCTGGTCGCACCCCTCGCTCACGCGCAGACTGGAGTCGAGGATTCCTGCAAGAGCGCCGGCGGTGAATACACCAAGAGCGAGGTGAGCGCGCACTTCGGGCAAGACCCGAGTCTGTTCGAGGAGTGCTGCACCGGCACCGGGGCGACCAAGAAATGCGTGGACTACAAGGACGGGGTCCAAGGGCCTACCTACGGCGGTTGAGCCGGTCGCTCGCCTAGCCTCCCATCATGGCCGTGACTCCTCGGCCACTCGATGTAGAGGGAGAGCTTCGTTGGGACGAGTCGATGGAAAAGTCGCGCTGATCACGGGCGGTGCCCGCGGCATGGGCGCCCAAGCCGTCGTCGACGAAATGATCCGCTCGGGCAAGGGTTCGATCATCAACATCTCGTCGATCGAGGGCTTGCGGGGCGAACCGTTCGCACACGCCTACGTCGCCTCGAAGTGGGCCGTGCGTGGGTGACCAAATCCACCGCGGTGTCCAATCTTGTCCTCTATTTGGCCAGCGACGAATCCTCGTATTCGACGGGTTCGGAGTTCGTCGTCGACGGCGGGGTCACCGCCGACACCCCCAGGAAAGATCTGACCACCTAGCAACGGCCGACGGAATGTTCGCCCCGGATGCGAACCGCGTTGCGGCGTGCGTGAATGGTGACATGCGGCAACGGCGCGGCGGCGCCAAAGCAAAGGGGTATTGGAGTGTCCGACAAGACGGCCGACGATATTTTCAAGCTCGCCAAGGACGAACACATCGAATACGTCGACGTCCGCTTCTGCGATCTGCCGGGCACCATGCAGCACTTCACGATCCCGATCTACGCCTTCGATGAGACCGTGTTCGAGGAAGGGCTGGCGTTCGACGGCTCATCGATTCGCGGATTCCAATCCATCCACGAATCCGACATGTTGCTGCTCCCCGATCCGGAGACCGCGACCATCGACCCGTTTCGCGCCGCCAGAACGCTGATCGTGAACTTCTCGGTGCATGACCCATTCACGCTCGAGTTGTATTCGCGCGACCCCCGCAACGTCGCCCGCAAGGCGGAGAATTACCTGATCAGCACCGGCATCGCCGACACCGCCTACTTCGGCCCGGAAGCCGAGTTCTACATCTTCGACTCGGTCAGCTTCGACTCACGCACCAACGAATCGTTCTACAAGGTGGACGCGACGTCCGGGTGGTGGAACACCGGCGCGAAGAGTGAGACCGACGGCAGTCCCAACCTCGGCCACAAGGTCCGCCCCAAGGGCGGGTATTTCCCGGTTGCCCCCGCTGACCATTACGTCGACCTGCGCGACGTCATGCTCACCCACCTGACCAATGCGGGCTTTTCCTTGGAGAAGGGCCACCACGAGGTGGGCAGCGGCGGCCAGGCCGAGATCAACTACAAATTCAACACGCTGCTGCACGCCGCCGACGACCACCAGATGTTCAAGTACATCGCTAAGCAGACCGCGTGGCAGGCCGGCAAATCCGTCACGTTCATGCCCAAGCCGCTGTTCGGCGACAACGGCTCCGGTATGCATTGTCACCAGTCACTGTGGAAGGACGGCGTCCCGCTCTTCCACGACGACTCGGGATACGCCGGCCTCTCGGACATGGCGCGGCACTACATCGGTGGGCTGCTCTATCACGCGCCGTCGCTGCTGGCCTTCACCAATCCCACCGTCAACTCCTACAAGCGGCTGGTGCCCGGTTACGAGGCGCCGATCAATCTGGTCTACAGCCAGCGCAACCGCTCCGCGTGTGTGCGTATCCCGATCACCGGCAGCAACCCCAAGGCCAAGCGGCTGGAATTCCGATGTCCCGACGCGTCGGGCAACCCGTACCTCTCGTTCTCGGCCATGCTGATGGCCGGCCTGGACGGCATCAAGAACAAGATCGAACCGCCTCCCCCGGTTGACAAGGACCTCTACGACTTGCCCCCGGAAGAGGCCGCGGACATCCCGCAGGCTCCGACGCAGCTGTCCGCGGTGATCGACCGGTTGGAAGAAGATCACGAATACCTCACCGAGGGAGGCGTTTTCACGCCCGACCTGATCGCGACGTGGATCAACTACAAACGCGACTACGAGCTGGCGCCGTACAACCTGCATCCCACCCCGTACGAATTCGCGCTCTATTACGACGTCTGAGCCGCCGGCTACCGAAGATTGTCGCGCAACTCCATCAGGACGACACCGAGCATGTTCTCGCCGTCTCCGGGGCATCGACCGCAGCGGCAGTCGCCCCAGAATTGGTCATGCCAGGTGTTGCCTTCGACGAGCGTGTGCGGGTGAGTGGCGACGAGTTGCTCAGCAAGCGTTGGGTCGCTGAACTTCGCTTCGAGTACTTGCTCCATGACAAGAATCCGAATGTCTGACCAGTAACTGACAACTCGGACTTTGCGGCCGCGTCGTTTTGCGATCAGCGGCGTCTGCGACTCGAGAATCCATGCCCGGTCGTGCGGGTCGTCAGCCTTCAGCGCTTGATACGCGTGCTCGGCTGTCGGGTACTCGTCGTCGCCTATGCGGACCGGGTGGCGGTAGAAGTTGCTGAGAAAGTAAGCGGGGCCTCGAAAGTCATCAATCAAGTTCTCCATTTTCTGTTGCAGGGACAATTCGCATGTCGAGGATAGCGTCGGCGACTGACGTCACAGCGGGTTCACAGCTGCTCGAAGGGCGGCTCTGATGCTTCTCGGTTAGCGTTAGGTAACCCCATCGACAGCAGGAGCCTCACCATGAGCGACTACCTTGTGACTATCGAGTTCGATGACGGCGCGCGTGCGATCACGCAGTATTCGTCACCGAGTGACGTGAGAACCAAATTGGCCGAAGTGGTCCGGGACTTGACGGACGAAGACGGCATCGAGCACTTCCGGAGTGTGACTGTCAGCCAAGCGATCCGCACTCAGGCCGCCTGAGTTTTCAGCCCACAGTTGTTGTCACTCAACGGGATCGGGCGCCCAGCGCGGTCGGCGCGCCTCGAGCCGTTGCGGCCCGCGCGCCGCTGCGAGCGCCAACGCGGCCTCACCGTTGATCGCGGTCATCGGTGGCGGCTGGCCCTTGCGTAGCGTCGCGATCAACTCGCGATACGGACCGATGAGGTACACCGTGTCGCCGGCTTGCATCGCAGCGTCTCGGCGCGGACGCAACCTGACCGGTCCTTCGGGGCGGATGATCGCGATGACACGCGTCTGAGTCGACAGGTCCACCATCCGCATCCCGTCGAGCTCGCTGCCCTCCGCGACCAGCATCGCGCCGACCATGAACGAGCGCTGCCCGACCCAGAACGTCCCCAGCACCTGCAACCCCATCGCCGCGCCGATGAACCACGGCGCCGCCAGATCCACCACCGACCGCACGTTCTCGAAACCGAACTGCTGGTTCACGGCGGCGCTCAGCGTCCGGCCCTGCACACGCAGCACGATCGGGACCTCGGTGTCGGATCCGAGCAGTTCCAGCAGGACGATGCCGGTCCGGATGTTCTCCATGTCGTCCTGGGTCATCACCGCAACCCCGCGCGCGCGATCGATCCGCGCCGATTCCAAAGTCTGGCGCATCGTCGAGTCGCCGAAAATCACTGGCACGTCGAGCTCAGCGATCGTGGACAGCAGGCGGTTGTTCTCGTCTTGCTCGATCACGACGACGTCATATCCGGCAGCGACGAGGTCGGTCACGACGCGGATGCCCGTCGACCCCAGGCCGACGACGATGATGTGGTCGCGCATGCGGCGGGCCCGTCGCAGACCGGCCGTATGGACGAAGCGGCGCGACAGCAACAGGTCCGAGATGAGCGCGACGAGGATGGCGGTGATGGTCACCCCGCCGAACATCAGTCCGATGGCGAACCACCGCAACACACCGGACTGCGCCGCAAAACTGAAGTCACCGAAGCCGACACTGGTGATCGTCTCGGACGTGAAATACAGAGCATCGAGCCAGGACATCTTCGGGTTGACGTAGCTGAAACGCACCATCGTCGTCGCACCGAAAATCAGCACCAGCGTGAAGATCGCCGAGGGAAAGAGCAGCGGGTTGGCGTCCTCGCGCATGGCGCGCACCGCGTCGATGGCGCGTCGCACCCTGGAGTGGCGAGAGCGGGTCGCGGTCGAGGGCGGCACCGCGATCCCCCGCGCTTCCATCTCGTCCTTCGGGCCGATCATGGAGGTCCAGTCGCCCTTGGAGATGTGTAGGTCCCGCCCCGGACACGGCACCACGTCGCCGGGGCTGGGTGAGTTCTTACCATGCACGACGGCCACCGGCGCCAGGTCTTTGTAGAGGTCACGCAGCGTCCCATCCTTCGGGGCCTCGGACCCCCAGATGACGAATTCGACGCCAGCAGTGGCGAACTGGTGCGTGTTGCGTGACAGGACCGCCTCGATGATCGACGGCGCCGCGAGGTCGGCGACATTCAAGATCGCGCCGGGGCCGCTGACGGCGGCGACCGCGTCGCGCAGCATGTTATCTGCCAGCCGCGCCACCACGCGAACGTTCGGGCTGAATCGCCTTGCCAACAAAGCGATTTCGAGATTCACCGCGTCATTAGGCCCGGCGCAGACCACGGCCCGCGCACGATGAACGCCGGCGCCCAACAAATCGGCGGCCGAGTTGATCCGGATGATCCGGGCGCCGGCGCCCCGCAGTTCGTCGATGATGGTGTTCGCCAATGCGTCGTCACCGCAGACGATGATTTCGCGATGGAACTGAAAGCCTTCACCCTTTGGCGTGGCAGCCGGTTGGGTTTTCAGCTGACCAACGGGGTCGATCGTGACAGACATAACCCCTCCAGCCTCCACCGACACCTACGGTTCACGTTTCCTATGACTATCGGCCACCCTGCCGCAAAACGCCACCGGAGGCGACGGTATAAGGTCAACGAACAGCGCTGCGCCGCAAGCGGAGTCGCCATGCAACACGGTTGACTCGAAACCGTCACGCAAGAGAAACAGAGAATGGCCAGCCGTCAGGCGCCTGAGTAGTCAACCTGCCAGTGTTTGACGCCGTTCAACCAGCCCGACCGCAGCCGCTCGGGAGCCGCCAGCGCGGTGAGATCGGGCATCACGTCGGCAATCGCATCGAACATCACCCCAACGGTCATTCTGGCGAGGTTGGCCCCCAGACAGTAGTGGACGCCGGTGCCGCCGAAACTGAGGTGCGGGTTGGGATCGCGCAGCACGTTGAAGGCGAAGGGGTCGGTGAACACGTCTTCGTCGAAATTGGCCGATCGGTAGAACAACGCCAGGCGCTGGCCCGCTACGATCGGGACGTCACCGAGTTCGATATCGCGGAGGGCGGTGCGCTGGAAAGCCGTGATCGGTGTTGCCCAACGGATGATTTCGTCGGTGGCAGTGACCGGCCGTTGCGCCTTGACGATCTCCCATTGTTCGGGATTGTCAAGGAACGCCATCATGCCCTGGGTGATCGAGTTGCGGGTCGTCTCGTTGCCGGCGACGGTCAAAGTCACCATGAACAACCCGAGTTCCTCGTCGGTGAGCTTGTGACCGTCCACGTCGGCGGTGATCAGTTGAGTGACGATGTCGTCGCCGGGATGCTCGGCCTTATGTGCGGCGAGTTGCACGCCGTAGAACATCAACTCGCCGGCCGACTCAAGTGCCGCGGAGCCGGCGAATTCGGGGTCTTCGTCTCCCACCATCTGATTGGTCCAATGAAACAGCTTCGCCCGATCTTCGAGCGGGACGCCGAGCAGTCCGGCGATCAATTGCAGCGGAAGCTCGGCTGCCACCTGCGCCACGAAATCTCCGGTCTTCGCGGCCGCTGCCTCAGTCACAATGCGACGAGCACTGCGTGCCAAGTCCGCACGGAGGCGATCCACCGCGCGCGGCGTGAAACCCCGTGACACGATCTTGCGCATCCGGGTGTGCTGCGGCGCATCCATGTTGATCATCGAGAATCGGCCGAGCTCGATCTGCCCGCGCGCCGTCTCCTCGTCGACGTAACGCGGGACGATGCAATTCCGCGCACTGGAGAACACATCGCTGCGCCGCGACACCTCCCGCACATCGCGGTGTCTGCCCACTACCCAGTAGCCGCCATCGGTGAAGCCGCCGACCCCGGGCGCTTGCTCGTTCCACCACACGGGCGCCGCGTGCCGTAGCTGGCACAGCTCCTCGGTAGGCAGGCGCGCGGCGTACACGTCAGGGTTGGTGAAGTCGAACCCCTGCAGCAGCTGCGGATTGGTCATCGCGCCTCCCTACGAGAGCCATTGGTCGACGAGGTCAGCCCACCGACGCGAGATGGTGTGTTCCATCTCGCCACGCTGACGACGGACATTTTCGTTGTCGGGTTCGACCGTGCCGATCGTCAGCCGCGCCACTTCGTCGACCTGGTCGCGGTCCAATCCGAATGCGAGCAGGGCGTCGCGGTCGGTGTCGAGGTCGAGTTCGTCTGGCAACGCAGAGCGCGCCAGCAACACCGCCGCGTTCTCCTCGCCGACCTCGAGCAGCATGGCGACGACGTTGGACTTGGTCGCTTTCACACCGGCCGGCGGATGGAGAGCTGGAGTCCGTTGTCGCGCATGACGGTTCGACATTGATGCGGGGTGTAGTCGAAGTTCTCCAGGTCCTTGATGTAGGACGCGGGTTCGGCCAGACCCTCGACGTGGGGGAAGTCCGAGCCCATGATGATCTGGCTGTCGCCCAGTAGTTTCACCAGGCTCGCCAGTTCGTCTTCGTAGAACGGCGACACCCAGACGTGCCGTATGAATGTCTCGCGCGGATCTTCCTGGTAGATCTGCGGGATCTGGCCGAAAGACTTGGTCAGCTTTTCGAAGAGGTGGAACACCCAGTCCGAGCCGCTCTCAATCGAAGCCATCCGAAGGTTGGGGAAGCGCAGGAACAACCCGTTGTGCAGGTGGTTGGCAAAGGTGTCCTGAAGAGCGTTGCCGGAGAACAAGCTGCGGAACCCAAGCAGCGCCTGGAACGACATCATGTAGTCCGACTCGCCCCATGCCGGCATGAATTTCGAGTAGTACGTCTCACCGGAGTGATAGCACACGGTGATCCCCGAATCGTTTGCCAGCCGCCAGAATTCGTCGAACATCGCGTCACCGGGCGGGCGCATTCCGACCGCGGTGGTAATCGGGCCCGGAATCATCACGATGAAACGCGCATCGCGATCCAGCGCCCACTCGAGTTCGCGAACCGCGTCGTCCGGCTTGCACAAGGTGATGTAGGGCGCGGCAAAAATCCGCTCCTGATAAGCGAATCCCCAGTCGTCGTCCATCCAGCGATTGAAGGCCCGGAATGTCGCCACGGTCGCGTCCAGGTCCGGCAGCAGCGCCTGCTCCATCCCTACTCCAAGGGTCGGCAGCAGGATGCAGCCGGCCATCCCCTGTTCGTCCATCAACGCCAGGCGCGCGTCGCGGTCTCGATAGGCCGGCGGGATCGGCTCCAGATCGCCGAACAGCGCGTTCAAATCCGAACCTCTGGGATTGCGGCCACGGAAGTACTCGTCGAGTGCGCCGGGTTTGCCCACCGGGTCGAACGTCGGGTTCGGAATGAACCGGTTTACCCTGCCACCCACGAGAAGGCGTTGCCTGCCATCGAGCTGCGCCCATTGGATCGCCCGTTTTTTGAATTGCGGATCCATGTGCCGGGTGAACGCATCGAGGGCTTCGTAATAGTGGTTGTCGCAGTCGAAGAACTGAAACGGGAGCTGTGTCGTCATCGCGTCGGCGTCCTTTCAGTGGCGATGATTCAGTTGCGCGGCAAGCCGAGGACCATCGAGGCGATGATCGTCAGCTGGATTTCTGGTGTTCCCCCGCCGATGATTTCGGCAGGTGTGTCGAAATACGGCTGCACAATTGCCGGCTCGGACTTCTGCAGCATCGCGGCGCGGCCAGTCAGGCCAAGCGTTGCGGTCCACGCGCGGCGCAACAGGGTGACCATCGCGTACTTGGCGATGCTGGACGTCGGGCCGGCGCTTTGCCCTTCGACGAGCCGAAGAGTTTCGCGCAGCACCAGGGCTTTGATCGCTGTGCTGTAGGACTCGACGTCTCCGAGCGCGTGAAATGCGGCATCCTGCTCCGGGCCGGATATTTCGGCGACGGCGCGAAGCGCCCCCGACCGGTCGATGGTGACGTAATTTCCGATGGCCGTTCGTTCGACCGCCATCGTCGACACCGCGAGGCTCCACCCCTCGTCGGGTTCACCCACGAGCATGTCGTCGGGGACGAACACGTCGGTGAGAAACACTTCGTTGAACTCGAAGCGGCCGCTGGCCTGTTTGATCGGCGAGACCTCGACACCGGGCGACGTCATGTCCACCAGGAAATAACCGATGCCGCGGTGCTTCTTGGCTTCGGGATCCGTTCGGGCCAGCATGGCTCCGAACTCGGCTCGGTCCGCCAACGATGTCCAGATCTTGTGCCCGTTGACCAGCCAGCCGCCGACGACCTTGGCAGCCCGGGTGGACAGCGACGCCAGATCCGACCCGGCCCCCGGTTCACTGAACAGTTGGCACCAGGGCTGCACACCGCGCATGATCGGTTCCGCGAAGCGCTCGCGTTGCAGGTCAGATCCTCTGTTGAGGATTGTCGGAAGAATCCATTCCGCGATGCCGAGCGACGGCCGGACCAACCCGGGCCGCTTGCCGAACTCGTCGGCGATGATCACCTGCTGCACCGCGGTGGCGCCAACGCCCCACGGCGCCGGCAGATTTGGCGCCACCAGCCCCCGCTGCGCCAGCAGGTCACGCTGCTCGCCCGTGGCCAGGCCGGGAGTCCTGACGTCGCCGTGATAGGGATCGTTCGACAGCCTCAGCGCCTCATCCAGCGTGGCCGCCACCGTGGAACGGAATTCAGACTCGACGTCACCCAGGTGGATGGCGGTGGAACGTTGTGTCGTGCAGGCCAACTCGCCGACTTCCCGGGTCCAGCGGGTCATCGGGCCCAGTGATGCCGCCAAGCTGGTGGCGCGCCGCCAGTACAGATGGGTGTCGTGCTCCCATGTGTAGCCGATCGCACCGAACATCAACAGCGCGTCGAGCACCAGGTCGGGGGCCGCGCCTATCGCCATCACAGCGGCGGAAGCCGCCGCCAATCGATGCTGTTCGATGGACTCGCCCTGCGCGCGTACCGCATCCCATGCCGCTGATGCGGCGAGCTCTGATGCGACCAGCAGCTTCGCCGCTTTGTGTTGCAGCGCCTGGAAGGAGCCGACTGGTCGACCGAACTGCTCGCGGGTGCGAATGTAATCGGTTGCGGCGTAGGCGCAGTGGCGCACCGCCCCGGCGGCCGCACACGCGGCGAGAGCCAGCACGATGCATCGGGCCCGCGGCGTTGAAATACCTGATATTTCGGCACTCTCCGGCACGATGTGGTCGGCGAGTTCCACGACACCCACGTCGGTGCACAGGTCGGTGCCCTGTTGCGATTCGACCGTCAGACCCGGGCCCGGCGCGACCACAAACCAACGCCGGCTACCGTCCGCGGCGCGGGCCGGCAGCAGAATACGCTGCGCCGCGCAGATTCCCAGTACGGACTCCGATGCACCGTTGAGCCGCCAGGAGCTTCCGTCGGAGACGGCCTGGATGTCGCAGTGCTCGGGTAGTACAACGACGGCCGTCGCTCCCGCGGCCAGATCGGTCAGCAGCGGCTTGACCGATGCGTCCGCAAGATTCGCCACCGCGCTCGCCGTGACCGTGCTGAGCAGCGGGCCGGGTAACAGTGCCGCTGCGGCCGCTTCGAGTACGCATGCCGTGTCCGCCAACGTTCCGTCCTGGCCGCCGGCATGGCCCGGCAGGTGCACCGCGTGAAAGCCGTTGCCGACGAATTCGTGCCACCAGGAGGGTATTTCGCCGGCCGAGATCGATTCGAACGCGGCGCGGGTCTGGTCGATAGGCGCGTGCCGTGCCGCGAAACGGCTCACGGCGTCGACAAGCTGTTCCTGCTCAACGGTGATCGCCAGCGTCATCGATGTCAGCCTTCCAGCCCGAGAATCCGGGCGGCGTTGCCGTACAGGAATTTCGGCCAGACATCGTCCTTGAAACCAACATTCGGCAGCTCGCTGAAGATCCGCTCCAGAGACAGGCCCATCGGAAAGTAGCCGGCGTAGATGACCTTGTCGGCACCGCGAGAGTTCGCGTAGTCGATGATCGCCTTCGGGTAATACTTGGGCGCGAACGCTGACGTCGAGTAGTACAGGTTGGGCCATTTCAGCATGAGTTTGACGGCGAGGTCCTCCCACGGCTCGCAACCGTGGCGGGTGACGAACACCAGGTCGGGGAAGTCGAACATCACGACGTCGATGCGGGAGACTTCTTGGCAGGCAAAGGGAACCCGTGGGCCGGGGATACCCGCGCAGACAAAGATCGGGATACCAAGCTCGACACAGGTGGCATAGATCGGGTACATCTTCGGGTCGTCGATCGGCACTTGCGGAAACGTTCCGGCGGGAAACACCGACGTCGCACGGATTCCGAACTGCGCGTACTCCCGACGAATCGCGTTCACCGAACCCATGACGTCGTTCGGATCGACGAGTGCCCCGGAGGGCACGAAGCGATCCGGGAACGTCTTGAGCGCCAACTGCGCGGATTCGTCGCCGACCCCGATCATCGCTCTCTCGATGCCGAACCGGTCCATCTGCTGGAGCACCAGTGACACCGGATCATCGGTCGCCAGCCCCTGCGGAACGTCCTTGAACATGTACTCGACCGGAAACTCGAAATCCTCCTTGGATTCGCGGTCTTTGGTCTGCTTGCGGATGAAGTCGTACTGGGCAGAACCCTCGTGCGGAAACGCGATCATCGTGTCGATCACCGGTAAACCCACCGGTCCGGGCATGGAGTCCTCCGATCGCACTGGTGTCCGCGAGCAAGGTTGCCGCCGGTCCATACTGAAACACGGTTCTACTAAAGTCAACATTGAATATTGTTTTGAGCTGGGATAACGTAGCCACACACATCAGCGTCTAGAGCGCGGGTGAGAAATAGGTTCTATTCTGTGTCAGGCCGACTCGGAGGTCGTACCGTCAACACCGCCGTCCAACAGCCCGATGGCGCCGCCGTCGTTCCGCTGACCGATATGACGACCCGCCAGCTCGTCCGGCGAGCCACGATCATCGAAGCGGTCATCGATCTGATCGCCGAGGTAGGCGCCGATGCCGTGCAGATGCGGGATGTGTCCAAACGCTCGGGCGTAGCGCTGGCTACCGTGTACCGCTACTTCAACTCCAAGGAGTATGTGCTCGCGGTGGCGCTGGAGGACTGGCAGAAGCGACTGACCCGCCGCATCATCGCGTCTTGCGCGGGCCGCCCCAACCAGGACCCACTGCCGGGCATTTTGGATTACCTCCGACGCGCACAGCGTGCCTTTCACCGCAATCCGAATATGACCGCGCTGATGTTTCAGACAACCACGTCCACCGATCCCCAAGCCCGAGCCACGATCGAGCAGATGAATCGCACGAACACCGAGATGTTCAACAGACTGCTGGAAGGTGTTGCACCGGAGGATGTTCCAAACATCACCTTCGGACTCAACGCCGCTCTGAGCAGCTCGCTGGCAGGAGTGCTGGCCGGGATGATGACGCTGGAGGAATCCCTGCGTCGTGTCGAATGGGTCGCACGGGTTCTGCTGACAGATCGATGAGGCCCGGTAGTCCGCTACTTGATACCGAGCTGATTGCATTCCAAGACGAACAGCTCGGGCGGCGCCTCCGTGCCATGACGGCGCAGATCCTGGCCGTCACTGGTCGAATAGAAGTGGTCGGACTGGGCTTTGACGCACCGCTCGAGCTTGTGTTGCCCGGAGTTGTACCACATCCACCAGAGCGACACGATGACGACAGATGTCACAGCGACCGGTACGAAGAATCGTTTTCTCATGTCCTGGTTGAGGATAATAGCGCGTCGATGATGGCCAACTACTCGAACACCGAGAGGGCTTGATGTAATTCGCCATACGCGTCAACGAGCTGGTCGAGCGAGAAACCGATGTTCAGCCCACTCGGGTTGGGCAACACCCAGGCCTTCGTGCCAGCGAAGCCCGGCCGGTATCGACCCCAGGCGACGTCCGACACGCCGAGCATGCAGGCCGACGCCCGCTTACCGAGAAAGGCGATCGTTCGCGGCGCATAACGACGGATCTTTGATGCGAATTCGGGTTGTGCGCAGCGAAACTCAGCTGGCGACACGTCGCTGGCCGATCTCGTCGTATTCCGCGATTGCGATGTTGTCGGTCAGGAACACCGAGTCCATCAGTCCGCGTTCGGCGATCCGGGCCATGTCGCCGTAGTACGACAGGCCAAGGACGTTGCGGACGTCGTCGTCGACCACGCCCCACGCCGACTCGTGGTAGTCGTTGGGCCGTATAGACCCAGTGCGCTTTCGGCCGCCGCGGCCGCTACCTCCACTTTCTGTAGCCTTGCCCAGGGAGTCCGTTCAACGGGAGGCAATGTCATGAGGATCCGCATTTCACGCTGGGCGACGGGCCTGGCTGTCGCGCTGGCGAGTGTCGCGATGGTCGTTGGGCTGAGCGACACACCGCAGGCTATGGCCGCCGACGGGCGTCTGCAGTTCACCGGCACGACGTTGACCGGCGCGGCCTTCAACGGCGCGAGCCTGCAAGGTAAGCCCGCGGTGCTGTGGTTCTGGAGGCCGCAGTGCCCGTTCTGCAACCAGGAGGCCCCGTCGCTGAGCCAGGTCGCGGCGGCGAACCCCAAAGTGACCTTCGTCGGGGTGGCGGCCCGCTCCGATGAGGGGTCCATGCGGGACTTCGTGTCGAAGTACAACCTGAACTTCACCAATCTCAACGATGCCGACGGATCGATCTGGCAGCGGTTCAACGTGCCGTGGCAACCGGCCTATGTGTTCGAGAAGCCGGACGGCTCATCGACGTTCGTGAACAACCCCACCTCGGCGATGTCGCAGCAGGAGCTTTCCGACCGGGTAGCTGCGCTCACCAGCTAGACCGGTCGCCTCCATGAACCAGGGCCTGCTGGGTTTGGCCTTCGGCGCCGGGTTGGTGGCCGCGCTCAATCCATGTGGATTCGCGCTGCTGCCCGCCTATCTGACACTGGTGGTGCGCACGGAGCGGGCCGGCGGTCTCACCGCCGTCGGACGTGCACTGGCAGCCACCGTGGCAATGACCCTCGGGTTCCTCGCGGCCTTCGGCACGTTCGGGCTGCTCACCGTTACGATCGCATCGACCGTCGAGCGCTATCTGCCCTACATGACGATTGCGATTGGTATTTCGCTTGTCGCACTGGGTATTTGGCTGTTGACCGGACGTGACCTGACGGTGTTGACACCGCGACCACTGCTCGCCGGACACGGTCGTGCGCCGACCGCCAGGCTCGCATCGATGTTCGGCTACGGGGTGGGATATGCCATCGCGTCGCTGTCCTGCACGATCGGCCCATTCCTGGCGGTCACCGGAGCCGTCTTTCGCGGTGGCCCCCTTCTGGACGGCCTCATGGTGTATCTCGCCTACGCCGGAGGCTTCGGATTGCTCGTCGGCGTCTTAGCCGTCGCCGTCGCACTCGCGCGCACGGCGCTGATCGACCGGATACGCCGAATCTTGGCCTACATCAACCGAATCAGCGGTGCATTGCTGATCGCTGTCGGGCTTTATGTCGGTTACTACGGTCTCTACGAGGTCCGTCTGTTCGTCTTGCACGGCAGCCCGACGGACCCGGTGGTCGCGGCAGCCGGGCGCTTGCAGGGCGCGCTGGAGGGTTGGGTGCATCAGCACGGCGCCTGGCCGTGGGTGCTGGGATTGGCCGTAGTTGCGCTCGGCGTGCTGGCCGTAGCGGTGAAAACGCGGCGCGCGCGGCGAACCTGGCGCTAGACCGGGTCGACGAAGGCCGGCCGCTCCCCTGACATTCCGGCCACCACGGCGGCGAGCTGATTGGGTTTGCCGATCAGCCCGGCCTGCAAGTCGGATTCGCGTTTCAGGGCACCGGCGGCGTCGTCGCTGACCCACGTCTCGTCGTACAGGCGCTTGGCGGCACGCACGGCGTCGGGCGACTTCTGCGCGATCTCCTCAGCAAGTTCCAGCGCCGACGCCAGCGGGTCGTCACTGTTTTGCGTGACCAACCCGATCGCCAAAGCGTCGCTGCCAGAAAAGATTCGGCCGCTGAACGTCAACTCCTTGGCGACATCGATGCGGACCAGCCGCGGCAGCGTCTGCGTGATCGCCATGTCGGGAACCAGGCCCCACTTGATCTCCATGATCGACAGTTTCGCGTCCGGTGCAGCGATCCTGATGTCGGCGCCCAACGCGATCTGCAGACCGCCGCCGAAGCAGTTCCCGTGAATGGCAGCGATGACCGGCGCCGGCACCAGGGACCAGTCGTAGGTCACCCGCTGGGCGAAGTTGGCCAGGCGGTCGCCGTCGCGCTCCAGCAGCAAGCCGGTGCCGCCCTGACCGGACATGAAGCTCGCGATGTCCAGTCCGGAGCAGAAGCTCTTGCCCTCGCCGTGCAGCACGACCGCACGCACCGACGCGTCGCCGGCCAGTTGGTCGGCGGCATTCATCAGTCCCTCGAACATGGCCCGGTCGAGCGCGTTGTGTTTGTCGGCGCGCACCATCGTCACCGTCGCCACGCCGCTGGCGCCGATCTTTATCTGAACCCTGTCGTCACCCACGCTGGGCAACTTACCGCCACGACCGACTCCTCAGCCAGAGGTCGTACTCGTCAGGCGTCAGTCGCGTCAGGACCGACTTCGCAGGGTGGTCTTCGGTCAATCCCCCACGGCATCGAAGTGGCGGCTGAGCGTGGATTGCATGACGCTCGACGCACCGAGTATCTGGAAGCCCCACGGCGGAGATTTGGGCACATGACGCCGGCCGTTAGCGGGCTATGGTCAGCACATGCGACTGCACATTTCCGTTGACGACGAGCTCATTGCCGAACTCGACCGGCGGGCTGGCAGCAGGCGCCGCAGCGCGTTCATCGCGGAGCTGATTCGCCGCGGACTCGAAGACGAGCGGCGATGGGACGACATCGAGGCAGCCCTGGGGGCTATCCCCGACGAGGGTCACGAATGGGATGACGATCCCGGTGAGTGGGTCCGCCGCCAACGCTCCGACCGGCGTCGCGTCGGCTGAGGTGGCACGGAACTTGCTCGACCCGATTATCCTTATAATCTCCGGGGGCTGTTTTTACTAGTAGCGGGGACACTAGTAGCGGGGACAGGATTCGAACCTGCGACCTCTGGGTTATGAGCTAGCCGGGTGCGGTATTGCCCGTTGCGCGCGGTCTCATTAGTGAAGGTCGACGAGGTTCACTCGTCCGACCTGTCGCGCCCCGTCCCACATGATCGCATCCATTCGTCCGTGTTCTGTGTCCAAATCCGTGGCCAAACCCTTGGAGCGACATACTGTTGCCCCGCCGCATCGGGCGCGTTACCGGACCTCAGCCTGTGGATAAAAGTGTTGCACTCAACATGAGTTCGTGTAACACTTTTATCCATGACAGGGCCTCGGGGGCTGCCTGATACATTCACGACCGCGACCGCCCTTGCTCGTGGTGTGCATCCGCGAGTGCTGTATGCCTTGCGTGACAGCGGTGACGTCGTCGAATTATCGCGTGGAGTCTTTCGACGTGCCGACGCGCCGCTAGCCAGTGAACCGGATCTGCTGGCCGTTGCGTACCGATCCCCGGTGGCGATCGTGTGTTGTCGGTCGGCCGCGGCGGTTCACGAACTGAGCGACGAGCTCCCGCCCGCGGTGCAGATTGCCGTGCCCACGGGGCACCGCCCACCGCGGATCGCGTATCCACCAACAGAGGTATTTCGCTTTGCTGCCAACACTTTCGAGATTGAACTATCACAGCTGGAGGCTGCGCCAAGAGAGTGGGTGCGCATCTACACTCCCGCTCGGACGGTCATCGACCTGATGCGACTGCGGCATCGGCTTGGCGAGACGCTAGCACTCGCCGCGCTGCAGCGGTACCTGCGCCGACGTGACGCGGCACCAGCGAAGTTGCTGGGCCTGGCATCGATGTTTGATGTGGCGGGACCGGTCCGCCGTGCGCTCGACGTGGCCGCTGCGGAATGAGCCGTCCGACGCGCAGTACAGAAGCCGGACGCGCCTATCTGGATCTGCAGCGCCGCGCCCGTGCCGAGGGCCGTCCTACACAGGAGTTACTCACCCTGTACGTGGTCGAGCGGTGGATTGCGCGACTGGCGCTCTCGCCATACGCCGAGCAGTTCGTGCTCAAAGGAGGAATTCTCTTGGCGGCGTTCGACGCACGTCGACCGACGGCTGATGTTGACGCGTTGGCGCGGAACTTCGCCAACGACGAAGCAACAGTCGTCGCGCGAATCGTCGCCATCGCCGAGCAATCGACACCCGACGACGGGGTCGAATACCGCACTCACACGGTGACCTCACCCGTAATCCGCGACGAGGACCTGTACTCGGGAGTGCGGGTCGCGATGGATTGCGCAATCGCGTCGGCGGTGATCTAGCTGCGACTGGACGTCAATTTCGGCGACCCGGTCACTCCCGCACCTCAACACGTCGAGCTACCTGCGTTGCGGCCGAGTCATCCGCCGATTCGAATCCTCGGTTATCCGGTTGAGACGGTGCTGGCCGAAAAGCTCACCACCGCAATAAGCCTCGGGCCAGCGAACACCCGGGTGCGCGACTACACAGATATCTACACCCTCACCGGCGGCCGAGACATCTCGCATCCGGCCGCTCGCGACGCGCTGATCGCAACAGCCAGCTACCGCGGCACCGACATCGTCGCGCTGTCGTCGGTGATCGGAGACCTCATCGAGTCGAGGCGACGGTCGTACGACGCCTATAGAGCCGGCCTCGGACCCGATGGCGCTGCGCTACCACAGGAATTCGCCACCGTGGTGCAGGCGGTCCTTGCGTTCGCCGATCGACTCACCGACGCAGCAACTCCGACAACAACATGGAACGGTTCGACGCGATTATGGATTGACTGAGCGGCACACTGTGATCGTGGAGGAGCGGTTCCCGGGCGAGTTGGACACGCTGCGTGCCGACAATGTGCGCTTGCGTCGCCTATTGAAGCTCAGCGAAGAGCAGGCGCGAGCGGCGGATCCGGATCAAGCCACGCTCTCTGGCGCGCCGGAGTCACCGGTCAATATGAGGTCGGTGCCCGAAGCTAAGGTCCGCTTCTTCCTCGACCTGTTTCGTTGTCGCTCCGACATTTACGCGATGCGATGGGAGAACCGCCGCGACGGCCGATCCGGTTGGATGCCGGCCATCCGCGGCTACTGGCGCAAGGGCATGAATCGCGCCGACGCACCGTATCTTCCACTGACTCCGGACGTCGTCGCCCAGCACCTGCGCGGGGAGATTCATCTAGGCCTGTATCCCCTTGGTGACGATGACACGACCTGGTGGGTCACGGCTGACTTCGATAAGGAGGCCGCGATGCTGGATGCGCTGGCTTATATGAAAGCCGCACGAGCCCACGATGTTCCGGCAGCTTTAGAGGTGTCGCAGTCGGGCCGAGGTGCGCACGTGTGGGTCTTTTTCGCACAGGCCACGTCTGCGGCAACAGCCCGCAGCATCGCGACAAGCTTGCTCGGCGAGGCTTTCCAACTCCGCGGCAGCATGCACCTTAGCAGCTACGACCGGCTGTTTCCCTCCCAAGATATTCACACCGGCCGCGGCATGGGCAACCTCATCGCCGCTCCCCTCAACGGCAAACGCCGACAGCACGGCACAACGCTGTTCCTCGACCCCGCCACGCTGGAACCCTTCGACGACCAATGGGCCTACCTGTCCAGCATCGCGCGCCTATCGCACAAAAATGTTGCCGCGCTCCTGCGGACCCTGCCCGATCCACAATTCGGCCATCACGTGCGCCGGCTGCAGCTACCCACGTCGTCGAAAATCGTGCCGAGGCCGGCAGCGATCATCCGGGCAACCTTCAGATCTCGGATCACTCTGACCGCCAACGATCTTGGTCCGGCCATGATCGCGGCCGTCAAGCATGCAGCCTCCATTCGCAATCCCGACTTTGATGCTCGCCAGCGCGCTCGACGCAGCACCTGGGATACTCCGCGCTTCCTGCACAGCTACGACGAGACGGTCGAGGGCGATCTTGTGCTGCCTCGTGGCCTCTATGGGCTGCTCACCGACTTGGTCGAGTCGGCGGGAAGTACGTTGCACATTGATGACAAACGCGCCATCGGCGACCGTCACAAATTCATCTGCTCAACCGAGCTCAGGTCCGCACAGGCCGACGCAGTCCCGCGATTAATTGAGGAAGACACCAGCGTGCTGATCGCGCCTCCTGGCTTGGGCAAGACGGTGATTGCCTGCGCCGCCATCGCTTCCCGCGCCACCTCGACCCTCATCCTGGTCGACCGCAAAGCGCTGGCCGACCAGTGGCGTGACCGCTTACAGAAGCATCTCGGATTCAAGTGCGGACAGATCGGCGGCGGGCGATCCAAAACCACCGGCATTATCGACATTGCACTGCTACCCACCCTCGCGCGCCGCGACAACATCGAAGGCCTCACCGCCGGTTACGGTTTCGTCGTCGTCGACGAATGCCACCACATCGCTGCCAGCGCGTTCTTCCACGTCCTCAATCGAATACCCGCAGCGTCCTGGCTCGGGCTCACCGCCACACCTGAACGCCGCGACGGGCTTGAAGACCTCATCTACCACCAACTCGGGTCACATCACGTCACCCTCGAAGGCCCTACTGCCGGCCAACTTCCCTCAGTCGGCACCGACCTGCTCGCACCGCACCCCGTCCTATACGTCCATCCCACCCAGTTCCGCTACACCGGGAAAGCCGATCCTAGTGCGCCAGGCGGAATGGCCGAGATCTACCGAGCCCTCATTGCCGACGAGGCCCGGCTTGAGCAGATCATCGCTGACGTCCTCTCCGCTCACGCCGACGGCGCCAACATCCTCGTCCTCACCACATGGATCGATCACCTCAACGTCATCGCCGAACGACTCCGAAGCGCCGTTAAGGATGTCCTCGTACTGAGCGGCCAGATGAAGGCGCGCCAGCGCCGCGAGATTTCCGAACGACTCGCAAACCACACCGCCGAAGCCGGGCCGTTGCTGATCGTCGGCACCAGCTCATTCATTGGCGAGGGATTCGACTGCCCGGCCCTGGACACGCTGTTTCTCGCCGCCCCAATCACGTTCAAGAACCGACTCGTCCAATACGTCGGGCGCATCACCCGGCCGTACGCCGCCAAGACCACCGCAACCGTGCACGATTACCACGACGAACTCACTCCGGTAATCGCCTCTTCACTTCGAAAACGCGCGCCCGGCTACACAAAATTGGGCTTCCCCGAACCCAGAACGCTGCTCCGATAGGCGTCGCCGGCCAGCCAGCTAGCAACTTATACGACTGCGCGGGCGGGAGGTGTTTTTGATTGGCGCGACGCTCAACGGCCCGAGTAGCCAATGCTCTCAGCGGTCAGGAGGTAACCCCCACCCTCCGATTGGCCTTCCAGAGGCCTACGCGATGCCACCGATTCGGAGGCATGCAGGCTGCCTCCTCGGCCGATACGAGGTTTCGGTCGACGCCGCGTTTTGGCGGATTTCCTGGGCCGACCTAGCAACTATTGTCGATTGACCAATACTGAGACAAGTGGCCTGCTACCAGCGAGATCCGCAAGCGCTCAGGAGAAATCGGCAAAGGCTGATGCGGCCAAATCCGTGGCCAACGGGTATGAAAATGACCCCAGAGATCGCACTCTGGGGCCATTTCCGCTGGTAGCGGGGACAGGATTCGAACCTGCGACCTCTGGGTTATGAGCTGGCCGGTTGCGGTATTGCCCGTTGCGCGCGGTCTGCGCGAGTCTCAAATACGCAGTTCACGACACGTCGACCGGTCCCGTGGTTTCGTTGTCCCAGCCAGTCTGGGGCGTGTCGCCGCGTTTGGTTCACAAATCCGTTCACACGCTGACGCGCACGCGTCCTTCGACTTCGCACGGTCGCAACCCACCATTAAAGCGCTTGGTTCGATGACAGGAAGACTGACTTCGTAGCCATTCCGCTCACGACGTCGACATGGTCCCGCCTTGGGCGGGGGCGCCCCGGTGTTTATTGGCGGTAACGGTGTCCAGCGTCCGACTTACCCGTGGTGGTTCTTTGACCCCACCAAGTGGTTGTCCAGCATCAAGGCGCTCCGCTCGTATCAGCACCGTCTCAATCAAGTGTTCAGACGGCCAGTCTTTAGTGATCTCGGCAGGCAGGTTCTCGATGCCTGCGCGGATGTGCGTCGATAGTTCGTCGAGTGCCTGCTCCGCAGTGCGAGCTGGGAGGCCCATGGCTTTCGCCTCTGCGAGAAGCGCCTGTCGATCCACTTTGGCGAGCGATTGCTGCGCACCGATCTTGGCGCCCATGGTGCCCGACAACTCGGGGTATTCCAGCGTGGACAGCGAATCATAAAGGGGCGATACCTTTACCACTCCCTCGTGGAGCATCAAGGAATAGTTCTTGCCGTGACCGTCCTCGTCGCCGACGATCGCGCGAAATGCGACTTGCTTGAAAATGTTTGTAATTTCCTGCAGCGGAGTGTCGGCGAATTCTCTGAGCACGCGGGCCATATGTTCAGAGGGCCGACCGATTTCATACTTATCTTTTGGGCGAATTCCGACGGCCTGGCACATGTCCTCCTGATGTAAGCGGTGGATTGTTCCGTCGCTGTGCACGCTGCGGTCATAGCGCTCGGCAACAAGCGCGGTCGTGTTGCCGATCCGCTCAATCCACACTGCGTTATCCGACAGTCCGCATCGTCTGGACAAAGCAAGTATCAGCGCCTCATTCTCGGCGCTGTGAGGCCACACGGTGGTGGGCTTGATGATGTGCGTCGAGGGATAGCCATCGATCGGCATACGCCACTGCCCGTTCACCCGCGTCAGCAACAGTTTGTCCTGAGCGCCTGCCAGTGACATTCGGATTCCCCGCGTGGGATCGATACCTAGGGGCCTAGCTGGCAGATTCTGGACGAGATCTATAAGTTCCTGCTCGCTTATTGGCGAGGACACGTGCCCGTCCGCCGGCAGCCCTTCTCCTGCAGGCACTATCACAACTGCTCCGGCGCATTCCCGACCGTATTCGGCAAGAAGTGCCAAAGCGTCTGATGGGGTAGCAGGAGCATCGGCTAGGTCAAGTTCCACGCCTCGCAGTCGCGCAGCAGCGTGCTGCAGCGCCCGACCTTCCGGAAGCAGTCCTTCTAGGAATGATCGCGAAGCCGCGGGTGCGTTAAGCCCTGGTACTGAAGGTAGGGAACAAGAGAGAATGGGCGCACCACCGCCGTAGCCTGATCGCCCCTCGTCGGTGTACTCGATCACGACCTTGCGTCCCCCAGATTTTAGGGTAGCTCGCGCCGTGAGTACTCCGTATAGCCAAAGATCCAGGTCCATTATGCTTTCCAACCCTGGCGAGGGCGGACCATTAATTCGAGGTCAAGCGCGGCGAGTGTGTCGAACAACTTCTCAATAGCCCTAGTAGCGGCACCGGTTTCCAGTTGGGCGACTGAGAATCTGTTGGTTCGGGCCTGTTCAGCTAGTTCGCCCTGGGTTAGCCCCCGGTCTAGACGCGCAGCGCGCAGCGCGCGTCCCAGCGCAGATGCGGAGCGAACCGTAATCTCGCGACCATCAGATGTTGGCATTTTCTCACATTAGCGCGCCTAGATATTAATGACAAGAAATCATCACACTGCACGCGCAAGTGGACAGTGTTGGATTTTCCCAACATGGTGCGGCCATCAGAATACTTGCATAAGTGCTGACACATGGGCTTGACCCCGTTTGGTAGACACGGGGTCAAGCGCACTGGCCAAGCGACTCCTCAATGAACGCGACGCCCTGCTACTAGCCCACTACGCCGGCGCGGTGCCACTCGAGCAGCTGTGGACGGAGCAGGAACGCATCAGCACTGCGCTTGCAAATGCGGAGCGCGAACTCGGCAATCACAAGGCGAGCCGCGAGCAACTTCACGCTGGACTGAATGGGGCCCTGAACCTCCTGCGCGACTCAGGGGTGTTTTACACCCGCGGGAGCGGCGCATCATGAACCATGCGATCTTTGAGCACCTCTACATCAGCGATGATGAGATCGTCGATATCGAGCTAACGGAACTATTCGACAGTCTGCTCGATCCGAACCTAAAGGATCGGCTCGACCACGAACTCACCTCGATCTCCCCCTTGCCAGCGGCAAAGGCCAAAACAACCCCCAGATAATCGAAAAGTTCGAACTTGCGCCCTAATTTAAGGACACAAGTTCGAACTTTCGAACTTTGGTAGCGGGGACAGGATTCGAACCTGCGACCTCTGGGTTATGAGCCCAGCGAGCTACCGAGCTGCTCCACCCCGCGACGGGTGAATATAAGGTTACCGAACGCACGCGAGGCCACCAAATCGCGCGCTCACCCGCCCTATTTTGCGCTGTTGTACTTGTTGATCGCGTCGTCGAGCCGTTGAAGTGCCGCACCGTAGGCACCGAAGTCGCCCGACTTCTGTGCGTCGCGTGCTGCACCCATCGCCGTCTCAACGTCCTTGAGCGCGGTTGCTTTTGCCGGCGACAAGCTGACGGTGGCGCTGGGCGGAGGTGCGACAGCACCGGCAGGTGGCGGGTTGGCCGGCGGCTCGCCGCCCTGCGGCGTGCTGGCGGGCGGGCCGGATTCGGTGGGCGCCGGACCCGCTGCGTTCGCACTGGCGCCCGGTCCGAACAGCCCGTTCAGCGCATCGCCCACCGTCGGGCCGTAGCCGATCTTGTCGTTGTACATCATTGCCACCCGAATCAACCGCGGATACGAGGACGCGACATCGCTCGATCCCGGCGAGGCGTACACCGGCTCGACATAGATCAGCCCACCCTGGGCAACCGGCAACGTCAGCAGATTGCCCCACTTGATCCGATTCTGGTTGTCGCGCCCGATCACGCCGAGGTCCTGTGAAACCGCGGTATCGGTGGTGATCGCGTTGTTCGCCAGCTTAGGACCGTTCACCTGTCCCGGAATGGTCAGCACACTGATCTTACCGTAGGTCGAGGGATCGGAGCTGGCGCTGATGTAGGCCGCCAGATAGTCACGCTTGAACCGGTTCATCGCGCTGGTCAGTTGGAACGACGCCGAATCGTCTTCTTTGGCAATGTTTTTCGCGACGATGTAATACGGCGGCTGATAGCTGCTGGCCGTGGGGTTCGGGTCCAGCGGCACGTCCCAGAAATCCGACGTGGAGAAGAACGTCACCGGATCGTTGACGTGATACTTGGCCAGCAACATCCGCTGCACCTTGAACAGGTCTTCGGGGTAGCGCAAATGCGCGGCCAACTCGCCGCTGATCTCGCTCTTCGGTTTGACCGTTCCGGGAAAGACTTTCATCCACGCCTGCAGCACCGGGTCATGCTCGTCCTGCTCGTAGAGCGAGACCGTGCCGTCGTAGGCATCGACGGTGGCCTTCACCGAGTTACGGATGTAGGACACCTGCTTGTCGGGTGCCAGCCGGTTGAATGCAACCTCCGAGGAATCGGCAGTGGCCGACGAGAGCGACGTGAGCTCGGAGTACGGGTAGTTGTCCAGCGTGGTGTAGCCGTCGATGATCCACACCAGCCGCTTGTTGACGATCGCCGGGTAGACGGCGCTGTCGGTGGTCAACCACGGCGCCACCGCCTCTACCCGCTGAGCCGGGTCGCGGTTGAACAGGATCCTGCTGTTGGATCCGATCACATTGGAGAACAAGAAGTTTCGCTCTGCGAACTTCGCGGCGAAGACGCTCCGGGACATCCAGCTGCCCAGCCGAACTCCACCGCTTCCGGTGTAGGTGTAGTTCTTGGTCTCGGTGTTGGTCTCGTAGTCGTACTCCCGGTCGACACCGTTGCGCCCGACGATCGCGTAGTCGGCGGGCGAGCTGGCGATCACCGGACCGTAATAGACCCGCGGCTGATCCAACGGGGCAGGGCCACTGGATGTCACGCTGCCATTGGCCCCGACGACGCTAGCCAGGAACTCGGGATATCCGCCATTTTGGTTGGGGTCGTTGGCAATACCGCGCACGGTGTTGGCCGGCGAGGCGATGAAGCCGTTGCCATGGGTGAAAACGGTGTGCCGGTTGATCCAGTCCCGTTGGTTGTCGATCAGATGGTCCGGGTTGAGTTCGCGGGCGGCGACGACGTAGTCGTGCAGGTTGTTGTCACGGTCGCGGTAGCGGTCGATCGACAATTGGTCGGGGAAGTAGTAGAAGTTCTTGCCCTGCTGGAACTGGGTGAACGCCGGGCTGATGATGGTGGGGTCAAGCAGTCGGATGTTGGAGGTGGTGGCCCGATCTGATGCCACCTGCTCGGCCGTTGCCCGCGCGTCGCCGCTGTAGTCCCGGTAGGTCACCACATCATCGGTCAGACCATAGGCCTGCCGGGTCGCGGTGATACTTCGGCTGATGTATTCGCGCTCTTTCTGCGCCGCATTGGGTTTGACGCTGAACTGCTCGATGACCAACGGCCAGGCGGCGCCCACGACCATCGACGACAGCAACAGCAACACCAGTCCGATGGCGGGAATCCGCAAGTCCCGCAGCACAACCGCGGAGAACACCGCTGCCGCGCAGATCAACGCGATCGCCAGCAGGATCATCTTGGCCGGCAGCACCGCGTTGATGTCGGTGTACCCGGCGCCGGTGAACGGCTTGCCCGCCCGGGTGTGCGACAGCAGTTCGTAGCGATCGAACCAGTAGGCAGCCGCCTTGAGCAGCACCAGCGTTCCGACCAGGCTGATCAACTGGATTCGCGCCGCGCGGCTCAGCGCACCGGTGCGGCCGGACAACCGGATGCCACCGAAGATGTAGTGCGCCAGCAGATTCGCGACGAAAGCCAGGAATATCGCCACGAAGAAGAAACTGAGCACCAGCCGGTAGAAGGGCAGTTCGAAGGCGTAGAAGCCCAGGTCTTTGCCGAACTGCGGATCGCGGACGCCGAAGCTGCTGCCGTGCAGGAAGAGCTGAATACGAACCCAAAAGGTCTGCGCGACAATGCCGGCCAGCAGTCCGATCGTCAACGGGACACCGGCGCCGATCAACCGCAGCCGCGACATCACCACGGTGCGATAGCGCGCCACCGGATCGGCGCCGTTGCTGGGGACGAACACCGGCCGGCTTCGGTAGGCCAAGGCCAGTCCGGCGAACACGATGCCCCCGACCAGCAGCCCGATCACCACGAACACGACCAACCGGGTCACCAGCACAGTGGTGAACACCGAGCGATAACCCAACTCGCCGAACCAGAGCCAGTCGACGTAGGCGTCGATCAGTCGTGGGCCGACCAACAGCAGTCCGATCACGATCAACGCGATCGCGATCAGAGTCCGGCTGCGTCGAGTCAGCTTCGGCATTCTGGCGGCGGGCCGCATCCCCACTAGCTACGCTCCCTGCTCGGTCTCGACAGTCGCTGTCGCTGGATGTCCACGACTCTACGCACTACCGGAAATCTGCTCCTGGCTCGAACTTTATGGCCTAGCAACTGGGCGGCTGTCCGCCGGAGGCGACCGCGTGCAGCGCGTCCACTGCCTCACCGAGGGTGTCGACCTTGATCAACTGCAGGCCGGGCACCCTGCCGGAGTTCGCTTCGTAGCAATTTCCGGCCGGCACCAGAAACACCGTCGCGCCGGCATCGTGGGCCGCGCTCATCTTGTGCCCGATCCCGCCGATCTTGCCGACCTCGCCGTCCGGTTTGATCGTGCCGGTGCCCGCGACGAACTTCGAGGCGGCGAGGTCGCCGGTGGTGAGTTTGTCGATGACGGCCAGGCTGAACATCAGGCCCGCCGACGGGCCGCCGACGTTGGCCAGGTTGAAATCGACCGCGAACGGGGCCCAGGGCGCATCGGTCACCGAGACGCCCAGGAAGCCGTAGTCGCCTTTCGGGTGATGGCTCAAGGTGATCTGAGCCGTTCCCGGCGTCGCGTTCTTGCGGCGGAAATCAACCGTGACCTGCTGTCCAGGCTTGGTGGTCTTGAGGAACCCGGTGAACTGCTCCACGTCGGCCACCGGCTTGCCGTCGACCGCCTGCACAGCGTCGCCGGCCTGCAACTTGCCCACCGACGGTCCGGGATCGGTCAGCGTCACGATCGTCACGGCCCGGGGGTATTTCAGATAACCCAGGGCCGCGAACTCGGCATTGTGCTCGGACTCCTTGAAATCGGCGTCGTTGGCCTTGTCGACTTCGTCGCGCGACTGGCCAGGCGGATACACCAGATCGCGCGGCATCAGTTGCTCCTGCCCGGACAACCACAGCGTCAGCGCCTCGGCCAGGCTGAGCTCGTCGCGCTGAGACACCGTCGTCATATCCAGGTGGCCCGTCGTGGGATGGGTCGTGGTGCCTCTGATTTCGACGACCTGCTTGCCGTCGACCTCGCCGAGGGTGTCGAAGGCCGGGCCGGGGCCCAGCGACACGTACGGCACCGTCACCGCCGCGAGCAGCACACCGAAGACCACGATCGGGACCAGCGCCACCATCAGCGTCAGAATCCGCCTGTTCACGTCGCCAACACTAGACGCCAGCGTCAGGTGGGTTCACTCAGAGCGTGACGCCACACCGCGCGTCGCGCGCGGACCATGAGTACCGTTGTGGGCATGGCTGACCTGCCCTTCGGGTTCTCCGCGGGAGACGACCCGGACCGCGAGCACAACCCCGAGTCCGGCTCGGGATCTGCCGACCCCTTCGGACTGGGCGGACTGGGCGGCGAATTCAACGTGGCCGACCTGGGCCAGATGTTCACCCGTCTCGGGCAGATGTTCAGCGGGTCCGGTCCGGCAATGGCCGGGCAATCCTCCGGCCCGGTGAACTACGAGATGGCCCGGCAGATGGCGTCCAGCTCGATCGGATTCGTGGCACCGATCCCTGCCGCCACCCGCGAGGCGATCGGTGACGCGGTCCACCTCGCCGAGACCTGGCTCGACGGCGTGACCGCACTACCGGCGGGCACCACCAGGGCCGTCGCCTGGACGCCCAACGACTGGGTCGACAACACGCTGGAGACCTGGAAGCGGTTGTGCGATCCGATGGCTCAGCAGATCTCCACCGTGTGGGCATCCGCGTTGCCCGAGGAAGCCAAGGGCATGGCGGGCCCGCTGCTGTCGATGATGTCGCAGATGGGCGGCATGGCCTTCGGTTCGCAGCTCGGCCAAGCGCTGGCCCGACTGTCCAAGGAAGTCCTCACGTCCACCGACATCGGATTGCCTTTGGGGCCCAAGGGAATTGCGGCGCTATTGCCCGACGCGATCGAGTCGTTCGCCGACGGCCTCGAGCAGCCCCGCAGTGAGATCGTCACGTTCCTGGCAGCCCGCGAGGCCGCCCACCATCGCTTGTTCAGTCACGTGCCGTGGCTTTCCAGCCAGCTGCTGGGCGCCGTCGAGGCCTACGCCAAGGGCATGAAGATCGACATGCGCGGCATCGAGGATCTGGCCCGCGACTTCAACCCGGCGACGCTGAATGACCCAGCCGCCGTCGAGCAGCTGTTGACCCAAGGCGTTTTCGAGCCCAAAGCGACGCCGGAGCAGACCCAGGCACTGGAACGGCTCGAGACATTCCTGGCGCTGATCGAGGGCTGGGTACAGACCGTGGTCAACGCCGCCCTCGGCGATCGGATCCCGGGCGCGAACGCACTCGGCGAGACGCTGCGGCGGCGACGGGCCACCGGCGGGCCGGCCGAGCAGACCTTCGCCACGCTGGTGGGCCTCGAACTGCGGCCACGCAAGCTGCGCGAGGCCGCGGCGTTGTGGGACCGAATGACTCAGGCCGTCGGCGTCGACGCCCGCGACGCGGTCTGGCAGCACCCCGACCTGCTGCCTGCATCCGCGGACCTCGACGACCCGGCCGGTTTCATCGACCGCGCTCTGGGCGGCGACACCAGCGGAATCGACGAAGCCATCGCCGAATTCGAGCGTCGCGCCGAGTCCGGCGACGACGGGCCTGTGGACAGCTGATTCTCTCGCGCTGATCGCTGTGGCACAGTGCCAGGATGGCAGGTCGGTCGGGGCCCACGCCGTCGCTGTACGCGCTGGACCCCGCGCTGCCGGTGCTGCTTCGACCCGACGGCGCCGTGCAGGTGGGCTGGAGTCCGCGGCGTGCGGTTCTGATCCGCCCGCCACGTGGTGTGGCGCCCGTCGGGCTGGCCACCCTGCTCCGGGCGATGCATTCACCGGTGCCGATCAGCGAGCTGCAGCGCCAGCCCACTGGGCTGAGTAACAACGAAATACGCGATCTGGTAGCGCAATTAGTGACGGCGGGGGTCGTCACCTGTGGGACCCGGCAGCGGCCGGCGCGGTCGGCGTCCATCCGGGTGCACGGCCGCGGCCCGCTGTCCGATCTGCTGGCCGATGGGCTCCGCTGCTCGGGCGCCCGGGTCAAACAGAGCACTCAGCCGCATGCCGCTGTGACCTCGGCCGACGCCGACCTGGTGGTGTTGTCGGACAATCTCGTCACCGATCCGCGGATGCAGCGCGAGCTGCACAGTCAGGGTGTCGCGCACCTCGCGGTGCGGGTCCGCGACGGCACCGGGCTGGTCGGCCCGCTGGTCGTGCCCGGTGTCACCAGTTGCTTGAGCTGCGCTGACCTGCATCGCCGTGACCGTGACGCGGCCTGGCCGGCGGTGGCCGCGCAACTGCGCGACACCGTCGGAGTAGCCGACCGTGCGACGCTGCTGGCCACTGCGGCGCTAGCGCTCAGCCAGGTCAACCGGGTGATCGGGGCGATCCGCGGGACCGACTCCGAGCCGCCCGCGGCCCTGAGCGCCACCCTCGAATTCGACGTGCACGCCGGTTCGATCGTGGCGCGGCAATGGCCGAGGCATCCGCTGTGTTCTTGCTGACAGCGCGTGTTCCCAGATCAGTGGGGCACGCACAGACTCGTCGTGGATGATGGAGTCGTGACAGACATCAAACGGGGGGGCGCCGCGCGCAACGCGAAGCTGGCCGGTCTCGCCGGTGGCATCGCAGGCCGTACGGCACTCGGGTTCGGCAAGCGGCTGGCCGGTAAATCGCAGGACGAGATCAACGCCGAGCTGATGGAGAAGGCCGCCAAGCAACTCTTCACGGTGCTCGGCGAGCTCAAGGGTGGCGCGATGAAAGTCGGCCAGGCCCTGTCGGTGATGGAAGCCGCGATCCCCGAGGAGTTCGGCCAGCCCTACCGCGAAGCGCTGACCAAGCTGCAGAAGGACGCGCCGCCGCTGCCTGCCGACAAGGTGCACCGGGTGCTGGACGCGCAGCTGGGCACGAAATGGCGTCAACGGTTTATCGAGTTCAACGACACCGCGGTGGCCTCGGCCAGCATCGGTCAGGTGCACAAGGGGGTCTGGGCCGACGGCCGTGAAGTCGCCGTCAAGATCCAGTACCCCGGCGCCGACGAAGCGTTGCGGGCTGACCTGAAGACGCTGCGCCGGATGATCAGCGTGGTCAAACAGCTCGCTCCGGGCGTGGACGTCGAAGGCGTCGTCGACGAGCTGATCGAGCGCACCGAGATGGAGCTCGACTATCGACTCGAAGCCGAGCATCAGCGCGCCTTCGCCAAGGCCTACGAGGGCGACCCGCACTACCTGATCCCGCGCGTGGTGGCCAGCGCCCCCAAAGTCGTGGTCCAGGAGTGGATCGAAGGCATTCCGATGGCGGACATCATCCGCGAAGGCACCGTCGAACAGCGTGATCTGCTGGGAACTCGGTTGTCCGCCTTCATCTTCGACTCACCGCGCCGGATCGAGATGATCCATGGCGACGCCCACCCGGGCAACTTCATGCTGATGCCCGACGGGAAGATGGGCGTCATCGACTTCGGCGCCGTCGCTCCCCTGCCGGGCGGATTTCCGGTCGAGCTCGGAGCGACGATCCGGCTGGCCCGCGACAAGAACTACGATCTGGTCCTGCCGACGATGGAAAAAGTCGGGTTCATCCAGAAGGGCCAGCAGGTGTCGGTGCACGACATCGACGAGATGCTGCGCCAATACGTCGAGCCGGTCGAAGTCGAGGTCTTCCACTACACGCGTAAGTGGTTGCAGCGCATGACATATCGTCAGCTGAATCAGGGTGTCGCGCAGATCAAGACGGCGCGACAGATGGATCTGCCCCCCAAGCTGGCGATCCCGATGCGGGTGCTTGCCACGTCCATGGCGATCCTGTGCCAGCTCGATGCGCACGTGCCGACCCAGAAGCTGTCCGAGGAGCTGGTTCCCGGGTTCGCCGAACCCGAGACGGCCACCGCCTGAAGCTGCTCGTTCGCAACAGTTTTCGGGTTCTACGCGGCAATTTTGCGGGGGCGCCCCCGAGGGCGTTTGCGACTTACGACCGAGCCGCGCTCGAGAATCTCACCGCCCCACACCCCCCACGGTTCAGCGCGGTTCAGCGCCTCGGCCAGGCACGCGCGTCGGATCGGGCAGTCGGTGCACAGTTCCTTGGCGCGTTCGAGATCGGACGGGCTGTCAGCGAACCACAGGTCGGGATCGCTGACGTGACACGGCAACTCCGGCTGCTGATCCTCGGGATCTGGTTCCGTCGTCATGTCGTTCGTACCTGCTTCCTGGTCTGGTGGATTCCGGACCAGTGGCGGGTGCTCAACCAAAGAAATTGGCCACGGATCCTGGTGACTTCGGGTCCGTGGCCATCTGGCGAGATTGCGGGCTTCCTACGTGGGTAGTGCCCCAATCCACGGACGCTGGGTCTTGTCGGCGGCGACGTGCTTATGCGCGGCCGCCGAAATGGCGGCATGGGCGGAGCCAGCGTCGCGGGCCGGACGTACATCGAATACGTTCACGGTGATCATGAGGGCTCCCTCCCTTCGTCTAGGCGCGCGGTTGTGCGCATTGAGGCTAAATCGTACCAGCGCATCCGGGCAAGCGATTTTCTGACCTGGCCTTATGGTGGCGACCCGCTGCACCCGGCTTCGTCGCGCTGGCGATCGCCACTGCGCTTTGGTGGCTTTAGCCGCGGCTGCGGACAATCTCCAGGACATCGGGGCCGAATTGCTCGAGTTTGCGAGCACCGATGCCCGGGATGGCGACCAACGCGGCGTCGTCGGTGGGCAGCAGCTCGGCGATCGCGATCAGCGTGTTGTCGGTGAACACGACGTAAGCCGGCACACTCATCTCCTTGGCGGTGCGCAGCCGCCAGTCTTTGAGTTGGAGCAGCAGCTCGTCGTCGATGTCGGCGGCGCAGGTCTCGCAGCGGCGGAGCATGATCGCCGCCGGGGTGCTCAGCTGGTTGTTGCAGATCCGGCAGCGTGACGCCGGCGCGTTCTTTCGTCGCGGCCGGTTCGGCGTCGGGTCAACCTGCGTCTGCGGCGACAGCCCGTTGAGGAATCGTGACGACTTGCGACCCTGACGCCCGCCCGGGTTGCGGGCCAGCGCCCAGCTGATCGCCAAATGCACTCGGGCCCTTGTAATTCCGACATAGAGCAGCCGACGTTCCTCTTCGACGGCCTCGCTTTCGCCGCCGTGGGCCAGCGCGTGCGAGATGGGCAGTGTGCCGTCGGTCAAGCCGACCAGGAACACCGCGTCCCACTCCAGGCCTTTGGCGGCGTGCAGCGACGCCAGCGTGACTCCCTGGACGACGGGTGGGTGACGGGAGTCGGCACGGGTCCGTAGCTCGGCCACCAGCTCGGGCAACTCCAGCGACGGTCGAAGGGCGATTTCCTCGTCGACCAGATCGGCCAGTGCTACCAACGCTTCCCAGCGTTCCCGGGCCCGGACCCCGGCCGGGGACTCGGCGGTCAGGCCCAGTGGTTCGAGCAGGCCGCGGACCACCTCGGATAGCGGGCCGTCCGCCTCGCGGTTGGCCGCCCGCTGCAGCGCCAGCAGGGCCTGCCGAATCTCCTGGCGGCTGAAAAAGCCCTCGCCGCCGCGGACCTGATAGGCGATGCCCGCCTCTGTCAGCGCCTCTTCGTAAGCCTCGGATTGCGCGTTGATCCGATACAGCACGGCGATTTCCGAGGGCGGTGTGCCGGCCGCCACGAGCCGCGAGATCGAGGCCGCGACCGCGGCGGCCTCGGCGACCTCGTCGGGGTAGTCGCGAAACGTCGGCTCCGGCCCGGGATCCCGCTGACCCACCAGGTGCAGCTTGCTGCCGGCCACCCGGCCGCGGGCGGCGGCGATCACCCGGTTGGCCAGCGACACCACCTGCGGCGTGGACCGGTAGTCGCGCTCCAGCCGGACCACGGTTGCGTCCGGGAATCGCCGGGAGAAGTCCAGCAGGTAGCGCGGCGAGGCCCCGGTGAACGAGTAGATGGTCTGGTTGGCATCGCCGACGACGGTGAGGTCGTCGCGGTCGCCCAGCCATGCCGACAGCACCCGCTGCTGCAGCGGTGTGACGTCTTGGTATTCGTCAACGACGAAGCAGCGGTAGCGATTTCGGAATTCTTCGGCCACCGCGGCGTCGTTCTCAATCGCAGCCGCGGTGTGCAGTAGCAGGTCGTCGAAGTCGAGTAGCGCAACGCCGTCCCCGCGGGCCTTCAGCGACTCGTAGGCGTGGTACACCGCGGCGACCCTGGCGGCATCCAGCGGAACATCGCGAGACGCCGCGGCCACTGCGTCGGGGTACTGCTCGGGAGAGATCAGCGAGGCCTTGGCCCACTCGATCTCACCGGCCACGTCGCGGACGTCGTCGGTGCTCAGCTTCAAACCGGCGCTGGTGGCCCCGCGGGCGACCACGGCGAACTTGGTGTCCAACAGTTGCCAGCCGGTGTCACCGACGACCCGCGGCCAGAAGTACCGCAGCTGCCGGTGCGCGGCGGCGTGGAACGTCACCGCCTGCACCGAACCGACGCCGGTCTCCGAGGCCGCGCCCAGCGCCCGCAATCGTGTTCGCATCTCACCGGCCGCACGCTGCGTGAACGTCACCGCCAGCACCTGGCCTGCACCGACGTGTCCGGTCGCGACCAGCTGGGCGATGCGGTGGGTGATCGTGCGCGTTTTTCCTGTTCCCGCCCCCGCCAGCACGCAGACCGGGCCGCGCGGAGCCAGCACGGCCTCGCGTTGCTCGTCGTCGAGTTCGGCAATCAAGGAGTCGGTGTTGGCACTGATCGCCGGCATGGCGTCCATCTTGGCAGCGATCACTGACGTACGTCTGGCAGCGCCGCGGCGCGGCATGAACGCAAACACAGGTTATGTTGTGCGGACTATGACTAACGCTTCCATCACCATGTACAGCACGCAGTGGTGTGGCTACTGCCATCGACTCAAGACGGTGTTGAAGTCCGCGGGAATCGCCTACGACGAGGTCGACATCGAGCAGGATCCCGCCGGGGCGGAGTTCGTCGGGTCGGTCAACGGCGGCAACCACGTCGTACCGACGGTGAAGTTCGCCGACGGCTCAACGCTGACGAACCCAGGCGTCAACGAGCTCAAGGCCAAGCTGGCCCAGTTGGCAGGTTAGGCCTCAGCCCACGATTCGACGATCACCCGCGCGATCGACACCGATCCCGGCAGCAGGAGCCTGGATTCGGAGTCGCTGCTCCAGTCGCCGAGGGCCAGCGCGGCGCGGATTTCGTCGCGGGTGAACCACTCGGCTTCGGCGATTTCGCCGTCGTTGAATGCGAACGGCTCCGCGGGGTCGGCGATCGCGTGGAAGCCGATCATCAGCGACCGCGGAAACGGCCAGGGCTGGCTACCCAGGTAGCGGATGTCGCTGACGTTGAGCCCGATTTCCTCGTGGATTTCGCGGGCGACGCAGGTCTCGAACGACTCTCCTGCCTCCACGAAACCGGCGAGAAGCGAAAACATCCGGTCCGGCCAGACCGTCTGACGAGCCAGTACCGCGCGGTCACCGCCGTCGTGCACCAGGCAGATGATCGCCGGGTCGATGCGCGGGAACTCCTCGTGCCCGGTGACCGGGTTGACCCGCGCCCAGCCCGCCCGAACCGGTGTGGTCGGCGAGCCGTCGATCGAGCTGAACCGGGAGCTGGCATGCCAATTCAGCAGGGCCGCGGCCGCCGACACCAACTGCGCACCGACGTCGTCGAAAAGCTGACCGGCCCGCCGCAAGTCGGCGACCTCGGCTTTGAGGTCGGGGTCTTCGGGCGATTCCAGCGGACCGTGCACCGCCCACACGTGGCGGCCGTCAGCGAGACAGCCCAGGAACACCGCGTCCGCCGGCGGCTTGTCGGCCAGGTCTTTCGCCTTGCCCAGCAAGACTTTTCCGGCGGCGACCATCACCTGGTTGCGCGAATCCAGCCGCAGCAGCGCCGCGTCTGGCCATCCGGCGGCGGCGGCCTCGACATCGGTGCGCACCTGGTCGGCTCGATCGGCGCCGGTGCGCGACAGCAGCGGCACGGCCTTCAATTGAAAATCCACCTAGGACAACTCCTTGTGACGACCCGCTGCGCCCGGCTTCGCCGGGCTTGCGATCGTCACGTCCTCCTTGTGGCGACCCGCTGCGCCCGGCTTCGCCGCGCTTGCGATCGTCACGTCACTTCCCCGTGTTGCGGACAAAGAGCAGCCGGTCGCCGGCCTCGATAGCGTCGGCCTCCTGTGCGTCGACGCGAAGCAGCCGGCCGTCGCGGACCACACCGAGCACGATGTCGGGCAGATGCCGCGGAGAGCCGCCGAGTTCGGCCTGCTCGACCTCGCGCTCGCCGATGGCAAAGCCATGCGACGGGGTCAGCAGGTCGTCGATCATCTCGACGACGCTGGGCGTGGTGGTGGCCACCCCGAGCAGCCGGCCCGCTGTCTCGGACGAGACGACGACCGAGTCGGCGCCGGATTGCTTGAGCAGATGCTGGTTTTCGGCTTCGCGAATCGACGCCACGATCTTGGCCTTGGGCGCGACCTCCCGCGCGGTGAGAGTGACCAGCGTTGCGGTGTCGTCGCGGCCGGTCGCGACGATGATCGCGGACGCGTGCTGGGCCGAGGCGAGCCGAAGGACGTCGGATCTGGTGGCGTCGCCGTGCACAGTGACGAGGTCGGCGGCGGCCGCGTGGTCGAGGGCTGATTGGTCGATGTCGACAATGACGAAGTCCTTGCCGGCCGCTTCGTCCCCGCACATCGCGCTGACCGCTGTTTTGCCTTTGGTGCCGTAGCCGATGACGACCGTGTGGTTGCGCACTGAGCTCCTCCAACGCTGAATCTTCCAGGCTTGCCGGGACCGCTCGGTGAGCACCTGGAGGGTCGTGCCGACCAACACCACGAGGAACAGGATCCGCAGCGGCGTAAGTACCAACACGCTGATCAGTCGGGCGAATTCCGTGTACGGGGTCAGGTCGCCGTAGCCGACGGTCGTCAAGGACACGGTCGCGAAGTAAAGGCAATCCAGAAACGTCAGCTGTCCGCCGCGGACGTCGGTGTAGCCGTTGCGGCCGAGGTAGACGGTGATCACCGCCGCCGCCAAGGCCAACAGTGCGACGGCGATGCGTCGCATAATCGCCCGCACCGGGCTCAGTTGCACCTCGGGGACTCGCACCACGCCGACGAGTGCGTAGCCGGGCTGGGCGGTCAACGTCTCGTCGAGATCGCGTTCCCGAGGTCTAACTTTGACCACTCTTCATTGGCTCGACCGGACGCACGACACAATGTAACCATGACCGCCATCACACACAGTCCGCAACGGGACGCCAGCCAAACACTCGCCTACCGGATCGCGCCGATGCTGTTTGGCATCGGCACCCTCCACTTTGTGGCGCCGAAGCCGTTCGACGACATCATCCCCGTCGAATTGCCCGGCAGTGCGCGGTTCTACACCTACGCATCCGGCGTCGCAGAGCTCGCTATCGGCGCCCTGCTGCTGCCGCAGCAGACCCGGCGGATGGCGGCGTTGGCGGCGGCCGCATTGTTCCTG
This sequence comes from Mycobacterium sp., assembly GCF_965277065.1. Classification (GTDB taxonomy): domain Bacteria; phylum Actinomycetota; class Actinomycetes; order Mycobacteriales; family Mycobacteriaceae; genus Mycobacterium. The sequence goes on from NZ_CBDIBT010000019.1 coordinate 477,984, forward strand.
GCGGTGTTCCCGGGCAACGTCAATATGGTCCGGTTGTGGTGGGGCAAGCCGTGGCCGATGCGCATCATCGCGCTGGCCCGGCTGCCGTTGCAGATTCCGATGATCACCACCGCGCTCAAGATCGCGCGCAACTCTTAAGCCTGGGCGAGCATTTCGGCAAGCTCGTCGTGGCCCGGCAGCGTCTGCGGGACAACCGACCTCCCGGTTCGCACGTAGTGAAAAGCCGTGCGCACCAACGACTCCTGGCATCCGCTCAGCGCGGCCCACGCCAGTCGGTAGACGCCGAGCTGGATAGCCGCGTGCCGGGCGGCCTCCGAGCCGCGTGGCTGCTCGCCGGTCTTCCAGTCCACGACCGTCGCGCCACCGTCCGGCTCGGAGAAGACCGCGTCGATGCGACCGCGGATCACCGTCCCACCGATGGCCATCTCGAACGGCACCTCGACGGCCACCGGCGTCCGCGCGGCCCACGGCGAGGCCAGAAAGGCATCCTGCAACGCGGCGAGCTCGTCGGCGTCGCGCTGCGCGATCGCGGAGTCGGCGGCACCGGGCAGGTCAGCGAGGTCAAAGAGCCGTTCGGCGCCGTAGAAGCGCTCGACCCAGTCGTGAAAGGCGTTGCCCAGCAACACATGCGGTTCCGGTCGCGCGGGTAGGCGGCGGGCGAGCCGCTGCGCCGCATGCTCCGGATCGCGAGCCAGGTCCACCAGGCTGCTGACCGACAGACCGCTGGGTAGCGTTGCCGCCGGCTGTTGTCCGGCGCGGGCACGCTCCTGCAGCAGAGCGTCGACGTCGGCCGCCCAGTCCTCGGCGTCGTCGTCGGCGCCCGCGGTGGGTGCGGCCGCCGACATCGCGGCGGAGACCAACGCGGCCCCGCGTTGAACATCGGCCCTCCGATCGCCCAGCGGGTCGACAGGCCAGTTGGTCTCGCGAACGTTGTCGCGCAACGGATTTTGGTCACCGCCTGCGGGGGCGGGCGCCCAGTGTTCGATCACGCCGCACGGTTGGCCGGCGTCAGCGGACTGCTCGATGATGTCCTTGAGCTCGCACAGAAAATCCGATGGCCCACGCGGCTTGATGCCGGTGGCTGCCCAGTGATGGCCCGACAGCAGCAGTGTGTCCTCACAGCGGGTGATGGCGACATACAGCAGCCGGCGCTCTTCGTCTATGCGTCGTTGTTCGAGCTGGGCCCGGTGAGCAGAGATCATGTCCGACAACTGCTTTCGATCGGTCACGTCCGAGGTATCGAGTACCGGCACGCCGTGCAGGCTGTCGGCGGAACGGTCGCCACGCAGCAGCGGCGGGAGATCGGCGGCGTCGGTGAGCCAGGTGCGGGCTTGCGCGGTAGACGGGAACAATCCACCCGACAGGTGCGGCACGGCGACAATTTGCCACTCCAAACCCTTTGCGGCGTGGACGGTCAGCACCTGCACCCGGTTCTGTGCAACGACGACCTGAGCCGGCGCCAGGCCGTTCTCGACAACCGCGGCGGCGTCCAGGTAGGACAGCAACCCCACGACGGAGGCGAGGGAATCGGTCGCCGACGACCGTTCGGCGTAGCCGTTGACCACGTCGGCGAAGGCGTCGAGCTGTTCGGTGCCAGTCCAGCCGCTGCCGAATGATGTCGCACGGACCTCGCAGTCGACGCCGAGCAGTCGGCGCACCTCGGCCACCAGATCGGGCAGCGGGTGTCCGAGGTGGCCGCGCAGCATGCTCAGCTCGTCGGCGAGCGCCGCGATACGCCGATACCCCTCCACTGAATAGGCGTTGGCCGGTCCCGGGTCGGCGAGAGCGTCGGCCAAACCCGCGGAATCAGCCTGCAATCCGGCGCCTTCCGCGATCCGCTCCGCCGCGCTTGCGATCGCCACTGCCTGATGGTGGCGACCCGCTGCACCCGGCTCCGCTGCGCTTGCGATCGCCACTGCTCGCCGCCACAGCGCCGCGATGTCACGGGCGCCGAGCCGCCAGCGGGGTCCGATGAGCACCCGAATCGCGGCCGCGCCGGCGGTGGGGTCAGCGACCAAGCGCAGCATCGCGACCACGTCGGCGACCTCGGAAACTGACAGCAGCCCGGCAAGTCCGACGACTTCCACCGGGACGCCGCGGGCGCGCAGGGCGGCGGCGATCGGTGCGGCATCGGCGTTGCGGCGCACCAGGACTGCGGCGGTCGGCGGTGCGACGTCGTCGGCAGCGGCCTGCTGGTAGCAGCGCTGCAGATGGTCGGCAACCCAGTCCCGTTCGGCGAGAACATCCGAGAGAAGAGCGCAGCGCACGGTGCCGGCGGCAGCGTCGGGCCGCGAACGAAGCGCGTTGACGGCGACCGACCGTCGTCGCGCATCGGCGGAGACCGCGTTGGCCACATGCAGGATGGTCGGCGGATTGCGCCAGCTGGTGCTCAACTCAAGCACAGGCGCGGGGCTGCCGTCGGACATCGGGAAGTCGGTGGTGAACCGCGGCAGGTTCGTCGCCGACGCGCCACGCCAGCCGTAGATGGACTGGATCGGATCGCCGACGGCGGTCAGCGCCAGTTGCTCGTCGACTCCCCCGCCGAACAACGACGACAGCAGCATGCGCTGGGCGTATCCGGTGTCTTGGTATTCGTCGAGCAGCACCACCCGGTACCGGCTGCGCAGCTGTTCGCCGACCTGCGGGACCGTCAACGCCAGCCTTGCCGCGCAAGCCATTTGGCTGCCGAAGTCCATCACCTTCTCCGCCAGCATCCGACGATGCAGAGCATCGACCAGCGGCACCAGTTCGGCGCGCTCGGCTTGGGTGGCGAGCATGCGCAGCAGCCACTGGCTGGGCCCACGATCGCGCTGGTAGCGGCCCGCGGGCAGGGTGTGCACCAGCCGCTCGAGCTCGACGTGGGTGTCGCGGACCTGGCCGGTGTCGACCAGATGCTCGGCCAGCTGACTCGACAGCCGCAGCACCATCGCGGTCACCGAAGCCGGGTTCCGCTCGGTCCGCAGCTCCCCGCCGTATCCGTTGACGACGTCAAGAGCCAGCTGCCAAAGTTCTGTCTCGCTGAGCAACCGGGTGTCGGGTTCGATCGGTTGCGCGCTCTCCGTCGCGCCGGGCGACAACAGACCGTATTCGCGCAGCAGTTGACCGGCGAAGGCGTGGTAGGTGCTGACCACCGGCGTGCCGATGGGTTCGCCGGCCGACGGGCCCGGTTCACCACTGACGGCCAGACCGGTGCCGCTGAGCCGGGCCAACCGCGACCTGACGCGGCGCAGCAACTGCCCTGCTGCCTTGCAAGTGAACGTCAGGCCCAGCAGCTGACCGGGATCGGCGTAGCCGTTGGCCACCAGCCACACCACCCGGGCGGCCATCGTCTCGGTCTTGCCGGCACCGGCTCCCGCGATCACCACCAGCGGCCCAGGCGGAGCGGCGATGACCGCCGCCTGCTCCTCGGTTGGCTCGAAAAGGCCTAGTGCGCTAGCCAATTCGGCTGGACTGTAGCGCACCGACGGTGCCGCCGTAACAGTCATACCGCTCCCTCTCCGTCGATGCCGGTCTGAGCCGGGCAGCTGGGCCGCAGCGGGCAGTGCGAGCAGCCGTCGTTGATCCGGGCGATGAACTGCGGGCCGGCCGTCGCTCCGGCGGCGTCGCGGATCCGGTCGCGCCAATGCTCGCGCGCTTCCGGAGTCAGCGGGTCCTGTTCGCGCTCGGTGGCGCCTGCCGAGCCCGTCTTACCCAGGTAGACCAGCCGACCGCCGCCGGGTTCGTCGCCGTGGTTCAGGAGACCCTCGGCGACCGCAAGCTGGTACGCCGCGAGCTGGGCGTGCCGCTGCGCGTCGTCCTTGCTGACCGGTGTCTTGCCGGTCTTGACGTCGACGATCACCAGCCGGCCTTCGGCGTCGCGCTCGATGCGGTCGACCCGGCCACGCAGCCCGACACCGCCGTCGAGGACGCCGTCGACGTCGACTTCGACACCGACCTCGGTCAGCTCGCCGCGGGTCTGCGCGCGCCAGGCCAGGAACGTCTCGATCATGCTCCGGTGCCGGGCCAGCTCATTGTCCGCGTACCACCGTGATTCGAACGGTAAGTGCTGCCAGGCCCGCTCGAGGGCGGCGAACAGTTCGAACTCACTGCCGGCCGGCTCGGCGATCAGCGCGTGCAGCACCGAGCCGACGGTCGAACTCAGGTCGCGCAGGTCGGTCCCGCCGTGGCGCTCGGCCAGCCAGCGCAGCGGACAGTCGGTCAACGTCTGCAAGCTCGACGGCGTCAGCGTGACGACATGATCTGGGTGGTCTTCCCTACTCCACATCGGCTCGGTGGTGCTCACCGACGACATGCCGTACCAACCGGCCGGATCGGCGCCCGGCACGCCCGCTTCGGCCAGACGAGCCAATTGCCGTGCTGCGCAGCTGCGCATCTCTTCGCTGACCGACGCCTGCGGCGCGCAGACCACGCCGCGCAGCCGGCCCACCACCGCGTTGGCCGACAGCACCCGCGGCCCGGCGACCGGCGCAAGCGCGGCCCCCGACCCCGCGGCGTCGGGGGCACTGGTGGACCACTGCGCGATTTCGGCGAAGAACGACGACGGCATGCTGACCTCGTCACCGCCGCCGGCCTCGCCGTCGACGGCCGTCACCAACAGCCGCATGCGGGCTCGGCCCATGGCGGCGACCAGGAGGCGCCGCTCCTCGGCCAGCAGCGGCGCGCGCATCGAGGCGTTCTCCGTTACGCCGTCGAGGACGTCCAGCAGACGCTGGGTGCCCAGCACACCGCCACGCGGAATGGTGTTGGGCCACAACCCGTCCTGCAAGCCGGCGATGACGACGAGATCCCATTCCCGGCCGAGCGCCGCATGCGCGCTGAGCACCGCGACCTGCTCTCCGGCGGCCGGATCGGGGCCGACGGCGCGCAGCTGCTCGGCCAGCAGGTGATCGATCAGACCGCGCAGCGATGCGCCGGCGGTTCGGGCCAGGTATTGGTCGCATGAGTCGAACAACGCGGTCACCGCATCGAGATGCCGGCCCGCCTGGACGCCGGCGGCGCCACCACGCTCCCACGCGGTCAGCCAGCGGCGCTGCAAACCGGAACGCTGCCACGCAGCCCACAGTGTGTAGCGCGGATCCTCGCCGCGCCGGTGCGAGCCCGCCGCGGCATCCAGCACCGCGCGAACCCGCTCCAACGGCTTGCCCTGGGCGGCGGGAAGCCGAGCCGAGGTGTTGCCGTTCAGCGCCTCGACCAGCAGGTCGCCGAACTGCGTTGCCGCGCCCTCGATGCCGGCTCGTCGCAGCGTGCGTCGCAACTGGCGAAGCGACACCGGGTCGAGGCGACCGATCGGGCCGGTCAGCAATGAGACTGCCTGCCCGCCGTCCAGGCCGTCGGCCGTCGCGGCCAGCACGGTCAACAACGCGTGCGCGGCGGGCTGCGCACCCAGCGAACCGGTGAGTGGCGGCGCTGCTACCGGAATGCCGGCCCGCGCCAGAGCGTGCGGCAGGCCGGCCGCCGCCCGCGGTACCGATCTGACGACGACAGCCATCTGCGACCACGGCACGCCGTCCACCAGGTGGGCGCGCCGCAGGTAGTCGGCGATCATGGTCGTCTCCGCGTGGGTGGAGGCGGCCAGTTTCACCAGTACCGAGCCGGGATCGTCGCCCAAGCCGTCGATTTCGCCGCCAGCGCTGAGTCGGCCGGCGATACCCGAGACAGCCTGCGCCACGGCCGGAGCGCAGCGGTGCGAGGTCCGCAAAGTGATCGACGGTGTGCCATCGCCCAGCAAGGCCGCCGGCTCCGCGCCGCGGAAGCCGAACACCGCCTGATCCGGGTCACCGGCGAGCAGCGTCACGTCGGCACCAGCGGCCAGCACCCGAACCAGCAGGGCGGCCTGCGGATCGAGTTGCTGGGCATCGTCGACGAGCAGCACACCGATCCGGGCACGCTCGGCGGCCAACAACTCGGCGTCGACGGCGAGAGCCTCCAGCGCAGCGCCCACCAGTTCGGCGGCCCCGACCGCCGGCGTAGTCGCCCGCGGACCGGCCGTTCCGACCGCTGCGCGCAGCAGCATCACCTGCTCGTAGTTGCCTGCAAAGCGGCCCGCGGCAGTCCATTCCGGGCGGCCCGACAGCCGACCCACCCGCTCCAGTTGCGCGGGGTCGACGCCGCGTTCGGCGCACCGGGTCAGCAGCTCGCGCAGTTCCGCGGCGAAACCCTCGGTGCCCAGGGCCGCCCGTAATTCGGCGGGCCACGCCTCGGCGCCATCGGTGAGCTCACCGTCCAGCAACTCGGCGATGATCGCGTCTTGTTCGGCGCTGGTGACCAGCCTGGGCGGTGGGCCGCCGGCGCGCTGCGCCGCCAGCCGCAGCACCGCGAACGCGTAACTGTGCACGCTGCGCACCATCGGTTCCCGGATGACCGCGAAGTGTGCACCGGCGTCTTGCGAACCCAGCAGCCGTGCCGTCAGCGCGTTGCGTGCCTGCGCCCCAATGCGACCCGAACCCGTGAGCAGCAGAACCGATTCCGGATCGGTGCCCGCGCCGATTCGCGTGGCCGCGACATCGATCAGCAGCGAACTCTTGCCGGTGCCCGGCCCGCCGAGCACGCGCACCGTTCCCCGCAGACCGGGATCGAGGACGAGGTGGGCTTCCGGGCCCCAGTGGTAGGACATAGCGGAATGACACCACGGGGGTCTGACAAGTTGAGGCCCGGCCGTGAGAGGGCGATCGCCGGACTGGCACCATCTAACCCGTGATCCGCCTGAAGGTGCACCGCTTCGGCCCGCCCGGCCCGGTACGGCTGCTGGCGCTGCATGGGCTCACCGGGCATGGTCGGCGTTGGGGGCACCTGGCCAACCGCTACCTACCCGAGATCTCCGTCGCCGCACCAGATCTGATCGGACACGGCCACTCGTCGTGGGACGCGCCGTGGACGATCGAGGCCAATGTCGCCGCGCTGGCCGCACTGCTCGAGCACGAGGCCGACGAGCCCGTCGTCGTGGTGGCGCACTCGTTCGGCAGCGCGGTGGCCCTGCAGTTGGCGGCGGCCCATGCTGACCGGATCGCCGGACTGGTGCTGCTTGATCCGGCCGTCGGATTGGACGGCGCCTGGATGCTCGAGATCGCCGATGCCATGCTGGCCTCCCCCGACTACTCCGATTCCGGCGAAGCTCGCGCGGCGAAAACCAACGGCTCCTGGGCCGGCGTGGATTCGGCCGTAGTCGATGCCGAACTCGACGAACACCTCGTGACGCTGCCGGACGGCCGGTGCACCTGGCGACTGAGCCTGCCAGCGATGATGGCCTACTGGAGTGAACTGGCTCGCGAAATTGTATTGCCACCCAAAGGAATTGGGACCACGCTAGTGCGGGCCGCGTGGACGTCTCCGCCATATGTCACCGACCGCCTCGTCAGGGATCTGCGCGCACAGTTGGGCCAGGACTTTCGCCAGCTGACCTTCGAATGCGACCACATGATGGCCGAGACCAAACCGGCCGAAGTCGCCGCGTTGATCCGCGAGCGGATGGCCTGACCTTGGCGCCGGTGACCGACGATCAGGTGGAACGGGTGCGGGCTTTGGTTGCCTCGATACCTGCGGGCCGCGTATCGACTTATGGCGACATCGCTGCTGTCGCAGGGCTTTCCAGTCCACGCATCGTCGGATACATCATGCGCATCGATTCGCTGGACCTGCCCTGGCACCGGGTGATCACCGCATCGGGGCGACCCGCAAAGCATCTGACCACACGACAGCTGGAATTGCTTCGGGCAGAAGGGATTCTGTCGAACGACGGCAGAATCCCGCTCGACGAGGTCCGCTACGCCTTTACCGACTAGTGGATTGAGTCCCGGTTAGAGGATCAGCCGCACCAGCGCGGCGGTGCGCGCCAGACCCGGGAAGGCAGCAGCCGTCGAACGCGGGTGCAACGCGTGCACAGCCAGCCGGAACATCAATGCGCGCAGCAACATCTGCGGCCATTCTGGTAGCGCGTTCCAGCGGTCGAGCAGACCTTCGTCCGCTCCGCCCCACGACAACGCGTCGACGACAACCACTCCCGCGGCCCACGACGCGGGCCGCCAGTAGGGCGTGATGTCGGTGATTCCCGGCGCGGCGGCACCGGCGAACAGCACCGTGCCGTACAGATCACCGTCGACAAGCTGGTTGGGGCTTTTGGTCGGGCGGCGCAGTGAGGCAAGCTGATTGATCAACTCGACCGACCGCTGTCCGTCCGCGGTGGGCGAGGCCGTGCGGGCGGCCGCCGGTACCGACTGCAGCGGCCGCTCTTCCCACGCGGCCCGGTCGGCGGCGATGAAGACGTCGACATCGGCCCACGGCGCCGTCGGCCCCTGAGTCAAAAATCGTGGCCGTTCCAGCTTGCCGGTGGCCTCGTGCAACCGCACCGCTGCCGAGACCACCTCGTCATGGCGGGGCTCGGGCTGGCCGGCCACGAAAGTGTCTGCTCGCCAACCCGACACCACGTAACGTCCGTCGGTCGAGCGGACCGGCCGGGCCAGCCGCACGCCATCGACGAACAACGTCTCGCGGACCCGCGCCGACCACGCGGCGCGGGCATTCTCGGCGACCATCGACAGCACCACCTCGCCGCACCGCCAGCCGCCCTCCCAGGCAGCACCGAGGGGGATCGGTTCGACACCGCTCAAACCGAACGCCGACAGCACGTGCTCCGGCGGCGGGTCGACACTCACGCGGTTAGCCTAATCGGGCCCAGCGAAGTCCCGGGACTAGACACGAACTCGCAGAGCCGCGTGGCGGATCAGTACATCACCATGTCGGGCTGCATCTGCTGCGCCCACGCCACGATGCCGCCACGCAGGTGCACCACGTCGGCAAACCCCGCGTCGCGGACGGCCACCAACGCCTGTGCCGAGCGCACACCCGTCTTGCAATAGAGGACCGGCCTGCGGTCCGGGGGCAGCCTGGTCAGGCCGTCGCCGGAGGCGATCGAGGAACTCGGAATCAACTGAGCCCCGTCGATGTGGTTGATGTCCCACTCGGCCGGCTCACGCACATCGATCAACGCAATCTGCGCGCCGGATTCGAGCAGGTCACGCAGCTCACGGGGCGTGATCGCGGAGTCGTCGGCGGGCTCGGACACGAACCCGCAGAATTCGTCGTAGTCGATCAACTCAGTGATCGCCGGCGTGGCGGGGTCCTTGCCGACGGCGATGGTGCGGTAACTCATCGCCAGCGCGTCGTACATCAGCAGCCGGCCCAACAGCGGGTCCCCGATGCCGGTGATGAGTTTGATCGCCTCAGTACCCATCACCGACGCGATCGAGGCGCACAGCACGCCCAGCACCCCGCCTTCGGCGCACGACGGGACCAAGCCCGGCGGCGGCGCGTCGGGGTACAGATCGCGGTAGTTCACGCCGCGGCCGTCCGGCGCGTCTTCCCAGAACACCGACACCTGCCCTTCGAACCGGTAGATCGATCCCCACACGTACGGCTTGTGGGCCAGCACCGCGGCGTCGTTGACCAGGTAGCGGGTGGCGAAGTTGTCGGTGCCATCGAGGATCAGGTCGTAATGCTCGAACACCTCGACGGCGTTGCGCCGGTCAAGCCGGACCTCGTGCAGGCGGACGCACACCAGCGGGTTGATCTCGGCGATCGAGTCGCGCGCGGACTGTGCTTTGGACCTGCCGATATCGCTAATGCCGTGGATGATCTGACGCTGCAGATTCGACTCCTCGACGACGTCGTCGTCCGCGATGCCGATCGTTCCAACCCCGGCCGCGGCCAGGTAGAGCAGGGTGGGCGCGCCGAGACCGCCGGCGCCGATCACCAGCACCCGCGCATTCTTGAGCCGCTTCTGGCCGTCGATGCCCAGCTCGGGGATGACGAGATGGCGACTGTAGCGGGCCACCTCGTCGGCGGTCAGCTCGCCGGCCGGCTCGACAAGCGGTGGTAACACCCCACCGAGGCTAGGCGAAATTGCCCGGCTCCTTCTCAGAACGCGCTGCGTTCTGCATCGTCGCCCGGCTAGGCGATCGGGTACGGCCAGGGATTGAACCGGCAGGTCTTGCCGTCCGGTTTCACGTAATCCGGGTCGAACTTCGAGTTGTCGTCGTCGGAGGTGGAGAACGTTTGCTGCATCATGATGGGCGCCAGCCCGCCTTGCTTGTCACACGGCTCGTGGCGCAGGTAGCCGATGGCGTGGCCGACCTCGTGGTTGATCAGGTACTGCCGGTACGAGCCGATGTCGCCCTGGAACGACAGTGCCCCGCGCACCCAGCGTGCCTCGTTGATGAACACCCGCGGCTCGACCCCGGCCCCGTAAGACGGGTTGTAGCAGGACGTCTCGAGCGGGAACTCGTACCCGCAGCCCTCGCGAACGGTCATCGGTGAGCTCAGCGAGATGCGGATATCGGGTTTGGCTTTGCCATTCCCGTCGACCCTGACGAAAGCGAACTGCGCGTCGTGGGTCCAGCTCTTCGGGTTGGCCAGCGTCTGGTCGACCATGGCGGCGAAGGCGTCGTCACCGCCGAAGGCGACGGGGTCCATCCCGTTCTCGACCTCGACGGTGTACTTGAAGACCTTCGCCGTGCCCTGGCCGAACTGCGGCGTAACTCCCGGGACGACCTGCCACGATTTGGCAGCGGCACCGCTGAACGGGCCGCCGTTGGGCAGCATCCCGGTCGGCAGACTGGCGTCGTATTGGGTCAGGCCGCGGGGCGGAGCGTCGATGATCACCGTGCCCACGGCGCCGATCTTCGGCGGACCCTGTAGCGGATGCTCGGACGCGGGCGCGGTCGCGCTCGTCCCGGTGACGGTCTGATAGAGCACCACGCCGGTGACGGCGACCAGCACCGGCAGCGCGTAGGCGCGCCAGCCGTAGGTGGAGACGAAGCGTCCCAGCCAACTCTGCTTGCGCCAGCGACTGGTGTCGCGATTCGACCGGACCCGCCCGGGGCCACCCCACGCGAGCGGATCCCGCTGGGCGCGCAGCGGTTCGCGCCAGTCGTCGCGAAGAACCGGTGTCCGGTTGCCCCCGCGCCGCTCGGGGTCGAAGGTCACATTCCCAGAATGGCACAGCACCTGCTAGCAGGGACTCTCGGCGCGCCAGAGGGCGCCGGCGAGACGTTGCCATGGCGACATTCATGCCGCAGGCTGACGAGTCAAAATCCGTGCGGGTAGTAGTGTCGTTGCGATCAACCGCGCATTGTTTCAGACCGGCGCGATGACAAGCAGCAGATTGAGGAATGGATGAGCGATCTCGCCAACGCCGCGGGAAGGAGTGGGGTGAAACCCGCCACTCCTGGTCGCCGCGGGAACCGACTGCCTCGTGACGAGCGTCGGGGCCAGTTGCTCATCGCCGCCAGCGACATTTTCGTCGACCGCGGCTACCACGCCGCCGGCATGGACGAAATCGCCGAACGCGCCGGGGTCAGCAAACCCGTTCTCTACCAACACTTTTCGAGCAAGCTGGAACTGTATCTGGCGGTCTTGCAGCGGCACGTCGACAACCTGGTGTCGGGTGTGCGCCAGGCGCTCCGAACCACGACCGACAACCGTCAGCGGCTGCGGTCCGCCGTCGGGGCGTTCTTCGATTTCATCGAGCACGACAGCCAGGGCTACCGGCTGATCTTCGAAAACGACTTCACCACCGAACCTCAGGTCGCCGCGCAGGTGCGGGAGGCCACCGAGTCATGCATCGACGCGGTCTTCGACCTGATCAGCGCCGACTCCGGTTTGGACCCGCACCGCGCCCGGATGATCGCGGTGGGCTTGGTCGGGCTCAGCGTCGACTGCGCCCGGTACTGGCTGGATGCCGACCGCCCGATCGCCAAGGACGATGCCGTTGACGGCACCGTAGTGTTCGCGTGGGGCGGCCTGTCACACGTGCCGCTTACCCGCTCTTAGCGGCGACGCTTCCGATTCCGAAGCCGACGCGACGCGAGTCCGCGGCGCCGATCTCGACGTAAGCGATCCTCGCCGAGTTGACCACGAAGCGACGGCCCTTGTCGTCGGTCAGTGCGAGCACGTCGGAGCTCTTGCCCAGCGCGCCGGTGACGAGATCTTCGACCTCGCTGGGGGTTTGCGCGGTGTTGAAGACCAGCTCGCGCGGACTGTCTGTGATACCGATCTTGACCTCCACGAGCCGGCCCCTTCCCAATCCTCGTTAGTCGATGCTTCGACAAGGCTAGTGGACGCTCGGTGAGGGCGCGGAAAGCCGGTCACCGCCAGGGATTCGCGGGCGCCGGGGAGACCGGTCTCCGTTGGCAAATCGTGACCTGACACGCCCGCCTCGCCGGCTGCGGCAGACAGTCACATCGCTAACATCTGCATCATCAGCACCACCGATTACCTGGGCAATGAGCTCCAGGATTACCCCGATGACGCCGTCGACGACATCTACGCCGACGGCGATGACTCGTGGACCGATGGGCGCTGGCGTCCGATCGCGGCCGTGGCCGGGATCATTTTCGTGCTCGCCGTGATCGCCAGCGTGGTGATCGTCAACGGCGGCGACAGCTCCTCGACCTCTGCGACTGTGGTGGTGCCGCCGAGTCGAAGCACCGCACCTCGGCTGGTACCGGCCTTGCCGCCCGAGACGGTGACCACCGTGACGCCGTCGTCGCGACCGCCCAGCCCGACCGCCACCAGCACCGTGCCCCAGACCCTGCCGCCGGTCGCAGCGCCCCCGGTGCCGCCGGACGTCGCCGCTCGCACCTTCGTCTATCGGGTGACCGGCACCAAGGGCCTGCTCGATCTGGTCACCGTCGTCTACACCGACGCGTCGGGCGCGCCGCAGACCGATTTCAACGTCTCATTGCCGTGGTCGAGGACCGTCGTCCTCAATCCGGGGGTCGGGATGCGATCCGTCGTCGCGACCAGCCTGACCGGGCGCCTGAACTGCTCGATCGCCGACGGCGTGGGTGAGGCCATCGCGATCTCGACCAGCAGCACGATGTTCGCGACCTGCAGCCGCTAGGCCGGGCTAGGCGAGGCCCAGTTCCCGCACCCGCTCGTCGTGCGTGCGCTGCAGGCGGTCGAAGAACCCCGCGAGCTGCGTCAATCCGTCGGACTTCGACACCACGAGGTCGACTAACTCGTCGTGTTCGGCCAACACGTACTGGGCCTGGGTGATCGCTTCGCCGAGCAACCGGCGCGACCACAACGCCAGCCGACTGCGCTGCTTGGTGCTCCGGGACACGGCCGAGCGCACTTCGGCGACGACGAATTGGGAGTGCCCGGTCTGGGCCATCACCGAGCGCACCACGTCGGCGACGTCATCGGGCAGCACGTCGGCGATCTCCAAGTAGAAATCCGCCGCCAGCGCGTCACCGATGTAGGTCTTGACCAACGCCTCCAGCCAGGTGCTGGGCGTGGTGAGCCGGTGATAGCCGTCGAGCGCGGAGGCGTACTTCGAGATCGTCGGCACCACGTCGACACCGCGGGTCTCCAGGGCGTCGTGCAGTACTTCGTAGTGCGCCATCTCGGCGGCGGCCATGCTGGCCATCGAGATCCGCCCCCGCAGATCCGGCGCCATCTTCGCTTCTTCGGTCAGCCGGTAGAACGCCACGACTTCGCCGTATGCCAGCAGCGAGAACAGCTCGTTGACCCCGGGATGGTCCGCCGGCAGCCGTGACGGAGGCGGATCGGCCCGCTGGTCGCCCGACGAAAGCTGTGTCATGGCACCCACTCTAGGGGTCGGATGCGGCGACCCGCTGCGGGCGGCCACGCCGCCCTGGCGATCACCGACGAGGGTCGGATGCGGCGACCCGCTGCGGGCGGCGACGCCGCCCTGGCGATCACCGACGAGGGTCGGACGCGGCGACCCGCTGCGGGCGGCGACGCCGCCCTGGCGATCACCGACGAGGGTCGGACGCGGCGACCCGCCCGCGCGCGAAACGCCGCGAATCGGGTCAGCGGCTGCCTACCAGCTACAATCGAGCCAGGTAATGGTGGTCGATCCGTACCGCCTCTGCCTATGCAATGTGCGTGCACGCAGTTGGCCCGCCTCAGAAGCGCAGGGCCCGCGAATCGGAAACGTATCCGAAAGTCAACTGGTGCGCGCGTGACCGCAACGATTGACCAATCGAATACGACCCCGAAAGGCATACGTGTTTCACGCATGACTCCACTCATCACACCTAACCGAGCCGCAGCCGAATCCACCTTCGCCGACCTCGGCGTCCGCGAAGAAATCGTCCGCGCGCTCAGCGAAAAGGGCATCGAGCATCCGTTCGCCATCCAGGAGCTGACCCTGCCGCTCGCCCTCACCGGCGACGATCTGATCGGACAAGCCCGCACCGGAATGGGTAAGACTTTCGCCTTCGGCGTGCCGCTGCTGCAGCGCATCACCACAGCCGGCCCGGACCGCCCGCTCAACGGAATTCCCCGCGCACTGATCGTGGTGCCCACCCGCGAACTCTGCCTGCAGGTCTACGGCGACCTGTCCACCGCGGCCAAATATCTGAGCGCCGACGACGACCGCAAGCTCTCCGTGGTCTCCATCTATGGCGGACGGCCCTACGAGCCGCAGGTCGAGGCGCTGCGCGCCGGCGCCGACGTGGTAGTCGGCACGCCCGGTCGGCTGCTCGACCTGGCCCAGCAGGGCCACCTGCAGCTCGGCGGCCTGTCCGTACTGGTGCTCGACGAAGCTGACGAGATGCTCGACCTGGGCTTCCTGCCCGACATCGAGCGGATTCTGCGCCAGATTCCCGACGAGCGGCAGGCGATGCTGTTCTCGGCGACCATGCCGGATCCGATCATCACGCTAGCCCGCACGTTCATGAACCAGCCCACTCACATCCGGGCAGAGGCGCCACACTCCTCGGCAGTGCACGACTCGACCAAGCAGTACGTCTACCGCGCGCACGCCCTCGACAAGGTCGAACTGATCAGCCGGGTACTTCAGGCTCGCGGACGCGGCGCCACCATGATCTTCACCCGCACCAAGCGCACCGCTCAGAAAGTCGCTGACGAACTCGCCGAGCGTGGTTTCGCCGTCGGCGCTGTGCACGGAGACCTGGGCCAGATCGCGCGCGAGAAGGCCCTGAAGCAGTTCCGCGGCGGCGATATCGACGTGCTGGTCGCCACCGACGTCGCGGCCCGCGGCATCGACATCGACGACATCACCCACGTGATCAACTACCAGATCCCCGAGGACGAGCAGGCCTACGTCCACCGCATCGGCCGGACCGGACGGGCCGGTAAGACCGGTATCGCCGTCACCCTCGTGGACTGGGACGACCTGCCTCGGTGGACGATGATCGACAAGGCCCTCGGCCTGGACTGCCCTGACCCCGCCGAGACCTACTCCAACTCGCCGCACATCTACGTCGAGCTGGACATCCCGACCGAGACCGGGGGCTCCATCGGAGCGCCGAAGAAGTCGCCGGTGAAGCGCACCGCATCGAGCACCCGCAGCAACGACGAGCCCGCCCCGTCGCGCAACAACAACCGCCAGCGCCGCCGCACCCGCGGGGGCCAGGCAGCGACCGGGCACTCCGCCACCAACGGCAAGGCCGACACGGATGGGTCGGCAACGGCCGCAGGCAATTCCGACGCCGCGTCCGGCGACGCCACCCGTGCGCGGCGCCGTCGCCGTCGTCCCCGCGCGGGCACCAAAGCTCCCGCAGCCCCCGCCAACTGACCCGTCGAGCTCGATGGTCAAGCCGGAACGCCGCACCAAGTCTGATCTACTGGCCGCGGCCGCGATCATCGTTGTGGTGGTTACGACCGCGGCGTTGATCTGGTGGACCAGCGACGCCCGGGCCACCATCAGCCGGACAGCGACACCCGCCCCCAACCCCACGGCCGCACGCGCGGTGCCGGCATCGTTGCGGGAGCTCTGGCGAGCCGACAGCGCCGCCACGGCGCAACCTGTCGCCGTCGGGGGGTCCGTCGTCACCGGCAATGGGCGCGTCGTCGAGGGCCACGACCCAGTCACCGGCGCCGTGCGGTGGAGTTACTCCCGCGACACCGACTTGTGCGGCGTCTCCTGGGTGTACCGCTTCGCGGTCGCGGTGTATCGCGACGACCGGGGGTGCGGCCAGGCCAGCACGCTCGACGGATCTACGGGGCAGCGCGGGCCCGCCCGCAGCAGCTACAGCGACCGGCGGGTGGAGCTGTCGTCGGACGGCACGACGGTCCTGTCGGCCGGCGATACCCGTCTCGAGTTGTGGCGTTCCGACATGGTCCGGATGTTGTCGTATGGCGAGATCGACGCGCCGGTAAAGCCCTCAGCACAGGGGTCGAAGGGGCTGCACACCGGCTGCCGACTGGCGTCGGCGGCGGCCAGCTCGTCCGCCGTATCGGTGTTCGAGGCATGCGGCCGGCAGGCCGACCTACGGCTGACGCTGCTGCGTCCGGGCAAAGAGGAAGACGAGCCGGAACAGCACAGTGTGGCCGAACCGGGCATCGGCGCGGATTCCGGCGCCAAAGTCCTGGCGGTGTCGGAGACCAGGACGGCGGTGTACCTGGCGGCGCCCCAGCCCAGGGTCGATGTCATCGACGAGACCGGCACCACCGTGGGCAGCACTCTGCTGCCCGAGCCGCCGCTGACGTCCAACGTGGTGACTCGGACCAGCAACCTGATCACCTGGTGGACCGGCCACCGAGTGATGGTGTTCGACACCTTGAATCTGACCTACCGCTATTCCATCGGTCCTGCCGGTTCGTCGGCTCCGGTCGGCCCGGCCACGCTATTGGCCGGCAAGTTGATGGTCCCGGTCACTGACGGCATCGCGGTGTGCGATCCGGTCACCGGGGTCGGCGAGGACTTCCTGCCGCTGCACCGCGAGCCGGGCGACGCGCCGGTGATTCCGCTGGCCACCGGCGCGCAGCTGCTCGAGCAGCGCGGTAAAACGCTCGTCGCTCTGGGCTGACGGGCGCTCAGGCGTCGATCGCGAAGGTGGGCAGCGCCCTGCCCGTCCTCCAGTGCTTGAGCAGCGACTGCGCCAGCTCCTGATAGGCGGATGCGCCTTTGTTCTTACGCGCGGCCAGCACCGACGAACCCGATGCGCTGGCCTCGGCGAACCGCACCGTGCGCGGGATGGGCGGCGCCAGCACCGGCAGGTCGTAGCGATCGGCGACGTCGAGTAGCACGTCGCGGGTGTGCGTGGTGCGTGGGTCGTACAGCGTCGGCAGCGCACCCAACAACTTCAGGCCCGGGTTGGTGATCTGCTGGACGTCGTCGACGGTCCGCAGGAACTGCCCGACGCCGCGGTGCGCCAGCGTTTCGCATTGCAGCGGCACGATGACCTCGTTGGCGGCGGTGAGCCCGTTGAGGGTGAGCACGCCCAGCGACGGCGGGCAGTCGATGATCACCACGTCGAACGTGCCGTCGAGTTTGTCGAGCGCCCGCTTGAGCGCGTACTCGCGGCCGGCGCGCATCAATAGCATCGCCTCGGCGCCGGCCAGGTCGATGTTCGCCGGCAGCAGTGTCATCCCCTCCGCGGTCTCCACCAGGGCGGCGTTCGGCTCGACGTCGCCGAGTAACACGTCATGCACCGAGACCGCCAGCTTGTCCGGATCCTGGCCGAGCGAAAAAGTCAGACAGCCCTGCGGGTCCAGATCGATGAGCAGCACGCGCCGGCCTGCGTCCACCATCGCCGCACCCAGCGAAGCGACCGTCGTCGTCTTGGCCACCCCACCCTTCTGGTTGGCCACCGCCAGCACTCGGGTCCCCTTCATCAGGCGCCGTTCCTCCTCTTTTCGTGCTGGCGGTTAACAACTGCCATCCAAGCACCAACACCACGGTGCCCGCGCGCGGATCGCCATGCGTGTCAGGCAGAATCGCTCAGCATGGGCGTCCAGAGCCATCGGCTGGTGTTGCTGCGCCATGGCGAAACCGAGTGGTCGCTGTCCGGGCAGCACACGGGCTGCACCGATCTCGAACTCACCGACAACGGTCGAGCCGAGGCGATCGCCACCCGCCCGGCGCTGGCCGACCTGCAGCTCGACGATCCGAAGGTGTTCAGCAGCCCGCGCCGACGGGCCGTGGAGACGGCCGAACTCGCCGGCCTCATTGTCGACGAGAAGTCCGAGCTGCTCGCCGAATGGGATTACGGCTCCTACGAAGGCATGACGACCGCGGAGATTCACAAAACCCAACCCGACTGGTCGATCTGGACGGATGGCGCCCCGCACGGCGAGTCGGTGGCACAGGTCAGCGAGCGCGCCGACCGCGCGGTTGCCTTGGCGCTGGAGGAGATGGCGTCGCGCGACGTGGTGTTCGTGAGCCACGGCCACTTCTCCCGCGCTGTCATCACCCGCTGGGTGCAGCTGCCGCTGATCGAGGGCAGCCGGTTCGGCATGCCAACCGCATCCGTCGCGGTCGGCGGCTTCGAACACGGGATACGCCAGCTCAGCGCGCTGGGCCTCCCCCGTCCTAATGAAGGCTGAACCGCCGTTCGTGCTGTGCGGGCCGTCCGGTGTGGTGATCGCCGACGGGGTGCAGGCCGGCTACCGCGACGTGGCCGCTGCGCAGTCCGCACTGCGCTCCGGCCAAGCATCAATGGTGCTGGGCGCGTTGGCTTTTGACGTCGACGGCCCGGCCGCCCTGATGGCACCGCGCGCCGTGCGGCGCGCGACCGAACTGCCCGGCTGGCCGACCGGGCCGATGCCCGATGTGCGGGTGTCCGGCATGCTGCCCGCACCCGACGAGCACCGGGCCCGGGTGCGACGCGCGTGCGACGAACTGACGGCCCCGGGCGGCACGCTGCAGAAGGTGGTGCTGGCCCGCGCCCTGCGTCTGACCGCCGACGCCCCCCTGGACGCCCGAATCATCCTGCGCCGCTTGGTGAACAACGACCCGGCCGCATACGGCTATCTCGTCGACCTGTCGGCGGCGGCCGGCGACTATGCGGGTATGGCGCTCGTCGGCGCCAGCCCTGAGCTGCTGGTGGCCCGCGACGGTGATCGGGTGAGCTGCCAGCCGTTCGCCGGCTCCGCGCCGCGGGCCGCCGATCCCGACCTCGACGCCGCCGCCGGCGCTGCGCTGGCCGAGTCGGCGAAAGATCGCCACGAGCATCAGCTGGTGATCGACACCATGGCGACGGCCTTGCGCCCGCTGTGCAGCGAGTTGACGATTGCCCCCACCCCGACGCTCAGCCGCACCACCGCGCTCTGGCACCTCAGCACGCCGATCACCGGGCGGCTGCGCGATACATCAACAACGGCACTCGATCTGACGCGGGCCCTACACCCCACCCCGGCGGTCGGCGGAGTGCCCACCGATGCCGCCGCACGGCTGATCGGCGAGCTGGAAGGCGATCGCGGGTTCTACGCCGGCGCGGTCGGCTGGTGCGACGCCAACGGTGACGGGCGCTGGGTGGTCACCATTCGCGGCGCGCAACTGGCCGCCGACCGGCGCACCGCGCTGGCCCATGCCGGTGGTGGCATCGTTGCCGAATCCGATCCAGCCGGCGAAGTCGCTGAGACGACGACCAAATTCATCACCATCCTGACCGCGCTGGGGGTCCGACCATGAGTGTGCACATACGTCGGGCCGCGCCCGGTGACGCTGAGGCAATCACCGCCATGATCCACGACCTGGCTGTCTTCGAACGCGCTCCCGATCAATGCACCGTCGTCGAAACACAAGTCAGCTCGGCTCTTTTCGGCGATTCTCCGACACTGCGGGCACACATCGCCGAGGTGGACGGCGAAGTGGCGGCGATGGCGCTGTGGTTCCTCAACTTCTCGACGTGGGACGGGGTCGAGGGTATCTACCTGGAAGACCTGTTCGTGCGGCCGCAGTTTCGTCGTCTCGGGCTGGCCCGCGGCCTGCTGGCCGCGCTGGCCCAAGAATGTGTGGATCACCACTACACGCGGCTGGCGTGGGCGGTGCTGAACTGGAACACCGATGCGATCGCGTTGTATCAAGACGTAGGTGGTCAGCCGCAGAATGAGTGGACTACCTACCGGGTGTCGGGTGCCGAGCTGGCTGAGCTCGCCGGACCCGCCTAAGACTGCTCATGCAGCGACGAGTTTGCGGGTGCGCAAGTCATGAGTGCACTGTTCAATCCCAATACGCGCACCACGTCTGAGAAGGAGGGGGGCATGTGAAGCTTGCCGATTGTCCAGTCTTACCCGCCGAGGCGGGAAGCGCCCTGAGCACGGACCCCGGTTTGGGGTGGCGCCTGGCGCGACAGGCCGGCCCGATCTTGCGACATCCAGCCACCGTCGGAATGTTCGCAAACTGGGTGTTCGTGGTCGGCCGAGAAGAGGTCTTGGCGAATCTGGACGATCCCAGGCTGGATCGCGCCCGCGCTCTTCCCGAAAGCGATCTCGAGGTTCACCAGCAGCTGTTCGCGCCACGAGCAGCTCATGACGTTGCAGCGGTGTTCCGTCCGGCCGTTACCGCGCTGATCGATCGTTTCGTCGCGGCCGGCGGCGGCGATGCGGTGGCCGATGTGACCACGCCGATGGCCAGCGCCCTTTTCGACTGCGTGTCGCGCCTGCAACTGTTGCCGGTCGACCACCTGAATGGGCGGTCCGGCGAGGTCCTGTCCGAGGCCTGCCGCAACTTGTTCAAGCACGCCGGCTGGCACCTGTTCGAGCTGGCCCGTCACCCCGAGTTGTGCGACCTGCTTCGAGATCAGCCCGAGCTGATCCGCGGGTTCGTCGAAGAGGTCCTGCGGTTGGAGCCGATGGTGCCGAGTTGTCAGCGATTTACCACCGAGCCGACGACCGTTGGCGGGGTGGAGATGCCGGCCGACGCCGTGCTGAATCTGTGTATCGGGGCGGTGCAGCGGGACGGCAGCGACGCGCTGTCCACCGATGAGCTTGTGATCGGCTCGAGGGCGCACCGGCATTGGAGTTTGGGTGCGGGATCCATGCGTTGCCGGGGCGGGCACATCGTCCGACAGGTGTTGCGCGTGCTGGTTGAGGAGTGGGTCGAACGGGCCGGGCAGATCGGGCTGGTTCCCGATTTCCAACCGGCTACCGAGTTCCCGGCGACTCAGAGCGTGTTGTTTCTGCCGACGCTGCCGCTGGTGACAAGGGCTACGACTCGCGGCTGGACACCCAGCGCACCGCGGCGGGACTGAACAGCAGCGCCAACGCGGTCAACGCCAAGGCGGCCACCGGGATCCCGATCGGCGCTCGATGCGAGTCCACCGTCAAATACCAGGCAACCGGTAGCAGCAACAGCTCGGCGAAGACCGCCAGCCCGCGACCCCAGCGCCGTCCGACCCGCAATGCCCAGCCGGCAGCCAGCACCGCGCCGCCGGCCAGTGCGAACCATGCTGCGGTCCCGAAACCGTTGATCCCCCGCTGATCCGCTCCGCCGATCGCTCGAATCAGCAGCACCGCGGCGACCACCACGCCCGTCGCGCCTTGAGCAGCCACGATTACTCCCGCCGCACGCACGCTGGCCGGACTACGCCTGATCACCGCCTCAGCGTAGCGATATGGACCGACCCCAAAGTCGCGCTCCCGTAGGCTTTCACGTCATGCGCGCCGTGTTGATCGTCAATCCGACCGCGACATCGACGACGACGGCCGGCCGCGATCTGCTCGCGCACGCATTGAAAAGCCGCCTCGAGTTGAAAGTCGAGCACACTCGCCACCGGGGCCATGGGCGCGAAATCGCCGAGGCCGCGGTCCAGGACGGGGTGGATCTCGTCGTCGTACACGGCGGCGACGGCACGGTGAGCAACGTGGTCAACGGCCTGCTCGGCAAGCCGGGGCAGCTTCCCACCGGGCATGTCCCTGCTTTGGCGATCGTCCCCGGCGGATCGGCGAACGTGACCGCGCGCTCGCTGGGCATCCCGCCCGGCCCGATCGATGCCACCAACCAGCTGATCTGGCAGCTCGACAGGTACGGCCCGCAGAAGCAGTGGCGTCGAATCGGGTTGATCGACTGTGGCGAACAGTGGGCGGTGCTCAACGCCGGGCTGGGCGTCGACGCCGAGGCCGTGGCCAAAGTGGAGGCGCAGCGGGAAAAAGGCCGCAAGGTCACGCCCACGCGCTACATCCTTGCCGCGACGCGCGCCACCCTCGCCTACGCCCGTAAGCAACCGCGGCTAACCGTCGACCTGCCTGGCCGCGAGCCGGTTCCCGGCACGTACTTCGTCTTCGTCTCCAACTCCAGCCCGTGGACCTACGCCGACGCCCATCCGATGTGCACCAATCCCGACACCTGCTTCGAGTCCGGTCTCGGGGTGTTCGGCGTCACCAGGCTGAAGGTCGTACCGAGCCTGCGACTGGTCAAACAGATGTTCTCCAAGAACCCCAAAATCGCCGGTGAGCAGGTCGTTCGCGACGACAATGCCGAGTTCGTGCGGGTCACATGCGCCGATCCACCCATGCCGAGCCAAATCGACGGTGACTACCTCGGCTTACGCGAAGGGATGACTTTTCGGTCGGTTCCCGACGCACTGGATGTCGTCGCTCCGCCCGCGAAAAAGGTGCTCTGAGCTGCGACGATCATGCTTTGTGGGGTAAAACACTGGGCAGACCGCGGGCGAGTGTAGTACAACCGATTAAGGGATTTGGTAACAGATCCTTGAAGTGAGATAGCCCACGGACCAACACGCCGCTATTGACATCTGTTGAGCCTGTGAAACGATCGAACCATCGCATGCAACGGTACGGAAACATTTCTTGTGCCTGCGTTAACAGCCGAAGACAATCATTCGTGCGCATTGCTGCGCACACAGTGAGGAGCAACGACTTATGGATTGGCGCCACACAGCGGTCTGTCGCGACGAAGACCCGGAGCTGTTCTTCCCTGTCGGGAACAGCGGACCGGCTCTCGCACAGATCGCCGACGCGAAACTGGTCTGTAACCGCTGTTCGGTGACGACCGAGTGCCTGTCATGGGCGCTGAACACCGGACAGGACTCTGGTGTATGGGGTGGAATGAGCGAGGACGAGCGACGTGCACTGAAGCGTCGCAATGCCCGGACGAAGGCCCGTACCGGAGTCTGACCTAAGTCGCTTTCAACGGTGCGGCCCCGACAATTTGTCGGGGCCGCACCGTTGTGTCTAGGGCTACTGCATCGTTCGCGCGCGGCGGCCGATCGGGACCCGCAGCACCACGTCCGTGCCGCCTTCGGGTGCGTCCTGCATCAGCAGAGAGGCGTCGAGTTCCGCCGATACCAAGGTGCGCACGATCTGCAGACCGAGCCGGTCGGACTGCTCGATGTTGAAACCATCGGGCAGCCCGCGGCCGTTGTCGTGCACGACGACGTCCAGCCAGCGTGCCGAGCGCTCGGCGCGGATCGTCACCGACCCGCCACGCGCGGGGGAATCGCAAGTGGCCTGGTCGAACGCGTGCTCGATGGCGTTCTGGACCAGTTCGGTGATCACCATGACCAGCGCGGTCGCCCGATCGGAATCCAGCACACCGAGCATGCCGGCGCGATTGATCCGGATCGGGGTATCGACGGTCGCGACATCGTTCATGATCGGCAGAATCCGGTCGATCACCTCGTCGAGGTTGACCTCCTCATCGACCGACATCGAAAGCGCGTCGTGCACCAGCGCGATCGACGACACCCGTCGCACCGATTCGATCAGTGCTTCGCGGCCTTCGGCGTTCGTGGTCCGGCGGGCCTGCAGACGCAGCAGCGCCGCGACGGTTTGCAGGTTGTTCTTCACCCGGTGATGGATTTCCCGGATGGTGGCGTCCTTGGACATCAGCGCGCGGTCCCGACGCTTGATCTCGGTGACGTCGCGGATCAGCACCGCGGCACCGGCGGTCGAACCGTTGAGCACCAGCGGCAGGGTGCGCAACAGCACCGCGGCACCGCCGGCGTCGACCTCGACGCGCATGCTGGCACCGCCGCTAAGCGAGTCGCGCACATGCGCGGCGAGTTCCTGCGCCTCGAACGGGTCGGAGATCAGCGGGCGGGTGACCTCGATCAGGTTCTGCCCCTCCAACTCCAGATTCAGACCCATCCGGTGATAGGCGGACAGCGCGTTGGGGCTGGCGTAGGACACGACACCGTCGACGTCGAGGCGGATGAAGCCGTCGCCCACCCGCGGGCTCGACCGTGACATCGCCAAATCGCCCACATTGGGAAACGTTCCCTCGGAGAGCATGTGCACGAGATCCGCGGCGCAGTCGAGGTAGGCGGTCTCCAACTGGCTTGACTTCGGGGTGCCCGCGACAGCGGTCTGATGCGTCAACACCGCGACCACCGCGTCGCCGTACCGCACCGGCACCGCTTCGATGTTCACACCGGTCTGTTGCCACGAAAACTGTTGACTTGCAGAACTTTCCAGGCGGATAGCACCCGACTCGAAAGCCGCGGAGATCGGGGGAATCCGGTCAGCATCAGCGACGGTTCCGACCGCGTCCCGCAGCAGCACCGTGGGCGCGGTGTTCGGCCGGACCTGCGCAACGCAGACCACCGAATCGTCGTCGCGGCGAACCCACATCAGGTAGTCGGCGAACGACAGGTCGGCGAGCAGTTGCCATTCGCCTACCACGGCATGCAAATGGTCGACCGCGCTGCCGGGCAGCATGGTGTGTTCGGCCAGCAGGTCACCAAGCGTAGACATCGGCGCTCCCCGCGGTGATGCTCAGACGGCTAGCTGATTACGGCGATGAGATCGCCTGCCTGGATGACGTCGCCGACCGACACGCTGACCTTGCTGATCGTGCCGGCGACCTCGGCCAGGACCGGGATTTCCATCTTCATGGATTCCAGCAGCACCAGGGTGTCGCCCGCGCCGATCTGGTCGCCCTCGTGAACCACGACTTCGAGCACGCTGGCCACAATCTCTGCCCTCACGTCCTCGGCCATCATCACCCCGTTCGTCTGCCAGCCGTTTTCGGCCTTTGCGTCGCTTTATCGAACCACAATCGAGTTCCCCGGTTGCACTCCGAGCAGGAGTCGGCGTGGGACGGCTGCGTCGGCGCCCGGTTTATGCAGACGAAAGGTAACGATTGATGTCTCGAAGGTATCGATAAGCAAACTCCAAGATCACTAAGAGAACCTATAGAGCCGCTTCCGTGATCGTGTCGTGCCCGAAATGTGACATTTGAGCATCAGAGTGTTCCAAGTGAATAAAGTGCCTGAAGATCCCAGAGTGAAACCGTCGATATTGAGGGGTATTCCGTTGTCCGACAACATGTTTGCGCACGAGAAAGCTCGCAAACCACTGGCCCGAGTGGCCACCGGTCTCGGGGTGGCGATGGCAGCATTCGCCACCATCGGACTTGGCGCCGGTGCCGCCGCGGCCGCTCCCCAGCAACCTTTCGCCGCCGACGACCCGATCCCTGGTATGCCAGGTGCCGGTAGCGCGGTGAACATCGCCAACTCGCTGTTCGGCTCTCTGAGTGGGCTGATGAACAACGTCATTCCCGGTGCCGGCGACCTGCTGATGCCTGCCAGCGGCGCGCTCGGCGGAGGAGGCGGCCTGCCCGGCGGCCTCGGTGGTCTCGGTGGGATTCCCGGCGGCATTCCGGGTGGGATTCCCGGCGGTATCCCGGGTGGGATTCCGGGCGGCATCCCGGGTCAGGCTCCTGGGCTCAGCGGTTACCCGGGTGGCCTTCCTGGACAGACCCTGGGCGGCCTGGCCAGCCAAGGACCCGGTGGTTACCCCGGCGGACTGCCCGGCCAGCAGCTCCCGGGCCAGACGCCCGGCCTGAGTGGTTACCCGCGCAGTACGCCTCCCACCGCGCCCGCGCCGCAGGCACCGGGACAGGCGCCCGGCGCAGGCGGCCCGGTGGCTTCGGCTCAGACCCCGCCGATCGGTGAGCCCGCCGGCCAGCCCGGTCCGGTCGCCTCGGCGGGTAGCAACGGCAACACCCTCGCGCACGTGCCGGTCGTCTAGCAGTTCGCCTAGACGGCTGGTGGCATGAAAGACTGATCAGCAAGCAGAATGACGAGGAGGATCAGTCATGGCCAAGCGAGGCCGGAAGAAGCGCGACCGCAAGCACAGCAAGGCCAATCACGGCAAGCGGCCCAACGCTTAACCAACCGCTAGAACCAACAACGACGCGGGCCGTCCGACAGGCGGCCCGCGTCTTTGTTTTGGCTTCTCCGCTGCTCAACAATCCCGGATGATCGTGGTCCGGCTGATCTCCACCCGCAGCCGCGCGCGCAGGCTTTCCGGGGCCCGCTCGCCACGACACTTGGTCGAGATCAGTCCCTTGATGCGCTCCTCCAGGCCGTAAGCCTGGAAGCAGGGCGGGCAGTCCTCGAGATGTTGTCTGAGCTTGTCCTGGGTCTCCGGGCTGCATTCGCCGTCGAGCAAGGTCCAGACCTCGGCGAGTACCTCCGCACACTCGGCTTTGATCATGGGCTCGGAT
This sequence comes from Mycobacterium sp., assembly GCF_965277065.1. GTDB lineage: Bacteria > Actinomycetota > Actinomycetes > Mycobacteriales > Mycobacteriaceae > Mycobacterium. The sequence continues at coordinate 504,166 of NZ_CBDIBT010000019.1, forward strand.
TCCGACGAGAAATCGGTCACGACGAAACCCCCTCGGCGGCCTGGTCGCCGCGGATGAAGCCCCGCTCCTTGGCGACGTCGGTCAGCAATCCGCGCAGTTGACGCCGGCCGCGGTGCAGCCGCGACATCACCGTTCCGATCGGGGTGCCCATGATCTCGGCGATCTCCTTGTAGGGAAAACCCTCGACGTCGGCGTAGTAGACCGCCATCCGGAACTCTTCGGGCAACGCTTGCAGCGCTTCTTTGATCTCGGTGTCGGGCAGCGCCTCCAGCGCTTCGACCTCCGCGGACCGCAAGCCGGTCGACGTGTGCTCGGCGCTGGCGGCCAACTGCCAGTCAGTGATCTCGTCGGTGGGGTACTGCGCCGGCTGACGCTGCTTCTTGCGGTAGCTGTTGATGTAGGTATTGGTCAGGATGCGGTAGAGCCACGCCTTGAGGTTGGTGCCCTCCTTGAACGACCGGAAGCCCGCATAGGCCTTGACCATGGTTTCTTGGAGCAGGTCTTCGGCGTCGGCGGGATTTCGGGTCATTCGCAGCGCACCGCCGTAGAGCTGATCCAGCAGCGGGATCGCGTCTCGCTCGAAGCGCGCGGTCAATGCCGAATCGGTCTCGCTGGATCGGCTTTCTCCACGAGTCTCGGTGAAGTCGACAGTTTCCGCGGTTCCCGAGTCTGTCGCGCCGTCGATGTCGGCCATGTTGGGTGACACAGTCCCTTCCGTCGCGATGCCGCTGAACAAGTCCATCAATACCGGACCCGATCGACGAAGGCTCGTTGCCGTTGACACCGCACTCCCCTCTCCCAATCTAAAGGCTGTGACCGACATGCGTCGGCTTGACCAGACAGGAGAGTCAACAGCGACGATCGCCGGGCTATTTCCGGACCGCTGATCCCGGACAATTGTGAGCAGCGTTACTGTGGCGCTCATGTCGCTCAAAGCCAAAACCATGTTCATCTCGGGTGCCAGCCGCGGAATTGGCCTGGCCATCGCGAAGCGAGCCGCCCAGGACGGCGCCAATATCGCGCTGATCGCCAAGACCGCTGAGCCGCATCCCAAGCTCGAGGGCACGGTGTACACCGCCGCCAAGGAGATCGAGGAAGCCGGCGGACAGGCGTTGCCGATCGTCGGGGATGTCCGCGACCCGGATTCGGTGGAGTCAGCGGTGGCCAAGGCCGTCGAACAGTTCGGCGGCATCGACATCGTGGTGAACAACGCGTCGGCGATCAACCTCGGGTCGATCACCGAGGTGCCGATGAAGCGGTTCGACCTGATGAACGGCATCCAGGTGCGCGGCACCTACGCGGTGTCGCAGGCCTGTATCCCGCACCTGAAAGGCCGGGAGAACCCGCACATCCTGACCCTCTCGCCACCGGTGCTGCTCGGCAAGGAATGGCTGAAGCCGACCGCGTACATGATGGCCAAATTCGGCATGACGCTGTGCGCGTTGGGGATCGCCGAGGAACTGCGCGAAGAGGGCATCGCTTCGAACACGCTGTGGCCGCGCACCTTGGTAGCCACCGCCGCGGTGCAGAACCTGCTCGGCGGCGACGAGGCGATGGGCCGCGCCCGCAAGCCGGACATCTACTCCGACGCGGCTTACGTCATCCTCAACAAGCCGTCCAAGGAGTACACCGGCAACACCCTGCTCTGCGAAGACGTGCTGGTGGAGTCCGGGGTTTCCGACCTGTCGGTGTACGACTGCATCCCAGGTTCGACACTCGGCGTCGATTTCTGGGTGGACGGCGTCAACCCGCCGGGATACTCCGGCCCTAGATCGTGATCGCAAGCGCGGCGACTCCGGCGCTGGCCGTGCTGGCCGACGCCGGTGTGCCGCACGAGGTCGTTACGTTCGACCACGACCCGCGCGTACAAATTTTCGGCGAAGAGGCAGTTCAAGAGCTGACGCGCGACGACGCCGTGGACGCCGGGCAGATCTACAAAACGCTGGTCGTCGCTGTTCCCGACGGATTGGCCGTAGCGATCGTGCCGGCGTTGGCGCGGCTGTCGTTGAAGACGGTCGCGGGAGTGCTGGGCGCCAGGAAGGTCAGCATGGCCGACCACCGTGCCGTCGAACGCGCGACCGGCTATGTGCTGGGCGCGATTTCGCCGCTGGGGCAGCGCATTCGGTTGCCGACGGTCGTCGATTCCGGCGCGCTGGAATGGGATCGAATGTACGTCAGCGCAGGCCGACGCGGCTGGGACGTCTCGCTGGCACCTGCCGATCTGGTCCGGCTCACCGATGCGGTCACCGCGGAAATTCACGCCTGAGATTTGGCCAGCATCGCGTGCACGCTGTCGGCGAAGGCGGCGGTGGTGAAGCAGGTGGGCTCGGCGAATTCCTCTATGGTCAGCGATTCGTGCCACCCAGCGTCGGCCGCGGCCCGCAGCAGGGGCTTGGTCATCGCGACGGCATGCGCCGGCATCGCCGCGACGCGCGAGCACCACTCATCGGCGGCGTCGAGCAGGCCCTCGTGGTCGACCACCTGTTGGACCAGGCCCAGCCGTTGCGCTTCGCGGGCGTCGATATGCTCGCCGCGCAGGTAATAGGCAAGTGCCCCTTGGTATCCCAGCCGCCGGGTCAGCGCCCAGCTGGTGCCGACCTCGGGAATCAGCCCGAGCCGGCCGAACGCCGGCACGATCACGGCGCGCTCGCTGGCGACGGCAAGGTCGCAGGCCAGCGCCCAGGCCAGCCCTACTCCGGCGGCCGGGCCGTTGATGGCGGCAACGAAGATCGTGTCCGATCCGGCAATGAGCCGGGCGATCCCGCCGAATTCGCGGCGGATCCAGCGCCACACGTCGGCGACGCCCTCGGGCTGGCTCAGGTTGGCCGTAGCCGTCTCCATCATCGTCAGGTCACCGCCCGCGCTGAAGCCTGGATCGCGACCGGTCAGCACGACGCTTCGCACGTCGCGGTCGACCACGAGAGCCTCCAGCGCGCTGCGTAATTGGCGCACCAAGGGCGCCGACAGGACATTGAGCCGGTCGGGTTCGTCGAGCGTGACGATCGCCCGGTCGCCGCGGCGCTCGACATCCACCCGGCGCGGCGCCTCGAGGTCGTCGCCTTCGGCGACCAGTCGGTCGTACAGCGATTCCGTTGCGCTCATCAGTCGTCCTCCTCGATCACGTTGGCCTGCAATGCCTTCCATGCGGCATCGGCGAATGTCTTGACCACGCCTCGCGGCATCCGGGGTTCGTCGCCGGCGATCCAGTATCGGCTGAATTCCTGCGCTGGGCCGAACCACAACGCGGCGGTGATTCCGGCGTGCATCGGCCGCAAAGCTCCGTAGGTGTGATGCGGCCGCCACCAGTCCCGCACGGCGGAGACGAACGCCCGGTTGGAGTCCCGCAGCTGGGCGCTGTCCAGTCGGTCCCCCAGCAGCAACGCCGCCTCGCCGCGGTGGTCGGACACCCACCGCAGATGATGTGCAACGCCCCCGCGGATCCCACCCTCCGCACTGTCGTGACGGCGCAGCATCGTCACGAAACTGCTCTGGTACTCGCCCATCATTTGCGCGTAGACAGCAGCGGCCAGCGCAGGTTTGTCCGGGAAATGGTGGTAGAGCGCACCGACGCTGACGTCAGCGTCCCGGCGAACCTCGTCCAGCGTCGCCGCCAGTGCTCCGTCAGCCGCGAAGAGGCGGCGGCCGGACTGCATCACCCGGTCTCGCACATCACCGACAGCGGATCGTGGCACGAGGAATATTCTAACCTAACAGAGGAATTCACGGTATTGCGAATTTGCGGCAGGCGCGGCATAGGCTTGCGTCATGACTACCGCGCTCGTGGTGGGCGGCGGGCCGAACGGGCTCGCCGCCGCCATAGCCCTCGCGGCCGAGGGTGTGGAGGTCACCATCCTCGAGGCGGCTGACACCGTCGGCGGGGGCGCCCGCAGCAGCGTAGCCATCCTTCCCGGCCTCGTGCACGACGATTGTTCGGCGATCCATCCCTTGGCCGTCGGCTCGCCGTTCTTCAGCACATTTAACCTGGATCGCTACGGCCTCGCGTGGCGCTGGCCGGAGGTCGACTGTGTCCACCCGCTGGACGACGGTAGCGCCGGGGTGCTGTACCGCTCGGTGGAACAGACCGCGAGCGGCCTCGGCCGTGATGGGTCGCGCTGGCGACGCGCGTTCGGCTACCCGGCGTCGCGTTTCGACGCCCTCAGTGAGGACATCATGGGCCCGCTGCTGCGGGTACCCCATCACCCGCTCAAGCTGGCGCGGTTCGGTGCGCCCACAGTGCTTCCCGCGTCCACGTTCGCCCGGGCCTTCCGCACCAAGGAGGCTCGTGCCTTATTCGGAGGCGTTGCGGCCCATACCTTCCGGCCGCTGCACTACCCGATGACGTCCGCCATCGGGATGGGCATCCTCGCAGCCGGCCACCGGCACGGCTGGCCGGTCGCCGAAGGCGGATCGCAATCGATCACTGACGCGATGGTTGCGCTGCTGACCGACCTGGGCGCCAAGATCGAAACCGGTGTGCGAGTCGAGACGGCGTCCCAGCTGCCGCCCGCCGATGTCACGATGTTTGATCTGGCGCCGAGTGCGGTGGCAGGGATCCTCGAAGACCGCCTCCCGCGCCGAATTTCGTCCGCCTTCAACAACTTTCGGCGTGGTCCGGGCGCGTTCAAGGTTGACTTCGCCGTCGACGGCGGTGTGCCATGGACCAACTCGGACGCCCGTCGGGCCGGCACCGTGCACGTGGCCGGGACCTACTCCGAACTTGCCGCTACAGAACGGGACATTCACGCAGGACGCATGCCCGAGCGGCCGTTCGTACTGGTCGGTCAACAGTATTTGGCCGATCCGCAACGATCGGTCGGCAACGTGCACCCGGTGTGGACCTACGCGCACGTGCCCAAGGACTTCACTGGCGACGCGACCGAGGCGATTATCGCCCAGATCGAAAGGTTCGCACCAGGTTTCCGGGAACGCATCGTCGGCTCGGCAGTTCGCTCGACCAGGCAGATGGCCTCCTACAACCTGAACTACGTCGGTGGCGACATCATGACTGGGGCCAAGGATATTAGGCAGCTGACCTTCGGGCCGCGAATAACATTGTCGCCGTACAGCATTGGAATTCCAGGCATGTACATCTGCTCGGCGGCCACTCCCCCGGGCCCGGGCGCCCACGGGATGTGCGGGGCCAACGCCGCGCACGCCGCGGTTGGTTATCTGGACCGGCGGGCCTAACGGCCGGCTGCCTTTGGCGCTCCGAGCGTAGCGTCACGGCGAAATTCGGCCCAGATTTTCGCCGCGCCGTTACGCTCGCGCAATGCGAGACGGTCGGTGGATTCGGATCGGCGGCGTCGCCGGAGTCGGGTTCGTCCTGATTGCGCTCGTCGCTGCGGCACTCCCGGGCGCCCCACCGCGAGCGGACGGCAAAGCCTCTACCTATCAGAACTATTTCGTCGAGCACCAGGGCGCGCTTGTCGCGCAAGCATGGATGTACGCATTGGCCGCGCCACTGATGTTGATGTTCGCCGTTTCGGTACGCCGGATTCTTCGCAAAGCAGATGGGTTCTTCAGCGACCTCTTCGTGTTGGGCACTACAGCGATCGTGGGACTCCAAGTCGTCACGTATGCGATGCAGATCGTGTTCGCACAGACAGCGGATAGCCTGCCAGCCGAGGTGGTCTTCACCGTAGGGACCCACTTCCAGGGCGTCCTGATCGGCTTGTGGGGCTTCATAATGGCGGCCACGGCTTTCGCCTACGCATTTTGTGTGTTCTCGTCCGGCGTCCTGCCACGCTGGACGGCGTACCTGGCGGTCTTGGCGGCGGCGGTGAGTCTGGTCGCCACGGCGGGCGTGTTCTTCCGCGCCGGGCCGCTCTGCCTGGAGGGCGGCTTCTCCGCCTGGGCGCCGGCCGTCACGACCGTGCTTTGGTACCTGGGGACATCGATCGCGATGCTGCGAACCCCGGCTACTGATACGAGTAAAAGCCCTCGCCGATCTTGACGCCGAGCTTGCCGCATCGCCGTAAGCCCGAGCCAGCCCTAATCGAATTCGATGACACCGCGGATGTTTCGGCCGTCGCGCATGTCGGCGACGGCGTCGTTGATCTGCTCAAGCCGGTACCGGCGTGTCACCAGTTCGTCGAGTTTCAGCTTGCCGTTCTGGTACATCGACAGCAGCATCGGAGTGCTCGCCCGCGAATTCATCCCGCCGTAGAGCGTGCCCTTGAGCTGCTTGTGGAACAGCGCCATGTCGCTCAGCAACAGCGGCACCATTGGCTCGTTTAGCGGCGTGATCCCGGTCAGCACACAGCTGCCACCCTTACGAGTCAACATCATTGCGGGAGTCAGCAGGTCGACGTGCACGACGCCGGCGGTGATCACCACGCGATCCGCCATCACTCCCCGCGTGAGTTCGCGCACCAGCGACAACGCCTCCTCGGCCGATGCGGCGGTATGCGTAGCACCGAATGTGGCAGCCGAATCACGTTTGAATGCAACGGGATCCACGCCGACGATGTATTCGGCGCCGGCCGCGTGAGCGCCTTGCAGGGCGTTCATCCCGACGCCGCCGATCCCGATGACGACGACGGTGTCGCCCGGTTCGGTGCCGGCGGCCACCGTCGCCGAGCCCCAACCCGTGGTGACCCCGCACGACACCAGTGCGGCCGCATGCATCGGGATCGCGTCGTCGATCTTGATGACCGACTTTTCCGACGCCACCAGGTATTCGGCGAAGGTGCCCAATTGACAGATCGCCAACAGGTCCTCGTCGTCGAGATGGCGGCGCACCGTGCCGTCGGTCGTCATCTCCCTGACGAACAGGCCGGCGCCCAGATCACACAGGTACGTCAGGCCCGACACACACCACCGGCAGGCGCCGCACGCGGGGATGAACGACATCGCGACGCGGTCACCCGAGCGCACGGAGCGAACCTCCGGACCGACCTCCGCCACTACGCCCGCCCCCTCGTGACCCCCTACCAGCGGGAAGAGCTCTGGAACCTCGATGCCTTGGGCGCGCAGCATCTCCGCCATTTCCGGCCCAGGGACCAGGTCCCCGGTTGCGGCGTGGTCGTCCGAATGGCAGATTCCTGCCATCGCCGTCTTCACCAGGACCTCGCCGGCCCGCGGTGGATCGAGCGTTATGTCGCAGATCTCCCAGTCCTTGCCGACCCCGCGCAGCACCGCAGCCCGACACTTCATCGGGCCGCGCCCCTTGGCGTGATACCGAACCGACGCGCACCGCGCGCCGCGGACGCGCGCAACAGGCCCAGCGCGAACTTGACCCGCCGCCGCGACACCGGATACCAGAGCAACTCCTTGGCTTGCGTCGGTATGCGCGGCGATGTGATCGCCTGAGGGCGACAGTATTTGAGCACGCCGGCGGCGCCTCCCCAGCGGGTGCCGACACCGGACTGCTTCCAACCGCCCAACGGGGTATCAAAGGCGTACGCATTCGATAGGACGTCGTTGATGTTGACCGCGCCGACGTCGAGCTGGCGGGCGATCCGTTCGCCGCGTTCCTTGTCGCCGGTCCACACCGTGGCCGAAAGCCCGTAGACCGAGTCGTTGGCCAGCCGGATCGCCTCCGCCTCGTCGGCAACCTTGACCACCGGGAGAGTGGGCCCGAACGTTTCCTCGGTCATGCACGACATCGAGTGGTCGACGTCGACCAGCACCGTCGGCTCGAAGAACGTCCCCGTTCCGGTCGGCTTGCCGCCGATCACCGCGCGGGCACCGGCCGCGACCGCTTGATCGACGTGGCGTTGCACGATGTCGCGTTGCGCGCTTGTCGCCAGTGCCCCAACGTCGAACTTAAAGCTTCGGTCGTCCTGGCCCTGCCGCAGTCGGCGCACGTTCTCGGTGAGCTTGGCCACGAACTCGTCGTACACCGGCGCCTCGACATACACCCGCTCCACCGAGATGCAGATCTGGCCCGAGTTGGACATGCCGCCATAGGCGATCCCGTTGGCGGCTCGGTCGACATCGGCGTCGGCCAGCACCAGGGCCGGGTCCTTTCCGCCGAGTTCAAGGCTGTACGGAATCAGCCGCTCCGCGCAGGCGACCGCCACCTTCTTGCCGGTCGCAGTGGATCCGGTGAATTGCAGAAAATCGACGTTGGCGATGACTGCGGCGCCGGTGTCGCCATACCCGGTCGCCAGCGCAAGCACCGGCGGCGCGCCGATCTCGGCCCAACCGCGCACGAACTCGACCGCGCTCAGCGGCGTCACCTCCGACGGCTTCAATAGCACCGCGGCGCCGGCCGCCAATGCGGGCACCACGTCCAACCCGGGCATCGCGAACGGGAAGTTCCAGGGTGTGATGACGCCGACGACCGGATACGGCCGGTATGTGGTAATCAGCTTCTTCGTCACCGCGATCGGGTTGAAGGACCGCGGATGCTCGTCGGCGAGGAACCGCTCGGCATGACCGGCCCAGTAGTCGAGCAGCAGGGCTGCGGCGGCCGGCTCGGGGCTGGCGTCGGCCCGCGTCTTTCCGGTCTCGGACTGCAGCACATCGACGATGTGCTCGGCGTTGTCCAGCACCCAGCCTTGGTATTCCAGCAGCCATCGCTTGCGGCCGCGGGGGCCGAGAGCCTCCCATTCGGGCTGAAACAGGCGCAGCTCGTCGGCTTTCGCAGCGACCGCATCGGACGTTTCAATCGGTACCGTGCCGACGACGCCTCCGTCCGCCGGGTTGCGGACCGTGATGGTGGATCCGTCGGTCTTGGGCAGGACTGTGGTCATCGTTGACCCCTTTGCCAGGGCGCGTCGAGGATGCGCGCCATGCGGAGGATCATCCCACCGGTCGAGCGAACAGGCTAGCGTAGTCGACTACCTATTTCAGCTGGTAGAAGCCTAGAGCAGCGTGGCCTGCTCGGGCCGTGGCTCGGCCGGCTCCCACAGCTCAGGCCCGTTGTTGCGCACGCTGTTGACCAGCGTCGAAATCTCCCGCATCTCGATGCCGTCGATGCTCGGCGGCGCGGCCAGGAAGTCGACGTCGGCCGGGGCGTCGGGATCCAGCCATCGGTCCCAGTCCCGCTCGGGCACGATCAACGGCATCCGGTCGTGGATCTCGGCAAGTTCGCCAACCGCGTCGGTCGTGATGATCGTGCAGCTCAACAACGGCGGCGCGCCGTCGTCAGCTTTCCAGACCGACCACAGCCCGGCCATGAACAGCATTTCGCCGTCGGCGCGGTGCAGAAAGAACGGTGTCTTGCGGGCTTTCTTGCCGGAATCGGTGTCGCCGTTGGCGCGCCACTCGTAATAGCCGTCCATCGGGACCAGGCAGCGCTTGGATTTGGCGCTGGACCGAAACGCCGGCGAAGTGGTGACCTTCTCCGCGCGGGCGTTGATCAGCAGCGGACCCTTGGAATCCGGTGCACCGTCAGCTCCCGCCTTGGCCCATGGCGGGATCAACCCCCAGCGCATCGACCGGACCCGCCTGGTGGGCTCATCGTCGGGTTCGTCGTGACGGCGGACCACCGTGGTGATGGTGGTGGTGGGCGCCACGTTGTAGTTCGGGCCGGTCGACTCGGCCGGCTCGGCACGATGGCCCGACTCCTCCTCGGGCCGATGCTCGGCCCGCATCGTCGTCGAGCGGGCCTCGTTGATCGCCTCGATCTTCTCGGCCAGCACAGCCGGGTCTGTCGTCACCGCGAATCGTCCGCACATGGATCCATGGTGCCTCGGGGAGTGTCGAGCGGCGACCCGCCGCGCCCGGCTTCGCCGCGCTTGCGATCGCCGGTGAGCAATGATGGAGCACGTGAGTATCTGGCCCGCCCCCTTCACCTCGCGGCCGGTAAACGCGACGGTGACAGTGCCCGGCTCGAAATCCCAGACCAACCGAGCGCTGGTGCTCGCGGCGCTGGCCGCGGCCGACGGTGGCGTCTCGACCATCAGTGGCGCGCTGCGCAGCCGTGACACCAACCTGATGATCGGCGCGCTGGAAACGTTAGGCCTGCGGGTCGACGGGCCGGCCGACGAACTCGAGGTCAGTGGGACGATTGCCCCCTCGCCCGAGGCGCGCATCGACTGCGGTCTGGCCGGCACAGTGTTGCGTTTCGTCCCGCCGCTGGCCGCTATAGGGCTCGGCCCCGGAAGATTTGTGACGTTCGACGGCGACGAGCAGGCTCGGGTGCGCCCGATCGCGCCACTGCTGAATGCGCTGCGCGGGGTGGGCGTCGATATCGGCGGCGACGAGCTGCCGTTCCGGGTGCGCGGCGCCGGGGCGGTCGCCGGCGGAGCGGTTGACATCGATGCTTCGGCCTCGTCGCAGTTCGTTTCCGGCCTGCTGCTGGCCGGTCCGTCGTTCACCGACGGCCTGTCCGTGCACCACGTCGGCCCATCGCTGCCGTCGGCGCCGCACATCGCGATGACGGTGGCGATGCTGCGCCAGGCCGGCGTGGAGGTCGACGACGCCAGCACCAATCGCTGGACCGTTCGACCGGGGACCGTCGCGGCGCGGCACTGGCCCATCGAACCGGACCTGTCCAATGCCGTGCCGTTCATCGCCGCGGCAGTGGTCAGCGCGGGCACGGTCCGCATCACCGGCTGGCCGGCGGCCAGCATCCAACCCGCCGACACCATTCTCGGCATCCTCGGACAACTGAATTGTGTTGTGAAACAGGATGATTCGTACCTGGAAGTGCAGGGTCCGCAGTCCTACCCGGGATTCGATGTCAACCTGCGCGATGTCGGCGAACTCACCCCGTCGGTGGCCGTGCTCGCCGCGCTGGCCGACCCGGGCTCGGTCTCGCGGCTGTCCGGCGTCGCCCACCTGCGCGGCCACGAGACCGACCGGCTGGCCGCGTTGTCCACCGAGATCAATCGGCTCGGCGGCGACTGCCGCGAAACCGCCGACGGGCTGGAGATCACCGCGACACCACTGCGGGCGGGCACCTGGCAGTCGTACGCGGATCACCGGATGGCGACGGCGGGCGCGATCATCGGCCTGCGGGTCGAGGGAGTCGAGGTGCACGACATCGAGACCACCGCCAAGACGCTGCCGAATTTCCCGGCGATGTGGACCGACATGCTGCGGAGTTCGTAGTTTGAAGTCGGGCGACTACGACGAGTCCGACGTCAAAGTCAGGTCCGGGAAGGGCTCGCGCCCGCGGACCAAGACCCGCCCGGAGCACGCTGATGCCGAGCGGGCGATGGTGGTCAGCGTCGACCGGGGCCGCTGGGGGTGCGCGCTGGGCGGCGACATCGAGCACCGGGTCACCGCGATGCGGGCCCGCGAACTGGGCCGCACCCCGATCGTCGTCGGCGACGAGGTCGACATCGTCGGCGACCTGTCCGGCCGGCACGACACGTTGGCCCGCATCGTGCGGCGCGGCCCGCGGCGAACTCTGTTGCGGCGCACCGCAGATGACACCGACCCCACTGAGCGGGTGGTGGTGGCCAACGCCGACCAACTGCTGGTCGTGGTGGCGCTGGCCGACCCGCCGCCGCGCACCGGGCTGGTCGATCGGACGCTCATCGCCGCCTACACGGGCGGACTGGTTCCGATTCTGTGTCTGACCAAGACTGATCTCGCGCCGGCCGCCCCGTTCGCCGAGCAGTTCGCCGACCTCGATCTCACAGTGATCACCGCGGGCCGTGATGACCCGCTGGACGCGGTGGCGCATCTGCTTGTCGGCAAAATCACCGTGCTACTGGGCCATTCCGGCGTGGGCAAGTCGACGTTGGTGAATCGGCTTGTCCCCGAAGCACATCGAGCGGTCGGCGAAGTGACCGACGTCGGTCGCGGGCGGCACACCTCGACACAGTCGGTGGCATTTCCCCTTGACGCCGTGCGTCGTGGCGGTTGGGTGATCGACACCCCGGGGATCCGCTCGTTCGGGCTGGCCCACATCAAGCCCGACGACGTGATGCTGGCGTTCTCCGACCTCGCCGAGGCGATCGAAGACTGCCCGCGCGGCTGCGGGCATCTGGGGCCACCGGCCGATCCCGAGTGCGCCCTGGACGCGTTGACCGGTCCGGCCGCCCGTCGCGTCGCCGCGGCGCGCCGGCTGCTGGCCGCGATGCGCGAAGGCTGACCCTCAGCCCTCGGCCTGCGACCGGACCCATTCCAGGTTGGCCTGCATGTTCTGCTGCCATTCAGCCAGCCGGTTGGACACGATCCTGGCTTCCTTCTCCGGCATCGCCACGATGGCGGGGGTCAAGCCGGACGGACCCGGACCCATCCGTCCCCACTGCCGGATGAGCACGCCGTCGCTGGTCGGCTCGACCTCGAAGCCCCACGTCGCGCTGGCACCGTCGGGTCCGACTACGTCGTACACCCAGCGCCGTTGATCCTCGACCTCGGTCACCTCGCAGACCGTCGACCAGTCGCCGAAGGCCTCGTGCTTGCTGCGTCCGCGGAAACGCGCGCCGACGTCGACGCTGGTAGCGCCGTCGAGCCAATCGACGCCCTGCAGCTCCGACGACGAATGCGTCGGCAAATTGATGTCGGTGATAAGGCGCCATGCCGCGGGGAGGTCACACCGAACCCGCTGAGTCACCTCGATGGTGGGTTGGTCGCGGTAACGCATGATGGCTAGCATGCCAGCCATGAAGGTCGGCGCGATGATAGAACCCCGTTTGCCAGGCGCCGCGGAGTTCGCCGTGGCGGCCGAGGGCATCGGTGTCGCGTCGCTGTGGGTCCCGGAGGTGTGGGGCTACGACGCGCTGACCGGTCTGGCGTACCTGGCCGCGAAGACGTCGTCGGTTCAGCTCGGAACCTTTGTCGTGCAACTGGGTTCGCGTACTCCGGCGTTGCTGGCGACGTCGGCGCTGAGTCTGCAGGAGCTGTCGGCGGGGCGGTTCATCCTGGGCGTCGGCACCTCCGGGCCGCGGGTCATGGAGGGCTGGCACGGGGTCCGCTTTCGCAAGCCGGTGCAGACCACCCGGGAGACGATCGAGATCATCCGCATGGTCAGCAACGGCGAGCGCCTCGAGCACGCCGGGGAGATCTATCCGTTGCCACTACCGGACAGCCGCGGCACAGCGCTCAAGCCGCTGGTTCGTCCCGGCGTTCACGTCCCGGTCTACGTGGCGTCGATGGGTCCGCGGAACCTGGAGTTGACCGGCGAGACGGCCGACGGCTGGTTGGGCAATGCGTTCATCCCCGAAGCGGCCGAGGTGTTCTTCGGGCCGCTGCGCGAGGGCGCGGAACGGGCCGGGCGCACCCTTGATCAGCTCGACCTGGTCGCACCAGTTGCGGTCGAGTTCCACGACGACCAGGCATCGAGCGACGCGGCCGCCCGCCGACACGCCGACGGGTACGCGTTCACCATCGGCGCGATGGGCACCGGTGGACAGAATTTCTACAACGACGCATTCAGTCGGTTGGGTTATGCCGACGAGGTCGTAACCGTGGCTGAGCTATGGCAGGCCGGCAAGCGTGACGAGGCCCGCAGCAGCGTGCCGATAGACCTCGGCCGGCTGACGAATCTGCTTGGCACCGAAGATGTTATCGCCCAGCGTATGGATCGCTACCGAGCGGCCGGCATCACGACGCTGTTGGCGAAACTGGAGGGTGATCACTCCGAGCAGCTGGCGGCGCTGCAGCGGCTGGTCGCCATCGCCGACACAGCCTGAACCCGTCCGCGCGGGCGCCGCTTCACCAGCGCATCATCGGCAGCGGGCGCAGCGGATGCCGCACCGCGTAGTCGGTCAGACCTTTCGCCAGGAACGCGTGAAAGCCGTTGTACGGCAATGCGCCAACGGCCTCCCGAACCGCCGATCGTCCGATCCCCCGGCGCAGCACGCCATGACTGACGTCGATCAGGTCAGCTTGGCGGAACGTCTCGGTGACGCGGTCGTTTACCGGACGCAGCCGGTGGTGTTCGGTTATCAACGCGCGCAGTTGATCGATGTCGGTGATCCCGAATTCGTCGGCGTAGACCGCGGCGAGGTCGGCTGACGGCGTCAGGTAGTCCAGGGTGCCGGCCGTCCAGATACCCAGGTCGTGAGTCGCCCAAGCCAGCGCCGCGACGTCGGGTATCGGAAAGCCAAGCAGCAGTTGGTGATACGTCATGCAGCGGTAGACGTGATTGCCGTACGCCGACCGATCAGCGCCCAAGGCGTCGCGATGCCGATCCAGCACAGCGTCGACGATCGGATGCGCGGTGATAACCTCCACCGCGTGAGTCTAGGCGGCGAGGTCGTCGCGTCCGGGCGTTTGCCCATTGACAGCAGCCCGCTTGTGACGCCGCCAACCCCGCACGGTGGCGATCGCGGTCCTCAGCCCGCGGCGCCGTCCGGTCGAGGGGTCGGTACCGGCGAAGCCGGACCCTAAATCGGCGAACATCGACTCGCTGCGCGTTTCGGGCGCGTCGTCAGCGGTGTCGCGCAGGTACTTGTCCGGCAGCGACAGCTTAGCGATCGTCCGCCACGTCTTGCCGTACTGCACCAGGAAAGAGCCTGTGGTGTACGGCAAGTCGTACTTGTCGCACACTTGCCGGACTCGCTTGGAAATCTCGTGCAGCCGGTTGCTCGGCAGATCCGGGTACAGGTGGTGCTCGATCTGGTGGCACAGGTTGCCACTCATGAACCGCAGCGTGGGGCCGGCTTCGAAGTTGGCGCTACCCAGCATCTGACGCAGGTACCAGTGACCCTTCGACTCGCCGATCATGTCTGTCTTGGTGAATTTCTCGGCGCCGTCGGGGAAGTGCCCGCAGAAGATCACCGCGTTGGCCCAGACGTTGCGGATGATGTTGGCGAGCACGTTGGCCGTCAGCGTCGACCTGAACGACGCGCCGGGTGACAGCGACGTCAGCGCTGGGAACGCGACGTAATCCTTGACCACCTGGCGGCTGGCCTTGCCGAGGAACTCGTCGACGCGCTCGTGCACCTCGTCGTTGTCCATCCGCTTCATGACGATCTTGCCGAGCTCCACGTGCTGGAGGCCGACGCCCCACTCGAAGCCGAGCGCGAGCAGCGCGTTGTAGAACACGTTGAGCAGGTTGAAGCGCTTCCACTTGTGGTCGCGGGTGACCCGCAACAGGCCGTAGCCGACGTCGTCGTCCATGCCGAGGATGTTGGTGTACTTGTGGTGCACGAAGTTGTGGGTGTACCGCCAGTGCTTGGACGAGCCCATCATGTCCCACTCCCACGACGAGGAGTGAATCTCGGGGTCGTTCATCCAGTCCCACTGGCCGTGCATGACGTTGTGGCCGATCTCCATGTTCTCGACGATCTTGGCCACACTCAGTGTCGCGGTGCCCGCCCACCAACCGGAGCGGCGCTTACTGAAAGCCAGCAGCAGCCGGCCGGCGACCTCGAGGGCGCGCTGCGCAGCGATGGTGCGGTGGATGTAGCGGGCATCGCGCTCGCCGCGGGAGTCTTCAATGTCCTGGCGGATGGCGTCGAGTTCGACGCCCAGGCTCTCGATGTCGGCGTCCGTCAGATGCGCGAAGACATCGATTTCGGTGATCGCCATCGTGGTGTTTGCCTTTCTGCAGACTGCAGATCTTGACTTACGCTATCGTAACCTACGAAAGCGTAGGTTACCAACGGGTAACCTTCAGACGTCGAGTGTGCAATCGCCCGATGCGGCGGAGATGCAGGTCTGAACGCGGGTCCCCGGCTCGCGGTCCAGACCGGTGCGCAGGTCGCGGGCGTGGCCTTCGGCCAGGGTGAGCACACAGGACTGACAGATGCCCATCCGGCAGCCGAACGGCATCTGCACCCCGAGCTGCTCACCGGCATCCATCAGCGACGTCGCCGCATCGGCGAAGATGCTTTTACCGCTCTGGGCGAATGTCACCGTGCCGCCGGCACCGGCTGGCGCGGCCTTCGTCACCGCGAACCGCTCGAGGTGCAGGTGATCCTTCGCACCGGCCGCCGACCAGGCGTGCTCGGCCGAATTGAGCATGGCCTCCGGTCCACAGGCCCAGGTCTGCCGTTCGCGCCAATCGGGCACCTCGGCGTCGAGCTGGGAGAGATCCAGCCGCCCCTCGGTGCGTGTTGCCCGCAACTTCAGCCGGTATCCCGGGTGGTTGGCGGCCAGCCGCTCGAGTTCCGCGCCGAACATCACATCGTCTGAGGTGGGCGCCGAATGCAGGTGGAGGACGTCGGTGATCTGATCGCGACGGACCAGAGTGCGCAGCATCGACATCACCGGGGTGATGCCCGAGCCGGCGGTGACGAACAACACCTCCGGCGGCGCCGGATCGGGCAGGACGAAATTGCCCTGCGGCGCGGCCAGTCGCACGATCGTCCCCGGTTGAACACCGTCGACCAGATGCGTCGACAGGAAACCCTCGGGCATCGCCTTCACCGTGATCGTCACGGTCCGGGCGCTACGGTGCGACCGGGTCCGCGGGCTGGACGTCAACGAATATGAGCGCCAGCGCCAGCGGCCGTCGACCAGCAGTCCGATGCCGATGTACTGACCGGACTCGTAGTCGAAGCTGAAGCCCCAGCCAGGCTTGATGACCAGCGTCGCCGAGTCCCGCGTCTCCCGTCGCACCTCCAGGATGCGGCCGCGCAGTTCGCGCGCGGACCACAGCGGATTGGCCAATCGCAGGTAGTCGTCGGGAAGCAGCGGCGTCGTGATGCGTCGGGCCACGGTTCTCAACGCATGCCAGCCGGGGTGTATGTCCACTCCGGCCAGCCTAATGGGCTTGGTGTCGATGCCTTGGGCCGCGGCTCGCGATGTTCTTCTGTCCATTGAGGAAACTCCTGCCCGCTCGAGACACAACCTACGATACCGTAACTTACGGTACCGTAGGTAGATCCGCGCGGCGGATTTCTCCGCTCACCGCCCGCGGCACGTCGTCGCCGAGCGTTACAGCAGCTCGAGCAGAAACGGCAGTTCTTGAGCGGCGTACCAGGCCAAATCGTGATCCTGGGCATCGCCGACGGTCAACTCGGCGTCCTCGTCGCCAAGATCGGCAGCGTCGATGACCTCGACCGCCGCCGTGACCCGCGATTCGGCCGCGGCGTTGTCGACGAACGCGGCGACCACGTCATCCATGCTCACTGGCGCGCCAACCCGCACCACCGCATCGTCGAGATCCGGCCGCAGTGTGACATCGCCGACATCGGCGACCAGCACCGCGCGTCGCGGCGGCAGCGTGTCGCTGTCAGGCAAATCGAGCCCATCCGCGGCACCGGCCAGCAGCCGCAACGACGCCAGGGCGGCCTCGCGCAGCGCGACCTCGCCGAGCTCGTCGTCGCCGCCCTCGGCGTAGGCCTCGCGCAATTTGGGGGTCACTGCGAAGGCGGTGCCGCTCACCGGTCGCAGCGAACCGTCGGTGACGAGTTGCTGCAGCATGGCCAACGTCACCGGAATGTAGATGCGCATCAGTCGTTGGATCCCAGCAAGGTCGCGACGTGATCGTCAACATAGTTCGACAGCTCCCGCGGTGGCCGGCGGTAACTGTCGCTCACGATCGGATGGGCGGGCAGTTTGACCTTGGGTGTCTTCACATCCCGATAGTCGATGGTGGACAACAAATGCGCGATCATGTTCAGCCGGGCGTGTTTTTTGATATCCGATTCCACCAAAAACCATGGGCTGTAGGGCTTGTCGGTGTGGGCCATCATCTCGTCGCGGGCTCGTGAGTAGTCTTCCCACTTGTACAACGACTCCAGATCCATCGGGCTGAGTTTCCATTGCCGAAGCGGGTCGTTGCGGCGTGATGTGAATCGGCGCAACTGCTCGTCCTCGGACACCGAAAACCAATACTTACGCAACAGAATCCCGTCGTCGATGAGCATCTGTTCGAAAATGGGCGTCTGCTGCAGGAACAGCGCATGCTCCTGCGGCGTGCAGAATCCCATGACTTTCTCGACGCCGGCCCGGTTGTACCACGAGCGGTCGAACAGCACGATCTCGCCCTTGGTAGGCAGTTGCGCGATGTAACGCTGGTAATACCACTGGCCGCGTTCACGATCGGTCGGCGCGGGCAATGCGGTGACCCGCGCGATCCGCGGGTTGAGGTATTCGGTGATCCGTTTGATGGTGCCGCCCTTGCCGGCTCCGTCGCGGCCCTCGAAGATCACGACGACTCGAACGCCGCGTGCTCGCACCCATTCCTGCAGCTTCACCAATTCCGTTTGCAGCCGTAACAATTCGCCCTTATAGACCTTTTTGGGCAACTTGGGCTGAGTCTTCTGCGCCTTGCTCACCATCGAATGGTAGGTCTACTGCGCGGCTTCCAGCAGTTCATCGAGCGATTCGGCCAGCAGCGCGGGCAACATGTCGACGTCGCTCATCGCGTCGCGATCGGCATTGATCCCGAAATACAACATGCCGTTGTAGGACGTCACACCGATGGCGAGCACCTGATTGTTCAGCAGCGGTGGCACCGCATAGGTCTCGAGCAGCTTGGCGCCCGCGACGTACATCTGCGCCTGAGCGCCCGGCGCATTGGTGATCAACAAGTTGAACTGTCGCGACGACAAGCCCGTGGCAACTCGAATACCCATGGCGTGCAAGGTCGGCGGCGCAAAGCCGGAAAGCGTCGCGATGGTGCGGGCATCGACCAGGCTGGCCGCGGTCGGATTGCTTTCGGTGGCGTGGGCGATCTGCGACAGCCGCACCACGGTGTTGCCCTCGCCGACCGGTAGTTCGACCAGAAACGGCGCGACCTGGCTGATCGCCTGGCCGCGGCTCGACGAGTCCAACGCTTCATAGACCGGCAGCGGTGCCATCGCCCGGACCGTCGCAGTCGGCGCGGGTGGCTCGCCGCGAGAAGACAGCCAGCTACGCAGCGCGCCGGTGATCACCGCCAGCACCACATCGTTGACGTCGCAGTTGTACCGGGAACGGATGGTCCGGTACACGTCGAGTCGTCCACATGCCACCGTGTAGCGCCGATTGCGCGACACGGTGGCGTTCAACGGGCTGCGCGGCGCCGAGCCGCGCGCCAGCGTCCGGGCGACGTCGAACATCCGGCGGCCGGTGTCGGCCAACTGGCCAGAGTTGGTCAGGAGATCCACGACCCCGCTGTGGACGGCCTTCAACTGCGCCTGCGGTCGGGTCGCCCAGTCACCTATCGCGCCGAGCAACAGCCGCCCCCGGCCCGGTTCGCGGCCCGGCACCCAGATGTCCTCGACGAACGGCGGCGGACGGCGGTTGCGATCGGCGATGACATGGCTGATCTCCATCGCACCCATACCGTTGATCAGCGCCTGATGCGACTTGGCGTAGAGCGCCAGCCGGTTCTTGGCCAGCCCTTCCACCAGATACATCTCCCAGAGCGGTCGCGTCCTGTCCAGCGGCCGGGCGGCCAGCCGGCCGATCAACTCGTGCAGCTGTTCGTCGCTACCCGGCGACGGAAGCGCCGAACGGCGGACGTGATAGGTGATGTCGAAATCGTCGTCGTCGATCCACACTGGCCGGGCCAGCCGCATCGAGATCTCGCGGACCTTCTGCCGGTACCGCGGCACCTTCGGCAGCTGCCGCTCGACGGTGGCCAGCAGTGTCTCGTAGCTCAACCCGGCGCGGGGCGGGCGCAGGATCGACAGCGTGCCGACGTACAGCGGCGTCGCCGAGTTCTCCAGCTGGTAGAAGGAGGCGTCCGAAGCGGACAACCGCGTCACGTCGACACTCCCCTTCACGTCCCATGCAGATGATTCACCGACCAATATGCCGCACGTTCGGATCGGCCGTACGCACCGGCATCTGGCGAACACGCAAAACCGGCGGTTGTGCGATCATCGTCACACTGTCTGCCCTCTCCAGCAGGCCAGCGTCAGTGGCCCTTTGAAATCGCGGGAGTGTGCAGTGTCGACCAGCTCGAGCTCACCGGAGGCAACCTCTGTTGAAGGGGCCGCGTTCGCGGTCACCCCCGTCGTCGACTGCGAGCCGCCGGCCCGCGATGTCCGGCAGTGCCGGCCACCCACGCCGACTACCTTGCGAAAGCGCAATACGCATGTGCCACAACGGCATCCGGCGCCGCCACTGTCGTTGCCGATGCGGCAGGCGGCAACCTTCGCCGACGCCGCGATGCGACGGGTGCTGGAAGTCATCGACCGTCGCCGCCCGATCGCTCAGCTGAACGGACTGCTGGCAGCGGGACTCGTCGACTCGGTGCTGTCGGCTAATCGCCTGACCGGCGGCCATAACGGGGTCGCGGTGTTACGCCGGGTACGACTTCAAGCGGTCAATGCGCCGAACGCCGCGGCCGAGGTGTTCGGCAGCTACAGCCGTGGGCAGCGCATGCACGCCATCGCCTGCCGCATCGAGCAGTTGGGTGGGCGTTGGCAGGTGGTCGCGCTGCACATCGGCTAGGTGGCGTCAACGGCGCTTGGCCTTGGCGTGCCTGCCTTGCCGCCGGGCGGCCTCCCGGCGCTCGCGGCGCGAACCGCCACCCCCCCGCGACGTGTCGCCGTTGCCCTGCACCTGTGCCGAGCCGTCTTCGGCGGGGCCGGTGTAGGTCAACTGGGGCGCTTCGTTGTCAATTCCCTTGGCGCGCAACGCAGGCGCGGGCTCGCGCGCGCCGCCGCCCTGGTTCTGAGCACCCGCCGCGGCGGCCGCGAACTCGGCCAGGCCCTCGGGCTCCTGCTCCATACCCAAGACCGGAGCGACCTGCTGCGGCGGAACCGCCTCCACAGAGACGTTGAACAAGAAACCGACAGACTCTTCTTTGAGGCCGTCCAGCATTCCGGCGAACATGTCGAAGCCCTCTCGCTGGTATTCGACCAGCGGATCGCGCTGAGCCATCGCGCGCAGGCCGATGCCCTCTTTGAGGTAGTCCATCTCATAGAGGTGCTCGCGCCACTTGCGGTCGATGACGTTGAGCAACACATTGCGTTCCAGTTGACGCATCGCGCCCTCGCCGGCCAACTCTTCGAGTTCGGCTTCCCGCTTGGCGTACGCCCGTTCGGCGTCGGAGACCAGCGCATCGAGCAGTTCCTCGCGGGTCAGCTCACCCGGCTCACCGACCGCGTCGGAGTCGATCAGCGAGTGGTGGTCGATGCCAACCGGATACAGCGTCTTGAGGGCGTCCCAGAGCTTCTCCAGATCCCAGTCCTCGGCGTAGCCCGCGGCAGTGGCGCCATCGACGTAGGCAGTAATCACCGCGACGAGCATCTCGTGCGCCTGCTGCTGCAGGTTCTCGCCCTCCAGGATGCGGCGACGCTCGGCGTAGATGACCTTGCGCTGCAGGTTCATCACCTCGTCGTACTTGAGGACGTTCTTTCTGACCTCGAAGTTCTGCTGCTCGACCTGGGTCTGGGCGCTCTTGATCGCCCGGGTCACCATCTTGGCCTCGATCGGCACATCGTCGGGCAGGTTCAGCCGGGTCAGCAGCGACTCCAGCGCGGCCCCGTTGAAACGGCGCATCAACTCGTCACCCAGCGACAGGTAGAAGCGCGACTCGCCGGGGTCACCTTGGCGGCCCGAACGGCCACGCAGCTGGTTGTCGATGCGGCGTGACTCGTGCCGCTCGGTGCCCAGCACATAGAGCCCGCCGGCTTCGATGACTTCTTTGGCCTCCGCGGCGGCTTCGTCCTTGACGATCGGCAGTTCTTGGTGCCAGGCCGACTCGTACTCGTCGGCGGTCTCGACGGGATCCAGACCGCGGGCTCGCAGCCGCAGGTCGGTGAGGAAGTCGACGTTGCCGCCCAGCACGATGTCGGTACCACGGCCGGCCATGTTGGTGGCCACCGTGATGGCGCCGCGGCGACCGGCCTCGGCGACGATGCCGGCCTCCTGCTCGTGGTACTTGGCGTTGAGCACGTTGTGCGGGATGCGCCGCTTCTGGAATTGCCGCGACAGGTATTCCGAGCGCTCCACGCTGGTGGTACCGATCAGCACCGGCTGGCCCTTTTCGTACCGCTCGCCGACGTCGTCGACGACGGCGATGTACTTGGCTTCCTCGGTCTTGTAGATCAGGTCGGACTGGTCGGTGCGGACCATTTCCCGGTTGGTGGGGATGCTGACCACGCCGAGCTTGTAGATCTCGTGCAGCTCGGCGGCCTCGGTCTGGGCGGTACCGGTCATGCCGGCGAGCGTGTCGTAGAGCCGGAAGTAGTTCTGCAGCGTGATGGTGGCCAGCGTCTGGTTCTCGGCCTTGATCTCGACCCGCTCCTTGGCCTCGATGGCCTGGTGCATGCCCTCGTTGTAGCGGCGTCCGACCAGCGTGCGACCGGTGAACTCGTCGACGATGATCACCTCGCCGTCTTTCACGATGTAGTCCTTGTCGCGGGCGAACAGCTCCTTGGCCTTCAGCGCATTGTTGAGGTAATTGACCAGCGGCGAATTGGCGGCCTCATAGAGGTTGTCGATGCCGAGCTGGTCCTCGATGAACTCCACGCCGAGCTCGTGCACACCGACGGTGCGCTTGCGGATGTCGACCTCGTAATGCGTGTCCTTCTCCATCAGCGGAGCCAGCCGGGCGAACTCGCCATACCAATTCGACGCGCCGTCGGCGGGCCCGGAGATGATCAGCGGGGTACGGGCCTCGTCGATCAGAATCGAGTCGACCTCGTCGACGATGGCCAGGTTGTGGCCGCGCTGTACGCAGTCCTCCAACGTGTGGGCCATGTTGTCGCGCAGGTAGTCGAAGCCGAATTCGTTGTTGGTGCCGTAGGTGATGTCGGCGGCGTAGGCCACGCGACGCTCGTCGGGGGTCATCTGCGACAGGATCACGCCGACGTCCAGGCCCAGGAAGCGGTGCACCCGGCCCATCCACTCGCTGTCGCGTTTGGCCAGGTAGTCGTTGACGGTGACGATGTGCACGCCCTTGCCGCCGATGCCGTTGAGGTAGGCCGGCAGCACCGAGGTCAGGGTTTTACCTTCACCGGTCTTCATCTCGGCGACGTTGCCGAAGTGCAGGGCCGCTCCGCCCATCACCTGCACGTCGAAGTGCCGCTGGTCGAGCACCCGCCACGCTGCCTCACGGGCCACCGCGAACGCTTCGGGCAGCAGGTCGTCGAGGCTTTCGCCGTCGGCGTGCCGCTTCCTGAATTCCGCGGTCTTGGCCTGTAGTTCGGCGTCGGTGAGCTTCTCGATGTCGTCGGACAAGCTGTTGACGTACTCGGCTACCCGCTTGAGGCGCTTGACCATGCGACCTTCGCCAAGGCGCAACAACTTATCCAGCACCACTTAAATCCCCTAGGTCCTCTTCGGATCAGACGTCTTCGGCGTCCCCCATCCTAGGTGACGAGCAAGCTTGCCCCGTTTACGTCAGGGCGTCAGGCCAGCCGAATCAGTCCGTAGTCGTAGGCGTGCCGCCGGTAGACGACCGACGGGCGTTCGGTCTGGCTGTCGTAGAACAGGAAAAAGTCGTGGCCGACGAGCTCCATCTCGTAGAGCGCGTCGTCGACCGACATTGGCTTGGCCGGGTGTTCCTTGGTGCGCACCACCCGGCCGGGCTGGTGATGGCCGTTGGTGCCGACCGGATCGCCGAAGTGCGGCGTCTCGATGTCGTCGAAGGCCGGCTCGGGCTCGGGCAGCACCGCGGTGGCGGCGGCCAGCGAAACCGGGGTCTTGTCGCCGTAGTGGACTTTGCGGCGATCCTTCACGCGCCGCAGCCGGCCCTCCAGCTTCGCGATGGCGGCCTCCAGCGCGGCATAAAAACTGTCGGCACAGGCCTCGCCGCGGACGACCGGCCCGCGACCGCGAGCGGTGATCTCGACGTGCTGGCAGGACTTGCGCTGGCGCCGGTTACGTTCGTGGTCGAGCTCGACATCGAACAGGTAGACAGATCGGTCGAGTCGCTCCAGGCGGGCGAGTTTCTGCGAAACGTAGATGCGAAAGTGGTCGGGAATTTCGACGTTGCGACCTTTGACGACCACCTCAGCTGTTGCCGTCGGTTCGTGTTCGTCGATGTCGGCTGGGCGCTCAGCAAGCAGCTGGCCGGAATCCACTGTTTGTCTTGACATACTTGACAACTCGCCTTCTCTCGCGTCGCGCAAAGCGTTGCGCGCTGGCTATCAGATGCTCGCGCCGACGGGGTCGTCAGAAGTCAGTGTCCGCCCGCCGATGCAAGGTGTCGAAAATTCACCCCCTACCGTCGACGGTGGTGCCTCGAGCTGCGATCAGATGCGCTGCGTGGAGGCGACGTGGTGCTTGTTCCCGACGGTAGACCGTCGACCGGCGGCAGTGCCAGCATTTGGCGCGACCTGTTGCGAGTTCTTCACAAACGCTCACGCCGCAGCCAGCGCCAGCACAGCCGTCACCCGGGCCCCGGCCGCCTGCAACACCTGGACCGACTCGCGGGCCGTTGCCCCGGTCGTGACGATGTCGTCGACCAGCAACAGCTCGCCACCGGGCGGCAAATTCCGGCGCGTCAACGACACTCGGCCCGCGACGTTGCGTTCCCGCGCGGCGCTGTCGAGCCCGGCCGAGTCGCGCGCCCACGCCTTCATCCGCAGCGCGCGGACCACGGTGATGCCGGGATGGTCCGCGGTCGCCAGCGTGGCGATCCGGGTGACCGGGTCTCCCCCGCGCTGGCGGGCCGACCAGCCGCGGGTCGGCGCCGCGACGATGGTCAACGGCACGTCGAGCAGCCCCCACTGCAGCAGGCGGTAAATGCCGAGGGCCAGCGATCGGGACAGCGGCGCCCGCAGATCCGTGCGGCCGCGGTCTTTCATCGCGACGATCGCACGCCGCCGGGCACCGGCGTAGCGGCCCAGCGCGAACACCGGCACCTGTGGGTCGATCCGCGGGGTGACGACAAGCGGCGCGCCCGGATTGAGCGCCCACTCGAGAGCGCAGGCCGCGCACCAACGCGTCGACGGGGCTCCGCAGCCGCCGCATTCCAGCGGCAGAACCAGATCCAGCACGCGCCCAAGTGTGCCGGGCGGGACTGACAGCCGGCGAGATCAGCCAGGCATCACCGGCATCGCGCCACCGGCCATGAACGGCGGCACATCCAGCCACCCCTGTACGCCTTCGGCGCCGGAGATCGACAGCTGCATCACCCCGCGAGGGTCGGCGACGTACACCGTCGACGGGTTGGCCGCGATCACGCCGACCGGCTGCTGCAGATTGGCGCTCGGCGCATCGGAATTGACGCCGTCGATGTTGACGTAGGACACCGGGTGCTCGGCGTCGTTGCGGCTCACCGCGATGTCTTCGTCGGTGCGCCACGACAACGACACCACCGAGGAGCCCAGACCGAAGCCCAGCCGACGCGGATAGGTCAAGGCGAACTGACCGGCCTGGGTCTGCTCGACGCTGGAGCAGACCACCTGCCCGTTGATGATCATCGCCGCACGGGTGCCGTCGCGGGACAGTTGCAGATCGGCGATCACGCCGGGAAACCGGCTGGACACCCCGGCCGAGTCGACCGGAAGACGCGCCGGCTGGCCCGAGGCGGTCTCTTGGATGGCGCGCAGCACGGTGCTGCCGTCGGCCACCACCCAGACCGCATCGTCGAGCGACCAGGTCGGCCGCGAAAGGGTATGCCCGTCAGCGGCTTCGGCCGCCTCGCCACCGAGGTCGCCGATCCACAGCGACGACGCCATGTCCGGCGCGCCGGGTCGCAGCGTGACGATCGAAGCCACCTGGTGGCCGTTGCGGGACAGCGCCGCCGAAGTCTGATCGGTGGTCCGCCCGAAGGCACCGGGCACGGGGTCGGAGCGCTGACCGTCCAGAGCCACCACTTGCCCGCCGATCAGCGCGTGGACACCGGCTGCGGCACCCTCGGCCACCCCCGGGTCGGTGGCCGCGACGTCGGTGGTGTTCCAACCGTCGGCGAAACGTTCGTCCAGCGAGGCGCCGTCGGCCTTGATCACGTACGGCCCCTTGAGGTCGGCACGCGCCAGCGTCCAAATGATCTGCGCGGCAACCAGTTGCTTGCTGCGCGGATCGGCGACGGTCAGCAGCTCCAAATCGATACGAGCGCCGCCGTAGCCGCGGCCGACGCCGGTCTTACCGCCGTCCGCGCGCGTCACCGGGCCACGCAGGCGCACCGGCGGGGTGAGCATGTTGTGCACGCTTTTTGCCATCTCCGGACGCGGGCCGGCGATCAACTTGGACACCAGCTCGGTAGCCAGCTGATCGCGGTCGGACACCGCGACGTAGCGCGGATCCGGGACCATCGTCTTGCCGGTCGGGTCGGAGAAGTACAGCGTGTTGCGTTTGTAGGTGGCCTGGAATTGCTGCCAGTCCAGGAAGACCCCGTCGGGCAGCTTGTCGATGCGCCAGCCGCCGGGCGTCTTGACCAGTTCGATCGGACCCGAGTCGGGCAGTTGCCCCTCGGCGGTCTCGAAGACGCCCATGTCCGACAGCGACCCGAGGGTCTCGGCCCGCATCGACACCGAAACCCTTTCGGCGCTGTGGGTTTCGACGAACACCACGTGGTCGATCAGCAGCGCGCTACCGGCGTCGTCCCACGCGTTGGACGCCGACTGGGTGAGGAATTGCCGCGCGGCCAGGTGCCGGTTGGCCGGATCCGCTGTGGCCTTGAGGAATTCGCGCAGCAGGACGTCAGGATCCATGCCGGGCGTCGGCTTGGGCAGGTTCGCCGGCGCCGGCCGCTCGACGGTGCCGATGGCCTGCGGCGCTGACCCGTTCGGCACACCTGCGCAGCCGGTCAGCACCAGGGCCAGCGTGCAGACCTGCGCGGTCAGCCGCCCCGCGACGATGCGGGCCCCAAGGGCCCGGGGTGGGGGCACCTCCCGCTTGCGGGGGAGAACCGGGCGATCGAGCCAGCGCCGCATCACACGCCCCTCTCGGCGTGCTCACGCTGACGTCCCTGACGCTCTTTGCGTTCCGGAGCAACGGGTTTCATCGGCAACGGGCTGGTGGTGACTTTGTGTCCACGTACCAGCGGAAGGGTCATCCGGAAGCAGGCGCCGTTGCCGGGCTCACCCCAGGCCTCCAGCCGGCCCTGATGCAGCCGCGCGTCCTCGACGCTGATCGCCAACCCCAGGCCGGTCCCGCCGGAGCGCCGCACCCGGGACGGGTCGGAGCGCCAGAACCGGCTGAACACCAGCTTCTCCTCGCCCGGCCGCAGCCCGACGCCGTAGTCGCGGACCGTGACCGCCACGGTGTCTTCGTCGTAGCCCATCCGGATCCGGACCGGTTTGTGCTCGGCATGGTCGATCGCATTCGCAATCAGGTTGCGCAGAATCCGCTCGACCCGGCGCGGATCGACCTCGGCGATCACGTCCTCTTCGGGCATGTCGACCATCATCCGCACCCCGGCGTCTTCGGCCAGGTGCCCGACGCTGCCCAGCGCGCTGTTGACGGTGGTTCGCAAATCGACGGCCTCGACCGACAATTCGGCGACACCCGCGTCGTGACGGGAGATTTCCAGCAGGTCGCTCAGCAGCGACTCGAACCGGTCCAGTTCGTTGACCATCAGCTCGGTCGAGCGCTGCAGCGCCGGGTCGAGGTCTTCGCTGTGGTCGTAGATCAGGTCGGCGGCCATCCGCACCGTGGTCAGCGGGGTGCGCAGCTCATGGCTGACGTCGGAGGTGAACCGGCGCTGCAGATTGCCGAACTCCTCCAGTTGGGCGATCTGGCGCGACAGGCTCTCGGCCATGTCGTTGAACGACACCGCCAGCCGGGCCATGTCGTCCTCACCGCGGATCGGAATGCGCTCGGACAGATGACCGTCGGCGAATCGCTCGGCGGTCCGCGCGGCCGCCCGAACCGGAACCACCACCTGCCGGGTGACCATCCACGCGATCCCAGCCAGCAGCACCATCAGGACCAGCCCGCCGGTGGCCATGGTGCCCCGGACAAGTGCGATCGTGCTCTGCTCATTGCCAAGCGGGAAGACCAGATACAGCTCGAGGTTGTTCACCCGTGATGTCGTCGGCGTGCCGATTATCAGCGCGGGCCCGGAGAAGCCTTCGGTGTGCACGGTCGCGTACTGGTAGGCCACCTGCCCGGCCTTTACGAAATCGCGCAGCGAATCCGGCAACTGGTCGACCGGCCCCGCCGAGGCGGCCGGCCTCGGGCCCTGGCCAGGCACCATCAGCACGGCGTCGAACGCGCCGGCCAGCCCAGCGCCGGAGGTGGGGTCGGTCTTCGAGGTCAACGTGTTGCGGGCCAACTGCAGGCTGCTGTCCAGTGAGCGCGCCTCTTCGCCGTTGACGATCCCGCTGACCGTGCTGCGGGCGCGCTCGATCTGCTCAGTGGCGGCGCGCAGCTTGACGTCGAGCACGCGATTGGTGACCTGGCTGGTCAGCACGAAGCCCAGCGCCAGGATCACGGTCAGCGACATTCCGAGCGTCAGAGCAAGAACACGAAGTTGCAGCGAGCGCCGCCAGGCCATGCCGAAGGCCCGGCTCAGCGTGCCCATGCCCCGCATGACAGGGCCGGACCGGCCAGAACGACCACGAAAACGTGGCCTCGATCCCCAAATCAAAGACGCCGCTCCAGCGTGTTGCAGACCGTGATGATGTGTAGCTCCTCAGCATCGCCGCGCTCTGCCTCGACGCCGGCACGAATCACGGAGGTCCGGCCTTGTAACCCACTCCTCGAACGGTCAGTACAACGGTCGGGTTCTCGGGGTCTTTCTCGACCTTGGCCCGCAGACGCTGGACGTGCACGTTCACCAAACGGGTGTCCGCGGGGTGACGGTATCCCCACACCTGTTCGAGCAGCACATCACGAGTAAACACCTGACGCGGTTTCCGCGCCAACGCCACGAGCAGGTCGAACTCCAGCGGCGTCAGAGAGATCTGCTCGCCGTTGCGGGTCACCTTGTGCGCGGGCACGTCGATGTCCACGTCGGCGATTGAGAGCATCTCGGCCGGCTCGTCCTCGTTGCGGCGCAACCGCGCCCGCACCCGGGCGACCAGCTCCTTGGGCTTGAACGGCTTCATGATGTAGTCGTCGGCGCCCGACTCCAGGCCGAGCACCACGTCGACGGTGTCGGTCTTGGCCGTGAGCATCACGATCGGGACCCCGGAGTCGGCGCGCAAGACCCGGCATACGTCGATGCCGTTCATGCCCGGCAGCATCAGGTCCAGCAGCACCAGGTCGGGCCGCAGTTCGCGCACGGCGGTCAGCGCCTGGGTGCCGTCACCGATGGAGGCGGTGTCGAACCCTTCTCCCCGCAGCACAATGGTCAGCATCTCGGCCAGCGACGCGTCGTCGTCAACCACGAGAATCCTTTGCCTCATGGAGTCCATGGTGTCACCAGAACGCGACAAAACCAGGATAGAACGCGCGTGTTTCGTGCACCTGTTATCAAAGCCGCCCCGAAGCCGACGTCATCTACGCCATTAACTGGGCAGCCAAGCCGCCTGGATCGACCCTCTCGTCGACCACCAGCCAGCGTCCTGCCCAGTTCGCCGCGGCGAGCCCGGCGTACACCGCGCCGGTGCGCTGCTGCAGCCCGGCGTCACGTTCGTAGGCGTCACGCTCCCGACCGGCATCGACCCCGGCGCGGTGACGGGCCCGCTGATCGGCGAGTTCCGCGGACACCCCCAACAACACCTGCCAGTCCGGCGCCGGCAGCCGCAAGCGACCGTATTCCATGTCGCGGACCCAACCGACCGCCTCGCCGTCGGCCGGTTGGTGTAAACGTGCGGCGCTGTAGGCGGCGTTGGAGGCCACGTAGCGATCCAGGATCACCACGTCGTGATCGCGGCACAGGTCGCGGATGTGGTCGGCGCCGCCGGCGCGATCCAGAGCGAACAGGATCGCCATCGCGTAGACCGAGGATGCGAGGTCGCCGTGTCCCCCGTGCAGCGCCTCCGCGGCCACATCGGCGGTCACCGACTGCCCGTAACGCGGAAACGCCAGCGTCGCCACGGATTTCCCGGCGGCCTCCAGGGACGCCCGCAGACCGTCGGTGAGCGTCCGCTTTCCCGCGCCGTCGACGCCCTCGATAGCAATCAGCACGGCGCGAGCTTAACCGCGCGCCGAATGCCCAGCTGGCCGGGCACTCGACACTGAACGCCCGCCTAGCCGGGCGCTCGGCGACCGAGGCGTTAACTCAGTAGCGGTAGTGATCCGGCTTGTACGGACCGTCCACTTCGACGCCGATGTACTCGGCCTGCTCTTTGGTGAGCTTGGTCAGCTCGCCGCCGAGGGCTTCGACGTGGATCCGGGCCACCTTCTCGTCAAGGTGCTTGGGCAGCCGGTAGACCTC
The DNA here is from genome assembly GCF_965277065.1 of Mycobacterium sp. GTDB lineage: Bacteria > Actinomycetota > Actinomycetes > Mycobacteriales > Mycobacteriaceae > Mycobacterium. Next base: position 534,122 of record NZ_CBDIBT010000019.1, read on the forward strand.
GTTGTCGTACTCGTCGTTCTTGGTCCACAGCTCGATCTGCGCGATCACCTGGTTAGAGAAGCTGTTGCTCATCACGAACGACGGGTGGCCCGTCGCGTTGCCCAGGTTCAGCAGCCGGCCCTCGGACAGCAGAATGATCGACTTGCCGGTGTCTCCGAAGGTCCACAGGTCGACCTGCGGGCGGATGTTGGTCTTGGTGGCACCGGACTTCTCGAGGCGCGAGACCTGGATCTCGTTGTCGAAGTGGCCGATGTTGCCCAGGATCGCCTTGTCCTTCATCGCCTTGATGTGCTCGAGGGTGATGATGTCCTTGTTGCCGGTGGTGGTGATGACGATGTCGGCCTCACCGATCACGTCTTCCACCCGCTTGACGTCGTGGCCCTCCATCAGCGCCTGCAGGGCGTTGATCGGGTCGATCTCGGTGACGGTCACCCGTGCACCCTGGCCGGCCAGCGAGTCCACCGAGCCCTTGCCAACGTCGCCGTAGCCGCAGATCAGCACCTTCTTGCCACCGATCAGCACGTCGGTGCCGCGGTTGATGCCGTCGATCAGCGAGTGCCGGCAGCCGTATTTGTTGTCGAATTTGGACTTAGTCACCGAGTCGTTGACGTTGATCGCCGGGAACGCCAGGTCACCCGCGGCGGCGAACTGGTAGAGCCGAAGCACGCCGGTGGTGGTCTCCTCCGAGACGCCCTTGATCGACGCAGCGATCTTGGTCCACTTGTCTTTGTCGGTCTCGAAGCGCTTGCGCAGCAGGTTCAAGAACACCCGGTGCTCGGCGGAGTCGTCCTCGTCGTCGGGCGGCACCACGCCCGCCTTCTCGTACTGCGCGCCGCGCAGCACCAGCATGGTGGCGTCGCCACCGTCGTCCAGGATCAGGTTGGCCGGCTCGTCTGGCCACGTCAGGATTTGCTCAGCGGCCCACCAGTACTCTTCGAGCGTTTCACCCTTCCACGCGAACACCGGTACGCCCTGCGGCTTTTCCGGTGTTCCGTGCGGGCCGACGACCACCGCGGCGGCGGCGTGGTCCTGGGTGGAGAAGATGTTGCACGACGCCCAACGAACCTCGGCACCCAGCGAGACCAGCGTCTCGATCAGCACTGCGGTCTGCACGGTCATGTGCAGCGAACCCGAGACGCGGGCGCCCTTGAGCGGCTGGACGTCGTGGTATTCACGGCGCAGCGACATCAGACCGGGCATCTCCTGCTCGGAGAGTTCGATGTCGCGGCGGCCGTAGTCGGCCAGCGAAAGGTCCGCCACCTTGAAGTCGAGCCCGTTCACCACATCGGCGGTCAACTGCTGTTCGGTCGTCGTCATGTACTACTCATTCCTCCGGGGTCAACTAATTAGCTTGGTTACATATTAGTCGCGACGTGTTCTCGGCCGCGATCTGAGGTCAGTCGTGAAAGACAAGCCTATTCTTTGGCTTCCGCGCCCTCGCCGGTGGGACCGCCAGCAGCCCATTGGCCCACATCAGTCCGTAGCTCACCGTAGCGCTCCGCCGCAGGAGTCATGAGTCGCGCCAGGTCAGCGGCCACGTCGTGGTCGGCCTCCGGCGGCATCGACACGTAACTCATCGCCAGCCGCACGATGGCACGCGCGATCATTCCGGAGTCCTCTTGGCTGGCACGCATCCAGCTGTGCACGAACGACGACGTCAACCGGGCCGAGCAGTGCGAGATGATCGGCCCGCTGTCGGTGGTGATGATCTGCAGCAGGTCGGGTTTGGCCGCCCCGGTCAGCAGCGATATCACCAGCGGATCGGCCGCCGAGTCGGCGAAGAACGCCCGGAAGCCCTGCAGGAAGGCGGCGTAGACGTCGCCGACATTGGCGTAGATGGCGTCTTCGACGGCGTCCACCAGCCGGTCGGCCAGCCGCAGCGCATAGCCCTGGGCCAGGCCTTGCCGCGACCCGAATTCGTTGTAGATGGTCTGGCGGCTGATACCCGCGGCGCGAGCCACGTCGGCCAGCGTGATCGACGACCAGTCGCGAGTGCCCAGCAACTCGCGCATTGCGTCGAGCACCGAGTCCCGCAGAAGGGCCCGCGACGCTTCGGCGTAGGGCACCCTTCGCATAGGCGCGACCCTAACCGCTCCTGCACCGCTCCTACTTATCGCCGCCGGTGCAACGGTTCGACCACCGCGACTGCGCATCGCGGCGGTCGAGGTCCTCATGCTGGCGCTCGTCACGAGCGGGCGACTTCGACCATCTCGAAGTCGGACTTCGCGGCGCCGCAGTCCGGGCAGCTCCAGTCTTCGGGGATGTCGTCCCAGCGGGTGCCGGGCGCGATGCCGTCTTCCGGCCAGCCCTTGGCTTCGTCGTACTCGAAGCCACACTGCACGCAGACGAAGAGTTTGTAGTCGCTCATGTCGTTACCTCCGTTGATTGTTCGAGTTCCGCCGGCAAGGTTCCCGGCGACCGTCAGGCCGCGGCTCCGTACCGGGCCAGCACCTTCTTGCGCAGCCGCGGTTGCACGTTGACCCGGCTGATGTCGCCGTCGTAGTGCTCGATCACCCGGTGGTCCATCAGCTTCCGCCACAGCGGCGGGAAGTAGGTCAGCCCGATCAGCGCTGCGTAGCCACTGGGCAGGTTCGGCGAACCGTCCATGCTGCGCAGGGTCTGGTAGCGCCGGGTCGGGTTGGCGTGGTGGTCACTGTGCCGCTGCAGGTGGTAGAGGAACAGGTTGGTGACGATGTGGTCGGAGTTCCAGCTGTGCTCGGGCGTGCAGCGCTCGTAGCGCCCGTTCTCGTTCTTGCTCCGGAGCAGGCCGTAGTGCTCGAGGTAGTTGACCGACTCGAGCAGGCTGAACCCGAAGACCGCCTGGATGATCAAGAACGGGATCAGCGCCGGGCCGAACACTGCGAGCAGCGCGCCCCACAGCACCACGGTCATCAGCCAGGCGTTGATGACATCGTTGGACAGGTAGGTCTTTGGATTCCACGGGTTGGAGCCCTGCCGGCCGATCCGCTGGGCCTCCAGCCGCAACCCCGAACGGAGGCTGCCAAAGACGCTGCGGGGCAAAAACTCCCAGAACGTCTCACCGAAGCGCGCCGACGCGGGGTCCTCCGGTGTGGCAACCCGGACGTGGTGACCGCGGTTGTGCTCGATGTAGAAGTGGCCGTAGCCGGTCTGCGCCAGGGTGATCTTGGACAGCCAGCGCTCCAGCGACTCCTTCTTGTGCCCCATCTCGTGCGCGGTGTTGATGCCCACGCCGCCCAGGGTGCCCACCGAGAGCGCCAGGCCGATCTTGGCCGGCCAGCTGAGCGACCCCTCGAAGCCCAGCCAGCTCAGGTTCGACGCGGTGAACAGGTACGCGCCCAGAACCACGCTGAGGTATTGGAACGGAATGAAGGCGTAGGTGCAGTAGCGGTAGTACTTGTCGTTCTCCAGCCACTTCATCGCCTCGTCGGGCGGATTCTGGCCGTCAGCGCCGAACCGCAGATCCAGCGCGGGCAGGACGACGTACAGCAGGATCGGTCCGATCCAGAACCACACCTGAGACGCGGTCTGCCAGCCGAGCTGGTTCATCGCCCAGACGATCGGCAGCACGACCAACAGCAGCGTCGGGACGATCAGTCCCATCAGCCACAGGCCGCGCTTCCGGTCCTGCCACATCGTCGTGTCTTCGGTTGATCCGGCGGTCATATCGCCTGCCTCCTAGTGAGCCATAACACCTTCGGAATGGACATTAATGCTTTTGGCGTCCCTTGTCTAGACACAGAGGCATGTTTTGTAAAGAGGGTGGGCGTAGGGGGTTCTATGGTCTACAGCGGCGCACATCCGCCCGGCAGGTCCGGGCGGTGTCGTCGATGTATTCGCAGGCCGGACGGCGGTTAGGCAGCCGTCACGGCCGCGCCGTAGTGGGCCAGCACCTTCTTACGCGGCCGCGCCAGCACGTTGACCTGCGTGACGTCGCCGCCGTACTGCTGGATCACCCGGTGGTCCGTCAGTGCAGCGCTCGTAGCGGCCGTCGGTTTCAAACGGAATTAATACCCAGTTGCACAGCACCTTTGACATCGGCTTTGCGACTGGCTAGCACCGAATGCCGGCGGCCGTAGGCCAGGTAGATGACGACTCCGGCGGCCATCCACACGCCGAACCGGATCCAGGTGACCACGGTGAGGTTGACCATCAGCCACACGCAGGCACCCACCGAGGCGATCGGCAGCGCCGGCACCAGCGGCGCGCGGAATCCACGCGGCAGCTCGGGTCGGGTGCGACGCAGGATGACGACGCCCGCGGACACGACGAGGAATGCAAACAGGGTGCCGACGTTGACCATTTCTTCCAGCTTGTCCGTCGGAAACGCCGAGGCCGTCAGCGCGACCAGCAGCGCAACGACCGTGGTGATCCGCACCGGAGTACCGCGGGAGCCGGTCTTGGCCAGCTGCCGCGGCAGCAGCCCGTCGCGCGCCATCGCGAATAGCACCCGGCAGCCGCCGAGCAGGAGCACCATCACCACGGTCGTCAGCCCGGCCAGCGCGCCGATCGAGATGATGCCGGAAGCCCAGTGCACGCCATTGGCCGTGAACGCGGTCGCCAGGTTGGCGTGGCCGGTCGGGGTGCTCTTCAGGACGGTGTACGGGACCATCCCGGACAGCACCACCGACACCCCCACATAGAGGACGGTGACGATGGCCAGCGTGGCCAGAATTCCCCGCGGGACATCTCGCTGCGGGTTCTTGGTCTCCTCGGCCATCGTAGCCACGATGTCGAAGCCGATGAACGCGAAGAACACGATCGACGCACCCGCGAGCACCCCGTACCAGCCGTAGTGGCTGCTGTGCGCGCCGGTGAGCAGCGAGAGCAGCGACTGGTCGACCCCGGTGCCGCCGTCGCCGCCCTGCGGCGGCGGGATGAACGGCGTGAAGTTGGCGGCTTTGACGTAAAACGCGCCGACACCGATAACCAGTAGAACCACCGCGACCTTGACGGCGGTGACCACCATGGAGAACTGCGACGACAGCTTGGTGCCCGAGGCCAGCAGGGCGGCCACCAGCACCACGATCAGCACCGCGCCCCAATCCAGCGTCAAAGAGCCGAAATGCACTGTGCTGCTGGCGAACCTGAAAACGGTGCCCAGGTAGCTCGACCACCCTTTTGCGACCACGGCCCCGCCGATCGCCAGTTCCAAAACCAGGTTCCAGCCGATGGTCCAGGCGATGAACTCGCCGAAGGTGGCGTAGGAGAACGTGTAGGCGCTTCCCGCCACCGGCAGCATCGACGCGAATTCGGCGTAACACAGCGCCGCGAGACCGCAGGTGACGGCGGCGATCAGGAACGAGATCCAGATCGCCGGCCCGGTGATGTCACCCGCGGTAGACGCGGTGACGGTGAAGATGCCCGCGCCGATGACCACCGAGACCCCGAACACGCAGAGGTGCCACCAGCTCAGGTCCTTGCGGAGCTGAGTGTCCGGATCATCGGTGTCGGCGATCGACTGCTCGATCGATTTGGTGCGCCAGCGATCAGCCATTAGCCGGACAGTACCTAGTACGGTGGCCAGATGGGTGGGGGAAATAGCAGGAACCACGCGGTCGTGATCGGCGCCAGCCTTGCCGGGCTGTGTGCGGCGCGAGTGCTGTCCGACTTCTACGACCAGGTGACGGTCTATGAACGCGACGACCTTCCGAGCACGCCGAGCAATCGCACCGCCGTCCCGCAGGGCCGCCACGTCCATCTGCTGATGGCCCGCGGCGCGATGGAGTTCGACGGGTTGTTCCCCGGTCTGCTCGACGACATGGTGGCCGCCGGTGTGCCCATCCTGGAAAATCGTCCGGATTGCATCTATTTCGGCGCCGCCGGGCATGTGCTCGGCACCGGGCACACGCTGCGCGACGAGTTCACTGCGTACGTGCCCAGCCGTCCCCAGCTGGAATGGCAGATCCGGCAACGTGTTTTGAAGATTGCCAACGTCGATGTCCAGCATCGCTCGGTGGCGCAACCGCGATTCGACGTCGACGCGCAGCGGGTCACCGGGGTGTACCTCGACAGCGACAGTGACGAGCCGGACCACGTGGCCGCCGACCTGGTCGTCGACGCCGCGGGGCGCGGCACCCGGCTGCCGGTCTGGTTGGAGCAGTGGGGATTTCAGCGACCGCCCGAAAAGACCGTCGAGGTCGGCATCGGCTACGCGTCTCACCAACTCCGGTTGCCGGAGGGGGCGGTTCGCGAGCGGGTGATCGTGGCCGGAGCATCCCGTCAGCAACCGCTCGGGCTGGGCCTGCTGGGCTACGAGGACGGCACCTGGACGCTGACCACCTTCGGGGTCGGCAAGGTCGAACCGCCGCGCACCTTTCCGGAGATGCTCGCGCTCGCGAAAATGATTCTGCCCGAACGCATCTCGACCGCTTTGCAACAGGCCGAGCCGGTCGGCGAGCCGGCCTTCCACCGCTACCCCACCAGCAGGTGGCGCCGCTACCACAAGCTGGAACGGTTCCCCGCCGGGATCTTGCCGCTCGGCGATGCGGTGGCCAGCTTCGACCCCACCTACGGGCAGGGCATGACGATGACTTCGATACAGGCCGGCCATCTACGCCGCGCGCTTGCCAATGGGTCGGACGAAAACATTGCCCGCGAGGTGAACGTCGCAACGTCCAAAACCACCTACCCGGTGTGGATGATGACCGCGATCGGCGACTTCGCCTTCCACCACGCGACCGGGCACCAACCGCGGTGGTACCGCCCGGTGGGCAGCCTGTTCGACCAGTTTCTCGGCGCTGCCGAGACCGATCCCGTTCTCGCCGAATGGTTTCTGCGCAGATTCTCGTTGCTGGACAGCCTCTACATGGTGCCATCAGCGAGTCTGGTCGGTCGCACCGTCAGGCACAACATGCGACTGTGGCTCGCCGGGCGTCGCACCGGAGAGTCTCAGGCCCGCGGCGAGCTGGTCACAGGCCGACGGTAGCCCGGAAAATCTTCGTCGGCTCCTGCGCGACCAGCCGAATCGGTCCATCGTCGGCAGCCACCCACGCGGCAGCCCCCCGGGTCAGGGTCAGCTTTTCGGATTTGCCGTGCACAGCCGTCACACCCTCGACGCACACCAGGATCTGCGGACCGTCGTGCCGTGACGGCGCGTCGACTTCGTGACCGACCTGGCCGTCGCCCAGCGTGAGCATCGACGCCGCGAATTCGCGGGTGGGCGTGTCATAGAACGACGCCAGCCCGTCCGGATGGGTGTCCGCGCGCAACTCGGACTCGGTGGTCGGGTTGAAATTCAGGACGCGCAGCAGTTCAGGAACGTCGACGTGCTTGGGGGTCAGACCACCTCGTAACACGTTGTCGGAGTTGGCCATAACTTCCAGGCCGACGCCGCGCAGATAAGCGTGCAGGTTGCCGGCCGCCAGGTAGATTCCCTCGCCGGAGCCCAAGGTGATCCGGTTGAGCAACAGCGCGGCCAGCACGCCGGCGTCGCCGGGATACCGCTCCCCCAGTTCCAGCACGGTCTTGGCTTCGGCCGCGAATTCCGTTGCACCGGAACTCAAGTAGGTGATGGCGCCGTCGAGGACCGCGGTCACCAGGATGTCGATGTCGGGCTGCGGCGCGGTGATCCAGGTGGTGAACAACGCCCGCAGCCCGTCGGCGTCGGACTGGTCGTTCAACAAGTCGATGGACGGATCCAGGTCGGAGACCGCCAGCGCGGTGAACAGCTCGATGGTTTTGGCCGCGGGCCGGAATCCGGCCAGCGCCTCGAACTGGTGCAACGCCACCAACAGCTCGGGCTTGTGGCTGGCGTCGCGATAGTTACGAACCGGCGAGTTCAGCGGAATACCCAACCGCTCCTCGCGCCGGTAGCCTTCGGCGGCCTGCGCGGCGCTGGGGTGCGCCTGCAGCGACAGCGGCTCATCGGCAGCCAGCACCTTGACCAGGAACGGCAGCGCGTCGCCGAATTGCGCGCGGGCCACCGCGCCGAGCTGACCTTCTGGGTCGTCGAGCACCGCCTGCAGCAACGAGATTTCACCGCCCGGGGTTTCCAGCCAGGACGGATCACCGGGGTTAGCGCCCAGCCAGAGCTCGGCCTCCGGGTGCGCCGCGGGAACTGGGCGGCCAGTGAACTCCGCGATGGCGGTCCGTGACCCCCACGCGTATGTCCGTATCGCTCCACGTAGCAACTGCACCAGCCATTACCTCAGAACCAGTTATCCCCGCACCAGCCGTAAATAAACCGCCGCCATCTCCAACCGGACAGCCAATATAGCCAGTTGTTGCTCTGCACGTTGGGTCCCGGGCCGCGCGGCGCCACCCTCCGGCATAAGCAGCACATCCCTGGCGGGCACATCCTCGGCCGGCACGTCTTCAGCGCCCACCACGTCGACGTCGTCGAACCCGACAACCCGGGAAGCGACGACGGCCCGCTCAGCGTCCAGCGTCAGCACCACAATCCGCAACCGGTCGGTGATCGGCCCGTCGATCTCCTCGTCGTGGAACAACGCCTCGGTCGGATCAACGAAGGCCGGCCCCGAACCGATGCCCAGCGCGGTCAGCGCATCGGCCAGGCCGGTGGCGGCGGCCACCTCCTTCGCAGCACGCAGCAGGACGCGGGAACCGTACCGAGCCAGGGCCAGAGTGGCGACACCGTCGCCGACGAATACCACTCGACGCCTCGACATGCGCTCGACCAACGCCTTTGCCGGGTTGGTGAAGATTTCGTGGCTGGCGCTGTTGCGCAACGCCTCGGCGTCCAACTCGTCGGCCAGCGCAGCCAAGTCCACCTGCAGCCGGGGATCGAGGCTTTCCAGGACGGCCAGCCCGACGGCCAGGTACCGGCACAGACCGAGGTCCGCGACGACCGGCAATCGCGGCTCGATCACCGCCACCCGGCCGGCGGTGATGTCGCGCAGCGGGCCCTCATACGGCGCGGCGATCACGACCCGCGCGCCGCGGCGCACCCCGCTCGCGGCGGCTCCGACCAAGGCCGAATCGGCGGGGTCGTCACCGGCCACGATCAAAACGTCCAGCGGCCCGATCCAGGGCGGGGCCTCCGCGGCGACCACGATCGGCACGGGAGCCGAACCGCCCGCCGTCGCGGCCAGCATGGTGCCCGCGGTCTCGGCGGCGCCCCGACCGGCCACCCAGATCACGGTGCGCGGCCGTTCACCGTCGCGCATCGAATCCAGCGCACCCTCGTCCCGAGCCGCCGCAACTGCGCGCACGTGCGCGCCGGCCATCGACGCCGCCCGCAGCAGTCCGTCGCGGTCGGCCTCGAGCAGGCCTTCGGTGTCGTCGAGGTCGATCATGGCCTGGGCCGCATTCACGTCACGGCCTCCGGCTGGCCCACCTGCCGGCGGATCTCGTCCCTGACCTGCTCGACGACGGCGTCGACGTCCTCAACGGAACGACCTTCGACGTTCAGCCGCAACAACGGCTCGGTGTTGGAGGTCCGCAGGTTGAACCAGCTGCCCTCGCCGAGATCGACGGTCACCCCGTCGAGGTGATCGATCGACTGGATCCGGCTGCCGAACGACTTCAGCACCGCTTCGACGCAGGCGGCGGAGTCGTTGACGGTGAAGTTGATTTCGCCCGATGCCTCGTAGCGCTGGTAGTCGGCGGTCAGCTCGGACAGCGGGCGTTGCTGGTTGCCGAGTGCGGCGAGCACGTACAGCGCGGCCAGCATTCCCGAATCCGCTCCCCAGAAGTCGCGGAAGTAATAGTGCGCGGAGTGTTCGCCGCCAAAGATCGCGCCGGTCTCGGCCATCAGGGCCTTGATGTATGAGTGCCCGACACGTGAACGCAGCGGCGTGCCGCCGCGCTCGATGACCAACTCGGGGACGGCGCGCGACGTGATCAGGTTGTGGATCACCGTCGCGCCGATCTCGCGGCTCAGCTCGCGGGCGGCGACCAACGCGGTCACCGTCGACGGCGATACCGGAAGGCCGCGCTCGTCGATGACGAAACACCGGTCGGCATCGCCGTCGAAGGCCAGCCCGATGTCTGCGCCGCTGTCGCGGACGAATGCCTGCAGGTCGGCGAGGTTCGCCGGGTCCAGCGGGTTGGCCTCGTGGTTGGGGAACGAGCCGTCGAGTTCGAAGTACAGCGGCAGCAGCGTGAGCGAGTCGATCGCCTCGAGCACCGCGGGCGCGGTGTGGCCCGCCATCCCATTGCCCGCGTCGACCGCCACCCGCAGCGACCGCAGGCCGTCGGTGTCGACCAGCGAGCGCAGGAAGACGCCGTACTCGGCGAGCACATCCTGGTCAGTCAGGGTTCCGCGGGCGCCGTTATGGGAGGTGACGCCGGCGATCAGGTCGTCGCTGATGACGGTCAGCCCGGTGTCGGCACCGACCGGCTTGGCGCCGGCCCGGCATAGCTTGATGCCGTTGTAGGCGGCCGGGTTGTGGCTCGCGGTGAACATCGCGCCCGGGCAGTCGAGCAGCCCGGAGGCGAAGTAGAGCTGGTCGGTCGAGGCCAGCCCGATCCGGATGACGTCGAGACCCTGGCCGGTGACGCCGTCGGCGAAGGCGCCCGCCAGCGACGGCGAACTGTCGCGCATGTCGAAGCCGATCGCGACCCGGCTGGCGCCTTCGCTGCGCATCAGCCGGGCGAAGGCGGCGCCGACGTCGTGCACGAACGACTCGTCGATCTGCGTGCCGACCAGACCGCGGACGTCGTACGCCTTGATCACACGGTGAACAGCCGCAGCAGGCCGAGACATCGAGAGGGCTCCTGACGACGGACGATGATCTGTGTGTCGACAAGCCTAGCCGGGCAACGATGCGGACCGTCGCGGTCCGTTGAGGAGCCCGACAAATCAATCTGAGCGGGGGTGACGCACCGGCCGGACGCCCGCGACGCCGTTCCTAGGCAGTTGTTAGTTGGAGGGGTCGGGGAGCACCCGGAGATGCCCGCGACGGCGGCCGTTGCCGGCCGGGCGGGTTGCGGGCGAGGTCAGCACGCCGGCGGCCGGAGCCTCGGCCGGTGCGCCGTTGAACTGCCCACCTGGCTCATGGAAACCGTTGACCGCACCACCGCCGGCGACGGCCACGTCGCGGCCTTCGCGCACGGCGTCGGCCAGCGCGATCAGATCGTCTTCGTCGGGGTTGGTGGCCAGCGGGCCGGCGTGCCGGACCAGCTCCCAGCCCCGGGGCGCGGTGATCCGGCCGGCGTGGCTCACGCACAGGTCCCACGAGTGCGGCTCACTGGCAACGGCGAGCGGGCCGACGACGGCCGTGGAGTCCGAGTACACGAAGGTCAGCGTCGCGACCGCGTAATGCGGACACCCTGGACGGCAGCAGCGACGCGGAACGTTCACGATCGAGAGGTTATCGTGCGAAAACGCCCGCACGGCGGCGGACACGCGCATTCAGACGAGCCAGGATGCCCAACCGTTACCATCGCCGGGTGAGCGATTCGCGCAGCTCCCCGCGCGGCCGCCGCTCGACGGGCAAAAAGGTCTCGCGCCGCGGCCGGGATATGCGCGGTCCGTTGCTGCCGCCGACGGTGCCGGGCTGGCGCAGCCGCGCCGAACGCTTCGACATGGCCGTGCTCGAGGCGTACGAGCCCATCGAGCGGCGCTGGCAGGAAAGGCTGTCCGGGCTCGACGTCGCCGTCGACGAGATCCCGCGGATTTCGGCCAAAGATCCCGAAAGCGTGCAGTGGCCACCGGAGGTCGTCGCCGACGGGCCGATCGCCTTGGCCCGTTTGATCGCGGCCGGCGTCGACGTGCGCGGCGGTGCCACGCGTGCGCGGGTGGTGTTGTTCCGCAAGCCAATCGAACGACGTGCCAAGGACACGGTCGAGCTCGCCGAGCTGCTGCACGAAATCCTGGTGGCCCAGGTGGCCACCTATCTGGATGTCGAGCCGTCGGTCATCGACCCGACGATAGAAGACGAATAGCGGGCGACCGCGAGCCCATCGAAGCCAGGCTCAGCGGGTCACCCGCTATTCAATGACCGCGTCGGGTCAGACGATTCCCCGCTTGAGGCGACGACGCTCGCGCTCGGAGAGACCACCCCAGATGCCAAAGCGCTCGTCTTTGGCCAAAGCGTATTCCAGACATTCACTGCGAACCTCGCAGCCGAGGCAGATCTTCTTGGCCTCGCGGGTGGAGCCGCCCTTCTCGGGGAAGAACGCCTCCGGATCTGTCTGGGCACACAAAGCTCGGTCTTGCCACTGTTCGGTTGCTTCCTCCATGCCCTCGAATTCGTCTTCGATGGCGTCGGGAACCAAACTCAAATGGGGCCTTGGGGATACCCCTGTCAACGGCAGACCGGGCGCTGTGTGCGGGGTCCCTCCCATTAGCCCCCGAAGGTGTTCATAGGACATGCTCCGCCTCCTCACCTGGTTTTGTAGATCGCGAATGTCACCACTGTTCTGATGTTGGTCATCCCGATTCGAACATCTGATCGAATCTCGGTCTGCGACACCGAATCCGGCCGGCCAACCGAAATGACACTGCTGTGATTACACACGGGTAAGAGTCGATTCGCAAGCGATTCGGCAGAATTCCATACCATCTCGTTACCTATTTTTCGCGGCACCGCGGGGAATGCGGGCGTGGCGTGTCGGTCACACCAGTCACACAAGGCATTCCGGTACCACCCGGGTGTATCGCCCCACCACTCACCTCGGGGTCAGTTCCGTCGCCGCGCGTACTGTCGTGCGGTGTGAAGGTGACGGTTCTGGTCGGCGGGGTGGGCGGCGCGCGCTTCTTGCTCGGGGTGCAGCAGCTACTCGGTCTCGGCCAATTCGCTTCCGGCTCTGCGCCTGCCGATGAGCACGACCTGACGGCGATCGTCAACATCGGCGACGACGCCTGGATGCACGGGGTACGCATCTGCCCCGATCTGGACACCTGCATGTACACCCTGGGTGGCGGCGTGGACCCGGAGCGCGGCTGGGGCCATCGCAACGAAACCTGGCACGCCAAAGAGGAACTCACTTACTACGGCGTGCAACCGGACTGGTTTCAGCTCGGCGACCGCGACCTGGCCACCCATCTGGTGCGCAGCCAGATGCTGCGGGCCGGCTACCCGCTGTCACAGGTGACCGCCGCTTTGTGCGACCGCTGGCAGCCCGGCGCGCGGCTTCTCCCGGTCAGCGACGATCGTTGCGAAACCCATGTCGTCATCACCGATCCCGACGACGGCAGTCGGCGCGCGGTCCACTTCCAGGAGTGGTGGGTGCGTTACCGCGCCAAGCTGCCAACCCACAGCTTCGCGTTCGTCGGCGCCGAAAAGGCCAATGCCACAACCGAAGCCACAGACGCCATCGCTGATGCGGACGTGGTCCTGATAGCGCCGTCGAATCCTGTGGTCAGCGTCGGGGCGATCCTGGCCGTGCCGGGGATCAGGTCGGCACTGCGGTCCACCGAGGCCCCGGTCGTCGGCTACTCTCCGATCATCGACGGAAAGCCGTTGCGCGGGATGGCCGATGAGTGCTTGAAGGTCATCGGCGTGGAGTCGACCGCGGAAGCGGTCGGCCGGTATCACGGCGCGCGAGCCGGAACCGGAATCCTGGATTGCTGGATGATCCATAAGGGCGACCATGCCGAGATCGACGGCATTGCAGTGCGATCGGTGCCGCTGCTGATGACCGGTCCGACAGCGACCGCCGCAATGGTCAGGGCCGGGCTGGATCTTGCGGGCGTGGCAGTGTGAGCGCCCCAGCCGAGCATGGCACCGCGTCACCGATCGAGATCCTGCCGGTGACCGGGCTTCCTGAGTTCCGCCCCGGCGACGATCTCGGTGCCGCGCTGGCGGCTGCGGCACCCTGGCTGCGCGACGGCGACGTCCTGGTGGTCACCAGCAAGGTGCTGTCCAAATGCGAGGGGCGGCTGGTGCCCGCGCCCGAAGATCCCGAAGCGCGAGACGCCCTGCGCCGCAAGCTCGTCGACGCCGAATCCGTTCGGGTGCTTGCCCGGAAGGGCCGAACGCTGATCACCGAGAACGGATTGGGCATCGTGCAGGCCGCCTCCGGCGTGGACGGGTCGAACATCGGTAGCGACGAACTGGCACTACTTCCCGTCGACCCCGACGGCAGCGCGGCGTCGTTGCGGGCGGCCCTCCGGACGAGTCTCGGCATCACCGTCGGCATCGTCATCACCGACACCATGGGCCGGGCCTGGCGCAACGGCCAGACCGACGCCGCCGTCGGCGCGGCCGGGGTCTCGGTCCTGCACGGCTACGCCGGCGCCGTCGACCGGCACGGCAACGAGCTGTTGGTCACCGAGGTCGCTATCGCCGACGAGATCGCCGCCGCGGCCGATCTGGTCAAGGGCAAGCTGACCTCGATCCCGGTGGCCGTGGTGCGCGGCCTGCCCGCCGGCGTGGTCACCGAGACCGACGACACCGCCCGGCATCTCGTGCGATCGGGCACCGACGACCTGTTCTGGCTGGGTACCGCCGAGGCGTTGGAGTTGGGCCGCCGGCAGGCTCAGCTGCTGCGTCGTTCGGTGCGCCAGTTCGCCGATGACCTGGTGTCGCCGGAGCTGATCGAGGACGCGGTCGCGGAAGCCCTTACCGCCCCCGCCCCGCACCACACCCGGCCGGTGCGTTTCGTCTGGCTGCAGACGCAGTCCGTGCGTGACCGGCTGCTCGAGCGAATGCGCGACAAGTGGCGCGCCGATCTGACCGGTGACGGCAAGCCCGCCGATGCGGTCGAGCGACGGGTGGCCCGCGGTCAGATCCTCTACGACGCTCCCGAAGTCGTGATTCCGTTCCTGGTGCGCGACGGTGCGCATAGTTATCCCGACGCCGCGCGGACCGACGCCGAGCACACGATGTTCACCGTCGCAGTCGGCGCCGCCGTCCAGGCGCTGCTGGTGGCGTTGGCGGTGCGTGGGGTGGGCAGCTGTTGGATCGGGTCGACCATCTTCGTCGCTGATCTGGTTCGCGCCGAGCTGGATCTGCCGGCAGATTGGGAACCGTTGGGCGCCATCGCGATCGGCTATCCCGAGCAACCTACCACCGACCCCCGTCAACCCGTCGCCGTCAACGATCTGCTGGTGCGCAAGTGAGCGTCCGCGAGTCGGCGATCGCGCTGCTGTCCGACTGGCAGCCGCCGGATCGCTCGCAGGATTCGCTGCGCAATGCGGTGCTGGCATTCTTGGATGCGCGGGAAGACGCGTGCCGCCGGGCGTGCGTCCCGGGCCACATCACGGCGTCGGCGCTGGTCCTCGACGACGCCGGCGGCCAGGTGCTGTTGACCCTGCATCCGCGGTTGGGTCGCTGGGTCCAATTGGGCGGGCATTGCGAGGATTCCGACGCCGACATCCTCGGCGCGGCGCTGCGGGAGGCCACCGAAGAGTCCGGCGTCGAGGGCTTGCGGATCTCCCCCGGTCTGGTTGCGATCAATGTCCACGCGCTGACCTGCTCGCTGGGCGTGCCGACCCGACACCTCGATCTGCAATTCGTCGCGCGGGCACCGGCCGGGGCGCAGATCGTCGTCAGCGAGGAGTCGGTGGACCTGCGATGGTGGCCGATCGACGGGCTGCCCGGGGGCGCCGACGAGTCACTGGCCTACCTGGTCGAACGCGGGGCTCACACGTCGCTGGAGTAGCGGATCCCGCCGTCGGGGATGCTGACGCCGGGCCACACCCGCGCGCCACGCAATAGCTCGCAGCGCGCGCCGATGTCGGCGCCGTCGCCGATCACGCCGTCGCGGATCAACGCCCGCGGGCCGATCCGCGCGCCGAATCCGATGATCGAGCGTTCGATCACGCTGCCCGCCTCGATGCGCACGCCGTCGAAGATGACCGCACCGTCCAACCGTGCGCCAGGCCCGATTTCGGCACCCCGGCCGACGACCGTGCCGCCGATCAGCAACGCGCCTGGCGAGACCGCGGCGCCGTCGTGCACCAACTGCTCGCCGCGGTGACCGCCCAGTGCCGGTGACGGCGCGATGCCGCGCACGAGATCGGCTGAGCCGCGGACGAAATCTTCCGGCGTGCCCATGTCGCGCCAGTAGCTGGCGTCGACGTAACCGAACACCTTGACGCCGTCGGACAACAGCGCGGGAAACACCGCACGCTCCACCGACACCTCACGCCCGCGTGGGATCCGATCGATGGTCTCGCGGCTGAACACATAGCAGCCGGCGTTGATCTGGTCGGTCGGCGGATCTTCGGTCTTCTCCAAAAATGCTGTCACGCGCCCGTTTTCGGTCGGGACACAGCCGAACGCCCGGGGATCGCCGACCCGCACCAGGTGCAGCGTCAGGTCAGCCTGCTGCTCGTTGTGGTAGTCCAGCAATTGCCCCAGATCGGCTCCGGAGAGCACGTCGCCGTTGAACACCATCGCCGTGCCGTACCGCAGATAGGGTGCGACGTTGGCGATTCCGCCGCCAGTGCCCAGCGGGCTCTGCTCGGTCACGTAGTCGATCTGCAGACCCAGTTTGGAGCCGTCGCCGAACTCGGCCTCGAAAACCGTCGGCTTGTAGGACGTTCCGAGGATCACGTGCTCGATCCCGGCTGCGGCGATCCGCGACAACAGGTGGGTCAAAAACGGCAGCCCGGCCGTCGGGAGCATCGGCTTCGGCGCCGACAACGTCAACGGCCGCAGCCGAGTGCCTTTGCCGCCGACCAGAACAACTGCGTCAACTTGCTTAGCCATCGGCGCCGCTCCTCCTCATCTCTTCGTTCTGCATCGTCGCCGGCGGCACATCGGCGCCGCTCCTCCTCATCTCTTCGTTCTGCATCGTCGCCGGCGGCCCATCGGCGCCGCTCCTCCTCATCTCTTCGTTCTGCATCGTCGCCGGCGGCCCATCAGCGCCGCCCGTCCGGAGAATTACGCACCATCAACCGCGACCGCACCGCCAGACCGGCCCGAAAGCCCCAGCGCAGCGGAGCACGCCATGGTCCAGGATGCCGGTCGGCGAGGTAAAGATAGGTGCTTTCGTGATGCACGGCCAGATTTCGCGACGACTCCCGCGCGGTGGCGTGACCCTTGTGGTGCAGCACTTCCGCCGTCGGCACGTAGACATTCAGCCAGCCGGCCCGGCCCATCCGGTCGCCGAGGTCGACGTCCTCCATGTACATGAAGAAGCGCTCGTCGAACCCGCCGATCTGCGCGAAGGCCGCGCGACGCACCAACAGGCACGACCCGGACAGCCAGCCGACCGGTCGCTCGCTGGGCTCCAGCCGCTCCTGCCGATAGGCCGCCGACCACGGATTCTTCTTCCACAACGGACCGAGAACCGCGTGCATGCCGCCCCGGATCAGGCTGGGTAACTGGCGCGCCGACGGATACACCGACCCGTCGGGGTCATGGATCAACGGCCCCAAGGTCCCGGCGCGCGGCCAGCGCGCCGCGGCGTCCAGCAGCGCGTCGATGCTGCCCGGGCCCCACTGCACGTCCGGGTTGGCCACGATGATCCACTCGTCGGCGTCCCCCAACTGGGCGATCGCGCGATTCACTGCGCTGCCGTACCCGAGGTTGGCGCCGGTGGAGTAAAGCCGCACGCCCGGGTAGCGCTCGACCGCGGACTGGGGAGTGCCGTCGGTGGAGCCGTTGTCGGCCATCAGGACGCTGACCGGCCGATCGGTCGCGTGCGACAACGAGGCCAGAAAACGGTCCAGATGCACGCCCGGCGAATAGGTCACCGTGACCACCGGCAGCACGTCACTCACGCGTTGAGGGTAACGGTCGGCGGTGCGTGGGCTCTTCAGGAGCAGACGCGAGCGCCGTCTCCAGCGCCGCACGCCACGGTTGCAGCGGCGACAGACCGGCGTTCTGCGACTGCCGGCCGGACAGTGCGGAATACGCCGGCCGCGGCGCGGGCCGCGGGTTGTGGTCACTGCTCACCGGCCGCACCCGCTCCGGGTCGGCGCCGAGGATTTCGAACACCGCGCGGGCCTGCCCGCACCGGGTGACCTCTCCCGCGTTGGCCGCGTGCACGATCCCGTCGGGTGCCGTTACGCGACCGTCGGCCACCTCGAGAAGCGCTTCGACCAGGTCGGCGACGTAGGTGGGCGAGCCGGTCTGGTCGTCGACGATCTCGACGACGCCATCACCGGCCGCCTGTCTGCGCATGGCGGCGACGAAGTCCGTTCCGGTTCCGCCGGTGTAGACCCACGCGGTGCGGACCACCACAGCCTGCGGCAGCGCCGCCAGCACGGCCTGCTCGCCGCCCAGCTTGGTCCGCCCGTAGACGCTCAACGGCCGGGTCGCATCATCGGGCTCGTAGGGCCGCGGCGGCGCCTCGCCGAAGTCACCGTCGAAGACGTAGTCGGTGGAGATGTGGACCAGTCGGGCCCCGACCCGCGCGCAGGCCTGGGCGATGTGCCCCGGGCCGGCGGCGTTGATCGCGTACGCCCGGTCCCGGTCGCTTTCGGCGTCGTCGACGGCGGTGTAGGCCGCGCAGTTGATCACCACGTCCCCGGCCTGCACGATCTCGCCGGCGCGCTGCGGATCGGAGATGTCCCATTGCGACGACGTCAGCGCCAGCACGTCGCGTCCCTGCCTGGTCGACTCGCCCGCAAGAAAGCTGCCGACCTGGCCGCCGGCCCCGGCGATCACGATTCTGCGAGACATGGGTATCAAGTCTGGCACGCCGAGCCCTTGCTACCGGAGTTACAGCTGTTACGCAAGTAACCTGTTGTGATGCCTGAGCATCGGGTGACCCGTGTGATTGCCACCGTGACGGCCGTGCTGGTCGTCCTCGTCACGGGACTGGCGTGGAGCAAAGTCCGTTCCTTCGAGGACGGGATCTACCACGTCTTCGCTCCGTCGCTGGGACACGGCGGCGATGACGGCGCACTCGACATTCTGCTGGTCGGCATGGACAGTCGCACCGACGCGCACGGCAACCCGCTAAGCCCGCAGGAACTCGCGTCGCTGCGCGCCGGCGACGAGGTGGCCAGCAACACCGACACGATCATCCTGGTGCGCATACCGGACAACGGGAAGTCGGCCACCGCGATCTCGATCCCCCGCGACACCTATGCATCCGCGCCCGGACTGGGCAAGACCAAGATCAACGGGGTCTACGGCCAGACCAAGGAAGAGAAGCGGGTCAGCCTCGTCGAATCCGGCGCCGCGCCCGACGAGGCCGAGCGCGAAGGCACCGAGGCCGGCCGCGAAGCGCTGATCAAGACCGTCGCCGGCCTGACCGGCGTCACCGTCGACCATTACGCCGAGATCGGGCTGCTGGGCTTCTCGCTGATCACCGACGCGCTCGGCGGCGTGAATGTCTGCCTCAAAGACCCTGTCTTCGAACCGATGTCGGGCGCCGACTTCCCGGCGGGGCCACAGAAGCTCAACGGACCGCAGGCGCTGAGCTTTGTCCGGCAGCGCCACGAGCTGCCCCGCGGCGACCTGGACCGGGTGGTGCGTCAGCAGGTGGTGATGTCGTCGCTGGCCCATCAGGTGATCTCCGGCAAGACGCTGTCCAGCCCGGCCACGCTGAACCGGCTGCAATCCGCGATCCAGCGCTCGGTGGTGCTGTCATCCGGTTGGGACATCATGGATTTCGTGAACCAGCTGCAGAAGCTGGCCGCCGGGCGGATCGCGTTCGCGACCATTCCGGTGCTCGACGAATCCGGCTGGAGCGACGACGGCATGCACAGCGTGGTGCGGGTCGACCCCCATCAGGTGCAGAGCTGGGTCGCCGGCTTGTTGGAAGGCCAGGCCATGGGTAAGACGGAGGAACTCACCTACGCGCCGGACAAGACCAGCGCCAGCGTCCTCAACGACACCGACATCAACGGCCTCGCCTCATCGGTGTCACAAGTGTTGAGCGCCAAAGGGTTCGGCTCCGGCAAGGTCGGCAACAACGACACTGCGCACGTGAAGAACAGCCAGGTGCAAGCCGCCAGCTCCGACGACCTCGGCGCCCAAGCGGTCGCGAAAGAACTGGGCGGGCTGCCCGTCGTCGCCAACACGTCGGTACCGCAGGGGTCGGTCCGGGTGGTGCTCAGCAGCGACTACACCGGCCCGGGTTCGGGCATCAGCGACGGCGGCCCCAAGCTGGCGGCGGCCTCGCACCCCGACACCGGCTCCGACGCTCCCCCGCCGTCGCCGATTCTGACGGCAGGCTCCGACCACCCGGAATGCGTCAACTGATCTCGTCCCGACGACGATGCAGTGGGGGTGCCTCCAGCCGCGGAGCGGCGAGGGGGACAACGCGATGCGGAGGAGTGGCACCGAACTGGTCTACTGAGGTTGTGGCACCGATGAACCTCAGCGCAGCGATCCTGGACCCGATGCTGCGCGCCGACCCGGTCGGCCCGCGCATCACCTACTACGACGACGCAACCGGCGAGCGCATCGAATTGTCCGCCGTCACGCTGGCCAACTGGGCCGCCAAGACCGGCAACCTGCTGCGTGACGAGCTGGGCGGCGGCGCGGGCAGCCGGGTGGCTGTCCTGCTGCCGGCGCACTGGCAGACCGCGGCGGTGCTGTTCGGGGTGTGGTGGATCGGCGCGGAGGTGGTAGTCATGGCCGGCCGCAAAGGCATAGCCGCCGACATCGCGCTGTGCACCGCCGACCGGCGCGAGGAGGCTGACGCCACCGGCGCCGTCGAGGTGGCGGTGCTGTCGCTGGACGCGTTCGGCCGGCCGGTACCCGATCTGCCAATCGGGGTCACCGACTATGCGACCGCGGTGCGGGTCCACGGCGACCAGATCGTCGTCGAGCGCAGCCCCGGCCCGGCACTCGCCGGCCGCTCAGTCGACGATGTGTTGGCGTCGTGCCAAAAGGCCGTCGCCGCGCAGGGTTTGACAGCTACCGACCGAGTGCTGTCGACCGCGCCCTGGATCACCTCCGACGACGTAATCGACGGCCTGCTGAGCGTGTTGTCGGTCAACGGCTCGCTGGTGTACGTGGCCAACTCCGACCCGGCCACGTTGGCGCGCAAGGCGGAGACCGAGAAGGTCACCCGCAGCATTTAGCCCCGACCCCCGCGAGCGCCCGCCCAGCTGGGCGTCCGCCACCGAGCGCCCGGCTGGCCGGGCACCCAGGGCAACCCGCCGCTGCCGACACATGTTGATATCGCTATATGTCGATGCTACCGTCGTCGGAGGCCAGACAATCGGCCGTACGACATGACGAGAGGACGTTTCGCGATGGTGGTGCAAGGCCTGTTGGGTAAGGCGGCCGGGACGGTGGTTACCGGCGTCGTCGGTGTCAGCGCCTACGAACTCCTGCGAAAAGCCCTGGGCAAGGCCCCGCTGCATGATGCCGCGGTGTCTGCGACGGAGTGGAGCCTGCGTGGCACTCGGCGGGCTGAGGAAGCCGCGGAATCAGCCCGGTTGAAGCTGGCCGACGTGGTGGCCGAAGCTCGCGAGCGCATCGGTGAGGAGGCCCAGCCTCCCGCCATCGGCGACCACGATCACGACCACGAGCACTGAGGCGCAGTGCCTGATCGTCCGCCTCGTCCTCATCGCGCTGCGCGCTCCGCATCGTCGACGGACGTAGCTAGCCCGGATCTGGAGGTCATCTCCGACGCGGCCGGGCGGATGCGGGTCAAAGTGCCCTGGATTCGTGCGAATTCACGGCGTGCGGTCGCGGTCGAGGAGGCGGTCGATCGCCAGCACGGCGTTCGCGCCGTCCACGCCTATCCGCACACCGGCTCCGTCGTCGTCTGGTATTCGCCGAAGCGCTGCGATCGCGACGAGGTGCTCACGGCCATCACCGACGCCGAACACGTTGCCGCGGAGCTCATCCCGGCCCGCACGCCACGGTCGTCGGACATCCGCAACACCGAAGTCCTGCGCATGGTGATCGGCGGCGCCGCACTGGCGCTGCTCGGTGTGCGCCGCTATGCGTTCAACCGTCCCCCGCTGCTGGGCCCCAGCGGCCAACTGGTCGCGACCGGCGCGACGGTCTTCATGGGCTACCCGTTCCTGCGCGGTGCGCTGCGTGGGCTGCGGTCCGGGCGCGCGGGCACCGACGCATTGGTGACAGCGGCGACCGTCGCCAGTCTGGTGCTGCGCGAGAACGTGGTCGCGCTCACCGTGCTGTGGTTGCTGAATATCGGTGAGTACCTTCAGGATTTGACGCTGCGCCGAACCCGGCGGGCCATCTCCGATCTGCTGCGCGGCACCGCCGATTCGGCCTGGGTCCTGCTGGCCGACGGTGGCGAGGTCCAGGTACCGATCGACACCGTGCAGATCGGCGACGACGTGGTGATCCACGACCACGTCGCGATCCCGGTCGACGGTGACGTCGTCGACGGCGAAGCGATCGTCGACCAGTCCGCGATCACCGGCGAAACGCTGCCCGCCAGCATCGTCGCCGGGGCGAGGGTGCACGCGGGTTCGGTGGTGCTGCGCGGCCGTCTGGTGGTACGCGCTCGCGCGGTCGGCAACGAGACCACCATCGGCCGGATCATCTCCCGCGTTGAAGAGGCCCAACACGATCGGGCGCCGATCCAGACGGTCGGCGAGAACTTCTCCCGCCGCTTCGTGCCAATCTCGTTCATCGTCTCGGCGATCGCTCTGGTGCTGACCGGCGACGTGCGGCGCGCGATGACCATGCTGCTGATCGCCTGCCCGTGCGCAGTGGGATTGTCCACGCCGACCGCGATCAGTGCCGCGATCGGCAACGGCGCGCGCCGCGGCATCCTGATCAAGGGCGGGTCGCATCTCGAGCAGGCCGGCCGGGTGGACGCGATCGTCTTCGACAAGACCGGAACCCTCACCGTAGGCCGCCCGGTGGTGACGAATATCATTGCGTTACACAAAGATTGGCATCCTGAGCAGGTGCTCGCCTACGCGGCGAGTTCGGAGCTGCACTCTCGGCACCCGTTGGCCGAAGCCGTGATCCGGTCCACCGAGGAACGCCGCATCACCATCCCACCGCACGAGGAATGCGAGGTGCTGGTCGGCCTCGGTATGCGGATTTGGGCGGACGGACGCACGTTGCTGTTGGGCAGCCCGTCGCTGCTGCGCGCCGAGCAGGTCATGGTGTCACAGGAAGCCGGCGAGTGGGTCGACAAGCTGCGCCGCCAGGCGGAGACCCCCCTGCTACTCGCAGTGGACGGCACGTTGGTCGGCCTGATCAGCTTGCGCGACGAAATCCGCGCCGAAGCACCAGACGTGTTGAACAAGTTGCGCGCCAACGGAATCCGCCGGGTCGTGATGCTGACCGGCGATCATCCCGAGATCGCGAATGTCGTCGCGGACGATCTCGGCATCGACGAGTGGCGTGCCGAGGTGCTGCCCGAGGACAAGCTCGAAGTGGTGCGCCAGCTGCAGGACGAGGGATACATCGTCGGGATGGTCGGCGACGGCATCAACGACGCACCGGCGCTGGCGGCGGCCAACATCGGCATCGCGATGGGTCTGGCCGGCACCGACGTCGCCGTCGAGACCGCCGACGTGGCGCTGGCCAACGACGACTTGAGACGCCTGCTCGACGTCCGCGATCTCGGCGCCCGCGCCGTCGACGTCATCCAGCAGAACTACGGCATGTCGATCGCCGTCAACGCCGCCGGGCTGTTGATCGGGGCCGGTGGCGCGCTGTCCCCGGTACTCGCCGCAATCCTGCACAACGCGTCGTCGGTGGCCGTCGTCGCAAACAGTTCACGGTTGATTCGGTATCGCTTGGACTGAACGAGTGCACCGATAGTCCAATCGGTGTCATGATGCCTCGATGTCTACTCCCCTCGACCCCGTTGCCAGCGAACGGCTGTCGCACGCCGACAAGGTCTTCACGTCAGATCTGTCCATCAACGAATTCGCGCTTCTGCATGGCGCAGGATTCGAGCCGCTCGATCTCGTGATGGGTGTGTCGGTCTATCACGTGGGCTACCAATTCACCGGTATCCGGCAGCAATCCGAGCTACCGGTGCTCACCGAGGCGACGTATCGGGCGCGCTGGAATGCCATGGCCCGCATGCAGGCCGAAGCCGACTCGTTGGGCGCCGACGGCGTCGTCGGCGTCCGTCTGGAATGGCGTCAGCACGGCGCCGAGGCCGAGCACCTGGAATTCATCGCGGTCGGCACCGCGGTGCGCTACAGCCCGAAGCCGGGGTCGTTCAAACGCAGCAACGGGCAGGCGTTCTCCAGCCATCTGAGCGGCCAGGATCTGGCCACCCTGCTGCGATCGGGATGGGCGCCAGTCGCCTTCGTCATGGGCAACTGCGTGTATCACATTGCCGCGCAAGGCTTTATGCAGACCCTGCGACAGATGGGCCGAAACACCGAAATGCCGCAGTGGACGCAGGGCAACTACGAAGCCCGCGAGCTGGCGATGTCGCGGATGCAGGGCGAAGCCGAGCGCGACGGCGCGAACGGCGTCGTCGGCGTCCACTTCAACATCCAGAACTACGCCTGGGGCTATCACACGGTCGAGTTCTACGCCGCGGGCACGGCGGTACGGCGCAGCGGCACGCCCGAAACCATCGCGCCGCAGTTCGTGCTCGCTATGAACGACTGATGGCGGACTTCGACGCCGAACGAGTCAGCCGCACCGTCAGCCACGCACTGGCCGGCCCGGGCGGAATCGGTTTGGTGATCAACGTCTTTGCCGGGTTGCCGGGCGTGACGCATACCCCTGCCCGCCGGAGGATGTTCACCTCGGAACCCGCGCGTCTGCAGATCGGCGACTGGCGTTACGAGGTGACCGCCGACCACCGGCTGATGGCGGCCCACGTCGTCGGCGGCGTGGTGATCGGCGAAGAGGTGTTGCTGGCCGACGCCGTCGGCCCCCACCTGGCACGCTCCCTCGGACAACTGGTCGCCCGCCATGGCTCCGCGGTCGTTCCCCACATCGACGCAGCGGTCGACGCGTTGAGCGCCGGCGCGGGCTGAAGCGCCCGGTGTTCAGCGAGATCGACGCTGGCGACAATGCGTCCGCCGACCCGGCCGCGATCGCCGCACTCGACGAACTCCGCGATGTCAGCGGGTATTTCGCGTTGGGCACCGGACCGCTCATTGACGACTGGCACCCGGTCGGGTGCCTCTACGACGACACCGCGCTACTGGCCGAAATCGTCGACCGGGTCCAAGCACGCATGAACGTGACCGAGCAACGCGTCGCAGCCTCGACGTTCTTCTTGGGCTTCGCCGCTCGATTGTGGTCGATCGGATTGGGTACGGTCGCCGGCTACCGCTTGCTGATCGACCTTCCACCCGAGCGTCTGCTCTTTCGTGAAATCGACAGTCAGGTCGCGCTGCACCTCGAGCATCCCGTGGCTCAGCGGCGCGATGATCTTCCCGCCGCGCTGGCCGACATGGTGCTCCACAGGCATCTCAGGCCGCTGACGCAAGCACTGCGCCGACTGAGCCCGATCTCGGCGAGATTGCTGGACGGTAATTCGGCGTCAGCCTTGCTGGGCGCCGCGCGGGTTTTCGATCGCGACCGCGGGACGACGTCGGGATGGCAACTGGCCCGCAGCATCTGCGCTGACCCACAATTGAGCGCCGCGGTCATTTTTGGCGATACCGACTACCGCCGCAACAGTTGCTGTTTGTATTACCGCACGCCTCATGGCGGGCTCTGTGGAGATTGCGCCCTCGACCGGGCGCCGGAAAGGTTTCGCGTTGATCGACTTCAGCCCTCCAGTCCAGACCACTGAGGACAACGGCCGCGAGCAGGTCTGGCCGCTGCCCACCGACGAGCAGAGCCTGCTCGACCTGATCCGGTTGTGCTTCGATGAGTATTGGGACGATATCTGGTTCGGCGTCCTGGTCGAGGGCGCGGCGTGGGAGGTCGCCGCTCCCAACCCGCCCGAGCGAATCTCGATCGACGACGGATACGCCACCATTGACTTCGGCCGCTGGCACTTTCACCTGTGCATCGGCGAACACACCGAAAGCGGTCCAGAGCTCGGCCGGATCCGCCGGTGCGCACGTGCCGAGATGTACCGCCGGATCGGCAGCGACGGCGCGCCCACGTCCTGGGGTGTGCGCCTGTTCAACGGCCGTGACGACCAATTGATGACGCTGATGCTGCCCGGCCCCTTCCTGACCAACACGCAGCAGATACGCGACGAACCCGACTGGGATCAACTCGAACTCTGGGACCGCCTACGGGCCACGTACCTCGGACTGGATCCCGACCCACTCGACCGCTCCGGCAAAGGCTTTCGGCACGGCTGACCGCGAGCGACGGTCCTCAGCAGCAGTCTTCACCGCGCCAGGACCTAACGCCCTGCCAGATCGCCGCGGCCGCGATGCCCAGACCGATCGCAGGGTCGAACCACCACACGCTCGGCCAGATCGCGGCAACCGCCAGACCGGCCAGCACGGCCGCGGCCTGCGCCCCGCACAGGTAGTTCTGGGTGCCTTCGCCCGCGGTGGCCGCCGAACCGAGGCGGTCGGCGAGCGAATGCTTGGCGCGGCCCAGGATCGGCATCAACACCAGCGAGACGGCGGTCAGCACGATCCCGATCACCGACGTCTCGGCGTCGTGCCGATCAAGTAAATGGTGGACGGATTCGGCGGCGATGTATGGCGCGGTCAGCCAGAACGACCAGGCGACGCCGACCTGCGCGCGACGCTCAGCCGTCGCCGACGCCTTCCGCGCGCCCGAGAAACGCCAGGCCACCATCGCGCTGGCCAGCGCCTCCGGCAGGCTGCCCAGTGCCCACCCGGTCAGCGCGATGGAGCCGATCGAGAGGCCCTGCCACAGCCCGACCACGCCTTCGGTGAGCATCGCCACCATGCTGACCCAGGCCAGCCGATACGCCCATCTCGCGCCGTGCTGCCAGTGCGAGTCATGTGCGACGGCATGTCCGGGCCCGGATGTGGCGCAGCAGTCGTCGACCACGACGTCGGCCTGATCGCCCGTCGAACGGGATTCGGTCACCCAGCGATGTTAGGTCAACCCCTCCCGCGGGCGTACCCGCCGCACTGTTAAACCGGCGGCATCGGCCGCTTCATGGTGCAGACGATGCTCCACTCGAAATAGAACTCGCCGCCCTTGTCGTATCCGGCGAAGTGGTGAGAGACCTGGACGCGCTGCACCGAGGAGTTCACCACCTCCCAGCCTTCGAGCCCATGAGCGTTCGTGTGCCGGTTCGCTTCGTCGATGACGACTTGCAGGTTCTCGTTCGTCACGCTGATGAAAGTGGTCTCCCACCGCGGTGCCGACCAGGTGCCGACGGATGCCACCACTGACGGGGGCACAGGCGAAGGTGCGCTCATAACGCGGTACCTTATTCGGCCGCGACCCCGGAAAAGTGAATGGAAACTGGCCGGTGCGTTAAGTGATGTCGCTGAATTCCGACCCGCGCAATCAAATATGGAGATTTCTCCCGATGTCCTGCCGTGAGCGGCCGACGAAAACTGGCTGACATGAACACCTTTCGAACATCCCTCCCCCACGCCGCCCACTCCGTTCAGCACCCCACGCAGCGTCCTGTTCATCGTCGCGCCGATCTGCGACGACGAAATCGTGGTGGGACCCCCGAGAAGCACGGCCAGCGGTGTCGCGGCGCACCACCACAAGCTGATTCCCAGCATCAGATGGCTACCCTGGCGGACATGACCCGTACCGAGAACGACACCTGGGATCTCGCAACGAGCGTGGGGGCTACCGCCACCATGGTGGCCGCCGGCCGGGGCCGCGCCACGCTGTCCGGCCTGATCGACGATCCGTTCGCCGAGCCGCTGGTGCGGGCGGTCGGAGTGGACTTCTTCACCCGCTGGGCCAACGGCGAGATCAGCGGCGACGAGGTCGACATTCCCGGCCACCCGTGGGGCATGCAGCCGATGACCGACCTGCTGGCGGTCCGCACTCGGCTGATCGACCAGTTCGTCACCGACGCGACGAGATCCGGCATTCGCCAGGTCGTGATCCTGGCCTCCGGCCTCGACGCTCGTGGCTACCGACTGTCCTGGCCCGCCGGGACCGTGGTATTCGAGATCGACCAGCAGCAGGTGACCGACTTCAAGACCGCGACGCTGGCCGCCGCGGGTGCCGAGCCCACCGTCGACCTGCGGGCCGTGCCGATCGACCTGCGCGACGACTGGCCCGCGGCGCTACGACAGGCGGGCCTGGACACCTCGCGTCCGACCGTATGGGTCGCCGAAGGCCTACTGGCCTTCCTGCCGCCGGAAGCCCAGGATCGCCTGCTGGACAACATCACCGAGCTCAGCGCCTCGGGCAGCAGGCTGGTCGTGGAGATCTTCTTGAGCTCGCCTGAGTCGCTGGAGGTCATGCACGCGTCGTCGGAGAATTGGTATCAGCACGGCCTCGACGCCCGCCTCGACGACCTCTGGTACAGCGGCGAGCGCTGCGACGTCGCGCCCTACCTGGACGAGCGTGGGTGGCAGACGACCAGGCACCGGTCGGCCCAATTGCTGGTCGATGCCGGCCTGCCCGCGCCGGAGCGCAACGACGGCCAGACCGAAAACTATTACTGCACAGCGCAACTCGGCGAGGTCTAACTTTCCAGCAGGCATTGCCAGAAGCCGACGTCGTGCCACGCGTCGTGTTTGAAACCGGCCTGCAGAAGATGGCCGGCGCGAGCGAACCCGTGCCGCTCGTGTAGCCGGACACTTGGATCGTTCGGCAACGCGATCACGGCGACCGCACTGTGAAATCCCTTGCGGCGCAGACGATCAAGCAACTCGTTGTAGAGCGCGTCGCCAATTCCCCGACGATGCGCGGCCGGGTCGACGTAGATGGTGGACTCAACGGTCCACAGGTAGGCGGCGCGCTCGTTCCATGGTCCCGCGTACGCTGCTCCGACGACGTGGTCGTCGACGGTGGCCACCAGCCACGGAAACCGCTGGTGCCGCTGCGCCCAAAGGGCACGCACCTCGTCGATACCCTGCGGCTCGGTCCGGAAATTGAAGACGGAATGCTCGATGTAGTGGTTGACGATCTCGCGGACGCGCACCAGATCTTCCTCGGTCGCCGACCGCACCTGCACTGTGCTCACGGCGCCTCGGGACGGTACCCGTCGATGTCCTTGGCCTCGATCGATCGCGCCAGCAGCTCGCCTTTCGCGGTGAGCGCCAGCCACACCGAGAACATCCACTTCTCGGGGTCGTCGTAGCCTTTGACGTAGGCGTGCGAGATCTTGTGCAGCGAGTGATCGAGCGAATGATGCCAGGCGGCAAAGCGTTTCGCCTTACTGCCGAGTTCGCCGAGCCGGAACAGTTCGTCGCTCACCCATTCCCGAATGGCATCCAGCGTCTCGTGCTGCACCTCCAACGGCGAGGCCGACGCATGTTGATGCTTGACCCGCCAGTCCACCGCATTGAGATCGAGTGGCCCGCGGAGAGCGTCGAGCAGCAATTGATCACGCACGACCTCACGCGTGTTTTCGGTCATTGTGGTCACCGTACAGATCGAACGCGCAGGCTAGAACAGTTGATGCGGGGCCGATTTACTGCCCCTTTCGACCTGGTATGGGACAATTCCGCCGTTAGGCGATGACGACAGAGGAAACCGGTGCAATTCCGGTGCGGTCCCGCCACTGTCATCGGGGAGCGACCCTCATCAGCCACGGCCGAAAGGTTGGAAGGCGAGGCAAGCTGCGATCCGAGAGCCAGGAGACTCACGTCATCGCGTCCTGCTAGCCGGGGCGGTCGACCCCGAGAGCGAGGTCCCCGTGACGCTGCCTGCGTTGTTGTCTTCGATGTCCGACGGCCGGCTGTGACCGCGCCCATCTGGATGGCTGCGCCTCCCGAGGTGCATTCGACGCTGCTGAGCAGCGGACCGGGTCCGGGTTCCCTGCTCGCGGCCGCGGGGGCGTGGACCGCGTTGAGTACCACCTACACCGAGGTCGCCGACGAACTGACCGCCGTGCTGGCCGGCGTGCAGGCCGAGACCTGGGAGGGTCCGAGCGCCGAGAGCTATGCCGCCGCCCATGCGCCCTATCTGGCTTGGCTGCAACAGGAAAGCGCGAACAGCGCCGCCAGGGCTGCCGAGCACGAAACCGCGGCGGCCGCCTACACGGCCGCGGTGGACGCGATGCCGACCCTGGGTGAGTTGGCCGCCAACCACGCCACCCACGCGGTGTTGTTGGGAACGAATTTCCTTGGCATCAACACCATCCCGATCACACTCAACGAAGGCGACTACGCACGGATGTGGGTGCAGGCCGCCACCGTGATGAGCACCTACGAGGGCGTGGCGGAGGCATCGGTCGCGGCAGCTCCGACGACCCAAGCGGCTCCGACGATCGCAAAGACAGCTTCACCCGCCGACGCAACCCCGCCAGCTCCGCCCCAGCGGTTCGAGGACGTGCAGAGCTATCTGGAAGGGCTGTTCCCCCAGCCCCCGTACCCCGACCCCACCCAATTCCCGCTCTATCAACAGCTACTCGACTTCTTCAACCAGATCGGCTACACCGGGGTCGACGATCCCATCGCAACGTGGTTGCCGGGACTGGACCCGTCGTGGTTGCCGCCGGTCGGCGTGCCTGGGTCTTGGCTGGCCTTCACCGGCGACCCGTTGAGCTACCTCAACCCCTTCAGTCTCGCCTATGTGTTCTCGGTTCCACTCGACCCGGGGTCCTACGTCGCCTTCACCGGCCTCGTCATCGTCGACGACCTCCTGGCGATCATCTACACCGCGGCCGTCAATCCGCAGGCGCTGATCTTGGTCGTCCCGACGGCGCTTGTCGAAATCGCCGGGTCCACCGTCGGCAACACCATCCAGGTGCTGCACTACATCCTCGAATCGACGCTGCCCATCCTGATACCGGCTCTGTTGCCGCTCGCGACCGCCACGTTGGCGCCGCTGGCCGTCGCGCCGGTCGGGCTGGCGGGCCTGGCCGGTTTGGCAGAACTGGCCGGGCTGCCGGCGGCAGCCGTGCCGGCCATGACCCCGGCTTTCGCGATGGCTCCGCCTCCGCCTCCGCCCCCCGCGCCTGCCCCGATGGCGCCCGCGCCCGCCCCCGTGACGCCGGCCCACGCCCCGGCTGCAGCATCCGTGCCCCTTCCTCCGCCCACACCGGCGGGACCGACGGGCGTCACGATGCCCGCATACATGTACATGGTCGGCGACTTGGGCCTGGCCGCACAGCAGGCCCGAGGCGCCAGCAAGCGCGCCCAGAAGTCAGCAGTGCCCGACAGCGCCGAAATACTCGCGGCCGCAACGGTTCCCGATGGACGACAACCGGCACGGCGGCGACGGCCGACCAAGACCGCCATGATCGGCCGCGGCTACGAGTACATGGACCTGGAGCCGACCGTGACCGCCTCACAACGCGACTCCGGAACCCTCGGCTTCGCCGGCAGCGCAGCCCGCGAGGGCGGGGCCGAACCGTCGGGGTTGGCCACGCTGACCCTGGATCAGTTCGGCGCCAGCTCGACGGTGCCGATGTTGCCGGGAACCTGGAACCCGGACCTCGACTGAGGCCGTCTGGCGGCCACGTCGCTGTAGCGTGCACTCATGGTGGATTTCGCCCTGCGCTCGTGCGGGCTGCGCGGGCATGCGACTTTTGCTCCCGATGAGCCCGATCTCCGCGAACGCCTGACGGTCGACACACCCGCCGGGGAAGCCTGGCGTTGTTTGCGCTGCGAGACGTTCGTGGTCGGTCCGCCGCGCCGCCGGGGCCCGGCGAACACGGCCCCAGAAATTCCTCGCGGGCGATTCCTGCGGGATCGCACCCTGATGAGGCTGCTCGCCGTCGAGCGCGCATTCCGCGCCGTGATCTTCCTGCTGTTGGCGGCGGGCGTGCTCAAGGTCAGCGGATCACGTGAACGGCTGCAGCAGATCCTGGACAATGACATCCCGTTGTTGAAGCCACTCGCCAACCAGATTGGCTGGGATCCAGAGCACTCCAAGCTCGTTCACCAGATCTCGCACGCCTTCGCGCTGTCGTCGTCCACGCTGCAGTGGATCGCACTCGGCCTGGCCGGCTACGCGTTGATCGAGCTCATCGAGGCGGTCGGGCTGTGGCTCATGCAGCGCTGGGGTGAGTACTTCGCGGTGATCGCGACCAGTGTGTTCCTGCCGCTGGAGATCTACGAGGTGACCGAAAAGGTCACGGCGCTGCGGATTTTCGCGCTGATCATCAACATCGTCGCGGTGGTGTGGCTGTTGTGGAGCAAACGGCTGTTCGGGCTGAACGGCGGTGGCAACGCCTACCGGGACGAGCATGAAGCGGAAAGTCTGCTCAGCGTGGAGAGCGCAGGGCTGAGCGGAACAGCCGCCGGCGCGACGGCGTAACTACGACTCGGCCTCCAAGATGGCCCGGTGCCGCAGAGCGTAGGCGACCGCATGGGTGCGGTTCTGGACGCCCAGCTTGGCCAGGATCGCTTCGACGTGGTGGCCAACGGTTTTCGGGCTGATGTGCAATTCGGCGGCGATCTCGGGGTTGCTGCGACCGGCGGCGAGTAGCTCGACTACCTGGCGTTGACGCCCGGTCAGAGCGTGCGGGTCGGAGAGCTTGTCCGCCTGACGCGTGCGCGGCGCCCGCTCGCGCAAGCCGGCCAGCTTCTGCTGAGCGCGCCGCGCGGCGGCCTTCGCGCCGAGCTGGCGGAAGGTGTCCAGCGCCGACTTCACCGCGGTCATGTCCCCACCGAGGAGGGCCAAGGCCGCGTCGTAGGAGCAGCCGCGGTCCGACCACTCCTGCGCGGCGCTCTCCCACTGCCCGCCGACCTCCAGGTCGAACGGAGTCGGCGCGCCGCTATCAGTGGCGTCGGTGGCGTCAATGGTGGTGCCGGCCAGGCGAATCCATCGGCGTAGACTGCCGAGCAGCCACGGGTCGGCGCGTTCGCCCGATGCGGCCAGGCCGGCACGGGCTTCGGCAACGGCCCGCTCGTCGTCGCCGGCCAGCCAGGCCACTTCGGCGCGCGCCGCCCAGACCACGCCGAGGTGCACCAGGTCGCCGGGTTCATCGGTGTTTCCGGCCTCGTCCGCCGACCGAGCTGTGGGCGGCTGGCCGCGCCGGGCGCGCAGCAGATCCAGCGTGACCAGCGGCAGCACCCGGTGCTGCGGGCTGAGCTCGGGACGGGTCACAATCTGTTCGGCGTTGCGGGCCGCCAGATCCCAATTCCCTTGGTGCAACGCCGCCAACGCGGCGGCGGCGGTCAGCAGCGAGCTGAACATGCCGAGATCGCGTTCGTCGCAGAACCGGGACGCCACCGCCAGATAACCCTCGGCGCGCTGCAACTCGCAGCGCAGCACCGCATACCAGTAGATCAGTACGCCCAGCACACCCGCGTGCTCCTCGAGCCCCGGGGTCGCCAGTGCTTCCCGCCAGACGGCCTCCAGCTCGTCCCAGCCGGTCCCCTTGCTGAACACCTCGGTGAGCGCCGTGTAACCGCGGGCCCGGATATCGACTGCGGGATCGTTCATTTCGCAGCCCAGCGCGTGAGCGCGGGCGGCGTAGTCGGCACACGCCGGGTCCAACTCCAGCGCGCTGATGTGTGCCATGTTGATCAATGACCAGGCCAGCTGCGGCGACGGACCGAGCCCTTCCAGCAGCCGCAGCGACGCGTGCGCCGCGTCGATGGCTTCGCCGGCGCGCCCGAGCGGCTGCAGCAGCTGCGACAGCCAGCGAAGGTCGTCGCCTTCGGCGAGTTGGTCAGACAGCTTGCGACGCAGGACGATCGCCTCGCCCAACGATGCGACAGCCGGCTCGGCCTGACCGCTCAGGTAACACGCGAACGCGTGGCGCTCCAGCCAGACCGCGCGATCGTCGTCGCACCCGGCATCCGCGCGGCGCAACGCGAGCGCGTACAGGCTCGCGGCTTCCCGATTGGCCCCCAGCGACGCGGCCCGCTCTGCGGCGGTTATCCCGTAGCGGACGGCGTCCTCGCGATCGCCGGCCTCGTCTGCATGAAAGGCTAACGCCGCCAACGTGTTCGGATCAACTGGCGGTGCGGCCAGCGTAATCAGCGCGCGGCGGTGCAATTCAATCCGGTCGAAGTCAGGGATCTGCGCCCGGGTTGCCCTACGGGCGAGCTCGTGACGAAACCGGATCAGGTCTCCGTCGGCGACCAGCACCCCGGCACCCAGGCACTCATGCAGTGCCGGCCGGGCTTCGGGACACATCCGCTCGAGCAGTGCGACATCGGCACGCGGACCGCACACCGCGACCGCGTGCGTGATCTCCCTGGCCTTGGCCGACAGCCGGGCCAGTCGACCGCAGACTGCCTCGGAAACGCTGCGCGGCAAGGCTTCCCGGGTCAGGGCGTCCGGTCCCGCGGCCAATACCTCGGTGACGAAAAACGGGTTGCCGCCGCTGACCTGATGTAGTTGTCCGGCGTTGACGCCGCTACCGGCGGCCAACGTGGCCACCGCCGGCAAGCTCAACGGCAACAGTTCAATTCGGTTCACCTTGGCGCAGTTCGCCAGGTCCCCCAACGTCACCGCCAACGGATGGGCCGGCGCCAGCTCGTCGTCCCGGAATGAGATCACCAGCAGCAACCGCAGCGCACTGATCCGCCGTGACAGGAACCGCACCAGGTCAAGGGTGGCGCCGTCGGCCCAGTGCGCGTCTTCGATCACCCACACCCATCGGCTGCCGTCGGCCAACGCGGACAACAGCTGTCGGTAGATCCGTGCGGTCTGGCCCGAGTCGACCGCCGCGGCCAGCGCGGCTCCGGCGTCCCCGTCCAGCCCCGATAGGGCGTCGGTCAGCGGGCCCAGCGGGCGCGGCGCGCCCAACGGGTCACACCATCCGCGGAGCACCCGCAGCCGCGGCTCGCGTTGATCGGCGAACCGGGCCAACAGCGCGGTCTTGCCGACTCCGGCCTCCCCGCGCAGCAACACCACTTCCCCAGGGCCGCCACGGGCTGCGCGGCGCGCCAGCGCATTCAGCTGCGCCAGTGGCGCCTCGCGTTCCAGCAAGGGATTCACCAGAGGGGACATGATGCACTGTGACTGTAGCGCCACCGGCCCCCGGATGTGCGTCAACTGCGCATTCGCTGAAAGTTTGCTGTGGGTGTATGGCCTGTCTAGCGTGTCAGCGCAGCAACGCGCGCGACATCACCACCCGCTGAATCTGGTTGGTGCCCTCGTAGATCTGGGTGATCTTCGCGTCGCGCATGAAACGCTCCACCGGGAAATCGATGGTGTATCCGGCGCCACCGAAGAGCTGCACGGCGTCGGTGGTGACTTCCATCGCCACATCGGAGGCAAAGCACTTCGATGCCGCCGAGATGAAGCCCAGATTCGACTCACCGCGCTCGGCGCGGGCGGCGGCGCTGTAGACCATCAGCCGCGCGGCCTCGACCTTCATCGCCATGTCGGCCAGCATGAACTGCACACCCTGGAATTCGCTGATCGATTTCCCGAACTGCTTGCGGTCCTTGGTGTATGCGATGGCGGCGTCGACCGCGCCCTGCGCGATCCCGACCGCCTGCGCGCCGATGGTGGGCCGGGTGTGGTCCAAGGTGGCCAGGGCGGTCTTGAAACCGGTCCCCGGCTCGCCGATCATCCGGTCGCCGGGAATCCGGCAGTTCTCGAAGTACAGCTCGGTGGTCGGCGAGCCCTTGATTCCGAGCTTCTTCTCTTTCGGGCCGATGGTGAAGCCTTCGTCATCGATGTGCACGATGAACGCCGAGATGCCGTTGGCGCCCTTGTCCGGGTCGGTCACCACCATCACCGTGTACCACGATGATTTGCCGCCGTTGGTGATCCAGGCTTTGGCCCCGTTGAGGATCCAGTCGTCGCCGTCGGCCTTCGCGCGCGTCTTCATGCCCGCCGCATCGCTGCCGGCTTCGCGCTCACTCAACGCGTAGGACGCCATCAACCCGTCCGAGGCCAGCGTCGGGAGCACCTGCTTCTTCAGCTCCTCGGAGCCGCGCAGAATCAGGCCCATCGTGCCCAGCTTGTTGACCGCCGGGATCAGCGAGGCGGACGCGTCGACCCGGGCCACTTCCTCGATCACGATGCACGCGGCCACCGAGTCGGCACCCTGGCCGCCGTACTCCTCGGGCACGTGCACGGCGTTGAAGCCGGACGCGTTGAGGGCTTTGAGTGCCTCGTCGGGGAAGCGCGACTGCTCGTCGACGTCGGCGGCGTGCGGCGCGATCTCTTTTTCCGCCAACGCGCGGATCGCGGCCCGCAGCTCGTTGTGCTCCTCAGGCAGCTGAAACATATCGAACGACGAATCTCCGGCCCACTGAGCCATCTCGGCCTCCTCTTTTTGTGCCCGACTGCGCGGTGCTACTCGTCGGTAACTTTACCTTGACGCTGTTTGAGAGCCGAATCCTTGACCAGCACCGCCTCCGCCAACTCTTTTTGGAAATCCACGATCCGGCTGCGTAGAGCGGCATCCGGCACCGCCAGGATGCGGACCGCGAGCAGGCCGGCGTTGCGGGCCCCGGCGATCGACACCGTGGCCACCGGCACCCCGGCCGGCATCTGCACGATCGACAGCAGCGAGTCCAGCCCGTCCAGCTTGGCCAGCGGCACCGGAACGCCGATCACCGGCAGCGGTGTCGCCGAGGCAACCATGCCGGGCAGGTGGGCCGCGCCACCGGCGCCGGCGATGATCACCTCGATGCCCCGGTCGGCGGCCTGCTGGGCGTAGTCGAGCATCCGCTGCGGGGTCCGGTGCGCGGAGTACACCCCGATCTCGTAGCCGATGTCGAACTCGGCCAGCGCATCGGCGGCGTCGGCCATCACCGACCAGTCGCTGTCGCTGCCCATGATCACGCCAACCCTGACGTGGGTCATTGGACGCCGCTCCTCCCGCGCTTTCGGATCGCACTGCGCTGTCTGTCGTCGCCGGCCGACTCACTCATCTGAATGCGGATCCCATCCGTCCGTCCATTCCCCATCTGACAACCAGTGTGCCGCGCGTTCGGCGCGTTCACGCAGGTTTGCCAACTCAGCCGGGTTGTGGCCGAGGAAATTGACGTGGCCGATCTTGCGGCCCGGTCGTTCGTCCTTGCCGTAGAGGTGAACCCGGGCGTCGGGCATCCGCGCGAACAGATGGTGCAGCCGTTCGTCGAGCGTCATCGCCGGGGTTTGCGCGGCACCCAGCACATTGGCCATCACGGTCAGCGGTGCGATGGCGTCGGTGGCGCCGAGCGGGTAGTCCAGCACCGCCCGCAGATGCTGCTCGAACTGGCTGGTGCGCGAGCCGTCCATGGTCCAGTGCCCGGAGTTGTGCGGACGCATCGCCAGCTCGTTGACCAGCAGCCCGCCGTCGACGGTTTCGAACAGCTCGACCGCCAGCACACCCACGACGCCGAGTTCGTCCGCCAGCCTCAACGCCAGCTGCTGAGCTGCGGCACCGACGTCGCCGGGCAGATCCGGTGCGGGCGCGATCACCGTCACGCAGATGCCGTCGCTTTGGACCGTCTCCACCACAGGCCAGGCCGCGCCCTGCCCGAACGGCGAGCGCGCCACCAGCGCCGAGAGTTCGCGACGCATCGCGACCCGCTCCTCGACCAATACGGCGACGCCGGAATCCAGATATCGACCCGCGATCTCGCGGGCCTGGGCCGCGTCTTCGGCCATCTGCACTCCGCGACCGTCATAGCCACCCCGGGCCGCCTTGACCACAACCGGCCCATCAGCGAAATCAACGATGCCGTCCAGGTCCTCGCCGCTCTCGACGACCACGTAGCGCGGCACCGGGGCGCTGAGCGCCTCCAGACGTCGCCGCATGACGATCTTGTCCTGAGCGTGCAGCAGGGCCTGCGGTGGCGGCGCAACGTTGACCCCCTCGGCGACGAGCTTTTCCAGCAGCTCAGAGGGCACATGCTCGTGATCGAAGGTCAGGGCGGCGGCACCGGCGGCCACTCGGCGCAAGGCGTCGAGATCGGTATGCGAGCCGATCACCACGTCGGGACTCACCTGCGCGGCGGGATCGGCTGCATCCTCGGCCAACACCCGCAGGCTCTGACCCAACGCGATCGCCGCCTGGTGGGTCATCCGGGCGAGCTGACCGCCGCCGACCATGGCTACCTTGGGCGAGGAGTTGGGGGTACTCGTCACAGCGACCAATGGTGTCATGGCCCCCAAGCAGGTGTGAACGGGCCATTCAGCGGCGCTGGCATAGTCACAGAGCACCCTTAACCACTAATACGTAGACTGCGACATTGTGTCCTTCGCCGATGCCACGATCGCCCGACTACCGGGGCCGATCCGCCCTTACGCCGAGCGCCATCACGAGCTGATCAAGTTCGCGATCGTCGGCGCGACCACGTTTGTCATCGACTCGGCGATCTTCTACACGCTGAAGCTGACGATTTTGGAGCCCAAGCCGGTGACCGCCAAGGTCATCGCCGGGATCGTCGCGGTCATCGCGTCCTACATCCTGAACCGGGAATGGAGCTTCCGCGACCGCGGCGGCCGTGAGCGCCACCATGAGGCCCTGCTGTTCTTCGCGTTCAGCGGCGTCGGGGTGATGCTGAGCATGGCTCCGCTGTGGGTCTCCAGCTACGTCCTGGACCTGCGGGTGCCCGCGGTGTCGTTGACCGCGGAGAACATCGCCGACTTCATCTCGGCGTACGTCATCGGCAATCTGCTGCAGATGGCGTTCCGGTTCTGGGCGTTCCGGCGCTGGGTGTTCCCCGACCAGGCCACGCGCGGTGCGGACAGCGCGCTGGAGTCGGCGCTCACCGCCGGCGGTATCGCCGAGGTGTTCGAGGACGTCCAGGAGAGCGGCAATGTCACGCTGATGCGGGCGTGGCGCACGCGCCGTACTCGGGTGAATCAGCTCGGTGATTCCTCGGAGCCGAGGGTGTCGAAGACTTCGTGATACAGCAGCGCGTGGACTTGCTCCACGCGCGGAATGTCGTGGAATTCCAACGGATCTTGTGACGCCGATTCGACGATCAAGGTGCCCGTGCGCAGTAGTCGATCGATCAGCCGGTGACGAAATTCGACGCTGTTGATCCGGGCCAGCGGGATGTCGATGCCGCTGCGGCTCAGCACACCGTGCCGATACATCACCCGCCGGTCGGTGATGACGAAATGGATTGTGAGCCAGTTCAGCAACGGCCACAACGTCAACCAGCCGATCAGCACCAGCCAGATCGCGCCGATCACCCAGTAGACGACCTGTTTGGCGTTCGGGTCCCACGTGGTGCCGTTGACCACCGCGCAGCCAAACGACGCCGCCGCGCTGGACAGAATCAGAACAACGACGGGCCAGAACAGCCGCTTCCAGTGCGGATGGCGGTGCAATACCACCTGCTCGTCGCCTGACAGCACGTTGTCGGGGTAGCCCACGCTGGCACTTTAGACTCACGCACGCAGGTGCGTGATGTCTCCGGCAGATATCGCCACAGTCTCGGCCCCGGTGTCGACGCACAGGCGGCCGGTCTCGTCGACGAATCGGGCGACCCCGACCACCTCCCGGTCGCCGGGCATGCTGGCGCGAACCCGAGAATTGAGAGTCAGGCTGTAGCGCTGATAGTCGGCGATCAGCGCCGCGTCGGCACCGCCCGCCGTGCGCCACGCATTGATGCGCAGCGCCAACTCACGAAGTATCTTGCGCGCCAATGTGTTTCGATCGGTGACCGATGAATCCAGCATCAGCAGCGAGGTGGCACGCGGGTCGGGCGCCTCGTCGGCGGTCAACGTCACATTGAGCCCGAGGCCCACCACGATCAGCGGTGTCGGCGCGGCCACCTCAGCCAGGATCCCGGCCAACTTGCCGCCGTCCACCAGCACGTCGTTCGGCCACTTCAGACCAGCCGCAACGTCCACCGTCGCCAGCGCGTCCGCGACGGCGACACCGACGGCCAGCGTCAGCCATCCCCAGCCCGGCCTCGGCACCGACGCGCCGGCCACTCCCACCGACAAGGCCACCTGTGTGCGCGGCGGCGCCGACCACTGCCGTCCGTGGCGACCTCGGCCGGCGTTTTGGTATTCGGCGAGCAAGACCGAGCCGTCGATGTCGGCCCCGCCTTCGGCCTGTGCAAGCAGATCGGCGTTGGTGGAACCGGTTTCGGCGACCACGTCGAGTTGGCGCCACGGCAGGCCCGGCCCGACCAGCCCGTCACGCAGGGCCGCGGCGTTGAGCGGTTGACGGGGCGGCTTTTCGACCGAGTGTGAGCTCAAGGCTTTCACTCTGCGCTGACGGCGTGATTTCCGCAAAAATTCCGCCGTGGACGCAGACTCGACGCTGTCGACGAGGATCACAATTTAAGGGACCGCTAAGATCGGGAGCCATGACGAGCACTTCCGAGTCCGACGCCCACGTTGAGGCCCGCGCCGAGCACGAGATCGACATTCACACCACCGCGGGCAAGCTCGCCGAATTGCGCAAGCGGAGCGAAGAGACGTTGCACCCGGTGGGAGAAGCCGCCGTGGAGAAAGTGCACGAAAAGGGCAAACTTACTGCGCGGGAGCGTATTCACGCCCTGCTTGACGAGGGATCGTTCGTCGAACTCGACGCGTTGGCCCGCCACCGCAGCACCAATTTCGGGCTGGAGCGCAACCGCCCGCTCGGCGACGGCGTCGTCACCGGCTACGGCACCATCGACGGCCGCGACGTCTGCATCTTCAGCCAGGACGCCACGGTGTTCGGTGGCAGCCTCGGCGAGGTCTACGGCGAGAAGATCGTCAAGGTGCAGGAGCTGGCCCTCAAGACCGGCCGGCCGCTGATCGGCATCAACGACGGCGCCGGCGCCCGCATCCAGGAGGGCGTGGTCTCGCTCGGCTTGTACAGCAAGATCTTCCGCAACAACATCCTGGCTTCCGGCGTCATCCCGCAGATCTCGCTGATCATGGGCGCCGCGGCGGGCGGCCACGTCTACTCGCCCGCCTTGACCGACTTCGTCGTGATGGTCGACCAGACCAGCCAGATGTTCATCACCGGTCCCGACGTGATCAAGACCGTCACCGGCGAAGACGTCACCATGGAAGAACTGGGCGGCGCCCACACCCACATGGCCAAATCGGGCACCGTGCACTATGTCGCCTCCGGGGAGCAGGACGCCCTGGACTATGTCCGCGATCTGCTGAGCTACCTGCCGCCGAACAACTTCACCGACGCCCCGAAGTTCGCGGTTCCTGTTCCCGAGGGTGCGATAGAGGACAACCTGACCGAGGAGGACCTCGAGCTCGACACGCTGATCCCGGATTCGGCCAACCAGCCATATGACATGCACGAGGTGATCCGGCGGATCCTCGACGACGACGAGTTCCTCGAGATCCAGGAGGGCTACGCCGGAAACATCGTCGTCGGCTTCGGACGCATCGAGGGACGCTCGGTAGGTATCGTCGCCAACCAGCCCACCCAGTTCGCCGGCTGCCTCGACATCAATGCCTCGGAAAAGGCCGCTCGCTTCGTGCGGACCTGCGACTGCTTCAACATTCCGGTAGTGATGCTGGTCGACGTGCCGGGCTTCCTGCCGGGAACCGGCCAGGAATACAACGGCATCATCCGCCGCGGCGCCAAGCTGCTGTACGCCTACGGCGAGGCCACCGTCCCCAAGATCACCGTCATCACCCGCAAGGCCTACGGCGGCGCGTACTGCGTGATGGGTTCCAAGGACATGGGTTGCGACGTCAACGTCGCGTGGCCGACGGCGCAGATCGCCGTGATGGGCGCCTCCGGCGCGGTCGGCTTCGTCTACCGCCAGAAGCTCAAGAAAGCCGCCAAGGACGGCGAGGACGTCGACGCGCTTCGGCTGGAATTGCAGCAGGAGTACGAGGACACCCTGGTCAATCCATACATCGCGGCCGAGCGGGGTTATGTCGACGCGGTGATCCCGCCGTCGCACACCCGCGGCTACATCGCGACCGCGCTGCGGCTGCTGGAGCGCAAGATCGCCCAAGTGCCGCCCAAGAAGCACGGGAACATCCCCCTGTGAGTCGAGTGAGCGGAACGAACGCAGTGAGTGACGGGAACGAGACGAACGATCCAGCCCCTGTGAGCGAGGACGCTGCGAGCGACGAGACCGCAACACCCGAGACCAACCAGC
Organism: Mycobacterium sp.; assembly: GCF_965277065.1. Taxonomy (GTDB): domain Bacteria; phylum Actinomycetota; class Actinomycetes; order Mycobacteriales; family Mycobacteriaceae; genus Mycobacterium. Next base: position 575,799 of record NZ_CBDIBT010000019.1, read on the forward strand.
CGCACGCTCCGCACATCCAGGTGCTCAAGGGCTCGCCGACGCACGCGGAGGTGGCTGCGCTGGTCGCGGTGCTGAGCAGCGCCACGGGAGGTGCCGAACCGCCGACGCCGTTGTTCTCCCAGTGGGGAATGCCCGTCGACAAGTTGCGTTACTCGATCCACAGCTGGCAGCGCATGAGCCTGCAGCAACGGGCCCACATGCGGGGCAAGTGACCCGATGACCCGACTCGTCCTCGGGTCGGCGTCCGAAGGCCGGCGACGGGTGCTGCGGCAAGCCGGAGTCGAACCGTTGGTCGTGGTGTCCGGGATCGACGAGGACGCGATCGTCGCCGCATTGGGCGCCGATGCTGCACCCGGCGACGTGGTCCGCAGCCTCGCCGAGGCCAAGGCCGAGCACGTCGTCACCCTGCTCGATCCCGCCGACTCCGCGGATTGCGTTGTCGTTGGCTGTGATTCGATGCTCTACCTCGACAGCCGACTGCTCGGCAAACCCGCGTCGATCGATTCGGCGCGTCGGGAGTGGCAGTCGATGGGCGGTCGGTCCGGTCAGCTGCACACCGGCCACTGCCTGCTACGGCTGGCCGACGGCAAAGTCACGCATCGCGCGGCCGAATCCTTTCTCGCCACAGTTCATTTCGCCGCTCCGGCGCCGGCGGACCTGGAGGCGTATCTGGCCAGCGGCGAGTCGCTGGGGGTAGCCGGCGCGTTCACCATCGACGGGCTGGGCGGCTGGTTCGTCGACCGGATCGAGGGCGACCCGTCCAACGTCATCGGCCTGAGCCTGCCGCACACCCGGGCGCTGCTGCAGCGCGTGGGCGTGTCAATCGCCGATCTGTGGGCGGCCAACCCGGTCGAATCGTGAACTCCTCCCCGCGTCAACGCCGCAACGCCCGAAGCGGACCGGCGGGTAGGCTCGCGGTGTGCCTCTACCAGCAGATCCCAGCTCGACGCTGAGCGCCTACGCCCATCCGGAACGGCTGGTCACCTCCGACTGGCTGGCCGGCAATCTGGGCCGTCCCGGACTCGCCATCGTCGAGTCCGATGAAGACGTCCTGCTCTACGACGTCGGCCACATCCCCGGGGCCGTCAAAATCGACTGGCACACCGACCTGAACGATCCGCGGGTGCGCGACTACATCGACGGCAAGCAGTTCGCGAAACTCATGGACCGCAAAGGTATTTCGCGCGACGACACCGTGGTGATCTACGGCGACAAGAGCAACTGGTGGGCCGCCTACGCACTGTGGGTCTTCACCCTTTTCGGCCATCCGGACGTACGGCTGCTCAACGGCGGACGCGACCTGTGGATGCACGACGGGCGCGACACCACGCTGGACGTGCCGAGCCGCACCTCGTCGGGCTACCCCGTCGTTGAGCGCAACGACGCACCGATCCGCGCCTACAAAGACGACGTGCTGGGCGCCTTGGGCGCCGGGCCGCTGATCGACGTGCGCTCGCCCGACGAATACACCGGCAAACGCACCCACATGCCGGACTACCCCGAAGAGGGCGCGCTACGGGCCGGGCATATCCCGACGGCACAGTCGATCCCGTGGGCCAAGGCCGCCGACGACAGCGGGCGGTTTCGCAGCCGCGACGAGTTGGAGAAGCTGTACGGGTTCATCGAGCCGGACGACAAGACGATCGTCTACTGCCGCATCGGCGAACGGTCCAGCCACACCTGGTTCGTGTTGACGCATCTGCTGGGCATCCCCGGCGTGCGCAACTACGACGGTTCGTGGACCGAATGGGGTAACGCGGTGCGAGTACCGATTGTCGCCGGCGATACTCCGGGTGCAGTACCGGCCTGATGAGCATGCCCGCATCGCTGGCCGAGGTTGTCTCCGACTTTGCCGAACTCCAAGGCCAGGACAAGCTCAACCTTCTGTTGGAATTCGCCAACGACCTGCCGGCGCTGCCCACCGACCTCGAAGAGGCGGCCATGGAGCCCGTGGTCGAGTGCCAGTCGCCGCTGTTCTTACACGTCGACGCCGACGATCCAGCCCGCGTGCGGCTGTATTTCAGCGCCCCCGTCGAAGCTCCCACCACCCGTGGTTTCGCGTCGATCCTGGCCGCCGGCTTGGACGAGCAGTCCGCCGCCGACATCCTCGCGGTGCCCGAGGACTTCTATGCCGATCTGGGTCTGGCCGAGATGATCAGCCCGCTGCGGCTGCGCGGCATGTCGGCGATGCTCGCCCGAATCAAGCGCCGAGTGCGCGACGCCCCCGAGAACTCAGAGAAGTAGACACCGGGTCTCGTCGCTCTCGGCGCGCCGCATAAACTTCCCCCGAAACGACTTGTAAGAATTTCTCTTAGACATCACAGACGTGCTCACCAGGAGGCGAAGTGGCCAGTCACGCCAGCTCGACGATCTCGAAAGTTCTTGTCGCCAATCGCGGTGAGATCGCGGTGCGGGTCATCCGCGCGGCCAAGGACGCGGGACTGCCCAGCGTGGCCGTGTACGCCGAGCCAGACGCCGACGCCCCGCACGTGAAGCTGGCCGATGAGGCCTTCGCGCTGGGCGGCCAGACCTCAACCGAGTCCTACCTCGACTTCGCCAAGTTGCTGGAAGCAGCCGAAAAATCCGGCGCCAATGCGATCCACCCCGGGTACGGCTTCCTGTCGGAGAACGCCGACTTCGCTCAGGCCGTCCTCGACGCCGGCCTGATCTGGATCGGGCCCAGCCCGCAGTCGATCCGCGCCCTCGGCGACAAGGTCACCGCGCGACACATCGCCGCCAAGGCGCAGGCGCCCCTGGTGCCCGGCACCTCCGAGCCGGTCAAGGACGCCGACGAGGTGGTGGCCTTCGCCAAGGAGTACGGCGTGCCGGTCGCCATCAAGGCGGCGTTCGGCGGTGGTGGCCGCGGCATGAAGGTGGCGCGCACCATCGAGGAGATCCCCGAACTGTTCGAGTCAGCCACCCGCGAGGCCGTCGCCGCGTTCGGTCGCGGCGAGTGCTTCGTCGAGCGTTATCTGGACAAGCCGCGCCACGTCGAAGCTCAGGTGATCGCCGACACGCACGGCAACGTCGTGGTCGCCGGCACCCGCGACTGCTCGCTGCAGCGCCGCTTCCAGAAGCTGGTGGAGGAAGCGCCGGCACCGTTCCTCACCGACGCGCAGCGCAAAGAGATTCACGAATCCGCCAAGCGGATCTGCAAGGAAGCCGGCTACTACGGCGCCGGCACGGTGGAGTACCTGGTCGGCCAGGACGGGCTGATTTCTTTCCTCGAGGTCAACACCCGTCTGCAGGTCGAACACCCGGTGACCGAGGAGACCGCGGGCATCGACCTGGTGCTGCAGCAGTTCAAGATCGCCAACGGCGACAAGCTGGACATCACCGAGGACCCGACGCCCCGCGGGCACGCCATCGAGTTCCGGATCAACGGCGAGGACGCCGGACGCGGGTTTCTACCGGCCCCTGGCCCGGTCACGCGCTACGACATTCCCACCGGGCCCGGTGTGCGGCTGGACTCCGGCGTCGAGGCCGGCTCGGTGATCGGCGGCCAGTTCGACTCGATGCTGTCCAAGCTGATCGTGTACGGCGCCACCCGAGAAGAGGCGTTGGCGCGTTCGCGCCGGGCGCTGGACGAGTTCCATGTCGAGGGCCTGGCCACCGTCATCCCGTTCCACCGGGCGGTGGTGTCGGACCCGGCGTTCATCGGCGACGAGAACGGCTTCACGGTGCACACCCGCTGGATCGAGACAGAGTGGGACAACACCGTCGAGCCGTTCACCGGCGGCGAGGCAGGCGAAGAAGACGAAGCCCTGCCGCGGCAGAAGGTCGTCGTCGAGGTCGGCGGCCGACGGCTGGAGGTGTCGCTGCCAGGCGACTTGGCGCTGTCCAACGGCAGCGGCGGCGGTGGCGACGTGATCCGCAAGAAGCCCAAAGCGCGCAAGCGCGGTGCCGCCGGCGGCGGTGCGGCGTCCGGCGACGCGGTGACCGCTCCGATGCAGGGCACCGTGGTGAAGGTGGCTGTCGAAGAGGGACAAGAGGTTTCGACCGGCGACCTGGTGGTGGTCCTCGAGGCCATGAAGATGGAGAACCCGGTCACTGCGCACAAGGACGGCGTCATCACCGGCCTGGCCGTCGAACCCGGTGCCGCCATCACCCAGGGCACAGTGCTGGCCGAGATCAGATAGCGCTGGAGGCTTTCGGACGATCCGGCTCATGGATCCCATCGAGATCAACGCCGGGCAGTGGTATCTGCGCGGGCTTCGCGCCGACGATCGCATCGACGACCGGCCCGCGCTGGCCGAGCTCGGCGCGACCGATCCAGACCACGTTTCGCGCAGGGCTGCCGAATGGTCGGCGGACTCGCGTTACACGTGGGCGGTGTGCGAGCCCTCGACCGGTGAACTGTTGGCCGAGGTGACGCTGGATCCCGCAACCGGGGACATCGTCCGACGAGCACGCGCCGGCCACGAGGACGCGGCCGGCTCGGCTGCCGATTCCGTCCGGCGCTTCGCCACCGCAATCGTTGCGGCCAAACACAATTCACGTTAAATCTAAGTGCATCGACTTCGCTGACCTGGCAAGCTTAGAAACTTCGTTCTGCGTTGAAGGCGCGCAGTAGCCGGAGTAGTCTCGTAACGAGGTTGAGTTACCAGCCGCACGGAACAGCGTTAATCGACGTAGGGGGAGACTTGATCTCCCGGTCTCTCCTCGCGCGCGGCACCAATCCGCTGGACGTGATCCACAGAACGCTTTGTCGACTGATGGAGTCACTTGATGTCTGCTTTGCAACAACCCGAATCCGTTGCACCGGTTCGTGGAACGGACGGGGCAATTCCACCACCCGCGTGGCAAAACCATTCCGCCCGATTCAGCGCGGAATGGGACGTGGCCCGCGTGGTGATCACCGCCCAAGGTGAGCTCGACGCGTCCAACGCAGCCCAGCTCGCCGACTACTTCGATCTGTGCATCGCCCACTCCACCCCGCTGGTCCTGGACCTGAGCGGCCTGAAATTCTTTGGCACTGCCGGCTTTTCGGCGCTGCACCTGATCAATGTCAAATGCGCGGGCGCCAACCTGCGTTGGGCGGTAGTGCCGAGCAATGGGGTGACCCGGCTCTTGAGAATCTGCGACCCCGACCACACCCTGCCGCTGATCACGTCCGTGCACACGATGCCGGACGACGACGACGGCGACCCGGATCACGACCGGCTATTCCAACTCGTCCCGTAGCCGCGCGAGGGATTTCGCCAGCAACCGCGAGACATGCATCTGCGAGATGCCGACCCGCTCGGCGATCTGTGTCTGCGTCATCGAGTCGAAGAACCTGAGCACCAGCACGGTTCGCTCGCGTTCCGGTAGACCTTCCAGCAACGGTCGCAGTGCTTCGCGGTTCTCGATGCGCTCCAGGCCGGTGTCGACATCGCCGAGCGTGTCGGCGATGGCCCGGGCCTCCTCATCGCCGCTGCCGCCACCGCTGTCAATGGACAGCGTGTTGTAGGAGCTGCCCGCTACCAGGCCCTCGATGACTTCGGCGCGGTCCATCTCCAATTCTCGAGACAGTTCGGAGGCGGTTGGCGCGCGGCCCAGCTTCTGCGACAGGTCGGCGGTCGCCGTGCCGAGCCGTAGGTGCAGCTCCTTCAACCGTCGGGGAACCTTGACCGACCAGCTGTTGTCCCGGAAGTGCCGGCGCACCTCACCCATGATGGTGGGCACCGCAAACGACACGAAGTCGGAGCCGGTTTCGACGTCGAACCGGGCCACCGCGTTGACCAGTCCGACGCGCGCGACTTGAACCAGGTCGTCGCGGGGTTCGCCACGCCCTTCGAACCGGCGGGCGATGTGATCGGCCAGCGGGAGGCAGCGCGCGACGATCTTGTCGCGATGGCGCTGGAATTCCGCTGAATCGGCGTCAAGGGTCGCCAGTTCACGGAACATGTCGGGAACGTCGGCGTATTCGTTTGGACGAGATGACGAACCACCGCCAGCTCGCGGCGTCACCTGTGAGTGCCCGCCCTTCGGGTGGTCAGCGTGACACCGAAAACGCCTTGGCCGTTGTGGAATGTCTGGACGTCGTCAGCCAGTGATGTCAGGACGTGCCAGCTGAAGCTGCCGGGCGTGACCACGTCTTCGCTGGTGCACGTCGTGGATGCCTCAACCCGTAGTTCCTCACCGTGCGGGTCGATGACGATCTCGAGCGTGGCATCCGGCACGGCCGAGCGAATCAGGCGCGTACACACTTCGTCGACCGCGAGCCGCAGATCGGCGACCGCGTCGAAGTCCAGATCTTCGAAGGTTCCGACCGCGCCGACCAGCGTCCGCAATACCGCCAGATTCTCCAGCGTTGCTGCCACCCGCAGCTCGATGGCACGCTCGCCACGTTGCTGATCTTTCGCCGCCTTCGCAGCAACGGTCATCGGGCCTCCAAGCATAGTTTGACCGACAGTACCCTCGCGCTCGAGCTGATTAGTCATGACCGCCGCCGGGTAACCCCGGCGCCATGGATCCGAGCGAGACAGCGGAAAGCGAGCGATCGCGCCGCATTCGGCGGGTGGCACTGATCTCCGTCGTCACGCTGGTGATCCTCGTGTTGATCGCGGTGGGCATCTATGTTGTCGCATTCGTGATTTTGTCACCCAAGATCTGATGACCAGCGGTCCGTCCGCTGAACTGCTCATCGTGGCCCTGCTGATACCCATAATCGGCGCCCCATCAAACCAGGTTTCCGGTGCAGAAAGCCGTCGGATCTCCGACAGCGATGGCTCATCCGGCCAGTAACGGTCCGGCGATGGGAGCACCCGTCACAAGCGTGACGAACATCAAGACCATCAACAGCCAGCCGGCGCCCTGCCATGCCCACCAGGTTCCGTGGTCACGCCAGACGCGATACGTGCGAACGAACGCCCAGATGCCGGTAACTAGCAAGATCACCGGAGCACCGAGGGCGAGGACGGTAAGCTGCGGCGCTCCGCAAGCCGCGGTGTCGACGGACATCGCACCGGTGCAGGTGCTGTCCCACATCGCGGCCACGATCAGGAATCCGACCCCCGCCAGCGCGGCCAGCACGGCGAATCGCACGGCGTGGTGTACCTCGTTGTCTGCCTGCCCGAGGCGGTCACCCGTCGAGGAGTGCTGTTGTGTGGTCATCGGATTCCTCTATCGCCGTCAATCGCGCGTACTTGCGCTAGGTTGTTATACCCATCGACATACCGGCAATAAACCAGGTCAGGCGTTGTGCGTCACTCTGCGACCCGCGACGGGCTATACCGGATCACGAAGGTCGCGGCGGCTATCCCGATCACTAGGCAGCGTATTGACCTTGTGACTGACGGCCCGCACGACCGCCTCGCCAGAGCCGATCACCGCCAGCACCGCCGCTGCCACCAGCAGCAGCAAGGCAACGGCGTAGATGACCGTCTCGACGACGTCGACCAGGGCGCCGACCCGCTAGCTCAAGGCGTGGCGCACGGGTTCGGATTTGGCCTCCACAGCGCGTTGATTCTCAGACCCGCGAATCGCGCGCGGATCTCCCGTCAACGCGAATCGACGTTGCCCGTTGAGGGGCGAAGCGTCGCAGACAACTCCCCATTCGAAAATTCGCTGAGAGCCCAAAACCGCTGCTAGATCGGTATCTACATCGTCGCGGTAAGCACAGGTTGAGTCCCCGAAAATGGCTCGCGCACTGGCAAATGCAAGTTTGCAGGCGCTTCCCGGGCGTTGCGGGCCTGCGCATAGCATCGACAAGTACCATCTGGTCTATGCGAACGCCAAGGCGCCGGTTATCCCCGGAGGATCGCCGCGCCGAGCTGCTCGCGTTGGGTGCCGAGGTGTTCGGCCAGCGGCCGTACGACGAGGTCCGTATCGACGAAATCGCGGAGCGGGCTGGTGTCTCGCGGGCGCTGATGTACCACTACTTCCCGGACAAGCGCGCGTTTTTCGCCGCCGTCGTCAAGGGCCAGGCCGACCAGCTATTCGAGACCACCAACACCCCTCCTACCCCCGGTCAAAACCTGTTCGGGGAGGTGCGGGACGGCGTCCTCGCCTACATGCAGTACCACCAGGAACACCCCCATGCGGCCTGGGCGGCCTACGTCGGACTGGGCCGTTCCGATCCGGTCCTGCTCGGCATCGACGACGAGGCAAAAGACCGCCAGATGGAACACATCATGAGCCGCATCGTCGAGGTCGACGGGTCGGGCAGCCATCTGGAATCCAACGTTGAACGCGACCTCCGCATCGTCGTCCACGGCTGGCTCGCGCTGACCTTCGAGTTCTGCCGGCAGCGCATCATCCACCCGGAAACCGACGCGGACCACCTCAGCGATTCCTGCGCTCATTCGCTGCTCGATGCGATCACCCGGGTGAACAACATTCCCGAGCAGTTGGCCAAGGCGGTCGCGCCCGACCAGCGCTGACCGGCAACTGCGTAAGTTGTCGGTGCCCGCTGGCACGATGGCTGGGTGAGCATTGCACCCGACGATCCGTTGAAGGCGCTGGGGCTTTTCAGCGTCGTCACCCGCGACTGGTTCGCCGGGACGTTCGCCGCGCCGACCCCGGCGCAAGCCGACGCCTGGTCGGCCATCGCCGACGGTCGCAACACCCTGGTCATCGCCCCGACCGGATCGGGCAAGACGCTGGCCGCGTTCCTGTGGGCCATCGACGCGCTGGCCGGCGCGCCGCGCAGCGAGCGAGAGCCCGGCACCTGGGTGTTGTACGTGTCGCCGCTCAAGGCGCTGGCCGTCGACGTCGAGCGCAACCTGCGCACGCCGCTGGCCGGGATGGCCCGCGTCGCCGCGCAACGCGGCCTGCCCACGCCGGAGATCACCGTCGGCCTGCGATCCGGCGACACCCCACCGGCGCAACGTCGACAGCTGATCAGCAATCCCCCTGACGTGCTGATCACTACGCCCGAATCGCTGTTCCTGATGCTGACCTCGGCGGCGCGGGAGACCCTGGCCGGTGTCCAGACCGTCATCGTCGACGAGGTGCATGCCATCGCCGGCACCAAACGGGGGGCACACCTGGCGCTGTCCCTGGAGCGGCTCGACGAGATGCTCCCGAAACCGGCTCAGCGAATTGGACTTTCGGCCACCGTGCGTCCGGCCGAAGAGGTCGCCCGATTTCTCTCCGGCGCCGCTCCGACGACCATCGTGTCCCCACCCGCGGCAAAGACTTTCGAGCTCTCGGTGCAGGTGCCGATTCCCGACATGGCCAACCTGGAAAATGGCAGCATCTGGCCCGACGTGGAGGCGCAACTGGTCGATCTGGTCGAAACGCACAATTCGACGATTGTGTTCGCCAACTCACGCCGGCTGGCCGAGCGACTGACCGCTCGGCTCAACGAGATTCACGCCGAACGCACGGATGCCGACGGCCCGGTGATGCAGAGCGCGGAGCGCGATGAGAAGGAGCCGGGCAATCGAATCCGACCCGCTGAGGCCAATCTCAAAGTTGCCGGCGGCGCGCCGGCCCACGTGCTGGGCAGTGGCCAAACCTACGGGGCGCCAGCGCTGTTGGCCCGCGCCCACCACGGCTCGGTCAGCAAGGAACAGCGGGCCATCGTCGAAGAGGACCTGAAGTCCGGCCGACTCAAGGCGGTGGTCGCGACATCGAGCCTGGAGCTGGGCATCGACATGGGTGCCGTCGACCTCGTCATCCAAGTGGAGGCCCCGCCGTCGGTGGCCAGCGGCCTGCAACGGATCGGCCGCGCCGGACACCAGGTCGGCGAGGTCTCGCGCGGCGTGCTGTTCCCCAAGCACCGCACCGATCTGATCGGCTGCGCGGTAACAGTTCAACGCATGCTCGCGGGTCAGATCGAGACGATGCGGGTGCCGACCAACCCGCTCGACATCCTGGCTCAGCACACCGTGGCGGCGTCGGCGTTGGAGCCACTGGACGTCGACCGCTGGTTCGACACGGTCCGACGCAGTGCGCCGTTTGCGGCGTTGCCGCGCAGCGCATTCGAGGCCACCCTGGACCTGCTGTCCGGCAAGTACCCGTCGACCGAGTTCGCCGAACTGCGGCCACGCCTGGTGTATGACCGCGACACCGGAACCGTGACGGCGCGGCCCGGCGCGCAGCGGCTCGCGGTGACGTCCGGCGGAGCCATCCCGGATCGCGGCCTGTTCACCGTGTATCTGGCCACCGAATCCGAAACTCCCTCTCGGGTAGGCGAACTCGATGAGGAGATGGTCTACGAATCTCGGCCGGGCGATGTCATCGCGTTGGGCGCCACCAGCTGGCGGATCACCGAGATCACCCACGACCGGGTACTGGTGATTCCGGCGCCCGGCCAGCCGGCCCGGCTGCCGTTCTGGCGCGGCGACGACTCAGGACGTCCCGCCGAACTCGGCCGCGCGATCGGCGCTTTCACCGGTGAGCTGGCCGCGCTCGATCGGGGTCCGTTCGAGAGCCGTTGCGCTGAACTGGGATTCAACGCATACGCCACCGAAAACCTGTGGCGGCTGCTGGACGACCAGCGTGCCGCTACCACCGTGGTGCCGACCGACGCCACGCTGCTGGTCGAGCGGTTCCGCGACGAGCTGGGCGACTGGCGGGTGATCCTGCACTCCCCCTACGGATTGCGGGTGCATGGTCCGCTGGCCCTGGCGGTGAGTCGGCGGCTGCGCGAGCGCTACGGCATCGACGAAAAGCCGACCGCCTCCGACGACGGCATCGTGGTACGGCTGCCCGACACGGTGTCCGAGTCGGGGGCCGAGTCACCGCCGGGCGCCGAACTGTTCGTCTTCGACGCCGACGAGATCGATCCGGTCGTCACCGCCGAGGTGGGCGGTTCGGCGTTGTTCGCCTCCCGGTTCCGCGAGTGCGCCGCACGTGCGCTGCTGCTACCGCGGCGGCACCCGGGCAAGCGGTCCCCGCTGTGGCATCAGCGTCAGCGCGCCGCCCAGCTGCTCGATGTGGCCCGCAAGTACCCAGACTTCCCGATCGTGCTGGAAACGGTCCGTGAGTGCCTGCAGGACGTGTACGACGTGCCGACACTGGCCGGGCTGATGAACGACATCGCCTCCCGCAAGATCCGCATCGTGGAGACCGAGACGGCCACGCCGTCGCCCTTCGCGGCCTCGCTGCTGTTCGGCTACGTCGGGGCTTTCATGTATGAGGGCGACAGCCCGCTGGCCGAGCGCCGCGCGGCGGCGCTGTCGCTGGACCCCACGCTGCTGGCCGAGTTGCTAGGCCGGGTCGAACTGCGCGAACTGCTCGACCCGGATGTCGTCGCCGGCACCGGCCGGCAATTGCAGCATCTGACGCCCGACCGGGCCGCCCGCGACGCCGAGGCGGTCGCCGACCTGCTGCGCCTACTTGGGCCATTGACCTCCGACGAGGTGGCCGACCGCGCTGGCGGCGCCGATGTCGGCGGCTGGTTGGAGGCACTGTATGCCGCCAAGCGCGCGCTGCCGGTGTCGTTCGCCGGCGGCAGCTGGTGGGTGGCGATCGAGGACATCGGCCGACTGCGCGACGGCGTCGGGGTGGCGGTGCCGGTGGGCGTACCGGCCAGCTTCACCGGGGCGGTCGTCGACCCGCTGGGTGAGCTGGTCAGCCGATATGCGCGCACCCATGCGCCGTTCACCACCACCGACGTGGCGACCCGGTTCGGGCTGGGGCTGCGCGTTGCAGCCGATGTGCTGGGCCGCCTCGCCGCCGACGGGAAGCTGGTCCGCGGGGAGTTCTCCACCGACGCGCTCGGCGATGAGTGGTGCGACGCCGATGTACTGCGGATCCTGCGTCGCCGCTCGCTGGCGGCGCTGCGGGCCCAGGTCGAGCCGGTCAGCACCAGCGCCTACGCGCGGTTCCTGCCGGCCTGGCAGGGGGTGGGCGCCGGATCGGCGGCCAACGCCGGCCTGGACGGCCTGCTGGCGGTTATCGACCAACTCGCCGGCGTCCCGCTGCCGGCGTCCGCGATCGAATCGCTGGTGCTGGCGCCGCGGGTCCGCGACTACACCCCCGCGCTACTGGACGAGTTGCTCGCCTCCGGCGAGGTGATGTGGTCGGGTGCCGGCTCGATCTCCGGCAGCGACGGCTGGGTCGCTTTCCATGCCGCCGACACCGCGCCGCTGACGCTCGCCGTCGGATCGGAGATCGAGTTCACCGCGACCCATCGCGCGGTTCTGGACATGTTGGCCGGCGGCGGGGCGTTCTTCTTCCGGCAGCTGGGGCAGGAGGGTATCGGCGAGAACGAGCTCAAAACCGCGCTGTGGGAATTGATCTGGGCCGGCTGGGTCACCGGCGACACGTTCGCGCCGGTGCGCGCGATGTTGTCGGGTGCGCCGGGCCGTAAGCGTTCGGCGCCCGCGCACCGACAGGGCCGCGGCAAACGCACACCACGACTGAGCCGCTACAGCGTCGCGCACGCTCAGGCGCGGGCCGCCGACCCAACCGTCGCGGGCCGCTGGTCGGCGCTGCCGCCGGCCGAGCCCGATTCCACCACGCGCGCCCACCACCAGGCGGAGGTGCTGCTGAGCCGGCATGGGGTGCTGACCCGGGGCGCGGTCGGGGCCGAAGGGATCCCGGGCGGCTTCGCCATGCTCTACAAGGTGCTGACGGCTTTCGAGGACGCCGGCCGGTGCCAGCGCGGCTACTTCGTGGAATCGCTCGGCGGCGCTCAGTTCGCGGTGGCTTCCACCGTCGACCGGCTACGCAGCTACCTCGACGGTGTCGATCCCGAACGGCCCGAGTACCGCGCGGTGGTGCTGGCGGCCGCAGATCCGGCCAATCCCTATGGCGCGGCGCTGCCCTGGCCGTCGCGGTCGACCGAGGACGGACCGGCCCGACCGGGCCGCAAAGCGGGCGCGCTGGTTGTGCTGGTCGACGGCCAACTCGTGTGGTTCCTCGAGCGCGGCGGGCGGTCGATGCTCAGCTTCGCCGACGACAGTGCGGAGGCCAACCACGCCGCGGCAGTCGCGGTCGCCAATCTCGTCGCCGCCGGGCAGGTGAATTCGATCCTCATCGAGCGCATCAACAGCGCGACGGTCTTGGGTCCGCAGCTGCCCGGAACGGTGGCGACGGCCTTGACCGACGCCGGGTTCTCCCGGACTCCGCGCGGGCTGCGGCTGCGATAGCCGATGCCCGAAGGCGACACCATTTTCCGGACCGCAGACCGACTGCGCAACGTGTTGGTCGGCCACCCGCTGACCCGCTGCGACGTCCGGGTACCGCGGTATGCCACGGTCGACCTGAGCGGTCAGGTGGTCGACGAGGTACGCAGCCGCGGCAAGCATCTGTTCATCCGCGTCGGGCCGGCCAGCATTCACTCACACCTGAAGATGGACGGCGCGTGGCGGGTCACGCCGAAGAGCGGCCGACTCGACCACCGGGTTCGAATCATCCTGGAAACAACCGATATCCGCGCGATCGGCATTGATCTGGGCGTGCTGGAGATTCTGGAACGCGATCACGACGACGCCGCCGTTGACCACCTGGGACCCGACTTGCTCGGCGACGACTGGGATCCGAACATCGCCGCGGACAATCTGATCGCGAATCCGGATCGCCGCATCTCCGAAGCGCTACTCGACCAGCGCGTGATGGCCGGTGTCGGCAACGTCTTCTGCAACGAGTTGTGCTTCATCAGCGGACACCTGCCCACCGCGCCGGTGAGTGCTATCACCGACCCGCGCCGTCTGGTCGTTCGTGCTCGCGACATGTTGTGGGTCAACCGCTTCCGCCAGAATCGCTGCACCACCGGTGACACCCGGCCCGGACGGCAGCTGTGGGTATACGGACGCCGTGGCCAGAGTTGCCGTCGCTGCGGAACATCGATCAGCTACGACGACAGCGACGATCGGGTTGCGTATTGGTGCCCCGTCTGCCAACGCTGAACGCCCGGGGCATGTCTATTCGGTTAACGATCAGGGTTGGCTGCGTTGCCCGCAGTGCGCGCTGCAAAAGTCTGGGTACGGCATGCAATGATCGCAATGTCAGCGGCATTGCCTGCTGCCTCGATACTCGCGACTTCTGCTCAGCGGACCGGATGAGAAGGGACGACCACCCGAGTGCGCTTGATCAATGTGCGATTACTAGTGACCGGCCTGGTCCTTTTAGTCCTGGCGACTCTGTCTTTCGGTGTCATGGCGCCCAGCGCGCACGCTGACGCCGTCGACGCGAGTTTCTTGAAAGCGTTGGAGTCCAAGCAAATCACCTTCGCCTCCGGACAGGCGGCGGTCGTCGCCGGCCATCAGGTCTGCGATGCGCTCGACGGCGGCAGAGCCTCGAGCGACGTTGCCAATGACGTGATGCAGCAGAGTGGTCTCGACGGCTACCACGCCGGGTTCTTTGTCGGCGTGAGCATCGCCGCATTCTGTCCGCGGCACACCGGAGCCTGACGCCCGCCGCATCTGCTTCTGAGCTGTCGCAGGGGCTTTCGCGATAACGGCGAGCGCTCATCCCGCCGAGGGCGGGGGTTTCATCACGTTGCCCTTGAGCTCGGCACCGATCGAAATGTCTTCGTACTTCTGCGATTTGCGCTTGCGCCAGCCGCTGCCCGCCGAGATCGGGGGTGCCATCAGCGGCGGCATCATCGGCATTCCGGCGGCCTCGCCCGCGCCGAGCGGCGTTGCCGCCGAGGCGAGTTGAACGGGCGCCTGCGACGTCGCCAACAACGTCCCAGCGGCCGGCGGTGCCATCAGCCCACCCATCGGCACCGCGACACCGGTCGCCGCGGCCGCCGCGGGTGCGGAGAGCCCGGCAGCGCCCAGCGCTCCCAGTCCGCCCCCGCCGGCACCAAGCGCCCCCAGCGCTCCGGCCGCTCCGCCCAAGCCTCCACCGCCCAGCGCCTCTTCGCCCTCCGAGACGCCCGCGCCGACCTGAGCGCTGACGCCCTGCAACGCCTGCGCCGACTGGCTCTGCGCCAGGTAGCTGAGCAGGTTGATCGGAAATCCGGACGAGATGAACTGGTTGGCGTAGGTGTTCGCCTGTCCAACAAAGCCGACGTTGGGGTCAAAGGCAGGAGGGATGGCGTCGGCGGGGGTAGCCGCCGCGGCGGTCTTCGCCGCGGTCGAGCCTGCCGAGTTGGTGGCCGCCGCTGTCTGCGCACTGCTCTGGCTGGCCTGTGCCGACGGGTTCGTAGTCGAGCTGGGCGTGGTGAACTGCGGCAGGTTGGTGGCCTGCGTCGAGGCAGCCTGATAGCGGGTCATCGCCGCCGCGTTGTTCGCCCACATCTGCTGGTAGTTGGCCTCGGTGGCGGCGATGGCCGGCAAATTCCTGCCGAAGGTGTTGGTCGCGAGGAGTTGGGCCAGCTGCGTCCGGTTGGCCAGAACCGTCGCCGTCGGGACCACCGCTGCACTCGCGGAGTTGAACGCGACCGCCGCGGCCTGGGCCGACGCGGCGACCTGCTGGGCCTGCTGCGAGGTGGTGCGAAGCCAGGTCAGATATGGCGCGACCGAGGTTGACATCGCCGCCGCCGACGGGCCGTGCCAGCTCTCGGCCATCGACGACACCGCAGCCGTGTAGCTGTCCGCGGCGTCTTCCAGGTCGGCACCGAGCTGACGCCACGCCGCAGCGGCGTTAGCCAGCGATTCCGAACCGGGCCCCGAATGAATCAGTGCCGAAATCACTTCCGGAGGCAGCGTCGTGAACTCCATGATGGGAAAGATTTAGTACCGTGGGAAAACGCTTGGGACACCGGGTTGGCTACGGCGAAAATTGACCTGGAACATTGCGCTTCGTCCCCCTACGAGATCGCGTTGATGGAGTTCACCAGCCGGGGCTTGAACTCGTCGGGAATCGGGATGTAGCCGGCGCTGGTCAAGTCCTTTTGGCCTGGGCCGAGGGCGCTCTGCAGGAAGGCCCGCACGGCCTGGCCCACCTTGGGATCCGGGTACTTGGAGCACACGATCTCATATGTTGCCAGCACAATCGGATACGAGCCGGGCTGATTCGGCCGATAGAACGAAATGGTGTCGAGGGCGAGGTCATCGCCCTTCTTGATGAACCAGGCCTGAGAAATCGTCTTGCCCACCGATTCCGGGCTGATGGCCACCGGGTCCGGACCCGCCGAGGTGATGATGCTGGCCGCGTTCAGGTGTTCCGCCTGGGCGAACGACCACGCGAGGTAGGTGACCGAACCCTCGGTGTTCTTGACCTTTGCTGCGGCGCCGTCGTTGCCGACCGCGCCCTCACCGACTCCGCCGTTGAACTTCCGTCCGGCGGGGAACCCCCACGTGCCTTTGGAAGCGGTGTCGAGATATCGCTGGAAGTTGTCGGTGGTTCCGGACTCGTCGCTACGGAACACCACGTGGATCGGCTCGTTGGGGAGTTTCACGCCCAAGTTCTGCAGTCCGATCGCGCCGTCGTTCCACATGTTGATCTGGCCGTTGAAAATCTGGGCGGCGGTCAGGCCATCGAGGTTCAACGACGTCATACCGTTGACGTTGAACGCGATGGCGATTGGGCTGACGACCATGGGCAGGTTCCAGGTGGGCGAACCACACCGCTGCTGCGCCCGGTTGTACTCGTCGTGCGACAGCACCGAATCCGAGCCACCGAAATCGTTTTGGTTGTTCAAAAACTCGTTGATCCCGGCGCTGGAATCGTCTGCGGTGTAGTCCAGCGACTGTCCCGGGCAGGCGCTCGCGAAGGCCTTGACGAACTCGGTCATCGCGTTCTTCTGGGCCGTAGATCCGCTGGCCTTGAGGTCTGGCTTGCCGCCGCAGTTGACTTTCACCGGCGGGACACTCGTGCTGGTGCCTCCGCCCGAGGCGCTGTTGTGACTTCCGCATGCCGACAGGATCAGCACGCCGGTTACCAGCACACTCAGTGCGGCGCTAAATCGGTTGAGCTTCAATCCAATTCCTTCAGACGGTCAGCGGAGATAATCGCACCGGCGATTTGTACGCCACACTGCTGTGCGCTCCATGCATGTCGCATCGTAACAAGATTCGCACCGCGGTAATTATGTCCGGCTTCCGTCAAAGATGCGGGTTTCACGATTTCAGCCGGCGTTTGCCACCTGTTCATTGTCCTCGGTGGCGGCGCCCTAGAAAGTATTCACGCGTTGTTGACGTTCGCCTCCGGCCTCGATGGCAGCCAACACATATCGTGGAATATCAACCGTCGGCTTCCTGTTGCAGGTGAAGTGACCTACGTCGCATGCCCCAAACGAGGTGGGCTTGGTCACAAAAGCCGAATTATCCGAGCCAATGACGGCTCCCAAACGTTGACGTATTGCCCGCCACCCAAGCAAAGGACGGACCACCTTGTGGAAACGCTCCAAGACTTCGTCAGCGCACGCTTCGCTGACCTGACCGCCGCCACAGGCCTGACCGACTGGGCACGTCAAGTGCTCAACGCGGTCCGACCGGCGACGTCGTCGGTGCGCAGCGCGCCATCGACGATTGCCTCACCTCGGCCGGGACATGTCCTTGTCGGCCACGACCTGCCGCTCATCCACCCCGGCGTCGAGCGCTGCTGATATCGACGGCATTGCCAGCTGCCGCCGGCTGACGAACTCGCGCTGGGCGCCGGTGCGCGGATCGTCGAATTCGATGCGCTGCGCGACTAGCTGCAATGGCGTCGAGAAATCGTCGGCGGCAACGTCGATCACGTTGGGGTACAGCGGGTCCCCGTAGATCGGGATGCCCAGCGACGCCATGTGCACCCGGAGCTGATGGGTACGCCCGGTCCGCGGGGTGAGTCGGTACAACCCATCCGTCGTCACCAACTCCACCAAAGTCTCCGCATTAGGATCACCGGCTTCTTCGAGAGCCTGAAAGTTGCTGCGGTGCTTGATGATCCGGCTGCGTACTTCGCGCGGCAGCGTGAGGCGGGGTTCTACCGGCGCCGCGGCAAGATAGGTCTTACGCACCGATCCACGGGCAAACAGCGTCTGAAAGGCCCCGCGAACGGCGCGACGGGTCGTGAACAGCAGCACCCCGGCCGTCAGCCGATCCAACCGATGGGCCGGGCTGAGCTCGTCCAGCCCGAGTTGCCGGCGAAGCCGCACCAGCGCCGTCTGCGCAACGTGGCGGCCGCGCGGCATGGTGGCCAGGAAGTGCGGCTTGTCGGCGACGACGATGTCTTCGTCCTGGTAGAGCACCGGAATGTCGAAAGGCACCGGGACCTCGTCGCGCAGTTCGCGGTAGAGGTAGACGCACGCGCCGGCCGGCAGCACCGTCGTCTCGTCGACAACCGAGCCGTCAGCACATAACACCTCGCCGGCAACCACCTTCGTCCGTGCCTGTGTGCCGAATCGGTCGCACAGCTCGGCGGTTACCGATCCGCCACGCAACCGCACCCGCGCCGGTCCCAGCCCGTCGCGTAACGGCAGTGGGGCCGGGCGGCGCATGGGGCTCCTGACATCCGGGGACGCTGGCGGTCAAACTACTCCGCTGCATGCCCCGGTGGGAAGCCACCTGCGTTCGGGCTGCGGACCGCCTACAGGGAACCCAACAGAGCGGTGAACACCTGGTCCAAAGTGTCGGTTCCAAATCCGAGGTCGGTGACCAGCCCGCTAAGCGTCGTTGTCGTGCTGAGACCGAGGTCGCCGAGCAGCGTGTCCAGCGTGCCGGTGAGCCCCGCGTCAGAGAGCAGAGTGCTCAGTGTCGTCGTATCGCTCAGCCCGAAATCACCCAGCAGCGTGGCAACCGTCGCGCCGCCCAGCCCCACATCACCCAACAGCGTGCTCAGCGTCGTCGAATCGCCCAGCCCGAAATCACCCAACAGCGTGCTCAGCGGAGTCGAATCGCCCAGCCCGATGTCGGACAACAGCGTGCTCAGTGGCGTCGTGTCGCTCAGCCCCGCGGCGGACAACAGATCGGTGAGCGACGTGCTGCCGGGCAGACCGACACTGGTCAAAAGAGAGTCCAGCGTCGTCGTATCGCTCAAGCCGAAATCGGTCAACACCGTGTTCAGCGTCGTCGTGCCCGGCACTCCAACAAGGGCCAGCAGCTGATCGAGCGTCGTGGTGTCACTCACGTTCAACGTGCCCAGCAGGGTGCCGAGGGTCGTACTGTCGTTTACGTCGAACTTGTCCAGGAGCGCGCTCAGCGGTGAGCTGGTGCTCAGCCCTTCCAGGGTCAGCAGAGATGCGATGTCGGTATTTGGCGTTATCCCGAGCACCCCCGCAAGACTCCCCAGCTCGCTTTGGGTGAACCCGAGGTCGCCGAGCGTCACGGTGGTGGGTAGCCCGACATCAGTCAGCAGAGTGCCCACCGATGTGGTGTCGCTCAGGCCCACCAGGCCCAGCAGACTACTCAGCGGCGTGCTGTCGCTGAGACCGAAATCAGTCAGGAGCGAGCCCAGATGGGTTGTGGCGCCGTTCAACCCGATCTCTGACAACAGGCTGTCCAGCGACGTGGTGCCAGGGAGGCCCAAATCGGTGAGCAACGTGCCCAACTGCGTCGTAGCGCCGTTCAGCCCGATCTCTGACAACAGGCTGTCCAGCGTCGTAGTGCCTGGGAGGCCCAGATCGGTGAGCAGGGCGCCCAATTGCGTCGAGTCGCTCAAACCGAGAGCAGGCAACAGAGTGCCCAGGGTGGTCGAGTCGCTGAGACCCACGTCCGACAGCAGAGTGCTCAGCGGCGTCGTGCCGGGCAACCCCAAGCTGGTCAGCAGAGTGCTCAACGGCGTCGAGTCACTCAACCCCACGTCCGACAGCAGAGTGCTCAGCGGCGTCGTGGCGGGTACCCCCAAAGTGCCCAGCAGAGCGCTCAGGTTCGAGTTCCCAGACAATCCGAAGTCGGTCAGCAGGTCGCCCAAATTCGTGTTGCCAAGCCCGAGCTCGCTCAACAAATCGGGAACTGTGGTGCTGCCGACACCGAAATCATCGAACAGCTTCTGAAGGTCGGTGACGATGGTCTCGGGATCGGCGATCGTGGTCAGCCCGACGTCCCGGGTTTCTATCCGAGGAAGCGAAAGCCCGACCGGAACGCCGGCCGTCAGGGCGGCGCTCGCGATAGCGGTGCTGGCGGTTAATGCGCCGGCGCTCAACGCTAGCCAGCGCTGCCGGCTTGCCTCGCCCGAGCCGTGCTGCCGGCGATGCATACCCCTGAACAGATTCGACATTGGAGCCGTCCCTCGTAACGGGCGCATACAGCCTTGCTGAGAATCTCTCAGCAAGCGGAATTTATCCCGGTCTTCGGCTGGTGTCAATTACCAATTCAGGCGTGTGTGGAACTTTGCCGAACACGACCACGCGGAATGCACAACCTTGTGTAGACAGTGTTCGCAGGGCATCCATCCAGCCGATCGGACAGTTGCTCAAGTCAGGTCAATTTAACGGCACTGGCTCGAGGATCTCGGCACGGGCTTCCGGGGCGCTGGCCCGCAGCGCGTCGGCCGACGCGTCGTCGGGTTGAGTCTGGGACAGCACCTCGGCCTCCACGCGCGCTGTATACGTCTCGACCTCGCGGTCCACGTCGGCTGCGGTCCAGCCCAGGATGGGCGCGGCGATATCGGCCACCTCGCGGGCGCAATCGACACCGCGGTGCGAGTACTCGATGGCGATCCGGGTCCGCCGCGCGAGGATGTCCTCCAGGTGCAGAGCGCCCTCAGCCGCAACGGCGTAGGCCACCTCGACCCGCAGATAACCGGGCGCGGCCGCGATCGGGTTGAGCAGGTCGCGGTGGTCGGCAGCCATCGCCAGCACCTCGTCGATCAGCGATCCGTAGCGGTCCAGCAGGTGTCGAACCCGGTAGGAATGCAGCCCCTCCATCGCGCCGACGTGCTCGGTCTGGTTGATCAGGGCGAAATAACCGACGGCACCCAGCAGCGGCACCTTTTCCGTGATCGACTGCGCGATTCGGGCCGGAACATATTGCGCCGCAGCGTCTATCGCATCTGCCGCCATCACGCGATAGGTGGTGTACTTGCCGCCGGCGATGGCCACCAGGCCCGGTGCGGGCACCGCGACCGCGTGCTCGCGCGACAACGTCGACGTGTCCTCACTCTCGCCCGCCAGCAGCGGCCGCAGACCCGCGTATACCCCGTCGATGTCGTTGTGCGACAACGGAGTAGCTAGCACGGTATTGACAGTGGCCAGAATGTAGTCGATGTCGGCTTTGGTGGCGGCCGGGTGCGCGAGGTCCAATCCCCAGTCGGTGTCCGTGGTTCCGATGATCCAGTGGTTGCCCCAGGGAATCACGAACATCACCGACTTCTCGGTGCGCAGGATGATCGCGACGTCGCTGACGATCCGGTCGCGGGGCACGACGATGTGTACGCCCTTGGAGGCCCGCACCCGAAAACGCCCGCGCTGCTTGGACAATGCCTGGATCTCGTCGGTCCACACCCCGGTCGCGTTGACCACGACGTGGCCGCGGACGCTGGTGACGGCGCCGTCCTCGGAGTCGCGCACCCGAACCCCGGTGACGCGGTCACCTTCGCGGACCAGCGACACCACCTGGGTCGACGAGCGAACGACGGCGCCGTAGTGCGCCGCGGTGCGCACGACGGTCAGCGTGTGCCGGGCGTCGTCGACGACGGTGTCGTAGTAGCGGATACCGCCGATCAGCGCGCTGCGCTTCAAACCCGGCGACAACCGCAGCGCGCCGGCCCGGGTCAAATGCTTTTGCGCCGGAACAGATTTGGCGCCGCCGAGCTGGTCGTAAAGCAGCAGGCCGGCGGCGGTGTACGGGCGTTCCCACCACCGCTTGGTCAGCGGGTACAGGAACGGCAGCGGCTTGACCAGATGCGGCGCCAGCGTCGTCAACGACAGCTCGCGCTCGAAGAGCGCCTCACGGACCAATCCGAATTCGAGTTGCTCGAGGTAACGCAGCCCGCCGTGGAACATCTTCGAGGACCGGCTCGACGTGCCGGAGGCGAAATCGCGGGCTTCCACCAGCGCAACTTTCAGCCCGCGGGTGGCGGCGTCCAGTGCAGCGCCCGAACCCACCACTCCGCCGCCGATGACCACGACATCGAATTGCTCGCTACCGAGGCGATCCCAGGCGGTCGCGCGTTGTTCGGGTCCCAAAAACGAACCCTGCCGGGTGTGCTCGCTGGCCGGGACGCGAATCGGGTCGCTCACGGCGCGGTCTCCTGTCGGTTACTCGTCAGTAGATTCTTGACACCAAGGCTACCTGGCTCGATTGCCGCGCTCGTCCGCATCACCGCGCTCTGCATCGTCGCCGCGGCGGGCCGCTCAGTCCAGGTCGTCGTGCGCCATCAGCCGCCGCGCCGCCTCGGTGATAGAGCCGGACAGCGACGGATAGACGCTGAGGGTCTGGGCCAAGTGGTTCACCGTAAGCCGGGTCTGCACTGCCATCGCGATCGGCAGGATCAACTCCGACGCGATCGGCGCCACCACGACGCCCCCGATCACCACACCGGTGGCCGGGCGGCAGAACAGCTTCACGAAGCCGTGCCGTAGACCCGACATCTTGGCCCGCGCGTTGGTGCGCAGCGGCAACATGATGGTCCGAGCCTGCACCGATCCGTCGTCGATGGCGGATTGCGGAACGCCCACCGCGGCGAGCTCCGGCCGGGTGAACACCGCCGCGGCGACGGTGCGCAGCCGAATCGGGGTGACGGCCTCACCGAGGGCGTGCCACATCGCGATCCGGCCCTGCATCGCGGCGACCGAGGCCAGCGGCAGCAGCCCGGTGCAGTCGCCGGCGGCGTAGATATTGGACACCGAGGTCCGCGACACCCGGTCGACGGTCAGGTAGTTACCGGGCCCGAGTTCGATGCCGACCCGGTCCAGGCCCAGGCCGCCGGTGTTGGGCACCGAGCCGATCGTCATCAGCGCGTGGCTGCCTTCGACGGTGCGGCCGTCGGCGAGTTTGACCAGCACCCCGGTGTCGGTGCGGGTCACCGAGTCGGCGCGGGCGTTCTTGACCAGCTCGACCCCACGCTCGGCGAAGATCCGCTCCAGCACGGCGGCCGCGTCGGCGTCCTCGTACGGCAGGATCTGGTCGCGACTGGCGACCACCGTCACGTCGACACCCAGCTCGGTGTAGGCGTGCACGAATTCAGCGCCGGTGACCCCGGAACCGACCACGATCAGGTGTTCGGGCAGCGCGTCCAGGTCGTAGAGCTGACGCCACGTCAGGATGCGTTCGCCGTCGGGCCGCGCGGTCGGCAGCTCACGGGGGCTGGCACCGGTGGCGATCAGCACCACATCGGCGTCGTAGGTACTGGCGTCGCCGTCGGGCCCGCTGGCCCGCACCCGGTGGGTCGCTAGACCGGGGGTCGTATCGACCAGCTCGCCCTTGCCGGCGACCACCGCTACACCCGCGCTGAGCAGCTGCGCTTTGACGTCATCGGACTGGTCAGCAGCCAGCTTCTTGACGCGCTGGTGAATCTCGGGCAGCGAGATCTTGGCGGCTTCGATGTCGATGTCGAAACCCAGGTGCGGTCCGCGGCGCAGTTCGGTGCGCATTCCGGTCGACGCGATGAACGTCTTCGACGGCACAC
The DNA here is from genome assembly GCF_965277065.1 of Mycobacterium sp. Taxonomy (GTDB): domain Bacteria; phylum Actinomycetota; class Actinomycetes; order Mycobacteriales; family Mycobacteriaceae; genus Mycobacterium. The sequence goes on from NZ_CBDIBT010000019.1 coordinate 599,118, forward strand.
AGTCGAACAGCACCGCCGCGCCGCCGATGCCGTCGGAGTCGATCACGGTGACTTCGGCGCCGCGCGCAGCCCCGACGAGCGCCGACTCGTATCCGGCCGGTCCTCCCCCGATGATCACGATGCGGGTCGCCACCGCCTCAACCTAACGAACGTTGCGGATGCGCGCCGCGTCAGCGCACGCCGTCTAAGATTTCCCCGTGCCGCTCTACGCCGCCTACGGCTCAAACATGCATCCGGAGCAGATGCAGCAGCGTGCACCCCACTCGCCGATGGCCGGAACCGGCTGGTTGCACGGCTGGCGGCTGACGTTCGGCGGCGAAGACATCGGGTGGGAAGGCGCGCTGGCCACGGTCGTGGAGGATCCGACGACGAAGGTGTTCGTCGTGCTCTACGACATGACGCCGGCCGACGAGAGCAACCTAGACCGCTGGGAGGGCTCCGAACTCGGCGTGCACAAGAAGATCCGCTGCCGGGTGGAACGCGTCGCGTCGGACACCGATACCGATCCGGTGCTGGCATGGCTGTATGTCGTCGACGCCTGGGAGGGCGGTCTGCCGTCGGCGCGCTACATCGGCGTGATGGCCGATGCCGCCGAGATCGCCGGCGCGCCGAGCACATATGTGCATAAACTCCGCACTCGCCCGGCCCGCAATATCGGGCCGGGACACAGCGGCGATTAGCGCCGCCGCAGCTAGCCCGGGTGAGCGACCTGAGGCTTGGCAGTCCCTGCCAGCCGCGACGCTCAGCCGATCGCGGCGGACTGCTCGACGATGTTGACCATCAGCCGGACGCCGATTCCCAGGGCACGCTCGTCGAGGTCGAAGTTCGGCTGATGCAGGTCCAACTGCGGTCCTTGCCCCGACCACACGCCGAGCCGGGCCATCGCGCCCGGCACTTCCTCCAGATACCAGGAGAAATCCTCACCGCCGCCAGATTGCTTGGTGTCGGCCAGCGCGTCCGCCCCGAGCGCTTCGATGGCGTGGGCGAGGATCCGCGTCGACACTTCTTCGTTGACCACCGGCGGAACACCCCGGTTGTACTGCACGGTGTGTTCGATGTGGAGCGGAGCCAGCAACGCGGCCACCGCCTCACGGACGATGTCCTCCATACCCAGCCAGGCCTCGCGGCTGGCGGTACGAACCGTGCCGGCCAGCGTGCCGCTCTGCGGAATGGCGTTGGCGGCCGCCCCTCCGTTGACCGCACCCCACACCATCACCGTGCTGTGGCGGGGGTCGATGCGGCGCGACAAGATGCCGGGCACGCCGGTGATCAGGGTGCCCAGCCCGTAGACGAGATCGCCGGTGAGGTGGGGTCGTGAGGTGTGCCCGCCGGGCGAAGACAGGCTGATCTCGATCATGTCGGCGGCGGAGGTGATCGGGCCGGGCTTCACCGCGACCTTGCCGACCCGCAGCCGTGGGTCGCAGTGCAGCGCGAAGATCCGGCCGACCCCGGCCATCGCGCCCGCGGCGACCGTGTCGATCGCACCGCCGGGCATCAGCTCCTCTGCGGGCTGGAAGATCAGCCGGATCCCGATCGGCAATTCCGGTGCGCCGGCCAGGGCGAGCGCGGTACCCAGCAGGATCGAGGTGTGCGCGTCGTGGCCGCAGGCATGCGCGGCATTCGGCATCGTCGAGGCGTAGGGAGCGCCGGTCCGCTCGGCCATCGGCAGCGCGTCCATGTCGGCCCGCAGCGCAATCCGCGGCTCCTGGTCGGGACCGAAATCACACGTCAGCCCCGTTCCACCAGGCAGCACCTTCGGTTTGAGCCCCGCGTCGATCAACCGTTCGGCGACGAACTGCGTGGTGGCGAACTCCTGCCGACCCAGCTCGGGGTAGCGGTGGAGGTGCCGCCGCCAGCCGACCAGATCGTCGTGGTGCGCGGCCAGCCAGGAGTCCACGATCTCGGAGAGGCTCACGACACTGCCCGCCGCTCGGAGTGGGCGGCCAGCACTCGGTCGCGTTGTTCGGAAGACTCGGCCAGCCGAACGACTGTGCGTGCCAGCATGATTGCGCCGTCCAGCACCGCCTTGTCGGCAGTGGGCGCGGCGGCCGCCGCGGTGAAATCAGGCTGATGCAACGACGCGCCACCGGCGTCGATCGCGACCATCGGATGGATGCCGGGCATCAACTGGGTGACGTTGCCCATGTCGGTGCTCCCCAGCGGCAACGCCGCCTCCAGCGCCTGATCGACCGGTGCGCGACCGAGCCTGGTCATCTCGGCGCGGACGGTCTCGGCCATCCAGGCGTCCGGCTTGAGGGCGTCGTACATCGGCTCGGTCTGCTCGACGCTGTAATCACAGCCGGTTGCGACCGCGCCGGCCAGAAAGCAGTCGCCCACTTTGGCTTCCAGGTCCGCCAGCGAGAACGCATCGGCGGCGCGCATCGTGTACTGCAGCTCGGTCCGGCCGGGAATCACGTTGGCGACCTGGCCGCCCACGGTGACGATGCCGTGCACCTGCTGCCCCGGGGCCAGTTGCTGACGCAACAATCCGATCGCCACCTGCGAGACGGTGACGGCGTCCGCGGCGTTGACGCCCAGGAACGGCGCTGCTGAAGCGTGGGATTCCTTCCCGCGGTAGATCACCCGGACTGCGGAGAGCGTCAGCGAACGGGCGGCCGCGATGTCCACCGGACCGGGATGCACCATCACCGACACCGTCACGTCGTCGAACACGCCGGCGTTGAGCAGCAACACTTTTCCGCCACCGAACTCTTCGGCGGGGGTGCCCAGCAACGCCACCCGCAGCCCCAGCTCGTCAGCAAGGTCGGCGAGCGCGAGTGCGGCGCCCACCGCAGCCGCGGCAATGATGTTGTGGCCGCAGGCATGACCGATCTCGGGCAGCGCGTCGTATTCGGCGCATACGCCGACGGTCAGCGGCCCGCTGCCGAAGTCGGCGCGAAACGCGGTGTCCAAACCGCCCGCCGCCGAGGTGATCTCGAATCCGCGCTCAGCCACCAACTGTTGCGCCTTCGCGCAACTGCGATGCTCGGCGAATGCGAGCTCCGGCTCGGCATGGATCGCGTGCGACAGCTCGACGAGGTCAGTGCTGCGCCGCCGCACCGTGTCGTCGACACGATCCAGCGCCGGGGTCGAAGCCATCGACGCAGTATCTCACCGCCGATCACCGGCGGGCACAACGAGCCTCACGACTAGCGGCGATCGCCCGCCACGACGGGTGGCGTCCACTGCGGGGAGCGGCCGAGGTGGGCCAGGATGCGGTCGAGGTCGCCGGATTGACCGGGCGATTTGACCACCGGGCCGAACACCGCGCCCTCGGCGGTACGGAAATCGCCGTCGGGCACCACGAACGCCATCGGCAGCGCGGCGACCACCACGTCGTCCGGGAGCTCGTAGGACCGGCCCAGGGTGCGGGCCACGTCCCAGCCGTGCACCACGTAGTCCACGTGGTGGAAGCCGATCGCCATCGCCCCCGGGAAAGCCGCGACGGGCCCGAGTTCCGGCAACGCGAACGGCGCATCGAGCACGTCGGCGCCTGCAAACGCGTCAAGCACCTCGGTGGCGGCCTCGGCGTAAGTCCCGGCGGGATCGGCGGCCACCGCGGCGGCAACGGTGTCAGTCCGCCAGACCGCCTCGTCGTCGCCGTGCCCGCGCGCGGCAGCGGCGAAGCCGCGGTGTTGGACCGTCATGTGGGCGAGGAGGTCAGCGAGAGTCCAGCCGGCGCATGGCGTCGCCAGTGCCAGGTCGTCGGCGGTGACCAGCGAGACAACGTCTACCGAGGCCTGCACCGCGATCCGATGGAGCGGACGGATGTCACGATTTGTATGCATTAGCTTATAGTAAGTGGACGCATACTATATGTCCAGCCTTATCATCACCGGGTGGTGCGGAAGGCGACGCGACGCGACCTCGCGGAGATGCTGGCGGTGTTGGCCCGCCGCACGGTAGCCGCCGAGCAGCCGGTCCTGGATGCGCACGGCTTGTCGATGTGGGGCTACGTCGTTCTCAGCGCGCTGGATCACTCACCGATTCGCACCCAGGCGGCACTCGCCGAGGCGATCGGCGCCGACAAAACCCGCATCATTCCCACCCTCGACGAGTTGCAGCAGCACGGCTACATCGAGCGGATGCCCGACCCCGACGACCGCCGCGCGCGCCTCCTGGCGATCACCGAAGCGGGCCGCTCCGTCAAAGACGCCGTGCAGGTGGACATCCAGCGCGGCGAGGAGCGCTGGCTCGGTCAGCTATCCGGAAACGAGCGCGACGTGTTCCTGCGCGCGCTGAACCGACTCAGCGTCCGCGGTCCCGATTAAGCTGGGAGACTGTGAATGACGGCCGGCCCGACGCGAATGCGCTCGCGCACACGGCGGCACAGTTCATCGGCGAACGCATCGGGATCGCCGACCATGATGTGGCGATCGTGTTGGGGTCCGGCTGGGCTCCGGCCGTTTCCGAGCTGGGCCGGCCGATCGCGACGCTGCCGATGGCCGACGTGCCCGGATTCAGCCCGCCGTCCGCGGCCGGCCACACCGGCCACGTGCTGTCGGTGGGCGTCGGAGAGCACCGCGTGCTCGTGCTCGCCGGCCGTGTGCACGCCTACGAAGGACACGATCTGCGGCACGTCGTCCATCCCGTGCGCACCGCGTGCGCGGCCGGTGCACGCGTCGTGGTGCTCACCAATGCCGCCGGGGCGGTGCGCGAGGACTTCACGGTCGGCCAGCCGGTCATGATCAGCGACCACCTGAACCTAACTGCGCGATCACCGCTGGTCGGGGCCCAATTCGTCGACATGGTCGATGCCTACGCCGCGCGACTGCGAGCGCTGGCTCAGCAGGTCGACCCGGGGCTGGCCGAAGGCGTGTACGCCGGGCTGCCCGGCCCGCATTACGAGACGCCGGCCGAGATCCGGATGTTGCGCACGCTGGGCGCCGACCTGGTCGGCATGTCCACCGTCCACGAGGCGATCGCGGCGCGGGCCGCCGGTGCCGAGGTGCTCGGCGTCTCGCTGGTCACCAACATGGCCGCCGGGATCACCGGCGAGCCGCTCAGCCACGTCGAGGTGCTCGAGACCGGCGCCGCGTCGGCGGCTCGGATGGGTGCGCTGCTGGCCGACGTGGTCGCACGGCTGTAGCGGGAGCGGCGCCATGACCGCGCCGGCGACGATGCAGAGCTAAAGCGATGAGGAGGAGCGGCGCCATGACCGCGGCGGCGACCTGGACTCGCGCCGCATGAGCGGCGCCAATGAGGAGGTGCGGCGCCATGACACCGGAGGACTGGATCGCGCACGATCCCGACCCGATGACGGCCGCCGAACTCGCCCGCTGCGACGCGGCAGAGCTGGCGGCGAAGTTCGCCCGCCCGCTGTCGTTCGGCACCGCCGGGCTGCGTGGCCCGGTTCGCGGCGGCCCGGATGCGATGAACCTCGCCGTGGTGCTGCGCGCCAGTTGGGCGGTGGCCACCGTGCTCACCGGCCGCGGGCTGACCAACTCGTCGGTGATCGTAGGCCGCGACGCGCGGCACGGATCAGCGTCGTTCGCCACCGCGACCGCTGAAGTGTTTGCCGCCGAAGGCTTATCGGTGACATTGCTGCCGCATCCGGTACCCACGCCGGTGCTCGCGTTCGCGGTCCGGCAGACCGGCGCGGCGGCCGGCATCCAGATCACGGCGTCACACAATCCCCCTGCCGACAATGGCTACAAGGTGTACCTGGACGGCGGAATGCAGATCGTCTCCCCCACCGACCGCGAGATCGAAACCGCAATCGCCGCAGCCCCGTTCGCCGACCAGATCGCCAGATCCCCGGTCACCGCCGACGACCCCGCACTGGTGCAGCGCTACATCGCCCGCGCCGCCCGGGTACGGCGCTCGTCGTCGAGTCCGGTCCGAGTGGCCCTGACCCCGCTGCACGGCGTGGGCGGCGAGGTCGCCGTCGAAACGCTGCGCCGCGCCGGCTTCACCGATGTGCACACCGTCGCCACCCAGTTCACCCCCGACCCCGACTTCCCCACCGTGACGTTCCCCAACCCCGAAGAACCGGGGGCCACCGATGCACTGCTGGCGTTGGCCACCGAGGCCGACGCCGATGTGGCCATCGCCCTGGACCCGGACGCGGACCGGTGCGCCGTCGGCATACCGACGCCGACCGGCTGGCGGATGTTGTCGGGAGACGAAACCGGTTGGCTGTTGGGCGATTACATCTTGTCGCAGATCGACCCAGCCGATCGCACCAGCAGCGTGGTGGCCAGCACGGTGGTGTCGTCACGAATGCTCTCGATGATCGCCGCACACTGGGGCGCGCGGCACGTCGAGACCCTGACCGGTTTCAAATGGCTGGCCCGCGCCGATGCCGACCTGCCGGGCAGCACGCTGGTGTACGCCTACGAAGAAGCCATCGGACACTGTGTCGACCCGGCGGCGGTTCGGGACAAGGACGGCATCAGCGCCGCGGTGCTGGTCTGCGATCTGGTCGCGACACTCAGGGATGCCAACCGATCGGTTGGCGATGCGCTGGACGACCTGGCGCACCGCTTCGGTGTGCACGCCGGCGCCGCGGTGTCGCGTTCGGTCTCCGATGCCGGCGAAGCGGCCGCGCTGATGCGCCGCTTTCGGGCCGCGCCCCCCACCCGCCTTGCCGGGTTCGACGTCACGACAACAGATCTGATCCCACAGACCGATGCGCTGATCTTCGCCGGCGGCGATGCCGACACGAGGGCCCGGGTGGTGGTCCGGCCATCGGGTACCGAGCCGAAGGTCAAGTTCTACATCGAGGCCACCTCGGGCGACCGTCATCGTGCCACCGCGCTCCGTGACGAACTGACCGCAGCCGTGCGGGACCTTTAGCGCGGCCCGAATTGGCGGTCGCCGGCGTCGCCGAGACCCGGAACGATGTACGCGTCACCGTTGAGCCCGTCATCCACGGCCGCGGTGAACAGGCGCGCGTGGGGCGCTGTTTTCTCCAGCGCCGCAACGCCTCCCGGTGCCGCCACTACACACAGCACGGTGATGTCGTCGGCGCCGCGGCGTTGCAGCAGCCCAACGGCATGCGTCATCGAACCGCCGGTGGCCAGCATCGGGTCGAGCACGATCACCGGCCGGCCGCGCAGGTCGGCGGGCAGCGACTCCAAATACGGTGTGGGCCGGGCGGTTTCCTCGTCGCGGGCGACGCCGATAAAGCCCACCAACGCCTCCGGTAACAGCATGTGCGCCTGCTCGACCATGCCCAGCCCGGCGCGCAATACCGCCACCAGCAGCGGGGGTGTCACCAGCCGCGTGCCGGACGTCTCGGTCAATGGTGTTCGCACAGTGACGCTTTCGTGCGGTGCATCACGGGTGGCCTCGTAAACCAGCATCGACGTCAGCTCACCCAACGCGGCGCGGAACGCCGCGCTGCCGGTGTTCTCGTCGCGCAGCGCGGTCAACCGGACTGCGGCCAACGGGTGGTCAACAATACGCACGTCCATCAGGCGATCCCACCAGTCTCAGCAGTCCCTCGGCAAGGGATAGTGCGTGTCTCGAATTGTGACCATTGCGATATCACCATGCCCGGTCGCTGGCACGGATGTGACGTCAGTGCCTCAGGCCCCGAAGGAGTTGAAGAGGTCGAACCCGTATCCCACCAGGTCGATCAGCGGCTGCGCGGAGATCATCGGTGACCCGTCGAAAAGGACGTCTGGAGCCAACGACGGAATGCTTGCCGAGAGGGTGGTCAACTCGGCGAGCAGCGCGACGTCGAGTTGGTTGGTGTAGTCGTAGCCCGCCAGCAGCGAGTCGACGAACGACGTCGGCAGCGCCGGCTGGCCGGCGTCTTTCAGCAGGTCGTTGATTGGGTCGATGAAGGATTGCACCCCGGCATATTCCATCCCGGCGAGCATCTGCAGCGGGTCCATCCTCGGGATGAACCCAGCAACACCGGATTCGACCAGTTGACCCGTCGCGTCGACCTGCCACGGGCCTATCGCATCGGTGCCGTTGACACCGACGAACGGGTCGCCCGGGTTGCCGTAGGCCCAGTTGTTCGTCAACGTCGCGTATGGGCTGAAGCTGTCGTAGAAGAACCGCCCGGCCTGCCCGCCGTCGTACAGAAACGCCAGCGTCGGAAGCGGCGCGGGAATGGCATAGAAGTTGGTGTCGCCGATGGTCCCCAGATCGATGATGTTGGTGGTGTCCAGGTTCACCAGCGGATCAGGGTCCGGATAGTACGGGTGCACCGTCTCGATGCCGATCAGCGCGTTGATGTCGGCAGAGATATTGCTCGGGTCCAGCGGGAAGTTCGCGTAGCCGTCGTACTCGGCCGTATAGACGTCGGTGTCGATGCCGCTCGTCGGCGTCGGGGCCAGGTCCAGCGGAATGTTGAGGAACGGAACGTGCTGACCGTCAGCGAATTGGAAGCGGTCGAGAATGCCGCCGATCGCGCTGTTCGGATCGCCGAGCAGGGTCACGTGAAGGTTGTCCAGATTCGGGTTCGGGTTGTTGGGGTCGAGAAGCTGATTCATCCAGACGGTCGCAACGGTCGCGCTCTGCGAGTAGCCGAGCACTGAAACCGGGCCATGAGCCAGCGCGTCAGTCGGCGCGCCGTCCAGTGCGGTGACGCCGGCGTTGACCGAGTCGCCGAAAGTCAGTGGAGCCTCGGTGGGATTGCAGATGATCGGGCAGAACTGCTCGGGCGTGGGGAGGCCCTGATAGCCATACCCGTCGAAGGTCGGCTGGCCGGGAAACAGCGGCGTTTGCGGCTGCAGGTAAAGCTGCTTGACGGCGTCGATGTAGCCGGAGTCGGGCATCGGGTTGCCGGTACCGCCCATGATGAAGCCCTCGCCGGCGACCAACGACACCTCGGCCATCAACGCCCGCACCCCGGACTGAAAAGCCGGCGTCATGGCAACCCCGGTGGCACAGGCGGCCGCCATCAGAAGTGCGCTCGCGCGCGTCTGCACCGCAACAGTCATCGAAAGACCTCTCTGCCCGCGGGTGGCACCCCCGACCCCGCGGCGTGGCTGAATCGTAATGCAACACGGCGAACTCACAGTTATTTTTCATCGGATAGCCAGCCGACACGTGTAGAGCGGCGCCCACGGTCGCGGCGACACCGGTCATATACTCCGGCCATGCAACGCCGATCTGGGCGCAGCGGCAGGCAAAATCCGCTGTTAAGCGTCTTCGGAGTACTGGCCATCGCGACCGGTCTGATGTTGTGGTCAGTCTCTGTTCAACGGCCGTCTGACAGGCCGATCGACATGACAGCCGCGGCGGTTCCGACCCCCGCTCACCTCGTCATCGTGGTCGAAGAGAACCGCTCGCAGTCCAACATCATCGGCAACCGGGCGGCCCCCTTCATCAACCAGCTGGCCGCCAACGGCGCGATGATGTCGCAATCCTTCGCCGAGGTGCATCCCAGCGAACCCAACTACTACGCGTTGTTCGCCGGCAACACGTTGGTGAAGGAAACGTCTGTCCGGTCAATGCGGGCAACGCACCCAACCTCGGCTCGCAACTTCTCGGGGCCGGCTACACGTTTGCCGGCTTCGCGGAGAGCCTGCCCGCGCCGGGCTCGGAAGACTGCCGGGCCGGTAAATACGCGCGCAAGCATGTGCCCTGGGCCAGCTTCACCAATATCCCCGGGTCGCGGTCAATTCCGTTCTCGGCGTTCCCGGCTCCGGCCAATTACGCCAGCCTGCCGACCGTCTCGATGGTCATCCCCAACCTGGACAACGACATGCACGACGGGTCGATCGCACAGGGCGACCAGTGGCTCTATCAGAACCTGTCGCAGTACGCCTCGTGGGCGCGGACCAACAACAGCCTGCTGATCCTGACCTGGGACGAGGACGACAACACCTCGCGCAATCAGATTCCGACGGTGCTCTACGGCGCAAACGTCCGGCCCGGCAACTACGACGAGCCGATCAGCCACTACAACGTGCTGTCCACGATCGAGCAGATGTACGGGCTGCCCAAGCTAGGCCTCGCGACCAGAGCGCCCGCAATCATCGACATCTGGGGTGCCTGACCCGATCCGGTGAGTGGTCGTCGCTATTGTGAGCCGCATGGCTGCTGACCTCGTGCCTATCCGCTTGAGCCTGACCGACGGCGATCGCTACACGGTGTGGGCACCCCGTTGGCGCGACTCCGGGGACGAGTGGGAGGCGTTTCTGGGCCGCGACGATGACCTCTACACCTTCGAGACGGCGGCTGATCTCGTCGCGTTCGTGCGCACCAACTCCGACAACGACCTGGTCGACCACCCGGCGTGGCCCGACCTGACCGAGGCCAACGCCCACAAGCTGGAGCCCGCCGACGACAAACACTTCGATCTGGTCGCGGTCGAGGACGTGGTGTCGGACAAGCCGACTGCGGAGTCGCTCGCAACGCTGGCCAACGCCTTGACGATCGTCTCGTCAATCGGGTCGGTGTGCGAGCTGCCCGCGGTGATGAAGTTCTTCAACGGCAACCCGACGCTGGGAACGCTGAGCGGCGGCATCGACCACTTCACCGGCAAGGCCGGGCTCAGGCGCTGGCACGCCATCGCCGACGTCGTCGGGCGCGGCTGGGATGAGGTGCTCAAGGCCGTCGACGAGATCGTCAGCGTCCCCGACGTGGACGGCACGGCGTCGAAAGCCGCCGAGGCCGAGTTGGCCGAACCGTTCGAAGAAGAGGTGCCCGAAACCGAGCCAGAGACCACCGACGAAACCGAACCCGAGCCCGGGGCCGCAGTCGAGGAGGACGCCGAGACCGACGCGGCGGACGACGTGGTGGTGCTCGGCGGCGACGAGGACTTCTGGACCAAGGTCGGCATCGACCCGATCCGGATCATGACGGGCACGAGCACGCTCTACACCCTGCGCTGTTATTTCGATGACCGCCCTATCTTCTTGGGCCGCAACGGAAGAATCAGCGTGTTCAGCTCGGAGCGCGCGCTGGCCCGCTACCTCGCCGACGAGCACGACCATGACCTGTCCGACCTGAGCACCTATGACGACATCCGCACGGCGGCCACCGACGGCTCGCTGCAGGTCAACGTCACCGACGACAACGTCTACGTGCTCAGCGGTCTGGCCGACGACTTCGCCGGCGGCCCGGAGGCGGTGGACCATGAACAACTCGACCTGGCCGTCGAGTTCCTCCGCGATCTCGGCGAGTACTCCGAGGACGCATCCGTGGTCAAGGCGCTCGACATCGATGAGCCGCTTGGCACCCTGATCGCCTACGTCCTCGACCCCGACTCGACCAGCAAGCCGCCCGCGCCGTACGCCGATGCCGTGCACGCCTGGGAAGAGCTCGAGCAGTTTGTCGACACGCGCCTGCGGCGCGAATAACGCCGCGGCCGACGCGTCACGAGCCCGGGAAGTTCACGTCCTTGGTCACGGCTTTCCATTCCTCGATGGACGACGACACCGCGGTGATCTTGTCGCGCATCGCCTTGAGGACATCGCGGCCCAACAGCAGGTGCAGCGGCGGATCGTCGAGTCCGGTCACCATCAGCACCGCCTCGGCAACCTTTTTGGGGTCGCCCGGCAGGTGGTCGGCGAACTGTTTAATCAGGTCCTTGCGAGCCGCCACGTCGGTGTAATCGGCGATCGGAGTGGCTGACTCCTTCATCGATCGCGTCGCCCAGTCGGTGCGAAAAGCTCCCGGCTCGATCGCGGTGACTTTGATGCCCAACGGCCGAACCTCGGTGGCCAGCGCTTCGGTCACCGCCTCGAGCGCGAACTTGGTCGACGAGTAGTACGCGTTGGGCGGATTGGCCACCAGGCCTGTCATCGAGGAGATGTTCACGATGTGGCCCGAGCCCCGCGCCCGCATCGCCGGCAACACCGCCTTGATCATGTTCACCGCGCCGAAGTAGTTGACGTCGAACAGCTTTCGGACCTCGGTATCCTCGCCTTCTTCAACAGCCGACAGATAACCGTGCCCGGCGTTGTTGACCAGAACGTCGACGCCACCGAACGCGTTCTCGGCCGCCGACACCGCGGCGGCGATCTGGCCGGCGTCGGTGACATCGAGGGCGACGGCCAGCGCGCGGTCCCCGAATTCATCGGCGAAGTCCTGCACCGCCTCGGGCCGTCGCGCGGTGACCACCGCGCTGTGGCCGGCTTCGAGGACCGCGCGGGCGATCTCGCGTCCGAAACCGGTCGAGCATCCGGTGATCAGCCACCGCGCCACCTCAGGCCGTCCCTTCCGGTAGCCGCCGCAGGTAGGCCGCACGCCGATCGGTGAGTTCGGCCTTGCGCTGCTCGGGAGTCACCTGAGGCAGGTCCGGCACTTCGGTGTCGAGCCGGTCCAGCTTGACGACCCGGCCGTGGGCGCCGAGGTCTTCGCTCGGGCCGGCCTCGCCGAACTCGGCCATCCGCAGCGTCAGGATGGCTTCGTGCAGCCCGTCGGAGTCGATCCAGTTGGCCACTCCGGGATCGCTCGGGGACATGACGAAGGTGTAGCTGCCGTCCCCGTTGGTGACCGACTGCGCCTTGTTCAAACTGCTGGTGCGGTCGACGATGTCCAGCGTGGTGCCCCAGATGTTGCTCAGCGGCACGGTGAAGTATTCGGCGCCGCCGTCATGGACGTCGACTACGAAGGCCTCGTCCGGGGCGAGCTCGAAGCGGCCCATGACGTAGACCTGGTTGCGCATCGCACCGACCTTGTCTGCCGACCACGCGAGGTTGAAGTGGTTGGGCGGCATCTTGTAGACGCCGTGGCTGAGCTTGCCGGTGAAGTTGGCGAAGTACTCCATCATCGCCGCCGTCGCGTCGGCCTGCTCGTCGCGCGTACGCGCCGGTGTCGCGCGTGGTCCGCCGATCCGTTGCACCTCAAAGTAATTGGGGTCGTCGCGGCTCCAGTCCAGTAGTACGTCGCGGACGTAGAACTCGTGTGCTGCGGAGGTGGTCTGCACGTGGTTGGGCCGCCCGTTGGCGGCATCGGCGTCGACGGTAATGGTGAAGCTGCCGTCGGAGTCCGCCCGCATAGTTCGGCCGTTGAGCACGTCCACGGTGCCCATCTGGGCATCCCAGAGCGTGAAGTAGTTCTCGGTCATCCGGTGCTCGCCGACCCGGCCGTGGATCTCGTAGCGCTCGTCCCCCGATATCGGGATTACCCGATAGACACTGTCGGGATTGTCGATGCCCCAACGTGATCCGGGGATCCGGTGGCCCTCCACCGGATGCGCCAGCCGCGTGATGCAACTGACCTTGGGCCGCAGCTTGTCCTGGTTGGACGACCAGATCGCCGCCGAGAACATCACCTCGGCGAATGCGTCCTCGAACCGCTCGCGCATCGGCGGCGTCGCTTTCGCCCGTCCCAGCCAGGTCTCGGCCACGGACTGATACGCCGCTTTGACGACTGGGTGCTCGATCAGCTCGAGTGCCGCCACTTCCTGCTCGTGCTGAGCCGCCGTCGCGACGGGGTTTGATGCCATTAGCTCTCCTCACTCCCGACGTACTGGTCGAAACGCTTGTTGTACTGGGTGAACCGCTCATCGACCTGCTCGGGTCGCAGGCCGTAATCCGCCAACTCGTACGGCGGGCGCGCCGCTTCGCGGGGCCGTTCCTCGAGCCAACGTCGCATTGCCGTTTCTGCGTCGACGGTAAATGCCAGCCCGATGGCGTCGTAGACCCGGGCCACTTGGCCGATCGGGTCGGCAACCGCATCGTCGAAGCCGATGTCGGTGACCCGGGCAGACTCGTCGGACCAACTATCCCGCACCGCCATCGCGCGATCATTGGTCCAGCCCATCCGCTGCAACCACTGCGCGCCGACCTGATCGGCGTCGACCGTGTCGGAATGCATCGCGTGCAGCGTGGCGTTCAGGCTGGCTCCCGAGGCGATCGTGACGCGCGGGTCGCGATGCATGTGCACGATGTGCAGGTCGGGAAACTGTGCGCGCAGCTGACCGAGATAGCCGAGATGGGCCGGTGACTTGAGCACCCAGCGCTGGGCGTCGACTCCACAGCGGCGTTTCTGCCACTGCAGGAACTGCAGCATGCGGTGCAGATGGCGGAAGGCGGGCGCGAAATCCTGTGTGTCGAGCCAAGATCGGTAGTTCGGGAGGTGCGCGCCGGACTCCGGGACGTGCGACAGAAATGCGTCGGCCAGGAAAACGATCTCCTCCTCGGCCTCCCGCGCATACATCGGATGAATGGCGAACAAGTCGGGCGCCAGTTCACGGGATTTGGCTTCGCGTCGTTCGCTGACGGCGATACGCGGATCGACGCCGACGAACGGGTAGTCCAGGCGAGGCGCCGCTTCGACGACTTCCCAGCCGTACGCGCACTGGAAGCGCGGGTCCGCGGCCAGCAGCCGCTGCAGCAGCGTGGTTCCGCTGCGCATCATCCCGACCACCACGACCGGCGCCGCCACCCGCTCCTCGAGAATGTCCGGGTGCCGGCGGATCCACTCTTGGGCGCGCAGTCGCATCCGCAGGCTGTGCACGATGCCCGCGCGCAGAATGAGCACCCCGATGGCGTTGAGGTCGGCGGTCGCGTAGTCGGCCAGCAGCACCTCCAGCGGATGCTCGAAATCGCCTGGCCCCCAGTCGCTCAGAGATTCCTTGCGCTGGGCGTCGGCGAATACGGCAGTCAGATCAAAGGGGTCCACGAGATCAGAACTTTAGATGCTGGCTGACATCGCCGAGCTGGTCGACGAACATGATGCGGCTGTCGAACCACCACACGCCGTCCAGCCGGTGGAACGTGTCTTTGTAGTGGCCGGTCACAATCACCTGTAACGGCAAGTCGGGGGTGGCCTGGGTGACGCAGTAGTAGGACCTGCCGCGAGCGGTGCCCTCGGCCTCGTCGATCCAGAGTTGCACGTTGCTGGTGTGGTGCCTGGTCTTCGGAGTGCCGTCCTCGTAGATCCGGGTGGCCATCTCATAAATCCGCCGCACTCCGGCGGCTCCCTCGAACACCGTTTCCGGCGGCCCGTTCTCGACACCGCAGATCCGCCCGTGCGCGAATAGTTCGGCTACACCATCCAAGTCACCGGCATCGAGGATCTCGGCGTAGTGGTAGATCAAGTTGGTGATTTCCCGTCCGCTGTCGGTCACCCGGAAATCCTGGCAGAACCGCCCCGGGTCGCAGGCCTTTTGGGTCGAATCGGGCGGTACGTTTCCTCCCATGGGTGAACTAGACAACTCGGTCGCGGTCATCACCGGCGCGGCGCGCGGCCAGGGGCGCAGCCATGCCGTCGCCCTCGCCGAGCAGGGGGCCGACATCATCGCGATAGACATCTGCGCCGATGTCGAGACCATTCCCTACCCGATGGCCACGAAATCCGACCTGGACACAACCGCCGAGCTGGTTCGGGCAACCGGCCGGAAGGTGGTGCCCGTGATCGCCGACGTCCGTGATCTTGCCGCGCTGGAGGCCGGGGTGCAGTCGGGAATCGATGCGCTCGGCGAGATCGACATCGTCATCGCGAACGCCGGAGTCGTGGCTATCGGCGACACCCAGACTCGTGCCCAACCGCTCTTCGACACGATCGTCGACACCAACCTCAAGGGCGTGTGGCACACGTTGTTGGCGACGGTGCCCTCGATCGTCCGCAGGGGCACCGGCGGGTCCGTCGTTCTGGTCAGCTCGTCGCAAGGCCTGGTGGGCCGCGGCGGTGACGGCAGCACCGCGATGTTCGCCTACGCCGCGTCCAAACACGGCGTGGTCGGGCTGATGCGGTCGGCGGCAAACGCGTACGCGCCGAACAAGATTCGGGTCAACTCCGTCCATCCCAGCGGCGTTGCGACACCGATGATCCTCAACGACTTCGTGATCAACCGGATGTTGGAGAACCCCAACCCGGCCGTCTCGCAGATGCTGCTGCCCGACGTGCCGTTGGTCGAGCCGCACGACGTCTCCGAGGCGGTGCTGTGGCTCGTCAGCCCGCGGTCGCGCTACGTGACGGGCATAACGGTTCCCGTCGACGCCGGTCACGTCGTCATGTAGCAGCGGCCTAATCCACCAGACAGGCATTGCGAGGCTAACGACGCGCGCCCAGTGTGCATCCTGCGACGCCCAATCGGCTTGTCGCGTAGTCAGATTCACACTCGGCGCCCGAACCGGCGCCGTCTCAACCCACCAGAACGGCGTAGCGCGGCTTGATCACCTCGTCGATGATCGCCAGTCGCTCGTCGAACGGGATGAACGCGGACTTCATCGCGTTGACCGTGAACCGCAGCAGATCGCTCCACCCGTAGCCGAAAGCGTCGACGAGAAGCGCCATCTCACGCGTCATCGTGGTGTCGCTCATCAGCCGGTTGTCGGTGTTGACGGTGACCCGGAAGCGGGTGCGGGCCAGCAGGTCGAACGGGTGCTCGGCGATGCTGGCGGCCGCTCCGGTCTGCACGTTGGAGCTCGGACACATTTCCAAGGGAATTCGCTTGTCCCGCAGGATCGATGCGAGCCGGCCGAGCCGCACCTCGCCGTCTTCGGCGACATCGATGTCGTCGACGATGCGCACCCCGTGGCCCAGCCGGTCCGCGCCGCAGTACGCGATCGCCTCCTGGATGGACGGCAGACCGAACGCCTCCCCCGCATGGATTGTGAAGCGGGCATTGTTGTTTCGCATGTATTCGAAGGCATCCAGGTGCCGGGTCGGCGGATAGCCGGCTTCCGCGCCGGCGATGTCGAATCCGACTACGCCCTTGTCCCGGAATCGGATGGCCAACTCGGCGATCTCCCGGGACACCGCTGCGTGCCGCATCGCCGTGACCAGGCAGCGCACCACGATGGGACGCCCGGCGGCGGCCGCCGCCCGCTCTCCGTCGGCGAATCCCGCGAGCACCGCATCGACCACCGCGTCGAACGACAGGCCCCCATTGATGTGCAGTTCGGGGGCAAAGCGGACCTCGGCGTAGACCACCGAGTCCGCAGACAGGTCTTCGACGCTTTCGTAGGCAACGCGGTGCAGCGACTCCGGCGTCTGCATCACCGCGACCGTGTGCGAGAACGGTTCGAGGTAACGCTCCAGCGAGCCGCTGTGCGAGGCGGTCCGAAACCACTTGGCGAGTGTGTCGACGTCGTTCGCGGGCAGGCCGTCGTATCCGATCTGACCGGCGATGTCGAGCACGGTCGCCGGGCGCAGACCCCCGTCGAGATGATCATGCAGCAGCGCCTTCGGCGCCTTCTTGATCGTGTCGATGTTCAGCGGCGTGGTCATGGGGTGATCCGATCGATGATCAGGGGCCTTTCGGCCGGGGGCGAATCGGCGACTGTGAAGCCCGCATCCAATTCGGTCAACGCGCCGGGAAGGAGCTCCGGGGTGTCGGTGTACAAGGTGAACAACGTGTCACCGGCCGCCACCGGGCTGCCCGAACGGCGATGGATCTGGATCCCGGCGCCGGCCTGGACCTGTTCGCCCGGACGGGATCTGCCCGCTCCGAGCCGCCATACCGCCAGCCCCACTGCCTTTGCGTCGATGTCACCCATTGTGCCGTTCCGGTTGCTGGTGACGGTTTCGGAGTACCGACCAACCGGCAAGGGGACGGACAAGTCCCCGCCCTGAGCGGCGATCAATGCCCGGAACCGGTCCATCGCCGTCCCGTCGCGCAACGTCTGCGCGGGGTCGCGCCGGTCGATGCCCGCGATGTCGAGCATCTCGCGAGCCAGCCCGACGGTGAGGCTCACCACGTCCGGCGGACCGCCGCCCGCCAACACCTCCAGCGCTTCGGCGACTTCGAGCGCGTTGCCGACGGCCGCGCCCAATGGGCGATTCATGTCGGTCAGCACCGCACAGGTCGGCAGCCCATGCGCGGCGCCCAGCGCGACCATGGTCTCGGACAGGTCGCGGCATCTCGCTTCCGAGCGCATCAGTGCGCCGGAGCCCACCTTGACGTCGAGCACCAGGGCGCCAGTCCCCTCCGCGATCTTCTTGCTCATCACCGAGCTGGCGATCAGCGGCATGGATTCGACCGTGGCGGTGATGTCGCGCAGCGCATAGAGTTTCGCGTCGGCAGGCGCCAGCTGCCCGGCCGCGAAGATGGCCGCGCCGACATTGCAAAGTTGTTGCCGCACTTGCGTATTGGTCAGCGATCCGGTGAATCCCGCGATCGACTCCAGCTTGTCCAGAGTGCCACCGGTGTGGCCGAGCCCGCGGCCGGAGGCCTGTGGCACCGCGCCTCCACACGCGGCGATCACCGACACCAGCGGCAGGGTGATCTTGTCGCCCACCCCGCCGGTCGAGTGTTTGTCGACGGTGCGCATGGGGCGGCCGTCGCGCCGCAAGTCGGTGAAGTCCAACCGGTCGCCGGAGGCGACCATGGCCGCCGTCCAGCGCGCGGTCTCGCAGTAGTCCATGCCGCGCAGGAACACTGCCATCAGCAGCGCCGACATCTGCTCGTCGGCGACCTGCCCGCGGGTGTACGCGTCGATGACCCAGTCGATCGCGCCGTCGGACAGCCGGCCCCCGTCGCGCTTGGTTCGGATTACCGTCGGCGCGTCATAATTCATGGCGACACTCCTCGACCCCGGCTGCGCCGGCATCTTCGTCATCGTCGCGATTCATGGCGACACTCCTCGACCCCGGCTGCGCCGGCATCTTCGTCATCGTCGCGATTCATTCGCGGCCTCGATACGCGGTAAGGTCCTGCGGGCCAAAGGCTTCCGGCAGCAGGTCGCCGAGCCGCCGGGGGGCGTCGGCATGATCGATCAGCAGTTCCGGTCCGCCGTGTTCCAGCAACACCTGACGGCAACGGCCACACGGCATCAGCGGCGCGCCCCTGCCGTCGACGCAGGACAGCGCGAGCAACCGGCCGCCGCCGGTCGAATGCAAAGCGCACACCACCGCGCACTCCGCGCAGAGACCTAGGCCATATGAGACATTCTCCACATTGCAGCCGGTGACCACCCGGCGATCGTCGACCAGCGCAGCCGCGCCCACCGGGAAACCAGAGTAGGGCGCATAGGCCCCACGCGCTGCACCAATCGCACTGTCGCGCAGCGATTTCCAGTCGATCACGTCAGCCACAGTCCCAATTCCACGCGCTGCTGCAATGCATCCGAACCACCCCGTCCGCTGTTGCCTAATTCACATGGCCAGCCTAGATTCTGTGCGGGCTAAAGCGTCGGTGGACACGAAGCGCGTCATTCGGTCGCAAGAATGGCGGCCGGGCAGACATTTGAGACTAAATTAGGCCATGAGCAGGCGTGGCGATCGCAAGGCCGGCGAAACCGGTCGCAGCGGGTTGCCACTGGAGAGCGTGGCGATCGCAAGGCCGGCGAAACCGGTCGCAGCGGGTCGCCACAGGAGAGCAGGCGCCGATGACGACGACATCCGCGAACGCGGCTACGCCGGAGGGGTCTTCGAGAGTCCGGCGGTTGCGGCGCACCCTCTATCGCGGCGATCCGGGCATGTGGTCCTGGGTACTGCACCGGATCACGGGCGCCACCGTCTTCTTCTTCCTGTTCATCCACGTGCTCGACACCGCCCTGGTCCGGATCAGCCCGCAGGCCTACGACGAAGTCATCTCGACCTATAAGACGCCAATCGTGGGCCTGATGGAGCTCGGATTGGTCGCCGCAGTGCTCTATCACGCGCTCAACGGCATCCGCGTCATCCTGATCGACTTCTGGGGGCAGGGGCCTCGCTATCAGCGGCAGATGCTATGGACGATCGGCATCGCCTGGGTGCTGGTGGTCGTGCCCGCCGCGGTGGTGGTCACCATCCACATGATCGGACACTTCCGATGAGCTCACCAGATCTGCAGTTGGGTAGGGGCGAGGTCGCGCCGGTGCGGCAGCGCAGCCACGACCGTCCGGCCAGCCTGGACAATCCGCGGTCCCCACGCCGGCGCGGCGGCATGCCGAACTTCGAGAAGTACGCCTGGTTGTTCATGCGGTTCTCCGGCATCGTGCTGGTGTTTTTGGCACTGGGCCATCTATTCGTGATGCTGATGTGGGAGGACGGCGTCTACCGCATCGACTTCAACTACGTTGCGCAGCGCTGGCATTCGCCGTTCTGGCAGACGTGGGATCTGTTGCTGCTCTGGCTGGCACAGCTACACGGCGGCAACGGGCTACGCACCATCATCGACGACTACAGCCGCAAGGACTCCACCCGTTTCTGGTTGAACAGCCTGCTCGTCTTGTCGATGACGTTCACGCTGGTGCTCGGGACCTATGTGCTGTTGACGTTCGACCCCAATATCGGAGGTTGACCGGTGATTAGCGAACACCGATACGACGTGGTGATCGTCGGTGCCGGCGGCGCCGGGATGCGGGCGGCCGTGGAAGCCGGACCCCGAGTGCGCACAGCGGTTTTGACCAAGCTCTACCCGACCCGTAGCCACACCGGTGCCGCACAGGGCGGCATGTGCGCGGCGCTGGCCAACGTCGAGGACGACAACTGGGAGTGGCACACCTT
The DNA here is from genome assembly GCF_965277065.1 of Mycobacterium sp. GTDB lineage: Bacteria > Actinomycetota > Actinomycetes > Mycobacteriales > Mycobacteriaceae > Mycobacterium. The sequence continues at coordinate 619,410 of NZ_CBDIBT010000019.1, forward strand.
TGACACCGTCAAGGGCGGTGACTACCTCGCCGACCAGGACGCGGTCGAGGTGATGTGCAAGGAAGCGATCGACGCGGTGCTCGACCTGGAGAAGATGGGGATGCCGTTCAACCGCACCCCCGAGGGCCGCATCGATCAACGCCGTTTCGGTGGGCACACCCGCGACCACGGCAAGGCGCCCGTGCGCCGATCCTGTTACGCCGCGGACCGAACCGGCCACATGATCCTGCAGACGCTCTACCAGAACTGCGTCAAGCACGACGTCGAGTTCTTCAACGAGTTCTACGCCCTCGACCTGGTGCTCAGCGACACCCCGGACGGCCGGGTGGCCACCGGCGTGGTCGCGTACGAACTGGCCACCGGCGACATTCACGTCTTTCACGCCAAGGCCGTCGTGCTCGCGACTGGCGGCTCGGGCCGGATGTACAAGACCACGTCCAACGCCCACACGTTGACCGGCGACGGCATCGGCATCGTGTTTCGTAAGGGACTTCCGTTGGAGGACATGGAATTTCACCAGTTTCACCCAACCGGTCTGGCCGGCCTGGGCATTTTGATCTCCGAGGCCGTGCGCGGCGAGGGCGGCCGGCTGCTCAACGGCGACGGCGAGCGTTTCATGGAGCGCTATGCGCCGACGATCGTCGACCTTGCACCCCGCGACATCGTTGCCCGCTCGATGGTGCGCGAAGTGCTGGAGGGTCGCGGTGCCGGTCCGCATAAGGACTACGTGTACATCGACGTGCGGCATCTCGGCGCCGACGTGCTGGCCGCCAGGCTGCCGGACATCACCGAGTTCGCCCGCACCTACCTCGGGGTGGATCCGGTCAAGGAGCTGGTTCCGGTCTACCCGACCTGCCACTACGTGATGGGCGGCATTCCGACCACGATCACCGGACAGGTGTTGCGGGACAACGCCATCACCGTACCCGGGCTGTACGCCGCGGGCGAATGTGCCTGCGTGTCGGTACACGGCGCCAACCGGCTCGGCACCAATTCACTGTTGGACATCAACGTCTTTGGCCGTCGAGCCGGAATCGCCGCGGCGGCTTTCGCGAAAGGCCACGACTTCGTCGACATGCCAGCCGACCCGGCGGCGATGGTGGTTGGCTGGGTCGGCGACATTCTGTCTGAGCACGGCAACGAGCGGGTCGCCGACATCCGCGGGGCACTGCAGCAGACGATGGACAACAATGCCGCGGTGTTCCGCACCGAAGAGACGCTCAAGCAGGCGCTCACCGACATCCACGCGCTCAAAGAGCGGTATTCCCGAATTTCAGTGCAAGACAGAGGAAAACGTTTCAACAGCGACCTTCTGGAAGCGATCGAGCTCGGCTTCCTGCTGGAGCTCTCCGAGGTCACCGTCGTCGGTGCGTTGAACCGCAAGGAATCTCGCGGCGGGCACGCTCGCGAGGACTACCCTAACCGCGACGACGTCAACTACATGCGTCACACGATGGCCTATAAACAGGGCAGCGATCTGCTCAGCGACATCCGGCTGGACTTCAAACCGGTGGTGCAGACCCGTTACGAACCCAAGGAGCGGAAGTACTGATGAGCTCGGACGTGGACACCCACGCCGCCCCGGCCGGTGACCCGCCGCTGCCGGCGATCCCTGGGGGCTCGGTGATGGTGACGCTACGGATCGCCCGATTCAATCCGGAAAACCCGGAGCAGTACGCCGATTCCGGTGGCTGGCAGAGCTTCCGGGTGCCGTGCCTGCCGACCGACCGGGTGCTCAACCTGCTGATCTACGTCAAGAGCTACCTGGACGGCACGCTGACCTTCCGGCGGTCCTGCGCGCACGGTGTGTGCGGATCCGACGCCGTGCGGATCAACGGGAAGAACCGGCTGGCGTGCAAGGTGCTGATGCGCGATCTGCTGCCGACGCCGAAAAAGAGCAAGCCCGGTAAGCCCCTGACGATCACGATCGAGCCGATCCGCGGACTGCCCGTGGAAAAAGACCTGATCGTCGACATGGAACCGTTCTTCGACGCCTACCGCGCTGTCAAGCCGTACCTGGTCACCAGCGGCAATCCCCCCACGCGGGAACGGATTCAGAGCCAGACCGACCGCGCCCGCTACGACGACACGACCAAGTGCATCCTGTGCGCGGCGTGCACCACCAGCTGTCCGGTGTTCTGGAACGAGGGCAGCTACTTCGGCCCCGCCGCCATCGTCAACGCGCATCGGTTCATCTTCGACAGTCGTGACGAGGCCGCCGCCGAACGCCTCGACATCCTCAATGAGGTCAACGGTGTCTGGCGCTGCCGCACCACGTTCAACTGCACCGACGCCTGTCCGCGAGGCATCGACGTGACCAAGGCGATCCAAGAGGTCAAGCGCGCATTGATGTTCACCCGCTGACGGCGGTGGTCCGCTGAGCGGACCACACGCGTGGTGGTTCGTCCCGTGCGCCCCGACCACTGCGCGGCGGGCCTGGTGTTTGACGCCGCGCCGCAGGCATACACCGCATCGCCGGAACCAAGGCACGGGCGCGCACGGCCATCGAGCAGATCTGGCGCGGTGATCCTGACCGCCGCCGAGTGACGAAAGAACTTGTCCTGAGCAAACCGGGTTTCGGGCAACGGCGACGTGGCATAGTGCGCCTGGTGTTCACTGAGCGCCCACAGCTCACCCGCGGGACTTCACTAGGCATCGAGGTGCTGCTGTGTTGTACGGCAGCGGCGGGCGGGGTCGGCGCTGTGCTGTGTGCCCCCGCGTTGCAGCACAACCTCTTTGGCACGGCCGGGCTCGCTGCCGCCCAGTCGGAAGCGTTCGGGAACCTCGCCGACCGGGTAATCCATTGCGCTGTGGTGGATTTCATCGCCATTGGCCGGTGGCCGGTGTTCAACCTCGCCGACGTGGCAATCGCCGGAGGGGTGGCAGTTGCCGGTGCATCCTTGGTCTGAGTCGCGGTAAGCCGCATGCGCAGAATCCTTTTCAACGTTCGCGGCATGCCGGTGTGGAGCTATCCGGCGCTGTTGTACCTCGGATTGGTCTGCGGCTTCTACGTAATGTACGCGGTTGCGCCCGAGGTGGGATTGCCACGCGCGCCTGCCGCCGACGCGATGCTGGTGCTGTTCGTGCCGGCCATCATCGGTGCCCGCATCTGGTTCGTGCTCGACCACTGGTCGATCTACTGGCACGACAAGCGGCGCATCTGGCGCCGATCTGACAGCGGCATGACGCTCTACGGCGGCCTGGTCCTCGCGCTGGCTCTGTCGCCGCTGGTGATCAAGGCTTTCGGACTCCGATTCGCGGCGTTCTGGGACGCTGCCACGTTCACCATCCTGGCGGGAATGACCTTCACCAGGGTGGGCTGCCTGCTCAACGGCTGCTGCTCGGGCCGACGTACCGGCGGCCGGTTCGGGCTGTGGCTCCCCGATCACCAGGGCAGCTGGCAGAGGCGCTATCCGGTCCAGTTGTTCGAACTCGTCGGCGCGCTGCTGCTGCTGGGCGCGGCGGCGGCACTCCTTGCGGTCGGTCCTCCCCGCGGGACCATCTTCGCGTTCGCGCTGCTGGGCTACGTCGCCATTCGCTTGGCCATCGACCCGTTGCGGGAGCGCCCGACCGGTGGCGGCGCGGGTCGCGCGACGGCGCTGGCCGCGTTCGTCGGCTGTTCGCTGCTGGCAGCCGGCCTGGGCTGGTTTGTCTCGAGGTGACGAGGCGCGGGCAGGCATCCTGAACCCGTGTACCTCGGCCTCGTCGTCAACCCCTTCGCCCAGAAGAACCGTGGGGCCGCGACTGACCGCGCCGCACGCTTGCGGCGTCTCGTCGGCCCGTGGGGCGAGGTGCACGAAACCAAGTCGGTCCACGCGCTCCCCGGATCGTCGATCGGCTCTCCTGCACGATGTCCTCGGCATCTGCCACCGTGCCGGTCAGCCGATAGGCGACCGACATGAGATGTGGGCGCAGCGCCTCGAAGTCGCTCACCTGTCTCGTGGAGGTCGCTGCCCGAGCGCAACGCCGCGGACATTTGGGGCGCCAAGAAGCGCAGGGGCGTTACGCTCGCGGACACCATGACCGAGAACCTCTGGCTGCACTTCGCCAGACACGGGCCGGGCATCACGGCACCGATCATCACCCGCGGCGACGGCGTGACGATCTTTGACGATGCCGGCAAAAGCTATCTCGACGGGCTGTCAGGTCTGTTCACGGTGCAGGTCGGTCACGGCCGCGCCGAACTCGCCCAGGCCGCCGCCCGGCAGGCCGAGACGCTGGCGTTCTTCCCGCTGTGGGGATACGCCACCCCGACCGCGATCGAGCTCTCCGAGCGGCTCGCAGGCTACGCCCCGGGTGATCTCAACCGGGTCTTCTTCACCAGCGGCGGCACCGAGGCGGTCGAGACCGCGTGGAAGGTCGCCAAGCAGTACTTCAAGCTGACCGGCAAACCGGGTAAGCACAAGGTCATTTCGCGGGCGGTCGCCTATCACGGCACCACGCAGGGCGCGCTGGCCATCACTGGCCTGCCGAAGTACAAGGCGCCCTTCGAACCGGTCACGCCCGGCGGTTTCCGGGTGCCCAACACCAACTTCTATCGCGCCCCCGAACCGGTCAGCACCGACATCAAGGCTTTCGGCCGGTGGGCCGCCGACCGCATCGCCGAGGCGATCGAATTCGAAGGACCCGACACCGTCGCCGCGGTGTTCCTCGAGCCCGTGCAGAACGCCGGCGGCTCGATCCCGCCACCACCCGGATACTTCGAACGGGTACGCGAGATCTGCGACCATTACGACGTACTGCTGGTGTCCGACGAGGTGATCTGCGCGTTCGGCCGGATCGGATCGATGTTCGCCTGCAGCGATTTCGGCTACGTGCCCGACATGATCACCTGCGCCAAGGGAATGACGTCGGGGTACTCGCCGCTGGGGGCGATGATCGCCGGCGAGCGGCTGTTCGAGCCGTTCAACGACGGCGCGACGATGTTTCCGCACGGCTACACGTTCGGCGGCCATCCGGTCTCCACCGCGGTCGCGCTGGCCAACCTCGACATCTTCGAACGCGAAGGGCTCAACGACCGCGTCCGACAACTGTCGCCCGCGCTGCGCGCCACCCTGGAAAAGCTCTACGACCTGCCGATCGTCGGCGACGTCCGCGGCGAGGGGTACTTCTTCGGCATCGAGCTGGTGAAAGACAAAGCGACCAAACAGACCTTCGACGCGGACGAGAAGCGCGCGCTGTTGAGCCGGGTATCCGCTGAGCTGTTCGCGGCCGGGTTGTATTGTCGCACCGACGATCGCGGCGACTCGGTCATCCAGCTGGCGCCGCCGCTGATCAGCGGCCAACCCGAGTTCGACACCATCGAAGCGATCGTGCGCCAGGTGCTCACAGAGGTGTCCGATGGCCAAGCCGCCCATTGACCCGATCCGGTGGCAGCCACCGCCGTCGCGGCCGCTTCCGGAACCCGATTTCACTGCGACACTGCACATCATCGACGTGCCCGGCACCGCCGCCGAGGACGTCGTCGCCGATGCCGACGGCAACATCTTCACTGGGGTCGAGGACGGTCGCATCGTTCGGGTCAGCCCCGACGGCAATTCCGTGCAGGTGGTCGCCGACACCGGCGGGCGACCGCTGGGCCTGGCGGTCGCGCGCGACGGCCGTCTGCTGATCTGCGACAGCCACCGCGGGCTGCTGCGTTACGACCCGGCCGGCGGGACGATCGAGACGTTGGTCGCCGAGATCGATGGCCGCCCGCTGACCTTCTGCTCGAATGTCGTCGAATCATCGGCCGGCACAATCTTTTTCACCGAGTCGACGAGCCGCTTCTACTACGAGTATTACAAGGGCTCGATCATCGAGGGACGCTCGAGCGGGTCGCTGTTCCGGCGCGATCCCGACGGCACGGTCACCGAGCTGGCCGACGGGCTCTCATTCGCCAACGGCGTCACGCTGACCGCCGACGAGTCCGCGGTGGTGTTCGCCGAGAGCGCCGGATGCCGGGTGTCGAAGTACTGGCTGACCGGAGACCGGGCCGGCACCATCACCCCGCTGGTCACCGAGCTGCCGGGCTATCCCGACAACATCTCCACCGGCCTAGACGGCCGGATCTGGGTGGCGCTGGTCTCGGATCGCAACGCGCTCAACGAGTGGCTGGGCCCGCGTGCGCCGATCATCCGCAGCCTGATGTGGAGACTCCTGCCCTACCGGTGGCTGCCCGATCCCACGTCGACGGTGTGGGTCGTTGGGTTCGACGCGGACGACGGACACGTGGTGGCCCAGCTGCACACCCAGCACGCGGATTTCGGTTTGGCCACCGGCGTAGTGGAAACATCAGGGCGGCTGTGGCTCGGCCGCATCGCCGGGCCCGGCATCTGTTACCTGGATTTGTAACATCCGTAACACCAGTCACAGCGCGGCTCACCGAAATCGGGCCGCCGATCGCCTACTCTGCTCACACATGCACTGCCTACGGCCGTTCTTCCGCTCAGCATCATGCCTGGCAGCGGCCAGTTTCATGCTGAGCACCCCCGCGTTGCTCGGCTTGCCGGCGGCCCGGTCCGAGCCCGGGCCCGGGCCCGGACCGGGCGTCGTGCACGACACGTGCCCCTACAAGGTCGCGACTCCGGCGGCGGTGGACTCGTCGGAAGTCCCGCAGGCCGGTGAGCCACCGTTGCCGCTGCCGGTACCGCCGTCGCCGATCGGCGGTAACGCACTCAGCGGTTGCGGCGTGGTCGCCGCGGCCGGCACTCCCCCGGTTCCCGGCGACATCTCGGCCGAGGCCTGGGTGGTGGCCGACCTGGACAGCGGCGCGATCGTCGCCGCTCGCGACCCGCATGGTCGGCACCGTCCGGCCAGCATCATCAAGGTGCTGGTGGCAATGGCATCGCTGCGCGAGCTCAACCTCAACAAGACCGTCAACGGCACGCCGGAGGATGCCGCCGCGGAGGGCACCCGGGTCGGCGTTGCCCCGGGCGGAACTTACACCGTGAACCAGTTGCTGCACGGCCTGCTGATGCACTCCGGCAACGACGCCGCGCACTCACTGGCGACGCAACTGGGCGGCATGCCGACCACGCTGGACAAGATCAACGCCCTGGCGGCCAAACTCGGAGGCAAGGACACCCGGGCCGCGACACCGTCGGGTCTGGACGGGCCGGGCATGAGCACCTCCGCATACGACATCGGGTTGTTCTACCGGTATGCCTGGGAGAACTCGACTTTCGCCGACATCGTGCACACCGAGATGTTCGACTTCCCCGGCCACGCCGACAGCCCCGGCTACCAGCTGGAGAACGACAACCAGCTGCTCTACCACTACCCGGGCGCGCTCGGCGGCAAGACCGGCTACACCGACGACGCCGGCCAGACGTTCGTCGGCGCCGCGAACCGCGACGGGCGCCGACTGATGGCGGTGTTGCTGCACGGCACCCGGCTGCCGATCCCGCCGTGGCAGCAGGCGGCGCACTTGCTGGACTACGGTTTCGCGACCTCGCCGGGAACCCGGGTGGGGACCTTGATCGAACCTGACCCGGCGCTGCTCGCACCGTCCGGCAAATCCGGCCCGGGTGACAACGGCGGCGGACCCGCCGCGGATGCGGCCGCGCTGCTACCCAGCGTTGACGCGTTGCCGGTTAGGGTCGGTGTCGCGGTCATCGGTACGGTCGTCGTGTTCGGCTTGATTATGGTGGCGCGCTCGATGAACCGACGGCCGCAGCACTAAGCAGCGGCCCGGAGACGGGGGCGGCCCACTCCGGAGGGGAGCTTGTGAGCCGCATCGGCGAATCACTGCGAACACGACGACAACTGCTGATCGGCGTGACCGCTGCGACTCTCGGCATCATCTGCGGCTACGACTTGTCCAACATCGCCGGCGCGCTGCTGTTCATCAGCAACGATTTCAACCTGACTATCCGCAAGCAGGAGCTGCTGACGACGATGGTGGTGATCGGGGAGATTTGCGGCGCGCTGAGCGGCGGATTCCTGGCCAACGCGATCGGCCGCAAACGCTCGATGATGACGGTCGCGGGCGGTTACGCGGTGTTCTCGCTGCTGGGCGCCGCGGCGGCGTCCATGCCGTGGCTGATGGCGGCACGCATGTTGCTCGGTATGACCATCGGCTTGTCCGCCACCGTGACGCCGGTGTACATCGCCGAGTCGGCGCCCACCCGACTGCGCGGCTCCCTGCTGGTCACCTACCAGGTGGCAACCATCCTGGGGATCATCGGCGGCTACCTGTCGGCCTTTGCGCTGGCCGACTCGGGCAGCTGGCGGTGGATGCTCGGATTGGCGGCGATTCCGGCGCTGCTGGTCCTTCTGTTGCTGGCCACCATGCCGGACACCGCGCGCTGGTATTTGTTCAAGAACCGCGTCGACGACGCCCGCAAGGCGCTGCTGCGAGTCGAGCCGAACCGGGACGTCGAGGCCGAACTCGTCGAGATCTCCGAAGCGATGCGCGAAGAGCGCGGCGGGTCGTTGCTCGAGATGCTGCGCCTGCCGTACCTGCGGGCCACCGCCTTCGTCGTCGGCCTCGGGTTCTTCGCCGAGCTGAGCGGCATCAACGGGATCATCTACTACAGCCCGCTGCTGTTCCAGGCCATGGGATTTGAGGGTAACTTCTCGTTGCTGGTGCTGCCCGCGCTCATCCAGATCGCTTCGCTGGTCGCCGTTCTGACCTCGCTGGTTCTCGTCGACCGGATCGGTCGACGGCCGATTCTGCTGTCCGGCATCGGCGCGATGATCTGCGGTGACCTGGTGCTGATCGGCGTGTTCGCGGCCAAGTCAGACGCGGTCTCCGGGCTCGGCTACGCCGGGCTGTTGATGTTCACCATGGGCTTCACCTTCGGCTTCGGGGCGCTGGTCTGGGTCTACGCCGGCGAAAGTTTCCCGGCACACCTGCGGTCGCTGGGCTCCAGCGCGATGCTCACCGCCAACCTGAGCGCCAACGCGCTGGTCGAAGCGGTCTTCCTGACGATGCTGAACACGCTGGGCGGCGCGGGGATGTTCACCGTGTTCGCTCTGCTCGCGACCCTGGGTTTCTTTCTGGTCTACCGGTTCGCCCCGGAGACCAAAGGACGCCAACTCGAGGACATCCGCCATTTCTGGGAGAGCGGTGGCCGCTGGCCCGACGAAACCCCCAGCACCGCAACGAATGTGCCGGCATGCCGCTGATCGCGGCCGGCACTGTGGTACTCGAAGAAGGCATCTGCCGTCCGGGCTGGGTCCACACCTCCGGCACCGCGATCGCGGGTTGCGGCGCCGGCGCGCCGCCCCGATCCCCCGACCTCGATCTGCCCGACGCGGTGCTCGTCCCCGGATTTGTCGACATCCACGTGCACGGCGGCGGCGGGGCGTCCTACCTCGGCGGAGACGACTCAGAGGTGCTGCGCGCAGCCGGTTTTCACCGCGGATACGGCACCACCACGACGCTGGCCAGCCTGGTCACCGCGTCCCCGTCCGACCTGCTGGCGGCGGTGCACGGACTCGCCAGGGCCACCCGCGACGGCGTGATCGCCGGCATCCATCTCGAGGGGCCGTGGCTGAGCACCGCGCACTGCGGCGCCCACGACCACACCCAGATGCGTGACGCGACGCCCGAGGAGATCGACGCGCTGCTGACCGCCGGCGACGGGGCGATCCGGATGGTCACCCTGGCACCCGAACGCCCCGGTAGCGACGACGCGATCACCCGCCTCGTGGACGCCGGAGTGGTTGTGGCGGTGGGACATACGGACGCGACGTACGAGCAGACCCGGCACGCCATCGACCTGGGCGCCACCGTCGGTACTCATCTGTTCAATGCGATGCGGCCACTGCATCACCGCGAGCCGGGCCCTGCATTGGCGCTCCTGGAGGATCCACGAGTGACCGTCGAGCTGATCGCCGACGGTGTCCACGTCCATCCCGCGGTGGTGCACACGACGATCCAGGCCGCCGGGGCCGGCCGGGTGGCGCTGGTCACCGATGCCACCGCCGCGGCGGGCGCAGCGGACGGCAAGTATCGGCTCGGCTCGGTGCCGATCGACGTGATCGAGGGTGTGGCGCGCGTGCAGGGCACCTCCACCATCGCCGGTAGCACTGCGACCATGGACCAGCTGTTCCGCGCGGCGGCCGGTCTCGGCTCGGATCGCGATGCCGCGCTGATCGCGGCGGTGCTCCTGACGTCCACAACTCCGGCGCGGGCGCTCGGCATCGACGATGCCGGCGACCTGCGGGTCGGTGGGGATGCCAATCTTATTGTCCTGGAGCAGGATTTGAGGGTGCAGGCCGTCATGACCGGCGGCAGCTGGGGGGCAGGAGGTGTGCGATGGCCTGGCTGATTTTGGTGGCGTCCGGGGTTCTAGAGGCGGTGTGGGCGACCGCGATGGACCGGTCCGACGGATTTTCCCGGCTGATTCCGTCGCTGATTTTCGCTGTGTCGCTGCTCTTTTCGATGGCGGGGCTGGCCTTCGCCATGCGCAGCCTTCCGACCGGGACCAGCTATGCGGTCTGGGTCGGTATCGGCGCGGTGCTCACCGTCGGTTACGCGATGCTGACCGGCGAGGAGACGGCCTCGGCGGTCAAGGTGCTGCTGATCGCCGGTGTCGTCGGCTGCATCGCGGGATTGAAACTGGCGAGCTAGGTGTCTGCGGCCTATTCCTCGTCGTCGCGCCGGATGAGCCGCAAAAAGCCAAGAGCCCCAATGGCGCCCACGGCAACGGCAGCCAGTGCCTGTCGCGCCTTGAGACCGTCGGCCGACGGCACCCTGGGGAGGATGACGGCGGGCTCCGGCGCCTGGTCCGGCACAGTCGGCACCGCCACCGGCGGGCTCGGTCGCGGCGTCGACGTCGCCGCCCAGGCGGTCGCGAAAAGCAGCAGCCGCGCCGTCACGTAAGCGAACACCATCAGACCCAGCACCGGCCCGAAGGTGGCCCCGGCCGGACTGTGCAACACCGACTTCAGGTAAATCGACCCGACCAGCTTGAACACCTCGAAGCCGATCGCCGCAAGCAACGCCGCCCGAACGGCGCTGGAGAAGTTGACCGGATCCCTCGGCAGCCGCGCGATCATCCAACCGAACACCAGCCACGACAACAGCAATGACACCAGCACTGAGGCCGATCGCAGGATGGCATCCAGCACCGGAAGGTCGTGTACACCCAGTATCCGCAACAGCCTGGCCATCGGCCCCGCTCCGGCCAGCGCGCTGAGCGCCAGCGTGGCGAAGATGGCCACGAACGACGACACCATCGCGAAGAGATCTGAGAATTTGGTGCGGATGAACCCCTGCGAACCGTCGGTCTGCCGCGACAACTCGGTCAGCGCGACCCGCAGGTTGCTCATCCAGTTCAGCCCGACCCACAACGCGACGGCCAACCCGATCACACCGACCGACGCGCGCGCGTCGATCGCCGAGTTCATCAGGTCGAGCATCTGTTGTCCCAGAGCGCCGGGCACTGCGTGCCTGACCTTGTTGTCGATCGCGGTCAGCACGGCGGGCCGTCGGGACAGCAGAAATCCGGCGACGCTGAAACCGACCATCAGCAAAGGGAACAACGCGAAAATCGTGTAGTACGTCAGCCCGGCCGCGAAGAAATTGCCCTGACACTCGTCGAACCAGTCGTTGGCCCGCATCGCGTGGTCGAACCATGCGTACCGCGCCCGCAGTCGATCGAGGATCCCTGGTTTGGCCGGCTCGCTCATAACACTCGGCAGCTACGGACGTCTCGGGAGCAGCCCGAGCCGGTCATAGACCCGGTCGACGGTTTTGGCGGCCACATCGTCGGCGCGCGCCGCCCCGGCGGCCAGCACTGCCTCCAGTTCGGTTGGATCGGCCAGCAATTCGTCGACCCGGGTCTTGATCGGCGTCACGAATTCGACAACCGCCTCGGCGGTGTCCTTCTTCAGGTCGCCGTAGCCGCGTCCGGCATACCCGTCGACCAGCTTCGTGATGTCGACCCCGGTGACCGCGGATTGAATGCTCAGTAGGTTCGAGACGCCGGCCTTTGCTTCCGGGTCGAAGCGGATCTCGCGCTCGCTGTCGGTCACCGCGGAGCGAATCTTCTTGGCGGACAACGCTGGAGCGTCGAGTAAGCCGATCAGGCCCGCGTCGGTGGCCGCGGACTTGCTCATCTTCGACGTCGGGTCTTGCAGGTCGTAGATCTTCGCGGTGGCCTTGGGAATCAGGACCTCGGGAACCACGAGGGTGTCCGGGTAGCGGCTGTTGAACCGCTGCGCGACGTCGCGGGCCAACTCCAGATGCTGACGCTGGTCTTCGCCGACCGGCACCAACTCGGCGTCGTAGGCCAGCACGTCGGCGGCCTGCAGCACGGGATAGGTGAACAGGCCGACGGTGGTCGCGTCGCTTCCCTGCCGCGTCGACTTGTCCTTGAACTGCGTCATCCGTGACGCCTGACCGAAGCCGGTGAAACAGCCCAGCACCCAGGCCAGCTGCGTGTGCGCGGGAACATGGCTCTGCACGAAGATCGTGCTGCGGGCGGGGTCGACCCCGAGCGCCAGGTATTGGGCGGCGGTGACCAGGGTGCGCCGGCGCAGCGTGTCCGGATCCTGCGGAATGGTGATGGCGTGCAGGTCGACGACGCAGAAGAACGCGTCGTGGCCATCTTGCAACTGGGCCCACTGGGTGACGGCGCCCAGCGCATTTCCGAGGTGGAGCGAGTCGGAAGTCGGCTGCACACCGGAGAAAACCCGGCTGGATCCAGGGGCGTTGCTCATCGCCGCCGCTCCTCGTGTCTCTCCCGGATCGCGCTGCTTTGTTGATCGTCGTCGGCGGAGCTCATGGTCCCGCAATCTTTCCATGCGAACGCCGCCGCTTCTTGCGGTACCGGCGGTAACGGCTTTAGTGTCGGGCCTGTGACTCCTAGTCCGGGCGCCAACCGCGCGCCCATCCATCTCGGATCTGGCGAACCCGTCTTGCTGCTGCATCCGTTCCTGATCTCCCAGCTGGTGTGGGAGACCGTCGCCTCGCAACTGGCCGACACCGGCTCCTACGAAGTGTTCGCCCCGACGATGGCCGGCCACAACGGCGGCCCCAAGTCCGGTACCTGGTTTCTGAGCTCCTCGGTACTGGCCGACCACGTCGAGCGTCAGCTCGACCAATTGGGTTGGGAGACAGCCCATATCGTCGGTAACTCGCTCGGCGGCTGGGTGGCGTTCGAACTGGAACGCCGCGGACGGGCGCGTTCCGTCACCGGCATCGCGCCCGCCGGCGGATGGACCCGCTGGACGCCGGCCAAGTTCGAGGTGGTCGCCAAGTTCGTCTCGGGTATGCCGTTCTGGATGTTCGCTCGCCTCCTGGGACCCCGCGCGCTGCGGCTGCCCTACACCCGCCAGCTGTCCACGCTGCCGGTCAGTGGGACGCCCGACGGCGTCAGCGACGAACAGCTGGCAGCCATCGTCGATGACGTCGCACACTGTCCTGCGTACTTCCAGCTGCTGGTCAAAGCGCTCCTGCAGCCCGGACTACGCGAGTTGGCACAGACCGCAGTTCCCGCCCATCTGGTGCTGTGCGGAAAGGACCGGGTGTTCCCCGCGCCCCGATCGCACCGCTACTTTCAGGCTCACCTGCCGGCCAGTACCCGGATCACGACAATCGACGGCGTCGGGCACATCCCGATGTTCGAGGCGCCCGGCCGGGTCACCGAAGTGATCTCCGGTTTCATTGCCGAGCACAGCTCGCAGCAGCGGGCCGTCGACCCACCGGCCAGCTAGCGCCCGATGCAGCCGTCGGGCCGAACCAGCACTGCGGCCGATCCGACGTCGATCGGGCCCGCCCGGTGCTCGCCCACTACTTGACCGACCCGGCACCCTGACGTTGCTCGACGATCGCCAGCGCCCGCTTGGCCCATCGAACGTTCTCTTCCTCGTAGGAGATGCCGCGCATCAGCGTCAGGTACGGACCCACCCGCAGCGCCGTGGCGAGGAACTCCTCTTCGCTGCGGCCATCGAGAATCCGGCTGCGCAGCCGCTCGTAGCGCTGCACCTTCGCTTCGGCCCGGTCGCGGCGTTCGCCGATCAGGTGGAGAACCGCCGCGGCGTCGCCGACATCGACGGCCTGGACCTTGATCAGCAGCTCGTCGCGGATCGCCGACACCTTCGCCGGCCGGCCGGTGAACTCGCGGATCGCCGCGTAACCGGCTTCGGTCAGCGAGAATATCCGCTTGTTGGGCCGGCGCTCCTGCTCAACGATGCGAGCCTGGATCAGTCCCTCGTCGGCGAGACGTTCCAGCTCCCGGTAGAGCTGCTGCGGTGTGGCCATCCAGAAGTTGGCCACCGACGCGTCGAAGCCCTTGGCCAGGTCGTAGCCTGAGGACTCCCCCTCGAGGAGAGCGGCCAGCACGGCGTCATGCAACGACATTCGATGATCATACCCGAGTTATAGTCAACAAATTGATTAATCGCCTATCGACATTCCGCGCCGAAGGCTCTAATGTCGAATACACCTACTCAACAAGTTGACCATTCGAGGTATCTGATGCATCCCTTCCGGAAGGCGGTCGAAGACCACGACGAGGCGGCCATCCAGGCCTTGCTGGCCAATGACGTCGTGTTCACCAGCCCGGTGGCGTTCAAGCCCTACGCCGACAAGCCGATCACTGCGGCAATCCTGCGCGGCGTGCTGCGGGTCTTCGAAGACTTTCGCTACATCCGCGAAATCCACGACGGCAACAGCGGTCACCACGCGCTCGAGTTCGAGGCCGGGATCGCGGGTGCCCCCGGCGTGACCGTCAACGGCTGCGACTTCATCCACGTCAATGACGACGGCCTCATCGATGACTTTAAGGTGATGGTGCGACCGCTCTCCGGTGCCCAGGCCTTGTCCGAAGCGATGGCCGCACAGTTTCCGAGAATCCAGCAGGAAGCCGTCGAACTGGCCGACCAGTTCGCTCGGGCTTAGAGCAGCAGGGAGCAGCCAGGCATGCGAATCGGATTAGGGATCAATTACGCGGGCGGCTTCAAAGAGGTGGCCGCCGAAGTGGCCGACCTGGAACGCGCCGGCTTGGACATCGTCTTTGTCCCCGAGGCGTATTCGTATGACGCGGTGAGCGCGCTCGGCTATCTGGCGGCCAGTACCGAACGGGTCGAGCTGGCCTCGGGCATCCTGCAGCTCTACACCCGCACACCCACCCTGACCGCGATGACCGCCGCCGGGCTGGACTACGTCTCCGACGGCCGCTACACCCTGGGCCTGGGCGCGTCGGGCCCTCAGGTGATCGAGGGTTTTCACGGCGTTCGTTACGACGCACCGATTGCGCGCACCCGCGAGGTCATCGAGATCTGCCGTCAGGTGTGGCGGCGCGAGAAGCTGCAATATCAGGGCGAGCACTACGAGATCCCGTTGCCCGCCGGCAAGGGCACCGGCCTGGGCAAGCCGTTGAAGCTGATCAACAAGCCTGTGCGGGAACGCATCCCGATCTTGATTGCCGCACTGGGACCCAAGAACGTCGAGCTGGCCGCCGAGCTCGCCGAAGGATGGCAACCCATCTTCTTCCTGCCGGAAAAGGCGCAGGACGTCTGGGGTGAGGCGCTGGCCGCCGGCCAAGCCAAGCGCGACCCGGTTCTAGGCAATCTCGAGGTCTACGCCGGCCCCACCCTGGCTATCGGCGAAAACGTCGAGCCGCTCAGGGAAATCGTGAAGCCCCATCTCGCGCTCTACATCGGCGGCATGGGCGCCAAGGGGAAGAACTTCTACCACACGCTGGCCACCCGCTACCGCTACGGGGCGCAGGCCGACCGCATCCAGGAGCTCTACCTGTCCGGCGAGAAGGAAGCGGCTGCCAAGGCGGTCCCGGACGAGCTGGTGCGCGACATCTCGCTGATCGGGACGCCCGGATTTGTCAAGGAACGGATAGCCGCTTTCCGCGAGGCCGGTGTGACCACCCTGAACGTCGTGCCCGTAGCCGCGACCGCCCACGAGCGGGTCAAGCTGATCGAGACGCTCCGCGGCCTGGTGGACTGACCCCTCAGTCGCCGGCAGCGGACAATGCGTCGTTGAGCGTCTTGCTCGGCCGCATCACCGCGATCGTCTTCTCGTCGTCGAGCCGGTAGTAGCCGCCGATGTCGACGGATTCGCCTTGCGCCTTCGCGAGTTCGGTGATGATCGTGTCCTCGTCCTTGCCCAGCTCGTCGGCCAGTGCGGCGAAGTGCTTGCGCAACTCTTCGTCGTCGCTCTGCTTCGCGAGTTCCTGCGCCCAATACAGCGCCAGGTAGAACTGGCTCCCCCGGTTGTCGAGCTCACCGGTCTTACGGGACGGACCCTTGTTGTTGTCCAACAGTTTGCCGATCGCGTCGTCGAGCGTCGTGCCCAGGATCTTGGCCCGCTCATTGCCGGTCTTGATCCCGATGTCTTCGAAACATGCCCCCAGGGCCAGGAATTCGCCGAGCGAATCCCACCGCAGGTGGTTCTCCTCGACCAGCTGGTGGACATGCTTGGGCGCCGAGCCGCCCGCACCGGTCTCATACATTCCCCCGCCGGCCATCAACGGCACGATGGACAGCATCTTGGCGCTGGTGCCCAGCTCCAGGATCGGGAACAGGTCAGTCAGGTAGTCACGCAAGATGTTTCCGGTGGCGGCGATGGTGTCCTGCCCGCGCATCGCACGCTCGATCGTGTGCCGCATGGCGCGTTCCTGCGACATGGTCTGGATGTCGAGACCCTCGGTGTCGTAGTCGGACAGGTAGGCGTTGACCTTCTTGCGCAGTTCGTTCTCGTGCGGACGCTCCTGGTCCAGCCAGAACACCACCGGCATACCCGAGTTCTTCGCCCGGGTGACGGCCAGCTTGACCCAGTCGCGGATCGCCGCGTCGGTCACGATGGGCATCCGCCAGATGTCGCCCTCTTCAACGTTTTGCGTAAGCAGTACTTCGCCGGTCTCGAGGTCGACGATGTCGGCGACCCCGTCCTCGGGGATCTCGAACGTCTTGTCGTGCGAGCCGTACTCTTCGGCCTGCTGCGCCATCAAGCCGACGTTGGGCACGGTGCCCATCGTGGTCGGGTCGAACTGACCGTGGGTCTTACAGAAGTTGATGATCTCCTGGTAGATGCGGGAGAATGTGGACTCCGGGTTGACGGCCTTGGTGTCCTTCTGTCGTCCGTCGGCGCCGTACATCTTGCCGCCGGCGCGGATCATCGCCGGCATCGACGCGTCCACGATCACGTCGCTGGGTGAGTGAAAGTTGGTGATGCCCTTCGCCGAATCCACCATCGCCAGCTCGGGCCGGTGCTCGTGGCAGGCATGCAGGTCGCGAATGACCTCGTCATGCAGCGACGCGGGCAGCGTCTCGATCTTGTTGTACAGATCAACCAGTCCGTTGTTGACGTTGATGCCGAGCTCGTCGAACAACTCCTGGTGCTTGGCGAAGGCGTCCCGGTAGAAGATCTTGACCGCGTGGCCGAAGACGATGGGGTGACTGACCTTCATCATCGTCGCCTTGACGTGCAGCGAGAACATCACGCCGGTCTCGTAGGCGTCCTCGATCTCCGCCTCGTAGAAGTCGCAGAGCGCCTTGACGCTCATGAACATGCTGTCGATGACGTCGCCGTCGCGCAGCGACACCTTCGGCTTGAGCACAATCGTCTTGCCGCTCTTGGTTTTCAACTCCATCTTCACGTCGCGCGCGCGGTCCAGTGTCAGCGACTTCTCGCCGTGGTAGAAGTCGCCGTGCTTCATGGTCGCGACGTGCGTGCGCGATGCCTGCGACCACTCCCCCATGCTGTGCGGGTGCTTGCGGGCGTATTCCTTGACCGCATTCGGCGCGCGGCGGTCGGAATTGCCCTGTCGTAGAACGGGGTTCACTGCACTGCCGAGGCATTTGGCGTAGCGGTCGCGAGTTTCCTTGTCCTCGTCGGTTTTCGGGTGCTGCGGGTAGTCGGGGATCTTGAATCCTTTGCCCTGCAGCTCCTTGACCGCCTCCACCAGCTGCGGCACCGAGGCACTGATGTTGGGCAGCTTGATGATGTTGGTGTCGGACTCTTTGGTCAGCCGGCCCAGCTCGGCCAGGTTGTCGGGCACGCGCTGCTCGTCGGTCAGGTAGTCGGTGAACTCGGCGAGGATCCGCGCGGCCACCGAAATGTCACTGGTCTGGACCGTGATGCCGGCGGGTTCGGCGAACGCGCGCACGATCGGCAGGAAAGCATAGGTCGCCAGCAGCGGCGCCTCGTCGGTCAGCGTGTAGACGATGGTCGGCTGGTCGGCGCTCACGGTGTGTCTCCCGGTATCGGTTAGATCCTGACGGGCTTCGCGGTGAATCTGGTTGTCACGTTATCAAGGGTGTTTCCGCTGTTGTCGACCTCGATCCGGCGGTTGGCACCCGTTCGACTTGATGAGCTAAGCTTTGTTTCGGTCATGAGCGCCAGCGTCAAGCCCCGGCTTGCTGGCCGGCAACCCTCCAACCGCGGTGGGGTGCTCCGGGTGAAGACCAGGTTTCGTAGCCACAGTGGCTACGCGGCAAGCGCGGGTCCGCCGTGATGGGCCCCCCGGAGTAGACAGGGAAACTTGATGCGCACCTACGTGGGCCGGCCCATCGTTCGTCGCTGACGCTTCCCGGAAAGCAATCGATCGTGAGTTCCGACAACACCCCCGACGCCGATCCGACCGCACACTGGTCGTTCGAGACCAAGCAGATCCACGTCGGTCAGCAACCCTGCCCGACCACCGGCGCCCGCGCGCTGCCGATCTACCAGACCACGTCCTATGTCTTCGACGACACCTCGCACGCGGCGGCGCTGTTCGGCCTGGAAGTCCCGGGCAACATCTACACCCGCATCGGCAACCCGACCACCGATGTCGTAGAACAGCGCATCGCAGCTCTGGAGGGCGGGGTGGCCGCGCTGTTCCTGTCCTCAGGGCAGGCCGCCGAGACATTCGCGATCCTCAACCTGGCCGCCGCCGGTGATCACATTGTGTCCAGCCCCAGGCTCTATGGCGGCACCTACAACCTGTTCCATTACACGCTGCCCAAGCTCGGCATCGACGTCAGCTTCGTCGACGACCCTGATGATCTGGACTCGTGGCGGGGCGCAGTGCGTCCCAACACCAAGGCGCTCTTCGGCGAGACGATCTCCAACCCGCAAATCGACATCCTGGACATCCCCGGTGTTGCGGCGGTGGCCCACGAGCACGGTGTGCCGTTGATCGTCGACAACACCGTCGCCACCCCGTATTTGATCCAGCCGATCGCCCTGGGCGCCGACATCGTGGTGCACTCGGCCACCAAGTACCTCGGTGGCCACGGCGCCGCGATCGCCGGTGTGATCGTCGACGGCGGCACGTTCGACTGGACGCAGGGCCGCGGCTTCCCTGGGTTTACTAAGCCGGACCCCAGCTACCACGGGGTGGTGTACGCCGAGCTGGGGCCGCCCGCGTTCGCCCTCAAAGCGCGGGTGCAGTTGCTGCGTGACCTGGGCTCGGCGGCGTCGCCGTTCAACGCGTTCCTGGTCGCCCAGGGTTTGGAGACGCTGAGCCTGCGGGTCGAGCGGCACGTCGCCAACGCGCAGCGGGTCGCCGAATACCTGGAGGGCCACGACGACGTGTTGTCGGTGAACTACGCCGGGTTGCCGAGCTCGCCGTGGCACGAGCGGGCAAAGCAGCTGGCGCCCAGGGGAACCGGGGCCGTGTTGTCCTTCGAGCTGGCCGGCGGTGTCGACGCCGGCCAGGCGTTCGTCAACGCGCTGAAGCTGCACAGCCACGTCGCCAACATCGGTGACGTGCGCTCGCTGGTGATTCACCCGGCGTCGACGACCCACGCCCAGCTCAGCGCGGCCGAGCAGCTGTCGGCCGGGGTGAGCCCCGGTTTGGTGCGCCTTGCGGTGGGTATCGAAGGAATCGACGACATTCTGGCCGACCTCGAGATCGGTTTCACCGCCGCTCGCCCATACGGCGGCATCCCAGCCTCCGCAGCCGGCGACCCGCACGCCGTGGCGGCGTTCTGAGGAGTCGGCAGGTGACAATCTCGGACATGCCGACACAGACGCTGCCCGCCGAAGGCGAGGTCGGCATCGTCGACGTAGGCGCGCTGACGCTGGAGAGCGGTGTCGTGCTCGATGACGTGAGCATCGCCGTCCAGCGCTGGGGCGAGCTGTCGCCGACGCGCGACAACGTCGTCGTCGTCCTGCACGCGCTGACCGGCGACTCGCACATCACCGGACCTGCCGGGCCCGGACATCCCACGCCGGGCTGGTGGGACGGGATCGCGGGGCCCGGCGCTCCGATCGACACCAACCGGTGGTGCGCGGTCGCGACCAACGTGCTGGGCGGCTGCCGCGGCTCGACCGGGCCGAGCTCGACCGCGTCTGACGGAAAGCCCTGGGGCTCAAAGTTTCCGCTGGTGTCGATCCGCGATCAGGTCGAGGCTGACATCGCGACGCTGGCTGCGTTGGGCATCACCGAAGTCGCCGCCGTGCTCGGCGGGTCGATGGGTGGCGCGCGGGCACTGGAATGGATGGTCGGCCACCCCGACCGGGTGGGCGCGGGCCTGCTGCTGGCCGTGGGTGCGCGTGCCACCGCCGACCAGATCGGCACCCAGTGCACCCAGATCGCGGCGATCCAGGCCGACCCCAACTGGCAGGGCGGGGACTACTACGGCACCGGGCTTTCTCCGGACGCCGGCCTGGGGATCGCCCGCCGCTTCGCCCATCTGACTTACCGCGGCGAAGCCGAGCTGGATACCCGCTTCGCCAATAGAGCTCAGGATGCGGAAGATCCAGCAGATCCCTCGGATCCGGCGTCCGGCGGCCGGTACGCGGTGCAGAGCTACCTGCAGCACCAGGGCGGCAAGCTGGTGTCGCGGTTCGACGCCGGCAGCTATGTGGTGCTGACCGAGTCGCTGTCCAGTCATGACGTCGGCCGGGGCCGCGGTGGTGTCGAGGCCGCGCTGCGCGGCTGCCCGGTGCCGGCGGTGGTCGGTGGGATCACCTCCGACCGGCTCTACCCGCTACGCCTGCAGGCTGAACTGGCCGGTCTGTTGCCCGGCTGCGAGGGGCTCGAGGTGGTCGACTCGATCTACGGGCACGACGGCTTTCTGGTCGAGACCGATTCGGTCGGCGAATTGGTGCGACAGACGCTGGATCTGGCCGCGGCGAAGGGTGCGTGTTCGCGGTGACTCAGTCTTCACAGGCCCGCTCATTGTCGTTTGGCTCTGAAGCGACCGCATACGAGCGCGGCCGTCCGTCGTATCCGCCGGAGGCGATCGACTGGCTGCTGCCGCCCGACGCTCGCGATGTGCTGGACCTCGGCGCCGGGACCGGAAAGCTGACCAGCCGCCTGGTGGAACGCGGGCTGGACGTGGTCGCCGTCGACCCCATCGCTGAGATGCTGGAGATGCTGCGCGTCTCACTGCCGAATACTCCGGCGCTGCTGGGTACGGCGGAAGATATTCCGTTGGCGGACAACAGTGTTGACGCTGTTCTTGTCGCGCAGGCGTGGCATTGGTTCAATCCGGCGCGCGCGATTCCCGAGTTGGCCCGGGTGCTGCGGCCCGGCGGTCGGCTGGGATTGGTGTGGAACACCCGCGACGAGCGATCCGGGTGGGTGCGCGAACTAGGCCGCATCATCGGCCACGACGGCGACCCAATGCGCGACCACGTCACACTGCCCGAGCCGTTCACCGATGTGCAGCGACACCAAGTCGAGTGGACGAATTACCTGACGCCGCAAGCGTTGATCGACTTGGTCGCATCCCGCAGCTACTGCATCACCTCGCCGACGCAGGTTCGCACCAAGACCCTGGATCAGGTGCGCGAGTTGCTGGCCACCCATTCCGCTCTGGCCAATCGGGGAGGTCTTGCGCTGCCGTACGTCACGGTGGGAGTGCGGGCGAAGCTGTCCTGACCTCGACGTTGCGCATGGCGAACGTCGAGTTGTTGCGCATATTCTCGGGCGATTTTGCACAACGAGTCGACGTTCGACGTCCAGGGTTCCAGTACTCGTCCGCCCGAAGGTAGCAGAACTGCTACCCTGGGGTTGTGGACTCGATACCGCAGAAGGAACTGCGCAACCAGGTCGCCGAAGTGCTGCGCCGCGTGGAGGCGGGCGAAACCCTGACCGTGACGGTGGCCGGTAGGCCCGTCGCTGAACTATCCCCTGCCGCCCGCCGCCGCTGGGTCACCGGCAGCGCACTCGATGCCGTCTGGCGCGGTCCGTCGCCGCGCGGGTTCAACGAAGACCTGGGGCGCCTCGGCGCCGGCGTCGTTGATCCCTTTGCCCGATGAGAGCGATCCTGGATACGTCGGTGCTGATCGCAGAAAATGCTCCCCCCGCAGGGCTCGAAGCGGCGATTAGTGTCGCGTCTCTCACCGAGCTGCATTTCGGGGTGCTTGTCGCGACCGACGATGACGAACGCGCGCTTCGGACCGACCGGCTCGCCGCCGTCGAGGCGGCATTCGACCCGCTGCCCATCACCCCGGAGATCGCGCGCGCGTGGGGTCGGCTCGCGGCCGCGGTCACCAACCGTGGCGGCAACCCACGCCGCCGACAGATCGACCTCGCCATCGCCGCCACCGCTGTCGCCGAGCGCGTGCCATTGCTCACCTACGATGTCGCCGACCTACATATCATCGGCGACCTGATCGACGCGCGCCGCCCCTGAACTTCAGGCTCTAGCCGAGGCGCTGACACTTCGCCCGAGCGGCCGCTGACCTGGGCGACGGTCACACCGGCAGCCCGGAGAACATCACCCGCGCCGGGTCATACTTCTGCCGAACGGCGCTCAGCTGAGCAAGGTTCGGGCCGAAGTAGCGCGACACCGGCTGGTTTGCCTCGAGGTAATTCGCATATCCACCAACCGAATACGGCTGCACAGCCCGGTGCGCTGCACCCAGCCAGCCGAGCGCAGCCGATGGGTCGCCGGGTGTTTCGACATACCACTGCACCAACGATGACTGCCGGCGCCACGGGAAGGCCGACGCCCCTGTCGGCACATCGGCCAAGGCCCCGTCGAGCGCGTGCATGATGGCCAACATGCGGCCCGCGCCGCGCGGGAACGCGTCGACCGCCGCGGCGATCCCCTGTGCGGCCGCCGGCGTGATCGTCGTGAAAACGTCTGAGCCACCAACGTATCCGAGTGGCGACGGATGGAGATTCCCGACGGCAAGGTAGTTCGTCAGGTCCAAGTAGTTGAACGTATGGCTGTCCGTTGCGGTGGGCTGCAGGCCGACGGCCGCGGTGATGGCGGACGCAATGCTGCCACCCGATCCGGCCGGGCACGTGGCCAAGATGCGGCAGTGCGTGCCCATCGGGTCGACGGTGGCATCGGCCACCGCCCAACAACTTCGATCGGCGGCGCGCAGCCAGTTCTGCCACCCCACCAGTACCTGGGCGAACGACTGCGCGGGGAAGTTGAGATTCACTGCGTCGACATCGGCGGTCGGGAAAGTGGCGAAGGTCAGCGAGGTGGTGACGCCGAAATTGCCGCCACCGCCGCCGCGCAACGCCCAGAACAGGTCGGGCTGCGAACTAGCCGACGCGGTGACGGCCTGACCGCTGGGCAGCACCACGGTGGCCGACCGCAATGCATCCGACATCAGGCCGGCGTGCCGGGAATGCGCACCGAGGCCACCACCCAGGGCGTGACCCGCCGCACCCACCGATGGGCAGGTCCCGGTCGGGATACCGCGGCCCGCGGCCGCCAGGACCTGGTGCATCGCATACAGACTCGTCGCCGGCGTCACCGTGACCAGTCCGGTCGCGGCGTCGTAATTGACGTCACCGGGCAGTTGCCTCAGATCGAGCACCATCGTGCCGTTCGCGGTGGACGCCCCAACGTAGGAGTGCCCTCCGCCGCGCGGAGCGACCTTGAGATTGTTGGCGGCGGCGAACGTCATCGCCTTTTGCACATCGCCGGCCGATGTCGGGACGACGACCGCCGCCGGTGTCATGCCGTTGTAGTTGGTGTTGAAAACTGCTTTGGCCGAACCGAATTGCGGAGAGTCCGGCCGGATGACCTGCCCACCGATGGACAGTCCATCCCAGCCCGACGCTATCGGCGCGCCGCCGGCCCGCCCTGAGCCGACGAATGCGCCCGCGGCCAACGCCCCTACGGCGCCGCGCAGAAATGTCTGACGCGAGATGTCACCCGTCATGCCCGAATTGTCCTGTACGCGAACCCGAGACACGCCGCGATATCGCACTCTCGACCGCGTGTCGTCCCAAACGTGCGCGAACCTTAACCCCCCCGTGTTCTGAACGTGACTGCGGTCGACCAAAGTTCGATACGGACACATCAGACATCAGGGGGTGGGTATGGGCCGCAAGTGGATTCCGGCGCTGAGCAACCAACCGCTGGCCGTGCAAGCGCTGATCGGTGTCGGCTGCCTTTTGACAGTGGCCACCGCATTCTCGATACCGGGCGGCGCTGATCCCAGCGACGACAACTTCATCGACGCGCTCAGCCACGCGGGTATCGAGTACGGCGAGCCCGGAAACGCGATGGCCGTCGGTCAGTCCATCTGCCCGATGCTCGCAGCACCTGGCGGCAGCTTCGCCGCCGCGGCGTCCGGCGTCGCGCATCGCGGCATGTCACCGCAGGCCGCCCGGATGTTCACCACGATCGCGATCCGGACCTACTGCCCGGATCAGATGGCAAACCTGATGGGTGGCAACGGCGTAACGGGAGTCCCAGGCGTCTAGCGCGTTCCCAGTGGGTCGATCGTCCAGGCGATGTAGACCATCGCCGCGGCGACCGACGCCATCATGGTGAAGTCAATTGCCTTGCGGCGCACCACCAGTAGCCCGGCGCGGTCGTCGGTGAGCGCCAACCGCAGCACCGCGGCCAGGCCCACTGCAATACCGATCAACAGCGCGCCGCGGCGCCAGAAGTTGGCCGCCGCCAAGCTGAACGCCACCACGAAAATCAGCATGATCCAGACGATCGGCCACTGCGGTCGGAGTCGGCGCATGCTCAGCGTCCTTCGGCCAACTCGACGACGTTGGTCAACAGGAACGCGCGGGTCAACGGCCCGACGCCGCCGGGATTCGGCGACACCTTCCCGGCCACCTCCCACACATCGGGATGCACGTCGCCGGTGAGTTTCCCGTCGACCCGGCTGACACCCACGTCGATCACGGCCGCGCTCGGGCGCACCATGTCGGCGGTCAGCATGTGCGGCACGCCGACTCCGGCGACGATGATGTCGGCCTGCTTCGTCAGGGCAGCCAAATCACGAGTTCCGGTGTGGCACAAAGTCACCGTCGCATTCTCGGAGCGACGGGTCAGCAGCAGGCCGAGCGGTCGACCCACCGTCACACCGCGGCCGATGACCACTACATGCGCCCCGGCGATCTCGACGTCGAAGCGCCGCAGCAGATGCACGATGCCGCGCGGGGTGCAGGGCAGCGGGGCCGACTCCATCAACACCAGCCGGCCCAAGTTGGTCGGGTGCAGCCCGTCGGCGTCCTTGGCCGGATCGACGCGCTCCAGCGCCGCGTTCTCGTCCAGATGCTTCGGTAATGGCAACTGCACGATGTAACCGGTGCACTCGGGGTTGGCGTTGAGTTCGTCGATGGTCTCGCTGAGCTTGGCCTGACTGATGTCGGCGGGCAGGTCGCGGCGCAGCGACGTGATGCCCACCCTGGCGCAGTCGGCGTGCTTGCCGCGGACGTAGGCCTGCGAACCCGGGTCGTCGCCCACCAGGACCGTGCCCAGGCCCGGCGTCTTGCCCGCCGCGGTCAGCGCGGCCACCCGCTCCGTAAGGTCGACGAAGATCTCGTCACGTGTGATTTTGCCGTCCAACGTGATTGCACCCACGTCATCCAGTTTGGCATGTGAGCGCACAACGACGCTCAGCCCGATTGATGGCGACCCGCTGCGTTCGGCTCCGCCGACCTTGCGATCGCCACCGAGCCCGATTGATGGCGACCCGCTGCGTTCGGCTCCGCCGACCTTGCGATCGCCATAGGCTTCTGGCATGTCCGAAGCCCCGGACGTGCTGGCACCGGCAAAGCTCGGACCCATCACGCTGCGCAATCGCATCA
This sequence comes from Mycobacterium sp., assembly GCF_965277065.1. GTDB lineage: Bacteria > Actinomycetota > Actinomycetes > Mycobacteriales > Mycobacteriaceae > Mycobacterium. Next base: position 645,317 of record NZ_CBDIBT010000019.1, read on the forward strand.
TCAAATCCGCCACCTTCGAGGCGCGCACACCCGGCGCCCTGGTCAGCGACGACCTGATCGATTACCACCGGTTGCCGGCCGCCGGCGGAGTCGGCATGACCACGGTGGCCTACTGCGCCGTCTCCCAGGGCGGTCGCACCGAGGGCAACGGGATCTGGATGCGCCCGGAAGCGGTGCCTGGATTCCGCAAGCTCACCGATGCGATCCATGCCGAAGGCGCAGCGGTCTGCGCCCAGATCGGACACGCGGGCCCGGTCGCCAACGCCCGCTCCAACAAGGCCACCGCCCTGGCGCCGGTGCGGTTCTTCAACCCGATCGGCATGCGGTTCGCCAGGAAGGCCAGCCGCCAAGACATCGACGATGTGACCGTCGCGCACGCCAACGCGGCCAAGCTGGCCGTCGACGCCGGATTCGACGCCGTCGAAGTGCATTTGGGCCACAACTATCTGGCCAGCGCGTTCCTCAGCCCGCTGATCAACCGCCGCAGCGACGAGTTCGGCGGGTCGCTGGAGAACCGCGCCAAGGTTGCTCGCGGAATGGTCCTTGCCGTCAAGCGCGCCGTCGGCGACCAGATCGCGGTGACCGCCAAGCTCAACATGTCCGACGGTGTACGCGGCGGCATCTCGGTCGACGAAGCGATCACCACCGCCAAGTGGTTGCAGGACGACGGCGCACTCGACGCGATCGAACTCACCGCGGGCAGTTCGCTGGTCAACCCGATGTACCTGTTCCACGGCGACGCCCCGCTCAAGGAGTTCGCCGGCGCGTTCAAGCCGCCGCTGAGCTGGGGCATGCGGATGACGGGCAAGAAGTTCCTCCGCGAATACCCGTACCGCGAAGCGTATCTGCTGCGCCACGCCAAGCAGTTCCGCGCCGAGCTGACGATGCCGCTGATCCTGCTGGGCGGCATCACCAATCGCGAGACGATGGATCTGGCGATGGCCGAAGGCTTCCAGTTCGTCGCGATGGGCCGGGCACTGCTGGCCGAGCCCGACCTGATCAACCGGATCGCCCGCGACGGCGCCGCCGTGCGGTCGGCGTGTACGCACTGCAACCGGTGCATGCCGACGATCTACACCCGCACCCAGTGCGTGGTCACCGGAGCCCCCGACCTGTTGGCGCACTGACCCGCTCGTGTCGGTTCGAGGGGATCGAACGGCCACCCGATACAGTCGGTGCAGTGAGCCAAGCAGCTAAAGTTGGGGCGATGAGTCATGCCGCACCGCCCGCGCTGACCGTCCGGTACGACGGTGCACAACGCACATTCGCCGCAGGTCACGACGTCGTGGTCGGCCGAGATCTGCGCGCCGACATGCGCATCACGCATCCGCTGATCTCCCGGGCGCACCTGTTGCTGCGCTTCGACCAAGGCCGCTGGCTGGCCATCGACAACGGCTCGCTGAACGGGACCTACGTCCACGGGCGCCGGGTTCCGGTGATCGATCTTCACGACGGCCAGACGCTCAATATCGGCAACCCCGATGGACCGCTGCTGAGCTTCGAGGTCGGACGCCACGACGGCATCGCTGGTCGGCCGCCGCAGACCGCGTCGATGCCGATCGCCAGGTCCGGTCCGTCCGCGCGGCCGGCACCTGCGCCGCAGCAGCCGCCCCGCCCACTGGCGGGACCGCGACAACAAGGGCCTCCCGGCCATGGTCCCGGCCAGGGACCGTCGCGCCCCTATCCTGGCGCGCCGCCGCAACAACCATTCCCGGGGCCGCGCCCGCCCGCCTACCCGGCGGGCCCGCAGCATCAGGCACCGCCAGTCCGCCAACCCGCGCCGGTGGCGTCGGCTCCCCCGGTGAACCCTGCGCCGAGGACCCAGATGGGGCCGGCGCCGGCGATGAGCACGCCGCCCGAATCGGGCAACCTGGCCACCAAGATGATTCAGGCGATCCTGCCCGGATCGCTGTCACCGGACAAGCCGGCCGGGTCAGCGACGATCGGTCGCGCCAACGACAACGACATCGTCATCCAGGATGTCTTGGCGTCGCGCCATCACGCGTTCTTGGTTCAGTCGCCGCTCGGCACCGAGATCCGGGACGCCCGCACTATCAATGGCACCTTCGTCAACGGGGTACGCGTCGGCTCGGCGGTGCTCAACCAGGGCGACGTGGTCACGATCGGAAACATCGACCTGGTCTTCACCGACGGCACCTTGGTCCGCCGCACCGAGGCCGCCACCCGCACCGGCGGCCTGGAGGTCAACGGCGTTCAATTCAGGATCGATGGCAAAGAACTGCTGAGCAACATCTCGCTGACGGCCCGCCCCGGCACACTGACCGCGATCATCGGCGGCTCGGGTGCGGGCAAGACCACGCTGTCGCGTCTGATCGCCGGCTACACCCGGCCCAGCGCCGGAAACGTCACCTTCGAGGGCCACGACATCCACGCCGAGTACGCGACGATGCGCAGCCGGATCGGGATGGTGCCGCAGGACGATGTGGTGCACCGCCAGCTGACGGTCAACCAGGCGCTGGGTTATGCCGCCGAGTTGCGGCTGCCGCCGGATACCAACAAAGAGGAACGCGCCCAGGTCGTCGCGCAGGTACTCGAGGAACTCGACCTGACCAAGCATGCCGACACCCGGGTGGACAAGCTGTCGGGTGGTCAGCGCAAGCGTGCATCGGTCGCGCTCGAGCTGCTGACCCAGCCCTCGCTGCTGCTGCTCGACGAGCCGACCTCGGGTCTCGACCCTGCGCTGGACCGTCAGGTGATGCTGATGCTGCGCCAGCTCGCCGACGCCGGCCGTGTCGTGCTGGTGGTCACCCACTCGGTGTCCTACCTGGACGTCTGCGATCAGATCCTGCTGATGGCCCCCGGCGGAAAAATGGCGTTCAACGGGCCGCCCAGTCAGGTGGGCGAGGCGCTGGGCACTACGAACTGGGCCGATATCTTCGCCAACGTCGGCGCCGACCCGGACGAGGCGAACCGCCGCTTCATGGAGCGCGGCGGCAGGTCGGAGTCCAAGGCACCCGACCGGGAAAGCCCGGCGGATCTCGGCGAACCCGTCCACTCCGACCTGCTGCGCCAGCTTTCCACGATCGCGCGTCGTCAGATTCGGCTGGTCATCTCCGACCGCGGCTACTCGGTGTTCCTGGCGGCGCTACCCTTCATCGTCGGTTTGGTGGTGCTGGCCGTCCCGGGCGCCAAACCCGGGCTCGGTTTCGCCAACCCCACCGGCGATGCGCCCACCCAGCCGCAGTACATCATGGTCTTCCTCAATTTCGGTGCCGTCTTCATGGGCGTCGCACTGACCATCCGAGATCTGATCGGCGAACGCCCCATCTTCAAACGAGAACAGGCAGTGGGCCTGTCGACGACGGCCTATCTGCTGGCCAAGGTCAGCGTATTCTGCGCGTTCGCAGTGGCTCAGGCGTTGGTCGCAACCCTGATCGTCAGGTTCGGCAAGGGCGCACCCACGGCGCACCCCCAGTTCTTCGACAACTCCACTTTCTCGCTGTTCGTCACCGTCGCCGGCACCTGTGTGGCCTCGGCGATCCTCGGCCTGGTGCTGTCGGCGTTCGCGCAGACCAATGAGCAGATCATGCCGCTTCTGGTGGTGTCGGTGCTGCTGCAGTTGGTGCTCTCCGGCGGAATCATCCCGATGGTGGATAAGGACGGGCACAGTAAAGCCCTCGACTACGCATCCTGGGCGACGCCCGCACGGTGGGGTTATGCAGGCGGGTCATCATCGATTGACCTGCCGTCGCTGGTGAAGGTTCCGCAGATCCACACCAAGGACCCGCTCTGGCAGCATTCGGACCACATCTTTCTGCTGGACATGTTCATGCTTATCATGCTGTCGCTGATCTACGCCGGCGTCGTGCGTTGGAAGATCCGGCTCAAGCGCTAGCGCGTCACTGATCAGCCCCGCCGTCCAGCCGTAATCCGTGGGCCGCGGCATAGGCGAGCGCCTGCTCGATATCGATACGCGCGCGGGTCAACGACGCCGTCGTCCACAGCGACGGGTCGACGGTGGCGCCGCGCAGATCGGCGTCGTCCAAACGGGTTCCGGTGGTGCGGGCGCCGGACAGGTCCGCCCCGCGCAACACGGTTTTGCGCAGGTCCGCTTCCACCAGGTTGGCCTCGCGAAGGCGACAGCCGCTCAAGTCGATGCCGCGCAGGTCATTTCCGCCGAGCACGGTCAGCGTGAAGTCCACCTCGTCGAGGATCAACGGTCGAAACCGGCACCGCGTGAAGACCGAGCCCAGCATGGTGCACTGACGAAACGTGCTGTGCCACAGCGTGGTCAAGTTAAAAGTGCAGTTGCGGAACGCCGACCCCAGATGCTCGGACTCAGCGAGATTGACGCCGCTGAAATCGCATTCGCTGAACACCACCCGCTCGGTGCGCAGGCGAGAAAGATCGTCGTCGCGGAAGTCACGGCCAACGAATTCGCAATCGGTCCAATCCACTACGCGGTGGGCGACAAGCTCGCCAGCGCGTATTCGCTCACCGCGATCAAAGCGTTGGTCGCCGATCGGCGGTCGCGGGCGTCGACGCTGATCACCGGGACGTGCGCGGGCAGCGTCAGCGCTTTACGTACCTCGGCGGCCGGATACCTTGGCGAGCCGTCGAATTCGTTGACAGCGATCAGGAACGGCAGGTTGCGATGCTCGAAGAAATCGACCGCGGCGAAGCAGTCCTGCAGCCGCCGGCAGTCCACCAGGATGACCGCACCGATGGCGCCGCGCACCAAGTCATCCCACATGAACCAGAATCGGCGCTGACCCGGTGTTCCGAACAGATAGAGCACCAGATCCTCGTCGAGGGTGATCCGGCCGAAATCCATTGCGACCGTGGTGGTCCGCTTGTCCGGGGTGGCGTCGACCATGTCGATGCCGGCGGAGGCGTCGGTGACCATCGCTTCGGTCCGCAGCGGCATGATCTCCGACACCGCGCCGACGAACGTTGTCTTGCCGACCCCGAACCCACCGGCGACGACGATCTTCGTGGACGCCGTGTCGCGCGACTTCGTATACGGAGCGGCCCCCGCGTCAGAGCGCTCGTAGGCCACGGAGCGTCCTTCCTATGAGTTCGCGGCGATCATCCCGGGTGGAGCGTTCGGTCAATGTCCGATTGACTTGAAGGTAACCCGAAGTCACCAGATCACCGACCAACACGCGCGTGACACCGAGCGGCAAATTCAGCCGAGCCGATAATTCGGCCACCGATGGAGTCTTGACGCACAACTGGACAATTCTGCCCCGCACATCGTTGGGCGGCCACCGGTGGAACATCGCCGATTGCAACGCCTGCAGCGGCGCTTCCAGCGGGATGTCGACGCTCGCCTTGGTCCGGCCTGCCGTCAGAGTGTAGGGGCGAACCAGGCTCGCCTCAGGAGGCGGCGGTTCGATTCCCGGTCGTTCGCGGTTGTCCATGGCGACTCACGAGGGCGAGGCGGTCGGCGACGATGCGGGCCGGTGACCGGCCCGAGGAGAAGCCGACCAATCGGACTCAGCACGACGGGACGATTGCACGACATTGCCCACCCGTTCGACGAGGACGGCCATCTCGTATCCGATCTGCCCGATGTCGCACGACGTCGAGGCCAGCGTCGCCAGATGGGATCCGTCGCCGACCTGCATCAGCAACAGGTAGCCGTTCTGCATCTCCACCACCGACTGCAGCACCTGGCCGCCGTCGAACAGCTGCGCGGCGCCGTTGGCCAAGCTGGCCAGACCTGAGGACACCGCGGCGAGCTGGTCGGCCCGCTCCTTCGGCAGACGCTCGCTGGCCGCGATCAGCAGCCCGTCGACGGATACCAGGATGGCGTGGGACACCCCACGGACTTCGCGGGCGAAATTCGACACCAGCCAGTCCAGTGAGTCGTCGGGGCGGGCAGGCGGACTGGGCTTTCCGGATGGAAAGGCAGAGGTCATTCGCGATCGGTTCCTTGGTCGTTGTCCCGGGCGTGCGCGCGACCTGCGCGGACGCCGCCGAAATGACTGCTGATCGAGGTGCGGATGGCCTCGGGGTCTCGCACCGGCGCCTGATGCGCGGGACGACGCCCTGATCCACCGTTGGGGGCCGTCCCATTATCGTCACCGCCGGCCCGGTGGTGCGCGTTTCCGTTCTGGTCAGCACCGCCGGGCACCAACCGGGCACCGGGTTCGCGCACCGGCAGGCCCTGTTCGGTGTGCGCTTGCACGGGGGTGTTCTCCACCTCTTCGGCGGCGGACCAGCCGCGGTCCCACACCGACTGCCAATCCAGATCCGGGCTGTGCGCCAGCTCGCGCGGGTCGACCAGCCATTCGGAGAGCATCCGCTGGTAGATCAGATCGTCCTCGGGCGGCTCCGTAGCCGGCGCGGCAACGTCGGCGACCCAGACGTCATCGGCCTCGGGGGGCTCGGAGTCGGCGGGCTGGGCCTCGGCGGACGGGGCTGTAGCTGCCGGGAGCGGCACGGGCGGTTCGGCTTTAGGGCGCTGGCGGTTCTCTTTGCCGAACCGGACCCGCGAGCCAAAGAACGACGACGTGTTCGAAACTGGTTGCGCGACAGGTTGTTCCGGGGTCGGCTCACCGGCTTCCTCCGGCGCGGCGGCCGGCGCGCCGGTGATGCCACTGCCGCCGGGCCTGCGCCGGGGCAGCAAGCTGATCGAGGAATCGGTCGAATCCGCGCCTTCGAGGTCGGCGTCGTCTTCCAGCGGCGCAAGGTCGGCCACGTAATCGGGCGTGGCGACCGGCGGCCCGGATGGTGCCGTGAAAGCCACCGGTTCCGCCTGGCGTGGCGCCGTTTGGCCGGCGTTCGCGCTTGCCAGCACGGTCGACGGCAGGTACACCTCCGCGGTGCTGCCCGACCGCGCGTCCTCCAGAGAGGAGCCGCGCAGCCGCACCCGGACCCTATGGCGATCGGCCAGCCGGGCGACCACGAACAGGCCCATGTGGCGGGCGCTGTCGGGGCTGACCTCTCCCCCGGCGCGCAGGCGCATGTTGGCGATGCGGCGGTCGCCGTCGGTCATGCCCAGCCCGGCATCGACGATCTGCAGTTGAACCGCTCCGTCGCTGCGGAATCCCGCCGACACCCGGACCGGTGACGAGGGCGGCGAGTAACGCAGCGCGTTGTCGATCAACTCCGCGAGCAGGTGAACGATATCGCCGGAGACCGCTCCGGCGATCGCGCAGTCCGGCACCATCGACGTCTCGACACGACGGTATTCCTCCACCTCGGAGGTCGCCGCGTGGATGACCGACGACAGCGGCACCGTCGTGCGCTGGTCGCCCCGCGAGCTCGGCGCGCCCGCCAGCACCAGCAGGTTCGCGCCATTACGGCGCATTCGCGCGGCCAGGTGGTCGAGTCGGAACAGGCTGTCGAGCCGTTCGGGATCTTCTTCGTTGCGCTCGAGCTGGTCGATCAGCGAGAGCTGCTGGTCGACCAGTGAACGGTTGCGCCGCGACATCGTCTCGAACATGTCGTTGACCAAATGCCGCAACCGGGTTTCGTCGCCGGCCAAAAGCAGTGCTTGCGTGTGCAATTCGTCGACCGCGTGCGCGACCTGACCGATCTCCTCGGTGGTGTGCACCGGCAGCGGTTCGGGCGGCGACTCGTCACCGGCCCGCACCCGGCTGATCTCCCGCTCGAGGTCCTCGTGCGCCACCTTCAACGCGCCGTCGCGCAACACGCGCAGCGGCCTGATCAGCGAGCGGGCGACCAGGAACACGATGACCAGCGCGGCAATGATGGCGCTCAGCACCAGCACGGTGTCGCGGATTGCCGCATTGCGGCGGTCGCGGGCCTGGTCCTCGACGGCCTTGATCACCTTCGCGGTGATGTCCTTGATGATCTGCGAAGCGATCCCGTCGGTGGTCTGCACCGATTTCAGCAGCGCCGGGTTGTTGACCAGCTTCTGCCCCGGATCCGACATCAGGCCCATCCGGGTCACCATCTGCTGCTGCAGGGACTTGGCCTCCGGTGAGCCGACGCCGAGCACCTCGGCCATCCCGAATAGCGTCGACGGCTCGGTACCGGTGAGGGTGATCATCGACGTGCGCAGCTCGGGTTCGGGCAGATCAGCGCCGCGAGCGCTCAGCAATTGCTGCATCATCATCTGGCCGCGGGCCCCGACCGCCCGGCTCAGGCCCTGCGCCTCGGCCCGGATCCGCTCGTCGTCGACGCGCACCGAGGCGTCAATTGCATTCTCAGCGGTCAACAGGATGGGCGCGTAGGAGATGACCCGGGGCCGTAGTGCGAGGGTGTTCGACGCGACTTTGTCCAGCAACGCCTGCCCGCCGTCCAGCATCGCGTCGACGCCGTCGCTCACGTCGGGCGCAACGTTGGTTCCGCGCAGGCGGGCCTCGAGCTCACTTTTGCGGGCGTCGTAGTTCTTCTTCGCCCCGTCGGCATCGCCACCGGTCGAGGTCGCGAGCAACGCGACATCGAGCGCCGACATGTACTTGGTGATCGCCGGAACCATCTCGGCCCGATCTGCCGCCAACCGAAGCCGGTCGGCATCGCTCAATGCACCCGCAATGCGAAATCCCCCGAAAATCATCGCCAGCACCAAAGGCAGCGCAACAATGGCGACGACTTTCCACCGGACCGGCCAATTCCGCAGCGACCACGACGCCGGCCGTTTCGTCGAGACGGATTCGGCGCCGTCGCTGCCGGCGGGCCGATTTTCGTCCGGCGAACTCGCCCGCGGGACGCGGGCAAACATCGTCACCGGAACAGCGCGGTGTTAGCGTCCGCTCCGCTGAATCGCAGTGTTAGCGCGTCGTTCATGAGACTTCCTGCTAATTGCGCTCACCCCGAGCGACGGGCAAGCGATATACGCCTGGCAATTCAGCGAGTATGCCAGGCTGCGGCTGGAGTGACCACAATTCTTACTGAACAGACAGAGTTCACCAACGCCCTTACGACCAGGCCTGGTATCGCCGAGCAAATTAGGTAAACACGCTTACCGCCTGTCGCGCTGGGCCGGACCGCGGGAGATCGTCAGCGCGTGCGCCGTTGGCACATCGGGAAAAAGGCGCATTTCCGGTTACGGTGTGTTGTGTTCAGGCTGCTGTTTTACTCACCGCGAATCGCGCCCAATACGGGTAATGCAATCCGCACCGCGGCGGCCACCGGAGCAGAACTGCATCTCGTCGAACCGTTGGGTTTCGACCTCTCTGAGCCCAAGCTGCGTCGGGCCGGCCTGGACTACCACGACCTCGCCTCGGTGACCGTTCATCCGTCGTTGGATGACGCGTGGACAGCGCTCGCACCGCAGCGGGTGTTCGCGTTCACCGCCCACGCGACGCAACTGTTCACCGATGTCAGCTATCAGCCCGGGGATGTGTTGATGTTCGGCCCGGAGCCCACCGGTCTGGACGCGGCGACACTGGCCGACCCACACATCACCGCACCTGTGCGTATCCCGATGCTCGACGGCCGGCGGTCGCTCAACTTGGCCAATGCCGCCGCGGTCGCCGTCTACGAAGCGTGGCGCCAGCAGAATTTCACCGGCGCGGTCTGATCTACCAGGTGTCCCAGTGCGTCAGCTGCTCAGCCGGTAGCCGCTTGGCCGGCTTGAAATCGGTGCCCTTGGTGTAAGCGATCGGGAAAAGCCCGGCCTGGCTGTACTTCTCGTAGGGGATGCCCAATATCTCGGCCACCTTTTCCTCGCCGCCGCGGATCAGGTGCAGCGTCGTCCAGCAGGTGCCCAGCCCTCGCGAGCGCAACGCCAGACAAAAGCTCCAGATCGCCGGGTGCAGCGACGCCCAGAATCCCGCCCCGCCCATCGGCTGCTTGTCCTCGCGGCCTTCGATGCACGGGATCAACAGCGCCGGCGCTTCATGGATGTGCTCGGCCAGGTAGGACGCGGAATCGCGGACCGCGCCCATCCGCTCGCCACGGGTGTCGCCCTCGCCGTATTCCGCTGCCGGTGACTTCAGGTAGCCGCGGGCGTTGTCCAGGTAGATCTCGCCAATCGCCTTCTTCTTCTGGTCGTCCTCCACGAAAACCCACTGCCAGCCCTGCGAATTGGAGCCGGTGGGCGCTTGCAACGCCAAGTCGAGGCATTCCATCAGCAGGTCGTGCGAGACCGGCTTGTCGAAGTCGAGACGCTTGCGGACCGAACGGGTGGTGGTGAGGAGTTCGTCGACAGAAAGGTTAAGGGCCATGAGCGCGAGATTACTCGCGCCGCGCGCTGGCTCCGGCCGGCCGCGAATGTGCATGTCACGACGCTTACTGGCGTGTCACGTCGGGTCATTCACGTTCGGCGCACAACGGTCACCGGAAGTCGCGGGACTTCGATCCGATCTTCAACGTGAGCTTGCCGATCCGCTCCGCCATCACAGTGACTGCGCCACTGGCATTTTGGACCTGGCCGCGGATCAGCAGCGCCGACGATGTCTGCGCCACCTTGCGGTGCCGCGCCCACACCCCCGGTGTGCAGAGCACGTTGACCATCCCGGTCTCGTCCTCGAGGTTGACGAACGTCACGCCCCGAGCCGTGCCCGGTCGCTGCCGATGCGTGACCGCTCCGGCGATCAGCACCCGCTCACCGTCGGGCACCGACAGCAGCGCGTTGGCAGGTATCACCCCCATCGCGTCGAGATCCGACCGCAGGAATTGAGTCGGGTAGCTGTCCGGCGAGACGCCGGTGGCCCACACGTCGGCGGCGGCCAGCTCTACCTCGCTCATCCCCGGCAACGACGGAACATGCGACGACGAGCCGACTCCAGGCAATCGATCCGGTCGCTGGGTGGCGGCCGCGCCGGCCGCCCACAGCGCCTCGCGCCGCGACATCTTGAAACAGCGCAGCGCGCCTGCGGTGGCCAACGCCTCGGTCTGCGGCACGGAAAGCTGAACCCGGCTCGTCATGTCCAGCAGAGAATCGAAGGGGCCGTGCACCTTTCGTTCTTCGACCAGCTTGTCGGCCAGATCCTCGCCGATCTGACGGACGCTGCCCAGCCCCAGCCGCACCTCGGTGCCGGCGTTCTCCAGCGTGGCGTGCACCGTGCTGGCGGCCACGCATGGACCGTGCACCGTCACCCCATGCCTACGGGCGTCGGCCACCAGCGACTGCGGCGAATAGAAGCCCATCGGCTGCGCACGCAGCAGCGCAGCGCAAAACGCCGCGGGGTGATGCAGCTTGAACCACGACGAATAGAAGACCAGCGACGCGAAACTCAGCGAATGACTCTCCGGGAAACCGAAATTGGCGAAGGCTTCCAGCTTTTCAAAGACCCGGTCGATCACCTCGTCGTCAGCGCCGTGCATGCTCCGCATGCCGTCGTAAAACCGGCCGCGCAGCCGCTGCATGCGTTCGGTCGATCGCTTGGATCCCATGGCACGGCGCAGTTGATCGGCCTCGGCGCCGGTGAAACCGGCGCAATCCACCGCGAGTTGCATCAGCTGTTCCTGAAACAGCGGCACTCCCAACGTCTTGCGCAATGCCGGCTCCATCGACGGGTGGTCGTAGACGACCGGGTCGAGGCCGTTACGCCGCCGGATGTACGGGTGGACCGATCCGCCCTGGATCGGCCCGGGGCGGATCAACGCCACCTCGACCACCAGGTCGTAGAACAACCGGGGCTTGAGCCGCGGCAGGGTCGCCATCTGTGCGCGGGACTCCACCTGGAACACCCCGACGGAATCTGCGCGCTGCAACATCTCGTACACCGCCGGTTCGGACAGGTCCAGCGCGGCCAGGTCGACCTCGATGCCTTTGTGCTCACCCACCAGGTCGATGGCGTAATGCAGCGCCGAGAGCATGCCAAGGCCAAGCAGGTCGAATTTCACCAAACCGATTGCCGCGCAATCGTCTTTGTCCCACTGCAACACGCTCCGATTTTCCATCCGGGCCCACTCGACCGGGCAGACGTCGGCGATCGGGCGATCGCAGATCACCATGCCGCCGGAATGGATTCCCATGTGCCGGGGCAGGTTCTGGATCTGGTCGGCCAGCGCGATCACCTGCTCGGGTATGCCGTCGATGTCCGACGGACGTCCACTCCAGTGGCTGATCTGTTTGCTCCAGGCGTCCTGCTGCCCTTGCGAGAACCCCAGGGCACGAGCCATGTCGCGCACCGCGATACGGCTGCGGTAGGTGATCACGTTGGCGACCTGGGCGGCGTAGTCGCGGCCGTACTTGTCGTAGACGTACTGGATGACGTTTTCGCGCAGATCCGATTCGATGTCGATGTCGATGTCGGGCGGCCCGTCGCGGACCGGCGACAGGAAGCGCTCGAACAGCAACTCGTTGGCCACCGGGTCGACCGCGGTGACGCCGAGCGCGTAGCAGACTGCCGAGTTGGCCGCCGATCCCCTGCCTTGGCACAGGATGTTGTTCTCCCGGCAGAACCGGGTGATGTCGTAGACCACCAGGAAGTATCCCGGAAACTTCAGTTGCGCAATGATTTCCAGCTCACGCTCGATCTGGGCATACGCCTGACGAGCCTGTGACCGCCGGCCGTAGCGGCGCTGGGCTCCGGCCATCGTCAGCTCCCGCAGCCAGCTGTCTTCGGTGTGCCCGGGTGGGACATCAAACGGCGGCAACTGCGGGGCGATCAGCGCCAGGCCGAAGGCGCACTGCTCGCCGAGATCGGCAGCGGCGGTCACCGCGCTGGGGTGCTGCGCGAACAGCCGCGCCATTTCCTCACCCGAGCGCAGATGCGAACCGCCCAGCGGGGCAAGCCAGCCGGCCGCCTCGTCCAGCGACTGCCTGGCACGTATGGCGCCCATTGCCATCGCCAGCTGCCGCCGCGACGGCGCAGCGAAGTGCGCTCCGGTGGTCGCCACGATGTTGAGCCCGAACCGCTGGGCCAACGCGGCCATGTCGGCATTGATGTCGTCATCGACCGGGCAGCCGTGGTGGGTCAGCTCGACGCTGACCCGATCCGAGCCGAACCGGTCCACCAGATCGGCCAACGCCGCCGAGGCCGCATCCGGTCCGCCGGTGGCCAGCGCGGAGCGTACGTGGCCTTTGCGGCAGCCGGTCAATATGTGCCAGTGGCCACCCGCCGCCTCGGTGAGCGCGTCGAAGTCGAAACGCAGCTTGCCTTTCTCACCGCCGGCCAGATGCGCGACCGCCAGCTGCCGCGACAGCCGACGATAACCTTCCGGCCCGCGAGCCAGCACCAGCAGATGCGGGCCCGCCGGATCGGGATCGTCGGTCCTGGCACCAGATCCCAACGACAACTCGGCGCCGAACACCGTCCGCATGTCCAACTCCACCGCCGCCTCGGCGAACCGCACCGCTCCGTAGAGGCCGTTGTGGTCGGTCAGTGCGATGGCCCGCAAACCCAGCCGCACCGCCTCTTCGACCAACTCCTCCGGCGCGCTGGCCCCGTCGAGAAAGCTGTACGCCGAATGCGCATGCAGCTCGGCGTACGGGATGGACGAGCGAGCCGGCCGGTCTTCGTCCGGCGGCTGGTAGGCGATCCGTTTGCGCGACCAGGGCGCCTCGTCCGCCGGAGTCCATACCGTTGGCGTGCCGGAGCGACGCGGTTTGCCGGAGAGCACCCGCTCCATCTCCGACCAGCCCGGCGGCCCGTTGCTCCACCCCATCGACCCAGTGTATCGAATATATGTTCGAATCGCTCTCTACTGCCTGTAGCGAGTAACGGTGAGGTTGGCAGGATCGGCCAGCCAATCAAAGACCCGGTCCGGCGATACGGCGATCGTTCGCTGAACGTGAAGCTGGACCACGAGTCGTACCCCTATCCATGCCTGTTACGTTGTCGCGCAACACTACTCCCAGCGCGACTCAATCACGCCTACGATCCCACTATGAGAAGCGCTTTCATCATCACATTCGCAGTCGGGTTGATCGTCGCAGCGCTCGGTCTGATCTGGGCCCTGCAGGGATTCGGAGTGCTCGGCGGCAGCCAGATGAGTAACACCACCACCTGGTCCATCACCGGTCCGATCACGGTGCTGATCGGACTCATAGTTGCACTAGTCAGTTGGCGGAAGCTCTCGTCGAAATAGTGTACGAGCAGCACAGTCTTGAATTGTGCTGAGCTAGAACATATTTGATCGACCTCAAGAAAACTCTCAGAAAATCTCAGGCGATGAGAGTTTTGCAGCCTTGTTCGGCACACGACTAACACTGCGACGCGTTTTCCAACTGCGTTGCCACACAACCGACTCCAGTTGTTTACACAATTTAATATCGACGCCACCTCTGACCAGTGGTCACCGCCGATACTCGAACGTAATCCAAGAAAGAACGCGGTGATGGCTCATGGAGCACCTCAACACGCTCGATGCAGGCTTCCTCATGGCCGAGGATTCCGACCGTAACGTCAGCTTGGCGATCGGCGGGATCGCCATCATCGACGGCGCGGCGCCCAGGTACGAAAAGTTCAAAGCTGTTCTGGCGGAGCGTGTTCAATCGATTCCTCGTTTCACGCAGATGCTGCGCACCCAGCCTTTCGATGTCGGTGCGCCGCACTGGGTCGACGATCCGGCATTCGACATCAGCCGCCACGTGCGGCGGATAGCAGTCCCGCGGCCGGGCGATGACACCGAACTTTTCCGGGTTATCGCCGACGTGCTGGAGCGCCGACTACATCGCGACCGCCCGCTGTGGGAGTGCTGGGTCATTGAAGGCCTCAAGGGCAATCGATGGGCGATCCTGATGAAGGTCCACCACTGCATGGCCGACGGGATCTCCGCGATTCGCATCCTTGCCCGCCTGTGCGACGACATCGACGGCGATGTGTTCGCACGCCCCGTCGCGAAGCGGACGGGACGGCGCCCGCACCTGACCCCGGTACCCGAGGGCGCCTCGCGCTCCAACCCGCTGAGCGACCTCTGGCGGACCGCCACCGGAATCACCAACACGGTGACCCGAACGGTCGGCGGCGCGACCGAGATCGCGGCCGGTCTGCTGCGCCCGACCGCCGGATCGTCGCTGGTCGGTCCCGTCACGTCGATGCGGCGCTACCGTGCGGTCCGCGTCCCACTCGCCGATATCGAGCAGGTCTGCCGCAAGTTCGACGTCACCATCAACGACGTCGCGCTGGCCGCGATCACCGACGGCTATCGATCAGTACTGCTGCACCGCGGCGAAGAACCCAAGGCCGATTCGTTGCGCACCCTGGTGCCGGTGTCGGAGCGTGCGCCCGACGCTGCGGACAAACCGGGCAATCGAATCTCGATCATGCTGCCCTACCTTCCGGTCGACGAGGACGACCCGATCCAGCAGTTGCGCGCCGTGCACAGCCGACTGACCCGGACCAAACAAGGCGGACAGCGCCAAGCCGGCAACATGGTGGTATCGATCACCGGATACATCCCATTCATGTTCTCCTCGTGGCTGATTCGACTGCTTACCCGCCTGCCGCAACGCGGCATTGTGACACTGGCAACCAATGTCCCGGGTCCGCACCGGCGCCTGGAGATGATGGGCCACACCGTCAGTCGGCTGCTGCCCATCCCGCCGATCGCCCTGCAGCTGCGCACCGGAGTCGCGGTGATGAGCTACGCCGACGATCTGGTGTTCGGTATCACCGCCGACTACGACGCGGGCACCGACATCGACAAGCTGGCCGACGGCATCAAAATCGGGGTGGCCCGGTTGGACATGCTCAGCCAGGACTCCATCTTGCTGTTCGACAAAAAATCGGTCTGACGCTCACCGACTAACCTGACTACCGGCGCCGCGACGGCGGGCCGGGAAGGCGGGACGGCGAATGTCGGTCATCATCGACCCGCGCCGCGTGGACGCCGTGCTGTTCGACGTCGACGACGGACCCGGCGCCACGATCGCGGCACAGCTACGGGACGCAGGCCTGCGCCTCGCTCGATCCGGCGCTTCCGCGTTGATCGAGACGGCCGACGCCTTGGCGGTGCGGCCGGGTCGCTGCGCCGTCGTCACGTCGACCGAGCAGGGCGTGGCGGACGCGCGGGCCGGCGGATTCGCACTGATCGTCGCGGTCGATTCGGCCGGGACACTGCGCAGTCGCAGCGCCGACGCAGTGGTCAAGAACCTGACCGACATCGACGTCCGGACCGGGGATCGCCGGATGTCCGAACTGGCCGACGGCTCAGCGGTGCTGGACCTGGCGTCCGACCGACAGCCCGCGGTGTTCTTCGATTTCGACGGGACGCTGTCCGAGATCGTCAACGAACCCGACTCCGCGCGGCTGGCCGACGGCGCGGCCGACGCGCTGACCTCGCTGAGCGCCCAGTGTCCCGTGGCGATCCTCAGCGGTCGGGACCTGGCCGACGTGCGGCAGCGGATCGGGCTGCCCGGACTCTGGTACGCGGGCAGTCATGGGTTCGAGCTGACCGGACCCGATGGTAAGCACCACCAGAACGCCGAGGCAGCCGCCAGCATCCCGGTGTTGGCGGAGGTGGCGGCCGCGCTGGCCGATCAGATCGGTGACATTCCAGGTGTCGCCGTGGAGCACAAGCGATTCGGTGTGGCCGTGCACTACCGCAATGCCGCGCGTGACCGCGTCGGCGAGGTTGCCGCCGCGGTCCGAACCACCGGGCAGCGAACCGCGCTGCGCGTGACAACCGGTCGTGAAGTCATCGAGCTACGTCCAGATGTCGACTGGGACAAGGGAAAAACATTGCGCTGGGTACTCGACTACATCCGTGACAACGAAGGGTCGACATCGTTGCTGCCGATCTACCTCGGCGACGACATCACCGACGAGGACGCGTTCGACGCGGTGGCCGACGATGGCATCGCGATCCTGGTCCGCCACAGCGACGACGGGAACCGCCCCACGGCAGCACGTTACGCGCTGGACGACCCGGACCGGGTGCGCGAGTTCACCGAGCTGCTCGCCCGCCGGCTCGCCGAGTAGATCACAGGACCGCTTGAGACTGAATGGTTTTGGCGGCCAGCTTGCCGTGTAGCACGTCTCCGCCGGTCGTCAAGCTCGGCGCCCAATCTAGGCTCAGCACAACCTCTTCCGGGCTGGCCGCGTCCGCGGTGATGCCCAGCGTTACGGCCAGCGGGACCAGTCCGTGGATCATCTCCGTGGCGGCAGTGTCGGTCATCGGTCACTTCCCCAATGCGTGCAGGGCCTCCGCGGTATCCGCATCGGCTGGATAAAACGATTCGATCGCCACTTCGGCGACGGTGACATCCAGCGGGGCACCGACCACCGCGGTCATGGAAAAGAACGCCAGCTCTTTTCCGTTGTGCCGCAACCGCAGTGGCACCGCGACATCGGTTGGCTGGGGGCGCTCGGTCTCGCCCCCCGGGTAGCCCGACAGTTCGGCGAGCAGCTCGGCCAGTCGCGGGTCGCGCGTCGCCCGGACTTGGCGGCGCAGCCGCTCGAGGACATGCGCGCGCCGCTCCGCCAGATTGACGATGCGCGACGCCATTCCGTCGGGGTGCAGCGAAACGCGCAGCGCGTTGATCGGTGGTGTCAATAGTGCGGGATCGCATCCCTCGATGAGCACCGTGACAGCGGCGTTGCCGTCCAGCATGTCCCACCATCGGTTGATCACCAGCGCCGGGTACGGCTCGTGGCCGGAGAGGATTTGGCGCAACGCGGCGCGCAGCCTGGTCAGCTCCGGCTCGTCGAGCGAATGTTCGGGATAGGCAGGCGCGTATCCGCCCGCCAACAACAGCGCGTTGCGTTCGCGCAGCGGCACATCGAGTTGTTCGCTGAGTCGCAGGATCAGCCCGGGGGTCGGTTGCGATCGTCCGGTCTCCTTAAAGCTGAGGTGCCGAGCCGAGATCTCGGCCTGAATCGACAGGTCGAGCTGGCTGATTCGACGTCGCTCGCGCCACTCGCGCAGCAGTTGACCGACCGCCGGTGTTGCCCGTGAGCTCCGGGTCAGGGTCGTCATCGCCCCGATGCTATCTGCGGCTCATCGGCAGCACGATTACCTGTCAGGTCAAGGCTGCGGTGCCGAAACGGCATTCAGAACCGCGCGATGCGGTCAGTCGTCTTTGTCGTCTGACTTCTTTTTGTCGTCTGAGTTCTTATCATCTGACTTCTTATCGTCCGACTTCTTGTCGTCGTCCGACTTCTTTTCGTCGCCGGTGCCCAGCTCGAGGGTTGCCCAGTGGCTCGGGGAGACGAACACCGTCCAGTCCCCCTCGTCGCGGCCCAGCTTGACGACCCCGTTATCGACTTCCCACTTGGTGCTGTCGTCGTAATCCGTCGATTGACCGTCGCTATAGGTGAGTTTGAATGCCATGCCCCCGACTGCCACGCTGGCCGCCCGATTAAACCTCGGCGTACTCGACTGCGCCGTCTTCGAGCACCAGCCGCGCGTTACTGCCGTCGGGCAAAGCCGCCTCGGTGCGGAACACCGCTTTGCCCGGCTCGGTGCGCCAGATCAGCGTGGTCAGCGTCTCGCCGGGAAATACTGGCTTGGTGAAGCGGGCGTCGATCGCCGTGATGGCGCCGGCGTTGCCGTTGCCCAGCTCGGCGATCAGCGCACGACCGGAGAACCCATAGGTGCACAGGCCGTGCATGATCGGCTCGGGGAAGCCGGCCAGTTCCTTGGCGAACCACGGGTCGCTGTGCAGCGGATTACGGTCACCCGAAAGCCGGTAGATCAGCGGCTGGTCCTTCCGGGTGGTCTGCGCGACCCGGGCATCGGGTTCGCGGTCGGGGATCTTCGGCGCGACGGGGCGCTCGCCCGACTGTCCCCCGAAACCGCCCTCGCCGCGGATCACCAGCGTGGTCAGCGTTTCGGCGAGTAGCGTGCCGGTGTCGGGATCGCTGCCGCGTCCGCGCAACATGATGATCGCGTTCTTGCCCTCGCCCTTGTCCTGGATGTCGGCCACCTCGGTGACCACCGAGAGTTTGCCCGCAGGCGGCAGCGGTGCATGCAGCCGAATGCCTTGGGAACCGTGTAGCAGCATCGCCCAGTTGAACGATCCGACCTTGGCGGCCGCACCGAACGCCGGGCAGCAGATCACCGCGTAGGTCGGCAGCACTTGCTGGTCGATGTCGTGACTGTTCTCGGTGGTGAACCTCAGATCGTCGAGGCCGGCGCCGACTCCGAGTGCGTAGAGCAACGTGTCGCGGTCGGTCCACTCGAACAGCATGGGCTCGGTGGTCGCACCGACGGCATTGGGGTCGATCGCCATTCGGGTCTCCTTTTGGATCGGCCGGTGATCTTTATTGGCCTCGCTATTCCATCACTCGCTCGCTTGTGTGATTTATTGACCCAACCCTGGCAAACGCGCCACGCCGGAGGCCTCGGCAAGGCAGGCTATCGCCATGCGCACTCGCACCCGCACCGTCATCTGGAAGGCCGCTGCCGTCCTCGCCGCCGTCATCACCGTCGGCGCCTGCTCGGGATCACCGCAGGTGCGCAGCATCACGCTGACCTTCATCCGGCATGCCGAGTCGCAAAGCAACGCCGAGCACATGATCAACACCGACATCCCCGGCCCGAGCCTCACCGAGGAGGGCCAGGGTCAAGCCGAACAGCTCGCTCATCAGCTGACGCGCAACAACTTCGACGGCATCTACGCCTCTAACATGGTGCGCACCCAGCAGACCGCTGAGCCACTGGCCCACGCGCTGGGAAAGCACGTCGAAATCCTGCCCGGACTGCGCGAAATCGATGCCGGCCGCTACAACAACTCTCCGGTCAAGCGCTCCGACCTGACCTATCTGGTCGCGCCATCGCTGTGGCTGAACGGCGACGTCCAGGATGCCGTGCCCGGCTCGATCAGCGGTCACGAATTCAACGACCAGTTCAGCGCGGCTGTTCAGAAGATCTACGACAGCGGTAACAGCAAGCCGGTGGCGTTCGCCCACGCCGAGTCGATCATGTACTGGACGTTGATGAACGTGACGAACCCAAAGGACAGCCTGGCGACCAGCCACCCGCTGCCTAACCTCGGCCGCGTGGTGATCACCGGCAGCCCGGCCGGAGGGTGGACGTTGATCGACTGGGACGGGATCCGGGACTTCAGCTACTGAGCTGAGCGAACTGGCCTCAGCGGTACGGTACTGGACAGTACTGCCCTGTTGGCCTTAGGGTGAGCGCTGTGACGCAGACTGCCCGTCCCGGAGCGGAGTGCTCGCCCTGGTCGCCGCGGGAAACCGAGCTGCTCGACGTCACGCTGCAGCTGCTGCAGGAGCATGGTTATGAACGGTTGACCATCGATGCGGTGGCGGCCAAGGCGCGCGCCAGCAAGGCGACCGTGTACCGGCGCTGGCCGTCGAAAGCCGAGCTGGTATTGGCCGCCTTCATCGAGGGCGTCCGCCAGGTCGCGGTGCATCCCCAGACCGGCACGCTGCGCGGCGATCTACTGCAGATCGGGGAAGCGTGCCGCGAGCAGGCCGCCGCCCAGGCCGCCACGATCCGCGCCGTGCTCGTCGAAACGTCGCGACACCCCGCCCTCAACGAAGCGCTGCAGCATCAGTTCCTCGATCACCGCAAGGCCCTCATGCAGAACGTGCTGCGGGACGCCGCCGATCGCGGCGAGATCGATGCCACGGTGATCGGCGACGAACTCTGGGATCTCTTGCCCGGTTATTTGATCTTCCGAATCGTCATGCCGAGCTCGCCCCCGACCCGAGCCACCGTGCAGGCTCTCGTCGACGACGTGCTTATTCCAAGCCTTACCCGGCCACCTTCACCAAAGGCGAACGGATGAGCCGTATTTCACGCCTGGTCCGGCGGCGCTGGATGGTTTTGGTCGCTGTCGTCGTAGTGACTCTCGCGGGATTCGGCGTCTATCGACTGCACGACGCCTTCGGCTCGGACAGCAACGCCGCGCACGGCGGCGGCGGCGCCTCGAACGAGATCGTGCCGTTCAGTCCCAAAAGCGTTGTCTATGAAGTGTTCGGCGCTCCCGGCGCCACCGCGACCATCAACTATCAAGACGTCCATGCCGCGCCGCAACGGGTTGACAACGCCCCGCTGCCCTGGTCGTACACGATCACCACCACCGATCCCGCAGTCGTTGCCAACGTGGTCGCCCAGGGCAACGGCAACACGCTGGGCTGCCGCATCACCGTCAACGGCGTCGTCAAAGACGAGAGGACCGTGAACCAATTGAGCGCGTACACCTTCTGCCTGGACAAGTCCGGATGAGCAATCACAGCGTCCGCCGGCCGCGCGTCCCGCACCTCATCCACCGCGTTGCGGTACCAATCCTGTTGTTCTGGATCGCCTTAGCTGCGGTGCCGAATATCCTTGTGCCGCAATTGGAAGAGGTCGGCCGACTGCACAACGTCGGCCTCAGCTCCCCCGATGCGCCGTCGTATCAGGCGTTCAAACACATCGGAAAAGTGTTCCACGAGTTCGACACCGATAGTTCGGCGATGATCGTGCTCGAGGGTGACAAGCCGCTTGGCGCCGACGCACACAAGTTCTACGACGAGCTGCTTCACAAGTTGGAGCAGGACACCAAGCACGTCCAGCACATCCAGGATTTCTGGGGCGACTCCCTGACCGCGGCGGGCTCACAGAGCACCGACGGCAAGGCCGCCTACGTACAGCTTTATCTCGCCGGAGCTCAGGGCGAGGCGATGGCCAACGAGTCCGTCGACGCCGTCCGCGCCACTGTCGACCAGATGAAGCCACCGCCAGGCGTCAAGGCCTACCTCACCGGCGCGGCCCCGCTGATCGCCGACCAGTTCACCGAGGGCAGCAAGGGCTCCAACAAGGTCACCGCGCTGACCGTCG
Organism: Mycobacterium sp.; assembly: GCF_965277065.1. Classification (GTDB taxonomy): domain Bacteria; phylum Actinomycetota; class Actinomycetes; order Mycobacteriales; family Mycobacteriaceae; genus Mycobacterium. The sequence goes on from NZ_CBDIBT010000019.1 coordinate 666,881, forward strand.
CAGTGATCGCGGTGATGTTGTTCGTCGTCTACCGATCGTTCGCCACCACGGCCATGGTCCTGGCAACGGTCCTCATCGAAATGGCAGCGGCGCGTGGATTTGTCGCATTCCTGGGAAATATCGGGGTCTTGGGGCTGTCCACCTACGCGACCAATCTGCTCACGCTATTGGTCATTGCCGCAGGAACGGATTACGCGATATTTTTCGTCGGCCGTTACCAAGAGGCCCGCTCGGCCGGCGAAGAGCGCGAAGATGCGTACTACAGCATGTACAGCGGGACCGCTCATGTCGTGCTGGGTTCGGGCTTGACGGTCGCTAGCGCGGTGGCGTGCCTCGGCTTCACCCGGCTGCCCTATTTCCAGAGTTTGGGCTTACCCGCCGCGATCGGCATCCTGGTCGCGCTGACGGCCTCGCTCACGTTGGGTCCGGCGGTGCTAGTGGTCGCTAGCCATTTCGGTCTCTTCGACCCCAAACGTGTGCTGCAAACCCGAGGCTGGCGCCGGATCGGCACCGCGATCGTCCGGTGGCCCGGTCCCATCCTGGTGGTGTCCATCGCCGTCGCCTTCATCGGCCTATTAGCCTTGCCCGGATATAAAACCAGCTACGACACCCGCCCCTACATTCCGATGACCGCCGCGGCCAACGTCGGATACACCGCGGCCGAACGGCACTTCTCCCGCTCCCGACTCGAACCCGAGCTGCTGATGATCGAGGCCGACCACGACCTGCGCAATCCGGCTGACATGCTCGTCCTGGACAAGGTGGCCAAAGGCGTTGTCCACATACCCGGCATCGCCCTGGTGCAGTCCATCACCCGGCCGCTGGGATCCCCGCTGGACCACAGCTCGATCGCCTTCCAGATCAGCCAGCAAAGCGTCGGATCGGTGCAGAACCTGAAGTACCAATCGGACCGCGCGCAGGATTTGCTCCGGCAGTCCCAAGAATTCGACAAAACCATCGGCATCTTGCAGCAGCAATTTGTCCTACAACAGCAACTCGCCGGCGCCACGCACGAAGAGACCCAGAAGTTCAACGAGACCCTGGCGATCATTACCGAAATACGGGACAAGCTGGCGAATTTCGACGACTTCTTCCGGCCGATCCACAGCTACTTCTACTTCGAAAAGCACTGCTATGACATTCCAGCGTGCTTCGCCCTCCGCAACACCTTCGAGGCGATTGACAGCATCGACGAACTCACCGAGAAATTCGAAGATCTGGTCGTCAGCCTGGACAAGCTCGATAAGATCCAGCCGCAACTCGTCGGGCTGATACCGCCGCAAATCGCCAGCCAGGAAGTCAACCGCGAGCTGACGTTGAAGAACTTCGCCACCAACCTCGGGATCGCCAATCAATCGGCCACCGCGAACGACAATCCTGCTTCGCTGGGGCAGGCCTTCGACAAGTCCAAGAACGACGACTTGTTCTACCTGCCTCCGGAAGCATTCGACAATCCCGACTTCAAACGCGGTCTCAAGCTTTTTATGTCGCCTGACGGCAAAGCGGCTCGGATGATCATCACCCACGAAGGCGACCCGGCAGAGCCCGCCGCCATCTCCCACGTCGAACCGATCAAGCTCGCCGCGCACGAGGCCGTGAAGAACACCCCCCTGTCGGGCGCGCACTTCTATCTCGGCGGCACCGCCTCGACCTACAAAGATATCCAGGACATGGCGAACTACGACATATTGATCGTCGCCATCGCCTCACTGAGCCTGATCCTGTTGATCATGATGCTCATCACCCGAAGCCTGGTTGCCGCCATCGTGATCGTGGGCACGGTCGCGCTGTCTCTGGGCGCGTCGTTCGGCCTGTCCGTGCTGCTCTGGCAGTACATCCTCGGCATCGAATTGTATTGGGTGGTACTGGCTTTGGCGGTCATCCTGCTGCTGGCCGTCGGGTCCGACTACAACCTGCTACTGATCTCCCGGTTCAAGGAAGAGATTCACGCCGGACTCAAGACCGGCATCATCCGGGCAATGGCGGGCTCCGGGTCGGTGGTGACCGCCGCCGGTCTGGTGTTCGCGGTGACGATGTGTGGGTTCGTCTTCAGCGGTCTGCAGACACTCGGTCAGATCGGCACCACCATCGGTCTCGGTCTGCTGTTCGACACGCTGATCGTGCGTTCGTTCATGACACCGTCGATCGCGACGTTGCTCGGCCGGTGGTTCTGGTGGCCGCAACGGGTGCGCCCACGCCCGGCCAGCTCGATGCTGCAGCCCTACGGATCGCGTCCGGCCGTTCGTCAGCTGCTGCTGTGGGACGACGAAGACGAGGCGGTCGCCCCGAACGCGCGGTAATCGCGGCCGCAGCATAGGCCGCCCCTGGCCGACGGGACGGAGTTTGCTGTGGACTTGCAACCCGAATGCTGAGATTCTTCAGTCATGCCCGCCCACCTACAGAGCTCGGTGCAGGGGCGGGCGGCTTCGAATTTCCTGGACACCGCGACCATTGAGCCCGCAGCGTTGGTGGTGGAGGGTGAGGCGGGGATCGGTAAGACCACATTGTGGCTGGCCGCAATCGAGCAGGCACGGGACCGCGGATTCCGGGTGCTCTCGGCGCGGGCAGCAGCCGCGGAGTCGGTGCTGGCCTATGCCGCGTTGGGTGACCTGCTCGGCGGGGTGACCGACGACACCTTGGCGGGGCTGCCGGCGCCACAGCGCCTGGCGATCGACCGGGTTCTGTTGCGGGCGCAAACAGCGGGCGGTGCGACGGATCAGCATGCGGTGGCGGCGGCCTTTCTCTCGATCGTGACGGGCCTGGCCGCGCAGTCGCCGGTGCTGCTGGCCATCGACGACGTGCAGTGGCTCGATTCCTCCAGCGTGCAGGCGGTGGCGTTCGCGGCGCGACGGCTGGCGGGACCGGTCGGGGTGCTGGGCGCCGCACGCACCGATCCCGGCAGCACCGGTGCCGCCTGGCTGCAGTTGCCGAACCCCGACGCGGTGCGCCGCGTCGGGGTGACTCCGCTGAGCGTGGGTGCTTTGCATACCGTCCTGGGCGAGCGCCTTGGCCGTACGTTTTCGCGGCCGACGATGGTACGGATCCATGACGTCTCGGGCGGGAACCCGTTCTATGCCCTGGAGTTGGCGCGGGCCATCGACGGTCGGGGCGAAGCGGCAGCCGACATGCTCCTGCCCGGCACGCTGGCTGAGTTGGTCCGCGCCCGGATCGGCAGTCTGGGCAACGAGGTTCAGGACCTGTTGCTGGCGGTGGCCTGTCTGGCGGAACCGACGGTGGACCTGGTGGCGCGCGCGACCGGCGGCGACACCGCCGGCGTGGTGGCCGGGCTGGAGGCCGCCGAGAGCGCCGGGATCCTCGGATTCGAGGGTCCGCGGCTGCGGTTCGCGCACCCGTTGTTGGCCCGGGGTGTCTACACCGAGGCGTCCCCCGCGCACCGGCGCGCCATGCATCGGCGCCTCGCCGGCATCGTCGAGCACCCGGAACTGGCGGCCCGGCACCTGGCGCTGAGCGCCACCGGAACCGACCCGGACACGGTGCGGGCCCTGGATGTGGCGGCGAAGTCGGCGCGGGATCGGGGCGCGCCGGCGGCCGCGGCGGAGCTGGTCGAGCTGGCGATCGCACTCGGCGGGGACACCCCGAAACATCGGATCCGGTTGGCGGGCTATCTTTTTCACGCTGGCGATCTCGGGCGGGCCCGCCGGATGCTCGAAGACATCATTGACAGGTTGGAGCCGGGTGTGCTGCGCGCCGGGGTGTTGCACTTGCTGGCTGCGGTGCGGCTATCCAATGACAGCTTCGTAGCGGCCTGCGCGGCGTTGCAGCGCGCTCTAAGCGAGGTCGGCGACAATCTCGGCCTGCGGCTGGAGATGTTGGTCATGCTGTCGTGGGTGCAGGTCCACGCCGGTCACCCTGAGGCCGCAGCGGCCAATATCGCCGACGCCGTGGCCGGTGCGCAACAGCTCGGGGTGCCTCGGTTGCTGAGCCAGGCGCTCAGTTTGCGGGCATTCGTCGGCTTTCTGCGTGGCGAGGGCCTCGATGCGCCCGCCCTGCGCCAGGCGCTGGAGTTAGACGATCAGCAGGCTGGCGTGACCGTGGCGTACTGGCCGAAAATGCAGAACGCCCAGCTCGCGGGTTGGGCCGGGCAACTCGATCACGCCCGGCAGGAGATGGCGTCGATCTGGGAGCTCTGCACGGCGCGGGGCCGGGAAAGTGAACTGGATTATGTCGCGTTCTATTTCGCCCTGATCGAGATCTGGCGCGGCGACTTCACTGCTGCCACAGTCATTGCGGCCGACGCGGTGGACAGGGCACGCCAACTCGACAGCGACCTCTCACTTGCCGCTGTCCTGACCGTGCGGGCCCTACTGGCCGCCTACACCGGTCGGGTGGACGACGCCCGCGCCGACGCCGTGACGGCGCGGGCGGCCAGCGCCCTCGGCGGTGCGCCCCTGATGGCGATGTGGTCGGTGGCGGCGGCGGGCTTCGCCGAGGTGTCGTTGGGTCGCTATGACGCGGCCCTGACGGGGTTGGCACCGGCGCTGTCGGCGCTGGACGCCGCGCCGGAGGCCACCGAGATCTTCGTCGCCCCGTTTCTGCCCGATGCGATCGAAGCGCTGATCGGGGTGGGTCGGCTCACCGACGCCGAGCCGCTCATCGAGCGGCTGCAACGCAACGGCGCCCGCCTGGACCGCCCGTGGATGCTGGCGACCGGCGCCCGCTGCCGTGCCATGCTGCTGGCCGCCCGCGGCGACGCCGGCGCGGCGGGTCGTGTTGCCCAGCAGGCGATGTGCGCGCACGAGCGGCTGCCGATGCCGTTCGAACGGGCCCGCACCCAACTGCTGGTCGGCCAGCTCCAACGCCGGCAACGCCAGAAGAACGCCGCCGCAGCCACCCTGCGGGAGGCCTTGGTGACCTTCGAGGAATTGGGCACCCCACTGTGGGCTGCGCGGGCAAGCACCGAACTGGCCCGCATCCACAGCACCACCACCACCAAATCCGGCGTGCTCACCGCGTCCGAACACCGCGTCGCCGAACTCGCCGCCACCGGGATGACCAACCGCGACGTCGCCGCCGCGCTGTTCATCACCCCGAAAACCGTCGAAGCCAACCTCGCCCGCATCTACCGCAAACTCGGCATCCGCTCACGCGCCGAACTCGGCCGACACATGAGCCAACCCGGATCATAGGGAAACACCCGATTGCTCCGGGCTCCGCGCCGCCTAGCATGTAGTCGGTGAGCATTCCCGTCACCCGGGTGCCGTGCTATCTCGCCGAGTGGTATCAGCGCGAGGTCACCGAGGACGACTTGGACCGCACCGCGGCCACCCTGGACGCATCGGCCGCATCGGTGTCCGCCCAAGGATCCCCGGTGCGACTACTGACCATGGTGTCGGTGCCCGCCGACGAGGTGCTGTTCGGCGTCTTCGCCGCTAACTCACGGCAGATCGTCGCCCAGGCCTGCCAACGGGCGGGTCTCCCCGCCCAACGGCTCAGCGCCGCGTTCAACACCCAGCTCGCGTAGGTCAACCCCAGGGAAACACCCGATTCCTTGGTCCTTTGCGTAGCGGCGGAGATCAGAACATGCCCGGAACACCGAATGCGCTGAGGAGGCTGTCAGCCAGCGGGTCTAGCGCAGCGTCAAAGCCACCAGGCGCGAGCGCCGTATCCAAGGCCCGCAGCCAGGGTGCCAACGAAATCACTAGGAACGCCAGCGGTGGTAAACGCGTTCGGGTCGACCGCTTGGGCCAGGTCGGTGAACGCGTCAGCGTCCGTCGGCGGGACCGGTCCGTCAACGGCTGGATCCAGCCGGCCAGCCTGGGTGGGATTCATCGCCGCCAAACTGCTGTCAGCGCTCGCCGCGAGACTCACTATCGACGGGCCCGTGTTTGCCGGCAACGCGTCCTGGAACGGGTCGCGAGTGTGGTGTGGTCCGCCGAGGCGGCGGCCCGCGATGGACACTCTTCGCCCCGTTTTGTGGAGCAGAGAGATCTCAATCGACCTGACACCACCCTCGCCGCCGATGTACTACCAGCATTTAATGGAAGGGCCGAATGCTATCTTTTAGTGATGGCAAGAACGGTGACTCTGCGGCTCTCGGACAGCGCTTACGAAGCGGTGAAACGGTATGCCAAGGCCGACCAGATATCGATGAACGCCTGGATCGAGACAGCGCTCGACGCCGAGGACATGCGGCGACGATGCGAAGCCCACGACCACTGGATGCGACAACACCCCGATGTTGGCGCGTTCAGCGAAGCGTGGGCCGATCGCAATCTTGATGAGTTGACCAAGCGACGTTGACACCGCCACGCCGAGCCGATATCTGGGCCACGGGCACAGGAGTCGACGTGCTTGTCGTCTCCTCGACCGTCTACAACGAGATCCCGAGTGAGCCGACCATTATCGTTGTGCCGATATTCGCGCGCGACCCCGACACCGGATTCGGTGTGCCATTGGACGCCGAGGTGTGGGCCGCCCCTGGTTTGGTCACCAGCTTGCGCAAGACGGCCCTCACCGAGTTTCGCCGTCGCGTCGACGTCCAGGCCCTGACCGATGCGAACAATATGCTCTTCAGGATTCTCGCCACACCGGATCGATAGCGAGCCAGCACGGCTCTCGTTCCCACGTCGTGTCACGCCGACAGCCCGTTGCCCGGTCGCGGCATGCGCGAACGGGCAACGGGATCTCAAGCGCTGCGATCAGAACATGCCGTGAACACCGAATGCGGTGATGATGCTGTCAGCCAGCGGGTCCAGCGAAGCGTCGAAGCCACCAGGCGCGAACAACGTATCGAGACCCGCAGCCAGGGTGCCAATGAAGTCACTAGGAACGGCAGCGGCGGTAAATGCGTTCGGGTCGAACGCCTGGGCCAGGTCGGTGAACGCGTCAGCGTCCGTCGGTGGAACCACGTCAACGCCCGGATCCAACTGGGCGGCAAGGGTGGGGAACTCCGCATCAAGAGTCGTACCGTTGGTAAGCCCCGCATCTGAGAACGCGTCAGCGTCGGTGGGATCACCCGCCGGAAGTCCTGCGTCAACGGCTGAATCGAACTGGCCAGCAAGGGTGGGATTCGCCGTCGCCAAGGCGGTGTCAGCAGCCGTGGCTTGGGCCATTTGGGTAGCACTCGCGGTTGCCGGCAGCGAGTCCAGGAACGGGTCGGGCTCGGTGTCGACAGGTGGCGTAACCATTCCGTCAACGGTCGGGTCCAACTGCGCGGCAAGGGTGGGGTACGTCGCATCAAGAGTCGTACCGTTGGTAAGCCCCGCATCTGAGAACGCGTCAGCGTCGGTGGGATCACCCGCCGGGAGACCTGCGTCAATAGCTGAATCGAACTGGCCAGCAAGGGTGGGATTCGCCGTCGCCAAGGCGGTGTCATTAACCGTGGCGAGACTGACTATCGACGGGTCCGAGCTTTGCAACGGCGTCAGCGAGTCCAGGAACGGGTCGGGCTCGGTATCGGGCGGCGGCTGCGCGCTGTCGACCTGCGCGTCCAAGTTGCCCGTCAAGGTGGGAATGTTGTTGGGATTAAGGGTGGGATCGTTGGTATACAGCTTGTTGTCAAGAAGTATGGCTAGGGCGACTTGGGTGGTCGGCGCGTTCGCCGGTAGGAGGTCTTCGAATGGGTCGTTGTCGCCAGGAGGGATCAACGACCCATCAAACAACTGATCATCATTTAAGGCAGCGGTTGGGTCTTGCGCCGCCAAGGAGGCGTCAGCAGCTGACGCTTGGCCGAGTTCGGCAGCCGTCGCGTTTGGGCCGAGCAGGTCAGTGAACGGGTCAGGCTCCGTGTCGGTGGCCGACACAGGAGCGGTCGCTCCGGAGTCGATTCCCGCCTCTATATTTGTTTCAACGGAAACGGACGAGGAGATGTCGCCGTTTAGGGCTTCGGCGAGTTGGAGGGCAGTCGCGTTTGCCGGCAGCAGGTCCTCGAACGGGTCGACGTCCCCAGCAACAGCCGGCAGGGTCGAATAGACGTCATAGGTGTTATCAAGCAGCGTGGCAACGTCTGTATGCGACGTCGTTACGAATGTCATGTCCGCGGCCTGAGCGGTGGCGAGGTCAGTCGCGCTCGCGTTTGCCCCGAGCAAGTCAGTGAACGGGTCCGGTTCGGTATCAGCGACGTCGGCGGAAGCGGTGCCCATCGAGATAAACGCGGCTGCCATGGCGCCACCGACGGCGATGCCCAACCCGCTGCCGGTCACGCCCCGTCGGCGGCGCCCATCAGCGGTCCGGTGATAGCGAGACTTATTGCTCATCTGTTTTCCTCTCCCTGGACCGCACCCCAACCGGTTGCGGATTTAGTGCCGAGCAGACCAAACGCTAGGCGGCGGGACCCCTGGAGGAATCGGGTGTTTCCCTATGATTCTTAGAACTGGCTTAGCGCGATGTATGAAAAAGACCACAAAACTGTAATTTTTGCGGAGTATTCACTTACGTCCCGCTGGCTGATGTGGCTAGGCGCGCCGCGATGGGCGGTGGACACCCACAGTCGAGCGCTGATAGTGCTTGGCGTAGCCGACGCTCATCAACGGGCAGCTGCTGGAGAACCTCGAACCCCCGCACCGCGGGGGCAGCGCCGACTGTGGAGGGTGACGGATGCCTTACACAGTGAGGCCCTCGATGGGTGCAAGTCCTCCGGCGTCTGGCCCCGGGCTCACGGTGCGCAGCTGTACTTCGGCATCCCGGACCGTGGCCAGTAGAGCGGGCCGGTGCCATAGGCGAGCGTCGAGTTCGAGGTAGCGGACACCGACCCACCCGTCAAGTGGGAGCCCCGATCAGACAGGGGGGCGGAATAGGTTCACCAACGAATCAAAGACGCCCCCCGCTAGAAATGGGCCAAGCGCGGCGTCGATCGGGGCGCCAGCGGCTCCGAAACGTTGCTCGAATGGGTCGGCGTCGGCGGCAATTTGGTCAGCGATCAGGTCAAGCACGGTAGCTAGATTCGAGTCCGGCGACAGGACGATGCTGTTGAGGAATGTGTCAACCGGGTCCGACCCCATGTGATTCGGGGAGAGGTCCGCAAACGGGTCAGCGTCCGGCGGCGTAACCGGTCCGTCAACGGCCGGGTCCAACTGCGCGGCAAGGGTGGGGAGGTCCGCGTCAAGGGTCGTACCGTGGGTAAGCCCGGGCCGCTGGTAGTGACGGTCGCCCCGACCGGCAGGGCGTCATGCACCTCGATCGAGCCACCACCGCCATCGGGAATCCGCCGCACCGCGATCCGATATGCATCGGTGACCTCAGGGTCGCCGCACAGCGAGTATTGCCGCGTCAGTCCGCTCGGCAGATGGATGTCCAGATGCGAGCCCCGCACGCCACGGCACCAGTCGGCTGGCGTCGGGAGCAGTGAGAGTCAGGGCCACCACGTGTTGGTCGTGGGCGAGCACCTGGCGGTCCGCGACCGTCAGCGTCACAGTGCGGCCTAGTTCGCGTGGCGCCGCCATCTGCCGGATGTTTCCCGTCATCGTCCACACGCCGGACACGGCCGCGTCGATCAGACCGATAAATAAGTCGTGGCGGGACCGCCCGGACGTGCTTGGTGGCAGCCGCCGGTAGCGCTCGCGCAGCGACATCAAATATGCGCCGCGCGAGCGGCAGGGGACCGGGCCAGGTAGGCGACCGCCTGCGCCGTCGATCCCATCTGTTCGGGGGTGAAGCCGGGCCGGAAGTAAGCCAGCGTGTTGGAGCCAAAAAGCTTGCGGTACTTGGGGAGCAGACCCAACTTGGAATCGCGGGCGCGCAATCGCTGCGTTTTCCACCACCCGATGTCCACGTTCGGATCGGCCTTCATCAAGAACGAGGCGCCGCGCTGGAAGAACGAATAGATACCGATCATCGCCATCACCATGGCGCCGATGCGGTCGACATAACTGTCGTGGAAGTAGACCGCAACATCGTGGGCAACGCTGCGGTGCTCGACCTCCTCGCTGCCATGCCAGCGAAACACATCGGCCATTGTCGAATCGGCGCCGTAGTCGTCCCAGGTGCAGTTGAGTGCGAAGTCACCCATCACCGCGGTGTAATGCTCGAGGGCCGCGATGAACCACAGCCGGTCACACAAGTGGTTCATCCGACGCTTGGGATCCTCCGATGTTGATGGGGACAGCACCTTGGTGAAGACGTACTCCATCTGGTCGAGCATCAGCGTGGGATCTATGCCCCGTTGCTCCATGAATTCGTGCAACAGCCGCTCATGGACCTCGGCGTGAGCACCTTCCTGGCCGATGAAGCCCCGCATGTCCTCGGCCAGCTTCGGATCTTTAACCAGAGGAAGCGCCTCGTTGTACGTGGCGACGAACCAGCGCTCAGCCGCAGGCAGGATCAGGTTGAGCAGGCCGATCACGTTCGAGGCGACGGGGTGGCCGGGAATCCAGTGCAGCGGCACATCAGTGACGTCGAAGCGCACCTTGCGGGCTTGGATCTGAACCGGACCTGGATCTACCTCGTGCGCCAAACGGTCTGGTCGTGTCATCGCAGACCTCCCTCCCCCGAGCCTGGCCGAGTAATGCCGACGGAGTCAGTCTAAGGGCCGCCGTCAGCGTTGCGGGCCACTCACGGCGCCGCTTGTCCGCCGACGATCCCGTCACACTGCGTTGACGTGCAGCGCTACCAGGCGCACCATGACTGGCATGCGTTATGTCGTTACCGGCGGTACCGGGTTTATTGGGCGCCGTGTGGTGTCCCGTCTGCTAGACGCCCGACCGGACGCCGAAGTGTGGGTCCTGGTCCGCCGCGCCTCGCTCGGTCGCTTCGAGAGCCTGGCCGCCGACTGGGGAGACCGGGCTAAGCCGCTGGTCGGCGAGCTGACTGAGCCGGGGCTCGGCCTCACGGACGAGGCGATCGCCGAACTCGGAGACGTCGGCCACGTCGTGCACTGCGCGGCGATCTACGACATCACCGTCGCCGAATCCGAGCAACGCGCCGCCAATGTGGAGGGCACCAGGGCGGTCATCGACGTGGCGCGACGGCTCGATGCGACGCTGCATCACGTGTCGTCGATCGCGGTGGCCGGCGACTTCCACGGCGAGTACACCGAGGACGACTTCGACATCGGCCAACAGCTCCCGACGCCGTATCACCAGACGAAATTCGAAGCCGAATTGCTGGTGCGCTCGACATCGGGGCTGCGACACCGGATCTACCGACCGGCGGTGGTGGTCGGCGATTCGCGCACCGGCGAAATGGACAAGATCGACGGGCCGTACTACTTCTTTGGCACGCTGGCCAAAGTGGCCGTACTGCCTCGGCTGACGCCAATGATGTTGCCCGACGTCGCCCGCACCAATATCGTGCCGGTTGATTACGTCGCCGACGCCCTGGTCGCGCTGATCCACGCCGACGGACGCGACGGCCAAACCTTCCACCTGACCTCGCCGAAAACCATTGGGCTGCGCGGCATTTACCGCGGAGTCGCCGCCGCAGCGGGTTTACCGCCGCTGCGTGGGTCGCTGCCCCGGTCGGTGGCGGCACCGGTGCTCAAAGTGCGTGGCCGGCCCAAGGTGTGGCGCAACATGCTCGCCACCCAGCTGGGCATCCCCAGCGAGGTGCTCGACGTGGTGGACCTTGCCCCGACATTCATTTCCGAGCAGACGCAGAAAGCATTGCGCGGCACCGGAATCGAAGTTCCGGAGTTCGGCAGCTACGCGTCGACGCTGTGGCGCTACTGGGCCGAGCACCTCGATCCCGACCGGGCCCGACGCGACGACCCGGAAGGCGCGCTGGTCGGTCGGCACGTGATCATCACCGGAGCGTCCAGCGGTATCGGCCGGGCATCGGCGATCGCGATTGCCGAACGGGGTGCGACGGTATTCGCACTGGCCCGCAACATCGACGCACTCGACGATCTGGTCGCCGAGATTCGCGCCAACGGCGGCCAGGCCTACGCCTTCACCTGCGACGTCACCGATTCCGGATCGGTGGAACACACCGTCAAAGACATCCTGGGCCGTTTCGATCACGTCGACTACCTGGTCAACAACGCGGGGCGGTCGATCCGCCGATCGGTGGTCCACCAAACCGACCGGCTGCACGACTATGAACGCGTCATGGCGGTCAACTACTTCGGCGCGGTGCGGATGGTGCTGGCGCTGCTGCCGCACTGGCGTGAGCGGCGGTTCGGTCACGTCGTCAACGTCTCCAGCGCCGGGGTGCAGGCACGCAGCCCCAAGTACAGCGCTTACCTGCCGACCAAGGCCGCGCTCGACGCGTTCTCCGAAGTGGTCGCGACCGAAACACTTTCTGATCACGTCACATTCACCAACATCCACATGCCGTTGGTGGCCACCCCGATGATCAAACCGTCCCGGCGGCTCAATCCGGTCCCACCGATCACCGCCGAGCACGCCGCCGCGATGGTGGTGCGCGGGTTGATCGACAAGCCGTTACGGATCGACACCCCGTTGGGCACCCTGTCCGAGGCCGGTCACTACTTCACCCCCAAGCTGTCGCGTCGGATCCTGCATCAGGTGTATCTCGGCTACCCGGATTCGGCCGCAGCGCGCGGGGATGCCGCGACGGAAACCGTTGCGCGGCAACGGTCGTCGCGTCGCCCGAAGCGCCCGGCACGTGCGGCGTTGGCCCGGGCGCGGGTGCCCGGCGCGGTCAAGCGGGCCGTTCGTCTGGTTCCCGGCGTGCACTGGTAACTTCCCGGTATCGTCTCCGCAGTGGCCGTCGCACCAGTCTTCGCCGATGTCGACACCGGCGTCGACGACGCCATCGCGCTGATCTACCTGCTGGCCAGTCCGGACGCCCGCCTGGTCGGCATTGCGTCGACAGCCGGAAACGTTGGTGTGGACCATGTCTGCGACAACAACCTGGGCCTGCTGGACCTGTGCCGCGTCGAGGGCGTGTCGGTGTCGCGAGGCGCGGAGCAGCCGCTGAACTCCGTCGCAGCCGCCGACAGCCCAGTCCACGGATCACGAGGCTTGGGATATGCCGAACTGCCGCCGACCGATCGGCAACTCGACGGCGATGACGCCGCGACGGCGTGGGTGCGTGCGGCCCACGCGCATCCGGGCGAGCTGATCGGGCTGGCGACCGGACCGCTGACCAATCTGGCGCTGGCGCTGCGCAAGGAGCCGGAGCTGCCAACACTGTTGCGCCGCTTGGTGATCATGGGCGGCGTGTACGACTACCGCGGCAACACCAACACCGTCGCAGAGTGGAACATCGCCTTCGACCCAGAGGCGGCAGCCGAAGTCTTCGCCGCCTGGTCACCGACGGAAACTGTTGAGCCGCTCAGCCTTCCGATCCTGTGCGGGCTGGATGTAACCCGCAAGATTGTGCTCACGCCCGACATCTTGACCAGGCTGGCGATCGCCGCGGGCGCGACGACCGCCGAGATGAGCGTCAACGACAAGCCGGGCACCCGGTCGTCGTCGTCCAATGCCGTGATTCGGGTGATCGAAGATGCGACCCGCTTCTACCTGGAGTCGTACCACCGCCTGGGACACGGTTATCAGGCGCACTTGCACGATCCGCTGGCCGCCGCCGTCGCACTGGATCCCCACCTCGTCGCCACCCAGCAGGCCACCGTGGACGTCGAACTGACCGGTACCCTGACCCGCGGCATGACGGTCACCGACTGGCCGGGCCGTTGGGGACGAAAGCCCAACGCGCTGATCGGTGTTGACGCCGATCCGACCGTCTTTTTCGACCGGTTCATCGAGCGGGTGGGGCCGTTCGCCGGCCGGTTGGGCTGAAAGTTCTTTGCCACTCCGACTGTGAACTGGCTGGGGTTTTCGCGATTTTTTTGGCAGCGGGTGCCACGTTCGGCGTGACGGCTAACGGCTAGACGCGATCGGGCGGTTCCATCGGCACCGGGATGAGGTCGGCACCGCGTTGTGGTGACGCTGGGTGGTGACTCGTTCGACCATCACACAGTCACGTTGCGTGAGCGCGAGGCAATGACCCAGGACCGGGTCGGTTTTGATGCGGTCGCCGTTTGTCTGGCGCCGCAGCTCAGACACGCCCGAGGGGATTTGTCCAGCGCAGGCCGGGAAATCGCATGAAATCTGTGTCTGCGGAGGCTATTTCGACTCCATGTTCGACCGCGAGGGCGGCCAGTTGCGCATCTGGGACTAGGTTGCCGGTGATCTGGACCTGGGCGCATAGCCTGGCGTAAACCCGAGCGGTGATCTCCGTTGCGGGTGGAATCCACACCACCGGCACGGCGAGCCAGTCTTCGACGTATCGCCAGGCGTCGGCGGCAGGCAGTGGATTCTCGGTGACTCGCGGATGTGTGACGATGCGGAGGAACGCGCCGATGGTCTGCCAGGGCAGCCCGACGCGGCTATCGCCGTCGAGTGTTTCTTCTAGCCAGGCGGCGGCCGCTGAGTTATGGGCACTGTTCTCGTCCACTGCATACAGCAGCAGGTTCGCGTCAACGATCATCGCCGAGCAGGTCAAGCACGTCGGCGACATTTGTGACGTCGACCTTGAGGCCGATTTTCGAGGTGCGATGCTGATACTTGACCGTCTTGGAGGTGGCCTCTTTAGTCATGCCTCGCCGAGCCAGAAGGTTTAGAGCCTCACTGACGCCCAACCCTTCGCGGCGAAGACGCTCGATTTCGGCGGCTACATCGCTGTCGATCACAACGGTTGTCCGCATACTTCCCATAGTACCGCGGAGTAGCATCACAATGCGCGAGCAACGGCATTGCCGTGCTATACGTCTGATGGCCATGTGGCTGCCGTGTGAGGCTGTCGCAATGAACATTCTCGGCCAGGCCCGGCTAGGCCGCCTCAGATGGCCAACGACGGCTTCGCGAGCGCCGTTACTCGTAAATTCCCTCCAGATACCACCTCCTTTGCCGGTAGCACAGCAGCAGCGCGGCACCGGGATCGGACGCCCGCTCACCTTCGGCGAGCACCTGCACGCGGGCAGTTCGGCCCCCTGCGCGATCCGGGTCCCACCAGCGTTCATCGACCGGCCAGGGCCCAGCCCACCAGCGCAGCCGGTCGTCGCGGCCGCGGGCGGTCAGCCGGGCCGGGTCGGCGGAGAACAGCCCCCGGCTGGTCACCCGAATCGAATTGCCCTCGACATCAAGCAGTTCCACCGGATCGTCGAGTAGCACCGTCGGCGATGGTTCCGGCAGCTGACCGGGCCATGGCCGATTCGGGTCGGCGAGCGGCACCGGCTCGTCGCCCAGCGATGTCAACGTGATGCGTTCGGCCGGCCCACGGCCGCCGGACAGCATCGGTACCTGCACCGCCTCCGGACCCAGCAGACCCTGCACCCGGACCAGCGCTCGTCGGGCCCGCATCTGGCCTTCTTCACCGAGCCCGCCCCACAGCGGCAACTGCAGCGCCCCCGCCGAGACCACCTCCACCGCCTGCAGCCGCAACTGCACCACCGGTGCGGTGGGCCGATCCACCACGATCCGAGTGTTCAACCAGCCGTCCAGCTGCCAACGCACCCGATCGGCGGTGGCATCCTCGGTCAACGGTTCGGCGCATCGCCAAACCCGGCTCAGCTCTTCACCATTCGCGGTGACGGCATGGACGCCCAGCCGGGTGCATCCCACCCCGGCGGCCAGCAATGTCTGATGCAGCGCGCTGGCCAACGAGCGGCCGGCAAACGCCGCGGCGTCGACCCGGTCGATCGGCGGATCACACTGCAGCACCGCATCGAGCTCGGCCGGCAGCTCGCGCCCGGACGGTCCGCGTTCCGGCTCACCGCGGGCGAACTGGTGTGCGCTCACCGCGTCGGCGCCGAACCGGGAGGCGACATCCGTGCGCGACAGCGCGGCGAACTGACCGACCGTACGAATTCCCATTCGCCACAACAGATCCGCCAGATCTGACCGCCCCGGGCCGGACAGGCTGGGCTCGGTGGCGAGTTGCCGAATCGACAGCGCCGACAAAAAACGCGCGTCCTCCTCTGGCGTCACGATGCGGCCCGCGCGGGCGGCGAAGACCGCTGTCGACAGCCGATCGGCGATTCCGACCTGACACTCGGCGCCGGCCGCCGCCACCGCGTCGGTCAGCCGCTCGGCGACCTGCTGCTCGGATCCGAAAAAACGGGCCGCCCCGCGGACCGGCATGACCACCAGGCCCGGGCGCAGCACCTCGGCGCGAGGCACCAGGTCGTCTACCGCCGCGACAACTCCTTCGAAGTAGCGGGCGTCGCGGTCGGGATCGGCGGCGACGACGTGCAGTTGCGGGCAGCGGGCCGACGCTTCGCGCCGTCGCAGCCCTCGCCGCACACCTACCGAGCGGGCCGCCGACGAACAGGCGATCACTCGATTGGCCAGCGTGACAGCGACCGGTGACGTCGCGGGAAGCCCCGCTGCCGCCGCGGCGGCGACAGCGGGCCAGTCCATGCACCACACCGCCAATACCCGGGAGTCCACACTCACCCCGTTCGAGCTCGTCTGATCGCCCGACCCGCGGCGCACACCTCGAGGCGCACCTTGCTGATCCGCCCGAAACCGGGCTGCTCCGAGGTAGTTTCGTAACCGCAGACCCGAGCCTTGAGCCGTATCGACGCGCCCTGCCAGTCGCCGTCGGTGACCAGCAGCGTGCAGCCTTTCTGCTGAGCCCGGGCCACCACGGCCCGGGCTCGGGTCAGTGGCACCGAGCGTCCTTTCAGCGCCAGCACGATCAGGTCCATTCCGTCCATCAGCACCGCGGCGACCTCCACCGGGTCGGTCCCGGGATCCGGGATCACCGCGAGCCGGTTCAGGTCGGCTCCCATTTCGACCGCGGCCAACAGGCCCACATCCGGCTGGCCGACGATGGCCGCGTTTCCACCGGCAGCGGTCACCGCGGCCACCATGCTCAGCGACAGCGACCGGGCACCATAAAGGACCGCAACCGTCCCCTTCGGCAACGCATCCGGCAACACATCCGTCAGCAACTTCGGAACCGGGAGCCGGGCTTGCGAATCCGGAAGCAGGTCGTCCGTTTCAGCGTGGCCACGCTGAGCGGAGCCGATCTTCCCTGATACCGCCGCCATCTGCCGTCGCAGCTGTTTCAGCTGCTCAGCACGGTTGTGATGCGACTCCTCGGAAGCAAGCATCGCCGTCATCAACTACTCCTGCGGTACGGGTGTGACTACTGAGGTTCGAATGTATGTTCGAACGCTATTAGTCAATACCCACCCACCGACATCGTCAAGCGAATGCTTGCCGCAGGCGCCGGCCAGCTAACTCAGCTCACTGGCTGGAGTGTGACAGCGCGAGAGTGCAGCTGCCGAGATATTGCCCGACTAGACGTCTCGCTGAGCGCACTTTCGGCGGCGCCGCCACGATAACTCAGCTCAGCACCCGCACCGGGACGTTGTTCCAGCCGATGACGTTGGTCATCGCCACCCGCTGCAGCCCGTCCTGGACGATCGTGTAGCGCGGCATGTGATCCAGCAGCTTGTCCAACGCGATGGTGCTCTCCATTCGGGCCAGCGCGGCACCCAAACAGCTGTGCGTCCC
This sequence comes from Mycobacterium sp., assembly GCF_965277065.1. Lineage (GTDB taxonomy): Bacteria > Actinomycetota > Actinomycetes > Mycobacteriales > Mycobacteriaceae > Mycobacterium. Next base: position 684,265 of record NZ_CBDIBT010000019.1, read on the forward strand.
ATACCCCAGCCCCAGGTTCTGCGCCTGGCTGCGATCCCGGTTGATGTCGAAGGTGTCCGCGTCGGCGAAGGCTCTCTCGTCCCGGTTGGCCGAACCCAGACACAGCAGGACCGGATTTCCGGCAGGAATTGTGGTGCCATGCAGCTCAACGTCTTTCATGCTGTATCGCACCAGATACTGCGCGGGTGCCTCCCATCGCAGCAACTCCTCCACCGCGGCAGGTATCCGGCTGCGGTCATCGAGCAGCATCTGCCATTGATCTGGATGCTCGGCGAACGTGACCACTGCATTGCCCACCAATTTGGTGACCGTCTCGGCGCCTGCCCCGCCCAACATCGATGCGAAGGCGGCGATCTCGACGTCATCGAGCTTGGTCGCCACGCCTCCGCGCTCGACTTCGACGGCGATCAGATCGCTGATCATGTCGTCCTGCGGATCGGCCCGCCGTTCCTGAATGATGTTGTAGTAGAGCAGCCCGGTCTCGACACCGGCCTGAACACCTTCCTCGGGGGTCGCGACGTTGCCGTACTCCCGCTCCAGCATCTTGTCCAAGAGAAGACGGACCTTCTGGCGAAGCTCCGCAGGCACGCCGAGCATCCGGGTGATCACTTCTACCGGAAACAACGCCGAAAAGTCTTGCACGACATCGAACTCGGCGGGATTCGCCGCGGCGAGAAATTTATCGATCTGTTCGACGACCAATTGCCGCTGGCGCTCGACTGCGCGCGGGGTGAACACCTTGTTCACCAGGTTGCGCATCCGGCGATGCTCGGGCGGATCCATCATGATGATCAACGGCGGCACGGGATTTCCGGACTGCACCATCTCGAGATCGACTCCGCGCGACGACGAGAAGGTTTCGGAATCTTTGATGGCCGCAACGACATCGGCGTGCCGGGTCAGCGCATAGAAGTCGTAATTCTCGCTGTAGTAGACCGGCTCCTCGTCGCGCATTCGACGGTAGGTGGCATAGGGGGTGTCGAAGAAGTCGTTGGAAAACGGATCAAAGACAACTTTGGACGTGGTCAACGCCTTCTCCTACGTTTCGACTGGGGGCCAGCCATCCTGGATCGACCGTTCGGAAGACCGGCCGTAGCTCGGATCTCGCGACGCGCCGCCGCTGGATCCTTCTCGCGGAACATGTAGTGACTCATGGCAACTCGTGCGATCGCGCCGGCAAGGTCGCGGGCGTTCGCCGCGGCGTCGAGGGCACCCTCACGGACGCATTGCGCGAGTACGACCGACAGCCTGCCGCTGATCATCGGTAATGCCCTGGCCATCTGGTCCTGCGCGAAACCCGGATCCAGATCGAGCTGACGCCCGGGCGGCTGATCCTCGAGAAAAGACGCCACCACGTCGACCGCGGCTTCCAGTCGCGCGGCGCCGGTGACCCCGCTTGTCGCCTGTTCCATCGCCGCGTCGAAGCGGCGGCGTTCATGCTCTCCCAAGGCTTCGATCAGATCTTCCTTGGAGACGAAATACCGATAGATGGTCGGCCGTGACACCCCGGCCAGAGTTGCCACATCGGCCAACGACAACTTCCGCACGCCCGACCGAAGTACCAGCTGCCGGGCCGCCTCCAGTATCCGGTCGGCCAGATCGGGGCGCTCTGAACCGAATCCGCTCGGCTCGGCGATCGACACGACGGCAACCATTGCTTCTCAGTGGATTTCAGACGGCGACCGGATCGAGCCGGCCGAGTCCACGCAGCCATGGGATCAGCAGGCGCAGTCCGTCATCGAAGGACATAGGGTCGTAACCCAGGCGCGTGGTGGTGAGGTTTTCTTTCGATCTGGGCTTGCGAACGTCCTTGGCCGCGGCCTCCGCGATCGCCATCAAGGTGGGCCCGAACTCGGCTTTCAACGCCTCGGGATCCGACCGGTAATCGAGATCCTCGACGCGATGGCCGATTCCGGCGATCTCACAGGCCCGATTGATTCCGCCGGCTGTGCTGATGGTGTCCTGCGGCTGGCCGACCAACAGATAGCGCTCCCCAGCCGCGCCGCGGTCCAGCGCGGCAATCGAACCCTTCGCGACATCCCTGCCGGCCACCCATGTCACCGGGAATGCAAGGTAGCGCTTGATTTTTCCGCGCATACCGGCCAACAACACCCGGTTGAAACTGGTGCGATGCAAGGCCCGTTGCGCCACCAGGCCGGGACCGAAGATCGCGCCAGGGTGGCAGGTCAACACATCCTCACCCGCGGCGGCACGCCGGTGGGCGTCGCGGAACGCAGCAAGCTTGGTGACGGTATACGGATCATTCGGCGGGTTTTCGAGCAAAGGTGCCTCTTCGAACGGCAGCTCGGTACTCAGATTGACGAACGTGGCCGTGCTCAAGGCGACGACCCGTCGCATGCCGTGACGCTTCGCCGCGTCGAGCACGTTAGTGGTGCCCACCATGTTGACGGCCTTGAAGTCCTCGAGATCCTGGCTGGCCCCGCCCAGCAGCGCCGCGCAATGGATGGCCGCCTCGGCCCCCTTGGCCGCGCGCAACACATCGTCGGCATCGCTGATGTCGCCCTTGATCAATTCGACGCCGATCCCGGCCAGCGCCGTGGCCTCGTCCGGGTCGCGGACCAGCGCGCGGACGTTGTCACCGCGCTCGACGAGCTGTTCACAAACGTTGCCACCGGTCTGGCCGGTGGCGCCTGTGACGAAGATGGTACTGGCCATGGCCTGAGCCTCTCTGCGACTACATATCGAACACGAATAGTAAACCTTGTAATCCGTGAAGTGCAAGGATAGCCTTTTATTTCATGGCAATCGATCCGGCGAACATTCTATTGACCGACCGCGTAGCAGTGGTCACCGGTGGTGGCGCCGGCATCGGACGCGGTATCGCCGCGGGGTTGAAGGTATTCGGGGCCAAGGTGTCGATCTGGGAACGCAACCCCGAATCGTGTGCATCGGCCGCCGAGGAGATCGGCGCATTGGGCATCACCACCGACGTCCGCGACAGCGCCGAGGTTGACACCGCACTCGCGCAGACCGCCGCCGAACTCGGACCGGTCACGATCCTGGTCAACAACGCCGGCGGAGTCTTCTGGTCAGGGATCCTCGAAACCAGCGAGAACGGCTGGGACGCGCTGTACAAGTCCAATTTGCGTCACGTCTACCTGTGCACCCAGCGGGTGGCCCGCTGCCTCGTCGAGCAGAAGCTGACCGGCAGCATCATCAGCGTCACGTCGATCGAAGGCGTCCGTGCCGCGCCGGGTTACGCGACTTACGCCGCGGCCAAAGCAGGGGTGATCAACTACACCAAGACCGCTGCCCTCGAACTCGCGCCGCACGGCATCCGGGTCAACGCCCTGGCCCCCGACATCACCTTGACCGAAGGCATCACGAGCATCGCGCCACCGGGTTCCGAAGAGCGGTTCGGCCTCACGGTTCCAATCGGGCGTGCGGGTCACGTCGACGAGATGGCCGGCGCAGCAGTGTTTCTCGCATCTGACATGTCCAGCTATATCACCGGGCAGACGATCCACGTTGACGGCGGCACCCAGGCCGCAAGCGGCTGGTACCACCATCCGGAGACCGGTGCCTACGCGCTCGGCCCCAGCTCGTGACCGCAGCCCGAGCGCCTTTAATCCCCGGTGTCCATCATGACGTGTGCGGACATTCCGCCGTCGATCGCGATCATCTGGCCGGTGATGTAGCGAGACTGCTCGGAGGCCAGGAAGACGACGAGATCGGCGACGTCTTGCGGCTGTCCGAGGTACGGCGTCAGCGTGGCGTAACCGAGGCGACCGATGATGTCCTCGGGCAGATGGGCGCGTACGGCGTCGGTCAGGATCAATCCGGGCACGATGGTGTTCGCCCGCACGCCGCGCTTGCCCTCACTGGTCGCGACATACATCGTCAAGGTGTGCACGCCGGACTTCGAGACGCCGTAGGCCAAGCGGGTCCGGTCGCCCGAGAGTGCCGCTCCCGACGACATGTTGACGATGGAACCGCCACCGCTGCTTCGCATTTCGGGTACCGCATGCTTGCACATCAGCAGCTGGCTCCCGAGGTTGACGTCCAAAGACCGCTGCCACACGTCCAAGTCCATCTCGCTGACGGTGGTATCCCGCGACAGGAAGCTGCTGGTGGTCAGCGCCGCGTTGTTGTGCAGCACATCGAGGCGGCCGAACTCCGCCACGGTGGATTGCACGACATGTTCGGCGGTCCGCTCCTGGGCGAGGTCACCGCCAAGGGCGATCGCCCGAGCCCCGGCACGCCGAATCTCGTCGACGACCTCTGCGGCCTTCGCCTCGTCGATGTCGACGACCGCGACCGCAGCGCCTTCGCGCGCCAATTCGCGCGCCGCTGCCGCGCCGATCCCGCCGGCACCTCCGGTGACGATCGCAACCTTTCCGGCAAGTCTGGACATCGAGTCCTCCTCGGGCCGGTCCTTTTCGGTGACGATAAAGAAAGTTAGCCTGATTCGATGCCTCGTATTGCGCCAATCCCAATGCAAGAGCTCAGCTCACGTTCCCGCGAAATCGTGGAGGCCGGCGTCGCGGCCAGGCTTTACGCGACCCCGGTCCCCCTGCAGATCTTCGCGTATCGCAGCGCGCAACTCGAGCAGGTCAACGTGGCCCGGTCCCACCTCGGTGCAGGCACCCTGCTCGGCGGCCGGATCTTGGAGCTGCTGCGCATCCGCAGCGCCCAGCTCGGCGAATGCGAACCCTGCAGCCAGTCGCGCAAACACGAATCGATCACCGACGAGGACGTCGCGTGCCTACTCGCGCCGGGCCACGGCGCGCTGACGCCGCAGGAGCAGATGGCCGTCGAGTTCATCGACCTGCTTTCCGCGGATCATCACGCGATGGACGACGAGTTCTATCAGCGGTTGGGGGAGCACTTCAGTGCCGCGCAGATCGTCGAGCTCGGGTTCACCTGCGCCGGGGTGATGGGGCTGCACCGCTTCCTGCACACCCTCGACGTCTACGGCGACTCGGCACCCGTCATCGACTACTCCCCCGACCAGGTCGATTCGGCGAGGTGAACTGTCCAGCTACTCCCACTCGATGGTGCCGGGCGGCTTGCTGGTCACGTCCAGCACCACCCGGTTGACCGCGGCCACCTCGTTGGTGATCCGGGTCGAAATCCGCTCCAGCACTTCGTAAGGCACCCGGGTCCAGTCGGCGGTCATGGCGTCCTCGCTGGACACCGGACGCAGCACGATCGGATGCCCATACGTCCGGCCGTCGCCCTGCACTCCCACCGAACGGACGTCGGCGAGCAGCACCACCGGGCACTGCCAGATCTGCTGATCCTGACCGGCCGAGGTCAACTCCTCGCGGGCGATCGAGTCGGCCCGCCGCAGCGTTTCCAGCCGCGCCGCGGTGACCTCTCCAACGATGCGGATGGCCAGACCCGGCCCCGGAAAGGGCTGGCGCGCAACAATGTCCTCGGGCAGACCCAACTCGCGACCGACCGCGCGCACCTCGTCTTTGAACAACAGCCGCAGCGGCTCGACGAGCTTGAACTTCAGGTCGTCGGGCAGGCCGCCGACGTTGTGGTGGCTCTTGATGTTCGCGGCGCCCGTTCCGCCACCGGACTCGACGACGTCGGGGTACAGCGTTCCCTGCACCAGGAATTCAGTGCCCTTTTCGGGGCTATGGCCCTCTACAGCATCTCGCACAGCACCCTCGAATGCCCGGATGAATTGCCGTCCGATGATCTTGCGCTTGCCTTCGGGGTTGGTGACCCCAGACAGCGCCTCGAGGAACGTTGCTTCGGCGTCGACGGTCACCAGGTTGGCGCCGGTGGCGGCGACGAAGTCGCGCTGGACCTGCGCGCGTTCACCGGCGCGCAGCAGTCCGTGGTCGACGAACACACACGTCAACCGGTCGCCGATGGCGCGTTGCACCAGTGCCGCGGCGACAGCCGAATCCACCCCGCCGGACAGCCCGCAGATCGCGTGGCCGTCGCCGACCTGACTGCGCACCTGCTCGACCAACGCCTCGGCGATGCCGGCCGGGGTCCAATCCGGAGCGATACCGGCGAACTCGTGCAGGAATCGGGTGAGCACCTGCTGTCCGTGCGGGCTGTGCAAGACCTCGGGGTGGTACTGCACGCCGGCCAACCGTCGCGCGCGGTTCTCGAACCCGGCCACCGGGGATCCCGCGCTGGTGGCTACCACCTCGAAACCCTCCGGCGCGGACGTGACCGCGTCGCCGTGGCTCATCCACACCGGTTGCGTGACTGGCAGGTCCGAATGTAGTTCGCCGCCAACGATATTCAGCTCTGTCCGGCCGTACTCGCTGGTGCCGGTGCGCGCGACCGTTGCGCCGAGCGCCTGGGCCATCGCCTGGAATCCGTAGCAGATGCCGAAGACCGGGACGCCCAGGTCGAACAACGCCGGGTCGAGTTGCGGCGCGCCATCGGCGTACACACTGGCCGGGCCGCCGGAAAGCACCACCGCCAGTGGATCGCGGGCCTTGATCTCGTCGACCGCGGCGGTATGCGGGATCACCTCCGAGAACACCCGCGCCTCGCGCACCCGGCGGGCGATCAACTGAGCGTATTGCGCGCCGTAATCGACCACCAGCACAGGACGGGGCGATGCTGACTCCACGGGCTCAGTCTAGAGGCGAGCAGCAGCACCTTCGCCGCCACCGACCGCGGAAAGTCAGGACCCGTCCGGGGTGGGGGTCGGTGCACGTGTGCGGCGGCTTGGGTGCGGTTCTCGACACCGAGCTTGGCGAGGACGGCACTGACGTGGTGGCCGGATGGGAGAGCACCCTGCACTCCCGGACGCAGGGCCGTCAGTTGTCGTTTGGCGCGCCGCACCGCGCCCGGCATCCAGCTTGCGGACGGTGTAGTCATACGTCTACACTCGCTGTCAACCACTGTAGTCCATCGACTACATATCAGGAGAGGATGAATCATGGCAGTGACCGTGACCCAGCTGGGCAGCCGCATCGGCGCCCGCGTCGACGGTGTCCGGCTATCCGGCGATCTCGACGCCGACGCCGTCGCAGACATCCGAGCGGCCTTGCTGCGCCACAAGGTGATCTTCTTTCGCGACCAAGACCACCTCGACGACGCCGGGCAGCACGCCTTCGCCGCGCGCCTCGGCACGCCCATCGCCCACCCGGCGGTGCAGCAGCTGAACATGCCGATCATCACGCCGATCGACTCCGAGTACGGCAAGGCCAATCGTTGGCATACCGACGTCACCTTCGTCGCGAACTATCCCGCGGCCTCGGTCCTGCGGGCCGTCACACTGCCCAGCTACGGCGGGTCGACGCTGTGGGCCTCCACCGCTGCGGCCTACCAGGCGCTGCCCGAATCGCTGAAACACCTCACTGAGAACCTCTGGGCACTGCACAGCAACCGGTTCGACTACGTCGCCGCACCCGACGCGCAGACCGACGATCAAAAGCCGCATCGTGCCCGGTTCGAAAAGATCGACTTTCGCACCGAACACCCCGTCGTGCGGGTCCATCCCGAGACCGGCGAACGCTCCCTGGTGGCCGGCGACTTCGTCCGCGGGTTCGTCGGGCTTGACAATTACGAGTCGCACACGCTTCTGGAGCTGTTGCAACGGCGAATCACCATGCCCGAGAACACTGTTCGATGGAATTGGGCGCCCGGCGATGTCGCGATCTGGGACAACCGCGCGACCCAGCACCGCGCCGTCGACGACTACGACGACCAGTACCGGCTGATGAATCGCGTCACCGTGCAAGGCGATGTCCCCGTCGACGTGCACGGCCGACGCAGCCGCGTGATCAGTGGCGCACCCCTGCAGGCGGTGGAGCCCGCCGCGAGCTGAGCCTCAGCATCGATCGCCGGTCTGACGGCGCGCCACAATGTCGGCGCCGAACGACACGGAAACATTCGGTCGGCCGGAACGGATGGCGAACCGGGTTCGGGCATGGTGAGGTAATACCGACCACGGCCGAAATAATCCGGGAGGGGGGTCCGTCATGCTCGGTTTACCCAACGAGGTGCATGCATGCCTGTTCGATCTCGACGGTGTGCTGACCGACACCGCGAGCGTCCACACCAAAGCCTGGAAGGTCATGTTCGACTCGTTCCTCGAGCAACATGCCAAACAGAGCGGTGAGAAGTTCGTCCCGTTCGACGCGGACAAGGATTACCTGAACTACGTCGACGGCAAGAAGCGCGAAGACGGTGTGCGTTCGTTTCTGGCCAGCCGCGGCATCGAGCTGCCCGACGGCGACCCCGACGACGGCCCCGACAAGGACACCGTTTACGGGTTGGGTACTCGCAAAAACGATGCCTTCCAACAGACCTTGCACTCCGACGGGGTCAAGGTGTTCGAGGGTTCGCGCCGCTACCTGGAGAAGGTGACCGCGGCGGGTCTGGCCACCGCGGTGGTGTCGTCGAGCGCGAATACCCGTGAGGTGCTGGAGATCACCGGGCTGGAGAAGTTCATTCAGCAGCGTGTCGACGGCGTGACGCTACGCGAGGAACACATCGCTGGAAAGCCGGCACCGGACTCCTACCTGCGCGCCGCCGAACTGCTGAACGTAGAACCCGCCGCGGCGGCGGTCTTCGAGGATGCCCTGTCTGGCGTCGAATCCGGCCGGGCGGGCAACTTCTATGTGGTCGGGGTTGACCGCGTGGGCCACGCCGACGAATTACGCAGCCACGGAGCCGATGTGGTGGTTACTGACCTCGGCGAACTACTTTAGGAGGCCGTGATGATCCCCGACGACACGCTGCCCGTCGAACCATGGCAAGTCCGCGAACCCAAGTTGAACCTCGACGTGCTGGCCCAGTCGGAGTCACTGTTCGCACTGTCCAACGGGCACATCGGAATTCGTGGCAACTTGGATGAAGGCGAGCCGCACGGTCTGCCCGGCACCTATCTCAACTCGTTCTACGAGGTGCGCCCGCTGCCCTACGCCGAAGCGGGCTACGGCTACCCGGAGGCCGGCCAGACCGTCGTCGACGTCACCAACGGCAAGATCCTGCGTCTGCTGGTCGACGACGAACCGTTCGACGTTCGCTACGGCAAGCTGATCAGCCACGAACGGATTCTCGACCTCCGGGCCGGCACGCTGACCCGCGACGCGCACTGGCAGTCCCCGGTCGGCAAGCAGGTCAGGGTGACCTCGACCCGGCTGGTGTCACTGTCACAGCGCAGCGTCGTCGCGATCGAGTACATCGTCGAGGCTGTCGACCAATTCGTCCGTGTCACAGTGCAATCAGAGTTGGTCGCCAACGAAGAACTGCCGGCGACGTCGGGCGATCCGCGCGTTTCCGCCATCTTGGACAACCCGCTGGAGGCCGTCCAGCACGAGGAACACGAATACGGTGCGTTAATGATGCACCGGACGCGCGCCAGTGCGTTGATGATGGCCGCATCGATGGACCACGAGATCGAGGTCGAGGGCCGCCACGAGGTCAGCACCGACGCAAGCGACGACCTCGCTCGCACCACCGTGATCTGCGGGCTGCGGCCAGGACAGAAACTACGCATCGTCAAATACATCGCCTACGGCTGGTCGAGTCAAAGGTCCCGGCCCGCGCTGCGCGACCAGGCCGCCGCCGCGTTGCACAGCGCGCGCTACAGCGGCTGGAAGGGTCTGGTGGACGCCCAGCGCAAAATACTGGACGACTACTGGGACGGCGCCGACGTCGAGGTCGAAGGCGACCCGATCTGTCAGCAGGCGGTCCGGTTCGGGCTTTTCCACCTGCTGCAGGCCAGCGCGCGGGCCGAGGGCCGCGGCATCGCCAGCAAGGGCTTGACCGGCACCGGCTACGACGGACACATCTTCTGGGACACCGACGGGTTCGTCCTTCCGGTGTTGACGTACACCCTGCCGCACGCCGCCGCTGACGCATTGCGTTGGCGCGCTTCGACATTGGATCTGGCGAAGGAGCGCGCCGCCCAGCTGGACCTCAAAGGCGCCGCGTACCCCTGGCGGACGATTCGCGGTCAGGAGTGTTCGGCCTACTGGCCGGCCGGAACTGCCGCGTGGCACATCAACGCCGACATCGCCATGGCCTTCGAGCGCTATCGGGTTGTCACCGGCGACGATTCGCTGGAGAAAGACGTCGGACTCGAGGTGCTGATCGAGACCGCGCGACTGTGGCATTCACTCGGACACCACGACCGCCACGGCGTGTGGCACTTGGACGGGGTCACCGGGCCCGACGAGTACACCGCGATCGTGCGGGACAACGTCTTCACCAACATGATGGCGGCCCACAACTTACGGGTTGCGGCTGACGCGTGCGCCCGGCACTCGGAGCGCGCTCACGACCTGGGTGTGAGCACCGACGAGACCGCCGCATGGCGGGACGCCGCTGACGCCGCGCACATTCCGTTCGACGAAGAACTCGGCGTGCACCCGCAGTCCGACGGGTTCACCACTTACGCCGAGTGGGATTTCGACACCAGAAACAAATACCCGCTGCTACTGCATGAGCCTTACGCGTTGCTGTATTCGGCCCAGGTGGTCAAGCAGACCGATTTGGTGCTTGCGATGTATTGGCAGAGCCACAAGTTCAGCGACGAACAGAAAGCGCGCAACGTCGATTACTACGAGCGCCGCACGGTGCGCGACTCGTCGTTGTCTGCCTGCACCCAGGCGGTGATGTGCGCGAACGTCGGGCATGTGGAACTGGCGCACGACTACACCTACGAGGCGGCGCTGGTCGATCTGCGCGATCTGCACCACAACACCAAAGACGGATTGCACATGGCGTCGCTGGCCGGCGCCTGGACCGCTCTGGTCGCCGGCTTCGGCGGCCTGCGGGACGACGAAGGGGTGCTCGCGCTCAACCCGTATCTGCCCGACGCCATCTCACGCTTGCGGTTCCGGTTGCGCTGGCGCGACTTTCGGCTGACCGTGGATGTCATCCACGACGAGGTCACCTACACATTGCGCGATGGACCCGAGGATCAACAGCTGACCATCTCGCACGCCGGCGAGGAACTCGAACTCAGCACAGCCGAACCGACGACGGTCGCGATCACCAAGCGCGAGCCGCTATTGCCCGCGCCGCAGCAGCCACCGGGACGCGCTCCCCTGCACCGGAACGCGTACCGGTCGGTCAACCAGCTGAGCTGACCGAGCCGGGGCTCTGCTCCTGAGCTACCGCGCTGATCGATTCGATAGGTAGCCAGCGCAGCGCGCCGGGCGCCCAATCCGGCACCACCGGGTGAGCCGGTGCGATCGGGTCGAGCCGACGGTATGCCTCACCCTGCCGGGGGCGGATGTCGTTCTCCCCCTTGTTCGGCCACAGCGACGCCGCCCGCTCAGCCTGTGCGGTGATGGACAGCGACGGGTTCACCCCGAGGTTCGCCGAAATCGCGGCGCCGTCCACGATGGACAGCGTCGGGTAGCCGTAGGCCCGGTGGTACGGGTCGATGACGCCGGCGTCGCGGCTGTCGCCGATCGCCGCGCCGCCGAGGAAGTGCGCGGTGAGCGGGATGTTGAACAGCTCGCCCCAGGTTCCGCCGGCGACGCCGTCGATCTTCTCCGCGATGCGACGGGTGGCCTCGTTGCCGGCCGGGATCCAACTCGGGTTCGGCACCCCGTGGCCCTGCTTGCTGACGTAGCGGCGGCGACCCAGCTTGCCGCGCTTGGTGTAGGTGGTGATCGAGTTGTCCAGGTTCTGCATCACCAGCGAGATCATCGTGCGCTCGCTCCAGCGCCGCGGGTTTAGCAGACGCAGCGTGCCACGCGGGTCGTCGCCCGCGTTGTTGAACAACTGCCGCCACCGCGGCACGTCGCTACCGCCCGGGCCGGGGCCGTCGGTCATCAGCGTCTGCAGCAGACCCATCGCGTTGGAGCCCTTGCCGTACCGGCACGGTTCGATGTGAGTGTCCGACGACGGGTGGATGGACGACGTGATCGCCACCCCGTGGGTCAGGTTCAGGTCGGGGCTGACCTTCAACCGGCCCGCGCCGACGATGGACTCGGAGTTGGTCCGGGTCAGCTCACCCAGCCGTTCGGAGAGCTCGGGCAGCTTGCCCTTGTCGCGCATCTTGAACAGCAGATGCTGCGTTCCCCAGGTTCCGGCGGCCAGCACCAGGTGCTTGGCGGTAAAGGTGCGCTTCTTGCGACGCAGCGCACGGCCGGTGCGAGCCGTGCGAACCTCCCAGATCCCGTCCTCGCGCTGTTCGAAGTTGGTGACGGTCGTCATCGGAATGACTTCTGCACCTTGGGATTCCGCGAGGCCGAGGTAGTTCTTCAACAACGTGTTCTTGGCCCCGAAGCGGCATCCCGTCATGCAGCTCCCGCATTCCAGGCAGCCGGTGCGCTCCGGGCCTGCGCCGCCGAAGTACGGGTCGGGCACCGTCTCGCCGGGCGTCTTGGTGCCGTCGGGTCCGAAGAACACCCCGACGGGGGTGGGGACGAAGGTGTCGCCGCAGCCCATGTCCTCGGCGACCTCTTTGAGTATTCGGTCGGCGTCGGTGAAGGTCGGGTTGGTGACCACGCCGAGCATTCGCTTGGCCTGCTCGTAGTGCGGCATCAACTCCGATTGCCAATCGGTGATGTGCGACCACTGCTTGTCGGCAAAGAACGGCTTCGACGGCACGTACAGCGTGTTCGCGTAGTTCAGCGATCCGCCGCCGACTCCCGCACCGGCCAGGATCATCACGTTGCGCAGCAGATGGATGCGCTGGATGCCGTACATGCCGAGCTTGGGAGCCCACAGGAATTTGCGCAGGTTCCAGGAGGTCTTGGCCATATCCTCGTCGGCGAAGCGCCGACCGGCCTCGAGTACGCCGACGCGGTAGCCCTTTTCGGTCAACCGCAGCGCAGTGACGCTGCCACCAAAACCCGAACCGATGATCAGGACGTCGTAGTCAGGTTCCACGTCCCCAGCCTAGCCCAGCGAGCAGACGCAGAATCGCACAAAAGCAGCTGCGCTGACGCGACTCTCTGTCTGCTCGCGGGTGGCTCAGCTGCCGACGGTGAGGCCGACCTTCTGGAATTCCTTGAGGTCGCAGTAGCCGGACTTGGCCATCGAGCGGCGCAGACCGCCGACCAGATTCAGCGAGCCGAACGGATCGTCGGACGGCCCGTTGAGTACCTGGTTCAGGGACAGCCGCTCGCCGGCCGCGATCTGCAGCAGGGCACCCCGCGGCAGTGACGGGTGGGCCGCCGCGGACGGCCAGAACCAGCCCTCGCCCTGCGCCTCGACGGCTTCGGCGAGCGGGGTGCCCAGCACCACCGCGTCGGCGCCACAGGCGATGGCCTTGGCGAGATCTCCGGAGGTGTGGATGTCGCCATCGGCGAGCACGTGCACGTAACGGCCGCCGGTCTCGTCGAGGTATTCGCGGCGGGCCGCGGCGGCGTCGGCGATCGCGGTGGCCATCGGCACGCTGATGCCGAGAACTTCGTCGCTGGTGGTCACTCCGCTGGTCGAGCCGTAACCGACGATGACTCCCGCCGCGCCGGTGCGCATCAGGTGCAGTGCGCTGCGGTGGTCGATCACCCCGCCCGCCACGACCGGGACGTCGAGCTCGGAGATGAAGGTCTTAAGGTTCAGCGGCTCGCCGTGACTGTCGACACGTTCGGCGGAGACGATGGTGCCCTGGATGACCAGCAGGTCGATGCCGGCCGACAGCAGCACCGGCGTCAGCGCCTGGGCGTTCTGCGGGCTCACCCGAACCGCGGTGGTGACCCCGGCGTCGCGGATGCGGGCCACCGCGGCACCCAACAGCTCCTGGTCCAGCGGCGCGGAGTGGAACTGCTGGAGCAGCCGGACGGCCGCCGACGGTTCGGGTTCTTTGGCGGCCGCTTCGATCACTTGGGCGACCTTGGCTTCGACGTCGGCGTGGCGGCCGATCAGACCTTCGCCGTTGAGCACAGCGAGGCCGCCGAGCCGGCCGAGTTCGATCGCGAACTCCGGCGACACCAGAGCGTCGGTCGGATGAGCCACGATGGGGATCTCGAAGCGGTAGGCGTCGAGCTGCCAGGCCGTTGTGACGTCCAGCGACGAGCGGGTGCGTCGCGACGGCACAATGTTGATTTCAGCGAGTTCGTAGGTGCGTCGGGCTGTTCGGCCCATGCCGATCTCGACCATGTCACGCATGAGCGGTCCTTCGATCAGTTCACCGAGCGTAGTAGTTGGGTGCTTCGGCGGTCATCGTGATGTCGTGCGGATGGCTTTCCTTCAAGCCCGCCGCGGTGATGCGGACAAACTGCGCCCGCTGCAGTGCCTCGATGGTCTCGGCACCGGTGTAGCCCATCGCGGCACGCAGGCCGCCGGTCAGCTGGTGGATCACCGACGACAGCGGGCCGCGGAACGGTACCCGGCCTTCGATACCCTCAGGCACCAGCTTGTCCTCCGAGAGCGCGTCGTCCTGGAAGTAGCGGTCCTTCGAATACGACTTCGCCTCACCCCGACCCTGCATGGCGCCCAGCGAGCCCATGCCGCGGTAGCTCTTGTACTGCTTGCCGTTGACGAAGATCAGGTCGCCGGGCGCTTCGCCGGTGCCGGCCAGCAGCGACCCCAGCATCGTGGTGGACGCGCCCGCCGCGAGTGCCTTGGCGATGTCGCCGGAGTACTGCAGGCCACCGTCGGCGATCACCGGCACTCCAGCCGGACGGCACACCGCGACCGCCTCGAGAATCGCGGTGATCTGCGGCGCGCCGACACCGGCGACCACCCGGGTGGTGCAGATCGACCCGGGACCGACGCCGACTTTGACCGCGTCCGCGCCGGCCTCGACCAGCGCGGCGGCCGCGGACCGGGTGGCGACGTTGCCGCCGACCACCTCGACCCGGTTGCCGACCTCATTCTTGAGTTGGCGGACCATGTCGAGCACCAGCCGGTTGTGCGCGTGCGCGGTGTCGACCACCAGGATGTCGGCGCCCGCATCGGCCAGCGTCATCGCGCGCACCCAGGCGTCGTCACCGACACCGACGGCGGCGGCGACCAGCAACCGGCCGTCCTTGTCCTTGGTTGCCAGCGGATGTTGCTCGGTCTTGACGAAGTCTTTGACGGTGATCAGCCCGGTCAGCCGGCCGTGTCCGTCGACGATCGGCAGCTTTTCGATCTTGTGCCGGCGCAGCAGGCCCAGGGCCGCGTTAGCGCTGACGCCCTCTTGGGCGGTGATCAGCGGGGCCTTGGTCATCACCTCGACGACGTGCTTGGACTGGTCGACCTCGAACCGCATGTCGCGGTTGGTGATGATGCCGACCAGCTGACCCGCATCGTCGATGACCGGCAGCCCGGAGATGCGGAACCGGGCGCACATCGCGTCCACCTCGGCCAGCGTGTGGTCCGGTTTGCAGGTGACCGGATCGGTGACCATGCCGGCTTCCGAGCGCTTGACGGTTTCGACTTGTCCGGCCTGCTCGGAGATCGGCAGGTTGCGGTGCAGTACCCCGAGACCGCCGGCGCGGGCCATCGCGATCGCCATCCGGGACTCGGTCACGGTGTCCATCGCCGAGCTGACCAGCGGCACCTTGAGCCGGATGTTCTTGGTGAGCTGGCTCGACGTGTCGGCGGTGGCCGGCACCACGTCGGAGGCGGCAGGCAGGAGCAGAACGTCGTCGAACGTCAGTCCCAGCATCGCGATCTTCTGCGGATCGTCGCCGCCGGTTGGTACCGGATCTTCTGGGAAACCACCCACCCGGGGGTACGAGGCGACGATCAGGTCGCCACTGTTTTCGAGACGGGACAAGCCAGATGACATTGCCGGGGCCCTCCCATACGCGCGCGGAGTGAGAAACCCATCCTATCGGCTCCCCCGACCTCGGCTCGCGACGCGCGCCGACGACGCCCGCCGTAAGACTGCGACATGGGGGCTGCGCTGCAGGGTAGCGCTGGCGTGATAGCGGCGAGGCTGCGTAATGTGGACTCGTGCGCGACCACCTTCCGCCTGGGCTGCCGCCTGACCCTTTTGCCGACGACCCCAGTGATCCGTCGGCGGCGTTGGATGCCGTCGAGCCCGGTCAGCCGCTGGATGCCCAGGAGCGGATGGCAGTCGAGGCCGACTTGGCCGATCTCGCGGTGTATGAAGCCCTGTTGGCGCACAAAGGTATTCGCGGTTTGGTGGTGTGTTGCGACGAATGTCAGCAGGACCACTACCACGACTGGGACATGCTGCGGGCCAACCTGCTTCAGTTGTTGGTCGACGGCACCGTGCGGCCGCACGAGCCCGCCTACGACCCTGAGCCCGATGCCTACGTGACCTGGGATTATTGCCGGGGATACGCGGATGCTTCGCTCAACGAGGCGACCTCGGACACTTTCAGATCACGGGAATAGCCCGGCTCGCCGCTGAGTGGCAGCAATAGCGAACCGGCAGATTTCAAGGCCGTCGCCAGGTTCCGCCCCAGTGCTCGACACGGCCCGCGCAGTCGTCGCGGACCCCACGCAGGTCGGCGGTCCGTTCGTCCGTGTCAGCGAGGTCGACGAGCAGGCAGGCCAGCGCCCAGCGCAGCGGCACCAGACCCAGACTTTCAGTGAGTTCCAAGGCCGCCTCGGCGACGTCTCGCGCCCGCCCGAGCGCACCGGCGCTGCACAGCGCCGCGGCCAGCACCACCTGACTCTTCGCGCAATGCCGGGCCGCGCCGTCCATGGTGGTCGCGGCCAACTCCACCGCGGCCTCGGCGTGACGCACCGCCACGGCGCCGTCGGCGCTGACCATCGCCAGCTCGGCAGCCACCCACGCCCGCCGCACCGCCAGCCGCTGCGGAGCCCGCGTCGCGAACGGCTCCGCCCGCGCCAGCAGCGTCGCCGCGGCGGCCAGCCGCCCGACACCGAGCGCGTCGGCCGCGAGTCCCGTCAACGCATCGCCGGCCGCCTCGGGGTCATCGCCCGCCAGGGCCCAGGCGCGACCGTCCCAGCCGCGGGCCAGACCGTGCCAGCCCAGCTGGCGCAGAAACGAAGCACGTGCGCTGTGGGCAAGCGACGCCAGCCGGCCCGACGGTCTGGCTCGAGTGAGGGCCGCCAGGTCGGCGTACGCGCTGCCGTAGCGACCCTGTCCTGCGGCGGCGATCGCGCGCAACCACTGCTGATGCGGTGTGGTCGGTACGGGCAGCGGCCAGCGGCCCGGCTCGTCCCCGAATGCGGCAGCCAGTACGTCTGATTCGCCGGAAAACTCGTAAGAGATATGTATCACGGTCCGTTATCCGTTAAGACTTCATGGTTTCTGAGTTACACCGGTATTAAATCCAACGAGTACCGAATTTGATGTGCATGCCGTCCGATTGGGCCGCGAACTGCGACATTTCCGGGTTGCGAGCGGCCAACATGCACTCCTCGACTCTTGCGAGGCCATCACCTCTATGAACGCAGCGTAAATTCCCAAGCCGCAGTTCGGCATTCGCCTGACTTTAGCCTGTTGACGGCAATTCCCTAGCGCCCCTACGTTTAGTTCCGACGAGTAGTCACCGACGACCCGCTCGATTCAGTTGACGACCAACTAGATCGCGAACTGGCCTGATTAAGGGCGTGTAGAGAGGGACTTCAATGCCGCAACCGGAGCAACTACCAGGTCCCAACGCAGACATTTGGGACTGGCAATTACAAGGCCTTTGCCGCGGCGTGGACTCGTCGGTGTTCTTCCACCCGGACGGCGAACGTGGCCGGGCCCGGCTACAGCGCGAGCGTCGCGCCAAGGAGATGTGCCGCAGCTGCCCGGTGATGGCTCAGTGCCGTGCGCACGCCCTCGACGTGGGCGAGCCGTACGGGATCTGGGGCGGCCTGTCGGAAGCCGAACGCGAACTGCTACTCAAGCGCGACATCGGCCGATCACGCGGTATCCGCCGCAGCGCCTGAACGTACTTTCAGGACGGGTCGGCGCTTAGAGGATCGACCCGTCCTGCTTGTATTGCTCGATTTTGTCCCAGTCCACCCCGGCGTCGAGCAGGATTTCCTCAGTGTGCTGCCCGTGCTCGGGCGCACCGGTCGGCTGCACATGATGGCCGTCGAATTGCACCGGGTTGGTCGGCAGGATGTAGGGCTTCCCGTTCATCGCCTTGACCTCGGGAATGTATCCATTGGCGATGACGGCGGGATCTTCATGCAGCTCGCTGGTCTTCTGCAGCACGGCCCAGGCGCCTGACAGCGGCTTGAGGATCTCCCGCCATTGGTCGACGGTCTTCGAGGCGAATTCGGCGTCCATGATGTCGATGAGCTCGCCGCGGTTCGTGAAGCGCGCATGACCGTCGGCGAACCGTTCGTCGGTGATCAGGTCGGTGCGGCCGATGACCGTCATGAACTCGGGGTAGAACTTGTCACCCTGCAACATCATCAGCGTGATGAAGCGGTCGTCCTTGGTCTTGTAATTGCCCACCAATGGGTTGGGCATGTCGCGGTGGGTGAACGTCGGAATCGGGTCGCCGCCGTAGAGGTTCGCCGCGGTCACCTGCGGGGTCATCGCCCACGCCGCCAGGCCGAGCAGCGAGACGTCCACGATCGAGGTCTCACCGGTCGCCTTGCGTTTGTAGAGCGCGGCGGCGATCCCGCCGGCGATAGTCAGCCCGCCCATCAGGTCGCCGAATGCGGGGGTCTGCATCACCGGCTCGGGAAGCTCGCGGGTCAGCGCATCGGCGATCCCACCGCGCGACCAGAAGGACACGCCGTCATAGCCGGGCCGGTCGGCGTCGGGACCCTCTGGGCCGTAACCGGATCCGCGGACATAGACGATGTCGGGGTTGACGGCGCGGATCTGCTCGAGCCCGATGCCGAAACGATCGCGTCGACTCGGTAGATAGCTGGTGAGGAACACGTCGCTACTCTTGGCGAGTTCGTGAACGACCTCCTGCCCGCCCGGTGTCAGCAGGTCGATGCCGATGGATTTCTTTCCGCGGTTGGGCATTTCGATCATGTAGTTGACAGCGGTAGGACCGCCGGGAATGAGGCCCATCGTGACCAGCCCGCGCTGCGGATCGCCACCTTCGCGTGGTTCGACCTTGATCACGTCAGCGCCCCACTCGGCCAGCACCGCGCCGGCTGCGGGGACGAATGTCCATGCCGCAACCTCTAATACGCGGATGCCACTCAGTGGTTTGGCGTCAGTCATGCAATTCTCC
This sequence comes from Mycobacterium sp., assembly GCF_965277065.1. GTDB lineage: Bacteria > Actinomycetota > Actinomycetes > Mycobacteriales > Mycobacteriaceae > Mycobacterium. Next base: position 703,242 of record NZ_CBDIBT010000019.1, read on the forward strand.
GATCTTGTCGACGAGCAGTTAGTTGTCGATGATTCCGAACCGGCGATAGGCCGCGCGGATATCGGTGCGCGCCTGCTCGGGCAACTTCGCTTGGGGCGGGCGGGATTCCGGGTAGGACCCAATCGGCAGCCCGACCACCGACGCGGCGTATTTGAACGCGCCGCCCCAGTGAGTGAAGTAGTCGGGCCGCCCGGGGTAACGGGTGAACCAGCCGCGCATGTCGAGCTCGAACTGGTCGAGCCCGGACTCCTTCGCGAAATCCATTGCCTCGACCAACTTGTCGTTCCACACCAGATCCCAATACTGCGACAGTGCAGGCTTCTTCGGCGTATCGAACAGGTAGCCGGTGGTACCGAGCTGGCCTGGGCCGACGATTCCGGATCGCAGCCAACCGGCTCGGTACACCGTCGTATCGCATTCCCAGATAACCAGATCCGGCGCAAGCTCGTGCAGCATGCGGCTCTGATGTGGACGGAACGAGCCTTCTTTGGTGGCGCACACCGCGGGGATCTCCTCGACGATCCGAGCGCCCTCCTGCGCAGAGAGGACGTACCCCGAACTGGGTGAGTTGAACATTCCCAGCGCGATGTCGGTGCGGTCGGCGATGTAGGAGAAAAAGCTCAAAACACCTTCCCCGCCATGCAATTCCATCATTGGAGTCTGGATGTAGACGATGTCGGCGCCGGAGTCCTGGGCGTGTTGCGTCAACTCCAGGCAGTCTTTGGCGGACAGCGCCGCGGTGCAGGACTGGACCACCACCTCGGGGTTGATCCTCCGAGCCTCCTCGATGGCGACTTCCAGCAGCTTCTTTCGCTCTGCGATGGTCAGCGACCAGAATTCCGCGACGCCGCTGGTGACCCAGAGCATCGGGTGGTGCAGCGCGCCGACGCAGTGCCGGACCAGCGTGCGGTAGGCATCCCAGTCGATGTCGTCGCCGTCGCGTCCGCTGAACGGCGTGTAGAGCGAGTCGCCGATGCCGTGCAACGAGTTACCCGCCCACTGACGAGCGTCCCTGGCGTTAGCCACCATTCACTCCCTGAACTAGCCGACGATCTCGAAGATCGCGGCCGCTGATGTCACGGCTTTCTCGGCGTTGCCTTCGTCGTGCAGCAGCATGCGCACCCCGACCTTGCCAGACCCGCCCACGTGCGCGGTGCCCTCCACCCGGAACGGGCCGACCTTGCCGCGCGACATGAACATCACATGCCAGCTCACCGCTTGCAGCTTGCGGGTTCCGACGGCGTCGGCGGCCAGGTCTATCGCCGCGGTTTCCAGCAGCACATGCTGCGGGCCGATGTGCAGGGCGGCGTCCGGCGATGCCAGCTCCTCGCTCAGGGCCGGCAGCTGCCAACGTCCGTCGGCACGCTTGCACGCGCCGAAAGCCTGCCACAGCGGCGGCAGCTCGGGTGAGTCCTCGATCACCAGCTCGGTTCCCGAAACATCCATCTTGCCAAGGCCTTCGGGTGGAATGCCGATGATCGCGCCTTGGCCTTCGTTGAAAGCGATGACCCGGTCGGGGTTGTCGGCGTCGACGATCTTGCATCGCCCGTAGCCCATCATCCGGCCCTGGTGGACGTTGCCGGAGTCGACGATCTCCACCCTCGTCACGTCGTAGCCGGGATCGACGATCTGCACCGAGGCGATCACCGGGTTGGGAACGGCGACCATGTCGGTCTGGCAGCCCTCGGGCGAGGCGATGGCCAACGGCGCCACCATGATTCCGCCCGCCTCGTTACGCATATCGCGACGGATGACGACGGTGTCGTCGCTCTCGCCGAGGTTCATCGACGAGTGATTGCGCCCGATGTAGCGATAGCTCAGCAGCCCCGTCCAGCGCCGGTGCAGCTCGACCCGGTACGCGTCGGCGTCACCGGAGAATTCCCTGATGTCTCGTAACGGCCCGGTCAATCGCGTCGTTCCTCCTGAGCGGAAAGTTGAGCAGACGCCCAGTTAGGACTTTACGGCCGCCCCCGCCGATGTAAAGGCGATATCGGCGATCTACTGCGGATCGAAAAGCACCGGTACCGAGGTCGGCGACCGGAACACCTGCCCGCGGACGTGCGGGTCGTCGGCCTCGGGGTCGAGCCTCAGGCTGGGCAGTCGGTCGAGCAGCAGGTTGATGGCGGTGCGCATTTCCAGCCGAGCCAGGTGCATGCCGAGGCAGACGTGGACGCCGTGTCCCCAGCCCAGATTCGCCTTGGCCTGCCGGTGAATGTTGAAGGTGTCGGGATCGGAGTAGCGGTCCTCTTGCCGGTTCGCCGCGCCCAGCATCGGCATCACCGTGCAGCCCGCCGGAATCTTGACCCCGCCGAGTTCGGTGTCGCGCGTCGCTACCCGGGTGATGGTCAGCAGCGGAGGCTCCCACCGCACACCCTCCTCGATCGCCTGCGGAATCAGCGAGCGGTCCGCGCGGATCGCTTCCAGCTGCTCCGGGTCGGACAACAGACCGAGGAGCAGGCTGCCCAGCGACCGGTAGGTCGTCTCGACGCCGGCGGGCAGCAGCAGCCGAAGGAACGAGAAGATCTCCTCGTTGGTGAGCTTCTCGCCGTCGATCTCGGCGGCGCCGAGCGCGCTGATCAGATCGTCCTTGGGCTCCGCTCGACGGGCCTCCAGGATCGGCTCGAAGTATTCGCAGAGCGCGGCCGAGGCCGCCAGCCCGCGTTCGGGATTCATCAGCCAGCTCAGCAGCGAGATCGACCAGCGCTGAAACTGCGGGTAGTCCTTTTCCGGCAGGCCCAGCAGCCCGGCGATGATCTGGCTGGGGTAGTCGAAGGTGAATTCCTTGACCAGGTCCGCCTTGCCCTTAGCCGCGAAGTTGTCGATCAACCCGTTCGCCACCCGCCCGACCAGCTCGTCCTGCCACTTCGCCAAAGCCTTCTGGGAGAACGCCTTCGACACCAGTGAGCGCAGCCGACCGTGGATCGGTTCGTCCATGCCGAGCATCACGCCCGCACCGAGCACCGGACCGAACGCCGCGATGACGGCCGCCGAAGAGAACGTCTCGTTGTCGCGCAGCATCTGCTGGACGTCTTCGTGGCGGTACACGATGAACATCGGTAGCGACTCGTCGTGCGGCAGCGCTCCCGAGATGTCGAGTCGCTGCACCGGCTCCTCGCGACGCAGCCGCGCCAGCTGGGTATACGGATCGCGCACATCCCCGGAGATCGCGTCGTCGAACGCGCCGAAGTCGTCGAGGTCGTCGAAAAGTTGTTCCATTACTACCTACTCCTCAGTGTCTTCGCGACGCTTGGCCGCCAACGTCACCAGGCGTTGCATCACTGGCGCCGGAATGACTTTCGTCGCCGACAGCAAAGCCATTTGGGCCCTTTGGCCCCAAGTCAACGGCCACGCGCCGTCCCGCATCGATCCCTGTCTGGGTATGCCGAGCACGATCCGCGACATGTGGTGCATGCCGATGGCCGGAAGAATCCGGCTGGATATCAACAACATCGACGCGTCCGGTCCCACACCGCGACGCCTGAACGATCCGGTGTCGGCGAGTGCCTTGACCACTCCGTCGGTGAACTTCTCCGGGGGACGGGCGAGTTTCATCGCGGCCCGCCCACGACTGTTCATGGTGCTGTGTTGCCGGGCGTACGGACCGGCGAAATCGCGATCGTCGGTGGTACCCGCATCGGTGATGATCTCAGTGTCGTAGGTGCCGGCCACCAACACGGTGACGCCCAATCCGAACGGCGCGATCTCGACCGCCATCGACTCACCCCAGCGCTCCAGCGCCCCTTTGGCCGCGGAGTACGGGGCGGTGGCCGGTTGACCGCGCACCCCGGCCGCGCTGGACACCAGCACGATGCGCCCTTCGCCCGCTGCCCGCATCGACGGCAGCAGAGCTTGAGTGAGCGCCACCGGCCCGAGGACGCTGGTGGCGAAAAGCCGCTGCCACAACGCCATATCGGTCTCTTCCACCATTCCGGCGGCCGAGACGCCGGCGTTGTGCACGATCGCGAACGGTGTGCCGACGGCTTCGCCGATCGTCTTGGCGGCAGCCGTCACCGATGCGTGGTCGATCAGGTCGAGTTGAACGCCGATCAACCGATCGTCGTCGGCAGCGGCCCCGGTCTCGTCGCGCAGCGCCGCCATGCCTTGTTCGGGCGTGCGCATGGCCGCGACCACGCGCCACCCCTCGCGGTACAGGCGCGCCGCCGTTGCGAAGCCGAGCCCGCGGGACGCGCCGGTGATGACGACGCTACGCAGCTCAGCCATTCTTGCTCGCACAGGCGCCCTGGCCGGGTGGCGGTGCGTCGACGTGCGGCCGGCCATTCGGCTCTCCGCTGGCCCACGTCGACCAGATACCTACCGAGTACGGCCCCTGTGCTCCGGCTTTCTCGTAAAAGCCCTGCGGGTCATACACTTTGGCTTCCGGGTAGGGCCACGGACAGGCTACCGATGTAGCGGCGTGGCTGACCTTGATGACCCAGAACCAGGCACCGTAGGCGAAGTAGGACACGTTGATGATGGCGAACATCACCAGGAACGTGCCCAGCACCGGTCGGGTCGGGAACAACTTCGCTTTGGCGGCAAGCTTTTCCGCCACGGACTTACCGGTGTCGTCGCGGTAGCAGAGAATCGCGGCCGGCACCATCACGAAGCACACCGAGAACGATTCCCAGATCAGCGGGAACTGGAATGTGGTGCCGCTGAATACCGAGCCCCACGGAATCACCTGCGAGTAAATGTACATGCCGGTGTGCACCAGCTGGATCTCCAACCAGGCGTCGAAGACGAAGCCGATCACCAGAGCCAGCAGACCCAAGCTGACCAGAGGATGGCGCGCCACGTAACTCATCGGCCCGTATTTAGCCTGCAGCTTGCGCAGGATCCAGACCGCCGGGAAGTAGGGGCCGAAATAGAACATCGCGTAGCCGAAGACCACGAACGGTTCGACCGTCGGCGACAGCGACACCAACGGCCAGGACTCCGGCCAGTGGATCAGGTCGGGGTTGTAGACGGCGAATGGCGACCAGTTCATGACCGGGTCCTGCCACACGATCAACGTGGTGCACAGGAACATCAGCATCACCGGGCTGCCCGGGTTACGCCGCCAGCCCAAGGTGAACACGATCAGCAGGGTGATCAGCGCGACGCATGTGGCTACGTCGAGGAAGCCGATGTAGTCCAGGCCGAAGATGAACTTCACCGGGCGCGGACGGCCGTGCACGTTTGGGGTCGCGACGCGCGGGTCGAGCACCCAACGGCGGTTCGCGATGAAGAACAGCGCGAAGGCGGCCAGCGCGGCCCCGGCGATCCAGCCCCCCCATTTCCGTTGCGGCGCAGCTGGTTGTGTACCCGCCGCAAGCGGTGTGGATTGCTCGGTGCTCATTTCTTCCTCACCCTTCTTCCCCGAAGCGGTCGACGAGGTGGGAGTTGACGCCGTCGGCGTCGAGCGTGCGAGCCACCAGGTAGCCCGCGCCCATCCAGGCGCGACGCGTCCACTTGCCGAAAGACACGCGGGTGCCGGGGGCGCCGGACGCGGCGGGCAGCATTTTCACCCGCTCCAGCGCCTCCTTGACACCGCGCGGGCTGAGCGGATGGGCGTCGGTGAATGCCCGCACGAGTGTGGCGGCAACGTCGCGATTCACCACGGTGACGCAGAATTCGGGGCGGCTGCCGTTGAACTTCTTCGCGTAGCTGTCGAGGAAGTCCTGCCCGATCTGATTCGCCTCGTCGTACTGATCGACCCCGGTCCACCCCATGAACGCGTTCCACATGATCGGGTTGACCCAGGCGTTCTGCCATGCGGTGGTGGTGAAGCGCGGCGGGTCCCAGCCGATAGCCTCCAGCGCGGGGTTGATGAACACGATTCCGAATCCGAATCCCAGATGCACGATCGCCTCGGACTTCGCCTCGTGCAGCGTCTGCACCGCGGCGTTGATGTCCTGAGCCGTTTGGGCGATTGCAATTTCCGCCACGATCCGAATGCCCTTGCGGCGACACGCACTTCGCAAGTTCTTCAGATAGCTCTCGCCAATGAGGCTTTGCTCGACCAGAACACCGATCTCGGTGAGTCCTCGTTTGGCGATGAGGTCCGCGATGAAGATCGGCTCGTCGGTCATCGATCCCTGCGGGAAAGCGAACGTCCACTCGCCCAGCCAGTCGTCGGTGCCGGTCACGCTGATGGCCGGCACCTTGAACCGTTCCTCGATGGCTTCGCGCAACGGCACGCAGTTGTCGGTGATGTTGGGGCCGAAGACCACGAGGCAGCCCTCGTCGACCAGTTCGCCGTACGCGTCGATGACCGCTTTGACCGAACCCTTGGGCAGACCCTCCACCTCGCGATAGATCATCTGTACGGGACGGTCCATCAGACCCTGCTGGACCGCTTCCTCGAATATCAGGTCGAAAGTCTGAGTGAAGGAGGCGAAAAGCTCCTCGGGGAACCCCGGCGGGAGCTTGAAGTCCATCAGATAGCCGATCTTGATCGGCTCAGCAGTGCTTTCGTAGGACATGGGACCTCCACTTGGACGCGCTCACCGCGTTCAGCCGCCCGGCTTTGGCAAACCTAATATTTGTTCAGACCCTAGCGGCGCTGCTGATCCGCGTCAATCACCCGATCGGGCAGGCTCGCTCAGGTAGACGTTGATCATTTCTTTGAGGCTGCGGGTCACCGCGACGTCGTCGGTGAGAGGGCCGGCGATGGCCGCTTCGGCCGCCGCGTACATCGAGAGGCCCTCGGCAACCAGCCGGCCGGCCGCGATGAGCACCCGGGTCGATGCCACCTCGCGCAGTCCCCCGGATTCGAGACGGCGGATGGCCTGGCCGAACCGGACCAGCTCGGCCGCCGTCGCGGCGTCCACACCGGACTCATGCGCAACGATGCCCTCTTCGACTTCGCTTGCCGGAAAACCGAATTCGATGGCGATCATCCGCTGCCGGGTGGAGTCCTTGAGGTCCTTGAGCACGCTCTGGTAGCCGGGGTTGTAGGAGACAACGAGGCCGAATCCCGGCGCCGCGTCCAGCGTGACACCGAGTCGCTCGATCGGTAGCTGGCGCCGGTAGTCCGCGAGTGGATGCAGTACGACTGTGGTGTCCTGACGGGCCTCCACCACCTCGTCGAGGTAACAGATCGCGCCCTCGCGCACGGCACAAGTCAGCGGGCCGTCGACCCACTCCGTCTCGCCGCCACGCAGCAGATACCGGCCGACCAGGTCGGCAGTGGTCAGGTCGTCGTGGCAGGCCACGGTGATCAGCGGTCGGCCCAGGTCATGGGCCATCGCCTCGACGAAGCGGGTTTTGCCGCAGCCGGTCGGGCCCTTCAGCAGGATCGACAACCCTTGGTGGTAGGCAGCCTTGAAGACGGTTTCTTCGTTGCCGATTGCCGTATAGAAGGGCCGCATCTTGCCGGCAGTCGGCGATGCCCCGTTCGGGTGCGCGAGCGCGGGCTCGTTGGCCATTACTACCCTTCCGCCAGCCGCTGCGTTGCGGTCCATGGAGCGTAAACGGAACAGATGTTAGTTTCAACAACGCTGACGGAGCGACCGGTCGTCATGACACGCGCCGCTTCACCTCGGATGAGCGAATCGCCGAACGGAAAAGCGGCCCAACGACTCTCGTGAGTTCGTCTGGGCGGGCAATGCCGGCGTGTGCAGTACTTCCGAATACCCGGCGCAGCGAAGCGACGTCGGTCCCTGCCCCTACCGTCAGGCAGACGCAGCCGGTACCGCGGCGGCGCGCCTCGGTGAGTGCGCGGCGTGAATCCGCCGCGCCATAGGCGCGCTCGTAACCGTGGTCGTAGGCCAGTCCGTCGGACAGCACCACCAGGAGTCGGCGCGACGTTCCGCCCCGCGCCTCCAACACCGCCGAGCCGTGCCGGATCGCCGCGCCGAGCCGAGAGTAGGCGCCGGGCTCCAAACTGTTCAATTGTCTGAGCACAATGCTGTCGAGGTGATCGTCGAATCTCTTGACCGGCACCATGCTCACCGCGGAACGGCCCTGCGAGAAGTACGCATACAGCGCCACCCGATCACCCAGGTCGTGCAGAGCGACCATCAGGTTGGCGACCACGGTGCGCTGCTGCTGGTGCACAGTCCGCCCCATCGTGCCGGCCTCTGCCGTCGAACCCGAGATGTCCAGCAGCAATAGCACCGACAAGTCGCGTCGCCGGCGCAGGCTATCGAGATACACCGCCTCGTCGGGCACCGATCCGGCGATCGCGTCGACACGCGCTTCGACCACGGCGTCGATGTCGATGTCGTCGCCTTGTGTCTGTCGGTGCCGGCGGTGCAAGCCCATTCCGAGCCGGGCCAACGGGCGTCGCAGACCGATGGCCCCGTCGATCGTCGGACTCGCCGATGCCTTTGCCGCCGAATCGATTTCGACTACGGTGCACCAATCAGCCCGGTAGCTCCTGCGGTTGACATCCCACTCGGGATACGTCACACCGCGGGCGCTCAGATCGGCTGCGTGGTCGATGACATCCTCGCTCGCCGCGGTCGCCAGCGACGACACCGCATAGGCGCCGCGCTTCCCGGAATTGGTGCGATGCGTCGGGTTGTCCGCACCGGGCGGTCCTCCTCCGCTTTCGGTCTTCCGTGCCGACGACAGCATCTTCTTCAGCCATTTGCCGATGGATCCGCCGCCGCCCACCGGGCTGGTGAACAGGTCCGGGGCGTCGGTGTCGTCGACCTCGCCGTCGTCGAGCTCGTCCAATTCCTGACGCTGGGTGCCGCGCGGAATATGCGCGGGCGTCTCCTGCTCGGTTTGTTTCGCCGCACGTGCGCTTACCGCCAGCACCTTGGTGGCGCGGATGACGCCGAATTCCGGCGGCGGGTCGTCGACCGCTTGTTTTCCGGACGCCAGGCTCAGCGATTCCGCCGGCGAGTTGCTGCGACGGGCGATGTCCGCGTCACCGAGCGATGCCAGCACCCGGGGCAACACGTCAGCATTGGCGGCCAGTGCGCGATGCCCTTCGATCGTCAAATATCGCTTGGCCCAACGCGAACGGCGGGCCAGTGGACAGATAAACTCAGGGTCGAGGCTGCCCGCGGCGATCATCGACGCTTGTACGGCGATGGCCTCCAGGTTCACCCGGAAGGGCGCCGAGGTGTCGATGAAGACGGTCTGGCCATCCGTCCACGGCGAATCGCCGGGCGGCCCTCCATCGACTGTCACGAGTCGTCCGGCGAAGGCGGTGGCAAACATGCCGAAATGCTGCAACCGGTCGGCATCAGTGCCGTCCGCCACCCGCTACCTCCGCCATCTACTCTGACCAAATATCTGTTCCAGGGTAGCGGCCCGGCTTGATCGGCGTCAACAAGAATCTGGGTGGATGACAGCGGCGATCGATGTTGTGACCAGATATTTGGTTCCCGAATCGTAGGAGGCAGTTGGTGCCGGCTTGCCGGTGTCGTCGACTTCTTCGGTGGCGATCGGCGTTGTCCAGATTTTTCGGTGCGCTAGCTGCGAAACTTGTTGGCGCGTGGCCTCAGTGGAGTCGATATGCACTGGCCCGGTGGCGGATGTCGAGGACGATGACCGTGTGTTGGACATCGTCGATCTCGTACAGCACTCGCCAGTGGCGCGCCAGGCGTGCGCTGCGGATGCCTTCGAGTTCCTCGCCCAGCGGTTCGCCTACGCGGTACGGGTTGGCGAGCAAAGGGCCGGTGATGAACTCGACTGCTGCGGTGGCGACGTCGCGGGGCAGTCGATCCGCGATGGCCCTGCGCGCTGGAGGTGCTGTTCCAAGTTGGTAGGCCTCCGTCACGATGCGTGGTGGCGCTTCAACAGCGCCCGCGCCGCATCGGTGCCGTACACGACATCGCCTGAACGCACCGCCTCTCTCGCCTCGGCGAGGGCCCGCAGCGCCTCGGGCTCGGCCTTGATCTCTGCGGTCTCGCGCTGGGCAAGATAAATCTCGACGGCGTGCACGACCGCCTGATGCATACTGCGGTGATCTTCTTCGGCGGCCACGCGCAGTTCGGCGTCCAACTCAGCTGGAAGACGCAATGTCATTGCCATACCATTATGGTAGCAAATGACACCAAGATGGTGCATAACGCCGCATTTGGCGACGCGCAGTAGCCTTCCTCGGAATCAGCTGTGCAGATGTAGCCGTTCGCCGTGTGGACCGAACATCATGATCGCCTCCACCGGACCGTCGACGACGCCGAACCAGTGCGGCGTCCATGTCGAGAACTCCACGGCTTCACCGGGATTGATGGTGAAATCGCGCTTACCGAGGACCAGTCGCAACCGGCCTGACAGCACATAGATCCATTCCTGACCTTCATGCACCGGTAGCTCGGCGGGCAGCTTGCGACGGCGGGAACTGACCCGGATCTTGAACGCATGCAGCCCGCCGGCGGGGCCCTGCCGAGTGAGTGGCCAGTACGTGATGCCGTGGCGGGTCTGCGAGCTCCCGCGCACGCGCGGGTCTTCGGCCGTTGGTTCGCGGACCAACTCGTCGGTGCTGACAGACAGCGCCGCGGCCAGTCGCGGCAGATGATCCAGCGCGAGTCGGCGTTTCCCCGACTCCAGACGGCTCAGCGTGGAGACATCGATCCGCGCTGCTTGCGCGACGTCCTCGAGCGTCAGCCCGCGTTGCACGCGAAGCTCGCGCAGCCGACGCCGTACCAGCACATCGACGCTGTCTTTTGCCTCCATGGCAAGAAACCTTGCCACGATGCGTTCGCCGCGGGCAAGGTGACGTCATGGCAATGTCTGAGGCACAACAAAGCTGGGAAGAGCACTACGGCGAACGCGATCGGGTGTGGAGTGGCCGGGTGAACGTCATGCTGGCCGAGCTGGTGGAGCCGATGATGCCGGGGCGTGCGCTCGACCTCGGGTGCGGTGAGGGCGCCGACGCGATGTGGCTCGCCGAGCACGGCTGGCGCGTGACGGGGGTGGACGTCTCGGAGACCGCCCTGGGCCGGGCGTCGGCCGATGCAGCGGCCCGCAATCTGGCCGATCGCATCGACTTTCAGCGCCACGACCTGACGGAGAGTTTTCCGGCTGGCGCGTTCGACCTGGTGTCGGCGCAGTTTTTGCATTCGGCAGTCCCGCTGGATCGCACGCGGCTGTTGCGACGGGCGGCCGAGGCCGTCGCCGCGAGCGGCACGCTGTTAGTGGTGGATCATGGCGCTGCACCGCCGTGGGCGTCGAAGCTGGATCACCGTCGCCATGAGTTCCCGACCGCGGACGAAGTGGTGTCGTCGTTGAATCTCGATGAGTCTCAATGGGATCGGATCAGGGTCGGCGCGGTCGAGCGCGACGCGGTCGGACCGGAGGGGCAGCAGGCGGTCCTCACTGACAACGTGATGGTCTTGCGGCGGTGTTGACTAACGGCCCGGCGACCGAAAGATCATGCGCCGTAATGGATGAAGGGGCACGCCAATGTGCTGCGTGCCCCTTCCCTACCCGCTGTTAGTGAGCGTGGCCGTGGTGATGACCGTGCTCGTCCTCGTTGGCCGGCTTGTCTACGATGGCCGTTTCGGTGCTCAGCACCATGCGTGCCACCGATGCCGCGTTGAGCACCGCCGACCGGGTGACCTTGACCGGGTCGATGACACCGTCGGCGCCCAGGTCGCCGTATTCCAGCGTCGCCGCGTTCAGCCCATGGCCGGCCGCCAGCTCGCTGACCCTGCTGACCGCGACCGCTCCGTCGAGACCGGCATTGGTCGCGATCCAGAACAGCGGAGCGCTCAGCGCCCGGGAGAACACCTCGACGCCGCCGGCCTCGTCCCCCGACAGGGATGCCTGCAACTCGGTGAGCGCCTTACGGGCGTGCACCAGTGCGGACCCGCCGCCGGCGACGATGCCTTCTTCCACCGCGGCTTTGGCCGCGGCGACCGCGTCCTCGACACTTTCTTTACGCTTCTTGAGCGCCGTCTCGGTCGCGGCACCGACTTTGATCACCGCAACGCCACCGGACAACTTGGCCAACCGTTCCTGCAGCTTTTCGCGATCCCAGTCAGAGTCGGTCGACTCGATCTCGGCACGCAGCTGCTGGGCCCGGCCGTCGATGGCATCGGCGCCGCCGCCACCCTCGACGATCACGGTGTCGTCCTTGCTGACCACCACGCGACGAGCCGAACCGAGCACGTCGAGGCCGACCTCGCGCAACGAGAGCCCAACGTCGGGGTTGACCACCTGGCCGCCGGTGACGATGGCGAGGTCCTCGAGGAATGCCTTGCGGCGGTCGCCGAAGAACGGCGCCTTGACCGCGACGGCCTTCAACGTCTTGCGGATCGCGTTGACCACCAGCGTCGACAGCGGCTCGCCTTCGACGTCTTCGGCGATCACCAGCAGCGGCTTACCGGCCTCGGCGACCTTCTCCAGCAGCGGCAGGAGGTCTGGCAGCGAGCTGATCTTGTCGCGGTGCAACAGAATCAGGACGTCTTCCAACACAGCCTGCTGGGCGTCGAAGTCGGTGACGAAGTAAGCCGACAGGAAGCCCTTGTCGAAGCCGACGCCCTCGGTGAATTCCAGCTCGGTGTTCAGGGTCGAGGACTCCTCGACGCTGACCACGCCGTCGTGACCGACCTTCGACATCGCCTCGCCGACCAGCGCACCGATCTCCTCGTCACGCGAGGACACGGTGGCGACCTGCGCGATGCCGGTCTGGCCGGATACCGGGGTGGCTGATGCCAGCAGCGCCGCCGACACCGTGTCCGCGGCCTTGCTGATGCCCTGCCCCAATGCGATCGGGTTGGCGCCGGCCGCCACATTACGCAAACCGTGCTTGATGATGGCCTGCGCCAGGACGGTTGCGGTGGTGGTGCCGTCGCCGGCGATGTCGTTGGTCTTGGTGGCCACCGACTTGACCAGCTGGGCGCCCAGGTTCTCGAAGGGGTCTTCCAGGTCGATCTCACGGGCGACGGTGACGCCGTCGTTGGTGATGGACGGCCCGCCAAAGGCCTTGGCCAGCACCACATTCCGGCCACGCGGGCCTAGCGTCACGCGGACGGCGCCGGCGAGCTTGTCCACGCCGGCTTCCATTGCCCGGCGAGCGGTCTCGTTGAACTCAATCTGCTTGCTCACGTATATTCCTGCCTCTTACGACTCAAACGAGTGCCGCCCCGGAACTCACCCGTCGAAACGGGAAGCTCCGGGGCGGAACACGAGTGCTTACTTGTTGACGACAGCCAGCACGTCACGGGCCGAGAGGATCAGGTACTCCTCGCCGCCGTACTTGATCTCGGTGCCGCCGTACTTGCTGTAGATGACGGTGTCGCCTTCGGACACGTCCAGGGGAATCCGCTTCGAGCCGTCCTCATCCCACCGGCCGGGGCCGACGGCGACGACTTTGCCCTCTTGGGGCTTTTCCTTAGCGGTGTCGGGAATGACCAGACCGGATGCGGTCGTGGTCTCGGCCTCGTTGGCCTGTACGAGGATCTTGTCCTCGAGTGGCTTGATGTTCACGCTCGCCACGATTGGAGCCCTCCACTTTAGTTGGTAGCAGGTCCGGAGCGGCTGCCCCGATTTACCTAGGTGTTCGGCTTTCGTCCGCGCCTGAGCGTCGTCGTCGCGGGAGCCGACGCCGGGCTTGGTCGATTGCCACCTAGCACTCTATACATGCGAGTGCTAGCACTCAAGGGTGGGCCGTGCTTTAAGCGACTTGGCCTGTGACCACCGGCAGGCCGGGGTCACTGGCCACATCCAGCGGGGACGGCGACGCACCGGCAGCCACCAGGTGCGCGACGAAGGCGGCGATCATTGCCCCGTTGTCGGTGCACAGCCGCAACCGCGGGATGCGCAACGCCAGGCCGGCCGCCTCGCAGCGCTGCCCGGCCAGCTCCCGCAGCCGCGAATTGGCCGCCACACCGCCCGCAACCAGCAGCGTGGACACCCCCAACTCGGTGGCCGCGCGGACCGCTTTCATGGTCAGGACATCGGCCACCGACTCCTGGAATCCGGCGGCGACATCGGCGGTCGAAGCGTCCGGGTGGCTTTCGACGTAGCGCGCGACCGCGGTCTTGAGGCCGGAGAAGCTGAAGGAGTACGGCTCGTCGCGCGGGCCGGTCATGCCGCGGGGGAAGACGATCGCCTGCCGGTCGCCGGTCCGCGCCAGGTCGTCGAGCAGCTTGCCGCCCGGGTAGCCCAGGCCCAGCAACCGGGCCACCTTGTCGTAGGCCTCACCCGCGGCGTCGTCGACGGTGCTGCCCAGTTCGACGATCGGCTGTCCGAGCGAGCGCACGTGCAGCAGGTGGGTGTGGCCTCCGGACACCAGCAGCGCCACGCTTTCGGGTAGCCGGCCGTGCTCGTAGACGTCGGCCGCCAGGTGGCCGCCCAAATGGTTGACCGCATAGAACGGTACGTCCCATGCCGCCGAATAGGCTTTGGCCGCAGACACTCCCACCAACAGCGCGCCGGCCAGGCCGGGCCCGATGGTGGCCGCGACGACGTCGGGCTTCTGCAGGCCGGCGCTGGCCAGAGAGCGGCGCATCGCCGGCCCGAGCGCCTCCAGGTGTGCCCGCGAAGCGACCTCGGGCACCACGCCGCCGTACCGGATGTGCTCGTCGACGCTGGAGGCCACCTCGTCGGCCAACAGCGTCACGGTTCCGTCATCGTTGAGCCGTGCAATACCGACACCTGTTTCGTCACAGGATGTTTCGATTGCCAAGATCGTGGTCACGGGGCCTCCCGCCGCATCGTATACGCGTCGGCTCCGCTGATCCGGTAATACCGTTTGCGCAGGCCCACCTCGGCGAAACCCACGCTGCGGTACAACGCGATCGCTGTCGCGTTGTCGGTGCGCACCTCCAGATGCACGACGGAATCTCCGGCGATGTTGAGCAACTCGTCGAGCATTCGCCGGCCGATGCCGCGGCCCTGAAATGCGGGGTCGACGCCGATGGTGTGGATTTCGTATTCGAACGGCGGCGTGCGACCCAACCGCGAGATCCCGCCGTAGCCGATCAGCGTGTCGCCCTCGCGGGCCGCCACGTAGTGGTTGTGGCCGGCGGCAAGCTCGCGGATGAAGGCGATGGTGGGCCATGGGTCGTCGCCGGGAAACAGCAGAGCTTCCAGTTCGGCGCAGCGGGCGGCGTCGGATTCGGTCAGCCCGTCGATGGTCAGGGTCATTGGGCGGCCCGCTCGGCCAGCGTCTTGGCATCCGGTCGCCGCAGGTACAACGGCACCAGCGCGGCCGGCGGCTGCGACCAATCGGCCACCGCGGCAACGAGGCCCACCGAATTGGGATACAGCGGTTCCACGCATGGCAGCCCGAACAGCGCCGCGTGGTCCGGCGAGCCGGCGACCGACCGCGCCCGCCCGGGGTCGACGTCGGCCGGTGCGCTGACCGCCGGCCCCTCGATCCGCACGCCGTCGCGGTAGCGGGCCCAGTAGATCTCGCGGCGACGGGCGTCGGTGACGACCAGGACCTCGCCGCTGGTCTGCCCACCGATGGCATCGAGGCTGCAGACCCCGTGTACCGGAATGCCCAGCGCGTGACCGTAAGCCGACGCGGTCGCCATCCCGACCCGCAGCCCGGTGAACGGGCCTGGGCCGCAGCCGACCACCACCGCTTCCAGCTCGGCCATCGACCGACCGGCATCGGCCAACGCGACCAACACATTCGGGGTGATCCGCTCGGCATGTGCACGGGCGTCGATGCTGACCTGCTCGGCCAGCAGCCCTCCATCGGCGACCACTCCGGCGGTCACCGCGGGGGTCGACGTGTCGATGGCCAACACCAGCTTCATGGGCAGTTCCATCGCCACGTTGCAGTCCGGGTGTCGGAGTTACTGATTCGCTCGAGCCGGACGTCGAGATGGCGGTCCGACAACCGCTCGGCGAGGCCTTCGCCCCACTCCACCACGACGACGGCATCGTCGAGTTCAGTGTCGAGGTCCAGACTCTCCAGCTCGTCGAGTAGGTCGGCGCCGGTGTGGTCGAGTAGGCGGTAGACGTCGACATGGATCAGCGCCGGGCCGCCGCTCCGCCGTGCCGGATGCACGCGCGCCAACACAAACGTTGGCGAGGTCACCGGCCCGTCCACGTCCATCGCCGCGGCAATTCCCTTGGCCAGCACTGTTTTTCCGGCACCAAGCGGGCCGGACAGCACGACGACGTCACCGGCCCGCAATTGGCCGCCCAGCTGCGAGCCCAGCGCGACCGTGTCTTCGACATTCGGCAGCGTCGCGATGCCTTGTGGCGATCGCGAGCGCGGCGAAGCCGGGCGCGGCGGGTCGCCACCGACGTTGAAGCTGCCGTCAGTCACGGCGCAGCACCCGATCGCGCAGACGCTGGCTCAAGATTGCGAATCTTCCCGGACTCGCGTGCTTGACCAGCCGCACCAACCCGTCGTTGACCGAATCCGGCTTGTCCAGCAGGACCAAATGTCCTGCGCGAGCAACGATCACCAACTCGGATTCCGGCAACACCTCCGCCATCTTCCTCGAGTACTTCGCCGGTGTGACCAGATCGCGGTCGCCGCAGACGATCAGCGTCGGAATCTTGGCCAGCGTCGGCAGGGCCGCCGTCTCGTCGTGCACCTGCAGGGCGTGCAAAAACTCCACCATGGTCGGCACCGGGGTGTCGAGCATCATCTTCTCGGAGAACGCCACGATGGTGGGGCTGACGCGCATATCGGAGTACGACGCGGCCCGCAGAATCGGCCCGATCAGCGAACGCGCGGCGGTGCGGCCCCGTTGCACCAGCTTAGGCGCCGACCGCACCGCCCGCAGAACAGCTTCCAGCGCAGGGTTGTTCAAAATTTCGCCCAGCGGCGACTCGGCGACGCCTTCGGCCGCCGACGAGATCAATGCCGCCCCGCTGATCCGGCCGCCGTAGTGCTGCGGGAACTGCCGGGCGTGCGCGAGCACCGTCATCCCGCCCATCGAATGGCCGACCAACACGATCGACCCGCGCGGCGCGATCACCTGCAGCACGGTCTCCAGGTCCTTGCCCAGCTGGGTGAGCGTATAGGTCTCCGGAGGCGCTTCGCCGGACCGGCCGTGGCCACGCTGGTCGTAGAAGATCATCCGGACCTCGGAACCCCACTCCTCGGACAGCCGCATCCGCTGAAAGTGGAAGGAGCCCATCCGAAGACAGAAACCGTGGGCGAACACGACGGTCAACGCCGCGTCGGTGGGCCCGACTTCGCGGACCGCGAGATGGACGCCGTCGGGCATGGTCACCAGATAGCTGCGATCGCCATCGAGCGTCTCGAAATCTTCGTACTTGAACGGGTCGTCGACGACAGCGCGTCGGTTGAGCATTGAGCGGGCCACGGTCGCCCCGGCGATGGTGCCTAGCGCACCGACTCCGGCGGCACCGGCCAGCCATCGTCCACGCCCCCGCCTGCCGACATGAAAGACGTCAAAATGGTCGTCGCTCAATGCTTCTCAGCCTCGCGATAGGTTCGGATGATGCGTCCGCGCGGACTGGTCACCACCTCGTAGTGGATGGTGTCCAGCAGGTCGGCCCACTCCTGGGCAGTCGACTCGCCCCCAGTGCCCGGCCCGAACAGGATCGCCTCGTCGCCGTCGGCGACATCGACTGCTCCGGGGCCGAGGTCGACCAGGAACTGGTCCATGCAGACCCGGCCCACACCGGGGCGTCGCCGACCGTTGATCTGAACTTCCAGGCGGCCACCCAGCGACCGGAAGACACCGTCCGCGTAGCCGATCGGCATCAGGGCCACCGTGGTGTCCTGCTCGGCGATCCAGGTGTGCCCATACGACACACCCTCACCGGCCTGGATCGACTTCACCAGCGCAACAGTGCATTTCACCGTCATTGCCGGCATCAGGCCCATGTCACCGAGAGTGGGCACCGGGCTGAGGCCGTAGAGCGCGATCCCGGGCCGGACCATGTCGAAGGCCAGTTCCGGGCGCGTCATGGTGGCCGACGAGTTCGACAGGTGCGCCACCTCGAACGGCACGTTGTGATCGCGGGTCAGCGCCAAGATGTCGGTAAACCGTTGCGCTTGAAGATCATTGATCGGATTGTTGGGCTGGTCGGCGTACACCATGTGCGACATCAGGCCACGCACCCGGATGGCGTCCTCGGCGATCGCGCGGCCCAGCGCCGTCAGCATCGTCGGATACTGCGCGAGCGGGACGCCGTTGCGGTTCAGGCCGGTGTCCACCTTCAGCGTCACCGCAGCCGTACGCCCGGTGCGCCGGACCGCGTCCAGCAACTCGTCGAGCTGTCGCAGCGACGACACCGCGATCTGCACGTCGGCCAGCAGCGCCGGACCGAAGTCGATCCCGGGCGGATGCAGCCACGCCAACAAGGGCGCGTTGAGGCCCGCGGCCCGTAGCGTCAGCGCCTCGTCCACGGTGGCCACACCCAACTCGGCAGCACCCGCGGCCAGCGCAGCCTTGGCAACCTCGACAGCACCGTGGCCGTAGCCGTCGGCCTTGACGACAGCCATCACCTGCGCGCGTCCGGCGTGCTCGCGCAGCACCCGCACGTTGTGCTGGATGGCACCCAGATCCACGACGGCCTCAGCGAGGACGCCCGGCGTCAGGGAAATCGGCGTTACGGCCACGGTCGCCATTGTCCCAGAAGGTCGCAAAGCGCCCGCGAGCGTCGACTTGTTGCGGGTTTCCGGCGGGACTGGCCCAACGAGTCGACGCTCGGCCCCAAGAGCGTCAGTGGGCGAAGTGCTCGGCCCGGTAGTGCCCGCCCGGCTTGATCTTGTCCAGGGAGGCCAGTGCCGTACGAGCGTCGTCGTGCAGCGCGCGGGCCAGGTCGGCGGAGAGTCCTTCGCGGACCACGATCCGCAGCACCGAGATGTCGGTGGCGTTGTCCGGCATGGTGTAGGCCGGCACCTGCCAACCGAAGCCCCGCAGCTCGTGGGACACGTCGAACTCGGTGTAGCCCAGGCCGCGGGCCAGCCGGAAGGCGACGACGGGGATCGCCGAACCGTCCGAGATCACCTCACAGTGGTCGGCCTCGTGCAACTGTTGTCCCAGCCAGCGTGCGGTCGACGACAGAGCCTGCATGACCTGGGTGTAGCCCTCGCGGCCCAGTCGCAGGAAGTTGTAGTACTGACCGATCACCTGATTTCCGGCGCGGGAGAAGTTCAAGGTAAAGGTCGGCATGTCGCCACCGAGGTAGTTGACGTGGAAGACCAGTTCCTCGGGCAGGTACTCCTTGCTGCGCCACACCACGAACCCGATGCCAGGGTAGGTCAGCCCGTATTTGTGCCCGCTGACGTTGATCGACACCACCCGGGGCAGCCGGAAGTCCCATTTGACTTCGGGGTGCAGGAACGGCACCACGAAGCCGCCGCTGGCGGCGTCGACGTGCACCGGGACGTCCACCCCGCCGTCCGTGGCCAGCTTGTCGAGGGCCGCGCAGATCTCGGCGATCGGCTCGAGTTCGCCGGTGTAGGTGGTGCCCAGGATCCCGACCACCCCGATGGTGTTCTCGTCGACGGCGTCGATGACCTGTTCGGGAGTGATGACGTAACGCCCCTCCTCCATTGGCAGGTAGCGCGGTTCGACGTCGAAGTAGCGGCAGAACTTCTCCCACACCACCTGGACGTTGGAGCCCATCACCAGGTTGGGGGTGCGCTTCGGCCAATCTTTGCCGACCTTCGCGCGCCAGCGCCATTTCAGGGCCAGCCCGCCCAACATCACCGCTTCGCTGGAACCGATCGTCGACACCCCGATGGCGCTGGACGGGTCGTCATCGCGCAGACCGTCGGCGTGGAACAGGTCGGCCACCATGCAGACGCAGCGTTGCTCGATCGCTGCGGTCAACGGGTATTCGTCCTTGTCGATCATGTTCTTGTCGAACGTCTCGGCCATCAGCCGGTCCGCCTGAGGATCCATCCAGGTGGTCACGAACGTCGCCAGGTTCAGCCGCGAGCTGCCGTCGAGCATCAGCTCGTCATGAATGAAGCGGTAGGCGGCGTCGGGGTCCATCGACTCCTCGGGCAATCGCAACGCCGGGACCGGGGTGGTGAACATGCGCCCGGTGTAGGCGGGCGCGATCACATGGGCGGGCACGGATGGACGGCTCACGAGAAGATCCTTTCGGTTGACGGCTACAGGCTTGCTACGGCGGTACGGATGTGGCCGAGGATGCGTGACGCCGAGGTCGGCGCATCACCGGGCCCCGGGTCGGCAGCGGACAACGCCGCCGCGCGGGCATGCACGAACGCGGCGGCCGCCGCGGCCTGGACGGGAGGCAGGCCCGCGGCCAGCAGCGCGCCGATCATCCCGGACAGCACATCCCCGGACCCGGCGGTGGCTGCCCAGGACTGTCCGGCCGGGTTGAGGTAGACCGGGCCGCCCGGATCGGCGACGACGGTGACGTTGCCCTTCAACAGCACGGTCGCGCCCAGCGCGTCGGCGAGTTTGCGGGTGGCGCCGATGCGGTCGTCGCCGGGCGGGGCGCCGGCCAGCCGGGCGAACTCACCGGCGTGCGGGGTCAGCACGGTCGGCGCGCGCCGGGAGGCCAGCATGTCGGGGTGGGCGGCCAGGATCGTCAGCCCGTCGGCGTCGACCAGCACCGGCAGGTCGGCCTCCATCGCGAACCACAGTGCGGCAGCTCCGGTTACGTCGGTGCCCAGCCCCGGTCCGACGACCCAGGCCTGCACCCGCCCGGCAGCGGCCGGGGTGGGCGACGCGACCACCTCGGGCCAATGAGTGAGCACCTCGCCGTGCGCACTGCCGGAGTAGCGGACCATCCCCGACGTCGCCGCGACGGCAGCGCCGGTGCACAACACCGCGGCGCCCGGGTAGGTCGACGAGCCGGCCATCACACCGGTGACGCCCTGGGTGTACTTGTCGTCGTGCGGCCCCGGTACCGGCCAGCGGTCCGCCACGTCGGCCGCGTCGAAGCCGACGACGTTGGTGTCGGGCAGGTCGAGGCCGATGTCGATCAGTTGCACTCGCCCGCAGTCGCCCAGCGCGTGGGCCGGCTTGAGGCCGCCGAACGTGACGGTCAGCGCGGCGTGCACGGCCGGGCCGCTGATCGCGCCGGTCGCGCCGTCGATGCCGCTGGGTATGTCGACGGCCACCACCGGAATACGGGCATCGTCGACGGCTGCAAACACGTCGGCCGCGTCCGGCCGCAGGGGGCCCGAGCCGGAGATGCCGACGACCCCGTCGATCACCAGATCGGTGGTCGCGCCGACGCTGTCGAGGACGTGGCCGCCGGCTTTGCGGAACGCGGCCAGGCCTTTTTGGTGGGTGCGCTCCGGCTTGAGCAGGATCGCGTCGGCGGCCACGCCGCGGCGGCGCAGGTAGGTCGCGGCCCACAACGCGTCGCCGCCGTTGTCGCCGGATCCGACGACCGCACACACCCGCCGTCCGGCGACTCCTCCGGTGCGAGCGATCAATTCGGCAAGGATCGCGGTCGCCAATCCGTAGGCCGCGCGGGCCATCAGACCGCCATCAGGGAGGCTCGCCAACAGCGGCGCTTCGGCCTCGCGGATCGCGTCAGCCGAGTAGTAGTACCGCATTGTGCCCAGATTACGTGCCGAGCAGCGCGGGTACAGCCGATTGGGTTCAGCGGCGTGAGCGCTAGGCCGCAATAGCCGACCGTCGCCGGGCCGTCGGGTAGAACATCAAACCGATGAAGATGGCCGAAAAATGGTCGATCGCAGTGAAGTTCGCGGCGGCGATCGGCAACCGCCAGAGATGACGATCAGCACGGCGAGGTAGCCCCACCGCCACGGCGTGGCGATGCGATAGGCGAGAACCGCGATCACCCCGACGAGAAAATAGCAGACTCTGATGTCGGTGGTGTGGACCAGGCGCGGCGACGCGTAGTGCAACTCGATCGCCAGGTACAGCCAACCCACGCTGAGGTAGGTGGCGCCGACACGGGCGGTCAACCCGACTGTGAGCCAACGCTTTTGACCCAGCCAACACTCGGCCGGCCTGGGAACACCGTAACAGCACCAGATACGGCGTCCAGGCGCGGCCGTCGATCCAGAGCAGGCTTTCGAAGAGCACCCCGAGCGGGACCGTCGCCGACCCTTGATCCGGTGCGGCGCCGCGCGTATCGTTGAACCCCAATTACGAAACCCCGCGTAGCGAAAGGATCTCCTTGGTGCGCAGCCGTTACGCGGGCCAACCTTTCACCACCTCCACCACCGACATTGCCGCCGCGCTCGAGCAAGTCAGCATTCCCACGCTGCTCTTGTCACTGGTGCACATCACCGGCGACCCCCGCTTCGTGCGTGACTTCAAGCCCGCCGGGATCTTCCTCAACGAAGTCCAAGGCTTCATGTCCGAGGAAGACAAGGCCCGCGCCCGGGCGGAAGCACTATCGGTCATCGCCGACCACCGCGACCGCGGCTGCCCCGAGCCCGCTGCGCTGCCACCGGAGCTCATCAGGGAAATGATGGACTGGGCGGTCTGCGAGAGCGTTCCCGACGACTACCTGCCGCTGCTCTTCGAGGAAATGGACCTCGAGGGTGTCGATCCACGCCGGCCCGCCCCGCTGGATTCCGATCACGCCGCCCAGGTGCCGGTGGTCGTCATCGGGTGCGGTGAGTCGGGAATTCTGGCCGGTATTCGGTTGCGGCAGGCCAACATTCCGTTCACCATCCTGGAGAAGAACGACGGCCCTGGCGGAACATGGTGGGAGAACGACTACCCGGGCGCGCGAGTCGATGTCGCCAACCACTTCTACTGCTACAGCTTCGAACCCAGCAACGACTGGTCGCATTTCTTCGCCGAACAGGCGGAGCTGCAGAGCTACTTCAGTCACGTGATGGACAAGCATCACCTGAACGACCACGTGCGCTGGCAGAGCGAGGTCGTCGCGGTCGAATGGGACGACGAAGACGGTCTGTGGACGATCACCACGCGCGAAGACGACGAAGGCCTCATCACCCTGCAGGCGCGCGCCGTCATCACCGCGGTCGGTCAGCTCAACCGCCCACATGTACCAGAGTTCCCCGGCGCGAACTCTTTTCGCGGGCAAGCATTTCATTCGGCGGCGTGGGACCGCTCGGTCGATCTCACCGGCAAGCGCGTTGCGCTGATCGGCGCCGGCGCCAGCGGTTTCCAGATCGCGCCGGCCGTCGCCGACGACGTCGAGCATCTCACCGTTTTTCAGCGCACCGCGCAGTGGATGTTCCCCAACGCGATGTACCACGACAAGGTCGGCGACGGGGTGCGTTGGGCGATGGATCATCTGCCGTTCTACGGGCGCTGGTATCGATTCCTGGTGCTGTGGCCGGGATCGGACAAGGGCCTCGACGCTGCGCGGGTCGACCCGTCGTATGCGAACCAGGACTACGCGGTCAGCGAGATCAATGCCATTGCACGGCTGATGTTCACCGAGTGGATCACCGGCCAGGTCGACGGCGACCAGGAGTTGCTCGCCAAGGTGCTACCGGACTACCCAGCCACCGGCAAGCGAACGTTGCAGGACGACGGCACCTGGTTGCGCACGCTGCGCCGCGACAACGTCGACCTGGTGCGCACCCCGATCCAGCAGATCACCGCAGATGCCGTCGTGACCGACGACGGTCAACACCACGACGTCGACATCATCGTGTACGCCACCGGTTTTCGGCACACCGATGTGTTGTGGCCGATGGCGATCACCGGCCGCGACGGCGCCGACCTGCACAGCGTCTGGGGCATCAAGCCATTCGCTTACCTAGGCATCACGGTGCCGCAGTTTCCCAACTTCTTCGTCCTCTACGGGCCGGGCGCACACCTGGCCCACGGCGGCAGCCTGATCTTCAACTCCGAACTGCAGATGCGCTACGTCAACAGCTGCCTGGCGAAACTGGCTGAGGCAGGCGTGCATTCGATCGAACCCACCGCCGAGGCGGCGGCGGACTGGCACCAACGCACCCAGCACGAGATCAAGCAGATGGTGTGGGCGCACCCGTTGGTCAAGCACTCGTATTTCAAAAACGCCGACGGCGAGATCCACACGGTCAGCCCGTGGCGGCTCAACGAATACTGGGCGGTGACCCGCGATCCTGACTGGTCGAAGTTCACAATTCGAAGCAGCACATGATCAAGCGGAATGCCACTGCGCGAGGTATGCATCGACCTCGCCCTGCGGCCATGCTCGGGTCGAGTTGTTGACCCGAACGAAGAATAGGTACTCGCCCTTGCTGGTCTTCGACCAGACCCCCTCGTCGGAGCGGGCCACGTCGACACGACAGATCTCGTACTCTGGCCGAGAGCGTGAATTAGGTGAGTTGTCAGCCAGTTGACGAATCCGTCGCCATTTGACGGCTTTACACACGCGTAGTCGGGGTCGAGGCCGAGCACCACTCCTGCGTTGTCGATTCCGATCAGCAGAGTCCCGCCGTCGGCGTTAGAACAGCCTGCAACGGTTTTGACGACGGCATCTTCCATCGCCTTGTTCTTGCGGTTCTCTTTTACGTCCCAGCGCGCTGTGGACTTGAACTCGACAGCGAAATACTCGTCATTCGCGATCAGCTCCTCGACAGTGCGCAGCGGAGCGCTCGCGCCCTCACGGCTCGTTAGTCAGCGTTTCTTGACCGCGCCGATCCGATCGACGAATCGCTGCACTCGCGCTGCAGGCGCACCGTCAGCGCGTCACACCGGGCGATGCGACCGGCAACCCGCGCGATTGCGCCACATTCGCCATCCGGCGGTCGTACGTGATGAAGGTGATCAGGTCCGGGCCTAGTGTCTCGGCGGTCGCCACATGGATCGCATCGAGTGTCTTGAGTCCGCCCGGTAAATTGGCGGCCCGGTCTCGGATGTCGTCCGTTACGGCAAGCTCGCCGTAGTCACCCAGTAGTTGGGCCATCAAATTTGGGAAGCTGCCAACACGATCGCAGGTGCGGACCGTCTCGATCAGCCCGACAGTGCTCGTCGCCATCGCAGCGTCTTCATGGTCCCGGAGATACGCGCATAGGGACGCAACGTTTGAACGTTTAAGCACGTAGGTGATGATCGCTGACGCATCCAGGTAGAGCACTACGCCTATTCCCCGGCTCCCTTGCCGCGCCGCGCCGCCTCTTCCTTGAGCTCGCGTTCCCATTCCCGTTCGCCATAGCGATCTTCAAAGAGCAACTGCAGAGGGTCGACGTCGGTGTCTACGTCGAATCGGGTAAAGGTGTCAAGGTCGCTTGCCGTCTTGCCGGACCGCCTAAGCGCGCCCGAGGCCTCCAGCTCCTCGATCCGGCTCCGCTCTTTCTGCTTTCCGGGAACCAGCGTGGCGATGACCTCGCCGTGGCGGGTGATTTCAATCGTCTCGCCTTTCTCAGCCCGGGCGAACATGGCGCTGGGGTTGTATGAGAACGCGCGCACCGAAACCGTCGTCATCATGCACCCCGCCGAGTTGTGCCTACACGTACCCACAACAGCATAGCTCGGTCACCCGAGCTACTCGACGGTGACCGACTTGGCCAGGTTGCGCGGCTTGTCGACGTCGTAGCCGCGGGCCTGAGCCACCGACGCGGCGAACACCTGCATCGGGATGGTCGACAGCAGTGGCTGCAAAAGCGTTGACACTGCTGGAATCTCGAACAGGTGGTCTGCGTAGGGACGTACCGTGTCGTCGCCCTCCTCGGCGATCACGATCGTGATCGCGCCACGCGTCTGGATTTCGCGGATGTTGGACAGCAGCTTGCCGTGCAACATCGCCGAACTCTTCGGTGACGGCATCACGACGATCACCGGCAGGTTGTCTTCGATCAGCGCGATCGGGCCGTGCTTGAGCTCGCCGGCGGCGAAGCCCTCGGCATGCATGTAGGCCAGTTCCTTGAGCTTCAGCGCACCTTCCAGTGCGACCGGGTAGCCGACATGGCGGCCGAGGAACAGGATCGTTGATGCCTGGGCGAATCGGCGGGCCAACTCGGTGACCGGCCCGATGTCGGCGATCACGCGCGCCACCAGATCGGGCATGGCCTCTAGATCGCGGTATTCGCGTTCCACCTCGTCGGGGTACTTGGTGCCGCGAGCCTGCGCCAGCGCCAGGCCGACCAGGTAATTGGCGGTGACCTGCGCCAGGAACGTCTTGGTGGACGCCACGCCGATCTCCGGGCCGGCCCGGGTGTAGAGCACCGCGTCGCATTCGCGGGGAATCTGCGAGCCGTTGGTGTTGCAGATGGCCAGCACCTTGGCCTTCTGCTCCTTGGCGTGACGGACGGCTTCCAAGGTGTCGGCGGTCTCCCCCGACTGCGAGATGGCGATCACCAGCGTGCTGCGGTCCAGAACCGGGTCGCGGTAACGGAATTCGCTGGCCAGCTCGACTTCGACGGGCAGCCGGGTCCAGTGCTCGATGGCGTACTTGGCCAGCAGCCCCGAGTGATACGCGGTACCGCACGCGACGATGAACACCTTGTCGATCTCGCGCAGTTCCTGGTCAGAGAGCCGCTGCTCGTCGAGCACGATGCGGCCGTCGACGAAATGCCCCAGCAGGGTGTCGGCAACCGCGGTGGGCTGCTCGGCGATCTCTTTGAGCATGAAGTATTCGTAGCCAGCCTTTTCGGCGGCGTCGACGTCCCAGTCGATGTGGAACTGCCGGGCGCTGTCGGTCACGTCGTTGCCATGGAAGTCGGTGACCCGGAAGCTGTCGGCGGTGATCGCTACGACTTGATCCTGTCCGAGCTCGACCGCCTCGCGGGTGTGCCCGATGAATGCGGCGACATCGGAGCCGACGAACATCTCGCCCCTGCCGATGCCGACCACCAACGGTGTGGAGCGGCGTGCCGCGATGATCGTGCCGGGCTCGTCGGCGTTGGCGAACACCAGCGTGAAGTGCCCCTCGAGGCGGCGCAACACGGCAAGCACGGAGGCGGTGAAATCGCCCGCGGTCTCGCCGTGGTGGTAGTTGCTGGCGACCAGGTGGACGGCGACTTCGGTGTCAGTGTCACTGGCGAACTCGACGCCGGCGTTTTCGAGTTCGTGGCGCAGCGGCGCGTAGTTCTCGATGATGCCGTTGTGGACGACGGCGATCTTGCCCGCCGCGTCGCGGTGCGGGTGGGCGTTGCGGTCGGTGGGGCGTCCGTGCGTCGCCCAGCGGGTGTGGCCCACACCGGTCGTGCCGCGAAGGGCCGCGGGGTCGGCCTCGGCGAGCGCGCTCTCCAGGTTTGCCAACCCGCCGGCCCGGCGCCGGACCGTCAGGTCGCCCTCCCCGTCGACCAGCGCGATACCGGCCGAGTCGTAACCCCGGTACTCCATCCGGCGCAACGCGTCGACGACGACATCGAGGGCAGGCTGGTGCCCGACATAGCCGACGATTCCGCACATAGCCCTTCAGGGTAGTGCAGTCGGACGGTTGCCGACCTCTTCCAACGCGGTGCAGCCGCCCCCGATCGGGACGGCTGCACCGTTCTGACCTGCGTAAGGTCGGTTATCTGTCGATTCGCCTACCGGCCGCGGTCGTAGTCACCCGGACCGCGCATGTCGTGGTCACCGGGGCCGCCCCTGTCGAAGCCACCCCGGTCGCCTCGGTCGAAGCCACCCCGGTCGCCCCTGTCGAAGCCACCCCGGTCGTTGTCGTTGCGCCAGTCACCCTGACCGTGCCAGTGATCCCGGTCGTGCGGGTCCCCGTCGCCGTAGAAGTCATCGTGACAGCGGCCCTGGTCCCAGTTGTTGCCCCACGCTGGGTCGTAGAACTGGCCGGGACACCAGTGGTAGTCGGGAAGCGGGGCCATCGGCATGGCCTCAGCGACGCTCGCTGCGCCAACGCCGGCAAGTCCCAGACCCGCGGCGATAGCGGTCGCAGCTGCAATTTGTTTGATGTTTATCACCGACTCCTGGTACCACCCACACGCCCTGAGCTAAACCTTTAGCTGGCAAAACTTGTTATGAGTTGCTGTGAATAAGCTTGGTATTGAATAGGTTTCAATACCAAGCGAAACCCGCGTTGACGTTGACGTAAGTGCTCTGGTCTGGGACCGGGCGACCAGATGAATCCGTGAGCCATCGACCAGCAGCTGAAGCAGTCGTCCCGACCGAGGCGGCTGAACGCGATCCGCTTCAGATTCATGTCGCATGCCCCACCACGTCGTTCGGCGGGCAAAACGCCGTCCGCGGGCGTGTTAGCTGCAGATGTGCTGTCAATGGGCTTGATATTGACTGATTAACCTGGCCGCAGGGCGACGGCGCGGGTTTCGGGGTGCGCTACCGTCATCGGGTGGCAAAGACCGGCAAGCTCGTTGGCGCCCTGAGCCGTCGCGGCCCGCACCGGGTGTTGCGCGGTGACTTAGCCTTCGCCGGCCTGCCGGGTTTTGTCTACACGCCCGAGGCGGGTTTGCACTTACCTGCGGTGGTGTTCGGCCACGATTGGCTCACCGGCGCCGCCCGGTATTCGGGTTTGCTGGAGCACCTCGCGTCCTGGGGCATCGTCGCGACGGCTCCCGACACCGAGCGCGGAGTGGCGCCGTCGGTATTGAACCTCGCCTTCGACCTGGGCACCGCGCTGGACATCGCCGCCGGGGTGCGGCTGGGGCCAGGCAAGATCAGCGTGCATCCCGACAAGCTCGGTGTGATCGGCCACGGCTTCGGCGCCTCGGCAGCCGTGTTCGCCGCCGCCGGGATGAAGACCAAGCCCAAAGCGGTGGCCGCGGTGTTCCCGACGGTCACCACCCCGTCGGCCGATCAGCCGGCCGCGGCGCTGCGGGTACCAGGTGTGGTGTTCAGCGCACCGGGTTCGGCAAAGACACTGCGCTCCAACGCTATTGAACTCTGGCAGGCTTGGGACGCCGCGACGCTGCGCATCGTCAACAAAGCCCAAGCTGACGGGCTTGCCGAAGGACGCCGGTTGGCCACGGCGCTCGGCCTTGGCGGCCCGGATCGCAAGACACAGAAGATCATTCGGGCGCTGCTGACGGGTTATCTGCTCTACACGCTCACCGGCGACACGACGTATCGCGACTTCGCCGACCCTGACGTCCAGCTGCCGAAGACCTTGCCCATCGGCGAGGAAGCCGCACGATTGACGCCGGAAGAGAAGTTCGTCGCGCTGATCAAGGGCTGAGTCACTGGCCCACTTGTGGCAGCTGGTCCTCGGCGATCTCGCAGGGTGTTGACCCGTCGTCCGCCGGTGCCGTTGCCGGTGCGGACTGCTCGGCGGGCAACGGCGTATCCGCCGGCGGGTCGACCTGTTGCGCGGCCGGCTCGCCGACGACTTCGGCTGCGGCGGTTGGATTTTCGACCACCGGCGGCTCGGGCACGGCTTCCCCGGTGCTGGGCGGCCCGTCCGCGTCTGGCTTGTCGGTGTCTGCATTGTCGGCGTCATCATCGACCAGCGGATCGTCGGTATCGTCGACGTCGACAGGGTCATCTCCGGCGTCGGGACTTCCGCCCAAGCCGCCGGCCAACGAGCCCAGCAGGCTGCCGATACTGTCGACGATGCTTCCGACCACACTCCCGATGCCGCCTGTCATACCACCCAGCCCGCCGAGACCACCTGCGCCGGCGGACAACCCGGCAGCGTCGCCGAGTGGATCGGCCGGTTCCGGCGGCATCGAGGCAGCGGCGTCGGGTTCATCCGCTGAAGGCGCTTCGGGTATCGACGGCGATGGACTCGCAGCAGCCGCCGGAACGGTCGGCAATGGGCCGGCGGGCAGCGTTACCGCCGCCGGCGTCGCGTCACACTCGTCGTACGCCGGTTTCCAACTCGGTCCAAGATCGCCGGGGATGTCGAAACACACGTCACCGGTCGATGCAAGCGAATGGATGGCGGTGTCGTAGGACGACGCCACCGAGGCATTCGCCGAGCACATCGCGGCGAGCCAGTCATTGCGAATATCGTTGTCCACGTACGGAATGACCTGACGGTGCACCACCACTTCGGCCGCCGACCGGTCCCCCGAACCTGCCGTGACGGCATGCGCGGCGGCCAGCCATGCCGAGCGCTCCGCCGCCCGACGTTCGTCGATCGCGACTGTGGTCGCGACCTTGCCGTCGACTGCTTGCCACACGTCATCACGCAGTGTCGCGCAGTGCTCGGCGGCGGCGCGACCATGCGAGGCGACCTGCGCCGCGACGTCGCAGTGCCGCTGTAGGAATCGCATCGCCGACTCGGCGCCCGAACCTCGCCACGCCGCCGCCAGCTCGGTGACCTGCGTGCGCTGCATCCACAGCGCCTCCTCGATCGCGCTGACCGCGGCACGGAGTTCGGCGGCATCCCCGTCGAGCACCCGCAGGTCGAGTCCGGCTTCGGTGTCGTACCAGTCCCCCACCTGCGACGGATGCGCGGTCAGATCGGGCTGCTGATAACCCACCGACTGACAGGCCCGCACGTAGGTCTGGGTGTGCTCGACCGCCTGCCTGCCTTCGGCCAGCCGCGCGGCCACGTCATAGCTATCGGCCAATTGTGCCGCTCCTCCTCATAGGCACCGCCCCTGCGGCGCATGGTCAGGTCGCCGGCACGCCGCCATCAGGCGATCCGCGCGGCGGCCAGCTGATCGGCCTCCTCATAGCGATCCGCACTCGCCCGCAGCGCCGCCGCCACCTCCATGCTGGCCCGCGCCCACTGGGTCAGCTCAGCACCGAGGCGATGCAGGGCGAACCGCAATGCGTCGCCCTGGCCGATGTAAGCACGGCCGGAGGTGGTGCCGTCGAAGGCCAACCTGCCGAAATGGGTGCGCACCGCGCCGTCGATCAGATGTGCCGCGTCGTCAAATCGATTCGCGACGGCATGAACAGCTGCAGCGTCGACAAATGCGTCTCGTTGTGCCATAACAGTTTCGACGCAACGAGTCGCGCGAAGGTTCCGCTCTAGCGGGTGGCGCGCACCATGTCGGCGACGTGGGCGGCCAGCCGGTGCGCAACGTGCTCGTCGTCGGCTTCCACCATCACCCGGATCATCTGTTCGGTTCCCGAGGGTCGCAACAGGATTCGACCGGTGTCGCCGAGTTCGTCTTCGACCTGCTGCACCGCGGTTTGCACTGAGGGCGCGGCAACGGCGGCGGCCTTGTCGGAGACGTCGACGTTGATCAGCACCTGCGGCAGAGTGTGCATCGCGGAGGCCAAGCCGGCCAGCGAGGTCCCGGTCTGCGCCATCCGCGACATCAGCCGCAGGCCGGTCAGGATGCCGTCGCCGGTTGTGGACAGAGTGGGCAACACGATGTGTCCGGACTGCTCGCCGCCGAGGCTGAACTTTCCAGATCGCAGCTCTTCCAACACATATCGGTCACCGACCGCGGTGGTTCGGACCTTGACCCCGGCGGCGCGCATCGCCAGGTGCAACCCGAGGTTACTCATCACGGTCGCGACCAGAGTGTTGCCGGCCAGTTCGCCGGCTTCCTGCATGGCCAGCGCCAGGATCACCATGATGGCGTCGCCGTCGATGACCTCGCCGGCCGCATCGATGGCCAGGCAGCGGTCGGCGTCGCCGTCGTGCGCCAGCCCGAGATCGGCGCGGTGTTCCAGGACCGCCGAGCGCAGCACGTCCAGATGCGTCGAGCCGCAGCGGTCGTTGATGTTGAGGCCGTTGGGTTCGGCGTTGATTGCGATCACGCGCGCACCCGCGGCGCGGTAGGCCCGCGGCCCGGCGGTCGAGGCGGCGCCGTGAGCGCAGTCGACCACCACGGTCAGACCATGAAGCGGGACGGTGCTGGCTTTGCCGACCTGACGCAGGTAGCGGTCCAGCGCATCCTCGGCGTCGATCACGCGGCCGATGTCGGAGCCGACGGGACGCAGCCCGGGTCCGGACGCGACCAGATCCTCGATCTGGTCTTCGGTCGCGTCGTCGAGTTTGTGGCCGCCCGGCCCGAAGATCTTGATCCCATTGTCGGGCATCGGGTTGTGCGACGCGGAGATCATCACGCCGAAGTCGGCGTCGTATTCGTGCGTCAGGTAGGCCACGGCCGGGGTCGGCAGCACGCCGCAACGCAGCGCATGCACACCTTCGCTGGTGAGGCCCGCGATCACCGCGGCTTCCAGCATTTCGCCGCTGGCGCGGGGATCGCGGCCGATCACTGCGACTCGTCGTCTACCGCTGCCCGGCCTGGTCAGCCGGCGAGCAGCGGCGGCGCCGAGCGCCAACGCGAGCTCGGCGGTGAGTTCGCGATTGGCAACCCCGCGGACGCCATCAGTGCCGAATAGTCGACCCATGCGGTCAAACCTCTCACAGTTGGTGACCGCGCACACAAACGACAAAAGGATTCGCCGGAGTGCCACCCAACTGGTACGCGGCCGTGATCGCCGCCTGGATCAGCGCTTGCTGTACTGCGGCGCCTTGCGGGCCTTCTTGAGGCCGTACTTCTTGCGCTCAGTTGCACGCGGGTCACGCGTCAGGAAGCCGGCCTTCTTGAGCGCGGGCCGGTCATCAGGCTGGACGATGATCAGCGCCCGGGCGATGGCCAGACGCAGCGCGCCGGCCTGGCCGGACGGCCCGCCGCCGTCGAGGTGGGCGAAGACGTCGAAGGCGTCCACCCGGTCGACGATGACCAGCGGGGCCTTGATCAGTTGCTGGTGCACCTTGTTCGGGAAGTAGGCCTCCAGGCTGCGGCCGTCGAGGTCGAACTTGCCGGTGCCAGGGACCAGGCGAACCCGGACCACGGCTTCCTTGCGACGGCCGACGGTTTGGATCGGGCGATCGATGACGACGGCGTCCCCGCGCGCGGCCGGGGTTGCGGCGGGCTCGACGGTCTCAGTGGCCGCTTCGACGACGGTTTCAGTCTCAGTTGCTGCGGTCTCGGTCATTACTGGGCCACCTGCTTGATCTCGAACGGAGTCGGCTGCTGAGCGCCGTGCGGATGCTGCGGACCGGCGTAGACGTGCAGCTTCTTCTTGATCTGCCGGCCGAGCTTGTTTTTGGGGATCATGCCGACGATTGCCTTCTCGACGACCCGATCGGGGTGCTTTTCCAGCAGCTCGCCGATCGTGCGGCTGCGCAGACCGCCGGGGTAACCCGAGTGGCGGTAGGCCAGCTTCTTTTGCAGTTTGTCGCCGCCGATGGCGACCTTGTCGGCGTTGACGATGATGACGAAGTCACCGCCGTCGGTGTTGGGCGTGAATGTCGGCTTGTGCTTACCGCGCAGCAGAGTTGCTGCCGCGACGGCCAGGCGACCGAGCACCACGTCCTGGGCGTCGATGACGTACCACGTCCGCGTGGTGTCACCCGCCTTCGGCGCGTAGGTGGACACAGCGCTACCTTCTCTTTCTCGGGTGGATCCCGGTGACCCGGGTGCCGGTCAGACGTTTGCGGCTTTGAGATGTTCTCGGCGACCGACATTGACCCGAGTCCCGGCGTACCGCACGCCAACGGAGCAGCTTACCGGCGGATATCCGCGCAGGTCAAAACGCGACCTGGAGAGCTCGCGGGCAGCGCTGACGCCCCCGGAATGCGAATCCCCGAACCTGATATGCGCGCCATAACTTGGCACAGCACAAGGTACATAAAATCGCGGTGACTTTAATTCCGAGTAGGTCAAGATGCCAAACGACGAGACTATTGGGCCGCAGCAGGCTGACCGCGCGATCGTCGACAAGCTCTGGAGCAAGCGCGCGGAGCTTCTGTGGGGCCTCGTCGTCGCGATCTTGTCGCTGACCTTCGTCGACCCGGTGGTGTTGATCGGTCTCGCGTTGGTGCTCGCGACGATCGTCGCGGCCTGGGCGGGGTTTTATGAGCTCATGGACCGCGCAAAGCAAGACGATGCGCAACACACGCCGTGGCAAGGCCACCACGCCGCTTAAGAGTTGGCCAGTTGGCTGACGCGTTGAGGCGAAATGTCGAGAAGTGCAGCGATATCGCGAACGGGTACGCCTTGCGTGACCAGCCAATGTGCATATTCTCGCGCCTGATCGACGCTCGTTCGCTCTAGCTCGATGGCCTGCGCGCGCAGGTCCTTGATCTCGCGGGCAGGTTCGAGGAGTTCACGGTTAGCCGGCGCTTTGACTCGAACGCTGACGACTTCAACGATGACTTCCCCCAGCGGAATCCCGCGATCGAGTGCAATGTATTCGCGAGCCATCGTGGGCGCCTCGGAAAGCCGGCGGGCCTGAGTCAGGCCCTTGACCTCGGGGATGTGGACCATCCACCAGCGGCCTTCGCGCGTGATGTCGACCTTGTACTCATGCATCAGGAATCCTCTTTGCTGCGTTCTATCGCCTTATTCACTTGATGGACGACGCCTGCCGAGATCATGCGATGTCCTGTCGCTACGACCACGTACGCACCAGACTCTCGGTGGCTCCATTTGGTGTGACTGCCCCTACCGTCGGATTCACGAACCCCGCATTGCGCAACCGCTTCACGACCGAACGCGAGGGTTGATCACTCACCACGAGAATAGTCCACCTAGCTTGACTGTTTCTAGTCAACTTTCCTAGACGATGATGTTCGCAGGTCGGCTGCCCGCGCCTTCAGCCGCCGAAGTGAACTGCGCGGTCCCGCCGGTCTCTCCTACCGACGGAACCGCGCAGAGCTTTATGGGATCAGCGTCCCGGCTGGGTCCACACGCCGGCCGCCCGATGGTCCGCCGCAGCAACATCGTCGGCGCCATCCCTTACTGCGTTTCCCAAGTCGACCAAGATTTCATTGAGCGCGGTGGCGGCCTGATGCCACTTGACCTGCTCGATTCGGTACGCGGTTGCAGCTTCGCGGGTCCACATTTCTTGCAGCGGCGCGACCTGCGCCCTCAATTCCTGCAGTGCGGCGTTGAACCGCGCCGACGCGGTGTGGATCTCTCGGCGAACAGACCCTTCGATCTCGTTGAAGTTGTACGACAGTCGCGTATCCATTGGCGGCCGGCCTCACAAATTTCCGGCGGCAGCGCCGATATGCAACGCATGGCTGTCGGCCGCTTCCCGTAGCGCAACTTCGTTGTAGCGAATGGTCTCCGCGATGCTGTGCAGAGCTTGGTGCAGCCTCATCGACTCCGTGTTCCACCGTTGCACGACATCTTTGAATCGGGCCGCTGCAGTGCCACCCCACACGGATTGCGGCACACCGCTCACGCGGCCGATGAACGCCTGCAGCGCCGCGCGGATCTCCTCATTGCGGGTATCGATCACCGCAGCGACCGAGCGCATGAGATCGAAATCGGTGCTCAGTGCATTGCCGCCCGTCGGTGCGCTCACTGGTTCCTCTTCCCGCCGATGACCGCGGGCCCGCCCGCGCTGACAACAAGTAAGACTCAAGCCTGCGTGGGCTGGTTCCCACCAGATTCAGTTCACAGCCCGTGCCGATCGGACTGCCACATCACATTCCGGACGCACCATGTCGTCGCGACCGCTGCGGCTTTGGCAGCCGACGCTGATCCGTACCGCTTTGTCGACCCAGACCGTCCAACGGATGTCATGGGCCGCCCGAACCTCTCGATAGGTCACTGCCGGATGTCCTGCACTCCGGTCCGACGGGTTGAAGTCGACGAATACGCCGGCCGGCGCTGCGTCAACCGCACTTTTGAGGAACTCCGCCGTCGCGTCAAGACTGGACAGGGCGACCCGCGACTGGGTCACGTGCAAGGCCACCTCAGGATCTGTCGGCGATGTGATCTGCAACCGGGCGGAACCCGGGCCGGCGACAATGCGTCGCATCGTCCATCCGGTGGGGACCTCAACTGCAAGGTGCCCTTCCATCACCAACGTCGTCGGCAGGTCCTCGTGAGTGGGCGGCTCGGTGTGACGTTGCAGTGCAACAACACTGGTGATGAATGCAATGACAAGCACCAGCATTGTGAGCACCCGTCGACTGCGATGCGCTCCAGCATGTGCACCGGGATCGGTGTCGAGGCGTTGCTGGTCTTCCGATGTGAGCGCTCCAGCGAGCCGTGTCATTCGAGTGTCGTCTGCGAGTATGACGTTCATTCCGCAAGCGTCCCGCAGCCTTTCGGCTATGGACGCCGCCAGTGTCGCGGCGCCGGGCACCGTTAACGGTGCGTCGATGACCACGGTCTCCGTGGTATCGGAGGGCGGCGTTAGGACCGAACGCGCGACTGCCTCGGCGACCTCGACCTGGTCTCGACGACGGGTCTCGGCCGCAGTTGTGGTGCCCGTGAGAACAACGAAGTGTTCGGCGATTTCCACGACTAGGGTGGCACGCTCAGACTTGGATAGCGATGCGTGGGCAAGTAGCCACGACCGCGGCCGAAGCTCGCTGGCGCCAACAAGAGTCCGCGCGGCCGCGCTGACGACGCCGACGCGCGCCGGTGACCACCAAGACGGGTGAACGACGATCACATGCTCGGCAGTGCCGCAGTCGATCGACTCCAAGACGTCTTCCCATATCGACGCAACGGCGACGGGTCGAAGGTGGACCAACGCGACATGGTCGTCGATGCTCTCGAACGCGGCCCGTTCCGCCTCTAGGTCGACGACTGTGTCTCCGCCGCAACATAATCGACGCACCGACCTCGGTCCGACCTCGATGACATGCGACCTCACGGTTCCGGTATCCAACCGACCTGGATCGACTGTGGGCCGCCACGACGAGTGATCAATACACCGCGTCCGGGCGGTAGCTGAGACGGGCGCACCGGCCCGACAGTCAATCCCTCCTCCGGACTTGCACTCATCAGCAACGTCATGCAACCCGCATCGCGCATGCCGGCAAGCAGTGGCTCGAACATCGCTCGTGCCGCGCCGCGGGTGCTGCGCGCCACTAGAAGATGCAATCCCAGGTCTCGGCTGTACGGAAGCATCTCCAGCAATGGCGCCAGCGGGCTACCCCCGGTCGTGGCGAGCAGGTCGTAATCGTCGACCACGACGTAGATTTCCGGCCCCGACCACCACGACCTGCTGCGTAGTTGCATGGGCGTGGCATTCGGAGGAGGCATCCGCCGGCGCAGCATTTCGGTCAGCCGCGGCATCGATTCGCCGATCGCGTCGGCGGACGCCGTATAACCACCGAGCCGCCCGGCTTCAGGCTCGACGGTGCCGAGCAGAGAGCGCCGTGGGTCGACAATGAACAGCTGAACTGCGGGCCTTTTTCTCAGCAGCTCACGGCAGAAGACCCGAAGTGTCGCAGTCTTCCCGCACTCGTTCTCGCCCAGGACCAGAAGATGCAACTGATACGTGAAATCGATCGCCAACGGCTCGAGTTCGTTCTCGTCAATGCCGACGATAAGCCCGGTGTCGGTGGTGCCAACCCGCTCGATCACCTGGTTGTGCTCGATCTGCAGCGGTAACACCGCAATCGGAGGGGCGGTCCAGCCGTCGTGGCGCTGCCGCAGCATCTCCCCCAACCGTGAACCGGCCTCTGTGAGGTCCGAAGTGGAGTCATTGCCGTCGAGCCTTGGTAGAGCGATCAGCATGTGGAGGCCTTCAGGGGTCAGTCCGCGACCGGGTTCACCTTCTGGAACCTGCTGAGCGCAAGAGCGATTCAACTCGGAATCCGCCGGGTCCCCAAGGCGCAACTCGATCCTCGTCCCGATCTGATCCCTCAGCGCCGGCCGGATCTCGGCCCAGCGCGAGGCAGAGACCACGACATGCACGCCATAGGAGAGTCCCTCGCCGGCGAGCGCCGTGACCGAGGCTTCCGCCGTGTCGAGTTCCCTTTGTAGGCTGAGCCAGCCGTCGACAATCAAAAAGAGGTCGCCGAACCGATCGCACAACGGGTCCCGGTTCACCTTGAGCTGTCGGTAACGCTCGATCGATTCGATACCGTGCTCGCGGAACAATGCTTCGCGCGAACGGATGACAGCAGCGAGCCGGGCGAGCGTGCGGCGCACACGCTGCGGGTCGGCCCGTCCGGCGACCGACCCGACGTGCGGCCAGTCGCGCAGCGAAGCCAACATGCCGCCACCGAAATCGAGACAATAGAACTGCACCATTCGCGGATCGTGACTTACCGCCAGCGCGGTGATCAGTGTGCGCAACGCTGTCGACTTGCCAGACCGCGGTGCGCCGACAAGAGCGATATTGCCTGCAGCACCGGACAAATCGATCATCAGGGGCGTGCGTCGCTGCTCGAACGGCCGGTCGACGACGCCGATGGGTGCGGTCAACGCCCCGACCGGGACGGCATCCTGCAGGACGGTGTTCAGTGCGGGCGCCGATCCCAGTGGTGGCAGCCATACCTCGTGTGCTCGTGGGCCGCCGCTGGATACCCGTCCGATGATCGCTTGCAACACTGTGGGGCGCGTAGCCGGATCCCTCTCGACGCTACGGACACACTCGACTGGCCCGGTGGATTCGCAGGTGAACAGGCGGACAGGAGTCGGTCCCGTATCGCGTTGCGGCAGCATGAGCCTGGCGGCGTCGGAACGCTCCGCGAATTGACCGGAGACGAAAGCGGTCTGGAACCGCACCGGCGCATCCGTGCCCACCCGCAGGTAGGCAGCTCCCGGCGTGCCCGGTAGCTCGTAGGCCTCCGACGTGCCGAGCACTATTCGTGACTCGTTGACCGACAATGTTTTCAGGCAGACCCGATACGACAGGTGCGACTCCAGACCCCGCAGTCTGCCTTCGTCAAGACGCTGACTTGCCAGCAGCAGATGCACACCCAGCGAACGCCCCAGCCGGCCGATCGCGACGAAGACATCCGCGAAATCCGGCTGCTGGCTCAATAATTCGGAGAACTCGTCGACGATGATGAACAACGTCGGTAACGGGCCGAATCGCGGGTCCTCCCGTCGCCGGCGTTGGTACGCAGCGATCCCGTCGAGGTTGCCCGCCGCGCGCAGCACCTCTTGACGGCGATTCATCTCGCCCATCAACGCGTCGCGCATTCGACCGACCAGCGCCGCCTTGTCGGACAGGTTCGTGATGACAGCAGCCACGTGCGGCGCGGGCTCGAGCCCGGAGAACGTTGCCCCACCCTTGAAGTCGACCAGCACCAGGTTGAGTTCGTCCGACGAATGACCGACGATCATGCCCAAGGCGACCGTGCGAAGGAATTCCGATTTCCCCGAGCCCGTTGCCCCGATGCAAAGTCCGTGCGGCCCCATGCCGTCGGCGGCGGCCTCGTTGATGTCCAGCTCTACCGGCGTCCCGTCTGCCCTGGTGCCCACCGGCACGCGAAGACTTCTGATCCCCCGTCGAGCAACCGGCGAGTACGCAACGACATCATCGATGCCGACCAAGTCTAGCCACGTCTTCTCGTTGAGCGCTGTGTTCATGCGGGTCGCTCGGTAGCCTGCCAATCGTTGCGCGCACACCAGCGCCGCGGCATAACTCAGCTGATCAGGAAGTGCGGCAACGCCTTCACCCGACACATTGACGACCACCGGTCCGTCGTTGCGGCGTTCGACCGTCAGCATGATCACGCCGTCTGCGGCCCATTCCGGGTCCTCGCATTCACCGTCGACGACAACGACGACCTGCGGGGCGGTTGGGCCATTCCACCGTCCCATCACGTGGCTGATCTCTTCACGGGTGGCCGCCACGGACTCGTACACCATCCGGGACGGCCCGCAGTCGTCAAAAGCGTAGGGATGTCGGTTGTGCGGCAACCATTTCAACCACTCCCAATTCGGTCGGTTGCGGTCGGTCACCGCTGCGGCGATCAGGACCGTTGTCGGACTGTGCATGACGGCCACGTGGCAGATCATGGCGCGCAGAAGTGCCCGCGCCTGCTCTGGGTCGCCGACGACTCTCACGGCCGCAGAATCGCGCAGCGCGATCACGACCGGCGCGTTCGACACCATTGAATGTGTTTTCAGAAAGCGTTGCAACGCAGACGCACCCACCGGATCGATGCGGTTCACCGAGTCCGTGGTGGGCGCAACCAAGCGCGCGGAAAGCGGCTGGGATCCTGTGCCGATCCGCACCTGGCAAAATTCTGCGTCCGCCTGTCGTCGCTCCCACATCCGACGACCCCCTACCAGGGTCCACAGCGTGTCAGGTTCGGGATGGTGCCATACGATTGAAAGGTGCTGTGCTGCAGCGATCTTGAGAGTCTCGGCGCGCGCCATCGACAGATGGTCGAGAAAGTCTGCACGCCGGACATTGATCTCGCTCTGGCGCCGATCCACGCCCGAAAATACCGTCGCGACCGCAGACACAAGCATCATGACCGGAAACATCAAAAACGCCGGATTGCGCGCCACCGCTGACCGCGTGAAGTAGGCCGCCGCCATTGCCACCACCGTCGCGACGGCAGTAAGGATCGGCAGCAGGCGGAACAGATGATTCGGCTGCGGGTGACCGACCTCCGGCGGCGCGGCGACGGCGATGTCGCGGGTCTCGCATACCGGCGGCGGCAATCGCTCGAGTACCGGATACTCCACGGTCGCCTCGCTATCGAACGGCATCCAGCCCTCCATGCCTTGGGCACGGTAGACACGGAGGACACCTGCGGCAAGTCGCCTGTGGATCAACGCATACGGCGTGTCCACGCACTGGCTAGCGTCCGTGTAGGCGAATGGAGGTCGGCGTGCGACAAGCAGCGGGGGCGCCCGGAGACATCAGGCGATTATCGATTCACGCCGAATCCGCCCGCGTCGACGTGGTGGTGTCAGCCACGGTTGCCGTCGGGCTGTTGATCCCGGCGATCGTCGATGCGCTCGCGGGCGGCAGCGACGTCGACGCTGGCCGGACCGCTGTGAGGTACCAATTGTCCACCTTGGCCGGCACGCCGTTGCCAACGTCGAAGACGTTGCGAGAAATGAAGATTCGGGATGGAACGGCACTAACCCTGATCCATTCGTCGGCAGCATTCGTGGCGCCGACCTCTGACGACACGGCGGAGGCGGTATCAGCTGCGGTCGCCGCCACTGAGCTTCGCTGGAACCGGCGGGCAGCTCAGCTGGTCAGCGCTCTCGTCGCGAGCTGCTGGGCCGGCGTCGGCGCGGTTGTGCTGCTTCGAACCGCGCTCGATGGCGACGGGACACACCGCGCGATCTGTGTCGGCATCGCCGCAACGATCAGCTTCCTCTCCCTCCTGGCAGCGGTCGTCGCGTGTCGCGTGTTCAGCACGGGCGGCGCAGGTCTGACGCTGGGCTTGACGGCCACTGGATTCGCAGCGCTAGCCGGACTGCTTGCCGTTCCCGGCGGCCCGGGCGCACCGAACGCGCTCTTCGCAGCGGCTGCCACGGCCACCTCCGCTGCGATAGTCCGCATGATCGCCTGTCGCGCAATACTATTCGATATTCTGACATGCTTTGCAGCGACATGCCTGGCGGCTGCCATCGTAGGCGTGGTCACGGCAGAGCCGATGTCGATCATCGGCGCGGGGCTCGCGGCAATATCGTTGGCGATGATCGAAGCATCGCCCCAGGCATCGGCCATGCTTGCGCGCTTAACACCTGACGCGCCAGATCACCTGAACGAGAGAGCAATTCGGGCGCACGACTGGCTCGTCAGCTTCGTTGCGGCGTTCTCGGCCTCGGCCACGTTGGGAGCCGTGGGCGCCCTACTTCGATATTCCGCACCCAGCGTTGTGTTAGCCGCCGTCGTAGGCAGCGTCCTGATGTTGCGGGCCCGCACCCATCCCGACATCGCTTTAGCCGTGCCGACAGTTATCTGCGGAGCGGTTACACTCAGCGCTGCGCTCGTCGGGTGTGCAGCCCGATATCCACATCATGCGCTGTACATCGCGGTGCTGGCGGCCACCCTCGGGTGCCTCGCGCTGTATGTCGGCTTCGTCGGCGTTGCGGCGACGGGGTCTCCGTTCTGGCGGCGCGGGCTCGAACTGGTGGAATACCTCGCCTTCGCGACAGTGGTGCCCCTGACATTTTGGGTGGGCGGTCTGTTCGGCGCGGTTCGCAGCGTGAATTTGACGTGACGTCAGCGCGATTGGCCGTCGGGCGATGCGTGACGGCTGCAGCGGTAGCCGTGTTGCCACCTTGCCTCGCACCGCCGGCGCGGGCTGTGTCGCCGCCGGCGATTGACGACAGCCGGCTCCCGCAGTCTGCGCCGGCACGTCCACCTCAACCAACGGTGCAGCGCGAGATCTGCGCGATACCGTCCCTCGATCGAAAGGCCAATGCACCCAACGATGCCACCCAGCTGTCCGGGCTCGACTTACAACAGGTTTGGAAACTCACCCGCGGTGTGGGTCAACGCGTCGCCGTCATCGACACCGGCGTTGCACCACACCCGCGA
Organism: Mycobacterium sp.; assembly: GCF_965277065.1. Lineage (GTDB taxonomy): Bacteria > Actinomycetota > Actinomycetes > Mycobacteriales > Mycobacteriaceae > Mycobacterium. The sequence goes on from NZ_CBDIBT010000019.1 coordinate 745,052, forward strand.
CTACCGCACGTGAGGCCCGGCGGTGACTATGTGTCCAACGGCGATGGCACGCAGGACTGCGACGGACACGGCACCGGCGTGGCTGGGATCATCGCCGCCACAGCGGATCCCCACCACGCCGACGACTTCCGCGGCGTCGCTCCGGAGGCAAGTCTGATCAGCATTCGACAGTCCAGCACCAGGTTCGGCGTCGCCGCCGATTCGGCAACACCGGGATACGGAGACGTTGACACGATGGCACGTGCCGTAAGAACCGCCGCTGACTTGGACGCCTCCGTGATCAACATATCTTCGGTCGCCTGCACCCCCGCCGACACAGTGCTCGACGACGGCGCACTCGGCGCGGCGTTGTCCTACGCGGTCGACACCAAGAACGTCGTCGTGGTGGCCGCAGCGGGGAATACCGGCGCCGGACAGTGCCCTGCGCAGCAGGCCGACGCGACCTGGGCATCTGCGACGGTCGTCGCGAGCCCGGCATGGTACGACGACTACGTGCTGACCGTGGGCTCGGTGAACGCGCGCGGCGAGCCATCGTCCTTCAGTCTCGCCGGACCGTGGGTCGACGTCGCCGCACCGGGTGAGGAGGTGATATCGCTCAGCTCGTCCGGTGATGGGTTGGCCAATGCGGTTGTGGCGAAGCAAGGTTCGAGTCCTCTGGCCGGTACGAGTTACGCCGCGCCCGTGGTCAGTGGGCTGGTGGCGCTGGTCCGATCCCGTTTCCCGACGTGGACGGCCCGTCAGGTGATGCAACGCATCAAGGCCACCGCGCATCATCCTGCCGACGGATCGGATCCGCGCGTCGGCGCCGGAGTGGTGGACTGCCTCGCCGCGGTCAGCACCGACAGCCCGACGGCCCCAGTTCCGCCGCGGACCCCGACGTCGACACCCGTCGCCGAACCCGCGCTTCCCCCGGCGCCGGATCACCGAGCGCAGCGTGTCGCTTTCACCGGCTCCGCGCTCTGTGGCGTCTTCCTGGCGGCCACCCTGTGCGTCTGCGCAATGCGGCTACGGCGACCGACTTCCGGAAGCCGGAACGTCCTGAGCGACTGAGGCATTGGCTCGACTCAACTCAGGCCCGGCAGGCAGCGCTGCCAACACGGACCAGGGTGCTGCTACCAACCCGGCCGGCAGGCCGAGGTCGTGGGCGGCATCGTCGTCGTGAACGGCGAAGCGGACGCCGGTGTCCGAGATCAGGTAGCGGGTGCCGGCCCGAACGTTGGCGCCCGACAAGCTGGTGGCGCGGACGTACGCTACGCGCCCCGGCGGCAGATAGACGGCGTCGACGGCAGGCCCCTCCGCGTCGGCCTGCACCAAGCGAACCGGCGCCTGTCCGGCCGAAATGGGTAGGCCGCCAACCGAGAACGAGACCGAGACTCTGCCCGATGCCGCATGTAACCAACTGACACAGACCGTCGTGCCGTCGGCAACCGTCAGCGTCTGCACCCGATCGGGGTAGTCGGCCACCGGCAGACGCGTCACCGACTTCGTGGTCTGGATGACGTCGGGTGCAATCGACAACACGGTGCGGGTGCCTTGCGAGTCGGCGAACCGCATGAGATCGGCGGCTACCTGCCCGACGCGCTGAACCCCTTCCCGCAACACGACGTAATACTCATCGCCGCCGCGCGTGCGGGCCACTCGCAGGACGCTGCCGACCGGAAATGCGGGAAGTGAGTCTGGCCCGCGTCTGCCGACGTCGGGAATCCGTGGCGTGACGATCGGCGGCGACTCGGGGATGAGGTTGAGCAGCACCGGTGATACCGGCTGCGGCGTCTGGCCGTCGAGCCTCAGCGCGCGCGCAACCGCAGCGTCATCCGGATTTACCACAGCTCGGTGACCATCGAATAAGACATAGGTCGATCCCCCGGAGGATGGCCGGACCAGCATGGTCTGCTCGCGCTGAAGAACACCGGATGGCGGTTCCCCACCGATGATCACCGTCGTACCGTCGCGGCTGTCGCAGACGGTCCACCGCGATTCGTCCTCGCCGAGCGGCGGTCCGAGAAGCTGCGGTGCACCAGGGATCCCGAGCAGCGGGCCCCTCTTGGTGCGACTGAATGCCGACGCGGCCATCGCCTGGGGGTCCGCGTTCGTCTTCGCGATCAACCTGGCAGACGCCAGATTCAACACCGGATGCAGCGTCTCGCCCAACCGGACGTAGAGCGCCCCAGACTGCCTTTCCATCACGATCGGTGCCGTCTCCGCGCCGGGTTGCGGACGCACCAGCGCAAGCACCAGGCATCCGGCCAGCACGACGATCGCGAGGACCAGGCCTGCCGTCAGCGACTGCGCGGGCGCGCGCATCGAGTCAGTGACAGCGCGAACATCTCTGCCCAGAAGCGCACACTCGATACGCCGCCGCAGGAATCGATGCCCGCTGATCTCCAGCCTGGTGGTCGGTTGCCATGCCATCCCGCTTCACGCTAAGCAGCGGCCGCGCAGGACGCGCTCCACGATCCACAGCCAACCCCTAAGACCGTTGATGTGACCGAAATGCCAAATATCCGTAGAATCACCTGGTGAGCATTAGCCGCAAGCGCCGTACCATGTCCCGTCGTGCCTGGTCACGCTGTTTCAGCCTGACCGCTGCCGCATTGCTGGGGGCGGGTGTACTGCTCGTCGCACCCGCTGCGGCCCCCTCCGCTAAGGCCGACAACTGCCCCGATGTTGCGCTGACCTTCGCCCGCGGCACCGACGAGCCGCAGGGCCTCGGACGCGTCGGCCAGGCCCTCGCGGACGGCATCAAGCAGACCACCGGCAAGAACGTCGACGCCTACCCGGTGAACTACCGCGCGACCCTGCTGCAGATCCACGGCAACGACGGCGCCAAAGACGCGATCAAGCACATCAAGGAGATGGCCGACAAATGCCCGGCCACCCCCCAGGTGCTCGGCGGCTACTCCCAGGGTGCATCGGTGGTCGACATCGTCACCGGCACTCAGATCGGGGGCGTCGGCTGGGGTGATTCACTGCCGCCGCAATACGCCACCCACGTCATCGCGGTGACCACTTTCGGTAACCCGGCCGATCGCAGCGGTGGCTCGATCGCCGCGCAGAGCGCGATGTTCGGCGCGAAGGCGATCGACTACTGCAACCCCGAGGACCCGATCTGCCACGCCGGCCAGGGCAACGAGTGGAAGGGCCACACCGACGGCTACGTGCCCGTCTACAGCAGCCAGGCCGCCAGCTTCGTGGCGACCCGGCTGCTGTCGGTGCTCCCCCAGACCGGACCCGACGGTTCGCCGCTGGGCCTGCCGCCCGGACCCGGCCCGCTAGCTGGACAGAGCCCGGTTTCCGGTCAGAGCCCGCTACCGGGTCAAAGCCCGCTGCCCGGACAGGGTCCGCTTCCCGGACCACCCCCCGCCGGCCCGGCCCCGTCTGTGGTCAGCCAGACCCAACCCATCGCGTTTCGCTGATTCTGTGACGACAATCCGGGCCGCGTCCGCCGCCGGCCTGTTGGTCATGGTGTTGACGCTCGCGCCGACCTTGGCCCCGGCGATACTTCCGACCGCATCCGCTGCCTGCCACGACGTCGAGGTGGTATTCGCCCGGGGGCGCCAGGAGTCACCCGGCCCGGGTGTTCTCGGCAACGCCTTTGTCAATGCATTGCGGTCCCGAGTCAGCAAAAATGTCGGCCTCTACGCGGTGAATTACCCGGCCGACACCGAGGTCGCCATCGGCGCCAACGACATGAGCGCACACGTCGGGTCGATCATCAACAGCTGCCCGAACACACGTGTGGTCCTGGGCGGCTACTCGCTCGGCGCCGCGGTCACCGACGTCGTTATGGCCGCTCCCGGCGCGATGTTCGGCTTCAACAACCCGCTGCCGCCGGGCGCTGACCAGCACATCGCCGCAATCGCACTCTTCGGCAACGGCACCAAGTGGGTAGGCCCGATCGCGAACTTCAATCCGATCTACGCCGATCGGACCATCGACCTGTGCCACGGCGCCGACCCGATCTGCAACCCGGCCGACCCGCACACCTGGCAGGACAACTGGAACCAGCACATGGCCGCCGGCTACATCAAGGACGGCATGGTCAATCAGGCCGCCGACTTCGTGGCCGGCAAACTCGCCTGACCCACATTTGCTGATAGAACGCACAGGTCGGTATCAGCGGGCGACTAGTTTTACCCGCTAATTTCTTTGTCATGCGATCTGGGCTGCTCCGGCTGGCATCAGTGGCGTTGTTCGCTGCCGCGTTGCTGGCCGCCCCGGCACTCGCGCCCCGACCCGTGTCGTCGATTCCGGCCGCATCGGCGGCCTGCCCCGACGTCGAAGTCGACTTCGCCCGCGGCCGCGAAGAAGCACCGGGCGTCGGCGCGGTCGGCCAGGCCTTCATCAACGCCCTGCAGCACAAGGTCCCGGGCAAGACGATCGGCGCCTACGGGGTCAACTACCCCGCGGACGTCAGCGTCACCAAGGGCTCCAACGACATGAGCGCCCACGCGCAGTCCATGGCGGCCAGTTGCCCGAACACCCGGCAGGTGCTCGGCGGCTACTCGCTGGGCGCCGCCGCGGCCGACGTCGTGATCGCGATGAACCAGCCGGGATTCGGCTTCACCAATCCGCTACCGCCGCCGGTCGATCAGCACATCGCCGCGGTCGCGCTGTTCGGTAACGCCACGCAGAAAGTGGTCGGCGCCGTCCCCGGCCCCAGCCCGGCGTTCGCGGGCAAGGTCATTGACCAGTGCGCGGCCGGCGACCCAATCTGCACCGGCGGCATCCAGGACCTGCACTGGCACTCGCATCTGCAGCCGTCCTACATCGACGGCGGGCTGGTGGATCAGGCCGCCAACTTCGTCGCCGGCAGGCTATAGCTGGTAGCTCAATCCCGGGTGCGAAGGTCACGGGTGATCAACGTGCGGGCCTGCAACTCGGCATCCGGCGGATAGTCCACTCGGACCAACGTCAAACCCCGTGCCGGTGCCGCGGCGTAATCACTGGAACGCCTTGTGTCGGTGAGCAACTCAGCACACCACTCGGCGGTGCGCCGATGTTCGCCGACCGTTAACAGCGCGCCGACCAGCGACCGCACCATCGACCAGCAGAACGCGTCGGCGGTGACGTGCGCGGTGATCAGATCGCCGTCGCCCTCCCAGTCGAATCGCTGCAGGTCGCGGATCGTCGTCGCCCCTTCGCGGTGGCGGCAGAACGCCGCGAAGTCGTTGAGCCCCAACAGCTTGCGCGATGCCGATGCCATCGCGTCGACATCGAGCGGCCGCGGCCAGCTGGTGATGTAGCGAGCCTGTTGCGGATCCACCCCGTAGTCGGCGGTGGACATTCGGTACACATAGTGTCGGCGCAGCGCCGAGAACCGCGAGTCGAAACCCGTTGGCGCACGGATGATCCGGCGCACCCGCACGTCGGCGGGCAGCAGCCTGCCCAGCCGACGGACGAGTGGTTGAAACTCCGGTAGGTTCGGCCGCGGCGTGCGCGGATAGATGTTGGGCAGTGCGTCGACGGGAACGTCGACGTGGGCGACCTGGCCAGTGGCATGGACGCCGGTGTCGGTGCGACCGGCGGCGCGCAGCCGCAGCGGGCTGCGGAACACCGTCGACAGCGACTCTTCGAGGACACCGGCGACGGTGCGCTGACCGGACTGACTGGCCCAACCCGCGAATGCCGTTCCGTCGTAAGCGATATCGAGCCGAAGACGAACGAACCCGCCATCGGTGTCGATGGCGGGCACGTCGTTCAACGTTGTATCGCTACTCTGCGCTGTCGGCCTCGAGGGCTTCGGACTCCTCGACGACCTCGGTCTCCGCGGTCTCCGCGACAGCTTCCGGCTCGGTGGCTTCCGGCTCAACAGCGTCCGGTGCCGCGGCGGCAGCCTTCGAGGCGCCGGCGCGACGTGCGCGGTTGGCTTCGGAGGTCACCGTCTTCTCCTGCACCAGCTCGATGACCGCCATCGGGGCGTTGTCGCCCTTGCGGTTCTCGACCTTGATGATGCGGGTGTAGCCACCGTTGCGGTCCGAGAAGAACGGCCCGATCTCAGCGAAAAGGTTGTGCACGACGTCCTTGTCGCGGATCTTCTTGAGCACCTCACGCCGATTGTGCAGCGTGCCCTTCTTGGCGTGGGTGATCAGCTTTTCGGCGTAGGGCCGAAGTGCCCGCGCCTTGGGCTCGGTCGTCTTGATCCGGCCGTGCTCGAACAGCGCCGTCGCCAAGTTGGCCAGGATCGCCTTCTGGTGTGCAGACGACCCGCCGAGGCGAGGACCCTTAGTGGGCTTGGGCATTGCGACTTCTCCTCAATGGGGCCGGCCCCCGTATCAGGTAGGACCGGGACGGACTTCTCTCAAATGTGTCCGATTCCTCAGCGGCCGCTGCACGGCCGCATCGTCACCGGACGGCCGTTAAAGCTGTTCGGTTTCGGCGTAGTCCTGGTCGTCGTAGGCGGCGGCCTCAGCGGACCATGTGCCGGTGGCGACGTCGTAGCCGGCGACCTCCGACGGGTCGAAGCTGGCCGGGCTGTCCTTGAGCGACAGACCCAACTGGTGCAGCTTGACCTTCACCTCGTCGATGGACTTCTGACCGAAGTTGCGGATGTCGAGCAGGTCGGACTCGGTGCGCGAGACCAACTCGCCGACGGTGTGCACGCCCTCGCGCTTGAGGCAGTTGTACGAGCGCACGGTCAGGTCCAGGTCATCGATCGGCAGTGCGAACGACGCGATGTGGTCGGCCTCGGCAGGCGACGGGCCGATCTCGATGCCCTCGGCCTCGACGTTGAGTTCGCGTGCCAGACCGAACAATTCGACCAGCGTCTTACCCGCGGACGCCAGGGCGTCACGGGGGCCGATCGAGCTCTTGGTCTCGACGTCGAGGATCAGCTTGTCGAAGTCGGTGCGCTGCTCGACACGGGTCGCGTCGACCTTGTAGGTCACCTTGAGCACCGGCGAGTAGATGGAATCGACTGGGATACGGCCGATTTCAGCACCCGAGGCCTTGTTCTGCACGGCCGGGACGTAACCACGGCCACGCTCGACGACGAGTTCGATCTCGAGCTTGCCCTTGTCGTTCAGTGTCGCGATGTGCATCTCGGGGTTGTGCACGGTGACGCCGGAGGGCGGCACGATGTCTCCCGCGGTGACCTCGCCCGGGCCCTGCTTGCGCAGGTACATGGTGACCGGCTCGTCCTCTTCGGAGGAGACCACCAGGCTCTTGAGGTTCAGGATGATGTCGGTGACGTCTTCCTTGACGCCCGGCACGGTGGTGAACTCGTGCAGCACACCGTCGATGCGGATGCTGGTGACGGCTGCGCCCGGAATCGAGGACAGCAGCGTGCGCCGCAGCGAGTTACCAAGCGTGTAGCCGAAACCCGGCTCCAGCGGCTCGATGACGAACTGCGAACGGCTGTCGCTGAGGACCTCTTCGGACAGAGTTGGTCGCTGTGAAATCAGCATGGTGTTCTTCTATCTCCTTCTCGGCACCCGCTATTTGATGCCGTTCAGTCCTACGCCGGCGGCGTAGGGGTCTAGCTACTTCGAGTAGTACTCGACGATCAGCTGCTCGGTGAGCGGCACTTCGATCTGAGCGCGCTCGGGAAGCTGGTGGACCAGGATGCGCTGCTGCTCGCCGACGACCTGGATCCAGCTGGGGATCGGACGGTCGCCGGAGGTCTCACGGGCGATCTGGAACGGCACGGTGTTCAGCGACTTGCCCTTGATATCGATGATGTCGTACTGCGACACCCGGTAGCTGGGGATGGTCACCTTGACGCCGTTGACCGTGAAGTGGCCGTGGCTGACCAGCTGACGGGCCATCCGACGGGTCCGGGCAATGCCCGAGCGGTACACGACGTTGTCCAGGCGGCTTTCCAGAATCTGCAGCAGCTCGTCACCAGTCTTGCCGGGACGGCCGGCCGCTTCTGCGTAGTAGCGGCGGAACTGCTTCTCCATCACGCCGTAGGTGAAGCGGGCCTTCTGCTTCTCCTGCAGCTGCTGGCGGTACTCGCTCTCCTTGATCCGCGCGCGGCCGTGCTGGCCGGGCGGGTAGGGGCGCTTCTCGAAGGACTGATCCCCGCCGACGAGGTCAACGCCGAGACGGCGTGACTTACGGGTCATGGGTCCGGTGTAACGAGCCATTGTGTGTCTACCTTCTCCTGTTCCCGACTAGACCCGGCGCCGCTTGGGCGGACGGCAGCCGTTGTGCGGCTGGGGGGTGACGTCAGAGATCGCGCCGACCTCGAGGCCAGCGGCCTGCAGCGACCGGATCGCGGTCTCGCGGCCCGAGCCCGGGCCCTTGACGAACACGTCGACCTTTTTCACGCCGTGCTCCTGGGCCTTGCGGGCCGCGTTCTCCGCGGCCAGCTGTGCGGCGAACGGTGTCGACTTACGCGACCCCTTGAAGCCGACGTGGCCGGACGACGCCCACGCCAGGACATTGCCCTGCAGGTCGGTGATCGTCACGATCGTGTTGTTGAACGTGCTCTTGATGTGCGCAGCGCCGTGCGGAACGTTCTTCTTTTCCCGCCGCCGGGTCTTCTGACCCTTCTTCGCGGACGCAGACTGCCCAGGCTTTTTGGTTGGTGGCATTGACTTACCTGGCCTTCTTCTTGCCGGCGATGGTGCGCTTAGGGCCCTTACGGGTACGCGCGTTGGTCTTGGTGCGCTGACCGCGCACGGGCAGGCCGCGGCGGTGCCGAAGGCCCTGGTAACAGCCGATCTCGATCTTGCGGCGGATGTCGGCCTGCACCTCACGGCGCAGGTCACCCTCGACCTTGAGGTTGGCTTCGATGTATTCGCGCAGATGGGTCACCTGATCGTCGGTGAGGTCCTTGGTGCGCAGATCTTTGTCGATCCCGGTGGCTGCCAGGATTTCGTTGGAGCGGGTCCGGCCAACGCCGAAAATGTACGTCAACGCGACCTCCATGCGCTTATCGCGCGGGAGGTCGACGCCCACTAGTCGAGCCATGGGTGGCATTCCTTCTCTATGCGGAGGTCTAAATCCCAGCCCGTTCCCTGGCCCTGAAAACAACTCAGAACTCCGGGGTCCGGCCTCCGTTCCGGACGTAGCTGAGCTAGCTCATCGTGAAAAGATGTCAGCCGCTCAGTGGTGCTGGGAGGTTCTTGTGCATTCAGTTGTGTGCCAGCAGGCCCGGACGAATTAGCCCTGGCGCTGCTTGTGGCGCGGATCAGAGCAGATCACCATGACTCGTCCATGCCGGCGGATCACCCTGCACTTGTCGCAGATCGGCTTGACGCTCGGGTTCACCTTCACGGCTGTTCAGATCCTGTTCTGTCTTCTCGTCGGTTGTCGTGTTCGGGCTCTACTTGTAGCGGTACACGATGCGGCCCCGGGAAAGGTCGTAGGGAGACAACTCCACCACCACCCGGTCCTCGGGCAGAATGCGGATGTAGTGCTGCCGCATCTTGCCGCTGATGTGGGCAAGCACCTTGTGGCCGTTCTCCAGCTCAATGCGGAACATCGCATTGGGCAGGGGCTCGACCACGCGGCCCTCGACCTCGATGGCGCCGTCCTTCTTGGCCATGACTTCTCTTCGAATCCTCGTCTTTTAGTTTCGTTGCATATGTGCCCGACGCAGCGCGGCACGCATTGGCCCTACAACGTGAGCCAGTGACAGGAAATTCCTAAGACAGGGCACGCGAGAAACCAGCGCGATGAAGCACCGTTGCTCCACGATACCCGCTCATTCGTGCTGGCCAAAATCGCTATTAGCGAATTCGGCGACCGCCACGGTCGGCCCCACGTGCCAACCCTGACAGGCGCATAATTGTCGCTGATGACTAGCCCCACACATGCCGACAACGCCTCCCGCAAACCGGTGATGCTGACCGTGGACGACGACCCCGCGGTGTCGCGTGCCGTTGCCCGGGATTTGCGGCGCCGTTACGGGGACGCCCACCGCATCGTGCGGGCCGAATCGGGTCCGGACGCGCTGGAAACCCTCAAGCAGTACAAACTGCGGGGCGAGACGGTCGCGATGCTGGTCGCGGACTATCGGATGCCGCAGATGACCGGCATCGAATTCCTCGAAGCGGCGATGGACCTCTACCCCGCCGCCAAGCGGGTGCTGCTGACCGCCTACGCCGACACCCACGCGGCCATCGACGCCATCAACGTCGTCGACCTGGACCACTACCTGCTCAAGCCGTGGGATCCGCCCGAGGAGAAGCTGTACCCCGTCATCGATGAGCTGCTGGAGGTGTGGAGGCGCGCCCCTGAGCGGCCCATCCCGCACACCAAGGTGATCGGTCACCGCTTCTCGGCGCGATCCTTGGAGGTCCGCGACTTCCTGGCCCGCAACGGACTGCACTACAACTGGTTCTCCTCCGACGAGCCGGTCGGCGAGCAATTGCTGCAGGCGGCGGGTGTGGACAGCAAGCGGCTCCCGGTCGTCGTCACCGAACACGGCGACCCGCTCGTCGAGCCCAGCGACTCCGAACTGGCCGACACGCTGGGCCTCACGACGACGCCGTCGCAAGACTTCTACGACCTGATCGTGGTCGGCGGCGGCCCCGCAGGGCTGGCCGCCGCCGTCTACGGCGCCTCCGAAGGTCTGCGCACGGTGCTGATCGAGACCACGGCGACGGGCGGTCAGGCCGGCCAGAGCTCAAAGATCGAGAACTATCTGGGCTTTCCCGACGGAGTCTCCGGCGACCAGCTGGCTACCAGAGCCCGCCGCCAGGCGGAGAAGTTCGGCGCCGAACTCATCACTGCCCGCACGGCCACCGCCTTGGAGATCAACGGACCAAAACGCACGATCCGCTTCGACGACGGCGGCTCGATCGACGCGCACGCGATCGTCGTCGCCACCGGCGTCGCCTACAACGAGCTGTCGGCGGAGGGCTGCGACAACCTCAAAGGCCGTGGCGTGCATTACGGAGCCGCGGTGTCGATCGCCGCGGAGTGCGAGGGCGAAGAGGTCTACGTGATCGGCGGGGCGAACTCGGCGGGCCAAGCCGCGATGTACCTGTCCCGCGAGGCGAAATCGGTGACGATCGTGGTGCGGGGGCCGTCGCTGGAGGCGTCGATGTCGCACTACCTGATCCAGCAGATCGAGCAGCGACCCAACATCACCGTCCGCACCTGCACCGAGGTGCATTGCGCCGTCGGCAGCGACTACCTCGAACGACTGACCCTGATCGACAACAAGACCGGCCAGACCGAAGACGTGACCTGCGCCCGGATGTTCATCTTCATCGGCGCCGCACCGCGCACCGAGTGGCTCAAGGATGTCCTCGCCCGCGACGACCACGGCTTCATCCTCACCGGCCCGGACCTGCGCAACGTGTGCGGCTGGACGCTGGATCGTCCACCACACCACCTGGAAACCAGCGTGCCGGGTGTGTTCGTGGCCGGCGACGTGCGCTCCGAATCCGCAAAACGCGTCGCGGCCGCGGTTGGCGAAGGGTCGATGGCCGTGATGCTGGTGCACCGTTACCTGGCTGAGGCGTAGCGTCATGAGCATCGAAAAGTCCTGCAACGCAGACGAATTGCGTACCCTGTTTCTGTTCGAGCATCTCAACGACGCGCAGCTGGCGACGTTGTGCGCGGACGGGGAGATCGAGCACTACGAGCCCGGACCGCTTTGCGTCGAAGGCGAACCCGCGACGTGCTTCTACGTGCTGATCGAAGGCGAGCTGGCGATGTCCAAGCTTTCCGGCGGCTCGGACATCGAGACCAACCGGACCTCGCATCGTGGCGTGTATTGCGGTGCGTGGCAAGCGTTTACCGGCGAGAAGCAGCAGCTCTACACGACGTCGGTGAACGTGACCAAGCCGTCGCGGTTCTTCGTCATGGACGCCCCGGCATTCGCCGCGTTCATGAAGGATCAGTTCCCGATGGCGGTTCACCTGCTCGACGGTATCGCGGTCGGCACCGAGCGAACCCGTCGCCTGATCGACAATCGCGAGAAGCTGCTGGCGCTGGGCCAGTTGTCGGCCGGCCTGACCCATCAGCTGAACAACCCGGCGGCGGCGATCTCGCGGGCCGCACAGGAGTTGCGCGGCCGGATCTCCAACATGCGCTCCAAACTGGCGATGCTGGCCGACGGCACTATCAGCCCGAAAAGCCTGAATGCCTTGGTGTGGCTGCAAGATGCCGTCGCCGAGCAGGTCGCCAAGTCGGCTTCCCAGCATCTGAGCGCGATCGAGACGTCGGACCGCGAAGACGCCGTCGGCGACTGGCTGGACGGCCACGGCATCGACGGGGGCTGGGAGATCGCGGCGACGTTCGTCGAGGGCGGCGTCGACACCGATTGGCTGGAGCGCATCGCCGCAACGGCCGACGAACTGGAAGAGGCGACGGCGCTGGGACAGGCGATCCGATGGATCAGCTACACCATCGAGAGCGAGCTACTGATGAACCAGCTCGTGGAAGCGAGTCAACGCATTTCTGCTCTGGTCGCCGACGCCAAGCAGTACTCGCAGTTGGATCGGGCACCCTTCCAGGTGGCCGACGTGCACGATCTGCTGAAGAGCACGCTGACGATGTTCGCGGACCGGCTGGGCAAGGACAGCACCTGCCATATCAAGGTGGCCAAGGAGTTCGATCACACCCTGCCGCAAATTCCTTGCTACCCAGGTGATCTCAACCAGGTATGGACGAACATCATCGACAACGCGATCGCCGCAATGGGCAGCGCGGGTGGCACATTGACGATCCGCACCTGCCGCGAGGCCAACGAGATGCTGCGCGTCGAGATCTGTGACACCGGTCCGGGTATCCCCGAGTACGTTCTTGAGCGCATCTTCGAACCGTTCTTCACCACCAAACCGGTGGGCGAAGGAACCGGTCTGGGTCTGGACCTGGCATGGAAGATCATCGTCAACAAGCACCATGGCGATCTTCGCGTGGAGTCCGCACCCGGAAACACACAGTTCATCGTGCTGCTGCCGCTGGAGATGCCGCCCGTCGTGGATGTGACACTGCCGGAAGACGGCGACTGAGCACCGAAAGTTGCGCTGCCGTTACCCCCGCACCTTCATTCCCCGCGCGGACGGCGAGCTCGGGTCTTGAAAGCCCGCAGCGCCAAGGTGTTCGGTGACGGTGGCGCCGAACGCGGCCGCCAGGGCCGTGCTGCGGTAAACCCGGAATAGCTGCGCCCCGGCGGTAGGTTGGAGCAACCATGACCGATTCAGCTGCAAGCAAGCCCAATCTCGACCGGTTCGGATCGTTCGGACGCGGCGTCACGCCTGCCCAAGCCAGAGACATCGAAGCCCTGGGTTACGGGTCCGTCTGGGTCGGCGGTTCGCCGCCCGCCGAGCTGGCGTGGGTGGAACCCATCCTCGAAGCGACCACGACGCTGCAGGTGGCCACCGGCATCGTCAACATCTGGTCGGACGCGGCCCAGCCGGTCGCAGAGTCGTTCCATCGCGTCGATCGGGCCTACCCGGGGCGCTTTCTGCTCGGTATCGGCGTCGGCCATCCCGAGGCGATTGCCGAATACCGTAAGCCGTATGACGCCCTGGTGGAATACCTCGATCAGCTCGACGAATATGGCGTACCCGCCAACCGCCGGGTGGTCGCGGCACTCGGCCCGCAGGTGCTGAAGCTGTCCGCGCGGCGCAGCGCAGGCGCCCACCCGTACCTGACCACCCCCGAGCACACCGCACAGGCACGCGAGCTGATGGGCCCGTCGGCATTTCTGGCGCCGGAGCACAAGGTGGTGCTGACCACTGATGCGGAGCAGGCGCGAGCCGTCGCCCGCAAGACGCTCCCGGTCTACTTCAACCTTGCCAACTACCGCAATAACTGGAAGCGGCTGGGGTTCTCGGCGGAAGAGGTAACCTTCCCGGGCAGTGACCGCCTACTCGATGCGCTGGTGGCGTATGGCACGCCGGAGGCGATCGCGGCGCGGCTGAACGAGCACCTGGACGCCGGCGCCGACCACGTGCCTGTGCAGGTTTTGACCAAAGATGAAAACCTGGTGTCTGCGTTGGCCGAACTCGCGGGCCCGCTTGGACTGACGCCGGCCTGACGAACCAGAAGGGATGTAGATGACCGAGGGCGTTTCGCTCATACCCGACCTGGGTCGATACGGGGTCTGGCTTCCCGGTCGATCGATCAGCGGAGGCGTGGCTCAGCAGATCGAAGCGCTGGGCTACGGCGCTGTCTGGGTCGGCGGCTCCCCCGACGCCGACCTCAGCTGGGTGGAACCGGCGCTGGCGGAGACAACCACGTTGCACTTGGCAACCGGGATCATCAATACCTGGTCGTCGCCCGCGGCCCAGGTGGCCGAATCGTTCCATCGCATCGAAAAGGCATACCCGGGAAGGTTTTTGCTGGGCGTCGGGGTGGGGCATCCCGAACACACCGACGTCTACAAGAAGCCCTACGACGCTCTGGTCTCCTATCTCGACGAACTCGACAGCGCGTCAGTGCCGACCAGTCGACGGGTGCTCGCGGCGCTGGGGCCCAAGGTGCTGGCTCTCTCCGCGGAGCGCAGCGCCGGCGCCCACCCGTACCTGACCACGCCGGAGCACACCGCGCACGCTCGCGAGCTGATCGGCAACTCGGTGTTCCTGGCACCCGAGCACAAGGTCGTCCTGACCGAAAACGCCAACGAAGCTCGCGAAATCGGTCGACGCACGGTCGAGTTCTACCTCGACCTGAGTAACTACGTGAACAACTGGCGCCGGCTCGGCTTCACCGATTCCGATGTGCACAAACCCGGCAGCGACAAGCTGATTGACGCCGTCGTCGCCCACGGGACCGCCGAGCAGATCGCGGCGCGCCTCAATGAGCACCTGGAGGCCGGTGCCGACCACGTGGCGATCCAGGTGCTCGGAGGACCCGACGGCAAGCTGTTGAGTGTGCTGCAGGAGCTGGCCGGACCGCTGGGGTTGACGCCCCCGAGCTGACCGCCGGGCTAGGGTTTGCACATGCGGCTGCTGGTTACCGGTGGCGCTGGTTTCATCGGCGCCAATTTCGTGCACGCCACCGTGCGTGACCACCCGGGCGACGCGGTGACGGTCCTGGACGCCATGACCTATGCGGGCAGCCGCGAATCCCTGGCTCCGGTCGACGGTCGGATCACGCTGGTCCAGGGCGACATCACCGACGCGGACCTGGTGTCTCAGTTGGTCGCCGGCTCGGATGCGGTGGTGCACTTCGCGGCCGAGACTCATGTCGACAATGCCTTGGCCGACCCGGCGCCGTTCTTACAGGCCAACGTCATCGGCACGTTCACCATTCTGGAGGCGGTGCGCCGGCATGGGGTGCGGCTGCATCACGTCTCCACCGACGAGGTCTACGGCGACCTGGAACTCGACGACACGCAGCGGTTCACCGCCGCCACGCCCTACAACCCGTCGAGCCCGTACTCGTCGACAAAGGCCGCCTCCGACATGCTGGTGCGGGCCTGGGTGCGGTCCTTTCGTGTGCACGCGACGATCTCCAACTGCTCCAACAACTATGGGCCGTACCAACATGTGGAAAAGTTCATCCCGCGCCAGATCACCAACGTGCTGACCGGACGACGCCCGAAGCTCTACGGCGCCGGGGCCAACGTCAGGGACTGGATCCACGTAGAGGATCACAACGTCGCGGTCCGGCGCATCCTCGACGACGGCCGTGCCGGCCACACCTATCTGATCGGCGCAGACGGCGAACGCGACAACCTCTCGGTGCTGCGTACCCTGTTGGAACTGATGGACCGCGATCCCAACGACTTCGATCACGTGGTCGACCGCGCCGGCCACGACCTCCGCTATGCTATCGACCCGTCTGCGTTGCGCAACGAATTAGGTTGGGCGCCAAAGTATACCGACTTCACCGAGGGCTTGCGCGCCACCATCGACTGGTATCGCGGCAACGAATCGTGGTGGCAGCCACTCAAAGATGCCGTTGAGGCTCGTTACGAACAGCGGGGTCAGTGACATCGACGTCCGTGAACTCGATATTGCCGGCGCGTGGGAGATCACGCCGAAGGTGCATGCCGATTCGCGTGGACTGTTCTTCGAGTGGCTCACCGACTGGGGCTTCACCGACATCGCCGGCCATCGGCTGGATGTCCGGCAAGCCAATTGTTCGGTCTCGGCGGCCGGCGTGCTGCGCGGTCTGCATTTCGCTCAGTTGCCACCGAGCCAGGCCAAATACGTGACGTGCCTGTCCGGCTCGGTGTTCGACGTCGTGGTCGACATCCGAGTGGGCTCGCCGACGTTCGGCCGCTGGGATGCCGTGGTGCTTGATCACCGCAGCCACAGGTCGGTGTACATTTCCGAGGGGCTGGCGCACGGTTTCCTTGCACTGCAGGATCATTCGACGGTGATGTACCTATGCTCCACGGCGTACCGCCCGGACCGCGAGCACACCATCTCCCCCACCGATCCCGCGTTGGGCATCGACTGGCCGAGCGGCCACGACCTGGTGATCTCCGACCGCGACGCGGCCGCGCCGACCCTGGACGAGGTGCACGCCGCAGGTCTGCTCCCGACTTGGGAAGAGGCTCAGGCGTTTATCGCGGGCCTCAAAGGCGATTGAACCCCGGCTGTTCGGGGTACCTCCACCCGGGGTTTCAGACGGAAGACCCCCTTCAGCGTTGAGGAGATCAATATGCTTCATCAACTTTTGCTGGCCAGCTATAGCCAGCCGGAAGCCGCGGGATTCATTCTGCGCAGCATCCACTTAATCTTTCTGACGATCGGCGGCGTGATCGCGGCAATCATCTCCGCGGTCATCGCAGGGACCAAGGGCCGCAACCCAATAGGTTGGGGCATCCTCGGGTTCTTCTTCAGCATCCTCACGCTGATCGTAGTGATTGTGATCCCGTCCAAGAAGTAGACATGGATCCTCAAGCCCAATCCTAAAACGGCGGGGGTTCATCGTCCCCCGAAGACGACAGATGTGTGGCGGCCTCGTATGTCCGTTGCCTGCCCAGGCGGTTGCGCCGGCGTTCGGCGGCAATGTATTTGGCCCGGTTCTGAGCGCGGGTACGCCGGCGTCTGGGCATCTTCACGGCCCGGTTCGCGCATTGCGAGCGCTCGGAGATCCGCACCGGCGCAACCCTCATCGGCGTCGGAGCGCAAAGACTGGGGAACAACAGGGCGCTGCCGGGGATAGTGATGTAGGTCTGCCCCGCCGGTGAGGTCCAGATCAGCGTTCCGTCAGGGAGCTGCTGGTCACGCCAGCCCCAGAAGGTTTTCATCAAATGATGAAGGCGGCACAGGGCTTTGAGGTTCGACGCGTGGGTGGGGCCACCGTCGCCGTGTGGCGTCGTGTGGTCGAGATCGCAACCCACGGCCGGTTCGTCGCAACCCGGGAACCGACAAGTCAGATCACGACAGCGAACGAAGTCAGCCAGCTTCTGGGACGGCATGTAACTGCATTCCGGGGGCGCGTCGGCGGGATGAACCAAGGGTCGCAGCTTGGCCGATTTCGCGAGCTCGGCGATCAGTTCGGCGGGCAGGAGCGCGTCGCTGCCGATCATCGAACCCAAAGTGGATGCGCTGCCGTCAAGGGTGGCCGCATTGGCGATCACGTGGATCACTACCGGGCCCGGCGCAGGTCTGGCCCCAGCCGGACAGTGGTTTTGCCCGCAGCGACATTGGAGTCGATCGGCGCCCATGGCCAGCGCACCCATTGCGTCCGCGCGGCGCTGATTGCGAGTGCGCGGATCATCGGCACATACGGTCGCCGCGAGGGCGTCTAAGCGGGCGTCAACCGCGTGGGCATCGGTCGTGAGCAGGCGTCCGAAGATCTCGGTGAGACCGTCGGCGTCACCCCAGATCGACAGCTCCCGATCGCCGCGGCGCTCGCGGCGGCGGCGCACCGCATCGCGATCGGCGCGCGCGACCACTTGGTCGACGTATCCACCGATGCGGCCCTGCGTGACCCCACGCCAGCGGGTGACTTTGACCGCCAGCGACGCATCGACACCGCCCAGCACGTCGGGATCGGCGATCAGATCGGTGCGGTAGACGATCGTCTGGAACGTGCGGTAGTCGATGTCGCCGGCCATCAACACCTCGCCTACCCGCGGCAGCCGTAGCCGCATCGCCCGGGAGTACTCCAGATAGCTGGTCGCCAATCCCTGGGTTATTCCAAGTGCCGCAGCCACTTCCACGGTGATCGCCTCTTGGGTGTCGGTACACCAGGTTTCGCGCTCGCCGAAGTGCCGCAACCACAACACGTCAAGCTCACCGATCACCGCCAACCGCTCACCCGCGGCTCGGTTCTCCGCCCGCGCCGCGGCACGCAACCGCTCCAAAACGACTGAAGAATCGAACATACATTCGATGGTACTCGGCCCGCCGACAAGAATCCCCTGTCATCTCCCAAGACATCGGTGACAGTTCTGCATCAGGACTTCGGTGACAGTTCGGGTGGTCTTGGTGGTGACACTTCTGCCCCAGGGTTTGGGCGGTGGCTGTCAATGAACCTATCGATCCTCGTGTGCGCCTCGCGATCTCGCAGTGGCCTGATGACGTACCCCGCGGGGCGGTCTCGACGTTCTGCGCCGAGCACGGCATTTCCCGAAAATCGTTCTACGAGTTGCGCAAACGTGCCAAGTCCGACGGACCGTCTGCGGTGCTCGAACCCAGGACCCGCCGCCCGAAGTCGAGTCAGTCGACGGTCAGCGATGAGGTCAAGGCGCAGGCCGTGGCAGTGCGTGCAGCTCTGGAGGCTTCCGGCCTGGACCATGGGCCGATCAGCGTGCACGACAAGATGCGCTCTATGGGCTTGGAACAGGTCCCTTCCACGGCGTCGCTGGCACGTATCTTCCGCGCGGCCGGCGTGGCTCGTCGTGAGCCGAAAAAGAAGCCCCGATCGGCGTGGCGGCGGTTCGTCTATCCGGCGCCGAATGCGTGCTGGCAGCTCGACGGCACCGAGTACGTCCTGACCGGTGGGCGCACGTGCGTAATCTTGCAGCTCATCGACGACCACTCCCGCTACGCCGTTGCCTCCCACGTGGCCTGGGGTGAGACCGCCGAAGCCGCGATCGCCGTCTTTGACAAGGCGGTGGCCGCCCACGGGGTGCCCCAACGGCTCCTGAGCGACAACGGGGCTGCCCTAAACCCGTCCCGCCGGGGCTACATCGGTCAACTCGTCGAACACGCACGTGCACTCGGGGTCGAAGCGATCACCGGCAAGCCCTATAAGCCGACCACTCAGGGAAAGAACGAACGCTTCCACCAGACGCTGTTCCGTTATCTGGACAAGCAGCCACTGGCCGACACGCTGGCCGGACTCCAAGCTCAGGTTGACGCGTTCGACCACATCTACAACACCGAACGCCCCACCAGGGGCTCCCTGGGCGCGTCACACCGCTGACCGCATGGGAAGCTACGCCGAAAGCCGACGCGCCACGCCCCAAACACGTTCGGGCGCTGTTCGACCGGCCCTCACCACTCCCGCGGCCCGCGCCACGAGCGTTGGTGGACCTGCCCGACGGCGCCCGCGTAAGAAGGGTGACCACCGCAGGCACCATCGGGCTGGACTCGGTCACCTACATGGTCGACGTGCAACGCGCCTTCGAGCGGGTCCTGGTCGTCACCGACGGCGACAAGATCATCGTGACCGATACTCAAGGCGAGGTCCTTGCCGAGCACACTCGACCCACACCCGGCACCAAATACGTCGGCAACGGACGACCCCGCGGCCAACGTCCCAAACCCGGGAAACCGTCACCGAAGTCCTGACACACAAACTGTCACCGATGTCCTGATGCAGAACTGTCACCGATGTCCTGAGACATCACACCGACAAGAATCCCCTGCCGCCGCAAAATACGCAGATCGACCTATTCCGCCGCGAGTTACCAGCGGAGAGGCTTTCGATATGGCAGAGCCAGCGACGCGGACTATGTGGAACGGCCTCGCCACGGCGTTTCTCGTAGCGCTCCTCGGGATCTGCGCCGTGAACTGCTTCTACGTCGGCCTCGTCAGCGGGTTTGGCCTGCTCGGCTGGGGCTCGGTTCGCCTCTGGAAGGCTGGGCGCGACGGCCGAGTGCATCAGCCGCCCAGAGTCCGACCGTCAGCAGCTCGGCGGCGACACTGATCGCCGCGTGCGGCGACGGCTGCCATCCCGCTTCGGAGAAGCCGAGAAGCCCGACGGTGCGTGACGACGCGAAGGCCACAAGTGCACCACCAGCCAGCGCCGCCGCAGCCCACCGCAGCCACCACCGACCACCGATGAGGATGAGCAGCGCGAGAGCGAACGAGATGCCGGCCTGGATCAGGAACGCCGTGCCAATCATCGGAATGTGGTGGTAGCCGTGGACATAAAGGTATGCGTGGCTCACGCCGCTGACGGCGATCGCGGCTGCCAGCGCAATTCGCATCACATTCATTGCAATGTCTTCTCTTTCAGTGCGAGCACATTCTGGCCTCGGTTGTAGCTGACCTCACGGACGCCCAGCGCGTCGTGCAGTTTGCCGGCCGGCACGGTGACCGGTTTGGGCGCCGGGCCGTCCCCGGGATGAGGTAGCGGGTAGGCGGTGGTCGTTCCGCTGTGGAATGTCACATTGCCCTCGGTCTTGGAGAACACTTGGTGCACATGGCCGTTGAGGCATGTCACCGACGAGAAGCGACGCAGGTAGCTCAGCGCCTGGGCGGCGTCGTCGGTACCCCATCCCCAGTCCGGGTACATGGCGAACAGCGGAATGTGACTGAACACGATGATGGGCGTGTCGCTGGGCAGCGGCGCGACATCTTGAGCGACGAAGTCCAACTGCTCGACACCAAGGTGCCCAAGCTTTTTCAGGTTCAACGTGTTGACCAACGCGATCACGTGCACGCCGGCGATATCGAAGCTGTACCAGCCGTCGCCCCGCGTTCCGGCGCCGAACGCGCTGCGGTACTTCTGCCCCGCGTCGTCGATCGAGTCATGCTCACCCGGAACGGTGAACACATGTTGGGTACGCAATCCCGACATCATCTGCTTGACCTGATCGAATTGACCGGGCGTGGCCAGATGAGTGAGATCGCCGGTGTGGATCACGAAATCCGGTGTGTAGCCGAGGTTGTTGATCTGGTCGATCGCCGCAGTGAACGAGCCCGCTACGTTCGGGTTGGCTTTACCCAGAAAGCCGATGTGACTGTCACTGACTTGAGCGAATCTCAGAGTGGGCCGGCCCTGAATGCGCGCGGCGTCCGCGGTGCTGGCGATGTGGGAGACGACTTCTCCACCCACTACAGCCAGGCCGACGGCGGCGCCGAACCATGCACTGTGCCGGATCAGCTGACGCCGGTTCATCGAATGCGGCTGGTCCGTCATGGTGTCACCACCACGGTGGCGTGCATGAACGGGTGAATCGAGCAGACGTAGTCGAACGTGCCCGCTTTCGCGAACGTGAAGGAAAACGTTGCCTGCGAACCCATTCCGGGCGAGTGGAACGAACCGTCGTTAGCGACGACGGTGTGCGGTTCCTCATCTTTGTTGGTCCAGGTGACCGTGCTACCGACCGGGACGGTCAGCTTCGCCGGAGCAAAAGCGAAGTTGTCGATGTAGATTGCGTCGCCCGAAGCCCGAGCCGCCGGCCCCGTCGCCGGGGCGGCCGGCTCGGCGGGCATGCTCGGCATCGAGTGCGTGCCGCCCATTCCCGGCATTCCGGGCGTCGTCGCCGCCGGGCCGAACGTCACCGACGGCGCCTTGACCGACGGAGGTGACGAGCACCCCGCCACCATCAACACCAATACCAAAACGCGTGCGCCCCAGGGTCGTCCGCGCATAACCGTGCACCTCCATCGTCGGCGGGAAAGTATGCCTCGCCAAGAGATAGGGCTGCGGGTTACACGTCGTCAAGCCGACTGGTTCGGCGAAGCCGGGACGAACACTTCGATGACGCCCCCCTGCTCGCGAATCATCAACGTGGGCAATGGCTTCGGGGTTATCGGAAGTTGATGGGTCAGCACCTGGCCTGCGGGCGCGAACGACGTCGAATGGCACGGGCAGCGCAGCCGGTCGTCGGGCGCGTCGAACCACAGTCGGCAGCCTTGATGGGTGCACACCCCCGACACGGCTCCGGTTTGCCGTCGACGCGGCGCACGAACCCGATGACGGACCCGACATCGAACGGCTTCATGCCGCCGTCGGTCACGTCCGCACTGGCTGCGACGCGCATCCAGCGCCCGCTATTAGGGGAGAGCTCTTGGGGTTTGTTGCCGCTGTCCGCGACCTGACCGCTGTCGATCAACGCCCGATCGATGGACACCGCCGCCACCGCGGCCGCCGCAGCCGCCGACGTGCCGACGATGACGGTGCGACGCGTCGCACTCAACGTCACCGCAGGCGGTGTGGCGCCGTCCTGTTGGCCCGCGAGCCGACGGTGCAGACCGGTCAGAAACTCCTCACCTGGAGCGTCGCTGCCCTCCCGCGCGGCCTGCAGATCAATGGCCGTCCGTATTTGCGCGGCCTCGAAGTCATCGGGCCGGAACGGCTTTGGGCGCCGGCCACGCAGCAGGTCATCGATGTACCTGCGCAACGCACGCGTGTTCATGATCCGCCCTCTTCGTTGACCTGCGCGGCCAGCCGCAGCGCCCGATGCTGAAGCACCTTGGCATTGGCGACACTAACCCCTAGTTCGGCTGCCGACTCCTTGATCGAACGCCCCTGCAGGAAACGGAGTTCCAGGATCCATCGATAGTTGTCCGGCAACTGCCCGAGCACGCCGGCCACCCGCTCGGGCGCGGTGCTGATCGCCTGCTCGCTCTCGGGCGGCTGCTCGATGTCGTCAATCGACGTGATCTTGCGCCCCAGGGTCTCGCGCCAGTGCGCAGCCAGCACGGTGCGCGCGGTGGCCCGCAGATAGCCGCGGACCTCACCGACACTGGCGGTCAACCGCATTGGTCGCAGCGCCGCGAGGAAGACCTCAGCGGTGAGATCCTCGGCATCGGCCCGGTTGCCGACCCGCGCGTAGATGGTGCGGTACACCCAGGTGGCGTTGTCTTGATAAACCGCCTCCCAGTTCGAGTAACCGTCACCGGGCACCAACCGCAAGGGCCGCGGGGCGGCGGAGTCGCCGTGTGCCGTCACATCCTGCCTGCCTGTTGAGAGCCTGGCTCCGCTGATGATTTTGCCTGCCAGTGGTCCATAGCGTCTCGGGTTACACGACAGCGGCGAATTAGGGCTTTCTGCGGCGAAACAGGAAGGTCAGGCTGCGCCGCCGATTCTCGAATCCCGGCGCGAAGGTGAACTCGTCGGTCTTGTGAAACAGGTGGCCTTCGAACAGGACGGCCCGGTTCGCGCGATGCGGGATGACTTGTGACTCGGCGTTGCGCTCGTCGAGGTAATTCCGCACTCGCTCGCCGCCAGAGTTGTACTCGTCGAAGCTCCAGTCGCTTGGTGCGGCCGCGTCCCAAATCACCAGGCCGCCTGACTCCGGATCGAGGTTCGCCGAGTCCGGAGTGATCCAGAGATTCAACGAGAAGTCGGCATCATCACCGTGAATGTCGGTTCCGGGCAGGTTGGCGTTGTAGACGAATCCCCACCATGCCGCGAACTGGTAGCCGTCGAATGCGTCGCCGAGCGCCGCGATGGTCTCCTCGGCGATGGCGAACAGCGACGTGCTGGCGAATCCGTCCTGGGCAAACCCGCCGACGTAGCCGAATTTGTACGGGTGGCGCCAGACGGTGGATTCCAGGCAGAACGTTCGCACCTGCTCCAGCGCCTCGGACGTCAGGAAGTCGTCGATCACATGAACCTTTTCACCGGCCAGGACGCCCTGCTGGATCGATCCGTAGTCGACGGCAGTGTTCACGTATCGGGGAAGCCGCTCCTCGGAGACGCGGACATACGGCGGGTCGGCCAGGAGCTGATTGCCCTTGCCGGGTACCGAAACCCACGGCGCTTCGCCGTCCGCCTCATCAATGACGTTCAACAGGCCGCGACGAAGAACATCGAGTTGCTCGGCCATGGCCCCGGCACTCTCGCCGTTTGCCGCCAGGATGTACTCGAGTTGCTCGATGTTGTGCAGCGCGAAGTGCGCCGGGATGGAGAACTGCGCGGGCGGCGCCTGCTGCTGTTCGCGGCAGAGAGCGGCCAGAGTGACGTACTCCGCCAAGGCAGAATCCAGTTGCCCAAGAGAAAGATTCGCTTTTCCCAGCAAGTCACGGGCCGGCGCCGACGACGGGTCTTTCTCCACCGCCGCAGTGGCATAGCGCAACGCGCTCTCGTTGCGCCCGATCTCCAGACACGAAGTCGCCAGCAGGTACAGCGCTTCGAGAGTGGGACTTTCCGCGACGACGCCCTCGAGGATCTCCGCCGCCGACTCGAAATTCCCGGCCTGCATCAGACGTTCGGCTTGGCTCACGGTGGTCGCAGCGTGCGGCACGTGTGGTCCCATCGAAAAGACTGTCGGCCGGACACCATCGCGGTGCCCGGCCGACAAGAGTCGTGATTTAGCCAGCGGCTGCGGCGTTCGCGGCTTCGGTAGCCGCGTAGGACCCAGCGCTGGTACCGAGCGTGTTGACGAACTGCTCGTGGATGGCGGCGGCTTGCGCGGCGACGGCCTGGTACAGCTGTGCGTGCGCGGCGAACTGGGCAGCGGTCAGAGCCGACACCTCGTCGGCCGCGGCGGGCACTACCCCGGTGGTCGGCGCGGCCGCGGCAGCGTTCTGGGCGCTGAACGACGAGCCGATGCCGCCGAGGGCCGTTGCCGCCGAGCTCAGTGCCTCGGGTTGGGTGGTCACGAATGACATGTGGATGTCTCCTCAGGTGCGAACTCCGCGGAAACGCGAAGTGGTAACCGTGGCTTGTGACGAAACTGTAGAACCAACTATGCCGGACGACGCTGCGATGGGTCGAGAACCGGTCGCAGTGACGACCGCCACAGGGCCGTTGCGAGCCGTCAGAAAACCCTCTGTGGCGTGCGGAAACGCCAGCTCGTCGGGATGCCGGGCCAGGCTCGTATTCGCGGTGGCGAGGAAAGAATCTCCCCGCACATAAACGCCGGCGATCTGCGGGTGGCC
Source organism: Mycobacterium sp. (assembly GCF_965277065.1). Taxonomy (GTDB): domain Bacteria; phylum Actinomycetota; class Actinomycetes; order Mycobacteriales; family Mycobacteriaceae; genus Mycobacterium. The sequence continues at coordinate 769,927 of NZ_CBDIBT010000019.1, forward strand.
GAGTCCGGCATTTTGGATGTCCAGATTTTTAATCTTCGCTACCGGCCGTTCACCTCGACCGGGTGGCTCGGGGGCCACCGGTGAGCTGTGCATTCTTGCAGCTCACGGGCCTTTTCAGGCCTGCTTCGGGATTTCGCAACCAATCCTGACGCGCGTACGAAACAACGTCGCACGGGCGGCCGAGGGTCGTTTGCGCGAGCCGGGCTTCCGCGAACGTCGATAACCTTCCATCTGCGAAAAGATCCAGGTAGCTGCCAGCCAGTACGCACGGTATTGCCAGCTGTCGAGGGGGCGCTTCGTAAAGCCGATCACCGCGCGGCGCTGGGCAAGCGCCGCGTCTTGCCGACCACATACCCGGAGCGAGGGACACGGATGGTTTTCGATTTCGGAGCGCAACCGCCGGAGATCAACTCCGGCAAGATCTACACGGGCCCGGGTTCGGCGCCGCTGCTGGCGGCCGCGACCGCCTGGAATGCGTTGGCGAGCGAGCTGCAAAGCACCGCGGCCGGATACGCATCCACCATCACCGAGCTGGGCTCGAGCTGGACGGGACCGTCGTCGACGGCTGCGACCAGCGCGGCGGCGCCCTTCACATCATGGCTGTCCACCACCGCAGCTCAGGCCGAGCAGACCGCGGCTCAGGCGCAGGCCGCGGCGGCCGGCTACGAGGCCGCATTCGCTGCCAGCATCCCGCCGCCGGTGATCGCGTCGAACCGGGCGCTGCTGGCCGCGCTGGTCGCCACGAACTTCCTGGGTGTCAACACCCCGGCGATCGCCGCGACCGAGGCGACCTACGCCGAGTTCTGGGCCCAGGACGCCGGCGCGATGTACGCGTACGCGGGGGCCGCCACCACCGCGAGTCAGCTGACGCCGTTCGCCGACGCGCCGGCCACCACTACCGACAGCGGCCAGGCGACTCAGGCGGCGTCGACGGCGCAATCAGCCGCCGCATCTTCCGCCGACTCGACCAGCGACATCTTGGCGTTCCTGACTCAGCTGAACACCCAGCTGACGGCGCTGAACACCGACATCACCGGCTTCGGAACGCAGTTGACAGCTGCTGAGACCGCGTTCATCGGCTCACTGGGGATCACGGGGACGCTGCCGACATCCGTGACGGGCGGGTTGAGCAGCATCGGGGGGCTGTTCACTGCGTTGAACGGCAGCATCAGCACTTTCCTCGCCGGGCCGTTCACCCCGCTGGGGTTCACCTCCGGGTTCATCAGGAGCTTCTACCAGGCCGCGGTCAGTATCCCGAACCTCGGAGTCGGTATTCAGGGCATCGGGCCCCTGATCCACCCGACGCCGATCACCGGGGCGCTGTCCCCGTTGCTGCACAGCGGGCTCCTGAGCGGCTCCTACAGCGGTGCAGGCAGCGCCGAGACGCTGGCGTCGGTCGGCCGGGCCGGCTACATCGGTTCGCTGTCGGTTCCGCAGAACTGGGCGGCCGCGACGCCGGCCATCCGAACGGTCGCCGCCGAGATGGAAGCCTCCGCGGTCGACGCCGCTCCCGAGATGGGGCTGGCACAACCCGGCATGTTCGGCCAGACGGCGCTGTCGAGCCTGGCCGGTCGGGCGATCGGTGGTTCGGCTACTCGAGCCGCCGTCGGGCAGGGTTTCCGCGTGCCGGGCGCCGTCGCCGTCGACGAGATCGCCACCACCGCCACCATCATCGTCATCCCGCCGAGCGCGGAATAAGGAAGGCTGACAATGGTTTTTGATTTCGCAGCGCAGCCGCCGGAGCTCATCTCCGCGAAGATCTACTCGGGTCCGGGAGCGGAGTCCTTGACAGCTGCCGCGGCGGCGTGGGACGCCCTGGCCGGCGAGTTGCAGTCCACCGCAACCCAGTTCGAGTCGACGATCGCCGGCCTGGTCGGCGGCGACTGGACCGGTCCGTCAGCGGAGGCGGCCGCAGCGGCCGCCGCGCCCTTCGTGTCGTGGTTGGGGACGACGGCAGGACAGGCCGAGCAGACCGCCGGTCAGGCCAAGGCCGCCGCCAGCGCCTACGAGACCGCTTTGGCAGCCACCGTGCCACCGGCCGAGATCCTGGCCAACCGGACTCAGCTGTTGCAACTGGTGCCGGTCAACCTCTTCGGTCAGTACAACGCGGCGATCGCAGCGCTGGAGGCCGAGTACGCGCAGTTCTGGGCCCAGGACGTCGCGGCCATCACGGGGTACGCGGGTTCGTCGCAGGCGGCCACCACCGGATTGGGCTCCTTCACCGAGGCGCCACGAACCACCAACGACAACGGGACGGCAGCACAGGCGGCCTCGACCGCGCAGGCGGCCGCGGCGGACCCGCTGGATCCTACGGGCATCCTCGCCCAACTCGAGACCGACGTGAACTCGTTCTCGAAAGCCCTGACCAGCTTCAACAGCACCTACACGAACTTCTTCACCAATGGCCTCGGCCTTCTTCCGGGCGGCTCGAACCTGTCGTCGGCGTACCAAGGCGTGTTGAGTTTCGCGAACAGCGTGGGCAGTCAGGCGACCTACACCAACGTCGTCAACAGCACGACCAGCCTCGGCATCTCCCAGTTCAAGAACTTCTTCATCTACCAGCCCTGGAGCCACGGCATCGGCCTGGGATCGCTCGGCGCCGGGCTGTCTTCGCCGGGACATCTCGGCGGCCTGGGGGTCGGGGCCAGGGCGGCATCAGCGGCGCTCGGCAGCGCGCACACGGTGGGCAAGTTGTCGGTGCCGCCCAGCTGGGCCGGTGCCACCCCCGCGATCCGGCTTGCGGCTACGTCGTTGCCGGACGGAGCCTTTGCCGCGACAGCAGCGCCCACGCTCGGAGTTCCGCTGAGCGCGCTCAACCAGGCCAGCCTCGGCAGCCTGGCCGGTGGCGCGCTGGGCAGCCCGGCGTCGCGTGTGGTCACGTCGACCGGCGTGCGGGCCAAGGTGACTGCGCCCGCGCGGTCCAAGGGGCCGATCCCGCTCGACAAGGTCATCGCGAAGCTGCAGGAGTCGCCTGACGACGTCCAGCACTGGAACGTCGACGAGGCCGGACTCGACGACCTGGTCGCGAAGCTCTCGACCAAGCCCGGCATCCACGCCGTGCATCTGACCGACGGCAAGGCGACCGCGGCGGTCGCGAAGGCCGCCACCGAAACCGGATAAGGGGAATCGATGAAATCGCTGTTCGCTGTTCTAGGCGTATCACTGGGACTGATGCTTGCCGTGCCGGTGCACGCCGAACCTGGCGTGGACGAGGCGGCCAGCGACGAGGACAATCCCACTTTCCTCGCTGACTTGAACAAGGTGGGCATCGGCTTCTCCGACCCGGCGCAGGCTGTCAGCGCCGGGCAGGCGGTGTGCGGGGCACTCCACAACGGTATGGGTGGCCTGCACCTCATCCAGCACCTGCAGGAAAGCAACCCCTCCCTCACTGAGAGCGGCGCCGCTCAATTCGCGACCATCTCGGCGAAGGCGTACTGCCCGAAGCAGCTCGAAGAAGAAAAAGAGCCTGGCCACAAATACCTGAAAGGCAACGCCCCGGGCAAAGGCACCGGAGAAGGCGAGACGACCGTGCTCAAAGGCCCCGGCGGCGGCGGTGGTGGCGGCGACTAGGGCTCGGGCCTTGGTCGCCTCGACGAAGTAACCGCGCGGTGCGTTGGGGTACATCAGCCGGAACCGGCGGGTGTGCCCGACGTCTCGTCCAGCCGCTGCCCTCGACCAGCGCCGCCGGTGCCTCGCTGCTGAAAACCCATGGTGTACCCAGCTTTTCCAGGTATCCATCGTGGCCGCCGAGTACGGCGCCTCCAACAGCGCGGTTCCGACGACGTCGTAGAGCAGCACGGTTGCGAACCTCCGCGGCACGCGGCCAAGCTGGTGTCATGACGAATACATTGATCACAGGCGGCAACAAGGGCCTCGGGTACGAGACCGCGCGCCGACTCATCGACAGCGGCCATCAGGTCTACATCGGTGCGCGCGACCCGGAGCGCGGCCGGCGGGCCGCCACGGAACTCGGCGCACACTTCATCGATCTGGACGTGGCCGACGACGCATCAGTCGCCGCCGCCGCGGACGACGTCGCCCAGCAGGCTGGTCACCTCGACGTGCTGATCAACAACGCCGGCATCGTGGGCCCGCGCAAAGCGGTCGCGGATCTCACCGGACCGGACGCTCAGGAAGTCTTCAACACCAACGTCTTCAGCATCGTTCGGACGACCAACGCGTTCCTGCCTTTGCTGGAGAAGTCGCCAGCACCGGTGATCGTGAATGTGTCCAGCGGCCTAGGTTCTTTCGCGGTGGTGCACGACCCATCTCGCGTCGAGTACACCGTCCCGGGCGCGCTTTACCAGGCATCCAAGTCCGCGGTGACCATGTTGTCCGTGCAATACGCGCGGCAGCTTCCTAACTTCCGCGTCAACGTCGTCGACCCCGGCTACACCGCAACCGACCTCAACGCCAACAGCGGGCCGCAGACCGTGACCGAGGGCACCGACGCAATCGTGGCCATGGCGACCATCGGCGCGGACGGGCCGACCGGCACCTTTACCGACCGGAATGGTCGTGGTGGCTTGGTAGTCGCTTGCCAGCACCCCACGGCGGTTACTAGGATGTCCTAGTAAACCCACTTGCCTCTTATCCACCGTCCGAGGGACCCATGACTCAGAAGATTCCGCATTTCATCGACGGACGCCGCAGCAACCTCGCATCGACCCGGACCGCGGATGTGCTCAACCCGAGCACCGGCGAGGTGCAGGCGCAGGTACTGCTGGCGTCGGCTGCCGACGTCGACACCGCGGTGGCCTCCGCCAAGAAGGCGCACAAGGAGTGGGCGGCGTTCAACCCACAGCGCCGGGCCCGCGTGATGATGAAATTCGTCGAGCTGGTCAACGCCAACATGGACGAGTTGGCTGAACTGCTTTCCCTGGAACACGGCAAGACGGTCCCAGACTCCAAGGGCGACATACAGCGCGGCATCGAGGTCATCGAGTTCGCCATCGGTATCCCGCATCTGCTCAAGGGTGAGTTCACCGAGGGCGCCGGCACCGGTATCGACGTCTACTCGATCCGCCAGCCGCTCGGCGTGGTCGCGGGTATCACGCCGTTCAACTTCCCCGCGATGATCCCGCTGTGGAAAGCCGGCCCCGCGCTGGCGTGTGGAAATGCCTTCATTCTCAAGCCTTCTGAGCGCGACCCATCGGTGCCGGTGCGCCTGGCCGAGCTATTCCTCGAGGCCGGCCTGCCGCCGGGTGTGTTCCAGGTGGTCCACGGCGACAAGGAAGCCGTCGACGCCATCCTGCACCACCCCGACATCCAGGCTGTCGGCTTCGTCGGCAGCTCCGACATCGCGCAATACATCTACGAGACGGCGGCCGCCAACGGCAAACGGTCACAGTGCTTCGGCGGCGCGAAGAACCACATGGTTATCCTTCCCGACGCCGACCTGGACCAGGCGGTCGACGCGCTGATCGGCGCCGGCTACGGCAGCGCCGGGGAACGCTGCATGGCGATCAGCGTCGCCGTTCCCGTCGGCGAAGAGACGGCAAACCGGTTGCGCAACAGGCTCGTCGAGCGCATCAACCAACTGCGCGTCGGACACAGCCTCGACCCGAAAGCCGACTACGGCCCGCTGGTCACCGAGGCCGCGCTCAAGCGGGTGCGCGACTACATCGGCCAGGGCGTCGAGGCGGGCGCCGACCTGGTGGTCGACGGCCGCGAGCGCACCACCGACGAATTGACCTTCGATGACAACAGCCTGGAGAAGGGCTTCTTCATCGGCCCGACGCTGTTCGACAACGTCACCACCGACATGTCGATCTACACCGACGAGATCTTCGGTCCGGTGCTGTGCATCGTGCGGGCCAACGACTACGAAGAGGCACTGCGGTTGCCCACCGAACACGAATACGGCAACGGAGTGGCGATTTTCACCCGCGACGGCGACGCCGCCCGCGACTTCGTTTCCCGCGTGCAGGTAGGCATGGTCGGTGTCAACGTGCCGATCCCAGTGCCGGTGGCCTACCACACCTTTGGCGGGTGGAAGCGGTCCGGCTTCGGTGATCTCAACCAGCACGGCCCCGCGTCGATCCAGTTCTACACCAAGGTCAAGACCGTCACCGAACGCTGGCCGTCGGGCATCAAAGACGGAGCCGAATTCAGCATCCCGACAATGAGTTAGCGATGCCGTTCTTTGATCTGGACGACGACGAGCGGGTCATCACCGAGACGGCCGCCGCGTTCGCCGCCAAGAAATTGGCCCCGTACGCACTGGAATGGGATGCCGCACAGCACTTTCCGGTTGACGAACTGCGTGAGGCGGCCAGCCTGGGGATGGCAGCGATCTATTGTCGCGACGACGTGGGCGGCAGCGGGCTGCGCCGGCTGGACGGGGTGCGGATCTTCGAGCAGCTGGCCATGGCCGACCCGACGACGGCGGCATTCCTGTCGATCCACAACATGTGCGCCTGGATGGTCGACGCGTTCGGCACCGACGCGCAACGCAAGGACTGGGTGCCGCGGCTGGCCTCGATGGAGGCCATCGCCAGCTACTGCCTGACCGAACCCGGCGCCGGTTCGGACGCGGCCGCGCTGAGCACGAAGGCGGTCAAGCAGGGCTCCGAAAAAGGCGCAGACTACCTGCTCGACGGAGTCAAGCAGTTCATTTCGGGTGCCGGCACCTCCGACGTGTACGTGGTGATGGCGAGGACCGGCGGCAGCGACAAGCCGGGTCCGCGCGGGATCTCGGCGTTCATCGTCGAAAAGGGCGCGGAGGGGCTGAGTTTCGGCGCCCACGAAGAGAAGATGGGCTGGCACGCACAGCCGACCGCCCAGGTCATTCTCGACGGGGTGCGGGTGCCGGCCGACGCGATGCTGGGTGGCACCGACGGCGAGGGCGGCGGCTTCGGCGTCGCGATGAACGGCCTCAACGGTGGCCGGATCAACATCGCGGCGTGCTCGCTGGGCGGAGCGCAGGCCGCCTACTACAAAGCCGGGACCTATGTCGCGCATCGCGAGGCGTTCGGCGCTGCCCTGCTCGACGAGCCCACCATCCGGTTCACCCTGGCCGACATGGCCACGGCGCTGGAGACGTCGCGGCTGATGCTGTGGCGGGCGGCCGCGGCGCTGGACAGCGGTGACGACGACAAAGTGGAACTGTGCGCGATGGCCAAACGGTATGTCACCGACTCGTGTTTCGAGGTCGCGGACAAGGCCCTGCAACTGCACGGCGGCTACGGCTACCTTCGTGAGTACGGTCTGGAGAAGATCGTGCGCGATCTGAGGGTGCATCGCATTCTCGAGGGAACCAACGAAATCATGCGGGTGGTCATCGGCCGAGCCGAAGCCGCCCGGGTCCGCGCCAGCGCCTAGGAGGGCCAGAGCAGATGTCAACCGTGGCGTTTTTGGGGCTCGGCCACATGGGTGGTCCGATGTCGACGAACCTGGTTGCCGCCGGCCACACCGTGCGGGGTTTCGACCCGGTGCCCGCGGCGGTCGAAGCCGCGATCGGCAACGGTGTCGCGGTGTTCGACAGCGGCCCCGAAGCCGTGACCGGAGCGGACGTCGTCATCACGATGCTGCCGCACGGCGATGCGGTGAAACGTTCCTATGCAGAGCTCCTGCCCGCCGCCGACGGCGACACGGTATTCATCGACAGCTCAACCATTTCCGTCGACGACGCCCGCGAGGTGCACGCGTTGGCGACTTCGCACGGCGTGGCCCAGCTCGACGCACCGGTCTCCGGTGGGGTCAAGGGTGCGGCCGCGGGGACGCTGGCCTTCATGGTCGGCGGCGAGAGCGCTGCCCTGGAGCGCACCCGCCCGGTACTGGAACCGATGGCGGGCAAGATCATTCACTGCGGCGATGCCGGCGCCGGACAGGCCGCCAAGGTCTGCAACAACATGGTGCTCGCCGTACACCAGATCGCGATCGGCGAAGCGTTCGTGCTCGCCGAAAAGCTCGGGCTCTCAGCGCAAGCGCTGTTCGACGTGATCACCGGCGCGACCGGAAACTGTTGGGCCGTGCATACCAACTGCCCGGTGCCCGGCCCGGTCCCCACGTCACCGGCCAACAACGACTTCAAGCCCGGTTTCGCGACCGCGCTGATGAACAAGGACCTCGGCCTCGCGATGGACGCGGTCACCTCGACCGGTGCGACCGCGCCGCTGGGCAGCCACGCCGCCGACCTCTACGCCAAATTCGCAACTACCAACGCCGACAAGGACTTCAGCGCGATCATCGAAACGCTGCGCGGCTAGGAGTCTGCTGAATCCACCAGCGGCGGTGCGCCTGCTGGCAACTGGCCGCCGACAACTCGTCGACGACCACAGCCGGCAACCCAGCGGCGGCCGACGCATCCGCGCCAACGGGACCGGTGACGGCCAAAGCACCGCGTGCCGTTATTCCCATCTCCCACAACGCCAGCCGGTACAACTCGCCGGTGCGGACCAGCCCGGTGTCGGGTTGGGGTAAATCATCGACGGTCACGATGGTCTCGACCAGCCCGTCACCGAGAAGTTGGCGCACCATCGTCTCCACCTGCATCCGCGGCCCGGCACTCACCACGCTCACCCAGATACCGGCGACGAACAGACTCATCACCGAGTCGATCAGGTCGGTTCGGGCCGTCGCATCGCTCTCGCGTTCGACGTGAGCCAGCACGGAATCGGCATTGAAGATCACCGCACGCAATTCGTCGGTCGGCAATTCCCGGTCCCACCAGAACGTCCGGGCCGGACGAGTCTGCACCTTGGCTCGCACGCCAGACAGGGTGCCCCGAATCGGGCCGGCCTAGCCTCCCCCATTAGGGGGATTCCGGGGATCAACCGCTTGTCTCCTCCTAGGGTGTTTGCCATGCCGGTACGTCTGGTGCTCGTCGATGACCACGAAATGGTCATCGAGGGCCTCAAAGCGATGCTGACCTCCTTCAAGGACCGAGTCCAGGTGGTCGGCCAGGCTGTGGGCGTCGAGCGCGCCGTCGAGGTCGTCGATGAGCTGCAGCCCGACGTCGTGCTGTGCGATGTGCGCATGCAGGGCTCCAGCGGCCTGGACCTGTGCAAGATGCTGCGCGAGCGGGAGGCCGACCGCACCGTCGTGATGCTGTCGGTCTACGACGACGAGCAATACCTCTTTCAGGCACTGCGGGTGGGGGCCAGCGGCTATCTACTGAAAAGCATCAACAGCGACGAGCTGGTGCGTCAGCTGGAAATGGCGCATCGCGGCGAAACCGTCATCGACCCAGGGATGGCGGCGCGCGCGGCCGACACCGCGGCCCGGATGCAGCGGGACGAGTTCTGGCCGGGCGCTCGGCAAGGGCTGACCCAGCGCGAGAGCGAGATTCTCTCCTGCATGGTCAACGGGCTGTCCAACCGCGGGATCGCCAACAAACTGGTCATCGGCGAAGAGACGGTCAAGAGCCACCTGCGGTCGATCTACCGCAAGCTCGGCGTCAACGACCGCACCGGCGCGGTGGCAACCGCTCTGCGCGAAGGGATCTACCATTGACCGCGTCGCCCCGCGGGCCGAACGCCGTTCGCGATCTGGTTGACACCGATCGTGAATTGGCGTTGCTGCGCGAACTCATTCAGGCCGCGTCGAGCGGACCCGGGGTGGAGCCGCTGGCCGCCGCCGCGGCGCGGATGATCACCGCGGCCACCGGGGCCGACGTGTGTTTCGTGCATGTGCTCGACGACAGCGACCGGTCGCTGACCCTGGCCGGAGCGACGCCGCCGTTCGACGCCTCAGTCGGAAAAATACGGCTGCCGTTGGGATCCGGCATTTCCGGCTGGGTGGCCCGGCACCGCGAACCCGTCGTCATCACCGACGACAAAGAGGCCGACCCCCGTTACCTACCGATCCAGTCCCTGCGTGGACGCGACTTCACCTCGATGGTGTCGATGCCGATGGAAACCGATCCCGGCGGTCTGGTCGGCGTGCTCAACGTGCACACGGTCGCCCGGCGCGAATTCACCGACGGCGACGTCGAGCTGCTGCGGGTCATCGGCCGTCTCATTGCCGGGGCCATGCACCAAGCCCGGTTGCACCGACAGTTGGTGGCCAGGGAGCGGGCACACGAGCTGTTCGTCGAGCAGGTGATCGAGGCCCAGGAGATCGAACGCCGCCGGGTCGCCGGCGATATCCACGACGGCATCTCGCAGCGCCTGATCACGTTGTCCTACCGGCTCGACGCCGCCGCGCGGGCGCTCGGCAGCGACCCCGCCGAAGCCTCGAACCAACTCGCCGAAGCCCGCACCATGGTCGGCCTGACGTTGGACGAAGCCCGGGTGGCGATCAGCGGCCTACGGCCGCCGGTGCTCGACGACCTGGGTCTGGCCGGCGGGCTGGCCAGCCTCGCCCGGTCCATACCGCACCTGGACGCCGAACTCGACCTGGCCGATGTCCGGCTGCCCGAACACATCGAGATCGCCTTGTACCGGATCGCCCAAGAAGGCCTGCAGAACATCGTCAAGCACGCGAACGCCTCGGTGGCGCGGCTGAGGTTCGCCGTCGACTCAGACGACATCGCGCGACTCGAAATCGCGGACAATGGAATAGGTTTCGACACTTTCGAGAATCCACTCGGCAGCGACGAGATGGGCGGCTACGGAGTGCTGTCCATGGCCGAACGTGCCGAGTTGGTCGGCGGCAGGCTGAACATTCGATCCCGGCCCGGCTCCGGGACGACGGTCACCGCGACGATTCCGGTGCCGTCGCCGATCGACTAACAGCTCGAGCAGTCGCGCTCAGAAGTCGCCCGCGCTGTGCCGCAATGTCTCGATGGACGACACCAGTGCCTGCGACTCACGCGCGGAGATCCCGATGTCGGCGAACACCTGCTCGTTGAGGGTGACCGTGGCGTCCTCGACGGTCGAGCGGCCCAGATCGGTGATCTGCACCAGCGTGGTTCGCCCGTCGGTCGGATGCGGGACCCGTTGCACCAGTTTGTTGGCCTCGAGTCGGCGGATGGCGTGGGTGACGCTGGTGACGTGCACCTGCAACCGGTCGGAGGCCTTGGTGATCGGCAACGCGCCGCTGCGGCTGAACGCGAGTAGGCGCAACAGCTCGAACCGGGAGAAACTCAAATCGTAAGGCCGCAAAGCATTTTCAACGCGGGCCAACAGGATCTGGTGGGCCCGCATCACCGACGTCACCGCCACCATGCCCTCGGCGACGCCGCCCCAGCCGGCGCGTTCCCAATTCGCGCGCGCGACGGCGATCGGGTCGCGATTGTCGGGATGAGAAGCGGCCACGCCCCTTTTCTTACCAGCAACCGGCCGTCAGCAGCCCTAGGCGAGCGACTTTTCCACCGCGGACAGCACCGCGAGCGTCGACGGTGATTCGCCGACGGTGATCCGCGCACCGCCGTCGGGGTAGCAACGGACCTGCAGCCCGACCTCGGCGAACACCTCCCGCCAGGGCCGCCGCGACTTCGGCAGGTAGACGAAGTTAGCGTGCGAATCCATGCTGTACACACCCATCGCCATCAGCCGCAGCCGCAGATGGTTGCGCTCGGTGACGATCCGGCGAATGCGTTGAGCAAGTTGCTTTTCGGCGTCGTAGGAGGTGGCAACGGCAGCCACGCTGACGTTGCTCATGCCGAACGGCAACTGCATGGTCGACAGCTTCGCGGCCAATTCGGGTGCGGCGAATCCATAGCCGATCCGCAATCCGGCAAGTCCGTACGCTTTGGAGAAAGTACGCAGCACAACAACATTCGGGTAACGACGGACCAGAGCAGGCCCGTCGATCCGGTACCGGGCCGCGACGAACTCGATGTATGCCTCGTCGAGCAGCACGATGGTGTCCGAGGGAATCTGGTTCAAGAACCACTCGACGGAGAACAGCGGCTCCAACGTTCCAGTGGGATTGTGCGGGCGACACAACACGACCACTTTCGCGTCCGCGGCGGCGTCGGCCATTGCCAACAGGTCCTGATAGCCGTACTGGTCGAGCGGAATGGTGACCGGTGTCAGCCGGGCCATCTCCGCGAAGATCGGATAGCCGTCGAATGTCGGTGTGCTCAGCACGATTCGGTCGCCGGCTTGGGTGACCGCGTGCAGGACCTGCATCGCCACCCCGGAGGCCCCCGCTCCGAGCACCACCTGGTCGTCGTGCAACCCGACCCGGTCCGCAATCATCCGTCGCAACTGGCCGGGCAGGAATTCCGGGTAGCGGTTCGCCGCGTCGAGGCAATGCACCAGTGCCGATCGCACTGCGGGCAGTGGCGGGAAAGGGCTTTCGTTGAGCGACAACGCGAACGAGTCGATCCCCCGCGGGAGTGAGGCGACGACTTCGGCTGCCACCGAAGTACCCAACGCCGGCTCGGCCATCAGTTGCGACCCCCCCAGCGCACCGCCGCGGCGCCGGCGAAGTCTCCGGCGTGCGCGAACGCGGCCATCATGATCATCTCGCCGGTCTCGAGCTGCCCGGTCGAGATGGCGCGATCCAGGTTGACCGGGATGCCGGCACCGAACAGGTTGCCGCACTCGTCAAAGGTGTCGCAGTGGCGTTCCTCGGGCACCTCGAGCGCCTCCCGCCAATTGCGCAGGAACACCCGGTTGGGCTGATTGGTGACGAGGAGGTCGATGTCTTTGGGCTTGAGCCCGATTCGGTCGCACACCGCGTATGCCACCTCGGGGACCTGACGGTTCCCGCGGGCCAGCACCTTGGCGATCTTGGTCTCGGTGAACCCGATGGACCCCTCGCCGGGACCCGGCTCCCAGTACTTGCGGGGCGGATCCATCGCAATCGTCATGTCGCCGGCGTACTCGCCGTAGGTGCGGCATTCGATGTCGAGAATCGGTGACTGGTCCGACAGGGTCACCAGGCCCACCGCCGCGCCGTCGCCGGGAACCGCTGACTGCGCCTTGCGGCGTACTCCTGGTTGGTTGAAGACCTGCCCGGCCGTATTCTGTGCGATCGCGATCAGCGCGGTGTGCCCTTCACCGGATGCGAGCAGCCGACGGGCCACGTTGAGCGACAGGACGAATGCCGCGCATCCGCCGTTGTGCAGATCGAGCACCCAGTTCGGACGCATACCGAGCCGATGCGCCATTCCCCCGCCGGCGCCATAGAACGGCACGTCCGGCAACTGCGTGTGGGTGATCAAAATGTCGATGTTTTCGATGACATCGCGACCGTGCCGCTCGATCAGTCCCTGCGCCGCACGCTCGACCATGTCGATCGCGGTCTCGTCCGGTCCGACGTGATGACGAAACGAGGGCGCGCGGAACATGAGACTGTCGCGTAATTCGTCCGATCCGGCGAACTCGGCGTAGTAGTCCGCGCCGATCGGCTCGCCGGGCAGATAACTGGCGACGTCGATGAGGCTGACGTCAGGATGGTTCGTCATTTCATCCACCTCGGGGTGACCGGCAGGCCGTGGCGGTGGCGGTATTCGGCGATGCTCTTGAGGTTGTTCAACTCAAGGGCATGACCCGGACCGAACAGGTCCCAGAAGTCGCCCACCCAACCGGTGCGTTCCGCCGGGGCGGTCTCGGGATAGGGGTTGCTCTCGTAGAACGGATGACGGCAATTCGTCCATAGCACAACAGAACCCGGTTTGCCGAGCACCACCTGCGCGTCGAGGACCCGCATCACGTAGATCATCCACAGGTGCTTGCCCTGGTCCCAGGCGCAGTGGTAGTCGATGGTGCGGGCTTGGGAGTTGGCGAAGGTACGGGTGTAGATCGTGGTGTCCGGCAGCAACCTGTCGTAGGCCGCCCACAGTCCCGGCTCGTCGGTCGGGGTGAAGTCACGCAGGGTGTAGGTCCACTCCTCCAGGCTGCGGGTGTCCGAAAGATATTCGTACAGTTCGTCCGGTGGGCAGTCGACGTAGTCGTTGACCGTGCAGTACTTCCCGAACACGTCCTCGTGCGGATACGCCGAACGTAACTGCGTGAAAAAGGTGGCGGCGGTGTCCTCGAGCGGCGTGGTCTCGATCCGGACCACGCCGGGAATCGGCTCGGTGGTGCCGGTGTGGGTGGCGATGTCGTCAAGCGCTGGCAGCGACATGGGCGTGATCCTCCTGTGCGAGTGAAACATGGTGATGAGTTGGGCGTTTGGTTACCGGCTCTCCGAGAAAGGGAGCAAAGGGCGGGATCTCGTCAGCGGCACATTCCACGCTGACCACCGACGGGCCGTCGGTGTCGAGCGAGGCACGCACTGCCGCAGCCAATCCCGCGCTATCGCTGACGTCGGTTGACACCAGCTTGGGGAACATCGCGGCCAGGCCGGCACCGAGATGACTGGGCGAGAACCGGTTGTAGCTGTATGAGTCGTCGTAGTAGAGCTGCTCGCGCGTCACACACATGGCGTGCGCGTTATTGTTGAGCAGCACAAACGTCACCGGAAGCCGGTAGTGCACTGCGGTGTGCACCTCCATGCCGTGCATGAAGAACGCGCCGTCCCCGGCGATCACCACCACTCGGCGGTTCGGGCCGTGAGCTTTCCTGCGGGCGAACGCCATTCCGATTCCGGCTCCGAAGCTGTAGCCCATGCCGCCCATGCCCAGGGCGACCGCGAACCGGCCGCGACGGCGCACCGGGAGGTAGTGAACGGCTGCCGCGCCGGTGTTTCCGGCGTCCACCACGATGTCGACACCGGCCGGCAGCACGTCATCCAGCTCGTTCATCGCGTCGCGGTAGCGGACTCCGGGACCTTCGAAGGGCGGCGGGGTGAGTTCGGTGTGGGTGATCCGGTCGGGCACCCGAAGCCCGGCGGGCCGGCCCGCGCCGACCAGGGCGTCGGTCAACATCCGCAGCGACGTCCGTAGATCGTCGGTGTAAACGTGGGTGCAGGCGAGGTACGGCGGCATCGACCCGATGGACATCGTCGGCGCCGCGGCCAGCGCCTCGTCGAGACCGGCCCGCGCCGTCACCGCTAGCCGGGTGCCCACCACCAGGCACAGCCCGCTTTCGCGGACGGCCTGGGCCACACCCGGGTGGCCCATCACACCGGTCACTCCCAGTGCCGACGACGCTCCGAAGCCGGGCGTGCCCGCGACGTCCTTCGCGTCCGGCACGCACGCAACGCGCGCACGGAGCACCCCTCGAAGCTCCGCGAGCTCGGCGCGCGCGTCGTCGCGGGCAACCTGCTCGCCGGCGATGATCGTGACCGGTCCGATGACTCGACGCAGCGCACGCACGATCGGGTGCAGATCGCCGACCGACCGGTGCCGGCCGGTGTCCAGCGAGCAGGCCCGGTTGATGACGGTCTGCTGAATGTCTTTGGGCAGCAGCAACACTGCCGGACCACCGGTGTGCGCCACGGCAATTGCGGCAGGCAGCACGGAGACGATGTCCGCGGCGTTGGACACTCGTTTGCAATACACCGATGTCTGGGAGAACAACGCCTCGGCGTTGATCGAGCCGTTACGTCCGCTGGTGTCCTGAAAGCTACCCCGGCCATCCATCGTCGTTGCCGGCTGACCGACCAGCGCCAACACCGGGATCCGGCTGGCGAACGATTCACCAAGGGCTGGAACGAGATTCAGCGCTCCCCCACCGGAGGTCGCGGCGACCACTCCCAGGCCGGCGCCGCTGCGGCTGTATCCGTCGGCCATCGTCGCGGCCGAGAACTCGTGCTTGGCCAGCACGGCCGTGATGTCCGGCCGGAAATAGGCTGCATCGTAGAGATCCTCGATGTTGGCACCGTCGACGCCGAAGATGTATTCGACTCCGGTTTCCGCAAGGTGTCCGACGATGTGGTCGACCACCCGGTGCTTTCTTGACATATCAGGGACACGATGTACATCACTCTTCGGTTCAACCCATCTGCCGGTGAACCGGCTGGCGGCGGCATACGTGTCATCGGAGTGCAGGACGTCATTGTGGTCGGAGCCGGGCCTGCCGGCTTGGCCGTCGCGCGTGAGCTCGGGCACCGCCACGCGATCTCGGCATTGGTCGTCGAGAAGGCCAGCGCGCCCGCGATCTCGTGGCGCAACCGCTACGACAATTTTCGGCTGAACACCAACGGGTTCATGTCGCACCTTCCCGGGCAGCGCATCCCGCTGCACGCCGGCCGTTGGCCGGGCAAAGACGACATGGTCTCCTACTTCGACAGCTATGTGCGGCGGCAGAACATCACGCTCGCACTGGGCTGCGAGGTGAACCGGATCGACCGCGTGGACGGATGCTGGCGGGCCGAGACGTCGACGGGCAACGTGCACGCGCCCGCCATAGTGCTGGCCACCGGCCGCTACCGCACGCCCGCCATCCCGCCGTGGCCCGGCCTCGACCGATTCACCGGCGAACTGGTGCACTCGGTGGACTTTCGCAACGCGTGGCCGTTCCGCGGCCGCGACGTGCTGGTGGTCGGTGCCGGCAATTCGGCCGCCGACATCGCGGTGCAGCTGGCCGGGGATGGCGCCCGCAAGGTCTGGCTGGCGGTGCGCACCCCGCCGCACCTGGTTTGCCGCGCCATCGGACCGATACCGTCCGACGTCTTCCTCGAGCTGTTCGCTCGCGTGCCCGCGCGGATGGTCGACCCGGTCATCGCGCGGCTCAATCGGCTACTGCTGGGCGACCTTTCGCCCTACGGCTTCGGTCGGCCACCGCTCGGGCTCAAGGCCACGGTGGAAACCCGCGGTCGAATTCCCACCCTCGCCGACGAGTTGGTCAGCGTCGTGCGAGCCGGCCGGATCGACGTGGTCGCCGCCGTTACCGCGCTCGAGGCGCACCGAGTGATCCTGGCCGACGACACCGCGATCGCACCCGACGCGATCATCGTGGCCACCGGCTTCGAACCTGACCTCGACGGTCTGGTCGGTCATCTCGGCGTTCTCGACGATCACGGCAATCCCCGCGGCGGCTTCGCCTCGGACCTGGGTGACGGGATGTTCGCGATCGGTCACGGCATCCCGCCCAACGGCCCACTGCGGGCGATCCGGCTGGCGGCGACGCCGTTGGCCGCCCGGATCGCGGACCACCTGGTGGCCATGACGAAGGGGAATCAATGGCATTACTCACCGCAAAGCGATTCTTCTACCGCGGTGTAGACGGATACGAGTCAGCCCGTCGCGACACGGTGTGGAACGGCATTTTGCCGCAACGCTTTCCCGATGTCATCGTGCAAGCCTGCGACGCCGACGACGTCGTCGCTGCGATCCGCTATGCGCGCGCGCAGGGCTACCGGGTCGGCATTCGCTCCGGCGGACACAGCTGGGCAGCAAGTCATTTGCGTGACGGCGGCATGCTGCTCGACGTCAGCCGGCTCGACCACTGCCGCATCGACACCGACGCGATGAGCGCCCACGTCGGTCCGGGCGTGGTCGCCAGCACCTTTGCCACCCACCTCGACGCCCAAGGCCTGTTCTTCCCGTCGGGCCACTGCGAAGGCATCCGCCTCGGCGGGTATCTGCTGCAGGGCGGGTACGGGTGGAACAGCAAAGTGGTCGGGCCGGCCTGCGAGAGTGTGCTCGGGTTGGAGGTCGTCACCGCCGAGGGCGACAAGATCTACTGCGACCCCGACCATCATCCCGACCTGTATTGGGCGGCCCGCGGCAGCGGACCCGGATTCTTCGGCGTAGTCACGTCTTTCACGTTGCGACTGCATCCGCGACCGGCCGTGCTGGGCACCTGCTTGTACATATATCCGATCGAGGTCGTCGACGAGGTGTTCAACTGGGGCCGGTCGATCAGCGGCGACGTCGACGACCGGGTCGAACTGCAGATCCTCACGTCGCGCAATGCACCGGAAGTCGGACCCGACGTGGCGACCATCGCGATCGCATCGCCGGTGTTCGCCGACTCCGACGACGAGGCCGCGAAAGCCCTTGCGATCCTTGGCACCTGCCCGGTCATCGACCGGGCGATCGCCAACCTTCCTTTCATGCCGACGACATTGGCGAACTGGTATGCGGCGGTGATGATGAAATACCCTCAGGGGCAACGCTATAGCGTCGACAACATGTTCACCTCGGCTCCGGCAGAAGACTTGCTGCCGGGCATCCGCACCATCATCGACACCTTGCCGCCACACCCATCGCATTTTGTCTTCGCCGGCTGGAAGCCGTCGGCGGACCGCGCCGAGATGGTCTACGGGGTGGAAGACGAGATCTACTTCGGGCTCTACACCGCCTGGGACGATTCGGCCGACGACGAACGGTACGGCGACTGGGCCCGGTCCAACATGGCCGCGATGTCGCATCTGGCCACCGGTATCTCGCTGGCCGACGAGAACCTAGCCCGGCGGCCGGCCACGTTCATCGCCGAGTCGAACATGGCCCGCCTGGACCGGGTCCGGGCCGCCTACGACCCGGATGGGATGTTCCACAGCTGGATGGAAAGCCGCTAGCGCTTCAGAGAGAGCGTTGCAGCAGCACGTCGCCGTTATCGGCGGATACCACCTGCACCTGGGCGATCTGGTCGACCGGTGTCGACGTGCTGCCGCCCAGCTTCGCCGTGTGCCCCGGGTCGGCGACCCAGGTGGCCAGCTGAGTGTGGCTGCCGTCGCGACCCACCACGACCATCGCGAGCCGGTCGTGGTGAGCGTTCACCGGAGCCAGGCAGACGCAGTTGAGGTCGATGTAGGTGCCCCAGTGCTGGCTGCTGAGCGACACCGTGGAGGCCAGTGCGTGCGTGCCGACCTGATCCATCGTCAGCGCCGACACGGTCGCCTGTGGAGGCGATGACGTCGGGTGAAGACCTGATACGCCGAGGAACAGGCCGACCGACAGCAGCACGGCTGCAGCAGCCCCCGTCGACCAGGTCACCATCTGGCTGCGGCGCCGGCGGCGGCGAACCTCGGTCATCAACGACGGCAGCAGATTCGGCGACGGCTCGGGCGCCGCGGCGTGGCCGTCGGCATCCATCGTGGTGACGGTGTCGCGGTCGAGTTTGGACAGCAGCGCCGGTATGCCGCTGAGTTCGTTGACGGACTGGCTGCAACTCGGGCAGACGCTCAGGTGCGCCTCGAACTCGCGGCGATCGGCGGGCGACAACGATCCGAGGATGTAGGCCGCATCCCAGGTTGCGTAGTCGTGGCTGTCACCGGTGGGCACGTCGCGGTCACCGGTCGGGCCGAAACCCCCGAGAACGCTCATCGTGTCTCTCCAGCAGCTGTCATACACAGGTATTCGGGGCCGACAGCCCCCCGGACGGTCCCGCCTATTGTCATTCGGGTCCTCATCGCGTCACTCCCATTTCCTGCAGAGTGAGTCGAAGAGCCCGTACCGCATAGTGTAACCGCGACTTGACGGTACCTTCTGCGATGTCCAGGTCAGCGGCTATTTGTGCGGTGCTCCAACCGCGGTAGTAGGACCGCTCGACAACGGCTCGATGGTCAACCGACATCTGCGCCATCGCGTCCGCGATCAGCAGCCGGTCCAGCGCCGAATCGACCTCGTCCGGAGTGGAGCGTTCCGGCACCCCCGAGTCGTCCAGTGAGCCAACGATGTTGCGGAACTTCGGGCTCCGTCGTTCGTCGATGATCAAGTTGCGCGCGACGGTGAAAAGCCATGCGCGCGAAGAGCGTTCGGTGTCACCGATCACCTCGGGATGCTGCCAGGCCCGCAGCAGCGTCTCCTGGACGACGTCCTCGGCACGGCTCGCGTCGCTGGTCAGCCGAAGTGCATAGCGCCACAACGGTCCGGCGTGCTCGTCGTAGAGCGCCTTCATCAACGCGGCCTCGTTACCACTGGCACCGGTGAGTCGACTCACTCGATCACCTCCTGACATGTGATACGAGTTGCGCCCCTTTCCAGTTCATCCGGGGAATACAGCATCATCATCATCGCGCTCAGTCCGGGATCCAGTTGCCGTGGAAGCCGTGTGGCACGCGGCGTGGCATCCGGATCCGGGCCACGGGTTCGGCCGCGAAGTCCGAGGCGTCGATGATCACCAGGTCACTGCTGTCGGTGTCGGCGTCGTAGACGTACGTCAGGTACCAACCGGAGAGTTCGTCGGGCCGCCCGGCCGCGGGTGCGAACACCGCCTCACTGGGCGCCCCCGCCGATCCAGGCCGACCCCGACCGAACCGATGCTCGATTGCGGTGTCGCCCTGCAGGTCGTAGCGGACCAGCGCCCCGCTGCCGACCGCAACGGAGTAGCGCGCGGCGGCGCCGGCCAGCCGATCGTCGACGCGCGGGAATTCCACGCCGCGGTCGTCGAGCTGACGCTCCTCGACCAGTCCGGTGTCCAGGTCGATCGTCCAGCGCCACAGGGCCGCGTCGCTGCCGAAGTCACTGTTTCGGCGCCACATTTCGTCGTACCGGAGCACCTCGAGAACGATGTCGTTCCCGCCGGCTGACGCGTTGTCGTAGGCGTTGGCGATGTGGAAGACGAAGCACGGATCGATGTTGAACCAACGCAACTGACCGTAGGGGTCGTCGCGGCGCAGCACGCCGAGCCGGGCCTGGTACCGGTCGTCCCAGCGGTACGGCAAGTCCCGCTGATAGGGACGCGTGAGCGCGATTCCCAGGTTGAACAACAGCGGAAGATCCAGGAAGACAACGTATTGCGCAGTCAACGCGAAGTCGTGCATCAACGTCAGCGCGGGCACCTCGATGGGCCGGCTGACAGTCAGCCGACCGTCGGCATCGGCACGGTGATAGTTGACATGAGGTTCAAAGATGTTGCCGCACCCGAAGAAATGCAGTTCACCGGTGCTGGGGCAGATCTTCGGATGTGCCGTCATCGAGTCCGTCAGCGTGCCGCCGAAGTCGTAGACGCCCAAGGTCTTCAGGTCGTTGCTGATCTCGTAGGGCAGCGAGAACTCCATCAAGGCCAAGGTCTTTCCGGCATGCCGGACGACGTGGGTGTTGGCGATGCTGGAGTGCAGATTTCGGCTGCCGTCATCGTTGTACGGCGGGAAGGGGTCGTCAAAGCTCTCGGTACGCACCCAGCGATTGCGGTACCAGGCGGCTCGACCGTTCTCCAATCGGACGCCGTGGACCATGCCGTCGCCGACACACCAATGACCTTCTCCCGAACGGGGATTGGGGCCATTACGCAGGTACCAGCCGTTCAATTCGGCTGGAATACTTCCCTCGACCGCCAGATCGAATTCGGTCAGCTCGTCGTACACCGGTGCGTAGTTTCCGTTGCGAAAGACCGGGAAGACCGTCTCCGCTTCCACGGTCGGCGCGGCCAACAGCTGCACGCTGTCCGACGCTGCGGCCAGTCGCTGGTCGGCCTTCGCCATCAGCGACGGCAGCAGGTCGGGGCACGGCGGCACCGATGCGTCGTCGCCGGCCAACGAGAGCAGCGGCGCGACGACGGCCAGCTCGGCGACCGCCTCCCGACACGACGCGCAACCGGCCAAGTGCTGTTCGTATTCAGCACGGTCGCGGTCTGAAAGTGCGCCCAGCACGTACGCGGCGTCCCACGTCTCGTACTCGTGGGCTCCCGGCGGCATGCTCCCGTTCCTGTCGTCCGTCATTGCGTCACACCCATCTCCACCAGTGCCTGGCGAAGTCCTTGCAGCGCATAGTGCAACCTCGACTTCACTGTGCCCTCGGCGATGCCGAGATCGGCGGCGATCTGCGCCGTGGTCCAGCCGTGGTAGTAGGACCGGCTCACCACCTTCCGATGATCTTCGGACAGCTGTGCCAGCGCGTCGCCGATCAGTGCCCGGTTCAGCGCCCCACTCGCCTCGTCGGGGCCTGCCTGTTCTGGCAGGCCTTGGCGGTCCGACGGGATGACCTCGTGGCGGAATGTCGCGCTGCGCCGGTCGTCGATGACCATGTTTCTGGCAACCGTGAAAAGCCACGCACGCGGGGACTGACCGTTGCGCAGGACGTGCGGGTGCTGCCACGCCCGCAGCAAAGTTTCTTGCACGACATCCTCGGCATGGGCATGATCACCGGTCAACCGCCAGGCGTAGCGCCACAAAGCAGCGGCATGCTGATCGCACAGCCGCTCCAAAGCGTTGGCATCACCGCCGGTGTCCGGTGTGTCCATCACCAGCCTCTCGGTGATGACACGGTGTGGGTGCCCGTTTGGTTCACCTCCGCCCGAGACGACGTCAGCCGAGGGTCAGAATGCGGGGCCCGTGTTCGGTGGCAGCCACGGTGTGCTCCCAATGTGCGGCGCGCGAGCCGTCGGTGGTGGTGACGGTCCACTCATCGTCGAGGATCACGGTCCTGCGCGTTCCCAGGGTCAGCATCGGCTCGATCGCCAGCACCGATCCGACGGCCAGCAGCGGCCCGCGTCCGGGGGCGCCTTCGTTGGGCAGAAACGGGTCCATGTGCATCTGCCTGCCGATTCCGTGCCCGCCATAGCCCTCGACGATGCCGAATTGCCGTCCGCAGCGGGCCGCGGCCACGTGTGTGGCGGTTTCGATGGCGTGCGAGACGTCGGTCAGGCGGTTACCGGGGATCATCGCGGCGATCCCGGCTTCCATGGATTCCTTGGTGGCCTGCGAGAGAAGTTCGTCGGCTGGGATGAGGGCGCCGACACCGAAGGTGATCGCGGCGTCGCCGTGCCAGCCGTCCAGAATTGCGCCGCAGTCGACGGAAACCAGATCACCGGCGGCGAGTTCGTCGGCAGCCGAGGGGATGCCGTGCACGACGCGATCGTTGACCGATGAGCAGATCGAAGCCGGGTAGCCGTGATAGCCGAGAAACGACGGTATGGCCCCGGCGTCGCGAATCACCGACTCGGCGATCTGGTCGAGGTCGCGCGTCGTCGCTCCGGGAACCGCGGCTTCACGCGCCGCCGACAACGCCGCAGCGACCACGGCGCCGGCTGCGGCCATCGCGTCGAGTTCAGCGGCGCTGCGTTGCGGCACCACCTTGCGACTGCGCAGGCCGGCCAGGCCGATCACCGTTAACGCCCGAGAGCTTGGAGCGCGCGAGCGAATACCTCGTCGACCGTGCCGACGGCCTCCACGGTCTTCAGCTCGTGGCTGTAGTACTCGATCAGCGGCGCGGTCTCGTCGCGGTAGACGTTCATCCGGTTGCGGATGACCTCGTCGGTGTCATCGGCGCGTCCGCGCGACTTGAGCCGCTCGAACAACGCGTCTTCGGGCACCCGGAGCTCCAACACCGTGTCGAGTTGGATCCCGCGGCGTTCGAGCATGTCGTGCAGCGCCTTGGCCTGCGCCACCGAACGCGGGTAGCCGTCCAGGATGAAGCCGGCGTCGGCGTCGGGGTTGCTCAGCCGGTCGTCGACGAGTTCGTTGGTCAGTTCGGACGGCACCAGATCTCCGGCGTCCAGGTAACTCTTGGCTTTGAGCCCTAATTCGGTGCCGTTGCGGATGTTTTCGCGGAACAGGTCCCCGGTGGACAGATGCGGCAACTCGAGCTTCTCGGCCAGCTTGACGGCTTGCGTGCCCTTACCGGCTCCGGGCGGCCCGAGCAACACGACTCTCACTTGAGGAACCCTTCGTAGTTGCGTTGCATGAGCTGACTTTCGATCTGCTTCACCGTATCCAGCGCGACACCGATGGCGATCAGCACCGCAGTACCACCGAACGGCAGGTTCTGGACCGACCCGCTGTTACCGATCTGAAGGAACAGGTTCGGCAGCACCGCGATGACACCTAGATAGATCGAACCAGGCAAAGTGATCCGGCTCAACACGTAGCGCAGGTAATCGGCGGTCGGCTTGCCCGGGCGGATACCGGGAATGAACCCACCGAACTTCTTCATCTCGTCGGCACGCTCGTCAGGGTTGAACGTGATCGAGACGTAGAAGTACGTGAAGAAGATGATCAGGCTGAAGTAGACGCCGATGTAGACCGGGCTACCCGGGTTCGACAAGTAATTGCTGACGAACTTGTCCCACCAGCTGTTGCCGAGTCCGCCGCTGCCGCTACGGATCAGCTGAGTGATCAGGTGCGGAATGTAGATCAGCGACGACGCGAAAATCACCGGGATAACACCGGCCTGGTTGACCTTCAGCGGCAGGTACGTCGACGTGCCCCCGTACATCCGCCGGCCCACCATGCGCTTGGCGTACTGCACCGGAATACGGCGCTGGCCCTGCTCGACGAACACCACGCCGACGACGATGATCAGCGCGGCCACACAGACGGTGGCCAGCACGACGCCGCCGCGGCTGTCCAGGATGCTCTTGCCTTCGCCGGGTATTCGGGCGGCGATACCGGCGAAGATCAGCAACGACATGCCGTTGCCGATGCCGCGCTCGGTAACCAGCTCGCCCATCCACATCACCAGCGCCGCGCCGGCCGTCATCACCAGCACGATGACGATCAGGGTGAAGATGCTCTGGTTGGCGATGATCTCCAGGCTGCAGCCCTGCAACAGCCCGCCGTTCGCGGCCAGCGCCACGATGCTGGTGGCCTGCAGCACGGCGAGCGCGATCGCCAGGTAGCGCGTGTACTGGGTCATCTTGGCCTGGCCGGACTGGCCTTCTTTACGCAGTTCCTCGAAGCGAGGGATGACCACGGTGAGCAGCTGCACGATGATGCTCGCGGTGATGTAGGGCATCACGCCGACCGCGAACACGGTCAACTGCAGGAGCGCCCCACCGGAGAACAAGTTGATCAGAGAGTAGATCTGCGCGGAGTCTCCGCCGCTGATCTGCGCGAGACACTTTTGCACGTTGGGATAGTTGACGCCGGGAGACGGCACCGTCGCGCCCAGCCGGTACAGCACCACGATGCCCAGCGTGACCAAAATTTTGCGTCTGAGGTCGGCTGTTCGCAGCGATGAGATGAAAGCCGAAAGCACTCTTCCTCCTGCGCAGCCGAGTTCTGGTCGCGGCATGCCTATTGGCTGGCGTATCCAGCACTGACCTGTCCTGCATGGTCTTGCGTCGCGCGCCGAGCACATGCAGGCAGAACGTGTCCGGGCGCGCGTCAGACAGTCTACGAGACTAACAGCGCATGACTCGCCCGCCCGCAAGTAGGTGGTATGCGGCGGCTGTCCGCCGACGCCCGTGCTCGCAGCGCGCACACAGCAAAAAGGCGTAAGGTTTCACTGGCTCTTTACCTTGGCTAAATATCAAAAGGCTACAGCTGAGTGTGGACACAGAAGGGTGATCATGACGCGCAGCGATACCGACAGTTGGGATCTTGCCTCCAGTGTGGGCGCCACCGCGACGATGGTCGCGGCGGCCCGGGCGCTGGCCACCGAGGACACCGACCCCATCATCAATGATCCGTTCGCCGGCCCGCTGGTCCGGGCGGTGGGCATCGACTTCTTCACCCGCGTGGTCGACGGGGCCATCGAACCCGGTGACGCCGGTGTCGATGGCACGGCTGAACTGCAGACCGAAACCGACTCACTGGCGGTCCGGACGCGGTTCTTCGACGAGTTCTTCACGGATGCGGCCGCGGCAGGCATCGAACAGTCGGTGATCCTGGCCGCCGGCCTGGACTCGCGGGCCTACCGGCTGACCTGGCCGGCCGGCAGCATCGTCTACGAGGTCGACCAACCCCAGGTCGTCGCATTCAAGACCGAGACCATGGCGTCGTTGGGTGCCGAGCCGACGGCGCAGCGCCGAACGGTCAGCATCGATCTGCGCGAGGACTGGCCGGCCGCATTGCGGATGAGCGGTTTCGACGACACCAAACCGTCGGCGTGGAGCGCCGAGGGGCTGTTGATGTATCTGCCGCCAGAAGCCCAGGACCGACTTTTCGACCACATCACCGCGCTCAGCGCGCCGGGCAGCCGGATCGCCACCGAGTACCACCCCGACAACGGTTCGACGATGGCCGAGCGCGGCAAGGCGATGAGTGACCGGTGGGCGAACATCGGCTGCGACGTCGACTTGTCCGGCTTGTTCTACGAGGGCGACCGCAACAATGTCGCCGACTATCTCAACGAACGCGGCTGGGACGTGTTCGCCCGCAACCGCCGGGACCTGTTCGGCGAATACGGCCGCGTCTACCCGGAGCACGACGACAAGCTCGCGGCATTCCGGAACATCGTGTCCGTCATCGCAACCCGCCGATAGGAGGCTCCGGATGACCGCAAGCGACATTGGACGACACGACGGGGACAGCTGGGATCTGGCGTCCAGCGTGGGCGCCACCGCCACGGCGGTGGCCGCTCGGCGCGCAATGGCATCCAGAGGACCTGACCCGCTGATCGACGATCCGTTCGCCGAGCCGTTGGTCAACGCGGTCGGCGTCGAGGCCTTCATCAAGATGATGAACGGCGAGATCGAGCTGGCCGACGAGGATCCTGCCTTCACGCCGCGGCGGCTGGCCGAGGGTATGGCGGTCCGGACGCGATTCTTCGACACCTTCTTCACCGAGGCCGCCGCCGCGGGCGTGCGCCAAGCGGTCATTCTGGCCGCCGGACTCGACACCCGCGCCTACCGGCTGCCATGGCCGGCGGGCACCACCGTCTACGAGGTCGACCAGCCGCAGGTCATCGAATTCAAGACCCGCACCCTGGCCGACCTCGGTGCGAACCCAACCGCGGACCGCAAAACGGTGGCCGTCGACCTGCGTGACGACTGGGTGGGCGCGTTGCGCGACAACGGGTTCAACTCCGAGCGGCCGACGGCGTGGATCGCCGAAGGGCTGCTGGGCTACCTGCCCCCGGACGCGCAGGACCGGCTGTTCGACACCATCACCACGGTCAGCTTCAGCGGCAGCCGAATCGGCACCGGATACGTACCGGACATGCACGATCGAATCGCCAAGCGCGGCAAGCAGATCAGCGAGCGCTGGCGCCGGCTCGGGCTCAACCTGAACTGGTCCGAGCTGGTGTACGACGGCGAGCGTAACGACGCCGTGCAGTACCTGACCGAGCGCGGTTGGCAAACAGCTGTGCACACCACGCCAGAGTTGTACGCCGCCAACGGTTTCGAGTTTCCGGACGCCAACTCGCTGGAGGGTTTGGGCGACATCCGCTACGTCTCGGCCGAGCTACCGTAGCGACGCCAGCTCGAGGAACCGGTGATAGCGCTCCTGCACCGGCTGCAGCCACGCTGGGCTGGGCTCAAGCATGCGCTCGGTGGCGGCCCAGCGGGCGGCATCGGTGAACGCCGATTCCCGGCCAACTGCCATCCGGCCCAGGAAAGCCGCGCCCAGCGCCGCGCCCTCGGCCACCCCGGACAGGTGCAGCCGTCGGCCGGTGGCATCGGCGATGGCCTGCATCCACGGCTGCACGCGGGTGCCGCCACCGGCGACCACAATCCGCGACACGTCCGCCCCGCTGAGGTCGATCAGTTGGCGCACAACGAATCCCGACGCCTCGTATGCGGCCCGTCGCAACGCGGCCGCATCGTGGCTGAGATCCACGCCGTCGAGCACGCCGCGCCGGTCGGGGTCGTGCAACGGTGTGCGCTCGCCGCGCAGATAGGGCGACCACACCGGCACCCGTCGCGGGTCGGCCGCGGCGGGGTCGCCCGGCCTCAGCACCCGATCGACCCAGCCGAGGAACAGGCCGCCGGCGTTGCTCGCCCCGCCGATCTGGCTCTTTCCGGTCATGGTCGGAATCGTCCACAAACCCGGCACCTGCCGGGCCTCGGGAATGGTCACCCACACGATCAACGTGGTGCCGCACAGCACGAGCACGTCGCCGTCCTGATCGGCGCCGGAGACCATCTGCTCACACACCGCGTCGATCGCCCCGACCGCCAGCACCGCGCTGCCCACCTGGCCGGCGGCCGCGCCCGGCGCCGCCACCTGCGGCATCTGATCACCCGTCGCGCCACGATCCGCGCAGGCTGCCGCATCCCAGCCGACGCCGTCGAACAACGGCGATGCCGTGAACGCGGTGGGAACGTCGACCACCGCGGTGCCGGCCAGCGCATGGTTGGCCACCGCAGGGGCCGGCCAGTACCCCGCCGCATCCGGTGCGTGCGCGGCAGTCCAGCGCAGGAACTCGGCGGCCTCGCCCACCGGGAACGGCCCGTCGGTATCAGCATCAGCCACCCGACCGCGGCTGTCGCCGTACAGCAGCCCTGGTGTGATTGGCCGGCCGGCGGCGTCGACGGCGGTCAGCGACGGGACCATCGCCGTCACCGCGACCGCCAGCGCATCGGGTCGGGCCAACTGCTCGAGCGCCGTCAACGGGCCCAGCCGCCACGCCTCGTCGGCGTTGTGCTCCAAGCGATCCGGCGCCGGCACCCGCAGCTCGTGCGGAATGCGCGTCCGCGCGACCACCCGGCCGTCCTCGTCGGCCGCCACCGCTTTGACCGCGGTGCTGCCGATGTCGATGCCGATTGTGACCGCTTTGCGTGACACGCGGGTCACCGTACGCCAGCATGGGCAACCATGACCCGTGCTTTGGTGACGGCACCGCTGCGTGGCGACGGATTCGAGAAACTGCGCCGGTTAGCCGACATGGTCTACGACCCGTGGATCGACCAAAGCCCGTTGCGGATCTACAGCGCCGAACAGCTGGCCGAGCGAATCTCCGCAGTGGGCGCGGATATCGTTGTGGTGGAAAGCGATTCGGTCAGCGGACCGGTTCTCGATCTGGGCCTGCGAGCGATCGCGTCCACCCGCGGCGATCCCAACAACGTCGACGTCGCGGGCGCGACCGCGGCCGGTATCCCGGTGCTGAACACCCCGGGCCGCAACGCCGACGCGGTCGCCGAGATGACGCTGGCGCTGCTGTTCGCCGCCACCCGGCAGGTGCTTGGCGCCGATGCAGACGTCCGCGCCGGAGAAGTGTTCCGCGACGGAACCATCCCGTATCAGCGCTTCCGCGCCTGGGAGCTGGCCGGGCGGACGATCGGGCTGATCGGCCTCGGCGCTGTCGGACACGCGATCCGGTGGCGAGTGAGCGGGCTCGGCATGCGGGTCATCGCCTACGACCCGTACAACGACGAGGCCCAGCACAGCCTCGACGAGCTGCTGGCCGAGTCCGACATCGTCTCCCTGCATGCGCCGGTGACCGCCGACACCGCCGGGATGATCGGCGCCGAACAGTTCGCGGCCATGCGCGACGACGTCGTCTTCCTCAACAGCGCCCGGGCCCAGCTCCACGACACCGACGCACTGGTCGACGCGCTGCGCAGCGGCAAGGTCGCCGCCGCCGGGCTGGACCACTTCGTCGGGGAATGGCTGCCGACCGACCACCCGCTGATCGCGATGCCCAATGTGGTGCTCACGCCGCATATCGGCGGCGCGACGTGGAACACTGAGGCCCGGCAGGCGCAGATGGTGGCCGACGACCTGGAGGCGCTGTTGTCCGGCGGGACGCCTGCCCACATCGTCAATCCGGAGGTGCTAGGACCGTGACGTTCGTAGCCGACACCGAGAACGCGGTCCTGGCGGCGGCCAAGGACATGCTGCGCCGCGGGCTGGTCGAGGGCACCGCCGGCAACATCTCGGCCCGCCGCGAAGACGGCAACCTGGTGATCACCCCGTCCTCGGTCGACTACGCCGACATGACACTGGGCGACCTGGTGGTGGTCGACCCGGACGGCGCGGTGGTGCACGCCGCCGACGGCCGATCGCCCTCGACGGAGATGAAGCTGCACCTGGCCTGCTACCAGGCGTTCGACGACATCGCCAGCGTCATCCACAGTCACCCGGTGTGGGCCACCATGTTCGCGATCGCCCACCAGCCGATCCCGGCCTGTATCGACGAGTTCGCGGTCTACTGCGGCGGCGACATCCGCTGCAGCGACTACGCCGCATCGGGCACACCCGAGCTGGGCAGCAACGCGGTGAAAGCGCTGGAAGGCCGCGCTGCCGCGCTGATCGCCAACCACGGCCTGGTGGCGGTCGGCCCCCGGCCGGACAAGGTCCTGCACGTTACCGCGCTGGTGGAACGGACCGCCCAGATCGTTTGGGGCGCAGGAGCTCTCGGTGGGTCCGTTCCGATCCCCGAAGACATCAACACCAATTTCGCCGGCGTCTACAGGTACCTGCGCGCCAACCCGCTGTAGTCGCGCGAGCACGGCCGTGAACCAGGCGACGCAACACGCCGTAATTGCGTCGCGGCGTTCACGTTCGAGCTCAACGGTGCCTGTCTAGACCCCGGTGGTAGCCTCGTTATATTGGCTAAGTAATAACCTGGTTGACCACGGCGAAGGGGTGGCTATGGCACGCACAGACGACGACACCTGGGACCTCGCATCGAGCGTCGGCGCCACCGCCACGATGGTCGCGTCGGCCCGCGCGATGGCCAGCAAGGCCGACCACCCACTGATCAACGACCCGTACGCCGAGCCGCTGGTTCGCGCGGTGGGGCTCGGGCTGTTCACCAAGCTGGCCAGCGGCGAGCTGTCCCCCGCCGACCTCGAGGACGACAGCGATGGTGCGCCGGGTGGCGTGCAGCGGATGACCGACAACATGGCGGTCCGCACGAAATTCTTCGATGAGTTCTTCGTCGATGCGACCAATTCGGGTATCAAGCAGGCGGTGATCCTGGCGTCCGGGCTGGACGCGCGGGCCTACCGGTTGCCCTGGCCCGACGGCACCACCGTCTACGAAATCGATCAGCAGAAGGTGATCGATTTCAAGTCCCGCACCCTGGCCGAGTTGGGCGCCCAGCCCACCGCACACCGCCGCGCGGTCGCCGTCGATCTGCGCGACGACTGGCCGGCCGCGCTGAAGGCCGCGGGCTTCGACCCCGGCCAGCCCAGCGCGTGGAGCGCCGAGGGCTTGCTGGGCTATCTGCCTCCCGATGCGCAGGACCGGTTGCTGGACACCATCACCGAGCTCAGCTCACCGGGCAGCAGGATCGCCACCGAAAGCGGACCGGCCCGCGCACCGGGGCACGAGGAGCGAATCAAAGACCGGATGCGGACCGTCTCGCAGCGCTGGAAAAAGCACGGACTCGACCTCGACATGACCGAGTTGGTCTACTTCGGCGACCGCAACGAGGCGGCCGTCTATCTCACCGATCACGGCTGGGAAATGGGCGGCAGCACGATCCGAGAGATGTTCGCTGCCAACGGGCTTCCGCCGATCGACGAAGACGACCTGCCGTTCGCCGACCGTCTGTATGTCAGCGGCACGCTGACCGACAAGAAATAGGAGCCCACTAGATGGCGCGTACCGAAGACGACAGCTGGGATCTGGCCTCCAGCGTGGGCGCCACGGCGACCATGGTGGCGACTTCGCGCGCGATGGCCTCGCGCGGCCCCGAGCCGCTGCTCGACGACCCCTACGCCGAGCCGCTGGTGCGCGCGGTGGGACTGGCGCCGTTTGTCCGCATTCTCGACGGGGACGTCAGCATGGAGTCGGACCCGCTGCTGAATCGCAAAACCCGGACCGAGCAAATGACGGTACGCACCAGATTTTTCGACGACTTCTTCACCGGCGCGGCCGAATCCGGCGTCCGGCAGGCAGTGATCCTGGCCTCGGGCCTCGACACCCGGGGATACCGGTTGCCGTGGGGTGACGGGGTGGTCGTCTACGAGATCGATCAGCCTCAGGTCATCGAATTCAAAACTCGCACATTGGCCGACATCGGTGCCGCACCGACCGCCGAACTGCGGACCGTCGCCATCGATCTGCGTGAAGACTGGCCGGCCGCACTGCGCGCCGCGGGTTTCGACGCCCGCCAGCCGACCGCGTGGAGCGCCGAGGGACTGCTGCCCTACCTGCCGGCCGATGCCCAGGATCGATTGTTCGACAACATCACCGCGCTCAGCGCAGCGGGCAGCCGGCTTGCCACCGAGCACGTCGCTGACCCGAATGCCTTCACTGGCGAACGCTTGCAAAAGATCAGCGACCGCTGGCGCAGCTTCGGTTTCGACCTCAACGCGGCCGACCTGTTCTACGTCGGCGATCGCGCCGTCGTCGCCGATTATCTGACCGAGCATGGTTGGCAGGTGAACGCACATCCGGCCAGAGAGCTTTACGCCCGCAACGGCTTTGAATTCCCCGAGGAATCGGCCATGGCGGTGTTTGGAGAGTTCAGCTACGTCGACGCGACGCTGATATGACACGCACCGACGACGACAGCTGGGATCTGGCTTCCAGCGTGGGCGCCACCGCGACCATGGTCGCCGCGGGCCGCGCGATGGCGACCAAAGATGCCCGGGCCCTGATCAACGATCCGTTCGCCGAGCCGCTGGTCCGGGCCGTCGGGCTGGAGTTCTTCGTCAAGATGATCGACGGCGATGTCGACGCGTCGCTGTTCCCGAACTCGTCGCCGGAGCGCATGGCCGCGATCGTTGACGGAATGGGCTTGCGCACCAAGTACTTCGACGAATACCTACTGAACTCGGCCGCCTCGGGTGTGCGTCAGGTGGTGATCCTGGCGTCCGGTCTGGACGCCCGCGCCTACCGGTTGGACTGGCCCGCCGACACCATGGTCTACGAGATCGATCAACCGCAGGTGATCGAGTTCAAGACCCGCACGCTGGCCGACCTCGGCGCCGAGCCCACCGCCACGCGCCGCACCGTCGCGATCGACCTGCGTGGCGACTGGCCGGCCGCATTACGAGACGCCGGCCTGGACACCGACGCACCGACGGCCTGGCTGGCCGAGGGCCTGCTGATCTACCTGCCACCGGAAGCGCAGGACCGGCTCTTCGACAACATCACCGCGTTGAGTGCACCCGGCAGCACGGTCGCGACCGAATACGTGCCGGGCATCATCGATTTCGACGCTGACAAGGCGCGCGAGATGTCCGCTCCGCTGCGCGCACAGGGCGTCGACATCGACATGCCCTCGCTGATCTACGTCGGCCACCGCAGCCACGTGGTCGAATACCTGCGCGGCAAATCGTGGGAGGTCACCGACACAACCCGGGCGGATCTCTTCCTCAGCAACGGGCGCGAGGTTCCCACGCCGGAGAACGACGACCCGCTCGGCGAGATCATCTACATCAGCGGAACGCTCGCGGGCTAGAAGCGGTACTGCCTAATAGCGAGACTGGCCCACCCACAGCACGCTGGCACCGGTCAGCGACCGCTCGGCCTGCTCGACCAGGCCCACCACCGACTGAATGATCAACCCGCCCAACGCATCCGGAATCGACGCAGCCGCGGGCTGGGACGAAGCGCGTGGCCGCAGCAGCTCCCACACCGACGAGCCCGGATAGCCGACCAAGCGAACCTTGGCGTCTTCGTCCAGCCCCGCCAGCACTTTTGCCTTGCGTACCGCGGTCCGCAGGCCGCCGAGTTCATCCACCAGGCCGTGGTCGAGGGCATCGGCGCCGGTCCAGACCCGGCCCCGGGCAACCGCGTCGACGGCCTCGACCGTCAAGTTGCGGCCGTGGGCAACCCGCTCGACGAAGTCGGTGTAGAACAGGTCTGCCTCGGCCTCGACCTGCGCCTGCTGCTCGGGGGTGAACGGCGCGTTGATCGACCACGCATCGGCATTGGCGTTGGTGCGCACCGCATCTGACCCGACGCCCAACCGGTCCTTGAGATCGCGGGCGACCAGCTTGCCGGTCACCACACCGATCGACCCGGTGATCGTCCCAGGGTTGGCCACGATCGCGTCAGCACTCATCGAGACGTAGTAACCGCCGGAGGCCGCGACCGCACCCATCGACGCCACCACGGGCTTGCCCCGCTCGCGGGCCTTGACGACTTCCCGCCAGATGGTTTCCGACGCGGTCACCGAACCGCCCGGCGAGTCGACCCGCAACACGATCGCCGACACCGAATCATCGTGCGCCGCTTCCCGCAGCGCCGCGGCAATGGTGTCGCCGCCGGCGTTGGACGAGCCGAACGGCAACCGCGACCCGCCCCGGCCGCTGACGATCGGCCCGGCGACGGTCACCACGGCGATCGTCGACTTGGGTCTGCGACCCGGTATCGACGGTCCACCCGGTCCGGTGGCGCGTGCGTAACGGCTGACAAACAGTCGCGGCGGGGCGTCATCGTCGTCAGCGTCACCGGAAGCCGGTGAAAAACCTTCGGCGTCAACGAGTTCCGCGATTCGCGCATACGCCTCGTCGCGGAAGCCGACCCGATCGATCAGCCCCGATTCGACGGCCACGTCGCGCAGCAGCGGCGCACGGTCGGCCAGACCGTCGAGCGCGTCCTGACTCATCGTGCGTGACTCGGCGATCGCCTGCCAGACCTGTCCGCGCAGGCTCTCCAGCAGCCGGGTATCGGCCTCCCGGTGGGCGTCGGTATAGCCGTCCTGGGTGAAAAGATTTGCCGCCGACTTGTATTCGCCTCGTGCGACGAACTGCGCTTCGATACCGGCCTTGTCCAGCGCGTCCCGCAGGAACAGGGCGTTGGTCGCGAATCCGATCAGCCCGACGGTTCCGGACGGCTGCATCCACACCTCGCCGAACGCCGACGCCAGGTAGTACGACAGCGTGCCCGGATAGGTCTCGGCCCAGGCCAGCGATCGCTTCACCGCGGTGAAAGCCGCGATGGCCTCGCGCAGTTCCTGGACCGGCCCCGCCGAGGCGGCCGGGAGCTCTACCCGGGCGATCAGGCCGGCGACGCGCGGGTCCTCGGCGGCCCGGTACAGCGCCGAGACGGCTTCGCGCAGCACCAGGGGGCGCCCGCCGCCGGTGACGATCGCCAACGGATCCAGCCCGCTGGTTTCCGGGGGTGCCACCCGCAGGTCGAGTTCGAGTACGCAGCCGCCGGGAACACCGTGGTGGCGGGCGGTATCCACCCGGCGGGCCAACGCGCGGACATCGTCGAGACCCGGCGGATCGGGCAGGAAAGAGAACATGTGACGAGCCTACCGATGGCCCGCCGTACCGTGATGGGGTGGCAGCCACGGCCGGCTGGACGTCGGTCCGGCACGGCGATGCGTTTCTGGCTGCGGGCTCGTCGACCACGGCGATCTTCACCGAGGCCGTGCGCAACGTGCGGCAGGAGTTCGCCGACCACGGCAGGGACCGCGCGCGGTTCCCGATCGGAAAGCCGCGTCTACCTGATGGTCGACGACGACCGGCGCGGGCGCGCAAAAGCCCTGCGGCAGAAGTTATTCCGCAGCTGAGTCGCAGCGGCCCCATCCTTCACTGTCCGACGTGACTTTCTTTGTCGATGTGTGACCATGGGCGATATCACTGACCTGGTGATATCGCACATGACCACATTTTCGAAAAAGGGCGCCACCCAACTGACGGTGCTGATGTGACTCGAGGTGTATAACCACTAAATGGTCCTGAAGGTCGCGGTATCGCCGGACCTGATCGGCGGGGACGTCGACGAGGGTTATGGCAAGGTCGCCGATGCATTCCGCGTCAACTTCGCCGCCGGTCACGAAGTCGGCGCCGCCGTTGCCGTCTATCACAATGGTGTGAAAGTGGTCGACCTGTGGGGCGGTTACCGCGATGGAATCGCCAAGTCGCCGTGGCAGCACGACACTATGGTCAACATGTTCTCGACAACCAAAGGTGTTGCCGCCCTTGCCGTTGCGTTGGCAGTGTCGCGCGGGCTGTTCGGCTACGACGACAAGGTTGTCAACCACTGGCCGGAGTTCGCCCAGGCCGATAAGGCTGATGTGACCGTCCGGCAGCTGCTCGGCCACCAGGCCGGATTGTGCGCGCTGAAACCAGTGCCAACGGTGCAGGATGTCACCGACCCGGCGCGGCTTTCGCCGATCCTCGCGGCCCAGAAGCCGGCGTGGCCACCAGGGACCCGGCACGGGTACCACGGGATCACTCTGGGCTGGTACGAATCCGAGCTGATCCGTCGCACCGACCCGAACGGCCGCACGCTGGGCCGCTTTTTCGCCGACGAGATTGCCGGGCCGCTTGGGCTAGACCTGCACATCGGACTTCCAGAGGAAGTGAGCCGCGAACGGGTGGCTCACGTGTACAGCTTCTCGCGCGCGGAAGCCCTACTGCACCTCAACGTGATACCACCCGCACTGGTGGCCGCGTCATTCAATCCGGTCGGCCTGCTCGCCCGTGCCGCCGCTCTGCCCCGCGGCGTTGTGCCATGGGCCGGCGACTACAACCGCGACGACGTCCGCGCAATCGAGATCCCATCGGCCAACGGGATCGGGACAGCCGGGGCCGTCGCGCAGCTCTACGGCGCTGCCGCGACCGGAGATGCCGCGCTGGGCCTGACGCCGACCGTGGTCAACGAGCTCATGGCCGAGCCGACCGCACCGAGCCGCGGATCGCGGGACAAAGTCCTGCGCGTTGACACCGTCTTTTCGTTGGGACTGTCAAAGCCGGGGCCGTTGTGCATGTTCGGTTCGTCCGACACGGCGTTCGGCACACCGGGACTCGGCGGCTCGTTCGGCTTCGCCGACCCCGACACCGGAATCGGATTCAGCTATGTGATGAACCGGATGGGTTTTCACCTGTGCAGCGACCCACGCGAACTGGCCTTACGGCAGGCCTTGTTCCGCGACGTGCTCGGCGCACGGCCGCAGCAGTAGCGAGCTGTCTAGAGCTCGGTCGCCGAACCGCCGGCCGCGGTGATCTTCTCCCGCGCGCTGCCGCTGAACTTGTGTGCGGTGACGTTTACCTTGGCGTCCAGCTTTCCGTCGCCGAGAACCTTGACGAGCTTGTTCTTGCGAACCGCTCCCTTGGCTACCAGCTCGTCCAGCCCGACCGAACCGCCTTGGGGGAAAAGACGATTGAGGTCGCCGACGTTGACGACTTCGTACTCGGTCCGGAACCGGTTTCGGAAACCTTTCAGCTTGGGCAGCCGCATGTGAATCGGCATCTGCCCACCCTCGAAGGTGGCCGGCACATTTTTACGCGCCTTCGTACCCTTGGTTCCTCGACCGGCGGTCTTACCCTTGGAGCCCTCACCGCGGCCCACCCGGGTGCGCTTGGTCTTGGATCCGGGTGCGGGGTGCAGGTCGTGCAGTTTGATCGTCATTTGGCGCTACCTCCTTCGACCGGCTCGACCTCGATGAGGTGATGGACGGCCGCGATCAACCCGCGGGTCTGCGGGTTGTCGTCACGGATGACCGAGTGGCGAATCCGCCGAAGTCCCAGTGTGCGAAGGCTTTCCCGCTGCTTCCAGCGAGCGCCGATCACGCCACGGGTCTGAGTGATCTTGAGTTGAGCCATCGTTACGCGCTTCCTTCACGGGCAGCGCTGGCGGCCAGCGCCTCACTTTCGCGGCGGGCGCGCAGCATGCCGGCCGGAGCCACATCCTCCAGCGGCAGTCCACGTCGCGCGGCGACCTCTTCGGGACGCTGCAGCATTTTGAGCGCAGCAACCGTGGCATGCACGACGTTGATCGCGTTGTCGCTGCCCAGCGATTTGGACAGGATGTCGCGCACGCCGGCACATTCCAGCACCGCACGCACCGCACCCCCGGCGATCACACCGGTACCGGGGCTGGCCGGGCGCAGCAGCACCACGCCCGCAGCGGCCTCACCCTGCACCGGGTGGATGATCGTCCCGCCGATCATCGGCACCCGGAAGAATCCCTTGCGGGCCTCCTCGACGCCCTTGGCGATCGCGGCCGGAACCTCTTTGGCCTTGCCGTAACCGACACCGACCATGCCGTTGCCGTCACCGACAATGACCAGGGCGGTGAAGCTGAAGCGCCGGCCACCCTTGACCACCTTGGAGACGCGGTTGATCGTGACGACGCGCTCCAGGTAGTTGCTCTTGTCGCCGTCGCGGTCACGACCGCCACGGCCACCGCCACCGTCCCGGCGACCCCGGTTGTCACGCGAGTCGCGACGGTCGTCACGGCCCTCGTTCGTCGGGCCGGCCGTTGCAGCCGGTTGTTCCGCCATTATGCGGTCCTTCCGCTCAGGTTTGATTCCCCAAAATCGTTGAATAACATCAGAATTTCAATCCACCTTCACGGGCAGCGTCGGCCAGAGCGGCGATCCGCCCGCCGTAGGTGTAGCCGCCACGGTCGAACACGACTGCGTCGACACCGGCCGCCTTGGCCCGCTCTGCGATCAACTGACCGACCCGCACGCTGTGGGCCTTCTTGTCGCCGTCCACACCGCGCACATCCGCCTCGATGGAGGAGGCGGCGGCCAGGGTCGTGCCGGTCAAGTCGTCGACCAACTGCACGTGGATGTGCCGCGACGAGCGGTGCACCACCAGGCGCGGACGCTCCGCGGTGCCCGCGATCTTCTTACGCAGCCGCGCGTGACGACGCAGCCGCTGCTTGCGGCGAACGGCGGACGCGCTCTGCGCATGCGGCTTCTGCGCGGTGCCTGCAGCTTGTGTTTGCGCCATGACTACTTACCTGTCTTTCCGACCTTGCGGCGGATCTGCTCACCTTCGTAGCGGATGCCCTTGCCCTTATAGGGATCGCTCTTACGAAGACGGCGGACGTTCGCCGCGACCTGGCCGACCTTTTGCTTGTCGATGCCCGAGATCGAGAACTTGGTGGGTGTCTCGACTGCGAAGGTCACGCCCTCGGGCGCGGTGATCAGCACCGGGTGGCTGTAGCCCAGGGCGAACTCGAGGTTGCTTCCCTTGGCCTGCACGCGATAGCCGACCCCGAAGATCTCCAGCTTGATGGTGTAGCCCTCTGTCACACCGGTGACCAGGTTGGACACCAGGGTGCGGGACAGCCCGTGCAACGAGCGGTTGTGCCGATCGTCGTCGGGACGGGTGACCACGATGGCGCCATCGTCGTTGCGCGCCACAGTGATCGGCTCGGCGACCTGTAGATCCAGGGTGCCCTTGGGTCCCTTCACCGAGACCTGCTGGCCATCGATGGAGACCTCGACCCCGGACGGGATCACAATCGGTTGCTTTCCAATACGCGACATGTCAGTTCCCCCTCACCACACGTACGCAAGGACTTCGCCGCCGACGCCCTGTCTGGCGGCCTGACGGTCAGTGAGCAAGCCCGAGGAGGTCGAGATGATCGCCACGCCCAGACCGCCGAGCACGCGCGGCAGGCCGGTCGACTTGGCGTACACCCGCAGACCGGGCTTGGACACCCGGCGCAGGCCGGCGATGCTGCGTTCCCGGCTGGGACCGTACTTGAGCTGAACGGTCAGCGCCTTACCAACCCGCGCGTCCTCGGTGTGGTAGTCGGTGATATAGCCCTCGCGCTTGAGGATCTCGGCGATGTTCGCCTTGATCTTCGAGTGCGGCAGCGTCACCTCGTCGTGGTACGCCGAATTGGCGTTGCGCAGACGCGTCAAGAAGTCTGCGATCGGGTCGGTCATAGTCATCGAGCGGTGTTGCCTTCCTCGCAGTGGTTCCCAGTCGGGGCCTGCTGCGCACCTTTTCTCTGAGTTGGTCTGGTGTGTTGTTGTGGCCGGGGTTACCAGCTGCTCTTCGACACGCCGGGCAGTTCGCCCGCATGTGCCATCTCGCGCAGGCAGATCCTGCACAGCCCGAACTTGCGGAAAACCGCGTGCGGGCGGCCGCACTTGTTGCAGCGGGTGTACGCGCGAACCTTGAACTTCGGCTTGCGCTGGCTCTTTTCGATCAGTGCTTTTTTCGCCATCGGTCACTTCTCCTTGAACGGAAAGCCAAGGCCGCGCAGCAGCGCTCGGCCCTCGTCGTCGTTGGTCGCCGAGGTGACGACGGTGATGTCCATGCCGCGGGGCCGGTCGATGTTGTCCACGTCGATCTCGTGGAACACCGACTGCTCGTTGAGCCCGAAGGTGTAATTGCCGGAGCCGTCGAACTGCTTGGGCGACAGACCGCGGAAGTCGCGGATACGCGGCAACGCGATCGACACCAGCCGGTCGAGGAACTCCCACATCCGGTCGCCGCGCAGGGTCACCCGCGCTCCGATCGGCATGCCCTCACGCAGTTTGAATTGCGCGATCGACTTACGGGCCTTGCGGATTTCCGGCCGCTGACCGGTGATCAACGCCAGGTCCGAGACCGCTCCGTTGATCAGTTTCGCGTCGCGGGCGGCGTCGCCGACGCCCATGTTGACCACGACCTTCACCACACCCGGGATCTGCATGACGTTGGCGTAGGCGAATTCTTTGTTCAGCGCCTCGCGGATCTCTTCGCGGTAGCGCGTCTTGAGCCGGGGCTGAACCTTCTCGGTCGTTGTCATGCGTTGATGTCCTTGCCATTACGCTTCGAGATACGAACCCGCTTGCCCGATTCCTCGTCGACCCGGTAACCGATCCGGGTGGGCGTGCCATCGGAGTCGACCACCATCACGTTCGAGACGTGGATGGGCGCTTCCTGCGTGACGATGCCGCCGGACTGGGCGCCGCGCTCGTTGGTCGAGACCGCGGTGTGCTTCTTGATCCGGTTGACGCCCTGCACGAGCACCTTGTTGCGGGTCGGGTACGCCTGGATCACTTTGCCTTTGGCGCCCTTGTCTTTACCCGAGATGACGAGGACGGTGTCGCCCTTGTGCACCTTCATTTACAGCACCTCCGGAGCCAGCGAGACGATCTTCATGAAGCGCTTCTCCCGCAGTTCGCGGCCGACCGGCCCGAAGATGCGGGTTCCACGCGGGTCGTTGTCGGGCTTGATGATCACGGCCGCGTTCTCGTCGAACCTGATGTAGCTGCCGTCGGCGCGGCGGCGCTCTTTGACGGTGCGAACGATGACGGCCTTGACGACCTCACCCTTCTTGACGTTGCCACCAGGGATGGCGTCCTTGACGGTCGCCACGATGACGTCCCCGATGCCGGCATAACGCCTACCCGAGCCACCGAGCACGCGGATGCACAAGATCTCCTTGGCACCGGTGTTGTCGGCTACCTTCAGCCGCGATTCCTGCTGAATCACTCGATCTCCTGACCTGGTTCACATATGCACGCCCACGCGTGGATGGGCCGGAGGACGCTGAATTGCATGGTCCACCAGACCTTCGTGCATGGTCTTTGTCGTCGAAAGGCACGCGGGGCTGACGGTAAAGATCGAAATGCCAGCCGAGGTCTGCCCACGGCAACCCCTAGAGTCTAGGGGAAGACCTGCTCAGAGCCAAATTCCTGGTCATCGCGGTGCCGAACCCACGCCCGGCACATCTGTCGGCCGTCCCGGCTGCGGCCCACCGATCACGAGTCGTGCGGGGTCAATCCCCTTGCCGGATATAGGAGTAGATGTACAGCGCCATCGCCGTTGCCAGCGCGAGTAGCACCCACTGCACCAGCGCTTGGTCGATCATCGAACCCGGCGGGGGCGCGCCGGGCAGAATATTTCGCAACGGAACGATCGCGAACAGGTTCGCCGCGTACCACGTTGCGAACGGCGGCACGAACTTTCGCCTACCCATCGCCATCGGAATGGCCACCACCAGCGCCAGGGTCGGCAGGCTGATCAGCACCAGAATGATGCCCAGGTCAAAGATCAGCGGCCCCTTGGCGCGGTGCAGGGTCACCACCACATTGCTGGTGTTGTGGCTGGTGGCCTCGCTGGTATCACTGTTTCGCGTGACCGTTGCGTCCCAACCGTCCATCGCTCCGGTGACCTGAACGAGGGCGGGCAGCCGCTTGCGTTCCGCACCTTCCCCGACGAAGACGTCCGCCGAAATCGGCTCGGTGCGATAGGAATCGAACGGCCAGTTGCCGGGATCGCCGTGCGCTTGGATCATGGTGCTGACCTGCGCCGGCGCCTTGCCTTTCGGGTATTTGATATCGCCGAGGTCATTCGGCGGGTACAACCGCACGGCGATGTCGGTGTTCAGCTCGTCGAAGCGCTTGTCCTCGAGTGACTCACCTGGATAGATGAGCACGTTGACCGTAAGGCGGTTCGTCGTGGACTTGAGCTCTTCGAGCCGGATCTGCACGACGGTCTCGTCGGCGCCGGCCTGGCTCAGGTCCAGCGGCGGCAGCGGGCCTTCGGACTTCTGCAGTAAATGGACGCCGAACAGCGACAAGCCGTAGGCAGCGAGGACGGCCATCAGGATGGCCACCCCGATGACGACGCGCGGCCGCTGCCGTTGCGGCTCCGGTGGTGCCGTCGAGGTCGCCGACGGCGTCTGAACGCTCATTGCTGGCCGCCGTCGGAAAAAATCGGGACCGCTTGCCTGAAGCGGACGCGGGTGGGGCGGTGGACGTCAGCCTGTCGGGGCAACACGGTCGTCACGTTAGCGAACCGAGGTGCCGAAAGCGCGGCGAAAGAATGATGATGGGCAGGGCGCCCGAATCTCGTCACCCGCTGGCCACCAGACAGTAACGCGCAGTTCAGGAAGGCTAACGGAAAACATGAATTCGCCCATGGGACGGGACAGTTCGCCCCTCGACCCGCTAATCTGACGTCGGTCATCGTGCTCGAAGGTGAGCCGTATTTCACAACAAGGTGTATCGAAGTCCGGGGTGAGGCAATCAACATGAAGCACAGACGACTAGCCGCTGCCGTCAGTTTGCTGGCCGCGGGTGCCACAGTGCTGTCGGGATGCGAGGTTCCGCACACCAGCATGGCCTACGCAAGCGTGGTGGTGAACTGTGGCGGCAAGTCGACGATTACCGCCAGCGGTTCCACCGCGCAGGCCAACGCGATGAAGCGGTTCGTCAGCGCCTACAGCAAGTCATGCCCCGGGCACAGCCTGAACTACACGGCCAACGGCTCCGGCGCCGGAATCACCGACTTCCTCGCCGGCAAGGGCGATTTCGCCGGCTCGGACACTCCGCTCGGTGACGACCAGGTTGACGCCGCCAAGCAGCGTTGCGGCGGCGCCGAGGCCTGGAACCTCCCGGTGGTGTTCGGTCCGCTGGCCATCACCTACAACCTTCCGGTCGACTTCCTGGTGCTCGATGCGCAGACGCTGGCCGGGATCTTCAACGGCAGCATCAAGCGCTGGGACGACCCGTCGATCACCGCACTGAACGCATCGATGCCGTCCGAGGACATCAAGGTCGTCTACCGCAGCGACAAATCCGGCAGCACCGCCAACTTCCAGGCCTACCTGCAGGCCGCCGCCGGCGGCGACTGGACCCAGGGCACCGGCAAGGAATTCAAGGGCGGCGTCGGAACCGGCGCCAAGGGCAACGACGGCACCTCGTCGACGGTGAAGAACACCGAGGGCTCGATCACCTACAACGAGCTGTCCTTCGCCATGGAGGAAGGCCTGTTCGCCGCGGAGATCAAGACCCCGGCCAGCCGCAAGACGAGGCGACCCGTGCGCATCGGCACCGACTCCGTCGGCAAGACCATCGCCGGAGCCAAGATCGTCGGCAAGGGCAACAACCTGGTGCTCGACCTCTCGTCGTTCTACAACCCGAGCCAGGACGACGTCTATCCGATCGTGATGGCGACCTACGAGATCGTCTGCTCGAAATACCCTGACTCGCAGACGGGTCTGGCGGTCAAGGCCGCTCTGCAGGCGACGCTCGGCCCCGGCCAGATCGACCTGGACAAGAACGGCTACATCCCGCTGCCGCCCGACTTCCAGGCGAAGGTGTCAGCCGCGGTTGAAGCGATCGGCTGAGCCGGCGAGTAGATCGCTCACACAGCGGAATCCGATGTGGGTGGTCGCGGTGTCCTGCGACTGCGGCGAGCGCGCCGCCGGCCGGTAGCGGTGGCAGTACTCGGGGGCACACAGGTGCGAACCGCCCTTGAGTGTCTGCATGATGGTCGGGTCAGCGGTTCCTGTTGGCGCACAACAGCTCTTGGGCGGCTGATCGAGTCGGTGGTGGGCGGAGAACTCGGTGCTCGTCCACTCCCAGACGTTGCCGATCATGTCGACGAGACCGAACCCGTTCGGCGGAAACGCGGCCACCGGCGAGGTGCCGGGCCAGCCATCGTTGCGGTAGGGAAAGCTGCCCTGCCAGGTGTTGGCCATCGGCTTGCCGTCCGGCTTCTCCCGCTCGCCCCACGCGTAGGTTGTGGCGGACCCACCGCGCGCGGCGTACTCCCATTCGGCTTCGGTCGGCAGTCGCCGGTCGGCCCAGCGCGCATACGCGGCCGCGTCGGGATAGGCCACCTGCACCACCGGATGGTCCGCCCGGTCGGCGACGTCGCTGCCCGGCCCCAACGGATGGCGCCAGCTGGCACCCGGTACCCAGATCCACCATTGCCGCCAGTCCCGCAGGTCGACCGGGCCGGATGTGGGACGGAATACCATTGCGCCAGGCTGTAATTCGGCCGGATCGGCGCCCGGGTAGAGCGCCGGATCGATGGCCTGCTCGGCGACCGTGACATAGCTTGTCGCGGCGACGAATTCGGCGAATTGAGCGTTGGTCACCGGATGGCGCTCGATGGCGAAGGGGTCGACGCTGACCGTGTGAATCGGCGCTTCCTCGGGGTAGAAACTGGTCGAGCCCATCCGAAACGATCCAGGTGGCAGGTCGACCAGCTCGGTAGGCATGAGTTCAGGGTATGACGACAGCGAAGTCCTGCATCAGCACGGTTTTCGCCGCGGCGAACGCCGGTGCGTCTTCTAGCACTCTTGACAGCCTCTCAGTCACGCGAAAAGGCTAGCGCCAATTCCTTTTCCACGTCTTGATATGGCCGCCCGGTTAGGTCGACGGTCACCTGCGCGATGGTGCCGCCGGTGAACGCGAACGGTGCTTTGTAGCGGCTGGACACCGGCGAGCCACCGTTGCGCCCGACGGTGAGGCCGGCGCCGGCCAGACCGAAGGTCCCCGGATGCGCCTGCACATCGGCAAGCGCGCCGACCGTCGCGTCGTCGATGAACAAGGTGATCTCACCAAGCGGTGTATGACTGTGCTCCACGGTGCCGGTGCGGTTGTAGCGAACGCCGAACATGTGCCGGCCCAGGGGCACCGCCTGCGACGACGCGACCTCCTGCTGACGCTCGCCGAGGAAGTTGTAGACGTAACGCAGCCGTCCGTCCTGGATGAACAGCACGTGTCCGCCATGACCTCCGCCCTGCTTGAACAGCACACCTTCGGCGCCGGTGGTGTCGACGGTGACGTCGGCGAGCACGGCGAACGAGCGACCCCGAATCTCGGCCGCGGCGCCTATCCCGACATCGGCAGAGCCGGGATAGTAGGTGTAGCTGCTCCGATCGCCGGCCAGCAGCGGCCGCGGCCGTGTCAGCGTCTCGAATATATTGAGGTCAGCCAAGGGCAGGCCGTTGTATTTGGCGGCCTCGGAGAACCACAGTGCCTTCAGTTCTTCGAGCTTGTCCGGGTGTTCGCCGGCCAGGTCGTGACATTGACTGCGGTCGGCCTCGATGTGGAACAGTTCCCACCGGTCGGCGTCGAAATGCGACCAGCCGGCCGGTGACGCGGCGTGGACGGTGTTGGCGAACCAGCCGTCGTGCCAGATGCCGCGGGTACCCAACATGGTGTAGAACTGAGTCTTCTTCGGTGTGTCGGCTGACGAATCCTGCAGCGCTGCTTTGAAACTCACCCCGTCCAGCGGCTTCTGCGGTACACCCCGTACGGTTGCCGGCG
Source organism: Mycobacterium sp. (assembly GCF_965277065.1). Lineage (GTDB taxonomy): Bacteria > Actinomycetota > Actinomycetes > Mycobacteriales > Mycobacteriaceae > Mycobacterium. The sequence goes on from NZ_CBDIBT010000019.1 coordinate 814,859, forward strand.
GCTCGATGTTCAACAGGTCATAGACCGTCGGGGTGATGTCGGAGACGTTGACGTAGTTGTCCCGGACCTCGCCGTGGGCCGCAATTCCGTTGGGCCACGACACGATTGCGGTGTCCGCGATCCCACCCTCATGCGAGGCGTACCTCTTGAAGAGCTTGTAAGGCGTGTTGAAGGCCATCGCCCACCCGATCGGGTAGTGGTTGTAGGTCTCCGGGCCGCCGAGGTGGTCGAAGAGCTTCATGCTTTCTTCGACGGTGTCGATGTAGCCGTTGAAGAACTTCCCCTCGTTCACCGATCCGTTCGGCCCGCCCTCACCGCTGGCACCGTTGTCGGAGATCACCACGATGATGGTGTTGTCCAACTGATCCGATTCCTCGAGATAGTCCAGGATTCGGCCGATCTGGGCGTCGGTGTAGCTCAGGAAACCGGCGAACACCTCCGCCATCCGGCTGAACAGTTTGTTCTCTTCGTCGTTCAGCGAGTCCCAGGGGCGCACGGTGTCCTGCACCGGCCACGGCTCGCCGTTGGGCCCCTTGGTGTCGAGGTAGGGGTTGACCGGCGACAGTTCGGTGTCCGCCGGGACGATCCCCATTGCTTTCTGCTTTTCCAGGACGACCTCGCGATACCGTTCGTAGCCCATATCGAACGTGCCGGCGTAGCGGTCGGCCCACTCCGTGAAGACATGGTGCGGCGCGTGGCCCGCACCGGGGCACACGTAGCTGAACCACGGCTTGTCCGGCGCGATCACCTTGGCGTCGCGAATGAACTGAATGGACTTGTCCGCGAGGTCTTTCGACAGATGGTAGCCGTCTTCCGGGGTGCCGGGCGGGTTCACCGGGTGGTTGTCGTACACCAGGTCCGGATACCACTGGTCGGTCTCGCCGCCCATGAACCCGTAGAAGCGTTCGAACCCGCGTGATGTCGGCCAGTGCCGTTTTGTCGCGGCCAGATTCGACTCTTCCAGCGGGGTCAGGTGCCACTTGCCGACGCAATAGGTGTTGTAACCCTGTTCGACCAATGCCTCTGACAGCAGCGCGGTTTCGAAGGGGATCCGGCCGTTGCAGTTGGGAAAACCGTCGGTGAACTCTTCGATGGTGGCCATACCCACGGTGGTGGCGTTGCGACCGGTCAGCAACGACGCCCGGGTCGGAGAACACAAGGCGGTGGTGTGGAACTGCGACAGCCGCACGCCCCGTTCGGCGATACGCGACATCGCCGGCATCTCCACCAGACCACCGAAACAGTCCCAGGTCGCAATCCCGGTGTCGTCCCACACCAGATACAACACGTTGGGCGCACCCTCCGGCGCGGTCGGTGCAGCGAATGGGCCCCAATCTGGTTCCGAATCACGGATATCCAGTTCGATCTTCCCGTTGAACTCGGTAGCCATTGCCGGCCTCACTCTCGTAGCGGCCCCCGGGTCATGCAGATTACACCGCTGCGGCGAACTGGCGGCCAACATCGCGACGGGCTGCCCACGCCGTACAGTTGGGTCCCCAGCGCTATGGAGAAATATGGACAACCGGTATCTGCCGTTGGTCGTCGGAGCGGTCATGCTCGCTCTCGGGTTGACGCTCACCATCGGCGACTTCTGCCGAGCAGCAACGGTGCGCCGGCCACTGGCGATCGCGCTGGTGTGTCAGTCGCTGGTGTTGCCCGCCCTGTGCTGGGCGATCGCGGAGTCGCTGCACCTGGCGCCCAACCTGGCGGTCGGTCTGATGCTGATGGCGGCTACCCCCGGCGGAATGCTGGCCAACGTGGTCAGTCATCTCGCCCGCGGCGACCTGGCGCTCAACCTGACGGTGACCGCCATCAACGCAGTGCTGTCGATCTTCGCCATACCGGCAATATTGGCGTTCTCGCTGACCTGGTTCCTCGGCGAAGGACGTTTCATCCCACTGCAATTCGACAAGTTTTTCGGCGTGTTCGCGATGGTGCTGGTGCCCGTCGCGATCGGCGTGGCGATACGTCACCGCTTTCCGGATTTCGCCCGGCGACTGCAGAAGTTCGTCAGGGTCGCCGCGGCGGTGCTCTTGATTCTCGCCGTCGTCGGCGGCATGGCCAGCGGCAAGTCGACGTTGTGGAAGGATTTCGGCGTCCTCAGCGCAGCGGTCGCAGCCTTCTGCGCGATCAGCCTGACCGTCGGATACCTGGTGTCGCGCCGGATGCGGCTGGCGCCGCCGCAGGCAATCGCCATCAGCCTGGAGATCGGATTGCACAATGCCGTGGTTGCGATCGGCATCGCCTTGAGCCCACAGTTACTGAACAATGCCGAAATAGCCATGCCCGCAACCGTTTACGGGATCATCGGGCCGCTGATCGCGCTGACGTTTGTCTTCGCGGTGCGCCGACTGGACCCTGCCTACCGTGAGCTGTCCAGCTCACGGGCAGGTGAGGTTACTTAGCCTTCTCCAGGATTTCGACGAGCCGCCAGCGCTTGGTGGCCGACAGCGGACGAGTCTCCATCAACGAAACCCGGTCGCCGGTGCCGGCGTCGCCGTGCTCGTCGTGCACCTTGACCTTCTTGGTGGTGCGGATGATCTTGCCGTACTTCGGGTGGCGCATACGGTCTTCCAGCTCGACCACGATGGTCTTTTCCATCTTGTCGCTGACCACGTAGCCGATGCGGGTCTTGCGGCGACCGCGCGGCTTGGGGGTGGCCGGAGTGTGCTTGGGCCCCTTGGCGCCGGCGTCTTTCGCCGCAGCCTTGGGCGCGGCCTTGGCCGCCTTCGCGGGGGCTGCTTTCTTCGCCTCTGCCATTACGATTCCTCACCATCGGGGCCTGCGGCAAGGCCCAGTTCGCGTTCACGCAGCACGGTGTAGATCCGCGCGATTTCCTGCCGGACCACACGGAGCCGACGGTTGTTGGCGAGCTGACCGGTCGCCATCTGGAAGCGCAAGTTGAACAGCTCTTCCTTGAATTCGCGCAACTTCTCGATCAGCTCTTTGTCGTCGAGCTCGCGCAGTTCGCCCGGCGAAGTTCCCACTGCCATCAGAACTGATCCTCTCGGGTGATGATGCGTGCCTTGATCGGCAGCTTGTGGATCGCCCGGGTAAGCGCTTCCCGGGCGGTCTGTTCGTTGGGGAAGCTGAGCTCGAAGAGCACCCGACCCGGCTTGACGTTGGCGATCCACCACTCCGGCGAGCCCTTACCTGAACCCATTCGGGTCTCGGCGGGCTTCTTGGTCAGCGGGCGGTCCGGGAAGATGTTGATCCATACTTTGCCGCCACGCTTGATGTGCCGGTTGATGGCGATACGAGCGGACTCGATCTGCCGGTTGGTGATGTAGGCATGCTCGAGTGCCTGGATGCCGTAGTCACCGAAGCTCACCGACGTGCCACCGCTGGCGATCCCGCGCTGACGCGGGTGGTGCTGCTTGCGGTGCTTGACTCTGCGGGGAATCAACATGATCTAGCTCTCCGTACTCTGCGCCTCGACCGCGGGCGCTTCGGCCGGCACAGCGACCGGCGAGGCGGTTGCCTCCTCGGCGCTGGACGCGGCGCGACCGGCCTCGGTGCTGGTCGCCGTCGTGCCCGCGGAACCGCTACGACGCGGGCGGGTGCCCGACGGACGTTCACGGCGCGGACGCTCGGCGCCGGCCGACGGCGCAACCAGTTCGCGCTTGCCGCCGACGATGTCGCCCTTGTAAATCCATACCTTCACGCCGATGCGGCCAAAGGTGGTCTTGGCCTCATACAGGCCGTAGTCGATGTCGGCACGCAGCGTGTGCAGCGGCACCCGACCTTCGCGGTAGAACTCCGAGCGGCTCATCTCCGCCCCGCCGAGACGACCGGAGCACTGCACCCGGATGCCTTTGACGTTGGGCTGGCGCATCGCTGACTGGATGGCCTTACGCATCGCGCGGCGGAACGCCACGCGGTTGCTCAGCTGCTCGGCCACACCTTGAGCAACCAATTGTGCTGTCGACTCAGGGTTTTTCACCTCGAGGATGTTGAGCTGAACCTGCTTGCCGGTCAGCTTCTCCAGGTCGGCGCGGATGCGGTCGGCTTCGGTGCCACGGCGACCGATGACGATGCCGGGACGGGCGGTGTGGATGTCCACCCGGACCCGATCGCGGGTGCGCTCGATCTCGACGTCGGCGATGCCGGCGCGCTCCAAGCCGGTCGACAGCAGCTTGCGGATCGCCACGTCTTCCTTGATGTAGTCCGCGTACTGCTTGTCCGCGTACCACCGGGACTTCCAGTCGGTCGTGATGCCGAGCCGGAAGCCGTGCGGATTGATTTTCTGGCCCACTATTGCGAGCCTCCCTTCGCGTCCGAAGTCGCTTCAGTCTCACTGGACTTCGCGGCGGGTGTCTTTGCTTCCGATGTCTTCTTGGGAGACGCCTTCTTGGCGGGCGCCTTCTCGGCCGTTGCTTTCTTGACCGGAGCCTTGGCGGCGGATGTCTTCTTGGCGGGTGCGGTACCCGCGGCCTTGCTGGCCTGGGCGCGACGTGCGCGGGTCGCGCTCGCGGACTGCGAGCCCCGCCCGTCTTTGGTCGGCCGGCTCTCCACGATCACGGTGATGTGGCTGGTGCGCTTGCGGATCCGGAACGCGCGGCCCTGGGCGCGCGGACGGATCCGCTTGGCGGTGGGGCCACCGTCGGCGTAGACCGTGGCCACCACGAGCGTCGACGGGTCGAGCCCATTGTTGTTCTGCGCGTTGGCCGCAGCGCTCGCGATGACCTTGGCCACCGGCTCGCTTGCGGCCTGCGGCGCCCAGCGCAAGATGTCCAGCGCTTCGGCCACCGACTTGCCGCGTACCAGGTCGATCACCCGGCGCGCCTTGGTCGGCGACACCCGCACGAACCGCGCCACGGCGGCCGCCGAAGGATATTCAGTAGCCGTGCTCATCGCCGCTTGGCCTTCCGGTCGTCTTTGATGTGTCCCTTGAAGGTGCGCGTCGGTGCGAACTCACCCAGTTTGTGGCCCACCATCGATTCGGTGACGAACACCGGCACGTGTTTGCGACCGTCGTGGACGGCGAACGTGTGGCCGATGAAGTCGGGAATGATGGTCGAACGACGGGACCAGGTCTTGATGACCTGCTTGGTGTTCTTCTCGTTCTGCGTGTCGACCTTCTTGAGCAGATGGCCGTCGACGAACGGACCCTTCTTGAGGCTGCGTGGCATATCTGTTGCTCCTGGCTGCGGCTAACGAGATTTCTTGCCGGTGCGCCGGCGTCGGACGATGAGCTTGTCGCTGGGCTTGTTGGCCTTACGGGTACGGCCTTCGGGCTTACCCCACGGGCTGACCGGGTGACGACCACCGGACGTCTTACCCTCACCACCACCGTGCGGGTGGTCGACCGGGTTCATCACGACACCACGGACGGTCGGGCGCTTGCCCTTCCACCGCATCCGGCCGGCCTTGCCCCAGTTGATGTTGGCCTGCTCGGCGTTACCCACTTCGCCCACCGTGGCGCGGCAGCGCACGTCGACGCGACGGATTTCACCGCTGGGCATACGCAGCGAGGCATACGTGCCTTCCTTGCCCAGCAGCTGAATGCTCGCGCCCGCGGAGCGAGCCATCTTGGCCCCACCGCCCGGCCGCAGCTCCACAGCGTGGACCAAGGTACCGGCCGGGATGTTGCGCAACGGCAGGTTGTTGCCCGGCTTGATGTCGGCGTTGGCGCCCGACTCCACCACGTCGCCCTGGGAAAGTCCCTGCGGCGCAATGATGTAGCGCTTCTCGCCGTCCAAGAAGTGCAGCAGCGCGATGTTCGCGGTGCGGTTCGGGTCGTACTCGATGTGCGCAACCTTCGCGTTGACGCCGTCTTTGTCGTTGCGGCGGAAGTCGATCACCCGGTAGGCCCGCTTGTGGCCGCCACCCTTGTGGCGCGTGGTGATGCGACCGTGCGCGTTACGTCCACCTTTGCCGTGCAACGGCTTGATCAGCGACTTCTCCGGAGTCGAACGAGTGATCTCGGCGAAATCGGAGACGCTGGCACCGCGGCGACCCGGAGTCGTCGGCTTGTACTTGCGAATTCCCATGTCTGTTAAGTCCCTCTATCCTCGACTACGCCGGAGCGCCGAACAGTTCGATCGGCTTGCTGCCGGGCGCCAACGTCACGATGGCGCGCTTGGTGCTCTTCCGTTGTCCGTACCCGCTCCGGGTGCGCTTGCGCTTGCCCTGGCGGTTCGCGGTGTTCACCGCGGCCACCTTGACCGAAAAGATCTTCTCGACCGCGATCTTGATCTGCGTCTTGTTCGAGTCGGGGTGCACCAGGAACGTGTACACGTTGTCATCGATCAGGCCGTAGGACTTCTCCGAGATGACCGGGGCCAGGATGATGTCGCGGGGATCAGTGACGGTCGCCATCAGGCCGAAACCTCCTCAGCGGTCTTGGAATTCGAAGCGATGAAGGCGTTGAGCGCCTCCACCGAGAACACCACGTCGTCGGCGTGCAGCACGTCGTAGGTGTTGAGCTGGTCCGGCGCGATGATGTGCACACCCGGAAGGTTGCGCACGCTCTTGAGGCCGGCCTCGTCGCTACGTCCGATGACCACCAGCACCTGCTTGCGCTCGGTCAGCGAGGCCAGGAAAACCTTGGCGCTCTTGGTCGACGGTGTTTGTCCCGTCACCAGTTCGGTGATCGCGTGGATACGGCCGTTGCGGGCCCGGTCCGACAACGCGCCCCGCAGTGCTGCGGCGATCATCTTCTTCGGGGTGCGCTGGCTGTAGTCGCGAGGCTGGGGACCGTGCACCACACCACCGCCGGTGAACTGCGGCGCGCGGGTCGAGCCCTGCCGGGCGCGGCCAGTGCCCTTCTGCCGGTACGGCTTACGGCCACCACCGCGAACCTCGCCGCGGGTCTTGGTCGAGTGCGTGCCCTGGCGTTTGGCGGCCAACTGGGCCGTGACCACCTGGTGCAGCAGTGCAATGTTCGCGGGTGCGTCGAACAGCTCGGCCGGCAGCTCAACGGAGCCTTCGGTTTTACCGGCCGGCGTCTTGACGTCGATCTTGAGGGCTTTTCCAGCCTTTTCGGCAGCCATTACTTCTCACCTCGTTTGATCGCGCTGCGAACCACGACGAGTCCGCCGGTGCGTCCGGGCACCGCGCCTTTGATCAGCAGAACGCCGTTCTGGGCATCGACCAAGTGCACCAGCAGGTTCTGGGTGGTCACCCGGTCGTGGCCCATGCGGCCGGCCATCCGGGTGCCCTTGAACACACGGGCCGGAGTGGCGCAACCGCCGATGGAGCCCGGCCGGCGGTGGACCGCCTGGGCACCGTGGCTGGCGCCCTGGCCCTTGAAGCCGTGACGCTTCATGGTTCCGGCGAAGCCCTTGCCCTTTGAGGTACCGGTCACGTCGACATAGGTTCCGGCAGCGAAGATCTCGGCCGTCAGCTCTTGCCCGACCTCGTAGTCGGCAGCAGCGCCCTCGTCGTCGAGACGGAACTCCGCCAGGTGCCGGCGCGGGTTGACCCCGGCGGCGGCGTACTGACCCGCCAGCGGCTTGTTGATCTTGCGGGGACTGATTTCGCCGTAGGCCAACTGCACCGCGCTGTACCCGTCAACCTCCGGAGTACGGATGCGGGTCACGACGTTCGGCCCGGCTTTGACCACCGTCACCGGGACGACGCGGTTGTTCTCGTCGAACACCTGCGTCATACCGAGCTTGGTGCCCAGAATGCCCTTTCTCGCCATTGCTCGCAGCTCTCCTACTGGATGTTGACGTCGACGCTGGCAGGCAGATCGATGCGCATCAGCGCGTCAACGGTTTTCGGGGTGGGGTCAAGGATGTCGATCAAGCGCTTGTGAGTGCGCATCTCGAAGTGCTCCCGCGAGTCTTTGTACTTGTGCGGTGAGCGAATAACGCAGTACACGTTCTTCTCAGTGGGCAACGGCACCGGGCCCACCACGCTGGCGCCCGTTCGGACAACCGTCTCGACGATCTTGCGCGCCGAGGCATCAATGGCCTCGTGGTCGTAGGCCTTGAGCCTGATGCGGATCTTCTGTCCCGCCACGCTTCCTCACTCTCCAGGTCGAGACCCGGTTTCCTGCCGGGCGCCATAGCTTGATCGGTCTGGCCGATCAGGCCGCGCGCCCGGTTGTTGCGCCGCTGTTTACCTGTCTTGGTCCACCGGCCCCCGCGGTCGGGTGTGTCACCCTCACGCAGCCTGGTCCGCGACCGAAAATGGTCACGCTCCAGATTGGGACCGGACGCGCCCGTGTGGGCGCTGGTCGTATGCCAGGCCAGGCGCGAACCTGGCTCAAGGCAACCCGAACAGTATGCCCTAGATCGCGGTGTCGGCCAAATCTCTCCGACTGGGCCGATGGCCGCGTGACTCTGCGTCCAGGGCGGCAAAGTCCGAGTAGGTGACGCCCTCAGCGCAGAATGAACGCCCAGGCATCCTTACTTCAGAGTAAGGTATCCTGCCGTCACGCGTCCGACCTGGACTTATGCCGCCGTCAGCTGTTCTCCCAGGCTAGGCGGCCCAGGCCGACCGGCTAGCTGCCCGACAGATACGTCCCGTGGCCGCGGCGCACCAGCGGGCCGTCGAACTCCAACACCTCGCACACGAGGTTGCCGCGCTGGTTGCGGTAATTGATCACCAGGACCGACGCGCCGCCGTACACGCCGACGATGTCGAAGCGCAGGTCGGGCACGACCGCCAATGCGGCGCACCAGTATTCGCGCAGCGCCGCTTTGCCGTGTACCACTCCTGCTGAGTCGGGCACTATTGCGGCCGCGACCGGTGAGGTGAACACGACATCGTCGTGGAAATGCGCGAGTACGGCGTCCACATCGCGACGGTTCCAGGCCGCTGCCCACTCGCGCGCGAAGCCGTGCGGCTCAGGGATGCTCACGACTGGCCCTTCAGCGTCGACCAGAACGGGCACTGATGTGCCGCTTCGAAGTCCGTGACGGCCTGACTTCCGCCGGGCCGCAACGACATCCAGAAGTTGTGGTCGGGGTTACCGTCTTGGGAGGGCCAGTCGGGCAGGCCGGCGGCCTTCGGTGCGCCGTTGGTGACGAAGTGGCTCCAATAGCTCATCATCTGGTCGGACAGAACCTGTTGCGCCAGGTCCAGCGGCGGCGTGCCGCCCATGCTGAACAGGTACCGCAGCTCGAGGGAGTGGCTGGCGCCGACCGGGAACGGCGCGTGTCGCAGGAAGTCCGGCTCCGGGGCGTTCGGGTCGTCGAACTCGTAGGCGTAGACCGGCGCATTGCGGCTCAGTGAATCGGCCATTCTGTCTGCGGCGCAAGCGAACACACCGTCGGTGGCCGCAGCCGAATAGGCAAGCGAGACGTCGCCGCCATAGCGATCGGGCGGGTAACGCGCCAGCACGGGCCCGCCGTCCGCGCCGAAGGTATCACCGAGTACGCGCGGATATTCGGCAGCGCTGATCCCCCGATGCACCCTTGAGGCCCGCAGGGCCGCGAACAGCGTGTACTCGTCGTGGTTGACCCCAATCAGCACCGGAACACGGGCCGCCCGATCGGCAGCGAATCCAGCGATTGGATTGTCCGGCAGCGCAGGCGTTCCGGTCACCGGGCCGGACAGCGCATTGGAGTCCCCCAGGAAGTAATACCAGGGCGGACGTTCGAGCCGGGTCGCCGGCAGAGCCCGCAGACACCGGGCGGTGGTGGCCGGGTTGCGGCAGCCCGCCGCGACCGCGTAGTCCAGGCTCTGCCGTTGCCCGAAGTCCACATCGGCTTGCGCTTGGCACGGCGCGCTCTGAATGATCGCCGCGCGGAACAGTCCCGCCGACCCCGGCGCGACCAGGTGATCGCACACCGACATTCCGCCGGCGGATTCGCCGGCGATGGTGACCTTGTTCGGGTCGCCACCGAACGCGGCGATGTTGTCGCGGACCCAGCGCAGCGCGGCCTGCTGATCGGCGAGACCGTAGTTGCCGACCGTGCCCGGCGGACCGAGTGACGGGTGAGCCAAAAAGCCCAGCGCACCCAACCGGTAGTTGATCGTGACGACGACGATGTGGCCTTTGGCCGCCAGCCAGCGGGAGTGATAGATGTCGCCGCTGCCGTTGACGAACCCCCCACCGTGGATCCACACCATCACCGGACGTTTTTCGACGTGTTGTCCGCGGGGCGGAGTCCAGACGTTGAGCGTCAGACAATTTTCGCTGGTGGGCTTGCCGACCCCCGGCTTGAGCCCGGTGTCTTGCATACATTGCGGGCCGGCCTTGGTGGCGTCCAGCATGCCCGACCAGTGCGCCGCCGGCCGCGGCTGTTGCCATCGCAACGGCCCCACCGGAGGCGCTGCGTACGGAATGTTTTGGAACACAGAGTAATCCGCGGCGACCTGGCCGCGCACCGAGCCCATCGCGGTATGCACGACGCCGGCATCCAGCGGGCCCGCGTAGGCCGGTTCAGCCTTGCGCGGCCTGACGGCGGCGTCCTGCCCGCACGCCGCCGCGAGCAGGGCCGTCGTCATCAGGACGGCCCACGCTCGTCGGCGACGAAGCGATCGGATCGGCACGGAATAACAGCCTACGGATTACCGGAAAGGGGTCGTCGATTAATCCGGGATCACGGAGTTTTGCTGAACCGCATACTTTCAGGCACCTGCCGATTCGTGAGCAGTCTGGTTGAGCGCGTCGATCTGGGTGCGCTGCACATGCAGAAAGCCGTCCACCGCGGCCTCCGCGCAATCGCGGTAGTCGAAGTCCGGCAGCGTCGACAGCCGGCCGAGCACTGCCGGGCCCATCAGCAGAGCAATCGCCCGGGTGCGGTCGATATCGCCTAGTTCGGCTGCGTCCGGGCTGTCGAAGATCGCGTCGAACGGGGCCGCGTATTGCTGGGCGATGCGCTCACGCAAGGTGCTGACCGCAGCGCTGTCGGAGGGGCGGCTGCGATCTGATTCCGGCAACTGCTCAAGGTCACGCCCGAGGGCCAGCCAGCTCATCGCCATCACCATGCCGGGGCGCTCGGCAATCGACTGTCCGAATGCCAGCACCACCGCGACCAGCCGATCACGCAGGGTGCCTTCTTCCGCCGGCATCGGCGGCGGCGGTATAAGGCCGTTGAATGCCGTTGCCAACAAGTCATTTCCGCTCGGGAAGTGGCGATACAAGGTGGCACGGGCCACGTTGGCTCCACGCGTCACGGCATCGACGGTCACCGCGCTCGGGCCACCCGCTCGCAGCAGGGCGGTGGCGGCCTCGAGCAACCGGGCCCGGGATCGCGCCGGGCGCGGATCGGTCTTGTCGGCGATGTGGACCACCTCCTCGTGTCCAACTCCACCAGCCTACGCAAACGCGGTCAGCCGACGAACTCCGCCGCCCGATGCCCCAGCATGGCAATGGTGGCGTGTGGGCCCCGGCGGGTGATCGCCGGCAGCACCGACCCGTCGATCACCCACAACCCGTCGATACCGTGCACGCGGCACTGGTGATCGACGACGGCGATCGGGTCGCCGGCGGGCCCCATCGGGGCAGTGCCACACAGATGCTGTGACGTCGACCAGACCGGTTCGCCGACTTGGGTTGTCGGACCGGCTATTTCGCGCGCCAGAGCACAGCCGGCCCGTAGTGCGGCGATGTCGGCCGGCTCGCTGTCGTAGCGCTGCTCGATGATCGGCGGTACGAGTGGGTCGGCCGAGGCGAGCGTGACCCGTCCGCGGGACAGTGGTCGCATCAGCGCCACTCCGAGGTGCGGCCAGTCCGGGTGACCTGGCGTTCCATCGCCGACCATCGCCACGAAGCCACCGGTATACGGTCGGATTTCGACATCATCGGGCGTGCTGAGCACCACCTCGAGCGCGGGTCGCTCCGGGGCGACCGCCCAAGTGGTCGGTAGCACCCATTCCGGATGGTCGCTGCAGCCCATCCCGACCGGCAGCGCGGCGAGCACGTCGACTCCTGCGGCGCGCAGTACCGTCGCGTCGCCCACCCCGGAAAGCATGAGGAGATGGGCGGATTCGATCGCGCCGGCGCTGAGCACGATGTGATCGGCGGTCATGGCGATTGGCCCGCCTGGGCCGATCGCGTCCACGCCGATGACGCGTCCGCGCGAGATACGCAGACGCACCGCGCGGGTCTGGGTCAGCAGCGAGAGATTGCCGCGGTCCAGCGCGGGCAGCAGATAGGCCGCCCCGGGGCCGATTCTCTTACCGTCGACGATGTTGAGCGGCACGGCGCCGACGCCGGATGGCAGTGCGTCATGGTCGGGCAGATCGTTGAGATCCGGCAGCCAGCCGAAACCGTGACGTCGAGCCGCATCGACGAATGTTGCTGTGCTGCCGACGATTTCCGGTGTCCGGCGGATCTGGATCGGGCCCGAGTCGCCGTGCGCGGGACCGGTGAAATCCAGGTCGGTTTCGATCGCGCGAAAGTGATCGACAACATCGGTCCACGCCCAGCCGGGTATTTTGAAGCCGTCGAAGTCGCACCGCAGACCACGGCAGAAGTACCCGCCGTTGACAGCGCCCGAGCCGCCGATTGTGGACCCACGCACGATCGACATCTGGCGGGGCGGCCGGTCGGTGAGCTGCGCCTGATAGCGCTGCACGAGCGGGCTGGCCGCGCCGATCGGCAGCCGTAGTCCGTTGGCGGTCTCGGCGCGCAGGGCCGGGTCGCTCAGGCCGGGCCCGGCCTCCAGGACGGTCACCAGGCGGCCCGGTTCAGCCGAAAGCCGGTTTGCCACAACAGATCCAGCGCTTCCGGCGCCGACGATGAGCACATCGCTGTGCAGCGCCGCTGCGGTCAGGGCTCAGACTCGAATCTGGGGCTTGAGCGGGCCGACGTTGCGCTCCCGCAGCACGCCGTACCAAAGTCCCAGACCGTAGGCCAGGTCGTCGATCCGCTTGAGCAGCAGGTAGGTCAGCAGTCCGATCGGCTGGGCGTCGTCGTCCGCGGTTTGCCGGCGACTGGCCCAGTCCACCACCCCGTCCACGACGGCGGCGACCAGGACGACACGACGGCACGAGCGGAACAGGATGGCAGCCAGCAGTGCGACCGGCCAGTAGTGCCGACAGATCGCCGACGCCAATTGCAGAGCCGCCGACCACAGGCTGCGGGCGGCCACTGTCACGACGTCCCATATCTGGGTCTCGGCGCCTTGCATGTTTTTCGCAACCCGGCGGCCGGTGAGCCCAGCAACGAACAGCGAAGCCAGGTAACCGAAGCTCGAGCCGAACGCCATCAGGATCCAGGCCGTCAACGCCCAGCCGGAGATCATCAGCGGCGCGATCTTGTCCGGGTGCCGAACCGACAGCGGAGCGGCCGAACCACCGTAAAAGGCTTTACGCGCAACCCAATCCCGCAATTCGGTCCGATGATCATGCGCCACTTGGGCAATCGGCTCGTAGCGGAGTCGCGCGCCGGCCTCGACCAGACGCCAGCACAAGTCGACATCTTCACCGGAACGCAGCGTTTCGTCGAAGCCACCGATATCGCGCAATGTCGCAGTGCGGCAGATGATTGCGGCGCTGGGCACATAGGAGACGCTGCTGTACGGAATTACCGGAGCTTCCCGGTGCCCGAGATCCAACGACGAACGCACCGCCTCGTAGCGGGCGACCAGATGATCGGTCTGCGCGAGCCCGACGATCCGTGGGGCGGCCAGGGCCACGGTCGGGTCGCAGAAGTGCCCGAGCAGCGCCTCCAGCCAGCCACGGCGCGGGACCACATCGGAGTCCAGGAACGCCACGTAGCCCGTCTTGCAGGCGGCGAGGCCGGTATTGCGGGCCGCCGCCGGGCCCTTGCTCTGCGCGTGCCGCAGAATCTCGATGTCGGTGTGCGCCCCGGCGAAGTCTTCGCTGCGAATCGGGGTCGACGACCCGTCGTCCACGATGAGTATGTGCAGGCCACGCAGCGAGGTAATTAGCCGTCGCAATCCAGAGACGTTGTCGCGCACCGGGATAACGATAGTCACATCGCGATGTGACGGACCGCCCGCGGGGCGTGGATGAGCTACCGTCGCGTCGAGCAGCGTCCGGGCCAGCTCGGCGCTCACCGCGTCGCGGACCTTCAACCGGCCGTCGGCAAGCATGTCCTGGGCGGCGGGCGCCAGCCGCAATATCCGGGTGGGCGATCCACCCAGCAAAGCCGAACCCTGGCCCAGCACTCTGACCCGGCGGTCGACCTGCACAGCAAACCCGTCGGGCAATCGCGTCTGAATCATCTGAGCATCCCGTCGGCTGCGGGCGTCCAGCGCAGGATCCGGCGCAGGCAGTCGTCGATCATCTCGGTCAGCATCCGCTGACCCTCGCCTGCTGTGGCGGTGGTCGGGTCGCCCAGCACGCCGACCTCGCTGACCGCGGCGACTCCCCCGCTGCGCATCGACGGCAGCAGCGCGGACAACGGCGCGCTGTTGCCCGCGCGCCACCGGTCGGTCCGGACGGCCGTCGGCGAAATATGCAGTAATAGTGAAGTTTCGGCGTGCCCGGCGTGGGCGTCGGCGCCAGCCACGACACACGGGCACCACGCGGTGTCCCGCCCCTCGCGCCGCAGTTGCGCGACGGCCTCGCTTAGCGCCGCGATGTTGCCGCCGTGGCCGTTGACGAACAGCAGGCGCTGCGCCCAGCAGGTCGCTGATCTGCCGTACTCCACCAGCAGCGCGGCCAGGACGTCGGTGCCGATGGAGATCGTTCCGGGGAAACTTTGGTGCTCACCGCTGGCGCCGTAGGCGATCGCGGGGGCGGCCAACCAGGTCAGGTCGCGGTCCTCCGACAGGCCTGTCGTGACGGCGCCGGCGACCGCTGTCGCGATCCGGGTGTCGGTGTCCAGAGGCAGGTGCGGGCCGTGCTGTTCGGTGGAGCCAACGGGTACTGCGAGCCCTACCGGCATGCTTTGCAGTTGGCTCGACGTAGAGCCCCCGAGGTCGGGCTGGACTACCACTCGGTGATGGTAAGACGAATTCACCTGTCGTGCATCGGTTGTTGGCGCTCTCGAAAAAACTTTTCCGGCCGACCGTTCACCAGAACCGGTCATCACCGCCACGCCTGCCACGTGAGTATCAACATACCCGCTGGTCTCGGGCCTGCGGCGGGTTACGCCCCGCCCGCCACGGGCGAGGCCGCCCCGAGCGTTCGGGTGAAGCCATCGGGCACCAGGACGTCGTCGCGGTTGAGGTCGTGGACCGAAGCGCGTCCGAGCCCCATCAAGGCTGAGTCGATTCCGCTGTGCAGAATATCGAGCACGTTTTCGACGCCCGGCTGCCCGGCGGCGGCCAGACCCCAGAGATAAGCGCGACCGATCATCACGGCGCGGGCGCCCAGCGCCAGCGCCTTGACGACATCACTGCCTCGCCGGATGCCGCCGTCCAGCAAAACCTCGACCTGGTCGCCGACCGCGTCCGCGACGGCGGGCAGCGCGCGAATCGACGCCGGTGTCCCGTCCAGGTTGTTGCCGCCGTGGTTGGACACCGAGATCGCCGAAACACCGGCGTCCACAGCCCTTTTCGCATCGTCAAGCCGCATCACGCCCTTGAGCATGAACGGGCCGCCCCACAGTTCGCGCAGCCAGGCGATGTCGGCCCAGGTCGGCGGGGGGGTCGACATCCACTCCCCGTAGGCAGCAAAAAACGGGGGACCGAGCTCGCCGCGGCCGGCCAGGTTGGGAACCCGCAGGTCCGGCGGACGGAATGTCTTGCCGAACCTCCACAGCCAGCCGGGCCGGACGATCACCTCCGGCGACATCCGCAGCATGGTGCGCAGGTTCATCTGCTCGGGAATCTTCGGGCTGCCCCAGTCGCGGCCGTGCGAGAACGACCAGTCGGTGGTCACGATCAGTCCGACCGCGCCGGCCTGCCGGGCCCGCTCGACGCGCTGCGCGATGACGTCACGCCCGCCCGACCAGTAGACCTGGAAGAACAGCTTCGGGTTGCCGGCGATCACGTCCTCGATCGGCTTGCTGGCAAACGACGACAATCCCATCGCTGTGCCCCGTGCGGCGGCGGCCCGCGCCACGGCCACCTCGCCGTCCGGGTCGACTGCCTGCACGCCCGTCGGCGAGATGATCACCGGCAGCGAAATATTCTGCCCCATAACGGTTGTCGACAGATCACGCTTCTCGAGCGCGCCGACCACATGCGGCGCGAAACCCAGCTCCCCGAACGCCTCGACGTTGTCGCTGACGGTCAGCCCTTTCTCGCTGGCGGCCACCAGCGCGGAATAGGACGACTTAGGCAGCCGCTTCTTCGCGCGCTGCTGGGCGATGGCAACAGTCTCGAACCAGAGGTCACGAGCCACGGCTAGACCGGGCTCTCGTTGCAGATTTTCTGCGGCGGCGTCCGGACCGGCATCGTCAGCGTCAGAGGCACGGGCCCGCTGTTACGCCGACCGTGCGAGTGGTCGCCGGCCGGACGCGGCTTGTCGCGCTCCTGGGCCAGTGCCGGCGCACCATAGCCCTGGACGCATTCCGGGTCGGGGCCGTCGAGCGGCAGGCCGGTGAAGAACTTGGCCGCCATGCAGCCGCCACGACAACTGTCGTAGTGCCCGCAGCTGCCACAGGCGCCTGCGGACTGCGGCTCGCGCAGCTCGTTGAACAGCGGGGCATCCTTCCAGACCTTGTCAAACCCGCCGTCGGACAACACGTTTCCGGCCAGGAAGCGGTCGTGAATGGCGAACGGGCAGGCGTAGACATCGCCGATCGGGTCGATCAGGCACACCACCCGTCCGGCACCGCACATGTTCAGCCCGGCCAGTGCGCCCGGTTGGCCCAGACCGGACAGGTGGAAGAAAGAGTCGCCGGTCAGCACCCGGTCACCGTTGCCGACCAGCCAGTCATAGAGCTGGACCTGCTGCTCGGAGGTTGGATGCAGCTCGTCCCAGACGTCGGCGCCACGCCCGGAAGGCCGCAGCCGGGTGATCCGCAGGGTGGCACCGTATCGGCTTGCCAGCGCGGCGAATTCGTCGAGCTGGTCGACGTTGTGGCGGGTCACCACCACCGAGATCTTGGCATCGGCGAACCCGGCGGCGGCCAGGTTCTCCAGGGCCCGGATGGCCATCGCGAACGAGCCGGGGCCGCGGACCGCGTCGTTGACCTCGGCCGTCGCGCCGTCCAGCGAGATCTGCACGTCGACGTAGTCGCTGGCCGCCAGCCGGTCAGCCACCTCGGGGGTGATGCGCACACCGTTGGTGGAGAACTTCACACCGACATGGTGAGCGGTCGCGTAGTCGACCAACTCCCAAAAATCGGGCCGCACAGTCGGTTCCCCACCACCGATGTTGACGTAGAACACCTGCATGCGTTCCAGCTCATCGATGATGTCTTTGCAGTCGCGGGTGGACAGCTCACGCGGATCGCGCTTGCCCGACGACGACAGGCAGTGCACGCACGCCAGGTTGCACGCGTAGGTCAGCTCCCAGGTCAGGCAGATGGGCGCGTCCAACCCGTGTTCGAACTGCTCTATGAGCCGTGGCACGGTCGATGTCATGTGCGCCGCTCCCCCTCATCGATATCGCTCGGTATCAACATGTTGGAGCCGGCCAGCACGCCGAGTGCATGCAAATACGGACCTTGCTGTGAATCCTCGACGCCGGCCGCCCGGAGTGCGGCACGGACGTCGGGGTGGTCGGCCAACGATTGCACCACCGTGAGGATGGTGCGGTTCTTCAGGAACGAGAGCTTGCGAGTTCCGAAGTGGTACAACAGCGCACCGAAGCTTTCGGGCCGCACGGCGACTTGCGGGTGCAATCGCCAGGCGTGGTCGGGATCGAAGTCGCCACGTCGGCCATCGAGCCCCTTCGCGGGGGCGGTCACGGTCAGTAGACCCCGCACATCCCGTCGATGGACACCTCTTCGACCAGTGCCTCGGTGACGAGCTCGGTTTCTGCGTCGGTCTGCTGGTTCGGCTCCATGACGTTGCCTTTCGTTCGGGCGGGGCTCGACAAGTCGCGTCGATGTGATCAGAATCTCAGACAGAATATGGCATCGAGTGCCGGAACGGAAGGGTGGGGACGATGGCGCAACAGCAGCCGCGGGTCGGCCGCCGCCGGTCCACCACGCGTGAACACATCTCCGGCGTCGCGATCGGGCTGTTCGCCGACCGCGGGTTCTCGGAGGTGAGCGTCGACGACGTCGCTGCGGCCGCAGGTATCGCACGCCGGACCGTGTTTCGCTACTACGCGTCAAAGAACGCCATTCCCTGGGGGGACTTCGACGCTCACCTGCAACACCTGAGCGAGCTGCTGAACGAGGTCGACCCGGACATGCCGCTCGGCGACGCGCTGCGGACCGCATTGCTGTCGTTCAACACTTTCGACGAATCCGAGACGGTCCGGCATCGGCAACGGATGCGGGTGATCCTGCAAACAGCGGAGCTGCAGGCATATTCGATGACGATGTATGCCGGATGGCGCGAGGTGATCGCGGGGTTTGTGGCACATCGGACCGGTGCCAAAACCTCCGACCTGCGACCGCAGACCGTCGCGTGGATGATGCTCGGCGTCGCATTGAGCGCCTACGAGCACTGGCTGGACGACGAGTCGGTCTCGCTGCCGCAAGCCCTGGGCGACGCTTTCGACGTCGTCCGCGCCGGCCTGAAGGATAGTCAGCCATGAGCCGACTGCTGCAGACCATCCAGGTGCAGGGTCAGGTCTGCGCGGGCATGGGTTCGGCGATGTACGGCGATCTGTTGGAATTGGTGGCCGGCGACGTCAAGGCCGACGGTGTGTTCGCCCAGATCTTCGCCGGACACGAAAATGATTCTGGCCGTATGGCTTTGCCGCTCCGGCTGCTGGGCGGGCTGCACCGGTTGGCCCTCGAGGGACGCGCACCGGCGCTACGCCACTGGTATCCCAGCGTTGGCGGATCGTGGGACGCCGAGGCCGCGTGGCCCGACATCGGGCAGGCCGCCGCCGAACACGCCGAATACCTGCGCGCTGCTCTCGACCAGCCGCCGCAGACCAACGAGGTCGGTCGCTCGGCCGCGCTAATCGGCGGTCTGCTGACGTTGTCCGACCGATTCGGTGTGCCGGTGCGGCTTTTCGAGATCGGCTGTAGCGCGGGGCTGAATTTGCGCGTCGACCACTACCGCTACCGCTATCCCGGCGGCGAGTGGGGTCCACCGGATTCGCCGGTCACCATCGACGATGCGTGGCGAGGCGCACTACCTCCCACGGCTGCCGCACTGAACATCGTCGAACGTCACGGCTACGACATCGCGCCGCTGGACGCCACCGGCACCGACGGTGAGCTGACGCTGCTGAGTTATGTGTGGCCCGACCAACAGGCCCGCCTCGACCGGTTGCGCGGCGCGATCAGCGTTGCCCGCCGGGTTCCGGCAGAGCTGCATCGCCGCAATGCCACCGAGGCCGTGGCCGGCCTAAAGCTCGCGGGCGGAGCGCTCACCGTGTTGTGGCATTCGATTATGTGGCAATACCTTTCGCTGCCCGAGCAGTCGACCATCGAGGCCTCGATCGAGCAGATCGGCGCGCGGGCGCGATCCGAATCGCCGTTCGCTCACCTGACGCTGGAACCGCACCGGCGAACACCTGACGCGGAGGTGGAGTTCGTGGTGCGGGCCCGTTGCTGGCCTGCGGGCGACGACCGACTGCTGGCCGCGTGTTCGCCGCACGGGCCGCCGGTCGTCTGGGAGTAGTTGCGGGACTACTGCACGCTGCCGCGACTGGCGGCCAGAAACGGCTCGGCGATGGCCAGGAACCCGCCGGGATCCGATGAGAACGCGACGTGGCCTGTCGGCAGGGTTTCCAGTCGCGCCCCCGGTATCGCGGCCGCCGTGGCCCGGCCGAGTCGCAGCGGGATCGCGGTGTCTTTCGATCCCCAGATCACCAGGCATGGCGCGGTGATCCGGTCGGCATGCGAGCGCAGGTCGTACTCGGGTGCCGCGAAACTGCGCCACATGGCGGCGGTCAGCGCGACCCCCTCTGGGGTGTTCGCTCGTGCCAGCGCGCGCTCTTGCACGGCGTGATCGTTGTCGCTCGTTGCACTCATATAGCTACGAATGAAGCGCGGCAGGGCGCGCTTCATCACCGCGGGCATGCCCAGTGCGCGGCAGTAGAGATTGGTCATCGGGCTCGCGATGAACCCGCCGCTGTTGACCAAGATCATTCGTGAGACCCGTTGCGGCTCAGCGATAGCCAGGTGAGCGGCGGCAAATCCACCCACGGAGTTTCCGACAAGTGTCACCCGTTCAAGGTGAAGGGCGGCAACAACATCGGCAAGAACACCCGCGAACGAGGCGGCGGTCGGCTGATAGTTCGACTCCGGCGCCGGCGACTCGCCGTGACCGGGCCAGTCGAGGGCGATCACCCGATGGTCGCGAGACAGCGTTGCCACGATTGGGTCGAAATCCCGACGATCGTGCAACGTGGCGTGCAGCAACACCACGGGCGGGCCGTCTCCGACGTCGTCGCATGCGACCTCTCCCACCCGCGTCTGAACCATCGTCGTCATCGGATTTCCTTTCATTGACCGACCGGTCAGTCAACTGTATCATCGCGGATACCCCAACTCAAGGAGTCACCTCATGACCGCTCCCGCCGCCAGTGCCCCGTTCGCCGACAAGATGGCCTACTACCGGGACCGCCACTCCAGTCGCGGAGTCCGGATCACGCATCTGCTCGGCACGCCGGTGATCGCGACCGGAATTCCGTTGCTATGGGCCAAGCCCCGGGTGGGAGTGCCGATGTTCGTCGGAGGATGGCTGGTCCAAATCGCGGGGCACGCACTGTTCGAACACAACCTGCCTTCGACTGACAAAGGCTGGATCACCTACCAATTGACCGGACTGATCCACGTCTGCGAGCAGTACGGCGAACTGCTTGCGCGACGTAGTCAGCGCAAAGCCGCACGCACGCCGGCGGTTAGAGTGCCTGCATGACCTCGACGCCGCCCGTCACGCCCAAAGGCGGCCGCAAAGAGGCCATGGCCCGAACCCGGAAAGCGTTGATCGACGCGGGACTGCGACTGGCCGAGCGGACCGGCCTGGCCAATCTGAGCGTCAACCTCATCGTCGCCGACGCCGGGGTGGCCAAAGGAACGTTCTTCCACCATTTCGGCGACCGCGACTCGTATCTCCTTGCGCTGCACCGGGAATTCCATGAGCGGCTGGCCGGCCAGATCCAGGCCGCGACCGACGGCATGCCGCCGGGGCGGGCCCGGCTGATCGCCGTCGCGAACACCTACCTCGACGGCTGCCTGCGCGACCGCGGGGTGCGCGCCCTGCTGCTGGAGGCGCGCGCGGAGCGGGCGATCACCGACGAGATCAGCCGGCGCAACCACGCGAGCGCCGAGGTGTGCCGATCCGACTTTGCCGCGCTGAAAAACCCGCATCCCTACGAGAGCGCCCAATTGTGGGTCGGCCTGGTCGCTGAGGCCGCGCTCATCGAACACCAAGCCGGCAAAGCGCTTCCCGCACTGCGCACGGCGGTTGCGCAGTTCTCCAGCTGACCTAGCCCAGGACTTCGGAGATCGGCACGGCGGCAGCGATTTTGGCGCGAGCTTTCATCACCTTGCCGGGCATGCCGCCGCCGACGACGCCGGCGACCGCGCCGTCCCGCTCGTAGTAGGCGAGAAACTTGCGACCGTCGTCCTCGACGATGTGCACGGTGTCGGTGGCGACGGGCTCGCCCAGGCACTGGATCTTGACGTCGTACTGATCGCTCCAGAAATACGGGACGACGACGTTCGACGGTGCGTCCTGTCCGAGCATCGCGGGCACCACAGCGCGGGCCTGCTCGGCGACGTTGCTCCAATGTTCCACGCGCACTTGGTGTCCCTTCGGGTCGCGCCACGACGCGACGTCGCCGAGAGCCCAGACGTTCGGCGCACTGGTCCGGCCGGCGGCATCGCAGATGACCCCGTTGTCGACCTCGATACCGCTGCCGTCGAGCCAGTCGGTGGCCGGCCGCGAGCCGATGCCCACCACGACCAGATCGGCGCTGAGCTCGGTGCCGTCGGTCAGCTCCACCGTCTCGACATGCTTACTGCCCCGCACCTCGGCTACTCCGACACCGGTGCGCACGTCGACACCTTCATCGCGGTGCAGCCGGGCCACGAGTCCGCCGATCTGCTCGCCGAGCACCGCTGCCAGCGGCGCGGGCTGCGGCTCGACCAGCACCACATTGACTCCCAGTCCGCGCAGGCTGGCCGCCACCTCGCAACCGATGAACCCGGCACCGACCACCACGGCGCGGTGCGCTTCCGATGCGTGCCGGCGCAGGGCCAGGCTTTCGTCGAAGGAACGCAGCACCCGGATTCCCTCCAGATCGGGAAACGCCGGAATGCGCCGTGGCACCAACCCTGTCGCGATGACGAGTTCGTCGTAGCTCAGCGTCGATCCGTCATCCAGTGTCACGGTCTGCGCACCGGTGTCGATGCCGGTGGCCGCCGATCCCAGCCGCAGCGTGATGTTCTTCTCGTCGTAGAACTCGCGCGGCTTTAGCGTGACGTCGTCGACTTCGCTGCGCAGGACCTCTTTGGACAACGGTGGCCGGTCATAGGGCAGGTGCACCTCGTCGCTGACGATGGTGATCGAACCGGTGAAGTCAGCCCGGCGCAATTGCTCGGCGGTCCGGGCCGCGGAAAGTCCTCCGCCGACGATCAGAATGCCGTTGTCCCCAGAGCTAGTGGTCATTGGAGAGTTCATACACGATTGCGGCAGTGAGTATTTGCTCACCCCTGCGCGCGTGACCTGTCGATCAGATTCGACAACACGACGATGCTTTCGCTGCGTTCGATGTCGGCGCTGGTGCGGATTCGCTCTAAGGCGTCTTCCAGGTGTTGCATGTCGCGCGCCAACACCCGCAGGATGGCGTCGGCGGTGCCGGTTACCGTTGCGGCACTGATGACTTCGGGGATATCGGCCCAGGCGCGCCGGAGTTCATCGGGTGAAATCCGGCCGTGGCAGAAGACTTGGACGTACGCCTCGGTGTTCCAGCCGACGGCATTGCGGTCGATGACGGTGGTGAACCCACGAATCACGCCGCTGTCAAGCATCCGGTCGACCCGCCGCTTGACCGCCGGGGCGGACAACCGCACGCGCTCCCCGATCTCGGCGAAGGTCGCCCGCGCGTGCTGAGCCAGCTCGGCCAGGATCTGCTCATCGATCCCGTCCAACCGATCCATAGCCCCTCCAACCACAACAGACATTCACTTTATGGCATTGCGCGCAATAAAAGCGCGGTATACACGCAACAGTCATCGATGTATTGCGCGAACGACTCCCCTACCGTTGATTTATGACGATCTTCGCCGAGTCGGGAACCGCAACCCGCCGTCGCGCCGCCGAACGAAAGGCCAGCCTTCGGCACTACGTCATGACGGCGCCACGGTTCTTCGCCGTGGACTACGCGATCAATCCGTGGATGGACACCAGCACTCCCGTCGATCCGGCGGTCGCGCTGTCGCAATGGCAGCGCCTGCAGGACGTCTATCTGCAACTGGGGCACAGCGTCGACCTGGTCGCCCCGATGCCCGGTCTGCCCGACATGGTGTACGCCGCCAACGGTGCGCTGATCATCGACGGCACGGCGCTGGTTGCCCGCTTCAAATATGCACAGCGCCAACAGGAGTCAGCGGCCTACGGGGCGTGGTTGCAGTCGCAGGGGTTCGACCCCGTTTATGCGCAACACGTCAACGAAGGCCAGGGTGATCTGCTACCCGTCGGAGACATCATTTTGGCCGGATACGGATTTCGAACCGCGTTGCGGGCGCACAGCGAAATCGCCGGGATCTTCAACCGGCGAGTGATCAGCCTCGAGCTGATCGATCCGCGCTTCTACCATCTCGACACCGCGCTGACTGTTCTCGACAACACGACCATCGCCTACTACCCGCCGGCATTCTCATACGTGTCGCGCGCGCACCTGGAGACATTGTTCCCCGATGCGATCGTGGTCGAAAGCGCCGACGCGTACGTGTTCGGCCTCAACGCCGTCTCCGATGGGCGTAACGTGATACTCCCGGCCGCTGCTACCGGCTTCGCCCAACAGCTGAGCGACGCCGGATTCGAACCGATCGGCCTCGACATGCCTGAATTGCTCAAGGGCGGTGGCTCCGTCAAATGCTGTACGCTGGAGGTGTATTCGTGAGACATGCCGGCACCGACGCCAAGTTCAGCGATGACACTGCTGGATAACCTGACCGGTCGCGGTGCGCTGACCGAGTCGGCTATCGCGATCGACGAGCGCTCCTGCGCGCACAACTATTCGCCGCTGCCGGTGGTCGCCGCCAGCGCCGAAGGGTCGTGGATCACCGACGTCGAAGGACGCCGCTACCTGGACTGCCTGGCCGCATATTCGGCGGTGAATTTCGGGCATCGCAACCCGGAGATCATTGCGACCGCCCATGCCCAACTCGACGTCCTCACCTTGGTCAGCCGAGCATTTCACGCCGAAGGACTGGGCCCGTTCTGCGCAGCGCTGGCGGCATTGTGCTCGAAGGACACCGTGCTGCCGATGAACAGCGGCGCCGAGGCGGTCGAAAGCGCGCTCAAGGTGGCCCGCAAATGGGGCACCGACGTCAAAGGCGTACCCGTCGACCAGGCCAATATTGTGGTTGCCGACAACAATTTTCACGGCCGGACCATCACCATCGTCAGCTTCTCCTCGGATGAGACTGCGCGCGCCGGCTTCGGGCCGTTCACACCGGGCTTTCGTTCGGTGCCGTTCGGGGATGTCACCGCGCTGGGCGATGCGATCGACGACAACACCGTCGCCGTCTTGCTGGAGCCGATACAGGGCGAAGCCGGCGTCATCGTTCCGCCGGACGACTACCTGCCGGCCGTACGCGAGATCTGCACGGCCCGACACGTTCTCATGATCGCCGACGAAATCCAGTCCGGCCTGGCCCGCACCGGCCGCACCTTCGCCTGCGACCACTGGGACGTGGTGCCCGACATCTATCTGCTCGGCAAGGCGCTGGGCGGCGGCGTGGTGCCGCTGTCCGCGGTGGTGGCCGATCGCGACATTCTCGGGGTGCTGCATCCCGGCGAGCACGGCTCGACGTTCGGCGGCAACCCGTTTGCGACGGCGATCGGACACACCGTGGTGTCGATGCTGGCTCGAGGCGAGTTCCAGGAACGCGCAACCCGGCTGGGGGCGCGGCTGCACTGGCGGCTGCAAGCACTGATCGGCCAGGGCGTGGTTGCGGTGCGCGGACGCGGATTGTGGGCCGGTGTCGACATCGACCCGGCACTCGGCAGCGGAAAGCAGCTCAGCCTGCGACTGGCCGAACGCGGTGTCCTGGTCAAGGACACCCACGGATCGACGCTGCGGTTCGCCCCGCCGTTGGTGATCACGATGACCGAAATCGACTGGGCCATCGATCGATTCGCCGAGACGCTGGCGAGCTAGTACTTCAGTACGCCCTTGTCGACCGGGATCTGCGCTCCGGTCAGCGTGCCGGAGCCGTCTCCGGCCAGCCACGCAATGACGTCGGATACCTCGGCGGCGCCCATGAATCCGTTGGGCTGCAGCAGCATTGGACCGAAGCTGTGGATGTAGTGCGGATGCTTGCCGAATACCTGCATCATCAGCTCCGGCTCGATCATCGGGGTATCGACCGAGTAGGGATGGATCGAGTTGACCCGAATGCCGTACTCGCTCAGCTCGATTGCCAGCGAGTTGGTCAAACCGGTGAGCCCGTGCTTGGACGCCGAGTAGTGCCCGTTGCCCGGAGTGGCCTTCAGCCCGGCCGACGAGCTGACCACCACGATGGACCCGCCGTTGCCGGCGTCGATCATCGCGGGAATCGCCGCACGCAGGGTGTGGAAGGTGCCGGTCAGGTTGACGTCGATCACGGTATTCCACTGCTCGTCGGACAACTCCCAGATCCGTCCCCAGCTGAGCACACCCGCGTTGGCGATCAGGATGTCGAGGCGGCCGAATTGTTCGACGCCGTCGGCGACGAGTTGGCGCACCGCGGCGTCGTCACGAATGTCGATTTGTCGGGCCAAGATCTTGCGCCCCTCGGCTTCGACCGCCCGGACCGTCTCCGTCAAATCCTCGGGGGTGGCCGCGGCGTAGGTGATGCTGTCGGACACCGGCGCGCAGATGTCCAAGGCGATGATGTCCGCTCCCTCGCGGGCCAGCCGGGCCGCGTGGGCGCGCCCTTGGCCGCGCGCGGCCCCGGTGATGAATGCCACCCGTCCCTGCACAGCTCCTGACGTGCCCGACACCCGCAGCCCCTTTCGCCAACTGCCGATCAGGCTAGCAGCGAAACTGAAACGTGTTCTAATCGGCCGCCGAAGCCGGCTTGCGGTCAGAGATCGGCGATGATTTTCTGCCGGCCCGCGGCGTACTCGGCATCCGAAATCGCGCCACTGGAGTGCAGTTTTTGCAGTTCGTCGAGCCGCTCGGCGACCGGTTGCTGCGGCGGCGCGGGCACCCCACCGGCCGACGCGGGCTGGTGCGCCTCGGCGGCCCGCCGGACCACCGCCACCACCTGCTGGCGCACCGCCGGGTAGTTGCGGATGTCGACGGTGCCACCGAACGGCAGGTTGTTGGCCTTGTAGATCTGCATGATCTCCATCAGCGGTCCGGCCTGACCGCTCAGGTCGTAGGTCTTGTTGTCCTCGCTGACGGTGATCTGCGCAGGCACCACACCCGCGACCAATGCGCTTGCTTGCCAATCGATCTCGTACTCACGGGTGTTCGGGTCGACCAGGACGACGAGTTTGCGCGACGTGACGATCGCCTGCTTGGAGATGTCGACGGTGACCCGCTTTTGATCGGCGAAGTCGAACCCGGGCCCGGTGATACGCAGGTCCAGCTTGACCACCGGACGTTCATTGATCCGCACCCCGGTTTCCGCCAGACCCTGGATCTGCGCTGTGGCAAGCACGCCGGTCTGCTGCAGGGCGGCCATTTTGGCCGAGGATTGCGCGCCGCGGTTGGCCAGCCAAATCGCGACCAGCACGTCGGCGACGGTGATCAGCAGCCCGGCCCAGAGCAACCACGACGTGCTCTGGGAGACGATCGAGTCCGCTTCGCTGCCAAAAGAACCCAGCATGCTGGGCAGCGCGAAGTACGTGACGAGAAAGATCGGGCCGACCAGACCCCCGCAGACCAAAACGATGAGTTGAGCTTTGAGATAGCGCGCAAACATGGCAAATCCCGTCGTCGGCAGGTCGATGACGCGGGACAACGCATCGCTACGCGCATGAGCATACTGGGTAAAAGTGAAACGGCGCCCACCCTTTCGGGTGAGCGCCGCTTGGCTGTGCACTCGGTCGAACTTCTTCGCCTCCTCCGCGGGGCAGCGCCCCACATCGTCGACGAAGTTATTTGATGATCTTGGTGACCCGGCCGGCGCCGACGGTGCGGCCACCTTCACGGATCGCGAACCGCAGACCGTCATCCATGGCGACGGGCTGGATCAGCTTCACGACGATCTCGGTGTTGTCACCGGGCATCACCATTTCGGTGCCCTCCGGCAACGTCACCACTCCGGTCACGTCGGTGGTGCGGAAGTAGAACTGCGGACGGTAGTTGTTGAAGAACGGCGTGTGCCGGCCACCCTCGTCCTTGGACAGGATGTAGACGCTGCCCTCGAAGTCGGTGTGCGGCGTGGTGGTGCCGGGTTTCACGACGACCTGGCCGCGCTCGACGTCCTCACGCTTGATACCACGCAGCAGCAGCCCGACGTTGTCGCCGGCCTGACCCTGGTCGAGCAGCTTGCGGAACATCTCGACACCGGTGACCGTGGTCTTGGTGCTGGCCGGCTTGATGCCGACGATCTCGACTTCCTCGTTGACGTTGATCACGCCACGCTCGACACGGCCGGTCACCACGGTGCCACGACCGGTGATGGTGAACACGTCCTCGACGGGCATCAGGAACGGCATCTCGGTCTCGCGGACCGGGTCCGGGATCGACTCGTCGACCGCGTCCATCAGCTTCTCCACCGACTCGACCCACTTCGGGTCGCCCTCGAGCGCCTTGAGCGCCGACACCTGGATCACCGGGGCGTCCTCGTCGAATTCCTGGGCGGCCAGCAGCTCGCGAACCTCGAGCTCCACGAGCTCCAGCAGCTCCTCGTCGTCGACCATGTCGGCCTTGTTCAGCGCGACCAGGATGTAGGGCACGCCGACCTGGCGGGCCAGCAGCACGTGCTCACGAGTCTGCGGCATCGGGCCGTCGGTCGCGGCGACCACCAGGATCGCGCCGTCCATCTGGGCGGCACCGGTGATCATGTTCTTGATGTAGTCAGCGTGACCCGGGGCGTCGACGTGTGCGTAGTGACGCTTCTCGGTCTGGTACTCCACGTGGGAGATGTTGATCGTGATACCGCGCTGACGCTCTTCGGGCGCGTTGTCGATCTGGTCGAACGCACGCGACTCGTTGAGTGCCGGGTATTTGTCATGCAGAACTTTCGTGATAGCCGCGGTCAACGTGGTCTTGCCGTGGTCAACGTGACCAATGGTCCCGATGTTGACGTGCGGCTTCGTCCGCTCGAACTTCGCCTTCGCCACTTCTGTGTCCTCCTGGACTAGTTGGTGCTTGTTACTGGATCTGTTTGTGCTTGTAGGAGTGTTGTTATTTCCGTTGCGCCGCGGTTCTGACCGGGCAAGGTTACTCCGTCACCTTTGGCTAGCTCACTCGCCGGTTGCCTTCGCGATGATCTCCTTCGACACGTTCGCCGGAACTTCGGCGTACGAGTCGAACACCATGGAGTAATTCGCCCGGCCCTGAGTCTTCGACCGAAGGTCGCCGACGTAGCCGAACATCTCCGACAGCGGCACGTGGGCTTTGACCACGCGCGCGCCGCTGCGTTCCTCCATGGCCTGAATCTGGCCACGGCGGGAGTTCAGGTCGCCGATCACGTCACCCATGTAGTCCTCGGGCGTGGTGACCTCGACAGCCATGATGGGCTCCAGGATGACCGGCTGTGCTTGCGCGGCAGCCTTTTTCATCACCTGCGAACCGGCGATCTTGAACGCCATCTCCGAGGAGTCGACGTCGTGGTACGCGCCATCGAGCAGCGTCAGCTTGACGTTCACCAGCGGGTAGCCGGCGAGCACGCCGTACTGCATGGCGTCCTGGGCTCCGGCGTCCACCGACGGGATGTACTCCCGCGGGATGCGACCACCGGTGACCTTGTTCTCGAACTCGTAGGTCGCGCCGTCCTCGCCGCTGAACGGCGCGAGGCTGACCAGGACTTTGGCGAACTGGCCCGAGCCACCGGTCTGCTTCTTGTGGGTGAACTCGACCTTGTCGACCGTGCGCTTGATGGTCTCCTTGTAGGCCACCTGCGGCTTACCGACGTTGGCCTCGACCTTGAATTCGCGGCGCATCCGGTCCACCAGGATGTCCAGGTGCAACTCGCCCATGCCGCCGATCACGGTCTGGCCGGTCTCGTTGTCCTGGTGCACCTTGAAGGTGGGGTCTTCTTCGGCGAGCTTCTGGATGGAGAGGCTCAGCTTCTCCTGGTCGCTCTTGGTCTTGGGCTCGATAGCGACCTCGATGACCGGGTCCGGGAACGTCATCGACTCCAGTACGACCTGGTTGTTGGGGTCGCTCAGGGTGTCACCGGTGGTGGTGTCCTTCAGCCCGATCACGGCGTAGATGTGACCGGCCGACGCGGTCTCCACCGGGTTCTCCTTATTGGAGTGCATCTGGAACAGCTTGCCCAGCCGCTCCTTCTTGCCCTTGGTGGAGTTGATGACCTGGCTACCGGAGTCGACCTTGCCCGAGTACACCCGGACGTAGGTCAGCTTGCCGAAGAACGGGTGGGTGGCGACCTTGAACGCCAGCGCGGAGAACGGTTCGTCGGTCGAGGGCTTACGGATGACCTCCACGTCCTCCTTGCCAGGGGCATGGCCCACGGCCGGCGGAACGTCCAACGGCGAAGGCAGGTAGTCGATGACCGCGTCCAGCATCGGCTGCACGCCCTTGTTCTTGAAGGCGCTACCGCACAGCACCAGGTAGGCCTCGGAGCTGATGGTGAGCTTGCGCAGGGCGCCCTTGATCTCGTCGATCGTGAGGGCCTCGCCGCCGAAGTGCTTCTCCAGCAGCGTCTCGTCGGTCTCCGCTACGGCCTCGAGCAGCTTGTTGCGGTACTCGTCGGCCTTCTCCTGCAGTTCGGCCGGGATGTCGATGGTCTCGTAGGTCTCGCCGAGCTTGGTCTCGCCCCGCCACACCTTGGCCTTCATCTCGACCAGGTCGACGATGCCCTCGAAGTCGCCCTCGGAGCCGACGGGCAGCTGGATCGGGATGACGTTGGCGCCGAGGCGGTCTTCCATCGTCTTCACGGAGAAGTAGAAGTCGGCGCCGACCTTGTCCATCTTGTTGACGAAGCAGATGCGCGGGACGTCGTACTTGTCGGCCTGCCGCCACACCTGCTCGGACTGCGGCTCGACACCTTCCTTGCCGTCGAACACCGCAACGGCGCCGTCCAGCACCCGCAGGCTGCGCTCCACCTCGACGGTGAAATCAACATGGCCAGGCGTGTCAATGATGTTGATCTGGTTGTCGTTCCAGAAGCAGGTGGTTGCCGCGGAGGTGATGGTGATCCCCCGCTCCTGCTCCTGCTCCATCCAGTCCATGGTGGCGGCGCCGTCGTGCACCTCACCGATCTTGTAGCTGATACCGGTGTAGTAGAGGATGCGCTCGGTCGTCGTCGTCTTGCCGGCGTCGATGTGCGCCATGATGCCGATGTTGCGGACCTTGGTCAGGTCGGTCAGCACGTCCTTCTGTGCCACGGGAGTTTTCCCACTCTTTCGATTGCTCGGTTATTTCGCTGTTTCACTTCGACCCGGCACGCTCGCCGGATGTCTCACCAGCGATAGTGCGCGAAGGCCCGGTTCGCCTCGGCCATCTTGTGGACGTCCTCGCGTCGCTTGACGGCGGCGCCCAGACCGTTGCTGGCGTCCAGCAGCTCGTTGGCGAGCCGCTCGACCATGGTCTTTTCGCGGCGCTGCTTCGAGAAGCCGACCAGCCAGCGCAGGGCCAGCGTGGTCGAACGCTCGGGACGGACCTCGACGGGCACCTGGTAGGTCGCACCACCGACGCGGCGGCTGCGGACCTCGAGGGCCGGCTTGACGTTGTCGAGTGCACGCTTGAGCGTGATGACCGGGTCGGTGCCGGTCTTGTCGCGAGCCTGCTCGAGCGCTCCATAAACAATGCGCTCAGCCAGCGATTTCTTCCCGTCCAGCAGAACTTTGTTGACCAACTGCGTCACCAGCTGCGACCCGTACACCGGGTCGTTGACCAGCGGCCGCTTCGGCGCGGGGCCTTTGCGCGGCATTAGCTCTTCTCCTTCTTGGCGCCGTAACGGCTGCGGGCCTGCTTACGGGACTTGACACCTTGGGTGTCGAGCGAACCGCGGATGATCTTGTAGCGCACACCGGGCAGGTCCTTCACACGACCGCCACGCACCAGCACCATCGAGTGCTCCTGGAGGTTGTGGCCCTCGCCCGGGATGTAAGCGGTGACCTCGACCCCCGTGGTCAGCTTGACGCGAGCGACCTTGCGAAGCGCCGAGTTCGGCTTCTTCGGAGTCGTGGTGTACACGCGGGTGCACACCCCGCGGCGCTGCGGGCTGCCCTTGAGGGCCGCGGTCTTGACCTTGGCGACCTTGTCGCGGCGACCCTTGCGGACCAGCTGCTGAATGGTTGGCATCTACCGGCTTTCTACTTCTTCGTTTTGCTGCTGTCTGATTCTGATGCTTCTAAAGTCTCTGTAGTGCAGTTATGTCCTTCAGCGGTCCCCCGCATCCGGGTGTGTCGCGCGCGCCCGCCGCAGAATTAATCCGTTGCGTAGTTGGCATGCGAATCGGCCCGGCGTGCGCGTCTTAGGTGAAGCGCCTAAAACCGCCAGGCACGAGGCTCCACAATACCCGCCGCGAGTCGGGCAGGTCAAAGCGGCGACATCGACGTCCGATGGTGCACTTCACCGGGCAACGTCACGGGGCGTCGTGGGCCGCGGATCCGCTGCGCAGCGCTATGCCCGCCGCCAGCCGGAGCACCATGTCGGAGAACACCGAATCGGTGTCGATGTCGTCCATCACGCCCGTCATTTCCAACAACACGAATCCGTGCATCGCCGACCAGAATTCCAGTGCCGCATAGAAAGCTTGCTCGAGGTCGAGTCCGTACGACGTCAACACCGCGATCACCGGCGCCGCGGCAGCACGGGTCGCGGCGGTGTACTCCGGGTCGTCGCCGGCGCCCAGCGGCATCCGGGTGAAGGCCGAGTACCGGCCGGGGTGGTGGTGGGCGTAGCTGCGGTAGGCGCTGGCCATCACCAGCACGGCGTCGTCGCGGAGGCGTCCCTCACCGACCCGGTTGAGCATGGTGATGATGTCGTCGATGACGCGGATCCGCACCGTGCGGCGCAGGTCCTCCAGGCTGTCGACGTGGTTGTACAGCGACGGACCTTTGGTTCCCAGCTGAGTTGCCAGGGCGTTGATGGTCAGGGCGTCCCAGCCTTCGCGATCCAGGAAGGTGAGCGCCGCCGCGACGATGATCTCGCGGCTCAGCCGGGCCCCGCGGGTCCCGGACCTCGCCCCCGCGCCAGACCGACCGGCCGGTGACTCCGGCGCAGCAGCCATGGCGATCACCCCTCGGTTGCGTTCACCGGGTTTGGCTACGGACTGTTGTTCGCGCTTCCCCGGAACGACGAACTCTAGTCTGCCGGTCACTGCAGCACGTACGCTCTTTCCGAGCAGATCGCGCGCCGTGGCGAGAGGAACTTGCGATGAATTGGTCGATCCCCTGCCGGGCTGTAGCGGCCAGCGCAATCGCGATCGCATTCACCTCCCACACCGGCGCCCCGAGCGGGCACGCCAAGAACGGTGACACCCACATCACCGGCATGGGTGTCGAGCAGACCATCGACTGCAACGGCGCGACGCTGTTGGTCGACGGCACCAGGAACACCGTCAACGCGCTCGGAACGTGCCGGGCCGTGACGGTAATGGGCTCGGGCCACACCATCGTTGCGGACAGCGTCATCCACGACATCACCGTCTACGGCTCAGGCGAGTCGGTCTTCTACAAGAACGGCGAGCCGTTCGTCTGGGACCGCGGCCGCGAACTCGGCATGGTCAATCGTGTCAGCCACGTGGAAAGTTAGCCGTATGCGCGCGAACAACTCTCGACGTCTGGCCTGCGGTCTGGCAATCACCGCGGTGGCGGCATTCGGGGTGGCCGGCTGCGGACGGGGCAACAACAACGGCACGGTTCCGTCGAGTGGCGCGCCCAGCTCGTCGACGCCGACACCGTCGACGACCAGCACGGGTGCCCAGTTCGATATCGGGAACACGATCAACTACGGATCACTGGGCACCACAACCACTCTCGATTGCGGTGACGGCAAATCGCTCAACGTGGGCGGGTCGAACAATACGCTGACGGTCAAGGGATCCTGCGGGACGGTCAGCATCGGCGGCGCGGACAACAAGATCACCATCGACAAAATCGACAAGCAGCTCAACGTCGTCGGGTTCAACAACACCATCAGCTATAAAGACGGTGCGCCCAAGGTCGAGAACCTTGGTAGCGGCAACACCATCAACAAGGCCGGTTAGCCATAGCGGCAATGCCTTTCGACATTCTGATCAGCGGCGGCGGTATCGCTGGGCCGAGCCTGGCCTTCTGGCTCACCAGGCACGGCCACGACGTGACGATCATCGAGCAGGCTCCCGAGTTGCGCACCGGCGGGCAGGCCGTCGACTTCCGGGGTCCCGCGCTCACGGTGCTCGACAAGATGGGTCTGCTCGACGAGGTCAAAGCGGCAGCCACCAGCATGGGCCCGCTCGCACTTGTCGACGGCCGGGGTCGAGAAATTGGGCGATTGCCCGCCGAGGTCGTCAGTGGGGAGGTCGAGATTCACTGGGGCACGTTGACCCACATCCTGTATGAAGCCGTCCGCGACGACGTGAATTACCGCTTCGGCGTGCGGATCAGCGCACTCGACGATGACGGACAGCGGGTCGACGTGACCTTCAGCGACGGATCCACCAGCCGCTACGATCTCGTCATCGGGGCCGATGGCCTGCATTCGGGCCTGCGCCGGCTGGTGTTCGGCCCCGAAGATCGGTACGTCGCACAGTTGGGTCAGTGTTTCGGCTTCTTCGACGTGGAAAACCTTGTGGGGCTTGACCATTGCGGTATGGCGTACATCGACGCGGGTCGAACCGTGGCGCTGCAGGGCATCGACCCCGACGGGCCGGCGCGAGCCAGCTTCTTTCTCAGCGACCCGCACCTGGAATTCGACTATCGCGACACCGAGGGCAACAAGCGGCTGTTTGCGCAGCGATACGCGGGGATGGGATGGGAAGTACCGCACCTGATCGCGGGCCTCGCCGCAGCGCCCGAGGTGTATTTCGATTCCATCGCCCAGGTCCATCTGGACTCGTACGCACGGGGACGGGTCTGCCTGACCGGTGATGCCGCCTGGTGCGCGTCACCTCGGTCGGGCATGGGCACCACCCTTGCCATGGTCGGCGCGTACCTGCTGTCGCACGAGTTACGCGCGGCCGGTACTGATTACGCGGCGGCATTCGACCGGTACCAGCGGCTGATGGAGCCTTTCGTCGCGCGATGTCAGAAGAGCGCCATCGACGCGCTGAAAACCGAGAGCTTCGGCTCGGGCCGGCTCGCCCCGCTACGCAACATCGCTCTGCGGATGCTGCGCATTCCCTTGGTCAGCAAGCTGGTTGCCCGGCAGTCGCTGGCGGTCGCGCGGTCGTTCACGCTGCCGGATTACTGAGCCGCCGAGTTACTGAGCTGCGGCGCCGTGGCGACCGGCACCGGCGGCGAACCGCCCGGCGCCTTCGTTCGCTTCGGCGGCCACCCGGGAGATGCTGGCGAATTCGTAGTCCAGCGCCTCGGCTTCGGGCAGCCCCCACTGGTGTAACGCCGACAGTCGATCCGACCTCATGCACTGCTGAGGCAACGCGGCCAGTTCGGCGGCCAGTTGCTCGGCCGCGTCGCGCGCCTGACCTTTGGGCACAACCCGATTGGCCAGCCCGATCGCCAGCGCCTCAGCGGCATCGACCGCGCGGCCGGTGAGGATCATGTCCATCGCCCGGCTCTGCCCAATCAGTCGAGGGAGGCGGATCGTGCCGCCGTCGATCAGCGGTACCCCCCAGCGGCGGCAGAACACCCCGAACACGGCATCCTCTTCGGCGACCCGTAGATCGCACCACAACGCGAGCTCCAATCCCCCGGCGACCGCGTAGCCGCTGACCGCCGCGATCACCGGTTTCGATAGCACCATCCGACTCGGCCCCATCGGGCCGGGACCGGTGCGATGCACGGCGTTGGCATCCGGCGTACCGAATGCCTTCAAATCAGCTCCGGCGCAGAAGGTTCCGTGGTCTCCCCAGAGCACGGCCACCGACGCGGACTCGTCGTGGTCGAATTCCTCGAACGCCTTGAACAATGCTGCTGCGGTAGGCCCGTTGACCGCGTTGCGCGCCTCAGGCCGGTCGAGAATCACGGTGGTCACCGGGCCCTGGCGTTCTACGCGTACCGGATCGTTCAAGTCGCCTCCACTAATCGGATGTCGTCGCGCCGCTCGAGCAGCTCGGCGGCGAAGTCGTTGTAGGTCGCGCGCAACCGCATGCCCGGCCACTGCGCGGGCAGCAACTCCCCAGGCAGCACTGGATCGGTGAGCAGGTGACGCACCATCGCGGCGGCCGTGACGAATCGTCCTGGCACGTCGGCTGCGCCGGCCATGTCGGCAAGCAGCCGTTCTCCGGTGCGCGCCCATGACGGCAGGTCCCACAGTTGGCCGGCCAGCTCGGCGGGCTCGTCATCGCGGGCGTGCACGATCCGCACCCGGGACCGGACGTCGGAGTCCAGGTCACGCTCGAGATTGTCCGGCCGCATCCACACTCCTTCGCGTAACTCGCCGAACCGCTTGTGGTGCAACGTGGTTCGTAATGCCGCCCGGGTCCGGGCGTCGGTGCCGACGCTGGTGACGACCAGCGTGGTCCAAGTTCCGTGCCAGGGCAGCAGTTTTGGCCGCATGGCATCGTCCTGCCGGCGCTGACGAGCCAGCAGGCGATCGGAGAGTCGGTAGCCGTCGGCGGAGCGCACCAGATCGCCGGCGCTGACCATTCGGGTCAAGGCAACCCGCAGCGTGGCCTCTTTGATGTCGAAGTCGTCAGTGAGCCGGATCAAATCGGCGGCGCTCGCCCAGGCCGGATGGGCACCGAGCATCACGCTCAGCACCACCGACCGAGCGGTCATGCGGGCCAGCGACTTTGGCATGAGGTCAGACCTGCGAAGCTCGCCGGCCGTAATCGCCGAACGGCTCGTCACGATGTTTGACCGCATCGCGGAAGCCATGCTCGACTGCGTCCGCGACGAATGCATGCCCTTCGGGGGTGTGCCGCGCAACCCCGTCGAACACCGTGCTGACCATCCTGCTGGTGGCCACACCCTGTTGCAGCAGAGCGGAATTGAGGGCGAGCTTGACCATGATCAGTTGGTTGACCGGGACGGCGGCGATCCGCTCCACCAGACGCTCGGTACGCTCGTCGAGGTCCTTCGGATCCGGCGCCTCGACCGCCAGACCCCACTCGGCCGCCTGCGCGCCGGTGATGCAATCGCCGGTCAGCAGAAGGCGTTTGGCGCGCTGGTCGCCCAACCGGTGCGCCCACATGCCGGCCGCCGGTACGCCCCAGACGCGGGTCGGCGGGTAGCCGATCTTGGCGTCGGCCGCGGCGATCACCTGATCGGCATGTAGCGCGATGTCGGTGCCACCGGCCACGCAGTAGCCGTGGATCTTGACCACCGTCGGCTTGTCTGCGTAGAGCAGGCTGGAGAACCCGCGGACGAAGCGACTCATCATCTGGTAGTCGATCATCGGATCCCACGGCTGATTCGGTAAGTGGTTGACCGCCTGGGTCTTACCGTCCAGCGAGGTGCCGTGATACGCGCCGGTGCCACCGGCCGAACCGGTGCGATCGGCATAAGCGCTGAGATCGAAACCCGCGCAGAAGCCTTCGCCGCGACCCGAGATCAGGATGACGTGCACTGCCGGATCAAGGTCGGCACGCTCCACCAGGGCCGAGAGCTCCAGCGGGGTATCGGCGATGATCGCGTTGCCCTTGTCGGGCCGATTGAAGGTGATTCGCGCAACCCGATCGGTGACCTCGTAGGTCATCGTCTTCAAATTGTCGAAGTCGACCGGCCTTATGGCGTGTGTCATCCCTTTACTAGAGCACGCTCGATGATCGGCGCGAGATCCAACCCGGCGGGCAGGGTTCCGAATGCCCCGCCCCACTGGCCTTCCAGTCGGGTGGCCAGGAACGCCTCCGCGACGGCCGGATGGCCGTGCCGGACCAGCAGCGAACCCTGCAGGGCTAGGCAGATGTCCTCGGCGACCTTGCGGGCCCGGTACTGAATCGTCTCCAGGTCGGCCAGCTGCGGGCGCAGTTGCTCGACATGGCGATCCAACCGGACGTCCTGCCCGGTGCTCTTGCCGAGCTCGTCGAACAGCACCTCGACGCACTCCGGACGAGTTGCCATGGCGCGCAACGTGTCCAGTGCGCTCACATTGCCGGAGCCTTCCCAGATACCCATCAACGGGGCCTCACGGTAGAGCCGCGGCATGCCGGACTCCTCGACATAGCCGTTGCCGCCCAGGCATTCCATCGCCTCGGCGGCGTGCGGTGTGGCGCGCTTGCACACCCAGTACTTGCTGGCGGCCAGGCCGATCCGACGCAGCAGGGTCTCGGTTTCGTCGCCGCGCACTGCGCTGTCGGTGGCGCCGGCCATCCGCATCGCGACCATCGTGGCGGCCTCAGCCTCGACGGCCAGGTCGGCCAGCACGTTGCGCATCAGCGGCTGATCGATCAGGTACTCGCCAAATGCTTTGCGGTGCTGGGCGTGGTGGACGGCCTGGGTGAGTCCGGTGCGCATGCTGGTGGCGCTGCCCAGCGTGCAGTCCAGCCGGGTGAGGTTGACCATCTCGATAATGGTCGGAACACCACGACCCTCCTCGCCGACCAGCCATGCGGTGGCGCCGTCGTACTCGACCTCACTGGAGGCGTTGGCGTTGTTGCCGAGCTTGTCCTTGAGCCGCTGCAGCCGCATCCGGTTGAGGCTGCCGTCGGGCAGCACGCGAGGCAGGAAGAAACAGGACAGTCCACCCGGCGCTTGAGCCAGCACCAGGAAGACATCGCACATCGGTGCCGAGGTGAACCACTTGTGACCGGTCAGCCGGTAGGTGCCGTCGCCATTGGGAGCGGCCTCGGTGTTGCCGGCGCGGACGTCGGAGCCGCCCTGCTTTTCCGTCATCGACATGCCGGCGGTAATCC
The DNA here is from genome assembly GCF_965277065.1 of Mycobacterium sp. Lineage (GTDB taxonomy): Bacteria > Actinomycetota > Actinomycetes > Mycobacteriales > Mycobacteriaceae > Mycobacterium. The sequence continues at coordinate 853,011 of NZ_CBDIBT010000019.1, forward strand.
CGAGTTTGGTTGTCGCAAGCTTCAATTCGGGGTCGTAAACGCGGCTGGTCAGCAGCGGCTCGTAGATGTCGGACAGCTCGGCGTTGAACCGCAGCGCCGGGACGACCGCATAGGTCATCGAAATCGGGCACACGTGGCCGGGCTCGGCGGTCCATACGCTGGTCTTGGCTGCGCGCACCACGTGCGCGCCCGGCCGGTCGTCCGCCCACGGCGCGGCGTGCATTCCGTGTTCGATCGCCACGCTCATCAGCTCGTGATAGGCGGGGTCGAACTCGACCTCGTCGATCCGGTTGCCGTACCGGTCGTGAGTGCGCAGGATCGGGCGGTTGCGCTGGGCAAGCTCACCCCAGCGCTGTGTCTGCCGCGCGCCGGAGATCGCGCCGACCGCGGTCACCTCGTCGAGACCCCATTGGCCGCCCTCGCGAATCAGCGCCTCGATGAGAACCGGCGACGAGGCCGGGTTGTGCTCCTCCAAGGGCGGCACCTGGTTACTGACGACATGGGTATCTGGCATGCCACCAATGTTACATTTTTTCTACAACCGCACAAGAGGTGTAATGCTCAGCGGTGATGGCCGGCGAAGAACTCCCACAGCTTGGCGGTGGCGAAGTCGGGCCAGTGGTGTCCGCCGTCGGCGACGGTGACCAGCGCCACGCCCCGCCCGTCGGCGCATCCTGCGGTCGAGGTGGTGACCTGGCCGTCGGTCGTCTCGGTGGGCGTTTGGCATTGATCGATCTTGCGCCACAACGCATTCAGCTCCGGCACCGGCGGGCCGTTGATGCGAGCGAAACCGTGGCCCGGCCCGCCACCGTAGGGAACCATCGGGTCGGCTGTGCCGTGAACCGCCATCACCGACACCGGACGCGGCGACCTGCACGGGTCCAGTTGGGTGCCGGCCACCGGGCCGATCGCGGCGAACAGCGTGGTGTCGCACGCCAAGGTGTAGGACAAGATGGCGCCGTTGCTCATGCCGGTCGCGTACACGCGAGAGGTGTCGATGCCGATGTTCTTGGCGACGTTTGCGACGACGGCGCTGATGAAGCCGACGTCGTTGATGTTTTCCTCGGCAGGCCGGCCGCAGCAGCCGCCGCCGTTGACGTTCCAGGCCCGCTTCACACCGTCGGGATAGACCGCGACGAATTTCGCCGAGTCAGCCAATTGATCCCAACCGTAAGATCTTTCGGCTTGCTCGGCGCTGCCGAACCCGCCGTGCAACACCACGACCAGGCTGGCCGATGCCGGCAGTCCGGAGGGCTTGTGCAGTCGATAGACCCGGTCGCGCCCGCCCACGCCGATAGTGTGGATGCTCGTACCGTCGACAAATCCCGACGGCGGCTTCGGATGCAGGACCGCGCATCCGGCGAGAACCAGCACGACGCTCAGCAGCATCGCAATTCGATGACGCATCTCAGGCGCTCGTCTTCTCCCGCAGGAAAGCGATGTCGTCTTTGCGGCCCTCTTCGGCCGTCTCGCAGATCACCGGCGCGTCGGCGGCCTTGACGACGGCCACCAGCAACTCGGGATCGATCTGCCCGGTACCGAAATTGGCATGCCGGTCGCGGCCGGAGCCCGCGGAGTCCTTCGAGTCGTTGCAGTGCACCAGGTCGATGCGCCCGGTGATGCCCGTGATCCGGTCCACCGCGTCGACGAGCGCTTCTCCTGCGGCCCAGGCGTGGCAGGTGTCGAGGCAGAAACCGACACCGGCGTCGCCGATGTGGTCCCACAACCGGGCGATAATGTCGAAGTGGCGGGCCATCGCATGGTCGCCGCCGGCGGTGTTCTCCAGGTAGACAGGGACTTTCGTCTCCAACTGGTCGAGCGCCTTGCGCCAGCGCTTGAAACCCTCGTCGAGATCCTCGTCGTCGGTGACGTGCCCGCCGTGCACGATGATCGCGGCTGCACCGATGTCGGCCGCGGCGTCGCAGGTCTGCTGCAGGATCTTGCGCGACGGGATCCGCACCCGGTTGTTCGCCGAGGCGACGTTGATCAGATACGGCGCGTGCACGTAGATCGGCAGGGCCGCGGCCTTGAGCTCCGCGGCGTCGTCGCGCGGCTTGGGGGCCTTCCAGCTCTGCGGGTTGCCGAGGAAGATCTGGACGACGTCGGCGTTCTCGGCCGCGGCGGTGGCCAGCGGATCTTGCGGACTGATGTGTGAACCGATGAGCACGTCGGCCAGTCTAGTGAGCCGGCCGGACGGCGACGAGCGCCCGGTCAGCCGGGCGCTCGTCGCCCGGCGTGCGGCTGGCCGGGCGCTCGGCGCACCCGGGCGGCCCGAGGCACGAAAAAGCCCCGGGAAGCCCGGGGCTTTTTCGTTGTGCGCCGATAGCGGGGACTATCGAAGTCTTGTCCGACTCCTCAGCGGCTCGTACCGAGCCGCATCGTCGTCGAACTACCGGTAGTCAGAGTATCCGTAATCGTCCAGCGGAACCGCAGCTCCAGTCGCCTGACCGAAGTCCGGGCTGTAGTACTGATCCTCGTAGGACGGGATCGTGTACGCCGCAGCGCGGGCTTCCTCGGTCGGCTGCACCTGGATGTTGCGGTACCGGTTGATGCCGGTACCGGCCGGGATCAGCTTTCCGATGATCACGTTCTCCTTCAGACCCTGCAGCTTGTCGCTGCGGCAGTTGATCGCCGCATCGGTCAGCACACGCGTGGTCTCCTGGAACGACGCCGCCGACAGCCACGAGTCGGTGGCCAGCGACGCCTTCGTGATGCCCATCAGCACCGGACGTCCGGCCGCGGGCTCGGTGCCCTCGGCCACCACGCGGCGGTTCGACGCCTCGAACTCGGCACGGTCGATCAGCGAACCGGGCAGGAACTCCGTCGAACCCGAGTCGATGATCGTCACCCGGCGCAGCATCTGCCGGACGATCACCTCGATGTGCTTGTCGTGGATCGACACACCCTGTGCGCGATAGACCTCCTGGACCTCTTTGGTCAGGTGGATCTGCACCTCGCGGGGGCCCTGCACGCGCAGCACCTCATGCGGGTCGGCGGAGCCTTCCATCAGCTGCTGACCCACCTCGACGTGGTCGCCGTCGGTGAGCAGCCGCTCGGAACCGTCCTCGTGCTTGAAGACGCGCAGCCGCTGACGCTTCGAGAGCTTGTCGTAGACAACCTCTTCGCCACCGTCGTCCGGGACGATGGTGATCTTGTAGAAGCGCTCGCCGTCCTCCAGGCGCACCCGTCCGGTGACATCGGCGATCGGTGCCTTACCGCGCGGCACGCGGGCCTCGAACAGCTCCTGCACACGGGGCAGACCGCCGGTGATGTCCTCACCGACACCACCCTGGTGGAAGGTACGCATGGTCAGCTGCGTGCCGGGCTCACCAATCGACTGCGCCGCAACGATACCCACGGCCTCACCGATATCGACCAGCTTGCCGGTGGCCATCGAACGGCCGTAGCACGTCGCACACACGCCGGTGCCGGTGGTGCAGGTCAGCACGGAGCGGACCTTCACCTGCGTGATGCCGGCCGCCAGCAGCGCCTCGATCTGCGGGTCACCCAGGTCCTCACCGCGGGCGGCCACGACGTTGCCCGCCTCGTCGACCGCGTCGGTACCCAAAGTCCGTGCGTAGGCCGAGGTTTCGATGTGCGGGTCGCGGATCAGCGTCCCGTCGGGCTGACGCTCGGCCAGCTCGACCATGATGCCACGCTCGGTACCACAGTCGGTCTCGCGAACGATGACGTCCTGGCTCACGTCGACCAGACGACGGGTCAGGTAACCCGAGTCGGCGGTACGCAATGCGGTGTCCGCCAGACCCTTCCGCGCGCCGTGGGTGTTGATGAAGTACTCCAACACCGTCAGGCCTTCGCGGAACGACGACTTGATCGGGCGCGGGATGAACTCACCCTTGGGGTTGGTCACCAGACCCTTCATGCCGGCCAGCGTTCGCGTCTGGGTGAAGTTACCCGTGGCCCCCGATTCGACGATCGTGATGATCGGGTTGTCGGCCGGGTAGTGATCACGAAGAGCCTCACCGACCTCGTCGGTGGCTTCCTTCCAGATCTCCACCAAGGCCTCGTTGCGCTCGTCCTTGTTCAAAGCACCACGCTGGAACTGCTTTTCGACCTTGTCGGCGCGCCCTTCGTAGGCGTCCAGGATCTCGGCCTTGTTCGGCGGCACCAGCACGTCGGCCATCGACACGGTGACACCCGAACGCGTGGCCCAGTGGAAGCCGGCGTCCTTGAGCTTGTCGACGGTCTGCGCGACCACGATCATCGGGTAGCGCTCGGCCAGATCGTTGATGATCGCAGCCTGCACCTTCTTGTGCATCTGCTTGTCGACGAACGGGTACCCGACCGGCAACAGCTCGTTGAAGATCACCCGGCCCAGCGTCGTCTCGGCAATCCAGGCATCGCCTGGCTGCCAACCGTTTTGACCGAACCGTTCGGCCTCGATCTCGACCGGCGGACGCAACTGGGTCAGCCGGACCTTTATCTTGGCGCGCACGCTCAGAGCGCCGCGGTCCAACGCCATGATGGCTTCGGACGGTGAGGAGTACACCCCAGACTCCGGCTGATCCTTGGCGGCAGGCGTGTACTCGCCTGTGTCACCGGCGATCTCGGTGGTCAGGAAGTACAACCCGGTCACCATGTCCAGTCGCGGCATGGCCAGCGGGCGACCCGAGGCCGGCGACAGGATGTTGTTCGACGACAGCATCAGGATGCGGGCCTCGGCCTGCGCCTCGGCACTCAGCGGCAAGTGCACGGCCATCTGGTCACCGTCGAAGTCGGCGTTGAACGCCTCACACACCAACGGGTGCAGCTGAATAGCCTTGCCCTCCACCAGCTGTGGCTCGAAAGCCTGGATACCCAACCGGTGCAGAGTCGGTGCACGGTTCAGCAGCACCGGGTGCTCGGCGATGACCTCTTCGAGGACATCCCACACCTGCGGACGCTGACGCTCGACCATGCGCTTAGCGCTCTTGATGTTCTGCGCGTGGTTGAGGTCGACCAGTCGCTTCATCACGAACGGCTTGAACAGCTCGAGAGCCATCAGCTTGGGCAGACCACACTGGTGCAGCTTGAGCTGCGGGCCGACCACGATGACCGAACGGCCCGAGTAGTCGACACGCTTACCGAGCAGGTTCTGACGGAACCGACCCTGCTTACCCTTGAGCAGATCCGACAGCGACTTGAGCGGGCGGTTGCCCGGCCCGGTAACCGGACGGCCGCGGCGGCCGTTGTCGAACAGTGCGTCGACCGACTCCTGCAGCATCCGCTTTTCGTTGTTGACGATGATCTCGGGCGCGCCGAGGTCGATCAGCCTCTTGAGGCGGTTGTTGCGGTTGATCACGCGGCGGTACAGGTCGTTGAGGTCGGAGGTCGCGAAACGGCCACCGTCGAGCTGAACCATCGGACGCAGCTCCGGCGGGATCACCGGAACGGCGTTGAGCACCATGCCCATCGGCGAGTTGCGGTTCGTTGCGAAAGCAGCAACGACCTTCAGCCGCTTGAGCGCGCGAAGCTTTTTCTGCCCTTTACCGTTCTTGATGACGTCGCGCAGGATCTCGGCTTCGGCGTCGATGTCGAAGGTCTCGATCAGCTTCTGGATCGACTCGGCACCCATGGCGCCGTTGAAATACTCGCCGTAGCGGTCGATGAGCTCGCGGTACAGGTTCTCGTCGACGATCAGCTGCTTGGGAGCCAGCTTGGTGAAGGTGGTCCAGATTTCCTCCAGCCGGTCCAGCTCGCGCTGGGTCCGGTCACGGAGCTGACGCATCTCACGCTCGCCACCGTCGCGAACCTTGCGCCGCGCATCGGCTTTGGCGCCCTCGGCCTCCAACTCGGCCAGGTCGGCTTCCAGCTTCTGTGCACGCGCTTCGAGGTCGGCATCGCGCTGGTCCTCGATCGCCTTGCGCTCGACGACCATCTCGGCTTCGAGCGTCGACAGCTCGTTGTGCCGCATCTCGGTGTCGACCGCGGTGATCACGTACGCGGCGAAGTAGATGATCTTCTCGAGATCCTTCGGCGCCAGGTCGAGCAGGTAGCCCAACCGCGACGGCACACCCTTGAAGTACCAGATGTGCGTGACCGGTGCGGCCAACTCGATGTGGCCCATCCGCTCACGACGCACTTTGGCGCGAGTCACCTCGACGCCACAGCGCTCACAGATGATGCCCTTGAAGCGGACGCGCTTGTACTTGCCGCAGTAGCACTCCCAGTCGCGAGTCGGTCCGAAGATTTTCTCGCAGAACAGGCCGTCCTTCTCCGGCTTCAAGGTGCGGTAGTTGATCGTCTCCGGCTTCTTGACTTCGCCGAAGGACCAGTTACGGATGTCCTCCGCCGTGGCCAGGCCAATACGGAGTTCATCGAAGAAGTTGACGTCTAACACGTAACTCCCTTTCCCCTTGCGGGACTAGAAAACAATTTAAGCAAGATCTTCCACAGAGGCAGATTCGTTGCGAGACAAGTTGATTCCCAGGTTCGCGGCAGCGCGCTCCAGGTCCTCGTCGTCGCCGTCGCGCATCTCGATCGCCGCACCATCGCTGGAGAGCACCTCGACGTTGAGGCACAGCGACTGCAGCTCTTTGAGCAGCACCTTGAACGACTCGGGAATACCCGGCTCGGGGATGTTCTCGCCCTTGACGATCGCCTCGTACACCTTGACCCGGCCGACAGTGTCGTCCGACTTGATGGTCAACAGCTCCTGCAGCGTGTACGCGGCACCGTAGGCCTGCATGGCCCAGCACTCCATCTCACCGAATCGCTGACCACCGAACTGCGCCTTACCACCCAACGGCTGCTGGGTGATCATCGAGTACGGGCCGGTGGAGCGAGCGTGAATCTTGTCGTCCACCAAGTGGTGCAGCTTCATGATGTACATGTAGCCGACGGTGATCGGGTACGGGAACGGCTCACCACTACGACCGTCGAACAGGACAGCCTTGCCGTCGTGGTTGACCAGCACGTCGCCGTCGCGGTTGGGCAGCGTCGAGGCCAGCAGGCCCGTCAGCTCCTCTTCCTTGGCGCCGTCGAAAACTGGCGTCGCGACGATCGCGTCCGGCTCGGAGGAGAGCAGGTCCTCCGGCAGGTTCGCCGCCCACTCGGGAGCACCTTCGATGCTCCAGCCGGCCTTGGCCACCCACCCGAGGTGGGTTTCCAGGATCTGGCCGATGTTCATCCGTCGCGGCACACCGTGCGTGTTCAGGATGATGTCGACTGGAGTTCCGTCCGGAAGGAACGGCATGTCCTCGGCGGGCAGGATCTTGCCGATGACGCCCTTGTTGCCGTGGCGTCCGGCCAGCTTGTCACCGTCGGAGATCTTGCGCTTCTGGGCGACGTAGACACGGACCAGCTCGTTGACACCGGCCGGCAGCTCGTCGTCGTCCTCGCGCGAGAACACCCGAATACCGATCACCTTGCCGGACTCACCGTGCGGCACCTTCAGCGACGTGTCGCGGACCTCGCGCGCCTTCTCACCGAAAATCGCGCGAAGCAGCCGCTCCTCCGGGGTCAGCTCGGTCTCACCCTTCGGGGTGACCTTGCCGACCAGGATGTCGCCGTCGCGGACCTCGGCGCCGATGCGGACAATGCCGCGCTCGTCGAGGTCAGCCAGCACCTCGTCGGAGACGTTCGGGATGTCCCGCGTGATCTCCTCGGCGCCCAGCTTGGTGTCGCGGGCGTCGATCTCGTGCTCCTCGATGTGAATCGAGGTGAGCACGTCCTCCTCAACCAGGCGGTTGGACAGGATGATCGCGTCCTCGTAGTTGTGGCCCTCCCACGGCATGATCGCAACCAGCAGGTTCTTGCCGAGCGCCATCTCACCGTTGTCGGTACACGGCCCGTCGGCGATGACCTGGCCGGACTCGACCCGCTCACCGGAGTCCACAATCGGACGCTGGTTGGCGCAGGTGCCGTGGTTGGACCGGGCGAACTTGCGCATCCGGTAGGTGTGCCGGGTGCCGTCGTCGGCCATCACGGTGATGTAGTCGGCGGACACCTCCTCGATCACACCGGCCTTGTCGGCGACGACGACATCGCCGGCGTCGATCGCGGCGCGCAGCTCCATGCCGGTACCCACCAGCGGTGCCTCACTACGCACCAGCGGAACCGCCTGGCGCTGCATGTTGGCACCCATCAGGGCGCGGTTGGCGTCGTCGTGCTCGAGGAACGGAATCATCGCGGTGGCCACCGAGACCATCTGCCGCGGCGAGACGTCCATGTAGTCGACCTCGGCTGAGGACACGTACTCGACCTCGCCGCCCTTGCGTCGAACCAGCACGCGGTCCTCGAGGAACTGGCCGCCCTCGTCGATCGGCGAGTTGGCCTGGGCGACGACGTGACGGTCTTCCTCGTCGGCGGTCAGGTACTGGATCTCGTCGGAGACCACACCGTCGTTCACCTTGCGATATGGCGTCTCGATGAAACCGAACGGGTTGACCCGCGCGTACACCGACAGCGAGCCGATCAGACCGATGTTCGGGCCCTCCGGCGTCTCGATCGGACACATCCGGCCGTAGTGGCTGGGGTGCACGTCACGAACTTCAAGACCGGCGCGCTCACGAGACAGACCACCCGGGCCCAGCGCCGACAGGCGGCGCTTGTGGGTCAGACCCGACAGCGGGTTGTTCTGGTCCATGAATTGCGAGAGCTGGCTGGTGCCGAAGAACTCCTTGATCGCGGCGACCACCGGTCGGATGTTGATCAGGGTCTGCGGCGTGATCGCCTCGACGTCCTGAGTCGTCATCCGCTCGCGGACCACACGCTCCATCCGGGACATACCGACCCGGATCTGGTTCTGGATCAGCTCGCCGACCGTGCGCAGACGACGGTTACCGAAGTGGTCGATGTCGTCGGTCTCCACGGGCACCTCGACGCCGCCGGGGACGGTCATAAACGCGGTCTGGCCAGTCTGAGCGGCTTCGTGCAGGCGCACTAAATACTCGACGGTCGCGACGACGTCTTCCTCGGTCAGCGTGGTCGCGGACTTCTCGGCCGGTGTGGCGCTCAGGCCCAGCTTCTTGTTGATCTTATAGCGACCAACGCGGGCCAGGTCGTAGCGCTTCTCCTTGAAGAACAGGTTCTCCAGCAGGGTCTGCGCGGACTCCTTGGTCGGCGGCTCGCCCGGACGCAGCCGGCGGTAGATCTCCAGCAGCGCCTCGTCGGGACCAGAGGTGGGGTCGCGCTCGAGGGTCTGCATCATGATCTCGGAGAAGCCGAAGCGCTCGCGGATCTGCTCGTTGCTCCAACCCAGAGCCTTGAGCAGCACGGTGACGGCCTGGCGGCGCTTGCGGTCGATGCGGACACCGACGGTGTCGCGCTTGTCGATGTCGAACTCCAGCCACGCACCGCGGCTCGGGATCACCTTGACGCTGTGCAGCACCTTCTCGGTGGACTTGTCGATGGTGTCGTCGAAGTACACGCCGGGCGAGCGGACCAGCTGGCTGACCACCACCCGCTCGGTGCCGTTGATGATGAACGTGCCCTTCTCGGTCATCATCGGGAAGTCACCCATGAACACCGTCTGGCTCTTGATCTCGCCGGTGTTGTTGTTGATGAACTCCGCGGTGACGAACAGCGGGGCCGCGTACGTCATGTCCTTGTCTTTGCATTCATCGACGGGGGCCTTGACCTCGTCGAATCGTGGGTCGGAGAAGGACAGCGACATCGAGCCCGAGAAATCCTCGATCGGCGAGAGCTCGTAGAGGACCTCTTCGAGGCCACCGGTCGGGTTCTCGTCGCCACGTCCCGCGGCAATTTCGCGCCAGCGGGGAGCACCGATCAACCACTCGAAAGAGTCCGTCTGCACGTCGAGCAAGCCCGGAACCTCGAGCGGTTCACGCAGCTTGGCGAACGAAACGCGATCAGGAGCCCCGGGTACGGAACTGTTGAGAGATGTGGAACCTGAAGAATTGAGTGGGGTTTTCTTGCTCTGGCGGGAGACTGCCAAGATGCATTCCTTCCAGCACCTCACGCGACTATAGATTCCGGAGGCCACCGGAGCCGTTCGCCGCTATGACTTTGTCGGGTCGGCTGGCGAACGATCTGTCCGTAACTCACGCACAGAGCTAATTCGCTGTATCAGCGGTAGCTCAAGCTAGGACCACGGGTTAGGTGGCGATGTGAGGTGGGCAGGAGGCAGCCAGCGCAACGTCCAACGATAGCGCAGGACGGCGCATTCCTCAACTACCCTGCTCGGGCCTCGTTTATCCTGCCCGGGAAGGCGGCGCTGGCTGGCGATTCGATTTCCCGTGCAGACATTCTGCCCAACAGAGTGACCCCTTCGGCGGTTTCCGTCAAGAGGTGACGCACCTTGTTTGTGGATCAAACTCCTTCCGGACTCAGAACCCGCGCTGAGTGGGAATCGATGCGGTGTCGGCGTCGTCGCGGTGCCGGGAGTGGTCGTCGGCGTCGTCGCGGTGCCGGGAACGGTCGTCGTCGTAGTCTCTGCTCTTCGCGTTTTCCCGCTCGTCATTCTCGAACGACTCGAGGATGGCTTCCTGGGCGTCCTTCGGCAGCAGGTGCAGGTTTTCCCGCACCCGGGCCTGCCGACGGGCTGCTCCCTTGCGCTCCGGCATGCCGGGGGTGGCGGAGATCTGCGGCGGCACGCCCTCGACCTCATCGGTGCCACCGTCGTGGTGGCCGGCCTCGATGTGGGCCTGCTCCTCGGCCATGGTCGCCTCGTCTTTTTCCTCCGACATACCGATCGGGCCGATACGGCGACCGTTGAGGAACTGTTTGACGACCGGCTCATCGCTGGTCAGCAGCACCTCGCGGGGGCCGAACATGACCAGCTTGCGGCGGAACAGCATGCCCATGTTGTCGGGCACCGTGCGGGCGATGTTGATGTTGTGCGTCACGATCAGGATCGTGCAGTCGATCTGGGCGTTGATGTCGATCAGCAACTGGCTCAGGTACGCGGTACGGACCGGGTCCAGACCGGAGTCGGGCTCGTCACACAGAATGATCTGCGGGTCCAGCACCAGCGAACGGGCCAGGCCGGCACGCTTGCGCATACCACCGGAGATCTCACCGGGGAACTTCTTCTCATCCCCGCCCAGACCCACCATCTCCAGCTTCTCCATGACGACGTCACGGATCTCGCCTTCCTTCTTCTTCGTGTGCTCGCGCAACGGGAACGCAGTGTTGTCATACAGGTTCATCGACCCGAATAGGGCGCCGTCCTGGAACATGACGCCAAACAGGGTGCGGATGTCGTACAAGTCTTTGGCCGAACATTCGGTGATGTCCGTGCCGTCGACGACGATCGAGCCACGCTCGGGACGCAGCAGACCGATCAGCGACTTCAGGAAGACGGATTTACCCGTACCTGACGGGCCCAGCAGAACGCTGACCTCGCCCTCGGGGACTTCCATCGTGACGTCTTCCCAGATTCGCTGGGAACCGAAGGACTTGGTCAATCCCTCAACCGAGATACCGATACCCACGCGAACCCTCCCGCTGATGTTGCTGATAGCAGCCCAAGCCCAGCTTGTGGCTTGAGTCACTGTAGCGCACAGGTAGGTCAGATTTGATCAGTCCTGCGGCGCCCAGTTTCCGTGAAATCCCATCGGTACGCGCTGCGGCAGATGGACCGTCGCCACCGACTCGCAGGTTTGCGCATCGAGCAGCAGCAGTTGGCCTTCGTCATGTCCGCGGTGGTACCCGTAACCGATCAGGATTCCGTCATCCTCAGACAAGCTAACCGAATCGGCGGCCGGGCGCGGGACGAATGACATCTCGCCGATCAGCAACTCGGGATCCAGCGGGGCGATCATGCTCGACCCGGTCGCGAAGTCGTGCTTGTAGAGCGCCGACGACATTTTGGATCTGCCTGAGTTCACGAAGCCGCCGTCAATGCCAACGGTGTAGCCGAAGCGATGCCGGCTACCGAGCAGCGTCTCGTTGATCCGGGGGAATTCCTGCGAGCGATCGTCGCGGCATTCGGTGCTCACCGTGCCGGTAACCAGGTTGACCGTCCACCGGTCCAGGGTGGGCGTGACGCCACCGGGTCCGCGCCGGTCGCGGTCGAACATCCGCTCGTACCGCACCACGTCGAGCACCAGAACTTCGTGGCCGTCGCGCAGCTCGGAGTAGGCGTTGAGCGGGTGGTACACGTAGCAAGGCTCGATCTCGAACCACCGCACGTCGTTGTTGTTTCCCTCACGGGGCATCACCCCGATGCGGGCCGGGTATTTCGGATTCCAGGCGTAGGGCATCTGGTAAGCCGGTTTTTCATTGCGGTTGAACAGCGCCGCGATTGGACCCGGCACCGGAACCTGCCCGACGACCGCCTCGGCTACCAAGCGGGCCGGATGCCGCATCCACCTGGGCATCTTCTTCGGCAACACCTGCATCGGATCCAGCGTCACCGGCAGGTCGTAGAGCACTACATATTTGTCGGTCAGCGAGAAGTCGTGCATCATCGGCGACCCCGAGACCTCGATGTCGACCGTGCGTCGCGCGTAGCCGTCAGTGTCGATCACCGAGTACTGCACGTGTTTGCCGCGCGCAAAGGAGTACGACACCGCATGCAGTTCACCGGTGTTCGGGTCGCGATGCGGATGAGCGGCGTACCCACCCGAGAGCGTGCCGTCGAAATCGCACGCCCCGACGGTGTCGAGTTCATCGGTGAGCTCGTAGTTGGCCACGCCGCCTTCGACGAGAGCCAGCGTCTTGCCGGCGTGAGCCAGCACGTTGGTGTTGGCGCCGAGCGATTGCAGCCCAGCGCGCAGGTTGCGGGCGCTGGCGGCAGGCTCTCCCAGAGCGCTGCGGACGGCAGCGCTGCGGACCCAGCGGTTGCGATACCAGCCGGCCTTGCCGCCCTGCAGCGAAACGCCGTGGACCATGCCGTCGCCGGTGAACCAGTGGTAGGTGGCCGGATCGACTTCGGCGACCGGGTTTGGCCCGTTGCGGAGATAACGCCCGTCCAGGAATTCGGGGATGTGACCGGTGACCGCCAGATCGGTCGCGGTCACCTCGGCGCTGACCGGAGCAAGGAAATCATCGAGGTACGGGTTCGCCGGCGGGGTGGTGACGGCACTACTCACTGCTGACTCCTAGCTCGGATAACATTGATATTCCATTGTTATACCGGTCGAGTGCACTATATGTCAAGATGTTGGGCGATGACTCCCCCGGCCGAACGCAACGTGCGCGACGAGTTGCTGCGCGTTGCCGTCGACATCCTGAACCAGGACGGCCCGGACGGATTGCAGACCCGCAAGATCGCCAGCGCCGCCGGCACGTCGACGATGGCGGTGTACACCTACTTCAGCGGCATGCCCGGACTGATTGCTGCGGTCGCCGACGAGGGTTACCGGCAGTTCGATGCCGCCCTGACGATGCCGTCCACGTCGGATCCGGTCGCCGATCTGATGGCGACTGGAATCGCCTACCGCCGCTATGCGATCGAACGTCCGCACATGTACCGCTTGATGTTCGGCAGCACCAGCGCCCACGGCATCAACGCGCCGGCACACAACGTGCTCACCCTGACGCTGGCCGAGATCAACGACCACTACCCCAGCTTCGCCCACGTCGTCCGGGGCGTGCACCGATCGATGCAGGCCGGGCGGATCAGCGGCGAACCCGACGACGATGCTTCTGTGGTGGCCACTGCCGCGCAGTTCTGGGCGGCGATCCACGGCTTCGTCATGCTCGAGCTCGCCGGATCCTATGGCGCGCAGGGCAGTGCTGTCGTGCCGGTGCTGGCCGGTTTGACGACGAATCTGCTTGTCGCGCTGGGTGATTCACCGGAGCTGGTCCGAGAGTCGCAGCAGGCGTCGGTCCAGCGCTAGATACGCGAAACCCCCGGAACCTGTTGGGCTCCGGGGGTTTTCGTTAATCGACTACTTGACGGTGACGGTGGCGCCGGCAGCCTCGAGCTTGGTCTTGGCCTCCTCGGCAGCCTCCTTCGGCGCCTTCTCCAGAACCGGCTTGGGCGCGCCGTCGACGAGGTCCTTGGCTTCTTTCAGGCCCAGGCCCGAGACGATCTCGCGGACAACCTTGATGACGCCGATCTTCTTGTCACCGGCGGCCTCGAGGATGACGTCGAATTCCGACTGCTCCTCGGCGGCCTCGGCGGGCGCGCCACCGGCGGCGGGGCCGGCGGCGGCAACGGCGACCGGGGCGGCCGCGGTGACCTCGAAGGTCTCTTCGAACTTCTTCACGAACTCCGAGAGCTCCAGCAAGGTGAGTTCCTTGAAGGCGTCGAGCAGTTCGTCAGTGGAGAGCTTGGACATGGTGTGGGTCCTTCCTGGGTGTTTCGGGGTTTATTCGGTGGTTTCGGCCGGAGCCGCAGGTGCTTCGGTCGGCTCGGCCTCGGCCGCGGGGACCTCGGCTGCCTCGGCGGCGGGTGCCGCTGCTTCGGCCGGGGCCGCAGGTTCTTCCGCGGCCCGCTTTTCTTGCAGCGCGAAGGCGAGCCTGGCGAACTGCGAGGCGGGCGCGTTGAACAGCCCGGCCGCCTTGGACAGGTTGGCCTTCATCGCTCCGGCCAGCTTGGCCAGCAGAACCTCCCGCGATTCCAGGTCGGCGATGCGGTCCACTTCGGCGACGGTCAGCGCGCGACCGTCCATGTAGCCGCCCTTGATGACCAACGCCTTATGGTCCTTGGCGAACTTCTTGATCGCCTTGGCAGCGTCAACGGCCTCGCCGCTGACGAACGCGATCGCGGTCGGCCCGACGAACAGCTCGTCGAGGCCTTCGACGCCGGCATCCGATGCGGCCCGCTTGATCAGCGTGTTCTTGGCGACCGAGTAGGTCGCGGAACCCGCCAGCGAGCGACGCAGCTCGGCCAGGTTTGCGACCGTCAGACCGCGATACTCGGTGATCACGGTCGCCGTTGAGCTCTTGAACTGCTCAGCGATGTCTGCAACGGCGGTGGCCTTGTCAGCCTGTGCCATGCATTCCTCCTTGGGTTCTCGGCCCAGAAACGACGAACGCCCCGACGCGGGAAGCGGCGGGGCGTGACGTTTCCGTTGGCTCGCGCCAAACGAAGGTCTGCCTCGTCCTCCTGCGTGGGCCGTCCGGCAGTTCCCGGACCTTCAACCGATTGCTCGGTGACCGACGGTCTTCGGTGGATCGCCGCCCACCATACCGTGGGCTGCCGCGATCAGCCAAAACGGCCAGTCTCAGCCGTCACAGTTTTCGGCTTAGTGGCTCACGTGACGGATGAGACCAGCGCGGCCGCACCGATCAGGCCGGCGTCGCCGCCGAGGGCGGCCGGCACCACCTGGAGGCCGCGGATGAAGCTCAGCCCCGCGTAGTCGGCCAGCGCCGCGCGTAACGGGTCGAAGAGGATCGGGCCCGACCTGGCCACTCCCCCGCCGATGACGACGAGGTCGAGGTCGCACACCGCGCCGACGGAGGCGATCATCGCGGCCAGTGCGATGGCGCTACGACGAAACGCCGTCAGCGCCAACGGGTCACCGGCTTCGGCCGCAAGGCCCAGCGCGGCGGCGTCGGCGCCGGGTGGCCCGGCCCAGCCGTTGGCCAGCGCCCATCGCGTCATCCACGGTCCGGACGCGACGGTCTCGACGCAGCCGCGGCCACCACACGGGCACGGCTGCCCGTCGAGTTCGACAACGACGTGGCCTACGTGGCCGGCGTTGCCGGTCCGGCCCTGATATGGCTTGCCGTCCAGCACCAGCCCGCCGCCCACCCCGGTCGACACCACCATGCCGAGGACAAAGGGGGCGCCGCGGCCGGCGCCGCGCCAATGCTCGCCCAACGCCATGCACACGCCGTCGCCGGCCAGCCGCACCGGCACATCGGGCATCGCGGCCGCCACCCGGTCGCGCAGCGGAAACCCGCGCCACGAAACGATATTGACCGGGCTGACTGTCCCCGCAGCCAGGTCGACGGGGCCGGCGGAACCGACGCCGACCGCGCGGATGGCGCCGTGGGCCACTTGGGCCGCGTCCCCGATCATTCGATCGACGACGCTCCAGACATGTTCTGCTTGGCGATCTTTCGGTGTCGGCTCGACAGCCCGGTGCACCAGCTCACCGGCCGGGTCGACGAGTCCGACGGCGATCTTGGTGCCGCCGATATCAAGAGCCAGGGTCAGCATCGGGACTCAGTGCCGGTGGGTGTTGTCGGGTTGGCGGGGGTCGCCGGGATGCTCGTAGCCGGGTGAGAGCCGCACCAGCTCGGCCCGGCGCCGATCCAGCCACAACCGGAAGGCCCGCCGCCGGGCGACCGCCCTCAGGTGCTCGGCGATCATCGGGCGGACCTCGGCAAGCGGCGGGACGCTCACTGCCGGGGCGCGCCAGCCGTGGTCATCCGATCGGGAGCCAGTGAACCGCAACGGGTTTCGTTCGTAGTAGGCGGCGACGTCGTCATCGCTGACGTTGACGTCGGCGGTGACGCACCCGAACAGCGCCCGCGCCCGGGGGTCCGCCAGCGCCGCGGCGGCGATGCTGCCGATCTCCAGTCGGGCCGTGATGTCGGGCAGCAGGTCGTCCTCGGCCGCGGCGTCGTCCGTGCTCAGACCGCGGGCCGCGAAATCGGCGCCCACCACGCGTTCGGTCACGATCAGCTGCGTCAGCCAGCGCCTCAGTTGCCTGCCTTCGCCGGTACCGGCGAACGGCAGCGCGGAGGCCAGCGGGCCGTCACGCAGTCGCGCCTCGCGGGCATCGAGTTCGTGGACCGGTATTGGAACACCGCCGACGACCGCGACCGGGCCGTGACGATGGGCATGCGTCATTGCACAATCACCTTCACTGCGGGCGAATAGACCAGCCGACCGGCGCAACCGATCCGGATCAGCGCCCACCACTGGCCGGGTTCGGCCCAGGCCGGCGGGCTCACCGCGAAGCCGACCTCGACGGTGCCCCGGGCCGGCACCACCGCGCCCAGCGCTGCGGGGCCGGCCCACTCCCACGTCCCCCACGGGCTGATCAGGTGCGCCTCCAGGCTCAGATCGCCACCCGCCTGGCTGCCGACGGTCGCGGTCAGCCGAGCCGAATCACCGGCCGCCACAGCGATATCGGCGGGCTCCTCGGCGAAATAGACCAGCCCGCCGTCGTCGGCCCCACCGACGGAAACCAGCGCGACGTCTTCGACCACCTGCCGCCACGACGCCGGGACGCCGGCATCGGCGAGCGCCAGCTGCGCCCGAACCGGATACACGCCGGGCTCGAGGTTCGCGGGCGTCGTCACCACGACATCGGCTTCCCGATGCTCACCGGCCGGCAACGTGAACGGCAGCGACGCGGGATCCGCCGACCAGCCGGGCGGGCAGACCAGCGACACCGTCCCGGCCAGCGGCGCGTCGGTGCTGTCGCTGGCCAGCGTCAGGCGCATCGGAAACGTCGAGCCCGCCACCGCGGTGAGTTGATGCGGGTCCAGGTGTGCGACGACGGGCAAGCCGCCCAGCGGCGCCGGCCCACGGTTGTGCAACCAGTAGCGCGCACACAGCGGCTGCGCGATCTCGGCATCCGGTGCCAGTACTGCGCTTTCGGCGTCCAGCAGACGGGGCAGGTCGAATCGCGCCAGTGCGGTGCCGATCTGGTGACCGTGCAAGGTGGTGAGGTGGTGGCGGCCCAGCGGCCGCTCCAACAGGTCGGCGGCCCGCAGATCTGACACCGTCCCCAACGGCGAGCTCACCGCGACATCGGTCTCGCCGCCGCGGGTTTCGACCAACCGGAGCGCGACGTGGCCGGTGTCGACGCGCTCGGCGCTGCCATGAGCCAACGGGTTGCCGGCCGCTTTCAGGGCGCCCAGCTGCACCACGCCGGCCGGGTCTACCCGCAACAGCGAGCCGGTAGCGGGTAGCCCCGTTAGCGAACCCGACGCCGTCACGGGCAGCAATGGATGCGAGAACTCAGCGCTGCGCTCCGGAATGTCGGCGTGCCGCCAGTCGCCGCCGCCGGACACCAACGCGTAGTCGAAACCGTGTGTCCAGTGCTGCAATTGGAAGTTGGAGCCGTCGGGCGCGGTGCGCCGCGGCTCGTCGATCCAGATACCGGATGGCCACCCCGTGCAGGACCGCATCAGCGCGGTGTGCAGCGTGCCGTCGGTTTCGACGGCGAAGCTGGGCACCCCGCGGTTGCACAGCGCGACGGTCCGGGATTCGAAGTCCGCCAACCCCGACGGCGTGTGTTGCTCGACGACGATCTCGGCGTCGGCGAGGTCGTCGGTCACCGCGGCGATCGCTGCGGCGAGGTGCGCGTTGTCGCGGCCGACGATCACCAGCACCGGTAGCGCCCGCGCATCGCGCAGGTCGGCGTCGGGAAGCCAGCCGTCCGCCAACGGCGCGGCGGCGGGCACCCAGACCGTGGCGTGACCGGTCTCGGCGAGCTGACGCTCGACCTCGCGGGCATACGCCGGGTCCGCGGCTGCCAACACCGCCTCGGTGAAGGCGTTTCGGCCCAACGTGATCCGGGTGTCGGGCAGGTTGGAGTCGACGCCGAGCAGCCCGTAGCGTGGCCGGTCGGCGCTGCTGCAGGTCGCGGTGACCCCGGCCCGCACCAGCGCGACCACCAGGTCGCGGGCCAGCTGGCCGGCCGCCGCCTCGGTCGGCGCGATCACCTCGGCCACCGACACCGCACACACGCCGTCACCGACGCGCACCCGCGCCGCCGACGACAAGCCGAACCAGCCGTAGGCCGGGTTGTCCAGCGTCCAGGGATGATCGGCGGTGTCTATCGACCTGGAGTCGTTGTGCAGCAACGCAAAACCACGACCGATGACGGCGTCGCCGACCTCGCTGACCGGCATGGCGCCCGGCACCGGGCACGGCCAGCGCAGCCGCAGCAGTCGGTCTTCCCCGACGAAGTCGTCGATGGTGGTGGCGCAGTCGACCCGGTCGACGCCACGCCAGAGCGTCAGGGTCTGGGTGTAGCGCAGCACGTCGCCGATCCGGCCGCGCACGACCAGCCGCCGGCCCAGCGGGCTGCGGTAGGCCTGCACCTGCGCTGCCGTTTCCGACGAGCCGACCACAGGCCCCTTGGGCAGCAGATGCCAGGGGCCTTCGCCGCCGGTCGGATGCGCCGGATATTCCTCGTAGACGGCCAGCTCGTTACCCACCCGGCCGTCGGCGATCAGCTGCCTACCGTCGCGCACCAGCGACGTCACACCGCCGCCGCGGGCGGGGTCGACGGCCAGGCGGTAGTGCTCGTTGGCGATTTCGTTGCCCGCCAACGACTCCCAACCACTTTCGGTGCCGGCGGCCACCACGCTGTACGCCCGCCACCCCAGCGACGGCACGTCGCGGGCCAGCCAGCTGACCGACCTGCCGCCGTGCTCGACCACCGCGGGCAACTCGGCGCCATCGTGATCCAGCACCCGAACGTGTGCGCCGACCGGATCGGCGAACCGGGCGGTGACGACATCGGTCCGGTTGTGCGCCAACGTATTCCAGACAACCAATTCGCCGTCGACCGCGCTGGACAGCAGCTCGAGCGAGTTGTCCCGGGCCGCCCGGCCCAGCTCCCAGGCGTCGCGCCATCCAGTCAGCAGGTCGAGGTAGACCTGGTCGGACTCCGAGCCGGTGATCGCGTCGTGATGGGCGCCGTACGCCAGCTGCACCCACGCCTTGGCCAACGCGGCCTGCGGGTACTCGGCACCGGCCACCAAACCGGCGAACACCGCGAACTTCTCGGCGTCCAGCACCGCGTCTTCGGCGGCGCGGTTGGCCTGCTTGGTGTCGATGAACGACACGTCCTTGCCGGTGTAGATCGGGTTCATGTCCCGGGTCTGCGGCGACGGCGACTCGCCGCGGTCAGCCAACTCGGCCCGCACCGCGGCGAAGAACTCACGCGGTAGCGCGCAGACGAACCGGGGCCAGGTGTACCGCGAGGCCCAGTCGCGGTGAATCTCGGTGACCCACTTGTTCGGTGGCGTGTAGTCGGTGCCGACCGGCAGCAACACGTTGCGGGTCAGCGCGACTTTCTTCAGTTCCGCGAATAGCTCGAACGCGGCCTGCTCGGCTTCGGCGACGGTGGTCGACTCGTCCATCCACCAGCCGGCCGAATAATGCGCGGGCATGTAGTGGGTGAGCAGGCCGCGGCCGGACGGCGAGATCCATTCGAACTCGCTGCTGAACTGCATCCCAGATACGCCGCCCTCGCTGTGCATCGGACCCCACTGGTGGTGCGGCCCGCGGGCCCACGAACTCGAGGTCAGCCCGGCGTCGGCGGCCATCCCGGGAAACTGCGGATCGTGGCCGAACACGTCGAGCTGCCACGCGGTTTCCGGGTCGCCGCCGAGCACGTCACGCTGAAAGCCGATGCCGTGCACAAAGTTTCGGATCGTCGTCTCGGGGCTGGTGAGATTGGTGTTCGGCTCGTTGTAGGTGCCGCCCATGATCTCCACCCGGCCGTCGCGCATCAGCCGGCGAAGGTCGGCGCGATCCTCGGGATGGGTGTCCCAATAGGGCTTGAGGTAGTCCACTTCGGCAAGGACGAACTTGTATTCGGGCTCGCGCCGGGCCATCTCTAAATGGGCGTGGACCAACTCGAAAGCGTTGGTCTGACGGGCTTTTCCGGGCGGGTCCTCGGTCCAGAGGCTGGTGTAGGCGCCCTGGGTGTTCCACCACACCGGGTCGTAGTGAAAGTGGCTGATCATGAACATCGTCCAGCCGGGCTCGGCGACCACGAAGTCCAACGGCGTCGACCTCGACGCGACCTGGACGTGCGCGGCGCGGCGCTGCCCGGCGACCGGGTCGGTGACGCTCACCGGCACCTCGACCACCCCGCGGCCGACCGCTGAACCTCTGAGCCCGTCGCCGTCGACGCGAACCCGCACCGGCTCGGTGGCCCCGTCCAACGTCACCCGAACCAGCTGTACCGGCGCATCCGCCGGGCCCACGAAAAGTTCCGTCGACTCCGCCGAAATGACCTGCATTCCTGCACCCTACGGCCGGATGACAGGCTTAGGCGTAAGCAACGGAAAGGTTCGGCCATGCCTGCTCTCGCTTCGCCCATCGCCGACGAACGCAGCGCACTGCGCGAGTATCTCGCCTACCACCAGAGCGCGTTCTTCGCGGTGGCTTACGGACTCACCGACGAACAGGCCCGACAGACACCCACGGTCAGTGAGTTGTCGATCGGCGGGCTGATCAAGCACGTCACCGATATGCAGCGCACCTGGATGTCACGGGTCGCGGCCGCACCGGATGCGCCGCCCAAAGACCCGCGCTCGTTCGACGAGGTCGCCAAGCATTTCGCCGACCAGCACGTCATGCGTGGCGACGAGACGCTGGACGGCCTGCTCGAAGCGTTCACAGCACAGAACGCCGAAACGCTTCGGCTGGCGGAGACGGCCGATCTGGGCACGAAAGTGCCAGTGCCACAAGATATCCCGTGGTTCCCAAAGGGCATCAAAGACTGGTCGGTGCGCTGGGTGATCCTGCACGTGATCAACGAGCTGACCCGGCACTCCGGCCACGCCGACATCATCCGCGAAAGCATCGACGGCGCCACCATGTACGAACTGCTCGCCGGGCTGGAGGGCTGGTCGATCGAGGGCTGGGTCCAGCCCTGGGCCAAAGATGCAGACTCGTAGCGGCCTGGCGCGTCGCGACACCGACGACGGTGTCGTCGAGCTGTATTACGAAGACCTCGGCGACGCAGGAAGCCCGGCCGTCCTGTTGATCATGGGCCTGGGCGCCCAGCTGCCGATGTGGCCGGACGGCTTCTGCGCCCAACTCGTCGACGCCGGATATCGGGTGATCCGCTTCGACCATCGCGACACCGGCCTGTCGGCCAAGATGCACGGCAAGCGCGCCGCGGGCTCGGTGCACCGGCGGGTCGCCCGGTACGCGTTCGGCCGTGGCAGCCAGGTGCCCTACACGCTGGTCGACATGACGCACGACGTGGTCGCGCTGCTCGACCAGCTCGTTATCGGCCGGGCACACATCGTCGGCGCGTCGATGGGCGGGATGATCGCGCAGATCCTGGCCGCCACCGAGCCGGACCGGGTCGCCTCGCTGGCCATCGTGATGTCCACCACCGGCAAGCCGTTCTCCCGGCTGCCGGCCTGGCGGGTGATCAGGCTGGCGTTCAACGCGCCGGCCGACGACGCGACCGAGGAGGAGAAGCTCGCGTTCGAGGTCCGCAACGTCGCGGTGTTCAACGGCCCGAACTTCTTGCCGCCCGAAGCAGAGCTGCGCCGTCGGGTGCAGCACCTCGCGGAGCGGTCCACCTACCCGCCGGGCATGCTGCGTCAGTTCGACGCGGTGCTGGGCACCGGCAGCCTGCTGGGCTTCAGCAAGACGATCACCGCGCCGACGGTGGTGTTGCACGGCTCGGAGGACCCGATGCTGCGGCCCGGCAACGGCCGGGCCGTCGCAGCAGCCATTCCCGGCGCCCGCTATGTGGTGATCGACGGCATGGGCCACGACCTCCCCCAACCGGTGTGGCGGCCGGTCGTGGAGACGTTGACCGAGAACTTCTCACGCCGAACGTGACGGTTCGAGGCCCGCCGCCGAGCCTCTGACCTGCGTGATTCGGTACCGACCTGGGCCATTTGAGAGACTGCAGCAATGAGTTCCAACAACCACCGCGGGGTTGCCAGGCTTGACCGGGTGCCGCTGCCGGTCGAGGCGGCGCGCATCGGCGTGACCGGTTGGCAGCTCACCCGCACCGCGGGCCGCATCCTGACCAAGCTGCCGGGCAAAGGCTCGGTGCAGCAAAAGGTCATCAAGCAGCTCCCCCAGACTTTCGCCGACCTGGGCCCGACCTACGTCAAGTTCGGCCAGATCATCGCGTCCAGCCCGGGCGCCTTCGGTGAGCAGCTGTCGCGGGAGTTCCGCAGCTTGCTCGACCGCGTGCCGCCGGCCGACAAGGACCAGGTGCACAAGCTCTGCAAAGAGGAGCTCGGCGGCGACCCGGCAGACCTGTTCGCCAGCTTCGACGAGCACCCCTTCGCCTCCGCGTCGATCGCCCAGGTGCACTACGCCACCCTGCACAGCGGCGAGGAAGTCGTCGTCAAGATCCAGCGGCCGGGTATCCGCCGCCGGGTGGCCGCCGACCTGCAGATCCTCAAGCGTTTCGCGCAGGCCGTCGAGGTGGCCAAGCTGGGCCGCCGGCTGTCCGCCCAGGACGTCGTGGCGGACTTCTCCGACAACTTGGCCGAGGAGCTGAGCTTCCGCCTCGAGGCGCAGTCGATGGAGGCCTGGGTCTCCCATCTGCAATCGTCGCCGCTCGGCAAGAACATCCGGGTCCCCCAGGTGTACTGGGACCTGACGTCGGAGCGGGTGCTGACGATGGAACGGGTGCAGGGCATCCGCATCGACGACGTCGCAGCCATCCGCAAGGCCGGCTTCGACGGCACCGCGCTGGTCAAGGCGCTGCTGTTCAGCCTGTTCGAGGGCGGCCTGCGGCACGGCCTGTTCCACGGCGACCTGCACGCCGGCAACCTCTACGTCGACGACGAGGGCCGGATCGTGTTCTTCGATTTCGGCATCATGGGCCGCATCGATCCGCGGACCCGCTGGCTGCTCCGCGAGTTGGTGCACGCGCTGCTGGTGAAGAAGGACCACGCCGCGGCCGGCAAAATCGTCGTGTTGATGGGCGCCGTCGGCACCATGCGGCCGGAAGCCGAGGCCGCCAAGGACCTGGAGCGCTTCGCCACCCCGCTGACCATGTCGACGCTGGGCGAGCTGTCCTACGCCGACATCGGCAAGCAGCTGTCCACGCTGGCCGACGCCTACGACGTCAAGCTGCCACGTGAGCTGGTGCTGATCGGCAAGCAGTTCCTCTACGTCGAGCGCTACATGAAGCTGCTGGCTCCGGCGTGGCAGATGATGTCCGACCCGCAGCTCACCGGATACTTCGCCAACTTCATGGTCGAAGTCGCCCGCGAGCACAACGAATCCGATTTAGAGGTCTAGCGCATGCAAATCCGCACCGGCACAGCACGTTCCGGCGATTTGGACATCTACTACGAGGACATGGGGGAACCGAGCGACCCGGCCGTCCTGCTGATCATGGGCCTGGGTTCGCAGCTGCTGCTGTGGCGCGACGGGTTCTGCGAGAAGCTGATTGCCCAAGGCCTGCGGGTGATCCGGTACGACAACCGCGACGTCGGGCTGTCCAGTAAGACCGAGCGACGCAGCAACGACGGATCGATGCTGCTCAACATGCTCAAGTTCTTCGTGGGCATTCCCGGCACAGCGGACTACCGGCTCGAGGACATGGCCGACGACGCCGCCGCGATACTCGATCACCTCGAGATCGACCGCGCCCACATCGTCGGCGCGTCGATGGGCGGCATGATCGCCCAGATCTTCGGGGCCCGGTTCACGCAGCGCACCCGCTCGCTGGCGGTGATCTTCTCCAGCAACAACCGGCCGTTCCTGCCACCGCCGCATCCGAGCGCCCTGCTCGCCGTGCTGCGAGGCCCGTCGCCCAACTCGCCGATCGACGTGATCGCCGACTATTCGGTGAAGGTCTGGCGGATCATCGGCAGCCCGCGCTACCCGGCTCCCGAGCAGCGGCTGCGCGAGGAAGCCATCCAGGGCTACGAGCGCTGCTACTACCCGTGGGGAACGGCCCGGCACTTCGACGCGATCCTCGCCAGCGGCAGCCTGGCCCGCTACGACCGGCAGATCACCGCGCCGACGGTCGTGCTGCACGGCAAAGCGGACAAACTGCAGCGGCCGTTCGGCGGCAAGGTGGTCGCCCGCACGATCCCCGGCGCCCGCCTGCGGTTGTTCGACGGCATGGGCCACGACCTGCCCGAAGAGCTGTGGGACGACATCATCGGCGAGCTGACCACAACGTTTACCGAGGCCTGAGCGGCAGTTTCGCGGATTCGGTCTGACCAGGCCGATCGACTAGCATGACTCGAGGATCGCCGGGGGGCGGGCAGTTCACCCAGTGCGGGTCGACGCCACGAAATATCCAGAAAGGCGCGTTGTGCGATGGCCGAAAAGCTCAGGCCACATTTCGAAGACGTACAGGCACACTACGACCTGTCCGACGAGTTCTTTGCGCTCTTCCTCGACCCGAGCCAGACCTACAGCTGCGCCTACTTCGAGAAAGACGACTACACGCTCGAGCAGGCGCAGCAGGCCAAGGTCGACCTGGCCCTGGGCAAGCTCGGCCTGCAACCCGGGATGACGCTGCTGGACGTCGGCTGCGGCTGGGGCAGCACGATGCGCCGCGCCGTCGAGAAGTACGACGTGAACGTCATCGGCCTAACGCTGTCGAAGAACCAGGCCGGCCACGTCCAGAAGACGCTGGACGCCATGGACAGCCCCCGCACCAAGGAAGTCCGCTTGGCCGGCTGGGAGGAATTCCACGAGCCGGTCGACCGGATCGTGTCGATCGGCGCGTTCGAGCACTTCGGCCACGACCGGTACGACGACTTCTTCACGATGGCCAACGAGGCCCTGCCCGACGACGGCGTGATGCTGCTGCACACGATCACCGGCCTGACCCCGGCGCAGATGACCGAACGCGGCATGCCGTTGACGTTCGAGCTGGCCAGATTCATGAAGTTCATCGTCGACGAGATCTTCCCCGGCGGCCGGTTGCCGTCGATCGAGATGGTGGACGACCGCTCCTCGAAGGGCGGCTTTACGCTGACCCGCCGGCAGTCACTGCAGCCGCATTACGCGAGGACGCTGGACTGCTGGTCCGCTGCGCTGGAGGCCCACAAGGACGAGGCCATCGAAATCCAGTCGCAGGAAATGTACGACCGCTACATGCACTATCTGACCGGGTGCGCTAAGGGATTTCGGGTCGGTTATATCGACGTCAACCAGTTCACCCTGGAGAAGTAATCACCACACGCACAATGAACAGCGACGTTATTGCGATGGCGGACGGTAACGCCGGGGTACTGTGCTCTCGCGACCTGGGTGCGGTTATTTCCCAGGCAGTAGGAAAGGGTTAAAGAACGCCGATGACTGAAAATCCAGTCGATCCGTTTGACAAGCGGACGCGTCCTGAGGACATCCAGGCGCACTACGACCTGTCCGACGACTTCTTCGGGCTGTTCCAGGACCCGACCCGGACCTACAGCAGCGCCTACTTCACCCGTGACGACCAGTCGCTGGAGGAAGCCCAGATCGCCAAGGTCGATCTGAACCTCGACAAGCTGGACCTCAAGCCGGGCATGACGCTGCTGGACATCGGCTGCGGGTGGGGCACCACGATGAAGCGAGCCGTGGAGAAGTACGACGTCAACGTGATCGGTCTGACGTTGTCCAACAACCAGCACGCCCGCGCTCAGCAGGTCTTGGACGATCTGGACACCGACCGCACACGCAAGGTCCTGCTGCGCGGCTGGGAGGACTTCAGCGATCCCGTCGACCGGATCGTGTCCATCGAGGCGTTCGAGCACTTCGGCTTCGAGAACTACGACCGCTACTTCAAGAACGCGTTCAGCATCATGCCCGAAGACGGGCGGATGACCGTGCAGAGCAGCGTGGCCTATCACCCGTACGACCTGAACGCTCGCGGCAAGAAAATCACTTTCGAGACGGCGCGGTTCATCAAGTTCATCCTCACCGAGATCTTCCCCGGCGGTCGGCTGCCGTCCACCGGCATGATGGTCGAGCACGGCGAGAAGGCGGGTTTTGTTGTGCCCGAACCGCTTTCGCTGCGGGAGAGCTACATCAAGACGCTGACGATCTGGGGTGACGCGCTCGAGGCCAACAAGGACAAGGCCATCGAGATCCAGTCCGAAGAGGTTTACGACCGGTACATGAGGTACCTGCGCGGCTGCCAGCACTACTTCGCCGACGAGGTCATCGACGTCAGCCTGGTCACCTACCTGAAGCCGGGCGCCGCCGCCTAGTTTTTGCCGTCGAGTGGCTAGTTATGACACGCCATAGCCCGAAATGCGTGTCATAACTAGCCACTCGGCCGCTTCACCCAGAATTTTTCTGCGGCGCTGTCGGATTCCGGCCGCGCCGTTCGTCGAACGGGTAGAGAGTGGAACACCGGGTTCTGCTCACTACCGGAGGTGACGACGATGCAGTACCTCGCTTTGCTTATCAGCCCAGAGCGCGATCTCACGCCTGACGAGCGCGCCGCCGAGATGGCGGCCTACGAGAGTTTCCACGCCAAGGTTCTCCCCTCGATCCGCTCCGGTGACGCGCTGTTGCCCGCGGCAACCGCTGTGCGTATCGACGGCGGTCCGGACGCGCCGACGATCACCGACGGCCCGTTCGCCGAGGGCGCCGAAGTCGCCGGCGGCTATTACGTGTTCGAGGCGGAAAACCTCGACGATGCACTGGAACTGGCTCGGGGTATCCCGGCCGCCCGCCACGGCGCCATCGAAATTCGGCCGGTTTTTCACACCATCGATGCCGAGTGGTCACGCTCGGACGCCCAGTGGCTGGCTCTGCTGCTGGAGCCGCCCGCGAACGTCAACACCCCGGGGACACCGGAGTGGCAGGCCGAGTCGGACCGGCATGCCGAATTCGCCGCCGCAGCACGCGATCACATCGTCTCGGGGGCGGCATTGCACGAACCGGCGACGGCAACGACGGTGCGCGTCCGCGACGGCGAGGTGTTGCTCACCGACGGTCCGTTCGCCGAAAGCGCCGAGATTGCGACCGGGTTCTATCTGCTGACCGCCGCCGATCGCGACGAGGCGGTGAAGCTGGCGTCGATGATTCCCGCTTCTGGTGTGGAGGTGCGGCAGCTGGCCAAGGTGTCGGCCATTTAGCCCACGAATGGTCAACCTGGACGGCGTTTTTCGGCGGGAGTGGGGTCCGGCAGTGGCCGCGCTGGCCCGGTGGTCGGGTGATCTGACCGTCGCCGAGGACGCCGTCCAGGAGGCCTTCGCCGAGGCACTGCGGGCGTGGCCGCACGACGGCATACCGGACAACCCCGGTGCATGGGTGCTCACCGTGGCGCGAAACCGCGCCCGCGACCGGTTGCGTCGCGAGTCGGTACGCCCGAGGAAGGAGTCAGCTGCTTTGGAAGGGTATGTGGAGCAGATGCAGCGCCGAACCGATGTGGACGTTCACCCGGTCCGCGACGACGAGTTGCGGATGATGTTCACCTGCGCGCATCCGGCGCTCGACCGGTTGTCTCAGTTGGCGCTGACGTTGCGGCTGGTGTCCGGGCTGACCGTCGCCGAGATAGCCCGCGCGCTACTGCAGACGGAAGCGGCTGTCGGGCAGCGCATTACCCGGGCCAAAGCCAAGGTCCGGCACGCGAACATCCCGCTGCGGGTGCCGCCCGCCGAGCTGCTTCCGCAGCGCACGACACATGTGCTCAGCTGCATCTACTCGGTGTTCACCGAGGGCTACTGGTCGACCGCCGGGCCGTCGGCCATCCGCGACGAGTTGTGCGACGAGGGCGTCCGGCTGGCGACCGAGCTGTGCGCGCTGATGCCCCGCGAGCTCGAAGCCCACGCGCTGGCAGCGCTTGTGCTGCTGCATGATTCGCGACGAGCCACCCGTGTCGACGCCGACGGCGCATTGGTCCCACTCGAGGAGCAGGACCGTAGCCGGTGGGACCGCGGCAGGATCGCGCGCGGCCTGGACCGGCTGCGGCTGGCCCACGGGTCGACCGGGCCTTACCTGCCGCAGGCGGTGATCGCCGCGCTGCATGCGACCGCGCCGTCATGGGAGCAGACCGACTGGCGCACGATTTGCGCGGCCTACGACAAGCTGGCGGCGATGACGGATTCTCCGGTGGTGCGGGCGAACCGGGCCCTGGCGGTAGGTTTCCGCGACGGCCCGGACGCCGGGCTGGCGGCACTGGAGCAGGTTGCACACGACCCGAGGCTGGCACGATCCAACCTCGTCGCGTCGGTACGCGCCGACCTGCTACGCCGGGCGGGACGGCGAGACGATGCCCTCACCTGGTACCGAGAAGCGTTGATGTCCAACGGTTCCGACCCGGGTCGCGACTATCTGCGCCGCCGGATCGTGGAGTGCGGTGGATGAGCCATCAAGAGTGGTTGCGGGCGCCCAAGTCTCCCTTGAGATACAGCGCCCGGGCCGCCTGACGCGCGAGCTTGCCGCTGGTGGTCCGCGGGATGACGCCCGCCGCGACCAGCAGCACATCGGCCAGCGGCAGGCTGTGGCGTCGGGATACCGCCGCGCGGATGTCATCGATCACCGGCTGCAGGTCGCCCCGGCCGGCCCCTGGCGCCCGTTCGGCGGCGATCACGACGCGTTCGCCGACCTCATCGGCAGCGGCGCCCGGTACCTCGTTGGCCGGCACCGAAAACGCTGCGACATAACCCGATCGGACTTTCGGCGATGCCTCGGCCGTGGTGGCCTCGACGTCCTGCGGGTAATGGTTGCGGCCGTCGACGATGATCAGATCTTTGATCCGCCCGGTGATGTAGAGCTCCCCGTCGAGGTAGACGCCGAGATCACCGGTCCGCAGCCAGGTGGCATCGCTCGGGGTTCCGTCGGCATGGCTGCCGACCGGCAGTCGGCATTGCAGCTTGTTGCCGAACACCCGCTCGGTTTCCTCGGGGCGTCCCCAATAGCCTTGGCCGATGTTGTTGCCGTGCAACCAGATTTCGCCGACCTCCCCGTCGGCGAGTTCCGCCTCGGCATCGCCGTCGACGATGACACCCCACTGGCTGCGGGCGATCCGGCCGCAGGACACCTGCGAGACGGCGTTCGGGGTGTCGCGCGGGACCTGAACAGCGCGCCCCGCGCCCAACTGTTCCCGGTCCAGGTACACCACGGTCGCCGCGGCGGAGAGGTCGATGGTCGAGACGAACAGCGTCGCCTCGGCCATTCCGTAGGACGGCTTGATCGACGTGTTCGGCAGCCCGTACGGGGCGAACGCCGTGTTGAACTTCTCGATCGAGGCGATCCGCACCGGCTCGGAGCCGTTGATCAGCGACACCACGTTGGTCAGGTCGAGCTCTTCGCCGGCGTCGGGACGCCCGCGGTCCACGGCCAGCTCGAACGCGAAGTTCGGGGCCGCCGCGAAGGTCGGGCCGTGCTGGGATTCGGCGGCCAGTTGTCGGATCCAGCGCTGCGGCCTGCGGACGAACGAGACCGGCGACATGAGCGTGACCTGCGTTCCGAATACCGCGACGCAGACGATCATCAGCAGGCCCATGTCGTGGTACAGCGGGAGCCAGCTGACGCTGCGGATGTCCCAGTCGATTCCGGTCGAGATCACCATCTGCAGCACGTTGGTGCCGATGGCGCGGTGGGTGATCTCCACACCAACCGGAGACCGGGTGGACCCCGAGGTGTACTGCAGGTAGGCGATGTCGTCGGTATCCAGGTGAACCGGAGCGAAGGTGGCGCCCACCGAGTCGGGAACCTCGTCGATCGCGATCACCCGCGGTCTGCTCTCGCGCGGCAGCGTGCGGACAAACTCCACCACTGCCGCGGCCGCGCCGGAGGTGGTCAATACCACCGACGGCTTGGCGTCGCCCAGGACCGCGTCGAGGCGCTCGGCGTGCCCCGGAAACTCCGGCGCAAACAACGGCACGGCGATGTCGCCGGCCTTGATCGCGGCAAAGAAGCCGACGATGTAGTCGATGCCCTGCGGCGCCAGGATCGCCACCCGATCGCCCTTGGTGGTGATCTGCTGCAGCCGAGCACCGATGGCCCGCAGCCGGGTACCCAGCTCGCCCCAGGTCAGCTCGATCATCGTGCCGTTGGCGTCGTGGGCGTAATCGAGGAAGCGATACGCGACGGCAGCACCGATGTCATCGATGTGGCGGTCCAGAAAGGTCACCAAGTTGACCCCTCCTGGCAGGACGATCTCGCCGTCCGCGTCCAGGTAGTCAGTCAACTCCGGCCGGCTCAGCCGACTGCCGTCGCTTTCCCAAGCACCAAGCATGAGGAGATTCTAAGAGATAACAGTTCTGTTGACCGCTACCAACCGCCGGTGGACAGCACCAGGCACTTACGCGTCGGAGAAGTTGCGGGTGACCGCCGGGTCGACCGGGATGCCCGGGCCGGTGGTCGTGGAGACCGTGATCTTCTTCAGGTAGCGCCCCTTGGACGATGACGGCTTGTGCCGCAGCACCTCGTCGAGCGCCGCGCCGTAGTTCTCCACCAGCTGCTTGGAGTCGAAGGACGCCTTGCCGATGACGAAGTGCAGGTTGGCCTGTTTGTCGACGCGGAAGTTGATCTTTCCGCCTTTGATCTCCGAAACAGCCTTGGTGATGTCCGGGGTGACGGTGCCGGTCTTGGGGTTCGGCATCAGGCCACGCGGGCCGAGGATGCGGGCGATCCGGCCGACCTTGGCCATCTGGTCGGGGGTCGCGATCGCCGCGTCGAAGTCAAGGAAGCCGCCCTGAATCTTTTCGATCAGGTCGTCGCTGCCAACCACATCGGCGCCGGCGGCGGTCGCCTCTTCGGCCTTTTCGCCGACGGCGAAGACCGCGACGCGCGCTGTCTTACCGGTGCCGTGCGGGAGGTTGACCGTGCCGCGGACCATCTGGTCGGCCTTGCGCGGGTCCACGCCGAGCCGGATGGCGACCTCGACGGTCGCGTCCTGCTTGGTCGACGACGTCTCCTTGGCCAACTTGGTGGCCTCGAGCGGAGAGTAGAGGTTGTCGTGGTCGATCTTCTCGGCCGCGGCGCGATATGCCTTGCTGTTCTTGCTCATTCGTTCAACCAATCTTCAGTGTCGGGTTGTGGTCGGCGGGCCGAAGCTGGCCCTCCCACGGGCACTACATTTGTCGGACTCCTCAACGGGACCACCCGCATCGTCGTCCGATGGGAAACCGTCCTTAGACGACAGTGATCCCCATCGACCGGGCGGTCCCGGCGATGATCTTGGCGGCTGCGTCGATGTCGTTGGCGTTGAGATCGGCCTTCTTCGTCTCGGCGATCTCGCGGACCTGGTCCCAGGTGACCTTGGCGACCTTCTCCTTGTGCGGCTCGGGCGAGCCCTTGGCCACCTTGGCGGCCTTGAGCAGCAGGCGGGCGGCCGGCGGCGTCTTCAGCGCGAAGGTGAAGCTGCGGTCCTCGTACACGGTGATCTCCACCGGGACGACGTTGCCGCGCTGGCTGTCCGTCGCCGCGTTGTACGCCTTGCAGAATTCCATGATGTTGACGCCGTGCTGGCCTAGTGCCGGACCGACGGGCGGAGCCGGGTTGGCCTCGCCGGCCTTGATCTGCAGCTTGATCAGCCCGGCGACCTTCTTCTTCGGGGCCATGAGTGTTGGTGTTCCTTCCTAGTTGCCGGACTCCTCAGCGGGACCACCCGCATCGTCGCCGAGCGGTTCTAAATCTTTGAGACCTGGGTGAAGCCCAGTTCCACAGGTGTTTCGCGGCCGAAGATGGACACCAGCACCTTGAGCTTCTGTTGTTCGGCGTTGACCTCGTTGATCGTCGCCGGCAGCGTGGCGAACGGCCCGTCCATGACGGTGACCGACTCGCCGACCTCGTAGTCCACCTCGACCACGGGACGTTCCAGACCGCCTTCGCCGACCGCGGCCGAGGTGCTCGAGGCACCCTTGGCGGGCTTCTTGGCGGCACCCTGCGGAAGCAGGAACTTGACCACGTCGTCGAGCCGCAGCGCCGACGGACGCGACGTGGCGCCGACGAACCCGGTGACGCCTGGGGTGTTGCGCACCGCCGACCACGAGTCGTCGGTCAAATCCATCCGCACCAGGATGTAGCCGGGCAGCACCTTGCGGTTGACCTGCTTGCGCTGACCGTTCTTGATCTCGGTGACCTCTTCGGTGGGCACTTCCACCTGGAAGATGTAGTCGCCGACATCCAGGTTCTGCACCCGGGTCTCGAGGTTGGCTTTCACCTTGTTCTCGTATCCCGCATAGGAGTGGATGACGTACCAGTCGCCGGGCTTGGCGCGCAGGTCGGCCTTCAGCGCGACGGCCGGGTCGACATCTTCGTCCTCAACCGGCTCCTCGGGCGCTGCGGTCGCTTCGGCGGCGTCGTCAGCCGCGTCGGGAGCCTGGCCCGCCTCTGAAACCGCTTCGGCCGTCGACTGATCCAACGACTCGGCGGTCCTGCTCGCAATCGTGGTCGTCGGATCCGCGGCCGCGATGCGCGCGTCGGACACTTCAGAGGGCGTCTGGCCCTCGAACGAAGTCACTTGTTCTGTCCTCTCATCACGTCTCAGCCGAACACCAGCAGCACTAGCTTGGCCAAGCCCAGATCCACCAGGCCGATCAACGTCACCATGAACACCAGGAACGCCAACACCACGGAGGTGTAGGAGCCCATCTGCTTGCGGTTGGGCCAGATGACCTTGCGCAGCTCGGCGACAACCTGCTTGAGGTAGGTGAGGACGAAGACGAATGGGTTGCTGGACTGATCGCCGGGAGACTTGGCTTTCTTCGGCTTCTTGGCTTTCTTGGGGGCGTCGTCGGAGTCGCTGTCGGTGAGTTCGACGGCGCCGGATGTTTCGGGCCGCTGACGGGACCGCTTGCCGGTGGGCCGCTGCGGCGTCACCACGGCGGTACGACCGCCTTGCGAGTCGCCGGGTTCGCCGCCGTCGGCTGCGGCGTCGGCATCGACACGTTCGTCGCTCACCGCATACTCCTTCGTTCAATCGTGTGCGTGGTGTTCACCTTCCAGTGTCCACCATTGCAGGGGCGACAGGACTTGAACCTGCAACCTGCGGTTTTGGAGACCGCTGCTCTGCCAATTGAGCTACGCCCCTATCGCTGGTTGGCAGGCCAACCTGCGCGTGTCGGGGCTCTCCACGACGCGCGCGCTCTCCACTGAAGGAAAACACGCTGGTAATGGGAAAACCCCGAGGTCCGAGTGTACATCGGAGCAAGTGTCAGGTACTAATCATGCCGTCCTGACGACCTGGCCGGTCTCCTTGTCCCATCTGAGGTTGATCGAGTTGTCGCCCTCGTGGCCCATCATCGTGGTGTAGGACTCCATGACGAGTTCGCCGGCGTCATTGGTCAGAGTGTTTCTGGTGACGACGATGTCGGCACCGAATCGCTCGACAACCGAGTCGACTTCCATTCGGGCGTGCAGCACGTCACCGGCCAGGATCGGCTTGTGAAAGACGAATCGCTGGTCGACCTGGACCATTTGCAGCGTCTCGTAGCCGGTGTCGACCTTGCGCATGAAGTCAGCCTGCACCAACTTCCCGAGGATGGTGACGAACGTCAACGGCGCGACCAGGTCGTCGTATCCGAGTTCGGCTGCCGCCGTTTCGTCCAGGCTGGCCGGATCGTTGGCCTTGACCGACCTGGTGAATTCGCGGACCTTCTCCCGGCCCACAACGTAGCTGTCCTCGTAGACCCACACCATCCCGCGGATATCGGAGTTGATCGCCACAGCTACGCCAACTTGGCCGACGCGATCGCGCGACCGAAGATCTTCTTGCCATCGGTGGTCGCGGTCAGCGCGATCGTCACCGATTTGCTGTCGGGATCGACCGACTTGACCCTGCCGCTGATGACGATCTCGGCACCCTTGCCGTCGTTGGGGACGGGGACAACCGCGGTGAACCGCACGTTGTACTCCGTGACTGCCCCGGGGTCGCCGACCCATGAGGTGACGAAGCCGCCGCCCAGACCCATGGTCAGCATGCCGTGCGCGATCGCGGTGTCGAGCCCGACCACCTTGGCGATCTCGTCGTCCCAGTGGATGGGGTTCAGGTCGCCGGAGACACCCGCATAGTTCACCAAATCCTGACGGGTCAGCGGGTAGATCTTCTCGGGAAGTTGATCGCCCACCGTCACCGAATCGAACTCACGCAGTGGCATCTCGGAAACCCTCTTCTCCGTCTTCACCTGCACGACCCGCCAAGGTCGTGTAGGTCTCCTGAATAACCTCACCTGCGCCGTTGGTGATGGTCTGTTTGGTCATGACGATGTCGGTGCCGTGGGCTCGACGTACCGACTCGATCTCAACATCGCAGTACAAGCGGTCCCCCACCTTGATGGGGGCGAAAAATGAAAGCGACTGATCGACCTGGACGACCTGGGCATCGTGAGTGGCGATGTTTGCCCACTCGAAGAACGCTGCCACGGCCTTGTAGCCGAACACCGAGATGAAGGTCAGTGGTGCCACCAACCCGTCATAGCCTAGTTCAGCGGCGGCGTGGTCCTCGAAGAACGGCGCGTCGTCATTTTTGACAGCGACGGCGTACTCGCGAATCTTTTCCCGCTCGACGAGGTAATAGTCGGGATAGCGGAACCGCTTACCGATGGCGTTCTTGCCCAGCGACATGGCTTTTGAATGTACCTAGTGCATCTGTGTAGATAGCTGACGGGTGTGTTGTCAGCGGGTTTCGCGGTGCGCCCGGTGCTCGCCGCAGTTGGGGCAGAACTTCTTGAGCTCCAACCGGTCGGGGTCGTTGCGGCGGTTCTTCTTGGTGATGTAGTTGCGGTGCTTGCACACCTCGCAGGCCAAAGTGATCTTGGGCCGTACGTCAGTACTTGAGGCCACGTCGGTTCTCTTTTCGGGTTCTCGTTCGTTGTTGTTCTTGTAGCGATGGCCGGACTCGAACCGGCGACCTAACGATTATGAGTCGTTCGCTCTAACCGACTGAGCTACACCGCCTCGGAGCTGCACTGCCTTCGTTCTGGGCCGCCTAACCTGCTCGGCGTCCGCCGAGCCCCCTAACGGAATCGAACCGTTGACCTTTTCCTTACCATGGAAACGCTCTACCGACTGAGCTAAGGGGGCCGCACCCGATAGCGACCGGTAGGTCATGCGTCGGGCCTAAAAAAGGGTACAGCCTGCGCCGCAAGGGCACCAAAACGGTGAGGTTCACCCCGCGCCGCGAGCCCGCTTAGGCTGTTCGAATGCCCGACACTGACCAGCAAGACCGGTTGTACTTTCGCCAACTGCTCTCCGGCCGCGATTTCGCCCAGGGCGACGGCATCGCCGAGCAGATGCGTAACTTCGCCTATCTGATCGGCGACCGGCAGACCGGCGACTGCGTCGTGGTCGACCCCGCCTACGCGGCCGGCGACCTGGTCGACACGCTGGAAGCCGACGGCATGCACCTGTCCGGCGTACTCGTCACCCACCACCACCCCGACCACGTCGGCGGGGAGATGATGGGCTTCGAGTTGAAGGGTCTGGCCGAGCTGCTCGAGCGGATCAGCGTCCCGGTTCACGTCAATTCGCAAGAGGCACTGTTCGTTTCGCGCATCACCGGGATTCCGATGAGCGATCTCACCACGCACGAGCACGGCGACAAGGTCGGCATCGGCGATATCGAGATCGAACTGCTGCACACCCCGGGCCACACGCCGGGCAGCCAATGCTTCCTGCTCGACGACCGGTTGATCGCCGGCGACACCCTTTTCCTCGAGGGTTGCGGTCGCACTGATTTTCCCGGCGGGGATTCCGACGAGATATTTCGCAGCCTGCAAAAACTTGCACAGTTATCGGGTGATCCGACAGTATTTCCCGGACACTGGTATTCGGCCGAACCAAGCGCCTCGTTGTCGGAGGTCAAGCGTTCAAATTACGTTTACCGCGTCGCTAATCTGGAACAGTGGCGAACGCTGATGGGCGGATAACCGTGTGGCCAGGGGGACTACAGCGGAATTTCACGCGACCAAGCGCGTGATTTAGGCGAAAGCGATGGGATCTTCGATGGATTGGATCCGCGATCGATGGCATGAGGTGGCGGGCGCCGGGTCGACGACCTGGTTGGCGTGGGCCGTTTGGGCTTTACTCGCACTCGGAGTTGCCGGCCTCATCTTCGCCAATGCGCAAATCCGCCGCAATCGTCGACAGGCGTCCGAAGAATCCCGCCCGCACGTCGGCATGTTCATGGAGCCACACGCCGCCGACTGGCACGTGATCGAACTAGTCGTCCGGAATTTCGGAAAAACCTCCGCCTACGACGTCTCGTTCACGTTTCCGCAACCACCGACCGTTGCCGAATACGAAAACGCCACCGACGGCTATGCCGACGTCATCGAACTGCAACTCCCCCGCCACTTGCCGGTGCTGGCCCCCGGACAGGAATGGCGCACGGTGTGGGATTCGGCGCTCGACCGCACCGAGCTCGGCGCGGGCATCGAGTCACGCTTCCCCGGCACCGTGACCTACTACGACCGGATCGAGATTCCACGTGGCTGGAAGTTTTGGCAGCGCCGCCGGCGAGCGCTGGAGACCAAGGTGGTGCTCGACTGGGCGTCATTGCCACCGGTGCAGCGGATCGAGTTGATGACCAATCACGACCTGGCCAAGCGGGAAAAGCAGAAGCTGGAGCTGCTACGCAGCCTGCTGACCTACTTCCACTACGCCACCAAGGAAACCCGGGTGGATGTGTTTCGCGCCGAGATCGAACGGATCAACCGCGCCGTGGACGAGACCAAGGACCGCTGGCGCACCCGGCAGATCGAGGCGCCCCCGACCGACGTCAGCCTGCGCTGGGGTAACGCCGAAGAGGAACTCGGCAAGCACCGGGGCGAACGGGTCTAGCGGCGATGAGCGACGGCCCGGTTAGTTACCGCCTCGAGGAGTCCATCGCGTTCATCACCATGGACGACGGCAAGGTCAACGTTCTCGGGCCGACCATGCAGCAGGCGCTGCAGGACGCGCTCGACCACGCCGACCGCGACGACGTCGGCGCCGTCGTGATCGCGGGAAACCACAAGGTTTTCAGCGCCGGGTTCGACCTCAAGGTCCTGACCTCCGGTGACGTCCAGCCCGCGGTCGACATGCTCAAGGGTGGCTTCGAGCTGTCGCACCGGCTGCTGTCGTATCCCAAGCCGGTGGTGATGGCCTGCACCGGACACGCCATCGCGATGGGTGCATTCTTGCTCGCCAGCGGCGACCATCGAATTGCGGCCCCCGCGTACAACATTCAGGCCAACGAGGTCGCCATCGGCATGACGATCCCGTATTCGGCACTGGAAGTGATGAAGCTTCGATTGACGCGGTCGGCGTATCAGCAATCGGCCACATTGGCGAAGACGTTCTTCGGTGAGACCGCGGTGGCCTCCGGCTGGGTCGACGAGATCGTGTTGCCCGACATGGTGCTCAGCCGGGCCGAGGAAGCCGCGCGCGAATTCGCGACTTTGAAGCGGCACGCCCATGTCGGCACGAAGCTGCGGACCCGGGCCGAAGCCCTGGCAGGCATTCGCGCCGGAATCGACAACATGGCAGCCGAATTCGAGGTTTAGCTACCTAGCTCGCCGGCCGGCGGAACCGCTCGACGTACTCGTCCCAGTTCCAATCGGACAGAAATTCTTGCGCCGCTTGGTAGCCGCTTTGGTAGAGCTCCTTCTTCTGCTTGTCGCCGATGTTGAAGTCGAGGAAGCCGACCTTTGAGGAGTCGACGCGGATCGCCCGCGAGCTGACCCAGGGCTGGTTCAGGTAGGCCTGGTCTCGGCCGACGATCATTGTGGTGATCAGCGCTTCGATCAGGGGCGGGCCGCCGAAGAGCCAATTCACCGGCGCCAGAGCAGGGATCACCTTGTCGTTGCCCTGCGGAAGGTTGGGTAACAGCGTGACGCCAAAGGTGGGCCAGCGCGGCAGCTTGCCGTCGCGGCGGTCGAACGAGTCGATCGGGAAATTCGACAGCATGCCGCCATCGACCAGTGTGGAACTCAGGCCTTCAGCACTGGTCAGCTTGGTGGTCTTGAAGAAGAACGGAATCGACATCGAGGAGCGAACCGCGTCGGCGACCAGTTGCTCGTCGGGGTCGAGACCGTAGATCCTGCGGTAGTCCCACGGCAGCCGGACCAGTTGCCCGCTGGTCACGTCGGACGCGGTGACCACCAACCGGTAGCGCTGCTCGGGTGGGACGTTGTCGTTCTTGATGGCCAAATCGCCGAAGGTGCGCACGCCCAGGTTGGCCAGCTCGGAGCGGATCCACTCGTGCGCGTAATCGCCTTTGTAGATACCGGTTTCGCTGAGCACACCCCAGGCGGGTCCGAGCAGCGGGATGCCGGTGACGCGCGTCGGATCGAGGAATTTCTTGTACGGCAGCGTCATGGTGAGCTGCTCGACCTGCTCGGGGGTCAGTTCGTCGGCGCCGGCCGCCAGGATCGCGCCGACGACCGAGCCGGCCGAGGTGCCCGAGACCCGCTGGATCGCGTATCCGGCTTCCAGCAGCGCGACGGCTGCGCCGGCCAAGCCGATGCCCTTGACGCCGCCGCCGGAGAGGACGAGATCCGCCTTGAGGCCGGTGGGATCGGTGGTCACGTCCCAACGGTAGCCGTTGGGGCGATCAGCGCCATGACCGCCTCGTAGCGCTGGCTCACGTCCTCGCGGTCCGCCGGGTCGGCGACCGTGGCGAGGTTCGAGCGCTGGATCGCCTCGGCTTGCCGGATGAGCGGGGTGCGCCGTTTCCTGTCGGGGACTTGTTCGATGACCTTGGTGATCGCGTCGAGCTGCCGAATCATCAGGGCCGGCATGCCAATTGACGCCTGGCGGATGGTGTCGAAGCTGCGCTCGACCAGTCGGTCGAAGTCGGGCTGGAACGCGATGACGCGGATGTTGCCGTCGTCGTCGCGCCGGACCCGCTGCGGATGCCAGAGCGGGGCGATCCGGCATAGACAGTCGGCGATCCAGTCGACGCAGGTCATGCCGGTGAAGGTGTCGTTGACCGCCGGGGACAATGCTCGCAGCGCAATCTCGACCAGTTGGTCGAGGCCGAACGAGACATCTTGCGGAAGTGTGCGATACGCGCCCGCGACGTGGCCCAGTGCCAAGCGCTCCGCCACAGATTCAGCGGCACCCGGTGGCCACACTCTCGCGATCACCTGGCCGGCGACCATGAAATGCCCTGGGCGGTAGGGTAACTGAACGACCGCGTCGGCCTTCGCGGCGATTTTCACCAGGATGTCGTGGCGGATGACTTGGAGGTAACCGCTGCGCGGTGTGCGGATCGGGGCGCCGTCCTCTGCCAGTCGCTGCAAAAGCTCGTCGTGGGACGGGCCGCGGGCCGCGGGCCACCCGTCAGCGCTTTCCATCGCGGTGACCTCGCTGACCAGCGTCGTGGCAATGTTGGCGATCACCACGGGAAGCTGAATCATCGTCGCGATGTGATTGAGGAAATAGATCAGCACCGCCACGTCGAACAGCGTGAAGAGCAGGGTGACGGTGATCGACAGATGCGGCACGAAGTCGCCGTGCGGCCCACCGCCGACCGAGACGAGCGCAATAATCGCGTAGCAGAAGCTCGCCACGAATGTGCCGAGAGACATCTGGGTCCCGGGGTCACGCACGAAGTTGCGCAGCATCCGCGGACCGAACTGCGTCGAGGCCAGCGTCAACGCCACGATGGTGATCGAGAAGACGATGCCGACCACGGTGATGATCGCCGCCGCGACAGTGGCAAGCAGGACGCGCGCGACATCGGCGGTGCCGCTGATCACCCAGGGCGGGAACTGGATCAACCCGTCGTAGGCGGCGCGGTCGAGGCTGTAGGTGACGACGAAAAGCACAACCACGGCGAAGGTTGCGACCACGGGGACGAGCCACAGGTTGGTCCGGAGGGCTTCGCGTCGCCAATCGGCCTCGAAGTACGGACCGCGCATTTAATGACACTAGGACTGTTGGAGCTTTGGCGCCTGGGTCTTGACAGATTCCTTACGGCTGGGCCGAAACCCAGTCGTAAGGAAGGAATTTCCCGTCGAACGTGACGACGACCCGGTCGCCGGACGGATGCGGCTTTTTCTGCATGTCGACGCTGAAGTTGATGGCGCTCATGATGCCGTCGCCGAAGTTCTCGTGGATGAGTTCCTTGAGCGCCGGCCCGTAGACCTGCAGGGCTTCGTAGAAGCGGTAGATCGTCGGGTCGGTGGGCACAGCGGTCGGTAGGCCGCCGCGGTACGGCACAGCGGCCAAGATTGCTATTGCCGACTCGTCGAGCCCGAGTATGTCGACGAGCACCTTGCCGATGTCGGGCGGGATCGGATGCTGGCCCAGCAATGCTGCGGTGGTCCATATGACCGGGCGGTCGACCGCGTCGGCCAGCTCCTGCCAGGTCAGGCCCTTCTGGAGCCGAGCGAGCACGATTTGTTCGGTGATCTCATGTCGTGTCACGGATACCAGCATTGCCGACGGCGTTCTCGCGTTCTAGTCCAACCCGCTGCCCCGGGCGCCCCGCACCATTTGTCACACCCGTACCGTCACCTGGGTGCCACTCTTTTTTGGAATCGTGGTCGCATGCGATATCAGCGCACCGGGTGATAGCGCCCGTGGTGCGAAAACGAAAAAAGACAGCCAATCAACTGAGCTACCGACTGCAGCAGAACCTCGTTCGATGAGACTCTGCTGCAGCGGCCAAGATCAAGCAGCTGAGAGCGAAGGTACCTTCGAGCGTGTCCGCCCAGCCAGTTTGCTACCTAGCCCGGTCAGGATCTCCCGCGGCCGTTGTTGCTCACCCTGCTGTGCGCCTAGCACGACGACGGTGCCGGTCAGAACGGGAAGCACCCACTGCAGGTACTTGAGCTGACGCTGCGCACTCGCGACATCGTCAGGCGTCTCCGAGGACGGTTCGGTTGCACCGTGAGCGGCGTGGCCGTCACCCTCGGCGGTCTTTGCGCCGAGCGCCCCGCTGTATGCGGTAGCGCCCAAAGCGGCACCGGTGGCGAGGATCTTTGTGACCGTGTTCGCCGTGACGCCGGCCTGGTGCTTGGCGCGCCTGCGGTTCGAGTACAAGATCGCGCCGCCGCCAATTAGATGGGCGGCTATCGCCGCGGCGTTGACCGGGCTCCATTTGGCCCAGCCGACCGAGGCGACCCGGGCGCGATCCTTGGAGTCGCGCACGGAAGCTGCGGCGCCATTGACGCCGATCGCACCCATGAGTGCGCCGCCAAACCAGGCAGCGGCACCGAGATCATGCATAGAGCGGACAACAGTATTTCGATTCGACATGAAAACCCTTCTCAACAGAATTGAGCCCGGGCAGATTGCGGGCCAATAAACTTCGGAATGTTCAACGCGACTGACATGGCGCTGTCCGGAGGGGATACACCGATGCCGGTGATCCCAAACGTCTCAACCGCAACGCTTCCGGCTGAAGTCGGCGATGGCCGCCTGCAGCAGCTGGTCGACCGAACGACCGGACGAAAGCTCACCTCCGACTGGGCCGACGATGTCGATGCGTGCCTGGCTCGATCAGTCGCAGCAGTCGATCGACGTTCTCGTCACCGCGCGAAATAACATCGCCGCTGCTGCGTCTCAGCGGGATATACGAGCCACGGGGGTGGCCTGCCAGACTGCTACCGACGCGGTTGCGGATCTCCGCGAGCACCTGCCGAGTCCTGAGGCAGCGGTCAATCAGTCTCTGCAGCAGGCTATTAGCAGCTACACCATCGGGCTTCCCGGCTGCTTCTCCGCGTCCCTAACTGTCGACG
Source organism: Mycobacterium sp. (assembly GCF_965277065.1). Taxonomy (GTDB): domain Bacteria; phylum Actinomycetota; class Actinomycetes; order Mycobacteriales; family Mycobacteriaceae; genus Mycobacterium. The sequence goes on from NZ_CBDIBT010000019.1 coordinate 895,134, forward strand.
GCGAAGGGATGCAGCGCGCGGCAGGCAACATCCGTCACGGCGACGCGGCCATGCAGTCAGCCCTCGTCTAGCGACGAGCGGTCAGCCGGCGGTGTGAGCGATCAGGACGTCGATCTTGGCCCGCGTGGCGACAGCTCCTGGGATCGAGAACACCCGCCCGATGATCGCGGCTCCCGTGTCCAGTCCGACGTTGCCGACCACCAGCAGATCGGCGCCCACTTCCTCGGCGAGGTTCACCAGCGCATGAACCGGTGCGCCCTTGACCGGCCGATCCTCGATCTTGGTCGCTCCCGCCGCCTTCGCGCGGTCGTGGGCATCGTGCAGCAGCGAGTACACCGGCCCCCGACCGGTGACCTTGTAGGCCTCCTGCCCGAGCGCATCGGCCGCGCGGGGGTCGTCCTTCTCGGGCAGGTAGCCCGTCGCGATGATCAGCCTGGCGTCGGATTCGGCCGCGATCTTGCCCGCGCGCTCGACCGCGCGCAGTGACGACTCCGAGCCATCGGTGCCGACCACCACAGTCTTGTAAGTCGTCATGAGCCCTCCGCAGCGTTCGTTGGCAGCGTTCCCTGGGAAACCGTAACGGCTGCTCAACATCGGGTCCTACGGTTTGCGCAGAAATCTGTCCGGCCCCGCTTTATTGCGTACCGTGATGCGGTGGCCGACATTGACCGCAGCCGAACCATCGTGGCCGACCCGCAGGCCGTTTGGGATGTACTCGCCGACTTCGGCTCGATCAGTTCCTGGGCCGACAACGTCGACCACTCCTGCATCCTCATTCAGGGCACCGAGCAGGTCGGCACTACGCGGCGCGTGCAGATCGGCCGCAACGCCCTGGTGGAAACGATCACCGAGTTCGAACCGTTGCGCGCGATTGCCTACGACGTCGACGGCTTGCCCAAGCGGATACGCCGGTTCGCCAACCGTTGGAGTCTGCGGGCAAGCGCCGGCGGCACGCTTGTCACACTGACCAGCACCGTCGAAATCGGTTCTGGCGCTGTGAGAAAGCTCGCCGAGCAGGGCCTGTGCCGTGTTCAGATTCGACAATCCGACATCATGCTCGCCGGTCTTGCGCACCGATTGGAGAAGGCCCATGACTAGTCGGCCCGACGTCGTCATCCTGATGACCGACGAGGAGCGCGCCGTCCCGCCGTACGAGTCACCCGAAGTGCGCGGGTGGCGCGATCGAACTCTGCACGGCCGCAAGTGGTTCGACGATCATGGGGTCAGCTTCACCCGCCATTACACCGGCTCGCTGGCGTGTGCGCCCAGTCGCCCAACGATTTTCACCGGTCACTACCCCGATCTGCATGGCGTCACCCAGACCGACGGGCTGGGCAAGATGCCCGACGATTCGCGGATGCGCTGGCTGCGCCAAGGCGAGGTGCCCACCATGGGCAACTGGTTCCGCGCCGCGGGGTACGACACCCACTACGACGGCAAGTGGCACATTTCGCATGCCGATCTGCACGAGGCCGAGGGCGCCGTCGTCGCGACCAACGATGCGGACGGCGCCGTCGACCATGACGCGGTTCGGCGCTATCTCGACGCTGATCCGCTTGAGCCGTTCGGCTTTTCGGGCTGGGTCGGCCCGGAGCCGCACGGAGCCCTGCCAGGCAACGCCGGTCTGCGCCGCGACCCGTTGGTCGCCGACCGCGTCGTGACGTGGCTGATCGACCGGTACGCCCGGCGTCGCGCCGGCGAGCCCGCCGCGCAGCGCCCGTTCCTCTTGGTGGCCAGCTTCGTCAATCCGCACGACATCGTGCTGTTCCCGGGCTGGGTGCGCCGCAGCCCGATCAAGCCGTCGCCGGTGGATCCGCCACATGTAGCGGCGGCGCCCACCGCCGACGAGGACCTGGCCTCCAAGCCGGCCGCGCAGATCGCGTTCCGGGAGGCCTACGCCACCGGCTACGGGCCGGCGCCGGTGATCGAGCGGGCCTACCGCGGGAACGCGCAGCGCTACCGCGACCTGTACTACCGGTTGCATGCCGAGGTCGACGGGCCGATCGACCGGGTACGCCGCGCGGTCACCGAGGGCGGCTCGGACAATGCGGTGCTGGTGCGCACCTCCGATCACGGCGATTTGCTTGGGGCACATGGTGGTTTGCACCAGAAGTGGTTCAACCTGTACGACGAGGCGACCCGGGTGCCGTTCGTGATCGCCCGGATCGGCTCGGACGCGACGTCGCCGCGGGAGGTGACGGCGCCGACGTCGCATGTCGATCTGCTGCCGACGCTGCTGGCCGCGGCGGGTGTGGACGTCGATCTGACTGCGGATGACCTGGCCGAGTCGTTCTCCGAGGTGCATCCGCTGCCCGGCAAGAACTTGATGCCGGTGGTGGACGGCGGGCCGGCCGACGACGGTCGGGCCGTCTACATCATGACCCGCGACAATATGCTCGAGGGAGACACCGGTGCCTCGGCGGTGGCCCGTCGGCTGAGGCAAACGACGAATCCGCCTGCGCCGATTCGCATTCGGGTGCCCGCACATGTCGGGTCGAACTTCGAGGGTCTGGTGATGCGCGTCGACTATCATCTGTGGAAGCTGGTGCGCACCTTCGACGATCCGGCGACGTGGACCGAACCGGGCGTTCGTCATCTCGCGGCGAACGGGCTTGGCGGCGAGGCATATCGGATGAGCCCGCTCGACGATCAGTGGGAGCTCTACGACCTCACCGACGATCCCGTCGAGGCCGTCAACCGGTGGACCGACCCAAATCTGCACGAACTACGTCAGCAGCTACGGACCCAGCTGAAGCATGCCCGGGCCGACGCGATTCCGGAGCGAAACCGGCCGTGGCCCTACGCCTCTCGACGCGAGGATTAGCCCTTCGCGGTGATGAGTTTGGCGGCCATCTTGCTCCTCTACAACGCGGGATTGGTCCAGTCCGTGCACTGTTGCTGATACGCCTCGGCGAAGACCGCCATTGTCTGGTTGTTCGACTCCCATTAGGCTCGTGCCACATGACACTCCCACCACCGTCGACCGGTTCGGTCGCCGTGATCACCGGCGCATCCTCTGGCATCGGTGAACAATTCGCCCGTCAACTCGTGGCCCGGGGCTACCGCGTCGTGGTCACCGCCCGCCGGGAAGACCGGCTCCAAGCATTGTGTGCTGAATTAGGCGGCGACCAACACGCCGTCGCGGTTGGCACCGACCTTGCCGTCCCGGAGGACCGAGACCGGCTGGCCGCCCGCATCGACGAGCTGAACGTTCAGGTCGACATCCTGGTCAACAATGCGGGCCTGGGCATCTACACCAAGTTCGGCGCCGAAGGCCGCGACAAGGAGCTGCAGATGCTGCGCGTCGACGTCGAGGCGGTGGCCGACCTCACGTTGCGCTACCTACCGGGCATGGTCGAACGGCGCCGCGGCGCGATCATCAACCTGTCGTCGGTGTCGGGATTTCAGCCCGCCCCGTACAACGCCAACTACGCCGCGTCCAAGGCGTATGTGCTGTTGCTGTCCGAGGCGGTCAACGCCGAAGTCGCCGACAGCGGGGTGACGGTCACCGCGGTCTGCCCGGGCCCGGTGCCGACGGAGTTCCAGGCCACCAATGACGCCCAAGATCTGGTCGACAAGCTGCCGGGATTCACCCATGTGTCGGCCGAGCGGGTGGTTGCCGACGCGCTGAAGGCCGCCGAGCATGGTCGCGGTTCGGTGGTACCGGGCGGACCGCAGGTCCGGTTGACGCTGGGGTCGACCCGGTTAGTGCCGACCCCGTTGGTGTTGCCAGTTCTCAAGCGGATGTTTAAGCGTTAGTCAAGGTTTCCGCCGGCGACTGCGACCGCCGAGGTCACACCAGCCGCGGCACGAAAGACACTAGAACGTGTTGACCAGCTTTTGCGGTTCAGCCATCTGGTGGGACATGGTGTAGTGGTGGTAGTGCATCGCGCACTTGATCACGCAGATGAACAACAGGCTTGGGTCGGGCCGACGACGGACCATAGTGGCCAGCTGGCGGCGATAGATCCGCCGCAATTCCGGGTCGGGAACGTTCTTCATCAGCCGGAGAAACAGACCGGCCGCCAGCACACCATCGAGCGATTGCGACTGCAGCTTCCGCCACGGGTGTTTGCGCCAATAGGCATGACGAGTGCGCCCCCAATCGAATTTCCTTGTGAGGAACAAGTTTTGGAGTCGCTCGAAGTAGAAGTCGGGATCGTAGAGTTCCTGCATCAGGCCGACGTACCCGTCACGCAACTCTTCGCGCGTCATGCCGAGCGGAATGACATTGGTGCCAAACGGCTGTTCGTCGTCGAGATCAAGGCGGCCTTCGTTCTTCAGGCGAGCGTGCAGCGGCGTCTTAGGGATCGCCGAGAGCATGCCGACCATGGCGTGCATGATGTCGGTCTGGCGGAGGAACTCGTGCTGCGCCTTGAAGATCCGGGCGTCGTCGTGGTCGAAGCCCACGATCATGCCGCACCAGACTTCGATGCCGGAGTCTTGCACTGTGCGAACGCGATCCACGATGGAACCGGCCTTCTTGACGTTTTGATACTTCTTCGTCTCGCGCAGCGATTCTTCATTGGGGCTCTCGATGCCGATGAAGACGGTCACGATGTTGGCGGCGTCCATCAACTGCATCATCTCTTCGTCTTCGGCGAGGTTGAGCGACGCCTCGGTGAAGAACGTGAACGGGTAACCCTCGGCGGTTTGCCACGCGGCGAGGTCGCGCAGCAGTTCCTTCGCCGCGATCTTGTTGCCGATCAGGTTGTCGTCGACGATGAAGGCCATTTTCAAATGTTGCTTGCGCATGGCTTCCAACTCCGCGATCACCTGCGCACTCGTTTTCAGCCTGGGACGCCGACCGAACGTGACGATGATGTCGCAGAACTCGCACTGGAATGGACAGCCGCGGCTGAATTGGACACTCCCGAAGAGGTATTCCTTGGACTTCAACAAGTCGTAGCGCGGCACCGGCACCTGCGTCATGTCGGTCGGCTCGGCTTGCTGGTAGCGGTGCTGATGTCGTCCCTCGGCCCATTCTTCGAGAAACTGTGGCCAGGTCGTTTCCGCCTCGCCGACGAAGATCGCGTCGGCCAAGCCCTCGAAATAATCTTCCTGGACGCTCACCCACGGCCCGCCGACGATCGTAAAGACGCCGCGGGTTTTCAGTTCGCGGAGAATTTCGAGCATTCGAGCCCGCTGGACGGTCATGCCGGTGAGCCCCACGATGTCGGCCTTCGCCAATCGGTCGTAGTCGATCGGCTCGACGTTCTCATCGACGCAGGTCACGGAATGGCCGGCGGGCGTCAACGCCGCGAGCAGCGGCAGGCAAGCGGTCGGTATGTTGCACTTCTTGCCGAGCAGCGGAAGTGCATGCTCCAGACCCCAATAAGACACATCGAAGCGAGGGTTGATCAGGACGATATCGGCCATAGTGGGCTTCCTTCCGGTATCCCCCACGGACCACGCGCTCTGCAAACACATTTGCACACGCAGCGCCGTCGCGCGTGAGTACCGGACTACCTAAGACCATGTCCTGCCACTTCAGACCCGGTCGGCTTGGTGAAGGTCCGAGCGGCTGGTTGACTACAACCATGCATAGGGAACCAAAGCTTGCGAGACGCTTTCTGGATCGGTTCGAGCCGATCCATGGGGTGACGTACTTCGCGCCTGAGGTGCGCGAGGCGTTGGACAGATTGGGCTACAAGGGCTACTGGATGGGTTACTTCGCGGCGCGTTCGGCGCCGCTGGGCGCCGTGCCGCCGGAGGTGGTAACGGCGATCTTCTACAACTTCGCCCCTAGCCGCATCGCCAAGGCGTTGCCGGCGGCGTGGGAGATCGCCGGCCCGGACGAGGCATTGCGGGTCCGGTTGGACACCGCGGTGGCGGTGCTGCGCCGCTACGGTCTCTCGTCTGATGAAAACGTCACTACCGCAGCGGAATTGGCGGGCAAGGTGGCGCGCAGCGCGCCGGTGAGTGGGCGGCCGCTGTTCGCCGCGAACCGTTCCTTGCCGTGGCCGGACGAGCCGCTGGCCGCGCTGTGGCACGCCACCACGCTATTGCGCGAGCATCGCGGCGACGCGCACACGGCGGTGTTGAGCGCTGCGGGTGTCACGGGCCGGGAATCCAATGTGCTGCACGCCGCGTCGGGGGCGATCGGGCGCGACTACATCGCCCGCACCCGCGACTACGACGACGAGGAATGGCAGGCGTGCGAGCAAGCGCTGGCCGCGCGCGGATTGCTGGGTGAAGACGGGGCGCTGACCGCGGCCGGTCAGGAACTGAAGGACCACATCGAATCCACCACCGACGCGCTTGCGGTCTCGGTGCTCGACGTATTGAGCGACGACGAGGTGGAGACGCTCTTTCGCTCGCTGACGCCGATCACGCGAGTGGTGGTCGAGGCCGGCGATGTTCCCGCGAAGACGCCGATGGCACTGCGTCGCAACGAATTAGACGACGACAGCGCACATCTGGGCGGCTAGCGACCCAGCGATTTGTAGAAGACGATCCCGTTGCCCTTGTCAATGACACATTCGCGTCGCGCTGCCGTTGCCTGGCTGTCGGCCGGGCTGAGCTATCTGACTCTGGAAGCTGTTGCGGCAGGGGCTTTTCAGCCGACGTACAGCTACGCGCACAACTTCATCAGCGATCTGGGCGTGCCGCTGCACTCCCCGTTGGCGTGGCTGATGAATACGGCTTTCGCTGTCCAGGGCACGCTGTTTCTGGCCGGCGCCATCCTCAGCCGCGGGCCGCGACCGTTCCTTGCGTTCGCCGCGGCGAACGCCGTTGGCAATGTGTTAATCGCGTTATTTCACAGTGGATCAGCCGCACACGCCGTCGGCGCGGTGTTGGCGATCGTCGGCGGCAACGCGGCCATTCTTGCGGCCTCGTCGATGATCGGCGGACGGCACCGTGGGGTGTCGTTGACGCTCGGTGGATTCGGACTTGTGAGTTTCGCGGTGTTCGTCTTCGCGTTGCAGAACCCCGGCCTTGGTCCACTCGGAGTGTGGGAGCGATGCAGCGTTTATTCAATTACCGCGTGGGAGTTAGTCACCGGCGGGTGGCTGCTCAGCCGGCGGCCCACTCCTTCGCCCCATCGAGCTCGTCAAGCTTGAAGACGGCGAGTTCGCCGGGGATCAGCCACGCCAGCGCATGCAGGGTCAGGGAAACCCACTGCTCATCGGAGACCACCGCAATGCGTTTGAACGCCGAATGATGCGGCCAGACGGTGGTGAATGCCAGCTTCAGATCCTCCAACAGGCCGCCGGGCCCGAAGCCCTCGTAGTCAGGCGCGATGACTTCGACGATCCTGATCTCGTCGGTATTCATCATCTCCTCGATGGTGGGCTTGATCTCGCGCAGCTCATCGCCGCCGAGCCGGCCCGACACGCGAACTCCAGTCACTCCCTCAGGCATATCCGGCAGTAGTTCGATCATGCGACCCACTATGCGCAATTGGTGCTCGACAAGCCACCGATGGTCAAGACTGGACCGATGACAGATGCCGACGCGGACCGGGTTGCGGTGTACCTCGACTTCGACAACATTGTGATCTCGCGCTACGACCAGGTCAACGGGCGCAGCTCGTTCCAGAAGGACAAGGCCAAGGGTCTGGACAAGCACGCGGATCGGCTGGAGCGGGCCACCGTCGACGTCGGCGCCATCATCGACTTCGCCTCGTCGTTCGGCACGCTGGTGCTCACCCGCGCATACGCCGACTGGTCGGCCGAGGTCAATGTCGGCTACCGTGAGCAATTGGTAGGCCGCGCAGTCGATTTGGTGCAATTGTTCCCCGCGGCGGCCTACGGCAAGAACGGCGCTGACATCCGCCTGGCCGTCGACGCGGTCGAGGACATGTTCCGGCTGCCGGACCTGACCCATGTGGTGATCGTGGCCGGCGATTCCGACTACATCGCGTTGGCGCAGCGCTGCAAACGGTTGGGGCGATATGTGGTGGGGGTCGGTGTCGCGGGTTCGTCGAGCAAGGCGCTGGCGGCGGCGTGCGACGACTTCGTCATCTACGACGCGCTGCCCGGGGTCGAGGTGCCCGAGCCGGCGCCGAAAGCGCGCAGCACCAAGCCCGCCGACGAGGAGCCGCCCGCACCGGATCCGCAGCCCGCCGCGACCGCGTTGCTGACCCGCGCGCTGCGGATCGGCACCGAGAAGGACGACGTCGACTGGCTGCACAACTCGGCGGTCAAGGCTCAGATGAAGCGGATGGACCCGTCGTTCAGCGAAAAGTCCTTGGGATTCCGGTCTTTCAGCGACTTTCTCCGGTCGCGCGCGGACGTGGTCGAGCTCGACGAGAGTTCGACGACGCGGTTGGTCCGGCTGCGTTGAAGCAATGCACAAAATATCTGTGTAATCATGTAAACACTCGCTCCCAGAGAGGAGCATTGGCGCGCTGTCACAGGGAATTTCGCTGCGCGGAGATACACCAGTGCGTCGGCGAGGCCTCTTCGAGGCCCTCCGGCGACGGGCGTCCGTAGCTGGCCATGAGTTCGTCCGAGGGTGTCGCGGTGACGTCCCAGCCGTGACGTCTGAGCCAGTCGCCGACGTCTTCACGCTCTTCGAAGTACCACAGCTCGTCGGTGGTCGGGACCATCAGCGACGAGCCGGAGCTGGCCACCAGCTCCCGGACCCGGTCCATCCGCTCGCGGCGCTGCGCGCGAAGCTCGGGGACGGCGAACTCCGGCCCGAGCCCTTCAACGGCGACGCGGCTGCCGGGTGCGGTGAGGTCTTGGATGCGTTCGAACAGCAGGTCCTGGGCCGCAGCCGGCAGGTACATCAGTAGGCCCTCGATCGACCAGACACTCGGGGCTGTCGGGTCAAACCCGGCCTGCTGCAACGCCGTTGGCCAGTCTTGGCGGAGGTCGACTTTTACCTCGACCCGATTGGCCTTCGGTTCGGCACCGTGCTGGTGCAGGGTCTGCCGTTTGAAGTCCAGCACCCGGTCCTGGTCGAGCTCGTAGACCGTGGTGCCGTCCGGCCAGGGCAGCCGCCACGACCGGGCGTCCAGGCCGGCCGCCAGGATGATGGCCTGCCGGATGCCGGCGTTGGCGGCGTCGATGAATGAGGTGTCGAAAAACCTTGTCCGGGTGGCGAAATAGCTGACCAGCGCCTGCATCCGCTGCGGCATGTCCGGCTCGGCCTCGATGACCTCGGCGGGTAGCTCGGGGCTGCCGTACCAATCCCATACACCGGACCCGACGCGGTCGAGGAAGACCCGCGCGAACGGGTCGCTGATCAACGGGTCGGCGCTCTCGGTGTCCGCGGCGCGTGCGGCCGCCACACCGAGTGCCGTCGCGCCGACACTTTCGGTGATTTCCCAGCTGTCGTCATCAGTTCTCGCCACGCCTCGACCTTACCGAGGCCGCGATACGGAAGAATCACAGCCATCATGACCTCTTCGTCTCGGCGGCCCCACATCATCCGGCTTGCGGTGTTCGCCGCCTTTTTGGTCGTGATGTTTTATTTGTTGGCCATCAAGCACGTGGTGAACATCGAAGACGTGCGGCACTGGGTCAAGGCGACCGGGCCGCTGGCGCCGTTCACCTACATCGTGTTGTCGGCGGTGCTGGGTGCGATCTTCGTGCCGGGCCCGATTCTGGCGGCGACCAGCGGGCTGCTGTTCGGTCCTCTTCTGGGTGTGTTTGTCACGCTGGGCGCGACGGTGGGGACGGCGGTGGTGGCGGCGTTCCTGGGCCGTCGAGCCGGGCGCGAGAGCGCGCGGTCGCTGCTGGGCGCTGCGCGTGCCGACCGGCTCGATGAGCTGATCCAGCGCCGCGGGTTGTGGGCGGTGGTCGGTCAACGTTTCATCCCCGGACTCTCGGATGCGTTGGCGTCGTATGCGTTTGGGGCGTTCGGAGTTCCGCTGTGGCAGATGGCCGTTGGCGCGTTCATCGGATCGGTGCCGCGAGCGTTCGTCTACACCGCGCTGGGGGCGTCGCTGGGTAACAGGTCGCCGGCGTTGGCGTATGCGGCGATCGGGGTATGGTGCGTGACCGCTGTGGCCGGGGCCTTCGCTGCGCGGCAGGGGTTTCGGAAGTGGCGTTCGCACGGTTCCGACGAACCGAGCGACTCGCCCGCCGCCGAGGAGTCGGCGGCCGACTAGTTCCCGCTACGGATGAAGGTCGGCGTAGTCGATGCCCGCGTTCACCTGATCGATCGCGCGGTGGACCAGGTCTATCGCCTGATCGCGATGACCGCCTTTGTCTGGGTCGGCCGTCTGCAACTCAAACAGGGTCTCGTTCAGGTGCTGTCGGGCATTGATCATGTGCGGCTGGTAGGCATATGCGGCTCCCGCGCCGATGAGGCTGAAGCTGGCCGCCGTGATCACGCCGCCAACCGCGAGTCGAAGCTTCGAGATCTGCATGTCGTCCTCCTTGCGAAGTTTGGTCCAACATTCGGGACGATACCTCGCGGAGGTATGTGAATCGTAGATCCCCCAATCACGCCCGCCTCGCCCAAGAGGCGGGCACTCGACGTGCCCGCCTCTGAGCGAATTGGTCAGCTCTGCTTGAGGGCCTCGATCGCGAGCGTGATCGTCACCTTGTCGCCGACGATGGCGCCACCGCCGTCGAGCAGCAGTTCGCCACCGACGCCGAACTCTTTGCGGCTCAGCACAACCGAGGCGTCGAAGCCGGCGACCTCGCCGTGGCCCATGCCGGGGCTGACGCCGTTGAACGCCAGGGCCAAGGTGACCGGCTTGGTCACACCCTTGAGGGTGAAGTCGCCGTCGAGCAGGTAGTTGCCGCCGTCGGCGCGCACCGCGGTGGAGACGAACGTCGCGGTCGGGAATTGAGCGGCGTCGAAGAAGTCGGGGGCCTTGATGTGCGCCTCGCGCTGCTCGTTGCCGGTGTCGATGGAATTGACGTCGACCTCGGCGCGCACGGACGGGGTGCCGTCTTCGCCGATCGTGATCGCGCCGCTGAACTGGTCGAAGCGGCCGTAGGTCGTGCCGACGACCAGGTGGCGGACGGCGAAGTTGACTGATGAGTGGACTTGGTCGATCGCCCATACTCCGGCGGTGAGCTGGTCGGTGTCAGTGGCTGCGGTCATGGTGTTTGCTCCCTTGGGTTCGGACTTGCGTACAACACCCAAGGCTAACCGGACCGCGGTCCGAATTATTCCGGCGGCAACTTCAGAGCCGCAGGGCCTCGGCTGCCGCAGTGGCCACGTCACCGCGCAGACCTGAGATGGGTGGACTGCCGCGCAGATGAATCGAGTTCGTGAGCAGAACGACGTAGGTATCCGAGCCCGGGTCCAACCAGAGCGACGTTCCGGTGAAGCCGGTGGCGCCAAAGCTGCCGACGGGAAAGATCAGACCGCGCGGCTTGGAGAAGTCCGTGTCGATGTCCCAGCCGAAACCGAAAAGCTCCTGCCCCTCGATTGCCGGATAGTGCGGAGCGAGCAGCGGGTCCGTGGTGTTCGGCACCGTTGCGGCGGCTTTGCGGACGGCATCGTTGGCTGCTTCGACCTGCCCTGGTTTGTGTCCGGGCTGCTGAGGTGTCGTCATCACCGCCAGAGTCGATTGTCGCAGCGGAAAACTGCTGGGATGGTTGGCAAGCCGATCGAGCAGGGCCTGCGCATAGAGGCCGACGTCGTGCGCCGTCGAGAAAACGCCGGCGTGCCCGGCCATTCCTCCCATCCGCCGCGCCGTCGGGTCATGCACGGTGCCCCGAAGCAGACGACCAAAATCCGGGTTCTTGCCCGGGTCTGCGCTGCTCTCGTCGTCGATGGCCGTCGGCGCGATGCGCGGTAACAGACTGGCCGGCGGCAGGTAGCGGGTTTCGGTCATCCCCAGTGGCGCAAAGATGTTCTCCCGGGCGTATTCGTCTTCTGTGTCGCCAGTGAGCTTTTCGACCATTGCGCCGAGCAGGATGTAGTTGATGTCGGCGTAGCGGAAGACCTCACCGGGCGCCGACTGCAGCGGCATGGTGACCGCACGGCGAATGCCTTCCGCTTTGTCCGCCGTGTCCAAGCCCCACGGGTCTTTGAGGTCGACGTCGATCGGTTCGCCGGAGGTGTGGGTCAGCAGCATACGAACGGTAACCCGTTGCCGCTCTGCGTCGTTGGCCGCGTTGAAGTCGGGCAAGTAGCTTTGCACGGGCTCATCGAGTGCGACCTTGCCTTGTTCGTAGAGTTGCATGACGGCGGTCGCGGTGGCGAGAGGCTTGGTCAACGACGCGATGTCGAAGATCGTGTCTTCGGTCATCGGCTCGGCGGGTGCGGGCGATCCGTCCAATCCCTGTTCGCCGGCGAGTTTGCGCGACCCGTAGGCCTGGTGGAACACGACCTTGCCGCCATGTCCGATCACCACCACGCCGCCCGGCAGTTTCTCGGCCGCGATCGCATCGTTCATCAGCCTGGAGATCGGCGCGAATTCTGTTGCGGCCGAGTGCGTTCCCCCGCGGCTCACGACATACCTGGCCGAGGACGCCGTCACGAGCATCAGCATCGCGATCCCGACAGCGATGGTTGTCCGCACGTCGCCGGCTTCAGATGGCGGAGCTGGGTGTGGGCGGATCCGGAATCGGCGTGAGTGGGTTGCCTTCTCGAATCGATGGACAGTTCTGCGGGGCGGGCAGGCCGGCGAAGCGCTCTTTGATCCACTTGATCGAGTGGTGCAGCCAGATGGGGACGCTCCAGATGTGGCTGAGCGCCTCGTACTCCTCGTAGTAGACCGGTACACCTCTCGCGCAGTAGTCGCGAGCGAGGGTGCGCACATCTCCGGCGATCATCACGCCGTCACCGGGGCCGATGCCTGGCTTGTTCCCCGGGGTGCCCTCCAGTGCGCCGTCGGCGCCCTGCCCGATGAGCAGCGGGATCGTCGGCGTGCCGCCGGTACCCATGATCAGCTTGTTGGCGCACCGGACGTAGAGCGACAAGTCCTCGGGGGCCGGGTAGTCGGGGCTTACCAGATCGCTCCACTTGAGGCGGGGGTACTGACCCAGCACGTTGACGATCGACGCGGTCTGCATCTCGCGAAAGATCCTGGCGCCGTCGGGGCTCAGGTACTGCGCCAGCTCGGTCTCGATCTCGAACGCGCGCGCGATGCCGACCAGCGCCATCGCCAAGACGCCGGCCCAGAAGCCGGATTCCTCCACGTAATGCAGGTTGTGCGCCGGGTCGACCAGCACACCACCCATCGCGGCGCCGATCAGGTGCTTGTCGGCGTCGGGTGCGTAGGTGGGGGCCAGCTCGGCGGCCCATTCGGTGGCGATCGCACCGCCGGAGTATCCGAGCATCGCCACCTTCGCGTCGTTCGGGATGGTCGACGAATTGAGCGTGGCGCGAATCGAATCGAGCGTATTCATTCCGTACTCAGGACCCGCGGCGAAGTCGGCCCGCTGGCCTTCGGTGTCGGGCACGATGACCGTGTACCCCTCGGCGAGGAACGGGCCGAACACCGCCGCTTCGACACTGGTGATGACGCCGCCGAGCCGGAGTCCACCCCACAGTGCGTAGGACGGTTCGTCGTTGCGGTTCAATGAGTCGTAGGCGGACTGATACGAGATCACCCTTCCGGCGTGAAAAGTAAAGGGCGGCTTGATAATCGAGGTGACGTTGACGGTCGGTTTGCCGGTCTGGCTGGTCGACCGGTAGAGCAGTTGCGTCGTCTCGAGCAACGTCGGGAGGCCAAACAGGTGGTAATGAAAGCGACGCGTGTTCAACACCGTTCCGGGTGTGATGTTGTCCAGTGGCGTGGAACCGGTATAGGAGTAGAACGGATCATCGTGCGGCTGCGGCGATCCCACAGCGAGGCCGGGCGCGTTGCCGGCGCCCGGATGCCAAATCGGTAGCGGCGGTGTGGTCATGTCGTCCCCTGACCCATCGGCAGGATGTAGCGCATAAGGATGAACCTACTCACTAAAGGCGTTGCGCTCGCGAGCAGCGCCACGATCGCGGGGGCCGGATGCCCAGCGCCTTGTACTATGGCGCCAGTAGCGCCATAATGGCGCCATGCCGAGTGTGCAGATCAAAGACGTTCCTGAAGACACCCACCGAGTCCTGCGCGAGCGAGCGGCGCGTGCGCATCAGTCCCTACAGGAATATCTTCGAAGCCGTCTGATCGCCGACGCGGATCAGCCCACTCTGGACGAGGTTCTCGGCCGCGTCAATGAACACCGTGGTGGCCGCGTATCTTTCAAGACTGCTGTCGATCACGTTCGGGCAGAACGTGATCGTCGTTGACGCGAGTGTGTTGGCCGTTGCGCTGGGCGATGACGGAACAGACGGCGCGCACGCGAGGGAACGTTTAGCAGGCGAGACGTTGTCCGCGCCCGAACTCGTCGACCTCGAGGTGGTCGCTGTCTGGCGCCGCCACGTTGCAGCCAAACTGATGCCTGCCCGAAGGGCCGCGAGTGCGTTAGCCGACCTTGCAGATTTGCCTGTGCGTCGGTCATCACACCAGCCATTTCTGCACCGCATATGGGAACTGCGACATGCCATCACGCCCTACGATGCCGTCTACATTGCGCTGGCCGAAGTTCTGGATGCCGTACTGCTCACCGCGGATGCACGTCTCTCAGGTGCATCGGGCTTCCAGTGCAGGGTCGAGGTCATAAATGGGGGCCGCGGCTATTGACGACCCCTATCGCCGCGGTTGGTCGAGGTAGCGGCGCGCGCCCCAGTAATCCGCGTCCAGTCGAACCGCGGTGATGCGCACCGGTGCCGTCTTATCGAATGCCTCGATCATGTCGCCGTTCCCGAAATACATTGCCACGTGATAGATCGCGTCGGGATTGTCAGGATCCTTGCTGCGGTGCGAATAGAAGAGCAGATCGCCGGGTTGCAACGCGGATTTCTCTATCGCACGGCCTCGGCTGTCGGCGGCTTGCGGGCCGGCATCGCGCGGCAGGGTGATGCCGTGGAGCTGGTAGATGGTGGAGGTGAAGCCGGAGCAATCGAGGCCGAACCCGGCGCGGCCGCCCCACAGGTAAGGGACGTTCACGAACAGGGCGGCGTGCCGGGCCAAGTCGGCTCCGCTGGGATGCGATATTTCCGTGGGCTTTTCGTAGATCACGACCAATCGAGCATCCAACCACTCCGGGCCGTGGCCCGGGGTGGCCACCTGAATGGCCTTATCGGTGCGGCCGAGGACGGGCAGTCGCGTGTTGGCGCTGATCTCGAGATCCTGATCGGAGAGTCCGGAGTCGCGGTACAGCCAGGTGGTGATGCCGCGATCGGCCTGTGCGAAGGCAGCGTGTTCCTTCTGTGCGCTGTAGTCCGGGTCGGTTGTCAACTGCGCCTTGGGAATCCAGCCGGGGTAACCCTGGGCGTCCTTCGGTGTGGGCTGGTCGGGCACCCGTACCTCGTCCCAGTCGCCCTGCTCCCGCACCACCACCACGCGGTCGCCGAACAGTGCCTGAGTTTGGTCGAGATTGTCCGAGGTGAGCGCTTCCTGCTGGGCCGGCGTCATGGCGGCCAGCCAGCCCCGAATATCGACCGGGTTTGTCAGGGCAGGATGGTCGACCGGACGCGGACTCTGCGGCGTGGTCCACACCGTGGCAACCGACACGGCGACATAGGCGTTTCGAATCCCTGGCGACGCAGACGCCTCAGCGGTGACGGGTAGTGCCGTCAGTCCAATCGATAAAACGCAAGCAAGCGCTGTTCGGGTCGCCGCGCCGGTCATGTGCGTCGACGTTATCGGAGCCGCGTCGGTGAGCCCGGTTGGCGCGCGGCGACTGTTCGGCCGCTGTCGAGACCGCAAGACAGGCGCCCGAACCTGGTCAGAGGCCTGGGATCAGGTCCACCAGATTGATGAGCGTGCCCGCGGCCGCCTCCAGCACCGGCGCGGCGGCACCGTATCCGAATGCGAACGGGACCAGCGCCAGATCCGCCGCGATTGGATCACCCACCGCGGCAAGCAGATTCCCGGCCTCGAGTTGATCAGTGAACAGGTTCAGGTCGTAGGCGGGCAGGCTGGTCAGCAGCGCGTTGACGGTGTCGGCGACGGGCACCAGCGTGGCGTAGTCCGCCGACAGAGTGGCGCTCAGATCATCGAGGAGGTCGGTCGGTGACGAGAGCAGGTTCGCCGTAGAAATCGGGAAGTTGGAGAAATCGCTCAACGCGGTTTGCGCCACGCCGAGCAGCGACGGGATGGTCAGCAGCTGCTGCAGGTCTGTGGCGTCGGTGAAACCAATCGTGTGCGCGATGCTGATCAGCTGGTTGGTCAGCGGATTGTCCAGGATCGACGAAATGATTTGGTAATCAGCAGGATCCTGCAGGTCATTGACGGCTGCGGTGATGCCTTGCGGGATCCCGTTGACCAACGCGGTGAACACATCGCTCAGGCTGACGTCAGTCGGGAACAAGCCCATCGGGCTGGCCAGGTCGGCGTCGCCAGGGCTCCAGCCGTCGGTGATGCTGCCGTAGCCGTAATTGACCAACACGGACAGGTCGGGCTGCAGCAGATCCGCGAGCGGATTGCCGATGACGGGGATGAACCGCAGCACGTCCAGCAGCGGCAGATCCTCGGGAACCATGTAGTAGTTGGTCAGCGTGTCGGCCACCGACGTCGGAAGTTGGATGGCGTCGGCGAGCTGGCCGGGTTCCGGGTTGAGGTAGGTGATGTGGTCGAACAAGATACCCAGGAACGCGTTGAGGTCGGACAGGAAATCGATTGGGTACTTGGGAAAGTCGGCGAAGCCGTCGTATTCGTTGGTGTAGATGTCGGTTGGAAAGAGGTCGGCCGGTGTAGCGCCGTCGAACGTGATGCCCAGGCTCGGCACCGACGGGTCGCTGCCGACAGGGAGATCGAAACGTTCCAGCAGGCCGCCGTCGGGGTTGCTGGCGTCGCCCACCAGGATGAAGTGCAGGTCATCGCTGGGCACACCCTGGGCGGCGAGTTCCGGCATCGTCAGCCCGGAGAAATCCGCGCTCTGCGACCAACCGAACACCACCACCGGGTTGGCGGCGTCGACTCCCCCACCAGCGATTTGGCCCTGAATCGCGGAGTCCAGTATCTGCTCCTCCTGCGCGAAGGAGGTGTCGACGGGCAACGTGTGGACGCCGGTGACCGGATACAGGCCCTCGGGCGTAAACGGAGCTTGCACGGTGCCATCGAAGCCACGCGGCGCCAAGTACAACTGCTCGACGGCTTGTTGGTAGCCGGCGCTCGCGACCGGCGTCCCGCTGGTTCCGAAGATCAACGCCGTCCCGTCGCCTAGCCGCGAATCGGCATCGTCGACGCCGGCCAGGCGGACATCCGCGTGGCGCGCCAGAGATGGGACTGCGACGAGGGCAGCGGCGAATGCGAAGGTGACGATGGCTGCACGACCCGGCATGGCGTCTCCCTGCTTGCATAACTGTGACCGAAATTACAACACGGCGACCGGTTAGAAACAAGGGCTCTTGCTCATCAGGTTGTTCCGGCTAAAATTCCACATCATGGCAGCACCCACGCAGCCCCGGCCGCGCACGATCCGCGGTATGGACGCCCAGCAGCGGCGCGCGCAACGGCGCGAACAGCTCCTCGCGGCGGCCTTCGAGTTGTTCGCCCGCGACGGATACGCCAACACCTCGATCGAGCAGATCTGCCAGACCGCGTACGTGGGAAACAAGGCGTTCTACGACCTGTTCGACAGCAAAGAAGACTGCTATATCGCGCTGCTGCGTCAGGTTTCCGAACAGATCGAAGAGCAAGTGGCGCAAGCGATGCGCGAATCGCGCGACGCTCGCGAAGACGAAACCGTGCGCCGACTGTTGTCGGCGTTCGCGCACATCCTGGTCGACGATCCACGCGTGGCAATGGTGACGTTCGGTGTGGCCGCCGGTATTTCACCGGCGGTTGAGGCTCAGCGACGAGAGAACCGGCGTTGGGCGGCGGCGTTCATCGAAGCGTTCTGGCGTCGCAACCAGTCCGGCGACGAGCGGGAGAACGGGACCGACTATCGCGCGCTGGCGGTTGCCACCGTTGGCGGCCTGTTCGAGACCGTCACCGACTGGATGCATGAGGCGGATCCTCCTCGGGCGCGGACATTCGACGACCTGATCCGCGATCTGACAACGTTCATGTCCGTGGTCGAGGCCGGACTTCGGCTACGGGAAGACTGACCGAAGGCTGTTGCCGCCCAAAAGCTTCGCACGCATGTGCGCGAGCACGTCTTCGGTCATCGCGAAGCCACCCAGGTGGCTCTCGGAGCGCACGGTGAGTTCGCCATCCTGCAGGCGTGTGATGGCCGTGTGCACGCCGGCGATCGGAACGACGTGGTCGGTGACGCCGTGCCACCACCGCACCGGTGCCTTCACGTCGGCGAGCTGAAAGCCCCAGTCACGGCCCAAGAGTCGCGCATCGTCGACCATCGCCAGGCAGCGACCGCGGAAGGCGTTGACCATGTCGTCGACGAAGATCGCCTCGACTTCCGGATCGTTCAACACTTTCCGGTCGACCTCGGGCCACATGCGCATGTAGACGCGATAGGCGTAGTGCGCGAACGGTATCAGCGGCGCCAGCAGGATGGTGGCGATCACTGCCAGCGGGCGGCGCAGCTGCGTGAGGACAGGGCCGAAGCGTCGGGCGATCTCGGTGGCGCCGGCGCGGGTGGCCTCGGGTCCGACTGCGGGGACGGTGCCGTCGAGAACACCGACGGCTGCCACCAGATCGACCATCGGAGGCAGCGCGCCGCAGGCCAGTGCGTAGGGACCGCCACCGGACATGCCGACAACACCGAGCTTCTCGGCGTCGAGCGCGTCGGCCACTTGGGCCATGTCGGCAACCCAGTCGCTCACCGAGGTGTAGCGGTGCGAATCAGACAGCCCGGTGCCCGGTCGCTCGATGACGATCACGCGCAGGCCGAGTTGCTCGGCAGCGCGGCGCCCCTTGGCCAGGAATTGGCGCCGCGCGCCGAGGGTGCCGTGAAACCACAGCACCACCGGGCCGGTGGGGTCACCGAATTCTGCGTAGCCGAGTCGGCGGCCGTCGGCGAGGTGGAATTGCCCTTCCGCTCGCGGCTTTTCGACGCGCGGGACCCCGGGAGGATGCCGCAGTGGGTTGTCCATCGAGCTTCAGAGTAGGCGACCATCTGGCCCGGGTTTGATCATCAAATGACGAGTTAGACGCAGTGTTCGGCAGGAGTTCCCGCGTGATTCATCGCGGCTTTGTCGCGGTGACAAGGTGCGTCGAAATCCACGGTCCGCCGTACCACATCCGCCATCCGACGCTTTTGCGTTCGACCTGCCAGCCTTGGGCTCGCAAATGGTCGGCGTGCTGTTTGGTCTCCCACAGGTCGGCAATAGCGAGGCGGCCGCCGGGTTCTAGAACGCGAATCGCCTCGTTGAGAGCTGCGCGCCGTCCGTCGTGGCCCGGGATGTTGTGGATGGCGAGGCTGCTGACGATCACGTCAAAGCTGTTGTCCTCGAACGGAAGTGAGGTCATGTCGCCGGTGTGCAGTTCGATCCGGTCATTGACGCCTTCGACTTCCGCGTTCGCGAGAGTGGCCGAGGGCGAGTTGTCGGTTTGGTCGGCTCGCCAAAGGTCGACGCCGACCGCTTTGCCTTTGGGCAGTCGCTTGGCCGTGGCCAGCAGCACCGCGCCCCGGCCACATCCCATGTCGAGCACGGTTTCGTCACCTTGGAGTACGAGTTCGTCGAGGATTCGCTGCCAGACGTGAAACTTGCCGGCTTTGGTCGCGTAGATATAGAGCGCGGTGCTGGCGGCGATGCCGAGCGACGATGCGGCGGTCAATACTGCGGTTAGTAATTTACCGCGGTTAATGCTGACCCCAGACCAGACGGCGAGGGCAGCGGATCCGGCAGCGATGCTTATCGCCTGTCCGCGCGCGGAGATCGTGTGGAACGACCCGTCGATTCCGTAGTCGCCCTTGTGGTCTCGCGGCATCGCATGCGTCATTGCAGCATCTTCCTTCGTTTCCAGCCTTAATCGATGAACCCACACTATTCAGCGCACCTCACCGTGACTGGTTACGGGTGCGTCGTGTGCCTAAACTTCGGCTCGTGGGACAGGAATTGCGCGTCGACACCGCTGGTGTGCACGCCATGGCGACCCGCTGGGGCGCCGTAACGGGCGACCTGCGCGAGGTGGCAGCGCCGACCGGACTGGGATTGTCGTGCCAGGCCAGCGCGGCGGCAGTCGATGCCGCCCACGTCGACGTCGCGGCGTTCACCTCCGCGCTGGCATCCCGGGTGGGTGATCGCGCGACCGGCGTCGTCGGAGACACCACCAGCTACCTCGCCCAGGAAGCTGCTTCGACAGCCGCGGTGGCTGCTGTGTTCCCGCCCACGATCAGCGAGTAGGCAATGGCGGCCGTCGCGGGGACTCCTAACCTGTCAGCCCTCTTGGCGTGGCCCACTGACCACCTCACCGAAGCGGCCAGTCACTGGGAATCGGTCGGCGACCGCAGCTACGGGGTGGCCCACGGGGTGTGGAGCGACGCGCTGACTGTCGACTGGGACGGTGAGGCTGCCGACGCGCTACGCACCGACACCCACGCCGACCTGATGACCACCAGCGGAGTTGTCGATCAGTTGCAGGAAGCCGCGACAGTCGCGCGCCAAGGAGCTTCAGAGCTGACCGCGTCCCGCTCTCAGCTGCGCTACGCCGTGGAAGATGCTCGCTCTGCGGGATTTGAAGTGGGCGAAGACCTTTCGGTCACCGACCGGATGTCCGGCGGGTCAGCTGCGCAACGAGCCGCTCGGCAGGCCGCCGCTGAGGCCCATGCCGGCAATATCGGTGGTCGCGCGGCGCAGCTCGTCAGCGCCGACGCCCAGGTGGCGAGCAGAGTTACCGCTGCGGTGGCCGGCGTCGGGTCTACTTTTCCGCAGACTCCGTCGACGAACGGTCAGATTAGCGCCGTCGACAGCCGGACGTTCAAGCAGGATCCTTCGTTTCCGGTCAGCCCGAACGACATGACCAAGACAGAGGCACTCGCTGCATGGGAGGCCATTAATGCTGAGCAACGTGCATGGAACGCTCGATGCGGCGTTGAAAACGTCGGGCCGCTCCCGCCCGCGCAGTACAACGCCTGCCTTGCCTCACAGAGTTCAATTTCGGAGCGAAAGGCGGCGATCAGAGACCGGCTACGGCAGCTTGGCGTACCTGTAGAGGGCGAAGGACCTTCTTCTCCGGGCGAGAACACAGGCGGCGGGGCGCCACCACCAAAGATCGACAAAGTTCCGTTGCAAACTGACAGTGGGCAGATAGAAGCGAAGTACAAGCACGCCGAAGACTTCGGCGTGACAGATCCACGCGGGCGCGCTGGCTTCGACAAATTCGAGAACGCACTGAAGGCGGTCGTCGATGATCCTTCGACAGTGCACATTCAAGGTACTTATCGCGGCCAACCTGCGATCCTCAACTACAATCCAGACTCTGGAGTGTGCGTGATCCAATCTCCGGGCGGGCAATTCGTATCGGGATTTAAGCTGAGTCCGGGACAGGTTCAGAATGTGTTAGGTAGAGGCTCACTGGGTGGTGGCGATTGATGTCGTTGGACAGCACAGCTACGGCGCGGATGGTCGCGAAGTACCGAGACCTTATCTCTGACTTCACCAGTAACCGACTGTCTGCGCAAAGCTTCGAGTCGAGATATCTGCAAATTTTCAAAACCGACACAGATCAAGTCCCGAGCAATGAGTTCGATCTGCTTGAGAAGCTGTTCTTCGCTGTCGATGATTACGTTGCTGATCCTGAATTGCGCGAGAAGGTCGGCGGTCTGGACGATGATCAACTACGCGACCGTGCCGAAGAGGCTTACTCACAGCTGTACGGCAGCTGAGCACACTAGCGATGCTTTCGACAAGCCAATCACCTAACGGGTTTCGATCGGATTGAGCGGGCCGCCTTGCTTAGCAAACGAATAGATAGGCAATGAACCCAGTGCCGTATAGCTGATCTGCCCGGGGCGCTCGCACGGCGGCAAGGAGTCGTCAATGCTTTCAGATCGCGAGTTGCTCGCGGAAGTGGACAACTTGAACGATGTCGAGCTGGCCAACAGCCGGAACAGATCGAGGATTCATGAACAACGTTTTGGATGCCCTCCCGGCGGACGCACGCGCCGTGATCGTGGACGAATTGGACCGGAGTGACCCACCCCTTCTCGCCGAGCTCCACGGTGCACAAGAGCCGACTACCGAACAAAGTGACGCAGTCAATCTCCTGTTGGAGAGAGCGATCATCGAAAGCCTGGTACCAGATTGGACTTCCAACGAGCACGGCTTGGCGGTCGAACCCGCTGTGACGACTTACTTCGAAGTGTGGCCACGATACCGGTGAGAGCGGTAGCCCTACACCAACGGGCGTGGCTCAGTAATGCAGCACTTTGCTACATTTGTAGCAGAATGCTACGCAAAGGAGGGAACATGACGAACATCGCTGATCGGGTGACGCGCGTCGCGGCCGACCTTATGGACAGCGCGACCGCTGAAGGCGCGCGACAAAGCCGCTCGGCTAAGCAGCAACTCGACCACTGGGCACGGGTGGGACGCGCGGTGTCGAGCCAACAGACCGCGGCCCGTAGGCGAGTCGAGGCCGCGCTGAACGGCGATCTGGAACTCCGCGAACTCAACGCAGAGGAGGGCATCGTGTTCAATGCCGAGATCGCGGCGTCCGTTCAAGAGAAACTTGCGGAATCGAACTACGGGAAGCTGTTGGCCGAGCGAAGCATAACGACGGTGGCTCTCGACGAACACGGTGACATCATCGAGCATCGTCCTGACGGATCCTCAGTTCCGCTGGGCACGAAACGTCGGGTGCCACGCCGCCGGAAAGCGAGCGCCACGCCCACCCGATGAGGCGTCTAGATCTCGTCGTCGGCCCCAACGGAGCCGGTAAGTCAACTTTCGTCGAACTGACGCTGGCACCGCTGTTGTCCGGCAGCGCCTTCGTCAACGCAGATGAGATCGCCAAACAGCGATGGCCCGACGATCCCACCTCGCATTCGTATGAGGCCGCGCAGGTGGCGGCAAAGACAAGAGCCAAGCTGATTGAGCTGGGCACATCCTTCATCGCCGAGACTGTGTTCTCCCATCCCTCAAAGCTGGAACTGATCACTTCCGCCCGTGCGGCGGATTACACGATCGTTTTGCACGTGCTGCTCATTCCCGTGGGGCTGGCGGTCGAGCGGGTGCGGCACCGAGTCAAAGCCGGCGGACACGAAGTGCCCGAGACCAAAATTCGCGCCACGCTTCCAACGTCTTTGGGGCCTCGTCGCTGCTGCGATAGCCCGCTGCGATTCCGCGACAGCGTACGACAACAGCAGGCTCGAAGGACCGCGCATCGTGGCCCAGGTGGACCATGGCTTCCTCACCGGCTCGCCAGCCTGGCCTTCATGGACGCCTGAGGTCCTGCAGTCGGCCTTCTCGGCATAGCGGCACTGCTCACCAATGCTCTTGGTGCACAACCTCTTCGAACGGCCGGCGGTTTGGCTTGCGGATCGGCTTGAGCGGACGGTCAGCCGGATAACCAACCCCGAGCAGGTAGGCCACCTCGTAGCCCTCGGGAACACCGAGAATGGCGCGGGCTTTGTCTTGCTCCCCCACCGACGAGTGCCCAGTGCCGATGCCGAGGTCGGTGGCAGCGATCATCATCGCCATGGTCGCTTGTCCGACGTCGTACTGGTCGGTGACCCTGCGGCGCTCATCCGGCGGTTCAGGAATGACGAGGGCAATCGCAGCCGCAGCTCCGGCGATGTGCCCAGCGCCCCGCCACACCGTGGACAGCTCCTGCAGGTGTTCTTTGCCGGTGACGATGACGAAGTCCCAGGCCTGGCGGTTCTTCGCCGATGGCGCCCGCCACCCCGCCTCGGCGATGCGGTTCAGGTCCTTCTCTGCGACGAGCTGCTCGGTGTACTCCCGCACGTTGCGTCGAGCCGTGATCGCATCCCACGCTTCCATCGCATTCCTTCCGTCTGAGGTTCGTTCGCCATAGTGCCACCGGTTGCTTAGTGCAATCGCCGACGAAGTTGTCATACCCAGCAGCCACAATGAAGACGTGGAAGGTTACGACATCATCGGCGACATACATGAATGCGCACCTGACGACGACTAACCCCGCCATCCACTCATACTCATAACCGAGGGGGTAAGACATGACTTTGACTGCTGCACAACGTGATCGGGCCTGCGGCGCGCTGCTCGCCACGGCGGCCGGCGACGCCCTCGGCGCCGGATACGAGTTCGACCCACCGATGCCTTCCGACGCTATCATCGACATGATCGGCGGCGGGCTGGGCGCGTTCGAGCAAGGCGAGTGGACCGACGACACCTCGATGGCGATCGCGATCGCGGAGATCGCAGCCAACGGAGCGGACCTGCGCGACGAGCAGGCTCAGGACCATCTGGCCGATCGTTGGAGCTTCTGGGCGCAGACGGCCAAGGACATCGGTGTGCAGACCAGTTCGGTGCTGTCCGCCGCGGAGGCGCGAGGCATCTCCGCGCACACCGTCCGCGCCGAGTCTGAGGCTCTGCACAAGAGCAACGGCCGCACGGCGGGTAACGGATCGTTGATGCGGACCGCGCCGGTGGCGCTCGCCTACCTCGATGATGAGGACGCGCTGGTCGAAGCGGCCCGCACCGTCAGCGAATTGACGCACTTCGATCCGGAAGCCGGCGACGCGTGCGTGCTGTGGTGCGTTGCGATCCGCTACGCCATCCTCACCGGCGAGATCGACGTACGCCGCGGCCTGGACTGGATTCCCGCCGACCGGCGCGCGCTGTGGTCGTCTCGATTGGACGAAGCCGAGGCGTCGCAGCCGTCGGCGTTCGCCGACAAGAACGGCTGGGTGGTCGCTGGCCTGCAGGCCGCCTGGTCGGCGATCGTCAATACGCCGGTGCCCATGGATGATCCGGCATCAGAGGTATTCCGTGCCGACCATCTGCGGCTCGCGCTGGAGACAGCCGTGCGGGGCGGCAACGACACCGACACCGTCGCGGCCATCGCCGGTGGCCTGCTCGGTGCGGCGTACGGGGCATCCGCAGTGCCTGCGCGCTGGCGGTTGATGTTGCACGGCTGGCCGGGGCTAGATACCCGTGGCCTGATCGCGCTGGCCGACAAGATCATCGCGAAGGGTCAGCCCGACCGGTTCGACTACACCTATGGCGGATATCCCGAGTCCCGTCAGCTGGTCCAACATCCCTACGACGACGGGCTCTGGATCGGCGGTGTGACTGCGCTGCAGAAGCTGCCGGAGGAAGTCGACGCAATCGTTTCACTTTGCCGCGTCAACGATGCGCAGTTGCCAGAGGGCGCGACCCATCTGGATGTGCGGCTCATCGATTACGTCGGCGAAAACGAGAATCTCGATTTTGTGCTGCTCGACACCGTGCGTGCGGTGGAGCAGTTGCGCGCCGATGGCAGGACGGTGTTCCTGCATTGCGTGCAGGCCTACAGCCGCACGCCCACCATCTCGGCGCTCTACGGTGCCCGGAAGCGGGATGTCGACATCGAGACTGCGTTGCGTGACGTGGTCGAGGTGCTGCCCGGAGCCCGCGCGAACCCGGACTTCCGCGCGGCGCTGCGGCGGTTGCACCCGAAGGGTGGGTGATCGATGCGATGGTTATCCGCAGTTGTTGCGGCATCCGCAGATTATGCGGTACAGTGACGTGTGTCCGATCAATACAAGCTGATTCGCTCATTCCTTGACCAAGCGGAATCTTCCAAGTCCACAGCCGAAGTGCTGCAACATCTTCGGTCCATCCTCAACGAGGTCGGCCAGCTACTCGACGAGCAACTGGCCAATGCCGTCGTCGACGACGAACTGTCGATCGCGGCGGCCGGCAAGCACGCCGGCCTCACCGAAAATGCGGTGGGGCCACGGCTAGCCAACACGGCCAGACTGGGCCCATATTCCACGTCGGCCGGCCGCGTGAAGGCCGAAGACGTCAAACGCGCCCGCCAAGACAAGTACGCCCGCCAACCGCTGCCGCAGGCAGCAGCCGCTGAGCCGATGCGATTCAAACCGCGCCGAAAAGCCAATCCCTCCTAGCGATCTCGAAAGGACTACTCATGTCAAACCCGAAACTCACCCAACTGGTGTTTCTGCTCGACCGGTCCGGATCGATGCAATCGATCGCCTCCGATGTCGTCGGCGGATTCGAGGCATTCGTTGCCGAGCAGCGCACGGGCGAAGGCTTGTGCACCGCGACGCTGGCGCAGTTCGACAACGAGTACGAAGTGGTCTACCGCGGCATTGCCATCGGACAGGTGCCCCCGCTGGCGCTGTTTCCGCGCGGCATGACAGCACTACACGACTCCATGGGCAAGCTCATCACCGATACCGCCGCCGAAATCAACGCCCTGCCCGAGGACAACAAACCGGGCACGGTCATCGTGGCAATCATGACCGACGGTCTGGAGAATGCCAGCCGGGAATGGCGGCAGGCAGATATCAAAGCGCTTGTGGAGCAACAAACTAACGACCACGGATGGGAGTTTCTCTACATGGGCGCCGATCAGGACGCCGTCGAGGTGGGCAAGGGTCTGGGTGTCAAAGAAGGGCTGGCCGTCACTTACGCCAGGGGCAAATCTCGCGACACGATGCTGACCGTGTCCGAAAATATCCGCGGCTACCGCAACGCCAGGATGGAGGACGCGTGCGCAGTCATGCCCGAGTTCACGGACACGCAGCGCAAACGCTTGGCGGATGAGTGAGCCAAGCGCGGCAATTGCGCCTCAAATCCCGAGGCTGCCGACGGAATCGCAGCGACGAGGACTTCTGCGGTCCGGCCGCACCGAGACAGACTGACGCAGGGTACAACCCTCGAACGCACGGCCTGCGCCAGTCAGTCAGCGTCACTCCGCGCTCGTGGGCAAACTTCCTGGGCCGTGCGTTGCGAACTGTCGCAAATTTCACGCGGTGAAACCTTTTGTTAAACAACATGGTCGGTCAGCGCCTGGATGGTGGTCGGAGCTAACGGGTGTCGGACTCCGATGATCCACGCCGGGGGTGTACCTTTACACCCGCTCAGAAAGATCGAAGTCGCTCGATATGGCGACGCTGCTGTTTGTCGTTCTGCTTTATATCGACACTGACAAGTACGCGCTTGCCATCCGGTTTGTAATAGATCCGACCCATGTCCTCACTACCGGGAATCCCCGTGGCCAACTTGGAGACCTCGCGCCAACCGCGCGCGCTTTCAAGATCCTTACCTACGACCTCACCCATATCGATTTGAACGAGACTTCGCATCACTGCCGTAGGCGCCTCGAGGTTGGCTAAGACTTCAACGCTATCTAAAACAAACGTGAGTCGCGCGAAGACTGAGTCAAGGAAACCTGAAACGCCGCGCCGCGGAGCGATACGTGCTGTCGTCGTTCGACGCCGTTCCCGCTCTTGCTCTCCCAGCTCTTCCAGCCGCCCCTGCAAACCCAGAATGGTTGACTCCAAGGTCAAGATTCTCGAGTCGCCTTGCTCGGTCCGTTCACGGAAAGCTGACAATTGGTCGCGCAGCTCGGCGTTTTCGGCAAATGCAAATTCGAGCAACTCCTCGGTCTCGGACTGCTGCGCCAATAGAGCTTTCGTGTCGGCCGACTGCTCCGGCGCCCGACTCAGTTCAGCAATCTGATCGTGCAATGACTTCTGGTGTTCAAGAGCCCGATCGAGGTCTCCTGACAACTTGGACTCTCGCGAGGTGGCTGCCGTGAGCCGTTCTTGTAGGAGCGCTGCTTGGCTTTCGGAGGCGTCGAGACGTTCACGAAGACCGACAACCTGTTCCAGGAGTCTTTCGACCTGTGCCTCGAGATCCTCCAGGGGAGTCGGTGCCGCCGGACGCGAAACCACAGGCGCCATAACGTCAGCCGCTGCAGGACGCGAAAACGCGTTATCGACCAGGGACATCACCTCGGCGTGAGTTCCTTTGAAACGTACCCGCGCGAACCAGTCGTAGAACTTGTCGTCGCTCGCTGGGCGATGGCTAACGTCCCAGCGCTGGACCGAAAGACCCGCTATCTCTAAGGCGTCCACGACACCCGACGCGACGCGCTCGGATGCGTTGAACACCACGTAGTGTCCGAACTGATTGGTTTCGACGTTCCACTCGCCATCGAATCCCGCAAATTGTTGCGGCACGGCCTGGCGAGCGGCGTATGGAATCGCGGTGCCTGCCAAGAGGAATCGGTTGCAGTCCTCCACTTCCCACGAAGGGCCGGAGATGTCGACAAAGTTGTCGGCGAACAATGGATAGACCGCGCCGGCATAGACGACGCCCGCATATCCATCAGGGGTCAGCCGCACAGGTCGCCGAATTGCCTCGTCGACAGTCAGCGCGCCGTCAACGACGCGCACAACAGTCTGCTGCGCCGCCATGTCTAGGCCTCCGAAGCGCACCTACATGCGGGGTCTCCCCACGCAAGTCCACAGACGGAACACGGCTTGTAGTAAAGGTTTTCGATCAATTGTTCCTCGGTGGCCTGGATACGTCCGGGAAGTCTCGCCAAAGCTCCTCGCTTGTGTTTTTCAAACACATCCCCGGGTATGAGTTTCGGGTCCGCGCGGTCGGCAACATTGGCGCGCACTACGAGGCCTCCGGTTGCTCGCGCAGGGTCGGAGTCGTCGGTGACGTCAACCGGACCAAGGTCATCGCTGCCCGGCAGCCCGATGCCGAATTCGAGGTCAAAGTACGATGCTTCGGCGTGATCGTCTTGGCGAGTCGATTCGGCATTGATGGACAGAATCAGGTCGTCGTTAATTTCCAAGGCGAGCTCCAGTCGTTCGGCGAGCGGCGGCGCGTTCTTGTCAACGTTCACGGTGAACATGCCCAGCGAGGTCCTTGGATCGCTGGCCTGCGGTTGCTCGTGAAGATCAGTTGGGGCAACGATCGAAAACTTCGCAGACCCGTCGGTAGGGTCCGTGCAGAAGAGGTGAAATTGGTCAGAATGCACGAGTCCCAAGGTCGGCATATGCGTGCCCCGACGGAGGAGCGGAAGCCGGTAACCGCGTGCCATCTCCAATTCGATCTGCTTCGCAAGCACAAGCCGCTGTTTGTCATGAGCGATCCAAGCCGCTCCTTCGGAGATCAGTGTTGCACTGTTGTCTGGGATGACTACCTTTTGCGGACCAAAGAGTTCGTGTAGTTGGCTGCGGATACTCGGCATGGCGGCCATACCGCCAGCCATTACGCAGAGCGAAACCTCCGCGGCTGCCATATCCACGCTCTTCAAGAGGGACTCGACTTCGTGAATACCCGCAGCGACTAGTGGCCGGGTGATCTCCTCAAGCTCCTGGCGGTTCAGCGGATACTGAAGCGTGGTGCCGGACTCGGGAAAATAATTCGGTCTGTAAAACGTGACGCTGGCCCGCTCCGACAGCGCTATCTTGTTTTCTTCTGCGTCCTCCCGGAGTCGAAGCCGAGCTTCGCGGATTGGATGATCTGTCTCCGCAATCCCGTGCTTGTTCGAGAACCTAGCGACTACCTCGTCGCGAATCACCTCATCGAACTTGTCGCCGCCCACCTGATCGGTCCCGCCGTTCCGAAGCTGCACAACGTGACCTGGCTCGATTCGACACAGCGTCAGGTCAAGCGTGCCGCCGCCCCAGTCCACAACAAGCACGTTGCGGCGCATTAGAGCGCGAATCGCACTGTCGGGATCTTGCCCGCCGCGTAGGTACCCGTAGAGCGCCGCGAACGGCTCATGGACGAAGTGGACAACTGAGATACCAGCTCTTTGGAATGCTTGACGCAAAGCTGCGCGGCGAGGTCCATTCATGTTGACCGGAATGGTCACCACCGCTCGGTCTAAGTCTCCTAGCGCGTTTCGCTCCCGACTGCGTTTGGACTCAGCACGCACATGTCCAATAACGTCGGCCACAATGTCTACCGGGCTGCGCTTCACACCGCCAACGCTGATGTCCTCGCGTCCGAGGTACATCTTCGGTGACCGCACGGTATTACCGAACACACCGAGGCCTACTTCCTCCAATGCGTCCCTGGCCTCGCGACCGACGATGACCTCTTCGCCTTCGTACCGGACGACGGACGGATGTGGACGACCCCGGTCGAGTATGGGGAGTGCCTCATCGCCAACGACGACAGAGACCAGGCTGTTGGTGGTCCCGAAGTCGAACCCGACGATCACTGCGTTTCTCCTTCGAGCTCCGTGAGCCGCTTTACTTCTGAGTCGATCTTGGTCAGCGCGCGGTCGACGAATTCTTCTGCGACATCCGGGCTGCCGTTCCGCAAGGCGTGCAGCCCATCGGTCAAAAGATTTATTTGTGGTGCTAGCTGCCGGATGACCTGCGCGCGCAGGATCTCGTAGTCATGGGCGGCGTGGGTGCTCTCCACGAACCGGCGGCTCTGTTCAGTCTCTAGGAGCTGCCTAAGCTCAGCTGCCTGAGACTGCAGTTCGCGGGAACGCGACTTCTCACTCTCGAGGGCAGCATTCATCGACCTAGTTCTTTCTTCTGCCATCTCAGCGCGACGCACCTGCGCCGCCGCCCGCTCGTGGGCACCCTCCGTCGCTTGCTGTTGTTGGAGAAGACGGGATCTAAAGTGGCGAGCGAGTTGACTAAGAGGTTCAGTCTTGGCGGTAGCTAGCAACGCCGCCGCACTCGGAGCGCGCAGACTCGGCCCGTCCCATACGAATGCGCTCATGTCTTCGATGAACCGCTCAATTGTCCAGCCGTCCCTTAGAACTCGAAAGAGCTCGAACGCGGTTACAGCATTCACGCGAATCTGCTCGCGCTTGGCAGCGCGTCGTTCTAACCTCTGCTCTTGACTGACAATATCGGAGGTGAAAATTCTTGCGACGCTACTAATCTCGCGGGCAGTTAGCGTAGGCTCGACCCGCGGATCAACCAACTGCGCTATTGAGCCCTCGAAGACTTTGTGAACGGCGAGGGCAACCAATAACAGCTCAAGTATGCGCTCGCGGGTATGAGGCGCGATCTGAAGATCGGCAATATCCGCCAGCAGGTTCGGCGGCACGGCGAGTAACGGGTCCTCCGCAGCTAACGTTCGGACCAAATCCTTCTCCTGCTGCAACGAGTCGGGGTCCGCGACGAGGTAGGTCAAATCGCGCGATAGATTTAGCTGGCGCCCGGCTACCGCCTCGCGGTATGCGTACTGAAAGAGTGCAGCAACAGTTTCGGGTCGCTCAACCTTCTTTTTCTTCTTAGAGTTGGCGTCAGGTTTGGATTGAGCCAGATTCGTTTCCGTCAAATGCGCCGAGGGTGCGGGCGCTTCGCTCTTTGCTTTGCCCAACTCGCTATCCGGCGCGGTGTCTTCTGTCCGACCATCGGTGGTCACCTTCGCGAATCTCCCCGGAGTCGATGCTGGAAGCCTGAGAACCAGCTTTCCGTCGTGTGGCCATGGCGGAGCTTCTCAGCGTGCTGGGCCGCACCCGCAAGATTACCGGCGGCAAAGTAATGCTCGGCGGCAATCAAGTGCAGTTTGAGCGCGTCGGGTTGTCGCTGCATACCGATGCTTGCAACCAAGGTGGCGACGTCTCGAGCCGGCGCGGTGCCGTCAAGAGGCAGAGCGCTCCAAGCTAGCACCTCCTCAATCACAGAGTCACTCAGAGCGAAATCCAAACTCGTATGAGGAGAGAGGGCGAGGCTACCCCGTTCCCAGATCTCGCCACGCAGCATCGCCTGAAAGCGCATGGATACTTCGGCCACGCGTTGACTCTTAGTCTTGGTCATCGCGCGTTGAAATTGGTTGTAGTGAAATGCGACGATGCCACAGATGGCTTCTGCCGGTGGCCGGTCGAAGGCGCCGAGGATGTCCACGGCGCCGTTGAACCTGTCTTCGTAGCGCGTCCCCGCGCCGCCGACAACGGCCAAGCGCTCCGCGTCTTTTTCCCGCGCGAAGACCCCATAGAGATAGTCCGCGAGACCGGAGTAATAACGCCCCCCAGTCGAATATCGCTTTGAGCGCATGATGAAGTCGTCAATCGTTCGGGGGCTGAGTTCGGTGCCGCCGATTAGATGCTGTAGCGCTGCGTCGACTCCGTCGAGATCGTCAGCCTCCGCGAGAGTGAACTCGAAGTGGAAGTCGAGCTTGACGTTTCCGTTGCCCAAAGTGATGTCGATGACGCCGTTCCGCTGCGCCGCCAACAACTCGACCGCGTCCGAAACCGATATAGAGTGGCCGTTAATCCACACAGCGTCAGCGTTTTTGATCACCCAGTCGCTGTTCGCGGTTTTGTACGTGATCGTCAGCCTACCTCGGCCACACTCCCGGCCCTGAAGGACTAGTACCGGCCGCTCGGTCGGATGCCCCTCGAACGTGTGAATTCGGAGGTCAGCCTCAGTCGAAAAATTGACTCGGCAGATCGGACACGGGAAGTTGGGCGGACGGGGCTGTCGCGGCTCGCCGCTCCTCTGTTCTATCGGCTCGTGAAAGTCGAGATAGCCGGTGTGCCAGAATCCCATCAAATGCCTGCCTTGCAGCCAAGTGCGTCAGTACTCAATGTCCGCCAACGGCGAACATACTCTGACACGCCGACAACGATGTACTCATCGCGGCACAAGTTTGTCGACCGCCAGTCGTCCGCCTCCGCGCGGCCAAGTCCCATGTTCGTTGTGCGCGTTGGCGACTGCCGCGACTAACTTTGCGCCAGTAGCGGTCATTCGACCGGTCATCACCAGCTCCGTTTCTGCTGCAGATTAGTACGTTCGTACGACAAACTGCCGAACCGGTCGTCGGCATCCGCATCCCGTTCTAGGGTGGATTTTAATGGCACTCCACGTCCACCGTGCCGAGCGCACCGACCTGCTGGCCGACGGCCTCGGCGCACTGCTGGCTAACCCACTGCCAGACCCGTTCGCCGAGGAACTCGTCCTTGTGCCGGCCCGCGGGGTCGAGCGCTGGCTGAGCCAGCGACTGTCGCATGTCCTGGGGGCCGGCGGCAAGGGCGATGGGGTCTGCGCCGGGGTGGCGTTTCGCAGCCCGGCCTCGTTGATCGCCGAGATCACCGGGACCGTCGACGACGATCCGTGGTCACCGGACTCGATGACGTGGCCGCTGATCGAGACGATCGACGGCTCGCTCGATCAACCGTGGTGCACCACCCTGGCGAAGCACTTGGGTCATTTTGATACCGGCGAAGAACCCGAGTTACGAAGGGGCCGAAGGTATTCAGTGGCACGACGGCTGGCCGGACTATTCGCTTCCTACGCCCGCCAACGTCCGCAACTGCTTATTGAGTGGCTCGACGGCAACACAGCCGGAGTCGATCCCGATCTGCGTTGGCAGCCCGAGCTGTGGCGCGCGTTAGTCGATCGCATCGACGCAGATCCCCCACACATCCGCCAGCAGAAAACCGTGTCGCGGCTGCAAGAAGGACCGAGCGACCTGCCAGCCCGTCTATCACTGTTTGGGCACACCCGCCTGGCCTGCACCGACATCGAGCTACTGCGGGCGTTGTCGACCCATCACGATCTGCATCTGTGGTTGCCCCACCCCAGCGACGCGTTGTGGCGGAAGCTCGGCGGCCAGCACGGGGCTATCCCGCGTCGCGAGGACACCAGCCACCGCGAGGTCGACCATCCGCTGCTGGCCACCCTCGGCCGCGACCTGCGCGAATTGCAGCGCAGCCTGCCGGCCGATGTGCAGACCAACGAATACCTGCCCATTCGGGATCGCTCAGAGATCCTGCTGGGATGGCTGCAGTCCGACATCGCCGCCAATGCCGTTCGGCCACAAGGACGTACGCTCGCTGCAGACGACCGCTCAGTGCAGGTGCACAGCTGCCATGGACCGGCCCGTCAGGTCGATGTGCTGCGTGAGGTGCTGCTCGGTCTGCTGCAAGACGACCCGACGTTGGAGCCGCGCGACATCTTGGTGATGTGCCCGGACATCGAGACGTATGCGCCGCTGATCGTCGCCGACTTCGGACTCGGCGACGTGGTGCACGGCGCGCATCCCGCTCACCGGCTGCGGGTCAAGCTCGCCGACCGGTCGCTGATTCAGACCAACCCCCTGCTTGCCCTGGCCGCGCAACTGCTGGCGTTGGCTGACGGCCGGGTGACGGCCAGCGAGGTGCTCAACATCGCGGAGACCGCGCCGGTGCGAGCCCGATTCGGCTTCACCGATGACGACCTGGAGTCGATCACTCGCTGGGTGCGGCAGGCGAACATCCGGTGGGGATTCGACCGAGAACATCGCCAGCCGTACCACGTCGACTTCGTCCACAACACATGGCGTTTCGGTATCGACCGAATTTTAGCCGGGGTCGCGATGTCTGACGATGCCCACGCCTGGATCGACACCACGCTGCCCCTCGACGACGTCGGCAGCAACCGCGTCGAGTTGGCCGGCCAGCTCGCCGAGTTCGTCTGCCGTCTCGAACGTGCGGCCGACGCGCTGTCCGGCACGCGGCCGCTACGCGAGTGGCTCAGCGCTCTGGCCGACGGCGTCAGTGCGTTGACGCGGATCAGCGACTCCGACGCCTGCCAGACACGACAGGTGGAACGCGAGTTCGCGGAAGTGTTGGAGCAGGCCGGTTCTCGCGGCGACACGACGCTGCGGCTGCCCGATATCCGGGCGCTGCTCGACCAGCACCTAGCGGGTCGGCCGACCCGGGCCAACTTCCGCACCGGAACACTGACCGTGTGCACGATGGTGCCGATGCGATCGGTACCGCACCGGGTGGTCTGCCTGGTCGGCCTCGACGACGGCGTCTTCCCCCGCCTCGGCGTCGTCGACGGCGACGACGTGCTGGCCCGCGACCCGATGACCGGCGAACGCGACATCCGTTCGGAGGAACGGCAATTGCTGCTCGACGCGGTCGGCGCGGCTACCGAAAAGCTGGTCATCACCTATACCGGCGCCAATCAGTACTCGGGGCAGCCCCGTCCGCCCGCGGTGCCGCTGGACGAACTGCTGGACACGCTCGACGTGACCACTAGGGAAAAGATCCGGCAGCGCATCGTCGTCGAACATCCGTTGCAGCCGTTCGACATTCGCAATGTCATCCCCGGCGAGCTGGTGCCGAAAGTCCCGTTCAGCTTCGACCCGACGGCACTGCGCG
Organism: Mycobacterium sp.; assembly: GCF_965277065.1. Taxonomy (GTDB): domain Bacteria; phylum Actinomycetota; class Actinomycetes; order Mycobacteriales; family Mycobacteriaceae; genus Mycobacterium. The sequence goes on from NZ_CBDIBT010000019.1 coordinate 930,016, forward strand.
CAGCACGGGCCAGCTCCGGCGACCGCAAGGAGCAACCGTTATTCATTTCCGGACCGCTGCCGTCTCCACCTGCCGACGACGTCATCCTCGCGGACTTGATCGGCTTCTTCAAAGACCCGGTGAAAGGCTTCTTCCGGGCGTTGGAATTCACATTGCCGCGTGACGTCGACGGCGTCCAAGACGCGATGCCGGTGGACCTCGACAACCTCGAAGAGTGGTCGGTCGGCGACCGGATACTTGGCGACGTCCTGCGCGGCATGACCGCCGACCAAGCACGCCAAGCGGAATGGCGCCGCGGCACACTGCCGCCGGGACAGCTGGGGTGGCGCAAGGCAACCGAGATTCGCGACCAGGCCAACCTGCTGGCGACCGAGGCGCAGCAATATCGCACGACGGATCCCACGCCGTACGACGTCGACATCGAGCTCGGTGGCGGCCGGCGCCTCAGCGGAACCCTCCCGGCGGTGTATGGCCACCGCCTGGTATCGGTGACCTACTCGAAGTTGGACGGCAAGCATCTGCTGGCATCGTGGATTCCGTTGCTGGCGTTGTTCGCTCGTGAATCCCGACAGGACTGGTCGGCCGCGTGCATCGGGCGACCAAAGCGAGGCATCACCCCACTAGTCGAAGAGTTGGGCCGACCAGATGGTGATGCTGTCGAGGTGTTGCGCGAGCTGGTGGCGATTTACGACGCGGGCCGCCGCGAACCGCTCCCCCTGCCCGTCAAGACTTCGTACGCGTGGGCGGTCGCACGGCATGAAGGCGACGACCCGGTACAGGCCGCGGATTATCGCTGGCGGAGCAATCTGTACCCGGGGGAAGACGCGTCGCCGGCGCATGTGCGCGCCTGGGGCAAGGATGCGCGGCTGTCTGACCTGATGACACCGCTGCGCGCGGGTGAGGAATTCGACAGCGAAGACACCCGACTCGGGGCCTATGCGTGCCGGCTCTGGCTGCCGATGCTGCGCGCCGAGAGGATCCCCACGTGATGGAGCCCTTCGAGCTGCTCGGTGCGCTGCCCGCCGAAAAGTCCACTACCGTGCTGCAAGCCAGCGCGGGCACCGGTAAGACCTTCGCGTTGGCCGGTTTGGTGACGCGCTATCTCGCCGAGGGCAAGGCCACGCTGGATCAGATGCTTCTCATCACGTTCAGCCGATCGGCCAGCCAGGAGCTGCGCGAGCGGGTGCGCCGCCAAATCGTCGACGCTGTAATCGCTTTCGACGACCCCTCGACGGTCGGCGAGAACCAGCTGGTGGCGTACTTGCGAGCCGCCCCTGACGACGAACGCAATGCCCGCAAGCAGCGACTGCGCGATGCGTTGGCCGGTTTCGACGCGGCGACGATCGCCACCACGCACCAGTTCTGCCAGCTGGTGCTGAAGTCGCTCGGCGTGGCAGGCGATACCGCCTCCAACGTCACCCTGCTAGAAAGTCTCGACGACCTCACGACCGAGATCGTCGACGATCTGTACCTCGCCCACTTCGGCCAGGAACGCGACGATCCCGTGCTGCAGTACGAGCCTGCGCTGAAGCTGGCCCGCGAGGTGGTCAACAACACCGCAGCCGAGTTGCGGCCCCGCGACCCGGACCCCGGTTCGGAGGCCGCCGCTCGTGTCGATTTCGCGAAAGACGTTCTGGCCGAACTGGAGAACCGCAAGCGGCGGCTCGGCGTGCTGAGCTACGACGACCTGCTGAGCCGCCTGGCTGCCGCGCTCGACACCGACGACTCTCCCGCGCGAGCGCGCATGCGCCACCGCTGGCCCATCGTCATGGTCGACGAGTTCCAGGACACCGATCAGATCCAGTGGCAGGTGATCGACCGCGCGTTCAGCGGGCACGCCACGGTGATCCTGATCGGTGATCCGAAGCAGGCCATCTATGCGTTTCGCGGCGGCGACGTCGTGACGTATCTGGCGGCCGCGGCGACGGCGGATGAGCAGAAGACGTTGGCCACCAACTGGCGCAGTGACTCCGCGCTGCTGGACCGGCTGCAGGTGATGCTGCGTGGCGCCCAGCTCGGTGATGCCGCCATCGTGGTGGATGACGTCGAGGCGCACCACCGCGGTCATCGACTGGTGGGCGCGCCGCGTAACGATCCGTTTCGGTTGCGGGTCGTTGCGCGATCGGCGTTGGGCCGCAGGGGGGTTCAGAATCCGCCCATCGGGGCGATACGGGAGCACATCAGCGCTGACCTCGCCGCCGATATCCGCGCGCTGCTGGCCAGCGGGGCGACGTTCGACGGTCAGCCGTTGCGGGCCCGTGACATCGCGGTGATCGTCGAGCGGCATCGAGACGCCGAGGTGTGCTTTCAGGCGCTGTGCGGCGCGGGCATCCCGTTGGTGTACACCGGCAATACCGACGTGTTCACCTCCGACGCCGCGGAAGACTGGCTCTGTCTACTCGAGGCCTTTGACCAACCGCACCGCCCTGGGATGGTCCGCGCGGCCGCGGCGACGGTGTTCTTCGGTGAGACCGCGGAAACCCTGGTGGCCGGGGGTGATTCACTCACGGATCGGGTTGCCGACACGTTGCGCGAATGGGCCGCCCACGCCAGGGAACGCGGAGTCGCCGCAGTATTCGAAGCCGCGCAATTGCGCGGCATGGGTGATCGGGTGCTGTCCTGGGAGGACGGCGAGCGACAGATGACCGATCTCGCGCACGTCACCCAGCTGCTGCAGGATGTCGCGCACCACGAACGGTTGGGTTTGCCGGGGCTGCGCGATTGGCTGCGCAAGCAACGCGAAGAGCGCAGCGGCGCAACCGAACGCAACCGTCGGCTGGACAGCGACGCCACTGCGGTGCAGGTGATAACGGTGTATGCAGCCAAGGGACTGCAATTCCCGGTCGTGTATGTGCCGTTCGCGTTCAACCGCAATATCCAGGACTACGACCTCGTGGTTTTTCATGACGAGGGCGAACGCTGCGTGTATATCGGCGGCAAGCACGGCCCCGGTGTCGCGGCCGCCAAGCAGCAGGGCCGCCGCGAGGACGCCAGCGACGTCAGCCGGCTGAGCTATGTCGCGATGACGCGCGCACAGTCGCAGGTGGTGCTGTGGTGGGCCCCGGCCTACGACGAGCCCAACGGCGGTTTGTCGCGGCTGTTGCGTGGCCGTCGCCCTGGTGAGCCACAGGTGCCCGACCGCTGCGATCGCCCGAAGATCACCGACGACGACGCGATGGCCCGGTTCCAGGAATGGGAGGCGGCCGGCGGTCCGGTCATCGAGGCCTCGGTGGTGGCCGCAGCACCACCAGTATCTGCCAAACCGGGGCTATCTGACTTGGAGATGCGGCACTTTCACCGCAGCATCGACACCGGGTGGCGGCGCTCCTCTTACTCCGGTCTCATCCGTGTCGCCGAGACGGTCGGGGTCACCAGCGAGCCGGGAGTCACCGAACTGGATGACGAGACCGGCGATATCTCGTTGATCGAGAATGCATCCGGGCCTTTGGTGGTATCCCCGATGGCGTCGCTGCCGCGTGGCGCGACGTTCGGATCTCTGGTGCACGCGGTGCTGGAGAACGCCGATCCGTCTGCCGCGGACTTTGCTTCGGAGCTCGAAACTCATGCACGACGAGAGCTGAACTGGTGGTCGGTGGATGTGACGGCCGCCGAACTGGCCTCGGCGTTGGTGCCGATGAACGAGACATCACTGGGCCCACTGGCGGACGGTTTGACGCTACGACAGATCAGTCTGGCAGATCGGTTGCGGGAGTTGGACTTCGAGATCCCGCTGGCCGGCGGTGATCTGCGTAGTGCGGCGCCGAACGTGTCAGTGTCCGATGTCGGCGAGTTGCTGCGCTCGCACCTGCCTGCCGATGATCCTGTATCGCCGTACGTTGATCGGTTGACCTCCGCCGCGTTGGGCAACCAGTCGCTCCGCGGATACCTGTCGGGCTCGATCGATGCGGTGCTACGGCTGCCCGGCCAGCGCTACCTGGTGGTCGACTACAAGACCAACTACCTCGGTGACAATGCAGCCGACTACAACCATGCACGTCTAGCCGAGGCGATGCTGCACTCCGACTACCCACTGCAGGCATTGCTATATGCCGTTGTGCTGCATCGCTTCCTGCGGTGGCGCGTACCGAATTACGACCCGGCTCACCACCTCGGCGGAGTGCTGTATCTGTTCGTGCGAGGCATGTGCGGCCCTGACACCCCACTGATCGACGGGCAGCCATGCGGAGTGTTCAGCTGGCAGCCACCGGCCGCGTTGGTGGTCGCGCTCTCGGATCTTCTCGACGAGGGAAGGCAGGCAGCGTGACGGTCACCGATGTGGATCTTGCCGTGGGCGCGAGCGGCTTGCTGCAGACGTTCAACGAGGCTGGCGTGCTGGATGTTTCGGACGTTCGCGTAGCCGACCGGATCTGCCTCCTCGGCAAAGAGGCCGACGAACGCGTAGCGCTCGCGGTCGCACTGCTGGTGCGCGGACTTCGCGGCGGATCGGTCTGCGTCGAGCTGGCGACCATCGCTTCCGACATAGGCGTCGACGACGTGCCATGGCCCGAGTCGGCGGGCTGGCTCGCGGCGGTACGAGACAGTGCGCTGCTTGACCAGGTTCTGCATCTCTACGACGAGCGACTGCTCTATCTCGACCGGTATTGGCGTGAGGAGAAGCAGGTCTGCGACGACTTGTTGGCGCTGCGGATATCCAAGTCGACCGGCAATTTGCCCACCTCAGAGCGACTTTTCCCGGCCGGTTTCGAAGAGCAGCGCGAAGCCGCGGAAATCGCTCTGGCACAAGCAGTAACTGTTTTAACCGGTGGCCCCGGAACCGGTAAGACCACCACCATTGCGCGGCTACTGGCATTGCTCGCTGAGGAAGCGCAGCTGTCCGCCGCGCCTCGGCCACGGATCGCGTTGGCGGCACCGACTGGCAAGGCTGCAGCCCGATTGCAGGAGGCGGTGCAGCACGAGGTCGCTGAGTTGGGCGAGTCCGACCGGGCGCGGCTCGGTGCGCTGCGGGCAATGACGCTGCATCGGCTGCTAGGCAGCCGACCCGACACGTCGTCGCGGTTTCGGCACGATCGCGGAAACCGGTTGCCGCACGATGTGATTGTTGTCGACGAGACGTCGATGGTTTCGCTAACGATGATGGCGCGGCTGCTTGAGGCGGTGCGCCCAGATTCGCGGCTGATCCTGGTTGGCGACGCCGATCAGCTGGCGTCGGTGGAAGCCGGTGCCGTACTGGCCGACTTAGTCGACGGCATTTCTGCGCGCACCGATATGCGGGTGGCGACGCTGAAAACGTCGCACCGATTCGGCGAGTCGATCGGCATTCTCGCCGAAGCGATCCGGGTCGGCGATGCGGATCGTGCGTTGGAGCTACTACACGCCGGCGGCGAGCATATCGAATTCATTGAAGCCGATGATGCGTCTGAGGCTCTGCGCTCGGTCTTGTTGCCGCACGCGATACGACTCCGCGACGCCGCGCAGTTCGGCGCCGACGATGTCGCGCTCGCGACGCTCGATGCGCATCGACTGTTGTGCGCACATCGGGAAGGACCGTTCGGGGTGCGCCACTGGAATCGGCAAGTCGAGCAATGGCTTTCCGAAGTGACTGGTCAGCCGCCGTGGTCGGAATGGTATCCCGGTCGCCCGCTCCTGGTAACCGCGAACGACCACGGACTGCACGTATACAACGGCGATACCGGTGTGGCCGTCGCCCGCGCCGATGGGCTTCGGGCCGTCATCGCGGGCGCCAGCGGACCGCTGGATTTCGCGACCAGCCGACTCTCTGACGTCGAGACCATGCACGCGATGACGATCCACAAGTCTCAAGGCAGCCAGGCCGAGGAAGTGACAGTGCTTATGCCAGGCAAGGATTCGCGGTTGCTGACGCGAGAGTTGTTCTACACGGCGATGACTCGGGCAAAGAGGAAGGTGCGAGTGGTGGGGTCGGAGGCCTCGGTGGCGGCGGCGATCGCACGACGGGCGGTTCGGGCGACAGGGTTGCGACTTCGCTTGCGGTAGTGACAGACACTCGATACTGGTTGCCCCTAGGCCGCATTCCGGGGCACTCCGGTGCGCCTCCGAATTATCATCCAATACTAAAATGGGTGCGCGGTTAGTGATGCGGCTGCTCGAACTTGGGCGGTCAAAGCGTTTCGAGTGCATGCTTGATAGTCGCGACAACCGATCCTTGCTCTTCGTGTTCCCAGAATCGCAGGACCATCCATCCGGCAGATTGCAGCGCGGTCGTCTGACCGCGGTCTCGCCTGACATTGCCCTCCAGCTTTGGGGACCAGTACTCGCTGTTCGCGCTGGGTTGTCGACCGTGTTCTGGACAGCAGTGCCAGAAGCAGCCATCCACGAATACGGCGACGCGGCGTTTTGTGAATGCGATGTCTGGGCGGATGAGCTTTTCATCAATCCGGATCGGGTGATCCTTGCGGAACCGGTAACCCAGCCGGTGGAGTGCCGAACGTAGCCTGACCTCGGGCTTTGTATCCCGTCGCCGGATCGCGGTCATATTCCGAGAACGGCCGGGAGTCGTGACATACGTAGGTCGCGGATTCGCCGTCGGCGCGCCGACGCCGCTCGGAATCCCCATGCAGATACCGTACGTCCGACGGGTTTGCCGACCTGGCCGGTGCAGCGGTAAAGTTAACTTTCGAACATGTGTTCGAAAGACTGCGAAAGGTGGAAATGGTCGACCGATTGAGCTGCCTGGAGATCTGCGCCGGTGCCGGTGGCCAGTCCCTCGGCCTTGACCAAGCCGGCTTCTCTCACGAGCTGGCGGTCGAGATTGAGCCCGAGCCTTGCCAAACCCTGCGTATTAATCGGCCGCTGTGGAATATCCATGAAGGCGATGTACACGAGATTGATGGCACCGACTACCGCGGCATTGACCTGCTAGCAGGCGGTGTTCCATGTCCTCCGTTCTCGATTGCGGGCAAGCAGCTCGGCGAAGACGATGAGCGGGACCTTTTCCCCGAAGCACTTCGCCTTGTCGAGGAAGCTAAGCCTAAGGCTGTCATGCTCGAAAACGTCCGAGGTCTTTCGAGCGTGAGGTTCCAGACTTATCGCAACTCCATACGGTCGCGGCTGACCGAACTAGGTTACGAATCGGACTGGCAAGTGTTGAATTCCTGTGAATTCGGGGTTCCACAGTTGCGGCCGCGATTCATTCTGGTCGCTACCAAACCTGAGTACTTTAAGCACTTCAAGTGGCCAGGTGCGAAGAGAACGCCTCCGACGGTCGGCGAGGTGCTTTACCCTCTGATGGCGCGTGACGGATGGCTAGGTGCCGAGGCGTGGGCTGGGAAGGCCGATGGTGTCGGGCCGACCCTCGTTGGAGGATCGCGCAAGCATGGCGGCCCGGACCTCGGGCCCACGCGAGCGCGCGCGGCATGGCTAGAACTTGGTGTGGATGGTAAGGGACTCGCCAACTTCGGTCCGGACGAGTTGACTCCGGTTGATCACACGCCACGTTTGACGCTGGAGATGGCGGCAGTATTGCAAGGTTTTCCGCAGGACTGGAAATTCCACGGACGAAAGACCGCTGCATATCGCCAGATTGGCAACGCTTTTCCGCCGCCAGTCGCAGAAGCCGTCGGAAAAGCGATCGCGAAAGCGTTGCGCGGCGTAGCGACTCGCCGCCGCCCAGAGCGTCCCCATTTGGCGGTCGTTCGCTCGGCCTAGGTGTTCGCCGGCACGGCAAGTTTCAGGATCGAGCCGTGCAATAAGGTCCTTCGGGTGTTTGCGAAGCTGCGAGCAGCGCACGAACTGTGCTTCTTCACTAATATTGACAACTCAATTCGGAAATGCGGCTCGGCATTTACAAATCAGCTTACCGGTTAATGAGAACTCGCCCGAGCCGCGCCACAGCCATTTGGGCACAACGGCACCAGCGGCAGGTGCTCTATTGCAACCTGTAGCGAATGATTAATATGGGTGTCGGTCGTGCCGTCGTTGGCAAGGAGTGCAGCCGTGATCCCGCCGCTCGATATTTCGTGGCCGCCCGCGGCGGATCCTGAGCTGGACAGTGTGGAAGCTGAGCTTTACCGGTTAGATCCCAGCGGGGATCGCATTGGTGCCGTGCTCCGCAACACATTCGATCAGCTCTACGACGGCCAGCACACGGGCCGATGGAACTTTAACGACCTGCACAAGACCGAGAAGACTCATATGGGCACGTTGGTCGAAATCAACCTACACCGGGAGTTTGGATTCGAGGACGGCAAGGAGACGGACTATCGGATCGCAGGGACGCAGGTTGACTGTAAGTACTCGATGAAGCCATTCGGGTGGATGCTGCCACCAGAAGTGATCGATGAGATCGTGCTGTTGATCACGGCAAATGATCAAGCCGCGACTTGGCGGGCCGGCATCATGCGCGTCGCGCCCGAAACTACGCGAGGTACGCAGAATAGGGACGCGAAAACGACGCTCGCATCGCTGGGGCGCGAGCGGATTCGCTGGTTGTGGCCGGAACACCCTGGCCTGCCCCCGAACCTGTTCTATCAACTCGACGCAGCGACCCGAGATGCCATTTTTGGGGCGCGGTCCAGCCGTGGTGACCGACACGGCCAGGTGCGAGTCAACGAGCTATTCCGTCGGGTGCATGGCCGCATCGTGCGCCGCGCGGAGCTGGCAACCGTCGCCCAGCAGGACGACTTCATGAAGCGTGCCCGTGGTAACGGGGGCGCAAGGACAGCCCTACGCCCCGAGGGGATCTTGGTCCTCGGTCACCAGGACAACGATCCGCTCGTCGCCCACGCCCTCGGGTTACCCCTGCCAAGCAAAGGTGAGTTAGTTGCCACACGGGTGGTGCCCGCGCATTCTGATCGGACGGACCCTGTCGCTGTGATCGATGATCAGCGCTGGGCGCTGGCGCGTCCCGGAGATCCGGTCGTGCCCGCGCCCGACGTAGGTAGGAGGAGGACATAGCAGTCGGCGTGCATATTCCCTTGCCCGCACTCCGCAGCCCGCTCCAATGAGTCGCGCCCGCCATCCGCCGTCGGGCGGGTATCTTGTTGCAGGTCGCGGCCGTCAAGTCAAGTTTGCGGCGGCGGCCGCACTGGTGGCGTATGCCCAGTTAGACGCTGAATCCGTCGGACGCCGTAAGACGCAAAGCAGGTACGTACTTCTTCAAATTTCTTAAAAGATGGTTCGCCAGAGCAGGTTAATCGCCAGCCGCGGCACATGTGGCTGGCCTAAGGCTGGTTGTGGTCAAACCCTGCGAACCGGCAGATGGAGTTGCCGCTCGATGAGGGCGTCGCCGATCGGGCTACATGAGTGTCCGTGCTTGAAGTCGCACGGTTCACAGGTTCATGGGCTCAACTGCCGAGGTCACGTTGGCATGCCACACGTTTGGTTCGTCCTCAAGTTGCTTAACCCGCAGGGCGGCTACCCAATCTCCGGCAACGACGTTGGGGACAGCGGACAGGCCAGTCACGAGTTGTCGGCCTTCAGGGGTCTGCAATACGACACTTACGTGCCCATTGGCCGACACGGTACATCGTTCCAGAGTGCCTGTTAGAGCGTCGGTGATTGAGCGCGCCTCGACGGCGGCCCAGTGCGCTGGGCACGCGCGCCGAAGAGGGCACCAGCGGCAGGTTTCAGGGGAGGCGACTGCGGGAGGAATTGCTGCGGCGACCGCCGCCTTACGTTTTTCTTCGAGGGTTTTGACAATGTCCTCGGCCGCCTGCGCAGTAAGTTCGCTGTCGTCGATTAGGCCGGTATCTAGGCTCAGTATGCTCACTGTCGCCGGTCGTTGCCATTTGCCTGTGGCGAGCACTGAGTAGACAGCCAATTGCAGGTGAGCAGCGGGTGGCATTGGCCGGGTGCGAATGTAGCCCTGCCCGGTTTTCAGGTCAAAGATGTGGATGACATCATCGCCGATGGCCACAAGATCCATGCCGCCCCGCAAGCGCCGGTGATCGTCGCTGACGAACAGCTCCGGCACTACTTCTTGGCAGCGTGCTGCGTTGAGGCTATGGGCAAGTTCGCGTCCGCGCACGGCCAGTTTTGAAGCAATGATTCTGGCCGCACCCACGCCTTGGCTGTTGGACTCTGTTAGAGCGTGGAAGCGTTGCTGTAACAACTCGCCCGGATTAGCTTTGCGCCAATCGGATTCAAGTACCCATTGTTCGAGGGCTTTGTGTGCCTGAATCCCCAGTGTGGCAGCAGACCACCCACCTCCGGTCGCCGACCGCCGCGAATTCGGGCCTGTTCTGGTCTCTGTTACCCATCGCAGTGCGCACGCGGCAAGCAGGTGAGCCTTACTGGCGTCGATCCACGGCAGTGCGTTCACCAGGAAACGCTGACCTGGCTGGCTAGCGCCGAGTCGATCAGGCTGAGCGCGTTGCGCGGCGTCCGGTCGAGTACGAGGGAGTCGACAACGACGATGGCATCGGGTGTCTCCGCGCCGTAGACCTGACCAGCGGTGTCGGATAGCCGGGCAGTGACGACACCGTCATTGCCGTCCTCATAGGCCTCCAATGGATGCCTAACGATGACCGCAGCGGCGCGTGCCCCACGGGTGATCATCGTGTAGGCACCGGCGGACGTCTGGGTTACCGGCGCTGCGCCATATGCCTGGGCCCAGGCAGTTAGCAGCTCGTTGCCGTAATCGGGGGAAACCGCCAGGCCCTGACCCAGCGACACCCGAAACAGATCGCGGGCCAGTCGCCAGTCCAGCAGGGCGTGGTAGGACATGTTGGCGTAGTCGCGCAGGCACTTGTAGCAGGAGGCAGAGCAGTTCTTGCCATGGTCGTCGTTTTCCCAATCGGAAATGAGGGTCTCAATCCGCGCGACGAACGCGGGAAACTCGCGCGCGCTTGCAAGGTGGGTGCTAAAGCCCGCACCGTTTTCGAGGGTGTCTGCGAGGAACGTCCACACGGCACGCTCGCTGCCGCGCCGGCCAATATGCACCTCCGCTGAGAATTCTTGAGGCTGCACATCTAGGTGTGCAGCGGCGGCAGTTCTGATGAGAAAGGCCAGCGAATACCACGCCGCTCGACGCCCGTCAGTAAGATCGGGAACGCGGGTGTCTGGCTGGTAGGCGCGGACGAGATTCGCGCGGATACCAGCAACCGGGTCCGCCTGGACGAGGCCGCCAAAAAAAGCGATGTCTGTGTGCTGGGCCGCTCCAAGCGCCACTTCGAGCACTGCGGATTCAAGGTGACGTTCGTCGATCACTCCTGGCCAGTCCAGCGCTTCCACAGCGTAGTAGCCAGGCCAGTACGCCTGATTGTTTTGGGTGCCGGGCTTAGCCTTTCTGAAGCGGAAATTCTTGCCGCCGTTGTCGTTGAGTACCAGGCGCATGCCGGAACCGCTCCGAGCCTCCATCTGTTGATGAGTCGTGCTGGGAAGCTTGATGGGGTCTCCGAGAGCTCTTACCGAACCGGCCCGGCTGGCCCAGGAAAAAGTGCCGTCGAAGTCTTCGCCTCGCCGGCTTCCGAAACCAAGAGGTTCGCGGACATCGATGCGGCCATAAAGCGTGGGGTCGGCTCCGCACTGGGGGCACACTGCGAGAGGGTCGTGGGGGATCGCCGTGTTGGCGTCGTCGACATGGAGGCACGCGCGGCATCGATCTAATTCTCGCGGCGGGCCCATGGGTTCGGCGACCGGGACGGGCCTGAAGCCGCCGCGCTGAAACGCGACTATCGCGGCAGACCGGTAAGTGCTGCCGTCACGCACGGTTTCCGCCCCTGGCGCGAACGCCGAAATGGCGAGTGACAGATCCCGATCGACTGTATTGGCAGGAGGCCAGGGATAGCTGCTGAAAGGCTTGTTGAGGTACATATACCGCACTCGCGTTGGGAATCCGAACATCGGCAGCATGCCGCGGTGGGCAAGACGTTCACTTAGCTCATCGGGGCCATGCGGATCTTGGGCTATGGTTCCCACCTTGTCGAGAAGTGTCTTCAGGAACGACGTGGGGTCGGGCGGGGTCACGGAGGTTCCTGCAGCAAGTGTGGACGCTGTGCGCGCGATTTCCGGGTGGTTTGCTGTTAGCCATGGCTCAATGAGTCTGCGATTAGCTGGCCACTCCGCGCATGGACCGAAATCGCCGTGGGGATTGAGGGTAGGGGCGTCGCCGGTTGCCGATCTGCTGGCGAGGAAGGCCCGCCGCAGAATCTCGGACCGCAGAACCCGCGAGTAGATCTCCTCACGATTGAAAGTCAGGTATGGCGCTGGGGTTTCGTCATTAGCGATGGCGTGGGGGCGTTCGAAGTAATACTCATCGTGAGAACGGCCCCTGCACACGGTGAGCGCGTAGGCAACGTTGGTTTCGCGGCGGCCCGCACGGCCGACGCGCTGCTGGTAGTTGAACCGAGTGGGGGGCATGTTGGCCATGGCGATTGCGTTGAGGTCGCCGATGTCGATTCCCGCCTCGAGGGTGGTCGTGACAGATAAGAGGTCAAGTTCGTCGGCTAACTTGACCGCGTCACTGTTGAGGAAGACACCCTGGAATCGCATCTGGCGGCTCTGTGCATCCGACCGGTCGGTTTGTCCCGTGAGTTCAGCGGTGCTGAAACGGAATCGGCCGTTTTTCGTCTGGGCTTTCCACGCGTAGTAGTCGTCGGTGCTTGCTGTGTAGGGCTCTGCCTGGGGTGGCAGCGGCTTCCGGCAACGTGTGCAGATGCCCGCGCCGAAAACCAGATGCCGGCGATGACACTTTGTGCAAATCCATTGTTGTGCAGGCGGTCTGACCGCGAGGTCGTTGGGCTTCACCACCCAGTCTGAGGTGACCGTTGAGCCCCACACCCGTCGGCAATCGTCCTCGATCGTGTTGGGGTCGCCGAGCGCTGTCCAGAATTGCGTGAGGAAGGCTGGGCGATGCGGTCCGGCCGGCCTATAGATGCCATCGAGCCGTTTGCGCAGGATCAGAAGCCGCAAGCTCGCCCGGGCAATTCCGATGTCGCCGGGGGTGTCGTCGCTGGCTGAGTCCGTAAGCTTAGCGATCCATCCTAAGCCAAGACTCTCAAGGTCGCGTCCGGCGCCTCCAGCAAGTGCGCGGTAGAGCTCTCCACGGCCATTGCCTTCAATTCCGCGCCGAAGCGAGTCCTGTTCTGAGGTCAGGTTTCCGCGCGCGGAGATGGGTTGCACTGAGAAGTCGAACACTGATGTCCAAGGTTCATCTGCCGCGGTCGTGGAGTAGCGCGGATAGGGGCCGCCGGGGTTGACGCCCATGGCCAGCAGCTGCTGCTGGACGCGCAGGTGGATCTGGGGGATGGCGGGAAGGCGTGTCAATGCGGCGATCAGCGGCGCTTCCTTGTCTGGGTCGCCACCACTTTCCCAGATGTCACGCAGCCGGACTCCGTCTGCGCCGGCCCTTTCCCGCAGCTCAGCGGCCGCGGCCTTTTCGTCCTCGCCGCCTTTGGAGCGGGTGTACCAGTCTCGTGCGCGCCAAACGGTGGCGCCGTCGAAAGGCTTCATAGAGTACATCTGTTCGACGAACACCGCGCGGATTAGGTCCTGATAGTGGCGGATTCCGAGGCCTGCGGACAGTTTCGCGGCGTCCTGGCGCGAATCTGAGAAGAGGATGAGCTTGCGGTCCTTCTCCCCGAGTGCGTCGGCGAGTTCGCCAACGAGAACCTGGTTGATTTTCTCAAAGCCGGTGCGCAAACCGCGAATTGGCGAGCGGTAGCGATCAGGATCCTCTTTTTTAAGAAATTTGAGTTCCCAGTCGGCGCCGCACGACGCACAGATCGTCGGAAATGCTGTCGATACGGTGGGGTCAACCTCGAATTTCCCCCTCCTCAAGTTGGGCGTCAGCTGAAAGACCCAGCCGGTAGGGGGATCTCCGGCGCGGGCGCCCAGGATGCTCAGATCGCCGGTCTTTGTCTTGAGATCCGCCTTGCGGTAACTGGACTTGAGAGCATTTATGCCCCACTCGGTTTCGACAGGGCGGCGGTCAGCGCGCGGCCAGTAGACGATGTAGTTCGTCGGTAAGCGCTCGATCTTGGCCTGATCGGGCAACCGGGCAAGGTCACCGACGTCAGCGAGGAGGGAGTGGACGGCCCCGGGCGATCTCACCGCGTCAGTGGAGCTAAATCCACCCAGATATACGTCTCCGCAGTCCTGGCAGTAGTGAAGTTCTAGAACACGAGCTCCGCAGCTGCAGCGCGTCTGCGGCTCGGCGTAGAGCCGGCCCACGGTCCGGTCCGCATCAGCGTAGGTTCCTTCGGCAGTGACCGCGGCGCAGGCGGGATCGGTGCAGGCCCAGATTCCTGGGACGTTTCTAAAGAAAAAATGCGTACGCATCCGCAGCGGGGCAGGACCAGTCGCGCTCCTCAGCGCCGCTGCCCGCAGCAAATTGCGGGTTGCGGTGTCGCGGTCCGCTGCTTCGGGAAACAGCCTTTCAGAGAGTTCTTCGCGCGTTGCCGCTGGCGCGGGCTCGGGGTTGCCCCGATGAAATGCGGACAGCAGCGCTTCCTCAGCTCCCGTGGTAGTAAATATCTCATCAGCGGCAGTCGTATCGGCGGCAGGCTGCTCAAACTGCCTGACGTATGTATCCAGTGTCACAGTTTGCGCAGGCACTGGAAGGTACTTGCCGTCAACAAAAGTGAACGCCTTATCCTTCGCGAACAGTTGCTGTAAAAAAGCCGCGTCGCGCGGGCTGCGCAGCGATGCAGAACCGGTCAGGATCTGCAGGCGCTCCGGGGCGGATGCGAGGCCGAGCCTTTCCCCCAGCAGGCGAATCATGTATCCGACTTCGCTTCCGGCGGTCCCGCGGTAGAGGTGGCTTTCATCGACGATGAGCGAAACGACGGCGCTGGGGTCGTCGTTAAGCCACGCGGCAGTCTTCTCGAACAGGGTTTGCTCATGGTCCCGCATGAGCATCACGTGCAGCATGGAGTAGTTGGTAATGAGGATATCGGGGGGATGGGCGAGGATGTCCCATCGCGAGATCATTTCGGCCCCGAGGGGGCGAGGCAGGAAGAACGATTTCTTCTCGCTTTCTGTGCGCGCCGCCGCGTAGAGCGAGGACGTGTCGCGCATGTACTCACGCAAGGTATTCAAGGCGGTCTTGTTTAACGGATCGCCAAGGACAGGAGTGGTACCGGTGTAGCGCCCGAAATAGAAGCGGTGCCCCTGTCGGTTCGCATCGAGCCATTGGTGAATGTCGTCGCTGTCGAGCGATTTGCGCAGCCGCACGAGTTGGTCATCAGCAAGAGCGTTCATCGGATAGAGCACGAAAGCCCGGACTGCCTGCGGCCGCCCGGCCTCAGCCTGCCGAAGTGGCAGAAACGGGTCACCAGCGCGGGCCCACCAGTCGTTGATGGCCCTCGTATTTGCCTGCCACCTTTGGGACTCCTTAAGAAGCCGGGCGATCACGGGCAAAAAGAGCGTCTCGGTCTTTCCCGATCCTGTGCCTGGGATGGCAGCTAAGTCTTCGCCGCGCAACGCGGCTTCCAGAGCCTTTTCCTGATGCCAGTACATCGAGGGAATATTTTTGAACATCCCAAGTGATATGAAATCTGCCAATTCTGGTTCGGCGCCGACGGTTTGGCATGAATCGGCAAGCGAGTGCCCGGTCGATTCATACCGGGGCCGCGCTTCGTATAGAGGTGGCTGCCACACGCCTCCGGCGCGGTCAAGCCGAGCCCGGCGCTCTTCGTTGAGCTTGTCGTTAGCGAGGCGAAAGGGCGTGTTGTAGTAGCGGAAGTAGGTTTCCTGAAGGCTCTCGAATAGCTCGATGGGGTCTGGTGTTGCCGTCATGAGTGTGTCCCTAACATCTCTAGATCCTGTCCGAGGCTGTCGGCGATTTTGCGGCCTGTTTCCGTCGGGATCCCCCGGTATTTCACTACTGTGATGCCCCGGGCCGGCCTCAGCCCTGTCGCCATCGTCGCAACCCTGTCGTGCATGGCAGGCAAACCGACTTTTGTGGGGACCAGCAGTGTGCCAGCGACGGCCGCTCCCACGTCTGGCTGCCATTTAAGCACGCTATTTCTAGCGACCGCCAGCCCGGCGTACAGCACGGCACTTCGCGGCCCGCCCAGCCATCCTTCAGAAGTTAGGAGCCCAAATCGCTTGCCGGAACGGCTATCCCACCGATGCACCGCCCCCTCCACGGGAACAGGTGCGATGTCCCACATAGAATCGTTCGCGACGCCTGGCACCGTCCACAGGTTCGCGGGGTTCATGACGTGAAGAGTTCCTCCTTCGTCGCCGACTGGGCTGGCGATGTCAGCTAACAGGCTTGCGACTTTCCCCAGCGTTACTGATAGAGCTATTGAGCTGCAACTAGTGAAGATCAAATCTGGTTCGACGGTTCTCAACTCGTCCGCGGCGTCGCGAACTGCTGTCTCGCTTCCAGGTTGCAAATACACCGAGCGAGGAAGGGGCAGCGCTGACCCGGGCGAAGGATTGGTGGACCACGTGTCGCAATTAGCCTCTAGACGATCAAGCGCGCGCGCGAGTCGGCCAGACCGTCCCCCGGTCATCAGTAGCAGCCCGTCTAACGCCGGAAGTCTGGTCAGTGTCGGCGGAGTGATCGACCAGCGGTTGCGGGATCCGGACACGTCCAGGCAGCCAAGCGCGGAAACGTCATCGATCCAGCTGAACTCAGCTCCTCGGTGCCTCTGCAACGGGATGCTGGCCGCAGAGGCGAACCACAAGAGTTTGTCGGTGAGCGCCGCGATCGTTCCGGAGCGCTCCCCAGTCGCCCACAGCAGTAAGGCGTCGCCGTCATCAATCACCATTGTGCCTTTGATTGCGCGACGAATGCGCGCCATTCGGGGGAGCTCGAGGACTCGGCCGCCTGAGCGATGATCATCCGCCACAGGGATACATCCGTGTTCGGGGAAGCGTCGGAGAATGCCCTGCTGCGCGTCCCCCCGACGGATTCGACGAGTGTGCGGGTAGCGCCAACCTGAACCATCCAGTATTCGGTGGGGCGAACGCTTACCGAGAAAGTTAGCGGTTCGGACGGACCGCCGACGAGGGTCCACAGATCGGTGCGTGCCGGCTCAGTGACCTTTCGGATGTGACCCTTGGGGCCAAGGAGATATGTCGCCATCATCTGTCGGCGGGCAATCGCGAAGATATCCCAGGGATCTGGCCGCGGACGTCCGTCGGGGTTGATTATGAGCCCACCTCGAACCCTAATCGCGTCAGTCTCGCCCGAGGCGTCCAGGGCAACTCCTTGCGGGGTGAGCTTCCGTGCGATGACTTGAGCGTCGGGTCGGCCAAGTGTTTTCTCTGGTTCGTCGGTGACTTCAAAATGCAAGGTGGTTTCGTCGGCAGAGATGCCGTACCAGCCAGGTTCCAGACCGAACGGTTTCAGGGGAAACGAAAGGCCGCTTCGCCGAAATGTGGTGACGCTTCCGTCAAGGGCTACGTCGACCATCTGACCAGGGTTGCCGGCAGGCAGTACCAAATCAGCTGCCCCACCGATGACGTACACGCGTTTGCCCAGGGCATTAGAGATTTTGAGACCGTCAACTAGGGCTAGGCGGGGCCGCTGCTGGGACTCGAAGACAAGGCCCTTCAGCGCCGCCTTCGACAGCGCTGCTTCTAGGACGTTGCTTTTGGTGAAGAAAATGCCGAAGGCGCCCCGGATTTTTGGCGAACCAGGCACCAGTCGGATCATGTTGAAGGAACCGTTATACGAGGAAGTGACGAACTCCTGCGCGGTTTGGGCCCATAAGTCGGAGTTCCAGATAAGCGCGTGTTCTTGGTTAAGCCGGAAATCCGTGACTTCCGCCCAACGCTGAAGCGCGGAATCGAATCGCATCACGATGACGGGAGCTGCAGGATGTATTTGAGCTCCGCCGGCATCACGAAAGCCCTTGAGCAGGTCGGCCTGCTGAAACGGCGACACCGATAGCTCGTCGGGATCCTCGGGTGGCCCGATCAGCCATTCCAGCTGTGCAACGTGGCCGTCTTCCCAGGCAGATAGTCGGCATCGCGGAAGTACACGTCCGGTTCGGTCGCGCACCCGGCCATCCCAATCGCGGGCGGCCTGTCGCAGGAGTTCCTGGAAAAGTTGCCCGACCTTGCCAGTGACTGTCGCGACCGTCTTCTGGAAGGGCTTTGTGAAGCCACGATATGGCTTCATCCACTCTCTCAGGTCCCGGAGCAGTTCGCTTCCTGCCGGCTGATCATCGCCAGGTTCAAGGCCCGCCCTCTCCCAGAAAAGCGTGAGTGCATCCTGGTCTGAGCGCCGGATCAGGGCTTGGGACAAGGGATATCCGATATACGCCGGATACGGAGTTTCAACGATTGTTGAGGTCCTTCCGCCCGGGCCGATGATCCATTGATGCAGATCGCGCCACGCGGCGGCGACATCTGGAAAGTGTGCTTCAAGCGCTTTTCGCCAAGTGGCCTGATTACCGTCAGGAGCAAGAAGCTGAGTCAGGCGGGTGTAGTAATCCTGCGACGACACACCGGCGGAAGCTTGCATGTCCGTGGCAGCCAGCACGGTTACTGCCAAAAGCGGAAGCGTCGGTGGTTGATCCGTCGCGTCCGGCGTCCATCCGGCCGCCCGCGCTAGCATGACTCCATACGGCGAATCAGCTGCCTGCAACTCCGCTGCGACGACGCTCACCAAACGGGCACGTGCACCGTCACCATCAATTCCTGTCAGCTCGACGTCATCAACGAAGAAGATTACTGGGTCTTCTACTAGGTTCGGCCTGAGAAAACGTCGGGCCAGCGCGAGCTGCCACCCATCCCAGGTGTGGAGATTAGGCAAGCCACCCTCCGTTAAGGATCGCAACAATGCGAAGGAACTCTACTCAGGCCGACCAACATATTGAGCACTTTTCAGGGGCATTAGGCAGCAGCGGCTGATGAGCTCGAGGTCCTTTGATGCCGCCGTAAGCTTGTTGGCACGGTCCGCCCCCTCCGCGCTACCAGGCGCACTCACAATCGGGCAATGCATCCTAATTGCGAGCCGTCATTCGCCTGCGCGCCGAAGGATCGCTGTCGCGGTAGACCGCCAGCGTTGCCGACACAAAGTTTGGATGATACGGGCAAATGACATGTGGGCCGCTCTTGCTACAGCACCCGCCGCACCGCCGCAACCATCGCCGCGCCATGAAATTGCCGAACCCGCTACGGGCAATGCATCCCGCGACATCCGGGAGCAGCAACGCTTACCCGCGCACTTCACCGATAACAACGCGGCTCACAGGCTGCTGCCGTGACCGTGCCAGCCCGCAGCCCAAAGCGGATATTTGAAGCGAACGCTAGCGGCATCACAGGTTCCTACCAATGTGGCGGCCGGCAGCTGGTGAAGATTTCGCCTTATCAGCTAGACCGCAGAAAGCCATTGCCTCTCGGAAAGTTCTGCCGCGGAAGCCCATTCGAATTCTCGTTGGTGCCGCGAGCTGTGAACTACCAACGTCGCGGAAGGAGGCCGCCGCACCGGTGGTGGCTGGGCCCAGAGACGGGGCGTCTTGGTGCCTGATCAGTTGATCGAACTCGGGGTCTTAGCGCCCGTCTGTTTGCCGCGAAAGGCGCTGTGAAGTCACCTAGGATCTCGGGCGTGAAAGGCGTTGACGCAACCGTCGAGATCATTGCCGAATTGAATCGACTGAGCGTAACCAGCACTGTTGCAAGCGAAGCTCCACGCTCCACCGCGCTTTACCGTTACCTCGCGGATGGCATGAAAGCGGAGACAAATGACGAATTTCTCGCCGTCACCTACGACCTAATTCTTCGACTGGGGGTTTGGTGGTCAGCAGAGGCTTACGCCCGGCTGCCGCTACTAACTCCGTGGTGCGTACGAGACCGATCCTGTCGATACGACCACGGCCCCGAGTCGTGGGGCGCACCGCGAATTGACGGCTACCTGCGTGATGACAACTCGATCATCAAGAAATTGCCGCTCTCATCCGCTATTTCTGCACCCCAGGGACATCCATACGACGGCCAAAGACCCTGGCGGGGCTTCACTGCGTGTCATATCTGGCGCGACTTGCCAGGGGCACAAGTGGCCGGAGAAGACCCATGGTTGTACTCCTTCGTGCCGAACCTGGTCTGGTTACCATCCTGGCTCGCGCCGCTGACTGACCGCCAAGGTTCGGTGATCCAGCAGATATTGCAGCGGACGAGCACGCTTTGTTCCGAGATGTTGCGATTCCGGTGATGTTGAAGCCTTACACCGAAGGCGCCTGGTCGCGGCTACAACCACCGCCCGTGATCGGCCGGATTCTTCCATTAGACCAATTGGCACTCTTTCAGCCTGATGACAGTTTTTTCGGCCGGCGCATCGCCTACCTCGATAAGTTCGTCGCCGGCTGCACTTCGGTGTTGAGTACCGGACGGCTGGCAACGAAGCTCATTTGCTCGCGATACACCGTTGGGCTCCCACTATTGGACCCGTTGGCAGTTAGCGCATTCAGAGAAGCGATGAGCGATTATCGAGAGGCAGTCGTCGCTGCTCGGGCTTCGGCAGCGATGGCAAACGAGTGATCTTGTTGGCCGTCACGGCAATGTCACCGATCCAACCGTCGCGAAATTTTGATGGCATTTCGAAAGGCTCCACGACGTGACAATCATCCAGGAAGAAACGCCCCGCCTAGCCAACGAAGCTGAGCGCAAGGTCTACCGGTCCCTTCAGGAGCAACTCCAAGCAAACGACCTGGTGATTCCCGGCCAGCGTGTCACCGACCATCTAAAGGACCACGAGGTCGACTTCGTCGTCGCGATCGAGGGTGCCGGCATCGTCTGCGTCGAGGTCAAAGGCGGTGACGTCTGGCACGACGGTGAAACATGGTGGCAGAAGCGAGGAGGCCAAGAACATAAGATCGATCCGGTCCGCCAGGCCCGCGATGCCTGTTATGCCTTGCGTGAATTCGTCGAGGCGGATGCGCGCTGGAGTCAGGGTCGGCTGCGCTGGGACCACGTAGTGGTCCTACCTAACACCGAGATAGCCGACGATTTCGCCCTACCGGAGTGCCCGCGATGGAAGGTCATCGACCGCAACGAGCTCCCGACGCTCCTCGACAAGCTCAAATACGTGATCTATAGGCACGAGCTAGAACGCCCACTACTGAGCCGGCAGGGCATCAAGCAACTCTCAACGGCCTTGAGCGGCAGAGGTTTACCGCAACGAAGTGTCGTCGCGCGTGCGCTGGCCAGCCAGGACGCCGCGGACGCACTGACTGAACATCAGGCCGTCATTCTCGACGCCATCCAATTGCTGAACCGGGTCGAGATACGCGGCGGAGCCGGTAGCGGCAAGACCTTCCTCGCTGTGGAACAGGCCCGTCGGCTTTCCGCGAAGGGCCAGCGCGTGGCCCTACTGTGCTATTCACACGGTCTGGCCTCCTACCTGGAGCGCATCACCGCCACCTGGCGGCGGCATCACCTGGCGTACGTCGGCGAGTTCCACGCACTCGGCCTACGGTGGGGAGCACCCAAAGGACCCGACGAGTCCTTACGCACCGAGAAGACCGTCCAATTCTGGGAACACGACTTGCCGCTTCAAATGGCTGATCTGGCAACACAACTCGATCCTGACCACCGATTTGACTCGATCGTCGTCGACGAGGCCCAAGACTTCGCCGACGCATGGTGGGATCCGCTCCTCGCGGCCCTCAAAGATGACGAGACCGGCGGCCTCTACGTCTTCACGGACGAGGGTCAGCGCGTGTTCAATCGGCACGGCTCTCCGCCCGTGCCACTCGTACCACTGGTCCTCGACCACAACCTTCGCAACACCCGCCAGATCGCGAACGCGTTCCAACCGCTCGTCGACCACCCCATGCGCTTCCTCGGCGGCGAAGGGCCCGCCGTGAAGTTCGTCGCCTGCTCGCAACATGATGCGATGAACGCCGGCGACGACGAGGTCGAGCTGCTCCTCGAGGAAGGATGGCGCCCGGAAGACGTCGCGCTGCTGACCACCGGCACCCGCCACCCCGAACAGAAGGAACGCCAAGCCGCCGGCAACGCTGCGTACTGGGACAGCTTCTGGGATGCCGACCAGGTTTTCTACGGCCACGTTCTGGGCTTCAAGGGACTCGAACGCCGCGCAGTCGTGCTCGTCGTCAACGAGAAGTCCGCGCTCGAACGGTCCCGCGAACGCCTCTACGTCGGCCTGTCCCGTGCGCGCGACCAACTAGTCGTATGTGCCGACCCGGACTTCATCCGAGAAGTCGGAGGACCAGATCTCGCCCACCGGTTGCACCTTCCATCGGACTAGGCGCCAGTTGTCGCTCAGCGGTGGGTCGTAATGGCCTCAGCGATTTCCGATTTGTTGCGGCGACACTCTAGGTTCCGCGCCTACTTACACAGCCTCGACGATCTCAGGTGGTCGGTCGCTGCATTCGGCGCTGAGCTGCTTCAGGATTTTCGGCATTTCTTGATGCTCTAAAACGTTCACCCTCAGCGGCCCGCATCAGCCGGCGTTCGCGACGGTTTCAGCGAAAGTTGATCGTCTCAGGTCGGCGGGAACACGCAAGGCGCGCGCATCGCTGGCGCTATCATCAGCCAGCATGGTGATCGCCCAGCCGAGCCACAACAACTATCCGGACCTTCTCAGTCAGATAGAGAATGGCACGATCAAGATCCCCCAATTTCAGCGCGACTTCGTCTGGACCAGAGCCAAGTCGGCTGCATTGCTCGACAGCATTGTTAAGGGCTACCCGGTCGGCACCTTCATCTTTTGGCATACCAATGAGCAGCTCCGCACCGTCCGCAGCATCGGCAACAAAAAGTTCAAGGACAAGCCCGGCGGCGACTATTTCGATTACGTGCTCGACGGCCAACAACGCCTAACCAGTCTCTACGCCGCGGTTAAGGGCGTCGCGGTCGCCCGGGCCAACGGCAAGGTTGATGATTTCTCGCAGATGTGGATCAACCTGGACGCCGACGAACACGACGATATCGTGACCATCGATCGGTCGGACGAGGACAAGACGTATATCGCGCTGACCGAACTTCTCAGCGGACAGCTGCTCACCCTGGGCACGAAGTTCAACATTGAATACCACCCCAAGCTCCAGCGCTACGTGAACGCCTTCACCACCTACAGCTTTCCCGTCGTCTCGGTTAGGGATGCCGAAATCGACGTTGCCACAGAAATATTCACCAGAATCAACGTTGGCGGCAAGCCCCTCACTCCTTTCGAGATCGTCGTCGCCAAGACTTACGACGAGAGACGCAAGTTCGACCTGGCCAACAAATACGGCCTGCTGAAGGCGAAGCTCAATAAACATGACTACGACATTGCAGATATGACGCCGCTTCAGCTGATCGCACTGCTGGCGAAAGGCGATTGCCGACGTCAGGCGATTCTCAAACTCGATAAGGCGACCGTCCTGAGGCTCTGGGATCCAGTCGAGGACGCCATCGAACAGTCCGTTGACTACTTCAAGGCGGTCTGCGGCGTGCGGGTGTCGCAGCTACTTCCGTACGGCGGCCTGGCGATTCCGTTCGCGTACTTCTTCCACAAGAACGCGGGCAAGAAACCCACCGCGGACCAGGCCCGCCTGCTCACCGACTTCTTCTGGCGGTGCGGCATTGGTGGCAGGTACTCATCCAGCTTCGAAAGCAGGGCGGCGGCTGATCTCGCAAAGATCGACAAGATCCTCAAAGGCGAGGCACCCACCTACGATTGGCCCACTCAAGTCGACCCCGAGTTTCTGCTTGCCAACGGTCGCTTCGCGCCATCGCGAGCGTTTGTAAAGGCGATCCTATGCATCTACGCCTCGTTTCAACCTCGCTCCTTCGATAACAATGGGATTGTCGCCATTGCCAACGACGCGCTCAAGCGCGCAAACAGCCGCAACTACCATCACTTCTTCCCACTCGCTTACCTCAAGAAAATCGGCGTGTCCGATTCGAGGGCAAATAACCTCTTCAACATCACGATGATCGACGCCCATCTGAACAAGAACCAGATCAGGGCTCGCCCGCCACTGAAGTACATGCAGGAGTTTGAGAAGTCAAACCCAGACATGTCCCAGACACTGAAGTCTCACCTGATGCCAGAAAGCATTTGGGCGGACATCCAAAACGACGATTACGAGCATTTCCTCGTGCGACGAGCAGAACGAATCAGCAAGGAGCTCAGAAAGCGCATCATTCCGCAGGAGGTCGACTCTCTGGCTCAAGCGGTTGACGACGACACAGATGGCGATGACGAGGTAGTCCTCGACCCCGAATAGGAGTTCCCCTTCGGGACCGCAACGGCCGCTGCGGACTGCGACTCATTTAGCGCAGGCCGTGTCGCGGCGGTTGGTGCACTGCCCACACCTAGAACTGAGCCGCGGGCTGGCCACCAACGTGTTCGACCAAACTCGATGACGCAGAGGCTCAACACCGCCGGTTCCCGAGCCGGCCCAGCCCTATCCGGTCAGCCACCCTCCCCCGCCGCAACCAACAACATGAACGTCCGCTCCCCCTCGCCGGCCTTGGTCGTCAACACCAGCGGGTAGTACCCATCCCGCACCGAGTCCGCCACCTTGACCGTCACCGTCGACGTCCCGGACCCGTCGTCACCGAACTTTCCCTCCACCGACTCCACGGAAATGCCTCTTTCAGAAGACCTTCCGCTGATCTCGTAATCATCAGGCCCGTCGACCATCCGCTGCACGTTGACAGTCACGTCCGTCGACGTCCCGGCATCCACCGCCACCAAGGCCGGCGACACGTTGACCGTCAACGGCAGACTCCCCGCACCAAACGACAGCGGCGCCGAATCAATAGCGGTCCCCCACGACTTGTTCGGCTTCGACGCAAGCGAGAACTGCAGCTCACCGCCACCAGCAAGCATCGACTCCGGCAGATACGTCTTGTCGGTCGACCGCCCGTCGACATGCAGCCCATTGATGTACTGCAGCCGGTGATGCCCAGACGCTCCGGGTGCCGAGATCCGAATGAATTTGTCTGCGGGAAGCGCGATTTCGACCTTGTCGAACAACGGCGCGTTCACCGTCAGCGTCGACGTCCCCGGGATGCTCGGATACAACCCAAGTGCGGACCAGACATACCACGCCGACATCGCGCCCAGGTCGTCATTACCGGGCTCGCCGTCAGGCGTGGGACTGAAGAGCGTGCCGCGTATCCGGTCAACCAATTCCTGTGTCTTCCAAGGCTGCCCGATGTAGTTGTACAGCCACGGCACCGAAAAGTTCGGTTCGTTGCCGGCCCACAGATACGGCTCCACCGGGCCGACATTCAGCTGCTCAGTGAACTTATCGAGCCGCTTCGAAACGGCATCGCGCCCACCTAAAGCGGTCACCAGGCCGGCAATATTCTGCGGCACGTACCAGACGTACTGTTCGGCGTTGCCCTCGTCAAACCCGATCTGGCTGAAGCAGCCCTTACCGGGCGGAAACACCGCAGGCCCCTGGGGAAAGAAACCTAACGCATTGCGCGGCGAGATGGAATGCGTGGTCGGATTGAACAGGTTCTGCCAGTACTGCGCCCGGTCCTGAAACTCTGTGGCACTGGCGGAATCACCTAAAGCCGAGGCGAATTGGGAGATGGCGAAGTCGTCGACCGACCACTCCAGCGAAATCGATGCCGCCGGGAAGGAACCGTGGCAGTTAGACGACGGCAACGGTAGGTACCCGCGTTGTCGATACGTCCCGATCTGTGGCCGCTCGACGTACCCGCGCCGCCCGATTCCGCCTTCCTTCGCGGCGTCGAGCATGAAGTGCAGCGCCCGGTCGACGTCAAAGTCCTTGGCGCCGAACGCATAGAAGTTCGCGATCAACGGCACCACGCTGTCGCCGGTCATCTCCGCGGTCGCGGTGTTGGCCAACGCCCATCGCGGGAACGACCCGCTCTGCTCGGCGTCGTTGACCAGCGACTGCGCCATGTCGCTGGCCTCCCGCGGGAACACCATGGCCTGCAGCGCCGCCACCCCGCGGTAGGTGTCCCAGTCGGAGTAGTTGGCGTACTGCGTGTGTCCGGGCGCCACGGTATGGATGTCGCCGTCGAACCCGATGTAGCGACCGTCGACATCGTTGAATGTGTTGGGGTTCAACAGCGAATGGTAGAGCGCGCTGTAGAACGTGAGGATGTCGTCTTCGGTGTAGCCGGCAACCCTGATGCGCGACAGCGCATCGTTCCACTGCTTGGACGCGGCAGTGCGCGCGTCGTCAAAGTTCACCGCGGCCTCGTCGAGGTTCTTGCGCGCCCCGTCAATGTCCACGTAGGACAACGCGGTTCGCACCTCGAGGTCCGAGCCGGCCGGGAACTCGACGTATCCCCCGGTGGACCCCTGGTAACTCGAATAGGCGCTGCGGCCGTCGGGGAATACCGAGAAGCCGTCCCAGGTGCCGAACGACGTGAACGGCTTGTTGAACTTCATCGCGAAGTACACCGTGTAGACGTTGTCCTTGCCGCAGAACCCGCCGCTGGTCGCCTGTCCGGTGATCGTGGTGTTGTCGTCTTCGATGCGGATCTTGGCCGCCGATGTGCCGCCCAGCGACCCGCCGGGCCGGACGAAGAACCGCGCCGCGCGATCGTTCGGGTAGTGGAAGCGGCCCACGCCGGTGCGGTTGGTGGCGGTGAGTTCGGCCGTCACGCCCGCCGACGGCAGTCGCACCGTGTAGTAGCCGGGCACGCCGCGCTCGTGTTTGTCGTGGGCGATTTCCTCCGAGGCGTTCCACGGCTCCGAGCCGATCGAGCTGGTCGTCGGCAGCATCGAGATGTCACCGAACGCCGGGCACCCCACCGAGGCGTGCGTCATGCTAAACCCGGTCGCGCGGTCGTTGGAGTGGCTGTAGCCCGCGTAGTTGCCGACGGTGTCCGGCGAGTACTGCACCATCCCGAACGGCACCGACGGGCCCGGGAAGTTGTTGATCTCCCCCACCGTCTTGCCGCCGTTGCCCGTGCCGATCAGGGTGTCGACGTGCTCGACCGGATTGGCCACCATGGGCGGGGGCTCATACGACGTCGGCGTGGCGCTGACCAGCATGGCGCTGACCAGCACAGCCGCCGCGATAAACGCCACGGCACCCCGACGTGACCGCATAGTCGAATTCTGCTCCTCAGCTGGTACTTCGTGTGGGAGGCCGATCGGAGGGGCGGCGTCTAGCCGGAAAAGCGCTGTGGCTGGCCGTGGCGATCTTTAGCATGCAACAAGGGGAACCCCGGAGCCACTGGCAAATTGATGGGTGAGGCGATGAGCGACGACCACCTGAAGAACTACGTACTGCAGCGGGCCGATGACGACGACAAACTGAGCGAGGACGCCAGGCTCGCGGTGCTGGCCGCGCTGGGGAGTGCTGGTGAACTGGCTGAGGTGCTGGGCGAGCAAGCCACGTCGCAGGGTCTGATCGACACGTTGACCGCTCCTGTTGAAACGGCCGAACAGCCCCTTGGCGCTTTTCTCAGTTCGATTGCTGTGCAGGGTTTTCGAGGTATCGGACCGAAAGTGACGGTTCCGCTGCAACCCGGTCCCGGGCTGATCGTGATCGCCGGCCGCAACGGGTCGGGCAAGTCGACTCTTGCCGAGGCTCTGGAAGTCGCGCTGACCCGCACCAACTCGCGTTGGAAAGACAAAGCCGCCGTGTGGTCGCAGAACTGGCGCAATCTGCATTCCGGTGAACCCGCGCAAATACGCATCGGCATTGCCGAAGAGAGCCCTGGCACCAGCACAATCGGGGTGGACTGGCCAGCCGGTCCCGATGTCGCGGTTACACAACTTAAGACCTGGGTTCAGCGCGCCGGTCAAAAGCAGGAAGACACGAGCGTTCTCGGTTGGGACGCTGCGCTGGATTTGCATCGGCCGTTGTTGAGTTACGACGAACTGAGCGGGATCTTGGAAGGCCGGCCCAGTGACTTCTATGACCAGCTCTACAAGTTGCTGGGCTTGGAGCAGCTGACCGAGGCAATCGCGCGACTCGAAGCTGAAGTACGGTCGCTCAAGCTGCCCGAATCCGACCTCAAAAAAACCCGTGACGTATTGAAGCCCGTTCTGCAGGAGCACGAAGATCCTCGCGCAGTCCAAGCATTCGCGGCGATCACCAAAAGGAAAGTGGACCTGGCGGCGGTCCGGCCGCTGATCACCGAAGGAGCCGCGTCTAGCGTGCCCGCCGCTTGGCGCGAGGCCGAACGGCTGGCCGCGCCCGCAGCTGACGAGGTCGCTGCTGCGTGCGACGCACTGCGGTCGGCTAAGGCGAGGGAGAACGGTGAAGTCGCGCGTTCCGACACGCTCGCCGCCGACCGCGGCAAGCTACTGGAACTCAGCCTGACGTTTCACGATCAGCACGGCGAGCAGCTCTGCCCCGTCTGCGGCGAAGGCATGCTCAACCAACAATGGGCAGCCGCCGCTCACGACGCCCTCCAGAGGGACCAGCAGGCCGTGCAAGCGCTGACCTCGGCCCGCGCGGAACTCCAACGGGCCCGCGCGGCACTCGTTGCGCTCGTGCGGTCAGTACCGCAGCCACCGGACGACGACGAACTCAACACACTGAGCGGAGCGCGTGAGGCATACGAACAGCTTCTCAAGCTGCCGGCTGACGGCGATCTTGCACTGGCAGATCATGTCGAACAAGCGATGCCCGCTGTGGCGCAGTCCTATTTTGCCGCCCGCCAACAAGCTGACGAGCTGATTCAGTCACGCAAGGACGCCTGGACCCCAGTCGCGCTGCAGCTAGCTGATTGGTTGTCGAAGGCCGAGCTGGCGGCGACAGCCGCGCCCAAGCTCGCAATCGCCGATGGGGCGTTGAAATGGCTGCAAGCCAACGCACGCGAACTACGCAACGAGCGGATCGCACCGCTGGCAGGCCACGCTAAGGACATTTGGGCAACTCTCCGGCAGGAGAGCAACGTCGACCTAGGAGCCATTCGCCTCGAGGGTCAAAAGACCACTCGCCGCGTGGAACTCAGGGCCGAAGTCGACGGCGTCGAGAGCGAAGCGTTCGGTGTCATGAGCCAGGGTGAGCTACAGGCACTGGCGCTCGCGATATTCATTCCCCGTGCGGCGTCGGACGAAAGCCCTTTCCGCTTCTTGGTACTCGATGACCCTATCCAAGCGATGGACCCCTCCAAGATCGATGGATTTCTCCAAGTGCTGACCACACTCGCGGAGAGCCGGCAGGTGGTCGTGCTGACACACGACGACCGATTGCCCGCGGCTATCCGACGTTCGCGAGCGCCGGCGCGGATCGTTGAGCTTCATCGCGGGCTCAACTCGAGTGTTTCAGTGGCCGAATCGACCACGCCTGCCAAGCGGCTACTGGACGACGCTTTTACGATCGGCGCCGACGAAGCGGTGCCCGACGCCATCAAGAGCGCGGCAATTCCGGTGTTGTGCCGCGAGGCCTTGGAGCAGACCGCCTGGGACGTCTACGTCCTCAAGGCGCTCGCTAAAGGGACGCCTTACGAAGAACTCGAACTCGAGTGGGACGGCGCCGAAGGAACCAGGAAACGCCTCGCTCTCGCACTCTCGCTGAATGCCGGCGACAACGATGCCGTCGAGAAGTGGCGCGGCGAGAATCCGGCGAGGAAAATCGCCTTCGCGGTTGCCACCAAGGGCATTCATGCCGGCGTCGACAATTTCAAGAACGTGGTCAACGATGCGCGTAGGGCCACCCGCGAACTCGCGCAATCGCTGTCATGACCGATCGCGCCGCCCTCCTCGACTACGCCGCCGACATACTCGACGACAAGGTAGCTCTCGGTGCCCGGGGCACCCGCACCGCCGCGTTACTCGCACGACGGGCGTTCGAGGACTGGCTCGACGAGCAGAGCTCGACATGGTCAGGGACCGGTTACTACGGACCAAGTACAAAGTCAAAACTTGTTGTCCTAGAGGCTCTTCAAGGTGTCGAGCTGGGCCAGTCGGTGAAACGAGCATGGCAGAGGCTCAGTGTCGCGTGCCATCACCACTCGTACGAATTGCAGCCACCGGCGACTGAGGTACGGGACCTGTTAGAACTAGTCCGCAGCCTGGACAATGCCAAGTAAGCGCGCGCTTAACCGCTCCCGCCGTCGATGACCACTCCGCTGCCCGACCGGCGTAGCAGGCCCTTCTCGAGCGCTCGCCCCAATGCGGCTTGCAATCGTTGATCAATCAAATCTGTGATCCTTTTTCCGCCAAGTAGATTGAGCGCATCGCGCTTCAACTCTTCGTCTGCACTTCCGCCGGACTGCTGCGCGACGACGATCATCGCGTTCCCAATCTCGACGAGCGAGACCTCGTCGAGAGGACGACTTGTGCCGGGCTCGGGGCAACGCACCACCCGCCATGTTTCAGGATCGGTGTTTGACGGCCAGAAAAACGAATCATCAGGTGGGCGCCGGAACTCTGGGCCCACCAGCCGTTGAATTTTTTTCCGACGATCAGTGCTGACCCGGCTCAAACCGAATGAGCTGCTGACCAGTCTGGCCAGCCGATCACGATGAATCGGACCCTCAGCCTCGATCACCTCAGCGATAGCAGCCTCGACTCGGGGGGAGGCCGACGGCATCGACGGCGTTATCTGGTCGAGTGCACTGATATCACCCAGTGTCCGCGGAACATATTCACGGAACGCACGAGCCATCGGATGCAGCTTGGGCCGAGGAATACTCACGGGTGCCGCGGCGATTTTCGCGAATACCGGCGTACTCGAGACGGTCTCGACTCGTTTCACAGGATCCGGCGCCCGGCGCGCAGGGTCCGGCTCGACCTCCCCACGCATCAGCCGCTGTTTCGCCTCGTCCACGGTCTGACGGATTCGGGCGATGATCTGCTGCCGGTCTTGCAACCAGCCAGGCAACCAAATGCGTTCCACCGCAGGCCAGTGCATCAGGTTCTGCAGCACATCGACCGGTAGGCCATCACGGTCGGCGACTGTCTTACGTGCCCGCCAATTCGGCCCGTCGAGTAAAGCGGCGACCAGCGGTTGCTCCGGCGCATCGGGATTGGCCACCACGATGTCGACACGGAAATCGGACAGTCCCACGTCCGTCTTCACCGGCAGGCCCTCGGCACGCAGCGCCTCGGCGATGTCATCCCGGTGGCGGTCGATCACGGAGAGACGTTTACCGCCTTGGATGATCTCCTCCACGCCACGAGCGGCCAACTCGAGGTATGCCCTGAGGTGCTTGGTACCGACCTGGGTAGTCTCCTCAGCTCTGAGTGCCTCCGGGTCGAAACTCGCGTACAGCACGACCTCACGGCGCGCACGCGTAATTGCGACGTTGAGCCGGCGCTCACCGCCCGGCTTCGACAGCGGCCCGAAGTTCAGTGGCACTACCCCTTTGTCGTTGGCGCTGAACGCAACTGAGAACAAGATGGTGTCCCGCTCATCGCCCTGCACGTTTTCCAGATTCTTGACGAACACGCCGTCGGGCTCGTCCAGCGCTTGGAGCACACGTTCGTCGCCGGTATCGCGCAGGAGATTCTCAATGAAATCACGCTGCTGGGCATTGAAGGTGATAACTCCCAATGACGGCGCCACATCGGGCGATGCGAGAAAGCGGTTACGGATGTCTGCCACGATTCGTTCGGCTTCCACGCGATTGGTACGCAGCGTCTTGCCGCGTCCAACCCGTTCAAATACGCCGTTGACACGAACCAGCGAGACGCCATGTCCCGCAGGGGCGGAGCCGTTTCGACCCAGCGGCGCCGGAAATGAGGCAAGTCGCCCTTCGTAGTACTGCTGATTACTGAATGCGATGAGCGACTCGTCTTGACTGCGATAATGCCAGGACAGCCACTGCCGCGGGACCTGCGCTTGGACGCACTCGGTCAAGATGGATTCCTCGTCGTAGACGACATCCGGGTTGTACTCGTCGTCGTCCTCAAGGCTTGCGCCGGCCTCGGCGAAGCTCGTCGGTGGCATCTGCTTGCTATCGCCAACCACGACAACGGAATTCGACCGTCCCATCGCACCCACTGCATCAGCGACCCTGACTTGCGAAGCTTCGTCGAAGACCACAATGTCGAAGATCCCAGGTCGCGCAGGAAAGAAGCGCGCGATCGAATCGGGACTCATCAGCGTGCACGGCAGAATCTGCGTGATCAACTCACCGAAATTCTCGATCAGGGCCCGAACGCCCATTCCGCCGCGCCGACGCTCCAACTGCCTACGCAGGCCGCCGATTTGGCCGCTGGCCGCGTTGGCGTAGAAAGTTCTGTTATTCACCAGACGTGCCGGGATGGCTCTGGGCAGTTCGCGTCTAATCGCGCGGGTGCTGTCGGCGAACCGGCGAATCGTGGTGGCCTGAGAGTTCGCGTCGAAATTGTCCAGTGCGCTGGCTTGAAGGCGCTCAGCGACCGAGGCGATAGCGGTCCCGCGATCGAAGGCCAGGGCGGCATCTTCCGCGACCACCTCGCCGTTTAGGATGGCGATTCGAGTGGGGTTCATACCCGCGCCGCGCAGCGGCTCGACGTGCCGAATCAAGTCGACCCAACACTCAATGCTGTCGGGGGTTTGCAGCCGACGCTTCGGCCGAGTCGCCCACCACCGCGCGATGAAAGAGGCGCCGTCGCCCCATACACGTTGTTGCCCAACCGAGGACGGCGCCACCTCATCTAGTGAACTCCAGGCCCCGGCGAGGCGAGCCAGTTGTGGGGCCAACGTTCCGACCGGCGTCTGCGTGTAGTACTGACGCAAATCACGAACGTGCGGATCGTGCGGCGTCGCGCACAACGCGTCGGCGGCCCGAGTGGCCGACGTGAGCCCATCCTTGAGTTGACGGCCGTCCTCCTCGACAAGAGGATTCCAGCCGTCGCGCACCAGGGTGACGGGCAGACCGGCAACGCTGGAACGTAGGTCACGAACTACTTCGTGCGTCTGCGCTATTTCGCCGGTTGCCGACGAGAGCGATTTAAGATCAACAGTTTTCGGGTCAACAGCCAGTACACTGGAGAGGCGTTTTAGCACAGCCCTGCGCCGTTTCTTTCGGCCGAAAAAACCAGACTCATCGGCGGCGAGGGCCGCGGCGTGGATCTCGGGGATGTCGAGGTCCATTGCAGCCGGTGTCGCCATCGCCAACCATCCAGGCGGCAGCTTCGACGTCTCCGCCAACGACCGTTGCACCGCCTTTGCCAGACTTTGGCCGGCATCACTGTGCAGCGTGTCGAGTCCACTGAGCGGATATCGTGGTGCCGTTGCGAGTGTCGCCCAGTCAGCCACTGCGGACGGTGATTCCGTTCGCCCGGCTTCATCCAGCTCGACACCTGCTTGCAGCAGGTCTTCGAGAGCCTTATCGAATTCCACCGCCGCGGTGTGGATCTTGTCGGCATCGAGGTTGGTTGTGGAGGGTTCGATGAACGCCCATGGATGGTCCCGACCAGGACGCGCTAGGTCGGTCTTTTCCGGTAAGCCGCGAAGAAGGCGCCCGATCGTATCGAACGTCTCCGGAGTGCCGCGGGCGACGAGTTCGTGAGGCACATCCAGCGGCGACACCGCTTGATCGGCTGCCAACTCCGCGGACCTCGCGGTGTACAAGGACTGCCCGGCAGCGTTGGGCGCATGAAGCCGATCTGCATAGCGGGCAAGACTTCTTCGGGCAGTCTCGGCGATCTCCTTTTGCACACGCGACAGGTCCGCGTCCTCACCGACCCGAAGATCCAGGGCCTCTTTGATCTGCGCGCGAACGACGGCTGGCCGAGCTGATTTGTCATGCAAATTGAGCGAAAGCTCGCCAAGACCAACTGCTTCCAATCGCTTCTTCACGACATCGAGCGCGGCCCTCTTCTCGGCAACGAACAGCACCCGTCGTCCCGAGGCCATAGCATGCGCCAGCAGGTTGGTGATCGTCTGCGACTTACCCGTCCCGGGCGGCCCCTCCAGGACGAATGTCCGACCGCTCGCCGCTTCTCTATCGAGCCCCGCAGGCAGTGGGCCGGAGATCGGTCGGGCAGGATCAGCCAGCCTATCGAACCAGGGCGGGCGGTCTGCTACTTGTCAGACCCTGGCTGGGGCGACGAACTCCTTGATGCAAAGCGCGCGGGCCGACGCGTGAGCGACGAGCTCGTCGTTGCTGCCGCTGAGGTCCTCGAGGATTGGCTGCCCGGGTTCGACGGCACCGTCGTTTATGTGCCGAGCCTGGATACCAATCGCATTCTGGTGGCGGACTTCGCCCGTCGATTAACCGACCTCATCGGTGCTCGTTTGTCCGACTGCGTCAAAAAGGTGCACCGCAATGAGCCCCAGAAGCTGATGGAGAACAGCGCCACGCAGCTCCGCAATGTCAATGATGCTTTTCAAATCCACGGCCATGCACCCACCGGGCCGGTGATCCTCGTTGACGACATCGTCGACTCCCGGTGGACAATCACAGTGTTGGGCGAGCTGTTGATGGCGGCGGGTAGTGGGCCGATCTACCCTTTCGCGTTGGCCAAGGTAAAGGGATGACGATGCTGGACGAAGCCGAGCTAGCGGCGGTGGCGCTTACCAGCCGCCTCGTCGATTCGCCCGCTAAGCCGTTGTCCGCGCGGGAGTTCTGGGGCCTTCGGCAACGTGTCGAACCATCGGCCCTGCGGGGAAGGTCCGCGCACCACATCGCCGCGGAGTTGGCTGCCTCAGAGCAAGAGGGCGAGCGGATTGCGAGGCTTTTCGATCGGGCGGCTGCTTTAGCAGTCGCGCTCGAGAATTTGGATCACGCTGGAATCTGGACTATTACCCGACTCGGTCAGCTGTATCCGCGACGACTGAGCGCCCGGCTGGGCAAGGCTGCTCCCGTCGTGCTGCACGGCGTAGGGGACGGCAAGCTTCTGGACACCGACGGAGTGGGGGTAGTCGGCTCCCGGAATGTCTCCGAAGAAGGCTCGCAAGTGGCCCGTGAGATCGCCCGCTTGGCAGCAACGTTGGCATTGCCTGTGATCTCCGGTGCGGCACGCGGCGTCGATCGTGATGCGATGAACAGCGCCTTCGACGTTCGCGGCGGAGTGGTAGGCGTGCTGGCAGATTCCATCGAGCGCACCGTCACGCGGCCCAGTACCCGCCGCGCCGTCCTCGACGGCCGGATCTGTCTGATCACTCCTTATGCGCCCAGCGCGCCGTGGACGGCCGGGAATGCAATGGGAAGGAACAAGCTCATCTACGGGCTCTCCCGGTGCACAGTCGTGGTAGCCAGCGAGCAGGAACACGGCGGCACGTGGAAAGGCGCAACCGAAGCACTGAAGAACTCTTATGGCCGCGTTGCCGCTTGGCTCGGGCCTGGCAGCGGCGCCGGCAATCGCGCGCTCGTCGAACGAGGGGCACTGGAACTCCGCGAGCCTGC
Organism: Mycobacterium sp.; assembly: GCF_965277065.1. Taxonomy (GTDB): domain Bacteria; phylum Actinomycetota; class Actinomycetes; order Mycobacteriales; family Mycobacteriaceae; genus Mycobacterium. The sequence continues at coordinate 965,098 of NZ_CBDIBT010000019.1, forward strand.
TGGCCTCGCCGAGCTCCTCCGCGATGCTCACCCGGCCGAGGAGGTGAAGGATCAGACGGCCGACGACCAGCTGAAGCTCGACCTGTAGCGCCATCCCGCCCAGCCCGCAAATGTGGACGGCCGCGCGCCGCGCCAGACAGCGTGGAAGTATCCGGGTATGCCCTCAACCGTCAAACGGGTCGGCGTGCTGCTGGCCACCCTGATGATGATCACGTCGTGCGGCGGCAACGACCACCCGGCCGAACCGGTGAAAACATCTGCGGCGCCTGGCTTGTCACAGTCCGAGGCCACCGACATCGGGACCGAGGCCTACGCCTACGCCTATCCGCTGGTCACGATGGAGTACACCCGGCGCGAATTCACCAACGTCCCCGCGGGCGAGGACGTGAAAGCCCCGATGGGCCAGTTCGCCCGCCAGCGCACCTACCCTAACGCCGCCTTCCGCGCCGCCACCGCCCCGAACACCGACACCCTGTACACGCAGGCTTGGTTCGACGTGTCGAAGGAACCGTGGATCGTCACCGTCCCGGACATGGGCGACCGCTACTTCCTGCTGCCGATGATGGACGCCTGGACCAACGTCTTCGCCTCGCCGGGCACCCGCAACGGCGGCGGCAAGGCGCGGACGTTCGCGATCACCGGCCCCGGTTGGCACGGCAGCTTGCCGCCGAACGTGCTGAACTACCAGTCGCCGACGGCGTTGGTGTGGCTGCTCGGACGCATCTACTGCTCGGGCACCCCGGAGGATTACGACGCGGTGCACAAGTTGCAGGATCAGATCACCGCGACGCCGCTGTCGTCGTTCGGCAAGCAATTCCTGCCGCTGCTGCCACCACTCACTGCGTCCGTCGACATGGTGACGTCGGTGCGCCACCAAGTGAATTCCCTTGGCGCGCCGGAGTATTTCAAGCTGTTCGCCCGGCTGCTCAAGACCAACCCGCCGACCGAGGCCGACGCGCCGATCGTCGCGAAGCTCGCCCGCATCGGCATCGTCCCCGGGCAGGACTTCGACCCGGCCAAGCTGCCGGCCGCCGCGAACACCGGCTTGGCGATGTCGCCAAAGCTCGGTCAGGACAACATCAACGGCTGGCGCGAAGAAGGCGTCGTGGCCGGCGATTTCGTCGCCAAAAACGGCTGGGCCTACACCATCAAGGCGGGCAACTACGGGACCAACTACCGCCAGCGGGCATACGTGACCCAGGTCGGCGTCGGCGCCAACCTGCCCGAAGACGCTGTCTACCCCACCTCGGACGCGACGGATATCAAGCAAAAGTACAGCGGCGCAACCAAATACCTGATGCACTTCGACAAAGGCCAGCTGCCGCCGGCGAAGGGCTTCTGGTCGCTGACCATGTACAACGGCGACTACTACTTCGTCGACAACCCGCTGAACCGCTACAGCCTGAGCCCGCGTGACAAGCTGGTGCCCAACCCCGACGGCTCGACCGACATCTACATTCAGGCCGAATCACCCGGCCCGGATAAGGAATCCAACTGGTTGCCCGCGCCGAAGGAGCGGTTCAGCCTGATGCTGCGGCTGTACTGGCCCAACGAAAAGAAGCCGTCGATCCTGGACGGGACGTGGCACATCCCGCCGGTCAAGCCAATGCCCTAAACGTGTGCGCCCTAAACCCTTTGGGCGTTGACGAATTCGTTGCCCGGCACCATGTCCTTGACTTCCGGTGCGGCGCTGCGGCCGAAGTCGGCCATCAGCTCGGCGGCTGGGGTCACGGTGACATTCCAGCCGTGCCGGCCGAACCACTCGCCGACCCGTTCGCGCTCCTCGAAGTAGAACAGTTCTTCGGTCCGCGGAATGTCGCGATCAGGATCTGCCTTGGCCATCAAGTCGCGCACCCGATCCATCCGCGCACGACGCTTGGCGCGAATCTCCTCGTCGAGGAACGTCGGCCCCAACGCCTCCACCGCGACCCGGCTACCGGGAGCGGCCAGCTCGTTGATGCGCTCGAACAGCAGATCCTGCGCCGCGGACGGTAGATACGGCATCAGCCCCTCGGCTGACCACACGCTCGGCCGCGACGGGTCAAAACCGGCCTCCTGCAACGCCTTCGGCCAGTCGTGGCGGAGATCCACCGCGACCTCGACCCGGTTGGCGGCCGGCTGCGCGCCGTGCTCGGTCAGCGTCTTCAGCTTGAAGTCCAGCACCCGGTCCTGATCCAGCTCGTAGACCGTCACGCCGTCCGGCCACGGCAACCGCCATGACCGCGCGTCCAAGCCGGCCGCCAGGATCACGGCCTGCGTGATTCCCGAGTTGGTGGCGGTTTGGAAGAACGAGTCGAAAAACTTGGTCCGCGACGCCATGTAGCCGACCATCGCCTGCATCTGCAGCGGCAACTCGGGCTCGGCTTCGACGATCTCCGGCGGCAGAGCGGAACCCGCGTGCCAGTTCCATACCCCGTCGCCGGCGGCGTCGAGGAACACACGCGCGAACGGGTCGTGGATCAGCGGGTTGTCGCTCTCGGTTTCGGCTGCGCGCGCCGACGCCACGCCCAGTGCGGTAGCCCCCACGCTCTCGGTGATTTCCCAGGTGTCGTTGTCAGTTCTCGCCATGGGTCCGAAAATACGTGGGGCGGCTTGGTAGTGGCTGTGTGATATCGCATGTGGTCACGTTTCCGGAGACGGCCACATGGTCGGACTCTGGTGCGCGGGTGACGGCTGTGACTCGGCACGGCCTCTAACCAGCCACATCGGCCCCGCAATCCGGGTAAAGGCTGAGGTCACCGGTTATGTTGTCGGCGGAACGCTGACAGAAGCAGGCCGGAGGTGTGGGGACCATGCAGGTCGATGGTCGCGACGTCAGGGTTTCCGGCAGCCTGCTGCAGCCCCTGACTCGCCGCACCAACGACATGCTGCGGGTCGCGCTGTCGGGGGCGCTCCTGGCGGTGGTGATCACCAGTTCGCTGGTCACCCGCACCCGGTGGGACGGGCTGGAGATGTCCATCTCCCGCATCATCGGGTTGCTGACGCCGACTCAGTCCGACGTGGTCTACCTGGTCTACGGCCTCGCGGTCTTGGCGTTGCCGTTCATGATCCTGTTCGGCCTGATCCTGGCCCAGCAGTGGCGGCTGCTGATCCCCTACGCGGCGGCCGCGTTGATCGCGGTCCTCGCGTTGTCGATCACCGGCACCGGCTTGGCGGCCCCGCGATGGCATTTCGACCTCAACGACCGGTTGCGCACCGTCCTATCGCAATTCCTCGACGACCCGCGCTGGATCGGCATGCTCGCCGCGGTGCTCACGGTGTCCGGCCCATGGCTGCCGGCGCGCTGGCGGCACTGGTGGTGGGGCCTGCTACTTGCGTTCATCCCGATCCACCTGGTCGTCAGCGCCATCGTGCCGGCCCGATCGCTGCTGGGTTTGGCGGTCGGCTGGTTCGTCGGCGCGCTGGTGATCCTGGTCAGCGGCACCCCCGCTCTGGAAGTGCCGCTGGACGACGCGGTGCGCGCGATGGCCAAACGCGGGTTTGCGGTCACCGGGCTGCGAGTGGTCCGCCCCGCCGGATCGGGGCCGCTCATTCTTGCCGCCGTCACCGAGGAGCCCGAAGAGAACGCCGTCGTCGAGATGTACGGACCTCATCAACGCAGCGGCGGCGCACTACGGCAGGTGTGGCGAATCCTGCGGCTGCGCGAGAACGAGACCGCCCCGCTGCAGGCGTCGATGCGCCGCGCCGTCGAGCATCGCGCCCTGATGGCCATCGCGATCGGTGACCTCGGCATCGCCAATACCGAGACGATCGCCGTCGGCACCCTGGACCGGGGCTGGACGTTGTACGCGCACAAGCGGATTCGTGGTGCCCCGCTAAAGGACTGCCACGCGTCGACGCCGGTCGCCGAAGTGTGGGAGTCGCTGCACAAGTTGCAGGAGCACCAGATCTCGCACGGCGACCTACGCGACAAGGAGATCACCGTCAGTCACGGCGCGGTGTTCTTCGGCGGCTTCGGCAGTGCGGAATACGGCGCCACCGAGAACCAGCTCCAGGCCGACATCGCCCAGCTGTTGGTGACGACGACGGCGCTGTACGGAGCGGACGAGGCGGTGGCGGCGGCGATCGAGGTGCTCGGCCGCGACACCGTGTTGACCGCGTCGCGCCGGCTCACCAAAACCGCTGTGCCGAAACACATCCGCGACTCGGTCGTCGACGCGAAGGCCGTCATCTCCCGCAGCCGCGCGGCGGTCATGCGCCAAACCGGTACGGAGAAGATCAAACCCGAGTCGGTCACCCGGTTCAGCCGCAGCCAGTTGGTCCAGTTGGTGTTGCTGGTCGCGCTGGTCTATGTCGCCTACCCGTTCATCAGCACGGTGCCGACGTTCTTCAATGCGCTGTCCCGCGCCAACTGGTGGTGGGCCGTGCTGGGCCTGGCCATTTCAGCGTCGACGTACGTGGGAGCCGCGGCCGCGCTGTGGGCCAGCGCCGACAAGTCGGTGAATTTCTGGCGGCTGTCGATCGCACAAGTGGCCAACACTTTTGCCGCGACCACCACCCCGGCCGGCGTAGGCGGGCTCGCGCTGAGCACCCGCATCCTGCAGAAGAGCGGGCTCAGCACGACGCGCGCCACCACCGCCGTCGCGTTGCAGCAGTCGATGCAGGTGATCATGCACATCGTGTTGCTGATCTTCTTCACCACCGCCGCGGGCGCGGGCACCGATCTGTCCCACTTCGTTCCGAAGTCGACCGTCCTGTACCTGATCGCCGGTGTGGCGCTGGGCATTTCCGGTGTCTTCTTGCTGGTGCCCAACCTGCGACGTTGGCTGTCGACGTCGGTGACCCCCAAACTCAAGGAGATCATCACCGACATCATCGAGGTGGCCCGCGAACCCCGACGGATGGCGTTGATCGTCTTGGGTTGCACCGGAACGACTCTCGGCGCGGCGCTGGCGTTGTGGTCCAGCGTCGAAGCGTTCGGCGGTCACGCGACATTCGTCACCGTCACCGTCGTGACGATGGTCGGCGGCACCCTGGCCTCGGCCGCGCCCACTCCCGGCGGCGTCGGCGCCGTCGAAGCGGCCCTGATCGGTGGGCTCGCCGCCTTCGGCCTGCCCGCAGCGGTCAGCGTGCCCTCGGTGCTGCTGTATCGGGTCCTGACCTGCTGGTTACCGGTGTTCATCGGCTGGCCGGTAATGCAATGGTTGACCCGCAACGACATGGTCTAGCTCACACCATGACCAGAATTATCTGTTCGTGAGCTAGGCTGGGCTCAACGTTGGCATACGCCGACACGTCGTGGACTGCTCCGACATTCCCACTCAAGCTTTCTCGCGGCGATCGATTTTGCCCACCGGCAATCTCGCCACCTAGTGCTGAACGTCTCCTGATGACGCTGGCACACCTCGATGCCTGAAAGGCACCACACAATAATGACTTCCTTCTCTGAGCTCAGCGTGCCCGCGCGGTTGGTTACCAACCTCTCCGCGCGTGGCATTACCGAGCCCTTTCCCATCCAGGTGAAAACCCTGCCCGAAACGATGGCCGGCCGTGACGTGCTCGGCCGCGGGAAGACCGGCAGCGGTAAAACGCTGGCCTTCTCCATTCCGCTGGTGACTCGTCTCGAGTCGACCAAGCGGCGGCCGTCCACCCCGACCGGTCTGGTGCTCGCACCGACCCGTGAACTGGCGACCCAGATCTCGGCAACACTCGAGCCGCTGGCCGCCAGCTACGGCCTGAAAGTCACCACGATCTTCGGTGGCGTCTCGCAGGTCCGCCAGGTGTCCGCGCTGCGGGGCGGCATCGACATCGTCGTCGCATGCCCGGGCCGGCTAGAAGACCTGATGCGCCAACGGCTGATCAGCCTGGACGCCGTCCAGATCACCGTTCTCGACGAGGCCGACCACATGGCCGACCTCGGCTTCCTGCCCGGCGTCACCCGCATCCTCGCGGCGACACCCGCGGGCGGTCAGCGGATGCTGTTCTCCGCCACCCTGGACAACGGCGTCGACAAGCTGGTCAAGCGCTTCCTGCGCAACCACGTCATGCACTCCGTCGACGAGATCAACGCGCCGAGCCCGGAGATGACGCACCACGTCTTCCACGTCGCCAGCGCCGGCGCGAAGACCGAACTGGTGCACCGCCTGGCGTCTGGCACCGGTCGGCGCATCCTATTCATGCGCACCAAGCATCAGGCCCGCAAGCTGGCCCGTCAGCTCACCGACGCCGGTGTGCCGTCAGTTGACTTGCACGGCAACCTCTCTCAGCCTGCCCGCGACCGTAACCTGGCCGCGTTCACGTCTGGGGAAGCGCGCGTGCTGGTCGCCACCGACATCGCTGCCCGCGGAGTGCACGTCGACGACGTGCAGTTGGTCGTCCACGTCGACCCGCCCGCCGAGCACAAGGCGTACCTGCACCGCTCCGGGCGCACCGCCCGCGCCGGCAGCTCGGGTGACGTGGTCACCGTCGTGCTGCCCGAGCAGCGCCGCGACACCAACGATCTGCTGCGCCGGGCCGGTATCGCTGTTCGTCCGCAGCAGGTCACCGCGACCTCAGAGCCGGTCGTCGAGCTGGTCGGCGACATCGCGCCCTACCAGGCGCCGAAACCGGTGCAGGCACAACCTGCCCAGCAGCGGTCACAACAGCCACGGCGCCGCCCGAACCGCGGCGGCGAGCGCGCCAAGGCAGCTAACGGCGGCCAGCGCGCGGGTGGACACGGACGTCGCAGCAGTGCCGGCGCAGGAGCGTCGCGCCGGTCCTCCTACTAGGACCTGTTTCGATTGTTTCAATCGGCTGGGGCGGCTGGTAGCTTGGACTCATGTCCACTGCCGTCGCCCCACTGGTTCGTCAGGTCGTCGAACGGGCTCGCACCGAGCCCGGTTTCGCTGAGGTGCTCGACGCTATCCTCGGGGCACCCACCACGCCGCAAGGCACCCTGGAGCGGGTCGCAGCCCGCAGCCTGAACGACGAACGCCGCAGCGCGTTGGTACGTGAATTCGTCGAGGGCGCACTGGCCACACCGAAGGTGCAGCAGCGGCTTGCCTTGCAGTCTCCGCAGGCCGTGCACCGGCTCCGCAGCCGGGGCAAGCTACTGGGCTCGGCTGTCGGCAACCAAACCTATTTTCCCGCTTGGCAATTCGATACCGACCGGGTCCGCACCGATTTGCCGCGAATCCTCGAGCTACTCAACGAGTTCACCACCGACCCGCTGGCCGCCGACCGGATCATGCGGCTGACGCACGACGACCTCGGCGGCTCGTCGATCGCCGAGGCACTGCGCCGCCCCAAGACTGCTGACGCCGCGTGGCGGATGCTCGCCAGCATCGGTGCCTGACCTTCCCGCCGGCTACCGCACGCCGCTGCCCGACGCCCGACCGGTCGGCCTGCGACGACGAAGGGTCGACGCCGGAACCGAACTGTGGCGAGTCGAAGCGTTGGCGCCCTCCGCGTGGACCTGGGCCGGCTTCCTGACCGCCCGCTATCGCTTCGACCCCGAGTCGGGCGCATTCCGAACCCGTTACGCCGCAAGCGGTCTGGTGGGCGCCTTCCGCGAGCGATACCGCCCGACCGGGCTGATGATTCCCGCCGACCACGCCGAGCATCGGCTGGTGCGACTGGTCGCCGCCCGACACTTGAGCGTCTTCGACCTGCGCACCGAAGCCAATCTCGATGTGCTGGGTGTCGACGACCAGATCAGCACCGGCCAGCACCACGACGTGTGGGCCACCTGCCAACGGCTCGCCGATGCCGTGCGGCGCTGGTGGCCGGAGCTCGACGCGGTGGTGTACCGCCCGCGGACCACGCCGGAGACGTCGATCAACCACGCGTTCTTCGCCCTCGAGGCGTTCACCGTCGAGTCGTGGCCGCTGGCCGAGCGCACCGATGTGCTCACCGAGCTGGTCCTGCGGCACGACTTCACCGTCGGCTGGGAGCTACCGTGACGGCATGGACCCGATCACCCAATGCGCCGTCTGCGGCGTAAGTCTGGGTGATGACCGGCTGATTATAGGCGGCGACTTCCACCGCTTCACGCACAGCGTCGACGCGGTCGGCCGGCACCAACGCGATCACACAGCCGCCGAATCCCCCACCGGTCATCCGAGCACCCAACGCGCCGGCCGTTACTGCAGTGTCGGCGATCAGGTCGATGTGCGGGGTGGTGATGGCGAAGTCGTCGCGCATCGACGCATGCGAAGCGGTGAAGATCCGCCCCGCCTCCACATAGTCCAAATCCCCTAGCGCCGCAACGAAATCCAGTACCCGCTCGTTCTCGGTCAGCACGTGACGCGCACGACGGGCATCGACGGGATCGCGGACCTTGTCGAGGGCAGAGATATCGTGGACTTCCCGCAGCGACACCACGCCCACGTCGGCCGCGGCCCGCTCGCAGGACAACCGCCGCGCCGCATACTCGCCGTCGACGTGGCCGTGTCGCTCGCGCGAGTCGATCAGCAGCAACTCGACTCCCGATGACGACGGGTCGAAGTCAACCGGCAGCACGGTCAGGTCGCGAAAGTCGATCAGCAGCGCCGTCCCCGCCGAGCCGAACAGCGACGAAATTTGATCGAGTAAACCCGTTGGTGCACCGACGTATTCGTTCTCTGCGCGCTGGGCCAGCCGCGCCTGATCCATCCGGTCGATCTGCGGGCACAGTGCGCCCAAAATGGCGCATTCCAGCGCCGCCGACGACGACAAGCCCGAGCCCACCGGCACGTCGCTGGATACCGACATCGTCCCGCCCGGCACCGGGTGCCCAGCCTCGCGCAAGGCCCACACCACGCCCGCCACATAAGCCGCCCACCCAGTCACCTCACCGGGCTTGGTGGTCAACGGAATTCGCACCGAGCCGTCAGCCAGGTCGCTGGAAACGGTCAGATCGGCGGCATCGGACGGTTCGAAAGCCACAGACGTGCGCTGCGGCAGCGCGATCGGTAACGACCAACCCAGGTTGTAGTCGGTGTGCTCGCCGATCAGGTTGATTCGCCCGGGCGCGGAGTACGTGATCACGCGAGGTCCCACAGGCGCTGGGCCACGGCTTCGGGCACCACGTCGGTGATGAACGCGTCCATCGCCGATTCAGAGGCGGCCAGGTATTTCAGCGCGGTAGCGCTGCGACGGATCGACATCAGCTCGACGTGGAAGTAGCCGTCACGCAACTCAGGAGTGTCCGAGTACTGGTGCAGTGCCGAAATATACGGCAGCGGGCCGGAATACATCCGGTCGAAGCGCCGCAAGACATCAAGATAAATCGAGGCGAAGCCGTCAAGTTCAGCGGACGAAAGGTCAAGAAGGTTGTGCACGAACCTATTTGGATAGATGTGCACCTCGACCGGCCAGCGCGCGGCGAACGGCACGAACGCGGTGAACAGGTCGGTGCGGGCCACGATCCGGCTGCCGTCGGCGACCTCCGCAGCCAGTAGAGCGGCAAACAGGTTGCCGCCCTTGTGCAACGCAGCCTGCTCCATCATCGCCGCGGTCCGCGGCGTCACAAAGGAGTAACCGTAGATCTGGCCGTGCGGATGCGCCAGCGTGACGCCGATCTCCTCGCCGCGGTTCTCGAAGCAGAACACCTGCTGCACCCCCGGCATCGCGAGCAACGCGGCAGTCCGGTCCCGCCACGCGTCGACGACCAATCGGGCATGCGGCAGCGGCAACCCCGAAAACGAACCAAAATGGTCGCCGGAGAAGCAGATCACCTCGCATCGTCCGACCCCGGGCACGGGAACGAAGCCGTCCGGCAAAGAGGCAAACGCCCCCGCCCCGGACAACGACGGGAAACGGTTTTCGAAGACCACCACGTCGTAGTCGGGGGCGGGCACCTCGCTGGTCAACCCGGTCGGCCCGGGGCAGAGCGGACACTGATCGGCCGGCGGCTTGTAGGTGCGGTCCTGTCGGCGCGCGGCGATGATCACCCACTGCCCGGTGGCCCGATCGAACCGCAATTGCGACTGCCCGGGCTCGAATGGCGGCAGCGGCCGACGGTCAGAAACCGGGGCCACCGACCGCCCGGGCAGTGAGAAGAACAACAGCTCGCGGCCATCGGCCAACGTCGTTCGCGTGCTCATCGCGTCCCATCTTGGTCGCTGTGCCAGAGTCGAGTGCAAGAGACACGCGAGAGAGGCTGGCCACGGGTGGTGGGTGACGCAACCGCGCGGTACCGGCGGGCGCGTAACTGGGCGATCGGATCTGACCCCGGGCTGCTACGGCTGCGGATGGCGATCCGCACGACCGGCGCGCTGGGCATCTCGCTGCTGGTGCTGTTCCTACTGACCAAGGCCACCGGTCAGCCGCTGACGGTGGCGCTGCTCGGGGCGGTGATCACGATGATCTCGGCGCGCTCGGTGAACGAGCCGGATCCGCGCCAACGACGCATCACGTTGGCTCTGCTGCCGCTGCCCACCACGGTGGCCATCACCGCGGCCGCCCTGCTGTCGCCGCATCCGGTGAACGGCGACGTGATGTTCGTCGTGGTGGTGTTCATCGCGGTCTACGCGCGACGGTTCGGCCCGCGCGGCACGGCGCTGGGCATGGTCACCTTCATGTCGTACTTCTTCTCGCTGTACCTGCAGGCCAAGTTCGCCGAGCTGCCGTGGCTGATCGGATCGACCATCGTGGGCACGCTCTGCAGCTACCTGTGGAGTGCCTTCATCCTGCCTGACCGACCGGAAAGCGTTCTGCGCGAGAGTATTCGGTCACTGCGGGCGCGGATGGCGATCGTCGTCGACACCACCGCCGACACCGTGCGGCTCGGCAACCCCGACGAACGCCGGCAGCGTCGACTGCGGATCCGGACCCGACGGCTCAACGAGACCGCCTTGGCGGTCCAGGCGCTCATCGAAGACCAGGTCAATCCGAGTGCGCTGTGGCCGGGCGTCAGCGGCGAGGACCTCGCGCTGTGGCTGTTCGACGCCGAGCTGACCGTCGAACGCCTCGCGACCGCGGGCACCCGGGCGGCCCTGGCCGACCTGCCGGTCGCCACGCGTGCCGCGTTGGCCGACACTGTCGCCCTGTTGGCGCGCGCGATCCGCACACCCCACACCGACGCGCTCCGGCAGACCGCGCACGTCGCTCAGCAGCTCGACCGGAATCCCGATGACGTACCGGTGCGGCGCCTCGCGTTGGCCGTCGTCGACACCGCCAAGGCCACCGCCGAAGTGCGTAAGCAGGTCGAGGGGGTCGCGACCGAAACGACGCGACCCGACGGCCCGGCGCTGCCCGAGACGCAGCTGCGGCCGGGCATGCTGCCGACCACCCGGCAGGCCATCCAAGTGGCGGTCGCCGCGGCGTTGGCCATCGTCGTCGGCGAGATCGTGTCGCCGTCGCACTGGTATTGGGCGGCGATCGCCGCGTTCGTGATTTTCGCCGGCACCAACTCGTGGGCCGAAACCCTCGACAAGGGTTGGCAGCGGCTGCTCGGCACGGTGCTCGGGGTGCCGATGGGCGTGCTGGTCGCCACGCTGGTGTCGGGCAACCGCATCGCCTCGCTGGTGATGATCTTCGTATGTCTGTTCTGCGCTTTCTATTTCATGAAGGTCACCTACAGCCTGATGACCTTCTGGATCAGCACCATGCTGGCGTTGATGTACGGCCTGCTCGGCGAATTCACCTATGGGCTCTTGCTGTTGCGGATCGAGGAGACGGCGGTGGGTGCGGTGATCGGGATCGCTGCCGCGGTGTTGGTGTTGCCGATCAACACCAGGGCGAAAATCCGCGGCGACGCCCACTCGTTCTTCCTCACGCTGGCCGATCTCGTCGAGGCGTCGGTCGCCAGCCTGCTGGGCACTCCCGCGCCCGCCCGGTTGACCGAGACGGCGCGTCAACTCGGCCGCGACTTGGCGCAATTCCGGATCACCGCCAAGCCGATGAGCACCGGGGTCGCCGGACTGCCTGGACGCCGGACGATGCGGCACAGCCAACGGATGCTCACCGCGTGTGACCGTTATGCGCGAATGCTGGCCCGCAGCAGCGAGATCCACATCCAGACCTCGCCGGAACTGGCCGATGCGATCAGATCGACCGTCGGCCAGATCCGCCGCAACATCGACATGCTGATCACCTCGCTGGAGTTCAACCAGGCCGCGGCGGTCTTTCCGTCCACCGACTACATCGATGCCGCCGAGACCCTCGCCCGCCAGCACGTCGATCGGCCGCTGGCGCCAGACCATCGGCGGCTGATGAACGCCCTGCATGCGCTCCGCCAACTCGACCGCGTCATCATCAACGCCGCAACCGATCTCGGCGCCGAGAACGGCGTGCTGTCCTCCGTCTAAGATTGGCGGACAAGGAAATCCAGCACCGCGTCGGCGAACAGATCGTTGCGATCGCCGGCCACCATGTGTCCCGCGCCCTGGACGTCGACGAACTCGACCTGCGGGAAACGGGCCAGGAATTCGTCGGCGCGGTCCTGGCTGACCAGATCGCTCACCTGACCGCGCACCAACAGCATCGGGACGCCGCCGGCCAGGATCGCAGCGACGGCCGCGTTCATCCGGCCGACGTCGGTCAGCTCGTGGGGTGGCAGAGATGCGCTCTCGCTGATGAACGTTGGGTCCCAGTGCCAATACCACCGGTCGCCGCGAAGGCGCAGGTTGGTGCGCAGGCCGTTGAGGTCTGACGGCCGCGGCCGGTGCGGGTTGTATTCGGCGATCATGTCCGCGACTTCGTCGAGCGAGGAGAACCCGCTCTCCATCCTGCCGGCCATGAAGTCGTGAATACGGTTCGCGCCGGACTGGTCCATGTTCGGAACGATGTCAACCAGCACCACCGCCCGCGCAATGCCGGGCGAAATCTCCCCCGCCAGAAGCATTGTGGTGAACCCACCCAGGGATGCACCAACGAGCACCGGCCGGGCAGGCAGCTGGCGCAGCACCTCGGCCACGTCGCCGGCGAAGCTGGCCAGCCGGTAATCGCCCTCTTCCGACCAGTCCGACTCACCGTGGCCGCGGAAATCCACCGTCACCGCTTGCCAACCGCGCTCGGCCACCGCGGCCGCCGCCCTGCCCCACGAGCGGCGGGTCTGCCCGCCGCCGTGCAGGAACACCACGGCCGGCTTCGCCGGATCACCGAGTCGGTCCGCGACGATGCGGGTGCCGCCGACGCCGGCGGTGGTGAAGGTTTCAGGAGCGATGGTCACTGCTCTTCTCTCCCTGCAGTTCTCGTCCCAACGCCCGGATTTCGCTGCGAAGCTCCTCGATGTGCCCGACGGTCGCCGCTTGGAGAAGGGTCTCTTCTTCGGCCACCCGCTGGATGATCCACGACGCCAACGCGGCGGTCACGACGCCGACCAGGCTGATACCACCAATCATCAACAGCACGGCGATAACTCGGCCGGCGTTGGTGATCGGATAGACGTCTCCGTAGCCGACCGTGGTCACTGTGGTGATCGACCACCAGATCGCCTTACCGAACGAATCGATCTTGGTGCCGGGCAGATAGCGCTCTTTGTCGAAGACGGCCAACGCTGAGGTGTAAATCAACAGCAGCACACCCGATGCGGTGTAGACGACGATACGACCACGGAAGGCATCTCCCACCGCCTTCTGCAGCACCTCGATCAGAACCAGCATGCGCAACAACCGAAGTGGCCGAAGCAGGGGCAGCGTGATGATCGCGAAGTCGAGCAGGTGCCGGCAAAACCAGTGCCAACGATCGGCGGCAAGGCCCAGTCGGACAAAGTAGTCCGCGAAGAACAAGCCCCAGATGGCCCAGTCGATGGCCCAAATAATATGCGCTTCCCGGCCATGCGGTTCGGCAAGCACCTGCCTGGAAAACAGCACCAGAAATACGACGGCGGCGCCGGCCAGCGGCCACTCGGTATATCGCTCAAACCGCTGCAGCCTGGTTTCGCTGTCCATGCGCGAAGTATCGCCGGTGCGCTGAGCCCTCGTTCGCAGATCTAGAAAATCATCTGGTCCGCCGCGTTGGACCGCTCCAGCATGCCGAACGTCTATTCACCGTCCCAGCGATAGCGCGGCGTTGTCGCTGCTGCCGTTGCGCAGACAGAAGGCCTGGGTCTGCGTTCGCGGGCGCGGATGCCCGTCGGCACGACGCCCTGGACCGGTCAGTTGCAACCTCATCGTTACCGGACGCACAAAGGCGGGCACTGGCCGGCCTACTGGACGTGCTGTGGAGTCCGACCACCTACGAACGCCTGGTCGGCGGGTGGAACCTCGAGAACACCGAAGCCGTCGATGCGGTCCAGTGGCTGATCGCCAAAGTCGTTGCAGCGCTGGAGAATAACGAATCGCCGACTCTATTTCAGTAGCTGGTGCCGAAATTCAGTCACCCACTGATGACCGGCAATGACCGTGTCGCTGCCGTCAAATGCGGTATTTATGCCTAAAATTGCTTGTCAGTCGACGAACTGCTTGATTTGGCAAACAGTTTCATACGGAGTGCAAGCCGGGGGTAACACCCCAGCCGATTTACTGATGACTAGGCGTTCGGGCAGGTAACCTCATTCCCGGTTGACACTGCAGCCTCTCGGAAACGTCACGGTGGCGATCTGATTTTCCCCGCCGAAGTGCGCTCGCGCGCCGACGTAGCCGCCTGTCAGGTTCTGCTTCAGCGCTGGGGGTCCCCTTTTGGGTACCGATCCAATTATTTCCGGCGCGATCGCGCCGGAGCCAGGGGATGTGTCGTGAGCCGATTTACCCAGACCATGTTCCACAACGCCCAGAGCAGTAGTAAGGGCATGAACACCGGGGAGCCCGACTCCCCAGTCCGCCATACCTGGGGTCAGGTGCATGAGCGGAGCCGCCGCGTTGCGGGCGGTCTTGCCGCCGCCGGCGTGGGCCACGGCGACGCGGTCGCTGTGCTGGCCGGGGCGCCCGTCGAGATCGCACCGACCGCGCAGGGCATCTGGATGCGCGGCGCAAGCGTGACGATGCTGCATCAGCCCACGTTGCGCACCGATCTGCAACGCTGGGCCGACGAGACATTGGCCGTGATCGAGATGATCGGCACCAATGCGGTGGTGGTCTCCGACCCGTTCATGGCCGCCGCGCCGCTGCTTTCCGGGCTGGGCGTGCAGGTCCTGACGGCCGAACAGTTACTCGACGGCCGGCCGATCGACCCCGTCGACACCGACGACGACGACGTTGCGCTGCTGCAACTGACGTCCGGCTCGACCGGATCCCCCAAGGCGGTCCGGATCAGCCATCGCAATGTCGTCTCGAATGCGGAGGCGATGTTCGTCGGCGCAGACGTCGACGTCGAATCCGATGTCATCGTGAGCTGGCTGCCATGCTTCCACGACATGGGCATGACCGGCTACCTGACGGTCCCGATGTACTTCGGAGTCGAGCTGGTCAAGGTCACGCCGATGGACTTCCTGCGGGACACCCTGCTCTGGGCCCGACTGATTGACAAGTACCGGGGCACCATGACCGCGGCGCCCAACTTCGCCTACACGATGTTCGCCAAACGGCTGCGTAGGCAGGCTCAACCTGGCCAATTCGACCTGTCTTCGCTGCGGTGGGCGCTCTCCGGCGCGGAGCAGGTGGACCCGGCCGACGTCGAGGATCTGTGCGAGGCCGCCGCCCCGTTCGGGTTGCGTCCGGAAGCCGTGGTGCCCGCATACGGCATGGCCGAGACGACGGTGGCGGTGTCGTTCACCGAATGCGGCCGCGGGTTGACCGTCGACGAGGTCGACGCCGACCTGCTCGCCGTGCTGCACCGGGCCGTCCCGGCGACCAGGGGTAAAACCCGGCGACTGGCCTCCCTTGGTCGCCCGTTGAAGGGGCTGGAGATCCAGATCGTCGACCAGGACGGCGCGCTGCAGCCGGCTCGCTGCGTCGGCGTCATCCACGTGCGTGGCGAACCGGTGACGCTGGGATACACGACGACTGCCGGTTTCGTATCTGCGCAAGATCACGAGGGGTGGTACGACACCGGCGATCTGGGCTATCTCACCGAGACCGGCGACGTGGTGGTGTGCGGGCGGGTCAAGGACGTGATCATCATGGCCGGGCGCAACATCTACCCGACGGACATCGAGCGTGCCGCGACGCGCGTTCACGGCGTCCGGCCTGGCTGTACGGTCGCAGTCCGCCTGAAGGCGGGCCACCCACGGGAGACTTTCGCGGTGGCGGTCGAGGCTAATTGCTGGGCCGACCCGGACGAGGTGCGGCGCGTCGAGCGTCAGGTTGCCCACGAAGTGGTCGCCGAGGTCGACGTGCGGCCCCGCAACGTCGTCGTGCTCGAACCCGGAACGATTCCGAAAACACCGTCGGGAAAACTGCGTCGCGCCCACGCATTGGCGCTTGTCACCTAGATTTGTTTCCCGACTATGTCCGACTTTGACGCCCAGCTCGGTCGCAAACCACCGGAGCAGACCGAATTGTCCACTGCCCAGAAGGAAGCGGACGAGGGAGACCTGCGCGTCGGGCTGTGCAGCCTGTCCGAGATGGTGGCCGGCGCATTCGGCGTGTTCGAACTGCTGGGCAGGGTCGCTGGGTTTGCCGCTGATGCCATTCCCGGCGTCGACGGCGCCGGGGTCGCATTAATCGATTCGATCAAGGGCGTCCCGACACTGCAAACCACTTCCGCCACAGCCGAATTCGTTCACAAGATCGACACCGTGCAGTACGACGAGCTGCATGAGGGGCCGTGTATCACGTGCATGGAGACGCGGCGGCCCACCGTCAGCGGATCGCTCGGCGCCGACGGCCGCTGGCCGCGCTTCGGCGGCCGGGTCGCCCGGATGGGCGTGCATTCCGCCCTGTCGCTGCCGCTGATCGTTG
The DNA here is from genome assembly GCF_965277065.1 of Mycobacterium sp. Classification (GTDB taxonomy): domain Bacteria; phylum Actinomycetota; class Actinomycetes; order Mycobacteriales; family Mycobacteriaceae; genus Mycobacterium. Next base: position 981,780 of record NZ_CBDIBT010000019.1, read on the forward strand.
GTGCACACGTGGTCGGCGCGATCAACTGTTATGCGATCGGCCAGGACGTGTTCGGCGAACACGCTGTCCGGTTGGGGTCGCGGTTCGCCGCGCCGGCGGCCGTGTCTCTTTACAATGCCGACCTGCTGGCCGGGGCCCGAGCCCGCGCGGCAAAGCTGGAGCAAGCGCTCGATCACCGTGCGGTGATCGATCAGGCGGTCGGCATCATCCGCAGCCGGTCGGGTGGCAGCGCAGAGGATGCGTTCAGCCGGCTCGTTCAGATGAGTCAGAACGGCAACGTCAAGCTGCGGGACGTGGCGGCGCAACTAGTCGAGGACGCCGTGCGACGCGCGCAAGCGCGGCGCATTCAATCGTGAGCTAGCTGGGTCATCTTCCGCACCAGATCCGGACGCGCGCCGGGATTGGACATCAACTCTCGTGCGATGTCGGTCAGGTGTTCACCTCGGGCACGCGCGTACTTACGCAACAGTGCGAAGGCCTCGTCGACGGAGATACCGAGTCGTTCGCGCAAAAAGCCCTTGGCCTGCTCGACGACGATGCGGTTGGTCAGCGCCGAACGCAGCTGCGGTAGCACCGTCGCAGGTGTGGGCGGGTGTTCCTGAAGTATCGCCACGCACGCGACATGCGCCAGCGTCTGGCCCACCAGCAGGTCCGACTCACTGAGCCGGCCGGTGTGGTTGCCGAAGAGGCCGAGCGAGCCCAAGACGATTCCGGCGGCCCGCATCGGCACCGCGTGCACCGAGACGATGCCCGCCCCGATTGCGGCGGGGACGAACCGCGGCCACCGTGGGGACTCGGTGTGCAGATCCGCCACCGAGATCGGCTGGCCGCCGGCGTAGCACTCGACGCAAGGACCTTCGTCGACCTGCAGCTGGAAAAGCTCCAGCTCACGGGTCTGCGTGGATGTCGCGGCCAGCAGCCGCAGCTGACCCAGCGGATCGGCGAGCAGGAATGCCGCCGCCCCGACGTCCAGCAGGTCCGCGCAGCGCTCGGTGAGTTCGGTCAGTAGGTCAACGACGTCGAAGTCGTCGAGCAGGCTGTCGACGAGCGATACCACCGCTTCGAGTACGCGAGCTTCACGAGGGGTGTCGGTCATGTTGCCCTCCTCATCGGGCTAGTCGGCATCAAGACGCAGCCTCCGATCCAGGATGTCGCGCGCGACATCGGTGGCGCTGCGGTTGGTCGCGTAGGCGTGAGCGCGCAGGCGCACCAACGCCTCGGCCGGGTCCATTTCGAGTTGAGCGACCAGCATGCCGGTGGCCTGGCTGACCTCCGTGCGGCTCAACGCATTGAAGTCGGCCCAGGAACTGCTGCTCGCGTCGTTGACAGCGGCCCGTAGATCGGAGGCCATCAGGTCGAGCAGCGGGGCCCCGGCCAATTCGGCCGCGGCGACAGCGCCGGCCAACTCGGCGACGGGCAACTCGCCAGGCTGAATGCGGAAAAGGTCAAGGGCGCCAACGAATTCGCCGGCCAATACAACCGGGACGGCGAAGACGCCGCGAATCTTGTATTCGAGCAACGCTGGACTGTACAGCGGCCACCGAACATTGCCGGGTGTGGCGAGGTCGGCGATCAGGACCGGACCGCGCGTCGCGACGGAGTCCAGGCAGGGACCTTCGCCGATGGTGAATTGCAGTTCGTCGTAGGCCCGTGCGGCCGCATCGCTGGATCCGAACGTTCCGCTGGCGACCCCCGAGAAGACGAGCGAAATGGCCGCCGCATCAATGCCGAACAGCGTGACGCAGGCCTCGCACAAGGAATCTGCCGCGGCGAGGCCTCGCCGGCCGTCGATGGCCGCGCGAAGCTGTGCGTCGATTGCCACCGTCAGCCGATCGACACGAGTTGATCGATCGAGTCGATGGGCAGGTCGCCGTTCACGATGGCCGTGACCGACAACTTGTGCAGGAATATCGCCCCGCGGTGATTGTCCAGGAACGCGATGTCGGCGGCGTCGCGCCCGGTCGCAATGCGAATCAGCGTCTGCCTCGGCGCCAGCAGGGTGCCGTCGACAACCCGCCACTGCCCGCCGACGAAAGCCTCGGCGACGGCATGGAAATCCATCGGATACAAACCGGGTGCGTAGACCGAAACCGCGCGGGCCGGCACCTTGACTGCCCGCAGCAAGGCCACCACCAGGTGTGCGAAGTCGCGGCACACCCCGGCGCCGGCTAGCAGTGTCTCCACCGCCCCGTCGATCGGATCGCTCGATCCCGGAACGTAATTCAGTCGAGTGCCGACCCACAGCGACACTCTCTCCAACAGCGTCGTCGAGTCGACGTAATTGCCGAATTCCCGCCCGGCAAAACCGTAGAGCTTGTCGGCCTCGGCATACCGGCTTGGGCGCAGATACATCGACAGGTCGGCTTCGGTCACCGGCGCCGGATCGGTCCGGCCGACGATCGTCGCGGCATAGTCGACGGTCAGGTAACCCACCGGTACTTCGAGTTTGTGGATGCGGTTGCCGTGGGTTCCGCTGATCTCCAGCGCTTGGACGGGCTTACCGTCTAATACGAACGACAGTCGTTCTGACACAGTAGTATTCGGGTGGGGAGCGACGGCTATCTGGAATTCCAGCGTCGTCGGGTCGGTGATCTCGACCTCGAGTTCGGCGGCCACCTCTCGTTCGAGCTGGCGCTCCATCAGCGATTCCTTGTCCTCGAATGTGATTCCGCGCAGGATCGCCGCTGGCCGAGCACGGTCCCCTCCCGACAGTACACGCGCGGTGTAGCGTCGAGGGGGTTGGCGATTTTCGCACGCAACCAGTTGAGATTGTGTCGTCGCCAACCTGAGTTATCTGGTCGATTCGCGGCCAAGACAGGAGCGTCGCATGACGCTACGTGCAACTGGTAGCGCGCCAGGTTCCACCCACAACGGACCGCAGCACACCCCCCGCCTGCGCCTCAAGCCGAAGGCACCCAGCACGGGTCATGTCGACGGCGCATGGTGGCCGCACAGCGATGATCTTCAGATCGAACTCCCAGATTTATTGGCGGTGCTGTCAGTACGACTCGGCCCGATCGACCGCGTCACCTACAACTTCGCGGATTGGGCGGCTGCGCCGGCCAAATTCTTGATCGGCGGTGAGACGGTTCGACTCAGCGGCTATTACCAACAACAAGGCAATACCCTCGAAGTCATCGGCAACAATCGCAGCAAGCTCGTTCTGCTGGTGGTACCCACTCGCACCGAAGCAGAACACGCGCACGAGATGATGATGTCGGCGGCGACGCCGAAGAACGCGTCCACGGTCGACGGTCTACTGCACAACTAACCGCGAGCCTGCCCCCGCTTGCTGGTCATCTCGGTGACGACCGAGCGGCCTTGCCCGCGAGGCGATTCATGTGCGGCCGCGACCAAAGTGCCGAGCGCACTGACGATTCCGCTCGCGATCTCATCGACCGCGGGCACATTGTCGGGGCACACGCAGACACTGAGATGCATCTCCTCACCGTGGATGGTCGGCGTGATGGTCAACCCACAACCCTCTTCCACCGGCGTCACCGTGTGCATACCGACGACTTCGGCGCCGGCACAATACGCGGACGGTGAGTCTGAAGGCACTGACGAGACACTGCCGTGCGAGACCGGTGTCAGCAGTTGCCGCAAATTCAGCTTTCTCGCAATGCGCACGCCGGCGTCCATCAGTGTCGATGGAATCAATGACGCGATAGCTCTGACATCCTCTGTGAGATAGTCGTTTTCGTCGTCGCGAGAATGTGCCGTGTTCATACTCTCGGTGGCAGTGTGCAGATTTGTCAGCACCTCGATGGGGTCGCCGAGCTGCACCGGGACGCGAATCTGGCCCACTGACTGCGCGAGCGGCATCCACATCACCAACGGATCGTCGGGCACGGTGTCGTGGCGCTGGAGCCACGCTCGCAGCGACAACGTGCAGGCCGCCAACAGCACATTGGTGGCGTCGCCGCCGAAGGCGTTGCTGACCGCGTCCAGGTCGGCCTGCCACACCGAGGCGAACGCGACGGCCCGCCGTTCGGTCAGGGGCGCGGTGAACGGGTTTCGTGACAGCTTTCTGCGCGTCGACGATGCCGCCGGAGGCGCTGAATCCTGTTCGGCGACAAGGTGTGTCCCGCCCAATTGGTCTCGCACCGCGCGCAGCAGGCCGGTCACCGTTCCGGCAACCAGCAGTAGGCTTTTGAATTGGAATTTGAGCAGTTCGGCGATCAGCTCGGCTGCCAATTCACCCGGCTCGGGCAGCTCTGGACTCGGTTGCCTGGGCTGATCGTCGCTGCCAATGTCACGTGGATCTGAGCGCAGCAGCTGCGACCAGATGGCTGCTGTGCCGACTCCACAGTCGCTCAGCACCGGCGACAGCCGCACCACCAATGCCCATCGGCCGGCCGAGAGCCCGTCGATACTCCATGCCTCCCAAGGTATTTCGGACCGATCGCGTGATCCTTCGCTCAGATCCGCGATCAGGTCGGCGAATTCGCGATGACCGCCGGGCACCTGAACCGTGGCACGGTGAATTTGTTCAGACGGGTCGTAGTTGTTGATCTCAGCCCAAAATGGCGGGCCCACGCCAAGCGGCCGGTCCACCAACGTGCTGCGAAAGCGAGTCAGATTCGGCAGTGACGAGGCCACCAGGTGCTGGAGCCGCTCGTGGCTGACGTGGCCGGTCGGCTCCATGACCACGAACGACAGGGTCGGTGCGTGGACCGTCGACCTCTGCATGAGAAGTCGTACGGTCTCGACTGCCGACGACCGGACAGTTGACAATATATGTGCGGGCACACCAACCAACCTCATAGACGGCAGCCCCGCTTCGGGGCCCGGTTGGCAGGTCGCCAAGACGCGGACAACACTACGCCGGTCCGGGCTAGATAGACACCCGCGAAGCCGGAACTGCTTTCACAGGAAAGAGTTCTCCGCGGTGAGCCCGCGCTCTGGGAAGGCGCCCATGGCGAAGGTCTCGGCATTGCCCAGCCCGGTGCCGCCGCCGACGGGATCGTCGATGCGTACCAGTACATCTCGCAACTGGTGCAATTCTCGCGCAACTTCCGGCTTGTCGCATTCGGTGATGTGACTGCCTTCGACCTTGAGGTCGCCCACCCATTGGCCGTACACCCAGTCGTTCCATCCGTAGTACCCGGCGGTGCCGAGGTGAAAGCCACCGGGCCCGGCCGCGGTGATCGTCAGCGGGCGCTTGGATCCGTCGGTGTCGACCAGGGTGATGGTTCCGTGGGTGAACCGCCGGTTGCCGTCCTCGAAGTGCATGTCCTGTTCCACCGACGGGAAGCGGTGCGAGGTGCCGTCAGGATGCTGTTGCTCAGCCTGGCAACGTATTTCGGTGAAGCCGTCGCCACGCTCCTCCTGATACATGACGAACAGCGAATAGGCCGATCCGTCCGGGCGGGTCAGTGTCATCGGCAGCCAGGTCATGAACATCTGCTTGATCTTGCGACTCGCCCGCGGCAGTCCGGGTATCGGCTTGCCGATCCCGGGCCGCAAACCCCAGGAGTGGTCGCGGATCGAAATCCATTGGTCGTCGGTGATTTCGGTGCGCTCACCCTCGATCTCGACCCAGCCGGACGCCACCCCGATCTGGTGATAACGCAGGATGTTGTGGGTCACCCGGTACCCGTCTGGGCTGCGGTCGGGCCACGGATCTTCCAGCGCCGCGTCGAACCGTCCGCGCATAACGACGTCGAAGGCGATCGGCTGGTGCTCGTTCGGGTCCAGGCTGACGCGGATGGCTCGCAGCGGCTCGACCACCTGATAGTGGACCGGCCCCACCTCGGTGCCCGCCGGAGCCGAGGACAGCCGCCGGCCCGCGCGCACGGTCCATTGTTCGGTGCCGCGACACACACCGGCGGCACCGTCGAAGACGCCGCGATTGGTGTACTTGCCTATTCCGAGGACGACCTGCAGCGAGTTGTCGCGCGCATGGGCGATCGTCCAGATCTTTTCCGTCCACGACGGATCTGACTGACTGACGGTGGCGAATGTGTCAACGATCTGGTGGGTGAGCAGTTCGTCCTCGGGTACCAGGGCGCCGTAATTCGTTGACAGCAAATCGTTTACCTTCCCAATGGGGGATCAGCCAGGAAAGAATTTGGTCACCGTCGCTACCTTCCCATCGATCAGGGCCAGCGGTAGGCTCAGTGTGACATTTGACCCCCTAGATGTAAAGGACGCGATGGTGGCTTCCGCGCCTGCCGGCGATGCCGAGCTGTCGACGCGCCGACGGATTCTTGCCGCCACATTCGTCGTGCTCGCACGCGATGGCCGCAGGCGGCTGCAGCTGTCCGACGTCGCCGCTCAGGCCAAGGTGTCGCGCCCCACGCTGTACCGCTATTTCGGCTCGAAGGAGGGACTGCTCGAGGCGTTCGGCCTCTACGAGCAGGACAATTTCGACGCCGGCATCGCCATCGCGATCGCGGGTTTGAGCGGGGCCGATCGGCTCGACGCCGCGTTGCGGTTCGTGGTCGACTTTCAGAGCAGCTATTCGCTGGGCTCACTGGCCGAAGTCGAGCCCGAATATGTTCTGCAGCAGATGAAGCGGGTGCTGCCGATCATGCGTGACCGCATCGCGCGGATCATCGGCGGCGACCAGGCCCACGTCGCTGCATCGGCTGTGGTGCGAATTGCGATGTGCCACTACGTCATCAGCGACGACACCCCGGGAGGTTTCCTCGCCGAACTGCGGCACGCGGCGGGGCTGAGCCGCGCCGCGTTAGACGCCTAGCCAGTCGCCGATCTTCGCCGCAACCAGAGTCGACCATTTACATCTGACCTGTCGTATGTAAATCTGGGTGGCGTGGCGGGAATCGCGCTCGTTCAACGCGACCTCACGGACACCAGAGCCCGGCTCGAGACGTGGTTCAGCCACCGATTCGACGCTGACGCCGCGGTGTCCGAGCTGAAAGCGGCCAACCGCGCGGCCGGCTGGTCAAGCGAAAGCTTGGTGTTCTCCGCCGAGATCGCCGGACGCGCCAGCGAGTACGTGCTGCGGATCCCGCCCGCCGGCGGCGGCATCTACCCGGATTACGACCTGGACGCGCAGACCCGGACCCAGGAGTTCCTGCACGAGCATGAGATCGCGACGCCGTCGCCGATCCTCTACGAGCCCGACGAGTCATGGATCGCCTCCAAGTTTCTGGTGATGCCCCGCATCGTCGGGCACACCCCGTCGGACACCACCTATGCCACGCGTGGCTGGTTGCACGACGCGGGCCCGCAGGTGCAGCGTCGCGCACACGACTCGTTCCTGGAGACACTCGCCGCACTGCAGCGCGTCCCGGCCGACGAGGCGACATGGCTCCACCGGCTTACGGGCACAGGCGTTTCCGCGGAGCTGGCCTGGTGGCAGGACTACGCGGCCTGGGGTACTGACAACCAGATCCCGGACGTCATGACCGAGACGTTCGATTGGCTGCACCGCCATCAGCCCGAAGAGTCCGGCGATCTCGCAGTGTGCTGGAACGACGCCCGGCTGTCCAACGCCATCTTCGACGACGCCGGGCAGATCGTCGGCGTGCTTGATTGGGAGCAAGCGTGCCTGTGTCCGGCTGAAACCGATTTCGCGTGGTGGCTGGCCACCCGTCGACAAATGTTGGAAGTCAACGGCATTGACGCCGATCCCGAGCTGCCCGGATTCGACAGCCGCGAGCAGGTCATCCGCCACTTCGAGGACATGATTGGACGCGAGCTGGTTGCGCTGGACTGGTACGAGATCTTCGCGATGGCGCGGATGGGCTGCTGCATCATGCGCACCCAGGCCCTGCTGCGCAGCATCGGCCAGGGCGACCACTTCCTCACCCGCGCACCGATTCTGCCGGCGTGGACCGTCGCCGCCGTGCGCGCTTAGCAGGTTTCTCACGCTGCTTTGACGTACTACAGCCAGGGCGGCACTATCCACTCGCCGTACGGGCCGACCGCGAGCCGATCGAGAATGCCGGCGTCGTCGAACGCCACCCCGACTTCGCCGACTCCCTCGCTGAAATGTGCCCACCCGTCGACGTGCGCGGGGATGACGAGCCGGGCGCCCAACACTTCGGCGGCCGCCGCGACGCGTTGACCCGTCATCGTCAGCGGACGCCCACGCTCCTTGGCCGTAACCCGGGCCGCGCCGGCGAAGATCACCGCCACATCGACCGGGCCGACCCGCTCGGCGATCTCGCGCACCGCCGCGATCGAGGCGTTGTCGCCGCTGAGGTACACCGTGGGCAGACCGGCGCCGGAGAGCACGAAACCCGTCACCTCGCAGTTGACGTGACCGTCGGCGTCGCGCTGACCATCAGCAGGGCCGTGTACGGCCGGAACCGCTTGCACCGTGACCGCTTTGGCCCCATCGACGGCGGGCAGCTCGAAGCTTTCGAACGGCTTGATGCCGACGGCAGGCTGGCCGAGCCTCGCGGCGGCGCCCGGATTCGTCAACAGCAGCGGGGCGGCGAACGCAACCCGCCGGCCCTCGTCGTCGAAGTTGTCCGGGTGATTGTCGTGGCTGACGAGTACCGCATCGATCGAACCCAGCGCGTCGGGTTGAATCGCCGGCCCGACCAACTTCTTCAGGTAGTCGTGTGGGCCGGGCTCGTCGAACGTCGGGTCGATCAGGAATCGTCGGCCACCGAGGTCGACGACGGTGGTCGGGCCGCCCAGAACGCTGAATGCGACGTCACGCCGTCGGGCGTCTACTCGAGTGCTCACGCCTTGGACTGTAGATGCACTATGGATGGGTGGACATCTACGACGTCATGCGCACCACCGCGGCGGTTCGCACCTATACCGACGATCCCCTGCCCGATGAGGTGCTGGCTCGCATTCTCGACAATGCGCGATTCGCACCCAGCGGGGGCAACCGCCAGGGCGCCCACATCGTGGTGATCCGCGACGGGGCGACGCGGGAAGCGCTCGCCGAGCTGACCAAGACCGGCGCGCGCCGATATGCGGCCCAGTTGGCCAACGGTGAAAGCCCGTGGAACCCGCTGCATCCGCCGGGGCCGACGCCGGATGAGATCGCGGCCACCGACGTGCCCGCTCAATTCACCGCTCCCCTGCACGATGCCGCCGTGGTGCTGGTGGTCTGCGTCGACCTCGAAGTGGTCGCCGCGATGGACCAGGACCTCGACCGGATCGGCGTGATCAGCGGCGCGTCGGTCTACCCGTTGGTGTGGAACATTCTGCTGGCCGCCCGCAACGAAGGCTTCGGCGGCACCATTACCACCATGGCGGTGGCAGAGGAGCCCGGGATCCGCGAATTGCTGCGAATCCCAGACTCATACGCGGTCGCCGCCGTCCTACCGTTGGGCAAACCGCGCCACCAGAAGACCAAACTCAAGCGCGCCAGCGTTGCCGACCTCGCCACTCGGGAGAGGTTCGACGGCGAGGCGTTCGGCAGCTAGTCGGCGATCACCGCGTCGCCGGGCTGCTGCTGGCCGAGCAGCTCGTCCTGGCCGACCTCCGGAAGCGACGAGTCGTGGCCGTTTCCACCGCGCTTGACCGGCTTCTTCTTCGGCGCCTTCGAGCTGTCCGCCGCGACGTGGTGACCGTTGGACGGCAAACCCGCTGCCGCGGCGACCATTTCGATCGCCTTTTCGGTGTACACCCGGTAGCCGAAGTTCGGCTCGTAGCCGTGGATCTCCTTGGTGTCCAGGTCGCGCATGAACTGCAGGATCTCGCGGCTGACCACCTGGCCGGGCACCAGCACCGGAAAGCCCGGGGGGTAGGGCGTCACGTAGGTTGCCGACACCACATCGATTCCGGCATCCAGCTTTTCGTCGATCTGCTCACCCATCAGGTATTCGCAGTTGCTGTCGTCGTAGGACAGGTAAAACGCGCGGCGGACATCGCCCTCTGGCGTGGGCTCGGACCCGCTGTGGTCCCGGAACGCCGGGTGGAATCCGCTGAAATTGCACAGCGGCACCGGACGGTCGGTCAGCCCGTACACCGCCTGCTCGAAGTGGGCGCGCTCACCCAGGCTCATCTCGGAGATCGACTGATCGAGTTCGGCGGCGATGCTGACCAACACTTCGACCAGGAACGCGACCGAGCTACGCGTGGTGCCGATGTTCGTCATGAACAGCACGCTGTTGCGGGAGGTCTTGTTGATCTGAATGCCGTAGCGGTCCATCAACTGTTCGCGTTTGAACGTGTCACCGTCATAGCCGGTTCGGCCGATGGACAACGTGATTCGCGACGGGTCGAGCACGAACTCGTCCTCGCGCCAGGCCGCCATCATGTTGCGCAGACCCGAACGTAGCGGCTGGTCGATCGCGGTCGGACGGAACCGGTCCGGGATGAGGTGCGACGTGCCAAGGCAATTCATGTACTTGCTCAGCAGCGGGTGATTGTCGATCGCGTCCCGCAACTGCATGGCGTTCTCGATCTGGCGCTGCACCAACTCGGCGCCCTCCAGGGCAACCTGACGACGGCCCAGGTCCAGCGAGGCAAGGATCTGGTAGTTGGGCGAGGTCGAGGTGTGCGCCATGTATGCCTCGTGGAACGGCACCGCGACCTTCTGATCGAAGTCCTGATCGTAGACGTGAATCATCGACCCCTGCCGCAGCGCGGTCAGCGTCTTGTGCGTGGACTGCGACGCGTAGACCCGCACCCGCGCCCGCGCCGGGTCGGGCATCAGGCGACTGTCGAGAAGGTCCTCGTCGCTGGGCTTTTGGGTATTCTGGTCGGCCAGATACTTCTCGAACTGCGCCTTGTACTCCGGGCTCTGCAGCCGTTCGCGCACCGCCGCCGCGGAGGCCATCGCGGTGCGGGTGCGATACACCGGGTGGAACCGGGCGAAGGCGAACCACGCCTCGTCCCAGAGGAACACCAGGTCGGGTTTGATCGCGAGGCATTCCTCCATCACCCGCTCGACGTCGTAGACGATCCCGTCGAAGGTGCAGTTCGTCAACGACATCATCTTGACGCGATCGAGCTTGCCGGCCCGCTTGAGCGCCAACAGCTTTGACTTGATCTCGCGCAGCGGCACCGCGCCGTACATCGAGTAGTCGTTCAGCGGATAGGCCTCGAGGTACACGACATTCGCGCCGGCCATCATCATGCCGTAGTGGTGCGACTGGTGGCAGTTACGGTCCAGCAGCACGATGTCGCCGGGCGCCACCACCGCCTGGGTGATGATCTTGTTGGCGGTCGACGTTCCGTTGGTGACGAAATAGGTGTGCCGTGAGCCATAAGCTTTCGACGCGAGCTGTTGGGACTCACGAAGCGGACCCGTCGGCTCCAGCAGCGAGTCCAGACCACCGCACGTCGCCGACGTCTCGGCCATGAATACTTCCAGGCCGTAGAAGCCGACCATGTCTTTGATCCAGTGCGAGTTGACAATCGACTTGCCTTGCGAGATCGGCAGCGCGTGGAAGACACCGGTGGGCCGGTGGCTGTACTGTTTGAGCGCGCTGAAGAACGGTGTGCGGTACCGCGCGGCGACCCCGTGCAATATCGACAGGTGCAGTTCGAGCATGCCTTCGCGGGCATGGAACACCCGGCGGAAGTACTGACCCAGCCGGCCGGCGATGTCCTCCACGTCGATCTCGGTCATCAAGTACAGGTCGAGTTCGGGCCGCAGCTTGCTCAGCGATGTCGCCAGAATCTGCGCGCGCTCCTCGGGCGAGTAATGGTCGGCCAATTCATGCGACACCCCGTCATCGACGAACTCCGACAGCGAGGACAGATCGCGGGTCGATTGGTGCGAGAAGCGCCGCCGGATCACCACCGCCTGCAGGTTCACGTTGAGCCGCGCAGCGATCAGCGCCTCGTCACCACTGGCCACCACGACAAGTTCGTAGACGAATTCATCGTCCGGGCGGCGCCACTTGCGGACCTCGTTACGCAGCGCACGTTCCTGGGCGTCGGTCATCTTCTCGACGACGAGCACCTCGAAGTACGGGCGTTCGCGCTCTGCCTCGGTCTGACCCTCGAGTTGCCGCGGGTCGGACGGGAACATGTCCAGTTCGTCGGCGCCGGCGTTCTCGACGTCGCCGGTGCGGTACGACTCCTGGGTCAGCGCCCGGTTGATCCGCGCAACCACCTGGGAGAACTTCTCGTAGCTGCCACCGGTGAAAAGCCTTTGCACGCGGGCGAATTGCGGCGAGCCCGGATATGCCCAGTAGGGTTCCAGAGTGCTCAACCGGCCCAGCAAGTCTTGGCAGGACGCCACACACTTCTCTTTCAGCTTTCCTGCGGTGTCCGGACGGGTCAGCCGATCGGCCGCTTCCTCCAACCGGCACCAGGAGTCACTGCGGACTTGCCACAGACTGTTGTAAGCGCGCAGGTGTTCTGTCATGGCGGCCGCTTCCCGATGTGTCGAGCCCGATGCGTCGAGTCAAGGTTCGCAGACCCGACGCGCGCCCTGGTGGCCAGAAGACAAACACTCGGCGTCCGTCGCGTGTCCGCCGCGCCGGGTTGCGGGGCAGGGCCCGCCCGAGCTCGTTGCGAGGGACATCGAGTCGGGCGAGCCCTGCCAGTCATGGGAACGCAGCTACAGGCGGTCCATCTCGCGGGCCATCCGTGACCGCTCCAGGTAGCCGAGATCCGTCGGGTAGTGCGGTCGGGGCGGCGGCAGCCGCAGCGAGGTCGCAGCGGTACGCACCGCACCGATGAACCGATGCGGCAGCGACGCCCGGCGCGGCGAGGTCGCCGCACTGGTACCGAACAGCACCTCCTGCTCGGTGATCAGAACGGGCGCCCTCGACGTTTCGTTCGTGCTCGCGGTCAGCGGCTCGACATCGCCGATTTCGCTGTGCGTCTCGGATGCCGTTGTCAATTGCGACATTTCGCCTCCTTCTATCAATGTGCCGTCCCTTGGCAGACGTGCCTGATAGACATCGAGTTTCGTCCGGAGGCAGATCGGCCACCAGAAGGCGGACACCACATCTGTGGTGGTGCCTACACCCGGGTGTCTGCATCGGTGCAGCGCGGCAGCAGAATGCCCGAGACGGCTTCCAGCCGCGATATCGGTTGGCTATCCTCATCATCGAGGAAGGACGGCGGTGCGATGAGTGGTCCAATTTCGGTCGTCATTGCCGAAGACAGTCTCCTGGTGCGAGACAGTGTCCATCGGGCGTTGTCTACTGATCCCGATATGAATGTCGTTGGAGTTGCCGATGATTACGACTCCGCCGTCGGACTCATCGAGAGGCATCACCCGACCATGTTGCTCACCGACGTTCGGATGCCACCCACGTCGACCGATGAGGGCATTCGCCTGGCCCGCTGGATGCGGACGGCGCACCCGGACATCGGCGTGATCGTCCTGTCCCAGTACGCCGATCCGCGCTACGCGACCGGCCTGCTGGATGGCGGCACCGCATCACGCGGCTATCTCCTGAAGGAACGCGTCTCGCATTTCGACCAACTCAGCGACGCCGTGCACCAAGTCGCCGCCGGCGGGACGGTGCTCGATCCGCTGGTGGTCGAGGCCCTGCTGGCTCAGCCAAGCTCGGCCGCGACGCTGAGCCGGTTGACCCCCAGAGAACGGGAGGTGCTGGCCGAACTGGCCACCGGGCTCAGCAACCGCACCGTGGCCAAGCGGCTGGTTCTCACTCAGCGGGCGGTGGAGAAACACATCAATTCGATCTTCGCCAAGCTCGGCCTGACCGTCGACGACTCGGTTGATCGGCGGGTCAAGGCCGTGTTGATGTTCCTCGACAACAACTCCGCACCCGAGACGTGATGTGCGCACCATGGAAAGTGTGGTGTGTACACCCCTGGCGGGCTGTGGCTTCGCGCCGCATCATCCGAAGATGGCAGACGAACGGGTACGTGTCTGGGTCGTCGACGATCAGGCTGGTTTCCGGCTCGCCACAGCTGAAACCGTTTCTGCCACAGCGGGCTTTGCTCTAGCCGGCGATTACGAGACCGGTGAATCCGCGATCGACCTCATTCCGGAGGGCAGTGCGGGGATCGTGCTGATGGACATCCACATGCCCGGAATGGGTGGCATCGAGGCCACCCGCCGACTCCGCGTCGCCCATCCAGATCTGATCGTCCTACTGACGTCGACCTATGACGTCGAGGATCTTCCGCCGGAGGTCGCAGATTGCGGTGCTGCGGCCTACTTACACAAAGAAGACCTGAGCCCTGAGCTGCTGACCCGGACATGGCGAACACACCACTGAACTCCGCGGCAGCGGCCGAATCGGTGCCCTACTGGCGGGCGCCGCAAGTGCTGTTGAACGCGGCGGTCCGATCGTCGTCGTTGCTGCCTCACGACCTCGTCAACCGCTTCACAGTCGAACGCTTTCAGCTGTTCCTCACCGGCTATCTGGCCATGTACGGCGGTGCCGGCGTGCTGCTGCCGCTGTGGGAATACCTGTGGGTGCTGCGATCCGCCTGGTTCCTGGCCATCGCCGCGATCTGCACCGGCCAGTGCCTGGTGCTGGCAGTTGCGTTGGCGTTGGCGCGTCGCCGCAGACATGCACAGTCGATCACCGTTGCCTGCATCGGTAACTGGGCCGCCGTCCTGCTCATCACGTTGGTCGCGCCGCACCTGCTGCCGGTGATGGTGCTAGCCGCCCTGGTGCCCGTCGTATTCGCCCAGCCCTACATCCGTTGGCAGCGGGGACTGGTTTTCGCGGGGATCACGGCAGGCTGCGTGTTGGCCCTGGCGGTGCTGGCCCGCTTCCAGCATTTCGTGCACCTGGCCGTGGAACCGCCTCGCTGGATCGAAAACGCATTCATCCTGGTGGCATTGCCGATGCACGCCTTTCACCTGCTGGTGATCGCGTTCAACAACGCCGGCGCTCTGGCGGTGTCCGAGCAGATGCTCGCTGAGCGGGCCGCCGAGGTCGAGGCGTCACGACGCCGGCTGGTCACCGCCGCCGACGAGGAACGGCGCCGCCTCGAGCGTGATCTGCACGACGGCGCCCAACAGCATCTCGTCGCGTTGGCGGTGCTCATCCAGCTCGCCCGCAGCGCTGAGCACACCAAGTCTGCGCCGCTGCTCGCCGAAGCGTCCGGCCTGTTGGAAAACGCAATCGCGGAGATCCGCAGGCTCGCCCACGGCATCTACCCGCCGTCGCTCGTCAGCGGGGGTCTGCCGCACGCCCTGTCTTCGGTGGCCGCTCATTCCCCGGTTGCGCTCCATCTCGACCTACCGGACCTGCAGCGCTATCCGGCTCCGGTCGAAGCCGCGCTGTATTTCTGTTGCAGTGAAGCGCTGCAGAATGCCGCCAAGCACGGCGGCCCGGGCACCGCGGTCACCATCGCCGCCCGTGCCGACACCGAAACGCTCACCCTCACGATCAGCGACACCGGCCGCGGGTTCGAGCCGGCCACCAGCGGCACCGGGCTGGCCAACATGACCGACCGAGTGTCAGCGATCGGCGGGATACTGACGATCGATACCGCGCCGGGACGCGGCACGCGCATCATCGCCGTCGTAGAGACTGCGGCACAACCGAATTCAGTGACATCCGTTGCAAACGGTCAGACGTCGTGAATGCCGATCAGACCGTCCTGGATGGCGCGGGCGAACAACGCCGCCTTCGACGGGGCGGGACGGTCGATCTCACTGTAGCGGCGCCGAATCCTCTGTAGATGGGTCCTGACGGTGCTGGGCGCGATATGCAGTTTCTTGCTGACCGAGTCCTTATTGTCGGTGAGCAACCATTCGATGAGGACCCGTCGTTCTTGCGCGGTGAGTTCCGGGCGCCCGAATTGCTTTGCCTCCTGCTCGGCGGCCGCGGCGAGTGGTCCGCGAGATTCCGTGCCGAGTTGAGCCGCGGTGATTGCCTCGATGAGGTGTCGCGGCGACTCAGACTTCACGATGTAGTTGGCCGCGCCGGCGTCCAGGCAGCTCAGGATGATCTCGGCGGACGCGATGCGTGAGTATGCCACCACCCGATGCATGAGTTCGCATAGCTGGTGCAGGCCAGCGTAATCGGGCCGTTGCTCGCCGCGCTCGGGGTCGTAGATGATCACTTCGGTTGCGGTCGACTGGCGCTGATGCTCGGTCAGGAATTCAGGAACCGAACGGTAGGCATGCACGGCGCCGGTCAGGATGGACGCCTCCGCGACCCAATTCCGGACACCGGTGTGAATAATCGGCTGGTCGTCGATCACGACCAGCGGGACGATGCGGTCCATCCGACCCCTTGAATAGGACATCCGATATCTGGTACGCCGAGTACCGGGTGCGAGATTAGCGGGACAACCCGTACCATGTAAAGCATGGGTCCTGGCGCGCCCGATGAGGCCGCATCCCCGCCCGTGGACGGGCGCGCCGCGCGCTGGTCGGGTCAGCGGGAGAAGCGACGGGCCGAATTCGTCGAGGCCGCGCTGGACGCGATCGCCCAGTACGGCCCGCAGGCGTCCATCGAGCAGGTCGCCGACCACGTCGGGGTCACCCGGACAAAGCTCTACCGGTACTTCGACAGTGCGGCCGACCTGCACCGCAGTGTCGCCCGGCGGGCCAGCGACATGCTCACCGTCAAGCAAACCCTGATCTGGGACGGGCCGCTCAGCCCGATGCAGGTGGTCAGAAGCACGGTGTCGATGCATGTGCGGTGGCGCATGGAGCACCCAAACCTGTACGAGTACCTGACCTGCCACCCGCTCAGCGACGATGACGACGGCGTCTCCGCGATCGACCAGGTGAACAAGACCGTCGCTGCGAATCTCGGCGGAGTGATCGCGGCGTTCTACCGCACCCTCGGGCTAGACGAGCGACCAGCATTGCCACTCAGCATCGGGGCGGTCGGGTTCGTCGAGTCCGCGGTGACGCACTGGCTCAAGGATCCCGCAGCTCTGCCCCGACGGGAATTCGTCGCCCAACTCGCCGAGTGGATGTGGTCGCTGCTGAGTTGCACAATGCTCAAAGGCGGGATCAACATCGACCCGCACGAACCCATTGCTCCGCTGAACCCCATCGTGGAATCTCCGGTGGCATAAGGATCGCGCCCGGCCCGCAGCTGAAAACTGTTGCTGCGGAACCGATTAACCGCTGACTCGGTGGCAGATCCAGGATTCGAACCTGGGTAGGCGTTAGCCGACGGATTTACAGTCCGCTCCCATTGGCCGCTCGGGCAATCTGCCGGTGTATTACGGGTAGCTAGCCTACAACGAAGATGTACTGAGATAACAAACGGCCAACACCGATGGAAGGAGACGTATCCGATGGCGGATTCATCGTTTGACGTCGTGAGCAAACTCGATCGCCAAGAGGTCGACAACGCTCTCAACCAAGCTGCCAAGGAACTCGGCACCCGATTCGACTTCCGCGGCACCGACACCAAGATCGCCTGGAAGGGCGACGAGGCGATCGAGCTGACCAGCTCCACCGAGGAGCGGGTCAAGGCGGCCGTCGACGTGTTCAAGGAGAAGCTGATCCGGCGCGACATCAGCCTCAAGGCGTTCGACGCCGGCGAGCCGCAAGCGTCCGGCAAGACCTACAAGGTCACCGGCACCCTCAAAGAGGGCATTACCAGCGAAACCGCCAAGAAGATCACCAAACTGATCCGCGACGATGGACCCAAGAGCGTCAAAACCCAGATACAGGGCGAAGAGGTCAGGGTGAGCAGCAAAAAACGCGACGACCTGCAGGAGGTTCAGGCGCTGCTGAAGAAGTCCGATCTCGACGTCGCGCTGCAGTTCGTCAACTACCGGTAACGTGATCGCTGCCACATCGCCGCCGGAGAAGCGAGGTTTGTGATGAGCGTGACCGACGTCGACGTCGTCATCATCGGTGCGGGCATCTCCGGCCTGGGAGCCGCGTATCGCATCACCGAGCGCAATCCGGGCACCAGCTACGTCATCCTGGAGCGCCGCGAGCAACTCGGCGGCACCTGGGACTTGTTCCGCTACCCGGGGGTGCGCTCCGACAGCAGCATCTTCACCTTGTGCTTTCCCTGGGAGCCGTGGACGGAGAAGGAACGGGTGGCCGATGGGTCCGACATCCGCGGGTACCTGAAGGACACTGCGCACAAGTACGGCATCGACGAGCACATCGTGTTCAACTCCCACGTCTGCGGCGCGGACTGGGATTCCTCGACCGACACCTGGACCGTCACCGCAGAGCAGAACGGCACCGAAAGGACCTACCGCGGCCGCTTCGTGTTCTTCGGGTCCGGCTATTACAACTACGACGAGGGCTACACCCCCGACTTCCCGGGCTTGAAGGAGTTCGACGGCATCATCGTCCACCCGCAGCACTGGCCCGAAGACCTCGATTACCGGGGCAAGAAGATCGTGGTCATCGGAAGCGGTGCAACCGCGATGTCGCTAATTCCGTCGCTGGCCCAGCGGGCGTCGAAGGTGACCATGCTGCAGCGCTCCCCCACCTACCTGTTCTCGGCGGCCAAGAGCAGTGGGGCGACGAACTTTGTGCGAAAGATTCTGCCGCGCAGACTTTCTCATTCGTATGCCCGGCAAAGCAATGCGTTGATGGAAGGCGTGATTTGGTTCTTGGCCCGGACTGTCCCGGGTTTTGTGAAGTGGTGGATCCGCCAGATCGCGGTGCACTCATTGCCTGAGGGTTACGACGTCGACACGCACTTCAAGCCGCGCTACAACCCGTGGGATCAGCGACTGTGCCTGATTCCCGACGCCGACCTGTATGTCGCGATCGGCGACGGCCGCGCCGAGGTGGTGACCGATCACATCGACCACTTCGATTCCACCGGAATCGCTTTGAAATCCGGCGGACACCTGGACGCCGACGTGATCGTGACCGCGACCGGTCTGCAACTGCAGGCGTTGGGCGGGGTGGCGGTGTCGATGGACGGCGCCGAGGTCAAGCCGCAGGACCGGTTCGTCTACAAGGCCCACATGCTAGAGGAAGTGCCCAATCTGTTCTGGTGCGTCGGCTATACGAACGCCTCATGGACGCTGCGCGCCGACATGACCGCCCGCGCGACGGCAAAGTTGTTGGACCACATGGCCTCTCACGGCTACACCCACGCCTACCCACATCTGGCCGGCGAGCCGATGCCGGAGAAGTCCGCCTGGGACATCCAGGCCGGCTACGTGCTGCGTGCCCCGCACGCGCTGCCGAAGTCGGGGATCAAGCGGCCGTGGAACGTTCGGCAGAACTACTACGCCGACGCCATCGACTACCGGTTCGACCGGATCACCGAGGCGATGGTGTTCGGTCGCGTCGAGCAGAAAACCGCGCTGGCCGGATAACCCCGCTCGATCTGGCCAACCGCCGGTAAAGATCAGCCGTCGGCAATACGCTGGTCGCCATGGCAGCTACGCGCGATCCCAAGGTCGTTGTTCTGGGCGGGGGCTCCTGGGGCACCACCGTCGCATCGGTCTGCGCACGCCGCGGGCCGACGCTGCAATGGGTGCGTTCGGAGGAGACCGCCAAGGACATCAACGAGAACCACCGCAACACCAAATACCTTGGCGAAGAACACGTCCTGTCCGAGAGCCTGCGCGCCACTACCGACTTCGCCGAGGCCGCGCAGTGCGCCGATGTGGTCGTGATGGGAGTGCCGTCGCACGGATTCCGTGGCGTGCTCACCGAGTTGGCGTCCGAACTGCGGCCGTGGGTGCCGGTGGTGTCGTTGGTCAAAGGCCTCGAGCAGGGCACCAACATGCGGATGTCGCAGATCGTCGACGAAGTGCTGCCCGGCCACCCGGCCGGCATCCTGGCCGGGCCCAACATCGCCCGCGAGGTCGCCGAGGGTTACGCCGCCGCGGCGGTGCTGGCGATGCCCGACCAGCACCTGGCCGCGCAGCTCGGTCACCTGTTCCGTACCAAGCGTTTTCGCGTCTACACGATCGACGATGTGTTGGGCGTGGAGATGGCCGGTGCGTTGAAGAACGTCTACGCAATCGCGGTCGGGATGGGCTACTCGCTCGGGATCGGTGAGAACACCCGCGCGATGGTGATCTCGCGCTCGGTGCGCGAGATGTCGAAGCTGGGCGAGGCGATGGGCGGACAGCGTGACACCTTCGCCGGTCTGGCCGGCATGGGCGATCTGATCGTCACGTGCACCAGCCAGCGCAGCCGGAACCGGCACGTCGGCGAGCAGCTCGGCTCGGGCAAATCCATCGACGAGATCATCTCGTCGATGAACCAGGTCGCCGAGGGGGTCAAGGCCGCCAGCGTGATCATGGAGTTCGCCGACAAGTACGGGCTGAACATGCCGATCGCGCGCGAGGTCGACGGCGTGGTCAACCACGGCGCGACGGTCGAAGACGCCTATCGCGGGCTGGCCGCGGAGACGCCCGGGCACGAAGTGCACGGCTCCGGTTTCTAGAACAAGCTGATGGGCGGCCGGTCCGCCAGCTTCGAGACCACCCACTGATTCAGCGACACGTTCTGCTCGGCGGCTTCGACGGTGAGCCGCGAGTGCAACATCGGCGAGGTTCGCACCAGAAACGTGCCGCTGAATTTCCGATCGGTGAGCGGTGGCGGGATATCGCCCTCGCGCTCGTCGACGTACTCGTCGACCGCTCGATCGATGGCCGCGATCGCGTCGGTGAGCGTCGGCGCATGTTCGGACAGCCACGGCAGTTCCAGGCATCGAGCGACGTATTCGCCGAATTCCGAGGACCATTCGGCGCGGTAGGTGTAGCGATTCACCTCTTGGGTGATACCAGTCAGGCGTCCGATTCGGGATTCGGCCTGTGGACAGTCACACAGACCCCATCTGCACCGACACCAGGGTGTGCGCCGTTTTTGGAAATCAACTCATATGCGATATCAGTCGGGGCAGTGATATCACATACGAGTCGTTTTCCAGATTCACCACACGCCTCGCTCAGGGGACTGCTGGGGCGGATGTGACTAACGGCCGGCCATCTCTTCGAGACGGCGAATCCGCTCTTCGATCGGCGGGTGCGTGGAGAACAGCGACCCGATCTTTTCGCCGGCGCGGAACGGGCTGGCGATCATCAGATGCGCCTGCGCAGCCAACTGTGGCTCAGGCGGCAGCGGCGCGACCTGCACACCGCCGGAGATCTTGCGCAGCGCCGAGGCCAGCGCCAGCGGGTCGCCGGTCAGCATCGCGCCGGACTCGTCGGCCTGGTACTCCCGCGAACGGGACACCGCCAGCTTCACCACCGTCGCGGCGATTGGGCCCAGTAACGAAACCAGCAGCAGCGCAAAGGGATTGCCGCCCTCACGATCGTTGCCACTCATCGACCCGAAGATGAAGGCCATGTTCGCCACGGCGCTGATCACCGACGCCAACGCGCCGGCCACGCACGAGATCAGGATGTCGCGGTTGTAGACGTGCGACAGCTCATGCCCCAGCACCGCGCGCAGCTCACGCTCATTCAGGATGCCGAGAATGCCGGTGGTGCAGCACACCGCGGCGTTGCGGGGGTTGCGGCCCGTGGCGAACGCGTTGGGCGCGGCGGTGTCGCTGATGTAGAGCCGCGGCATCGGCTGGTGCGCGGCGGTGGCCAGCTCGCGCACGATCCGGTAGATCGCCGGCTCCTGCACCTCCGACACCGGCTGCGCATGCATTGCCCGCAGCGCCAGCTTGTCGCTGTTGAAGTAGGTGTACACGTTCATGCCGACGGCGAACAGCACGGCCACGAACATCACGCCCCGGCCGAACAAACTGCCCACGAACACGATCAGCGCCGACATACCAACCAGCAACGCGAACGTTTTCGCCGTGTTGTGATGCGGATGCCAGGTCATCAGAGTCCTCCTACGGTCACCTGATCTAACGCCGAGGAGCCGCCGCAGAGTTCCGCTTATCAGCCGTGTCGCTGAATCGTGTAATCGACCAGCGTCGCAAGCGCGTTCCGTCCGGGGCTTTCGGGCAGCGCGGCCAGTTCTTCGCGGGCCTGCGCCGCGAACTGGGCAACGGTCTCCTTGGCCTTGGCCATGCCCGGCGAGGTCCGCAGCAACCCCAGCGCCTCGGCGAGCACCGCGTCGTCCTCGATCGGCCCGGTCAGCAGTTCGCGCAGCCGATCGGCGTCGGGTCCGGTGTCGTGCAGCGCGTAGAGCACCGGAAGGGTGTGCACGCCCTCGCGCAGATCGGTGCCTGGCAGCTTGCCGGACTCGTCGGGATCGCTGTCGATGTCGATGATGTCGTCGGAAATCTGAAACGCCGTGCCGACCAGATCACCCAGTCGGCTCAGCCGCTCGGTCTGCTCCTCGTCGGCGCCGGAGAACATCGCCCCGAACCGGCCGGCCGCGCCGATCAAGCAGGCCGTCTTCTCATGGACGACCTTGAGGTAGTGCGCGATCGGGTCAGCCTTGTCTACGGCCCCCTGGGTTTCGCGCATCTGCCCGGTCACCAACTGGGCGAAGGTCTCGGCGATGATTCGCACGGCGTTCGGGCCCAGCCGCGACACCAGCCGCGACGCGGTCGCGAACAGGTAGTCGCCGGCCAAGATCGCGACGTTGTTGCTCCACCGCAGGTTGGCGCTGGGGGCACCGCGTCGCACCTGCGCCTCGTCCATCACGTCGTCGTGGTACAGCGTGGCCAGATGCACGAGTTCGATGACTGCACCGGCGATGGCAACCTCATCACTGTCCGGATTCGGGCCCAGCTGGGCGGACAGCACCGCGAAAAGCGGCCGGAATCGTTTGCCACCGGCCTCGAACAGATGCAACACGGCGTCCGTCATCAGGTCGTCTGACCCGCGCAGCTCGGCTTCCATCAGTTGCTCGATGCGAGCGACACCGTCACGCACGTCGGTGGCGAATTCGGCGTCCCCGAAGGCACTGAGATCGATGCCCGCCACAACCGTTTCCGGAGTCCTCACTCAACCAACATACTGGTGAACATGGACTTCCATGCCGACGTGGTGGTAGTGGGCGCCGGACCGGCCGGCTCGGCAGCCGCGGCGTGGGCGGCGCGCGCCGGTCGCGACGTGCTGGTGATCGACTCGGCCAACTTTCCCCGGGACAAGGCCTGCGGCGACGGTCTGACGCCGCGGGCGGTCGCCGAACTGGAACGCCTGGGGCTCAGCGAATGGCTCGACGCGCGGATCCGGCACCGAGGCCTGCGGATGAGCGGGTTCGGCGGCGAGGTCGAAGTGCCATGGCCGGGCCCGTCGTTCCCGTCGACCGGCAGCGCAGTGGCCCGCGTCGAGTTGGACGACCGGATTCGCAAAGTCGCCGAGGAATCCGGCGCCCGCATGCGGCTCGGCGTCAAAGCTGTCGGCGTCCATCACAATGCATCGACCCGGGTGGTGTCGGTGACGTTGTCCGACGGCAGCCAGGTCGGCTGCCGTGAGCTGATCGTCGCCGACGGCGCCCGCTCGACCCTGGGCCGCGTCCTGGGCCGGCGCTGGCATCAGGAGACGGTGTACGGGATCGCCGCCCGTGGCTACCTGGCCACGGCCCGCAGCGACGACCCCTGGCTCACTTCGCATTTGGAGCTGCGATCGCCCGACGGCGCGGTGCTGCCCGGCTACGGCTGGATCTTCCCGCTGGGCAACGGCGAAGTGAACATCGGCGTGGGTGCGCTGTCGACGACCAAGCGGCCGGCCGAGCTGGCCCTGCGGCCGCTGATGTCGTACTACACCGACCTGCGCCGCGACGAGTGGGGCTTCGAGGGCCAACCCCGTGCCATATCGTCAGCGCTGCTGCCGATGGGTGGAGCGGTATCCGGTGTGGCAGGCCGCAACTGGATGCTGATCGGCGACGCGGCGGCGTGTGTCAACCCGCTCAACGGCGAGGGCATCGACTACGGGCTGGAGACCGGCCGGCTGGCCGCGGAGATGCTCGGGTCGGGCGACTTCTCCGCCGCCTGGCCGAACGTGCTCCAATCCCATTACGGGCGGGGGTTTTCCGTCGCCCGCCGACTGGGCCTGTTGCTGACGTTCCCACGGTTCCTGCCCGCGGCCGGCCCGCTCGGGATGCGCTCGACGACGCTGATGGGCATCGCGGTGCGGGTGATGGGCAACCTGGTCACCGACGAGGACGCCGACTGGGTGGCGCGGGCGTGGCGGGGCAGCGGGCGGATCTCCCGGTTGCTGGATCGCCGAAGGCCGTTCAGCTGACGGCGTTGCGCAGCAACGGAAGAACCTGCTCGCCGATCCTGGACACCTCGGACAGATACGGGGTGTCCGACAGCACGAAGTGTTTCACCCCGAGGTCGGCGTACTTCTGCAGGGCAGCCGCGACTTCCTCGGCCGACCCGACCAGCCACGTCGTCCCGGCTCCCTCGCCGCCGTATTTGCTCGGCGCGGTGTAGAGGCAGGAATCGAGCACTTCGCCGCGGCCGGCCAGCTCGCTCAGCCGTCGCTGTCCTTCCGCTGACTTGGCGTTGTGCAGCAACAACACCGAGGGTTTGCCGGCCAGTTCAGCGACCTTCTGCTCAGCGTCCCGCCACGCCTCTGCGGAGGTGTCGCGGACCAGCGTCGTGATGCGCAGCCCGTACTCCAGCGGCGCGTGTTCGCGCCCGAGTTTCTCGGACAACGCCGTGAGCCGTTCGATACGCTCGGCGATCCCGTCGAGTGGCTCACCCCAAAACAGTTGCACGTCAGCCTCTTCGACGGCCACCTCTTCCGCCGCGGCCGAGGCGCCACCGAAGTAGAGCGTGGGATGCAAGCCTTCCTCGGCGCCGAACGGGCGCGGCTGCAACGTCGAGTGTTCGACAGAGAAGTAATCGCCGTCGTAGGTCACGTCCTCTTCGGTCCACAACCGACGGACCAGCTGCAGGAATTCGCGGGTCCGGTCGTAGCGGCTCGACTTGTCCAGGTCGACATCGCCGTAGGCCAGGACGTCGTCGGCGCCGGTGACCACGTTCACCAGCAGCCGGCCCTGACTGAGCTGGTCGAGCGTGGAGGCGGCGCTGGCGAAATGCGCGGGATGCCAGTAGCCGGGCCGAATCGCGACCAGCGGTGCGAACGTCGTCGTCCGGGCGGCGATCGCGGTCGCGATCGTGAACGAGTCCGCCCGTCCCCAGCCCGCGCCGATCAGCGCACCACCCCAGCCGTTGCGCTCCGCGCGCTGCGCGAGCTCGACCGAATACTCCAGGCTGCCCCAGCCGTCGACGGTGTCGTCGCCCCGGTGACCGGACAGCACTGTATTCGGGATGTACCAAAGAAATTCGCGGCTCACCGGGCCCGATAGTGGCAGACCGGAGCGCACCGGGCCATACCGAGAATCAAGGCGAATGAAAGTCAGCGCGGCGCTTTGTAGGCGGCATGGAGCGCGACGATGCCGCCGGTGAGGTTGCGCCAGCGCACCGCCGACCAGCCGGCCCGGGTTATCTGATGGGCCAGGTCGGCCTGGTCCGGCCAGGCTCTGATCGACTCGGCAAGGTAGACATAGGCTTCCGGATTGCTCGACACCGCCCGCGCGACCCGCGGCAGAGCCTTCATCAGGTATTCCTTGTACACGGTGGCGAACATCCCATTGGTGGGGGTGGAGAACTCGCACACCACCAACCGGCCGCCGGGCCGCGTCACCCGGGCCAGCTCGGACAGAGCGGTCTCGCGCTCGGCGACGTTGCGCAGCCCGAAGCTGATCGTGACCGCGTCGAACACGTTGTCGGCGAACGGTAACCGGGTGGCGTCGCCGGCGACCTTGGGCACCTTGCGGGCCGCGCCTGCGCCGAGCATGCCGACCGAGAAGTCCGCCGCCACACACCACGCCCCGGAGCGGGCCATCTCCACCGTCGACACCGCCGTACCGGCGGCCAGATCAAGCACCTTCTCGCCCGACCCGACGCCCAGCGCCTTGGACGTGGCGCGCCGCCAGTACTGGTCCTGGCCCAACGACAGCACGGTGTTGGTGATGTCGTAGCGGCGCGCGACGCCGTCGAACATCGATGCCACCTCACGGGGGTCTTTGTCCAGCGTGGCGCGGTTCACGCCTCGAACTTACCGGGCCAATCAGGCCATGCGGGAATGAGCTGCCAACCTGTGCGTTAGAGACCAGCATGGCTGAAAAAGTTTGGTTCATCACCGGTACTTCACGTGGCTTCGGACGAGAGTGGGCGATTGCCGCGCTGGAACGGGGCGACAAAGTCGCCGCGACCGCGCGCGACACCGCGTCACTGGACGATCTCGTCGCCAAATACGACGACGCGATTCTCCCGCTGAAGCTGGACGTCACCGATCGCGCCGCTGACTTCGCCGCCGTCAAGCAGGCCCACGACCATTTCGGGCGCCTCGACATCGTCGTCAACAACGCCGGCTACGGCCAGTTCGGCTTCATCGAAGAGTTGTCCGAGGCCGACGCGCGGGATCAGATCGAGACGAACGTCTTCGGCGCGCTGTGGGTCACCCAGGCCGCGTTGCCGTACCTGCGTGCGCAGGGCAGCGGCCACATCATCCAGGTGTCGTCGATCGGCGGCATCACAGCTTTCCCCAACGTCGGCATCTACCACGCATCCAAGTGGGCGCTGGAAGGCTTCTCCCAGTCGTTGGCGCAGGAGGTCGCGCCGTTCGGCGTACACGTCACGCTGATCGAGCCGGCCGGTTTCTCCACCGACTGGTCCGGGTCGTCGTCACGGACCGCCGAGCAGCTGCCGGACTATGCCGAGTTGCACGCCGAGAACGAGAGGGTCCGCAAGACTCGTTGGGCCGCACCCGGTGACCCGACGGCGTCCGCCGCGGCCGTGCTCAAGGTCGTCGACGCGGATGAGCCGCCGCTGCGGGTGTTCTTTGGTGACGCGCCGTTGGGATTAGCCAAGGCCGACTACGAGCAGCGACTGCGCACCTGGGAGCAATGGCAGCCCGTCGCCGAGTTGGCGCAGGGCTGAGAGGTCACTGACCCTGCGCGTGTTGCCGGCGCATGCGTGCGCGGGCAACGGGCGATAGGACGGCCTCGTAGTGGCCGAGCAACTCGTCGCAGATGGCGGGCCAGCTGCGTTTGAGGATGCTGCGGCGAGCGGCCACCGAGTACCGCTCGCGGTCTTCGAGCAGATGCGCGACAGCGTTGGGCAGTTGCGCCTCGAATTCCTTGACCCCCAACAGCAGTCCGGTTCGCCACGGCGTCACCAGGTCGCGGGGTCCGCCTGCGTCAGGAGCGATCACCGGCAACCCGGACGCCAGCGCCTCTTGGACGACTTGGCAGAACGTCTCGTGCTCACCGGCGTGGACGAAGACGTCCATACTGGCGTACGCCTTCGCCAGCTCTTCGCCATACAGCGCACCGGTGAAAACGGCTGTGGGCATTGCCGATTGCAGCTTCGCGCGGTCAACTCCGTCGCCGACGATGACGACCTGTACGTCGCCGGTGGCGGCGAGCGAGGTGAGCCGTTCGACATGCTTCTCCGGCGCGAGTCGACCGACGAATCCGACGATCGGCTTGCCGTCCGGCGACCAGTGCTGTCGCAACGCCTCGTCGCGGCCCGACGGCGCGTAGCCGATCATGTCGACGCCGCGCGCCCACTTGTGCACCCGCGGAATACCGTGACTGACAAGTGATTCCATGGTCGCGGTGGACGGAGCCAGCGTCCGGTCGGCGAGCTTGTGCAGGTGCCGGAACCAGGCCCAGGCCGCTTTCTCGGTGACGCCGATGCCGTAGCTGGCGGCGAACCCGGGCACGTCGGTCTGGTACACCGCGACCGTCGGCACCCCGAGGCGCCGGGCCGCTTTCACCCCGCCCCAACCGAGCAGGGCGGGCGAGGCCAAATGCACCACATCGGGCTCGAATCCGCGCAGCACGCGCAGAATTCGTGGCAGCGGCAGACCCAACGGCAGCGTCGTCACCTTCGGGAACATCCACGACTGCACCCGATGCACCCGGATACCGTCATAGAGACGATCTGCGGGTTCCTCGCCGTGCGGGGTGTCGGGCGCAATGACAAGCGCTTCATGGCCGGTACGTCGGAGGTGCTCGAGTGTTCGGATGACGGAATTACTCACGCCGTTGACCTGCGGGAGAAAAGATTCCGCGACAATCGCTACTCGCACACCATCACGGTGGCAGCGTCGACTGTCGATATGGTTACCGACTGGCGTACGCGACACGAACTCTGACCCAAAGGGGACTCTGACAATGCGGTTCTACCTGCACGTATGGGCCACGGTGCTGGGATTGGTGATGTTGGCCACCGGCAACGCGCACGCCGACGTTCCACGAACCTTCGACGCCAACGGCGTGCTGGTCGGATCGTGGATCGCCCCAGTGCAGTTGGAGGTCTTCTGCGAACCGCAATGCCCCCACTGCGCGGAGTTCGAAGCGGCCGACGGTGATCGGGTGGCCGCCGCGCTCGCCGGCGGCCGGTTGGCCATCACGTATCGGTGGCTGACCTTCCTGGACGGCCGGCATCACAACGACGTGTCCGCCCGTCTGGTCAACGCGCTGTTTCTGGCCGCAGACCCGGCCACGTCGCCGACGGCGTATCAGGCTTTCGTGCAAGACCTCTACCGCCACCAGAGTTCCGACGGCCCGACGGTCGACGCCGTCGTGACGATGGCCCGCGAAAGTGGACTGCCCGACCTGGTGGCCGACCGGATCGCGGCCGGCGACAGCGTGGTGGACACCGTCGCGGTCAACGACGCGAACAAGGCCCGCCTCAAAGAGGAGAACCCGGCTAACCCGGGTACCCCGACGATCTACAACCTGAACACCAGAAGCGTTGTCGACACTCAAGATCCGGGCTGGCTGGACGCGCTGACCAGCTGACGGTCCAGCCGCTTGTCCATCCACGCCAGACCGCTCAGCGCTGCCGCCCCGATCAGCCAGCCGACCACGGCGATGGAACCGGCCGGGATGATCGCCAGCTTGGCGGTACGGTGTTGCACGCGAACCAGATTGGGGTTCAGCTTGTCGTACTCGACGTAAATCCGCATGCCCGTTGCCAATTGGGATGGATACAGCACTCCGAGCTCGGGCCGGTAGGTGACCCGGTCCGGCGTGACGAACTCGATGGTCGAGCGGCGCGGACCCGCGTCGAGCACTTCGGCCTCGGCTACACCCATATCGTTGTGAATCGCAATGTCATTGCGTACCGCGCCGGCTACCAACAGCAGCGACTGCAGTGTGGCCAGCGTGACGAGGATCAGCACGAAGATCCGGGCCAGCCGCACCGCACGGTGCCCGGGAGTGTTCGGGAATTCGCCGCTGCGACCGTGAATGAGTATGCGCCACCAGGCTTTCAGCGCCGCGAGAGCGCCGGCCGGTCGATTCACAGGGCAGCCTTGATCGCGGCGTGCAGTCCGCGCAGCGACGATCGGTCCGCTTTGACCTCCAGCACCCGCATCCCGCCGGCTGGTTCATCGAGGGCGGCACCCAGCTGGTCGAGCTCGATCTGCCGGCTGTCGATGTGATAGGCGCGGCACAGCGCGCCGACGTCGACGTCGTGCGGGGTGCCGAACACCCGGGCGGAGACGTCGGAGAACCGTGGGTCGCCCTGCTCGAGCAGTTCGAAGATGCCGCCGCCGTTGTCGTTGGACACCACGATGGTCAGGTCCGCGGGAACCGGCTCGGTCGGCCCGATCAGCAGGCCGGAGCTGTCGTGAACGAAGGTCAGGTCGCCGATCAGCGCCACCGTGCGGCCTCCGGTCGGGTCGTGCGCGAGCGCCGCCCCGATCGCGGTCGACACCGTCCCGTCGATGCCGGCCACGCCGCGATTGGATCGCACCGTGATACCGCGCGGGTTCAGGCCGACCAGTGCGACGTCGCGCACCGGGTTGGACGCGCCGAGGACCAGCTGATCGCCGGGGCGCAGCGCATCGGTCACCGCGGCGGCCACGTGCAGGCCCGTGGTCAGCGGGTGCGCCGCGAGCTGCTCGCGCACCGCGGCGACGGCGTGGCCGTTGAGCTCGGCGCAGCGGGTCAGCCAATCGGGGTTCGGCGTGCCGGTGGTGACGGCGCGGGTGCCGGTGGCCTGCGAGTTGCCCGAGACGTCGGGCCAGCGCGGCCCGGTGGTCAGCGCGTAGACCGGCACCGACGGGTCGGCCAGCAGCGCCGACACCGGCCGGTGCAGGGTGGGCCGCCCCAGCATGATCACCTGCTGGGGGTGCAGGTGCGATAGCGCCAACGGATGCAGCGGGTATGGGGGGGGACGGCCAGAAAATGAAGTGGGCTCGGCGACCGTCGGCAGCGCGGCCAGCTCGGGCCGCACACCGGCGCCGTGGCCGGCGATGACGATCGTGTCGAGGCTCAGGTCGATGTCCAGCGGCTGGTCGAAGCTGACCACCGGGGTGTAGGTCCATGGCTTGCCGTCGGGGCGGCCCGGCGGGACGGGCCCGGGCTCGAGGTCGGGCACCAGCGGCTCACGCAGCGGGATGTCGAAATGCACCGGTCCGGCGTTGGCGCTGCGCGCGCCGGTCGCGGCCACCACGACGCGGCAGGTGGCCGATCGCCACGTCGCGTTGAGGGCGTCCATCCGCTCCGGGACATCTTCGGCCAGGCCGAGGCTGATCGTGGCGCGGACCTGGGTGCCGAAGTAGCCCAGCTGTTCCATGGTCTGGTTGGCGCCGGTGCCGAGCATTTCGTAGGGCCGGTTGGCCGACAGCACGATCAGCGGCACCCGCGCGTAGTTGGCCTCCACCACGGCAGGCCCGAGGTTGGCCACCGCGGTGCCCGACGTCATCGCGACGCAGACCGGGGTGCCTGCGGCGATCGCCAGCCCGACGGCCAGGAATCCGGCGGTGCGCTCGTCGATGCGGACGTGCAGCCGCACCCGGCCGGCCCGGTCGGCGTCCTGCAGCGCGAACGCCAGCGGGGCGTTGCGCGAGCCCGGGCACAGCACCACGTCGCGGACACCGCCGCGGATCAGTTCGTCGACGACCACGCGGGCCTGCGCCGTCGAGGGATTCACCAGTTCAGCCTACGTGGGGCGCCTTCGGGGGCCGAGCAGACGCAAAATCGCATGACACAGCGACGCGCGAGACGATTCTGCGTCTGCTCGCGGCACAGGTCAGAACCCCATGCTGGCGAAGAACTTCAGCGCCGCGGCGTTGACCACCTCGGGCCGCTCCAAGAAGCCCAGATGCCCGGTGTCGGCGACCAGCTGGTACCTGGCGCCGGGAATGGCGTCGGCGACCTCTTTGCTCAGGTGCGGCGGCGTCACCACGTCGTCGGCGAAACCGAGCACCAGCGTCGGCGTGGTGATCCCCTGGTAGGAGGGCAGGTGGTTGCCCTGCGGCGAAACCCAGCCCTGCCGGATGATTCCCGGCGTGATCTTGATCGGCCAGATGGTGAACATGCTGATCCACTCGGCGACCGCTTCGTCGTTGCTGAGCGTTTTAGGCGAAAAGCTCTCCAGCAGGCGGATTTTGGCGTCGTACGCGGTCGGGATCTGCACGCCGGAGGCGGCGAGCTCGTCCTCGGCGGTCCGGAAGAACTCGCGCGCCTTGTCCAG
This sequence comes from Mycobacterium sp., assembly GCF_965277065.1. Lineage (GTDB taxonomy): Bacteria > Actinomycetota > Actinomycetes > Mycobacteriales > Mycobacteriaceae > Mycobacterium. The sequence goes on from NZ_CBDIBT010000019.1 coordinate 1,012,937, forward strand.
CCGGCCGCGGGTGGCCATCAGCACCGTCTGGGTCACCAGCTCGGGCCGCGCCAGCATCAGCTCCTGGGCGATGAAGGAACCCATCGACACCGCCACGATGCGCACCGGCCCGACGCCGAGCGACTCGATCAGCGCCGCAGTGTCGGCGACCATGGTTTCGGTGGTGAAACCGTCGGCGCTCGCTGTCGCGCCGACCCCGCGGTTGTCGAAGGTGATGACGCGGTAGCCGGCGTCCAGAAACGCCGGGACCTGATTGAGATGCCAGGTGCGTCCCAGTCCACCGCGTCCGGCGATGAAGAGGACGGGTTCCCCCGTCCCGTTATCGTCATAAGCCAGGTTGATCACGTCGACGAACCTACGCGACTCCGGGCGTTGGCAGCATTTGGCAGCTCGCTGCATCGAGCTGGCAGCGGGTTCTGGCATTGACTGTCGACATGACACAGCTAGCCCTCACACCGGCCACCATCGAATACCGTGAATACGGTCCGCAGGATTCGGCGCATCCGCCGGTGGTGTTCGTCCACGGCGTCCTGGTGAACGGCGAACTGTGGCGTGCGGTGGCCGAAAGGCTGGGTCGGCTGGGATACCGCTGCATCGTGCCGACCTTGCCGTTGGGCTCGCACACCATCCCGGTCAGCGACGCCGGCGTGCTGTCGCTGCACGGCGTCGCCGGGATCGTCAACGATGCGATCGCCGCGCTTGACCTGTCCGAGGTGACGCTGGTCGGCAGCGACACCGGCGGCGGCATCTGCCAGCTTGCCGTCGACGCCAACTCCGACCGGATCGGCCGCCTGGTGCTGACCAATTGCGACGCTTTCGAGCAATGCCCGCCGTTCCCGTTCAGCGCGGTGTTCGGCGTGCTCCGCGGCCCGATCTCGATCAAGGCGATGTTGGAGCCGATGCGGCTTCGGCCGCTGCGGGACTCGGCGCTCGGATTCGGCCTGCTACTCAGCCGGCCGGACGAGCAGGTGACGGCCGACTGGATTGCGCCGTGCCTGAACGACAGTCGCATCCGCCGCGACCTGGCGGCGCTGCTGCGTCAGATCGCCAAGACCGATCTCACCGAAGTGGCGACCCGCCTGCACCGGTTCGACAAGCCGGTCACGCTGGTCTGGGGTCAGGGCGACCGGGTGTTCACCCCGAAGCTGGGCAGGCGACTGGCCGCGGCGTTCAGCAACGCCAAGCTGATCGAGGTGCCGGGCGCGCGCACCTTCGTCTCGATGGACGAACCCGACGCGGTGGTCGACGCGATCGCCGGCTAGCGACGGGCTTTGCTCCGGGCTGCCGTCAGCGCGCGGTTCCACAACAGTCGCGTCCCGGCGTTGAGCTGAGCCGGTTTGGCGATATCGCGGGCCATCAGGGCGGTGGCGACCGCCTTGGTCTTCGCGGATGCCTTCGACATGTGGCCGCTGTCGAACGGCGGCTGCGGGTCGTACTCCATCGACAGCTGAATGACCTTCGCCCGTTCCTCACCGCCGATCTGGCCGGCCAGCCAGAGCGCCAAGTCGATTCCCGCCGACACCCCTGCACTGGTGATTATCTTTTTTCCGTGGCGCTCCGCTGCTACCACCCGTTCATCGCCAACGGGCTTGGCGCCCAGGGCTTTCAGCATGCTCAGGGCCGCCCAGTGTGAGGTGGCGCGTTGACCGTCGAGCAGCCCCGCGGCCGCGAGGACTACCGAACCCGAGCACACCGACGTCGTCCAGGTCGCGGTCCGATGCGTGGTGCGCACCCAGTCCAGCAGCTTCTCGTCGCGGGCGTGTTCGACGGTGGTCATCCCGCCGGGCACCAGAATCACATCCGGCGAAAGGGTTTCGGCGAACGAGTGGGTGGCGCCGATGACCAGGACGCCGGAGTCGGCGGTGATCGGGCCCGGTTCGTGCCACACGAAGCGGACCTCGGTGTCGGGCAGCCAGCGCAGCACTTCGTAGGGCCCGATGAAGTCCAGCGCGGTGAAACCTGGATAGACGACGATCGCGATCTGGGTCATGCGAATGTCTTTCTGTACTGGTCGGGTGAGACACCGACCCGTCGGATAAAGTTGCGGCGCATGGTTTCCGCGGTGCCGAAGCCGCAACGTGCGGCGATCGCGACCACAGTATCGTCGGTCTGCTCGAGCTGTCGGCGGGCCGCCTCGGTGCGAACCCGCTCGACGTAAGCGCCGGGTGCCTCGCCGACTTCGTCGGTGAATACCCGGGTGAAATGCCGGGGGCTCATCGCGGCGACGCGAGCCAGTTCGTCGATACTGTGCGCGCCACCGGGTTCGGCTTCGACGGCGTCCTGGACGGCGCGGATCGGCTCGCGTTTGGCGCGGGTCACCCAGACCGGCGCGGCGAATTGCGTCTGCCCGCCGGGCCGCCGCAGGTGCATCACCAGATAGCGGGCGACGGTTTGAGCCACCTCGGTTCCGTGGTCCTCTTCGACCAGCGCCAGCGCCAAGTCGATGCCCGCGCAGACGCCCGCAGCCGTCCACACCGTCGGTGAGCTACGCACGAAGATCGGGTCGGGGTCGACATCGATCGCCGGGAATTCCCGCGCCAACTCGTCGGTGTGAGCCCAGTGCGTGGTCGCCCGGCAACCGTCGAGCAGGCCTGCCTGCGCCGCCAGGAAGGCGCCGGTGCACACGGTGACGACGCGACGGGCCAGCGGCGCCGCGGCGGCGATCCAATCGATCAGCCGCGGATCACGCTTGTCGGGGCGGGTGCCCTGACCGCCCGGCAACACCAATGTGTCGACCTGCTCCGGGGGGTCAGGCAGCGTGGCGGTGCCGAAGGTCAACCCGGCCCCGGTGGACACCGGCTGCCCGTCGAGGGATGCCAACACCGGCTCATAGCCCTTTTTACCCTGGGCGGCCAACGCCGTCGACGCCCCGGCGAACACATCGAACGGCCCGACCAGATCCAGCGCTTGCACGCCCGGAAAGCCGACAATCAGGACTTTTCGCGTCATACGGCTAGTGTTGGCGATCAGCCCCCATGTCGTCTACGCCATGCACCCCACAAATCAGGACAGCAGCGGATAGCAGGCCCGGATCCGGTCGATCCACCACTGCCGGCGCTCCGGCGACGCGGCCAGGGCCTGCAGTCGCGCCGGGTCGGGTGTTACCGGCCCGACCGGCAGGTAGCCGTCTTTCGACTCGACCAGGTCGGCGATGTCCTCGACGAACAGCCGGCCGGTGCCCAGCCCGCAGGCGTGGTTCAACGTCGGCAGCGCCGCGGCGGCGGACAGCCCGACCGCGATGCCGACCGCGGAGTCCAGCGCGCTGGAGACCACGACGGGGATATCGATCTGCGCCGCGATCGCCAGCAATGCCGAAATACCGCCCAGCGGAGCGACTTTGACGACAGCGATGTCGGCCGCGCCGGCGCGGACCACGGCCAGCGGGTCGCCGGCCTTGCGGATGCTTTCGTCGGCGGCCACCGGCACGTCGATTCGCCGGCGCAACTGCGCGAGTTCGTCGACGGTGGCGCAGGGCTGTTCGAGGTATTCCAGCGGGCCGGACACTGTCAGCGCCGCTGCTGCTTCAAAGGCCTCGGCCACGGTCCAGGCGCCGTTGGCGTCGACCCGCACGGTGGGCACCTGCGCCCGGACCGCGTCGACCCGGGCGACGTCGTCGCCGAGGCTCTGGCCGGGCTCGGCGACCTTCACCTTGGCCGTGCGCGCGCCGGGAAAGCGGGCCAGGATCTCCGGCACCTGCGCGGCGGGGACGGCGGGGACGGTGGCGTTGATATCGACACGGTTGCGCAGCGGCGGCGGGGCCGGCCGGTAGGCCGAGTCGAGGGCGGCGGCCAGCCAGTGCGCGGCCTCGGCGTCGCCGTATTCGAGGAACGCGCCGAATTCGCCCCACCCGGCGGGGCCGTCGATCAGCGCCAGCTCGCGGGTGGTGATGCCCCGGAAGCGCACCCGCATCGGCAGCGAGACGACGTGCAGGCGGTCGAGAACGTCGGGCAGCGTGGGGGTCACGAGGTGTAGACCGGGCGACCGGCCAGGAACGTCGCGCGCACCTGCAGGTTGGCGATGTCCGCCGGCGGCACCGCACGCGGATCGGCGGACAGCACCACCAGGTCGGCGTATTTGCCGACCTCGAGCGAACCGATGATGTCGTCGCTGAACAGCTGCCAGGCCGCGTCGATGGTCTGCGCCCGGATGGCCTGCTCGACGGTCAGCCGCTCCTCGGGACCGAGCACCCGACCGCTGGGCGCCATGCGGGTGACGGCGACGCTGATGTTGCGCAGCGGCTCCTCGGGCGTCACCGGCGGATCGTTGTGCAGCGAGATGCGCATGCCGGTGGCCACCGCGGAACCTGCTGGCATCCAACGGGATCCACGCTCCTCGCCGAACAGCCCGTCGACGATGACGTCGCCCCAGTAGTGGATCTGGTCGACGAAGATGCTGCAGGTGACGCCGAGGTCGGCGGCGCGCCGCAGCTGCTCGGGCCGAATCGCACCGACGTGCTCGAGGCGCAGCCGGTGGTCGTGGCGCGGATTGCGTTGCAGCGCTTGCTCGTACACGTCGAGGATGGTGTCCACGCCGGCGTCGCCCTGTACGTGGCAGGCCATCGGCCAGCCCAGCGGGTGGTAGGCGCCGACGATCTCGGTCAGCTGTTCGGCGGTGTAGTTGGCGTGGCCACAGGAGCCCGGCGTCACGCCGATAGTCCGGGTGGCCGCGGTGTCGAGGTACGGGAACGACAGCGCGATGTTGCCGATCCACGGCGAGCCGTCCACCCAGATCTTGATGCCGACCTGCCGCAGCATGTCGTCGCCCTCGCCGGGCGTGGCGTCGGTCGTCATCTGCGGGTTGGACATCTCATAGGTCCGCAGCCGCACGGTGAGCATGTCGTGCAGACCGTCGACGAGGGGTCGCAGCGAGGGATCGAAGGCCATCTCCGAGCATGTGGTCAGCCCGGCCCGGTTGAGCCGGGCGCACTCGGCCAGCAGCATCGCCGGATAGTCGCTCGGCGAGATGGCCCCGTTGAGCAGCGGGAACACCGCGCCGGATTCCTCCGCGCTGCCGTCCAGGTCGCCGTTGGCGTCGCGGCCGTACTTGGCGCCCTTGGGGTCGGCCGTGTCGCGATCGAGCCCGGCCCGCTGCGCGGCGCGCGAATTGAAGTAGGCCTTGTGGCCGGAGTTGTGGATGATCACCAGCGGATCGTCGGGCGCGACCTCGTCCAGCCAGCCCAGCGTCGGCTCCGGCAGGCCGTCCTGCAGCAGCGGATCCCAGCCGTTGAGGTAGGCGCCGTCCGAGCCGCGGCGGGCCACCTCGCGGCGAACCGCGTCGACCACCTCGCCCGCGTCGCGCAGGGTGACCGGCCGGATGTCGACCAGCCGATCGGACAGCGCGATCGCCTCCATCAGCGGATGACCATGCGCCTCAACGAAACCCGGCATCGCGCAGCCGTCACCAAGGTTGATGGTCTCGGTGTCCGGGCCGATGAACTCGCCCACGTCGGCCCGGCTGCCGACCGCGACGATCCGGCCGCCCGCGATGGCCAGCGCCTCGGCGGTGGGCTGGGTGTCGTCAACGGTCAGGACGGTTCCGGTGATGACGACATCTGCGGCGGCCATGGGGTCGAATCCTAATGATGGTCGGGGTATCCGAGGGGGTGGCAGACACAAATTGCAACACGTTCTAGTCTGGCCGTATGAGTGACGACCTGTTGCGCAATCCCACCCACAACGGCCACCTGCTCGTCGGCGCACTCAAGCGCCACAAGAACCGGCCAGTGCTGTTCCTCGGCGACACCACGCTCACCGGCGGTCAGCTGGCCGAGCGGATCAGCCAGTACATCCAGGCGTTCGACGCGCTGGGCGCCGGCAGCGGCGTCACCGTCGGCCTGCTCGCCCTCAATCGCCCCGAGGTGCTGATGATCCTGGGCGCCAGCCAGACTCAGGGCTACCGGCGCACCGCCCTGCACCCGATGGGCTCACTCGACGACCACGCTTACGTGCTCTCCGATGCCGGTGCCACCGCGCTGATCATCGATCCCAACCCGATGTTCATCGAGCGCGCGCTGGGCCTGCTGGACAAAGTCGATTCGCTGAAGCAGATCCTGACGATCGGCCCGGTCCCCGAAGAAGTCAAGCATGTGGCAGTCGACCTGAACGCCGAGGCCGCCAAGTACTCGCCGCAGCCGATCACCGTCGCCGACCTGCCACCCGGTCACGTCGGCGGCCTGACCTACACCGGCGGGACCACGGGCAAGCCCAAGGGAGTCATCGGCACCACCGGAAACATCGCCACGATGACGTCGATCCAGCTCGCCGAATGGGAGTGGCCCGAGCACCCGCGGTTCCTGATGTGCACGCCGCTGTCGCACGCCGGCGCCGCGTTCTTCACGCCGACGGTGGTCAAGGGCGGCGAGATGGTGGTGCTGAGCAAGTTCGACCCGGCCGAAGTGCTGAAAGTCGTTGAAGAGCAGAAGATTACGGCGACGATGCTGGTCCCGTCGATGCTGTACGCGTTGATGGACCACCCGGATTCGCACACCCGCGACCTGTCGTCGCTGGAGACCGTGTACTACGGCGCCTCGGCGATGAATCCGGTACGACTGGCCGAGGCGATCCGCCGGTTCGGCCCGATCTTCGCTCAGTACTACGGGCAGTCCGAGGCCCCGATGGCGATCACCTACCTCGCCAAGACCGACCACGACGAGAAGCGGCTGACGTCGTGCGGGCGCCCGACGTTGTTCGCCCGCGTGGCGCTGCTCGGCGAGGACGGCACGCCCGTTCCACAAGGCGAGCCGGGCGAAATCTGCGTCAGCGGGCCACTGTTGGCCGGTGGGTACTGGCATCTGCCGGAGGCCACCGCCGACACCTTCAAGGACGGCTGGTTGCACACCGGCGACATGGCCCGCGAAGACGACGACGGCTTCTACTTCATCGTCGACCGGGTCAAGGACATGATCGTCACCGGCGGCTTCAACGTGTTCCCCCGCGAGGTGGAAGATGTTGTGGCTGAGCACCCTTCGATCGCACAGGTGTGTGTGGTCGGCGCGCCGGACGACAAGTGGGGCGAGGCCGTCACCGCCGTGGTGGTGTTGCGCGACGACGCGGCCCGCGACGACGCCGCGATCGAAACCATGACGGCGGAGATTCAGGCCGCGGTGAAGGAGCGCAAGGGTCCGGTGCAGTCACCCAAACGCGTGGTGATCGTCGACGCGCTCCCGTTGACCGGGCTGGGTAAGCCGGACAAGAAGGCCGTGCGTGCGCGGTTCTGGGAAGGCGCCGGCCGAGCGGTCGGCTGAGCGGGCGGCTGACACGCCGCTCGAGCGCCCGGCCAGCGGGGCTTTCGCATCCCAGCGCCCGCTATGCCGGGCCGTCGGCAGCCGTCCGGGGGGCGGCGATTCATTCCCTTACCGAGCTGACGCGCCAGCCACCAACAGATCGAGCAATCGGCCGGTCTGCTCGGGCGAGCCGCTGGCCAAAAAGATGCCGATCAGGCTGGACACCACATCGTCGGCCTGTACGTCGGAGCGAAGGCTGCCGTCGTCGGCGCCGGCCCGCAGCAGCAAGTCGACTGCGCCGCCGATCCTCGCGCGAGTGTCGTTGGGTTGCATGGCGCCGGAGTCGAACATCGCATGCAGCGATTCGGCCATGCCTCGCTTGGCTGCCACGAAACTCGCGTAGCGGTCCATCCAGCGACGCAGGGCCGTCTTGGGCGGATGCCGCTTGAGCAATGTCGTCGCGGCCTCGGCCACCTCGGCGAGCTCGGTCCGGTAGATCGCCTCGACCAGCGCCTGCCGATTGGCGAAATGGCGGTACAGCGTGCCGATGCCGACCCCGGCGTCGCGGGCGATCGATTCCAGCGACACCGGCTTGCCATCCGCGGCGGCGAATGCCGCGGTCGCGACCTCGAGCAGCCTCTCGCGATTGCGCCGCGCGTCGGCGCGAACGGTCCCGGCCAAAGCGGAGCCTCCTCCGTTTCTGCTACTCTCGATTCAAACGGAGGAACCTCCGCATTTTCACCAGTGTCTCACGATGGGAGCACCATGACAGAGAACCCCGGCGGCATCGGCCGCATCGACACGAGCTCGGTGGCTCGGGTCGGCTACGGCGCCATGCAACTCTTCGAGCCGGCGTCCGACGACGCGACCGCGGTGCTGCGTCGCGCAATCGAGTTGGGCGTCAACCACATTGACACCGCGTCGTTCTACGGCCCCGGCGAGGTGAACCGCCGCATCCACGCAGCGCTGGCGCCCTACCCCGACGATCTCGTCATCGTCAGCAAGGTCGGCGCGCGCTACACCGGCAGCGAACCGGTGCCGCTGGCCGCCGCGCAAAAGCCCGCCGAACTGCGCGCCGCCGTCGAAGACGACCTGAGCCAACTGGGTCTCGACCAGATACCGGTGGTCAACCTGCGCCGCATGGACCTCGGTCCGGGCGTGCAGGCCGAAGATGACCAGGTCGTCGACCTCGACGACCAGTTGGCTGAGATGATCGCGTTGCGCGACGAGGGCAAGATCGGCGGCATCGGGATCAGCAGTGTGCCGCTGGAGATCCTGCGGCGCGCGTTGCCTGCGGGCATCGTCTGCGTCCAGAACGCCTACAGCCTGCTCGACCGTTCTCAAGAGGCGATGCTCGACGTCTGTAAGGCCGAAGACATCGGGTGGGTGCCGTATTTCCCGCTCGGCTCGGCGTTCCCCGGCTTTCCGAAGGTGGCCGACAATCCGGTGGTACTCGAGATCGCCGGCGAGCTCGACGTGCTGCCGACACAGGTCGGGCTGGCCTGGCTGCTGGCTCACGGGCCGAATGTGCTGCTGATCGCGGGTACGAAATCGATCGGCCATCTCGAGGAGAACGTGGGTGCGGGCGATGTCGTGCTCAGCGCCGACCAGATCGCGCGCCTGGACGCCGTCACCGCGCCGGGAGCCGACCCGTTCCCGCACGGCATCGAGAGGTTCGTCGAGCAGAGCTGACGAGTACCGTCGCCGTATGACCAAATCGGTGCAGCCCCCGTGGTGGCTCAAACCGGCGAACAAGGTGTTCATCGGAATGTCGCGGCTGGGCCTGAGTTTCGGCGGCGAGAGCCCGGTGGTGCTGACGGTGCCCGGCCGTAGGTCGGGCCGCGAACGGTCGACTCCCGTCACACCGATGACCGTCGGCAGCCAGGAATATGTGGTCGCCGGATTTCCCGGCGCGGACTGGGTGGCCAATGTTCGCGCCGCCGGCGAAGTGACGGTGGCGCGTGGCCGCAAGGTGCGCCGCGTCCGAATGGTCGAGTTGTCCGCTGACGATTCCCGTCCGCTGCTTCGGGTGTTCCCCGAAAAGGTGCCCACCGGGGTCGGCTTCATGAAACGGGCCGGCCTGGTCACCGACGGACGGCCGGAGGAATTCGAGGCGCTGGCCGGCCGCATCGCGGTCTTTCGACTGGACGGAATCCAATAACCTTGTCTGACAATCCTTTTCACGCCGACCAGTGGAAGCCGGTCGACGGGTTCGCCGAGCTGACCGACGTCACCTATCACCGCCACGTCACCGATGCGACCGTGCGCGTGGCTTTCAACCGGCCCGAGGTGCGCAACGCGTTCCGCCCGCACACCGTCGATGAGCTCTACCGCGTGCTCGATCACGCCCGGATGTGGCCCGACGTCGGGGTGGTGCTGCTGACCGGCAACGGCCCGTCCCCAAAGGACGGCGGTTGGGCGTTCTGCTCCGGCGGAGATCAGCGCATCCGCGGGCGCAGCGGCTACCAATACGCAAGCGGAGACACCGGCGATACTGTTGACGCCGCAAGGGCTGGAAGGCTGCACATCCTGGAAGTGCAGCGACTGATCCGGTTCATGCCGAAGGTGGTGATCTGCCTGGTCAATGGGTGGGCCGCCGGCGGCGGGCACAGCCTGCACGTGGTCTGCGACCTGACTCTGGCCAGCCGTGAGCATGCCCGGTTCAAGCAGACCGACGCCGACGTCGGCAGCTTCGACGGCGGGTATGGCAGCGCGTACCTGGCCAAACAGGTCGGCCAGAAGTTCGCCCGCGAGGTCTTTTTCCTGGGCCGGCCATACACCGCCGAGCAGATGCATCGGATGGGCGCGGTCAACGCCGTCGTCGATCATGGCGAGCTGGAGACCGACGCCATCCAGTGGGCGGCCGAGATCAACGCGAAATCGCCTCAGGCGCAACGGATGCTGAAGTACGCCTTCAACCTGCTCGACGACGGGCTGGTCGGCCAGCAACTGTTCGCCGGTGAGGCCACCCGGCTCGCTTACATGACCGACGAGGCCGTCGAGGGTCGCGACGCATTCCTGGAGAAGCGGCCGCCTGACTGGAGCCCGTTCCCGCGTTACTTCTAGCCAACGGGTTCGTCTGAGATCGACGCTGGCGCGAAGAAGCGGGAGCGCACCACACTGGCGTCGATCTCGGCGCCGACTGCCGCCGCCTAGACTTCCGACGTGCGTTGGAACCCGCTTCGACTACTGGCCGAGCAGATCACGCTGACTTCGATGCGGCCACCGCTGGCGCCACGCCTGCTGCCCCGGCCCGGCGCCACCCGCATCGACCTGGCCGGCAAGCGCGTGGTGCTCACCGGTGCCTCGTCCGGGATCGGCGAATGCGCCGCCGAGCAGTTCGCCCGCCGCGGCGCCACCGTGGTCGCGGTAGCCCGCCGCAAGGATCTGCTGGACGAGGTGGTCGGCCGGATCGCCGCCGACGGCGGCGACGCGATCGCCATCCCGTGCGACCTGTCCGACCTGGACGCGGTCGACGCGCTGGTCGCCGACGTCGAGGAGCGGCTCGGCGGGGTGGACATTCTGATCAACAACGCCGGCCGGTCCATCCGGCGGCCGCTGGCCGAGTCGCTGGAACGCTGGCACGACGTCGACCGGACCATGGTGCTCAACTACTACTCGCCGCTGCGACTGATCCGCGGCATCGCGCCCGGGATGCTGGAGCGCGGCGACGGGCACATCATCAACGTCGCGACCTGGGGTGTGTTCAGTGAGCCGTCGCCGCTGTTCGCGGTCTACAACGCCTCGAAGGCCGCGCTGTCGGCGGTGAGCCGGGTGATCGAAACCGAGTGGGCGACAAAGGGTGTGCATTCGACCACGCTGTACTACCCGCTGGTGGCCACCCCGATGATCGCGCCGACCAAGGAGTATCGGGGGCTGCCCGCGCTGACCTCCGAGGAGGCGGCGGGCTGGATGATCACCGCGGCGCGCACCCGCCCCGTGCGGATCGCGCCCCGGATGGCGATCGCCGCGCAGGCCATCGACACCGTCGTGCCGGGCTTGGCCACGACGGCGATCCGGCGGCAGCGGCTTCAGCCGACGACGATGCAGAGCGCGAAGCGCGATGAGGTGGGGGTACCCCCAGCCGCGGAGCGGCGAGGGGGCGAGTCGGCTCATCGGATCCAGCCCAACAATCCCGACGCGTGATAGACACGAAGGCATGGAGATTCTCGCCAGCCGGATGCTGTTTCGGCCGGCGGACTACCAGCGGTCGCTGAGCTTCTACCGGGACCAGATCGGCCTGGCGATCTTCCGCGACTACGGCGCGGGCACGGTGTTCTTTGCCGGGCAGTCGCTGATCGAGCTGGCCAACCACGGCGCCGACGAGAATTCCGCCCGGCCCTTTCCCGGCGCGCTGTGGCTTCAGGTTCGCGACGTGCGCGCGACACAGGCCGAACTGGAGAGCCGAGGCGTCGCTATCGCCCGCGAGGCCCGCCAGGAGCCATGGGGTCTGCACGAGATGCATGTGGTCGATCCGGACGGCGTGCTGTTGATCTTCGTCCAGATCCCGCCGGAGCATCCGCTGCGCCGCGATACCCGCGGTGAACGCGATGAGCTGAGAGGTTAACCCCAGAAGAACATCTGTCGACTAGTGCGATATACCTTCGATTTGCGACTCCGTTCTTTCGACAACTGCACCCCCCTGCCTACAGAATTAGCCCCGTGAATCTTCAGCTGTTCCTTCTGATCATCGTCGTGATCACTGCCCTCGCATTCGATTTCACGAACGGCTTCCACGACACCGGAAACGCCATGGCGACGTCGATCGCCAGCGGCGCACTCAAGCCGAAGCAGGCGGTGACGCTGTCGGCGGTGTTGAACCTCGCCGGGGCGTTCTTGTCCACCGCCGTCGCCGGGACGATCGCCAAGGATCTGGTGAACGGACACCTCGTCACGCTTCAGCTGGTGTTCGCCGGCCTGGTCGGCGGGATCGTCTGGAACCTGCTGACCTGGCTGCTGGGCATCCCCTCGAGCTCGTCGCACGCCCTGGTCGGTGGCATCGTCGGCGCCATGATCGCGGCGGCCGGCGCGCATGGGGTGCTCTGGACCGGCGTGGTCTCCCGCGTGCTGATTCCGGCCCTGGTGTCGGTCTTCCTCGCCGGGATCGTCGGCGCGGTGGGCACCTGGCTGGTTTACCGGATCAATCGCGGTGTCCCGGAGGAGCGCAGCGAAACCGCGTTCCGCCGCGGCCAGATCTTCTCGGCGTCGCTCGTCTCGCTGGCACACGGCACCAACGACGCCCAGAAAACGATGGGCGTGATCTTCCTGGCGCTGATCTCCTATGGCGCGGTCAGCCGCACCCAAGCCCTCCCGCCGTTCTGGGTGATCTTTGCCTGTGCCTGCGCGATGGCACTGGGCACCTACACCGGCGGCTGGCGGATCATCCGCACCATGGGCAAAGGCCTCGTCGAGATCAAGTCGCCGCAAGGCATGGCGGCTGAATCCTCCTCGGCGGTCATCATTCTGCTGTCCGCCCAGTTCGGCTACGCACTGTCCACCACTCAGGTGGTGACCGGATCGGTACTCGGCAGCGGCGTCGGAAAGCCCGGCGCCGAGGTTCGCTGGAGCGTCGCGGGCCGGATGGCAACCGCCTGGCTGATCACGCTGCCCGCGGCCGGCCTGGTCGGGGCCGTCACGTACTGGGTGACCCACGGGATCGGCGGCTACGGCGGCGCGATCGTCGGCTTCCTCCTGCTCGCAGCGGCGGCGGGCGCGATCTACGTGCAGTCGCGCAAGACCAAGGTCGACCACAACAACGTCAACGCCGAGTGGAAGGGTGACCTGACCGCCGGGCTCGACGAGGATGGCAAGCCCGGCATCGCGGGCGCTCCCTTCCGCAACGGCGAAGTCTCCGACGCCACCGCCCACACCGCCGAGGCCAAGAAAGCAGGCACGCTATGAGCCACTGGTTCAACTACCAGGCCTCGCTGAAGATCCTGATCTTCGGCCTAGTCCTCGGCAGCGGCCTGCCCGCGTTGTTCGCCATCGCGGTGCGGGTGGGCTCCGCCGGTGCCGGTGTCCAGGGTTCCACCGGAGCGGCCGTCGCCCACAAGAACCCGGCCCTGACCGCTGTCAGCTACGCGCTGTACGCATTGGCACTGACCGCAGTCGTCATCGGCGTGCTGTACGTCGCTCGCGAGTTCATCGGAGCCCATACCGGTCTTTACATCCTCGGAGCCAAGCCCGCGTAGCATCGGAATCTCATTCCGTTTGTAGGCGTAGCGACCGTTCAGCGGGGGAAACAAGACACCGTGAACCGATTTCTGACCTCAGTAGTCGCGTGGCTGCGCGCCGGCTACCCAGAAGGCATCCCGCCGACCGACTACTTCCCGGTGCTCGCCTTGTTGTCTCGTCGGCTGAGCAACGACGAGGTCAAGGTGGTGGCCGGCGACCTGATGCAGCGAGGCGACTTCGACCACGTCGATATCGGCGTGCTGATCACCCAACTGACCGACGAGTTGCCCACTCCGGAGGATGTCGACCGGGTGCGCGAGCGGCTGGCCGCCAAGGGTTGGCCGCTGGAAGACGCCCGCGACGGCGAGGAAACCATATAGCCGTCCTTCGGGCTTTCGCCGTGGCGCAAGGCTCCTCGGCCGGCCCGCTGCTGGCCGCCCTGGACGATGTCCTGCGCGGCCGGTCCCCCGCGCTGCTGCCCGTGCCGGACGGGATCGACCGCTCAGCGCTGGAAGCACTGCGGGTGGACGACGACATCGACGACGACGTTGCTTTAGTGGCGACGACGTCGGGAACCACCGGCCCACCCAAGGGCGCGTTGCTCACCGCCGCCGCGCTGACCGCCAGCGCGACGGCCACCCACGACCGGCTGGGCGGGCCCGGTCGCTGGCTGCTGGCCCTGCCGTCGTATCACATCGCCGGAATCCAGGTGTTGGTACGCAGCCTGCTGGCCGGCCACACACCCGTCGAGCTGGATGTGTCGACCGGCTTCGACGTCCGCCAATTGCCTTCTGCCGTCCACGAACTCGGTCCGGGCCGGCGCTACACCTCGCTGGTCGCCACGCAGCTGGCCAAAGCGCTGGACCATCCCGCCGCCACGGAGGCACTCGCCAACCTGGACGCGGTGCTGATCGGCGGCGGCCCAGCCCCGAGACCAGTCCTCGACGCCGCGGCGAGCGCCGGTGTCACCGTGGTCCGCACCTACGGGATGAGCGAGACCGCGGGCGGCTGCGTCTACGACGGCGTCCCGCTCGACGGTGTCACACTGCGCATCGACGACGGCCGGATCCTGCTCGGCGGCCCGACGTTGGCCAAGGGCTACCGCAATCCGCCCGACCCCGATCCGTTCGCCGAAGCAGGCTGGTTTCGCACCGACGACCTTGGCATCGTTGACGATTCAGGAGCGCTCAGCGTTCTGGGCCGCGTCGACGACGCGATCAGCACCGGCGGGTTGACGGTGTTACCGCAGCCGGTCGAAGCCACGCTGCGGACCCATCCCGCGGTAGCCGACTGTGCGGTGTTCGGACTGACCGACGAGCGACTGGGCCAGCGGGTGGTCGCCGCCGTCGTGCTGACCAGTGGGTCCGCCGCACCCACGCTCGACACGCTGCGGGCCCACGTCTCACGCACATTGGATCAGACCGCCGCGCCGCGCGAGCTGCATATCGTGAAAGCCTTGCCGATGCGCGGCATCGGCAAGGTCGACCGCTCGGCGTTGATACGGCTGGCCACCGCATCTCGGATGACATAATGCCCTGGTGAACCGGCACGCAGGGATGGTGTGAGCATGCATCGCCACGTCATTGTCAGCGGTGACGACTCACTGGCGACGACGATCGCTGACGAGCTGAAGAACGCCGGCGCGACGGTGGTCAGGCTGGTCACCGGCGAAGAATCCGAAGCCGGGGTCGCCCGCGAGCTCACCCTGGCTGAGGTGTCCCATGCCCTGGCCGTCGTCTGCGCCGGCGATGACGATGCGGTGAATCTCGAAATCGCTTTGCTCGCAAGGAAAGCTAACCCTAACGTGCGCGTGGTGTCGCGGGTGGCCAACGATGTGCTGCGCGAGGCGGTCGCCAACGACAACGGTCCCGGCGCGATCTTCGACGTCGCCGAGCTGGCCGCCCCGGCGGTGGTCGAAGCCTGCCTGTCTCAGGACACCCACGACTTCGTCGCGGCCGGGCTGACGTTCGTCGTCTCGGGCACTACCGCGTCGCGCGAGGCGACGCTGCGCGAGCTCTACGGCGACTTGGCACCGGTGGCCGTCATCCACGGCGAAGACTCCCCCACCCCCGGTGAGCTGGACATCTGCCCCGGCCGGGATCAGCGGGTGCACGCGGGTGACTGGGCGATGATGATCGGCACCGCCGACGAGTTGGCCGCGCGCGGCATCCGGGTCCCGGACTCGTCGAGGTCGCGGTCGCGCCGGACGGTCTTCCGGCGCGCGTTGGACAATGTTCGCGGCGTCATCAACGACTTCAACCCGACGTTCTATCCGGTCGTCGCCGCGACGCTGGTGGTCTTGGTCACCGCCACGTTCGTGCTGCGCTTCGGCTACCGTCCCCCACCCAAGATGGGCTGGGTCGACGCGTTCTACTTCACCATCGAAACAATGACCACCACCGGGTACGGCGACTTCAGCTTCGTCAACCAGCCCACCTGGTTGCGGACATTCTCCACGCTGTTGATGTTCAGCGGTGTGACCACCACCGCACTGCTGGTCTCGTTTGTCGCTGACGTATTGCTTTCGCGCCGTTTCGTTTTCGCCTCGTCACGCCCTCGGGTCGGACATCTGCGCAATCACACCGTCGTGGTCGGGCTCAGTGGTCTGGGCATGCGGGTGGTCCAGGATCTGACCGCAGCCGGACACGACGTCGCAGTGATCGAGCGCGACGAGGACAACCGCTTCCTGTCCGCGGTGCGCGACCTCGACGTGCCGGTGATCTTCGGCGACGCCACGCTGCGCCAGACCCTGCAGGCCGCCAAGGTCGACCGCGCACGCGCCATCGCGGTGCTGACCCGCAACGACATGATCAATATCGAAACCGGCATCGTGCTGACCGAGATGCTCGGCAAGAAGACGGCGACCCGGGAGCACTACACCGACATACCGCTGATCCTGCGGGTGTACGACCGCACGCTGGGCTTCGCAGTGGCACAGCGATTCGGTTTCGAGAACGTCCGCTCCACCGTCGAACTGGCGGTGCCGTATTTCATCGGCGCCGCGATCGGCCTGCAGGTGCTGGGCACGTTCTCGGTGGGCCAGAGTTCGTTCGTGGTGGGCGGCATGCAGGTTGCCGCCGGCAGCGAACTGGACGGCCTGCGGATGTTCGAGCTGTCCACCCAGGCCCGGGTCATCGCGATCGTGACGTCTAACGGGCTGCTCAAGCTGCACCCGCGCCGCGACTCCCGGTTGCACGCCGACGACACCGTCTACCTGGTCGGCCCCTACCGCGAGCTGATCGACACCCTGCGACGGGGACGACCGCCGCGGCAGGCGGGCGCCGAGGACGGGCGCAAGCCGGCGTCCAAAGCCGGCTGACCTACCCCTCGTCGAACGGCAGCGGCATCCCGGTGTGCGACAGGCACTGCTGGCAGGTGTGCTCGGCGCCGACTCGGCCGACGGCTTCGCGAACGAGCTTCTTGAACGGCTCCATGTTCTTCGCGAACACGTCGATGACCTCGTCGACCTTCACCCCGCCGCCGGCCTCGATACCGGCATCCAAATCGGTCACCAAAGCAATTGCCGCATAGCAGATTTCAAGTTCACGGGCGAGCACCGCTTCGGGATAGCCGGTCATGTTGATCAGGGTGAAGCCCGCCGAGGCGAACCACCGACTCTCCGCGCGGGTGGAAAACCGCGGCCCCTCGATGACAACCATGGTCCCGCCGTCCACCACCTCGGGCAGCCCGGTGACCGCCGCGCGCAGCGTCGGGCAATAGGGGTCGGCGAACGACACGTGCGCCGCGCCGGAGTCGAAGTACGTGTCGGCGCGACGACAGGTGCGGTCCACCAGTTGATCGGGCACCACCACCGTCCCCGGACCGTGGTCGACGGTCAGGCTGCCGACCGCGCATGGCGCGAACACCTGCCGAACCCCCAGGGAGCGCAGCGCCCACATGTTGGCCCGGTACGGCACCTTGTGCGCCGGATACCGGTGGTCGACCCCGTGGCGGGGCAGGAAAGCCACCTCGTGGTCACCGATGGGACCCACCGTCACGGGGCCGCTGGGCTCGCCGAACGGCGTGTCCAAGCTGACGCTGCGGGCGGCCGAGTCGAAGAAGCTGTAGAAGCCGCTGCCGCCAATCACTCCAAGCACGGTGATCATTGTCGTGCACGCGCGTGACACGATCACAGGGTGGCCAGTCTTTCGCAGTGGATCGCCGGTGCGCGACCGCGAACCCTCCCCAACGCCATCGCTCCCGTCATCGCCGGCACCGGCGGAGCCGCCTGGCTGCACTCCGCGGTCTGGTGGAAGGCGCTGCTGGCGCTGGCCGTCGCGGTCGCTCTGATCATCGGGGTCAATTTCGCCAACGACTACTCCGACGGCATCCGCGGCACCGACGACAACCGGGCCGGCCCACTGCGGCTGGTCGGCTCGCGATTGGCGGCGCCGCGCTCGGTGCTCACGATGGCGCTAGCCAGCCTGGCCGTCGGCGCGGCGGCCGGGCTGGCGCTCGCGTTGACGAGCGCGCCGTGGCTGATCGCGGTTGGTGCGCTGTCTATCGCCGGGGCGTGGCTCTACACCGGAGGCTCGAAGCCCTACGGCTACGCGGGTTTTGGCGAAGTCGCGGTTTTCCTGTTCTTCGGTCTCGTGGCCGTGCTGGGCACCCAGTTCACCCAGGCGTCGCGGGTCGACTGGGTCGGGGTGGTCCTGGC
The DNA here is from genome assembly GCF_965277065.1 of Mycobacterium sp. Classification (GTDB taxonomy): domain Bacteria; phylum Actinomycetota; class Actinomycetes; order Mycobacteriales; family Mycobacteriaceae; genus Mycobacterium. The sequence goes on from NZ_CBDIBT010000019.1 coordinate 1,030,990, forward strand.
CGTGACGACGGGAGCGCTGTCGTCGGCGGTGTTGGTGGCCAACAACTTACGAGACATCCCGACCGACGCGGAGTCCGGCAAGGTCACACTGGCAGTGCGGTTGGGCGACAAGGGAACACGCATCTTCTATCAGCTGCTGCTGGCCGGCGCTGCCGTCGCGACGCTGTCGCTGACCGCGGCGACGCCGTGGTGCGCGCTGGGACTGCTGGCCACTCCACTGGCGATACGGGCCGCAAAACCGGTGCGTAGCGGGCAGACCGGGCCCGCGCTGATCCCGGTGCTGCGCGACACCGGTCTGACGATGCTGGTCTGGTCGGTCGCGGTCGCGGCGGCGTTGTCCCTGACGGCTTGAGCCGACGCTAGGCGGAGACGGTCACGATCAGACGCCCAGCAACATGGCCTGCGGCGCTTGCCCTTTGGGCGTCAGCGGCGTGGTCGAGGGTATAGGTCTGCTGGATTGGCATCGACAGGCGTCCCTGCTGTGCCAGCCGGGCCGCCTCGGTGAACGCCGCCGCGGGGTCGAAAACCGTTCCGAATACCTGGGATATCTGGGCGCCGTAGTCGGGCGCGGAGATGTCGGCGATGGATACGACTTTTGTGGGGTCGCCCGTGAGCTCGATGAGCTCGGGGATGACCCCGGAGCCGGCGAGGTCCAGCGCAGCCTCGATGCCGCCGGGGGCGAGCTTGCGCACGCGGTCGATGAGCCCGGGCCCGTAGGTGGTTGGGGGTGGCTCCAAGGGAGGTGAGGTAGTCCTGGTTGCGGGGACCGGCGGTGCCGATCACCTTGATCCCGCGGTTCTTCGCGATCTGGATCGCGGCGGAGCCGACTCCGCCGGCGGCGCCGCTGATCAGCAGCGTTTGACCGGCCTGCACATCGACCAAGTCGATAATGCGGATGGCTGTCTCCACCGGGACGCCGAACCCCGCCGCCTCCTCGAAGGACAGCGCAGCCGGCTTGCGGGCCCAACTCTGCAGGACCGCGTACTCGGCGAAGGTGGCTGATCCCCTGCCAAAGACCGCGTCGCCGAGCTCGACATCGCTGACTCCGTCGCCGACTTCGTCGACGATGCCGGATGCATCCCTACCGGTCCCCGCGGGCAGGGCAAGCGGCATCTGTTCCTGTAGATGTCCGGCACGGACCTTCCAGTCGACGGCGTTCACACCGGCTGCGCGGACCTTGATCCGCACCTGACCGTCCAGGGCATGGGGCTCGCTGACTTCGACAACTTCCAAGACCTCAGGACCGCCGAAATCGCGGAATTGCACTGCTTTCACGATTCATTACCTCTCGCTGGGCTCGAAGCATCGAGGGTGGTCATGGCTCAGCCAGGGCTCGGTGGTCGTAGCCCGTCGCAGATGATGGCGAACAGATCACGCGGGGCCGCATTCGCGTGCGCCGCCGCCTGGCATGCCGCACCGATTAGCCACAACACCGTTATCGCCGACACCTCCGGGCGTACCGCACCGACGGATTGAGCTCGTCCCAACAGCACTCCGACGGCGTCGCCGAGTTCCTCTTTCGCCGCCGCGGCCTCTTCGTACCCCGCGCCTTGGCCCATCATCGCGAGCAGATCCCGTTTGGCGACGGCTTCCTCCATGAAGTGGTCGAGGAAGCCGAAGAAAGCGCCGCCGGGATCGTCCGCATCTTCGGCCAACCGCCGGGCCTCGACGAGGAGTGCCACGAAACGATCGACCATGATCGCCTCGACCAGCTTCTGCTTGGTGGGGAAGTGCCGGTAGAGGGTCCCGACGCCCACGCCGGCCCGCTCGGCGATGGCTTCGACGTGGACTTCTGTCCCCTCGGTTGCGAAGACCAACTCGGCCGTCTTCAAGATGCGGTCTCGGTTGCGCTGAGCATCGGCCCGCAACGGGCGCGTCGACGCGGCGATTGGCGAGTCGCCGTCCGCTGCTGCGTTCGATCTCTGATCCGACAAAGTTCTCCCTTGACAACCGGAGCGACGGCTCCGCATACTATAAACAGAAGCGGAATTACGCTTCCGATCCTATCAGAATCTCAGCCAAGGCAACTACTTCCAGATGGAGTCAAGATGAAGAGAATTCAGTATCACCACTACGGTGGCCCCGAACTCATGCACCTTGAGGACGTCCAGCCGATGTCGCCAGGCAAGGGCCAAGTGCTGGTCCGGGTGCGAGCGGCAGCCGCTAACCCGATGGATTGGAAGATCCGCAGCGGCGCGATGAAATTCATCACCGGCCGTCGCTTTCCCCGAGGATTGGGACACGACTTCGCCGGCACCGTGGTGGGCGTCGGCACGGGCGTCACCCGCTTCGAGGTCGGCGACGACGTGCTCGGCGCGATGAGCATGAAGGCATCGGGCGCATTCGCCGAAATGGTTGTCGCGGAAGAGAACCTGATCGTCATCAAGCCGGTGAGGCTGTCCTTCGAACAGGCTGCGGCCCTACCCACAGTCGGCGTGACCGCATTGCAGTGCGTCATCGACAAGGGCGAACTCCACCCCGGTGAGAGCGTCTTCGTCAACGGCTGCCTCGGCGGGGTCGGCCGAGCCGCGGCTCAGATCGCGCTGATGCACGGCGCGTACGTGGCAGGCAGCTGTCGCGACACCGCGATGGTTGATGCCAAAGCCCTCGGCATCTCTCCCGTGGTGGACTTCGACTTCGACCCAATGCGTCTCAAGGGCCAGTTCGACCTTGTGATCGATACCGCCGGGACCTTGTCATTCAGGGATGCCCGTGCGCTTCTCAAGCCACGCGGACGCATCGTCGACATCAACGCCACCCCCGCGAAGATGGCGAGGAGTCTGTTTTCGCGAGCCTTCAAGCCGTTATTCGCCAAGTACTCACCCGAGGCCCTCGAAACGGTCTCCGACGCCGCCGCGGGCGGCGAGCTGGCTATCCCGGTCGCTGGCGCGGCACCGCTCACACAGGCGATTAACGCGCTCGCCCATCTGGAGCGCGCTCACACGCCCACCGGCGGCAAGCTCGTCATAGTCCCGCAGTAACTATCTGACACAGAACAAACCTGACGTAAGAGCAAAGGAGTAGTGATCCCATGAGCGACGTCTGGATTTTAGGGGCCACCGGCAGGGTCGGTTCTGCCATAGCGCGGGACCTGACCGGCAAGGGTGTCTCAGTGACATTGGTGGGTCGCGACCGTTCGCGCCTGACCGCAGTGGCCGATTCGATCGGCGTCTCCATGGAGGTCGCCGAAGCCGCATCGGAGGAGGCAATTGCAGACCAGATCTCGGCCGCCGCACCGGCGGTGGTAGTCAACACGGTCGGGCCGTTCCGCCAAACGGCGCTGCCCATTGTCAGGGCTTGCGGGCCGGGCGGCTCGTATCTGGACTCCTCCAACGAGTTCGACTCCATCCGCCCACTCCTTGAACTGCACGACGAAGCTGTCAACGCCGACCGCTGTGTCGTCACCGGCGCCGGGTTCGGGGTGCTAGCCACGGAGAGCGTCGTGCTCAAGCTGTGCGATGGGCGACCCCCGGCCTCTCGTGTGCGGGTCGACGCCTTGGCCGCGGCCGAGAGCACAGGACCGCTCGGCCCGACCGTTGCTGCCAGCGTGGTCGACGGCCTGACCAGCGCAGGGCGCCGTTACGAGGACGGGAAACTAGTGCCGTACCGCTTGGGCAGCGACGTCGAGCAGCTCCACCTTCCGGATGGCTCGACTGTCGCGACAGTCGGCATGGCCAGTGGCGAGCTGGAAGCCGCTCAGCGGGCCAGCGGCGCCTCCTTCGCGGTCGCCGCATCGGATCAGGTCCCCAGCGGGGCCGTCGCGTGTGCGATCCTGCCGGTCTTGTCGAGGGTGCTGTCGGTACCGCTCGTGCGCCGTGCCGCTACCCGCGGGATGGCCAACATGAGCATGCCCGCCTCGGGCACGGACCGGAAGACATCCTGGGCGCACGCCCTTGTCGAGTGGGCCGATGGAACGGTTCGGGAGGGGTGGCTGCAAACCGGTGACGCCATGGACTTCACCAGCCAAGTGGGCGTGGAAGTCACGCAGAGCCTACTGAAGGGAGAGGGCCGACCCGGCGCCTACACCCCAGGTGCTCTCCTCGGACCCCAGCTTGCCGTTCGAGCCGGCGGCAGGTTTGTCCTCGACTAAGCGAGAGGAACGAAGGTGATTGACATTGCCGGAGACTCCAATGTCAACCGCGACGCTGAAATCGTCTCGGACGGCGCGGGATTGGGCGGCGACCTCGCTGAGGCGGACGACATCGCGACGACACACCTATATCTGATGAAGAACCGTTTCGTCACCTGCCTAGTCCTCACTGTCGCCGGAGGCGGCGTCCATGTCTGACGCAGCAACCGTAGGCGACCATCGTGATCACCGAAGGATGAAAGAAGTTGACTCGCAATGGAATTAGGCCTACATTTCTTCGACTTCCTGCCTGGCGGCCCGCAGAAGCTCGGACCCACCCTTGCCCGGACTGCCCAAACTGCCGAACAAGCCGGCGCGACAGTGTTCACCCTGGCCGACCACTTCTTTCAGATGGAGGCGGTCGGGCGCGCGCAGGATCCTTTCCTCGAGGGCTACACCAGCCTGGGTTTCCTGGCCGGACAGACCCAACGCATCACACTTGCGATGATGGTCACCGGCGCCACCTATCGATATCCTGGCGTGCTGGCTAAAACGGTCACCACCCTCGACGTGCTCTCGCATGGCCGGTCGATGCTCGGCATTGGGGCGGGATACTACGAACGCGAGCATCTCGCCCTGGGCATTCCCTATCCGCCGCCGGGCCAGCGGTCTGAAATGCTCGAAGAGACACTGCAGATCTGCGCGCAGATGTGGAGCGACAACGACGGCCCCTACTACGGCAAGCACTATCAATTGGCCGAGACAATCTGTGAGCCGCAACCGATTCGGCGCCCACCGATCCTCATCGGAGGTGACGGAGAGAAGAAAACACTGCGGCAGGTCGCCCAGTACGCCGACGTCTGGAACAGTACCGCGCAATCGGCCGACGAACTCGAGCACAAAATCGGCGTCCTGACCCGCCACTGCGAGATCGTCGGTCGAGATCCCGCCGAGATCCGCAAATCCGCGAGCTTGTTCGACCCCTTCCAGGACATCGACGGTTACCTAAGTACGCTGCACTGCTACTCCGCGCTGGGCATCGATCTGGTAACCACCGGCCCCCTGCCCGGCGATCCCGACCCGGTCGGCTTTGTCAAACGGCTGGGCGACGAGGTGATACCCAGACTCGCTCAGATCAGGTGACCAGATTCAGCGCCTCACAACCAGCAGCCGCCAACACCATTCGCGAGCGCAGCTCGCTCGCGCGCGTCGACACAACTTACCCGCAAGTGCACCGGTCTTCTCGACACGTTGACAGCAGTCAACCGGATGTGTCAGAACAGTCGTCGGGCGGCTCTTCACCGCGCAGCCGGGCCTGCAGCTGCTCGCGGTCGGCGCGACGACGGGCGGTCACCTGCTCGAGGCCGGCGGTGGCCTCCCGCCGCAGCGGGGCGAACAGCCACATGCCCAGCGGCATGGCGATGACCAAAGCGAACAGCAGCGCGATCACGATCGGAAGCTCGTGCACTCCGAGGGCCCGACCGATCCCGTAGATCACCGCGGCCAGCGCGGCCACCAAGCCCAACCGAGCGGTGACGTAGAGGAAAACACTGGCGATCGCACGGCTGGCCGAGCTCTGTCCGTTTGACACAGTGCGAGCCTAGGTCGCCGCGTATATTTAGACCAAGGAGGTGTTGAGTGCTGTACCTGCTCCTGGTCTTACTTCTCGGATCGATCGTCTACGTCGGTTGGCGCGCGGCCCGCGCACAGATGAACCGACCGAAGAGCCGCGTCATCGGACCCGACGACGATCCGGATTTCTTGTGGCGATTGAGCCACGGCGATAACCCACGCTCCTAGCGTGATTGCCCCGCTCCGCCTCAATCCCTGCGGCGCTAGATGAAGTGCTCGTTGGATCGCCGCTGATCGCTCGGAAAGCCTTCTGCAACAACGGCTGCCAGTTCGATGAGCGCTTCCCGGGTCTCCCGCTTCAACAGGTCCAGGTCGACCTCAGCGCCTTCTTCGAGATGCGGGTCGAACGGCACCAAGCGCACTGCGCGGCAACGCCGTGAGAAGTGATCGACCACTTTCTGCATGTCGACCTTGCCGGACCGTGGTCGCACCGCGTTGATCACCGCGATCGAGTTGCTCACCAGGTCTTCGTGACCGTGCGCATCGAGCCAGTCCAATGTCGCTGAGGCGCTGCGTGCGCCGTCGATTGATCCGGAGCTGACCACGACCAGCGCGTCGGCCTTGTCCAGCACCGACGTCATCGCCGAATGCAAAAGCCCGGTGCCGCAGTCGGTGAGCACCAGACCGTAGAACCGTTCGAGAATCTCCAGCGTCTGCGCATAGTCGTCGTCGCTGAAGGCCTCAGACATCGCCGGATCACTCTCGGACGCAAGCACTTCCAGCCGGCTGCGACCCTGCGAGGTGTAGCTGCGGACATCGCTGTAACGCTCGATGCCCTCGGCGTCGCGCAGCAGATGCCGCACGGTGGCCGGTGTCTCCAGCGGCACCTTCTGGCTCAAAGTGCCGCGGTCGGGGTTGGCGTCCACGGCCACCACCCGGTCGCCGCGAATCGAGGCGAAGGTCGCGCCCAACGTGGCGGTGATGGTGGTCTTGCCGACGCCGCCCTTCAGCGACACCATCGCGATGCGGTAGCAGCCACGCAGCGGCCGGTTCACCTGGACGGTGAGATCGTTGTAGCGGATCGTCCGCGGGCTCTCCCCGACGTTGATCAGCTGACCCGACAAGCGGTACAGCAACCGGCGCCAGCCCTCCGACGGCGCGGGCTTGACCTGACGCAGCAGGGTGCTGGTGGACAACTCCGGATACCGCGACGGCGGCAGGTTGTGCTGCGCTGCTCCGGCCTCCTGCCCGGGGGGCGGTGCGCCGTAGTTGCCGTAGACCCGTCGGGGGGCGTCGGCGGACTCGACGACCCGGGGAAGTCCCTGATACGGCGTCTCGGCCCAGGCGCGCGGTTCGACGCGGGTCTCCGGGAGCGGCGCGTTCTGCGTCGAGTTGTCGCCGAATCGGCGCTCGGTGCGGAATCCGGCGAACGCCCGCGTCGGCGGCTCGGGAGGCGGCGGCGGTGGTGGTGCGTGTGGCGGCAGTTCGGTCGTCGGATGCTCTCCGCGACGGCCGTCGTTCGGGTCGTACTGCGGATGGTCAGACACGTGAAAAATCCCCTCGTTGCGATACCCGGGACGAGCAGTCCTTTCGATCGAACATATCGCAGCCTCGACCGACGGCCTCCGGGCTGCGGTTATCCCACTCCGGCGTAGGAATGCAGGCCGACGGTGACCAGGTTGACGAAGAAGAGGTTGAACACCATGGCGACGAAGCCGACCACGTTGATCCAGGCCGCCTTGCGGTCCCGCCAACCGGCCGTCGACCGCGCGTGCAGATACGCGGCGTACACCACCCAGGCGATGAAGGCCACCGTCTCCTTGGGGTCCCAACCCCAGTACCGGCCCCAAGCCTCCTCGGCCCAGATCGCGCCGAAGATCACCCCGAAGCCGAAGACCGGGAAGCCGAAGATCGTGGTCCGGTAGGCGATCCGGTCGAGCGTCTGCGCGTCCGGCAGCCGCTGCACCAGCTGGGCCACCTTGCCCGGGGTGTCCGGCTCTGAGAGCCGGGAGGTGCGCAGCAGAAACAGGATGCTGGCGACCCCGGCGACCATGAACACCCCAGAACCCAGGCTGACCACCGAGACGTGGATGGGCAGCCAGTAGGACTGCAGGGCGGGCATCACCGGGGCGGCGTTGGTGTACAGCCACCGGCCGGAGACGGTCAGCAAAATGAGCACCGGCAGCAGCAGGAAGACCCACAGCGGTCGATATTGCGGACGGCGCAACATGATTGCGCCGGCGACCAGCCCGCAGAAGCAGGTCAGGTTGATGAACTCGTACATGTTGCCCCACGGCACCCGCTGGGTGGCCAGGCCGCGCAGCACGATGCACAGAAACAGCAGTCCGATGCCGGCGTAAACCAGCAGCAGCCCGGCCCGGCCGACGCGTTCGTCGAACGGTCGCCGCGGGGCTTGGGTCACCACGCCGGGGGCCGCGCTGTCCGCCCCGACGGCGACAAGCTCGCGGTCGGTCGCGCGGCTGCGCGTGTAGGCGAGCTCGACGGCCAGCAGCAGCAGGGCGACCACCATGATCACCACCGCCGACGTGAACGCCCAGTCGGAGTTGCGCGCCAGTCCGAGGTGGATATGCGTGGTATTCACGGGTTGCTCCTTCCGGTCGCGATCGGCTCGGCCGGCGCCTCGCTCAGGCCGTTTTCCAGCCGCTCGACGAGCCGCTCGAATTCGTCGCCCCAGCCGGCGTTGTCAGTCCGCGCCAAACCGCCTACCTGGACATTCACCGTACCCGCCGTCGCGGTCTCCAGCCGAATCCAGACCCGTCGTCGACGGATCACCAACGACACCACCAGCCCAGCCATCATCGCCATCGCCGACATCAGCACCCAGATCTGCCCCGGGTCGTGGGAGACCTGCAGGTTGACGAACGGCACGGCGCCATCGAAGCGCACGACCGTGCCCGCGGCGGGCCCCTGGTCGATGCGCACCTGCTGGCCGACCCGCAGGTTGACCCGCTTGACCCGGGTGATCCGGTGCTGGTCGATCAGTCGCGGATCCAGGTCGTACAGCGACTGCGGGCGGCCGCTGTCCAGGCCGGTGTCACCGGTGTAGATGTCAATGGCGACCGCAGGCGCGATCAGCGCCGGAAAGCTCGACGACAGCAGGGTCCCCTCGAGTTGCTCGGTGGGTGCCAGCAATCCGGTGATGGCGATCTGATGCTTGCGCCGTTCGGCGGCGTCGGGATAGGTCCCGGCGGGCGGGTCGATGCGCGCGACCCCGGAGGACAGCAACGTCTGCGCGTTGTCGGGCCGCCACTGCACGGTCGAGGTGCGGATCTGCCCGTCCGGGAAGACGACGCTGAACATCGGCGCGTAGCCGTGACCCTGCAGATACACCCGGTCGCCGCTAACGCGCAGCGGGTGGTTGACCTCGAGGCGGTACGGCCGCCAACTGCCGCCGTTCAGGTCGCGCCCGGCCTGATAGTCGATGTCGGCGGCGAACGACGTCGCTTGCCCCGACGGCAGATACTTGGCCTTGAAGTCGTTGACGCGCAGGCAGATCGGGTGCAGCGACGTGCCGTCGACGGTGTTGCCGGCCCGGAACGAGTCGAACACCGCCGGTGACGCCGAGCAGAACCCGGGTCCGCCGTCGGCGATGACGACGACGTTGCCCTCGTAGCCGAACAGCTTGCCGGCGGCCACCGCGACCAGCAGACCCAGCAGCGAGAAATGGAAGACCAGGTTGCCGAATTCGCGCAGATAGCCTTTCTCCGCCGAGATCTCGATGGTCTCGCCGCGCCGCACGGTCGTGCGCCAGCCGCGCAGCCGTTCGGTGAAAGTCTGGGTTAGCTCGTCGGGATCGCCGACGATGGTGGCGACGGCGTGCTTGGGCAGCCGGGACAGGTTGCGGGGTGCGGGCACCGGCGTCGCGCGCATGTTGCGGGCATGCTCGATCATCCGCGGGGTCAGGCAACCCACCAGCGACACGAACAGCAGCGTGTAGATCGCGCTGAACCAGAAACTGCCAAACACGTTGAACGCCTGCAGTTTTTCCAGTACCGGCCCGAGCTTCGGGTGAACGGCCAAGTACTCGTCGACCTTTCGGGCGTTGAGGCTGCGCTGCGGCAGCAGCGCACCGGGCATCGCGCCCAGCGCCAGCAGGAACAGCAGCACCAACGCGGTGCCCATCGATGTCAGCGCCCGCCAGGTGTTGCGGGCATAGGCGAGTAGCCGGCTCAAATCGGCAACCTCACATCAGAGACCAGCCCGTCACGCAGCCAGGACACGAAGTCACCCCAGACGCCGCTGACCAGGGCGACGCCCACCGCGATGAGCAGCACGCCGCCGAAGACCTGCAGCGCCCGGGTGTGACGGCGCAGCCAGCCGAGACCCGCGACGGCCGATGCCGACCCAAAGGCCAGCAGTACGAACGGAATTCCGAGGCCGAGGCAGTAGGCGATCACCAGGACAATTCCGCGGGCGACGCTGGCGCCGTCGGTCGCCGACGCCACGGTGACGACGCCGGCCAGTGTCGGGCCCAGGCACGGCGTCCAGCCCAACGCGAACACCGCCCCCAGCAGCGGCGCACCGGCCAGCGTCGACAGCTGCCGCGGCGCGAACCGGAATTGGCGCTGCAGCGCGGGGACGTAGCCCACGAACACCAGGCCCATCACGATGGTGATTGCGCCCCCGACCCGTTGCAACACAACCTGATTGGTGATCAGCGACGTGGTCATCCCCAACACGGCGACGGTGCCGAGCAGGAACACCACGGTGAACCCGGCGACGAACAGCGCCGCCGACCCGGCCACCCGCCACCGCGCGTTCGCTCCCGCATTGTCGGCCTCGTCGACGCCGACCACCGCGGCCAGATACGACAGGTAGCCCGGCACCAGCGGCACCACGCACGGCGATGCGAACGACACCAGCCCGGCCAGTACCGAGACCGCCAGTGCGAGCAGAAGCGGTCCGGCGGTGGCGGTTTCGGTGAATCCGCTCACTGCGACCCCGGTTCGGCTGCGATCCGCAGGACCACCGGCTGCAGATCGTCGGCGAGCACTTCGCGCAGGAACACCGCGGCCACCCGGTGGCTGCGGTCCAGCACCAGGGTGGACGGGATGACCGACGTCGGGTACTTGCCGCCGAACGCGATCATGGTCCGCATCGCCGGGTCGTAGATCGACGGGAAGGTCACCCTTCGGTCTTTGACGAAGTCCTGGGCGGCCTCGCGGTTGCTGTCGCGAACGTCGATGCCCAGCACGGCAACCCCGCTGCCGCGGGTGGCGTCGTACATGTGCTGCAGCGCCGATGCCTCGGTGCGGCACGGCCCGCACCATTGGCCCCAGACGTTGATGACGACGACCTTGCCGGCGAACTCGTCGAGCGACACGTTGCGCGACGGGTCCATCAGTTCCGGACCGGCGATCGGGCCCGGCCGGCCGCGGTGGTCGGGCGGGTCGTAGAGAATGTCGGTTTTGCCTCCGGGAGAGACGAATTCGAAGGTGCCGCCTTGCGCGACGGCGTCGTCACCGGTAGAGCAGCCGACCAGTAGGCCGGCCGCTGCGACGGCGACGAACGCCAGCTTGCTCAACTGAGTGCCGGCTCGCTGTACAGCACGTCGATCAGCCGATCGCCGTCGAAGACGAGCGAAGTCACCGAGCCCACCGCGCATTCGCGGCGGCGCGGGTCGTGCCAGAGCCGTTTGCCGGTCACCGACAGCCGGCCGGTCCACACCGGAAGCTGGTGGCTGACGCAGACGACTTCGTGCCCGGTGGCCCGCGCGCGGGCCTTATCGATCGCGGTCGTCATGCGGGCCGCGATCTGTTTGTACGGCTCGCCCCAGGACGGGGTGAAGGGGTTGCGGAGGTGCCACCAGAACCGCGGGTCGCGCCAGGCGCCGTCGCCGGGGCTCGCCCGCTTGCCCTCGAAGTAGTTGGCCGACTCGATCAGGTCGGGGTCGGTGTCGACGGTGAGATTGTGACGGGCAGCGATCGGCGCGGCGGTCTCCTGCGCGCGCTGCAGCGGGGAGGCGATGACGGCGACGATGTCACGCTCGGCCAGCGCATCGGCCACCGCCTGAGCCTGTCGATTTCCTTTGTCGGACAACCGAAAGCCGGGTAGCCGTCCGTAGAGAATCTGGTCGGGGTTGTACACCTCACCGTGGCGGATCAGGTGGACTCGGGTCTGTTCGGCCATCAGGGTGTGGTCTCCTTGGCGGCTGCTGCGGCGGTCGCGGCGGCGGGTAGAGCGTCGGCAATGCGGGCGAACGCGGCGTCGTCGAGCGCCGCCGAGACGAACCAGGCCTCGAATGCGCTGCACGGCGGATACACCCCGGCGTCGAGCAGCGCGTGGAAGAACGGCGCGAATCGCCATGTCTCGCTGGCGCGCGCCGCGGTGAAGTCGGTCACCGGCGCCTCGCCGAAGAAGACGCTGAGCATGTTGCCGGCCCGCGGAATTCGGTGTGGCACACCGGCCTCGGTCAAGGCGATTGACAGCAAACCGGCCAGCCGGTCAGCGTTGGCGTCGAGCGCGGCGTAGACCTTTTCGTCCGCGGCCCGCAGCGTCGCCAGTCCGGCGGCGACGGCGACCGGGTTACCGGACAGCGTGCCGGCCTGATACACCGGCCCGAGTGGGGCGAGTCGCTGCATCACATCGGCACGCCCACCGAACGCCGCGGCCGGCAGTCCGCCGCTCATTACCTTGCCGAAGGTGAACAGGTCGGCATCGACGGGATCGACGCCGTACCAACCACTTCGGCTGATCCGGAATCCGGTCATCACTTCGTCGATGATCAGCAGTGCGCCGTGCCCGGCGGTGATCTTTTTCAGCCCGGCGTTGAAGCCCGTCGCGGGTGGGACGACACCCATGTTGCCGGGGCTGGCCTCGGTGATCACGGCGGCGATCTGGTCGCCGAACTTTTCGAAGGTGTCGCGCACCGCGTCGATGTCGTTGTACCGCAACACGATTGTATCGGCGGCGGTCGCGCCGGTGACCCCGGGCGAGGACGGCAGGCCCAGCGTCGCGACGCCGGAGCCGGCGTCGGCCAGCAGCGCGTCGACGTGGCCGTGGTAGCAGCCGGAGAACTTGACGATTTTGGCCCGACCGGTGAATCCGCGGGCCAGCCGGACCGCGCTCATGGTGGCCTCGGTGCCGGAGTTGACCAGCCGGATCAACTCGACCGGCGCCACCCGGTCGATGATCTCGGTGGCCAGTTCGCTTTCACCGGGGGTCGGCGCCCCGAACGACAGCCCGGAGCGGGCGGCTTTGGTGACGGCGTCCACCACCGACGGGTGCGCGTGGCCGAGGATCATCGGCCCCCACGAGCAGACCAGATCGACGTAGCGGTTGCCGTCGGCGTCGGTGAGCCAGTAGCCGTTGGCTTCGGTGATGAAGCGGGGGGTGCCGCCGACCGCCTTGAACGCTCGTACCGGCGAATTCACCCCGCCCGGAATGACCGCGCTGGCAGCGTCGAACAGCTTCGACGAAACCTCTGTATGCACGACTCCAGTGTCCCAGCCGTACGGAATGGTTCGACTACAGGGTGTAGTTGTTCAGGCGATGACCCCATCAGCCACACCAGCCCCGTCACGTCGGGGATGATGCGTGTTCAAATTTGTGATCGCCGGCGATATCAGCCCAGCTAGATGGCGAGCTTCGGCACCACGCTGTGCAACTCCGGCGCGGGATGAGTCAGGCATCCAAGCCGTCGTTCCTCAGCCACGATCGCGGCTGCCTTGGCGTCGACGGCCAACTGCTGTAATTCACGGCGGCAGAGGTCGGCCACGATGAGGCCGTTCATGCGGGTGCACCACTGGACAACCGCGTCGTCATCGCTGGCTTCGGCGCCGGCGAAGAGCAGCGCGTGCAGCCCCTCGAGCTCCGCGTCGTCAAGCGTTTTCAGTGGGCAGCGTTCGCTGGTGGTGCCGCCGACGTCAACGCCGGTGGTCACCGACACCAGCCGGACCAGTAGGGCGTCGGACACCGACCCGGCCCACCGTGCGAGACCCGGATGGCGCGACCGCGACAACTGCGCACAGACACCGAGCAGTGTGGAGGTGGCCCCTTCGGGTAGCTCGCCGACGGCGGGATAAGTCATGTGTGATCCTCCTCATACTGGTGAAGAGGTATTCGGCGCCGAATTCGTCGTGGTTGGGTCCGGCAAGAGGGTTGAGGTCGGCGGCGGCGTAGGAGTTGGATGACGGTATGCAACTACCGCAGCGACTCGCCCGGTTCAACCGGCACGTCACCAATCCAATCCAGCGCATGTGGGCCGGCTGGGCCCCGTCGTTCGGCATCCTCGAGCACGTCGGACGGCGCTCCGGCAAGGCTTACCGCACCCCGTTGACGGTGTTCAACGCCGACGTCGACGGCAAGCCGGGCGTCGCGATCCTGCTGACCTACGGCCCGGACCGCGACTGGTTGAAGAACCTCAACGCCGCCGGTGGCGGGCAGATGCGCCGCCATGGGAAGACATTTCACGTCAGCAACCCGCGAACCGTCACCAAGGAGGAGGCGGCGACCCATGTCACCAGCGGGGCGCACCGGGTCTTCGCCAGGCTGCCCTTCGAACAGGCGGTGCTGCTGACCAAGACCGGCTGAGCTCAGCTCGCCGTCGCGCTGGAAACCACGTGGTGCATCGGGATCGGATAGGTCGCCGCGGCCCGCGCGGTCAGGTCGTCGCGCAGCCACGCGGAATGCTCGACCGGCAACGTCGAGATCACCAGCTGGTCGGGACGGAACTGCTCCACAGCCGTCGCCAGCGCGTGCTCCGGTCGGTAGTCGCCGAGTCCGCCTTGCGCGCGCAGATCGATGGCGCGCATCGCCGCAAGCATGTCGTCGAGGCGCTGCTGGGCTGCCTGGTGGGTGGCGTCCTCGATGTAGACCGGACCGATGTCGGCTTGGCCGGTATCGATCGGGCTGGCTGGAACGCAGACGAAATATTCTGCGTCGCGCCGAGGGTCGACGCGCTCCAGTTCATCGAAGAGCTCTCTGGCGGAGAGGGTTTGGTTCGCGAGTAGCAGTACTCGGGTGGCTGTGCCGGCCGGTTGCGCTTCGGGTTCGGCCGCCTCACGCCGACGTCGCAGCCGGCCGACGAGGTAGAGCGCGATCACCACCGACCACGACAGCAGACCGAGCCAGAGCTGGATGCGGACCGCACGATCGAACGCCATCAGCACCAGCGCACCGACGAGACAGGCGACCGTGATGATCGACAAGGTGGGAAAGAACCACATCTTCACAATGAGGTTCTCCGGCGGCGTGCGACGACGCAGCACGATCTGGGACAGCGCGATCACTAAGTAAATCGACAGCACGATCGCACCGGCCGAGTTGAGCAGGAAGCTGAAGACGGTGTTCGGCGCGACCCACGCCATGACCACGCAGATGAAACCCACGACCGACGACGCCAGGATTGCCACGTACGGCGATCCGCGCCGACCTACCTTGAGCAACTGGCGTGGGGCTTCGCGTCGGGCAGCGAGCACAAACAACATGCGCGACGAGGTGTAAAGCCCTGAGTTCAGACACGACAGCACCGCGGTCAGCACCACCGCATTCATGATGTCGTCGGCGGCCGGAAGTCCCATTACCTTGAACGCCGCCACGTACGGCGAGACGCTGATCTCGCGGGCGTTCCACGGCAGGATCAACGTCAACAGCAAGACCGAGCCGACGAAGAAGATGGCGATGCGGGCGACGACGGTGTTGGTGGCCCGTCGCACCGATCGCACGGGGTCCGGGGTCTCGGCGGCGGCGATGGTGGCGACTTCGGCGCCGACCATGGACGGGATCACCAGCGCGATCGCCCCGAAGACGGCGCCGACGCCCAGCGGAAAGAACCCGCCGTGTGCGGTGAAGTTGCTGAAGTCGTGATGACGATGCGGCCACAACCCCAGCACGAAGGCCGCGCCGAAGCCGAGAAAAGCCACCACGGTCGCCACTTTGGTTGCGGAGAACCAGAATTCGAACTCGCCGAACGACGACACCGAGAACAGGTTTGTCGCTGTCATGGTGGACAGCAGAATCAACGAGGACAGCCACAACGGCGCTGGGAACCAGTAGGTGATGACCTTCCCGCCGGCGATGGCCTCGAAGCCGACCACGACCACCCAGAAATACCAGTAGAGCCAGCCCACCGAGAAGCCCGCCCAACCGCCGAGGGCCTGGCGGGCATATTCGGCGAACGAACCCGTCGACGGGTTCGCGGTGGCCATCTCGCCCAGCATGCGCATCACCAGCGCCATCAGTACGCCGCACATCGCAAAGGTCAAAAAGGCTCCGGGCCCGGTCTTGCTGACCACGAAACCCGATCCCACGAACAGCCCGGCGCCGATCACGCCGCCGATGGCGATCATGTTGAGCTGTCGCTGCGACAACCCCTGATGTAACCCGGAAGCGTCCTGCTCGTCTGAAGCTGCAACCACTACGGCGTCTCCCCCTAAAACTGCGGCCGGTCACCGAACGGCTCAATGACGCGTGTCGATCGGTTCCTGCGTGCCCTTCCATCGACGACGGCAAACGACAGCGGCGCGGCTCTGGTCACCGACCCGAGTGGACCAGCTTCCGGCAAGGGGCCGGGCAGGCTTTGTCCGTCACGTTGTCGCAGTGAGTTCGAACACTGGGTGGTCCGCCGGATCAGGCAACTTGAGGAAGTAGCCGTTGACGGCTCTACCAGCCTTTTGTCGGTACGCGGTCAGGATCGGCCGGCGCTGCGAGGTGGGCGTTTCGTGCGCGACGTACGTCACGGCGCCGGACTTGTTGGTCAACGTGACGGTGGGATTCGCCCGGACGTTTTTGACCCACTGCGACTCCCCGCGTGTGGAGACCAGATAGCGGGTGCCACCGACGTCGACGGTAACGACGGGAATGTGTTGGGACTCCGCACTGCCCCGCCGCGTGACGGTCAGGGTTTCGCTGTTGCTGAGGCCGGTGGCCATTGCGATCCGGTTGAAGACCTTGACGGTGAACCACGGCGGCTTGAGGTAGGCCATACCGAGCGAGTTTTCATTAGATAGCCGACGACCGCAACGACTCGCCCGGTTAACCAGCTGAACACGGTGGGCTAGCGGTCTGTGGTCGCGTTTTCGAGACGGGGCCGCGTTGATACTCGGCAGCCACGGTGTGCCAAGCCCCGCCCGGGGGGTCCGGTCAATGGGTCTAGGCGCTCGGCGGCACCAACAGCGGGTCAGCCGTTGGTGACGGCGGGTATGCGCCACCGACGGGTGACGAAGTAGACCACGACGACGATGACCCAGGACAGCAGGCTAAACCAGAACTGCACGCGCGCGGTGTTGTCGAAGGCCATCTGGACCAGCACCGCGGCGATCCCGGCCACCGTCAGGATCGACAACACCGGGAAGAACCACATCCTGACTTTCAATTTATCCAGCGGTGTCTGTCGTCGTAACACGATCTGCGACAACGCAATCAGCAAGTAGACGAGCAACACGATGGCGCCCGACGAGTTGAGCAGAAACTGAAACACCGTGTTCGGGGCGACTCCGGCCATGATGACGCAGAGGAAGCCCACCACCGACGAACCCACGATCGCGAGGGAGGGCACTCCGCGCCGGCTGACTGTGAGCATCCGGGCCGGCGCTTCGTGTTGCCCGGCGAGCACGAACAGCACCCGGGATGCGGTGTAGAGGCCGGAGTTCAGACACGACAGCACCGCCGTGAGCACCACCGCGTTCATCACATGGTCGGCACCCGGGATGCCCATCTGCCTCAACGCCGCGACGAACGGCGACGAACCCGGCTGCACGGAGTTCCACGGCATGACGACCGTCAGCAGAAAGATCGATCCGACAAAGAAAATCGCGATGCGAGCCGCCACCGCGTTCGTTGCCCGCTGGACGGCGCGCTCGGGGTCGGGGGTCTCCGCGGCAGCGATCGTCGCGACCTCGGCGCCGACCATGGAGAAGATCACCACGACGATGGCACCGAAGGCGCCGTGCCATCCGTTGGGCAAGAACCCGCCGTGGGCGTGCAGGTTGGAAAGGTCGGCATGTCGGTGCGGCCACAGCCCGAAGGCATACATCGAGCCGAGCAACAAAAAGAGCAGGATGGCCGCGACTTTGATTCCCGCGAACCAGAATTCGAACTCGCCGTAGGAGGCCACCGAGAACAGGTTCGTCGCCGTCATCAATACCATCAAGATCAGCGACAGCAACCACAGCGGCGCGGGAAACCAGTAGGTGATGACCTTCGCCCCGGCGACTGCTTCGAAGCCGACGACGATCACCCAGTAGTACCAATACAGCCAGCCGACCGAGAACCCCGCCCAACCACCCAGCGCTTCGCGCGCGTATTCGGCGAACGAACCGGTCGAGGGATTGGCGGTGGCCATTTCGCCGAGCATCCGCATCACCAGGATGATCAGCACGCCACACAACGCGTAGGTCAGGAATGCGGCCGGTCCGGCTTTGCCAATCACGACGCCCGACCCGACGAAAAACCCGGCACCGATGATGCCCCCGATGGCGATCATCGTCAGCTGACGCTGCGACAAGCCCTGTTGCAGTTGCGATGTGGCGCCGCTCATCTCGTGGGTCTCCGGCATGACGGGACGCTAACACCTACGCGCGTGGCCGCGCTCGATTCATACCGGCACGGCGCGCAGCGCAGCGGGCAGGCTGGGCAGGAAATGGGTGGTGGCGAACGCGCGAATGTCGTCGTCGTCGACCATCCTCTGGCGGGCCGGCAACAACAACAGCATCGCTGCGTAACGCAGGATGGTGTCGGCCAGCTCATCCACCGCCGCAGCGCCGATTTGCTCAGCGAACCCGTCCGGGAAGATCACCCGCAACGCGGCGGCCATCCGTTCGACGGCGGCATCCCAGTGCTGGTTGGCCAATTCGAGCATCAGACCAGGCTCGTCGGCGAGCATCCGGGTCAGCACCCGGTGCTGGCGGAACCGCACGATCGAGAGCGTGAACGCCTCGACGTAGTAATTCGATTGCGGCCTGCCGCTTTTCAGCTCGTGGGCGATGTTGGCGAACAGGATCGCGTTTTCGCGGTCGATGACGGCGGCGACCAGGTCGTCGCGGTTGGCGAAGCGCCGGTAAATGGTGGTGCGGCTGACGCCGGCGCGGCGGGCCACGTCGTCGAGCGCCACCCGCCGGAAGCCATGCTGCTGGAATTCGACGACGGCCGCGTCGAGGATCGCGTTGGTGGCTGCGTCAACCCCGGGCATATCCGCCACGTGCAAAACCGTTGTAGCGCAGTCGCATCGGCAGATGGTCCCACAGCAGATTCACCGGCCGCGACCGCCATGCCGCGGCGAACCGCTGATAGCGGCGTTCCTGGCGATCACTCCAGGGCAGATCCAGCAGGGTCCTGGTCCGCGGCGGCATTCCGCCGGTGGTGAGGAACGCCGCAAGTGGGTTGAACACCGGAGCCACCACCCGCCACACCAGTGGCGACACACCCTTCGGGCACGGGAAGCCTTTGGTCACATATCCCACACCGTATTTCGCGGTCGGGTGCGCGATCATCACGCCTTCGATCATGTGATCCCAGTATTTCTCGAACTCCTGATAGTTCGCCGGCATCGGCCGCTCGCTGACGCCGTAGCGGCGGTACCAGGTCTTCGATTCGAGGTAGATCTGTTCCTTCTCGGCGTCGGTCAGGCGCTTGACGAAGGTGTCGGCGAAGTAGAGCACCTGCTCGACGAAGGTGGCGTGCGCCCAGAAGTAGGTGTCGGGGTCCAGCGCGTGATACCGGTCGCCGCTGGGCATCTCGCCTTTGATCTGGTGATGGAAGTCGCGGACCTGCTGGCCGGTGTTGTCGTCGTCGGACCCGTAGACGGTTTTGAAGATCGGCGGCAGCGACCGCTTGATGCGCGCGGACGTGTCGCTGAAGAACACCGAATGATCCAGCACGCCCTGCCCGAGTTCGGCCAGCATGTTCTGCAGCACGGCGGGACGCGGTCCGATCAGGAACATTCGGTTGTCGCCGAAGTACCGCCACACCAGCGATTGCGGCCCCAGCGGTAGCGCATCGGCGCTCTGCGCGGCCGAGGACTCACGCAACTCGGTCATGCGGAACAGTGTTACATATTTTGCACTTTGTACCAAGAGCAATGCTTGCGTTGGCAAAACGTGACCGCCATGTTGCCTTCGAATCCGGCGTGCCTCGGTGGGCACCGCTGCGCAGGACGGCAATATTGCGCTCGTGCCTGAGCTTTCCCGCCGTGCTGCGCTGCGCCTGGGTGCCAGTGCCGTAGCGGGAGCAGCGGGCATCTGGACGTTCGGTGCCCTGGTCGATCCGGAGCAGGTCCCGGCCGACCCCAGCCCCTTCGATCCCGCGTCGCCGGCGGGGCCGCCCGCGCCACCGGTCGCTGCTGAAATTCCGTTGCCAACCAAGGTATCCGGCTCGTTCGTCTCGGCTGCCCGCGGCGGCATCGTGACCAACTACATCATCGCCAGGCCGCCCGGTCAGATCGCGCCGCTGCGCCCGGTGATCGCGTTACACGGCGTGCGCGGCAGTGCCAAGCAGGTGATGAGCTTCGGCGTCGAACAGGTGCTCGACGATCTGGTCAAGGCGGGCCGGCCGCCGTTCGCGGTGGTCGCTGTCGACGGCGGCGACAGCTACTGGCATCGGCGGGCCGGCGGCGAAGACGCCGGCTCGATGGTGCTCAACGAGCTGATCCCGATGCTGTCGACGATGAACATGGACATCACCCGAGTGGGTTTCATCGGCTGGTCGATGGGCGGCTACGGCGCCATGCTGCTGGGCTCCCGGCTTGGTCCGGCGCGCACCGCCGGGATCTGCGCGATCAGCCCGGCGCTGTACCAGTCTTACACCGCCAGCACGTTGGGCGCATTCGACAGCTACGACGACTGGACGCACAACACCGTCTTCGGATTGCCTGCGCTGTCCACGATTCCGCTGCGGATCGACTGCGGCAACGACGACCGGTTCGCGCCGGCCACGCATCAGTTCATCGCCCAGCTGCGCACCCCGCCCGCCGGCGCGTTCGCGCCCGGCGGACACGACGAGGCGTACTGGCGTCAGCAGCTGCCGGGCGAACTGGCCTGGCTGTCATCCTGACTTGACAGTTCTCCAAATCGCTTGAGCCGCAAGCTGTTTGTTACGACCAGCAGCGACGAGCAGGCCATCGCCGCCCCCGAGATCATCGGGTTCAGTAGGCCCAAGGCGGCCAGCGGGATGGCTGCCGCGTTGTAGGCGAACGCCCAGAACAGGTTCATCCGGATGGTCCGCAGCGTGCGTGCGGACAGCCGCAGCGCGGTCAGCACGGTGCGGACGTCGGTGCGCATCAGGGTGAGATCGCCGGCGTCGATCGCCGCGTCGGCGCCGCTGCCCATCGCCATCCCGATGTCGGCGACGGCGAGGGCGACCGAGTCGTTGACCCCATCACCGACCATGGCCACCGTCCGGCCTCGGGTCTGCAAAAGCTGGATGGCGTCGGCCTTTTCGGTCGGCAGCACGCCGGCGATCACGTCGTCGGCGGCGATACCCACGTGCTCGGCGACATGCCGTGCCACCGCCGGGCTGTCGCCGGTGAGCAACATCGCGGTGATACCCATCGCCGTCAGGTCGGCGATCGCGGCGACGCTGTCGGGCTTGACCTGATCGGCCAGCGTGATCACGCCGCGGACCTGTCCATCCCAGGTCACCTGCACCGCCGTCTGGCGTGCCGTCGGCGGTGCCAGCAGGTCGACGCCGGCCAGCGACCCGACGCGGGACACGGCCACTTCCACGCCGTCGACCACGCCGACGACACCGGTACCGGGATCATTGACGAACTGGTCGGGGCCATCGCCGACCGGCAGGCCGCGGGCGCGGGCGGCCGCCACGATCGCCTCGGCCACCGGATGCTCGGACGCCGACTCGATCGCGGCCGCCTTCGCCAGCACGACGTCGGGCTCTTCGCCGGGCCGGGCCTCGATGTCGTACACCGCCATCGCGCCGGTGGTCAGGGTTCCGGTCTTGTCGAAGACGACGGTGTCGACGCGTCCGATGGTCTCGAGCAGCTTCGGGTCTTTGATCAGGATGCCCAGCTGTGCGCCGCGGCCGGTGCCGACCAGGATCGCGGTCGGGGTGGCCAGCCCGAGCGCGCACGGGCAGGCGATGATCAGCACCGCGACGGCGGCGGTGAACGCCGACGCCGACGGCTGTCCGGCGAGCAACCAGCCGGCCATGGTCGCCGCGGCGATCAACAGCACCGCCGGCACGAAGATCGCCGCGACCCGGTCGGCCGTCCGCTGGACGGGCGCCTTGTCGTTCTGGGCGTCGCTGACCAGCGTGGCCATCCGGGCCAGCTGGGTGTCGGCGCCGACTCGCGCGGCGCGCACCAGCAGCCGTCCATAGGTGTTGAGCGAGCCACCGACCACGGTGTCGCCGGCGTTCACGTCGATGGGAACCGGCTCACCGGTCATCGCCGACGTGTCCAAAGCCGTTGCACCGTCGACGATTACGCCGTCGGCGGCCACCCGCTCCCCCGGTCGCACCACCACCACATCGCCGACCTGCAGCTGCGAGACGGGCACGCGGACCTCGTCGCCATCACGCAGCACCGCGGCGTCCTTGGCGCCCAGATTCAATAGCGAGCGCAGCGCCGCCCCGGACGCACGTTTGGCCCGCGCCTCGGCGTAGTGACCGGCCAGCTGGAACACCGTGACCGCGGCCGCGACTTCGAAGTACAGCGGGCCCGAACCTCGCAGCACCAGGGCCGTCGACCAAAGGTAGGCGGCCAGCGTGCCCAGCGACACCAACGTGTCCATCGTCGTCGTGCGATGCCGTAGGCCGAGCAGGGCAGCGCGGTGGAACGGATAGCCGCCCCAGGCCACCACGGGTGTGGTCAGCGCCAGCGCCAGCCACTGCCAGCCGTCGAACTGCCACGCCATCACCATCGACACGGCCACCACCGGAATCGCCAGCAACGTCGAGCCGATGAGGCGCACCCGCAACTCATCTCGCGGCGCCTCGTCGGAGTGCCCGAGCGGATCGACGACCACCGAAGCGTGGTAGCCCGTCGACTCCACCGCGCGGATCAAGTCGCCGGCCGACACCTCGGACTCGTGCTGGACGTGCGCGCGTTCGAGCGCGAAGTTCACCGCGGCGCGCACCCCGTCGAGGCGGTTCAGCGCCCCTTCGACGCGGGCAGCGCAGGACGCGCAGCTCATGCCGCGCAGGTCGAGATCGGTGGTGGTCATGGCGCGGCGCGGCCGGCCCGCCGCAGCCGGGCGATGCCGACCACGGCCAGCATGCCGGCCAGCGCCGCGAGCAGCAGGGTCACCAGCAGCATCGACGGGTCATAGACCACTGACATGGTCACCGGGTGGTCCTTGAGCACGGGTGCGACGGCCACCGTGGAGCGCACCGCCGACCAGGCCGTCGCGCAGCCGACCGCCGCGGCGAGGGCCACCAGCAGTTCGACGACAG
The DNA here is from genome assembly GCF_965277065.1 of Mycobacterium sp. Classification (GTDB taxonomy): domain Bacteria; phylum Actinomycetota; class Actinomycetes; order Mycobacteriales; family Mycobacteriaceae; genus Mycobacterium. Next base: position 1,053,995 of record NZ_CBDIBT010000019.1, read on the forward strand.
CGCGCGAACGGGCCATCACCAACGTGAATTCTTGTCGTCGTCGTCGGGGGGCTCGTTGGGTCCGACGCGCTCTTCGACCAGCGGGGTCAGCAGGTTGCGCAGATGACGGTGCCGGCGCGCCCACGCCTGGGCGGTGCGGCCGCCGGTGAGCCGCAGTCCGATTCCGGTGCGGCCCTTGGGCACCCCGACCAGCTCGCCGAGCGCGCGGGCGGACTGCCAGCGCTCGACGTCTTTCTTCGCGGCCAGCGGGTTGTCGGGTTCGGGGTACACCTTGAGGATCTCGGCTATTTTGATCGTCTCGGTGCCCTGGCGCAGGGTATGCGGGGTCAGCACGACCGAGGTGTGAATGCGGGCCGCTTTGACTTGCAGCGCAATGAAAGCCGACATCACCACCAGGAAGAACGCCGGAATGGAGATCTGCCAACCCGCGCCGTTGGACTTCTCGATCCACAGCATGATCCCGGCGGCAATCGGGCCGGCAAGCAGCCAGTACCAGGTGGCGCCGACCTCGCGGAAGAGCGGCGATGCTTTGGTGTCAGTCCCGGCAGTCACGTCATCCATCATCCCTGCCGGACCAGGGTTCGAATTATCTGGGTCATTGTCGGCGCTCACCTGGTGAAGTAGTCGTGTGAGTCGCTGCGGTGCAGCAGGAACATGCCCCCGGCGATCAGCACCGATCCGGTGATGCCGGCCGCGCCGCAGGCGACGGCCCATACCGGTGGCCAGGTGACGGTGAACAGCCGGATGGCGACGTAGACCACGGTCGCGATCGCCCCGCCCGTCAAAGTTGTTCGGGCCCAGCGGTATCCGGCCCGCATCAGGATCAGGAACGTCACCACCACGGCGCACAGCGCCCCGGTGAACAACCCCGATGCGATCAGCAGCGGCGTGGCGCCGTGACCCGTCGACGAGCCGAACAGGTCGGCGATGTAGCCCACCACCATCAGCGGCAGCGCCGCCAGCCACAGCCAGAAGCCGGTGTCGACGTCGATCGGCCGCTCGGGTGGCTCCGAGCCAGTCGGGGGCCAGTGCTCGAGGGGACCCGTCACGACAACCAGTTGGCCGCGGCGGCGGCCCAGTAGGTCAACACGATGTCGGCGCCGGCGCGCCGAATGCTGGTCAGCGACTCCAGTGCGGCGACCCGCTCGTTGATCCAGCCGTTGGCGGCGGCCGCGGCGATCATCGCGTACTCCCCCGACACCTGGTAGGCGGCGACGGGCACCGGCGAGATCTCCGCGGCTGCCTTGACGAGGTCGAGGTAGCTCATCGCCGGCTTCACCATCACGATGTCGGCGCCCTCGGCGAGGTCGAGACGCACTTCATGCAACGCCTCGCGGGCGTTGCCCGGCTCCTGCTGATAGGTGCGCCGGTCGCCAATCAGGCTGGAGCTCACCGCTTCCCGGAACGGGCCGTAGAACGCCGACGCGAACTTGGCCGCGTAGGCCAGGATGATCACGTCGGTGTGGCCGGCGGCGTCCAGGCCGTCGCGAATGGCCGCCACCTGGCCGTCCATCATGCCGCTCGGGCCGACCACGTGTGCGCCCGACTCAGCCTGCGCGACAGCCAGTTCCACATACCGCTTCAGCGTCATGTCGTTGTCGACCCGGCCGCGTTCGTCGAGCACGCCGCAGTGGCCATGATCGGTGAATTCGTCCAGGCAGGTGTCGGCCATCAGCACGGTCGAGTCGCCGAGGTCCTTGGTCAGGTCGCGCAGCGCGACGTTGAGGATGCCGTCGGGATCCGAACCCGCCGACCCGGCGGCGTCCTTGTCCTCGGCGCGCGGCACGCCGAACAGCATCAGCCCGCCCACTCCGGCGCTCACCGCCTCGGCAGCGGCGGAACGCAACGAGTCGCGGGTGTGTTGCACGACGCCCGGCATTGAGGAGATCGGTGCCGGCTCGTCGATGCCGTCGGCAACGAACATCGGCAACACCAAATGCCTTGGCTCCAGCGATGTTTGCGCCACCAACCGGCGCAGCGCCGGAGTCGACCGGAGTCGACGCGGCCGCTGCCGGGGGTAGGGGCTCATTCGCCCACGTTGACTCTGCGTCGAGGGCGGCCGCTACTCGAACTTCTGCGCCACTGACGCAGGGTCAACGCGCGAGAAGTCATCGCCTGCGGCTCTTCTTACGCGGCGGCGGCAGCGCACCCTCGGCACGCAGCCGGGCCGCGTGCTCGGCCAACGCCTCGATCAGCGGACCGACCGCCGCGGTTTCGGGTTGCACGTCGACGCGCAGGCCGAATTCGGCTGCGGTCTCGGCGGTTTTCGGGCCGATGCAGGCGACGATGGTGCGCGCGTGCGGCTTGCCGGCGATGCCGACCAGGTTGCGCACCGTCGAGCTGGAGGTGAAGCACACCGCGTCGAAACCACCGGTCTTGATCATTTCGCGGGTGGCCGCCGGCGGCGGGGCAGCCCGCACGGTCCGGTAGGCGGTGACGTCTTCGATCTCCCAGCCGCGTTCGCGCAGACCCTCGGCCAGCGTCTCGGTGGCGATGTCGGCACGCGGCAGCAGCACCCGGTTCACCGGGTCGAAAATGCTGTCGTAGTCCGGGAATTCGTCCAGCAGACCCAGTGATGACTGCTCGCCGGAGGGCACCAGTTCGGGGCTGATCCCGAACGCGCGGACCCGGTCCGCCGTCGACTCGCCGACGCAGGCGATCTTCACACCGGAGAATGCGCGGGCGTCGAGACCGAACTCGCCGAACTTCTCCCACACCGCGCGTACCGCGTTGGTGGAGGTGAACACCACCCACTGGTAGCGGCCGTCGACCAGACCCTTGACCGCGCGCTCCATCTGCGCGGGGCTGCGCGGCGGCTCGACGGCGATGGTCGGCACCTCGATCGGCAGTGCGCCGTGCGCGGTCAGCCGGTCGCTCATCTCACCGGCCTGGTCCTTGGTGCGCGGCACCAGCACCGTCCAGCCGTAGAGGGCGCGACTTTCCCACCAGTTCAGCTTGGCCCGGTTGGCGACCGTCTTGCCGATGGTCACGATCACCGGCGACGGTGCTGCCGCGTCGGCGCCGAGCAGCAGCGTCGAATCGGTCAGCCCGCCCAGCGTCGACTCCACCGAACGCTGCGCGCAGGTGGTGCCTGACGACGTCACCACGCAGGGGGTGGTGTCGGCCAGGCCGTACTCGATCAGCGTGCGCGCCGCGTCGGCGACATGTGACGACGTGGCCTGCAGGATCAGCGGACCCGGTCCGGCGGCCAGGGCTCCCCAGTCCACGTCACCGCGGACGTCGGCAACGGTGTGCGACGAGCCCAGCGGCAGACCGGCGTAGGTCGGCACCGCGTCGCTGGCGGCCAGGCCCGGCACGATCTCGAAGTGCAGGTGGCTGCGGGCCACGGAGTTCACCTCGGTGATCACCGAGTCCAGCGACAGCGGATCGCCGGACACCAGCCGGACCACGTCGGCGCCGGTGCGGGCCTCGGCGACCAGCGTCTTGGCCACCTCGGTGGGATCGCCCAAAGCGGGCCGGATGTCGGGTCCCACCGACATCACCGCGGCAGGTTGTTTGTCGGTGTCGGCACCCTCGCTGGTTCCGTTGTCCGACGGCGCAGCCTGCGCGGGCCCCGAGACTGGCGGCAAGTCCTTGCCGATCAGCGCCAAAACTGGCTCGGGCACGTCGGGATCAATGAACACCAGGGGGGCATTGGCCAGTACCGTTGCGGCCCGCATCGTCAGCAGAGCCGGGTCGCCAGGACCCGCCCCCACGAACATGATGCGGCCCGGCCTCGGCTTGCGCCCTCGCGTCGTCATCGTCGCTCCTACCTACTTATTTTGTTGGCGCGCTTGCCTTAACGCGCACTCGACATGACTTCCCGTGCACCCAAGTCGAACAGCTCGGCGGCCACCGAGAGCCCGAGCTCTCGTGCCCGATCCGGACTGCCGATCCCGGACGCGCGGATCACATCAGATCCGTCTAGCGCCGCCACACAGCTGCGCAGCGACAGCTCGTTGAAGATGTGGCCCTCCTCGTCGATGGACTCGACCACTTCCGCGATCGCCCCCACCGGCGCGGAACAACCCGCCTCCAGTTCGGCGAGCAGGGCACGCTCGGCGGTGACGGCCGCGCGGGAGTCCGCGTCGTCCAGCTCCGCCAGCAGTGTCGCGAGCCGGGAATCCCCGGAGCGGCACTCGATGGCGAGGGCTCCTTGAGCCGGCGCCGGCAACATCTGTACCGGCTCCAGCGTCTCGGTGACGGCGTCGAGACGTCCCAGCCGGGTTAGACCCGCCCGGGCAACCACGATCGCGTCCAAATCGCCATTGCTTACCCTGTTCAACCTGGTGTCTAGGTTGCCTCGTAGGGGGCGAATTTCCAAACCGAGACCCAGTGCTCTAAGCTGCGCGGCCCGTCGCGGGGACGATGTGCCCACAACTGCGCCGTTCGGCAGCTCTCCCAGCACCAACCCGTCGCGGGCCACCAGCGCGTCCCGGGCATCCTCGCGGGGCGGGATGGCGGCGATCACGAACCGCGCATCGTGGGCGGTCGGCAGGTCCTTGTAGGAATGCACTGCCATGTCGACCTGTCCGTCGTCGATGGCTTCCCTTAGCGCGGCGGTGAATACACCGACACCGATGTCGGCGATCGGCTCCTGGGACTGGTCCCCTGCAGTGCTGACGATCACCAATTCGGCCTGATGACCCTTGGCCAGCAGGGCATCTCGAATGATGCCGGCCTGGGTGGTGGCCAGCACGCTGCCACGGGTACCTATCCGGATCACGTCGGCCAAGCGGCTACTCTGCAGAATCTGTTGGGACAGAGGGCAATTCGCCCGCGGTAGCGACGGCGTCGACCGCGGTCTGGTCGAGCTCGAACAGCTCTCTCAGCGCTTCGGCGTAGGCGTCGCCGCCGGGCGCCCTGGCCAGTTGCTTGATGCGCACGGTGGGTGCGTGCAGCAGCTTGTCGACGACGCGGCGCACGGTGCGGGCGACCTCGTCTTTTTGGGCAGCTTCGAGACCCGGGAGCCGGTTCTCCAGGCGCAGGAGTTCGGCCTCGACGACGTCGGCGGCGCGCTGGCGCAGCGCGGTGACGGTCGGGGTGACCTCGGCCATCCGCTGGCCGGCCAGGTAGGTGGCGACCTCGGCGGCGACCATGTGGCGGGCGGCATCGGCGTCGGCCGCGGCAGCTCTGGCGGAGGGTTCGCGCTGGATGCGGTCCATGTCGACCACCCAGACGCCGGGCAGCCCCGAGACTGCCGGGTCGACGTCGCGCGGCATGCCCAGGTCGCAGATCACCAGCGGGGTGTCCTCGCGGCGTCCGGCGGTCAGCGCGTTGTGCACGTCGGCCAGCGACACCACCGGGCGCACTGCGCCGGTGCAGCTGACGACGACGTGGGCTTCGGCTAGCGCGGTGGACAGGTTGTCCAGGCTCAATGCCTCAGCCGAGGTGCCGGAGTCGCGGATCTTCCGGGCCAGCCGCTGCGCGCGGGGCAGCGACCGGTTGACGACGTAGACGTTGTCGATGCCGGCGCGGGTCAGGTGGCCGACCGACAGCGCGCCCATCGCTCCGGCCCCGACGACGACGGCCGTCTTGCCCTGCAGGCCCTCGAGCTTTGCCTCAGCCATGCCGAGCGCGACGGAGACGACGGATGCGCCCGCGGCGTCGATGCCGGTTTCGGAGTGCACCCGCTTGCCGACCGCCAGCGCGCGCTGGGCCAGCTCATGCAGGGTGCGGCCAACGGTGCGGTTGGCCTCGGCGGCGGCGTAGGCGCGACGGACCTGGCCCAGCACCTGCTGCTCGCCGATGACGGCTGAGTCCAGGCCGCTGGCGACGGCGAAGAAATGCTCGACGGCCGCCTCGCTGTAGCGGACGTAGGCGTATTTGGTGAGTTCAGGCACCGTCATGCCGGATTGGTCGGCGAGCACCTGGCCAATGGCCGACAGGCCGCCGTGGAAGGCGTCGACGACGGCGTAGACCTCGACGCGGTTGCACGTGGAGAGCACCATGGCCTCGGTTACCAGCGGCGACTGCATGACCCGGTCGACGAGTTTGACTTGCTCGGATTCGTCGGTGCTGAGCTGCTCCAAGACGGAGACCGGTGCGCTGCGGTGCGAGACACCGAAAAGCAGGACGCTCACGGCTGAATCACCTGGCCTGCTCCCTTGCTAACACCGGTGAATTGACTGCTGTCCACCGTAGACGGTTACCTGATGGGCCACCAAATTTGTGTGGTGTTTAACTCTTGGCCAGGTCCCGGCGCAGGCGAGGCTCGTCGAGCTCCCAGTAGCTGTGCTCGCGGCCGTCGAGCAGGACGACGGGCAGCCGGTCGCCGAATTCGGCTCGCAGGGCGGTGTCGCCTCTGGTGGCTTCGGCGTCGACGTCGGTTTTTGTCAGATCGAAGTCGAGCTCTTCGGCCAGTGGCTTCAGCTGCGCGTGGACGCCGTCGCAGATCGTGCAGCCCGCGCGGGTCAGCAGCTGGACGTGACGGCGGGTCATGAGATCCAGTGTGTCAGTTGAGTTCATTTGCACTGGCGTTCGATCATTGCGCCTGTTTGATTAATCGCCGCGAGCGTTGGCGCAGTGTCGTCGGAAGCGAGGCCCTCCAGTGCTAGGTCTTGGAACATTCCGGCAATCTTGCGTGTGGCCGCCGCAAGATCCGTTGCTGTGGCGGGCTCGTCGGCCAATGCGGTAAATAAATGCGCGCTACCGACTACGTAAACCTGCCGCATGTTCACCGCAACTGCGAGTTGTGCAGTTGGGTCGTTGCCACCGGTTCTCGACGCATTGGTGTCGACGGCATGGTGAATTTTCGCGTATGCGGCGCACACTCTCGACTGGGCATCGAAGACCTGCTGGCTGCTAAATGTGGGCGTTAATGGAGCAACCGCATCTCTGTCCTGCACCGGCCTCAGCCACGCGGCAACCGCCGCGCCGACAGCGACGAGAGTGATGACAAACATAACAGCGACTTGCCATCGGGCGGGGTCGTGCGGCGGTTGCGCTGGCGGCCAAGGCATCTGCGGGCCTTGCGGGTGGGGAGGGAATCCGGGTGCAGGAGTATTCGACATGCGCCGGATGCTAACGCCAACGACCGGCTGAAGTTCTCCGCTTGGAGGTCGGTCCGGATCTGACCACATAGACGAGATCACCGGCTACCTCATTGCGATGCAAGGACGACGCTAGCGAAGAACCCGTTTTTGGTTCGTCATCGCTGCTGCCCACTGACGCTCGTCATACATGCTTGAAACCAAGCCAAGTGATAATTAGCGTCACTCCTGTTGCCGCGTACCAATGCTTCGATAGCCGCCAGAAGTTGCCAATTGCCCAGGTCTTTGGGGTCCACTTCGTCGGGATAAGCGGCGACCACACGCTCACCAATGTCATCGAGATATTGGCGCAATTTTTCGACTTCAGGACCATCCACTCCGGTACCAGACGACGCCGCCTTCGCGAGAGTGTGCGCCATTCGGGGGAGTCCGTCGCGGAATAGTGTCGCGCTGCCGAGTTCCCAGCCAAGTTCCTCGATCTCCGGCGCGTGCCGGGGACGCGGCGAGGTGGGCACCGGCTCATTTGCTTCAGGAACATAGCGGTCTGGTGTGTGGGTGACCGCCAATTTCACTTCACCAAGCAGCACTTCGAGGTCACCGCGCCGACGGCCTGGCTCCAACAGCGTGACCGCGGAAGGAATGTCGATACCGGGTGGGATCCAGCCGCCCGCCAGATCAGCGACGAGCACCGTCGTATCGTCAGGGCGATCTCCCGCAGCCCATGCAAGGCGCGGCTCCTGGCGAGCAACCGCATCAACGATGCGCTGCAACCGATTTCGTTCTGTTGCATCAGCCGAAACCGCACCTGCGACAGCCCCGCCGGCGCCTGCCATGACCGCTTTGCCCGCAAATCCAATGGGCGCAGGCGGCTGGGTCAGCTGCGAGGGCACGGGACGAGCCGCTGACGCACCTTGAGAGACGGTCCCTGAGCCAGCAGCAGGGCTGGTCGCGGGCGAGGCCGGCGGCGGTGTCGGGTTGGGCGCTGGAGGAGGGCTCGGCGAACCGGCGGGTGCCGACGCTGCTGCGGGCCGCAAATCCGAGCCATAGGAAGGCAACGCGCCCCCCGCGTAGGAGGTTGACGGAGGCGCCGTCGTGGACGGCGCATAACCCGTATTTGTCGTCGACGCCGAATTCATCATCGGCGACGCGGACTGAGAACTGTAGGACGATGACGACGCTTGCGGCGTGGATGGCTGCTCGCTGGGAATCGGCGAATGCCAATCGCCCGCACCGGCTGTCGGCGCAGTAGTCGGCGATACCGGCGTCGACGCGACCGGTGGTGTAGTGGCAGCCGCTGGCGCGACCGCGTTAGCCCCCGGCCCTAGCCCCATGTCAGCGTGGTGCGTCCACTCACCCGAGCCGAAGCTGGGCGGCGGCCCGCCCTGGAACCCGCCTCCGTTGAAAGGCATTCCAGGTGAGCCCGAGGGCGATCCTCCACCAAAGTTGGAAAACCCCTGGCTGAACATCGGCGCCGGTGCGGCTTGCGGCGCCGCGGGTGAGGGGGCCACCGGCATCGAATTAGGTCCGGAACCTTGCACTACGGGCTCAGCATGGGGTGATATTGGCGGTGGCGCAGGGTTGTACCCAACATTTTGCGCTACCGGCTTTGGATCCGGAGCGAGTGCGGCCACTGGGTTTACGCTGTTGCCATGCGCGACTGGTTCCGCGCCGGGCACGTTGGTAGGGGATGCTCCCGGTGGAGCGGGGGGCGCCGGCGCGCCAGGTGGCGATGGTGGGGGCGTGAGCCCGGGGGTGGTCGTTTGGTATCCCACTGATCGCGTAAGCGACCCTCCCGACGACGAATTGGCGCCCGCAGCAACACCTCCACCACTAGCTGCCCCGCCCGACACTCCAGGCGCTGCGGGATTGACCCCCGTGGGCACGCCAGCACTTCCACCCGCTCCCACCGACGGGTTGACCACCGCAGGCACTGAACCACCACTAACGGCGCCGCCACCCGGCAAACCCGCTACGGCCGGATTCACGCCCGGCACCGCGCCACCAGCAGCCGCTCCAACACCAGCGGCTCCGCCCGACAGACCACCCGTCGCTGCACCCGATAAACCAGACACCGCCGGATTCACCCCTGGCACCGCACTACTACCGCCAACGCCCGACAGATCCTGGCTGCTAAGCATGTCTTTAACAGTGGGTTCTATGCCTCCGGTTCCGCGCGATCGGAATAGTTGACCCATGTCAATGCCGTTGGAACTGGCGAATTGGCGAAATGACTGCCCGGCAGCCTCCTGGTCCAGAATTCGCTGGCCTGCATCGCCTATGTCGCCGCCGCAGCTGGCGGCGGCGAGGTTAGCTTCTTGTTGTCCTCGGCCGATCGCTTCCAGAATGTGAGGCATCTTCACAACAACAGGCTCTTTGGATTGCAAGATTTGCTTAATTTCCTGGTTGTAGCGGTCCGCTATGTCAGTTAAATTCTCCCTGAGGTTGTGTACGCTGCTGAGCGCCGATGAATACGAGTCCTTTTTCACACCATTCTTCCGTGCAACATCCCGCGCGAGCTGCTCACCGTCGTCGAACAGTTGAACTAAGTGGTCCGCGGTTTTGCCCTCTTGCATGGCGAGCGGTCCGGTTTTCGCGGCATTAAGCAAATCTGCAATATTGTGGTGAGCTTCGGCGATTTGGCCTCGGTTCTGAACCCACGCATTAAGACCTGCAATGGTCACATCGCTAGGCCATTGATGCCCGACGATCAAAGTCGACCACTCGCCTGGAGGACCCTCGCTCGCCAGCATCATTTGCACAGCCCTTGGATAGCCAGCGCAGTCCCATTCGCGGCATCCTGCTCGGGCACTGCCGTATCGGACGCGAGATTGTCAAGTGTAAGCACTTGGAACACGTCAGCAAGTTTTCGCGTCGCCGCGGCTAGGTCAGATGGGGTTGCTGGTTCATTAGCGAGTGTGGTGAACAGGTATGCGCTACCTGCTTCGTATATCTGCCGCTCGTTTATAGCCACAGCCAGTTGAGCGGTCGGGTCGTTGCCACCTGTTCGCCCCGAGTTCGTGACACTCGCGTGATGGACTTTCTCGTAGGCCGCACATACTTTCGACTTTGCTTCGGCTATTTCTTGCTCGCTGTACGTAGGCTTCGGCGGAGTCGCTGACGTGTCGCGCGGGATCGGCCGCAACCAGGCCGCGACTGCCGCCCCGACGGCGACCAGGGTGATCAGGAGCATCACGAACAACGGCCACCGCGCGGGCCTGTTCAGCGGAACCGGGCCCGGCGGCCCCCACGGACCCGTCGGTGGTGGCCCAGGGGGAAACCCGACGGGTCCCGGCGCCGATCGATACCCGGTGGGAGGCGGTTCCGACATGAAAGCGATGGTATCGCTGATCGACGTTTCCGGTATTCAACTTTCCGGCGAAGCGCCTACCGCCTCACAGAGGTCACGATGAAGTGAATAGCGGCATGGTTAATCGGCGATATCATTGCCGAATGCGCCGTCAGGCAAGACGGGCGATCCAGTAGCGCGGTGATGAGAACCGCGACCACAGCAGGCATCCCTACATGGCAGGAGATCGCGATGGCGGGCGGTGACGAACTCCGCATCTACGTCGAGCAACTCGCGCAGGCCCTGCAGCACAACATGCCGCCACCACCCATCCCGGCCGACATGCCACCCGGGGCGATTTCGGAAATCGACATGCTCCTCGCAGGCCTCGGGATGGCGGGAAACTCTGGCGACCCGACCGATACAGCCGCGGGCCATGCCGGGTTCGAGCAGCGCGGCCAGAAGACCGGCGAGGCCATGGCCAAATTCCCTGCGGGCGAACAAGATTCAAGCAAAATGATGGAACAAATGTTGGGCACTGTTCAGCAGCTACCCCAGCAGGCGGTGCAAACCTTCACCGGACTGTTCCAAGGGTTGTCTCAGCCGCTCAACCAGGTCCTGCAGCAGGTCTCGCAAATCAGTTCCCAGCTGACCAGCACCTTGGGTAAAGCCGGACAAGGCGTCGGTGCCGCGTCGTTGCCTGCCGGTGCGCTGGGCGACGCGCTCGGCGCCGGCGGCGCGGCGATGGGCGCTGGCGGAGCGGGTGCAGGGCTGGCCGGCGCCACCACCCCGGCCGGAAACCTCGGGCCGCCACCGACTCCGACAGCCGGCACTGTTCCGATGTCCTCGCAGCAGGCACCCGTTACGTCGCCACCTAACACCGAAGGAGCCGGTGCCCGTGGGCAAATGGGCGGCGGCATGCCGATGATGCCGCCCGGCGCCGCAGGCGGTGCCGCCAGTGGGGGCGACAGCAAAGCCGAGACCAAGCGCGTCGTCCCGCCGACGGTGAAAAACGGCGCCCCCGTCCAGGGGCGCATCACTACTCCACCGAACGCGCCGGAAGTGGTTAGACGAGTCGCCGGCAAACCGATCGCCAGCCGTCGCATCCTGCCCCCGGATAGCAAACTCGACGACGACGCCGACGAGGTCGACCGCAACGGCCGATAGTCAACGGTGAATTGTGTCGGGCGCAGCAGGTCGTTAGGTTTCGGATATGGCCGATCGCGACGCCCTGCGGGTCCAACCCGAGGTAATGCAGACGGCCTCACAGGCGTTGGCGAGCGCGTCCAGGGATTTGCACGCCAAGCTCGCCGATCTCGATGGTCAAGTCCGCGAAATGCTCTCCGGCTGGCAAGGGGGATCAGGTAGCGCGTACGGCGATGCCTGGAATCTCTGGCACAACGGCGCCGCAGAAGTGCAGTTGGGACTAACAACTTTGGCGAAAGCTGTTGGCATTGCGGGAAGTCAATTCGAAGCGCAGGATGCAGCGGCTCAGCAGACGGCGGAAGGCATCTACCGTGGCTGACGCCTTCAGCGTCGATCCCGCCGCCTTGGAAGACGCGGCCAGGAGAATGGGCGATTTTGTCCGCTACGCCGAAAGCGTGGTTGCTGAAATCGATTCACTGGTAACACATCTGCACGGCACGTGGTCGGGCGAGGCGGCCGCAGCTCATGCCGAGGCGCACCGACACTGGGCGCGCGGTGAGGCAAACATGCGAGAGGCTTTGGCCCGACTGACGGCTGCGGGCGCCGCAGCCCATCACAATTACACCGGCGCGATGAACGCGAATACCAGCATGTGGTCGTAATCCTGTGGCGCCACTCGCGGTCGATCCAGAGGCATTAGACGGCGCCGGGTCGACCGTAATCTCAACGGGCGAGGGCCTGGGGGCCGTCATGTCGACGTTGACGACTGAGCTGACTGGATGCAACGGAATGGCTGGCGACGATCCAGCGGGTGCCGAATTCGGGAACAGCTACAACTCCGCAGCGTCGAAACTGCTCGAGGCGATGTCGACGACCCGAAATGGGTTGTGTCGCTTGGGAGACGGTGTGCGAATGTCGGCCCACAACTATTCAACAGCCGAGGCCATGTCGAATATCTCCGGACACGGTCAGCCGCCTCCCGGTCCACACCCAACCGGTTCCATTTCGGCGCAATCAGTGCCGTCCGCAGTCGGCAGCGGCGTCGGTGCTCCGGCCGGCTGGGGCTGGGTGTCCAAGTACATCGGAATGATCTGGCCCAGTGGCGATTCAGCCAAACTACGGGCTGCTGCCGCCGCGTGGATAAGCGCCGGCACGGGTTTCGAGGTCAGCGAGATAACGGGCGCCGCCGGGCCCATGTCGACAATCGGCGCCCAGCAGATCCCCGAAGGATCGGCGATCGGAGCGGCATTCGCCGATGCCAATCGCAGCGCCGCCGCAATCCTGCAGCAGTGCAACACTATTGCCATTCAACTCAACTCCATGGCAGCACGAATCGACTCGGTCCATGCGGCGATCCTGGATCTACTATCGCGGATCTGCGACCCGCTGACCGGGATCAAAGAGGTCTGGGAATTTCTCACTGATCAAGACGAAGACGAGATCAAGAAGATCGCCCGCGACATTCGCACAATCGTCGACCAGTTCACCGCAGAGGTTCAGGCGCTGAGCCATCAGATCGCTATAGCTGTCACCGAGGCAAGCACGATCCTGGGCACTATGAGCCGCTACGCGGACAAGGAGTGGGACCAGTTCCTGCACCACACCGATGTGGGCAGGGCGCTCAACCAGGTAGGCCAGTACGGAAAAGGGATCGCCGAATCAGTTGGCGGCCTGCTCAAAGACGGTTGGACCTACGGCCCGATGCGAGCTCAAATCGACCCGCAAGGCTCTTACCAATCATGGCAAGAGCTAGTCCACGGGATGGCTCCGCTCGTCGGCCTTGGCGACGATCACGCACCGAGCGTCGCGCAGTCATGGAAGGACCTAGGGAAGAACGCCGTCCATTGGGACGAGTGGAAGACCAACCCCGCCGAGGCGGCCGGTAAAAGCACATTCGATCTGGCAACCCTGCTCATTCCGGGCGGCGGCGAAGCGGCTGCGGCAGCCAAGGGAGGTCGTGCCGCTGCCGATACGGCTGAGGCCGCGTCCGCGGCCAGTCGCGCGGAATCCGCCGCGACTAGAGCGCTCGAAGACGCGCCAAAGCCGCACGCCCCCAACGCGGAGCCGCGCCCGTCCACTCCGCCCCTCGACCGCCCGCCACCACCAAAGGACACACCGGCCGCGCCAGGCGCGACCAAGCCGGCTTCCGCTCCCGCCGATGGTCCGACACCGCACGGTCCCACCGAGTCGAGGCCGCCGACGCCGGGACACGCCCCGGCTGGACCCGCGCCCGCAGAGCGTTCCCCCGCACCGACTGATGCGACACCTCGCGAACCAGCGCAAGCCACTCAACACTCGCCCCGCGAACCAATTCCACCCGCCGAACGGCCGATTGCCCACGACCCAGCGCCCAGCCACCCCGGGCAGACTGAGACAACGCCGACTGCCCATTCTGCGCCGCCGGAAGCCAACTCCCGCCCGCTCGTCCATAACAACAACTCGGTGCCGCCAACGGCCCCGCCGGACGCGGCGATAGAAGCCGGCCGTAATTTCCACCCGCCGACCACGGAAGCCCTGCTAAGCGAAGTCGCGGTCGGCGGGGAACCGACAGCAGCGGCCCACGCCGGTTCACACGAACTCGTCGGACACGGCGGACATCCCGGTGAAGGAGGATCGCACCACGCAGGCGACCATCCGGGCGCTCCGCATGCTGGAGATGGGGCGCCCAACTCCGATAGGCCTCACGGCGGCGACGACCATGACGGACCCCACAGCGACGGCGGCCCGCCGGACCCCGACGGGCCGGATGACCCGCCCCCGCCGCTGCATCGCGACGAACCACTTCCGACGAAGGAGCTGTTAGACAAATACGAGGGCGAGAACGATCCAAATAATCCAGGTCGATTGTTCGCGCCAAAGACAGTGCACTACATGTCTCCAGGGGAGCTCGAGGAGAGTCGACTCTTCGCCCGGGACGGCTTGCTGCATCGGGCAGCAGACGGGATGCCCTTCGACACGCAACAAGCAGCTACCCACTGGTCAGGACAAGGGCGAGCGATGTTTGTGATGGACGAGCACGGCAACTTATACGCATCGGTCGAACAAGACGTCGGCCGACTGCATCACTCGAGCTTTCTCGGTGGCAAACCTGTGGCGGGAGCTGGCGAGCTCGAGGTGCGCGATGGTTTACCTGTGTTGATCACCCGCAAAAGTGGCCACTACCTCCCCACCGAGGAACAGTTATCTCAGGTGCGCGATATGCTCAGTGAACAGGGGATCGACGTCAGCCGAGTAATTTTCGGAAGTGGGTTCTGAGCACCATGACATCGAGTCGGACCGCGCCGCAATGGCGGGAGTACATCAATCAAATAACTTATGGAACCGATCTTCGAGCACCTGTCGATGATTCGCTGCTAAGCCGTCTTGCGGATGAGCTGATTCGACAGCGGTATTTTAGGGATCCCGTCGAGACCTACTATCAGGCGGCGATCGACGCGCTGCAGTCCAGCGAAAGTGTCCGGCTCGATGACGATCAGGACGAAGGCGCCGTCCGCGACCTGCTCAACCGTTTGTTGCGCGAGCTCGACGAACGTCGGCCGTGGCCTGAGCCGCCGTTCAGGTCGCTCCCGATCGACGTATGGCAGGTATTACAGGATGCGCCAGTGATCGGTCGGCTATTGGCGTATCCGATGGATGTGCAGGCCCGTCTTTATCGGAGTTTCTCGGGCGGCGAGTCGAGCAGTCCGCAGTCGCGGATTATCGTGTTGCGCTTGCGGTCAGGTCAAGAGGTCGGTTTACGCGCCGCTTCGTTTTCGGAGCCGCACGTGGACATGTACAGCACGTCTGATCCAGAGTCGACTCGCGCGGCCTTCCAGAACCTTACCGGCCTTGATGTACAACCGCCGGATCCTGACGAGGGGCTCAAGACTAGACATTGAGGTCACGCCGCCGCGACTACCACGAACCCCGTGAGCTACGTCAGGCTGTTCGACGAAACCATTGTCAGCGTCACCGGTCGGTTCATCGGGCCGCTCTCCCGACATCCTGACAACTTGGAAGTCGCTCTGCTACCTGCCACGCTGCTAGCTCCCGTCGGCTCCGTGGCAGTTAGTGGGATCGATAACGACGTGGTGCTTCTCGCCGAGACCGGTGCGGCGCCTGGGCTTCCAGCCGACTTGCTGGAACTTAAACAGGCGGTCGGCGAACAAGTAGGTGCCGCTTTACTGCGGGAACCCATCACAGTCCATTCGCCTGGCCGATTCTCTCCTCCGCGCGCGTAGCTGGCTGTTTGCGCGCCGCCAACTCCGCGACTGCCTCGACAGACTCAGGGTGAATTGTGCGAACTTCATGACCTCGTTAGCTTTGCGATCGTGGACGGGCGCGACACGTTTCGGGTAGGACCCGTAAGAAGCTGATGGCACCGCTCACCGTCGATCCGGTGGCGCTGGATAACGCTGGCGCCGCGGTCATTTCGGTCGGCGAGGGCTTAGGGACCACCGTCTCAACACTGACCACCGCGCTCGCCGGGTGTCACGCGATGTCCGGAGACGACCCAGCCGGTGCGGCCTTCGGCCACAGCTACGACAATTCGGCATCCAAACTGATCGAGGCGATGGCTACCACCCGCAATGGGTTGTGCCGCTTGGGCGATGGCGTACGCGTATCCGCGCACAACTACTCCATCGCCGAAGCGAACTCAAATATCTCCGGACACGGCAATCCCCTCCCGGGCCCGCATCCAACCGGAGCGATCTCAGCCGGCTCGACACCGTCGTCTGTCGACCACGGCACCGGGCCACCGGCAGGCTGGGGCTGGGTCTCCAAATACATCGGGATGATCTGGCCCACCGGTAATTCAGCGAAGCTGCGTGGAGCAGCGGCGGCGTGGACCATTGCCGGCACCAACTTCGAGGTCAGCGAGATAACCGGCGCCGTCGGACCGATGAGCAGCATTGGCGCTCAACAGATCCCGGAAGGCCCGGCGATCACCGCCGCGTTCAACGAGACCCATCGTTGCGCAGCCGGAATCCTGCAGCAGTGCGCGACCATCGCGACGCACCTCACGTCCTATGCGACCAAGATCGACACGGTTCACGCGGCGATCATCGATCTGCTGTCACGCATCTGCAATCCGCTGACCGGGATCAAAGAGGTCTGGGAATTCCTCACCGACGAGGACGAAGACGAAATCAAGAAGATCGCCAACGACATTCGCATCATCATTAATCAGTTCACCGCGGAAGTCGATGCGCTGCGCCAACAGGTCGCGACTGCACTCACCGAAGCGAAGACGATCCTCGGCATCATGACCCGCTACGCCGAGAAGGAGTGGGACCATTTCCTGCACGCCACCGAGGTCGGCCGGGCATTGGACCATCTCGGGCAGATCTGCAGCGGGGTACTTTCGGAAGCGGAAAGCACCGTCAAGGGTTTTTGGAACCTCAATCCCGTGCGAGCCTTTCTCGACCCAAAAGGCTTCTCGCACTCTCTGTCCGGCGCTATCCAAAATTTCGAATCACTCACCGGATTAGACGGCGAGCAAAAACTCGAGGAGTCGTGGAAGGAACTCGGCAAAGACGTCGTTCACTGGGATGAATGGGCGACGAACCCGCTCAAAGCCGCGGGCGAATCCGCATTCGATCTCGGCACACTGTTACTCCCAGGCGGCGCGCTATCGAAACTCTCTAAATTCGGCCACGTCGCAGCGGACGTCGCCGAGACCCCAAAGGGGCTTCGTCTGCCCACACCGGGTCGTCTGCCCAACCCCGCGCCGCCGCGGAACGATCCGCCGAAAGGCGGTCAGCCGGAGCCCGCACCGAGGCCAAAAGGCGCACTGCCACCGTACGGGCTCACTGAGTCGAAAACGCCGGCCGAAACGAAGGCTCCATCTTCACCTTCTAAGCACTTAGCCGAACCAGGCGCTCCCGCAGGGCATCCACTCTTATCGACATCCGCTCACGCCCCAGCCGACCACGCCGCCACACCGCCCGCAGCTCTTACTCCCGGCCCACCGCACGGCGGCGCACCCAGCGGCCTCTCACCGCAGTCACCAACGCTCGACCATCACGGACCCGTTGCCCACACCCCGCAGCCATTGACGACTGGAGATCTATCAGCGCTGGCCGATTACACTGGCCTGGGACACGAGGACCTAAACGACGCGCTGAGGAACGGCCCTGTGGATGCATCTCAACAGGCTCGTGTAGACGCCCTAAATCATGCGTTGGAGAAATTGCCCGCGCACGAGGGCTCAGTTTTCAGGGGCACAAACTTGCCACCCGACGTGCTTGCGCGATACCAGCCGGGCGCCGTCGTAACCGAACCCGCATTCTTCAGCACCTCCGTTGATCCCGCCGTGGCTCGATCCACGGCCTTCGCCGGGAACGTCGAATTCAAGATTCTGTCGAAGACAGGGCGAGATATCTCCCTAATCTCGCAATTTTCCAGTGAGCAAGAAGTGCTGTTTCAAACTGATAGACACTTTTACGTGCTAGATCGAAGACTCGATCCAGTCACGGGCAGGACAATAATCGAGATGCTTGAGCGAGAGGGAGTTGAGCAGTGAGCGAAAGAATTGCCGGAAAAATCTTCTCAACACCCGAAGAAGCCGGTGTGACCCCGCCGACCGAAGAGGAGATTGCTCACGCGCGCAAATTATTCGACGAAGCTCAGGAGAAGATGGACCGCTTAACCGAAGCGGACCTTTGGCCAGAAGTTTCCTCGAAGTTTTGGGACGACACGTCCGGCACCGAGTGCGAAGGCTGGCAGGACCGTTAGATCCGTGGCCGAAAAAATTGCCGGAAAGAGTATTTTCCACCCCCGAGGAAGCCGGTGTAACCGCGCCGACCGACGCCGAATTGGTCGAACTACGCAAGCTGTTCGACGAGGCTCAGGATCGCGTCGATCGCCTTAATGAGGCCGACGAGTGGACCGAAATCTCGCCGAAATTCTGGGACGACATGTCCGGCACCGAGTACGAGGGCTAGCGCGACCGCTACACCTCGCCGCCAACCCCAACCCAACGCGCTACGGCCGGATAGTGTGACACCGTGACCGCTTCCGGCAGCCCGGGCACTGTCGAACCCGGCCCTCATACAGAACCCGAACCCGCTGAGCAGCAACTAGAGACGCCGACCGGCAACGCCAGCGCCGAGCGGGCGCTCGAAGACGTCCACTCCGACGAAGCGCCGAAACCCGAGTTGCCGCCCGTCGACCTCACCGCCGCCGCGTTCTTCGACGTCGACAACACGTTGGTGCAGGGCTCGTCGCTGGTTCACTTCGGCCGCGGGCTGGCCGCCCGCAAATACTTCACCTACCGCGACGTGCTCGGCTTCGTCTACGCGCAGGCCAAATTCCAGGTCCTCGGCAGGGAGAACAGCGACGACGTCGCCGCCGGCCGCCGCAAGGCGCTCGCCTTCATCGAAGGCCGGCCCACCGAAGAGCTGATGAGGCTGGGTGAAGAGGTCTTCGACGAGGTCATCGCCGACAAGATCTGGGAAGGCACTCGCGATCTGGCCCAGATGCATCTCGACGCCGGCCAGCAGGTCTGGCTCGTCACCGCCACGCCCTATGAGCTCGCGATCACCATCGCCCGCCGCCTCGGCCTGACCGGCGCACTGGGCACCGTCGCCGAATCCGAGAACGGGGTCTTCACCGGTCGGCTCGTCGGCGACATCCTGCACGGCCCCGGCAAGGCGCATGCCGTGCGCTCGCTGGCCATCCGCGAAGGCCTCAACCTCAAACGCTGCACCGCCTACTCCGACAGCTACAACGACGTCCCGCTCCTTTCCCTCGTCGGAACAGCGGTAGCGATCAACCCCGACGCCGCTTTGCGCGATTACGCGCGCAAACGCGGCTGGGAAATCCGCGATTTCCGGACCGCCCGCAAGGCCGCCCGGATCGGCGTACCGTCAGCTCTGGCACTGGGCGCGGCGGGCGGCGCTCTGGCCGCGGTGGCATCTCGCCGGCAATCGCGCTGATAAGCTGCGCCGCTGAACCCATAAGAGTGGAGAGCAGCGCATGTCCTTGCCCGCAGGCACCGAAGGCCTGATCGGCACTCACTACCGGTATCCCGATTACTTCGACGTGGGCCGCGAAAAGGTTCGCGAGTTCGCCGAGGCGATCCAGAACGATCACCCGACGCACCACTCCGAGGAAGCCGCAGCCGAGGTCGGCTACGACGCCACAGTGGCGCCGTTGACCTTCCTTGCCGTCGCTGGACGTCGTGTCCAGAACGACGTCTTCACCAAGTTCGACATTCCGATCAACATGGCTCGCACGCTGCACCGCGACCAGAAATTCCTGTTCCACCGGCCGATCAAGGTCGGCGACAGGCTGTACTTCGACACCTATCTGGACTCGGTCATCGAGTCCCACGGCACGGTGATCGCCGAAATTCGCAGCGAAGTCACAGACGTCGACGGAAACCCAGTCATCACCAGTTTGGTGACCATGCTCGGCGAGTCGTCCAATCCTGACGCGAACGCAGAAGCGACAATCGCGGCAATTGCATCCATCCGCGCTGGCGCTTAGGGTCAGCCGGAGCCTTTCAGGGGGAGTCCCACATCATGAGCACCGATCTCACACCGCACTTCGACGACGTCCAGTCGCACTACGACCTGTCCGACGAGTTCTACCAGCTGTTTTTGGACCCGAGCCAGACCTACAGCTGCGCCTACTTCGAGCGCGACGACATGACGCTCGAGGAAGCTCAGCGCGCCAAGGTTGACCTGTCGCTGGGCAAACTGGGCCTGGAGCCCGGCATGACGCTGCTCGACGTGGGCTGTGGCTGGGGTGCCACGCTGCGCCGCGCGATCGAGAAGTACGACGTGAACGTGATCGGTCTCACGCTGTCCAAGAACCAGGCCGAGCACGTGCAGAAGTCGTTCGACGCGCTGAACACCGAACGCTCACGGCAGGTGCTGCTGAACGGATGGGAGCAGTTCCACGAGCCCGTCGACCGGATCGTCTCGATCGGCGCGTTCGAGCACTTCGGCTTTGAACGCTACGACGACTTCTTCAAGATGGCGTGGGACGCGCTTCCGGCGGGCGGCACGATGATGCTGCACACCATTGTCGTCCCGACCGAGCAGGAACTGGAAGACCGCGGCATCAAGATCACCATGACCCGGGCGCGGTTTGCCCTGTTCATGATGCAGGAGATCTTCCCCGGCGGCCGCCTGCCGACCGTCGCCATCGTTGAGGATCACGCCAAGAAGGCCGGCTTCAAGGTCGACCTCGTCCAGCCGCTTCGCCTGCACTACGCGCGGACCCTGGACTTCTGGTCCGCGGCGCTGGAGGCCCGCAAAGACGAGGCGATCAAGATCCAGTCCGAAGAGGTCTACGAGCGCTA
Organism: Mycobacterium sp.; assembly: GCF_965277065.1. GTDB lineage: Bacteria > Actinomycetota > Actinomycetes > Mycobacteriales > Mycobacteriaceae > Mycobacterium. The sequence goes on from NZ_CBDIBT010000019.1 coordinate 1,074,711, forward strand.
CATGAAATACCTGAGCGGGTGCGCCAACCTGTTCCGCGAGGGCGCCTGCGACGTGGCCCAGTTCACCCTGGTCAAGCCGGCAGAGTAAAGCCTCAGCCGAAGAACATATTGCGACGGCCGGCCAGCAGTCGATACAGCGTCTGCTGGATGGTCTCGCGCACCTGATCGGTCAGCTCGAAGGTGACCATCGGATCCTCGGCGTCGGCACCCTCGTAGTGCGCGGTGTCGATCGGCTCACCGAAAGCGATATGCCACTTCGACGGCAGAGGCACCAGCCCGGCCGGTCCGGCCAGCGGGAAGAGCGGCGTGATCGGGAAGTACGGCAGCCCGAACAACCGCGCCAGCAGTCGCACGTCGGTCAGCATCGGGTAGATCTCCTCCGAGCCGACGATCGAGCACGGAATGATCGGCGCCTTCGCGCGCAGCGCGGCACCGACGAACCCGCCGCGGCCGAAGCGCTGCAGCTTGTAACGGTCCTTGAAGCGCTTACCCAGCCCCTTGTAGCCCTCCGGGAACACCGCGGTCAGCTCACCCGCGGCCAGCAGCCGGTGCGCGTCCGCAGTGCACGCCATGGTGTGGCCGGCCTTGCGGGCGGCCGCGCTCACCACCGGCATGTCGAACACCATGTCGGCGGCAAGCAGACGCAGATCGCGGTGTGCGGGGTGGTGGTCGTGCACGGCGACCGAGGCCATCAGCCCGTCGAACGGCAGCACGCCGGCGTGGTTGGCCACCACCAGACCCGCGCCGGTGTCGGGGAGGTGCTCGATGCCGCTGACCTCGACGCGGAACCACGACTTGAAGAAGAACCTCAGCAGCGGCCGCACGATTGCGTCGTTGAAGTGCGGGTCGAACCCGAACTCGTCGACCTGGTAGTCGCCGGCGAGCCGGTGTCGCAGGAAGTCGGCGACGGCACTGACCTTCTGGACAAGCTCGTTGCTCGGCTGCTCAATATCGGCTCCGGCGCCAGCACCGCGACGGTGCTGATCGATTTCACGTACGACTGCGGCGATCTCGTCGGCCGAGGCCCTGGTGTCGGGCTCGGAGAGCAAGGAGGGGTGTTGGCGGGAGGCGCGTTGCCCGGCGCGTCGCTGAGCCGCTGCACGGCCTGAATTCCCGTGCAGCGGAATGACTTTCGCTTTCGAATCGCCCGGCATCAGTAACCTCCTCCCGGCTCTTGATCGATTTTGGATCGGCCACCGAGGCGCTGCACTGCGGCCACGGTCCGACCTTCAATGGAGCGTACCCATTCAGGGTCGATAATGGGAGTCAAGGCGCGACCGCGCACGTAATCGTCAAAAGCCTCCGCAGTCGACCACTTGGGGTGGTATCCGAGCTCCTGTGCCATCCGGGTGGTGTCCATCACCCGGCCGTACCTCAGGTAGTCGAGCTGCTCGCGGCTGATGGCCACATAACGGTTGGCACGCCGCAGCGAATCCAGCGCCGAGAGCCCAAATCCCGGTAGCGGCAAGGCAACTCGGCCAGCCCGCCGGATCGCCTGCGACAACATGATGATCCCGCTGGCGCCGACGTTGAAGGTTCCTGGCTTGCCGGCCATCACGGCGCGCTCCAAGGCGCCGAGCGCATCCTGCTCGTGCAGCAGTTGCAGCCGGGCGTCGCGGCCCAGCACCGTCGGGACCAGCGGCCCAGCCAGGTAGCGCGACAGGGTGGTCTCCATGGCCGGACCGATCATGTTGGCCAGCCGCAGGATGGTCACCGAGATGTCCGGTCGCCGCCGGCCGAGCCCACGCGTGTAGCCCTCGATGTCGAGGCTGTCCTTGGGAAAGCCCTCCCGGAAGGGTCGACGGCTGCTGCTGTCCTCGGTGAACAGCACCGGGTCATGCGGGTTGGACCCGTAGACCTCCGAGGTCGACTTCAGCACGACGCGCCGCACCGAGGGCGCCTTCTGGCACGCGGCGAACAACTGCATCGCGCCCAGCACGTTGATTTCCTTCAACGCCGCCCCGCCGCCGGATCGCGGTGCGAACGACGCCGCCGCCGCATGGACGACGGTGTCGACGTCCCCATTTCGGATCACCTTGGCAACAAAGGGATTGCGGATGTCGGCGCGCACGAACTCGGCGCGGCCCATCCGGCGCAGCATGTCCTTGCTGGGCGCGACGGCATCGACGGCGATCACCCGATTGATCATCGGGTTCTGCGCCAATCGAGCGGTCAGATAACCGCCGAGAAATCGACACGCACCGGTGACCAGCACAACTTTTGGATAGTGCACGGTATCGGTGCCGGTACCCGATTGACCGTCCGACGAGTCCACCTGGCTAGCCTAGCGACGGCAGCAGCAAGAGTTACTTACCGAGTTTTCTGCGCTGCACCCGGGTGCGGCGAAGCAGCTTACGGTGCTTCTTCTTCGACATCCGCTTGCGGCGCTTCTTGATTACTGAACCCATAACTCCGCTATCTGTACTGGATTGCTCGACTTCTCTCGCGACGCTGCGCGTCCCGCGTCGTCGTCGAGCGGTGGCGGCCCGAGTCCGCCGTGGCCGGGCATGTGCAACAACGCGGTCACTCTACCCGCCATGGCAGCCCGAACACCAAAAGCGCCGAGTGTGCATCCAGGGCGGCGACACGCCGACGCGGGCCACCCTGAGTGCACACTCAACGTCATGGGCGCACACCCATCGTCGCCGAACGCTAGCCGGCGTCGAAGTAGGACGTCTCCAACATGTCGTGCACGGCTTTTGCGTGCACGCGGAAGGACCGGCCGACACGGACGGCCGGCAGCTCTCCGTTGTGAACCAACCGGTAGACCGTCATCTTGCTGACTCGCATCAGTGCTGCCACTTCCGCAACCGTCAGAAACTGCGTCCGGGGCTGCTGGCCGTCTGCGGAACTCGTGTCTCGTCCCGATTTCCCGCCAGCCGATGGCCCGTTCATAGACGTCATCGCAACCCAATCAATCAGGCTCCTGCAGTCCCAGCGGCTTCCCCTCCGCTGGCACCAACAGATGCATACCAACTAGGAGAATAGCGGGACTAGTGTGGTTATTGCGACGGGTGATAGCAATTAAATAAAATTCTATAAATTACTCAGATGTAATTCTTAGCTGCTCAGACCGGGTTTTTGCGGCCTTTACGGCCTCGTTGACAGCCGCTCGCAAACCGTGCTTTTCCAATTCCTGCAGCGCAGCGGCCGTTGTGCCGCCGGGCGAGGTAACAATGGCGCGCAGCCGCGCCGGGGTGGTGTCCAGCGACAGGTCGCGCGGGGATTCCGCACCCGTTCCGCGGTCCTGTTCCATGCGGTCCAGCAAAAGCGCCGCCGAGCCCGCCATCGTCTGCGCCACCAGCTCCGTCGCCACCGCGCGGGTCAGCCCCATCCCGACCCCGGCATCCACCAACGCCTCGATCATCAAGAAGAAATACGCCGGACCCGACCCGGAGACGGCCGTGACAGCGTCCATGTGCTCCTCAGAGACCGTCAGCACCGCTCCGACCGAGTCGAACAGCGCTGCGACCTCCTTGAGCTGCTCAGGGGTCGCAAAACGGCCCGCAGAGATGGCGCTGATCCCGGCGCCCACCAACGCCGGCGCATTGGGCATCGCCCGCACCACCGGAGTGCCGGCCAGCAGCTTGGATTCCAGGTACGCCGTCGTCACGCCCGCTGCGACGGTGATGAACACCTGATCCGGGCTGTCTTGGGCGGCGTCGGCGGCCACCTTGCCGATCTCGCCAATCGTCGATCCGACGTCGGACGGCTTGACTGCGATGATCACGAACGTCGCGTTCTCCACCGCGTCGGGCAGCGAGGTCACCAGCACGCCATAGGTGTCGGCGAGGTAGCGCGCGCGGTCGGGCATGCGCTCGGCTACGACGAGGTCTTTGACCTGCCGTCCGGCCCGGAGCAAGCCCGACAGCAGGGCTTCGCCCATACTCCCCCCACCGACAAGCGCAATTCTGGCCATTCGCTCAGCATGGCAGACCTGTGCGACTTTTTCGCCAGGGCCGCGCTCGAAAGCTAGGGCGCGGGCACCATCGCCAGCTGACGGCTCTGCACAATGATGCGGCCTTGGGAGTCGACGACGGTGTGGTCTTCGTCGAACCAGTCCTGGCCGATCTGCACGCAGGTGCACACCACCCGCAGCCAGCCGTCGGCCGGCAGGCCGCGCAAGTAGGACGTGAGCTGCACGGTCGGCGCCCAGCCGGTGCGGTTGACGGCGAAGCTCACCGGCGCCGAAATGTCTCCACACATCAGCGCGAACAGCACGTCAGGGGCGACGTCGCGCGGGCGAACCCAGTTCTGAATCACCGGCGGCCGGCCGTCGGTGGAGATGCCCAGCGTCGAGGTCAGCGTCCGCACCTCGCAGCCCTCGGCCAGATTCACCAGCCCGGACAGCCGGTGACCGGGGCCGATGGGTAGCACGTCGTCGGGCGGTTCGGGATCCATCAGGCCGACCGCCGGGTTTGCCGAGAGCAGCGGTGGCGCCATGTGCTCCGGCTCCCCCAGCGTGACGACGGCATGCACGGCGGCGCGGTCATTCTGGATCAGCTCGACATCGACCACGCTGATCCGGCGTCCGCGCTTACGCATCGAGGTGACCAGCCGCATCGGGCCGGGATCGGGTGCCGACAGGAAGCTGGCCGAAACCGCAACCGGCTCAACGGGTCCGCCGTGGGCGGTGCGAGCGGCGTTGGCGCACAACGCCACCATCGCCCCGCCGTGCACTTTGGGCCCGATGGTCCAGTACTTGTTGAGCTCGCCCTCGTAGACGCTGTGCACGCCGTCGGTCTCGATCTCGCGAAGCTCCATCGCCTCGGTGAATAACGCGGTCAACGTGTCGACGTCCCTCCCGGTTTCATGGCGCCGCTCCTCGTCCCTATCTCGAATCGCACTGCCCTGTTCATCGTCGCCAGCGCAGTCAACGCAACAGGTGCGTGCGGGCGAATTGCAGCGACTCGGCCAGCATGGCTTCGCGCTCGTGGACCGATCGCGCCGACGACGTGGACACCTCCAGCACCACGTGGCCGGCGAAATCGCCGCCGGCCAGCAGCTGGCACACCTCGACCACCGGCTGGTTGCCGCGACCAGGCGTCAGGTGTTCATCGGCGGGCAGGCCGGTGCCGTCGCACAGATGCAGATGCACCAGGCCGGAGCCCATCCGCTCCGCCATATCCAGCGCATCGGTGCCCGCGGTCGCGGAGTGCGACAGATCCAGCGTGTAGTGCGCGTGATCGCCGTCCAGCGGGTCGTAGGACGGGGCGAACGCCGAGATCCCCGGCCCGGGGCCACCACCGCGCCGGCGCATCCGCTCCATGCTCTGGCCCGGGAAGAACCGGTCGGTCCGGAACGGGAACATGTTCTCCACGGCCACCAGCACCTCGCCGGACGCCTCCAGCTCAGCCACCTGATCGCTGAAGCCCTCGACGTAGCGGCGTTGCCAGCGGAACGGCGGATGTACGACGACGGTCTGGGCACCCAGCTTCTCGGCGGCCCGCACGCTGCGGTCCAGCTTCGTGATCGGGTTGGCACCCCAGACCCGTTGCGAGATCAGCAGGCACGGCGCGTGCACCGACAGCACCGGCACCCCGTAGCGCCGCGAGAGTTTGGCCACGGCGTCGATGTCCTGGCTGACCGACTCGCCCCACACCATCAGCTCGACACCGTCATAGCCGAGGTTGGCCGCGAATTCGAAAGCGGCCTCGGTCTTCATGGGATAGACCGAGGCCGTCGACAGACCGACCTTGATTGCGGGGCGCACGTGGAATCTGTTGCGGCTTAGCCGGATTGCAACAACGCTAGCGGGCCCAGCGTGACCAAGGCCCCCACCGCGACGGCGATCAGCGTGCTGCCGATGTCCTCGGTCCTACGCACCACCCGCACGCCGACTACCAAGCCGAGGATGACGAGAACCGAGAGCACCAGGGCGACGATGTTGTTCCATCGCCACAGCTGGTCGAACGCGATGAACAAGCCCGCACCGAAAGCGACAGCCAAAAACGATTGCAGCACAACAGTTCCGGTGAACCGGAGGCTGTCCGACCGTGACCAGGTGTGCTCGCCGAATTCGTCGTCGGGGTAGTCCTCCTCCTCGGCGACGTCGTCGATGTCGTGGTAGCCCGCATCGTGCGCGCCGCCGTCGTCGCCGACGGACTGCAGATACGAGCGCACGTATGCAGAGTCTTCGACGGCCGGCTCGGCGTCACGCACGTCGGTGTCCATCACGTCCACCGACATACCGGCGTAGTCCTCGAGCGGATCGGGGTTCATGCCTTCGGCGCCGGACCGGTCGCCCGTCTTGTCCTCGCGCGACTCGGCCCGATCGGCCTCGACGCGCACGTTGTTGCGTACCGGCCGTGGATAGGAGCTGCGCTGCAGTCGCGGTTCGCGCGTCGTGGCCGCCGCCTCACGGGGCCGGGGCGGTGCGGATGGGGGCCAACGCGGCTCAGGCTCCGACCAGAACCCCTTCTCGGCCGGCTCCTCGGCAGGCGCCTCGACGACCTCGTCGCGGACGCGGGCGGTGCCGTTGGCGCGGTGCGCGTGCGATTCCGGGACCCGGTGCTCTTCGGCGTCGGGATCGGTCTCGTCGGTGATGATGGGGATCTCACCGGTCAGCTCGGCGACGGTGACCGCGTCGGAGTTTCCACGACGGCGGCGACGGCGTGCCGGGACCGGGGCACCGAGCGTGCCGTTCTTGGCGAGCAGCTCGGCAACCGAGATGGGTCGGGTGGTGTCGTTGGGTCCGGTCATTTCTTGCCGCCGTTCCGGTTGGCTCGCTGGCTACCAGCATCCCGCACGGACGTCTCCACGAAGGCGGTTCCGTCGGCCTCGCTATCGAGTTTGCGCAAGATGAGACCCTCCCGTAGGGCCCACGGGCAGATGTCCACCGTTTCAATCGAAAGCGCTCGCATACTTGCCTCTGCGACCAGAGCTCCCGCCACAATCTGCGGCGCTCGCTCGGCGCTCACCCCTTCCAGTTCTGCACGGTCAGCGGTCGTCATCCTAGATATGAAAGATATGAGTTGTCTGAGGCCATTCGCCGTTAAGGTGCGCTTTACCCGCGGCCCCGCGGCCGACGGCGCCGCACCGGTGAGCCGGGCCAGCGACCGGAACGTTTTCGATGTTGCCACGGCCAGGTCGGGGCTCCCGGCATCGAGCGTTTTCTCGGCGGCGTCGGCCAGTTCGGCGTCCAGCCAGTCGCGCAGCATGCCGACACTCCGACGGCCGGGCGGGTCGTCGCTGAGCCACTCGCGGGTCAGCCGTCCCGCACCCAGCGGCAGCGACATCGCGACCTCAGGCTCCTCGTCGACACCGTTGGACAGCTCCAGCGAGCCGCCGCCGATGTCGAGGTTGATGATCCGGCCCGCGCTCCAGCCGTACCAACGGCGAACCGCCAGAAACGTCAGCCGCGACTCGTCGACCCCGCGCAGCACCTGCAGCTGCACGCCGGTCTCCTTGCGGACCCGAGACAGCAGATCGTCGGAGTTCTTGGCGTCGCGCACCGCCGAGGTGGCGAATGCCATCAATTCGGCGCAGCCGGAGCTGTCGGCGATCTTTTCGAACTCCTCGATCGTCTCGATCAGCTTGTCGGCGCCCTTGCGGGTGATCTTTCCGGAGTTGTCGATCGACTCGGCCAGCCGCAGCGTGGCCTTGGTCGAACTCATCGGCGTCGGGTGCCCGCCGCGTCGGGCGTCGACCACAAGCAGGTTGACCGTGTTGCTGCCGACATCGAGAACACCTAATCGCACGAGACACAACTTAGTCCGGCGACGATGCGTGCCGCGTAGCGGCACGTTGCGAAGTCGGATAACACGCACCTGAGCGTGTGAGCCGCATGACGCTGGATTGGTCTACCGTGAAAACTGTGTCAAGTTCGCAGCCAAGCCACCCCGGTGAAGTCGAATTGGACTTCGTCCGTGAGTGGGTGGAGTTCTACGACCCCGACAATCCCGAGCACCTGATTGCCGCGGATCTGACCTGGCTGCTGTCGCGGTGGACGTGCGTGTTCGGCACACCGGCATGCCAGGGCACGGTCGAGGAGCGTCCCGACGACGGGTGCTGCTCGCACGGCGCCTTCCTGTCCGACGACGACGACCGCGCCCGTCTCGACGACGCTGTGTCCAAACTCACCGACGCCGATTGGCAGTTCCGCGACAAGGGTTTGGGCCGCAAGGGTTATCTCGAACTCGACGAGCACGAGGGCGAGGAGCAGTTCCGCACCCGCAAATACAAGGGCGCCTGCATCTTCTTGAACCGGCCGGACTTCGCCAACGGCCAGGGCTGCGCGTTGCACTCCAAGGCGCTGCAAATCGGCGTTCAGCCGTTGACGATGAAACCGGATGTCTGCTGGCAGTTGCCGATCCGCCGCAGCCAGGAGTGGGTGACCCGCCCGGACGGCAGCGAGATCCTGAAGACCACAGTCACCGAATACGACCGCCGCGGCTGGGGCGCCGGCGGTGCAGACCTGCACTGGTACTGCACCGGCGACCCAGCCGCCCACGTCGGTGCCGACCAGGTGTGGGTGAGCATGGGCCCCGAGCTGACCGAACTGCTCGGCGAGAAGGCCTACGCCGAGCTGGCCGCAATGTGCAAGCGGCGCAGCGGTTTAGGCCTCATTGCCGTGCACCCGGCGACAAGGGCCGCCGAGTAGCGCGTCAGCCCTCCAGCTTGTAGCCCAGCCCGCGGACCGTCACCAGGTGGATCGGGTTGGCCGGGTCGGACTCGATCTTGGACCGCAGTCGCTTGACGTGAACGTCGAGGGTCTTGGTGTCGCCGACGTAGTCGGCACCCCACACCCGGTCGATCAACTGTCCACGCGTCAACACCCGGCCACTGTTGCGCATCAGGTACTCGAGCAGGTCGAATTCCTTGAGCGGCAACGTGATCGACTCACCGTTCACCGAGACGACGTGACGTTCGACGTCCATGCGCACCGGACCGGATTCCAGCACACCGTCGGTGACTTCGGAGTCGTCGTCGCCACCGCGGCGCAGCACCGCCCGGATCCGCGCGATCAGCTCGCGCGCCGAATACGGCTTGGTGACATAGTCATCGGCGCCCAATTCGAGGCCGACCACCTTGTCGATCTCGCTGTCACGAGCCGTCACCATGATCACCGGCACGCTGGAACGCGACCGCAGTTGCTTGCACACGTCGGTGCCCGACATACCCGGCAACATCAGGTCGAGCAGCACGATGTCGGCACCGGCCCGGTCGAACTCGGCCAGCGCGGTTTGGCCATCGGTAACCACGGTGGCCTCGAAGCCCTCCTTGCGGAGGAGAAACGCCAGCGGGTCGGCCAGCGACTCTTCGTCCTCCACGATCAGCACACTGGTCATCGGCGCGATTCCATCATCGGTGTAGTTCTTCCTCTCGTTGGGGCTCCCGTACGGGCTTCATAGGGCGCGATTCGCGCTCGGGTAACAGGTCTGACGGGTCGAGTTCGCCCGCGTAGGCCGGGATCGACAGGGTGAACGTCGATCCAGTGCCGAGCTGGCTCCACAACCCGATGCTGCCGTTGTGGTTGGCCGCGACGTGCTTGACGATGGCCAGCCCCAGCCCGGTGCCGCCGGTGGCGCGCGAGCGGGCCTTGTCGGCGCGGAAGAACCGCTCGAACACCCGCTCCTGGTCTTTGCGATCGATTCCGATACCGCGGTCGGTGACAGCGATCTCGATGTTGTCGCCGCGGCGGCGCCGGCTGATCGACACCAGGGAGCCGCGCGGCGAGTAGGCAATCGCGTTGGACACCAGGTTGGCCAGCGCGGTGACCAGCAGGGCCTGCTCGCCGTGCATCTGCAGGCTGCTGGCGTCGTCGGTGCGCACCACAATGTCGGCGTTGTCGGCGGGCACCTTGTGTCGCGAAATCGCTTCGGCAACAACGTCATCGACGTCGACGGCGCCCATGTCCGGCATGCGCTCGGCGCCCTGGAGCCGGGACAGCTCGATCAGCTCGGTGACCATGCTGCCCAGCCGGGTGGCTTCGACGAGCACCTTCTCACCGAACCGCCGCACCGTCTCGGGGTCGTCGGCAGACGACAGCAGCGCCTCGGCGAGCACCGACATCGCACCGACCGGCGTCTTCAGCTCATGGCTGACATTGGCGACGAAGTCGCGGCGCGTCGCCTCCATCCGGGCGTACTCGGAGTGGTCGTAAACGAAAACCACGGCGAACCGGCGATCCTCCTCGCTGAGCAGCCGCGCCTGGCCGTGCACCGACAGGCCCGCCCGGCCCGGCACCTGCCGCTTGCCCGGCAGCAGGTCGAACTCGACATCGGCGCCGTCGGCCAGCGTCTTGCGGGCCGCTTTCCACGCCTCGTCGTCGAGCTGCCGCTCGCGGACCAGACCCAGCTCTTTGGCCCGGCCGTTGTGATAGACCACGTCGCGGTGCCGGTCGACGACGGCGGCCCCCAGGGGCATCAACGCGACGATGCGGTCCAGCATCTGCGCAACGGTGATTCCGGCCGATTCGACCGCCACGCGTTGCCGTCGCTCGATCGCCCTCGGCGCCCAGCGGGCACCGACGGTGACTCCCACGGCCAGGGCCGTCAGAAACAACACCCCGGCCAGTGACAGGGCCGAGAACACGGTCACGTCACGAGCTTACAAACGCGGTGAACGCCAACCCAGCAGCACAAGGCCAAAATCGGTCATGTCACACGCTACGAGACAGGTGTTCGGGGTCCGTTCACCCCGTGTTTGCTCAGTTGCTGGGGTCGGCCCCTTATTTGGCACCTTGGCTGGCCACGGCCGCCGCGCCAGCGGCCGCGGCATCCGGGTCGAGGTAGCTGCCGCCGGTCATTAGCGGACGCATATCGGCGTCCAGGTCATAGCGCAACGGAATCCCGGTGGGGATGTTCAAACCGGTCACCTCGTCGTCGGACATACCGTCGAGGTATTTCACCAGGGCGCGCAGCGAGTTGCCGTGCGCCGCGATCAGCACGGTCTTGCCGACCCGCAGGTCAGGGATGATCACGTCGGTGAAGTAGGGCAGGAAGCGGACGACCACGTCAGCCAGGCACTCGGTCAGCGGGCCGCCGCCGATATCGACGTAGCGGGGGTCGGCGTCCTGGCTGTATTCGCTGCCCTTCTCGATGGGCGGCGGCGGGGTGTCGTAGCTGCGTCGCCAGGTCATGAACTGCTCGTCGCCGTACTTTTCCTTGATCTCGGTCTTGTCCAGGCCCTGCAGGGCGCCGTAGTGCCGCTCGTTGAGCCGCCAGGTGCGGTGCACCGGGATCCACAGTCGGTCGGCGGCGTCCAGGGCAAGATGGGCGGTGCTGATCGCGCGGCGCAGCAGCGAGGTGTAGAGCACGTCGGGCAGCAGGTTGTGCTCGGCGAGCAGTTGCCCCCCACGGACCGCCTCGCCACGGCCTTTGTCGGTCAGGTCGACGTCCACCCAGCCGGTGAACTGGTTACTGGCATTCCATTCGCTCTGGCCGTGACGGAGCAGAACCAGCGTCGCAGCAACCTCTCCCATGCCCGAAAGTCTCTCACGCGTCGCAGGACGGCCGCCGAGCGTAACGCCATGGTGAGATCCGGACGGAGATTTCGCAGTGGCGTTACGCGCGTGAGGCGTGAAGCGGGTCAATCATCGTCGTCTTCGAGCCCAATGCTCGACTCCTCCTCATCGCGCTTCGCGCTCAGCATCGTCGTCTTCGAGCCCAATGCTCGACTCCTCCTCATCGCGCTTCGCGCTCTGCATCGTCGTCTTCGATCAGATGCGCGAACGCCTCGAGGTTCTTCAGCGACTCACCGCGCGAGACCCGCCACTCCCATTCCTTCTGGATCGACGAGCGAAAACCCAACTCCAGCAACGTATTGAAGTCGGCATCAACCGCTTCGAGCACCTGCCCGAGCACACGGTCGATTTCGGCGGCGTCCACCGCTGTCAACGCCATCCGGCCGACAAGATAGATATCGCCGACGTTGTCGAGGGTGTAGGCGACGCCGTAGAGGCGGCGGTTGCGCTTGAGCATGAATTTGTAAACGCCCTCATGGTTTTCGTCGGGCTTGCGGCAGACGAACGCCTCGACGCGCACCGAATGCTCACCGATACTGAGGATGGTGTTGGTCTTGAGCCGGCGCTCACCGGGCAACTCCACGATCAGCCCGGGCAGTCCGCCGTGGGCGCCTTGGTGTCGGGAGTAGGTCAGGTCGTTGGTGTCGAGGGTGTCTTCGATCATCTGCTGGACCTGGGTGATCGGCCGATCGCCGTTCGAGCCGTTCGCGCTCACACTCATGCCCACGCCTTGCGTCGTGACGTCCGCCGGCCGGCCTGCGCTGTCCGCCGCGTCGACGGGAGGCCGCGAACCGCACGGCGGGCGGTGAAGTCGCCGATCGCGCGTCGGTAGCTGGTCAGCAGCGCGTCGACGGTGTTATCCCAGGAGAAGGTGGCCGCGTGCTCGACCGCCGAACCGCCGAAGGTTGGCCGTCCGAGCCGCAGCGTCTCGTCGATGGCGTGCGCCCACCGGTGTGCGTCGTGGCCGGCCACCAGCGTGCCGGTCACCCCGTCACGCACCGCCACCGGCAGCCCGCCGACGGCGGCTGCGACCACCGGCGTCCCGCTGGCCTGCGCCTCGAGCGCCACCAGGCCGAACGATTCGGAGTAGCTCGGCACCGCAACCAGGTCGACGGCCTGAAACACGGTGGCCAGATTTTCCCGCGATTGCGGAGGCAAGAAGCTCACCCGGGTGGAGATACCCAATTCGGCGGCGAGTCGAACAAGCCCGTCCGGAATCGCCAGCCCACTGCCGGACGGTCCGCCGACGACCACGACGTGCACCCGCGGGAGTTGGGCCGCCGCGCGCAGCAACACGTCGGGACCTTTAAGCGGCTGGATGCGGCCGACGAACGCGACCACTTGCTGATCGGTGGGCAGCCCGAGCTTGTCCCGGGCGGCGCGGCGGTCGCCGGGACGGAACATGTCCAGGTCGACGCCGGGATGCGCGATGTCGATCCGGGCGGGGTCGGCGTGATGCAGCGAAATCAGTTGCGCCGCTTCATCATCGGTGTTGGCGATCAGCCGGTCGGCCTCGTCGACCACCTGCTGCTCACCCACCGTGCGCAGTGGCGGCTCCGGTGTGTCACCCTCGGCCAGCGCGGCGTTCTTGACCGCGGCCAGCGTGTGCGCGGTGTGCACCAGCGGCACCGACCACCGGTCGCGGGCCAGCCACCCGACCTGACCGGACAGCCAGTAGTGCGAGTGCACGATGTCGTAGTAGCCGGCCTCGTGGGCAGCCTCCGCCCGCAGCACACCGGCTGCGAACGCGCACAACTGAGTCGGCAGGTCGTATTTGTCCAAGCCCTCGAACGGCCCGGCCGCCACGTTGCGCACCAACACACCGGGGGCCACCCGCGCCACGGGCGGATCGGTGGACGCCGTGGCCCGGGTGAAGATCTCCACCTCGACGCCGCGGCGGGCCAGGTGCAGCGCGCTCTGCAGCACGTAGACGTTCATCCCGCCGGCATCTCCCATGCCGGGCTGCGCAAGCGGCGAGGTGTGCACCGCCAGCACGGCGACGCGACGCGGCTCGGTCAGCTCTGAAGTGTCCGGCCGGGAGAAGTCAGTAGGGGCCACCCAGCCATCTTTGCAGCACCGGGTGGAGGCGCAGGTCAGGCGGGTGTCTCGACGTCAACCTCGTAGACAGGCGCCGGCGGCGCGGCCCGGCGCATGGCGCCCAGCGGGTCGGAGTACAGCCCGGCCAGCGACACGACGCCGGCGCCGGATTCCTGCACCCGGTTGCCGAAGGCGGTCACCCGGATGTCGCGCGCGGGCAACACCAAGCGGGCCTTGTAGGCCTCCTCCACCCTGGCCATGCCCTCGGGATATTCGGTGAATGCCTGCCCACCGACGACCAGGTCGTCGGGGTTGAGCAGATCACGCAGCAGCGCAACAGATTCGCCGAGCACCCGGGCCCGTTCGTCGAGCAGTTCCTGGGCCTGCTTGTTGCCGCCGCGGGCGAGCTTGAGGACCTCGGTCACCGTGCCGCCGCCGGAGGCGCCGTTGTGGGCCGGCAGGATGCGCAGCCGGCGCGCGGCGGCCAGCACGGCCTCGTCGCTGACGGTCGACTCCAGCAAACCCGACCCGCCGAGCAGCTCCGACTGCGCGGGCAGGTTGGTGATTGTGCCGGGCCCGCTGGCCGGGCTGTGCACCCGACCGTCGATCATCAGCGCGTAGCCGACCGTTTCGCGGGCGTAGACGTAGAGACTGGTCGACGAGTTCGGCCCGAAGCGGCGCATACCGAGCAGCAGCTCGGCGGCTGCCATTGCGTCGACGTGTGAGGCCACCGAAACCGGCAGCTCCAGTGCCTCGGCGATCGCCGGACCGACCGGCGCGTCCCGCCAGCCCAGCCGGGCGTGGTCGACATGGCCGCTGGCGGCGTCGACCGTGCCACCGATCGCGACGCCGACCCAGAGCGCGCGCCGACGATGCCAGCGCCGCAGGTAGCGACGGGCGCCGTCGGCCAGCGCGGCCAGCGCGGGACCCTGAGCGGTACGCGGCGTCGGGGTTTCGACGGCGTCCAGGGTGCGGCCGAACAGGTCGGTGGCCACGATGCTGGTGGTCCGGGCGCCGACGTGGATACCCAGCGTCAGGAACGGCTCATGGTTGACCTCGACGGGCACCCGGGGACGTCCGATCGCCCCGGAGACGGCCAAGTCGGCGCGTTCCCGCAGGATTCCGGCGTCCAGCAGGGCGATGACCTGGCGGTTTACCGTCGCAATCGACAGCGAGCTGACCTGGGCGATGACGTCACGGCCGATCGGGCCTCGCAGCCGTACGGCCCGGAACACCGACGATGCGGCGGCGTCAGAGAGCTGAAGCGAGGGCGCCACTACGCGGTGGCGTCCGGGACCTCGTCGACGAGCGGCCGCGAGGGGGTTGTGCTGGTGTGAGGTGAAAGTTGTTGAACGCATTGGTGTGTCCTTGTCCGAGTTCCGATGGCGGGTCTGTAGCCGCACACCGTCGCGAGCGCTTTTGCGCTCAGCTCAGGCGCGGCTGATTGCGCGGCGACAACACGCGCAGCCCGCGCAACAACACGCGGGTAGACAGCCGAACAAGGTGCTGGAGTACACGTAAGGAATTTAGCACGGTTACTAAGGTGATTCAGATGGGTTCCTCTGATCCACGTTCGACGTCCTCCCCCCGCAAATCCGGCGATTTACCCGTTGCCGTCGTCACCGGCGCCAGCTCGGGTATCGGCGAAGCGACCGCGAGAACCCTTGCTGCGCAAGGCTTTCACGTCATAGCAGTGGCCCGTCGGGCTGACCGGATCAGCGCGCTGGCCGCCGAAATCGACGGAACGGCGATTGTGGCCGACGTCACTGACGACGCGGCCGTGGAGTCGCTGGCCGGCCGACTGAATCGAGTCGACGTGCTGGTCAACAACGCCGGCGGCGCCCGGGGCCTGGCCCCGGTTGCCGACGCCGACCTCGAACATTGGCGCTGGATGTGGGAGACCAACGTACTGGGCACGCTGCGGGTCACCCGCGCTCTACTGCCCAAGCTGATCGATTCCGGCGACGGCCTGATCGTGACCGTCACCTCGATCGCGGCGTTGGAACTCTACGACAACGGCTCGGGCTACACCTCCGCCAAGCACGCCCAGGGCGCGCTGCACCGCACCCTGCGTGGCGAGCTACTCGGAAAACCCGTGCGGCTCACCGAGATTGCACCCGGGGCGGTCGAGACGGAGTTCTCGCTGGTGCGCTTCGACGGCGACGAGAAGCGCGCCGGCGCGGTGTACGACGGGATCACACCGCTGACGGCGGGCGACGTCGCCGAGGTGATCGGCTTCGTGGCGTCACGCCCCTCGCACGTCGACCTCGACCAGATCGTCATCCGGCCGCGCGATCAGGCGCCGGGTAGCCGGTTCAACCGCCGGGCCCCGCAGGGCTAGTTTCCGTGGTCGGGGTTCCCGACAACGTCGGCGCATCGCGCGGGGTGGCCGGGGCGCTGCGCGGAATCGCCACCGGAGCCGGCTTTGCTCCACTCGGCGGTGGCAGCGCCGACATCCCCACCCAGGTGTTCCAGTCGACTGCCCAGTCCCAGATGTCACCGTCGGAATAGGACAGCTCGATCCGGCTGCCAGTCACTTCGACCGGATCACCGTAGATCGCGCTGGCGAAGTACTGCTCGGCGTCCGACGTCGACAGGTTGACACAGCCGTTGGTGACGTTGCTGTTGCCCTGCGCGCCGGCGCTCGAGGGGTTGGCGTGGATGAATTCGCCATTGTTGGAGATCCGCACCGCCCACCGTTCGTGGACGTGGCTGTAGCCGGCGGCCGGGTTGGACATGTAAAAGTCGGAGTGTTTCTCGCTGACCACGTGGATGCCGTTGCGGGTGACGTTGCGGGCCTTGTCCCCCTCGCCGTAGCTGCAGGGAAAGTCCATGATGACACCCTCGTCGCGGATCACCTGGATGCGGTGCGAGGAGATCTCGGCCTTCACCACCTGGCGGCGGCCGACATCGAAGTTCAGGCTCATGTCCTGCTTGCCGTAGGCGCCGTCGCCGAAAGCCAGCCCGTAGAGCTTGGCGTCGACGTTGACCTTGGTACCGGCCGGGTAGTACTCGCGGCTGCGCCAGTGCACGCGGGCGCCGCCGACTTCGTCGGGCAGCCACGCCCAACTTCCCTCGACGGGCGGTTCGGTGGTGATCTTCAGCGTCCGCTCGACGGCGGCCTTGTCCGCGATGGGCGCGTCGAACTGGATGATGATCGGCGTCGCCACCCCGACGGTCTGCCCGTCGGCAAGCTGGAATCCGCCATCGACGACCTTGGTGGGCGCGACGGTGGTGATCTCACCCTTCACCGCGATGGGCTTGCCGTCGTGGCCTACGGCGGAGCCGGTCCAGGTGTACGTCACGTCGTAGCCGAGCGGCTCGGTGAGGGTGTAGAGCGTGCGATCCCGGTTGAGGGCGCCGGCGACGACCTTGCCGTCGGAGTTGGTCAGCGCGACATGCTGGAACCAGCCGTCGCGCACCTCGACACTGATCGGCGCGGTCGGCAGCACCTTGGTCGATTTGTCGGCCGGCCGGAACGTCAGCGCGGCTTCGGCCGGCGGTTTGGCCTTCTCGGACTGCTTGGTCGATCCGCCGACGCAGGCCGCCAGCACGTTGGGCGCGAAGACGCCGACCGCCAGGGTCGCCAGAGCCCGGCGTCGGTTGACCGGCGAATGGCCGCGCGCTGTGCTCACGACATCAAGATACCGGCGGAAACGACCCTCCTCTTACGGGCGGTACCTACAGGACGCACCCGACCAGCACCGGTTCGGTCACCAATGTGACGTCAAACACATCGCGAACACCGTCGCGCACAGCGCGGGCCAGCGCAAGCACGTCGTCCGTGCCGGCCTCGCCGCGATTCGTCACAGCCAGCGCATGCTTCGTGGACAGCCGGCAGGGTGCGTCCTCGGCCGCCGGGTAGCCCTTGCCGAAGCCGGCCTGCTCGACGAGCCAGCCCGCGGACAGCTTGACGCCGTCCGGGGCCGGATAGTGCGGCACCGGGAGATCCGCCTTATCGGCCAGTTCACGGTAAAACTGCTGTGTGACAACGGGATTGGTGAAAAACGAGCCGACGCTCCAGGTGTCTTGGTCGGCCTCGTCGAGCACCATGCCCTTGCCAATGCGCAGGGCGAGCACCGCCTCGCGCACCGCGGCCGGGTCGGCGCGCTCACCGGCCGTGGCGTTCAGTGCGGTCACCAGCTCGCCGTAACGCAGTGGCGCGCTGCGGCCAGTGCGGTCCAGCGCGAACTCCACCTCCAGCACGGTCGCCGCGTCGGATTGCTTGAGCACGCTGGTCCGGTACCCGAAACCCAGTTCGTCGGCCGCCGCCCAGCGCACCTGGCCGCTCCGACGGTCCAGCACCCGAACCCGGGTGATGGTGTCGGCCACCTCGACGCCGTAGGCGCCGACGTTCTGCACCGGGGTGGCGCCCGCCGAGCCGGGAATCCCCGACAGGCACTCGAGTCCACCGAGCCCGGCGCCGATCGCCGCGACGACCACGTCGTCCCAGACCGCACCCGCCTCGGCCCGCAGAACGTTGCCGTCCACCCGAATGTTGTTGTTGGCCAACCGGACTACCGTCAGGTCAGTCATTTCGTCGGCGATCACCACGTTCGAGCCACCGGCGAGCACCAGCAGCGGCTGAGCGCCCTGAGTGTCGAGATGACGCAGTGTCGCAACCACCTGCTCGGTGCTGGTGCAGGTGATGACCCGCGATGCGACTGGGCCGACACGCAGCGTGGTCAACGGCGCCAGCGGCACGTTCGCCTCGACGCGCGCTCCAGTGAAAAGCGTTCCGACCACGAGACGTAACGGTAGCCTGACCTGCTATGCCGCGGTCGTTCGACATGTCCACCGACTATGCGGCCACCGTCGAAGCGGTTCTGCATGCTTTCAGCGAAGAGCAGTACTGGCTTGCCCGGCTGACCGATTCGGGGGCTGACGACTCGACGCTGGATTCGATGGAGATCGGTGGCCCGTCTGGCGACGACGGCAGCATCGACGTGGTCACCACCCAGGTGCTGCGCGCGGATCGGATGCCGGCCGTGGTCACCCAGTTCCACCGCGGCGATCTGCGCATCCGCCGCGAGGAACGCTGGGAGCCGATCAGCGACGGCTCGGCGACCGCGACGGTCACCGGATCGATCCTGGACTCGCCGGCGTCGTTGACCGGCATCGCGGTGCTGGAACCGCTGCCCGAGTCGGGCGGCGCGCGGTTGAAGTTACGGGCCACCGTCGAAGTCCGCATCCCGCTCGTCGGCGGCAAGCTGGAGAACTTCATCGGCAGTCAGCTGGTCGAGCTGCTGATCCGCGAGCAGCGCTTCACGACGACGTGGATCGGCGAGAACGCCTAGCTAGGCGTGGCCTTCCGCGGCGTCGACGGCGCCGTTCAGCAGTTCGCCGATGACCCGCTTCATCACCGGTGTCAGCAGCCAATCGAGGCCAGGGATCTTCGGCGTGGACTGCAGGTGCCAGCTGACCTCGGTTCCGCTGCCGGCCTCTCGCAGCGACACCGTGCCGACGTGATCCCGCACCGGTGCGCCGGAGACCATCTTGTAGGCGTATCGCGTGGGCCGCTGGTAGTCGATGATCTCTTCGACGAAAGCGGGTCCGATCGCTTCGATGCGCCGGACCGCGCCGACACCGTTGGGCGCGGGCGTTCCCTCCCGATCCAGCGTGCTGCGGCGGGCCGCCTTCACGTAGTTCGCGATACCGCGGTGATCGGTCAATGAGTCGAACACCGCCTCGATCGGTGCCGTCGTGGTCCGGGTCAGGGTGAAGTCGATCATGGCGATGATTCTGGCATGGCCGTCGCGAGCGTCGACTTGATGGGAAGAATCGCGCGATTTCACCCGACAACTCGACGCTCGTTAACGTTCTAGGCTGGCACCCATGCGAGTCGCGGTGGCACAGATCCTCAGTGGCACCGACCCGGCCGCCAACCTGCAGCTGGTGCGGGACTACACCGGGCAGGCCGTCGACGCCGGTGCGTCGTCGGTGGTGTTCCCGGAGGCGACGATGTGCCGGTTCGGGGTTCCGCTGGCCCCGATCGCCGAGCCGGTCGACGGGCCGTGGGCCGACGGGGTGCGCCGCATCGCGGCCGACGCCGGCATCACGGTGGTGGCCGGCATGTTCACCCCGGCCGACGACGGACGGGTGCACAACACGCTGCTGGTGACGGGTCCCGACACCGACGCCCACTACGACAAGATCCACCTCTACGACGCGTTCGGGTTCAGCGAGTCCACCACCGTCGCGCCGGGCACCCAGCCCGTCGTCGTCGACGTCGACGGTGTCGGGGTGGGCCTGACCACCTGCTACGACCTGCGCTTCCCGGAATTGTTCAGCACGCTGGCCTGCCGCGGTGCCCAGCTGATCGTGGTCAGCGCGTCGTGGGCCGCCGGCCCGGGAAAACTCGAGCAGTGGACGTTGCTGGCCCGCGCCCGCGCCCTGGACTCCACCAGCTTCGTGGTCGCGGCCGGACAGGCCGACCCCGGCGAGCCGCTGGCCTCCAGCGCGCCGACCGGAGTCGGCGGCAGCCTGGTGGTGTCGCCGTTCGGCGCGGTGGTGGCCTCGGCCGGCACCGGCCCGCAGCTGCTGACCGCAGACCTGGCGCTTGAGCAGGTGGCGAAAGCCCGCGAGACAATCGCGGTGCTGCGCAACTCCACAGCGCTCGCTCATCCGGATAAGGCAGAATCGCCCAAATGACGAATCCGCAGGGGCCCCCGCACCAGGACCCGTCGTCGCCCTGGTCTCGTCCCGGCGAACAGAGTTCGCCCACTCGCCCGGTGCCGCAGGCCGAGTACGCGTACCCGCCGCCGACGCAGGAGTATCCGGCCAACGCGACGGTCGAACAGCCGGCGCCGCAGGACACCGCCGAACCCGCGAAAGCCAAGCGCCGCTTCCGCTTACGCGGCGACCCCGTGTCGATCATCCTGGTGCTCGTCATCGTCGCCGCGCTGGGTATCGCCGGCCTGGTGGGCGGGGAACTCTATGCCCGCCACCGCGCCAACAGTGTCGTGGCCGCCGCAACCCAGTGCGTCACCCAGGACGGCGCCACCGTGTCGTTCGGCTCGAGCCCATTCCTGTTGCAGCACTTGACCGGTCACTACAAGGACATCACGATCCACACCGCAGGGAACAACATCAAAAACGCCAAGGGTATGAAGGCCGACATCGAGATCGACGACGTCGATCTGCACGGTAACGCCGATTCCAAGGGCACCATCGGCAAGCTGGATGCCAACATCACCTGGACGTCGGAGGGTATCCAGGAAACCGTGCAGAACTCCCTGCCGTTCATCGGCGGTCTGGTCAGCAGCGTCACGACCGACGCCAGCGCCGGCACCATCGAGCTCACCGGGGCGATGGGCCTGGGCGGCGTCACCGTCAAGCCTGTGGTCGCCGACGGCAAGCTGACGCTGCAGGTCTACAAGGTCAACGCGCTGGGCGTCCTCATCCCCCACGAGACCGCGCAGACCGCGCTGAACACCTTCACTGCGGCGTTGCTCAGGCAATATCCACTGGGCATCCAGGCCGACAGCGTGCAGGTCACCAATGACGGTGTGGCGGCGCACTTCTCGACGCACAACGCGTCGATTCCCCAGGGCGGGCAAGACCCGTGCTTCGCTCATGTCTAAGGCAGGCCGCTTGATGACCAATCCACCGGTACCCCCGGGCAACGAGCCGCCTGAGCGCGGCCGCCCGCCCCGGCCCGCCGGGCCGCCCAACCGCGGCTTCCCGCCACGGCGTAGGCCCTTGCCGCCGTCGGAATCGCCGACGCGCCACATTCCCCAACCTCGGCCGCCGCAGCCTTCGGCTCGTGACGTGCCGCGGCCGCAGCAGCCCGGGCGACCGCCCGGCCGTCCGCAGCAGCCCGGTCCGCCTCCGCAGCAAAGCCTGCCGCCCAACCCGCGGGCGCAGCAGCCCGGTCCGCCGCCACGTCCACACGAACAATTGACCACCCGCATTCCGACAGCGACGCAGCCCCCGGCGCCCGCGGAGCCGAAGGAAACCGGCGGACGTCGCCATTTCGGCAACCGGACGTCGCTGTTGTTATTCCTGCTGATCGTGGCGCTGCTCGTCGTCGCAGTGCCGATCGGTGCCGAGCTATACGGTCGCCATCTCGCCGCCAGCAAGGTGGCCGACGCGGTGCAGTGCGAGGTGCAGGACAGCGCCAGCGTGTCTTTCGCCGCAACCCCGCCGGTGCTGTGGCAGTACCTCACCAGCCACTACACCGACATCTCCGGGCAGACCGCGGGCAATCAGGTGCGATCGGCCAAGGGCATGAAGGTGAGCCTGGACATCCACGACGTCAACCTGAACAGCACAAACAACTCCAAAGGCACGATCGGGTCGCTGAACGGCACCCTCACCTGGTCCGCGGATGGCATCAAGCAGTCGATCCAAGACGCCGTCCCGGTGCTGGGCAAGCTTGTCGCCGGCGATGTCTCCACCAACCCCGGTGACGGCACCGTAACCTTGAAGGGCTTTCTCGACAGCGCCACGGTGAAGCCGCAGATCGTCAACAATGGACTGTCGCTGAAGGTGGTCACCATGAGCGCGCTGGGATCCGGCATGTCGACCGGCACCGTCCAGAAGAACCTCGACGACCTCACCTCCAAGGCGACCCAGAACTATCCGCTCGGCATCCATGCCGACAGCGTCAAGGTCACCGACAGCGGGGTGGAGGCGACGTTCTCGTCCACCAATGCCACGATCCCGGCGTCGTCGTCTCAGCCTCAGTCTGGTCAGGACTGCTTCAGCGGGGTCTAGCCGAGGCCGTCGAGCACCGCGCGGGTGCCTGACAACCCGAGCCG
Organism: Mycobacterium sp.; assembly: GCF_965277065.1. Taxonomy (GTDB): domain Bacteria; phylum Actinomycetota; class Actinomycetes; order Mycobacteriales; family Mycobacteriaceae; genus Mycobacterium. Next base: position 1,096,977 of record NZ_CBDIBT010000019.1, read on the forward strand.
CGTGGCGCCTGCGTCGAGCATCGCGATCGCGGCCTCGGCTGTGTGGATGCCACCGCTGGCTTTGACGCCCAGCCGCCCGCCCACCGTGTCGGCCATCAGCGTGATGGCCTCCGGGGATGCGCCGCCCGCGGGATGGAAACCCGTTGAGGTCTTGACGAAGTCGGCGCCGGCATCCTCGGCGGCACGACACACGGCGACCAGCGTGTGCTCGTCGGCAAGCGTCAACAGGGCGGCAGATTCGACGATGACCTTGAGCACAGCGCCGGGGACAGCGGCGCGCACCGCCGCGATGTCGGCCCGCACGGCCTCGAACTCACCGGCAAGCGCCGCGCCGACGTCGATCACCAGGTCGACCTCTACCGCACCCGCCGCGACGGCCAGCGCCGCTTCACGCGCCTTGAGCTCGGAAAGGTGCTTGCCAGAAGGGAATCCGGCGACCGCGGCAACGGGAACGCCGGCATGGATCGCGTGCTCCACCATCGGCGGCGAGACGCAGACGGCGTAGGCGCCCAGCGCCGCAGCCTCCTCGGCGACGGCGGCGACGTCAGCCGCGGTGGCCTCCGGCTTGAGCAGCGTGTGGTCGACCAACGCGGCGACCTGCGCTCGGGTCCATGCCATCAGAACGGCTCGCCCGGACCGCCGGGATTGCAGCGGGTGTCGACCATCGTCGTCTCGTCGACGACGGGCCGCCACGGCTCCAGATTCCAGCTGACCTTTCCGGGCTGTGCAGCCTCGGCGAAATCCCAGTGGCAGAGGAATTGGTCGTGCATGCCCGGGGTGTCCGCCTGCGGCGCCAGCGCGAGCACCTCGGCCCACGCCTCATCGGCCTCAGGGCTCGGAGACCCGAGTCCCTTGGAGGCCACCCGGCCCGACGTCGTCGGGTAGACCCGGAGGCTGGACAGCTGACTACCCTCGGACCACTGGGCCCAGAGAACGTGGTCGACGAACGGCGGCGGGTACGGAAATGCGTTCGGCCCCGGGTCCGCGGACGCGGGCGCAACACCCGCCAGCGCGCCGAGGACCGTCGCCGCGAGGATCAGAGCTCGCATGTAACTATCGTGACTTACCTTGGATCTCAAGGAGTTTGGGCCGCACATCGACCAGGTAGACACCGGCCGCGCAGGCGCCGATGGTCGCGCCCAGCGCGCTGAGCATCATGGTCAGCGGAACGGAGACGCCCAGGATCATCAGCCACACCGGCTTGGTCATCTTGTCGGCCGCCGTGTAGGCGTCGGTCCGCTGCATTGCCGCGTGCACAAAGGCATAGAGCGCTGTCATCGCCACGGCGACCTGCAAGATCAAAAGGACGCTATTCACCAGACTCACCCGTTAAGCGTAAGCGGGTGCCGCCAGAAACGTCGACTCCGAGTCACCCGGGCGGGGTGACTCGGAGTCGAGTGGTCAGGCCGGTCCGTTTACTTCTGGGTGACCTTCTTGGCCGGAGCCTTCTTGGCCGGAGCCTTCTTGGCGGGCGCCTTCTTGGCCGGAGCCTTCTTGGCGACAGCCTTCTGGGCCTTCTTGGCGGCCCCTTCGGTCTTCTTCGGCAGCTCGATGCCCACCAGCTTGGCGGCGCGCTCGCCGACCGCACGGGTCTGCGACGCCACGGTGCCCAGCGCTTCCTGAGTCAGCTCGACCGCCTGCTCGACGTAGCCCTCGGCGCGCTCCGACACGTCGTCCAGACCGGACTGGCTGCGCAGGCGCTCCAGGGCGGCTTCGCCTCGCTCGACCAGCTCGTTGTAACGCGAGGTCGCGGCCTCGACGTAGCCCTCGGCGGCGCTACGCAGCTCGTCGGCGGTGAAACGGTCACGCAGGTCGCGCAGCTGCTCGGGCAGTTCCTCCTGCAGCTTGGTCAGGCGAGCGCGACTCTCTTCGACCCGGCCGCGGGTGTCGGTGCGGGTCTCCTCCGCACGGTCACGCAGCTCGGTGAGCAGGTCGTTGACCGTGGCCAGGGCCAGGTCAGCGGCGCCCAGTGCGGCAAGCAGGGGAGCCTTCAGGTCGTCGATGGACGGGTTGTTGTTGTCCGCCATGGTGTTTCCTTTCGTCGTTCTCGTTGTGCGTCAAGGGTTGAGCGTTGGGTGTCCGGGTTTATGCAGGGTTGATCTCCTCCCGGGCAGCCTCGTTTTGTTGAACGAAGGACGTGTAGATGTCGAGCAAGACCTGCTTTTGCCCTTCGGTGATCGTCGTGTCGGTGACGACGGCGTCACGGACCTCGCTCTTCGGTCCGGGTTCGAGCATCCCGGCCTGGACGTAGAGCACTTCGGCGGAAACCCGCAATGCCTTGGCGAGTTGGTTGAGCACGCCGGCCGAAGGTTTGCGCAACCCGCGCTCGATCTGGCTGAGATACGGATTGCTGACGCCGGCTTTTTCGGCCAGCTGCCGAACCGAAACCTGTGCCGCTTCACGCTGTGCTTTGATGAAGCTGCCGATGTCCGACGCAGCGGTCGTCACCACAGCAGCAAGGTTTTCTTCCTGCGGCATGGCTACTCCCTCGAGTCCTGAGCGTCGACGTTTTTCGGTGCGAACGCGACTCACGGTAGCTAACAGGTGCTAGCTTTTGCAAGCACTGTGAGCTGGGCTCAGAAGACCAGCTGCCCGACGGCGTAGATCACGAGCCCGGCCAGCGACCCCACGACGGTGCCGTTGATCCGGATGAACTGCAGGTCACGGCCTACATGCAGCTCTATTCGCCGACTGGCCTCTTCGGCGTCCCACCGCTCGATGGTCTCGGTAATAATCGCTGTGATCTCCACCCCATACTGGGCGACCAAATGCTCAGCCCCCCGCACGATCCAGTTATCGACTTTGTCGCGTAATTCCGCGTCATCGCGTAGCGATTCCCCTAGCCGAACCACTGCGTCAGCAATGCGAGAGCGCAACGTGCTGGACGGATCGTCGACCCCTTCGAGCACCAATCGCTTGAGTGTTTTCCAGGCCGTCGCGGCGGCGTTGGTCACCTCTTCGCGCGACATCAACTGATCCTTGACCGCCTCGGCCCGGGCGATCGTCGCGTCGTCGTTCTGCAGGTCGTCGGCGAACTCGAACAGGAACCGGGTCGCCGATCGGCGTAGCTCGTGTTCGGGGTTGCGGCGGACTTTGTCAGTGAAGTCCATCAACTCACGGTGGATCCGGTCGCCGACGAGGTGGTCGATGAATCGCGGCGACCAGGTCGGCGAATCCCGCTCGATCACTCGCTGAATCACCTCTCCGGCATTCAGCGACCACTGGAACGCCCGGTCGGCGAGCAGCTGGATCAGCGCTTCCTGGCGGTTCTCGGCCAGCAGCGTGGACAGCACCCGCCCGACCGGCGGTCCCCACTGCGGTTCGGCGATGCGCCGCACGATCATTCGGTCGATCACCAGCTGCACGTCTTCGTCGCGGAGCAGTTCGACCAGGACGCGCAGTATGGTGGCCGACTCGGCGGCGACCCGCTCGGCGTGGGAGGTATCGGACAGCCATTTGCCCAGCCGGCCCGGAATCTCCGCGTCGCGCAGCTTGGTGCCCACCACCTCCGGTGACAGGAAGTTCTCCCGCACGAAGGTGCCGAGGCTTTCGCCGAGCTGATCCTTCTTGCGCTTGATGATCGCGGTGTGCGGGATCGGGATGCCCAGCGGGTGGGTGAACAACGCGGTGACGGCGAACCAGTCCGCGAGCGCGCCGACCATCCCGGCTTCGCCCGCGGCCCCCAGGTAGCCGACCCAGGTGGCGGCTCCGCCGCCGGACTGCGCCCACCGGCAACCGAGGAATATCGCGGTGGCGCCGATCAGGAAGCTCAGCGCGACCATCTTCATCCGCCGAAGACCCTGGCGCCGCTCCGCGTCGGCTTGCGGGTCGGCCCCGGCGAAGGACTCCGCGATGGACGCCGGCTTGCCGGGCGGCAGCGGTGCCGATGCCGCGCGGTGCCTGGGTCCCGGAGCGGGTGTCCCGTTCAGTCCGACTGCCACTCCACCATCATCCGCTATCGATGACGCAATCCGGTGACGGCGGCGGCGCCGGACCTGCGCCTCGGCGTTCAGATTTTCGTGGTAACTGTTACCGTCCCGCCCGCGAACCACCGTTGCCTGAGGTACAGACAAGAAATCGCCAGAAATAAGCCGTACTATCGAGAACGACGACAGGATAGGAACCGGCAATAGTGGCACAGCAGGTCTCCACCGCAACGGTGAAAACCGACGGCCGGAAGCGACGTTGGCACCAGCACAAGGTGGAACGCCGCAACGAGCTGATCGATGGAACGATCGAAGCGATTCGTCGTCAGGGCCAGTACGTCAGCATGGACGAGATCGCCCACGAGATCGGCGTCTCCAAGACGGTCCTGTACCGCTATTTCGTCGACAAAAACGATCTGACCACGGCGGTGATGATGCGGTTCGCGCAGACCACGCTGATCCCCAATATGGCCTCGGCGCTTTCGTCGAACCTGGACGGCTTCGAGCTGACCCGGGAAGTCATCAGGGTTTATGTCGAAACCGTCGCGAACGAACCGGAGCCGTACCGGTTCGTGATGGCCAACAACTCCGCCGGCAAGAACAAGGTGGTCGCCGATTCCGAGCGGATCATTGCCCGCATGCTGGCGGTGATGCTGCGCCGCCGCATGCGCCCCGAGGGGATGGATCTCGGCGGTGTGGAGCCCTGGGCGTACATGATCGTCGGCGGCGTCCAACTGGCCACCCACTCCTGGCTGCTGGACCCGAGAATGACCGCCGACGAGCTGATCGACTACCTGACGATGTTGAGCTGGAGCGCGCTGTGCGGGATAGCCGAGGTCGCCGGCTCGCTGGACAAATTCCGCGGCCAGCCGCATCCCTCGCCGATTGTGCCGCCGCTGATCGACTAGCGGACTAAGTTGCGGCCATGAGTAACGCAACGACGCGGTCTCTTTTCAGCTCCTGGGCATACGCCCTGCGCACCACCAATCCCCCGCCGGACAGGCCGGTCGACGCGGTCACCCGATGGCTGGTCGTCACCCGCGCGGCAGTACTGCCGATGACGCTGTTCGCCGGTCTGGTCGCCGCGCTGCTCGCGGTCGGTCAGCCCGGATTGGATTGGCGCTGGCTGACTCTCGCTATTGTCGGAATCCTGTTGGCGCACATCGTCAACAACCTGATGAACGATCTGTACGACACCCAGACCGGCCTCGACAGCGAAACGTATCCCCGGGCTCTCTATGCCCCGCACCCCGTGCTGTCGGGGTTGGTCACCCGCCGCACCCTGCTGGCCGCGATCGGCCTGGTCAACCTCGCCGATCTGGCCATCCTGATCGTGCTGACGTTCGCACGCGGTTGGCCGGTGGTGGCGTTCGCGCTGTCCGGGTTCGTGCTCAGCTTCGCCTACACAGCTCCGCCGTTGCGGCTGAAGAAGCGCGGCCTCGGCGAGCCGGACGTGTTCGTGGTCTGGGGCCCGCTGATGGTCTGCGGTACCTACTACTCCGCGGTGGGCCACGTCGGCTGGCCGGTGCTGCTGGCCTCGCTGCCCTACGGCCTGCTCTGCACCACGGTATTGATGGGCAAGCACACCGACAAGATCCCCTACGACGAGCCGCTCGGCATTCACACGCTGCCGGTGCTCTTCGGCGAAGCCCGGGCCCGAGCGCTGACGCTGGCGATGATGGTCGGCTTTTACCTGCTGGTACTCGCGGCGGTGCTGGCCAGGGCGATGCCGTGGACATCGCTACTCGTGGTGTTGGCGCTGCCCCGCCTGATCAAGGTGTGGCCGTACTTCCGCCGGCCGCCGCCCGATGAACCGCCGGCCGACTTTCCAGTCTGGCCGCTGTGGTACGCGGCGCTAGCGTGGCTGCACGTCCGCCAAGCCGGCGCGTTGCTGGTGGCGGGCCTGGCGATCGGCGCTTACGTACCCGGGCTCAGGTGAGCGCCCGGTCGTCAGCTCTTCACCAAAGTGAATTGACCGACCTCAGAAACGTTGCGCTGGAAGAAGTCTGAGCAACCGATCAGGTAACGCATGTAGCGGTCGTAGACCTCGACGGAAGTCGCCGCGATGGCTTCCTCGCGTGCCGCCTTCAGCTTGGTGGTCCAGGTGTCGAGGGTGCGGACGTAGTGCGGCGTCATCTTCTGCACGCGCTCGATTGAGAAGCCGGCGTCGGCCGAGTATTCGATGACATCCTGGTCGGAGGGAACGGCGCCGCCGGGGAAGATCTCGGCCGCGATGAACCTCATGAATCGAAGGTCGCTCATCGTGATCGGGATGCCCATCTCCGGCCAGCGCTTGAGCGGGTGGCCCATGATCGTCTGCAGCACCATCCGGCCATCGCCGGGCATGACGCGGTAGCAGAGATCGAAGAACGCCTTGTAACGCGATTTGGGGAACGCCTCGAATGCCTCGATGCTGACGATCCGGTCGACCGGCTCGTCGAACTCTTCCCATCCGCGCAACAGCACGCGTCGCAAGCGGGAGCTGTCGACCTGATCGAGAATCTGCTGGCCCAGCGCGTGCTGGTTCTTGCTCAAGGTCAGCCCGATGACGTTCACGTCATGCTTCTCGACCGCGCGCTTCATCATGGCGGCCCAGCCGCAGCCGACGTCGAGCAGTGTCATTCCGGGCCGAAGGCCCAACTTGCCCAGCGCGAGGTCGATCTTGGCGATCTGCGCCTCTTCCAACGTCATGTCGTCGCGCTCGTAGTACGCGCAGCTGTAGGTGCGCGTCGGGTCCTGGAACAGGCCGAAAAATTCGTTGGAGGTGTCGTAGTGCGCTTGGACGTCCTCGTAGGCCGGCCGCAGATTCGACGACCCCTCCGACCCGCTGTCCGTCATCTGAGATGGGCCTTTCGCAGATATCTCGTTCAGGTCGTTAGGTTCTGCTGTTGCGAACGATTTGTTATAGCTCACTTTTCTCGATCCGGCTACGCGGGGGCTTTTTCGCAGGTGAATTGGCAGACGTCGGTGTACCCCTGGCGGAACAAGTCGGCGCAGCCAGTCAAATACTTCAGGAAACGCTCGTAGATTTCTTCGGACGTGATCGCGATTGCCTCGTCCTTCTTCGACTCCAGGTTGCTGGCCCAGGTGTCCAGGGTGCGCGCATAGTGCGGGCGCAGCGGTTGTTTCAGCGTCACCGAATATCCCGCCTTGACCGCGCTGTCTTCGACCTGTGCGCCCAGCGGCAGGCGACCGCCGGGGTAGATCTCGTCCATGATGAATTTGATGAAGCGCACCCGCGACATCGTCAAAGGCAGCTTCCGCGCTTTGATCTCTTCGTCACTTGGAATGATGATTGTGTGCAGCATCATCACGCCGTCGTCGGGCATCAAGTTGAACGTCTTTTTGAAGTAGTCGTCGTACTTGTTGAAGCCGAAGTGTTCGAACGCGCCAATGGACACCACACGGTCGATCGGCTCGTTGAAGTCTTCCCACGGCTGCAGGCGCACTTCCATGCTGCGCTTGGTGTCGATGTTCGGGAACCGGTTCTTTTCGATGTGCTGCTTCTGGTTCTCCGAGAGTGTCAGGCCGATGACGTTGACGTCGTACTTCTCGACCGCGCGCTGAATGGTGGAGCCCCAGCCGCAACCAATGTCCAGCAGCGTCATGCCAGGCTTCAGCCCGAGCTTTCCCAGCGATAGGTCGACTTTGGCCAGCTGCGCCTGCTCGAGCGTGTAGTCGTCCTTCTCGAAGTACGCACAGCTGTACGTCTGAGACGGGTCCTGCCACAGCGCGAAGAAGTCATTGGAGATGTCGTAGTGGAACTGGACTTCCTTCTTGTCCGAGCCGCGAGTCTGCGACGCAGACTTCGACAACCACTGGGACTGAGCGCTGGGCGTTGCATTTGAGGTATCTGACACCATTTGTTGTCCTGAACAATCGGATTTGGAAGAGCATGTGAGAGCGTGCCGGTCGCTTGACACTGGGGTAGAGGTTACGCCCCACCGGCGCGAAGCAACGTTAGCCGCTGGCGCCAGTCTAATGTGGCGCCGGCATCTTCTGAAACCGGAGCCGCCTGCCGTCGCTGCGCGGAAGCTAGTAGTTATAGAACCCTTTGCCGGATTTCTTGCCGAGCTGGCCGGCCTCGACCATGCGCTGCAGCAACGGCGGCGGCGCATAGTGCGCGTCTTTGAACTCGTCGTACATCGCCTCGGCGATCAACTTCACCGTGTCGAGCCCGATCAGGTCAGACAGCCGCAGCGGACCCATCGGATGCGACAGTCCGGCGACGATCGCGGTGTCGACGTCTTCCACCGACGCGACGCCGGATTCCACCATCCGGATGGCCGACAGCAGGTAGGGCACCAGGAGCGCGTTCACGACAAACCCGGAGCGGTCGCCACAGCGAACCACCGTCTTACCGAGCACCTCGCTCGCGAACTGCTCGACGCGCGCCACCGCCGCGTCGTCGGTGACCAGCGTGCTGATCAGCTCGACGAGCGGTAGTACGGGTACCGGATTGAAGAAGTGCAGACCGAGGACGCGGCCCGGATTCTTGGTCGCCGCAGCGATTTTCATGATCGGGATGCTCGAGGTGTTGGACGCGAGCACCGCGGCGGGGTCGGTGATGATCTCGTCGAGCTCGGCGAAGACCTTCGCCTTCACGGCTTCGTTCTCGACGATCGCCTCGATGGTCAGTTGGCGGTCGGCGAGGTCGGACAGCGTGCTGGTGTAGCGCAGTCGCTTGCACGTCGCATCGCGCTCGTCGGCGGCGAGCTTGCCCTTGCTGACGGCCCGCTCCAATGACGACTCGATCCGGGCCTTGCCCGCGGCGGCGAGCTCCTCGGTGGGCTCGAAGACCACCACGTCGGCTCCGGCCTTCGCCGATACCTCCGCGATGCCCGCACCCATCTGCCCGGCGCCGATGACGCCAACCCGCTCAATCGCAGTGCTCACTGTCGACAATGTCCTCTCGATACGGTCAGGCCCCGCCCAGGGTTTCCGGGCGGGGCCTGCGCTGTCAACTTCTCCTACGGCGAGCAGACACAGACTCGCACGATCTGGATCGCAGCAGTGCGATTCCGCGTCTGCTCAGCAGAAGTGACTGACCGCGCATCGTCAGTGGCTCCGACCTTTGGTTCCACTTCCTCCTCGCGGCCCAGTGACCGCGCATCGTCAGTGGAACTGGCCCTCTTCGGTCGAGCCCGCGAGCGCGGTGGTCGACGAGGTCGGGTCCACGGTGGTGGCGATCCGGTCGAAGTAACCGGCGCCGACCTCACGCTGGTGCTTGGTGGCGGTGTAACCGCGCTCCTCGGCCGCGAACTCGCGCTCCTGCAGCTCGACGTAGGCGCTCATCTGGTTGCGGGCGTAGCCGTAGGCCAGATCGAACATCGAGTAGTTCAGGGCGTGGAAGCCGGCCAGCGTGATGAACTGGAACTTGAAGCCCATCGCGCTGAGCTCTTTCTGGAACCGGGCAATGGTCGAGTCGTCCAGGTGCTTGCGCCAGTTGAACGACGGCGAGCAGTTGTAGGCCAGCAGCTGGTCGGGGAACTCGCTCTTAACGCCCTCGGCGAAGCGGCGGGCCAGGTCGAGGTCCGGAGTGCCGGTCTCCATCCAGATCAGGTCGGAATACGGCGCGTAGGCCTTGGCGCGGGCAATGCAGGGCTCGAGGCCGTTGCGCACCCGGTAGAAGCCCTCGGACGTGCGCTCACCGGTGACGAACGGACGGTCGCGCTCGTCGACGTCAGACGTGATCAGCGTGGCGGCCTCGGCGTCGGTGCGGGCGATGACGACGGTCGGCACGTCAGCGACGTCGGCCGCCAGGCGAGCCGAGGTCAGGGTGCGGATGTGCTGCTGGGTCGGGATCAGCACCTTGCCACCGAGGTGTCCACACTTCTTCTCCGAAGCCAGCTGGTCCTCCCAATGCGAACCGGCGACACCGGCTGCGATCATCGCCTTCTGCAGTTCGTAGACGTTGAGCGCGCCACCGAAGCCCGCTTCACCGTCAGCGACGATCGGCGCGAGCCAGTTCTCGATGGAGGTGTCGCCCTCGACTTTGGCGATCTGGTCGGCCCGCAGCAGCGCGTTGTTGATCCGGCGGACCACCTGCGGCACCGAGTTGGCCGGGTAGAGGCTCTGGTCCGGATAGGTGTGGCCGGAGAGGTTCGCGTCGCCGGCGACCTGCCAACCGGACAGGTAGATGGCCTTCAGTCCGGCGCGCACCTGCTGGACGGCCATGTTGCCGGTCAAGGCGCCGAGCGCGTTGACGAACTCCAGGTCATGCAGCTGGCTCCACAGCACCTCGGCGCCGCGACGGGCCAGCGTGGACTCCTCGACGACCGAGCCCTGCAGGGCCACCACGTCGGCCGGGCCGTAGGTGCGGGTGATGCCCTTCCAGCGGGGGTTGGTGTCCCAGTCCTTCTGGATCTCTTCGGGGCTCTTCGGTGTGCCAACGCTCGACATGACGTTCTCCTCAAAGTTAATGATCTGAGGACCCGAGATTTCCAGTCTTGCTAAGGACCCCAGCACTGTTGCTGACTTGCTAACACGAAGATGGCATAGGCCAGCGACCCAGGTCCACCTCTTTTTGTGCAAATTTTGGCTAGGGGTGCGGCGGTTTTTGCGAAGCTTGCGAAGATCGAATCAACTGAACCGGTTCAGCCGTTACCCATGGGTAACTCAAATGCGCAGGTCAACCCGGACGTTTGCATAACGCTCGTACGGTTAGATCGGATAGATCGCGGCGAGCGCTTTCACCTCGTCGCCGACTGCATATGTGAGCGTTCTAACAGTGCGATCCGCGAGGGTCTCGCCGAACCGATCCGTGGAGCCGGCCGGGTGCACGTGCGAGATGATCTCCAACTTGTTGCCGAGCGCGACGGCGGCATCGTGCTCGATGGTCACCCGCAACGGCGCTTTGAGTAGCTCCGGGTTCGACGAGAGGTAGTCCTCGACGACGCTCCAGTACACCGAGTTGTTCATGTGATCGAAGAAGTCGATGTCGGTGAATCGGACCGGAAACTCGTGAATCTCCGCCGCGTCCGCGCGACTGCCTGCCTTCAGGTACGCCTTCCAGCGCAATCGTTTGACGTCAGTGGTCTTCCCCAGGCCCGCAAGAAAGTCGTCCGCGATGCGTGCCGGGGTCTTGGTGTCGCGGTTGAAGTTGATCCAAAACGCCTCGGACTCCAACAGGCCGCCCTTGCGACCGTCGATGCGGACCCTCATCTCACACCACCGGTTCGACGTTCCCGAGCACCACCGACGCATCCGCAACATGTCGCCGAACTCGATCGGGCGGATTACATCGATCATCGTCCGGCGGACAATCCAGAGCGGATGGGTCTCTTCGAACCCCAACTCACGCAACTGATCCTGCCCGATGTCCACGATGTGGCGGGCGGCGGAGTCGAAGCGGAGTCGCCCATCGCGGTCGATGTCGGCGACGCGCAGCGGCCATTCCCGGTCGAAGACATCGGGATGCCCGTCAGGCACCGGCATCATCACTTTGTCCAAGCTCACGGCGTCACTCTCTGCTGCTCGTCCCGCCGGACCGCGCCGCATCACGGCACGCTGCCCGGGCCAACCTCCCCCAATCATCGATGATGCCAAACGACCACGACGTGGCGGTAACCCCGGCCGCCGTGCAAATTTTGCTAACTGCGTCTTCGCAACGCTAGTACGCTGGCCGAATGGCCAAGACCTTCGTTGGCTCGCGCGTCCGCCAGCTCCGCAGCGAGCGCGGATTCAGTCAGGCCGCGCTGGCGCAGATGCTGGAGATCTCCCCCAGCTATCTCAACCAGATCGAGCATGACGTCCGGCCGTTGACGGTCGCGGTGCTGCTGCGCATCACCGAGATGTTCGGTGTCGACGCCACGTTCTTCGCCTCGCAGGACGACACCCGGCTGCTCGCCGAGTTGCGCGAGGTCACCCTCGACCACGATCTCGGCGTCGAGGTGGACCAGTCGGAACTGGCCGACGTGGTCAATGCGCATCCGGCGCTGGCCCGCGCCCTGGTCAACCTGCACCGGCGCTACCGGCTCACCACGACGCAGCTCGCAGCGGCCACCGAGGACCGGTTCTCCGACGGCAGCGGTAGCGGCTCGATCACGATGCCGCATGAGGAAGTACGCGACTACTTCTACGAGCGGCAGAACTACCTGGACGAGCTGGACACGGCCGCCGAGGAGCTCACGGTGCGCATGCGCATGCATCGCGCCGACCTGGTCCGCGACCTATCCGACCGGCTGACCTCGGTGCACGACGTCCGGATCAAGCGAATCGACCTGGGCGAGAACATCCTTCACCGCTTCGACCCCGCGACGAGGACACTGGAGATCGGCGGGCATCTGCCGTCGGGCCAGTACGCGTTCAAGCTCGCCGCGGAGTTGGCCTACCTGGAGCACGGGCCGCTGATCGACCGGCTGGTTGACGAGGGCAGCTTCACCAGCGACGAATCCCGCAAGCTCGCCCGGCTCGGACTGGCCAACTACTTCGCCGCGGCAACCGTGCTGCCGTATCGGCAGTTTCACGGGGTCGCCGAGAATTTCCGCTACGACGTCGAGCGGCTGTCGGCGTTCTACGCGGTCAGCTACGAGACCATCGCTCACCGGCTGTCCACCCTGCAGCGGCCCTCGATGCGCGGCGTGCCGCTGTCGTTCGTCCGCGTCGACCGCGCAGGCAACATGTCAAAACGTCAATCCGCCACAGGTTTTCACTTCTCCTCGGCGGGCGGCACCTGTCCGCTGTGGAACGTCTACGAGACGTTCGCCAACCCGGGCAAGATCTTGGTGCAGATCGCTCAGATGCCGGATGGCCGCAGTTATATGTGGGTGGCCCGCACTATCGAGCGACGCACATCCCGGTATGGTCAGCCCGGAAAGACCTTCGCGATCGGGTTGGGCTGCGAACTCCGGCACGCCCATCGGCTCGTCTACTCGGAAGGACTCGACTTGTCCGGCGACCCAGCCTTATTGGCTACACCGATCGGCGCGGGCTGCCGGGTCTGCGAACGTGACACCTGCCCGCAGCGCGCATTCCCGGCGTTGGGTCGCGCACTCGACCTCGACGAACACCGCAGCACGGTCTCGCCGTATCTGGTGAGGCACCCATGAGCCAGCAAATCGGTCGTATTCCGTCCGGGCGCTTCCGTGAACTGGGTCCAATCAACTGGGTGATCGCCAAGCTGGGCGCCCGCACGGTTCGCGCACCGGAGATGCACCTGTTCACGACGCTGGGTCAGCGACGGTTGCTGTTCTGGGCCTTCGCGTTCTACGGCGCCCGATTACTGCGAGGCCGGCTGCCGCAGAGGGACACCGAGCTGGTGATCCTTCGGGTGGCGCACCTGCGCGATTCCGAGTATGAGTTGCAGCACCACCGCTGGATAGGCCGGCGTCGTGGACTCGACGACCCGACGCAGCAGTCGATCTTCGCCTGGCCGAACACGTCCGGAAACGCCGGCGGTCTCACCGATCGCCAGCAGGCACTGCTGCGCGCCACCGACCAGTTCATCTTGAGCCGGTCAATCGACGACGAGGTGTATCAACAGCTTTCTCATCACCTCGACCGGCGTCAGCTGATCGAATTCTGTTTGCTCGCAGGGCAATACGACGGTCTGGCCGCAACGATGTCGGCCCTGCAGATTCCGCTGGACCACCCGGGCGATCACAAGTAGGTGTCGGCCAGCACCAGCACGGTCAGCAGAACCGGCAGAACCGGCAACCCGAACGCGAACGCCGCCAGGGTGAGGTTTCCCCTTGCCCGCACCCGCCGTCCCCACAGCACCGCGACAAGCGCGAGTACCGCCGAAGCCGCCAGCACGATCGGACCCCACTTCCCCGCCGTGGTCAGGAAATCTCCGATCGAAAAAGCGATCAGCCACAGCACATAACCGGCGAGAACGCCGCCGAGCGCAGCCCACACCGATTCCGCTCGCACCGCTCTAGACCTGGCCACCCCGCTATGCTAGCCCGCGGGGTCGGACCGTCCGCCGCTGAATGTTTCACGCCGAATTCGCCGACGACTGACCTCAACCACTACCGCCTGCACGGTCTTCGGAAAGGCAAGCAACGCGGCGAGGTCGCTTACGGGCGACCGCTGCTACCTCTAGGAATGCGGTCGCCGGGGCTGACCCCGCCCTTCGGCTGTGACCAGCTCTTGTCGGCCTGAACGCACCAGTAGTTGTTGTAGAACAGACGGAACATCTCCTCGCTGGGTGGCGGGAAGTCCTTCGGCGGTAGCCCACGCGCCGCAGCGGGGGTCCCCGACCCTTTGATCACCTGTTCAAACCCGGCCGGGGTGTAAGCGTTGAGCACATGGCAATCCGTCATCGACGTGAACACGTGCACCGTGTTACGCGGTATCCAAAGCGAATCGCCGGGCCCGGCAGTGAAGCGATCAATGCCGACAGTGAAGTCGATTTTTCCTTCGATCACGTAAAACCACTCATCGATGAAAGCGTGGACGTGTGGAATCGGGCCTGATCCTTCACGCATAAACTGCTCGATGAGTGAGAAGCTGCCGCCGGTGTCCTCACCGTCGACCAGGATGTACCAAACAATGTCAATCAGCCAGTAAGCAGGCGCATTCGCCCGGCTTTTGGCGAAGGGCGCACTGATCTCGGGAATCATATCTGGCCACCTAACCTATTCAATAGTGCCGCCCGATCGGTTCGAAGCGACGTACGCAGAGGCACCGCACAACTAGTTCGGCCGCGAACTAGTATGCCGGGTGGCAGCCTGCTTAGCGAGTTTTTCGATGCGTGGCTGATCGAGATCGACCAAGCTGCGCTCATTGCGGCAAACCTGCGCCCTCGCGAAGGCGATTCAGAAGTTGATCATGTGCCCGGTCAGTCCGTGGAAGCACTCCTGCATCGCCTCCGACATCGTGGGGTGGGTATGAACGTTGCGCGCCAACTCGTTTGCGGTCAGGTCCCACTTCTGGGCCAGCGTCAGCTCGGGCAGCATTTCGGCAGCGTCGTGGCCGACGAGGTGCCCGCCTAGCAGTTCGAGGTGTTTGCCATCGGCGACCAGCTTCACGAAGCCACTCGGGTCGCCGACACCGTGCGCTTTGCCGTTGGCCGTAAACGGGAACTTGGCCACCACGACCTCGTAGCCCTCGTCGCGGGCCTGCTGCTCAGTGAGCCCGAAGCTGGCCACGTTCGGCTGACAGAACGTC
The DNA here is from genome assembly GCF_965277065.1 of Mycobacterium sp. Taxonomy (GTDB): domain Bacteria; phylum Actinomycetota; class Actinomycetes; order Mycobacteriales; family Mycobacteriaceae; genus Mycobacterium. The sequence continues at coordinate 1,112,015 of NZ_CBDIBT010000019.1, forward strand.
GCACGCGGCAGCATCCGGTAGTCGCCTAGCGCCAAAGTCTCTGCGCCGGCGATGGTTTCGGCGGCGACGATGCCCTGCGCCTCGGCGACGTGGGCCAGCTGCAGCAGGCCGGTGACATCGCCGATCGCGTAGACATGGTCGATGTTGGTGCGCATGTATTCGGTGATCGCGATTGCCTTGCGGTCGGTCAATTCGACCCCGAGCTTGTCCAGCCCGAAGCCGTCGACGTTGGGCACAAAACCGATGGCCTGCAACACTTTCTGCGCCTTGAGCTCTTCGGTCTTGCCGTCCTTACTGACGGTCACCGTGACCACCGAGCCGTCGTCGGCGATCGAATCGACCTTGGTTCCGGTGAGGATCTTGACGCCCAGTTTCTTGTACTGCTTCTCGATTTCCTTCGAGACGTCGATGTCTTCGTTGGGCAGCGCCCGGGGCAGGAATTCGACGATGGTCACGTCGACGCCGTAGTTCTTGAGCACGTAGCCGAACTCGATGCCGATGGCCCCGGCGCCCGCGATGATGATTGACTCCGGCAACTCGCGGGTCAAGATCAATTCTTCATAGGTGACAACGTTTTTCGACAGCGAGGTACCCGGGACCAACCGGGTGCTGCTGCCGGTGGCGATGATGACGTTGTCGAACGTGACCGTCTCGGTCCCACCGTCGTGAAGTTCGACGTCCAGCCTGTGGGCGTCGGTGAACCTGCCGTAGCCGTGGATCTCGGTGATCTTGTTCTTCTTCATCAGGAAGTGCACACCGGCGACCCGACCCTCGGCCACCTTGCGGCTGCGGTCGTAGGCGGCGCCGAAATCGAACGTCACCTCGCCGCTGATGCCGAAGATCTTGGCTTCCTTGGTGAAGATGTGCGCGAGTTCGGCGTTACGCAGCAGCGCCTTGGACGGGATGCAGCCGACGTTGAGGCACACTCCGCCCCAGTACTTCGGTTCGACAACGGCGACATTCAAGCCCGCCTGCGCGGCACGGATAGCCGCCACGTATCCGCCGGGTCCGGCGCCGAGGACGACAACGTCATAGTGGGTCACGGCAACCACCCTAACGGCCGAGCGCCGGGTACCGGGCGGCCAACCATTCGTCGATCTTGTCGTAGAAGCGCTCGGCGACGTGCAGGCTGCGCTCGGGCGCGGCACTGAGCCAGCCGCCGGCAGTGAATACGCTGGTGATGGCGGCGGGAAGCGTCCCGGTCAGGTGCACCCACCCGTCGGTCCAGTCGACGCAGCGTGGGCGACCACCCGCCGGCCGGCCCGCCTTGCGGCACCGTCCCTGTCGCTAATTGAGCTTCACCTCGAACACCGGTATGACCCGGTCGGTCGACGTTTCATACTCGCCGAATCCCGGTGCCCGCTGCTTGATGATGTCAAAGATGCGATCCCGCTCGGGGCGAGGCAGTTCGGCCGTGGTGGCGCGCGTGGCCGGCTTGGCGCCGATCTCGATGCGGACCTGCGGATTACCGCGGATGTTGGCCACCCACGCCGGGTTCTTATCCCTGCCCGCCGCTGATCCGACGATGAAGATCTTGCCGTCGATATCGAAGTAGCCCACGGGATTCACGCGCTGGGTTCCGGTCTTGACGCCGGTGCTGGTGAGCAGCAGCAGCGGGAAGCCTTCGAACTGGCCGCCGACCTTACCTCCGTTGGCGCGGAATTCAGCGATGTTCTGCTCGTTGAACGATCTCTCCGATTCCATCACCGATTTACTTTCGTCAGTGCTCATCGCTTCCATACCTTTCTCGACTTCATTGGGTTAGTCATCGGCGTCGTTGCACGCTGAGGACGTTCACGGGTCAATGACTTCGAACGCTGCGGCCAATGGAGTACCCAGTCGGCGACCGGCCTGCTCGGCAAATGTACGCAGCATGGGTACCGGGTCACGCTCGGGACCGAGAGCGGCGAGGTAGACACGGTGCTCAGCGAGCGAAGCCAAGCCCACGTCAAAGGTGTCGGTGATGTCGACGGCGTGAGTAGCCTGCGGCGACGCCGCGACGGCGATCATCGAGACTCCTTGCCAAGCTGGCGAATTCGACTCAATTCTGTCCGAGAACACCCAGCGGTTAGCCGCGTCACGCACCGCGTCGATGGCTGCCAGCCCAACCGCGCGGTGATCGGCCATATTGAACGCACCTGGACCGAACCGATCATGGTGGTTCGCGGTGAACACCACCTCCGGACGATGCCGACGGATAGCAACAGCGATGTCGCTGCGCAGATCAAGGCTGTAGGTGATGGTGCCGTCCGGATAGCCCAGGAACTCGACGGTATCCACCCCCACCATGGCGGCAGCGGCCCGCTGCTCCGCCTCCCGAAGCGGTCCGGCTTCATCGGGATGCCGATCGTCGATCCCTGCCTCGCCGCGGCTGGCCAACAAATAGCCGATCCATTTGCCCTGCCTGGTGAAATGCGCGACAGTCGCGGCCATTCCGTACTCGACATCGTCGGGGTGCGCGACCACCGCCAGCGCTCGTTGCCAATCGCCCGACAGACGCTGCAACGGCGAATCGTCCATCGGGGCTCCTGTTGCTCCGATTGCTAGCCGCGCGTGCTGACGTTGCGCGGAAGCTGACCTTGGATTGTTCCGAGCTTGCGCCACACTCGGCGCAGGTCGGCGAGGTCTTGCTCTGTGAGCTGGTCTAAAAACTGGCTGTGAATCGATGCGGTGATGGTCTTGTTCGCCCGGCGCAAAATCTTCCACCCCTCGGCGGTGATCGCGGCGAAAGCACCGCGACCGTCGATGTTTGCGGCTGATTCGCGTTGCAGTAGGCCAGCTGCCTCGAGGCGCCCGACAACACCGGTGAGCCCGGAGCGGGTGATCATCACCCGTTCAGCGAGCTCACTCATCCTCAACCGCTGCCCGTCCGCCAACGCGATGTGACGGAGTACGTCGTAGCTCGTCAGGGGTAGCCCATGCTGATGTTCTAGTTCTTGGCTCATCACGGTCATGATCAGCTTGTGGATGCGTAGCAATCCACCCCATGCCTCACCGTCACCAGCAGACAAGGTGATCAACTCGTCGGCTACGGACATCTGTGCAGTTTAGGTTGTCGCGCCATGCCCGCGCCGAACTCGACGGTGAGCGCAACCGTGTCGAGGGGTGGCCGGGCGGCGCGCGTAGCGAAACCAGCCATGCAGGGCGCGTCGGACGCTCGATTCACTCGAAGTTTGATTCGCGTTCAAACAACGCGTGCAAGGCAGCTAACACTCGTCCAGTGGCCGATCAGTTGCGGATATTTGCGGGAGAATGTCGGCCGAGTTCGAGGTCGTATGTGGGATTGACCGACACAGATTCTCGACATAGATTATACATATCGTTCGCGCGCGAACTTGTTTTGACCTACCGCGCTCCGGCTGTAGCTCTGAAGAGGAGCAAAGTGCCACAGGACCGAACCGGTATGTCACCGCACACCGGGGGCGTCAAAGTTGAGTAACGACATCGATGCTGAAGGGTCGGGGGTGTCTCGACCGGCAGACCAGCAGTATGTGTTGGCACCGCTGCCATATGCCTACGACGCACTCGAGCCGTTTATCGACGCGCCGACGATGTTGCTGCATCACGAGTTTCATCACCGCGGTTACGTCGACAGACTTAACGCAGCGATTGCCGGCTACCCGCAACTGCATGGGATGACAATCGAGGACCTGTTGCGCCGGCTGGAGGACGTGCCCGCAGAGATTCGCCAAAGGGTGCGTGAGCAGGGCGGCGGGCACGCCAACCATCAGTTTTTCTGGAAGATCATCGGTCCGCCACGCGCCACTGTCCCGGCGGGCAGGTTGGCTGAGGCGCTCGACCACGACTTCGGCGGCCTGCATGAGTTCCAGAAACGGTTCAGCGACGCCGCCGCGGGCGTGTTCGGCTCGGGGTGGGCGTTTCTGGTGATCAACCCCGACTCGCATGGCCTGGAGATCATGACATTGCCCAACCAGGACAGCGTGCTGCTCCACCAGCGGCCCGGTCTTTTAGCGTGTGACGTGTGGGAGCACGCCTACTATCTGCGCTACCACCAGCGGCGCAGCGATTACCTCGACGCGTGGTGGCACGTCGTCGCGTGGGACGTGGTCTCTCGGCGGCTGGACAACTTCTTCGCCGGAAAACAACAGCTCTAACACTCACGGGTCGAGAGACCCATCGTCACGCCGGAAAGGCCAAATGGATGTCCACAGCCACTAAATCTGCTGCGGTCCAGCCTAACTCCGGCGACCTGTTCGACCTCGAACAAGTGCGCGGCGCGATCTACAGCAACGGCTGGGTGCCGGGCGACTCCACCGTCGACGTCATCGAACCGGCTACCGGTGCGACACTGGCCACCGTCGGGCTGGGCTCTGCGGCCACCATTGCCAAGGCCGCCGAATCGGCCGCGCAGGCGCAGAAAGAGTGGGTGAACGTGCCGCCGGAAGAGAAGCGCAAGCTGTTCATCCGCGCCGAAGCGGTGATGCGCGACTTCGCCGAGGACTACACCGAATGGGTGGTGCGTGAGGTCGGCGCTCCCCGGTCGAAGGCTCGCTTCGAAATCGAGTTTCTCGCTGACGAGTTCTTGGAAGCCGCCGCCTATCCCACCCAAAGCCACGGCCAGATCCTGGCCGACCGCGCCAACCGGCTCAGCTACAGCCTGCAAATTCCCTTCGGCGTCACTGCGGGCATCACTCCGTCGAATGTGCCACTCACGCTCGGATCACGCTATGTCGCACCGGCTTTGGCCACCGGTAACGCGGTGCTGCTCAAGCCGCACAAGACCGCCATCATGTCCAGCGGCTTCGTGTTCGCCCGCGTGCTGGAAGAAGCCGGCTTCCCCGACGGGCTATTTCACTGCATCCCCGCCGAAGGCGCCGACGCCGAAGCGTTCGAAACCGACCCCAATATCTCGATGGTGCACTTCACCGGTTCGACGGCCACCGGCGCACGCGTCGCCGAAGCGGCCAGCCGCACCCTCAAGCACGTCTCGATCAGCGGCAGCGGCAAAAATCCGTTCGTCGTGCTCGATGACGTCGCCGACTTCGACGCGATGATCTCGGCAGCACTGTATGCGTCGTTCTATTTCTCCGGCCAGGTGTGCATGGCTGCGGGACGCCACCTGGTGCACCGCAGCGTGATGGACCGCTACCTCGACGCCTTGGGCGTGGCGGCGAAAAGGCTTGTCGTCGATGATCCCTGGGCTAATCCGGACGCCGACTACGGCCCGATGACCCTGCCCGGGGCAGTGGACCGGATGGACGCGATCGTCGCCGACGCCGTCGACAAGGGCGCGACTCTGCATCTGGGCGGCGCCAAAAAAGGGCCCTTCTACCCGCCGACCATCCTGTCCGGCGTGGCGCCGGGGATGCGCGCCTGGGACGAAGAAATCTTCGGGCCGATCGCGGCGATCACCGCGTTCGACGACGACGACGATGCGATCGCACAAGCCAATGACACGGCTTACGGCTTGAGCGCGGCGGTATTCGGTTCCGAGCAGCGCGCCACCCGTGTCGGGTTGGCGATCGAATCGGGCATGGTGCATGTCAATGACAAACCGGTCGACGACGCCGCCTACGTACCGTTTGGTGGGATCAAGCAATCCGGCAACGGCGGCCGCTACGGCGCCGGGGTCAATTGGGCTGAATACACTCACACCAAATGGATTACGATCTCTGCGACCGCCAGCATCGTGCCTTTTGGTCACTGACACGTGACGACTGGGCGCACACTCGTCTACCACGACGGCGCACAAGAGCTGACTGGTTACTACGTCAGCCCCGCCAGCACGCCGGCACCCGGAGTGCTGGTGGTGCCTACCTGGTTGGGCATCACCGACTCGATCATCGTCCGCGCCCAACGTCTTGCCGATGCAGGATACTGCGTCCTGGCCGCCGACGTCTTCGGCGGTCCGACCGATATCACGGGTGGCCCGCGACCCGTGGTGGCGCCGTTTCGCAATGACCGCCGCTATCTTCGCCGGCGAATCAGCGCGGGGCTGAACGCATTACAAGCCCAGCCTGAATGCGAGGAGCACCGCATCGCGGCGATCGGGTACTGCTTTGGCGGCAGCGCGGCGCTGGAGCTGGCCCGCGACGGCGCACGGCTGCGCGGTGTAGTCAGCTTGCACGGCGAACTCGACACCCCGCTGCCCGCCGCTCCTGACGATGTCCACGCCAAGCTGCTCGTCCTCACCGGCGACGACGACCCCGTCGTGCCGTTTAACGCCATTGCCGGTTTTCGAACCGAAATGCGTTCAGCACAAGCCGATTTCGAGATCGTCATCTACAGCGGCGCCAAACACAGTTTTACCGGTGAGGGCTCACTAGGTGCCGACCGCACCCCGGAAGCGGTGCTGCAGCCACAAGCCGACGCCCGGTCCTGGCAGCGCATGCTCGACTTCCTCGCCGAAGTGCTCACGACTGAGCAGTAGTCGGGAACGGCTCCTGGGGCGGTCATCAAGGCGTGATAGGTCCGACCGAGACTGCCCTCTGGTAAAGCTGCCAAGCTGTCGAGATCGTTGACAACGACACCTAGGTCGGGATGCTCTGCCAAGATCCGGGCGCCATCGGGGTGGTTCCGCATCTGAGTCACTTTGCGGCTGAATTCCGGACCGCGAAATGCGTAGTCGATCTTGGAGATGCTGGCTACCCCACCGATGCTGACCGGATTTACCGCCCAACGTGCGATGGCTTTCATTCCCGCCAGCGGTCGGACCCGGAAGCTGGGCGCAGCAGGTGAGGCGGTCATATCAGCCCGCGGCGTCATGCTGCGCTCGAGTCAGCGGCCAAGACGGGCGCATGGGTTCTGCGAGCTGAGCGAAGTAACCCTCAGATGTCGGAGTGTTGATGCCGTACGTCGTGGGTCTGCGGTCGGCGGGCAGATAGAAGGTGCCGAAGACGCGGTCGAGAATAGGCCAACCAAAATTCTTGTTCAGCACACCGGGTTCGTTGGCGTGGTGCCAGTGATGGTATTCCGGCGTAGGAATCCAGTGGCTGAGGCGGCGCAGTCGCCAGCGCACGTTGGCGTGAATGAGGACGTCGTTGATGGCGAAAATGATTCCAGCAATACCCAACTGAGTTGGCCCAAAGCCGGCCAAAACCAGTGGTGCGGTCACCACGAACCCGCCGAAGAATCCTTCCAACGGATGCAGTCGGGTCGCGGCCAGCCAGTCCAGGCGCTGCGAACTGTGGTGGACGGAGTGAAACCGCCACAAAAACGTCCAGTGATGGGCCAGCCGATGTTCCCAGTAGTAAGTGACGTTGAAGGCGGCGAAAGTCACCGCAGCATCGGCCCACCCGGGCAGGCGATGCAACGCATGGGTGAGCGGCGCAAGGGCGATCGGATGCAACAGCACCCAGCACAGTGCGGCCGCAGCGATGATGGCCCCGGTTTTCAAGGTGTTGGAGAACAGGAAGTGCAAGATGTCGGTGCCCAGCCCCGGCCGCGTCATTCCGAAGGGATGTCGGCGCCAGCGCCGCTCGACCGGCACTAAGACGGCAAGCCCGATCAAGAGTCCAGCCGCCGGTCGATAATCGACGACGATGCCTACCGTGACCAACGCGGCAATCAGCGCGGTTTTGCCTGGGCCACCGAGCGCCTCGATCACCCGGGAGCGATGGCCCACCGGCGCTGCGCTGTCGCCTTCACGTGCTGACGCGCCGTTCATGAAAGCAATGCTATGTTTCTGAAACGATGGTTTCAAGAATGAGTTTGCAATCGTTCGCCGCGGAACAATGCGACGACGGGTCGGTGCAACCTGACCCCGAGGGCCGCGTCGGTCGCCGACGTGCCGCGACCCGCGCCAGGCTGCTCCGCGCGGCTCAAGAGCTGATCAGCAGCGGCGAAGCGGTGACCGTCGCGGCAATCGTCGCCCGTGCTGACATCGCGCTGGCCAGCTTCTACACCCATTTCGCTACCAAAGAGGACCTGCTGGACGAGCTGGTCGCCCGAACCACCGGCGATCTTGCGGGCAGATTTCACCGCTTGCCCGACGATGCGGACCCGGCGGTGGCACTGGCCGGCGCGGTGCGTCAATTCTGGGCTTGGTTCACCGAAGACCCTATCCGCGGACGCTATGTGCTTGAGGCCGCGCGAGCTAGCCGTACGCTGGCCGGAACACTGGGGCTGGCGCTAGCCACGCTGATCGAACATGGCCGCCGTACCGGTCGATTCCGCATCGCCAGCACCGCGGCGGCCGCCTACATGATCGGCGGCGGCTTGATGGGAGCAACCCAGGGTCAAGTCACGAACCGACTTGGCTCCAACATTGACGTCGAGCTGGCGACCCAAGCCTTGCAACTACTCGGTCTGCCTCCGGACGACGCCGCAACAGCCGCTCGCGATTCGGATTAGGCGAGCCCGCGACGACGCCGCCCGACCGAATGCGGGGTCGTGATCTCGGGCGCGATGACAGCCGCGTGGCTTCTGTCTCGCACTGCGTTGCTCAGTACGGCAGGATGCCCGCTGCGCAGTGCTGTTGGCTGTGCTCGCAATAGAACTTGCCGTATACCGGCGCCGCAGCGACCACCGAGGCGAACACCGCCGAGACCATCGCGATCGCCAGCGCCGACACCAGTGGCCGGTCGGGCACCATCGCCAGGATCAAGCCGGCGACCGTGCACGCCACGACGTAGGCCAGCACCACGAAGACCACCACCGTTTTGTGTTTGGAGGCGTCGTGGCTCCACCAGTAGTACAGGCCGGCCCCGATGGCACCGGCGGGAACCCAGACCGCGAGCAGCACCAGGATGAACTTCCACCACTTCAGATAGTGGTACGGGCCGGCCCCCACCGCCGGAATCGCTTCGGACGGCGGAGCGTCGGTCTCGGTGTAGGCGGTCGGGATGACGCCGCTGGCCGGTTCCTCGACCGCCGCGTCCGGCCGTCGGTGCCACCATCGGCGCCGACGAGGCGACGGCTCGGGTTCGATCAGCTCGGGCTCGGCTCGCTGTTGCATGCCGGTATCGAAGGTCGGGGTGTAGCGCTCGGTCAGAGGCATCGACTCAGTCTCGACGCGTTCGCTGTCAGCCACGGGTCACGACCTCGACCAGAGCGAGCACACCGAAGTACCCCGGCGCCACCGCGAGGACAAATGCGCCCAGCGCGGTCAGCCATCGGCGTCGGGCCATCAGAATCACCAGCAAGCCCACCACGCTGGGGAATCCGACCACCAGCGCGATCGCTACGTCCGGTCGCATGCGGGCATGGTCCACAGTCAGCGCGGCGGCGCCGCCCAACAGCCCGGCTGCGACACCGAGCAGCATCGCGCTGGTCAAAAGCCAGGGCCGCGGCAGCGGGATCACGATTCAAAGATACTGCCGTGACCGCTCGCTACGGGGTTACCGGCGCGGCGCGCCCTGCTGGTACTGGACAGGCGTCGACGGCCGCTGCCACCACCGGCGCGCGCTCCGGCAGCCGCTCACCGCGCTCGTAGTCGGCTCCGGTGATGAGCGCAGCCGCCGACAGCTCCGCGTTCTCGCTCTCGGAGAAGGCCCGTCCGCGGGACAGGAACCGCTTGCCTTCGGGCGCTTCCAGGCTGAACCCGCCGCCCCGGCCGGGCACCACGTCGATGACGAGCTGGGTGTGCTTCCACGCCTGGAACTGCGGCCCCGAAATCCACACCGGCACCCCGTCGTCCCCGGTGTCCAGGACGCCGAGCAGCACGTCGCGGTCACCGATGATGAAGTCGCCTAGTGCGTAACACATCGGCGACGATCCGTCGCAGCAGCCGCCGGACTGATGAAACATCAACGGGCCGTGCTGTTCTCGCAGCTGACCGAGCAGCTCGGCGGCAGCAGACGTCACGACCACCCGGTGCGGCGCCTTCATCAGAAGAAGCCTTGGGCCTTCTGCGAATACGACACCAGCAGGTTCTTGGTCTGCTGGTAGTGGTCCAGCATCATCTTGTGGTTCTCCCGTCCGATGCCGGACTGCTTGTATCCGCCGAACGCGGCGTGCGCCGGGTAGACGTGATAGCAGTTGACCCACACCCGACCGGCCTGGATGTCGCGGCCGGCCCGGTAGGCGGTGTTGCCGTCGCGGCTCCACACTCCAGCGCCGAGCCCGTAGAGAGTGTCGTTGGCGATCGAGATGGCGTCGTCGTAGTCGGAGAACGACGCCACCGAGACCACCGGCCCGAAAATCTCCTCCTGGAAGATCCGCATCTTGTTGTTGCCGGCGAAGATGGTCGGTTGCACGTAGAAGCCACCGGAGAGGTCGCCGCCCAGTTCGGCGCGCTCGCCGCCGGTGATGACCTTGGCGCCTTCGTCTTTGCCGATCTCGATGTAGGACAACACCTTTTCCAGCTGGTCGTTGGAGGCCTGCGAGCCGACCATCGTCTCGGTGTCCAGCGGATCGCCCTGGCGGACCGCTTTGGTGCGGATGGCCACCAGCTCGAGGAACTCGTCGTAGATGTCGGCCTGCACCAGGCTGCGCGACGGGCAGGTGCACACCTCGCCCTGGTTGAGGGCGAACATGGTGAACCCTTCCAGCGCCTTGTCCTGGAAGTCGTCGTGGGCGGCCATCACGTCGGAGAAGAAGATGTTGGGGCTCTTGCCGCCCAGCTCCAGGGTGACCGGGATCAGGTTCTGGCTGGCGTACTGCATGATCAGGCGCCCGGTGGTGGTCTCGCCGGTGAACGACACCTTCGCGATCCGGTTGCTCGACGCCAGCGGCTTACCCGCTTCGGCGCCGAAGCCGTTGACGACGTTGACCACGCCCGGGGGCAGCAGATCGCCGATCAGCGACATCAGGTACAGCACCGACGCCGGGGTCTGCTCGGCGGGCTTGAGCACCGCCGCGTTGCCGGCGGCCAGCGCGGGCGCCAGCTTCCAGGCGGCCATCAAGATCGGGAAGTTCCACGGGATGATCTGCCCGACCACACCCAGCGGCTCGTGGAAGTGGTAGGCGACGGTGTCGTCGTCGATCTGGCTCAGCGACCCTTCCTGGGCGCGGATCGCGCCGGCGAAATACCGGAAATGGTCTGCGGCCAACGGAATGTCGGCGGCAAGCGTTTCCCGGATTGGTTTGCCGTTGTCCCAGACCTCGGCCAGCGCGAGGGCATCCCGGTTCTCGTCGATCCGGTCGGCGATCTTGTTCAGGATCGCAGCCCGCTCGGCCGGCGCGGTCTTGCCCCACGCCCGCGCCGCGCCGTGAGCGGCATCGAGCGCCTTCTCGACATCGGCGCCGTCGGACCGCGCCACGTCGCAGAATGCCTGACCGGTGACCGGCGTCAGATTCTCGAAGTACTTACCGCCGACCGGGGCTACCCACTCGCCGCCAATGAAGTTGTCGTACCGCGATTCGAAGGACATCAGGGCCCCATGGGAACCCGGTCGTGCGAAGACGGTCATTTTGCCACTCCTCTTCATCGCCAGACGGTGTTACACAGCTCACACTACCGCCGCGGCTCAATCTCCCCGCGGGCGTAACGCCCTTGCGAAGTCAGGGCCGATCTCTCGCAGTGGCGTTACGCTCGGCGGACTTATGTCTGCTGACGAATCGAACGACCCCTATCTGTGGCTGGAAGACGTCCTCGGTGAGGGACAGCTCGACTGGGTACGCGCCCGCAACGACCCGACGGTCGCCCAGTTCGCCGGTGAGGAATTCGACCGGATGCGCACCGAGGCACTCGAGGTGCTCGACACCGATGCCCGCATCCCCTACGTGCGCCGTCGCGGCGACTACCTGTACAACTTCTGGCGCGACGCGGCCAACCCGCGCGGGTTGTGGCGCCGGACACCCTGGACAGCTACCGCAGCGATGCCACCGACTGGGACGTACTGATCGATGTCGATGTATTGGCCCGCGACGACGACGAGAACTGGGTCTGGTCGGGTGCCATCGTCATCGAGCCCGAATTCGACCGGGCTCTGGTCAATCTGTCCCGGGGCGGCGCCGACGCGGCCATCGTGCGCGAATTCGACCTGCAGACATGCGAATTCGTCGACGGCGGTTTCCAGCTTTCGGAAGCCAAGACGCAGATTGGCTGGGAAGACCCGGACACTGTGTTGGTCGGCACCGACTTCGGGCCCGACTCACTGACCGAATCCGGCTACCCCCGCATCGTCAAGCGGTGGCGCCGTGGCACGCCGCTGCGGGACGCGGACCTGGTCTTCGAGGGAGCCCGCACCGACGTCAGCGTCGGCGGGTCGGTCGATCGGACACCGGGTTTCGAGCGCACCTTCGTGTCCCGTTCCACCGACTTCTGGAACAGCGAGCGTTATGAACTGCGCGGCTCGGAACTGATTCACATCGACGTCCCCTCGGACGCGAGCAGCCTCTCCATCCACCGCGAATGGCTGTTGATCGAACCGCGCACCGACTGGACCTTCGGCGCCACCACCTACCCCGCAGGCTCTTTACTGGCAGCCAACTACGACGAATTCCTCAGCGGCGGGCTCGCACTGACCGTGGTCTTCGAACCTGACGCGCACACGTGCCTGCACCAGTACGCCTGGACCCGCGACCGGCTGCTGCTGGTCACGCTGGCCGATGTCGCCAGCCGGGTCGAGATCGTCACACCGGGCAGCTGGGAACGCGCTCCGCTGGCGGGCATCCCGGCGGCGACCGAGAGCGTGATCGTCGCGGCCGACGACACCGGCGACGAATTCTTCCTCGACTCCAGCGGCTTCGACAGCCCATCGCGTCTGTTGCGGGGTACCGGCGACGAGCCGCTCGAGCAGATCAAATCCGCACCTGGCTTCTTCGATGCCGAAAACCTCTCCATCGAGCAGTATTTCGCGACGTCCAAGGACGGCACCGCGATTCCGTATTTCGTGGTCCGGCCCGGCGACGCGGAGGGCCCCGGTCCGACCTTGCTTTACGGCTACGGCGGATTCGAGAACTCCTACACCCCGGGCTACAGCCCGGTGATGGGCCGGCTGTGGCTGGCCCGCGGCGGCACCTACGTGTTGGCCAACATCCGCGGCGGTGGCGAGTACGGACCGCGTTGGCACACCCAGGCGATGCGCGAGGGCCGTCACCTGGTGGGTGAGGACTTCGCTGCGGTGGCAACCGATTTGGTGGACCGTCGCATCACCACGGTGCCGCAGCTCGGCGCGCAGGGCGGCAGCAACGGTGGGCTGTTGATGGGCATCATGCTGACCAAATACCCGGCGTTGTTCGGTGCGCTGGTGTGCCAGGTACCGCTGCTGGACATGCGCCGCTTCCATCTGCTGCTGGCCGGCGCGTCGTGGGTGGCCGAATACGGCAATCCCGACGATCCGGCCGACTGGAAGTTCATCGCCGAATACTCGCCGTATCAGAATATTTCGACCACCGCGCACTACCCGCCGGTGCTGCTCACCACGTCCACCCGCGACGATCGGGTCCATCCCGGGCATGCCCGCAAGATGACCGCCGCGCTGGAGGCGGCCGGCCACCGAGTCTGGTACTACGAGAACATCGAGGGCGGTCACGCCGGCGCGGCCGACAACGCCCAGAGCGCTTTCAAAACGGCGCTGAGCTTCGCGTTCCTGTGGCGGATGTTGGGTACTTGACAGTGAAAGTCATGAAGGTGTGGTGTGGTGCGATGCGCGTGCCGTACATGCTGTGGGCGACAGTCACCGCTCTGGCGTTGCTGGCGGCGCCTGGTTGCTCGAAAGTGGTCACCGGAAGCGCAACCTTGGACCCCCACGCGCCGCGACCCAAACCCGGTCAATGCGAGCAGGTTTCAGCTCCGCTGACGGCGATCGACTCCCGCGCTGCGGGTGAGCCGCAGCTGAAGATCCCGCAGCCGACCGGTTGGGAACGCGCCTCGATGCTCGATTCGGACGTCATCCGCTTCACAATGAGGAACAAGGACCTGGAAGCCGACAGCTTCATGCCCACCGCGGTGGTGACCCTCGAATCCGTGCCCGCGACTAGCGACAACCAAGCGATCTTCGACCAGGAACGTGCGGCGTTGGTCGACCGTCTCGGCGCCACCGATGTGCAGACGCTTTCGACAACCCGCTGCGGCGACGAGGCGGAGTTGGTCGATTACGACGCCCCCAGCATGGGCCGGATTCCGCCGCGTAAGGCCAGAACACTCATGGTGGCGGGCACCTTCCATGACAACACCTTCGTCTCGACGGTGACGGTCCAGTCGACCGAGCCGGGCAACAACACCTACACCCGCGACACCGACACCGTCCTGACCGGATTCCAAATGCTTGCTCCCGCAGTGGGTTAACCGGTTCTCCTGGCGAGCAAGACGCTCCGGATGCCATATGCCAGGGCACTGACGCCGAACATGATCGCCGTCAGCATCAACCATCGGCCGACAAACGGCTCCTGGGTCAATCCGGTGTCGTCGGAATACAGTGACGCACCCTGCCGAATGATGCCCGGGAAGAAGATGATGAGAAGCAGGCCGGAGCCGAGCGCCGGCACGCGCACATAATTGCGGACCGGGACCCTACGTTCGCCGTGGATAAGAGATCGCGAGTCCCGGGTCCCGAGAATCCTGTCAATGAGGGCGTAGATCGGAAATACGACGAGGTCGTGGGCCAGGAACGCCGCAAGGAACCACACCGCCATCGAGTGCCACCACGCGCCTTCGGGCTTCCATAGCGTGGACGGGGTGGCCGTGACAACCACGTAGCCGAACAGCGCGAATCCGGCAAGCATGGTCAAAAGGTGCAGCGGGTGAGATCCGTAGACTTTGCGAAACGCAGCCAAGCTCGACGTCATCTCAGTTCGCCTCGAAACTAATAGATTTGACCCACTTGGTGTTGTGGACACCGTTGATCGCGGGCACCATGATCCGCGCCGGATAGCCGTGGTCCAGCGACAGATCCGCGCCGTTGACTCGCAACGCAAGTAGCGAATCCGGATGGCTGATCTGATGGTGTTCTAGCGTCGCGTGGTTGAATTTGCCCTTTTTGCCCAACGACCCCACGGCGGCCGAGCGGGGCGCCGGCACGCCGGCCAACCGTGCCAGATCCGCCAACCGCACTCCGCTCCAGGCTTGGACCGTGGACCAACCCTGGACGCAGGCAATGGGCAAGCGCGCGCCGTGTTGCGGCATCGCGGCCAACATTTCGCGGTTCAGCACTACCGGCGCCGGCCCACCCCGCAGCGTCAACCGCCAACTCGGCCCGGTGGTAGCCGGGTCGATTCCCACTCCTTTCGCGGTCTTGTTGATCCGGAAGTCATTGGGCCCCTTGCCAGTCACATCGCCGGGAGGCAGCAGGAGCGGAAGGTGGCGCGCGATACCGCCGATCGTTTGGCCTATGGTGACCAACGCAGTCAGCAGCACGCCGCCGCCGACGAGTGCCAGTGCACCCCGCCGGCTCATGGTGGCCGGTGCCGGGTCTTCGGCAACCAGCCCGTGGTCGCCGGGCTGCTCCGGTTTCGTGTCGGAGGTGTTGGTGCGCAACACCTCTCGCATAGAGCGGGACCGCAGTCCCGCCACCATGCGCGGAAATTTCAGGCTGACGTGCATGACGAAGCCGGCAATGAAGACCCAGGCCCCGTAGTAGTGAGCGGGAAAGAAACTGAAACCGTAGATGTAGTCGTACTGGATGTAGAGCACGCCGGTGGCGATCTCGAACAGAATCCCGCCGACCAGCATGGCCAGCGACAACCGTTCCAGCAACTTCGCGATTGAACGTGCCGGCGGCCAGGCGAACAGCTTGGGAATCACCGACCACAATTTGGCCAGCACCACCGGAATCAGCACCAGCCCAAGGCCGACATGTAAACCTTGGCTCAGGCGGTACAGCCACACCGGACGGGTCGGCCAATCAAATGTCGGGAGTTTGAGCCACCCCACATCGACCGGAACCGATGTGCCGAATTGCGGCGCATAGACGATGTAGGACACCAGGCCGGTCAGGGTCACGATCGGCAAGGTGACCAGCAGTACCGAACCGAACACCGATGTCAGCCAGAGGCCTCGAATCGGGCTGCGAAATCGATGCAACCGATCGAACCCGGGCGGACGATGTCGATCGATGGTCCGCCACAACCACACCGGGAAGCCGTAGTCACTCGTATCGGTCGGGGCATCCGGCTGCGGCTGCCGGTGGTCGGACTCACTCATGGTGTTTCGCCGCGGCCATTATTCATTGGTACCCGGCTGCCCCAGCGATTACACCAGCGGCGCTGCCTCTTGACCGACGCCTCGCAAACCGCTTCGCTTCGGCTATGCCGACACCCGAATTCGAGACGCTGCTGTACTCCACGGCCGAGTCCGTCGCGACGATCACGTTGAACCGCCCCGACCAGCTCAACACCATCGTGCCGCCGATGCCCGACGAGATCGAGGCCGCCGTCGGCCGTGCCGAGCGGGATCCGGCGATCAAGGTCATTGTGCTGCGGGGAGCGGGCCGTGCCTTTTGCGCCGGTTACGATTTCGGCGACGGCTTCCAGCAGTGGGGGGAGGCGATGAACAGCGGGGGGCGCTGGGATGCAGGCAAGGATTTCGCGATGGTCACCAGCCGCGAGACCGGACCGCATCAGAAGTTCATGGCAATCTGGCGGGCCTCCAAACCCGTGATCGCGCAGGTGCACGGCTGGTGCGTGGGCGGTGGCAGCGACTACGCGCTGTGCGCCGACCTCGTGATCGCCAGCGAGGACGCCGTGATCGGCACTCCCTACAGCCGGATGTGGGGTGCGTACCTGACCGGAATGTGGCTTTATCGGCTGAGCCTGGCCAAGGTCAAGTGGCACTCGCTGACCGGCCGGCCGCTGAGCGGCGTGCAGGCCGCCGAGGTCGAGTTGATCAACGAAGCGGTTCCGTTCGAGCGGCTGGAGGCCCGGGTAGCCGAAATCGCCGCCGAGCTGTCGCGAATCCCGTTGTCGCAGTTGCAAGCTCAGAAGCTGATCGTCAATCAGGCCTACGAGAACATGGGCTTGTCATCGACCCAGACGCTGGGTGGCATCCTCGACGGACTGATGCGCAACACCCCGGAGGCGCTCGACTTCATCCAGACGGCCGCCACTGACGGCGTTCGAGGCGCCGTGCAGCGCCGCGACGGGCCGTTCGGCGACTACAGCCAGGCGCCGCCGGAGCTGCGGCCCGACCCCTCGCACATCATCACGCCCTGACCGGGCTACAGCCGAGTGCCACGAGTGTGTAACGGCACCAACGGCAGAGCCACCAGCGGGAAGATCGCACATACCGCGAAAGCCAGAGGGTACCCAGACGCTACGATCAGCACGGCGAACAGCGGAGGCGCGGCGGCCACCACGAGCCGCTCGAAGGTGTTCTGGGTGGCCAGCGCCCACCCGCTCCAAAACGGTCCGGCGAGCTCGGGAATCGTGGTGAACGGCAACCCGTTGTCGCCGGCGATCGCCGAAGCGACGACCATCAATGGCACGGCGGCGAATCCCCAGCCGGCATTGTCGGTGAGCGCCAGCACCATCATGACGACGGCGGTCGCGACGGAGATGATCCGCAGCGGCCGCATCCGCGAACCGATGCTGTCGGACCACCGCCCCGCCGCGACCCGGCCTAGGGCACCGAGTATTTGCGAAAGTCCCACCAGCGCACCGGCCCACACCATCGACATGCCGTGCGAGCCGATGAACCAGATCAGCATAAACGTCAACACCACCGGTTGAGGCACCATCAGTAACGCCGACGCCGCGTGGATGCGCCACAGCACCGGCTTGCGGTAGAGGTCGCGCAGTTCCTGGAATTCGACTTTCGTCTCATGGGGGCGCGGCGGGTCGTGAACACCAAATCCGCAGGCCACTGCAGCCACCGCGCACAGCACCGCCGGAAACAGCAGCGCCAGCGACAGGTTCCGCTTGGCCAACTCGGGCATCACCAGAGCGGCCACCGCGATGCCCAGCGGCTGCGCGGTCTGCCGGATCCCCATCACCTGGGCCCGCTGGTCCTCGGCGAACCAGCCCGTGACCAGACGGCCGCTGGCGGCCAGGCAACTCGCGGCCGCCATACCTCCGAGGACGAGGAATATCCCGACCATCCGCATCGAGTCCGCAGATGCTGCGGCGAAGCCCGCCGCAGCGGTCATCGACAGGCCCAGGGTGAGCACAATTCGCTCCCCCACCCGGTCCAGCAGATAGCCCCAGGGGATCAACGTCAACATCATGCCGAGGTTGGGCATAGACGCCAGCAGGGCCGCTTCGACCAGGCTGGCGTGGTGCTTTCCCACCAACGCGGGAATCAGGAAGGCGGCGCCGTTGATGAAGACGTTGGCGCACAACGACGCTCCTTGCGAGACACCCAGCATCGACCAGCGCCGCACAGGGCTGGCCGACGCGACTTCGGTCGCTATTTCGTCTTCGGTGGTCAATGCGTCGACCTTCCAGAGTCAGCGGGCGAGCAGGATCTGATCGACACCCATGCGGCCCTGCTCGAACGCCAGCCGTCCACCGGCCAGGTAGAGCCGCCACACTCGGGCGGCTTCCTCGCCGATGAGATCCACCGCGGCGTCCCAGCGCTTTTCGAGGTTGGCGATCCAGGCATCCGCAGTGCGCACGTAGTGCTCCCGCATGGCCTCGACGGCAAGCAACCTCAGGCCGGACTCCTCCAGCAGCGCGACCGTCTGACCGACCGGGCGCATGTGCATGTCGGGCGCGATGAACGATTCGATGAATGGTCCACCGCCCGGGTGGTTGCCGCGTCGCGACATCTGCTGAACGAGCACGCGGCCGCCAGGCCGCACGCTTTTGTACAAGGTGCTCGCGTAGGTCGGGTAGTTGCTCTCGCCGACGTGCTCGCCCATTTCGATGGACGCGACAACGTCGAACGGCCCGTCGGTCAGCGCCCGATAATCTTGGACGCGGATCTCGACCCGGTCGTTGAGTCCCCGCTCAATGCGAGCCGTGTCGATGTAAGACTTCTGCTCCCGCGAAAGGGTGAGGCCCACGACCTGAGCCCCGTAGTGCACCGCGGCATGCAAACTCAAGGAGCCCCAACCACATCCGACGTCGAGGAGCCGCATGCCGGGTCGCTCCTGCAGGCCGATCTTCTGACAGATCCGGTCCAGCTTCTCGGATTGGGCTTGCGCCAGGGTGGAATTCGCTTGCGGCGATTCCCAGTGTGCGCACGAGTAGGCCATCGAGGGGTCGAGGATCAACCGGTAGAAATCATTCGAGGTGTCGTAGTGATGGCTGATCGCCGCCCTGTCGCGGGACAGGCTGTGCAGTCGACCGCGCATCCGGGCCTGAGTCGCAGGCGGCGGCAGCGGAGCACCAAAGGCGCCCAACCGCGCTGCCGCAACGAACAGACGTCCCAGCACTGCCGGCGAGGGCTTGACCGGTCCCAGTCGGCGTTCGCCGATCTGCGACCAGACATGGCTCAGCGCCGCCCCGAGGTCACCGTCCACGTCGATGTCGCCAGACACATACGCCTGTGCGGCACCGAGTTCGCTTGGGCGCCAAGCCATCCGGCGAAGTGCCTTCGGACTGCGCAGCCGCACCACCGGTGCGGACTCATCGCCTGCGACGCTGCCGTCCCAGGCGATGAGTCGAACGGGAAGCTCCCCTCCGATCAGCGGCATGATGGCCGCCGCCAGTGCGGGAGCAACCGCGTTAGCCTTGACCGTTAGAGTGCCGGCTCTCACTGTCCGGGTGGCATCATCACCGTGTCGATCATGTACACCTGCGCGTTGGCGGTGGGCACGCCGCCACAGACCACGTTCGAGTTGTTGGCTTTGAGGCTGTTGCCCGAACCGGTCACGTTTACCGCCGCGCCCTGCACGGAGTTGTGCGATCCGTCGACTTGGGCCGGGCTCAGCTGACCGGGAATGACGTGATAGGTCAGGATGCTCTTCAGCATGTCCGAGTTGGTCTTGAGCTGGTCGATCGTGCTCGCCGGCAGCTTGTTGAAGGCGGCGTCAGTCGGCGCGAACACCGTGTACTGGCCGTTGTTGAGGGTGTCGACCAGGTTGACGTTGGGGTTGAGCTGACCCGACACCGCCGCGGTCAGGGTGGTGAGCTCGGGATTGTTGGACGCGGCGACTGCGACGGGGACCGAAGACATACCGGTCACCGATGCGGGACCGTCAGGGTGCATGGCAACGTAGCCGGCACAACCCGGACCAACGGGTGCTGCCGCTGCGGGCACGGAGGTGGCTACGAGGAGACCGATGACGCCAGTCGCGATACCGGTCGCTGGGATGAGTTTGCTGTACATGTTCATGTCCGGTGATTCGGAGCCCGGCGCGTTACGGATTGGTATCAGCCGTAGGTAAAGGAAAACACCTGCACGCCCTGACTGGGGTGGACCTGCAGTGATCCCCGGGTGACGTCTTTGCCGTCGGCGATCTGGTGAGCCTGCGGGGGCCCGTCGACCGGCAGCGTCGTCGTCTTGCCGTCGCGCGTCACAACAAGATTGCCGGTGCCGCCGACGACGATGTAGACATTTTTGGCCTGGTAATTCAACTCGATGCTCGACGCGTCGCTGTCGGCCGTCGCGCCTTGATAATCCAGCTGCCACGGTCCCTGTAAGGCGAACGAATCATCGCGCAGCTTCTGCGGCAGCGAAAAGTCCGATCGGCCTTCGTCGTACGTGCCAGTGCCGGCGTAGTTGATGACTTTGCCCACTCCGAAGTAGGTCTCGGGCGTCAGCCCGCCCTGCGGTGTGGTGTCGGGTACGTCTACCGCGGGAGGCAGCGCAGCTCCGTTGTGCGCGTTGCCGATCAGCTCGCGGATCAACTTCTCGGTGCCGTTGTAGTCGCCTTCGCCGAATTTGATGTGGCGTACGGTGCCGTTGGCGTCGATGAGATATTCGGCGGGCCAGTACTTGTTGCGGTAGTTCGTCCACGTCGAGTAGCTGTTGTCCAGCGCGACAGGATAAGTGATCCCGAGATCGGCGGCGCCCTTTTCGACGTTGCCGGTCACCCTCTCGAACGCGTACTCGGGAGTGTGCACACCGATGACCTCAAAACCCTTGTCACGGTACGTCTGATACCAACCCTTGACGTGCGGGATGGCGCGCTGGCAGTTGATGCACGAGTAGGCCCAGAAGTCGATCAGGACCACCTTGCCGTGCAGCGCATGCAGGTCGATCGGCGCGTTACCGGGGGTGTTGAACCACGCGTTGATGCCTTTGAGGTCGGGCGCCTGGCCGCAACTCTGCAGCGTCTCGGACTGGTCGTAGCAATTCGCCAGATCCTTGTTCTGGTCGTTGACGATGCCGCCGAGTTGCTTTTGCAGGTCCTTGTTGTTGCCCAACTTGTCTTCCAGCGAATGGGTGTAGTCGGGGACGGCCCGCTGCAGCATTGCCGGCAGATTGAACACGAGCGCCACCGCCAGCAGGATCGTCACAACACCCGCCGTGATCCGGATCCCGCGCTGACGGCGCCGAAAAGCATTGACCCGCTCGGCAACCCGTTGCCCGGCCAGCGCGAAGAACAGCAGCGGCACGGCCGTGCCCACCGCGAAAGCCACCGTCAGGATGATGATCGGCAGGCCGATATTCGCCGTCGCACCCGCCACCACAATCGCCGCCAGGATCGGGCCGGCGCACGGCACGTACAGCACGCCCAACGCCAGACCGAGGCCAAATCCCTTGGTGCGAGTGGCAATCTGCTTCTGCGGAATGCGGGCGAACGGCCGCTCCAGCACCTGTTCGAACTGCGGGAAGATCAAACCCAGGCCGATCGCGACCAACGCCACCAACGCGACCCAGCGAATCGCGTCCTGTGGCAGATGCAGCAGCGACAGCAACGCCGAACCGGCCAGCGTGACGATGCTGAAACTCAGCACCAGACCGCCGATCACTCGATATGGCCGCGAGACATCACGTTTCGGCTTGACCGCGACTGCGACCCCGCCGTCGCCCGGCTCGGCGGCGACGTCTTGGGCCTGCGTCCCCGAGAAGAAGATCACCGGTAGCACCGGGAGTATGCACGGCGAAATACCCGTAATCAGGCCTCCGACCAGACCGATCAACGCAATAGACACCATGCTGATTATTCGCCACCGGCAGGCTCTTGGACTGGTACATCGGCCCCAAAAAGGCGATAAGGCAGCCCGGCGAACCGGACTGCCTTATCTCGCGACGGTCGATGACCGCTACTTAGCTGGGTGGCACCAGCACAGTGTCGATCATGTATACCGTCGCGTTGGCGGTGTGCACCCCTCCGCACACCAAACCTGCGTCGTTGACCTTGAGGTCGTTGCCCTGGCCGACCACGTTCACCTCGGCGCCCTGCAGCGTCTTGTGCGCGCCGTCAACCTTGGCCGGGCTCGCCTGGCCTTGCACCACGTGGAAAGTCAAGATGCTCTTCAGCTTCTCGGCGTTCGTCTTGAGCTCGTCGATGGTCGCCGGCGGCAGCTTGTCGAACGCGTCGTTGGTCGGAGCGAAGACCGTGTACTGGCCGTTGTTCAGCGTGTCGACCAGGTTCACCTGGGGGTTCAGCTTCCCCGACAGCGCCGCGGTCAGCGTAGACAGCAGCGGGTTGTTGGACGCCGCCGTCGCGACCGGGTCTTGCGACATTCCAGTCACCGAGGCCGGACCGGTCGGGTGCAGCGCCGCGTAGTCAGCGCAGCCGGAGCCGATCAGGTCGGACGCGGGCGCGGCGGGCGCACCCGTCATCGCGCGGGGCCGCACTGCTGGTCGCCGAGCTCGAAGTAGCCTGCTGCCCGGAGTCTGATTTGTTACTCGAACATGCCGAGAAGCCCACGGCGGCAAGCGCCGCAAGGCCGATGGCAAATGTCCTGGTGTGTACGTCCTTCATTTCCGCTTTGGCTCCTTTGTCAAAGGCGGCGGGCCCCGCCGCTTTAGGTGTCGTACATCCGGTGATTCGGAGCAGCGGCCGCCTCGGACGGCCCGCGAAGGTGACGTCGGTCACGGGCATCCACTCGCGCACCCGCTCCGAATACCTCACGTGCCTGAGCCAGAAGGTCGGTCTATCGCTGTTGTCGGCAGCGGTGTAGCCGGTCTGACAGCAGCATTTGTGTTGTCCGGTCGTGACCGGGTCACCCTGTACGAAGCTGATGCCCGCCTGGGCGGTCACGCCCATACCCACACGATCGAACGCGGCGACGGCAGCGTCATCGGTGTCGATTCAGCTTTCCTCGTCCACAACGACCGCACGTATCCGACGCTGTGCCGTTTGTTCGACGAACTCGGGGTGCACACCCAGGAATCCGACATGTCGATGTCGGTGCGAGTAGAAGCCAGCGGCCTGGAGTACGCGGGGGCGCGCGGCGCCAGAGGACTTTTCGCATCGTGGCACGCGGCACATCCCCGTTATCTGCGAATGCTGGGTGAGGTCACCCGCTTTCACCGCGCCGCGCGTCTGGTGCTCAGCGACGACGGCGACGCCGATGACCTGGAGACCCTGGACGCGTTTTTGCGGCGACACCGGTTTTCGGCATTCTTCATCGCGCACTTCATCACGCCGTTAGTGGCGGCAGTGTGGTCCTGCAGCAGCAGTGACGCGTTGCGCTATCCGGCGCGCTACCTCTTCGTGTTTCTCCGCCACCACGGCATGCTGTCGGTCTTCGGCTCACCGACATGGCGGACGGTGACCGGCGGTTCCGCGCGCTACGTGCAGGCCACCGCCGAACGTCTGCACGAAGTCCGCGTGGGAAACCCGGTGCGTGCGCTGCGCCGACTGGCTGAGGGCGTGCAGATCGACGCGGGCGACGGGCCCCCGCAGATGTTCGACGCCGTGGTGGTGGCCGCACATCCCGCTCAGGCGCTCGCGCTCCTCGACGCTCCCTCCCGCCAGGAGCGGGACGTGCTCGGCGCGATCACGTACTCGACCAATCACGCGCAGTTGCACACCGACGAGTCCGTCCTGCCCCGGCGCCGGAACGCTCGCGCATCGTGGAACTACCTGATCCGGCCGAACGACGACCACGTGCTGGTGACCTACGACGTGAGCCGGCTGATGCGCATCGATGCCGACCGTCGTTTCCTGGTGACACTGGGCGGCCACGACCGGGTCGATCCGTCGTCGGTGGTCGCCGAGATGTCGTACGATCATCCGCTCTACACGCCGGAATCCGTTGCCGCGCAACGTTTACTGCCGACCCTGGGCGACGACCGCGTGGTGTTCGCGGGCGCTTACCACGGCTGGGGGTTCCACGAGGACGGTGCCGCGTCCGGGCTCCGGGCAGCTCAACGGCTCGGCGCTGACTGGCCGGCGCATTTAGCACGCGCGGAGGCAGTGGCATGCTGACCCCGGCGATCTACCACACCACGATCACACACGACCGGCAGGCGCCGGTGCGGCACTCGTTCGAATACCGCAGTTACAGCTGGTATGTCGATCTCGACGAATTGCCTTCGCTGCCTTGGTGGTTGCGGCCGTTCGCCCAATTCGATGCGCGGGACCATCTCGCCGGCCATCCGGGTCAGTCGCTGCGCGACCGGGTGGACGCGTACCTGGCCGAGCACGGCGCGGTCCTGCCCGGCGGGCGTATCACCGCGTTGCTACAGGCGCGCGTGCTCGGTTACGTGTTCAACCCGATCACCGTCTTCTGGTGCCACGATCGCGAGGGAGAGCTGCGGCACGTCATCGCCGAGGTACACAACACCTACGGGCAGCGCCACGCCTACCTGATACCGCCGGCGAGCAAGCCGCAGCCGGTCGCCAAAAAACTTTACGTCTCACCGTTCAACCGGGTCAGCGGTCACTACCAGGTTTTGGCGCCGCGCCCTGACAAGCATCTGGACGTGGTGGTGTCGCTGCACGACGGCAGCAAACCGGCATTCGTCGCGAGACTGCGCGGCACCCATCGTCCTGCGACGCTGCGGCACGTCACCCGTATGCAGATCGTGTCTCCGCTGGCACCGCTGCTGGTGGCTTTGCGCATCCGCATCCAGGGAATCGCGTTGTGGCTGCGCCGAGTGCCGGTGGTGCCACGGCCCATCCCGGTCATTCACAAGCACTCGCCGGCAATAGATCCCGAGCGTTGGCCGGCAGTTGCCAGGGTGCCTTCCGGGCCCCGCGCCGCCGCGTCGGCGATCGTCGCCGAGCGATTGTTGCGCAGTGTCGCCGACCGGCTGCCGGTGCGATTCAGCTACCCCGATGGCACGGTGATCGGTGCGGGCGATGCGGCGGCGCCGACATTGAGGATCAACCAACCGGACCGGCTGGCTCGCCGGATCGGACGGCACGGACTGATCGGCTTCGGTGAGTCCTACATGGCCGGCGAATGGGAATCCGACGATCTCACCGGAGTGCTGACCGTGCTTGCCAGGGACATGGCCACCCTGGTGCCGCCGGCATTACAACGGCTGCGACCCATCGTTCTTGCCTCCCAACCATATTCGCGGAATCGAAGCCGCGGCGACGACCGCCGCGCCATTGCCGCTCACTACGACCTGCCGAGCGATCTGTTCAGCGAGTTCCTCGACGAGACCATGACGTATTCGAGCGCGGTGTTCGATCACCGTCCTGCCGCGTGGCCCGATCTCGCGGACGCGCAGCGCCGAAAGATCGACCGGCTGCTCGACTCGGCGAAGGTCGGTCCCGGCACCCAGGTGCTCGAGATCGGCACCGGATGGGGCGAACTCGCCATCCGCGCGGCCGCGCGCGGAGCGAACGTCCGCTCGCTGACCCTCTCGGAGCGCCAGCAGCGGTTGGCCCGCGAGCGGGTGGCGGCGGCGAGCCTGTCCGATCGGGTGCAGATCGACCTGCGCGACTACCGGGATGTGGGCGGCAACTACGACGCGGTGATCTCCGTGGAGATGATCGAGGCAATCGGATTCCACGCCTGGCCGGAATACTTCCGCACGATCGATCACCTCCTGCGGCCGAATGGGCGATTCGCCATACAGACGATCACGATGCCGCACGACCGGATGCTTGCGTCGCGAAAGACCCACACCTGGATTCAGAAGTACATTTTCCCGGCCGGGTTGATTCCATCGACGGACGCGATCTCCGAGATCACCTCGCGACACACCGCTTTGCGGACAGTGGAGATGCAGTCGCTGCGCGCAGACTACGCAGAGACGTTGCGACTGTGGCGGGAGCAGTTCATGCAGCGCCGCAGGACGTTGTCGCACATGGGCTTCGACGAGGTGTTCTCGAGAATGTGGGAGCTGTACCTGGCTTACTCGGAGGCCGGATTTCGGTCGGGATACCTCGATGTTCATCAGTGGACATTCGCACGTGCGGCGCGTCAGCGATGATCGTCGACTTCGCCATCGTTTCCGGGGCGTCAGCCGCGGCGCTGGTCGTCATGTTCACCGTCACCTTCGGCATCGCCCGGCGCATCGGCCGCTACAACGTTGTCGATGTCGCCTGGGGGCTGGGCTTCCTCGCCGTCGCGGCGATCGCCGCGATTCTCGGCCACGGCGACCCGACGCGGCGGTGGCTGCTGCTGGTACTGGTCGCGATCTGGGCGCTGCGGCTCAGTGGGTACATCCACCGGCGGTCGGTGGGCAAGGGCGAGGATCCGCGTTACGCCGATCTCCTGCGCGACGCCGGCGTCGGCCAGGTCATTCGCAAGGTCTTCGTCGTACAAGGCTTCGCGATCTGGTTCATCTCGCTGCCGTTGCAGCTCTCCGCGGTCTGCGGCGCAACGCCCCGTCCGTTGCTGGCAGTCACCGTGGCCGGCTTCGTGGTGTGGCTGGCCGGTCTCGGCTTCGAAGCTGTCGGCGACCGTCAACTGCGGGCGTTCAAAGCCGACCCGTCGCACAGCGGCGTGGTGATGGACCGCGGGCTGTGGGCGTGGACGCGTCACCCCAATTACTTCGGTGATGCCACCGTCTGGTGGGGCCTGTGGTTGATCACCATCGCTGGTTGGCGGTCGTTGACGACGGTGCTCTCTCCGGCGCTGATGACCTATTTCCTGGTTTGGGTCACCGGCGCCCGTTCTACCGAGAAGTACATGAGAGGCCGTCCTGGCTTCGCCGAATACCAACAACGGACATCGTTTTTCATTCCGCGTCCGCCCCGATCGGCACGAAAATGACGACTCTCGTCGCGGAATCGCTAGGCTACCGACCGATGACCGAATCGAGGCACGGCAGCGATCTGGACGCATTGCTGTACCAGGTGGCGCGCCGCGACACCGATGCGTTCGCTGCGCTCTACGACCAAACCAAGTCACGGGTCTACGGACTGGTCACGCGGGTGCTTCGGGACGCCGGGTACAGCGAAGAGACCACCCAGGAGATCTACCTGGAAGTGTGGCGGACCGCCGCCGCCTATGACTCAGACAAGGGCTCGGCGCTGTCCTGGCTGATGACCATGGCGCACCGCCGCGCCATCGACCGGGTCCGCTCTGAGCAGGCAACCGGTCAGCGCGAGGCCCGCTACGGCGCGGCCACCGTCGAACGGTCCGGCGATCTTGTCGCCGAGTCCGCGATCGACGCCGACGAGCGGCGGCGGGTGGCCGCCTGCCTGGACTCGTTGACTGACGTACAGCGACAGTGCATCGACCTCGCCTACTATGGGGGATTGACCTACGCCGACGTGTCGCAGCGGTTGTCGGCAAACCTGTCGACGATCAAATCGCGGATGCGTGACGCACTGCGCAGTCTGCGTGGATGTCTGGGGGTGCCATGACCGAGCCGACCGGATTCGACCTGCTCGAGCTGGCGACGCCCTATGCGCTGCAGGCCATCTCCGACGCCGAACACGCGACCGTCGACCGGCAACTCACCGCGGCCGCGGCACCTGTCGCCAACGCCTTCAGAGCCGAGGTGCGCGCCATCCGGGAGACGATGGCCCTGGTGTCCGCAGTGACCGCAGTCGAACCACCGACGGGCCTGCGCACCGCCGTCCTTGCGGCCGCACAGTCAGAGGCGCCACGTCTACTTCGTTGGCGCACACTCGTGCTGGCCGCGGCGGCCGCGATCATCGTGGCGTTGGCCGCATTCGGAGTCGGCGTCGCGATGCGACCTGCGCCTTCGCCCACCATGACCGAGCAGATCATGGCAGCACCCGACAAGCGCACGGTCTCCGGTCAACTGGCCGGCGGGATCGCCACGGTGGTGTTCTCCCGAAACATGAACGCCGGTGTGCTGACGCTGAACGACGTGCCGCCACCGTCGCAGGGCACGGTGTATCAAATGTGGCTGATCGACGACAAGGGCCCGGCCTCCGCCGGCACGATGGATCCCGCCGCCGTGGCGCCGTCGAAGCCGCACCTGCTGCGTGATCTCGGACGATCCGGCATGTTGGCCTTTACCGTCGAGCCCGGATCTGGCTCACCGAAGCCGACCGGGTCGATCATCGCCAAACTGCCGTTGGGCTAGCCTGTCCGCAACAGGGGGGAACAGGCGTGACGACGATTGACACGGATTATCTGGTTGTCGGTGCGGGCGCGATGGGAATGGCGTTCACCGACACGCTGGTGAGCGAGACCGACGCACAGGTGGTGATCGTCGACCGCGGTCATTCGCCAGGCGGCCACTGGAATCGCGCATATCCATTTGTCCGGCTGCACCAGCCCTCGGCCTACTACGGCGTCAACTCCCGCGGGCTGGGCAGCGACAGCATCGACCAACTCGGCTGGAACGAAGGTCTCTACGAGCTGGCCACCGTCGGCGAGATCTGCGCCTATTTCGAAAAGGTGATGCACCAGGACCTGCTGCCCAGCGGGCAGGTGTCCTACTTCCCGATGGCCGAATATCTGGGCGAGGGCCGTTTTCGCGCGCTGGCCGGTGGCGACCACACCGTCAATGTCCGCAAGCGGATCGTCGACGCGACCTACCTGCAGACCACGGTGCCCTCGATGCGCCCGCCGGCCTACGACGTCTCCTCTCGCGTCGACTGCGTACCGCCCAACGACCTGCCGGCCTTCGCGGTCGGGCGCGAGCGCTTCGTCATCGTCGGCGCCGGCAAGACCGGTATCGACGCGTGTTTGTGGTTGCTGCGCAACGGCATTCCGCCCGAGCGGCTGACCTGGATCATGCCGCGCGATTCGTGGCTGATGGATCGCGCCAACATCCAGCCGGGCCCGCAGTTCTTGGAGCGGTTCCAGTCCGGCTTCGCCCATCGACTGGTCGCGATCGCCGCCGCCACCGATGTGGCCGATCTGTTCGACCGCTTGGAGGACTGCGGCAACCTGCTGCGCCTGGACTCGGCGGTGCAGCCGACGATGTATCGCTGCGCGAACGTGACCAAGACCGAGCTGGAGCAGCTGCGGCGGATCACCGACGTGGTGCGAATGGGACGCGTGCAGCGCATCGAGCCCGGCAAGGTGGTGCTCGACGACGGCGAAGTCACCGTCGAGGGCTCGGCGTTGTACGTCGACTGCAGCGCCGATGGCCTGGAAAAGCGGCCGGCAGCAACTGTTTTCGACGGTGACCGGATCACGTTGCAGAGCATCCGGGGCTGTCAGCAGGTATTCAGCTCAGGCATGATCGCCCACGTCGAGGCCGCTTACGGAGATGACGGGGCGCGAAACCGGCTGTGCCAGCCGGTGCCTCACCCCAACACCGACGTCGACTGGCTGACCACGACACTCGCCGAGCACCGCAACCAGATCAGCTGGTTCTCCGACCCCGAGCTGATGAGCTGGCTGGGCCAGGCGCGGCTGGACCTGATGCGGCACATGTACGCCCCGCTGATCGGCAAACCGCAGGAAGTGCGCGACAAGGTATTCGGAATGATCACCGCGGGGCTGATTTCGGCCAACGAAAAGTTGGACGCCCTATTGGCCGAACACCGTTCAGCTTCTCCGCAGACCGCCTACGCCGGCCACTAGCACGCCGAGCAGCACCAGCGCGCCGCCCGCGGCCAGCGTCAGATCGAGCCAGTCATGCAGGCCGGCCTCGGCCTGCCCGACCATGACGTCGGCGATCCCGCGGATACCGCCGGTGGTGTTGTTCAATGTGTCGTTGAGTGGGTATCGCGCCAGTTCGATAGCGACCCACCCCGCGGCCCCGACCAGCAGCGCGGAGACGCCCAGGCCGGCCAGTGCCCGGCCGCGGCTGCGTGCCGCGGCGAACGTCAACAACGCGAAGACGCCCGCGAGCGCGCCTACTCCGATGCTCGCCCAGCGACCCCAGGTGGCCAGCGGCCGTAACTCGCCTGGCCGCAACACCTTCGGCGTCGATACCGTGACCGGAACCCGGACCGTATCGGGCACCTTCACGTTGTAGCCGGCCAACAGCTGCTCGAACGCGGTGTCCTTGAGCATGCCCGCGAGGTCGACTACCCACTGGTCACCCTCGGACTGCGTGTGGGCGCCGGTGAACATCCAGTCGTGCGCCAGCCGATTGGCGTCGGCGAACTGCGCCGGAAAGTCGGGCCCGGCGGTGTATCCCGCCGCCACGGCGTGCACTTGCGCCGAGTCGACGTGGTGACTGCTCTTGTTGATCAGAACTGTTGCCCTGGTGGCGAGTTCAGCCGCGACCGCCGCTTGCAACGCTTTGTCACCGGCCGCCTTCTGGGCCATTGCCGTGTAGCCACCGGCGTCGACGACGTGAGTTTGCGTCCACACCGTCGGCACGGCGACTGCCAGCGCTACCGTGGTACACAGCCACAGCAGCACCGCGAGCGCGAATCGCACTACTTGGCGGTACGGCGCGGACGCGAGAGCGCCATCTTGGTCATCAGCTTGTTCGTCCGCCGCAGCGCCTTGAGCGAATTGTTGTAGTAGTTGCCGCCCGCACCGACATTGGTGCGCGGCGTCACCACAGTTTCGACGCGACAGAACTTGCGCAGCCCGTC
Source organism: Mycobacterium sp. (assembly GCF_965277065.1). Lineage (GTDB taxonomy): Bacteria > Actinomycetota > Actinomycetes > Mycobacteriales > Mycobacteriaceae > Mycobacterium. Next base: position 1,142,524 of record NZ_CBDIBT010000019.1, read on the forward strand.
GGCGCCGCCGAATCGCGCGCCGATACCCGATGTCTTCCAGCCGCCCATCGGGGCCGTCGTGCACATCAGGTTGGTGATCACGTCGTTGATGTTGACCGCTCCGCAATCAAGCTGCAGTGCAATGTCTTTGGCTCGGTCGGCATCGCCGGAGAACACCGAGGCGCTCAACCCGTACGGACTGTCGTTGGCCAGCCGGATCGCTTCGGAGACGGAATCGACCTTCATGATCGGCAGCGTGGGACCGAAGGTTTCCTCGGTCATGCACGCCATCGAGTGGTCGACGTTGACCAGCACGGTGGGCGGGTAGAAGCTCCCCGACGTGTCGGTGCGCTGGCCACCGGTCAACGCGCGGGCTCCAGCCGCCACCGCGTCGCGGACGTGGCGTTCGGTGACCGCCAGTTGCTGCTCGTCGATCAGCGCACCCACGGTCTTCCCTTCGCCGGCGCCGACCTGTAGCGACTGGACGTCGCGCACCACGGCTTTGACGAACTGGTCGTAGACGGAGTCCAGGACGTAAACCCGCTCCACCGAGACGCAGGTCTGGCCCGCGTTGAACATCGCTCCCCAGACCGCGGCGTGTGCGGCAAGGTCGATGTCGGCGTCCTCGAGCACGATCATCGGGTCCTTGCCGCCGAGTTCAAGGCTGACCGGGGTTAGCCGGCGGGCGGCGCGTTCCATCACTTTGCTTCCGGTGGCGCTGGACCCGGTGAACTGCAGGTAATCGACGGTGTCGACGACGGCCTCGGACACCGCACGGGCGCCCTGGGCCAGCTCGAACACCTCGGGTCCACCGGATTCCTGCCAGCCTCGGCGCAGCACCTCGGCGGTCAACGGGGTGCGCTCCGACGGCTTCAGCAGCACCGCGCAACCCGCGGCCAGCGCGCCGAGGCCGTCCATCAGCGCGTTGGCGACCGGGTAGTTCCACGGCGCGATGATCCCGACGACCGCCCGCGGCCGGTAGTGCAGGGTGATCTTCTTGATCGCCATGAAAGGCAGTGCGGCTGGCCGCTTTTCGGGCGCCAGCGCCTTCTCGGCCGTTCTGATGTAGTACGAGATGATCATGATCAGCATCGGCACTTCCTGTGCCGCGTCGACGGCCGACTTGCCGGTCTCTTTGATCAGCAGCTCTTCGATCTCGCCGCGGTGATCGTTCAGCCACACGGCGAACCGGGCCAACACCTTGCTCCGACCGGCGGCTCCGCGCTGCTCCCACTCGTGCTGAGCCGCGCGCAGCCCGGCGACGATGGTGGGCACATCCGCGGCGTCAGTCCACTGCACCTGGCCGGCGACGGCGCCGGTCGCGGGGTTCGTGATGGTGCCGGTGCCGGAGAAGTCGGCGTCAGTCGCGGGGGTAGCGGGTGTGATCGTGGTCATAGCAGCCATAGTAGCCGCCCGCCGCTCAATCTCGACAGGTGTCAAGTTCGGCAGGCGGCCGATGAGTTCGTCTCGACCGGGCAGTCTTACCGCTATGACCGTCTTGATGGAGGGGATCACGTTTGGTGAATCGCCCCGCTGGCATGACGACCGGGTTTGGTTCTCCGATTGGGGCGCGCATCAGGTGATCGCGCTCGATCCCCGGGGCGGCCACGAGGTCGTGGTCACCGTCGAGTCGTTTCCGATGTGCATCGACTTCTTGCCCGACGGGCGGATGCTGGTCGTGGATTCGGCGCAGCGGCGCCTCCTCCGTCGCGAAATCGACGGCTCGATGGTCGCCCACGCCGATTTGTCATCCGTCTCGAAGAAACCGTGGAATGACCTCGTGGTGGACGCGCGAGGCAACGCGTACGTCAACACGATCGGCTTCGACTTCCCCGGTGGGGAGCCGGCACCCGGAAGCGTCGCACTCGTGACCCCGACCGGGGCCGTCCGCACGGTCGCCGACGACCTCGCCTTTCCCAACGGCATGGCGATCACCGCCGACGGCGAAACGTTGATCGTGGCCGAGTCCTATGCGAATCGGCTCACGGCCTACGACATCGGTCGCACCGGCGACCTGACCCGACGGCGGACGTGGGCGGAGACGGGAGACGACCACCCCGACGGCATCTGCATCGACGCCGACGGGGCCGTCTGGTACGCCGACGTGGGCAACCGGCACTGTGTGCGGGTGCGCGAGGGCGGCGAGGTTCTTGACACGGTCGAACTCGACCGAGGCGCGTTCGCCTGCATACTCAGCCGCGGCGATCAGCACCCACAACTCTATGTCGTGTGCCAGGAGTGGGGCGCCACGACGCCGCCACCGGAGCCGACCGGGCGGGTCGTCGTGTTCCCTGCCCCAGCGCCCGGCGCGGGAAGACCTTGAGAGCTTAGGCCGGGTCGGGCGCGATGCCGAGCAGGTAGGCGGCCTGGCCGAGGTGCTGGGCGCAGTCGTCGACGATGCTGACGATGCGCGCGCTGGCGGTCACCGGCGGGTCCCAGTTGTGGTCGACGACGCGCTCCAAGTCCGCCGCGGTGACGCCGGCGACGAACTCCAGCGTCACCTCGTGGACCGCGTGGTAGTAGCCGGCCAGCAGATCCGCCGGCGCCCGCACCTTGGCGACCTCGCTGGGGCCGTGGCCGTAGCCCGAGTCGTTGGGCGGCAGGTCGAGCCCGAAGCGGTCGACCCATCCCCCGGATTTCCACACCTGCTCGACGCCGGCGATCGGGGCGAGCTGGATGTCCTGGACCCGCGCGCTGTGCCAGATCAACCAGGCGATGCTGTTCGTGCTGGGCGACGGGCGGTAGTTCGCCTGGCCGTCGGTCAGTCCATCGGTCAACTCGTCGACATGCTCGATCAGCCGAGTGAACGCGTCGCGCAACAACTCTCGAATCGCAGAGTCAGACATACTGGTGACCCTACGCGTGGCAGACGGCTTCGACATTGTTGCCGTCAGGGTCCCGGACGAAGGCCGCGAAGTAGCCCTCGCCGTACTCTGGCCACAGTCGCGGGGCGTGCAGCGACTCGGCGCCCAGCACGCGGTCGTAGAACTCTTGGGACTTGGCACAGTCCTTGCAATTGATACCTAGGTGATCGATCACTGGCACCGCTCCTCCTCATCGCTTCGCGCTGCATCGTCGCCGGCGCAAATCGATCACGGTTCGATCCTGGCATCCGTGGCCGACACGGTCGTAGATTATTTAGATGACCTACGACCTGATAATCCGCAACGGCACCATCGTCGACGGGCTGGGCGGTGAACCGTTCGTCGGGGACGTCGCCGTCCAGGACGGCGTGATCGCCGCGGTCGGCCACGTCAACGGATCCGGCGCCACGCAGGAGATCGATGCGACCGGGCTGCTGGTCACGCCTGGCTTCGTCGACCTGCACACGCACTACGACGGTCAGTCGATCTGGTCGGACCGGTTGACGCCGTCGTCGGCACACGGGGTGACCACCGTGGTGATGGGCAACTGCGGCGTCGGCTTCGCACCGTGTCGGCAGGAAGACCACGACGTACTGGTCGACGTGATGGCCGGCGTGGAGGACATTCCCGGTGTGGTGATGACCGACGGCCTGCCGTGGAACTGGGAGACCTTTCCGCAGTACATGGACGCCCTGGAGGCGGGACAACGCGATATTGACGTAGCGGCGTATCTTCCGCACTCGCCGCTGCGGGTGTACGTGATGGGCCAGCGCGGCGCCGACCGTGAACCGGCCACCGCCGACGACCTGGCCGCGATGCGAAAACTGGCCAAGGAGGCGATCGAGGTCGGGGCGTTGGGCTTCGCCACCTCGCGGTTCACCATCCACAAGACCGAGAGCGGATCGCCGATCCCGAGCTACGAAGCGGCCCGCGAGGAGATCGAGGAGATCGCGCGCGGCGTCGTCGACGGCGGCGGCGGGCTGCTCCAGTTCGTGCCCGACATTCCTGCCGGCGGCTATCAGCCGGTGCTGCAGACGGTGTTCGACGTCGCCGAGGACGTCGGGCTGCCGGTGACCTTCACGCTCGTCGTCGGCAATGCCGGCGACCCCACCTGGCCGGACGCCGTCACCATGATCGAGAAGGCCAACGCCGCCGGTGGCGATGTGACGGCGCAACTGCTGCCGCGGCCGATCGGGCTGATCATCGGATTGCAGCTCACCGCCAACCCGTTCGTGCTGTATCCCAGCTACCGCGAGATCGCGGACCTGCCGCTGGCCGAGCGCGTCGCCGAAATGCGCAAACCCGAGGTCCGCGCCCGCATCCTCGCCGACAAGCCCGGCGACGGGCATCCGCTGCTGTTCGTCACGCAGATGTGGGACTGGATTTTCCCGCTGACCGACCACCCCAACTACGAGCCCGACCCAGCGGACAGCATCGGCGCCCGCGCGCGAGCCAAAGGCATCAACCCGATGGAAGAGGCCTACGACCGGTTGCTCGACGACGACGGCCGCGCCATGCTGCTGGTCGCGACCAGCAACCTGGAGAACAACTCACTGGACACCGTGGGCGAATTGCTGCACCGCGACGACGTCGTGCTCGGTTTGGGCGACGGCGGCGCGCACTACGGAATGATCTGCGACGCAAGCTATTCCACGTACTTTTTGGCGCACTGGGCGCGCGACCGTCGATCCGGCCGCTTCGAGGTGTCCGAGGCGGTCCGGCGACTCACCTCGGTGCCGGCGCGCGTTGCCGGGCTGGCCGACCGTGGCCGGATCGCCGTCCGATATAAGGCCGACCTCAACGTGATCGACCACGCGGGCCTGCAGCTGCACAAGCCGGTGATCATCCACGACCTGCCGGCCGGCGGGCGTCGCCTCGATCAGACCGCCGAGGGGTATGTGGCCACCATCGTCACCGGTGAGGTGATCGCCGAGCACGGTGTGCCTACCGATGCGCGGCCGGGCAAGTTGATCCGCGGCCGCCAGTCGGTGCCAGCCTGACGGGCACGCCGAGTGTGCAGGTGGTGAGAGCGGAAGAACCGGCGTAACGCCGCACAGAACCTGCACAGTCGCGCCGCCGAAAGTCAGTTGGCCGACAGCGCGTCGAACAGGGCGGCCAACTGGTCCGGCGACACCGCCGTGTTGCACCTGCCGCGCAGGTCGAGCAACGGCTGCGCGATGCCCTTCAACTCCAGCGCCTGACCGGGGTGGCTGATGAAGTAACCGCGGACCGAGGACTTCGCGTCGGCGGGCGGTTGGTTGACCGCGGCGGTCAGCACGTTGTTGGCATCCGGGTGGGTGTCGAGGTATCCGCTCGCCGAGTTCAGCACCCCGCTGGCGGTCGCCGCCACACCGCTGGCCGAGCACGGATCAGGAGCGGCGCCGGCGGTCGGCGTAACGATCAGACAAAGCACGCAGCCGGGGACCACTCCAAAAAGCGTGTGCCGTAACGATTTTCCCATAATGCCGTCCCTTCGTCCCCAACTGTTTAGAACATTCAGTACATCAGTTACCCAGAAACACGAAAAACCCGGCCCCACGCAGGGACCGGGCTTCTCGTGTCTCTTACGGACTTACTTTGATGGTTCGTTTCCTCCTCAGGCCGCCGCGCGGCCTGCATCGTCGTTGAACTAGAAGTCCATGCCACCCATGCCACCGGTCGGGTCGCCGGCAGGAGCGGCGGCCTTCTCCGGCTTGTCGGCCACGACGGCCTCGGTGGTCAGGAACAGCGCCGCGATGGACGCCGCGTTCTGCAGCGCCGAACGCGTCACCTTGACCGGGTCGGCGACGCCCGCCTTGAGCAGGTCCTCGTACTCACCGGTGGCGGCGTTGAGACCGACACCCGGCTTGGAGTTGGCGACCTTCTCAGCGACAACGCCGGGCTCGAGCCCACCGTTGAAGGCGATCTGCTTCAGCGGAGCCGACAGCGCCACGCGCACGATGTTCGCGCCCGTCGCCTCGTCACCGGTGAGGTTCAGATCGTCCAGCGCAGGAGCCGACTGCAGCAAGGCCACGCCACCACCGGCGACGATGCCCTCCTCGACGGCCGCCTTGGCGTTACGCACGGCGTCCTCGATGCGGTGCTTGCGCTCCTTGAGCTCCACCTCGGTGGCAGCTCCGGCCTTGATCACCGCAACACCGCCGGCCAGCTTGGCCAGGCGCTCCTGCAGCTTCTCGCGGTCGTAGTCGGAGTCGCTGTTCTCGATCTCGGCGCGGATCTGGGCGACCCGGCCGGCGATGGCGTCGGAGTCACCGGCGCCCTCGACGATGGTGGTCTCGTCTTTGTTGATGACCACCTTTCGGGCTTGACCCAGCAGCGAGATGTCAGCGGTCTCCAGCGAGAGGCCGACCTCTTCGCTGACGACCTGGCCACCGGTCAGGATGGCGATGTCCTGCAGCATGGCCTTGCGGCGGTCACCGAAGCCCGGCGCCTTGACGGCGACAGACTTGAAAGTGCCGCGGATTTTGTTGACGACCAGGGTCGACAGCGCTTCGCCCTCGACGTCCTCGGCGATGATCAGCAACGGCTTGCCCGACTGGATGACTTTCTCCAGCAGCGGCAGCAGGTCCTTGACCGTCGAAACCTTCGACGAGACCAGCAGGATGTAGGGGTCCTCGAGGACCGCTTCCTGACGCTCGGCGTCGGTGACGAAGTAACCCGAGATGTAGCCCTTGTCGAAGCGCATACCTTCGGTGAGCTCGAGCTGCAGGCCGAAGGTGTTCGACTCTTCGACGGTGATGACACCCTCGTTGCCGACCTTGTCCATGGCCTCGGCGATCAGCTCGCCGATCTGGGTGTCGCCGGCCGAAATGGCAGCGGTGGCCGAGATCTGCTCTTTGGTCTCGACCTCTTTGGCCGACTTCAGCAGGGTCTCGGTGATCTTCTCGACGGCCTTCTCGATGCCGCGCTTGAGGCCCAGCGGGTTGGCGCCGGCCGCAACGTTGCGCAGGCCCTCTTTGACGAGCGCCTGTGCCAACACGGTCGCCGTGGTGGTGCCGTCACCGGCAACATCGTCGGTCTTCTTGGCGACCTCTTTGACCAGCTCAGCGCCGATCTTCTCGTAGGGGTCCTCCAGGTCGATCTCCTTGGCGATGGACACACCATCGTTGGTGATCGTGGGAGCGCCCCACTTCTTCTCCAGGACGACGTTGCGGCCCTTGGGTCCCAACGTCACCTTTACCGCGTCGGCGAGGGCGTTGAGACCCCGCTCGAGGCCGCGACGGGCCTCTTCGTCGTACGCAATTGTCTTAGCCATTGCGAAGTGATTCCTCCGATTAGGGGGTGACACGTTCTTGGGCCGGGCGCAGTGCCCGCGACGGACGACCGCAGTTGTGTACGGACTGCGCTCTCACCGTCCCGACCTAGCACTCACCGGTCGGGAGTGCCAGTGTCATTTTTAGCACTCGGCTATGGCGAGTGCAAGGACGGCCCCGCAACGATGCAGGCCGCGCAGGGGGGTGAGGAGGAGTCAGGGCAATAAGAACAGCCCGATCAAGACATCAGAATTGTTGATGTTATGATGCGCTAATGCGCACTACCGTGACCCTGGATTCCGACGTCGAGTTGAGACTGCAGCAACTGATGCGCTCCCGAAGCTTGACCTTTAAGGAAGCAATCAACTCTGCGCTGCGCACCGGCCTAGGTATCACCCGGTCGGCCGATGTCGTGTTCGACGTGTTCGACCTCGGCGAGCCCCTGGTTGATATGACGCATGCGAGTCGGCTGGCCGCCGCCCTGGAAGACGAGGAAATCGCTCGCAAGTTGGCCGTTGGACGGTGAACATCGTTGATGTCAACGTCCTGCTGTACGCGGTCAATCGCAGTTCCACCCGGCATCAGCAAGCGCACGACTGGCTTACTCGTCAGCTGGTCGGGACCGGCACCGTCGGTTTTGCCTGGACGGCCTTGCTCGGGTTCGTCCGGATCGGGACCAGCCCATCGATCTTGCCGAATCCGATGACGAGCGGTCAGGCATTCGACACCGTCGACGCCTGGCTGGCTGCGCCCGCCGCTGTCATCGTCGAGCCGACGGTAAGGCATCGAGCCATTCTCCGTGGCCTGATTGCGGATGCAGGTACGGCAGGCAATCTGACTAATGATGCGCACCTGGCCGCGCTAGCGATCGAGTACGGCGGTGCAGTGGCGACCTTCGACCGCGACTTCGAGCGGTTCGGCATCGATGTAGTGACACCGCAATAGGGCCCGCGCCGCGGCGAAGTAAGGCTCAGACGGGCAAATCACGAGGGCGCCTATCGTGACGGGCGTAAACCATCGATGACGACGTCGGTCACCCGCGCGGCCCGCGCTTTGTCGTAGCCCTGCATGGCCTGGCACCCCACCATGAGCGCCTTGATCTCGGGCACGTCGACGTCGGAACGGACAGTCCCGGCGCCCTGCGCGGCCACCAGCAACTCGCCGAGCAGGCAGCGGAACGCCGCGTCTGCGTCGGGTGCGGCGGAGTCGACGTCGATACCGAGACCGCCGAGCGCCTCGACCAGACCCTGATCGGTGGCACCGAAATCCAGGACCATCGACCGCAAAAAAGCGAACAGCGCCTCGCCGGGCCCCGGCTCGTCCAGCAGTGCGTGACCCGCGGCGATGATGTGCTGTAGACGGCTTTCAACGACCGCAGCGAACAGATCCGCTTTCGTCGGAAAGTGCCGGTAGACGGTGCCGGCACCCACGCCCGCGCGACGGGCGATCTCGTCGATCGGCACCGACAGGCCTTCGGCCGCGAACGTCTCGTAGGCGGTTTCCAGCACCCGAGCACGGTTGAGGGCCGCGTCGGCGCGCAATGGTCGAGCGGGTACAGACATCACGACACCTAAACATTTGACAAAACGGGGCGCACGTTCCGTATAGTCTAACCCAACCGGAGCGAACGCCCCGTTTACCTTACAGCTTAGGGAGCTATCCATGTCCACATGGACTACCGCCGACATTCCTGACCAGTCCGGCCGCGTCGCCGTCATCACCGGCGCCAACACCGGACTCGGCTTCGAGACCGCAGCCGCGCTGGCCGAGAAGGGTGCGCACGTCGTCCTCGCGGTGCGTAATCTCGACAAGGGCAAAGACGCCGCATTGCTGATTCAGCGGCGCTCCCCGAATGCCGACGTCGCGCTACAAGAACTCGACCTGACATCGCTGGAGTCAACCCGCGACGCCGCCGAGCAGCTTCGCGCCAACCACGACCGCGTCGACCTGCTGATCAACAACGCCGGCGTGATGTACACGCCGAAGGGCAACACCAAGGACGGTTTCGAGCTGCAGTTCGGCACCAACCACCTCGGCCACTTCGCTTTCACCGGGCTGCTGCTGGACCGGCTGCTGCCGGTAGCCGGGTCCCGGGTCGTCACGGTCAGCAGCGTCGGCCACCGCATCCTGGCCGACATCCACTTCGACGACTTGCAGTGGGACCGCAGCTACAACCGGGTCCGGGCCTACGGGCAGGCCAAGCTGGCCAACCTGCTGTTCACCTACGAGCTACAGCGTCGGCTTGCCGCGCGGGGCACCACGATTGCCGCGGCCGCTCACCCCGGCTTCTCCGACACCGAGCTGATGCGCCACATACCCTCGGCGCTGATGTCCGTCTTCAATGTCGCCGCCCCGTTGATCACCCAGGACGCGGCCGCGGGCGCGCTGCCCCAACTGCGCGCCGCCACCGACCTGGCCGTGCAGGGAGGCCAGTACTACGGGCCGGACGGCTTCGCGCAGTCGCAAGGCCACCCCAAGGTCGTTGAGTCCAGCGCGAAGTCGCACGACGCCGAGCGGCAGCGCAAGCTGTGGACCGTCTCCGAAGAACTGACCGGGGTGACGTTTCCGGTCTAGGCCCGGTCCGAGCCTAGATCGAGCAGTTGCTCGTGGAAGCCACCGAACCGCTGCTGCGGATCGATCAGATGTATTTCGAGAATCCAGTGGCACTGACGGCCGCTGGGGTCGCGTCGCCGCATCGGTTTGGTGGAGCCGGGCATGACGTACCACTCGGTGCGCGTGCCGGGAATCTTCTTGTGCGGGAATTCCCCGACTAGATGACCGGCAATGTGACTGCCCCAGCCGAACCCCTCGTCGCGGGCCAGTTCGACTGTGGTGTCGAATAATTCGGCCCCGGTGACATCCGGGTGGTCGTCGAAGTAGTCGCGGCCGGCCTGCCATACCCGCGGTAGCGCGTCGCGGAGGGCTAACTTGTCCGGGTCGTCGCCGAGGACGAAGGTGCGACCGAAGTCCGCTTCCCATTCCTCGAAGATCGGACCCAGGTCGAGAAACACGATGTCGTCGTCGGCGACGACGCGGTCCGGCGGATGTTCCTTGAACGGCTGCAGGGTGTTCGCACCGGCGCGCACGATGCGCCGATGCCAGTGCCGGGTGACACCGAGCAGGTCTGCGGCCAACGCGTTGATCTCGTCGGACAGTTCCTTCTCGCCGACGCCCGGGCGGATCAGCCCACGCTGTTCGATCTCGTCGAACAGCTGCGCGGCTTTGGCCTGAGCGTCCAGAAGCCGCTCGGCGCGCACACTCTCGTCGGTCACCGCACCGATGCTACGGACGGCGTCAGGACCACTGCGCGAAGTAGGGCCGCTCCGGCTTGCTCTTCTCCACGAGGATGAACACCACACCCCATGGGTCGATGAACCATGTCGTGCGGACTCGGGCCACGTCCGCGATGCCGTCGACGAGAAAGCGCACGCCCTTGGCCTCGAGTTCGGCTCGGGTGGTGTCGAGGTCCTCGCAGATGAGCCCCACGTGCGACAAACCGTGGTCGGTGAGGGCCGCGGCACTGCGCTGGTCGCCGCCGGCGACCCCGAGGTACTCGATCACCTCGAGAACGCGATCACCGTCGTCGTCGAAACCGACGATCGCCGCCTTCATGGTCGGATCGGACACCAGCTGGCCCATGTCGTCGCGAATTGCGTCACCGGCCATCACATACGGCGGCGACAGCACGCGCAGGCCCAACACGTCACGGTAAAACGCCACCGCCGCCTCGCAGTCGGGTACGCACACGCCCGCATGGGCCAGTCCGGTAATCACGATCTGAACACTGTCAAAAGTCTGGTCATTGCACTAGGGGACGCGCCTTCGAGGTCACGAGGGAAGCGGCGCCGGTTCGCGCCGTATACGATCAGCACGCCGACTCGAATGCCGCGTTGCATGCGCTTTTGCGGATCGAAAACAGGCGCTGTTGTGTTCGGCACACTGCTGCGACTCGCCGCCGTCCTGCGAAGATGCAGGCCCCGATGTCCTTGCCCTAGACTGCATCTCGATCAGATTGGAGTCCACGGGTGCGGGCAGTTGGAGCGCCCAGCACCCGGGCTTTGCGGGGCTGGCAGCGGCGAGCCTTGGTGCGTTATCTGAGCGCCAAACCACGGGATTACCTGCTGGTCGCGACCCCCGGTGCCGGCAAGACCGCGTTTGCTCTGCGCATCGCTGCCGAGTTGCTGGCCGACCGCACCATCGACGCGATCACCGTGGTGGTGCCCACCGAGCACCTCAAGGTGCAGTGGGCGATGGCGGCCGCGGTCGACGGCATCGCGCTCGACCCGAGGTTCAGCAACAGCGCGGCACACACCTCTGCGGAGTACCACGGCGTGATCGTCACCTATGCGCAGGTGGCCAGCCACCCGACCCGGCACCGGGTGCGCACCGAGGGTCGACGCACGCTGGTCATCTTCGACGAGATCCACCACGGCGGCGAAGCCAAAAGCTGGGGTGATGCGTTGCGGGAGGCGTTCGACGACGCCACCCGCCGGTTGGCGCTGACGGGCACGCCGTTCCGCAGCGATGACTCCGCGATCCCGTTCGTGCGCTACGAACCGGACGCCGCCGGGCTGATGCGGTCGCAGGCCGACCACACCTACGGCTACACCGACGCACTCGCCGACGGCGTAGTGCGCCCGGTGGTGTTCATGGCGTACTCCGGGGAAACCCGGTGGCGGGACAGCGCCGGTGCGGAGTACACCGCACGACTCGGTGAGCCGGCCAGCGCCGAGCACACCGCCCGCGCCTGGCGCACCGCGCTGGACCCGACCGGCGAGTGGATGCCTGCCGTCGTCACGGCGGCCGACACCCGGCTGCGGCAGCTACGGGCCGGCGGAGTTCCGGACGCCGGTGGCATGGTGATCGCGTCGGATCAGCAGGCCGCCCGCGCGTATGCCGTTCTGCTGAAACGGATTACCGGCGAAGAGCCGACCGTGGTGCTGTCCGACGATCCGGGCGCGTCCAAGCGCATCGCACAGTTCTCGGCGAGCACGACTCGCTGGCTGGTCGCGGTGCGGATGGTCTCCGAAGGTGTCGACGTGCCACGCCTTGCGGTCGGCGTCTACGCCACCAGCGCCTCCACTCCGCTGTTCTTCGCGCAGGCCATCGGACGGTTTGTCCGGTCCCGGCGGCCCGGGGAGACCGCGAGCGTCTTCCTGCCGTCGGTGCCCTCGCTGCTGCTGTTGGCCAGCGAGTTGGAGGCGCAGCGCAATCACGTTCTCGGCCAACCACATCGGCAGAGCGAGACCGACGAACTCCCCGACGCGCGACGGCGCCAGGACGAGCCGTCTGAGATGGACAACACATTCGAATCGCTGGGCGCCGACGCCGAATTGGATCAGGTGATTTTCGACGGCTCGTCGTTCGGTACCGCCACCCCGGCCGGCAGCGACGAAGAGGCCGATTACTTGGGGATACCCGGCCTGCTGGACCCCGGGCAGATGCGAGAGTTGTTGCGCCGCCAGCAGGAAGTGCAGTACGACCGCCGCAGCCGCGACGGCGTGACCAAGGCCGAACCAGTTACCCGGCATGGTCAACTGCGAGACCTCCGTCGCGAGCTCAACGCGCTGGTGTCAGCGGCCCACCATCGACTTGACAAGCCGCACGGCTGGATTCACAACGAATTGCGCCGGCTCTGCGGTGGGCCACCGGTCGCCGCGGCCACCAGCGAGCAACTCGCTGAGCGCATCATCGCGGTGCGCGGGCTGACGGCGTAACGATCTAGCGGATCGCCCAGATGCTGTCGGCCACCCATGGCGACGCCTCCGCCGCGATCGACCACACCAGGTCCGCCGGCACGTCGATCAGCGGATAGCGCTTGACGCCCGCGGCCGTGGCCGCAACCAACGTGGCGACCTTGGCCCGGCGCTGGAACGGCGTCTGGCGCAGGGTCCAGCTGATGATGCCTGCCGTGGCGAGGCAGTCGCGGCGGCGTTCCACGCTGCCGGATCGCACCACCAGCCAGCCGTCGTGAACCCGGTGACCTAGCGCGCCGATCCGGTCGACTGCCAATAGCGCACACCACGCCGTCACCGCGATCCAGGCGGGCCAAACCCAAAGGGGCACAGCGGATTTCCCGGCGACAGCAGCGGCCACAGCCAGCCCGGCACCGGCCAGCACCGGCAGCCCGAGCGCCCGCGTCCAGCGTCGGGTCGCGGCCCGTCGGCCATGACCGCGAAGCGGCCCGGAGACGACCTCGGCGTCACCGACCAACTCGGTCAGCACCGCCTCCGCCGTGGCCCTCGGACACGGCGGTAGCAGCACCGACGCCTCACCGGCGCCGTGCACGCCCGTCATCACCGCATCCAACCGGGCGCCGCCGAACATCCGCACCAACAGCGGTTGGCGCAGCGTTCCGCCGCGCAACCTGCTCATGTCGTACGAGCGTTCGCGAAGCCGCAACAGGCCGTGCCGCAGGTGTAGGACGTCGGCCTGACGCAGCAGCACCAGGTTGCCGTAGGTGAGCAGCGAGCGGAGCACGGCGAGCAAGACCGATGCGACCAGAACCGCGCCGGCGATGATCGCGACGGTGGTGGTCGGCCCCAACCGATCGGCGTCGTCGAGTACCGACTTGACGATCCGTGAATGCTGGAGTGGCCCAACAAATCCGCTCTCGTAAATCACACCGGCCGCGGCGCCCAGCGACAGCAGACCAGACACGCTCAGCGGCGAATACCGCAACCATGCCGGCTGCCAGCGAGCCAGCACCGTGTCCGCCGGCGACGACTCCGCGGTCGTCGGGTCGGCCTGCTCGATCACGTCGGCCAACAGGATCGCCTTCAACCGCGGCACCTGACCGACTTCGACGGCGTTGAGCTCGAATCCCCCGGATCGATTCTCGCCCTTGGCTTCCTGGCCGGTGCTCACCCGCACCACGGCCAGACCCATCACCCGGTGCAGTAGGCGTACGTCGCTGCTCACCGTGCGAATCCTGCTGAGCGGCAACGACAACACCTTGCGTTGCAGCACCCCGGTCCGCAACTGCAGTTGGTCGGCGTCGATGCGGTAGCTGGTGGTGACCCAGCGCGCCACACCGACCACGACCGTGTACCCGAGTACCGCGAACGTCCAGGACTGATTGCCGGTGGTCGTCCCCAGCACAATGGCACCGATCAGAAACGGCAACTCGCGCAGCAGTTCGTACACCGGGTGAACCAGCAACATCCTGGGACTCAGCCGCTGCCAGGCAGTTTCACCCCGGGCGGGGGTCACGTCGCGTCCCCGGCACCGATCGCTGCGATGTCGGTCAGCTGTCCGACGAGATGGTCGGCCACGTCGACGTCGAGCGCGACGATGTGTACCGCACCGGCGGACGAAGCCGTGGTGACGGTGACGTTGGCCAGTCCGAACATCCGGTCCAACGGGCCGCGGTAGGTGTCGACGGTCTGCACCCGCGAGATCGGCGCGATGCGCCGCTCCTGGATCAGCCATCCGGTGCGGGTGTATACCGCTTGCGGGCCGAGTTCCCACCGGTGCACCCGGTAGCGCCAGACCGGAACCACCGCCGTCGCGATGACGGCGCCGAGCACGGTCACGACGCCGATCACGAGGTGCAGCCACTCCATTCGCTTGTCGAACTCGAACCATGCGACTTGCCCGACAGCCAGCAGCAGCCAGGGAAAGATTCCGCCGACCGCCCATCGCAGCGGCGCCCGGCGGCTCGGCAGCTGAGCGGGATCAACCATGTCCACGCCACGAGGATGCCACCGAGCACAGTAGGCCGACAGCGACACGACGAGACCGGTGGTCGATGGGTATCGTTTTCTCCGATGAGTTCCGACGGCAAATGGACCACCAGCGACATACCTGACCAGCGCGGCCGGGTGGCCATCGTCACCGGCGCGAACACCGGCCTGGGCTACCACGCCGCCGCCGCGCTGGCCCAGACCGGCGCCCACGTGGTGCTGGCGGTGCGCAACCTGGAGAAGGGCAACCTCGCACTGGCGCGCATCGTGGCCGCCTACCCCGACGCCGACGTCACGTTGCAAGAACTCGACCTCAGCTCGCTGGCCTCGGTGCGCGCCGCCGCGGCGGCTCTGCGCAAGGCCTACCCGCGGATCGATCTGCTGATCAACAACGCCGGGGTGATGGGGACGCCCAAGCAGCTCACCGATGACGGCTTCGAAATGCAGTTCGGCACCAACCATCTGGGCCACTTCGCCCTGACCGGGCTGCTGCTGGACAACCTGCTGCCGGTGCGGGGCTCGCGGGTGGTGACGGTCAGCAGCACGGGCCACCGGCTGCGCGCAGCGATCCACTTCGACGATCTGCAGTGGGAACACCGCTACGACCGGTACGCCGCCTACGGCCAGTCCAAGCTGGCCAATCTGTTGTTCACCTACGAGTTGCAGCGCCGGCTGGCCGATCACCACAAGAACACCCTCGCCGTGGCGGCCCACCCCGGCTCGTCCAGCACCGAGCTGGGACGTAGTGTGCCCACGCTGATGAAACCGCTGTTCGTCTTGGCGGGCGCGCTGCTGTTCCAGGGCGCGGCGATGGGCTCGCTGCCCACACTGCGAGCCGCCACCGACCCCGGCGTCGAGGGCGGGCAGTACTACGGGCCCGACGGCCTCGGCGAGCAGCGCGGCCACCCCAAGGTGGTCTCGTCCAGCGCGCAATCGCATGACGAAGACCTGCAGCACCGGCTGTGGACGGTGTCGGAGGAACTGACCGGCGTCACGTATCCGGTCTGACAACCCTCGCGGCTCTTCTAGGATGACCGCGTGGCACGACGTCCCCGCACGACCACCGAGAACCCGACGATCAGTCCGCAGCACGTCTTGTCGCTGCTGCGCTCGACCGTTCCACCCGTGCACCCCGCGGGTCTTCCGTTCATCTCCGCCGGCCTGGGATTGGCCCTGGTCGGCCGCCGCTCCCGGTGGCTGCGCCGAGCCGGCCTGCTGGCCGCCGGCGCCTGCGCCGGCTTCTTTCGGCACCCACCCCGGGTGCCGCCCACCCGCCCCGGCGTCGTTGTCGCACCGGCCGACGGCCAGGTGTGCCTGATCGAGTCGGCCGCGCCGCCGCCCGAGTTGGCGATGGGCGACGCGGAACTCACCCGGGTCAGCATCTTCCTGTCGGTGTTCGACGCCCACGTGCAGCGGGCCCCGGTGACCGGTGAAGTGATCGCCGTGCAACACCGGCCGGGTCTGTTCGGCTCGGCCGATCTTCCCGCCGCCAGCGACAGCAACGAGCGCAACAGTGTGCGGATCCGCACCGCGGGCGGAGTGGACATCGTCGCTGTACAGGTCGCCGGCCTGGTGGCGCGCCGCATCGTCTGCAACGTCCGCGTCGGCGACAAGCTCTCGATCGGCGACACCTACGGCCTGATCCGGTTCGGCTCGCGGCTGGACACCTACTTGCCCGCCGGCTCCCAGGTGTCGGTCAGCCTGGGTCAGCGCGCGATTGCCGGCGAGACGGTGCTGGCCGAGCTGCCGTGATTACCAGCAATAAGCCCCGAAGCAGACGGGTGGCCCCGCTGCGCATCCTGCCCAGCTCGATGAGCGTGCTGGCAATCTGCGCCGGGCTGACGTCGATCCGATTCGCGCTGGAAGGTCAGCCGTATGTGGCGATCGCGCTGATTGCCGCGGCCGCGATCCTCGACGGACTCGATGGCCGGGTGGCCCGGGCCCTGGATGCCGAGTCGCGGATGGGCGAGGAGATCGATTCACTGGCCGACGCGGTGAACTTCGGAGTGGCCCCCGCGGTTGTGCTCTACGTGACAATGCTGCCCGGGCTGCCCGCAGGCTGGGTTGTGGTCATGTTGTATGCGGTGTCAATCGTGTTGCGGCTGGCCAGATTCAACGCGTTGCTCGACGACGTTAGTCAGCCGTCGTTCACCCGGGAGTTCTTCGTCGGCGTGCCGGCACCCGCCGGCGCGATCTGCGCGCTCGGACCGCTGGCGGCCAAGCTACAGTTCGGCTCGGGCTGGTGGACGTCGCCATGGTTCGTCTGCACCTGGATCACGGCCTGCTCGATGCTGTTGGTCAGCCGGCTGCCGATGCGCAAGATGCACGCCGTCTCGGTGCCGCCGAACCTGGCCGCGCTGCTGCTGGCCGGGCTGACCATCGTCGCCGCCGCCGCGTTGCTGTTTCCCTACATCCTGATCATGGTGATCATCGCGGCCTACCTTTGCTACATCCCGTTCTCTGTGCGCAGCCACCATTGGCTGGCCGCGCACCCCGAGGCGTGGGGCGAGAAACCCAAGCAGCGGCGCGCCACCAGGCGTGCGATCCGCCGGGCGCAGCCCAGCCGCCGCCGGTCGGTGGCGCGACTCGGGCTGCGCCGGCCGACCGGCCGGACATGACTTCTGGCGCTCAGCTGACTCTGACCGCTCGGCTGAACACCTCTGCCGTCGACTCTCGCCGTGGCGTTATTCGCTTGCATCCCAATGCTATTGCCGCGCTCGGCATTCGGGAGTGGGATGCGGTGTCGATCACCGGCGCACGGACCACGACGGCGGTGGCCGGTATGGCCGGCCCGCAGACGCCGATCGGCACCGTGCTGCTGGACGACGTGACGCTGTCCAACGCCGGCCTGAGCGAGGACACGGCTGTGATCGTGGTCGCGGCAACCGTCTACGGCGCGCGGTCGGTGACGCTGAGCGGTTCGACGCTGACCACCCAGTCGGTTCCGTCGACGACGTTGCGACAAGCCTTGCTGGGCAAGGTGTTGACCGTCGGCGACGCGGTGTCGCTGCTGCCGCGCGATCTGGGCCCGGGCACCTCGACGTCGGTGGCGACGCGTGCCCTGGCCTCCGCGGTGGGCATCAGTTGGACGTCGGAACTGCTGACCGTGACCGGAGTGGACCCCACCGGCCCGGTGAGTGTGCAGCCGAATTCGTTGGTCACGTGGGGCAACGGGATCTCCGGCGGAACCCGCGCTACCGAACCGGAGCCGGTGATCGCCAAGGCGTCAGCGCTGACCGTCAACGACCTGAAGGGCGTCAGCGCGCAGGCGGCCAAGTTGACCGAGTGGCTCAAGCTTGCCCTCGACGAACCGCATCTTCTGCAAACTCTGGGCGCCACAACCAATTTGGGCGTGCTGGTGTCAGGCCCCGCCGGCGTCGGCAAGACGACGCTGGTCCGGGCGGTGTGCGCCGGGCGACGACTGGTCGAGCTCGACAGCCCCGAGGTCGGGGCGCTGGCCGCCGCCGACCGCCTGCAGCGCGTGGTCGCGGCGGCGTCGAAAGCGCGCGGTGTCGACAGTGGCGGCTCAGTGCTGCTCATCGCCGACATCGACGCACTGCTGCCGGCCACGACCGAACCCGTCGCGACGCTGATCCTGGCCGAGTTACGCAAGGCCGTCGCTGCGCCGGGCGTGGCGCTGATCGTGACCTCGGCCGTCCCGGAAAACCTCGACCCCCGCCTGCGCGCCCCGGACCTCTGCGACCGCGAACTGGTGCTGAGCCTGCCCGATGCGCCGACCCGTATCGCGCTGCTGCAGAGCCTGCTGAAGACCGCACCGACCGAGGACCTCGAACTCGGCGAGATCGCGGATCGGACACCAGGTTTCGTGGTCGCGGATCTTGCCGCGCTGGTGCGCGAGGCGGCATTGCGCGCAGCGGGGCGCGCCAGCTCGGACGGCAGCGCACCGAAGCTCACCCAGGATGACTTGCTCGGCGCGCTCACCGTCATCCGGCCGCTGTCCCGCTCGTCGACGATGGAGGTGTCGGTCGGCTCGATCACCCTGGCCGACGTCGGCGACATGGTCGAAACCAAGCAGGCCTTGACCGAGGCCGTGCTGTGGCCGCTGCAGCATCCCGACACCTTCGCCCGCCTCGGTGTCCAACCACCGCGCGGAGTGCTGCTCTACGGCCCACCGGGATGCGGCAAGACGTTCGTGGTGCGCGCGCTGGCCAGCACGGGACGGCTTTCGGTGCATGCCGTCAAAGGCTCTGAGCTGATGGACAAGTGGGTCGGCTCGTCGGAGAAGGCGGTTCGCGAATTGTTCGGCCGCGCGCGCGATTCGGCGCCGTCGCTGATCTTCCTCGACGAGATCGACGCGTTGACGCCGCGGCGCGGGCAGAGCACCGACTCCGGTGTCACCGATCGGGTGGTGGCCGCGCTGCTCACCGAACTCGACGGCATCGAGCCGTTGAACGACGTCGTCGTGATCGGCGCCACCAATCGGCCCGACCTGATCGACCCGGGCCTGCTGCGGCCCGGTCGGCTGGAAAAGCTCGTCTTCGTCGAACCGCCGGATGCGCAAGCGCGAGTGGACATCCTGCGCACGGCCGGCAAGTCGATTCCGCTGCGCGACGTGGATCTGGACGCTTTGGCCGCCGACCTGGACGGGTACAGCGCCGCCGACTGCGTGGCGCTGTTACGCGAGGCCGCGCTCACTGCCATGCGGCGCTCGGTCGACGCGGCCGAGATCACCGCCGCTGACGTCGCCGCAGCGCGCGAAAACGTGCGTCCCTCTTTGAATTCCGCGCAACTGGCCAACCTGCGGGCGTTCGCCGCGGAACGCTGAACCTTACACGGAGCGACGGTAGTAAAAGCTGGGCTGATCTTGCCCTGCCTCGGTAGCGGTATAACCGTGGCGCTCGTAGAAACGATGCGCGTCGGTGTCGGCGCCGTCGACCGCACTTTCGATCAGCCGGCTGCCACGCTCGCGGGTGAGCGATGCCACCGCGACCAAAAGCGCCGAGCCGATGCCGCGCCCGCGAACCTCCGGTACGACATACAGCTCGTCGACGAGGACGATGGGGCCGTCGTACCAGACGTTGGGGCGCAATGTCAGCAGCACAACCGCGACGGCGGGATCTCCTACAAGAAAAGCGACTACATCGGTACCGGCCAACAGGGGGCGCAGTCGGGTGGCTAATACGTCGGGCCCCGGTGTGGGCTCGTGATATTCCCGGTTGAAGGCGTCGAGCAATCGTGCCACCGTCTCGGCATCTGATGACGTCGCCGCTCGCGGTGCGGGGAAGCTCATGTGGGCGAGTATGGACGATACGTGTCGCAGTTGCTTGGGCCGACGAGCGGCGGCGGGGCGGTTCACCGACCACGCTAGCCAGTCGCACGATGTCGTAACGAAAACACATGCGGCACAATGGTGGACTCCCCGATCAGCTGTCCGATGAGATTGGTTTGCCGCTCGGCGACCTGCCATGCACGCTCGTTGCCGTACCTCGCTTGCAGTTCGGATTCAAATGTCTGCACTCGCTCCTGCCAGTGCGTCGGGGGATCCCAGATGTCGGCGGCGCTGCGCCACGCGTCGACGTACAGATCTGCCTGATGGATCAACTCGCTGAGCAGTTCGATGGTCGGGAAGAAGCTGTTGTCGGGCTCCCCGGCCGGTGACAGCTCGTCGGCGACCAGGACCAGCAGCCCGATGCGGCCGGGCGGGCGCACCACTCGGCGTAATTCGCTGAGCAACTCCAACTGCGACTCGGTCGTGCAGAGCACTCCCAGCGTCCATGCCGCATCGAATGCGCCATCGGCGAACGGCAACACGGCGGCGTCGGCGCGTATCGCCGGGAAGCCGAATAAGGCTCGGGACGCGTGATTTCCGCCGGCCTGCGGCTCCACCAGAGTCGGCCGAACGCCGCGATGTGCCGCCGCGTACGCTGCCGGTCCGCCTACGCCGGCACCGCAGTCCAGCAACGTCTCACCCGAGCCAAGATCCAGCTGATCGAGGAGCCAGTCGAGGACGGCCGGGCTTCCGCTGCCGCGGCAGCCCGCCGGGATGTGGAAATCCTGACCTAGATCCTTGGCGACGGTCGCGGTCCATTCGGCCATGGTGTCGAACTCGGCGTCCGCCGACTCGCTCACGCGGCATGCTCCGCGCGGATCCGGACGCCGACCTCGGCCTTGATCTCGGCGCCGCGGCGACTACCCGATGCCGACGCCAGACCGGACAGGTTGACTCCGTCAATACCCGGAATTTTTAACAACTCTCGCGCCTCGGTTACCGCAGCCTCGATCCCGGCCTCGACTGAATCAGGCGCGTTGACAACCCCGTCGACGACCGCGGTGTCCAGCTCCAGCCCGGGCAGGCCTTGCAGTACCGCGGCTGAAACGGAGTCGGTGAACACCGCTACCGCGGCCACAACCGGAATGTGCAGTCCGGCTGAACGCGCGTCATCCATGAACGCCGACAATGCCGACGCCGACGAAACATGGTTGAGCACAGCCAGACTCGCGCCGGCCCGCTGCTTCTCGACCAGCCGCGCGCCGCGGGCATGAACCGGTGGCGCGGTGGGCGTTTCGGGAACGGCGGCGATCATGTCGAGGGACGCGGCCAGCGCAACCAGCCGCGGGCCGTCCAGGTCGAAGGTCTGGGTGACGTCGGGCCGGACATCGTAGCCGCGCCCATCCCCGGTCACGCAGAACACCGTCGTCGCCCCGTTGAAGCGAAGGCCCCGCAACTCCTGCTCCAAAACAATGCGATTGCGGTCGCGGCATGACAGCGTGATCCACGGCTCCACTCCTTGCTCGAGCAGCAACCGGCTCATCACCGTCGGCGGGAAATCCGGGCGATTCTGATGCTCGCCCACCAGCACGGCGTCGCAGCTGCGCGCCAGCGTGGCCGCGGTCGCCGCGACGTCGGCGGCGTCGAACGGAGCGCAGCTGAAATCGCTGAGGATTAGCGGCGCCGGCACTGTTGGAACATGGGCCGCAGGGTCGGGCCAGGGCACGATGTCGGTGAAACTGCAGGGACCTGAACGCATTTCACACTGACCATCGGGCAGTACGCCACCGCATGGCCCGAATTGCATGCGTTTGGGGCATTCGAGGTCCATCATTTCCCCGAACAGTTACCCGCAAACGCGCAGCTGAAAACAACGTGGCCGTTTCTCCAAGACCGCCACTAGGCAGTCGTCCTACCCTTTCGACCATGACCGACGCGAAAGATATCGCCCGCCAGTCTTTCCGGCTCATGGAAACCGGCTACGCCGAATTGGCTCAGCGGATCATCGCGATGGCTGCGTGATGCGTTTTCGAACCTGCGCTCTGAGATTCGTCGAACCCTCGGAAAAAGGCGACACCGCGACGGCCGGATCACCCGCCATCGCGCGGTCCGCGACGATCTCGGTGTACTACTGCAACTCGGCTGGAAACCGTCTTAGAGCGGCGGGCCGTCGCCTTCGAGCTGAATGCGCACCAGCGCCTCATCGTGCGCGGCGGTGACGAACAGCTCATCGTAGCGGCGGCCACCGATGCAGACGTTGGTCGGCAGCGATCCGGCCGGCAGCGCGACGGTCCCGATACAGCGGCCCCAGGCGTCGATCACATCGATGCGATCGCCGCCGGTCAGCGCCACCCAATAGTCGCCGGGAGTGCTTACGGCCATACCGTCGGGCCAGCCGTCGACGAAGGTGTGCAGCAGCTCGGGCGCTCCGATGGGCCGGTAGTCGGGCGCAGTCATCGCGTAGGACAGCAGCTCCGACGAAACTGTGGCCGTCACGAGCAATGTCGAGCCGCCTTGATCGAAGCCCAGGCCGTTGATGAACACCGGCCCGTCGTCGATGATCTGCTGCGTCTCCCCCGACCCGACGTCGGTCGCATACACGTGCCCAGGCAGCCCCCCTCCAGGTGCGCTCATGTCGAATTTGCCACGCGTGTCGGTGATCCAGAGCCGTCCGTCCGGTCCGAACGTCAGATCGTTCGGCGCACCCAACCCCTCAACCAGGTACTCGACCTGGGTGCCGCGGATCACCTGAACGCCCGGCTCGGCGGGACCGCTTGCGCCCCACACGCCGCCGTTCTGCGCGACGTACAAGGTTCCGTCCGTGCCACAGGCCAAACCGTTCGGCCCTCCGCCAGTGTCGATGCGTTCGAGCGGGCCACCGCGCGGGTCGACGATGTAGACGCAGCCATGGCTGATCGACGTCAGCGCCACGCGATCGTCGGGCAGGCACACCGGACCCTCGGTGAATCCGAGGCCCTCTGCCATCAGCTCGATCTGCATGCCCACTACTCCGGATCCGGTAGCGGGCTCCACTCGGCCGACAGTCGCGCGCTGAACCGGGGAGCCCGCCGCTCCAGGTAGGCGTTGACGCCCTCGCGAGCGTCATCAGTCCCCATCACCCTATGGTGCAACTGGGTTTCCAGCGAGGCCACTTGCTGCGGCGTGTAGCCGTTGATCGCCGTATCCCACAGCAGCCGCTTGCTCAACGCTGCCGACATCGGCGCGATGTTGGTCGCGATGTCGCGGCCCCGCATACCAAGCAGGGAGTTCCGATCTTCATTAGCCTGGGTTCTGTCCGACAGCGTGGTCGCCCTGTTCAGCACTGCCGCGAAAGCGAGATCGGCCATGGCCATCACACGGACCGACGACGACAGCTGGGACATCACCGAGGGCGTCGGCGCGACGGCTCTCGGTGTTGCCATGGCCCGCGCCGCTGAATCCGATTGCGACTGCCCGCTGTTCACCGACCCCTACGCCCAGCTTTTTGTGGACGCCGCCATCGCACGCGGCTGGGACTCTTCCGATGTGGGCAGGCACCTACCCCTCGTCCAGGGGTACGCCGCAGCCCGCACCAAGTGGTTCGACGAGTACTTCATCGCCGCTGCCGCCAACGGCATCGACCAGGTCGTGATTCTGGCCGCGGGCCTGGACGCCCGCGCCTGGCGGTTGCCCTGGGTGTCCAGCAGCGTGGTCTACGAGATCGACCAACCTCAGGTGCTGGCGTTCAAAGCGGAGACGCTGGAAGCCCGCAACGCCCGCCCGGCCGTCCGGTATCGGCCGGTGCCGATCGATCTGCGGGCCGATTGGCCGACGGCACTGCAGGAAGCGGGTTTTGACCCGTCGACGCCGACGGCGTGGTCTGCCGAGGGGCTGCTGCCTTACCTGCCGGCAGCCGGTCAGGATCTGTTGTTCGACCGGATTTTGGAGCTCAGCGCCAGCGGTAGCCGGATCGCGGCAGAAGTGTTGCACCCGAACGCCTTCGACCAGGACTACCTCGAGCGGGGTCGTGCATTCCTGGGCGACGACGGGCTGGACCTTCCGGGGCTCTTGTTCAGCGAGGAACGCGCCGACCTCCGACATTGGCTGACCGACCGAGACTGGGCGGTCACCGCGATCGAGGCGCTGGATCTGCTTAGGCGCTACAACCGGACGCCGGCCGACGACCTCAAGGATCTGGCGCCTCGCAGCGTTTTCCTCGAAGGACGCCTGCACACGGTTCCGCGCTACGCCTGACGGCCTACTGTGAGAGCTGGAATTCGATGATCGCGGCGACCGAATCCACCGCCTCGCCCAGCGCCGTCAGCCGAGCGTGGGCCGTCGGGGCGGTCAGCACGGAGTAACGGTCGGCCGGCCCGATCGGGATACGGGATGCCAACGCGTACAACCGTTCTCCGGCATCGGAAAAGTCGAAGCCGGAGCCGAGCACTTCTTGGCGATCCGGCACTGGGAAGTCGCGGGCGTTGGCAATCCGCTCGAAAAGAGCCATCATCCGGTCTTCGAGGGCTTCGAGCTGGCCTGCGCTGACCGACTCTCCCGGCTCGTCGGGCCACTCCTCGACCACGGCCCGCGGGTAGGGGTCATCAGGTAGCCACTCGCACACCTTGATCCGCTCGGCCGTCTCACAGCGCAGCATGAATCGACCCGAATCGGCGACTTCGACGCATTCGGCGATCCTGGCCACCGTGCCGACGTCGCAGCGCATGTCGCCGCCGCCGACCTCGCGACCCTGCGAGATCAGCACCACACCGAACCGGGGGCTGTTGTCCCGCATGCAGTCTCGTACCATCTCGGCGTAACGAGGCTCGAAGATCTGCAGCGGCAGATCCTCCCCAGGCAGAAATGCCGATTGCAACGGAAACATTGCCAGGCGGCCGAATTCAGTTGCGGACCCCATCAGATCTTCAATTCGGCGACCAGCGCATCGACGACGGCGCGCAGATCTCCGTCGTGCTCCTCGGCGACCCGCCGCTGCCGTTGATACGACGCCCCGCGCCGGGGTATCTCGGCCACCGCGGCCAATTCGTCCGCGCAATCCAATGACGCGGCAACGGGTTCCAGCCGGTTCAGCAGCTCGTCGAGGTCCTCGGTGACCAGGCGCTCGTTGCTGTCCGCGTCGAGAATGATGATGGCGTCCAGCCCGTAGCGGCCCGCGCGCCACTTGTTTTCCTGGTTGTGCCACGGCGGCATGGTGGGCAGCGTCTCACCGGCGTCCAGTCGCCGCTCGAGATCCACCACCAGGCAGTGCGTCAACGCAACCAGCGCGCCGAGTTCGCGGATGTTGGACACCCCGTCGCAGACCCGCACCTCGAGGGTTCCGTTGTGCGGCGACGGACGAACGTCCCACCGCACCTCGTTGACGTCCTCGATGATCCCGGTCTTCTTCTGGTCGTGAACGAAACCCTCGAACTGGTCCCACTTTTCGAACTGGAACGGCAAGCCGGCGGTGGGAAGCTGCTGGAACATCATTGCCCTGTTGCTGGCGTAGCCGGTGTCGTCGCCAACCCACCAGGGCGACGAGGCGGACAGCGCCAGCAGATGTGGATACCAGTTGAGCAATGCCGACATCACCGGCATCACCTTGTCCGGCGAGGAAACCCCGATGTGCACGTGGACTCCCCAGATCAGCATCTGGCGGCCCCACCACTGGGTGCGCTTGATCAGTTCGGCGTATCGCGGCGCATCGGTCAGCTGCTGCGTGGACCAACTCGCGAACGGATGGGTCCCCGCGCCGAACAACTCCATGTCACGCTCGCGGACGATCGGCAGAACGGATTTCAGCGTGGATTGAAGATCGTCCATCGCCTGAGCGGTGGAGTCACAAATGCCGGTGACGATTTCCACCGTGTTGCGCAGCAGTTCCTTGTGTACGTGTCTGTTTTCCCCGATTTCGGCGAAAACCGCCGTGGCTTCGTTGCTCAGGTCGCGCGTCTGCGCGTCGACGAGCGCGAACTCCCATTCGACGCCAAGTGTCGGGCGGGGCGATGACGCGAAGTTCACCCTGATAGCGATACCCCTGTCCGATGAGGAACTAACCGGAGCCGATCACACCGCAGGCCACCCGCTTGCCGGCGTCGCCAGTCGACATCGTCGTCTGGTCGGGTCCGGGTGCGCCGTTGACCTGGTTGTAGCGGTCTGCCGGGATGTTGCCGAAGTTGTCGGCGCCGGCGTGGATCATGATCGCGGTTCCCGCACCGGCAAGCAGGTCGGCCTTGGTGAACCCATCAGTGGTGGTTTCGAGCAGTCCACTGCCGTCCTTGCGCACTTGCAACGAGGTCAGGTCGCCGCTTTCGTGTACGCCGTTAGCCATGAAGTGCCCGCCCGCGGACAGGAAGTCACCGGGCGCACCACCGGTCGGAGCGGTGGAATTGGCCTCGCATTTGCCGACCGAGTGGATGTGCACGCCATGGAAGCCGGGGCTCAGCTGGCCGGTCCCGGTGGTCTCGATAGTGATCGTCACGTAGCCCTGATTGAACTCGAACTTCGCGGTGGCGATCTTCGTGCCGGTCGGCCCGTTCAGCTGTGTAGTCAGACTGTCGGTCCCGCCCTGCTGACCGGTGGGCTCCGCACTCGATGGCGCTGGCGAGCCGGTCCAGATCGGCGGCTGAGTGCCGGGAGAGGTCGCCGGCGGTTGGTTCGGCTTGCAGGCGCTCATCAGCGCGGCCGAGGTGGCGAGTGGGATTAGAGAAGCGGCGGCGGCCACTTTGCGGCTCCGGGCGGACTTAAGCATGGGGAGAGCCTATCTCGACGACGAGGCGGGTAGGAACGACCCATTGAGGAGCGGGATCAATCAAACCGAGCCGCTGTTGTCCGGCGATCAGCCGACGGCTCAGTCTTGTCGGAGTGTGATGTCTCAGGACATCGGTGACAGTTCTGCATCAGGACATCGGTGACAGTTTGTGTGTCAGGACTTCGGTGACGGTTTCCCGGGTTTGGGACGTTGGCCGCGGGGTCGTCCGTTGCCGACGTATTTGGTGCCGGGTGTGGGTCGAGTGTGCTCGGCAAGGACCTCGCCTTGAGTATCGGTCACGATTATCTTGTCGCCGTCGGTGAAGACCAGGACCCGCTCGAAGGCGCGTTGCACGTCGACCATGTAGGTGACCGAGTCCAGCCCGATGGTGCCTGCGGTGGTCACCCTTCTTACGCGGGCGCCGTCGGGCAGGTCCACCAATGCTCGTGGCGCGGGCCGCGGGAGTGGTGAGGGCCGGTCGAACAGCGCCCGAACGTGTTTGGGGCGTGGCGCGTCGGCTTTCGGCGTAGCTTCCCATGCGGTCAGCGGTGTGACGCGCCCAGGGAGCCCCTGGTGGGGCCGTTCGGTGTTGTAGATGTGGTCGAACGCGTCAACCTGAGCTTGGAGTCCGGCCAGCGTGTCGGCCAGTGGCTGCTTGTCCAGATAACGGAACAGCGTCTGGTGGAAGCGTTCGTTCTTTCCCTGAGTGGTCGGCTTATAGGGCTTGCCGGTGATCGCTTCGACCCCGAGTGCACGTGCGTGTTGGACGAGTTGACCGATGTAGCCCCGGCGGGACGGGTTTAGGGCAGCCCCGTTGTCGCTCAGGAGCCGTTGGGGCACCCCGTGGGCGGCCACCGCCTTGTCAAAGGGCGTCAGTCAGACCGAGGGTCACCACCAGCGGCGAACGGGCAAGACCATCCTCACCCGAACCGGTTTAACAGAATCAATGTCGGCCTGTTGCCTCACGTCAAGATGCGCGCGAAGGGGGATTCGTTGCCTCACGTAAACGTGCGCGCTTGTTGATTGGAGCTGTGGCGCCGGGTGCGGCTTTGCTGGTTGCGAGGGTGAACAGCTGGGCGGTGAGGGCTTGGACCTGGCGTTGGGTGGCGGCAGGATTGATCAGCGAGTAGGTCCGGGTTAGCGCCACGATGCGTTCCACGGTCATGGTGGGGTGATCGATTGCGCGATGAAATGGGGTGGTGGCGGTGTCGTGTTTCTTGGACACTTTGGCCCCTACGCGGACCTTGGAGATCAATTTCTGCTGCGGGTAGAAGTAGTTGGTCAGCCTGGAGTGCAACTGCCAGATCTCGTTGAGTAGCAACAGTTCTGCAGGGGTGTCGTAGCGATGGTAGCCGACCACGATGCGCACCACTGCCCAGTTTTTCTGCTCGACGTAACAACCGTCGTTCTTATTGCCCGGTCGTGCACGGGTGAAGGTGATCTGGCGTCCTTGGCACCATCCCAGCAGGTGGTCGTTGATGAATTCTGATCCGTTGTCGCAGTCCACGCCCAGGATCGGGAACGGCATTTTGCGGGCGATGTCATTGAGTGCTGCCAGGACGCATTTGGCGGTCTTGTCCGGCACCGAGCGATTCTCGGTCCAGCCGGTAGCGATATCGGTGACCGTCAGCGTGAACACATGGCCTCCACCCCGGTTGCCGCCGTCATGCCAGACCAAGTCGATCTCGACGAACCCCGGTCGAGCGTCGTCCCACTCGGCCCAGGTGCGCACCGGGATCTGGCTTTTGAGCAGCGACCCCGGCTTTGTCCCCACACGTCCCCGCAGCCGGCATTTAGCTCGCTGATCAGCCAGCCGGCGATCGATGGTGGCTGCCGACATCGACGCCAGCAGCTCAGCGGTGCCTTCGTCGATGGACAGCTCACCGAAATGACGCAGCACTGCCACCAGTTCGCCCAGCATGGGCGCGAGCCGTTTGCCGGCCGGCATTCCCAGCACTGCCCAGCAGACCGTCAAAGCCGCGATGACATCGGGCCCGTACTTCACCGGCCGCGGACTGCGCGGCGCAACGATCTTAGGCAGCAGCGACGCTGCAAGCGCCTTACGCGCATGGTTTCGATGCCACCCCGTATTGGCGCACAACTCATCCAGAATCCGACTCTTACCGCGCTTGCTCGCCAGCTGGTAGCGGGCTGCAGCCGCCTCAGTGATTGCTCTGCGCTCTGCCAACGTCAACCCCATCCACTGGGCGTACGCGCGCATTTTCCATGAGGCAACGAAGCACCCTTTCGCGCGCATTTCTGACGAGTCAACGCGGTCGGCCTGTTGCCTCACGTCAAGATGCGCGCGAAGGGGGATTCGTTGCCTCACGTAAACGTGCGCGCTTGTTGATTGGAGCTGTGGCGCCGGGTGCGGCTTTGCTGGTTGCGAGGGTGAACAGCTGGGCGGTGAGGGCTTGGACCTGGCGTTGGGTGGCGGCAGGATTGATCAGCGAGTAGGTCCGGGTTAGCGCCACGATGCGTTCCACGGTCATGGTGGGGTGATCGATTGCGCGATGAAATGGGGTGGTGGCGGTGTCGTGTTTCTTGGACACTTTGGCCCCTACGCGGACCTTGGAGATCAATTTCTGCTGCGGGTAGAAGTAGTTGGTCAGCCTGGAGTGCAACTGCCAGATCTCGTTGAGTAGCAACAGTTCTGCAGGGGTGTCGTAGCGATGGTAGCCGACCACGATGCGCACCACTGCCCAGTTTTTCTGCTCGACGTAACAACCGTCGTTCTTATTGCCCGGTCGTGCACGGGTGAAGGTGATCTGGCGTCCTTGGCACCATCCCAGCAGGTGGTCGTTGATGAATTCTGATCCGTTGTCGCAGTCCACGCCCAGGATCGGGAACGGCATTTTGCGGGCGATGTCATTGAGTGCTGCCAGGACGCATTTGGCGGTCTTGTCCGGCACCGAGCGATTCTCGGTCCAGCCGGTAGCGATATCGGTGACCGTCAGCGTGAACACATGGCCTCCACCCCGGTTGCCGCCGTCATGCCAGACCAAGTCGATCTCGACGAACCCCGGTCGAGCGTCGTCCCACTCGGCCCAGGTGCGCACCGGGATCTGGCTTTTGAGCAGCGACCCCGGCTTTGTCCCCACACGTCCCCGCAGCCGGCATTTAGCTCGCTGATCAGCCAGCCGGCGATCGATGGTGGCTGCCGACATCGACGCCAGCAGCTCAGCGGTGCCTTCGTCGATGGACAGCTCACCGAAATGACGCAGCACTGCCACCAGTTCGCCCAGCATGGGCGCGAGCCGTTTGCCGGCCGGCATTCCCAGCACTGCCCAGCAGACCGTCAAAGCCGCGATGACATCGGGCCCGTACTTCACCGGCCGCGGACTGCGCGGCGCAACGATCTTAGGCAGCAGCGACGCTGCAAGCGCCTTACGCGCATGGTTTCGATGCCACCCCGTATTGGCGCACAACTCATCCAGAATCCGACTCTTACCGCGCTTGCTCGCCAGCTGGTAGCGGGCTGCAGCCGCCTCAGTGATTGCTCTGCGCTCTGCCAACGTCAACCCCATCCACTGGGCGTACGCGCGCATTTTCCATGAGGCAACGAAGCACCCTTTCGCGCGCATTTCTGACGAGTCAACGCGGTCGGAGCCTTCGTGCATAATCGAAAACATGTTCGAACAAGGGTCAGGCTTGGCGTCGTCGCCGGAGGTGATAGCCCGTTTCGATGAGCTGTTCGAGCGTCGTTACCCGACGCGCACCACGGAGTCGGCCGCATTGCTGGATCGAATCGGCGCATCCTGGCGTGCGCAGAATCGCGGCGCCGCCGCGGGGTTGACGGCGATCGGTGATTTGTTCGCGTATCGACTGACGCGTTGCTCGGACACCGAGGACTGGGCCGTCGACACCGAGGCGGCGGTGTGCGCCGAGGTGGCCGCCGCATTGCGCATGAGTCAGGCTCTCGCGGCGAGCCAACTGCGTTACGCCCGCGCGATGCGGGAGCGGCTGCCGAAATTGGCTGACGTCTTTCGAGCCGGTGGCATCGATCAACGGACGTTCGCGACGATCGTGTATCGCACCGACCTGATCACCGACAGCGAGGTACTCGCGACCGTCGATGGCCAGCTCGCCGTGGCCGTGGAGCGTTGGCCATCGATGACGCGCAGTCGGCTGGCCGGACACATCGACAAGATCGTCGCCAAGGCCGACCGTGATGCGGTGCGGCGACGCACCGAGCGACGTAACGAACGAGAGGTGTGGTTCGACGACATCGGCGACGGCCTGTCAGAGATCCACGGCAGCCTGCTCACTCCCCTAGCACGCGCCGTAGACACGCGGCTCACCGCGTTGGCCGCCACGGTGTGTGAGCACGATCCGCGCACTCGCGAGCAACGCCGTGCCGACGCGCTGGGCGCTCTCGCCACCGGAGCCGATCGCCTGGGCTGTCAATGCGGACGAGATGACTGTGCTGCCGGAAAACGTTCCGCCGCAACATCGGTGGTGGTTCACGTGATCGCCGAGGCCGCGGCCGGCGACGCGGGCTACAGGTCAGCCTCTGAAGTACGCGCCGACGGGCTGGTCGGGCCCGAGCTCATCGCCGAGTTGGCCGCTCACGCGAAGCTGGTGCCCCTTATTCATCCACTCGATGCCACACCCGAGCCGGGATACCTGCCGTCGAAAGCACTCGCGGATTTCGTGCGATGCCGGGACCTGACGTGTCGCTGGCCGGGTTGCGACCACCCGGCATTCGACTGCGACATCGACCACAGCATCCCCCACGCCGACGGCGGGCCCACCCATGCCTCGAACCTGAAGTGCTACTGCCGTACTCATCACTTGGTCAAGACGTTCTGGGGTTGGCGTGATCGGCAGTTGCCCGACGGCACAGTCATTCTCGACTCGCCGTCAGGTAAGACCTACGTCACCACACCGGGCAGCGCGCTGCTGTTTCCCAGCCTGTGCTCGCCCACCGGCGATCTGCGGCCACCGGAACCCCGTGCGCCAGAGGACTACTGCGACGAGCGGACCGCGATGATGCCCAGACGCCGGCGCACCCGTGGACAAGACCGCGCCTACCGGATCAGCACCGAGCGGCAACAAAACCACCGTGCGCGCACGACCCGCCGGGCCCGCCGCCTCAGTTACTTCGATCTGGGCCCGCCGGGGCCCGGCGACGATCCGCCGCCGTTCTAGCGGCGGGTCCACTTCACGCAGGGATGACCACGAGCGCGGGTGGTTTGTCTGAATCGCCCGACTAACTGGGCTCCGGTAGTACGTTCCGGCAGCATGAATGGATCTGTGTCATGCCGGGTCGAGCAACTGACGAGCGCGAAACCTGAAGCGATATATGACGTACTGATGGATGTCGAGCACTGGTCGGATTTCATGCCGACGGTATCGGCCGCGCAGTGGGAGCAGCGCGGAGAGCCTGACACAGCAAAGGGTGGTGTTAGGCGGATGCGCATCGGGCTGAGCGATATACGCGACCTGATCGTCGATGGCACCCGACCGCATCACCACGCCTACGCCGCATCGCTCCCCTGGTACATGCTGCTCAAGGATTACCGGGGTGATATCCGGATTGAAGAAGCTGCGAACGGGTCCCGCATCGTCTGGACGGTGACGTGCGTGTCGCGCATTCTCCCGGAGAAATCAGTGCAGTCGGCGCTCGAAGCGTCCTATGCGCGATTAGCGGCGGCGCTGGCGAACGAAGCGGAGGGCACCACGCGGACTGAGTGAGGCGCACTGAGGTTGCCTGATCAGCAGTTGGCTGACCGCACAGTCGTTCTCGACTCCTCAACGGGAAAGACCTATGTCGCCCCGGCAGTCAGCGACGACGATCCGCCGCCGTTCTATCGGCGCGTCAGCCAGCGACGACGACGATGACGCCGGGCGGCTGATCGGAGACGTCCGGCGTCCGCGCCGCGACCGGTGCTTTGAGAATCTTGCCGATCGCCTCGGCGGTTTCCTGTTCGCCGGCAGCACTTCCGAAGTACACCGTGGTGGCCGACACCTTGGGCAACGTCAGGTTGCCGATTTCGGTGACGTTGTAACCGCCCTGCTTGATCTGGTCGGCGGCCTTACTGGCGATACCCGCCTGGCTGGAAATGTTGTAGACCCGCACGTCGGACTTGGCCGCCGCGACCTTGGTCGTCGTCTTGGTCGCTGCTGAGGTGGTGGTCGCGCTCGCCACCGATGAGTCGTCGTCGGTGTTGCTGCCCGATCCCAGGGCCTGAAACCCGACCAGCAAAAAGATGACGCCGAGAAACAGCAGCACCATCACCATGGCCCGCAAAGGGAGCCCAGTCGAGTCGGGAACGCGCTCATTCATTGACGTCACTGTATCCAGGAGTGCGGGAAAACCCACGCCGACGCCCGGTGAGCAGGCAAAATTCTCAGGTGAGCTCGAACCCCAGCCGTCGAGCGGCCCGCGCCTTCTGGCGGCTGGCGCGCAGTCGACGGAGACGTTTCACGAGCATCGGATCGGCGGCTAATGCCTCGGGTCGGTCGACCAACGCATTGAGCACTCGGTAATAAGCCGTGGCCGACATTCCGAACAAATCTTTGATCGCTTCTTCTTTGGCGCCGGCGTATTTCCACCATTGGCGTTCGAAGGCCAAAATGTCGTGTTCGCGGCGAGTCAACCCATCGGCGAGTCCAGAGTCGTCTCCCGATCGATTAGCCCGCGCCATGGCGCTGTCCATATCGCTTCCTCGACCCTTTCGGCAAATCTCGAATGCTCGCTGCTCCGGCGATTATTCAACCACGCCGACAACTGTTGACCTGTAAGCCAGACCCGCGAGTCGGCCGACTACGTGAGGTTGCATGCCGCACGACTACTCCGCAATCGCGGCAGATCGTCGGCACGCTCGCTTTGATTGCCCGCCTCCTCCTCAGTCCGCCATGCGGAATGGTGGCGGGTGCAGCGCCCATGCGGACTGCATCGTCGGCACGCTTAAACTCTGCGGTCATGGCTGTCGAACCAATCCGCATCGTGGGAGATCCCGTCCTGCACACTCCCACCACCCCGGTGCGGGTCGCAGCAGACGGTTCGCTGCCGGTTGACCTGGCCGATCTGATCACGAATCTCTACGACACCATGGACGCCGCGTTCGGGGTCGGCCTGGCCGCCAACCAGATCGGCGTCAACCTCCGGGTCTTCGTCTACGACTGCGCCGACGAGCGCGGACAGACGCCACGACGGCGCGGCGTGGTCGTCAACCCGGTGCTGGAAACTTCCGAGGTTCCCGAGACGATGCCCGACCCCGATGACGACGACGAGGGTTGCCTGTCGGTGCCCGGCGAATCGTTTCCCACCGGACGTGCCGACTACGCCAAAGTCACCGGGCTCGACGCCGACGGCGCCCCGGTAACCCTGGAGGGCACAGGGTTATTCGCACGCATGCTCCAGCACGAGACCGGCCACCTGGACGGCTTCCTGTATCTGGATTGCTTGATCGGACGCCACGCCCGCTCGGCCAAGCGAGCAGTCAAATCGCACGGCTGGGGAGTTCCCGGATTGTCCTGGACGCCGGGCGAAGGACCGGATCCATTCGGCCACTGATGGTTTCGTGGCCGGAGCTCGGCACGAGGGTATCGGTGCGTTACCGCCGGCCCGCGGGGTCGGTGCCACCCCTGACCGACGTCATCGGTCATCTACTCGAGACCACGCCTCTGGTGCGGGTGCAAACGAAGGCGGGCGAGGTGGTGCATTTCGCCCCCGAAGATGCGGTCACGCTGCGCGCGCTCAGCGATACTCCGGTGCGCGCCTCGGAGATTCGCGCACTCGAGCATGCCGACGCCATGGCCTGGCCGGGCGTCGAACAGCACTGGCTGGACGGCTGGCTGCTGCGTGCCGGGTACCGCGACACCTACGAGGCGAATTCCGCTGTGCCACTGGAAAGATTCGCCAGCCACGCGGCGATACCGGCGATCGTCGACTGGTATCGAAGCCGCGATCTGACTCCGCGGTTGTCTGTCGCCGACCGACTGCTGCGACTGCCCGACGAAGGCGAGGGCGCCAACTGGGTGTTGGTGCGCGACGTGCATCCCGCCGAGCCCGATCGATCGGTACGGCTGCAACCCGAGCCGAGCGCCGTCCACCTGCGCGACATACCCATCGACGAGTTGACGGCCGTCGCCGGCGGCGAGCTGATCTTCGGTACCTACGCCGACGCGGCCGCAGCGCGGGCCACGGTCACCGACTCCCCCGACGGCACTCGGTGGGTCGGCCTATCGACGATTCAGACGACCGCAGACCCCGACGCGGCCCACGCAGTGTGCGAGGCAGTGTTGGCCTGGGGAGCGTCGCGCGGCGCGACCCGGGCGTACCTCCGGGTCCGCGACGGAGATCGCGCCGCCGCGGGACTGGCCCGGTCGCTGGGGTTCGTCCTGCACCATCACGCACGCTTCATCACGGTCGCGGCGCTCACGTAGGGTCTCAGCCGTGCGGATAGCGACCTGGAATGTGAACTCGATTCGCACCCGGCTGCCCCGAGTGCTCGATTGGCTGGAGCGAGCCGAGGTCGACGTGCTCGCCATGCAGGAGACCAAGTGCTCCGACGAGCAGTTCCCGACGATGCCCTTCCTCGAACTCGGCTACGAGGTCGCGCATGTCGGTGTCAATCAGTGGAACGGTGTCGCGATTGCGTCGCGGGTCGGTCTCGACAACGTCGAAGTCGGTTTCGACGGCCAGCCGACGTGGAGCAGCAAACCGCGGGATGATCGCAAGGTCGGCGAAGCCGGGCGCAGCGGGTCAGCCCAACAACCGGATGTGGCCGCCGCTGCCGAAGCGCGCGCGCTGGCCGCCACCTGCGCGGGGGTGCGGGTATGGAGCCTCTATGTACCCAATGGCCGCACCCTGGACGATCCGCATTACATCTACAAGTTGAATTGGCTTGCCGCCCTGCGTAATACTGCCGAGGGATGGCTACGCGACGACCCGTCGGCGCCGATAGCGCTGGTCGGCGACTGGAACATCGCTCCAACCGACGACGACGTTTGGGATGTGGACTTCTTCGAGGGCGCCACCCATGTCTCCGAACCGGAGCGCACAGCGTTCGCCGCGATGATCGATGCTCAATTCACGGATGTGGTAAGGCCTTTCACACCGGGCCCCGGCGTCTACACCTACTGGGACTACACCCAGCTGCGATTCCCGAAGAAACAAGGGATGCGTATCGACTTCATCCTGGGCTCACCCGCGTTCGCCAGCCGGGTCGCCGATGCGCAAATTGTTCGGGAGGAACGTAAAGGCAAAGGTCCCAGCGACCACGCACCGGTTTTGGTAGATCTTCACAGCATTTGATGGATAAAAATGCGCCGGCTGGGTATTCATCCGCTGTTCATTTACCGATCAAGGTCATAGGATTGCCGTCACCGGATCATGGATCTTTACCTAAAGCCAGGGAGTCATCATGGGTGTCGTTGACGGCGCCGTACGCAACGTAAGCCGGACGGTCGGCCGTGCCGCCACAGCAACCACCGCCACCGCCGGCGCAGTGGGGGGTGCAGCGGTCAACGGCGTCGTCGGCGCAGTGACCGGAGCGGCGGCCGGTGTGCAGAAGGGCATCGACAGCGGCAGCCATTCCACGCCGGCGGCCGCCCTCACGCTGGGTGCCCTCGGCGTTGCCGGCCTCGTCGAGTGGCCGATCTTATTGGCGGTGGGCGGCGGAGCCTTGCTGCTACGACGGCTGAGCAACGCGCGCTCCGACGGTCCCGTCGCATCGGTGACCTCTGTCAAGGCGGCTCCCGCCAAGTCGACCAACTCCGCACGGCCGCGCAAGACGCCGGCCAAGCGGACCCCGGCGCGGCAGCCGGGCAGCGCCAAGTCGCGCACCCGCCGCTGATGTTGTCGAGTAGATAGCGTCGACTTGGTACGAGCACCCTTTCCGCTGCGCGCGGTCACGCTGGGCTTGCAGGCAACATCTGCACTGGTCAGCACCGGCCTGACAATGGCGGCCATCCCCGTCCGCGAAGGCGCGCGAGCGCTGTCCGTCGGACTGCCCGCACCCACGCTGACCCGGCACAGCTGGCTCGGTCGTGGCCGCGCGTGGATCGAGGTCCGCGGCCTCGACGGTCCGGACGGCGCAGAACTCGGACGCTTCGTCGTCGACGCCGTGCGCGCCCGGCCCGGCGTCAAATCCGTCAATGTGAACCGCCCACTGTCGCGGATCGTCGTGCACTTGAGCACCGATCAGGTCTCGTTGCGTGACATGTGCCGCGATGTCGATGCAGCCGAAAGGCGTTGGCAGGCAAGCGGTACCGTCGACGAAGAACGTCACGACACCCGGCCGAAGCCACTGCCCGGCGATGGCCTGCTGCTCGCCACCAATGCGCTGGGGGTCGGCGCGACCGCGGTCGGCGTCAGCGCTGCCGTCGTAGGCCGGGTGCTGCGATGGCCGCATCTGTTCAACGGCGTGGAGGCGCTGGTGGTGGCCGTCGACTATCAGCCTCGGCTGCGCCGATTGCTCGAAGACAACATCGGCCACTCGGCCACCGACGCCGTGCTGTCGGTGTCGATGGTGGTGGCGCACGTGCTGGAGCTGTCACCGGCGTCGCTGACCGTCGACCTCGCGATGGAAATCCTCAAAGCCGCCGAATTCCAGGCTGAAGCGCGAGCCTGGAGTCGCCACGAGCCGGCACTGGCCCGCCATGCCGAGCATCCGGAGGTGCACCCGTCGTCGCGGCCGGTCCCACTGGCCGACGGCCCTGTCGAGCGGCACGCCCGGCGCGCCGCGCTCATTCAGTTGGCCGGGACCGCGGCCGTCGGCGCCTTCACCCGCAGCCTGGCGATGGCCTCGACGGCGACCCTGGTTACCGCTCCGAAGGCGACCCGGACCGCGCGTGAGTCGTTCGCCGCGGCGCTGGGTCAGGGACTGGCCGAGCGACACGCGGTGCTGCCGTTGCAGCCGGAGAAACTCCGCTGGCTCGACCGCGTCGACGCTTTGGTGATCGATCCGCGGGTGTTGTGCACCAACACTTTACGTGTGGTTCGAATTCGGGGTGCCGACGAAGACGAGTTGTCGCCCGCGTGGAACCGCGCGCAGTTGCTGCTGGAGAAAAAGGGTCTCACCGTCGGCTGGCATCCGCTCGATGCCGAGATCGAGGCGTTGATCGGCCCGACCCACGATCCGCTGGCCTCGGCGGTGCTGGCCGAAGCGCGGCGGTCCGGTTTGAATCTGATCTCGGTCGACGTCGAGGATCTCGGCGAGTTGCAGCCCGCGTTCGACGAGCTCCGGCCCTCGCAGCGGGAGTCCATCGACGTCGCGCTGGTCACCGCGCTGGCAGACCTGCAAGAGTTGGGCCACACCGTTGCGGTCCTCTCATCTTCTGCCGCACAAGCACTTTCGTCAGCCGATGTCGGCTTGGGCCTGATGCCCAACTCCGATTCCGAACCGCCGCCCTGGACTGCAGATCTGATCCTGAACGATCTCGACGGCGCCTGGCGCCTACTGCACGCGATCCCGGCCGCCAAATCGGCGAGTCGGCGTGGCATCGAAATAGCCACCGGGGCAACGGCATTAGGTGCGCTGCTGATGGTTCCCGGTGTGCGCGGTCGCGGACCGGGCCCGGTGACGACGGGCGCGGCCGCCGGTCTGCTGTCGGGATACCTGATCGCCCGCGGCGTGCTGCGCGCGCCGACTCCGCTGCCGGCGCAGAGCAACGAATGGCATGCGTTGTCGATCGATCAGGTCCGCAAGATGTTGCCGCCGCCGGACGCCGAGCAGGAAGTGCACCAACGGCACGGCTTGGCCACCCGGGCGATCGACACGGCCCAGCGCGGTGCCGAACTGACCGACCGTCCGCGTCAAGCGGTCTGGCACTTCCTCAAAGCGGTGCGCGCCGAGTTGTCCGACCCGCTGACCCCGGTACTGGCGCTCGGCTCGGCCGCCAGCGCGGTGCTGGGCTCGCCGGTCGACGCGGTGCTGGTCGGATCGGTGCTCACCGGAAACTCCATCCTGGCGGCCAGCCAGCGACTGCGCGCCGAAAGCCGACTGAATGAGCTTCTGGCCCTACAGATTCCACCGGCCCGGAAGGTGGCGACCGGCGCCGACGGTTCGCTCGTCTACACCGATGTGAAGGCCGCGCAGCTTCGGCCCGGTGACATGATCGAGGTACGCACCCACGAGGTGGTCCCGGCCGACGCCCGGCTGATCGAGGAAGAGGACCTCGAGGTCGACGAGTCCTCGCTGACCGGTGAATCGCTCCCGGTGGAAAAGCAGGTCGACTCCACGCCGGGCGCCGTTCTCGCCGAGCGCCGCTGCATGCTCTACGGCGGAACCACGATCGTCGCGGGCACCGCGATGGCCCTGGTGACCGCCGTCGGCGCCGACACCCAGGCACGCCGCGCCGCCGAACTGGTCTCCAGCGAGCTTCCCCAGATCGGTCTCGAACATCAGCTCAGCCAACTGACCAACCGGGCCTTCCCGGTCAGCGTCACCGGCGGGCTGCTGGTCAGCGGTCTGGGTTTGTTGCGGGGCAGGGGTTTACGCCAAGCCGTGGCCAGTGGCATCGCGATCACGGTGGCGGCGGTGCCCGAAGGCATGCCGCTGGTGGCGACCCTCGCGCAGGCGGCGTCCGCCCGGCGACTGACGAATTACGGTGCGCTGGTTCGCGTCCCGCGGTCGGTGGAAGCGCTCGGTCGCATCGATGTGGTGTGCTTCGATAAGACGGGCACGCTGTCCGAGAACCGGCTGCGGGTGTCGCAGGTGCATCCCGCCGAGGGTTACTCGCGCGATGACGTGCTGCGCTTCGCGGCGAGTGCGGCACCGGACGCCAACGGCGGGCCGCAGGTGCACGCGACCGACCGCGCGATCATCGAGGCCGCAAAGCCGGTAGCCGACGGCATCGACGTCTCAGCGCACCTGCCATTCCGCTCGGGCCGGTCGTTCTCGGCGTCGGTGTCCGGCGATGAGTTGACCGTCAAAGGCGCTCCCGAGGTCGTGTTGGCCGCCAGCAACGGCATCGGTCCCGACATCGAGGCGACCGTGCGTGGGCTGGCCGCCGAAGGGCTGCGGGTGATCGCCGTCGCGCGGCGCCGGCTGACCCCGCAGCAGGTCCAACTGGTCGCCGAGGACGAGGACGCCATCGCAGACCTCGCCGGTGGCGAACTGTCGCTGGCCGGATTCCTCGGGCTGTCCGACACCCCGCGAGCCGAAGCACCCGCCCTGCTGGCAGCACTCGCCGGACGGGACATCGGCATCCGGTTGATCACCGGCGACCACCCGATCACGGCCGCGGCGATCGCGCGGGAACTGGGAATGTCGGTGACCGCGGACCAGGTCATCAGCGGCGACGAATGGGATGCCATGTCGCGCAAGGATCAGGAACGGGCGGCCACCGAGCGGGTGATCTTCGCCCGGATGTCGCCGGAGAACAAGGTGCAGGTCGTCCAGACGCTGGAACGCGCCGGGAAGGTCTGCGCGATGGTCGGCGACGGCGCCAACGACGCCGCCGCGATCCGTGCGGCCACCGTCGGGATCGGCGTCGTCGCCCGCGGCAGCGATTCGTCGAGTGTCGCAGCCGACGTGGTGTTGCTCGACGCCCGGATCGAGGCGCTGCTGAACGCGATCGACGAAGGCCGCGAGCTCTGGCGGCGGGTGCAGGCCGCGGTGTCGGTGCTGCTCGGCGGCAACGCGGGCGAGGTCGCGTTCGCGATCATCGGCGCCGCGATCACCGGCGATTCGCCGCTCAACACCCGCCAGTTGCTGCTGGTGAACATCTTCACCGACGCGCTGCCCGCGGCGGCCTTGGCGGTCAGCAAGCCCAGCGGTCCGGCACGGACCGAAGGCCGCGGCCCCGACGAGCGGGCGCTGTGGCAGGCGGTCGCGATCCGCGGCACCACCACGGCGGCGGCAGCGACGGCGGCGTGGGCGATGGCCGGTGTCACCGGACGCCCGCAACGGGCGTCGACGGTGGCGCTGGTCGCGTTGGTGTCAGCGCAGCTGGGTCAGACGCTGCTGGACTCGCGTACTCCGCTGGTGGTGTTGACCGCCGGCGGCTCGCTGGCCGTGATGGGGACGCTGATCAGCACCCCCGGCATCAGCCAATTGCTCGGTTGTACTCCACTTGGCCCGCTCGGCTGGGCGCAGGCGCTGGGCTCAGCCGGGGCTGCGACCGCCGCGGTGGCCGTCGCGTCCCGTGTGTTCGCCGAGAAGCGGCCCGCGGAGCCGGAGGCCGTCGATCGGACTCCGACCGAGTCGCCACGACCTCCACGGCGCCGAAGCGCCACAGCACCGCGTACAACTGGGTCAGCGGAACGGTCAGCAGGCCCGCCACAGCTCCGCCTAGTGGGTCGGCGAGAGAATCGGTCGTCGACATGACGCCAACGATGGTCGCACCACCAGTCACAATGGCAACGCTGACATTACCGAAAGGCAAATGATGGCCGAAATGAAGACGCGGCGCGACACCTCGCAAGCGGATGCCGTGGCCCATATCCGGGAAGGCGAAACGTTCGCGATCAACCTGCCGCTCGTCGGGCAGGTCGAGATTCCACGGCCCGAAGCGCTCGCCTATTACGGCGGTTTGGTGGCTCTAGCTGCATTCGAGCTCATCGACTGGCCGGTCGCCGTGGTCATCGCGGCCGGCCACCTGCTGGCCAGTAACCACCACAACAAGCTGCTGGAGGAGCTCGGCGAGGCCATTGAGGACGCCGAGTAGACGTCGCGTCCGAAGTCAGCCGGCACCTTTCAGCGCTTTGCGCGCCGCCTTGGCGTCGTGATGAATCGGCATGCACATCAGCTCGGCCACCCGGTACATGAAGCTGTCGGGCGCCAACACGATGACGATCTGGTCGTCGGCGAGCAGTCGATCCAGGGCCGAGAACCCGGCGCTGTCCAGGTACTTGACGCTGCTGAGCTGCAGGATGATCGGCCTCGCACCCGAGAGGTCGCGCACCGATCGGGTGAACTCGACGACATTGGACGCATCGACCTCGCCGGTGACGGCCACTTCGGCGGGTGCTGACGGGCCCTGGTCCTTCAGTGTTTCCAGCTGGAACTCCGCGCGGCTCATGTCGTGCGGCCTTCCACCAGACCCTTGTCCGGCAGGATCGCGCCTTCGAACGTCAACGTGATCCGGGTGCCCGCAGCGGTGCGCACGGTTCGCACGCCGTCGGCGAGGCCGTTGATCATGGTCAGCCCGCGACCACGTTCCAAGCTGCGCTGACTGGCCGACGAATCGCCCGACCACTGACCGGCATCGCTGACCGTCGCGGTGACGGTCTGGCCGCGGACGAACGCTTCGATCGACACCGTCATGCCGACATCGCCTCCGCTGCCATGCTCGATGGCATTGGTCACCGCCTCTCCAGTAGCCAGCAGGATGTCGGATTCCCGCCGCGGGTCCACGTCGATGCAGGAAAGCCAGTCCCGCAACCGATGTCGCGCACCGGCGATGTGGTCCAGCGACGCGGACACCACGGTGGCAAAACTACGCGCCGAGCTGTGGCATGGACGCAGTGCCAGCAAAACGACGTCGTCGGTGTAGCCGCCGGCCGGGGCCATCCGCTCGAGCAGCTCGTCGCACAGGTCGCCGACCGGAAGGTCGGCGCGATATGCCGCCGCGCCCTGCAGCCTGGTGAACCCGTGGTCGAGCCCCTCGCCCGGCCGTTCGATCAGTCCGTCGGTGTAGAGCAGGATCACGCTGCCCGGCGGCAGTTCATGGAGTGCGGTGTTGGCCTTCAGCGGGCTTTCCCAGGCGGCCACCGGAGGGCGCCGACCATCTGTCAGGTACACCGGCGCTTGGTCCGGGGTCACCAGCAGCGGATAGGGATGTCCCGCACAGGAATAGCTGATACGGGCGACGCCGTCCCCGGTCTCGGGGTCCGAGCCGTCGTCGATCACCGCGTAGCTGACCGTCGCGCAGCGCGCACCCGGCACGGTCGCCGCATACCGGTCCAAGGTGGCCAATACCGTGCCTGGGTCCGCGTCGGTCAGTGTGCTCGCCGCGACGCCTGCCCGTAGCCGGCTCATCGCGATTGCGGCAGGCAGTCCGTGCCCAACGACGTCGCCGACCGAAATGGCAATCTGCCCTTGCTGTTCCAGCGGCACAACCAGATACCAGTCGCCGCCGACGCGCATTGCCTCGCCACCGGGCTGATAGACGGCAGCGACCACCGCCGCCGTCGAGCCGTGGTCGAGGTCGAGCAGATGGTCCTGGAAGTCGACAGCGATCCGGTGTTCCCGTTGCACGCTGCGGATGCGTTCGACGGCCGATTGGGTGATCTTGGCAACCTGTGCGGCCCAATCGAGTTCGGCGGGATCGAAGTCCTGAGGTGACGACCACAACATTCCGAGGGAACCGATGATCTTGTCGTCCAGACCCCGCAGTGGCTGGCTGATACACGATCGCACCGCGTCCACCGTCTCGCTC
Source organism: Mycobacterium sp. (assembly GCF_965277065.1). Classification (GTDB taxonomy): domain Bacteria; phylum Actinomycetota; class Actinomycetes; order Mycobacteriales; family Mycobacteriaceae; genus Mycobacterium. The sequence goes on from NZ_CBDIBT010000019.1 coordinate 1,185,597, forward strand.
ACCACGTGACGGTAGCGTGAGCTCAGGTTGAGCGTATCGGTGATGATCATCGGTTGACCGGTCCTGATGACATCGACGGGCACGATCGGGGTGTCCATCGACGCGATGTGGTAGCGGTCGCGGATTTCCGGGGGGACCGGTGAACCGTATTCGAATCGCAGCTTCTTGCCGTCGGCGTCAAGCAATCCCAGGCAGATGATCGGCGCTTCGCCCATCCCCAACGTAGCGCCCTGCAGCGCCTCGACGATCGCCGCCCCCGAGTCGGCGGCCTGCAGAGCCGCCTCGAGTTGGGCGAAGTCCAGCGCGATTTGCGCTCGGGCGTCACTGGATCGCCGATTGGCGCGTTCACGCGCCGCGGCGGACACCCGCGCCGCTACCCGATCGATCAAATCCTGTGATCGGAACGGCTTCGGTAGATAGTCGTCGGCGCCGCCGGCGAATCCTTCGCTGATCGCTTCCGCGCCCGCCCGGGCTGACAGCATCAGCACCGGGGTGGCGGCCAGCGCCGGATCGGCACGGATAGCCTCGATCAGTTCGAAGCCGTTCAGTCGCGGCATCATCACATCGGTGACGACGACGGCCGGGCGCAGCTTGCGGATGGCCTCGATGGCTTCCTGTCCATCCGCGACCAGCGCCGTTCGCCAGTGCGCCGACAGCACGCGCTCCAAATGCGCTCGCATATCGGCGTTGTCGTCGGCGATCAGCACCACATCGCGCGCGTCTGGTGCGAGGGCGATGTCGCTGGGCGACGACGGTCGCGATGCGATCCACCCGTCCGCTTCGGCGATATAGGGGCTGTCCAGCAACGCGGTGGGCGAATGGTCGACCGGTATACCGTGCACCGACCGGGGCAACCGGATGGTGACAACGGTGCCGCGCCCCAATTTGCTGTCGAACTCCACTGTGCCGTGTTGCAGGTCGACGAGGCCCTGCACCAACGACAATCCGATTCCGGTGCCTTCCACGCTGCGTCCGTGGGCGCCCTCCGCGCGAAAGAACCGCTCCCCCAAGCGCTTCAGGTCCGCTTCGGCAATGCCGACGCCGGTGTCGCGAATCATGATGCGGCAGAGGGACGCATCGCTTCGCGCCGTCACGGTGATGGAGCCCGCCGTGGTGTACTTCACCGCATTGGACAACAGATTGCCCACGATCGTCTCCCACATTGCCGGATCGACGTCGGCCAGCACCGAGCGACAGTCGAGCATCAACTCCAGGCCGGCCCGCTCGCACAGTTCGGAGAACGACGACGCGATGTGCGAGGTCAGCGCGCCGATATCGGTGCACAGCAAATTGGCGGTGGCGCGGCCGGCCTCGATCCGGGAGAAATCCAGCAACGAGTCGACCAGCCGTTGTAAACGGCCCGCGTTGCGCCGCGCGATGCTGAGCTGATTCTCGATCGCACTGCCGGGACTGCTGTCCGACAGCGCATCCTCGAGCGGACCGAGCAAAAGCGTTAGCGGCGTGCGGAACTCATGGCTGACGTTGGTGAGGAAGGCCGTTTTCGCACGGTTCAATTCGGCGAGCGCGTCCGCCCGCTCCCGCTGCTGCTCGTAGGACACCGCGGACGCCATCGCCGAGGACAGCTGGTCGGCGAGCAACTGACAAAAGCCGACGTACTGGTCGTCCAGCGGGGCGAGCGGATTCGTCCCGACCAGCAGCGCCCCGGCGGTCGGTCCCTCGCCCAGCGGCAGCAGCAGCGCATGGTCTGGGCAGCCGTCGCCCAGCGCGTCGTGGACACCGTCGATCATCGCGGCGACGTTGTCGATGACCTGGGCTTCCGACCGGGCCCGCGGCACCGTCGCGGATTTCGTCAACTTCGCTAGCGTCGGTGGCAGCAACGACAGCACCGATGGCGTCGCCGCTCGCAGCGTGACTTCGGTGGTCTCGGGATCACCGACATACGCCGCGACGAACGGCACGTCGGCGGGTCGGGCGGCGCACACCGCAACGGCGGCCCGCAATGCGTCATCAATCGTGTTGGTGTCCATGACGGCCGATGCCACCGTGTTGAGCAACTGAAGTCGGCGTTCACTCAACACCCGCTCGGTGGTCTCGAACGACGGGCAGATGATTCCGAAGGTCGTGCCGTCCTCGCCGAGCAGCGGGCTGTAGGTGAAGGTGAAGTAGCGCTCCCGGCGACGGCCTGCGGTCAGGATCCGCAGCATCAAGTCGCGCGACCACGTCGCTTTTCCGGTTTCGATGACGCCGTTGAGCATCGGACGGACCGGTTCCCACACATCCCACCAGGCGTACTGCCCACGCTGGCCCAGCGCGGCCGGGTGCCGGTCGCTGAGGATCGGGATGTATGCGTCGTTGTAGATCAGGAACAGTTCTTCGGTGTCGAGCCACAACACCATCGGAAAGCTGGACATCAAGACCATGGCGATCACCGACCGCATTTCCGTCGGCCATGATTGCGGCGGCCCGAGCGGGTGTGCGGTCCAGTCGAACTCGGCGAAGCGTCGGCCCATTTCCCCGCCGCGCGCTACTGCGGCGGCGAGGTCAGGTGGCAGGACTTTCGGATCGCGTGGCCATCCGCGGCGTTGCTCCCCGCTCACGACCCCTGCTCGGACTCACGGCCCTCCAATGCATTCGGCAAGGAGGGGTACAGGTCGAGCAGGCTGTCCAAGTTCGTCACCTCGATCGGGCGAACCACCAAGTCGTTCTCGGCGACCAACCGTACCGAGATACCGGCGCGCAAACCCTGTTTGTGGGTGTCCAGCACGGCGTTGAGCCCGGCGCTGCCGAAGTACGTCACCCCCTGCAGATCGAGGATCAGCAATCGGGACTCGTGGCCGCCCGCCTGCTGCAGCGCGGACTCCAGCTTCGACCTGAATTCGCTTGCGGTGCTGGAATCGATTTCCCCGGTGACATGCACCAGCACAGCGTCGGGTCGACCCTCAGAGTCGACCGCCAACAGTTCCATCGCGCCCACCCGCTTCGCCGCACTCAGCTGGATGCAAGTGCCCCGACTTGTCGTCCACCGTTCGACCGAGCCTAACCGGCAGTGACGTCACGTGGTGGATTCACCCGGAATACGCTGATGGACGGTCAGCAGCAGATGGTCGAAGGCGGCTTGTACATCCGCCGACGGCGCTGGCTGCGTGGACATTTCGGTGATGAGCTGTTTGACCAGCGAGCGCAGCTTGGTGTTGGTCTCCTGCGATCGCCAGCGCAACACACTGAACGCTTGCTCCGGGCTGACCCGGTAGACGGCCATCAGGATGCCTTTGGCTTGCTCGATGACGGCGCGGGCCTCGAACAGGTCCGGTAGCACCTCGTCGAGGGCCACCTGCCGGGTCTCGACGAAGGTGGCGGTGAGGTCGAGGTAGTAGCCGGCGGTCCCGACGACCGCGCCGGTCGGGTCGGACACCCGGTCGGCCACCACGATCGCGTCGTGCTCGATGCCGGCCGTGTCGATGAAGCGATGACGGCTGGAAAACGAGCTCCGGGACAACAACGCCCGGTCCTGCAGATCCTGAACATGACCCCGGTCGTCGGGGTGCTTGTGCGACATCAGTAGCTCGGTCGTCGGCTCGACCGCCCCGGGTTCGTAACCGTGCATCCGGGCCAGCTCGTCGGACCATTCCCACCGTTGGCCGACGAACCAGAAGCGGAACGAGCCGACGCCGGGTTTGTCCGCGTCGACGGCCGGCCACCGGGCGGGCCAGGCCTCGGCTCCAATGCTTGTTTCGGCCCCCTCGCGCACAGTGAATATCCTTCCACCGATACCAGACCTTGCCTACCGATTCCGGGCCACCTGATCCGGTAAGGCTGCACGAAGCGCGCACTGCGCTAGCGTGGGGACATCCATCACAGCGGGAGCGCACGCCCGGTGCGCTGAGAGGACGGCTCGGGGCCGTCGACCGTACGAACCTGATCGGGTAATGCCGACGTAGGGAGACGACACATGACCGATTTAGCAGTCGAACCGACCGTGACCACCGGCCCGATTGCCGGCAGCGCCAAGTTCTACCGGGAGCTTGAAATCTCCCCCGGCGGGCCTGCCGCCAAGGTGCCGTTCCGGCGGGTCAACCTTTCCAACGGCGAACACTTCGACCTCTACGACACCTCGGGCCCCTACACCGACGCCGACGCGGTGATCGATGTGACGACCGGCCTGTCGGCGCGCCCGGGCGTGGTTCGCGACCGCGGCACCCAGTTGCAGCGGGCCCGCGCCGGTGAGATCACCGCCGAGATGGCCTTCATCGCGGCGCGCGAACAGATGCCGGCCGAGTTGGTGCGCGACGAGGTCGCTCGTGGGCGTGCGGTGATCCCGGCCAACCACAACCACCCCGAGAGCGAGCCGATGATCATCGGCAAGGCGTTCGCGGTCAAAGTGAACGCCAACATCGGCAACTCGGCGGTGACGTCGTCGATCGCCGAAGAGGTCGACAAAATGGTGTGGGCTACCCGCTGGGGTGCGGATACCATCATGGACCTGTCCACCGGTAAGGACATCCACGCCACCCGCGAGTGGATCATGCGGAACTCGCCCGTGCCGGTCGGCACGGTGCCGATCTATCAGGCGTTGGAGAAGGTGGACGGCGACCCGACCGAGCTGAACTGGGAGATGTACCGCGACACAGTGATCGAGCAGTGCGAGCAAGGTGTCGACTACATGACTGTGCACGCCGGCGTGCTGCTGCGGTACGTGCCGCTGACCGCTAAGCGGGTGACCGGCATCGTGTCCCGCGGCGGCTCCATCATGGCCGCCTGGTGTCTGGCGCATCACCAGGAATCGTTCCTGTACACCAACTTCGAAGAGCTCTGCGACATCCTGGCGCAATACGACGTCACCTTCTCTCTCGGTGACGGGTTGCGGCCCGGCTCGATCGCCGACGCCAACGATGCCGCGCAGTTCGCCGAGCTGCGCACGTTGGGCGAATTGACCAAGATCGCGAAAGCCCATGGCGTGCAGGTGATGATCGAGGGTCCGGGCCACGTCCCGATGCACAAGATCGTCGAGAATGTTCGGCTGGAAGAGGAGCTGTGCGAGGAGGCCCCGTTCTACACACTGGGACCGCTGACCACCGACATCGCGCCGGCCTACGATCACATCACCTCGGCGATCGGCGCAGCGATCATCGCCCAGGCCGGCACGGCGATGCTGTGCTACGTGACGCCCAAGGAGCACCTCGGCCTGCCCGACCGCAAGGACGTCAAGGACGGGGTGATCGCTTACAAGATCGCCGCGCACGCAGGCGATCTGGCCAAGGGCCATCCGCACGCCCAGGAGCGCGACAACGCCCTGTCGACGGCTCGTTTCGAATTCCGGTGGAACGACCAATTCGCGCTGTCGCTGGATCCGGACACCGCCCGGGAGTACCACGACGAAACGCTGCCGGCGGCGCCGGCCAAGGCCGCGCACTTCTGCTCGATGTGCGGGCCGAAGTTCTGCTCGATGCGCATCACCCAGGATGTCCGGGACTACGCGGCCAAGCACGGACTCGACAGCGAGGAAGCCATCGAGGCAGCCATGGCCGAGAAATCGGCCGAGTTCGCCAAGCACGGTAACCGGGTGTATCTGCCTCTTGCCCAGCAGTGATGCCGCGGATGTGGCAGAAATGTTCAAGCCGGGCGAATCGGGTCGGCGCTCATCGAGCCCAGTGACTTACCTTCCGCTGGCGCCGCCCGGGGCGACACCGCTGCGGGTGCTGACGATCGCCGGATCCGACTCCGGCGGCGGCGCAGGGATGCAAGCCGATATTCGGACCTGCACCCTGCTCGGCGTCCACACACTGTGCGCCGTGACCGCGGTGACGGTGCAGAACTCGTTGGGCGTCAAGGACTTCCATTGCGTTCCGTCCGAGGTGGTCGCCGCTCAGATCGCCGCGGTGTGTGACGACATCGGACTGCAGGCCGCCAAGACCGGGATGCTCGCCTCGGCCGAGATCATCGGAGCCGTCGCGCAGAGCTGGCGCGAACACGGTGCGGGCGTAGCACTGGTGGTCGACCCGGTATGCGCATCGATGCACGGCGACGCGCTGCTCGACGAGGATGCGCTGAATTCCTTTCGCGCCGAACTGTTTCCGCTGGCGACTCTGGTGACACCGAACCTGCACGAGGTGCGGCTGCTAGTGGACATCGACGTCGTCGACTCGAGCAGCCAAGCCGACGCGGCTCGCGCACTGCATGCGCTGGGACCGAAATGGGCCATGGTCAAGGGTGGACATATGCCCGGTTCGGCCAGCAGCACCGATTTGTTGTTCGACGGCAACGAATTTCACGAGTACGAATCGCCGCGAGTGAACACCGGCCACGACCACGGCGCCGGCGACACGCTGGCCGCGGCGGTCGCGTGTGCGCTGGCGAACGGCTATCCCCTGATCGACGCCGTCTCGTTCGCCAAGGGCTGGGTGACCGAATGTCTGCGGACCTCCTATCCACTCGGACACGGCCACGGCCCGGTCTCTCCGCTGTTCAGGCTGCACTCGTGATCGACCTCGAGCAGATCGCGGGCATCGCCCACGAACCCCACGGCACGCCTGCCGGTGTGGTGGTGCTGACGCACGGGGCCGGCGGCAATCGGGAATCGCCTCTGCTGCAACGACTTTGCGACGAGTGGGCCCGACGCGGCTGGCTGGCGGTCCGCTACGACCTTCCGTACCGGCGGCGACGGCCCAAAGGCCCGCCGTCGAATTCAGCAACCAGCGATCGGGCCGGCATCGTCGAGGCGATCAACGTGTGCCGCGAACTAGCGGACGGCCCGGTGATCGCGGGCGGACATTCCTACGGCGGCCGGATGACCTCGATGGTGGTCGCCGGGCAAGAAGCGCAGGTCGACGTGCTGACGCTGTTTTCCTACCCGGTGCATCCACCGGGTAAGCCCGAACGTGCCCGCACCGAACACCTACCCGACGTTGCGGTGCCGACGGTATTCACCCATGGCACATCGGACCCGTTCGGTACACCGGCCGAGGTAAGTGATGCCGCGGCACTGATCGCCGCGCCGACCCAGATCGTCGAGATCGCCGGCGCCCGCCACGATCTGGGCTCCAAGACCCTCGACGTGCCCGGGCTGGCCGTGGCGGCGGCACTACGCCTGCTCGGCCGCGGCTAGCCACTCAGACCGCGGGACGGTTGCGCGTACGCACCACGTCGGCCGCGATGTCGGCGAGCTTGACGTTGGTCGCCTGCGACGTCTGACGCAGCAGACCGAAGGCATCTTGGTCGGAGACGTCGTTCAACACCATCAGCATGCCGATGGCTTTCCCGATCTCGCGACTGCTGGCGAGTCCGCGTCGCAGTGAGGCGGCATCCTCACCCTGCGCCACGGCATTGGTGGCGACCGTGGCGAACGCGCCCAATAAGTGCGCATGCTCGATGGACCGCTCGTCGAAGGCATGGGGCCTGTCGGAGAACAGGTTGAGTGCGCCGATTCGGGACCGATCGACCGGCACCTGAACGCTCAACGCACCGCGTACCGGGGTGTCAGCGAGCACACGGCTGGTCAACGCCGGCCACCGGTCGCCCGAGGTCAGGTTCGTCTCGATTTGAGCGGTGCGCTCTTCGATGGCGTCGAGACAGGGTCCGCTGCCGAGCGCCAACTCCAGCTTGTCGATGTGGCGCGCGATGCCATCACTGACGGCCGCCGTGCTGAAAGCGCCGTTGTGACGGATCATCAGGCTGGCGTGGTCGCATCCGGGGATCGTCAGCGTTGCCGCCACACATATCGCGGCGTAAATCTCCTTCTGCGATGCGGCCCCGCGGGCGATGTCGGCGAGGGACGTGAACACGCCAGGTAGATCAACGGGTGTACGCGAGGGCATGACAACCTCCTGATCCTCGAGATCCTTCATCGGTCGCGCCAATTACCTATGCTGTCTGGCAAAGATTTTATATACCACCTGCCATGGCAAGTCGCAAGTATGGTAAAAAGGTTTCCTGCAGCCGTCACCAAGGATGATTTTGACGAACGATCACGCTGACACTCAGGACCAGCCCGCCGCCAGCCAAGGGGTCTACGGAATCTCCGTGGCCGCGGAACTCTCCGGTATCCCCGTGCAGTCGTTGCGCCTCTACGAGAGCCACGGCCTGCTCACCCCGACTCGTAGCGACGGGGGCACCCGCCGCTACAGCGCCGACGACCTGGCACGCCTGCGACGAATCGGCCGATTGGTCGCCGACGGAGTCAACATCGCCGGCATTGGACGCATCCTCGACCTCGAGGACGACAACGCGGCACTGGCCGCCGAGAACCGCGGATCCGGTGAGAAAGCGGGGCGCAGGCCCGCATCCGGTTGAGCCACGGCAATTACCAGTACCACGGGTACCGGGTATATTGTCGTCCCATGAGTTCGGAGCAGTTCGAGGCACTCGTCGTCGGGGCCGGCTTCGGCGGTATCGGGGCGGCAATTCAACTGAAGCGCCTGGGTATCGACGACTTCGTCATCCTCGACCGAGAGAACGACCTCGGTGGAACCTGGCATGTCAACCACTACCCGGGACTGGCTGTCGACGTCCCCACCACCACCTACTCGTATTTCTTCGAACCGAACCCGAACTGGTCGCGGTTGTTCACCCCGGGCCCGGAGATCAAGCAGTACGCCGCCGGGGTGGCCGACAAGTACGACGTGCGCCGGCACATGCGGTTCAACACCGTCGTCGAGAGCGCCCGCTGGGATGACGAGACCCGTCGCTGGCAGGTCGCGCTGTCCGGTGGCGACGTGGTCTCGACGCGCTACCTGATCACCGCCACCGGGTTCCTGTCTCAACCGAAAACACCCGACATTCCGGGGATCGCGACATTCCAGGGCAAGGTCATCCACACCACCGAATGGGAGGACGACTTCGATCCCACCGGGAAGCGCATCGGCATCATCGGGACCGGCGCCACCGCCGTGCAGCTGATTCCGAAGCTGGCCGACAAGGCCGCCGACCTCACCGTCTACCAGCGCACTCCGATCTGGGTGGCGCCGAAGGTCGATTTGCGGTTCTCGGAGCGGGCCAAAAAGCTTTTCGCGCATCTGCCGTGGACACAGCGGGCGATCCGCGCGATCACCGACACCATCTACGAGCTGATGATCACCGTCGGCCTGGTGCGATACCGGGTCCCGCTGAACCGTCGGCTCAACATCTCCGCGATGGATCTGTGCAAGATCAACCAGTTCATCGCGATTCGCGACAAGGAACTGCGCCGCAAGCTCACCCCCGACTACGACCTCGGTTGTAAGCGACCGACGTTCTCCAACACCTATTTCCGCAGCTTCACCAAGCCGCACGTCCACCTGCAGGCCGACGGCATCGACCGCATCGACGCCGACGGGATCGTCAACGCCGACGGATCGAAGACCCACATCGACACCCTGGTGCTGGCCACCGGATTCGACCTGTGGGAGGCCAACTTCCCGGCCATCGAGGTGATCGGTCGCGACGGCCGTAACCTCGGAAAGTGGTGGCGTGACACGCGATTCCAGGCGTATCAGGGCGTGTCGATGCCCTACTTCCCGAACTACCTGAGCCTGGCCAGCCCGTTCGCCTTCCTGGGACTGAACTTCTTCAACACCATGGAATACCAAATGCGGTTGATGGAGCGGCTTTTCGCCGAGCTCAGACGTCAGGACGCGGACACCTTCGAGGTGACCGAGGAGGCCAACGCGCGCTACCTCGACCGGATGACGGAATTGCTGGGTGATTCGCTGTGGATCCTCGGCAACTGCGCCACCTCGCGCTCCTACTACTTCAACCCCAGCGGAGAACCGTCGCTGTTGCGGCCGATGGCCACCTCGACGGCACTCGAGGAAGCGTCGAACTTTCCGCTGAGCGACTTCGCGATCAGCTAAGGAGAAGCATGTCGCGCAAAAGTAATCGCATCGCCCGCTTTTCGGGCCTGGCCCTGGCCGGCGCCGGCCTGGCTCACTTCACCAGCCCGGGGTTGTTCGAGCCGATCACCAAGTCGGCGTTCCCGCGCAACACCCGCCAGCACGTCTACACCAACGGGAGCATCGAAACGGTGCTCGGGCTGAGTTTTGCGAGTCGGCAGACCCGCAGCCTCGGTGTGGTCGGGATCATCGGATACCTCGCGTACCTGGGCGGCAGTACCATCCGCCAGTCTCAAAAGACGTAGGCACCGATGCTGCTGCTGGCCGAGATCGTTTGAGCCGCAACTGTATTCAGATGCTGGAGATGATCCGGCTGCGCTCGGCGGTGTATTCGTCGTCGGACAGGGCTCCGTTGGCGCGCAGGTTCTCGATCTCCTGCAGCCGCTGCGACTTCGTCGGTGCAGGCGAGGCGGGGGTGAACGCGCTGAAATTCTGGCTGAAGCCGTTGAGCATGCCGAGCCTCAACAACACGACGAGCAGGCCGATGCCTCCCGCCGGCAGGCAGAGGAAGAGCATCCAGCTGCCGGGCAGGCCCATCTCGGTCAGCGCGGCGAAGCGCACCACGAACGAGACGGCGAACAGTGCGGCGATCGCGGCGGCCACGATGATGACGGGTTTGTTGTTGTTGTTCATGAGGTTGTTCCTTTTGGTCGCAGGGATACCGAACGACCGCCGGGTACGCCTGAGCGGTACGTACCCGGCGGTCGGCGGCGTCAGGGGCAGGTGACGTCGAGTTCGAACGGCTTGTTGACCGGTCCACCCATCGGGTTGGCCATGTCGACGCCGCTGGCGGTGCCGCTGATCTTGTACGAGCTGCCGTCCTTAGTGGCATCGGCCTTGCCGGTGGTGCCGCCGACGCCCAGTGACACACCGTTGACATTGCCCAGCGCAACGGATTTGACGACCGGCGGTGTGGCGTCCGACAGTACGGCCCCGATGCCCGTGGGCGTTCCGGGAGACCCGCCGGCGATGGCGATGTTCACCGAGCCGGCAGCCTTGGTGCAGGCAACCTGGCCCTTGACGTTTTGGTCTTTGCCATCGACGACCACCTTGGTGTTCGACGCTCCGGCGGGTGCGACTGCGGCGTTGCCGACGCTGGTGGCCTTGTCGCCGTGTGAGCAACCCACCATCACCGTGGCGAGGGTGGCCGCCGTGCCGGCCATGATCAGGACTTCGCGTTTCATTGTTGGCTCCTTGTTTGTATTGCTGACGTGGTGCGTAATCACTGTGCGGGACTGGGCTTCATGGATCCTTAATGCGGATCCGCCGGCTGACCGCCAATTGGCTCGCAGGTCAGCACGCTCACGTCGACGCGTCAGCTGACATGTCCACGTACATCGACTGCAGACCGATGCGACCGGGCCCGGTGAACCGATTGAAGACGAGATTTCCGGTGCCACCGAACATTCCGGTGCGCAATCCGTAGACTTGCGGCTCCATCCGGACACCCTCGTCGCGGTAGATCCAGCTCCCGGGCTCGACATCGATCTGTTCACCGGGCGCCAAGACCTTCTCGAAGACGTTGCCGTATCCGTGTAGCCACACCACGCCTTCCGAATCTGCTGCGGCGAACCGGTCCACGAAGAAGCCGGTCGAGCCGAACAGCATGTTCCGGACCCCTTTTGGCGGCTGAACCCATATTCCACATTGCCAGTGGCCGCGAGGTATTGGTGTTCTCGCACCTCGATGGCGGCGCCGGGGCGCAGATGCAGCGGAAAGACGTGCCCGGTGCCGTCGCGGGAGAACGCAACCTGGCCCGGTCCGCGCGCCTCGGTCATGAACAGCTGCGTGCCGGCGACCATCCGCTTGAGCGCGCCCTTTCCCCTGAGCCCGATGTCGAGCCCAGGGTCCTTCCACAAAATCACGTGGTGCTCGAAGAACACCGGCACGCTGCCGTCGAGCCAGAGGTGCAGCACCGGAACCAACTCTCCGTCGATGCGGTAGAACACGCCTGGGGCGCGCCCGTCGGCGACGGTGGTGGGCAGTAGCTGCGGAGGCTCGGGTCGATAGGCGGAATTGATCATCGTCCCGGCTCAGGGGCGCTTGGCGTAGCGCGTGAGGAAGGCGGTGGCGGCAACCGTCGCGACGACGCCGATCACGCCCCACAGCACGATGGAGAACACCAGTGACCCGAACAGGAAGTCGTACGTGAGCGAGAGGTAGATCGACCACAGCACCCGGTAGAGGCACCAAAAGGCAAGCAGCCCTATGCTGATCCCGATCATCAGGCTGCGGTTGCGATCGATCCGGTCGATTTGTTCTTCGATGTTGGGGGGCAGAATCTTCATGCGCGTTGTCCTTTCGTGAGGTCGCGGTGCTGCGGTGGAACACCTGCGCTTGCTCACTGTCCGGGACAGCGCTTACTGGATCCTTAATGCGACGGAGGGTCGGCGCCGGTGTCGAGGATGAATTCCTCGTCGCCGATCCGGACGCGATCGCCGTTGTGCAGTTCGGCGCTGGGGTCGATGCGGGTACGGCTCACCCGGACTCCGTTTGCCGAACCCAGATCGGTGATGAGCATCGTGCGACCGTCATCGGCGATGACGGCGTGGTGGCGGCTGACCTTGGCATCGGACAGCACGATGTCGTTGTCCGGGCTTCGGCCGATCCGGGTGGCCGTGCCGGTCAATGCATGGCGCCGCCCGTCCGCGCCCACCAATGCCGCCACCACGGAGCGCCGGACGCGGATTGCGTTGTCCGACTGCGCGACAATGGTGTCCTCGGCGTGGGTCTGGGCGACCTTGCGCGCATCCAACGGCTCTTGGCGCAGGATCCGCTCGTACAGCTCGCGGATCGTCCAGCCTGGGTCGATACCCAGGTCTTCTGCCAGCAGAGCTTTCAGCCGCAGGTACGCATCCAGAGCGTCCGATTGGCGGTCAGCCAGGTAGTAGGCGGTAATCAGCTGCGCCCACAACGGTTCTCGATACCCATGCCTGGCGGTCAGCGCCTCGAGCTCGGAGATCACGGTATGTGGCCTCCCGCAGGCGATTTCGGCCTCGGAACGCGCGATGTAGACCAATACGCGTTCCTCGTCGAGGGCCGCGGCCAGAGTCTCCACGAAGTGAAAGTCGCTCAGGTCCTCCAGAACCGGGCCGCGCCACTGATCGAGGGCTGCCACTAGGTGCTGGCCGGCCTCCTCGAATTGTGCGGCGGCGGCGGCCTGCACTCCGGCATTTCGCGCGGCGATGAAGCGGCCGAAGTCGTACTGATCGTCGCTGATCGACAGCTGATAGCCCGGCGGCATGCTGGCCAGCACGGAACGGTCGATGCCTGCGTCGTTCATCAGCCGGCGCAGGTTAGAGATGTAGGCATGCAAGGTGGCCCGCGCTCCCTGCGGGGGCCGTTGATCCCATGCGGCACCGATGAGCGAGTCGATGCTCACCGGCCGATTCGCATTGACGATCAACATCGCCAGCACCGCACGCTGCTTCGGCGTGCCCAATGGCACCGGTTGATCGCCCATGCGCACCTGCAACGGGCCCAATACGCCGAACTGAGCTGTCGCAAAGGACAGCCCAGTACCCAACTCGTCGGCCATCATGAGGTTTCCGCGTTCACCAGGTTCGCCAGCTAAACAAAAGCAGCATAGCTTCCGGATAGGATCTGCCCATGCCGGTCTCGGTAGGCGAAGCGTTCGCGGGGTACACGATCCTGCGCGTCCTCGGCGCGGGCGGTATGGGAACGGTGTATCTGGCCGCTCATCCGCGGCTGCCGCGCCAAGATGCGCTGAAGGTGTTGCCACCGCAATGGACCGCCGATCCGCAGTACCGTGAGCGGTTTCTGCGCGAGGCAGATCTGACCGCCAGCCTGTCGCATCCCAACATTCTGGGTGTCCACGACCGCGGCGAACATGACGGGCAGTTGTGGATCTCGATGGACTACGTCGGGGGCACCGATGCGTCCCGGCTGGTACGTGAGCACCACCCGCAAGGATTGCGCCCCGGTCAAGCGGTCGAGATCGTCACCGCCGTTGCGTCGGCGCTGGATTACGCACACCAGCAGGGGCTGCTGCACCGCGACGTCAAACCGGCCAACGTCCTGCTCGATCCCAAGGCGCAGCGAATCTTTCTGGCCGACTTCGGTATTGCGCGTCTCATCGACGACCCGGCCGGGCTGACCGCGACGAACATGGCGGTCGGCACCATGGCCTACGCGGCACCCGAGCAGCTGCGGGGCGAACCTCTCGACGGGCGCACCGACCAGTATGCGTTGGCCTGCACAGCATTTGACCTGTTGACGGGCGCGCCACCGTATGTCGATTCCAACCCTGCGGTGGTGATCACCAAACATGTTGCGGCTCCTATACCGTCGCTGGGGGAACGTCGTCCGGAATTGGCCGCGCTGGACCCGGTGCTGGGCAGGGCGATGGCGAAGTCGCCCGCAGATCGGTTCGCCAGCTGCGGAGAGTTCGCCAGGGAGCTGAACTACGCCCTGAACCCGCCGTCCGGTTACGTACCGAAGGCTCCCCCACCGCCGAGCGCGCCCGGGCCGGCACCTACACTGATGACCCCGACACGACGGGTAACGCGGCCGAAACTGATTGCCTCACTTGTGGTCAGCGCGTTGATACTCGTGGCGGCCGTGTTCGCCGGCATGCTGTTGATCCAGCGTCACGATCGGGCCGCGACCGCTCCGTCGGCCGCCACCGTCCATACGTTTTCCGGCACCTACCGTGCCGACTACGGTCCCGGCACCGACCTCGAGGGCAAACCGGCCGTCGGCGCACCGCCGATGACGGGCACCTGGGACGTGCGCTCCAACTGCGGCGCGGGCGGCTGTATCGCGACGGCCGCCTACACCGGTGGCAGCGGAATCGTGCTCGTCTCGAACCTGGTCTTCGACCAGGTCGGCGCCAATTGGGTTGCGGTGGGCCTTGGTTCGACGTCCTGCAATGACGCACCCTCCGAGGTCTGGGTGGTCTTCACCCTGCAACCACAACCCGACGGCACCCTGACCGGCGAAACCACCCGGTCCACCATCAACAGTTGCAGCGCGGCCAAGCGCACCGTGACCTTCACCCGCACCGGCGATCCCGATCTCACCAAGGTCCCCGACCCGGCGTCCTTGCCGCCACGGGCGGCATCTCCGTCGACAGCGCTGCACGGCCGCTACCACGAGACGATCACCTACGCGAACGGTGGCTCGGCACCGGGGCAGGACGATCTCACAGTCCGCACCGTGTGCCTGCGAACCGGCGATCGTTGCATGAGCCTGTTCCATGCCATCGACGGCGTTGTGCCGCTGGTGTTCGGCGGCGGGAAGTGGACCCGCGACGACGAGGGCACCGTGCCCTGCAATACCGGCGGGACCGCGCAGATCAAGCTGAGCGCCGAGTATCCGTTGCCCGACCCACTGCAGGATCCGATCCCTGTGCTCACCGGTCACGGCCACAACGAGACAACCGGGAGTACCTGCGCCGGAGTCGATTTCGAGGACAAGTTCGAACGCACCGGCGACTGAGTCGCGGCTTACTTCTTGGTGAGCTGGTGCCGGGTACGGTCTTGACGGACCGGGACGCCGTTGCGGCCGGACAGATCCTGCGCGTAAAGGCCGGTCGCGTAGGCGACCCCACCGCCGTTGATGCCCAGCTCACCGCGGTCGATGTGCTCCAGGGTGTCGGTGCTCTTGTGGTAGTTCGGGTCGAATGGCTCGTCCGCGGGACCACCCCACAGCTTGGCTTCATCCGCCGACTTCTTGGTCTCGGCGCCGGAGAACAGCCCGCCCGCCGGGACGCCTGCGGCGGTGAAGCCGTCGTAGTCGGATCTGCCGTCGAACCCGGTGTCCTGCGGGGTCTTTCCGGCGGAGTTGAGGTAGGCGGCCAGAGACCGCTCGATGCCGGCGGAACCCTCGGGCACAACCGGGTTGCCCCGCTGGTCGGCCGGCAGCGACTGATCCCCGTCGTAGGTGAAGTAGCCCGGGTTCGGCGAGGCGAGCATGTCGAAGTTGAGATACAGCGCGATGTCTTTGAGCGCGTTGACATCCAACGACTGCACGTACTTCCGCGAACCGACCAACCCGAGTTCCTCGGCACCCCAGAAGCCGAACCGCACCGCGTTGTGAACCCCCGGCGCGTTGCCCAGCTGCAAGGCGGTTTCCAGCACCGCGGCCACACCGGATCCGTTGTCGTTGATGCCGGGCCCCTCGGGGACGCTGTCGAGGTGTGCCCCGATCATCACCACGTCGCTGCTCGAACCGGTCTTGGTCTGCGCGACCACATTGCGGGCCGAGACGGTCTTGGTCTCGGCAACTACCTGCACTGTCGCGGGACCCGCGATCGTGCGCAGCAGCGCGCCATCGGTTTTGGTGACGCCGACGACCGGGATCTTGACCTCGTTGGCCTCGCCCAGGGTGCCGGCGATGTGCTCCTCGACGACGTTGTCCGCCAGGACAACAGCTACCGCGCCTTTCTGCGCGGCGGCGACGGCTTTCTGCGCAAACGGGCAGGTCCCGCGTTCCACCATCACCACGGCACCGTTGACCGGGAGATTGTCGAAGTCGGTGGGATTGCAGCCCGGACTTCCATCGACCGGGAGCGCGACCAGCGGGCCGGTGACCCCGACCGGCGGGGTACCGAGGCTGTATTCCAGGGCCCGCGCTTCGACCTTCTTGTCGGCAACAGTCACCGACCCCGGGTCGGCATGGAACACGTGCGCATCGAACTGCATCGTCTGTACGTCAAAACCCTTGTCCCGCAACTTGCCCACCACGTAGTCGACGCTGGCGTCGTAGCCAGGAGTGCCGACCGCGCGGGTGCTGTTGTTGGCATTGGCGATGTCCTGCAATTTCGTCAGGTGGGCCATCATCGCGTCCGTGGTGACCCGGCCGCGCAGCGAGGCAGCGAAGTCCGGTGCCGAGATCGGTTTCATCGAGTTGGCGTTGTCGGAGGATGAACATCCGCCGGTTGCCAGCATCAATGTTGCGACAGTGACGAGCAGGGTTTTTGATTTGGTAGCCATCGCGCCCCAGGTTAGACGCAGGCGTTGGCTCGTACCTTGCATGTGGCCCGTGTCAGCTCGCCGCTTCGGTGGGGTCTTCGCGCCGCAGATAGGCGTGGACGGTGGTTCCGGCGGAGGTGGTGTGCGTGCGCAACAGGTCGGCGATCGCGTTCACCACGAACAGTCCGTACGGGCCGGCGCCGGCCGCGCCCGGCGGCCGGCGTCCCGCCAGCGGGTCCGCCCAGTGGCCCGTGTCGCGTGCCTCACACACCACGAACCCGCTGTCGTACCAGAACGCCAGCTCGCACGGGCCGCCGGCGTGATCGAGGCTGTTGGTGGCCAATTCGGTGGTGACCAGCAGGAGGTCGGCGACCCGATCCGGGGCCATCCCGAGCAGCCGGCCGTAGCGTTCGGCGGATTTGCGAGCGCCGGCCAGGTCGTGCGCGTGCTCGACGGTGTAGGTCACGGCGGCCGGACTGGTCACCAAAGGTTGATTGCACTGTTCGAGCGCGGTGTCGACGGCATATTCCGGACTGTGTCGGCGAGACCCGCCCTGCCAGAGCTGCGGATGGGTGAGGCGGACGTGCGCCAGGACGCTCTCGTGCAGGCACGATGCGTCGTAAGGGCATATGCCGGTGATGCTCGAGCCCGAGAACGCGATGTTGGCCAGCGCCTCGTGCTGCATGCAGGCGAGGTACTCGTGTTCCGTTCGGCCCGCCCAGGCCGATTCGGCGACGATGCGGACATGCTGGCCCGGGTGGCGCTCGACGAACGAGTATTGCCCGGCGAGAATCCGCCCGGGATTGCGGCCGAATTCGACCATGTCGGCCATCGTCACGTCATCCGCGTCGTCGCCCAACGCACAACGCAACGCATCCAGCCGGTCTCCCGGCACCGCGATCAAAATGGCCTGCCCCTGCGCCAGCCCTTCGAGGACAAAGTTCACCAGCGAATCCACGTATTCGCGCTCTGATTCGTAAAAGAGCGCCGAATGGTCGAAGCCGCGACGGTGCACGTGTGCTCTCGGTGTCGTGTCGACGGAGGAATCCCCCGGCATTAATTGCAGCATGTCGAACGTTGAGTTACCCAGGCGGTCAAAAACTAATCAGCCGCTGCCGAGATCAGGTCGGCCACCGCCCGCATACCTGCTGCGTTGGGGTGAAACGGCGCGGGGCGCCACGGGAGCGGCCAACCTGCCGCGACGGTCCAGGGATCTGGCGCCCAGGCATGGTGATTCCGGCTCGCCTGGCCCGCGCGCACGACCTCGCATCCGGTGGCCTCGGCGGCCTGCGCGGTGGCGTCTTCGAGACGTGTGGCAATCAGCCGACCCAGCTCGGCGTGATCGGCCCACAGCGGAGCCGCGGGTGCACCGGCTGCCGGCAACAACGTGAGGTAGTCGACGAACATCACCCGGGCAAGTGGCGCCCGCCGACGCACCGCGGTGCCAACGGCGCTCAAGGCGTCGACGATCCCGTCGAGCGCTTCGATGCGCGCGTCGCGGTCGAGGAGTTCGCGGATGGCGGGCAGCCTGCGCGCCACACTGGGCAGCGAGGCCGCCATCAGCAGCGGAACGTATCCGACGTCGTTGCCGCCGATTGTGATGGTCACCACAGCTTCGGAGCCGTTGAGTGCCGCGATCTGCGGCGGGGCGCGGCGCTGGCGCTCGGTGAGCACGTTCGCGGTGGTAGCGCCGGAGAAGGTGACGTCGACCAGGTCGAGGCCGAGCTGCTCGGCAACCAGGTGGGCATAGTTTCGCGCGGAGCGGCCCGATCCGAACGGCGCACCCGGCGCGGTCGGCCGGATCCCCGGCCCGGCAGCCATCGAGCTGCCGAGCGCGACGTATCGGCTCATGCTTCGTTCAGCTGCCCAACGGGCTCGACGCCTGAGCCCAGAACCTTTTCGGGATGCGCCCGGCGCGCCGGGCCAGATAACCGGCGGTGACGGCGGCAGCCATCGCCGCGGCCATCGTGGGAGGATCGGCGGCGCGGGTTACCGCGGTGGCCAATAGCACTGCGTCGCAACCTAATTCCATCGCCAGCGCGGCGTCACTGGCCGTTCCGATGCCGGCGTCGAGCACGACGGGGACGCCGGCTTGAGCGACGATCATCTCGATGTTGTGCGGGTTGGCGATTCCCAGGCCGGTCCCGATCGGCGAACCGAGAGGCATCACTGCCACACATCCGGTGTCTTCCAGCCGTTTGGCCAGCGCCGGGTCGTCGTTGGTGTAGGGCAGTACCACGAAGCCGTCGTCGACCAATTGCTCTGCGGCACGGACCAATTCGATTGCATCGGGCAGCAGGGTACGATCGTCGGCGATCACTTCCAGCTTGACCCATTCGGTGCCGAGCGCCTCGCGGGCGAGTTGCGCGGTGAGCACTGCTTCGGCGGCGCTGCGGCAACCCGCGGTGTTAGGCAGCGGTGTGATGCCCAGGCGGCTCAGCAGATCGAGCATGCCGGTGCCACCTTCCGAGTCGACGCGTCGCATCGCGACCGTGGTCAACTCGGTTCCGGACGCAACGAGCGCTTCTTCGAGGACGGCAAGGTTGGCCGCTCCCCCGGTGCCCATGATGAGCCGCGAGGCGAAGCTGCGCCCCGCGATGGTCAGCTTGGAATCAGCCACCCTGCACCGCCGTGACGACCTCGATGTTCGCGCCGTCGGAAAGTGTTGTGGCCCAACTCGATCGTGGTAGGACGGCTTGTTCGACGGCGACCGCGATGCCGCGGTCCGGATAGCCCAGAGACTGCAACAACGCCGCGACGGTCATGTGATCGTCGACCTCGAGATCGTCGGCATTGACGCGCACAATCATCTGCGCCGCTCCTCTCCCCCGCAAGCGGGAGGTGCCCCCACATCGCTCTCTTGCTCTGCATCGTCGCCGGCGGTCATCTCTGTGCTCCAACCACATTGAGTTCGGACATAATCTGTTCCGCCGTCCAGGGCGCCAGCAGGAAACCCGACCGACCGTGCCCGGCGGCGACCAGAGTGCTCGCATCCAGACGTCCCACCAACGGTAGGTTATCCGGCGTCATCGGGCGTAAACCGGCGACGCATTCGGCGAACTCGTATTCGCCGAGCGCCGGCATCACCGTGCACGCATCGTCGAGCAGATCCCGCACTCCGGATACCGTGGGCGCGGTGTCGCGGCCGTGCTCGTACTGGCTGGCGCCGACGACCACACCGTCGATGCGTGGCACAACGTACACCTGACGTCCGTGCACGCGGGCGCGAATGACCCGCTGCGGCAACGGCATACATCCCTTGCGCCAGCGCAACCTCAGCACTTCGCCTTTCACCGGCCGAATCGCCAGGCCCGGCCACAACGACGGGGCGTCGACACCGTTGGCGATCACGACCGTGTCGGCCGCGACGGACGACACGTCGGTGACCGGCCCGGCCCACTCGACGCCGAGCTGTTCGCAGGCCGCCGCCAGTCCGTCCAGCAGGGCACGATTGTCGACGGCGAGTTCGGTCGGCGCCCGGAAGCCGTGCCGAATGCCTTGTGCCAGCATCGGTTCCACCTCGCGCGGCGCCGACTCCCACACCACCGGATGTCCCTGCGCGGACAGCCAGTCCGCGACCGTGCGCAGGTCGGCCAGATCAGCGCGGTCGACGGCGACCACCAACGACTCCCGTGCGGTGATCACCTGAGCGGGCAGGCCCTCGGTGAATCCGCCGTCGCGCCATAGCCGCAGCGAATCCAGGCCGAGCTGCAGCAGTCGCTCCTCGCCCGGCCAGCCCTCGCTGTGCGGTGCCAGCATTCCGGCGGCCACCCACGACGCGCCGGGTAGCCCGGAGCGGTGCACCCGCACCGACCAGCCGGCCTGAGCAGCGCGGCGCGCAACCGACAGCCCGATCACGCCGCCGCCGATGACGGCCAGCGATCCCAAGTCCGATGGCATCTCCCGCTCCCTTCGCCGGCATGATCCGGATCAGGTTCGACGGTAAGGGCTGGCGCGCCCACTCTCAGACCCCGTACCAGGGACTCCCGTGTCGGACACCCACGGTAGTCGTTAGCGTCTCCGTGTGCACCAACCATGCGACCGGCTCGCCAGCGCACGCCTCTACCTCTGCACCGACGCCCGCCGCGAGCGCGGTGACCTGGTCGAATTTGCCGACGCCGCGCTGGCCGGCGGGGTGGACATCATTCAGCTGCGCGACAAAGGGTCGGCCGCTGAGCAGCGGCTGGGTCCGCTGGAAGCGCGTGCGGAGCTGGCAGCGCTCGAGGTGCTCGCCGACGCCGCGCGCCGACACGGCGCACTGCTGGCCGTCAACGACCGTGCCGACATCGCGCGCGCAGCCGGAGCCGCCGTGCTGCACCTGGGCCAGGACGACCTGCCGCTGACGGTGGCGCGTGACATCGTCGGGCCGGACACGCTGCTCGGCCGGTCGACGCACGACGCCGAGCAGGTCGTCGCCGCGATCGCCGAGGACGTCGACTATTTCTGCGTCGGGCCGTGTTGGCCGACTCCCACCAAACCGGGACGCGCCGCACCCGGGTTGGCGCTGGTGCGGTCGACCGCCGGGCTGGCGTGCGACAAGCCGTGGTTCGCCATCGGCGGCGTCGACGCGGATCGCCTGCCGGAGGTGCTGGCGGCCGGCGCGCGGCGGATCGTCGTCGTCCGGGCGATCACCGCCGCGGAGGATCCGCGTGCCGCGGCGCAGCGGCTCAGTTCGGCACTTGCAGCAGCGAGCTGATCCGCGAGCTCAGCTGCGACGGCTCGTGGTCGGGCTGGCCGGCGGTGCACCAGATGAAAACGCCCTGCTCGATCTCGATCGTGCGCGGCAGGTTGCGACGCAGCTGATCGTCATGGCTCAGCGGCAGAATCTCGGCCGCGGTGCGCAGCCGCTGCCAGCTGGCCGCGAATCCGGGGTGTAGCGGCAGCGCGTCCACCTCGTCCTCGCCGACCCAGCGCATCTCGGCGCTCTCGAAGTTCGGCTCGGTCTGCAGCTGTTCGGCCGCATCGGCGACGACGGTGGTGTACGTCCAGAAGTGGCCATTGGCCGCAGAAATCTCAGCGGTGACCACGGTCGCGCGCACTGACACGTACCGGTCCAGCAGGCCCGCTTCCTCGTGAGCCTCGCGGACCGCGGCTTCTTCGGGGCTCTCATGGCTGTCGCGGGCGCCGCCCGGCAGACCCCAGGTGCCCCCCTGGTGGCTCCACGGTGCGCGGTGCTGCAGTAACACCGCCGGTGATCCGTCCGGTCGCGGCGCCCGGAGCAATAGGCCGGCCGCCCCGAATCGGCCCCAATACGGGTTGCCGGTGTCGGACACCACCCATCCGTCACCGTCGCCGCGCACGCGTTCAGGATAAGCGCGCTCGGCGACGATGCGGGCCGCGAAGGGGCCCGAGGAGGAGCCGAGCAAACAAGTAGAAGCCCTGAATGGTGCGGCATGTGTCGCAGACCGGTAACGAGTCGGGAAATCTGAGTAAGCAGGTCCCCGCATCTCAGGAAAAGGCTCTTAGACTCCACTTAATACCGTTCGCGACATCCACACGCCCGAAAGATGAGGTCCGAACAGACGTGACCGTTGAGTTGGCGCACCCGTCGACTGAGCCGCTGGGTTCGCGGTCGCCGATCGAACCGGCCCACCCCCGGTGGTGGTTCGTGGCGACAACGCCCGGCCGCATCCTGTCGATCGGTCTCGTGGTGGCCATCCTCGGTGGTCTCAGCGCGTTCGCCACCTCGACCACCATCAATCAGCGACAGCACGCGCTGACGACCGTGCTGAGCCACACCGAGCCGCTGGCGTTCGCAGCCGGGCGGCTCTACACCACGCTGTCGGTGGCCGACGCGGCCGCCGCGACGGCCTTCATCGCCCAGGCCGAGCCGCGCACCGTCCGGCAGCGCTACGAGCAGGCGATCACCGACGCGGCGGTGGCCGTGACCAGGGCGTCGAGTGGTCTCACCGACGAGCCGCTGGTCCAGTTGCTCGGGCGGGTCAACGCCGAGCTGGCGGTCTACACCGGGCTGATCGAGATCGCGCGAACCAACAACCGCGGCGGCAATCCCGTCGGTTCGTCGTACCTGTCTGAGGCGTCGACGCTGATGCAGTCGTCGATTTTGCCGGACGCTGCGCGGCTCTACAGCCAGACCTCGGAGCGAGTGGACACCGAGACCACGGCCTCGACGCAGATTCCCGCCCCGGTGATCCTGGTCGTATTGGCCACGGCGGTATTCGGCGCGTTCTCGCACCGATGGCTGGCACGGCGCACCAAGCGGCGGATCAACCCCGGTCTTGTCGCCGGTGCGCTGGCAATTCTCGTTATGGTGGTGTGGGTGGGAACCGCGCTCGCGATCTCCACCAGCGGCAGCCGGAGCGCCAAAAACACTGCGGCGGAGTCACTGAAGACGATTACCAATCTGTCCATCAGTGCGCAGCAGGCACGTGCCGACGAGACATTGTCGCTGATTCGGCGCGGGGACGAAGAGGTCCGGAAACAGTCCTTCTACGAACGTATCGACGCCATGCACAAGCAACTCGACGAGTACCTCGCTCGTGGCGACGCCGTGGACAAGAACGATTTGCAGGGCGCCGACCAAGTGCTGAATCAGTGGCGCCGCGCCGATGACCGGATCAACGCCTACATCGCGGTCGGTAATTACCGGGCCGCCACTCAGGTCGCGTTGGGCAGCGGCGAGGACGACTCCACCCCTGCCTTCGACAAGCTCGACCGCGCCCTGGTCAAGGCGATGGAACAGAGCCGCCACGAACTGCGCGAAGACGTCTTGAATGCACGACGAGGACTGTCCGGCGCGACCGTGGGCGGCATCGTGCTCAGCTTGGGCGCTGCGGTGGCGGTCGCTCTCGGCTTGTGGCCGCGATTGATGGAGTACCGATGAGGCTCCGGATCTTGTGGATCGCCGTGACCCTGACGGCGCTATTGGCGGGCTGCAGCGAATCGGGTTCGATGGTGGTACCGCCTGCGCCGACGTTGCCGCCACCCACTCCGGCCGGCATGCAGGAGATGCCGGCCCAGCCCCCGCTGGCGCCGGACAAGACCGCCGACAATTGCAATCCCACCGCGAGCCTGCGCCCGTTCGACAACCCCGCCGACGCCGACGCCGCGGTGGCCAACATCCGGGCGCGCGGCAGGCTGATCGTGGGCCTGGACATCGGGAGCAACCTTTTCAGCTTCCGCGACCCGATCACCGGCGAGATCGTCGGCTTCGACGTCGACATCGCCGGCGAGGTGGCCCGCGACATCTTCGGCAACCCGTCGCAGGTGGAGTATCGGATCCTGTCGTCGGATGAGCGCATCACCGCGCTGCAGAAGGGCGAGGTCGACGCCGTCGTGAAGACGATGACGATCACCTGCGATCGGCGCAAGCAAGTCAACTTCTCCACCGTGTATCTCGATGCCTCCCAACGCATTCTGGCCCCACGCGACTCGCCGATCACCAAGCCGGCCGACCTTTCCGGCAAGCGGGTCTGTGTGGCGAAGGGCACCACGTCACTGCACCGGATCCGCGAGATCGCGCCGCCGCCGATCGTGGTCGAGGTGGTCAACTGGGCCGACTGCCTGGTGACGTTGCAGCAGCGGCAGGTCGACGCGGTGAGCACCGATGACTCGATTCTGGCCGGGCTGGTTTCGCAGGACCCCTACCTGCACATCGTCGGGCCGAATATGGGCACGCAGCCCTACGGCATCGGGGTCCAGTTGGACAACACCGGACTGGTCAAGTTCGTCAACGGAACCCTGGAGCGGGTGCGCCGCGACGGTACGTGGAATACCTTGTACCGCAAGTGGTTGACGGTTCTGGGCCCCGCGCCTGCGCCGCCGAATCCGAGGTACGTGGACTGATGGCCGAGCAGTCGGAAGATCTGGACGGCCAGGACGCGGACGACGTCGGTCCGGGAACCCAGCCTGCCGATGCGATGGTGGACTCGTCCGCTCAGAGTCGCCCGATCGCCACACAGGCGATTTTCCGCCCGGACTTCGACGAAGATGACGACGACTTTGCCGGGGCGCTCGGCGATACCACGCCCACGGCCCGGACGAAACCCGCCACCCGCGCTCCGGTTCGCCGGCTAGGCGGTGGCTTGGTCGAGATTCCACGGATCCCGGACATCGACCCACTCGAAGCGTTGATGCCCAATCCGGTTGTGCCGGAGTCGAAGCGCTTCTGCTGGAACTGTGGACGCCCGGTGGGTCGCTCCAGCGAGGACGAAAGGGCCCAATCGGAGGGCGACTGCCCGTATTGCGCAAGCCCGTATTCGTTTCTGCCGCAGCTCAATCCGGGCGATGTGGTCGCCGGCCAGTACGTCATCGAGGGTTGCATCGCCCATGGCGGGCTTGGCTGGGTGTACCTGGCGCTCGACCGCAACGTCAACGATCGCCCGGTCGTGCTCAAAGGTCTGGTGCATTCCGGCGACGCCGAGGCGCAGGCGATCGCCATGGCGGAGCGGCGATTCCTTGCCGAGGTGGTCCACCCGTCGATTGTGCAGATCTTCAACTTCGTCGAGCACACCGACCAACATGGCGAACCGGTCGGCTACATCGTCATGGAATACGTTGGTGGGCAGTCACTCAAACGGCGCAAGGGTGACCGGCTGCCAGTCGCCGAAGCGATCGCCTACGTCCTGGAAATCCTCCCGGCCCTGAGCTACCTGCATTCGATCGGTCTGGTCTACAACGACCTGAAACCGGAAAACATCATGCTCACCGAAGAGCAGCTCAAGCTGATCGACTTGGGCGCGGTGTCGCGGATCAACTCGTTCGGCTACCTGTACGGCACACCGGGTTATCAGGCACCCGAGATCGTGCGGACCGGCCCGACGGTGGCGAGCGACATTTACACCGTCGGCCGCACCCTCGCGGCGCTGACGTTGAAGCTGCGCGCCCGCGGTGGCCGCTACGTCGACGGCCTTCCCGAAGATGACCCGGTGCTGGCCGAGTACGACTCGTTCGGCCGATTACTGCGCCGCGCAATCGATCCGGATCCGAGTCGGCGTTTCGGCAGCGCCGAAGAGATGTCCGGTCAGCTCTCGGGTGTGCTGCGTGAGGTCGTCGCACAGGACACCAGGGTGCGACGGCCGAGCCTGTCGACCATCTTCTCGCGCAGCCGCGCGACGTTCGGCGAGTCGCTGTTGGTTGCTCACACCGACGTCTACCTCGATGGCCATGTGCACTCGGAGAAGTTGACCGCCAAGGAGATCGTCACCGCGCTGCAGGTGCCGCTGGTGGATCCGGCTGACGTCGCCGCGCCGCTGTTGCAGGCGACCGTGCTGTCGCAGCCAGTGCAGACCCTGGATTCGCTGCGTGCATTCCGCCACGGCGCAGTGGATTCCGAGGAGATCGACTTGTCGGACTCCGTCGAGCTGCCGCTGATGGAGGTTCGCGCTTTACTGGACCTCGGTGATGTCGCCAAGGCCACCCGCAAGCTCGATGACCTGGCCGAGCGGGTGGGGTGGCGCTGGCGGTTGGTGTGGTATCGCGCCGTCTCTGAATTGCTCACCGGCGACTACGACTCGGCGAGCAAACATTTCAGCGAAGTACTGGACACTTTTCCCGGCGAGCTGGCGCCGAAGATGGCCCTGGCCGCGACCGCCGAGTTGGCCGGCACCTCCGACGAACACAAGTACTACGAAGAGGTGTGGAATACCGACGACGGGGTGATCTCGGCTGGCTTCGGGCTGGCCAGGGCTCAGTCGGTCGAGGGTGATCGAGGCGGGGCAGTGCGCACGCTCGACGAAGTCCCGGCTACATCAAGGTATTTCACCACAGCGCGACTGACCAGCGCCGTGACGCTACTGTCCGGCCGGTCGGCCAGCGAGATCACTGAGGACCAGATCCGCGATGCGGCCCGACGGGTCGAGGCACTGCCACCCACCGAGCCGCGGGTGCTGCAGATCCGCGCGCTGGTGTTGGGTAGCGCGTTGGACTGGCTAGGCGAAAACCAGGCCAGCACCAACCACATCCTCGGCTTCCCGTTCACCGAACACGGTCTGCGACTGGGCGTCGAGGCGTCACTGCGTGGCCTGGCGCGGGTGGCGCCCACCCAGGCGCATCGCTACAAGCTGATCGACATGGCGAACCGAGTTCGGCCTACCAGCACCTTCTAACTGGGCCGCCTCGCTCATCTGCGCGCCTAGTGTGAACGCTGGGCGGGTTTTTCGTCATTTTCCCGCCCTAGGTTCACACTGAAAGCCCTCAACTCACAGTCGATCGTCGTACATCCAGTGCAGAACCGACCCGATGCAGTATCGCGGCGGGACGGTCGCCTGCCACCACTCGAATCACGATCCAACCCATTCGCTGCAACGTCTCCAACCGCCGAATGTCTTTGCGATACTGGGACAGGTCACTCCGGTGGTGCTCACCGTCATACTCGACGGCCACCATGTAGTCGCGCCAACCCATGTCCAGGTAGTACGTCCCATGTTCGGTTATCACCATTATTTGAGTCTGCGGCCGCGGAAATCCGCCTTCGATGAGAAGTAGCCGCAAATACGTTTCCCGCGGCGACTGGGCTCCTGGGTCGAGGAGTTCGAGCACCATGTCGAGGTTCCGCAAACCGCGCGAACCAGGATGCCGGCTGGCGATATTCGCAACACTGTCGCGCTTCAAAACTGTTGCTCGCGAGAGTGCATCCAAGTGTGCGATAGCCCTGCGGCACGGTTGAAGTCGGCCAATGTCGAACGCCGTGCGCTCCGGTGTAGTGGCCAGCATGCCGGCAACAGTCATGACTTCGCCCTCGAGCAGGGTGTCCCGTCGAGTGCGCACTCCGCGTGGTGGGCGATTATTGCGGTGGATGAGCTCGACGGTGACGTCCTCGTCAATCCACTTGGCCCCGTGCAGTGCAGCGGCCGCAACGCCGGAGATAACTCCCTCGCGGCGAGTCCAAAGCCAAGCTGCCGCGATCCGTCGGTCAAGCGACGTCGGGATGTTGTTGGGCAGATATACACCCGGAACCACCAGTCGGTGTTGTGTCCGCAGCCGATGCCTGTTCATGATGCCGCGCGACAGCGCCTCGCTCCCAATAAACGGCTCATCGGCCTTCGACTCCACGCCGTGGAGAGTCGCACGGACGGCGGGGCTGGCATCTGATCCTGTCCACAGGTTCCCAGTAATGCCTGGTGACCAGTATCGCAAGCAAAACGCAAGGAAACTCCGGCACAGTTGCACCATGGCCGGCCAGTCAGATGGGTGGATCACCACCGCGCGCGTGCTTCGCCGGATCGGGTTCGGAACGACCGGTGCGCAGGTTGACGCCGTGGCTGCCAAAAATTGGCCAAACTATGTCGACGCCGCCCTGGGTGCAGACCCCGAGGCGGACCCCGGCGCCCGTGCGACACCGATGCCGACGTTGCCCGTTCTGCGCGGCCCCGGAAAGGGAGCCGGTGTCGCCGCCCGCAAAGAGTTCAATCGCCAACGGTCCGACCAGATGACCGAGCTGTCGGGGTGGTGGTTGCGGCGAATGGTCACGGTGCAGCAGCCTATTCACGAGAAACTTACGTTGTTGTGGCACAACCACTTTGCCACGTCGGCCGAGAAGGTGCGGTCCGCCTCGGACATGGCGGCCCAGAACCATAAGCTACGCACCCAGTCGCTCGGCGATTTCCGGACGCTCGCTTACTCCATGTTGACCGACGCCGCGATGATGCACTGGCTGGATGCTCAGACCAGCACAGCGAAGGCGCCCAACGAAAATCTCGCACGAGAATTCATGGAGTTGTTCGCGCTCGGGCACGGCGACGGCTACAGCGAAGACGATGTCCGCCAAGGCGCACGGGCATTGACCGGGTGGACCATTCGACCCGCCACCGGACAGACCATGATGGTGCCCAACCGCCACGACCACACGGCCAAGACGATATTCGGGGTCACCAAAAATTTCGACGCGGGCGGGTTCGTTGACGCCGTTCTGGCCCAGCCGAAATCGCCGCAGTACGTTGCCGGACGACTCTGGCAGCAGTTGGCGTCTGACACCCCGCCGTCGCCGCAGGCGCTGGATCGGTTTGTCGCCGCGTTTGGTGCTCGCCGCGACTTGCGGGCGCTGACTCGTGCAATTCTCACCGACGGTGAATTCGTCGCCAGTCGAGCGGCGATCGTCAACACGCCGGTCGAGTGGCTTATCGGGGTGATGCGGACACTGCAGGTCCCCATCGACAACGCGGCGCGGCCGAAAATGGTCGGCTCCACGTTGCGGGCGCTGGGCCAGCGTCCGTTCTACCCACCCGACGTCGGTGGCTGGCCCCATGGCCGGGTCTGGATGTCCACCGCCAGCGCCGACGTGCGAATGCGGGCCGCCAGCCAACTCGCGCGTGCGGGAGACCTCTCCACCGTCGAAGACGCCTCGGCTGACGACCGGATCGATGCCGTCGGTTATCTGATCGGGGTTGGCGCATGGACAGACCGGACCGTTAAGGCCCTGAACCCGTTGGTGGGCAAGCCAGTTCAGCTGGTCGCCGCCGCCGTCAACACGCCTGAATACCTGACGTCGTAACGGGGGAATGCCGATGCCTGAATTGAATCGCCGTAAGTTTCTGCTCGCCAGCGCCGGCGTTGGCGCGGCAGGTCTGTTGTCGAGTGCCTGCTCTGTCAGCTGGCCCCAGCTGATGAAGGAGGCGCAACAGCGACCGCTGGCCGAGGGCGCCGGCGTGCTGGTGCTCCTCACGATGTACGGCGGCAATGACGGGATCAACACCCTGATCCCTTACGCCGACAACGCTTATCACGACGCCCGGCCCGAATTGGCCTATGCCCCGGGCGATGTGCTGCACTTGGACGACCAGCTAGGGCTCAATCCGGCACTGAAGGGCCTGGCCCGGCAGTGGAATGACAAGAATTTGGCGATCGTGCGCGGCGCAAGCTACCCGAAACCTGACCACAGCCACTTCCGGTCGATGGACATCTGGCAGACCGCGTCGCCGTCCGAACCAGTCCCAACCGGGTGGATCGGCCGCTGGCTCGACGCCACCGGCAACGACCCGCTGCGTGCCGTCAACATCGGCTCGGTGCTACCACCGCTCGCCGTCGGTGAAAAGTGCACGGCGGCAGCGCTAACCGCGTCCGAAAAACCCGAGCAGGCAGACGGCTTCGCCGCGACGATGGATGCACTCGGTATCAACGACCCCAACGACACGTCAGCGATGGCTGCGGTCTGCGACGCCTACCGCGCCACTCGCACCACAGATACCGCCTTCGGCCAGCTCAAACCACCAAGTGGAAAGCACAACTCGCTGGCCGGCCAACTCGGCATGGTGGCGTCGGCGGTTCAGGCGCGGGTGCCCACGCGGGTATACGCGGTGAGTCTGGGCGGATTCGACACGCACGCCAACGAACGCGAATCCCAACAGCGCCAGTTGCAGACGCTCGACGAGGCGATGACCCCGTTCCTGCAGCAAATGGCCGGTGATCAGTACGGCAAGAATGTTGTCCTGCTTGCATATTCGGAATTCGGGCGACGAGTGAGGGCGAATGCTTCGCAGGGCACAGACCACGGCACCGCCGGCCCGGTGTTCGTCGCTGGAATGCCGGTCAAGGGCGGCTTCTACGGCGACGAACCCAGCCTCACCGACCTCGACAATGGCGACCTGAAAGCCACCACCGACTTCCGCGATGTGTACTACGAATTGCTGACGAAAACGCTGCAGACCGATCCCACACCGTCGGTGGGGGCCGGTCGGCGGAGTCTGGGATTTCTGGCTTAAGGTGCTCGCCGAGTCACATTGCTAAAGCGGCCACGCGGATTGCTGGCCCTTTGATGAGTGCCCCTCTGCAGGGAAAAACAGCCCCGCGATGGCTACAGCTGTTACACAAGCCCGCGGAAGGTTTTTCCATGATTCCGGACGTTGGCAGTTCACCTCGGTGTGCAGATCGCGCACCTCGTGCTCGAGTCGCATGGTGAACCCTCAAGTGTTCGGAAAGTTAACTGAGAAGTTTCTGAGTCGAAAATGCGAATTCTTCAGCTTCATCTCAGCTACGCTGCATCCGACCAAACGGACGAAACCTCCAAGGAG
Source organism: Mycobacterium sp. (assembly GCF_965277065.1). Classification (GTDB taxonomy): domain Bacteria; phylum Actinomycetota; class Actinomycetes; order Mycobacteriales; family Mycobacteriaceae; genus Mycobacterium. The sequence goes on from NZ_CBDIBT010000019.1 coordinate 1,216,323, forward strand.
TACCGATGCAGCGATCGTCTCGTCCCGCACTCGCGACTGGCGTCGCCGTCGTCAGCGCTGGTCTCATTGCCATCGGTCCGGCAGCCACGCCGCTTCCAGAGATCCAACACCGAGCGGTGCAACTCACCACCACCGAAGCCGGCGACATCAACTTCCCGGAGGTGGGTTGGAACGACATGGTCGCGAACACCACGGCCAACTGGAACGGGCTGATGGATATGTACGACCACACCACCGCTATATATTCGCTGCCTGAAGCGGTGTACTCGCAGGGTCTGACGCAGGTCTTCAACGACGTGTCGACAGATGCACAAGAGTTGGCCAAATATTCAGCCGCGCTATCGGCGTACAACGAAGCGGTGGCGGCGCAACTCGGGGAGCTGCATCCAACGGGCACGCTCCCGCCCATTCCCACGTTTCCGGATCTTTACAACGACCCGGTGCTCAACCCGGTATCAGCACTGACCTTGCTCGTGCAGAACAGTCTCAGTTCTGGTTTTGGCGCGAATGCCGCCGAGGTCGGGTTGACCGGCGTTTACCAGAACATGCTGCCGTCTATCAATGACGTGAGCACTCAATTCAGCAGCATCTCCACGCAGGTGGAAAACCTGTTCACCGGCGGCAGCTTCTCGATGGGCACGATTGACACTGACTTCACGAACATCGGGACCGACATAACCAATATCGACAACTTCCTTTCGCTGGCGCCCAGCACGCTGCTGAACGACTACCTCAACGGTTATCAAGTGCAGTCGGCCGCCCCGGACCCGCTCGCCGGAACGGTGCCGTCCATCGGCGACGCGTACACGCTCAACGCACCCTTCACCGCCAATGACAACGTCTCGATTACCCCGGAGTTCGGTCTGCTCACCAATCCAGATGCCGTCTTCACCACTGACACCAGCGGTTTCGGTGACGGCACCGCCTCGAGCTTCCTGGGCACCTCGCCGCTGGAAACGGGCACGCTCGCCGCATTGCTGCAGTCCGAGCAGACGCTTTCGGACGAGCTGCTGACGGTCACGTCGACGGTGCCCGGCAGCGGCGTAACGGCTCCGGATCCGACCGGTGTGCTGACTATCTTGGGCCCCGACACCCTGAGCTTCAATCTCGACCTGTCGCAGATACCAGTAATCGGTGATGCGATCACCTTCATCAACGACGACGTTATTCCGGCCCTCAACGGCACGCTGACAACCGCAGTCAATGCGGTCAACACCGCGATCAGCGGGCTGAATGACACGATCGCACCCGTCGTCAATGGCGTCATCGACATCTACAACGGGTGCGTAGAAAACACTATTTGCGGTGGGGCACTTGACCTTTTTGCCGGCCATGACGTGAGCACCATCTCTACGCTGGGCAGCAACCTCATTCCAAGCATCCCGACATCAGACATCCCCACGATCAACACCATCGACCCAAATGTGGGCGACACCTTCAATCTCCCGGGTATCACGGAGCCTGGAGTGCCTGCATACGTTATGGATCTCGCTAACAACGAGATGGCGAGCTTGGGTAGCATCGCCGGCCTCGCCGCACCGGTAACCGGAACAGTGAGCAGCGAGGGCATCGGCAACTTCCTGGCTCCGGATCCATTCATGAATCTGGGGACGTTATTCGATTCCACATTGGCGAGCATCTTCGCGGACACGCCGCTCACCTTCACGTCCACGCTGCCGCTGGATTGGACGAACCTGGTGGCGGAGAGCCTGCAAAGTCTGTTCACCACTTGAGCTAGACCACGCTCAAGCAGTCCCGCGCGATCGCCAACTCCTCGTTGGTGGGGACCACCAACACCGTGATCGGCGAGGTATCAGTCGAGATGCGTCGAGCACCCTTGTCGGGCCGGGAGTTTCGTTGCTCGTCGATCTCGATCCCCAGGCCGCCCAGACCGCTGAGCGAGTCCAAACGCACCGCGGGCGCGTTTTCTCCGACGCCGGCGGTGAAGCTGATCGCATCCGTCCGGCCCAGGATGGCCAGGTAGCCGCCGACGTACTTGCGCAGTCGATGAATGAACACGTCGTAGGCCAACTGCGCTGAGCTGTCGCCGGATTCAATCATCTCGCGCAGCCGGCGGAAATCCCGTTCACCGGCCAGCCCCAGCAACCCGGAGCGGTGGTTGAGCGTTGACTCGATGTCCTCGACGCTCACGCCGGCCTCGCGATACAAGTAGCCCACGATGCCCGCGTCGATGTCACCGCTGCGGGTCCCCATCACGAGGCCTTCCAGCGGAGTCAGACCCATCGAGGTCTCGACTGCGCGCCCACCGCTGATCGCCGAGGCTGACGCGCCGTTACCCAGATGCAGCACAATCTGATTCAGCTCGCCGCGCGGCCGCTCCAGGAAGGCCGCAGCTTGTTCGCTGACGTAGCGGTGCGAGGTCCCGTGAAATCCGTATCGGCGGATATGCCACTTTTTCGCCAGCTCCCGGTCGATGGCATAGGTCGCCGCGGCGGCCGGCAGGTCGTGGAAGAACGCGGTGTCGAAAACCGCGACATGCGGCACCTGCGGCAGCATCGCGCGGGCGACTTGGATGCCCTGCACGGCAGGCGGATTGTGCAGCGGCGCAAGCATCGACAGGTGCTCGAGCTTGGCGATGACCGTGTCGTCGATGACGGTCGGCCGGTAGAAGACCGCCCCGCCGTGCACCACCCGGTGCCCCACGGCGGCCAGCCCGCAGGCGTTGAGGTCGATACCGCCGTCGGACAACGCCTCGAAGGCCACCTGCAGCGCCGCGCCATGGTCGGGGACCGTCGAGCCCGGCTCACCGATCTGCTCGACGGTGCCGTCGGCCAGCAATTCACCCGAAACCGGTTCGGTCAGTTGATATTTCAGCGATGACGAGCCAGCGTTCAGCACGAGCACCACCGGCGTGCGGCTGCTCACTGAATACCCTGGGCCTGGATCGCGGTGATCGCGACCGTGTTGACGATGTCTTCGACGAGTGCACCGCGGGACAGGTCGTTCACCGGCTTGTTCAAGCCCTGTAGAACCGGACCGATGGCAATCGCTCCGGCGCTGCGCTGCACCGCCTTGTACGCATTGTTGCCGGCGTTCAAGTCGGGGAAGATCAGCACGGTGGCCTGACCGGCCACCGGTGAGCCGCTCATTTTGGTGGCCGCAACGGTCGGCTCGACGGCGGCGTCGTACTGAATCGGTCCTTCGACTAGTAATTGCGGTTCACGGCTGCGCACCAATCCGGTTGCCTCCCTGACCTTGTCGACGTCAACTCCGGTGCCGGACTCGCCGGTGGAGTACGACAGCATGGCGATGCGCGGTTCGATGCCGAACTGCGCGGCCGTCGCAGCGGCGCTGATCGCGATGTCGGCAAGCTGCTCGACGGTCGGGTCAGGGACGATCGCGCAATCTCCATAGGCCAGAACCTGATCCGGCAGGCACATCAGAAACACACTGGACACCGTCGAGATGCCGGGGGCGGTGCGGATGATCTCGAAAGCCGGACGAACGGTGTGTGCGGTGGTGTGCGATGCGCCGGACACCATCCCGTCGACATAGGAGTTGTGCACCAGCATGGTGCCGAAATACGACCCGTCGTGGATGATCTCGCGGGCTTGTTCGACGGTGACCCCCTTTTTGGCGCGAAGCTTTGCATACTGCTCGGCGAACTGGTCGCACAGATCACTTGTTCGCGGATCGAAAACCGCGGCGCCATCCACGTTGACCCCGAGTTCAGCGGCGCGGGAACGGATCTGGCTCTCGTCGCCGAGAATCGTCAGATCGGCAATCCCGCGCTGCAGCACTCGGCCGGCGGATTTGAGGATCCGGTCGTCATCGCCTTCGGGCAGCACAATGCGCTTACGATCCGATCGGGCTTGTTCGCGCAACTGGTAGGTGAACATCTGCGGCGTGGTCACCTTGGGGATCGGGATCGCCAACTGCGCCAGCAGGTCCGTGAGGTCGACGTGACTCTCGATCAGCTGTATCGCGGTGTCGATTTTGCGCTGCGACGAGGCGGTGACCCGGCCCCGGGCCGACCCGACCGCGGTAGCGGTGTCGAACGTGCCCAGCGTGGTCGCGATGATCGGCAACCGCAGCCGCAGCCCCGCCACCAGCGACCCGGTCGAATGATGCAACTCGAAGCCACCGTTGAGGATGATGCACGCCAACGACGGAAACCCTTCAGCGGCATGGGCGCTCGCCGCGGCAAGCACGACGTCCGAGCGGTCACCGGGCGTCACCACCGCCACCGCCTCGCCCAACCGCTCGAGTACGTGATCGGCGGTCATGCCGGCGACCACGACGCCCATCACCTCGCGGCTCATCAGTGCGGTATCGCCGCTGAGCAGTGTGCCATCGACCGCGGCCTGCAGATCGGCGACTGTCGGCGCTACCAGCAGCGGCTCGTCGGGCACGGCGTAGGTCTTCGGTGTGAGACTTCGAAGAGCCTCGGTGATCGCGGTCAATTGTGCTGGCTCGCAACGGTTGGCGATAATGGCCGCGGTGTGGGCGTGCTGGGTGTTCAGCTCGGCCAAGCACACCTCGACGGCGTGGACGACTTGATCGGCGGTGCGATCCTTGGCCCGGATGGCCAGCACCACCGGGACGCCGAGGTTGACCGCGATGCGAGCGTTGACGCCCAGTTCGGCGGGGCTGGCCCCTTGTCCCAGGTCGCTATGATCACTGCCGACGATGACGACCGCATCGCAGTCGTCAGCCATCGCGTGATAACGCTCGACGATGTCGTCGATGGCGGCATCACGGTCGGCATGCAACTGCTGGTAGTCGACACCGATGCAGCGCTGGTAGGGCAGGTCCGCGGTGCTGTGCGCCAGCAGCAGGTCCAGGATGTAGTCCCGATCCTCATGCGCTGGCGTCGACCCGCTGCGCCCGGCACGCGTAATCGGCCGAAACACACCGACTTTGGCGACCGTGGCGGTCAGTCGATGCAGAATACCCAGCGCGATCGCCGATTTGCCGCTATCGCCTTCGGGCGCCGCAATATAGAGCCCAGTGGCGTTGGGCATTCGGGTCAGCCCAGCCGTCGTAACCGGGGCTCGAGATCCCTCTGGAACAGCTCCAGGAACCGGCGCTGGTCATGACCCGGTGCGTGGAACACCAGGTGGTTGAGGCCCCACTCCACGTAGTCCTTGACCTTCGCGACGGCCTCGTCGGGATCGGAGGCCACGATCCAGCGCTTGGCGACCTGTTCGATCGGAAGCTCGTCGGCGGCTTTCTCCATTTCCAGCGGGTCGTGGATGCTGGTCTTCTGCTCGGCGGTCAGCGACAGCGGCGCCCAGAAACGGGTGTTCTCCAGTGCCAGTTCGGGATCGGTGTCATAGGAGATCTTGATCTCGATCATCCGGTCGACGTCTTGCGCGTTCTTGCCCGCGGCCTCGGCGCCCTCACGCATGGCCGGGATCAGCTTGTCCTTATAGAGCTCCTCGCCCTTGCCGGATGTGCAGATGAAGCCGTCGCCCGCACGGCCGGCGTACTTGGCCACCTGCGGACCGCCCGCGGCGATGTAGATCGGGATACCGCCCTCGGGCACGTCGTAAATCGAGGCGCCCTTGGTGTGGTAGTACTCCCCCTCGAAGTCGACCCGGTCGCCCAGCCACAGTTCGCGCATCAGCCGCACCGACTCGCGAAGGCGCGCGTAGCGCTCCTTGAACTCCGGCCACTCCCCTTCGTAGCCGGTGGCGATCTCGTTAAGCGACTCGCCAGTCCCGACGCCGAGGAAGATGCGGTCCGGATACAGACACCCCATGGTCGCGAACGCTTGCGCGATCACGGCCGGGTTGTAGCGGAACGTCGGCGTCAACACCGAGGTGCCCAGTTGCAACCGCTTGGTGCGTTCGCCGACCGCCGTCATCCAGGCCAACGAGAACGGCGCATGCCCACCCTCGTGCCGCCACGGCTGGAAGTGGTCACTGACCGTTGCGCTGTCCATGCCGTGCGCCTCGGCCTCGACCGCCAGCTCGACGAGTTCTCGCGGGGCGAACTGCTCCGCCGACGCCTTGTATCCAAGTTTGAGTTCAGCCACGCTTTGTTTCTACTCCCTCTGGTGGTGCGACCTAGACTCCGGGATATGGCACCTGTCATGCAAGCCGTCACCGAACACGTGCACCTCGCCCAGGGCGGGGCGGTCAACTGGACGCTGGTCACCGATGAGCGCGGGGTCATGCTGATCGACGCCGGCTATCCGGGCGACCGGGACGACGTGCTGGATTCGCTGCGGCAGCTGGGATATCAGCCCGGCGACGTGCGCGCCATCCTGCTGACCCACGCCCACATCGATCACCTCGGCTCGGCGATCTGGTTCGCCAAGACCCACCGCACTCCGGTCTACTGCCACGCCGACGAGGTCGGCCACGCCAAACGCGAGTATCTGGAGCAGGCCTCGCCGATCGATGTGGCGATGAATCTCTGGCGACCGCGCTGGGCGCGGTGGACCGCCCACCTCGTGCGCGATGGCGGATTGAGCCGCGAGGGCATCCCGACCACCCAACCCCTGACTGCCGAGGTGGCCGCGGAGCTGCCCGGCAACCCGACGGCCATCCCGACTCCCGGTCACACCGGCGGACACTGCTCGTTTGTGATTGACGGCGCGCTCATCAGTGGCGACGCGCTGGTGACCGGACACGCTCTGCTGCCGCGCAGCGGCCCGCAACTACTGCCCGAGTTGTTCAGCCATGACCAGGACGGGTGCATCCGCAGCCTGGCCGCTCTCGCCCTGTTGGACACCGAGATCCTGGTGCCCGGCCATGGCGATCTGTGGAGCGGCCCGATCCGCGAAGCGACCCAACAGGCGACCGCGCTGGCGCGTTAGAGCTCAGTCAGCCCGAGGTGCTCGCGCAGCGTCGTGCCGCTGTATTCGGTGTAGTACCCTGAACGCTCCTGCAGCAGGGGCACCACGTGGTCGACGAACTCGTCGAGACCATGCGGGGTCAGGTGCGGCACGAAGATGAACCCGTCGCAGGCGTCGGCCTGGATGTAGCGGTCGATCTCCGCGGCGACATGCTCGGCGGTGCCGACGAACTGCTCCCGGCTGGAGACTGCGATGATCAGCTCGCGGATCGAAAGGTTTTCAGCCTCAGCGCGTTCGCGGTAGCGGCGGGCCACCTCGATCGGGTCGCCATGCCGCACGCGGCCCTGGGTGATGCTGGTGTCGCCAGTCGGATCGTCGGCCGGCAGCGGGCCGTCGGGATCGTGTTCGGACAGGTCGCGACCCCAGACTTGCTCGAGCATCGCGATCGCTGTCGGGCCGCTGACTTGCTGGCGGCGGATGTGGTGCGCCCGGTCGTCGGCTTCCGCTGCGGTGTCGCCCAGGACGAAGCTCGCCGCTGGAAAGACCTTGAGCTCGTCGGGGTTTCGCCCGAAGGAGGCCGCCCGACCCTTCACATCGGCGTAATAACGCTGGCCGTCTTCCAGCGACCCGTGCAGGGTGAACAGCGCGTCAGCGTAGTGCGCGCCGAAGTTTCGGCCTTCGTCGGAATCGCCGGCCTGCAACAGGATTGGATGTCCCTGCGGCCCGCTGGGCAGTGTCGCCAGTCCGCGCACGTCGAAGTGCGGGCCATGATGCTCGACCACGCCCACCCGGTCGGGAGCGGCGTAAATTCCGGCCTCGATGTCGGCCCGCACAGCATTGGGCGCCCAGCTGTCCCAGAATTGGCGGGTGACGGCGAGAAACTCCTCGGCCCGCTGGTACCGGTGGGCATGGTCGAGGAAGCCGCCGCGCCGGAAGTTCTCTCCGGTGAACGCATCCGAGGAGGTGACGATGTTCCAGCCGGCCCGCCCGTCTGACAACTGGTCGAGGGTGGCGAATTGCCTTGCCACCTCAAAGGGTTCGTTGAACGTGGTGTTGATCGTCCCGGTCAGGCCGAGCCGGTCGGTGACCGCGGCCAAAGCCGCCAGCACGGTGAAGGTGTCCGGCCGGCCCATCACGTCGAGGTCGTAGATCTGTCCGCGATGCTCGCGCAGCCTTAGGCCTTCGGCGAGGAAGAAGAAGTCGAACAGTCCACGCTCGGCGGTACGGGCCATCTGCTCGAACGACGCGAAGTCGATCTGACTTCCCGATTGCGGGTCGGTCCACACCGTGGTGCTGTTGACCCCCGGAAAATGGGCAGCGAGATGAATGGGCTTGCGCTGCTTTCCTTCTCGGACGTTCATGCGCTGATTCCCCAGCGCTTGGCCAGCAGCTCGTGTGAGCGCAGACGGGCCTGGTGGTCGTGGGTCACCGATGTGACGACGAGTTCGTCGGCTCCGCTCAGGCGTTGCAATGCCGACAGCCGTTCGGCGACCTCATCCGGGTCGCCGACCAATTGCGTCTTCAGCCGGTCCTTGACCACCGGTAGCTGCTCATCCGTCAGCGGTCGGTAGTCGCCGGGAGCCGGGTAGGGCACCGCACCGACCCCGGTACGAATCGAGTACACCCACTGCCCGTAGCCGGCCGCGAGTTCCTTTGCAGTAGCGCTGTCCTCGGCGACGACGACATCGGCGGACACCACTACGTAGGGCTCCTGCAACGTCGCCGACGGGACGAACGTGTCCCGGTAGGCCTCGATCGCTTCCAACGCCGTCGCCGGGGTGATGTGGTAGCTCGCGACGAACGGCAGACCGTGCGCGCCGGCCAGCCGCCCGCTCTGCCCTCTCGTGCTGCCAAAGATCCACGGCGTCAACCCGGATCGCTCCCCCGGCACCGCGTGCACGTCGAAGCCGCCGGCTTCGAACGAGCCGTCGAGCAACGCGAGGATGTCGCGCAGCTGGTCGGCGAAGTCGGGTGCGACGGCCTCCGGCTGCTGAAGTATCTCCATCGTCGCCAGCACACGATCGGTGTCGAGCAGCCCGCGCAGGTCGAACGGCAGCGGGATCACCACACCGTCGACTTTGCGCCACTGCCGCGGCGGACGATCCTTGGCCGACGGATGCTTCGGCTTGAACCCGGTGTCGCGGCGCTGGCCGCGGCCCAGCCCGAGATCGATCCGGTCCGGATAGAACGCGTCGAGGATGCCGAAGCTCTCGACGACCGCGGGAGCGGTGGTGTGGCCCAGCTGGACCGCGGCCGACCCCACTCGAATCGTGGTGGTGGCGGCGGCGATTTGCCCGATCAGCACGGCGGGTGCCGAGCTGGCGACGCCGACGAAGTGGTGCTCGGCAATCCAGTATCGGCGGTATCCCCACTGCTCTGCGTGCTGAGCCAGATCGATGGTGTTGTGCAACGCCGTCGTCGCGTCGCTGCCGGCGCTGATCGGTGAGAGGTCCAGAATGGACAGTGGGACGGTGTTCATGCGTTCACCTTCGCGTACCGGTTGGGTGCGTCGGGCAGGCCGAGTCGCTGACGCAATGTCTCGCCTTGGGTGTACCCACTGCGAAACACCCCTGCGCCCTGCAGCAGTGGAATTACCTCGTCGACGATCACCGGGAGGTCGGTGCTGTTGACGGCCGGCCGCAGCCGGACGCCGTCGACACCCAGCTGTTGCCAGCCCAGGATCAGATCCACCACGTCGGCGGCGCTGCCATCGAATATCAAGGCGTCTGAGCCGAATTCGGTGTCACCGCCGAACGTCACCACCACGTCGGCGTAGACCTTCAGGTGCTGGCCGCCGGCTGCCTTGACCTCGTCGAGAATCGCATCGAGCGACGCATTGTCGGTCGGCGTGACGAACACCAGATCGGCACTGGCCGCGGCGAATTCGTAGACGCGCGGCGCGTGCGCCAACGCAGCCACCACCGGCTGGCCTTGCGGCGAACGCGGGGTGATCGAGGGGCCTTTCACCGAAAAGTATTTGCCACGAAAGTCGATGTAGTGCAGCTTTTCCCGGTCGACGTAGCGCGCGGTCTCGGCGTCGCGGATGATCGCATCGTCCTCCCAGCTGTCCCACAAGCGCCGTACCACTTCGACGGCGTCGACGGCCTCGTCGAACAATTCGTTGGCGTCGGCGGAGGCATCGCGCCGGCCGAACAGCGCGGCCTCGTGGGCCGTCGAACTCACCCGTGGCTGCCAACCCGCTCGTCCGTGCGACACGTGGTCCAGCGTCGCGATCGCTTTGGAGATGTGGAACGGCTCGGTGTGGGTGACGGTGGCCACCGGGATCAGACCGATGTGGGCAGTGACCGGGGCGATCCGCGCCGCGACGAGCACGGCGTCACCGCGGCCGGCCAGCCGCCGTGGGCTGAGGGGTTCGCGGCGCCCCGGCTGGGGTTGCAGGCTGTCGTCGATGGTGAGGAAATCCAGCAGCCCGCGCTCGGCGGTGGCGGCCAGGCCGGCCCAGTACCGCCCGGACAGCACCGAGTCCGTCGTGGAATTGGCGGCCAACGTGGGTCGCCATGCGTGCGGGTGCCATCCGTAGCCGTCGAGCGCTACGCCGAGGTGCAGATCGTCGGGGCGGGTCACGAGAGCACCTTCACAAAGGCGATCGGGAACACCGGGCCGCGCGACGGCAGCGGTTCGGGAAGTCGCGTGTAGCCCGCCGCCTCGTACAGCGCCTCCGCCTCGGGTTGGCGGTGACCGGTTGTCAGGTAGACCCGCTGATACCCACGTTCGGCGATGGTGTTCTCCAACTCGATCAGCAGCGCGGTCGCATGGCCGGCGCGGCGGTGGGCCCGGTCGGTCCAAATCCGCTTGAGCTCGGCAGTGTGGGCGTCGAATCGCTGAAAAGCGCCGCCGGTGACAGGCGCGCCATCGAGTTCACCGACCAGAAAACCACCGTCGGGCGGCGCGAACTCCGCGGTCGGAACCGACGTCAACCAGGCCATGACGGTCGGCGTCGTGCTCTCGTAGCGATGCGCGTACTCGAGCGCCAACTCGTCCAGCAGCGGCTGGGCCCTGGGATCGTCCGCGGCCACCGCGAGAAAGCGGAGCTGCTGCGCATGCGCGGGTCGGCTGGGTGGCGGCATCACTACATTTCTAACGTCTCGCCGTGGTCAGCATTCCGGCGCGACTAGGTGAAGACTGCGCGGACATAGCGGCCCGCCACCGGCGCACCCTTAAGATCCTGACGACGTAAACCCGGCAGGCCGGTCGCTGTGAACAGCTGCTGGAGTTCGGTCACCACCGTTCGCCATCCGAGTGCGGCCAAGGATTCCGCGGCATCGTGATGCTCATTGGGGTAGGTGAATTCCGTCATGTCGCCCTGATACCCACACCGTCGCCAGCGCTTCGCCAGCGCGTGTTCCTGGCTCAGTAAACGCGGCTGGGTCTCCGGTAAGTAGTCGGCCGCGGCCCGACTTCCGGGAGCACTCAACGCCGTGACGTTGTTGAGCAGCCGGTCTTGGACCGCCGGCGCCAGAAATCCGACGAGCAGCCCCTCGGCGATCCACACGGTGGGCTCGCCTGCGTCGAAGCCGATCCGCCGAAGGGCTTCCGGCCAGTCCCGGCGGAGGTCGATGCCGACCGCACGTCGGTTGGCGGTCGGGCCGGCGTCCATGCCACGCAGGGTCTGGGTCTTGAAGTCGATCACCTGCGGCTGGTCGATCTCGTACACCGTGGTGCCGGCCGGCCACCACAACCGGTACGGCCGGGCATCCAACCCCGACGCCAGGATCACCACTTGCCGGATCCCGGCCCGGCACGCGTCGGTGACGAAGTTGTCGAAGAACCGCGTCCGAACCGCGAAAAGGTCTGTCAGCAAAGCCATTCCGTTGTCGTCACCCAGGTCACTGAGCGCCAGTTCCCCACTGGCCACCTTGGTGAAGAAGTCCAGTCCTACCGCACTGACCAGCGGCTCGGCGAAGGGATCATGGATCAGCCCCGCCCGGTTCGCCAGCGCCCTCGCCGTCGCCACCAACGTGGCGGTGGTTCCGACACCGGTGGCCGGACCCCAGGTGTCGTGGGCTGTGCGCGACATATCTCAGGCCGACTCCACTGGGCGCCCGAACTGGGCGATCGCTCGCCAACCGAGCAGCAGCAGAGCGGTGACCGTGGCTGCGACGACGATGAAACTGCCGGCCACACCGGCGGAGGTTGCCTTGCGCAGTGATAATCCGACCGCCACAGCGCTCAGCCACACGACCACGCCGGTCGGATACACCGCGGATGGCCGGCGCCAGGCTTGCGACAACAGCCACCCCAGCACGGTCCCACTCAGAAAGGGCCAGGCGGTGGTCGCGATGCCGGCGATATTGAGGCCTTCGTCGTGGCTGCGCCGCCCGACGGCGCAAAACACCAGTACGCAGGCCACATCGATGCCCAACCACACCGGACTCCGCCGCGGACTCGCCATGCCACGAGGTTACCGGGACCGCTTGCGCCGGGAATCGGGTTCGGATTGACGATCGCGCCGCCCGGGTACACCTGCCCTAGGCCAAAACTCCCCACGCACAGTTGGTGAGCGCATCTTGTGGTCGACAATGGATGGAAAAATAATGCCACGCTTCACAATTCCGGGCCTCACCGATGCAGAAGGCACCGAGATCGCTGAGCTCTTGCAGAAACAACTCAGCGCTTACAACGACTTGCATCTGACGCTCAAGCATGTGCATTGGAATGTCGTGGGGCCGAGCTTCATCGGCGTTCACGAAATGCTCGACCCCCAGGTCCTGCTGGTACGCGGCTATGCCGATGAGGTGGCCGAGCGTATCGCGACGCTGGGCGCATCCCCGAAGGGCACTCCCGGAGCGATCATTGCGGATCGAACCTGGAACGACTACTCGCTGGGCCGCGATGTCACCGGAGCGCACATGGCAGCGCTAGACCTGGTGTACGCGGGCATCATCGAAGACACCCGGAAAAACGTTGAGCGGCTTGAAGATCTGGATCTGGTCACCCAGGATCTGCTGATCGCGCACGCCACCGAGCTGGAGAAGTTCCAGTGGTTTATTCGCGCGCATCTGGAGAACGCCGGTGGCAGCCTCAGCAATGCGGGCGCCAAGACGGAGAAGGAAGCGGCTCGCAGCGCAGTAGACGCCGCGTAAGCGACGGCAGCGTTTCGGTCCACCTCCTCGCCAGCCGGCGAATTTGGTGAACGTTCGTCCTGGTCTTTACTGCGCGCAATTTTCATCAAATATGCTGTCCTGTCTACCTAATTAGTCAATCTGATTGCATTCAGTGCACAAGTGTGTACTGTTGGAGCCATGGCAGAACGCGGTGCACAACCTACGGTTCCACGCGGTCGCCGGCTGTTTCTCCGTGCCGTGCGGCAACTGTTCAGTCCGCTGCGTCCCGACGATTACCTCGAGATGATCAACCCGCTGTGGACGACCAAGGAATTGCGGGGGAAGGTCGAGCGGGTAGAGCCGCAGGGCTCGGAAGCGGTCAGCGTGCTGATCAGACCCGGCTACGAATGGGTGGGTCACAAGCCGGGTCAGTACGTGCGGCTCGGCTTGGTCATCGACGGCCGCTATCACTGGCGGGCGTATTCGCTCACATCTGACCCGGCACCTGACGACGGCTTGATCAGCGTCACGCCCAAGAAAGTGGACAGCGGCGTTGTCTCGCCCTACCTGGTGGAGAGGATCCAGCCCGGCGAAGTAGTGCGGCTCGGCGAAGTGGAAGGTGTGTTCACCCTTCCCGAGCAGCCGCCGCCCAAGATGCTTTTCATCAGCGCGGGCAGCGGTATCACGCCGATCATCAGCATGCTGCGCAGCTTGGACCGTCGCAACGAGATCGGCGATGTCGTGGTCATTCACTCTGTCAGCACGCGCGAGCAGACCATGTTCCTCTCCGTCCTCGAAGACCTCGACGCGCGTCACGAGCACCTGCGGTTGGATCTGCGGCTCACCTCCGAGCGCGGTCGGATGTCGACGGGTGACCTCGACGAGGTGTGCCCGGACTGGCGCGAACGCGAGGCATTCTGCTCGGGGCCCGGCGAACTCCTCGACGCGCTCATCGAACACTGGAAAGACAACGGCGATCCCGATCGGCTGCACTTCGAACGATTCCAGCCGAAGATCAGCGGTGATGGAGCTGAAGGCGAGGGAGGCGAAGTGTCCTTCCTCGAAAGCGAGACAACCGCTGAGTGCGGTGGTGGCACACCAATTTTGGAGGCCGGTGAGAAAGCCGGTCTCAACCTGGCTTACGGGTGCCGCATCGGAATTTGCCACACCTGCGTCGGGACGCTCAAGTCGGGCAAGGTTCGTGATCTTCGCTCCGGCGAGGTAAGCGAACCCACCGAGCAGGACATCCGGATCTGCATCAACTCCGCTGAAGGCGCTGTCGAACTCGCCCTCTGATCGAAAGGAAACACGGTGACAACTGTGGAAAGCCCGCTCGCTCGGCTGAGCGAACAGGAACTCGAAAAACTCGCGAAGGAACTCGACGCGATTCACGACGAGGTGTACGCCGACCTCGGCGACCGCGACCGGCACTACATCAAGGCAGTGATCAAAGCCGAGCGCCAGATCTTGGTGGCCGGGCGCGTGCTGTTGCTTGCGTCGCGGTCGAAAACCGCCTGGGTGCTCGGCACCGCGTGTCTGGGGACGGCAAAGATCCTGGAAAACATGGAGATCGGCCACAACGTGATGCACGGCCAGTGGGATTGGATGAACGATCCCGATATCCACTCATCGGTGTGGGATTGGGATACCGCCTCGACCGCGGCCGCCTGGAAGCACTCGCACAACTACATCCACCACACGTATACGAATATTTTGGGTAAGGACAAGGATCTCGGATACGAGATCATGCGCATCGACCCCGCGCAGAAATGGAAGCCCGCCAACCTCGGGCAATTCTTTTACAACGCGCTGCTCACCGCGCTGTTCGAGTGGGGTGTGGCGATCCACGACCTGAACATTCAGGCCATCCTGGCCGGCAAAAAGCCGAAGTCGGAACTGCGCAAAGACTTGAAAGGGATCGGCGGCAAGGCCCGAAAGCAGATACAGAAGGATTACGTGGGCTGGCCGGTGGTCAGTGCCGGCGCCTTCGCGCTCGCACAGCTGGCCCTACGCGGCCGGATCGATCGACCCGCGAAATCCCGTATCGGCCGGCGACTTCGCACGATATCCGCCGAGGGCCGGCTCGGCGCCACGGCAAGTCTTGCCGACCGGTTCCTGCCCGGCGTGGAAAGCACATTTTTGCGGACCCTTGCCGCCAATGCGCTGGCCAACTTCATCCGAAACGTGTGGTCGCACGCCATCATCTTCTGCGGCCACTTTCCGGATCAGACCTACACCTTCACCGAAGAAGAGGTCGAGGACGAGACGCGTGGCGGCTGGTACGTGCGCCAGTTGGTCGGTGCCGCCAATATCGACGGCAGCCCACTCTTTCATCTCATGAGCGGCAATCTGAGTTTCCAAGTTGAACACCACCTCTATCCCGATATGCCAAGCAGCAGGTACTCGGAGATCGCGCCGAAGATCAAAGACATCTGCGAGCGCTATGGATTGCCGTACAACACCGGGCGATTCTCAAAGCAATGGTTCTCGGTGCACCGCACCATCTTCCGGTTGGCGTTCCCCGGCGGGAAGCCGCGCCCGAAACCCGGCCCCTACCAAGGCGAGGAACGACGCGTCGGCAACCATACTTCAAGCGAAGCGACGCAATTCCGCGGCCGACTGCCGGCCGAACATCCAGATGCCGGCCCTGAGCATGTCTCGTCCGGCGTCGAGGTTGACCCGCCGCCACGCGGAAAAGACCGACGCGACGCGTGATTAGACGGGCCGGCCAGATCGGATCGTCGAAATCTCTTATATTTTAACTAATTCGGCACTGATGACATTTGTCACATCTGCCCGGTGCCCGGTTGCCGTGCGTTGGATCGGGTAGCCACCACCTACGTCGTTCCCACCGATTGACTAAAAACAAACCTATAGGAGCAGTTCTTACGTGACTACACCCGATATCAGTTCCCTACTTGCACAACTGCGCACCGTTTTAGACCTGACGAACACCGAAATTCAGATCGCGGAAACGCGTGTCGCTCAAGCCCGCACCGACGCGGTGCGTCGCGAACTGACCCAGAACGCCGCCAACGGCCGCGACCGTGCAGTGGCCATCGCGTCGGCGATCCGTGACCTCGGCGGCTTCCCCGATGTGATCGGCCCGTTCCTGGGGCGTGCAGGCGCTGCGGTCAAGGCTCTCACCGAGCAGGCTCAACCGTTCAGCGAGGCACTGCTGGGAGACCTGGCCCTCGAGGACCAGTTGCTCGATCGCTCGCGCTACATCAAGGCTCTTGCTGTCGCCGCCGAGCGCTCCGACATCGAAGCCCTGGCTACGCGCCTGGTGACCGCGCACTCCGCGACGGTCGAATGGATCACGACGGTTCTCGCCGAAGACGCACTCGGTGGGCCGGCCGCTTTACGTCGCAGTCCCATGCAGGCAGCTGCCGGGTCAGTCGTCAAACTCGTTAACCTGCCGGTCAATTGGTCAACCCGCGGTGTCGACCGCGCCGTGGAAGCTGTGCGTTCCACCGCGCCGGCGCTGAACAGTTTGTTCAGCCGCGGTGCGCACGCCGGCGATGTGGCGGCCAAAGCCGCAGTCGCCGCGCGGGATGCGGCGCTGCAGTCCGCGGAAAAAGTTTTCCGCGACGAAGGTAGCGCCCAAGTAGCCGATGCAGTCCATTCGGCACGTAGCGTCACTGGTGTGCTGAGCGCCGACGAGTTGCCGATCGAGAACTACGACGAGCTCAACCAGAACGAGGCGGTGGCTGCGATCAAGGAGCTGACTGCGCCGCACGATATTCGCGCGATCATTGCCTACGAAGAGTCCAACAAGGAGCGTGCGCGCGTCGTGTCGGCCGCCCAGACCCGCGTAGCCGCTATCGCCCAAGAGGTTGTCGGCATCAGCTGACACTTCTGACGCAACCCTGACAAGAGCCCCTACAGCGAGCCGCCGGCTGTGGGGGCTCTTTCATGGTCCCGAGCCGGGAGATGTTCGAGGCGTTAATTACGGTCAGCCAGGCGCCAAAAGGCTGCTGAAGTGTTGTTCGCAGGGGTGACTGTGTCAGCCGTCATCCGAAGGAAGGCCTATTGTTGAAAAATGTGACCATTGCAGACCACATGCCTGATTCGCTGCTCGCGGCGATGGCGAAGGCGGACATCCCTACCGCGAATCATCAATTCATCCGTCTGATCACTACCTCTGTCGGCATCACCGAATGTCGAGCGATGGTGCGCGCCGGCAAGCCCTACGTCATAGCCAAAAGGCGCGACGGACTCCCCGATCTGCATATCTTCCACGGTTACACGACCGGCTTCACCACCGAACAGGAGATCGCCGGCGTCGCGGGCAGCGGCGCCGGGTACGGGCCCAGTTCACGCAAGGGAACCTGGTACGTCGAGCATCCGCAGAATCAGGTGCGCCCCAGCGGGAAGCGTTCCGCCGACGTTCGGCGTGAGGGCAGCTTCTGCGGCTGCGGCATGCAGTTGTCGCTGACCGGTGTGTGCGTCAACTGCAACTAGCACTGTGGCTGAACGCTTTACGGGACCCGCGTCCACGGTTGGCAGTTCTGCGACTCGAAGGCTTTGACTCCGGTGTTGATATTCGCGAACATCGGACCGACCGACGTGTTGGTTTGCAGGACATGATCTTTGGCCGCGTCGGGGGTGCTGTAGGTGAACCACGAGCACATCGAGTCCTGGGTCGGCACGTTATTGATCCATACGCCGAACGTCGACCCGGACCCGCCGGTCCGATAGAGACCCGGCACGATATCGGATCCGACGACGAAAAAACCGTTCCCCGGGATCGGGTCGACCGGATCGGCAACGGCCGGCGGCGCGAGCGCGAGAGTCAGCAGCAGCACGGCCGATACTGGGAGTAATGAGGGCATACCGCTTCCCTTCAAGCCGGTTCCCCCTACGGCAGCCTAGGCCTTCTTTCTTTCGGTGGCAGTATGAGGCCATGAGCACCGGCACACCTTCCGCTTTCAATCCGCAGGACCCGCTTGGCCTAGACGCGTCGCTGTCCGACGACGAGATCGCCGTGCGTGACACGGTTCGCCAGTTCTGCGCCGAGCACGTCCTCCCCCACATCGCGGAATGGTTCGAGATCGGCGACCTGCCGGTCCGCGAGCTGGCCAAACACTTCGGCCAACTCGGCCTGCTCGGCATGCACCTGGAGGGCTACGGCTGCGGCGGGGCGTCGGCCGTGCACTACGGGCTGGCGTGTACCGAGCTGGAGGCCGCCGACTCCGGAATCCGGTCGATGGTCTCCGTGCAGGGTTCGCTGGCCATGTTCGCGATCTGGCGGTTCGGCTCCGAGGAACAGAAGCAGCAGTGGCTGCCCGGTATGGCCGCGGGCGAGCTGCTCGGCTGCTTCGGGTTGACCGAGCCCGACGCCGGATCCGACCCCGCCGCGATGAGCACGCGGGGGCGCCGCGACGGGTCGGACTGGGTTCTCAACGGTCGCAAGATGTGGATCACCAACGGGTCGGTCGCCGACGTCGCGGTGGTCTGGGCGGTCACCGACGACGGCGTGCGGGGCTTCGTCGTCCCCACCGATACGCCGGGGTTCTCCGCGAACACCATCCATCACAAGCTCTCGCTGCGGGCATCGATCACCAGCGAGCTGGTCCTCGACAGCGTTCGCCTGCCCGCCGACGCAATGCTGCCGGAGGCGCAAGGTCTCAAGGGTCCGCTGTCGTGCCTGTCCGAAGCGAGGTACGGGATCATCTGGGGCTCGATGGGCGCCGCGCGTTCCGCGTGGCAGGCCGCGCTGGACTACGCCGGCGAGCGCACTCAATTCGGCCGGCCGATCTCAGGCTTCCAGTTGACCCAAGCCAAGCTCGTCGACATGGCCGTCGAGTTGCACAAGGGCCTGCTGCTGGCGCTGCAGTTGGGACGGCTCAAGGACAGCACCGGTCTGCGCCCCGAGCAGGTCAGCTTCGGCAAACTCAACAACACCCGCGAAGCGATCGAGATCTGCCGGACGGCGCGAACTATATTGGGCGGCAACGGAATATCACTGGAATATCCGGTGATCCGGCACATGGTGAACCTGGAGTCGGTGCTCACTTACGAGGGCACTCCGGAGATGCACCAGCTGATCCTGGGCCAGGCGTTCACCGGCATCGACGCCTTCCGCTGACGGGAGTGACCCGATGAGCGCACGGTTGGAGTACACCCCCGAGCACCGGCAGTTCCGCGACCTGGTGCACGACTTCGTCCAGCAGACCGTCGTCCCGGCCCACGAGCAGTGGGAGAAGGCCGGCTGCGTGGACCGGTCGCTGTTCACCGAGGCCGGCAAACTTGGGCTGCTGGCGTTCTCGGTCCCCGAGGAGTTCGGCGGGCCGGCGTCGAGGACTTTCGCTACAACGCGATCGTCGTCGACGAGCTCCAGCGGGCCGGGGCGGCGGCCGAGGCCATCGCGTTGTCGCTGCAGAACGACATCGTGCTGCCGTATCTCACCGACCTGACCACGCCCGAGCAGAAGCAGCGCTGGCTGCCCGGAGTCGTCACCGGAGAGACGGTGATCGGTATCGCGATGACCGAACCGGGGGCCGGCAGCGACCTGGCCGGCATTCGCACCACTGCGGTGCGCGACGGTGATCACTATGTGGTCAACGGCGCGAAAACCTTCATCTCCAACGGTCAGACCGGAGATGTGTTCGTCGTCGCCGCGCGCACCGGCCCGGACCGGCACAAGGGTCTGTCACTGTTCGTCGTCGACCCGGATACGGCGGGCTTCAGTCGCGGCCGGAATCTGGAAAAGATCGGCCTGCACGCCCAGGACACCAGCGAACTCAGCTTCACCGACATGCGGGTTTCGGTCGCCGATCTGCTCGGCGAGGAAGGCCGGGGCTTCTATCAACTGATGAACAACCTGCCGCAGGAGCGGTTGTCGCTGGCCGTCGGCGCGGTGGCCGCCGCCGAGGGCGTCCTGGCTGAAACGTTGAATTACGTCAAGGGGCGCAAGGCTTTTGGTTCACCCATTTCGGGCCTGCAAAATACTCAGTTCGTGCTCGCGGAGCTGGCGACGGAAATCGATGTCGCACGTACCTATCTCGACGACTGCATCGCCGAGCATCTGGCCGGCGAGCTGACGGCAGCGCGGGCGGCGCGGCTGAAATGGTGGACCACCGAACTTCAGGTGCGGACCGCCGACCGGTGTCTACAACTGCATGGTGGATACGGCTACATGCGGGAGTATCCGGTGTCGCGTGCGTTCGTCGATGCCCGCATCCAGACGATTTACGGCGGGACCACCGAGATCATGAAGACGATCGTCGCCAAGGACCTCGGGATCTGAGACGGCTCAGGCGCTTTCGCGGTGGATGCGCGACATCCCGCTGACGCCGGGGACGACCGCAGCTTCGAGCGGCGACGCCAGGCGCTCGGCCGCGCCGACCAGGATCAGCGATGCCGCGGTGTGGGAATCGACCTGCCATTGCGATCCGCCGGCGTACTTGAGCAACTTGTCGCGACTTTCGACATCGGTCGCGAACATGATCCAAACGGGTTCTGAGCTGTTATCCATGGTGGTTACCTTTGTGAGTTTTGCGGACTGGGCGTATGTCGAAAGATTGGGAGTCACTCGCTAAGCCACCTCGACGGTGTGCGAAAGGACGAGTTGCGCCGGGGAGGACGGGACCAGGCTGGAAAAGTCGGCGCTGACCTTCGCGCGGCGGAATTGCTCATGGAGCAAATCCTTTGTCTCACTGACGATTTTGCCGAGCTGGCCGGGCACCGCGTGGGTGACGAAGTCGCGCCGGTTCCACCACATCATCTTGGTTCGGTAGTGCTCGTTGGGATACGGCGTCGCCGGGATAGTGGCCACCACAGAGCCAGACGACTGCCAGCTGTTCAGCACCGGCGTGGCGGCCGTGCACATGGTGTATTGGAAATCCAGCATCACCATCATGTAGAAGCAACTGCGCGCCAGGGCACGGGTGAGAAGCGGATTTCGGTCAGCGGCATCGGTCACCCAGCCGGTCTTCATTTCCAGCACCCCGTAGGGCACCCGCTCGGAGATGATTTGTCGGACGTCCTGCTGGCCCGGCTGGCCCGCCCACTCCGCGACGGCATGGGATTGGTCGGCCGAGCGCAGCGCGATGGCCCGGTAACCGCCGACCACGCGGCCCGAGTCGCCGACTACGGCGCCGAACATGATCGTGTCGTCACCGCTGCGCAGCGCCTCGAGGTCGAGGGCACATTCGACTCCACGCTTGCTGTAGCTGCGAACGGCGCCGGCCGCGTAGTCGGCCCACAGCTCGGGGTCGACCGAGGGCTGCGAGATGACAAGGGTGCCGTCGATGTCGGGATCGGGCCAACTGAAGCTTTGATTGAGGGAGAATCCTCGGACAGCGGTGCCCACGGATGCTGGTCTCATCGGTCTCCTCTACCGGCCACAGACTGACATCATGCCAATCTCCTATATTTCATTCGTTTAGTATCGTTTATAACGTAAGAGATATCAGACAGTATCTGTTCGCGCAATAGTCGGTCGATCCGACTACTTAGACGAACAAAAGCTGAGTTTTAGCTATGTAATTTGGCATCCACTATTTGCCGGCGCAGCACCGTCAGGCAGCTCATCAGCGACGATCAGCCCGACCATCGCTCGCTGTGGCGGGGCCAAGGCGGACTGCTCTGGCCCCCTCAGGCAGCCACCCAGGCCGGTTCCGCACCAGACTTGACGCCTGTAAAGTCCGTCGAATGAACAACATCAGGGGCAAGACCATCGTCATCACCGGCGCGGCCCGCGGCATCGGTTACGCGACCGCGCAGGCGTTACTGGCCCGGGGCGCCCGGGTGGTCATCGGCGACCGGGACCTCGATGTGCTCGAAAGCGCCGTCGCGGGTATCAGCACCCTGGGACAGGTGACCGGCCATCCCCTCGACGTCACCGACAAAGAGTCCTTCGCGGCCTTTCTCGACAAAGCCCGCGCCGACGGCGGAGGGCACATCGATGTGTTGATCAACAACGCCGGCGTGATGCCAGTCGGCCCGTTCCTCGATCAGTCGGCGCAGGCGATTCGCTCGTCGATCGAGGTGAACCTCTACGGCGTGCTCACCGGCTGTCAGCTGGTGCTGCCGGACATGGTGAAGCGCCGCAGCGGACACATCATCAACATCGCATCGCTGGCGGGCATGGTCGCCGTGCCTGGCCAGATCGTCTACGCCGCAACAAAATTCGGCGTCGTCGGGTTGTCGACCGCGATGGCTGACGAATTCGCGCCGCAAGGTGTCAAAATCTCCGCGGTGCTGCCGACTTTCACCAACACCGAACTGATCGCGGGAACAACGCCGTCATCCGCGCAGAAGCCGGTCGAGCCGGCGGAGATCGCCGCGGCGATCGTCAAGGTTCTCGACAAGCCGAAATCCCGTGTGTCAGTTCCTAGTTGGGGTAAGTCATTCGCCGCCGTGACGACACTGATGCCCGACCGCGGTCGGCGCTGGCTCAACAAGAAGATGGGCAACGACACGGTGTTCCTCAACTTCGACTCGAGCGCCCGCCATAGCTATGAGGACCGCGCGCAGCACGCGACCGGAGTCGTCGAACACCAGGAGTGATCAGCGTCCGCGCGGCGCGTACATGATCACGCCGACACCGGCCAGGCAGACGGCCGCGCCGATGATGTCCCACCGGTCGGGCCTGAATCCGTCCAGCGCCATACCCCACGCCAGCGAGCCGGCGACGAACACGCCGCCGTAGGCAGCCAGCACGCGACCGAACTGCGAGTCGGGCTGGAAGGTTGCGACGAAACCGTAGGCGCCCAAGCTGATTACACCCAATCCCGCCCAGATCCAGCCGCGGTGCTCGCGAATACCCTGCCATACCAGCCAGGCACCGCCGATCTCCAGAATCGCAGCCAACGCAAAAAGCGCGATCGACCTGGCGACTGCCATGCCCTAGCCGACCGTTGAAACGCTCAGGGATCTGATGGTCTGGGATTCGCTGTTCTGGAATGCCGTTCCGTCCGGCCGCAGCAGGTCGTGGAACCACACCTTCGGGACCGCCGAGTACGGGTGCTTCCAGGAATCCCAGGGGAAATAGGTCTGCGTCTTGCCGGCCACCAGACCCCAGTTGATCGCGCCGACATTGTGCCGCTTGGCAATCGGCAAGATCGATTCGATGGTACTGCCCTGCGGGCGGGCCATGTACTCGGTGCACAGTATCGGGCGGCCGTGCGGGGTGAGCTCACCGACACGCGACTCGAACGCCGACGGCCCGGCGTAGGAGTGGAAGCTGATCACGTCGGAATTGGCCAACTGGATGTTCTGAATTGTGGTGCGACTGACGGCATCTGCCCACTCACCGTCCCACACGCCGCTGGTCAGCGGCTGGCGTGCGTCGACGGAGCGCGCCCAGGTGAACACCTGAGGAAGCAGGTCGGCCACCCGGTCAAGCTTGTCGCCGCGCTCGACGTTGGCGTACTGCGGCGCGGGATTGTCGGGTTCATTCCACACATCCCAACCCAAAACCCGGTCGTCGTTACGGAACTGGGTCATGACGCCGGTGACATAGTCCTGCAGAGTCCGGGTGTAGCTTTTGTCGTCGATGCGGTCGGCACCAGGACCCTGCACCCAGCCGGAGTTGTGCACCCCGGGGGTCGGGGCATGTTGGCGACCCACCTGGGGGTGCGGGTCCCAGCAGGAGTCGAACAGCACGAAGAGCGGTTTGATGCGGTGGCGGGCCGCGATGCCGACGAACTGCGCCAAACGGGTTTGGAAGCCGCGCGCATCCTGAGCAAACAACTGGTCGTGCAGGAAAACCCGTACCGTGTTGAGTCCGTGCAAACGGGCCCAACCGAGTTCGGTGTCGATGCGACGCGGGTCGTAGGTGCCCGGCTGAAACATCTCGAGTTGGTTGATCGCGGTGGAGGTGATGAAGTTCGCGCCGACGGGCCAGCCCTGGGCTTGATACCAGCGGTTGGCCCGATCGGATGACCACCGACTCGACTCGGCGGACGCACGTGGCGGCTCAGCGGAGGCGCGTGGCGCCTGCGCCAGAGCCGTGCCCGCGGCCAACAACAACGGCAGCTTCAGCACAGTGCGGCGATACACAAAGCGACGATAAGTGGCCCACCACGACGTTCCCGGTATTGCGCGAGCGCGTCGCGCGAGTCGTTATCAGGCCGTCACCAAACGGGGTCGGTGGAGGATGCGAGCATGCGCTCGATGGTCAGTGCCCGGGCGCCGGCCGACAGCGACGTCGCCGCCGAGGTGGCGATCATCGCCCAGCGGCCGGGCACGACGGCCACCTCCTCGCAGGGCTGTTCGGCAGTCGAGAATTCCGCGACCAACTCGCGGATCCGTGCGGCGCTTTCCGTCGCGTCGGGGCTCAGAACGCGGGTGGCAGCGCCCGCGCCGATCGCGGGATGGCGCGCCATGAACTCCCGCAGGAACAGCGCACCAGTGACTTTCGGGTTGATGTCCTGGACAGCGGCCATCACGGTATCGCCGAACACGCCGCCCACGGTGCCGACGGCAAAGTCGATGCCGCAGTGCAACAAACCCAGTCGCCGGTGCAGGTGGGCCATCGTCGTGTGCAGCCCGCTGTAAACCTTTGCGTCCAAGCCGAGGCCGTCCCACTCCGCGCGGCCGACGAACAGGTTGCCCTTCCACGACGTGCCTCGCATGAACTGCAGGGTGAGCCCGTCGAGCAACTCCCCGGAGCGCACGTGCGCCGACGGTGTGGTCAGCACCCGTTCGCCGTCGACGTCTCTATCGAAGTAGGTGACGTGCGCCTCGAGAACTTGATCCCCGCCCTGCTTCCAGGCGGTGGCGGCGAGCTCTTCGAGCCGCCCAGCGTCGTCGAGTTCGATACCCGGGGTGATGCGTCCGCCGTTGCCGCCGTCGGAGGGCTTCAGGCAGGCACGGTCAAGCCGGTACCGGTCTTGCAGAAGCGCGCCTGCCCGGAGCAGATCGCGACCGAAGGCATGACGGTCCGGCTGCCAGGTGACGGTGTAGCCGGGCAGCACCGGAAGCGGTGTTCGGAGAGCCGCGAACGCGGGGCTGGCTCGATGCTCGTGTTCCAGGACGATCGCGCCCGGTTGACCCGCCACCTCGGTGTCGAGCCCCAGCGCGGACCCGACGGTGGGATGCAGCATCCGCTTGCCGTTCCACACACCGAGACGGAAGTCGTTGGCGTCGACGCGAATTCGGTCCAGGCCGGAGGTACGGGCCAACCAGGTCACCAGTAGCTGGAACTCGGGCTCGAAGTCGTAGGGGCAAACCACAACCGAGGGATGTTGGCGCAGAAACGTAATGACGTGCCGCATGACCGGATCGCGGTCGCCACCGTCGACCGCGCGGCGCAGCAGCGCCTGCGACATGTAGTAATAGTCAGCATCTGGAAGAGTCAGTCGCTGAACACCTTTCGCCGTCCTACCGCGGCGCCACGGGCGGGTCCGGCCGACGACGAGATCGCCAGTGCGCGCGAGATAGAGACCGCGGGTCTCCACATAGGTCGTGAGGTCCGATACCGGCCTTCCCTCCACCATTGCGGTGAGATCGGTTTCGAAGCTGTTGGCGTAGGGAGTGGTCGAGTGCACCAGAAGGCGAGGCTGGCGATGACCGGGCGAGGCGAATTCGATGTGCTCACCCACCAGGGCGGGCAGCTCGTCGGGTTCGATCGACAACAGCTTGCGCGTCGCGATGGCGAAGTCGGTGTCGTCGAATCTCAGCGGGCCCGCGTAGCTTTGCCAGGCGATTTCGTCGCCGTCCACAATGACGGCCCACTCGTAGAAATCGCCGGTCAGCGGATGAGGTGATGTCCGTGGCCGGGTGATGCAGGAAGTACGCACCATTCCACTATGGCGTCGAACGGCCTTGACACATCGAATCAACGGGAAAGTCCAGCCAACAACACAGTGAACAGACAGGTAATCGCCTGCGGGATAGATCGATTCCGATCACCAGCGAATTCCCAGCAGTCTGCTAGCTCAAAGCCCTGTCGATATCGGTGATGAGATCGTCGGTACCCTCCAGCCCGACCGAGATACGAACCACCCCGTCGCCCAAGCCAATAGCGGCTCGGCCTTCGGGGCCCATCGCACGGTGGGTTGTCGTCGCCGGATGCGTGACAAGGGATTTCGAGTCACCCAGATTGTTGGAAATGTTGATCAGCTGCAGCCCGTCGAGCACCTCGAAAGCGCGCTGCTTGGCCGCGCTGTCCGGCACGTCGAGTTCGAACGTCACGACCGTGCCGCCGCCGGACATCTGCCGCTTGGCCAAATCGTACTGCGGGTGCGAGGTGAGGAACGGGTAGCGGACCCACCGCACCGCCGGGTGGCCCTCCAGATACTCGGCGATTCGCTGCGCCGAGTTGTTTTGATAGTCGACCCGAATTGCCAGTGTTTCCAGGCCTTTCAGCATCACCCAGGCGTTGAAGGCGCTCATCGCGGGTCCGGTGTGCCGCATCAGTTTCTGCACCGGGCCGTCGATGTATTCCGTGTCGCCGAGGATGGCGCCGCCCAGCACGCGTCCCTGCCCGTCGATGTGCTTGGTGCCCGAGTAGACCACCACGTCGACGCCGAGCGGAAAACCCTGCTGCAACAACGGAGTCGCAAAGACATTGTCCAGCACAACTTTTGCTCCGGCTGCGTGAGCGATCTCGGAGACGGCGACGATGTCGACCAGCGACTGCATCGGGTTGGACGGCGTCTCGAAGAAAACGGCCCGGGTTGGCTTGGAGGGGTCGGTGAGTGCCTTCTCCCACTGCGACAGATCGTCGCCGTCGACGAACTCGACGTCGACCCCCCAGCGCGGCAGGATCTCGCTACACACCACGAAACACGAGCCGAAAAGACTGCGGGCAGCCACAAGTCGATCGCCGGCGCCCAGCAACGCACCCAACGAGGTGAAAACCGCTGCCATTCCGCTGGCGGTGGCGAATGCGGCTGGGGCGCCCTCGATCAGACGCAGACGCTCCTCGAACATGCTGATCGTCGGGTTGCCGTAGCGCGAGTACACGTAGCGGTCGACCTCACCGGTGAACGCCTTCTCCGCCTCCGCCGCGGAGCCGTATACGTAGCCCGAGGCCAGAAACAATGCCTCGGAGGTCTCTTCGAACTGCGACCGCAGGATCCCGCCGCGCACGCCGATGGTCGCCTGGCTGACGCCCTCGGGCAGCGGCTCGGGTATGCGGACCGAAGGCACGTCCGGGCCGGGAGTGCTCACGTCTGCTTCCAGGGCAAACCGATTGCGCGCCAACCCCGTCCGCCTCGGTGGCTGTCGCCGTCGAGCTGGCCCTCGAAGCCGTCGATCACGTTGTAGGACGGGGTGATGCCGGCCTCGGTGGCGGCCTCGGCCGCCCCGATCGAGCGATTACCGGAGCGGCACAGAAACACAACCGCGCGATCGTCACCGGCCGGGACATGCTCGAGCAGGTCGCCGACGAAGTTGTCGTTGCGCTTACCGTCAGCGGCGTTCCACTCGATGTAGACGACCTCGCGCCCCAGGCTGGCCAGGTCGGGGACACCGACAAATCGCCATTCGGCGTCGGTGCGAACGTCGACCAGAACCGCCTCGGGGTTTTCGCTGAGTAGCTTCCACGCCTGCTCGGGGGTGATATCTCCTGCGTAGCTCACCCGCGTGAGTCTCGCATATCCAGGCGTCGCGACGATTGCCGGGGAAGCCGGGTGCGTTACCAGAGCCTGCGCAGCGCGGCCGACGCATTCCGGGCTCGACCGCGGGCGGTTGTCACGTCAGCGGCGGTCACGACGACCGCCCCCAGCGGACGCCGCGCCTCGGACTCATGGCGAGTGAACACCCGCACATCGCTCTCGGTGGTGCGCAGGGCATCGCCGAGCGCTCCGGTGGGCGAGGAGCCTTGGGAGCGCGGCACAGCGCCATCGATGCCGGCGTAGATCACCTCGGCCGCGCCCGGCGAAATCATGATGGTGTCGGTCGGAAGCCCGAGGATGGCCCGCGCCTGCAGCTCGATCTCCGACAACCGTTGCGTGCGCACGGTGACCAGTCCGCTCTCGAACGGCCGGGCGGTGACATCGCTGAAGTACACCTCGTCGCCGCGGACCATCAGCTCGACGCCGAACAGGCCGCGCCCGCCGAGCGCCTTGACGACGCGGGCCGCGATCGACTTGCCGGCGTCCAGCGCCGCGGGGCTCAGGTCTTGCGGCTGCCAGGATTCCTGCACGTCCCCGATGGCCTCGCCGTGGCCGATCGGCGCACAGAAGTCCAGCGTCGGCCCCGACGGGCCCTCACTGCGTACCGTCAGCAACGTGACGTGGACGTCGATCTCGACCAGGGTTTCGGCCAGCACCCGGCTGTGCGCCAGCCGGCCACCGGCGGACACCGCCCGCCGCCAGGCCGGTTCGAGGTCGCCGGGCATCAGGACAACCGACTGCCCTTCCCCGCCGACGGCGCTCACTGGTTGCACCCGCAGTGGGTAGCCGGCGTGGTCGGCGATGGCCCGCAACTCGTCAATCGATCCCGCGAACCAGAACGGCGCAGTCGGCAGGCCGAGTTCGTCGGCGGCCAGCCGTCGCATGCCTTCCCGGTCGGCGGTGAGCCGTGCGCAGCGCGCGGTCGGGACAAATTCCGCGGCTCCGCTGTCGGCGGCGGCGGTCAACGCATTGGCGGCCACCGCATCGGATGCCGTCACCACGAAATGCGGCCGCAGCCGCTTGATCGCGGCGCCCAGCTCGTCGGCGTCGGTCATGTTGATCACCAGCGCCTGATCGGCCACACCGTGTGCCGGCGCGTCGGCATAACGCTCGACGGCGATCACGTGGGCGCCCAGGCGCTGCAGGGCCACCGCCAGTTCGCGGCTGAACTCTCCGGACCCCAGCAACATGACCGTCGGCCGGTCGGCGTCGCTGGGCTGCTGCGTCGACTCGTTCTGCGGCGTGGTCACGGTGCTCAAGGATAGGTGGGCGGGCTGAGGGTGGGTCAGGGCTGGCCCGGCAGCAACCGGATCATCAGGCCGTTGGCCTCGGCCAGCAGGGTGTCGCCGTCGAGCAGTTCACCGCGGACGAACGCCTTGCGGCCCTCGGTCGCGGCGACATGACCGCGGACCACCAGCTCGGTGTCGGTCGGAGTGACCTTGCGGTAGTCGACGTGTAGGAAACCGGTTCGGCTGATCGGCCGGGCGGCCGCGTGCACCACCATCCCGAAGACGTGGTCGAACAGCAGCGGCAGCACGCCACCGTGCACCGCGCCGTTGCCGCCGACATGGAACCGGCTGAAGTAGCCACGCATCTCGACGCCGTCCGGGTCGTACCTGCTCATCGTCCACGGCGGCAACAGCAGGCTGCCCATTCCGGGCAGTTGCGGTGATCGGCCCGCCGGGGCCTGGCCTTCGGGCGCGGTGAACGGTGCCAGCTGACCGGCCAGCGCTTCGGCGTGCTCGGCGGCGTCGTTCCAGAGGTCGTCGGTGGGGTCGGCGGACACCGCCAAATCCTGCAAGCGCCGCATGGCCGCGACGAACCGGCCGAAACCGGGGCCCGGACTGGCCGCGCCGTATTCCGGGAAGCCGCCGTGATGGTCGTAGTCGGGGTCGAGTTGATCCGGTCGCTGTTCAGAATCTGTCACGGGCGAGCCGCCAGAACGTCGCGACGCACGATGGTCTGGTCGCGACCCGGGCCCACGCCGATGCACGAAATATGAGCTCCGCCAAGCTCTTCCAGCCGCAGCACGTAGTCACGCGCCTTCGCGGGCAGGTCGTCGAACTCGCGGGCCTCCGAGATGTCTTCCCACCAGCCGGGCAGCTCTTCGTAGATGGGCTCGGCGCGGTGCAGATCGCTCTGGGTCATCGGCATCTCGAGGTCTCTTTGCCGTCGACGCGGTAGCCGACGCACACCGGCACCGTCTCCAGGCTGGACAGCACGTCGAGCTTGGTGAGGAAGTAGTCGGTGATGCCGTTGACCCGGGTGGCGTAGCGGGCGATCACCGCGTCGAACCAGCCGCAACGGCGGCGCCGGCCGGTGGTCACACCGAACTCACCGCCGGTCTTGGACAGGTATTCGCCGTTTTCGTCGAACAACTCGGTCGGGAACGGGCCCGAGCCGACGCGCGTGGTGTAGGCCTTCAGGATTCCCAGCACGGTGGTGATCCGGGTCGGGCCGATACCGGAGCCCACGGCCGCGCCGCCGGCGGTCGGATTCGACGACGTCACATAGGGATACGTGCCGTGGTCGACGTCGAGCAAGGTGCCCTGCGAACCTTCCAGCAGGATCGTCTCGCCGGCCTCCAGCGCGTTGTTGAGCAGCAACCGGGTGTCGGCGATGCGGTGCTTGAAACTTTCCGCCTGCTCGAGCAGGGCGTCGACGAGGTGGGTCGCGTCCAGCGCTTTGCGGTTGTAGATCTTGACCAGTACCTGGTTCTTGAATTCCAGTGCGGCTTCGATCTTGTGGGTGAGCACCTCGTGGTCGAGCACGTCGGCGGCCCGGATCCCGATGCGGGCGATCTTGTCCTGGTAGCAGGGCCCGATGCCGCGGCCGGTGGTGCCGATCTTCTTGTTGCCCATATACCGCTCGGTCACCTTGTCGATGGCCACGTGATAGGGCATCAGCAGGTGTGCGTCCGCGGAGATCAACAGCTTCGAGGTGTCGACGTTGCGGTCCTCGAGGCCCTTGAGCTCGTCGAGCAGCACACCCGGATCGATCACCACACCGTTGCCGATGACGTTGGTGACGCCGGGCGTCAGCACTCCCGAGGGAATGAGATGCAGCGCGAAGTTCTCGCCATTGGGCAGCACCACGGTATGCCCGGCGTTGTTGCCACCTTGATAGCGAACGACCCATTTGGTGCGGCCGCCGAGAAGGTCGGTGGCCTTGCCCTTGCCCTCGTCGCCCCATTGGGCGCCGATCAGGACGATTGCCGGCATGGCTTGCTCCCGTTAAATCCCACGTATTGAGGCCGCTTATTGTGGTCCAGCCGGTGACCCACACTAGACCTGCGACGATGCGGGTACCGAAGGACCCGCTGAGGAGCGGGGCCATCAGACCCAGCTCAGCCGTTTGCGAGGAAGCTCCTGAATACCCCACAGACAGTCGTGTTGGCTTTCGGCGGTTACCGGCCGCGCTCGCTGCGGGGGCTGCCGACTGTCGATCCCGCTGACGTCGACACGACGCTGGCCGATGCGCGGCGGGTGGTGGTGGTCGGCACCGACGCCGACCTGGCGTCAGTGCTCACCCGGCTGCTTCGTAAGGAGCTGCTGAACGTCGAGGTCGCGTACGTGCCGCGCCGACGCACGCCCGCCACCCGGGCCTATCGCCTGCCATCCGGCCGTCGGGCGGCCCGCAGGGCTCGGCGCGGGACGGCCCAACGGGTACCGCTGATCCGCGACGAGACCGGCGCCGTCATTGTCGGGTCGGCCGTCTGGCGACCCGCCGGCGGCGAGCAACTGGTGCGCGGCGAGGCCGTCGTGGACGACGCGGTGCTCTTCGACGGCGGCGTGGAAGAAGTGACGGTCGAGCCGACGGTGGCGTTGCCCGGGTTGCGGGCCCGCGTGTCCGGCACACGGCGCTGGCTGATCGGGCGGGCCGCGCAGCTGGGCAGCCTCGAGGCCTCGGTGATCCGCGACGGGGTGGCCGCGCCTCGACCGGCGCGCCGGTCGACGATCTACCGGAACACCGAGGGTTGGTTAGCCGTCCGATAACACCCGTCGGTAGTTTCGTCTGGTGAGCGCCCGTGACTTGCACCAGTCGGTGCGGCCCAGCCCGGTCTTCTGGGCGATCCTCGGTGTGGCTGTCCTCGGCGGCGGGTTGGCCTACTGGGTCGGCGACGACGTCGGGCCGCTGGCCTACGCCGGAGTGTTCATCCTGGTGATCGCCGGCTGGGTGGTGTCGCTGTGCCTGCACGAGTTCGGGCACGCCTTCACGGCCTGGCGATTCGGTGACCGCGATGTCGAGCTGCGCGGCTACCTGGACATGGATCCGCGGCGGTACGTCAGCCCGGTGTGGTCGATCGTGGTGCCGATCGCGATCACCGCGATCGGTGGGATCGGGCTGCCGGGAGCGGCGGTGTACGTGCGGACGTCGTACATGTCCGCCAAGCAGCGCACGCTGGTCAGCCTGGCCGGTCCGACGGCGAACCTGGTGCTGGCCGTCCTGCTGCTCGAGGTGACCGACCTGTTCTTCGACCCGCGACACCCGGTGCTGTGGGCCGGGGTGGCGTTCCTGGGCTTCCTGCAGATCACCGCGCTGCTGCTGAACCTGCTGCCGATTCCCGGCCTGGACGGCTACAACGCGCTCGAGCCGCACCTGAGCCCAGAGACCCAGCGGGCATTGGCGCAGTTCAAGCCGTACGGCTTTCTGCTGCTGTTCGTGCTGCTGCTGGCGCCGCCGCTGAACCAGTTGTTCTTCGGGCTCGTCGACGACGTCTTCGAGCTGTCCGGGGTGCCGGGATTGCTGTGGCGGATCGGCGCCAATCTCACTCAATTCTGGCGTCACCTGACCTAGGCCCGATCGCGGGCACCATCCAGATCGACACCTGCGCGGAAAACTTCGAGTAAAACCCGAGCTGACGTCGATTTCGGCGCAAGCGACGTCAGCGCGAAGCGTCTTGCCATACATGCGTGAAACCGCATATATTTCTGGCCATGGGTGCCGGACACGATCACGCCAGCCCGGGCACGCCCGCGCCGAGGCTGGCGATCGCCACCGCACTGCTCGGCGGATTCTTCTTCGTCGAACTCACCACGGCGCTGCTGATCGGCTCGATCGCGCTGCTGGCCGACGCCGGCCACATCCTGACCGACGTCGCGGCCACGTTCATGGGCCTGTGCGCGGTGATCCTCGCCCGGCGCGGGAGTAAGTCCGCGGCGCGCACCTACGGCTGGCATCGCGCGGAGGTGTTCACCGCCGTCGCCAACGCCGTCCTGCTGATCGGGGTGGCCACCCTCATCCTGCGCGAGGCGATCGGGCGAATCGGTCAGGCACCGGAAGTGCCGGGCATCCCGATGATCGTCGTCGCGCTGACCGGGCTGGCCACCAACGCCGCCGTCGCCCTGTTGCTGCGTTCGCAGTCGACCGAAAGCCTGGCCGTCAAGGGCGCCTACATGGAGGTGGTCGCCGATACCGTCGGCAGCGTCGGCGTGCTCATCGCCGGCATTGTCACCGTCACCACGCACTGGCCGTACGCCGACGTGGTCGTCGCCGTCCTGGTCGCGCTGTGGGTGTTGCCCCGGGCCCTGTCGCTGGCCGCGGGCGCACTGCGCATCCTGTCCGAAGCATCGCCGAGCCACATCGACGTCGACGAATTACGGGCCGCGCTGGCCGCGGTCGATGGCGTGAGCGAGGTGCACGATCTGCACGTCTGGACGCTGGTGCCCGGCAAGGACATGGTGACCGCTCACTTGTCCGGTGGCGACAATTCGGCGCGGGTCCTTCTTGCGGCCCAGGCGGTGCTGGCCGCGCGGGGACTCGATCACGCGACGATCCAGATCGAGCCGCCCGGCGACTGCTCAGTGGGCCTCTGACGCCTTTAACTCAGGCCGAGGCCTTCGCGGGCGGCTGGGTCGCAGTCGTCGAGCAGGTCCAGACACCGCGCCTGCTCGTCGGTCTCACCGATCGCGTCGGCCGCACGCGCCAGCGCCGCCACGCATCGCAGGAAACCCCGATTCGGTTCGTGGGAGAACGGGACCGGGCCGAAGCCCTTCCACCCGTTGCGGCGCAACTGATCCAGGCCACGGTGATAACCCGTGCGGGCGTAGGCGTAGGCGGTGATCGCCTTGTCGTCGTCCAGCGCATCCTCGGCCAACGCCGCCCAGGCGACCGACGCCGACGGGTGCGCCGCGGCGACGGCGGTCGGGTTGTCACCGGCATCCAGTTGGGCTTCGGCGTCCGGGTCACCGGGCAACAAGGTCGGATCGGGTCCCAGCAGATCTCGCATCGGCGTCATGGCGCCATTGTGCCGTGCGACGGAACAGAGGGTGCCATGACGCCGATGACTGCCGTCGGGTCGCTAAGCTTCAGACGGTATTTCGAAACCGAAGAGGACAGCAGCGCATATGCCCAATCCATCAGGGTCTGACCGCGACAACACCTCGGACTCGGCCGACCCAGGCGCCGCGGGTGTCCCGGTGCGATCCGAGGCCGACACCGCTGTCGAACCCGCAGCCGGCGCGGACGAAAAAACGACCGAGAGCCCGCACGGGGCGGACCCCGCGACCGAGGTGATCGGACCGGCCGGTTTGGAGCAACAGCCGCCGATCCCCCACCTTCAGCCGGGTGAACGTCGCTTCACCGCCCCGGGTTTCGACGCCAAGGAAACCGCGATCATCAACGCGGCCAACGACCCGGCCACCGAGGTTTTCGCGCAGGGCAGGCAGCCCGTCGCCGGCGAACCGCAGTCGAGAACCGCTACGCCGCAACTGATTCCGCCTCGGCTGGGGTCCAAGTTCCGGCCGTCAGGTCAGCGGAGCTGGGGTTGGGTGCTGGCGCTGATCCTGATCATCCTGGCGCTGGCCGCGATCGCGGTGCTGGGCACCGTGCTGTTGACCCGCAAGGCCAGAACGTCCAGCGCGTCGCAGGAAGACAAGGTTCGCAACACCATTCAGAGCTTCGACGCCGCCGTGCAGACCGGCGATCTGACCAAGCTGCGCAGCCTCACCTGCGGGAGCATGCGCGACGACTACGTCAACTACAACCAGCGCGAGTGGAGCGACACCTATCACCGCGTCGCGGCGGCCAAGCAGTATCCCGTCGTCGCCAACATCGACCAGGTGGTCGTCGACGGAACCCACGCCGAAGCCAACGTCACCGCGTTCATGGCGTACGCGCCGCAAACCCGCTCGACTCGCAGCTTCGATCTGCAGTACCGCGACGATCAGTGGAAAATCTGCGAATCCAGTTCCAGCTAAAGCTCATTGGGCAGCGGGTCAGTCCCGGGCCACCGGCTCAGCTGGAGACGGACTTGCCGCTGCTGTGCAGGTCGTCGCAGGCCTCCACGACCCGCTCGGTCATCGCCGCTTCGGCCTTCTTGAGGTAGCTGCGCGGGTCATAAACCTTCTTGTTGCCCACCTCGCCGTCGACCTTCAGCACACCGTCGTAGTTGGTGAACATGTGCGCGGCCAGCGGCCGGGTGAACGCGTACTGGGTGTCGGTGTCGACGTTCATCTTCACCACGCCGTAGCGCAGCGCCTCTTCGATCTCCGACTTCGCCGAGCCCGAGCCGCCGTGGAAGACGAAGTCGAACGGCTTGGTGCCGTCAGTCAGGCCCAGCTTGGCCGACGCCACCTTCTGGCCCTGGTCGAGGATGTCGGGACGCAGCTTGACGTTGCCCGGCTTGTAGACGCCGTGAACGTTGCCGAAGGTGGCGGCCAGCAGGTAGTGGCCGTGCTCGCCGTGGCCCAGAGGCGTCGATGGTCTTCTCGAAGTCTTCGGGGGTGGTGTAGAGCTTGTCGTTGATCTCGGCCTCGACGCCGTCTTCTTCGCCGCCCACCACGCCGATCTCGACCTCGAGGACGATCTTGGCGGCGGCGGCCAACTTCAGCAGCTCCTGCGCGATCTCTAAATTCTCGTCGATCGGCACGGCCGAGCCGTCCCACATGTGGGACTGGAACAGCGGGTTCCGACCGGCGGCCACCCGCTCGGACGAGATCGCCAGCAGCGGACGCACGTAGGTGTCCAGCTTGTCCTTGGGACAGTGGTCGGTGTGCAGGGACACGTTGATCGGGTACTTGGCCGCGATGACATGGGCGAATTCGGCCAGCGCGACCGCACCGGTGACCATGTCTTTGACGCCCAGGCCGGAGGCGAATTCAGCTCCGCCGGTGGAGAACTGGATGATGCCGTCGCTGCCGGCATCGGCGAAACCCTTGATGGCGGCGTTGACGGATTCCGAGCCGACGCAGTTGATCGCCGGAAAGGCGTACTCGTTGTCCTTGGCGCGTCGCAGCATCTCCGCGTAGACGTCTGGCGTTGCGATGGGCATGCGGTTTCCTTCCTGACGTGTGGCATCAGTATCGCAATACCTTCGGCGGGTCCGCAGCCTGCCCGGGAAGGGCGGCCGTCAGCACCGGTATCTTGAAACACGTGAAATCCACGAGGAAGCATTAGTGGCTATGCCCAACATCCTCGATCCGATGTACTGGATCGGTCCTCAGGGACTGTTCGCTTCGGCCGTCTTGCCGACGATCCTGGCCATCGTCTTCGTCGAGACGGGTCTGCTGTTTCCCCTGCTCCCTGGTGAGTCGCTGCTGTTCACCGGTGGTCTGCTGGCCGCGCACGGCACGCTCGACATCTGGGTGCTGGCCCCGGCCGTTGCATTGACCGCGGTGCTCGGCGATCAGACCGGCTACTTCATCGGCCGCCGGATCGGGCCCGCGCTGTTCAAGAAGGAAGACTCGCGCTTCTTCAAGCAGCATCACGTAACCGAGTCGCACGCCTTCTTCGAGAAATACGGGCCCGCGGCGATCATCCTGGCCCGCTTCATGCCGTTCGTCCGGACCTTCACGCCGGTGGTTGCCGGGGTGTCCTACATGCGCTACCCGGTGTACCTGGCGTTCGACATCGTCGGCGGCGTGCTGTGGGGTGGCGGCGTCACGGTCGCCGGCTACTTCCTCGGAAATGTGCCGCTCATCCACCAGAACCTGGAAAAGATCGTCCTGGGCATCTTGTTCGTGTCGATGCTGCCGGCGTTCATCGCCACCGGCCGGGCGTACCTGAAACGCCGTCGGGCAGCCCGCGACGACAAGACGGTGACCGTCGCCGACTGACACGGGCGCGGCTAGGCCGCGCGGAAGCCCATCGCGACCCCGTTCATGCAGTAGCGCAATCCCGTGGGCGCTGGCCCGTCGTTGAAGACGTGGCCGAGGTGCCCGCCGCAGCGGCTGCACAGCACTTCGGTGCGCGCCATTCCCATGCTGTTGTCCTGCTGCTCGAGGACGGCGTTGTTGAGGACCCGGTAGAAGCTCGGCCACCCGGTGCCGCTGTCGAACTTGGTCGTCGACGAGAACAGGTCCTGCGCGCAGCCGGCACAGGTGAAGGTCCCGGTCCGATGCTCGTCGTTCAGCGGGCTGCTGTAGGGCTGCTCGGTGCCCGCATTGCGCAGCACGTCGTACTGCTGTGCGTTCAGCAGCTGGTGCCACTCCACGTCGGAGTGGTTGACGTCGAACGTCTTCGCGGGTGTTTTCGGCGCACCCGATGCGGTGCACGCCAGCACCGATCCGGTGGCGGCGAGAGCGCCGGCCACGGCGGTGCCGAACAAGACCTGCCGCCGGCTCAGGACCGGGCTGTGTGGTGTCGTCATCTTTTCCACCATAGCCACGTGCGGCCGTCAGACGGCGACCGTGAAATCGCAGCCCGTCTTGGCGCGGACGTCGGCGACGGTGACCCCGGGCTGCAGTTCGATCAACGTCAGACCATGATCAGGCTCGACGTCGAAGACGCACAGGTCGGTGATGATCATGTCGACCACGGCCTTGCCGGTGACCGGCAGCGAGCACTGCTTGAGGATTTTCGGGCTACCGTCCCTGGCGGTGTGGTCCATCACGACGATCACCCGCTTGACGCCGGACACCAGATCCATTGCCCCGCCGGGGCCTTTGACCATCTTGCCCGGCACCATCCAGTTGGCCAGGTCGCCGGTTTCGGCGACCTCGAGGCCGCCCAGGATGGACAGGTCGATGTGGCCGCCGCGGATCATCGCAAACGAGTCGGCGCTGCTGAAAAAGCTCGACCCGGGCAGGCTGGTGACGGTCTGTTTGCCGGCGTTGACGAGGTCGGGGTCGACGGCGTCCTCGGTCGGGTAGGCGCCGATGCCGAGCAGACCGTTCTCGGACTGCAGCGTGACCTTGATTCCGTCGGGGATGTAGTTGGCGACCAAGGTCGGAATGCCGATGCCCAGGTTGACGTAGTAGCCGTCGCGCAGCTCTTGGGCGGCGCGCTGGGCCATCCGCTCGCGGATCGGGCTGTCGTTCTTCAACGCCGCGCCGCCGCTGGTGGTGCGGAATTCGATGCGCTTCTCGTAGCCCGCGCCTTCGATGATCCGGTCGACGTAGATGCCGGGGGTGTGGACCAGGTCGGGGTCCAGCTCGCCGACCTCGACGAGTTCTTCCACCTCGGCAATGGTCACCGTGCCGCAGGTGGCGATCATCGGGTTGAAGTTGCGAGCCGTCTTGCGGTAGATCAGGTTGCCCGCCTTATCCCCTTTCCAGGCTTTGACGATGGCCACATCAGCCCGAATACCTTCTTCCAGAACGTATTCGGTGTCGTTGAAGACCCGGGTGTCTTTGCCCTCGGCGAGGTTGGTGCCGAATGCCGTGCGGGTGTAGAAGCCGGGAATGCCTGCGCCGCCGGCCCTTAGCTTCTCGGCGAGAGTCCCCTGCGGCGTCAGCACGAGGTCCAGTTCACCGGCCAACACCTGGCGCTCGAACTCCTTGTTCTCGCCCACGTAGGAGGCGATCACCTTGCTCACCTGACGCGCCTTGAGTAGCAGCCCCATGCCGAAATCGTCGACGCCGGCGTTGTTTCCGACGATGGTGAGATCGTTGACGCCGCTGTCCACCAACGCCTGAATCAGGTTTTCCGGAATCCCGCACAGTCCGAAACCGCCTGCGGCGATGGTGATTCCGTCCTTCAGCAGGCCGTTCAGCGCCGACTGGGCATCGGCATGCACTTTACTCATCGCTATTCCCTTCATCGACAACGCCGGCGGTCACGGCGTAGGCGGCCTCCATCAACATCCAACCGGACAGCTGCACCGACAGATCGCGCTCGGGGATCTCCGATGCGGTGACGGCGCCGGCGACGAACTGCGCCTGCTGCCCACCGGCCGTCGGCAACTCAGCGGTCTCATCCCAGGACGGGCCGAACAGTGGCAGTCCTTCCACCGACTGGCGGTTGTCCCAGGCGGCCTGCGCCGACGACAGCACCAGCTCGCGGGCGGTCTCGCGGGCGGTGACATCGGCGGCCGAATCGCCGGGCAGGCCGGTGGCGACGAACGCCAGGTAGCGGGCGGTGATGCCGGAGAACAGCCCACCGTCGCCGCCGCCGGTGCCGCGCAGCACCCCGCCGGCCGCCATGTGCTGGTCGACCGCGGCGACCAGGCGATGCACCCGCGGCGCGTGCCGCTCGTCGTGCGTGCGCGCGGCCAACTCGGTCTCCAGGCCGAGCACC
This sequence comes from Mycobacterium sp., assembly GCF_965277065.1. Lineage (GTDB taxonomy): Bacteria > Actinomycetota > Actinomycetes > Mycobacteriales > Mycobacteriaceae > Mycobacterium. The sequence continues at coordinate 1,255,184 of NZ_CBDIBT010000019.1, forward strand.
ACTCCCTGGCAGTAGGTGTACTGCGCGCGGACCAGCGAGCCGGCCTTGATGCCGTCGAACACCAGGTGCGACTCGGGGTCGATCAGGGTCTCGTCGATCCAGTCCGCCATCTGCTGGGCGCGCCGCAGCCGGTCGCCGTAACGGGCCAGGAACAGCCCCGCCGGGCCGTTGGCCGGGGCGTTGAAGAACTGGTCCTGCTTGCGCCACGGGATTCCGCCGCCGTCCTCGGGGACCCACGCGTTGACCAGTTGGTCGTTGAGCTTGCGCAGCGCGCGCCCGCGGTCGACGTCCGCGATCCGCGACGCCCGCTCCAGCGACAGCGCCAGCCAGGCCATGTCGTCGTAGTAGTTGTTGACCCAGGATCCGTTGTTACGCAGTCGGTGCGCGCGGATCTGCCGTTGGATCTTGATGCGCCGTTCGGGCTGCGGGTCGCGCTGCTCGGCGTCGACCAGGCAGTCCAGCAGGTGCGCCTGCCACCAGTAGTGCCAGCCGCCGAACCATTTGTCGCGCCGCGTGGGTGGCCACGCCACTACGCCGAGTTGAGTCCCGGGCAGCGCCCACAGCTTTTTCAGATGCCGACCAGCAACAGCGGCCTCCGCGCTGACCGCCCGGTTGACCCATACCTGATCCATATCTGGTGATCCTGCCCTACCAGGCCTGGCCGAGTTCGGCGTGTTGGCTGATCCAGGTGTGCATCGCGATGCCCGCCGCGACGGCGACGTTGATGCTGCGCGTCGACCCGAACTGGGCGATGGAGACGGTCAGCGCGGCACCGTCACGGGCGTCGTCGCTGATGCCGGGGCCTTCCTGACCGAACAGCAGCAGGCAGTTCCGCGGCAGTGTGGTCCGCTCCAGCCGCGCGGCACCCGGCACGATGTCGACAGCGACCACCGTCAGGCCCGCGTCCGCGGCGCAGCGCAGCAACGCGGCGGTGTCGTCGTGATGCTGCAGACGCTGGTAGCGGTCAGTGACCATGGCGCCGCGACGATTCCACCGGCGCCGGCCGACGATGTGCACGGTGTCCACGGCGAACGCGTTGGCGGCGCGCACCACTCCGCCGATGTTGGCGTCCTGGCCGAAGTTCTCGATCGCGACATGGAGCGCGTGACGGCGTTTGTCTATGTCGGCGACGATCGCCTCCCGCGTCCAGTATCGGTAGGCGTCGACAACGTTGCGGGTGTCGCCGTCGCGCAGCAACTCAGGGTCATACCGCGGATCGTCGGGTAGCGGGCCCTCCCAGGGGCCGACGCCACCGGTTGACGGCAGCGCCCATTCCGTGGGCCCGGGCTCGGTCACCGCATGGTCCACACCGCGGCGTGGGTGCCCACGATCGAGACCGTCGCGTACAGCAGCGCGGCGTTGAGATCGCCCTGGGTGCACAGCGATGCGTTGAGGTGCACCGAGTCCAGCGACGCCTCGGGCAGGACCAGTACCGACGCCCCGTAGGTCGTGCAGGCGGGGTTCAGGCCCGGCGGTGGCAGAGTCGGTGAGGCGAGCAGCATCATCGGCCCGCCCCGGGCGGTGGAGTCGTCGCGATACTTGGCCGCGATGGTGTCGACCTGCAGGCCGAGCAGCATGTAGCCGCTGCCGTTGAACGCAGCCGGGTCGCCGAGCGATGCCTGGCTGAGCTGAGACCCGTCGGCCCGCCAGGCGGCCACACTGGTGGTCCTGACGAGCAGCCCGGTGTCGCTTTCGTTGGTCGGCAGCACGCCGACCGGGAACGCCGCCGCATAGGCGACCGCGGCGTTCGGGTCGGAATGCGGTTTGGCCGGGTCGGTCGGCGCCGCATCGACGTCGACGAGCACGTAGTCGTCTTGCCAACGCAGGTTCGATACCGACGTGTTCCAGCCCAGCACCGCCAGCGATTCACCGAGCCGCGCGGTTCCGGCGCCGTAAACCTGTTGCCGGGCAGCCGGATTCGAACAAGCGCAGATCAGCGCGAACGCCGCGATCATCGCGATGACAGTGCGCACGGTGACTAACTCAGCCCGAGGTCCGCCAACCCCAGCACGCTGCGGTACGGAAAACCCTCGGCCTCAATGGCTTCGGCAGCACCCGTGGCCCGGTCGACGACGGTCGCCACGCCGACGACCTCCGCGCCGGCTTCCAGCACCGCCCGCACCGCGGTCAGCGCCGACCCACCGGTGGTGCTGGTGTCCTCGACGACCAGCACCCGCTGGCCGGCGATGTCCGGTCCTTCGACAAGGCGTTGCATGCCATGGGTTTTCACTGATTTCCGCACGACGTAAGCGTCGATCGGGCGGCCAGGTGCGTGCATGACGGCGGTGGCGACGGGGTCGGCGCCCAGGGTGAGGCCGCCGACCGCGGCGTAATCCCAGTCCGCGGTCAGCTCGCGGACCAGCCGGCCGATCAGCGGGGCGGCCCGATGGTGCAGGGTAGCCCGGCGCAGGTCGACGTAGTAGTCGGCTTCCTTACCCGACGACAGCGTGACCCGCCCGTGCACGACCGCCAATTGGCTGACCAGGGCGGCCAATTCGGCGAGCTCAGGTGCGCCCACGGCCCCGACCAAAGACACTTGTGACGGCGCGTGACAGTGTTCGCGGCACCATCCGGGTAACGGTGGTGATCGCTTTGTATTGCAGCCCGGGGATGATCAGCGTGTTGCCGCGGGCCACCTCGGCGAGGGTCTCCCGGACCACGTCGTCGACCTCGAGCCACATGAACGACGGCAGGGATGTCATGTCGATGCCGGCCCGGTCGTGGAATTCGGTGTGCACGTAGCCCGGGCACACGACGTGTATCCCGACGCCGGTGCCACGCAGTCCAACGGCCAGACCTTCGGTGAACGACACGACGTACGCCTTCGAGGCCGAGTAAGTCGATCCGCGACCGGACAGCAGGCCGGCCACACTCGAGACGTTGATGACCGTGCCGTCGGCCCTGTCGATCATTGCCGGCAGTGCGGCCCGGGTCAGTTGCATGATCGCGGTGACATTGACGTCGAGCTGCTGCTGCAGCATCGAGGGGTCAGCGGTCCAGAATTCGCCGGATGTGCCGAAGCCGGCATTGTTCACCAGTACATCGATACCACCGGAGCCCAACCGCTCGGCCACCTTGTCCCGGCCGGCGGCGTCGGCGAGATCGGCCGGAAGCACTTCGACGTTGCAGCCGCCCTCGTTGGACAGTTCGGCGGCCAGTTGATTGAGCCGGTCGGCGTCGCGGGACACCAGGACGACGTCGTAGCCGTCGGCGGCGTAGCGGCGAGCGAAACCCTCGCCGATTCCGGAGGTGGGCCCGGTGATCAGGGCGACGCGGCGAGGCACGGCGTCAGTGTACTTAGCGTTGGTACGGCTCTGACTCAGCGTTGGTGATGTGAGGCCTGGTGACCGTTCCGGCCGGTCGGCGGGCGGTGGCCCGGCTCTTGACGGGCGGGCGGCGGAGTCGCGGCGCGAGTCGTGGAACCGGATTCGCGGGTGGGGGTTTCGGCGTGGCGCTGCGGAGTCTCGCTGCGACCAGCGGGGGCCAGCGGACGGCTGGGGGCCGCCTTGCGGCGTGCTGAGGCTTGCGGCGCATCGGTTGTCGGCGTCGACTGCGGCACCGGCGGCAGCACCCGCAGCAGGTCGTTGAACTGGCGCACCGTGCGCAGGCCTTCGTCCCACTGGGCGCGGGTGCTGCCGATCGGCATGCTGACCAGCGTCCAGTTCTGCTCGTTCCACATGATCTCGGCGCAGTCGGGCGCGGTGTGCGCGAAGGTGACCATCCGGCGGTCGCATGCGCGACGGGCGGCGTCCAGGTTGGTGGAGTACACCATCCGCGGCCCGATCGCGCCGAGCAGCCAAATGTCGTTCTCGCGAGGCTCTTTGAGGCCCTTGAGCCGCACGTCGACGACGACGTTGGTGCCGACCTTGCGGTGCAGGGCGATCACGGTCGCGACTTCTTCGAGGTCGAAGATGAAGACCGCCTCGCCGCGGATCTGGCCGAGCACGACGTTGCGCGCCGGGATACTGCTGCCGACGGTCGACATCACGCCGCGCTTCCAGCGCTTGAGGATCTCGGTGGATTCCTGCTCGTAATCGAATCCGTGCGAACGTGCCCACGACTTGCGGCGCCGGCCTCGGCCGCGGCGGCGGTCGATGTCGACGTACAGCAACACCGCCGCGCCGACGAAGCAGAGCGCGGAGAGCGTAAACCAGAGGGGAACCATCGCCACGTAGCCTAGCTGCTCTTGACCCCCAAGCGAGAATGCCAGCAGGTCACAACCGAATTAAAGTTTGCTACCCGTTCGGCGACGCCCGCGGAGGAGCCGGACCAAGACTCCCCCGCGGCGACGACGCGGGCGGGGGTCAGCGGCGGCCCACGCCCCGTACTTCGCGGACGACGCCATACCTGGCTGACCCAGCGCGCACCTGCTTAGGCGTCAAATGGCTAGCTTGCCCGGCGAGTTCTCGGGGTGCGCGGCGTACTGCTCTTCGATGCGGGACACCCGGCGAAATTCCACGACGAACCACAGCGCTCCGGCGATTGTTCCGAGCACGGCGACGAGCACTGTCGTGGCCAGCCACTCGTAATGTCGGTAGGCGGCTGCTGCCACCGTGCTGATCATCCCGGACACCGCCACGGCCAGCAGAACGAAGCCGGGCCAGAAGAAGTTGTCCTTCATCACGATTCCCGCGTGTGGTTGAGTGGTCCGGGAATGGTCTGTCGGATCGTGATGCGTGTCTCCCACCATGCCTCCCTCCGTGGACGGACGAGATGAACAAATATTACTCACCCGGCAGACTCCCCGATACCGAATTCGGCGCCGGCCGACAGCCGCAATCGCATAACTTTGGGGTACGTTCGCCTTGATTTGCTCAGCTCGCGCTGGCCTCATCGCGGGCGAACAACTCGGGCAACGAAATCGCCCCGACCGTTGTCACGAGCCACACCACAAGCGTTGTGGCTACCCATGATGCAAAGCCGCGGATGGTGAGCCCGTGAGTCGATAGTGAAGCGAGACTCAGCGCGCCGATGGTCAAGGCCAGGCCGCTGCCGCCCAACAGCAGCGACGCGTACGCGTGCGGCAACTTCAAGATCGATAGCGACAGGATCGCCTGCGCCACCGAGAACGCCACAATGGCGACGACGAACCCGGGCAACGACAACGAAACGCCGGGAACAACCCGCACCGCCAATAGCAGTCCGGCTGCCCACGATCCCAGAAGTACAACAGCCCGCAACAGGATTTGCGTCACGGCAATAAGCGTAGGTCTCGGGATGACTTTGATGGAATGAGATTGAACAATTGTTGTCTCGCGTGCACCCCACCTATCGCCTGGATTGCAATTGTCGGGCCCATGCTGGCAGAGCAGAGAATCGCGCCCGCGAAAGATTCGCGAGCGCGATTCTTTGGGCGAGTCTTAGCCCAGCACCAGCGAGTCGCCGTCGGCGCTGACGTTGACCGGCACCACGTCGCCGTCCTGCACGTCACCCGCCAGTAGCATCTTCGCCAGCTGGTCACCGATGGCCTGCTGCACCAGCCGCCGCAGCGGACGGGCGCCGTAGACCGGGTCGAACCCGCGCTTGGACAGCCACTCCTTGGCCGGCAGCGACACCTCCAGCTGCAGCCGTCGTTGGGCCAACCGCTTGGCCAGCTGCTCGAGCTGGATGTCGACGATGCGGACCAGTTCGTCGGGCTGAAGGCCCTCGAAGATCAGCACGTCGTCGAGACGGTTGATGAACTCGGGCTTGAACGCCGAGCGCACCGCGGCCATCACCTGCTCCTCCGTGCCGCCCGACCCCAGGTTGGACGTCAGGATCAGGATGGTGCTGCGGAAGTCGACCGTGCGGCCCTGCCCGTCGGTCAGCCGGCCCTCGTCGAGAACCTGCAGCAGCACGTCGAAAACATCCGGGTGGGCCTTTTCCACCTCGTCGAACAACACGACGGTGTAGGGCCGGCGGCGAACCGCCTCGGTCAGCTGACCGCCCTGGTCGTAGCCGACGTAGCCAGGAGGCGCACCGACCAGGCGGGCCACCGAGTGCTTCTCGCCGTACTCGCTCATGTCGATGCGGACCATGGCCCGCTCGTCGTCGAACAGGAAGTCGGCCAGCGCCTTGGCCAGCTCGGTCTTACCGACACCGGTGGGCCCGAGGAACAGGAACGAACCGGTCGGCCGGTTGGGGTCGGCGACCCCGGCCCGGGTGCGGCGCACCGCATCCGACACCGCCGCGACGGCCTTGCGCTGCCCGACGACACGCTTGCCCAGCTCGTCTTCCATCCGCAGCAGCTTGGCGGTCTCGCCTTCCAGCAGCCGTCCGGCCGGGATGCCCGTCCATGCCGACACCACATCGGCGATGTCGTCGGGGCCGACCTCTTCCTTGAGCATTTGAGATTCGTGAGCTCGAGCGGTCGTATCGATGGCGTCGAGCTTCTTCTCGACTTCCGGGATGCGCCCGTAGCGCAGTTCGGCGGCCTTGGCCAAATCGCCGTCCCGCTCGGCGCGCTCGGATTCGCCGCGCAAGGTGTCCAGCTGTTCCTTGAGTTCGCGGACGACGTCGATGGCGTTCTTCTCGTTCTGCCACCGGGTGGTCAGCTCGGCCAGCTTCTCCTTTTGGTCAGCCAGCTCGGAGCGCAGCTTTTCCAGCCGGTCTTTGGACGCCGCATCTTCTTCCTTGGCCAGCGCCATCTCTTCGATCTCGAGTCGACGCACCAAGCGCTCTACCTCGTCGACCTCGACGGGCCGCGAGTCGATCTCCATCTTCAGCCGGCTCGCCGCCTCGTCGACCAGGTCGATCGCCTTGTCCGGCAGGAAGCGGGCGGTGATGTAGCGGTCGGACAGCGTCGCGGCCGCGACCAGCGCGGAGTCGGTGATGCGCACGCCGTGGTGCACCTCGTAGCGGTCCTTCAACCCGCGCAGGATGCCGACGGTGTCCTCCACCGACGGCTCGCCGACAAACACCTGCTGGAAGCGCCGCTCCAATGCGGCGTCCTTTTCGATGTACTTGCGGTACTCGTCGAGCGTGGTGGCCCCGACCAGTCGCAGTTCGCCGCGGGCCAGCATCGGCTTGATCATGTTTCCGGCGTCCATCGCACCTTCGCCGGACGCACCGGCGCCGACGATGGTGTGCAGCTCGTCGATGAACGTGATGATCTGCCCGGCGGAGTTCTTGATGTCGTCGAGAACAGCCTTGAGCCGTTCCTCGAATTCGCCGCGGTATTTGGCGCCCGCGACCATCGAACCCAGGTCGAGCGAGACGACCGTCTTGTCACGCAGGCTTTCGGGGACATCGCCGTCGACGATGCGCTGGGCCAGGCCCTCCACGATCGCGGTCTTGCCGACACCGGGCTCACCGATCAGCACCGGGTTGTTCTTGGTGCGGCGGCTCAGCACCTGGACGACGCGACGAATCTCGTTGTCCCGTCCGATGACTGGGTCGAGCTTGCCTTCCCGGGCGCGCTCGGTCAGGTCGGTGGAGTACTTCTCCAGCGCCTGATAGGTGGCCTCGGGGTCGGGGTTGGTGACCCGGGCGCTGCCGCGGACCTTCACGAACGCCTCGCGCAACGCCTGCGGCGATGCGCCGTGACCGGTAAGCAGTTTGGCGACCTCAGAGTCGCCGGTGGCCAGGCCCACCATCAGGTGCTCGGTGGAGACGTACTCGTCGTCCATCTCGGTGGCCAACTGCTGCGCGGTGGTGATGGCTGCCAGCGATTCGCGTGACAGCTGCGGTTGCGAGTTGGCACCGCTGGCTTGCGGCAGCCGGTCCAGGATGCGTTGCGCTTCGGCGCGGACGGTGGCGGGCTCGACGCCGACAGCCTCCAACAGCGGCGCGGCGATCCCGTCGTTCTGCGTAAGCAGGGCGAGCAGCAGGTGAGCCGGCCTGATCTCGGGGTTGCCGGCGGCACTGGCCGCCTGCAGCGCCGATGTCAGCACCGCCTGCGTCTTGGTTGTCGGGTTGAAAGAGTCCACGACACCTCCGTTTCTCAGTCATGACGGACCTATGGGCCCGCTAAAAATGCTTGTCGCGTTGTTCAACGCCGTCAAGGTTGAGTCTGTTCCGCTCAACTCTAACGAATTTTGACGGATTTCCGCCAGACTGAGGTCGGGTGACGTTGCTGTGTTACAGCTCGCCGCCGACCGCACGAACGCATCGGCGAAAGGTGGTATCGAATGCTGGCGATCAACGAGGACGGGCCGATACTGCGGGTCGAACTCAACCGCCCCGACTCGCTCAACTCCCTCGACGACGACGCGCTGCTGGAGGTGACGGATCTGTACACCCGGCTTCAGCAGCGGTTCGATCTGAAGGCGGTTGTTCTCGGCGGGCGTGGCCGCGCGTTCTGCGCTGGCGCCGATCTCCGCAGACCACCCGGATTCGCGGGCACCAGCGGCCGGGAACGCCGCTACCACTCACAGATCGGGTACCGCGCCTGCCAGGCGATCGCCGATTGCGAAGTGGTGACGATCGCGCGGCTGCACGGACATGTGGTCGGCGGCGGATTCGCGCTTGCGCTAGCCTGCGATTTCCGCATCGCCGCCACCGGCACCGTGTTCAGGCTGCCCGAGGTCGACCTCGGTGTGCCGATGACCTGGGGCACGATACCTCGACTGATCGCCGAGGTCGGTGCCGCGCGAGCACGCGAGATCGTGCTGCTCGCCGACCGGATCGACGCCCAGACCGCGCACCAGATGTCGCTCGTCCACCGATTGGCAGAAGCCGACGAGCTCGACGACGCAACACAGGCGCTGGTCGACCTCATCGTCGCCAAACCCGACTACGCGCTGCACACCAGCAAAACGCAGTTTCGTGCTTACAGCCGCGCGTCCGGCGATCCCACGTTCGCCGAGGGCGACCTGGTCAGCCTCTCCGCACGCTTCAATGCCGCGCCTGAAACGCCGGACCCTCAACCTGAGCTCTGATTCGAACGTATGATCGATCGGTGGGTGACCTCGCATCGATCGGATACAACGGTCAGCCGGTGCGCAACCCGTTTCGGGTGGTGCGGCCGCCCATCAGGGTGCTGATCGATCTGACCGTGCTGTTTCCCCGCGAGCCGCATCGCCGCGGTCGGTATCACCCGAACGGTTTGCAGCTGCACAAGGTCGTCGAAGGTCAGCTGAGCTGTTGGGGCATCTGCGAGCAGGGCGACTGGTGGGGGTTGGTGAGCTATCCGATCGCCTACGGGTCCAAGCGCAAGACCGTCGCGCATTGGGTTCCGGCCTGGGTACTGCGTCGGACGCGCTAGCCGTCGAGTGCTGATCCGAGCTGGCCGAGGGTCCGGATCCAGACCTTGCCCATGACGGTCCGCGCACCCCGCTGGCCTTCGTCGTCAGGATCAAAACCACTGTGCCGCAGAATAACTCGCGTGCCGCTGCCTTCTGTGTGCAGTGTCCATGACACCAGCCAGCCAGCGGGCCGCCCAGTGTGGGCATCGGTCCAGCTGACGGTCAGTCGCTGGCCGTCCACCACCTCGATCACCTCGCACGCGATCTCCCCGGAGAAGTCCGCCGCGGGCATGGGTTGGGTCCGGAAGGTGAAACGCGTCCCGACCACCGGAGCGAACCCAGTGGGCTCCATCAGCCATCGCGCCATCAACTCCGGCGTGGTCAGCGCTCGCCAGACCCATTTTTCCTACCTGTCAAGAGGGTGCATCCCCTCAACGCAGGCCGGCCGTCGATGCGAAGATCAGCCGGTGACCGCAAGTTTGGGCTCAGTGCTGACCACGCTCATTCCGCTGGCATTGGTCATCTCGATCTCGCCGCTGTCGATCATTCCGGCGGTGCTGGTGCTGCAGACGCCCAGACCGCGGCCGACGGGGCTCGCGTTCCTCGGCAGCTGGGTACTGGGTCTGTCCGCGCTGACCGCGGTCTTCGCCTCGTCGTCGGACGCGCTGGACGGGCTACGTAAGTCGCCACCGACCTGGGCGTCGTGGCTGCGCATCGTCCTCGGCCTGGCGCTGATCGCGTTCGGGGTCTACCGCTGGCTGTCCCGGGAAGGTCACTCCGAATCGCCGAAGTGGATGCGTGCCTTTGAAACCATGACGCCCCGCCGCGCGGCGATCACCGGGCTGGTGCTGGTGGTAGTCAGGCTCGAGGTGTTGATCATGTGCGCGCTGGCCGGTTTGGCCATCGGCAGTGACGGGCTCTCGGTCGCCGACGAGTGGACGGCTGCGGTGATCTTCGTCGTCGCCGCTGCATCGTCGGTGGCAATTCCCGTCCTCGCCTACGCCGCTGCCGGTCATCGCCTCGACAATTCGATGGCGCGGCTCAAGGAGTGGATGGAAAAGAACAACGCCATGTTGCTGGCAGCCATCCTCGTGCTGATCGGTGCGATGGTGGTCTACAACGGCATCCATCCGCTGCTGCACCACGCCTAAACTCGGCGGCCGTGAGCCTCAACGACCGGGATGCACTGGCGGTGTTGCATGCCGCCGTGGATCCTGACGACGCCAACGGGCTCATCGGCCGGTTCTACACTCGCTGGTTCTCCTTCGACGCCTCCCCGCGCGATCTGTTCCCGCCCGACATGGCCGCCCAGCGGGCCGCCTTCGCCCAAGCGCTGAAATGGCTGTACGGCGAACTGGTCGCTCAGCGGTCCGAAGAGCCGGTGGCGTTTTTGGCCCAGCTGGGTCGCGACCACCGCAAGTACGGGGTGCTGCCCGAGCACTACGAGACGCTGGGGCAAGCGTTGTACGCCACCCTGCACGACGCGCTCGCCGACGGGTGGACCGACGCCGTCGACGCCGCCGCCCGGCAATCGCTGAACCTGATCACCGGGGTGATGAGCGGGGCCGCCGAGGCGGAAGATGGGCCGGCCTGGTGGGACGGCACGGTGGTCGAGCATCTCCGGGTCTCCCGCGACCTGGCCGTCGTCCGGTTGCAATTGGACAATCCCATGCCCTGTCACGCCGGCCAGTACGTCAATGTCACTGTGCCGCAATGCCCGCGGCGGTGGCGATACATGACGCCGGCCATTCCGCCGGACGAGACCGGCGCCGTCGAGTTTCACGTCCGGGTGGTCTCGGGTGGGCTGGTCAGCAACGCCATCGTCAACGAGACCCGGGCGGGTGACCGGTGGCGGCTGTCCAGCCCGCACGGCGCCCTGCAGGTCGACCGCGACGGGAGCGACGTGCTGATGGTGGCGGGCAGCACCGGGCTTGCGCCGCTGCGCTCGATCGTCATGGACCTCGCCCGCTGGGGCGACAACCCGCGCGTCCACCTGTTCTTCGGCGCCCGCTACCCATGCGAGCTCTACGACCTGCCGACCTTGTGGCAGATCGCCTCGAGCAACCCGTGGCTGTCGGTGACTCCGGTCTCCGAACTCAAAGGCGATCCCGCGTGGGCCGCCGACTACCCCGACGTGACGCCGCCGCGCGGCCTGCACGTCCGCCAGACCGGCAAACTGATGGACGTCGTCACCCGATACGGCAACTGGGGCGACCGCCAGATCCTGATCTGCGGCGGACCGGGTATGGTCCGCACCACCAAGGACACGCTGATCGCCAAAGGTGCGCCGCCGGAGCGAATCCATCACGACCCGTTGTCCCGCTGATCGCATAGGCTCATCGGGTGCGCACCGTCACGCTGAGCGACCCGGCATCACCGGTAGAGGCCCAGTTCGTGCCGGAGGCCGGCATGATCGGCATCTCGCTGACCGACTCGGGCGCCGAGCTGCTCGGACAACGCCGCGGACTGGACGCCTATGTGGCCAACGGTAAAACGATGGGTATACCCCTGCTGTATCCGTGGGCAAATCGGCTGGGCGCCAACACATATGAAGCCGAAGGCACAACGGTCACGCTGACCGACGGCGAGTACGGGGTGCGGACCGATCCGAACGGCTTGCCGATCCACGGCGTGCTCGCCGCCTTTCCCAACTGGCGGGTGACCCACGAGTCCGGGCACGAGCTCACCGGCGAGGTGGACTTCACCTCGGATGAGGAGCTGCTGGCCAGCTTCCCGTTTCCGCATCGGCTGGCGCTGACCATCACGCTGTTCGAGCGGACCTTGCGGTTGCGCGTAGCCGTGACCCCGACCGGTAAAGACGCAGTGCCGTTGTGCTTTGGATTCCACCCGTACCTGCAGCTGCCGGACGTGCCGCGCGATCAGTGGGTGATCGAAACTCCGACGATGCGCCACCTGACGCTCGACGACAAAGGACTGCCCACCGGGGAGGCGGTTGTCCAGCCGGCGCTCAGTGAAGCGTTGGGCGACAGGACTTTTGACGACGGATACGACCAGGTTTCCGAAGGCTCGGCGTTCGCGGCGTCGGGCGGTGGCCGTCGGATCGAAGTCCACTTCGAAAAGGGTTATCCGGCAGCGCAGATCTTCGCCCCGCCCGGCGAGAACGTCGTGTGCTTCGAGCCGACGACGGCTCCGACGGATGCGTTGCGCCGCGGCGGCTACCGATCAGCGCAGCCCGGCGACTGGGGCATCGCTCAGTTCTCGATCCGGGTCTGACATAGACGCGCGAAACAGAGATCAGGGTCGTGAATAGGCGACGGCACCTGCCCTGGCTTCTGTCTCGCGGCGATCCGCGGCGTCTAACGGCGCGGCTTCCAGACCACCACGGCGGTGCTCTTCGGCACGACCACGAGGTCGCGCCGCTGGTTGGCCCGCAGCGCCTCGATCTCGGCAGCCATCTCTTTCATCCGCGAATGCAGCGCCTCGACCTGATTGGTTAACTCGATAATCCGTTTGATGCCAGCCAGATTGACGCCTTCGTCCTGAGACAGCCGCTGTACCTCGCGGAGCAGATCCACATCGTGCTGCGAATATCGCCGGCCGCCGCCGGAACTGCGGCTGGGGCTGACCAGGCCGAGCCGGTCATAGGTGCGCAGCGTCTGCGCGTGCATACCGGCCAGCTCGGCTGCCACCGAGATCAGAAACGTTCGCGCGCTGGATTCTCCTGCGCTCTTGGCCATCAGCGATTACCCGCCCAACCGGCACGAGGATCGAAACCACTGGACCGCTCGGCGACCGCGTAGGCCTCGAGCGCCTCCTTGGCAGCGCCCTCCAGATTGGGCGGGACCGCCACTTTGACAGTGACCAGGAGGTCGCCCTGCCCGCCGGAACGCTTCGGCACTCCGCGCCCACGTACCCGCAGGATGCGACCATCCGTCGTCCCCTTGGGCACCCGGACACCGACCTTACCGTCCAGTGTCGGCACGGAAAGCGTTGTTCCTAAAGCTAATTCGCTGAATGCGACCGGCACGGTGACGGTGAGGTCGTCGCCGTCACGGGAGAACACCTTGTCGGGCCGCACATGCACGGTGACGTACAGGTCTCCCGACGGCGCGCCACGCAACCCGGCTTCGCCTTGCCCGGCCAACCGGATCCGCTGCCCGTCTTCCACACCGGGCGGAATTCGGACGTTGATGGTGCGGCCGCGGGTGGTGACACCGGTTCCCTTGCACTCGTCGCAGGGGTGCTCGATGATCGACCCGCTGCCCCGGCAGTCGGTGCACGGCTCGGAGAAGCCGAAAGCGCCTTGGTTGCGGTTGATTACGCCCGAGCCGTTGCAGGTCGGGCAGACCTTGGGGCTGGTGCCCGGCCGGGCACCACTGCCGTGACAGTTGGTGCACGGCGCCGGACTGGTCAGCCGCAGCGGCATCGCCACACCCTTGGTGGCTTCCAAGAAGTCCAGCTCGGTCTCGGTCTCCAAGTCGTTGCCGCGGCGCGGCCGGCTCGGTCGAGGCTGAGCTCCGCGGCCGAACAGTCCGCCGAACAAGTCGCCGATGTTGTTGCCGCCGCTGCGCCCGGCCGCGTCGAACAAGTCGTTGAGGTTGAAATCAGCGCCGTCACCGCCGAAACCACCGGCGAAATCGCCGCCGCCACCGCCGCCGTTGAATCGACGACCGAATCCGCCGCCGGCAAAGAGCCGACGGGTCTCGTCGTACTCCTTCCGCTTGGCCTCGTCGGACAACACGCTGTATGCCTCGGAGACCGCCTTGAACTGTTCGGCCCCGTCCGGGTTTTTGTCCGGATGCAAGTCGGATGCCAACTTGCGGTACGCCGTCTTGATTTCTTTGGCGCTGGCGTCAGAGGAGACGCCCAGCTCTTTGTAGAAGTCCTTTTCGACCCATTCACGTTGAGCCATAGCGCGTCACCTCCTCCGCCTGCCTAGAGTCCTGCCGTCGCTACTTTCCCGACGGTTCTGATTCTGCGTGCTGCTCACCCTCGTTCGCTTCGTTATCGCCTGTGTCGGCGGGCCCAGAGTTGTCCGCGACGGTGTCCACGACTCCCACGAGCGCGTGCCGCAGCACCTGCTCGCCGAGTTTGTAGCCCTGCCGCATCACGTTGCCGATGACCGGCTTGGAGCCCTCGCCGCCGTCGCCTTCGTGTTGCACGGCCTCGTGCAGCGCCGGGTCGAAGTCATCGCCCTCGGCGCCGAAAGCCGTCAACCCAAGACCGGTCAGCGCACCGACCAGTTTGTCGGCGACCGACTTCAGCGGGCTGGACTCCAGATCTCCGTGACTACGTGCCCGCTCGAGATCGTCCAGCACGCCCAGCAATTGGTTCACCACAGCGGCTTTTGCCCGCTCGGCGCTAGCCTCCTGGTCACGCAGTGCCCGCTTACGGTAGTTGGCGAAGTCGGCCTGCACCCGCTGTAGGTCAGCGGTCAGCTCGGCGATCTTCTCGTCGCTGGCTGCGCTGTGGCCCGCCGGCGCCGCCCCCGAAGGGACGGCACCCGAAGCTACGTGACGTACTTCGCCGGTCTCAGGATCGATGCGCCGCTTGTCGGTGACGACCAACGGTTCTTCTGGATTGCCGTCGGTCACTGGCCCTCATGGTCGTCGTCGACCACCTCCGCGTCGACAACATCGTCGGCACCGCCCGCACCGGGCTCGCCGCCGCCGGCGGGCTGCTCGGACTGGGTGGCCTCGTAGATGGCCTGACCGAGAGCCTGCGACTCTTGGCCGAGCTTCTCCATGGCGGTCTTGATGGCACCGATGTCGGTGCCCTCCAACGCCGTCTTGGCTTCTGCCACTGCGGCATCCACCTTATTCAGCGTGTCCTCGGGAACCTTGGAACCGCCGGGCTCGGACGCTGCGCCCCTCTGTTCAGCGACGAACTTCTCCGTCTGGTAAACCAGCGTCTCGGCCTGGTTGCGGACGTCCGCCTCTTCTCGACGCTTGCGGTCTTCGTCCGCGTGCGCCTCGGCGTCCTTGATCATCCGGTCGATCTCCTCCTTGGAAAGGCCGGAGCCCTCCTGGATCTTGATCGTGTTCTCCTTGCCGGTGCCCTTGTCCTTGGCCGTGACATGCACGATGCCGTTGGCGTCGATGTCGAAGGTGACCTCGATCTGCGGGACTCCGCGCGGGGCCGGCGGGATACCAGTCAGCTCGAAGGAGCCGAGCAGCTTGTTGTGCGAAGCGATTTCACGCTCACCCTGGAAGACCTGGATCTGCACCGACGGCTGGTTGTCGTCGGCTGTGGTGAAGGTCTCCGACCGCTTGGTCGGGATCGTGGTGTTGCGCTCGATCAGCTTGGTCATCACGCCACCCTTGGTTTCGATACCAAGGCTCAGCGGTGTGACGTCAAGCAGCAGAACGTCTTTCACCTCACCCTTGAGCACACCGGCCTGCAGCGCGGCACCCACGGCGACAACCTCGTCGGGGTTGACACCCTTGTTGGGCTCCTGGCCGCCGGTCATTTCCTTGACCAGCTCGGTCACCGCAGGCATCCGGGTGGAACCACCCACCAGCACAACGTGATCGATTTCTGAGACCGCGATGCCGGCGTCTTTGATCACCGACTGGAACGGCTGCCGCGTGCGGTCGAGTAGATCCTGGGTGATCTTCTGGAATTCGGCCCGGGTCAACTGCTCGTCGAGGAACAGCGGGTTCTTGTCCGCGTCAACGGTGATGTAGGGCAAGTTGATCGAGGTGCTCTGCGAGCTGGACAGCTCGATCTTGGCCTTCTCGGCCGCTTCGCGCAGCCGCTGCATGGCCATCTTGTCCTTGGTCAGGTCGATGCCCGCGCTGCTCTTGAACTTGTCCACCAGCCAGGTGACGATCCGGTCGTCCCAGTCGTCACCACCGAGGTGGTTGTCACCGGAAGTCGCGCGGACCTCGACCACGCCGTCACCGATCTCCAGCAGCGACACGTCGAACGTGCCACCACCGAGGTCGAAAACCAGGATGGTCTGTTCCTTCTCGCCCTTGTCCAAGCCGTAGGCCAGGGCGGCCGCGGTCGGCTCGTTGACGATCCGGAGCACGTTCAGACCGGCGATCTGGCCGGCCTCTTTGGTCGCCTGACGCTGGGCGTCGTTGAAGTAGGCGGGCACGGTGATCACCGCGTCGGCGATGTCCTCGCCCAGGTAGCTCTCGGCGTCGCGCTTCAGCTTCTGCAGAACGCGAGCGCTGATCTCCTGCGCCGTGTAGTTCTTTCCGTCGATCTCCACCGACCAGTCGGTGCCGATGTGGCGCTTGACCGAGCGAATGGTGCGATCGACGTTGGTCACCGCCTGGTTTTTGGCGGGCTGGCCGACCAGCACCTCGCCGTTGCGCGCGAACGCCACGACGGATGGAGTCGTCCTTGCACCCTCGGAGTTTGCGACGACGACTGGGTCGCCACCCTCGAGTACTGCGACGACGGAGTTGGTGGTCCCGAGGTCGATACCGACCGCACGAGCCATAGTTAATCCTCCCTGATAATCGAGCTTCGTATGCACTACGCTGCTGAGTGAACCTCGCTCAACATTGCCTTCAACGGTAGACCGTTGTCAAGCCAGGGTTGAGTCTGTGTCACTCAATGTTGTCACAGGGCTCAACGAGGTCACCCCAGAGTTTGTTCCCCATCTGTTGAGGCGGACATCACACCGTGGGATAGTTTCGCCAACCAGCCCCTAAGCGGTCGTGCCCAGCGCCGCAGCGTTGCCCCACGACGATAGGAAATCGATGCCTCCGCCGCCCAGCACCCCCGAGCCTGCCGCGGACGGAAATGCCGCGTTCGCCCGCGAAGACGCCGGCTATCACCACGACCTCAGCAATCGCCAGATGCAGATGATCGCGATCGGCGGCGCGATCGGAACCGGGTTGTTCATGGGCGCCGGAGCACGGCTGGCGTCCGCGGGGCCCGGTTTGTTCCTGGTTTACGGAATCTGCGGCGCCTTCGTCTTCCTGATCTTGCGTGCTCTCGGCGAACTGGTGCTGCATCGCCCGGCATCGGGCTCGTTCGTCTCTTACGCCCGCGAATTCTTCGGCGAAAAAGCAGCTTTCGTCGCGGGCTGGATGTACTTCCTGAACTGGGCAATGGCGGCGATCGTGGACAGCACCGCGATCGCGAGCTACTTCCACTACTGGACCGCGTTCCAGGCCGTCCCACAATGGGCACTCGCACTCATCGCCCTGGTGGCCGTGGTGTCGGTGAACCTGATCTCGGTGAAGGCCTTCGGAGAGTTCGAGTTCTGGGCCGCGCTGATCAAAGTGCTGGCCTTGATTACTTTTCTGGTTGTCGGCATCGTCTTTCTGGCCGGCCGCTTCAAGATCCAAGGCCAGACCACCGGGCCCAGCCTGTGGACCAACCATGGTGGATTCCTGCCGACCGGCCTGCTGCCGTTAGTGCTCGTCACCTCTGGGGTGATATTCGCCTACGCCGCAGTCGAATTGGTCGGCACTGCGGCCGGGGAAACCGCGGACCCAGAGAAAGTCATGCCGCGGGCGATCAACTCGGTGATTGCCCGCATCGCGGTCTTCTACTGCGGATCAGTCCTGCTCTTGGCCCTGCTGCTCCCCTACACCACCTATAAGCACGGCGAGAGCCCATTCGTCACCTTCTTCTCCAAGATCGGCTTCAGCGGCGCCGGCTCACTGATGAACATGGTCGTCCTCACCGCCGCGTTCTCGAGCCTGAACGCCGGGCTGTATTCCACCGGTCGCATTCTACGGTCGATGTCGGTGAATGGCAGCGGCCCGAAGTTCACCGGGCTGATGTCGAAAAACGGTGTGCCATATGGCGGTATCCTGTTGACCGCGACCATCGGATTGTTTGGCGTGGTGCTCAACGCGGTCAAACCAAGCCAGGCCTTCGAAATCGTGCTCAACATCGCCGCCGTAGGCGTTCTGGCGGCCTGGGCGACCATCGTGTTGTGCCAACTTCGGTTTTACCGCAAGGTGAAGGCCGGGACGTTGCAGCGACCACACTTCCAGATGCCCTTCGCCCCATACAGCGGCTACGTCACGCTGGCTTTCCTACTGGGTGTCCTGATCCTGATGGCACTCGACCCGGAGAAGGGGCCGTGGGTCATCGCGGCTCTCGTCGCCGCGGTTCCCGCCCTGACCGGCGGCTGGTTCCTGGTCCGCAACCGCGTCACCAGCGCGGCGGCCGAACTCGGCGAGCCGACCGCAGACGTTCCGGAACTGGCACCGGACTAACAGAGCATTCGCTCTGTTATTGTTTCGGGGTGCCCCGCCCCCGCGTCTACGAACCTGACCGGGTGCTGGACGCCGTCGAGTCATTGGCCGTGGCATCAGGGCCCGCCGCGGTCACCATCCGCGCCGTCAGCGCCGCCGTCGGTGTTTCCAACGGCGCGCTATACCACACGTTCGGGTCACGCGCGGGGTTGATGAGCCGCGCCTGGCTGCGGGCCGGGCGACGGTTCCTCGACGTGCAGAACGCGCTGGTCGATCAGGCCCTGTTGGCGACCGGGCCACCGGCGCCGGTCGCCGCGGTGGTGGCCGCCGCGGAGGCCCCGGTGGTTTTCGCCGAGCAACATCCCGACTCTTCGACAGTGCTGTGGGCGGTATCCCGCGAGGAGTTGCTGGATTCGGATCTGCCGGACGGTGTCGCGGCAGAGTTGAGCGATCTCCAACGGCTGCTGGTCGGCTTGATGATCCGGCTCGCGGTCAACCTCTGGGACCGCAAAGACGCGCGTGCCGTCGACACGATCACCACCTGCATCGTCGACCTGCCCACCGCCATCGTGTTGCGCAGGCACCGGTGGGCCAATCCAACCGCCCGAGAACACCTGCGGGCAGCGGTCCGTGCTGTCCTCGACGTGGGACCGCCGCCTCTGAGGAAAGGGAAAACATCGTGGGACTCAGCCTGAGCTACGAAGACAAGATTGCCGTTCTGGACCTCGGAGACGACGAAAACCGTTTCTCGCCAGAATTTCTCGACCAGGTCGACACCCACCTCGACGAGATAGTCGGCTCGGACGCGCAGGGACTGGTGACCACCGGCGGCGCCAAGTTCTACTCCAACGGTCTGGACCTGGATTGGCTGCTTGGACACGGCGATCAGACAACCTGGTACGTCGGGAAGGTGCAGGGCATGCTGGCCCGCTTTCTGACCCTGCCGATCCCGACGTCGGCCGCGGTGGTCGGTCACGCATTCGGCGCCGGAGCAATGCTGGCGCTGGCGCACGACTTTCGGGTGATGCGCTCCGACCGCGGCTACTTCTGCTTCCCCGAAGTCGACATCCGCATCCCGTTCACGCCCGGTATGGCCGCGCTGATCCAGGCCAAGCTCGCGCCGCAGGCCGCCGTCGCCTCGATGACCACCGGGCGACGCTTCGGCGGCGACGAGGCAGTCAGCCTGGGCATCGTCGACGCCGTCGCCGGTGAGGGCGCGGTGACGGCTGCGGCGGTCGATCTGCTGCGCCCGCTCAACGGCAAGGACCAGGGCACGCTGGGCGCCATCAAGCAGGCGATGTTCGGCCCGGCGGCGAAGACGCTGACCACCAGCCACTGATCGCGCGCGGTTACGTTGGAGTCATGGCTCCCAAAATGGCGACGGCCGAGCAAGTCGGCCTGTCCGAGTTGCTCGATTTCGTCCGGCCGCGACATCGGATGGTGTTGACCACTTTTCGCGCGGACGGCTCTCTGCAGAGTTCGCCGGTGACCGGCGGCGTCGACGAAGATGGCCGGTTGGTGATCGCGAGTTACCCGCAGCGCGCCAAGAGCGCCAACATCCGGCGCACTCCCAAAGCCAGCGTGGTCGTGCTCTCCGATGAGTTCAACGGCGCGTACGTGCAGATCGATGGAGACGCCGAGGCGATCAATGTGCCCGACGCGGTCGAATTGTTGGTCGACTACTACCGCGCGATCGCCGGCGAGCACCCCGACTGGGACGAATACCGCAGCGCGATGCTGAGCCAGGGCAAGTGCGTGATCCGCGTGACGCCGCGTCGCTGGGGCCCGGTGGCCACGGGCGGGTTTCCGCCGAAGTGACGGCCCATTGTGACCGGTGAAACCGGCGTTGCCGGGCGCGTCACTGCGGTCGGTTGCGGCGCCTCGTGCGTACCCTTGATTTGCCATGTTTCCGCGTGACGTCAAGACCCCCCGAACAGGTGGCCGGCTGCTGGTCGGCCTGATGCTCGGTGCTGCCCTGCTCAGCGGATGTCACTCCACCACGCCCGGCAACCCGGTGGGTTCGCCGGGCTCCGGCCCCACCGAGCCGTCGTTCCCGAAAGCCAAGCCGCCGATCCCCTCGCCGAGCCCGTCGGGTCCGGCGCCTTCCACCGGCAACCCGCCCGCCGGCGCGATCCCGTTGTCGCCCGACCAGAGTGGGCACGTCTTCATCGCAACCAAATCCGGCCAGACCCGCTGCCAGATCGACAGTGACAGCGTCGGCTGCGAGGCGCAGTTCACCAATTCCCCGATACAAGACGGCGAACGCGCCAACGGAGTCAACATCACCGCCAACGGCGACGTGCAATGGGTGCTGGGCAACCTCGGCGATATCCCTACGGTGACAATCGATTACCTGACCTACGACGCGGCGGGCTGGACGATCGCGGCCACCGAAAGCGGCACCCGGTTCACCAACGAACACACCGGCCACGGCATGTTCGTCAGCATCGAGAAGGTCGACACCTTCTAGGCCGGCGAACAGTCAGTAAGTTCCTTTGCACGGCGGCGGATATAGCGGAATCCCGCCGCCGGCTTGGCCATTTCCCGCCCCGGTGCGCCCATACCGCCAGCATTTTTCGGCTGGAATACCCCGCGGTGGCCCACCCGGATCCGGCTGGGAGCCCGGGGCAGGCGGGGACGGGTCCAACGGGGCGGCGTTGACAATCGCTACCCCGCTCGTCAGTCCTGACATGGCGACGGCGATCGCCGCCGCGGCGGCGAAGAGCTTGAGGTTCATGTTGCGGGTGCCTCCCCGGACTCGAGTGCCTAGTCGGCTACGCGGAAACCCACACCGTCTTGCCTTTGCGGATGATGCCCAATAATAGGCCTGAACCGCATGTTTTGCGGCGGATTGCACAGCGGAAATGCGCTGCCCCGGCCGTCACTTATGTTCTGGATGCCGACGCCAGATCAGATTCTGGAGCCGAGTCCCGCGATCAAGTTGATCGTGACCGCCAGAACCACCGCGCCGAGCAGATACGACAGCAGCGCGTGGCGCAGCACCGTCGCCCTGATCGTGGTCAACCCGATCTCGGTGTCGGAGACCTGGAACGTCATGCCGACGGTGTAGGCGAGATACGCGAAATCCCGAAAACGCGGCGGGTTCGGATCGTGAAAGTTGATGCCGCCCGGCTCATCTGAGTAATAGAGCCGCGCGTAATGCACGGTGAACAACGTGTGCACCGCAAACCACGACGCGGCGACCGTCAGCACCCCGACGATCGCGGCTTCCAACGCACCGCTGCCAGACAGCTTCGATCCCGCAGCCACCACGTAGCCGACACCGCCCAGACTCGCGACGCTCGACGTCAGGACCACCACGTCGGCCAGCCACCGGGTGGGGTCCTCCCGGGTCACCCATCGACAGGTCTGCTCAGCATCCATTCCAACCAGAATGCGTTGCGTCCACACCACATACAGCGCGGCCGCGGCCACCCAACCGGTGAGCGCGAATCGCCAGCCGACCGTGTTGCCCACCACCAGTGCGACGACGACACCGAGCGCGACCGAGACCAAGATCCGAACCGCGACGGTGTCGCGGAAAAACTTCGCGAGGGAATTCACGATCCTGACCTAACCACCATTGCGGCCGGTCAGCTCAGCTCATCGAATGACGCGGTATAGCAGGTGAACAACGCCCGGCGCTTCGAGCGCCCGCGGTCGATACTCATCGGCAGCTCTAAGCAACGCCGCCTAATGTGGCGCTCGTGGACTTTCGGGTATTCGTTGAACCGCAGCAAGGCGCCAGTTACTCCGACCAGCTCGCGGTCGCGCAAGCCGCGGAATCGCTCGGGTTCTCGGCGTTCTTCCGTTCTGACCACTACCTCGCGATGAGCGGCGACGGGCTGCCCGGGCCGACCGACTCCTGGGTGACGCTGGGCGGCATCGCCCGAGAGACCTCGACGATCCGGTTGGGCACGCTGGTCACGTCAGCGACCTTCCGCCACCCCGGACCGCTGGCCATCTCGGTGGCCCAGGTCGACGAAATGAGTAGCGGGCGTGTCGAATTCGGGATCGGCACCGGCTGGTTCGAGAAGGAGCATCTGGCCTACGCGATCCCGTTTCCTCCGCTGCGCGAGCGATTCGCCCGGCTCACCGAGCAGCTCGAGCTGATCACCGGGCTGTGGACCGCCCCGGTCGGTGAGACGTTCGACTACGCGGGAGCGCATTACGCGGTCAACGATTCGCCCGCGCTGCCCAAGCCGGTGCAGCGGCCGCATCCGCCGATCATCATCGGCGGATCGGGCGCCAAGAAGACGCCGCGTCTGGCGGCCACATTCGCCGACGAATACAACGTGCCGTTCGCGTCGCTGGAGACCATCACGACGCAGTTCGACCGGGTCCGTGCGGCCGTCGATGCGGTTGGTCGGCCCGCGGATTCGATGGTGTACTCCGCGTCCTTCGTGGTGTGCGCCGGGCGCGACGACGCCGAAATCGCCAAGCGAGCCGCCGCCATTGGCCGCGAAGTCGACGAGCTGCGCTCCAATTCTCCACTGGCGGGCACGCCCAACCAGATCGTCGATCAGCTCGCCCCGTTCGCCGAGATCGGCCTGCAGCGGGTGTATTTGCAGCTGTTGGACATGTCCGACCTCGAACACCTTGCGCTTTTCGCCGACGAAGTGCAGCGACAGCTCTGACGTAGCATTTCAGGCGTGACTGGCGTTCCCGACGACCCGAGCGATCAGCCGACACGGATGGCCGAATACGACGCCGACGGTTGGCAGCAGGTCCTCGAGCACGAGCCGCCCGGCGTCGCCGAGGACGGGCCATCCGACGGCGCATCCAAGCCCTGGTATCGCAATCGCGTGCTGCTGGCGCTGTGGGCGCTGATGGTCGCGCTGCTGGTCACGTTGGTCATCTACGGCTTCGTCGAGCTGTCCCGTGGCGGCGGCGAGACCACCGGCCCGGCCACGACCACGTCGTCGACCACGCCCGCCCGGTCCTCCACCACCTCGCCGGTGACGACTACCCCGTCGACCACCACCGAGACACCCCTGCCACCATCCGAGACGCCCGAGCAGACACCCCAGGAGGTGCCCCCACCGGCGAACAACTCCCCCGCCCCGGCTGAACCGCCACGCCATCACCACCACTTCCACTTACCGCACCTCTCCTGAGCCGCGGCCGCCGCAAACCGTTCAGGGTCCGAGGCTAGGATCGGCGCACGTGAGCGGCTACGAACCTCCCGACGATCCCAGCGAAGCCCCGACCGGCTACTACGACTACAGCGGCGAAGAGCAAGGGTCCCCGAAGCGGAGCACGTGGTACCGCAATCCGATCGTTTTGGTCGTATTCGGCCTGTTCGTCGCGATCCTGCTCGGGTTGGCGCTCTACGTCCTGGCTGACCAAACCAACGGCACCGGCGGAACGAGGCAAACCCCGACGTCGCCGACGACATCGACGATGACGTCGACCACCTCCACCGAGGTCACCACGACCACCGGACCGGTCGCGCCGCCGGAAACGACCACGGCGACCCTCCCGCCGTCCAGCATGCAGCCGAGCACCACAGTCACTACGCCTCCCACGACCACCACGACGGTCGACGAAGGCCACCATCACCACCATCACCACGACGGCGGGACGCCCTAGCTGTGAGTGGCTCCCGACCTCCGTACGACGACGATTCGCGGGCCGTTGACGAGACCGAGCGTTTCGGCGTCAGCGAAAGCCTGTCGCCCTGGTACCTGAAGCGGTGGGTTCTCGCCCTGTGGGGCCTGGCGGTGGTGGTGCTGATCGCGATCATCATCTACGGCCTGACCGTACTGGCGCGAGGCAACGGGGGCAGCGCGCCCGCGCCTACCACCACCCGGACGTCGACGCCGACGTCGTCGCGTACCACCACGGCGTCCACCACCCCGTCGACCACCGAGCCGACCTCGCCGACAACGGCCGACGTCACCATCGAACCTGTGCCACCCAGCGACACGTGGACATCGCAACATCCTCGCCGCCACTGGCGGCGCAGCAATTTGCCCCCAATACCGCCGATACCGCACTTCTGAGTCGACAACGCTCCGAAGACGGCGACGGTCAACTTAGGGCATCCTTCGTCGCGTCAGGCCCATCGGGGATGTCACTATGAGCAGGCTTACACGGCTTGAGCAGGTGCAGACGTTAGGTTACCGGCGAGTAGCATTGATCTAGTTACCCGTCAGTAACATCGGATTTGGGGAGATGCCTCCGTGCATACGCAGATGCTGATCAGACTCGTTGTCGGACTGGGCGGGACGGCGGTCATCGCTTTGCTCGCCGCGCGCCGGGTGCGGTGGCTGGTCAAACTCACACTGTCCGGGCAGCCGGTCACCGGTCGCACCGACCAAATCGGCACACGGATCTGGACTCAGTTCGCCGAGGTATTCGGACAGCGCAGGCTGTTGAAGTGGTCTGTCCCCGGTGTCGCGCACTTTCTGACCATGTGGGGCTTCTTCATCCTTATCACGGTCTACATCGAGGCCTACGGCACGCTATTCGTCCCGAACTTCCACATTCCGATCGTCGGCCGGTGGGACGCGCTCGGCTTCCTGCAGGACTTTATCGCCCTGGGCGTGTTAGCCGGCATCAGCACGTTCGCGATCATTCGGTTGCGCTCCGAACCCAAGGAGTACGGCCGCTCGTCGCGGTTCTACGGCTCGCACACCGGTGGCGCCTGGCTGATCCTGTTCATGATCTTCCTGGTCATCTTCAGCTACTCGATCTTCCGCGGCGCCGCCGTCAACACCGGGAACTTCCCCTACGGCTGGGGGGCGTTCTTCTCACACGGCATGGGCGTGCTCATGCACCCTTTGGGCACCGCCGCCAATGAGTGGATCGAAACCATCGCACTGCTCGCCCACATCGCGGTAGCACTGGTGTTCCTGCTCATCGTGCTGCACTCCAAGCACCTGCACATCTTCCTGGCGCCGGTCAACGTCACCCTCAAGCGGTTACCCGACGCCCTGGGCCCGCTGCTGCCGATCGAGGCCGACGGCAAGCCCCTCGACTTCGAAAACCCGCCGGACGATGCCATTTTCGGGCGCGGCAAGATCGAGGACTTCACCTGGAAAGGCAATCTCGACTTCGCCACCTGTACCGAGTGTGGACGTTGCCAATCGCAGTGTCCGGCCTGGAACACCGGTAAGCCGCTGTCTCCCAAGCTCATCATCATGGACCTGCGCGATCACTGGATGGCCAAGGCGCCCTACATTCTTGGCGAAAAAGAAAGCGCGCTCCAGGGCACGCCCGAGGGCGGCCTCAGCGAGGATTTGGTCGGCGAGAAGGAAGCCGACCAACACCACGTGCCGGAGTCCGGCTTCGGCCGGATCACCGGCTCGGGCCCCGAGCAGGCGACCCGTCCTCTGGTCGGCACCGCCGAACAAGGCGGCGTGATTGACCCCGACGTGCTGTGGTCCTGCGTGAACTGCGGCGCCTGCGTCGAGCAGTGTCCGGTGGACATCGAGCACATCGACCACATCGTCGACATGCGCCGCTACCAGGTCATGATGGAGTCCGAGTTCCCGTCGGAGCTCTCGGTGTTGTTCAAAAACCTTGAGAACAAAGGCAATCCGTGGGGGCAGAACGCCGCCGACCGGACCAATTGGATCAGCGAGGTCGACTTCGACGTCCCGGTCTACGGCGAGGACGTCGACAGCTTCGACGGTTTCGAGTATCTGTTCTGGGTCGGTTGCGCCGGCGCCTACGACGACAAGGCCAAGAAGACCACCAAGGCCGTCGCAGAGCTGCTGGCCACCGCGGGGGTCGAGTATCTGGTGCTGGGCACGGGCGAAACCTGCACCGGCGACTCGGCCCGCCGCTCCGGCAACGAGTTCCTGTTCCAGCAGCTGGCCGCGCAGGCCAAGGAGAGCCTGGACGGGTTGTTCGAGGGCGTGGAGACCGTCGACCGCAAGATCGTGGTCACCTGCCCGCACTGCTTCAACACGCTGAGTCGCGAGTACAAGCAGCTGGGCGCCAACTACACCGTGCTGCACCACACCCAGCTGCTCAACCGGCTGGTGCGCGACAAGCAACTGGTACCAGTGAGCCCGGCCTCTCCCCAAGACGTCACATACCACGACCCGTGTTTCCTAGGCCGGCACAACAAGGTCTACGAGGCGCCTCGCGAGCTGATCGGCGCAGCCGGTGCGACGCTGACCGAGATGCCTCGGCACGCCGACCGCAGCTTCTGCTGCGGTGCCGGCGGTGCGCGGATGTGGATGGAAGAACACATCGGCAAGCGGATCAACCACGAGCGCGTCGACGAGGCGCTGGCCACCGGCGCCACCACTGTCGCCGTTGCGTGTCCGTTCTGCCGGGTGATGCTCACCGACGGTGTGGGCGACCGCCAGGAGGCGGCTGGCCGCGAAGGCGTCGACGTTCGCGACGTCGCGCAGCTGCTGCTCGAGTCGCTGGACACCAGTACCGTCACGTTGCCGGAGAAGGGTTCGGCCGCCAAGAAGGCCGCTGAGCGCGCCGAAGAGGCGGAGAAAGCCGCGCCGAAGGCGTCTACGGCCGCCGCGACCGCCCCAGCCAGGGAGGCTCCGGAGTCAGAGGCCGCCGCACCGGCCGAGGACAAATCCGCCAAGGCGGTCACGGGCTTGGGACTGGCGGGGGGCGCACAGCGGCCCGGTGCCAAGAAGGCGGCGCCGGCATCCGACGAGAAACCCGCCGAAGAGACGGCATCGGCAGCTCCGGTCAAGGGACTGGGCATTGCCGGCGGGGCCAAGCGCCCCGGAGCCAAGAAGACCGCCGAAAAGCCCGATGCTGCAGCGGAATCCGCCCGGCAGCTGAGCCCGAAGCCATGACCGAGTCCGCATCCGCAGCACCCGCTGCGCCCGTCAAGGGGCTGGGCATTGCCGGCGGGGCCAAGCGCCCCGGAGCCAAGAAGACCGCCGAGAAGCCCGCAGCGTCAGCGCCGACTGCGCCCGACGCGGAGCCCGAGGAGAAGTCCGAACCTGCGGAGGCCGCCGAGGCCAAGGCGCCGGACGCACCGGTCAAGGGACTGGGCATCGCCGCTGGGGCCAAGCGGCCCGGGGCCAAGAAGGCTTCGGCGTCCCCGGCCCCGGCAGCCCCGGAGCCGACGTCCGAACCCCGGAGTCGAAGCCGAACCGGAGTCGAAGCCGGAACCGGAGTCCGAGCCCGAGCCCGAGGCGAAGGCCGAGCCGCAATCCGCGCCTGCCGACGGCGGCGGCAACGACGGCGAGGACGCTGCGCCGGCGGCTCCAGTGAAGGGTCTGGGCGTCGCCCGCGGCGCCCGTCCACCGGGTAAGCGCTGATCAGGCCGTCGGACGAATTATTAATTAGATAGACAACCGTGGCACCATGGTGACGTGACCACCCACCAGCTGCCATGGCAGAACGCGGGGCACCAGCCGCGGCAGCGCACGTTTGCGCAGTCATCGAAGCTGCAGGACGTGCTCTACGAGATCCGCGGGCCGGTACACGATCATGCCGCCCGGCTGGAATCCGAGGGTCACCGCATCCTCAAGCTGAACATCGGCAACCCCGCGCCGTTCGGCTTCGATGCGCCCGACGTGATCATGCGCGACATGATCCAAGCGCTGCCCTACGCGCAGGGCTACTCCGACTCCAAGGGCATCCTGCCGGCGCGGCGCGCGGTGGTCACCCGCTACGAACTCGTCGACGGCTTTCCACGTTTCGACGTCGACGACGTGTATCTCGGCAACGGTGTCTCGGAACTGATCACGCTGACTCTGCAGGCCCTGCTGGACAACGGCGATCAGATTCTGATTCCGGCGCCCGACTACCCGTTGTGGACGGCATCGACGTCGCTGGCGGGCGGCACTCCGGTGCATTACCTGTGCGACGAAACCCAGGGCTGGCAACCGGATATCGCCGACATCGAATCCAAGATCACCGAGCGCACCAAGGCCTTGGTGGTGATCAACCCGAACAACCCGACCGGCGCTGTCTACAGCCGCGAAGTCCTCACCCAGATCGCCGATGTGGCACGCAAGCATCAGCTGTTGCTGCTCGCCGACGAGATCTACGACAAGATCCTCTACGACGACGCCCAACACATCAGCCTGGCTTCGGTCGCGCCGGACCTGTTGTGCCTGACGTTCAACGGGTTATCGAAGGCCTACCGGGTGGCCGGTTATCGGGCCGGCTGGCTGGCTATCACCGGCCCCAAGGACCACGCCAGCAGCTTCATCGAGGGCATTCATCTGCTGGCCAATATGCGGCTGTGCCCAAATGTTCCTGCCCAGCACGCCATTCAGGTCGCACTGGGCGGTCATCAGAGCATCGACGACCTGGTTCTGCCCGGCGGGCGCCTGCTCGAGCAGCGCGACGTCGCCTGGTCGAAGCTCAACGAGATCCCGGGGGTCTCCTGCGTCAAACCCGCCGGGGCGCTCTACGCGTTTCCACGGCTGGACCCCGAGGTGTACGAGATCGTCGACGACGAGCAGCTCGTGCTGGACCTGCTGCTGCAGGAGAAGATCCTCGTCACCCAGGGCACCGGATTCAACTGGCCTGCACCGGATCACTTGCGAATCGTCACACTGCCCTGGTCGCGCGATCTTGCCCGCGCGATCGAGCGGCTGGGCAACTTCCTGGCCAGCTACCGCCAGTAGCGCTGGGCGCCCCGCGAGCCGACCGGTCCAGATGCAGATCCGGCCAGGAAAGTTTGAACTTTCTATGAATTTGGCCGTAGACCGCGCACCATAATGAAGGTTAGGCGCACTATGGGTTACATCTCTGCCAATGCTTCCGCCTTATTGGTCTGCCACACCGTAGTGGCTGCACGAGTTGTTCTGCGGTGCACCGGACCTGATCACGGGGGGGTGCGGCGTGTCGACTGATGGTTGATGCCCGGCGAACCTCAGCGCACCCCGCGTAATAACACCAGTCCCGCACCAGTGGATCTGTATAGATCAGCTTTTACCGAAAGGAGAGTTGCGATGTTGTTTGTTGCACAGCAGGCACAGTCGCCCGCAGCAACGGCCGACCGCAACCGATCGTGTACCTCGACGCCGTCGAAGTTGGACATCTGACCATGGATTTTGGCGCTCTACCACCTGAGATCAACTCTGGCAGAATGTATTCCGGCCCGGGGTCGGCACCCTTGCGGACGGCATCGGCGGCCTGGAATCTACTCGCCGCCGAGCTCGATTCGGCAGCCAACCAGTACCAGGCCACCATCAACGTCCTGGCCGACGACGACTGGCGCGGCCCGACGTCCGCAACCATGGCCGCCGCCGTCGCGCCGTACATCACGTGGATGTCCACGACCGGCGCGCAGGCCGAGCACGCCGCGGCCCAGGCGTCGGCCGCCGCGACCGCCTACGAGACCGCGTTCGCGTTGACGGTCCCCCCGCCGCAGATCGCGGCCAATCGGGCGCAGCTGGCGATGCTGGTCGCGACCAACGTCATCGGCCAGAACACCCCGGCGATCGCCGCCAACGAGGCGCTGTACGGCGAGATGTGGGCGCAGGACGCCGGGGCAATGTACGGCTACGCCGGGAGTTCGGCCACAGCCGCGGCCGTCAAGGCGTTTACGCCGCCGCCGGAGACGTCGAATCCCGCCGCCCAGGCGATGCAGGGTTCGGCGGTCACGCAGGCCAATACGGCCAGCACCGGTTCAGGCGTGCAGTCGACACTGCAGCAGACCGTCTCCAGCGTTCCGTCGGCGTTGAAGCAACTCACCTCGCCGCTGTCCGCGGCGGCAAGCCCGCAAGGTGCGTTCGGCGATTTCCTCGACTTCCTGGATGGCGCGGACGGGAACTCCTTCGGAATGTTCCTGAACTCCTCCTTGGTGAACGGTGTGGTGTCGGGCTCGTACGTCAGCCCCGCGCTCGTCACACCCGCGATCACCAGCGGTTTGGCCGACATCAACTCGTTGCAACCAAGCGTCGAGTCAACGCCTGGAGGCGCCGGCGTGACCGGCTTGATCACGCCACAGCCGCCGGCGCCGTTGCCCGCCGCGGCACCGAACGTGGGCGTCTCGGTGAACACGTCGGGCAGCGCACTGGTCGGCAAGTTGTCGGTCCCGCCGTCATGGACGGCAGCGGCCCAGGTCGCCAACCACAGCGGTGTGACGTACGCGGGCGGCGGCTGGACCAACGCGGTGGGCCCCACTGGCGGCGGCACCAACGCTGTCCCGGCCGGCATGCCGGGGATGCCCGGCGCGTCCGGCGCCAAGTCCGGCGGGTTCGGTCACGGGCCCCGCTACGGAAACCGCTTGACGGTCATGGGACGTCCGCTGTCCGGTGGCTGAGCGTCAGCGACGTTCGAGCAACTGCAGCAAGTAGGCGCCGTAACCGGATTTCAGCAACGACGTCGCGCGCTGGGCCAGCTGGTCGTCGTCGATGAAGCCCATCCGCCACGCGACTTCTTCAGGCACGCTGACCTTCAACCCCTGCCGACGTTCCAGCGTGCGAACGTAATCGCCGGCATCGGCCAACGAGTCGAAGGTGCCCGTATCGAGCCAGGCCGTGCCACGGGTCAAGATCTGCACCGCCAGGCGACCCTGGTCGAGGTAGGTCCGGTTGATGTCGGTGATCTCGTATTCGCCTCGCGCGGAAGGCGTTAATCCCCGGGCGATCTCGACGACGTCGTTGTCGTAGAAATACAGGCCGGGCACCGCGTAGTTCGATTTCGGCGTGGCCGGCTTCTCTTCGATCGAGAGCGCAATGCCGTCGTCGCCGAATTCGACAACTCCGTACGCCGACGGGTTAGCCACCCAGTAGGCGAAAATCGCTCCGCCGCTGAGATTTTGAAAGCGACGCAGATTGCTGCCCAAGCCGGGGCCGTAAAAGATGTTGTCGCCCAAGGCCAAAGCCACCGAGTCAGAACCGATGTGGTCGGCGCCGATGACGAATGCCTGGGCCAGCCCTTCGGGTTGGTCTTGCACGGCGTAGCTGATGTTGATGCCGAATGCGCTGCCGTCACCGAGCACCCGCCCGAAAGCGGGCGCGTCGGAAGCAGTGGTGATGATCTGGATGTCGCGGATGCCAGCCAGGATCAGCGTGGACAGCGGGTAGTAGATCATCGGTTTGTCGTAGACCGGCAGCAGCTGTTTGCTCACACCCAAGGTGATCGGATACAGCCGCGTACCCGCGCCGCCGGCCAGGATGATCCCCCGCATCGCCTACCCCACCAGGTCGGCGTCGGTCAGTTCGGTCGCGGCCAGCGCCGCGGCGAGGTTTTCATGACGGAACGCTGAGGTGACGTGGTCGTGCACGACACGAAAGGCCGATGCGGCATCAGAGCCGGATTCGCCTGGGCCGCTGATCTTTTGTTCGACGACCACCACCCCGTCGTGGAAGAAAAGTCGGCCGACTTCGATTGATCGCGGGTTGGCGGTCACCCAGTCCCGCAACGCGGCGTGGCCCTGGGCAGCGCCGTGCGCGTCGCCGACCTCGATGTCCTCGCTGGACAAACTCAGCAAGGTGTCGACGTCAGCCGTGTTCAGCGCGTCGTGCCATGCCAGTACGGTGGCGATCTCCGATGTGGTCATGCCATGAAACGTACCGCGTGCGGCCGCAACGGCGTGCGATCGCGGTGCGCTTTTGGGTCAGGAGCTCGAGCGGGCGGTCAAGCCACCCGCCGTCCCAAGCAGTGAACCCGCCAACCGGCTTGCTGCCAGCGCTGCACGTCCAGGCAGTTGCGGCCGTCGACCACCACCCGGGAGCGCACCCGGTCGGCGAGCAGACCGGGGTCGAGGTCGACGAACTCCGGCCACTCGGTGAGCACCAGGACCGCGTCGGCTCGATCGCACGCTTCCTCCACCGAGACTGCGTAATTCAGGGTCGGGAAGAGGCGCTGTGCGTTCTCCAGTGCCTTGGGGTCGTAGACGTTGACGCCGGCCCCGTTGAGTTGGAGCTGCCCCGCGACGTTGAGCGCCGGCGAGTCGCGGACATCGTCGGACTCGGGCTTGAATGCCGCGCCGAGCACCGCGATGTTCGCGCCCAACAGCGAACCGCCGCACGCCTTCGTGGCGAGTTCGACCATTTTGGTGCGGCGCCGCATGTTGATGTTGTCGACTTCGCGCAGGAAGGTGAGCGCCTGATCGGCCCCCAACTCGCCGGCGCGGGCCATGAATGCGCGGATGTCCTTCGGCAGGCAGCCACCACCAAAACCCAGACCCGCGTTCAGGAATCGGCGTCCGATTCGCGGATCGTGACCGAGCGCGTCGGCCAGCAGGGTGACGTCCGCACCGGCTGCCTCGCACACCTCGGAGATAGCGTTGATGAACGAGATCTTGGTGGCAAGGAAGGCGTTTGCGGACACCTTCACTAGCTCGGCGGTCTGCAAATCCGTCACCAAGAAGGGGACGCCGGCGTCCAGCATCGGCGCGTACATCTCGCGGATCGCGACCTCGGTACGCGTCGAATCATCCTGCACGCCAAGGACGATGCGATCCGGCTTCAGCGTGTCCTGGATCGCGAATCCCTCCCGGAGGAATTCGGGGTTCCACGCGATTTCCACGTCCACACCGGGACGTGCGGCGTCGCGGGCCCGTCCGACCAACTCGGCAGCGGTCCCGACCGGGACGGTGGACTTTCCGACGATCACCGCCGGCCGCGTCAGACGCGGTGCGAGCGTGTCGATTACGGCATGGACATGGCTCAGATCTGCGCCATATTCGCCGCGCTTCTGCGGAGTGCCGACTCCGAGAAAGTGCACATCGGCGAATTCGGCCGCCAGGTCGTAGTCGGTGGTGAATTGCAGTCGACCGGCAGCGATGTTGTCGCGCAACATCTTTCGCAGACCCGGCTCGTAGAACGGAACGTCACCGGCGGCGAGCTTGGCGACTTTTCCGGGATCGATGTCGACACCGACGACTTCATGCCCCATTTCGGCCATTCCGGCCGCGTGGGTCGCACCTAGATAACCAGTACCAAATACGGTGCACCTCATACACCCGTGTGTATGTTGCTGCAATGAGCTAACGGCATCGCTTTCCTGATCGGCGGGCAAACGCCAGATGACGGTTACCCATCGAAGATCAAAAGCCCAGGCCAGATGGGCCGAGTTAGTGGCCGAAGCCGCCGTGACCCCCGCCACCAAAGCCGCCGTGGCCTCCGCCGCCGAAGCCGCCACCACCGCTGCCGCCGTGGCCGCCACCACCGGGGTAACCACCACCACCGCCGGGATAGCCACCACCGCCACCCGGGTAGCCTCCGCCACCACCGCCGGGGTAACCACCACCACCGCCGGGATAGCCACCGCCACCGCCATACCTGGGCCCGCCGAAGATCGGCGGAACACCCGGAATCGGGATGGGTATCGGAACCACGGCGGGAGGCGGCGCAGGAGCCGGCGCGACCGGAGCGGGAGCGACGGGCGGCGGCGCGACCGGCTCAGGAACCGGGGCTGGCGCGACAGGAACGGGTTGCGGAGCGGGCGCCGCAGGCGCGGGCGCCTGTGCTGCAGGTTCGGGAGCGGGAGCTTCCGGTGCGGGCGCGGGTGCCTCAGGCGCCGGGGCGGGCGCCGCAGGTGCGGGAGCCGGCACGGACGCCGGTGCCGGGGCCGCGGGCGCAGCGGGCGCGGGCTTGGCGTTGTGACCGGGGTCGGGCCTGGTCGCAGCGGTCGGTCGCATGCTGACAGCCAGCGCCACGAGCAGCGCCGCCGCCCCGACGACGAAGAGTGCGGCGACGGCACTGGCCACCAGGAACAGCGGCCTGCGACCACCATCGGACGGAATTTCGGCGACGCCGGTATAGGTACCGGTCTGCAGGTCGGCCTCTTCGCCGGCGAGCGCGGTATACGCGTCGCCGTCTTCGTCCCCAACGGCGCTGTAGGCCAAGGCCTGCTCGCCGGTCGCGGGGTTGGTTGCGACATCGAAGTAGCCGGGTGCGACGGCGAGGGGGTTGATGAAGCCGGTGCCGGGATCCTGGGCGTACGCCAGCGCTTCGGTCGACGACGTGAACAACGGCGCGTTGGCCGATGCCAGCGCGGCTCCGCGGGCCAGCGCGGTCTCAGGCTCCTCGGGAGCGCTGACGATCAGCCCGGTCGCTGCTTCCAGCTGCGGCTTGAGCGCGGCGATGTCGACGCCGCCGGAGCCGACCAGGAAGAGACCGTCGGGCCGGTTGCCCAACGATTCGGCGCCGGATGCCAGCGCGGCGAGCTCGGCCAACGAATCGCGGCCACGAGTCAGCGGCTGGCGGTGCACCTCGGTGATCGAACCGTCGGAGGTGTTGACGACGGCCAGGGTCGCGGTGTCGGGCTCGACGAACAGCAATCCGGTCTGCGCGTAGCCGACGGAGCTGCCGACGACCTGGGCCAGCGCCGCGGCGGCCAGGAACGACGACACCAGCATTACGTTCTCGACCTTGCGGGCGGCGAGCGCGTCACGAAGCGCAGCGGCTTCGATGGGGTCGGTCCAGGTCACGCCGATGGACCGCACGTCGTAGCCGCTGTCGGAGGCGCCTTCGCGGGTGCCGAGGATGGCCGACACGACTTGGTCGGCGGCATTGATCGTCGGCGCGTCCCCGGATGCGTTGACGTTGAAGCCGTCCTCGTCGACGGTCACGCCATCGGCGTTTTCACCCTCGACGAGAACCATGCGGACCGCCGTGGGTGCCATCGACACGCCTAGTACGGTGTCCACTTTTCCTCCAAAGCTGCTTGCTCGCTGACCGGGTCGGTTATTGACGTGAGCCGAGCAGGTTGATTACCAGTGTTGCTGTTATGACGATACCGACGGCCCGGCCCGGCGGCTATGTCCTGACCGGCGAAATCCCTGGCGGTACTAGCGACCGTGGCCGCCGTGGCCCCAGCCACCGCCGCCGTGACCACCGCCGCCACCGCCGTGGCCCCAACCAGGACCACCGCCGTGGCCCCATTCGGGGCCGCCACCGCCCCACGGGCCGCGGTCAGGTTCATGAGGACCGCCCCACGCCGGTGGCGGCGGAGCAAGCCCCGGAATGCCGGGAAGGATCGGCCCTAGCGGAATCGGTATGGGCACGATTGCGGGAGGCGGCGCCGGCGCGGGCGCGAACAGCGGCGGCGGAGCGGGCGCGAACACCGGCGGCGGCGCCGGAGCCGGGACGGCCGCGTGAATCGGTGCGGGATTCGCCGCCGGGGCAGGCACGGGTGCGGCTTGTGGAACAGGTGCCGGTGGTGCTGCCGGGGCCGGGATCCGGACTGGCGCTATCACGTTGTGGCTCAGGCTGGGACGCGTGTAGGCCGACGGCCGGATGCTGAAAGCCAGCGAAATCACCAGCCCCATCACGCCGGCGACGAAAATGATCAGCACGCCCATCGCGACGAAAAACGGCTTGCGAGTTTCGGGTTCGTGTTCCAACCGGCCGAAGTCGGGATACATGCCGGTGGTGAAGTCTTGGTGCTCGTCGACGCCGGCGTAGGCGTCGGGGCCGAGTTGGGTGTACACGGCCGCTGAATCGTCGGCGACGGCACTGTAGGCCAGCGCGTCGGCGCCCGCGTCGGCGCTGGGAACCGCCGCTTCGGCGACGGCCAGGTAGCCGGGTGTGTCCACATGCTGGCTCACCGAGCCAGTACCCGGGTCCAGCGCGTAGGCGAGCGCGGCGGTCGAGGAGGCGAAGAGCGGTGCGTTGGCAGAGGCCAACGCCGCACCACGGGCCAGCGCGGTCTCGGGATGCTCAGGCACGCTCACTGGCAATGAGGTGGCGTCCTCCAGAGCGGGCTTGATCAGCGGAATATCGACGCCCGAGCCGACCACCAGCAGGCCTTCCGGCTGCTGGTCGTGTCCCGCGGCGGCGGACACCAGGGTGACCAGCGTGGCTACCGCTTGGTCGTCGTCGTCGGGCAGTTGCTCGCGTTGCACATCGATGATCGAGCCGTCCGCGGTGTTCACCACTGCCAACGTCGCGGCATCCGGCTCGACGTAGAGCAGTGCGTTGTGGGTGTAGCCGGTGGCGCTGCCCATCGACTGCGCCAGCGCGGCCGCAGCCAGGAACGACGACACCAGCATCACGTTCTCGACCTTGCGGGCGGCCAGGACGTCGCGCAGTTCGGCCGCCGCCCGCTGGTCGGTCCAGGTCACACCGGTCGACAGCAGTTCGTAGCCGGCCTCGTTGGCACCTTCGCGGGTCCCGAGAATCGCCGCGACCACCTGATTCGGCGCACTGAAGGTTGCCGGGTCGTCGTTCTCGGCGACCGCGAAGTTGTCCTCGTCGACGGTCACCCCGTCGGCATTTTCTCCCTCAACCAGCACGACACGGACCGCTGTGGGCGCCATCGACACACCGAGTACGGTGTCCATCAATCCTCCCGCCACTTTGCTAGTTGTCCGCGGGCCATCTGCAATTACGCACCATTCAGGGCCGCCAACACAGAAGTTAGCCCCACTCTGAAGCGCAGCGTGACTAACGCGGACCTAGCTGTGTCTACGAAGATGTGACCAGGAAAGCAACGGTCGAAACATGCCCCCCGGCCGACCCTTCGCAGCTCATTTTACCTTCTCACGCTTACGGCCGTCAGGCTAGTGGTGTCCGCCGCCACCGTGGCCGCCGCCTCCGAAGCCGCCACTATGCCCGCCGCCGCCGAAACCGCCGCCACCGAATCCACCGGAGCTGTGTCCGCCGCCGCCGAAACCGCCCGGGCCCCCAAAGCCGCCCGGTCCGCCACCAAATCCACCCGGCCCGCCGCCGAAGAGACCCGGGCCTCCACCGAATCCACCTGGCCCACCACCGAAGCCACCCCGTCCACCGCCGAATCCGCCGGGGTTACCACCGCCGAAGCCATCCCGTCCTCCGCCGAATCCGCCGGGGTTACCACCGCCGAAGCCACCCCGTCCTCCGCCGAATCCGCCGGGGTTCCCACCTGGTCCACCACCGAACCCACCCGGATTGCCACCTGGTCCACCACCGAACCCGCCGGGCCCCTGCTGGAGAGCGGGCGGTGAGATGCCCGGGATACCCGGGATTCCTGGAATGCCCAGTCCCGGCAACCCGGGAAATATCGGCGCCAGCGGGGCGGGCGGGTGTACCGGCTCTGGCATCTGCACGGGCGGCTCCGGAACCCTGATCGGCGGTTGCGGATCAGGGAGGTGCACCGGGGGCAGATTCGGCCCGCGCACCGGACCCACACGCACCGGAGTCGGTGCGCGCACCGGAATCGGTACCGGGAGCGGAACCACCACCGGCGCAGGCGCGATGACCGGGGCAGCCGGCGGCGCCACGGGAATCGGGAGCGCCGCGGGAACCGGCGGGGCTGGAATCGGCGGGGCGGCCGGCCGGAGAGCCGGAATCGGCACGTTGGCGGGTGGGTGCACCACCGCCGGAGCGTTGATGCGGTTGGCTTCCGGTACGTCGACGCTCGCCGGGGCCGGAGCAGGTGCCGGCGACTGGATGATGAGGTTCTGCAGCGGGCGGGGAAGCAATGCAACACTGGGTCGAATCCCAAGCGCCAGAGCAACTTCCAGCGACAACGCGGCGGCAACAAAGACAACCGCGAGAATGCTCCCAACCAGCACCAAAGGCCGGCGCTCGGGCCCGCTGTCAAAGTGCTCTCCGCTCGACACTTCCTGGGCAATGGCGGTGTGGGCAGCGGCGTCCTCGTCCGGGACGGCGCTGTAGGCGAGATCGTCTTCGCCCAACGTCGTACCAAGCGGAGCATCCGGCACCGCAAGGTATCCCGGGGACACGGCGAAGGGATCTATCGCGCCGGTGCCGGGATCGAGCGCGTACGCCAATGCTGCCGTCGACGACGCAAAGAGCGGAGCGCTTGCGGACGCCAGGGCGGCGCCCCACGCCAGCGCGGTCTCGGGCTCTTCGGCCGCGGTGACCGGAATTGTTGTGACCGCCTCTAATTGAGGCTTGATCGCGGCGACGTCCACGCCGGAGCCGACGATGAACACGCTCTGCGGGCGCGTCTCCAACTCCTCCAAACCGGCCACCATGTCAGCCAATTCGGCGACGCTGTGACCGCCGGACATCAGCTCCTTGTGGACGTCGTTGATGGAGCCGTCAGCGGAATCGATGACGGCCAGCGTCGCGGTGCCGGGCTCGAGGAAGAGCAGGGCGGTGTACGGGTCGCCGACGGTGCAGCCGACGGTCTGCGCCAACGCGGCCGCGGCCATGAATGACGACACCAACATGACGTTTTCGACTTTGTGAGTGGCGAGGGCGTCCCGCAGGGCGGCCGCGTCGACCGGATCGGTCCACGTGACCCCGGTCGAAGTCAGCGCATGACCAGCCTCGGTGGCGCCCTCGCGGGTGCCCAGGATCGCTGACATCACCTGATCGGCGGCACTGAGGGTGGCTGCGTCGTCGTTTGCGGCGAACGAGAACTGTGTGTCCTCGACGGTGACGCCATCGGCGTTTTCGCCCGCTACCAGCAGCATTCGAACCGATGTGGGTGCCATCGACACCCCGAGCACGATGTCCATCGCGCCTCCAAAAATCAGTCGTAGCGCGCCACGGTTTCAGGCGGAGGGATCACCGCGTCCGGCGCTACCTCTGAATCGTCGCGGTGGAACCTGTGCTGGACTGCAGGCGAGCTTAAGTGGACCTTATGAAATTTAAATACGACCGCGATGGCGTGGGTCCACGTTGGCCCTGGTATTTCGACCCGACGCTCGCGCTGCCATACGGCTGCTCAGCCGGACTGGTCAGCCGCAGGATGCACAGCTGCCCGATTTTCATACCCGGCCACAGCGTGATCGGCAGGTTGGCGACGTTTGAGAGCTCGAGAGTGATGTGGCCGCTGAACCCGGGATCGATGAACCCGGCGGTGGAATGCGTCAGCAGCCCCAGGCGTCCGAGCGACGACTTACCTTCCAGGCGCCCCGCCAAATCCTCCGGCAACGTGCACGTCTCCAGCGTCGAGCCGAGCACGAACTCGCCGGGATGCAGGACGAACGGCTCCCCGTCGGCCGGCTCCACCAACGAGGTCAGCTCGTCCTGTTGCTGCGCCGGGTCGATGTGGGTGTAGCGGGTGTTGTTGAAAACCCGGAACAAACTGTCCAGACGGACGTCGACGCTGGACGGCTGGACCAGAGCGTCGTCGAACGGGTCGATTCCCAGCCGGCCGGCAGCGATTTCGGCTCTGAGATCGCGATCGGAAAGAAGCACGCGACGAGCGTAGCGGCCTGCGATGCTGATGAACGGCGTGACTCCGACTGGTAGCCTTCCCAGGCAACGTCGCCGATGTAGTTCAATGGCAGAACATCAGCTTCCCAAGCTGAATACGCGGGTTCGATTCCCGTCATCGGCTCCACATCTGAGCAGCGCAGTGCATGCGCCTGGCTACGGCACAAGCGGACCGCTCCCTGATCGCGGGATCACGCAACGCCGACCGTCGCACGCGATCGAGACAGGCGTAGACGCGGGGCGGAGCGGCTACCGGATGGATAGCTCATGACGACGACAGCCCCGCGGCAGAATCGCCAAAGAGCGCGAGCGCCCCGCAGTTCCGCTAGAGGGAATGGAGGGACGTAATCGTAAGTATTAAGCGGGTTTTTGGCTTAACGCCCACCACCGGCGCCGCCGCCACGGCCGCCACCGGCACCGCCTCCGCGTCCACCACCGGCTCCGCCGCCGAGGATTCGTCCGCCACCGGCTCCGCCGCCGTCAATGATGAATCTGCTGATCTGAGTCATGCACACAGACTATCGCCGAATCCTTGCTGGCAGCAATAAGATTCAAAGTAAACACCAGCCCCGAAAGTGTTGAACGCAGGCCGTAGTCCCGTTGAACAACGGGTGTTCGCGCAACGGTTCAGAACCTGTCTATGCCGTGATCACACCGCCGATCGTCACAAGCAGCGCCGACGGGGTGCACATGTCTTAGAGTTCGGCAGTGACTCAGATTCAAGAGCACGCCGACGCCGAACAACCATCGCCGTGGGCGCCGTTGCACAATCCCATATATCGCAACCTGTTCATCGCCTCGTTCGTCTCCAACATCGGGACGTGGATGCAAAGTGTTGCGGCCCAATGGTTTTTGGTGGAGAAGCACAGCAGCGATGTCATCGTCGCGCTGGTGCAGACGGCGAGCCTCGGGCCGACGCTGATTTTCGCGTTGTTCGCCGGCGTGCTGGCCGATCTGTTCGACCGGCGCCGGTTGCTGATCGTTCTGCAGACGTATGCCGTGCTGGTCGCGCTGGCACTGGCAGTGATGACCTACCTCGATCGCGTCAGCCCCACCGCGCTGTTGCTGTTCACCGTGGCCGTCGGCTGCGCTTCCGCGCTGGCAGCCCCGGCCTGGCAGGCGATTCAGCCCGAGGTGGTCCCGCGCGAGCAGATACCGGCCGTCTCGACCTTGGGCAGCGTCTCGGGCAATGCCTCCCGCGCGATCGGGCCGGCGATCGGCGGCGTGATCCTGGCATTGGCCGGTCCCGCAGCGGTGTTCGCGATCAACGCGATCTCGTTCGCGGGAATCATCGTTGCCCTGCTGCTCTGGCAACGACCCAAGCAAATCGCGCCGCTGGAACGAGAACACTTCGGCCAGGCCATCCTCTCCGGACTGCTGTTCGTCGCCAACGCTCCGATCTTTCGCAGGATCCTCCTGCACGCAGCGCTTTTCCTTTTTCCCGCCTCGGCCCTTTTAGCGCTGCTGCCGGTGGTGGCCGCCCGCAGATGGCACCTGGGCGCCAGTGGCTATGGCGTGGCGGTGGCGGCTGTGGGTGTGGGTGCGGTACTCGCAGTGGCGGTCACCGGGCTGATCCGCCACAAGCTGTCCGACAACCTGCAGTTGGCGGTGGCTGCCGCCGTCTACGGCGTGGTCATGCTGGCAGTCGCACGGCTTCCGTTCGCCGCGGCGTTGCCTTTCCTGGTGATCTCGGGCATGGCCTGGCTGGTCACCTTGACCTCATTGAACGCGGCGGCTCAGCTGTCGTTGCCGCGCTGGGTCCGGGCCCGCGGATTGTCGATATATCTGTTGGTCGCCACCGGAGCACAGGCGATCGGCTCGTATGCCTGGGGTGCCCTCGCCACGCGGGCGGGTCTCGAAGTCGCGCTGATCGGGTCGGCGGTCGCGCTGGGTGTTGTGGTCCTCAGCGTTGCCGTGCTGCCCTTGCAGCCGTCGACGGGCAAACTGGACCTCGAGGTTTCCACGGCGTGGCCGACACCCACGCTCATGTTCGAGCCATGCCCTCAGGACGGTCCGGTGCTGGTCGCCGTCCGCTACCGGGTGTCGGCCGAGAACCGTGACAAGTTCGTCCAGTCGATGGGCAATATCAGGCGATCACGGCTACGGACGGGTGGCCACAGCTGGCGGCTGTATCACAGTGTCGGAGAACCCGACACCTACCTCGAGCGCTTCACGGTCGCGTCCTGGAGCGAATTCGAGCGCCAACGCACCGAGCGCTGGCTGGACTACGACAGTGAGGGCGTCACCAAGGCGATCGGCTATACCGTCGACAACGCGCGACGGCACGAGTACTACCTGGCCAAGCGGGTGCCCCGATGAGTGCGGCTGCAGCCGCCCCCGCCGGGACAGGTGTTTCGACCGGCCGCAGACCGGGAAGGCGGGCGCCATGTCGCTGCGCGTCGCTATAACCGGGCCAACCGGTGAGATCGGAATTTCGACAATCGAGGCGCTGGAACGGCATCCCGAGGTGGAGCACATCGTCGGCATGGCGCGGCGACCCTTCGACCCGGCCGAGCGGGGCTGGTCGAAGACGGAGTACCGGCAGGGCGACATCCTTGATCGTGAAGCGATCGACGCCCTGGTCGCCGATGTCGACGTCGTCGTGCACCTCGCCTTCATCATCATGGGCTCGCGCGAAGAAAGCGCGCGGGTGAATCTGGCCGGAACGCGCAACGTCTTTGCAGCGACCGTGGCCGCGCAACGGCCGCGGCGACTCGTCTACACCTCGTCCGTTGCCGCATACGGCTATCACGCCGACAATCCGACTCCGCTCACCGAGGACGTCCCGCCACAGGGCTCGCCGGAGCACTACTACTCCGAACAGAAGGCGGCCTGCGAGGCGACGCTGCGCGAAATCACGTCGGGCACATCGCTGGAGGTCTTCGTGCTCCGGCCGTGCATCGTCGCGGGCCCGAAGGCACCCATGCTGGCCGATGTCATGCCATGGAATCAGCTTCCCGACGCTGTCCGCCGGTTGACCCGATCGCTGCCGCTGCCGAAGCCGTTGTTCCCAGACCCGGGCACCCCTCTGCAGCTCGTTCATCACGACGACGTCGCGAGCGCCATCGCGTTGGCCGTCACCACCACCTCAGCCCCGGCAGGCGCCTACAACATCGCGGGCGACGGCCTGCTGTCGATGTCGGACATCGCCGACGCTTTCGGCGCAAGGCCGATTAGAGTTCCACGCGCCGCGGCGGTGGCGACGTCGGAAGTGATTTCGCGGCTGCCATTTGTGCCGTCGGCGTTGGAGTGGCTACACGCGGGCCGAACCTCCGTGGTGATGGACATCAGCAAGGCCAAGCAGCAGCTGGGGTGGAAACCGAAATACTCTGCAGCGGAGACGCTTTCCGCGCTGGCCGACACGGTCGACTAGGTACGGCCCACGTTTCCGGCGAGCCGGCCTGAGTGCCGTCTTTTACCGCCGGCTGCGCTCACCACGGAATGAGGCTCAGCGCAATCGGTTTCGAGCCACGGCTATCACCCGACTGGTAGCTTGATCGGTTATGGGTGTGTTGGACGGACGCGTTGCGCTGATCACCGGTGGAGCACGCGGCCAGGGGCGCGCGCATGCGCTCGCCCTGGCAGCCGAGGGTGCCGACATCGTCGTCGCCGACGCCCCGAATCCGATGGCGGACCTGACCTATCCGCTCGGCACCGAGGACGACCTACGCGAGACGGCAAAACTGGTCGACGAGCTCGGACGGCGCTGCGTCCCGCTGACCCTCGACGTGCGCGACGGCGCCGCCGTGAACGCCGCCGTCGAACAGACCGTCGCCGACCTGGGGAGCCTCGACATCGTGGTGGCCAACGCCGGGATCGTGAGCACCGGACCCTTGGACGAGGTCAGCGACGGCGTCTGGCAGCAGCTGATCGACACCAACTTGACCGGCGCGTTCCACACCTTGCGCGCGGCGCTGCCGGTGATGCGGCGACAGCGCTTCGGCCGGATCGTCGTCACGTCGTCCATGGGTGGCCGGATGGGCATCCCGGATCTGGCCGCCTACAACGCCACCAAGTGGGGCGTCATCGGCCTGGCCAAGTCCGCCGCATTGGAGGTCGCCAAAGAGGGCGTGACGATCAACGTCGTCTGTCCGACCACCACCCAGACGCCGATGGTGCAACCCACCGGTGGCGAAGACATCCCGGACGATCTCGTGCGCCGGATGATGAAGGCGAACCCGATCCCTCAGCCATGGCTGCAGCCCGAAGACGTCAGCCGCGGAGTGCTGTACCTGGTCACCGACCCCGGGGTGATCACCGGCAGCGTCCTTGAAATCGGGCTCGGCGGCAGCGCCCGCATCCACTGATACAAGGAGCTGTCCTGTGTGCGATCGGTTCATTGTGCCGACGGCTGTGCTACGCAGGCTCGCCGAAGACGAATCGATTCCAGAAGAGTCGCGGGAGGCGCTCCGCGACAGTGTTGCCGTCGAGGGCACCTGGCGAGACCTGCGCGACGCGCATACCACCGCGACCCAGGCCAGCCTGTTGGCCGCAGAGATCACCGGACTGGCCTTTGCCGGTGCGCTCGCGGCCGTACCGTCGGTAACGGTCTATGACTGCAAGAACACCCGGTCGCTACCCGGCTCGCCGGTCGCGCATCCTGGCGAGAGCACAGACGCCACGGCGCAGCGCGCGTTCGACACCACCCGCGCCGTCGTCGACTATTACCGAGAGTGCTTCGGACGCAACTCGGTTGACGACGCCGGCATGACGCTGATGTCGTCGATCCACTACGGCGTGCGCTATGACAACGCGTTCTGGAACGGCGCCCAGATGACCTACGGGGACGGCGACGGCCGGGTGTTCACCGACTTCACCAACTCAGATGACGTCATCGGCCACGAATTGACCCATGGTGTTACACAATTCACCGCGGGTCTCAATTACGCCGATGAGCCCGGAGCTCTCAACGAGAGTGTCTCGGACGCATTCGGTGCGATGTTCCACCAGTGGCGAAACCAGCAGGCCGTCGCCGACGCCGACTGGCTGATCGGCTCGGGCGTCCTCGGCCCGGCCGCAATTGCGAAGGGCTACAACTGTCTTCGCAACATGGCCGATCCCGGCTCCCAGCAGTGCCTGTCGCCGCAGCCGTCGCATTACTCGGACTACGTTGCCGGCGGCGACCCGCACGAGAACAGCGGGATCCCCAACCACGCCTTCTATCTGTCGGCCACCAACGTCGGCGGGCGGTCATGGGAGAAGACCGGCAAGGTCTGGTACGCGGCGTTGACGAGCCCGAAAGCCAATCCCGCGATGAACTTCGGCGAGTTCGCCGCCCTCACCCGCTCGGCCGCGAAATCGCTGTTCTCCCATGACCGCGACGTCTATCGTGGAATCGACGCCGCATGGACACGGGTCGGTATCCCGCAGCCCGACATCTCTGTCTGAGCCGAGAACGATCGAGGCAAGCAATGCAGTACATCATCGAGCGACGCGGCGGCTTGGCCGGACTCAAGGCCAGCTGCACCCTCGATGGGGATGCGCTCGATCCCGACGATCGCGAG
Organism: Mycobacterium sp.; assembly: GCF_965277065.1. Taxonomy (GTDB): domain Bacteria; phylum Actinomycetota; class Actinomycetes; order Mycobacteriales; family Mycobacteriaceae; genus Mycobacterium. Next base: position 1,300,000 of record NZ_CBDIBT010000019.1, read on the forward strand.
GCACTCGAGCAGCTCCTCGACGGCGAAGAACCCCTGAGCGCGGATTCCGGCGCCGACCGCTACACCTATCTCGTCACTCGCAAGAGCTCGTCAGGCACGACATCGCGGGAAATTCCCGAAAGCGTGATGCCCCGCACGCTGGCAAGCGTTGTCACACCGGATATTTGAGCATCACGTGCTGATCGCGTTAGGCGGCGGCCTTCTCCAGGATGTGCACGCCGCACGCCGACCCGAGCCCGATCACGTGAGCCAGTCCAACCTTGGCGTTCTCGATCTGGCGGTCGCCCGCCTCCCCGCGCAGGTGATGGCAGATCTCCCAGATGTTCGCGATGCCGGTGGCCGCGATGGGATGGCCCTTGGACTGCAGCCCACCCGAGACGTTCACCGGGGTCGAGCCGTCCCGCCACGTCGCACCCGAGTTGAAAAAGTCAGCGGCGCCGCCCTTTTCGCATAACATCAGGTTGTCGTAGTGCACCAACTCGGCGGTGGCGAAGCAATCGTGCAGCTCGACCAGGTCGAGCTCGCCGGGACCGATACCGGCCTGCTCGTAGGCGGTGGCGGCGGCGTTGCGGGTCAGCGTGTTGACGTTCGGCAGCACCTGACAGCCATCCTCGAACGGGTCGGTGGTCAGGATCGACGCCGAGACCTTGACCGCCCGCTGGCGCTGCTGCAGCGCCAGCGACTTCAGCGTCTCGCCGTTACACACCACCGCGGCGGCCGCGCCGTCGCAGTTGGCCGAACACATCGGCCGGGTGTTCGGGTAGGCGATCATGACGTCGTTCATGATCTGCTCCAGGGTGAACTTCTTCTGGTAGGCAGCCAGCGGATTCAACGTCGAGTGGGCGTGATTCTTCTCGCTGATCTTGGCGAACAACTCGAAGCTTGTACCGCCGTACTTATGGCCGTATTCGGTGCCGATCTGAGCGAAGACGCCGGGCATGGACTCGGTGCCGATCCGCCCGTCCACCGGGGCGACTGCGCCGTAGCGGCCCTTGCGCTCCCAGACATCGGCATCGGCCTTCTTCGTTCCGGCACCGCCGAGCAGCCCGGCGCCGGACAGCTTCTCCACCCCCACGGCCAGGCCGTACTTCACCTCGCCGGCCTTGACGGCCATGATCGCCGTCCGAAGCGCGGTGGCGCCGGTGGCGCAGGCATTGGCCACGTTGTAGACCGGGATACCGGTCTGACCGATCTGCTTCTGGAGTTGCTGGCCGATTCCGGCGTTGGCCGCCATCAGGTTCCCGGCAGCGATGACGCCGATGTCGGCCATGGTGACGCCGGCGTCGGCGAGCGCGCCGGTCGCGGCTTCGGCGGCGAGGTCGACCGTGTCCTTGTCGGCGTGCTTGCCGAATTTGGTCATCACGATGCCGAGGATCCAGATGTCGTCGCTGGCACTCATGGGGCTACTCCTTGGATAGAGGCGGGTCGTCAGGTCGCGGGTTCGAAGCCGAAGCCGATCGCCTCGGTGCCCGCTGAGTCGGTGCCGATCGCGAATGTCGCCAGCCGCACTTTCATGCCGTCGTGGATGTGTTCGGGATCGGGTTCGACGTTGACCACATTGGTGCGCACCTGAGTGCCGTCGCAGTCGACGACGGAGGCGACGAATGGGGTGGGAATGCCGGGTGCGGCAAAAGTGACGATGGTGAATGCGCGGACGGTGCCCTCAGTGGGCACCGCAACCCTGGTGAATTCGGACGCGAAACAACTCGCGCAGGCGTTGCGCCGATCGAAAAATCGGGCTCCGCAGTTTGTGCATTCCTGCGCGACGAGGTGTGGGTCGCCGTCGTCGAGCACCAGGTAGTCGACCAAGGGAATCTGACCCGTCATGACACCTCCGTCGTCGGTACCATTGACCGTAGCGACTTCGACTCAGCCCAGACGCCGAATATCAAGATCGGATGCAGCAAAAACGAGACTTCCCCGCCGCCTTGGGATGTGCTCCGGTACAGGTTGAAGCCAGCCGCGAATCGCTGTGGAGTGTTCCGGGTGCAACGTTGTTTCCCACCCTCGACGTTTTGGGTAAACAACTGCATGAATTTCCGCGCTGCCAACGTTTACTGCTGGCAGCCGAAATCGCCCTCGCCGACAAGAAGAATTCGGCGACCGACCCCGAACTGACACCATGACCTACTCTCTGACAGTCACCGCCACGGCACCGTCGGCCTCCGTCCGGATCGCCGGTGATCTGGACTATGAGACGACCGACAACCTTGTCGAGGTCGCATCGCAACTGCTCGACCAGTCGGACACGTTGCGCGATCTTCATCTCGACTTCAGCGAGTTGGCGTTCGTGGATTCAGCAGCCCTGTCCGGGCTGCTGATGCTGCACCGCCGCACATCCCAGGCAGGTGTGGCGCTCCATCTCGACCATCGCCCACAGTTCCTCGACCGCGTCCTTCAGGTGACCGGACTGTTCGATCACTTCGATCTGACCCGCACCGCAGCAGAGACCGGTGACCCAAGTCTGTTGCGCCAGGCCAGTTCGGGCGAATCAGGCGCTCGCTGAGCCCTGCGCCAGCGGGTCTCGCGGGCCGTGGCCTAAACGTGACCAAGGCTTTACCGAATCGCACACGCGCGCTTACAGTTCCAACATTCCGGACGTGCCTACTATCGCTATCGCAAGCTCATCTAGTGAAGGAACGGGTGCATGCGCGCGCTCTTCAAATCTGCTCTGGTGGCGGCTGGTACCGCCGCGTCCGTGGTTGCCGGACCTTCGGGCGTAAGCCTGGCCGCGTCGGACCAGTCGTTTCGATTTCTGGTGGCATCGGTAGGGCCTACGGCAGACCAGGTCGTGGGTGTCGCGCACCCTGTCGTCATCAACTTCCGCTCGCCCGTCGTCAACCGGAAAGCCGCCGAGCGTACCGTCCACGTCACCTCCTCGCCGGCGATGACTGGCACGTTCGAGTGGATCAAAAGTAATGTTGCACAATGGGTTCCGGACCGATTCTGGCCGGCGCACAGCACGATTGCATTGTCCGTAGGCGGTGCGTCGGCAGAGATCAAAACGGGGCCCGCCGTGCTCGGTGTGGCCGACATCTCCGACCACACATTCACCGTCAGTGTCGACGGGGTGCCGAGCACACCCGCACAACAGCTGCCGGCGCCGCACCACCAACCGCACTTGGGCGAACCAGGCGTGATGCCGGCCTCGATGGGTCGGCCGCACTTCCCGACGCCGGCCGGCGTCTACACCGTGCTGTCGAAAGAGCGCACCGTGATTATGGATTCGAGCAGCGTCGGTGTCCCGATCACCGACCCGGAGGGCTACAAGACCCCGGTGCAGTACGCCACCCGCTTCACCAGCCGCGGGCTCTTCGTGCACGCGGCTCCGTGGGCCGTCCAGTCCCTGGGTCGCGAAAATGTCAGCCACGGCTGCATCAGCTTGAGCCCCGCCGACGCCGAGTGGTATTTCAACACGGTCAACATCGGCGACCCGATCATCGTCAAGGAGTAAGGCGTACAGCGTATTTCATAAGTAGACCATTGAAAGAGCCTCCCGCCTCTAGACCGGGGCTTTTTCGACGGTCTTTATTCAGGAGGTCCCGGCGGCAGCGGCTGACCGGCCACCGGCCCGCTCGTCGGCGCCGAACCCGTCGGAGCACCTTTGCCGCCCGCGACACCGGCCATGTCCACAATCGGCGCGCCCGGCAGGCCGCCCAGCGCGATCAGCGGGGCACCAGCCGGAACCGCAACGGGGAGAGGGGCGCCCGCGCCGGCCGGGAACGGGAGTCCGCCCGGAATCGGAGCGCCGGCCGGGATGGGAGCACCGACGGGTAGCGGGGCTGCCGCACCCGCCATGTCAGCGACGGGGGCACCTGCGGGTGCACACGCTGCACCGGCAGCTCCTGCACCGCCAGCTCCTGCACCGGCGGCTCCTACGCCTCCCGCTGCCGGCGCGGCGACTTCGCCTGCCGATCCGTACATGCACGCCGCGCCGCCCGTCTTCAGCGGAGCCGCTATTGCGCCCGGGCTCAGCGCGATCGCGGCACCGCATAGTCCAACGCCAGCAACAACTTTGATGCTGAAACGATCGAAGGTTGTCATCGACGTCCACTCTCTTTCACGCCCCGGGCAGATCAACACGGTGCAGCCGCACCGGGCCGCGCTTCTTACGGCCAACTCATTTTTAATGGACCGGTGTTCAACACGCACTACGCCGCACCCGACTGTTTCCAAATAGAGACGTTTCGTCCGGTTTACTGGACCGTGAAACTCACACTTGGGGAAGAGCTTGTGAACGAAGAGCGCCTAGTGATCATACTGACCAGGCGAAACCTGCACCAAGACTTGATGTTTGATTTGAAACATCACAATTCGGCATCGAAGGCCTTGCGGGCCAAGACTTTACCGCTGTGGTCAGCGGATGTAGACCTCTTTGCCGGTGGGGTATCCCCCGCCGTGCGTGGTGATGTGCACGTGGTCGTAGTGCCCGTAGCCGTGGCCGGACGGACCGCTCGGCGTGTAATACATACCGCGCCAGATGCAATCCTGCAGTGAGAACTTGTCCGCGTTCTTCAGCGCGAACGCGACGATCTCGTTGCCCAGCGCGATCCCGGCCGAGCTGGACGGGTTGGGGATCATCACATCGAGCGCGAGGCCCCGAGGGTGCCAGGGAAGAGAATCCGGGCGGACGCCGCCGATGTTCTTGATCTCCGGGAAGATGGCGCTGATGGTGCGGGCCACCAAGATCGTCTTGACCTGCAGGCCATGTTCTGGAGCGATGTCCGCGATCAGCACCTGTGGGGCGTTCTTGGCGGCGACGTGCCAGCGCGACGCTCGCGACGCGGCGGACTCCTCAGCGGGAGCGCCGTTCGGCTGCACAGCGGAGGCGGACCACGACGATGCGGTCGGAGTCGCGGCGGTCATCTGCAGGTGACAACACGCCGCGGCGGCCTCAGCTACCGAATCGGCCTTGCCACGGTGACCCTCGGCATGGGCGCTGCCGCCGAGGGCAAATGTGACCGCGACGGGCGCGATCACCGCAGCCATCACTAGCGGCGACTTTCGTCTGTCGCTGGCTAATTCGTGACGCCCCACGGCAGCAGCTTACGAACAAATCGCGAATAAGTCACGATCAGGTAACGACGCCGCAGGAAACGTTGGCGCTACGCAGCAGGTCAGGCCCCGTCGCCGTCCATCATCCAATTGCTTGGCGCGGGTGCGAATCGCAGGGCTGACGCCGCGGGCAGCGGCCGCCGGCGGTCGACCGATATCGCATCCAGCATCAACGCGACATAGCGCCGCCAGCCGTCGTCGCCGGTGTCCATCGTCCACAGCACGCTGTGCAGCATCGCGATCATGCGTGGTAGATCAGCCGGCACCAGATCGGCCCGGACGACACCGGCCAGCCGGCCGCGACGGGCGAGCTCGTTGAGCGCCTCATTCAGCGAGGCCGAGATGTCAGAAGTCAGCGACCCGGCCCTGCGGGCCGCGGCCAGCAGGTTGTGTTCGCGCGCGCCCAGCGAGATCGCCGCTTCGATCAGCTGGGCCAGGCCCTCCAGCGGATCGGCGGCGCCGCGGACAGCCTCGATCGTCGGCGTGAGGTCTTCGGCGATGCACTGATCCAGGGCCGCCCGGATCAGCGCGCCCTTGGTCGGAAACCTGCGGTAGAGCGTGCGCTCGCCGACGCCGGCACGCTGAGCAATGGTTTCGATGGCCGCCTCGGGCCCGAGTTCGCCGTAGACATCCCGGGCCGCTCGCAGGATGCGCTCGGCGTTGCGCGCGGCATCGGCGCGCAACGGCCGGTCCGACACCGCGGTCATCGCCCCAGCGTAACTGACTGTTGACTGCCATTTAGGCGACCTCTACGCTCTGCAATTGACAGCCCACTGACACTTAACGGGAAACGCCGGTGACTTCAACGACTTCCGATCTGCCCGTGATTCCGGCGCAGCGCTCCGCGCGGTGCCCCCTCGCTCCACCGCCCGAATTCGCGGGCTGGAGGGACGAGCCCGGCCTTCGGCGAGCGATGTGGAACGGCCACCAGGTGTGGTCGGTGAGCCGCCACCAGGACATCAGGGCCGCGTTGGTCGATCCACGGCTGTCGGCGCAAACCCTGCCGGAGCTGTTCGGGGAGTCGGGCGAGATACCGGCAGTTTTCGCGCGCATCGACGATCCCGAGCATCACCGGTTGCGGCGCATGATGACCAGCCAATTCACCTTCCGGCGTACCGAGGCAATGCGGCCTCAGATTCAGGAAATGGTCGACAAATACCTGGACGCGATGATCGACAAAGGCCCGCCGGCCGACATCGTGCGCGACTTCGGCCTTCCGGTGCCGTCGCTGGTGATCGCGCTGCTGCTGGGCGTGCCACCCGAAGATCTCGAACTCTTTCAGCACAACTCCACCGCCGGACTGGACGTGAATTCCACCGAAGAGGAGCAGGCGAAGGGCTTCATCGAGATGTACAACTACATCCAGGAGTTGGTGCCGCGAAAGGAACGTGACCCCGGCGACGACTTGATCAGCCGGCTGATCACCGACTACGTCGCAACCGGCCAACTCGAATACGACACCGTCGCGGCCAACGGCGTGATCATGATGCTGGCCGGCCACGAGACCACGGCCAACATGATCTCGTTGGGAACGGTTGCGCTGCTCGATCATCCGGACATGTTCGAACGACTTGGGCAGACCGACGATGCTGCCGTCATCGCCAACGCCGTCGAGGAGCTCTTGCGTTACCTCTCGATCGTGCACGCCCAGGTGGACCGGATCGCCACCGAAGACCTCGTTCTGGGCGGCCAGCAGATTCGGGCCGGGGACAGATTGCTGATGAATCTGCCAGCCGGAAACTGGGACAGCGAGTTCGTCGATAGCCCAGAGACTTTGGACATCGCCCGAAACGCCCGCGGGCATGTCGCTTTCGGCCACGGAACCCACCAGTGCATCGGTGCCAACCTGGCCCGAGTTGAGATGCAGGTGGCGTTCTCGACGCTGGCGCGCCGGCTTCCCGGGCTCCGGCTGGCGGTGCCGTCGGATGAGTTGAAGTTCAAGGACGCCGACATCTACGGCATGAAAGAACTGCCGGTCACCTGGTGAGCGAGGACGTGCGGTTCGACGACCAGGTTGCCGTGATCACCGGCGCCGGCGGCGGTCTGGGTAAGCAATATGCGTTGCTGTTGGCCGCCCGCGGCGCCCGCGTCGTGGTCAACGACATCGGCGGCTCGGTGACCGGATCGGGTTCGGACGCCGACGCCGCCACTGCGGTCGCGGACGCGATCCGCGCTCACGGCGGCGAAGCGGTCGCCGACACCAACAGCGTGGCCACACCCGAAGGCGGTCAGGCTATTGTCGCTTCCGCCCTGGACGCGTGGGGCCGGGTCGACATCGTGATCAACAACGCCGGCATCGTCCGCGACGCACCGTTCGAGGACATGACCGCCGAGAAGCTCGATCCGTTGGTGGACGTGCATCTGAAGGGCGCGTTCCACGTCACCAAGCCCGCCTGGATCCGGATGCGCGAGCAGGGGTACGGACGAATCCTGAACACCTGCTCGGCCGCCGGATTGCTGGGCGCCGAACGGATGAGTAACTACGGCTCGGCGAAGACCGGGTTGGTCGGGTTGACCCGGGTGCTGGCAGCCGAGGGTGCCAATCACGACATCAAAGTCAACGCGATCGCGCCGATCGCCTACACCCGGATGCTGGCGCATTCGGTCGACAGCGCCGGCCGGCCAGACGACCCGTCAGCTCAGGCGATTCTGGATGACCTTGTGGCGCAATACCTTCAGAAGCTGGATCCGGCGCTGGTCGCCCCGGTCGCGGCATTTCTGACGCATCGGGACTGCCCGGTCTCCGGCGAGATCTACACCGTCGGCGCCGGGCACGTCGCCCGGTTCTTCGTCGGCCGGACCAAGGGCTTCTACAGCCCGACCCTGTCTGTCGAGCAAGTCCGCGACCATCTCGACGAGATCCGCGACGAGATCGGTTACACCGTGCCGGGAGGACCCGCCGACGAGATGGCCGCCTTATTCGCGATCATGGCGGACCAGCCCGGTTGACGGCTACAGATGGCTGGCGGCGTAACCCGCGGCCTGCGCGGTCATCCCGTTCACCGGATACGACGAGTGCGCGAAGTTCGGCAGGCCACCGGGATCGCCGTCGCAGATGGTGTCGCCATCGGCGCACAAGTCGTCGGTCTTCGGCACATACAGCGGGCCGATGACGATCGGCGGCGCGCCGAAATTCTGCAGCCACGGCGCCGACGGTTTGCCAAAGAGCGTGACCGCGGCCACGTGGCTGGCAACCTCCGGCGGCATCGGCTTGGGCAGGAAAGATGAGTACTCCGTCGGCACTCCCGCTGGGATCGACGCCGAGGTGACGGTGCCGGCTACGGCCGCACCCTGGGAATAGCCGCCGAGCACGATCCTGGTCTTGGGGCAGTTCGCCGCAGTGGCCTCGATATGACTGCTGGCGTCCTTGACCCCGTCGACGAAGCTCTGGGCGAACTCGATGCGGTCGGAGAAATTGCTACTGGCTTGGTAGTTGACCGGGTACACGTTGAGCGACTTAGGGCCGATCGCGGTGCGCAATTCGTCGACGAACGGTTCTCCGATGCCGCCGACGCCGGCCGGCTCACCGGTGCCGCGGGCGAACACCGCTTCGACGTCGGGGCACGGTTGCGCACCGGCGACCGGCATAGGGGCGCTCAACAACCCGCCGGCGACGGCGACCGCGGCGAACAGGACATGGCCAATCTGGCGTGGGGACATGGTCACCATTGTGTCGGAAAGAACGCGAACGTGCCGCAACCAGGTGACCGGCGTCGCGTTCGCCGGCGAAAGGCCTAGGAGGCCTCGTCGGAATGGTCGAGGACGCTGACCGCGATGCCGTAGGGCAGGAATCGGACTTTGCGGGTTGCGTCGGTGTTGTTCCGGTTCGCCCGCAAGGCGTCGAGTTCGGTGGCGTACACCTCCTCGACGCGAGCGCCGCCGTCGGCACTCACCGTATAGATCGCCCACACCCCGTCGCCGGCTTCGCCGGTGGTTTCCGGCCTGGTCCGGGTGCGCCGCGACAGATCCTCGAAGACCGACGACCACCCGGCCCGCTCACCAGAGGTGGTGAAGAACCGGCCGAAGCCCCCGAGTGCCTCGCGAAGGCCCTCGGTTGCGTCGCGGATCACGTGTTCGAAGTCTTCCGGCTCAAACCCGAACCGACCTTTGTCGTCGTCCATTGCGGCCTCCTGGCTGCTCACCCTTGATATGACCAGTGTGCGCATTTCGGGCGGCTCGCGCCACGCCCTAGTAGCCGTACCCCGGGCCCGCGTAGGGATTCTGCTGGTACGGACTTTGCTGGTACGGATTCTGCTGGTACGGGCTCTGTTGGTGGGGGTTCTGCTGCTGGTACGGGTTCTGCGGCTGCTGGTTCGCCCCACCCTGGCCTTCGGGAACCTGGACCGGGATCGGCACCGGCACGAACGGCAGGTTCAGGTACGTCGTCGTCATCGCCGGTGACGGCGGCACGCTCGACGTCGGTGGTGGCGGAGGCGGAGGCGGCGGCGTCGTGCTCGGGGTGGTCGCCGCCGGTGTTGTCGTCGTCGGCTGCGGCACGGTCGTCGTCGTGGCTCGTGGCTCGTGGCTGGTTTTTGGCGGAGGCGGCGGCACGTAGGTCTCCACCGGCGGAGGCGGCGGCGGGGGCGGGGGCGCCTCGCTGGTCGGCGGGGGCACCGGGACGGGCGACGGCTCCGCGCTGGGCGGCGGAGGTGGCACCGGGCTCGGCGACGGCAGTTGCGAACTGAGTGGCGGCGGAGGTGGCGCGGTGGTGGTGCTGCTGGGCAGTGTCGGCGCGCGGTCGCTGCTGGTCAGCGTGAAGGCGACTCCGCCGATCGCGACCATCGAAACGAGCGCGGCGAGCCCCAGGAACAACTGCGGCAGTCGAGTTCCGCGACCCCGGCCCACGTCGGGCGGCTCGTACTTCGGCAGTTGCATCAGTTGCGACGGTGTCGCGCGGTTGTCGTCGATGTCGTACGGTTCGCCGGTATAGACAACCGGCTCGTCGTTGGAATCGTCGGCCTGCGACCAGGCCAGCTCGGTCAGTCGTTCCGACGGGTCGTCGAACAGCGCACCGGCGGTCGGGATGTCGAACGTGCCGGTCGATGCGCCGAACGCGCCGGTGGGGGCACCGATCGCGCCGGTGGGCGCAAGGAAGCGGCCGGTGGTGGCGAGACCGCTGGTCGCCGTGGCGAAACCGCCGGTCGACGCGCCCACCAGCGCAGCCATCGTGGTCCCCTCGCGTTCTCCGTCGCGCTGCTCGATCGGCTGGCGGGCCGACAGCTTCACCGCACCGACGGCCGTCGCGAGCCCGGGCTGCATCGCCGTGATCACCGAGGCCTTAGTGTGCGACGAAAGGCGCTGGGCGACAACCGGAATCTTTGCCGTACCACCGGCCATTGCTACTGCCGCGAGGTCTTTGGTACGAATCTTGTTGCGGCGCAACATCTCGTCGAAAGCGTCGAACAGGCCGTCGAGCCGCTCTTCGATCAGGCCATCGAACTCCGCTCGGCTTATCTGCAGGCGGGTGCGCTGGCCGGGTAGATCGAGGGCCAGCCTCGTCGTGTCTTGGGTCGACAGCCGCTCTTTGGCCAGCCGGCACTCCTCGCGCAGGCCGGCGAACTGTCCGACGACGGCGGTGCTGGCGGGATCGGGCCCGTTGTGGTGGCCGGCGTTGTCCAACGCGTGCACCATCAGCGCCTGGTCAACCAGGTCGCCGGAGAAGTCCTCATACCGCAGGGTGTCGGCAATGGGTGTGAAGTCCGACGCGGCGTCGGCCAGGGTGATGCTGGTCCCGCCGCCGCCGAAATCGAGCAGCGCGACAACGCCCTTGCCGGGCAGCCGGGAATCAGAGTTCAGCGCCGTCAGCGCGGCAACAGAATCCGGCACGAGTCGCGGCGCGATGCCGCCGTGGACGAAATCGGCGTGAGTGTTCAACGCGGCCTGCATGCCCCGCAACGCCTCTGCGCCCCAGTGGGCCGGAACGGCCATCGTAATGCTCGAGTTCGAGGCTTCGCCGCCGGTCTCGGCGATCAACGCGTCCAGCGCTTCCACCAGCAACAGTGACGGGTCGTGGCTCGAGCCGTCCGCGGATTTCACACTCTTCGACCGGCCGACGCGCTCGACGAAACCGGTCATCAGCGTGCCAGTGTCCTCGCCGTCCGGGTTACTCACAGGCACACCGAGTTCCGGCGCGCGGTCCGGAAAAAGTGTCAGCACGGCGCGGCGCGATACGGGCGGATTGCCGTTACGGACCGCGACTAGGTTTGTGGTGCCGATCGATAACCCCAACGGGTCATACATAACGCAAATACTTTCGTCGACAACATTCGGTGGCCAGCGTCAACGATAAGGGCGGGTCGCGGTATGACCATCGGGCACAACGTCATCGGTATCGGGTCGATGCGGTTGCGTCACCGAAGCGAGACAGCCACCGCCTTGACAGATCGGGCCGCGTCAGACCACGGTCAGTGGCAGCGATTGCCGCGGCCGGAATTCGAATGTCGCCCCGCCGCTGACTTTGGCGACCGCAACCTCGGACGACTCCTTTGCCGCCGTGTCGGTTTCGGACAGCTCGGCGGTCCAGTCGGTGCTGGTGCCGATGACCCTGACCTCGACACATCGGTCCACCGCGGTCGCGATCGCCTGCAGCGGCTGGATCGACTCCGGCGAACACAGCGAGATCCACGCTGCGTCATCGTGGGCCGGCGACCGGTGGATCGTCAGTGTGTCGCCGACCTCCGCGTTGACGTACCCCAACGGGTTGAGCAACGGGTGCAGCTCGAAAACCCTTCGGATTCCCTCGATTCCGGCGGGCAGCTCAAGTGCCCGGTGAATGCGCTCCGCGGCGAGCCCGGCGACGCCGGTCAAGCCGCGGGTGCAGACCGAGTCGGCCAGCTTGATGTCCGATCCCGCGCGCGCCCGCACCGCGATCGCGAAGGACAGGTACAGCAGATGCATCTGCAGGCATACTTCGTCGGCCATCCGCACGAGTGCCGAATGCGAGTACGCACCGAAGTCGAAGTCCGACACCACCGGGCCCGAGTAGTCGGCCAGACCCTCGTCGGAATGGTCGATCGCGTCGAGTTCCCAACGGGCTGCCAGGGTTTCGGCTACGATGTCCAGCGCCGGAATGCCTTCGACCGGCGGATAGGACTCGTCGATGATGACGGTCCAGGCGCAGTGCGGGTGCCGGTCCGACGGCGTCCGGGGCGGCCGGTGGATGGGACGCACCTGTGCGCGCGCATTGGTTGCGACCGCGGTCGCGTCGAAGGTCGGGTCCTCGATCGTGTGGCACATGCCGAAGACGTAATCGGGACCCATCGGCTCCACGTCGAGCAGCGCGCCGCAGTGGTCGAGATGGAACTCGCCGTGCCAGCGGTCGTGAATGGTGTACCGAAAGTCCATGAACTGGGGCGGCGCCCCGATGTCGAGCTGTAAGCCCTTGAAAATCGTGAAGATGTCGACACCTTCGTAGTTCAGCGCCCGCTGCATGCGTCGGGTGTAGATCGGGCTGGCGCCGGCCCACTCCTCGATGGCGATCTGCACCATCTCGTCACGCCCGAACTCCTGGATGCACCAAGCCATTCCGGAGCGGTCGATCATCTGCCCAATCAACAGCAGCTCGGGAAGCAGAACGGCGAGCTGTTCGCGGGACAACTGGGCATAGCGGGATCGGCTCACCGACCAAAAATAGAGCTGACTATGTTATAAAGTCAACAATGTCCATCTCCGCAGGCCAGAAGGCCAGCTCGCCCGTCGGCCCCACCCGGCGGACGAGTGCGCCCCGCAAGCGCGGCGACGACACTCGCGCGAAGATCATCGACGAAACCGTCCGCTGCATCGTGGAGGAAGGCTATGTCGCCGCGACCGCGAAGCATGTCGCCGAACGCGCCGGCGTCACCTGGGGAGTGATCCAGTATCACTTCGGCGACCGCAACGGCCTGCTGATGGCCGTCGTCGACGACGGGGTGGCCCGGCTGTTGGAGAGCCTTTCGTCGGCCGATGTCAGCGAACTGCCGATGCGGGAGCGCATCGAGGTGGTGGTCGACACCGCGTGGAGGTGCTACAGCAGCCCCACGTCGATGGCGGCGTTCGAGATCCTGCGGGCCAACCGAGCGGGCTCGTCGCGCCGGCACCTACTGGAGATGAACGCGGCGATCAATCAGCTCGGCCGCCTCATCACTGAGGACCCCGCCAATGACGGCGTGGCCGATGTTATTTGGGCCATGCTGCGCGGTGTGGTGTTGGCGCAGATGATCATCGGGACACCGGTCGACTGGCAACGGGAACGGCACGCGCTCATCGAGATGGTCACGCTCTACCTGCGCTGAGCACTACCCGGGGAATCTTTGCGGCGATTCCCGGATGCCCGGAGAATCCCCATCGGTATGTGCTGAAATGACGAGATGAGCTCCCGAGATCACAGCGCCTGGCTCGCCGACGTGACTGCGATAGAAACGATCAAGTACCGCTATCTGCGTGCACTGGACACCAAGCGCTGGGACGACTTCGCCGACACCCTCACCGAGGATGTGGTCGGCGACTACGGCTCGTCGCTCGGCAAAGAACACCACTTCACCAACCGCACCGACCTGGTGGAGTTCATGCGCTCAGCGATGGGCCCGGGCATCATCACCGAGCATCGCGTCACCCATCCGGAGATCGAGGTGAACGGCGACGAGGCCACCGGCACCTGGTACCTGCAGGACAAGGTGATCGTGGCCGAATTCGACTTCATGCTGATCGGCGCGGCGTTCTACCACGACCGATACCGTCGCACCGCCGATGGCTGGCGGATCAGCGCGGTCGGATACGACCGGACCTACGACGCCACCCTGTCGTTGAAGAACCTCGACTTCAAGATCACGCCAGGTACTGCGCTCGCTTTGTGATCAGAACCGTTGGGGCGCAACCAGTTACTGAGTGATCGCGATAACCGCGCCGGGCCGTAGCCACTGGATGACCTGAACCAACTTGGCATCGTCGATCGCGACACAGCCTTCTGTCGCGCCGCCGTCGGTGGTGTGGAAGAAGAACGCCGCGCCCTTGCCGGGCTGACGGTCGGGGTTGACGCCCATCACGACCGCGTGCTTGTACTGCGGAATCTGGAGGTTCTCGCTCGCTCCGGTGTCGAACGGGCACTGCGCCCGATGGCACACCTGCATGGTGTTGAACGTGGCGCTCCCGTCGTCGCCGTTCCACCAGTGATTCGAGTCGACCTGAACGTATTTGAGACCGCCGCCGGGGTTGGGCGCAGTCCCGAAGGCAAATGGCAGCGTGTAGACGCCCATCGGCGTCGCGGGGTATCCGCTCTTGGCTTGTGGCGCAAGACCTGCCGAGCCGATATGAGTCGGAATGCCGGCCTCGACCGGTTCCCAGCCGGCGTTAGTTCGTTGAAATATATCCATTTTCGCGTTCGAACCGCCGGTTCCGACGACGGAGACCACCTGGGTGGCGTTGCCGACCTGCGGTGCAAACCAGGGTGCGCCGACTGCACCCCCCGTCGGAGCTGTCGCCACGGGTACGACGGCTGCGCATACCGCAGCGCACAGTAGACCCAGCAGTCGGCGCACCGCCTTATCGTCGGCGCAGCCGGATCGGGAGGTCAAGTCAAGGTTTAGCGTCGATCGGGTCACCGCGCGGCTGCGACACCACGCTCGTCACCTGTCGTTGCTGGTGCACCGATATGTTCGTAGGCGTTATCGGTCGGATTCCCGGGTATAGAAAGCGATGGATGTCACCGACAGATCGCCGCCGTCAGGCTGCTGAGGGCAGCAGTACGACCAAGCTCGCCATGGCGGGCGGCGTCAGCGTGCCGCCATTGACGGTCTGGCTCGGATCGGCGATGTATACCTTCCCGATCGACCGCGACGTGGTGGTAGGCCGCGACCGCAACTGCGACATCTGCTTTCACGACGTCAATCCCGAAGACCTGACCCTGATATCGCGGGTGCACGCGATTCTGCGGTTCGACGGTGACCACTGGGTGGTCGTCGACAAGAGCCAGAACGGCATCTTCGTCGCCGGCTCGCGGTCCAACCTGATCCCCATCCGCGATCGCCTGAGCGTCGCACTGGGTGGCCCGCGTGGGCCGGAGTTGACCTTCCGCGTCGCGACGCCGGCCGCGGGCTCGCCCACCCGCGCCGACAGCCCCGCCACCGAGATGTTCCGTCCGCCGACACCACCACCGCCTGCGCCTCCCCCGCCGGCGTGGCGGCCGCAGTCGCCGGCGTCGGCACCCCCGCCGAGCCGGCCGGCTCCGATCCGGGACCTGGCCTCGGCGACGATCGGCCGTGCCAAGAGCAACACCATCGTCGTCGAGGACGCCCTCGCATCCCGCGTGCACGCGATGCTCACGTCCACTCCGGCCGGGCTGGAGATTCGCGACAACGACAGCAGCAACGGCACTTTCGTCAATGGCACGCTGATCACCAGCGCGAGGCTGCGCGACGGCGACGTGGTCACGATCGGCAACACCGACTTGCTCGCCACCGGCAACACCCTGGTCTCTCAGCCCACCGCGACCCGCACTAGCGGATTGACCGCACACGGACTGGCACTGACGGTCGACGGTCGCCAACTGCTGCAAGACGTCACGTTCTCCGCGAAGCCCGGGACGCTGACCGCTGTGATCGGACCGTCCGGCGCCGGGAAATCCACCCTGGTCAAACTGGTCGGCGGCGCGATGCCGCGCAGCGCGGGCCTAGTCGCGTTCGACGGCCACGACGTGCACGCCGAGTACGCGTCGATGCGCTCGCGGATCGGGATGGTGCCGCAGGACGACGTGGTGCACCGCCAGCTCACCGTCGAACAGGCGCTGAACTTCGCCGCCGAACTGCGGCTGCCCCCGGACACCACCGCCGACGATCGACGTCAGGTGGTCGAGCGGGTGCTCGACGAGCTGGAGTTGGCCCCGCACAAAGGCACTCGCGTCGACAAGCTGTCCGGCGGGCAGCGTAAGCGGGCATCGGTGGCGATGGAACTGCTGACCGGCCCGTCGCTGCTGATCCTCGATGAACCGACCTCTGGCCTAGACCCGGCGCTGGACCGTCAGGTGATGACGATGCTGCGGCGGCTCGCCGACGCCGGCCGGGTGGTCATCGTCGTCACGCACTCGCTGACCTACGTCGGGATGTGCGACCAGATCCTGCTGCTGGCCCCCGGCGGCAAGACCGCCTTCGCCGACCCGCCCGCCCAGATCGGGGCGGTGATGGGAAGCACCGACTGGGCCGACATCTTCGCCCGGGTCAGCACCGACCCCGACGGCGCACATCGCGCCTATCTGTCCCGCCATCCCGCCTCCCCGCGCCGACCGTCGCCGACCGCCGGCGCGGCGCCGCTGGGAAAGCCGCCGCGAACCAGCTCGTGGCGCCAGGTCATGACGCTGGTGCGGCGCCAGACCCGACTGATCACCGCCGACCGCGGCTACTTCGCGTTCCTGGCGGTGCTGCCGTTCGTCCTCGGCGTGCTCTCGCTGGCAGTGCCCGGTGGCACCGGCTTGGGGGCGACCAGTCCGGCCTCGGCGGAAGAGCCGATCGACATCCTGATCCTGCTCAACATCGGCGCGGTGTTCCTGGGCACCGCGCTCACCGTCCGCGATCTCGTCGGCGAGCGGATGATCTTCCAGCGCGAGCGGGCCGTCGGGCTGTCCGCGTCGTCGTATCTGATCGCCAAGGTCGTGGTCTACAGCATCGCGGCCCTGATCGGCACCGCGGTGATGGTCGCCATCATGACGATCGGCAAGGGCGCGCCGTCGCACGGCGGCGCGCTGCTGGGACACGGCGTGCCGCACGCCGTCGTGGAGCTTTACCTGGGCCTGGCCCTGACCGCGATCACCTCGGCGATGGTGGGGCTGGCGCTGTCGTCGCTGGCCCGCTCCACCGAGCAGGTGCTGCCGATGCTGGTGGTGACCATCATGGTGTCGATGGTGCTGGCCGGCGGCCTGATCCCGGTGACCGGACGGCTGGTCCTGGATCAGCTGGCCTGGTTCGTGCCCGCGCGCTGGGGCTTTGCCGCGTCGGCGTCGACGGTGGATCTCAACAGCGTCGAGGCGGGGCTGCCCGTCGACAGGCTGTGGCGCCACGCGGCCGACGCGTGGCTGCGGGACGTCGGCGTGCTGACCGCTCTGGCCGTCGTCCTCGCCGGCCTGGTCCGCTACCGGCTGCGGCTGGGGAATCGGGCCCAGTAATGCCGGTCTTCGTCCGCAAGCTCTTCGGCATCGGCAAGCTGCCCGCCGACGTGCGCGCCGCGGTCGAGGCCGAGGGGCTGATCCATCTCGCCGACTTCGTTCCCGTCACCCGCCGATTCAGCGGCGCCATTCCGGGCCTGCGGTCGGCACACAGCGTCGCCAGCTATGTCGGCTCGGTCGCGTTCACCTCGCAGCGAGTTCTGGCGACCCTGTCGTCACTGCCGAAGTTGGCCGGCCCGACGGTCGACGTCCGTTGGGACGCACCGCAATCCGGTGTCGCGGCCGCGGAGATCTCGGCGGCCGGCCTGCAGGTCGATGCCGATGTCGATGAGCTGGATCAGACCTTCACCGGGCATCTGTCGCTGCACTACAAGCTCGCGCTTCCCGATGAGGTGCTGAACCGACTCCCCCGCCGCTTGCTGGCCTTCGACATGCCACCGGAATACGTGCTCCGCGCCGTCGGGGTCACCTACCGGCCATAGCGCGGCACAGTTCCTACGATGGGTTGGTGGACGAGCACGCATTCAGCACGCCGGAGCGCCAGGCGATCTATCGCGTGATCGCCGAGCGACGCGACATGCGCCGGTTCGTCCCCGACAGCAAGGTCTCCGACGCCGTCCTGGCCCGCCTGCTGCAGGCCGCCCACGCCGCTCCCAATGTCGGGCTGATGCAGCCCTGGCGATTCATCCGGATCACCGACGGCGCGTTGCGGCGGCGCATCCACGCGCTCGTCGACGAGGAACGCCGGCAGACCGCACACGCGCTGGGCCAACGCGCGCAGGAATTTCTCGCGCTCAAGGTCGAAGGCATTCTCGACTGCGCCGAGCTACTGGTGGTCGCGCTGTCCGACGGGCGGGACAGCTTCGTGTTCGGCCGTCGAACGATGCCGCAGATGGATTTGGCATCGGTGTCCTGCGCGATCCAAAACCTTTGGCTGGCAGCTCGATCCGAGGGTCTCGGAATGGGATGGGTATCGCTGTTCGATCCGCTGACGCTGGCCGCGCTGCTGTCCATGCCCGCCGACGCCGAGCCGGTGGCGATCCTGTGCCTCGGCCCGGTGCCTGATTTCCCCGACCGGCCGTCGCTGGAATTGGACGGCTGGGCGCTGGGACGCCCACTGGGTGAATTCGTGTCGGAGAACGGCTGGGGTCAGGCGCCGCACCGCGCGAGGTGATCGTCAGCCCGGGCACAGCTGCATCGCTCATCGGGAGCACTGGGCCGGCGGCGGTTACGATTCCGGGGTGCAACCACCTCCGCCGGGCCCCCCTCCGCAGTGGGGACCGCCGCCAGACGATTCGTCAGGGCACATCGGGCCTGGCTTCGGCGCCCAACCGGGGCCGGAGAGCTACGGTCAGCAACCGCCACCTCCCGGGCATGCACCGCCGCAGTGGGGCAGCTACGGCCCGCCGGTGCCGGCCGCGACGTCGCAGCAGGCCTTCGGCTGGATCACCCTCGCGACCATCGGGGTGCTGGGATTGCTCGGCGGGATCCTCACCCTGACCCTGTGGATCAACCTGCACAGCGCGGTCAGTCGCGCCGCCGACGTCTGCAACCGGTTCGGCGGTGAGTACGGCAACATGTGCCGCCAACAGATCCACAACATGGTTCCCACCGTGCCGGTGGCCCTGGTCGTGTGCCTCTTCTTGATCATGGCGGCCTGTCTTGCCGTTGCCGCCGGCGCCGTGATGCTCTTTCTCAAGAGGCCGCTGGGGCAGTTCGTGATCCTTGGCGGCGGCATCGTCATGCTGGTCTTGTCGATCGGCCTCGAAGCGCGCTACGGCGCCACGGGTCGAGTTACCTACGACTTGATCGCAGGTCTGATCATCGCGGTCGCCGGCGGTCTGATGTTCATCGCGGCCTTCCGCGTGCTGTTGGGCCTTCCACCGCACTTGACCACGCGACCCGGCGGATACCCAGGCAGCGGACCCTGGCCGCCCCGGCCACCTCAACCCCCGCCCTACGACCTTCCCGGCCCTCCCGGCCCGCCGCAACAGTGGTGAGCGGCCGGGCTGGAAAGGCCCCGGCACACGCCGCGACCCGCCGAGACCGATAACGTCGGCGGGGCCCGGCAAAGCTCAGGAGGTGGCGGCGATCGGCGGCACAGACGCAGACCCAAGCGCGGCGCATCCGCAACGCGACAACGTGTTGCTCGTGCACTGGCACGACCTGGGCCGGTACCTCGGCGTCTACGGTCACCCGGATGTCTGCAGTCCCCGGTTGGACCAACTTGCCGCCGAAGGCATCCTGTTCACCCGCGCGCATGCCACCGCGCCGCTGTGCTCCCCGTCGCGCGGGTCCCTGTTCACCGGCCGCTACCCGCAGAGCAACGGACTCGTCGGACTGGCACACCATGGGTGGGAGTACCGCCCCGGTGTGCGAACGCTGCCGCAAATCCTCTCCGAACACGGTTGGTGCTCCACGCTTTTCGGGATGCAGCACGAGACGTCTTATCCGTCCAGGCTGGGGTTCGACGAGTTCGACGTGTCGAACTCCTACTGCGAGTACGTTGTTGAACGGGCTCAGCAGTGGCTGCGCGACCACGACCCCGACCAGCCGTTCCTGCTGACGGCCGGGTTCTTCGAAACTCACCGGCCCTATCCCCGAGAGCGTTACGAACCCGCCGACACCGACGCCGTCGATATGCCCGACTACCTGCCCAATACCGTTGAGGTACGCCAAGATCTGGCCGAGTTCTACGGATCCATCACAACCGCCGATGCCGCGTTCGGTCGAATCCTGGACACCCTCGCCGCCAC
The DNA here is from genome assembly GCF_965277065.1 of Mycobacterium sp. Lineage (GTDB taxonomy): Bacteria > Actinomycetota > Actinomycetes > Mycobacteriales > Mycobacteriaceae > Mycobacterium. The sequence continues at coordinate 1,319,938 of NZ_CBDIBT010000019.1, forward strand.
CGGACTCGACGCCAGCACCTGGGTGGTCTTCCTCACCGACCACGGTGCGGCGTTCCCCAGAGCCAAATCGACGCTGTACGAGGCGGGCACCGGGATCGCGATGATCGTCCGTCCGCCGACTCGAATGAATTTGGCGCACAAGGTGTACGACGATCTGTTCAGTGGGGTGGATCTGCTGCCGACACTGCTGGAGCTGCTCGGAGTCGCGACACCGTCCGACATCGAGGGTGTGTCGCATGCGCAGGCGCTGACCGCCCGCGATCACCGCGAGCCGGTGCGCGACCATGTCTACACCGCGAAGACCTACCACGACTCGTTCGATCCCATCCGCGCGATCCGGACGAAAGACTTCAGCTACATCGAAAACTACGCGCGCCGGCCACTACTGGATCTGCCGTGGGACATCGAAAAGAGCCCGTCCGGGCAGGCCGTGGCACCGTTGGTCACCTCCCCGCGGCCGGAACGCGAACTCTACGATCTGCGCGCGGACCCCACCGAGACCACCAACTTGCTGACCGGGGACGAAACCGACGGCGCCGACACGGTCGCTGCCGATCTTGCTGTCCGCCTGCATGATTGGCGGCAGCAGACCAACGACGTCATCCCGTCCGACTTCGCCGGCAGCCGCATCGCAGCCCGGTACACCGAGACGTATCTGCAGATTCACCACAAGGTACCGACCAGCCGGTCCGCGATCGCCGCAGATCGCGGTATCGATGATGCCACCCGTCGAACAGATCCGTAGTGGCAGCCATCGGGTGTGCGGTTAGGCTCTCTCGGTGCCCGAGCATCCGACGTCCTATCTCGTGCTTGCCTCGCAGCGCTGTGGCAGCACGTTGTTGGCCGAGTCGCTACGTGCGACCGGTACAGCAGGGGAGCCGCAGGAGTTCTTCCAATACCTGCCGACCACCGGGATGGCGCCGCAGCCGCGTCAGTGGTTCGCCGACGTCGAGGACGAGACGATCCTGCATCTGCTCGAACCGGTGGACCCCGGCACGCCGGATACCGCGTCGTCAGTCGCCTGGCGCGAACACATCCGCAGTTCGGGACGGACGCCGAACGGCATCTGGGGCGGCAAGCTGATGTGGAATCAGACGCCGCTGCTGCAGCAACGCGCGTCGTCGCTGCCCGATCGGTCCGGGGATGGTCTGCGGGCCGCCATTCGGGACGTGATCGGCGGCGAGCCGGTCTTCGTGCACGTCCACCGGTCCGACGTGGTTTCACAGGCGGTGTCGTTCTGGCGTGCCGTCCAAACCCGGATGTGGCGTGGCCGGCCGCACGCCGAGCATGGCTCGCGGGCCACCTACCACGCCGGTGCGATCGCGCATGCGGTGCATATGTTGCGCGAGCAGAACGAGTGCTGGCGAGCGTGGTTCGCCGAGGAGGGCATCGAGCCGATCGATGTGCCTTATCCGACGCTGTGGCGCAACTTGACCACGATCGTCGCGACGGTGCTGGAGGCCATCGGCCAGGATCCCCGGCTGGCTCCGGCCCCGGCTTCTGATCCGCCGGCCGATGAACACTGGGATGAGTGGGTCGAGCGCTACCGCGACGACGCCCGTCGCTTGGGACTACCGGAGTAACGAGGATGGGCGACGAAGACGAAGCCGCCGAGGTGCGGCAGGTGTGGTCCGCGCTGGGCTTGCCCGGCGTGATCGACGTGCACACCCATTTCATGCCGAAATCGGTGATGGACAAGGTGTGGCAGTACTTCGATTCCGCCGGTCCGTTGGTGGGTCGTGAGTGGCCGATCAACTATCGGACCGCGGAATCCGAACGTGTGCAGGTGCTGCGACAGTTCGGGGTGCTCGGGTTCACCGCGCTGGTCTATCCGCACAAGCCTCAGATGGCGGCGTGGCTCAATCAGTGGGCCGCGCAGTTTGCCCGGGAGACCCCGGATTGCCTTGCCACCGCAACGTTCTACCCCGAGCCGGATGCGGGGAAGTATGTCGCCACGGCGATCGCCGGCGGAGCGCAGGTCTTCAAGGCGCACGTTCAGGTGGGTGGGTACGAGCCCAACGATCCGCTGCTCGACCCGGCATGGGGCGCTATCGAAGACGCCAGGGTCCCCGTCGTCGTTCACTGCGGCTCCGGCCCGGCACCCGGCGAGCACACCGGACCCGAGCCAATACGGCTTCTGCTGCAACGCTTTCCGCGGTTGCGGCTGATCATCGCGCACTTGGGCATGCCGGAGTACGCCGACTTCATGGACATCTGTGAACACTCGTCCGATGTCCGGCTGGACACCACGATGGCGTTCACCCCGTTCGTCGACGAGCTCATGCCGTTCCCGTCATCGCAGCTGAATCGACTGCGGGACTTGGGTGATCGCATCCTTTTCGGCAGCGACTTTCCCAACATTCCCTACAGCTACGCCGACGCGATGCGCTCACTCACCCGGTTGCCCGGCGTCGACGACGCCTGGCTGCGCGGCGTCTTCTACGACAACGCCGCCGCCCTGTTCTCGCCGGCCGGCTAGGTCAGACGACCGGTTGCGGTTGCGCAGTGCTGGCCCAGCGCAACCGCTCGAGGAGCAGCGATTCGGGCAGCACGACGTGGCCGTCGAGACGCCGACTCGACAGCGGGTCCAATGCCGTCAACGCCGCACGCTGGATCCCGGACTTCGAGATCAATCCGGGCAGTGGCCCGCTCGCGCTGGGGGCGGCGTCGGTCAGGAACGCGCACGTTACCGCCAAGGTCTGGTCGTCGCCGGCTCCGGACACCTCGGCCGCGGTCCAGACTTCGCGGACCGGGTAGGACCAGATCGCGGCGAGCGTGTTGGGCAGCGCGGTGTCGACCGTGACCCCGTATGCCGCAATGTGATTGGAGCCCCCCTGACTGACGCCGGACCACGTCTCGCGGGCCGAACGAGGGTACGGCGTGGGAACGTCGTCGGGTTTCGCCAGGGCGGCCGTCCAACCGCTTTCCCGGAGGTGATCCGCCAGCCGGCGAGCCGCGACCTCGGCCGTCTCGCGCAAGGGAATCTGCGCCGAACGGGCTTGCAGCGCCGCAAGATTGTCCGCGGCGGAAAGGGTCACGCCGATCCACGTCTCCCGTTCCCGCGTGCCCACTTCGGATGTGCTGTCCCGGCTGGTCACGCGGATGGCGTCGGCGCGCAGGCCGTAGCGGTGGACGTAACCGGCGATCAGCGCCAGCGGTAGCGAGTCGGCATCGCCTAGCGGCGGCGCCACTCGCAGCAGTGCGGTGGTCCGGACATCGGTGACCGACTCCTCGGCCGCGCGTGCGCCCCGATTGGGACGCACGATCGCCAGGCGGCGGCGCAGGATCGTGGTGACAGGCAGCCCCTGCCATCGGGCCAGCAGCAGGATCACCGCCACGATCGCGACACCGAGCACCCAGCGCTCACGCACCGAATGCCAGGGGAACGCGGGGGCGGCGGCCACCATTGCCAACAACACCAGGGTGATCCGTCCGGTGGGCGGCGAGGTGGAAGGGTGCGCGCTCACAGCGATGGTTCCTCTCGTCGGCGTGCGGCGATCGCGGCGGCAGCCACGACGGCCAGTAGCAGAGCAGCCGTCCCACCGAATGCGACGATCCGGGGCAGTGGGCTCTTCGGTGCGGGTTCTGGCGGCGCCGCAACATGTTTCACCGGCGACCTCTCGCCGTTGGCGGCGGCGGGCAGCTCCCAGGTCAGGGCCGCCACCGGGTCCACGGCGCCGGCGCCGACGATGTTCGACGGCGCCCGGGCGCCGTTCTGTGCCGACCTGGTGATCCGCTCGATCACCTGCGCGGAGTGCAACTCCGGGTACTTGCTGCGTACCAGCGCCGCGACACCGGCGACGTATCCGGCCGCATAGCTCGTGCCGGCCAGCGGCGCCAGTTGCTGATGTTCGTTCGGCAGGCCGTTGGCGAGGCCGCCGTCGTCGCGGTTGCTCACCGACACGATGCTCTCGCCGGGTGCGGCGACACCCACCCACGGACCGGCCATCGTGAATTTCGACGGCTGGTCACCGGGCGTGAGGGATCCGACCGACAGCACGTAGGGCTGCCACCACGAGGGCACCGAAACCGACGTCACATCAGCCCAATTGCGCGGATCGTCGGGACGGCCCAGGTCGGTCAGCGGGTTCGAGTCACAGGCCGCGCCGCCGGCTGCACCGGCGGCACCGACGTTGCCGGCCGCGGCCACGATCACCGCGTCCTTATCGACGGCGGCGTACCGGATCGCCGCTCCGAGTGCACCTTGGTCGACGTTGCGGTCGGCGGGTAGGCAGGTGATCCCCGAGACAGTGATCACCCGCGCACCGAGATCGGCCGCGTGCACGATCGCGCGGCCAAGCGCCGTCACGTCGACCACGGCCCGCCCGAGGGCGGGATCGCCGCCCGCGCTGCGCGCCGAGAATTTCGCCGACGTCACCCGCAACGACACCAGCCGGGCGCCGGGTGCGATTCCGGCAAAGCCGTCATCGCTCGGCTGGCCGGCGATCAGGCCGGCCACCGCTGTCCCGCGCCCGTCGCAGTCGGTGAGCCCATCGGTCGACTCGACATAGTCTCCGCCCGGTTGAACGCCGGGCAGCCGTGGGCCCGGCCGCACCCCGGTGTCCAACACCGCGACCAGTTGCCCGTCGCCGCGGGAAAACCGCCACGCCGCAGACGGATCCAGAGTCTGCTGGCTTGGCGGCACCGCTTTGAAGTCGGTGCCGGAGATGACACCGGTCGCACTGCACTCGCCGTCCTTCTCCATCGGCGCCACCGGACCGGGTGCACCGGGGGGTGGCACCGCGCCGGAATCGACCTGGGGGCGGTCGATCGCCATTGCGGACGGGCAGGCCCACAGCGTGGCAACCAGAGCCGCTGCGAGACAAGCGAATCGCCGAGTGCGAGCAGAACTCATCGATCAAGCACCCAGGCGAACAGCCCCACCAGGTACGCGATCACCGGGATCAGCGACGCGTCGATTCCGGACGCGACGAATCCCACCAGTCGGCGCAGCGGCAGCGAGTAGGTCTCCGGCGCGGCGATGGCCGGGCTCAAGGCGACGACGACCCAGGCCGACACCAGCGCCGCGAGCACCACCGCGATCACCAGCGCGGTCAGGTAGTGCGCCGTCGCGGTGTAGAGGATTACCAACGCGCCACCGACCAGGTGCGGCTGGGCCAGCAGCCATGCCTTGATGGCCGCCGAGTCCCACACCCGCGCCCGCAGGGCGGCCGCGGCAGCGGTCGCGGCGACCACGTACCAGCCCCACGGAGACAGCGTTTCCGGCCGCCACGCGATGGTCAGCGAGCCGATCACGCTGAGCAGCACGGCTCCGGCGATGAAGCCGGTCTGGTGCGCGTCGCTGATCCGGACGCGTCGCGGCAAATCTGCGAGCACGCGGGCCGACGGAGCCGACGGGGTCGGGTCGCCGGGCGCGGGGATGACGGGCAGCGGGAATCGTGCCCACAGCGCGGACAGTTGCGGGGCTTCGACGGTGAACAGTAGCGCGACGACGAGGAGACCGGCACCGAGCGTCACCAGCGGCAGCTGCCACAGCACACTCGCGCCGGCAGCCAGCAGCACACCCACGCCCAGAACCGTGGTCGCGGTGAAAAAGCTGATGGTTCCGCGGCTTTCGCGATGCGGCAGGATCAGGCTGATCAGCGACCACGCGGTCACCCCGGCCGCGGCCAGCGTCACCTGTGGCGTGCCGAAGTGACCCGGCACCGCCAGGGCCAGTGCCGCGGCGATCGGCACCAGTGCGGCGGCGGACACGGCCGCACCGGCCCGCGGCGAGCGCGCCGCCAGACCCGCCACCACGGCGAGTAGCGCGATCGCGCCAACCACGAACGCTCCGACCGGCGAGCCGGTGGCCAGCCGATGGACCACTCCGAGACCTGTTGCCGCCCAAATCAACCCGACAAGGCCAGCGATCGCGCCGCGCTGGATGTGCGCAGTACCCCAGGGCTTCAGTCGCGACGTCGAGAAGATGACGGCGGCGTCGGCGATGTCCTCGACGATGCCCGGCGCTGCCGGCCCGACCGGGACCGGTTGCAACGCCAACAGGTCACCGTCGACCACGCCGACCGTCGCCAGACTGGCGTCCAGGCTGAACGGTGGACCGCCGATCGGAGCGAGGCTGAGCCGCGAAGGCGTCGCCGGCTCGTCGCCGGGACCTCCCGCGGCGGCCGCGTCATCAGCGACGGCCGGCACGACCAAACGTTCTACGGCCGGCAGGATTTCGCGCAGCGGCAAGTCCGCGGGCAGAGCGATCTCGGTCAGCCGGCTGTCGGCAAGGATGGCGACCCGCACGATGGGTATGACTGCGCTGGACATCACCGACTCCTCAGGATTCTGCGGAACATTGGTTCTCTTTCTCTTCGGGAATGACGATTGTTCTGGGTGTTGAGTCAGACAGTTTGCGGGTTGGCGCCGGTGAAGTCCCGGGAGAGCCGGTTGCCCTCGAACCAGTGACCTTGCGGCAGTTGGCTGGTGAGCTGTTCGACGGCGACGGCGATGGCGAACGGGGTGCCGGGGCTGAAGGTGGAGATCCATTCGCCGTCGAACGCACGCGACGGGCTCACCAGCACCCTGCCCAGGACGGTGTCGACAATGCTCACGCCCACTTCGGTGCTGGTGTGCCGCCCGTCGTGGTGACCGCCCGCCACGATCTCCACGTAGCTGCGCGGCCCGGTGAAGACGGATTCGACCACCGCACGCGCTGACTGCGGGATGCCCAGGTAATCAAGGACTTCGGCGAGCGGTGCGCCATTACGCAACCGCGCGTCAGCCCGCGCACCCACCTGGGCGGGCAGGCTGAATTCATCGAATCGTGCCGGCGGACGCTGCGCCAGGCCGACGCCGAGAATCGGCACCAGCGCGCGGGCGTCGTGAATATCCATCGCGGTGAACGTGACCAGCTGCGCGTTACGCAGTGCCACAACAGTTTTTCTGCCGCGCCGGGCGATGATCCCGCGCAGCAGGTCCGAACTTCCCGAGACGGCGGCCGAACCGACATAGCGCAGGTCCAGCCACCGCTCCGGAAAGCACACCACCCGAATCCAGTCGGCTACCGCCCGGTTGATGACGCCATCGGCCGACACCATGCCCATGCGGGCCAGCTCGGCGGTCTGGGCTGCGAGGAACGCACCCCGTTCAGCGGCATCAGTGTATGGCGTGGTGATCGCCAGAACCCACGGGAACGTTCCCGCTCCAACGGTTTCAGCGATGCACCACGCCTGGTCGACGGTCAGCTCGACGGCGTTGGGCTTGTTGGTCATCTACGTTGCGGATCCACTCGATCGATCCGCCCCACCAGCACTGCCGTCGCAGTGGTCAGCCGCCCCACTTGGCGCCTTCGGCCGAGTCGCGGGCCAGCATCGAGGTGGTGTTGTTCTCATGGGTGTTCGCCATCGCCCGATACGACAACACCAACTGCTCCAGCGCCTGATTCCACTGCGCCTGCCACGCTTGATAACTCAGCCCGGTGTCACCTTGCCACCCCGACTGCAACGCGGCCTGCTCGGCAGAGATATCGGCACCCAAGCTCTGCATCGTGCCCGCATACCCGGCCATGTCCGCCGCGTGCGCCAGCATCGCCGGGTAGTTGTACATGATTTGCGACATCACAAACCCTTTCGCTTAGAGGTCGACTCAGAAACCGGGGTAGCTGCTCGCCGCAGCACTGTCCGCGGCCACATACGTGCCCGCCGCATCACCCAAGTTGGCCTGAGCGATATCCAGCAGCGAATTCACCTTCGCCGCCGCCGCCACAAACCGGGCATGCGCGGCCTGAAACGCCGCCGCCGAATCACCGGCATGAAACGCCTGCGACGACATCGCTTCCTGCTCAGCCTGACCGATCGTCGACCGCATCAACCCCGCCTTGGCCCCAAACGCCGACTGCGACGCCACCAACTGCGGAATGTGAGCATCCAACAAACTCATCCCTGAAATCCTCTCCTCGTCCGATTACCGTTGCCACGCAAACATCCGCTCAGCTGTGGTCCCCCTCCCCCTCCGATGCCGCCGGACCCCATGTGCCCGGCACCATCGGCACGCGCGGACCATCGCCAAAATCGTTGCTGCTCAACATCGCCAGTCCCGAGGCTTCGGCAGAGGTGTCTATTTCCACCGTCCCGGCGAACCCCAGGGGGTCCGTACCGTTCTGCGAGGCCACCGTCGCGGCGACCGGCTCGCGGTCGCTCGGCGAACCCCAGTCCGGGTTGACGTCGATGTTCATGTCGGCGAATTCGTCTGCATGGTCATGCATCTCGGACTTTCGCCGCCGACGCGTCCGCGACTTCGCGGGACTCGCGGCGCTCACGGCCGCGGCGGCAGCGATGGAACCGGCCGGCGCCTTGTTCTCGTCGCGGTCGATCAAGGTCGGTCCGGGGCCGCCGTCGGGGCCGATGCCGCCGACCATGTAGGGGAAGCCGGCGGCAGGGGTGGTCGCCGGGGTGGCGCCCGCCGCCCCTGCGGCCGCTGATGTCGGAGCCGGAGCCGTCGCAGTCGTGGGTGCCGGAGCCTGCCCTGCGACCGGCGGAATGGGTGACGTCGACCCAGGGGTGACCGCGTTGCCGGCCGGAGCGATCAGCGTCGGCAACGCGGAGGGGTTGTTCAGCAGCTGCTGCAGCGCAGCCGGAAGCACGACCGCCAGGATCGCGGCGGCGGTCAACAACGGATAGGTAATAGACGCAGCGATGCTGGTCGCGACCTCGTAGGCGATGAAGAACAGCAGTGGGAAATAGGTACTCGGGTTGGCCAGGATTGCGGTGAGCGTCCCGCTTGGATCCTGGATGAGCTGCACCAACTGGTTGTAGATGTCGGTGAAGAAGTCGCCCCCCGATGCCGACGGGTTTGCCGCTGCCGCCGACGCATTGTTGGTCTTGAGCACCGGCGGCGCCGCCTCGGTGCGCGGAGCCGCCGCCAGCGCGGAACCCGCCACGCCTTGGTAGGTCGCCATCGTGGTGGCCGCCTGGATCCACATCCGGGCGTAGTCGGCTTCGTTGAGCGCGATCGGAATCGTGTTGAGGCCGAAGAAGTTCGTCGCGATCAGCACGCTGTGGATGACGCGGTTGGTGGCCAGCTCCGGAATAGTCGGCATCGCCGCCAGCGCGGCGGTGTAGGCGGCAGCGGCGACCTGGTGTTGAGCCGCGGCACCGGCGCTGTCGGCACTGGCCTCGGTGAGCCACGTCAGATACGGCTGGTGTGCGCTTACATATTCTTCGGCGCTCGGCCCGTGCCACGCACCTGCTTGGACCGCGCCGAGCAGTGAGGTGAGTTCGCTTGCTGCCGAGGCATATTCAGTGCCCAGCGCAGTCCAGGCCCGGGCTGCCGCCAGCAGCGACCCGGGTCCAGGACCGCTGCTGAGGAGCACTGAATGCACCTCAGGCGGCGAAGCCATCCACACCGGCGCGGTCATCGTCAGTGGCCGGCCACGTATGTCGCTGCGGCAGCGGCGTCGCCGGCTGCGTAACTCACACCGGCCTCGCCGACACCGACGCCGGCGCGGCCGAGCTCCTCGACGCCTTCGGCCGCGACCGCCGCGTGCTCGGTGCCCTGGGCGCTGAAGCCGGCCGCGGTCTGCAGCGAGACCGGGTCAGCCGCCGACGGAACGACGGCCGTGATGGCCGGTGCGGCGCCCGCGTGCGCGGCGGCCAGCCGGGCCGTGATGGCTTCGACGGCGGCGCTGGCCGACGCCAGACCTTCTGGGACAACGTGCAGTGTCATGACTCACTACCCCTTTCGCGGATACTCACCGGCCGCCATCGACGGCGGCACTTTCGTTGACGAGCGGATTGACCAATTGCACGTAGGTGGGGGTGTCGCTGTCGGTCAGCAGAATTGCCCGACCGGGTGGCAACCGATCGAACCGCTGACCGCGAACCTTGCCGCCGTCGACCGGGTTGCCCGACAACATCACCGTGGTCGCCTGCAGATCGTTGAGCCGGCGCAGCAACGGACTGGTCATCAGCGCATGCGCGGCACCGCTTGCCCGTGCGGTGACGATGACCCGCAGTCCCAGATCGCCGGCCTGTGCCAGCAGTTCGATCAGCGGGGTCCAAGGACGCTGGCCGACATAGGGTCCCGTCATCGCCGGAGAGTCCGGTATCTGGTCGACGTCGTCGATGATCAGGTAGTGGGTGTGACCTTCGAACGACCATCCGGTCAGCTGCGAGGCGTCCAGCCCCGCCGGCGGCCGCCGCTTCCCGATCAGCCCGGACAACCCGAGCATCGCCGGGGTCACCCGGTCGATGTTGGCGGTGTATTCGTTGTCGGGGAACAGCGGCTCGTCGACGAGGTGCAGCCGCCGATCCACCACCGTGAAGGCGACCCGGTCCGGCGTCGAGTTGTCCCGGATGGTGCGAATGATGTGCCGCAGCAAGGTCGTCTTGCCGGACCTGGTATCACCCAGCACCAACAGCAGCGGATCTTGGGCGAAGTCGATTTGCACCGCGGCCAGGTCTTCTTCGCGCTGACCGATCACAAGCCGATCGGCGCCGCCGTAAACCGGTTCGAGCACCTCGGGGTCCAGGTTGGTCGGGAGCAGCCGCACCGGTGGCGCGGTGATCCCTTCGTGCCGGGCATTGATCGCGGCAACCTGGTCGAGCGCGGGTGCGGCGATCAGGAAATGCTCGGCGGCCATGGTCAGACCGCGACCCGGCTGGTCGGCGGGCACGGCCTCGGCCGGGCGGTGCAGTGCACCGACCACCCGGACATTGCTGTCGCGCGCGTCGTGCAGCTTGAGTTCCAGTCGCATACCGAGACCGTCGCGCATCGCCAACGGCACCTCGAGCCAGCTGGGCGTGGTTACGATCACGTGGATGCCGTAGGCCAGGCCGACGTTGACCAACTCGGTCACCTTGCTCAGCAACGGGTTTCGGGTGCTGAATTGGTCGGTGTTGTCCCGGCTGAAGGCATACAGGTTGTCGATGACCAGGAACACCTGGCCCAGCCCGTCGTCCGGACCTTGTTTGTCGCGGAAGACTTCCCGCCGCTGACGTGAGCGCAGCAGCTGCTCGATCTCGCCGAAGGTGCGGCGGATGCGCTCGGGCTCCAGCGACGACGCGACGCTACCGACGTGGGCCAGGCCCTCCAGCGCCCGGAGTTGACCGCCGCCGTAGTCCAGGCAGTAGAAGCTCACCTCGCGGGGTGAGTGCAGGCTCGCCGCCGACAGGATGAACGTCTGCAGCGCAGTCGATTTACCGGACTTCGAGCCGCCGTGGATCAGCAGGTTGCCGGCCGAGGACCGCGCGTCGAACATCAGCGAGTCACGGCGCATCTGGAACGGCCGGTCGATCTCGCCCAGCGGCCAACGCCATTCGCCGCGGGGCACCGATGCGCGCGCAAGCGCCGCGCTCAGCGGAATCACCTCGTCGAGCGGCGGCAGCCACAGCTCGGGGGCGCGGGGCCCGAAACGCGCCAGCTGGTCACCGATGGTGGCAATCAGCTTGCGTGACGGCGCGATCGGCTCATCGTGTCCGTTCTTGGCGATGACCGTGGTCAGGTCGGGCTCCACCCGGCCCGCGGTGAACACCTTTGGTTCCGGAACCGAGTGCACCACAAGCGTTTTCGGCGTCTGCGGCGGGTCGTAGATACCGTCGACATAGGTGCTGCGGAATTTGATCGGTGCGGCCCCGGGCGCAGGCACCAGGAAGCCGACGCCCTTGTTCTCCCGGCCCGCATCGACGTGGTATGCGTCTTCCACACCGATGATCGACCGCGACACCGCGGGGCTGGCCACCTTCAAGCCGATCCGGTACGAGGTGTTCTTGTCGATGTCCTTGATTCGGCCGACATCCAGCGTCTGCGACGCGAACAGGATGTGGATCCGGAACGACCGGCCCTTGCGGGCCACGTAGTCGAACAACTCCGCGTATTCGGGATGATCGGCCAGCATCAACGTGAATTCGTCGGCGACGACGAACAGCGTCGGGATCGGAGCCAGATCGGATGCGCCGGCGGCCCCGGATTCGCGAGCGTTCTCGTATTCGGTCACCGAGTTGAACGCGCTGCCCTGGACTCTGCGGCCCGCTTCGCGCAGCAACGTTTCGCGGCGCGCTACTTCACCGCGCAGCGTGTCGGCGAACCGGTCGGCCAGCGACTTCTTCTCGGCCATGTTCGAGATGACCGCGACGACCTGCGGGAAGTTGCGGAAAATGTCCGCGCCGGCCTCACCCTTGAAGTCCGCGTAGATCACGATCAGCCGCTCGGCCGAGTGAGTCGTCAACAGCGCCAACAGGATTGACATCAAGGTCTGCGACTTGCCGGCGCCGGTCATACCGATCATCAAGCCGTGCGGTCCCATCCCGCCTTCGGCTTCGTCTTTGAGATCGAAGATCAGGGGCTCACCGGTGGCCGTGACGCCGATCGGGACTCGCAACTCGTCGTCGCGGTGTCGCGGTGCCCACAGCGTCGGGACGTCGAGCCGCGACGCGTCCGGAATTCCCAGCAACGTCGTGAAGGTCGCGCCGTGGGTGCCCCTCGACTGCAGGCCGCTATGGGTCGGGCTGGAGTCCCAGCGGGACAGCCGGCGCGCGACGTGCGCCGCGTCGTCGACGCCGAGCGAGTCGGCGCTGTCGATGTAGGGCCGCCAGCCGCCGGTCTGCCAGCGCTCGATCGCGCCGTGGGCGATCCGCAGGATCGGCCGCTCGGGATCGGAGTACTGCTCCCGGTGCGGTGCCGTGGCCGATCGGTAGACGACGGTGACACCAGCCCGCCCGGCCGCCAGCGGTGACGCACTCAGGTCGAAGTCCGGGTCGTCGATGATGATCAGCAAGTGCCGCAACGCATCCGCCGATCCGGCGGCGAACGCCGGCCGGTCGGTCAACGTCGGTCCGAGCAGCGCGGCCAGCTCATCGGGCTTGCTGGTCAGGTAGCGGGCCGGGCCCACCCCGTCGGCTTCGGCCGGGATGTCCACGTGTGGCAACCACTTCAGCCATGACCAGTCCGGCGACTCGAGGTCCGAGGTAGCCACTGCCACGCCGAGCACAGTGGGGTCGTGCCAGGTCACCGCCTGAGCCATCCACGCGCGCACCGCGCCGCGAACCTCGTCCTCGTCGCCGAGGACGGTGATCCGGGACAGCGTGGTCAGGTCGATTCCGGCCGGGACGTCGCGCACGGTCCGGTGAGTGTCCAGCAGGCTGCGTAATGCGCTGTGCGACACGGGCTCCAGGTCAACCTCGTCAGCGGTGTCGTTGACCCGCAGCGCGGTGTCCAACGCGGCCGAGTGCACGCCGGCCCGCACCACCAGGAAGTCGCCGTCCTGGGGGTCGCGTTCCCACTGCCGTCGCGAGCCGGGGATGGCGGCCAGATCCGCCGGCTTCGGGTGCGACCATTCCGCGGCGGCGCGCTGGGCGGCGGCCTGCGCACGGACGTTGTCCCGGACCACCGACAGGTAGCGCAGGTAGTCGGCGCGCTCGGCGTCGACCTCCTCGGTCCGCGACTTGTTGTCGCCCCCCCGAAAAAACGCCGTGGCGGCCAGCAACAGAACGAACGGGAAGAACAGTGTCTGCGGCGAGATGAGTCGCATTCCGGTGGCGACCATCGCGACGATCATCCCGACGATCAGCAGGACGATCACCACGGGCAGCGCCCGGCGCAGCAACGACGGCGGAATCACCCGAGGCAGTTCCGGCGGTGCTTCGATGTTGATGCTGCCCTTGCGGGTCACCGGCGAAGGCAGCCGACGGCGTGCCTCGAAGATCAAGCGGCTCATCGAGTTTGTCCTTCGGCAGAGGTACGGCCAGGTCGGGAGTCGGGCGCCAGTCCGTCATGTGCGAGCAGCGCGTCGGCTCGCGACAGGGTGGGCCCGGGGGCGTACAGCGACAGGACTGACCAGGGAATCGGAGTGGCAGGCTGCGTCAACCCAAGAGCGTCAGCGGTTTTCGCGTTTCCGGTGACTCCACCTTGGGCGGCCTCGTTGTCGATGCCGTACCGCACGCCGGTGTCAGAGATCCAGAACAGCGACCCGGCTGCCGGTGACGCCGCGTTCTGCCCGACGGGCTGGGCGAAGTACCCGGTCCCCGGCGCCATCGCGATCCGGCTGGCTGTCCCGCCGGCCCCTGCGCCGACCAGATCCTCGGTGTGCACCGCGTCGGGAATCGGCAGCGCCGAACCGGCAAGCAGCGTCAGCGAATTCGTGCTGGCGCCGAAGGCTTTGCTCCAGTGCGCGCAGGTGACGGGGTCGTGCGTCGCATCGAGCAAGCTGATGCGCTGCTCGGGGTAGCGGCTGGTGTCCAGCTGCCGGGAAACCGGCAGCTGGGCCACCTTGTCCGCACCCAGCCGCGGTGGCTGGTCCAGGCCGTAGGAGTTCGCGTTGCGCAGGATAGCGGCCAGCACCGGCGAGATCTGCTGCAGTCCGTCTGGCAGCACGGCGTAGTAGTTGGGCGAGTTACCTTCCAGCCCATGGGATTCGACAACGCCGCCGACGGGGGCGGGCACCGGGTAGTGGGCCGGTCCGCCGCTGTCGGGGATGGCGGGTGCGGCCAGTGGCGGCGACTCGGGGATCGCATTGAACAGACCGGGGGCCACCGGGCGCGGTGCGTGAATGTCGTTACCCAGGCCGAGCGCACTGGTGACGGCGTGGTCGGCGAGGTCGATCCGGCTGCGTCGGCCGTCCCACAGCAGCCAGACGCCGGCGGGGTTGTTGACCAGGACGGCCTTACCGGTTTCCAGCGCCGCGGCGCGTGCGCCAGTGCTGTCCGGAGCACCGGCGATCACCGTGACGCCGGCAGATGGCGCGGCTCCTCCTCGGTCCGCGTCGCACACCGTCCAGTCGGCGTCCTTGCGCGTGTTCTGCACCAACCGCTGCGGCGCACCCGGGATGCCGATCAGGTTGCCGAGCGGAAACTTATCCAGCTCACTGCTTTTCACCTGCGTGGGGTTGGCTGCCTTGCTGGCGATCAGCCGGGCCGAGGCCAGGTTGAGCACCGGATGCAGTTGATCGCCCACCCGCACGTACAGCGCTGCCGTCGACCGGTCGGCCAGGATGGGATTGTTGGCCGCCGAGCCGTTCGGCCGGATCAGCGAGAACACGAAGCAACCGACCAGGCCGGTGACCACGACGATGACGCCCATCAGGACCGCGCGCGCCTGGGTGCGCAGCGGGTCGACGAGCATCCGGGTGTCGTGCAAGGCAACACCAGAAGCGATGCGGCGCATGACAAATCGCCAGCCGGTCACTTGGTGGCGGGTGACGAAGCCCCGGCGGTAGACCACCTTTTGGGGGTTGTCGTTCACCGGGGTGCGCGAGGCGAACGAGCGCCGGTCGTCGCCGGATTCCGGGGCGGTCATGCCGGCGTCTCCAGCCGCAGACCCTCGAGCAACGGCGGCACGGTGTTAGCCACGTCGGCGGCGGTGATCGTCATGAGCTCCTCGTCGGTGAATTCACCGGTCTTTGCGTGTTCGGAGTGGTCCAACCGGAATTCCCGTTCCTCCTCCGACTTTTCGACGACGTTACGAACGAATCGACCATTACCGGCGATGTCGAGGCCGCGACGTTCGACGCCCACCGAATCTTGCTTCGTCGTGCTGGCCAGGTGAGCGAACAGGGCTTCGAGATCGTCGAGTGCTGCCTGCTCGAATGTGCTGTCCCGGCGGGTGGCCATGAAGTTGGCGATCTCGATCAGTTCAGGCGGTTGGTAGGACGGGAAGTCGATGGTCCGGGTGAACCGTGATCGCAGACCCTGGTTGGTGTCCAGGAACCGATCCAGGTCGGCACGGTATCCCGCGATGATCACCACCAAGCGGTCACGGTCGTTTTCCATCCGCGCCAGCAGGGTGTCGATGGCCACCAGGCCGAAGTCGTTCTTCGCGCCGGTGGCGACCAACGCGTACGCCTCGTCGAGGAACAGCACGCCGTCCAGTGCGCTGTCGATGATCGCGTTGGTCTTGGCTTCGGTCTCGCCGATGTGCTGACCGATCAAGTCGGCACGGTGGACCTCTTTGATGTTCTCTTTCTTCAAAAGGCCTAGGCCGCAATAGATTTTGGCGACCACACGAGCGATCGTGGTCTTACCCGTCCCGGGCGGACCGGTGAACACCAGGTGGTGGGTGCGCTGAGCCACCTCGAGTCCGCGCTCTTTACGGACCAATTCCATCGCCACCGCGCTCTTGAGCCGCGCGACCTGATCCTTGACCTTGTCCAGTCCGATGAACTCGTCGAGCTCACGCTCGGCCTCCGACAGCAGGACGGCCTTGCGCTCCTGGGCGCCGGGGTCGACGAAGTCACCGGGCTTGGGCTCGGTGCCGACGTCCCATGGATCGCTGCGGGCGTCGATACGGTCGGAGGTGGTGGGCACGATCCCGAAGCTGGTGTCCGTCAACGCCTCTTCGACCTGAGCGTTTTCCGGGTTGGCGGCGTACAGGTCCTGCAGCACCTCGCGGGCGGTGTCCTCGTCACCGTCGGCGCGCAGCGACAGCGCCTTGGCCAAAGCTCCGTCGACCGCCGCCACAACCACCGGGCCTTCCGGATCCTCGAGGTAGGACAAAGCTGCGGCGAACATGCCCAGCCGCGCCAGCGAGATCCCGAGCGCCACCTTCACCGCGTGCGCGAAGTGCGCGTCCAACTTGGGGTCGTTGACGATCGGCGACAAGAGTTTGACAACGTCAGCCCAGCGCTCGGCGCGGTAATGAATCGTCGAGGTCACCCAGCGGGCTTCGGGCGAACTCGGTCGACGACGGCTGACGTCGCTGACCAGTTGGAAAGCCGCAGCAAACCGGCCGTCGCCGGCGAGTGCCGAGGCGTAGGCAAGGCGGAAGTCGTCTGGTTCGGTCGCCCGGAACTTGAGGTACAGCCCGGTGTCGTAGCGGAAGCCGAGCGCACCCTCGCCCAGCTGGACTTGGCGCTGCAGCACACCCGCGGTCGCGGTGTTGTGCGAAAGCGCTTCCAGCACAGGCAGAGACGAGTCACCGGCGGCGGCCAGACCGACCCACGCGTCGGCCTGATCGTGAGCGATACGGACCAGTCCGGTGAACCCGGACCGCGCCGCGGCCAGGTCCGCCGGACGCGTGCGGTCGTACACGGTCAGCCCGAGCGCCCGGCAGCAGGTCGCGAATCGGCTCGCTACATCGTCGTCGACCCGGGCCGTTTTCGGCCGGGTGGCAATGATGCCGGTCTCAGCGGTTTCCACGCCTCAGTCTCCCCTTCGGACGTAGTATTGCCTAAGCTAACTTCGGCGAAGTTAGCATCGCACATGGCGCGTGTCGAGACGCACGTAACCTCTGGATATGTGGTCTCGTCGATTCAGTCGTGCAAACCGCGACGCTGCAGGTCACAACAGCTAACGATCGACTGGAACACGTTTTTGCCGTGACGAGACCACGAGGTTCTCGAACTTTCTCTAGGTCGAGCTTAATGAAAATGAGTGTCATTATCGCAAGACTGTACGGCATCGGGCCCTCACTCTTTGATCGCCCTGACCAAAGTGTTGCGCTCGATCATCGGCCCAGCCTCGATGTCCGGTCCGGGGACCGGACGACCCACCTCGCGCAGGTAATCCGCCAGCGGTGTCGCGGCCGCAGTCCAGCCGTGTTGGTCGAACCATCGCTGGGCCGGCTCATGCTGCTCGTTGTAGATCAGCTGAAAGAACAACCGCTCATCGCCGTCGGCCGCGGCCGCTCGCTCTCCAGCGACGGCAGCGTGGAACGCTTCGGCAGGCATTGTCGCGCTTTCTTCCACTGCGACGTGACTACCTGAACTGGCCAGCGCATCGACGCCGGTGAACAGCTGCTCCCGCGCGGCGACGGGCAGATAGATCAGCAGACCCTCGGCGATCCACGCCGATGGTTTTGCCGGGTCAAAGCCACTGTCTCGCAATGCCTGTGGCCAGTCCTCGCGAAGGTCGATGGCGATCTCACGGCGCTCGGCGTTGGGTGTGGCCCCCTGCTCGGCAAGCACCTCGCGCTTGAAATCGAGAACCTGCGGGCGGTCCAGCTCGAAGATCGTCGTCTCGTCGGGCCAGGCCAGCCGGTAGGCGCGCGAGTCCAGGCCCGCGGCCAGGATCACCACCTGACGGACCCCGGCCTCGGCGGCCTGCAGAAAGTAGTTGTCGAAAAATCTGGTACGTGCGCCCTGGAAGTTGACGAAATGCTGCCCCCAGTCGGGAGATTTCAACGGATGGTCGGGCACCGCGCCGTCGAGCACGTCGGCCGAGGGCCCGCCGACGGTCCGGCAGAACAACTCGGCGAATGAGTCGACTGCCAAGGGATCGGACTTCTGCGCTTCCAGTGCTCGAGCGGTAGCGACGAGTAACGCGGTCGCCCCGACGGTTGTAGTGATGTCCCAGTTGTCGTCGTGTGTACGCACGTCAACCGACCCTACGCGCGCGCAACGGCGCGTTCGGATAGCTCAATCCAGCCACAACGGGATTGAATACGACATCGCGTCGTAGACACAAGACCCCGTCCCGGTAGGGGGTATCGGCCCCTAGACCAGCGGGCGCCCGGCTTTGATCCGCCGGTCCAGGTCCCACAGCAGGACGTTGAACGGGAATCGCCGGACGAACCGCGGCATCGCGTTGTTCAGCGTGCGGAGCACATTGATCACGCGGTCGAAGCGCCGCTGGCTGGCCGCATCCCAGGAGAAGTGCATCTCGTCGCGGAAGCGCTGCGGCAGAAAGCCGGCGGTGAGCAGCAGACCGATTTTTTCCGGCTGCCGGCGTACCACCTCCGGTAGGCGCAGCGCCTGAATCCGGCCCACCGCAATGGGATACAGGTACTGACGGACGGCATCGTCGATGTGGACCTTGTCGAGCTGTTCGTTCCAGTAGCGGTCGAACGCGGCCCGGTCGGCGGGCCACATCTCCAGCGGCACCTGCAGCGTGGAGCCCAGCACTACCGCTTCTTGGTAGTAGCGATCGGCGTCCCGATCGTCCATCTCGCCGACGAATATTCGATAAAAGTCCACTCCACCTTTGTAAAGGCAAGCGGCGACCCACAATTGCAGGTCGACGTCGAAGGCGTTGTACTGCACGGGGCTGTCCGGAGTGGAGTACACCTGGGCGTGCGCACGGTTCACCGCGCGCCGAAACGCCGCCTTCTGAGTGTCCGTACCCGCCATCGCCACCGCAAGGTAGGTGATAGTGGTGCGGGTGCGCTTGATCGGGTGCAAGTCGATGCGACCGCTCTCGACGCGGCTCTCCAGCACGCCGTAGCCCACACCTGGCCGCGCCAGCTCCATGATCGCGTTGGCCGGGCCCAGCAGAAGGGCCATTCCCATCAGGGTGTCTCCGAGTTTCGGCGGCCGCCTCGGCCTGCGCCCAGGGGCCGGTGGCTCACCCACCGCACGCTCGACATGCCTGATTGGTTCGCTGACTGTCATCGCTGGTCTGCCCGTCAAATGTGAGAACGCTTGTTTCCTGATATTGCAGGTCCGCGGGGACCGATGTCAAGATGGGTTGCATGGCGACTGCCCCGACGACCAGCGCGCGGCCCTACGGCGGGGTCGATGCCGCCGACCGCTTGGCCGGCCGCCGGGCCAGCTTGCTGGAGGCGGGCCTCGATCTGCTCGGTGGCGAGGACGCCGAGGAGTTGACGGTGCGTGCCGTCTGCCGACGGGCCGGCGTGGCCGCTCGCTATTTCTACGAAAGCTTCACCGACAAAGATGAATTCGTCGCAGCGGTCTTCGACCGGGTGATCACCGAACTGGCCACCACCACTGAGGCGGCAGTGGCGGCGGCGCCGGCTGAGGAGCAGACCCGGACCGGTATGGCCAACATCGTCCGGACGATCGGCGGCGACCCGCGGGTCGGGCGGCTGCTGTTCAGCGCGCAACCGGCCAACGCCGTGCTGGTGCGCAAGCGCGTCGAATCCAGCGCGCTGTTCGCGATGCTGTCCAACCGCCACGTCGAGCAGGCGCTACAAGTGCCGGAGAACGATCGGATCAAGGCCGCCGCGCATTTCGTGGTCGGCGGGGTGGCGCAAACGATCAGCGCCTGGCTGACCGGCGATGTCCGGCTGCGCCCCGAACAGCTCGTCGACCACCTCGCGTCGCTGCTGGACGAGCTAGCCAACCCGAGCCTCTACCGCGACTGACACTCTAGTGGGTGGCCGGAATGCGCCGATCGGCCGACGTCTTGGGCACAGCTTGGGCGTCGTTGGCCGTGAATTCTTTGACCCAGCAGGCGAACTCGAGAGTAATCCCGTCGGGGTCCTGGAAGTAGAAGGATCGCACATACACCCCGGGATGCACGGTGGCCGCGACCTGCCGCTCGCTCTCGTCGTGGTTGAGCACCGGGCCCACCCGCACGCCCTTGCCTTTGAGCCGCTGACGGTAGGCATCGAACATCTCGGCCGGCACGTGAAACGCCAAGTGGTTCATGGTGCTGACGGCGCTGGTGATTTTTCCGATGCCCGGGATGGCCGCCGGCGACGACAAGCCTGGCACCCGGTCGGGTGCGTCGGCGAACCAGAAGAACGCAACGCAGTCACCGTCGCCGGCGTCGAAGAAGAAGTGCTGCCCGACTCCGCCGGGCAGGTCGAGCGATTTGATCAACGGCATGCCCAGGACGTTGCTGTAGAAGTCCACGGTGCGCGCCATATCCGAACAGACCAGTGCGACATGGTTGATGCCGCCGAGTTCGAATTCGGAATTGCGGTTGTGCGGCTTGATCATCCCCGGGGCTCCCGTCCGCTTTGCTGGTTCCGTGGCGAGGATCGGAATCTGAACCTAACATCAGCTTCAGGTCTATTCCAGAGAAGCGCCGTTCCCGGGATCGCGGCGATCCCACGGTCACGACGAAGGAGGCCCGTCGGTGTCGATTGTGTCCGACAAGCCCACCCATCGCACGCCGCTTCCGACCGACCGTGGCCGACGCACCCAAGCCGCCATCGACGCCGCCGCCCGAACTGTGATCGCCCGTAAAGGTTTCTTGGCCACCACCATCGCCGACATCGCCGGCGAAGCGGGCCGATCGACGGCGTCGTTCTACAACTATTACGACTCCAAAGAGGCGATGATCCGCGAGTGGGCGCTGCGCTTCCGCGACGAGGTAAGCGAGCGGGCGAAACCGGTTACCCGACAAGGCCTGTCGACGCGGGAGCGCACGTACCAAGCCGCGGCGGCGCACTGGCACACTTATAAACACCGGCTGGCCGAAATGATCAGCGTGTCGCAGTTGGCGATGATCAACGACGATTTCGCCCAGTGCTGGGCCGAAATCTGCGCTATCCCAACCTCATTCATCGCCGAAATGGTACGACGAGCCCAAGCGGACGGCTATTGTGCGGACGACGACCCGCAGTTGATCGCGGTGGCGGTCGTCGCGATGCTGAATCAGTTCTGCTACCTGCAACTGGCTGGCCGAACATCCACTGCCGAACCCGACGACGTAGCCTGCATCGCCACGCTGGCGAACATCTTCTACCGAGCCATCTATTACAAGGAGGGCCGCTGAGGTGACTCGCACCACCGGCACACCCGGGGTCATCCGCGAATTCATCGGCCTGCCGTCGCCGACCGGCCGACGGGCCGGCGCCGGTGGTCATCCATGCCAGGGGCTCTATTACCGCGGTGTCGGGCGTAAACCCAAGGTCGCGGTCATCGCCACCCACTACCAGATCGACTTCTCTGAGCATTACCTCGCTGACTATCTGGCCACCCGCGGGATCGGATTTCTCGGGTGGAACACCCGGTTTCGCGGATTCGAGAGCAGCTTTCTTCTCGACCACGCACTAGTCGACATCGGTGTCGGAGTGCGCTGGCTGCGCGACACCCAGGCTGTGGAAACGATTGTGCTGCTGGGCAATTCCGGCGGTGGTTCGCTGATGGCCGCCTACCAGGCGCAGGCGACCAACCCACACGTGACGGCGGTGCCCGGTATGCGACCGGCCGCGGGCCTGACCGATCTGCTGCCCGCCGACGGCTACGTGGCCAGCGCGGCGCATCCGGGCCGCCCCGACGTGCTGACCGCGTGGATGGACGGCTCCGTCGTCGACGAGAACGATCCGATCGCCACCGACCGCGCCCTCGATCTGTTCGATGACCGAAACGGTCCGCCGTACTCGCCGGAATTTCTTACCCGCTACCGCTCCGCGCAGGTCGCCCGCAACAACACGGTCACCGACTGGGTCGAGATCGAGCTGAAACGTGTTCGTGCAGCCGGCTTTTCGGATCGCCCATTCACCGTGATGAGGACATGGGCGGACCCGCGGATGGTCGATCCGACGATCGAGCCGACTCATCGACAGCCCAACTTCTGCTACGCCGGGCTGCCCGCGAAGGCCAACCGCTCGGCGCACGGCATCGCCGCAGCCTGCACGTTGCGCAGCTGGCTGGCGATGTGGAGCCTGCGCACCGCGCAGACCCGCGCCGAGCCACACCTGGCCCGGATCACCTGTCCCGCGTTGGTGATCAACGCCGAGGCCGACACCGGCGTGTTCCCGTCGGATGCCCAGCGCATCCACGACGCGTTGGCCAGCACCGACAAATCCCAGTGCTCGATCAACACCGACCACTACTTCACCACCCCTGGTGCGCGCAGCGAGCAAGCTGACACCATTGCCAAATGGATTGCCAAGCGGTGGCGCTGAGGGTCCTCGCTCACTTCGATCCAGGTCCCAAGGTGCTGGACTTCCCTGCGCCGGAGGCTGATTGACTCGATATTCGCTGGTGCACCGACGATGAGACGTTCTACCTAGTTACCCGAGGCCGAGGTGGTCTGGCATGTGCTGCGCCCGCTGTCGCAGGGCGATCTGGCCCGCGCCGCTCGCGCGCGGCCGGTGCACAAGTTCGGCGCCGGGGTGAACACCATCGATGTCGACGCCGCCACCAATCTGGCATCGCGGTGGCCAACATGCCCGGGGGCCAACGCACCGTCCGTGGCCGAAGGAACGGTGTGGCTGATGCTGGCCGCTCTGCGTCGCCTGCCGGTGCTCGACCGGGCCACCCGCGATGACCGTGGCTGGCCGATGTAGTCAACCAACCCACCGGTTGTTAGCTTGGGAGTCGAGCTGTCACAGGCCCCTCGAAATTCCACGGAAGGCGACCAATGCCGATCGCAATCAATCCTGAACATCAAGACCTGGCCGATTCGGTGCGCTCACTGGTGGCACGAGTAGCGCCACCTGAGGTCCTGCACGCCGCGTTGGAGACATCCATCGAGAACCCGCCGCCGTACTGGCAGGCCGCCGCCGACCAGGGCCTGCAGGGCGTGCATCTGGCCGAATCCGTTGGCGGACAAGGGTTCGGCATCCTCGAGCTGGCCATCACGCTGGCCGAGTTCGGCTACGGCGCGGTGCCCGGGCCGTTCGTGCCGTCCGCGATTGCAAGTGCCCTGATCGCAGCGCACGATCCGGACGCCAAGGTGCTCGCCGATCTGGCTTCTGGCTCCGCCATCGCCGCTTATGCGCTGGAATCCGGGCTGACCGCGACGCGGCAGGGCAGTTCGTTGGTCATCCGCGGTGAGGTCCGGTCGGTGCCGGCCGCCGCACAGGCGTCGCTGCTGGTGTTACCGGTGGCGATCGACAGCGGCGAAGAGTGGGTGGTGCTGCACGCCGACCAGCTCGAGATCGAACCGGTCACCAGCGTTGACCCGCTCCGGCCCATCGCCCACGTGCGCGCCAACGCCATCGAGGTCTCCGACGACGTCGCGTTAGGCAATCTCAACGCGGTGACCGCTCAGGCGCTGATCTCGACGCTGCTGTCGGCCGAGGCGGTCGGCGTCGCTCGATGGGCCACCGACACCGCCGCGGAATACGCGAAGATCCGCGAGCAGTTCGGCCGGCCGATCGGGCAGTTTCAGGCCATTAAGCACAAGTGTGCCGAGATGATCGCCGTCACCGAACGCGCCACGGCCGCAACGTGGGACGCCGCACGCGCCGTCGACGACGCCAGCGAGCACCTCGAATTCGCGGCGGCAGTAGCGGCCACGCTGGCACCCGCCGCGGCCCAGCACTGCACGCAGGACTGCATCCAGGTGCACGGCGGCATCGGCTTCACCTGGGAGCACGACGCAGGCGTGTACTACCGCCGCGCGCTGATCGTGGCCGCCAGCTTCGGGCGCGCGTCGGACTATCCGCAGAAGGTGGTGGACACCGCTACCACCACCGGTATGCGCCCCATCGACATCGATCTGGACCCCGATACCGAAAAGCTCCGGGATGAAATCCGTTCCGAGGTCACCGCGCTCAAAGAGATGGACCGCGAGCAACGCACGGTGGCGCTCGCCGAGGGCGGCTGGGTGCTCCCGCATCTACCTTCGCCGTGGGGCCGAGCCTCCAGCCCGGTGGAGCAGATCATCATCGCCCAGGAATTCGCCGGCGGGCGGGTCAAACGACCGCAGGTCGGCATCGCGGCCTGGGTCATCCCATCGATCGTCGCGTTCGGCACCGACGAGCAGAAGCAGCGCTTCCTGCCGCCGACGTTCCGCGGCGAAATGATCTGGTGTCAACTGTTTTCCGAGCCCGGCGCCGGTTCCGACTTGGCCGGGCTGAGCACCAAGGCCACCCGCGTCGACGGTGGCTGGCGCATCACGGGACAGAAAATCTGGACCACGGCCGCGCAGTTCTCGCAGTGGGGCGCGCTGCTCGCCCGCACCGACCCGAACGCACCCAAACACAATGGCATCACCTATTTCCTGCTGGACATGAAGAGCGAAGGCGTGACGGTGAAGCCGCTGCGCGAACTCACCGGCCAGGAGTTCTTCAACACTGTCTACATCGACGACGTGTTCGTGCCCGACGACTTCGTGCTCGGTGAGGTGGATCGGGGCTGGGAGGTCAGCCGCAACACCTTGACGGCAGAACGGGTTTCGATCGGCGGTAGCGATCTGACCTTCCTGGCCAGCCTGCCGCAACTCGTCGAGTTCGTGCGCGACGGCCAGTTCGACCAGGTCGCCCGTCACCGCGCCGGGCAGTTGATCGCTGAAGGACATGCCGCCAAACTGCTGAACCTGCGCTCCACGTTGCTGACCCTGGCCGGTGGCGACGCGATGCCGTCGGCGGCGATCTCCAAATTGCTGTCGATGCGGACCGGCCAGGGCTACGCCGAATTCGCCGTGGCATCCTTCGGTTCCGACGCGGCGATCGGCGACAAGAACACGCCGCCCGGCAAGTGGGACGACTTTCTGCTGTCCAGTCGCGCCACCACCATCTACGGGGGCACCTCGGAGGTCCAGCTCAATATCATCGCCGAACGGCTACTGGGGCTGCCCCGCGATCCGTAGGCCCGCACATCAATGAAAAAGTTGAACTTTTTTGAAAGGCGGCTGGCCTCGTTGGTCCAAGAACGGGGCCGGCCTTATTCCCCCTTGGTTAGAAGCCGCCGCGACCGAAGCCGCCGTGGCCCCAACCCCAGCCGCGTCCGAAACCGCCGCGTCCGCCCCAGCCATGGCCACCCCACGCCGGGGGCGACGCGCACCGGGCCGATGGCCGCCAGCGGGCCGGCGCGGCGTTGGCAGCGGGACGCTGCCGACCGGCTCGGCTACGCCCGAGTGACCCGGAGCATCCGCGAACGACGCTGATCTCGGCAGTGCTAGCTTCGCGGTCATGTCAGAAACCCAGCGCACCAATCGTCGCGAACAACACGTCATCGGCGAGCGCGCCAGCTTGGAAGCCTTCCTCGACGACTACCGAGACATTTTGGTGCGCAAGGTTTCCGGACTCTCCGACGCCGACGCTCGGCGGAATCTCGTCACGTCGGCGACGACGGTCGGCGGGTTGGTCAAGCACCTGCGCTGGGCCGAATACGGCTGGTTCGAACAATTCCTGCAGGGACGACGGGACGACAACCGTCGCACGCATGCGCGGGAATGGGAGTTCGAGATTCAGGCCGACGAATCACTGCCGGCCCTGGTTGCCGAGTACCAAGCCCAGTGCGAGCAGTCCCGCCGCGTCGCCGCGCAGTTTTCGCTCGACCACGAGCTGCGGCACCGTCGACTCGAGACGACGCTGTCACTGCGCTGGATTTACCTGCACATGATCCAGGAGACGGCCCGGCACACCGGGCAGATCGACATCCTGCGCGAGCAGCTCGACGGCGCGACCGGCTTCGAATGAGCCGACGAGCCCGCGAAGCTAGTCGGTGTCGATCTCGCGCAGCTCCCGCTTGAGGATTTTCCCGGTCGGGTTGCGCGGCAGCTCGTCAAGGAAAATCACCTCGCGCGGGACCTTGTACTTGGCCAGCTGATCCTTGACGTGCTTCTTGACCGCGTCCTCGTCGAGACTCGCGTTGCCCTTCTTGACCACGAAAGCCCGCAGCCGGTGGCCCCACTCTTTGTCCTCGACACCGATCGCGGTGGCCTCCACGACGTCGGGGAGCGCGCTGATGCAGTCCTCCACCTCAGCCGGGAAGACGTTCTCACCGCCGGACACGATCATCTCGTCGTCGCGCCCGCTGATGTAGAGCAGTCCGTGCTTGTCGAAGTAGCCGACGTCACCAGATGACAGCAACCCGTCGATGATCTGCTTGTTGCCGCCGCCGGTGTAGCCCTCGAACGGGAAGCTGGTGCCGACGAAAATCCGGCCGACCTCGCCCTGCGGCAATTCTTTGCCGTTCTCGTCGAAGATCTTGATCTTGACGCCCTTGACCGGCGGCCCGGCCGTCGTGGAGTTGAACTCGAGGTGCTCGGGCCCGGCGATCGTGGCGAAGGAGATCTCGGTCGAGCCGTACATGTTGTAGACGACCGGCCCGAGATCCTTGAGGGCGCGCTCGGCCACGTCGGCGCCCAGCGCCGAACCGGAGGCGAACACGATCCGCAGGCTGGACAAGTCGGGTTTGTCGTCGATCTTCTCCAACGCGTCAAGCATGCGCGACAGCATCACCGGCACCACGACAACGGCACTGACCTTGTGCTTCTCGATGTCCTCGAACACCTGCTCGGGCTTGAACTTGCTGTGCAGCACCAGCGTCGACCCGAGGAACATGCCGATGGTGGCGTGCAGGAAACCCAGCGCGTGGAACATCGGTGCCGGCAGCGAGGTCACCTCGTTGGCCTTGAACGGCACGTGCGACAGGATCCCGCCGATCGGCGCCAGGGTGGGCGGGGTGCTGCGATTCGCGCCCTTCGGCGTGCCGGTGGTGCCGCTGGTCAGGATGATGATCGACGAGTGCTTGGCGGCCTTCGGCGCCGCCGCCCTGCTGTTGGCGGCGACCACGTCGGCCAGCGTCTCGTCAGTGCTGCCGGAGTCGTCGCCGTTCGGATTGGCGCCCAGGGCCCGCATCTTGCCTAGCGGCGGGTCGGCTTTGCTGACGTCCTCGGTGTACTCGTCGTCGTAGATGATCAGCTTCGCGCCCTCGCGCTCGGACACCTCCTTGATCTGCGGACCGGAGAACGAGCTGTTGAGCAGGATGATGCGGGCGCCGACCCGGGCGCAGCCGAATTCCGCGATGGCGAACCACCGATGGTTGCGCGCCAGAATCGCCACCCCGTCACCGCCGCGCACTCCCTTGGCCAGCAACCCGTGAGCGACGGCGTTCGCGGCCTCATCGAGCTCCTTGTAGGTGAGCGAGCCGTCGTCGTCGATGATCGCCGCGCGATTGGGCGTGCGTCGGGCATTGAACGACGGCAACATGCCGATCTCGCCCCACTTCGCGATGTCGGCGGCCATCGCGGCGTAGTTCAGTGGGTTCTCCAGCCTGAACGTGCCGGATTCGATGATCTTTCGCAGGTAATGCAGTTCGGATAAGCCGCGCTCGGCATACTGCTGAATCTTGGCTACCGCCTGCCCAGGCAGAGCGATGGGATTAGGCATGTCGTCCACCCTATGTGACGTAGGTCGCACGGAGGTCGGAACGCTGTGCCGAATTACCATGTGCCCATGGCTCCGGTGTCGGTAAACGTCGGCGGTCGCCAGGTTGAGATCACCCACCCGGACAAGGTGGTGTTCCCAGAGCGGGACGGTCAGGTCGGTGTCACCAAGCTGGACCTGATCCACTACTACCTGGCGGTTGCTGACGGCGCGCTGCGAGGTGTCGCCGGACGGCCGATGATCCTCAAGCGGTTCGTCAAGGGCATCGAACAGGAAGCCGTCTTCCAGAAGCGCGCACCGGAGAAGCGGCCCGACTGGGTCGACGTCGCCGAACTGCGTTACGCACGCGGCACCTCGGCCAAAGAGGCCGTCCTCCATGACGGGGCTGGACTGGCCTGGGCAATCAACCTGGGCTGCGTCGACCTCAATCCGCATCCCGTGCTCGCCGACGATCTCGAGCATCCCGACGAACTGCGCGTCGATCTGGACCCGATGCCCGGAGTGACCTGGCGGCAGATTGTCGAGGTCGCGCAGGTGGCCCGCGAGGTGCTCGAGGATCACCGACTCACCGCGTGGCCCAAGACGTCCGGCTCGCGCGGCTTCCACATCTATGCGCGGATCACACCGGACTGGTCGTTCCGGCAGGTCCGACTAGCCGCCCAGACGGTCGCGCGCGAGGTGGAGCGACGCGCACCCAAACTGGCCACCAGCCGCTGGTGGAAAGAAGAACGCGAAGGCGTGTTCGTCGACTTCAACCAGAACGCCAAGGACCGCACCGTCGCGTCGGCCTACTCGGTGCGGGCCACACCGGACGCGCGAGTCTCCACCCCCCTCGCGTGGGACGAGGTTGCAGACTGCGACCCCGCCGCTTTCACCGTGGCGACCGTGCCGCAACGGTTCGCCGACATCGGCGATCCATGGGCCGCCATGGACTCCTCCGCCGGCGGTCTCGACCAGTTGCTCACGCTGGCTGAGGAACTCGGCCCCGCAGAGAAAGCACCGAAGGGCGCACGGCGTGACGGGTCGGGGCGACGCCAATCGCTGATGCCACTCATCGAGATCGCCCGCACCAAAACCAAGGACGAGGCGATGGCCGCGCTGGAGACCTGGCGCGAACGTCATCCCGCAGCGGCCGAACGTCTGCAACCGGCCGACATACTCGTCGACGGCATGCGAGGACCGAGTTCGATCTGGTACCGGATCCGCGTCAACCTGCAGCATGTGCCGGATGACCAGCGGCCGCCGCAGGAGGATTTGATTGCCGATTACAGTCCCTGGCCGACCCGTTGACCGAAACCCATTAGGCTCACGCCATGGGCGAGGAGTGGAATCGGCGAGGGTTCCTACGCGTCGGCGCCACAGCGAGCCTGCTCGTGCTCGCGGGATGCTCGTCGGAGAAATCGCCCCCCACGGCGAACGGCGGTGGCGGCCCGGTCACGATCAAACACATCTTCGGTGAGACGACCATCGCCGAACCACCCAAACGGGTCGTCAGCGCCGGATTCACCGGCCAAGACGACCTGCTCGCCCTCGGCGTCGTCCCCATCGCGGTGACCAACTGGTTCGGCCACCAACCGTTTGGCGTGTGGCCATGGGCCCAGTCCAAGCTCGGCAACGCCAAACCCGTTGTGCTCAACCTGGACAACGGTATTCAGTTCAGCCAGATCTCGGGCCTCAAGCCAGATCTGATCGTTGCCACCGACGCCGGTCTCGATCAGGACACCTATCAGAAACTGGCGGCGATCGCGCCGACCTTGGCGCAGTCCGACGGCGACGCGTTCTTCGAACCCTGGAAAGACCAGGCCAAAGCCATCGGCCAGGCGGTCTTCCAATCCGGCCAGATCGCCTCGCTGATCAGCGGGGTCGACAAGGGGTTCGCCGCCGTCGCGGAGAAGCATCCGCAGTTCAAGGACAAGCGGGCCTTGCTGTTGCAGGGGAAGTTGCACGACGAGAAGGTCGTCGCCACGACCGGATGGCAGACCGAGTTCCTCACCCAGATGGGTCTGGGCACCCCCACCAGCCTCGCCGCACTGGCCGTCGACCAGCAACGGGCCTTCATCCCGCGCGACAAGCTCAAGTCGGTCCTCGGCGACGCGGAGCTGCTGATCTGGTCGACGGAGAGCGACGCAGAGCAGACGGCGCTCTTGGCCAATCCCGATGTGGCAGAGCATCGTTCGCGCAGCGTGTTCACCACCGAGGACCAGGCCGCGGCGATCGCCTACGCCTCGCCGCTGAGCTACCCGCTGGTGGCGGACCAGTTGCCCGCGCTGATCGCCAACGTCTTGCACTAACCGTGAGTGTTCTCGACTACGGAGACCAGGCATTGCTGCTGCAATGCGACAGCACCGCAGAGGTTTTGGCGTGGGCTGCCGCGCTGCGCGACGCGGCGATGCCCGATGTGCTCGATATCGTCCCGGCAGCGCGCACGGTGCTGCTCACGCTCGACGGTCCCGGACGGCAGGCCATCATCCGCGGCGAACTCGGCGCGATGCAGGTGGTGGCCGGCGCCGAGTCGGCCGCGCCCGGCGAGCCGGTGGTGATCGACGTGGTCTACGACGGCGCCGATCTGGACGAGGTGGCCGAACTCACCGGGCTGACGACGGCGCAGGTCATTGACGCACACACAGCAAAGCCCTGGAACGTCGGATTCTGCGGATTCGCACCGGGTTTCGCGTACCTAGTCGGCGGTGACGCACGCCTGGCGGTCCCCCGACGGTCCGAGCCGCGCCCATCGGTCCCGGCCGGGTCGGTCGGCCTGGCCGGCGAATTCACCGGGATCTATCCACGCCGCTCCCCCGGTGGCTGGCAGCTGATCGGTCGCACCGAGGCCGCGCTCTGGGACATCGAGCGATCCGACCCGGCGCTGCTGACGCCGGGCACCTGGGTCCAGTTCCGGGCCGCGTAGACACATGACCGCCCTGGAGATCCTGCGCACCGGGCCGTTGGCCCTCGTTCAAGACCTCGGACGGGTCGGGCTGGCCCATCTCGGCGTCACCCGGTCCGGAGCCGCCGACCGCCGTGCCCACACGCTGGCCAACCGGCTGGTGGCCAACCCCGACGACCGCGCCACCATCGAGCTGACCATGGGCGGATTTGCGGCACGGGTCCGCGGCGGCGACATCGACATCGCGGTCACCGGCGCCGACGCCGGCGCGGCGGTGGGCTCAACAATGTTCGGCGTCAACAGCATTCAGCATATCCGCGACGGCGAGCTGATCGCCCTGGGCATTCCAAAGACTGGGCTGCGCAGCTATTTGGCGGTGCGAGGCGGTATCGACGTGGCACCGGTGCTCGGCTCGCGAAGCCACGACGTCCTGTCGGGGATCGGGCCGGCGCCGCTGCAACCCGGCGACGTGCTGCCGATAGCGGACCACACCGAGCGATACCCCGAGCTCGACCAGGCTCCGGTCGCGCCGATCACCAACCAGCTCGTCGAACTCATGGTGGTGCCGGGACCCCGCGACGACTGGATCGCCGATGCCGACGCACTGGTGCACACCGTCTGGGTGGCCTCCGACCGCAGCGACCGGGTGGGCATGCGGCTGCAGGGGAGCCCACTCGCGCACCGCGACCCGGACCGTCAACTGCCCAGCGAGGGCGCAACACGTGGCGCGATTCAGGTGCCGCCCAACGGATTGCCGGTAATCCTCGGCCCCGACCATCCGGTCACCGGCGGCTACCCCGTCATCGGCGTGATCGCCGACCACGACATCGACACCGTCGCCCAGGTACGACCCGGCCAGCAGATGCGACTGCGATGGTCACATCCCGTTCCATACCGGTAGCGGCGAACCAGCCGAACTGGTAGACCAACAGGGTGCATACCCAGGTTCACACCGCCCGCCTGGTCCACACCGCAGATCTGGAAAGCGACGCGCTGCAGCGCGCCCACGACATGGTGCGCGATGCATTCGGCGGCGACTTCACCGGTACCGACTGGGACCACGCCCTGGGCGGCATGCACGCGCTGATCTGGCATCGCGGCGCGATCATCGCCCACGGCGCCGTCATCCAGCGGAGGCTGATGCACCGCGGTGTCGCCCTTCGATGCGGCTATGTCGAAGCTGTTGCGGTGCGCGAGGATTGGCGGGGCCAGGGTCTGGCGATCGCAATTCTCGACGCATGCGAGCAGGTCATCCGCGGCGGCTACCAGCTGGGCGCACTGAGTTCCTCGGACCGGGGCCGGCGGCTGTATGCGCTACGCGGCTGGTTGCCGTGGCGCGGGCCGACGTCGGTGCTGGCACCCACCGGACCGACCCAGACTCCTGACGACGACGGATCGGTCTTCGTCTTCCCACTGCTGACCGATCTGGACCCGACCGCTGCGCTGACGTGCGACTGGCGCGACGGGGACGTCTGGTAAGCGCGCAAACCCGGAGCAACGCCGCGGAAATTGACCGGTAACGCCGCCGACATTCGGTTGGCATACACACTTCATATGAACCAACCCGAGGAGCCGGCGCTGGCCGGCTACCGGGTTGCCGTCACCGCGGCGCGGCGCGCCCGCGAGCTGTGCATCATGCTGCAGCGCCACGGCGCGACCGTCGCCAGCGCTCCGGCGATCACCATGCTCACCATGTCGGACGATCACCAATTACGTTCCAGCACAGAAGCATTGATCGCTAGCCCGCCAGACATCGTGATCGTCACAACCGGCATCGGGCTGCGCGGCTGGTTGGCCGCTGCCGGTGATTGGGGTCTGGCCGACCGATTGACCACAGCGCTGTCCCAAGCCCGCATCGTGGCTCGCGGACCGAAGGCCGCCGGTGCGATACGGGCCGCGGGCCTGCGCGAGGAGTGGTCGCCGGAATCGGAGTTCTCCCGCGACATCTCGCACTATTTACGCGAATCCGGCATCAACGGGTGTCGCATCGCCGTGCAGATGCACGGCGCCACAGATGACTGGGACCCGTTTCCAGAGTTCCTCGACGAGTTGCATTCCGCACGGGCCAACGTCACCCCGATCCGGGTGTACCGGTGGAAGCCGGCACCGGCCGGCGGCGAGTTCGACCAGTTGATCCAGGGGATCGCTCATCGCGAGTTTCACGCAGTGAGCTTCACGTCGGCGCCCGCGGTCGCCGCGACGTTGATGCGCGCCGCCGACCTCCGGATCTCGGGCCAACTGCTCGACGCCTTGCGATCCGACGTGCGGGCGATGTGTGTCGGCCCGGTGACCGCGGCGCCGCTGCTTCGACTCGGCGTGCCGGCGTCGTGGCCGGATCGCACGCGACTGGGCGCGCTGGCCCGCCACATCGTCGACGAGTTACCCGGGTTGCACACCCTGCGCGCCGCGGGTCATCGGATCGAGATCCGCGGCTCCCAGGTGACGGTCGACGACACGGTGCAGTCGCTGTCACCCGCAATGATGGCCATCCTGCGTGCGCTGGCGATGCGCCCGGGCTCTGTCGTCGCGCGCAGCCAACTGCTCCGCGCCCTACCGGGCAGCGCCGCCGATCCGCATGCGGTAGACACCGCCGTGCTGCGGCTGCGAAAAGCGCTGGGAGACAGGAACATTGTCGTCACGGTGGTCAAGCGGGGCTACCGGCTGGCAATCGACGAGACATCCGGAGCGGCCTTGTTCGGCTGACCCGAAATACGTGCTGGAACTCTCGCTTCGGATTCCTCGGTCAGTCGAAGGCCTGCCCGACGTCGACTCCGGCGACCCGAAGCAGGTTCACCACTTTGCGGTCGAGATCGCGACCGACTTGGGCCACCTCGTCGACACCGAGACTGCCGAACGCCGGGCCGGGCTGGTCCATCGTGAACACCGCGTAGCCGTCGGCATCGCTGTAGACCAGCATGCGCAGCGGGGCATACAACAATGCCTTGGGATCGTGGCGGAACATGGTCTCGGCAATGACATGGTTGCCGATCAGGTATTCGATCGCCGGCGTCTGGTGCCCGGCGATGTCGAAGAAACGTCTCGCATCGATCTTGGCGTAGACCATCAGATCGTTCGGCGCGTTCTCGGCGGCGGCGGCGCGCACGTCGTCCCAGTCCCCGCCGGCCGCGGCGATGCGCTGCAATGCCGTCCGGTCCACGGGTGGTGCCGCCTTCTCCAACGCCGCGATGAACTCCTCGAAAGGAATACCAGTGTCGACGTCGACGCGGGTCATCTCGTGCTGTTCACGCCGAAAGGGCATCGGAGTTGCTTCCCGTCTGGTTCATTCAACGAACTTTGAAGATCATATGGTTCGGTGAACGAACCTGCAAGCGTAAGGTGGCTGCGTGGCCCTCCCCCGCGGATACACGTCCGAAGTATGTCCAATCGCCCGATCGCTCGAAATCGTCGGCGAGCGATGGACCTTGCTACTGATCCGGGACGCCTTCTACGGAGTGCGCCGGTTTCAGTGACTTCCGCGCTCACCTCAACATCCCGAAAGCCGTTCTGGCCGAACGGCTTTACCTGCTTGTCAACGAGGGTGTGTTGGCCAAGTCGGAGGCGGGCGGCGAATACGCGCTGACGCCCAGGGGCCTGCGACTCTGGCCGACGATCTGGTCGCTGCTCAGCTGGGGCAACGAGAACTACGTGGAGCAGCCGAATCAACGCACCTATCGCCACGCGGAATGCGGCGGCAGGATCGGGGCGGACCGCGTGTGTGCGGAGTGCGGACGAGTTCCCGACGTCGCCGACCTTGTTCTGCACCCTCCGCGGCGGCCCCGCGATCACCGGAGCGATTCGGTCAGCATCGTGCTGCGTAAGCCGCACCGGCTGCTGGAGCCGATCTAGCCGCAACGGGCGCGCACGTGATCTGTCTCACGCGACCGCCGCGCGCTGGATAGTATGGGAGTCGCAGTGTGACCCATGGCACCTTCGCCTCCCGGGAGATCCGTTGTCTACCACCACCGAACTGGCCGAACTGCACGACCTCATCGGCGGCCTGCGGCGATGCGTGAGCATGCTCAAGGCGCGCTACGGCGACAGCCCGGCGATGCGCCGCATCGTGATTGACGCCGACCGCATCCTCGGCGACGTCGAATTACTTGACACCGATGTTTCCGAATTCGACTTAATGCGCGCTACGGTGCAGCAATCCGGCGAAAAGATCGCCATTCCCGACACCGATTACGACCGTGATTTTTGGCGTGATGTCGACGACGAGGGTGTCGGGGGTCACAACAGGTCTTGACACTTCAAGCCCGCCGGTAAACCTGGGGCTGAATCTGTGTACTCTTCGAATTAACAGCCCGTTCGAAGAGGAACAACTGATGAGCGCACCCACCGCGAACCATCCTGCGTCCGGCGTCTTTTCACCGACGCGCGCCGCGATACAGCAACGGACCCTACGCACCGACCGGTGGTGGCTGTCCCCGCTGCGGATCGACTTGGGGTTCGCCGCATTCGTCATCTACGCGACGTTCCGTGCCTTCCAGCAGAATTATTACTTCGTCCCCCAGTACCACTATCTGACGCCGTTCTATTCGCCGTGCGTCAGCCAGGGTTGTATCAAAGAATCCAGCGACTTCTGGCCGCAGATCCTGCCGGACGTGTGGTGGCTGCCGTACGCGACGTTGACGCTGCCGTTCCTGCTGCTGTTCCGCCTGACCTGCTACTACTACCGCGGCGCCTACTACCGCACGGTGTGGCAGTCGCCCACCGCCTGCGGTGTGGCCGAGCCCCGCGTGCACTACACCGGTGAGACCAAGTTCCCGCTGATCGTCCAGAACACCCACCGGTACTTCTTCTACGCCGCCGGCCTCATCTCGATCATCAACACCTACGACGCGATCGTTGCGTTCCACTCCGACTCGGGCCCGGGCGGATTCGGTTTCGGCCTGGGCAACGTGGTCCTGCTCGGCAACGTGATCATGTTGTGGATCTACACGCTGTCCTGCCACTCGTGCCGGCACGTCACCGGCGGGCGGCTCAAGCACTTTTCCAAACACCCTGTGCGGTACTGGATCTGGACCCAGGTGAGCCACCTCAACACCCGGCACAAGCTGTACGCCTGGATCACCTTGGGGACGCTGATGCTCACCGACGCATATGTTGCGCTGGTCGCCAGCGGCACCATTTCCGACCTGAGATTTGTTGGCTGAAAAGCCATTTCAGAATTACCGAAATAGCTGAGCGAGGATTTCATGGCTGAGGTCGAACGGCACTCCTACGACGTGGTCGTCATCGGTGCCGGCGGCGCGGGTTTGCGCGCGGTCATCGAGGCGCGGGAACGCGGCCTGAAAGTTGCGGTGGTGTCCAAGTCGCTGTTCGGCAAGGCCCACACGGTGATGGCCGAGGGCGGCTGCGCCGCAGCGATGGGCAACACCAACCCGAAAGACAACTGGAAGACCCACTTCGGCGACACCATGCGCGGTGGAAAGTTCCTGAACAACTGGCGAATGGCCGAGCTGCACGCCAAGGAAGCACCCGACCGGGTGTGGGAGCTGGAGACTTACGGCGCGCTGTTCGACCGCCTCAAGGACGGCAAGATCAGCCAGCGCAACTTTGGCGGGCACACCTACCCGCGGCTGGCACACGTCGGCGACCGCACCGGCCTGGAGCTGATCCGCACGATGCAGCAGAAGATCGTCTCGCTGCAACAGGAAGACCACGCCGAGCTCGGCGATTACGAAGCCCGGATCCGGGTGTTCGCCGAGACCACGATCACCGAGTTATTGAAAGACGGTGACGCGATCTCCGGAGCCTTCGGCTACGTGCGCGAAACCGGCAAGTTCATCTTGTTCGAGGCGCCTGCGATCGTGTTGGCCACCGGCGGTATCGGCAAGTCGTTCAAGGTGACCTCGAACTCCTGGGAGTACACCGGCGACGGCCACGCGCTGGCGCTGCGGGCCGGCGCCACCCTGATCAACATGGAGTTCGTTCAGTTCCACCCGACCGGCATGGTCTGGCCGCCCAGCGTGAAGGGCATCCTGGTCACCGAAGGTGTGCGCGGCGACGGCGGAGTGCTGAAAAACTCCGATGACACCCGGTTCATGTTCGGCTACATCCCGGCGGTGTTCAAAGGCCAGTACGCCGAGAGCGAGCAAGAAGCCGACGACTGGCTCAAGGACAACGACTCCGCTCGACGCACACCCGACCTGTTGCCCCGTGATGAAGTCGCCCGCGCGATCAACTCCGAAGTCAAGGCCGGCCGCGGCACCCCGCACGGCGGCGTCTACCTCGACATCGCCTCGCGGCTGACGCCCGAGCAAATCAAGAAGCGGCTCCCGTCGATGTACCACCAGTTCAAGGAGCTGGCCGGCGTCGACATCACCAAGGAGCCGATGGAAGTCGGACCCACCTGCCATTACGTCATGGGCGGCATCGAGGTGGACGCTGACACCGGCGCCGCCTCCGTTCCCGGGCTGTTCGCCGCGGGTGAGTGCTCCGGTGGCATGCACGGCTCGAACCGCCTGGGCGGTAACTCGCTGAGCGACCTGCTGGTGTTCGGACGTCGGGCGGGCCTGGGTGCTGCCGACTACGTGCGGGCGCTGAGCGGCCGACCGAAGGTTGACGACGACGCCGTCGAGACCGCCGCCAAGCGGGCACTGGCACCGTTTGAGACCCCGACGAACGGCACCGCCGCAGAGAACCCGTACACGCTGCAGCTGGAGTTACAGCAGTCGATGAACGACCTGGTGGGCATCATCCGCAAGTCCGAAGAAATCACCGAAGCGCTGTCCCGGCTCGACCAGCTTCGCGAGCGCTTCAAGCGCATTCACGTCGAGGGCGACCGCCGGTACAACCCCGGCTGGAACCTGGCGCTCGACCTGCGCAACCTGCTGCTGGTCAGCGAATGCGTCGCCAAAGCGGCGCTGGAGCGCACCGAAAGCCGTGGCGGCCACACCCGCGACGACCACCCGGGCATGGACTCCAACTGGCGCAAGGTGCTGCTGGTCTGCAGCGCCTCCGGCGACGACCCGATCGTGCCCGACGTCGCGGTCACCCACAAAGACCAGACCCCGATGCGGCCCGATCTGCTCGACGCGTTCGAGATCTCGGAGTTGGAGAAGTACTACACCGACGAAGAGCTGGCCGATCACCCAGGACGGAGAGGCTGATGACTTACGACGCAACTTTGCAGGTATGGCGTGGCGACGAGGCCGGCGGCGCCTTGGAGGACTACACCGTCGAGGTCAACGAGGGCGAGGTGGTGCTCGACATCATCCACCGCCTGCAGCAGACCCAGACGCCGGACTTGGCCGTCCGATGGAACTGCAAGGCCGGCAAGTGCGGGTCGTGCTCGGCGGAGGTCAACGGCAAGCCGCGGCTGATGTGCATGACGCGGATGTCGACGTTCGCCGAGGACGAAGTGGTGACCGTGACGCCGATCCGGACGTTCCCGGTGATCCGCGACCTGGTGACCGACGTGTCCTTCAACTACCAAAAGGCCCGGGAAATACCGTCATTCGCGCCGCCGAAGGATCTGCAGCCCGGCGAGTACCGAATGCAGCAACAGGATGTCGAGCGTTCCCAGGAGTTCCGCAAGTGCATCGAGTGCTTCCTGTGTAACAACGTCTGCCACGTGATCCGCGACCACGAGGAGAACAAGGAAAGCTTCGCCGGCCCGCGCTACCTGATGCGGATCGCGGAGTTGGAGATGCATCCGCTGGACACCCGCGACCGGCGCGACGACGCGCAAGAGGAGCACGGGCTCGGCTACTGCAACATCACCAAGTGCTGCACCGAGGTCTGCCCCGAGGGCATCAAGATCACCGACAACGCTCTGATTCCGATGAAGGAACGCGTCGCCGACCGCAAGTATGACCCGGTCGTGTGGCTGGGCGACAAGCTGTTCCGTCGCTAGAGCGCGACGGATCCGGGCAGGCTAGACCCCGAGGCGCCGAAAGACGCTGCGGTGGAACACGATCGGCGCAATATCCGGGTCGACTCGGACGTCGCTGACCTGTAGCACCACGATCGTGTGATCTCCGGCAGGGATGAGTTGCTCGATCGCGGTCTCCATCCAGAGGCTGGTGCCGTGGATGAAGACCGCACCACTGCTGTAGGACACCGTCTCCAGGTCGGCGAAACGATCGCCGGTCTTGGCCGCCAGCGTCCGGGCGGCGCCGTCGTGCGACTCCCCCAGCACGCTGATCCCCAGCGCGCGGACGTCTTTGAGTTTCGGCCATGTGGTCGAGGTGTTCTGCACACAGAACGACACCAGCGGCGGATCCAACGACACCGGCACGAATGTGCTGGCCGCGAGTCCCTCTCTGACGCCGTCGACTTCGGCGGCGATGGCAATGATGCCGGACGGGAAATGGCCAAAGGCCTCGCGCAGGGAGGTGGGCGTCAGCTTGTCAGGTGTATTCACCGGGCTTCACTCGCGTAGACGGGATTTCGTAGGAAACGACCCTACCCGTCGGGCGTTACAACCTCCGTGCTGCCCGTGACGTAGCCATGCGCGGCTGCGACGTCCGGATGCGCCCGTAGCCTGCTCTTCCAGGCATTGCGGCCATACACCGAGAAGATCGGGTCGGACGGGTCCACGCGTCGCTCGGCCCGCTGCGCCAGGCCAGCGGGCAGCCGCAGCCTCGGGATCTGCGCGTCCAGTCGCGGGTTGAAGAAGTAGGGCACCGAGATGCGGTCCGCCGACTGACGCAGGTTCACCCGGTGCTCGGTCGCTCGTAGGTAGCCGCTGGTGGCCAGCTCCAGCAGCTCGCCGATATTGACGATGAACGCGCCGTCTCGCGCGGGCACGTCCACCCAACTGCCGTCGCGTCCGCGCACCTGTAGTCCAGCACTGCCGGGCTCGGCGAGCAGCAGCGTCAGCACTCCGGAGTCCCGGTGCGCGCCGACGCCTTGTGAGCTGGCCGCGGTCGCCGGGTAGTGCACGACTTTGATCAGGGTCGCCGGCGTCGCCTCGAATGCGGCGTCGAAGACCTCCGCCGGACTGCCCAGCGCCACCGCCCAGTGCCGCAGCAAGCCGCGGGAGACCGCTGAAAGCGCCGCGTCCCACTCGGCGATGACGCCCGGCAGCTCCGGCAGTCCGGCGGGCCACTGATTGGGTCCCTGCAGCCATAGATGGTCGGGGCGGTCCGGCCCGCCGATCGGGTCGCGCTCCGGGCCGATGTCGATCTGCTCACGCCAGTCCACCTCGCCGCGGGTCAATTCGCCGCCCAGCCGGGTGTAGCCGCGGAAGTGCGGACTGCGGATCATCGCGACGGCGTCTTTGTCGGCTTGCGGCAACGCGAAGAATCGCCGGGCCGTTGCCAGCACCTGGCGGGTGAGCGATTCGGGGACCTGGTGACCGGTCAGGTAGAAGAACCCGACCGCGTGGGCGACCTCGCGCAAGCGGGGTCTCAGTTGGCCGACGGGGTGGCGGAGGTCTACTTCCGGCACTGCGGTGACGAGTGACACAGCTGACACCTATTCATCATTACCGCAGCTAGACGCCCACGCCACCATCGTGATCAGCACGAGGCCAACTAGTTGGTTGATTAGGTAGTGAAATTTAGCTCACAGTCGGTTGCGCACGGATTTCCGTTGGGTATAGTTAGCCAGTGTTACTGGTGGGTAACTTAGCCCAAGTACCCAACCACAAGTGGCGTTCTCATCGAGGAGGAACCAGTGAGCCACTATAAGAGCAATGTCCGCGACCAGGTGTTCAACCTGTTTGAAGTGTTCGGCATTGACAAAACCTTCGGCGAAGGCGAATACGCCGACTTGGACGTCGACACCGCTCGCGAGATGCTATCGGAGATGAGCCGGCTGGCCGAAGGTCCTGTCGCCGAGTCTTTCGTCGACGCAGACCGCAACCCCCCGGTATTCGACCCCGAGACGCACTCCGTGGCACTGCCCGAGTCGTTCAAGAAGTCGGTCCGCGCGGTCACCGAAGCCGGCTGGGACAAGGTCGGCATCGACGAGGAGCTCGGCGGGACGCCGGTTCCCAAGGCAATGGTCTGGTCGCTGCACGAGCACCTGCTGGGGGCCAACCCCGCGGTGTGGATGTACGGCGGCGGCGCCGGTTTCGCCAGCATCTTCTACCACCTGGCCACCGAAGAGCAGAAGAAGTGGGCGATCATCGCCGCTGAGCGCGGTTGGGGTTCGACCATGGTGCTCACCGAGCCGGACGCCGGCTCGGACGTCGGCGCCGGCCGGACCAAGGCCGTTCCGCAGGACGACGGTTCCTGGCACATCGACGGCGTGAAGCGATTCATCACGTCCGCCGACTCCGGTGATCTCTTCGAGAACATCTTCCACTTGGTGCTGGCCCGCCCCGAGGGCGCCGGTCCAGGCACCAAGGGTCTGTCGCTGTTCTTCGTGCCGAAGTTCTTGTTCGACTTCGAGACCGGCGAGCCCGGCGAGCGCAACGGCGTCTTCGTCACCAACGTCGAGCACAAGATGGGCCTGAAGGCCTCCGCAACCTGTGAGCTGACCTTCGGTCAGCACGACGTACCGGCCAAGGGCTGGCTCGTCGGCGAAGTGCACAACGGCATCGCGCAGATGTTCGAGGTCATCGAGCAGGCTCGAATGATGGTGGGCACCAAGGCTATTGCCACGCTGTCCACCGGCTACCTGAACGCCCTTGCCTACGCCAAGGACCGGGTGCAAGGCGCCGACCTGACGCAGATGACCGACAAGACGGCACCGCGCGTGACTATCACGCACCACCCGGACGTCCGTCGCAGCCTGCTGACCCAGAAGGCCTACGCCGAAGGTTTGCGCGCGCTGTACGTGTACACCGCGACCTACCAGGACGCGCCGGTCGCCAAGGCCGTCCACGATGTGGATGCCGACCTGGCGGTCAAGGTCAACGACCTGCTGCTCCCGATCGTCAAGGGTGTCGGCTCCGAGCAGGCCTACGCCAAGCTCACCGAGAGCCTGCAAACCTTCGGTGGGTCCGGCTTCCTGCAGGACTACCCGATCGAGCAGTACATCCGCGACGCCAAGATCGACTCGCTCTACGAGGGCACCACGGCCATCCAGGCGCAGGACTTCTTCTTCCGGAAGATCGTCCGCGACAAGGGTGTGGCGCTGGCCCACGTGTCCGGGCAGATCGAGGAGTTCATCAAGAACGAGTCCGGCAACGGTCGCCTGAAGGCCGAGCGGGCCCTGCTGTCCACCGCCCTGGCCGATGTTCAGGCGATGGCGGCGACGCTGACCGGCTATCTGATGGCCGCGCAGGACGAGATCTCCAGCATTTACAAGGTCGGCACGGGCTCGGTGCGCTTCTTGATGAGCGTCGGCGACCTGGTGCTCGGCTGGCTGTTGCAGCGTCAATCTGCGGTGGCCCTGGAGGCCCTCGACGCCGGCGATGTCAGCGAGGCCGACCGTGCCTTCTACGAGGGCAAGATCGCCGTGGCATCGTTCTTTGCGAAGAACTTCCTGCCGCTGCTGACCAGCACCCGCGCGGTGCTGGAGACGATCGACAACGAGATCATGGAGCTCGACGAAGCCTCGTTCTGATCCGCTAGCCAGCTGGACAGCGAAATCCCCCGTTCTGGGACGGGGGATTTAGCTGTGCGGGATTCGATTATGACGGAGGGCCGCCGCGGGATCCCCTCTTTCCGGCGGCGACCCCCGCGTTCGGGGGAAGCCCCGCGCTGCCATCGGGTCGCCCGCGATCAGGCCTCCAAGATGGCGGCGACGCCCTGGCCGCCCGCTGCGCAGATCGATATCAGTCCACGCAGCGGCTTGTCGGAGTCCTTCTGCTTGGTCTTGGCTTCGTGGAGCTGCTTGGCCAGTTGCGCGAGGATCCGCCCACCGGTGGCGGCGAACGGGTGCCCGGCTGCCAGCGACGACCCGTTGACGTTCAGCTTGGACCGGTCGATAGAACCCAGCGCGGCGTCCAGACCCAGACGCTCCTTGCAGTACTCCTCGGACTCCCAGGCCTGCAGATGCGCGAGGACAACCGAAGCGAACGCCTCGTGGATCTCGTAGAAGTCGAAATCCTGCAGGGTGAGGCCGTTGCGTGCCAGCAGGCGCGGCACCGCGTACGTCGGCGCCATCAGCAGACCGTCGGCGCCGTTGACGTAGTCGACCGCTGCCGTCTCGGCGTCGACGAAGTAAGCCAGCGGGGTCAGCGAGTGCTCGGCGGCCCACTCCTCGCCTGCCAGCAGCGCCACCGACGCGCCGTCGGTTAGCGGTGTCGAGTTACCCGCGGTCATCGTGGCATCGCCCGCCTTCACGCCGAACACCGGCTTGAGCTTGGCCAGCTTCTCCGCCGACGAGTCGGCCCGTAAATTGTCATCGCGGTACAGGCCCAGGAACGGGGTGACCAGATCGTCGAAGAACCCGCGGTCATAGGCCGCCGCCATGTTGCGGTGGCTGGCTGCGGCGAGCTGATCCTGGTCGACCCGCTTGATGCCCATCTCCTTGGAAGTGATCGCCTGATGCTCGCCCATCGACAGGCCGGTGCGGGGCTCGCTGTTCACCGGGATCTCGACGCCGAGGCTGGCGGGCAGCTTGCCAACCAGTTTCAGCCGGTCGACGTTGGACTTGGCGCGGCGCAGCCCGAGCAGGGTGTGGCGCAGGTTGTTGCCGAGCGCGATCGGCGCATCGGAGGTGGTGTCAACCCCGCCGGCGGCGGCGGCCTCGTAACGGCCGGCCGCGATGCCGTCGGCGGCGGCGACGGCCGCCTGCAGACCCGTCCCACACGCCTGCTGCAGATCGAAGGCCGGGGTGTACGACGACAGGGCTGAGCCGAGCACGCATTCGCGCATCAGGTTGAAGTCGCGGCTGTGCTTGAGCACGGCGCCACCGATCACCGCGCCCAGTCGTTCACCGGACAGATTGAACCGGTCGACCAGACCGCTCAGGGCGGCGGTGAACATGTCCTGGTTGGACGCCTGCGCGTAGG
Organism: Mycobacterium sp.; assembly: GCF_965277065.1. Taxonomy (GTDB): domain Bacteria; phylum Actinomycetota; class Actinomycetes; order Mycobacteriales; family Mycobacteriaceae; genus Mycobacterium. The sequence goes on from NZ_CBDIBT010000019.1 coordinate 1,363,311, forward strand.
CGCGGTCGGAGCGTGCAAACGGGATCCGGTTGCCACCGAGCACCACCACGCGTCGTTTGGCGGCGGTCGACTGGGAACTTGCAGAGGAGCTTTCAGCTGGTGTGCTGTGAGTAGGCAACGCTTATCTCCGTCAATAGTTGGTTATCCGGTGTCGGGAGCCATCCTACCCACCGTTCTTACTCTGGAGTAAGTTAGCTCTCGACTACGGTACTGATACCCGACAGCATGGAAGGCAACTCAGTGGCACCCGATTTATTCTCTCAAGTCGTCAACTCCGGGCCCGGGGCGTTTCTCGCCAAGCAACTTGGCGTACCGCAGCCCGAGACGCTGCGGCGTTATCGGGCAGGTGAGCCGCCGCTGGCCGGATCGTTGTTGATCGGCGGCGAAGGCAGAGTGGTCGAGCCGCTGCGCGCGGCGCTGAGCGGCGACTACGACGTGGTGGGCGCCAACCTCGGCGGCCGCTGGGCGGACTCCTTCGGTGGGCTGGTGTTCGACGCCACCGGCATCACCAATCCGACCAGGCTGACGACGCTCCATGAGTTCTTCACGCCGCTGCTGCGCAACATCGGCCACTCCGGTCGGGTGGTCGTCATCGGCACCACCCCCGAGGACGCCGAGAGCAGCGACGAGCGGATCGCACAGCGCGCGCTGGAAGGCTTCACCCGCTCGCTGGGCAAGGAGTTGCAGCGCGGCTCGACGGTCTCGCTCGTCTACCTGTCCCCCGATGCCAAGCCCGCCGCCACCGGTCTCGAGTCGACCGCGCGGTTCCTGCTGTCGGCCAAGTCGGCCTACGTGGACGGCCAGGTGTTCTACGTTGGCGCCGCCGACTCCACCCCGCTTGCCGACTGGGACAAGCCGCTGGCCGGAAAGGTCGGCATCGTGACCGGTGCCGCGCGCGGTATCGGCGCGACGATCGCCGAAGTGTTCGCCCGCGACGGGGCCCGCGTCGTGGCGATCGACGTGGACTCGGCCGCGGACGCGCTGGCCGAGACGGCCACCCGGATCGGCGGCACGGCGCTGGCGCTCGACGTCACCGCCCCCGACGCCGTCGAGCGGATCACCGAACATCTGCGCGGGCACTACGACGGCCACGCCGACATCCTGGTCAACAACGCCGGCATCACCCGCGACAAGCTGCTCGCGAACATGGACGACGCACGGTGGAACTCGGTGCTGGCCGTCAACTTGCTTGCGCCGCAACGTCTCACCGAGGGATTGGTCGACAACGGCGCGATCGGCGAGGGTGGCCGGGTGATCGGCCTGTCCTCGATGGCCGGCATCGCGGGTAACCGCGGGCAGACCAACTACGCCACCACCAAGGCGGGCATGATCGGGCTCACCCAGGCGCTGGCGCCGCAACTGGCCGAAAAGGGCGTCACGATCAACGCCATCGCTCCCGGGTTCATCGAGACCCAGATGACGGCGGCGATCCCGCTGGCCACCCGCGAGGTCGGGCGCCGGCTCAACTCGCTGTACCAGGGCGGCCAGCCGGTCGACGTCGCCGAGGCGATCGCCTATTTCGCCAGCCCGGCCTCGAACGCGGTGACGGGCAACGTCATCCGGGTTTGCGGCCAGGCCATGCTGGGGGCGTGATGACGCAGCCAAGCGGACTGAAGAACATGCTGCGCGCGGCGGCCGGAGCACTGCCGTTCGTGCCGCGCGACAGCCAGCTGCCGGATCGGACGGTGACCGTCGACGAGCTTGCGATCGATCGCGCGAACGTGGCCGAGTACGCGGAGGTCACCGGTCTGCGTTACGGCGACGCGGTCCCGCTGACGTATCCGTTCGCGTTGGCCTTCCCGACGGTGATGTCGCTGGTGAGCGGGTTCGACTTCCCCTTTGCCGCAATGGGATCCGTGCACGTGGAGAACGAGATCACCCAGTACCGGCCGATCCGGGTCACCGACACGGTCAACATCGCGGTGCACGCGGAAAATCTCCGCGAACACCGCAAGGGACTGCTGGTCGACCTGGTCACCGACGTCAGCGTCGGCAATGAGGTGGCCTGGCACCAGGTCACGACGTTCCTGCATCAGCAGCGCACCAGCCTGTCCGACGAGCCCAAGCCGCCGCAGAAGAAGCAGCCGAAGTTGCCTGCACCCAAGGCGATTCTGCGGATCAGCCCGGGACAGATTCGCCGGTACGCCGCGGTGGGCGGTGACCACAATCCGATCCACACCAGCTCGGTCGGGGCCAAGCTGTTCGGCTTCCCCACCGCGATCGCCCACGGAATGTTCAGCGCGGCAGCGGTACTGGCGAACCTGGAAGCCAGCCTTCCCGACGCGGTGACCTATTCGGTGCGATTCGGCAAGCCGGTGTTGCTGCCGGCCACCGTCGGGTTGTACGTCGATCATGTGCAGGACGGTTGGGACCTCAGCCTGCGCAACATTGCCAAGGGCTATCCGCACCTGACCGGTTCGCTGCGGGCGCTTTAGCGGCTGCGCTTGACCAGCAGTCGCAGGCCGTAGGTGCTCAAGGCGGCCGTCAGGAACACCAGCAGCAGCCACAGCGGCGGCCTGGCCAGTTCCCAGACAAAGATCGCCGCCCACAGCGGCGCACTTTGAGTGATGGCGAGCACGCCGGCAGAGCCGGCCAGCGCGATGGCCGGAACGTGAAATTGCGTTCCGGCAACGGCGTTGATCGACAGCACGAACAGCGTCCCGGCTGCCGCGCCGGTCGCCAGCGCCGGGGTGAACAGTCCGCCTCGCGCACCGGCGCGCAGAAACACCGCCGTCACAACGAGTTTGAGAACCACGATGATGGCCGCATTGTTCAGGGTCATGCCTCCGGCGAGAATCGAGTTGAGAATCGATCGGCCGTTGCCAGGCAGTTCGGGCCACCAGTGTGAGCACACACCGACCAGCAGCCCGGCACCGGCGATCGACGGGATCAACAGCCATGACCCGTGCAGCACACGCTGACCCGCCCACCCCATGAGTCGGTTGAACACCAGTCCGACCACCAGCGCCAAGGGCGCCAGCGCCGCCGCGTAGGCGATCAACAGGTAGGACACGTTCGGGTTGGGCCAGTGCAGGTTCGGCTGATCGTGGGTGACGATCGACGACACCGAGACGGCCAGGCTCGAGGTGATCAGGGCGGCGCCCACCGCGCGGGGATGCCAGCTCTTCAACATGATTCGCAGGGTGAACAGTGCGCCGCCGAGGGGCACCGCGTACACCGCCCCGAGTCCGGCCCCGGCGGCACACGCCAGCAGGATCTCGCGGTCGCGTTCGGAGAGCCGCTTGATCCATCCGGTGACGAGATTGGCCAGCGCGACCGCGAATTGGCGCGGCGCCACCTCACGACCCAAGGATGCGCCGGAGCCCACCACCAACACCTGCAGCGCCGCGTCGAAGGTGAAGGGCAGCAATCGGATACGTTCATGGTGTGTGACGGCCGCCGCCAGCGGCGCCACCTCGGTGCGCGACCGAAGGATCCACCACCCCAGGCCGGCCAGCCCGCCGCCGATCATCGGGCCGACGGCCCGACGGATGGGGCTGCTTGCGGTGACGCCCTCGAGCAGCGTTCCGAAACTGTAGTGATAGGTGAGATGCTCGACCAACCGCAACAACGACGTCGTCGCCAACCCGGCGCAGCCGGCCAGTAACCCGACAATCATTACCGCACAGAAGAACTCAGCGTTGCGGCTGCGCATCACCACTAGTCGGATTCGGCGACGGACTCGGCGGCGTCTTTGTCGGTCGGCTTGCCCTTCAGGCCGCGCCAGAACAGGTTGATCATCACGTCGGCCGCCCCGTCGACGTCGGTGTCGCCGGTGCTGAGCCGGGTCGCGATCGCTTCACCGGCGCCGACCAGAGCTGCCGCGATCATCTCGAAGTCGGTGTCGGGTTCGGGATTCCGGGTACCCGCCTGCAGGACTCGGACCACCAAGGCACTGATTCGCTCACGCCCTTCGCGCACGGTGTGGGCAAACGCCTGCGAGTTGGTGGCTTGTGCGTACATCACGATCCACGACGCCCGGTTGGCGTCGATGTAGCGCATGAACGCGACAATCGTGTTGTGCAGCAATTCTCTCGGACTCTGATCGAGGTTGATCTCCTCGCGCACACCATCGATGAATCGGGCGAGTTCACGATCCAGGCACGCGCCGAACAGTTCCTCTTTGGAGCCGTAGTACAGGTAGAGCATCGGCTTGGAGATCTCAGCCTTGGCGGCGATCGCGTCCATCGAGGTGTCGTGATAGCCGTTGATGGAGAACATTTCCACCGCGGCGTCCAACATCTGCTGTTCTCGGACAGCACGCGGTAGCCGTTTGGTTCCACCGGCCATGCTGTCCCCTCCTAGCGGACCACTCTTCAGTTCTTCAGGGTAAGCAATTCGACGTCGCCCCGCCGAATTTAGGGTCCGCAGTCGGACTTGGGGCCTTTGAATTTGGCGATCCGCTGCACCGATGAGTCGACCGCGGGAACCGTCAACTCGGCTGCGGCGACGGCCTTCTCCAGCCGGTCCAGTACCGCGGGCACCTCGTCGGTGGTCACCCACAGCGCAACGTCGACGCCGGCCTGCAACGTCTTGAGCACCGCGTCGGGAACGCTGTAGCGGTCCTTGATGGCGGCCATGCTGGACAGGTCGTCGCTGAACACCGGGCCGTCGAAGGCGGGGGCTTGGTAGCCAGTTCCGGTGCGCAGCAACTGCACGGCGGCCCGGTTGACACTGGCCGGTTCGTCGCCGGTGAGCTCGGGGACCTGCAGGTGGCCGACCATGACGCCGATCGGGGCGGCGGTCACCAGCGTCCGGTACGGAATCAGGTCGTCAGTCTGCAGCGCCGACAGCGGTGGTGTGACCACCCCGCCGGTGTGTGAGTCGCCGGAGCCGTGCCCATGGCCGGGGAAATGCTTGATCACCGGCAGCACGCTGGCGTCGCGCAGCCCCCGGGCATAGGCGGCGGCGTACTCGGTGACCTTCGCCGGGTCCGAGCTGAACGACCGGTCGCCGATCACCGTGTCGTCGGGGGCATTGGTCACGTCGACGTCCGGCGCGAAGTCGACGGTGATGCCGAGGCCGCGCATCCGGTGACCCCGGTCGAGGGCCATCGCGTAGACCTCGTCGGGGGTGTGCTTCTGGGCCAGTTCACGAGCCGACGGCGCCGGCCCGATCAGCTTGGACAGTCGGGCCACCCGGCCGCCCTCCTCGTCGACGCTGACCGCCAGGGGCAGCGCGGTGCTGACGCTCAAATCCTTGACCAGGTTGGGTCCCAGCATCGACAGGTCGGTCCAGCTACCGATGAAGATGCCGCCGACGTGGTAAGTCGCGACCACGGTTTTGGCGTCGTCGCCATTGCGCACGCCGACCATCAACAGCTGGGCCAGCTTGTCTCGCAGCGGTATGGCGGCCGGGTCTCCGCACGCGGGTCGGGCCGGTGGAACCGGCTTGGCCGGCGAGGAGGTCGCCGGGGCGGACGCGGGCTTCGAGGAGTGGCTGCAGCCCGTCATCAGTGCTGTGACGGCGGCGACTACGGCCAGGATACGTGGCAAACCCATCAGGCCATGCTGTCATGGGCCCGATCCGGCCATACCACCAGCGACCTCAGCGGCCGCGACCTCGTCTTCTGCGCCCTCTGCTAGTTTGCAGCTATGAATCGCTTTGTTGCGCCCGCCGCCGCCAGTGTCGTGGTCGGTCTGTTGCTGGGTGCCGCGGCGATCTTCGGGATCACGTTGATGGTGCAGCAGGACACCAAGCCACCGCTGCCCGGAGGCGACCCGCAGTCGTCGGTGCTCAACCGGGTCGAGTACGGCAACCGCAGCTAGCCGCCCGACGACGATGCGGGCCGAACCAGGGCCCGTCGAGGTCACGCAGGCGTCCCGACGCTGGCTGTGGTTGGTCACCGCGATCGCGCTGACGCTGAGCTTCGCCTCCGCACCCGGCCGGATCTCCCCCGACACCAAGCTCGACCTGACCGCCAACCCGCTGCGTTTCCTGTCCCGCGCGACCAACCTGTGGAACAGCGAGCTGCCGTTCGGGCAGGCGCAGAACCAGGCCTACGGCTACCTCTTCCCGCACGGCACGTTCTTCCTGGCGGGTCATCTGCTCGGGCTGCCGGGCTGGGTCACCCAACGGCTCTGGTGGGCGCTGCTGTTGACCGTCGGCTTCTGGGGACTGCTCCGGGTCGCCGAGGCGCTGGGCATCGGCAGCCCGACGTCGCGGGTGATCGCGGCTGCCGCGTTCGCGCTGTCGCCGCGGGTGCTGACCACGTTGGGCTCGATCTCGTCGGAGACCCTGCCGATCATGCTGGCGCCGTGGGTGTTGCTGCCGACCATCCTGGCGCTGCGCGGCAGCGACAGATCGGTGCGCCGACTCGCCGGCCAGGCCGGGGTGGCTGTCGCGCTGATGGGTGCCGTCAACGCGATCGCGACGCTGGCCGGGTGCCTGCCCGCGGTGATCTGGTGGGCCTGCCACCGGCCCAACCGGCGGTGGTGGCGCTACACGGTGTGGTCGCTGCTGGCGATCGTGCTGGCCACGACGTGGTGGGTGGTGGCGCTGATCCTGATGGCCCGGATCAGCCCGCCGTTCCTGGATTTCATCGAATCGTCCGGGGTGACGACGCAGTGGTCATCGGTGGTCGAGGTGCTGCGCGGTACCGACAGCTGGACACCGTTCGTGGCGCCCAACGCCACCGCGGGCGCGCCACTGGTCACCGGGTCGGTCGCGATCGTGGCGACCTGCCTGGTGGCGGCGGCCGGGCTGGCCGGTCTCGCCATGAGCGCCATGCCCGCCCGTGGTCGATTGGTGACGATGCTGCTGCTCGGGGTGGCGTTGCTGGGTGCCGGCTACGGCGGTGGGCTGGGTTCGCCACTGGCGCAACAGGTTCAGGCCTTCCTCGACGCCGGTGCCGCGCCGCTGCGCAACGTGCACAAGTTGGAGTCGCTGATCCGCATTCCCGTGGTGTTGGGTCTGGCCCAGCTGCTGGGCCAGATCCCGTTGCCGGGTAGTGCGCCGAAAGCGTTGTGGCTCAATGCGTTCGCCCATCCGGAGCGCGACAAGCGGGTCGCTGTGGGGGTCGTGGCGTTGACGGCGCTGATGGCCGCGACGTCGCTGGCCTGGACCGGACGGATCGCCGCGCCCGGCACGTTCACGGCGATACCGCGGTACTGGCACGACACCGCGGACTGGCTTTCCGCGCACAACACCGGGGTGCCAACCCCGGGACGTGTGCTGGTGGTTCCCGGCGCGCCGTTCGCCACCCAGCTGTGGGGCACCAGCCACGACGAACCGCTGCAGGTGCTCGGCGACAGCCCGTGGGGTGTGCGTGACTCCATCCCGCTGACTCCGCCGCAGACCATCCGCGCGCTGGACTCGGTTCAGCGTCTGTTCGCCGCCGGGACGCCGTCGGCGGGACTCGCGGATACGCTTGCCGGCCAGGGCATTTCCTATCTGGTGGTGCGCAATGATCTGGATCCGGATGCGTCTCGGTCGGCCCGTCCGATCCTGGTGCATCGGGCGATCACGGGCTCGCCCCGACTGCAGAAGGTCGCCCAGTTCGGCGGGCCGGTGGGGTCGGAGCCGATGGCGGGGTTCGTGTCCGACAGCGGGTTGCGCCCGCGGTATCCCGCGGTCGAGATCTACCGGGTCGATACGGCGACCGGCGGCGCTCCCTATCTCGCCGATATCGACCGGATGCCGCGCATCGACGGTGGCCCGGAGGCGCTGATGCGCCTCGATGAGCGCCGACGGCTGACCGGGCAACCCGCCCTGGGTCCGGCGCTGCTGACTGCGGATGCGGTGGCCGCCGGCCTGCCGGTCCCGGTTGCGGTGGTGACCGATACGCCGCTGGCACGCGAGACCGACTACGGCCGGGTCGACGACCATTCGTCGGCGATCCGGGCGGACGGCGACACCCGGCGCACCTTCAACCGGGTGCCCGACTATCCGACTCCGGGCGCCGACACCGTCTACGGTGCGTGGACCGGCGGCCGGCTCACGGCATCCAGTTCGTCGTCGGACTCCACGGCACTGCCGGACGTCGCCACCGCCGCCTCGCCCGCCGCCGCGATCGACGCGGACTCGGCCACCGCCTGGGTGTCCAACGCGTTGCAGTCGGCCGTCGGCCAGTGGCTGCAGGTCGACTTCGACCACCCGGTGACCAACGCCGTCATCACCATCACCCCCAGCCCGACGACCGTCGGGGCTCAGGTCCGCCGAGTCGAGATCGAAACCGCAACCGGTACAACAACTCTACGGTTCGACGAGACCGGCAAACCGGTCACCGGTGCGCTCCCGTTCGGCGAAACCCCGTGGGTGCGGATCACCGCGATCGGCACCGACGACGGATCGCCGGGGGTGCAGTTCGCCCTCACCGACCTGTCGATCACCCAATACGACGCCAAGGGCTACGCGCATCCGATCAACGTGCGCCACACCGCCCTGATCCCGGCCGCACCGCCCAATGCTGTTGTCGCACAATGGGACCTGGGAACCGAACCGCTGGGCAGGCCGGGCTGCGCGACCGGACTGACGAACATGCAGTGCGCGCCCTCGATGGCGCTGGCGCCGGAGTCGCCGGCCTCCTTCAGTCGCACCTTGACTGTGCCGGCGCGGATGTCGGTGGTGCCGACGATCTGGGTGCGGGCTCGTGCGGGACCCCAGCTGGCTGAGCTGGTGGCCGAGCCGGACACCACCCAGGCCCACGGCGACTCCGATTCGGTCGACGTGCTCGGCGCTGCCTACGCGGCCACCGACGGCGACCCGACCACCGCATGGACGGCACCGCAGCGGGTGGTGCAGCACAAGACGCCCCCGACGCTCACCCTCACCCTGCCGCAGCCCACCGAGGTGACCGGCCTGCGTCTCACCCCCTCCTCGTCGGCGGTTCCGGCGCACCCGACGATGGTGGCCGTCGACCTCGGCGACGGCCCACAGGTTCGAACGATGAAAGCCTCTGGGGCACAGATTCTTTCACTGAATCCGCGGGTCACCAACGCAATCACGGTCAGCCTGCTGGACTGGAAAGATGTCATCGACCGCACCGCACTGGGTTTCGACCAGCTCAAACCACCGGGGCTGGCCGAGATAACGGCGCTGGACGCCGCCGGCACGCCGATCGCGGCCGCCGACGCGGCCCGCAACCGGGCCCGCGCCATCACCGTCGACTGCGAACACGGTCCGATCATCGCAATCGCCGGCCGATTCGTGCACACCGAAGTGCGCACGACGGCCGGTGCCCTGCTGAACGGTGCGCCGGTGAGCGCGCAGCCCTGTGACAGCGAGCCGATCATGCTTCCCGCCGGCCAGCAGGAGCTGGTGGTGAGTCCCGGCCCCCAATTCGTGGTCGACGGCGCGCAACTGGCCGGCCCGCTCGCGGCGCAGTCAACCACCCCCACACCCGTGTCCACCGGCGCCTGGGGCCCGGCCCGCCGCGAGGTCGCCATCCCGGAGGCGAACACGCCGCGGGTGTTGGTGGTGCCGGAAAGCATCAACGCCGGCTGGGTGGCGCGCACCGCCACTGGAGATCGGCTGAAGCCGTTGGCAGTCAACGGATGGCAGCAGGCATGGGTCATACCGGCCGGGACGTCAGGCACCGTCACGCTCAGCTTCGCACCCAACTCGTTGTACCGGGTCGGCCTGGCCGGCGGGCTGGCGCTGTTACCGCTGCTGGCCTTGCTGGCGTGGTGGCCACAGCGGCGCCGGGCGGACGGCCCCGCGGCTTACCCGTGGACACCCGGGCTCTGGGCCGCCGCCCCGGTGTTGGCGGCCGGCGCGGTCATCGCCGGAGTAGCGGGCATCGCGATCTTCGTTGCCGCACTGGGCCTGCGGTGGATACTGCGGACGCGCCCACAACAACGCGACAGTGCCACGCTGTGGCTGACCGCTAGTGGACTGATCCTGGCCGGCGCGACACTGTCCCGCCACCCCTGGCGCTCGGTCGACGGGTACGCCGGCCATTCCGCCGGAGTGCAACTGCTGGCACTGGTTTCTCTGGCCGCAGTGGCCGCCTCAACCGTGAGGCGTGCCGCTGAGCGTTAACGCGCGGCTGTGCATGGAGTTTCCCATCCGTGGGTGATGCGTCGATCGGTGACTTGCGGCGCCGCTGCGCTGCTGTTACGGGATAGGCAACGCATTCGCTTCTGAGGTGGTGAGACGTGGCGGCTGGAGAAACGGCACTCACTGTGGCCGACATCGACCGGTGGAACGCCGAGGCGGTGCGCGAGGTGTTCCATGCCGCCGTCGCGCGCGGGCAGGCGACGTTTGAGGTTGCGCGCCAACTGGATTCGTTGTCAGTGTTCGACACGTGGCAGGGCGCCACCGCGCAAGCCCGCCGGCACGCGAGCGCGTCGATTCGCGTGGACCTCGATTCCCACGGCAACGAATCACTCGCGGTGGCGAGGGCGGCCCAGAAGGCGGCTGACGACATCGCCCATCTGCAGTCGGCGCTCAACACGTTGCGCCGTGACGCAGCCGAGTTGGAGATGCTGATCGACCTTGCCACCAACACGGTGAAACCGATGTCGAACTTCAGCGGGCCGCCGATGGCAGCATTGATCGCCGAACTGCAGTTGCAGCATCGGTTGGATGCGATTGTGGCAGAGGCTGATTCAGCTGATCGAGAGCTGGCGGTCGCGATCGACATGGCCGACGGAGATCGGCCGGTTCCGTCGGGGCCGCACGACAACCGACCGCGCATCCAGGAGGCGCTGTCCGGGCCGCTGCCTGACGATCCCAAACAATTCAACGCATTGTGGAATCAGCTCAGCCACGAGGAAAAGGACTGGCTGTACAGCCGGGACCACAGCGTCGGGAATCACCCGGGGATGCCGTGGGATCCCCCGGACCACTTGGGCAAGGACCACTACAACCGGCTGCATCTGGCCGACCTGCAGCTGCAGTCCCAGTCGGACGTCGACCGGATACAGCGCAACATCGAAGCGCTGACGAGCGAGCCACACGTCGACGACGGTGCCCTCTATGCGTTGCAGTCGCAGTTGACCGGCGCCACAAGTCGCCTCGCGGGTTACGCGGCAGCGCGGGCGACCCTGGACTCCACCGACGGCCCACGCCGGTATCTCGGGCTGCTGGACGAGTCGGGCCGCGGCGCGGTGTCGATCGGCAATCCGGACACCGCCGCCCGGAACGCGGTCTTCGTACCCGGCACCGGTCAGGGGCTGGCCCGGCTGTCGTTCAGCGACGAGAAGTCGCTGGCGATGTACGACGCCACCCGGGCCGCCGACCCCGGCCTGGCGCCGGGCGACGTCGCCGTGACGACATGGATGGGCTACGACCGTCCAATGGACCTGAGCCACGCGGCTTTTCCGCAGCCTGCGTACAGCGGCGCGGACCGGCTGGACACGTTCGAAAACGGGCAGCGGGCCTCCCATGTCGGCGCGGCGTCCGTTGACACCGTGATCGGACACAGCTACGGCTCGACCGTGGTTGGAGCGGCCGCCTCCCGCGGGCATCACCTCGACGCCGACAGCGTCATCGCGGTGGGCAGCCCCGGCATGCTGGTCGACCGAGCCGACCGACTGGACCTGCACACCCGCGGCAACGTCTTCGTGATGCGCGCCGAGCACGACGCGATCAGCATGGGCGGCGTCGTCACCGGATGGACCCTGGGCGTCGACCCGATCGCGCCGGGCTTCGGCGCGCATCGGCTTGCCGCCGACCCGGGCCCGGCAGGACCTCTCGGGCTCCCGAGCATCGGCGCGCACAGCAGCTATTGGCTGGACAGCAACACGGCGCTGAAGAACTTCGCTGCCGTCATCGCCGGATTGGCGCCGGCGTTGAAGTGACGCTCCCGGGCAAGCGCGACGAAATACTCCAGCTGCCGGATCAGCACGGACCGCTACAGCGTTTCGTCGAGCTCCCCGAGGCGGTCGGTCAAGCGCAGGTTTTCGGAATAGTCGACCGGGCAGCAGATCAGCGACACCCCGTCGTCGGCCAACGCGGCCTGCAGCGTGGGCAGCAACTCGTCCGCGCTGCTGATTTGATAACCCTTGGCGCCGAAGCTTTCCGCGTATTTCACGATGTCGGGGTTGCCGAACTTGACGTAGTGATGCTCGCCGAGTTCGAGATCCATCTTCCACTCGATCAGGCCGTAACCGCCGTCTTCCCAGATCAGCACCACTAGCGGGATCTTCTCGCGGACCGCAGTCTCGATCTCTTGTGAGTTCATCAGGAAGGCCCCGTCGCCCGCCACGGCCAGCACCTTCGCATCTGGTTTGGCCAGTTTGACCCCGAGCGCTCCAGGAAGCGCAAAGCTCATGGTGGACAAGCCATTTGATACGAGGCAGGTGTTGGGCTCATACGTCGGATAAAGCCGGGCCATCCACATCTTGGTCGCGCCGGTGTCGACCAGCACGACGTCGCTGCGGCCCAGCGCCGTACGGATATCGGCGACTATCCGCTGCGGAGCCAGCGGGTACCGCGAATCCTGTTGTCCGCGACCGAATTCTTCACCGAGTAGGCCGGAGCCGGGGATGTCGGGATCGGCGGTGAAGACGTGATCCTCGAGCCCCTCGGCCACCGCGTCCAGCGATTCGCTGATATCACCGATGATCCCGACGTCCACCGAGTAGTGCGCATCCACCTCGGCTGGGAACCTATGGATGTGGATGATCTTCTTGTCGGCCTTGGGGTTGATCCGGACCGGGTCGAACTCCTGCAGCTCGTAGCCCACCGCGATGATGACGTCGGCGTTGTCGAATCCGAAGTTCACGTAGTCATGCCGCATGAACCCGAGCGCCCCGATGCTGTTGGGGTGGTCGTCGGGCATGACGCCTTTGCCGTGGAAGGTGTTGGCAACCGGGATGCCGAACTTCTCGGAGAAGCGCACCAAGGCGTCGGTCGCACCGGAACGGGCGGCGCCGTGGCCGGCCAGCAGCACCGGCCGCACGGCCTTGCGCAGGATATCGACGGCCCGCGCCACCTGTCGGATCGCCGGCGCGTCGGCGCGAACGACGTTGCGCGGCAACGGCCCCAGGTCGTAGTCGGCTTCATCGGCATCGATGTGCTCGGGCACGGCGAGATAGACCGCAGCCGGGCGCTCGGTCTCCGCAAGCTTGAACGCCTTGCGGACCATTTCCGGGATGGCCTGTGCGGTCGGGATGCCGGCGGACCACCGGGTGATCGGCGCGAACATCGACACCAGGTCGACGTACTGGTGTGACTCCTTGTACTGCCGGTTCTGGCCTACCTGAGCAGAGATCGCGACCAGCGGGGTGCTGTTGGTGGTGGCATCGGCGACGCCGAGCTGCATGTTGATCGCACCCGGGCCCAGCGTGGCGGAGACCACCGCCGCCCGCCCGGTGACCCGCCCGTACATCTCGGCCATGAAGGACGCGGCCTGCTCGTGCCGGGTGAGCACATAGCGGATGCTGGAGGAGGCCAGCGCCTGCACGAAGCGGATGTTCTCCTCACCCGGCAGCCCGAAGACCACCTCGACGCCCTCGTTTTCCAGGCACTTGACTATCAACTCGGCCGCTTTACTCATCGGCACCTCCCTTCGAGGAACGTTAGTGGCAGGCTATGTGTTGAAACTTTCACCATCTATGCAGCGAAGGATGTCATCGTGCCCATCGCGACCATCAACCCGGCCACCGGCGAGACCGTCAAAACCTACGACGCCGCCACTGACAGCGATGTCGACGCCGCAATTACCCGCGCCCACGAGCGCTTCCTTGACTACCATCGCTCCACCACGTTTGCCCAGCGCGCGGAGTGGGCAAACGCCACCGCTGATCTTCTCGAGAAGGAAGCCGACGAGGTCGGCGCCATGATGACCCTCGAGATGGGCAAGACCCTGAAGTCGGCCAAGGCCGAAGCGATCAAGTGCGCCAAGGGTTTTCGCTACTACGCCGAGAACGCCGAGAAGCTGCTGGCCGACGAGCCGGCCGAGGCGTCCAAGGTCGGAGCCAAAAGGGCGTACACCCGCTGGCAGCCGCTCGGCGTGGTGCTGGCCGTCATGCCGTGGAACTTTCCGCTCTGGCAGGCCGTCCGGTTCGCCGCCCCAGCACTGATGGCCGGCAACGTGGGCCTGCTCAAGCACGCCTCCAACGTGCCGCAGTCGGCACTGTATCTGTCCGACGTGATCGCGCGCGGCGGATTTCCCGCGGACTGCTTCCAGACGCTGCTGGTGTCTTCCAGCGCCGTCGAGCGCATCCTGCGCGACCCGCGGGTCAAGGCGGCCACGCTGACCGGAAGTGAGCCGGCCGGCCAGTCCGTCGCCGCCATCTGCGGCGACGAGATCAAGCCCACCGTGATGGAACTCGGCGGCAGCGACCCCTTCATCGTGATGCCGTCCGTCGACCTCGACGAAGCCGTCAAGACCGCGGTCACCGCCCGGGTGCAGAACAACGGCCAGTCCTGCATCGCCGCAAAGCGTTTCATCGTGCACACCGACATCTACGACGCGTTCGTGGACAAATTCGTCGAGAAGATGGAGGCGCTCAAGGTCGGCGACCCGACCGACCCGGACACCGACGTGGGCCCGCTGGCCACCGAGTCCGGTCGCGACGAGATCGCCAAGCAGGTCGACGACGCCGTCGCCGCGGGCGCGAAGGTCCGCCTCGGCGGCAAGACACCTGAGCAGCCCGGCTGGTTCTACCCGCCGACCGTCGTCACCGACATCACCAAGGACATGGCGCTCTACACCGAAGAGGTGTTCGGCCCGGTCGCCTCGATGTACCGCGCCTCGGGCATCGACGAGGCGATCGACATCGCCAACGCCACCACCTTCGGGCTCGGATCCAACGCGTGGACCAACGACGAGGCCGAGCAGGAGCGCTTCATCGACGACATCGAAGCCGGCCAGGTCTTCATCAATGGGATGACCGTGTCCTACCCCGAACTCGGGTTCGGCGGCGTCAAGCGTTCCGGCTACGGACGTGAGCTCGCGAATCTCGGGATCCGCGCGTTCTGCAACGCCAAGACGGTCTGGGTGGGCTAGCAGCTGTCCCAGCGAGCAGACGCAGAATCACGCGAAATCGGACCGATTTAGGCGATTCTGTGTGTGCTCGGCGTCAGACCGCCGCCAGTGCCTTCTCGTCTTCGGCCGCGAAGGTGTCTTCCAGCTGCACCGGTGAGTAGTCGAGGTCGATCTCACCGAGCGGGCGGCCGCGGGCGCTGGAGATGGTCCCGAACCGGCGCATCCCCTTGTCGGCGGCGTACTGCATGAATTCGTCCGCCGACAGGTTGAACGGCATCGGATCGTAGAGGGCGAAGCCCTCTTCCGTGAGGCGCAGCGCCATCGGCATGAGCTCGTTCATGCGGGCCTCGAAAACGTCCCAGTTGGAGTCGTCGGCGGCGACGTGGCGCCGGCAGGTGAAGGTGCCCCAGGCCATGTGGCGCCGCTCGTCGTCGCCGATGCGCCGGACCAACTCCTGCATGCCGGGAAGGATCCCGCGTTCCACACAGATCTTGTGCCAGCCGAAGTAGCCGGTCAGCGCCAGCATGCCCTCGACGATGTGGTTATAGGTGACGGACGCGCGGACCTGCGCGGCCGGCGAAGCGTCGGTCTCGAGGGCGCCGAGGCTTTCGGGTAGTTCCTCGTAGAAGATCTTGCGGTAGGTGGGGACGTCATCGAGGTAGTGGTGCAGGTCTTCGGTGACGCCGACGGCGTCGAGCCACATCCGGAACACCTGGACGTGCTTGGCCTCTTCGAACGCGAACTGTGTCAAGTACATCTCGTCGCCGAGCCGTCCTTCTTCCCGCATCGCGGACATGAACGGCTGGATGTCCTGGGTCACCGATTCCTCGCCGGCGATGAACTCGGCACACAGTCGGGTGGCGTAGTTACGTTCATCCTCCGTCAAGCGCTCCCAGTCGGCCCGGTCGCGAGAGAAGTCGATGTCGGCAGGATTCCAGAACTTCGCGTTGCCCCCGGCGAACAGCTTCAAGGGCAGGCTGTTCCAGTTGAGTCCTCCCGCGGCGAGCGAACCTAGCTGTGTGCGTGTCATCAGACCTCCTCAGATCTTTTGCGGCTGAATTTTCTTGCTGTCTAGGGGAATCGGAGCAAAGGCTGCGGTCAACACGGCGACCAGTCGGCGCACCGCCAGCGCCGGCTGTTCAGGAGTGGGGTCGTCGAGACCCAGGATGGGATCCAGCCCGCGCATGTAGGGCGCCAATGCCAGGTGCGGAAAGATCAACAGCAGCAACGACATCAAGGCATCGGTGTCGGCATCGCTGCGAAAGTCGCCGCGCTGATGAGCGTCGCGCACCAATGGCCGCAGCACTTCCAAGTAGTGCCGATGGATGACGCTGCGCACGCTGATCCGCGCATCGGTGTCGACCTCCAGACTGGCGGCGGCGTGCAGCGAGCGTTCGTGCGGATGATCGGCGAAGTAGGCGATCCACACGTCGAGCCAGTCGGTCAGGAATTCGAAGAACGGCCGACTCGGATCGAGTTGACGGATCCGCTCTTCCATGTACGCGCGTACCCGCTGACTGACGACGTCGGTGATGAACGCATACAGGTCGCGTTTGTCGGCAAAGTATTGGAACAGGCTGCCTTTGGCCACGCCCGCTCGCCGGGCGATCACGTTGAGGCTGCCGCCGGAGAACCCGTGCGCGCCGAACTCCGCTTCCGCAGCGTCGATGACTGCGGCCCGTCGCGCGGCATCGACGCGAGCCCAGGTGACCGTCGGCATCAGCCCTCTTCCAGTGGATGACCACCGGTCACCTTACTGTGAGCCACGTCACTTCACAAGGGGCCGGGGGTAGCCAACTCGCGATTCGATCCGGTCTCCCCGATCCGGACCATCGGACGCCGTCGGAGTCCTAGAGTCGGCTACGTGTCGTCAGTGAATACCGCTTCCGGACCTGTCACTACCACCGATATCGGCGTCACGCTGATGCACGAGCATGTGTTCATCATGACCACCGAGATAGCGCTGAACTATCCGGAAGCTTGGGGCGACGAAGACAAACGGGTAGCCGACGCCATCGATCGGCTCAACGAGCTGAAGTCGCGCGGAGTCGACACCATCGTCGACCTGACCGTGATCGGACTGGGTCGCTACATCCCGCGCATTGCCCGGGTCGCCGCGGCCACCGACCTGAATATCGTCGTCGCGACGGGTCTCTACACCTACAACGACATCCCTTTCCGGTTCCACTACGAAGGCCCCGGCGGCTTGCTCGGCGGCCCGGAGATCATGTCCGACATGTTCGTCCGCGATATCGAGGAGGGCATCGCCGATACCGGCATCAAGGCGGGAATCCTCAAGTGCGCCACCGATGAACCGGGTGTCACACCGGGTGTCGAGCGGGTGCTGCGCGCGGTTGCCCAGGCGCACAAGCGGACCGGGGTGCCGATCTCCACGCATACCCATGCTGGTCTGCGGCGCGGGCTGGAACAGCAGAAGATCTTCGAGGAGGAGGGCGTCGACCTGAGCCGGGTGATCATCGGGCACTCCGGCGACAGCACCGACATCGGCTACCTCGAGGAGCTGATCGCCCCCGGCTCTTACCTCGGCATGGATCGTTTCGGTCTCGACGTGATCTCACCGTTCGAGGACCGGGTCAACGTCGTCGCGCAGATGTGCGAACGCGGGCATGCCGACAAGATGGTGTTGTCCCACGACGCCAACTGCTACTTCGACGCGATCCCCGAAGAGGTGGTGCCACAGATGGCGCCGAACTGGCACTACCTGCACATCCACAACGACGTCATCCCCGCGCTCAAGGAACGCGGGGTCACCGACGAGCAGCTGCACACCATGCTGGTGGACAACCCGCGCCGGATCTTCGAGCGGCAGGGCTCCTACTCGTGACCGCGCCGATCCCACCGATCGGCGCCCAGATCTCCGCGCTGGCCGCGCTCGCTCCCGACGAGCCGGCCGTCACCTGCGATGGGCGCACGCTGACCCGTCGCGAACTCGATCGCTCCACCAACCGGCTCGCCCGCGCGTACGCCGAGCGGGGTGTCGGCGTCGGCGACTACGTAACCATGTTGCTGCCCAACGGGATCGAGTGGATCCAGGCCGCGGTGGCCTGCTGGAAGCTCGGCGCCGTGCCGCAACCGCTGTCGGCGCGGCTGCCCGACACCGAGCTGGCCGGTCTGCTGGAATTGCGGCCACCGACTTTGTTGGTCGGCCGCGAAGTCGATCGCCGGCTCGGCGAAGCCGGGCGCAGCCGGTCGACGACCATAAAGCCAAGCCATGGTGAAGTCGCAAGCGTGCCAGCAGGTTTCACGCCCGATCCGGCGTTGTCCGACGAGGCGCTACCCGAAGCGGTGTCGCCGGTGTGGAAGGCGATGGGGTCCGGTGGCAGCACCGGGCGTCCGAAGCTGATCGAATCCGGCGGTGACAGCCGCATTCCGGCCGCCATCGGCTATCCGCTCGGCGCCCAAGAGGGCGACATCACGCTGGTCCCGGTTCCGCTGTCGCACAACACCGGTTTCACCACCGCGACCATCGCGCTGCTGATGCGCCACCACCTGGTGCTGATGAGCCGGTTCGAGCCGGAGCAATTCCTCCGATTGATCAGCGACCACCGCGTCACCTTCCTGACCACGGTGCCGACCATCATGCAGCGGGCGCTGCCGGTCTATCGCGACAACGCGCAAGCCTACGACCTGTCGTCGCTGCGTCGGTTCTGGCACTTGGGTGCCCCGTGCCCGCCCGCCATCAAGCAGGCCTGGATCGATCTGCTCGGACCGGAGAAAGTCTGGGAACTCTACGGCGGCACCGAATTACAGGCGCTGACCTTCATCTCCGGCGACCAGTGGCTGGCTCACCGCGGCTCGGTCGGCATCGTGGTGGCCGGCGAGATGAAGGTGCTCGACAACGACGGCAATCCGTGCCCGCCCGGAGAGGTGGGCGAGATCTACATGAGGCCCAGCCCGGGCAGCGCGCCGACCTACCGCTACGTCGGCGCGACGGCGAAATCCCGCGACGGCTGGGATTCGTTGGGCGACCTCGGCTATTTCGACGCCGACGGATTTCTCTACATCTCCGACCGCCGAGTGGACATGTTCACCGTTGGTGGCCGCAACGTGTATCCGGCCGAGATCGAGGCGGCGTTGTCCGAGCATCCAGATGTGTTGTCCTGCTTGGTTGTCGGGGTTCCGCATGACGATCTCGGGCAGGTGCCGTACGCCCTGGTTCAGGCCGGCACCGAGCTGAATGAGCAGACGGTGCAAGAGTTTCTGCGCCAACGCATCGCCGGTTACAAGGTGCCGGAAACCGTGGAGTTCGTCGAAACTCCGCTGCGCGACGACGCCGGTAAGGCCCGCCGCTCCGCGGTCCGCGCGCAAATCATGGCGCGACTGCATCTTCTTGACGCGGGCTGACCGCCTGCGGGCGTGGGATCCGGCGTGATTCCCACCGCCGCAACGCCTCTCGGCATGGCGACTCGACCAGCGCGTAGCTGACCGCGGAAATCGCGATGCTGAAGACCAGCGTCGACGCCAGCACCTCGGGCAGGTGGCCATGGAACGCGAACTGACCGATCACCGGAAACACCATTGTGAGCGCGGCCAGATGCCAGATGAAGATTCCGTAGGACCAGCGTCCGAGCGTCACCATCG
Source organism: Mycobacterium sp. (assembly GCF_965277065.1). Lineage (GTDB taxonomy): Bacteria > Actinomycetota > Actinomycetes > Mycobacteriales > Mycobacteriaceae > Mycobacterium. The sequence continues at coordinate 1,382,791 of NZ_CBDIBT010000019.1, forward strand.
GGGCGCTACCCAGTAACCGGTGGCTGGCGTCGGGCCGGTCGAGCACCAGTGGCGCCACCAGGCCCGCGGCCACCAGCGCGCCCATCGCCGTCTTGACGGTGAACTGCGCAGCGCTGCTAGGGACCAGGCCGGCCGGGCCGGCCAGCGGGGAGGCCGCAACCAGATAGGCCGCCAGCACCACGACGGCCATCGGCACGCGCTGCCGCGCCAGTCGGTGTGGCCAGCCGATCGGACTGTAGATCCATTCGGCGAGCAGCATGCCCGCGGCGAACCAGGAGAAGAACGCCGGCGGCCAGGTCAGCGGATTGAGTCCGGGTGCGGTGTGCAGTGGGAGCCAACCCCAGAACCAGCTTGCGGCAGCCAAACCCGTGATCGCCGGCACCCGGGCGCGGACCGGCAGACGGGCGGCCAGCACCGCCAGGATCGGCAGCGCCAGGTAGAAGCTGACCTCGACCGACAGGCTCCACATCTGGGTCAGGCCGGCGGTCAGTGTCAGGGGCACATAGACCTGGGCGAGCGACAGGTTCGCCAGCCACACCGTCAGGTTCGGGTGATTGCCGTCCGGCAGCAGCGTCAGAATGACTACGACCGCAACCAGATACGCGGGCATGATGCGGACCACCCGCGATCGTAGGTAGTGACCGGTCGCCGGACGCGGTGACAGCCCGCGAGCGGCGGCGGCGTGGCTTCGCCACAGCAGGAACCCCGACAGCGTGAAGAACACCGCCACCGCAAGATCGAAGCGGCCGAACAGCCGACCGTCGAATCCGCTGGAGTGCCCGGTGTCGAAAGCCGCGTGGGTGACGACGACGCCGATTGCGGCGCAGGCCCGCATCCCTTCTACTGCGGGCAGGAATTTGCGGGTGCCACCCACCTGCCCGTTCGGATCCATAACGACAGTCTGCCCGGTCAACGCGCAAACGTGTTTGCCCACCCTGGGGACATAAACAGCGACCTTAAATAATGCTGTTAGGGTCGAACGAGTTTTGCTGCGCGGCCGTGCCGCCAGCGGGTAGAACGCCAGGTTTACGGCCTGAACCGGACGAGATCAGAAGGAGGTCACGGCACGTGAACCGAGCAGTCATGTTGCGGATGGCCGCGTGCGGGATCATGGGACTCGGAGCCGCGTTGCTGATCGCCGCGCTGCTGTTGTCGACCTACACCGGCAGCAGGATCACCAAGATTCCGCTCGATCTGGACGCGACCTTGATCGGTGAGGGCAGCGGTACGACCGTCGACCCCGCGTCGCTGTACAGCCCGAAACTCGTCGTCGACAAAAACGTGCCGGTGGTGTCTCAGCAACAGATCGACGTCGAATCCCCCGCCAACGCCGACGTCGTCACGTTCCAGGTGGGTAGCTCGGTTCGGCGCAGCGACAAGCAGAAGGACTCCGGCCTGCTGCTCGCCCTGGTCGACACCGTCACCCTCAACCGCAAGACAGCGACAGCGGTGTCCGACGACACTCATCCCGGCGGCGCGGTACAGAAGCCACGCGGATTCAAGGACGAAAGTCCGGCCACCAATATTGCGCTGCCGCATGAGGGGCTGTCCTACCGCTTTCCGTTCCACACCGAAAAGCGGTCGTACCCGTACTTCGACCCGATAGCGCAGAAAGCGTTCGAGGCCAACTACAACGGTGAAGAAGACGTCAACGGCCTGACGGTTTACAAGTTCACCCAGGACGTCGGCTACGACGCGGACGGCAAACTCGCCGAGCCGATCAGATACCCGTCGCTGTACGCCGACGACGCGGACAGCAAGGTCACCAATACCGCATTCATGTGGGGCCTACCGGGCGATCCGGACGAGAAGATCACCATGACCCGCTACTACGCCGCGCAGCGGACGTTCTGGGTCGACCCGGAGTCGGGCACGATCGTCAAAGAACAAGAGCGCGCCAACCACTATTACGCGCGCGACGCGTTGAAGCCGGAAGTCACGCTGGTCGACTACAAGATCTCGTCCAACGAGGAGACGGTCGAGGCTCAGGTCAACGCCGCGCGTAACGAGCGCGACCGATTGGCGCTGTGGTCGCGGGTGCTGCCGATCACTTTCACCGCGGCGGGCGTGATCGCCCTGATCGGCGGGCTGCTGCTCGGCTCGTTCAGCCTGCGCACCGAGACCGCATTGAACGAACCCGGCCAGGACGAAGCCGATCGCGGATTCTTCGGTCGCGGCGGCGATCCACCGGTCGAGCGGGTGCCGGGCGCCGAAGCCGAGACCGAGAAGATTCCCACATCCCCCAAGGACGTCAAGCGAGACGGGACGTCGAGCTCGGGGGGTTCTTCGACTCCCGCGCCGCCCGACCTTCCCTAGCTGGCTCAGCGCGTGCGGGCGCTCCCCCATCGGGTGCTGCGGTGGACCTGTCCCGGGTACGCACTCGCGTTGGCGTTACTCGTGGTGGCGCCGCTGCTGAAGCCCGGCTACCTCCTACTCCGCGACGCGGTGTCGACGCCGCGGTCGTACTTCACCGACAACGCTCTCGGCCTGGTCTCGGCTCCGCGGGCGACACCACAGGATTTCGCGATTGCCGTGGCCTCGCATGTCGTCGACGGCGGCATCGTGGTGAAAGCCTTGCTGGTCGCCGGCCTGTGGTTGGCCGGCTGGGGTGCGGCGCGACTGGTCGCACAACTGCTACCGGAGTCCTGTGCCGGCGGCCAATTCGTGGCGACCACGCTGGCGATCTGGAACCCCTACGTCGGCGAGCGGCTCCTGCAAGGGCATTGGAGCCTGTTGCTCGGCTACGGCTGCTTGCCGTGGGTGGCGACCACGCTGATCTCACTGCGTACGGCCGAAAGTGGCATCTGGCCAAGCATTTTCGGCCTGACATTCTGGATCGCGTTGGCCGGCCTGACCCCGACCGGGCTGATCCTGGCCGCCACCGTCGGGTTGACATGCGCTGCGGTGACGGGCACCGGTGTATCACGATGGCGTTGCGCTGCAATAGTTTCGGTTGACGCTGCGTTGGCGGCATTGCCGTGGTTGACCGCCGCGCTATTGGGCCTGGCGTCGACGGATCGGATGTGGTCCCACACACCGGGCATCGCCGCCTTCGCGGCCCGTGCCGAACCGGCGCTGGGCACCTTGGGCAGCCTGGCAAGCTTGGGCGGTATATGGAATGGTGACGCCGTACCAGCCTCGCGCACAACGTATTTCACATTGGTGTCTGCTGTCGTGCTGCTCGCTGTGGTCGCCGCCGGGTTCGTCACGCTTCGGCGTTCGCATGACGCACGACCCTTGCTGGTGCTGGCGGTGGCGTCGATTCTGGTACCGGCAGCGCTGGCCACCGGCCCGGGGTTGGCCGTCCTGCATGCGGTCGTCGAGACGGTCCCCGGCCTGGGTGTGCTGCGCGACGCACAGAAGTGGGTCGCGCTGGCGATGCCCGGCTATGCCTTGGCCGGCGCGGGTGCGGTGTTGACGTTGCGACGATGGCTACGACCGGCCATCGCGCCGCTGGTCTGCTGCGTCGCGCTGCTGCTGGCGCTGCCCGACTTGGCTTGGGGCATAGGCGGAAAGGTCCAGTCGACGCACTACCCCGGCGACTGGGCGGCCGTCGCGGCCGCCATAAACCGAGCACCCGCTGAAGTCGCGGTGTTGCCGGCCGACACCATGCGGCGGTTTTCCTGGTCGGGTCCGGCACCGGTGCTGGACCCGCTGCCGCGCTGGCTACGCGCCGACGTCCTGACGACCGGCGACCTTACGGTCTCCGGGACGACCGTTCTCGGCGAAGGTGACCGGGCCCGTGAGGTGCAGCGGCTGCTGTTGGCGGGCGCCGACCCGGATCAACTCCGAGCGGCCGGCGTGGGATGGCTAGTTGTCGAGGAGGGCACCGCGGGCGATATGAGTGGGGCCACCGAGACATTGGAGCGACTACCCGTTGCGTTCCGCGGGCGGGACCTGATGCTGTACCGGGTCGGCGGTAACACGGGCGGCGCATCGGCGGGCCGTCGGGCCGCGGTCATCATCGCGCATCTGGTCTGGTTGGCCATATTGATCGGCGGAGCTGTCGGTTCGGCCATCGCGGGTCGGTGGGTGCCGTCAGACCACGCCGGTGACGCGGTCACCGGCGACGACTGACTCCAGCACCGAGCGCATCGCGTCTGCGCTTTGCTTCCACGAGAACTCGGCGCTACGCGCTTGTGCCTTGACGCCGAGCTGATCGCGCAACACGGGATCGGCGAGCAACTGCTCGAGTCGGCGCACCAGTTCGGCACGGTCGTCGACCAGCAGACCGGTCACCCCGTCGATGATCGAATCGGCCAGCCCGCCAGAAGACCGGTAACCGATGGTCGGCACGGCATGCTGCGCCGCCTCGATCACCGCCAACCCCCAGCCTTCTTTCCGGGACGGCAGCACATGCACCCAAGCCTGTTGCATGACATGGTGTTTCGCGGTGTCGTCGACGTGTCCGTGGAATGTCACCGCATCGCCGATGCCCAGCCGCTGCGCATGTTCGGTCAACCGCTGGCTCCACCAACCGCCGCCGACGACATCGAGGTGCAGATCGGGTATTGATGCCCGCAGCTGCGCCACCGCGTCCAAGGCGTCTTCGATCTGCTTGTGCGGCACCAGCCGCGACAGCACCACCACGCGAGGAGTGCCCGCTCGCGACCCGCTCAGCGAGGCCACGGGTGCCTGGTCAAGCCCGTTGCGCACCACGGCGATTTGCTCGGTGTCGACGCCCAGACCGACCAGGTCGCGGGCCGACGGAAGTGACACTGTCACATACTGATTGCGGCGATGCACCTTCGGCGACAACCACGATTCGACGAACCAGCCGACGCGGCTGAGGAACCAGCCGGCCACCGGCCACTGCTCGCGGTGGCAGTGGTGTACCAGCACCGCCACGCGGGAGCCGTAGACGAGCCGGGCCAGAAATGGCAGGCCGTTCTGGGTGTCGACGACCACATCGGGTCGCACGCCGCGCAGCGGCCCGATGCCGAGCCTGGCCGCTGCCATCGCCAGCAGTGCCCAGATGTAGACCGAGTACGGCCCACCCGAGCGCCAGATGTGGACGCCGTCGACGATGTCGCGGCGGGCTGCGCCGGGGTAGCAGGCGGTGCGTAGCGTGACATCGACGCCGGATTCGGCCAACTGGGCGCCGATGCGCTGTAGGTAGGTTTCGCTGCCGCCGCCCTGCGGGTGGCCGGTATCACGCCAGCACAGGAGCAGCACTGAGCGCACACCGGACATTCGCCAAGCCTAGCGATGCCGGGGCTCTAGGGTTGGCCGGTGGCGGTGACCGAGGTGTTCGCGCGGCGGGCGACCTTGCGCCGTTCGGTGCGGCTGCTGTCGAGCTTCCGCTACGAGCAGGCCGAGCCGGCGCGTTTCTACGGTCCGCTGGCCGTCGACACCGTGCACCTGGTCAGCGACCTGTGGCAGGGCATGCACGGCGAACAGCCGGTCGGCCGCCGGGTGCTCGACGTCGGTGGCGGGCCCGGTTATTTCGCCGGAGCGTTCAGCGACGCGGGGCTCGGCTATATCGGTGTCGAGCCGAACGCAGGCGAAATACATTCTGCAGGGCCAGTTTTGGCGCGTGATACGGGGACGTTCGTCCGAGCGTCGGGCATGGCACTGCCGTTCGCCGACAACAGCGTGGACATCTGCCTGTCGTCGAACGTCGCCGAGCACGTGCCGCGGCCCTGGGCGCTCGGCGGCGAAATGCTGCGGGTGACGCGGCCCGGCGGCCTGGCGGTGTTGTCCTACACGGTCTGGCTCGGCCCGTTCGGCGGCCACGAGATGGGCCTGACCCACTACCTCGGCGGGGCCCGGGCGGCGGCCCGCTACGCCCGAAAACACGGTCATCCGGCGAAAAATCACTACGGGTCGTCGTTGTTCGCGGTGTCGGCGGCGGAAGGGCTGGACTGGGCGGCGAGCACCGGCGCTTTGGTAGCCGCCTTCCCGCGCTACCACCCGAAATGGGCCTGGTGGCTGACGGCTTTACCGATGGTGCGCGAGTTCCTGGTGAGCAATCTCGTTCTGGTGCTCCAGCCGCACCACTGAAACGTGTTCTCGTTTGGACGCCACTTGGGTATGGTGGCGGCCATGAGCCAAGTCACAACGGAGCAAGCCACAACGGAGTACGACAAGCTTTTCATTGGCGGTAAATGGACCGAGCCGTCGACGTCCGAGGTCATCGAGGTGCACTGCCCGGCGACCGGCGAGTACGTCGGCAAGGTGCCACTGGCTGCAGCGGGCGACGTCGATGCCGCGGTCGCCGCGGCGCGTGCGGCATTCGACAACGGACCATGGCCCTCCACGCCGCCGAAAGATCGCGCGGCCGTCATCGCCGGCGCACTGAAGCTGATGGAGGAGCGCAAAGACCACTTCATCAAACTGCTCGGCGACGAGACCGGTCAGCCGCCGATGTCGCTGGAGACCATGCAATGGATGAGTGGAATTGCCTGTCTGAACTTCTTTGCCGGCCCCGCCGTCGATCAGGTCAAGTGGCAGGAAGTCCGCAACGGCGGCTACGGGCAGACCATCGTGCACCGTGAGCCGCTCGGCGTGGTGGGTGCGATCGTGGCCTGGAATGTGCCGCTGTTCCTGGCGATCAACAAGCTCGGCCCGGCCCTGCTGGCCGGCTGCACGGTGGTGCTCAAACCGGCCGCCGAAACACCGCTGACGGCAAACGCTTTGGCGGAGGTGTTCGCCGAGGCCGGCCTGCCGGAGGGTGTGCTGTCGATCGTTCCCGGTGGTATCGAAACCGGACAGGCGCTGACCTCCAACCCCGACATCGACATCTTCTCGTTCACCGGAAGCTCGGCTGTCGGCAAAGAGATCGGCAAGCGCGCCGCCGAGATGCTCAAGCCGTGCACCCTGGAACTCGGCGGCAAGTCGGCGGCCATCCTGCTCGAGGACGTCGACCTGGCCGCCTCGGTGCCGATGCTGGTGTTCTCCGGAATCATGAACACCGGGCAGGCCTGTGTGGCGCAGACCCGCATCTTGGCGCCGCGCTCGCGATACGACGAAATCGTCGAAGCCGTGGGCAATTTCGCGCAGTCACTGCCCGTCGGGCCGCCGTCGGACGCAGGCGCGCAGATCGGCTCGTTGATCTCGGAGAAGCAGCGCGACCGTGTCGAGGCATACATCGCCAAGGGCATCGAGGAGGGTGCGCGACTCGTCGCCGGAGGCGGGCGTCCCGAAGGCCTGGACGACGGTTTCTTCGTGCAGCCCACGGTGTTCGCGGACGTCGACAATAAAATGACGATCGCGCAGGAGGAAATCTTCGGCCCGGTGCTGAGCATCATTCCCTATGACACCGAAGAGGACGCGATCAAGATCGCCAACGATTCAGCGTACGGGTTGGCCGGCAGCGTGTGGACGACCGACGTGCCACGCGGGATCAAGATCTCCGAGCAGATCCGCACCGGCACCTACGCGATCAACTGGTACGCATTCGATCCGTGCTGTCCGTTCGGTGGGTACAAGAACTCCGGAATCGGCCGCGAGAACGGCCCCGAGGGCGTCGAGCACTTCACTCAGCAGAAGAGCGTGCTGATGCCGATGGGCTACACCACCGAGGCCTGACGCTGCAGCGACGTGACGCTGCAGGCACACTTGAGCGCGAACGTGCCTGTGGCGTCACACTCAAGCTCGCTAGAACGACTCTTCGCGCAGCTGCATGACGGCGAGGTCGACATTGGCCGCAATCTCGCGTTCAGCAGTCAACCGCGGCAGCACGTTCTTGACGAAAAACTTTGCCGTGGCGACCTTTCCGGCGTAAAAGGCGCGGTCGGCCGCGCCCGGATCGCCGTCCAGCGCTGTCAGGGCTATTTCGGCTTGCTGCAGTAGCAACCAGCCGATGAGCAGGTCACCGACGGCGATCAAGAAGGGCACCGACTCAAGGCCGACGCGGTAGAGCTCGTTGGGGTTCTCCTGGGATTCGATCAGGTACCCGGTCATGGTCGCGACCCAGCCTTGCAGGTCGTCGAGCGCGGTGGCCAATTGCTTACGGGCATCGGCGAGTTCGGGACGGGCGTGGTTGCTGTCGATGAACGCCTCGAGCTGCGCGACCAGATGCTGTAGCGACTTGCCCTGGTCGCGAATGATCTTACGGAAGAAGAAGTCCTGCGACTGGATCGCGGTGGTGCCTTCGTACAGGCTGTCGATCTTCGCGTCACGAATGTACTGCTCGAGCGGGTAGTCCTGCAGGAAGCCGGATCCGCCCAGTGTCTGCAACGACTCGGTCAAGCATTGGTAGGCCCGTTCGGAGCCCACGCCTTTCACGATCGGCAACAGCAGATCGTTGACCCGCTCGGCCAAATCGGCGTCGGCGCCCGAGACCACTGCGGCAACCGAGGCATCCTGGTGCGCCGCGGTGAACAGATAAAGTGCGCGCAATCCTTCGGCGTACGCCTTTTGCGTCAACAGGGCACGCCGCACATCGGGATGATGAATGATCGTCACCCGCGGAGCGGTCTTGTCGGTCATCTGCGTCAGGTCCGCACCCTGGACACGAGTCTTGGCGTACTCCAACGCATTCAGATAACCCGTTGACAATGTTCCAATGGCTTTGGTGCCGACCATCATTCGGGCGTACTCGATGATCCGGAACATCTGCGCGATTCCGCGGTGGCTGTCGCCCACCAGCCAGCCGACCGCCGGGACGCCATGCTGACCGAAGGTCAATTCGCATGTGGCCGAGACTTTCAGGCCCATCTTGTGTTCGACGCCGGTGACGAAGACGCCGTTACGCTCCCTCGGCTCGCCGGTCTTGGCGTCGAGCAGGAACTTGGGCACCAGAAACAGGCTGAGCCCCTTGGTTCCCGGACCGGCACCCTCCGGCCGGGCCAGCACCATGTGCAAGATGTTCTCGAAGACGTCGTCGCTGTCGCCGCTGGTGATGAACCTCTTGACGCCGTCGATGTGCCAGGTGCCGTCGCCCTGGTCGGTGGCCTTGGTCCGGCCGGCGCCGACGTCGGAACCCGCATCAGGTTCGGTAAGCACCATCGTCGCGCCCCAGTTGCGGTCGATGGCCAGCGAGGCCCAATGCCGTTGCTGCTCATTGCCGATCCCGTAGAGGATGTTGGCGAGAATCGGGCCGGCGATGTACATGAACACCGCCGGGTTGGCCCCGAGGACCAACTCGTTGACCGCCCACTGCACCATCGACGGCGCGGGCACGCCGCCGACCGCCTCTTCGAGCCCGACCCGAAACCACTCGCCTTCGCCCCACGCGCGCAACGACTTCTTGAACGGCTCGGGAAGCGTGACCACATGAGTGTCGGGGTCGAACGTCGGCGGGTGGCGGTCGCTGTCGGCGAACGACTCAGCCACCGGTCCTTCGGCCAATCGGGCAGCCTCGGCGAGCATCTGCCGCACCGAGTCGCCATCGAGGTCGCCGAATGCTTCGTCGGCGAGCACCTCGTCCAACTTCAGCGACTCGAACAGGTTGAACTCCAGGTCCCGCACGTTGCTCTTGTAGTGGCCCATTGCTGACCCCTTTCAATCGCCTGGGCCGAGCGTAACGCGGACGGGCTCGGTTGGAATTGAGCTTGGTCACGCTCCGCACGCTTACCAGATCCTTGCGTGCGTTAGCAGTCTTCCGTGAGTGACTTGGGGACGGCGCTGGGCGAATGTGGTCATGCGGGTTGCGACAAAGAGAATTGCCGCACCGCCCAGGGCTGCGTCCGAAATATGCATTTCACCATAATTTCTGCTGAACAGGCGCGCGGCAATAGATGCGAGACGTCCGGTCCATTAGGTCTCTATCCTGCAACGGCAGCGCCGAGCGTTTGCTTGCTGGACGCGAGTCTTATATGGTCTCTTACATAGTTTTCAGGAGATGACCATGTTGATCGTCGAACTCAACGTCGCCGGCTACCGCTTGAGCGGGGAGTGGGCCGGTCTGCGCCGCAATACGCTGCGTCCCGCGCGATTGACCGCGAGGACACTTCACTGGCGTATCCCGCAGCTTCGCCAGACCCGCGCAGCCTGACAGGCCAGCGAGAGCCCATGTCGTTAGCAACTCGATCGCGCAGTAAGCGCGGTAACACCCGCGCCAAAATGCTGATCAGCGCCGCCGAGGTGATGCGGGAACGCGGTGCCGCCGGCGTGACCATCGACGAGGTGCTCACCCGCAGCGGCGCGCCACGCGGCTCGGTGTACTACCACTTCCCGGAGGGTCGCAACCAGATCCTCGCCGAGGCGTTGCAATACGCCGGGGACGCGATCACCGCCGACATCGACGACGCCGCCGGACGAGGCGCCAAGGTGCTGCTCCGGCAGTTCGTCGACTTCTGGGAACGCGTGCTCGCGGACAGCGACTACCACGCCGGCTGCCCGGTGGTCGCCGCGGCGATCGGCTCCGGCGACGACGAACTGCGATTGTCGAAAGAGGCGGCGCGGATTTTCGCGCACTGGCGTACGGCCCTCACGTGGGCGTTCGTCGGTGATGGCTTCGCGGAGTCCGACGCCGACTCGCTGGCGGTGATGTCGATCGCCACGCTGGAAGGCGCCGTCGTCCTGTGCCGCTCGGCGCGCAGCAGCGAACCACTGCACAAGGTCTACGAGCAGCTCGAGTTCCTGGTCAAGGCAAGGGAATTCGTCCGCCGCAACGGAGTCCCCGGGCAGTCCTGAGCTAATCGCTGGCCGGCAGCGGCTTGGCTTCCTTGAGGCTCAGTGCCGTCTCGCCCACAGCCAACGTTCCGGCCCCTGCCTTGGTCACCAGCACCTCGGCACCGGCGTCGTCGACGTAACGCTTGCCCATGATCGCGCCATCGGAGAATGCCGGATCCGGCTCACCGGACCGCTCCGCCCCCAATTCCACCATCGCCGCCCCACCGCAGCGCAGATCGTCGAGGCTGTCGGCGCTGCGGACGACGATCACCTGGGTGTCGCAGACCTGGCTCGCCAGACGGGTTCCGTTTTTGATCATGATTTCGATCCTCGGTTGGAGTTACTGCTCGGCCGGAGCGGCGCGAAGCTCTTCGACGATGTCGCGACGAAGCACTTTGCCCGTCGCGTTGGTGGGCAGCTCGTCGCGAAAGACTACCCGGTCAGGGGTTCGCGACCCCCGCAAACTCCTGCGGACATGCTCACGCAATTCCTCGGCGTCGGGGTCGGCTCCGGGGGCCGGCACCACGACCGCGACGATCGCCTGCCCCCAATGCGGATCCTCCACCCCGACCACGACGACGTCTCGCACGTGCGGGTGCTCGACCAGCACATCCTCCAGCTCGGCGGGCGCGATGTTCTCCCCGCCGCGGATGATCGTGTCGTCGCTGCGGCCGCCGATGAAGAGGTAGCCGCCCTCATCGAGGGTGGCGATGTCCTTGGTCGGGAACCATCCCTCGGCGTCGAGCACCGAGCCGATCCCGGTGTAGCGACCCGACACCTGCTCGCCGCGGACGAACAGCTCACCGGTCTGCCCCGCCGGCAGAACCGCGCCGTCCTCCCCGCGGATCTGCACCTCGACGCTCGGCACCGGCTGGCCGACCGAACCCAAGCGTTTCAGTACCGACGGGTCGGCGGCGGCCTGCGCCTCGCGATGGTCGTCGGGCGTCAGCACGGCGATCGTCGAACTCGTTTCGGTCAATCCGTAGGCGTTCACGAAACCGACGTGCGGCAGCAGTTCCAGGGCCTTGCGTACCAGCGGCAACGGCACTTTGGAGCCGCCGTAGGCCAGGTTGCGCAGCGACGGCAGCCGGTGTCCACCGCCCTCCAAGACGGTGACGATCCGGTCCAGCATGGTCGGGACCACCGTCGCGCTGGTGACGTGCTCGGCGTCGATCAGACGCAGCCACTCCTGCGGTTCGAACACCGGCAGATAGACCATCTTGCGCCCGGCGTAGAGATTCGACAGAGCCGCGCTGACCCCGGCGATGTGGTACGGCGGCACGCAGATCAGCGAGGCATCGGTCTCCTCGGCGGACCCGAACTCGACCGTGCCGGTGACGTAACTGGTCAGGTTGTTGTGGGTCAGCTCAACGGCTTTGGGCTGCGAGGTGGTGCCCGAGGTGAACAGCACGATGCCCACCGAGTCCGGGTCGGCGAACTCCACGACCGGCTCGGCGTCGCGGGCCTGCACCAGGAAGTCGTCGGACAGCATGACGTGTTTGGCACAGTCCTCGAGTCCGGCCGGCCCCCCGAGCTCGTCGAGGTAGCGGCTGTCGGCGACCACCAGCGGATGGGGCAGGCGCGCGATCAGCGTCTTGATGCCCTCGGCGGAAAGCCGGTAGTTGATCGGCGTGAACGTCAACCCGGCCCGTGCCGAGGCGAACATCAGCAGCGGCAACATCGCGCCGCCGACGCCGACGTAGACGACGTGGGACGCCTGCGAACCGGCGATGATGCCGGCCCCGCCATCGGCGAGATCGCTGAGCTGCTGCGCCGTCAGTCGGACATCCCCGGAGACCACCGCCGTCCGCTCGGGATCGCTCGAGCTGGCCATCTCGAGAAGTAACGAAATACTCACGCTCGCGCTTTCTGTGGTGTCCACACGTTACAAAGCTTGGCAGAAGTGTCATGCCAGTTTAGATGACCTCACAATCTCGCCCGCGCCGTGGCCGATGTCACTACGCCGACCGCGTTTACCTGCGCACGTGAGGGTTACCCGCTGCGGGTTCGCCAGTAGTTGACCAAGCAACCACAAGCGAGTTGGGGACAACACTTTGACGACCTTCGCAACAGACCTATCGCCCACGCACTCCACCTTCACCAGGCTCCGCGCCGGGATAGCGGGCGCCATGCTCGCCGAGTTCTTCGGCACCTTCGTGCTGTTGTTACTCGGCCTCGGCACCTGCGCGGTGAACACCGTCGGCCTGCCCGGTTCCGGCCGGCAGACCGTTCCGTTCGGCCCGGACAACTGGTGACCGCCGAAGACAGCGCCGAGGCCGAGGAACTAGAGCAGGATCGGGCGGCCTGAGCTCAGGTGCCCGTCCACTTGGCCGGGCGCTTCTCGGCGAACGCGATCGCACCCTCCTTGGCATCGTTCGAGGAGAACACCGGCATCAGGTGCTCGTTCTGCTTGGCGAACCGCTCGTCGGGGCTCCAGCCCCGGGACTCGACGAGGTGCTCGTTCTGCTTGACCGCTCTGCTTGGTGGCGGCCACGGCCAACGGACCGTTGACGGTGATCCGCTCGGCCAGATCGATCGCCGCGTCCAGCGCGCCGCCGGGCTCGGCCAGCACGTTGACCATGCCGAGGGCGTGCGCCCGCTCGGCGGTAAAGGCCTCGCCCGTCAGCGCCAACTCCATGGCGATCGCGGGCGGGATGCGCTCGGGCAGCCGGAACAATCCACCGCCGCCGGCGACCAGTCCGCGCTTGACCTCGGGGATGCCGAATGACGCGTCCTTGGACGCCACGATCAGGTCGGTGGCCAGCGCCAGCTCAGTGCCTCCGGCCAGCGCATAGCCCTCGACGGCCGCGATCAGCGGTTTGACGGGCCCACGCTCGGTGAAGCCCATCCCGCGGCCCTCGACGATGGGAACTTCGCCGCGGGCGAACGCCTTGAGGTCCATGCCTGCGCAGAACGTTCCGCCCGCGCCGGTCACAATGCCCACCGATAGTCCGGGGTCGCCGTCGAGCCTGTCCACCGCGTCGGCCAAACTGTGGGCCACCGCGGAGTTGACCGCGTTCTTGGCCTTGGGCCGGTTGATGGTGATGATCAGGATGCGGTCCCGCTGCTCGACGAGGACTTCGGGTTCTGCGGCTTCTTCAGTGCTCACTGGGCTCATAGCGGCGTCGCACTCCTAAGTCCTGTTCGTAATGGGTCTTGCGGAGATCGTATCGAGCCGTTCGGGCTCGGCTAGCATCACTGCCAAATGGCTGCCACCGATGTCGAACCCAACGAGATGTCCAAATGGGATCCCGGGCTCACCGAGCGCGTCATGGGCTGGCTGCGTCCGCTGATCAAGGGCTATCACCGGGCTGAGATTCGCGGCCTGGAGGCGTTCCCGCCGGGTGGCGCGTTGGTGGTGGCGAACCATTCCGGCGGGCTGTTCGCCATGGACGTGCCGGTGTTCGCGACCGGCTTCTACGAGCACTTCGGATTCGACCGTCCGGTCTACACGCTCAGCCACGATGTCATCTTCACCGGACCCACCGGCGAGTTCTTCCGCCGCACCGGTTTCATCCGGGCCAACCACGAAAACGCCGACGAGGCGCTCCGATCCGGCGGCGTGGTGGTGGTGTTCCCCGGCGGCGACTACGACGTCTACCGACCGACGTTGTCGGAGAACGTGATCGACTTCGACGGGCGCACCGGATATGTGCGGGCCGCGATCAACGCCGGAGTGCCGATCGTTCCGGCGGTGGCGATCGGCGGCCAGGAGAGTCAGCTCTACCTGACCCGCGGGATGGGCCTGGCCAAGGCGCTACGACTGGACAAGGTGATGCGGGTGAAGATCCTGCCGATCTCGGTGGGTTTCCCGTTCGGGCTGTCCGCGGTGTTGCCCGTCAACGTCCCGCTGCCGACCAAGATCGTGATGCAGGTACTCGAACCGATCGACGTGACAGCCGAATTCGGCGAACAGCCCGACATCGACACGGTCGACTCCCACGTTCGCCGGGTCATGCAGAAGGCGCTCGACGGGCTGGCCAAAGAACGCCGCCTGCCGGTAATCGGGTAGCGATGGCGCTCGGTCTGCTGGGCAGCATGGTCCGAGCGGGGATCATCGCCCCGATGCGGCCCGACAAGTATCTGCGCATCGCACGCGTGGTTCGCCGCGAAGGACTCGCCGTCACAAGCGGATTCGCGATGTCGGCGCAACGCTGCCCGAACCGTCCCGCGCTGATCGACGAGCTGGGCTCGCTGACCTACCGCGAACTCGAGCAGCGGGCCGATGCGTTGACCGCTGCTCTGCAAGCATTGCCGGGCGGGACCCCCGAGGTAGTGGCGATCATGTGCCGCAACCACCGTGGATTCGTCGAGTCGCTGATCGCCGCCAACCGGATCGGCGCCGACGTGCTGCTGCTCAACACCTCGTTCGCCGGCCCGGCACTGGCCGATGTGGTCAATCGCGAGGGCGCGGACGCGGTGATCTACGACGAGGAGTTCACCGAGTCGGTGGACCGAGCGCTGTCCGACAAGCCCGACACCACCCGCATCGTCGCCTGGACCGACCATCCGGATCGCCACGACGTCACCGTGGAGAAGCTGATCGGCGCTCACCTCGGTAAGCGACCCGTCAAGACGGATCGCAAGGGCAGGATGATCCTGCTGACGTCGGGCACGACCGGTAATCCCAAGGGCGCCAAGCATTCCGGCGGCGGGACAACGGAGCTCAAAGCGATGCTCGATCGGGTGCCGTGGCACACCGAGGAAACCACGGTCGTTGTGGCGCCGATGTTTCACGCCTGGGGTTTCTCACAACTGATCTTCGCCGCGTCGCTCGGGTGCACGGTGGCCACCCGGCGCAAGTTCGATCCGGAAGCCACCCTCGAACTCATCGACCGTCACCAGGCCACCGGCTTGTGCGTGGTGCCGGTGATGTTCGACCGGATCATGGACCTGCCCGACGATGTACGGCGCCGCTACAGCGGTCGCTCGCTGCGGTTCGCGACCGCATCCGGATCGCGGATGCGACCCGACGTAGTCACGAAATTCATGGACGAGTTCGGCGACATCCTCTACAACAACTACAACGCCACCGAGGCGGGGATGATCGCCACCGCGACACCGACGGATCTACGCGCCGCGCCGGACACGGCGGGAAAACCCGCTGTGGGCACCGAGATTCGCATTCTGGATTCCGACCATCAGTCGGTGCCCACCGGCGAAGTCGGCCAGATCTTCGTCCGCAACTCCAACCGCTTCGACGGTTACACCTCCGGCGCCGGCAGGAACTTTCACGACGGCTTCATGGCCTCCGGCGACGTCGGTCGACTCGACGAGGCCGGTCGACTGTACGTCGTTGGTCGCGACGACGAGATGATCGTGTCCGGCGGCGAGAACGTCTACCCGATCGAGGTGGAGAAGACGCTGGCCGGGCACTCCGACGTCGCCGAGGCCACCGTGCTCGGCGTCGACGACGAGCAGTACGGTCAACGGCTGGCGGCGTTCGTGGTGATGACACCGACCACATCAGCCACCGTCGATGATCTCAAGCAACACGTCCGCGACAACCTGGCCAATTACAAAGTGCCGCGCGAGATCATCGTGCTGGACGAGTTGCCGCGCAGCAGTACCGGCAAGATCTCCCGGCGTGACCTGCATGCTCACCTGAACGATCAGGCCTGAGCCAACGCGCTTTCGATCACTGTCAGCTGCTCGGAAAGCCCTGCCGCACGCCGGATTTCGATGAGCTCCGCGATGATGGCCCCGGTCACTTCATGTGGATCGTCGACCGTGGCGCCGTCGGCGAGCACCGAAACATTCAGCTGGTCAACGTAACTCCACACCGTGATGTTCAGACCGCTGCCGGTGGTCAACGGCCCCACCGAATAGATCTCGGTGACCATTGCGCCACCGACCCGGCCGTGCTCACGCGGGCCCGGGACGTTGGAGATCGGCAAGTTGAGCACCTTGTTCTGGCCGTCGCGGCTGGCCAGCCAGCGGAACAGCGACTCCGACGGCCCCGGGGGAAAGTACGCCGCCCATCGGCTGACGAGTTCCGGGCCGAGCAGCTGGTGGCTTTCTTTGGCGTCGACGGCGTAATCGTGAGCGCGTCGGACCCGCTCCAACGGATCGTCGACATCCGCGGGCAGCGCCACCATCATTCCGGTGAACAGGTTTCCCGAGACCCGGTCCGGCGAGAAGTCGAAGCTCACCGGCACCGACGCCAGCAGCGGGTGGTCGGACTCACC
The DNA here is from genome assembly GCF_965277065.1 of Mycobacterium sp. Lineage (GTDB taxonomy): Bacteria > Actinomycetota > Actinomycetes > Mycobacteriales > Mycobacteriaceae > Mycobacterium. Next base: position 1,399,539 of record NZ_CBDIBT010000019.1, read on the forward strand.
GTCGTAGTGCAGCCGCAGCTTGCGCAATGCACCCGCTGACAGCGCCAGCACCATGTCGTTGATCGTGGCGCCGAGCGCCTTGCTGGTCTCCTTGATGTCGCCCAGCGCCAAAGTCGCTGTGGCGAAACGACGTTCGGGAGTGAGCATGTGGTTCATGAACGTTGGCGGCGGGGTGAATGGCATCGTCAATTCCGGCGAGAGCTTGCGCGAGCTGCGACGCACCCGGTTGATGCCCTTCGCGGTGTAGCCGATGGTCCCCGGGATTCGACCGATGTGGCGCATGTGATCGGCAAACGCCGACCGCACCAGTTCCCCGGTTGATGGCGTCGGATCGGGCGCGTAGCGAGCGTCGCCGGTCTGCGGGCCCGGCGCCAGATCCATGCCGCGCGCCAACAGGTTCGCCGCGGCCACACCGTCGGCGAGGGCGTGGTGGACCTTGCCCACCACCGCGATCCGGTTGTCGGCCAATCCTTCGACGAAGTACATCTCCCACAGCGGATGGTCGCGGTCCAACGGCGTGCTGGCGATCTCGCCGATCGCCTCGTCCAGTTCGCGGCGGCCGCCCGGGGCCGGCAGACGCCACGGGCGTACGTGATAGGTCAGGTCGACGTCGCAGTTTTCCCGCCACATCGGGTGGTGCAACTTGAGCGGAATGTCAACCAGCTGATAACAAAACGGCTCCAGCTTGTACAGCCGGCTGTGGATCACCCGGCGGAACGCATCGATGTCGAAATCACGACGGTCGGCGTCCAGCTCGATCACGGCGACCTTGAGCGTGTGCATGTGCACATTCGGCGTTTCGCTGTACAGCAGTACCGCGTCCCAGCCGCTCAGCCGCTTCATGGGAGCGACCCTAACAACCGCGCGACGGCTAAATAACCTCTTTCGCCGCGATCATCCGGTTGCGATGAACCTGACCCAGAAACAGCCCGACCGCTGTCGACATGGCACCGGTTCGCGCGCCGTCGATCATGTCGAAACCATGCCCGGCGCCGGGCAACTCCACGTAGCCGACCAGCGAACGGGAAACGGCCCGCAGGCGCTCGATGAAGCTGCGCGCCTGCGCGACTGGGATCACCCGGTCGCTGCTGCCGTGTATCACCAAAAATGGTGGGGCGTCTGGGTGTGTCCGGGCAATCGGCGAGGCGTTACGGAACACCTCGGGATGCCGGCTGATCCTTCGCTTGACCACCACCCGCTCGAGGAAGTCGACGAACTGGTCCCGCTCCGGGGTCGATCGGTCCTCCCAGTCGTAGCGGCCGTAGATGCTTACCACCGCATCGACAGAGGTATCGGAGTCCGGCGGCAGGTCGCTCTGCATGTCGGGGTCGTTGGCGGTCAGTCCCGCCAGCGCCGCCAAGTGTCCGCCGGCTGAACAACCAGCTACCGCAATGAAATTGCGGTCACCGCCGAACTTGTCGACGTTGGCGCGTGCCCACGCGATCGCGGTTTTGACGTCGGTGATGTGCGACGGCCAGCGGTTGTGCGGCGACACCCGATACTCGGCTGACAGGCACACCCAGCCCATCTCGGCCAGGTGGGACATCAGCGCATAGCCCTGAAGTTGCCGGCCGCCATGTACCCAGGCGCCGCCGGGCACGAAGATCAGCACGGGCGCGGGACGAACCGGCAGGTCCTTGCGACGCCACACGTCCAACAGCTGCGACGGCTCCCGGCCATACCTCACCGATGTCCTGTGCAGGTGGCGTCGATGCTGCCGCGCCCGCCAGAACGGCGGGGTCCGGTCGGGAGCCGGCCACTCGATGTCCAGGTCTTTGGTTGGCACCAAGCCCCGCAGCGCGGCGTCGGTGACGGCCAGGGTTTGGTCCCGCTCGGCCTTGCGGGTCGCACCGATGCCGGGAGTGAGCCACGACCTGGCCGACGCCGACATGAACTCGGGCGCCAACCGGGAACCCCAGATGCTCATCGCGGTGATGCCGCCGAGTGGTTCCAGATGCTTGCCCACCACCGGTAGCGAGGCCATCGCGTCGCTGGCCGCCAGCATGTAGTCGCCCGGGCGGGCTCGCAGCAACCATTTGATGTGCGACGCCAGGGAGCGCCCAGCGGGGCGCGGCGCCGGTCGTACATTCATCGGCGCAGAATACCCCGGGGTATGGGCCTCCAACCCGGAATCGTGCCCAGTTCCCTGCCGATCGCCGGAGCCACACCCTGATGGCGTACGGTCGAGAGTGTCGGGCGGCTCGGTGACGAGCGGAAATGCCCGATCGAAAAGGAAAAACTGATGGCTTCACCGACCATGTCTCACTCACCCTATTTCGTTCGCTTGGAACTGGTCAGGGACACCCTGATGTCGCATTCCAAGCTGAAGGACGCCGAAGCCAGCGAATTGGCGGAACACGTTCTGCAGGCCCTGAATTCGATTCCAGAGAAGATCCGCTGAGCCCGCGGCGGCAGCGCCGCCTGCCGTAACCACACGTCGACGGGGCACAGACCTAGCGGCTGACGAAAAGCCGTTGAGGCGCAACCGCTTCCGTGGCAGGTTCGAGCGGGTCACGCGTCAGCAGCCACGCAGCGCGTGTCACCCGACGGGTGTACGATTGAGCGTGCTGAGACTTCCAGCCGTTACGGAAGGGATCTGGCCGCTGTGCCGCCGGACCCAAATGGGCATTCGCTCGCGCCGCACATCCTGCCTCATTTAGTGCAGCAAGATGTTGTAAGTAATTGCCGCGCAACGCAAGACGCGCCGCCCCCGTTTCATGTTGGAAGAGGACCAGGTATACGTCATGATCACTCTCGGAGTCGTCCCCGGCGCGTTTCTCGCCGTGCTGGGACGCACGGGATACACCTTCGGCGGACGCCGGCACCACCACTGACCCGCCCGGATAGACCCCCCGGCTCGGCCAGCAGCGGAGATTGTGAGCGGCCGAGCCGGGTGCCTTCCGTTGGCGAGCAAAGCCGACCCAGACAACCGCGCTAGAAAGGCGGAAACCCATGGCGATCACCGACGTTCCGGCCTTCGCTCACCTGACCGATGTCGACATCGACAACCTCGCCGTTGAACTCGACGCGATCCGGCAGGACGTCGACGATTCCCTTGGCGCGCACGACGCCCGCTACATTCGTCGCACCATTACCGCGCAGCGCGCGCTGGAAGTCGCCGGCCGGCTCATTATGGCCGGTAGCTCGCGACGCCCCGCCTGGTGGGCCGGGACCGGGACCCTCGCAGTGGCCAAGATCATCGAGAACATGGAGATCGGCCACAACGTCATGCACGGCCAGTGGGATTGGATGAACGACCCCGAGATTCACTCTTCGACGTGGGAGTGGGACATGAGCGGGGTGTCAAAACACTGGAAAGCCACTCACAACTTTCAGCACCACAAATACACCAACATCCTCGGTATGGATGACGATGTCGGCTACAGCACGCTGCGGGTCACCCGCGACCAGCCGTGGAAGCCGTACAACGTTGGCAACGTGCTCTTCAACACCATCCTGGCGCTCGGCTTCGAGTGGGGAATCGGCTTGCAGCCCATCGAGTTCGGCAAACTTCTCGGCGACGGTCCTGGCCGCGATCTGACCGCTCGACAGATCCGCGAATTCACTACGAAGGCGGCAAAGCAACTCGTCAAGGACTACGCCGCGTTCCCGGCGCTGACCTCGGTCTCGCCTGCGGCGACCTTCGGGTCGACGCTGAAGGCCAACATCGTGGCCAATGTCATCCGCAACATCTGGACCGACGCCGTGATCTTCTGCGGGCATTTCCCTGATGGCGCAGAAAAATTCACAAAGACCGACATGATCGGCGAAAGCCGGGGCCATTGGTACCTGCGCCAGATGCTGGGCAGTGCCAACTTCGAGGCTGGACCGGCGTTGCGGTTCATGAGCGGCAACCTGTGTTACCAAATCGAGCATCACCTCTACCCCGACCTGGCGAGCAACCGATTGCACGAGGTCTCGTTGCGGGTGCGCGAGGTCTGCGACAAGTACGACTTGCCTTACACCACAGGCTCATTCCCCGTGCAATGCGCCAAGACGTGGCGCACGATCGCCAAGCTGTCGCTGCCAGACCGCTATTTACGCGACACCGCCGACGACGCTCCAGAAACCCGCAGCGAGCGGATGTTCGCCGCACTTCAGCCCGGATTCACCGAGACCGCACCGGCGACCGGGCGTCGCCGCGGTCTCAAGACCGCGATTGCGGCTGTCCGTCAATGGCGTCAGGATGGGCGCGCGGGCGATGGCGCCGGTCAGGACCGAACCGCACGTCAGGCCACGGCATGCTACTGATCGGTAACCTACGGTAACGTAGGTCGGACCAGGGTTGGTCTGACGCCAGCGAAACGGCTGGTATGACAGCGTCCCAGCGATCAACGGAGGCCGGTTGAGGTGAGCGAGATGCGTTTTCTCGATCTGCACGGTGAGCAGATTGCCTATCGCGATGAAGGTGCCGGCGAGGCGTTGCTGTTGATCCACGGCATGGCAGGAAGCTCCGCAACATGGCGCGCGGTCATCCCCGAGTTGGCGAAACGATATCGGGTGGTCGCACCGGACCTGCTTGGACACGGCGAATCGGCGAAACCGCGCGGCGACTATTCGCTGGGGGCGTTCGCGGCGTGGCTGCGAGATCTGCTCGATGAGCTCGGTATCGACCGGGCAACGGTTATCGGTCAATCACTGGGCGGCGGTGTGGCCATGCAGTTCGCCTATCAACACCGTAACTACTGCCAGCGCCTCGTTCTGATCGGCAGCGGTGGACTGGGCCCCGACCTGAACTGGATTTTGCGGATCCTCTCGGCACCCGGTGCTGAATTCCTACTGCCGGTCGTCGCGCCGCAGCCGGTGTTGAACCTCGGCAACAAGCTGAAATCGTGGCTTACCTCAGCCGGAATTCAATCGCCCCGCGCGAGTGAGATGTGGAGCGCCTACTGCACGCTGTCAGATCGGCCGACTCGCCAAGCATTCCTGCGTACGTTGCGATCGGTGGTCGACTATCGCGGACAGGCGGTCAGTGCACTCGGCAAGATCCACGTCAGCTACGGGCTACCCACCTTGCTGATCTGGGGCGACCAGGACCGGATCATTCCCGTCTCCCATGGCTACGCCGCTCACGAAGCTGTGCCGGGTAGCCGACTCGAGGTGCTCGCCGGTGTCGGGCATTTTCCGCATGTCGAGTCCCCGAAAGCGGTGGTCGACATTCTGGACGACTTCATCGCCACAACAGATCGAGAAGCGACCGGCTCGCAGTGTTGATCATCTAGCTCGAATCATCAACACCGACAATAATATTGACGTGTCATCGCGACCGTGAAAAGTCGGTCGGGTAGTCCGGGTCCCAGGCGTCGCTCAGCGTTGGCGATACTGGAACGATGCCGAGCACCGAGTTCCATCCCGACCTCCGCAAGGTCGCCCGTTTTGCGCCTCGGGCGCTGGTCGGGCCCAGGACGCTGAGACTGATTCGCCGGCTCTCACGGGCGGTCCAGCGCGGCGGCGGCAGCGGCGACGTCGAGGCACTCATCCTGAGCTCTGGTGTCGGGGTGCGACTGCACCGCCCGGAGGGCGTCAGCCAGCCCGGGCCGGCGTTGCTGTGGATTCACGGCGGCGGCTACGTCATCGGCACCGCGCGACAGGACGACGAACTGTGCCGCCGGTTCGCGCGCGCGCTGGGCGTCACCGTCGCATCAGTCGACTACCGGCTGGCACCCGAGCACCCCTATCCCGCGCCGCTGGAGGACTGCTATGCGGCGCTGACCTGGCTGGCCGCGCTGCCCGCCATTGATCCGGCACGGATCGCGATCGGCGGGGCCAGTGCCGGCGGCGGGCTGGCAGCGGCCCTGGCGCTGCTGGCGCGGGACCGCGGCGAGGTGACGCCGACCCTGCAGTTGCTGGCCTATCCGATGCTCGATGACCGCAGCGGCTCGACACCGGAGAACCCGAATTACCGGCTGTGGGGACCGAAGAGCAACCGCTTCGGCTGGGCGGCCTACCTCGGCAACGCCGATCCGAAGGTCGCGGTGCCGGCGCGGCACAAGGACCTCGGTGGTCTTCCCCCAGCGTGGATCGGCGTCGGCACCCACGACCTGTTCCACGACGAGGACCTCGCCTATGCCGCCCGGCTGACCGCGGCCGGGGTGCCGTGCCAGATCGAGACCGTCCCCGGCGCGTTCCATGGCTTCGACCTCGTGGTGCCGAAAGCGGCTGTGTCCAAAGAGTTTTTTGCCAGCCAGTGCGCGAGCCTACGATCCGCGCTGGCCGTCACCAGCTGATGTCTGCCGGTGCGCCCTTTGCGGTGAGCGAGGAACAGCGGGCACTGCGCGGCGCGGTCGCCGACTTGATGGCCCGGCACTCCGGCGAGGCGCAGGTACGCATCCAGATGGCGACCGACACGGGTTTCGACCCGATGGTGTGGCGCCAGCTGGCAGCCATGGGTCTGACCGGTCTGCTGATCGACGAGAAGTACGGCGGCGCCGAATCGGGCCCGGTCGAAATGGGCATCGCGATGGAGGAGATGGGCCGGGCGCTGCTGGTCAGCCCGTTCCTGTCGACGGCCGTGTTGGTGCCCGGCTTGCTGACCGAAGCTGGCGACGCGGCCGAGTGCGACGCGGTGCTACCGCGCATCGCGGCGGGGGAACTGATCGCGACGGCGGCCTTCGCCGAGGACGGCTCGGCCCGGTTGCCGGCGACGATTTCCACGTCAGCGGGTCTGATCGGCGACACCTGGCACCTCACGGGCTACAAGCATTTCGTGCTCGACGGGCTATCTGCGCAACTGTTCTACGTGTTGGCGATCACCGACAACGGTCCCTCGGTGTTCGCGGTCAGCGCCGGCTCCCCCGGTTTGGCCGTGACGTCGCTGACCACCCTCGATCCGACCCGCAAGCAGTGCCGGCTGCAATTCGTCGACACCCCCGCCCGGTTGATCGGCCGGCCGGGTACCGGTGTCGGGGTCTTCGACGCCGCGCTCGACCACGCGGCGGTGGCCTTGGTCAGCGAGCAGGCCGGCGGCGCGCGGCGGGCAGTCGAGATGGCCACCGCGTACGCGAAGACCCGCTTCCAGTTCGGCCGCGCGATCGGCAGTTTCCAGGCCGTCAAGCACATGTGTGCCGACATGTTGCTGGAGGCAGAGTCTGCGGTGTCGGCGGCGCGCTTCGCCGCCCACGCATTCGCCGACCAGACGGCCTCGCGGGTGGCGGATCTTGCTCTGGCACAGGCGTACTGCTCGGACGCATTCGTCTTCGTGGCGGCGACCAATATCCAGGTCCACGGCGGTATCGGTTTCACCTGGGAACATCCGGCGCATCTTTATCTGCGTCGGGCCCGCAGCGACGCGCAGTTGCTGGGCGGCGCATCCTGGCACCGGGAACGCTACCTGCAGCAGATCGGAGCCTGATGACCCCGCCGGCGACGACAAACAGTGCAGTGCGATCGATAAGGGCAGGAGGAGTGGCGCTTGACTGACGACGAACTGCGCGGTGAGGTCCGGAAGTGGTTGGCGGCCAACTGGAATCCCGATATCGACCGCGCCAGTTGGGCTCACATCGTGGTCGATGCCGGGTGGGCGACCCCCAGCTGGGAATCGGAGTTTTACGGCCGTGGTCTCACTGATGCCCAATCTCGGCTCGTCGCAGCGGAATTCGCCGCCGTCGGAGCGCACGGTTGCGGACATGACCGCGGCAACCTGTTCGCCTGCACGCTGCACGACGCGGGAACCGACGAGCAGAAGCAGCGGCTGATTCCGCCGTCGATACGCGGCGAGAGCAAGTGGTGTCTGCTGTACAGCGAGCCCGGCGCTGGCTCGGATCTGGCCGGCCTGCACACTCGGGCCGAGCGCGACGGCGACGAGTGGGTGATCAACGGGCAGAAGGTGTGGACGTCGTTCGCCAAGACCGCCGACTACGGGATGTTGGTGGCCAGGACCGACTGGGATGTGCCCAAGCACCAGGGCATCAGCTTCTTCATGCTGCCGATGCGTCAGCCCGGCGTCGAGATCCGGCCGATCCACCAGATCACCGGTGAATCGGAATTCAACGAAGTCTTCATCGAAAACGCCCGGGTTCCCGCCGAGAACCTGATCGGCGAACTCAACGGCGGCTGGTCGGTGCTACAGACCGCGCTGGCCTACGAGCGCCGGTTCATGGCCGACATCGCCCGCACGGCCCGCGACGCCAAGCGCCCCCAGGCCGAGAAAGCCCATCTGCTGGTCGAATTGGCGCGGGACGCCGGCCGGTTGGACGACCCCTACATCCGCCAGCAGATCGCCCGCGTCGACGCCTTGGCCACCGTCAACCGGTGGAACACTCAACGCTCCAAGGCGGCTACCGATCGTGTAGAGTCGGCCACGTTGCTCGCGCTCGGCAAGATCGCGATGTCGCGGATCCTGCACGAGACCGCGCGCGTCGAAACCGAAATCGTCGGCGCGCAAGCTTTGTTGACCGGCCCGGACAACCCCGTCGGCGACGCCGTGACCTTCCGGACGCTGAACGCCTACTTCACCTCGATCGGCGGCGGCACCGATCAAATTCAGCGCAACATCATCGGCGAGCGTGTGCTGGGCTTGCCGAAAGAGCCTGAGCCATATCGCAACACGCCGTTCCGGGACTTGCCGCACTGATCCGGCCCGTGCCATCCTGGCAAGCGTGGCCCCTCGCGAGAACCCATTCCGGGCGATTCTCGACCCAGTGGCACGCAAGTTGCATCTGCCTTTCGGCACCAGAGACTTCATCGACAAGATCGTCCGCGGGGGTGTGGATCAGGCCGGCCGGCGCACACTGCAGATGCTGATCAGCACCTGGGATGTCACCGGCGGTGGACCGTTCGCCGCCAGCGCGATCGCCACGGCGGGCCTGGCCAAAACGGTCGACATCGCGCAAGGCCTGTTCATCGGCCCGGTTTTCAACCCACTACTCAAGGCGTTGGGCGCTGACCAGATCACGTTCCGCGCCTCGCTGTGCGCCTCGGCGGTGGTCGGCCTGGGCATCATGCGCTACGGGGTGAAGGTGGAGCCGATTCACTCGATGGATGTCGACACCCTGGTCAACGCGGTGGCGCCCACTCTGCAGCGCTACCTCATCGGTGACATTTCCTGATTCACCCTGACGTGTCGACGGTTTCGCCGCTGATGATGGTCGCCGCGACCATTCCGGCGTCCAGTTCGGCCAACGCCGTTTGCGGCGTGACGCTGAGCACGCACAGATCCGCGGGTTCACCCGGTTCGACCAGACGCGGCCGGGTGGGGTGTTCTGCGCTGCCGAGAAACATGGTCAAAGCCGTTCGGGCCGAGACACATTCAGTGCTGCCCAGTACGGCTCCGCTGTGTGTGGTGCGATACACCGCGGCGCGCATCGCCGCCCACGGGTCCCCATCGCCGAACGGCATATCAGTGGACAGCGCCACCGGCACCCCCGCCTCGATCAGCGACGCCACTCGCCACAGTTGATCGTGTTCGGCGGCGGGCACCTCGTCGAGGTACTGATCTCCGCGCTCGACAACGAAATTGGGCTGGGTCACTACCGTCACCCCGAGGTCGGCTATGTCGGCCAGACAGTCCGAGGGAACGACGGCGGCGTGTTCGATGCGGTCACCCGGATGACAGCCGGCGTCGCGCAGCGCCGCGATCGTCACCAGTAACTGCGCGGCGGTGACGCAGTGGACGGCAACCGGGTGGTCGTCGCGGTGCCGCTCGACGATCCAGCCGGCCAGCTGCTCGAGGTCGAGGTCGTCGTCGTGCAGGATCCGCTTGCCCGGGGCCAGACAGTGCACACGCTGACGGAGTTCACCGCGGCGGTGCAGCTCCGATAACCGCACCACGTCGGCGATAGCGAGATCCGGTGTGGCGTCGGTGATCCCGGTGACACCGTTGCTGCTCAGCCGCTGGCTGAGGTCGGCCAGGCTGTTTTCGCCGCGCCCCAGGGCGTCCGCCCAGGAGTCGGTGCTGCGCAGCCGGCCGTCTGGGTGATCGGGCAGGCCGACGCGTTGCAGGCCCGCCGAGTTGAGGATCCACAACAGTCCGCTGCGATGCTGAATCCGCACCGGCGCGGCGGGCGCGATAGCGTCCATCGCGTGGCGGTCCAGTGGTCCGGCGACCGAATCGTGGTATCCGACAGCGCGGATCCAGCCGTCCTCACCGGCCTCGGCGCTCGCCAGCGCGGCGGCCAGTGCGGCGTGATCGCGGACCTGCGGTGGGCCGACCCGGATCGAGGTCGCCGCGGCTGCCGCGGAGTACAGGTGCACATGGTGGTCGTGCAGGCCCGGCAGCACTGTCCCGCCTCTTGCGTCGAGCACATCCTCGCCAGACTCCGGTGTCAGAGTCTCGGCCACCTCGTCGATGCAGTCGCTCACCCTGATGTCGACGGCAGTGCCGTCGAGTCGCGTCGCGCGCTGAATCAGCATGAAGCGCCGAGCCTCTCGGACACCAGGCACTCGACGGCTCGATTGTCGGCCCCCAATGCTGACGCCGGCGGTGCCTCGGGCCGGGTGACCGCGGCCGCAGTGGCGCCGGGTGGCAGCGCCGCGTACCGGGCGGCCACTTGCGCCATCGCCACGTCGATCACCTCGCCACCACCGCGGCGCAGCGACTCCCCCACCGCGCGCGCCGCTTCCAGTCCGGTGAGCGGGTCCGCGATCGCATCGCCACGAAACACCGGTCCGCGGTCGTCGTTGTCGACCAGACCGCCGGCGACGGCGGCGTCGTCACCGAACGCTGGACGGTCCGGCTGATCACCGTAGCCATTGATCCGCAACCAGATTCGCCCTGGCCGGGCAGGCACGTCCTCGCTGGCGAGCCGACGGCGATGCAGTGCCCCGCGACGTGATCCCTCGATGACGATGTCGGCCACATCCAGCAGCCGGCGCAGTGCGTCCGCTTCCGCGTCGAAATCGACGGCATAGGAGAGCTTTCCGGTGTTCATCCAGTCGAAGAAGGCCGGCTCGCCGCGGCGGGTGCCGTCGGGCCGACTCGGGCTCTCCACCTTGACGACGACGGCGCCCGCTCGGGCGAGGAGCCGGCCGCACAGCGGTCCGGCCCACAGCGACGACATGTCCACCACGAGCAACCCGCCGGCCCGTCGCGGCACCACAGCGGCACCACAAATCCGAACCGCCGGCACCCCGGCCGACGCTTCGCCCAGGGCTGCGGCGGCGATGTCGAGCAGCCGGGTGCGGGCGATGACCTCGTCGCTGCAACGCAGTGCGGCCCAGCGGGACAGCGCCTCCCACGGGTCACCGACGACCGCGCCGACTTCCATCAGCGCCGGTAGCGCCGCGAGGTCGTCGTCGCGGGGCAGCGCCACCGCGCACCACCCGTCAACGGTGGGTAGGAGTCTGGTGGCGCCGCCGGCCGAGATACGGCCGGGCGGGCCGAGATTCATGATCGCTGCGCGGCCGGCCAAGGTGGTCGCGGCGTCGACGTCCACGCCGAGCAGCCCGCCGATGTCGGCGGCCACGCGGCAGGCTTCCTCCAGCATCAGAATTGCAGCGCGGTGAAACGCCAGTCGAGGACTTGCCGCGGCTCGTCGGGGTCGGCGCTGAACGCGTAGACCACCGAGCGCAATCCCAGTACCCCACCGCCTTCGGTCTGCTCGGCAGACTCGATGTGCAGTTCGCTGTAGAGGGTGTCGCCTTCATAGACCGGCGCGGTGTGATCGCAGGACTGCCAGCCCAGCACGGTCGCCAGGTTCGGCAACAACTTGCCGGCCTGCGCCAGCGCCAGCCCGATGGTGTGCCCGCCGTAGACCAGCCGGCGTCCGCCGAGGCGCGAATCATGGTGGACCCCAGCGAGATTCAAGGTGAGGCGGGCCAACTCCGGTGCGCTGCTCACCACGTCGGCGCTGCTGTGCAGCACCGTTCCGGCCAGGCCGGGGTCGAAATGCGGCCCGGTGACCCGCTGCCGGAAGGCATCGCCGTTCCACTCGGCGGCGGCCGAGGGCGGCGGGGCCAGGTCGGCACCGACCGTCGACAGGTCGTCGGCATGGTTGGAGCCCTCGGGGTCGGCACCGGCACTCAACGGCAACATCGCGCAGCGGTAGAAGTCGAGGATCAGCCGGTCCGCCTGGTCGATGGTGGTGATGCGCAGGGCTATCAGCCCGGTGGGCGCCCGGCCCGGCTTCGCCGAATTCTTCTTCAGCCCCACGATCTCGGTGCGGGTGAACAACGTGTCCCCGATCGCCGGGAACCGGAAGAAGGTCAGTCCGCGGTAGAACAGGTTGGCCTTGACGTGCTGGGTGGCCAGCGTCGACTGCCCGATCGCGACGTCGCAGACCAGGCCGGGATGCGCCAGCGTCGCGGGCAGGCCGGTGACCGCGGCGGACAGTTCGGCGTCCAACGGCAGGCGCAGCCGGTCGCCGAGGATGCTCTGATGCACGGCGGCCAGACCGGGGGTGAGCGTCATCGACGGCGCGCCGGTGAAGACCTGGCCGGTGTGCACCTGGTCGAAGTACGGGCCGACTGTCATCGTGACCCCGCTCCCCGGCATGCCAACATGGGCGTATGGGGCTTGACGACGACGAGGCAATGCTGGTCGCGACGGTGCGCGAGTTCGTCGACAAAGAGGTCAGGCCGACGGTCCGTGAAGTCGAGCATGCAGGAGAGTATCCCGAAGCGTGGATCGAGCAGATGAAGCGCATCGGCATCTACGGGCTGGCCGTCCCCGAGCAGTACGGCGGCACGCCGGTGTCGATGCCGTGCTACGTGCTGGTGACGCAGGAGCTGGCGCGGGGCTGGATGAGCCTGGCCGGCGCGATGGGTGGCCACACGGTGGTGGCCAAGCTGCTGGCGCTGTTCGGCACCGACAAGCAGAGGCAGCGTTACCTGCCGCCGATGGCCACCGGTGAACTGCGGGCGACGATGGCGCTGACCGAGCCGGGCGGTGGCAGCGACTTGCAGAACATGTCGACCACCGCAGCGCCGGACGGCGCCGATGAATCTGTTCTCGTCGTCAACGGCTCGAAGACGTGGATCTCCAACGCACGCCGGTCCGGGCTGATCGCGCTGCTGTGCAAGACCGACCCAAAAGCGACCCCGCGCCACAAGGGCATTTCGATACTGCTGGCCGAGCACGGCCCGGGGCTGACTGTGTCGCGGGATCTGCCCAAGCTGGGCTACAAGGGCGTGGAGAGTTGTGAGCTGTCCTTCGACAACTACCGGGTGCCGCTCTCGGCGATTCTCGGCGGCGATGCGGGAAATGGCTTCTCGCAGATGATGAAAGGCCTCGAGACAGGACGGATTCAGGTGGCGTCGCGCGCGTTGGGAGTGGCGACCGCCGCCTTCGATGACGCCCTGGCCTACGCGCAGCAGCGGGAAAGCTTCGGTCAGCCGATCTGGAAGCACCAGTCGATCGGCAACTACCTCGCCGACATGGCGACCAAGCTGACCGCCGCCCGCCAGCTCACCCGCTATGCCGCCGAGCGTTACGACAGCGGGCAGCGCTGCGACATGGAAGCCGGGATGGCCAAGCTGTTCGCCTCCGAAGTGGCCATGGAGATCGCACTCAACGCGGTCCGGATCCACGGCGGCTACGGCTATTCCACTGAATACGATGTCGAACGCTACTTCCGCGACGCGCCGCTGATGATCGTCGGTGAGGGCACCAACGAGATCCAGCGCAATGTGATTGCCGCACAGCTGGTGTCCCGCGGCGGGCTCTAGCCCGCCGAGCGGCCAGTTGTGGTCGCGCTTTTCGCGAATTGTGGGCAATAAGTGGCCACTCGGCACGATGTCGCAGTGCAGACCAAACCGCGACCGCGCTTCTGTTTCGCGCGGTACGGGTCAGCGCACGGCGTCGACGAGGCCCCAGGCCAGCGCGACGGACGGGTCAATGGTCTGGCCGCTCAGCACCAAATACGCCGTGCGCCAGCGACCTATCCGCCGAGTCACGCTGACGGTGCCACCTGCGCCGGGAATCAGCCCCAGGCGCAGCTCGGGCAGCCCGAACACGGTATCGGCAGCGGCTTCGATGCGGCCGCAGAACGCGGCCATCTCCAACCCGCTGCCGACCACCTGGCCGTGCACCTCGGCACGGCACGCCGGACCGAGTCGGGCGGTGATCGCGTCCAGCGCCAGCGCCGGGCTGTAGCGGGTGCGGGCCAGATGCGCGCTGGCCGGGTCGGTGAACGTGCCGAACTCGTCGAGATCACCACCGCTGCAGAAAGACGGCCCGTTGCCGGTCAGCACAACCTGGTCAACCGACCAATCCAGTTGCGCCACAGCCAAAGCCTCGAGCAAAGCAGCCCGGGCATCGGTGGAGAAGGCGTTGTGCCGCTGCGGGCGGTTGAACGCGATGTGCAAGGTGCCGCCGTCGCGGCGGACCTGCACCGGATCGGCGATGTCGGGCATGGTGGCCGGACCGCGGGCGGCCAGCCAGCTGGCGAATTCGGCGCCGGCCTGCAAGGTGGAGTAGGCCAGCGACTCCGTCACCACCCCGGGCGACGCCGCACCTGCCGGATCCACCGAGCGCAACACGTCGTCACAGGTCGCCGCCGCGATCGGCCATTGTTGAACCTGCGCCGTCAGCTCAACGAGCGCGGTGTCGATCGATGCGACGGTGATCGCCCGGCGATCGTCGGCGTGGTCCTCGGTGAGCGTGAATGTTGCCCGCTGCAACCAGAATTCGGAGGCACCACGCAACGACCCGATGGCGACGACCGGGTCACCGAGAAGAGCAGAGTCGACCGTGGAGTCAGGCTCTGAGACGTCGACAACGCGCAGCGTCACACCGAATACTTCTTGACCAGTTCGTGTTTGAACATCTTTCCGGTATCGGTCCGCGGCAGTTGCGCTTCGAACGAGATCGACTTCGGACACTTGTAGTGGGCCAACCGATCGCGCAGCCACCCCAGCAACTCGTCGGCGAATTCGCCGGTCGCATCGGCCGGATCCACGGTCTGCACCGCGGCTTTGACGCTCTGGCCCATCTCTTCGTCCGGAATCCCAAAGGCCGCTGCGTCAAGCACTTTCGGATGGGTGACCAGCAGGTTCTCCGCTTCCTGCGGATAGATGTTCACGCCACCGGAGATGATCATGTGGTGGCGGCGGTCGGTCAGGAAGAGATAGCCGTCCTCGTCGACGTAGCCGACGTCGCCGACGGTGGTCCAGCCGTGCTTGTCGTGCGCCGCCGCCGTCTTCTCCGAGTCGTTGAGGTACTCGAAGGAAAACCCACCCTCGAAATAGATTTCGCCCGCCTGGCCGGGCGGCAACTCGTTGCCGTTCTCGTCGAGGATGTGCAGTTGGCAGTTCATCGGCTTGCCCACCGAGCCTGGGTGGGCGAGCCACTCGTCCGCGCTGATCAATGTCGATCCGATGGCCTCTGACGAGGCGTAGTACTCGTCGACGATCGGTCCCCACCAATCGATCACCTGCTTCTTGATCTCCACCGGACACGGCGCGGCGGCGTGCATCACCCGTTCCAGGCTGGACAGATCGAACGAGTTGCGCTTCGCTTCAGGCAGTTTCAGCATCCGGGTGAACATGACCGGCACGAACTGTCCGTGCGTGACCCGGTGGAGCTGGATGGCATCCAGACAACCTTCGGGGTCGAACTTCTCCAGGACCACCGTGGTGATGCCGCCGGCCTGCACCGTCATCGACCACACCGACGGCGCGGTGTGATACAGCGGCGCCGGGCTGAGATAGACGGCATCCGGGTGCATCCAAAAGCCGACCAGAGCCGACATCATGCCCTGCGCTTCCGCGGGCGAGACGTGTGGCAGCGCTCGTTTGATTCCCTTCGGCCGACCGGTCGTACCCGAGGAATACTGCAGTAGATCACCTTCGCGCTCGTCCGCAATCGGGGTATCCGGCTGAGCGGCAACGCATTCCGGGTAGCGCTGCCAACCGTCGAGGTCGGGCTCTCCTTCGCCGGAGGCAAGTAGCAGCATTGCGGGCAGGCCGCCGGGTAGATGCTGGGCGAGGTTCTCGCACGTCTTGCGGAGCGCGGCCGACCCGACGATCGCCTTGGCGGCGCTGTTGTCGATGATGTACGCGGCTTCGGGCGCGGTCAGGTGGGTGTTGATCGGCACGTAGTACAGCCCGGCGCGGCGGGCCGCCCACATGACAGCATGGATGTGCTCGTTGTTCTCCATCAGGATCGCAACCGCGTCACCCTCGACCAGCCCGGCCCGCCGGAAATAATGTGCCAGCCGATTGGCACGGGCTTCCAGCTCGTCGAACGTGATCACCGTGCCGGAGGGGTAAAGGATGATAGCGGGCTTGTCGGTTCCACCCTGCCGGGAGGTGTGCTCGCGAATCTGCATGGCCAGACTGTACCGCCGGGAAATTTGACAGCTGTCAACAGGGCGTGATCGGTCCTTGACTACCGCGAATGCACCTGTTCGATCGAAAGATGCGGGTGCCCGCCATGCCGCTTGGCGCGGCCGCCGAAGGGTGCCGCCAATGTCGGCAGCACCTGGCGCCGGTAGTGGATCAGGGCCACCAATGCGATCACCCCGTACACACCGCTG
Source organism: Mycobacterium sp. (assembly GCF_965277065.1). GTDB lineage: Bacteria > Actinomycetota > Actinomycetes > Mycobacteriales > Mycobacteriaceae > Mycobacterium. The sequence continues at coordinate 1,415,951 of NZ_CBDIBT010000019.1, forward strand.
AGCGCCAGGCGTCCCTCGGTCGAGGTGAGCGGGAATTGCACGACGAACAGGCCGAGCAGCGCCCAGGCCGCCCAGCGCTGGAACCGCAGGCCGAGCAACAGCGTCACGCCCATCAATGTCTGCGCCGCGGTCAACACGATCTCCTCGATCTGCCGGCCGTCCAAACGCATTGCGGCGCTTCCCCCGCCGAGCATGTACGCCACCGGCAACGATCCGATGAGCAGGGTCCACTGGTTGACCTTCGCCGAGATCAGCGTCGCGATGGCGTCGTCACCTTTGCCCCTGGACGCGAAGATGGTCGCGATGATGAATTCCGGCGCCTCTGACGCCAGCGGAGCCAACCACTGCACCAACAGGAACCTGTCGATGCCCAACTGGGTACCAGCGCCGATCAGGTTGTCGGCGAACGGTTTTGCACACGTCACGATGACCGCGGCGGCGAACAGGAACAGCGCGGCCACCGTGATGCGGCGGATGCGGTCGGGCAGCGCGCCCAGCGCTGCGGCGGTGCCGACCAACTCGGGTTCTTCGACCTCGCCGCGCGTCAGTTTGAACAGGTAATAGCCGAACCAGCCCAGCAGGGCTAGCCCGAATCCGATGTGGATGCGGCCGCTCGCCGGGATGGCGAACACCGCGACCCCGGCGATCATCAGGAAGCCGATCTCCACCCGGTTGCTCGGCTCGAGCTCCAGCCCGTCGATCTTGCGGCCGGACGTCCGGCGGGCCACCAGCACGCTGACCAGAACGACGACCGGCCAACCGAGGCCCATCAACAACCGATTGGAGCCGGTCATGTTCGCCGCCGCGTACTGGGTGTACTCGGGTAGGTGGCCGGCGGTGTAGGCGTAGTACAGGTCGACGGCGTACTCGGGCAGGACCGCGATCACGGCCAGAACGGCGACGGCGAGGCTGCCTGACACGTCGATCTGAGCGGCTTCCGCGGCCCACGCCAACACGAAGCTGGCACCGACGACGGCGCCGCCGTACGCGATCAAGCCGACAATGGGATCGAGCTGGATACCGACGACACGAAGCACCAGAGCCGGGCAGATCGCGGTGCCGACGATGACAAGCGAGCGGAACAACGTCCGCGAACCGGCACGCGACCCCGTTACAGCGCACCTCGTCGTTGTCACGTCGCCAAGCTACCCGGTGAGCACCTATCCAGCAACATAGCCTAGCTACCGAACGGATCCGGCGCGCGGATCAAATTTGCTGGTCGGCAGCGTCGCAAAGGAGAGTTCGGCTACCCGATCTTTGGGATTCGGCAACCCTGCTGCCGCAGCGGGAGCGCCCTAATCGGACTCGGCCAGACGCTGCTTGAGCGCCTCGAACTCGTCCTTGACGCCGGTGGGCAGCTTATCGCCGACGAACTCGAACCACTCTTCGATCAGCGGCAACTCTTGGCGCCACTCGTCGGCGTTGACCGCCAGTGCCCGATCCACGTCAGCGGCGTCGATGTCGAGCTCGGACAGGTCGAGGTCATCGACACCGGGAACGACACCGATCGGTGTCTCCTGGCCGCCGGCCTTGTGCTCGATGCGGTCGACGATCCACTTCAGCACGCGGCTGTTCTCGCCGAAGCCCGGCCACAAGAACTTGCCGCCGTCGCCACGACGGAACCAGTTGACGAAGAACACCTTCGGCAGCTTGGACTCGTCGGAGTTCTTGCCGAGGTCGATCCAGTGCTGGAAGTAGTCACCGACGTTGTAGCCGAGGAACGGCAGCATGGCCATCGGGTCGCGGCGCACGTCGCCGACCTTGCCCTCGGCGGCTGCGGTCTGCTCGCTACCCATGGTGGCGCCCATGAATACGCCGTGTTGCCAATCCCGCGCCTCGGTCACCAGCGGCACCGTGGTCTTGCGGCGAGCGCCGAACAGGATGCCCGAGATCGGCACACCCTGCGGGTCGTCCCACTCCGGCGCCAGGATCGGGCACTGCGACATCGGCGTGCAGTACCGCGAGTTCGGGTGCGCTGCTTTGGTTTCCGTCTCACGGAGGAGCCAGTCGTTGCCCTTCCAGTCGATCAGGTGGTCCGGCTCGCCCTCCAGACCTTCCCACCACACGTCACCGTCATCGGTCAGCGCGACGTTGGTGAAGACGGTGTTGCCGGCGGCAATGGTCTTCATGGCGTTGGGATTGGAGTCCCAGTTGGTGCCCGGTGCGACTCCGAAGAAACCGAACTCCGGGTTGACCGCGTACAGCCGGCCATCCTTGCCGAACCGCATCCAGGCGATGTCGTCACCGAGGGTTTCGGCGCGCCAGCCCGGAATCGTGGGCTGCAGCATCGCCAAGTTCGTCTTACCGCAGGCCGACGGGAACGCGGCGGCGAAGTAGTACGCCTTGTTCTCCGGCGAGATCAGCTTGAGGATCAGCATGTGCTCCGCGAGCCAGCCCTCGTCGCGGGCCATCGCCGAGGCGATCCGCAACGAATAACACTTCTTGCCCAGCAACGCGTTGCCGCCGTAGCCGGACCCGTAGCTCCAAATTTCGCGGGTCTCCGGGAAGTGCGTGATGTATTTCGTCTCATTACACGGCCAGGGGACGTCTTTTTGACCCGGCTCCAGCGGAGCGCCGATCGAATGCAAGGCCTTGACGAAAAAGCCGTCGCCGCCGAGCTTGTCCAACGCGGCCTTGCCCATCCGGGTCATCACCTTCATCGAGGCGACCACGTATTCGGAGTCGGTGATCTCCACCCCGAGCTTCGGGTCCTCGGCACCGAGGGGGCCCATGCAGAACGGGACGACCCACATGGTGCGCCCGCGCATGCAGCCGCGGTACAGCTCGGTCATGGTGGCCCGCATCTCGGCCGGCGGCTTCCAGTTGTTGGTCGGACCGGCGTCGACCTCGCGCTCGGAGCAGATGAAAGTCCGCGACTCGACGCGCGCGACGTCGGACGGGTCCGACAGCGCCAGGTAAGAGTTCTTGTGCTTCTTCTCGTTCAGCTTGGTGAACGTGCCGGCCTCGACCAGTTGATCGGCGAGCCGCTGGTACTCCTCGTCGGAGCCGTCGGCGAAAATTACTCGATCCGGCTGGGTGAGCTCGGCGACCTCCTCGATCCAGGACAACAAGCCCTGGTGCTTCGTCGGGGCGGTATCCAGACCGGGAATCGTCGCTGAAGTCATCAAAATCTCCTGCTGTCGCGTTGCACGTGATGCGCGGCTAGTTTGCGGCGGCTTGCTCACAGGTTATCGCGAGCGGTATACCCATAAAAAGTCGAGGTTGTATCGGTTAACTCACAGGAACGATTCAGAACACATTATCTGCGGTGTTTGTCGCCGATTTTCCGCCAATTTGCCCGTCGTCGGTGCCCTCCGGCACCGGCACCTCGGCCTCGTCGCCGACATCGTCGGACGCGCTTTCACCCTCGTCGACCGTCTCGGTTTCGCCGAGTTCGGCCCGCACCGCGGTGAGGGCGGCCTGCAACGTCGGCATTTCCTTGCCGCGCAGCGCCGCGGCCCGCGCGCCGGAGACGGAGTGCTCCCGCAGCTCGGTGTCAATAGCGCTGACCTGCTCTGCCACCCGGGTGCTCTCGGTTTCGTCCTGCTCGCTGAGCGCCGCGGTCAGCGCCGATTCGGCGGCCAGCACCCGCGTCGCGACCAGCTGTTCCGCGGCGGACTGGACCAGGGCGGTGGATTCGCCCACCCATCGGTCCAGCAAGGCCCGGTCGCGAAGCAGCCCGCGCATCCCGACCACCCAGACGGTGAGCGCAAGCCCGATCGCCGCGCAGGCGACGGCGCCGGCCGCGGTCAGCCCGGGGGTCAGGTCGGCCAGCAGCCGGCTGAGGGTCAGCGCCACGCCCAGCCCGAAGCCGGCGCCCACCAGCATCATCAGCCGGGTCTCCAGCTTTCGTGACTTCAACTGCGGCGCGGGCAGGTCCACCGTGGGCAACGGCGCAGGTGCGGGCGGGTCGATCTTCAAGCCCAGCGTCTGAGCGACCTCGGCCAGATGCGTCGTCGTGCCGTCGCCCACCTCGGCGAATACGGCGTTGAGCCGGATGCCGGCATCGGACTCGAACTCCCGCAGCTTGCCGCGGCTCAGATTCGCGGCGTCTTCCTGCAGCTCCGCACGCACCGCGGCACAGCGGTTGCGGCCGAGGTAGGACAGCTGCACGCGGGCCTGCTGGGTCTGGCTGCGCAGCGCGATCGTCCGCTCGGACTTGGCCAGCCGTCGCTGCCGCAGGATCTCGCCGCGCTGCTCCCGCAGTGCCTCGACCCGCGCTCGGCGGCCCGCTCCGTCGGCGTCGCGATCGTATCGGTCGGCGACGGCCTGAAGCCGGGATTTCCACGCGCGCAACCTATTTCGCCGAGTGAGCTCAGCGTTGGACAGGTGCTCGGATAGTGCTGTGGCGAGGTCATCGATGCGCGGCTCACCTTCTTCGGGCGCGGCGGCGACCCCGACCCACGGCACGTCGCTGTAGCGCGGCGCGTGCGCCGCCAACGCCTCCCGGTTGCCGGCCAGAACGTCGTGCCAGTTCTGATGCACGTCGATCTTGGAGACCGCAGCGATCACCGCGTCGGTCTCGGCGGCGGCCGCATCGAGCAGCGCGCAGTCGGAGGCCGTCAGCGCGGCGGCGGCCGAGACGACGAACACCACCGCCGTCGGCGCCTCGCCGGTCTCCAGGTCCGTCGACTCGATGAAGGTCTGCTTGGGCAGCCGCTCGCTGAGCGCCGCGACGACGCCGCTCACCCCGGCCAGCCATGGCCCGGTCACCAGCACGGCGTCCCGGCGCTCGGTGGTCGGCGTACCGAGCTGCGGGCCGATCTCCGTCACCATGGCGTCCACTTCGGCGATCGCGTTGCTGGCCTTCTTGTCGCTCACACCGATCCTCCGACCCTCGACCACAGCCGCAGCGAGCCGCGGACGATGTCCGCGTCGCAGGCCCGCTCGGTACCCCCGACCGGACCGCGGCGCAGACCCTGCCAGTGCTTGGCCCGACGTAGGTGCGCCGCCGCGGTGTCGTCGCGATCCACCGGGATGCCGACCGCCTCGACCGCCTCCACAGCAGCCATCATCCGGGCGACCACGGTGTCGTCATCGGTCAGGAACTCACTGATCCGCTGGTCGGTAACGGTCATCGTCTCCAACTCGGCAACGGCATCCAGCATCCGCTGGTAGCGCGCTGGCGCGCCGAGTGCACCGATCTTGTCGACGACGGCGTCGATCCCGCTCAACCCGCGCAACAGGGCGTCGACGTACCCGCGGCCGACTCCCCGCCGGATCGCGGCGCTCGCCTGCCGGATGCCGAATGCGTCGAGGGTGGCCATCAACCGGCTGCGGAGGGCGGCGTCGACGGACTGTCCGCCAGCCATCGCCCGCAGCCCCTGCCACGATGCGTCGTCCAGCATCGGGCCGGCCAGGATGCCGATCAGCGGCTCGATGGGCACCCCGGCGCGCGCGGAAAGCTGGGCGCATCGGGCTCTGGCAGCGGAGGTTGGACCGTCGGGGTGACGACCGGGTGCGGTGGTCGCGAGCAGGTCGGCCTTGTTCAGCACGGCCAGCAGCGGCCGCCCGGCGGCCTCGATGGCGGCGTGGTCCTCGGGTTTGACCGCATCGGCCAGCACGTGGACGTTGACGTCGGCATTCGCTGGGGATGTCAGCGCGAACCCGCGAGAAGCCAGAGCGTGCGCGACCGTGGTGCGGCCGACGCCACGGCGCCCCGTGACGGCCACCCGCAGCGGGGCGGCGAGCCGCTTCGCGATCGCGGCGCAGCGCGGGTCGCCGACCGCGTCGGCAAACCGCTCCAGCTCTTCGACGAAAATCGGCAGCCCCTATCCGCTCAGGTCGCCTTGCAGGTACTGCTAACCCCTCATTGTGGCCGAGTAACTGCGGATCGCGACGTAGCCCCGCGGGTTTTTCGGTCGAATGGTGACATGTCCACCGCCGCGAAGCGAGTCACCTAGTACCAGGCAAAGGCAACTGTTGGGTATCAATCTGCCCCGCGGGCGGCGACATGATGGGTTCATGGGCGACGATGAACGGATGCGCGCGCAGCCATGGGTGGACGCGGCCACACCGCCGACGCCACCTACCGCCGTGCCTGCGGAACGTGAGGTCGGCGAATACCGTCGGACCGCTAGTTTTCGCACGCGGCGCTCACAGCTGTCGGCCGCGCAGCAGCGGACCTGGGAACGGCTGTGGCCGGAGCTCGGCATCGTTGCCGTATCGGGAGACGACTCGAAAGGACCGGCAGAGCCGCTGGACACCCATGCCTGGTTCGGTCGCGACGCTCCGCTTGTGCTTGAAATCGGCTGCGGCACAGGAACTTCCACGTTAGCAATGGCGAAGTCCGAGCCAGACGTCGACGTCATCGCTGTCGAGGTCTATCGGCGCGGGCTGGCCCAACTGCTGTCGGGCATCGACCGGGAGCACGTCACCAACATCCGGCTGATCCGCGGCGACGCCGTCGATGTGCTGGACCTGCTGCTGACTCCCGGCTCGCTCACCGGGGTCCGGGTGTTCTTCCCCGACCCGTGGCCCAAGGCCCGCCACCACAAGCGCCGACTGCTGCAACCGGCCAATGTGGCGATGATTGCGGACCGGCTTCGGCCCGGCGGGGTGTTGCACGCCGCGACCGATCACGCCGGCTACGCCGAGCAGATCGCCGAGGTCGGCGACGCCGAACCGCGGCTGACCAGGCTGGACGCCGGAGCGCAGACCCGGGTGTCCACCGCGCGTCCGGCCACCAAATACGAGGGCAAGGCGCACGACGCCGGCAGCGCCGTCACCGAATTCCTCTGGGAAAGACGCGCGCTATGAGTCTCACCGACGAAACGACCAGCGCTCCGGCCGCCCCGCCCGGCGAGCTTCAGGCCGAATCGGGGCCTAAGCCGCGGCGGGTGCTTCTGGTCTGGGACGCGCCAAACCTCGACATGGGCCTCGGATCGATCCTGGGCCGTCGGCCCACCGCCACCGAACGGCCCCGCTTCGACGCACTCGGACGCTGGTTGCTGGGCCGCACCGCCGACGTGTCGACCCACCACGACGCCGTATCCGCCGAGCCTGAGGCGACCGTGTTCACCAACATCGCCGCAGGCAGCGCCGACGTGGTCCGGCCGTGGGTCGATGCGCTGCGCAACGTCGGGTTCGCGGTGTTTGCCAAACCGAAGCTCGACGAGGACAGCGATGTCGACAGCGACATGCTCTCCCACATCGCGCAGCGTTCGCAGGAGGGTTTGGCGGCGCTGGTGGTCGCATCCGCGGACGGGCAGGCATTCCGTACGCCGTTGGAGGAAATCGCCCGCAACGGGGTGCCCGTCCAAGTGCTGGGATTTCGCGAACATGCGAGTTGGGCGCTAGCGTCGGATACCTTGGAGTTTGTCGACCTGGAGGACATCGCGGGTGTTTTCCGGGAGCCCCTGCCGCGGATCGGCCTAGATTCGCTGCCTGACAAGGGGGCGTGGCTGCAACCGTTCCGGCCACTGTCCTCGCTGCTGACCTCGCGTGTCTGACAACTTCACACCAATGCGCGGGTCGTCGCAGATCCAGTAAAGGAGCTTACGTGTTCGCCTGGTGGGGTCGAACTGTATATCGCTACCGATTCATCGTGATCGGGGTGATGGTGGCGCTGAGCCTGCTCGGCGGCATCTTCGGGATCAGCCTCGGCAAGCACGTCACGCAGAGCGGTTTCTACGACGACGGCAGCCAATCGGTCAAGGCGTCGGTGCTCGGCGACGACACCTACGGGCGTGACCGGACCAGCCACATCGTGGCGATATTCGCCGCACCCAAATCGATCAACGACCCGGCCTGGCAGAAGAAGGTCGTCGACGAACTCAACGCCTTCAAGAAAGACCACCCCGACCAAGTGGTCGGCTGGGCCGGCTGGCTGGCCGCACCGACCAGCACCGACCCCGTCATCAAGGGCATGGCTAGCGAGGACGGCAAGCACACCTTCGTCAGCATCCCGCTCAAGGGCGACAACGACGACACGATCCTGACCAATTACAAGGACATCGAGCCCGACCTGCAGAAGCTCAACGACGGAAAGATTCAGCTCGCCGGTCTGGAGCCGATCGCCAACGCATTGACCGGCACCATCGCCACCGACCAGAAGCGCATGGAGGTGCTGGCGCTGCCGCTCGTGGCGGTCGTGCTGTTCTTGGTGTTCGGCGGTGTGATCGCGGCAGCGCTGCCGGCGATCGTGGGTGGCCTGAGCATCGCCGGCTCGCTCGGCATCCTGCGCTTGATGGCCGAGTTCGGCCCGGTGCACTTCTTCGCCCAGCCCGTGGTGTCGATGATGGGTTTCGGTATCGCGATCGACTACGGACTGTTCATTGTCAGCCGGTTCCGGGAGGAGATCGCCGAGGGCTACGATACCGAAGCCGCGGTGCGCCGCACGATGATGACGGCCGGCCGCACCGTGGTGTTCTCGGCGACGTTGATCGCCGTGTCGGCGGCCAGTTTGTTCCTGCTGCCGCAGGGCTTTGTGAAATCGCTGACCTACGCGGTGATCATCTCGGTGTCGCTGGCCGCGGTGATGTCGATCACGCTGCTGCCGGCCTGCCTGGCGATCCTGGGCAAGCACGTCGACGCGCTCGGCGTGCGCACCCTGTTTCGGGTGCCGTTCCTGGCGAACTGGACGCCGTCCCGTGTGTACCTGAACTGGCTGGCCGACCGGCTGCAGAAAACTAAAACCCGGGAAGAGGTCGAGGCCGGATTCTGGGGCAAACTGGTCAACGTCGTCATGCGGCGGCCGCTGGTGTTCGCCATCCCCATCGTCATCGGGATGATCGCGCTGATTCTTCCGCTGCACAACCTCTCCTTCGGCGGCGGGATCAGCGAGACGTACCTTCCGCCGGACAACTCGGTGCGCCTGGCACAGCAGAATTTCGACAAACTCTTTCCCGGCTACCGCACCAACCAGCTGACACTGGTGATCGAAAGCAACAACCACAGCAAGGTCACCGATCAGCAGGTCGCCGAGATCCGCAACGACGCCGCCTCGATCAGCGGCTTCACCGACACGACGTGGCAGGAGCGGGCCTGCCCGACGATCGAAGGCAACCCCTGCGTCTCGATCCCGAATGGCAGCCACCCCAAGGACGATTCGGTCCGGGTGATCCAGAACGGTCTGGCGCACGCGAGCGACGCCGCGAAGAAGCTCTCCGAGTTACGGTCGATGTCGCCGCCGCGCGGCCTGACCGTGTTGGTAGGCGGCGTACCGGCGCTCGAGCAGGACAGCATCCACAGCCTGTCCAATAAGGCACCGCTGATGGCGGTGGTGCTGCTGTCCACCACGATGCTGCTGATGTTCCTGGCGTTCGGGTCGGTCGTGCTGCCGATCAAGGCCGCAGTGATGAGTGCGCTGACGCTGGGATCGACGCTGGGCATCCTGACCTGGATCTTCGTCGACGGACATTTCGCCAACCTGCTGAATTTCACCCCGGCGCCGTTGATGATCGTCATCATCGCGTTGGTGGTCGCGGTCGGTTTCGGCTTGGCCACCGACTACGAGGTCTTCCTGGTCTCGCGCATGGTCGAGGCCCGAGCCCGCGGGATGTCGACCGCCGAGGCGATCCGGATCGGAACGGCAACCACCGGTCGCCTCATCACCGCGGCCGCATTGGTCCTCGCAGTAGTCGCCGGCTCGTTCGCGTTCTCCGACCTGATGATGATGCAGTGCCTGGCCTTTGGTCTGATGGCGGCGCTGCTGCTGGACGCCACCGTGGTCCGGATGTTCCTGGTGCCGTCGGTGATGAAGCTGCTCGGCGACGACTGCTGGTGGGCCCCGCTCTGGATGAAGCGCCTGCAGAATCGTTTGGGGCTCGGCGAGATTCACTTGCCCGACGAGCGCAAGGTGCCGTTGGCGCGGGCCCGGTCCGGTCGGCCTGCCGCCACCACCCGCCCGCCGGTCGCGCCGACGCCGCGTCCGCCGCACGACCCCACTCACCCCAGCCCGGAGGGCGGCGTGCGGCCGACCCGGCCACCGACACCCCCCATCGCGCCGCGACGCGACGTGCGGCCGCCGGCCGCCGATGCGCCGTCGGCTGCCGGGACCACCCGGATGTCCGCGCCGGGACGGACCGAGCCCAAAGAGGCGCCGACGACCCGCTTCTCGGCCCAGCCGACTCCGCCGGCCGCTCCGGCGCCGATGCGGCCGCCGGCACCGTCCGCTCCCCCGCAACCGCCACGCGGGGAGGACCGCGAAATCGAGTCCTGGCTCAGCGACCTGCGCGGCGGAAAGACCGGCGACCCGCGCGGCGCTGCCCCCAAGGCCCCGCAGCCGTCCGCCGACGAAACCCGGGCGCTGCAGATCCCGCCGCGGGACAAGCCGTCGGGCCCACCGCCCACCGGACCCGAAGACGCCACCACCGCGATCCCGACCGCACCGCGGGAGGACAAGGATTCCGACGCCGCCACCGAGAAGCTCAACGCCCGCGGTGAGAAGCCGCGGCCACGCCGCGGCGGCGGGCTCAGCGCTCAGGACCTGCTGCGCCGAGAGGGACGGATCTAATCGCGAAGTCGCTTCGCGCTGTTAGCTTTTGGATCCCACTCGGTCCGGATCGGCCTGCATGACCGTGGCTTCGTCGTCCTCGGTTTCGGCCGCAGCTTCTTCCGGGTCGGCGGCCAGCAGCACCTTGAACGCGTTGTTCAAGAATGCGACGGTCGGGACCGACAGCAGCGCACCGATAATCCCGGCAAGCACGCCGCCGGTGGCAATCGCCACCACAATGGCCAGCGGGTGAATCGACACCGCCCGACCCATCACCAGCGGCTGCAGAATATGGGCCTCGAGCTGGTTCACCGCGACGAGCAGGCCGAGGGTGATCAGCGCGTAGACAAAGCCTTTCGCCAGCAGCGCCACGATGACCGCCAGGAAGCCGCTGAGGACAGCACCGACCAGCGGGATGAAAGCACCCAGGAACACCAATGAGGCCAGCGGTAGCGCCAGCGGCACACTCATGATCGCCAACCCGGTGCCGATGCCCAGCGCGTCGACCAACGCCACCAGGAAGGTGGCCCGCACATAGCCGGTCAGCGAGTGGAATCCGGCACCACCCGCCGTGCGAACCCGCTCGCGGACATGGGTGGGGACGAGCTTGGTGACGTAGCTCCAGATGTTACGTCCGCCGTACAAGAAGAAGATCAGCGTGAACAGCATCAGCAGTGCCGCGGTGATGATTTCGGTGATGGTGGCCGCGGTCGAGAGGGCACCGCTGGTCAACTTCTCCTGATTGTTCTGCAGCGCCTGGATTGCCGAATTGCCGGCGTGGTCGATCTGCTGGCGGCTCAGATGCAGCGGACCCTCGATCAGCCACCTCTTCGCGGAGTCGATGCTGCGGGTGACTTCGTTCACCAAATCCGGTACACCAACGATGAATTGGCTGACGACGAAGGTCATGATCCCGCCGAGGATCGCGAAGCCGGCCAACAACACCAGCGCGACGGCGCCGCCACGGGGCGCACCGCGCTTGTCCAGCCAGTCCACGACGGGAACCAGCAACGCGCTCAGCATCAGGGCGAGCAGCAGCGGAACGACGATCACCTCGAGTCGCTCGACCACCAAAAGCAGTGCGACGACGGCGGCCAGGATCACCAACAACCGCCAGGCCCAGGCTGCGGTCTTGCGGACAATCGGTTCTACCGATTCGGCGTAATCGGACGCGGCCTTCGACGGCATAGCGCCAAGACTATGTGCGAACACCCGCGTCGCGCAGCGATCCGGGCGCGACCTGCGGCGTTACGCTGATCGCGTGTCACACGACGCACCAGCCGGCAACGTCGACGGTCAGGCTCTCGAGCACGACCGCGGCAGGTACCGGTGGCTGCGGTGGGCCGCGCTGGCGGTGGTCGCGATCGTGTTGGCCGTCGAGGTGGCGCTGGCGTGGGATCAGCTGGCCAAGGCCGCCCGGAGCCTGTATTCGGCGAAGTGGTGGTGGCTGCTGGCGTCCGCGCTGGCGGCGGTGTTGCTGATGCACAGTTTCGCCGAGGTGCAGCGGACGCTGCTGGGCTCAGCGGGAGTGCGGGTGCAGGGGCCGCGATCCGAGGCGGCCTATTACGCGGCCAACTCGCTGAGCACCACACTGCCCGGAGGTCCGGTGATCGCCGCGACGTTTCTGCTCCGCCAGCAACGACTTTGGGGGGCATCGACGTTGGTGGCGTCCTGGCAGTTGGTGATGTCGGGAGTGCTGCAGGCGGTGGGATTGGCGTTGCTCGGACTGGGCGGCGCGTTCGTCCTCGGCGCCAAGAACAACCCGTTCTCGTTGCTGTTCACCTTGGGTGGCTTCGTCGCGCTGCTACTGCTGGCGCAGGCGGTGGCATCCCGACCGGATCTGATCGAAGGCATCGGCTGCCGGGTGTTGGCGCGGTTCAACGCGTTACGCGGCCGGCCGGCCGGCGTCGGTCTGGCCAAATGGCGCGAGATGCTCTGCCAGCTGGAATCGGTCAGCCTGAGCCGTCGAGACCTGGCGGCTGCCTTCAGCTGGTCGGTGCTCAACCGGTTCGCCGATGTCGCGTGCCTGGGATTCGCGGCCTACGCCGCCGGAGCGCATGCGTCGGTCGGCGGGCTGACGGTCGCGTGCGCCGCCGCCCGCGCGGTCGGGACGATCCCGCTGATGCCGGGCGGGCTGCTGGTGGTCGAAGCGGTGCTGGTGCCGGGCCTGGTATCCAGCGGGATGTCGCTGCCGAACGCCGTCTCGACGATGCTGATCTACCGGCTGATCAGTTGGCTGATGCTCGCCGCGATCGGCTGGGTGGTGTTCTTCTTCATGTTCCGCGCCGAGAACCACCTCGACCCCGACGACACCGAGGCCGAATCAACACCCTGTCTTGACGCCGTCGAGGCGCCGGAGGAGGCCCTGCAGGGCCCGTCAGACGACGAACGAACGACGTGAAACCCCGACCTATGTGAAAGCCGCCCTATCTGACGGCGCTCAGTCCCGGCACGGCTGCGGTGGTGCCGGGCACAGCTGCGGCGGCGCCCGCGCCGCCCGGCATCGTGTTCTGCGCCCCCGAGATAACGCCGCCCGGCATGGCTGCGGCGGCGCCGCCCGGCATCGCCCCCTGCGCCGACTGCATGAATCCGAGCACCTGCGGAAGGCTGACCGAAATCTTGCAGCGGCTGGACAGTCCGGCGAGCGGCGACGCGATGGTCTGCATGTCGCTGGCCGCTTTGGGGTTTGCGTCGAAGTAGGTCTCCAGCGAGCTGACCGATGTCGGACCCGGGGGCTGCTGCATGACGGAGGTCATCGCCTGGTTGGTCTCCGGGTGCCCGTCGAGGTAGTCACCGGCGGACCTGGCCACGTTGCTGATCGTGCGCGCCATTTCACTGGCGGCACACGGATCTGACGCCCCGACCGCCGAGGGCGCGGACAGCAACACCACCGCCGTGGCACCGCCCAGCCCGGTCGCAGTCAGCGCGGCCAGCAGTCGACGGCGCGCCGCCGCACTTGCAGTCAGGGACCTCATCGCAACTCCTTGTAGCTTGCCGGGCTGATTGCCCAGCTGCCGGCGTAGCGCCAACGCATGCCGATAATCCTGCCACCGAATTCGTCGCCGTCGCCAACCCTGTGTTCAGGGTTCTCGTCACACCTGTGCAAAACCTGTGCGGGAATCGGCATCGTTGCCGAGTCGTTGCAGCTCAGCGACCCATAAGCAGCCTCGGCAGATAGCTGGCTGGGGTAGGCTCGCGGGCACGCAAACTAATGCGGGGAGACCACAATCCAGCACTTCATGATGCGCTTGAGCAGCAGCCTGCGCAGGTGTCGCTGGCTGGTCTTCGCAGGCTGGGTGCTCGCGCTGATCCCGGCCCTCTACCTGGTGCTGACCTCGTCGGGTCATCTCACCGGTGGTGGCTTCGACGTGCCCGGGTCCCAGTCGCTGCGTGTCCACGACCAACTCGAAGCGCATTACCCCGACCAGGGCACATCACCGCTGGCGCTGGTGGCGGCCCCGCGCGCGGATGCCAGCTACGAGGACATGAACGCCGCTGCCGGGTTCCTGCAGCAGGTTGCCAAGCAACTGCCCGACGTGGTGGTGGTGCCCAATCCCGCCCAGCCCGCCCCGCAGCCGGACCGGCCGTACGTGGTGTCGTTGCGACTGGACGGCGCCACCAACAGCGCCAGCGACGCCGCCAAGAAGCTTCGGGTCAAGGTCGGTGTGCAGGGTGAACGTCCCGGACAGCTGCAGAACGGCCGGGTCCGGCTCTACGTGATCGGCCAGGGTGCGCTGAGCACGGCCGCTGCGGCCAACACCAAGCACGACATCGCCAAGGCCGAGCAGTGGAACCTTCCGATCATCCTGATCGTGTTGCTGGCGGTGTTCGGCTCGCTGGCCGCCGCCGCGATCCCGCTGGCGCTGGGCATCGTCACCGTCATCGTCACGATGGGCCTGGTCTACCTACTGTCGGCCTACACGGTGATGTCGGTGTTCGTCACGTCGACGGTGTCGATGTTCGGCATCGCGCTGGCGGTCGACTACTCGCTGTTCATCCTGATGCGCTTCCGCGAGGAGTTGCGCGCCGGACGCCAGCCTCAAGAAGCGATCGACGCGGCGATGGCGACGTCGGGCCTGGCGGTCGCGCTGTCCGGGATGACCGTCGTCGCGTCGCTGACCGGCATTTACCTGATCGACACTCCGGCGCTGACATCGATGGCCACCGGCGCGATCCTCGCGGTTGCCGTGGCGATGCTGACGTCGACGACCATGACGCCGGCGGTGCTGGCGACGTTCGGTCGGTCGGCGGCCAAACGGTCGGCGGCGCTGCACTGGTCGCGGCGCCCGGAGACCACGCAGTCGCGGTTCTGGACGCACTGGATCGGCGCGGTGATGCGCCGGCCCTGGGCGTCGGCGACGGCAGCCTCGGTCGTGCTGCTCGCGATGGCGGTGCCGGCGCTGTCGATGGTGTTGGGCAACAGCCTGCTTCGCCAGTTCAGCTCCTCGCACGAGATCCGCGCCGGGGTGTCGGCGGCGTCCGAGGCGCTGGGTCCCGGCGCGCTCGGCCCGGTTCAGGTGCTGGTGACCTTCCCCGACGGCGACGCGTCGTCGGCGACGCACACCCAGTCGATCGCCGCGATCCGCGACCAGATAGGTCGCTCTCCCAACATCCTGTCGGTGGCCGCGCCGGTCTTCGCCGACAACAACAGCAGCGCGATGGTGTCGGCGATGTTGTCGGTGGACCCCGAGGACCTCGGCGCCCGCAACACCATCGATTGGTTGCGCGGCCACCTTCCGGCGGCCGCCACCGATTCGGCGCAGGTGAGTGTCGGTGGACCGACGGCGCTGATCAAAGACTTCGACGACCAGGTGTCGCGAACCCAGTTGCTGGTGTTGGTCTTCGTTGCGCTGATCGCGTTCGTGATGCTGCTGCTGTCGATCCAGTCGGTGTTCCTGGCGCTCAAGGGCGTGGTGATGACGATGCTGTCGGTGGCCGCGGCCTACGGCAGCCTGGTCGTCGTTTTCCAGTGGGGTTGGCTGGAAAAGCTCGGCTTCGCCCCGATCACCTCGATCGACAGCACCGTTCCGCCGCTGGTGCTGGCCATGACGTTCGGCTTGTCGATGGACTACGAGATCTTCCTGCTGACCCGGATCCGGGAACGGTTCCTGCAGACAGGCAACACGCACGACGCGGTGGCCTATGGCGTGAGCACCAGCGCACGGACCATCACCAGCGCCGCGCTGATCATGATCGCGGTATTCATCGGCTTCGCGTTCGCCGGTATGCCGTTGGTGGCCGAGATCGGAGTGGCATGCGCGGTGGCGATCGCGGTCGACGCCACCGTGGTGCGACTGGTGATGGTGCCTGCCCTGATGGCGGTGTTCGCCGAGTGGAACTGGTGGCTGCCCGCCTGGCTGGAACGCATCCTGCCGTCGGTCGACTTCGAAAAGCCTTTGCCCGCAGTCGATCTCGGCGACGTGCTGATGATCCCGGACAGCATCTCAGCTCCTGCGGTGCCCAGTGCCGACCTGCGGATCGTGCTCAAATCCGCGGCCCGGCTCAAGCACCTGGTGCCCGATGCGATCACCGTCGCCGACCCGCTGGCGTTCATCGGATGTGCTCGCGCCAGCGAGCCGCACGTCAAGGTCAAAGGCGGCAACTACGTCGCCAGCGCCGCGTCCCGCCAACTGGCGGTGATCGGCACGCCCAGTGGTAACAACGGTAGCAACGGCGGCCATCCGACCGCGCGGAAGTTCGTCGGCGGCCGGTCGCAGCGCAGCGGCACCGGCCGCGCCGCACCGCGCGGGGCGCGGCCCGTCCACCCGGTCACGTTGTGGCGGGGCCGGCTGTTGGTCGCGCTGGATGCGTTGGGAGCACAAGCCGCCGCCAGCGAAAGCGCCCAGCCGGAATTCGAGCGGCGCAGCCCGGTGGAAACCACGCACGTCCAGTTGCCCACCGGCGACCGGCTGCAGATCCCGACCGGCGCCGAGACGCTGCGGCTCAAGGGCTACCTGATTCTGAGCCGCAACAGCAGCCGCGATTTCACTGAATTCGCCGAGCTGGTCGACACCATGGACGCCGAGAACGCCGCAGTCGTGCTGGCCGGGATGGACAGGTATTACTCTGGTCAATCACCCCGGCGGCAATGGATCGCCAGCCAGCTGGTCCGTCGGCTCGCTGACCCACATCCGTCGGATATCGAGCACGATGGTTGGCCGGAGTCCGATACGAAGGCAGACTGGGAAGGTGTACGGCGGCGCTGCCTCGCGGTGGCGGTGGCGATGTTGGAGGAGGCGAGGTGACGTTGGCAGCGGATCGACGCCATGGGCAGTCGCCGCACCGTGCCCCGGCGAGCCCCCGCAACGGTGATCGGCCCGTCGAGTTCTGGCCGACTTCAGCGATTCGATCGGCGCTCGAAGGTGGCGACATCGCCGTCTGGAAGCAGATCGCGGTGGCGATCAAGCGCGATCCGTTCGGCCGCACCGCCCGCCAGGTCGAAGAGGTGCTGGAGAACTCGCACCCGTACGGCATCTCCAAAGCCCTCGCCGAGGTGCTGGACCGGGCCCGGGCACACCTGGAGGCCAATGAGCGCTCCGAGGTGGCCCGTCATGTCCGGGTCCTGATCGAGCGCTCCGGCCTGAAGCTGCCGGAGTTCGCATCCCGCATCGGCGTGCCCGTCGACGAACTCGGCGAGTACCTCGACGCGGTCACCAGTCCGTCGGCGTCGTTGATGATCCGGATGCGCCGGCTGTCCGATCGCTTCGCCAAAGCCCGTACGCACGAATCTCCTCCACAGCAGACCCGGCGCACTCCGCAGCGGCCGCCACGCGGCTACTGATGGTCGGCCGGCCCGACACTGACACCCTGCGGCGAATCCTGGTCGACACGCGGACCATCGCGGTCGTCGGCGCATCGGACAAACCGACCCGCCCCAGCAACGAGATCTACAGGTATCTGGTGGCAACCGGCCAGTATCAGGTCTTTCCGGTGAACCCGACAATCACCGAAATCGATGGCGCACAGGTGTATTCACGATTGGCCGATCTGCCGGTGGCGCCCGATATGGTCGACGTCTTCCGCCGTTTCGACGACCTGCCCTCGGTGCTGGCCGAAGTGCTCGCCCTCCCGCTACGGCCGAAGACCCTCTGGTTGCAAGAAGGTCTCTGGCACGAGGACGTCGGCCGCGAGGCCGAAGCGGCCGGGCTGCAAGTGGTCATGGACAGCTGCCTGATGGTCGAGGACGCGCGACTTCGCTAGAGTTTTCAGCGCGGGTTGAGCGGCGATACGCCGACGACCAGCCAGTGGCCGCTCTGCTTGGTCAGCGTGACCCGCAGTGCCAGCACCGCGTTGTCGGGCGGCTGGCCCGGTTCGTTCTGCGTCGCCCGCATGACGACCGCCACGGCGGCTGCGGACGGGCCGATTGCCTCGAGGCCGGCCTCCATCGTCGCCGCGGTGGCCGTGACATTGCGATGCGCCAAATCCGTTGTGGCCTTACCGAACTGCTCTTTGAACGTAGCTCCCTGCTCGGGCACCATCATCGCCGCGGCACGGTCGATGGCGGCCATCGGCTCGGATGGCGAGAACGTCGCCGTCGCCTGGGCCATCTCGGTGGCGATGCGCACCACCTCGGCCGAATCGACCTTCAGGTCGTGGTCCGGCGACGTCCAGTGCCGGTATCCGGTCAGCACCGCCGCGACCAACGCCGATGTGGTCAGCGCGACGACCGCCAGACGCAGGCCGGGTGCGTCGTCGTCGGTGCCCACCGTCACCGAATCACGGCGCAGCAGAAAGATGTTCAGCGCCACGCCCTCGACGATCAGCAGCACCAGCACCGAACACAGCGACACCCACCAGACCGGCCACGACAGCACATACCCGATCGCCAGCAGCGCCGCGATCGCGGCCAGCGGCGCCGCGACGTCGAAAGCCAATACCCGCCATGCGTTCCTCATCGGATCGACTCCAGGTGCGCGATCATCAGCTTGCCATCGACGTCGGCGATTCCGAGCCGCAGATTCCAATGCACGGTCTGCGACTTGCCGCCGGCGTTCTCGGTGACCGAGGTGGCCACCACCATGACCGTGTCGGTGCGGCGGGCGATGGACGCCGGCAATTGATCCGACGGTGCGGGTCGACCCGGCTGTGCGTCCAGGTCGTGGTGCACCGTCTCGAAGGCGACCGCCTCGACCTCGCCGCGGCTGCGCGACTGCAACCGCTCCACCACTTGCTGATACGGCTGGATCGACGAGTCGAAATCGGCGTTGAGTTCACCGATGGTGCCGTCGTGCAGACGCTGCAGGCTTTCCTTGATGTTCTCGGTGTTCATGTTGATCAGCAGGCCGGTCCAGTCGGCCGCGGCCTGCATGGCCCGAGTTTGGTAGCTGCGCTCGTCGGCGTCGCTGCGGTGGCCGGTCCAGATCACTGTGCCCAACGCGATCGCCGCCACGCACAGCGCTCCCAACACGGCCGAGCCGATGCCGTAGGGCGAGAAGGCCGGGCCGTCGACGTCGTCGTCTGTCGACGTGACTGTGGACTCGTCGGCCGGCGGCGCGGCTTGCTCCTCGTCGGGCATGGCCGTGAGCCTAGCCGGGCAACGATGCGGAGCCCGCAGGGCGATGGGGAGGAGCACGGCAATCAGAGACAGCATCGTTGGCTAAGGAACAATGGCAAGCGTGACGATAGAAACTATCCGGTCGGGCCTCGACCTGAGCCATGTCGACGTTGGTGCCCGCCCCCAAGACGACCTGTTCGGACACGTCAACGGTCGCTGGTTGGCCGACTACGTCATCCCCGCCGACCGTGCCACCGACGGCGCCTTTCGGCTGCTGGCCGACCGCGCCGAGGAGCAGGTACGCGACATCATCACCGAGGCCGCCGCGACCAATGGCGCCGAGGGCACCGACCCGCAGCGCATCGGCGACCTCTACGCCAGCTTCATGGACACCGACACCATCGTGGCCCTCGGCGTCCGCCCGCTGCTCGACGAGCTCGCCGGCGTCGATGCCGCGCTGACGCGCGCTGAGCTGGCCGCCGAACTCGGCAAGCTGCAGCGCACCGGCATCGGCGGCGGCACCGGCCTGTACGTCGACACCGACTCGAAGAACTCCACCCGCTACCTGCTGCACCTGAGCCAGTCGGGCCTCGGGCTGCCCGATGAGTCGTACTACCGCGACCCCCAACACGCGGCGATCCTCGCCGAATACCCCAAGCACATCGAGCGGATGTTCGCGCTGGTCTACGGCGAGGACGAGGGCGACTGGGAGGCGACCGCCGCGCACATCGTCGCGCTGGAGACCAAAATCGCGGCCGCACATTGGGACGTGGTCAAACGCCGCGACGCCGACCTGACCTACAACCTGCGCACTTTCGCTGAATTATGCTCGGAGGCAACCGGTTTTGACTGGCCGGTGTGGCTGCATGCAGTGGGCGCTGACCTCTCCGGCAAGGCGAGTGGGCCCCTCGAGGTCGTCGTCCGCCAACCCGACGCGCTGATCGCATTCGCCGCGCTGTGGGACAGCGAAGGCCTCGAGGACTGGCAGCGTTGGCTGCGCTGGCGCGTGATCAGCGGGCGGGCGTCGCTGCTGAGCGACGACATCGTCGAGGAGAACTTCGCGTTCTACGGCCGCACGCTCTCGGGCACCGAACAGTTGCGGATGCGGTGGAAGCGCGGCGTCGGCCTGGTCGAGACCCTGATGGGCGACGCCGTCGGCCGGCTCTACGTCGAGCGGCACTTCCCGCCGGACGCCAAGGCCCGGATGGACGAGTTGGTGGCCAACCTGCGGGAGGCCTACCGGGTCAGCATCACCGACCTGGAGTGGATGACGCCGGAGACTCGCAAGCGGGCGCTGGAGAAGCTGGACAAGTTCACGCCGAAGATCGGCTACCCGGCGAAGTGGCGGAACTATTCGTCGCTCGTCATCGCCCGTGACGACCTGTATGGCAACTACCAGCGGGGCTACGCGCTGGAATACGACCGCGATTTGGCCAAGCTCGGCGGGCCGGTCGATCGCGACGAGTGGTTCATGACGCCGCAGACCGTCAACGCCTATTACAACCCCGGGATGAATGAAATCGTCTTTCCGGCAGCCATTTTGCAGCCTCCGTTCTTCGACGCCGAAGCCGACGACGCCGCCAACTACGGCGGTATCGGCGCGGTGATCGGCCACGAAATCGGCCACGGCTTCGACGACCAGGGCGCCAAGTACGACGGCGACGGCAACCTGGTCGACTGGTGGACCGACAACGACCGCGCCGAGTTCGGTTCCCGGACAACGGCTCTGATTGAGCAGTACGAGGTGTTCACTCCTCGTAGCCTCGGCGCCTCCCACCACGTCAACGGTGCGTTCACCGTTGGGGAGAACATCGGCGATCTCGGTGGGCTGTCCATCGCGCTGCTCGCCTATCGGCTGTCACTGAAGGGCGCAGACGCGCCCGTCATCGACGACCTGACCGGGGTTCAGCGGGTGTTCTTCGGCTGGGCTCAGGTGTGGCGCACCAAATCCCGTGACGCCGAGGCGATTCGGCGACTTGCCATCGATCCGCACTCGCCGCCGGAGTTCCGTTGCAACGGCGTCATCCGCAATCTCGACGTCTTCTACGACGCCTTCGGTGTCACCGAGGCCGACGGGCTCTACCTGGACCCGCAGCGCCGAGTCAGGATCTGGAACTAAAGTCGGTGATCAGGCTCCGACAGGTATTCGAGGTCGAGCGGCTCCGACTTTCGAACTCTGGCGAGCGGGAATTCGTCGTCGCCCCACAGCTGCCATTCGACTGCGCTCACCGCGGCGCCAACGACTTCTGCCTGCTCCCCTAAGTCCTTCGGCGGCTTACATAGAGTTGCAAATGACTCTGCTAACGCGTCCAGAATATGTTGTCGTTCATGCACGTCGAACGTGTTAGCAAGTAGATCAGCGAGTGCAGCAGGCGATTTGATGCGGTCTTCCGGATCGCGCAGGCTCTGCGCAAACTCGGTTAGTTCGGGTACGCCGTCGGCCAGTGTGGGCAATGCCTCTGCCCGCACGATTGTATGAACTGTTAGGCGGTAGGGGGCCTGACTCCACTGACTTGCCTCCTCGACCCGTATTTCTACGACAAGTTCTCGGAGCAATTCGCCCAACGTAGACTGCTTGCGGTACTTTTCGCGTATGACGTGCTCGAGCGGACGCAACCAGTAGACAACGTTGTCCGGAAACGGGAATCTACCGAACCATCTAGTGAGCGACAGCGAGAAATCACGCTTCAATTGCTCGTCATCGATATCGATTCCAGGCGTATATGCCCGGCCAATCAAGACCTCCTTCTTGTGGGCTTCGACGAAGCAGAGGTCTGCGAATTGACTGGTCCCAAGAAGTGGCATCGCGACAAATCTCGGATTTGCTGCTGTGGCGGCCTGCGAGCGGTCAGCGCCTGCTAGCGTAACCACGTCCGCGAGAATTACCGTGGGGCGCTTCGGCAAAACGACATCGCACGTTTGTGAAATGACCACGAGCTGGCGCGGTTCGTGATCGTCGAACTCAGCATCCAACGAGAACACGTGTCCTTGACGGACTTGCTGAAAGAATTCCTCTTCGGAACTTCCTTTCGGATCTGTCACTGATTAGGCCTAATCGACCGCGATTCCGGTCCGCGGGGGCCGATTAATGTCGGTCTCACGCGAAGACCGCCTTGCACGTTCTGCGTCGATTATGTTCAATCCGCTATCCGATGCTAATAGCGCTTGCCGGCGGTCCGCAGGCGCTAGATGCCTCACAGCCTCGACCGCACGAACAATATGCGCTAGAAGCTCTTCGTTCGATGCAGTCATCCGGCCACCTGAGGCCCATAGGTGCACAGCACGGCGAGAGACACCGAAATATTTGGCGATTTGCTCCCAGGTGAGGCCGGAAACCTCGCGTGTTTCAGCGAGCACCGACGCCGTGGAGCGCCCACGGGCGCTAGCGTCAATCGGACAACCAATTAAGGGCGGCACAATATTTAGAATTTCCTCTATCGGCGCCAGATAATTCGAACTCATCGGGAAGGAGTGCCGAAAGTCTTGCAGTTGCCCGTTGGATGAGCCAATCCATACGGCCGCGCCGACACCCAGCGCAAGCAGGACGGTTTCGGTCCCCCGCGGCAGTGGGCTAACGCGTGAAGCGGGCACGATACTCATCAGTAGTTACCTTTGTGAAGAAGTCGAGAGCCTTTGCGGCAAGCACGCTCGCTTGTTGACTCAGTGAGGCGTCATCAAATGCGGATGAAGGTCCGCCGGCAAACGCGTCGAGGTCCAACATCCATGACGGCGTCGAGACGGGCTGAATGGTCGTGTCGATACTCGCGTTCGGCGGAAGATAAGCAGATTTGACCAACAGCGAAGCCTCGCCACCGTCGTAGACTGTCTCACCAACATGGTGAACCAAAGTGTCACCAAAACTCAAAGCCAGAGTCCCAAGGACTGCGGGATCGAACATCTCTCGTAGCGACTCTAGGTCGGATTCATCACTGAATCGGTTGGTATATCTATAGCCGAAGCGATCCCAACGCTGGAGTGGTAAGTACCCTTTTATCTCGCGTAGCACGGCCACGAATCGAGGGATGAAGTCCTCGTGCGAACGGTAAGCGGAGGTTTCCAGCGTGACGAAGGTCGCGGCGAACGTGACAGTCCAGTGCCGGTCACCGTCGGTAAATCTGTGGAGTGTGCCGCCTGACTGCTGCGTCACACCATCCGGCGTCACCACGAAACCGAGTTCCTGACCTCTTTCTCGTAGTGGGTAGTCTTTCCCAATTCGGATAGCCAGCTGGTCCGCGACGTTGTCGTGAGCAAAACCAGACATGACCGGCCAGCGAACTTGCGACAGAACTCGAATCAGATGCGGGGACTGCGATGCCCCCCCTCTGGTCTCGGCGGCAATTGACTCAGTCACACTTCACACGATACTTCACAGTCGGCACCGGCGAGGCTTTCCATGGCCGGCGGAATCCGAAGTGAGTCCGCCCCGAGGATCAGCGATAGTTTGAACGGTCTAACGATGCACTTGGGCGGAGCACTTGAGCACTACCTCCCAAGTAGATTGCTGCGAGCAACCGATACACGCGCCAGTGACCAACAGCTTCGCGGAGTCGGCGTACCCGACTGGCGGGATGGTCAGGGACAGACCCACCACGCCGTCCGCGCACGCTCGTCAAAGATGACTGGGACAGGCCCACACACGTCAAGGACCCGTACCGACGCAGCGCGGTTTTAAAGCTGCCAGTCGTTGGAGCCGTCGTTTTTGCTGTAGGTCCCCACCGAGTTCTTGACGACGATGGGGTCGCCGGCACCGAAGTTGGCGAAAAACCACTTGGCGTTGGTCGGGCTGATATTGATGCAGCCGTGGCTGACGTCGCGCTTGCCCTGGTCGGACACCGACCAGGGCGCGCTGTGCACATAGTCGCCGCTGTTGTCGAATTGCACGGCGTCCTGGACGTCCACCTTGTAGCCGTAGGTCGAGTTGACCGGCACGCCGTAGGTGGACGAATCCATCACGACCTTGGCCTTTTTGTCGAGCACGTAGTACGTGCCGTTGGGCGTTTGGTGACCGCCGGCGGCCATGCCCATCGACATCGGGAAGGTCTGCTCCACCGCGCCGTTACGTGCGACGACCAGTTGGTGGGTCGCATCGTCCGCGGTGGCCAGCAGCGCATCGCCGGTGACGAAGTTGTTCTGCGTGCCGGCCGCGTCGACGTGCACCGCGGTGTGCGCGGGCCAGAAGCTGAGCGGGCGCCAGCGCACCTGGCTCGACGTCAGCCAGTAGAACTTGCCCGACACCGGCGGGGTCGACGACACGTGGATCGCCTGCTCGGCCATGTGCTGGTCGGCGATCGGGCGGGCGAAGTTGATGATGATCGGCTCAGCGACGCCGACAGTGGAGCCGTTGACCGGGTTGAAGGTCGGCGGCACGAACGGCGGCGGCCCGGTGAACGGCTCGGGGTTCTGCCCGACGACCGGCCCCGACGGCGCGGCGGCCGGGGTCGCCGGCGGCACGGCGAGCGGGTCACCCGGCGGCGTTGCGACCGGGCCGCCCGGTGCGGGCACGACCGGCGGCTGGCCGGCCAACGGATCGGCGGGCGGCGGTGCCGGGTTCCCCGGGGGCGGAGCCGGGGCGTCCACTCCGGGAGCGGGCGACGGCGGTTCTGGGTCGGCAACAGCCATTCCGCTGCCCAGCATCAGCGCAGCGGTCACTGCTACTGCGCTGAACGCGGCCGCCAGCGGACCCTTGGTCCATCGCGACATTTGATTCCCTCCAAGTCACGGTCTCAGGCCAGTATGCCGTAGCTCAGCGCCCAGCCATTAATCCGGCGACGGCAGCAGCGTCGAAAGTCCGGCCGCCGTCAGCCCGCTGAGCTGCGTTTTTAGCCGCTACTGTGAGTTGCTCGCGGGGACGTCGAAGAGCTGCCGCTCGGCGGTCATTCCGGCCGCCCCGAAGCCGATCAAGGCGGCCGAGGCGGCGAACATCGCCAGCACACCGCGCTCGTAGAACAGGCCGCCCGCGAACGACCCGGCCATGATGCCCACCTGGAAAGCCGCCATGTACAGGCCGGACGCGCCGTCGGGGTCGTCGGCGCCGGCGCGCATCGCCGCAGCCTGCAGCATGGGTGACACCCCGTTCGCAAAAGCCCCCCACAACGCGATGGCGACGACGCCGACCAGGGCGGTCGCGATCGCCGGCAGGCGGTGGAAGGTCAGCGCGGTCAGCACCAGCAGCGTCACGTACAGGCCGACCATGCAGCTGATCGCGGCGGCTCGTGGGTGATGATCGAGCGGCCGGGCCACCAGCGGCATCGCCAGCAGTCCCGCGATGCCGTAGATGGACAGCAACCAGGCGATATCGGGTCCGCGAATGCCTACGACGTCGCGGATGATCACCGCGAGGAACGTGAACGAGATGTAGTGGCCGGTGACCGCGATCATGGTCAGCAGGCTCACCGAGATCAGCCTGCGGTTGCGGTGGTGCCCGGCGGCCCGGCCGACGCGGGCGCGCTGCTCGGTGCTCAGCGACAACGGCGGTAGCACCGCAGCAGCCGCGACGGTGACGACCGCGGCAAGGGTGGCCACCGACCCGACTGCGATCCGCCAACCCCAGGTCAGGCTTATCGCCGCCGTCGCCGGGCTGCCGACCACCACGGCCAGGCTGATACCGATGTAGATCATCGTCGTCGCACGTCCCGAGTGGCTCGCCGGCACCAACCGGGTGGCGACCGGCGCGATCACCGACAGGATCAGCCCGTGGGTGACCGCCGACAGCGCGCGCCCGCCGGCCAGCACCACGAAGTTGGGCGCCAGCGCGGAGATGATCTGAGAGACTGTCAGGCAGCACAGCGACAGCAGCAGCGCGCGGCGGCGCGGCCAGTGCGCAGTCCAGCGGACCAGCGGAACCGTTGCCACCGCGGCGACCAGGGCGTACCAGGCCAGCAACGTCCCGA
This sequence comes from Mycobacterium sp., assembly GCF_965277065.1. Lineage (GTDB taxonomy): Bacteria > Actinomycetota > Actinomycetes > Mycobacteriales > Mycobacteriaceae > Mycobacterium. The sequence continues at coordinate 1,441,770 of NZ_CBDIBT010000019.1, forward strand.
CCACGGGGATGCTGACGTGTAGATCACGGGCGATCGCGGGCAGCGCTCCGATCGGCAGCAGCTCGGCAGTGACGTAGATGAAGGCCGCAGCGGCCAGGACCGCGAGCTGGAGAGCTATTCGAACGGTCCAGGGCCCGCTCGTCGCGGTTCCTCCCTCGGCGGCACGGGCAGGCACCACGGCCACTACTCAACCACGCGTGGCAAGGATCCGTTGACGATCAGGAGCGGACGAGTCGCGCAATGGCCGCGGAGGCTTCGGCGAGCTTCTGGTCGGCCTCCGAGCCGCCTTGCGCTACTGCGTGGGTGAGGCAGTGCCCGAGGTGTTCGTCGAGCAGGTTCAGCGCCACCGACTGCAGTGCGTTGTTGGCGGCGCTGATCTGGGTGAGGACGTCGATGCAGTATTTATCGTCTTCGATCATCTTGGCGATGCCGCGGACCTGGCCCTCGATGCGCCGTAATCGTTTGGCGTAGTTGTCTTTCTGCGACGAGTATCCGTGTGTGGGTGCCATCTGCCCCTCCAACATCGTGGTCGTGACGTTCGTGCTCGGGCCATTGCGGCGGCGCCGGTATTGCCACCATTGTCAACGATTGGCCCGCGTTCGCGCCACGCCACCCTGGTAAGGGCGCATTTCGCCGGTTCGGCACGCATACCCCTTGGGGGTATTCTAACGATTTTGGCCGACCTGTCGAAACACGCATACTTGATCAATGGCCGACACGCATTCCTCTCCCACCATCGACATCAAGCCCCGCAGCCGCGAGGTCACCGACGGCCTGGAGAAGGCCGCATCCCGCGGGATGCTGCGGGCGGTCGGGATGGACGACGAAGATTTCGCGAAGCCGCAGATCGGGGTCGCGTCGTCGTGGAACGAGATCACGCCCTGCAACCTGTCGCTGGACCGGCTGGCCAAATCCGTGAAGGAAGGCGTGTTCGCCGCCGGCGGCTATCCGCTGGAATTCGGCACGATCTCGGTGTCCGACGGTATCTCGATGGGTCACGAGGGCATGCACTTCTCGCTGGTCTCGCGCGAGGTGATCGCCGACAGCGTCGAGGTCGTCATGCAGGCCGAACGGCTGGATGGATCGGTGTTGCTGGCCGGGTGCGACAAGTCCCTGCCCGGGATGCTGATGGCCGCGGCCCGCTTGGACCTGGCATCGGTGTTCCTCTACGCGGGCTCGATCCTGCCCGGTCGCGCCAAACTCTCCGACGGTACGGAGCGCGACGTGACGATCATCGACGCGTTCGAAGCGGTCGGCGCCTGCGCCCGCGGGTTGATGTCCCGCGAGGACGTCGACACCATCGAGCGGGCCATCTGTCCCGGTGAAGGCGCGTGTGGCGGCATGTTCACCGCCAACACCATGGCCAGCGCCGCCGAGGCACTGGGCATGTCGCTGCCCGGTAGCGCCGCTCCTCCGGCCACCGACCGCCGCCGCGACGGCTACGCCCGACGCAGTGGTGAGGCGGTCATCGGCCTGTTGCGCCGCGGAATCACCGCGCGCGACATCTTGACCAAGGAGGCGTTCGAGAACGCCATCGCCGTGGTGATGGCGTTCGGCGGTTCGACCAACGCGGTGCTGCACCTGCTCGCGATCGCCCACGAGGCCGACGTGAAACTGTCACTCACCGACTTCAGCCGCGTCGGCGCGAAGGTGCCGCATCTGGCGGACGTCAAGCCGTTCGGCAAGCACGTCATGTTCGACGTCGACCGCATCGGCGGAGTGCCGGTGGTCATGAAAGCGCTGCTGGATGCCGGTCTGCTGCATGGCGATTGCCTGACCGTGACTGGTAAAACCATGGCCGAGAACCTCGCGCACATCGCCCCGCCGGACCCCGATGGCAAGGTGCTGCGGGCGCTGGACAACCCGATCCACCCCACCGGCGGGATCACCATCCTGCACGGTTCGCTGGCCCCGGAAGGCGCCGTGGTCAAGTCGGCCGGGTTCGACTCCGACGTGTTCGAGGGCACAGCAAGGGTTTTCGAGCGCGAGCGGGCCGCGCTGGACGCGCTGGAAGACGGCACCATCACCCATGGCGACGCGGTGGTGATCCGCTACGAAGGGCCCAAGGGCGGTCCCGGGATGCGCGAAATGCTGGCGATCACTGGCGCGATCAAGGGCGCCGGACTGGGCAAGGACGTGCTGCTGTTGACCGACGGCCGGTTCTCCGGCGGCACCACCGGGCTGTGCGTCGGCCACGTCGCGCCCGAGGCGGTCGACGGCGGGCCGATCGCGTTCCTGCGCGACGGCGACCGGATCCGGCTCGACGTCGCCAACGGCACCCTGGACGTACTGGTTGATGCCGACCAATTCGCTTCCCGCCGTGAGGGTTTCACCCCACTGCCGCCGCGCTACACCTCGGGCGTGCTGGCCAAGTACGTCAAGCTGGTCGGATCGGCGGCCAACGGGGCGATCTGCGGCTAGTCGCCTACTTCACCAACGCGAACGCCAGGCCGTCCCAGTGCTTGGCGCCGACGGTCTGCAGCACCGCGGTGTCGAGCTGGGGATGCTCACCCATCAGCTCGAGGACTTTTCGCGTTCCGAGCAGCACGGCATCCTCGCCGGGTGACAGGATACCGCCCTCGCGAATCACGTTGTCCACCACGATCACTGATCCGTGCCGGGTGAGCTCGACGGCCCACTCCAGGTATCCGGGATTGTTCTCCTTGTCGGCGTCGATGAACACCAGGTCGAAAGGACCGCCGGTGACGCCCGGCAGGGTGTCCAATGCCGCACCGACCAACACCTCGACCCGGTCGCCGACTCCAGCGCGTTCGAGGTTGGCGCGGGCGACCTCGGCGTGCTTGGGCTCGTATTCCAGCGTGGTGACGCGGCCGTCCGGGCCGGCGCCGCGGGCCAGCCAGATCGTGCTGAACCCGCCGAGCGTGCCGATCTCCAGGATGCGGCGGGCCCCGGTCGCGGCGACCAGCAGGCTCAGGAACTTGCCCTGCTGCGGCGACACCGCGATCTTCGGCAACCCGGCCGCATCGCTTGCCTCGAGAGCCGCGGACAACACGGGGTCGTCCTCCAGCACAGTGCGATCCAGGAATTCGTCGACGTCGGCGGGGGTGGGCTTTTCGGTCATGTCTCAACGCTAGCCTGGCGACTTCGCCGTCCGCCACCGTCTTCACCGTCTTGCCGGGTACCCCCCAGGGGTATAGGCTGGCGGCAGTTCGGTCCCCGACCCGTAGAGGTGGAGAAGATGTCAAACGAAGCAGGCACGCTGTTGAGCTGCGGCCACGATGGTTGCGGATGTCGCGTGCGCATCGAGGTCGCATGCAACTGTTCCGGCGACCAGGCCTATGTCTGCAAGTGCGGTGACGAGATGGTCGAGGTCGCCAGCTAGCGGACTCCTTCTTTCGCATAGACCACCCGCAGGACGTGCCCGACTTCGGGCCCCATGACCAGTTCGGCCAGGGTGCACAACGTCGTGACGTACTGCGGGCCGTGCGGAGGGTGCTCGTCGCAGAGGTGATGCGCGATCTCGTGCAGGACCACCAGCTCACGCATCGCCCAGTCAGCGTCGGCACGGTCCGGCACCGCGATAATCCCTGCGCCATCGCGGTTTTCGTAGTGTGCGGCGGTGGCGGCCCGCCGGGCCCGCACCTGCAGGGGCGCCACCTCACCCCACTGCTTCCGCACCGCCGGCAGCGCCAGCACGTCGTCGGCGTAGCGCTGCACCGCATTCAGCGATCCGAACCGCGCCTCGGGCGGCAGCGTCAACTCCGTGCCGAAGAACTCCATGCTGCTCGACCCGTGTTGGGCGGCGCGGTCGAACAGGGTTCGGACGAATTCCTCGGCCGCGTAGACCTTGGAGCGCTGCGAGTCCCGCACCGACCCGTCGGAGCTCATCGTTCCAGCGCGGTCCGCGCTCCGGACAACTCTGGGCCGCTCCCCAGGCGCGCCCGCCTACCGGCACGGTCTCCCGCCCGTCGCGCTGCCGATGAATATCCCGCGGTTGCCCGGCTGGCCTGCCAGGAACCACGTGCCTTCGATGCGGTGCGGTAGTAGTCGCGAAGTTCTAATTCCTTGTTGCGCAACGCAATTGCCGTCCCTGGCGGGCGGCGGCGGTCTTTCTTCGCGTCGCGCTGGGTCTCTTCACGAGCCTCGGACAACCGCTGACCGACCCGCGCGCCGTAGGCCAGCTGAAAGTTCAGCCGCGCGGTGATCGTCGGGGTGGGCCGGTGCTCCCCCGACGAGATGTAGGCATCCGAGGCGCGCACCATCTGCACGACCAGGCTGGCGTACAGCGCGTGGGTGGTGTCGATGTCCTCGGCGAATCCGTAGGCGTAGACGAAGGTCGAGTTTGACGCGATGTCGCAGCGCACGTCGTTGGCCGCCGCGATCACGACGAACAGCTGGACGTAGGTGCGCAGGCCCTTGGAGCCGGCCGTGCCGATGGTGATCGTGCGCTGCACCGGGGTCTGGGCGGGTGTGCGCTTGTCGGCGTGCGACCGCGCGACGGCGAGATCGATGGACGTTGCCGTGGCCAGCCGTTGAGCGGCCGACATGAATGCCTCGGCCTCGTGCGCGTTGTCGGTGCCCTCGGCCTGACGCAGCAGCGCGGCGATCCGCGCCAGCATCTTGTCGTCACTCATGGCAACCAAACTAGGTCAAACGTACGACTTTGCGTCGCAGCCATTCACAGTCGCGCGTTGATCCAGGACACAACGTCGTCGAGCACCTGCTCCTGCTCCGGTTCGTTGAACACCTCGTGATACAGGCCCGGGTAGACCTTCAGCTCGACGTCGGAACTGCCGACGGCGTCGACCAATTGGTGACTGCCGATCTCCGGGATCAGCCGATCCTCGGATCCGTGCACGACCAGCAACGGCGCGGTCAGCGAAGCGGCCCGCTGCGGCATCGTCTCGCCGACCAGCAGCAGCGTGCGGGCGATGCCGCCAGGGACCTTGCCGTGATACACCAGCGGGTCGGTGTTGTAGGCATCCACCACGGCCGGGTCACGCGAGACCGCGTCGGCTTCCAGTTGCTGCAGCGGCAGGCCCGGCGCGATCGCCCCGATCGTCTTGGCGAACCAGCCCAGCAGCGGAGAGACCACCGTCTGCGCCGCCACCGCGGGTCCGGACAGCACCATCAAGTCATAGTTGTCGGGATGCTCGACGCCGTAGGAGAACACGATCCCGCCGCCCATGCTGTGCCCGAGCACGACGCGCGTCACGCCGGGATGTTCCTGCGTGGCGATGCCGACCAGCGTATCGAAGTCGCCGGTGAACTCGGCGATGTCTTTGACCAGCACCCGCTTGCCGCCGGAACGCCCGTGGCCGCGGTGGTCCAGCGCATAGGTCAACAACCCGTCCCGGCCGAAGCGTTGGGCGACATGGTCATAACGACGGGCGTGTTCGCCGAACCCGTGCGACAGGACCACCACCGCGCGCGGCTCGGTGTCGGGTGTCCATACGTCGTAGACAATCCGCACACCGCCGACGCCGTCGAAGGTGTGTTCGGTCCGGGTGATTGCCATCAGGGGCAGCGTAGACCCAACGTCGGAGTCGGTACGTAAGCTCTGTCCGGTGAGCGTGCTCGCCCGCGAGGTGGCCGATGACGGCCGGACGGATTTCTCTGCCACCGCTGAGCCATACCGGCGTGAACTACTCGCGCACTGCTATCGAATGACCGGGTCATTGCACGACGCCGAAGACCTGGTGCAGGAGACGCTGCTGCGCGCCTGGAAGGCCTACGACCGCTTCGAGGGCAAGTCTTCGGTGCGCACCTGGCTGCATCGGATCGCGACCAACACGTGCCTGACCGCGCTGGAGAATCGTCAGCGGCGGCCGTTGCCGACCGGGTTGGGGGCGCCGAGTTCGGACCCGAGCGCGGAGTTGGTCGAGGGCGCCGAGGTGCCGTGGCTCGAGCCGTTGCCCGACGCGGCGGGTGACCCCGCTGCGATCGTCGGGTCGCGCGAGTCGATCCGGTTGGCGTTCGTGGCCGCCCTGCAGCACCTGTCGCCCCGGCAGCGAGCCGTGCTGCTGCTGCGCGAGGTGCTGCAGTGGAAGGCCGCCGAGGTGGCCGACGCGATAGGTTCCACCACCGCCGCGGTCAACAGCCTCCTGCAGCGTGCGCGTTCGCAGCTCGAAGCCGCCGGGCCCACCGCCGACGACGCAATCGTCGCGCCCGATTCCCCGGACGCCCAGGACCGGTTGCGGCGCTACACCGCCGCGTTCGAGGCCTACGACATCGACCGTCTAGTGGACATCTTCACCCGCGAAGCGATCTGGGAGATGCCGCCGTTCGTCGGCTGGTATCAGGGGCCGCAGGCGATCATCACGCTGATTCATCAGCAGTGCCCTGCTGAGTTGCCCGGCGACATGCGGATGCTGCCGCTGACCGCGAATGGACAGCCCGCGGCGGCGATGTACATGCGCGACGGAGACGGCCATGTGCCGTTTCAGCTGCACGTCTTGGATGTGACGGCCGACGGGGTGTCCCGGGTAGTGGCGTTCCTGGACATCGGGCTGTTCGCCAAATTCGGCCTGCCGGAACGGCTTTAGTAGCGTCGAGTGGCCAGTTATGTCCCGAAATCTCGCAGAATGCGCGCAATAACTGGCCACTCGGCGCCTGCCTGCCGGAGTGCGGCGCACACTCGGACGACGACGACCTCGGGTCGATAGCGAAGGAGATCGCTGCTGACCCTGACGATCAGCCAACCCAACGCGCCGAGCTCGGCGTAGCGGTCGATATCGGCAGTGCGCTGCGCGGGATCGGTCCAGTGTTGTGCACCGTCGAATTCGATCGCGACCTTCAATTCGCGGTACCCCATATCCAACCGGGCGAACGTATGGTCAAAGCGGTTCACGACACGAATTTGCGTCTCGGGTTTCGGCAAACCGGAGCGCACGAGCAAGAGCCTCGTTCTGGTTTCTTGCGGAGATTCCGCGCCCCCGTCCATGAGCCTGAGGACCTGGCGCAGTTGCACCAATCCGCGGATGCCTGGGTGGCGTTGCGCCAGGCGTTCAACGTCGGCCGGCATCACATTGGTCGCATTGGCCAGCGCATCCACCCGTATCAGGGCCGACGTCAGCTCTTTCCGGCGCCCGAGATCGAGCACGGTCCGGGCCGGCGTAGTGACTGGTATTCCGCGCACCGTGCAGATCTCGTCGGCCCGCAGTTCGTCGCGATGGATGACGATGCCGTTGACGGGTTTCCCGTTTCGCCGGTGGACCTCCGCAGGAAGCTCAGGGTCGATCCACCGCATCCCGTGCATCGCTGCTGCCGAGAGCCCGGCCAAAACCGCCTCGCGCCCAGACCACAACCACGCGGCGACACCACGACTGGCAGCGGTCAACTCGTGCCCGATCGGCACGTACACGTTGCGGTAGACCGGCCGGTATCGACTGCGCAGGGTATGTCTGCTGAGTCGCCCGTCGGCCAGCGCTTCGGTCCCGACGAACGGCCAATTACGGTCGTTCACGCGCCCACCGTGGCAGAGGAGTCCGACACCTTCGTCGAGTGGCCAGTTTTGGCGCTGATCCCGCCAAAAACCCTGCAGAACTGGCCACTCGACGCAGGCCCGGTAGCGTGACGGCGTGCCCGCCAGTGTCCAGATCTTGCGCGCCGCCGACCGGGCGGTCACCACGACGTCGTGGCTGCACTCGCGGCATTCGTTCTCGTTCGGCGATCATTACGACCCCGGCAACACTCACCACGGCGTGCTGCTGGTCAGCAATGACGACGTCGTCGCGGCGGGTGCCGGCTTCGATACTCACCCGCACCGCGACATGGAGATCGTGACCTGGGTGCTGGACGGCTCGTTGGCCCATCGCGACTCGGCCGGCAACAGCGGTGTCATCTATCCCGGTCTGGCGCAACGGATGTCGGCGGGCAGCGGTATCACACACTCGGAACGCAACGACTCGGTCACCAAGCCGGTGCGCTTCGTCCAGATGTGGGTGCAACCGGACTTCATTGGCATCCAGCCGGGTTATCAGCAGCACGCAATCAGCGACGACGAGCTGGCCGGCCGCCTGGCGACGATCGCGTCGGGAATGCCGGGCCACGATGCCGCGATCAGCATTCACAACCGGAAGGCGGCGCTGCACGGGGCGCGGTTGCGGCCCGGCGACGAATTGAGGCTGCCCGGGGCACCCTACCTACATCTGTTCGTCGCCCGCGGACAGGTCGACTTCGAGCAGACCGAGCTGAGCGAAGGGGACGCGGTCCGGCTCACCGCATCAGACGGTGTCCGCGTGGCGGCCCGCGCGCCCGCCGAAATCCTCGTCTGGGAGATGCACGCAGCTCTCGGCGACTAGGGTGGGCGCCGACGAACAGGAGCCGGTATGTCCGAACCGTATGCCCGTCACGAGGCGCCTGACATCGCTTACGGCGACGACCCTTCCGTCGACGATCGCCTATCCGAGCCGAAATCGACCGATACTGTTCGCTTTTGGGCCCTGCCAATCCTTGGAACACTCACCTTGCTGTCGGCCCTGGCCGCCTTCTACCTCGGCGGAATTCTCCAGCCGATGACCAATCTGCGACACTTTCCGATCGCGATTCTCAATGAAGACGCCGGGCCGACGGGCGCGCAGGTGGTCAAAGGCATGCTGGCCGGTTTCGACAACGACGCCTACGACGTCCGTGAGCTGAACCACGATCAGGCCAAGACGCAGCTGGACACCGCGCAGATCTACGGTCTCGCCGTCATACCGCCGAACTTCTCCTCCAAGCTCCAGGCTTACGCGAAAAGCGCATTGACTCCCGGCCGCGTCGAACGGGCGGTCGTCATCGTGTCGACGAATCCGCGTGCGGGGACGCTGGGCGCCGGCATCGCCGGCCAGACGCTGCAGCGCGCGGTGTCAACGATCGATCAGCGCGTGGGTCAACGGCTTTCGCAGGAGGTTGCCGAGCAGACCGGCAAGGCCCCCGAGCCCGGCGCGGTGGCGCTGATGCTGGCCAACCCTGTCGAAGTCAAGTCCACCGTGCACAACGCGCTACCCGATGGAACCGGTAATGGGTTGTCCGCCTTCTACTATGCGTTGTTGTTGGTGTTGGCCGGCTTTACCGGGAGCATCGTGGTCAGCAGGCTGGTGGATTCGACGCTCACCAATCCGGCCAAGATCTCGCGCTCGCGGACTCTGTTGATCAAGTGGGTGATGATCGCCGTGCTGGCCCTGCTGACCTCCGCCGCCTACGTTCTGATCGCCGGCCAGCTGGGCATGCCGGTCCAAAAAAGCGCGGCGCTTTGGCTTTTCGGCGCCTTCGCGATTCTGACGGTGGGCGTCGCGTCCATATCGCTGATCGCGGCACTGGGCGCTGTCGGTGTTGTGGTCAGCATGTTCATCTTCGTCATCCTGGGCATTCCGTCGGCGGGGGCTACCGTGCCGTTGCAGGCGACTCCGGCATGGTTCGAATGGCTGGCGAAGTTCGAGCCGATGCACCAAGTCTTCCTGGGCACAAGGTCGTTGCTGTACCTGGGCGGGGGTTCCGGTTCGGGTCTTTCGCAGTCGCTGGGGTGGCTCGCGGTCGGTCTGGCGGTCGGTGTGCTGTTCGGCGCCGGCGTTGTCCGCAGGTACGACCGACGGGCTCACGATCGCGTCCCGGTGAGCACCGCGGGCGAGAGTCCGGCGGACATGCCTGCCGAAATCGCCTACCCGGACCGGTAGGCTCGACCGCCGGCAAACGCCCAGCGCTAGAACGTCATTGGACTGCCGCCGAACCGTCACGCCGCTGTTATGCACGTTGCTGTGTAATACCTGGGTAATGACACTCGGGCCGAAGGGGCACACGTGCCATCTCTTGCTGCCGCCTTTCGGCGTATCGCAGCCTGCTGCGCCGGCAGCGCGCTGTGCCTGACGCTGGCGACCAGCACGGGTCAACCGGTGGCGCGGGCCGAAGCCCGCGAACTGCTGGCCAGCGCCATCGCCAGTACCCAGGGCTCGTATCTGGTGTACAACTTCGGCGGTGGGCATCCGGCGCCGATGCTCAATGCCGCCGGCAATTGGTATGACGGGGGCAGCGGCGGTCACCTGATGATCATCAAGGCCTCCTCGCAGCGACTCGAGCCGCATCTGCTGGTGGACAGCCATCGCGGTGCTCAGTCGCGCTGCGAACGGAATCCGCACGCGCGCACCGGCGATGGTCTGGTGCAGGCCTCGGAGACCTACACGGCCGTGCAGGCCTGGCAGGTGCTGGGCAAGCCGACGATCGCGATCAACGCCAACTTCTTCGACATTCGCGGCCAAAAGAGTGGCTCGTGGCGCTCGACGGGCTGCAGTTCGCCGCTGGGGGCGTACGTCGACAACACAAACGGGCAGGGCCGGGCCAATCAGGCGGTCACCGGCACCATCCCGTACGCCGGCAAGCAGGGCCTGTCCGGTGGAAACGAGAACTGGAGCGCGCTGGCGACCATGGTTCTGCCCAAGCGCGGGGCACCCTCGATGCTGTGGCCGCGCGGTGGTCGCGACGGCCACGACTACGACGCCGCCACGTCGGTCGTCACCGGATTGGTGGACCGCGGCGAACAATTCGTCGCGGTGAGTGGGCTCGGGCTGCTGGCACCCGGTAATACCGGTCAGCTCAACGACGGTGGCCCGAGCGCGGCCCGCACGGCGCTGGCCTACTCCAAGCCCCGCGACGAGATGTACGTGTTCCAGGGCGGAAGCTACACGCCGGACAACATTCAAGACCTGTTCCGCGGGCTGGGCAGCGACAGCGCCGTGCTGCTGGACGGCGGCACCTCGTCGGCGATCGTGCTGCGCCGCGACACCGGTGGCATGTGGGCCGGCGCCGGCGTGCCCAAAGGCAATTGCGACAACTACGAGGTGTTGTGCGACGCGCACGAGCGCTCGCTGCCGGGCTGGCTCGCGTTCAACTAGAACTTGGGGGTGAGGTCCAACGAGGTGATCGTGGTCATCTTGGTGACCAACCAGCGTGCGTTATCCCGTTGCAGCACAAGCCGATACGACAGGTACTTCAGCGAGGGTACGTCCTTGGTGGTCGGACTGGTCGACTCCGTGTTGGTGTAGACGATCGCGGTTGCGTCCGACGGAGTCAGCGACTCCACGGCCGCGCCGACGACCTGAGTTGTGTTGGTGATCTTGGCCTGCTTGTTAGGTGCGACCAGCGCGTCGAGGTACTTGCGATAGGCGGCCTGGAAGTCACCGCTGAGGTACTGCGAGGCCCGATCGGCCAGCTTGTCGATGTTCTCCGGGGTGTAGGTCCACAACGTCGTGATCGCATTGGCGGCGGTGCGCGCGACTTTCAGCTTGGTCGCCACTGTCGCTCGATCGGCCAGATACGGCTGCACGGTCGCACCGGCGAATCCGCCGGCGCCGACGAACAGAACAGCCGCCACGGCCGCCGCGATCACCGACCACTTGGTGGCCGGCTTGCGCACGCGGAACCGCACGACGGTGTCGTCACCCTCGGACTCGGCGTCTTCGGCTGCGCCGTCAGCGTTTTCGTCGTCAACGTCCGCCTCGTCAACGTCGGCCTCGTCGGCATCCGCCTCGTCGGCAGCTGACGCGGCAACGGTCGGCTCGTCGACAGGCGCGGCTTCGGTCTCAGCGGCAGCGGTGCCAGCGGCCGATTCGTCGGTCAGATCACCTGTTGCAGGCTGCTGATCTTCCACTGGTTACCTTCCCGCTGAGCTGTGACCACCCAACGATTTGTGGTTTGGATTTTTTGCTTTCCGTCAGGAGTCTTCGACGAAACGTCGGTCGCCACCATGACATTGGCGCTGCCGTCGTCGTTCCAGCGCTCCACGCCGACGGCGAGTGCAGTTCCCTTGGTCGGCTCCGCCCGGGCGATCTGCACCAGGATCTCGTTCTCTTTGTCGTGATATTGCTTGGCGAAATCGCCGGTCGCGTTGGCCATTATCCGGTCGAAATAGGCGTTGGCATGAAAGGGGTCCAGCGTGGTGAATCCCGTCATGAAAGCCTTGACGTAGCCGAGCACGTCGACTTCCCGCATGGTGTCCCGGTGGTGCGAGCGCTGATTGACCAGAACGAGTGACGACGTCGTGACGGCGCCCATGGTGAGCACCGTGGCACCGGCCACCGCCGCGGGCAATGCCCAAGTTTGTGACGGCTTCCACCACTGCTCCGGCAACGTCGGTCGCCATGGCAACCGCGACCACAGCGTCGGCTTGGGCGCCTTCAGCAGCGGCTCTTCACCGGGCTGAATCCGTCTGCGAGGGCTCACTTTTGCCCCTTTGGCGCAGCCGGTGCGTTCGGCGGAGCCGGTGCCTTGGGCGGAGCCGGCTTGGGCTTGGTTACGACGTCCAGGTTCTCGACCAACCACTGGCCGGCTTTACCCTTGACGAACGAAACCCGAACCGTGGCGGTGATGAACCGTTGTTCGTCACCGCCGCCGCGGTGGCCCTGCATAAACAGCAGCATGGTTGCGGTATTTCCCGTTGCCGACAGCACCGTGCTGTCGGTCACCCAATATTCATTGACTGCCGGATGACCCTTGAGCACCGACTCCTGCTGCTTGACCAACTCCGGTCGATACTTGTCGGTGGTCAACGAGCGGGCATGATCGAAGTCCTGTTGCAGCGACTTCGGGTCGTAGGTGAGCATTTCGGTGACAATCTTGGGACCTTGGGCGTTGATGGCGTCGCTGGTTTGCTCTGAGGCCCGCTCGGGCAGGTAGATCGCGAAGGTGCTGGTCGCGGCGCCTGCGACGCACAGCAGCACAGCCACCCCGGCAACGGTCGCCGCGTGCCGCCGAATGTCTGCGGGTCGCCGGTCGTCTGCCACGCTGCGCACTTCGGTGCGCAGCAGCAGGTCGGCGAAGGTCCGCCGGCGTGAATCCCAGAGCGGCCACAGCCATCCCACGAAGACCGAGAGAGTGTCGAGCAGGTGCGCGAGTTCCCGCAGCGACAATCGCCCGACTCCGACGGCCGTTCCGTCTTGCTGCACGACCTCGATACCGAGTAGCGCTCGACCCAGGCTCCACCCGAGGGTCGCCGGCAGCACCGCCCGGTTGGCCATCGTCATCAGAGTCACGAAGACGACGACCGAAATCGACGCCCACCACCAGATAGTTTGCGGCGGCGTCGCCAACCAGACCATCGCCATCGTCACCACCACGGCGACTCCGGGCACCAGGTCGACCGCTAGGGCAGCAGCGCGAATGTGCCAGCGCACCAACCCGTTCGGCGTTGCCTCGTCAACTGCGGCTTGGGTGCCTTTGGCCTCCTCGACCAGCATCGTCACTTCGCCACCTGGTCGAGCTTGGAAATTCGGTACTTACCCTCGTCGAGCACCATCGTCACCCGCAAGCGGTAACCCGCTTCCTGGTTCTCGCTCTCGCTGTTGGAGACCTTCACCCGCAACGGCACCAGAATCTCGACGGAACCGTCGGGGTTGTTGCGTTCGACCGCCGCGCGCAGGTCGGACACCTGGACGTGGGCGTTCGCGGCCTGATAGGCCTCGACAAGTAGGCCGCTGTACAAGATCGCCTGCGACCGGAAGGCTCCGGCGCCACACTCGACGATCTTCTGCGCACTGGAGGCCATCGCCGCGATGTCGGGTGCCTGAGTGGCCCCGACGCAGTCCTTCGCGGCTTCCACCGCGGCGGCGTCCCGACGCGCGGTGGCCTGGCTGTCGTAATGCGAGCGCAGTGCAACGAAGTAACCGCCAGCTGCCAGCCCACCAGCGAGCACCATCAACGTCGCTGCGATACCGATGAACCAGCGGCGGCCCAAACGCGAGGTAGCGTGCGGGTCATCCTCGCCTTCGGAAATCTCGGCTAAGTTTTCGGCGTCTGACTCAGAGATCTCGTGCTCGGCCGCGTCGTCGGATTCTGCCGAATCTTCGGCCGTCACCTCCGAAGCCGTATCCTCGCCGGTCAGCTCCGGAAGCGAGGGATCTTCATCCGTGTCGTTCGGGGTCAGCCGGCTGGCGCCAGCATCTCCTTCCATCCGTCATCTCCTGTGTTGCGTGAGTTATTGACGGAGTATTTAGAACCGTCGGGGCCCGTCACATCGCCACTCATCGGACTATAGACGGCTGCTGGAGGTCCGCCTGGAGTGTAGATGCAGGGGTTGGGTTGCTGACCGTTGCACTGGACAGCGCCCGAGCCCGGTCGCTGCAACGGATCGCTTTTCGGCGGCGGCGTCTGCCCGCCAGGTGGCAGGCGATTGGCCGGGAGCGGATTCAGTCCGTTGTTGATCGACGGCGCCGGGATCACGAAGCCCGGTTTCACCGCCTGATCGCAACGCCCGGCGGGGGCCGGGCAGTTCAGGATCTGGTTGGGATCGCCGTACCACGGGTTGGTGCCCAGCGGCTCGTACGGCTTGTTGCTGCGGCACTCTTTCGGCGTCGCCGCACGCTTTCCCGGGACATCGGCACACGGAATGTTGCGCACTCCGCGCACCACGTTGGAAGGAGTGTCTTGTGGGATCTTGCAATACGATCCCGCCGGCAAAGGCTCCAAACTGACATCCGCGGGCGACCGCCACTGCGATGCCGGAACGAATCCGGTGAAACATGGCGGCGGCAGGTTGATCGACAGTGAGAGGTCCAGCGCGGCCAAGTGGTCCTTTTCGTACGGCGCGGAAATCGCCTGGGTGAGCGAGCCGACTTCCGGCAATATCACCAGGGTCTGCTCGACACCGCTGTGGTAGCGCTTGAGCATGTCGACCACGATCTCGAGATTGGCCAGGGTCTGCGGCAGCGATTCGCCGACGTCTTTGAACGTCGCGGCGACCTGATCAGCGGTCGGCGCCGCTTGGGTCAAAATGCTGTTCAGATTCTGGTCTTTTTCCGCGGTTTGGGCCGCCAGAATATTCAGGTTGCGCGCCCAACGTTCGATAGCGTTACTCGAGACGGCTTGGCTGTCCAGGATCGGCGCGGAGTTCTGAATGATGTCATCGACCTGGTTGATGTTGGTCTTGAAGTCGCCGACGATCGCCTGGGTGGAGTCGACCAGGCGCTGCAACGCCGGACCCAAGCCTCCCACTGCGTCGGCTGTCTCGTTCAGCAGCTTACCGATCTTGTCCTTCGGCAACACTGCCAACCCGCGATTGGCAGTGTCCAACGCCGGTCCGATTTCACTCGGCACGGTGCCTTTGGTCATGGTCTGCCCGGGCGAAAAGACGCCGCGCGCTTTGCCCTCCGACACCAGGTCCAGATACTGCTCACCGACTGCGGACACCGAGTGCACGTTCGCCACCGCGTCAAGCGGAATCTTGAATTTGCTGGCGATGCTCATCTCCGCCTCGGCGCCCTTCTCGGTGGGCTCGACGGAGGTGACCTTGCCGATGGTGATACCGCGATAGGTCACGTTGGCTGTCGGGTACAAGCCGCCGGATGCCGGCAGTTCGGCCTTCAGCTGGTACTGACCAACGCCCACCAATGTCGGAATCCGCAGGTAGTAGATCCCCAATACCAGCAGGGCCACCGCGGTCAAGATGCCGAAGATGACCAGCTGGCGCCTAATTAAACGAGTCAGCATTGCCGGTCCGCCCTCTCCACCAGTGGGCCACCCGGCGCGTCGTTCGGGTTCGGCGTGTACCGCACGTCGGGAATCATCGTCTCGGGATCACGGCCAAACGATTGCTCCAGTGCCCGCAGGGCGCCGGAAAACCCGGTGCCGGTGAGGAACGAGTTGTCCACCGACGACAACGTCGTGTCCAGCGTCAGGGAGGAGTTCATGAAGTCGCCGCGGATCAGCTTCGGAGCGGTGTCGACGTCAAACGGAAGGGTGAAAACCAACTTCAGCGCACCGAGCAGATCAGGCGAAGCGCGCCCCAGCTGCTTCAGCGGGCACTGGAGCAACTGCAGGTCCTGATGCAGCGGGCCTCGCGTCTCGCCCAGGTACTGGGCGGCGGCTTGGCTGAGCCGGCCCACCGAATCGATAGCGTCGATCAAATGCTTTTGATAGTCCTTGTTCGCCAAAAACTTGATCAGCGGCGGGAATTCGGTGAGCACGCGATCCAGGACATCGGACCGGTTGGCCGCGACGGCCAACAGCCGGTTGGTCGAGTCGATGGCGTGGGTGATGTCGTCGCGCTGCTCGTTGAGCTGACGGGTGAAGGTGTCCAGTTTGCCGAGGAACGCGCGGATCTGCGGGCCGCGGCCGGCCAGAATCTTGCTGACCTCGTTCTGCAGGACTTCGAGATTCGGGAGTCCGCCGCCGCGCACGATCATCGCAAGACTGGCCAACGTCTGCTCGGTACTGGGAAAGGCCGAGGAGTTCTTCAGCGGGATGGTGTCGCCGTTTTTCAGCATTTGCGATGACGGGTCGGCCGGTGGGGCCAACTCGATGTGCTGCGAGCCCAGCAGGCTGGTCTGCCCGATCTTGGCGGTGGCGTTTTTCGGCAGCTTGACGTTCTTTTGCAACCCCAGCGTCAGCGTGGCTACCCAGTTCTTGGCACGATGGCCGTTGATCTCGAAATCCGGGGTTCTGAGCTCGATCTTGCGGATCGAGCCGACGAAGACGTCGGCCACCATGACTTTACTGTTGCCGTCGATGGCCAGGGTGTCCGGCATCTGCACGTAGACGGTGTAGGCCCCGGTGCTGTCGCCCGGACCGCCGGGCAGCGAGACGTTCGAGACGCCGTGCCAGCCGCACGAGCTCAACACCATCGCGGTGACCAACAGCACCAGACTTTGCCAGCCCCGGTGCCGAGCCTGACTAATCACGTTGTTCACTGGCCGCCTCCTGGTGCGGATGCCGCCTCAGCGGGCAGCGGGGGTCCGGGAAGCTGTCCTGCCAGCGGCGACGGTCCCGGCGCCGGCACGGGTGCGACCGGACCGGGAATCACCTCGGGTCCCGGTGGTGGCGGTGGTATGGGCGCGGGGTTGCCAGGCACCCCGATGAACGGTGCCGGACCGGGCTCCTCGTTGTAGGCGTTCGGGTAGCCCGGCGGGGTCTGCAGGGTGGACTGCACCGGCGCGATGTCGGGGCCGCCCATGAGTTCGGCAAGCGATTCAGGGGTCAGCAAGCCCGCCGTGATCGGTCCGACCTTGACGCCCTGCATGCCGGGTGCGGTGATCCAGCCGTGCTGCGTGTTGCGGTGTGACGTTGGTGTGTCGGGAACCCAGATACCGGGCACCGTGGTGTCCTTGTAGCCGTTCGGCGGATGCAGCCGGTCTTCGGAGTAGGCGATTTCCTTCGGCAACGTCGCGGCGGTGCTGAACAGGTTCAATCCGAACGGCGGGTAGTTGAACTTGACCGCATCCAGAATCGGTGCCAGGTACTGCGCACAGAGCTCGGAGGATTCCTGGTAGCCCAGCCGGCTGCCGGCCTGGATGGCGCTGCAGATCAACTGCATAGGGTTCGCGGTGCCCTGAGCGCCGAGCAGTGAAATGGGTTGGCCGATAATGGCACCCTGCGCCGGATGGTAAATCGAGAGGGCATTCGCTCCCGCGGTCGGTAGGACGTGCAGCAGGGTTTCCAAACCGTCCAGCGGCTCGGGTTGGACCAGCGTGTTGGTGGTGTCGGCGAGGTTCTGGATGTCGTGGGCGAATACCTCCCGGTTCTTCTCAAAGAACGGGCGCGTCGCCTCGAGCAGACCCTGAGTCTGTTGGAGCGCATTGGCCAGGTCCCGGTCGGAGCCGGTCAGGCTGTTGGTGAACTGAGCTATGTTCCTGTTCAGGGCCACGAACTTCTGATCGTCCGCGTGGAGCGCGTTCACGAACAGCGCCAGACTGCGTACCACCGCGAAGAAGTCACCTCGTCCTTGGTTGAGGGCGGTAAGCGCTCGGGACAAGTCGTTGAAGGTGGTGTTGAGCTGCTTGCCCTTGCCGGCCAGCCCGTCGGCGAAGGAGTCGATGACCTCACCGAACGGGCCCTTGGGCTGCTCCTTGGTCGGCCCCAGCTTGGAGATGATGTTGGTGACGGCGTTGCGCAGCTCGTCGTACTCGGTCGGCACCTGGGTGCGCTCTTCCGGGATCACCGCGTTGTCGGCGAGCACGGGCCCACCCTTGTACACCGGTTCCAGCTGGATCAGGCGCGAGGCCACCAGCGTCGGGTTCAGGATCGCCGCCTGCGCGTTGGCTGGCACCTTGTACTTGTTGGCGTAGTGGAAGGTCACCTTCATCTTGTCGCCGGCCGGCTCGACCTTGTCGATCGCGCCGACCTTGACACCCATGATCTCTACTCGGTCGCCGTTGTACAGGGCGTTGGCCGCCGGGAAATAGGCCACCACAGTGTTGTTCGTCAGCTTCTTATAAAGCTGGACGCCGAGGTAGGCCAAGACCAGCGCCGCCACAATCGCGAGCGAACCGATGATCAGGGAGGCCCGTGACACCTTCGGCAGCCGGATATTGCGGACGTTAAAGATAGTGCTCAATTCTGGCTACCTCCTTGGGCACCGCTGCCACCGGCTCCACCTGTGTTACCGATGAACGGTGCCGGCACCTGCGGACCGGGCCCCGGTGGCGCGGGCGGCCCGGGGGGCAACGGTCCAGGTGGTGGTGCCGCCCCGGGATTCGCCGGAGCTGGGCCGGGTAGCGGTCCTAGTGGCTCGGTGCGACTCCCTGGCGGTCCGGGTGCGATCGGCACCGGGGTGCCCGGCAGATCGGGTTGCACCTGCCCGGGCCGCCCGGCGATCGGTATTCCCGGGGTCGGGGGCAAGCCGTTGGGGTTCGGCGGCGACGACGCCACATTGGGCAATGCCGGATACGGCCCGTTCGGCCCGAACGGCCCGAGGTTTTGATCCACACCCGCACACGGCAACGGGTTGCCTGGGCGCGGCAACAAATCCAGGGGCGGTGTGTAGGAGCACGGCGATCCGGGCGCCACCGCCGGGTACGGATGATCCGGAGTGCCTTCCAACACTGGCGGCGCAGGCGGCGGCGCACCGTTGGGGAACCGCGTGCCGTTCGGGTCGGGGAACCGGAACGACGGCAACCCGGCACTGCGGTAGAAGTTCTCCGGGTCGATACCACGCTTTTTGAACGCCGCATCCACAAAGGGCTGCAAGATGAAGAACGGCAACAGGTTGGCCAGCGATACCTTGAAGTACGGTCCCGACGCAACAGCCTCGTTCAGGGCCGCGATGTTCTTGCTCCCATTTGTGAGCGTCTTAGCCAGGTCGTCCTTGCGTGCCGCCAGAAGGTCGCTGACGATCCGCAGCTGCTCCAAAACCTGGTTGAGGGTCGGGGTGTTGTCGTTGACGAGGTTCTGCACCTGCGCGGAGAACGTGGCAACGTTGCTCAGCAAGGCGCTGATCGCCCGACTGCGCTGATTGAGCGCGGCCAGCAGCGTATTGCCGTTGACGAATAGCCGGTCGATCTGCCCGCTTCGATCACCCAGGACGCTGGCGAGCTGATTGGCCTGCGCTAGTAGATGCGTGATCTGCTCGTCGCGCTTGCCGATGGTGTCGGAGAACTTGGCCACCCCGTCCAGCGCTGCGCTGATATGCGGGTAGGTCTGATCGATGGTCTCGGACAGGACGTGCAGCGACTCTTTGACGGTGTCGATGTTCCAGCCGGCAGCGGCCTTGGTGACGTCGAAGAACGCGTCGTAGATCTGGTAGGGGGTGGTGCTTTGCCCCAGCGGCAGGGTGGCGCCGGCCTGTAACGTCTGGTTGCCCCGCGGCTCGATTTCGAGCACCTTCTTACCGAGGATGGTGTCGGTCTTGATTGCCAGCCGGCTGTCGGTACCGATTGTGTTACCGCCGGTCGAGAACTTCATCACGATGTGGTCGCCGTCGATGTTGATCGACTCGACGTCGCCGACGTCGACGCCGGCGATGCGCACCTTGTCGCCCTTGTTGAGCTGTCCCGAATCGGTGAACAGACCGTAATAGACGGGTTCTGCGAACAACTGCGGGGTGCTGGTCAGGGTCTGGCCGACACCGACGACCATCACCGTCACGATCAGGCCCATCAAGCCGATCCGCTTCCGGTTGGCGGGTTCCAGCGTTCTCATTGCGGCGTGCACCTACCCGTCGGCTGGTCCCAGATCTTGACCGTGCGAACCGGGCCGCCGGCTTGTAGTCCGTTGGTCTTCAATACGAGATCGCAGAGATAGAAGCTGATGAAGTCGCCGGAGCTGAAGGCGCGGCCTACCGTGTTGATGCCGGGGGGTGTACGACGGATTTGATCGTCGTAGAGGTCACGCTGGTCGATGATCGGCTGCTGGATGGGCTCGAGGTAGTTCAGTGTCTTGTGCAGCAGGGTCCGGTTGTCGGCCAAGAGGTCGCCGACGGTCCCGGCCGCGTTACTGATGTTCGCCGTATCGGCAGCCAGTGACTCGGAGTGGTCGCTCAGGCCGCTGATCAGCTTCTCGAAATTGTCGACGGTCGCGTCGAAGTCTTTGCGGTGCTTGACCGTGGTGTCCAGCACGATGTTGAGATTTTTGACCACCTCGCCGATCGCCTCGTCACGCTCGGCGATGTGGGACGTCAGTTCCGCCGTCTGGTCGAGGATGTCGTTGATGGTGCCGCCCTGTCCCTGGAAGACGGTGATGATCGAGGTCGCGATGTTGTTCACTTTCTCGGGATCGAGCGCCCGGAACAACGGCTTGAAACCGCCGATCAGCGCGTCCAGGTCTAGCGCCGGAGAGGTGTGCGACAGCGGAATGAACCCATGCGCCGGAAGCACCCGGTCGCCACCTTCGCCGTCGCCGCGCTTGAGCTCGAGGTAGCGGTCGCCGATCAGGTTGAGGTAGCGCACCTGGGCAGTGGTCGACTGATACAGCGGGACGGAATGGTCGACGTTGAACTCGACCCGCACCCGGTGGCCACCATCAAGAAGCTCGATGTCTTTGACCTTGCCGATCTCCACGCCCGAGGCCCGAACGAATTGGCCCGAGCGGAGTCCGCTGACGTTGTTGAACTCCGCGGTGTAGGTGGTGGTCCGGTCAAAGCGCATCTGACCGAACACGACGGTGATCAGCGCGGTGAAGAAGATCAACACCAGCGAGACGATGCCGAGTTTGACGAGGGTTCCGGTCATTTTCATGGGTTGATCGTGTTATCCCCCACTTGGCGGCCCCAGACGTACTCGGCTGCGTACGGGGAACCGACATCGACATGGTTGTACGGCGCTTCGCTGGAGCCAGTGTCCATCACCAGGAAGGGCGCGGGCCAGAGATCACGGGTGATTGTCTGCCAGCAACCCGGCGCGCCGCCAGGGCCGCCATGAGCGTTGATCCGCGGCAAATTCTCCGGGTACGTGTACGGGTTAGGCGCTCCACCGATCAGGCCGGCCAGCCCGAGCAACCCCCCGGAAGCGAGCGTGAGGCCGAGCCCCGGCGGACTCAGCGCCAGCCCCAGCCCGGAGAGCACTGTGGTGTTGCTTCGCAGCGAGTAGCCGTTACTCCCGCCGGTAAAGGCGGCGACTTTCGGTTCGATGTCGTGCAGATTGCGGACTGTGCAGTACAGCTCAGGGCTGTAAGTGTCCAGTAATTGGGCTGACGGCACCAGATCCTTGGCCGCACGTGCCAGATACGGGCCGCCGCGGTTGAAGAGGTCGGCGCCGGAATTGCCAAAACCGATCGCGGCCAACAGGGCCGCGTCCAGGTCTTTCTGATGAGCGTTGAGGGTGTGTGCCGTTTTCACCGCGTTGTTGAGAAAGTCGAACAGATCCGGTGCGGCATTGGCGAAGGTGTCACCCACCGTGGCCAGTTGTTGAATGTCGTGGCGGATGATCGGCATCCGCGGATTGACCTCATCCAGTGCGGCGCTGCCGTTGATGATCGACTGCCCGAACTTGTCACCCAACCCGCTCAACGCCTGCGCCGCCGCGCTCAGCGTCAGGTTGACCTTGACCGGGTCTACTTTTTCGGCGATCGAGGTGATGGTCTGAAACAGCGTGTTGATCTCCGTCGTCACCGACCGGACATCGATCACGTTCTTTGCCGTGATCCGTTGCGGCAGGGGGTTTTTCGGTGCGGTCAAGGACACATACTTCTCACCGAACACCGTGGTGGCCACGATTTTTGCGTCCACGTTCGCCGGAATCAGGTGCAGGTACTTGGGATAGACGTCCAGGGTGAACTTGGCCGCGGGCTTGCCGTCGTGCTGAACCTCGTCGATGTCGGCGACCCGGCCGACCTGCACGCCGTTATAGGTGACCTTCGAACCGGGGTCCATCACCAGGCCGGCCCGGTCGGACAGCATGGTCAGCTTGGTCTTGTCGACGAAGTCGCCGCTGTACTGCAGGAAGACCAGCCACAGCACGAGCGCGGCAATGAGAAAGACGATGATGCCGGCGACCCGGAAGGGTTGGAACGGCGCCTTGTTGATTTTCCCGCGTGGATGCGTCACTGCCCCCCCTACACCGTGAAGTTGAAGTTGGGATTGACGCCGTAGAGCGCCATTTCGGCCAGCAGGATGACGACAGGGGAGGCAACCAGTGAGAAACGCATCGACCGACCGACTGCCTCACCGACCCCGACCGGACCACCGCTGGCGTTGTAGCCGTAGTAGCAGTGCGAGAGCATCACCACCGCGGCGATGATGATGACGTCGACGAACGACCAGAACACGTCGTCGGGGCGCAGGAACGTCCGGAAGTAGTGGTCGTATGTACCGGATGTCTGGCCATATAGGAATGTCGTGACGATCTGCGGCGACAGGAAGGACAGGATCAAGCCCACGGAATAGAGCGGGATGATTACCACCAGCCCGGCCAGCATCCGGGTCGACACCAGATACGCATTGGATTTGACGCCCATCACCTCGAGCGCGTCGATCTCCTCGCTGATCCGCATGGCGCCCAGTTCGGCGGTCGCGCCGGCGCCGACCGTGGCTGCCAGCGCGATGCCGGTGACGATCGGGGCAACCAGGCGCACGTTGATGAATGCGGAGACGAATCCGAGCAGCGTCTCGAGTCCGACATGGCCCAGCGACGCCAGACCCTGGATGGCGACCAGTGAACCGGCCGAAAGCGTCACGAAACCGATGATCACTGCGGTGCCGCCGATCACGGCCATGGCGCCGGTGCCCATGCCGACCTCGGCGATCAGTCGCAGGATCTCCTTGCGGTACCGGGTCAGCGCCCACGCCATGTCGCGGACACCGATAATCGTGAACCAGCCAAGCTTTCCAGCTTCGTCGAGCGGCTTGGTCGCTGTCTCTCCGAAGCGACGTATGTCGCCGGACAGCCGCGGGAAGCGGGCGCGAATTACCTGGACAGTCGACATGTCAGCGTCCCGTTCCGAATCGCACACCGATGGTGGTCAGCACCACGTTGACCGCGAACAGCGCAACCACGCACAGCACCACGGTCTCGTTGACGGCGGTGCCCAGGCCTTTGGAACCACCGCTCACCGTCAGCCCGCGGTAGCAGCCGACCAGTCCGGCGATCATTCCGAACGACAACGCCTTGATCGTCGCGATCACGACTTCCGGCAGTCCGGTGAGCTGGGTCAGCGTCGCCAGGTAGGCCCCGGCCGACACATGTTGGAGGTAGACACCGAAGACGAACCCACCGACGATCCCGACCATGCTGACCAACGCGTTGAGCAGCATCCCGACCAAGGAACAGGCCAATACCCGAGGCACGACCAGCCGGTGGATCGGGTCGATGCCGAGCACCTCCATCGCGTCGATCTCTTCGCGAATGGTGCGCGCCCCCAGGTCTGCGCAGATGGCGGTCGACGCCGCTCCGGCGATGACCAGCACGGTGTTGAGCGGACCGATCTGGGTGATGACGGCGATACCCGCACCGGCGCCGGAAAGGTCGGCGGCGCCCACCTGGATCAGCAGGATGTTGAACGTGAAGATGAACAGCGCGGTGATCGGCACCGAGATCGCCATGGTTGGCAGAATCGCTACTCGCAGGATGAACCAACACTGGATGATGAATTCTCTCCACTGGAAAGGCGGGCGGAACAACGCCTTTCCAGTGAGCACACACATCCGGAAGAAACCGCCGATGAGTACCAGCGGTGGGCCAACCTGATCACGAATGTAATCAGTGACGCGCGGCTGCGTCGTGGTCACTGGCACCCCCTCCCGATGCAACCCTGCGCCTTACGGGGGAGCGGCGAACAGTCTCGCACAGCTCCTCCTTGCCCCGTTTCCAGGTGTGTGATCCGCGTCTCACTACTGGTAGGTAGTAAGGCGGACCACAGGACTGTACCCGATGGGCTCGGGGGCGTGCATGGCATCGGCGTTATTAGCCTTTCGTCAATATGACCTGCGGGTTTTCCGTTATGTCAGCTTGATTCGCCCGGTCCGGGATCCGTTGATGGGGAACCGCTTTGAGCGGCAGCCGCGGTACCGTACCGCGCCCGCAATTCGGTCTTGAGCACCTTGCCCGCGGGGTTGCGCGGAAGCGCGTCGACGATCTTCAGCCCCTTCGGATGCTTGTACCGGGCGAGTCGCTCGGCGAGGAAATCGTCGAGGTCCTCGATGCGTAATCTGGCCTCGGTGACTGCCACGACCGCGACTGGAACTTCACCCCATTTTTCGTGCGGCCGACCGATCACCGCGACCTCCACGATTGCGGGATGACTGGCCAAGACGTTCTCGACTTCCGCACAGTAAATGTTCTCTCCGCCGGAGATGATCATGTCCTTTTTGCGGTCGACCACCCAGACGTAACCTTCGTCGTCCATCCGGACCAGGTCGCCGGAATGGAACCAGCCGCCGTGGAACGCCTCCGCCGTGGCCTCGGGATTGTTCCAGTAGCCGCTCATCAATGTAGGTGCGCGATAGACGATTTCACCGACTACGCCGGTTGGCACGTCGTTCATCTCCTCGTCGACTACGCGGGCCGCCACGGTCGGAATCACCTTGCCCACCGAGCCGAGCTTTCGCAGCGCGTCGTCGCCGAGCAGCATGCAGGTCACCGGGGACATCTCGGTCTGGCCGAAGGCGGCCAGGATCTGTGAACCCGGAAAGGTTTCCGACATCTGACGCAGCAGGGTATCGGACGCCGGCGCGGCACCCCAGGAAATCACCCGCAGCTTCACATCACGCGGTTTCGCTTGCTGCGCAGCACAAACCGCCTGCCACTGGGCGGGGACCAGGAAAATCCCGGTGACCTTTTCTGCGGAAAGCACGTCGAGCAGGTGACCGGGATCGAAGGCGCCGAGCGGATGGATCACGGTGGGCAGGCCCATCAGCATTCCGGTCAGCAGGTTGCCGATGCCGGCGATGTGGAAGAACGGCACACCGATGAATCCGACGTCGTCGGCCGCGAAGCCGTGGGTGTAGAGGTTGGCCGTGGTCTGACAGGTCAGGTTGGTGTGGGTCAGCACCGCGCCCTTGGGCCGGCCGGTGGTGCCGGAGGTGTACATGATGAGTGCCGGCGAGTCGTTGGGAATGTCAGCCGGCGTGGCCGGATCGCCTGACTCGGCTACCAGATCCTCGTAGGCCAGCAGGCCTTCGTCGGCCGAACCGCCGGCCACCACGATGGTGCCCAGCACCGATGTGACGCCGCGGACGGCCGAGGCCACCGGCGCCAGCACCGATTCGGTGATCATCAGCCGCGCATCGCAGTCCTCGACCAGGAAGGTGATCTCCGGCGGCGTGAGCCGGAAATTGACCGGGACGGCGATGGCTCCGATCAAGTTGGCCGCCAAGACTGACTCGACGAACTCGGTTCGGTTCAGCATCAGGATCATCACCCGGTCGCCGTTGGCGACCCCGCGACGACTCAGTGCTCCGGCGAGCCTGGCGACCCGTTCGCGAAGATCGGCCCACGTGAGGGTTTTGCCCGTGAACCTCAACGCGGTCGCGCGCGGTTGCATGAACGCGTGCCGCTCGAGTTGGTTGACCCAATTCTGTCGTCGCGCCAGGTACGGCTGCTCGGAACGGTCGCTCACGGAGTGGTGGGTGCTCTGGGCGCCGTGGCCGGTCAACTGCGCGGTCAACTCGTCGCTGTCCTTCCTGGTAAGCCGTCTGCTTAAGTTGATATTTGATAAAATCTGGTGTTGTCTGGGTCACACTATGGTCTTGGTGCCACGTTGACAACCCCGATGAGTTCGGTGAGCGCGCTCGCCGCAACGCGGCTTCCGCTGCGCCGTGCCCAGCTGTCTGATGAGGTCGCGGGCCATTTGCGGGCCGCCATCATGTCGGGCGCGCTGCGGCCGGGAACGTTCATCCGGCTCGACGAGACCGCTGCCAAACTCGGCGTCAGCGTGACGCCGGTGCGCGAGGCGCTGCTGAAGCTGCGCGGCGAAGGAATGGTGCAACTCGAACCCCACCGCGGGCATGTGGTGTTGCCGCTGAGTCGCCAGGACGTCGACGACATCTTCTGGGTGCAGGCGACCATCGCCAGGGAGCTTGCCACCTCGGCGGCCCAGCGCATCACCGCGACCGAGATCGACGACCTCGAACACCTCACCGATAGTCTTGCCGCCGCGGTCACCGCCGGGGACGTCGAAGCGATCGCGACGACGGAGTTCGCATTTCACCGCACCTTCAACCGCTGCACCGGGCGGATCAAGCTGGCGTGGTTTCTGCTGCACGTGGCCCGGTACATGCCGTTGATGGTCTACGCCACCGATCCGGAGTGGGGCACTGCCGCGGTGCGTAACCACCGGGAGGTGGTCTCGGCGCTGCGCCGCCGGGACACCGCCGCGGTCGTGGAGCACACCGACTGGGGTTTCAACGACGGGGCGCGTCGGCTCACCGAGCGGTTGGCCAGCAGCGGGATCTGGGACTAGGCGCCGGACGCTTTGGTCGCCAGATCCTCGGCGCGCTTCTTGAGGTTCTCGGCGAGGTAGTCCAGCACGTTGCCGGCCAGTTGCTTCACCATCGGCGCCGGAATCGGCAACGACGGCTCCACATCGAGGTCCACAGTCAGCAGCGACGACAGGCCGGTGTCGACCACGCTGAACAACTGCTCCTGCTTTTTGAACAGGTTGCCTTGCTGCAGCACAGTCTGGATCTGAGTCGGGCTCGGGTAGTAGACGGCCTGGATCAAGCTGTCCTCGATGGATTCGAACTTTGCATCGAGACGCAGCTGGCTGGGGCGCCCGTCGTCGTAGCGGGCCAGCACCCACAGGCCCTCGACTCCGTCGTTCCAATCGGGGTAGGACTCGAAGTCGGCCACGATGGCCAGGATTGTGTCGGCGTTGGCGTAAACCTCAACGGTCTTGCTGACGAAAGGCATTCGCCGAGCATAACGAGAACGCCTCGAGGGTCAGCTCACGCAGGCCATCGACAGCAGCGCGCGGATGTCGTCGGGAATGGGCGTCGGCCGGCGAGTGGTCTTGTCGATGTACACGTGCACCCAGTGGCCGACCGCGGCGACGGCTTGGGGCGCCGTGTCCTCCGCGTCGGCAGGTCCACCGCCGGCCCGAAATACCCCGAGCCGATACGTCACGCTGCTGTTGCCGAGCCGGGTCACGGCCACGCCGACGACAAGCCGTTCCGGGAAGTGCAATTCCGAGAAATAGCGGCAACCTGACTCGGCGACGATGCCCTGCGCCGACGCCGTCACCGGGTCGAGCGCAACGTTCGTGCCGATCCAGCCGTTGATCGCGGTGTCGAAAAGCTGGTAGTACACCGAGTTATTGAGGTGGCCGAACATGTCGTTGTCGGCCCACCGGGTCAGCACCGGCCAGTGCACCGGGAAGTCGCGGCCGGTGAGCCCTTCGGGTGCGGGCGGAATCGAGCTCATGGTTGTATTCGACCATGCTGAAAATCCGGGGTGCCGTGCTGGAGCAGATCGGATCGCCTCGGCCGTATGCGCAGTCCCGGCCCATCACCGTCACCGAGATCGCGCTGGCTCCGCCCGCTGCCGACGAGCTGCTGGTGCGCATCGAGGCCGCGGGCGTCTGCCACTCGGACTTGTCTGTGGTGGACGGCAACCGGGTGCGGCCGACGCCGATGCTGCTCGGGCACGAGGCGGCCGGGATCATCGAGCGGGTCGGCGACGGCGTCAACGACGTGGCCGTCGGCCAGCGGGTGGTGATGACATTCCTGCCGCGTTGCGGTCACTGCACGGCGTGCGTGACCGACGGGCTGACGCCCTGCAAACCGGGCAGCGCGGCCAACAACGACGGGACGCTGCTGGGCGGCGGGATGCGGCTGAGTCGCGGTGCCGCCTTGGTCTTCCATCACTTGGGGGTCTCCGGCTTCGCAACGCACGCGGTGATCAATCGCGCGAGCGTCGTCCCGGTGCCCGACGACGTCCCTCCCCCGGTTGCCGCACTGCTGGGGTGCGCGATGCTGACCGGCGGTGGCGCGGTGCTCAACGTCGGCAAGCCCGCGCCGGGGCAGACGGTCGCCGTCGTCGGCCTCGGTGGTGTCGGCATGGCCGCGGTGATGACCGCGCTGTCCTATGCGGGCGTCCACGTGATCGGCGTCGACCAGCTTCCCGAAAAGCTGGGCGGTGCAAGCACTCTCGGAGCTCACGAGGTCTACACCCCGCAAGAGGCGATCGACGCCGGCGTGAAGGCGGCCGTGGTGGTCGAGGCTGCCGGTCATCCCGCCGCGCTGGAGACCTCCATCGCGCTCACCGCCCCGGGCGGCCGGACCGTCACTGTCGGCCTGCCCCGGCCGGACGCGCGGATCAGTGTATCGCCGTTGGGTTTTGTGGCCGAAGGCCGGTCGCTGATCGGCAGCTACCTGGGGTCCGCGGTGCCGGACCGCGACATCCCGCAGTTCGTGGAGCTGTGGCGTTCGGGCCGGTTACCGGTGGAGTCGCTGGTGTCCTCGACGATCGACTTGAACGACATCAACTCCGCGATGGATCAACTCGCCGACGGTCGTGCCGTGCGTCAGCTGATCTCGTTCTGATATCTCACCGAGTGTGAATCCGACTGCGCCGCATCGGCCTTAGGCTCGTCGTATCTTTCACACTCGGCGCCTCACGCCCCGTGGAACGCTCGCCTCAGCGCACGACCTTGTAGCGCGAACAGCTGCTGGGAGACTTCCCAGTCCGGTAACAGCGAGTCGAATCCATGACAGGTGCCGGCGAAGACGTGCAGTTCGGCGGCGACCCTGTCGCGTAGCAACTGCACTGCGTAGTCGAGCGCTTCGTCGCGGAGCGGGTCGATGTCCGAGCAGGTGATGAATGCTGCCGGCAGCCCGCGCAATTGATTCCGTCGGGCCGGCACAGAGTCGGCCGACGGCTCGGCCGCCCCCAGGTAGTAGCGCCACATCAGTTCGGCGGCAGGCCCATCGAACGCCGGTGCGGCATCGAACTCCGTCTTGGATCCCGTGACCCGGTCGTCGAGCACCGGCTGGTGCAGCAGTTGGAACACCACGGCCGGCAGTGACCCGTCAGCGGACCGCTGGGCAAGGCAGGCCGCCAATGCGCCGCCGGCACTACTGCCGGCCACCGCGATGTGCGAGGTGTCGACGCCGAGCTCGCCGGCCTGCGCGACCACCCACTTCAGCACCGCGACAGCGTCCTCGAGTGCGGCCGGATACGGGTGTTCGGGGGCCAGCCGGTAATCCACTG
The DNA here is from genome assembly GCF_965277065.1 of Mycobacterium sp. Lineage (GTDB taxonomy): Bacteria > Actinomycetota > Actinomycetes > Mycobacteriales > Mycobacteriaceae > Mycobacterium. The sequence continues at coordinate 1,471,052 of NZ_CBDIBT010000019.1, forward strand.
CGACCACCAAGCACTGTGCGCGGCGGGCCAACTCGACACATTGGCGGTGGTCGGTGTCCAGGTTTCCGAGCACGAATGCGCCTGCGTGACAATAGATCACGACGGGCGCCGGTGCCGGTGCGCCGCGGTAGATGCGCACAGCTACGCCGGACGCGGTCGCATCGCTGATCGATACCCCGATGGCGTCGGTGCTGTCGAGCGCCGCGTGGCGACGTTCGTTCAGTCCAACGCGGACCGGGCCGACGCGTGAGAGGTCGGTGCGGGTCGTCGCGACGGCGCGCAGCACCGGGTCGAGGCGCTCGGCTGTCACCGAGTGCCGGCCGCTACTCGATTTTGAGGCATTGGCCGCCGTCGATGACCAGTTCCGAGCCGGTGATGAACGACGCCCTCTCCGACACCAGGAACGCGATTGCATCGGCAACCTCAGACGGTCGACCAATGCGGCCAAACGCCGACGCTGCCGTCAACCGCGCCTGGGTGTCCGCATCCAGCATCGGTGTCGCGATTGGACCCGGAAACACCGCGTTGACGCGAATCCCGGCGGGCGCGAGTTCTCCGGCGGCCGCCTGGGTCAGTCCGCGTAGCGCCCATTTCGCCGAGCCGTAGGCGATGTGGTTCGGGAACGGCCGCATCGCACCGGTGCTGCAGGTGTTGACGATGGCCGCACCCTCGGCTGAGCGCAGCTGCTCGAGCACCGCTTGGATACCGATGAAGGCGCCCAAACAATTGACCCGCCAAGACTTTTCAAAGCCATCAAGCGATTCTTCGGCGATCGAGGCACGGTGTAGCAGGCCCGCGTTGTTGACCAGGGTGCTCAGCGATCCGAACCGGTCGACGATCGTCGCGACGGCCTGCTGCCATTCCCACTCCAGCGTCACGTCGAGCGGTATCGCGATCACCGCGTCATCGCCCAAGCCGTCGACCGCGGCGCGCAACTCGGCCGCGCTGACGTCGCACGCGGCCACCGAATATCCGTCGGCGCGTAGCCGTTGGGTGATGGCCCAACCCTGCCCGCGGGCCGCCCCGGTGACCAGCGCTACCCGACCGGTCATCGCTCACCCCGCGCTTCTTCGAGGCCCGCAGCAGCGCCGCGCCGTAGGGCCTGCGTTTCGGAGGCGAGGGTGATCATGCGAAAACCTATCTGCGCCATGGTATGTCCGACTTTACCGTTGCCGGCGTGGATGGCCGACACCAGTCCGGCGGCCGACGCGGCCGCATGGATCGCGCTGATGGCCGCCCGTACGTCCGGGTCGGTGGTGGCGAAGACGGCGTCAACACCCATCGAGATCGCCAGATCCGCCGGGCCGACGTAGATTCCGGCCAGCCCGGGTACCGCGCAGATCGCGTCGACATCGGCCAGGGCCGCGGCGGTTTCGATCATCGCGAACACGCTGACCCGTGCCTCCAGCGCGGCGGTATCGGCGCCGAGGCTGGCCCGCAGCGGTCCGAAGCTGCGCGCGCCGGCAGGCGGGTAGCGGGTCGCGGCCACCGCTGCAGCCGCCTGGCCGGCCGACTCGATCATCGCGACGATGATGGCGTCGGCTCCGGCGTCGAGCACCCGACCGATGGGCGCCGCATCGGCGTTGGGCAGTCGCACCGCGGTTCCAATGGGTACGTGTTCGATGCGGCGCAACATGTTCGCGATGTCGGCGTCGTCGATGTAGCCGTGCTGCGCGTCGAAGCCGACGTAGTCGTATCCGGCCCGCGCGAATTCCTCCGGCCCGATGGCGGTCGGTCCGGTGATCCAGCCGCCCCACACCGGTTCCCCCGAGGCGAGTGCCCGCGTCAGATGACTGGCGGTCACGACGCCACGATCGCGATCTTGCCGCGCGCCGGATCGGGGCGGGCAGCCAACTCAAAAGCACCCTGGACGTTGTCGATGCCGAAGGTGTGAGTGGAATAGTCGGCCAGCAGACCAGGGTGTTCGGCGGCGAATTTGTTGGCAAGTTCGAGCATCCGTGGACGATCAAGCGCCACACCGGATTTGAGTGTCAGATTGCGACGCAGCATGGTGCGCATGCTGATCGGGTAGCTGTCGTCGTCGGGCACGCCGAAGTAGAACACCGTGCCGCCGGGCGCGGCGGCTTCGATCGCGTGATTCAGGGTGGCCACCTGATGGCCCACGGTTTCGATCACGACATCCGGCCGGTCATGGCGGTCGAGATGGCTGACCCAGCGGTCGCTGGTGGCCCGCACGTAGGTGTCGGTGCCGAACGTCGTTGCGATCCCGGCCCGGTCCACCGGGTCGACGCCGGTGACCTGGCGCGCACCCGCGGCTTTGGCCGCGGCCGAGAACAGCAGCCCGATCGAGCCCTGCCCGATCACGCCGACGTGGCGACCGCTGAGGTCGGGCAGTTGCTCGATCGCATACAGCACGCAGGCCAGCGGTTGCAGCCCGACGGCCTGCGCCGGGTTCAGCGTCGGGTCGTACGACGTCACCTGGTTGCCGTCGGTGACGACCCGCTCCATCAGGCCGTCGAAGCCGGACGCCCAGCCCACCACCCGATCGCCGGGCTGGTGTCGGTTGTGCCGGCTGGCGAGCACTTCGCCGACGACTTCGTGGATCGGAAAGCCGTCCTTCTCGGCGCCACTGCGCCCGTCGTCGCCGGGCAGTACCCCGCGAACACCGCGAAAGGCCGGCATGTCACTGCCGCAGACACCGGCGGCCAGGAACCGCAGCAATACTTGGCCGTCGGTCAGGCAGTCAGGTGTCTTGTCGTCGATCGAGTTCCGTTCGAATTGGTAGGGCGCGACGATCCGGTAGGACCACATGTCACACCTCCACCGGCAACCGGCTCCAGCCCCACTGGAAGCTGGACGGCGGGCGGAACGCCGCCTCGTCGATGATGCGGTAGTCCGGCACGCGCCGCAGCCATTCGGTCACCAGGATCGACACTTCCAGGCGGGCCAGGTGGTAGCCCAGGCAGAAATGCTGCCCGCGGCCGAACGCCAGCGAGCGGCCGATGGCCCGGTTCCAGATGAACTCGTCGGGCTGCGGGTATTCGCGCTCGTCCCGGTTGGCCGAGGCGAGCAACGTGATGATGCGCTGCCCCGGTTCGATGGTGGTGTCGTGAATCGTGAACGGTCTACGTGCGGTACGGGCGAACCACTGGGCGGGAGCGCAGTAGCGGATCATCTCCTCGCGCGCGACACCCACATTGGCGGCCGGGTCCGCACGCACCGCGGCCAGCTGGTCAGGATGCCGCAGCAGTTCCCACAGACCGTGGGCCACCACCTTGGGTACGGTCTCGGTCCCGCCGATGAACACGCATAGCATCTGGGTGGCCACTTCGACGTCGTCGAGCGCGCTGTCGTCGGGTAGTCGGTAACCGAGCAGCCCGTCGACCACCGGCAGCTCACCGTCGTCGGCGGCGGCTCGTCGCCGACGGACGGCAGGAATCAGGTGCTCCAGGTAGTTCGGCCGGGCTGCGGCGGTGTCGACGCCGCTGCCGGGTTCGGCCAGGCTGCCCGCGTTCACGGTTGCCAGCACATCGGATGCGAATTCAACTGGTACACCCAGTAATTCGCAGACCACCGAGGCCACGACGATGCCGCCGTATTCCTGGGTCAGGTCGAACGTGCCGCGCGGCAGCAGTTCGTCCAGTCGCTCGTTGGCCAGCTCGCGGATCCGGGCTTCCCTCCCCGCCGCCCGGTTCGGCCGGAACGGCTGGCTGTGCGCCCGGCGTACACCGTCGTAGATCGGCCTGTCGAACACTGCGTGAAACGGCAACGGGTGCAACGGCGGGTCGGCGACCGGCCCCTGGTTGTGACGGGCCAGCACGGTCGCCGGCGGCAACGTCCCCTCCGAAGCGACGAAGGTTCCGTCGTTGAGCGCCAGCACATCCCAGATGTCGTCGAACCGTGACAGTGCGAACGTGTCCCACTTGGGCAGGTAATACACCGGATGGCGCTCCCGCAGAACCCGGTAGTACGGCAATGGGTCGGCCATCACCGCCGGGTCGAACGGGTCGTAGCTGAAATCATTCATTGCAGTGGCGACGGTGGAAGAGCTTGCAGGACCGAGTCTTCCCACCCGTCGCGCAGGGCCGGGGCAACGCTCATCCAGGTGACGATCTCGACCGGCGGGCTTTCCTTCCAGGACGGATAGTGCTCGGCGAAGCAGTCCCAGCCGCCGTCCAGCGCCCAGTAGTGGATCACCTCGTTGAAGCGAAACGTGGTGGTGAACGAACCCAGCCAGTGCTTACCGGTACGTTCCGACCACGGCACGTACAGTCGCTCCAGCTCACGGATGTAGTCGTCCTGGCGACCGGGCTTGGTCTGCATGATCTCCTGAATCACCACGGACGCACTGAAATTGGTGTCGCACAGCTGGGTGAGCGTCTTGTTGCTCGGCCCCGGGTACATGATCCGGCCCTCACCGGAAGCCCCGATACCGGCGAGAAAGGCCGCCCACTTCCCGGCCGCCGCGTGGTGGCTGCCGCCGCGCGCCTGAGCGGAGCCGATCCGCGCGTAGTCGGCGAACGCGTCGATCTCCCAGATGATCGTCACCTGCGGCCAGTGCCCGTTAAATGGCGTGGACTCCCACAGGGCGAACAATCGGGCGCCCAACTCCTGCATCATCGGCTGATAGACGTCGGTGAATGCCGCGGAGAATCGGTCGCTCGATCCCGAGCCCAGCGCGATCGTCTCGTGCAGATACAGCAGGGTGTGGCTGTGGTACGTCCGCATCAGCCAACCGGGATCAGTTCGGAATCAACCGGCAACGAGGCTTTCATGTCGCTGCGCAGCGTCTCGGTCGGGCCGACCTCCCCCGGTATTCCGGCCGCGACGAGCGCGTGACGCTTGAAGGCCCGGGCAGCGCCGGAGAGCACATGCTGCACAGTGGTGGTGCGATGCCCCACGCTCAGCGGCCAATCCTCATGCCAGAGAGTCACTTCCGTCATCCAGCGATCCAGCGCCGCCAGCACCTCGTGCCGGATGCGCCCGTCGGTGGCGAACATGTCCGCACTGACGGCCAGACCGCGGGCCGCGCAGTCGGTGCTCGCGGCGAGGATGTGCGGATCGAGTTCGACGGCGTGCACGCCAAGGATCTGCAACGGACGGTCGTCGCACTCCTGCGGCAGCAGCACCTTGACGTCCCACCCGGCTCGCACCCGGTCATAGAGCCAGCCACCGATCGAGCCCACTACGTCCGCGGCACTGCATGCGACGACGTCGAGACGGTATTTGACCGATCCGCTGTCGCGATGCGGCATCGGTGGCCGTCGATTCTCGAAGTCCACCTCGAAGGCCACCATCGCATCCCTTCAGCAGATCGAACGCCTCTGCGCGTTCGACGACCGGGACCCAGCGTGACACTTTTACTACAATCTGTAAAGTTTCGCTTCAATCAAGAATTTCGCCGCGACTCGAGCTCGGCGAGGACTTCACCGGTGTGCTGGCCGAGCTGCGGCGCGGGTGCGCGCGGCGCCCACGGTGTGCCGTGGAAATCGGCCGGTGTCGCGACCATCGGTATGACCGCGTGGCCATCCGGCACGTCGACCATGCCGCCGGCGGCGTGAAACTGCTCGTCCGCGATGACATCCTCGATGCTGTTGACCGGCGACCAGAAGAAGTCCGGTTCGCCGGCGAAGATTGCGGCCCACTCGTCCAGGGACTTGGCAGCGAATATCTGGTCCAGCTCGCTGATCAGCTCGACCGCGTTGACTGCGCGGGACCGCGGATCGATGAACCGTGGATCGTCCAGCCACTCGGCCTTGCCGACGGCGCGGCACAACGGGGGCCAGTGCCGCTCGACCTCCAACCCGACGATCCAGAACCGGCGGCCGTCCGCCGTGGCGTAGTTGTTCATGCACGGATTGAACATCGTCTCGCGTTGCCCGATCGCGATCGGCTGACCCGACATCAGGTAGGTGTTCAGGTCGAAGCTGACGGTGTAGGCGCCCTGACGGTAGAGCGAGGTGCTGACCAACTGACCGTCTCCCGTGCGACCCCGGCCGACCAGCGCGGCGCAGACCGCCGCGGCCAGCGTCATGCCGGCGGAGTGATCGCCCATCCCGCCGCGCTGGAACGGCGGTGTCTGCCCGGGCCGGGTCAGCAGGTGCGCCAGGCCGCCGCGGGCCCAGAACGCGGCCACGTCGTAGGCCGCCCGATCGGCGTCCGGTCCGGTCTCGCCGTAGCCGGTGATCAGGCCGTACACCAGGCGCGGGTAGTCCGGGGCCAGCGACTCGTAGTCCAGCCCGAGCCTGCGTAACGCTCCGGGCCGGACGTTGGTGATGAAAACATCGGCGCCGCTGATCAATTCGAGCGCGGTGCGGACGCCGTCCTTGGCGGTCAGGTCAAGGACGATGCTGCGTTTGGACCGGTTGTCCATCTCGAACGGCGGGCTGACGTCGACGTCGAGTCCGAGCATGCGGCCGAACATCCGGGCCGGGTCGCCGGTCGGCGGCTCGATCTTGATGACGTCGGCGCCCCAGTCGGCGAGGATGCCGCCGGTCGCGGGTCCGGCCACCCACACGCCGAGCTCGACGACGTTGATGCCCTCCATCGGTCCGGCCATTCTCGGCATCCTCTCGTCGGTTCTGTACGGACTGACTTTCCGTGCCACGTCGCGGTCTCACGAAGCATGTCATTCTCTGCCGGGTGGTAAATCCGCACGGTGATTGTCGGGCTCTACGCATTTGTGCTGATGTTTGTCGGTCACTGTGCCCAGATGCTGGCTAGCATGAGCGCAATTGATCTGCATGCGGATACGCCGCTGCTGACCTGGAACGAGCAGAGCGTGGGCGAGCTCCCAACGGGAACCGTGACGTTGCTCCTTGCCGACGTCGAAGGCTCGACGCGGCTTTGGGAGACCCAATCGGACTCCATGACAACGGCGCTCGAGCGGCTTAACCGCACGGTCGACGACCTGGTCGCCGCCCATAATGGGGTGCGGCCCGTAGAACAGGGCGAAGGTGACAGCTTCGTCGTCGCGTTCGCCCGCGCCAGCGACGCCGTCGCCTGCGCGCTGCAACTGCAGCTAGCCGAGCTGTCGCCGATCCGCATCCGCATCGGGCTGCACACCGGGGAAGTGCAGTTGCGCGACGCTGGCAACTACGCCGGAACCACGATCAACCGGACCGCACGACTGCGCGACCTCGGCCACGGCGGGCAGACCGTGCTTTCCGGAGCAACCGAACAATTGGTCGTCGACCGGTTACCCGCTGATGCTTGGCTGACCGACCTTGGCGAACACGCGTTACGGGACCTGCCGCGCGCGGAGCGGGTCATGCAACTGAACCATCCCGAGATGTGCAACGACTTCCCACCGCTGCGCACCGCGAATAACGATGGTGCTGCTCATCTTCCGGTCCAGCTGACTAGCTTCGTCGGCCGCGGCTCGCAAGTCAGCGACATCAGGCAGAACTTGAAAGAGAACAGGTTGGTGACCTTGACCGGCGCGGGCGGAGTCGGAAAGACCCGGTTGGCGGTGCAGGTCGCCGGCCAAGTGGCAGACGAGTGCGCCGGTGGCACCTGGTTTGTCGATCTTGCTCCGGTCACTAACCCCCTTGTAGTGCCGGTCGTGCTGGCACGAACTTTGGGTCTTGCGGACCAACCGGGCCGCTCCACCATGGAGATCCTGTCGAAGTTCGTCCGGAACCGCACGATGCTGCTGGTGCTCGACAATTGCGAGCATCTACTGGACGCGAGCGTGGATCTGGTGACGGCTCTGCTCGATGCGGGTCCGAATGTCACCGTATTGGCGACCAGCCGGGAGCCGATCGGCATCGCCGGGGAGCTGACATGGCGGGTGCCGTCGCTGTCGGTGGACGGCGAGGCCGTCGAATTGTTTGTCGACCGTGCCCGTCGGACGAGGCCGAATTTCCGCCTCACTGAAGGCAATTCGTCGGGCATCGCTGAGATCTGCCGACGCCTGGATGGCATGCCGCTGGCTATCGAGCTGGCCGCCGCGCGCACCCGCACGCTGTCGCTGACCCAGATCGTCGACAGTCTGCACCACAACTTTCGCCTACTCGCCGGCGGCGCGCGCAACGCGGTTCGCCGCCAACAGACGTTGCGCGCGTCCATCGACTGGTCGCATGCCATGCTGACCGAGCCGGAACGCATCTTATTCCGCCGCCTGGCCGTCTTCATGGGCGGGTTCGACCTCGACGCCGCTCTCTCGGTAGGTGCCGACGCGGAGGTGGAGCAATTTCAGCTGATCGATCTACTCGGCCTCCTCGTGGACAAGTCACTGGTCGTCGCCGAAGAAGTCGACAGTGTTATGCGGTACCGCCTGCTGGAAACGGTGCGCCAATACGGTCTGGAAAAGCTCACGGAGTCTGGCGAAGCCGAGGCGGTGCGGACCCGTCACCGCGACCACTACACCGCCGGCGCGATGACGCTGGCGGCACAGGGACTCGGCGACGAAGCACCGCTGGTCCCGTGGGCGGAACTAGAAATGGACAACCTGCGGGCGGCGCACGCCTGGAGCTGCGACGCTGAGGAGTTCGAGCCGGCGTTGCAACTCGTGTCGGCGTTGCAGCGGCTGTGGCTGACACGCGCACGTTTTCGCGAAGGTGTGGCCCTATTCGACAACGTCTTCAGCAAAGAGCGTTACCGCGATGGTGACGTCGCCCCCGCTGTTTGGGTGCGGGCGATCGCCGACGCCGGGCTGCTGGCGGTGTGGTTCTTCCACCCGTTCAGCCTGCAGCGCGCGGAGGAAGCCTTGGCCGCGGCCCGCCAACTTGGCGATCAGGCGCTCGTCGTACAAAGCCTGGCTACCTGCGGCATGCTGGCGTTCAACGATCCCGAACTCGCACAGCCGTATTTCGTCGAAGCGGCGGACCTGGCTCGGGCATCGGGTGACCTCGCGGCGCTTTCTCAGCTACGCGCCTACCAAAGCTTCGTCGGTACCGTGGCCGGTGATCCGATCGCTGCGCAAGCGGCCGGCGAGGAAGGGCGAGACCTCGCCGACACGCTTGGCGACAGCTTTATGTCCCGGTACAGCAGGACGTTCCTCGGCGTAGCGCTGGCGAACCGGGGCAATCTCGCCGAGGGCCTCCTGGTGTCCCGTTCGCTGGTCGAGGAGGCGCGGGCCGCCGGGGACCGCCCAATGGAAGCACTCGGTCTGGTCAGCCTGGCGCACTCGATGGCGTTCACCGGTGAAGCCACGGCGGCCCGCGCCGCGGCCGAAGCCGTCCTCGAAATCGGGGCCGCCCTGGGCGGTTTCCACGAAGACAACGCCTACGTCGCCTTGGCAAATGCAGCGCTGGCCGGCGGCGACGCCGCCGCGGCCAAGCAGGCCTGCGATGCGGCATGCCTGCATACCTATCCCTTGAAGGAGTTATTCACCAGAAGTCTCGCGCCGATGGCCGAGGCGGCGATGGGCTGCGGCGACCTCATCGCAGCCCGCCGCTGGGCGGATGACACCGTGGCGGTCGCTCCAGGCTCCCATCAGATGCTCGCGCTGACCGCGCGCGCCCGGGTCGCGATCGCGCAAGGTGAGCCGCAGCAGGCTGAAACAGACCTGCACGATGCCGTCGCGGTCGCCGAGCACACCGGCGGCTACCTGTACCTCCCCGATGCTCTCGAATGTCTGGCAACACTCGCCACCAACCCCGAGCATGCCGCCCGGCTCTTCGGTGCTGCCGAAAGCATGCGGCAGCGGCAAGGCGAAGTGCGGTTCAAGGTCTTCCAGGCGGCCTACGACACGGCGTTGGCGGCTCTACGGGACGCATTGGGAAAGCAGGCTTTTGATGCTGCGTGGTCGGAAGGCCGCGCGCTGTCCACCGGCGAGTCGATCAGCTACGCGCAGCGGGGCCGCGGTGCCCGCGGCCGCCCGACCAGCGGGTGGGAGTCGCTGACGCCTGCCGAACGCGACGTCGTTCGGCTCGTCAGCGAAGGACTGTCAAGCAAGGACATTGCCGCGCGGCTGTTCATCTCACCACGCACCGTGCAGTCCCACCTCACGCACACCTATACCAAACTTGGCATCTCGTCGCGGGTACACCTTGTCCAAGAAGCCGCCCGACACACCAAGTGACTGGCTTGTGGTCAGCCCGCCGTACCCTGTGCTCAGAGGTGCCGAGCCGACGCCTGGGAGGGCCCATGAGCATGGTCACCGGGCACGGGCCGCTGAGCAGTGCTCCGGCCGGGTGGTTTTCGCCGACGGTGCCCGCCGTCGTAGTCTACGTCGAGCCGCATCCCCGTCGCATCCAGGCGGTGAAAGACGGGCGCACGGTGATCGACACCGAGCGTGCGTTGCTGGTGCACCGGCCCGATCGCCCGCTTAGCTTCGGTTTTCCCGCCGCGGAGACACGCGACCTGCCCAGTGAACCCGTTGCCGAGGCACCAGGATTCGTGCAAGTGCCGTGGGATGCGGTGGACACCTGGATCGAAGAAGGACGCACCCTGGTGCACTATCCGCCCAACCCGTATCACCGCGTCGACTGCCGGCCCACCACCCGGCGATTGCGGGTCCAGGTGGCCGACAGCACGCTGGTGGACACCGACGATACGGTGATCGTGTTCGAGACCGCCTTGGATCCTCGGCTTTATGTCCACCCGGCACACGTGCGCAGAGAGCTTCTGCGGCAATCGGATACGTCGACCTACTGCAACTACAAGGGCTACGCGACCTACTGGTCGGCTGTCGTCGGCGATACCGAAATCCACGATGTGGCATGGTGCTACCTTGATCCCCCGCCGGAAAGCCGTCCCATCACAGGCTTTTTCAGCTTCGACGCCGACCGTGCGGCAGTGGTCGCCGAGCTGCCCGTTCAGGACCTCGGCGGCGAATAGTTCGGTCGCCCCAGCCCCCGGGCGTGCTGGGCGATCATGTTGCGGAACAGCTCCACTTGACTTGGCTGACGATTCGGGGTTCGAGGTAGCCGCGGCGGGTTGACCCGTTGTTTTTCGGTTTTGGGCTGCGGAATCTGCGCACTAAATTCGCTGGCCGGTCTGGGCGCGGATCGTCAGCCGAAACTTGTCGGACCGGGCTGCCATGATGGCGTCATGTCCTCGATCACATCCACTGACGCTGTGGCGGTGAGTCCTAGCGAGCGTCTTGAGGTGTTGTTCGAGGAGTTGGCGGAGTTGGCTGGTCAGCGCAACGCGATTGATGGGCGCATTGTGGAGATCGTCGCCGAGCTGGATCGCGACGAGCTCTGCGGGGCTACGGGTGCGCGGTCGGTGGCGGCGTTGGTGGCCTGGAAGCTGGGCTGGTCCTCGGGTAATGCCCACACGGTCGCCACCGTGGCGGGCCGGCTGCAGGAGTTTCCCCGCTGCGCGGCGGGCATGCGGGAGGGTCGGCTGTCGCTGGATCAGGTCGGGGTCATCGCGGCGCGGGCGGGCGAGGGTTCCGATGAGCATTACGCGCAGCTGGCGGCGGTCGCCACAGTCAGCCAGCTGCGCACCGCGGTCAAGCTGGAACCGCGACCCGAACCCGATCCGCGGCCACAGCCGCAGCCCTCGATCACCAAGACTTCCGGCGAGGAGTTCAGCTGCTATCGGATCAGACTCCCCCACGAGGACGCGGCGAAGTTCGACGCCGCCTTGGCGTCTCATCGTGATGCGCTGTTCGCCGAATGGAAACAAGATCACGGCAGTGGCGCGGGCGCCCCAGATCAGCGGCCCCCGTTGCCGGGCACCGTCGAGGCGTTTATGCGCCTGATCCAGGCCGGCTGGGACGCCGAGGCCACCCGCCGGCCCCACGGGCAGCACACTACGGTGGTGGTACACCTCGATGTGGAGCAGCGCGCCGCGGCGCTGCATCTGGGTCCGCTGCTGCCCGACGCCCAACGCCGATACCTGACCTGTGACGCCACGTGTGAAGTCTGGTTCGAACGGCACGGCGAGGTCATCGGCGCCGGCCGAGCGACCCGGCTGATCAACCGGCGGCTGCGCCGTGCCCTTGAGCACCGCCATCCCACCTGCGCGGTTCCCGGCTGTGGGGCCACCCGCGGTTTGCACGCACACCACATCCGGCACTGGGAAGACGGCGGCCCCACCGAGTTGTTTAACCTGGTGTTGGTATGCCCGTATCACCATCGGTTGCACCACCGCGGGGTCATCACCATCACCGGACCCGCCGACGATCTCGTCGTCACCGACAGCACCGGCCGAGAACTGAGCCCGGGATCGCTGGCGCGTCCTCCCACCCAACCCCCGCCCGCTGTCCCGCCATACCCGGGGCCCACCGGCGAGCGCGCCGACTGGTGGTGGTACGACCCCTTCCAACCCCAACCACCACCAACAATGAACTAGGTTGGCTATCGGAGCCGGTCATTACCGGCACCGTGCCTAAGCCCAAACAGGCTCAGGCACAGCGATATTCGTTCGCGATACCCGACGAACTGGCCCCACCCTCATTCAGGACCTCGGCGGCGAGTAGTTCGGTCGCCCAGCCCCAGCGCGTGCTGGGCGATCATGTTGCGGAACACCTCGAGGGTGCCGCCGTAGATACCGACCGGCGAGGCCAGTCGGAAGATGTATTCCGCGCCGCCATTGTCGGCTCCGTCGGCGGCCCCCTCGGTGTCGACCGGGAGCGCCGACGCGGTACCGAGGATGTCCATCAGGTCCGGCGCGACGTCGCGCATGGTCTGCGCATTAGCCACCCGGCCGAACATCCCCGGTGTGCTCAGCGCAGCTTCAGTTCGAGCAACGCTGCGGCCCAACCGATATGCCACCGACGTGTCATCGATCAGGCGGCGGCCGTTGGCACCCCGGCGCGTGGCCAGCGCCGCGATTCGGTCGATCGCGTCGGCCATCAGCGTCAGGTGCTCGCTCATCACCGCGACCCGTTGCAGACCGTCGTTCGCTTTTTCAGCGGTGCCGTGCTCCTCGTCGAGCGCGCCCCGTAGCACTCCCCAGCCGCCGTTCACGGCTCCGATGCGATATTTGTCGTCGACCCGCACGTCGCTGTAGAAGACGATGTTGGTGCGGTCGCCGTCGACGGTGCGGATGGCTTGGATGTCGACGCCGGGCGTGTCGAGCGGCACCAGAAACATGGTCAGGTTCTTGTGTTTCGGCGCATCCGGGTCGGTGTTGGTGAGCAGGAAGACATATGTGGCGTTGTGGGCGTTCGAGGTGAACATCTTGGAGCCGTTAATGACCCAGCTAGATCCATCCGCTTCACGCATCGCGCGGGTTTTGCACGTCGCCACGTCCGAGCCGCCCTCGGGCTCGGTGTAACCCAGGCACAGCCGGGTCTCACCAGCGAGCACGCCTGGCAGTACCTCGGCGGTCAGGTCCGGCGGTCCAAACTGGCGCACCAGTTTCGCCACCACAGCGGTGGTGCCCCAGTGGAACCACGGCGTGTGCGCCCGGCCGATCTCCAGATCCCAGATGCGCCGGCGCAACGCGCTGAAGCCGCCGTCGTGCTCGTCGTTCCAGTCGGCGGCCAGATAGCCCTCGGCGCCCAGTGCCAGGTGCACGCCCTCGTCGAAGTTCTCCCCCGTCTCCCGGTCCCGGCGGATCACCTCGTCGGTGACCACGTCGACCAGGAATGCCCGCAACCGATCTCGGAATTCGGTGTCGTCCGGGGATAGTTCGACGCATCCGAAGTCCATGACTGTTAAAGCCGCGCTTCGGTTTTGATGGAGTTGTCGGTCGTGCGCAGCGGCCGGATCAGCGCGTCCTGAGCGAACGACGCGATCAGCTCACCCTGTTCGGTGTGCACGGCGCCGCGGACATACGACATGCCCGCACCCGCCTGGGTGCTCTCGTGTGTGTAGAGCAGCCAGCCGGTCCACGTCACCGGCTCGTGGAAGCTGACTGACACCGTCATCGGCGCGGTCGACACGGTCAGATGCGACTGGGCGGTGCCGATGCCCTCGTGGGCGCGCATGGTGGTCGAAATCCCAAGGTGGCCGGTGAAATACGCTACCAACGCCTTGGCCAGATCATCGCGGCCCGGAATCGGGTCGTAGTGCAGCCACGCATACAGCTCCGGGGGTCCGACCTCGTCGGGGCTGTTCACGTCGACGACGTCGACGAGCCGCAGTTCCCGTCCGGCCATCGCCATCCCACCGTCGTTGGCGTCGCGGGGCGCGGTCACCTCGGGGCGGGGCAGGTGGTGGCGGATGACGTCGCCGGACGGCACGTCCAGCAGCGCGGTCACCGTGATGGCGCGACGTCCGTTCTGCGACACGCCAACCACCGCGGTCGCTGTCGAGCGTCCCTCGGCGACGACGTCGATGTCGATCTCGACCGGCGGCCCGACCAGCACAGCGCGGGCGAACACGGCGTGCACCGAACGCACCGACTTTTCCGGAAACCGTTTGGCGACAGCGACAATCACCTGGGCGAGCACCTGCGTGCCCTCGACCACCTGACGTTGGTCCTCCGCAGCGATGCCGGTGTCGGCGGCGAATCGGCCGTCTGCGGCCTCGCGCGCATCGAACAAGTCCAAGAGGCCGGCGACCGACCAGTGCGTCTGCTCAGAGTCTGTTGTCACCTAGCGAGAATGACATTCTCATCAAACCTTGTAAAGGCATCGCGTCATCAGGAAGCGTCGATCACCAGGGTCTTGAACCGGTCGATGACGTCCAGCGCGTGCGCCAGGCTGTCGCCCGGAAGGCCGACCTGCACCCAGTTCACGCCGAGCTTGGCCAGTCGTTCCAGTCCGCCCAGGTAGGCCTCGGCGTCGAAGTCGTCGGCGGCCGGGCTGCCGCCCTCGAAGTTGCCGAAGACGATGTCGATCGTCGAGGGGTCCCGGTCTGCCTTGTCGAGCCGGCGGCGCAGATCGTCGATGCCGTCGGCGAGGGCCTCGATGGAGTCCATCGCCGCCGTGCGTGCGGTCTGCGCCAGCTGCGGTGGCGCGGCGAAGGGGCACCAACCGTCACCCTTCTCGGCGACCCGCCGGCGGGCCGCCCCGCTGTTGCCGCCGATCCAGATCGGCGGATGCGGATCGCTCACCGGCCGGGGGTGCGCGGTGACGCCGTGAGCGCTGAAGTGCGCGCCCTCGAACGTGACGTCGTCGGAGGTCCAGATGGCGCGGATGGCGTCGAGTGCCTCATCGAAGAGTGCGGCACGCTCCTCGAAGTCCACCCCGAGTGCGGCGAACTCCCGCTTGAGGTAGCCGACACCGACGGCGAGGGTGAACCTACCGCCGGACAACAAGTCGAGTGTCGCGCCAGACTTGGCCACTACGAACGGGTTTCGATACGGCAGCACCACAATGTTGGGGATCAGCCGCAGCGTGGTGGTGTGCGCCGCGGCGTATCCCATCGCGACGAACGGGTCCAGCGCGTCGTGCCCGCCGGCCTCGAGCCAGCGCTGACTCGGCGCCGGGTGGTCGGTGAACCCGAAGCCGTGGATACCCGCGGCTTCAGCGGCCGCAGCCACTTTCGCGATGCCCTCGCCCGTGACCAACTCCGGGTTGTAGGGGTGGCTGTGCATCGGGTGGGTGATGGTGAAATGCATCTGCCGCTCTCCTTCGCTGAGCGCCGACGGTATCCCTGCAAGCTACCGCGTGACATTTGTACGATAATCTGTAAAGCCAATCGGATGACAGGCTGGTCCGTTCTACCGCCGCGAAGGAGTGCTGACGTTGGGCATCAATGACGACGAGTTCGGAAACGGCCTACAAGCACGCACCGCTGCCCGATGCCATGTTCCGACAGGCCAATCCCGCCAAAATCGACGCCTACCGCCGGGCAATAGCCCGAGAATTGGACGGGGTCGATGACAGCCATGGTTGACGGATTGACCCCGCTGGCAACCGGGTTCTGCTTCGGCGAAGGCCCGCGCTGGTTCGAGGGTCTGCTGTGGTTCTCCGACATGCTGGGCGAGGCCGTGCACACCGTCACCGTCGGCGGGTCGATGACCACGCTGCCGTTGCCCGGACACGCGCCCTCCGGCCTGGGCTTTCGCCCAGACGGGACGCTGATGATCGTGTCCGCCGAGAACCGAACGCTGCTGGCCTACGACGGCGAAAACGTGAGCACCGTAGCCGAATTGAGCGCGCTCGCACCGGCGGACCTCGGCGACATGGTGGTCGATCACCACGGCCGTGCCTACGTCGGGTCGCAAGCGTTCGAAGGCGGCGTGATCCTGCGGGTCGATCCCGACGACACCGTCAGCGTGGTGGCGCGCGACCTCGACTTCCCCAACGGCATGGCGATCACGCCCGACCGCCAGACCCTGATCGTCGCCGAGTCGATCGGCCGGCGGTTGACCTCGTACACCATCGGCGAGGACGGGGACCTGTCCGACCGGCGAGTCTTCGCGGACGGTCTGGACGGCCCGCCGGACGGCATCTGTCTCGATGCCGAGGGCGGCGTGTGGACGGCGATGACGCTGGCGCACCAGTTCGAGCGCATCGAGAACGGCGGTGGTGAGGGGTACGTAACCCATCGCATCGACATCGGCGACCGCGCGGCAATCGCCTGCATGCTCGGCGGGGTCGCTGACCGCACACTGTTCATGCTGTCGAGCAGCGACGCCTACCCCAAGCGTCTGGTCGGTACGCGTCTCTCCCGAGTGGACACGGTGATCGTGGATACTCCCGGGGTGGCCGCGGTGGGAGCGTGAACAATTCCTATTACGAGTTGACCGACGCCGCCGACCCGGTGGGCGAAAAGTTCACTGCCACAGACCTGGTACGCAGCACCTGGACGGCGAAGATCCAGCATGCCGCGCCGGTGTCGGCGCTGCTGGTCCGCGCGCTGGAGCGCTGCGTACCGCGTGATGACACCCGGCTCAGCCGGGTCGCGGTCGACCTGCTGGGTCCGGTTCCGGCCGACGGCGACATGTGGGTCCGCTCGAAAATCGAGCGTCCCGGTAAGCAGATCGAGTTGATCAGCGCCGAAACGTTGGCCCTTGGACCCGATGGCCGGCCGCGGCCGACGGCGCGCGCCACCGGCTGGCGGCTGCAGCAGCTCGACACCACGGAGGTGGCGCACGACGCCGCGCCCCTGCCGCGTCCACGCAGCGAGGCCCGCAGCCGCGATCTGGCGAAGAACTTCGACCGGAACTACGTGCACAGCCTCGATTGGCGCTGGCTGACCAGTCCACTCAACCAGGGTCCGGGCGAGTCCTGGATCAAGCCGACGACCAGCCTGGTCAACGGCGAGACGATGACACCGTTGCAGCGGTTGTTCGCGGTTGCCGACTGCGCCAACGGAATTGGCTCCAAGATCGACATCACCACCTGGACGTTCTTGAACAACGACCTTGTCGTACACGTGCACCGGGTCCCCGACGGGGAGTGGGTCGGCATCCGTGCCGAGACCAACTACGGCCCGGACGGCATCGGGACGACGGTGGGCACGCTGTTCGACGAGACCGGGGCCGTGGGCAGCATTCAACAGTCGGTGCTGGTGCGCCGCCGGCCCGGCTGACTCGCGAGAGTGCAACTAGTAGCGCATTTCCCGAGATAGGCCGTCACTGATTGCACTCTCGCGGCGCGCCGGGATGACGTCGACGACACGTAGGTGCATCTGGTCGGGTGCGCTGATGGCCGCGGCGATCAGGCAGCCGGCGTCGGCTGCTGGCACCGCGCCGGTCGAGCGGACGATCGAGGCCCGCACGCCGGTTCCGACGAATTCGGCGTCCAAGCCGCTGACCCAAGCCTCGAGCATCCGGTCCGCCCCGGCCGGCGACGCGCCGACCAGTTCCGGGCTGAGCAGTACAACGTCTCCGCGACCGTTGTCGATCATCGGCGGAACAAGTTGTCCCACAAGGTGTTGCGCGCCCGCCCAGGATCTGTCGATCACACCGGCCGTGCTGATCAGCACGTCGACCTCACCGATCAGATAGTCGGCGGATTTCATGAATCGATCGATCGTGGGCGGGTCGGCCAGGTCCAGGTGAGCTGCGAACACCGACGCACCCCCGGACCGGAGCCGGGCGGCGAAGTCCTCGCAGACCTGCGACCGGCGGCTGCCCATCATGACCAGATGCCCGCCCGCCGCCAATCGGGCCGCGGTGGCGCATGCGACCGGCGAGGACGCTTCGGTGATGACGACCGCTCTGGCGCGGCTCACCGCAGACGCCCGGCGTTTCGGGCTTGCCCAGCTAAGCTCGGGTGATCAGCTAACAGTGGCACGAAAACAGCGTGA
The DNA here is from genome assembly GCF_965277065.1 of Mycobacterium sp. Lineage (GTDB taxonomy): Bacteria > Actinomycetota > Actinomycetes > Mycobacteriales > Mycobacteriaceae > Mycobacterium. The sequence continues at coordinate 1,489,060 of NZ_CBDIBT010000019.1, forward strand.
CACTTCGGCCTAATTTTGTAAAGTTGCGGGTATGGACCAGACGTCGACCATCGAGGGCGACACCTCGACACAACAGCGGATCCTCGCGGCGACCGCTGAGGTCCTCGGCCGCAATGGCAAGCGCAAGCTCAGCCTGTCCGACGTCGCGGTACAGGCGGGGGTGTCCAGGCCGACGCTGTATCGCTGGTTCGCCTCCAAAGAAGACCTGCTCTCGGCGTTCTCCAGGTACGAGCGGATCACCTTCGAAAGCGGTATGAGCCGGGCAACAGCCGGACTCAAAGGCACCGACAAGCTCGACGCGGCGCTGCGTTTCATCGTGGACTACCAGCATTCCTACACCGGTGTGCGGATGGTCGACATCGAGCCCGAGCACGTCATCACCCAGTTCTCGGCCGTCATCCCGCAGATGCGCGACGGTCTGCAGCGGCTGGTGCCAGGCCCCAATGCCGCGGTCAAGGCCGCCACAGCGATCCGAGTAGCGTTCTCGCACTACATGATTCGCAGCGATGACGCCGAAGAATTTCTGGCGCAGCTGCGGCACGCGGTCGGCATCAAGGCTCAAGCGGACTGAACCTACGCGGCGCTTCCTTTGGCTGCCGCGAACGGCGATGCGTTGAGATGGTCCGAGCGGCTCTGGTTGCCCCCGGCGCGCTTGGCGGCGTACATCGCCGAGTCGGCTGCGTTGATCAGATCGTTGATGAGTTCACGCTCGGCGGGGTCGAAGCTCGGGCCCAGCGGGGTGCTGATGATGCCGATGCTGGCCGTGACGGGGTAGCGGGTAGCGCCGACGGCATTTCGCAAATGTTCAGCGACGTCGTGTAAGCCGTCGGTGTGGTAGATGTCGGCGACGACGAATTCTTCGCCGCCGAAGCGCGCGATGATCGATGTGTCCGGGCTGGCCAGGCGGAGGGCACCTGCCACTGCCACCAATGCCTCGTCCCCGGCGGCGTGGCCTTGAGTGTCGTTGAGGCGCTTGAAGTTGTCCAGATCGATCATCGCCACGGCCAAATACCTCGGACCTTGTCGGCGGCGCAGCAGCAACCCGTATGTCGATTGATAAAAAGCCCGGCGGATCAATAAGCCGGTCAGCGGGTCGCGACTTGACTGCCGTAATTCGCTGGCAAGCGAATGGACAAGCCATTGCACCGCAAACGGAAACGCGACGTTGAGAACGAGGATGAGCATCAACCCGCCGCCCGCCACGAAGATGTCGTAGGAGCGGACGAGACGTCCTGCCAACGTGACGGCGGTGGTCATGGCGATCACGAAATTAATCGCCGTGTATTGCGCGGTGTGAAAGAAGGCGATGTAGCCGCCGAGCACGGCAAACGCGCAACAGCCCAGCATGCCTGCGAGTGGGTCGCGTTGCACGAGGCAGGCACCCGTGATGCAGATGCTCCCCGTCAGCGCATACACGAGGGATTGGACGCGGGTAGGCCAACGGATCAGCCACAGCAAGGCCATGGTCAAACCCGCGCCGCTGACAGCCGGTCCGACGACTTCGGCGGCCGGGTAGCGCGGCAGGGTCGGCCCGGCCAACACCGCAGCTGGAATCACGGAAATCGCTGCGATCACAGCAGCGATCAGTGCCCGCCATGTCAACCGGATACCCCGGGTATTCAAATACAGAGCCAACCAGTCAAACTGGTCGCGTCGGCCCCACCATCGCCGAACGGCGCTCACGTTGCTGCCCCCCGCTTCACTTCATATTCGTTATGCATGCATTTTCCATGCTGTCAGACATTGTGCGGCCCACAGACCTGGTCTGCACTACATTTCGCCCGCCACGAGGGCGAAGAAACAATTCAGGCATGCCAACGCTCAGTCGAATAGCACCGCGGCGTTGAGATAGCCGGTCGGGTCGAAAGCCGATTTCAACAATCGCATCGCCGCGATATCGGCGGCGTCGCGGGACATGCCGAGGTAGCGACGTTTTCGGCTGCCGACCCCATGCTCGGAGCTCACGTTGCCGCCGCATTCGGCGATCAGGTCCATCATCGCGGCGTATAGCTTCTTCTCCTGCTCAGCGCTGCAGCGCAACAGATTCAGATGCAGGTTGCCCTCACCGATGTGTCCGAACAGCACCCCGAAGGCGTCGGCGGCGTGCCGCTGAATGAGCGCCTCGGCATCGCGGGCGAACCGGTCCACCGCGGACAGCGGCAAGGACACGTCGAACTTCAGCGGCGGACCATACACCCCAACCACCTCGGCCAGTGATTCGCGGACCCGCCAAAGCCGTTGCTGCGCAGCGGGATCGACGCCCACCACCGGCTCACTCGACGTACGCACACCCTCCAGCGCGTCGGCTAGCCGGTCGGTCTGGTCGTGGTCGGCCGCCAACTCCACCAGCAGCAGCCAGCGGTCGTGCACCGGCGGGGGGACGCCGAGATGCTCTTCGGCCAGCGCACCGGCCCGGCCGTCGATCAGTTCCAGCGCCGCGATGCCATCCATCTCGCGGAACAGTCGGCCCGCGTCCGCCAGCGCGCTGAGCTCGTCGAAACCGCAGATGGCGGTGATGCGATGCGCCGGATCCGGATGCAGACGCAGGTCGAGCGCCGTGATCACGCCCAGTGTCCCTTCGGCGCCGACGAACAGCGACGGCAGGTCGTAGCCGGTGTTGTCGGCCCGCACCGGCGAATGCCGCCGCAGCACCGACCCGTCCGGCAGCGCAACGTCCATGCCGATGACCTGGCTGCCCATGTTGCCGTACCGCAAAGTGCGCAACCCGCCGGCGTTGGTCGAGGCCATCCCCCCGACGGTCGCGGTGTCACGCGCGGCAAGGTCGACACCGAACACCAGTCCGGCCGCGCTCGCGGCCCGCTGCACCGCGCTCAACGTTGCCCCGGCCCCGGCCGGCACGCGACGCTCGGTCGCGTCGACATCGCCGACGGTGCACAGCCTTTCGGTGGACAGCAACACGTCGTCGTGTTCGGGGACGGTCCCGGCCACCAACGACGTCCGGCCGCCCTGGACCGTCACATGGGTGCCGGCGTCGCGGCATACCCGCAATACCTCGGCGACCTCGCCGGCCGAACCCGGTCGCACCAGGGCGCTGGCGTGGCCGCGATAGCGGCCGGTGTAGTCGACGCTGCGGCCCGCTAGCACGTCGGGATCGGTGCTGACGTAATTCGCCCCCACCAGCGACGACAGCTGCTGCGGCACACTCGCGGCCATTCCGTGGGTCTATCACACGCGCCGATCGCCGTGCAGGATGAGTGTCATGCAGCGTGAAGATGTCTGGTTCAACTCCGGCAGCGACCGGATCAGCGCGTGGCTCTACCGGCCCGAGGGCAGCGGCAACTCCCCGCTGCTGGTGATGGCGCACGGTTTGGGCGCGGTTCGCACGATGCGCCTCGACGCCTACGCCGAACGATTCGCCGCGGCCGGTTACGCCTGTCTGGTGTTCGACTACCGGAACTTCGGCGACAGCGAGGGCGCACCACGACAACTGCTCGACATCCGGATGCAGTTGCAGGACTGGACGGTCGCCGCGGCATTCGCACGCACGCTGCCCGGGATCGATCCCAGTCGAATTGGCTTGTGGGGCACATCTTTCAGTGGTGGCCATGTGATCGCCACGGCGGCACGGGTGCCGGGCATCGCCGCGGTCGTGGCCCAGTGCCCGTTCACCGACAGCGTCGCGTCGCTGGGCGCGATCAATCCGCTGATCAGCGTCCGACTCACCGCGCTGGCCACCCGCGACCTCGTCACTGCCCGCTTCGGGGGTAATCCGGTGATGGTGCCGACCGCCGGACACCCGGGCGACGTGGCGCTGATGACGTCACCCGATGCTTACCCCGGCTACCTGGCCCTGGTGCCCGACGGTGCGCAGATGCGCAACGAGGTGGCGGCCCGCATCGGTGTGAAGATGCTGCCCTACCGGCCGGGCCGACTTGCGGCGAAGGTGCCCTGCCCAATCCTGTTCTGCATCTGCGAGTCCGACACGGTTGCGCCGTCCGGTCCGACCCGCCGCTATGCCGCGACGGCGCCGCGTGGCGAGATAAAGCTTTATCCCGAAGGGCATTTCGAAATCTACGTCGGCGACGCGTTCGAGCGCGTGATCGCCGACCAACTCGAATTTCTGGGACGGGTTTTGGCCACCGGCGACGATGCAGTGGGGGTGCCTCCAGCCGCGCAGCGGTGAGGGGGACGCGCAGCGCGATGAGGAGGAGCCGGGCAGTCAGGCTCAGCGAATGACGCCTACGCCGCCCTTGCCGTCGAGGCGAAACAGGTCCGTCAGGGCGCGACGATCTCCGCTTTGGCTGTCCCGAGCGGGGAATGGACCCGGACCGCCTCGTCCCGAATCAGGCCGCGGAGCAGCGCGGTGCTGAATTCGGCGGCGATCTCCTTGGCGCTGCGTCGTCCGCTCGGCCGAAGCCAGCGGTAGGCACCCAGCGTCATCCCGATGTAGCCGAGGGCCAGGACGTGGGAGTCGCTTTCGTAGAACTCGCCGCTGGCGATGCCGCGGTCGATGAGCCCGTGCACGTGCTCGTACACCTGGGTCTCCTTCTCGCGGACCGCAGCGACCTGCTCCGCGGTGAACCACTCGGTGATGTAGGGCTGCTCTTGGAAGTAGACCGCGGCGCCTTCGGGGTTGGCGGCAATCTGGTTGAGCAGTCGCACGGTGTATTGGTAGAGCGCCTCGCGGGCCGACATCGTCGGATCGTCGTGCACGGCAGCCAGGGTCCGCTCCGCGGCCTGCTGGTAGATGTCGTAGAGGATCAGCGACTTGCTGGCGTAGTAGTGGTAGACGGTGGCCTTGTTCAGGCCGACCACGTCGGCGACGTCGTCCATCCGGGTGCCGTGATAACCGCGCGCGGCGAACAACTTGGTGGCAACAACCAGCAGCTCCTCGCGGCGGGTGAGCCCGTTCTCGGATGGCATGTCTTCTCGCTATCGGCAGTCCGGGGGCCGCCCGGAGTCAATCAACTAGTTGGGTAGTCTAGGCAACAGGACAGTTCACTGTTGCGCGCTGCCCGCCGGGACTACACTTCGGCAGGAAGCGCGAGCCGACTCGAGAGGCAGTCAGATGCAACCGGATCCCGATCCCAGCTACGACTTTTCCGACGAACTCGAGTACTTCTTCAGGTACCTGCCGTTCGGCCTGCGCGGCGTGGAAGACGGCCGGGGCTACCCGCCGCCGGCCTACCCGCCGGTCTAAGCCGGCTCACACCCTTCGAGGTCGACGCCAGCGCGGACTTTTGCGAGTGAGCGCATCGCCAGCGTCGGTTTGATGTGCGTTTACCGCGCTTAGAGCGCCTTGAGCTCCTCGGCCACTTCGGACACCGACTTCTTCGCGTCGCCGAACAACATCGACGTCTGGGGCAGGAAGAACAGCGGGTTCTCGATGCCGGCGTATCCCGATGACATAGAACGTTTGAGCACGATCACCGACCGCGACTCGTCGACGTTGAGGATCGGCATGCCGTAGATCGGAGAGCCGGAATCGTTGCGGGCAGCTGGGTTCGTGACGTCGTTGGCGCCGATCACGACAGTGACGTCGGTGCGGCCGAACTCACCGTTGACGTCGTCCATCTCTTTCATGGCGTCGTAATCGACGTCGGCCTCGGCCAGCAGCACGTTCATGTGACCGGGCATTCGGCCGGCCACCGGGTGGATGGCGTACTTGACCTCCACGCCCTTCTCCTCCAGCAGGCTGGCCATCTCCTTGACCGCGTGCTGCGCCTGCGCGACCGCCAGCCCGTAGCCGGGCACCACGATCACCTGGTTGGCGTAGGCCATCTGAATCGCCACGTCGGCGGCCGAGGTTGCCCTGACGGTGCCCTGGTCTCCGCCCACGGCACCGCCCGCGGCGGCGTCGCCGCCGAACGAGCCGAAGACAATCGCGGGAATCGACCTGTTCATCGCGACCGCCATCAGGTTGGTCAGGATCGAACCCGAAGCGCCGACAATCATGCCGGCGACGATCATCGCCGTGTTGTTCAGCGCCAAACCCGCTGCGGCTGCGGACAGTCCGGTCATCGCGTTCAGCAGCGAGATCACCACCGGCATGTCGGCGCCGCCGATCGGGAACACGACGAACAGGCCCATCACGCCCGCGAAGACCAACACCAGCACGATCCACCCGACCGGCATCCCCGGGTTCAACCCCAGATAGACCGCGACACCGATCGCACCGAATAGCAGCAGGAAGTTGGAAACCTGGAACAGCTTGGCCGATGCGACCAGCCGCTTTTCCACATTTTTGGGAATCGACTCCTGCAGCTTCAGGAACGCCACCAGCGAACCCCAGAAGGACACCGAGCCGATGACGGCCGCAAACAGCGACCCGACGACCAGTGCGACAGTGGGCGCCTGGTCGGGCCTGAAGACTGAAAAACCCTTGGTCCCAATGAATTCCGACCACGCAATCAGTGCGACCGTACCGCCGCCGACGCCGTTGAACAGCGCCACCAGCTGCGGCATCGCCGTCATCTTGGTCTTCTTGGCGGGTGGCACGCCCAGCGTCACGCCGATCACCAGGCCCGCAGCGATCATGATCCAGTTGATCGACGCGGTGTCGCGCACCTTGATCAGCGTCGCGACCACCGCGACGCCCATGCCGACCGCAGCGATCCAGTTGCCGCGCACCGCGGTCTTCGGGCCGGTCAGGCCGGACAGGCCGAGGATGAACAGCCCGAACGCCAGGATGTAGAGGACGTTCACCCCGTAGTTGACGGTCTCGGTGCTCACTTCGAGGCCTCCTTCGCGCCGACTGCCTTGTCGTCGGCAGTCTTGCGCGACTTGAACATGCCCAGCATCCGGTCCGTCACCAGGAAGCCACCGATGACGTTCAGCGTGCCGAAGATCAGGGCAACGAACGCGATAGCCCGCACGCCCCAGCTGGCGTCGGCGGGCAGCTCGCCCAGCACCAGCAGCGCACCGAGGACCACGATGCCGTGAATGGCGTTGGTGCCCGACATCAACGGGGTGTGCAAGGTGTTGGGCACCTTGGAAATGACCGCGAAGCCCACGAACCCGGCAAGCACCAGGATTGCCAGATTGGCCAGCAGGTGGTCGTACATCTAGGAGTCCTCTTCCGTCTCATTACCCGGTTTATCAGCGTCGCTGCCCACTGCATCGTCGCCGGTGGCAGAACGGGTAACACACGCACCGGCAACGACCTCGTCTCCGAAATCCGGCGCCAGTTTGCCGTCGGTGATCAACAGGTCGAGCAGCGCGACGATGTTTTTGCTGTAGAGCTCGCTGGCGTGCTCCGGCATCGTGGCCGGCAGGTTCAGCGGCGAGGCGATCGTCACGTCGTGCTTGACGACGGTCTGACCCGGTTCGGTGAGCTCGCAGTTGCCGCCGGTCTCACCGGCCAGGTCGACGACGACACTGCCAGGCTTCATCGCCTCGACGGCGGCGGCGGTCACCAGCTTGGGCGCGGGACGGCCGGGAACCAGCGCGGTGGTGATGACGACGTCGAATCCGGCGATCGCGTCTTCGAGCGCCTTCTGCTGCTGCGCGCGCTCTTCGTCGGTGAGCTCGCGGGCATACCCGCCCTCACCGGCGGCAGCCACCTCGTTGTCACCCAGTGACAACCATTGCGCACCCACCGAGCGCACCTGGTCGGCCACCTCGGGGCGAACGTCGTAGCCGGTGGTTTTCCCGCCGAGGCGCTTGGCCGTCGCGAGCGCCTGCAGGCCGGCCACACCGACGCCGAGCACCAGCACGGTCGCCGGCTTCACAGTGCCTGCGGCGGTGGTCAGCATCGGGAAGAACCGGGTCGACTCCGACGCGGCGAGCACCACGGCCTTGTACCCGGCGACGTTGCCCTGCGACGACAACGCGTCCATCGCCTGCGCCCGGGAGATGCGCGGGACTGCCTCGAGCGCGAAGGCCTGCACCCCGGCCTCCTCGAGCGCGCCGATCGCGTTGTCGGCGTTACGGGGGGCGAGAAAGCCGATCAGGGTTTGCCCGCTGTGCAGTTTCGCCACCTCGTCCGCGGTTGGCGGCGCAACCTTGATCACAACGTCGGCGGCCCAGGCGTCGCCGATGGTGGCGCCGGCCTCGGTGTACAGCGCGTCGGGCAGGAGCGCCCGCTCGCCGGCGCCCGACTCGACAACGACCGCGATCCCGCTTTTGACCAAGGGCGCGATTACCTTCGGCACCAGCGCGACCCGCCGCTCGTCGGCTCCCGACTCGGCGACCACGCCAACTGTCGTCTGCGTTTCTGTCATGGCGTCCGCATCTACTTCCTGTACTCCCTACTCGCCGGTAGATCGGCACCAACCCTAACCTGAGGCCCTGGGCGGGCATCAGTCATGACGTTCCTGCTGCCCCCGGTGTGGCCTCGAAGCGGGTGGCTTATCGTGACGTAATGGACTTCGCGATGTCAGCCAAAGCCAGCGACTACCACAAGCGACTGAGCGAGTTCATCACCGATTACGTGTTTCCCGCCGAAGCCGAGTACGACAAGTACCGCGAGGAAGTCGGCCCGCACGACCACACCGTTCCGCCGGTGATCGAGGACCTGAAGATCAAGGCCAAGGCCGCCGGACTGTGGAACCTGTTCCTGCCGTCGGAGTCCGGTCTGACCAACCTGGAATACGCGCCGCTGGCCGAGCTGACCGGGTGGAGCCTGGAGATCGCGCCTGAGGCGATCAACTGTGCGGCGCCGGACACCGGCAACATGGAGACCCTGCACCTGTTCGCCACCGAGGAGCAGGGCAAGCGGTGGCTAGAGCCGTTGCTGAAAGGCGAGATCCGCAGCGGCTTCTCGATGACCGAGCCCGCCGTCGCCAGCAGCGACGCCCGCAACATCGAGACGTCGATCGTGCGCGACGGCGGCGACTACGTGATCAACGGCCGGAAGTGGTGGACGTCGGGGGCGGCGGATCCGCGCTGCCGGATCCTGATCGTGATGGGGCGCACCAACCCTGAGGCGGCCAGCCACCAGCAGCAGTCGATGGTGCTGGTCCCGATCGACACACCTGGCGTCACCGTGGTCCGCTCGACATCGGTCTTCGGTTACCAGGACCAGCCCGGGCACTGCGAGATCATCTACGACAACGTCCGGGTGCCGGTGACGAACCTGCTCGGCGAAGAAGGCGGCGGCTTCGCGATCGCCCAGGCGCGCCTCGGCCCGGGCCGCATCCACCACTGCATGCGCGCACTCGGCGGGGCCGAGCGGGCGCTGGCCTTGATGGTGCACCGGGCGAACACCCGTATCGCATTCGGCCGGCCGCTGGCCGACCAGGGCCTGGTGCAACAGGCAATCGCCCAGTCCCGCAACGAGATCGACCAGGCCAGGATGCTGTGCGAAAAAGCAGCCTGGACGATCGACAAGCACGGCAACCGGGCCGCCCATCTGCTGGTCTCCCAGATCAAGGCGGTCGCACCGCAAATGGCCTGCAATGTCGTCGACCGCGCCATCCAGGTGCACGGCGCGGCCGGCGTCAGCGAGGACACCGTGCTGGCCCGGATGTACTCGTGGCAGCGCGCGATGCGGATCTTCGACGGGCCCGACGAGGTGCACATGCGGACCATCGCGCGCTCCGAAATCGGCCGAGAGAAGACCGCTTTCGCCGCGGCGGTCACCTAAAGTGACCACCGGCTTACGAGATCTGCAGGGAGCCTGGAACTTTCGCGACGTCGCCGACACCACCGGCGTGCTGAGACCCGGTCGGCTGTTCCGTTCCGGTGAGCTGAGCGAGCTGGCCGACGAGGGCCGAGACGAGTTGCGCCGCTTGGGCATCACCGATGTCGCCGACTTGCGTTCCCGCAGTGAGGTCTTGCGCCACGGTCCCGGTCTGGTGCCCGACGGCGTCGACATCCATCTGCTACCCATCCCGGATCTCCCATCCGAAGAGGGCAACCCGGACGGCGAGGCCCCGCACGAGCACGCGTTCAGGCGGCTGTTCGAAGAAAAGCCGGACGGCGAATCGGCCAGCGACGCCGCCAGTCGCTACATGGTCGACGAGTACAGCAGGTTTCCGACCTACCCCGGCGCCCGCGAGGCGGTGCACCGCCTCGTGACGCTGCTGGCCGACGGGCGCACTGTGCTGGCCCACTGCTTCGCCGGCAAGGACCGCACCGGGTTCACCGTGGCTCTGGCGCTGGAGGCCGCCGGTGTCGACCGCGACGCGATCGCGGCGGACTTCCTGACCAGCAACCAGGCCGTGCCACTTTTGCGTCGGCGCATCCTCGACACGATCCGGCAGAGGGCTGATGTCGAAGCGACACCGGAGCTGATCGCGACCAGCGAGGCGCGGCTCTCTGAAGAGGTGCTCGGCGTGCGCGCGGAGTACCTCGACGCCGCGCGGCGGACCATCGACGACAACTTCGGGTCCCTCGAGGGCTACTTCCGCAGCGCGGGCGTCACCGAAGATGACGTGGCCCGCCTGCGCGACGCCCTGCTGGGCTGAGCACACCGCCACGGTGATACCGCCCCGTGCGCTTTTTGAAAAAACAGCATCGGCCCCAGCCAGTGAACGCTGGGGCCTCTGAGGCCCGTGATTCGCGTCCAACATTCCAGACGTGAAACTTAATTTTCGCCAACGAAAACCTGTGTATTTCTCAGACATTTGGGTCTTATAGGCGTAGACATATGCGTAATACCCGCGCCGCTGGAGCCGCTTCCTGCCCTGGCGACCACGAGCCCACAGCCCCCCGAAAGGTCGCAGAATGTCTGGTCGCAAAGCTCGTCTCATGGCTCTGGGAATGGTCGCGACGGCAGGTGCCGGTTTTTTGAGCCTGGGCGCAATGATGAACTCCGCGGTCGCCCTCGGCGACACGCCGGACCTCGTCGCCCCGGTCATCCCGCCGGCCGGCGATATCGGCTTGTTCGTCGGCGCCAGCGGCACCCCCATTCCCGGGCCCGACTATGTGGGAGCCGCTTACGAGCTCTACGTCAACCACAACTTTCCCGGCATCACCAGCTTCTTCCAGGGGGCGGCGAATCCCCCCTTCGGCAACGGTGTGTTTACCCCCGAAGGCCTCTATCCGCTGGAAGCCGCCGGCGTCCACCAGCTGTATCTGAACTACCCGCAAGTCGACGGTCTGCCGTCCCTCACCAGCTCAGTGGGGCAGGGCGCCTTCAACGTGCAGAGCACGGTCCTCACCGAGCAGGCAGCGAATGAGGCCTCGACGGTGTTCGGCTATTCGCAGGGTTCCACGCTGAACGGCATCGCCATGAAATTGCTCGACCCGCTAGGCACCGAGAAAACCGGCGCCTTGGACCCCAAATTCCTGCTGATCGCTGACCCCAGCAATCCCAACGGCGGGTTGCTGGAGCGCTTCAACGGTTTCGAAACCATGGGAGGTCCTCAAGCGGGTACCGTCGACCCGCTGAGCCTGCCGAGCCTGGGTCTTTCGTTCGACGGCGCTACTCCGGCCGACGACTACACCACAACCATTTATTCGCTCGAGTACGACGGCTTCGCCGACTTCCCGCGCTACCCGCTGAACTTCCTGGCCGACCTGAACGCGTTTTTGGGGATCGCCGACCTGCACGGCACCTACCTGAACGGTGCAGCTCCTCCCAGCATGGACCTGTCCGGTCCATCGCCTGACGACATCGCCAACGCGGTTCACCTCACGACGACCGGGGGCCTCACCAACTACTACATGATCACCTCGGACACCGTCAACGGGGTGGACGGTCCCGTGACTCCGCCGCTAGTGTCGACGCTGGGCGACATTCCGGTGATCGGTAAGCCGCTGGCGGACCTGCTCGGGCCTGACCTCACGGTGCTGATCAACCTGGGCTACGGCAGCGACAACCTCGGCTACTCGGACGCACCGGCGAATATCCCGACCCCCTTCGGGCTGGCGCCCGACGTCAACTCGACGACGCTCATGACCGAGTTGACCGCCGGGGCCCAAACTGGATTTGCCGCTTTCGAGAAGGACCTGTCCGATCCGGCTGCGTTGTTCTCGTCGCTGACGGAGCCGTCGACGACATCAGGCCCGTCACTGTCGGACATCTTCGCCACCTTGGCAACCGACTTCAGCTCTCCAGAGGCCGCAAGCACTACCCTTACCGAGCTCGCCAACGCCTTCTCGAGTGCACTTTCGACGGCGTACTCGGTTTTCCTGCCGCTGACAGACATATCGAATGCCCTGAGCACCAGCCTTCCGGCGTACGACCTCTCGCTGTTCACCGACAACCTGGCCACGGGCGACCTCGCGGACGCCTTTGGGCTGCCGATCGCGGCGAACACCGCGCTGGAGACGCTGGCCGCCGGCTTCTCCTACGAGGTCATCTCGACTGCAGCCTCCCAGATAGCCGCCGACTTCACGGCTATCGGGTTCTAACAGCGAACGCGCCGCTGCCGGCTTGCTGGCCGCGGCGCGTTCCCGACGGAAAGGCGCCGTGCCGTTGCGTTGGCTGAATTTTGGTCTGCCGACATCCGCTGTTGTCGCGGCTCTTTCAGCGACGTCAATCATGCACGCGGCGTTCGCATTTGGCGACAACGAGGCGATCATCATGGGGCCCAGCGGTTTTCCAGCACCGCCGGACACCTATGTCGACGCCGTCAATCAGGAGTACCTGCACGATCTGCCCTCCGGGTCCCTCGACGCCCTGACTACGCCCGAGGGCCTCTATCCGGTGACTGGCGTCAACACACTGCCGATCGATTCCTCGGTCGCGCAGGGTGTCACCACCTTGGACCGCGAGATCTCGAACGCGCCGGCCGGCGACCGTGTCGAGGTGTTCGGCTATTCGCAGAGCACGGTCATCGCCACTGAGGAGCTGTCCCGACTCACGGGCGAGGGAGTCGATCCGTCGAAGGTCAACTTCATCCTGGTCGGCGATCCCAATAACCCCGACGGCGGGCTGCTCGAACGGTTCGTCGGACTGTCCATTCCCAGCTTCGGCGCCACGTTCAACGGAGCGACTCCGAGCGATCTCTACCCCACCGACATCTACACGAACGAATACGACGGCTTCGCCGACTTTCCCCGCTACCCGATAAATCTGCTGTCCGACCTCAACGCGTTTCTCGGCATCGCCTACGACCACGCCACCTACCTGGACCCGCTGGCAGGTTCCCAGCAGATCGACCTGGGCACCTTCGGCGACACCACTTACTTCATCAATACTGACCCGACCCTGCCGCTGCTGGATCCGCTGCAGCTGATCCCGGTCATCGGCAAGCCCATCTACGACCTACTCGAACCGGACATACGCATTCTGGTGAACCTGGGGTACGGCAGCATCTACGACGGCTGGGACACCCAGAACGCCCCGAACGTGCCCACCCCGTTCGACTTGTTCCCGACCAACATCGACCCGACCCAATTATTGACCGCGCTGTACAACGGGGCACAGCAGGGATTCACCGACTTCGTCAACGACCTGCAGCACCTGTCGTTTAACTTCGACTTCACCTCGATTCAGCCGCTGCTGGACGCCGCCTACACCTTCGGGCTGACTCCGACCGAGATCGCCGATCCGTTGAATCCGCTGTCGAATCTGACGGAGTTGATCAACGCGATCAGCACCTTCGCCCACGGCGACATTCCCATCCAGGCGGATAACTTCATCGACGCCCTGCTCGGTTCGGCGTCGACCGATGCGGGAGTGTTGCAGCCACTGGCCGACGCGGGACTTGCCCTGATCGGCACGCTGCCCGCATACGACGCCACCCTGTTCATCGACGGCCTGGAAGCCGGAAATCTGGTCGAAGCCATCGGCAACCCGATCGCCGCAGATATTGCGCTCGTGCCGTTCGCACTCGGCTTCGGAGTCCTGCCCGTGGTGGAAGCGGCCGCCATCAACTACAGCGAGTTCGCCAGCCTGTTCTGAGGGCCCAGCGTTGGTTACCGGATCGAGAAGTTGGCCGCCTCAGCCGCGGACAGGTCGTCGATCTGGCCCCAGTGGGAGGCGATGTCGTCGACCGACGGCGGGGTCTTGAATGTGACGCCCTCGTTCTGGAACAGCGCGGCGCGCTGCACCTTGCCGCCGCCGACGATGAAGACGGAGCCGGTGTCGGGCACTTCCTCGGTAACCAGGTAGGCCACCACCGGTGCGACGAATTCCGGTGTCAGGTTTTTCAGCACCTCGGGCGGCAGGATGTCTTCGGTCATCCGGGTGGCCGCGATCGGCGCCAGCGCGTTGGCCTTGATGTTGTACTTGGCGCCTTCCTGGGCCAGCGTGTTGATCAGGCCGACCAGGCCCAGCTTGGCCGCGCCGTAGTTGGCTTGGCCGAAGTTGCCGAACAGTCCGCTGGTGGACGTGGCGACCAGCACGCGGCCGTAGCTCTGCTCGCGGAAATGTGGCCACGCGGCGCGGATGACGTTGTAGCCGCCGTAGAGGTGCACCTTGAGCACGGAATCCCAGTTCTCGAACGACATCTTGTGGAACGTGCCGTCGCGCAGGATGCCCGCGTTGCTCACCACGCCGTCGACCTTGCCGAACTCGTCGATCGCAGTCTTAATGATGTTCTCGGCGCCCTCGGACTCGGCCACGCTGTCGTAGTTGGCAACCGCGCGTCCGCCGGCGTCTTTGATCTCCTTGACGACATCGTCGGCCATGTTGTGTCCGGCACCTGTGCCGTCACGCGAACCACCGAGGTCGTTGACGACGACGCTGGCGCCTTCTTTGGCGAGAGTCAGCGCGTACTCGCGACCCAGACCACCACCGGCTCCGGTGACGACGACAACGCGATCCTGCACTCCGGGCATGAACTTCCTATCTCTCGATCGTCAATGACCAACAGTGTGAAAACGAGCCGGCCAAGTCAGAACAGCCGACGCGCCAACTTCCACGCCTTGTCTGTATACGGCGGGTAGATGAAGGAGGCGATGTCGGGTCGGGTCGGCTTGGTCAGCACCGACTTGCGGTGGCTGAACTCCTCGAAGCCGAACTTGCCGTGGTAGGCGCCCATGCCCGACGGGCCGACGCCGCCGAACGGCAGCTTGTGGGTGGCGAAGTGGAACACCAGGTGGTTGATCACCATGCCGCCGGCCGGCACTTCCTTGATGACCCGTTCCCGCACGGCTTTGGCCTTGGTGAACAGGTACGCGGCCAGCGGCTTGGGCCGGGCGTTGACGAATGCGATTGCCTCGTCCAGATTTTGAACGGTTACCACCGGAAGGATCGGGCCGAAGATCTCATCGGTCATCAACGGCTCGTCGGCCGCGGGGTCCACCACCACGGTCGGCTGAATGTTCAGCTTCGACGCATCCGAGCCACCGCCGATGGCGACGGTCCCCTGTGTGGCGTCGAGCGCCGTCGTGAGCCGGTTGAAATGCCGCTCGTTGACGATCCGCTTGCCGCCGGTGGTGTTCTCCGCCTCGAACCCGGTGACCGCCTTCTGGATCTCCTCGACCAGCTGATCGCGGATCGGCGCCTCGGCCAGGACATAGTCGGGCGCGATGCAGATCTGGCCGGAGTTGATCAGCTTGGTCCACGCGATGCGCTTCGCGGCGACCTTGATATCCGCGTCTTTCGACACGATGACCGGGCTCTTGCCGCCGAGTTCAAGGGTCACCGGGGTCAGGTGCGACGCCGCGCCTTCGTAGACCTTGCGGCCGATCTCGGTCCCGCCGGTGAACAGCAGATGGTCGAAGCCCTGCGCGATGAGCTCCTGGCTGACGTCGCCGTCGCCTTCGATCACGGCGATCGCGTCGTTGTCCAGGTAGCGCGGGACCAACTCGGCCATCAGCGCCGACGACGCGGGCGCCACCTCAGACGGCTTGAGCAGCACGGTGTTACCCGCCGCAATCGCGCCGACGGCGGGACCCAGCGTCAGCGCGAACGGGAAGTTCCACGCGCCGATGATCAGCACGGTGCCGTACGGCTCGTACTCGACCCAGCCCCGGCCGGGCAACTGCGACATCTCCAACCGATGGTGGCGACGCTTGGCCCACTTGCCCACGCTCTTCGCCGCATACGCGGCTTCACCGCTGGTGCTGGCGACGTCGGCGAGCCAGGCCTCGAACGGTGACCGCCCGAGGTCCTTTTCCAGCGCGTCGGCGATCTTGGTCTCGTTCTCGACCATCAGCCGGTTGAGCGCGCGCAACTGCTCCTTGCGCCACTCCAGACTGCGGGTGCGGCCGGTGGCAAATGTCTGACGCAGCCGCGCAACGGTCTTCGCGACGTCAGACCCGGCAGCGGGAGTTGTGGGAGCGGCGGATGCGGCGGGAGCAGTGATTTCGGTCGTCATGGGGATCCCTTCCTCGACCGGCGAAATCCCAATCCTAATCAACCACCCGGTTGGGCAACAGGTCCCCTCGGCTATTGCCGCTTTGCGCGCGCGTGACCGCTCAGATGCGTTCGGCGGTCACGAACTGCGAGAAAGCATCCCTATCGTCACCGGAAGGCACACCCTCGACCCAGCGGTCCAGCCGGCGCATCTCGTCGTCGGAGTTCTGCGCGGTGGCCCGCCAGCCATGGTCGTCGAGCCACGTCGCGACGTCGGCGCGATGGTCGTCGCGGTACATCAGGTCCTGGATGTCGACGTTGCGCTCGATACCGAGCTTGGCGGCGACCCGGTCGAGGCGCTCCCGCATCTCCTGCCGACGGTCGTCGGCGTGGCTGGCCGCGGTCTCTGCGGCGATCCGGCTGCCCGGCGCACTCAACTCGCTGATCTGTGTGAACAACCGGTCCTGGGCCTCGGCCGGCAGGTACATCAGCAGCCCCTCCGCCAGCCAAGCGGTTGGCGCCTTCGGGTCGAAGCCCTCCGCGACCAGCGCCGCCGGCCAGTCCTGCCGCAGATCGATCGCGACCTCGTGGCGGTCGGCCGACGGCGTCGCGCCGTGCGCTCGCAGCGTCGCCGACTTGTACTCGAGCACCTTGGGCTGGTCGATCTCGTACACCGCGGTACCAGCCGGCCAGTCCAGCCGGTAGGCCCGCGAATCCAGGCCGGAAGCCAAAATCACCACCTGGCGGATTCCGGCGGAGACCGCCTCGGCGAAGTGGGCGTCGAAGAAGTGGGTGCGCACCGCCTGGTAGCCGCGCATGTGCTCGAAGATCGCCGCGGCCTCCGCGTCGATCTCCGCCACCTGGTCCAGCAGCGAGCTGTCGAGCATCTTTTCCCACACCCCGGTGCCGGCCTCGGTGACCAAAATTCTCGCGTACGGATCGCGGATCAGCGGGTCGGGCCGGTCGGTCTCGGCGGCGCGGGCTGCGGCCACCATCACCGCGGTGCTGCCCACACTGGTGGCGATGTCCCAGGTGTCGTCATGGCTACGCAAGCTGCTCATCGGGTCCTACCTTCGAAAGTGGTTGGTGGTCAATCAGTTTCGCTGAGTTCGGCGCTCAGTAACGTGGTGGTGAGGGCCTCGTCGGCCAGATCGGCGGGAATCGCCCGGCCCAGCCGCGCCATCTCGTCGGTGTTGCTGACCCCACTCACCTGCCAACCGTGCCCGGTCAGCCAATCCTCGGCGTCAATCCGGCCGCCCTCCTGGTAGGTCAGCGTTTCGACGTTGATGTCCAGGCCGAGGCGTTGGCGCATCCGGTCGAAACGCGCCCGCCGCGCGACGCGACGCGCTTCGTTGTCGCCCGTACCGAGGCTGAACGCTTCGACGGCAACCCGACTGCCCGGCGCGCTCAACCCGGTCACGATCTCGAACAGCCGGTCCTGGGCTTCGGCGGGCAGATACGGCAGCAGGCCCTCGGCCAGCCATGCGGTCGGTTGCCCGGCTTCGAAGCCGGCGGCTGTCAGCGCGGCCGCCCAGTCGTCCCGCAGGTCGACCTGCACGGTCCGTCGCTCAGCCGTCGGCGCTGCGCCAGCCGACTCCAGGGTGGTCGTCTTGTACTCAACAACCTGCGGCTGGTCGATCTCGTAGACCGAGGTGCCGGCGGGCCACTCCAGCCGGAAAGCTCGCGAATCCAGGCCGGCGGCCAGGATGACCACCTGCCGGATACCGGCAGCGACAGCGCCGGCGAAGTAGGAGTCGAAGTAGTGCGTGCGCACCGCCTGGTAGTCGACGGCCAGCCGGTGTGCCCGGCGACCGTGATCGTCGTCGCCGATCCATTCCAGGGAGGTCGCCAGCCGTGCCCATGGCTGCCCGGCGGTGGAGACCAGCAGGTAGGCGAATTGGTCGCGGATCAGCGGGTCATCAGAGCCGGTCTCAACGGCGCGGGCCGCAGCAACGCTCAAGGCGGTGGCGCCCACGCTTTCAGTGATATTCCAGCTGTCACCCTCAGAACGGATGGATGTCGCGTCGTGTGCACCAGTCATAGCGGCACTGATGCTACCCAAGAACTTAGATAATCTATATGGTTGTGTGCGCTACATCACTGCTGTCAATTCACCGGCCGGGCGAGGCTGCGCGTGAGCAACAATTTCAACTGATCGGTGATGGCATCGAGTTCGTGGCGACTGCCCACGAAGCCCGCATAGAAACCAACGCCCAACAGCACCGCCAGCAGCATTTCGGTCAGCGCCACCGCGTCGGTGTCCGCGTTCAGTTCGCCACTCTGAATGCCGTCGTTGATCGCCCACAGCAGGAATGACCGGGTGGTGCCGACCGAATCGGTGCCGGGTCGGCTCAATTCGGGGTTACGCTGCGACTCCAATGTTGCGGCAATCAGGAACGCGGCTGCCGCCCGGTTTTCGAGTTCGGCTGCGATGGTGCCCTCGATGAACGCCGACACCCGAGCGGTCAGCGTCTTTTCACTCCGCGCCCGCTGAGTACTCGCGGCGACGACGGCACTGTTGGTCTCTTCGAGCACCTGCCAATACAACACGCGCTTGTTTGCGAAGTAATGGTTGATCGCAGGCCGGGTCAGGTCCGCCCGAATCGCAATCGCCTGAAAGGTGGCCGCGTCGTATCCGCGTTCGCTGAACACCTCGCGCGCGGCACGCAGAATGCGCTTACGTGTCTCAGCTGCTTTTGCTGCTGGGGGGCGACCCGGCCCCCGGCTGGCTGGCTGAACCACCCCTCGATTGTGCCATAGCTCACACCTACGGCTTTCAGTAGATTGACCGCCCGGTTAGCTGATAGGCCGGGGTCAGGTCGACCGATGGGGCATCAACGCGTCGGGTGGCACGGTGCCGAATTTGCCGGCCTGGAAGTCTTCGAGCGCCTGCACCACCTCGGCCTTGGTGTTCATCACGAACGGTCCGTAGTGGAACACCGGTTCGCGGATCGGCTGTCCGCCCAGGATCAGCACCTCGAGCGCGGGAACCCGTGACTCATGCGACTGTGCGGCGGTTACGGTGATCCGGTCGCCCGGACCCAACATCGCCAGTTGACCGTGCTCGACCGGGTGCGAGATCGGCCCAACCGACCCGCGCCCGGCCAGCACATAGACCAGCGCGTTGTAGTCGCGGTTCCAAGGTATGTTCAGCCGCGCGCCGGGTTGAATAGTCGTGTGCGCCATCGTGATTGGCGTGTGCGTCACGCCCGGCCCGCGGTGACCGTCGAGCTCGCCGGCGATCACGCGGACCAGCGCGCCGCCATCGTCGGACGACAGCAGAGCGACGTCGTTGCTCTCGATGGCCTGGTATCGCGGCGCGGTGAATTTGTCTTTTTTCGGCAGATTCACCCAGAGCTGCACGCCGTGAAAGATCCCGCCGCTCTCGACAAGATCGACCGGCGGCGTTTCGATGTGCAGGATGCCCGCCCCCGCGGTCATCCACTGAGTCGCACCGTCGGCGATCAGCCCGCCGCCGCCATGCGAGTCCTGGTGCGCGAAGCGACCGTCGATCATGTAGGTGACCGTCTCGAAACCGCGGTGCGGGTGCCAGTCGGTTCCCCGCGGTTCACCGGGCTGGTACTCCACCTCGCCCATTTGATCCATGTGGACGAATGGGTCCAGCGCGGCGCTGCTCACCCCGGCGAAAGCCCGGACCACAGGGAATCCTTCTCCCTCACGGCCGCGTGGCCCGGTGGTGACAGATCGAACCGGACGTTCGGTATCGATGGGACCTGCAGCGGACACCCGCGGCAAGGTCAATGCGTCAGCGGTGATTGCGGGCATCTCGGGCCTCCTCGTACTTCGGATACCCGCTATAACCGGACTACGGTCCGATTATTCCATCACAGCTGTTCGGCGGGGCTCAGCCCTTGGCCTTGGCGGACTTCGCCGCGCCCTTTTCGGTGGACGACCCCGCATGGTCCAACCCTCCACCGGCGTTCTCCAGGTGTGCACGGACGAACCACTGGAACTTCTCCAGCTCGGCGGCGTGGTCGATCAGGATGTCCTGAGTGATCGGATCGAGTTTCTCGGTGTCAGCGATGCCCTTGCGGGTGTCTTCGATGACGCCGTTGTAGACCAGGTCGAGCGCCGCCAGGTGGGCCTGCACGGTGTCGCGGCCCACCGAATAGTCGTCCCAGGTGCGGTCTTTGAGGATGGCGCCCGGTGTGCCCTGCGGCGATCTGCCCAGCGTGGCGATCCGCTCGGCCACCTCGTCGGCGTACCCGCGAACCAGGTCAACCTGCGGGTCGATCATTTCGTGCACCCCAATGAAGTTGGGACCCACCACATTCCAGTGGACATGCTTGAGCGTCAAATGAAGGTCGTTATAGGTGCTCAGCTGCTTCTGCAGCAGGTCAGCTACTTTGGCCCCCTGTTGTTCGGTCAGGCCGGGAACGGTGAATTGAGTCATGGGCGGCGAGTACCCGATGACCGATGCGAGTAATCCCGGCATGCCGTCACAGGGCGCGGATGTCTTGCACCGGCAACCGAGCCCCACGACGTGGCTCGTAGGCCAGGCCGCTGGCGTAGAGCAACTGGACTACCCGATGGCGGTGTGGGCGCATCGGTTCGAGCAACTCGACCATCTCGGCGTCGTCAATCGGATGACCCAAAAACGTCCAGCCGATCATCTTGCAGATGTGATAGTCGCCCACCGACAGCGCGTCGGGATCGCCGAACGCCCGTTGCGCCGTCTCGGCCGCGGTCCAGATCCCGACGCCGGGCAGCGACATCAGTGCTTCGCGGGCCTTGGCGGCCGGCCACGATGTGAGCCGCTCCAACGACTCGGCCCGCTGCGCGCAGCCGACCACGGTGCGGGCCCGGCCCGGATCGACGTTGGCGCGGTGGAACTCCCACGACGGGATCATCCGCCACACCTCGGCCGACGGCGGCACCCGCATCCGCTGCGGCGCGGGTCCAGGTGCCGGTGTCCCGTACTTGGTCACCAACAGCCGCCAGGCCCGGAACGCATCCTTGCCCTGTACACGCTGCTCGATGACCGCGGGGACCAGCGCCTCCAGCACCCGATCGGTGCGCCCCAGCCGCAGGTGCGGCACCCGCCGATACGCCTCGGCGACGATCGGGTCGGCCGGCGCGAAATCCGACCGGTCGTCGTAAGCGCCCAGCATCGCCGGAAGCGCGTCGAGAAATTCCTCGGCCCCGCTCCCCCACGCGGTGCAGTCGACTGCGTCGGCGGCGGCGCGACTGATCCGCGCAGTGACAGATCCGCTAGCCAACAAGCTGGTTCGCCAGATCACGCCGTCTTCGCCGACCTGAAAACACGGGTCACCGGGACCCCTGCGGAGCGGGAAGAGGGTGCTCCTGGGACTGACCGCACTGGGAAATGTCAGCGTGCGAGCGCTACTCACCATGTGCTCCCGCCGGGTACGGCACCTGCTCGATCCTGACGATCATAGGTCCGGCTCGGGTTCGGGGTAACTGTCCCCAGCGTCATTGACCGCCACCTTTCTTCGGGTCAGGATGGCGAGGTGACCACCGCGCCAGCCGACGATGCAGAGCGCCAATGACGACGCCGTTCGACGATCCGTCCGCCGAGCTGGCCTGGATGTTCCTTCAGTGCCTATCCGATGGCGCTGACGTCGACGAATGCTTCGAGCTACTGAGCGAGGACTTCACCTACTGGAGCATCCTGACCCGCGACTCGGTCGACAAAGAAGCGCTGCGCGAAGAGTTCGAGCGCCGCAAACGGCGGGCCAAGTTGAACCTGGATTTCATCCAGTGCTTCAACGACGGCGAAAGCGTGGTGATCGAAGCGGAAACCGACGGCGAGACCGTCGATGGCGTCCGCTACAACAGCCCGGCGGTCTTCATCTTCGAAACCCGCGACGGCCTGATCGCCTCGCTGCGTGAATACAGCGACACCCAGTTGGCCGCGCACGTGTTCGGCCCGGCGAGCGCTTAGGCGTCGCCGACCACGACCTCCGCCTTCTCCGGATAGAAGGCCACGTGGCCGACGATGTCCGCCACGGCCGGGTAGGGCTGCTCGTAAAACCAGATGACGTCATCGACGGTGTCACCGGCGGCGGTCGTCACGCTGTAGTAGGCGGCTTCGCCCTTGAAGGGGCAGTAGGTAGTGGTGTCGGTGCGCGTCAGCCCGTCGCGTACCACGTCGTCTAGCGGAATGTATTGCACCGCAGGGTAAGTGGACTCCTGCAGCTGCAACGCCTGGTGGGTATCGGCGACGATGTCGCCGTTGACACGGACCACGACGTGTTGTCCGGTCGGGGTGATGGTGATCGGGTGCTCAGCGGTCGGTTCCAGAACGGGTCGACTGGTCATGGCGACGTCTCCTCAGGTGCGAATAGCTCATTCAACACCGCCGGGCGCACAAGATTCCCGAGTTCGGCGCTTGATTCAGCCCGCCGGCGTGTAAACACAGGGGTTGGGCTGCTGGCCGTTGCACTGCACAGATCCTGAGCCGGGCCGCTGGAGTGGATCGTCACCGGCGGTGCTACGTAACAAAAATCACTTCGGCTACATCAGACACGCGGAGTTCACCGCGGCCACTATTCGGCGGGCGTCGCTCTACTGCCGCGCTTGGCGTTTTTCAGGTTGGCCCAGAATCGGGCGGCCTCTCGAATCGATTTCTCGACCGGTCTTGGCTCCCAACCCAATTCGCGGGTCGCCTTACTGTGGTCGACAGGAGCTTCGGCGCGCATCATCCGCACCGACTGCATGCTGAGCTCGGCATCTTTACCCGTCAACCGAGCGCGAAGACTGCCCAGCACGCCCATTCCGTACAGCACGGGCACCGAGATGGACCGCTGCGGCGCCCGCACACCGGCTTCATCGGCCGCGATCTCGACCACGTCTTTGAGCGCCATCATCCGCTCCGAGATGATGTAGCGCTCGCCGTTGCGGCCTCGCTCGGCGGCGATCAGCAGCGCTTTCGCCGCGTCGTCGACACCGACGACCTCCAGCTGGATGCCATTCATCAGGAACGGCAGCTTCCCGAACACCGCGCCCGCGATGAATGCGCCGTGTGGCGTGCGGCCCCAGTCGCCGTCGCCGTACGTCGTCGACACGCACATCGCGACGGCGGGCAGGCCCTTCTCCGCTGCGTACCGCAGCACCAGATCCTCGGCCTGCACTCGCGATTGCACGTACGGAGTGAGTTTGCGCCGGTCGATCTGCTCGGTCTCGTCCGCCACGTGGCCGTGCCGTCGGGCCATCGTGGCGTAGGTGCTGGTGAACACGAACCGCTGCAGTGTCGCGGCAATCGACTCTTCGACGGCGACGTCGAGGACGTTGCGCAACCCCTCGACGTTGGTGTGAAACAGCGGCGCCGGATCCTGCAGCCAGGCCCGGGTGTCGACCACGCAGTAGTACACCTGGTCGCAGCCCTGCATCGCGTCGCGCACGGTGTCCGTGTCGAAGACGTCGCCGCGAAAGCGGGTGACGTCGAGGTCGTCGACGCTGCGGGTGTTCGCGCCGTGGCGGATCATGACACGGACGTCGGCGCCGGTCGCGACGAGCTGGCGGGTGACGTGCGAACCCAGAAATCCGTTGGCGCCGATAACCAATTTGGGCTGGATCACTGCGGGCCGCCGTAGGTTTTCAGCCAGCTCGCGGCGTCATCATCAAGCGTGCCAAGGCTTTTCGCCTTCTTGCACCACTTGACTCCGGCCTGCAGGAACCGCAGCGGGTTGTAGATGTCTTCCTGACGAGACCATTGGCCGTCGCCGGCGTAGGTGACGATCGAGATGTTGGTCGCGCTGATGATGGTGCCGTCGCCGGGATCGCGCATCGGGTTGTCCAGCTCGCAGATGATTCGCCCGGTGGCCTCGTCGATGACCGACCACAGCGACGGGAACGCCGTCATGTGGCTTCCCGGAAACGTCGACATGGTGTTGCGAATCCAGGCACGCACTTCGTCGCGGCCCTTCATGGTGCCGGCTGCGTGCTCGATGTAGTCGACGTCCGGGGTGTAATGCTGCACCCACTCGTCCCAGTTCTTGGTCTCGGCGGCGTGCGCCACGGTCTGCTCGAACGTGTCGAACGCGGCAGCGAGTTCGTCACGGCTGAATACCTGCGTCACGCAAGAAACTAGAACACGTTCTACTGCGGTTTGTCGAGGAAGTGGATAATCGACAAGATGACGGACTACAAGAAGGCAATATTGGCCGGCGGCTGCTTCTGGGGCATGCAGGACCTGATCCGCAAGCAGCCCGGCGTGGTCTCGACCAGGGTCGGCTACACCGGCGACCCACACGTCCCCCACGCCACCTACCGCAATCACGGCAACCACGCCGAAGCCATCGAGATCACCTACGACCCGGCGCAGACCGACTTCCGGAGCATGCTCGAATTCTTTTTCCAGATCCACGACCCGAGTACCAAGAACCGGCAGGGCAACGATATCGGGGCCAGCTACCGGTCGGCGATCTTCTACACCGACGAGGATCAGCAGCGGGTTGCGCTGGACACCATCGCGGACGTCGAGGCCTCAGGTCTGTGGCCCGGCAAGGTGGTGACCGAGGTGAGCCCGGCCGGCGACTTCTGGCAGGCCGAGCCCGAGCACCAGGACTATCTGGAGCACTACCCGAACGGGTACACCTGCCACTACATCCGGCCGGATTGGAAATTGCCGCGACGGGCATCCGTCGAAAGCTGACTCCGCGAAACCGAAACCAGGGCTGTGGTTTCGGCGCGATCACGACCCTCGCCGCTGTCTCGCGTGTGGCGAGCTACTTGCCGATTGTGCGCAGCTGATACACCCCGCGGGTGGTCGCGACGGTCTTGCCGTCGGCGTCGGTCACCGTCGCCTCGAGATGGAAGTCGGACTTGCCGCGTTCGGCGGCCTCGGCTTCGACCCGCGCGATCGTGGCGTCGTCCAGGCCGGCCTCGGCCCGTAACTCCGACCGGGCCATCCCGACGAACGAGATGTCGAGGTTTTTCACCAGCGGAAAATACTTGGTGCTGTCGAATGTGCTCAAACTGATGATGCCACCGAGGATTTCGGCCACCGTGAATTGCACCCCGGCATAAATCACGCCGAAGTGGTTGCCGTTGCCCTCAACCGGCACGGTGGCGGCGGCGAAGCCGCGACGGGCCTCCACGACGTGCACGCCCATGTTCTGCGCGGTCGGGATGGTAGCTCCCAACGCGGCGTTCATCGTCTCGACGAGCTGTTCGGCATCGGTGGTCACGATCGCCGATCCTAACGCCGATGGACCACGATCTTTCCGCCCTCCTTCGGGGTGAAGGCGACACCGCGGGCATGTAGCTTCTCCGCCGGTGCAGTACTGGCCTCAATAGTGAAGTGCCGCAACACTGTTCGTAGCACCACATCCATCTCCATGCTGGCGAAAACGGCTCCCACACAGCGTCGCGCGCCGCCGCCGAACGGAATCCAGGCAAAGCTGGGCGGCTTGCTGCCGACGAAGCGCTGCGGGTCGAACCGATCGGGCTCGGGGAAAAGCTCGGGGTCGTCGTGGAGCCGCGAAATGCTGACGATGATGGTGTGCCCGTGCGGGATCGACCATTCGCCGAGCTGGTACACCGGCGCGTAGACGTGACGGCCGATGGCGTCGATGACGGTTCGGCTGCGCTGCGTTTCGAGGATCGTCGCCTGGCGCAACTCGTTGCCGTCGGTGTCGGCCTCGGCGGCCAGACCCGCCAGCACGTCGGGGTGGCGGCTGACCCGCTCGAACGTCCAGGCGAGCGCTGAGGCGGTGGTCTCGTGCCCGGCCGCCAGCAAAGTGAGTAGCTCGTCGCCGATGTCCTCGCGCGACATGGCCGAACCGTCTTCGTAGGTGCTGCGCAGCATCAGCGCCAGCACGTCGGTGCGGTTCTCGAAATACGGGTCGCGGCGTTCGTCGTCGATGAGCTTGTCGATGATCGCGTCGTAGCGGGCCCGCCATTCGACGAGCCGGCCCCACGGGGAGTAACGGCCATAGGTGCGAGACGGTTTGGGCAACGGAGCCAACCGCGATCCCAGCGTGACCCACGGGGGCAGGATTCGGCGGAGTTCGTCGAGCTCGGCGCCTTCGGCGCCGAAGACCGCGCGCAGGATCGCGTTGAGCGTGATGCGCATGGTCGACGGCAGGGTGGCCAGCGGCGTGCCCTCCGGCCAGCCGGCGATCTCGCGCAGCGTCTCCTCTTCGATGATCGTCTCGTAGTTCTTGATGCTCTTGCCGTGGAAAGGGGGCGCCAGCAGCCGGCGGCGCTGCCGGTGCTCTTCGCGGTCCAGTGCGAACACCGAACCAGGGCCGAGTAGCCGGCTCAAGTTGGGTTGGATATTGCCGAGCACGTCGGGGCTGGTGGTGAAGATTTGCTTGGCCAGCTGCGGGTTGGCCACCACCATGATCGGACCATAGATCGGCACGTGCAGTGTGAACACGTCGCCGTAACGCTGGGCCACCTGATGCACGAACGGTCGGCGCAAGAACCCAAACGCCATGCCCTGCAGGATCTTTGGAATACGCGGGCCCGGGGGAAGGTTGGCGGCGATCGTCGGTGACGCCACATGCGATTCGACTGTGCTCATGGTGGTGCGCTCCCAACGTCGCGGCGTGGTACTGCGCCGTACCACAATTCTGTTGTACGGTACCGTCTGGTACCAAGTCCTGGCAAGGGTGCGAGTCAAAGGAGGCGACGTGGCCACGACCATCGCTGACGATGCGACCCCGGCGGGGAGCTCGGCTGATCCTACTGAGCCCATTGGGCCCGACGGCATCGATCCGTTCCGGCAGCGGCTGCTCGACGGTCTCGCGGCCGCGATCGACGAGCGCGGTTACCGCGCCAGCACAGTCGCCGACATCGTCCGGCACGCCCGCACGTCCAAGCGCACGTTCTACGACCAGTTCGCCAGCAAGGATCAGTGCTTCCACGAGCTGCTGCACGTCAGCGTCGAGCAACTCGGCGAGCACATCCGCAGCGCGGTCGATCTCGCCGCCGACTGGCAGACCCAGATCCGGCAAGCCGTCGAGGCCTACGTCGGGCACATCGAGTCCACGCCAGCGCTCACCTTGAGCTGGATCCGCGAACTGCCGTCACTGGACGCCGCGGCGCGGCCGTCGCAGCGTCGTAACACTCAATTGCTGACCAGCTTGCTGGTGAATTTGAGTGACACGCCCGCATTTTGGAACGCGGACCTGCCGCCGTTGACCCCCGCGAAGGCGGTGATCCTGGTCGGCGGACTGCGTGAGCTGACCGCTCAGGTCGTCGAAGACGGGCACAGTCCGCGCGACATCGTCGAACCCGCCGTGCAGGCCTCGATCGCGTTGCTCGGCTACCGCGCGTGAACCTTAGCCCGCTTGTCGCAACTGCAATTCTTGAATTGATGAATCAACATCGTGGAGCGCGGCGAGTTTGCGCTGACGATCGTCTCTAGACGCTGCGGGAAGGATATTGACACCGCACCAGGCTCAATGCTGCAGCCAGGTGTCCAGGATGGCGGCTGCGTCATTGCCGAGGGTGTCGCGGGCCGTTGCTTGAGCGGTTGACCAGGCCTGTTCGGCTCGGTTCAGCATGTGGCGACCTTCGGTGCTGACGGTCACCGCGAGTGCACGACCGTCAGTGGAGCGCGAGGTCGTGGTGATCCAGCCCTTGCGCTCCAGTAGCGCGACGTTGCGGCTCATCGTGGAGCGCTCTACCGCGCACAGGTCGGCAAGTTGAGCGGGTTTGAGCGGCTGGCCGGCCACGACGAGGGTCGACAGCACCTCCAGTTGTGACACCGAGATCCCGAGTGGGGCCAGGGTGTCGTCGAAGATGGCGTTGATCACACGGTGCAGACGTGCGACGCGCATGCCAAGGCATTGCCCGCGCAGCGTGGTGGCGAAACGTTCCGTTCGAGACCGTTGTTGCATATGCACCTCCTGGCGGTTAGTGTAGCGGTATCAAAAAGATGTATGTACACCAAATGAAGGGCGGCGCTGCCGTGACTGATGTCGACCAATATCTCGACCGCACGGAAGGGTCCCGGCCGTCGTCCATCACGGCGACCGCCGGCGACCAACCGCTGATCCTGGTGACCGGGGCCTCCGGTAAGACCGGGAGGACGGTCGTGCGCACCCTGCGCGAACATGGAGCACGTGTCCGCGCGCTGGTGCACCGCCACGACGCCCGCAGCGACCTGCTGACCCAATGGGGGGCCGAGGTCGTAGCCGCCGATATCTTTGACCCGCTTGCGGTGCGCGCCGCGATGCGCGGGGTGTCGCGGCTG
The DNA here is from genome assembly GCF_965277065.1 of Mycobacterium sp. Lineage (GTDB taxonomy): Bacteria > Actinomycetota > Actinomycetes > Mycobacteriales > Mycobacteriaceae > Mycobacterium. The sequence continues at coordinate 1,517,346 of NZ_CBDIBT010000019.1, forward strand.
TACTACGTGCCGCATTTTCACCCGCATATGACCGACAGCGCAGTCAACGTCGCCACCGCCGCGCACGCCGAAGGGGTGGAAGCCATCGTGGGCCTGTCACAATGGCTGGCCAGCCCCCTCCACCCGTCGCTGGCCACCCGCCAGACCTGGTTGGTGCAACGCCTCTTCGATATGGTCCCCGCCGCGAGCCACACCGTGGTGCAGCCGGGATACTTCGCTGACAATTACCTGGCCGGGCTGATCGGGTTCGCCGCACAACTCGGCGTCCTGCCGGTCCTGGCCGGTGATCAGCGCAACGCGCCGCCGTCCAACGAGGACATCGGCCGCGTCGCCGCCGCGATCCTGCTCGACCCTCAGCCACACGCCGGGCGACGCTATCGGCCAACCGGGCCGGCGCTGTTGTCCAACACCGACATCGCTGCGATGGTCGGTCACGCACTCGGTCGACGCGTCCGCCCCGCGCCGATGCCGGTGTGGATGATGCTCAAAGCGCTACGGGCCACCGGCGGGCGCGTCGGCTTGGACACCTTCCAGATCAGCCAGATTCGGCACTACTGGACCGAAGGCCAACGCGGTACCTGGGAGGTGCACGCACCCACCACCGATGTCTACGACCTCACCGGACGTTCCCCCGAAGACTTCGCCACCATCGCCGCCCGTTACGCCACACTCCCGCAAGCCCGCCGCACCGCCGGCAACCTCACCCGCGCATTGTGGGACTTCACTCGCATCGGTCTGACCCCGCGTCCAGCACTGGACCGATTCGTGCGCACCCAACAACACCCCCAGCCCCTGACTCCCGAACTGGCCGCCGACTCTGTCATCTGGAAACGCGAACACCGCGAGGAGCAACCGGAGCGCGAACGCAGCGTCATCGACGCGATCGCGAAGGTGGCCCGATGACCGGCCAGCGATACGCGGGCAGCGTTGCCGCGCAGTACGCGACCGGTGGCACCCGCGCCCGCATCGAAGCCGCCCTGCGGGCTGCAGGCAAAGACCTCGATGGTCTTCACCCCAGTGACTTCGCCACCTTCGAAGACTTCCACTCGCTGGGCCGCCTCGGCACGGTCAGTCTGTTAGAGGCCGCCGGTGTCAACGCAGCCGATCACGTGCTCGACGCCGGCAGCGGAATCGGCGGCACCGCGCGGCTGCTCGCCGCCGACCACGGCTGCCGTGTCACCGCAGTCGACCTCACCGACGAGTACTGCGATACCGCACGCTGGCTCAACGACCTCGTCGGGCTCACCGACAACATCGACGTAATCGAAGGCGACATCACCGCACTTCCCTTGCCTGACGCGACTTTCGACCTCATCGTCACCCAGCACGTCCAGATGAACATCGCCGATAAGGCGGGGCTCTATCGTGAAGCTCGCCGCGTGCTGCGGCGCGGCGGCCGCCTCGCACTGTGGGACGTCACCGCTGGCCCCCACCAGCCCATCCACTTCCCGGTGCCGTGGGCCGACACTCCCGAGGGCAGCCACCTCATCACCCCGGACGAGCTGCGCACCACCCTGCAACGCGCCGGCTTCACTATCGACCGATGGAACGACCTCACCGATTTCGCCGTCGCCGCGATGACCCCCGTTTTCGATGCCGCGCCGGATCCACTCGGGCTGCAGCTGCTGGTTCCCGACATCGCCACCAAGGGCAAGACCTTGATCGCCAATGCCCGCGAGGACCGGCTGCGACTCATCCAAGCCGTCGCCACCGCCGCCTAGCCCCAGCGAGACAGCCACCAACCCAGTAACACTCACACCACCTGAGGAAACCATGACCCACTTGCAACCAGCCCGAGTCCCTACTGACGGCGCTGCGTGCTTCTTCGTGGCCGGCGCAGCTGGCGCCACCGGAGCACGGGTAACACGATTACTGCTCGAACGAGGGCATCACGTCCGCGCCTTCGTGCACCGCACTGACGAGCGCTCCGAGGATCTGGCCCGCGCGGGCGCCGACGTCGTCGTCGGCGACCTGCACGATCTCGACGCCGTCACCGCGGCCCTGCAGGGCACCCGGGCCGGCTACTTCGTCTACCCCATCGCCCCCGGACTGATCGAGGCCACCGCGGTGTTCGCCCAGGGCGCCCACGAAGCCGGCCTGGGCGGGATCGTGAACATGTCGCAGATCTCCGCCCGCCGCGACGCCGCCAGCCACGCTGCCCAGCAGCACTGGATCGCCGAACGCCTGCTGGACCGCTCCCCGGTGCCGGTGACCCACTTGAGGCCCACCTTCTTCGCCGAGAACCTGCTGCTGACCGCCACCGATGTCACCGAGCACGGCGCGATCCGGATGCCCATGGGTCAGGGGCGGCACGCCCCCGTCACTGTCGAAGATCAGGCCCACGTCATCGCCGCCATCCTGACTGATCCCAGCCCGCACGCCGGGGCGACCTACCCGCTGTACGGACCGGTAGAGATGGACTTCGCCGACATCGCCCAGGTGTTCTCCACCGTCTTGGGCCGGACCGTCCGCTATGAACCCATCGGCTACGACGAGTTCGCTGACCAACTGACCGCCATCGGCTTCGGCTCCCATCTCATCCAGCACCTGCGCCATGTCTCGCAGGACTTTCAACGCGGCGTATTCGCCGGAACCAACGACGTGGTGCAACGCATCGGCCATAAGACCCCCGTCGCCGTGGCCGAGTTCGTCGACCAGTACCGCGCGATCTTCCAGCCCGTCGCCACCCCGTCGGGCCAACCCTCGTGACCGTGCTGCGACCCCCTCGCCGCCGCGGGGGTACGCACACGCAAACCGGGTCGATCACCATCGCCGCCCCACCAGAAACGGTGTGGGATCTGATCACCACCATCGACACCATCCCAGAGTGGTACGACACCTGGGACACCGCCGAACACGACACCGCCGACCCACGACTACGCGTGGCTACGTCGTTTTCGCTCCTCCGCCACCGTCGCGGCCGCGTCTCCACCTGCTAGTGCCCGATCAGGCTGCGACGCGTTCGCGATCCTTCGGCTCGGCGGCGCTGCGCTCCCTCGGCGGCATGGCCAGCTTGACGATCTTGCGCACCACGGTGCCGAACTGCTTGGGCAGCGAACCCGCGTTGTACGGGATGCCGTAGCGCCGGCAGATCTCCTGAACCTCGGAGGCGATCTCCGAGTACCGCTGGGCCGGCATGTCCGGGAACAAGTGGTGCTCGATCTGGTGCGACAGATGACCCGACAGCAGGTGAAAGAGCTTGCCGCCGGTCAGGTTTGCCGACCCGAGGACCTGCCGGAAATACCACTGGCCGCGTGACTCGCCCGCTGTCTCCTCGACGGTGAATTCCTGTGTGCCGTCCGGGAAGTGGCCGCAGAAGATGATCATGTACGACCACACATTGCGCATCAGGTTGGCAGTCAGGTTGCCGGTGAACACGAACGGCGCGAACGGTCCGGCCAGCAGCGGGAAGGCAACGTAGTCCTTGAGCACCTGCTTGCGAGTCTTACCCCAGATCTCCTGCAGGACTTTGCGTTTGTCAGCCAGCCGGATCTCGCCGGAACGGATGCGCTCGGTTTCCAGCTCGTGCAGCGCTACCCCGTATTGGAACAGCACCATCAGCAGGAAGGCGTAGACCGGGTTGCCCAAGAAGTATGGCTTCCACCGCTGATCCTCGCTCATCCGCAGGATGCCGTAGCCGATGTCGCGGTCCATGCCCACGATGTTGGTGTGGGTGTGGTGCATGTAGTTGTGCGAATGCCGCCACTGGTCGGCCGGGCAGGCGGTGTCCCACTCGAATTCCTGGCCGCGGATCGACGGGTCACGCATCCAGTCGTACTGGCCGTGCATGATGTTGTGGCCGATCTCCATGTTGTCGAGGATCTTCGAGATGCCGAGCATCGCGGTGCCGGCCAACCACGCCGGCGGAAAGATCCCGGCCATCAGCAGGGCGCGGCCGCTGACTTCGAGAGTGCGCTGTGTCTTGATCACGCGGCGGATGTAGTCGGCGTCGCGCTGACCGAGATCGGCCATCACGCGCTCTTTGATCGCGTCGAGTTCAGCGCCGAACGCATCGGCCTGCTCGGGAGTCAGGGTGATCTTGGGCTTGACTGTCTGAGACATGGTGGAGCCTCCTATTTCGCTTATGCGGGTTAAAGAGCGATGTCGACGTCGCCGACGGGAACGGACACGCAGATCTGCACGTCCTCGTCGGGGGCGGTCGATACCGAACCGCTGGTCAGGTTGCGAACCACGCCGCTGGTCTTGCGGCGGGTGCAGGTGTGGCAGATGCCCATTCGGCAACCGTTTGCCGGGCTCAGTCCGGCCGCCTCCGCCTGCTCGAGCAGCGAGCGGCCGTCGTCGGTGACCTCGATGGCGCTGTCCGCGAACGTGACTCGCCCGCCGGACGGCTGGGCTGGCAGGTCCAGCTTGGGCGGAACGAAACTCTCCGATTGCACGTCCGCGCAGTGCTCGCGGACGGCATCGACCAAAGCCGCTGGCCCGCAGGCGAACACCACGTCGGGGTCCGGCATGGCCGCTGCCAGGTGGTCCGCGTCGAACCGGCCGTCGAGATCGCCGCCGGCCGATCGGGTGTAGCCGTGCAGCACCCGCACTCCCGCCAACGCGGCCAGCTCGTCGTGGTAGCAGGCCTCGGCGCGGTTGCGGGCGTAGTGCACGAATGCGATCTCGCCGGTGTGGCCTTCGTTGACCAGCGTGCGCAGCATCGCCAAGACGGGGGTGATCCCGCTACCGCCCGAGACGAACAGGATGCGGCGGGGCCGCTGCGCCGGGAGAACGAAGTCGCCTCCCACTCCGGTGAGCCCGACCACCATGCCGCGACGGGCGTGCTCATACAAGTAGGTCGAGACCACCCCATCGTCGTGCTTTCCGATGGTCAGCTCGAGGTGCGTGGCGCCCTCGGCGTTGGCCGGTGAGTAGCACCGGGTGTGCCGGCGCCCGTCGATCTCGACGGCGACGTTGACGTACTGCCCGGCTGAGATGGCGTCGGTGAACGCGTCGTTGGGCGCCAGAATCAGGGTGACGCTGCGCAGGCTGTCCCGTCGCACGTCGACGACCTTCGCGCGGCCCTCGGCCAGCGTCCAGGCCGGATCCACCTGTTCGGTGTACCGGTCGACACCGTGCGGGCCGGTGAGCAGGCTGAGCAGGTCGGAACCAAGCACCCGCTGCTTCAGAGTTTGAGTGAACATGTGTATACCGTGCGCCCACTAAGTCCAGTTCGTCAAGGGTTTACCCTGGTCTGTGTTAGGCTTCACACAGTGAACAGTCGTGCGCCTAGCTCACGGCCGCACCGATCGAGTCGCGGCCGCAGCCGCGAAGGACCGTCCCGCGAGGAACGCAAAGAAGCGACCCGGCGGGCCATCGTCGCCGCGGCGCTGAAGCTTCTCGACGAACGCAGCTTCAGCGGATTGAGCCTGCGCGAGGTGACGCGCGAAGCGGGCATCGTCCCCGGCGCGTTCTACCGCCACTTCGAGTCGATGGAGTCTCTCGGGCTGGTCCTGATCGACGAGTCGTTCCGGACGTTGCGGGACATGCTGCGAGGTGCCCGCGCCGGCAAGCTCGACCCGAATCGGGTGATCGAGTCATCAGTGGAAATCGTGGTCGCCAGCGTCACCGAGCGTCGCGAACACTGGCGGTTCATCGGCCGCGAACGCTCCAGCGGCGTCACCGTGCTGCGCTACGCGATTCGCACCGAATTACGGCTCGTCACGTCCGAGCTGGCCACCGACCTGGCCCGGTTCCCGGGGCTGAACACCTGGAGCACCGACGATCTGAACGTGTTGGCAATGCTGTTCGTCAACTCGATGATCGTGATCGCCGAGGCGCTCGAGGACGCCCAGGGCCCCGAGTCGATCGAGGAGATCCGCCAAGCTGCGGTCAAGCAACTCCGGATGATCGTGATCGGCATCACCGGCTGGCGCAGCAAGCCTTAAAGGCTCTCCATATTTTTCGCGCAGCGGAGCAAAGCCTTTGCGACACTGGGCCTTTCGTGTGCTGAGATGCCGTGCAGCATCGCCGCTTCGACACCGAACACGGCGTCGTGGGCCGAGCGAAGCCGCCGCGAGCCAACACGCGTGAGCGCCAATGACTGTGCGCGCCCACGAGATTCGGCGGTGGCGTTCTCGACCAACCCCGCGGCGCGCAACCCGGTGAGCATGTCCTGCAGCGACTGCCGGGTCACGAAGCACAGCCGAGCGAGCTCGGCGGCCGAGGCGTCAGGATGTTCGTCCAGCGCCCGCAGCGTCGCGTACTGAGCCATCGAAATGCCAATGGCTTTCAGCGCGGCGTCGCATCGACGCCGCAATCCCTGTTGAACGCGTTTGACCAGATAGCCGATGGAGCGCTCGGCGTCCGACGATTGCATGACAGGAACCTTACACCCATGCTATCCTGTTGCGTCAGGAACCTGACACAAAGGAAAAAGATATGACCACCATCACCGCGCACTCCGACCACGCCACGCTGATGAATGTGTTCACCGTGCAACCTGACCGGGCCCGTGAACTCGCCGACCTGTTGACCGCCGCCACCGAGGACGTCATGCAGCACATCGACGGGTTCATCTCGGCGAACATCCACCTCAGTACGGACGGCACCCGGGTGGTCAACTACGCGCAGTGGCGCAGCGCCGAGGCCATGCACGCAATGCAGCAGAATCCCGTCGCCCGTGAGCACATGGTGAAGTGCGCCGACGTGGCGGACGGCTTCGAGCCGCACCTCTACACCGTCGAGTCCGTGCACGAGGCCTAACCGCCGAGCCATGATGGTGTGATGGGCACTCGACTGCGGGATTTGCTTGGCGGCGCGCTGGGATCGCTACGCTACGAGCCGACCGAGAAACGTCTTCGGCTCTATCTGGACGGCGTGCCGGTCGCCGACACCGTCCACGGCCTGCTGGTGTGGGAGCCACGCCGATTGGTCCCGACGTATGCGGTGCCACACGCCGACTTCGTGGCTCAACTGGAATCGGCCGGGCGGGTCGACGAGCTTGCCGACCTGCCCGTGCTGGTGCCGACGAATCCCTTTGCGGCGCATACCTGTACCGGCGAAATGCTCGACGTCCTCGTCGAGGGTCGGCGATGCCCGTCGGCGGCATTCCGGCCCGACGATCCAGACCTGGCCGGCTTTCTCACCGTCGACTTCAGCGCGTTCGAGTGGCGTGAGGAAGACGAGCCGATCGTCTCGCACCCGCACGACCCGTTCAAACGGCTCGACATCCTCGCCAGCACTCGCCATGTCCGGATCGAGTTGGACGGACGACTGTTGGCCGAGTCGTCGCGGCCGCTGCTGCTGTTCGAGACCTCGCTGCCGACCCGGTTCTACCTTCCACCCGCGGATGTCGTCGTCGATCTCGAGCCGACCGACAGTGTCAGCTACTGCGCCTACAAAGGCCGGGCCACGTATTTCTCGGCGCCGAATGGTCCGGCAGACATCGCATGGACCTACCGCGATCCCCTTCGCGAGGCAGAGCCCGTCCGGGACCACATCGCGTTTTTCAACGAGCGGGTCGACGTCATCGTCGACGGCCAACTCCGGCAGCGGCCCATCACCCCGTTCTCGCACTGACCACAGTGGCCGCCGCATATCCACCCGAGGGCAAGCTGGCCGACATCACCGGCCCGGGCCGCACCGATCGGTGGGGTGTCACGTGCACTGACCTCGGTGCCTCGGTCATCGCGCCGGACGGATCCCTGGTCTCGGTATTCGGCGACACTTTTTCGGGTGAATCTGTCGGACAGGGTGATTGGCGCTCGCCGGTCATCCTCATCGGTACCGGCGATGCCAGCCACCCGATCACCTTTGACCGCGCCGGCGGTGCCGATCCTGAATTCGCCCGACAACTTTGGCGCTACCCGCATCGCACTGGCGGGTCAGGGCGCCCGCGCCGTGGCATCAGCACGGTCATTCCGTCCGACCTGCTGCGGGTGGGTGACGCGCTCTATCTGCACGCGATCGTCAACCGGGGCTTCGGCAACGTGGTCTGGACCGAGATCTGGCGCTCCGACGACGGCGCTGTCTCGTGGCGACGTCGGGGTGACACGTTTTCCGCCACCCTGCACGACGGTCACGCGCAGTGCTGGTCGTGGGATTACGACCCTGTCGACGGCTGGATCTACGTGGCGTCCACCGGATTTCAGCGGGACAAAGGGATCATTCTGCGGCGGGTGCGGCCCGAACATATCGCCGATCGGCGCCAATACTTCGGCTGGGGACGGCGGAAGGGTCTCTGGTCATGGGCCGCGACAGCCACCCCACTGACTCCTATGGGCGAGACCTGGGGTGAGCTGTCACTGCGCCGGCTAAACACCGGCAGATGGGTCCTGGGCGGGTTTCTGTCTTCGGAATACGCACTCGGGTACCGGGTGATGCGCTCGCCCACCGCGGTTCGTGGGGCGCCGCTGCAGCGGCCGGTGATCGGGTCCGGCTGGGACGACGAGGACCATGCCGGTAGCCGGGTGGCGCAACTCTACGGCGGTTACATCCTGCCGGGCTCGCAACTCGACGTGGTGGGCGGCGTCGGACTGGTGGTGTCGCAATGGCATACCGAGAACGGATGGCCTTATCGGGCAATGCAGTTCCGCGCGACGCTGCGTGACACCACGCGTCACCTCTCGACGTTGAACAGCGAGTCGCCGTCCTCGGGGGCTCCGTCGATCTGACCGCGGTGCACCTGAACCGGACGCTCCGGGGGTGGCCCGGTGTTGGGTAGCACGTCCGGCTCTTCGGCGCTGAGCTTGTACTCCAGCGACTCGCCCTCTTCCTCCTCGCGCGCCGTCATCCCGAATCGATTGGCCTCGCTCCAGTCGTCGGGCGGATCGACGACGATGTCGCCGTCGTCGTTACGAAGCTCATCGGAATCGGTCGACTCGCTCGGGCTCAGGGTGTCGTCGTCGGGCATAGCGGTTCGGTTGCCCTGGTGCTCGAACAACTAAACACAAACCAAGGCTGACGCCATGCCTCGAGTGTGCGTTGAGGGCGGACAACCCCGGCGTGTCGTCACCCTGGGCGCACGCTCGACGTGCAAAGGGCATCCTGAGCTGAGCGGTCAGCGGGCTCGCCGCCACATCGCCCACAGCGTCGGTCCATCGGGAATGACGAGTTCGCTGGTGACCTCGAAGCCGAACCGTTCGTAGTACGGCACGTTCTCGCTCTTGCTGGATTCGAGATAGGCGGGGGCGTGTTCGGCGTCGACGCGGTCGAGCCGCGCCTGCATGAGGGCCCGCCCGTAGCCTTTGCCGCGGACCGTGGGGTCGCTGCCGATCACCGCGAGATACCAGTGCGGTTCCTCGGGGTGCTGCGACTTCATCTGATCGAGCAGTTGGATGAGTTTTCGGCCCGTCGCGATACTCAACCCGAATCCGAAAATGAACGACGGCAGCATCATCAGTTGTTCGCGGGTCGACTGCTTCCACCGGCCCGGCGGATCCCACAGGGCCGCCGCGCCGATCGTGGAACCGTCGGTGGCCACCTCCACGCCACCGCCGGCGAGGTGGTGGTGCCGGGCGATCGCCGCGAAGAACTTTCGCTGACGGGCCGCTCGGGCTTTGTCGTCGGGCATGATCCAGACCGACACCGGGTCGTCGTAGAAGGCGCGACCGAGGGCGTGCGAGAGCTCGGTGACGTCGGCTTTGCGCGCCGGACGCGTGGTGATGGTCATCGAAGCCCAGAGTAGTAGCGTCACAGATCGTGTGGGACTTCGAGACGGACCCGGAATACCAGCAGAAACTCGACTGGGTCGAAGAGTTCATGGTCAACGAACTCGAGCCGCTCGACCTGGTGTCGCTCGACCCTTACGACAAGAAGGACGCCGAGACCATGGCGATCCTGCGGCCGCTGCAGCAACAGGTCCGCGATCACGGCCTGTGGGCCGCACACCTGAAACCCGAACTCGGCGGCCAGGGCTATGGCCAGGTCAAGCTGGCGCTGCTCAACGAGATCCTGGGGCGGTCCCGCTGGGCCCCGTCGGTGTTCGGCTCGCAGGCGCCCGACTCCGGCAATGCCGAGATCCTGGCCCTATTCGGCACCCCGGAGCAGAAGACCCGCTACCTGCAGCCGCTGCTCGACGGCGAAATCACCTCCTGCTACTCCATGACCGAACCGCAGGGCGGTTCCGACCCGGGGTTGTTCGTGACGAGCGCGCAGCGCGACGGGGACGACTGGGTGATCAACGGCGAGAAGTGGTTTTCCACCAACGCCCGGCACGCGACGTTCTTCATCGTCATGGCGGTCACCAATCCCGAGGCGCGCACCCGCGACAAGATGTCGCTGTTCATCGTTCCGGCCGGCACACCCGGTGTGGAAATCATCCGCAACGTCGGGGTCGGGACGGAGTCGCACGCCACCCACGGCTACGTCCGTTACGCCGATGTCCGGGTGCCGGCCGACCACATCCTCGGCGGCGAGGGTGAGGCCTTCGCGATCGCGCAGACCCGGCTGGGCGGCGGTCGGATCCATCACGCGATGCGCACGATCGCGCTGGCCCGTCGGGCGTTCGACATGATGTGCGAGCGGGCGGTGTCGCGCCAGACCCGGATGGGACCGCTGTCGAATTTCCAGATGACACAGGAGAAGATCGCCGACAGCTGGATCCAGATCGAGCAGTTCCGGCTGCTGGTGCTGCGGACCGCCTGGCTGATCGACAAGCATCACGACTACCAGAAGGTGCGGCGCGACATCGCCGCGGTCAAGGTCGCGATGCCAACGGTGCTGCACGACGTCGTGCAGCGCGCATTGCACCTGCACGGCGCGCTCGGGGTGTCCAACGAGATGCCGTTCATCAAGATGATGATCGCCGCGGAGTCGCTGGGCATCGCCGACGGCGCCACCGAGCTGCACAAGATGACGGTCGCCCGTCGCACCTTGCGCGAATACCAGCCGGTGTCAACGCCTTTCCCGTCGCAGCATCTGCCCACCCGGCGCGCCGAGGCGCAGGCCCGGTTGGCCGAGCGGCTGGAGCACGCGGTCGCCGAGTTCTAGCTTTCGGCGGTGACGCGGTCGATGTGGGCGAGAAAGTGTTTCAGCACCGCATCGGGCGCTTCGAGTTGCGGCCAATGCCCGATGTCGTCGGCGAGCATCACCACGTCGGCGTGAGGAATCACCTCGGCGTAGCGGCGCGCCATGTGCGCACCGGAATTGGGATCGATCGGCCCGTCGATCAACCGCATCGGCACGTCGGTCTCGCGCATGGCCCGCACCCACCGATTCCGGTGTGTGTGGCGGTCTTTGATGAAGCGTCCGACCTTGTGCAGCACCCGGCGGCCGTCGTTGTAGCCCAGGATCTGGTGGAAAACGTCCATCATGTGCGGGCTCGGTTTGGTGTTCGGGCCGAACATCTCCCGTATCGTCGGCTCCAGCACGCGACGCGACACCGGGCTGTTCTGCAGCGGACTCAGGATGTCGCCCAACGGAGTTCCCGACAAGCAGCTTCTGCGCGGCCCGGGGCGTGTAGGTCTCGACGAACATCCCGCCGTTGAGCCAGGTGATCGAGTCGATACTCAGGCCACCGTAGGCATGCTGGCCAAACTCGTGGCGGGCCAACAGTTCCTGACCCACCGAGTCCCCGAGGTCGTGAGCCAGGATGTGTGCGTGCCGGATACCCAGGTGATGTAGCAGCGCCTCGTGCATGTCGGCGTGATCGTGCACCGAGTACTCGTAGGCAACCGGCTTGGCGGAGAAGCCCATCCCCAGCATGTCCGGTGCGATGACGGTGAACCGCTGCGTCAGCGTCGACCACATCGGTTCCCAGTCAAAGGAATTGAACGGGTATCCGTGGATCAGCAGCAGCGGTGGTCCGCTGCCCTCGACCCGGTAGAAGATCTCGAAGCCGAGGTAGTCGAAGTACAGCCCGGCGTCCAGCCAGGCGGCCAGCCCCGTGTCCATGGCCCGGCCTACGAGATGTAGCGAACGACGCTCTCGGCGACGCACGCCGGTTTGTCGGCACCCTCCACCTCGACGGTGGTCGACACGGTCGCCTGTGTGGCTCCGTTGCCGAGGTCCTCGATGTCGACCAGCGAGCTCTTCGCGCGAACCCGCGAGCCGACCGGGACCGGCGAAGGGAAGCGAACCTTGTTGAGGCCGTAGTTGATTGCGAGTTTGATACCGTTGACCGTGTACATCTGGTGCTGTAGGCGGGGCAGCAGCGCCAGCGTCATGAACCCGTGCGCGATGGTCTTGCCGAACGGGCCTTTGGCCGCCCGTTCCGGGTCGACGTGAATCCACTGGTGATCGCCGGTCGCGTCGGCGAAGAGGTTGACGTCTTCCTGGCTGATCGTCACCCAATCGCTTTCGCCGATGCTTTCGCCCTTGATGGAGGCGAGGTCGGCGACTGAATCGAAGGTGCGCATGGCGTTTCTCTCCCTTGAGTCGGCCCGGCAGCGGAGCTAGCTAGCATCGTGCCACCCGGCGGACTCGGCACGACCACCGGGATGTCGACGGGAGGAGGATGGTCGGGTGAAGCTGCTGCTGCTCGCCGACACCCACGTTCCGCGACGCGCCCGCGATCTGCCGCCGCGGGTGTGGGAGGAGGTCGACCGGGCCGACATAGTGGTGCATGCCGGCGACTGGGTGGTGCCCGAATTGCTCGACACGCTGAGCGCCAGGTCCGCGCGACTGCTGGCCTGCTGGGGCAACAACGACGGGGCAGAGTTGCGGTCGCGATTAGCGGAACGGGCCGACGCGGTGCTCGACGGGCTGCGGTTCACGGTGGTCCACGAGACCGGCGGCAGCGCCGGACGCGACGCCCGCATGTCTGGGCTGTACCCCGAGACCGATGTGCTGGTGTTCGGCCACAGCCACATCCCCTGGGACACCACGACCGGCACCGGTTTGCGGCTGCTGAACCCCGGCTCGCCGACCGATCGGCGGCGGCAGCCGTTCTGCACCTATATGACGGCGAGCGTCGACGACGGCGTGCTGGCGGACGTCGTCTTGCATCGTTTGGAGAAGTAGCTCGCTGCTAGCGCAGACATAGCGTCTACACATTCTTAGCTCGTAAACAGATACAAGTGACCACATTCATCGACCCCGTCAACGAAGTCTCGCGCGTCGTCGGCAGATTCCGGCGGCAACTCCGCCGATCGGCTGAACGCGGCTTCGACTCTGCGCAGCTGACCGAATCGCAGACGGAGTTGCTGTGGCTGGTCGCCCGGCAGCCCGGCATCTCGGTCAGCGCTGCCGCAACGGAGCTGGGGCTGGTCGCCAACACCGCGTCGACGCTGGTCTCCAAGCTGGTGAGCAAGGGGTACCTGGTCCGGACCGCCGACGAAACTGACCGCCGGGTGGGCCAGTTGCGGCTGGCCGGAGCGGCCCAGCACATCGTCGACACCTCGCGCGCGGCCCGTCGCGCCATGCTGGCCGACGTGCTCGAAGAACTCGGCGACGACCAAATCGAGGCTCTGACAAAGGGGTTGGAAGTCCTCGACACCATGACCCGACGACTACAGGAGCGATGACCATGAGCAGAGCGCTGCCGATGGCGGTCGACGGCCGCAACCTGACCTACCGGTACGGCCAGTTCACCGCGGTGGACGACGTGACCTTGCAGGTTCGGCCGGGCGAGACGATGGGCCTGCTCGGGCCCAACGGCGCCGGCAAGACCACGGTCGTGCGGATGCTGACCACGCTGACACCCGTGCAGCAGGGTGAGCTACGCATCTTGGGTCTCGACGCCCGCGACCAGACGACCGACATCCGAAGCAACATCGGCTATGTGCCGCAACAGCTTTCCATCGAGTCGGCGCTGACCGGCCGGCAGAACGTGGCCTGGTTCGCCCGGTTGTACGGTGTCCCCCGCTCGCAGCGATCCGACCGGGTCGACGAGGCGTTGGCCGCCATGGAATTACTCGACGTCGCCGACCGGCTCGCCGGAACGTACTCCGGCGGCATGGTGCGCCGCCTGGAAGTGGCGCAGGCACTGGTCAACCGGCCGTCGCTGCTGGTGCTCGACGAACCGACGGTGGGATTGGACCCGATCGCGCGCGACCGGGTGTGGACCCACGTACTGAACATGCAGAGCCAATTCGGCATGACCGTGCTGTTGACCACCCACTACATGGAAGAAGCCGACGCGCTGTGCGATCGGGTGGCGCTGATGCACCATGGCACGCTTCGTGCCATCGGGACACCGACGAAGCTCAAGTCGACGGTGTCGGCATGCGCGACGCTGGAGGACGTGTTCCGACACTACGCCGCATCAGATTTGTCAGAGCAGCCCCAGAGCTCGGGCTCACTACGTGAAATCCGTTCCAGCAGAAAGGTTGCCAGCCGTGCCGGTTGATAACGCTGTCAAGCCCGCGCCGATAACGCTGACTCGCGCACCGCACGGGTGGCAGCGGGTACCCGCGACGTTGGGTCGGGTCGGCGCGTTCGCGCTGGTGGAGATGCAGAAGCTGCGCCACGATCGCACCGAACTCGTCACCAGGATGGTGCAACCGGCGCTGTGGCTGCTGATCTTCGGCACGACGTTCAGCAAGCTGCACGTCATCAACACCGGGCCGGTGTCATATTTGGCGTTCCTGGCGCCGGGGATCATCGCCCAGTCGGCGTTGTTCATCTCGATCTTCTACGGCATCCAGATCATCTGGGACCGCGACGCCGGAATCCTGGCCAAGTTGATGGTGACGCCGGCCCCGGCGTCCGCGCTGATCACCGGTAAAGCGTTTGCGGCGGGCGTTCGATCGGTGGCCCAGGTCGTCGGCGTGCTGGCGCTGGCCTATCTGATGAGGATCGGCATGACGATCAACCCGCTGCGCATCGTGGCCGCGATGGCCGTGGTGATGCTGGGTTCAGCGTTCTTCGCCTGCCTGTCGATGACGCTGGCCGGGCTGGTGCGCAGCCGCGACCGCCTGATGGGTATCGGCCAGGCCATCACCATGCCGCTGTTCTTCGCCTCCAACGCGCTCTACCCCGTCGACGTGATGCCGGGGTGGCTGCACGCGCTCAGCACCGTCAACCCGCTCAGCTACGAAGTGCACGCATTACGGGCGCTACTCATCGGCACCCCGTTCAACCCGCTGGATATCGTCGTATTGGTTGTTGCGGCAGCTCTTGGAATCGCCACCGCATCAACGCTTTTGCGGCGCCTGGTCAGATAAGTCACGAACACGTAACGACCCGCTGCTGAATTCGATTGAGCAGCGGGTCCTTTCGCGTCGAGTCGCATTCGTTACCCACAGGTGATACTCGAGCCTCAATCGTTAGCGAACCGCGATCCCCCACCCCGCGCCGAGTGACATGGTTGTAGTTACTGGCGTGTTTGACTGCCACAGACAGCTATTCGACCGCGTTTGCGGCAAATAAAAGTTGGGATAGGAGCTATGAAGTTCGCAGAGAAATTCCGCGGTGCGGCAGGAAGTTTGCCGCGCAGGTTGGCAATTGCGACCGTCGGGGCAGCGCTGCTGGCCGGCCTGGTCGGTGCTATCGGAGGCTCGGCGACCGTGGGGGCGTTCTCCAAAAAGGGTCTGCCGGTCGAAACTTTGAACGTCCCATCGGCGTCTATGGGCCACGACATCAGGGTGCAATTCCAGGGCGGCGGACCGCACGCGGTCTACCTGCTCGACGGCTTGCGCGCACAGGACGACTTCAATGGTTGGGACATCAACACTCCGGCGTTCGAGGAGTATTACCAGTCGGGCCTGTCGGTGATCATGCCGATCGGTGGACAGTCCAGCTTCTACAGCGACTGGTACCAGCCGGCGTGCGGCAAGAGCGGTTGCCAGACCTACAAGATGGAAACCTTCATTACCAGGGAGCTTCCCGCATATCTGCAGGCTAACCGAGGCATCTCCCCGAACGGCAATGCCGCGGTGGGTCTTTCGATGTCGGGTGGGTCAGCGATGATCCTGGCCGCGTACTACCCGCAGCAGTTCTCCTACGCCGCATCGCTGTCCGGCTTCTTGAACCCCTCCGAGGGTTGGTGGCCGACGCTGATCGGTCTGTCGATGGGCGACGCGGGCGGCTACAGCGCCTCTAACATGTGGGGTCCGACCAGTGACCCGGCCTGGAAGCGCAACGACGCGATGGTGCAGATCCCCCGCCTGGTGCAGAACAACACCCGCATTTGGGTCTACTGCGGCAACGGCACCCCGAACGAGTTGGGCGGCAACAGCATGCCGGCCAAGTTCCTGGAGCAGTTCACCCTGCGCACCAACGAACAGTTCCGCGACAACTACACCGCTGCGGGTGGCCGCAACGGCACGTTCAACTTCCCGCCCAACGGAACGCATGACTGGGGTTACTGGAACCAGCAACTGGTTGCCATGAAGCCTGACATTCAGCGGACTCTGAGCGCTGCTCAAGGCGCAACCTGATCGACCCACCCATGCATCGGCCGCAGCGTTCCCCCGCGCTGCGGCCGATGTTTTTTGCCGAGATTGAAAAGGTTGCGATCTCGAACGACGATTCGTCGCAACGGTTTACGTGTCGGCACCGGAGGAAAGCTAATCCAGCAGGGCGCGCCGATCCTGATGGAAGTAGGTGTAGCCGGTTGCCAACGTGCACATCGCCGACGAGAAGACCAGCATCCCGGTGCCGTTGACGAACAAGCTCATCACACCGCCGACGGAAGCGCCGACAATGAAGCTACCGAACAGCATGAAATAACCGAACCAATCGGACAGGTTTCCGCCGGCGATATGACGCTCGATGCCCTGACCCATCTTGACCAACGTCCCGGTCACATAGCTCAACGGCACCGACACCTCTCCGTCTTTGACGAATGACGTGTTCAGCGCGCCAATACCGAAGGCCAGCAACATGATCGGCGGGAAGTCGAGCTGACTTTCCGACCAGCCTTCGTCGAACACGTCGACGATGGTGGCGGCCAGCAGACTGAACGTCGCCAGCATCGTCGGCCCGTGCGGGTGCGCCAGCCAGAAATGCCGCCGACACACCGAGGCCACAACGACACCGGCGACGAAGCTCAGCAGCAAAAGTCCGGCCGTCACGGACAACACCACGTCGTCGTTGAAGTAGCCCAGCACGGCGCGTTGCGCATTGCCGGTCATGAACGTGACGAAATACCCGGCGGAGTGGGTGAAGGCCGTGGCTCCGAGCACGCCGGCAAGGACTGCCAGCACATACGAGAGCCGGGCCTCGCTGTCGAAGGTCTCACCAAACATAAAACCATGGTTCCATCGGAACTATCCGCCGTGCCGTGCGGGGGCCGCCTTTCAGGCGCGATTCACATCAGTCTGCTACGAATTTGGCGATCGACCGCAGCGGGATAGGCAGCCAGCCGGGCCGGTGCCGAGACTCGTAACCCGCCTCGTACACAGCCTTGTCCAGTTCGTAGGCTGCCAGCACCAATCCGGAATCACGGGGGTCCACGCCCGATGCCGCCGCGTATCCGTCGCAGAACGCTGTTCGGTTGCGCTGCACCCACTCTCGAGCACGCGCCGCCAACATTTTGTCCGCCGACTGGTCGACCAGCGGCCCATACGCGGCGTAATCGAACGACCGCAACACACCGGCCACGTCCCGCAGCGGGGAGTCCGGCGCGCGTCGCTCGTCCACCGGTTGGCCCGGTTCACCTTCGAAATCGATCAGCACCCAGGTCTCCGGCGTGCGCAGCACCTGGCCCAGATGCAGGTCGCCATGCACCCGCTGCACGGTGATGGTCTGGTCAACCATTTTCTGAAAGCGCTGGCCGATCGCCGGCACGTACTGCTCGAGCTCGGAGACCGCCGCGGCGGCCGAATCCAGGCGGGCCAGCACGGTGTCGACAGGGAACGGGGCCTGCGAGGTGCCGAGCGCTTCGGCGAGTCCGGCGTGCACCGACGCGACGGCTTCGCCGAGGCGATAGGACTCGCCGGCGAAGTCGCCGCCGACCTCGTAGGCGTACAGGTCACCTTCGGCGAACAGGTCGCGAACACTGGCGGTGGCCATCGCCCAGCCCTCGGCTGCGTTGCCCTCGTACTCGGTGGCCATGCCCAGCGGGCAGCTGGCGTCGGCGTCACCTGCTGTCAGTTCATAGGTGCCCAACAGGCGGGCCACGTGCGGGTTTTCGGCCCGGCCGAGAATTCGGTTGAGCTCGATGTCGGGGTTGACACCGGGGCTGACGCGGCGGAACACCTTGAAGATGGCGTCGCGATCGAAGATCACGCTGGTGTTGCTCTGCTCGGCGTCCGACACCCGCGGATAGGCGTTCAGCGGCAGGGTGACGTTGGGTTCCTTGCTGAACGACACGCCTTCCCGGGTGGCCGACGAGTCGACCAGCGACAGCAGAAACGCGGCCGCGTCCGGGTCGTACAGCGCGTCGAAGCCGACCCGGCCGCCGTCAGCGCCGATGGTGGCGACCGTATTGAACTCGCTGGGCGGCTCGGAATCCCAGCCGACGATCACCTGGTAGCGCTCGGCCGAGCCGTCGGTGTAGACGACGTCCACCAGCGTCAGATCCAGATTGTCGCGCAGACCCACCACCAGACCCGGCTCAGCGGACGCCAGTTCGCGGCTGCGGCCGGCGTACCAGCGCTGCTGCGGAAGCCATTCTGACCACGGCAGATTCATTGCGACTCCTCAGACCCGCACAGCTGGAACCAGTAGAACCCGTGTCCCGGCAGTGTCAGCATGTAGGGCAGGTGGCCGATGCGCGGAAACTCGACGTGTCCGGTGAGCTCGATCGGTGTGTGGCCGCTCCAATGTTGCAGGTTCAGTTCGAGGGGCTGAGGGAAACGCGACAGGTTGTTGACGCAGAGCACGGTGTCGCCGTCATTTGGCAGCTGGCGCAGGAAGGCCAGTACCGACGGGTTGGAGCCGCCGAGTTCTTCGAAGCTCCCGATGGCGAATGCCTTGTGCCGGCGGCGCACCGCGAGCATCATCCGGGTGAAGTTCAGCAGCGACGTCGAGGTGTCGCGCTGGGCTTCGACGTTGACGGCCTGATACCCGTAGACCGAGTCCTGGCTGGGGGGCAGGAACAGCCGACCGGGATTGGCCTTGGAGAAGCCGGCGTTGCGGTCCGGCGTCCACTGCATCGGCGTCCGGACCCCGTCGCGGTCACCGAGCCAGATCACGTCGCCCATGCCGATCTCGTCGCCGTAGTAGAGCACCGGCGATCCGGGCAGCGACAGCAGCAGCGCGGTGAACAGCTCGATCTGGTTGCGGTCATTGTCCAGCAGCGGCGCCAGCCGGCGGCGGATCCCGACGTTGGCCTTCATCCGTGGGTCTTTGGCGTACTCGGAGTACATGTAGTCGCGCTCTTCGTCGCTGACCATCTCCAGGGTCAGCTCGTCGTGGTTACGCAGAAAGATCCCCCATTGCGCCATGTCGGGAATCTGCGGCGTCTGCCCGAGAATCTCGGAGATCGGGAAGCGCGACTCGCGCCGGACCGCCATGAAGATGCGGGGCATCAGCGGGAAGTGAAACGCCATGTGACACTCGTCGCCGCCGGTGCTGGCATCGCCGAAGTATTCGACGACGTCCGCGGGCCACTGGTTGGCCTCAGCCAGCAATACCCGGCCGGGGAACTCGTCGTCGACGACCTTGCGGACCCGTTTGAGGAAGGCATGCGTCTCGGGCAGGTTCTCGCAGTTGGTGCCCTCGCGCTCGAACAAATAGGGCACCGCGTCCAGCCGGAACCCGTCGATCCCGAGGTCGAGCCAGAAGCGCAGCACGTCGATCATGGCTTCCTGTACGGCCGGGTTGTCGTAGTTCAGGTCGGGCTGGTGGGAAAAGAATCGGTGCCAGTAGAACTGCTTGCGCACCGAGTCGAAGGTCCAATTCGACTCTTCGGTGTCGACGAAGATGATCCGCGCATCGGTGTACTTCTCGCTGGTGTCGCTCCAGACATAGAAGTCGCCGTACGGGCCTTCGGGGTCGTGACGTGATTCCTGGAACCAGGGGTGTGAGTCTGAGGTGTGGTTCATCACGAGGTCGGTGATGACCCGAATGCCGCGCTCGTGCGCAGCGTTGAGCAGCGCCACGAAATCCTCGACGGCGCCGAACTCGGGGAGAACTTTGTAGAAGTCCCGAATGTCGTAGCCGCCGTCGCGAAGCGGTGAGTCGTAGAACGGCGGCAGCCAGATGCAGTCGATGCCGAGCCACTGCAGATAGTCCAACCGTTGCAGCAATCCGCGAAGATCTCCGGAGCCATCGGCGTCGCCGTCCAGGAAAGCCCGGACCAGCACCTCGTAGAACACCGCGTGCTTGAACCAGGTCGGATCAGCGGGCAGCGATTTGGCCTCGGTGAACTCGTCGGCGTTGGGATGTTCGACCACGCCGCCTTCGACGTGACTACCCGCCGCGGGGTCGTGCTCGGACGAGTGTTCTCTGTCCCTGGTCAAGTCCACGACCTTACACGTACCCGAGGCGCGACATCGAAAACCTTATGCGCCAAACGAATTGAGCGCGACTGTTGAGCTGCGGCCTTAAGGCATCAGCCGGGCGGGCCGTCTCCCAGCTGCACGTCGATGTCGCGGCCCCTCAGCCCCACGCTGACGTGGTCGCCGGGGTGGTGCTGATCGAGGATGTTCGTCAGTGCGGTGGCCGAGTTGACCGGCTGACCGTTGATCGCGGTGACCACGTCACCCGGGGCGAGCCCGGCCGCGGCGGCGGGTCCGGTCGGAATCACCTGGCGGACGATCGCGCCTCCGCCACCCGGGGCGTCGTTGACTCCGACGCCGAGGAATGCCGTCGGACCGATGTGCACGCTCGGCGACGAGGCGCCGGCGCGGATCTGCCCGGCGATGGCCATCGCCTCGTTGATCGGGATCGCGAAGCCCTGGCCGCGGCCGAGGTGGAAGTTCTGCGATGCGGCGGTGTTCATGCCGATCACCTGGTTGGCGGAGTTGACCGTTGGGCCGCCCGAATCGCCCGGGCGGATGTTCGCGTCGATCTGGATCAACCCGACCAGTGTCTCGGTGCTGCCGGTCAGCGCGTCGTTCGCCGATACCGTCTGGTTCAGCGCCGCGACCCGCCCGGGCTCCACACTCGGCGCTCCACCGACACCACCGGCGTTACCCAGCGACACCACCGGCTCGCCGACGCTGATGCCGTCGGAGTTGCCGATGTTGGCCGCCGGCAGCCCGCCGCCCGCGAGCTGCAGCACAGCGATGTCGTGCTGGCGGTCGAAACCGATCACGCTGGCCGGGAAGGTCTGGCCATTCGCGATGGACCGCGCGGTGAGGTCGGTCGCGCCGGCGACCACGTGGTTGTTGGTCAAGATGACGCTGGGGTCGATCACGATGCCGGTCCCGGCGCCAACGGCGCTCTGATACCCCAGCTTGGCGTCGATGTCGACGATCTGGGGGCCTACCTGCGCGGCCGCGCTGGCGGCATCCCGCGGCGGGGGCGGCATCACGGGCGACGCGTTCGCGGGCACCGTGGCCAGACCAAGTCCTGCCGCTGCCAACAGACTGAGCAAGCTCAGCGACCTCCGCGGTTTGCGGCGGTGCGATCCGCTCATCCCTTCACCTCCTGCGTGAGTTCCAGCCCGGATTAACCAGAAATGTCGCCACGGGTAAGTGACGACGACACAACGTGGTTCATCTAACCGTAGCGTGCGTCGCTGAAACGGGCATATCGACGATTGGTGCATGTGCCAGTGGACGGTAGCTTCAAAGGTCCGGCTGGACGGCAACTCAACGGCAAAGGTGTCCTTGGTATGAGCGTTCTTGATTCGTTCCGACTCGACGACAAAGTGGTGATCGTGACCGGGGCTTCGTCGGGGTTGGGGGTGTCGTTTGCCCAGGTCTTCGCCGAGGCCGGCGCAGACGTCGTGCTGGGGGCGCGGCGTGTCGACCGATTGGCCGACACCGCAGCGCTCGTCGAGGCGAGCGGGCGCAAGGCGTTGACGGTCGCCACCGACGTCAGCGTGCCCGAGCAGAGCCAGGCGTTGGTCGACGCCGCCATGCAGACATTCGGCCGGGTCGACGTGTTGATCAACAACGCCGGCGTCGGCACCGCCCACCCGGCGACTCGGGAGACACCCGAAGAATTCCGGTCGGTGATCGACGTCAACCTCAACGGCTCGTACTGGATGGCGCAGGCCTGTGGGCGGGTCATGCAACCCGGAGGCTCGATCATCAACATCGCCAGCATCCTCGGGATCACCACCGCGGGCCTTCCGCAGGCGGCCTACAGCGCGAGTAAGGCCGCGATCATCGGGCTCACCCGGGACCTGGCGCAGCAGTGGGGCTCGCGCAAGGGAATTCGCGTCAACGCACTGGCTCCGGGGTTCTTCAAAACCGAGATGACCGACGAGTATCCGCCCGAGTACCTGGAGAGCCAGTCGCATCGACTGGTGTTGGGCCGCCTCGGCGATGACCGCGAGCTGGCCGCCACCGCGGTGTGGCTGGCGTCGCCGGCCGGCGGGTACGTCACCGGGCAGACGATCGTCGTCGACGGCGGCCTGTCCATTAACTAGCCCTGTCCGTCAACTCCTATGCCCGACTTCGATTTCGAGGCCCGCTTCGCTCAAGCGCCGGTAGCCCGACTGGCCACCGTCGCGGACGACGGCCGTCCGCACCTGGTACCGGTGGTGTTCGCGCTGCACGACGGGGTCGTCTACACCGCAGTGGACGCCAAACCGAAGACCACGCAGCGGTTGCGTCGGTTGGCCAACATCGAGGACAACCCGCAGGTGAGCCTGCTCGTCGACCATTACGCGCAGGACTGGGCGCAGCTGTGGTGGGTCCGCGCCGACGGGCTCGCGACCATTCATCACGATGGCAGCACACTGCACGCGGGACGGGACCTCTTGCGCGCGAAATATGTTCAGTACCAATCAGTTTCACTGACCGGCCCGGTGATCGCCGTCGCGGTGGGGCACTGGAGCAGCTGGCACGGGTGACGGCGGCGGACTTGCTTGCCAACTCGCGGTCAACTTGAGCACCCGACGCGGGACGAGCCGACGTGAATACGCCGTTCAGCAGCGCATATGCCCTGTAGAATGAGGCACTAACTGCGACCTGCGCAACCAATGTTCCCTTTGCTGAGCGGAACATAGGGCATATTGGAGGCAACGCGAGCGGGGGGTTCGCATCGCCTTGGAGGGTGGACACGGTGGGTAGAGCGATTCGAACGGGCTGGCTGGCGACATCGGTCGCCACGCTGGCCGTGATGGGCTCCGCCGCCCCGGGCATGGCGGCGATCGCACCGCCGACCCCATCCGGCGCAGTCGCCTCGATCCTGCCGGCCAACGGCGCGGTGGTCGGGGTGGCCCAACCGGTGATCGTCACGTTCACCGGCCCGGTCACCAACCGCTCGGCAGCCGAGCGGGCGATCAAAGTCACTGCGCCCAACCACATGACGGGCACGTTCGACTGGCCCGAACCGAACATCGTCGAATGGAAGCCAGACGGCTACTGGCCCGCGCACAGCCACGTCGGCGTTCGGGTGCACGCATTGTCGACCGGTTTCGAGACCGGCAACGAAGTTGTCGGCACCGCAAGCATCTCCGCGCACACTTTTACGATCACCCAGAACGGTGAGGTATTGCGCACGATGCCGGCATCGATGGGTAAGGCCAGCCGCCCGACGCCGATCGGAAACTTCACCGCGCTGTCGAAAGAGCGCACGGTGGTTATGGATTCGCGCACCATCGGCATTCCGCTGGAATCGTCAGAGGGTTACAAGATCACTGCGCAGTACGCGGTCCGGGTCACCTGGAGTGGTGTGTATGTGCATTCGGCGCCGTGGTCGGTCGACTCGCAGGGCTACGCCAACGTCAGTCACGGCTGCATCAACCTCAGCCCGGACAACGCCGCGTGGTACTTCGATACGGTCCACCTCGGCGACCCGATCAACGTGGTCGCCTAGGAATACATCCGCCCGAGGACGAGTTGGCGCCTGCATGGTGAGCACACAGACGCGCGCGGTTCGGTTTGACAGTTACGGCGGACCCGAGGTCCTCTACGTCGCCGACATCGAACGGCCCGCGCCCGGCGCCGGCGAGGTGCTCGTCGAGGTTCGGGCGGCCGGCATCAACCCCGGCGAGGCGGGCATCCGCACCGGCGCCCTGCACGAGCAGTTTCCCGCGACGTTCCCGTCCGGTGAAGGCAGTGACCTGGCCGGCGTCGTCATCGGAGTCGGTGACAGCGTCCGCGATTTCGCCGTCGGCGACGAGGTGCTCGGGTTCAGTTTCCAGCGGTCGAGCCACGCCACCCACACGACCGTGCCGGTGGATCAATTGATCCGCAAACCAGCGGCGTTGAGTTGGGAGGTCGCAGGTTCCTTGTACGTCGTGGCCGCCACCGCATACGCCGCCGTACGCGCGGTTTCGCCGCAGTCCGGCGAGACCGTCGCTGTCTCGGCGGCAGCCGGCGGAGTCGGCAGCCTGGTCGTACAACTGCTTGCGCAACGCGGCGTGCGGGTGCTGGGCATCGCATCGTCGGGCAATGCGGAATGGCTCCGCGCGCACGGCGTCGAGCCGGTCGATTACGGCGACGGGTTGGCTGACCGTCTTCGGCAAGCCGCCCCGGATGGCGTCGATGCGTTCATCGATCTGTTCGGGCCACAATATGTAGAGCTCGCCATCGACCTCGGTGTGCCACCCGAGCGAGTCAACACGATCATCTCGTTTGCCAAGGCCGCCGAAGTCGGCGCAAAGGCAGAAGGCAGCGCCGAGGCTTCGACCCCGGCTGTGCTGCAGGAAATTGCCGATCTGATCGTCTCCGGCGCACTGGACTTCGATGTTGCCGCCACCTATCCGCTGGACCGGGTGGTCGCCGCGTTCGAAGAACTCGAGCAACGGCACACCCACGGCAAGATCGTGCTGCTGCCGCAGTCGGCCGGATGAGGTAAGTGGCCGTGAGCGTTCATTAAGGCCTAGGCTCGACGGCATGGCTACTACATTGCAACAACCCCGAGTTGCGGACACCCTGCACCGGATGTACGCCGAGGCGCAGGACCAGATGTCGTTGCTGCGCGAGCGGCGCCCCAATATGTCTGCCTCCGCGACCGTCAAGGAACGCGCCGACGCGATGAGCGAGTTCTATATCCCCGTCACCCCGGAGTCAGGCCGGCTGCTGTACTCGCTGGTGCGGGCGACCAAGCCGGCCACTATTGTGGAATTCGGGATGTCCTTTGGTATTTCAGCGCTGCACTTGGCTTCGGCGGTGCGTGACAACGGCTCCGGCCGGGTGGTCACGACCGAGATCAACGAGACGAAGATCGCCGCCGCCAAGCAGACCTTTGCCGATACCGGCCTGGACGACCTGATCACCGTCTTGGAAGGCGACGCCCTCTCCACGCTCGCTGAACTGGACGGGCCGGTCGACTTCGTCCTGCTCGACGGCTGGAAAGAGTTGTACCTTCCGGTGATCAAGCTGCTGGAGCCGAAGTTGTCGCCGGGTGCCCTTGTCATCGCCGACAACACCGAAAGCCCGGACACCCGGACTTACCTCGATTACGTCCACGGCAGCGAAAGCGGTTACGTGAGTTTCAATTTCGCTGTCCGCGACAGCGACAGCATGGAGCTCAGCTGCTTCGCGGCCCCGTAAGTCGTCGGCGGCGGCTAGTGACTCTATAGATGCCGACTGTGTAGCGACTGCTCACCGCGGTTTCAGCGACTGCTCGAGCCACGGCGTCATCCACTGGACGCCCTCCTCGGTGAGGTGCACGCCGTCGCTACGGACATGGATGCCGTCGACGTCGGCCGTGTACCTGCCTTCAGGGCACAGCTTCTTCTTGAGGTCGAGGACGTGCACGTCCGGGCGATTGCCAATCATCTTGCCCAGCATGGTGTTCCACTCGTCGACCCGCTGGGGTTGATCCTCGGGATACAGACTGCCGTCCGGCCGTTCACCGCGTCTGCTGTACGGCAGGTTCGCGACGGTCAGCGGCGCACCGCTGAAGCTGAGGATGTCGACCGCGCGCCGTAACTCCGCGCTGATGTAGGAGTCGAAGGCCGGGTCGCCGATGTGGGTCCACCGTCCCTCGTTGACCCGGTCCACGGTCTCCCAGCGCCCGATGACCAACAGGACGGCGTCCGGTTGATCGGCGGTGATCTGCGAGGTCCATCTGCCCGGCCAGGATTCGCATTCGCTCTTCTGGTCCAGGGCCTGGCCGAGATAGCTGTACGGTCCGCCGCGCACCAGGCTGCAGCCGATCACGGTGTGGTCAACGAACTGGAACCCCGGCGTCGGCGGCAGGAAGTGCATCATCGTCCAGCCGATCGAGTCGCCGAACACCGACACCGTGAAGGGACGCCGCGGGTCCCGCTTGGTGATCGCCCGCGCAGGCCGGACGCCCTCGGCCGGCGACGGCGAGACCACCGCAACCGGCGACACACCGGGCGGAAGGCTGGCATCCAGTGCGCTGACACCGGCCTTCGGAACCACCGGAACCACCAGCAACGTCACCGCCGCCGCGGTTGCCGCGGTAGCGCCGGCCAGGGGAAGTAGCGGCACCCGCACCGGGCGCCACTTTCGGACCGGTTGCTCGATCGCCCACCACGACACCACCGAGATGGCCAGCGTCACCGCGCAACGGAGGGCGAACAGCGACGGACCGTGCCAGCCGGTCCGTTGGCCGTTGAGCACCAAGAAGACCGGCCAGTGCCACAGGTAGATGCTGTACGAGATGCCGCCGAGCCAGGCCAGCGGAGCCCAGGCCAGCGCGGTGGCGATCGGTCCGCCCTGATCCAGTGCCACCGGGGCGATCACCAGCACCGCCGCGACGGCGACCGCGATCAGCAGGCCGCCTCGGAACTCGCGCGAGCTGCCGGTGGCGAAGTGCACGGCCGCGCCGAGCAGCGCCAGGCCGATCACCGGCAGCAGCCGGGCGATCCATTTCGCCGTCCGGGAGCGGATCAGCGACCACCCGCGGTTGAGCGCGGGCCAGTCGCCGATGAGCAGCGCGGACGCCGCGGCGCCGACCAGCAGCGCCTGAGCCCGGGTGTCGGTCCCGAAATAGACCCGATCGCGGTTCGAGTCGGACGCGAGCAGGATCGCGGTGGCGGCGGATCCCAGCGTTCCGAGCGTGGCCAGCAGGAAGACCGTGAGGCGTACCGCGCCGACCGTGGCCCGCGTGTTCCGGCGACGTGCGCGGATCGCGAGTCCCACCGCCACCGCGGCCAGGACCAGCGGCCAGACGATGTAGTACTGCTCTTCCACGCCGAGTGACCAGGCGTGCTGCAGCGGTGACGGCGGAGATCCCTGAGCGAAGTAACCGGTCTTGTCCGCGACGAACATCCAGTTCGCCACCCAGAAGAAGGCGGCGACGGCGTCGTCGCGCAGGCTGGCGATCGCCTCCGGGGAGAAAAATTGGCGCCCGGCGGCCACCGTCAACACCATCAAGACCAGCGCCGGCAGCAGTCGGCGGGCCCGCCTAATCCAGAAGCCGGCCAGGTCGATACGGCCCGTGCGGCCCAGTTCGTCCACCAGCAGCGACGTGATCAGGAAACCGCTGAGCACGAAGAACACGTCGACGCCGAGGAACCCGCCGGCCATGCCCGGGATGCCGCCGTGGTCGGCGAGCACCAGTCCGACGGCCAGTGCGCGTAGGCCGTCCAGCGCGCGGATGCCCGGGCGACGTTCGTCACCGTCGCTCGTCTTGCGGGCGGCGGGTCGGGTCGGCGGTGGCGGGGCGACCCAGCGAAGCTTCCGAGCAGAATGAACCGGCACGGGGTACGCCCCGGCCGGTTCTCTGTTCACCTCTCCAGCGCGTCGACCGGTGTCCTGGTCGGCGGCTTTTTTGGCGCCGATACTCGGGTGCCCCTCCCTGCTTGATGCAGGCGTCAGTTTAGGTCGGGGCAGTGCGCGTCAGCGGCAGACACGACGCGGCGGCGCTTGAAATATGCTGCTGAGCCCCAACTCCGCGCTATGCCGAGCCGGGCGTGGCGCGACACTGGTGCCGTTTATGCACCGGCTGTCACCCCTGGCTTTCCACAACGCGATTCGCCTTGCTTGCACAAACTGCCGCGGGCACAACCGCTGAGCAGCGCGGTTGTCGCCGCAGCATTCGCTCGCAACTCACACGTTTCGACTCGGCCCCTCAGCCAGCAGCTGTATGTGGCATTGAGCGCCGGGCGCGTTTGCCAGTCGGGCATCGGTGGTGAGCAGCGATGTGGCGCCGGTCATTTCAGTTAGTGCCACGTAGGTTGCGTCGTAAGCACTCAGATTGTGACGCAGAGCCCACATTCTTGCTCGCAGCCCATCCGCTGGAAACCTGGTCAGCGTCAGCTGGGTGAATCCGTCCAGTGCCAGGGTCCCTTGCTCTTCGCTGAGGACGGCACGTCGGACGAGGCCTCGGAGCACGTGCGTTACTTCGCTGTCGAGCAGGTGCGGGGCCGCCAGTTCTTCGTCGCCGAGCAGGTCGGGATCAAGGTTTCCGGCGACCAGTTCCACAACGACACCGGCGTCCACGATCCTCAATCTCCGCGGCCTTCGTGCAAGACCGACAAGATCACGTCACGGTTGGTCCGGGCCAGAATCCTGGCTTGGGTCTGGCGAATGACCGCAGCGTTGTCCCGTGTTACTTGTGCCCGCTGAGCCAGATGTTCCAGTTCGCGCAATACGTACCGGGTCAGCGAAAGCCCTTGTGCCCGCGCCGTCTGAGCCAACGCATCATGGACATCGTCAGGCACATCGCGGATCTGCACGACCTTGGGCATGTTGACCATCCTACCCCAAGGTGGGTGCAGACTGCACCCACCTTGGGGTGCGGCGGCGAAGATGTCCATCGCACTGCCGCTCTAAACAGATTATTTGAAGAATCTTCCCGCACGCTTCAACCCGCATGTAGCTCGCACAAACAACGTGCCCCTCATCGGCGATGACGCGCCGATCACCACGTCCTATTCCATCGAGCGCGAGGTAATTCCATACACCGCGAAATGGCCGTGGTGGGTATCGTCTCGCCATGGGAACGAAGGCCGAACGCCGGGCCGCGAGAGAAGCCGTGGCCGGCTATCACGAGGCGCGACTAGGTGAGCTCATTGGATACATTGCGATAGCGATCGACTGCTACCGTTCCGGCGAGGTCGACGCCTTCACCGTCGATGAGACGATCCACCACTATCACCGGGCAGCCCGTGAGCTGTGGAAGTTCTGCTGTTCGGGCGGTGGAGGATCGCACATCGAGATGATTGCTCACATCCTCAACCAGATGGCCACCGACGGTGAAACTATCGACTGGTGGGAACGGGTCTCGCCGCGACAGCTGGACTGATTTTTCAGATGCGCAGTTCCTCGGCGGGCCGCCGCGCCCGTGCCGTGTCTAGGGCGGCGGCCATGTCCTCGCCGGCGTCGAACCGCTTGTCGAACTCCTTAGCCTTCATGGATCGCCACGTCGTTTTCCTGTGAGCGACGTACGGAGTGATCCGGGCATTTTCATCCAAATGGACTGCGCCACAGCGAAGTCGATGCCGTGCTTGATGACGTTTGCCGCGCTCTTTGCGGGGCAAACTCAAATTCAAGCAGGTATAGAAATGGCATCTTATTTACTCACCTGAAGGGGCGCACGCAACTTCGGCGCCCAGCCCGAGTTCGTCGAGCACCTCCGCGGTGTCGGCACCCAGCTGCGGGGCCGGACCTGCGACGTGGCCGGAGGTCCGGGAAAACCAGGTCGGCACACCAGGGAAGCGCACCGGTCCGTGCTCGGTGTCCACCGTCTCGAAGAAGCCGACGGCGTTGAGGTGCCGATCGTCGAACAGCGCGGCCGGCGTCTGTAGCGGGGCCGCCGGAATCTCCAGCTCGCGGAACAGTTCCAGCCACTCGCTGGTGGTTCGCTCCGTGAGCGTCTCCGCCAACAGGGCGTACACCGTGTCGATCTGGCGTGCCCGCCGCTCAAGCGTGGCATACAGGTCACTCGCCCACGGGGGTTGCACGGCGTCGATGAAGGCAGACCAGTGCCGGTCGTTGTAGATCAACGCAGCGATGTAGCCGTCTCTGGTGCGGTACGGCTTGCGGTTCGGCGCCACTGTCCGGGGGTAGATCGCGGGCCCCAGCGGGGGGTCGAACATGGCACCGTTGGCATGCTCGACCAACATGAACGATGCCATGGTTTCGAACATGGCGACCTCTACTTGTTGACCTTCGCCGCTTCGTTCGCGGTGGAACAGCGCCATCGTCGTCGCGTAAATCGCGGTCAGACCCGCCACCTTGTCCGCGATGATGGTGCCCACATAGTTGGCCTCGCCGGTCAGTAGCTCCTGAACTGCCGGCAATCCGCACTCGGCCTGAATGGTGTCGTCGTAGGCCGGCCGGTCCCGGTCCGGCCCGCGGTGGCCGTAGCCGTAGCAGTTGGTGTAGATGATCGCCGGGTTGATCGCGGCGACGTCGTCGTAGCTGAACCCCAGCCGCGCAATTGCCTTGGCCCGCATCGAATGGATGAATACGTCCGCCGTCACGATCAGTGCGCGCAGCGCGGAGCGGCCGGCTTCGGAGCGCAGATCGAGGACCACGCTCCGCTTACCGCGGTTCACGTTGACGAACACCCCGCTCATCCCGGCAGCGGGGCCGACCGAGATGTAGCGGGTGTCATCGCCGTCCGGGGACTCGATCTTGATCACGTCCGCGCCCATGTCGGCCATGATCTGAGTGCAGTAGGGGCCCATCACCATCGCAGTGAGGTCAACCACCCGGATCCCAGCTAGCGGGCCGGAATGTCTGGGTTCAGCGCCGTTGACCATCACCGGCTCCTTCCCGCTCGACCCGAGCGAAGCTGTAGCGCAGATGTTCGGCGTGGCCATCGGGTACGACGGGAAATATCAAGGGCGCTGCGGTGTCCCGGATCGCGTCCAGATCTTGGCCGACGTCTTCGATCGACCACGACGGTCGGTACACCCCCACCGACTCCGCCACTGCCGCCCGGGCCACCCGGCCGGCCACCGCGATCAGCATTTCGCCGGTGATCGAACAGGACTGGTGAGCCAGCCACCCGACCACCGGCGCCACCTGGTCCGGGCACATCGGCGGATACGCCGAAGTATCAAGTCCCTCAGCCATTCTGGTTACCGCCGACGGCACGATCACATTGCATTTCACGTCGTCGGCTGCACCCTCGAGCGCGACGACGTTGGACAGCCCGATGACGCCCGCCTTGGCCACCGCGTAGTTGGCGATGTCGTGGTTGCCGTAGAGCCCGCCGATCGACGATGTCAGGACGATGCGCCCGTAGTGCGCGGCCCGCATCAACGGAAACGCCGGACGCACAACGTGGAACGCACCGCGCAGGTGCACGTCGAGCACCGCGTCGAAGTCGTCGTAGCTCATGTCCGTCAGCGCGGCACGGCGGACGGTGCCGGCGTTGTGGACCAGGATGTCGACGCGGCCGTAGTGGTCGAGCGCCGCCTGGATGATCGCCTCACCGCCGGCGGCTGTCGCGACAGATTCTGTGCAGACGAGGGCTTTTCCGCCGGCCGCTTCGATCTCGCGCACCACCTCCTCGGCCGGACCGGTGCCGCCGCCGTCTCCGGTGAGGCTCGCACCGGTGTCGTTGACGACGACCGTGGCTCCCCGCGAGGCCATCAGCAGCGCGTAGGAACGGCCGAGTCCCCGGCCGGCGCCGGTGACGACGGCGACCCGATCGTCGAACCTCAGCTCACTCATCGGTTCCCAGCACGAGACCGTCCATGTCACCGTTGTTGCGCCATTGCGCGAGCAGGTCACCGAAGGCGTAGAAGCCCGGCCCGTACGGCTGGCCCAGGTGCGACCGGATGCCTTCTCCCCCGCCGCCGCCTTCGTTGTTGTAATAGCCTGGCGTGCAGTGGGAGTCGAACGCCGAGTTGTCGATCGCGGTTTCTTTGACAGCGGTGCACCACTCGTCTTGCGCCCGCTGGCTGGGTTCGACGGTTGTCGCGCCACGCTCCATCGCCTCGCCGATGATGTACGCGATGTGCTCGCCCTGCAGTTCGTAGTTGGCGGCGATGTTGGCCGAGATACCGACCTGGGTGAAGCCGGTGAAGAACTGGTTGGGGAAACCGCGACTTGTCATCCCGTGCAGGGTCTGGTACCCGTCGGCCCAGTAGTCGAACAGCGTGAGTTCGTCCCGGCCCTCGATGGCGTCGATCGAGTACCGGCGGCTCATCTCGGTGGTGATCTCGAACCCGCTGGCGTAGATGATGCAGTCGACTTGGTATTCGATGTCGTTGGCGACCAGACCCTTTTCGGTTGCCCGCTGCACCCCCTTGGTCGCGGATACGTCGACCAGCGTGACGTTGGGTCGGTTGAAGGTTTCGAGGTAGTCGTCGTTGGAACATGGCCGCTTGCAGAGGAATCGGTAATACGGCTTGAGCACTTCCGCGGTGTCGTCATCGGCGACGATGCTCTCGACGCGACGCCGGAGCCGCTCCATGAGTTTGTAGTCTTCTTCTTCGCGGATCGTCATGAACTGTTCCGGGCTCAGCGCGGCCGCGTCTTCGAGCGCGAGTACCCGAGCCGCGGTGTTGCGGCCGAGCTCGGTCCAGAAGTCGCAGACCAGGTCCGGCTGTCCGAGCGCCATCCCTTCGAACGTCCACGAGTGGAAGTTGCGCTGGCGTTCCTTCTGCCAGCCCGGCTGCAGCGACTTCACCCATTCCGGATCGGTCGGGGTGTTGTTACGGACGTCGACTGTGGACGGTGTGCGCTGAAAGACGTAGAGGTGCTTGGCATGACGGGCGACGAACGGTGTCACCTGGATGCCGGTCGCGCCGGTGCCCACCAGCGCGACTGTCTTGTCGGCGAGCTTGTCCAACCCACCCGTGCTGTCGCCGCCGGTGTAGGAGTAGTCCCACCGCGAGCTGTGGAAGCTGTGCCCCGCGAAGTCCTTAATGCCGGGGATGCCCGGCAGCTTGGGCCGGTGGAACGGTCCGGACGCCATCACCACGAACCGGGCACGTATGTCGTCGCCGCGGTCGGTGCTGATTCGCCAGCGCTTACCCGGGTCGTCCCATCGCAGATCGCGGACCTGGGTGGAGAAGATCGCACCGTCGTACAGCCCGAAATGTTTGCCGATGTTGCGGCAATGCTGGTAGATCTCTGCACCGTCGGCGAACTTCTTGCTCGGCATGAAGTCGAGCTCCTCGAGCAACGGTATGTAGCAATAGGACTCGTTGTCACACTGGATTCCGGGGTAACGGTTCCAGTACCAGACTCCGCCGAAGTCACCACCGAGCTCGATGATCCGGACGTCGTTGACGCCGGCCTTTTTCAGATGCGCGGCGCAGAGCAGACCGGCGAAGCCGCCACCGATCACCGCGACGTCAATGTCCTCGGCCATCGGGTCGCGCACCAGCGGCGGTGAATGCGGGTCGGTTTCGTAGTATCCGGCGAAGTCGTCTTCGAGTTCGACGTACTGCTTAGAACCCTCGGAGCGCAAGCGCTTTTCACGCTCATGCTGATACTTCTCGCGCAGCGCCAGGATGTCGACGTCGTCGGGTGTATCGGTCGGCTGCTGACAATCGCGCTCCGTCATACGGCGCTGCTCCTCCTCATCACTGCGTTCTGCATCGTCGACAGCGCTATGCCAGGGCGTTCTCCGGAAGAGCGGCCGGGTGCAACGGCGCGGCCATCTTCTGTACCTGCGGCAGAACCTCTTTGGCGAACAGCCGGGTGCTGGCGATCGCGTCCTCGTAGGGCATGGTGCCGAACTGCGGGACGATGGTGAGCTCTTGGAACGAGCACGCTTCCTGCGCGGCCTGGATCCGGTGGAAGATCTCGTCCGGCGTTCCGATCAGCAGGTTGGACGCGTGGTAGCCGGCGGTCTTCGGTTTGCTCATGTCGTCACCGGTGACCGACGAGGCCAACACCGCTGTCGCGGTCGCTTCCCTTGACGCGTAGGCCTCGTAACCTTTGACGCCCTTGAAGTTCGACGCGTCGGCGAATCCGTAATGCACGGTGACATCGCGGTTGGCGGTCCAGATCCACTCTTCGGATCGCGCGGCACCGTCGGCGTCGGGTGTGCAGTACATGAACATGACGTTCTTCGGCTGGCAGGGCGCAAACCCTTCCTCTTTGCGGAAGGTGTTGACCTTCTGCACTTCCCGGCCGGCATCCTCGATCGGCTTGTTGCCGACGAACAGCGGGACCATGCCCCGACGGGCCAGGATCTCCAGTGACTCGGCCGTCGACGACGAGCTGTAGATCCGCGAGAACAGGTCGCCGCTCAACGGCTCCGGGCGAAGTGACATCTCCGGAACCTTGAAGATCTCGCCGTCGTAGGAGAAGCGCTTACCGGAGAAGGCCAGTTCCAGGATGTCGAGCGTTTCGTTGAACCGCTGGCGGCTTTCCTCACGCGGCACACCGACCGCGTCGAACTCACTCTTGGACACCCCACGACCGATCCCGATGGTGGTGTAGCGGCCCTTGGAAATGATGTCGAGATAAGCGATTTGGTGCGCCAGCCGAATCGGATGCCACCACGGCGCGACGGCGACGAAGGTGCCCAGGCCGACCCGCTCGGTCCGCCCGGCGAAGTAACTCAGCGTCTGGATCGGGTTGGGCGTCATGCCGTAGGGAGTTCCGCAGTGCTCGGGCATCCAGATGCCGTCGTATCCGAGGGGCTCGGCCAGATCGGCGAGTTCGAGCGTGCCCTGCACACACTCCCAGTCCGGAGTTGCCGGCGGTCGGCTGAAGTCTCCGGCCAGCACACGGTCGTCCCAGTCGTGCGAATTATGTGTTCCGAAACCGAGGTTGACTTTCAACGTTGCTCCTTCGCTACGCTCTGCGGCGCACCGGTGCCCATGTATTCGGCGAGGTTGCGATGCAGGTTGACGGTGCTGCGTTCCATATAGGGGTTGGGCTTGGTTCCGGTGAAGCCAAGTGATTTCATGCCTTGCTGTACGGCGGCCATGTTGGAGAAGTCCTGCGGGAACACCGTGCGCCAGTCGGGATCGTCGGCCTCCAGATACGTCCACTCGGTCTGCGGCTCTTGGCCTTCGGGGTACAGCTCGTAGCAAGCCGCCTCGAAGATGCAGCTGTTGGGGTCGTACCCGTTGGGCCGCGCGCTGTAGCACAGTGCGGTCGTCAGGCCCTGTCCGATCTGAAAATTCGGGAAAATCTGCCAGGCGGTACCGCTTTGGGCCAGGTGCTCGGGATCGATGATCGGCCAGATCACCCCGCGGGCCGCGTCGTCGCTTCGCGCGGCGGCCAGCCAATGGCTGAGTACCTGGTCCGACGGGGTGCCCTCTGGCAGCTCGTCGGCCAGTCGCTTCGCCGCATCCACCAGCGTTTTGGTGGTGGTGGCGTTGGTTTCCTCCAACGTGTACACCTGCATCTCCGCCGTCGAGATCCGCGGATCTCCGGTACCGAGCCGAATCTTCGACTTGGTCTCGGTCAGATCTTTGGGTGCGTCGTAGCCGATGTTGCTGTGCTTGCCCTGCGCCTTCGCCCAACCGCGGAAGGTGCCGAATTTGTTGAACTGCGGGTGGGTGGTAGCGACATGGTAGGTCTCGTTGAACGCTTCGATTGCCACCTTCCAATTACATTGAAAGGTAAGCCATTTGCGCCATTTTACCCGCATGTTCTCACACCCGAACGGATCAAGCATGGTGGCGGCCGGCTCGAGATAGTCGCGCAACGGCTCGCAGCGGGGATCCAGGTTGACGAAGATCCAGCCGCCCCAGGTGTCGACGTGCACCGGGGCCAGGTGGGTGTTCTGCGGCGTCAGTGAGTCTTGCCAGTCCTGTCGCTCCGGGATGTGGGTGCAGTCACCGTCCAGGCCGTAGGTCCAGCCGTGGAACCCGCACACGAACGACTTCTTCTGCCCGCACCCACTTTTCGTGCGCTCTGGTGTGTCGACCAGGCGGCGACCGCGGTGCACGCAGACGTTGTGGTGGGCCTTCAACGTGTCCGGACCGGTACGCACCACGATGACGGAGTCGTCGAGGATGTCGTAGGTGAGGAAGCTGCCGGTCTTGGGCAGATCTTCGACCCGTCCGACCTGTTGCCACACCTTGCGCCACAACTTGTCGCGCTCGGCGCGGGCGTAGTCCTCGGACAGGTAGGCCTCGACGCCGATGGTTAGGGGAGCGGAAAGCTGCTCGGGCGCTTCGACTTTGACGTCGGTCATTCCGTGCTCCTTATCGCCGCCCGGAAGGATTCGTCCTTGAGGAAAAGTGACGTGTTGTCGGCGTCCAGGTGTGTCCACTTGAGGTCCAGGCCCCCGTCGACCAGCAGGGTCTGGCCGGTGATGTAGCTGGACAGATCGGACAGCAGGAACAGGATGGCGCCGGCGATTTCTTCGGGGCGGCCGCGGCGTCCCATCGCGATCGCTCGGCGATCCCGTTCGGCATCGTCGTCGACGTAGGTGAGCGAGGCCGGGGTCGCCGTGACGCCGGGGGCCACCGCGTTCGCGCGGATCTCGTCGGCGGCGAGTTCCACGGCCATCGTGCGCGTCATGGCCGCGATCGCCGCCTTGGCGGTGCCGTAGGCGATGTGGAACGGCGCGGTGTTCATGCCGCTGATCGAGGAGATCGACACGATCGATCCGCGACGACGGCCGGCCTTCAATTCCGCGGCCACCGCCTGGCTCATGAAGAACGCGGTCTCCAGATTCTGTTCGAACAGATCGCGCCAGTCACTACGGCTGACCCTGGTCGACGGCATCCAGGTCCCCGGCGACGCACCGCCCGCCACGTTGACCAGGCCGTGCAGGTCGCCGTCGACACGCAGCGCCTGCTCGATCGTGGCGGCCACGCCGTCTTCGGTGGCGACGTCCGCAGCGACGGGAACGATGGGCAGTCCGCGTTCGACCAGCGGAGAGATGTGGGTGTCGAGGTTGTCCTTGCCTCGGCTGACCGCGACGACCGTCGCGCCGGCCTCGGCGACCATGCGGGCCACGGTGGTGCCGATGCCGCCACCAGCGGCGCCGGCGACGATGACCACGCGCCCATGCAGATCGAGCAGATTATCGATCACTGTGAGAATTCGCCTACGTATTGTCCGGACAACACATCGAAATGCGCGTAATTGAGAATATGATTCTCTGCAAATGGCCGACAGTCAAGTGGCACTGGCGCAACTATGGCGGGCTATTGTCCGGACCAGGATCGGTTGCTAACGTCACCGGCTGAAACGGCCGTGACGTCACGGTACGGAGGTCATCACCGATGTTGCTGCAGGAAGGCCGCTCCGGCGCAGCGGGGTCACCGACCCTCGCGGCGAGCTGGCGCATGGAGCGGCTCACCCCGCCGAGCAGGCTGTTCGGCGCCAACGGCTTGCGCACCGGGCCGGACGGCCGGATCTACATCGCACAGGTGACCGGCAGCCAGATCAGCGCGCTCGACGTCGGCACCGGGCACCTGGAGATCATCAGCGCCAAGGGCGGCGACATCATCGCGCCCGACGATGTGGCGTTCGGCCCGCACGGTGATCTCTACGCCACCGAGGTGATGGACGGTCGGGTCAGCGTGCGCGGCGCCGACGGCCATACCCGCGTGCTGCGCGCGGACATCCCCTCGGCCAACGGCATCACCGTGCACCACGGCCGGTTGTTCATCGGCGAATGCCGGGAGGGCGGAAGGCTTCTCGAGCTGGACCTCAACGGCGGCGCGCCGCGGGTACTTTCGGAGAACGTCCCGTCGCCCAACGCGATGGAAGTGGGCCCGGACGGCTTACTGTACTTCCCGGTGATGGGCGCCAACGAGATCTGGCGCATCGGCCTCGACGGGGGCGAACCCGAGACGGTCGCGTCCGGCCTCGGCGTGCCGGACTCGGCGAAATTCGACTCGGCCGGGCGCATCGTCTCGACTCAGGTGCACAGCGGCCAGGTGTTGCGCATCGACCCGCGCACCGGCGACCAGACGGTGCTGGCGAACCTCAGACCGGGCCTGGACAATTCGACTTTCGTCGGCGACCGGCTGTTCGTCTCGAACTTCACCGGCGAGATCACAGAGATCCTTGCTGACGGCTCGACCGAGGCCCTGCTGCCGGGGGGTTTGAACTGGCCACTGGATCTGACCGTCGGCGCCGACGGCAGGCTGTATGTCGCCGACGGCACCTACTTCTACGCGCTGTGTCCCGACCGCACCTTGCACACGGTGGGCATGCTGTTCACTCCGGGATATCCGGGGTTCCTGCGCGGGCTCGCTTCCGCCGGACCGGGCGAGTTCGTCGTCACCACATCCGGTGGGCAGATCGCGCGCTACCGGCCCGCGGACGGCGAAAGCGACGTGCTGGCCGACGGGTTCGATCAGCTCTACGGCGTGGCGATCGCTGCCGACGGGACGATCGCGGCCGCCGAACTCGGGACGGGACGGGTGGTGTCGATCCGGAGCGGCCGGGCCGAGGTGATCGCGTCCGGGTTGGCCGATCCGATCGGGGTCGCGGTCGCGCCCGGCGGCGGGTGGCTGGTGTCGGAGGCCGGCAGCGGTCGGGTGATCACGCTCACTGGGTCCGTACGAAAGACCGTGGCCGCCGAATTCGACCGTCCGCAAGGCATTCTGGTCGACGATAATCGGCTCTACGTCGTCGACG
Source organism: Mycobacterium sp. (assembly GCF_965277065.1). Lineage (GTDB taxonomy): Bacteria > Actinomycetota > Actinomycetes > Mycobacteriales > Mycobacteriaceae > Mycobacterium. The sequence goes on from NZ_CBDIBT010000019.1 coordinate 1,555,631, forward strand.
CCGGCGCCAAGGAGCTAGTCGAGGTGGATCTCGACGACGGGTCGCGGATCACGATCGCCTCCGGGTTGCCGCTCGGCGCCGCAGCCGGTGTGGTGCCCAAGCCGCTTAAGGGCATGCCACCGTTCTCCGGGCCGCAGGGACCGTTCGCCGGCATCACCGCCGGGCCCGACGGCACGCTGTATGTGTCGGCCGATGCGGACGGCAGCCTGCTGGCGTTTCGACGGGGCGGTCACGATGGCTGACACCACCGACCACCGCTACCTGCAGGTCGCCCGCGCGCTGCGGAAAGAGATCGTCGACGGCGTGTACCCGGTGGGGTCGCAGCTGCCCACTGAACATCAACTTTGCGAACGCTTTTCGGTCAGCAGATACACCGTCCGGGAGGCACTGCGACGGCTGCGCGACGACAATCTCGTCGCATCGCGGCCACGAGCCGGCACACTCGTGGTGCCACGCCCGTCGTCGGATTCCTACGTCCAGGACGTCGTCTCGATCAACGACCTGCTGGCCTTCGCCACCGGGGCGCAGTTTGCGATCGAATCCACCGGGATGACGGTCGTCGACGACGAGCTGGCCGCCCGGACCGGGCTCGACATCGGCGAAGAGTGGTTGGCCGTCAAAGGCTTTCGCCGGATCGAGGGGGCCAAGTATCCGGTCTGCCGGACCGAGTACTACATCAATCGGGCGTTCGCGGGGGTCGGCCGATTGCTGCCCCGACACACCGGCCCGATCTTTCCGCTCGTCGAAGACATCTTCGGGCTGAGTATCGTCGAGGTCCGTCAGGAGATCGCCGCGGTGCTGATCTCGCCGACGCTGGCCGAGCAACTCAGCGTCGACGTCGGCAGCCCCGCGCTCGAAGTGCACCGCACCTATGCGACCTCTGACGGTGAAGTCGCGCAGCTGACCATCAACACGCATCCCGCGTCCCGTTTCCGTCACACGATGACGATGCGACGGGTCCGCGGCTAATCTCAGATGCGGCGATGTCGAACACCAAACTGATCGGCGGGCGACTGGTCCGCTGGGACGACGAGCGGGCCGCGGAAGCCTACGCGCGGGGCTGGTGGGTGCCCGAGACCCTGGCCGATTCGCTCGCCGACGCCGCGCAGCGCACCCCGCAGCGGGTGGTGCTGATCGACGGCGAACACGAGGTGGACTGCCGCAGCCTGCACGAGCAGGCGACCGAGCTGGCCGCAGTGATGCTGGACCGGATGCCGATCGGCAGCGTCGTGTCGTTCATGCTGCCCAATTGGCATGAGGCCGCGGTCATCTACCTTGCGGCAACGCTCGCCGGCATGGTGGTCAACCCCATTCTCCCCTCGCTGCGGGACCATGAGCTGCTGTTCATCTTGGGGGATGCGAACACCCGGATGATCTTCGTTCCGGCGGTGTTCGGCCGGCACGACTATGCGGAAATGCTGGCCCGGGTCGTCGCGCAGCTGGCGGACCCACCCGAGGTCGTCGTGGTGCGCGACGGCACACCGTTACCCGGGGCGACGCCGACAATCGACCTGCCCAGGCTGGATCCCGATGCGGTGCGGATGATTCTCTACACATCGGGCACTACCGGCCGCCCGAAAGGCGTTCTGCACAGCCATAACTCCGTGCACGCGTTGATCACCCAACTGCGCGAACACTGGCAGCTGCTACCGGGTGATCGGTTCCTGGTGCCGTCGCCGATCGCTCATATCGGCGGAAGCATCTACGCATTCGAATGCCCACTGCTGCTTGGTACGTCGGCCGTGCTGATGGACCGTTGGGACGCCGACGCCGCGGTCGAGCTCATCGGACGACGGGGGTGCACCCATATCGCCGGTGCGACACCGTTTCTGGAGCAGCTGCTCGTGGCGGCCGAACGCGCCGGCACGCGATTGCCCGCGCTGAAATTGTTCGTCTGCGGTGGCGCGTCGGTGTCGCCGTCGCTGATCCGCAAAGCGGCAGGGTATTTCGATCGCGCCGCCGTCACCCGGGTGTACGGCTCCACCGAAGTTCCGGTGACCACGGTCGGCGCGCCGCTGGACCCCGACCATGCCGCGGACACCGATGGACGGCCCGGCTTCGCCCAGGTCGCGCTGCGCGGCAGTGACGGCACTGGCGGCGAAATCCACGCCCGGGGCCCGCAGATGCTGGTCGGCTACTTGCATGCCGCCGACGCAGCCCAATCCTTCGACGACGCAGGCTATTTCCGCACCGGCGACCTGGCTCGCTGGGTCGACGACGATTTCCTCCTCGTCACCGGGCGGGCCAAGGACATCATCATCCGCAACGGCGAGAACATCGCCCCCAAAGAGATCGAAGACATTCTGATCGGCCATCCCGGTGTCGCGGAGATCGCCATTATCGGTCTGCCCGATGCCCGCACCGGCGAACGGGCTTGTGCCGTCGTCGTGCCCAACGATGAACCACATCCCGACGTGGACAGCCTTCGCGTCTTCCTGCAGTCCCACGGCGTCGCTATCTTCAAAGCGCCCGAGCAGGTGGTCATCTGGGAGGCATTACCGAGAAACGACGCCGGCAAGGTGCTCAAGCACCGCATCCAGTCGGCCCTGACGACGACGGACGGATGACCATGCAGGTAGCGATCGTGACCGGCGCCAGCGGCGGTATCGGATTCGGGTGCGCGACCAAGCTCGCCGATGCGGGCATGGCCGTCCTGGCCACCGGCCGCAACGAGCAGCGACTGACCGAGTTGGCCTCCGCCATCAATGATCCCGACCGTATCGAGACGGTGGCGGTCGACGTGACCGACGACGACGGGCCCGCACGGATTGTGTCGGCAGCCGTCGAGCGCTGGGGCCGGGTGGACTTCTTGATCAACAACGCCGGGGTCGGCAACCCGACCCCGCTGCACGGCACCGACGACGAGACGTTGGACCACTTCCTCAACGTGATGCTGCGGGCACCGTTTCGGCTTGCGCGAGATGTATTGCCGCACATGCAGGCCGGTTCGGCGATCATCAACATCACGTCGACGTTCGCTGTCGTGGGCGGGCTGCGCGGTGGTCCGTATTCGGCGGCGAAAGGCGGTTTGACGGCGTTGACCACCCACATCGCCTGCCAGTACGGAGCGCACGGCATCCGCTGTAACGCTGTCGCTCCCGGCGTCATTCAGACCGCGATGACCGAAGAACGGTTACAGGATCCCCGGTTTCGCCGGATGCAGGTCGAGATGACCCCGCACCAGCGGCTGGGCACCGTCGACGACGTGGCGAGCACGGTGGCATTCTTGTGCTCTCCGGGAGGCAGTTTCATCAACGGTCAGACAATCGTCGTCGACGGCGGGTGGAGTTCGACGAAGTACCTGTCGAAGTACGCGCTGACCTCGGAGTGGACGGCACAGTGAACCTGTTTGCGTTGCTGGATCAAGCCGCGCAACGCTTTCCCGACCACGACGCGGTGTACCACGGCCGCCGACGCTGCTGCACCTGGAGCGAATTGCACGACCGCGCGCTGCGGCTGGCCGGCTCGATCCGCCGCCACTACCCGGCGGGCGCGCGGATCGCGATCGCCAGCGAGAACCGCCCGGAGATCATCGAGTTGCTGTTCGGGATCTGGGCCGCGGAGTGTGTCGCGGTGCCGATGAACTACAAGCTGCATCCCCGCGAGATGGCGCAGATCCTCGACGACGCCGAAGCCTCGCACGTCTTCGCCTCATCCTCGATCGCCGCCCACCTAGATTCCAGCTATTCGGTGGAAGCCGTTGACTCCGAATCATATTCAGGTCGGTTCAGCGCCACACCTGCCGTCGTTCCGTCCACAGAGCCGTCGACGCTGGCCTGGCTGTTCTATACCAGCGGCACCACCGGGAAGTCCAAAGGCGCCATGCTCAGCCATCGCAATCTGATGGCGATGACGGTCGCGCACCTGGCCGACATGGACAATCCCGACCACGAGTGCAGCCTGGTGCACGCGGCGCCGATGTCGCACGGTTCTGGCCTCTACATCCCGGCCTACGTCTCACGGGGCGCGCGGCAAGTGATCTCAGAGCGTGGCGGATTCGAGCCGGGCGAGTTTCTCGACCTCTGCGAGCACCATCCGGGCTGCAGCGCGTTCCTGGCGCCGACCATGGTGCAGCGGGTGATCGAGACGGGGCGCGCCCGTCCGGAACAACTACGGACCATCATCTACGGCGGCGGTCCGATGTATGTGGAGAGCATGAAAAAGGCGCTGGCGGCATTCGGCCCGGTGTTCGCGCAGATCTACGGTCAGGGAGAGTCACCGATGACGATCACCGGCCTGCGCCGCGCCGACCATCAGCACGCCGACGATGCGGTCCTGGGCTCGGTCGGCTACGCACGTTCGGGCACGCAGGTCGCGGTGCTCCGCGACGACGGCACGCGGACGGCGGTAGGTGAGATCGGTGAGATCGTCTGCCGCGGCGATGTCGTGATGGGCGGTTACTGGCGCAATCCCGCGGCCACCGACGACACGCTGCGGGACGGCTGGCTACGCACCGGCGATATGGGCTCGTTCGACGCGCGTGGCTACCTGACGTTGCACGACCGCTCGAAGGACGTCGTCATCAGCGGCGGCTCCAACATCTATCCGCGTGAGGTGGAGGAAGTTCTACTCGAACACCCTGACGTCTCGGAAGCGTGCGTGGTCGGGGCGCCCGACGAGGAGTGGGGCGAGGTTGTGGTCGCCTTCATCGTCGGTGCGGCCGACCCCACCGATCTCGACGCGCATCTGCTGAACCGCATCGCCCGCTTCAAACGCCCGAAGCGATACCTGGTCGTGAACTCACTACCGAAGAACAGCTACGGCAAGGTACTGAAGAAGGACCTGCGTCTGCAACTGGTCTGAGGCTCAACGACTTTCAAAGTGGCCGCGGATGCCGGCCAGCATAACGGCATGCGCCTCGACGGCCTCGCGCTGGGTCACGGCGGCGAGAAGTCGGGGAGCCGCAATCCTCAGCCGCTCGGTTAGACGGGTGCCCACCTGGGTCGGCTCGAAGCTCACCACGCCGTTGAGCCGAACCCGCGGAAATTGACGCGCCTCGGTGATCACGTCGCCCGCGGTCGGAACCTGGACCTGCGCCCAGTAGGTGATGGGCATTGTCAACGGCCCCAGTGGAATACGGTCACGTACCCGATACGTCTGCTGGTAACCCTCGTCGGTTCGGCTGTGCGATAAGACCTCGACCGAAACCACCAGGGGATGAAACTCTTTGATGTTGTTCAGGTCGACGTAGAAGTCGCGCACCACGTCCGGCGCAGCGGGAATCTCTTCGCCGATGGTCCGCTCGGCATGGGCGATCCAGAGGCTCATGATGTTTCAGCCGCGGCCGTGGGCCAGTGCCTCGAGGAACCCGGCGATCCGGCCGCGGGTCTCCTCGGATATCCAGCTGGCCCGCACGTCCGCGTCCGCCGCGGTGCCGGCGTCGATCGCGGCGCGGACCGGCTTGTGTAGCTGGCCTTTGGTGGCCGCGTAGGCGGCCGGCGAATATTGACCGAGCTCACGGGCGGTGGTCAACGCCTGAGGAAGCAGGTGGTCCTTCGTGATCACCGCATCGATCCAGCCGCGGGCCAGCGCGGTCTCGGCGTCGATTGTCTTGGCCTGCAACGCTGCCCGGGCTGCCGAGACTCCCATGCCGGCGCGGCATATCTCGAGCGCGGCTACCGGGAAGGGAACGCCCACGGAGAGTTCGGTGAGCCCGATCGTCCCGCCCGACATCAGGCGCACATCGGCGCACATGGCCAGTACGCAACCACCGGCGATGGCGTGTCCGTTGACCGCCGCGACCACCGGAGCCGGGTAGTCGTAGATCGCGAGAAAGGCCGCCGACAGCGCCGCGACGAAACGCCCGGCATAGTCGGTGCCGCCGTCGACGAGGGCTCGCAGGTCGACCCCAGCGGAGAAAGCCCGCCCGGCACCGGTAAGCACGACCGGGCCCTGCACGCTTCCCATCGAGGCAATGATGACCTCGAGCAGGTCGAGGTCGAGCGCGTTCACCGGTGGGTTGTCCAACCGGACGATCGACACGCCGTCCACGGTCTCGAGATCTGTCACACGCTCTCCTTGCCGCGAGCCAGACGTCACGGTCGTGACCTTGCGATTCTTGCAACCCCGCCTTCTGTGTCGGCACAGACGGGTCGCCCGGGCATTGAGCAACCCGGCGATCCGCTGTCTGGTCATCGACACCAAATGAAAATGTTGTTCTCACTCAAGGCTACGTCCCTGGCGCCGCAATCAACGTCGACGGCGGATCAGATTTCGTCTAGGTCCGTTGCGCCTGCGGCGGTCGCGAAGAACAGCATTCTCCTGGTCAGCTAATGGAGGTTCCTGGAATCGCGACGGCTTGTGGCTACCGTTGGGAACCCGACTCCAGGGCTGGGCGCGACCTGAGTGTCCTTACAGATTCACTCAGGCCGTGCGCGACACGTAATCCCAGATCAACACTTCAATGACTCGCCCACCAAGCTTTTGAGCTCCGGCTTTGGTCCTATTGACCCACTGTCAATAGGCTGGCAATCGCCTGCCAACCTGAGAGCAGCCCAAGATTTTGTATTGACTTCCTATATTACTGCTGAGTAGCGTGCCGTGACGTTACTCACAAGTAACTACACGCCCGCCCTGGATCACACCTACAACCAATAGGAGTAAGACCTATGCATAATCGCTTGATATTGGCCGGTTTGGCGGCCACCGGCGGGCTGCTGACGACGGCATTTCTGCAGACAGCGGTGGCTGTCGCGGACACCGCCGGGGCGGACGCCTTCACCATCGGCGGCTACACCTTCGACCCGCAACTGGCCGGCGGCGGCGAGGGTTTTGACCAGGTCGCAACCCTCACTTCCTCTCCCCCGCTGCTCGAACTCGGTGGCGGAACGGCACTCGGCCTGCCGCTCGCGAGCCAGGATTTCAATGTCTACGACCCCAGCAGCGGCACTGAATTGGGCAGCATTCAAGGCAACGAGACCATCCTGAGCCTGTTCGGTCTGACCAACGCCGAGTTCACCGTCGCCTCCGACAGCCCTGCCGATGGCGCCACGACAGCGCTGCCGTCAGTGAACTCGGTCTACGACGTGTTCAACCTGGGCAATGGCTACGAGAACGTCTACGTCGCCACCCCGGACGTCACCGTCGACGGCGTGACGACCCCCGGCACCGTGACCGACACGTTCGTGACGCCGTCCGGGAACACCGACCTGAGCTCGTTGTTCGACTTTAACGCAGCCAACCCGCTCAACCCCGGCGACGCCTTCACTGGTCTCGATGCGAGCGGAATCACCGGCGCACCGGATGCTTTCAGCATCGGTGGCCTCACGCTCGACCCCATCAGTGCGGCGGGCGGCGAGGGTTTCGACACGATCGCCCCGCTCGCGACGGCTGCACCGTTTTTGGAGATCGGTGGCTCCTCCCTCGGTGATCCGGCCACCGGCGGAAACGACCTCGCTACCCAGAGCTTCGACGTTTACAGCGGCACGGGGTCTTCTGCCGCCGAGATCGGCACCATCAACACCGGCGTCGACGTGACAAACCTGTTCGGCCTCACCAACACTCAGCTCATCGTCACGGGTGTGACACCGGACGGCGCTGACACCACAGGCCTGCCGGCGGTGGGATCGATCTACGACGCGACGAACCTTGGGAACGGGTACGAGAACGTCTACACCGCGGTTCCCGGCGCCGACGGCCCTGTCACCGACACCCTGGTGACGCCCTACGGCAACATCAACCTGGATTCGTTGTTCGGCAGCGTCAACTACGCCAATCCGCTCGAGCCGGGCGACGCTCTCACCGGTCTGCAGGCCGGCGACAGTGCAATCGGCGCCGACGCGTTCAGCCTTGGTGGCTTCACATTCGATCCGACCCTGGTGAGCGGTGCCGAGGGCTTCACGCCGGTCGAACAACTCGTCGGTGCCCCACCGCTGTTGGACCTGGGTGGCGGTACGCCGACGATCTTCGGTGCCACGTTGTCGCTCGCTGAGCAGAACTTCAACATCTACGACGGCAGCACAGCGGCGGACCAGATCGGCAGCATCACCACCAACGATCAGGTGACGAACCTGCTCGGCTTGGTCAACACCGAGTTCACCGTCACGGGTCACTCGTTGCTGCCAGATGCTCCTGCCGGTGCGGAACTACCGACAGATGGATCGGTCTACGACGTCCTGAACATCGGTGGCGGAATCGAGAACATCTACACTGCCATCCCCGGTGTAGACAGTGCGGCCGCCCAGATCAGCGACATCCTGGCGACACCGTTCGGCAACGTCGACCTAAGCGATCTGTTCGGCGGTATCGACGCGACGTCGTTGCTGAACCCGGGCGACGCCTTCGATGCATTGACCTCTGGGCTCGCCGAAGCGGGCGCAGGCGCAGCCACGGCGATCGACCCGCTGGCGTTCTTGGGTCTTTAAGGGCCTGTATACCGACCAGCACAAACCAAACGTCCCAGGTCCGAAAGGGCCTGGGACGTTTGGCGTTCAGGTTTATTGCGGTAACAAATGTTGCGCCACTCGGGCTCCGACATTTCGCATACGCTGCGAAACACGGAGCGATATCACCGGATTGAAGATGTCTTCCCGGAGCCGGGTGAGCTTCGAGGTCTTGATCCGCCACTGCCCGTCGACCTTTTCGTAGGTCTCGTGATAGTGGCCGTAACCGTTCAAATTGACGCCGGGCGCCAGACGCACCACATCCTCGAGAGCCCACACACCGCGGGCAGTCGTCTCCGATACCAGCTCGATCTCCGGCGCATGCACCTGATGCACCGTAGGCTGAGACGGCTTGCCGAGAGTCTTGCGAATGTAGGCCACAAATTCGTCAGCCCCGACCAGTACCTGGCCGCCCGACTCCGATGTGTCGCTGACGAAGTCGTGGCTGAAGATGTTGCGCCACGCCGACCAGTCCTTGGTATCCAGGAACCGGCAGTAGCGGGCCTTCAGTTGTTTGATCGCCTCGATCTCCCGCAGTTCGGTTGCGGCATCCACGTTCGCCCGCCTAGCTGTCTGCGCCCATGGCGGCGGCCTGGGCTTGAGTCATCAAGGTGACGACCTCGTTGCGAGTCAGGGATGCCATCATCGGAACGACGGCGCGCATCATCTCCCCGACCATCAAAGTCGGTCCGTTGCCTAGGTTTTCGAAATCCTCGGCAATCACGGTCTCGACGCTGTCGGCGTCCGTCGGCGCCGCGTCCTCGGAACTCAGATGTCCACGACTGTGTTCGAGACGGCGTAGCGCGGGGGTGTTGGTCTTGCCGAGAATGAGGCCGAGCACGTCGACGCCTTTGTCGTGCACTTCGCTCCACAGCGCCTCGGTGAACACCATGTCGAACGCCTTGGTGGCGCCGTAGGCCACCATGTTCGGGCCGCCGGCGAGTCCAGCGCCCGAACCGAACACCACGATCCCACCGCTGCCCCGCTGCACCATCGCCGGGGCGAAGTGGTGGCACAGTTGCATCGGCGCAACGCAGTTACGGTGCACCATCGCCTCCGCGGTCTCGATCGGGTTGTCGAGAAACGGCTCGAAGACCGGATCGGCGCCGGCGCAGTACACCAGGAAGCCGACCTCGAGGTCGGCGGTCGCAGCGGCAACCTTCGTTGAGGCGTCGGGGATCGCGAGATCGACTGCCACAGTGCGGGTTTCGACACCGGTGCGTTCGGTGATCCCGGCCGCCACCTCGTCGAGCACAGCCTGTCGCCGAGCCAGCAGCACGACGTTGACGCCACGCTGGGCGAGCGCGTCGGCGAATGCGGCACCCACGCCGTCGGAGGCGCCGGCCACCAGGGCCCACGGTCCGTACTTGTCGGCGAACGTCATGACGGCTGCCCTACCGGAGCTATCCGCACTTGGACGAAGCGGCGCCGGGCTACCCGCCAGCCGTCGTCGCCGCGGACCAGCTCGTCGTCGTAGAAGCCGGCCGCGTTGACCCCGGAGTTGTTATCGCCCACCATGATCAGCGCATCGACGTAGGTTCGCGACTGCGCCTTATCACCGTCGACGGTGATCACCTGATTGGTCAATCGGTGCATGGTGTGGCTTGCCATCTTATGGGCCTGCTGCATGAATTCGGTGATCGCGTCGACGCCGTGCCAGGAGCCGACCTCGCCGTAGTTCAGTTCGCAGTCGTCGGTGAACACCGTGCGGAACAGCAACCAGTCCCGGCGATCAATCCCCGTCGCATAACGCAGCGGGTCCACGATTTCTCGCACGTCGAGCCGACCGTCCCGCAACACCACTGCACGCATCCGCGCACTCCTATGTGCTTGAGGGTCCTCGATTATTCGAGATAGTATCTCGACAATCAGAGCATCAGAGTATGAAACTCGGCGAAAGGAAGTCAAGGCATTCCCGCGTCTCCCCCGACAGCGCGTGTACTCGACGTCGTCGAACTGCTCGCCGGCTCAGACCAATCGCGGCTGCGGTTTTCCGACGTGGTGCGCGAACTAGGGCTGACCCAGGCGACCGCGCACGCCATCCTGGCGACCCTGTGCGATCGCGGTTGGGTCAGTCGCGACCCGGTCGACAAGACCTACTCGCTGGGTCCGGCGCTGGCGGTGGTGGCGGCGCGAGTCGAGACGGCCCGGCCGACCTCGCATGCCGCCCGGACGGCGGCAATTGATCTTGCAAACGAATTCGGTTATGCCACTTCGGTTGTCGAACGAGTTTCCGATTCACTGGTGATCACCTCGTTCGAGGACGCCGGCCAACGGTCCATCGGCGCACCCGGCGAGCGGATCCGCTACGCGCCGCCGTTCGGCGTCGCGTTCGCCGCGTGGGACACGGCCGAGGAGCAGCAGGCATGGATCGAGCGCAGCGCGGCCACCAACTCGGTGCTCACTCGTCGCCTCGAGGACGTGCTGGCCCGGACCCGGCAGCGTGGATTCGACGTGGACTGCACCACGCCGGCATTGACCCAGGCCGCGCGCGTCATGGAGACGCTGCCCAGCGACGGGCTGCCCGATCACGTCCGCAAGATCACCGATCAGCTGCTGATGGAATTCACCACCATCGGCTTCCTGGCCGACGACGACGCCGAACGTCGGCGGCCGGTGGCAACCATCGCCGCGCCGGTCTTCGATCACCGTGGCCGGGTGCCCATGATCGTTGCCGTCCACCCGCTGCAGGCGCTGTCGCCTAAGCGGATCGACGCCGTCGGACGGCGCGTCGCCCAGATCACGGCCGCGATCAGCCCGCACTGAGCCCACCGCATCCCGTCGAGTGGCCAATTATGTACGAACTGCGGGCGCTGGGGCGCCATAACTGGCCGCCCGAGCTTGGCAAATCCAGCCGAACTTGATAGGTGAACTAAATACTTGTTATGCTAACTAAATATCGTCCCGACTACCAAGGAGCACGCAATGCCGCGCACCGACAACGACACCTGGGACCTCGCCACCAGCGTTGGAGCCACCGCCACGATGGTGGCCGCCGCCAGGGCCGTCGCCACCAAGGCCGACAACCCCGTCATCCACGACCAGTTCGCCGAGCCCCTCGTCCGCGCCGTCGGCGTTGATTTCCTGACCCGCTGGGCCTCCGGAGATCTGAACGCCGCGGACGTCGACGCCGACGATTCCACCTGGAAACTCCAGCAGATGCCCGACGCGATGGCCGCCCGAACGCGGTTCTTCGACGCGTTCTTCGCCGACGCGACTCAGGCCGGCATTCGCCAGGCCGTCATCCTGGCCTCCGGCCTCGACGCTCGCGCCTACCGGCTGGAGTGGCCCGCCGACGCAACCGTTTTCGAGGTCGACCAGCCCGAGGTGATCGCGTTCAAGACCCAGACGCTGTCCGATCTGGGTGCCAGCCCGACCACCGACCGTCGTACGGTCGCCATCGACCTGCGCAACGACTGGCCGGCCGCGCTGACCGAGGCCGGTTTCGACCGGACCCGGCCGACCGCCTGGATCGCCGAGGGATTGCTCGGCTATCTGCCACCGGAGGCGCAGGACCGCTTGCTGGACAACATCGCTGCGCTCAGCGCCGACGGCAGCCGGCTGGCCACCGAGGCGATTCCGGACATGCCCGAGGTCGATCAGGACAAGGCGCGTGAGCTGATGCAGCAGGCGACCGACAAGTGGCGTGCCCACGGCTTCGACCTCAATTTCGAGGAACTCGGCTACCAGGGTGACCGCAACGACGTCGGCGCGTACATGGACGGGCTGGGCTGGCGCTCGACCGGCCAACAGATGAGCCAGCTGCTGGCCGAGCACGGCCTCCCGCCGGTCCCCCAAACCACCGACTCGGTGTCGATGGCCGACACGATCTACTACACCTCCACCAAATGACGCAGACAGCGCAGCGACGCGGTTTCAACGACCTCGTCACGCAGTTCTGGGGTGTGGCCGCCCCGGCCTACAACCTGCCCTTTCTGCAGCAGTGGGTCTACCGCCCGGCGCACGACGAGGTGGTCGCGCAACTGCGCGACCACAAGTCGGCGCGGGTGGCCGATATCGCCTGTGGCACAGGAATTCTGGCCGATCGCATCCAGCGTGACCTGCATCCAGCCGCGGTCTACGGCGTGGACATGTCCGAGGGCATGCTCAAACAAGCCCAGTCTCGATCGAGCGAGGTCGACTGGCGGCGCGGCCCCGCCGAGCAACTGCCCTTCGACGACGGGACCCTCGACGCCGTAGTGACAACCTCGGCGTTTCACTTTTTCGACCAGCCCGCGGCACTCCGCGACTTTCACCGCGTGCTGGCCCCCGGCGGACTGGCGGCGGTGTCGACCATGAGTGCGCGGCGGCCACTGTTGCCCGGCAGCCGATGGACACCGTCGCATAATCCCAGCCCGGCTGAGATGCGACGCCTGCTCGAAGGCGCCGGGTTCACCATCGTCGAGCAACACCGCGTGCGTCGCCCGCTATGGACGAAGCCGCTCGGCGACCTGTTCACCGCCGGCGTCAAAAGCTGACGAACGCGTCCCAGCGGTCGTAGTTGACCACCTCGCGTCTCTCCCTTCCGGTTTCGCTTTCCGGAAGAATTTACTGGCGGCGATCCGGCCGCCGCCAGATGTCAACTGCGCGGTGGCCGGTGATCGTCGGGATCGTCGTCTTCTGCCACTCCTCACACGGCCGGGCGCAGACGCAACACGTACGCTCGTCTGATAACGGGGGACGCCAGCCTTATCCCCGTTTCGTCGAAGCTGCCGCGTTGCCCCAGGCGGCGCTGATCGACAACACAGACGTTGTGAAGGGTGTGTTGATGAGGGTTCCAGGTGTGACCGTCTTGGTCGGCGGTGTGGCCGGTGGAGCAGTCCAGATGTTGCAGGCCGGCGCGCAGAGCGTGGCCAGTGCCGCCGATGCCGTGCAGACGCTGACCGCCCCGGTGATCGACACGGTGAGTCATTCGACGGCGCGCGTGTTGGGCAGCGGCCGCCCGACCAACCGCGGCCGAGACGCGTCGGCCACCGTGCGGTGGCAGAGCGGACGGCGTGTGCACCTGGACCTGGACCCGTTGCTGCCGTTCCCCCGCTGGCACGAACACGCCGCGGTGGTCGAAGGACCGGTTCGCGCCATAACCGGCGTCGCCCACGCGCACGTCGAGGGCGCTCTGGGTCGCCTGGTGGTCGAACTCGACGACGACACCGACCCTGACGTCGTACTGGACACCGTCCGTGACGTGGTGAACTCCGCAGCGTCCGACCTGTTCGCCGCGGGGCGTGAGCCGCAGATCCGGATCGCCCCGTTCGCCGATCCCGGCAACCCGCTGGCGGTTCTCGTGCCGCTGACCGCGGCCGCCTTCGACGCGTTGGCGATCGGCGCCGCGGTGACCGGTTGGGTCGTCAACTTGCCCGCCGCTCCGAAAACCACTCGTGCCGCCGCCGCCCTGCTGAAAGACCAGCCACGGGTCGTGGCGGTGCTCGAGTCGCGGCTGGGCCGGGTCGGTACCGACCTCGCGCTTGCGGCAACCACCGCAGCGGCCAACGGGCTGACCCAGGCGGTCGGCACGCCGCTGCTGAACCTGGTCGAACGGGTCCTGCAGATCTCCGAAGCCGAGGCGCACCGCCGACGCTGGCGCGACCGGGAGCCGCAACTGGCCTCCCCCAACCGGCCGCAGGCTCCCGTCGTCCCCGTCATCTCTTCGACTGGTGTCGCCAAAGTGCAAGCTGCACAGCATAATTGGGCGGCAGCGGCTGCTGGCGAAGCATCACACGTGGTGGTCGATGGATCGATCGACGCCGCCATCGACACCGCGAAGGGATCGATGGCCGGACCTATCGAGGAGTACGTCGACTCGGCCGCCAACGGCTCGCTGATCGCGGCCGCGAGCGCGCTGGTCGCCGGCGGTGGCCCCGAAGACGCGGCCGGCGCGGTGCTGGCCGGCATCCCGAAAGCCGCGCACATGGGGCGGCAGTCGTTCGCTGCGGTGCTGGGCCGTGGACTGGCCGACGACGGACAGATGATCCTCGACCCCGGCGCCCTGCGCCGGCTGGACCGGGTCAAGGTCGTCGTCATCGACGGCGCCGCGCTGCGCGGCGACCACCGCGCGGTGCTGCTCGCCCGCGGTGACGTGCAGGGCTGGGACGACGACCGGGTCTACGAAGTCGCCGACGCGCTGCTGCACTCGGAAGAGCCACCAGAGCCGGACCCCGACGAATTGCCCGCCAAGACGGCGCGGTTGCGCTGGCTGCGTCCCCAGGGGCCCTCGGCCACCCCCGCTCAGGGCCTCGAGCACGCCGACCTCGTCGTCGACGGGGAGACCGTCGGCCACGTCGAGGTCGGCTGGGAGGTCGACCCGTTCGCGATTCCCCTGCTGCAGATCGCCAACCGCACCGGAGCCCGCGTCGTGCTGCGTCACGTGGCTGGCACCCAGGACCTGGCCGCCAGCGTGGCCGCCAGTCACCCGAGTGGCACGCCGTTGCTCAAGCTGGTCCGTGACCTGCGCGCCGATCGCGGGCCGGTGCTGCTGATCACCGCGCTGCACCGCGACTTCGCTTCGACCGACACCTTGGCCGCGCTGGCCATCGCCGACGTCGGTGTCGCGCTCGACGACCCCAAGGCTGCAACACCGTGGAGTGCCGACATCATCACCGGCACCGACCTCGCCGCCGCCGTGCGGATTCTGTCGGCGCTACCCGCTGCCCGTCAGGCCAGCGAGTCGTCGGTCAACCTTGCCAAAGGCGGCACCACGCTGGCCGGCCTACTGCTGGTCACCGGCAACCCGGCCGGACCGACCAACCCGATGGCGCTCCGTCGCTGGCTCAACCCGGTCAACGCCGCCGCGGCCAGCGCGCTGATGTCCGGGGCGTTCGCCGCCACCCGGGTGTTGCGCCAACCCGACCCCACGCCGCAACCGCTGACCGCCTGGCACGCACTCGACCCGGAGATCGTCTACGCGCGGCTGGCTGGGCGTAGCTCGCCGCTGGCGATCGTCGAACCCGGATTGCCGGGCTGGCGCCGCGTCCTTTCAGACCTGTCCGACAGCCCGATCGTGTCGCCGCTGCGGGGGCCGGCGCGTCGGGCGGGCAAGCTGCTCTCGGCGACCCGGGCCGAACTGTCCGATCCACTCACCCCAATCCTGGCCGTCGGCGCCGCCGCCTCGGCGATCTTGGGCAGCAACGTCGATGCGGTTCTGGTCGGTGGTGTGATGGCCGTCAACGCGCTGATCGGTGGATCGCAGCGGCTGCGTGCCGAGGCGGCGGCCGCTGAACTCTTCGCCGAGCAGGACCAGTTGGCGCGCCGGGTGGTCATCCCGACCGTCGCGACGGCGCGACGACGGCTGGAGGCGGCCCGAAAGGCCGAGCGTCTGGTCACCGTGAGCGCGAGCGCCTTGCGTCCCGGCGACGTCATCGACCTGGCGGCGCCCGACGTGGTGCCCGCCGACGCCCGTCTGCTGGTGGCCGAGGACCTCGAGGTCGACGAGTCACTGCTCACCGGCGAGTCGCTGCCGGTCGACAAGCAGGTCGATCCGGTCGCGGCAGCAGACCGGGATCGGGCCAGCATGCTCTTCGAGGGCAGCACGATCGTGGCAGGCCACGCCCGGGCGATCGTGGTGGCGACCGGGGTAGGCACCGCCGCGCACCGCGCGATCTCGGCGGTCATCGACATCGAGTCGTCGGCGGGAGTGCAGGCCCGGTTGCGTGAACTGACCGGCAAGGTGCTGCCGCTGACCCTGGCCGGCGGTGCCGCAGTGACAGGTTTGGCCATGCTCCGGCGTGCCACGTTGCGGCAGGCCGTGGCCGACGGCGTTGCGATCGCCGTGGCCGCCGTGCCGGAAGGTCTGCCGCTCGTGGCGACGCTGTCCCAGCTGGCCGCCGCGCAACGGCTTTCCACCCGTGGCGTGCTGGTCCGCGCTCCGCGGACCATCGAGGCGCTGGGACGGGTGGACACCATCTGCTTCGACAAGACCGGCACGCTCACCGAAAACCGTTTGCGCCTTGTGCTTTCGGTACCGGCCGCCACCAACCCGCACGGGCCGTTCCCCGGTGTCGCCGACCCGGAGGCCACCCGTGTGCTGCGGGCTGCCGGGCGCGCGTCGTCCCAACCGCACGAGTCGCAAGGGCACGCGCACGCGACCGACGAGGCGATCCTCAAAGCCGCGGAATCCTATGCCGGCAACAGTGATTCCGAATGGGAGTTGCTCGCCGAAGTGCCGTTCGAGTCCAGCCGTGGTTTCGCCGCCTCGATCGGCACGCTCAAGGCGGATCCCACGCAACCCGTCCTGATGCTCAAAGGCGCGCCCGAAGTCGTCTTGCCGCGCTGCGGGTTCGACGACCCGCAGGCCGATCTGGATCACGCCGAGTCGTTGGTGCACAACCTCGCCGAGCAGGGCTTGCGGGTGCTGGCCGTCGCGCAACGCAAGTGGAAGCACGCGACCGACGACGATGGCACCGATGCCGACGCCGTCGACGCTGCCGCCCAAGATCTGGAATTGATCGGCTACGTCGGGTTGGCCGACACCGCGCGCCCGTCATCGCGCCCGCTGATCGAAGCACTGGTGGATGCCGGCCGCGACGTCGTGCTGATCACCGGCGACCACCCGGTGACCGCGCGGGCGATCGCCCGCCAGTTGGGGTTGCCCGACGACGCACGGGTGATCACCGGGTCCGAACTCGTGGGCCTCGACGAGGACGCGGCCGCCAAGCTCGTCGCCGACGTGCAGGTGTTCGCCCGGGTCAGCCCGGAGCAGAAGGTGCAGATCGTCGGAGCCCTACAGCGGTCGGGGCGGGTGACCGCCATGGTCGGTGACGGGGCCAACGACGCTGCCGCGATCCGGATGGCCGACGTCGGAATCGGGGTAAGTGGTCGAGGCTCGTCCGCCGCCCGTGGCGCCGCGGACATCGTGCTGACCGACGAGAACTTAGGCGTCCTGCTCGACACGCTTGTCGAGGGCCGCGGCATGTGGGCCGGGGTGCGCGACGCGGTGACCATCCTGGTCGGCGGGAACGTCGGTGAGGTGCTGTTCACCATCATCGGCACGGCCCTGGGCAGCGGGCGCGCCCCGGTGGGAACTCGTCAGCTGCTGCTGGTGAACCTGTTGACCGACATGTTCCCGGCGCTCGCGGTCGCCGTCACGCCGCAGTTCGAGGAACCCGACAGCGACGAGTACGAGACCGAAGAAGAGGCCCTCGAAGCCCGGCGGGAGTATCAGCGGTCGGTGCTGACCGGGCCGACGCCGTCGCTGGACGTGGAGCTGATGCGCCAGATCGTCACCCGCGGCGCGGTCACGGCCATCGGCGCCACCTCGGCCTGGGCCATCGGGCGTTGGACGCCAGGCACCGAAAGACGTACCTCGACAATGGGATTGACCGCCCTGGTGATGACGCAACTCGCGCAGACGCTGCTGACCCGCCGGCACAGCCCGCTCGTGGTGGCGACGGCGCTGGGCAGCTCGGCGGTGCTGGTGGCCATCGTCCAGACGCCCGGCGTCAGTCACTTCTTCGGCTGCACCCCGCTCGGTCCGGTCGCCTGGACCGGCGTCGTGGGAGCAACCGCGGGAGCCACCGGGCTGTCGGTGCTCGCGCCCAACTGGCTGGCGAAAACCGCCGGAATGGTGCAGACCGAGCTGGCGGAGGCCACCGCGAACGCCTAATCGAGCAGCAAAATGACGTTTTGGCCTTCCCGGGGTGGGCACTCCCAGCAAGATCGACATGACGGAGACGGATCGCAACCGCGGGTCGTCGTGAACCGATCGATTGCGAATCGTCATGCTTGCACCAGACGACGTTGCTGAGAGCAAAAGGAAGTCCGATGAGCAAGAGCAGTGCTACCCATATCGAGGCGGCCAACCTGGCGCAGCTGTTCCTGCAGCGCGTCGAGAAGTCCGGCGACAAAGAGGCCTTCCGGATTCCGGCGAACGGTGACTGGACCTCGATTACCTGGAAGCAGGCGGCCGACCGGGTCGAGCCGCTGGCGGCCGGACTGCTGTCGCTCGGTGTCGAGCCCGAAGACCGCATCGGTATCGCCTCGACCACCCGGCTCGAGTGGATCCTGGCCGACCTGGCGATCTTGTGCTCCGGCGCGGCGACGACGACCGTCTACCCGAGCACGAACTCCGAGGACACCGCCTACATCCTCGCCGACTCCGACTCCAAGATCGTCTTCGCCGAGGACGAAAGCCAACTCGAGAAGCTCACCGAGCAGCGCAGCGAGCTGCCCAATCTCACCAAGGTCGTGCTGTTCGACGGTGACTCCGACGACGACTGGGTGATCACCCTGGACGACCTCGCCGACCAGGGAGCGAAATACCTGGCCGAACACGCCGACTGCGTGAGCAAGGTTGCCGACGAGACCAAACCGGAGCAGTTGGCGACGCTGATCTACACCTCGGGGACCACCGGTAAGCCGAAAGGTGTGCGACTGCGCCACAAGGCCTGGGTCTACGACGGCGCCGTGATCGAAAGCATGGGGCTGCTGAGCGAGGACGACGTCCAACTGCTCTGGCTGCCACTGGCGCACGCCTTCGGGAAGGTGCTGATCTCGACCCAGCTCGCGTGCGGCTTCGCCAGTGCGATCGACGGCCGGGTCGACAAGATCGTCGAGAACACCGGCGTGGTCAAGCCGACCTTCATGGGCGCCGCCCCGCGCATCTTCGAGAAGGCCTACTCCAAGATCATCACGCAACAAAAGGGCGCGAAGGCTGTCCTCTTCGGCTGGGCATTCGCCGTGGGCAAGGAGGTCGCTCGCCGTCGGCGCGAAGGCAAGTACGTGTGGCCGCACCTGGTGCTGCAGCAGAAGCTATTCGACCGGTTGGTGTTCGCGAAGATCCGCGACGTGTTCGGTGGGCGGATCCGGTTCTTCATCTCCGGTTCCGCGCCGCTCAACCGGGACATCGCCGAATGGTTCGAAGCGGCAGGAGTTTTGATCCTGGAGGGCTACGGGTTGACCGAGTCGTCCGGCGCAGGCTTCATCAACCGGCCGGACAACTACAAGCTCGGCACCGTCGGCCTGCCCTTCGACGGCACCGAGGTCCGGATCAGTGACGCCGGCGAAGTCCAATTCCGCGGTGACTGTGTGATGGCCGGCTACCACCACCTCGACGAGGCCACCGCTGACGCACTCAACGACGACGGCTGGTTGTCCACCGGCGACCAAGGCAAGCTCGACGACGACGGCTTCCTGTCGATCACCGGCCGGATCAAGGAACTGTTCAAGCTGTCCAACGGCAAGTACGTCGCTCCGCCGGCGATCGAGGCGAAGTTCGCGACGCTGTGCCCGTACGCCAGCCAGTTCATGGTGTTCGGCGAGGGCAAGAACTTCGCCGTCGCCCTGATCACCCTCGACCAGGATTCGATCGGCGGCTGGGCCAAGGACCACGGCCTGAGCGGCACAGGCTACGAGGAGCTGACCAAGTCCGACGCCGTGCACGACATGATCGACGAGGACATCAAGAAGCTCAACGCCAGCCTCAACCGCTGGGAGACGATCAAGAAGTGGGCTGTGCTGGACCACGACCTCTCGGTCGAGGGCGGTCAGCTGACACCATCGCTGAAAGTGAAGCGCGGGGTCGTCGCGGAGCAGAACAAGGAGACCCTGGATGGCTTCTATTCCTGAGCCGGTCGCCGAGCGGTCGGCTCAGGTCCCCGACGCCGCCAACGCGGCACCACCGGGGCACCTGCTCCGCACGCTCGAGTGGCGCACCGGCCTGGAGTACCTTTCCGCGCGGCTGGCGATGCGCCGCATCGCGGCCTGGCAGCCCGGTGACGGGCATCCGGTCCTGGTGCTGCCGGGATTCCTGGCCGGCCCACTGTCAACCGATCTGCTGCGAAATGTGCTGCGCCAGTTGAATTATCGGGTCTACGACTGGGGGCTGGGCACCAATATGGGCTATCGCGCCACGATGCAGGAATCGTTGCCGGCGCGCCTGCATCACATCCGCGAACGCAACGACGGCCGGCGGGTGAGCCTCCTCGGATGGAGCGCCGGCGGGATCTACGCCCGCGAACTGGCCCGCGGACTACCCGACGACGTCCGGTCGGTGATCACGCTGGGCTCACCTTTTCGCGGCAACCATCAGGCCAGCACCGCGTGGCGGGTCTGGCGTCTGGTCAACCGCGGCGCGGACGCCACCGAGTCTGTCTCTGCGCGGTCCCTCGAGCGCCGCGCACAACCGTTGCCCATGCCGACGACCTGCATCTACAGCAAGTCCGACGGCATCGTGGCCTGGGAATGCTGCACCAGCGTGCCCGCTCCGCAGACAGAGAACATCGAAGTGCGCAGCAGCCATCTCGGCTACGGCCACAACGTGCAGACACTGTCGGTGATCGCCGACCGGCTCGCTCAGCCGGAACAAGGCTGGCAGCCGTACCGGCGTTAGCCACCGACCCGCTCGCCGAGGTGTCCTGGCAACTAACGCTTCGGCTACAGCCGGTTAATTCCGCACGAAAACCGTTATTGGTGAAGCAGATTCGCGGGATGCCGTTTGCCCGGGCGATCACGCCTGCGACATGATCGGACCCATGGGCCACATCGATTTCTCGCTGCTGGACGTACCGCGATCGGAACCGGTGGGCGACCCGGAGGCCTACCTGCGTGCTGCGATCGCCTGGCACTTCGGCGAAGAGACCGGCAGCGCTTTCTGGTTGCGGGCGGCCCGGACGCTGCCGTTCAACCCGCTCACCGACGTCACGACGTTCGCCGACCTGCGACTGTTTCCCAACCTGCTCAGCGAGTTACGAACCGAGCCGGTCGAAGACCTGATTCCGCGCGGATACGGCTCACCGGCGCCGGTGCCGCAGATCTTCGAGTCCGGCGGCACCACCGGTGCACCGAAAAGGACTGTGCAGCTGCCGGATTGGGTTGCTCAGGTGGTGCAGTGGCAGACCGAGGACTTCGCCGACGGCGGCTTCGTGCGGGACGGTGGCTTTCTCTGCATGATGCCGAGCGGGCCGCACGGAGTGGGCTACTTCTCGCGTCTGGTCTCCGAGCGACTCGGCTCGACGTTTCACGCCATCGACCTGGACCCCCGGTGGGTGAAGAAACTGGTCGCCCGAAACGCGGCCGTGGAGATGACGGGCTATGTCGACCACCTCGTCGAGCAGGCCGTGCACGTGCTGCACACGCAGCACATCGCGAACCTGCACACCACTCCACCGCTACTGGAGGCCATCGCCCGTGACGATGACGTGGTCAACCTGGTCAACGAGAAAATCCGCTTCCTGTTGCTCAGCGGCGCGCACGTCGACATCGACACCCTGGACCTGCTCGGTGGGATCTTCCCGAACACGACGATCACCATGGCGTTCGGCAGCACGATGATCCTGTCCCAGGCGATCAGCCACCGCATCGACGGCGACGGGCCCTTCGTCTTCCACCCGCGCAGCCCGTATGCGACCTTCCGGGTGGTCGACCCCGACACCGGCGAGGACGTGCCGTACGGGCAGCGCGGCCAGGTGATCATGAACCACATCAGCAAAGGCATGTTCCTGCCGAACAACCTGGAGCGCGACAGCGCCATCCGGCTACCGGGACTCGACGGCCAGGTGGGTGATTCGCTCAGCCAGGTGCGGCCCGTCGCCGCATTCGAAGGCGAGCCGGTCATCGAAGGTGTCTACTGACATGGCCTCTGAGGCAGCCGATCTGATCGCCATCGACGCGCTTGGACCCGACGGGACCTATCGCACGCGTAGCCGGGAGCCCGTCGTCACCACCGATGGCGTCACGGTCGCCGAGCTCAGTCTTGCACCGCCGCTGTATGTTTCGCGCGCGCTCGGTGCTCAACGAAGTGCCCGGCCGTTGCCTGCCCATGAGCGGGAGGCCGCGCTTGCCAAGGCCGCCGACGCGTTCGCCCACGAGGAGATCGCCGGGCTCGACTTCGACGCCTATACCGACCTGGCCAGCCGGATCTCCGGGGTGCCGATCTCGGTCACCCGAGCCGGGGCACGCGCCGTCGCCGAAGGTGTCGCCTCGGCATTCGGTGCGGTGCAACCGGCCCGGCCGTCCGGCGCGGTGCTGGACTGGCGTCACGAACAGGCCCGCGAAGGTGGCGCGGTCTGGGCGCGGCGGGGCAACGTGTTCGCGGTCCTCGCC
Source organism: Mycobacterium sp. (assembly GCF_965277065.1). Lineage (GTDB taxonomy): Bacteria > Actinomycetota > Actinomycetes > Mycobacteriales > Mycobacteriaceae > Mycobacterium. The sequence continues at coordinate 1,578,046 of NZ_CBDIBT010000019.1, forward strand.
TCCGGCAACGGCCCGGGCGTGCACGGCCTGTGGCCGCAGGCGCTGGCCCTGGGCTATCGGGTCGCTGTTCGGCCGTCACGCCGCGAACCGCTCACCGCCCACCGCCTGATCCAGGCGTTGCGTCAGTCCGGATTTCGCCCCCAGGACGCCGTCTACCTACCCACCGATCATCGCGGGGCCGACGAGATGGTCAGGTCGGCCGACCTGGCCATGGTCTACGGCGGCCAGGACGTCGTCGACAAATACGCCGGCAACGCAACGGTGTTCGTCAACGGGCCGGGCCGGGCGAAGATTCTGATCACCGCCGACCACGACTGGCGTGACTACCTCGACACCATCGTCGATTCCATCGCCGACCTGGGCGGGGTGGCATGCGTCAACACCACCGCCGTGCTCTACGAGGGCGAACCCACGCCGTTGGCCGCGGCGATAGCCGAACGCTTGTCGACCGTCGGCAACGACGCGCTACCTACCCAGAACTTCGACGCTGCAACGGTTTTGGCGAGCCATCTGGCTGCGGTGGCCGCCGGCAGCACTCCACTACTGGGCGCCGATCAGGTCGTCGCCGCCCTCGGCGACGGGTACGCGGCGCTACGCCCCGCCGTCCACCTGCTGTCCACACCCGACATAGCGAAGCTCAACGTCGAGTTGCCGTTCCCCTGTGTCTGGGTGGCGCCCTGGTCGCGCGCTGACGGGCTGGAGCCGCTGCGGCATTCGCTGGTGATCAGTGCGATCACCGACGACGACGCCCTGATCGACGATCTGCTCGCCGAACCGACCATCGCCAACGTATACGGCGGCCATCACCCGACCCATCACACGGCGCCCGAGATTCCGCACGACGGCTTCCTGGCGGACTTCCTGATGCGGAACAAGGGCTTCATCCGCGACTGAGGTTGTCCGCCTGACTATTTCGTGCGGGTCGTCCCTGGGCATGCCTCGGGGAGACGGCGGCAATGCCGACTCTGACATGAGACCGGTCGTGATAGCCGTCGCGTTAGTCGGCGACGGGCACGACGTGATGGATTCACCGCTAAGACGAGTTGATATGCCTGGCCATGAATTCCTCGAGGTCGAACATGTTGTCTCCGGCGCGCTCGGCAACGCGCAGCAGCGTGATCGCCGTCTTCTCTTCTTCGCGCTGCTCTGCCAGAAACCCCCACAAGAACTGTTCGCCCAGGTAGTCGCCTTCTGTTCGTGCGGTGGCCGCTAGCGTACTGACTTGGTCGGTCACGGCGCGCTCGAGGTCTAGGGCGAGCGCGATCGCGTCGCGAGCGGTATCGAACTCGTTGCGCACCTCACCGGCCCCCGGCACCTGCACGTGCACGCCGCGGTCGACGAAGTACTGCAGGATCTTCAGGGCATGCTCACGTTCGCCCTCGGCCTGGTTGTAATAAAAGGTCGCCAGCTGAGGCAGACGCTCGACAGCAAAGTGTGTAGCTATTGCATAATACTGCTGCGAGTTTGTGAACTCGTTGTATATCTGCTTTTCAAGCAACTTCAGGAACGGTGTTGATACGGCGTAATCATTGCTCATGGCCTCGACGTTAGTGCACGTCAATCCGGGTCCGCAACAAAGGCCACACTCATTAAGTGTACCGTTGCCTAAGTGAGGACAGGCGAACCTATATAGAAATTTGGTCCGGATAACCTAGCTCAGGAAAGGCTATCCACTCATGACAGCAAAGCATGCAAATTCGCGCCGGATGTCCTACGCTTGTGTCACAACCGCAAAGATTTGTGCGCACTGCTGTCGGCGCGGCTAGCGATCGGAGTTCGTCGCTATTGCGGCGCTCGTCGTTGCAGTCGCGGGAGACTTACCCGCCGACTCTCGGGCGATGACGTGGCAGTGCAACTGCGGCGCCGATATCTTTCTTTGCGGCCAGTGTTCGTCGCAGGCCTGGTCAGCAAGTCTGCCGGCAGCGGCCAGTGCTGGGTGTCAGTACGCGGCATCAGCTGGCACGCTCCTCGTCAATAGCCGCTGCGCGAAGTGGGTTGCCCGCTCAACGGCAACTGCCGCTGCTGGGTCGAACCCTGTCGTTGACCTACTGCGCGGGTCAGACCATAGCGGCTGAGGAGCGCGGGAATTTAGCCAAATCAGTGAAGATCAGCCGCGGAAATCCCCTGCCGGACCGGCACTTCCGGCACTGCATGTCGACAACCGTCATCAATAGTGAGCGACCCGGCTAACACGTTGAGCGCGCTGATAATAGACGATTATCTTCACTGTCGCGATGTCCGGCGATGCGCACCTGGCTACTGAAAGCACCCCTTCCAGGCCGGACCGGGTTTCATGGTACGCACCCTGTAGAACTGCTATCCTCGTGCCAAAAGAACGGAAAACGCAGAATGAGCACAGGGTCAGTTCAGTCTGCGGTCCCGGGGGGGACGCCACCGGAAACGGGGCGAGAAGCTGCACAACCGCCGGACGGGATCGCAGCGCGATTTGTGAGCACCGAGTCGACGCTGCCGGCTGTGCTGCGGAAAGTAGCCAGCCAGCAGCCCAATCGTGCCGCGTTCAGGTTCATCGACTACGAGGTCGATCCAAGCGGCTTTGTTGAGGTTCTCACCTGGTCGCAAGTCCATCGGCGAGCGATGGCCGTGGCAGATGAGCTCAGGCTCTGCGGGGCGCCCGGCGATCGGGTGGCCATCGTCGCGCCACAAAGTCTGCACTACATCGTGGCCTTTCTGGGTGTGTTGCAGGCCGGCTTGATTGCGGTGCCCCTGCCAGCGCCGCAACTCGGAATTCATGACCAGCGAATCGCTTCTGCGTTGCAGGACTGCTCGCCGGTCGCCATCCTGACGACCTGGTCGATCATCGACGAGGTCATCAAGTACGCACCGAATACGCGCGCCACGTCGCATCGACCTACACCGGCCGTCGTGGCGATGGAGTCGCTCGACCTTGACGCCCCGCGAGACTTCGATGCGGCCCGGTACGCGCATCCGGACACGGCCTATCTGCAGTACACCTCGGGGTCGACCCGCGAGCCTGCCGGTGTGGTTGTCTCACACCGAAATGTCATCGCCAATTGCGAACAGTTGATGTCGGACTACTTCGAGGACACCCAACAGCTTCCAACGACTGCGGTGTCCTGGCTGCCCTTCTATCACGACATGGGTTTGTTGCAGGGCATTATTCTGCCGATGGTCAATCAAGACACCGCAGTCTTGATGAGCCCGGTCTCCTTTTTGCAACGGCCGGCCCGGTGGATGCAACTGCTGGGCAAACACATCGGACCAGTTTCCAGTGCCCCGAATTTCGGTTTCGAGTTGGCCGCTCGTGGAACATCCGATGACGATATGGCCGGGCTCGATCTCGGCGATGTGCGGGCGATCATCAGTGGTGGGGAACGGCCAAATCCTGCGACGCTCAAGCGTTTTACCGATCGGTTCGCCCGCTTCAACCTCAATGAGACGGTGATTCGACCGTCCTATGGTCTCGCGGAGGCGACAGTCTACGTGGCCAGCGCCAGACCGGGCCGCCCACTGACGACAGTGTCCTTGGACTATGACAAATTGTCAGCCGGCAACGCTAAGCGCTGTGAGGATCAAGGATTGCGCGGTGGCGCTCAGCTCATCAGCTATGGCGAGCCGCGGGCATCGAGACTTCGAATCGTAAACCCCGACACCAGGATAGAGAACCCACCGGGCGTGGTCGGCGAAATTTGGGTGCGTGGTGAGAACGTGGCGATGGGTTATTGGCGCAAACGCCAGCAAACCGAACGGACGTTCAGCGGAAAGCTCGCCGACTCACTACCAGGTACACCAGACGATCGGTGGCTCAGAACCGGAGACCTCGGCGTAATTTTCGATGGCGAACTGTTCATCACCGGCCGCATCAAGGATCTTTTAGTGGTCGATGGCGCGAATCATTATCCGGAAGACGTAGAAGCGACGATCCACGAAATCACCGGCGGCCGGGTCGTGGCCATCACTGTACCGGGCGACCCGACCGAGGAACTTGTCGCCATCATTGAGCTGAACAAGCGCGGTCGCAATGACGATGAGGCCATGGATGACCTTCGCGCCATCAAACGTGAAGTGGCCGGCGCGATTTCGAAGTCACATCGTCTGCGCGTCGCGGATCTCGTACCAGTGCCATTGGGCAGTATCCCGATCACGACCAGCGGCAAGGTTCGACGGTCCGTTTGCGTGGCGCGTTACCGGCAGCACGAATTCACCCGCTTGGATATTCCGGCATGAGGACCAGCGGTGCACGAGCCGTGTTCCACCGAACGGCGCCGGCCTTACCCACGGAATCTCTTCCGCTTCAGGGAAAGCGACGCGCGAGCCAAGCCCGCGACCGCACGGAGCTTCCGGCACATCGAGGCGGAGTCTTTCATCGGAAGCCGACCATATGACCGAATGCCAGCTAGCTGCCGCAGAAATCTGCAAGCTGAATCGTGACCTGCGGTTGCTCATCGAAACAAATGGCACCCTCACACGGATTCTCAGAGTTCTCGCCGACGAAGAGATCATTGTGCAGATCATCAACCAGAAGATTGCCCCTCATGCGCCGGAAGAGACAAAGTCGCGACAATTAGCCGGCGATAGAATTCTTCAACGTCATGTCTTACTCAAAGGTCGGAACTCAGGACGGCAATTTGTGGCCGCCGAGTCGCTGGTCGCGGTAGACCTCTTACCCCTCGCAATAACCGCAAGTCTGACTGAAACGGATTGTCCAATCGGTGAGATCATGGCGGCCGGTCGCCTTGAAACGTTCAAAGAGCCCGCTGCTGTTTGGATCGGAGAAACGCCCGATTGGCTTGCGGTTGAAGGATATCGGACTCCGCGACCGAGAACCGTCGGTCGCCGCTACCGCATTATCAGCGGAGGGCGACCCGTCATCATCATCAACGAGTATTTCCTCGAATCTCTGGCTTCCGCGTGAATTCGCAGACACGCGAGTATTCGCGCGTCCGGCCAATCCGGCGAGCGCGTCGCAATTCATTCAGGGGTGCTCAACGGTGCTGGTTCAGTACATTCCTGCCGCGTCAGGGCGAGGCGCAGCGGGTCACAGTGGCGACCTAGGGGGTCCACTAATGCAAAATGGCAATTTAGCTCAATTCCTGGCTACAAAAGCGTCGGACGCAGGATGGCACGACAAGCCCGCCTATGTCGGGTCGCACGTCGTAACCCACGGCCAAATCCACGATGGCGGCGCACGTCTCGGCGAAGTGCTGAAAAGCCGTGGACTGTCAAGTGGAGACCGCGTCCTGGTGTGCCTTCCGGATTCACCGGAGCTCGTGCAGCTGTTGCTGGGCTGCCTGAGCCGTGGCATCGTGGCATTCCTTGCGAACCCCGAGTTGAACCGGCAGGACCACGCCTTCGTCGAAAGCGATTCGGAACCGGCGCTTGTCGTCACTAGTGACTCTCTCCGGGATAGGTTTTCACGCTCGAGCATTGTGGGAGCCTCAGAGCTTGTGTCCGAGGCCGGCCGCGCCGAGCCGACGGACTACGAGCCGCTGAGTGCTCACGCCCACGCCTACGCCACCTACACATCCGGCACTACGGGTGCACCGAGGGCAGCAATCCACCGGCACTCCGATGTCTCGGCGTTCGTCGACGCCATGTGTCACCGAGCGTTGCAGCTCACGTCCGAGGATGTCGGGCTATGCAGCGCCCCAATGTATTTCGCGTATGGCCTGGGAAATTCCGTCTGGTTCCCTCTCGCGACGGGCGGTTCCGCTGTCATCACCCAGTGGCCGGCGAGCGCAGAAGCGGCGGCCACGCTGAGTGCGAGATTCCAGCCATCGGTGCTCTACGGTGTGCCAACGTTCTTCGCAAGAGTTGTCGACACTTGCTCCCCCGACTCGTTTCGTTCGCTTCGCTGCCTGGTGTCGGCGGGAGAGGCTCTGGAGATTCGTCTCGCCGAGCGGCTGATCGACTTCTTTGGCGATATTCCAATCCTCGACGGACTTGGATCTACCGAGGTCGGGCAGACATTCTTGTCGAATACCATCGCCGACTGGCGGCTGGGAACTATTGGAAAAGCACTCCCGCCGTACGAGATTCGGGTTGTGACGCCCGATGGTGCGACCGCCGGACCCGGGGTTGACGGGGACCTGTGGGTTCGCGGACCGTCGATATCGCCCGGCTACTGGAACTCTGCGACGAATCTTGCTATGCGAGAAGGGGATTGGCTCGACACCCAGGATAGGGTGTGCGTCGACGGCGACGGATGGGTTGAATACCGCTGCCGCGCGGACGACACCGAAATCGTCGGAGGCGTCAATTTGAATCCGCGCGAGATTGAGCGACTCATCACTGAGGACGACAGTGTGGCGGAGGCTGCGGTGGTCGGAGTAAGGGATTCCGTCGGCGCGTCGGCGTTGCAGGCTTTCGTGGTACCGACGAATCACGCAGTCCTGGACGAATCCGTGATCCGAGACATCCACCGGGGCTTGCTGGTTCGCCTGTCTGCGTTCCAGGTTCCGCACAGGTTCGTCACTGTGGAGCGGCTTCCTCGAACCCCGACCGGGAAACTCCTGCGGACTGCGCTTCGTGCGGAAAGCGCGGCGACGCCGATTTGGCAGGTTCCCGCCAACCAGAGTCCTTCGGACACGTCGCTGCCTCTCGATCTCGTGCGCGCATCGCCGAATCACCAGAACGGCCAGACCGCCGCCGGTGACGTGACGCTTCGCGATCGCCTTGCCGTCCTGCAGCAAGAACATCACCGACTGGTGGTGGAGACGGTCTGTGCAGAGGTCGCCAAGATGCTGGATCAGCCCGGTCCACAGTCGGTGAACCGGGATCTCGCCTTTTCCGAGCTGGGTTTCGACTCGCAAATGACCGTTGAACTTCGTCATCGATTGGCCGCAGTCACGGGGCTGCGGCTGCCTGACACGGTGGGATGGGACTACGGCTCGGTCTCGGAACTAGCCCAGTACGTGGAAGCTCAATTTTCCGACGGCAACCAAGGACCGGCATCCCGCTCGTCGGCGACAGTCCATGAGCCGGTGGCAATTGTGGGAATGGGTTGCCGGTATCCCGGCGGGGTGGATTCGGCGGCGGGACTATGGCAAATGGTGTCAGAAGCTCAGGATGTGGTGTCGGAGTTTCCGACCGATCGCGGTTGGGATGTGAACGGGTTGTTCGACCCGGATCCCGATGTGACGGGCAAGACGTATACGCGCTGGGGCGGCTTCCTCGCGGACATTGCCGGTTTTGATGCAGGGTTTTTCGGAATCCCACCAGGCGAGGCGTTGGCGATGGACCCGCAACAGCGGTTGATGCTGGAGTGCTCCTGGGAGGCCTTGGAGCAGGCCGGGATCGACCCGGCGTCGTTGCGAGGATCAGCAACCGGAGTGTTCACCGGCATCTTCGGACAGAGCTACGGGTCCGACGGAACCGACAGGTTGGAGGGCTACGGGCTGACCGGTTCTGCGTCGAGTGTGGCCTCGGGGCGGGTGGCGTACGTATTAGGGCTCCAAGGGCCGGCAGTGTCGGTGGATACGGCGTGCTCCTCGTCGTTGGTGTCCCTGCATTGGGCAGTGCAGTCGTTGCAGTCTGGGGAATGTGATCTGGCGTTGGCCGGTGGGGTGACGGTGATGACATCACCGGCGATCTTCGTCGGGTTCAGCCGCCAGCGGGGACTGGCCGCCGATGGGCGGTGCAAGGCCTTCGCCGGAGCCGCTGACGGCACCAGCTGGGGTGAGGGCGCCGGAGTAGTGGTGCTGGAGCGGCTGTCGGATGCCTTGAGTGCGGGGCACTCGGTGTTGGCTGTGGTGCGCGGTAGCGCTGTCAACCAGGATGGCGCCTCCAACGGTCTGACCGCACCCAACGGGCCTTCCCAGCAGCGAGTGATTCGCGCGGCCTTGGACAGTGCAGGGCTAGACGCCGCCGACGTAGACGTGGTGGAGGGTCACGGGACGGGCACCAAGTTAGGTGATCCCATTGAGGCGCAGGCACTTTTGGCCGCCTATGGACAACACCGTCCGCCGGGACAGCCATTATGGGTGGGCTCCGTCAAATCGAATATGGGTCATACCCAGGCCGCCGCGGGCGTGGCCGGGATCATCAAGATGGTGCAGGCGATGCGCCACGGCGTGATGCCGGCGACCCTGCACGTCGACGAGCCCTCTCCCCGAGTGGACTGGGCCAGCGGTGCGGTGTCGGTGTTGACCGCGGCCCGGGATTGGCCGGTCAACGGTCATCCACGCCGGGCCGGTGTGTCCTCGTTTGGAATCAGCGGCACCAACGCGCATGTGATCTTGGAGCAGGGCCCGCTCGAAGCAGCGGAGGAGTCCGGCCACGGCGCGACCTCCACTGGCCGTTATTCTGTGCTGCCGTGGGTGATTTCGGGTAAATCGGCCGATGCGCTGACGGCGCAGGCCAGCCGGTTGTCGGCCTATCTGCTGGCCAATCCACGGCTGGATCCGGTCGATCTCGCCTACTCCTTGGCGCGGCGTTCGGTGTTCGAGCATCGAGCGGTGATGGTGGGTGCCGATCGTCAGGCGCTCATGACGGGATTGGCCAGGGTGGCCAATGGCGATCCGAGCCCGGGTGCGGTGATCGGCCGCGCGGGCACGATGGGAAAGACCGTGGTGGTGTTTCCTGGTCAGGGCTCCCAGTCCATCGGAATGGGCCGGGAAATGTACGACCAGTTGCCAGTGTTTGCCGAGGCGTTTGACGCAGTGGCCGACGAGTTGGATCGGCATCTGCGGTTGCCGCTGCGCCGAGTGGTTTGGGGCGCTGACAGTGGTCTGCTTGATCGCACCGAGTTCGCTCAGCCGGCATTGTTCGCGGTGGAAGTGGCGTTGTTCGCGGTACTCCGGCACTGGGGTGTCGCCCCAGACTTTGTGATGGGCCATTCGGTGGGGGAGTTTTCGGCGGCGTACGTGGCCGGGGTATTGACCCTGGCTGACGCCGCGCTGTTGGTGGCTACGCGGGGCCGGCTGATGCAAGCGTTGCCCGCCGGTGGGGTGATGACCGCAGTGCGCGCCGCCGAGCGCGAAGTGGCGCCGCTGCTGGGTGAGGAAGCGGCGATCGCGGCGATCAACGCGCCCGAATCGGTTGTGATTTCAGGTGGGCAACGCGCCGTGAACGCGATCGCGCAGCAACTGGCGGCACAAGGCCACCGGGTGAATTCGCTAGCGGTCTCGCATGCCTTCCATTCGCCGCTGATGGAACCGATGCTCGAGGAGTTCGGGCGCATCGCGGCCCAGGTTAAGGCCCGGGAGCCGCGGATCGCGCTGATCTCGAACGTGACAGCCGAATCCACGAGGGCCGGCGGCGATTTCGGCTCGGCGCAGTACTGGGTGAAGCACATCCGCCAACCGGTGCGTTTCGCCGACAGTGTCAGAAATCTGCACACGCGCGGAACAACGCACTTCATCGAGGTCGGACCCGGCAGCGGTTTGACGGCCTCCATCGAGCAGTCGCTGTCTCCGGCTGAGGCAGTGGTGGTGTCGCTACTGGGTAAGAACCGCCCCGAGGTGGCCGCACTGATGAGCGCTGCCGGTCAGCTGTTCACCACGGGTGTCCAGCTGGATTGGTCGGCACTATTTACCGGCTCGGGTCGGCGGCGGGTTGAGTTGCCCACCTACGCATTTCAGCGGCGGCGATTCTGGTCGGCGCCGACCGCCTCGAAGCCCGCTGACGTTGCCGAGTTGGGTCTGATTGACGCCGAGCACCCGTTATTGACGGCGGTGGTCGAACGGCCCGATTCCGGCGGGATGGTGTTGACCGGGCGATTGTCGCTGGCCGACCAACCGTGGTTGGCCGATCACACGGTGGGCGGGGTGACGCTGTTTCCTGGCGCAGGTTTTGTGGAGTTGGTCATCCGCGCGAGTGACGAGGTTGGTTGCGCGGTCATCGACGAGCTGGTGCTGGCCGCGCCGCTGGTCCTGGACGACGACGCCGGGGCTCGAGTGCAAGTTGTGGTGGGGACAGCTGAGGAGTCCGGCGGCCGAACGGTCTCGGTGTATTCACGGCGCGATGAATCCAACGGTGAGTGGTTACTACACGCCGAGGGAACGCTTGGGCTCGTCGCCGCGGAGTCCTCAGTGGAGTTGTCGGTGTGGCCGCCGCCGGGTGCGGTGAGTGTGGATGTGTCCGACGGCTATGGGCGACTAGCGGTGCGAGGCTATGAGTACGGCCCGGCTTTTCAGGGGTTGGCGGCGATGTGGCGGCGTGGGCCAGAGCTCTTCGCGGAGGTCGCCGCGCCTGACGAAGCCGGCGTGCAGGTGGACCGGATGGGGATCCACCCGGCAGTCCTGGACGCGGTACTGCACGCAGTTGGGCTTGCCGTCGACACCAATCAGACGATGCTGCCGTTCTGCTGGCGGGGGGTGTCGCTGCATGCCGGCGGCGTAGGCCGGCTGAGGGCCCGCTTCACCGCGGTCGGCCAAGACGCGATGTCGATAGATGTGGCCGACGCCGCGGGTGCGCCGGTGCTGACGGTGCGATCTCTGGTTACGCGGCCGATGACCGCCGAGCAGTTACACACCGCGGTGGCCACCGCTGCCGCCGGCCCCGATAACGGGCCGCTGGAGGTGGTGTGGTCGCCAATACCGCAAAGCCAGATGACAATTGGTCGCTCGGACCGGCTCCAGGCGCAGTCCTGGGAGGACTACTGCTCTGGTGATGGAGTGGGTGCTGGTGACCGTGTGGTGGTGTGGGAGTGCGCAACCACCCATGACGACCTTGTCGGCTCGGTCCACGCCGCCACCCGCACCGCACTGCAGGTCTTGCAGCGCTGGTTGGCCGGCCACGCGGGCACGCTGGTGGTGCTGACCCACGGCGCGGTGGGGTTGTCTGGCGAAGATGTCAGCGATCTGGCCGCCGCGGCGGTGTGGGGTTTGGTGCGTTCAGCACAGGCCGAACACCCCGGTCGCATCGTGCTCGTCGACTCGGACTCGGCGATTGACGTGGCGGTGCTGGTCGCCGCTGAGGAACCACAACTGCTGGTGCGAGCGGGGGTGACAAGTGTCGCACGGCTGACCCCTGTCCCTCGGCTGCTGGAGCTGCCGGCGCGGCAGCCAGTGTGGCAGTTGGCGACCGGGGGCGGCGGAACGTTGGAAGATCTGGTGATCCAGCCCTGCCCGCAGGCAGAGGTACCGCTGCAGGCAGGGCAGGTGCGTGTCTCGGTAGCGGCGGTAGGGGTCAATTTCCGGGATGTGGTGGCGGCGCTGGGGATGTACCCCGGCCACGCCCCAACACTGGGTGCAGAGGGCGCCGGGGTGGTGGTCGAGACGGGTCCCGACGTGACCGGGATAGCAGTCGGTGACGCGGTGATGGGTTTGATCGCTGGAACGGGCCCGTTGGCGGTGGTCGACCAGCAACTGCTGACCACAGTGCCGCGGGGATGGTCGTTCGCGCAGGCCGCAGGTGTGCCGGTGGCATTCCTGACGGCCCTGTACGGGTTGGCTGATTTGGCCGGGATCTGCGCCGGGGAGTCGGTGCTGGTGCATGCCGGTACCGGCGGGGTGGGGATGGCGGCGTTGCAGCTGGCTCGCCAGTGGGGGGTGGAGATCTTCGCAACCGCCAGCCGCGGTAAGTGGCCCGCATTGCGCGCCATCGGTTTTGACGAGGACCACATTGGTGATTCCCGCACGCTGGACTTCGAGGACAAGTTCTTGGCGGTCACCGGCGGCCGAGGGGTCAACGTGGTGCTGAATTCGCTGGCCGGTGAGTTCGTGGACGCGTCGCTGCGGTTGTTGGTCCGCGGCGGCCGTTTCATCGAGATGGGCAAGACCGATATTCGCGACGCGGATGCGATCGCCTCCCAATATCCCGGTGTGTCCTATCGGGCGTTTGATCTGTCGGAGGCCGGACTCCAGCGGATGCAGGCGATGCTGCGCGAGACGAGGGAGCTCTTCAACTCTCAGGTATTGCGTCCGCTCCCCGTCACCACCTGGGATGTGCGCTGCGCCGCACACGCCTACCGGTTCATGAGCCAGGCGCGCCACATTGGCAAAGTGGTCCTGAGCATGCCGTCGGCGCTCGCCGATGACCTTGCCACAGGCACGGTGTTGATCAGCGGCGCGACCGGGATGGTCGGTGCGACGCTGGCCCGCCATCTGGTCAGCGCCTACCGGGTGCGTCATGTGGTGCTCGCCAGTCGGCGTGGCGATCGGGCCGAGGGGGCGGTTGCGCTAGCCGCCGAACTGACGGCGGCCGGCGCCGCCGTGCAGCTGCTTACCTGCGATGTGGCAGATCGGGACGCGGTAGCCGAGATGCTGGTCCAGATCGCGCAGCGATGTCCGCCATTGCGCGGGGTGATTCATGCCGCCGGGGTGCTCGACGACGCGGTCATCACCTCGCTGACCCCGGACCGTCTAGAGCCGGTGTTGCGGGCCAAGGTGGACGCTGCGTGGAACCTGCACGACTTGACCCGTCATCTCGGTTTGTCGATGTTTGTGTTGTGTTCCTCGATAGCCGGCACCGTGGGTGCACCCGGCCAAGGTAATTACGCGGCAGCCAACGCGTTCCTGGACGGATTGGCCGCCCACCGGCAGAGCACCGGGTTGGCGGGCGTGTCGCTGGTGTGGGGGTTGTGGGAACAGGCCAGCGCCATGACCGCTCACCTGGGCGACCGCGACCGGGCCCGAATCAGCCGTAGCGGGATGGCGGCGATGAACCCCTCGGAAGCGCTGCAGCTTTTCGACGCGGCGCTGACCGTCAATCACCCCGTGATGGTGGCCGCCCGCCTGAACCGCACGGCGTTGGACGTCAACGCCCGTCGCGGCGCGTTGCCGTCGTTGTTCAGCAGGCTCGCCCGCCGCCCGCGGCGGCGCCATCGCGATGACACCGCCGATGCAGCGAAAGCGCCATCGACGCTTGCCCATCGCCTCAGCGGGCTGTCGTCCTCCGAACAGCACGAGCTGCTGGTGGGCACGGTGTGTGTGGAGGCCGCGGCGGTGCTCGGTCACCCCGCACCCGAAGACATCGACCCGGGCGCCGCGTTTCAGGATTTTGGACTCGACTCGCTGACCGCGGTCGAGCTGCGCAACCGCCTGAAAACCGTGACCGGGCTGACCTTGCCGCCCACGCTGACCTTCGACAACCCCACTCCCGCCGCCGTCGCCGAATACATCGTGCGGCAAATCGCCGAGGCGCTCGATACCGGATCCGGCGCCGAAGCCCCGATCTAAATGCAACGGCGAGACTCGCGCTTTGTTGTCTCAGGCGCGTTCCGCGGCCATCCGCTCGTTCAGGATCGGATACACCTCGTCGAAGGATCCGTTGCGCTCGGCGAAGCGGAATGCCTTGGCGGCTTCGACGACGATCTCTTCGGCGTCGGGTGTGGTCTGCAGCAGTGCCATCGTCTCGGCGATGTACTCCTCGAGCGGCATCGCCCGTGGGTCGAATCCACGTTGCCCTTGCAACGCCGTCTGCACGTGCGGCGGAATGATCTCGATGACCTGAACCGCGGTGTCGCGCAGTTGATAGCGCAGCGACTGCGTGTAGGAATGCAGCGCCGCCTTGCTCGCGCAGTAGGTGGGCGTGAGCGCGGTGGGGATGAACGCCAGCGCGGACGTCACGTTCAGGATTGCGGCATGGGGCTTGCTGAGCAGCTGATGCAGCACGGCCGAAGTGAGCCGAATGGGTCCGAGCAGATTGATGGCGAGGGTCAGCTCCGCGGTCCCGGGGCCACCGCTGGTGATGTCCTCGACCCGCTGGATGCCGGCGTTGTTGACCAGGACGTTGACGTCGGGATGGTGATCCTTCAGCTCGATGGCGAACCGCCGGATGTCCGCCGCGTCGCCCTGATCCAGCGAGAGGTATTCCATGCCCGGATTGGCCTCCGCGACATTTTTCAGCAGTTCGACGCGCCGGCCCACGATGACGACCTTGTTCCCCGACTGGTGAAAGGCCTCGGCCAGTCCGCGACCGATCCCGGTCCCCCCTCCGGTGACCAGGACGGTGTTCCCCGTCAACTGCATGCGTTGTCCTCTCGTCGCTGTCTGATACCTGCATACTCGTGGCCGCGCGGCCAGGAAGCGACGACCCCGCACAACACGGCGTAAACGTGTCGGTTTCCTGATCTAGCCTGTAACCGTGGCGCAGTTTCCGCGGACTCGCTACGCCAGTTGCAGCGACGTCGACATCGCCTATCAGGTCTTCGGCGAGGGGCCGACCGATGTACTGGTGCTGCCGGGGCCGTCCATCCCGATCGACACCATCGATGCCGAGCCGTCGATGTACCGCTTTCACCGGCGGCTGGCATCGTTCAGCCGGGTGATCCGGCTCGACCAGCGCGGGGTCGGTATGTCGTCACGCGTGTCGCGGGACGTGATCGGCCCGAAATTCTGGGCTAAAGACGCCATCGCGGTGATGGACGCGGTCGGATGCGAGCGGGCGACGATTTTCGCTCCCGGATTCGCATCGATGACCGGGCTCGTTCTCGCGGCCGATTATCCCGAGCGAGTGAGCAACCTGGTGATCGTCAACGGAGCGGCCCGGACGCTGCGCGCCGACAACTACCCGATGGGGTTCGAGATCAAGGAGGAAGATCCCTACACGACGGTGGCGATGGAGCCGGATGCCGTCGACCAGGGCTTCGACATGCTCGGTTTCATCGCGCCAAGCATGGTCGACGACAACGCATTTCGCTCGTGGTGGGACATGGCCGGCAACCGGGCCGCATCACCGAGCATGGCCCGCGCCATCATCCTGACCGTCCGGCATTGCGATGTCCGCGACACCCTCGAACGCATCACCGCGCCCACGCTGGTGGTGCACCGGGTCGACTCGGAATTCTGCCCGGTCGACAACGGCCGCTACATCGCCGAGCACGTCGCCGGGGCACAGCTCCTCGAGCTGCCCGGAGCGGACGCGCTGTATTGGACCGACGACACCGCGCCGATGCTCGACGAGATCGAGGAGTTCGTCACCGGCGTGCGGGGCGGCTTCGGCGCCGATCGCGTGCTGACCACAATCATGTTCACCGACATCGTCGGCTCGACCGAGCGCGCCGCCGTGCTCGGCGACGGCCGGTGGCGGGACCTGCTGGAAAACCACGACACAATCGTCCGTCACGCACTCGAACGGTTCGGCGGCTTCGAAGTGAACACCGCCGGTGACGGATTCATCGCATCCTTCCCCAGCCCGAGCGCCGCGATCGCGTGTGCCGACGCGCTGATCGACGGGATCCGGGTGCTGGGCATCGAGATCCGGGTGGGTATCCACGCCGGCGAGGTCGAGGTGCGCGGCGACGACGTCGCCGGAATGGCTGTGCACATCGGCGCGCGCGTCGCGGGACTGGCGGGGCCCAGCGAAGTGCTGGTGTCCTCGACGGTGCGCGACATCGTGACCGGCTCCCGGCACCGCTTCGCCGACCGCGGCGAGCACGAGCTCAAAGGCGTGCCGGGTCAGTGGCGACTGTGCGCACTCGAGCGGGCGCACGCAACCGTCGGGCAGTAGCGCGAAAACCCTTGCTGATCGAGCGCATCGGCTCGGACCGCTACACGGAAGACGTTGTGCCGGTTTCTTTTTCGCCGAACTCGAACACCTTGCCGGCAATCTCGTAGTCGGCCGCCAGCGCCGAGCGGCCGATGAGTACCGGGCCGCCTTTGAGGCCGAGACGTCCGTCGACACCGACGTAGCTGCCCGGCGGGATCGGCTCGCTGATGCAGTACAACGTCGGGCCGGCGCCCTCTTCGATGTCGTTGCCGAATCTGTCCGCCAACGCCGCAACCACGTGATGGAATCCCGCCATCAGGCGTTTGTCCGACACGTTCGACAAGTTCGACGACACCCAACCGGGGTGGGTGAGCTGGGCGGTCACCGGCGAGTTCGTGGCCCGCAGCCGGCGGTCGAGTTCGAGGGTCCAGAGCATTACCGCGAGCTTCGAGCGCGCATACGCCGGATAGGCCGCCCACTTGTGCGAGCGCAGGTGCATGTCGTCCAACCGCAGCGTGGCGGCCTTGTGGGCGTCGGATCCGACGTTGATGATCTGCGAACGCACCCGGCCCAGCATCAGATTGGTCAACGCGAACGGGCCCAGAAAGTTGGTGCCGATCGTCATCTCGAAGCCGTCGACGGTGTCGGTGCGATGCTGGCTCAAGCCGCCGGCGTTGTTGATCAGAATGTCGACGTCGCCGTCGAACTGGTCGGGGAACGCCCGCACCGACGAGAGATCGGCGAGATCGAGTTTCGCGATCGACGTGGAGCCACCGATCTCGGCGGCACGCTGAGCGCCCAACTCGGTGTTGCGGACGGCCAGGATCACGTGCGCACCCGCGTGAGCCAGCAGGCGTGCGGTGCCAAGGCCTACCCCGTTGGTTGCTCCGGTCACGATGATGCGCTTGCCGGACAGGTTGCCGAGTCGGCTCGGCGACCAGGATGTAGTCACCTTTCGACATTAGCCCGGCCGACGGTACGGCGACCTCGGCGGGTGGAGGCGATCGACGGCACGGCGTAGGCTGCGGACGGAAGCACGGGCTTTACGAATTGCGGGTGCCAATGCGTAAACGCCTGTGGAAGTTGGGATTTCACCGAAGGAACATTGATGACTGAGCTGAAAACTACCCTGCCGCCCGCACTGATAAGAGCGCTGGATCTGCTCGTCGACCCACCCGCCGAGCCGGACGTCAGCAACGGCTACCTGGATTTGCTGGGTGCTGCTGACGACGACGTTGCCAAGAACAACGGCGTTATCCAGGCGGCCTGGGCATCGCCGATCGGGTCGTTCCTCTACGACAACGCGCAGGCGCTGAGCCGGCGGTTCATCGCGGCAATGCAGCTACCGATCGACTGGCTGGACATCCCCGAGGGCGGCGTCGCGTTGGATGTCGGCGCCGGTCCCGGCTCGGTCACCACGTCCCTGGCTCACGCCGCCGGACCCGACGGGCTGGCGCTGGGCATCGACATCTCCGCGCCGATGCTGGCCCGCGCGGTGCGCGCGGCGGCGGGCCCGCAGGTTGGCTTCCTGCGGACCGACGCGCAGAAGCTTCCTTTCCGCGACGGGGCCTTCGATGCCGCGATCTCCCTTGCGGTGATGCAGCTGATCCCCGACCCTGCAGCCGCGCTGTCCGAGATCGCCCGCGTCCTGAAGCCCGGCGGCCGACTTGCGGTGATGATTCCCACCCTGCGCGCTCCGATCGACGTGTGGCGCGCGCTGCCCACCGGCGGAGCACACATCTTCGGCGAAGACGAAGTCGGCGACATCCTGGAAAGCCACGGCTTCACCAGCGTGCGGGTCAAGAGTGTCGGGACTTTTCAGTGGGTGCGCGGCAAGCGCTCCTGATGACGCGCCCGTCAGAGTGGAGGCCGGTTCTCCCGCACCCCGCCGTACATGCCCCGGCGCACGACCAACGGCATCACCAGTTGTTCCACCGGCCATGACGGCAAGCGGAACGCCTGCCCAGTAGGCAGGAATACCTCCAACCCGTCGGGCTGGATACCCAGGACCGAGCCCCAGCGGCGGCCGGGCGCGCGGTACGTGCCTGAACGGCCGCCGGCGATCTCAGCGCGGACGTTGCGCGCGACCAGCGCGTCGCCACGATTGCGGGCGGAGCTGCGCAACGGGTCGGTAGCCGCCACGTCGCCGGCCGCGAACACGTCCGGGTGGCCGGGCACCCGCAGTTCGGGGGTGACGCGAACGAAGCCGCCGTCGTCGAGGAGCTCGCGCGGCAACCAGTCGGTGTTGGGGCGCACCCGCCCGATCGCCCAGAGCACCGCGTCGGCCGAGGCCGCCGGCTGTCCGGTGCTCCAGTCGACGCCCGCGCTGGTGATCTCGTCGCCGGCGAAACCGTTGGTCAGCGCGGCTCGATGGCCCGGGTGTAGGCCGACCCCCAGCCCGGCCAGGCGGCGCTGGATGCGCTGCCAGATCCGCGGGTGGTAATCGCCGAGCGCGCGATCGCCGGGGAAATACAGGTCAATTCGCTTGTCCGGCCACGTGGTTGCGAGGTTCACCGCGCTGGTTACCGCGGCGGCTCCACCGCCGACGACGATCACGGATGCGGCGGCGGCGAGGCGATCGTGTGCGGCGTGGAGATCAGCGCCGACGTCGGCGGCCGACTGCAGGGTCGGCTGCCGCCAGAAGCCGTTGCTGACTCCGGTCGAGATGACCAACGCGTCGTACCCCTCAACGAACGGCGTGCCGTCGTCACCGTAGCCGGACACGGTCCGCGCGGCCAGGTCCACCCCGGTCAGCGCGCCCTGGATGATCCGCACCCGGTCCAGGCGGCGGAATCGGTCGAAGGGAATCCAGTAGTCGCGCGCCCAGTCGCGGGGGCGGGCCAGACGCACACCGAGCTCCTGGCCGCTGACCAGGCCCGGTTTCACCGAGACGCCGACGACGTCGAAGTGTTTGGCGAGCCGGATAGCGGCGAGAACGCCCACGTCGCCCAGGCCCGCAACGACGACGCGTTTGCGGCTCATGCGAAAAAACTGTAACAGGTTCTAGTTGGCGGCAGACCAGGAAACTGTCGGCCCAACGCGGGGTGTCGTTCGGATCGACCGCGAACTCCTGTGTCCGCTCGAGCAAGGTGGTCAACACGGCCCCGAGTTCGATGCGGGCGAGCGTGGCTCCCACGCAGTAATGAATGCCGTGCCCGAACGGGAGATGACGCAACGGAGAAAGCTGTTGATATTCGGCGGTCGCTGGCTACACTTCGGCGTGTGATGACGCCGTCGACCCCCTGGGGGAACGAGCGAGGGCAGCTACTGCGAGCGAGCAATTACGTGACCGGCCGCCGCCACGCGCGACGACTGAGCCGGCGCCTCGCCCGGGTCGGCGAGACCACGTCGCCCGATCGGCTCCGGAACATGCTGGCCGGTTCCTCCGTCGCCTGCAACGAGGTCGCCGACTTCAATTTCGCGCTGATTACGACGCAGTTCAAACGGGATCAGTTCAGCGCGAAGATCCGGCGCCTCAAGCGCCGCGGCACCCGCTCACTGCTGGTCGTCGGCATGGTGCTCGTCACGCTGAATTTTCTGTTCTGCCTGGCGTACGCCTTGTTCAGTCTGACACTCGAGGCTGCGCCGCTCTGACGTCGCCGGGGAACGTCGCGGCGGCGAGATCGAGAATCTCTGTGCGATCAGCGGGTAGCAAGAAGCCCAAGCTGATCGCCGAATCGAGCGACGCGGTGAAGCGTTTCAAATATTCCGCCACCCCGTCCGGGTAGAGCCGGTGGACGGTCGCGGCGCCGAACAGCTCGCCCGAGCCGAAGATCGATGACATCGTGTTCTCGCCTCCCCCGACGCCGGATGTCCGAGCGATCGGCACGTCGACCCATGGTGTCCGGACCCCACCCCGCACCAGACCATGCGGGTCCAACACCGGCTCGTCGCCGTCCATCTCGATCGGTGCGCCGCTGGGCGCGGCCAGTCCGGTGCTCACCCAGCCGTGCAACTCCGCCAGCGCCGCCTGCAGGACGTAGTGGTGCTGGGGCGCGAAGTTGATGCAGTGGTCCAGTTCTTGACCCATCAGCATGTTCGTTGGCGCGTACGCGGCGACCACGTCCGCCAAGGCCGCGGACCCGTTGTCGATCGGCGCCACCTGAATCGTGTAGTTGTCGGCGTGCGCCGTGCCGGCGATCTCCCACACCCGAAGTTGTTCGTGATCAGGCTGTCTCGCGCTGTGATACCCCAGTCGCCGGCCGCTGAAAAGATCCGTCTCGGTGATGATCGTCAGCAACGGGACGCGTAGGTCCGGACGAAACTTCACCGCCTGAGCCGACTCGCTGTCCAGCACATCGAATATCGAGCTGCCGTCGAGTGGGGCGGCGGGCCCGAATCGGGAGTGCACCAGGAAGCCGTCGTACACGCCGGCGATGGGGTCGACGGCGTTGATGTAGGTCGTCAGGAACATCGCCGACTGCGACTCGCCGAGCGCCAGGACCCGCTCGGGACGCAGCCCACGCAGAAGTTCTTCGCCTCGGGCCAGCCGGCCCGCCTGGGAGAAGATGTCGTAGGAGTACGCGTCACCCGGATGGTGCAGCGGCGAATACCGTTGCGCATTCTGACTTTTCAGCGACATGTCGATGCCCATGAGATTCGCGCCGCCCTCGACGCCAACGTGTTGCGCCGAAACCGCGACGTAGGCGTAGCCGGCGCGCAGCATTTCGCGATGCGCCATCATCCACACCGCCGGCGCATCGATGCCACCGCTCACGTTGAGCCACTCGACCAGCACCGTGCCGTTGAAGCGGGATTGATCAGGCGTCAGCACCACGATCCGGGTGGTGTAGTCGGCGGTGTCCCCTGGTGAGACATTCCAGCGGCCGTCGGATCCGAGGTCGCCCGCGCGGCGGTAGGAGCGCGCCCGTCCCGAGATGAAAAACTCCGCTGCGACATATCCCACATCGGTGATGTCGAAGGCGCCCAACAGGAGTGCGGGTTTGCCGGGCACCGGCGTGTACGTCGCCGCGTCGCCGCTGGTTGCCACGTGCGGATCATAGAGCCGGGGGTCCATTGCGTGGGCCGCATCAGCGTCAGCGGCGACGGCTCGCCGAGCTGAATATCGAGTTAATTGCGTTGCGATCGCGGTCGGACCGGGAATAACTTTCCAGGCGTCGTGGTCGTGTTTGATCGCGTCTACGAGGAGGAATGGGATTCATGATCGCGACGGACGGAGCAACGGGCCTGCTGCCAGGTCCGCGCTCGCGCGCCGGTGATGGATCCAGCTGCCAGTTCGGGGCCGTGCTCGGTGTCCTCCTGGTCACCGGCTGGGTGGCCAACCATTTCGTCGCGCTGATGCCCAGCATCAGCGATCGTCAGCACCTGAGCACGACGACACTCGACGCGATCTTCGGGATATACGCGGTGGGACTGCTACCCGGCCTGCTGATCGGCGGCCGCGCCTCGGATGCGTTCGCCCGCCAGGCAGTGGCGTTGACGGGCTCAGCGACCGCAGTGATCGGCACGGTCGCGATGCTGCTGTCCCAGCAGCCCGACGTGTTGTTGGTGGGACGCCTGGTCGTGGGCGCCGGCGTGGGTCTGGCGATGACGGCCGGCACCGCGTGGGCGTCTGACCTGCGCGGCCCCGCCGGCGCAGCCACCGCCGGGGCGGTGCTGATCACCGGGTTCGCCGTCGGGCCGTTCGCGGGTGGGCTGATCGCCGGGTCCGGAGATTTCGGCGTTGAGCTCTCCTTCGCGCTGGCCGCGGTCCTGGTCGTGATCGCGATGGCCGTCGTGGTCATGGCGGCACGGCGTACAACGGCGCCATCGGCTTCTTTCGGTTCGAAACAGTTCGTCGCAGAGAATCTTTCGGCGATGAGGGCGTTGGGTTGGGCGATGCCGTTGGCGCCGTGGGTGTTCGCTTCGGCGACGCTGGGATTCATCACCATTCCCGCCCGGGTGCACACGGGGCTCGCGGCACCTACCGCTGCGGGCATCGCGGCGTTGCTCGTCAACGGCTCCAGCGGCGTCATCCAGATCATCGCCCGCGCGGGCTCCTGGGGACCGCGGGCCGGCACTGTCGGCGCGGCCTTGGCCGCGCTCGCGTACGCGCTCATCGCGTTGGCGCCGCCGACGATGCCGCTCACGCTGGCTTTGCCGCTGCTGGTGATACTCGGGTGCGCGGGTGGTCTGTCACTGCGGGAGGGCCTGATCGACCTGGAAGCCGCCGCGCCACAACATGTCCGGGGCGCGTTGACCGGGGCGTTCTACGCGTTGACCTATATCGGCTTCGGGTTGCCGCTGCTGTTGACCACGGTCGGGTTCAGCGGGGCGCCCATCATCCTTACCGGCATGGCCGCGCTTGCGGCATCGGCCGCGATCTTCCGGACGTTACGGCTACGACGAGATGGCCATCGGCAGAACTGATTACGCGGCAACGACTTTGCGCGTCCGGACGCCGCTGACGGGGATCGGGTCGTTACTCACCACGCTCAATCCGGCGAGGCGACGCCACGAACGAATCGCGTTGCGGGTGACCTCCACCATGCGCGCAGCCCCGGCATCACCGTTGGCCAGCCGGTGCGCGCGCAGCGCATTGCCGGTGACGGCGTCGAGAGTGTCCCAGTCGTCGCTCTCGACGAGCGACGTGGACTGGCAGGCGGCGCGCACCGCGTACAGCTCGGCACCCTCCACTGCCTCAGCGGCAGCACGGCCGGCGCGCGCGGCGCCGTCCCAGTTGACGATCGACGGCACGTCGCCGGGCACGAAGGTGCGATGCAGATCCGCGATGTCGGCGATGGCCTTGGCGGCCGCGTCGCCGGCATATCGGAGGACGCCCCACGGCGGACTGGTCAGCAGTTTGGTCACCCAGATGTGCATGATCGCGTCGGCGACATCCGCGGTCCCGAGGGTCAGCCAGCCGAGATCGAGCACCAGCACGCTGTTCTGCGCCGACAGGTAACCGTCCGGCTCGGCCAGCAAGTCGTTGCACAGCTGCACGAACGACGCCAGCGGGCGGGCCGACGTCGCCGGGAAGTCGGTGATCTGCTCGTCGCCGTTGATGTAGGAGATGACGTTCATCGCGCACCCTCGACCCGATCCGGGCTGGTGCGATCCCCTCGCCAGGCGCAACGGGTTGGTGATGCGGTCGACATCCATTTGAGTTGCTTCCTAAGGGTTTTCGAGCTCAACGACCTTGAGACCGTGATCGTATGACAGCTCAGGCCGCCAACGGCCGCGACACGACGGCCGTCAGCGTCCTCGAAATTGGAAAACCCGGAAGATCTACAGTTCGCCGGAGAAGTCCGCGGTGATCCAGCGGTCAGGCCGAATGGTGAACAGGATTCCCGGCTGCTCAGCCATTCCCGCGACGAACGCGCGGCCGCCTTCCTCCCCGAGGTAGCGGATCGCGATATCCTCGCGGACATCCAGCGGGGCGGGTGTGGTGGTGTCGACGACGGTGCCCTCGACCACGACGTACTGATACGGCGGGTCTTCGCGCTGCGCCACCAGGGTCACCACGCCCGCCCGCTCGATGAGCTTGGTCTTGCGGGACTTCACACCGGTGTTCACCAAGATGTTCCCGCCTGGGGTGTAGCCGTACCAGATCGGCACGCTGGCCGGCGGACGGCCGTCGCTTGCCGCCACGGACAGCACCGCGACATGCGCGCCGGCCAGGAACTCTTCTCGTTGGGTCTCACTGAAAGCAGCCATGGCGTTGTTCAACGACTTCGTGCGGCGGAGCTATTCCCCCAACCCGAGAATCAGCTTGCCGGTGTTTTCGCCACGGAACAGCTTGAGCAGGGTGTCGGGGAAGTCGCCGACGCCGCCGCGCTCGATCTGCTCGTGGGATTGCAGTTCGCCGCTGTGCAACCATTTCGCCAGTTGCGCAACGCCTTCCGGGTACCGCTTTGCGTAGTCGAAGATGACGAACCCGGTCATGGATGCGCGCGCGACCAGCAGCTGCATGTAGTTGGACGGGCCGCGCGGAGTGTCGTTGTACTGCGACACCGCACCGCACAGCACGATGCGGGCACCGTGCGCGAGCCGATTCAGGGCGGCCTCCAACGTCGCCCCGCCGACGTTGTCGAAATAGACGTCGACCCCGTCCGGGGCATGGGCCTTGAGTTCTTTACGCAGGTCGGCGCTCTTGTAGTCGATCGCGGCGTCGAAGCCGACCTCCTCGACCAGCCAGCGACGTTTGTCCTCGCCGCCGGCAATGCCGACCGCTCGGCACCCCTTGATCCGGGCGATCTGGCCGACGATGCTGCCCACCGAGCCGGCCGCGCCGGAGACCAGCACGGTCTGGCCCGGCTCTGGCTTGCCGACATCGAGCAAGCCGAAGTAGGCGGTCAGACCGCTGATGCCGAGGGCACTGAGATACACCGGCGCGGGCGCCAGCGCGGTGTCGATCTTGTTGACCTCGGTGCCGTCGGACAACGCATAGCTTTGGACGCCGAATATCCCGGACACGTCGTCACCGATCGCGAAACCGGGATGCCGCGATTCGACGACATGGCCGACGCCGAGCGCGCGCATCACTTCGCCGATTTCGACGGGCGGGACGTAGCTGCGGCCGGCATTCATCCACGTACGCATCGCCGGGTCGATGGACAGGTAGTCGACCTGGACGACTAATTGCCCTTCGGCAGCAACGGGTTTGGGTTCCTCGACGATTGTCCAGTTGCTGGCTGAGAGCATCTCGGTCGGTCGCGCGGCGAGTCGGCATTGGGTGTTGACGGTGGTCATGAGGCGGTCTCCTGAGCTGACGAGGTGGTGCGTGAAATGTTTGCGGCACAGCCGAAAGCGATTCGGCCGGCCGGGTCTTCGGCGGTCACGGGTATCACGGCGACGGTGTCGGCGCCGGCATCCAGATAGCTCCGGATCCGGTCGGCGACCTGGTCCGGTGTGCCCAGGGCGGCCAGCTGCCGGGCCAGTTCGAGTGGAATCGCCGCGGCCAGATCCGCCCGTCGGGCACCCGCGCGGGCCCGTTCGACGAGATCGGCGAATCCGAGTTCGCAGAACATCTCGCCGTATCCGGGTGGGGCCAGGTACACCGCGACTTGACCGGCCAGCTGGCGCAACGCGGCTTCACCCGGTTGCACCGCAACGGGAACCCACGCCGTGATGTGCGGCGGCGTCCGCCCCCTCGCGGCAGCGTCCCGGTCGATCTGCTCACGGATCTGCGAAACCCGCCGCGGTGACACCAGATTCAGCACGACTTCGTCGGCGAACTGAGCGGAGAGCTTCATCATCGACGGGCCGAACGCGCCGACGCCGATGCGGCTGTCCGGCAACGGATTCCGCAGCCGGAATCCCCGGCAGCGGACGAATCGGCCGTCGTAGTCGCTGCGCTCACCGCGCAGGATCGGTCGCAGGCAGTCGATCGTTTCCCGCATCCGCGCGGCGCTGTGCGACCAGTCCCGGTCGTGCCACCCCGACACGATGAAGGGGCTGGAGGCGCCCAGCGCGATATCGACCTGGGCACCGGTGATCGCGGCAACCGAGCTGGCGCTCAACGCGATCGAGGCCGGTGTCCGCACGCTGATCGGCAGCGGGCCGATCCGCAGCCCCACACCCGGCGCGCGAATACCGATGGCGGTGGCCAATGCGAACGCATCGAACGTCGCCATCTCACCGATCCAAAGCCCACCGATTCCGGCGGCGGCGACCGCCTCGGCGATCTCCATCGCCTCCAAATCGGGCCGGTCCAACCAGAACGGCAGGACCGCTTCGACCGGCGACCTCACAACATCGCCGCCTCGCTGGTCTGCCCCAGCAGGATACGGCCGGGCAGTTCGCGCGACGCCTCGTTCACCTGGAAGTGCGCCGTGGCGGTGAACGCATCGCGCAGTCGTCGTTGCAGCGGTGCGCCATCATAAATGGCACTGCCCCCGGCGAGGTCGTACATCGATCGCACGACATCGGCCGAGACGCGCGCCCCGTGCGTCGCGGCGAGCCGCAGCCGGGTGCGCGCCTCCAGTGGCACCGACGGCCCGTCTTCGGCTGCCTGCCAAGCAGTTTCGATGGCCTGGTAATAGCCGGCTCGCGCCGCTTCGAGGGCCGAATCGGCCGTGGCAACCGCCACCTGGATGGTGGACCGCTGAGCGAGCGTGCGGCTCGCGGCGACACCTTTCTTGGTGCCGGCGAGGTCGACGAAGTCGTCGATCGCGGCCCGCGCGTTGCCCATCGCCGCCGCGGTGATGCAGGCCGCGAAGAACCCGAACGGCGGGAACCGGTACAGCGTGCGGTCGATCACCGGGCCGTCGAAGATCGAGAGCACCCGGCCGTCGGGAACAAAGACGTCCTCGGCGACGGTGTCGTGGCTGCCGGTGCCACGCAGGCCGAGGGTGTGCCAGGTGTCCATGATCTGCAGTTGCTCGGTGGGCAGCGCCACCACCGCCGGTTTGTCGTCCAGCATGCAGCCGGCGAACAGTACGTCGGCGTGGGTGATGCCGCTGCAGAACGCCCAGCGGCCCGAGACCACCACACCTCCGGTGACCCGCGTGGCGGTGCCCTGCGGCGCCCACACCCCCGCCGCCAGGCCGCGGCCGTCGCCGAACAGTTCGTCACGGCTGTGCTGCGGCAGGTATGCGACCAGCAGGGTGGCGGTGATCCCGATCGACACACACCAGCCGGCTGATGCGTCGCCGCGCGCCACCTCCTCGGCGCACCGCAGGGCGACGCCGGCGGGCAGTTCGAGAGCGCCGACCTCGACCGGCGCACCCGCCCGCAACAGACCTGAGTCACGCAGTGCGTCAACCAGTTCCGGGGGCAGCCTGCGGCCGGAGTCGATCTGGTCGGCCATGCCGCGGGCCAGATCGGCGATCTCCCGCGCGCGGGCCAGGACGGGCGCGGTCATGACGTCGGTGTCCATACGTCCTCGCTTCGCACGACGGTGTGTGTGGTTCAGCCACGTTAGCACTACCGGTTTAGTTTTTGAACCGGTACATTGGCTGCACCATGGAATACCCCGACCTGTCCCATCGCTTCGAAGGCGAATCCGTCGCGCGGGCCCTGGAGATCGTCGGCGAGCGGTGGACCCTGCTGATCCTGCGCGAGGCATTCTTCGGTGTGCGTCGCTTCGGTCGACTGGCGCGCAACCTCCAGATTCCGCGGCCCACGTTGTCCACCCGGCTGCGGACCCTCGTCGACAAGGGACTCCTGGACAAGGTGCTCTACGCGAGCGATCCCGACCGTCACGAGTACCGGCTGACCGACAGCGGTCGAGACCTGTTCGCGGCGATCGTGGTGTTGATGCAGTGGGGCGACCAGCATCTCCCGTATCCCCAGGGTCCGCCCATCGTGCTGCACCACCAACCGTGCGATCAGACCGCCGAGCCGATGCTGGTCTGTGGGCACTGCCGACGAGAGATCACCGCATACAACGTCACGCCCGAACCCGGGCCCGGCTTCCGGGCGCCTGTGCTGACGAAGGCTCGGACGACCCGAAAGACCGTCGAAACCAAGTCGATTCAGCGCAAGCGCCAGAGCTGAGCCCGCGGTCACTTCCAGGCGAAGACCGGCTGCTCCAGTTCGTCGACCGGATCGTGGCGACCGTCGAGACAGAGCCAGCGCAGCTGTAACAGCACCGCACCGGTCGGCGCGTGAATGAGGTCATTCCCCAGCGGTATCTGCACGACCGGACGCGAACTCTCCGGGATGGTGATGAATCGCGGTGAGTCTGACCGCTGCAGTTGATGGATTCCGACGCGGTACACCGCCACGACTTCGTCCGGAGCCGGTTGCGGGTCGAGCCGACCGCCGCCCCAGATCACCACCGGGGTGATCACGTATCCGGAGCGGGTCGGATAGTCGTCGAGCAGGCCCAGCACGTTTGACGGGGTCAGCTTGATCCCGACCTCTTCATCCAGTTCCCGAAGAGCCGCGTCGACCGCGCTCTCCCCCGGATCGAGACGACCACCTGGAAGCGCCCATTGCGCCGGATGAGAGGTCAGGCGAGAAGTTCTGCGGCACAACAGGAATGCGGCGCCACCCGATACATCGACCATGCGACCGTCAAGCGTTTCCGGCATCGGGCGTCCGGCGATCCAATCGTCGACAGGCGCCGGATCGATCCGGTCCTCTCCGACCTCCGAGTCGACCAGCAGCACCGCGACCGCCGCGTGCCGTTTGGTCGGATCGGCCACCACGCGACGGTCATGAGCATCGAGCCGGTCCCGGATCTGCTCACGCAGCCGGTCGTCGTAGCGGATGGTCATGACCGCGAGCGTAGCGATCGATACGCCGGCCCGGCCCGTCTCAACCCGCAGTGACCCCAGGTGCCCACGTCCGCTGCTCGACGGCAACGGCCCGGGCGAGGGCAGGCAGACCCTCGCCGCCGTCGAGCGCCGCCGAATCTCCTCAAGGTCGAAGCCGAGGCTCCGCATCGCGGTGATCTCGTAGAGCCGCTCCGCCTGCTCGGCCCGGTACCGCCGATGGCCCGCGCCCGTTCGCGCGGCCGGCGGCGTCGGCGAGTTAACCGACGCTCCATTCCCGGTTGCCGGGTCCGCATTTCCGATTCTTTGACCTTCTCCCGCGACTGAAGATCGCGGGATTCCCTATGCCGGCTGCGCGTCATCGGGTCTTCTCGCTTGCGCGAGCACACCCGCGGTGACGGGTGTTGCCTCCGGTCCGGAGGTGAGCGCGGGCGCGGTGGCCCGGGCGAGGATGGTGTTGGCCGCCTGAATATCCGCGTGGTCTTCGTGGCCACATTGCACGCAACGGAATTCCGTTTGGCTCTTACGGTTTTCCTTCACGCTGTGGCCGCAGTTGCGGCACTCCAGACTGCTGTACGCGGCCGGCACAAACACCAGCTTGGTGCCGGACGCGGACATCTTGTGGTTGAGCCGCTGGGCGATCACACCCCAGCAGTTCGCGTAAATCCCCTTGTTCAAACCCGCTTTCGCGGCTTTCCCGTTCGGCAGGTAGTGCCCCACCATGTCGGGGTCGGGTTTGGGTTTCGGCGAGCGCACCATGTTGCGGGTCGCGAGTTTCTCCACGGCCACCACGCCGTAGGTGGCAGCAATGCGCGTGGTGGTTTTCTCGACCCAGTCCCGCCGCCGATCAGACACCCCGGCGTGTAGCCGTGCGACCCGCGCTTTGACCTTGCCGCGGCGGATACTGCCCTTGCGGGCGCGGGCAAGCTGACGCTGCAGCCGCACCAGCGTCTTGTGCTCGCTGCGGCGCATGATCGGTGCCCGCAGCATCGTGCCATCTGAGAGTGCGAGCGTGGTCGTCACTCCCCGGTCGATACCGACCGCCTGCCCCTGTCTGCCCGCAGCGGCGGTGACCGACGGCTGCGGGGCAGGAAACGCCACATGCCAGCGACCCGCTTTACAGGTGATCCGGGCCATCCCAAGCTTGCCCGCCGGCAGCGTGCGCGACAGCCGGAACTTCACCCGCCCTAGCTTGGGCACAAACATGTGCGCCCACTTACCGTTAATGTTCGCGACGCGGCTATCGCGGACACAGAATCCCTCGTCGACAAACTTGCGCCGCCATGTCGGCCGCCGGTGGGTGCCGGCGAAATACGCCGCCGCGGCGCGGTCGAAGTCCCGCAACGCTTGCTGCTGCACCGACGACGATCCTGACCCCAGCCAGTCGAACCCTTGACGGGCCTGGGCGAGTTGTCTCTGCCGGGCGGCGGGTCCGGGCGCTGAGCGCCCTGACCGGCCCCAAGTGAACTGCTCCACGGCAAGATTCCACACATACCGGGCATCAGCGCAGTGCCTGCACAGCATGAACGCTGCTTGCTCGCTGGTCGGATATAACCGGTACCGGTGCGCCACCGCTACGCCACCTTCCCCGCGCGCGCAGCGGCGACTTTCTGGTTCTCCACATACCGCCTGACCACTTCCAACGGTGCGCCGCCGACAGTAAAGACCAACCAGGACGGCGACCCTAAACACGTCATCCGCGCCAGATGCGCGAACTCCTGGCGCAGCAACCGTGACGACCTGCCCGTGAGGATCTGGACGAGTTTGGATACCGCCACCTGCGGTGGCAACCCGACGAGTAGATGCACATGATCGGGCATCGTCTCGACCTCGATCACGATCCAGCCGAACTCGGTGACCACCTCGGCGATGAGCTGTTTCAACCGCGTCTGGATCGGCCCACCCAACACATCACGGCCATACTTCGGGCACCAAATCACGTGGTACTTCACCGAAAACACCGACTTACGCGTCGACCGGTACTGCATGAACCCCACGGTAAACCCCACCTACGACAAACACGGCCCGCTACACGGACCGCAAAGACGGGATCGGCTCTCCCCCGACAGAAGTTGAAGGCTTGCACCGAAGAAAGTCTCTGTCATCGCCGCGAACCTAGGACCTGACGCTGCGTGAGGTGCAAGAGCGGAGCGCGTTCATCGCTCTGCTGATTTACTGGACGCAATGGCTGACATCACCGTGCTGATCCTCGACGACCACAATTGGTTTCGTGAACAGTTCGCCAAGCTGGACGAGCTGCAGGCCCAGACGCCCGTCGATCAGCGCGCCCTCGAGCGAGTCTGGTGTCCACTCGCGGACAAACTCGACGTGCACGCCTACATCGAGGAAAAGATTTTCTACCCGCAGCTACTGACCCGCGGCAGCGCCGACGCGGAGGGCGAGACGCTCGACGCCATCGGCGACCACAACGACATCCGCGATGGTGTCCGCGATGCCGGTACCGCGGCGATAGCCACCGACGAATGGTGGGCCGCGGTCGGCCGTACCCGAGAGGCCAACGACGATCACATGGCGGAGGAGGAGCGCGAAGGACTTGCCGACTTCCGGCGCAACGCCCCGGTCGGCCTGCGCGAGGCCCTCGGGCTTCAGTACCGCGAATTCATGAACGAACATCCGACGACGCGTGGGCTGAAGATCGTGGACCGCGACCCGGAGGAGTACGTCGCGCAGCAACAAAGCACGCCGAAGCCCAAGCGCACCGACTATTCGCTCGGCATCGGCAGCCTCAAGGGCGAATAGCGCTACCTGGTGCGACGACTCATGCGGCCTGGAGTCACCAGACCGCATGAGTCAACGGTTGCAGTGGGGTTTAGCCGTGACCGCAGCCGACGCCGGCGAGGCATCCGCCCGGCACGCCGTTCGGACCCGCGAACTGCCCGCCGGACCCACAACCGACGCCAGGCACACAGCCTTGGCCACCCGGTCCGCCGTTGGGCCCGCCGTCCTGACCCCCAGAACCGCAGGTGCCGTTAGGGGCACAGCCACTGCCGCCCGGATCCTGCTTGAAGATCACGTGAGTGGGGGCCGCACCGGTCTGGCCTGCACTCGCTTCTGCTGCCGCCACAGGCATTACAGCCATCGCTGCGGCAACCGCGCTACCAACAACAAACGGTTTCAACACACTGAAAATGGACATGACGGTGTTTTACCCCTTGCACACATGCCCAAAACATCGAATTTCACTCGTGATGATTGACGTTGTTGACGATGTTGCCGTCGGGTGCTCGGACGAAGAAACGCCGCAACGCTAGCTCGCCCGGCCCGGCCGGAGTCGGCGATTAATCTGGCGCCATGAGCGCTAACCGGGTTCCCGGCGGGGTAGTCCACAAGCTCCCCGCGGACCTGCGCACAGCGCTGTTGGGAAATTCCCCGGCCCTGGCGGCCTGGAAGGACATCACACCGTTGGCGCGCAACGAATTCATTTGCTGGGTCGATGACGCCAAGCAAGAAGCCACCCGCGCGCGTCGCATCCGCCGCACCCAGGAAGAGCTCGAGGAAGGTCAGCGACGACCGTGTTGCTGGCCGGGCTGCAAGCACCGCGAGCGCACCGGCAAATAAGTCCCGTCCGGACTCTTTACGACCTTTCAAACAAGTACTACGCTCCGTGGTACTACGGCACATAGTAGATGCTCGGCTGGCCTCGGAGCAGCGGCTTCAGCCGTGAGAGGACGGTTGCCATGAACCTCCGACCGGCTCATACCGCAGCGCGCGCGGGCATGAGCGTCGACGCGCGATACCACCCCTCAGCTGCCCTACGGCGGCAACTCAACAAGGTCTTCCCGAGGCATTGGTCGTTCCTGCTCGGCGAGATTGCGCTGTACAGCTTCGTGGTTCTGCTGATCACCGGGATCTACCTGACGCTGTTCTTCGACCCCTCCACGGCCGAGGTCACCTATCGCGGCGTCTATCAGCCGTTGCGCGGGGTGGAGATGTCACGCGCCTACGAGAGCGCGCTCAACATTTCGTTCGAAGTGCGTGGCGGCCTGTTCGTCCGTCAGATCCACCACTGGGCCGCACTGCTCTTCGCGGCATCGATCATGGTGCACCTGGCCCGCGTCTTTTTCACCGGAGCGTTCCGCCGGCCGCGTGAAGCCAACTGGGTGATTGGCTCGCTGCTGCTGATCCTGGCCATGTTCGAGGGTTATTTCGGCTACTCGCTGCCCGACGACCTGCTGTCCGGCATCGGTCTGCGCTGCGCGCTCTCGTCAATCATGCTGGGATTCCCGGTGATTGGCACCTGGCTGCACTGGGCCTTCTTCGGCGGCGACTTTCCGGGCACCACGCTGATCCCCCGGCTCTACGCGCTGCATGTTCTGGTGCTGCCCGCGATCATTCTCGCGCTGATCGGCGCACACCTGGCGATGGTCTGGTTCCAGAAGCACACCCAGTTCCCCGGCCCCGCCCGCACCGAGCGCAACGTCGTCGGCGTCCGCGTGATGCCGGTCTTCGCCGTCAAGTCCGGTGCCTTCTTTGCACTGACCACCGGCGTCCTCGGCGTGATGGGCGGGCTGCTGCAGATCAACCCCATCTGGAACCTGGGCCCCTACCTGCCATCTCACGTGTCGGCGGGATCGCAGCCGGACTTCTACATGATGTGGACCGAGGGCCTGCAGCGATTGTGGCCGGCCTGGGAGATCTACATCGGCCACCACACGGTGCCCGCGGCCGTCGGTGCCGCGATGATGATGGGCGTCGTGTTCGTGATGCTGACCATCTACCCATTTCTGGAAAACCGGTTCAGCGGCGACTCCGCGCATCACAACCTGCTCCAGCGTCCCCGCGACGTGCCGGTGCGTACCGGCATCGGGGCGATGGCGATCGCTTTCTATCTCGTGCTGACCCTGGGCGCGATGAATGACATCATCGCGCTGACGTTCCATATCTCGCTCAACGCGACCACCTGGATCGGGCGCACCGGCATGGTCGTGCTCCCGCCCGTCGTCTACTTCGTCACCTATCGATGGTGCGTGGGCTTGCAACGCAGCGACCGTGCGGTTCTCGAGCACGGCGTCGAAACCGGCATCATCAAACGGCTTCCGCACGGCGCGTACATCGAAGTGCACCAGCCACTTGGACCGCTGCCGCTGGAGTACCAAGGCGCCCCAGTCCCGGCCAAGTTGAACAAACTCGGCTTGGCTGGATCTCCCGGTTCGGGCAGTTTCCTGCACGCCGATCCCGCCGTCGAGGACGCCGCGCTTTCCGGCGCTTACCACGCGGCCGAACGGCGAGCACTGACGGCCCTGCGACACGGCTAGCGCGACGATGCGCGGTTGGGCGACGCCGTCTCGCGAGACATGATGGCGGGATGACCACCGAGATCCGCGTGCTCGACAGCGAGGGCGACCTGCTCGCCGCGGCCAACGTGTTCCGCACCGCCATGATCGGTTTCCCGCGACTGACGGACCTCGCCCCGGGGCAGATCACCCGGATGCTCGAGCCCGGCCGCACGATCGGCGCGTTCGTCGACGACCAACTGGTCGGCACCGCCGATGCCGTGACGAGCCGGCTCACCCTTCCGGGCGGAACCCTGGTCGGGCACGCGGCCGTGACGCACATCGGGGTTCTGCCGTCGTTCACCCGACGGGGTGTCGCCACTGATCTTGTTCGCCACCAGTTGCGCGACGTCGCTGCCCGCGGCGAAGCGGTGGCGACGCTGCGGGCGTCCGAAGCGAACATCTACGAGCGGTACGGCTACGGCGTGGCGAGTACATCGCAGACCGTCGAGGTCCAGACTGCGCGCGCGGCGCTGCGCCCCGGCGTCGGTGCGGGCGGTCCGGTGCGGTTGCTGGATCCCGCCCTCGTGTGGGATGAGTTGCCGCGCATCTACGCCGACCACCGGCCGTCGCGTCCGGGAACCATCGACCGCCCCGACGTGTGGTGGTACGGCGCGCGATTGCGCACCGAATCCGGGCCCGGCCCTTGGTATGTCGCGGTTCACGGCAGTCCTGGATCCGAGACCGGCTTTGTCCGCTACCGCCCGATCGACACCGACAAATGGTTCGTCAGCGATCAGCGCACCATCGTGGTGGAAGACTTCTTCGCGCCCGACATCGACTCCTACCTCGGCCTGTTGCGTTTCCTCCTAGGACTCGACCTGATCGATCGGGTGGTGTTCTGGATGCTTCCGCTCGACGACCCGCTGCGATGGCTGCTGGTCGACCAGCGCGCGGCGCGGGTGACCGCCACCCACGACGAAACCTGGCTCCGCATTGTCGATGTCGAGAAGACATTGACAGCAAGGCAATACGTGGGCGACGGCGCGGTGGCCATCGCCGTCGACGACCCACTGCTGCCGGACAACTCCGTTACCGTGGCGATCACCGGAGACGGCGCCGAACGAACCGACCAGCGCCCGCAACTGCGCATCGGTATAGCCGGACTCGCCGCGGTTTTGCTCGGTGGCGCCACGTGGCACAGTCTGGCCATTCCGGGAGTGGTCCACGCCGATGACCCCGCGCATCTCGCCGTGGCGGATCGATTGTTCGCGGTCCCGCACGCCCCGTACGCGGGATTCTTCTTCTGAACGCGTGACGCCGGTCGGTCAGGTGCAGCGCTTTCTCTTCGGCAACAACGCCATTGGGCGAGAATATGTCTGCCGCTCGAGTCCGCTGGATCAGACCAGGTAGTAATAGTGCTTGGAGTCACCATTGGTCGCGACGGCCTCCGCTGCAACCTTGTCGCCCGACTCGTCGAATCCGCGCAGGGCGTGGGCGTAGCGCACCGCCTTCAGGGTCGCCGAGAACTCTTTTTCCTCCTCGGGGAAGATCCGCTCGCCGGGGAACCAGTCGTCGAAGCCGACGTTCGTCAGCAGCTTTCGCAAATCGTCCTGCACGCCGGCCAGCAATACCACCACACCGCGGTCGGTTTCATCACGAACGAATTGGTCGATCCGCTGGATCACGACGGCATCCGGGTGGCGCACCCGCTTGAGCCGCAGCACCAGGTACTTGATGTTGTCCTTCGTGATTCGCTCGCCGAGTTCCTCGAGGTACTTTTCGAGTTCGGGTGCGGCACCGAAGAACAGCTCGCCTTCGAAGTCGAAGATCAACGTCGACGGATCGGACGGATCAGAGGGCACCCGCTCGCGGACCACCCGCTCAGGCGCCACTACCAATTCCCGCGACTTGAGCTTGGCCGCCCGCGGCACGAACAGCAGGATCGACAGTGCGACACCGAGCAGGACCGCGGTGTCCAGGTCGACGAACACGCCGACGAGCGCGGTGAGCATCACCAGGCCCGCGTCGTAGCGGGACGCCTTGATCGCGTAGCTCAAGCGCTTGACGTCGATCAGTCGTGCAGCAGTGATCAGCAGCAGTCCCGCCAGCGCGGCCCGAGGCATGTAGTGCAGCAGTGGCGCGAACAACAGCACGATGAGCGCGACGCCGATGGAAGCGATCACGCCGGAGAACCGGGTCGCGGCGCCGGCCTGGTAGTTGATCGGCGAGCGCGTCACCGAGCCCGAGCCCGGCACCGCCTGGAAGAAGCCGCCGGTGAGGTTCGCCAAGCCTTCGGCGATGATCTGCCGGTTGTAGTCGATCTTTGCCCGCTCTGGTAGGCGATCGCCTTGGCGATCGACAGCGCCTCGAGCAATCCGATGAACGCGATGGCCAATGCGCCCGGCGCCAACTGGGTCACTTCGTTGAGTTGCACCGATGGGATGTGCGGGTGCGGCAGGCTCTGCGGGATCTTCGCGGTCAGCTTGATCGCGGTGTTGCCGGTGTGATCTTCGGTCGCCCATCCGGCCACGTACGCGATCAGGGCCGCAAAGATCAGCGTTGCCAGCAGATCGAGTTGGGGCAGACCGAATCGCTTCACCACCCGCCGCAGCACGACGGCGAGCACGATGGTCGCGACGCTGATGACCAATGCGCGATAATTGAACGCCTCGCCATGGAACAGGGTGAGGTAGGTACGTTTGATCACCGACTGCCGTGCGTTCCCTTGGTCTTTCACTCCCAGCGCATTGCCGAATTGACCCAGCGCGATCAGAACGGCCGCGGACAGCAGAAAGCCGAGGATCACGGATTCGGAGATGTACCGGGTCAGATCCCCGAGCCTGAACACCGCAATCAAAATCTGGAAGGTGCCGACCAGGATGCCGAGCAGGAACAGCGCCTCGAACAAGACCGTCCGGTTCTCCGGGTCGATGAACGCCAGCGAACTGAACACCAGCAGCGATATGGCACTCGTCGGGCCGTTGACCAGATGTGACGATGACTGGAAAACCGACGCGACGAAGGTCACCACGATCGCCGAGTAGACGCCGAATTTGGGGTCGACGCCGGCCACCAATGCGTAAGTGATGCCCTGCGGCAGCGACACCGCAGCGACCGTGAGGCCCGCTATCAGGTCACGACGTGCTTTGTCCCCGTCGTAGTTCAGACTTTTGATGCGCTCCGAGATGCTCATGGGGTCTTCGTCTTTCGCCGCGAGTGTGCAGACGCGACCCTGGCCGGAGCCGAGGAGACCACGTCGTAGATGCCGTTACTGCCGAAGAACTTTTCCTGCGCGTCGTACCAGCTCTTGGCGATCGCAGTGATGGGGAACAGATTGATGGGTGGCAGCCGATCCGCGTGCTTGGCCAAGATTTCCGGCTTGATCGGCCGGTAGCCATACTGCGCAACCGTCTCCTGTGCCGGGTCGCTGTAGAGGTACTCGAGGTAAGCCTTGGCGTAGGACGCCAGCTTCTTGTCCTTGAGATTCGCGTCGACCCAGGTGACCGCTGGTTCGGCGAGAATGCTGACCGGCGGGTAGACGATTTCGAATTGGTCCTTGTTCTCCGCCACTTCGCGCAGGGCTTCGTTCTCCCAGGTCAAGTGGACGTCGCCGATTTTCTCGACGGAAAAGGTGGTGGCGGCGCCGCGCGCTCCGCTGTCGGCGACCTTGACGTGACTCAGCAACGCCCTGACGTAGTCGCTGGCCTCCTGCTCGCTGCCGCCGCGCGTTGTCACCGAACCCCAGGCCGCGAGAACGGTGAGCTTTCCGTTGCCCGAGCTGCGGGGATTGGGATTGATGATCTCGACACCGTCTTTGACCAGATCCGGCCAGTCGTGGATCCCCAGCGGATTGTCTTTCTCGACGACGAACACGATCGTCGAGGTGTACGGGACCGAGTGGTTCGGCAGGCGGCTCTGCCAGTCGCCCGCAATCAGGCCGCGCTTGCGCAGCGCGTCAATGTCACTCGGAAGTGCTAATGAGACGACGTCCGCCTTCTCATGGCCCTTGATGACTTCAGTGGCCTGCCGGCCCGAACCACCGTGCGACTGCTTGATTTCCACGGTGACGCCGGTTTTCTTGCGGAACTCATCGACGAATGTCTTGTCGATCGCGGCGTACAGCTCCCGGGTCGGGTCGTAGGAGACGTTGAGGATCTGGTTCGGCGCATTGTCGCGATTCAGATTGTGAAGCGCGAGCAGGCTGCCCGCGACGATGATCGCCACGATGCCGAGGATGTTGATCCGCGAAACGGCAAACGGCAGTTGTCCGCGGCGCCGTGCTGGGGGCGCGGGCTCAGTCATCGCCGCCTCCTCGTTTGGGAATCGCAGGGACCGCCATTGCGGGCAATAGGCCCTCCGCGCTGGGTTGTTCTCGCCAGCTGTGAGATTTGGAGCCTAGCCAGCGCGTCCCTGTACGACACCTGTGTAAATCAGCCTGATCGCAATGGGTTTGGGGGCGTAGCGTTTTAGCCGGTCAGCGGGGGTGGCGGCCGATCGGTGGCGACCCGGACCCGAGTCGTCACATCGGCAACTCCGGTACCTGCGTCCGACCATTACCCCTAATTGCGAAACGTGCCCACCCGCGATATCAGCGGCCTGGGTGATATCGCGGGTGGTGCTGAAACGAAAAAGAGTGCTGTCCGGACAGCGCCGCCTACTTAGACCGTCGCTCCAGCAGCTTTCGCACCAGCCGCAACTGCTGGTCGTGGCGTCCGATCAACACGGCGCTGGGCCCACCAGGAGTTGCCGGATAATCGGGGCCGCCCAGCGGCTGAGCTCCTCGCGATCGAGGCTGGCGATCGGCGGATTCACCAGGACGTAGCGGGTGATAGCCAGCCCGATGACGAAGGCGCCCATCAGCCCGATTCGCTGAACAGGATGGTCGGGGGTAGCGGTGATCAGCTTGGGCGCCACCTGCTCGGCGAACACCCGCCGCAACGTCTCGGCGGCCAGCGGACTGGTCATCGCGGCGCGCAGCAGCGCCAAGAAGGTTTCGTCCTCTTCCCATACCGCGAAGAATCGCGGCAGCAGGATGGCCGCCACGTCGGCGGGATCGACATCGGACAAGTCGGGCAGATCGATCTCGAAATCCGCTGCGGCCGCGAACAAATCCTGCTTGCTACCGAAGTAGCGAATGACCAACGCCGCGTCCACCCCGACGTCCGCAGCCACGGCCCGCAGGGTCGTCCGGTCGTATCCCTCGGAGCCGAAGCGACGGCGTGCGGCGGACAAGATGTCCGCGCGTGTCTGCGCGGCGTTGCGCGGCCTGGTCACGGTCATGACGGCGCCGGTCCCATCAACAGCAGCCGGAATACCGGAGCGGCCCACTGCCGCAACTCTTCTCGGCTGAGCTTGGCCGCTGGGACGTTGCCGAGCACCGATCGAGTTGCGGCCAGCCCGATAACGAAGGCGTCGGTCAGCGCGATGCGCTGCTGATCGTGGTCGGGGGTGGCGGCCTTCAACGTCGGGGCGACGTGGACGGCCAGGGTCTCGTTGAGCTTGTCGGCGGCGACACGGCTGGTCATCGCCGCCTGCAACAGCGCCAAGAACGAGTGGTCCTCTTCCCAGATGGCGAAGTACCGGGGCAACAACATGTCGGCGATATCGTCGGGCGCCGCGTCGGTCAGATCGGGAAGCTCGATGGCGAACTCGGTGGCGGTCGCGAAGAGATCCTGCTTGCTCCCGAAATACCGGGTCACCATCGCAGCGTCGACGCCGACGTCCGACGCGATCGCCCGCAGCGTGGTTCGGTCATACCCTTCTGCGGCGAACCTGCGGCGTGCGGAGTCCAGGATGTCCGCCCTGGTCTGCGCAGCATTGCGCGGTCGGTTCGTCATGTTCGACCAACTTTATGTCATCAGCCGTTGACTAACTCCACCGCCACGCGTAGGTTCAAGTCATCAATCGTTGACAAAAGTCATCGGTTGTTGAAAAGGACAGGATCGGCGATCCCATGATCGCGGTGCAGAGCAAGAAACTAATCAGCGAAAGTCCGGCTGTCGCAGCACAGTTGCAGCGACAGCTCCCAGCTTCAGAAACGGCAGTGTTGCCGACACACCACGTCGTCCACGGAGGGGCAAAAAATGAGCGCACGTCTGAGCGGCAACGAATTTGGGGCCCACAAAGCCGGCAGCGTCATAGCCGGCGTGCAGGGCGCTCTGCCTGAGCATCGCTATGAGCAGAGCGAAATCACCGAGATGCTCGCCGCGCTGCCGGCGTTCAAGGATCACGCGGATCTGCTGCGTAAGTTCCATGCAAGTTCCAAAGTCGACAGTCGTTACCTGGTTCAGCCGCTCGAGCAGTACGCCTCGCTGACCGACTTCGGCCGCGCGAATGACATCTGGATCGAGAACGCGGTCGAGCTCGGTTGTGCGGCAATGTCCGCCGCGCTCGACGAGGCCGGGTTGCTGCCCGAGGACGTCGACGTGGTGATGTCAACCACCGTCACCGGCCTCGCGGTGCCGTCGCTGGAGGCCCGCATCGCCACGCGGCTGGGCCTTCGCCCCGATGTACGACGGGTTCCGATGTTCGGCCTGGGGTGCGTCGCTGGTGCCGCCGGAGTCGGACGGCTCAACGACTATCTGCGTGGTGCGCCCGACGACGTCGCGGTGCTGCTGTCCGTCGAACTATGCTCGCTCACCTTTCCCGCGATGACACCCTCGCTGGCTTCCCTGGTGGGTAGCTCGCTGTTCGGCGATGGTGCCGCCGCGGTTGTCGCCGTCGGTAAACGCCGTGCCGAGCAGATCGGCGCTCGCGGTCCGGAGGTGCTCGGTTCGCGCAGCCACCTCTACCCCGACTCGCGGGACACCATGGGCTGGAAGATCGGCCCCACCGGTTTCGGCCTCATCCTCTCCCCGGATGTGGCCAACGTCGTTGAACAATATTTGGCCGACGATGTCGCGGGTTTGCTGTCCACCTACGGGGTG
This sequence comes from Mycobacterium sp., assembly GCF_965277065.1. Lineage (GTDB taxonomy): Bacteria > Actinomycetota > Actinomycetes > Mycobacteriales > Mycobacteriaceae > Mycobacterium. Next base: position 1,617,721 of record NZ_CBDIBT010000019.1, read on the forward strand.
GACATCGCCGACGTCGGTGCATGGGTGAGTCATCCGGGCGGCCCCAAGGTCATCGAGGCAATCGTGTCCTCGCTCGGGTTACCCGACGACGCACTGGAATTGACGTGGCGCTCATTGGCCGAGGTGGGCAACCTGTCGTCGTCGTCGGTGCTGCACGTCTTCCGTGACACGATCGCCAAGCAGCCGCCGGCCGGTAGCCCGGGTGTCATGCTGGCCATGGGGCCCGGCTTCTGCTCCGAGCTCGTCATGCTGCGGTGGCGGTGACCCCGCGATGACCTGGTATGCACTGCTGGTCGGCGCGGTGGCCATCGAACGGCTCTTCGAAGTCCGTGTCGCCGAACGAAATCGCGCCGTCAGCAAGGCACATGGCGGCATCGAGTTCGGCGCCAGCCACTACCCGGCCATGGTGGCGCTGCACTTCAGCCTGCTGGTCGGCTGTCTCGTCGAGCCAATCGCATTGCACCGCAACTTCATTCCAGCTCTTGGCTGGCCAATGTTCGCGCTGGTGCTGGCAGCGCAGGTGTTGCGCTGGTGGTGCATCACCATGCTGGACTACCAGTGGAACACCCGCGTGATCGTCATCCCGGGCGCCAGTCGCGTCACCGGTGGCCCGTACCGGCTGATACCCCATCCAAACTACGTCGCCGTGATCACCGAGGGTGTGGCACTGCCGCTGGTGCACACCGCATGGCTGACCGCGCTTGTCTTTTCGTTGCTCAACGCGTGGCTACTCAGGACCCGGGTCCGGGTCGAGAACGCCGCGTTGGCGAGCCTCGCGTGATCGACCTCCTGGTGGTCGGTGGCGGACCGGCGGGGCTGGCCACCGCGATTCACGGTGCCCGGGCCGGGCTGGACGTGGTCGTCGCCGAACGGCGCCGGGGGCCGATCGGCAAAGCGTGCGGTGAAGGCCTGATGCCGCATACGCTGCGCCATTTGCAGGGGCTCGAGGTGTATCCGCTCGGTAAACCGATCCGCGGCATCAGCTACCGGGATGGTGATCGCCAGGTCGACGCGAAGTTCAAACGCGGCACCGGCCGCGGCGTGCGCCGAACCGTGCTGCACAGTGCACTGATCGACGCGGCAGTCGAAGCCGGCGTCGACATCGTCCATGACGAGATCCGCGGAATAAGCCAGGACGCCAACGGAGTTCGCGCCGGGCGGTGGAACGCGCGCTACCTGGCCGCGGCCGACGGGTTGCACTCCCCCATCCGCCGGTCGCTGGGCTTGGAACAGACCAGTCCCGGCCCGCGGCGCTGGGGCATCCGCCGGCACGTGCAGATCGCACCGTGGACCGACCATGTCGAGGTGCACTGGGCGGCCGGCGCCGAGGCGTACGTGACACCGGTCGCGGACGACTGCGTGGGTGTCGCGCTGCTCAGCTCGAGCCGGGGCGGATTCGACACTCACCTCGAGGAGTTCCCCGCGCTGCGTGCGCGGATCGACGGCCAACCCCACGAACCCGATCGTGCGGCCGGCCCACTGCGGCAGAAGGTTTCCAGCCGCACGGCAGGACGCGTGCTGCTGGTCGGCGACGCCGCCGGCTATGTAGACGCGCTCACCGGCGAGGGCCTCGGGCTGGCGTTCGGCGCGGCCGAAGCGCTGGTGGATTGCGCCCTCGCCGGCCGACCGGGCGATTACGACCGGCGGTGGCGTCAGCTGACCCGGCGCTATCGGATGCTGACCGCCGCTCTGCTGCAGGCCAGCGCCTTCGCGCCGGCCCGGTCACGCATCGTGCCGGCCGCGGTGGCCATGCCGGCGGTGTTCACCGGCATCGTGAATCTGCTTGCCCAGTAGCAGTTGCCGCCGTCAGACCTGATTGAATCCGCCATCGGCGTTGACGGTGGAACCGGTGGTGAAAATGGATAGTCATCCTCCCATCCGTCGGGTGACTCGCGAGAGTGCAACTAGCGGCAGCTCTTCTCGGGAAACGTTTCGCTAGTTGCACTCTCGGCGTCACCGCTAGGCGACCAGCGGTTTGGGAGTGTCGACGATCGAATACTCGCTGGCGTCGCCGGAGACCACCCGGCTGCGCTCGCCGCTGACACTAACCGGAATGTCGCCGGCGAGCGTGATGCGATGCACCGCACGGCGCTGATTGCCGTAATCGGAGACGGCGTAGTGCTGCGTCGCGCGATTGTCCCAGATTGCGACATCGCCGAGTTCCCAGTTCCACCGAATCGTGTTCTCCAGCCAGGTGATCCGATCTTGGAAGATCCGGTACAGCGACTGGAACTCCGAGCCGTTGAGTCCGACGAAGGACTTGGCGAATGAGCCCAGCAGCAGCGACTTTTCGCCTGACTCCGGGTGCACCCGGACCACCGGGTGTTGCGTCTCGTAATGCGTCGAGTGAAACTGGGACGCGTATTTCCCGATCGCCTCGGGGTCGGCTGTCACCGCTGCCAGCTTGGCCGGGTCGATCTGGGCGTAGTCAAATGCGTTGTTGTGCACGGCCCACAGGTTTTCCGCGAGCTCTTTTAGCGGCTGGGGAAGCTGTTGGTAGGCGGCAACGGTGGAAGCCCATGTCGTCGTGCCGCCGCAGGGCGGTAGCTCGACCGCACGCAAGATGGACGCTTTCGGTGGGCGGTCGACGAACGTGACATCGGTGTGCCACTGGTTGGCGCCACCACCGGCGATGGACTCCAACCGCATCACCCGGCTCCCCTCGAACTTCAGCGTCGGATGTGGCGTCGTGGGAACGCCCAGGCTTTCTGCGAACTCATAGTGCGCGTCGTCGTCGAGGTGATCCTGCCCGCGAAAGAAGATCACCTTGTGAGTGACCAGGGCGTGATTGATCGCCGCCGCGGTCTCGGCATGCACAGCACCCAGACGCACCCCGTCGACACGTGCCCCGATGTTCTCGCCCAGCTGCACCACACGTAGGTCACTGCTCATCCCTGCTCCTTCGTCGACATTCAAGCGTAGGCGGCTGACTACACCGGCTGTTGTCAGCTAATGTACACAGATGGCTACAGCGGAGGCAACGGTTTCGACCACGGCGAAGCCAATGGGCAAAGACAAGGTCAGCGCGGCCGTCCTCGAGGCGGCCAGCCAGTTGTTCGCCGAAAAGGGCCCGGCGGCAACCTCGATTCGAGAGGTCGCTGCCCGGGCCGGCGTCAATCACGGCCTGCTGCATCGTCACTTCGGTAGTAAGCGCCAACTTCTGGCGGCGACGCTGCAGCATCTCGCCGACAGCGCCGCGGCCCTTCGGACATCCGGGGCCTCGCAACCGCAATTGGAATCCGCCTACGAATTCCAGGCACGCGTCATGGTGCGCTCGGCCCTCGACGGCTTCCCCGTCGAGGAACTGCAGCAACGCTTCCCGGGCATGGAGGCGTTTCTTCAACAGGTACGCCCCGATCACAGCGATGATCGGACGGCGCGACTACTGGCCGCGCACGGCATGGCCCTCCAGGTCGGATGGGGGTTGATGGGGCCGACTCTGCGGGTGGCGTTCGGGCTGCAGGATCTCGATGACAACGAGATCCGCACGGCTGTCGCTGAGCAGATCGCCAGAATCGTTGCCGCTGAATAGCACGCTCGCGAACAGACCACTCTGTCTATGCGTGCTAATTTGGCTGTCATGCAGACCGCGGAGACTAAGCCGGCGCGGCCCGTCAGCGAGCGCCTCGCACCGCCGCAGCCACCGCGTGCGGCGCTTCGGACGACGGGTAGTGGCCCACCCCAGGTAGTTTCGTGACCACTGCGCGTGACAACACTTTCACCGCCTGCTCGAGAACGTGACTGCCCGACACGGGGTCGTCTAGTCCCCACACCAGATGAAGCGGGCGCGTCCAGTCGGCGAGCGCCGACTCCCATCGCTGATGGTGGATCGCCCGCTCGGCGTTGTACTTGATCAATAGGTGAGATAGCTTGTGCCCGTTGTCTTTCGACATGCCGAGCCACAGGTCGTCGAATTCGGAGTCGCTGAGCGGCGTTCCGCGCACCGCGTCGAGCGCGGAGCGGACCCGGCCGGCGCTGACCCGGCCGGCCAACAGCTTTCCGACCACCGGCAGGATCAGCAATTTCTGCATCCAGGTCGGCCGATAGGCGCTGTAGACGATCCCGCAGTTCAGCATGGTGACGTCATCGATGCCGAAGGGCAGCTGAGCGTGGTTGGCGCGATCGAGAAGTTCCTGACCGACGATTCCGCCGTAGTCGTGGACCACCAGCCGCACCGATGTGAGCCCGAGATGCGCGACGAGATCCTCGACGGTGTCCGCGGATTCGGCCACCGAATACTCGTAGTGGTCGAGTTTGTCCGAGGCGCCGTAGCCGAGGAAATCCAGGGTGATCACATCGTGGTCGGCGGCCAAGTCGGCCGCCATCTCGGCGTAGTCGTAGGACCAGGTCGGAAACCCGTGCAGCAGAAGGGCAGTGGGACCTGCGCCGCGCCGTCGGTAAGCGATCCGGTGGCCACGCCGGCTGGTCAAGTTGTCGTTCTCGGCAATCCATTCGGTCGCGTTCATCGCAGTTGCTCGATGGGGATGTCGTACCGGTCCCGGTACCGGCGCACCCGTTCGCAGACCTCGCCGGCGTCAAGGGCGGTGTCTGACCAGGTGTAGCGACCGTGGCCACCGTCGGACGGGTGGGCTGCCAGGAAATCACGCATCCGCTGCATGGTATCTGGGCGTAGCTCTCGGCCCAACGCTTGATAGATCCCGCCGATAGTGGCCCAGGGATCGTTCATGAAGTCGGTGAACTTGACGTCGATGATGCGATTGTCCGGGACCGCGCCGCTGTCGCGCAGCGCCATCTCAACCCGCAGGCCCTCGAGTAACTCGCGTTCGGATTCGGCATCCTCAGTGACGACGGTGGTCATATCGCGCAGCATGTCCTGGAAAAACTGCCATGCACCGACCGATTCCAGCTCCGCGACATCGTCAGGCATGGCGTTACCGTACGACTGTGCGCTTCGTGGCGAGCGAGTTCCGATGTAGCTCTGTGACCTCACCGTGGCCGGTACGTGCCCGTTGCTCAGCTACCTTTACCGTTCGGCCGATCGACAGCACAGGGTCGAGAATCGATGATGGGCAAGGAGTTTTATGGATTTCGAGGGTGACAATGCCCGCGAACTCATGTCGCTGGCTCACCAGGCTTTACGGATCGATGACGTCGACAAGGGCGCGCTGTGTGCGGCCGCGATCAGGGTCATCGACAACCCTCCTCGAGACGGGATCTTGCGGAACCTGGCTGACCATGTCTGCCAGGCCGTCTTCGACTGGGCGTGCTTCGACGGCTCCACCGCGCGGTTGGAGGGCGTGGTGAAGGGCTACGAGACGGCAGCGCAAACTCTGCGGGCGCTCCAGGTGGAGGACAGGCTGAACACGCTGCGCCACTGACCCGAATCCGCTATGGCTCAAGCATATTGGCGTAGAAACGCCGCCAGGGCCGGATTGACCTGATCGGCATGTGTCAGACTTGGCGTGTGACCGGCGCCTGGCACCACCACCAGGTCGACGGCATGTGGCAGGGCATCTCGGAGCATGCGCCCGAGCTGCACAGGCACCGGCTCGTCGGCCTCGCCGTGCACGACCAACACCGGCTGAGAGATTTCACCGAGACGCGCGGCGATGTCGTCGACACCCATCAGCACCTTGACCGCATCTGCCAGTCGATCATTGGGCTGCTGACGCCAGGACCGAAGCCAGTCGTCGTGAATTTCCGGGTCGCTGAGCAGCATGTCGAGGAGACCCGCGGCGACCGCATCCGGGCCGCCGGTGCGGAATCCTTCACTGATGCCCTGCATTTGAGCTAACGCCTCCGGCGGCCAAGCCGCCCCTGAGGTATCGATCAGGACCAGCGCCGTGGTCCGCTCGGGTGCGAGCAGGGCTGCGCGAAGCGACAAGAATCCGCCCTGCGAATGTCCGACCAAGGCTGCGCGGTCGATATCGAGATGATCCATCAAGCCCAGCAGATCGGTGGCCGAGTCCCAGTAGGAGTACAAGCCATGGTCGTCTTCGGTGAGTCCGTGGAGGCGCTCATCCCATACGAGACAACGAAACTCGGTGCGTAGAGCCTCGATCTGTGGGGCCCACATCCACCGGTTCATCAGGTTGCCGTGGCTGAAGACGACGACCGGCTTGTCGCCGCCGCCGTCCTCGAAGAACAACCTCTGGCCATTGACCGGTGCGAACGGCATCTGCCTATCCTGTCAGCGAAACATCGAGTACTGCCGCATTTTCAGAGCGAGCCCCGCCACGCGCCCCGTGCAGGGGCAGCACCGCGGTGCAGGGGCAGCACCGCGGTGCCGTACCGGACGGACCCGGCGAACCGAAAACCCGCAGCTTGAGCGGGCCGGTGGCCCGGTGCGAGTGGACGAATTCCTCGACGGTCATCGCTGGATGATATCCGTCGCGGCTGTTAGCCCAAAGCGGCTGTCAGGTAACCAGATCCACTACCGAAGGATGCCAGCTCGTCGTCGGGCACTTCGAAACCGTGGGCGGCGTAGGCCTGTTCGGTCGTCTTGATGTCCGTTCGCCAGCCGTGCGCTCCGAGATAGTCGGCGGCCGGGTTGCGGTCGCCGGTGTAGAACAGTTCGGCCAGGTTGATATTCGAGCCGATCCGTTTCGAACGCTCGGTGAGTCGCTCGGCCCAATCCGCGGGAACATTACGCATGTCCATGTGTTCGGTGGCGATCCGGCTACCGGGGGCCGAGAGGGCAACGATGTTGTCGAACAAGCGGTCCTGGGCCGCCGGCGGCAAGTACACCAGCAGACCTTCGGCGCTCCAGGCGGTCGGTTGCTGCGGGTCGAATCCGGCTTCGCGCAGTGCCGCCGGCCAGCCTTCGCGCAAGTCGATGGCGACCGTGGTCCGTTGAGCGGTCGGTGCGGCACCGAGGTCAGCAAGCGTGCGCGTCTTGAACTCGATGACCTGGGGTTGATCGATTTCGAAGACATTCGTGCCACTCGGCCACGGCAGGCGGTAGGCCCGGGTGTCCAAACCCGACGCCAGGATCACGGCCTGGCGAATCCCCGCCTCAGTTGCCTGCACGAAGAAGTCGTCGAAGAATCGGGTGCGCACGGTGATCTGCTCGTTCATCGCGCGGCGATTGAGCAACGGATCGTCACCGTGCTCGATCTGTCCATCGATCAGTTTGACGAAGGTGTCGATGCCAACCGCGCGGACCAGCGGGTCCGCCCACGGGTCGTTCAACAGCGCATCGGGGTTTCGCGAGGCCATTGCTCGTGAAGCTGCGACTGCGGTTGCGGTCGCGCCGACACTGGATGCCAGATCCCACGAGTCCCTGTCCGTACGAGCCATTTTCACCAGCACCTTCTGCGTGAACAATTTACTTAGTCTAGTTAATCATATCACGGAGTGGCCCGGAATTCGAAAAGTTAGGTCAGCTTGGCATATTCCCTGTGCAGCGCGTCGAGGTGACGGAGCGACTCGTCGCGAGGCAGAGTCGGCAACTCGACGGTGACGTGGTCGATACCGAGATCGCGGTAGCCCGCCAGGACGGCGGCCGTCACCTTCCCGACGTGGGAGGCGATCACCGGCACGTCGGGCTCGGCGATCTCGCGTAGCTTCGCCAGGTCACTGGCGAGCGCATCGGCAGAAGGACTCAGCGACAACCAGCCGGCGCCGAGGTCGGCGATGCGGGAGAAGTTCGCCGGACCACCGCCGACGTAGAGCGGTGTGTGCGGCTTCGTCAGCGGCTTGGGCCAACTGTAGATGGGGTCGAAGTCGACGAACTCGCCGTGGAACTCGGCCTTTTCCTTGGTCCAGATCTCGATCATGGCACGCAGCCGCTCGTCCATGACTCGACCACGCACCCGCGGGTCGACACCGTGGTTGGCGATCTCCTCGCGCAACCAGCCCACGCCCACACCGAACAGGAAGCGGCCCTGCGACACAAGATCCAGGGAGGCGACTTCTTTGGCCGTGTGGATCGGGTCGCGTTGCGTGACCAGTGCGATGCCAGTGCCGACGAGCAGTGACTCGGTGGCCACCGCCGCAGCAGTCAACGACACAAACGGATCCAGCGTTCGGTAATACTGCGGCGGAATCGGGCCGCCCATTGGATACGGAGTCTTCGTGTCGGCCGGGATGTGGGAATGCTCGGCGACGAACAGCGATCCGAACCCGCGCGTCTCGAGTGCGACTGCCAGGTCGACCGGGCCGATGCCGGAGGCATTGAAAAATGTGAACACACCTAAACGCATCGACGCTTCCTCCCGCACCCGACTGCCCGCCAAGTTTTTTGACAGCGCGCAGTGCAACTGCGCCGACCGGCGGCCTTATTCCGTAGGCTGCGGACTGTGGTGATTCGCGATCACGGCGATGTCGGAGACGCGCCTTCGGTCCCGCCGCCGCTGCAGCCGGTGTCCATTGCCGCGCAGCCGTCGGCGGCGGAGCAGGCTCGTACCATCGCGGCCGGCGCCAACGCGGCAACGCTGGCCACCCTGACCGCCGACGGCGATCCCTGGGCGTCGCTGGTGGCCTACGGACTGATGGGCGGCGCGCCGGTGCTGTGTGTGTCCAATCTTGCCGAGCACGGCCGCAACCTGGCCAACGACCCGCGTGCCAGCGTGTCGATTGTGGCGGCGAGCAGCGACGTCGACCCGCTGGCGACCGCCAGGATCACGCTGGCCGGCGTTGTCGTGTCGCCCGTCGGCGCGGACCGGGACGCTGCGCGAGCGGCGTATCTGGAGGCGGTTCCCGGTGCGCGGTTCTACATCGAGTACAGCGACTTCACCCTGTGGGTGCTCGGGGTCGATCGGGTGCGCTGGGTGGGTGGATACGGCCGGATGGACTCGGCTACCGGCGCGAATTACCTTGCCGCCGAATCGGATCCGGTGACGCCCGCGGCGGCACGCGCCATCGCACACCTCAACGCCGATCACGCCGACGCGCTCGTGTCGATGGCCCGGGCGTTCGGTGGGTATCCCGACACCGAGACCGCGGTGTGTACCGGCATCGATCGCTACGGCCTCGACCTCCGCGTGCACACCTTGCGCGGCGTCGCCTACACCCGGGTCGGCTTCCCGGACGCATTACATTCTGCTGCCCAATTACGTTCTGCCACTGCAGATTTGACCGACGCGGCCAACGCCGCACGGTAGGCGCTCACGTATCGGTACTCCGGCGACCGCGAGCCCGCAGTCGGTCGATGGCCGCCCGACGGAGCGGCTTGCGAGCAGTGGTCGGGACGTAGCGGGTCATTGCCTGCCCCGTTCTCTTGGCCTGGTACATCGCCAGGTCCGCGTCGCGGAGAATGTCCTCGGCACTGCGACTGTCGTCGGGACGCACGGTAACCAGGCCAATGCTGGCGCTGATCCAAACGTAACGTGCTGCAGCCGAACCATTTTGGCGATCGACGGCGATGGGCTCTGACAGGGCCGCGTGCAGCTGCCTGGCCAGGTGGTCCACCTCTGCGGGTTGTAGGCGTGCGGCCAGCAGCGCCACGAACTCGTCGCCACCGACCCGTCCGACCACGTCTTCGGTACGCAACGCGGCATCAAGGCGCTGCGCCGCGATCTGCAGGACGGTGTCACCGGCGTGATGGCCCAACGCATCGTTGATCGCTTTGAAGTTGTCGAAATCGATGAAAAGCACTGCGCTCAAACGCTGAGCGGCTCCGATGGAGTCGGTCATCACCTCGAGCACACGTGCGCGGTTGGGCAACCCGGTCAGCAGATCGTGGTTTGCCTGGTGCAGCAGCCGCTGGTGGGCGTTGTGGCTTTCGGTGATGTCGACGAACGAAACCAGCACCGACGAACGGACGGGATCAGTGGGGTCCAGCAGCGACCAGTTCACCGACACCCATATCCGCTGGCCGTCGGAGAGTCGGTCGACGCCGTAGACGGCGCCGTGGCGGGGGCTGGCGGTGAGCGTTTCCAATACGGGTCTCTGGTCGCGGCTCAGGAGTGCGCCGTCACCGTCGTAGATCGACACCGTCGCCAGCTTGGCGAACTCGACGGCATCGATACCGTTCTCCGGTACTCCCATGATTCGCAGCGCGGCGGGGTTCACGAATTCCACGCCTCCGCCGGCGCTGCTGACAACCACGCCTTCTTCCAAAGAGCGCACCACCGTCTGGAAGTGCTGCTCTGCGCGCCGGAGCGCGGTTTGGTCGGCGCACAGCACGACATACCCGTCGCTCATCGGTGACACCGACACCCGCATGGTCAGCGCGGAACCGTCGGCGGCACGGTGAATAGCGTGTTCGACTCCCCCGCAGGCGGCGATGCGCGCCGGATCCAGGGCGGCGCCGACCACCTCGCCGACCGGAAGCCCCAACGCGCGCGCGGCCGAGCTGCCGTAGATGGCCTCGGCCGCCGGATTCCAACTGGTGATCTCGCCGTGGGCGGTGGTGGCGATGACGGCATCGCTGACATGAGTGACCAGCGCCGCTTGAAAACGCAGACCAGCCTCGACGGCCTTCTGCGCGCTGAGAGCCCGAAAGATCACCTTGTGGGCCGGCTTGCCCTGCCACCGCGTGCGAATACCGAGCGCCTCGACGGTGAGAGTCGATCCGTCCAGCGGAAGAACGGTGATTTCCAGAGCCGGCGTCGCGTCGCCTTCGTACCGGCGCGCCTCGACGTAGTCACGCACCGCAGCCTGCGAATCCGGATGCAGGAAATCCGCGACGCGGCGCCCCAAGAGTTGATCGGCCGATTCAGCCGCCAAACTCCGTACCAACGCCTGGTTGACGTAGACATAGCGCCCGTCGACGTGGACGCAGATACCCACCGGGCTGTGGTCGAGAAGCCACTGGTAGCGCTGTTCAGCATCGGATCCCAGTGACATGCCTGAATTGCCGGACGCGTCCTCAGTTCGCCCGGCGATGGGCGCGCTGAGTTGAGTGTCCATCTGCCCCACGGTCTTCAATCGGCAGCATTACCACTAGTGCTGCTCAATGCAGATTAAGAGGTTCGGGCACGACAGTCACACCGAAAAAACATTTTCTTAAATTACCGGCTGCGCGATCGCACTCGGATCTCTGAGCTACGCGCGCAACCAAACGGCCTCGAATCCACTGACCAAAGCATCTCGCTGGCCGGAAGGACCGACTTTTAGCTCCCCGATTCGCTTGTCTGAATGTCGTACTTGCGCACAAATTCTCATGCTCCACCCAATGAGCAATCCGCCGCCAATGGTGGCGAGCGTAACTATGTGAAGAAAGCGCCGATTATCGCGTCGCCCTGGCGGCTTCGCGCCGAGCCTTTTCCTTCATGTGGGTTGAACAGCAATGCACCATCTCGAGGTGGTAGCGGTCGCTGCAATCAGGCGAGCAGTAGTTCGATGCGGCTGGTAGCCAATACGGATCAGACAGGTCGCGCTGTTGGTCGTGCGCTTCGAACCGGTGGCCGCAATGCACGCAGGTCTTGATCTTGATCTTGGCTTTGATCCCGATAGCCATGCTCTTCAGATTACGCGCCGTGGCCGCCAATCGGGGCTTTTTTCACGACGTTCACTAACGATCAATCGGCTCCGGAAACGCCTGGCGTGCAATAGGAAGCATCATCGGCCACAGCGAATTACATACCTTGCCAAAGTAATTCAGCGGCGATCGCTTCTCGCCCCACAGCCGTTGCCAACGCGATGCGCGACCATTCCGACCGGGTCGGCGACCAGCAGGCCACGGTCAGGCATATCGGCGCCACGGTCTGTACGCCTGCGGCCCGGGGCGGGCGACGCGGCTTCAACGCGATGCACCACGGGAATGAACCCCGTCATGAGGGCGTTCGGCCTGCGGTGGCGCGCACCAGGATTTGTCTTAATATCAGCCTACCGAGGATTCCTATGCGAAGTCGGAGGTCACGGCGTTGAGGATTCTCAAACTGGCATGGGTTCCGCTGGTCGTGGTCTTGGCATTGATAATCGGGGGCGTCGCTGTGATGCGACTCAACGGCGTCTTTCCCGGGCCCGGTCTGCCCAAGCCTGACCCCCGGGATGCGACCCCGCCGTACGCCCCCAAAACCGCCATCTACGAAATCCTGGGACCGCCCGGGACAACCGGGGTTGTGAACTGGATGGACGCGGAGTCACTACCGCAGAAGGCCAGCTTCACGACGCTGCCGTGGTCGACGACGATCGTCGCCGCGATGCCCGGCATCTTCGCCTATGTCATCGCCCAAGGTGACAGCCCGTCCCTCGGCTGCCGGATCACCGTCGACGGCAAGCTGGTCGATCAGCAGCAGGCCAACACCCGGAACGCGCAGGTTTCCTGCTTGGACAAGTCCGCGTGAGCGAAGAGACGAGCGACACAGACCAGATCCCCGTCACGCAGCGCACCGAAGTTGAGCACAAACCGCGACTGGCCCGCTCCATCCGCATATTGGGGCTGCCGATCGTCATCATCTGGGTGCTGTTGGCGGTCGGCGTCAACGTCTTCGTCCCGCAGCTGGAGAAGGTTGCCGAGGAAGTCTCGGTGCCGCTCTCGCCGTCCGACGCGCCGTCGGTGACCGGAATGAAGCACATCGGAGACAAATTCAACGAGTACGACTCCGACAACCTCGTCCTGGTGACCCTGGTCGGTGACAAGCCTCTCGGCCCGGACGCGCACCGGTATTACGACGATCTGGTCGCAAAGCTCAAGCAGGATACGGATCACGTCGAGCACGCGCTGAATTTCTGGGGGCAGCGATTCACGTCCTCGGGCGTCGAGAGCTACGATCACAAGGCCGCCTACGTCCAGGTCAACCTGAAGGGCGACCAGGGCGGAGCCGTCGGCGACAAGTCGGTGGATTCGGTTCGCACGATCGTGGAGGATTCGAAGCCGCCACCGGGGGTGAAGGCTTTCGTCGCCGGTCAGGGGGCCCTGACCGACGACACGATCGTGGTCGGCAACGCGAGCCTGGCCAAGATGACGATCATCACCATCATCATCATCGCGGTCATGCTGATGTTCGTTTACCGGTCCATCGGCACCGTGCTACTGACGATGGTCATCCTGTTCGTCGGACTGGCCGCCAGCCGAGGCGTGGTGGCGCTGCTGGGCGACACCGGCATCATGGGGCTGTCGACTTTCGCCGTCAACCTGCTGACGGCACTGGCCATCGCGGCGGGTACCGACTACGCGATATTCATGGTCGGCCGCTACCAGGAGGGCCGCGAACGGGGGCTGGACCACGAAGCCGCCTACTACGACATGTTCGCCGGTGTCAGCAAAGTGGTGCTGGGCTCGGGTCTGACGATTGTCGGGGCGCTGTTCTGTCTGAAAGCCACTCGGCTGCCCTACTTCAGTTCGCTTGCGGTTCCCTGCGCAGTGGGTCTGCTGGTCGTAGTGACCGCTGGAGTGACCCTGACGCCGGCGCTGATCGCGTTCGCCAGCGGCTTCGGCCTTTTCGACCCAAAGCGCGAGTTCAACTACACCCGGTGGCGCCGTCTGGCGACAGCCATTGTGCGGTGGCCGGCACCCATCCTCGCCATCTCGGTCATCCTGGCGACCGTCGGCGCCCTGGGGTTGATGGGCTTCACTCCGCGCTACAACGACCTGTATTACCTGCCGGACTCCGCTTCATCAGTGCAGGCGTACAACGCCGCCGACCGACACTTCACCCAGGCCCGGCTGAACCCGGACCTGCTGATGGTCGAATCGGACCACGATCTGCGCAATCCCACCGACATGCTGGTCCTGGACAAGATTGCCGGCGCCATCTTCCGGGTGCCCGGTATCGAACGGGTGCAGAGCATCACCAGACCGCTTGGCCCACCGATCGAAGACGGATCCATTCCGTTCCAGCTCAGTGTGCAGACCGCGCCGATCCGCGACAACCTCAGCTACCTGAAGGATCGCACCGCCGATATCAAGAAAATCGTCGGTTACCTCGACACCCAGATTTCCCTGCTGGAGCGCCAGTACGAGGTGACCAAGGAGCTTGCCGACGCCGCGGACGACAGCGCGAAAACGGCGGCGAAGACGGCGGCCATTACCGACGACATCCGGGACAATATCGCTAATTTCGACGATTTTTACCGGCCGATTCGCAGCTATTTCTACTTCGAGAAGCACTGCTATGACATCCCGATCTGCTTTGCCATGCGGTCGCTGTTTGACTCCCTCGACGGCATCGATCAGCTCGCCGAGCAGATCCACAATCTCGCCGGCGATCTCACCCACACGTCCGCCTCCACCCACGAACTGCTGGCGATCATTCCGCAGAATATCGCTGTCTCCAAAGCGATCCGCGATACGACGCTGACCATCTACAGCTCGTTCGACAGTCTGATCGATCAGTTCGATCGTCTGACCGATACGAACGCCGTGATGGGCAAGTCGTTCAACAACTCTCGGGTGGAGAGCCTGTTCTACCTGCCGCCCGAGATCTTCCAGAACTCCGACTTCCAGTTCGGGCTGAGCTTGATGGTGTCGCCGGACGGCAAGGCCGCCCGCTTCATCATCACCCACGCAGTGGACCCGGCGACGGCCGAGGGAATCGCGTCCGTTCCGCAGGAGCGTCAAGCGGCCAAGGAGGCGCTGAAGCTCACCTCGTTGGAGAACGCCGACATCTACCTCGGCGGCACGGCCGCAACGTTTTACGACATCGCCAACGGCGCCAAGTACGACCTGATGATCGCCGGGGTCGCCTCGATCGTGCTCATCTTCATCATCATGGTGATCGTCACCCGAGCATTGGTCGCTGCGGGCGTCATCGTCGGCACGATCGTGATGTCGCTGGGGGCCGCCTTCGGGTTCTCGACACTGATCTGGCAGCACCTCGGTAACTTCCAGTTGCACTGGGTGGCAACCGAATTCGCATTGATCGTGCTGTTGGCGGTGGGATCCGACTACAACCTGATGCTGGTGTCCCGAATCGAGGAGGAGATCGGCGCCGGCCTCAAAACGGGACTCATCCGCGGCATGGGTGTCACCGGTCCGGTGGTGACCGCCGCCGGCGTCGTGTTCGCCGCCACGATGGGCACGATGATCACCAGCGATCTTCGGGCGATCGGCCAATTCGGCACGACGATCGGCATCGGCCTGCTGTTCGACACCTTCGTCGTCCGATCGCTGATCACGCCGTCGATCATGACGGTGATGGGACGCTGGTTCTGGTGGCCGAAGCGGGTCCGGGTCCGCCCGGCCAGTCAGATGCTTCGCTCTGTCGGGCCGCGACCGCTGGTTCGTGCACTGTTGTACCAGCCGCGGCAAGTCCCGCCTGAGGCGTGAACAGGGCCGACTCTCACTCCGGACTCTGCGGGTCGACCCCCATCACAGCGCCAAAGCTTTCGGACAGGTACGCCATCATCCGCTGCCGCAGCCGTTTATCGCCTTGCGACGTATAATCTTCCGGCATCTCCAAGGCAGTGACGTAGGTGCTGGCGGTGACGGCCGACCACATAGTCAGGGCGCGCTGAAGCCGACGGTTCGTCGGATCGACTCCCATCCAGTCGGCGAGAGGCGCAGTCAGTACTCGCCTCCGGGCGGCCGAAACGGTCCGGTGCAAATTCCGCGTTGTGCTCACGATCCGAGCCATGGCGAGAAGGTGATCGAGCGGCACAGCACCCCGGCCTTCGACGATTGCGGTCACCGAAACAGCGGTGGCGCTCAGCAACGCGCGCTCCGGGTCGCCGCCTCGTGCCGTGTTTCTCAATGCGGCGGCCGTTGCCTGCGCCATGTCGTCGACGATCGACATGAGGACGGCCTCCTTCGCTACGAAATATTTGGCGAAATCAGCATCCGATACGGCGGCCCTGGCTGCGATCTGGTCGGCGGTGGTGGCGTCATACCCCTGGCGCGTGAAGAGTTCCAAGGCCGCGTCGATCAACCGCTCACGACAGTCGTCGGGCGGCAACGACTTTCCCGTTGAGCTGAACCCTGGGTTGGACCCCGTACCCACCGAGTGAGTATCCATCGCAGCCGTGAGTTTAGAGCCGAGTTCACAGATTGGGCCGCGCACCGAGTTGAACGGCTTTCATCCGGCCGTAGCGAGTCAGTGTCTTGTGACGACATCGGACCCGGCGTACAACGTCTCCGAACGCCCATGCACTCTTGACGAATGGACCACTACCGCCACAACGGGCTGACCTTCGACGTGCGCGACGCCGGGCCCGCTGACGGGCCCGTCGTTGTGTTGCTGCACGGCTTCCCCCAACACAACGACAGCTGGGACGTCGTCATAGACCGCCTGACCGCGCAGGGCTACCGCTGTCTGGCGCCCAACCAGCGGGGCTACTCATCGGGCGCCCGCCCGCCGCGTCGCCGCGACTACCGCATACCCGAACTTGTCGGCGACCTCGGCGCACTCATCGACGCCAGCGGAGCGCAGCAGGTGCACCTGGTCGGACACGACTGGGGCGCCGCGGTGGCGTGGGCCGCGGCCGCGGAGATGCACGAACGGCTCAAGACGGTGTCGCCGGTCTCCGTGCCGCACCCTGCGGCCTTCATCAAGTCGTTCGCCAACAGTCGTCAAGGTCTGGCGTCGTGGTACATGTATTTCTTCCAGTTGCCGCGCGTGCCGGAGTGGTCGATGAAGTGGCGCAACGGCGCCATGATGTCCAAGCTGCTGCAGCAGGCCGGGCAGGCGCCGGCGGCGGCCGCGCGGGATGCGCAGGCGATGCGCGAACCGGGAGCCCTGACCGCCGCGATAAACTGGTACCGTGCGATGCCGCTGTCCAGTCCGCGCGCGATCAACCAAAAAGTCTCCGTGCCAACGCTTTACGTGTGGAGCGATGGGGACACCGCGCTGATGCCCAAATCAGCCCACAACACCGCCCGATATGTGGACGGGGAATACCGGTTCGAGATCATGCCTGGAGTTTCGCACTGGATTCCCGATGAAGAGCCCGACAAGCTGGCCGACCTGCTACTCGAGTGGTTCGCCGCCCACTAAGTCCAGGCGGGATCGGCTGTCGCTCAAGGCTTTCTCGATCTGCGACCACGTCTGCTCGACGATCTGCGACACCGGCTGCAGGTCGATGATCCGCGAGGACACCTGACCGGTGTTCGCGACGCTGGCGTCCATGTCGCCATCGAAGTACAGATCGGTGATCCGGCCGAGCAGCTGTAACCCGGGCTCGGCGGCAGCAGCGCGCGCCGCCAACCCGGTCCGCAGCACCCGCATCGTCGGGTTGCCGGGCAGGTCCAGCATCACGGTGCCGTCATCGCCGGCCGCGATGATTTCGTTCTTGAAGTTGGCGTGCACGGAGGCTTCGTGACTGGCGAGCATGCGGGTGCCCATCTGCACACCCTCGGCGCCCAAGACGACTGCCGCCGCGGCGGACCGGGCGTCGCAGATCCCGCCCGCCGCGATGATCGGCAGATCGACTTTGTCGGCGACAAGGGGAAGCAGGACCAATGTCGACGCACCCAGGGCCGACTTGAACCCGCCGCCCTCCACGCCCTCAACCACCAGGGCGTCGACGCCCGCGTCAACGGCCTTCATCGCACCCTTCAGCGATCCGATGACATGGATGACGGTCATGCCGGCATCGTGCAGCCGGGTCGTGAACAGAGCCGGATCGCCGGCGGAGGTGAAGACGTGGTGAACCTCGGCGGCCACCAGTTCGTCGACGATCGACGGATCGCGCTTCCAGCCTTGGATCATCAAATTCGCCGCGACCGGACGGTTGGTCAACTCACGCACCCGGCGCAGGTCGGTGCGGCCTTCGGGGGTCAGGGTCTCGATCATCCCCAGACCGCCGCCTTCGGAGACAGCGGCGGCCAGTTCGGCCCTGGCGATGTAGGTCATCGGCGCCTGGACGACGGGATACCGAACGTTCAGGAGCGATTGGATGCGATTCGTCACGCCCTGATTGTCTGCCAGGCCGCAGCCGGCACTGAGGCGGGATGGTTCGCGCGGTGAGTCCGCGCGAACCAAAACTTGGTCGACCTGGCCCGCGCCGCGCACCATCAGGCAGGCATTGCCGCGAGAGTGCAACCAGCAGCGCATCTCTCGAGACGCGCCACCGCTAGTTACACTTTCGCGGATGGCGCTGCCACGGGGCGCTAGTCCGACGGGCCGAGCGACGTCGGCCTCACTTCCGTTGAAGAACGGTTTGCCGAGCGGCCAGCCGTCCGCGGCAAGCCGCAAAATGTACCATCGGGTACATTATGTTGTCAGACGAGTCGGCAGCTGGCCGCCTTTAACCGCAATACTGTCAACCCGGACGCTCCGATGCTGTACTTGGTAGTACATCGCATCATGCGTTCTCTGACGGAGAAAGGGCTTCGACGTGTCGCATCACTTCGACAGTCCGACGGGTCGCGAAGACCCTCGGCTGAACTTGTGCGATGTGTACGTCTTTGCCGGCGGAGCGGATACGACCGTGATGGCCTTGACCGTGAATCCTGCGGCAACACCGGAGACGGCCATGCCTTTCCGCGGCGAGGCGATCTACACATTTAACTTCGACACCGACCTCGACAGACATCAAAACGTCTCTTTCGCAGCTGAATTCGCCAGCTCGAGCAACGCCGACGACGGCACAGTCCAAACATTCACCGTGCGCCGAGTCGTGCAGGCCAGCCACGGTCAGGCCGGTGACGTGCTGGCGTCGGGAGTTGTTGGCGCGTCCGCGTCCGGCACTGACGGGGTGCGGGCCTTCGCTGGCGTCGTTCACGATCCTTTCGCCGGGGACGCCGCCGCGCTCAACGCGTTCAAGGGCGCTCTGCAGCGCGGTGAGTATCGGCCAACAAGCTTCGACAACCACGTCAACTACTTTCGCGAACGCACCGTTGCCGCGATCGTTGTGGAGGTACCCACCGACCTGATCTCGCAGACACCGCGTGTGGATATGTGGGCGACGGTGACGTTGCACGGCCATGCACCCGACCAGCAGGTCTCACGGTGGGGCTTGCCCTTGTTCACTCACATCTTTCTGCGCGACGACGAGCTGCGTGAACAGTTCAACCGCGCTGCGCCGCCGGAAGACGAAGCCGCCTTCGTCTCGAGTACCGTCGACACTGTCACCCGTTATGTGACCGCCAGCGGCGCCGCCACCGATCCGTCAGCATACGCGCGCCGAGTTGCTGAGCTGTTCGGATCCTTCTCCCTGCCTTACGAATTGGGTACTGCCGCATCGTTTGACTTCGCGGGGTTCAACGGACGAGCGCTGAACGACAACGTTATGGACGTCATGCTGACCCTGCTAGTCAACGCTCCACTGAGCACCGGAATCCGTCCCGACCCAGCGCGATTTGCCACCGAATGGCCATATCTTCTGCCCGCGGCCCCGGGCAGGCCCACGACACATCCGTCACGCGGAGGGAAATAGGAACCGCAAAAAGCATTCGTCGACATTCTGGGAGACGACGGCAGCGTCATGCAGCGCGAGAACATCACCATCGCGCCGTCGTGGCTGATGCGTCTTCACGTTGTCGTCATCGAGATACCCGAGGGCAGTTGGGGCGCTGGCGGTCAGACGATCGACACCGAAAAGATCAGCAAACTGATCGGTGCGACGCAGGGACCCGTTCGGCTGGCGGAAGCCGTCGAACTCGCCTTCAGGATGAAGCAGGCACGCTTGTCTTAGCGCCCGATCTGACAGACCAAGCAGCGCAATATCTTTCACTAGAAACTCCCCGATTGCCGACAGGACGGAAAATCCGCGGCCGACGCTTATCCGATGCCAGGCGTGGTGAGCATGAACGACAAGGTGTTTAGAAAAAGAGACGGCCAGTGCGCCGGCCGAACACGGACAGTTTGGGCGACCAAGGTTCGACCGCCAACAAGAGAGCGGTAGTGAACTTCATTGCGGCGAACCGTGCGATGGCGATGACCAAGCCATACCTTCCTCGTTGATCGCGATGCGAGCAACGTCATGAGTGTCTGTCCCCGTCCTTGTACTGTCAAGTACATACAGATAGACAGATACGGGCTTGAGCGAAGCTGTTAACAGTGTATATGTACGGAGCAGTACAATTGCGTCAAAATCAGGCATGCAACGTGTTTACGCGTCGACCGGTAGGCGGAGTCACGCCGATAGATCGGGGCCCACCTCGAAGGTGCGGACGTGATCGATGGCCATGTCCAACGCGACTTCCATCGGCCGCGAGTCGTGTGCGGTTTGAGCCAGCAGGTAGCCGCCTTGGAGCGCTGCCATCACCCCGATTGCCAGCAGATGGGCGTCGGCGTCGTCACGCAGTACTCCGCTCTGACGCATCCGCACGAAGGCATCGGCCAGCAACTGCTCCCATTCGTCGAAATGCTTTGCCAGCGCTACCCGGGCCGCGTCATTGACATCTGAAAGTTCGCCCGCCAGCGATCCGAGCGTGCAGCCCCAGGCGCCGCGGCGCAGGGCGTTGCTCTGGACGATCGCATTCCGCCATTGCTGGAGGCCGCGAAAGGAGTCGAGCTTCCCCAGTCGCAGCGTCTGCTTCGTCAGGATTTCTTCGGCACGCAAGGCAATGACGTCCTGAACCAGTTCATCTTTGCTGTTGAAATGCTGATAAAACTGCGATTTACCCGCCGTGCTGGCAGCGAGAATCTCCTCCACGCTGGTGGCTGCCACCCCTTTGACGTACATCAATTCGGCAGCCGCTCGAACGATGCGTGCTCGCGTATCTGCCCCACGCCCCTGTCGCCGCGCGGCGGGCTCCTCAGAGTTTGTGGGCACAGAAACATGCTACTGCGGGCAAGCCAAGGCCCCTGAGCAGTATTAATCCCCGAATTCGTCGCCCACGCTTTAGGTGCTGCTCTACCCGCGCGTTAATGTCATTCGGTCGGCTTCAGCGAACAAGTCGGTAGAAAAGTTGAGCAAGTCATGACTGCACCAGCAGATTCGTCGGTACTAGAGGCGCGGATCGGCCATCACTACGAGATGGACGGCACGTACCTCGTCGGCCGCGAGAAGCTCCGCGAGTACGCCCGCGCGGTGCAGGACTATCACCCCGCTCACTGGGACGTCGACGCGGCCGCGCAGCTGGGTTACCCGGATCTGATCGCCCCGCTGACATTCACCTCGACGCCCGGCATGACCTGTAATCGCAGGATGTTCGAGCAGATCGTCGTCGGCTACGACACCTATATGCAGACCGAGGAGTTGTTCGAGCAGCACCGCCCGATCGTCGCGGGCGACGAACTGACGGTCGACGTCGAGCTGACGTCGGTGCGCCGGATGGCCGGCCGGGACCTGATCACCGTGACCAATACGTTCACCGACGCGGCCGGCGAGCGAGTGCACACCTTGCACACCACCGTCGTCGGCGTCACCGCCGCGGACGTGGATCCGGCGATCAAGAGTGCCGTGCAGAACGCGATGATGCACGACGTCGACATCTTCGGGATCGGCGAACACGACTACGAAAAGACGGTGCGGCCCGACGGCGAGGTCCGGTTTGCCGATGAAGGCCTCACCCGCACACCGGGGACGGCGTCGTTCAACGACGTGAAGGTCGGCGACGAACTACCGGCGCGCCACGCCCGACTGACGCGCGGCGACCTGGTCAACTACGCCGGTGTGGCTGGCGACGCCAATCCGATTCACTGGGACGAGGGCATCGCCAGGCTGGCCAACCTGCCCGACGTGATCGCCCACGGGATGCTCACGATGGGTTTGGGCGCCGGGTTCGCCTCGACCTGGACGGGCGACCCCGGCGCAGTCACCCGCTACGCGGTGCGGCTGTCGGCTCCGGCGATCGTGTCGGCCAGAGAAGGTTGCGACATCGAATTCGGCGGCAGAATAAAGTCTTTGGACCCGGAGACCCGATCGGGTGTCGTCATCGTGACCGCGAAAGCCGAAGGCAAGAAGATCTTCGGCATGGCAACGCTGGGTGTGCGCTTCAGCTGACCAGGGCGGCTTCGGTGAGATACGCGCTTCGCCGGTGCTGCCGAGCGGCGCGACGGCGTGAACCCCTGCGGCGAACAGCTTTTCGACGAGAGCGCTCAGCGTGGCAGTCTCCACGTTGCCATCGGAGCCGAACGGCGTGATTGGGTAGGCGATGATGCCATGGATTGCCGGCGTCACGATGGTCTCCTCGGTGGGCGAAGCGGCGCTATTCGGAGAGAGCGTCGGGGTGACGCGCGAGGGCGCGTCGCGCGTAGTAGGCGAAGTTGGCCTGGCTGCGTTTGGCAGTCAGAGCCCAGTCGTGGGCCTCGCGAGCGAGTTCTTCGGGCAGTGGCTTGATCGTGCCGGCGGCCATCGCGGCCAGTTGCAGTTTGGCGCCGCGTTCGATCAGCACCGCCAGCGAGCAAGCCTCTTCGACGCTCGCCCCGGCGATGACCTGTCCGTGGTGTGCCAGCAGTACCGCTTTCTTCTGGCCCAGTGCGGCGCTGATGATCTCGCCTTCTTCATTGCCTACCGGGACGCCGGGCCAGGCCGGCAGAAATGCGCAGTCGTCGTACAGGGGTGTGGTGTCCATGTGGGAAACCACCAGCGGCACTTCGAGCATCGATAGCGCGGCAACGTGAAACGCATGCGTATGCACAATGCATTGCACATCGGGGCGGGCGCGATAGATCCACGAGTGAAAGCGGTTGGCGGGGTTGGCCATACCATCACCGGAAACGACGTTGAGGTCCTCGTCGACCAGAAGCAGGTTGGCGTCGGTGATTTCGTCGAACCCCAGGCCGAGTTGCTGGGTGTAGAAAGTGCCGGGCTGCTCCGCCCGAGCGGTGATCTGCCCGGCGAGTCCCGAGTCGTGTCCCGCGTCGAACAAGGCACGGCAAGTCAGTGCCAGTTTCTGCCGCAGCGTCCACGCGCTGTCGCCGAAATGTTGCTCCATCGCGTCGAGCGAGCGCCGTTTGAGGTCTTCTTTGGCGTCATTGAATGTGGCACCCACTCGAGAACACCTCCGGATCGACAATCAAGCGACGGGGACGGGCGGGAACGCCTCGATCTCCCCGCTTATCTTGCCCGACGATTCGGCGGGCCCGAAAGGCGCACGTGCTGGAGTACATTTCGGCAGGTGCCGCGGTAGGCCGGTGCAGCAGCGAGGGGGTGCAGGTGAATCGACGCGGGCTCGCAGTCGTCGCGCTGTGTGCGCTGATCGTCGTCGTCGGCGGATGGATGCTGACGCGGACGGATCACCCAGAGCCGGCACCGGCCACCGCTGGCGGAGTCGGCGAATCAATTTGCCCGATGACCACTCTGCCGCGCGAGGTGGTCGACACTGTGCGACGCATCCACGCGGGCGGTCCGTTTCCGTTCCCGCGCAGTGACGGCGAGGTGTTCACCAACCACGAGGGCCATCTGCCCAAACAGCACACGGGGTACTACCACGAGTACACCGTGATCACGCCGCGTGCCCGAGACCGGTCTGTGCGACGCATCGTGACCGGTGGAACACCGTTGGCCGATCCGAGTCAGTACTTCTACACCGGCGACCACTACGACTCGTTTTGTCTGATCACTGACGCGGGAAGGCAACGATGACGCGAGAGCCCGCCGAAAGCCGGCCGGTGGTCTACCGCATAGATGGCCGAAAGATCAAGTCCGTCAAGGACTTCTACCGTGAGATCGGGTCAGCTGTCAACGGCCCCGGCGGATACTTCGGTCGCAATCTCGACGCGTTGGCTGACTGCCTGCGGGGCGGATTCGGGACTCCCGAGCACCATCCTTTCGAGTTCGAATGGCAACACAGTGCGCTGTCACGGCGCTACCTCGACGCTGCGCGCCACGGGCAGCGGACGATGTTCGATGCGATACGGGAGGTCTTTCGCGACGCGGGGGTACCGTTGAAAACTGAGTGACAACCCTTCGAGAAAGCGTGGCCATGAACCGCAACACCCTCGCGGACGCCTCCGCCAAACTGATGAACCAGGGCCACCGGCTGATCCTGAAACTCAGCGGTAACCGATTGCTGTCCAACCCGTTTGGGATGCCAGCGGTGGAGCTGCACACGACGGGCCGCAAATCAGGGCTTCCTCGGTCCTGTTATCTGACCGCACCGGTGCACGACGCCCACCGCGTGGTGCTCGTCGCGTCGAAGGGCGGCGACGATCGCCACCCTGACTGGTACCGAAATCTCCAATCGCGTCCCGACGCCGAGTTGGTGATTTATGGCGAACGCCACACGATTCACGCGCGGACAGCCGACGCCGCGGAAAGGGCCGAGCTATGGCCGAAGATCGTTGCCGCATATAAGGGCTACGCCGGCTATCAGCAGCGGACCGACCGTGAAATTCCGGTGGTGATTTGCGAGCTGCGCACCTGAATTAGGTGCACAGAGTGGGGGCGTCGCAGACGTTTCCGGGGCAGTAAGTCTTGTGCGCCGCGTCAACCATCGTGCCGACATCTAGTAACGTGACGCCCCTCTTGTTCAGGTGGTCGTGAATGTCGTCGGCGATCTGCTGGGGCTGCCAACCCCACGTGAGGTCGTAGCAGATGAGGTGTGCCTCACCGATGAGCGCCTCTTCGGTGGTAGGAGGCCACGTCAGCCCGACCGCACTGAGCTTCGCGAGATATGCATTGTCTTGCGGAGTGATGGCATTCGCAATTCCGGTGCTACCCATCAATGCGGAACCGGCCATCGCGAGAAAGGCCAGTCTGGTGAGCGCGCGACGAGGGGTCATCTGGGTTCGCTTTCTCGAATGAATTGACGCGTAGCTGTGCAACTTCAGGTCTGCAGAATAGACGGGGGGCCGCTTTGGCGCGTCCTGATTCGACCGCAATTCCACGTCTATTCACTTTCGGCGGCCGACCTCAGTATCGCGCCGATGCTGTTCATTCCGGCCAGCACCACCTCGAGGGGCTCCGCATTCGCGGCATCCCAGTTGGCAATGACAGCGTAGGAGTATCGCCCGGTGGCTTGCTGGATGGTCCCGACATCAGCCCTAACGCCTGGATCTGAGCCAGTTTTGTTCCTAATCAAGATGTTTCGATCGGTCGGCACGTGCGCCAGCGGGTCGAGGCCGAAAGCAGACGCGACCATGGACAGGTCCATTCCTGTTGCCAGCCAGGTGTTCACCTGTTCTGACACGACGGGAGAAATCAGCTCGTCGCGCGAGAGCTGACCCATCAGGCGCGACAACTCCGACGCTGACCCGGTCGACAGCGTCGACGGATTATCCGGGCCGCGGTGATTACGCACGTAGTCGAGTAACCCCGAGTGGACCAATCCGAGAGATTCGCTCAGTTCGCGAAGTGCCGGAAGGCCGACCTTCTTGAGGACGACATTTGTCGCCAGGTTGTCGCTGACGCTGGCGATCAGGACGCAGAGGTCATCCACCGACAGGCTGTCGACCTGAAGATGTTGCCAGAGACCGGAATCAGCGATCATGAGGTCGGGCTCCCGACGCAGCATGGTGGCGCCGCTGAGCTCACCCGCGTCACGCTGTCGGGCGACCTCGATGAGCAGAAGAACCTTGCCGACGCTCGCCGTCTTCATCGCACGGTCGGCGTTGCTGTCGGCCAACTCGCGGCCCGACGCATCGCGAATGGAAATCGCCCAGTCGACGTCGGTGCTCGCGGATATGGCATTGTCGATCGCTTGCTGGAGCACCTCTAGCCCTTGAGCTGGTCGGACGTGGTTGTGTTGCCTCGACAGTATCGGGCGCCTAGCTGTCGTGCAGGAACAGGGCGGCGAGCGCCGCAGCGGCGCCGACACACGCCGCGATCGTCGCGGCAACCGCCGTCCAGCCGTAGGCATCGAAGGCCACGCCGCCCAACCATCCGACGGCGCTAGAGCCGCCGTAATAGAACAGGTTGTACAGCGATGAAGCTTGGGCTTTTCCTAGCGGTGCCGCTTGGCCGGTCCAGCCGGATGCGGTGGAGTGTGCGCCGAAGAACCCAGCGGTGGCCACCACCAGACCGATCAGGACCGCAATCACATTGCTGCTCAACGTCATTGCGATACCTAGCAGCATGATCGCCACCGACATGAGGAGCACTCGTTTGCGACCGAAGCGGGTGACCTCGGCACCCGCCCGCGACGACGCCCAGGTGCCGGCCAGATACGCGAGGAACATCAGGCTCACGACAGAGGGGGCCAGGTGAAACGGCGCGCGTGTCAGATAAAAACCGAGGAAGTTGTACAGCGCTACGAATCCACCCATCAGCAGGAATCCTTGCCCGAACAGCACCAACTGCCGCGGTGAGCGCAAGTTTGCGGCGAGCCGATGGCCAAGGCTGCCTTCAGGATTCGCGTTGTGACGCAGCACAGGCGTGAATCCGCGCGGATCGGGCGCCAGCCTGACGAAACCCATGGCCGCGATCCCGCAGATCACCGCGACGGTGAAGACGCCGACGCGCCAACCGGCCACCTCCGCAATCGGGCTGGACACGAGGCGGCCAAGCAGTCCGCCTATCGTCGTGCCGCCGACGAATATCCCGGCCGCCCGTGCGGCGTGCACGGGATCTACTTCTTCCGTCAGGTACGCCACCGCTATAGCCGGCACGCCGCCGACCATCAAGCCCTCGACAAAGCGTCCGACGAGCAGCAGCACGAACGTCGGGGCGAAGGGCACCAACACTCCCACCAGGGTGGCGGCGGTCACGGAAATCGAGATCGCTTTCACCCGGCCGATGCGGTCGGCCAGCGCAGACCACGGGATGACGCCGATCGCGAGACCCACCGTCGACGCCGAGATCGTCAGCGCGGCGCTGGCCGCGCCGACATTCAAATCCGCTGAGATCAGCGGCAATACGGCTTGGGGCGAGTACAGCTGGGCGAAAGTCGCGATGCCAGCGCAGAACAGCGCCGCGAGCAGCCGTCCGTAGGCCGCCGAGCCACGGGTGTGGCCTGTCCATGCGCGCTCATCCGTCACGCTTTGAACCGTAAGAAACTGCCTCCTAGCGTGTCCAATGCGTGACGCATGAGATGGCTCACCTGCCGGCAGATCGGTCTCAGCGAGGTACCTGCCGATCTCACACCAGCGTTTGACAAGTGGTACGCGGGGGCGTTTCCGAGAGACTGCTGAAAACGCAGCCGGCCTGGGCGTGGCCAGCCGGTCACGGTGGTGAGCTTTCGCGGAGAGATCGACGCCAGCGACATCGACCACGTCACCGCATTCGCCGTCCGCTCGGCGCTGATGGGCGACGCCCTACTTCTTGACACGCGTGATGTGGAGTTTTTTGCTGTGCAGGGTATTTCATTGCTCAACGCCGTTGAAAAAGCCTGTCGCGGGCTCGATTTGCCGTGGATTCTGGTGGCGAGCAGCGCAGTCGAGCGCGTGTTGCGGGTCAGCGGACAAGCCGACGCCTTGCCTATGGCGAACTCAATTCACGCGGCGATGCAGTATTTCGCTTACATCTCCTTCCTGGCCGCCCATCCGCGAAGCGTGCACGATCTACCGCCGACTCGAGAACGAACGTCAGACCAATCGCGATGACCAGCGGCGCGCGACATCCCGTCGCCGACACCGTTGTCACTTCTCAAGCACTATCGGCCCACTCGATTCGACGAGACTCCGATCCGACCGAACTCGACCTCGACCTCGCAACGATCGCGAATGACCGATGGTTAGGCGTGCTCTGAGTCGGCAATTGGGCTGCTTCGCCGACTCTGGGCCCGTCGTACCGACTCCTCGACGATCCGTGCAGCGACTGCAGCCAGCTTCGTGTTCTCGGTCTGGCTGATGCGCTTCAACCGGTCGAACGCCTCGTCGTCGCTGATTCCGGTACGGCCCCGGATGATGCCGATCGCCTGATCGATCGTTTTGCGGCTGACCAGCGCGCGCTGCAGATTTTCGGCTCGTTCTTGTGCCGCTACCAGCAACTGAGTGTTGTACACCGACACCGCTGCCGGCTGCGCAAACGCCGACCCCAACCGCACCGCATGCTCGCCGAACACGTCCTTGCCGCGGGCGTACACGTTGATCGAGCCCACCACCTGCCCGTCGATCAAAAGCGGCAAGGCCAGCGCTGACGCAACCCCCAAGCGGGCGACCCGGGCGCCGAACCGCGACCATCGCTCATCGGCGCCCAGCGAACCACTGACCACCGCCCGGCGGACTTGCATGCAGCTGATGCACGGCCCCTCGTTGAGCAATTCGTACTGCATGATGTCGATCTCGCGCACCACCGCCGTGGTCGCCGCCCACGCCTGAATCCCCATGGTGGCCCCAACCGGTTTGATCAGCGTCACACCAACGCCGGCACCGTCAACACCAGGGATCGCTCGCGACGCGAACTGTGCCACTTCGCGCAGCACAACTTCGAGGCTCCGCCCGGCCGAAACCATCGCCGACAACCCGTGCATGCCTTTCGCCAGATCCATGTCGTCGGCGGCGGCCTGCTCGGGATTCAGCTCCGACTCCGCAGGCGGCCGGCGCTGAGCCTGAGCATCAAACTCCGTCACGCCGATTCACCTCTCCTCGTCGCCGCAATTCAAATGCTATGAATACCCACTCAACGCGTCCTTACCCGGCAGCGGTCCGCGATTCCGCTAAGTGGTTCGGATCAAACCTCACGCAGGATGGGGTCCGTCCTCCATGTCTGATCGCCTGCGAAAGGCCTCTCTTCCCGCGCATGGCCCGGATCAAGTAAATTCAGGTTGGCTCGAAAAGCAAGCTGGATCGGGTACGAGTTCCGCCGCCGTGGCATAGCCGTGGACTTGAGGCGCATCGGACGCCGAAACTCGACGCGCACGGTGATCGTCTCGAACCCGGGGTCCCGATTGGCCACTTCACCTGACTTTTCCGCGAATTCCTCGTCCCAGCCCACTGCGCTCAGTAACGCCCGCAGCAGTGGCGACAGCCACGCCGAGTGCGCGACCCCCGAGGTGCGCAGCAACGATCGGCGCCGCCGAGCCCAGGCGAGCGGTGCGGACCAGTACCTCTGTGCCCTTCCCGCGTCGGCTCTGCTGGACCGTTTGCCGGTGCCCATGCTCGGCACCGGACTCGACGGCATCGTTGGCTACCACAACCCCGCGTTCGCCAGAATGCTGGGCCACGGGCCCGGTGTCACGCTGACCGGGTACGGTCTGCCTGCCCTGATGGACGTCCATTGGTCAACGCCGCCAGAGGACTGCGTCACCACGCTGCGCACCGCCGGCAATGCCATGGTCGACTGGCTTCACGCCGAAGGCTTTCCGGTCCGCAGCGTGATATCCGAAACCCTGTTCATGCGCGACACCGACAACATCCTGCTGTTTGGCGTCACTGACATCACAGAGCTGATTTGGATGTATCCGCCCGAATGACTATGCGGCGCATGGCCATTGGACAGAGTCGGAGCTGCATCGAAGCTCGTCGTTGATGTTCAGGCCGTCCCAACAAGCCGCGCGATAGGCTTTTGTGGCGCCCCGGGTACCCTTCCGACCAACATCCGACAGGGAGGCTTTGGCATGGCTCGAATCCTGACGGTGTCCGACACCGTCGACATCGATGCGGACGCAGACCAGCTCTACCGGCTGATCAGCGACCCCACCCGGATGCCGGACTGGAGTCCGGAGAACCGCGGAGCGACGATCTTGAACCCGGCGGAAGACGGATCCGCGTTCGTGGGCATGACGTTCGAGGGTCGCAACAAGCGCGGCCGGGCCGCCTGGATCACTCGGTGCACGGTCACCGCCGCCGACCCGGGCCGACGCTTCGCCTTCACGGTCCACACGATCGGGCTGAAAAAGCCGCGGATCCGCAGCGCGAATGCATCGTGGGAGTATCGATTCGAGCCGACCGCCCCTGGCACTACCAGGGTCACCGAAACGTGGAACGACGATAGGACGTCCTGGCCCGATCCGGTGGTCGCGGTGTTCGATCGGATAGTCACCTCGGGTAAGACGTTCCCTGAATTCCAACGCGCCAACATCCGTAAGACCTTGGACGCGCTCAAACACGCAGCAGAAGGTGTCGCGAGTTAGGGCCCGGTTTACCCATCCCGCGACCGGGTACGCGTCGCGAATGGTCAAAGCATTCGGATACAGCAGCAATGGCGGTCCTGACGTGCAGGAGTTCCTCGACCTCGAGATGCCCACCCCGATGCCGGGCGAGCTTCTCGTTGAAGTCCGCAGCGCCGGCGTGAACCCCGTCGACTGGAAAATTCGGTCCGGGATGCTCGGTGCCGCCGCAGCAAGCGATCTGCCCGGCGTACTCGGTCAGGAGGTGTCTGGTGTCGTCCGCGAAGTCGGCAGAGACGTCGAGGGTTTCGCCGAGAACGACGAGATCTTCGGATCGGTGGCGCCAGGTTCGGGTGGCTACACCGAGTACACCCTCGTCACCGCCAGCGCCGCTGCCCACAAGCCTCCCCAGGTGTCGTTCAACGACGCCGCCACGCTGCCCGTCGCGGCCGCCACGGCCTACGACGGCGTCACCCAACTCGATCTCAAAGAAGGCCAGACGCTTCTGATCAACGGCGTCGGCGGTGGGGTGGGGGTCGCCGCCGCGCAGATCGCCCGGGACTTCGGCATCAACGTCATCGGGACCGCGAGCGAAGACAAGCGCGCGGTGGTGGAAACCCTCGGCGCCACCTTGGTGCCCTACGGCGACGGTGTGGACGAGCGCATCAGGCAAATCCTTCCGGGCGGCGTCGACGCGATACTCGATCTGGCCGGCGGCGAGGGCCTGCGGGCCGTGGCGGGCCTGGTCACCGACCACAGCAAGTTGATCAGTGCCGGCGATCCTTCTGTTGCCGAGTTCGGCGGACACTTCATCGAACGCGATGGGACCGGCCGCGTACTGGAGATCGTCGCGGCCCTCGTCGCCGACGATAAATTGGACCCGCACGTGGAGGACGTCCGGCCGCTCGATGAGGCGGCGGATGCGCTCGCAGCGGTCGAGATCGGCCACGCGCGAGGCAAAGTCGTGATCGAGGTCAGCTGAGGAACACCGTGACAGTCAATATCGTCGACACTGGCCCGCGCCGGATCTCGCGATCAGTGGAGGTGGCTGCGCCGGCCGAAGAGCTCTACGCAATGGCGGCCGATCCACGTCGCCACCACGAACTGGACGGTTCGGGGACCGTCCTGGCCAACATCACCATGCCTGAAGAACTCTCGGTGGGATCGAAGTTTTCGACGCACATGAAAGTGCTGGGCGTGCCGTATCGCATCACCAGTACGGTGACCGCGCTCGAACCGAACGAGTTGGTTGAGTGGCGTCACCCGGTGGGCCACCACTGGCGCTGGCAGTTCCACGCACTTTCGCCGACGACGACGCGGGTCACCGAGACGTTCGACTACCACGACGCCGGCCCGATCAAAAATGCGATTGGCTACTACCACTTGATCGGGGCCACGAAGTTCAATGTGACCGGGATCGAGTCCACCCTGGAAAAGCTGCAGAATCGGTACGCGGCCCGCTAACTCAACGGCTACCCCAATTCCTCAGGCCGCCAAGCTTTTCGGGGAACTTAGGCGGGAGATGTGCCAGTCGGCGAGACGCCATCCAGTGCGGTGGGCACGGTCGGGTAGATGGCCAAAAGGTCGTCGATACCCAGAAGTTGCATAGGCTTGACGGTCACCGGCCCTTGGGCTACGACCCGAAACGGAATGGCCAGTTCCTTGCTTTTGCGGTCGGCCTCCATGAGCACGCTCATGCCGGCGGTCGCCAGGAACGTGACCCCGCTGAGGTCTACCACCAATGCTGCTGGTCGGCGGCGCAGAATCGCGCGGATCTGATCCGTCAGCTCCGGAGCGGCGGCCATGTCAACGATGCCCTCGGCGGACAGCACGACCGCGTCGCCCTCGTCTCGCTCGGCCAACGTCAGCGGGGACGTCTTGTCAGGCAACCCGTGCACTCCTCCCGCTTCGATGCGACGGAGATCCAGCCACCGGCGGCGGCCCGCTGATCAACGGGAGAGATTCCCACCAGGGGCGCTATTCAATCGCCCCTCGGCCGGCTTTGTCGGGCCAGAACCGTTGGTCGACGCGAGCACGACATCGTTCGCCCGGCCCGCCGTGGTACGCCGGCGCCATGCCCAACTACCGACCGCGAAAGCGGTGACGAGGCCGCCGATTGCGACGACGGGCCAGAAAATGGTTTGGAGCAACCAGATGCGGCGCTGCACTTTCGCGACCCGCATTGACGCGTGCCGCACTCGAGCCACGTTGTCCATATCCGCCTCCGGTGCCTGATCTATTAGGGGCGGTGAGCGCACGGCCCGGAGTGGATGTACCCCGGCGCCCCGTCCGGAAACCCCACGAACTCGCCCTGAGACCGCCGCTCACACCGCGATGCCGGGATGATGGAGCCGTGAGTTTGCATTTGGGTCTGGTACTGCTGTTGGTTGCGGTCGCTGTGATCGTGGCGGTGCATCGGATCGCTGAACGCACCGGGTTGCCCAGCGCGGCATTGCTGGCCCTCGGTGGTATCGCCTATGCGTTTCTGCCGGGACCGAACATCGAGCTTCGCCCCGACGCCGCGCTGTACTGCATCCTGCCCCCGCTGCTCTACTACGCGGCGTTGGAGTCGTCGCTCGTCGAAATTCGGCGCAACCTGCGCGCGGTGATCAGCCTGTCGGTGGCTCTCGTCCTGGTGACGGCGTGTTCGGTCGGCGTCGCGTTCGCCCTCTTGGTCGGCGGCGCAACGTTCGCGGTCGGGACCGTACTCGGAGCGGCGGTGGCGCCCCCTGATCCGGTGGCAGCGCTCGCCGTCGCGCGCAAGGTCGGACTGCCGGCCAACATCATCACCCTGATCGAGGGCGAGGGTCTGCTCAACGACGCGACGGCGCTGACCACGCTGTCCGTGGCGATCGCTGCGGCCAGCGGGGGCGGCTTTTCCGCGCCGTGGGCAGCTGGGCAATTCCTGTTGGCCGCTGCGGGGGGCTTCGCGGTGGGTGCGGCAATCGCCGTCCTGCGGCGTCTGGTCAGCCGCTGGACATCCGACATCTTGACCGCCAACGCGGTTTCCCTCGCCACACCGTTTGTCGCCTATCTTTCGGCTGAGGAGGTGTCCACCTCCGGTGTGCTGGCGGTGGTGGTCTGCGGCTTGATCGTCGGACACGATCTGCCGCGTTCGGAGTCCGGCGCGAGCCGGTTGCAGACGCGTGCCGTCTGGCGGCTGACCAACTTCCTCCTCGAAGGCTTCGTGTTCTTGCTCATCGGCCAGCAGCTGCCGCGAATCATCAAGGGCCTCAATGCTTTTCCGGTATCGGCAATCCTGGCGGCAGTGGGTGCCACCCTCGCGGTGGTGCTGTTGATGCGCCCGCTGTGGTTGCTGGTCACTCAGCTGCTACCCCGGCCGCTGCACACCCGTCTCGGTGATGTTTCGGGCCCTGATCTCGATGACTCCCCGGTTTCCGTCCCAACCCGGGCAGCACGCGACCGCGACTTGCAGAGACTCAGCGGGCGCGAGGTGTTCGTGCTGAGTTGGGCCGGCACCCGGGGAGTCGTGAGCCTCGCCGCAATCTTCACGGTGCCATTGGTGACCGAAACCGGTGCACCGTTCCCCTACCGGGACCTGCTGCTGTTCTGCACGTTGGTGGTGGTGCTGGTGACGCTGATCGGACAAGGTCTCACGTTCGCCCCCCTGGCCCGTGCCCTGGGTATCCGCGCCAAGCCGGCCGACGAGTCGCGGCTGCGCAAACTGGCCGGCATCGCCGCAATCCGGGCCGCAATCGACCGGATGGACGCGCTGAATCAGCAGAGCGACAGCACGATTGAGCGACAGGCGATCGACACCGTCCGTGCCCAACTCTCGACTCGGCTGAAATCTCGGCAGCAACAACTCGACGTGCTCGAAGTAACCGACACCGACGACGTCCCCGCCTTTCCCAACGACGAGGCACTTCTGGAAATGCGCCGCGCGGCAATCGATGCCCAACGCGACGAACTGGTGCGCTGGCGCGACGCCGGCATGCTTCCCGATCAGGGTCTGCGCGCCCTCGGGCGGGCACTCGACCACGAAGAGGGCATGCTGACATTCAGCAGACCGTGACATCTGGCCGCGATTGGATCGCCACGAAGCGGGTATTTACCCGGCATTGGATTTCACCACGCCAGCCCCGCGGGTGACCAAAGCCGAAGTCCCGGAGTCGTGCCTTTTCCGCGCACGCGGCGTGCCTCGTCCGCACCGCCGTATCCTCGCTGGCCCAGTCGCGGCTGACGACTCCGACCAGGCTCGATCCGCCACACATCGACCGAAGCCGGAGAAGATCGGATGCCCGACGCGCGACCCTTTACCCATCGGGAGAACGGAACCGACGAGCCGACCTGGCTCCTCGACGCCCGCTGGGACGGCGTCCCGCGGCTGGGTCTCGACGCCGTCCTCAAGCGGTATCCCCACGTCGTGCTGGTGGCGCCGCATCCCGACGACGAGACGCTGGCCTTGGGCGGCGCGTTGGCCGACATGGCCGGCAGCGCAGCCACAGTGACCGTCGTCATCGCGACCCACGGCGGCCGCGGACCCGCTTCCACCGAGCGCCGCATCGAAGCAGAGCACGCCATCTCGACGTTGGGTTCGCACGTCAAAACGGTCTGGTGGAACCTGCCGGACGGGAAGCTGCACAACGCCGTGAGTGAGATGGGCGAGCGGCTCCTCGAACTCGTCGACGCACGCACCTTACTTATAGCGCCGATCGAATGCGACGGACATTCAGACCACGAGGCGGTCGCGTCGTCGGCCGAGGCCGTGGCACGTGAACGTGACGCGGCATTACTGCAGTACCCGATCTGGCTCTGGCACTGGGCCAAGCCCGACGATATCGACTGGGACCGGCTCCGCACGCTGGCGCCGTCGCTGTCGGCGCTGGCGGCGAAGTCTGCCGCAATCGATTGCTATACAAGCCAGCTCGCATCACCCGATGGCTATCCCGTCGTCGGACCCGCGGTTGTCGTCCGAGCCCGACGGGTCATGGAAACCGTTGTCGTCCCGCTGCCGCGAGATCTCGCCGCACGCGTCGCGGGTGACATCGGCGCGCATCGTTCGCGAGCGCAGATAGCCGCACCCTTCGACACCATGCTCGGCGACGGCGCGACAGATCCGTGGCGCCTCGACGTGTCCGAATACGAAAAGCGGCGGCTCGCAATCACACTCGCCTGCCTGGGCCGCCAGCACTATCCGACTGTCTTGGAGATCGGTTGCGCCACCGGGCAACTCTCCGCCCAGCTGCGATTGCGCGCCGACCAGGTCATCGGAATGGACGCGAGCGAACTGGCGCTCGACGTCGCTCGCGCACGACCCGATACCGTTGAATGGCTGCTCGGGGCAGCCCCCGCCGACATTCCCGACCGCGAGTTCGACCTGATCGTGCTTTCCGAGGTCGCCTACTTTCTCGACGGCCCCGAACTCCTGGCCACTCTACGGGCGGCCCGTCGGCAGTTGCGCCCGCACGGCGAGATACTCATCGCGAACTGGTCTGCTCCGACTGAGAACATTCCCCTGGATGGGCCGACCGTCGACGCCCAGGCGGCCGCGATCTTTGCCCTGCCGCGCCGGGCCGGCTACCAAGACGCCGACCTGACAATCCAGGTGTGGGGTGAACCGGTGTCGGTCTACCGGGAATGCGCAGGCACCCAATGAGCCGTCTACGCCACATGGCGATTGTGGTGCCCGCCCGCAACGAGGAAGACCACATCGCATCGTGCCTGGAGAGCATCCGAGCATCGATTGGTCACCTTTGGCACGAATATCCTTGTCTGTCTTGCGATGCCGTCGTCATCCTGGATCGGTGTGCGGACCGGACCGGTGCCCTGGTCACCAGCTATGGCTACCGCTCGATTGACAGTAACGTCGGACGAGTCGGGGCGGCCCGCCATCTGGGCGCCACCGATGCGATGGCACGCTCTCGCGATGCAGGCATTCCCGACCACCAGGTGTGGCTTGCCAACACCGACGCCGACAGCACGGTGCCCGAAACCTGGCTCGCCACCCAATTCGACTTGGCGAACGCGGGTTTCGATGTCGTCATCGGAACCGTCACGCCGGCCGGACTGGATCCAGAAGTAGATCTCATTTGGCGGCAGAGGCACGAACTGACCGAGGGGCACCATCATGTGCACGGTGCCAACCTCGGTCTGCGGGCAAGTACCTACGCGCAGGCGGGCGGCTTCGCGGCGGTGTCGCTGCACGAGGACCTCGACCTCGTCAACCGCGTGAAGGCGCGCACCATACGCTGGATGACGACACATCGGACCAACGTCACGACGTCGGCACGCACGCAGTCGCGAGTCGACGGTGGATTCGCCAGCTACCTTTCGGATCTCGGGTCCGGCGATCGGTCATGACAGCTCACCTCGTGCAGGATTGGCTCGGCTCCGGTCGGCTTGAATTGCCCTTGCCCGGCTCGGGACACACCGCCCAACGCTGGCGGCGACTCGCCGCGCTGACTGAGGAGGACGTGGTCGCGGGCCGGATTGCCGAAGCCCACCTCGATGCGGTCGCCATTCTCGACGAGCTGGGCGCCAAGCCGCCCTATACCGATCAGTTGTGGGGTGTTTGGGCGGCTGAGTCCCGGGACGCTCCGGTCGTCGCTACCCGCAGGGGCGACGCGTTCACGCTCAACGGTGTCAAACAGTGGTGCTCGGGTGCTGGGTTGTGCAGTCACGCGCTCGTCACCGCCGCCCTGGACGACGTGAGTCGGGGTCTCTTTGCAGTCGCCATCGATGGCGGCGCCGTCACGCCGCTGCCCAGCACATGGTCCAACATCGGGATGGCCGGCAGCGACACCCGCGCCGTGCAGTTCGCCGATGCGCCCGCGGTCGCCGTCGGCGAGCCCGGCGATTACCTCGAGCGACCTGGCTTCTGGCACGGCGCAATCGGGGTGGCCGCCTGCTGGCTCGGCGGCGCTCGACGGGTGGCCGAGCCCCTCTACCGTCGTGCCGCTGACGGGGCCGCTGATGCGCACACACTCGCCCACCTCGGAGCCGTCGACGCCGCGCTGGCGGCCGGGGAATCGATGCTTGACGTGGCTGCGGCACAGATCGACCGGGATCCGTTGGACCGCAACGGAACCGGCCAGCTCTTGGCTCGTCGAGTTCGGGCGGTGGTGGAGCGGGCGGCCGACGAGGCCATCATACGTACCGGCCGCGCCCTGGGACCCGGACCGCTCTGCCAGGACAACGGCCACGCGCAGCGGGTCGCGGACCTCACCGTCTACCTTCGCCAAAGCCACGCCGAGCGAGACCTGGC
Organism: Mycobacterium sp.; assembly: GCF_965277065.1. GTDB lineage: Bacteria > Actinomycetota > Actinomycetes > Mycobacteriales > Mycobacteriaceae > Mycobacterium. The sequence goes on from NZ_CBDIBT010000019.1 coordinate 1,654,554, forward strand.
CGAATTGGGGCAGCTCGCGGGGACGCGCGCGCTCACAGCGGAATCATGACGACGACCACATTCTCAGCGTCTTCGGAGTTCCCGCCTGAATCAGAACGGGTAACGCTGTGGACGCCGGCTCGCGTGCTGGTGACGCGATCGGCTTTCGAATTGCCCCACGGGGCAAGCATCGTCGCGCGATGCGAGGCCGCCGGTGTCGCCGATATCCGGGTGCTGCCCGGCGACCGGTTGCCGCCGCTAGGGGCCGACAACGATCGCGCCGCCTACGCCCTCGCCAAGCGCACGCTCGCCGTGGTGGTCGCGCCGCCCAGCAAGCGTCGTCTCCAGCCGATCCCGCCGAGCGCGGACTGGCGCATCGACCTCGCCCAGGGCTGCCCCGCACATTGCCAGTACTGCTATCTCGCGGGTTCGCTGTCCGGGCCGCCAATCACTCGCGTGTACGCGAACCTGCCCGAGATACTCGCGGAAATGGACGATCATGTCGGCCGCGGAACCATTACCTCGGCCTCGGCCGAAAGAGCCGACGAGGGAACCACATTCGAGGCGTCGTGTTACACCGATCCACTGGCGCTGGAGCACGTCACCGGCTCACTGTCGGCGACGATCACCCACGTCGGCACCCATGAGTGGACCGCGCCAGTCGGCTTACGCTTCACCACGAAATTCGACCACGTCGCGACGCTCCTCGACCTGCCACATGCGGGCCGTACCCGCGTGCGAATGTCCGTGAACGCCGACGAGATCGCCAGACGGTTCGAGGGAGGCACCGCTCGCCTGCCGCGGCGGGTCGCGGCGCTGCGCAAGCTCGCACTCGCCGGCTACCCCATCGGCTTGACCATCGCGCCGATCATGCCGATCCCCGGCTGGCGCGACGGCTACCGAGCCCTGCTGAAAAACGTCGCCGAAGCCGTCACCGACGTCCCCGACCTCGATCTCACCGTCGAATGCATCACGCACCGCTTCACCCCCGCGAGCAAGGACGTGCTGCTCGGCTGGTATCCGCACACCAAGCTCGAGATGGACGAGTCGGCGCGGACGCGCAAGTTCGGCAAGTACGGCTCCGCTAAATACGTGTACCCGAAGCAGACCATGTCCGAATTGCGCTCATGGTTCGCGACCGAACTCGCGTCGACGCTGCCCGCAGCGCGAACGCTCTACTGGACCTGACTTCACCTGAACTGAGTGCGGCCGCGGGACCTGTTTGACAAGTCGGGGGTGAAGGCGTTCTCTGGAATGTGTTGAATATGCAGCCGGCCTGGGGTCGGTGCCACCGCCGTTCTTCGGCCCGTGGCACGGATTGCTCGTAACACCGCCCAGTTTCTCATTCGGATGGCGCCGGCAAGCCTCCGCGTACGGATCGTTCTCGCACCCTTTGTTGCACAACAGGTTTGAGTCCGTCACTGCGTCCGATCACGAGTTTCGATCAAAAGGAGTGGATATGTATATGCACACCCAGCAACTGATCAACGAGATCGTCGTCGACGAGCCTGACCCGGCCGCCGCCAACGCCCTGCAAGAGGGGTTGGGTGGTCAATTCGGCGAGATGCGGACGATGATGCAATACCTGTTCCAGAGCATGAACTTTCGCGGTGACGTCAAATCGAAGCCGTTCAAGGACTTACTTCACGGCGTCGGCACCGAGGAGATCAGCCACGTCGAGCTCATCGGAACCACCATCTCCCGGCTCCTGGACGGTTCACCCGAGTACACCGGCAAGCCCACCGATTCGGTGGATGCGCCTGGCGCCAAGGGTGCGACGCCGTTGAAGATCGCGTTGGACACCGGCAACATCCACCACTATTTGGTGGGTGCCCAAGGTGCACTGCCGGTGGACGCGGCCGGCAATCCCTGGAGCGGCTCGTACGTCTACAACAGCGGAAACCTCGTGCTCGATCTGCTCTACAACTTGATGTTGGAATCCACTGGGCGCCTGCAGAAGTGCCGCATCTATCAGATGACTGACAACAAGACGGCACGCTCGACGCTCGCCTACCTCATCGTCCGTGATCAGGCTCACGAGAACGCATTCGCGAAGGCCTTGGAAGCGCTGGGCGTTGATTGGGGTTCGGTACTTCCCATCCCGAAGACGAACGCCGAGAAGTTCCCGGAAGTGAAGAAGCTGCTCGACCTCGGGTTGCAGAGTATCCAATACACCTTCAGCGCCGACGATCAGAGCCAAGCGGACCGGTTGTACCGGGGTGCCTCACCGTCGAACGACGGAACTGAGCTCAGCACCGCTGTGATGCCGGAGGGTTTTCCCATGACCATCGCTCCGGAACGTCGCGAAGAGTTCGCACCGGGCCTCGACGTCGAACTGCTCGACCTCATCCAGGCTACCGCCGACGCCGAAATCGCGGCCCTCAAGAAGTAATTCGATACCGGCGGATGGTGTCAGCTTCGCGAGCCGGGGGAACCCTCGAAGTATGAAGGACATGACACAGCAGTTTGTGGCCGCGCTCGACGAGCTGCACCACCAGCGGGAGGTCGGTGCGCTCGTCAAGCTTTTCGCAGAAGACGCCACGCTTGGCAAAGTCGGGATGGCACACGATGAGCGAGGCAAGGACGGTGCCCGGGCGTTCTGGGAGCAGTACCGCGCGGTATTCGACGACATCGACGCGTCGTTCCGGCACCGAGTCGACGGGGACGACATCGCCTTTCTGGAGTGGACGTCGGAAGGCACACTGCGCGACGGCGCCGCCTTCAGCTACGACGGTGTCAGTGTCCTCGAGTCGCACGGCGACACCATCGACGCGTTCCGCACCTATTACGACACCGCCGCTTTCCTGCGCGAGCCAAATGTCACCGATAGTTGAACCATTGCCTGCGATTGACAACCGCGCGGTAAGGGCGTTTGCTCATGATGTTGGACACAACAGCCGGCCTGGGGTCGGTGCCGTCACCATAGTCGTGGCCCACGGCACAGATTGCTCGTGACACCGCCCAGCTTCTGACCTGATTCGTATCACCTCGAATGCCGTCTCATGCCGATCTCCTATCCCCCATTCTGCGGCGGGTGCATTAGTCACGCCGCCCGCAGACGCCCGACAGATGCGTTGGCGCACATTGTCGATCGCGCCGCCGCGGTTGCCGGCGGGCAACCACCCGGATCGGCAACACACCCAGATTGCCGACTGTGCAACACGTTACGAGCACAGCCATGAAAATCGTCTCGAGCGCGACCGCGGTGGACGGTGGTCCCGTGCGCCTCGACGCCGTCCCGATCGGGGTTGAGGGCGAGTCGCGGACTCGGCGTGGTCGGATGGTCACCATCGTCGACATCAGCGGTGAGATCGATGTCAGCAACGTCGAGCAGGTCAGCGACCATGCCGTGTGTTCGGCCCTCGCGGGTAACGCGCTGCTGCTCGACATGACCGGCGTCGGTTTCTTTGATGCACATGGTCTTTCGATGTTGGTCGGCATCGAGGACATCTGCTGCGCAAGCGGGCTACCGTGGGCTTTGGTCGCCAGCCCCGAGGTCGAGCGCGTGCTGTATCTCAGCGGACTCGCAACGGTCCTACCGATCGCCCCCTCGGTGCGTACAGCGATGGAGTATCTCGCCCACAGCACACGCTCGGCGACGCGGTCACGAAGTTCGCGCGGCTAGGCGTGCCCCGAGCTGTCGCTTGCGCTGCTGCGTCGACTTCGAGCCCGGCGTACCGACTCGTCGACGATCCTTTCCGCGACGGCAGCCAGCTTGGTGTTCTCGGTTTGGCTGATGCGCTTCAACCGGTCAAACGCCTCGTCCTCGTTGAGTCCGGTACGGCCCCGGATGATGCCGATCGCTTGGTCGATCGTTTTGCGGCTGACCAACGCGCGCTGCAGATTCTCGGCTCGTTCTTGCGCGGCCACCAACAGTTGGGTGTTGTACACCGACACCGCCGCCGACTCGGCGAATGCTGACCCCAGTCGTACCGCGTGCTCGCCGAAGACGTCCTTGCCGCGGGCATAGGCGTTGATGGAGCCGACCACTTGGTCCTGGATCAGCAACGGCAGGGCCAGCGCTGACGCGACTCCCAATCGGGCGACCCGGGCGCCGAACCGTGGCCACCGCCCGTCGACGCTCAACGAGCCGCTGACCGCAGCTCGGCGGGTTTGCATGCAGCTGATGCACGGTCCCTCGTTGAGCAGTTCGTACTGCATGATGTCGATCTCATGCACTACCGCCGTGGTCGCCGCCCACGCCTGAACACCCATCGTGGTGCCGACCGGCTTGATCAGCGTTACGCCGACCCCGGTGTCTTGGGCACCAGGGATTGCGAACGCAGCGAAAACCGCCACCTCGCCCAGTACCTGCTCAAGACTTCGCCCGGCGGACACCATCGCCGACAACCCGTGCAAGCCCGTCGCCAGATCGACATCATCGGCCGCGACCTGGCGGGGATTCAGCTCCGCCTCCATCGGCGTCTCGCGCTGCGATTGGGCGTCGAACTCGGTCATCGCCGATGCTCCTCACTCCGAGCGCTGTCCCATGCGGCGTGCGCTTGGCAACTGCAAACCGGGCCGAACGGTCTGATCGCTCCTCAAGACAACGCCCCTTGTGGGCCGTCTTCTAGTTTTCCACAATAAAGTTGTTCGGAGCTGATCTAACGGCAGATGGGGATCGGCGCTGGTGCGAGGGACTTCGTCGAAAGGGCTCGCGATGCGTTGCTTTTTCGGCCGCGGGTACCCCAGTGGCCATGACGGTGACTCGAGACATTGCGGCTACCCGACAGCGGGTTTGGGAGGTGCTGGCCAATGGTTGGACGTATTCGGGCTGGGTGGTTGGCAATAGTCGGATCCGCGCGGTGGATTTGGCGTGGCCGGCCCCCGGGGCTCGCATCCTGCATTCCATCGGAACGTGGCCGGCGGTGATCGATGATGAAACCGTTGTGCAGAGCTGCGTTCCGGCTCAGGAGCTTGTTTTGCTCGCGAAGGTGCGGCCTGCAGCGACGGCGCGGATCACATTGCGGCTGAGTGATCTTCCCCGAGCCGGGTGCCGTGTCGAGATGAGCGAAGTGGCTACCAGCATTCCACTGCGCTGGGTGCCGACTGGTGTGCAATTGCTTGGGGTAGCGCCGCGTAACCGGGAATGCACCTGGCGGCTGGCAATGATTGCTGAACAGAATGTCCCTGCCGCCGTCGAGTAGTGCCCCCATTTGGTGGGAAAGCGCCGGGACAAGACAGACTTGGTTGGCCCCAACCGAAAACGGCCCGCCTTATCGAGGTGGGCCGTTCCGGACATCGTCATTCAGCCATGAACTCCTGGTACGCCGATTCGAGATTCGACGGCAGTGCAGTGACGTTGCACTGCCGTTCGGTGTCCCCGATCGGTGCTAGTACGCCACGCAGGTCGTAGTACTCATTGGGGTGCGCGGTGAAATAGTTGCGCAGATCGGACTCCGCCTGCGGCCTGGGCTGCCCGTAAGCGGACATGACGGCCTGGTTCGCGCCCGGATGCGCGGAGAGATACTGCTGCGCAGCTCCGGTCGCAGAGGAAACGGTGGTGTTCACTCCGGCCGGGCTGCAGTCAGGTGCCGCGAGCGCCAACGGCGACGCTGAGATGCCGACCGCCACGATTCCGGCGACGAAACCTGCGCAGATACCCGTAGTGCGGAGGCGTGAGCTGATACGACTGATTTTCATCATCAGTGGCGTCCTTCGAATTGAAGTCAACTAACAGCGGGGAAACACTGCTTGTCCCTGAATCCAACGTAGCTCAGGCGAAGATGCGCGATTCGTTGAAAAAGCCGACTCTCGGACCCCGGGTCAGCGGCCTCAGCCGCCCACAGCCCTGTTTCTGTGCAATGCGAGACAGAAGTTGCTGTTCGGCTGCGCCCGTTTCTTATGAAAGCGCTGCGGCTCTTATGAATACGTGATGGCGATCGTGACGCATCCGTGACCTGCTAGCCACCATGTGCGCGGCCCGGCTTCACCCTTCGTCGACCAGTTATCTCTGATTGAATCCCAGCGGTTTACGCATCCTGCAGAATCGATACACGTGAGCCCTTCCGATTCGAGCCAGAAATATGAGCTCGCGGCGCGAATAGGTAGCTCCGAGTACGCTCGCCCAGACTCTCGACGGTGTAGCTGCCGCCGCAGTGGAGCTGATACCGGGAGCCGACCTTGCGGGAGTGCTTCTAGTGAAGAAGGGCGGCGACTTCGAGTCCCTTGCTACCGATAGTGTGGTCGCACGGGACACCGACGCCGAAACCACCGGCGCCATCCTCGCCGCGCACGCGGCCACCGCGGTCCTGGCCCAACGCCTCGGCGAGCAGATGCAGGTCGCGCTGTTGACGAGAGACCGTATCGGTCAAGCCAAAGGCATCATCATGCAGTCCTTCGGCGTCGACGAGGTACGCGCATTCGAGATGTTGCGGCAGATATCCCAGGAGACTCAGACGAAGCTCGCCGACGTCGCCCCACGGGTCATCGACACCCGCGGTGGCGGCCAATAGGAGCCGGTTGCCACGCCTCGCGTTGAAAGGGTGGTCGGCGCGGCCGGGCCAAAGGTTTCCGCGCCGACGAATCGGGTACATCCCTACGGCGCGCCGAGAAAGTTCAGGTGCGTTGCTCGTCGGAGCTAGAACAAACTGGTCCGCGAATCCAATCTTTCCATTGATCTAGCGCGCTGCGCTGAAACAGGAGTAAATCATGAACAAGACCATCGCGGTACTTTCGGCCACCGGCGCACTGCTGTTCGGCGGAGTGGGCGTTGCTGACGCCGCTGTCAACGGCGGTCCCGCCTCATCGTCGACATCAACGACGTTGGCGGACAACAGCAACGGCGACACCCACCATGACAGCAACGACAACGGCAAGTGGGGCATGTTCGGCCTGCTTGGATTGTTCGGCCTGGCTGGATTGAAGCGTCGCAACTCGACTGACGCGGTCGTCGACGCAGGACCCGCGGCAGGTCGCGGGCGCGTCTAGTACCAGTCTTTGCTTTTCGCAGCCCCCGCCGTGGTTTCGCTACGGCGGGGGCTGTTCCAACTGTTTGCGATAGAAAACCTATGAACGCGTTGACTTTTGCGCGTCATGACCACAAAAGCGGGCTGGGCATGCTCAAGGTGCTGAGAGACGCTCCTCGGGTTCACTCCGCCGAGCCCTGCAGTGCTCAAGACGGTGGGAATGGTCTCAGCGACGATCGATCACGTGACGCGACGCTTTCAGCGGCCGCGCAACCGACAATCCGCCGGATCCTCAAATCCACTGATTGACAGCAGTTCGGCCGTCATCAAATCTGTCGATGCCGGCCGATCTGTCTGCTGACTTAGGTTGTGTGGGTGCGCTGTTCGTGAAATTGGCACCGCCGGACTGTTTCAACATCAGCGATGCGAAGCGCGGATCATGCTGAGTGACCCGGACATCGAACTGAAGACTTTGGTTGTGCACGAACAGTGCGCCTCCCTCGACGCGATCGGGATCGATCTTCGTGACGTGTTCCTGACGCTGGAGAACGAAGGAGTCGAGAAGTTCAAGGATGCCTGGTCGAAACTGCTGAAAGCGACCCAGCAACAGCTCGATACGGCATCGAAATAGTCTGCCGATCAGCAGATCCGACGAAAGGTCAGCAAATGACGGATTGGTTTTCGGGGCCGTAGCGTATTCGAAGGGACCGGCTCGACTTGGCGGGGCTGCCGCTCTCGTCCAATCCCCGCAGCGCCAACAGGTGGCGCCACCGGCGAGCTACCGCCGGGCGGTACGGTGATGTGTCGTTGCCACTGGCAAAATCCACGAGCGCACGTCCCAGCTCACTCATGTCGACCTGCATTTCCTTTGCCGCAGCGGCTAGCTCGCCGACCGCCTCATCCTGCGAGCATCCGCGCCAGCCCATCAGCACACCGATGGCCACTTCGAGTTTGCGACGCGCTTCAAGGCTCTCGAACAGAGCCCCCGGCGTCGCACCAGAACCAGGCAGATCGTTCACCCGCGCATCGCTGTTAATGAACTTCTCGATCGCGTTGACTACCGCGGTGGGTGATTGAACGTGCGCGAAGTGTCCAAGGCCCGGCAGCACCTCCATCCGGCTGCCCGACCGGATCGCGAGCGCCGCAGTACCGTGTTCGATGGGGATGATCGTGTCTCGATCGCCCCAGATCAACAGCGTCGGCACGTCCATTCGAAGCCGCAATCGGTTCAGACCACTCACCGATTGCCCGCGATGGTCGATTACCGACCGCAGCGTGCGCAGGAAAGCTGCGCGGGTCGCTGGGTCCGACAACGAGCTGTAGCTCACCCACATCTGATCGGTCTGGGGCGAGCCGACGCCGACAGCGCTCAGCCATGCACGTATCCGGTTACCAACGGCTAGAACAAATTTCGGCGCGATGACGGGCAGTACGAGTTCGGTGCCCGGCAGCGCCAACAACTTGAGGATCAGGCCCACATCGGGTCCGAGTCCGCCGCTGCTGACCAGTACCAGTCGTCGGCAGTACTCAGGATGCTGATACAAGAACTGCATCGCAATCCCGCCGCCTAACGAATGACCAACGACGGTGGCTCGCCTGATCCCCAACTCGTCGAGCAGATCGCGCAGCCCTGCGGCGAAGGCGCCTAGCGAATAGTCGGTTCGGGGCTTGGCGGAGTGACCGTGACCGAGCAGATCGGGAGCGACCACCCGGTACCGTTCGGCCAGTTGCGGAATGATCGGACGCCAGGTCTCTGAGCTACCGGCCATGCCGTGCAGCAATACGATGGCTTCACCATTGCCGGCTTCTCGATACGCGACACGCTCGCCGTGCATTTCCATGTACCTGAGATCGTTCACCGCATCCCTCCGCCCACTCGTCATCATTGCCTGAGCGCCCACATCTCCGCTGACGCGCTGCCAGTGATAGCCGGGGCGAAATGCGCTGACCACGGCTTGAGTTGGCAAGGAAAACACCACTCCCAGATCGCTAACGGATAAACACGCGGGGAGCGCAAGGTGAGGGCGCGCTGGTGTCCAACGCGTAGGGCGAATACCCGAATTGTGCCCCTACAAACTCAATTCTCGATGGCCCGGGACGGCCACCGGTCCAGTCCTAATGTGCGACCCGCGCACGATGGCTTTCGCCATTCTGCGCAGTGTCAGCGCGTGCACGGGCCGCAAAAGATGCCAGTACAACCGTCCCCCTAGACCACGCGGAAAGACTTTTGCGCTCTGGCGATAACGCGTCTCGGTACCACCGTTCGGTGACACCGCCACTTCCAGCCAGGCGTCGACGGGTACGCGAAAGTCCGTCCGCATGCGTAACAGCGAGCCGGGCTGGCGAACCTCCACCGTCCAACGGTCCGCACCGCGCCGTGACGTCGGCCAGGAAATCGGGAACGAGTACCAGTGGTCTCGACTTGCCGCGGACTCAACAACTTTCCACAACTGATCAGCACCCGCCGGGATCGACGTGGTGCGGTCGTCGCTGTACACCACAGGACCCGCCCACACGGGATCGCTCAGAAGCGACTCCGACGGAGCGTTGAAGCCTGCGACGTCCGACCGCTCCGCGTCCACCTCGGCTGTCGCAACCTGGTTCAGCGCGAGGGCCACCGCCGTGCGGTACGGCGTCAAACCACCGGCGGGCGGGGCAATTACCGTGTCGATGTCATGATCGTTCATCACCGCGTCACTCTGCAACGACTCGACCAGCGGCCGTGCCATGCCTGATGGAATCGGCGTCACCAGACCAACCCACAAACTCGCGAGTGCAGGAGTCAGCAGCGGCAGGACAAGCATCCGACGCCGGCGCAAGCCGGCCACTTGCGCGTACACCTGCATCATGTCGGCATATTCGAGGACGTCCGGGCCACCGATGTCCCAAAGCCGCGACTCTGGAATGTCAACTGCGGCCGCTTCGACCAGATAGTGCAAGGCGTCGCTGATCGCGATCGGCTGGATTTTGTTGTGCACCCACTTCGGGGTTGTCATCACGGGCAACACCTCCGTCAGGTGCCGGACCAACTCGAACGACGCTGCGCCAGACCCCACGACGACGCCCGCTTGCAGGACGACGGTTTCGATGCCCGAATCAAGCAGCAGTGTGCCGACCGACGCTCGAGACGTCAGGTGCCGGGACAGCTGCTCGTCGATCGGGTGTAGTCCGCCGAGGTAGACCAGGCGCCGCACCCCGGCCGAGCGGGCGGCCGTTACAACATTTTTCGCGGAGCGATCCTCTTCGGCCGAGAAGTCTCCCGACGTGCCCATCGAATGCACCAGGTAGTAAACGACATCCATTCCGTCAAACGCGCGCACCAAGGAATCGAGGTCATCCAGATCGCCGCGGACCACATCGGTATTCGCGCGCCACGGCACCGCTGCCAGTTTGTCGGGATCTCTGGCCAAGGCGCGTACCTGATAGCCGGCGTCAAGCAACCGTGGCACCAGCCGGCGGCCGACGTAGCCGGTTGCCCCGGTTACCAGGCAGCGAACAGTTTCGACAGGCATGGGAGCGGGATTCACCATTAGCCGGCGCGGTAAACCAGCGACGAGGCGCGCGAAGCGCAGCCGCCCGATCTCGGCACGTTCCAGCAAACACGACCGCTGAAATACGTCCTCGCGCAGTCTATCTGCGTCGTCTTCGAGCTTTCAGCGCCAAGAGTCAAGCGTGCCGCGGATTCCATCGAGGATTTGTTCGCGGGCGTCCGGTTCGCTGACGAGACGGCGCGACACTTCGGTCAGGTGCTGGCCTTGGACGTGGGCGTACCGTCGCAGTAGCCCAAACGCATCCTCAACAGGAACGCCCACTCGTTCGCTCAAGATGCCTATGGCCTGATCGACCACGACGCGACTGGTCAATGCGGTGCGCAGCTGCGGCAGCACGCTCGATTGCGTGGGGGCATGCTCCTGCAAAATCGCCACACAGGCGATATGCGCCAAGGCCTGAGCGATCAGCAGATCGGCGTCATCGAGTTTGCCGGCGTGAGTGCCGAACAGTCCCAGCGCGCCCAGCACCGTGTTGGCCGCGCGCATCGGTATGGCGTGGACCGAGGCGAACCCGGCCTGTGCGACGGCGGGGGCGAATCGCGGCCACCGTTGCTGCTCGGCGGCCAGGTCGGGAACCGAGACCGGATGTCCGTCGGCGAAGCAGTCCAGGCAGGGGCCCTCGTCGGTCTGGAGCTGAAACAACTCCACCTCGTGCGACCCCTGCGAGGTCGCCGCCATCAGGTGCAGTCGTTGGCGCGGATCGGCCAACAGCAGGCCGGCCGCTTCGACGTCGAGGAGTGTGGCGCAGCGCTCGGTGAGATCGGTCAGCAGCTCAACGATGTCGAAATTATCGAGCAGGCTGTCAACAAGGGAGACGACCGCGTTCAGAATTCGAGCTTCCCGCGGTGTATCGATCATGACGGAATCCCTTCTGCGCCAGTCGCGACTTCTTGCGCGAATGCAGCGGCGGCGCGGTAGTGGTTGCGCATTAGTCGGGGTCCAATCGCAGGCCGTTGCGCAGGATGTCGCGGGCGACCTCAGTGGCGCTGCGGCCAGTGGCGTAGGCGTGTGCGCGCAACCGAACGAGCGCGATGGGCGCGGCGACATCGAGTTGTGCCATCAGCACGCCGGTGGCCTGGCTGACTTCGGCACGTGTCAACGTGGCGAGCTCATTCCACGCGTCGCTGCCCGGCGAGGCGGCGGCCTGATCGAAATCCTGATCGAGCAGGTCCAGTATTGGTATTTGAGCAAGCTCGGCTGCTTCCACCAGACCGGCCACCTGCTCCACGGTCAGCGCAGCGGGTTGCGAGTGGTAAATGTCAAGAGCGCCAACGTATTCGCCGGCCACGGCAATCGGCATCGCGTACACAGCGCGGATCTGGTGGACCAGCATCGCGGCACCATAAGCCGGCCAACGGTTCTCAGCCGGATCAGCCAGGTCCATCACCGTGATAGGGACGCAGCGAGCCACCGCGTCGAGACAGGGTCCCTCACCGTGCGTGAACTGCTCTTCGTCGTAAGTCCGCGCGGCTGGGCCGCTAACTCCCAACGTGCCGATGTTGGCGCCTTCGAACACCAGCGAAATTGCGGCCGCGTCGATATCGAGCAGTTTCACGCATGCCTCACAAAGCTGATTGGCCGCCGCGGTGCCGCGGCACTCGCCCATCGCCGCAAGGAGTTCGTCTTCAATGGTGCGCACCATTACCGTCGCAGTTAACGCGCTAATTCGAGGCAGTTAGATCGCGGGTGGCCGGGCCTTCGAGCAGCGTGCCGTCTGGAGCAAAACGTGATCCGTGCAGCGGGCACTCCCAAGCCTTGTCGGCGTCATTCCAGTTCACGATTCCCCCTAGGTGCGGGCACACCGGCGAGACGCGGTGCTCGGTGCCCGCAACCCGACATCTGGCTTCGAGATGCCAAGGAGGACCGCTCACCACCCCGCCCTCGTCGTCGGTGGGGTTGCGACGGCCGGTGCGCACCACGGGGGTGACCCAACCTTTGGTCAAATTGAACCCGACCTGGAGATTGGATTGCAACGCCGTTCGCAGGCCCGACACTTCGTGCGGGCTCCAGCTGGCGAATGCACTCGACCAGTCCATCCGGCCGCCCAAGATCCGGCTCGACAGCGCCAGCGCCGCAGCGGGACCATTTGTCATGCCCCACTTGTTGAAACCTGTTGCAATGAAGATGCTTTCGCTGCCTGGCAGGATGGGACCGACGTATGGCAGGTCGTCGATCGGCGCGTAGTCCTGCGCCGACCATAAATGCGTCTGCTCCGCTCCCGGGTAGTGCTTGCGGGTCCACGAAGACAGCTCTGCGAGGGCCTTCGACGGGCTCTTCTCGCGGCCAACAGTGTGACTCGCGCCGCCCACGATCAATCGCTCCCCGCCCGCGACAGGTGCGTAACGGACTGAGCGCGATGGCGAGTCGGTGGAAATCATCATGGGCCGGGTGATGTGGCCGGGCACTTTGAATGCAAAGCAGTACGACCGGCTCGGCTTCACTCGCGCGAAGTAACCGCCGCGATCGAGAATCGGAATCCCGGTGGCCAGCACCAGTTGTGGCGCAGTGAGTTCCGTCTCTCGCTGTACGGCGTCGTCGACGTGAATGCGCATGTTCTTGCCGTGGCCCGACACCGTGCGCACGCGGGTGTGCTCGATCAGCCGCCCACCGTGGCGCAAAAGCTCGATGGCCAACGCGTCCAAGAACGACATCGGATCGAACTGCGCCTGTTCGGTTAAGCGCACGCCGCCGTGATACGGAAACGGGACTTCGGCATCGTCTTCCCACGTAGCGGGTAGCCCCACCGCGCGGCACGCCTCGTACTCGGCGCGGGCCGATGCGACGCCGTCGCCGGACTGCGCATAGGTATAAGCGTCTTCGCGTTGAACTGCTACGTCGTGTGAAGCGCAGTAATTCAACACCCAACTCTGACCTTCGCGATTGCCGCACAAGTAATCGCGAGAAACTGTCTCGCCATGCTTCGATAGAATTTTCGAAAGATGGCTGCCCTGAAGCAAACTGATCTTCGCGGTGGTGTTTCCGGTGGTGCAAGCGCCAACGGTGCGGGCTTCCAGAACAAGGACGTCCTTGCCGGCGCGGGCCAGCAGGACCGCGGTCATCAGCCCGGTGATGCCCGCACCCACTACGATGACGTCGGCACGCCGGGCTCCGTCGTCGATCTGATTTGCAGCCCACGGCTGTTCGGCTCGGTCGCTTAGCCATAGGGATTTCACGTTCAAGGTGATACCCCGGCAGCCCAAAGCGGAAACCGTTTGGCAGCAGGCCGAATGCGTGCTGGCCGTAACTCCTGCGCTCGCAGCCGGCGTTGTCGGGTAGACTTGTCGTGCGGCAAACAACGCCGAGTCCGTGCCGGTCGAAGTCGAAGCCGGTGAGCAATCGCTCGATACTTGGACATTCTGATTCATTCAAACATCCGTGCCGCGTGCTCAGAGCGCCTGAGCTCGCGCCAAAGGGTTGCGGGCCAACCTAATTCGTGCCGAAATCTAGGCTGCGGCAGAGAGACACAGACATCGTTGGAGACCACCGAGCGGATCCTTTACATCGGTGCGGTCGCCGCAGTAATGATCACCGCAGCCCGGATCCCTTCGGTGCGGCTGAGCTCTGCGCTGCATCACGTGGCTGACCATCGGCTACCTGGTCGCCCACGGGTCGGCCAAGTCCGGTAGCAACCATCGCGACCACTCCTAGCAACGCGAAGGGCGGCGACCGTCGCGTGCACGGTCGCCGCCTTTAGCATCAAATCGGTTGCGCGATAACGACTCAGAGTTACTCCGGAGGCGGCGCGAAAAGCTGCAGGTCGTTTCCTTCGGAATCCTTGAACGACGCGATACGGCCCCACGGGTGGGTGCTGACCTCGTCGACGAACTGGACGCCTGCCTCCGCCAGCCGCGTGACCTCGTTGAACAGATCGCCGTCGGGCTGGAAGGTGAGAACCGCTCCCCCGGTGCTTCCTTTGTGCGTGTCCTCGCGAGCGTTCAGCCCGATCATGACGCCGTTGGCATCCAACTCCGACCAATCGTCACCTTCGCTCTTCACCGACAGCCCCAGCGTCTGGCCGTAGAACTTGACCGCTCGGGTCATGTCATCGACTGGTAGCCAGACCGTTGCGACACCACTTGCCATGATTACTCCTCAATTTCGTTGTTCGACCGTGCACGGTTACCCGAAAATCGACCGATCCACCGGCGATCTGCAGCGTTCTTGCATCGATTGATGTGTTGCCCCTACCCAACGTGGGTAGTCCTCGATCAAGGAATTCGACCCACCTCGGGCCGCCGAACGGAGATGCCATGACATTCATTGACCAAGCCAAGCGCAAGGCCGGTCAACTGATCGAAAAAGTGAAGGACAGGAAGGCATCCCATGATACGCGAGAAGCTGACGTGACGTCAGATCCCCATGTCGCCAACTCGCGCGAAGGCAAAGACGGCGAAGTCGGCAGATATGTCGGGCGCACGTTTCCCGACACTCCTTTCGATGTCGGACAAAGCGGCGCGGAGGCGCGCAGTGAAGAGAAGCGCCATCGCGTGAAGCGAGAGCAAGCAAAGTGACTGGCGTTGCGCTCGCATGCGACTCGTTTTTTATCCACAACGTTTTTGACCGACAAGAAGGATCGCGCGCATGACCGTACGCCAGAACCCGACCGATCACGCCCGGACGACTCACCAGCGCGCGGGCGAGTGGTTCAAGAATTCTCGCGATGCGGTGGGTCTATTTTTGCTTGCTATTGCTGTCGTGGCGATGGTTGCCTGCCTGGCGGCCGCCGCCTACGGCAGCACGGGATGGTCGTTCTTGATGGGGGGCATCGCCGGCTTCGCCGGTATCACCGCCACCGCGTGGCTACTCATCGAAGGTCGCCGCGTCCGCCGTGTTGAAGCGAAGCGGTCGGCCGACCTACGTCTGTGAGACCGCGAACCTGATCGGGACGCGGCGAATTCATCTACGCTGCAGAGCTTTCCACCAAACCAGCCCACGCTGGTCGCCCGTGTCTTAGACTGACGACACCGGCGCAAGGCGCTCTTGCCGGTGCTGGACGAGGATCGGTGAGTCGCTTGAACCAACGCGACAATGGCCGCAGCCTGACGGCAGGTGCCGTACAGGAGCGGCTTCAACGTCGATACACCGTGCGAGCGGCCGCGCAGCGTTTGGGTGTGCCCACCGCAACGCTTCGAAGTTGGAGCCACCGCTACGGCGTTGGCCCGCCTGGCCATGCGCCAGGCCGACACCGGCTCTACTCCGACACCGACATCGCCGCCCTGCGGCATATGAGCAAGTTGATCGCCAAGGGTGTCGATGCCCGCAGCGCCGCGAGCGCCGCTATGCAAGCCCTGATTCCCGAGCCGGCGCAAGCAACGGCTCTCGTCGCCGCCTTGTTCGCGTTGGAGGAGTTCACTGCGGCGCGCCTGATCGAACGCCACCTCGATCACTACGGGGTGCTCGAGACGTGGGATTCGTTGATTCGGCCTGCCTTTACCGCGATTGCGAACCAGCAGGCCGGCGGTGAGCGCTGCATCGATGTCGAACACTTGCTGTCCTGGACGGTGATGAGCTGCCTGCAGCGAATTCCCATGGCGCGCAGCGATGTAGCCGAGACTACTCTTCTGGCATGCGCTGAGAACGACAGCCACACCCTGCCGCTGGAAGCGGTTCGTGCGGCGTTGTCCGAGCGTGGTCACACGACACTGATGCTGGGTGCCGCGGTACCCACTGCCGCCGTCCTCGATGCCATCCAGCGGCGAGCGACGCCGATCACTGTGCTGCTGTGGGCACAGACCGAGCGCACCGCGGACGTAGCCGCCGTACGGGCGCTGCGGAGAACACGCACCCCCGTGCTCGTTGCCGGTCCAGGTTGGGACCGTGTTCGGTTGCCGGCGGCCGTGGCGTACTTACATTCGCTCACCGAGGCTGTCGAACGCTTGAACGTTGTTGGCACGTCATGAATGCGACTCCACGGGGATGGCGATTTCGTTGCGGCGCAACACCGGAAGGGTCCACGGCGGATCGTAGAACCACGCGGCGGGCACACCTATGGCCTCGAAACCGGTTTCTTTCAACGTCCGTCTCAACTGGGCGGTCTCGCGCGCTACCGCCCGTGCGCTTGTGCTGCCGGAAAATCGGCGCACCGCGACCGTCTCGGCTGGGACAACGACGAGCTCGACAGCTTGATCGTTGGGCCGCGGCAGGGACTCTATTGACTTCCCGGCCGGCATGAAGAACCGGATCAGCCACTCATCCTTGCCCGCAGCGCTCTCCGAGACGGGCGCGGTCATGGGGATCTTTTCACCGCGGGCCGCGCCGTCCTGTTGCACGACCGGTGCAGTCATGGCGATTTTCTCCCGGACTTGGTTGCCCCCGAAGATGTAACCCGCCAGCCGGCGGAATCCGTCACTGCGTGCCGCGACTTCGTCGGCGGTGACTGTCGTTTCTGCGGCAACCCGCGGACCGTAGTGGCGGATCTCAACCCGCGAGGTCACCTGCTCGGCGGTGTACGTCGGTTCCTCTGTGCCATGGCGCACACCCACGATCGCGCCAACGGCACCGGTCAATCCCCGAACCAAGCCCGCGATTTCACCCAGCATGCGTCGACTCCCCTCGTCGTGTCCACCTACCACTGTGTACCCGTTTGGGCTCGATACAGCGGGGTATCAACAATCGTGCCTTCGCGTCGACGTGGCCGCCGGCCAAGGTCCCGAGCCGAAGGAAGCGATATGACAGAACCTGAAAAAGAAGACCCGATGGGTCGGTCGAATGAACTGGAAGACATCGTCGATGAGCTGGACGAGAAGATTGCCGACGAACGCGAAGCCGAAGGCGTCCCAGGCAAACCCAGCGATCGCGAAGACGTCAGGGTCCAGGTATCGGAAAACGAGCCGCCCGACTAACTAGTCGCTCTTGGGTGGTTCGGATGCGCGCTCGTCTCCCGGCGTTGTGGCGGGCTCGGGATCCTCGGGGTATTGCTCCGGGCTGTAACTACCGACCTCGTCGGATTTCTCCGCCGCGCGGTCGGTTTGCTCGCCGCTGCTGCTGGGGCTGTCGCCACCGTTGTTGTCTTGCGCAGACATTTTTGCCTCTCGGTTTCGAGCCGGTATGTGACCCGACGGAGAGCGGCTACCCGCTCACGGCCGTCGACAATCCATCGATCGGGTCATACGCGGATGAGCACTTCGCCCTCGAGTCCGTCCGGGTCTCGGAAGAACAAACTGTGCACAGAGCCGAAGTCATTGACGTTCCCGTCGCTGGCGCCACACTCCATCAGCCGCTGACGGATCGTGTCGAAACTCTTTTTGGACGCGGCCTGCAGACCAAAGTGATCGAGCCGACCGCGCCTCCACATGGGCGTCTGACGGTCGGGCTCGTGGTTGCCTCTGATGGTGAACACGTTGAGCTCCGTGTGAGGCCCGATGCGAATCGTCGTCATGGTCTCGTCCCCCGCATCACCGTGCGGTTTGGTCGGTCCGACCTCTGCCTCGAAAACTTCGGCGTAGAAGACACCAAGCTTGTCGATGTCCTTCGAGATGACGGCGAGGTGGTTGATGCCGTTCAGTAACATTGCGTGGCTCCTGTCGCTCGAGTTCGCCTCCGCCGGGCGGGCATTGATGTGGAGGCTTCCCGGAGTGTGATCTATCAAACCGACGGCGCACCGGTGACCAGCAGGGCCGTTCGTCGGCGCGATTTATTCAGTGCATAGTCTGTCGACGTGGATATCAATGGAGCTAGCGCAGTCGTTACCGGCGGCGCGTCAGGGATCGGCGCGGCGACGGCCCGCCAGTTGGCCGCCAAGGGTGCCCGGGTCGTTGTTGCCGACCTGCAGGCCGACAAGGGAGAGGCCCTCGCCGACGAGATCGGTGGCGTGTTCGTCACCGTCGATGTCACCAAGACTGACCAGATCATCGACGCGGTGAAGACCGCTGCCGACCTCGGTCCGTTGCGCGCACTGGTCAACTCCGCCGGTATCGGGTGGGCCGGGCGCACCATTGGCAAGGACGGAGAGTTCTCGTCCGCTCACGACCTGGGTGCCTACAAGAAGGTCCTCGAGATCAACCTCGTCGGCACCTTCGACTGCATCCGCATCGCGGCCACCCAGATGAGCAAGAACGAGTTGACCGAGACCGGTGAGCGCGGCGCGATCGTCAACATGACCAGCGTCGCCGCGTTCGACGGCCAGATCGGTCAGGCGGCGTACTCGTCATCCAAGGGCGGCGTCGTCGGTCTGACCCTGCCGGTCGCGCGCGACCTGTCCGCGGTCGGTGTCCGCGTCAACACTGTCGCCCCCGGGCTGATCGATACCCCGATCTACGGTGAGGGCGAGGCGTCCGAGGCGTTCAAGGCCAAACTCGGCGAGTCCGTGCTCTACCCGCACCGCCTGGGCAAGCCCGACGAGCTGGCGTCTATGGTCGTCGAGTTGCTCACCAACTCCTACATGAACGCCGAAGTTGTCCGGGTGGACGGCGGAATCCGGATGCCACCGAAGTAAGCGGAGCACTTCCGAAGTTCGATGCAAAATCGCGATCCGGCCGTCTCCTATTTGCGCGTTCGCTTCGCTGACTTCTGACAGCGCTGCGAGCAGTAGACCACCTGATCCCACTGCCCCCGCTGTCGCCACTTCTTTCGGTTGGCGAACGGTCGACCGCATGCGGCGCAGATCTTCACTTCGTCTCGTGGCACTGGAAAGCTATACCCAGCCTCGCTGACCCGCCTTGTTGAATCCCCGACTCGGCCCGCGAGGCTACAACGGTAACAACAGTCACATTGTTAACATCGCGCGATGGAGAACTCGCGCCCGGTTTCCCGGCGTGACGCACTGCGCTACGCCTGCGCCGTGTCGGCGCTGGCCGGATTGGGTGTGGCATCGGTAACTGCCGCCACCTCCGCAGATGCAGCCGCTCCTACGCTGATCGACTTCGCGATGCGGCAGATTCCGGCCCAAGACATCAAGGCTGCCGGCCACGCCGGCGTGGTGAACTACGTCTCGCTGTCGCGTCCCGGCTCATCTTTCGGCGCCAAGCCGATCACCCGGGCCTACGCTGAATCGCTGGCCGCGGCCGGACTCGCAATCGTGAGCAACTACCAATACGGCAAGCCGGGTGGGTCGGTACCGTCGGATTTTACTCGCGGGTACGCCGGGGGCGTCTCCGACGCTCACACCGCGTGGCAGCTGCACAGCGCGGCGGGTGGCGGCCAGAGTGCACCGGTCTTTTTCACCGTCGACGACGACATCAACCGTGACACTTGGAATAATGTTGCGCTGCAATGGTTTCGCGGGATCAACTCGGTGCTCGGGGTGCAGCGCACCGGCGTATACGGCGGTATCAATGTGTGCCAGTGGGCCGCCGGCGACGGCGTGATCGGGAACTCGCGCACGCCGGGCAAGCGGTGGGCCTGGCAGACCCGGTCCTGGTCTCACGGGCAGGTCGACCCTGCCGCAGTTCTCTACCAGCGCATTGTGAGCACCGCGTCGACCCCGGGACCGGTGGTCGGCGGGCTCGAAGTCGACGTCAGCGACGCCCTGGCCCAGGATTGCGGCCAGTGGCAGCTACATCCGTGAGGTCCGGTTCCGCCGCAACCGTGGGCGCTAACGCGTGCTGCCG
Source organism: Mycobacterium sp. (assembly GCF_965277065.1). Classification (GTDB taxonomy): domain Bacteria; phylum Actinomycetota; class Actinomycetes; order Mycobacteriales; family Mycobacteriaceae; genus Mycobacterium. The sequence continues at coordinate 1,674,540 of NZ_CBDIBT010000019.1, forward strand.
CGCTCGCGGCGTCGTACTCCGGCCAGGACGTCGGCGTCGGCGCGGAACTGCAAACGGCGTACCTGTCCGGCCTCGACAGTGAAATCGAACGTGACCTTGACCTCGCCCCGGTGAATCCAGGCGGCGCCCGGACGATTCTCGACGAAGACACCCGGACCGCCGGGTGTGACCAGAGAATGGAGAACGCCCGTGAAGACCATGACCTGCCAAGATCTCGGCGGCCCCTGCGATCTCACGCACCGCGGTGAGAGCGCCGACGAGATAATCAAGGCGCAGGACCAACACCGCAAGGAACTCGTGAGGACCGGCGACGACGCCCACGCGCGGGCCCGCGAAGACATGAAGGGACGTTGGCGTCATCCGCTCAAGTCGATCGGCTGGTACGCAAACGTCAAGAAGCGATTCGCCGAGTTGCCGGAGCGATGACGCTCAGGGCGCCGTCGCTGCTAGGCGCACAAATATTGCCCGTTGAGCCGACAGTTCAACGGCGGCGAGTAGGCGCCGGTCAGCACGCCCCTGAGACCGCCGGTGGCTGAACCGCCGGGTGCGATGACGCGATTCCAGTTGGCGGGAGTCAAAAGATAGTGCGTCCCAGATTGCGCCAGGGTGCTGTTCCACGTGTGCGAGACGGATTCTCCCGGCGGCAAATCGAATTCGAGCCTCCAATCGCTTAGCGGCGCCGTGCTCGAGTTAGTGATGGTGAAACGGGCGATGAAACCGGTCTGCCACGCATGTTCCACCGACAATGTCGCCATGGCCGCGGCCGCATGAGCGACGGGGGCGACGGCGAGTCCGGTGGTGGCAACCATTACTGCCGACGCGGCAACGTGAAGCGCTGTGCGCCAGCGTTTCAGGTAGCTGTCGAGTCTGGCCATAGCAGCCAACACTAAAGCCCGACAACCGAGATCGGCCGGCGCACCGCGGGTACGCTGCCGTACCTTTGCGCAACTGACACCGTCATGAAACCTAAGCCTCGCGTTACCCTTCGCCGGGTATCGACCCGGGTGCCGGCACCCGATGATGAACTCGCCCGCCGCCGTTCGCGAATCGGATCACGGATGGCCAGAGGGGCTGAAGATGCAAGCTGGTCCGAGTACGAGTACCGCCGTTCGGTTGCACCGCCGCAGGGCGTCAAGCGGGACGCCAGGGGCAGCTTCAGTTCGACCAGGGGTATGCAAACAGAGGTCCGGTGACTGCAAATGTCAGCAGCCACACGAATGCGCACAAGATCAGCATCCCGACCGCTCGTGCGAAGATGCGCAACGGGTTCGCCGACGCCAGCTCGAACCGGATGACGGTGCTCAGCCTTTCCAGATCGCCGGCACTGAGGAACACGATCCCCGTTCCGACCCTCAGCATGTATCCGCGCGTCCCGTCGGCCCGATTCAAGCGTGAGAGGACAAGCCGATCGCCGACGCGGTCTCGCAGGCCGATGAGGCTGGTTAGCTCAGGTTGTCGCACGGCATACCCCTAGGGTGGGTTGGGACTTCCTGTGCTCGGGCGCTTACACTACTCGCCGCGACCATGCCTCACAAGCGATTTCGTGTTGGCGACATGTGTAAACTGCGGGCCAGCCGCTGCCACCAGGGGCGTCGCGCCGAACCGCTTGGCGCACGACACTTTTGGGGCGGGTGTTCGGCGGCGTTGTTGAGCGGACAGCTACGACAATGCTCGCCGCACACATCCCTCGGTGATTTGCGACCACAACGGTATGCAGCAGTGAAACAGGATCGGACGTCTGAGAGTTCAGCGCGGCGAATAAAGCTCGCAACAGCGCGTCCCAAGCAGAACGATCAGCTCCGCTTGCACCTCGCCGAATAAGAATCCGAGCGCCGCGCCCAGCACCACGATGATCGTGTGCATTTTTCCGGAGTCGACGTATGCGTCCGCGCGACGATGCTGTGTGGCCCCCGCGGCCGCGCATCCGTCGATGCTGGTCCGGCGCGCTGCCTTTCACGGTAAATCGGCAGATCGTTGCCCTAGCTCGGACAGGTGTCCAGGATTTCGGGGCGTGCCCGTCGGATTCACACGCGGTCAAATAAGCGAAACGGTCAGTCTACCAATGTGTTTGAGGTCGAGCGACCCAAAGTCGGCCCGACGTCGCAACCGATGATGCGGTCGGAGAAACAACGCGCACAAGATTTGCTGCCGACGATCGCCGAGCTCTGCGCCTGCGGTGAGCTGCATTAATCGCAGGGGTTCTTAACGTGAACTGTGATAGCTTTTTAGGTGAACAAAAAGCAAACAGGAGACCGCTCATGCCTGGAAAACTGCTGCTCGGTGCCGCTGGAGCTCTCATCTGCATCGGACTGGCCGTACCGGCCGGCGCCGACCCGGTCAATACAGTCGGGGCGGTAGGGGCGCCACAACCCGACGCCGTTCCGACTTTCTTGGCCGCCGCACGGGCAGCCGGTGTCACCGGAACGGATCCGGCGATGCTCGAAGACGGCTATAGCGTCTGTCGGCAACTGTGGAATCAGCAAGCCCCGGGTGCGCAGGTGGCCGCGAGCCTCGTGCGGGACCATCCACAGCTGACCACCGACCAAGCGGGCCAATTCGTACTGGCCGCATACCACTGCTTGTGCCCGGTGCCCGCCGCTTTCGACTACTGGGCATACAGCACCAGCTGACCTGGGCCCGTTCGAACCGAAGCCGGCCCCGAGTAACTCTGAGTCGCGCGCATGTCTAGGACTATCTGCCGTGTGATCGTCGTGAGCTGAAGAGCTTGTCGCCGCGTAGCGGCGCGGCGCGGCGCGAGTAGAGTCCTGGGTCGTCATAGTCTCAGGAGGTCGCGGAGATGGCCGATGTGAGCGGGAGGCTGCACGTTCTTCCGGCAGCATTGCGGTCTGCGTCGGGGGTGATTGCCAGCCATGCCGCGAAGGTGGCCTTGCCTCCGTCCGCTTTGACCAGCTCCACAGAAGCGTCGGGGATGGCGGCGGCTGCCGTGCAGGCAGCGTTCGCCGGTTTCGGCAACGCGCTGTCGAACCGATTATCCTCTGTCGCAACCGATCTCACGGCAGCGACGGGAGCCTTCACTGACATCGACGCCGCGGGCAGCGCCGAGCTGGCTTCCATTGCGCCACAAGGTGCCGGCTAGGGATGGCCAATGTCGCGGGCATCACGCGGTCACGCATCGTGCGATTCGATCAAACGGCAACGGCATTGTCGCAGCTTGCCGGGCAAATGCGGACTGGAGCCACCCAATGGCAGAACTCCACCGACGCCTATATCGAGCAGATCGATACACCGAACGGGACCGAGTGGACCGGACAGGCGGCCACCCGCTATTTCAATGACGCTCGCGCCGACCGATCAGTCGTCAGCAGCGCGGTGGAGCAGGCGCATTCCATCGCCGATGCCGCCGAGCACGGAGCCGATTCGCTGCGCGGTGCCCGAGAGTCGGCGCTAGAAGCCATCACTCAAGCCGAGCAGGACAGCTTCGCTGTCGGTGAGGATTTGTCCGTCACCGACAGAACTTCGCCCGGTTCGAGCGCCGCTCGAGCGGCTCGCCAACAGGCAGCGATCGGACATCACAACTACATCGCCCATTGCGCCAGCCGATTGCAGTCAGAGGACCAACGCATCGCCGCCAAGCTGCACGCCGGTGCGGGCGAGATGACGAGCGCGACCCCAGCTGACTGGAAGAAGCGGCCAGGCACCGCACACGCCCTCGACAACGAGTTGAAGCGCGACCGGCCGCCGGCTGGTTCCCATCCAGGAGACATGTCCTCGGGTGACCTCAAAGCCATCGAGCAGGCCAACCTGAGACTCCTCGACGAGATGGAGCAGGAATACAGTCAGCTGCCCGCGGGCCAAGTGCGAAGTGATCGACTCGCCGACATTGCCGGCATCCGCGATGCCTTGAAAACCCCGGACTCACACCTGATCTACCTTGCCAAGCCAGACGATCCCTCGCAGATGATCCCGGCCGCTACCGCGATCGGTGACCCATTCAAAGCCGACCACGTCTCGGTCACTGTTCCCGGTGTGGGGAGCACGACCCGGCAATCAATCGGCTCTATGACCCGGGAGGCATACGGGCTTCGGCAAGAGGCGCAGGACATCGGTCGTCGGATCGGCGACAACAGCAGCGTTTCGACGATCGCCTGGGTGGGCTACCAGCCACCGCTGACGCTGGACTCGAAAGAGACATTGACCGATGCGGTCGCGAAGGCCAATGCCCCTAAGTTGGAGTCGTTCTTGAGCACTCTGAACTCTGCGTCGTCGAACCCGAATCACACCACGGCGCTGTTCGGTCACTCGTACGGCTCCCTGCTGTCGGGTATCGCGCTCAAAGATGGCGCCAGCGCAGATGTGAACAACGTGGTGCTCTACGGCTCTCCCGGTTTTGAAGCCACATCGCCGGCACAGCTGGGCATGAGCGACGACCACTTCTTTGTGATGTCGGCGCACGACGATCCGATCCGCGCGATCGGGACACTGGCGCCACTGCATGGCTGGGGGGCTGATCCCAATGCGATCATCTACGGCGACACCGACCGCTATCGGTTCACCCACCTCGAGACCCAAGCGGGCACAGTCGATGTCGCCGGTCAAGAACTGAATAAGACTGGTGCCAGCGGACATTCAGAATACGGGCGGGATCCATTGCAGAGAATGACCGGATACAATTTGGCCACGATACTGCTCAACCATCCCGAACTCTCGGTCAAAGAAACTCTGCCGCCCCAATGAACGCCGGGCATCGAATCATCGCGGCCGTCGTGGCCGGGGCACTCGCTGTGTCCGGTTGCAGCGGCTGCTCGGAGTACCAGAAACTTCGGAAGGGTGTGGACCAGTTGAGTCATCCCGATAGCGGACCGCGACCGCTCACTGACGAGCAGAAGATCAAGCTGATCGACAGCATGCGCGCCAAAGGCTCATTCGAGGCCGCCCGCGATCGACTCACCGGCAGTGCCCAGGCGATTGCGGAGCAGATCAGCACCGCAGTGCCCGGCCAAACTTGGAAATTCGCCGATGACCCCAATGAACGAGACGCCTACCAAAACGGGTCACTCTGCGACGATCTCGACCCTGACCTAGCGCGGCGACCCAGAGCCAGGACCGTCGAGTTCGGCGCCACATTCAACACGGATGGATTCACCGCCGCTGTAGGCGTCGTTCGACAAGAAGCCGTCAAATACGGTGCCACGCAACAGAGCTCACTATTCAACGAGCCGACCAAGCGGGATTACGATGTGCAAGGCGACGGGAACGAGTTCAACCTCGGCCAGGCCAAGATCGCCACCCTGCTCATCACCGGTGACTGCTTTCTGTTTCAGAAGGTCCTCGACACCCCGCCCGGGCAATTCCCTGGCCGCTGAATCGCGGATCGGTGAGCCGAGTCCAGGCGCGCCAGTCAGACCGGCCACACCTCACGGCGCCACGCGGCGTCCCAGAACATCCACTCATAGCGGGCGGTCGTAGCGAAATGGGCTCGGGCGCGCGCATCGTCGGTGGGGCTCAGAGTCGAGCCGACGTCGTCGGCCAGCGCCAGCACCTCGGCGACGATGGTCTGGTACTCGTCGTCGGCATAGGTGTCGATCCAGCGCTGGTAGCGCGGATCCGGCGATCCGCGCTTGACCAGCTCGGCGCCCACCTCGGCATAAATCCAGTAGCACGGCAGCACCGCGGCGAGCCCCTCGGCAAAGGTCCCGCGGTGAGCGGTGGCTAGTAGGTAGCTCGTGTAGGCGAGGGTGGTTGGTGCGATCGGCATGGCGTCGATGGTCCGGATGCCCAGCTCGGTGAGCAATGACTCGTGCAGGGCGAGCTCGACTTCGGCGGTGCTGGCGGCGTGCCGGGCAAACATGCCGACGCCGGCGTGTGTGGGTGCCTTGCTGCCCACAACGGTGAGAGTGCGAGCAAAATCCCGCAGATAGTGAGAATCCTGGGCGACGTAGTGGCTGAAGAGCTCCGGGGCGAGGCTGCCGTCGGTCAGTCCAGCCAGGAAAGGGTGCTTCACGATCGCCGCGTAGGTGCCGGCAGCTTCGGTCCACAACCGTCCCGTCCAGCCGCCTCGCCTCACGTCCCCGATGATTCCAGCCTCGCGGCCCCACTACTCGATCGGGTCCGACCCCAATCCCCTCAAATACCCGCTTTGCGGACCCGCGACACCTCAATCGATGCAAAAGCGCTGCAGATTTGAGTTCGGGGTGGCGTTAACACTTGGCGCACTGCCCATCTGGCGGCAGCGTTTGACAAGACGGCAGAAGGGGCGTTCTCTGGAAAGTGCTGAGAACACAGCCGGCCTGGGGGCCGACGCCGTCGCCTGATCTTGGACTGCGGCACGGAACGCATACTTTCGCACTACCGCCCAGATCCAAAGCGAATCTCTTTCGTTTCGACGCCTGCATGCCGATCGAAGACATTTGCTCTTCCTTTCCCTACTTACGTTGCGCGCCAATCTTATTCGAGCTCCGCGAAACCGCCAGTCTCAACTGCTTGCGGGACAACGATGTTCGGCTCAGAAGACCACTGCATAGATTCCTCAGGAACGAGCCATCATGTCTGTTGCACAACAACCGACCACTTCTCAAGGCGACGTGGCCTTCCATTACGGCGACCTCACCACCGAACGCGACGGCATCGAGATGCGGGCATACTCTTGCCATCTGGCCACGGTGGTGGCGATCAGCGGCGACGTCGACGCGACAAACGTCGCCCGCTTCACCGCTCACATCACGCACCTGGTCCCGCTGGGAAATGCGCTACTCGTTGATCTCAGCGGCGTGAGCTTTTTCGCGGTGCGGAGTATGTCAGCTTTGCTCGCCGTCGACGGCGCTTGCCAGCGCGTCAGAACACCGTGGGCGCTGGTCACCAGCCACGCCGTCAAACGGGTGCTGCGTCTGAGCGAGTGCAGCTACATCCTTCCCACCGTGAGCACGGTGCCCGCAGCGATGGATTATTTCACTCACCTAACGCGCATGCGCAGGCAAGTTCCGTGACCGCCAGACAGCGCGGCACCCACGCAATGACGCCGACATCGAGTGCAACGACGTGGTGACGGCCATGCGGTCAAACGCCGCGATGATCGACACCATTCATTATCCGGTCGGTGACCTGGTGGGCACCCTCGCCGATCATGCCGGACTTTTTCGCAACGTCGATCCCGCCGCGGTTGCCGCGGTGACCGATCGGCTGTCGTCCCTGCGTTTTTCGCGATATCAGAGCATCTACACCGAGGGCGATCCCGGCGAACAGCTGTACATCATCGTCTCGGGCAAGATCAAGCTCGGTCGTCACTGCCCCGACGGCCGCCGGCATCTGCTGGCGATTGCCGGGCCTACCGAAATGTTCGGTGAGCTCTCGATCTTCGACCCTGGACCACGGACCTCGAGTGCCACCGCCCTCACTGACGTACACGCCTTGGCGATGCACCGCGACGTCGCTTCAGCCTGGATCGCCGATCAGCCCGAGATCGCCCAACGACTGTTATGGCTTCTGGCGCGCCGATTGCGCCGAACCGACGACGACCTATCCGACCTTGTTTTCACCGACGCCGCAGGCCGGGCCGCCAAGCAGCTGCTACGACTGGCCCGGCAATTCGGCATCCGTGAAGGCGGTGCAATCCGGGTGAACCACGACCTCACCCAGGAGGAACTCGCCCAGCTGATCGGGGCCTCACGCGAAACAGTCAACAAGATCCTCGCCGACTTCAGCCAACGCGGATGGATCCGCGCGTACAGCAAGAGCGTCGTCATCACCGACACCGAGCGCCTCGCCGACCGGACCCGGTCCACCCCGGATCAGGTCAGCAGCCACAACCCACCTTCACACCCAACCGGTTGACGGAGAAGTCTGCTATGCCCGACACATCAAAGGCTGGGTCGATCGCCGCGGCACAGGCCGACGCAATCGACTCGCGTTATCACCTCTCGGCCGCGGTTCGCCGGCAACTGAACAAGGTCTTCCCGACGCATTGGTCATTCCTGCTGGGCGAAATCTGCTTGTACAGCTTCATCGTGCTGCTGCTCACAGGCGTCTATCTCACGTTGTTCTACGACCCGTCGATGACCGAGGTCACCTACAACGGTGTCTATCAACCCCTGCGCGGGCTCGAAGTGTCGAAGGCTTATGCGTCCACCCTCGACATCTCCTTCGAAGTCCGGGGCGGTCTGTTCGTCCGCCAGGTTCATCACTGGGCCGCACTTATGTTCGCCGCGTCGATCATGGTGCATTTGGCTCGCGTCTTTTTTACCGGCGCGTTCCGGCGACCGCGCGAGGCGAATTGGGTCATTGGCGTGATTCTGCTCATCCTGGCGATCTTCGAAGGCTTCTTTGGCTACTCGCTGCCCGACGATTTATTGTCGGGGACGGGGATTCGCGCGGCATTGTCGTCGATCACGCTGGGTATCCCCGTCGTCGGCACCTGGTTGCACTGGCTGCTTTTCGGCGGTGACTTCCCCGGTGACATCCTCATCCCGCGCCTCTACGGCATCCACATCCTGCTCTTCCCCGGCATCATGCTGGCGCTCATCGGCGCGCACGTCGCGCTGGTGTGGTTTCAAAAACACACTCAGTTCCCGGGCCCCGGCCGGACCGAACGCAATGTCGTCGGCGTGCGGGTGATGCCGGTGTTCGCGGTCAAATCGGGCGCCTTCTTCGCTTTGAACGCCGGCGCCCTGGGGTTGATGGGAGGCCTGTTGCAGATCAACCCCATCTGGAATCTCGGCCCCTACAAGCCATCTGAGGTTGCGGCGGGCAGCCAGCCGGACTTCTACTTGATGTGGACCGACGGGCTGATCCGCCTCTGGCCGGCCTGGGAGCTCTACATCGGACATCACACGGTGCCCGCCGCTGTGGCCGTCGCGCTGATACTGGGTCTGGTCTTCATCCTGCTGACCGTGTACCCGTACTTGGAGAAGCGGTTCGCCGACGACAGCGCGCACCACAATCTGTTGCAACGCCCGCGTGATGTGCCGGTTCGAACGGGTATTGGCGCGATGGCAATCGCGTTCTACGTCGTGCTGACCTTCTCGTCGTTCAACGACATCATCGCCTATAAGTTCCACGTCTCGCTGAACGCGACGACGTGGGTCGGACGCATCGGGATGATCGTGTTACCGCCGATCATCTACTTCGTCACCTACCGGTGGTGCGTAGCCCTGCAGCGCAGCGACCGCGCGGTGCTGGCGCACGGCATCGAGACGGGCATCCTCAAGCGGTTGCCGCACGGCGCGTACATCGAATTGCATCAGCCGCTCGGCCCCGTCGACGACCACGGCCACCCGGTTGCACTCGAATACCAAGGCGCGCCAGTGCCGGTCAAGATGAACAAACTCGGCTCCGGAGGCTCGCCGGGCTCCGGCAGCTTCCTGTTCGCCGACCCGCCCGCCGAGGACCGGTCAAACACCGACATCGCACACGCCTCCAAACAGCGGGCCCTCGCGGCGTTGCGAGATCACCAGGACGACGCAGCTTCCAACGGCCACTCCAACGGCCACTCCAACGGGCACTCCAACGGGCACGCAAACGGGCACGCAAAGTCCTAGGGTCGCGGCCTGCAGATCCAATGCTCCTCGCATGCGGAACGAGCTCAACGTCCAGCTTGATCAGGTCGGGACGGATGATGTCGAGCAGTGCGAGCGAATCAGGTTGTGCGCTAACGTTGTCGATGCGATCGTGAATCCCTCGGATCGAAGAGCAGTCAGGACCGGACTCGAATTCTTTTACTACGACGGGCTGCTCCTCAACGGCATCATTTAGCCCGTCGACACCCGCGAACCCGGCCGCCGCCCGTATCAGGGGCCGAACGCGTCGGCGGGAACTTCGCGCTCACCGGCTCGGATGGCTGCGATGATGCGGCTGGCGACGGCATCGGGGTCGAGGCCTCGAGGGAGCCGGGGCGCATTGCCGGCGATCGGGCGGGTCGCCAGGCCGGTCTCGGTGTGTGGCGGTCGCGCGTCGGTCACGGTGACACCGGCGACGCGCAGTTCGCGACTCAACGCACGGTCCGCGGCGGTGAGTGCGGCTTTGGATGCGGCGTAGGCGGTCATACCGGCGAGTGGCTGCTCGGCGACCACGGCGCTGATGTTGGCGATGAAACCGCGGGACGCGGTGAGCGCGGGGAGTGCGGCGCGGATGAGCCAGAGCGGCCCCAAAACGTTGGTGAGGAAGAGCTCTTCGACCACGGCGTCGTCGGTCTCGGCGAGCGAACCGAACGCGACGATCCCGGCGGCGTTCACAAGGCCGTCGATCCCGTTGTTCGCGGACAGGGCGGCGCTGACGATCGCCCTCCCCGCGTGGCCGTCGCGCAGGTCGGCGGGGACCACGGTTGCGTCGATCCCGAGCGCTTCGAGGGCGCTCTGATCGCGAGCAGTCAACGTCAGTCGAGCGCCGTGTCCGGCGAGTTGTATCGCGATCTGTCGACCTATACCACCGCTGGCTCCGGCCACCACGATCGATGCGCCTTCGAGGTCACGGTCTGTCAAGTCAACTTCTCGGGTTTGAGCGGCGCGGTGGCACGGAGGCGTTTTGCAGCGGCTACACGGACCGAAACACCCGACGCCCAGTGCGACGCAACGGGTGTGCAGCCGACTGCGAAGCCGGCTGACTCCACAAGTCCGGTGTCGCAGTACCGGACGCGTGCCGGCTCGAGTGCGCCGTCGCCGCCTGTCTGGCCTGTGATCACGTCGGGTACAACACGAGCGAACGTTCGGTTTCCATAGACGGAGTGCCTATTCGGTTCTTGCTGGTGCGGCGCGTCATGTGTTGCTACGCGCGCACTTCCGCTGTCCTCAGAGGTTGCTCCTCGAGGCGATCGGAGTTGCCCGCCTCGATGTAAGCGGTTTCCACGCCGGCGAAGACGGGGTCGTCGGCGAAGGACTTGAGCCGGGCAATCTTGTAGATGAGCAGTCCATAGAGAGCCTTGGCCGCGATGTCGGCGACGGAGTATCCGAGCTGCTTGCCGACCCACAAGTCGGCACCCTTGAAGCCAAGGATCGGCAGTAGGTAGGCGATCGGATAGACGCCCCATGTCGCGAACAGCAGGATCCGCAGACGGCTGACAGTCTGGCGCACGGCCGGCGGCTGACTGTCCAGCGATCGAGTCAGCTGGACGAACAAGACGTAGACGATGTAAGCGAACGGGATGGTCGCCAGCAGGCCGAATATATTGCGGCTCAAGTTGTCTCCGCTGAGCTCGCCGCAATAGCCGAGGACGATCATCAGCGTCGCGGCCGGGATCAGCCGCCACAGCAGAGCTGCCTGCAGCTTCTTCGCCAAGGCCAGCACCACCACGAGTTCGACAAGCAGCAACGGCACGGTGAGCAGCCAGTCGACATACCGGTAGGCCTCATTGAACGACGCCCCACGCGCCTGGGCGTAGATGCCCCGCCCCCCGGCGCCGTCGGTAACGAACGCTGCACGGAACGAATCGAAGATCCGGAAATAGTGGTAGGCCGCGATGCCGCAAACGATCGCACCGACAACGAGTGCCTGCCGATAACGAGGGAGCACCCGCGGTTGGACGACTAAGAGGTAGATCGAGGTGAACAACTGCGAGGCAATCACCAGTGACAGCAGGTTGTACACCGTGTCAAACTCACCCTGCGTTAATTGATCGGGAATCATTTCCGCCTCCCTAGGCATCGTTGAGACAGCTCGCGATGATCACGATCGGTCCGGGAATGTGTTGCCAGACAGGTGGTCTGAAAGGTTTCGGCCGCCGCACTCAGCTGTGCGCAACTGATCACCGCCGACCAGAGCGAGTCGCGCCTCGGTCGGCCTGGCGCACAACCAAGGATCGAGACCGGTGGTCGCGCCGGGGACGAGCTTGGGGGCGGTGGCAACTTCAAGGTCATTCCCTAGATGGGGTCTTGACCGATTCGTTCGGCGTGAGCGACTGCTCATGAGGCCGGGAAAACAGCTTGCCTCAACCCGAACTGGCTGACAGTCTCAACAAAATCGACGCTACACCCCTTTGCGACGGGCCGCTACGCACGCGCGTCAACAATGGTCAACGCGATGAACGGGTTCCGAAATGCCCTCGTGCAGAGCTGATTCGCCCAAAGAAGGCCGGACCCGTCCATTGCAGGTGTAAGGGATTGCACACGTGCTGAAAACGTTGACTCCGCGCCGCGCGAGTCTCTGTGGTGAATTATGCCGGCAGTGGAGTCGGACGTTCTGTTGGGGACTTCTCGGCGGTAGGTAGCGAGCGTTGGTCACGTCGGTCGGCGTGCCACTGCATGTCGATCCGCCGGATCCGGCGGCCCTCGATGAATAGCCACGCGGCCCCACCGGATAGGGCGAGCCCTGCCGCGATGCCTGCGCCGATCGCCCACCCCGTTTTTCCGTTCGCCGCTGCGGCCAGGCAGACCGGTACGCCAACCACGCCGGCCGCCAACAGAAAAAGTCCGAGCAAGTCACGAGAGTTCTTGAACCACTCCCCGGAACGTGGCTGCGTCGTCCGCGAGTGATCGATCCAATCATGCTTCTTTACCACGATGATCTTTCCTTCGCTTCGCCGATTCAGACTAAGAAGGGTTACCCGCACGCGCAGCCTGGCGAAACCTAGACACAGGTTCGCCCCACGGCCAGGAGCTGTACATCGCGCGGGCTGGCGGTCACAACAGGTATGAGACATTTATGGGCGCGGCAAGCGGTCGACACGACAGCGCTTGCCAGAGCCCCTCCCCCTCAATCGATTTCACACCAGGTCTGATGCGGAGCAGGCTGGCGATGTCAGTGTTTACAGCGCTGAAGCTACGGGCTGACCGCGGAAGTCGTAGCCTATTGGTGTGCCGATTTGCTTGTCACCTGCGGGGACTCTCGGCGCCTTTCCGGGGGCGACGTGAGTACTGCGGCGGGTGCGTTCGGGCTTCGCATCAATCGCCAGGTAGACCGAGTTGCTTTGCCGCGCAGCGGCGTTAAATGCCGGCGATCAGGGCGACGCGGCCTGAGTCCGGTAGGGGCAGAAGGGGATTGTATGGACTCGCCACGACGTCGCCGGGCTCCACGCCTGGAAGAAACTTGCGCCAGTCGCCGCTCACCATCGTCGGCTTGGGCACCACCCGGACGCCGTCGGCGAAGTAGGTGGTGGCTAGCGCCATCCGTGCGACGGTGGTGCGATTCGCGCCGGCTGTGTGGAAACAGTTCGCGGCATGGAAGCTGACCTCGCCTGCCGCGAACGGTCCGTCCTCCACTCGCACCGCATGGCTGCGTAAAGCATCCGACACAGCTCGGTCATACGACGTGCCGTGCTTATCGAATTCGATGCCGGCCAACAGTGCTGTGGTGTCTGCACCGCGAGCGAAGGCAAGCGGCCCCATCTCGCGCGGGGTGGGTTGCAACGGGATCCATGCCGTCAGCACATCCGAGGAATCGAGCGGAAAATGATGGGCGTCGTAATGCCACGGGGTGCGGCCTGCGCCGGGTTCCTTCGACAGCGCGTTGTCGTGATACAACCGCACCTGTCGCGTCTTGAGGAGCGCGGCACAGATGGAGCCGATGCGCGGGGACATTACCGCGGCGCGTACCAGGTCGTCTTTCCGCCACATCATCTCTAGACTTCGAAACCCAACCGAGGGGTCAACCGCGGCGTCGAGCATCATGTGCAGCTGAACCCGGAGCCGTTCCAGTGCGCCAGTTGTCAGCACGTTAGGCAGCTTGACGAACGACTCCTTCCGGAAACGCTCGACCTGAGCCGCGGTGATCGGGTATGGCTCTGCCAACTCGGTCGCAACCTCGTGATCGGAGGGCAGCAGGCCCGGATCGTGCGGCGGCGGACCGACGAGTGGACCGTCGGGGGCGGGGCCGTCGGCAAGCGACATGTACCAGTCCCACCACTGCTCGTTACCCCGGTCCCACGCGACGGCGACATCGGAGGCCTTACCCGCCGCTGCCGACTCCGACAGATGCGGGTTGCGAATCACGGCTGCTCCCAAGTGATGAGGTGCGCCTCATGCCGGAATTCGTAGGAGCCGTCCGGTGCCCGGCGGCCGGCGAGATAGTCGGCGAGCGGCGAGCGGCTCTCCATCTCATCCAGCGAAACGGCGTCATCGAACGCGCAGCGCTGCAGGAACCCCGCGACGACAGCCCGATCGCATGTCCCTGTGCCGTAGTGCAATACCTGCACCTCGATCGGCGCCCCGGCTGCGCGAAGGGCTGACGCGACGCCCTCGGCGTCGGTGTAGGGCGTCGCGTCGGAGTTGAATGTCGCGCGGTAGGCGTCGTAGAAGGTTAGGTAGTGCGAGCCGGACGATGCCTGTGCGACGGCCCCAAAACCGCCGGGGCGCAGCGCCGCAACCATCCTGGCCGCACCGGCGGCGAGCTCGCCGGGCGGCAGCGCGTACAGGGCGTGGATGGCCCAGGCCACGTCGTACCCGACACCGGTGAAGTCCTGCAGCAGCACCTTGTGCTCTCTTGCAGCGACGAACGGCGGGGCAAGCGCCGCACGCGCCTCTGCGATGCTGAATGCGGACGGGTCGAGGAGGTCCACCTCGACGATGGGCTGCGCGGGCAGCCCGGCAGCGAGCAGCGCCGCCGGGAACTTCCCACTCCCGCAGGCCACGTCAAGCAGCCGCAGCCGGGCGTTGGCCGCGTGCCCGCTCAGATCGGCACCCCAATCGCGGACAGCGGCGAGTTGCCGATAGTCCTCTGTGGCGAGTGCGTAGAAGGACTCCATCTCGGATCGCCCCGCTTCGCTCCAGTGGTCCAGGCTGCGGCGCGCGGTGTCAGGTCGGGTCATCCTTCACCATAACCGCGGATCCCGGCGGCTTGCGTCCGCGGCAGAGCTGGTCGCCTCGGTTTGCCCCAGCGCAGTGTGGGGAATTCATGGTTGTGATTGTGCAGAGCCGACCCGTCCCGCTCGATCGGCTGCGGGAGCAGGTGCGCGACAAGCCTGCGTTGCCGGCCCTGTCGCGCCAGCGGTACGCACTGACCCACGCGCAGTACGAGGCGGCCAGCGATCAGCGCCCCCGGCTGCAGGAATGGCTTGTCAGGGAGCTTCCGCCGCTGCTGGCCGAGCGCGACCCGGTGCGGATCGTCGGTGTCGGTGTCGGGGACGGCAGCATCGACGCTCCGCTCGCCGCCGCGCTGGCCGCGGACGGCCGCCGGGTGCACTATACCGGGGTTGAGCCAGACACTGCGTCAGCGATGGGATTCGCGAGCCGGCTGAATGCGCTTGGTGCCGCGGCACTTATCCCCACCGTCGTTATTGGGAATTTCGACGACCACGACGCCGGTCATCCCGCCGATCTCGTGCACTTCGTGCACTCGCTGTATTACGTCGCTGACCTGTCTGCAGCGCTCGACCACGGCTTGAGCATGGTCCGGCCCGGCGGGCTGCTGCTGGCCGCCACCGCACCGCTGCGTCCGTTATGTGTGCTCACCGAACTACTCTGCCCTTGGGGCGGGCGGCAGCCATGGTTCGCCGACGACGTCCGCGCGGAGCTCGACTTCCGCGGCCTCACGGTTCACGCGGTAACTCTGGTCGGACACCTCGACCTCCGCGTCGCCCTGACAGAGCCACTCGGGCGCGGGGAAGCGGTGCTGGACTTCCTGGTCGGGGCCCGCACTGCTGCACTGGGGCGTGCAGCCCGCGCGCAACTAATCGACTATCTGCGCGACATCTCCTTGCCCGGCCAACCCGGTGTCGTACCACACCCGTTGGACATCACCATCGCTCGCGTCCCCTAACACCGGCAGCGTCAACAACACCCAGTGCGGTTCGCTCGCGATATGTTGAGATAAACGATTAGCTGCCGAGAAGCACTGCCCTGCAAACAAAACGGCTCAACGTCGGAACAGCTTGTTCCCTAGCCAAACCACCGGGTCGTATTGGCGATCCACGACTCGCTCCTTCATAGGAACGAGCGCATTGTCGGTTATCTTGATGCTCTCGGCGCAGACTTGCGTGCAGCACTTGGTGATGTTGCAGTAGCCGAGTCCATGCTCCTCCTGCGCTTGTTTGCGCCGGTCGCCGGTGTCCAGAGGATCCCCGTCACTTGATGCGCATCGCGGAACTGGAAATGCAACCCTAACGGCGTTTTCTACCAACGAATCTCGGGTCGTCGACAGTCCTGCCAGCCATCGGCATCACGTGTATCGCGCGTTGCCTCCCGGCGCGAGGGTGGTCGCACACGGAAAGTAAATCCGGCCCGCGTAACTGGGCAGTGTCGCCAGCGACCACCTCCCACTGCGCGGTATGCGTTGCCCGAACGGGATGGCTGATGTCAGGACCCGGCAGGTACGTCCCCGCGCCATTCACCGGTCTCGCCGCCACGCGACTCGATGAAATCCTTAAATCGTTTCAGGTCCGATTTCACCTGTCGATCGTCGACACCTAACATCGCGCCCGCTGTCTCAACGAAACCTTCGGGCTCCCAATCGATCTGCGCAGTGACCCTGGTCTGCTGCTCGCCGAGCCGGTGAAAGGTGATCACACCGGCATGAGTGGTACCATCGGTGCTTCTCCACGCCACCCGCTCCTCGGGGTGCTGCTCGGTGATCTTGGTATCGAATTCACGATGTGCACCACCGATATTCGTTACCCA
This sequence comes from Mycobacterium sp., assembly GCF_965277065.1. Classification (GTDB taxonomy): domain Bacteria; phylum Actinomycetota; class Actinomycetes; order Mycobacteriales; family Mycobacteriaceae; genus Mycobacterium. The sequence continues at coordinate 1,691,033 of NZ_CBDIBT010000019.1, forward strand.
ATGGCTGTGCTCGTCGTCGGTCTGCGTGATTTGCTCGACACCACCCATGAACTCGGGGAAGGACTCGAACTGCGTCCACTGGTTGTAGACCGCCGCAATCGGCACCTCTACATCCACCGATTCAACTACCGATGTCATGAAAACCTCCTAATATGTTGGCACTGCTTGAATCGCTGTTACTACAACGGCCGGGAGGGACCGACGACTCGTCGACCCGGCACGACTGTGTTGATGCTTCATACCGTGACTGAAGCGCCTCGGCAGCCGTATGGGTCGCAGGTCGCGCAAAGCCCGGTGTCGCACCTTGCCACGGTCACGCTGTCCCGGCGCCGTTTGGGGATGCACAACCCCGCGCGCAAGGCTGACGAAACTTACTACGCAGAGCCGCAATTGAATGCAACGATGTGTGATAACGATGATCTCGAGACAATCGAGTTGAGAGCGAAATGTCGGCATGAGTCTTCGACTCAGGAAAGACCAGCACATCTGCTGGCTTTTCGCGGACTGGCTGCGGTCTCAGCACTTTCGACGTTACACCCCGTCGTGACCAACTGCCACGCCGCTGCTGGAAGCGGACTGGCCGGCGCCACGTCGACCGACGACACCAGCGGTGATCGCTTCGCGGCGCGCAGGCTGAGTTGCTCGCATTTGTTTGTTGCGCGTCAATCTGGTCGGTGTAGCGTGGATAACGCTGAAAAGCCCAGCCCGGTCCGGGTCGGGGTCTCCGTTTCGCGTCGGCCCCGCTGAGTAGAAGCTCACGCCGGACGAACCGACAAGACCGCCGTCGCTGATGTTGCTGTGATCCGTTCACTCACGGGGAGCAGTACGGGTTTGCGATAACGGTCCCACCTGCTGTGATCACGCGCGTCCGTCTCCGTCGTGCACTATCCGCACCTGGGTCGTGACAGAAACGAACGGCGCATTTTCCCATTGTGCACTGTCCGTTCACCGCAACCTGTCCCATCCATTCTTTCGAAAGGGCTCTGTGCCATGCCGATTGACGAAGTTGCTGATTCCAATGACTTCTCGCTACCCATGCGGTGGGCACCGGCTCAGATCGCAGCACTAGCCGTCGGGACGGTGTTCCTGTTGGTCGGTGTGCTGGGCTTCATCCCCGGCTGCACGACTCATTACGATCAGCTGGCTTTTGCTGGACATCACTCCGGGGCAATGCTCTTGGGGCTCTTCGATGTCTCGGTCCTGCACAATATCGTGCACCTCGGGTTCGGCTTTGCCGGTGTTGGGTCAGCGCGGCGTTTTCGCCCGGCTCAAGGCTATTTGATTGCCGGGGGCGTCTTTTACCTGTTGCTATCGCTCTACGGGCTACTCATCCACCGCAGCAGTGCATTGAACTTCGATCCGGTCAACAGCGCCGACAACTGGCTGCACCTGGGGTTGGCCGTCGGAATGATCGGGCTGGGTCTGGCGTTGCTCGGGCGCCGATCCGACACTGCTGCCGTAGGCCAGGTGAGCGCCTCGAACGTGTCTCGGTGACATGCCCCCAAAAACCCGGTTGCATTGCTGCGACGCGGCGAGCGCATGCGGAGCCAGCCGGGTCCAGCTCAATTTCCGCAATGGCGGATAGGTCTACGACGACGGTGACACCGCGGATCGGGCCGAGAAGCTGAGCGGCACCGTCACCGACCTTCTCTGGTCGTTGGACTGTGACGTCGAAACGGAAGCACGAAAGTAGGCATGCAAATGACGGATCAGACATTTCGTTTTCGCTTCAGCCCGGCATATCAGTTGGCGGCCCTGCCATTTGGAGTGACACCGTCTCGCTGTGTCGTCACTGTCGGTGCGGGACGGCTGCTCGCCCGCTTTGGATCGTGGCGTGTCGCGTTCGAGTTGAACAATATCGCCGACGTGGACGTCACCGGGCCATACCAATTCGTCAAGACTGCCGGCCCGGCTCGCCTATCGTTGGCCGATCGCGGCCTGACTTTCGCCAGCAACAGCGACCGCGGCGTGTTCGTATCCCTGCGGAAGCCCGTGCCTGGCATCGAACCAACAGGGCTGATCCGCCACCCTAATCTGACTCTGACAGTCGCGGACTGCTACGGACTGATCCAGGCGCTGGCTCTCGCTGCGAAATGAAGTCATCCGCTTTCGCGTGGCCTCCACCGCCGCGGCAATCGTCGGGTCTTCGGTGAGCGCCACGTTGGATGGGTCAACCGCCCAATGGTGCTGGCTTACCGCCTGATTCCAGCTATTTTCGACGCGATCGCCGGACGGCTGACACGCAAGTTCGCGTTTACCTCAGAGGCAATCGACATCACAAGCGGCAACGTCTCGCAATCAACAGCCATACCAGATTTTAGAAGTTCGGCGCGGCCCGCTTTGCTACCTGCGCCGACGAACGGCGATCGCGGCTCGTGAAAACGTCCGGTGGGGCCTAAATGCTGGCCGTCGAGCCGAGAGCGGGTGGACGGTGAAATCGGCTCGACCGCTCTGAGTTTCAGCGGCCGAGCAGAGCGTGCCCGCACGCGGTGAGGCGATGTGACCGCAGCGTTTGACAAGTCGATGGTAAGGGCGTTTTCTGGAAGGTGCTGAGAGCCAACAGCCGGCCTGGGGCCGCTGTCGTCGCCCATCTGGGTCCGCGGCACGGAATGCGTCACTACCACCGCCCAGATCTCGACCCGGTTCGTCCGTCAGAAAGTCGTCGTATGCCGACTTCCACGGCCCGACGGGGGCCAGCGTTGACGCCGGTATGGGTCTATGACCACCGACTCAGTTGCAATGACTACAGCGACGAACCCAACGATGTTGGCTAGCAAGTTGTCTCACTCTGCGGCGCATGCCGGATATGCGCGTGGTCTGGTGTTCGGGACCGCCCGTGCCCGCAGTAGACCTATCGACATCTACATCCCTCAGGCGAGCACGGTCGCTGACAACCCGAGGACCACCGCCTCGCCTTCTACAGGACAGCAGGTAGAGGATTGACATGGCAATCAGCGACGTCGGAGCCTACACCCACCTCACAAACGCTGATATCGAGGAGTTAGGCCGCGAGCTCGATGCGATCAGAACCGCTGTCGAGGAGTCCAGGGGCGAGCGGGACGCACACTACATACAGCGGACAATCCAGCTGCAGCGCGGTTTGGCGGCCGCTAGCCGATTGTTGTTGTGGGCAAGTAGGAACCGGGTCGGCTGGATCATCGGGACGGTAATGCTCGCGGTCGCGAAGAGCATCGAAAACATGGAACTAGGTCACAACATCGGCCACGGTCAATGGGATTGGATGAACGACCCCGAGATCCACTCCACCACCTGGGAGTGGGACATGGTGGGAGTCTCCTCGCAATGGCGCTACTCCCACAACTACCGCCACCACGTGTTCGCCAACGTTCTCGGCAGGGATGACGACCTCGGCTATGGCGTCCTGCGGGTGTCTCGCGATCAGCCGTGGAATCCTGGTCACCTCGTGCAGTCGCTACGAATGCTGCTGCTAGCCGTCGGGTTCGAATGGGGCATCGCGCGGCACGGCTTGCACTCCGAAAGGGACCGCGCCGCAACAGACGCAGAGAAGTCGCTGCACACCAAAGCGCTGTATCGCAAGATCGCCCGCCAAGCCGGCAAGGACTATCTGGTCTTTCCGTTACTCAGCGGACGAGGCTGGCGACATATTCTGGCAGCAAACGCAATCGCCAACGTGGCGCGCAATCTGTGGACGTCCGTGGTCATCTTTTGCAACCATTTTCCCGACGGAGCCGAGACCTTCACTCCCGATGTGTTAGAGGGTGAAACCAAGCCCGACTGGTATTTGCGGCAGATGCTCGGTGCGGCGAACTTTCGCGCGGGCCCGCTGTTGGCGTTCATGAGCGGCAACCTGTGCTACCAGATCGAGCACCACTTATTCCCAGACCTGCCCAGCAACCGGTATGCCGCGATCTCGACACGCACCAAAACCCTATGCGAGAAGTACGACCTGCCTTACACCACCGGATCCCTGCCCCACCAGTATCTTCAGACCGTCCGGACCGTCCTCAAGCTCTCCGTCCCCAAAAACTTCCTCTCCGCGGCCTGCCACGCTGGACCCGGAACCCGGTCGCAGCCCTGCGAGTCCCGTTCTCACAAAGACAGATAGGAACTGTCGGCGTTTGGTTCCGGCGGTGCGGGTACTCGACATCATGGATCCGCCAAAGCTGCCGCCGGAGCTGAATCAGATCGTCGAATTCCTGGCATTTGCGGCCAGGGGTCATGGCGGCGCGCTTGAGCCGCGTGAATTCCAGCGCTTCAAGTCTGACCTCATCGAGGCGCCGCAGCGTTGGACCGTCGCCCAGGCGCCTGCGCGGTCTTTCGAACGTCAGTGCCTGATGGCGGGTTTATCGTCCGCCGACACCGATGACTTAGTTGCTTTGCTGCGACGCGCTCAACGCGGCGAGCACATGCGGGTCACCAGTCGATTCGATCGTGGCCATCGATACGACCTGTCTGACGACTGGACACCGCCCGACCAGTCCGGCCCCGTCCGATAACGCACGCGTCGAGGCTAGAGACGGCCACCCGCGGTAACAGGACTCAGCGGATGCGGTCAAGCAGGTTGCGGGCCGCGAGGGTGGCAGTTGAACGGTCGTAGGTGATGGTGAAGTCGAAAAGTCGGTGAGGCCAAATCGGTATTGAACGGGCAGTGGGTGGGTGCTCGGGATGAATTTCGTTGTCTTCCAGAGCTATTGAGGCCGACTGACCTATTGCCGAGTGGCCGGCTCGGCCCCGCGTCGTGACGTGTCGTGTCGTATCGTCAAAAATTTGCCGCAATCGCTGCCGGAGCTGCCGTCGTGAATGCACGCGCGTTCGTGTCATGGGGGTTGGGGGTTGCGCCATGAGGCGTCAGTGATTGGTGAACCACTGTTGTGGGTAATGCTGAGCGATGGTCGCCAATGGGGGCGCGGGTGACGACTCATTCGACGTATTGGTGGTTGGCGGTGGCAACGCCGGGATCAGTGCAGCAGGACGACTGATCAGGCGAGGAATCACCGACGTCGCCGTCATCGAACCGCAAAGCGTGCACGTCTACCGCCCGTTACTGTCTTACGTCGGTGGCGGCCAGGCTTGCATGCAAAGCGCCCAGCGGGCCCAGAAAGCGGTAACGCCGCGCGACTGTACCTGGCTACAGGATTGCGCTGTCGAAGTCGACGCCGCGGCCCACACCGTGCGATGCGCGTCCGGGCGCAGCTACCGATACAACGACGTGGTGCTGGGGCCGGGCTTGGTCCCCGACACTGATGCGTTGGCGGGTATCGACGCAGCGCTGGACACACCTGCGGTGGCGAGCAATTACCTGGACGCAGCCGAAAAGACTTGGGAGCTCGTGCAATCAATGGCGGCTGGCGGACGCGCGGTGTTTACCGTGCCTCGCGCACCGGTGAGCTGTACCGGAACGACTCTCAAGCCGCTGTTTCTGGCCGCAGCGCATTGGGCGCAGACCAAACGACTGTCGGCGATCGACATCGCACTCGTGATCGACCGCCCGCAGATGCTCGGAGTCCCCGACCTGGATGCTCGCCTCCTGAACCACCTGGACGACCTCGGTGTCGAAATCTTTCACGACACCGTCGTGACCGAGCTCAATCCGGATCAGCGCGAGATCACCGTGGACGACCACAACGGGACCACGACGCGGCTGCCCTACGACTTCCTGCACCTCGTACCGCCATTTCGGGGTCCGCGCTGGCTCGAGACTTCACAACTGACCGGAGACAATCCGCACGGGCTCGTCGACATCGATCCGCGCACCTTCAGACATCGCACCCTGCCCAACGTATGGGCAGCCGGCGACGGCGCCAACGTCGACACCGACCCCTCCGGTGGCGCCCTGCGAAAGCAGATATCGATCTTGGTCGACAACCTACTCGCCACCAGGACCGGAGCCCAATTCTCTTACTACGACGGATATACCGTTGCTCCGATCGCAATCAGCAGCCATCGACTCATCCTCGGCGAATTCGACCGCACCGGCTCCATCGCCTCGTCGCTGCCCTCCTTCCTCGACCCGCTCAAGCCGCGGCGCACGGCGTGGGCCCTCGACCGCTACGCGCTACCACAGGTCTACTGGAAGCTGCTCCTCAACGGCATCCTCTAGCCGCTTCGGTGGCGCTGGCTTCGTACTGGGGCTTTGGTCTGCGGACCTGAGAGCGGTTTTCTGACGTGGCTTCGAACAGTCGTCCGCTTGCGCGAGTGCTACGTCGTGCTGGGTAGCTCGGTGGCGCTCGTGTCGGCCCTTTGATGGCCGATGAACTCGAGCCCGGCGCGAATTGCAGGGCGGTGGCGCAGGATTCGGTAATGAGCTAGCCGGCCGAGCCCTCGCGTGGTCACTAATCGTGCGCCGTGCCATGACGTGGCCAGTCGCTCACTGGCGGCGTAGGGGCTGTCCGGGTCGTCGGGGTCATGGATGAGAAGCAGCGGTGGGTAGTCGGCTCGCCGACCGATCCGCGTCATGTTCGTCTCTTGTAGCGGCATGGCGATTCGTTTTTCCAGACGACGGTGCAGGCCCGCGCGAATTCGGCGGCCGAAGCCGTGACGCGCGGCGAATAGGTCCAGGTAGAGGGGAAAATCGCCCATGGGCGCTAAGAAAACCAAGCTCCCCACGTGTGTGCCCTGCGCCGCGGCCAATGCGGTCGCGTTGGCTCCAAGTGAGTGAGCTACCACCGCGTAGGCGGGCCCATGGGTCTCGATCATGGCCGCAATCGCGTTGGCGCACTCGATGGCTGTGGTACGCCCGGGAGCGAGCGCGCCCGGATCGGATTCGTTATGGCTGGGCAAGTCGAACGCGATGACCCGGTACCCCGCCTCCATCAGGGGTTTGACGAACACTGCCAAATGCGGGCGCTGCCCGCCCCAACCGTGTACCAGATATATCGGCGGCCCCTCGCCCCATTCCTCACCGGCGACCCGATGCCCATCCCAATACGCTTCTACCGGCCTGCCCGAGGACACACCAGGCGGCATGCGCAGACTCGACTCCAGAACCGGTGGGGTACACCATAATTCGACTGCCCACCGCGATCCAAGGTAAGGCGCCAGGCGCTCGAGTACCCAAAAAAGTCGGCGTACTCGGGCGGCGACCGGGGGAAGGACTCCGGAGCCGACGACGTCGAGCGGGGGCAGTTCGCCGGCCTGTGCTTGTGCCAACGTCGGTCGAGGTGCTCCTTCCGTCATGAACTGAGATCGTAATGAGGGCCGGCCCGCGTATTCAGTGGGCCTCGTTGGCGTCCCCGGGGTGGGGCACGTTGTTCTCGTCGACGTAGGCCTCGTGTTCGGTGTCGACATCCTGGTGGTCACGTGGACCTTCGTTGGTTCCGTCGGCGTCGATCGCATCCGCGGCGTCGCTGGGCATCGTCATGTGCACGTCCTTCCACTCGTCTCGTCGGGCGCGTTCCCGCCGAGAGGTATGTCGGAGGAAGTGTGCCCCGTCCGGGCTGCGCCGAACCGGGGCGAGTGTTAGAGCTCCCCGGCCCGCCAGCACCGCGCACCGACGTCTTCCCTGTACCCGCGGTTTCGAATGAGCGCTGGTGGGCAATACGGCCAGAGTCGGTGATCGGGCGAGCCAACACGATGGCGCAATTAGTAGTCGATCAACACCTCATTCGCCTTTGGCAGGTATCGATTCGAACATCACCAGACACGAACGTACGCCAACGATCATCGTCCCCGATTCGTTGGCACGTCGCTCAACCCCAGCGACCAACAACCACCGCACCACGGAACCGGCACGATCCGTTGTCGGGCACCTGATTCATCGCCTTACCGACCAGCCGCACTGCACCAGAAAGACGCCAGCATGACCGAGCAACTCACGCCGCACTTTGCAGACGTGCAGGCGCATTACGACTTGTCCGACGACTTCTTCCGCTTGTTCCTGGACCCGACGCAGACCTACAGTTGCGCCTACTTCGAGCGTGACGACATGACACTGGAACAGGCTCAGATCGCGAAGATCGACCTCGCTTTAGACAAATTGGCACTGCACCCGGGGATGACACTGCTCGACATCGGCTGTGGCTGGGGCGCCACGATGCGGCGGGCAATCGAGCGCTACGACGTCAACGTCATCGGTCTGACCCTGTCGAAAAACCAGGCCGTTCACGTACAGAAGTCATTCGACGATATCGACAATCCCCGCACCAAACGGGTGTATCTCAAGGGCTGGGAAGAGTTCGACGAACCCGTCGACCGGATCGTATCGATCGGCGCGTTCGAGCATTTCGGCCACCAGCGCTACCACGACTTCTTCACGAAGGCGTACCGCGCGCTGCCTACCGACGGCGTCATGCTGCTGCACACCATCGTCCGGGTGACCTTCAAAGAGCGCCAGCAACGGGCTCTGCCGATGACGCACGAGCTGGTGCACTTCATCAAATTCTTGCTGGCCGAGATCTTTCCCGGCGGCTGGCTGCCCACCGGCCCGATCGTCGAAGAACACGCCACCGCGGCCGGCTTCACCATCACCCGGACCCAGTCACTGCAGGCCCACTACGCCCGGACCCTGGACAGCTGGGCCGCCAACTTGCGGTCCGAGAAGGACGCCGCCACCGCGACCCAATCGCACCTGGTCTACAACCGCTACCTCAAATACCTGACCGGCTGCGCCGATTTATTTCGACACGGTTATACCGACATCAACCAGTTCACGATGAAAAGATAGCTGGGGGACGCGTTTGGTCACGGTCGCGTCGGGTATTTCTTACTTGTCTAACGCTGCAATCCAGTCGGCGTCCCATTCAAAGTCCGCGAGGGCGACGCCGCTGGCTAATTGCGCGCCGTGTAGCGGCAGTCCGACTTGGAACGCAGCTCCCAATGATCCAAATCCCTGAAAGAGTATCGGCCGCGCGCCGTTTGGCGAGGGTCCGTCCCACGGACGTAGTGCTGGCTTCGACCAGGCTGTATTCGTCGCTTCCTCTGGTGGGTAAGTATCTTGAACCGTTCGCGGGCCTCACCGCACTGGCTTTGTGGGGTCATCAATACGCCCCTTCAATCCTCAGTGCTGCGGTTGTCCGCCGCACCGCCGCGAACGCACCGCCACCGGCCACCGGCCAACAGGCCGACGACGATGCTGCGGCCGACTTGTTCGACAGCAATGGAGATCGAGTGCCTCCCTTCGTGCGGGCGCGTGCCCAACGGCGACAATGGTTGTATCGCAGTTCAATTCGTTACGGCGACGATCCGGCTCAGCTGCTCGACATCTGGCGGCAACCTGTCTTACCCGCACATCCGGCGCCTGTGCTTCTTTTCGTTCCGGGTGGCGCATGGGTCCGTGGCTCGCGGGTCCTACAAGGGCACACCTTGCTTGCCCACCTGGTGAAGCAAGGTTGGGTGTGTGTGCCGATCGACTATCGGGTCTCACCAGTACATCGCTGGCCGCGTCATATTACGGACGTCAACGCCGCGATCGCGTGGGCGCGGGCCAATATCGGTCGCTACGGCGGCGATCCCGGCTTTGTCGCGGTCGCGGGGTGCTCGGCCGGCGGCCATCTTGCCGCGTTAGCTGGGCTTACCCCCGGCGACCCGGCGTTCCGCGGGGAACTGGCGCGCAACGCCGACACGTCAGTGGACGCCGTCGTCGGCATCTACGGACGCTATGACTGGCAGGATCGCTCCACGGCGATACGCAGGACCTTTCAACGCTTCTTGGAGCAAGTGGTAGTGGGGCGCAGTCAGTCTCGTCATCCCGACATCTTCACGGCCGCCTCCCCTGTCGCGCGGATTCACAAGAAGGCACCGCCGTTTCTGATCGTCCACGGTGAACAGGACGGCCTTATTCCGGTCGATGAAGCCCGACACTTTTACCGCACGCTGCGTGCGGTCTCCGGTAGCCCCGTCGAATATGTCGAGATGCGCCGCGCCGGCCACGCCTTTGACCTGGTCACCACCTCGCACGCGCGCTATTTGGCCAATGCGACCACCGATTTCCTGACGACAGTGCACAAGAGCCACATCGCGGAGCAGGTCGCGGCATCAGTCGGCAGCTAGGGAAAAGTGGTCGGCCTTGCTCAGCGTGAGCGCAACTAACGAGCAGACTTTAGTCGCGCAATTCGCGTTCGCCAGCGAGGAACGCTAATTTCTCAGGTGTGATGTTTTCCGCTGTCGCCCGGTCTGTAGCCACCATCCTCCCGCTGATAGTCGGCGTGTTTCTGTTCGCGAATCCAACATCGGTCGGCCCCGCCCCGGCGGTACGCCTGGTTGACGATGCCAACCCGCTGGCAGGCATGCCCTTCTACGTCAACCCCACCTCGGCGGCCATGCGCTCTGCGCAGAAGGCCGATCCCCCCAGTCCGGAGTTGACCGCCGTCGCCAACACGCCGCAGGCGTACTGGATCGTTCCGGGCTCGTCGGCGTCTACGGTCGCGAAATACGCCGGTGACGCAGCGGCCGCAGGGGCGCTCCCGGTGTTCACGATCTACGGCATTCCGCACCGCGACTGTGGCAGCTTCGCCGCGGGCGGCATGGGTTCGGGCGACGCCTACCGCGGATGGATCGACGGCATCGCAGGCCAGATCGGCGCTTCACGAGCAGCGGTCGTCGTCGAACCCGACGCGCTTGCCATGGCGGACTGTCTGTCAGGGGACCAGCGCCAGGAGCGCTACGACTTGATCCACTACGCCGTCGACTCGCTGGCGCGCAATCCGGCCACGGCCGTGTACGTCGACGGCGGCCACATCCACTGGCACAGCGCCGAGGACATGGCCGACAGACTCGACAAAGCTGGTGTCAGCCACGCGCGGGGATTCAGCCTCAACGTCGCGAACTTCTACACCACCGAGGACGAAATCGGTTACGGCGATGCGATTTCGGCGCACTCCAACGGCGCGCACTACGTGATCGACACGTCACGCAACGGCGCGGGCCCGGCGCCCGCGTCCAAGCTCGACTGGTGCAACCCCAGCGGTCGGGCGCTGGGCGCTGCGCCGACGACTGCGACCGGCAACGGACATGTCGACGCTTTCTTGTGGATCAAGCGTCCAGGTGAGTCCGACGGATCGTGCAATGGGGGCCCGCCGGCCGGGACCTTCGTGAACCAGTACGTCATCGACATGGCTCACAACGGCGGTCCTGTAGACCTGGCTCACGCGGGTCACTAGGAGCGCTCGTCGTCACAGACGCTGTGCGGCGAGCTGTTCACACGAGTAACCGGAGGGGAACGATATGTCCGGCTGGACGAGGGGAAGGCTCCTCACCGCCTTGAAGACAGCGGGATTGGCGTCGATCCTGGCGTCAGCCTCGGCGCTGACGCCAGGAACCGGCCCTGCGTTGGCGGACCCGCCTCCTCCCGATCCGGGGGCCGTCGCCGATCCGAACCCGGCGCCGCCGCAGGGCGCAGCGCCATCCAGCCCATTAAGGCTCGTCCCTGCCAACGGATCGACGGTGGGTGTGGGTGAACCGGTCGTCATCAACTTCCCGGGGCCCGTCGACGACGCCGGCGCAACCGAAAACGCCATCCACATCACTTCGGAGCCGCCAGTGGAAGGCAAGTTCTACTGGATGACGCCCACGCAGTTGCGCTGGCGCCCGCTGAACTTCTGGCCGGCACACACCGCGGTGACCGTCGACGCCAGTGGCACAGTGTCCAGCTTCCAGACCGGAGACACCCTGATCGCCACGGCCAACGACCCCACCCATCAATTGGTCGTCACGCGCAACGGCGCTGTGGAGAAGACGATTCCGATGTCCATGGGCATGGCAGCCGGTGGGCACCAGACTCCCAACGGCACCTACTACGTCCAAGAGAAGAAGCCGTCCGTGGTGATGGACTCCTCGACGTACGGGGTTCCCGTCGGCTCGACCTATGGCTACAAGACCACGGTCGAGCTCGCCGTCCGGTTCGACGACAGCGGCGACTACGTGCACAGCGCACCCTGGTCGGTGGACGATCAGGGTAAGCGCGACGTCAGCCACGGCTGCATCAATATCAGCCCAACCAATGCGCAATGGTTCTTCGACAACTTCAAGGCCGGCGATCCCATCGTGGTCGCCAACTCCAGCGGCGGCACCTACTCACGACACGACGGCTCCAACGACTGGCAGCTGTAGCTCACAACCAGCGGGTGAAGGCCCGATCCGCGACGTGAAGGCGGCCCTTAGACTGACTCCGTCGGCATTACTCGGCCAGGCTCCGGGGAGGGAGGTCTGCGATGACACGACCAGACCGTTTGGCGCACGAGGTAGATCCAGGTCCGGTTCAGATCCAAGCCCGCAAGGTGCGCTTCGACGTCACTGATGTGCCGCTCCACTGGATTCCCGGCCACCCCGTCGCCTCGAACGTGATCGGCCTGCTCAACCTGATCCTGCCTGCGGCTGAGCGCTGGTTCGTCGCCACGTACAACGAGGCGCTTCCTCTGGTTAAAGATCCGAAGCTGGCCGAGGACATGCGGGGCTTCATCGGCCAGGAAGGCGCCCACGCCGAGGTCCATGAGCGGCTGTTGCACGAATTCATGGAGCAACGGGGCATAGATCCCACGCTGATGCTCAGCCAGATGGAGTACGTCTTCACCAAGGTGCTGTCCCCATCAACATCGGAGGATCCCAAGCGTCGGATGAACCACTTGTGTGACCGGCTGTGGTTCATCGCGGCCCTCGAGCATTACACCGCGGTGATGGGTGACTTCGCACTGAACTGCACCTGGGACGACTACGGCGCCGATTCGACAATGGCCGATGTGTTTCGCTGGCATGGCAGCGAGGAGGTCGAGCACCGCAGCGTTGCCCACGATGTTGCGGTCTACTTCCACGACAGTTATGTCGACCGCATCGGCGCCATGGTGATGGCGATGATCGGTATCTATTCGTTCTTCCAGCGCGGCGCCTCGTTCTTGATGAAGGCCGATCCGAACGTGGACATCGGGTGGTGGAAAACGCAGCGATTGCGCGCCCGCGATTCCAAGTTGGGTCTGCTCCCCAAGTACCGCAAGCTTTTTGGCTCCAACACGCTGGCTTACTTCCGGCCCGGCTTCACCCCCGAACAGATGGGATCGACGGCGCAGGCGGTCGCCTACCTGGCCCGGTCCCCTGCCGCTCGCGCGGCGCATATTTGATGTCGCTGCGCGAGCGCTACCGGCGGCTGCCACCAAGCACGTCCGGGCGGTCACGCCACGACTTATTTATCGGTCTGATCGACGCGGCCGTGTCCGGCGTGTGGACGATGACGGGAAACATCCGGCAGATGGCGGCGCCACGCGAACTAGGCCGCACTGTGACGCTGACGGTCGCGGACCGCCAGGTTGTTGCCCACGACCAACACGTGGTGGCCCTGACTCTCACTGCTCCCGACGCCAGCCGACTGGTGCCGTGGCGTGCGGGCTCGCATCTGGACATCCATCTGCCGAGCGGACTGACGCGGCAATACTCGCTGTGCGGCGACCCTGAGGTCACCGATGCATATCGGATCGCGGTGCGGCGGATTCCCGATGGCGGTGGTGGCTCGATCGAGGTGCATGACGCCCTGCCGGTCGGGGCGACCGTCACTACCAGCGGCCCGCGCAACGCGTTTCCGCTGACGATGCCCGGCTACGGCTCGCCGTCGCGGCGGTTGCGGTTCATCGCCGGCGGTATCGGCATTACGCCGATCCTGCCGATGCTGAACATGGCGGCACGGCTGGGCGTCGAGTGGTCGATGGTCTACGCCGGCCGCAGCCGCGACAGCCTGCCATTCGTCGAGGAACTCGACCGGTTCGGTGACCGCATAGAGATCCGCACCGATGATCGGTCCGGCATTCCGACCGCTGAGGAACTGCTGGGCGACTGCCCTGACAACACCGCCGTGTACGCCTGTGGTCCGGCGCCGATGCTGACCGCGATCCGGACAAAACTGGCCGGTCGCGACAACGTCGAACTGCACTTCGAGCGGTTCGCGGCACCCCCGGTGCTCGACGGCAGCGAATTCGAGATCACCGTCGCCTCATCGGGGGCGACAGTCCTGGTCGGTGCCGACGAAACTCTGCTCTCGGCACTGCGGCGCGCCGAGGTGCCGACCCCATATTCGTGCCAGCAGGGCTTCTGCGGAACGTGTCGCACCCGGGTGCTCGATGGCGAGGTCGAACACAACGACACCCTCTTGACCGTTCCGGAACGTGACAGCGGCATGATGCTGGTCTGCATATCCAGAGCGGCACCTGGCGAACGACTGATCCTCGATCTCTAAGACGTCGCGAGTCTCCGCTATTTGAAATCCCTTGCGGCATAATCGTTTGCCTTGCTTGCACGGCGGCCTGTCGCGCGAGCTTCCACAATGCTGCGCAACGTCAGCACGGTGAGCTCGCTGGGAGCAAAAACCCGGAAGGGCGGGCCCCAGAACCCGCTACCCCTACTGGTGTACAACTGCGTGCGCTCACTGTGCCTGCTCAACCCGTGCACCACGGGTTGATCAAGCCGGACCAGGAAGTTGAACGGCCAGATCTGCCCGCCGTGGGTGTGCCCCGAGAGTTGCAGATCGACATCCGCCGCGACCGCGTGCGAGACGAGCTTGGGCTGGTGAGCGAGGAGCAGCACTGGCAGCGACGCGTCTGCCCCCGCCAGCGCCGCGCCGACGTCGGCGCCGTTCCCCTCGAGACCCGATCCCGGCGCGGTCACGTCGTCGACGCCGGCAATCACGAGCGCGTCGCCGCCGCGTTCGACGACGATGTGTTGGTTGCGCAGCGTTTCCCAGCCGATGCCCCGCATGAAATCCAGCCAGCCCTCGACATCACTGAAGTACTCGTGGTTGCCGGTGACGTACACGCGGGCGTGCGTCGCGCGCACACCGGCGAGCGGAGCGGCCTGCGCCTCCCGCACATCCGCTGTGCCGTCGGCGATGTCACCGAGGTGGCACACCACGTCTGCGTCGAGTCCATTGACGCGGTCAACCACCGCCGCGGACCAGCCAGCGCGGTCGAGCGGGCCGTAGTGCGTATCGGTGATGATCGCCAACCGCAGGCCGTCCATCCCTGCGCCGAGCCGCGGAACCGTCACGTCGACGAGCCTGACGCGCGGCACCCGCATCGCCTCGAAATGGCCCCACGCGAGCAGCGCAACGACCACCACGACGACGGTGACCGCGACGATCCGCGACCTCGCCGGATCCCCGACGCCGAATACCAGCAGGGCCAGCCGAAGCACCTGGGACAGGACGGACCAGACGAAGAGCACCCAGATAACACCCAGTAGCACGTCGCCCGTAATCGCCGCCCCGTCCCGGTGCCTACGCCCATGCCCCCACACCATCGTCATCGACAGCGCGACCATCGCGGCGGCGAACGCGAGCGTCCCGATCACGAGCACGGGGGTGGGCCACCGGGTGCCCGCGAACAACAGCGTCCACCACGGCACCCCGAACAGCAGCAGCACGATCGAGGACACCACGAGCAGACGGAATCTGCTGCGCCGCGCTCGCGAGTGTTCTTGTGCCCGCAGGGCCTTATCAGCCATTGACAACGACGCTACCTGGCACCACGCCACCGGCATCGAGCACAGCGGTTGCCCAAGGGCAGGCCCGACGCCAGGCCAAGCTTTGCATAGTGCAATACTTTGTGACGTGACTGGTCTCGATCGCGACGAACTTTCGGAATACCTCAGCGCCGTGCGCAGTCTTGCATTAGTGGCTGAACGCAGCGCCGAACAAGTCGGACTAACGCTGGCGCAGATGCGTTTGCTGTTCACCGTCGCCGATCTGAGTCAGGGCTCATGTTCAGCGGTGGCTGCCCGATTGCACGTCAGTGTGTCGTCAGTGACCCGACTGATCGCGCGGCCGACGATGTCCGCATTGGTCTCGCGAACAGTCAGTCCGACCAATGCATCGGCCGTCAATCTGGAACTGACCGCCGAGGGCGCCTCGATCGTGCATCGCGTCACGGTGCACCGCGAACAAATCCTTCGCAGCGCTCTGGCCGACGTGGATGAGGAGTTACGAATGGTCGCCGCATCGGTGCTCGCGCGGATGACCGACCGAATCAGCGCGGTGGTGGCGTCATGACCGGGCGACTATCAGACTTTGCCGTCGATCGACGGATGCTGCTGACGGCAGCGCTGGCACTGCCTATTGGCGCCCTCTCGGCGGGCGCTGCATGGTGCCTGCTGCGTCTGATTGCCGTGGTGACCAATCTGGTTTTCTACCAACGCTTCAGCGTCGACTTGGTGGCACCGGGAGCCCAACACCACCCGTGGTGGCTGGTGTTGGGTGCGCCGATCGCTGGAGGCTTGATAGTTGGTGTGATGGCGCGGTTCGGCTCAGAGAAGATCCGCGGCCACGGCATGCCTGAGGCCATTGAGGCGATCCTGATCCGGGGTAGCCGCATCGAACCGAAAGTCGCGCTGCTCAAGCCGATTTCGGCGGCAATCAGCATCGGCACCGGCGGACCTTTCGGCGCCGAGGGGCCCATCATTATGACCGGCGGAGCGCTGGGTTCCATTCTTGCTCAGCATCTGCACCTGACCGCTGACGAACGCAAGATCCTGCTGGTATCCGGCGCGGCGGGCGGTATGGCCGCAACATTCAACTCGCCGCTGGCGTCTATTCTGCTAGCGGTCGAGCTGCTGCTGTTCGAGTGGCGTCCGCGCAGCCTAGTGCCGGTGGCGACATCGGTTGTCATCGCCACCGTGGTCCGAGGATTCATCCTCGGCCACGATCCCGTGTTTCCGGTCGCCGCGCACGTCACGGACATCGCTTGGAGCACAAATGTTTTAGCGCTCGTGATCGGACTCTGCGGTGCCGCGGTCGGTATCGTTGCCACTCGGCTGGTCTACCTGGCCGAAGACGGATTCTCGCGCCTACCGATCCACTGGATGTGGTGGCCGGCAATCGGGGGCCTTCTCATCGGATCGGGCGGGCTGGTGCAACCTCGAGCGCTTGGGGTCGGCTATGACGTCATCAATGATTTACTCACAGGTCGAGCAGGCTTGTCGCTCATCGTGGGGATCCTTGTCGTCAAGACCGCCATCTGGTCGCTGTCGCTCGGTTCAGGAACCTCGGGCGGAGTACTCGCTCCGGTGTTCATGATCGGAGGCGCTTTGGGGGCACTCGTCGGTCAGCTGCTTCCCGGAGTGTTCCCTGGTTTCTGGGCGATCCTAGGCTTGGCCTCGGTGGTCGGTGGCGTTCTGCGCTCTCCATTGACCGGCATCGTGTTCACCCTTGAGTTGACCCACGCGTGGCCCGCGCTGCTGCCCGTGGTGATCGCCTCGATCACCGGCTACGCCGTCTCGGTGCTGGCACTCGACCGCTCAATCCTGACCGAGAAGATCGCCAGGCGCGGCTTACATTTGACCAGCGACTACACCACCGATCCGCTGGAAACGTTCTTCGTGAATGACGTTGTGCGCCCGGGATTGCCGCCGGTGCCAGTGCTCGGTGATGTCGCGACACAGGACACCCTGCGACACGCAGCCAACGTGTTCGCCGAGACCGGCGGCGGTCCGTTGCGTGTGCACGACCGCGACGGCGAGACAGTCGGGCACATACTCATCGAAGACATCCTGGTGGCCCGCCTGCACGACCTCACCGAGGCAACCGATCGCTCGCGATACCTGAACACCTTCACCCGCACCAGGCAACGAACGGGGTCGTCGCAACCTGGAGCCGACTGATGGCGACACTGGCCACCGGTAGGCCACGAAATTCGACAAGACACGCCCAGGTACTCAGACAACGTCGGCGTGTCGCAGACGCTTTCTGACGTCCGTGCATGAACCCAGGCACAGGGGTACATTCCGCTTCGAGGCCGAACTACGCTGACAGTGTCCGTGTAGTCCGGCCGAGCTGCAGACTCACCCGCTGCCCGACGGAAGAGTTCGGCGTTTCCCTGCTCCAGGAATTCGATCGACGAAGCGACCGAGCCGCACGACAGTGTTGTCCAGCGGTTCGACGATCTCGGTGAGTCGCTGCAACGTGGGCAGGATCGCGACGAGTTCGTCGATGCCGGTCGCCAGCTTCTTGGCGTGGGTGTCGATGCCCTGGGCCGCGGTACTCAGGCCGGAGATTTCCTCGGCGATCTTGCCGGCGTTTCGGTCGATACCCGCGGCACTGGCGGTGAGCTCGGACAGATTGCCGGCGATGATCTCGGCAGCGCGCCGCAGTTCGGCCACGTCGTCCAGCGTCGAGCCGACGCGGTCGATCAACGACGCCAATGCGACCGCGCGGCGCGCTGTTTTCCGCAGGGTGGTCTCGGTCCAGCTGAGCGCCCCGCCGAGCCCGGGCACGGCGCTGACGTCTACCTGTGGTGTTGAGTAGCCAATGAGCTGCATGAGATGGATTGTGCATCGCGGCACCTCAGTTCGAGGCGACCTTCCTGAGGTTGGTGTCAACCGTCACCGATGTCCGCGTGTCGAACACGTAGTCGTCGAGCTTGAACCTGCGGCTGCGTATCGCGGATTCCAGCGTTGTGGTGGGCCGCAGCGGGACGTCCCCATTCTTGTCGAAGTAATAACTGTTCGCGTTGGCGCAACTGCTCTGCCAGAAGATCTGGTTGCCCCGACGCGACAGCATTTCCTCGAAAAAGCGATCGTTGGCTTCCTGCGTCACTTCGACATAGTTGGCGGCTCGCGCCCTGGCGTTGCGGAGCACCCGCAGGATGTGCGCGGTCTGCGCCTCGATGAGCGCGAAATAGGACGAACCGTTGTAGCCGTAAGGACCGAAGATCGTGAAGTGGTTGGGGAAGCCGGGAACCGAGATGCCCTCGTAGGCCTGGAGTCGCCGACCCTCCCACCAGTCGGTGAGATCGACGCCGCCGACTCCGCGCAACGTATAGGTCGGCATGTTGTCCGGGTCCATCACCTTGAAGCCGGTGGCGAGGATCAGCACGTCGAGGCCGTGCGCCGAACCGCCGGAAGTGTGCACCGCGTCGCCGGTGATGTGCGAAATCGGCGTCGTCTCGAGGAAGACGTCGGGCCGATTGAAGGTCGAGAGATAGCTGTTGTGAAAGCTCGGCCGTTTGCAGCCCAAACCATAACGGGGCGAGAGCTTTTCGCGATTCTGCGGGTCCTTCACCTGAGACTTGAGGTACCTCAGCGCCGCGCGCTGAGCCAATCGCCGCACGTGGAGCAGTCCTTCGTAATGCGCGGGAACCGGGAAGGTTGCCTCGACGAACAGTTGGCTGACCATCCGTATTGCTGACCTGGACCCCGGAAGGTGTTGCAGCGTCCACTGAATCGGAGACGCGAGCTTGACGTCGGGCTTTGGTAGACACCAGATCGGGGTGCGCTGAAAGACCGTCAGGTGCTCGACCTCGTCGGCGATCGCCGGGATGATCTGCACCGCCGACGCCCCGGTACCGATGATGCCGACCCTTTTGCCGCGCAGGTCTTGCGTGTGATCCCAGCGCGACGAGTGCATGGTCAGACCGGCGAAGTCGCCGACCCCCGGGATGTCGGGCATGTTGGGCCGAGTCAGCACACCGCACGCGTTGATCACGAACCGCGCGGTGAGCACCTCACCCCCGGCCAACGTCACCCGCCACCGGTTCGCATTGTCGTCCCAGTCGGCTGCGGTCACGGTCTCGCCGAAGCAAAGATTCGGCATCAGCCCGTACTTGTCCACGCAGTCCTCGGCGTAAGCCTTCAATTCCGAACCCTTAGCGTAGCTGCGAGACCAGTCCGGTCGCTGCTCGAACGAGAATTGGTAGCTGAACGACGGAATGTCCACGGCGATACCGGGATAGGTGTTCCAGTGCCAGGTCCCGCCTGGCCCGTCAGCTTCGTCGAGGATGACGAAGTCGGTGAACCCGGCCTGCTTGAGTTTGATCGCGAAGCCGATGCCCGCGAAGCCTGCGCCGACGACGACGACCTCGAAGTGCCTTCCGGATAGGCGGATGTCGGACGGGGTCACAAGTCTTCCTCCTGAATGACGTGGCCGCTGCGCGTGTTCTGCGCCGAGGCACGGTGGACGTCGCCGATGAGGCCGGCCACGAGGTCTGGCCGGTCGTATTGCGGGCAGTGCCCGGTGCCCGGCAGCACCCTGGTGGTGACCTCCGGGTGCGAGCGCCGCAACATGGTGGCCCCGCGGGCGGGGCTGATCCAGTCCCGTGCGCCCCAAGCCACCGTGACCGGGACGTGGAACGGTCTGGCTTCAAGCACGTTCGGGTCGATGAGTTCGGCGATGGTCGGCCCGCCTAGCAGCAGCTGTCGACGCAGGTCGCCGGGGCCCCAGTGCGAGGCGTACTGCGCCCTGGCTTCGCTGGACATGTGACCGCGCGCGACTGCCCGCGCGAAGCCGGCGCTGATTAGTGCTGGGGCAGTGTTGGTGCCCCGCAGCACAGTTGGGCCGCCCAGCCCGAGCAGGCATCGGGCGGCCGGAGTGCTGCGATGTGCCAACCGCATCCAGATGGGGGTGACGAGTCCAGCCGGGCCGATCGCGAGCACAGCAGCCAAGGGCAACCCAGCCCGCTGGGCGACGCGTAGCGCGGATGTTCCACCGACCGAATTCCCGACCACGACCACGTCGGCTCCATCCCCGTAATTCTGTACCGCCGCCGCGACGAAATCGTCCACCACCCCGAAGAACGACGCGCCGGCCGGGCGCTCCGCCCGTCCGTGATACGGAAGGTCGACGGCGACGGCGCGGTGGCCTTCGCGTGCCACCCGGTCCATCACGGCCCGCCAACCGTCTGCGGAATCGGAATAGCCGTGAACGAGCAGAACAGTGGAACCGCCACCATCGGATTCGAGTACCCGGGTGCGTATCCCGCCGATCGTGGCGACCGGCGCGGTACGGGACTTGGCTCGCGTAACTACCCGCCCGGTCACACGCGGGCCGCCAATCCGTTCAAAACGGGTAACAGTCGCAGCACGTGGTATACCAGCTGTGTCTCCAAACCCACCGACACCATTGCGTGATTCTTGCTCGAGGACCGCGCGACCGCCTTGGCGACAGCGTCGGGCGAGTGGCTCATCCGGAATGCCCTAGCGAGCAGGTCTTTCTCGTTGACGACGCTGCCGCGCAGCCGGGTGTTCTGCAGAATCGGCGTGTTGATGACCCCCGGGCACACCACGGAGACTCCGACATTGTTGCGCGCCAAATCGGCTCGCAGGCAACGTGAGAACATCACCACAGCCGCTTTCGTCGCGCAGTACGTGGCCATTCGGCGATTGGGCAGATAGCCTGCGCCGGAGGCGATGTTGACGATCTGCCCGTGCCCTTGCTCGACCATGGCGGCTCCAAATGTCCGGCAGCCATGAACAACTCCGTCGAGGTTGATCGACCGCAGCCACGTCCAGTCGTCCTCGGTGGTGTCCAGGAACGCTCCGCCCACGCCGACGCCGGCGTTGTTCACGAGGATGTCGACCGGCCCGACCTGGGTCTTGAGGTCCTTGACCGCCTCAGCATCGGCCACGTCGCAGACGTATGAACGCGCTTGGGCGCCAATGTATCTGCATTCCTCGGCGGTAACTTTGGCGGCAGCCTCGTCGATGTCGGTGCAGACCACAGTCGCGCCGAGTCCAGCATAACGCAGCGCGGTGGCGCGGCCGATCCCACTGCCCGCGCCGGTGACGACCACGACTGCCCCGCGGGGTTCGACGCCGCTCATGCGGATACCTTCCGCTCGCGGGCGAACATCTTCAGCCCGTGACGGGGACGCAGTGTGAGGGTGGCCTCCGGTTCCACGGGATGGCCTGGAATCAAGTCGAATACGTATCGCTGGCTGAGCATGGTCGTGATGAGTACCGACTCCATGGTGGCGAAGCCTTGGCCGATGCAGCTGCGCTTGCCGCCACCGAAGGGCAGGTAGGCCGACCGTGGACGATCCTTGCCCGCACCGGGGAGGAAGCGGCTGGGATCGAACTGCTCGGGGTTTGGCCACCAGCGTGGGTCGTGATGCACCAGATGCGCCGGGATGATCACCGTGGTGCCCTTGGGGATTTCTTGATCGCCGACGACGTCGTCGTGAACCGCGACCCGCGGGATCGCCCAGGCCGGCGAGAAGTACCGCATCGCCTCCAGGAACACCGCCGTGGTCCACGGCAGGTCGGACAGGTCATCGGCGGTTGGGGTCCGTCCTTGCAGGACGGTGTCGACCTCGTCGAGCATTCGAGCACGCGCATCAGGGTTGAGCGCCAACAGGTACCACATCCACGACAATGCGTTGGCGGTGGTTTCGTGGCCGGCGAGCATGAGCGTGATCGCTTCGTCGCGAACGCGTTTCATCGGCATGGCACCTCCCTCGTCGGACGCGTTGAGCAAGTGGTTGAGCAAATCGGGTGTGTCGATGGGACGCGCGCGGCGCTCGTTGATGAGCTGCCACACCGCGTCGTCGATGTGCCGGACGATGCGTTGGATACTGCCGAACGGTGGGGGCAACGGCAGCGGCGTGAACGCCACCCGGGACAGCCCGCGCCAGACCTCCTTGGGCGGAGCAGTGACCAGGAACAGCCGCAACATGCGCTCACCAAACCGCAGACCGCCGGTCACCTTCGATGACATTTGAGCGGCCACCGGTCCAAAACCCTGACTGAACAACGAGTTTCCAACCACGTTCAAGGTGAGCTCGACCATCTCGTTGACCATCTCCAGCTCGAACAGCGGCCCGCGCTGCCGGTAGTCGGCGAGCAGGGCGTCGACGGGTTCGATCATCAGGTCGACGAGACCGTTGAGATGCCGCTTGGCGAACATCGGCGAAAGCATCGTCCGGTAGCGCTGCCACGAGTCCTCTTCGTCGGTGAACAGGCTGACTCCGAGGATCGCCCGCAGCAGTTCGTACTCGTAGGACTTGTAGTAGTTGAGGCGCCCCGCATGCAGTACGTGGTCGATGTCGTCCGGATGACACAGCGCTACAAAATGCCTTGTCGCCGTGCTAAATCGAGCGACATCGTAGCCCGCGATGCGGCTGACCCAGCCGTTCTTGGGGCTCAGCCCGACGGTCATCGCATCGCGCGACATCGTGAACCTGTTCAGCGTGGTGGTCGGCCGCCGAACGGCTTCCAGCCGAGGGGTCACATCACCTGGTGTCGCATCGTTCGACGCGGTGACTGGGCAGCTCATCGATACCTCCGAGTCAGAGTTGCGGGCGCCCACCGTGCCAACTGGCG
This sequence comes from Mycobacterium sp., assembly GCF_965277065.1. Taxonomy (GTDB): domain Bacteria; phylum Actinomycetota; class Actinomycetes; order Mycobacteriales; family Mycobacteriaceae; genus Mycobacterium. The sequence goes on from NZ_CBDIBT010000019.1 coordinate 1,714,013, forward strand.
GCATCCGCCATAAGTGGTGTCGCGTGACACCACTTTGACCGCCGGGTGCCCGGGTGTCAAGATGTCCACGTGAGCAGATCTGGCGTATGGGGTGGTCGCACCTCCGAACAACGCCAGCTAGAACGGCGTTCCCGGATGATCGCGGCGGCTGTCAAGATCTGGAGCGACGAGGGTTGGGCTGTGGTCAGCATGCGCCGAATCTGCGCCGAGACGTCGGTGAACGACCGGTATTTCTACGAGGAGTTCAGCGATAAGAATGGACTGCTCGCGGCGACCTGGGAGACGGTTCGCGATGACGCTCTCGCGACCCTTACTCGGGAGTACGAGGTGTGGGGCGAGCACCCGTCCTGGGAGGAATTGACCCGGCAGGTAGCAACGGCGTTACTCGATTGGATGACGGTCAATCCTGCCTACGCACGTATCTTGCTTAACCGCGACGAGAGCAGCCGGACGTTAGAGCTATTGCACCGCAATGCCTTTCACCGTGCAGTTGACCTCGTCATCGGAGTAGCCCAGCCTCGATTAAAACCCGGGTTCGACGAAGAGGGCCTGAAGATGGACGCCGTGGCCGGTATCGGCGGATTCATCGAACTGCTTCGTGCCTGGCAATCCGGCTATCTCGAGGTCGACGCGCGTCGCATCGTCGAACACACCAGCCGTTCGGCCGCGCGGTACCGTGGCCGGTATAAGTGAAACCTATGCCGAGCCGGGCTTTGCACAGTGCGCAATACCTTGCCGGGTGGCCGATCTCGATTTATTTTTCGAATACCTGAGCGCCGCGCGCAGTCTTGCGGTGCTGGCTGATTGCGGCCGACCTTGTCGGCGTTGGTCTCGCGAACCGTCTGTCCGACCAACGCATCCGCGGTCAATCTAAAATTGACCGTCGAGGGCGCACAAAACCGGTCAAGCCGCGCTCATCCGGAAGGCCGCTTCTGCCGCGCGCTGACGTCGGCAAGCTAATCGAATTACGGCCGGGTGTAGCGCGAGTGGTTCGCTGACGGTGTCAGCGCCGGACTTACGCAGGCGGCTTTGAAACAGGCCGTCTGCCAACAGGTAGGACGCCACCGCTACCCGGCGAGCACCCGCCTTCCGTGCCTGCGAGACTGCATCAGCCACCGACGGGAAGCCGGAGCCATCGCGACACGGCGCGGCGAAGGCGACCGACACCCGACTGCCGACCAGAATGGACAGCATCGTCGCGGCGAGAGCGATCTCTCTCTGCGCCTGCGGATCACGACTCCCAGCGGCCGCGAGAATGACGTCATCGTCGAGGCGCCAGCCCGATTCGACCAACCGGTCGAGCATCGCGTGGGTCAGATGCCATGACGGCCCGAGGGGGCGAGTGATTTGGACCGCTGGGTGCCCGGACGCCGCGACAAATCTTGGCACGTCGGACCGCACGTGCTGACCGCTGGACAGCAACACCGGCACCAGCACGGTCGGATCGTCGTGCAGGGTCTGCAGGACTTCATCAGGCGCCGGGCTGAGCACGTCGACGAATGAGACCAGCACTATTTCGTCCAGACTGCGTGCCATGGCCGCAGCAAGATCGTTGATCATCCTGACGCCGTGCGGATTCCGCGTTCCGTGCGCCACCAATAGGGTCGCCATGTCAAACACGAACCGTGGCCAACGCCGGCTGTTCGTGGGGCGAGCCAGACGGCAAACGCACATAAAACCGCAATGTCACCAGCGCCGCGATGAGGTAGAAGCAGGCGAACTCCCAGAAGGCTGCGGTGGCCGTGCCGTGGGCGATGTAGGAGTTACGCAGGACGAGGTTGATTGCCACGCCGCCAAGACCGCCGATCGCGCCGGTGATGCCGATCACCGCTCCGGACATCGACCGGGAGTAGTCGGCTCGGGTCTTCTCGTCCGCGTCCAGCGATCGTGACGCCGCCTCGAAGATCGACGGGATCATTTTATAGACCGCACCGTTGCCGATGCCGCTGAGCAGAAACAGCGCGACGAAGCCGAAAACATACGCGGTCATGGTGGCTGCCGTGATGTGACGGCCGGTGTGCGTGGCGGCGGTCGCGAGTACACCGACGCCGGCGATCATCCCGCAGAAGGCCCACAAGGTGACCACGCCGCCGCCGACCCGGTCGGCGACCCGTCCGCCGTAGATGCGTGCGATGGAACCGAGAAGTGGCCCGATGAAAGCGATTTCGGCCGCGTGCAGCGATGCCTGTGCGGCACTCTGTCCACGCGCGGCGAACGAGATCTGCAGCACCTGGCCGAACGCGAACGAGAATCCGATGAAGGAGCCGAAGGTGCCGATGTAGAGCAGACTGACCAGCCAGGTGTGACGATGGCTCAGCGCGGCTCGCATGGCGGCGGTGTCGACGGACACGATGTCAAGGTTGTCCATGAATCGTGCCGCTCCGATCGCGGCGACGATCAGGGCCACCAGATAGAACGCGCACACCCAATACGGTTGCCGGTTGCCCGCGGTCACGATGACGAACAGGCCGATGAGTTGGACGGCGGGAACGCCGATGTTCCCGCCGCCCGCGTTGATTCCCAACGCCCAGCCTTTGAGGCGCTGCGGGAAAAATGCGTTGATGTTGGTCATCGACGACGCGAAATTGCCGCCACCCAGACCGCTGAACGCCGCGCAGATCAGGTACACGCACAACGGCCGGCCCGGTTCGGCGAGCACGACGATCGTCGCGATCACGGGCACGACCAGGACGCAGGCGGAAAATACCGTCCAGTTGCGACCGCCGAAGCGAGCGGTCGCCATGGTGTACGGCAACCGGAGCGTCGCGCCGACCAGCGTCGCGGTGGCGGCGACCAAGAATTTGTCACCGGCGGTGAGGCCGTACACCGACTGCGGCATGAACAGGATCATCACCGACCACAGCGACCACACCGAGAAGCCCACGTGTTCAGCGGCCACAGACCACAACAGATTTCGCCGTGCAACGGCTTGGCCGCCGGCCTCCCACGCGGCTCGGTTCTCTGGATCCCAACCTGTAATCGTGTGCGATCGCGCCACCGATTTCTCCTTCGTTCGCGGCATACCGACACGAACGTAGGGACCCCATGTTGCCGAACGGATGCCTGCGGTGTCACCGTCGTGAAATCGCCCTCACGCTCGCGTGCAGCGCGCGGTGAGCGCGCACGTCGGGTGGCTGGCTTGTCGTGCAACGACGTGCGCTGAACTACAGTGTCGGCATGGTAAGCACAACTGCGCCGCAGCTGGAGCCCGAGAAGTCGTTCCGGTTCGACTGGGCGGAATGTGCCGGAGCCGTCGGCGATCTCGGTGTGCTGGTGCCTATTGCCGTGGCATTGATCGTCAAAAATGGTCTGACGCCGACCGCGGTGCTGTTGCCGGCCGGGCTGTTGTATGTAGTCGCCGGCCTGGTCTATCGGTTGCCCGTGCCGGTGCAACCGCTGAAGGCATTTGGTGCGATCGCGATCGCGCACGGCTTCGGCGCCGACGACATCGCCGCGGGCGCTTTGCTGATGGGCATAATCTTTTTGGTGCTCGGCGGGTCAGGTCTGTTGGATTGGGTCGCGAAAGTGTTTCCGCATCCGATCATTCGGGGCATTCAGCTCTCCGTGGGGCTGCTCTTCTGCCAATTAGCCTGGCGGCTGGTGTCCTCAACACCGAAAGCCTTTGCCGATCATCAGCATTCGTTTTGGTGGCTGGCGGGTGCCACTGGAGTGGTCATCGTGGCGGCGTTGGTCTTTCGGCATCGCGAGATCACCCTGCTACTCGTTCTGGTGGCCGTCGTGGCGATGGTGCTGGCGTTTCGCGGTTCGGTTACGTTCGGTCCCTCGGCGGTGCACATCCCGCATCTGAGCCGGGCCGCATTTGCCGCCGCCGCAGTCGCTTTGGTGCTCCCCCAGGTGCCGTTGTCGTTCGCCAATTCCTGTCTGGCCACCGCCGACACCGCGCGCACGTACTTCGGTGATGCTGCCCAGCGTGTTCGTCCCGGGCGACTGGCCATCACGATCGGTCTGGCCAATCTGTTTGCCGGCGGCATCAGCGGAATGCCGGTGTGCCACGGCGCCGGCGGTATGACCGCACACCGCGCCTTCGGCGCTCGCAGCGGCGGCGCACCCGTCATGCTCGGCAGTGTGGTGATCGCGCTCGCGTTGGTGTTGGGCGCCACGATGACCGCGGCACTATCCGGATTTCCGGTACCCATCTTGGCGGGCCTGCTGACGGTCGCCGGCCTGTTGCACATCACGCTGCTCAAAGATCTACAACAACCGGCGCATTGGGCGCTGGCGATCGCGGTCGGGATCGTCGGCTTCCTCAGTAACCTCGCCATCGCCATGGTAGGAGCGCTGGTGATCTGGTGGCTGGTCCGCGCGATTCATCAGAGGCGGGCCAACCGCACTGCCACCTAACGCCCGTGGTCATAGCCGGCGATCTGGTCGAGAGCATGTTCTATCACGTCGGCAAGCACCCCGAGGCCGTCGCGCACACCACCCGGTGAACCCGGCAAGTTGATCACCAGGGTCCTGCCGGCCACCCCGCACACGCCGCGGGACAGCACTGAGGTCGGGACCGTCGGTAGCCCGGAACGTCGGATCGCGTCAGCCAGACCCGGAATCTGGTAGTCGAGTAGCGCCACGGTCTGCGCCGGGGTGTCGTCCGTTGGCGAGATGCCGGTACCGCCGGAGGTGATCACCAGGTCGACGCCATCGGCGATCGCCTCCCCCAGCGCGGCGCCGACCGGTGCGCCGTCGTCGACGACAACCGGCCGGACCGACCAGAGTCCTTGCTGGTCAAGCCATTCAACGATGATCGGCCCGCACCGGTCCTCGTAGACCCCAGCCGATGCCCGGGTCGAGGCGATGATGACGCGCGCCGACCGGGTCGCCGTCATCGCACCCACGACCCGTGGCGGCCGCCGTCCTTCCGCACCACCCTGATGTCATCGATGCGCGCCGCCGGGTCCACCGCTTTGACCATGTCGTAGAGCGTCAAAGCGGCCACACTCACCGCGGTGAGCGCCTCCATCTCCACCCCGGTGCGATCGGTGCTGCGCACCGTCGCAGTGATGGCGACATCGGCATCACCGATGGCGAACTCGACCTCGACGCCGGTCAGCGCCAGCTGGTGGCACAACGGAATCAGCTCGCTGGTGCGTTTGGCGGCCAGAACCCCCGCGACGCGAGCGGTGGCCAGGGCGTCGCCTTTGGCCAGCCCACCGGCCGAGATCAACTGCACCACCTCGGCGGTGGTACGAAGCGTGCCCGCGGCAACCGCAGTGCGGTGCGAGGGCGTCTTCTGGGTGACGTCGACCATGCGAGCCGCGCCGTGGGCGTCGATATGCGAGAGCGGACCCGAGTCAGCCACGTCTCTCATTGTGTCAGGTGCCTAGCGCAGGTCCCAGATTTGGACCTGCTCGCCAGCCGGAATCTCGGTGACGTCGATCGGGACGTCGAGCAGGCAGTTCGACGACGCCAGCCACCTCAGGTGGTGTGACCCCGGCGGGCCCTGACATGCGACGGTGCCCGCGGCGTCGTCGAAAATGCCGCGACGAAACTGCCGTTTGCCGACCGGCGAGGTCAGCGTCTCGGTCACAACCGCGGATCGACGCGGCCGTTCCGCATCGGGCAGCCCCATGGCGGAGCGCAGCGGTGGGCGGATGAACACCTCGAAGGACACCAGCACGCTGACCGGGTTCCCGGGCACCGTGACGATAGGCACGCCGGCGACGTGCCCGGCGCCCTGCGGCATGCCCGGCTGCATCGCCACCTTGGCGAACTCGACGCCCTGGTCTCCGGCTCGACCGAAAGCGTCCTTGACGACTTCGTGGGCGCCCGCGCTGACGCCGCCGCTGGTGATGATCAGATCCGACTCGGCGGCGTAGCAGTCCAGCAACGCGGTGAATTCCGCGACGTCATCGGCCGCGGTCGCGACGGCGACCACCTCGGCGCCGGCCTCGCGGATCGCGGCGGCCAGCATGGCGGCGTTCGACTCGTAGATCTGGCCCGGCCGCAACGGGTTACCCGGGGCGACCAATTCGGCGCCGGTCGAAATCACCAGCACCCGTTGGCGCGGGATCACGCTCAGCCGGGGTAAACCCAGCGCCGCGGCCAGCCCGATCACGGCCGGGGTGACCACCTGGCCGGCCCGCAGGACAGTAGAGCCAGCGGCGACATCCTCGCCCGCGCGGCGGATATGGCGGCCCTCGACGCTAGGGGCGGTGATGCTCACGACGTCGGTCCGCCCGTCGGTTGCCTCGACGGGCACCACCGCGGTCGCCCCGTCCGGGATCGGCGCACCCGTCATGATCCGATCGGCTGTCTTCGGCTCGAGAACGGGGATGTCGGTGCGACCGGCCGGAATGTCTTCGGCCACAGTCAATTTCACGGGAAAATCGGCTGTCGCCGCAGCGACGTCCTCGGCACGCACCGCGTAACCGTCCATCGCGGAGTTGTCGAAGACCGGCAAGTCGAGCGTCGCCGTCACGTCCGCTGCGAGTACAAGACCCTCGGCGTCGGCCAGCGTGACCAGGCGGGCAGGTCGAGCCGTGATCAACTCGGCGACAATGCGTTGATGTTCCTCGACCGACCGCATGGTGCTCGTCAATATAGTGGGTGGCGATGACACTGGTAGTGCGTGCCGTCCTGACGGATCGACCGATTGTGCTCACCGAACACGAAGACCTGGTGAGCCATCCGTCCGCGGGGGCCGTGGTCGGGTTTGTCGGGATGATCCGGGACCACGACCACGGGCGCGACGTGCTGCGGCTGGAATATTCGGCCCACCCGTCGGCCCCCGACGTCATCGCCGAGGTGGTGACCGAGGTCGCCGCACAATCCGCGGGTGTGCGCGCTGTCGCCGCCAGTCACAGGATCGGCGTGCTGGAGATCGGCGAGGCCGCACTGGTGGTTGCGGTCGCCGCGGAACATCGTCAGGCGGCGTTCTCCTGCTGCGCGGAACTGGTCGATGCCATCAAGGCGCGGCTTCCGGTCTGGAAGCGGCAATTCTTCGCCGACGGCACTGACGAATGGGTGAACTGCGCGTAACCGCCTGCGAAATCTAGCCGCCGGCAAAAGGTGGGAGCACGTCGACGGTGTTGCCGGTTTTCAGCGCTCGTCCGCGGTCCCGAACAGCGATCCCGTCCAACAGAAACGAGCACCGTAACAGCACCCGGGCCAATTCCCCGTTGCGCTCGCCCAACCCAGTGACGAGCTCGTCGACCGTGGTACCCGACCGCACGGTCAGCAGCTCGGAGTCGGATCCGACGGTAGCGCGCGCCGCCGCGAAATACCTTACGGTGATGCCGATCTCGCTCGTCACATCAACCGCCGATCGCGCTCATCGGGCGGCTCGGCTGGACGAAGTCCGGGTCGTTGATGCCGTGGCCTGCCGGCTTGTCCCACATCGCCGCCCGCCACGCGGCCTCGATTGCAGCGTCGTCGGCCCCGCGGCGCAGCAGACCCCGAAGATCGGTCTCCTCTATCGCGAATAAACAGCTGCGTAGCTGGCCATCAGCGGTCAGTCGGACGCGGTCGCAGGTCGAACAGAACGGATGTGACACCGATGCGATGAGGCCCACCGTCCCCGTAGCGCCCGTCGCAGTGTCGGTGATTCGCCACAGCTCGGCCGGCGACGCGCCGCGCGCCGCGGGATCACGCTCCAGCGTGAAGAAGTGGCGGCGCAGCTGGGCCAACACCTGGCCCGCGGTCACGGCTTTCGCACGGCGCCATTGGTGCTCGGCATCCAGCGGCATCTGCTCGATGATGCGCAGCTGGAAGTCGTGGCGAAGGCAGTGGCGCACCAGTGGAATGACGTCGTCGAGGCCGGTGCGCGGGTCCAGCACGGCATTCACCTTCACCGGCCGCAGACCCGCCGCATGGGCGGCCTCCAGGCCGGACAGCACGTCGGCTAGCCGGTCGCGGCGGGTGATGGCCGCGAAATTCGCTTCTTCGATGCTGTCCAGGGAGACGTTCACCCGATCCAACCCGGCCCGTGCCAAGCCCGCCGCATGTTCGGCCAACAGAATGCCATTGGTGGTCAGCGCGATCTCGGGTCGCGGCTGCATGGCTGCCGTGGCGGCGACAACGTCCGCCAAGTGCTTGGCCAGCAATGGTTCACCGCCAGTGAGGCGCACCTTGGTTATGCCGAGCCGGGTCACGCCGATGCGGAGCAGCCTGGCGATCTCGTCGGGCCGGAGCAACTGCTCGGCTTCCAGCCACGGCAGGCCCGCGGCCGGCATGCAATACGTGCAGCGCAGATTGCAGCGGTCGGTCAGCGATACCCGCAGGTCGGTCGCGATCCGCCCATAGCCGTCCACCAAGGGACCGGTGGCGGGGGCACGCGGTGATGCGGCGCCGTCGATCCGAAGCGGCACCGAAGGTACCCCTAACGTCGTGATCGTCATGGCACCGTCCGAGTCTGGTCGCGAGCAATACCACCATTATCCCTCGGCCTGGCGAGACCGCACTTTCGCACGCTTTCCTGCAGGTCATGGGGTCAACTAGGATGAATCCGTGCCATCGATGCGGATCCGTCAAGCGGCTGAGCTGCTGGGAGTCAGCGACGAAACGGTGCGGCGCTGGATCGACAATGGCGCTTTGTCTGCCAGCCAAGACGACTCGGGACAAAAGGCGATCGCCGGAGAAGTCTTGGCCGAGTTTTGGCGCCAGAACGCCGGGCCGTTACCGCCGAATCCGCTCGGCACCGGCAGCTCGGCGCGCAATCGCTTCGTCGGCTTGGTCACCAATGTGATCAGCGACAAGGTGATGACACAAGTCGAGATGCAATGCGGGCCCCATAGCGTGGTGTCTCTGATGAGCACCGAGGCCGCGCGCGAATTGAAACTCGAGCCGGGCAGTCTCGCCGTGGCCGTCGTCAAGGCCACTACGGTGATCGTCGAAACGCCTAGGGCGCGCGAGGAATTGGGTTCGGACTCATAGGCGTCGAGCCGGTTACAGGCTCCGTATCAACGCCGCCCGACCCTTGGTGCGCAGCCGGTGCACAGCAGAACCCCGGTATTTCTTCATCCTGGCTGCCATCTTGTTGCCGAGTTCCTCGACTTCGGCATCGCTGATCTTCGCCTCCGGCGGCGCGGGAATGAGATCCCGTTCTTCCTCGTCGGCATGCGCCTCCAGCACCGTCTTGAACGAGTTCCATTCGTCCTCGTAGCCAGGCGCGCTCGGCGGCGTCCTGAGCAGCACGGAAAGCTGGTCGACGACTTGCCGATGCTCGGCATGAGCCACCGCGATGAGCTTGCTGGCGTCACGTAAGGCCGGATAGTAGATGTCGTCTTCGATGCGGAAGTGGATATCGAGTTCGATCAGCAGCTCGTCAACCAACGCTTGGCGCTCGTCACTCTTCACCGGCGCGTCGCTGATCTTGCGGCCGAGGCCCTTGATCACCACGTGGTGCTCTTTCAAAACGTCGTAGGCGTTCACTTGGTTATTCCTTTCGGCGCGTCGCGCACTTGGTTGTCGTGGCCGCGCACTTCGACCATTCCGTCGACGAGTCTGGCGTCATAGTGCGGCAGTGGCGCCGCCGACGGGCCCCGCAACACCTGTCCTGAGTCGACTGAGAACCAGGACCCATGCCACGGACACACGATCCGGCCGCGATCGACCCAACCATCGGCCATCGGCGCCGCCAAGTGCGGACAGAATTCACCAAACACGGACACTTTGCCGGGCTCGGTCTGGCACACGACCAGGCCAACCCCGTCAACCTCCACGCGTACCGGCTTGCCGTTCAGCGACTCCGCGGCCAGCACTGGCGTCCAATCGTTGGTTCGCAGCCGCGCACCCGACTGGTCTATTCCAATACCGGACTCGAAGACCAGGGCCCCGCCGAGGTAACTACCGCCGACAGTGGTCGCGTACCCCACGCCGGTCAGGACCATCCCGCGCAGGTGACGGCCCTGGCGACGGTATAACCATGACCGCACGTAGAGCGTGGTTGCCACCAGGTTCACCACTCCGTGCACCAACCCGACGCGGCGTTCCGCCTCCTGGGTGTGCTGCCAATCGGTGACGCCGGTGATCGCGGCGCCGACACTGGCGACGATGCCGACCCCCAGCGCGTGGCGGGCGAACCTCGACGCGTCGCGGATTTCGGCGGCGCGACCAGTTGGCAGCACACTGAACACGTCCAGCGCCACAGTCGTCCCGAGCGCCCCGCTGGCCAACGACGCCAACGGCGGATGAACGGGATGTCCGAGCCAAACTCCGTGCAACGCGTTGGTGACGGTATCTCGAGCTCTGCCTAAACCGTTGTAGGCAAAACTCAGCACATGCTCCAGCCGATAGCTCGGTCGATCCAGCCAATCTAGACGCCCGATGGCCGAGACCGCCTTCGGGCCGACTTGTCGCAATCGAGCATGCCCGCCGTGCGACCGATCCGCCATGGCAACATATCCTTCCCGAAGCTATCCACCTACCGGACGCGCTCCGAGCACTGTTCTGATACGCGGGCCACGCGCCCAACGGTCCACGGTAGCGGTGCTCGCTGTGACTCCAGTCGTCGCTCGCTGCCAATCAGCCAAGCGCTGGGTCACGATCACCGCAGATGCGGACTTTTCACGCACTCTTCGGGAATTTTTGCGGACTTTCACTGAGAGATTGGCTTGGGTCGTCGGCAACCGCAGATACCGTCTGTGCAGCAACCACTTTCAGGTGCCGCGCTCGTTTGCCGATCGCCTCCGCGGGGTAGGCCCGTGCCGTGGACGCAGTGCTCGCACGGTGGAAGCGCAGCCAGGCCTATGACTGGTTGCGGCTCAAAGGCTACGTCGCTTTTGATCTACCGCGAACGGTGACGGCGCTGGGCGTAGTGCTGATGGCGGGCGTTGTCGCGGTTCATGCATATGTGCTGATCAGCCGGCCGTCGTCGCCGGGATATTTCGTCGCCTACGCAACGATCCTGGGAGCTTGCTGTCTGTTGACTGACGCGTTTCTGTTGCTAGGGCGCTATCCCGTTGTGCTGCAACTAGGATGGTGCTTTGGTGATCTGGTGTCGGTCGTGTTCCTCGGGGTGTATCTGGTTAGTCGGGTGGTGCCACTACCCGCGCTGCGAGCGGTGACCGGCCGGTGGGATCTCGCGCCCGGAACGTTAGCAGTGGTGTTCGCGCTGGGCTTCATCGTTGTGCACATGTCGGTGCTGCTGCGGATCAACGTGGCTCATCCGCGACGGCAGCAGTGGTCCGACTAACGGGAACCCCGCGATGACAACGTTCGATTATCCGGTGTGGCTGCGCGTCGACCACTGGCTCAACCTGTTGTTCGTCACCTTGATCATCCGCAGCGGCCTGGAGATCCTCGCCACCCATCCCAAGCTGTATTGGAATGACGACAGTAGACCGGGGAGCGAATGGGCGCGCTTCACCCGCAAGGTGATGCCGAAGAACAGGCTGTACGACACCCTCGACGAAGAAGAGGACTACAGCCCGTTCATCTCGTTGCCCGGCCACGCACAACTGGGCCTTGGGCGGCACTGGCACTTTGTCGCAGTGATCGGCTGGATTTTGGTCGGACTCTCCTACTACATCCTGCTTTTCGCTACCGGACAGTGGCATCGTTACTGGCCCGCATCGTGGTCGATCTTCGCTGAGGCGTGGAACGACATCGTCACCTACATGACGTTCAACCTGCCGCCGTTGTTGCCCGGTGAACCCCTGGACGCCATGCAGAAGCTTGCTTACGCCGGCGTGGTGTTCGTGCTGGCGCCGTTTCAGATCCTCACCGGCGCAGCGCAATCCCCGGCCATCGAGGCCCGATTCCCGTGGTACGTCCAGATGTGGGGCGGGCGGCAATGGGCGCGCAGCCTGCATTTCGTGGGACTGGTCGCCTTTGTCGGCTTCATCGTCATCCATCTGTCAATGGTGTTCTTTTGGGGCTGGGGCAAGCTCACCGCGGCAATGATCTTCGGCTCGGTCCGCAACACCAACTGGGCGACCGCGTGTTCGCTGCTGATCATCGCGGCGGTCATCGCCATCCACGTCGCGGCAACGCTGTGGAGCCTTCGCAACCCTCGTTCGGTTCAGCGCAGGCTGGACGCTATCGTCGGATCCGTTCGACGGATTCTGTTGCGGCCGTTGAATTCACGGCAGAACTATGCCGAGCGGAAACTGACCACGCAGCACCGCGTCAACGGCAAGCCGCCCTGTTCGACCGAGTACAAGGTGATGGCCGTGCACAACTTCACCGACTGGCGGCTGCGGGTCGGGGGCCTAGTGGAGAATCCGGTGACGCTGGATTTGGCGGAGTTGCGCGCACTGGGTGAACCGGAAACCCAACGGACAATGCACAACTGCGTGCAGGGTTGGACCAGCATCGGGCAGTGGAGCGGACTGCACCTGAGCGCCTTGGTGGAACTGGTGCGGCCGCTGCCGGAGGCGAAGTACATCTGCTCGATGACCATGCAGGACAACGATCGCGACGAGCCCGCGTCGCACGGCGGGGGTCAGTTCTATGAAGTGATGGACCTCGAACTGGCCTATAAGCCGCAGACCATCCTGGCCTACGAAATGAACGGCAAGCCGTTGCCGATCAAACACGGTGCACCGTTGCGGCTTCGGGTAGAGACCCAGGTCGGCTTCAAGATGGCCAAGTGGATCAACCAGATCGAATTCGTCAACGACTACTCCGGCATCGGAAAGGGCGCGGGAGGTTGGCGCGAGGACAACGTCTACTACTCCAAGGACGTGGAGATCTAGGATGACCGACCTTGCGATGGTGCGCCCCGAACTGATCAGCCTGGACCCCGCTGATGGCGAACGGGTTCTGGCCAACGTCGCCGCGAAAGGCGGCCACTGCGAGGCCTGCGGCGCAACCGAGTTCAACGTCGGACGTGCGCTGTATCTCGGATATCTGTTTCTCGACGAGGAAGACGACGCCTACATGGTGGCGTTAACGTGCAGCAACCCGGACTGCACGCAGCCGCACACCGGAATCAGGCTGCGCGAGAAGGACTTTCTCAGCGGCGACGGAACCCGAGCCCGCGCCGCGACGTGGCTGGCCTCGGCTCCCGTCGGCCGTTAGCTTCAGCGGCGGCATCGCTGAACACCGGCCGGGCAAGTCCGACCCGATTGATCACGTCGGACAACTCCCGCAACTCGTCGCACAGGGTTTGAAACCGACTCTCGTCCGCCTCGTCGAGAAGCCCGCGCGAACTGTAATGCACCAGCCGCGGCAATCGCCCGGCGAGCGCCGCGCCCCACCTGATGCTGACATCGTATTTTTGGCCCTCGTCCACGTCGTCGTGTAGGCCGAGTTCTTTGAGCGCCGTTATCTGTTCGGTAAGCCACTCGACGTCATCGTCGATATTCACCGCTGCGGTATTCTCGCCCATCTCAGCCGTCATGCTTCTCCACGTGTCATGTCAGAGGCTCGGTTTGGCGACACTGACCACCAGCGGTGTCCCCGCGAAAGTGAGATACACCCGGTGTGGTCCGAGGGCCATGCCGGACAGCGGCGCCGCGCGCTGGGCCTCGGGGAGGCTTGTTCGGTAGTTGGTGATCCGCAGCACCGGGATGGTGCCATGCGGGTAGCCGGTGACATCGTTGGTCTCCAGCGCCACGACCTCCCGCTCGGTGGCCGCATAGATGCGGGTGTCGTCAGTGCTGATTCGACGAATCAGCGACGGCAACTTGGTCGAGGCCAACACCGTCAAGCCCTCCCCACCCCGTTGCGAGTCGACCGCATAGAGCACGTCGCCGTCGCGGCGTGCGACATAGCTTCGGCTCACTGCGGTGCCGTCGCCTGCCGAGGACGCGACATCCATGGGCAGCGACCCATGTTGCTCGGGCGGCGACACGGATCCTTTGTAGTAGCGAATTCCCGAGGACCCGTAGATGTGATATTCGATTTCACGTCCTCGGTTGGCCCCGTCGAGAATGTCCGAGGGATGACCGGCGATCTTGGCCGTCGGCAGTGCGCGAAAGCCGTATTCGTCGACAGGAGTCACTGACGAGCCGTCCGCCGACAGCGCAAGCAACATCCGCATGCCGCTGTCTTCGGAGACAAAGGCGGGGGCCGGCCCGGCGTCGAACTCGTCGACTTCGCGCAGAGTGTCGAGGTCGATCACCGCGACCTTGCCGCGTTGGGGCTGTGGCACGAAGATGTGCCGATCGTCTTTTCGGCTGATCTGCAGGTTGCGTCCCGCCGCCATCGGTGACGACGACCGCGTCGTCGGCCGGCCACCGAGCGGATCGATGACTTCGGCGAGCCGGCCGTCGTCGGTGAGCCCGATGAGGGCGTGCATTCGGTACGACCACACCGGGTTGTGCAGCACCGCACCGACCGAAGCCACAGACACCTCGGGCGCACTTTCCAACATCGTTCCCGGCGTCGCGCATCCCGCGGCGGCAAAAACTGTGGCAAACAGCGCTATCCGCCAGCGCCACAGCGGCGTCTTTCTGTTCTCAGACCAGTTCGACATGACTCCTGCAATGTTCTTCGCCTTTGCTCGCCTGAGCAATACCCCGCACGTCGCGGTGTGCCACACACAGATCATTGGCAGTGGACGCTGACGTAATCGTCAGTTTCCCTGCGGTGCAGCCGGGAATTCTGGCAACTATTGGTCAACGCATAGGCAGAGGAGATTCTCATGGGCGATACTTCCCGCGACCCCATCGACCATGAATGGACCAGCCGGCCGCGCGTGGGGCAAGCACTGAAAAGTGGAGCCAAAATTCCTGGACTGCTGTTTGTCACGGCCGGCTTGACTGCGTTCGCGATCGGTTTGACGTGTTTCGCCCGCCACCAAGCGAATTTCGGGGTCGCCGCAATCGTTTTTGCGTTGCTGGCGGCCACCATCGGCGCAGTCTGGCTGATAAGAGAAGCACGACGGGTCCGTGGCCTTGAAGACAATGCGACGCCGGCCGAACTGGGGCCAGCTTAGGCACGGGCGCACGGTCCGGCCACCGCGCGTTTTGAACGCTCCGCGATCGATCCACCAAATTATCCCTCGGCGACCGGTGCACTGCTTCGGCGACGAGGCTTTCGACCCGACATGGCTCATGTCAGTGGTAGAGCGTGGATCTGGATGAGGGCGGGGGCACGATCTGGTCGCGGCGGGTGTCGCGAACGAATTACTCTATGGCCCAGCGCTTTTGGGCTTAGGTAGGGTGCCGGCGGTGAGCGGCTCCGATAGCCGAGCTAGTTCATTGGTGGTGGTTGGGGTTGGAAGGGGTCGTACCACCACCACTGGGCGCGCTCGCCGGTGGGTCCCGGGCAGGGTGGGACCGCGGGCGGGGGACGGTTCGGTGGGCGTGCCAGCGATCCTGCGCTCAGTTCTCGGCCGGCGCTGTCGGTGACGACGAGATTCTCGGCGGGTCCGGTGATGGTGATGGCGCCGCGGTGGTGCAGCCGGTGGTGATACGGACACACCAACACCAGGTTGGACAATTCGGTCCGGCCACCGTCTTGCCAGTGCCGGATGTGGTGTGCGTGCAAACCGCGGGTGGCCCCACAGCCAGGAACCACGCAGCTGCGGTGGCGGTGCTCAAGGGCGCGGCGAAGCCGCCGGCTGATCACCCGGCTCGCTCGGCCGGCCCCGATGACCTGGCCGTCACGTTCGAACCACACCTCACAGGTGGCGTCACAGCCCAGGTAGCGGCGTTGGGCGTCGGTGAGCAGCGGGCCCAGATGCAGCGCGGCGGCGTTGTCCTTGACATCGACGTGCATCACCACCGTGGTGTGCTGCCCGTGGGGGCGCCGGGTCGCCTCGGCGTCCCAGCCCGCCTCGATCAGGCGCATGAACGCCTCGACGGTGCTCGGCACCGGGGGTGTCTGCTCTGATCCGCGCTCGCCGGTGCCGCTGTCCTGGGTCCACTCGGCGAACAGCGCCTCACGGTGCGACGCCAGTGCCGCCTCGAAGGTCGCCGCGTCCAGCTGACCCAGGGTGATCCGCCAGCTGGTGGTGTGCTCGCCAGAGGTCGTGGTGATCGGGGCTGCGGCTGGGGCCGCGGATCGGGTTCGGGTCGCGGCTCCAGCTTGACCGCGGTGCGCAGCTGGCTCACCGTCGCGCAGGACGCCAGCTGGGCGTAATGCTCATCAGACCCCGCGCCCGCCCGCCCCGCGATGACCCCGACCTGATCCAGCGACAACCGGCCCCCCCGCATCCCGGACGCGCAGCGGGGAAACTCCGGAAGCCGGCGCGCCACCGTGGTGATCGTGTGAGCGTTTCCCGAGGAGCAGCCCAGCTTCCAGGCCACCAACGCCGCCACCGACCGCGCACCCGTAGCCCCGCACAGCCCATCACGATCCAGCTCGGCGACGATCTCCACGATCCGTCCGTCAATCGCGTTGCGCTGACCCGCCAACTCCGCCAACTCCTCGAACAACACCTCCACACGCTCAGCAGGGCTCACCACCACCAAAGGAGACGCAGTCAACGACATAACGAAATCATCCCAGCCAGGTCCGACACGTTTCGGCCGACGATCCACGCCCAGATGCTGCCATCGTCAAAGAACATTCGACCAGAGCGGTCACATGACACGACTCGACGGAATTAGGCTCTCACGATGAGCGCCAAAGCCGCCAAGAAGGTCGACTTCACCCGCCTGGCCAAGGCATTGGAGGGCTACGAGTTCGCCTACCTCGTCACCGTCGACGAGGACTATCGCGTGCACACCGTCACCGTCGAACCGGAGCTGAACGGGGAAGTCTTCGATGTCGGCCTGATCCGTGGCCGAACCCGCAACAACGTTGAAAGTCGCAGCGCCGTAACACTGTTGTGGCCACCGAGCGAGCCAGGTGGTTATTCGCTGATCGTGGATGGCCATGCCGAAATCCCCGATACGGGGGAGTCCGATGCCGATGCCGCGCTTCAGGTGGTACCGACCCGCGCTCTGCTGCATCGCAATGCCGACTCGGAGATGCCAGAGTCCGCGACAGGTTTCCCGCACGACTGTGTGGTTTTTTCCACGCCTTAAGTGTGATGTCACTTAGCCGCGGATGAGCTGACCGGGCTCCAGTTGTGATTCCTATCACCGCTTCGACGTCTTTCTCTGCCATGAGCTGCGGATTTGGCGACCTCACAACGACCGAGCAGGCAGGTGGCAGGTCGAATTGATAAGTCTGTAACCGCCGACCAGGAACGTCGAAACACGGGGGAATCACCATGAGGTCCGATTGGCGGGGACGGGAAGGCGCATGGAGACGGTCGCGACGGTGTGCGGTTACTGCGGCGTGGGTTGCGGCATGGACCTGCACGTCGCTGACGGCGTGGTGACTAAGGCGACCGGGCGCGCCGATCATCCGGCTAACCGGGGTCGACTGTGCACCAAAGGGACCACGACGGCCGACATGCTGCGTGCGGGCGGACGACTCGCCACAGCACTGGTGCGGCCTGAACGCGGTGCCGAAGTCGTGCCGACCGGTATAGATGCCGCCGTAGACACTGTGGCGCAGAGGCTTTCGGCGATCCGGGACAAGCACGGGGCTGACGCGATCGCCCTGTATGTGTCGGGCCAGATGTCCATCGAAGCGCAGTATCTGGCCAACAAGCTCGCCAAGGGCTACCTACGGACTCAGTGGATCGAGTCCAACTCTCGACTGTGCATGGCCAGTGCTGGCACCGGCTACAAGCAGTCGCTCGGGGCGGACGGTCCGCCGGGCAGCTACGACGATTTCGACACTGCTGACCTGTTTCTGGTAATCGGCGCAAACATGGCCGACTGTCACCCAATCCTTTACTTGCGCATGATGGACCGCGTCCGCGACGGCGCGAAGCTGGTGGTCGTCGATCCCCGTCGCACCGCCACTGCGGCGAAGGCGGACTTCTACCTGCCGGTGCGCCCGGGAACCGATCTGGCGTTGCTGAACGGGCTGCTGCGGCTGGTGCGCGACGCCGGCGGCGTAGATGACGAATTCGTGGCCGCCTACACCGAGGGCTGGGAGCCACTGAACGCCCTGCTCGACGAATATCCGGTCGATCTCGTCGCCGACATCACCGGCGTCGACGAGGCAGATCTGCGGGCCGTCGCGGAGCTGATTTGCGGCACGAAGAACTGGGTGAGCCTATGGACGATGGGTCTCAATCAATCAACCCACGGCACCTGGAACACCAACGCGCTGTGCAATCTTCACCTCGCGACCGGCGCGATCTGTCGTCCGGGCGCGGGCCCGTTCTCGCTGACCGGACAGCCCAATGCGATGGGCGGACGGGAGATGGGATACATGGGCCCGGGCCTGCCCGGGCAGCGGTCCGCCCTGGATCCCGACGACCGGACCTTTGTCGAGGAACGCTGGGGGCTCGACCCCGGCACCATCCGCGCTGAGGGCGGCACCGGCACGATTGACATGTATCGCAAGATGGCCGAGGGTCAGATCCGGGCGGCGTGGATCATCTGCACCAATCCTGTTGCGTCGGTGTCGAATCGGGCATCGGTGATCGCGGGTCTGCAGCGCGCCGAGCTGGTGGTGGTCCAGGATGCTTTCGTAGGTGTCGAGACCGCTGAATACGCCGACGTGGTGCTGCCCGCCGCGCTGTGGGCCGAGGCCGACGGGGTGATGGTCAACAGCGAGCGCACGCTCACTCATTGTGCGCCCGCGTTGTCCCCTCCCGGCGAGGCCATGCCGGACTGGCAGCTGATCTGCCGGGTCGCCGCCGCCATGGGCTACGACGGTTTCGAGTTCGATTCCGCCGCGGAGGTTTTCGCGGAGCTGACCGGTTTCCATAATCCTTGCACCGGGTGGGACCTGCGCGGTGTGGATTACCAGCGGCTGCGCCGCGCGCCGGTGCAGTGGCCCGCCGCGCCCGGCTGCGACGACCGCAATCCAATCCGATATCTCAACGACGGCATCAGCCAGGATCTACTCACCGCTGACGACGGCACCGTTCCTGCGTTGGCATTCCCGACGCCGAGCCGTCGCGCCCGATTCCTGCCGCGGCCGCACCTGCCCGCAGCAGAGCTGCCCGACGACGAGTTCCCTCTTGTGTTCACCACTGGTCGGCTGGCGCACCAGTGGCACACCATGACCAAGACCGCAAAGGTGGCCAAGCTCAACAAGCTCAACCCCGAACCGTTTCTGCAGCTGCATCCCGAGGATGCCGAGCGGCTTTCGGTGCGCGACGGCGAAAAGGTCGAAATCCGTTCCCGCCGCGGCAGGGCGGTGCTGCCGGCGGCGGTCGACGACGCGGTGCGTCCGGGTGTGTGCTTCGCGCCGATGCACTGGGCCGACGCGTTCGGACCGGACCTGGCGGTCAACGCGGTGACCAACGATGCGGTCGACGCCGACTCGCTGCAACCCGAATTCAAGGTGTGCGCCGTTGCTGTCAGTGTGGTCGAGACAGAGTCTGTCCCAACGCAACCGACGCCGGAAGTCGCTGTGGCACCTGTCGAGGCACTCGCCGCGGCCCTGGGCCCGCTGCCGTCGCCCGCGACGCTCAACAACGACGAGCAGTTGTACCTGTCCGGCTTCCTGGCCGGTGTCCGCGCGCACCCACCGGAGGACCGGGTTCCGACACTGCCCTCGGTGACACCGCTGGCGCCGGGAAACCGGGCATGGGTCGACGGGGTACTGGCCGGGATCTTCTCCCGCACAGCCGGATCCACCGCCTCTGAATCTGAGCGGGTCCCGGCTGGCCCGATGGCGACGGTGGTCTGGGCGTCGCAGACCGGCACGGCAGAAGAGTTTGCAAAGACCTGCGCCGAGCGTCTCTCCGGCGCGGGTGTCGTCACGCGGCTTCGCGGAGCCGACGAGGTGTCGTTGACCGATCTGAGGGGGACGGTGGCATTCGTCGTGGCCACCACCGGCGACGGGGACCCACCCGACAACGGCATCGCACTGTGGGACGCGCTGGCCGCCACCGAACCTGGAGACGTGGATTCGCTGGACTACGCCGTCCTCGGGTTCGGCGACTCGTCCTACGCCGATTTCTGCGGCTTCGCCCGCAAGCTCGATGCCCGGCTGGAGCATCTGGGTGCGCGGCGCATTGTCGACCGGGCATCGTGCGAGCCGGACTTCGAAACCACGGCGTTGGCGTGGACCGACCGCGTCGCCGCGGCGATGACCGTGGACCCGCCACGCCGACCGGAATTGAAACAGGTTGTTGCACAAACATATTCGCGGCGTAATCCACTATGTACAACCGTCACGAGCAACATCGCCCTGTGTGGCGCTGACTCTGACAAAGACGTACGCAACGTCGGGATACATCTGCCGGAGAACGCCCTCGAGTACGGGCCAGGCGACGCACTTGGCGTATGGCCGCACAACCGGCCCGAGGTGGTGGCCGAGTTCCTCGAACGCGCCGGCCTGGACGGCTCCGCGGAGGTCACCATCGTGGGCGAGACAACGATACTGGCCGAATTGTTGGGTGCACGAATGGATATCACCCGGATCACGCCGGACCTGGTGCGTTTTGTCCACGAGCGTCACCCGGCCGATGACCTTACAGCTGTGATCGACGACCCGGCAAATTTTGCGAAATGGTCTCATGGACGCCAAGTACTCGACCTGCTGGCGAACTACCCGGTCGAGGCGGAGTTGGGTGAGTGGTTGCAGGTGCTGCGGCCGTTGACGCCGCGGTTGTACTCGATCTCGTCCAGTCCGCTCGAGGACTCGACGCAGGTGCACGTGACCACCTCTGTCGTCCGCTTCGAGTCGACGGCCGCCGCGACCGACGGTGCCATCCGTTACGGCGCCTGCTCCGGCTATCTGGCGAATCTGGCGGCCGGCGCTGACGTGGAGGTATTTGTGCAGCGCAACAAGCACTTCCGGCCGCCGCAGGACCCGAACGCGTCCGCAATCATGATCGGACCCGGAACCGGCATCGCCCCGTTCCGGGGCTTCCTGCACGACCGCGCGGCCCGCGGGCACACCGGCGGTAACTGGCTATTCTTTGGCGAGCGCCACGAAGCCACCGAGTTCTACTATCGCGACGAGCTGGAAACCTTCGCCCGGTCGGACGTGCTCACCCGATTGGACACCGCATTCTCCCGCGATGGCGACAAGAAGCTCTACGTCCAGGACCGGATGCAGGAAAACGCCGCCGACCTGTGGAAGTGGATTGCCGACGGCGCCTACGTGTACGTCTGCGGCGACGCGTCCCGGATGGCCCGCGATGTCGACGAGGCGCTGTGGGGCATCATCGCCCAGCAAAGCGCTCGCAGTCCCAAAAGCGCGGCCGCGTATCTGCAGGCGATGTCTGCCGAACGCCGTTACGTCCGGGACGTCTATTGAGCACCGCCGCCAACACCGTCCATCGCCGACCGCTGCGGGCCATCGTGCTGGCCGGCGGCGCGTCGCGCAGGATGGGCCTCGACAAGCCCGAGCAGCATGTGGGTGGACGACGGCTACTCGACGTCGCGCTCGCCGCGGTGGCGGCCGCGGACACCGTCGTGGTCGTCGGGCCGCCACGGCAGGTGCCTAAAGACGTCATCGTGGTGTGCGAGCAGCCGCCCGGCTCGGGGCCGGTCGCCGCACTCGCTGCGGGCCTCGCGGCGCTGCCCGACGGCCGGGCCGACATCGCAGTGCTTGCGGCCGATCTGCCGCGGATCACTCCTGAAGCGGTGACGGCGCTGACAGCGACACGCGGCGACGCTCCAGTCGCGGTGGCAGTCGACGAGGGCGGCGAGGTTCAGTACCTCACCGCAGTCTGGGATTCGGCGGCGTTGGCTTCGGCGCTGGCCGGCACACCGCGGCGGGTGCGCGACCTGCTGCCTAGCGATGCCGTGACGGTGGTGGCGGGTGACGTGACCGATGTCGACACCCCCGGACAGCTCGCCGCGGCGCAAGCAACCCTCACACCTGAAATTCGCTCGAAGTGAGGAAGGCGTGACGGGGAGGCAACCGGGCGCGACGCCGTCGCAATACCGGACTCTTAGCGTCGTAACGGACAGAGGACGAAAGGGGTAGACGAGTGCCGGTACGCACGGTAGTGGTCATCGGGCACGGCATGGTCGGACACCGATTCGTGGAGGCGCTGCGCGCGCGGGACAGCGACGGCGCCTGGCGGGTTGTCGTGTTGGGCGACGAGGCCGACGCCGCCTACGACCGGGTCGGCCTGTCGTCCTATGTGGGCGCCTGGGACCGTTCGCTGCTGGCGCTCGCCGGCAACGACTACGCCGGCGACGATCTTGTCGACTTGCGCCTCGGCGGCGCGGCTACGGGCATCGACCCAGACGCCAAACGTGTCACCGTCGCCGACGGCTCGGAATTGGATTACGACGCGCTGGTTTTGGCGACCGGTTCGTACCCCTTCGTCCCGCCGGTGCCGGGCAAAGACAGCAAGCGCTGCCATGTCTACCGCACGCTGGACGACCTGGATGCGATCCGGGCGGATGCCGAGGCCGCGCTGGCCCGTGACCGTGAGGCTGTCGGCGTTGTGGTGGGCGGCGGACTGCTCGGGCTGGAGGCGGCAAACGCGCTGCGGCTCATGGGGATTCGACCGCACATCGTCGAATTCGCGCCGCGGCTGATGCCTCTCCAGGTCGATGAGGCCGGCGGCGAGCACCTGATGCGCTTGGTGCGCGACCTCGGGATCGGCGTGACCGTCGGTGCCGGGACCTCGGCCATCGAAACGGTCGATGGAGACAGTCTTCGAGTGACCCTCAGCAACGACGAGATCATCGATGCTGCGCTGCTGGTGTTCTCTGCCGGCGTTCGTCCACGCGACGAGCTGGCCCGGGCGGCAGGTCTCGAGATCGGCGAGCGTGGCGGTGCGGTCTGCGACTTATCCTGCGCGACAAGCGATCCCGACATTTACGCCATTGGCGAAGTTGCCGCAATTGATGGCCGCTGCTACGGCCTGGTCGCGCCCGGCTACACCACGGCTGAAATTGTGGTCGACCGACTGCTGGGTGGCACCGCAGAGTTCCCCGGTGCCGATTTGTCGACCAAACTGAAGCTACTCGGCGTCGACGTTGCGAGCTTCGGCGACGCGCTTGCGACCACACCCGGCGCGCTCGAAGTCGTGATCTCTGATCCGATCGGCGGGACCTATTCCAAGCTGGTGCTGTCCGACGACGCGCAGACCTTGCTTGGCGGCGTCATGGTCGGCGACGCATCCAACTACGGTGTCCTGCGACCACTGGTCGGCTCGAAGCTGCCCGGCGACCCTGTCGGGCTGATCGCACCCGCCGGCTCCGGCGACGGGCTCGCCATCGGTGTGGGCTCGCTTCCCGACGACGCCCAGATCTGCTCGTGCAACAACGTCACCAAAGGGGCGCTGCGCACGTCCATCGCCGACGGTTCGTGCACCGTGGCAGATCTCAAAAGCTGCACCGCCGCCGGGACCTCTTGCGGCTCCTGCGTGCCGCTGCTCTCGCAGCTGCTGGCGGCCGAGGGCGTCGAACTGTCAAAGGCGTTGTGCGAACACTTCTCTGCGTCTCGTGCCGAGCTGTTCGAGATCGTCCAGGCCAGCGGCATCCGCACCTTCTCCGGCCTGATCGAGCGATACGGCACCGGCACCGGCTGCGACGTCTGCAAGCCAGCCGTGGCGTCGATCCTCGCCTCGACAAGCTCCGAGCACATCCTCGACGGCGAGCAGGCGTCGCTGCAGGACACCAACGACCATTTCCTGGCCAACCTGCAGCGCAACGGCACCTACTCGGTGGTGCCACGGGTCCCCGGTGGGGACATCACCGCAGAACAGTTGATCCTGATCGGCGAGATCGCCCGCGATTTCGGCCTTTACACCAAGATCACCGGCGGGCAACGCATCGACATGTTCGGGGCCACCGTCGATCAGCTGCCTCAGATCTGGGCCCGACTGGTCGAGGGCGGCATGGAATCCGGTCAGGCCTACGGGAAGTCGCTGCGCACCGTCAAGAGCTGTGTCGGCACCGACTGGTGCCGCTACGGGCAGCAGGACTCGGTGCAGATGGCCATCGACCTGGAGTTGCGCTACCGCGGGCTGCGGGCACCCCACAAGATCAAGATGGGTGTCTCCGGGTGCGCCCGCGAGTGCGCCGAAGCCCGCGGCAAGGACGTCGGTGTCATCGCCACAGAGTCCGGCTGGAATCTCTACGTCTGCGGAAACGGCGGTATGACACCGAAACACGCCCAACTGCTCGCGTCCGATCTCGATGACGACACTCTCGTCCGTTATGTCGACCGGTTTCTGATGTACTACATCCGCACCGCAGACCGGTTGCAACGCACCGCGCCGTGGCTGGAAAACCTCGCGGGCGGACTAGACCACCTTCGTGAGGTCGTCATCGACGATTCGCTGGGTCTCGCCGCGGATTTCGAGGCTGCCATGGCGCGGCATGTGTCCGGCTACTCGTGCGAATGGAAAGCAGTCCTCGAGGACCCCGACAAGCTGTCCCGATTCGTCTCATTCGTCAACGCGCCGGGGGCACCTGATCCGACCGTCGAATTCACCCGGAAGAACGGACGCAAGGTACCAGTGCTTATCGGCACCCCGGCCGTGCGGCCCCACTGACACAGGAGTTGCCTCGATGTCCCCTTCCCTCAACGTGATTCGCTGGCGCGGCGACTGGACGCCCGCGTGCCCGTCGTCTTGGCTTCAGCCGATGCGCGGCGTGGCAGTGCTACTGCCCGACGGCGCGCAGGTGGCGTTGTTTCTACTGGCAGACGGCAGCATTCGGGCCGTGGGCAACATCGACCCGATCGGGCGCGCCGCGGTGCTTTCCCGTGGAATCGTCGGCGATCGGGACGGCGTGCCTGTCGTGCAGTCGCCTTTGAAGAAGCAGGCGTTCAGCCTTGTTGACGGACGCTGCCTTGATGCAGAAGGCGTTTCGGTCCCGTTTTACGACACTCGCGTCGCGGTGGACGGGACCGTCTTCGTCGCCAACTCCCCCGACATTCGCTTCGGCTACCGACGACCCGGGCGCTCAGCCTGATCCGAGTCGTCGGGCATGTAGTCGACAGCAAGGCGATATCCCCGCTTGACTGCGGTGGCGACGAGTTCTTTGGTACCGAGCGCGGACCGCAGCCGTGCAATCGCCGCCTCGACCACGTGCGGGTCGTCGCCGCCCAGGGCTTCCAACAGCGTGTCGCGGGAGACGATCGCGCCCGGCTCCCGAGCCAGCAGCTTGAGCAAGGTCAACGAGTTGGGCGAGAGATCCCGCACGTCGCCGTCGATGACGGCGCAGTTGGCGCGCATGCCGACGGTGTGTCCGGCAACGACCAGATTCGGTCTGCGGCTCGGAAGTTCGTCGGCGACGACGCGGGCGAGCGCCCCAAGACGCATCCGCTCCGGCAACACCGGCGTTACTCCGAGTTTCTCGAGGGGCCGGGCGGTCACCGGTCCCACGCAGAACGGGATGACGGCGGATGTCAGGATCCGCCGCACGGCTTCGATGAAACCAAGCTCGTCGGCCCGCATCAGGAACGAAGCCGCCGCCGGAGCCGAGGTGAAGGTGATCGCATCAACGCTGCCAAGCACGACATCGTGGACTAGACCATCGAGCGCAGCCAACTCAACGGGCGGCATCCAGCGGTACACCGGCACCGAAACAACCGTTGCACCGCGCTCCACGAGGGTGTCTACGAAGCCCGGCACCGGATCCCAGTCGTCTGTCGCTCCGTGTAGTTGCACTGCCACCCGCTTGCTGTCAAGATCTTCGGCGGTCAGATGGCAGAGCACCTCCTCGGATGACTCCGACACCGGCGACCACTCTTCATGCAGACCGGCCGCCCGCAAAGCGCCGGTGGCTTTCGGCCCGCGCGAAATAACCCGGGCTTTACCCAGCGCGGCCAGCAGCGCCTCGGCCATGCCCCAACCTTCGGCCGCTTCGACCCAACCGCGAAAACCGATTCCGGTCGTTGCGATCAGGAGGTCGGGTGGTGTCGCGATCACATCCTCGGTCGCCGCGCGCAGCCGCGCGTCGTCGGCGAGCGGCACCATTTGCATCGCTGCCGCAGCCACCACCTGTGCGCCACGGCGGCGCAGCATTGTCGCGAACTCGTCGACGCGGCGCGATGCGGTGATGGCAACCGTGAAACCCGTGAGTGACAAGCCGTCAGGCCCCATCGTGCCGTCGGCTCTCGTGATGTCCCACCGTTTGTCCCTGCCGGTTTCCGCCCATGTCCCCCACGAACCTAGGCCCAAGATGTTGCTCCGTTACTGTCCGCGATGTCGACATCGTGAAATCGGTCTCACAGCTCACGGGAGCGCGTTGTGAGCGGGCCGGCCGCGGTTGTCCAACGGCTCGTCGCTGCACTGATGCTAGTCCGAAACGTCTCACCGGGCCCGCTTCGTCGTCGCGAAACCGTCGTCATCGACCGCAAGCGAGCACACATTCGGACAGCGCATCTAACGCGGTCACGCGGGCTGCCGACGATTTAGCCGAGCTGTCGCTGCTGCGATTATCTGCTCGCGTTGTCAGGTTCAGCAGTGCTGTGCGAGTCGGTCTGACGAACGTGCCGCCCGGTGGCGGCAAGCCGGACGGCGTAGATGAGCGAGCTGAGGCCGTATAGAGCCGCGACCAGGAGCAGCCAGCGGCCGTAGAAGGGTTGCTGATCTTGCCCGGTGGCTGTGAAGTAGCTGGATTGCCCCTGCTGGATGATTCCGGGAAAAAACAGCAACAGCGACAGTCCCGTCGCCAGGGTGGGCACACGGAGGTAATTCAGCGGCGACACCCGCGGTGCAGGCCGCACGCAACGACCTCGCACTGCTGCAAGAGCACCCGTCAGGGAGCGGTCGGCGAGTGCGTAAAGCGGAAACAGGACGAGGTCATGCGCGATGACCGCTGCGAGAAACCAGACCCCGATCGACTGCCACCACACCTGCTGGTTCCACAACGCATGCGGTCCAAGTAGGGACACGACATATCCCGCCAGCGCCAACGCGGCGATCGTTCCCAGCAGATGCAACGGATTACTTCCGTAGAAGGCAGTGAAACGGGCAAAGAGTGCGCGCATGTCAGGGCGCTCCAAATTCGATGGACCGCACCCATTTGGTGTTGTGCACACCCGGCAGCGCGGGCACGATGATGCGCGCCGGATAGCCGTGATCGGCAGACAGGTCGACGCCGTTGACTCGAAGAGCCAGCAGCGAATCTGGGTTGCCCACCTGATTGGCCTGCAGGACGGCGTGATTGAAGCCGCCGAAGCGCTCCAGTGAGCGCACGGTTGCCCGGGCGGGATTGGGCATCCCAGCCACGGCGGCCAGATCGCCTAGACGCACTCCGCTCCACGTCTGGGTCGTCGACCACCCCTCGACGCAGGCGATCGGCAGTTCGGCGGTGTGCTGCGGCATCGCTTCGAGGGTGGCCCGCTCCAGCAGCATCTGACCCGAAGGGCTCCGCAGGGTGAGCCGCCAGTTGGCGCCGGTGTCGGCCGGAGTGATGGCGGCGGCCGTCGCGGTCCGGTTCACCTGGAAATCGTTGGGGCCGTCGCCGCGGCTGCGCCCGCGCGGCAACAACAGCGCCGCTCGGCGGCTGAACCCGCCGAGCGTTTGTCCGGCGGTGAGCACTGCGACGAACAGCGCGCCGCTGCCGACGAGGGCCAGCGCGCCGCGGCGGCTCATCGTGGGCGGTGCGGGATCGGCGGCGACCAGACCGTCGACGTCCGGTGATTCGGGACGGGTGTCGGCGCGCGAGGTGCGCAGGACAGCGCGAAACGACAGCGACCGCAGGCCGCTGACCATCTTCGGCAATTTGATTCCGACGTGGACCACAAAACCTGCGATGAACACCCACGCCCCGAAGTAATGCGCGGTGTAAAAGCTGAATCCGAATACGTAGTCATACTGAATGTTGAGCACTCCGGTCGCGAGCTCGAAAAGAATGCCGCCCACCAGCATCAACAACGAGAGCCGCTCCACAATCTGCGCGATCGATCGCACTGGTGGCCATGCGAACAGCCGTGGAATGACCGACCAGAGTTTGGCCAGCACCACCGGGATGATGACGAGACCCAACCCGACGTGCACGCCCTGCGTGAGGCGGTAAAGCCAGGAGGGCCGGCTCGGCCAGTCGAAGGTAGGCAGTTTGAGCCATCCCACGTCATGAGGGATGGCTTGACCGAACTGCGGACCGTACGCGATGTAGGACAGCAACCCCGTCAGCGTCACCGCAGGCAGCCCGATGAGCAGCACCGAGCCGAACACCGACGTCAGCCAGGGCCCCCGTAACGGACTGCGCCATCGCTGCAGCAGGCCGACCCCGGGTGGGCGGTGCCGCTCCAACGCACGCCACAACGGCGCAGGAAACCCGTACACCGCCTCGGTTCCGTCGTGCGCCCGGTCCGGGCTGCGCGAGGCGACGAGGCGACGCGCTTCAGCAGATTCCCCCGACGGACTCGGTGGCGGGTTCGGGGCTGTCATCAAGCCCGACTTTACTTCGCTGGCCGTGCACGGCCGTGTCTTCGCCGCTAGCGTGCCGTTGCGACTCTGGGATCGCCTGCCTTGCAAAGCTGTTATCTGTCCTGCGGCGGCTCGCCGCTGGGGCGGCTGTAACGGTCTTGGGCGCGCCGCACCGTCTCGTCGACGAGGTTTCGAGCGACTGTCGCCAGCTTGGTGTTCTCGGATTGGCTGATGCGTTTGAGCCGGTTGAATGCGTCCTCGGCGGAGCCACCGGTGCGGCCCCGGATGATGCCGATCGCCTGATCAATCACTTTGCGGCTGACCAATGCGCGCTGCAGGTGCTCTGCTTTCTCCTGGGCCGCGACGAGCAGCTGCGTGTTGTACACCGACACCGCCGCAGCCTCCGCGAAGGCGGTCCCTAACCGCACTGCGTGCTCACCGAATACGTCCTGTCCCCTGGCGTAGACATTGATCGAGCCCACCACCTGCTCGTCGATCAGCAGCGGCAGCGCGAGCGCTGAGGCCACCCCCAGCCGCGCGACCCGGTCACCGAAACGTGGCCATCGCTGGTCCGCCCCCAGGGACCCGCTGACCGCCGCACGCCGTGTCTGCATGCAGCTGATGCACGGTCCTTCTTTGAGAACCTGGTATTGCATGAGGTCGATGTCGTGGACTATTGCTGTGGTCGCCGCCCAGGCCTGGACACCCATGGTGCTGCCGAGCGGTTTGATCAGCGTCACTCCCACACCTGTGTCACCGGCACCCGGGATGGCTTGTACGGCGAACCCGGCGACGTTGCGAAGCACCGCCTCCAAGGTCCGCCCGGCCGACACCATCGCCGACAGCCCGTGCAACCCCGTTGCCAGATCCTCGTCATCGGCGTCGGCCCGCCCGGGATCGAGATCAGCCTCGACCGGCGCCTGCCGTTCTGCTTGCGCGTCAAACTCCGTCATCGCCTACGTCCTCAAGTGGGCGTCTCGTCGCGTGCCACTGCGCTCCGCAGCTACCAAACGACCTGATAGCCGCGCGGTCTTCACGGCAACGCCATCGCCGTCGACGGCAATTGCCCAATATAAGCGACCCGACGACGTCGTGCGCCGGGCCGCTTCGTGCCCGGCGCCGGCCCAGCTGCCTCTGCGGTGCCCGCACGGCGCTCGCATCCGCTCGTTTTGGCGGCGTGCTGGGGCGGCTCGAGTCGCGGCAACCAACCGTGTCTGAGTCGGGGTCCTGCCGAGCCGCGATATGGAGTAACGGTCAAGTACGAGCGATGGCCTCAGCGCTCGCCATCGCCGACGGTCGCGACCGTCGGGTGAGCTTTGGCCCAGTCGGTCAGGAACTTTTCCGCCGCGGTCTGACCATTGGCGAACAGCTTGTCACGCTGGTCGGTGGTCAGCCCGAAATCAGTGCTGGCGATGCCCATCGTGTCCACGAACACCGTCCGGGCGCCGACGCCCTCATCTGCCAGCGGGTAGCGGTTCCACTCCCCCATGGCCGTGTGCGCAATCGAGACGACCTCACCGAGGTCGCCCCGCACCGGCACGTCCGGTGTGTTCAGACCCGGACGCGACGAGAGCTTGATCCCGAACGTCGGCCACCGGTTAGGCCGGTCGTCGGTCCGGTCGAATACGGTCACCGGGAAATTCTGCAGCAGACCGCCGTCGACCCAGGTGCAGGCGCCCAGGGCCGTCTTTTGCTCGAAGGGCTGGAAGAAGAACGGGATTGACATCGACGCGCGGACCGCGTCCACGATCGGGTAGCTGTCGATGACCGCAATCTGCCGGGCCGGATCACGCTGATCCTTGGTGCTCAGCAGGTAGTAAGGCAGGTCCCAGGGCAGCCGGGCCAGGGTGCCGCGGGTCAGGTCCGAGGTGTGGGTGACCAGCCGGTAGCGCTGGTACGGGGCTAGGGCGGTGCCGTCGTCTCCGGTGATCTTGAGGTCGGCGAAAGTGCGGATACCCAGCGGTTCAAGCTTCGAAGTCAGCCACTCCTGGACGTAGGAACTGGCGTACAGGCCCTGGTGGTTGACCAGCGCGGTCGCGTTCCCGATCAGGCCCAGATGCTTCTCGGCCCAGGTCTTCTGCATGAACCGGGTGTAGTCCAGCTCGGCCATATCCGTCTGAAGCTGAGTAAGCGGGACTTTCCTGACCTGATATGCGGCGATAAGGGCGGCCACGA
Organism: Mycobacterium sp.; assembly: GCF_965277065.1. Taxonomy (GTDB): domain Bacteria; phylum Actinomycetota; class Actinomycetes; order Mycobacteriales; family Mycobacteriaceae; genus Mycobacterium. Next base: position 1,744,353 of record NZ_CBDIBT010000019.1, read on the forward strand.
TAGCGCCGGCCGACGTGCCCCCGATCCGGGGAAAAACAACGCCGGCCTCATGCAGGGTCAGGACGGCCCCGACTAGGCCGATCCCCTTCACTCCCCCGCCCTCGAGAACGAGATCCGCGCCCGGCCCGGCCTCCGCTCGCTCTTCCAGTGTCATACTCTGGCCCGCCTGGCCGCCCGCCGTTGTCATCCCTGCCTCCGCGAATTCCCAGTCACTAGTGAAAATGTGACATAAGTACAGGCCCAAGGTCCGGCCGCTGTCCAGCGAATGGCGCTTTCCGCGCCGGGCTGCGGGTCCTGGTTGGCTGGCCCTAGGTGACAGGCGGATCCGCGTAGTCCGTGGCACACCTGACGAGGGGTGGTCTCGAGGCAGCAGCGCCATCAGGTGGTGTCATCGCCACCCACGACACCGGGTCCCCACTTCATAGGTGCGGCAGCCACCCGCCCACAATCGCGACAAGATAAAACCTGGACTCATGGAGCCTCGGCCCGCAGGTGCTGCCGCGGCGGCCGCGCGAAGACAGGTAGCTGACTACTCGTGCCGAAGGTTCGCAGCTGCCATAACGTCACCGACAGCTCACCCCGGCGCCGCGCCGGTCGCCATCACGTCACCCATCGACCTCGAGGAGACAACTGTGTCATGCAAACGACGCCGCCCACCAGCGCGCCGACACCTGCACCTCGTCGACAGCGCCGAGGTTACCGCTTCGCCTGATTCTGTTCGGCCACAACACTATCGCGCCGCACCCGATGCGAGCGAGCACTCCACCGTAGACCCCGACGACCCGGTCGGCACGCCGCTGATGTGGTGACGCGGACAGGCGGACTGTTCGCCGGGAGCGCTCGGCACCCGACCGGATCGCCGAGGCGATCAACACAACGTTCGGCTGAAACATCCCGCGGCAAAAGGTTTTTCGCCGGGTCAGTGACCGGTGAAGTTGGCTTTGCGTCGTTCGGCGAAGGATTGGATGCCTTCTGCGCCGTCGGCCGTTGCGAAAAGCGCGGTGACGTCGGATACCAGGGTGGCGGCGGCGGCTGGATTGCCCTGGTCGCGGCTGCGGTGCGCAGACGCCAATAGTGTTCTGACCCCGAGCGGCGCGGAGTCCTCGGCGATGGCGGCGGCCAAGGCGGTGGCACGTTTGAGGGCATCGTCACCGTCGGTGGCGATCTGCTGAATCAGGCCGATGCGGAAGGCTTCGGCGGCGTCGAACTCGTCGCCGGTGAGGATCCAGCGCATCGCGTTGCCCCAGCCGGCTTCGCGCCAGAACCGCAGAGTCGCTCCGCCGAAGGGGTAGATCCCGCGTTTGATCTCCAGTTGACTGAACCGGGTGTTGGTCGCGGCGATGCGGATGTCGGCGGCGAGCAGAAGCTCGATACCCAGCGTCATGCACCAGCCCTGCGCGGCGGCGATGACCGGTTTGGTCCAGTTGTAGTCGAGCCGCCACGGATCGAGGCCATCCTCGGGGAAGGTACTGGTCCCGGAGACCAGGGCTGGGGCGACGTCGAGCATGTCCAGGCCGCCGGTGAAGTGGTCGCCGTGACCGAACAGGACTCCGGCGCGCAGGTCGTCGTCATTCTCCAGGATGGCGTAGGCCTGCGACAGCTCGGCGAGCATGGTCGTGGTGAACGCGTTGCGCTTCTCAGGCCGGTTGAGTCCCATGAGCAGGACGTGTCCGTCGCGTTCGACGGTGATGGTGGCCGCGGTTGCCATGGCGTTCTCGCTTTCGGTGGGCTCTGGATGAAGCGTTATCGGGTGGTGCTGAGTCCGCCGTCGACGGGGATGACGGCGCCGGTGATGTAGGCGCTGGCGGGGCTGGCCAGGAAGGTGGCGATGCCGGCGATGTCGTCGGGTCTTCCGATGCGGCCCAGCGGCAACTGCGCCCCGACGGCCTCGGATCCGGCCGACAACAGCGTGGCGGTCATCTTGGATTCGAATAAGCCCGGTGCGATCACATTGACCAGGATCCGGGGGGCGAGCTCGCCGGCGAGGTGGCGGGTGAGCATGTGGACTGCGGCCTTGCTGGCGCTGTAGGAGAAGTTGTTCATTCCCGACAACGGGGCCCGCAGGCCGTCGACGCTTCCGGTGTTGACGACGCGGGCGGGATCGTCGTCGCTGGCGCCCGCCGTGAGCAGCGGCACCAAAGCGCGGGTCAGCAGGAAGACACCTTTGACGTTGATTGCGAATACCTTGTCGAATGCCGACTCGGGAAAATCGGCGAACGGTGCACCCCAGTTTGCTCCGGCGTTGTTGAACAGCGCATGGACGGCGTTCTCGCGGCGTGACAGCTGTGCTGCCAACGAGTCGATGCCGCTGCGGGTACCGAGATCGGCGGGTATCGACTGGACGGGTCCCACCCCTGCGAGCGCCTCGACTGCGGCGTCGAGCTCGGCGGCCTTGCGACTGCAGAGATACACGCGGGCTCCGGCCGCCAAGAGTCCCCGCGCGATCATCAGACCGATGCCGCGACCCCCGCCGGTCACCACCGCGACCTTGCCGTCCAATCGGAACGGATCACCAACCACTTCGTTCACCTCGACTGTTCGTTGGGTCCTGTCCTCGCCGTGACATATGCAAGCACGATAAGGCGTTACTATGCAAGTCTTCATAGAAAAACCAGCGAAAGTCCCCGCGTTAGCAGGCGTCTGTTGACAAGACGTGCTGCAGGCCAACGGATTTGACCGCATAGCATCATTCTGGGCTTCCACCGGTTCGGTCGGTTTGACCAAACAATTATGAAGGGTGTAATAATGCTTTAAGACGGCCGCGGGCGTCGTCGAAAAACACGCGAGGTGATCAGGTGGCACGAGTGGGGCGCGACACCCGGCGCGACATGGTGGTCAGCGCCGTGGAAGTGTTGCGGGAGCGCGGCGCTGACGCGGTGACGCTCGATGCCGTCCTGACCCGCAGCGGTGCCCCGCGCGGATCCATCTACCATCACTTTCCCGGTGGTCGGCGCGAAATCCTCAGCGAGGCTTTGGATTTCGCCGGTGACGCTATTGCCGCCCTGATCGAGAGGGTGGCCGAGGCAGGGCCCAACCCGGCGCTGCGCGAGTTCAGCGCGTTCTGGACAGAGATCCTGCGCGACAGCGACTACACCGCCGGATGTCCAGTGGTGTCGGTCGCGGTGAGCAACGCCGATCAGGGCGGTGCTCAGCTGGCGGATCAAGCCGGCGACATCTTCGAACGCTGGTGTAGCGCGATGCGCATGGCGCTCGTTCGCGATGGCCTGACCGCCTCGGGTGCCGATCGGATGGCCACCATGGTCGTCGCCGCGGTGGAGGGTGCGGTGGTGCTGTGCCGCGTTCGCCGCAATACCGCACCGTTGGACGACGTCGTGCGCGGACTGGAGTTGCTGATCGACATCGAAAAGCTGATGGCCCGCAACGATTTTGAGAAGGAAACCCGACCGTGACCATGATGATTGACAATTCCTCGTCTCTGTTCGACCTGCCGTCGGATGTCGCCGACGTTCGCACCTGGGCGCACGACTTCGCGGCAAAATACATTCGGCCCGTCGCCGCCGAGTACGACGCCCGTGAGGAAACGCCGTGGCCCGTCATTCAGGACGCGGCCAAAGCCGGGCTGTACACCCCCGAATTCGCCCTGCAAGCCTTCACCGACCCGTCCGGGCTGATGCTTCCGGTGGTCGCCGAGGAGATTTTCTGGGGTGACGGCGGGATGGGCCAAGCGCTGCTGGGCACCTTCCTGCCACTGGCTGCGCTGATGCGAGCCGGCACCCCCGACCAAGTCCGGACCTGGACGCCGGAGTTCTTCGGCACCGTCGAGCAGCCTGCCGTCGCGGCACTGTGCGCGAGCGAACCCGACGCGGGCAGCGACGCCGCCAACATCCGAACCCACGCCCGATTCGACGAGGCCAGCGGAGACTGGATGCTCAACGGCATCAAGACCTGGGCAACCAACGGCGGCATCGCCGGTGTCCACGTCATCAACGCCACCGTGGACCGGGACCTCGGTGCCCGCGGACACGCCCTGTTCCTCGTCCCGCCCGGCACCCCCGGGCTGAGTCAAGGCCAGAAATTCTCGAAACACGGTCTGCGCGCCTCGCACACCGCCGAGGTTCTGCTCGAGAACGTCCGAATCCCAGCCGATCTCGTCCTGGGCGGCAAGGACGCCCTCGACGCGCGTCTGGCCGCGGCGCGTGAGCGCCGCAAGGTCCGGGTTCCCGCGGCCATGGCCGCCTTCGAAGCGACCCGCCCCTCGATCGCCGCCATGGCCGTCGGAGTGGCCCGCGCCGCCTACGAATACGCCCTGGACTACGCCAAAACCCGCGTGCAGTTCGGCCGGCCCATCATTGCCAACCAGGGCATCGCCTTCATGCTCGCCGATATGGCTACTGAGATCGACGCCGCCCGGTTGCTGGCATGGCGGGCCTCGCACCAACTCGCCCGCGGCATCCCCTTGGTCAACGCCGAAGGCAGCATGGCGAAACTGAAAGCCTCTGAGGTGGCCGTCCGTACCACCGAACAGGCCATCCAGATACTCGGCGGCAACGGCTACACCCGCGACTACCCCGTCGAACGCTGGGCCCGCGACGCCAAGATCTTCACCATCTACGAAGGCACCAGCGAAATACAGCGTCTGATCATCAGTCGTGCCGTCTCTGGGATGCGCATCGAATGAATCACACTGCCATACAACCAGATCCGCTCATCCGGGACGAGGAGTAACCGCCATGCCCATGGTCACCGTTGAACACCTGGCCGGTCGGCTTTCCGCACCGCAGAAGGCAGACCTCGCCGAAGAACTGACCAAGGTCCTCCTCGAGATCGAAGGCGGCGGCGACACACCCTTCGGCCGGGCCGCCAGCTGGGTGCGCTTCCGTGAAATCCCGGCCGATGATTGGTTCGTCGGCGGCCTCAACGACGGAACCCACGTATCCGAAAGTGGATTATTCCTTGTCGAGATCTACGTACCCGAAGGACTGCTCGACCAAGACCGCATCTCGCAGGCGCATCACGCCACCAACCAGGCGATCGCCCGAATCACCGGCGCCGACGACGCGCAAGGGGCCACCGCGTCGGTCTGGGTTCAGGTATTCGAATGGCCCGAGGGTCACATGGCTGCGGGCGGTCGAACGTCGGGTCTGTTCCGAATCGCCAAGCGTGCCGGCCACCCCGCCGAGCATCCAGTGCTCGAATTTCCCCGGGCCTACTTCGCCGCCAAGGACCGTTCCCTTCACGCCGGCAACTTCCCCGAAAAGACCTCGGGCCGCGCGCTCGATCGCTACTGATCCCGCCGCGCGTCCACGCGGAATTGCCCGTCCGGCAGCATGTATGGAAACGATCGACAAGATCGGCGACCGAACCTCGCCTCTCGGATGAGCACCGTTCGTTTGAGAGAAAGTGGGATCGCTCCAATTCGAGTGCACTGAGTGCATATTCGCCGAGTCACCAACTATCGATGCAATGGACACGTCCGGGTAGCCCGGTCACCGGCGAACCCTTGCCGCTGCGAAAGTATCGGCTTCCAGCCGTTTGACAGAATAGGCCGTACTATCCTCAGCTTCGTTTCAGGGAAACTAAGGTGCTGATGTGAGCATTTTGGGGTGCCTTCGTGGTGTTGCTGTCATCGCGGTCGCCGGCTTGATCGCCGACTCACTGCCGCCACTTCCGCAGCTACCCACGGTGCTGTCGACTGCCATCCGACTTGCCAGCAATGACGCAGCGGATTCGCCGCTCGGCGATGGCACGGCATTGTTGATGGGCGGCACCAGTATTCCGCAACCAAGCCCGCTTTACCTCGATGCCGCTGACACACTGTATCTGCACCCGCGTGGATTCGACGGCACCCTGCAGTCGTTATTCACCCCCGAGGATGTAAGCCCCACGTCGGAGACGCGGGGCGAGCAGATTCTCGACTCCACGATTCTGCAAGAGTTCAACAACGGAGAACTGAGCGCGCAAAATCCCGCGGTGGTGTTCGGCTACTCGCAGAGCGCCTCGATCTCCTCGGCCGTGATGCGTGAGCTTGCCGGTCAGGGAGTGCCCAGCCGTGATGTGCACTTCGTGTTGATCGGCGATCCGGACAACCCTGCCGGAGGCTCGGAGGTAGCGACCGGCGACCTTTCCCCGCAATATCTCATGGCCAACGTCGCGACGCCGAACGATCTCTACCCGACGGACGTCTACACCCATGAATACGACGGGGTCGCCGATTTCCCGAAGTATCCGCTCAACCTGCTCTCAGACCTCAACGCTGCGTTGGGCTTCATCTACGAGCACGGCACTTATCTGAGCCTCACGCCCGAGCAGATCAGCGGTGCTGTTCAACTGCCGACGACGGCGGCCGACACCATGGTCAACTACTACATCATTCCGGCCGAAAGCCTGCCGTTACTGGATCCGTTGCGGTTGATCCCGATCATCGGACAGCCCCTATATGACCTGCTCGAACCCGATACCAAAATTCTGGTGGACCTCGGCTACGGCAGTATCGACCAGGGGTGGGCATCGGGAGATGCCGACCTCGTCAGCGCTTCCGGATTGTTTCCGACTGACCTGAATCTCGGCGATCTTTCCACCGCTTTAGGTAACGGTCTGCAGCAAGGCGTCAGTGACTTCATCGCCGACTTGGGCAACCCGGACACGTACCAAATCACCTCCCTGGTTGATAATCCGTCGTTGTCTGCGGTCGCCGAGGCGGGGTACCTCTACGGCTTCCTCGACACGCCACACCCGACGCTGTCCGAAGCCGTACAGGGCATCACCGAGCTGCTTCAAGCGTTCACCGCCATGTCTTGAGCTCCACGGCAGCCAATGAGGCTGTGCCGCTTAGAGACGGCAACACCTGGGCGTGGATCGCCCGCCGAATCTTGTCGGACCTGGCTGCGATGATGTCGTTATGTCGTTGACCGCATCGCCTCCGGTGGTGGTGAGCCCTGCTGAGCGTGTGGAGGTGTTGTTCGAGGAGTTGGCGGAGTTGGCGGGCCAGCGCAATGCGATTGATGGGCGGATCGTGGAGATCGTCGCCGAGCTGGATCGCGACGAGCTCTGCGGGGCTACGGGCGCGCGGTCGGTGGCGGCGTTGGTGGCCTGGAAGCTGGGCTGGTCCTCGGGAAACGCCCACGCGATCACCACCGTGGCGCGCCGGCTGCGGGAGTTCCCGCGCTGCGCCCAAGGCATGCGGGAGGGCCGACTGTCGCTGGATCAGGTCGGGGTCATTGCGGCGCGGGCCGGTGCGGGGTCTGATGAGCACTATGCGCAGCTGGCGGCCTGCGCCACGGTCAATCAGCTGCGCACCGCGGTCAAGCTAGAACCGCGCCCCGAACCCGAACCTCGGCCAGAGCCCGAGCGCTCGATCACCACGACCAGCACCGAGCGGGGCAGCTGCTATCGGATCACCCTTGGCCACCATGACGCCGCGAAGTTCGACGCCGCCTTGGCGTCTCATCGTGATGCGCTGATCGCCGAGTGGAAGCACGATCACGGCGGTGGCGCGGACGCCCCCGATCAGCGGGCCCCGTTGCCGGGCGCCGCCGAGGCGTTTATGCGCCTGGTCGAGGCTGGCTGGGACGCCGAGGCCACGCGGCGCCCACACGGGCAGCACACCACCGTGGTGGTGCACCTCGACGTTGAGCAGCGCGCTGCGGCACTGCATCTGGGTCCGCTGCTGCCCGAGGCCGAACGCCGCTACCTGACCTGTGATGCCACGTGTGAAGTCTGGTTCGAACGACACGGCCAGGTCATCGGGGCCGGCCGGGCGACCCGGCTGATCAACCGGCGGCTGCGCCGCGCACTGGAACATCGCGACCGCATGTGCGCGGTTCCTGGCTGTGATGCCACCCGTGGTCTGCACGCCCATCACCTCCGGCACTGGGAAGACGGCGGCCCCACCGAGTTGGCCAACCTGGTGCTGCTATGCCCTCATCATCACCGGTTGCACCATCGCGGGGTCATCACCATCACCGGACCCGCAGACGCGCTCATCGTCACCGACAACGCCGACCGACCATTGAGCCCGGGATCGCTGGCGCGCCCACCAACCCAACCCCCACCCAAGGTGGCGCCCTGCCCAGGACCTACCGGCGAACGCGCCCACTGGTGGTGGTACGACCCCTTCCAACCCCAACCACCACCACCACAGAATTAGATCTGCTATCGGAGCCGGTCACCACCGGCGCCCTGCCTAAGCCCAAACGCGCTGAGGCACAGCGAAATTCGTTCGCGACACCCGCCGCTACCGGATCGTGCCCCCGCCCTCATCCAGATTAAGCCAAGTCGCGTCGGGCCTACTCGAAACATGTTTCGCCGAATTCGAATCTTAAGTATTCTCGCCCTGATCCCAATGTCCGAGCGGCGGTGGCGATCAATGTCGAGCAACAATCGCGTGTCAATGAGTTTCGATGGGAATGGCAATCTTATTGCGGCGCAACATCGGAATCGTCCACGGCGGGTCATAGAACCACGCGGCCGGCGCACCGGTGGGTTCGAGGCCCGTTTCGCGTAAAGTTCGCACCAGCTCGGCAGTCTGGGATGCGACCGCACGGGCGCTGGTGCTGCCGGAAAACCGGCGCACAGCGATGGTCTCGGCCGGCACGGTCACGAGCCGCACCGCCCGATTGTTGGGTTGGGGCAATGACGTTAATGATTCCCGTGCCGGCATAAAGAACCGGATCACCCATTCGCCATTGTTACCAGCGCTTTCGGAGACCGGTGCGGTCATCGAGATCTTCTGACCGCGAACAGCGTTGTCCTGCTGCACAACCGGCGCCGTCATCGCAATCTTTGTGTCGGCGTGATTACCGCCAAAGATGTAACCTGCCAGACGCCGGAATCCTTGGCTACGCGCGGCTACTTCGTGGGCGACGACGGTCGTTTCTGCAGCGATCCGCGGGCCGTAGTGGCGGATCTCGAGGCCCGGACCCGCCCGCTCGACGGTGTGTTCCGGCTCCTCGGTCCCTTGACGAACACCAACGATTGAACCGCCCGTTTCCACAAGTTGTTTCGCTAGGCCAGCTATCACCTTCAGCATGTCCCGCTCCTCTCGCTTTCGCCGCCTTCGACGGCATATTGGGGCTCTTCGGTCCCGCCTCGCAGACTGATCGCTGACGTGGTCGCTTCGGCTCGCTGAGTCACGAGTGTCGCGGCTGTATGGGTCGTGGGCCGAGTCGAGATCCAGCCGGTGGCGACCAAGCCGATGACCAAGAAACCGGCGGCGACGTAGCTGGCTAACGACAGTCCTTGTGTCATTGCGTCTTTGGCTGCGCGGCCCACCAATGCTGTTGCGGGCTGGTCGCTTAACGGTCGGATCGCCGCGCCGGCGCTGGCGGTGACGGCGCGGCTGAACCGGTCGGCCTGGCCCGCGGGTGTGCCCGACGAGGTCAGGTTGTCGTACAAGGCCGCGCCCAGGATCGAAAAGAAGACGGTCGTCAAGATCGCGATGCCCAGCGCTGAGCCAAGTTGACGGAAGGTGCTTTGAATACCCGAGCCTTGCCCGGACACCTCATCGGGAATGTCGTCGAGTACCACGTTGGTGACCTGCGCGGTGGCGAACCCTACGCCGGTCCCGTAGACAAACAGGACCAGCGCGATGTGCCACCACGGCGTGTCCGTGGAGGCCAGCGCGCCTAGTGCCGCCAGCCCGAGAGCTTCGAGCCCGAGCCCGACGCGGACCAGCGCCAGCGGGGACGCGGCGGCGGCGACGCTGAAACTCGCGCCGCTGGCGACGACGCTGCCCACCGCGACGGGTAGCAGCGCAAGACCCGCCTGTACAGCGGTGTAGCCCACGGTGAACTGCAGCCATAGCGGAAGCACGGCGATGATGCCGAATTCGCCGATGCCGATGATCAACGTGGCCACGTTGCCGCCCCGAAAGGAAGGGATGGCAAACAACCGCAAATTCATCAGAGGCTCAGTGACCGGGTCGTCGTTCCGCGTCAACGCGGCTTGCCGCACGGCGAACCCGGCCAGCGCCCCCACCGCAACGATCAGCGCGACGAATACCGGTGAAGTTGTTGCGGTCCAGGATAATCCGCGCAAACACAGCGGCGCGGTGGTAATCACCCAACCATAGGTACGGCCCTCGATCAGGCCGAAAGCAAGCAGGCCAAGTCCGGTTACCGACAGTGTCGCACCGACGACGTCGAGCCCGCCGCGGCGACGTGGGGACCTATCCAAGAACACCGCCGCACCCGCGAGGATCACCACGGACAATGGGATGTTGACGCCGAACGCCCACCGCCACGACAGGTGTTCGGCAAGCCAACCGCCCAGCAGTGGACCCAGCGCCGATGCGGCGCCGATCGTCGAACCCCATACGGCAAACGCCTTCCCACGCGCCTTACCGGTGAACATGGTGTTCAGCAGCGCCAGTGACGTCGGCAGGACCACCGCGCCGCCAATACCCTGTAGGAAGCGGGCACCGATCAACAGCCCGCCGCTGGGGGCCAGCGCGGCGAGCAGACTCGATGCGCCGAACACCACCACGCCGACCACGAAGATGCGACGCGCCCCGAATATGTCGCTGACGCGGCCGACCAGCAGCAGCAGGGCCGCGAAAATGATCGCGTAGGACTCCTGGATCCACTGTGTTTGGGTGGAATCCACCGACAGGTCGCGCACAATTGACGGAATGATGACGTTGACGATGGTGGTGTCCACCACGATCAGTGCGACACCGAGCGCGATGATCACCAAGCCAAGCCAACGTCTCGTCGACAACGACAAACGCAACACAATGCCTCCGTGGTGAAGTAACTTCATTGTGAAGCTATGCGGGTTCGTACGGGAAAGCAACGCAGATGGACAACAAAAAGGTTGCGGCGGTCGCCGAACGTCGCCGCCGACTGGTCGAAGAGCTGCGCGACTACGGCGCCACCTACAACCGTTACGGACGCGCCTTCGCGACGTGGATGGGCCTACATTCCACCGACGCCGACGCGTTGGTGGAGATCGTCAACGCCGAACAACGCGGCGAGCCGCTGACACCTGCGCGGTTGGCTGCACGAATCGCCTTGACCAGCGGAGCCACCGCGACCTTGCTCAATCGTCTCGAGCGTGTCGGCCACATCGTGCGCTCTCGCGAGCACCACGATCGCCGACTGGTCACGCTGCGCACTGGCCCGCACGTCCATCGATGCGCTGAGCAATTTTTCGGCCCTCTGGCCCGGCGCCTCGACACCGTGATGACGCGCTACCCCCCCGAGGTCGTGCAGCAGTTCCAGAATTTGATCGCGGAACTGCACACCACGATGAACGACCACCTCGACACGGGTGACTTTGGCCGCTGAGGTCACGCGGGGGGGCGATTCTCCGTACGCATTCGGGTGGTTGGAATGGGCACCGCACGAAGGGGTTCACATCGTGTTTCTTGGCTAGTAATCATGTGGGCGCATTGAACTCAGCGCCGGGTTCGGCTGAGTGGCTGTCGAGTTCGTCGAGCAGCCCGGCCATGTCGCGAGCGAGACTGTCGAGTCGGCGCGTTTCGGCGGCGGCCCGGCGGATGGGGTCACCGTTGGCGACGGTGTCCAGCATCGATGGACCATCACCGAGTTCGACTGTGTAAATGACCTCGGTCAGCCCGACCCACGCGGATCGTGATAGCTCGAAGGTCCAAGTGGCGGTGGGGTGTTCGGGGCCGCTGACGGCGAAGGCGAAACGCCGGCCTGGCTCGGCGGCGGTCACCGTCGATGTCGCAGTCCAGGACATGCCGGCAACACTGTTATCGGACGTGAACTGGTCCCCGATCGTGACACGGTCGGGGAATTGGCGGCGCGTCCAGGCGACGGCGACGAGTTCCTCGGAGTGGGCGGCGGTGGCGACGACGTCGGTCACTGCGGCGTAGACATCAGCGGGGGCCGCACCGATGAGGTGGGTGACGGTGCGCTGTTTGGCTGGCGGCGTCATGAGCTGTTCGTCGAGAACCGTGGATTCTCGGCGGGGGTCGACGGGTGTGACAGCAGATGTGCTGCGTCGTGCCAGGATTCGGGGAGCTGGTTGCCGGTCAGCTGGAGTTGTCGGGTCTGCAGTGGGCCGAGGCGGCCGTGGAAGTGTCTCATCACGTCGCCGTGTGGGCCGGTGGTGAGGAAGCGGGCGAGCGCGGCGGGGTCGTGGAAGGCGCTGTAGGTCCAGAAGTCGAGTCGCCATGGGCGGGTGCGGATTCCGTAGGCGCTCATTGCGTCGGTGCTGTTGATCTGGGTCAGGACGGGTCGGATGGCGCGGAAGAATCCTGCTGCGCGCCAGGCTTTTCGGATGCGGAAATGGGTGATCGACACGGTGTAGACGTGGCCGGGGTCGATCGCCTGGTTGTTGTGCAGGAATTCGGTCATGATCGGTGGGGGTGCTGGCTGAGGCTGCGGCGGTCGTGCTCCAGCCGGTCGAGGAGCAGCTGCTGGCGGTGGGGGTCGCGGGCGTGGTCGGGTAGGGCTTTGGGGGTCAGCTTGCTGGTGAGGTAGGTGTGGCCGGCATCGCCGGGTTTGTCGTCGGCGGCGCGGAGGATGCTGGCGGCGGCCTTATCGGCTGAGGAGAAGAACGGTCGCCAGGGCCGTAGGTAGATCGGTAGACCTGAGCCGGCGGTCATGTTGCTGCGGGTGGGTCCGGGGTCGATGCTGCGTAGCGTGATCCCGGCTGCGGCGTAGTCGGCGGCCAGCGCGGCGGTCGTCATCGAGGTGGCGAGTTTGGAGTGGGCGTAGATGCCGAACAGTTTGCGGACCGACCCGGTGGGCCGGATCAGGGTGTCGAGGTCGAGTGGCCCGGCGCGGAACAGCGCGAACGACGAGACGGTGATCACGGTGCTGCCGGCGGTGAGCCGGTCCTTGAGCCCGGTGGTGAGCAGGTAGGGGGCCAGCGTGTTGACGGTGTAGTGGTGTTCGAATCCTGTTGCGGTGTAGTGGTGTTCGGGTAGCAGGACGCCGGCGTTGTTGATCAACAGATCGATGAAGCGGTCAGTCTCGCGAACCCCCGCGACCGCCTCATAGGTGCTGGCGGGGTCGGCCAGGTCTGCGGTAATCCGTTGGACGCCATCACGGTGCGGGGCGGCGCTGCGGTTGATCGTGATCAGCTGCCAGCCCGCGTCAAGTAGCCGGTGTTCGAGGGCGGCGCCGATGCCGTGGGTGGTGCCGGTGACGACGGCGATCCGCTGGGTGGGGGTGGAGTTCATGGTGTGCCTTTCACGGTGGTGCTTGGGTGTGCGGGCAGGGCGACGGCGACCACGGCGGCGCCCAGGACACAGATGATCGCCGCAGTCAGACAGCCGGCATGCAATCCGGACAAAAACCCGTCGGCCACGCTGGCGCGGATCGCCGCGGCCGGGCCGGTGGGGGCGTGGGCGGCGACGGCCAGGCCTTGGGCGAGTCCTTCGCGGGCGAGGCCTTGAGCGGGTGGGGGCATTTGAGCCAGCGCGGTGCTGGCGTCGAGGTGACGCAGATAGAGGGTGGAGTAGATGCTGCCCAGCACCGCCACGCCAAGGGTGCCGCCGATCAGGCGGGTCGCGTCGTTGACTGCTGATCCGGCGCCGGCCTGCTCGGGGCGCACCACCCCCATGATCGCGTCGGTGGCCGGGGCGGTCGTCAGCCCCAGGCCGCCGCCCAGCAGAACCATCTGGCCGGCCATCTCCAGGTAGCTCACACTGGCGACCAGGGTCGTCGACCAGGCGAACGCAGCGGCCAGCATCAGCAGTCCCAGCGTGACGACGCGTTTAGTGCCGAACCGGGCGATCGCCACCCGGGTCCCGATCACCGATCCGGCCGCTATCGACAACGCCACCGGCAGGATCCGGACGCCGGTGCCCAGCGGGTCGAAGCCTTGGAGTTCCTGCATGAATTGGGTGATCAGAAAGATGAACCCGAACAGCGCGAAGAACGCGACGGTGACCGCGCCGCTGGCCGCGGTGAACCGCAGGTTGGCGAACAAGCCGACGTCGATCAGCGGGTCGGTGCGGCGCCGCTCGGTCACGACGAACACCGCCAACGCAGCAGCGGCCAAGGTGAACCCGCCCAGAGTCGGTACCGAAAGCCAGCCCCGCTCAGGTGCTTCGATGATCGTGTAGACCAGCGCGCCCAGGAACAGCACCGATAACACCAACCCGCCACGGTCCAGCCGCGGGCGATCCGGGTCACGGGTGGCCGGCACCACCCGCCAGGCGGCGATCGCGGCGACCAGCGCGGCCGGCGCCAGCGCCAAAAACAGACTGCCCCACCAGAATGACTGCAGCAGGGCGCCGCCCAGGATCGGGCCGATCGCCACGCCTAGCCCGCTGACCGCGCCCCACGCCCCGATCGCCGCGGCCCGGTGGCGGGTGTCGGGGAAGGTGGTGGTGATGATCGCCAGCGTGGTCGGATAGATCAGTGCTGCGGAGGCACCCATGGCGAAGCGGGCCGCGACCAGCGGCCCAGTCGCGGTGCACACCGCGGCAGCCACACTGGTGCCCGCGAACAGCATCAGCCCGCCGACCAGAATGCCGCGGCGCCCGAACCGGTCCCCGATCGTGCCGCCGGCCAGCACCAAAGCGGCGAAGGCCAGGTTGTAGGCATCCACGATCCACTGCAAGTCCCGGGTCGAAGAGCCCAGCGTGGTGTTCAGCGTCGGCAGCGCGACGTTGACGATCGTGGTCTCGACATTGATCGCCAACGCCGCCAGCAGCACCACCACCAGCACCAGGACCGGGCGCCGCGCACGGTGCCGTCCGTGGACAGCGGGCGTCGAAGCCGGCTCGGCGGTGCGCGCCATGGTCGGAGCGGAATCGATGGGTAGCAACATGCCGGTCGCCTCAGCTTCGTAGTTAGCAGTGTAAACATCTACAATCGCAGCAATAGTTAGCAGTGTCAACATCAGGAGTTGGGCGATGGCGGGACGAGCGGCGGCCGACCGGAGCTATCACCGTCGCGACCTGCGCGAGACGCTGCTGGCCGAGGGCATAGAACTGGCCCGCGTCGGTGGCCCTGAGGCGGTATCGCTGCGCGACGTGCAGCGCCGAGCAGGCGTCAGCAACTCCGCGGCCTACCGTCACTACGCCGACCGGGACGCGCTCCTGGTCGCGATCAGCGGCTATGCCACCGACCTAATAGCGCAGGCCATGACGCGGGCGATGGAGCAGGCAATGACCGCTCAACCGCACGCCGATGCCAGGGAAGCTGCGCGAGCCCGGTTCCGGGCCACCGGTGCGGCTTACCTGGACTTCGCGCTCACCGAGCCGGGGCTGTTCGCCACGGTATTCATGGCCGACACCTCATCCGTCGACCCGATGAACAAAGCACAGCACCAACACCACGGCGGCCAGCGACCGGGGCCTTATCAGCTGTTGGTCCACACCCTCGACGACATGGTGGCCACTGGGGCCCTGGACCCTGACAAACGCGAGTTCACCGACGTCGCAGCGCTGTCCGCCGTCCACGGCCTTGCTGTACTGCTGCTGCACGGACCATTCCGAGGCCTCGACGAGCGCGATCGACGCCGCGCGATCGATCGGCTGCTCGACGTCGTCGAAGCCGGAACACGCTGACCAAACCCGCGGTCTTTCACTAATCGCTTTCAGCAGAGAGTCATTCGGCGCACCGCGATCACAACCGGAAGCGGTAGGCACCGTGACGCGCACTCGATTGACCACCAGTCAGTTGGCGTACCGGGGAACGGGCGCGATCAACAACGATCGTCTGCAAGCAACGGGTGGACGCGGCGCTTCGTCAGCACATATGAAGGCGCTCGCGCCGCCTAATCACGCGATTCGTCCCCGGACTGTGTGCGAAGAATCTACGAAATCTGGCCTAATCAATAGCTTTGTCACGAGAAACGCGAAAATTATCGCTCTACATTGCCGGAAACGATGAGCGCTCTCTCGGTCGTCAGGACGGCTGTAGTCTCCAACGCCTGGACTGAGCATCTCAGCGGTCTCTCAGCGCGTCATGCCTATGCTGGAGCTTCATGGAGAGCACGCAAGATCATGAGGATGGCAATTCGTGTTCTTCTGGTGCGCAAATACGCAGCGGCACAACAGTTTCGGCGGTGCATCTTTGCGCTGAAGGACCTTTGCGCTCGGCAGGTTTCCGCCTCGATCAGGTAAGGGTGACCCGCGGCCCGGCTACGCTGTTGGCGCAGATCAGCGCGAGCATTCCGGCAGGGCGCTGCACCGCCGTGACGGGGGCCAGCGGGGCCGGAAAATCGACTCTGCTGCGGCTACTGAACCGGCTCGCCGAACCCACGGCCGGAGGTATCACCCTCGACGGTGTGCCCATTGCCGAACTGGACGTCCTGGCGTTGCGGCAACGTGTCGGTCTGGTCGCGCAGTCCCCGGTGTTGCTGACCGACCGAGTCATCGACGAGGTCCGCGTCGGCCGCGACACCTTGCCTGAGGCCGGGGTGGCCGAGTTGTTGGCGCGCGTGGGGCTGGAGCCGTCGTTCACTGAGCGCGCGACCGCGGAGCTGTCCGGCGGGGAGGTGCAACGGCTGTGTCTGGCGCGGGCGTTGGCCGTGGAACCGAACACGCTGCTGCTTGACGAGCCGACTTCGGCGCTGGACGGGGCCTCGGCCGAGGTCATCGGCGCGTTGGTAGCCGACTATGTGAGCGCGGGCGGAACCGTGGTCCTCGTCAGCCACGACCACAGTCTCATCGAAAGCGTCGCCGCGCAGGTCTTCGTCCTTGACCACGGGCATCTCGTCGCGTGCGGGTCCCCTGGCGGTCTCGATATCTCTGCGGCCTCATGACGTCATTTGCGACCGGCGGCGTCGAGTGCCGGGAGCGCGGTCTTGATGAAGCGGCGCCAGCAGCTGTGCACGGGAAATGATTTGGCAAACGATGAGAAGGAGTGGTCGCGATGGTGTGGCAAGGGGTCTTGGCAAAAGCAGCGCCCACAGTGGTTACCGGCGTGGTCGGAATGATCGCGTACGAGGGGCTACGCAAAGTGGCGGAGAAGAAGCCGCTGCGAGCAGCATCTGTTTCGGTTACGGCCTGGGGTCTTCGCGTTGCGCGGGAGGCTGAGGGAAGCGCCGCACGGGCTCGACTGGCGGTCGCCGACGTGGTCGCCGAGGCCGCGGAGCGCATCGGAGACGAAACTCCACCGCCGGCGACTCCCTCAGGACATGACCCCGCGGAGAGTGATGATGCTGTGCACTGATGCCGGCGTCAGACCGACTGTTGTGTCGGCTGCGGCCGGACGGATGCGTGTGCACGCTGTCGGGTTTCGTCACGACGCGGCCCGAGCCGTCGCGATCGAGGAGCTGGTCGCCGGGGTGAACGGTGTGCGTGCGGTGCAGGCGTATCCGCGTACCGCATCTGTGGTGGTTTGGTATGCGCCCGGAGACTGCGACACCGCGGCCGTCCTGTCAGCGATCGCGAGTGTGGAGCACGTCCCTGCCGCATCGGCGGGCGCGCGTTCTGCACACTCCCCGGTTTCCCGCGGCGGCCGCTTGCCGAGCACGTTCATCGGCGGGCTTGCGCAAGCACTATTGTTTCCGCGCGGTGACACGTTAGAGCCTGCACCGGAGATCGAGCGACTGCGTGCCGCGCTGGGCCGGATCGGCTATGACCTCGCGCCAACTGCCGCCCCCCAGCCGTCGTGGAGTAAGGCTGTCAAGCGCGGCGGTATTCGCACCCACTCGCGGTGGATGTGGCTGGCCCTGCCGCTGGGTCTGGTGGTGGTCAGATTGACCGGCTTCGGCGTTCACTCGCTACAAGGGTGGGCGGCGGTTATCAGTCCTCAAGCAGGACGATCTCGTCGCGTACGGGTCCGGCGGCCCTCATCACCCCTTGCCGTGATGGCCACATCGGCGCTGGCCGTACCGAGCTGGAGCGGGGTCGTCGTATCGCTGATCTTGGTCTCGGTAGCGGGAGCGGTCGCCTATCGGCGGCGGCTGGGTCTCACCCGGGAAATCGTCGTCGCCGCCGCACGCGCCGCAGTGCAGCTAGTCACGGCCGGCGCACTCCTCCGCATCTTGTTCCAGCGGACGAGTCTGCTCGGCGCCGCCGGCTGGGTGACGGGGATGGTCGTGATTGCCGGGCAGGTCGCCGGCCGCCGCGGTGCGGGGCTACCCCAGGCCAGGGTCGCCGCCACCAGCGGAGTTGCCACCAGCACCGTCTTCACGCTCTTCACTCTGTTGACCGGACGGGTTATCGCTGCCGAGACCCGCGTGATTGTTCCGGTCGGCGGCATGATCGTCTCCTCCGCCATGCTGGCCGCCGGGAGCGCTTTGCGGCGGCTCGACGACGACGTTCGCCAATCGCGGCCAGCCATCGAAGCCCGGCTATCTCTCGGCCAATCCGGACGGCAAGCGATCCTCCCGCTCCAACGCTCTGCCCTGCGCACCGCGTTGATTCCGGCAATCGACTCCACGAAGGTCGTCGGCCTGATCAGCCTGCCCGGTGCCATGACCGGACTCATCCTGGCCGGGATAAGTCCGCTCACCGCGATTCGCTACCAGATCGTGGTGATGTATATGCAGCTGGCCGCTACCGCGCTGGCCGCGCTGGTAGCTGTCCGGGTCGCAGAAGAGTCGCTGTTCGACGACGCGCAACGCCTGATTCAGGTGAACCGGCCGGACGAGCCGAGTTGACCGGCACCGAATCTCGACCGTCACAGCTTCTCGAGCCGACCATCGACCACCGCAAGCGGGCTTCTGCGACCCGAACGTTGTTGCAGCACATCGTGTCCGGTCAATAGTTCACTGTGGTGGCGGCACATAGCCGCCCGCTGAGTTGCGCAACTGCCAGAGCTGGGCAGGGCAATAGATGTTCACTGCATTCGAGATCAGGTAGTTGGCGGCGTATTCGTCGTTGGGTCGCACATCGGTTTTCACATCACCCATGACTTGGGCGTAACTGGCGCCGCGGCTGATCTTGTCGCAGATGCCGTGGGCGTAGTCGATCGCATCGGCCGAGTTCGCGAAACTGTATTGCCGGCGCACGGTGATGTCATAGATGAATTCCACATCGGGCGCCGGTACTGCATGTGCCGCCGGGACGTCGGCGCCGTGCGTGGCGGCGAGAATGATGACGGCTAACCAGATTCCACGCTGCAACGGACTCTCCTCACGGTGCCAACGTTTTCGAAAGCGGAGTTATAAAGTCTCGGGGTCATCACGGTTGCCCATACACCGCAACGAGAACGCTGCGGTCGAAGCTGTTCTCCGACCAGACGCCGATCTGAGTGTTGGCGCAATTCGACATGATCGCCAGGTAGTCGGGCCGGTAGTACCAGTTTCCCATGATGTCGAGGTCATTGATGGCCAACGAATGGTTGATGGCCACCGTTTCGGCGACCACGCCGGTGTAGCCGGCACCGCGGGTGCGGTCCTGCACGGTCGACCCGTCTGATCCGATGTCGCCATCGAGGCCACGATTGTTGAGTACGTCAATCGTGTGGCGCTGCGCGGCGAATTGCAGCTGCGGGTTGATCTTGAGGTTGGTGGTACAGCCGGCTTGCCTCTTGATGGTGTCGACGTTGACGACGATGCCGTTGTTGAGCCGCAAGTTGTCGGCGTGAGCAATCGGCGCGGTGATGATCGCGATGACCGGTATTGTCATCGTCAATACGCGTCCGCGAATATCCCTGTCAGTCATGGCATCTCATCGTTGTGGAGTTGCTAGTGGATGTTTGCGGCGAGATCGCCGGACATTGCGCCGAGCTGTCGGCCCCATGTCGGCCAGTCGTTGCCTCCGCCTCGGCCCAGGTCGAAGTGGCCGTTGTTGCCGCCGACATCTCTGTAGTGCGAGTAGAACGTCGCGTTGGTGCCTTGCGAGATGTCGCCGTAGCCGGCCATTGCGCCCTGGTCGGTCGGGGCTCCGCTGCCCGGGCTGTAGACCCAGAGCCGGGCGTTGTTGTCGACGAGCTGCTGGATGTTCTGGTTTGGCGAATGCCACTTCCAGCGCCCCAGCTGCGGCGGGCCCCACATGTGGTCACTGTCGGCGCCGCCCTGCCGGAGCGCCGCGGTGATCGCCCCGTCCACCCCGGTGCGTTCGGGAGCAAGAAACCCCGACAGCGCTCCGGCATAACGGAATCGATCCGGGTGGAAGGTCACCAGCGCCGCCGCCGCATACCCGCCTTGCGAGACGCCGACGACACCGTGCCCACCAGGCGCCAAACCTTTGTTGGCGGCCAACCAGTTCGGCAGCTCACTGGACAGGAACGTCTCCCATTGCTTGCTGCCGTCCTGCTCCCAATCGGTGTACATGCTGTCGGCCCCGCCGGCCGGTGCCACTACCGAAATCCCCTTGCCGGCAAGCGTGTTGAATCCACCGCCAGCGGTCACCCAGTTGCTCACATCCGGTGCGGCGTTGAACCCGTCGAGCAGATACGCCGCGTGCGGCCCACCGGCTGAGAAAGCCACCGGAATATCGCGGCCCATCGACGCCGACGGCACCAACAAGCTCTCGAATGCCGCCGCCTTCGTGGTGCCCGCAGAACTCGACATCGCGGTGACCACACACCATCCCGCAGTCAGCGCAACGACGCAGAACTGCCGCAAACGGGTAGACAGATTGTTCATTTTCGCCTCACTTACCTACACCGGGTCGAATTGCGAAATGAGCCAGCGACCATGCACCGTCTCGAGAGTGACTCGCACACTGGACGTGCTCTGTGTCGGCGCGTCGTTGCCGATGCTGGTGGTCTGATCGACGAAAAGAAGCACCACTGCGTGCTGTCCGGTTGCCGATACCGAGGCCGCGGCGGGTACCGAAGCCACAGCCGAAATGTGCTGCTGTTTGGCGCCGGGAGCGACAACGTCGTTGACGAGCTGCGTGTATTGCTGACTGAAGCCGCCAGTGAGCCGATCGGAGGCAGCTTTCAATTCCCGGTCGACGGTTTCGGGCTTGTACGACAGGATCGCGATGGTGCTTTCGGTGGCCGCCCGTACAGATTCCGCTGCCGCCGTGCGGGATTCGCGGGCCGAGCCGTCGACCCATTTCAAGTAAGCGACGCCGAGGCCAAGAGCCAACGCCATAACTGGCAGCGCGACAGCCAGCAAGCGAGCCCAGGAGTGTCGGCCATCCTTCTCAGCCGGCACTTGGTCTGCGGCGTCAGCCGCCTCCGCCTCGTCGGCCACGTCATCACGCTCGGCAACGTCATCCCCTAACGACTCGTCGGCGAACGGGTCAGCGTTATCGCTCATCGCGGATTTCCTCTCGCGCACTGAAAGCCGGTCGGCTGCTCACGGCACAAACTCGACATTTGACACCTTGGCACTATCCCCCGTCTTGTCGACAGTGAGGCGCATCCGCCATCTGCGGGGCTCTGGGTCTGCTGGCGCTGCGGCCATTGACGTCTTGACCGCTACCGCAACGAGCACTTGCGCTTGGTCTTTCGTAGAGGAGAGCAGACCCGCCTCGGCGATGGTGCCCTCCGTTTTAGATTGCATCTTTTGGACGACCTCGACGAAAGGTTGTGACCGGTTCTGGAATTCATCGTGAAAGGCGCCGGTCGCCGAGTCCAAGACCCGCTTGACGTCGGCATCGACTTCGGTGTAGCTGATCGTGGTGAGATTGATCGCGGTCTGACGCGCGACCTGCACGTAAAGGTTGCGCTGCGCCTGCGCCTGATGGTCGTTGTGCACGCGATATCCCAGCCAGCCCGCTAAGCCGACCAAAGCCACGATGGCGGCAGCGGCCGCCGCGATCACACCTCTGGCGCCCGAAAACCATTGTCGTTCAGGCTTTTCAGTGTCCACGTCCGCGACGTCTTCAGCATCCTCGGCATCGACATCCTGGCCGTCGATGTCCTCGGCAGCGTCGACGGATTCGGTTTCTTCGGCGGCACCATCATGGTCTGCCATGTCTAGCGGTTGTCTTCGGCGCTGGCACGCACGCGGACCTTGAGCGCGGCCAGCTCCGCGGCCGAGTAATGAGTGCCCGCTCTGACCACGGCGTTGATCCGGTGCAGATTTTTTACGTCGTCGAGGGGGTTGGCGTCCAGCACGATTAGGTCGGCGTTGCGCCCGGCTTCGACGGTTCCCATGGTGTCCTCGCGGCCGAGATATCGCGCCGGGTTGATGGTGGTCATCTGCAGGATCTTCAGCGGTGACAGACCCGCCTTCGCCAGTTCGGCAAACTCCTGACGCAGGGTCAACCCGGGCGCCATCATGGATCCGCCATCCGTCCCGGTCATCATCGGCACACCGTTGTCCGCAAACAGCTTTGCCAGACTCAGCTGGCGTGGATACAGGTGTCGGTAAGTCGTTTGCGCCTCGGCGGGCAGTGTCAGGAACTTCGCCGTCACAGTGCGCCACCTCTTGATGTTCTTGGCCGGCAGGTAGGCCAACGATTCGTCGGCTTCGTATTCCGGCGCGCCGGCGTACTCCATGCTGCGCAGCCGAACCAGCGTTGGCACCTGCCAGGTTCCGTGGTCGGCGAGCTCTGCTGCCACGGCGGCGGCTTTGTCTTCGCTGTAGGTGTCCAATGCGCGCTGAATCCGGGCAATGTCGATGGGATCGGAGAATGCTGCGGGGTTGACCAGGAGCTTCTGCATCCGCCATCCCACGATGCGTTCGAGGAAAGGGATTTTGACCGGCGGCGCCTTGATCACCGGTCGCTCGCAGGCCTCCGAGCGCAACTCTTCGTCGATGGTGGAACAGGACGCCCATACCGGCGAGCCCGGTCCGAGATGCTCGACGGACCGGAATCCAGCCCGTGAAGCGGCCACGACGTCGACACCCTCCTGGAGGTGACCGAGAATTGGAATCCCGACGGCGACGGCTTCTTCGACCGCTGCCAAGAAGACCTCGGGGTCGGCCATGACCATCTTCACGAAGTCGGCCCCTTGGGCCTGCTGGCGCCTGATCTCAGCGGCGGCAGCCTGGCTCGATCCGGCATTGAGTGGTGTGAGAATGGTGCCGGGTGTCTCTAGCAGGGCTGGCGCCATCGAGCCGATCGGCAACGTGTTGTTGCGTCGTTTCTTCAGCAGGGCAGGCGAACCCGACATCTGGCGAAATCCGGTAACGCCCTCGGCGAGCATCAGGCCGAGGCTCCCCGACGGGTTGCCGAGGTTCAATGCGTGCGAATGCATGTCGTTGTAGCCCGGCACGATGAATCTGCCCGATGCATCGATGCGTTCCGTGGTCCGGTCCTCGCGGGCGGTTCCACGCGGGAACACCTCGACAATGCGGCCGTCTCGTATCCGGATGCTGACATCGGCCGCGATGCTGCCGTCCCGCGGATCGACCACGGTTCCGCCGTCCAGAAGCAACGTGCGGGAGGTTCCGGTGTCGACCGCGACGTCCCGCGCGCTCGAGTCCTTGGCCCGTTCCAAGCCAACGAACCCAAGACGTAAAAAACGAGGCGCTGAAAGGGGTTGCGCGTATGCGCAGCAAGGACAACCGGCTGACTGCATCTCTAAAACCTACTTTCGGAGTTCACCCCAACGGCTGATATCGCCGGTAGGAGACGGCTTGGCCACTCACAGCCGGCCAGAAACCGTTCGCATGAGCGCCTCCGGATCGGACGCTCGGCTGCCGCGCCACGCGACGTGTTGGTCAGGTCGAACCAGCACCAACGAGGCCGCAAACAGATCTTCGGCCAACTCACAGTCCACTTTCACGGCTGCGACCGGAATGCGCAGCGAGGCAGCGGCTTCAAGAAGTTGCCGCCCTGGTGCCCGGTTCACCGCACCGACCAGACTGTACTCACTGCCCAAGCTGTCGAAGAGTGAGCGATGCCCGGCAAGCCACTTGTGCGGCAGTCTGTTTCCGGCTGCGGCGCTTGGAGCGTAGACGCCAGGTTGCGGTGGCGCGACGTCGAAATCCGTCGCGGCGTCGTCACCGACCACTATTGGTGAATCGGCATAGGAAGTTCCGAGTACGAGGTCCAGGCTGTGAAATTCGGCGCGCTTTCCCTGCTGTGTGGCGGCAGCCACCGCCGGTTGCGCGCAGGTGAAGTCGTCGTCGCTGCCCATCAGGCGCGGGTCGGCAAGCTGGGGGCCCAAAATGGACATGTTCTTGGTGGCCACGGTGATCGTCTCTTGGGCGACCGGCCGGCGCTCGAATTCGTAACTGTCCAAGAGTGTTTCGGAACCCCATCCGTTGAGCACCGCGCTGAGTTTCCAGCCGATGTTGGCGGCATCGCCGATACCGGTGTTGAAACCGTGGCCTCCCCATGGAGGATTCTGGTGGGCGGCATCGCCGGCCAGGAAGACTCGGCCGGATCGGAACGTGTCGGCTACCTGCATACGTGCTCGCCAGGGATCGGTGGCGAGCACCTCGATCGCGACCGGGTCGGCTCCGTCGCCAATCAAATTGTGTATCAGGCGTGCCGGATTGACACCGCCCGCTTCGGCGCTGACGCCCATGATGACGCACCACCACTCGTCGACGAGATCCAATCGACCCACCAAGCCCGGTTGACCGGGGTTGAGGACCCAGTAATGCACGGCGTCGCCGAGACGCATCCGGGACGCCAGCGCCTCGGCACGAAAGACGACGTTGAAATTCGGCCGCTCGTCGGTGCTGCCCTCGTACTTCGCACCGATTGCCTCGCGCACCACGCTGCGGGACCCGTCGCATCCGACGAGATACTCGGAGCCAATGAGGGTGAGGTCGCCGGATTCGTCGGCGACGGTGGCCACGACCCCGCTGTCGTCCTGGGTCAGGGCGACGAGCCGGTGACCGACGAGCAACTCGGCCGTGGGAAGCTCGCCGACCCGGTCGCGCATGATGGACTCGATCAACGGCTGTGGAGCCTGCTGGCCGCCTTCGGCCACCAGGTCGTCATCGATGAGATCCAGCCCGAGGCAGTGGTCGAAGCGTGTTACTTCACGGCCCAAAAGTGTTGTGCAGAAGACGACTTCATCAGACCAGGATTGGGGTATCGGCGCACGCCGCCTGACGGTGCCCGCGATCCCCCAACGGCGGAAGTGTTCCATCGTCCGTGTGGACGTCGTCTTGGCGCGCGGCCTCAACCACGAGACGTCCACGCGTGGCTCGACGACGATGCAGCCGGTGCCGTGTTGAGAGAGTTCTAGTGCCGTGGCCAGGCCGACGGGGCCGCCGCCGATGATCAGCACCTGCGTGCGTCTGGGCACCTCACCGGCCGGCTCTTTCACCGTGGTTGGATCCGCGCGCCGCGGGTTCGCGAAGAGCGACTTCCGCTCTTGGCGTTCGTCTTTGGATCCTGGGGTACGTTCGCCGCATCAGTTCGATAGGCATCGAGGGCCGTCCGAGCGGTGACTTCGTTGCGCGCAAGATGGTCGAAGATGGCTTGCGCGGCGAGGTCGGGATCTCGCTTGCGGAATGCTGCGATCAGGTCCTCGTGGGCTTGTTCGCGGCGCTCGTGCTCGTGTGGGTCGTAGTCGAGGAGTCCGAACCCGATCCGCACGTATCGTTCTGCCGCCCGCCACAAGGTGGTGAGCACTCTGGTATCCCACATCGTCGCCGCGGGTTCCAGGAGTGCCAGGTGAAATTGGAGATGGCTGTCGTAGATGCCGTCCATTCCGAGATTCTCGTCGCCGAATTGCACTGCCTGCGCTTCGAGACGATCGAGTTGATCGACCGTCAGCAGCACGCACGACCGGCGGGCGAGCTCGGGCTCCAGCACGCGCCGTAGCCGGTAGATGGCGTGCAGGTCGTCGAGATCCAGCGGTGCGACGGTCGCGCTACGGCCGGGCCGGATGACGACGAGGCCTTCTGCCTCCAGGCTTCGCAGTGCCTCGCGAACCGGGATAAAGCTCACGTCCAGCATGGTGGCGATTTCGCGGAGCGAAAATTCCTGTCCGGGCGTCAGCACACCCGAGAGAATCGCCCGGCGCAGCTCGTCGGTGACTTGGGCGACAACCGACCGCGACGAGATCGGCCGAATAACGGCGTTTGACGACGTCAAGAGCCAACCCTCTTCCACAACGGCGAAACCTACGTATTGTGCAGCAGACGATAGCAACTATATATCGCTTTGAGGAGAGTTCGTGCGCTGCTATTTTCAGTTTTCCTGCGATGTTTGCTGTTCAGAGATAACGTAAGCCTCTCAAACTCGATCTCCGGTTAGCGTCTTGCTGTTATCACATATCGCTGCTACGTTGTGTCCCACGCCACAGCGGCGCTCCGATGAATGCACGGCGCCGGCAGAGGGGAGCCGCTATGTCCGCCAGTCCCAAGTTCGCTCACGTCGTTTTCCAAACCGGTCAGCCGGCCCAGATGCGCGACTGGTACTGCACCGTCTTGGACGGTCACGTCGTCTACCAGGACGAGGCCTTGTGCTTCATCGCTTACGACGACGAACATCACCGAGTCGCGCTGATAACGCTTCCGGATGGGTCGCAGCGCAAACATCCCACCACCGCCTGCGCACATCACGTGGCCTACACGTTCGAGAACCTCGACCAGCTGCTCGAACGCTACGTGCTGCTGCGCGCCCACGGGACAATGCCGGCGGTCTGCATCGCCCACGGGGTGACGACGTCGATCTACTACCAAGATCCCGACGGCAATTTCGTCGAGATGCAGATCGACAACTTCGCTACGCCCGACGAAGCTACTGATTACATGCGCGGTCCCGAGTACGCGGGCGACTCGGTCGGCCCGGCTTTCGATCCCGACGCGATGCTCGCGGCCCGCCGCGGCGGTGCCCGCGTCGAGGAACTCACCAACCGCGCCTGGTCACTACGTGCCGGTTTGCCCGATCCGATGCCGATTCTCGTCGACGTGTGAAGCCCACCCGATGACTACCTTCACCGAGACACTCGACATCGTCGAACGCGTACGCGCGATCCAGCGGCTTGTGGAGAAGAACTCCGATGACGGTGAAGCCGCCCGCCGTGTCGTCGAGGAGTCCATCACCGCCCTCACCGAGGCCGGCGCATTCAAGATCGCTCAACCGCGCCGGTACGGCGGGTACGAAACCTCAGTGCGCACCATGCTCGATGTGTCGTCAGCCGTCGCCGAGGCGGACGGCGGGACCGCCTGGGTAGTCACGCTGTGCAACGTATTCGCCTGGGTGACGAGCTTGTTTCCCGAACAGGCCCAGGACGACGTGTGGGCAACCAATCCGGATGCGAAGGTCTCCGGGGTGCTAGCCCCGACCGCCGAGTCGACACCGGTGGATGGCGGGGTTCGGGTTTCCGGACGCTGGCACCACAGTCCGGGCTCCTGGCATGCCGACTGGGCGGTCCTCGCGTTTCCCATCAGTGACACGAGCGGGGAGATCGTCGACCACGGGTTTGCTCTCATTGCACGAGAAGATCTCGAACTCGAAGAGACCTGGTTCACCGCCGGAATGAAGTCGTCGGGTTCGAACTGCTTGATTGCCAGTGACGTGTACGTGCCCGATCACCGCATCCTGTCGATGATGGGCGCGATCTACGGTGACTACCGCAGCGAGCACATCGACGTGCCGCTGTATCGCTCCGCCTTGATCCCGGTGCTGGCACTCGCGCTCGCCGGCCCGCAGCTGGGGTTGGGCCGCAAAGCCTTGCAACTCGTCAAAGAGCACGCCGCCCACAAGCCGGTCTCGTATACCTATTACGCCGCTCAATCGGACTCGGTGGCGTTCCAGCTACAGGTCGCCGAGGCGGCGATGCTCGTCGACACCGCTCACTTGCACGCCCAGCGCGCAGCCGAGGACATCGACTCCGCGGCGCGGCGCGGCGTGTATCCAGACGAGCTGGGCCGTGCGCGAGTCCGCGCTGACGCCGGATGGGTCCTCGACCACATCACCAAAGCGATCGACATCCTGATGTCCGCACACGGAGGATCGTCCTTTGCCGAAACCAATCCACTGCAACGCATCTGGCGTGACTCCGCGGTAGCTGCCAGAGACGCGGTCACATTGCCGATTGTCAACTACGAAATATACGGCAAGGCCCTACTAGGCCGAGACGACCAGATCACGCCTCTGATCTAGCGTCCCTGCGGGGATGGCCACAGCCGATTCAAGGAGATGGAAAGTGAACACCCAACCCGTTGATTCGTGCCTCATATGCGCGATGGAGACCGCTGAAAGTGGTTCGGTGATCTTCCGAGATGACTTGTGGGCCGCCGAGATCGGACCTGGGATGGAAGTCCCCGGATGGTTTGTGCTGCGAACCCGGCGCCATGCCGAACTGATCACCGGACTCGATGACGCCGAGACCGACGCCCTCGGACGCCGGCTGCGCGCCCTGGTCGCTGCCGTTGCCGAGGTCACCGCCGCGCCAGCGACATACCAATTGGTCTTCGGTGAGGACTACCGCCATTTCCACGCTCTGGTCACTGCGCGCGGCGATCACATCCCGTCCGATCGGCGGCGCGGCGACATCCTCAAGCTGCGCGACGAAGGTCATCGAGACGTCGCAGCCTGCCGGGCAATCGTCCCGAAAATCCGTGCGGCGTATACCCGTATCACCGAGTACGAGCGGATATCGGACACGGTCGGTTAGGCACTTCGAGCACATGACGAGGTTGGACATGCGGAATCTCAGAACGAGTGTCGACGGACACGCCGTCTCGGCGACTCTCCACGTTGCCGGTACGCCGCACCCGGGAAGCCCGCTACTGGTCGCCTTGCACGGCGGCACCTACACCAGCGAATACTTTTGCATCGCCGGCTCACGCACCGGGTCGTTCGTCGACATTGCGACGCGCAACGGATTCTCGGTGCTGCGGATAGACCGGCCGGGGTACGGTGCCAGCGATTTGCTGCCGGAGGACGAGAACACCTTCATCCGGCAAGCAGAACTACTCGAGAGCGCCATCTCGGGCATGCTCGACGACTGCCCGGCCGACTCCGTGGTCCTCGTCGGACATTCGATCGGAGGTATCGTTGCGCTCGAAGTCGCTGTACAACAGCGTGATTGGCGGCTGATCGGCGTGGCTGTCAGCGGCATGGGTGCGGCCATCCCCGTCGGTGGTGCAGCAGAACAACTCGGCGCACTCCCCCTCAGCGGTGTCGTCGACCTGCCCGTCGAGGAACGGGAGCAGCTGTGGTACGGACCCGCGTCGAGCGTGTCCGCGGACGCGGTCGTCTCGGCGCGGTCTTCGTTCGCACCGACACCCATGATCGAATTGAAGTCAGCGCCCAAGTGGGCAGCACAACGCCTCGACGAGGTTGCCTTGGCCATCACGGTCCCGGTCCATCACACGCTTGCCGAATTCGACGCGCTCTGGGACGCCTCGCCTAGGGCCCGAGACTTGTTTCTTGCCAAGTTCAGCCCGACACTGCCCGTCCACTCCGAAATCATGGCGGGAGTTGGCCACAGCATAGATCACCACATGCTGGGCGCCGCAATGCATTACAACCAGCTCGCGTTCGCCCACCAGTGCATGCTGCAGCAGGTGGCATCGTCTAATCCGGTCTAGGAGGAAGGCGCTTCGATGAGGTTTGCCAATGTCAACGGTCGGGCCTGCGTTGCCCAAGGAGAACACTTCTTCGACATCGCGCGGGCAAGCGGTGGCCGTTTCAGCTGCGATGTGCAAGCCGCCTACCGCCGGTGGGGCGAGCTGACCGGGTGGTTCGCCACCGACTTCTCCGCCGAGGGCCACCTTCCCGCATCAGGTACTTTCGGCGCACCTGTCCCCGCACCGTCGCAGGCGTTCGGCATCGGCCTCAATTACGCCGACCACGCGCAGGAGGCAGGCCTGCAGACGCCAAAGTCGCCGTTGGTGTTTCCCAAGTTCGCGTCCTGCATCGCCGGCCCGTACGACGGTGTGTTGCTTGACAATGACACGGTCGACTGGGAAGTCGAGTTGGTGGTCGTGATTGGATCGGGCGGTCGAAATATCGAGTCCGAAGCTGCCTGGGCTAACGTCGCCGGCTTGACCATCGGCCAAGACATCAGCGATCGCACGCTGCAATTCTCCGATCCGTCGACCCCGCAGTTCGGATTGGGCAAGTCCAAACCGGGTTACGGACCGATCGGGCCTGTCGTGGTCACCGCCGACGAATTCGACGATCCCGGTAGTTTGGCGATCACCTGCGCCGTGAATGGCGAGAAAATGCAGGACTCCAACACAAATCAACTGATCTTCGACGTACCTGCCCTGGTGTCTTATCTCTCCTCGGTCGTCATCCTGCGCCCGGGTGATCTCATCTTCACCGGGACTCCGTCCGGAGTCGGTGCGACCCGGACCCCACCTCGGTATCTCCGCGCCGGCGACGTGGTGGTCAGCGAGATCGAAGGGATCGGTGCGCTGGTCACCGGGACGACAGGATGACCACCGCCCATTCCGGCGAGAACGTACGAAATGCGGTTGCCACCGGCGAACTGCTCGACGAGGTTGCCGCGCATGTGCTGTGGATATCAACGGCAATGATCCACCACGCCAACCGCATTCGCCCCAATCCCAGCGGGCTGAAGGTCGGCGGGCATCAAGCCTCGTGCGCGTCGATGGTCTCGATCATGACGGCGCTGTGGTTTACCGAGCTGCAGTCGGGTGATCGCGTGTCGGTGAAGCCGCACGCATCGCCGGTACTGCACAGCATCAATTATCTGCTCGGGACCCTCGACCAGAGCCGTCTGACCACGCTGCGGGAGTTCGGCGGCCTGCAGAGCTATCCCAGCCGATCCAAAGACCCTGACCCGGTGGACTATTCGACGGGATCAGTCGGAATCGGTGCCACCGCGCCGATCTGGGGAGCCATCACACGCCGCTACGTCACTACCACGCTGGGCGACACCGGTACCGGACGGCAGTACTCGCTGGTCGGCGACGCCGAACTGGACGAGGGCGCGGTATGGGAGGCGATCCTCGACCCATCCGTGCAGGAACTCGGCGAGATCGTCTGGATCGTCGATATGAACCGCCAGTCGCTGGACCGGGTGGTGCCCAACATCGCCGCGGGCCGACTCGAGACGATGTTCGCCGCGGCCGGCTGGCAAGTCATCACCGTCCGGTTCGGCAGGCTGCTCGAAGACCTCTTCAGCCGTCCCGGCGGGGCGGCGCTGCGGCGCCGCATCCTCGACATGCCCAACTCCGAATACCAGCGGCTGCTGCGCTGCTCGGCACCGGAGCTGCGCGCCCGGCTGCCCGGGCAGGGCGACGGTGCCGACGCCATCGGCAACCTCATCACCGGCCTCGACGACCGCACCCTGGTTCGGGCGATCGGCAACCTCGGCGGCCACGACATGGACTCGCTGCGGTCGGCCTACGGGCAGATCGACGACACCCGGCCGACGATCATCATCGCCTACACCATCAAGGGGTACGGCCTTCCCACCCAGGGACATCCGCAGAACCACTCGTCTTTGCTCACCGACGAGCAGTTCAGCGACCTCGCGGTGAGCCTCGGCCAGGCCCCCGCGCAGCCCTGGCGTCGCTTCGATGACGGTTCGCCGGCCGCCGAGCTGTGCCTCGCCACCGCCGAGCGGCTGCTGCGCGCCCCACTTCCGACTGGAAATCCACCTGCGGTGCCGACCGACCTCGGGCGCACCCCGCCTGCTGTTTCGACCACTCAGGCGGCGCTCGGCCGGGCCCTGCTGGACCTCACCCGCGAGGCGCCCGACGTCGCGAAGCGGATAGTCACCGTCAGCCCGGACGTCAGTTCCACCACCAACTTGGCCGGCTGGCTGAACAAGGTCGGGGTGTGGTCACCGGGCGAGCGCCGCAACTGGTTCGACGACGACGGCGAAACCATCATGCACTGGCGGGAGAAACCGACCGGACAACACATGGAGCTCGGGATCGCCGAAACCAACCTCGTCGGGCTGATCGGGGAGCTCGGTGCGGCGTGGAGCCGGTGGGGTCAACCGCTGTTTCCAATCGGCGTCCTCTACGATCCGTTCGTCGAACGCGCGCTGGAACCCTGGTCGTACGGCATCTATGCCGGGGGCCAGTCCATTCTCGTCGGTACCCCGTCGGGGGTCACCCTGGCCGCCGAAGGCGGAGCGCACCAATCGATCAAGACCCCGTCCATCGGACTCGAGCAACCCGGATGCACAAGCTACGAGCCGGCATTCGCCATCGAGGTGGAGTGGACGCTGTTGGAGTGCATGTC
Organism: Mycobacterium sp.; assembly: GCF_965277065.1. GTDB lineage: Bacteria > Actinomycetota > Actinomycetes > Mycobacteriales > Mycobacteriaceae > Mycobacterium. The sequence goes on from NZ_CBDIBT010000019.1 coordinate 1,776,184, forward strand.
GCGGCTGGGCAGGCCCGACGGGCGGTCGTCCTACCTTCGGCTGTCCACCAGGCCCGTCCGGCAGGAGTTGGCCGACGTCCCCACCGACGCGGCCGCCCGGGAACGCCGCCGTCGCCACGTTGTCGCCGGCGCCTACACGCTGCGGGCCAACGCCGGCGCCGCGGCGACGATCGTCGCGATGGGGGCGATGGTGACCGAAGCGTTGGACGCCGCAGATCGGTTGGCGCAGATCGGGATCGGCACCGAGGTGGTGTGCGTGACCAGCCCGGGACTTCTGTTCGAGGCCGTTCAATCCCGGCAGGGCCTCGGCGCGGCGCCGACGTGGATCCTTGATCAGGTCTTCCCAGCCGATCGCGCGGTGCCGATGGTCACCGTGCTCGACGGGCACCCGCACACGCTGGCCTTCCTTTCCTCAGTCAACCGGGTGCCGAGCAAGTCGCTGGGCGTCAGTAACTTCGGGCAAGTGGGATCGCTCGACGCGGTGTACTGCTACCACGGCATCGACACCGACAGCATCGTGCGCGCAGTGCTCGACCTGACCACGTGACGGCACGGGGGAACAAATGATCTTGGTGACGGCCGGATTCGGCAATCAGGGCAGGTTGCTGATACCGAAACTGCTTGCGGCCGAGCAGCCTGTCCGCGCCTGCGTCCAGTCGAAGGCCTCCGCAGAATCCCTGCGCGCCTTGGGTGTCCACGACGTCGTGGTCGGAGACATCAGCGAACCGGCGACGATGAAGCGCGCAGTGCACGGCGTTGACAAGATCTATCACGTCGGGCCGACCGCGCATCCGCGGGAACGCGACATGGGATTCGCCATCGTCGACGCGGCGCGCGCCGAAGGCGTGCAACACTTCGTCTTCAGTTCGGTACTACACGCGATCACCACCGACCTGGTGCAACACGAGATCAAACGTGACATCGAGGAACACCTGCTGTCCTCCGGGCTGGAGTTCACCATCCTGCAGCCGTCAAATTACATGCTGCCCTTGAAACTTCGGCCGGCGTTCGAGCGGGGCGTGTTCGAGCTGTCCTGGGCTCTGGACCGACGCCAGTCCGTGGTCGACCTCGGTGATGTGACCGATGTCGCCCGCCTGGTGTTGACCGACAGCGAGCGGCACGCCGGGGCGACCTACGAATTGGTGGCGCCCGGTCGCTACACCGCGCACGAGCTGGGTACCATCATCGCCGGCGTGCTCGGACGTCGCATCGAGGTGCGCCAAATCGACGCCGACACTTATCTTCGCGCCTGGTTCGGCGACGCCGATCCCGCGCAGTTCCCGCACCAGGCCAAGGTCCTGCGCGCGATCTCGGCTCGCTACAGCAGCCATGACTTCATCGGCAACCCGAATGTACTGACCTGGCTATTGGGCCGGCCACCAACGACTTTCGAAGAGTATGTGCGTCAGCAATACACCGCGTTCACCCATAGTGAGGCAATCGGATGAAGCTCAGCGGGAATACCATTCTGATCACCGGCGGAGCCGGTGGCATCGGACGAGCGCTGGCCGAGGAATTTCACCGGCGCGGAAACGACGTCATCATCGCGGGTCGCCGCGCAGCGGCACTGAACGAGGTCGTCGCGGCCAACCCGGGCATGAACGCGGTCGAACTGGACGTGTCCGAGCCGTCCAGCATCGACGTCGCGGTCCCCACTCTGCTTGCGACGTATCCGGCGTTGAACGTCGTCGTCAACAATGCCGGTGTCATGTACGACGACGATGTCAGTCATGCGCTCGATCATGAGCTGCTGAACACCACACTTGCCACCAACCTGCTCGGGCCGCTGCGGCTGAACTCGGCGCTGATCGCCCATCTGCGACAACGGCCCGCCGCCACCATCATCAACGTCTCCTCGATGCTGGGGTACGCACCGCTGGCGACGTCGGCGATCTACTCGCTGACCAAAGCCGCCCTGCACTCGTACACCTTGTCCCTGCGGTACCGGCTGCGCGGCTCGTCGGTCACCGTGCTGGAAATCGCTCCGCCCTATGTCCAGACCGGCCTACAGCAGCGAAACACCACCGACCCACGCGCAATGCCGTTGTCGGACTACGTATCTGAGACCATGGACATCCTGGCCACCGATGAGGTGCAGGTACTGGTCGAGCGCGCCAAGGCCAGGGCCACCGCGCAGCGGCCGGACGAAGTCGCCGTCATGGAGAACTTCAACGACATGTTCCTCAGCGGTTAGCCACAGTCGGTCAGTTCCCCTTCGGAGGCATCAGCATCGACTGCCAGGTCTGGTCCCGCGGCGCAGTCTGAGACAAGTTCGACTGGGTGTACAACCGTCCGTCGGGACCGACGTAGGTACCAGTGGCCGGATCGTATTGCGCCGCGGCCAGGGGCGGAGCCGTCGCTGGCGCAGGTGCTGTTGCTTGCCGAGGTGTCCCCGGCGGAAGCTGCGGAATGTCCTGACCGGACATGGTGGCGTTGGGGTCACCCTTCCAGGCGTATCCGTCGTTGAGCGGTACGTAGTTTTCGTTGCTCTCACACAGTTTCACGGTAGGAGCGCGCTTGCCGGGAACGGTTTGGCACGGATAGTTTCTCGCGCCCCGAACACCGAATCGCGCGTCCTGCGGCACCCGGCAGTACAGCTCGCCGGCGGGACGGTCAGGGTAGTCCACCATGCTGGGCGCTCGCTGTTGCTGGGCCGGCAAAAAGCCGGTCATGCAAACCGGTGGAAGGTTGAGGTTGAGTTGGAAGTCCAAATACAGGCCCTTGTAAGCCTGCTTGGTGTTCAGATTCCCCATTTGTGTGCCCTGGACGACGGCAATAGCCTGCGGAAGCAAGACCAGTAACTGTTCGATGGCGGGCTGATAGGTGACGGCCACTTGTCCTACGCTGACCAGGTTGGCCAGCAGCAGCGGCAAAGTGGGCTGCAGCCGTTCGAAGAGCTGGCGGCCCTCATCGGCGGCTGGGCCGCCGTTGCGCAGCACTCCGGCGACCGACGCGTCGCGTGACCGCAGCTGGTCGGTGATGCTGGCCAGGTGTGCCGCCCAGGCCTGGATAGCGTCGGCGGTGTGAGCCTGGGAGTCCAAAATTGGCTGGGATTTCTCGATCAGCGAGACCAACGGGTCGAGGTTGCGGTCGGCGTCCAAGGCCAATTGAGTGGACCCCTTGACCAGCCGCGACAGCTCCGGGCCCAATCCCCCTATGGCAGTGTAGCTTTCGTCGATCGCGGTTTTCAGGTTGTCCCGCGGGATCGCTGCCAGGCCGCGGTCGGTGGCGTCCAGCAGCGAATCGATGTCGGCAGGCACCACGGTGTTGCGTACCTCGACGACATCACCTGCCTTCAGCGGCGGAGAGACTCCGATGCGGGGACGCAGCTCGACGTACTGTTCGCCAATCGCGGATTGGCTGTGGACCTGGACCTGCAGATCCGAGGGAATGTTGATGCCTGATCTCAGTGACAGCACTGCCCGGACGCCGGTTCGGGTCAGGCTAACGCTTTTGACCTCGCCGACCTCGGTGCCCCGGTACGTGACGTTGGCTTTGGGATACAACCCGGCGGCCCGCTGGAGCTCGACAGTGACGGTGTAGTGCCCGGCGCCGAACAGCATCGCCGGCGCGTTGATGTAGCGGAAGATCATCACGGCGCCGGCGGCCAACGCGACCACCGCAAAGACGGCCAGCTGGATTTTGATGCGTCGATCAAGGCGCATGTCAGCGCCCTTGATCGCGATGGTAAGGAACCACCAGCGGGTTGCCGCCGGTGGCGGGGCTAGGCAGTTGGCCGATGGTGCGGCCCCACTGCATCTCGAGCTGGGTCAGATTCCCTTCGAATCTGGTTCCGGTGAACAGCGACGTGTCCAGGCGGCTCAACGTCAAGTCGAGGATCAGGCTGATGTTGACGGCGTCGCCGCGCACGAATTTGGTGATGTTTTCCTTGGGAAACGGATAAGTGGACAGCAGACTGAGTGAACGCGTCAGCGCCGGACCGGCGTTGGCGAGCGAATCCAGCACCGGCCCAATGTCTTTGAGCTCCTGCACGAGCGCATCTTTGGTCTGGTTGACCGAGTCCGCGGCCAGCGCGCTGAACTTGCCGAGTCTGTCGAACGCGTCGGCGAGGTTGTCGCGTTGGTTTTTGAGCGTGGCCAACGCATCAGGGATGGTGTGTAACGCTTTGTCCACCACCGGTTTTTGGTGGGCGAATTGACCGGCCAAGTTATTGAGGCTGTCGCTGGCCGCGATGATGTCGCCTTTTTGTTGGTCGAGGTGGCCGATGAATTCGTCGAGCCGCTGAATCAGGCTGTGTAAGTCGCTTTCTCGCCCGGCGAAGGCGGTGCTGAACGCTTTGGTGATGTCCTGGATCTGACCGAGCCCTCCCCCGTTGAGCAGCATCGAAGCCACGGAAAGGGTTTGCTCGGTGGTCGGGTAGGCGCCGGCGCGCGACAGCGGGATCATCGATCCGTTCTGCAGCCGCCCTTGCGGCGGCGCATCGGTGGGTGGGGCCAGTTCGATGTGCAGCGTTCCCAAAAGACTGGTTTGTCCGACTTTGGCGGTGGCGTTGGCGGGCAGGGCCACGTCCCCGTTGATCTTCATCGTGATCAGCGCGTGCCAGTTCTGGCGCTCGATCCGGGTGACGGTGCCGACCGTCACGTCACTCACCCGAACCCGCGAATTCGGTTGAATATTCGAAACATCCGGTAGTTGTGCCTGCACCTGGTAAGACCCGGGTCCACGACCCTCAGTGCCCGGTAGTGGCAACGAATTAACACCACGCCACCCGCACCCGGAGAGAACGGCCGCGGCTACCGCCAGGATCAGGCAACCGAGAACGTTGCGGCCCAACATGTTCCCGATCATCGGCCACCACCCGGGGGCACCATCATGCCTTGCAAGCCTTCGGCGGGATTTGTCGCCACCGTCGCTTCGGCGCTCAGCGGTGGTGGCGGCTGGGCCGGTACCGACTCGGGCGGCGGTGCGTCCGTCGGCGGGGTGGGCCGGTAGTCCGGACGCATCCAGTCCTCGCTGTAGGTGATCTCATTCGGCCGGGCCTGAGCGTTGATGAACGGGTTAAAACCTAACGGCAGAAAGTTGTACTGCCGGTTCTTGATGATCGGCGCCAAGTACTGCACGCACAGTTTCGCCGACTGCTGGCTGCCCAGCCGCGCTGCCGCCTGGATCGCTCCGCACAGAAAGGTGATCGGGTTGGCGAAGTTGTTCAGCCCGAGGATTCCGGTGATCGAGCCATGCGCCGGCTCATAGATGTTGACGAAGTTCTGCAACGCATTGGGCACCACATGCAACGTTTGCTTGACATCGTCGAGGCTGTCGACAACGGCCTTGGAGACCGACGCCAATTTGTCCGACGTCGTTCCCAATGCCGCACGATTGTCGGCAACGAAGCCAGTCACGTCGTCGAGGGCGGTGTTGAGGTCGCCGACCGCCCGGGCGACCTCGCCCGGATCGTTGGCCACCAGCGACGTGACCGAAGCCAAGTTGTCGTTGAGTTGCGCCATCAGGTCGGCGCTGTCATGAAGGGCCACCACCAGGGTCGAGAGGTTCTTCACGGTGTAGTAGATGTCACCGCTGTGATCGCCTAGCGCCGAAACCGCCTGCGACAGTTTGATTACCGTGTCGCGGATGTGTGCGCCCTGGCCGCGCAGGTTGTCCGCGGTGGTGTTGATGATCGCGCCTAACGGGCTGACCCCACCGGGTTGGGTCGGTTGCAGGCTCTGGGTGAGTTTTTCCAGTTGCTGGCGGAAGTCGTCGAACTCCACCGGGACCGCGGTGCGACTTTGCGGTATTACCGCACCATCGGCGAGCGTCGGGCCTCCGGTATAAGCGGGGGTGAGTTGGATGGCACGCGCGGTGATCAACTTCGGCGACAAGATCACCGCGTTGACGTCCTCGGGCACCCGGTATTTGTGATCGAGCGAGAACGTGATTTTGGCACGCTGCGGCTGCGGCTCGATATTTTCGACATGGCCCACCTTGACCCCGAGGATGACCACATCGTCGCCGACGAAGATGCCGTTGCTGTTGTCGAAGTACGCGACGACCGAAGTCCTGGTGACCTTGGGCAGCGACCACACCGCCACGATGCCGCCGAGCAACACCATTACCAATAGGAACGCCAACCCAATCCGGCCGCTGCGAGATCTCACGGCGTCCCCCCGCTACCAGGGGCCGGAACCTCACCCGGTGCGGGCACGTAGATCGGCGAAGATGGGGGTTGCGGCTTGGACGCTAATCCCGGTGGCGCCGGGGCGGGCGGCCCCGGGGGTGGGCCGCCGGGCGGCGGCGCCGGCAGTGGCTCCCGGTAGGGGTAGCAACCCGAGCCCGAGCCCGTGCCCGTGCACGGTTGGTCGCCCGGGTTACCGGTGATCGCGTCGGGCAGCGTCCGATTCGGTTCCCCGCCCTGGCCAGTCCGGGGATACGGCACCGGCAGCGGCGGGGTCCCCGGCTGGCCGGTCTGCGGGTCTGTCCGCTTCGACGGCAACAACACATTGGGGTCCAGCCCGAGGTCGGAGAACGCGGCGTCGATGAACGGTTGCAGAAACTGGCCGGGCAACAGGTTGGGGACGTAGGCCTTGAAGAAGGGGCCCGCCGACACGGACTCCCCTAGCGATAGCGCATAGGTGTTGAGCAGCTTGATCGACTTCTGGACCCGCTCTTTGCGGTTGTCGACTATGGTCAATACGTCGTTGAGCTTGTCCAGCGCGGGCCGCAGCTGCGCGCGGTTGTCGGCAACGAATCCGGAGAGTTGTTTCGAAAGTGCTGAAACATCACCGGAAACCTTATCCAGCGCCGAGCTTTGCGTTTTCAGCTGCACCAGCAGCGCGTCGGTGTTGTGGATCAAGCTGACCACCTGATCGCTGCGTTGGGCCAGCACGGTCGTGACCTTGGCGGCGTTGGCCAACAGATTCCGCAACTCGGCGTCGCGGTCGTTGAGCGTTTGCGAGAACCGGGCCACGCCGTCGACCGCGGTCCTCAGATCCGCTGGGGTGTCTCGGAATGTCTGCTGCAGCGTACTCAGCGACTGGTTGAGCTGATCGGTGTCCAACCCGTGGATGGTTTGTGTCAGATCGCCGAGCGCATCCGGTAGTTGGTAGGCCGGAGTGGTGCGGTCCATCGGGATGGGGCCCGTCAGCTGGCCGTCCCCGCGCGGCGTGATCTCGAGCACCTTCACACCGAGCAGGCTTTTGGCCTTGATGGCGGCTTCCGTGCGATCCCCGAGGTGGATGTCCTTTCGCACGTCGAACTTGATCAGCACGCGCGCACCGTCGAGTTCCACACTGGTCACCGCGCCCACCTGAAAGCCCGACACCCGCACCCGTGCGCCGGAGTCCAGCCCGCTGGACTCGGCGAAATAGGCGGAGTATGCGTGTTTCTGCGCGGCGAACATCGGCAGCTTGTTGTATTGCAATGCGGCCAAGACGATCCCGGCGGTCGCCGCCACGCCAACAACGCCGATCACCGTCAAATTGCGTTCAGAAAATGACTTCATTTCGGGGCGCACCGCCCGGTGGTCTGGCTGGCGAGCTTGACGTACACGGGTTGACCGCTTCTGCCATTGACCTTCAGCACCGCGTCGCAAAGATAGAAGGTGAAGAAGTCGCCATACATTCCTTGCCGGCCGAGAGCCTGGTAGGCATCGGGCAACGTGTTGAGCAGGTCATCGAAGTAGTCGTGGTCGGCCAAGACGATGCTGTTGGCCCGGTCCGATTGCGCGACGGTGTTTTTGAACGGCGGGCGGCCCCGTTGCAGCAGATCAGCAATCGTCCCCGCCGCGGCATCGCCGTAGGCCAGCGCGTTGCTGATGTCGCTTTTCCGAGCGGCGAGCCGCTCCACCAGGCCGGCCAACGAGGTGACGGCTTTGTCGAACTGCTGACTTTGATTGCCCAGTGAACCCAGCACGGTGTTGAGGTTGACGATCACCTGCCCGATCAGCGCATCGCGATCCGCGAGCGTGTTGGTCACCGTGGTGGTTTGGGCCAGAAATGCGCCTATTGCCCCTCCTTGGCCTTGGAACGCCTGGATCAGCTGGCCGGTGAGGGCATTGACCTGTACCGGATCCAGCGCCCGAAACAGCGGGCGGAAGCCGCCGATCAATGCGTCCAGATCTAACGCCGGCTCGGTCCGGTCGACCGGGATGCTTTGACCCGGCTGGAGGCGAGCGACTCCTCCTGCGCCCTCTTGTAATTGCAGATAACGGTCGCCGACGAGGTTGTCGTAGCGGATCAGCGCCTTGGTGCCCTGGGTCAGCAACACGGTGTCATCAGCCGAGAACTGGACGACCACGACGTTGTCGCGCCGTATCGAAATGTGTTTGACTTTGCCCACTTCCACCCCGGCGATGCGCACGAAGTCGCTCTGCTTGAGGCCGCTGATGTTGGTGAACTCGGCGTTGTAAGTCTGCTCCGGCTGAAATCGCAGTTGCCCGAATACCATGAACAACCCGAAAGTGACCACGCCGCAGGCTACGACGAAGATGCTGAGGCGCCACAACGCACCAATGGTCTTGTCTCTCATGGCTGCATCCCCTTAATGCTTGTCGTCAGGGTGATGTCGGTGACGGCGGGCCGGGGGGCGGCGCTCCCGGCGGCGGCGGGTACAGCGGTGTTCCGTCCGGGCCGTATAGCGGCGCTCCGTATGGGGGCGCGCCCGGGTACGGTATCGGGCCGATCGCCGGCGGTTTGTCTCCGCGGACACTGGGCGGTTGGGGGGTGCCGCGAGTCACCGGGAAGTAGTCCACGTACCAGGGGTGACCGATGCCGGGGTTGGGTCGGATGTCCAAGCCGGTGCCCCAGCCGGTGTTGGTGACCAATTGGCGTACCGGATAGTTTTTGGAGACGTCGGGCAGTGAACCGCACCCGGGTTGGCCGCCGGGACCGCCTTTGGCGGCCACTATCGGCAGATTGTCGGGGTATCGGTAGGGGTCGTCTCCGAATAGCAGGCCGTCGTCGATCTGGATGGTGCGGCCGTTGCCGCCGGCGCTCTCGTAAGCACCATTGTCCAGTGACCATTTGGCACCCATGAGCAGACAGGTCAATTCGGGGTTGTATTTCATCAACAGGTCCGTCGTCGGTTTCAGTACGTTGATCGCTTGCACCAGATTTCCGCGGTTTGGGCCGATCAGCTCGATTCCAGCTTGGGAGAACCCGATCGCGTTGAGCAGCAACGCATTCAGTTCTGCTGAGTGCGCGGTGACCGTCGTGGCCGTCACGCTGGCGGCATCGAGAGTGGCCAGAATATGCTGCGCTGCAGCACTGTAGGCGTCACTGCCGCCCTTGAGCGACCGCAGGTCTTGGCGGACCGTTCCCATCCGTGGGTTGACCGCCCCGAGCACGTTGTTCGCGGCGGTGGTGGCCTCACCGATGCGTTGACCGCGGCCACGCACAGCCTCGGCAAAGGCCGTCAGCACCGCGTTCAGCTTGGGTGGGTCGACCTGGTGCAAAACGTCGACGAGGCTCTGAAAAACGGTGTTGACTTCGGTGCTGACGTTCTTGGACCGCAACACCGCCCCAGCCGAAATATGTTGCGGGCTGGGGCTATCCGGATAGATCAGATCGACGTACTTGGCACCGAAAATGGTGGTCGCGCGGATCTGCGCTTCCGCGTTGGCGGGAATGTCACCGATCTGGTCGGGAAACAACTCCAGCTGGAGGCGAACCGGGTTCTGCCCGCCCGCAACGCCCGCAACGCGACCCACTTGCACACCGCGCATCTTGACCTTGGCGCCCGATTCCATGGCCACCCCAGCGCGGTCTGATGTCACGGTGACCGGCACATAGGTTGTCAATGTCCCGGCGAATGCGGCCGAACACACCCAAATCAGTGCCGAGACAACCGCAATCAAAACCGCTGTCCACCACGCAGGGTGGATCCGGTACTGCTCAGCGGTGCCGTCCACGCGCTAGCCCGAGAGATTGAAGTTGCCGGACTGACCGTAGATCGCCAGTGAGAGAAAGACGGTCAATACCGCCGACGACACCAACGAGGTACGCACTGCCCGGCCCACCGCCTCACCGACGCCGGCCGGCCCTCCGGAAGCGGTGAACCCGTAGTAGGTGTGCACCAGCATGATGACCAGACCCATCGTGACGGCCAGGAAGAATGACCAGATCAAACTCGACGGGTACAAGAATGCGTTGAAATAGTGGTCGTACACGCCGGCCGATTGGCCGTAGATGCGGGTTGTGCACAGCCGGGCCGCCAGGAAGCCGGACAACGCCGCGATGCAATACAGCGGGACCACCACAATCACCCCGGCCACCACGCGGGTGGACGCCAGGTAGGCGATCGAGCGGATACCCATGGCTTCGAGGGCGTCGATTTCCTCATTGATGCGCATCGCGCCCAGTTGAGCAGTGGCGCCGGCGCCGATGGTGGCGGCCAGCGCGACCGCCGCCGTCAACGGCGCAGCCAGCCGGACATTGAAGTACGCCGACGCGAACCCGGTCAGTGCCTCCACGCCGATATCGGCCAATTGGTTATAACCGGCCACCGAGACCAGCGCCCCGGTCGTCATGGTCAAAAAGGCGACAATCACGACGGTGCCGCCGATCACGGCGAGCGCACCGGTACCCAAACCCATCTGCGCGATCAAGCGAAGCAGCTCGGACCTGTAGTGCACGAATACATCCACGCTGTAGCGCAGAGTCTTGGCGTAGAACCGTGCCTGGATACCGACCCTGGTCCAGCCGGCCGCCCACTGCCGGACCTTGCGCGAGGTGCGGGGCAGCCGCGCACTTGCGACGGTCATGACGTCACCTTCACGCCTACCGCCGTCGCAACGATGTTGATGGCGAACAGCGCCATGAACGTGTAGACGACGGTTTCGTTGACTGCGTTGCCGACACCGGCGGGGCCGCCGCCGACCGAAATACCCTTGTAGCACGCGACCAGCCCGGCCGCCAGACCGAACAGCGCCGCCTTGATGATCGCGATCAGCAAATCGGGAGCTCGGGTGAGCACCGTCATACCCGATACATACGCCCCCGGGGTGACGTGCTGGACAAACACCGAGAAGATGAATCCGCCCACCAGGCCGACCAGGATCACGACCGAGGACAGCAGCACCGCGACGAGCGTCGCCGCGAGCACGCGCGGAACCACCAGCGCCTGAATCGGGTTGATGCCCATCACCCGTAGCGCGTCGAGTTCCTCTCGGATGGTGCGCGCCCCAAGGTCGGCGCACATCGCTGTCGCACCGGCACCGGCGACCACCAAGACGGTCACGATCGGGCCGATCTGCGTAACGGTGGCGAAGGCCGCGGTTGTGCCGCTGAAATCGGCGGCTCCGAACTCGAGCAGCAAGATGTTGAAGGTGAATACCACCAGGACTGAGTAGGGCACGGCCAACATGACCGTCGGCATCAGCGAGACCCTGGCCACGAACCACGCCTGGCGGACGAATTCCGACCATGCGAACGGCCTGCGCGGAATGGCAACCAGCGTGTCGAGTGCCATCGCGAAGAAGCCGCCCAGGGCTGAGGCGGGCTTCCACGCCGGCGTCAGCGCAATCATGAGTTACTCACCGCAGCAACGACTTTGGCCAGCCGGCCCGGATGGTCCGTAGCCGGGGATCGCGCAACGGTGTTACAGCTCGCATATGCGGCGCACCCTCCTGCTAATTCACCATGCTGAATCAGCCCGTCTGCCAGTAGTTTGGGGCGACTTGGGCCACGTGTCAATAGATTCAGCACTATTAAACATGTTGAATTCGGCTGGTGACCGGTATCCTGGTGCGGCTGGCACGCAGCGGAAGGCAGACATGACGACGGACCCACCCGCCCTACGGCGCAAGGATTGGGAGCGCCCGCGTTTTGATCGCCATCAGACGCGCCCAGAACAGGCGGCCGAACACCTGGCGACAATGGCCGCTTCAGCCGAGCCCGGTGATCGGCTCGGAACGAAGGAGGATTTGCGGATCAGCTGCGGGGTGGCAGTCAGCACCTTCAACGAAGCATTGCGGATGGTTCAAGCCCGGGGGCTGGTCACCGTGCGATCGGGCCCCGGGGGTGGTTTGTTCGCCAGCCGCCAATCGCCGATGGTGCGCCTCGGCAATTCGATGCTGACCGTTGACGACGATGCCGCCTCCGTTGCCGAAGCAGGGCGCCTGCGCGAAGCGTTGAATCCATTGCTGGTAGAAGACGCACTGGAATATGCGTCGGCCCACGACATCTCCGCTCTGCGTAGAGAACTGGACCACATGAAGGTCGCCGTCGGCAACGTCGACGGCACCACGTTCGCACGCGCAGGCCGAAAGCTGTACGCCCGCATGGCCGAAATCAGCCCGAGCGCCATCTTGCGATCGTTTTATCCGATGCTGCTCGACGTTATCGAGTCGCACCTGCTGTCGGAGGGGCCGGTCGATGATGAGCAGTTACCCGAAGACATTCACGCCCGCTACGAATTGCACGTCGCATTGGTCGATGCAATCGCCGACCGTGATGTGCGTGCCCTGGACTTGATCCGCGAACAGGACACGTTCTAAATCAGTGTCGCGCCGGTTACCGCGAGGCAGCACACAGCCAATGACATCGCTCAGAGTCAACAACTTTCGTTGCGAGCGATACCCCAAACTCGTGCAGATCTTCCGGCCTAGCCGAGCGGATACGGTCCTGGGCCTTTGATCAGCCGGATGACCGGGGCGCTGGTGACCTCGCGCAGTCCGGGCAGCGCGGCGATCGAGGTGGTGAGATAGCGGTACAGCGAGCCGGGGTCAGGGCACAGTGCATGCGCGATGATGGCGTAGGGGCCGGTGCAGGCTGCGGCAAAGGTGATTTGGGGATGTGACGCGAGCGCCTCGCCCACGGCCTGCAGGTCCGACGGTTCGGTCTTGAGCCACAACACCGTCTCGGCCTCTCCTCTGAGCAGGCGGTTGTCGAGTTCGACGTCGAAATAGAGTGTGCCGTTGGCCCGTAGCCTTTCTAGCCGACGGCGGACGGTCGCACTCGGCGCCGACACTGCCGCTGATACCTGCTCGATCCGCATCCGGCCGTCCACGCTGAGCTGGTCGAGAATCTGGCGGTCGACCGCGTCTATTGACGGGTCAGCCAAGGCAGCGGAGATTGGGGTCATTGTCGGGGTCAGTGCCTGAACTTGTTCCGGCCGCAATGCACCGAGTTTTTCCACCGCACCGCGTCGCCCGCCGTAGTACTGATGCAGCCGGCAATGCGCCTGGACCTCCAAGACGCGACCGGTCCGCGGCAGCGTCGAGAGCAGCAGGTCGTTACCGGCCCAGGGGGCGCGCACGGTGCACGTGATCTCGGTACCGCCGCCCAGCAACATCACCCACGAAGTGTCCAGCCGCCGGGCCAATGCCGCTGCAATGGACTGTGCTGTATCGGGAGTCGTCCGCAGTCGCAGATACCATTGCGCCTCCCCGGTGGCTGAAGGATCGGTGAGGCCCAGGACCCGCAAGGTCCGGTCGGCCCGCAGCCGCGCGTAACGACGGGCCACTGTTTGGTCGGAGACGCCCATCACCGCCGCCAACGTCGCAAACGACGCCCGACCGTCGATCTGAAGGGCGTGCGCCAGTTGGCCGTCTAGATCGTCGAGTTTCTTCACAAGATGCTTCGAAGTGTCGGAATGACTCATTCTATCGGGTTTGACGACTGATCTGTCACTGTGCGGGCGGACGATGGCCACATGGGCACGGTGTCAGCTGTGCTCCCAGATGCCTCAGGAGTTTCGATGCAATTGACCGAGCAGCTCAGCACTGTCGTGTGGAACCCGGTCACCGGCTGCAACCAAGTGTCAGCCGGCTGCGACAACTGCTATGCGCTCCACATGTCGCGGCGGCTCAAGGCGTTCGGGCAGCAGAAGTACCAGACTGACGGTGACTCGACGACATCAGGCCCGGGCTCTGGCGTTGCCTGGCATCCTCGTTCGCTCGAGCAACCGGCGCGCTGGAAGCGCCCGCGTGTGGTGTTTACCTCGTCGATGGGTGATCTCTTCCACGCTGCGGTCCCCGTCGCATTCCTGCGGGAAGTCTTCGCGGTGATAGCCGACACGCCACGACACACCTATTGGGCGGTGACCAAAAGACCAGCGCGTGCGCGCAAACTCGCCGATCAGCTCAACTGGCCCATGAATCTGTGGTTGGGGACCTCCGTCGAAGATTCCCGGGTCCTGCACCGGCTTGACGACGTGCGCCGTACCCCGGCGCCGGTGAAGATGTTGTTCTGCGAACCGCTGCTCGGACCGCTGCTCAGTCTCGACCTCGATGACATTGGCTGGGTGACCGTCGCCGGCGAGGCCGGCCGCAGGTCTCGTCCCATGGATCCGCAATGGGTACGCAATATCCGCGACCAGGCTTGGAACGCCGGTATTCCTTTCTACTTCAAGCAGTGGGGTGGACTCAGGTCTCGCGCATTGGGGCGTGAACTGGATGGCCAGGAATGGAATCAGCTGCCCTACGGCCTCTGCGTCTGACTCATGCGTCAACGACCGACTCACGCTGTGCACCCAACGACGGATGCGCGCCTCCGCGGCAGGCGCTCCGCGACGCAGGACGAATTCGACCCGATCGCCGAGCCATGGCGACACTCAGCTCGTCTAAGGCGTCGCGTGGTCTCCTGGGCTACGCGGATTAGATCCGCATGATGTTCTCCGCGTTGCGGTGAGCGATCGCGTTTCGCTGGTCGTCGGTGAGATCGGCCTGCTCGAGGAATTCCGACACGTTGTCGCGGATGACGTAGGGGAAGTCTTCCGAATAGATGATCCGTTCGGCGCCGATCTCAGCGACGATGAAGTTGAGCTGGTTGTGGCTGTACATCCCGGAGGGTGTCGCCCAGACCTGACTACGGTAATAGGCGCTGACCTCGCGTTCCAGGCGGTAGTCCATTGCGCCGGTCAACTCGTCGAGCCGGTCGAGCCAGCCGGCGACGAATTCACCCCAATGGCCGCTGAGCAGTTTCAACTCAGGGTGGCGATCCAGCGCGCCGGAAAAGATCAGCCGCAGTATATGGATACCCGCCTCGGCGTGCCAGCCGAACGCGGGCCCGGAAAACATGAAATGTACTGCAGCCGGCCACCTTCCGGCGTAGTAGGCACTAGACACCGGATTCTCCGGGAGACCGGGGTGGATGTAGATGGGCAGGTCTACCATTTCGGCTGCGGCCAGAACAGGGTCGAACCGCTCGTCGTCGAGGAACAACCCTTCACAGCTGCCCGCAATGAGCGTCCCGACGAAGCCCAGCTCGTTGACACATCGCTTCAGCTCGTCCGCCGCTGCAGCGGGGTCATACAACGGCAGCGTCGCGAATCCACGGAATCGCGTCGGATGCTCCGAAATCTGTTGTGCAAGATCATTGTTGACTCGCCTGCATAACTCGACGGCCTCCGGGTGAGCAAGATTGCCCGGACTGTTGACCCCGTGCGACACGACCTGAAGGTCGATCCCGACCCGGTCCATGTGGGCAAGGCGGTTACCCGCCAGCCGCTCCGCTGAATCCTGGTCGGGCATAGAATTTCGCATGAAGTCCGCGAAACCGTCGTCAGGAATGACGGGCGACGGCCCCGCCAGTTCCAGGACGCGTTCGATAGCTTTCGAGTGATGGAAATGTTCTTCGACAGTAATGATTCGCAACGAACTTCCTTCCCCTGCGTTCAATGACAAAGCTCGGGCCGCGCTTGACGATCAGCCGATCGCGAAGGCCGCAACGCCGTGAACCACGGCTGCACAGGCTGCTCCGCTCAGCATCATCCATTCGCCGCGGGACCAACCGATGGCGGCGTCCGCCAGCTGGACAACTGCGGCCGCGATCAGGCAAAACATGCTCACAGTGCCTGCCGACGTCAGCGGCGCAATCCCGGTGAGAAGCCCCAACGGCAGCGCCCTGGCCACGTACATCCACACGTAGAACCGTTCACCGGCATCCGGTGTACCGCCCGTGTGGCTCAACGCTGCTGGGTGCACCGCGGCCACCAAAGCGAATGCGACGCTGCAGGCAGCCACCACGGCATTGACCGCCAGCAGTACGGTTACCCCGGTCGCCATGTCCGAACCTCCGTTCAATTCGCCTTGCTGTCGAGCTCAGTCGCCGGCACGCCCACCGGGGTGGAAGAACACCTCGTCATCGTGGTCTCAGGAGAAAGGCTTCGACGGCTTGGTCTGTCAAGGCGCCGCCCGGTCGTCCAGGGCCGGCGGCGATTTCGCGGCTCGCGACGTTGAGCTTTCATCGCCATGCCTCCCAAGCGATCATCGTGCGAAGCGGCCCGGCATAGAGCGGACGGACCGCCCCCGACGCCCATCGCTGTTCGATCAAAGATGCAAGGGAGGCAGTCGCTTTGAGCGGATCGTCGTCCAGGTAAAGCACCGTGATGTATTGCGGGCCGGTGTGCCAGGTCGCTGCGGGCACCGCCCACGAGCGCGTCGAACCGAACATCCACGCCCCGGCCATCCCGGGCCGGCCCACCAGTTCGGGGTAGTGCAATGCGTGCAGCCACTGCACCCAATGGTCGAGGTTCCCGTCCCCGGTGGGTTCCTCGACGAGCAGGACAATGCCTCGATGCGGCCGAAACGGCACGACTTCAGAGGAGATCTGGGCGCCGGGCGCGGCATATGCGCGTAACAGCGCCGGGCCCGCCAGCTGCAGCGGCCTCTTGGCGTGTGGGAATCGGCCCATTTCGCGAAGCTGCGAGCCGAGCCGAACGAAGTCCTGCAGTGTCTTCTCAACGTTGTCGCCGACCAGATAGTTGACCACATTTCTGAGGTCGCCGAACCTTTCGTGCGCGGCAATACATGAACCGGGGTAGGCTCCGTCGGCGATCCAGCGTGACCCGAGCACGATTCCGGGCAGCTGATATTGCTCGGGCATGTGGTCTAGCAGATGCCAACGGAGATAATCAGTTTCGTGATCACCAGCATCGCTGGCGGTGAAGCTGAAGATGCCGGCCTTGACGCGGTTCATCAAATGTCGCCTCGGCCTGATGTTTCTTTAGCGATCATCCGGCGCCGATCGCGTCGGGGAAGCGACGCGCCAGGATACTGCGCACGCCGTCGTGCCACGGTACTTTGCATGAGCCGTCAGCCCAATTGAGGACGGTGACGGGCACCGAGGCCACGTCGAACAGCGGACCGCTTGCTTGCTCGGCGATATCGTCTTCGGATATCGGCGATCCCCAATTCTCGTAGCCGAAGGGAACTCCGACGGGTTGACCCGCCAGCATCTGCTGGCAGTACATCACCGGCACACCACCGTGGCTGGCCATCCCGTACCCGATGTTCATCCGAGCGATGGTGGATGGCAATTCCAGCATGCGCGCCGCAGCGTGAACGACGCCCTCGGAGGCGATTTTGGCCACCGGATAACTTTGTCATGTAGGACGCCAGGCCGCCCACTGACATCCGGCTGGCCGTCGGGGGCGACGGTAGCGATACGACCCAAGGGCTGGGAGTTGAGGTAGGCAACTTCTTCGTCGGTGAATGACATCGCGTCGCTCCTTTCATGTGTCGTGGCGGGCTGTGACTCGTCGCCATCGGTGAATGCTGCCTCAGTAGCGCGGTCCTTCGGTGAGTATCAACCCACGTCGAGGGTGATTTTGCCGCTGGCATGCCCGGTGGCGCTGAATTGCTGGGCTTGTGCTGCCTCGGGAAGAGGGTAGCTACGGGAATGCCGGATGTGTAGGGCACCGGATACCGCCAGTTCGGCCAGTTCGGTGAGCACGCCGGTGTTGTGGTCGCCGGGACCGCCCGGGTCGAAGGGGAAGCCCAACTCGAAGGCGGCGGGATCGGCCAGGCTCACGATGCGGTCGGTGCCACCGCGCAGGGAGACCAGATCCTCGAGCCCCCCGAGCCCGGCGGCATCCAGGGCGGCGTCGACCCGGGGGCTGATGTCGCGGACCCGTTGCACGAGGCCGTCGCCGTAGCGGACCGGGGTGGCGCCCAATGCAGCGACGTAGTCCGCGTTGGCGTCTCCGGCGGTGGCGATGACAGTCGCGCCGCGCGCAACGGCGAGTTGAACAGCGATCGAGCCAACCACACCGCTTCCGCCCAGGATCAACAGCACCTCCCCGGCCGCGACGTCGAGTTGGCCCACCCCACGCAAGGCAGTCTCCCCAGCGACCGGCAGGGCGGCTGCCTGGGTCCAGGTGAGCTCGGCCGGCTTGGGGATCGCCACCTCGGCCAGGGCGTAGTCGGCGTAGGCGCCGGCGGGGAACCCGCCGTCCCAACCTTGCACCTGGGTTGCTGCCGCAGCGGCCCATCCGAATACCTCGTCGCCGACCGCAACGGCGGCGTCGGGACCGGCGGCGTCGACCACGCCGGCCAGCTCCACGCCCGGGCGCTGCGGCATCGGCTGCTCACCGAGGTGGCCTTCCCGGATCTTCCAGTCAATGCCGTTGACCGCCGCGATTTTCACCGCGACGCGGACCTGGCTGGGACCGGGCTCGGGGACAGGCACCTCAACGAGGGTCAAAACCTCGGGCCCGCCAAAGGTGTCGTATTCGATGGCACGCATAGTGCAATCCTTCCTCTCGAGTCTGATGGCATTTAATGTCATCATCGTATCACCTCGATGTCATCATGTGTCATCAGTGAGTCTGGGAGAGATCCGCTCACCCGACCGTCGGCCACGTCAGTCAGCTGCCGCCCGCCAGCGCAGTGAGCTCATTCACCAGGGCATCGATGTGGTTCGCGATGTCGCGGTCGGCGGTGTCGGTGATCCACCGTTCGACGGCGATCTTGAAGATGACCACACCGGTTTCGGCGGTCAGGGTCGCCGCTGGTTCTGCCATCCCGCGTCCACGCAGCGCGGCTGCCACGGCCGTCGACAGTCGCGACAACTTGATCAGTTCCCGCTCCTGCAGCGCCTCATTGACAGCGATCACTTCTTGCCGCAGACGTGCCTGTTCGCGGGGGCGGCTGGCAAAAAACATCGCGACTGCCGGCTTGAGTCCGGCGGCGAAGGTCTTCAGAGGGGAACCCGATTCGGGCGCGCCCGCCACGGCGAGCACCAACAATTCGTGCAGCGGGTCTTCGCCGGAGAACAGCACTTCGCGTTTGTCGACGAAGTGCCGAAAGAAGGTCCGCTGCGTCAGCCCCGCCCGCCGCGCGATCTCGGCCACCGTCGTCGCCTCGAAGCCACGCTCGCTATACAGCTCCAGCGCCGCCTGCTGCAACCGCCCCCGCGCATTGGCCTCCCACCGACTCATCGCTTGATCATAAATGACGGCACACAATGTCATCGCCGAACACTTCCAGTGGCGCGTCGTAATGCCGGGTGCCAGCCTGATGAGGCTCATCGGAGGCCGCGATCCCGTTTCTCAGAAAGCATTCGGCACCCCGGCCTAAAACCGCTGAGACGGGGTAGCCATCAGGGCATGACAACACCCGGATTGATCATCGTCGGCAGCGGTCCGGCAGGCATAAGCGCCGCCGAGTCGTTCCGCCAGCACAATTCACACGACGCGATCCGCATTCTGACCGACGACCCCGCCCTGCCGTACGCTCGGCCGCCGTTGAGCAAGGAGTACCTGCGCGGCGACGCCGAGGTTGCCGACGCCGAGTTGCATCCCGCCCAATGGTTCGACGAAAAGGGCATCGAGCTGATCCGGACCGGAAGCGTCAACGAACTCGATTGTGCCGGTCAACAACTGACCGCGGGTGGAACCGACTACCCATACCGCTGGTTGGTGCTGGCGTGCGGGTCCAAGCCGTCGCCATTTGAGGTGCCCGGAGCCGAGTTGGCACTGAAGCTGCGGTCACTGGCCGACGCCGAGACGCTGCGCAACACCGCTGCCGAAGCTGATTCCGCTGTGGTGATCGGGGCGGGGTTCATCGGTTGTGAGGCGGCGGCATCCCTTGCGATGCGAGGAGTGTCGGCTACCCTCGTCTCCCCCGACCGCGTGCCCCAAGCTACCCGTTTGGGCGAGGACGTCGGCGAACGGATCCTCGGCCTGCTGACGCAAGCGGGAGCGCGCTATGCCGGATCGGTGTCCGTTACCGGGCTCGAAGAGGGAGTGGTGCACCTCGACAACGGGGTGTCGATCAACTGTGATCTCGCACTCGCGGCTACGGGTGTTCAACCGCAATCTGCGCTGGCGATCTCGGCCGGCATCAACACCAGCGATGGCCGGATCGTCGTCGACTCACACATGCGGACGTCGGCCGACAATGTCTTTGCCGCCGGGGATATCGCAATGGCCTACAACATCACCGCCGGCCGGCGACTCGCGGTGGAGCACTGGCAGGACGCGATGGACCAGGGCTCGATCGCTGGTGCCAACGCCGCGGGCCGGCCCGACGAATGGGACGCTGTGCCTGGCTTCTGGACCACCATTGGCGGGGCAACCCTGAAGTATCACGCCTGGGGAGACGGGTTTCAGCGATCCCGGTTCATCGAGCACGACGACGGCTTCACCGTCTGGTATGAAGTCGACGATGCAACAGTCGGGGTTCTCACTTACAACGCCGACGACGACTACGACCGCGGCGAAGACCTGATCCGGCGCCGATGCCCCATCCAGCATTAGTGCGACGCCACGGTCAGGCATCAGCTGCTTCGGATAAAACCGTTAGCGTGATCCGCCTTTCGTTGTTTGACAGCGTGTTTCGCATGTCGGCGAATTGAGCCGATGCGCATCAGCCCGAGCGGCCTAGTGACCGTCGATCGCGTGATCACCGCACCGCCTGCAACGCGCGACGCCCCACGCCGGGCGGGATGCTAGAGACCGGTGCCCAGCGCTGAACTCACGGAAACCCGTTCGGCCGCGCTGTGTCAGCGTCGCGCGAGATCGCGTTGTTTAATATTTTGAACGATCTCGAATTTCTGCCTGCTCTCGGCGTGGCGCCGTTAGTGGTGTGAAAGCTCTCAACGGTATCGCGCAAATAGCAGAGAGTTGTGTGTCGAAATGGAGTACGAAGCTCAGCCGGATCGGGACGTATGGACCCGTGCGGGGCTGACCCGTGCCGAGAGCATCTCAGCGGAGGAGGATCTCGCCGACGGCTTGCGAAAGCTGACGGCGTTGGTGGCTGGCGCTCCGAGCTTCGACGACCTGTTAGCGGAGATCGCCGGGTTCGCCGCGCACGCCATTCCCGGGGTCGACGGTGCAGGGGTGACGTTGATCGAGCCCAGGAGCACCACTATGGGCATCGCGGCGTCGGCGGTGACGGCGCCGTTCGTCCGCGAGATCGACATCCTGCAATACGAGACGCTGCAGGAAGGGCCCAGCATTACCGGTATGAAGGACGGTGTCGCGGTGATCAGCTGCTCGTTGGGCGGCGATCGGCGCTGGCCGCGATTCGGCGCCGGGGCGGCCCGGTTGGGCGTGGCTTCGTCGATGTCGTTGCCGCTGCTAATCGCCGATCAGGTGGTTGGCTCGGTCAACTGCTATGCCCACTGGCGGGATGCCTTCGGTGAGCACGCGGTGCGGCTAGGGACGCAGTTCGCGCAGCCAGCAGCGTTCTCGGTGTACAACGCGCAGTTGATAGCCGCGGCACGCGACACCGCGGAGCGTCTGCAACATGCGCTGGTGATCCGCGAGGTGATTGCCCAGGCGATCGGCATCATCCGAGGCCGCACCGGAGCTACCGCCGAGGACGCATTCAACCGGTTGCGGCGGATCAGCCAGACCGAGAACACCACACTGCACGAGGTCGCACGCCGGGTAGTCGAGGATGCGGACCGCCGTGTTGCGCAGTGAGTCGGTGTCCTCATGACTGTCGGGACGGAAGCGAATCGTCACGGCGGGTGATTCGGCACGAATCTCGGGCGGCAAGCTCGAGCGATGGTGGTAACCAGGGCGTCGCCGATATCGACGGAGAACGTGCATCACACACGCGCATACCGGGTCCGGCCGCTCGGGCGGGGCAAATAACAGGTCGCGGACTCTCGCTCGACCTGACACGGTCCCCGGTTACGTCCTGGCGGCAGATAACAGATTGCAACCAGGCAAGTTGGCCGGAAGGCCTTGTGGGGGAACTTATCTCGGGAAGGGTAATGATTCGGTGACGGTGACGTTGAGCGCTTCCTGCCGTATCGTGGAATTAGGTCCTAGCATGGTGGCGAGCTGAGGTTCGAACTCTCGGCAGGCGGCAACCAGCGGTGCAGCGAACTTCTGCAACGCGGCATCGGTGAGTTCAGCTTCGGGGCCGGCGATCGCCAAAGATGCCAGGGGACTGCCGTTTTCGGGGTCGAGCAGGGGCGCGGCGATTCCGCTGACGCCTTGATGGTTGGCGCTGTGGCTGGTGGCATATCCATCCTGGCGGATACGGCGCAACCGGGCTCTGGTCGGTCGTGGTTCGCTGGGGGGCCGACTTGCGACAATGGATTCGATCTCAGCCGGGGCGAGGTGAGCGAGAATGACTAAACCGCTGCAACCGGTGGTCAGTGGTGCGCGCTCGCCGACATGCACGGCTTGGCTCAACTCCCAGTCGGTGGTCTGGGCCTTGAGGACCAATACGCGATGGGTTCCGCCGCGCAGATGCAGGGTGGCGGTTTCCGACGACAGTTGCGCCAGCCGGTTCAAGACGGGCACCGCTCGGCGTAGCAAGGCCGGTCGGGGACCGATCAGCGACGCCAACCCGATACTGCGACCCCCGACGCGATATCCCGCGCGACCGACATGATCGACGTATCCCGCGTGCTGGAGCGCCCGCAGAACACGGTAGGTCTTTGGCTTGCCCAGACCGGTAGCGGCTACTAACGAGTCGAGGCTGGCAGGTTGATTCGCCGCGGCGAGGGTCTCGATGACCTGCAGCGCACGGATCGCCCCGTGTCCATCAGCGGAACTGTCCACCATGCCCTATCGGTTGCGCTTACTGAAACCTGCGTTGCATAGGTTACCCCCGGGATCTGAAACCTTCCGCAAAGGCCGACCTCATCGCCCTGGTGCGGACACGAACCGACAACCGCTGCGCCGCACGGGAGCTCGGGCACGTCACCGTTGATGGCTTGGCAAGCAGAGCCGGGGACGGCGAGGTCATCACCAAAGGAGTGATGTCTGTGGATCCATTGCCGACGAGGCGCGCGCCGGCCCATGGACACCGCCCTACCGACACCAGCGCTGCTTCGGTTGCAGATAGTGCAACTTATGTGGCGGACGGCGCCTCACAGGCCGGAAGCTTGTCGCACCGATTTCGGACTGCGCAATCGGTGTGACACAAAGGACCCGCACATGGCCAACAGCACCCGCCCGATGGCGTTGATCGCGTTTCTTCAGGCCCAGAACTGTTCGAATTACGTTGGCTCATGGCGCCACCCAGGCTCGATCCCTGATTTTCTGTCCCCGCAGTATTTTCAGCGGATCGCCCGCACCCTGGAGGACGGCCGGTTCGATATGGCCTTCTTCGACGACCGGCTGGCCATGCCCGAAATCTATGGCCGCAGCGCCGATCTGGCGGTGGCGCACGGTATCCGGGCCGTCAAACTCGATCCGACAGTCGCGTTGATGGCGATGGCCGCTGCCTCGACACATCTCGGTTTGGGCGCCACCTATTCCACCACCTATCACGAGCCGTTTCACGTGGCCCGACTCTATGCGACGCTGGATCACCTGACCGGCGGCCGGGTGGCTTGGAACATCGTCACGTCCCTCAACGACGCCGAGGCCGCCAACTTCGGCCGCTCGGTGCATCTGGACCACGACGAACGCTACGACCGCGCCGACGAGTTCGTCGAGTTGGTGACAAGGATGTGGACGTCGTGGCAGCCCGACGCGCTGATCCTGGATAAGGACGCCGACCGGTTCGCCGACCCGGCAAAGGTGGCCGCGATCGACTTCACCGGCAAGTACTTCGACGTCCACGGCACCTTCACAGTGCCGCGGTCTCCGCAGGGCCATCCGGTGCTGCTGCAAGCCGGCCAAAGCGGGCGGGGCATGGCGTTCGCCGGTAAATGGGCCGAGGTGGTGTTCGCCGCTTACCGGGCCAAAGAGGCCGGCGTCGAGCAGTACCAGGCACTCAAACAGGCCGTGGCTGACGCCGGCCGCGACCCCGACGCGGTGGTGGTCGCGCCTGCGATCGGGGTGATGACCGGCGAAACCGAGGCGATCGTGGCCGAAAAGCTGCGTTTGCTCGACGCGCTGGCCCGACCCGACGACGGGTTGGCGTTGCTGTGTGAAACCCTCAACGTCGACTTCTCCGACCGGCCGGTCGACGAGCCCTTCACCGACACCGAACTGGCGGGCATGTCCTGGCACAGCCTGCGCGACAGCGTGATCCGGGCCAGCGGCACAACCAACCCGTCGGTGCGTGACTTCGTCGAAGTCTCTGGGCGCGGCACGCTGCGGGAGGCACCGACCTTCGTCGGCACCCCAGCCAAGGTGGCCGATCAACTCGAAGACTGGTTCGGCGACTGCTGCGACGGGTTCGTCATCGCGGCCGGGGCCATCCCGGGCTCCTATGAGGACTTCACCCGCCTGATCGTGCCGGAACTGCGCCGGCGCGGCCTGGTGCCTGAGCGCTACGAAGGTGCCACGCTACGCGAAAACATGGGTCTTCCCGCCATCACCGAGCCGGCATGACCGCGCTGACCACGATCTTGACCCCGACCGGGATGCTGGGATACGGCTATCCCGAAGCCGACTTCTGGGAGTGCATCGAACGCGGAGTCGACGCCATCGTCGTCGACTCCGGCTCCACCGATCCCGGTCCCTATTTGCTGGGCCGTGGCGAGCTGCTGGTTGACGAATCGGCCTACCTCCGGGATCTGACCCCGATGGTTGCCGCCGCCGCGCGCCACCACATCCCGCTGATCGTCAGCTCCGCCGGCGGCGCCGGCATCGCGGCCCAGGTCGACCGCATCGCCGAGCTGATCGTCGACATCGCCGAACGCGACGGCCACCGGCTCACCATGGCCCGCATGTACAGCGACATCGACCCCGAGGTCGTCATCCAGCGCCTGGACAACGGTGACGTCGCCGCCAATGTGCGCGGGGAGGTGCCCACGCGCGCCGACGTCGAATCCTGCACCAACATCGTCGCCCAGATCGGTGCCGAACCCTTCGCCAAGGTGCTCGCCGAGGGTGTGGACGTCATCGTCGCCGGCCGCGCCTATGACCCCGCACCACATGCAGCGTGGGGCATCGCGAAAGACGTCGATCCCGGGATCGCGTGGCATGCCGGGAAGATCCTCGAATGCGGCGGCGCCTGCTGCGAACCTAAAGGCAGCGGGGTGCTGGCCACCTTGGAGCGCGACGCCTTTGTGCTGACCCCCATGAGCCCAGGCGCGCGCTGCACCCCGCTGTCGGTCGCCGCCCACACGCTCTATGAAAAAGCGCGACCCGACCTGCTCCCCGGGCCCGACGGCGTGCTTGACCTGACCGGCTGCACTTACACCGCCGTCGACGAGCGCACCGTGCGGGTCACTGGCAGCCGCCACCGCCCGCAGCCGCCGACGCTGAAACTGGAAGGCGCGGCGGTGGTTGGGCATCGCGCGGTGTTCATCGGCGGCGTACGCGACCCCATCCTGATCGCCGGCATCGACGCCTTCCTGGACACCCTGCGCGGTCACCTGAGCGCGCTCTATCCCCAGCTCGGCGACGGCACCGCGCAGCTGCACTTCCACATTTATGGCCGCAACGCGGTCATGGGCGAGCGCGAACCCATCAACGCGACGGCCCACGAAGTCGGCATTCTTGGTGAAATCACCGCGCCCACACCGGAATTAGCCAAAGCCATCGCCAGCATGGCCCGCATCGGCGTGCTGCACCTGCCCTACCCCGGGCAGGTCGCCACTGCCGGCAACTTGGCTCTGCCGCTGAACCCGATGGAGAACTCCATCGGACCGGTGTGCGCGTTTCGGCTCTACCACGTCATGGGCGCCGACGGCCTGCAGCCGACCCGCACCCGTATCGAGCAGATAGGCACGCCATGACCGCGCTTCACGACCTGGCGCAGGTCATTCGCAGCAAAAACGCCGGCCCCTACGAGATCACCTTCGACATCCTGTTCACCGACCCGGCGAACTATCGCCGGGTCCGCGACAGCGGCGCACTGACGAAGGACACGGTCGCCGCGCTGTACGGACTGAGCCTGGATGACCTGACCTACGCCGACTGGTTCGAACCCGCACTCGCATTCAAATTCACCATCATCCGGCCCGGCGACCAAGGCGGAATCGGTGAACGCGACACCTTCGGCGCCCAACAACACGCGCCACTGCTCGACATTGCAATCCCAGGAGACGACCAATGATCCCGACCACTGTCGGCAACGAAGCGTTGGCCGCGCAACTGGCCACCATCGTCAACGAGTTGAGCTGGCACGATGTTCCCGAACCGGTCCGCGCGGTCGCCAAACTTCACGTCCTCGACGCGCTGGGAGTCGGGTTGGCCGCGACTGGCATGGACTTTGGCCACGCCATCCACCGCGCCGCCCAACGCCTCGGACACGGCGATCAGGCCCACGCACTCGGTTTCGGCACCCCGCTGCCGGCCGCCTCGGCGGCGCTGGTCAACGGAACCCTGTTCCACGGCCTGGACTTCGACGACACCCATATCGGCGCCATCTATCACGCCACCGCCCCTGCGCTGGCCGCAGCGCTGGCCGTCGCCGAAGAACAGCACGCCTGCGGTGATGAACTGCTCTTCGCCTACATCGTCGGCCTGGAAATCGGATGTCGGCTGGCGTCCGCCGGAGCCGGGGAATTTCACGGCCGCGGCTTTCACCCCACCGGGATCGCCGGTGCGTTCGCCGCCACCTGTACCGCCGCGGTGCTGCGCGGCCTCGACGCGGACACGCTGACCAGTGCGCTGGGGTTATGCGGCAGCCAGGCCGCCGGCATCCTGGAACTGCACGGATCGTGGCTCAAACGTATGCATCCCGGCTGGGCCGCTCACGCCGGGATAGCCGCGGCCACGATGGCCGAAGCCGGATTCCGCGGGCCGGCAACCGTTTTCGAAGGCGCCGGCGGGCTTTACAACAGTCACCTCGGCCACACCGTCACCGCCGACGACCTCGGTCTGCAGGACCTGGGCAGCCGCTGGATGACCACCGGCATCGCGCTCAAACCCTACCCCTGCTGCCACTTCACCCACGCGTTCGCCGACGCCGCCGCAGGCGTACTGGCCGACCTAGGCCGCGAACGTCTGACAGCGGAGGAAGTCGCAAGCATCGAATGCCCCACCGCCCCCGCCCTGATACCCATGGTCACCGAACCCGCCGACAAGAAAATCGCGCCCACAACGATTTACGACGCCTTGTTCAGCGTCCAGTACGTCGTTGCGACCGCCCTGGCCGGGCGCCGAGTCGACCTGGCCGCCTTCTACGACCAGTCCCTCGACCACCCCGACGTTCTCGCCCTCGCCGCATTGGTCACCTGCCCGCCCGACCCCGACAGCGACTTCCCCATCCACTTTCCCGGAGAAACGGTGGTCCACCTCAAGGACGGTCGCACGGTGCGCCGACGCATCCCGGCCAGCCTCGGCACACCCGAGAATCCGTTGAGCGACAGCGACATTCAGGCCAAGTTCTACGCCAATGCCGCACGCGTCCTTGACACCGCGCAGGCCCAGCACATCGCCGAACTCGTCGACACGCTCGACAAGCTGCCCGGCACGGCCACACTCGTCGAGTCCTGCGTCATCGCTAGCCCATGTAACGACGTACAGCCCTCGTAATCAGGAGCAACCATGGCCGGTGAAACCACCGAACGCATAGACGACTCGGCGCACTTTCGAAAGGTGCTGGGCCACTACCCGACCGGCGTCAGCATCATCACCGCCCTCGACAGCGACGGTCGCCTGCGAGGGATGGTTGTCGGATCGTTCACCTCCGTGTCGATGGACCCGCCGCTAGTTGCGTTTTACGCGGCGCACACTTCCCGCAGCTACGCCCAGATCAAGCCAGCCGGCCGGTTCTGTGTCAACGTGCTCGCCGCCGACCAAGAACCCCTGACCCGAACCTTCGCCTCCCGCGACGTCAACAAATTCGCCGACGTGGACTGGCACGCAGCACCCAGCGGAAACCCGATCCTCGACGACGCGGTCGCCTGGATCGACTGCGAAACCGACGTCATCAATTCCGCCGGCGACCACGACATCGTCATCGGGCGCGTCATCGACCTCGACGTCGCCGCACCACGCCCATCACTGTTGTTCTTTCAGGGCGGATACGGCAGCTTCTCACCACACTCCCTGATGCTGCGCGACGCACGATTCGCCACCCAGCTCCAACTGCTCGACAAAGCACGACCCGTCATGGAAGCCGTCGCCGCGCGAACCGGAGCACAGGTCGTCGCCACGCATTGCGACGGCACCGAGTTGACCCTGCTGGCCAGCGCCGGCACCCCCGCCGACCCGCGCACTACCCAGGTCGCGATCGGCCAGCGTCTGCCCGTCAAGCCGCCCATCGGCATCTGGTGGATCGCCTTCGCCGACGACGCCCCAGTGAATGACTACCTGGCCGACCTGCAACCCGAGATCCGCGAACGCTGCTGCGATGCGCTCGCCCAGATCCGACAACGCGGCTTCGCAGTCGGCTCATCCAGCGTGCAAGACCAACTCGGCGATCTGCTCGAACGTAGTCTCACCGCGACGCCAACATCCGGCGGGCCCTCAATTGCTTTGCCGCCCATCGATTTCAACCCCGACGACTACAACCCTGCACGCGTGACACCCGATGTCCGAGTTGGCGATACACCCGAGATCGTCAACCTGTGGGCCCCTTCCTTCGACACCGACGGCAAACCCAGCCTCGGATTCGCACTCGCCGGATTCCCGATCGGCACTCGACTGCTGTCACACATCGAAGCCCTGCTCGAAATCACTCGCGAAGTCACCTGCCTCGCGGCGCCGTGACAGAGAGGTTCCAATGACCGCCACTACCGCCCCGACCCGCCATCATGTAACGCAGCGAGCCGAATGCGCCACGCCTCCGCCGGCGCGCTTCGACCGCCTCGAGCGGGCCGTCGCCGACATCGCGGCTGGTCGCGCGGTCGTGTTGGTCGACGACACCGGGCCTACGGCCGAGGGCGAGCTCGTCATCGCCGCGCAGAATGCGACCACCGAGCTGGTGGCATTCATGATCCGCCACGGCAGCGGATTCCTCTGCGTCCCGCTGCCGGCCGCTGATTGCGAACGCCTCGGTCTACCACCAATGCAGACAGTATGGGAGCGCGGACGTGCACCCGCCTTCACCGTCACCGTCGACGCACGCAGCGGCATCGGGACCGGAATCTCGGCCGCAGACCGGGCCACCACCATCCGGCTGCTCGCCGACGCCCCACCCGCGCTATAGACCTCACCCGGCCCGGACACGTCGTCCCGCAGCACACCCAAGATGGTGGCATCCTGGCCCGGCCGGGTCGACCCGAGGCCGCCGTCGACCTGGTACGCGCCGCCGGGCTGCGTTCCGCCGCGGCGACCTGCACCATCGTCAGCATGCGCCACCCCATCCCACCCGCGCTATAGACCTCACCCGGCCCGGACACGTCGTCCCGCAGCACACCCAAGATGGTGGCATCCTGGCCCGGCCGGGTCGACCCGAG
The DNA here is from genome assembly GCF_965277065.1 of Mycobacterium sp. GTDB lineage: Bacteria > Actinomycetota > Actinomycetes > Mycobacteriales > Mycobacteriaceae > Mycobacterium. The sequence goes on from NZ_CBDIBT010000019.1 coordinate 1,805,571, forward strand.
GCCGCCGTCGACCTGGTACGCGCCGCCGGGCTGCGTTCCGCCGCGGCGACCTGCACCATCGTCAGCATGCGCCACCCCATCGAAATGGCGGCAACCGATGAACTCCGAGACTTCGCGGCCCAGCACGAGCTGGCCACCGTCTCTCTTCGCGACGTCATCACGTGGCGCCGCGAACGCCAAAGCACCGTCTTCGCACCTGCGATGGTTGACCCTGAAGACCGAGTTCGACGATCTCGACGTTGTGCAGGCGCCCACCACGATGCCGTGGGGGCAACGTTTCGGTCCTGATCCGCGACCCTGAAGGGTCGTTGATCAACCTCTACACGCCCGTGACGCCGGACGGAATCAAGCTGCAGCAGAACCGGACGCCCAAGATGCTGCCAGAATCCACGGGAGACTCGTAATGCAAATTGTGGCAACCGGTTTCGGTGATCCGTCGGTGCTGAAGATCGTGCCGACGAATGATGTCGCGCCAACCACCGGCGAGGTCGCCATCGACGTCCGTGCCGCCGGGGTGAATCATGTCGACTACACCAGGTACGCGGATCGCGCGGGCGCCGAGAAGCATGGCGAACGTGACAACCCGTTCCCCATGAAACTAGGGGTGGAGGTTTCTGGGGTGGTCAGCGCCGTGGGGGCAGACGCCCATGGACCCGCAGGACCCATTGTCGTGGGCGACGAAGTGATCGCCTATCGGGTGAGCGGGGCTACACCGACCGACTCGTCGCGCCCGGCTCGGCGGTGGTGCCGAAACCGAGCGCGTTGTCGTGGACGCAGGCGGCGGTCATGATGCTCGACGGCACTACCGCTGCTCACGCGTTGGCCGCCGTGACCGCCCGAGCAGGCCAGACCGTGTTAGTGCATGGAGCCTCAGGCGGGGTGGGCTCATTGCTGGCTCAACTGGCACGCATCGATGGGATCAACATCATCGGAACTACCAGCGAGCATCACTTCGACCGCGTTTCCCGGTTCGGCGCGACACCGGTCACCTACGGACCAGGGCTGCGTGAACGTGTCGAGCAGGCGACCCCGGGCGGCGTCGACGCAGCAATCGACCTGGTCGGCACCGCAGAGGCCGCCGACGTCTCACTGGCACTGGTGTCGGACCGCTCACGCATCGCCACCGTCGTCGACGCCGAACGCGCCCAGCGGCACGGATTTCAGGCACTCGGTGGCTCGCAAGGCCAAGACGAGGCCGGCATCGAAATACGGATGAACGCGCGACTACGTCTACCGCACTTGCCCAGGCCTCCCTGCTCATGGTGGACGTCGCCAGGACCTTCACCTTCGCCGAAGTTGCGCAGGCGCATGAGTTGTTGGCGCGCGGCGGTGCCGGCGGGCGGATCGTCCTGACCCCGGCTGAGTCAGGCCGATGAGCCAGGCAGTCGCACCGCTCGCGATCGGTTCAGTGTCGGAACGTCCGTGCAGAACCGTCACGAAAACAATGGAGGAGCCGGGGTCCGTGACCACGTCAAGACGCCTTGGCCGCCGTCGGTGAGTCGCCCGAAGTCGTTGTGCGCCAGCGCTACTCCCCGCAGAGCGGACGTGGATGTCGGTCTGCGACGTACCCGATCACCGCGACCTGTCCGTCGACGGCGTCCTCACGCGAACTGCGGTTCAGTCAGCGCGGGACGCTGCGTACCGCCAGCCCTGGACCGGCGACGGCGTGAATGGTGTCGGCGCTCACTTCGCTGCCACACTCTCGGCACACCAATTGGTGTCCCGCGGGGTGACCGCAGGTGTGCTCGAAGACCACCGGCGGGCCGTTCGGTGCGTCGTAGGCGTCACCCCAGGCGATCAGGGCGCTGATCACCGGGAACAGATCGCGTCCCTTCGACGTCAAGCGGTATTCGTTCCAGTCGCGGGCCGCGGTGTAGGGCACCTTTTCGACGATCTCTGATTGCACCAGTTTGTCGAGGCGGGTCGCCAGTACGTTCTTGGCGATCCCCAATGTGCGCTGGAGCCCGGCGAATCGGCAAGGTCGCAGCATCAGCTCACGGATGATGAGCAGCGTCCAGCGCTCGCCGACCGCCTCGAGCGCGCGAGCGATCGAGCAGTTCTGGCCGGAATAGTCGCTGCTGAGCACGCCATTGAGGATAGCGGAGCGGTCTTACCATGCAACCAGCTCGCGAGTCAGCGCCCTGCGTGGTTGCATCATAAGACCAACGTCCGTTAACGTCCATTTATGAGACTCGACATTGATTTCACGACCGAAGACCGCACCGTACTCCGCGGGTTCTTCCACCGCCCAGCACAGTGCCCCGCACCGGGAATCGTTATGGCTCATGGTTTTTCGGGGGTGAAGGAGCAGGTCGACCACTACGCGGCGTCGTTCGCCGAAGCCGGTTTTTCGGTGCTTGTCTATGACCACCGCGGATTCGGGGCCTCCGACGGCACGCCCCGGCTGGAAGTGGATCCGTCGCGACAGCTCATCGACTGGCGCGACGCGCTGACCTTCATGGCAGGGTTGCCCGACGTCGACGACTCCCGCGGCCTGGGCGTGTGGGGGTCCAGCTTCGCCGGTGGGCTGGCCATGGTCCTGGCGGCCAACGACAGCCGGGTCCGCTGCGTGGTAGCGCAGATCCCGCACGTCAGCGGGCACCGCAACGGGCGCCAGATGTTCAACCAGACGCAGCGTGCCGAACTGCGCGAGCGCCTCGGCGACGATCGGATTCAGCGGCTGGCGGGTGGCGAGCCAGCCATGATTCCGGTGTTCTCCACCCACCCCGAACAGCTCTGCGCGTTACCCCCCGGGATGGACGAACGCTCCATCGAGGCGGCAGCCCGGGCCGCACCGTCCTGGCGCAACGAGGTCACCGTGCGCTCGGTGGAAAACATGAACGAGTTCGAGCCGGCCGGCTGGGTCCCCTATGTGTCGCCCACGCCACTGCTGATGATCGTCGGCACACACGACATCTGCACCTTCCCGCGGCTGCAGCTCGACGTCTTCGCCACCGCGCGCGAACCCAAACAGCTCGTGCTCCATCCCGGTGGGCACTTTGAGACCTACACAAAATACTTCGCGCAGACCAGTCGCCCCGCTGCCGACTGGTTCACCCAGCACCTCACCGAGACTGTGGTTGCATCATAAAACCTCAGGTGTTAAGTTGCACTGCGTAAGACAGTCGCCGCGACCAACGATCGCGCCACGGCGAGGCTTACCCCAAATCCGGAACGCGAAGAGACTGGAGAACACCGAATGCCCATGTGCGACGCTTATTTTCCGGCTGGTGCCCTGGATGCCGAGGCAGAACACCAGCTCATCCGCAATGTGACGGAACTGCTGGTTGACCACGAGATGCGGCGGATCGCCGAGTTGATGGACGATCCGGACGAAGTGCAGTCGGGACGCAGGCGCGCGCTGCTGACGGCGTGGACGTTTCTGCATCGGGTCGAGACGTTCGTCGGGGGCGACCTCATGGAGGCTCCGTTCTACAAGTTCGTGGCCTCGATCCCTGAGGGAAACATCGACGACCTCTTCCGGGACGCGGTCGTACCGGCTATCACCGCCGCGGTCGCCGACGCTGAGGGCGGCCAATGGCCACACCCCAAACGCCGGGTCTGGGTCTTCACCCGCGACATCCCCGACGGCACCTGGGGTGCCAGCGGGCGCACCGTGCACCTGGGCACGATCGTCGATTTCGTCACGCCCGGCTGGGGCGGCGAGGCAGAACAACGGCTAGCCGCGATGCGCCGCGAGTCGGCCGCCGCGACGCTGGCGCTCGTCCAAGCCGGGCAGCCGACGCCGTGACCGAACCAACCCAGCCCACGGCAGCCGAGGCCGATACCCTCAACGGATCTTCGACGTTACGGCTCGAGGTGATCACCAGCCCCACCCGGCAGATCCTCGGTGGTGCAAACCGCACCTTCTCACCGACCACCTCCACGCTGATCTCCGGGAACACCGACGCCGTGCTGGTCGACACCCAATTCATCATCGACGACGTCGACGCCCTCGCCGACATAATCGACACCAGTGGCAAGAACCTGACCACGATTTACATCACCCACGGCCACCTCGACCACTATTTCGGCATCGCGCGGTTGCTCACCCGATTCCCCTCCGCCCGCGCGGTGGCCACCCTCGCGGTCGTCGACCACATCGAATCCGCTGTGGAAGATGACCTGAAATGGGGCCGCGGGCTGTTCGGTGACGTGGTCGCTCACCCTGATGTGTTACCGACACCGCTCGATAGCAGCGTCATCGAACTCGAGGGCCATCAACTCCGGTCCGTTGAGGTAGGCCAAGGTGACATCGCGCCCTCCACCGTTCTGCATATCCCCGCCCTGGAGGCTGTCATCGCCGGCGACGTGGCCTACAACCAGATCCACCAGATGATGGCCTTCGGCGGGCCCGAGCAATGGCATGCATGGATGCACAGCATCGACCACATCAAACGCCTCGCCCCGATGATCGTCGTCGCCGGCCACAAGAAACCCGACGCACCCGACACCGACATTGCCGCCATCCTCGATGGCAGCCGCGACTACATTCACGACTTCGCCACCGCGGTCAACACCAGCAGCAACCCCGCCCAAGTCGTCGCGGTTATGACCGAGAAATACCCCAACCGCGGCAACCTCACCACCCTCAAGGCCTCCGCCGCCGCAGCCTTCTCCTGAACCCGCCCCGGGTGGCGGGGGTCTGTCAAGAGCGACATCTAGACAGGTCTCTGCGCCGAGCTGCTCCAACGGCATGCGGAAATCGCTGCGCGGGAGGACGATTGGCCCTCATAACCCCTCGCGCCGCGAATTCCGCCGCGCTGCAATTTGTCACCGATCGGGCCCCACAGCCGCCGACCGCACCAGCGTAGTGGCGGTGCGCCCCGCACTTGCGATGGCCTCGTCCGGCGTCAGTCCACACAGGTCGATCAGCGTGAAGTAGGCCTCCGCGCTGGCCACCACCGCCAGGTCGCGCCTGAGTTGAGCGAGGGCGTCCGCGTCGAGGGTTGCGGTCAGCGGTTTGAGGGCGATGTCGATGAGGCCGAAGCGCCGGCCCGGCCGAAGCGATGCATCTGCCGGACGCGCGATCGTCGTCGACATCATCACGCGCACCGCGCCTTCGTATGCCTGGACCTCGCGCATCAGCGCCTCGGTGGCGAACGCGATTCTTCTCGTCGCGTCATGGTGTTGCGACACCGGCGCCATCACGTCCTGCGCGGTGGGCCAAACGTCGGCCAGCGCTTCACGTATTAGCGCGGCGAGGTCGGGGAAGTACCGGTACGCGGTGGCCTCCGACACCAGTGCCTTCTGAGCGACGGCGGGCATGGTAGGCGCGGCGCCCGACTGCACGAAGGACCGCGCAGCGTCGAGGATCGCCGTTCTGGTCCGTTGCTTCTGGTTTCGCCGGCCACTGTCCAGGTTCGCCGTCATGCGATACCTCCTCGTCATGAGAGCTTACTTGCACAATGTTGCTCATACGAGTTAGGTTTGGCGTTATAAGAGTTACTCTCACGACGAGGAGCAGATAGTGCCAAGGACTGCGACCGCCGACCCCAACCAGGGAAGTGCCCCCATCAAGGGGCCGACCATGATGCGGACCATGGAGGACGGCTCGCACCCCAAACACCGGCTGGGCGTGCGGATCCCATCGTACGACGCCGGCCCGGGCAGCTGGGTGCTGATCAAGTCCGGCGCCGCACTCCTGTGCCGACGTCACCGACGAGCCGACCTTCCTGTCAACACCTTCACTCCCGATCTGCACGTGCAGTACTTCCGGGAGACATGCACGACCCCATCGAATCCGGTTAGCCGGTCATGACGGAATCCAATGCCGCGGTCATGGTCCGCTACGCCACGCAAACCTCCACCGAGTTCGCACCGAAGGAGTGACCATGAACCTCACCACGACCACCGTCTCCCCCGCCGTGGCCGGCATCGGCGCAGTGCCGATCACCTTCACCGACCGCGGCGAAGGGCCAGTGAATCTTCTGCTGCACGGCGGCGGCGGATCGGCCACGGTGACCGCATTCGCCGATCAGCTGGCCGAGGCGAGCCGCGCACGCGTCATCGTCCCCGTTCACCCTGGCTTCGACGGCACCGACCGTCCCGAGCGGCTCAGCAGCATCACCGGGCTGGCCAGCCTCTACGCAGCGCTGCTGGACGAACTCGACCTGCGCGACGTCACCGTCATCGGGAACTCGATCGGCGGCTGGATCGCGGCCGAGCTCGGACTTCTCGCCCCGCCGCAGGTGTCACGCATCGTGCTGGTCGATGCGGTCGGCATCGACGTGCCTGACCACCCGGTTGCCGACTTCTTCTCACTCACTCCCGCGCAGGTTGCCGAGTTCAGTTACGCCGACCCCGGCCGATTCGGGATCGATCCCACCACGCTGAGCCCCGATCGATTGGCGATCATGGCGGCCAACCGCGAGGCGCTCTCCGTATACGGCGGATCAACGATGACCGATGCCACGCTGTCGACCCGATTGAGCGCGATGTCGGTTCCGACGCGGGTGATCTGGGGCGAGGCGGACCGCATCGTCGACCCCGACTACGGCCGTGCGCTGGCTGCGGCGATACCCGCCGCCGGGTACCTCTGTTTGCGCCGAACGGGGCACCTTCCGCAGATCGAAACCCCGTCGCAGCTCATCGATGCCATAACGTCGACCGCCACGTCATGAGCTCGGTGTCAGTCGGCTGATCGGTAAGGGGGCCGTTGAGTGCGCTGTCACGTCGTCACGTGTTGTGATGCTCGAGCCAGGGCCAAGGGCTGCGGTGCGGGTGGTGTTGCTGGTGACGACTCGGCGATAGGCCCGTTCGCGGCCGGGATGACGCTGACGATCACCAGTTCGACCGCGGTCAGCGCTGTCGCCGTCGATCGTGACGATATCGACGAGCGCGGCGGGCCGCTGTGCTCGAAGCCTGCGACGAACGATCGCGCTCTGCTTTGCGGTCAACCGAAGCCGTTGCGCAACAGGTTGTTCGGTCGTCGAGTTCGATGCCGATTAGGGTGTGCTCAAGACGCGGCGACGCTCCCGCCATCTCCGGATACCCATCCGGCCGCCACGACCGCCCGTCACTCTGCAGGAGGCGTCAGCCGGTGAAAGCGTTGCACTTCGTAAAGACGGGGACGTTGGCGTGGCGTGACGTCGCCGATCTACGGGTCAACGGCCCACTCGAGGCCGTCGTGCGTCCGCTGGCGTCAACGGCGTGCGACCTGGACCGAAGCATCATCGCGGGTCAGGTCGATTTCGGTCGGGACTACCCCATCGGCCACGAGTGTGTCGCCGAAGTGATCGACGTCGGCGCGGCGGTGCGACACTTCGTTCCCAGCGACATCTGCGTCGTGCCCTGGCATATTTCGTGCGGCGTATGCGCTCAGTGTCGACAAGGTTTACCGACCGCGTGCTCGACCGTGCCGGGGCTCTCCGGTTACGGGGCGCCGATCGCCGGGCATTGGGGTGGGCTGTTCTCCGATGAGGTCAAAGTGCCCTTCGCGGACGGGATGCTGACCCGCCTGCCGGACACCATCGAACCGGTCCGGGCTGCCAGCGCCAGCGACAACCTCACCGACGCTTACGTCGCCGCCTGGCGGGGCTTGTCCCGCCACCCCGCAGCTGCGGTGCTGGTGGTGAGCAGTCTGCCCAGCCTGGGTCTGTTCGCCGTCGACCAGGCGCTGGCACTGGGGGCTGCCGGTGTCGCCTTCGTCGACCCAGACGAAGAGCGGCGCGAGCTCGCCGCGCAACTGGGTGCTGCCGCCTATCCGGCGATCGATCCTGCCCGTCACCACAGCGCGTTTCCGATCGTGCTGTCGGCCACCGCTGAACCCAAACGACTCGCCGACGCAATCCGGTGTCTGACCCCGGGTGGGCACCTGTCCAACATCGGCATGTTCTTTCAAGACGTGCGGATGCCGGTATGGGAGATGTATCAGCGCGACGTCACCTTCTCGACCGGATTCGTCAGCATCACACCGCACGTGCAGCACGTCCTGTCGCTGCTGGAGCGAAACCGACTCCACCCCCAAATCTTTGCGACCACACACGAATGGGATAGTGCACCCGACGTTCTGCTCGAGCCACACGTCAAACCCGTTCTCACGCGACCGCCGCTGCCGCGGTGAGAACCGTGAGTACCGAGGCCTGGAACATCTCGACGGCGATCTGAGAGCTCGGCGCGTCAGCGTGCCGGGAGTGCTACGAAACGTTTGAGTTTGCCGCTGCTTTGATGACGGCCCAAGGTCTGGACGGTGCGTAACGTGACGGCGGGGTCCGTTACGCCGTGGCGCTGCATCGCCGCGACCAACGCGGGGACCAGTGGTTGCAGGTCGGCGTCGGCGACGACCAGTACCTCTGCCCCGCCCTCGGTCTGCAGGACCTGGTATTCGACGATGCGCGCGTCAGTGCCCAGAACGTGGCGAAAGGCACTGGCGGGGACCGTGTGTGAGCCGTAGACGAAGTCGTCGTCTCGGCGGCCGGTGATGGCGCCGATCCGGGCGAACGCGCTCCCGCAGGGGCACGGCCCGGGCATCATGGTGATCTCGTCGCCGAGGTCATACCGGATGAACGGGAACGTACGGTTGGACAGGCCCGTAGCCAGCGTCCGGGCCGCTGGTTCGTCGGGCGCGACGGGTGACCCGGTGCGGTCGACCCGTTCGAGGATCACTTCGTCCTCGCAGACGTGCAGCCCTGGTCCTAACCCGCATCCGACCGCTTGTACGCCCAGTTCCGTTGAACCCCAGAGGTTGTACAGCGGTACCTGCCAGGCGTTGACGATCGCGTCCCGATCCTCGGACAACAGCGGCTCTGAGTTGGTACTCACCCGCACGGGGCGGATGCCAATTTCCCCGGCCAGTGACGCGCGAGCCAGTCGACCGATGACGCTGGGGTAGCCCACCAGGTGCGTCGGAGCGTATCGGTCGACCGCTGCCAGGACCTCCGGGAACGGGGCCCCCGCTTCGACGACGACGGTGTCCATGCCCGCGACGGTGGGGACGTCGAACAACGGCGTGCTGGCGTGGGGAGGCCCACCAGCGGCAAGTACCGCCAGCCGCGGATTCGGCGTCGACTTGGTGCGCCGTTCATCGCGGGCCTGCATGCGCCACGCCAGGCACGCGGTGGTGACGAAGAACTGCCAGTCCCAGACATACACCCCGCGCACCCCGCTGGAGCCGCCGGAACTGAACACCTGCTCGTCGTGCCGGGTATACGAAAACCCGCTCTGCTCGCGCAGTACGCGTTCGGCACCGTGGCGATCGAGCTCCGGCGTCGTGATGATCGCATCCCAGCCGCCTTGGGCCTGGACCTTGGTGAGCATCGGAATCGACGACAGATCGGCCGACGTCACCGCCTCGACGTCCAGACCTCGCAGCCGCTCGGCGTAGAACGCGGAACGCTCGCGGGCGTATCCGAGCAAGGCACGCAACCGAAGGTCCTGGTGCCGACGAATCTGCGCCGCCGACCACTCGAGGCGGCCCACATGATCCTCGAGTGCGGCCTGCACGGCATCGAGGTGAGCTCCGCGCAGACGTTGATAGGCACGTGGCGACATGCTGGCTCCCCTTCGTCCACCTGCGATCTTGACGCATGACTCAGCGGTGCACCAGCGGTCGGCTCAGAGCCGGTAGAGCCTGCGCGCGTTGTGGGACAGGACATTGCTCGCGTGCTCGCCGCCGACCGCCTCAGCCACCCGAAGGATGTCGCCGGGCTGAAAGGGTGTACGGGCCCGAGTCGAGGGCAGATCGGTGCCGAAGACCAACCCGGAGGGGTTCACGTTGACGATGTGGGCCATCAGCGCGTCAGGATCTGTGTGGTGGATCCGACCGAAACCCGTGGCCTTGACGACCACGCCACCGGCCACAAGATCCAGCAAGGTACCGGTGACGTCATCGGACATCCCCAGGTGATCGATGCTGACCTGCGGCAGGGCTTGCAATGTCGGCGCAAGGTCTGGCAGGTCGGCAGCGTCGACGTACAACTCGCTATGCCACCCGGCCACCTCGTGGACCCGCCGGGCCAGCGTATCCAGCTCGCCCACCGGCGCTGACCCGCCACGATAGAGGTTGAACCGCACCGCCCTCACGCCAGCAGCATCCAATTGACGGATACGCCCCGGTGACACATCCACTGGCAGCTGCGTCACCCCCACGTAGCCAGGACCCAAGGCCTCCAGTGCGCAGACCAGGTATTGCTGATCGAAACCCTGAAACGAGCCGCTGACGACTGCGCCGCCCGAGACCCCCAGGGACCCAACGCTGCTGCAGTAGTCAGTCACGGTGAACGGGTCGGGCACGTAGCCGTCGTTCGCTATCAGCGGGAAACTCGGATCGACGACATGGAAGTGCGCGTCGAAGACCGGTTCGGTGATGTCGACCATGATCGGCCTATCACTCTCCCGCAGGGGCGTCTGCAAGGCCCCACGCACACAGCTCGACCGTAGTTGATTCTGGAGGCCATCCCAATGATAGAGACCACCCAGATGCCGGTGGGGCGAAATACGTCCGGCGGTCGCGGTCCCTTTCCACCACGCGCAGCGAGCATTCCGGGATGACGGGCAGGTCGGGCCGCAAGCTCTTCAGGGGCCAACGGTTTGACCAGATCGCCGACGGAATGGTCAACGTCGAGTCGTTCAGCTGGAGCCGCGTTTCGTCGTCGCCTGGTTGGGCACCAAACGGGTCGTCACCCTGGGGCTGCTGATGCTGGCCGCCGCGTTCGCCTGGTCCCGACGGGCACAGGCATACGACTTTCACGGTTCACACTGAGGACGGTGACCCTTAGAACGAGCCGGATGTGGAACCGAACAGCGAGACGATGTCGTACATCAGGTTGCCCAGAGCGCTGGCGTCGCCGTGCGTGAGGAGGACTTCGGCCAGGTCATTACTGCCGGCCACGGTACTGGTGGAGCCGGCCACCGCGTTGTCGGCGGCGCCCGTGGTGCCACTGAAGGGGTCCGAGACGTAGGCGATGTCGTTGTTGCCGAGGTTGACACCGCCGTAGCCGCCGGCGACAGCGGTGCTGTTGTCGGGGCCGTAGACGTAGGCGTAGTTGCCGTCGCCGTGGGACGCCTCGACATTCGAGAAGTCCTTGGTGTAGTTGGTGTCGGCGATCGCGGAGTTGTTGTTGCCAAAGCCCGCAAACGCACCCTGGCTGTTGCCGGTCTCGGTGCCGAACGTGTTGGCGTAGTCGTTGTTGCCGCCGACCGAGTCGGAGCCGTCACCGAATCCGGTGATGTTGCCGTAGACGTAGGCGGTGTCACCGTTACCGGCGGTGGACCCCTCTCCGATCAGCGCGCTGTCGCCGGCGGAAGCGCCGCCGCTGCCGCCGTCGGTACTACTGATGGGGTTGTTGTTGCCGAAGTCGTACGCCGAGTCGTGGCTTGAGCCGGTGGTGCCGCTGTCGATGCCGCCGATCAGGCTGCCGCCGCCGGCGTAGGAGCCGAAGGTTGCGCCGTTGTAGCTGGAGGGGTCTGCATTGTTGCCGACGTCGACGGCCGAGTCGTAATTAAAGTTCGTGGCGCCGGCGGTGAGCGATCCGGCATTGGCGAGAGCATGGGTGCCTGCAGCCAGGGCGTAGTCGCCGGTGCCACCCTCGGCGGTGGCCTTGGCGCCGTCACCGTAGGCGATCGCCAGGCCGTATTGGCCGGCCACCGTGGTGGCGGTGGCTTCGTTGCCGAGTGTGGGGAACAAATCTGTCCCGTTGAATGAGACCTGGAAATCCGTCACCGTGGCGGCCGGTGACGCACCACTGAGAAGACCATCAACCGACGACAACCAGTCGTTGGACGTGTCTGCCGACGCGATCGGCATGTGGGCCCATGCGGCCCCAATGCCCAACCCGATTGCCAGCGTGCCTAGCCGAGCGATCCTGCGGATGTTGACCATAATTCTTCCTCTCCTCGCCGCACCCGGGACGGTGCGCGATTCTGCCAATCACCGAGCCAGTCACTGACGGCTTAAGCTTAAGCATCTGATTAGTTCAAAGTGTGAAGTACCTGTAAAGTTTCTTAAGTTTTCACATGTGAAGCGGCCTCGGTCGGCCGCTGCAACGTGGGGATCCGAGCACCGGCCCGCGTGTGCTGCCGCACCTAGTCCCCCGATCGGCCAGTCCGCAGGCGCCGTCCTTCAGTTGAGCAATGCGTGTTGCAGGCCAATCCCAGACCCGTGAGCGCGAGGTTCGGTCATCAAGCTGGCGAACTCTCTCCCCGATGGGTGATGCGTCGTTCCGTGCGCGCCTGCACCGAAGGTCGCCGCCGCCACGACCCGTACCGCCTATCGCGTCACACGTGAGCGGACGCCCTCGATCCCGAGCCGATAAGCTCGCTGACTATTTTATCGCGACTTTCTCAGCCTGTGTTCTAAGTACTAGCCAAGTGTCAAAAGGGCGCACCACAACAGCGCACCCGCCAAGCCGGGGGGCATCGATCTGGAGTTGATGACACGACTGTCGTTTGTTGCGATGGCCGGGGAGATGCCGCCGCTGGTCGACCTGCGGCAACGCGAACAGGGCATCGAACTGCGCATCGAACACTCGCCGACGAGTAATCCCAGCAACGACAACGGTTTTCCCGCCTCGAGGTCTGCCCGGGCGACACCCTCAGGACGGTTTCTCAAGGCGCGGCCGAGGAACCGCGACCGCGAACGGCATACACCCTGTCCGTCGTTGAATACTCGTCCAGCATGGTCGTCGCTGAGCCCGCGGTAGGCGCACCCGTTCGGTTGTTCTGGTCCCCAAGTCGCCGTTGTTACTGGGCATCGGATAACAGTCCCAGTCAAAGCGGCCAGCCCATGGCCTCTTCTCACGGCAGCCCTGGATTTGTCACTGCTGTTGGCCAGGGCGGCGTTATTCGCGTTTGCGCGGACCGGCATCGCCATCGCCCTGCGGCCTCGGCACGAGCGTTGGCGGTGTCAACTGCCCGGGCTGGGGCCAGTTGCTGAACGCCTCGGCATAGCTGTGGCTCATCACCTCAAGCACGGTCCCCCAAGGGTCGGTGGTGTAGGCCAGCGTCCAGGGTCGTCCGGGCACGAATTGGTTGGGCTGCGCGAGTAGCGCGCCGCCGTGATCGACGATGTGATCGACCATGGCCGCAACGTCGGGGTGGGTGATGCAGAGATGCCACAGCCCGCGCTCGAGCCACGGCGGCGACTCCTGCGTCGGCCGGGGCCCGCGGGTCGGCGGGTCGATGAACTGGAACAGCTCGATTCCTACCGAATTCCCGGTGAGCAGGTGGGCCTGCCAGGCGCGGCGAAACCTGCCGCCGAAAACCGACGACGCCTCGGCGTGTCCGGTGACTTCGAGTTCACGCGGACCCATGATGCACCGGAAGCCGAAGACAGCCTGGTACCAGTCGATCGCAGCATGAATGTCGGGAACCGTCACCCCGACATGGTTGACAGCAAGGGCGGCCTCTGGAGCAAACATCATTGTCACCTCTTATTCCGAGTGTTCAATATATTGGACACTGTTGTTTAGTATACTGTAAGCGCTGGGTACCGCGATGGTCGCTGAGCAGATTTGCCCTTGATTTAGCTGCGCATACCGGCGAATTAAGGACGGATCGCTAGTCTAGTGTGTCGTTTTGTGTACGATCTGTACGTTACAGTACACATGGGAGTGATCATGGATAATCAGCCAGCTGTCCACGCAGCAAGCGCACCGACGAACGATCTCGGCGGACGGATCCGCCAGGTCCGCACCGCGCAAGGTATGTCGGTGCGGGGACTCGCCGCCCGGGCGGGGTGCTCGCCGAGTCTCGTCTCCCAGGTGGAGCGCGGAATGACCGCGCCGTCCGCCCGCGTGGTCTATGAACTGGCCAACGAACTGGGCATCACGCTGGATTCCTTATTCAGCAGTGAAGGGGCCGCCTCGGCAGAACCGGTAAGCATGGCGCATAACGGTGCCGATCACCCGGGCTCCGCGAGAAACGGCGCCGCAACTCCGGACACGGGCTCGTGGGGCCGAGCGACGGGTCCCGACGGGGCGGGCATCGTGCAGCGGGCGAATGATCGCCGCACCATTGAGCTTTCGTCGGGTGTTCGCTGGGAACGCCTCACCCCCACCCACGACAGCAAGGTGGACTTCCTCGAGGTCGTCTACGCCCCCGGCGGGCAGTCCTCCGACAGCGGGCAGGCCGTCCGACACGACGGCCGCGAATACCTCTATGTCCTGCACGGTGAACTCGAAGCCGTCATCGGATTCGACACCTTCCGTCTCCTTGAAGGAGATTCCCTGGCCTTCGACCCGACAACGCCGCATCACTACCGCAACCCTACGACGGAGATCGTCCGCGCCTTGTCCGTCGTCGTACACCAGCACTCGACATAAGCCAACTCAGGCAGACCCGAGTGATCCATTGCCTATGAAGGAGAAGCGTTGAACGACAACACCACTGGAGGACCCGGGATCGACGGGCCACGGCGTGTCGGCTTTATTGGTCTCGGGAACATGGGATCTGCCATGGCGGTGCAGCTGATCGAGGCCGGCTACGACGTGACGGTGTGGGCGCGGACGGCACGCAAGGTCGATGCGCTCGTGGAACGCGGCGCGGCCCGCGGCGAGGACCCAGAAGACGCCATCGCAACCGGCGTGGTCTTCTCGATGCTGTCCAACGACGATGCGGTCCGCCAGGTTTTCACCCCCGAGCGGCTCAACGCTGCACCGGAAGGGTGTATCCACGTCAACCACGCCACGATCAGCCCCGCCACCGCGCTCGACTTCGCCTCGATGGCACGAGAAAACGGCACCCGGTATGTCAGCGCACCCGTCCTTGGCCGCCCGGAGGTGGTGGTTGCCGGCAAGGTCACCATTTTGGCATCGGGCGAGCCAGAGGGGCGGACCGTCGTGACTCCGCTGCTTGAAGCGATCGGCCGGCGGGTTTGGGATTTCGGGCCGTCTCCAGCGTCGGCTCTCGCCGTGAAGGTCTCCGTCAATTACCTCATCGTCCATGCATTACAGGCACTTGCAGAGTCGGTCACCATGCTCGAACGGCAAGGTCTGAACACTGAGCAGTTCATCGAGGTGATCAACGATTCGGTCTTTCCGGGACCGGTCTACCGCGGGTACGGCCACGCGATCGCCACGAGCAATTACACACCACCCGGCTTCACCAGCAGGCTCGGACTCAAAGACCTTCGGTTGGCCCTCGGCCTCGCTGAGGAACTGAGCGTCAATCTGCCCACCGGCGCGGTGCTGCGAGGGATCTTCGAGGAAGCCGTCGAGGACGTCGGCGAGGACTTGGACTGGGCCTGCATCGCTGAGGTCACCAGGCGCCGCGCCGGTGGTGACCGACACCAACCGTAACGACACCACCTACATACTGGAGATGAAAACCGTGTCATTACAAGAATTTCTGTCCACCCCGACGTTCGAAGAGTACCGGGAACAGTTCAAGGATTTCTTCATCCTCGACCGCCGCGACGACGGAGTGCTGCTCGCCCAAGCCCACACGCACGGCGACTCGATCAAACTGAGCGTGCAAAACCACCGGGCCCTCGGCCAGTTCCTCAAAACCGTCGGCGCGGATCCCGAAAACGAGGTGCTCATCCTCACCGGCTCGGGGCGCGACTGGATGATGGGTTCAGACCCACAAGGATTCGAAATCGAGGAAAACGACCTTGAATACTGGGCATACGAGTACGCCTACAAGGACGGCCGCACCAACGTGAGCAGCCTGATCAACGATCTGCAGATTCCGACCATCGGCCTGATCAACGGCGACGGGTACCACTCTGAACTCTTGCTCATGTGCGACTTGACCCTGATGTCCGAAGATGCGCACATTTACGACCTGCATTACGGCATCGGCTCGATCCCCGGCGACGGCGTTCACAGCTGTTTCCAGGAGCTGCTGGGCGTCAAGCGGGCGGCGTATGCCCTGCTGACCGGCGAGTCCATCGATGCACGCGCCGCGTTGGACTACGGCATGGTCAACGAAATCCTGCCCCGGAAGCACCTCGTCACCCGCGCGTACGCTATCGCCGACCACATCATGAAACAGCCGCGCACGATTCGGCGTTTGACCACGCAGATCCTCCGGCGGCCGTGGAAGAAGCGGATTGTCGACGACCTCGATGGCGGGTTCGGCATCCAAATGTTCGGGCACCTCACGAAGCGGACAGCCGCCCACAGCGACGACCACATCATCAACGCCGGCCGCTACGTCCGAGAGGGCCGTCGAACCCCCTTCGGCTGAAGCGCACCCGAGTGTCGCCTCCGCTGACTGCCGCGAATGACCGCGTTGCCCCCAAGTCTGTTCTTAGAAACTTTGCGGTTCGGCCCCACCAGTGCCGAGAATGACCTCTGTGGCTTCTGGCTGAAAGCCTTCGAAATCAGCGCTGTTCCGGACAGCATCTCGACCATGACGAGAGGACAGGATGACGCGCGTCTTAGTGATCGGATATGCGCCCGATGCAGTCGATTTCACCGACCCGGCCATGCCGCCGGGCTTGAACGAGAACCTGATCGCCGAAGGCATAAAAAGGGACTTGCAGCTGATGCATGACCGGGGTTGGGAAGCGGAGCATCTACCAATCCGGGCAGACGAAACGTTGCGTGGCGACATTCTGGACCGCCTCGCACGCCAGTCTTACGACTGCATCGTGATCGGCGCCGGCGTCCGCATGACAACCAAGCATGTGGCCGAGTTTGAACACGTTATCGACGCTGTCCGGCATGGGGCACCGCTGACGCCACTCGCCTTTAATTCGAGTCCCGACAGCAGCGGCGAGGCCGCTGTCAGGTGGCTGCCCGAGGCTTAGCTTCTGACGCGCAATTGCGTGTCGCTGGCGGTTCGGCCGGCGTGAATGTGCCTGCGTTACAGCGGATGCTCGGGCACGATGCCGTCCACCGCTTCAATGACCGCGTGATTCAGTTTTCCGAAATTAGTTAGTTGTGGAGGAGACTGTGGCCAAACGATCAAGTTTGTCAGTGCCGGGCAGTGCGGCCGATGGCACCATCATTGCGACGGCCCCGGTGGCCCGCACCTGATTGGCTTAGCGTGGCGCCCATGCCGAAATTAAACACAGTCCAACTTGCTTCTGTCCGCGTCATCACCGATGACCTCCCGCGTCTCGTCCGGTTCTACGCGGTCCTTACGGGCGCGACCCCGCAATATCTGACCGACGACTTCGTCGAGCTGGTCACACCGTCGGCCACGTTTGCCCTGAGCGGCCCTGACCGAGTCGCGTTCATCAGCGAAAATCGGCCGCGCGCAGGCGCCAACAACACCGCGATCGTCGAATTCCTGGTAGAGGACACCGAGGCCCTCTACGCCATCCTAAAGACCGAGTTCGACGATCTCGACGTTGTGCAGGCGCCTACCACGATGCCGTGGGGCAACGTTTCGGTCCTGATCCGCGACCCTGAAGGGTCGTTGATCAACCTCTACACGCCCGTGACGCCGGACGGAATCAAGCTGCAGCAGAACCGGACGCCCAAGATGCTGCCAGAATCCACGGAAGACTCGTAATGCAAATTGTGGCAACCGGTTTCGGTGATCCGTCGGTGCTGAAGGTCGTGCCGATGAATGAGAAAAGGCTATGGGAGTTGACCGGGCGGCGGCGGAAACGGTAGGTAGAGATTGTCGCTGGTGAGCATTAGCGTATTCATCTCACCGTCGGCGGTGTCTGGGGCTGTCGGGATGATTCCGGACCGGCAGAGGTGTCGTCGTCATCCTGGGACTCCTTGTCCCGGTTGGGCGGGGCGCCGAAAGTGACGTCGATGTCTTGGAAGCCAATGCTGCGTTGAGCTGTGGCCTGATCGGTGTACGCCTGGCGGTCGGCATCGGTGAGGTCGACATCATCGGTGAACGGGGTCAACAATGCCCGCGGATGCAACCGATCAACCCGCACCACGTTGATCTCCACGCACAGCACCACCACGGTGGCGGTCAGGTACAGAAACGCCAGCATCCCCAACACCAACGCGAACACCCCGTTGGTGGCGCTCGCACTCTTGACAACGTGCCCGACGTACACGGCGCCGAAGGACTGCAAGAGCTGCCAGCCCAGCGCGGCGATCACCGCTCCCGGCGCGACCTGTCTGACCGACAATTCCCGATCGGTGCTAACGCGGAACGCGAAAAGGAACGCCGCCGCGTTCACCGCGATCGACGCCGCCAGGACCGCCACCTTGACCACGGCGCCGAACGCCCCCGCCCCGCCGCTGATCGCCGAAAGCACCGTGGTGCCCAGCAACGCTCCGCCGACGGTGACCAGCAGCAGCAGGCTGCGTCCCCGCGCCACGAAGGGATCGGGCCGTTTGTTCTTCGGGACCGCCCAGAGCGTGTTCATGGCGTTTTGCAGGGCTTGGCCGACCCCGAGACCCCCGTACAGCGCGCCTAGTACCCCGACGACCACCCCGGTGATGCCGCCGCTGAGCTGTTTGGGTTGCCCAAGTTGCGACCCGATCACCGGAAACTGACTCAACGCCGAATGCAGCACTTGATCGTGCACAGCCGGATGACCGACCAGCACCCAGCCCAAGACCGTCGACGACAAGAGCAGCAACGGAAACAGCGAGACGAACGCGTAGTAGGCGATCAACGCCGACAGATAGCTGCCCTGATCGTCGATGTACTTGTAAAGCACCGCCAGCGGAAACCCGAGCACGGGATGGCGCCGCTGCAACTCATCCAGGCGGTTGGTTATCCCCATTAGCCGTCTCCGCTCCCAGATTCGCCGACTGGCGCAAATGTGTAGTGGCGCGTACCCACCCGGTGACGGTATGAACCTCACACGATCGGCAACCGTGGTCGTGTCGCGCGCCCGCGTCCGGTTCACGAGGGTGGCGCACCCCGCACGTAGCAGCTGCTATTGCCTCCCTAAGCGGTTACCGCTGGTTCCGTGAACCTGTATGGGTTCTTACATGTTGTGCTACAGCATTTTTCGTTATCTACCGATTCCCGACAATCATCATGCGGCTGCGTTATGGCCCCTCCCAACCGATTCGGGCCGCCGTCGTTAGCGGATCGAATCGCCGCCACCGTTTACTCACGGTCGTCCCGGGTACGTTTCCGTCGTCTACCGTTATGTGTTTAAGGTGTCCGCATTGTCTTTAACGTTGTCCTGCGGCATATTTTGCGCGTACTTCGTCCTCGAAAGCAGACATCGCGACCGTCATCGCCGATGTGTTGTCAGACAGACATTTTCAGTTTGCTGATCTTCGCAACTTCTTCATCGAGTAGCAGGCGGCGCCAACTGCTTTGCCAGGTAAGGCGCCGTACGGCTGTGTTTCGCACCTGCCACCTTCTTTGGCGGTCCCGCCGCAACGACCCGGCCGCCGTCGCTGCCGGCTCCCGGTCCCAGGTCGATCACCCAGTCCGCACCCGCAACCATCCGCATGTCGTGTTCGGCCACCACGACGGTATTGCCCGCGTCGACCAGGCGGTGCAGTTGCCGGTCGAGCAGATCGACGTCGGCAGGGTGAAGCCCGGTGGTTGGCTCGTCGAGGACATAGAGCGTATGCCCCCGTTGGGGTCTCTGCAGTTCGGAGGCGAGTTTGATCCGCTGCGCCTCGCCGCCTGACAGCTCGGTCGCAGGTTGTCCGAGACGGAGATATCCGAGTCCGACCATCTTCAGTGTGGTCAGACTCCGCACTGCGTTGGCGACGTCGGCCAGAAACTCCGAGGCCTCGTCGACGGTCATCGCAAGGACGTCGGCGATCGTGTGGTCGCGATAGCGCACCTCGAGTGTCTCGTCGGAGTAACGCGCTCCGTGGCACGCCGGACAAGTGGCGTATGTGCCTGGCAGGAACAATAATTCGACCGATACGAATCCCTCTCCCTGACAGGTCGGGCAGCGGCCTTCGGCCACGTTGAACGAAAACCTGCCCGCCGTCCACCCGCGCCTCCGCGCCTTTGAGGTCGCAGCGAATTCGCGGCGCACGGCGTCGAACAAGCCGGTATAGGTCGCCAGCGTCGAGCGCGGGGTGCGTCCGATCGGGCGCTGGTCGACGGATACCAGCCGGTTGATCTGCTCGACCCCTGCTGCCGTCACGCCGGCGCTCGCGTCGTGATCGAGATCGAGGATCCCGGTGTCGGCTTCGTTGTCGTCGGATTCGGCCGGCTCGACACCGCGTCTGGTGCCGAGGTGGCGGTTCACGACATCGCCGAGGACCTTGACGACGAGCGTCGACTTGCCGGAACCGGACACGCCGGTGACGGCGGTGTAGACGCCAAGTGGCAGGTCCACGTCGAGGTCTCTTAAATTGTGGAAGCAGATTCCGCGCAGCTGCAGCCGCCCGGACTGCGTGCGGGGCTGACGAGACGGCGGCCCGGCCTCCTCGAAGAGGTATCTACGAGTGACCGACTCCTCGATGTCGACGAGCCCTGGCACCGGCCCGCTGTAAAGCACCTTTCCGCCAAACTCTCCCGCCCCCGGTCCGACATCGATGATCCAATCGGCACGGCGTACCACGTCCATATCGTGCTCGACTACGAACAACGAATTGCCCGCGCGCCGCAGGCGATCAAGCACGTCCAGTAGCGGTTCGGCGTCCGCGGGGTGCAGTCCAGCGGACGGCTCGTCGAGCACATAGAGCACGCCGAACAAGCCGGCGCGCAGTTGAGTGGCCAGCCGCAACCGCTGCAGTTCACCTGGTGACACCGTCGGAGTGCGACGATTCAACGTGAGATAGCCGAGGCCGAGATCGATGAGTATCTGCAGGCGTGCGACGAGGTCGGCGGCGATCATGGTCGCCACTTCCGTCAGCTCACCGGATTCCGTGGACTCGTACGCGGCGGCGGCATCGGTCCGAGAAGCCGTCGGGCGCAACGTGTCAGCGAGGTCGGCCAACGGCATCGCCACGTAGTCGGCGATGGTTTGCCCGGCGAAAGTCACTTGCAACGCCTCCGGCCGCAGCCCGGAACCGTCACATAGTGGGCACTCGACGCTGTCGACGAATTGCAGCACGCGGCGACGCATCATCGCGCTGTGGGAGTTGGCCAGCGTGTGGCGGACGTGGCGTTCGGCGCTGGAGAACGTGCCGTTGTAGTAATAGTCGGCCTGCACGGGATGCTGGCCCGGATCGATTTCGACTGTTGGTTGCTCGTCGGTGAACAGAATCCAATTGCGTTGACGCTTAGCAAGTTTTCGCCACGGCTTGTCGATGTCGTACCCCAGCGTGACGAGAATGTCGCGTAGGTTTTGGCCCTGCCACGCACCCGGCCAGGCGGCAACGGCGCCTTCGCGGATGGTCAGCGACGGGTCGGGTACCAGTGTCTCTTCGGTCACCCGATGGATCCGCCCCAGCCCGTGGCACTCGGGGCAGGCCCCAACCGCGGTGTTCGGGGAGAACGCATCGGAGTCCAGTCGCTCCGTGGCCCCCGGCGGGTAGGTTCCGGCGCGGGAGAACAGCATCCTCAGCAGATTCGACAGGGTGGTGATGGTACCGACCGTCGACCGCGACGTCGCCGAACCCCGGCGCTGCTGCAATGCGACAGCGGGCGGTAGCCCGGTGATGTCATCTACCTTCGGCGCGCCGGTTGGCAAGAGCAGGCGACGCGCGTACGGAGCGACCGATTCAAAGTAGCGGCGCTGGGCCTCGGCATAGATGGTCCCGAACGCCAACGACGATTTGCCGGACCCGGAGATCCCGGTAAATGCGACCAGCGCATCACGCGGCGCTACTACGTCGACACCTCGTAGATTGTGGACCCGCGTCCCGTAAACGCGCACGAAAGGATCGATGTCTTCCGTGCTTCGGTGGGACATCTCTGTCATCGCGCTCAGATGAGTACCCATGCTGCGGCCGCACAAGCATAATGTTTGCTGCTCGATCGCGGGGTCCGGCGTAGCAATCGTTCCCCGTTGGCTACGTGCCGGGAGTTGTTGCTTGTTCACCGAAGCCTAGTCAATCCGCGCACGGACTCGGCGTGTCGCCGGACCTTGCTGATCTTCGCTGCATAAGTCCAGTTCAGACGATTTCCTCGTTCGGCCGCACCCGCCGCCTCAGGCTGACATCCGTCTCGGGCGAGAGCCTCTGCCTGCTCGCGGGTTACCCGGTGGCTCCGAGGATCAGCCGCACAGTCTCCTCGGGCCGGTCCCAGTGGGGGAAGTGGCCACAGTCGGAGAACCAGTGCAGGGAGGCGTCGGGAAAGGCTCGCATCGCGGTGTCGGCTTCGCTCGGCAGGGTCACGCGGTCGTTGCGACCCCAGCCGATCGTGACCCGCCCCTTCAACGAACCTGCCGGTGCACCTTGCTGTTTGGGCCCGTGCACCAGCGCTCGCACCGCGTCGTTCAGGCTCGGAGAGCTGTTGAAGTTGCGCAGTTCCCCCAGCACCAGATCCGCGGGGAGTCGCCACGGTTTGGCGGAGAACTGCAGCAGCAGCGCGGTGCGCCCGACGGCGCTCTTGGTCAGGGCGGGCAGAAGCGGTTGAATGCGCTTGACCAAGGCGAGCGACGGGCCCACGGTGGCGCCGAAGATCTTGACCTGCCGGTCGGACCAGAATCCTCCCGGATCGAGCGCGACTACGTCACCGGCATGACCGCGGCGGGCCAAGTCAAGCACTATGCGAGCGCCCATCGAACTACCGACCACGTCGACGCCGCCGAGATCCTGCTCCGCGATGAAATTCTCGACGGCATCGGTGAGGGAGGCGATGGAGACTTCACTGGTCAGGGGTGGGCTTTCGCCGAAGCCGGGAAGGTCGATGGCGATCACCGTGCGTTCGCGGGCCAGGGCAGGCACGACGAGGTCCCAGTTGTGCAGGTTGGAGATGCCGTGGACGAGTAGGAGCGGTTTGCCTGATCCGGTGCGAATTGAATGCATCCCCAGGGGATACCCCGGCCAGACGAGTTTATCGGCTCGACATTTCCTCGCGGAGTAGACCTCTGGGCACGATGACCTAAGCCGTACCGCGGTGCGCACACCGAATCTGACGTTTGTCGCCGCTTTTGCAGAATCGCCGACGCGCGAGCCCTGCGAATCGCCCGCGAAGCGGCTTGCAGCTACCGGTGGTGACTGTCCTGGAATGCGGCGACCATCGCGGCTACCCGTGGGTCCGTGCGTAGCTGTTCCAGGCTGTGCGGCAGCGGGATTCGCCAGTTAGGGTATTCGTCGACAGTGCCGGGCAGGTTGGGTTGTCGAGGTTCGGCGAGAACGTCCAACGGCGAGACCAATTTCAACCGGCTCGGCGTTGCGGCGAGCAACCGATGCATGGCCGCGATGATCGTAGCTTCGTCCGGCTCGGACCCGTTGTCAGTCGGCGGCAGCAGACCTTCGGAGCCCAGCAATGCCAGCAGCTCGGTTCGTTCCCGCTCGGCGGCGGCCAACTCGGCCGGCACGTCGTCGAGGAGGCCGCGATCAGCGCGCGCACGCACGTGATCGCCCCGCAGAAATCCCGCAGCGGTGGGTAAGTCGTGGGTGGAGATGCTCGCGGCTGCGCGCTGCGGCCACTTGGCAGGCGGCAGCAGCGGTTGGTCGGGCGCGGCCTCGTCGCGGACGAACCAGGACACGGCGCATCCGAGCATGGCGTTGTCCGCCAGCGCCTGGGTGACCTCCGGTTCCACGGTGCCCAGGTCCTCGCCGATCACGATCGCGCGCGCCTGGTGTGCAGCTAGCGCTAACACGGCCAGCATTACGTCGGAGTCGTAGTGCACGTAGGTGCCGCGATCAGGGCCGTCCCCCGGTGGGATCCACCACAACCGCCACAAGCCGGCGACGTGGTCGATCCGCAGACCGTCCGCGTGAGCAAGCACAGCGGCCAGCATGTCGCGTAGCGCGCCGTAGCCGGTGGCGGCGAGGCGGTCCGGACGCCACGGTGGCAGCCCCCAGTCCTGGCCGGGCGGGGTGTAGTTGTCGGGCGGCGCCCCGACCGTCACCCCGGTGGCCAGCACGTCGGCCAAAGCCCACGCATCAGCGCCGTCGGCGTCGACCCCCACCGCGAGGTCGTGTATCACCCCCAAGGCCATGCCAGCGGCGTGCGCGGCGTCCCGAACGCCGACCAACTGCTCGCTACACCGGTGTTGAATCCACGAGTGGAATGCGACCCGTGGCGCCAGCTCCCGGCGCGCCGCAGCCACCGCCGGCCCAGCGACGTCACGCAGCGGCTCGGGCCAGCGGCTCCAGCGGCCCCCATGGCCTTCGGCCAGTGCGCAGTACGTGGCCCAGTCAGCTAGTCCCGGTAGTGGCGAGCCGCCGTCGCCGGATGGCCGACCCTCGGCGCGCCAAAGCAATTCCAGCGCCGCCCGTTTCGCAGACCAGACGAGGTCGTAGTCGATGCGCTCGGTGCTTGCCGAAACCCGCAACGCGTCCACTTCCGCGCGGGTCTCGGGATCGGCCCGACGGTAGGCCTCGAGATCCTCGATGCGCAGCGCAAGTGGATTGGCGAAGCGCCGGCTCGAGGGCGTGTAGGGCGACGGCTGCACCGGATGCGTCGGACCGGGGGCGTGCAGCGGATTCAGTAGGACCGCGCCGGCATGGTGCTCGGCGGCGGTCCAATCTATGAACTCCCGCAGGTCTCGCAGATCACCCACGCCCCACGAACCGGCCGAGCGAAGTGCGTAGAGCTGCAACATCCAACCCCAGGTGGCCGGCGGCGTCCGCAGCCGCGGCGGGGCGGCCACCAGTGTGGCTTCTTGGCCGTCGCTGGTGTGAAGCCGGTACCAACCAGGCGACAGGTCACCGGGCACCTCCCCGCGCAGGGCCGTCTCGACGCCGTCTTCGGCTACCAGCAGGGCCGCACCGGGTATCGCCCGCGCATGCCCACCGACCCGCACCGCTATTGTCGGCGCGAGACGATCGACCCGACCGTTCTTGGTGAGGCGGGCTAGCTCGCGGCGCCGATCAGTCTGGCTGCGTGCGTCAACCTCCAGTAGCCCAAGCACTTTCACGACCACATCGAGGTCGACCTCGACCAGCTCGCGTCGCTCGTTGCGATAACTGGTCGCTACCCCGTGGGCGGCAGCCAACTCGCGCAAATCTTCGGGCACCGGTTGAGGCGTCACTCGACGAACCTTTCAGACGTCGCCCAGCCGAATGTCATCCGCAGCCGGACTTACACCTCGCCGCTATACCCACTCCGCGAACTCTCACACGGTCGACCCGTTGCTGTCCGCCAACCTGTTGAGCCTCAACTTTTCTCGGCGACGGGACATCATTCGCGGAAGCTCGAACTCGTGGCGCGGAGTCGATCCGTTGCAACGACCGCCGGGGCGTCCTCACGAGGCGACGGGGGTTGTCTCCGATGCAGGGTTAGGGGCTCTTGTAACTACCCGCGCCAGCCGGACGCGGGAAGCGGCCAGGCCCAACTGCAGCGCGCCGCCGATAACGTTTGTCACCGCGAATGTAAAACAGTACCGGCGATGGACGTCCTTGCGATCTCGGACAGCGCTCCGCCGGACGTCCTTCTTCCGCGCCACGCCGGCCAACTGTTGCGGCACCGTGCGAACGGTGCCTGATCCTTCAATCAGACTTCTAGACAACTCTTTAGGCCCAACGCGGCCTCGGCGCGTGGCTCGTGAAACATGTGCAGTCAGGGTCGCGCAAACATACCGCGCTCGTCCCGGCCAACACTTTGTTATGTGTTTACATCTGAGCCATGAAGTGTCACACTATCGTCTTGGGAGGTGGTCGCACGATGCCGACCGTCATGAGTCGTACTCTGTTACCTGACAGCCTTATAAGCCGCGTCGACCTACGGTCTCTGCACGAGGATGGACTCCGTGGCTTCCCTGCCGCGCAGGGGTTTCGGCGATGAAGCACTTCGAGGTGGACGGTGTCGACTCGGAATTCGGTGCCGACAGCAAGTGCGCGAGACTCTCGCGCTCGCTCGGGGCGATGGATTGCACCGTCGCTGTCATCGCGGACGACGTCGCAGACATCGTGCACTCCGCTGGCGGGTGGATCTTCGACCGGGTCCGGGCCGGCTGGCGGGTATCTGCGTGGACCACTTCGCCTTGTGATCTCACTCCGCTAGTGATCCTCGGAGTCAGGCCGACCTCGATTTACACATCGTGGCTTGCGGAATTGTCCGAGGCACAACCTGCCAGCCTCGCGATTCAGAGCGACTTGTTGGCACCGGAGAGTCCGCTCAACATCGAGGTCCAGGAATTGATGCGGTGCCCCACGACTGAGGTCACCGTCTGGGGTGACGGAAAGCTGTTGTCCGAGCGTCAATTCCAACCTGTACAGCACACGCTGAGTCCGGCAGCGCGGCGGTTTAAAAAGCATGCGCTGGAAAGGGTAGAACGCTCACCGGCAACAGACGAAACGGAATACTTTCGATGCCGCGCACCCTGGTATCCGCTCGACGGAGGAGCTGATCTTCAGCAGGTCAGCGCAGACCAGCCGACAATTGTCCAAGCGAACTAACGAACCAGGAGTACCCGGCACGCGTTTGCGTCCAACTGTGCGCAACGGCAGACCACGTCGTGGCTAATGCCAGAGTAGACACGCGCTATCGAACGTTATCCAAAGCAGGCAGCTTGCCCGCGCTGACCACCGACTGCAGCTCGGTGTACTCGGCCAGACCCTCCTCGGCGAACTCGCGCCCAATTCCGGAATGCTTGAATCCGCCGAACGGACAGGAGATGTCGAGCATGTACATGTTGATACCGTAGGTGCCGGTGCGCACCTGACCGGAAATCTCCAGTCCGTGCGCGACATCGTTGGTCCACACCGAACCAGCCAGGCCGTAGTCACTGTCGTTCGCGATGCGGATGGCGTCCCGTTCATCGGTGTACTTGATGACCGTGAGCACGGGTCCGAAGATTTCTTCGCGCGCGATCTTCATCTCGTTGGTGGCGTCGGCGAACAATGTCGGTCGGACGTACCAACCCCGCTCCCTCGGTGAATCGTCGCCGCCAACAACCAGTTTCGCGCCCTCGGCAACGCCGGCACGAATGTACTCCTGCACGCGGTGTTGCTGACGTTGGGTAACCAGGGGGCCGATATCAGTCTCGGAGTTAAACGGGTCCCCCACCACCAGCTCCGACATCAGGTCGGCCAGCGCGTCGACGAACTCGTCATGCTTGCGCTCGCTCACCAGAAGCCGAGTCTGAGCCACACACGCCTGACCATTGTTCATCAGGCTGGCCATCTTGAGGCCGGCGACTGTCTTCCCGATGTGCGCGTCATCCAGAATGATGGCGGCAGATTTGCCGCCGAGTTCGAGGCTGTATCGCTTGAGCTGTTCCCCGCACAGCGACGCGATGCGCTGTCCGGTCACGGTATTTCCAGTGAAGGCGATCTTGTCGACGCCAGGGTGGCGTACCAACTCCTCGCCTACCGCACGGCCGCCGGGTACCACCGAGACAACACCCTCAGGCAGGCCGATCTGCTCGGTCATCTGCGCAACCCACAGCGTGTCTAGAGGCGTCTCCGGGGCGGGCTTGATCACCACGGTGCATCCGGCAATGAGCGCGGGAATCAGCTTGGGCATCAGCAGGTTCTGGGGCACGTTCCAGGGGATGATGATCCCCACCACGCCTACTGGCATCCGGCGCAGATGCACGTCGCCGAGAACGCCCGTGCGGCGCTCAGTCCACGGGAAGTGTCGCGCGGTTTGCGTCGCGAGGTGCATCATCGATGCCGCGCCGGCGGCCTGTCCGAGTCGGCTGAAGCTCGTTGGCGAACCCATTTCGGCGGTGATCAGATCCGCCATGTCATCGATGTGGGTCGAGTACACACCGGCCAGTCTCTCAACCGCCGCGATCCGTTCGGCGTGGCTCAGCCGTGGCCATGGACCCTCGTCGAACGCTGTGCGTGCCGCGCGAACGGCCGCGTCGACGTCGGGACCACTGCCGGCCGCGGCGTGGGCGAGGACCTCCTGGGTGTGCGGCGACACCACGTCGATGCGGCCTCCACCGGTTGCGTCCTGCCACCGTCCACCAACGAATATCTGTTCGTAGGAAGGAACTTTCACCGCATACCGGCCGACTCGGCGTAGGAGCGCTCGGCCCAGCGCCGAAATTCGGTGATCGCCGACTCACCGCGGGCAAGAGCCGGCTTGTCACGGTATATCTTTGCCTCCCAGATGGGGATGTCCTGCTCGATCTGCGTGCAGAAATCGCGCGCGAATCCCAGACCCATACGGGATTTGTCACCGGTCTCCGGGTCAAGGGCGACGAAGAAGGTGTACCGCGCGTCAACGTATTCACCGTCGATGGGCGTGACTGTCAGCAGGGTGCACGACCGGCCCAATCCTCGGTGCCGCACGACGTCGATGCCGATGCCGAACAGTTCAGAATCCACCGCGCCCGAAACCGGGCCCCGGGGGGTCTCGAAGTTGACCTCGGCGACCGCACGAAAGAGGTGTCCATCGTGTTCAACGTTGAGACTACCGAAGTCCGAGACACCGTGAACGGTCGCGAAATGCGCGATGTCAACCGTGTTCTCGAACACTTCCTGCGGATGCGATCGAAACTTCCAGCGGGCTGACTCAGGCGCGTGAAACGCGAATGCGGCGTCTTCGGCCTCGGGGACCGTCGGCAGTTCCCACTCGGGGTCACCGGCCTCGGGCGAATGCCAGACGAAGACCATCCCCGCCCTCTCAACCGTCGGCCACGCCCGCAGTTTCGCCACCCGGTTGGGTGCCTTCGTATACGGGATTTCGACATTGGCCCCCTTGCCGTTGAACGTCCAGCCGTGGAACGGGCAGATCACGCAGTCCGCCCGCACCGTTCCTCCGGCCGAGATGTCCGCGCCCAGGTGCGGACAGTAGGCGTCGAGCACGTAGGCACTTCCCGATTCCCCTCTATAACAGACTAATTGGCGACCGAAGTAGTGCAGCGAGATGACTTCTTGCTCGGCTACGTCACGGCTGTACGCCACTTGGAACCACCCCTTCGGGTAGTTCGAGAACGGGAAGCGCTGTGCCACCTCTGACATCGCACCACCTTTCCAGACGGGGCCCGTTAGACCTATAGCGCTAACATAGCAATAAAAGACAGATCGAACGAAATTTGTAACGTCTGCGACCGTGCGTCCTGAGGGCGGCCAATGACCGGGGCAGCTATTTGGTAATCTTAATAATGATAGCTTTTTACTGACGTGCCGATAGTTGTGTGCCCTGCGCGAGGTGGACGGCGGCGACCACCGAGCAACCGAACCGCCGCGGATGGGCAGTCCAGGATGACGATTGGGGTAGACCGCGGAACTGCGCCGCGAATGGCCTCACCGCGAATCGCCGAAGTAGTCGCCCACGAATTACGCCGCCAGATCTTGGACGGCGAACTGGCCGACGGCGACTTGCTTCCCCCACAGGCCGTGCTCGGCAAGAGCTTCAATGTCAGCCTAGTGTCGCTGCGGGAGGCGCTGCGAATACTGGAGACGGAGGGACTGGTATCGGTGCGTCGAGGCAACCAGGGCGGCGCCGTGATACGCACGCCGACAAAGGCCAGCGCGGCCTACATGCTCGGACTGCTCCTCCAGAGCGAACACGTCCTGCTCGACGACCTCGGTGCTGCGCTTCGGGACCTGGAACCAACCTGCGCGGCACTGGCTGCGCAACGAGAAGACCGGGTCAGCACCATCGTGCCCGAGATGCGACGAATTAACGTCGCAATGTCGGAGAAAATAAGCGAGGCAGCGCTTTTCACCGATCTGGGGCGCCAGCTTCACGATGCCGTTGTGCACGGATGTGGGAACTCGACGATGATAGCCGTCGTCGGCAGCCTCGAGGCGCTGTGGAGCAGCCACGAGCAACGCTGGGCGACAACGAGTGCAGCAGTCGGCGAGTACCCGTCGATGACCGAACGCAAGGCTGTTTTGAAGACACACACCTCATTGACCGACGCCGTCGAGCGCGGTGAGCCAGAACGCGCGCGGCGGCTCGCTTCGCGACACCTGGCAGACGCCCAGGCATATGTGTTGTCCAAGAACGGTTCTCAGCGCATCGCCGCGACCTCCACGCACGTCGTCATGCGCACCGACGGTGTGCACTCCTAACAACCGAAAACGGAGGGATAGATGGATTCACCCGGGCGCACCGCCCGAAACGCGGTCATTACCGGAGGCAGCGGCGGTATTGGAAAAGCCTGCGGCCGTGTGCTTGTCGAGCGCGGTTATGACGTCATACTTACTGCGCGCCGTGAAGGCCCGCTGCGTGCCGCGGCTGAGAATATCGGTGCGCGGTGGCGGGTTGCTGATGCTTCGGACCCCGCCGCGTTCGGTGCGGCAGTGGCCGAACTGACGCGAATCGACCTGCTGGTCCACGCCGCGGGCACACTTGGAGGCACATATGCACGCAAGCAGAGTGTCGAACAATGGCGAGTGATGATGTCCGCCAACCTCGACTCCTGCTTCGTCGTGACCCAAGCCGCGCTACCAGTGATGCAGCCCGGCTCTCGCTTCGTTTTCATCTCGTCCTCGGCTGCACACGAGCCGATGCCGGGCCGAACCGCGTATTCGGCATCAAAAGCCGGGATGAACGCTTTCGCTAGAGCGCTGGCTCTCGAGGTTGACCGCGATGGAATCAACGTCAACATCGTGACGCCCGGTCCAGTGGAAACTGAGATGCTACAAGACGTTCCGTTCGAGATGTACGCGGTCACGACCAGAGATGTGGCCGACACTGTTGCGTGGCTGGATACCGCGCAACCATCTGTGGACCTGCCCGAGATCCGACTCAACGCAATCACCCGCGGTCCCCTGGCGCGTCCTCCGGTCGTGCCGCTAGAGGCTCAGCGGCGGGGGGTGCGAACCTAGCTAGCCCGCAGCGGCGGCAGACGTCGCAATTATTTACCGTCGTCGTTTGCTTCGCTACCTCTGCTACGAAAGAGATTTGGATGCAGATCGGACCCAACGCAGACCAGCTCGCGCTGCGCAATTCGATGCGCGCGGTCCTGGCTGCCGAGTGCCCCTTATCACTGACGCGAGCGTCTTACACGGATTCCCAAGCGTGGCATCCGTTGTGGCACAAGGCGGTCGAGCTCAGCTGGACGTGGTTGGCGCGCCGCGGATCCGACGATGACGAAGATCCGGGCCTGGGCACGCTCGATCTGGTGCTGGCCTTGGAGGCCTGCGGGGCCGTACTCGCGCCGCTCCCGCTGCTCAGTAGCGTAGGACTGGCCGCGGGAGCGCTTCGCGCCGGCGGCGCGGCCCTGACGGAGGTTCTCGCCGAGATCGCCGACGGCCACGTTGCCACCCTGGCCGTCCAACCCGCGACGCAGCGACTGCCGGGTGTTTGTATGAGCCTGCGCGACGGTCGGGTGCGCGGAACCGCTGTCGCCGTCCCCGATGTTGAGCATGCCCGTCTCGTTGTGGTGCTATGCGACAACGGCGACACCGTATCGGTTGCGGCGCTGCGACCGGGTGACGGGGTGTTGGTCGAACCTGCCGATTCCGCCGACCCGTCGCGTCAATTGGCGACCCTGATAGTGGACGCCCCGATTTGAAGGGATGCCGCTGTTGATGCCTGAAACCCCGCACTCACCCGCCACGGAAAACCCCGTCGGGGAAACGCCGTACGGCCGTCAGCTCACGATGCGAGCGCTCGCCGAGGCGGACGGCACAGCGCTCACCGTTATCGCCAAGGACTCTTCAGAGACGACGCTGGATTGGGCCGCTCTCGAACGCGCGGCCAACCGGTGGGCACGCGCGCTGGAGTCCTCTGGGGTGACCCACGGTGCGATGGTCGCGCTGTCGATTCCCAACTCGATGGAACTCGTCGTCTCCGCCCTTGCGGCGTGGAAGGTGGGCGCGGTGCCCATCCCGATGCGATGGGACCTGCCGGCCTGGGAACACCAGCGGCTTCTCGACGTCGTTCAACCTGCGTTAGAAGTCAGCGAGGGCAACCTGGCGGCTCTGGCCGACGTCGCACGTAGCCAGGATGACACTGCGCTCCCGGACATTGTCTCGCCCGCACTCAACGGTATCTGCAGTTCCGGATCCACCGGCCTGCCCAAGATCATCCTGAACACGGCACCAGCGATGTGGAACCCGGAATTGCGCGTGCCGTTCATGGCGCAGTGGACGCCGGTGAGCCAACCACAGAAAATTCTGGTGCCAACGCCCATGTATCACACCAACGGCTTCAACACCATGAACTACCTTCTCGGCGGCGACCAGTTGGTGGTACTCGAAAAGTTCGACGCCGCACTGGTTCTTGACGTTATCGAACGACACCGGATCACGACCTTCACCGCCACGCCGACGATGCTGGCGCGCATTGCCGACATTCCCGGTGTCGAGGACCGCGACATGTCCAGCATTGAGTGGATCCTGCAGGGCGCCGCGGTCATGCCGCAGAGTCTTCTTCGCCGGTGGTTCGAGTTGCTCGGGCCGGAGCGAATCGTGCTGGCCTACGGCATGACCGAGAACCTCGGACTGACCGCACTGCGCGGGGACGAATGGCTGCAACATGCCGGCAGCGTTGGCAGAGGATTCCGCGACACCGAAATACGGGTGGTAGACGACCACGGCCGCGTCGCCGCGCCGGAGGCGTTCGGCGAGATTTACCTGCGCGCTCCGATGAACGACCAGTACCGCTACATTGGCGGCGCGCCGCCGCTTCCGACGACACCGGACGGCTTCACATCGGCCGGCGACATCGGCTATCTCGACGCCGACGGCTACCTCTACATCGCGGATCGTCGAACCGACATGATCGTCACAGGCGGCGCCAACGTGTTTCCCGCCGAAGTGGAGTCGGCGCTGATCGACCATCCCGAGATCGCCGACGTCGTAGTGATCGGTGTCGCCGATCCCCAGTGGGGACGACGCGTCCATGCGGTGGTGCAGGCATCGGACGTTGCTCGACCGCCAACCCAGCAAGACGTGATCCGCTATGCCAAGGATCGGCTCGCCGCATACAAAGTGCCCAAAACCGTCGAGTTCGTCGACGAAATACCCCGCAGCGCGGCGACCAAGGTCAACCGCTCGGCGATGGTTCAAGCACGCGGTGGCTGAACGTCGTAGTGGACTGTTGACGACCCAGACGCCGCAAGGCGTCAGCAGCGGTAGATGCGCTCCGCGTTAGCGGCGAAAAGCTTGTCCCTGTCCCCCGTGCCGAGGCCGGCGACCACCGCCGAGTAGGTGCCGTACAGCTCATCGAAAGTGCCGTGCATCGCGTCCACGGGAAAGTTACTCGCGAACAGGCAGCGGTCGACTCCGAACGCGTCGATGGCGCGCTCAAGCCATGGCGCTAACACGTCGACCGACATTGACGCCAGCGGCATCGCCAGACCGGAGAGTTTGCACAGTACGTTGTCGCCAAGGCCGGCCAGGGCGTCGATGCCCTCGGTCCACAGGGTCCGCTCGTCGTCGCTCCCGTTGCGGGGCCAACCAACATGCTCGACGACCACAACAAGGTCGCTGTGCGCCTCCAGTCCCCGAGCCACCGCAAGCAGCTGATCCGGATGCGTCATCACCTCAAACAGGAGACCCCGCTCGACCAGCGCGCGCAACACCTCGGCCGGGGGCAGCGGAGCCTCGAAAACCCCCATGGGGCGGACGCCGCGAAAGCGCGACGCCGTCAGCTGTTCGTCAACGAACGCGATTGCCTCGGCAATGGATTCGGTGTAAGGCAGGCCGCCGACGATGGCGTCGGGCTGGCCGTCAGCCGCCGCCCGTCGATCGAGTTCGAAGGTTTCCTGAATCGAGTGCTCGCCGGTGGCAGCAGCCACGTTGACCAATTTCTCGACGTTCCAACCAGCCGTCTCTGCCCGATAAGTGGGAACGTCGAACCGGCGGGCCATCCCTGAGACATCACCCATGTTCAGTTCCGCGTGGCCCGCCGACAGGTATGGGTACCAGTCGGTGCGGGCAGGATCCCACAGATGGACATGCGCATCGACGATGCGCTCAGGCCGCGGCGGTGCGGTCGTCACTGCGGCGCCACCACCTCTCCCAGTGCGTCGTCGAACCACGACGGCACCGTCGGTCCGCCGAAGTTGATGCTCCCGATCGGGCGCGGGTGGCTGCGCAACCCGAACCACCCTGCGCCAGAGACTAGTTCGGCGCCCACGAGTCCATCGGCGCTCGCGCTACTCAGCAGGTGGGCCGTCAGCACGGCTGGGACGTCGTCGGACTCAGCACTGACGGCGAACGGCAGTACCAGACCGCCGGTGGCCTCACGGCCGGCGCGAGCCAGTTGTGCCGAAGCCTGCGCTCGGCTGCGGCCACCGGCCGTGGTGGCCGCGGTGATGGTGACCAGGCGGACGGGCCGGTCGCTCGAAGAGGCCGTTTCGGCGACCGCACGAGTCCACCGGGCGTCGGCGAGGATCTGATCGACGACGCCGTCGTGCTCGGCGAGGATGCGCTTCCACCCCGAATCCGCTTCGGTGGCTGCGGCGGGTGTACCCGCGAGGGCCACCACCACGGCGTCGGGTGCGTCGAGATCGGCCAGCGCCGCCGGGTCGTTGATCCGGTACGACGACACTCCCCGTGCCTGAAGTGATTCCGACAGTGCGGCCGCCACCTCGGATCGGTCAGCGACGACAGCGCACGACCGCGCGGCATCACCCAGGAGGGGGTCGGTGGCCGACTGCTCGAACACCGATCCGAAGCGAGCGTTGCTGCCGCCGCCGCTGACCTGGCGGCTCTCGGCACGGGCCAGCGCGATGGTAGTAGCGGCCTCCACCAGATGGGCGGGGGACGGAACGTCATCGCTGCGGACCACCTCGAGCAGCCGCGGCTCGTCAATCACTGCAACTTCCGACCCAGCGGCGAACAACACCCGCCCGCGGCAGGCACCGAAACCGCCGCCTACCAGGTGAGCGCCTAGCGGGCCGAGTTGCTCTGGGGTGGGCATCGAACCCAGTGACAGTCCGCCAGTGGCCGAGCCGCCAGTCTTCGACGTCTGTCCGAGAGCGGCGGCCACCATGCGGGTGGCGGCGATCGGCGAGATGGCGTTGATTACCACTCCTGCGGGAGCGTGCCGGCCCAGCTGCCAGGTGAGTGAGGCCACGGCACGCTTGGCACAGCTGTAGGCGCCGGCGTCGGCGGATCGCCAGCCCGATCCGGAGGTGACCCCGAGGACGTGACCACGGCCGGCCGCCGCCATGAGCGGCAGGGCAGCGCTGAGCACGTTGCGGTAACCGTCGAGGTGCACCGACAGGACGCTGAGCCAGTCGTCGTCGAGACCCCGCGCGTAGCTGGTGGGACGGCTGATGCCCGCGACGTTGACTACGGCGTCGATTCCCCCGAACTCAGCTGCCAACTCGTGGAACAGTTCGCGTACACCCGATACATCGGTGACGGAAACGCGCGAGGCACGCGCGGAACCACCTGCCGCGACGATGCGGGCGGCAGTGGTGGCCTCGGTCTGCGGCAGCGGTTCGGTGCCGTCGACAGAAACGAGCGGGTCCATGGTGACCACGAAAGCACCAGTCCGGCCGGCTGTTTCGGCGATCGCGGCACCGATCCCGCCGCCGCCGCCGGTGACAACCACCACACGCTGCCGCTCGGTCACGCCAGTTCCAGCCCCTCGAAATCGCCGGACGCGAGCCACCCTTCGAGCAGTTTTCGATAAGCGAAGTAGTCACCGAATCCGCGGCCGAAATTGGTGTCGCGAGGCCTTACGCCGCCCGGGTCGCCTTCGTTGTTGATACGGGACGGCGTACAAGCAGCCATGACGGCGCTGGGGTCGATGTAGGTGTCGACGATCTGCCGTGTCCAGTCGGCCTCGGCCTCGGCGGATACGTCGAACCAACGGGCTCCCTTTTTCTCCAGCAGCGCAACGGTTTCGGAGACAAACTCGGCGCCCAACACGGCAATCTGGGTGTAGTTGACGGTCACGACCGCTTGTTGGCCGGGCGCCGGCATAACGAACATGTTCGGGAAGCCGCGGCTCATCATGCCAAACAGGCTGGCGGCGCCGTCGGCCCATTTCTCGGCGAGAGTGACGCCTCCCTGCCCGATGATGTCGTGGCCGACGCGACGCTGTAGCGGAGTGGTTTCCGCTTCGAAGCCAGTGCCATAGACGATGCAGTCGACGTCGTATTGCCGGCCGGCGACGATCGGCCCCCGGTCGGTGATCTGGTCGATGCCGGCGGGGCAGTCGACAAGGGTGACGTTGGGCCGGTTGAACGCATCGAAGTACTCGTCATGGAAGCAGGGCCGCTTGCAGAGGTAGCGGTAGTAGGGCTTGAGCGCCGCTGCGACGTCGGGGTCGTGAACCAGCTCGTCGATCCGTCGTCGGTGCTCCTCCATGATGCCGAAGTCGAGTTCCTCGGCGGTGCGGATGAACTCTTCGCTGGTCATGCCCTTGCGCCGGGCCGGGTTCTGTACCGCGGCGTAGTGATGGGTCCATCCGTCGTCGGTGAGGTCCACCTCGGCTGGGCGACCAAGCATGATCGATTGAAAGTTGTCCATCCGTGCTTTCTGCCAACCCGGCTGGAGCCCCTCGGTGAACGACGAATCGGTGGGACGATTGCCCCGCACGCCGATCGCCGAGGGCGTGCGCTGGAACACGTGCACGTGCTCGGCCGCCTCGGCGAGGGGGGGCAGAATTTGCAGCCCGCTCGCGCCCGTCCCGATCAACGCGACGACCTTGTCGCTGAGGTTGGTGAGCGCTTGACCCGGACCGCCTCCTGTGTAGCCGTAGTCCCACCGCGCGGTGTGAAATGCACGACCTGCGAACGTGTCCATGCCCGGGATCGCAGGCAGCTTCAAGAGATTCAGAATTCCTACGGCCAATACATAGTAACGACACGACAGCTTGTCGCCCCGATCGGTTTGTACCATCCAGCGTCCGGTGTCGTCTCGCCACACTGTTTGCGTGACACTGGTGTGGAAAAGTGCATCTGACACCAGGTCATAGCGCTCTGCAATCGTCTGCAGATGCTGCCTGATTTCCTCTCCGAAGGCGTAACGCCGGGTCGGGATGTAGTCCAGTTCCTCGAGCATCGGAAGGTACTGATAGGACTCGACGTCACACATCACCCCCGGGTACCGATTCCAATACCAGGTGCCGCCCATCCCGCCGGCCTGGTCGACGATCCGGATGCGCTCGACGCCGACCTTGCGCAAATGAGCGCCCGCGAGAATACCGGCGATGCCTCCGCCGACAATCACCACATCGGGTGCGTCGACGATGGGCTCTCGCGCGGTGTATGGAGTGAACGGGTCGACGCGGTAGCCGGCAACGTACTCGTCGCGGGTGAGGTCTCGGATGGCCGCGCGACCGGGAACGAGGCGCTTGTCACGCTCGGCCAGATACTTGGCATGCACGACTTCGGGGTCGAAAGCCATGGGTCTCCCTATCGACGGCAAAAGTCTACTTTACAGCTGTTGTAGCATATGTAACTAGCCTTGCCGGCCGATAGGTAACCGTTACGGGCTCCCGGCGCGCGGTAGCTTCGGACGCTGAATCCTTGGCAGCGCGTTTGAATGCTATCGCGCAACGCAATCCGCTCACCTGCCTACAACCCGATTCCGTCTGCCACCGCCTGAACTGGTCATTACACATGGCGGGCAAGATGTCACCAGAATTGGGGTTGCCCACATTCATCAGTCGTGCACCGAAGCCCTGACACCGGCGATGATTATGTCCAGTCCGGCGCGAAAACGCGCGGCGCCCCCACGTTTGCCACGAGAGCATCGAGTTCGCCATAGGCCCGCCGGCCTAGGTCAATACCGAAAGCTTGCCCACGGGAAGCAGTTCCACCATGACGCCGTCGGGATCCGTCACGGTGGCGGCCATTCCGCCACCTGGTGTGGACATCATGCGCGGGCTGCCCCCAAGTCCCATCTCGTCAAGCCGGGACAGCACCGCGGCCACATCGACCTGCAGCGAAAGCAGGAAGACGCCGCGGACCGGCAGACCCGGTTGCGGTTGCGCCTCGGCGACGCTGGGCAATCCGAGGTCGAGCAGCTCGACCATTCCGGAGTCCGGCTGCTCGGCGTCGCCGAGGAACACGGTGCGCACTGCTTCGGTGTGGACCCCCAGAAGCGACTCCAGGTTGGCGTTGAGCACCTTGTCCGCCAGGACGGTCAGCTCAAGACCATCGCGATAGAAGCGCAACGATTGCTCCATGTCGCAAACGCAGATCCCGGCGTGATGTGTGGTGCTCACGGAAGCGAAATCCCCTGTGCGAGGCCGCGTTCGCGCGTCTCACCAAGCGCAGATGTCTCCGCATCGCCGAGACCGCCGTTGCCGACGAGATCGGAAACGCGGGTAAGCAGACCGCGCAGTTGAGGCGCCGACCGTCGTCGCGGAAGGCGAGCTTCTGGCCGATCGAGTCGAACTGCTCGAACTCGACGGGTCAACACTTCGTCAAAATTATGCTTACGGCGTGGCGGTTTGGGTGGATCTCCCTGGCAGAGCGCTTCGATGTCCGACGCGACTTTTCCCTCGATGTCGCAGAGTCTGTCCTGCGCGTGTCGAGGCGCACTGGTGTCTTTCGAGGACGGAGTGGCAACAGAAATGAACTGGCTGCAGACGGTGGCGTACTTTAGGTTGGTCAGCCGCCACCTGAACAAAATGCTTATGTCGAACTCCCACGCGATCTTGCCCACCACCAAGCCCGTCATTGATCGCCGGCGCTGCGTCGAGCGACTGGCACCGTGTGACTGATGTCCGGGTAGCCAAGTCGCGATGAAGACCGACTCAGTGTGACATTATAGGCTCTCTATGTAAAGCGATTGGACGGTGGCTTTTAATGACAACGGACACCGAACCGTCGATGCGGCGCCGCATCCTCGACGCTACTCATATCGTCCTGTCACGAAGCGGACACCAAAATCTGCAACTCTCTGAAGTCGCCGCTGAGGCCGGCGTCTCCCGCCCCACTCTGTATCGCTATTTCGGCTCGAAGGAAGGTTTGCTGGAGGCGTTCATGCTGTACGAGCAGGACATCTTCGACGCCGGTATCGCCGCGGCGATGGCGGGCTTGAGCGGGCCGGATCGGATGGATGCCGCGCTGCAATTCATCGTGGAGTTCCAAGACTCGTTCTCGGCGCGATCAGTCGTCGACATCGAGCCCGGGCACGTACTAGCCCAGATGCGGCGGGTGATGCCGATCCTCCGCGCACGGCTGCGTCAGATCATACCCGGCAACAACGCCGACATCGCCGCGGCCGCCATCGTACGTATCGCGGTGTGCCACTACCTCGTTCAGGGTGGAACGCCCGAAGAGTTCCTGGCTGAACTGCGTCACGCCGCGGGGCTCGAACCTCGCCGTCGTCGCGTTCCGAAAACCGCAGCCAGTTGATCAGGCCGCGATGCGCTGATC
The DNA here is from genome assembly GCF_965277065.1 of Mycobacterium sp. Taxonomy (GTDB): domain Bacteria; phylum Actinomycetota; class Actinomycetes; order Mycobacteriales; family Mycobacteriaceae; genus Mycobacterium. The sequence goes on from NZ_CBDIBT010000019.1 coordinate 1,844,620, forward strand.
CCCCGCCGTCCCACCTGCGAGTCCTCGAGGTGCGGACACGCCCAAGACACCAACCCACTTCCGGCAGGACCGGGTGTTCGATGAACCGCTCATCGCGGCACGATTGTCCGGTAACGGATCGCCGAGTTGTCACACAATTGGACCGTCAGGTCTAAGCCGTATCACGAACCCGTGGGAGAGTAGTCCGGCGTCCCACTGCGTCGTCGGTTTCGCCGACGATCAACACATCGGAGCTGTCCGGCGGCACGGACCCGATGGCAGACCGATAGTACCTCGACGGCTGTATCGCAGTGGGCGATGATATTACATATAGTTGACCCTGTGTAACAGCTCCTTTGACAAGGAACACGCTCGTTACCAACGCGCTCGGTTGCGTTTGCCATCGGTGGTCACCGTCACGGGTTGCCCGACGAGTTCACGCAACTCGGCATCGGCGAGCAGCGACCCGTCGTGGACGCGAGCCAACGCCCGCCCCTGCTCGGTATCGAGCACTACCAAGCCCTGCTGTGCGGCACCGTCGCGGCCGTGCGCCACGGTATAGGCGCATACCGTCGCGGGCCCCGACCACGTCGTGAGTAAGTCGCGGTGTGGTTGCGCGGCATCGACTTCGGCCTGCACAACGGCCGGATCGGGCGGCGCGTTGGATAGACCAGGCGTCGACGCCCAGACACCCGCGACGTGCTTGGCCATGTGCATGCCGACACCGGTGATCAGCACGCGGTCGGGACCCGGACCGTCGCATAGCCGATCGTAGGCACTGGCGATGGCGTGCATCTGGTAGCCGCTGGCCGGTCCGCCGGCATACGGAAGGCCGCCGGTGATCGTGAGTCCGCGGGGATCGTCGACGGCGAGTCCCAGTGCGTCACAGGCGAACCGGAGCGACGATGGAAAGCACGAGTACAGGTCGAAAGCGTCGATGTCGTCGAGCCCCACGCCCGCTTGTGCCAAAGCGTGTTTGCCGACGGCAGACATCGCGGCCGACTTCGACATGTCCGCGCGCGCGGCGATACTCGCTGGGTCCTCGGCGTAGGCCCACCCACTCAGGTACAAGCGTCGGTCCTCGCTGACCCCCAGCGCGTCGGCCTTTTCCCTGGTGGCCACCAGCACCGCGGCGGACATGTCGACGTCCATGACCGCGACCTCGTGTTTGGTGTAGGGCCAGCCGACGTATCGGTTATTCGCGCTCGCGGTCTTGATCGTCGCGGCATCCAACGCGACCGGCCGCCAGGCGTGCGGGTTGCCGGCGGCGACACTGCTCATTGCGGCCATCATTGCGGCGGCTTCGGTCGCGTCGTCGGCGAGGGTTTCGCCATGTCTGGCCCGGCGTGCGGTGTCCCACAGTGGGAATGTCTCCCACGCCTGGAAAACCTCGTGATTGACTTCGGCAGGATGTGGGGGCTCCCAGGGGAACGGGGATGACTTTCGGTGACTCCACGGCAGCCGGGTGCCTGCCTTCTTGGCGGCGCGCGTAGTCGCCAGTGCCTCGGCACTGCAGATCAGCGCCAGGTCCAGTTCTCCGCGCCGCATCGCCTCGGCGGTTCGGTTCGCTAACTCTTGCGGGGTGGTACCACCGATCCCCGAGTAAATGCGATGACGCGGCGCTGCGCCCAGTGCCGTCGCCAAGCGGCCCGCGGGGTCGTCGTAGGGCCAGGTCTGGCAATACACAATTTGCAGTGAATCTATTTGTGACAGCACATATTCGATGCCAGACTCGGCAGCGGCCTCGCGGGCCCGCTGCTCCCAGCTGATCAGGGGTTCCGGTGCGTCGGAGCCCCGAACGGTGTGCTGGGCGGCCCCGATGACGCATAGTTGGCGCAGGTCGCCGGCCGAGCCCATCAGGAACCGGTCCATTTCGGTGGGCGCTTCTCGGCGAACGCCCGTGGACCCTCCTTGGCATCTTCGGTGGCGAAGACCTCCTTGGAGATTCGAGCTTCATTGCGATAGGCCTCCCGCATGTCGAGCTTGAGCCCTTCCAGGGCGCTTCGCTTGGTGGCCTGGATGGCCAGCGGCGCGTTCTTGGTGATCCGCGCGGCATAGTCAAACGCCTTGTCCAGCAGTTCTTCCTCGGAAACCACAGCGTTGAGCAGGCCCATTTCATAGGCTCGCTGCGCGTCAATGAGATCAGCGCACAGCAGGAACTCCATGGCCTGGGCGAACGGTATCTGGCGGGGCAATCGCACGGTGGTCCCGCCACCCGCGAACAGGCCCCGGGCCGGCTCCAGTACGCCGAATGTGGCGTGCCGCGCGGCGATTCGGATATCCACGCCACCGAGCATCTCCATCCCGCCTGCCACGCATGGCCCGTTGACCGCCGCGATGATCGGCTTGTAGAGCTTGGTGCCTCGCAACACGGCATCGGTGCCGTCGGAGAGCGAATAGCCTTTTACTGAAGTCGCCGTCCCCGCGCTGAGTTCCTTGGCCAAGGCGGTGATCTCCGGGACGTAGGTCTTGAGGTCGGCACCCGACATGAACGACCGTCCCACACCGGTAAAGATCGCTACCCAGGCGTCGTCGTCGGACTCAAACCGCTTCCATGCCTGCGCCAGTCGGTGAAAGTGTTCGAGGTCGCAGGCATTCTTGACCTCCGGGCGGTCAAGGGTGATGAGCACCACGTGTTCCGCATCGGGACGCACTCCGAGTTCGTAATGGACCGGCACAACGGTTCCTTCTTTCCTGGTCTTGTTTGATCTTCAGGGCTAGCCAGAGGACTGCGGGTGGGCGTCGATCCTGCCGTGGGCAACGAATTCCTCGCGCAGCTCGTCGCGGTCGGCCAGGGTCATCGGGACGTATGCGGACGACCTCGGAGGCCTCCACCACACGGGATCATCGCAGAGCCACGCATCTCGCCGGAGCGGTTTCTTGTCGATTTTGCCTTGACTAATCACCGGCATCGCCGGCACCAACCGCACGAACCGGGGTGCCCATTTTGTACCGAGATCCGGCTGAGCGTCCAGGAAGGATGCGAAGGCGTCGGGGTCGAACGACCGGTCCGGCAATAGCTCGACCGCAACCAAAATCTGGTCGCCGGCAACGGGATCCGGCACTCCGACGACGGCGACAGCTGCAGCGTCCGGAAATCGCCCGAGGATGCGCTCGACGGGGCTGACGGCGAAGTTCTCCGAGTCCACCCGCAGCCAATCCCCGGCCCGGCCGGCAAACCAGAACACGCCGTCCGCATCGCGGTACGCGAGGTCACTGGACCAGAACCAGCCGCCGTGCACCCGGGCGGACTCCGCTTCGGGATTGTTCCAGTAGCCTTCGAAATCGCCGCCGGCATCGCGACGAACCAATTCTCCGATAGCTTCGGCGGCGTTGCGCATCTTTCCGTCGGAATCGAATCGGGCTACTTCGCATTCGACGCCTGCTTCGTTGACGACCGCGATATCTGCACCGGCAGGGGCGATTCCAAGTGATCCGGGCTTGTGTGCGGGCACAAGCGCGATGCCGCCCTCGCTGGATCCGTATCCACTCAGCACGGTGACCCCGAACCGCTCCTCGAATTGCATGGTGTCTCGCGGTGAGGCCTCCGGTGCAAGTACCGCCCGCAACCGGTGGTCGCGGTCGTAGGGGGTTGGCTCAGTGGCCAGGATGTACCCGAGGGCGCGCCCGACGGTGCTGGTGAACGTGACGCCGTGGGATCGGATGTCGTCCAGCCATGCGCCCGCCGAAAAACGATCGCGCAGAACTAACCGGCAACCGTTGGCCAGCGCGGGAAACAGCGCGGAGTTCAACGCATTCCCGTGTGCCAGGGTCAGCGCACAGTACAGCACCACCTTCGATCCGACACTGAGTTGTCCTGCCGTACCGGCCAGCCGTGCCTGGCTGCACTTGGCAGCCTTGGGTGCCGAGGTCGAACCGGACGTCAAGAGCAGGAACAGCAATGCGGACGGCGGCGGATCCTGATCCGGTAGTGAGACATCTTGAAACTGCGCCCACGGCGCGTCCTCGACCCGCACCGCATCGTCGATAAGGTCCCCGTAGGCCGCGTCGGCGACAACGAATTGGCATGCGGTGTGGTCGATGTCGCGCGCCAACTCCGCACCGCGTCGCGTCGAATTGATTCCGACGATGCAGGCCCCGGCCAGTGCCGCACCGAAGATCTGAAAGACATACTCCGGCACGTTGGGCAGCAGCACCCCGACGTGCGGTGGACGCGCACGGTCCAGGGTTGCGCGCATCCATGCCGCCCGTGTCGCCGCCTCGGCGACCACTTCACGCCAGGTCCACGACTGCTCCTGGAAGATCAGCCCCACGTTGTCGTCGTCGGCGCGTGCCCGGACCATCGCGGCCACCGTCTGCGCCTGCGTATCCGGCGGCGTGTCGGTCCGATTCGCCTCGACATCGTTCTTGATCATGTCGGTCTTCTTCCGTCAACGAATACCGTGTATGCGCATCGAGATCGCTATTTGACCAACGGGTCTCGGGGCAGACCGAGCAGCCGCTCGGCAATCGTGTTGCGGATGATCTCCGAGGTGCCACCGGCGATGGTCAGGCAGCGGGCATAAAGATACTTGCTCCTCGGTGAGCGGCAGCATCGAACTGCTCACGGCGAACCTGCGCATGAAGCGACTCGTCGAATTGCCATCACGCCCTCCGGCAGTCATGCGGTAACTGTTATCGTTGTTCTTACCGTAACGATAGCAAGGTGCAGATGGCAGCCCGGGATAGCCTGGCGGGCGTTGTCGGGAAGGCATGTTTTATGAAGCTGAACGACATGGTGTTGGTAAGCGTCGACGATCACGTCGTGGAGCCTCCGGATTTGTTCAGGGGACGGCTGCCCGCGAAATATATCGACCGCGCACCGCAGTTCGTCACTAATCCGGACGGCACAGATGTCTGGAAGTACAACGGGGAGACCGTCGGCAATGTCGCTCTCAACGCGGTTGCCGGACGCCCGAAAGAGGAATACGGCATCGAACCCACGTCCTTTTCGCAGCTTCGTAAGGGCGCCTACGACCACGACGAGCGGGTCAAGGACATGAGTGCCAACGGCGTCCTTGGTTCACTGTGCTTTCCGTCCTTCCCCCAGTTCTGCGGACAGCTGTTTGCCCGCACCGAGGACAAGGACGTCGCGCTGGCGATGGTCGAGGCCTACAACGACTGGCATATCGACGAGTGGTGCGGCAGCCATCCAGGACGGTTCATCCCTTGCGCGCTGCCGGCGATTTGGGATCCGCAAGTGATGGCTGCCGAGATCCGGCGGGTTGCCAAAAAAGGTTGCCACGCACTGACGTTCAGCGAGAACCCGTCCAAGCTCGGCTGGCCGTCCATCCATTCGGATCATTGGGATCCGGTGTGGCAGGCCTGCAGCGAGGAATCTGTTGTGGTGTGCATGCACATCGGTTCGTCGTCGCAGCTGACCATCACCTCGCCGGATGCCCCGATGGATGTGATGATCACGCTGCAGCCGATGAACATCGTGCAGGCCGCGGCCGATCTGGTGTGGTCGAAGACGCTGCGCAAATATCCCGATCTCAAGGTGGCGTTGTCCGAGGGCGGCATCGGCTGGATTCCGTACTTTTTGGAGCGCATCGACTACAACTACGACCGCCATCACGCTTGGACCGGCCAGGACTTCGGCGACAAACTGCCCAGCGCGGTCTTCAACGAACATGTGTTGACGTGCTTCATCGACGACAAGTTCGGGCTAGCCAGCCATGAGCATCTGAACATGGATATGGTCACCTGGGAGTGTGACTATCCACACTCGGACTCCAATTGGCCCGAGTCGCCCGAGATCTTAGAGCAGTCCGTATTGGGACTTTGCGATGACGACATCGACAAGATCACGCACGTGAATGCGATGCGACACTTCCAATACGATCCGTTCGCGGTCCTCGGAGGCCGTGACAATTGCACGGTTGGTGCGCTCCGCAAGCAGGTCGAAGGCCACGACGTCGCGATCCGGGCGCAGCGGCGTTCAGGTGACGACGGTTCGCATTCGACCAATGCAACCGATTTGATCAGGCTGGCAATGTCACAGTCGGACTAGCGTCCGGAGAGGCTACAACCACCCGGATTGGCCGACAGGCTCCGTCCAATGGCCAATTACGGTAAGGGCTACCGTTGTCGGCACCACTCGTCCCGTAGTATTGAGCCCGAACTGCCGAGCACGAGGTGGTCCCACAACACTGGAGTGAAGATGGCCGAATCCAGCGCAGCGATGGAGTCCGCTTCATCAAACGCGCGCGGCGCCAAGGCAAAGCGCCGCCCTCGTGGATCGCTTGATCTCGAGGAAATCATCACTGGTGCATTCGAATTGGCCGAGGAGGTATCGATCGCCGGCCTGAGTATGCCGGTCCTGGCCAAGCACCTCGACGTGCCGGTCACCAGCATCTACTGGCACTTCCGTAGAAAAGATCAGTTGCTCGACGCGATGACCGAACGCGCTACCCGGCAGTACCACTTCACGAATCCGTTTGTCGACGGCGGCACCTGGCAAGACGCATTGCGAAATCACTTTCGCAAGATGCACCTTGTGTTCCGGGAGAATCCGGTGCTCTGCGAACTCGTTCTGATGCGCACCGGAGAGCTCAGCCCGGAAGCGACCCACACCTCGGTCAACAACCTGGAAACGGTGATCAGGACGATGGTGGATGCGGGCTTCAGCCCGGACGATGCCTTGAGCATCTACCTCGCGCTGTCCGCGCACAGTCGAGGCACCTCGATGATCGAACAACTCAATGCCGGTCAACGCCCCAGGGGTATCCGACCACCCACCGGGGTGCGGACCGATCATCCATTGCTATACGAGCTCGAATACCGGGGCCATTCGATCGACCAACTCGAGTTCGAGTTCACCCTGGACGCAATCATCGCCAGAGCCGAGGACATCCTTGCGCACTCCGGCAGGAAGAGGCGCTCCCGCAGCAAGTAAGTGGCGCCGTCGCGTTCATTAGCGCGAATATTTCACGCTTCCGGTTCGGGCCCCGTCACCGCGCCACCCGAACCGGCACATTGTGCCAGCCGATCACGTTGGTCATGGCGACGCGCTTGAGGCCTTCCCGCACGACCTCATAGCGCGGCATGAAGTCGAGCAGTCTGTCCAGCGCTACGGCGCATTCCATGCGGGCCAGCGCGGCGCCCAGACAACTGTGCACCCCGTAGCCAAAGCCGATGTTCTGCGCCTCGCTGCGGTCCCGGTTGATATCGAAGGTGTCTGCATCGGTGAAGGTCCGCTCGTCCCGATTGGCCGAACCCACACATAGTAGAACAGCATTTCCGGCGGGAATCGTCGTACCGTGCAGCTCAACGTCTTTCATGCTGTACCGGACCAAATACTGGGCTGGTGCTTCCCAGCGCAGCAGCTCCTCCACCGCCGCGGGAATCCTGCTGCGATCATCCAGCAGCATCTGCCACTGGTCCGGATGCTGGAAGAACGTCACTGCCGCATTGCCAACCAACTTCGTCACCGTCTCGGCACCAGCGCCACCCAATAGCGAGGCGAAGCCGGCGATCTCGACATCGTCGAGTTTGGTTGTTCCACCGTCTCGCTCGAGCTCGACCGCAATCAAGTCGCTGATCATGTCTTCCTGCGGCTCGGCGCGCCTCTCCTGGATGATGTTGTAGTACATCAGTCCGGTCTCGATACCGGCCTGGATCCCTTCCTCCGGCATTTGGACCTTGCCGTATTCCCGCTCGAGTTGTTTGTCGAGCAGCAGCCGCACCTGCTGCCGGAGCTCCACTGGTACGCCCAGCATCTGGGTGATGACCTCGACCGGGAACAGTGCGGAGAAGTCCTGCACCACGTCGAAGTCGTTGGGGTCCACCGCGGCAAGGAATCGATCGATCTGGTCCACGACCATTTGCCGTTGACGTTCAATAGCGCGCGGAGTGAAAACCTTGTTGACCAGACCGCGCATGCGACGGTGCTCGGGCGGATCCATCATGATGATCAGGGGAGGCGCCGGATTACCGGACTGAACCATCTCTAGATCGATGCCGCGCGTCGAGGAGAAGGTCGCAGTGTCTTTCATTGCGGCCGCGACGTCAGTGTGCCGGGTCAGGGCATAGAAGTCGTACTGTTCGCTGTAGTAGACCGGTGCCTCGTCGCGCATCCGCCGATATGTGGCGTACGGCGTGTTGAAGAAGTCACTGGAAAACGGATCGAAGACGACTTTAGACGTGGTCAACGTAACCTCCTGCGGTGCAACTTATTTCGACGATCTTTGACGCGGACGGATTAATCCTGGAATGTTTGTCTGCTGCGCGCCACGACCGATGCAGCGTCGGTGACGCCACAAATAGTGCCGACCCGTCGCTAGCGCCTCCGGCCAATGCCCGATCACGCCGGCGGTGCCGGGGATCGCCGTCGTGAAGTCGGACTCCGAGCTCTCGATCATGCCCGCACCTAGTCGCAACTACCTGGCATGGACATCCCTCCGTTACCGCGCGGGCCAGCCGTCCGGGCATCACTGCGAAATCCCACGCGCTCGATTGACACAACGTTACCGTAAGACATACGGTTGTCGGCGACAACGGCGGTGCCAAAGCCCAGCTTCCAGAGTTTGTACTGGGGTGGATTTCGTCGGCCGCGGCACTACCCGGGATACTGGCGGGAGGACAGCGCTGCCATGGACGCAAACGTTCGGCCTGTCCCGATTCCCGATTCGGTCAGCGAGTTCTACTGGGAAAGTGCTAAACAGGGACGGCTCGCCGTTCAGGGGTTCCAGGGACTGGACGTCCTGCAACACCCGCCGAGTCCCGTGCCCGAGGTCGTCGGTGGCGGTCCCGACGGGGCTGTTCCGGTGGCCGTCGAGGTGAGCGGGCAGGGGACGTTGTTCTCGTTCACGATTCTGCGGCAGTCCTTCCATCCCGGTTTCATCAACGCGGTGCCGATGATGATCGGCCTGACCGAACTCGATGATGCACCCCGCGTTCGGATACTGACCAACATCGTCGAGGCGCAGCCTGACGAGTTGAGAGTCGGAATGCCCATGGAAGTCGTCTTCGAAAGTCGCGGCAACATGGCGCTTCCCCAGTTCCGGCCGCGGCGGGGTTCAGTGCGGGCATTGGGATGACGCTGCAGAAAGCAGCCGTCGTCGGCGTCGGGTACTCGTCGGTGCACCGTGAGACCGGTGTCGACGGTCGCGCCCTTGCCGTTGCCGCGGCGCGCTCCGCTATCACTGATGCCGGACTGCGGCCGCGCGACGTCGACGGAGTGTTTGAATACGCCGGCCACGAACAGTCCTACGACCTCGCACGGATGCTCGGCATCGAAAACCTGGTTGCCTACGGTGATTTCAGCCCGCGTGGACCAGCGGCCCTCGGGTCGGTGCTCGGTGCGCAGATGGCGGTGTTGTCCGGCTCCTGCGAGGTCGCCCTTGTGGTCCGGTCCGTCACTCGCGAGTGGGGCCGGATGTCGGTGGAGCGGGCGCTGCCCCAGCCGGCGGGAAGCTGGCAGTGGGATCTGCCCTACGGGGTAGCCGGCGGGATGATCCCGATCATGGCGATGAAGATGCGCCGACGGCTCGAGACCCTCGGCGGCAGCCAGCAGGATTACGGACATATCGCGGTGAACGCGCGGCGCTGGTCAAGCCTCAACGAGCGCGCGGTCGCCCGCGATCTGTTGACCATGGACGACTATCTTCGGCGCGCGCATGATTTCTGATCCACTCCGGCTGTTCGACTGTGACTATCCGGTTACTGGTGCCAGCGCCGTTATTGTCACCACGCCCGAGCGCGCGGTCGACACAGCAAAACGTCCGGTCTGGATCGACGCGGTGGCGATGGGTACGGGCTGGAAGCCGGACTGGACCTACACGAACGATTTCCTGTTCGGCGGAACGCAGCGCTGCGCGGAGACAATGTGGAAACGCGCGTCGGTCACCGTGGCCGATGTCGACGTGGCGCAACTCTACGATGGGTTCACCCACATCGCGCTGTCCTGGGTCGAGGCGATGGGGTTTTGCGGGGTCGGTGAATTCGGTGATTGGGTCGATGGCGGATCGACCATCGGACCCGGCGGGAGCCTGCCATTGAACACCCAAGGCGGCCAGCTGGCTGAAGGCCGACTACACGGCCTCAGCTTTCTCGCCGAAGGTGTGGCCCAGCTGCGCGGCGAGTGCGGCCCTCGGCAGGTCGAGGGAGCCGAGGTCGCGGTGGTCGCCAATGCCCACGGTCCGCAGTGTGCGTCGATGGTGCTGACCACATGAGTTGTCTCAATGGAATTCGGTCGCGAGGCCGGCATGACAGGGACACCTGCGGCGTATGCGCCGGCACCCAATCGGCCCGGCAGAACGGCATCGAGCGGGACAATCTAATCGACCTCCGCTGAGTGGTCGCGAAACACTGGATAGGTTGAACAAAGGAGCTAATAGTGGGCAGAGTTGAGGGCAAGGTCGCCGTCATCAGCGGTGCGGCACGCGGGCAGGGCCGGTCGCACGCCCGGTTGTTGGCCGCCGAGGGTGCCGACATCATCGCGATCGATCTGTGCAAGGACATCGCCACCAACGATTACCCTTTGGCACGCCCGGAAGACCTCGACGAGACCGCTCGACTAGTCGAGAAGGAAGGCCGCAAGGCGTACACGGCGATTGCCGATGTGCGCGACCGCGCAGCACTGGCGGCAGCGGTCGACGCGGGGGTGGCCGAGTTCGGCAAGCTCGACATCGTGCTGGCCAACGCGGGGATCGCTCCATTGACCAAAGGTGGTCCTCAGCAGGCGTTCGTCGATGCCGTCGACGTCGACCTGGTCGGGGTACTCAACCTGGTGCATTGCAGCCTGCAGCACCTCAAGGCGGGCGCATCGATCATCGCCACCGGATCATTGGCGGCATCGCTGGCGTCGCTGAACACCACGGGCATGGACGCAGGCCCCGGCGGCGCCGGCTACGGCTTCGCCAAGCAGGTGGTGTCCCACTACGTCAACAACCTCGCGCTGCAACTGGCACCGGGGTTTATCCGGGTCAACGCCGTTCACCCGACCAACGTCAATACCAACATGCTGCACAGCGAGCCGATGTACAAAGCGTTTCGGCCGGATCTCGAGAACCCGACGCGCGAAGACGCCGAACTGACGTTCCCTGTCATCAACGCGATGCCGGTTGCCTACATCGAACCCGAGGACGTCAGCGAGGCGGTGCTGTTTCTGGCCTCCGACGCCGCGCGGTACGTGACCGGCCAGCAATTGCGCGTCGACGCCGGCGGTGCGCTCAAGGCCATTCCTTGGTCGGGATAGCGAGCATGCGCTGATATGAAGTTCGGCATCACCCTGGCCCGCGCACACCCGTCGTTGTGGCCCAAGCTCACTCAGCGCGCCGATGACCTTGGATTCGAGTCGGTATGGCTTCCAGAGCATTTGGTGCTGCCCGTGAAGATGGCGGGCAGCCCCCATCACGGCGACGAGCATCCGCCGATTCCGCCGCAGATGCCGGTGTTCGACGCCATGAACTACCTGTCGTTTCTGGCCGGACAAACTAGGAACATCCGGTTCGGCACTCAGGTGTACAACATCGGACTGCGGCACCCGTTCGTGAGTGCCAGGGCCGCCGCGACGCTCGATGTCGTATCCGGCGGGCGGTTCGAGTTCGGCGTGGGTGCCAGCTGGCTACGGGAGGAGTGGGACGCCGTCGGGCTGGAGTTCCGCAGCCGCGGAGCTCGAGTCGACGAAGCACTGCAGGTCTGTCGAGCGCTGTGGACGGAACAGGTGGTGTCCCATCATGGCCGGTTCTTCGATTTCGACGACGTGATGTTCGAACCCAAGCCGGTCCAGGCCGGCGGCCCGCCGCTGCACATCGGCGGCGACGGCCAGTCGGCGCTGCGGCGGGTCGCCCGCTACGGCGACGGCTGGCTGCCCATGAACCACTCGCTGGAAATGCTGCCGGACTCGCTGGCGATGCTGCACGAACTCTGGGCGGAGAGCGGCCGGGCCGAGCGACCGGAGATCTCAGTCGGGCTGCCGGTGGACACCGTCGACGACGTGAAGCGGATCGCCGACGTCGGCGTAGACCGGCTCATCCTCAGCCCTTGGCGCCGTACCAGCGAGGCGCTCGACGCAATCGCGCGCTTTGCCGCGGAGATCTTAGGGCGGCTGTGATTTCACACGCGTCCGCGGAAAATCGGCCGTCGGGTCGGAGGCCGTCATGAGCGAACGCGGTGCAATCCTGCGAGCCGTGGGGGAGCCGCTGCAGGTCGAGGAGATCACGCTCGCACCCCTTGCGCCAGAACAGGTTCGGGTGCGTATCGCTGCGAGCGGTGTGTGTCACTCCGACCTATCGCAGGCCACCGGCGCACTGCCGGCGGGAACGCCCTGCGTGTTGGGTCACGAAGGTGCGGGCGTCGTCGAGGCGGTGGGCTCCGATGTGCGCCAGGTAGCGCCGGGAGATCACGTAGTGATCGCGTGGGTGGCGGCGTGCGGTCAGTGCTGGTTCTGCCTGCGCGGCGAAGTTCATCTGTGCCGCAACGCGATCCGCGATACGTACTCGATGCCGTACGCTACTGACACGGCTGGCACGGCACTGTTCACCTCAATGGGGGTGTCCAGCTTCGCAACCGCGACGAACTGCCTGGCCCGTGCCGTCGTCCGCATCGATGCCGACATTCCGCTCGAGATCGCATCCCTGATCGGCTGCGGAGTTGCTACCGGAGCCGGCGCCGCACTCAACACGGCACCGGTTGAACACGGCAGTTCGGTGGCGATTATCGGGCTCGGCGGGGTCGGGCTGGCTTCGCTGATGGCCGCGAAGGTGCGGGGCGCCGCGGAGATCATCGCCGTCGACCCGGTGGCCTCACGGCGGGAGGCCGCGGTAGCGCTGGGTGCCACCCACATCGTCGACCCGACAGACAGCGACGTCGTCAAGTCGATCCGCGCGATCACGGGGCGGCGCGGAGCAGACTACATATTCGAAGTAGTCGGTCGCCAAGCCACTATCGAGACGGCGGTCGAGGCCACCCGCCGCGGTGGGACGACATGCATCGTCGGCGCCGCACCGCCCGGCGAGACGCTCTCGTTGTCGGCCTATGACCTCTACATGCATGGAAAGTCGTTGGTGGGATGCCAATACGGCTCGGTGGTGCCCGGGCGCGACTTTCCGTTGCTGCTGAATCTGTGGCGAACGGGCAGGCTGCCGCTCGAGCAGCTGATCACCGGGCGTATTCCGCTCGACGAGGTGAACGGAGCTTTCGACGATCTGCGCACTGGCCGTGGAATACGATCCGTCATCGTCAACGAATGAATAGGTGCACACCCTTGACCGCAACAGACACGTCGACACACGCTGACTGGCGACGCTACCCATTTCAGCTGGTACCCGGCGACGTCCAACTCGATTTTCCCGAGGCCGAAGGCACGCATCCGGACTACCAATCCGACACCTGGTATCTCGCAGGTCATCTGACCGGCCCGGAATCTGGCCGCCGGTTTGCTTTCATCACGATATTCAACCGAAACCGTCCCGAGCACGAACTGGTCGCCGACTTTCACACGTTTGCCCTGTTCGATCTCGACCGCGGCGGTTACGGCACCTTCACCGATTACGACATGCCGCCAGCGAACCTCAAGCCCGAATCGGTACACAAATTCACCAGCGCCGAGGGCCATCTTGATCTGCGCTACGACAGCAGCGCCGGCACGTCCACTTGGACGGCGTGCCGCGACAGTGCCGGCGAACTCATCCCCTACACGTACGACTTCGCGGTGTTCGGACGCGACAATGCAGGAGCCGCAATGGAATTGCGACTGCATCTGACACCGTCGAGGCCCCCCGTGCCGGTCGGGGGACCGCAGCACAACGGCAAGATCGTCGCGTGCCTGCAGGACGACACCTACTCGTATTTCCAGACCGGACTGGAGATGACTGGAACGTTGTGTTGGGGTGATGTCACAGAGGACGTGGAGGGACCGTCCGGCCACATCGATCGGCAGTGGTTTCCCCGCTATGCCGGCGGCGGGGCACCGAGGGCGAGATGCGCGCCCAGGCACACCAGTGGCACACCATCAGCCTCGATACCGGCGTGGACCTCAGTGTGTGGCGCCAATTCGACCGTCGCATCGGTAACGCATTGGTTCCTTTCACCGGGATTACGGCCTCTTACGCCGACGGCACACCACCGGAGTGCGCGGAGGACCTGGACGTCACGGTCACCGGTTACGTGCGCTGGCCCGACGAGGTTCGCAGTCTGGTACCTCCGCAGGCAAAAGCCCGGTATCTCCCTGTGCGGCACGCGTTACGGTCGGCGAACCTCGACCTCGATTTGACCGGTGAGCCACTGATCAATGCGCCCGCGCACGCCCTGCCGATCGAATACCTGGAAGGCCCTTATCGCTATCACGGCACGATGCGCGGTATGCCCGTCACCGGCGCCGCATTCTACGAGGCGACCGACACCATGTACCGCGACTGGGAATTGATCGATGTTCTGGCCACCCAGATCGCAGCCAACAGGGCTCAATACGCGGCGCTGTCGACGGCCGTCAATGAGGCGCGCTCACTGATCGCGCGCCGCGACAACTCGATTACATTGGCCTTTCTGGACCGCCAGGTGCGGCCATTGCTTGCCGTCCTGCCCGACGAAGTGGCCCACGAGCTGATGGAGATCCTCGACGCCTTGGCCGACGCGGTGCGGAACGATCTGAGGTAGCGGCCCGATTGAGCATGGTTTCGATGTCTGCAGCTGGAATGATCACCGGGCAAATCTTTTGTGCACTGCGCGCTTTCGCGCCGCCAGGACGGCCTTTCGCTCTGTGGGGGTGACGATTGTGGTGTCGACGGGCAGAGCCGATGCGATGTCGTCGAATTTCACGACCGTGGCATTCGGTGTCGGGGCACTCTCCGTCCTCACGCAGCGCAGGATCATCGCACCGTTGCTATGACCCGCTGTGTCAAGCCAATTCGCGACACCGGGGTCGCGCCCCGACACCACTACGCGCACCAATCCGTCGGAATCGACGACCGCTTGGTGGGCATTCAGGCTGGACTGGTGGCGCCCGTAGTGGATGGTTTCCCACCACGGGTTACCGAGCGAGTAACTCCAGTAGACGCCTTCGGGCGGTTTCACATCGAGAATCAATGCTTCGTCAGGGGCAAGTGCCCACCGGCCGATCACCGGCCGGTTTTCGGCGGCAGCACCCATCGAACTGCGGTCGATCCCCGGCAGGAAGCCGTTGACGGGTGGGGCGGCGCCGAAGGCGAGAAAGAACTTGGTGTTGTCGTGGACGAAGTCGCCGAGTGCGACCAACTGCCGTGATACCGCCACAGCCAGATCGACCGATCGGTCGTTTGCCTCGACCGAGGCACCGATCCGTTCGATCTGTAGTGACGACGGCACTTCGGTTTCCCAGTCGTAGAAAAAGTGCCGGATGATCAGCGTCGGATGGTCACCGTCCAAAGGCATCCAATTGCCGCTGTGCTTTTCGGCGGAAAGTATGACCTCGAAGTTGCCGCTGTCGTCCACCTGGAGTTCGTCGACCAGAGCATTGGCGGTCGAGGCGATTCCGTTCATCGTCTGCAGTCCGACATATCTTGCGGTGCCGCGATTCCCGAACAGCCGGTAGGTCTCGCCGCCGCGCATCGCGGCTCCGGTGTAGAAACCGTCCGGGCATTCCATTCCCCATGTGATCGAGTCATCCACCCCATTGGGCTGAATGCTCAGAATCGGGTCGGGGTCGACGCGCAGCGCCAAGTCGATCCCGGCGGCCAGTAGCACCAACAGGTGCCGCATACCGGCCGCCAGGTCGAGCTTGTTGCCGGTGACTTCATCGGACTCAACGACCTGCGCCGCGGTCTTCAGCCGTTCAAGCAAATGCGACCAAGCCTGCTCCAACCCCTGCTCTTTGTCATCCGCACTACCCGACAGCGATGCCTCCACTATCGAGAACGGCAACCAAGCCATCGAATTCTGCTCATCGGCCATGTTTCCTCCGACTCTGCCGGTTCATCCCGGCACCACTTTCGAAAATAATGTTTTCACTTAGTAGCAAGGACTCTCATACCTATCCCTAGGGATGTCAACGCCCAATGTGTAGGCATGGGCGTTCAGAACGTGCAGAATCGGCACCGCGCTGGGATTCGCGGCACGGCCGACCGACGGGGATGAGGCTTTCCGGAGCGCACAGCCATCGCAGATTTATCGTCCTACTACACGGCTTTGATCGCGTCGGGGAAATGACGCGCAAGCGTCCTGTGCACCCCGTCGCGCCAATGGACCTTGCAGGCGCCGATCAGCTTCTCGCGGTGTATGTTATCCGAGGCAAACGAGTCGAAGGTGAGTTCGGATTCTAGGTATTGTGGTGTCGCACAGGTCAGTTCGCCGATGTAGTCACAGAGTTCGCGGTGCGACACCGCGTCATTGCCGGCCCAGTTGATGATGGTGACGGGTAACGAAGCGATGTCGAAGAGCGGGCCGCTCGCCTGCTCGGCAATGTCGTCTTCGTGAATTGGGGAACCCCAGTTGTCGAATCCGAACGGCACGCCGATGGGTTGGTCCGCGAGCATCTGCTGGCAATACATCACCGGCACACCGCCGTGGCTGGCCATCCCGTACCCGATGTTCATCCGAGCGATGGTGCTGGGTAGATCCAGCATGTGGGCCGCAGCGTGCACGACACCCTCACACGCGATTTTCGCGACCGGATAGCTCGGCATATACGAGGCCAGGCCACCCAGCGGATCGGTCTCGGCATAGAGGTGGCCGGGCTCTTGCGGTTCATAGACGGCCGAGGCCGACACGAAGACGAAGGATTCTGCTTTCCGACAGTGCTGCATCAATTGTCCGGTGCTTTGGGTGTTCACCCGCACCGCGACGTCGTGCACCGGTTCTGCGATCAGGAAAGCGGCGTGCAGGACGTGGGTGAAATCGTCGGGCATTTGCGAGAAGTCACCCGAATCGAGCGACCATGTGCAGGTCTTGATCCCGGAGTCCTCCAATTCCCGCTTCAACGCGGGGTCACTGAAGCGCGCAGCGCACCAGACCTCGTTGTCACCGACCAGCCGTTCGGCGATCGGTCGACCGATCTGTCCGGTCGCACCGGTGATGAGTATTTTCTTGTCCGACAACAATATTGCATCCCAACTGTGAGTTGTATCAACCATTCCGGTTCGCCGAAGCGCCGCGTCGGATCCGCACGATGGAGATGTCTTGACGCAACACTCCACAGCCCCTACCAGAGCACCTTGATCCTCACTTTCGCTCCCGCACATGGTGACTCGGGCTCAGAAGAATGGGGAGCTTCATCGTCTCCCTCAACAGGGTGGACGCACCCATCTGCACATCGTCGACAATTTCGTAGTGCGGCCAGCGCCGGAGAACTTCAGTAAAGACGACTTTCGCCTCGAGTCGGGCCAACTGGGCCCCGAGGCAGAAGTGTTCGCCGATCCCGAACGCAAGGTGCGGGTTCGGTGAACGCGTGACATCGAACTCACTTGCGTCCGAACCGAACACCGCTTCATCTCGATTAGCCGCGGCATACAGCATCACCAGATACTCGTCCGCGCCCACGTCGGCACCGGCCAACGTCACCGGGCACGTCGTGGTGCGCGCCATCGCGACGATCGGCGTAATCCACCGCAACATCTCTTCGACCGCTGTGGGAATCAGCGACTCGTCCTCAACCAGCCTTGCGCGTTGCTCGGGATGGTTGGCCAGCGCGACCAATCCGCCGCTGATCAGGTGGCGAGTCGTCTCGTTACCGGCGACCAACAGGCTCATGCAGAAGCCGAGCTGCTCAGCCCGTGTCAGTTCGGCGTCCGCGGTGATCGCGGTGAGCAGGTCCTCGGGCGGATCTGGTTCGGTTGCCCGCGCATCGAGTTTGGCATTGAAGTACGTGAAGAAGTCGATGGCGACCATCGCCCGCGGGTCCGTTGGATCGGTTGCGGCCAGTGCGATCGCGTCCGACCAAGCGCGAAACGTCGGCAGATCCTCGGCCGGCACGCCCAGCATCTGCGCAATCACCAGGATCGGCACAGGTGCGCTGATGGCATCCACGGCGTCGACCGGCACCGCGGGATCGATCGCGCCAAGCACGTCGGTGACGATCTGCTCGACGACCGGTGCCAGCTGAGCCACCTTGCGACCAGTAAATGCCCGATTGACGATGCGGCGCATCACGACATGGCGAGGTGGGTCCACATAAAGGATGGATTCGGCGCTGGTCACAGTCCGCTTGAGGTCGCCGATCAAAACGCCTTTAGCCGAGCTGTACGTGGCGGGATCCTTGCTCATCTGCACGATCTGTTCGTGTCCGGTCACCGCCCAGAACCCACCCTCTGGATGCACGGCGACGGGACAGGACCGCCGCAGTTCGGCCAGGTCGCGATCGGGTCCGCGTCGCCAGAACTCTGGATCATGGACACGCGGAACGTTCATCCTTTTCCCTCCTCATACCGACGGCTGCAACGCCAACGGTAGTGACAACGGTAAGCATATAGGAACCTGCCCGGCATAGGAACATACGAGCCGGCCCGTCGAGCCCTTGGCGCAGATCCTGCTGATGCTCGTCGACGACACCGCGCGAACACATTTCGATCACCGACGGTGACGTCTCGTGCCTGCTGGCGCCGGCGGGCGGCCAGGTCGAGTCGACCAAGAGCTCAGACGAAGTCTGAGCCGCCGTCTACGTTGACCGTCGCACCGGTGACATACCCGTTTCGCCGCGAGGCCAGGTAGGTCGTAACGGACGCGATTTCTTCGGGCAGCCCAGCCCGACCCAGATCGCACGGTTGGTGAAAGTTGTTGTCAATCCACGTCATCACATCGACGGGGTTTGTCGCGTCCAGCCCGTCTGCGGCCAGAATATCCTTCAGGTTCTCGGTGAAGCTGGCGGTGACGATGGTGCCTGGACACACGCAATTTACTAGAATGCCGTCCGTGGCAAGGCTTTTCGAGAGGTTCTTGGTCACGCTGCTCAACGCAGCTTTCGACGCGGTGTAGGCAACGATCCGTGGATTCTGTCGCTGGATCGAGTGCGCTGACAAGGTGACGACACGGGCCCATTCCGCGGCCCGCAGCATGGGCAATGCGGCGCGGATCGAACGCACGCCGGACATCGTGCCCAGCCCGAACGCGGCGTCCCACTCGGCGTCATCCATCTCCTCGAAGTAGCCGTCGCCGGGGCCGATGGTATGGACAAGGCTGTTGAGGGAGCCCCAGCGTTCCCGGACCTGTTCGAATCCTGCCGCGATGGAGTCGCCGTCGGCCATGTCCACGCTGATGCCTACGGCATCGGGCGCCCCGGCGGCCAGGAGTGCTTCCGTGGCGGCATCGAGGGCATCTCGACCGCGGGCCATCACCGCCACCTTCGACCCTTCGGTGGCCAGCGTCTCCGCGATCGCCAGACCCATACCCTTGCTGCCGCCGGTCACGACGGCGGCTGAACCAGCCAAACCTAGGTCCATTTTTTCCTATCTCCTTATATGTACACCTGTTGAGATGCGTTGTACTTCAGCGGATTTGCATTGGCCGCGGGGTGCTCACGACGGCTTGGATGGTCTTCGCGGCGACGCCGAGCCCCCGGAGGCAGAAACGCTGTACGTGATCCCGGATCTCATTGAAATCGCAACCCGCAGTGGCCCATTGGCGTTCGATGTTGGACCACACGACGCCCTGGATCGACAGCGCCTCGATCTCGGGGTCGATGTCGCTGAACAGTCGCGCGTCCCTTCCGCGTCTGAGCAGCTCGACGAGCGGGCGCAGGATCTCGCGGTATGCGGGTCCGACCAGTTCCGGGGCAGCGAACATCTGCGATTGCGCCTCCCGCGACAGCTGGCGCAGGTCCGACCGGATCTCGACGTTGAACGCCAGGTCCAGACGACCGTCGATCCAGGCGGCCACGGCGCGGACGGCATCCGGGGCGGCCGCCATGAGCGCCTCGAGCCGTTGCACCTCGGCGCCCGCCATCTCGAGGAACAACGCCGACACGAGCTCGTCCTTGGAATCGAAGTGCCGGTAGAACGCCCTGGTAC
This sequence comes from Mycobacterium sp., assembly GCF_965277065.1. Taxonomy (GTDB): domain Bacteria; phylum Actinomycetota; class Actinomycetes; order Mycobacteriales; family Mycobacteriaceae; genus Mycobacterium. Next base: position 1,864,518 of record NZ_CBDIBT010000019.1, read on the forward strand.
CCAGCTGCGACCGGCTGAGCACTTGGGCGATGCTGAGGGCACTGACGCCGTCGTTGCGCACGATTTCGGTGGCGGCGGCCAGGATCGCGGTACGGACCCGGGGATCGGGCTCTAGCTTTCGTCGTCCGCGAAGATTAGCGGTTTCCATGTCGCGTGTTCTACGCCGAACGCGCTGTCACGCAGATGCGTCGTAGGTGGCGAGGTACTCACCGAAGGCATCGTGCACCTGTGCCTCGGTCAACCCGTAGTCCGCCAATTCGTAGGTGTGGGTGCCGCGCTGGCCGGGCTTGTGCCCGTCGGCCCATTCCTGCACCTTGGCGCGCGCTTCATCGGTGAATGTCAGGCCCAGCTTCTGGTAGCTGTCGGCCACCGTCTTGACCGAATCGTTCTGCAGATCCGCGAACGACACGTCTGCGAAGCGGTCGTCACCGAATTTTTTCCGGAAGTCCATCGCGCGGCCGATGCCCTTGACCCACCAGGCCAGCTGCTCGGCGCCCAATTCGTGTGGATCCTTGCGGTCGCTGCTCCAGCTGCGGATGTAGGAGATGAGACTGCACACCGATCCCAGCACCTTGGCCGGATCCCGATGGCTCCATAGGAACTTCGCGTTCGGGTACGTCTCGACGAACGCTTCGAGCGCGAACATATGCACCGGTGTGCGCAGGTGCCACAGATTCGGTTTGCAATGCCACTGCAGCAACTTGAGAACCTGCTCGTGAAATTGGTAGGTCTCGCGCATGTCGGTGTCCATCAACCACTCGACGTAACTCGGGACGCGGACCACACCGTCGAAGTGATAGGTGCGGAAGCTCATCCCCATCAGGTCCTGGCACTCCGTCGCGGCCTCGGGCCCCGTGCTCATCATCGCCTTGAAGTCCGGGAACATGCTGTCAATCATCGCGATGCCCTCAGCCGCCTGCGCGATCCGCGGATCGCTGTACTGTGTCGCGGCTTCTGGAGGGGGTGTGGGCGCCTGCGATTCCCACGTCCGCAGCGACCGGAACTGCGGATCGTTGGCCACCAACTGTCCCAACGCCGTTGTGCCCGTTCGTGGTAATCCAAGGATGACCACCGGGCCCTCAATCACCTCGTCGGCGATCTCGGGATGCTGCTTGTAGGTGTCGATGATCTTCAGCCGCTGGATCAGCGCATTGCTGATGGTCGCGTGCTGCATCACCCCGCCGAGATCGTTGAGATCGGCCTCATTGTTCAACGCGTCGGTCGTCCGCTCCAGACCTTCGCGATAGTAGGACGAACCGAAATCGTCGAGACCGGTTGCGGCGCGTGCCCCTTCTTCGAGTTCATCGGCAGACAAGCTCATCGGTAAAACCTTTCGTGTACGGCGCGGCGACGCGCTTCAATGACTCCGGCGCGCTCGTCGGGGTCGGTCATCTTGGTGTCGGCGGGCAGCGCCGACAAAACCTCGTTGAATGCCACAACGCGCGTACTAGGCACGGGGGCGGTTTCGGTGCGGACACAACGCAAAAGCATCGCTCCATTGCTGTAGCCGGCAGTGTCCAGCCAGTTCGCCACGCCAGGGTCCCGCGAAGCGAGCACGAAGCGGGCGACCCCGTCGGGATCGACAACCGCCTGATGCCCGTTGAGGCTGGATTGGTGGCGTCCATAGTGGATTGTCTCCAGCCACGGGTTGCCCAGCGACATACTCCAGTAAACGCCCTGCGGCGGCTCGACCTCCAGGATCAGCGCCTGGTCAGGGTCCAGTTCGAATCGCCCTATCACTGGCCGATTTTCGGCCGCCGCACCCATCGAGCTCATGTCCATCGGAGCCAGGAACGCGTTCGCTTCGGGCATCGCACCGAAGTCGAGGAAAAACTTCAGGTTGTCGTAGACAAATTCCCCCAGCGCGTAGAGCTGACGCGAGACTGAGACGTCCAGATCGACTGAGCGATCCTTCCGCTCGACTGGATCGCCGATGCGCTCGATCTGCAGTGCGGCAATGGTCTCAGAGTCCCAGTCATACAAGAAGTTTCGAACCGTCAGGGTGGGATGATCACCGGCGAGGCTGAGCCAGTTTCCTTCATGCTTCTCGGACGAGAGGATCGCCTCAAAGTTTCCGTCGGCGTCCACGTCGAGCTCGTCGACGAGACAGTTGGTGATAGCGGTCATGCCGTCCATCGTCTGCAGGCCGACGTATCTTGCGGTACCTCGGTCTCCGAAAAGCCGATAGGTCTCGCCCGCCCGCAGGTTGGCGTTCATGTACACGCAGTCGGGGCACTCCAAACCCCACGTGACGATGTCGTCCATCTTGGCGCGAGTGATCGCTAAAACCGGATCAGGGTCTACCCGTAACGCCACGTCGATTCCGACCGCGAGCAACACCATCAGGTGGCGCATGCCCGATGCGTAATCGATCCGGTTCTTGTTGACAGTTGCCGACACCACCAGTTGCTCGGCCGAAGCTAGGCCCTCCTGCAGATGCGCCCACGCATCCGCGAGTCCAATGGCCGGACTACCCCCAGACAACGCGGTCTCGGAAATCGTGTGGGGCAACCAGGCCAGCGGATTCTTCCACGCCGTCGGCACCTGATCGTCAACCAAGGATTGGTCCGCCTCTCAAACGCTGTTTTCGAAAACACCATTTTCGATGGTGCGCACTATCACATCCGGCGGGGCGGCTTGTCAAACAAGTCGATGTCGTCGAGATCCCCTGTCAGCCGTTCAGGACAACGGGCAGCTTGACCGGACCGCGAATCGACGGCGTGTTGAAGTACGCGAGACCGGTTGTCGCGACGGCATATTGCGGAAAGCGGCCAAGTAGCTCTTCGAACGCGACCTTGGCTTCTAAGCGCGCCAGGCTGGCTCCCATGCAGTAGTGAATCCCACTGCCGAACTCAATGTGATTGAGCCCACGACGATGAATGTCGAAGTGTTCTGGCTCGCCGAAAACCCGAGGATCACGATTGGCCGCAGCCAACAGCAACAGCACCTTCTGGCCCGCGGGGATGACCTGACCGTGTATCTCGACGTCCCGTGTCGTTGTCCGTGTCAAGGTGGGCACTGGACCTTCGAATCGCAGAACTTCTTCCAACGCGCCCGGTAGCAGTGAGCGGTCCGACACGATCTGTGCCCTCGCGGTGTGATGCTTCCCGAGTAGCAGCGCCGCATTGCCCAGCAAATTCGTGGTGGTCTCGTTGCCCGCGATGAGCAATAGCGCACAAAAGCCGAGGATCTCATCGTCGGTGAGCATCGCGCCGTCCACCGAGGCGTGGACCAAAGCGGTTATCAAGTCATCACGCGGCGCTTTGCGGCGGGCTTCGATGACGTCGCCGAAGTAAGCAAAAATTTGTTGATAGTTGTCTTGCAGCGAGGCGTAATCTCCTGCCGCGGTGGCCATGATCCCGTTAGACCACGACTTGAACAGGTCCCGGTCAGCCGGGTCGATGCCAAGCATGTCGGCGATCACCATGATCGGCAGTGGGGCGGTGAACTCGGCGACCAGGTCAATCTCGCTTTCGGCGTCCGCGACGTCCAGGAGGTAGCGTGTGGTTTGACGAATCGAGTTCTCCAGCAACGCGATTCGCTTCGATGCGAACGCGCTCAACATAACCTTGCGCAGTGTGGCCTGGCGGGGCGGATCCATGAGGATGATCATCGGTTTGATTCCGGTAAAGCCGTCGAGGGTGATGCCGGCACCCGACGAGAACGCCGACCAATCGCGCAGGGCTTGCTGTATGTGTGCGAACCGGCTGATCGTCCAGAACCTCGGGCGTTCGTTCAGGTGCACCGGCCGTTCTTCGCGCAACTGCGCGTATACCGGATGGGGGTTGCCGAGGTGGGAACGGGAATACGGATTGAAGTTCATAGTCATTAGATCCGCGGCTTCTTCCAGCAAATTGAACCCGCTGTGGCTGCCAACCGTCGTCGAGAACGAACCAAGATGGCTGCGGGATCGCTCGTTTGGCCCGCGGGCCATTCGCGGATCGCTGCGACCCGTCCCGTGCGACCGATTGACACAACGTTACGGTAAAGCATACGGTTGCCAGCAACAACGGCGACGCCAGAGCCCAGCTTCTTTATTTTTTTACGGGTGGATTCCGTTGACCACGGCACGACCTGGGAGACTGGCGGGAGGACAGCGCTGCCATGGAAGCAAACGTTCGGCCGCGTACGATTCCCGACTCAATGTACGAGTTCTACTGGGAAAGTGTTAGACACAGACGGCTCGCCGTTCAGGGGTGATTGTGTCGCATCGATTACGCCTACGTTCGAAGCGAATTGGATGGCGACGACTTCCGCGTCACGACTTGGAGCACCGATCGTCGCGCGGCGTCGAAGATACGATCGCCCATGCTTGCGTGATCCGAGCCTTTTCTTCGCTGTTCTACAGCGAACCTCGAACGCTAAACCCGTCCTCGGACTATCGGGGGTCTCCGAGCCGGATGCATCGGTGAATCGGTGGTTGTGAGCATGGTCGGGCACGTCGTGGGCACTTTTGTTGGGCGATGGTACGTCTCGGTATCCGGCTTTGTGTTCCTAGTGTTGGCGGTGCGTCACATCGGTGTCCTACGCACTGCCATCTACGCGACGATAGCGATCGCCGTCGGTGCGCTCGCCGAGAACTCCTCGGTCCTGGTCGGCTTTCCCTACACCCGCTACACCTTCAACCCGGAGCTGCGCAGCCGTGAGTTGTGGATCGGCGAGGTTCCGCTGATGGTGCCGCTCAGCTATGGAGTCTTGGCCTACTTCGCTTTCTGCACCGCGCGGCTCATCGTCTCCGGCCCTTACACCACCCGAGGGCGCCAGCCAGTCCTGGAATTCGTGCTTGCCACGGTGCTCGCGACCTGGGCGATCTGGATCATTGACCCCGTCAGCCGGCTCGGGCGCTATTTTTTTCTCGGCGAATTGTTCCAGTACAACGGCCCGGGCTTCTGGTTTGGCCTGCCGCTCGGCTCACAGGTCGGGTTCTTCTGCACTGCGGGGTCTCTCGTCGCCGTCCTCACCGTGATGATGCGCCGTGAACCGGCCACTGCGGTACGGCGGTTGAGTCGCCACCCTCGCCTGCCTACGCTGCTGACCTACGTCATCCAAGTGTTGTTTATGGCTGGCGCCGCGTTCTACGCGGCGCGCACACACGACGCGGCCGTCGCGGTAGCTCCCGACGCACTCGCTGGTGCGACGCTGATCATCGGAATTCCGGTGGCGCTGGTGGTGGCGATCTACTGGCGCTCGCTACCGCATCCTGCCGAACCACCGCCAAAAGCCGACATGGTCGCAGTTACCCACCACCAGCAGGAAGAGAGCTTCTGATATGGCCGTCCAGCAGCACCGGTTGTTAAACGACCTCACCGCACGATCCGACGGCAGTCAGACCGACGTAGATGCCGCGGTCGTGTTCGACCCGGACTTCTTCGCAGCGCACGGCGCGCCATATGAGGCGATGGCACGGCTTCGCGCGACAGCGCCAGTGCACCCGGTGGACCTCCCTGGCATCGAGCCGACGGTGTGGCTGTGTACCGGCTACGACGACGTCCGCGCGGTCAGCCGTGACGACAAGACGTTTTCGTCCCGTTTCGGCAACACCCTGGTCGCGGTGGAGATGGTGGAGACCTCAGCAATGCTGCCGGGCATCGACCCGCCCCGCCACACTCACTTCCGCAAGCTGATCAACCGAGGGTTCACCCCGCGCAACGTGCTTCGCCTGGAAAACAGCATCCGGCAGACCGCTCGGGCCATCGTCGACGTGGTAGTGCAGAAGGGTGAATTCGACGCCGTCCCGGACGTCTCCTCCGCGATCTCGCTGAGCGTGATCGCTGAAGTCATGGGGGTGCCCCAAGCTGACCGTCACCAAATCTTCCGCTGGAGCAACGCCATCGGGAGCCTGGGCATCGAAGATGAGGACTACGCGCCAGACCAGGGTGCGATAGGGACCGCCGTGCACGAGATGTTCAGCTACTGCCACGATCTGGTGGCGCGGCGCCGCGACGAGGGACTGACCGACGACATCCTGTCCGCCCTGCTGACCGCCGAGGTCGACGGAGTCGGACTCAACGAAGACCAGCTGAACGAATTCTTTCTGCTGCTGTCCGTCGCCGGCAACGAAACCACCCGCAACACCCTCAGCCATGCCATTCTGGCGCTATCCGAGCATCCCGACCAGCGCGCAGCACTGGCCGCGGATCCGTCGCTGATCCCGGGTGCCATCGACGAGATGTTGCGTTGGGCCACACCTGTTTTGCACTTTCGCCGCACAGTGACGGTCCCGACGCAGCTTGGCGGTCAACAACTCGATGTGGGCGACTGGGTGGTCATGCACTATCTGTCGGCCAATAGGGACGAATCAGCATTCGAACAGCCACAGAAATTCGACATTCGGCGCACCGACGCCGGGGAGCACCTGGCATTCGGCGGCGGCGGCACCCACTATTGCCTCGGTGCTCAACTGGCCAAACTGGAGATGCGGGTGATGTTGGAGGAACTCTATGCGCGGCTGCCCGATCTGGAAGTGACTGATGCGCCCACGCGGCTGCGATCTTAAGCGCCTGCCCTGCTCGACCGGGATATAGCCTCTCACAATATGAAGAGGCTTCTGGGTGTTCCGCAGCGCTGAGGGGGCGCGCGATGCGTATGCATCGGCCAGGCCCTGTGATGACTGACGTGGCCGTTGAGTGGACGTGTCTTCGACGAGCCATGCTCAGTCCGCCGGATGGCGAAAGACCGAACGGTGAGCTTGTTGTCCGAACGGGAAAGCCGCTCCGATGAAGCGGCTCAGCGGTTCGGACGCCATGCTGCTGTACAGCGAGACCCCCAACGTATACACCCACACCTTGAAGGTCGCCGTCGTCGAATCGACGAGCTCTGACAACCCGTTCTCCTTCGAGACGTTCAAGGAGATCGTGCGGCAGCGGCTCGATCTGATGGAACCATTGCGATACCGACTTGTACAGACACCCCTTCGACTACACCATCCCATGTGGCTGCAGGGCTGCGACGTCGACCTCGACTACCATCTGCGCAAAGTAGAGGTTGCCGACCCGGGAGGTCGGCGAGAACTCGACGAGCTTGTCGGACTGATCGCCGGCTCCCCGCTGGATCGCAGTCGCCCGCTGTGGGAGTTCTACTTCGTCGAAGGCCTCGCTGGTGGCTGCAGCGCCGTCGTCGGAAAGGTTCATCACACGCTGGCCGATGGTGTGGCTTCCGGGAACATGATGGCCCGTGCGATGAATCATTCGGCGCATGCAGCGGCAGCGCGACGTGAGCCGGTAACCGCCGAAAGCCTCCCCAGCAAGGCCGCCATGCTTGGGGCCGCAGGACGCGATCACCTGCATCAGATCGGCAGGCTGCCACGCTTGATCGGTCACACCGCAGCCGGTCTCGCACGTCAACGATCCCGGTCGAAGAGTCGCGGCGAGCACCCTGGGCTCGCCAGCGGGCTGCGGGCGCCGCAGACCTTCATCAACCATGTCGTGTCGCCGCGGCGCACTTTTGCGACAGCGACCCTGGCCCTCACCGATGTGAAACACGTCAGCAAGATTCTTGGTATCACGATCAACGACCTGCTCCTAGCCATCTGCGCCGGCGCTCTGCGGGAGCTGTTGATTCGCTACGACGGGCATGCCGAACTGCCATTGATCGCCTCGGTGCCCACGTGTCTCGACATGTCGATGAACCGGATCAGCGGTAACGAGTTAGGCGGACTGCTGGTCTCTCTCCCGGTGCAAGTCGCCGACCCGCTGGAGCGCACCCGATTGGTAGACATTGCGACTGGCGTCGCGAAGGAGAATTACCTACTTGTCGGTCCGGATCTCATGGCGAACTGGTCGATGTTCCTGCCGACGGCGATCGCACCGTCGGTGTTCAGATGGTTGTCCAAACGCAAGCCGACGGTCAGCTTATTCAATTTGCCCATCTCCAACGTTCCCGGTCCACGGGAACGAAGCGGCCTCGGGGCATTTTCGCTCCGCGAGATCTACTCGGTCGGGCCGCTGGTCGCGGGCAGCGGGCTGAACATCACCGCGTGGAGTTACGTCGACCAGTTCAACATCTCTGTGCTCGCCGACGACGCGACCCTGCGCGATCCACATGAAGTCACCAACGCGATGCTGCGCGCCTTTCGTGACATCCGTTGCAGCGCAGGTCTTCCCGGTGAGATTAGCACCGTTGACACAGCGATGGATCAAGTCTGTCCGCTTGTTTAGCCATCGCCCAGCTCATCCAATTATTGGAAAACGCCGCTGTGCCGCCAGCCGGTCGAGCGCCTCCTGCATGCGGGTGCGGATGAGAGCGTCCACCGCGGCGACGTCCGGGTCGCTGCCGAACTCGTCAACGACGTCGATCGGGTCGAGCACTTCAGTGATGATCTTTGTCGGCATCGGAAAGTTCGGCGGCAGGCCTACGCTGAAGCCGAACGGGAAGCCGAACGACACCGGTACGACATCGGTACGCACCAGCTTGTCCAATCGCAGTGCTTTAGCCAACCGATGGCCACGGAGGAGAAACAGCTGACTTTCCTGCCCGCCGATCGTGACGGCGGGCACAATGGGAACCCCCGCGTCCACCGCTGTGCGGACATAGCCTTTGCGGCCGTTGAAGTCGATCTTGTTTGCGGACGTGAACGGCCGGTAGACGTCGTAGTCCCCCCCGGGGAAGGCAATCACTACACCACCGGTGCGCAGCGCGGCCACAGCGTTGTCCCGATGTGCCGGAATAAAGCCGATGTTGATCAACATATTGCCGACGCTGCCCTGAAAAAGCATGTCGTGACTCAATGTGTAGAGGCGTCGCTCGTAGCCGAACTCTTCGTAGAAGTCGACGGCGAGGATTGGCACGTCCATCGTCATCAGCCCGCCCGAGTGATTGCCCACCACCAGCGCGGCTCCGCCAGGCAGCCGATCGAGCCCCCGAGTCTCAGACCGAAACCACCTCTTCGCCACTGGCCTGACCATTCCGACGACGCGCTTGACGAGGCCGGGATCCCATTCGGTCAATTCGCCGTCTGTGAGGAGGCGCGTCATGCCGGCGTCACGACACGATCGGGTAGTGGCATCATCACCGACGCACCCGTGGCGCAGGTATTCCTGCCGCGTGGCTCCCCGGCTTTCACCGCGTCAGGGCAATGACAGGCAGGCGAGCTGTGCATCCTCGTCATCCGCTTCCGTCCTCACGCCGACCGTCGCAACATGTCACTCCAGGAAAGACATGCGAATTTGCGATGCCGCAACATCAACGGTAGTGACAACGGTAAGCATATATCAGCATGCCGCCCCTCGGAACCATGCAACAGCGCGACTGCCCGACAGCATGTCGACTAGGTCGAATTTTCGGCGCTGACCGGCGGTGCCAGTGCCGACGACCCGCGTGAGGTCACCGAGGCGGTCGTCGATGAATTCGTCGTAATCTGGTGTGGTGCATGGCTTTTGAGAAGCTGGCGGACATCGCGGCGCGCTGGCTCAGTCCTATTGGCCCTATGCGCCGAGCGGGAAACTGCTGCGAGTTTCGGTTGGCTTCTTCGCAACGGTTTCACATTCAACGCTCATAGCTGACCGTCCAGCAGGGCATGCAACTCACGGCGGGCGATCTTGCCGGTGCTGCAACCAAGGCGGCATACCTCACATCGCCTTCGCGGCCGCCTCGGCGACAGTCGTGTCTTGTTCGCCCGTGCCGCCGCTGACACCGACCGCCCCGACGACCTGGCCGTTGTGCCGCAGTGGCACACCGCCGGCGAAGATCATGATCCGACCACCATTGGAGACGTGGATTCCGTAGAACTGGTTGCCCGGACCCGCATTTGCCGCGAGATCCTCGGTCGAGATTTCCAAGGCACGCGCAGTGAACGCCTTGTTGATCGAGATGTCGATGCTGCCGATCCAGGCGCCGTCCATCCGCACGTGGGCCACCAGGTTGCCGCCGGCATCGACCACCGCAATGTTGGACGGCGACTCGATCTCAGCCGCTTTGGCCTGTCCGGCGGCGATCACCCGCTGCGCATCGTCGAGGGACACCGAGGTCTGGTTCACTGTCATGGCGCACCCGCCCCGGTCTTGGCGAACTGCTCGACGATGGCCCGACAGAACGCGGGGAGGTCGTCGGGCGAGCGGCTCGAGATCAGGTTCCCGTCGATTGCGACCTCTTCGTCCACGACCTCGGCACCAGCGTTGCGCAGGTCAGTCCGCAGACTCGGGAACGAGGTGAGCGTCCTGCCTTTGGCTACACCGGCCTCCACCAGGGTCCAGGGACCGTGGCAAATCACCCCGACCGGCTTTCCCGAACCGACGAAGTCGCGCACGAACGACACCGCCGCCTCATCAATTCGCAGCTTGTCCGGGTTCACTGTTCCACCCGGCAGCAGCAAGGCGTCGTAGTCGTCGACCGCAGCATCGGACACGGCCCGATCCACCGTGAACGTGCCGGCCGCTTCGAGGTCGTTGTTGCGTGCCTGGATTTCGCCGGTCTTCGGCGACAGCAACTCGGTGTGCCCACCGGCTTGGTGCACCGCCTCGCGGGGTCGGTCGAGTTCGACTCGTTCGACGCCGTCGGCGGCTAATATCGCGATCCGCTTGCCCTGCAGTGTTGTTGCCATCGTTGCGCTCCTCTCGGTTGGGGCCGGCTCACGGATGGAGTACGACTTTGGTCCATCCGTCTTCGCGGGCATCGAAGTGTTGATAGCCGGACTCGGCCTCTGCCAGCGGCAGCTCGTGGGAGACGATCCAGGACGGTTTGGCCCGGCCCTGGTGGATCAGGTCGCGCAGCTGCCGGTTGTAGTGTTTGACGTTGGCTTGCCCGGTGCCCATCTTTTGGCCCTTGAACCAAAATTTGCCCATGTCGAAGGCGATCTTGCCTTGGCGCTCCAGTTCATTGGGCCCGTTTTGGTCTTGGGGCAAAAAGATGCCCACCACGCCGATGTGGCCGGTGAAGCGCACCGAGTCGACGAGCCGGTTCAGCGTCATCGCCGCATCCTCATGCCCCTGCGGGTCGTGCGCCTGATACCCCACACACTCACAACCTTTGTCGGCGCCTCGCCCGTTGGTCTGATCGAGGACCTGTTCGACCGGGTCGCCGGTGGAGTCGTCAATCGGTATGACGCCGATCTGCTCGGCCAGCCGCAGCCGGTCGGGGTGGCGGTCGACGATCATCACCTTGCTCGCGCCCTGGAGCATCGCCGAGTACGCGGCCATCAAACCGACCGGCCCGGCCCCGTAGACCACTACCGAATCGCCGGGCTGCATGTCAGCCAGGCGGGTGCAGTGCCATCCGGTGGGGAAAATGTCGGACAGCATCACGTAGTCGGTTTCCTTGTCCTGGGCGTCCTCGGGCAGCCGCAGACAGTTAAAGTCGCCGAACGGCACCCGCAGATACTCCGCCTGCCCGCCCCAGAACGGCCCCATCCCGGCGAAACCGAATGCGGCGCCGGCCATCTGCGGATCCGGGTGCACCGTCAGGCAAAACGCGGTCAAGCCTTCCTCGCAGTTGCGGCAAAAACCACACCCAATGTTGAACGGCAGGCACACCCGATCCCCGACGGAGACCTTCACCACCGCAGCACCCACCTCGGCGACGATCCCCAGGTTCTCGTGACCGAGCACCATCCCCTGCTCCAGATCGGTGCGGCCCTCATACATGTGTAGATCCGATCCGCAAATGTTGGTACTGGTGATACGTACCAGCACATCGGTCGGCTGCTCAATCCTCGCATCGGGCACATCTTTCACGTGCACCTCACGAGGCCCGTCGTACACAAGCGCTTTCATCTCGACACTCCCTGCTTTGCGGCGTTCCCGGTTGATGACCCGGCCCGGCGGCCACAGGAGGTTACCTAGTGGGCGGCCGACCGAACGAAGCGTTCGGCTGGGCGGCAGACGTCCCCGGCGCCGCGCACATGAGGCGTACCAAACTAGAGGCGAATCAACATGTTTCGCTTCCGCTGACGAGCAAGCATTGCCTTCGATGCGTCGCGCTACGTCCTCCTTGCACTCTCCTCCTTCCACGCCTGGATTGGAAGGCGGGATAAGGGCTTCCTCGGGATTGCGCTCGAGCACCACTCGTTCCGTGGCCCCGGGTGTATGATGCTGCACCCTGTCCACCACATCGAACAGGAGACCCGACATGGCCACCAAGGCGCTGCTGGTCCGACTCGAAGCCAAACCCGGCAAGGAAGACGCAGTCGAGGAATTCCTGCGATCGGCGCTGCCACTGGTCGAGCAGGAGCCCGGCACGAAACCATGGTTCGCGGTACGGTTCGGCCCCTCGACGTTCGGCATCATCGACGCTTTCCCAGACCAGGCCGCCCGCGAAACACATCTCAATGGGCCCGTCGGCAAGGCCCTCGGCGAACGCGCCGACGAACTCTTCGCCGCGGCGCCCGAAATCAGCAACCTCGACGTCCTCGCCAACAAACTCTGAACCACCACCACAAACAAGCCCGCCCGCACAAGGTGGTCCGAGTGAGGACATATATCGAACTGGCGGCGAAACCCGTTGCGGGTCAGGATCGTGCCGTACAGAGGCCGACGCCTAAAGAGGCGATACGACCGCTCAAACATCCCCAACCCTGGCTCGCGCTCATGTGCTGCAAGCTCAAAACGGCTGCTAGACGCGGGTCGCTGCGGCCACCCCAGCCTAGATAATCTAGAAGGCGCTACTCGCTAATCTTCGTTGCATCTCGACACCGAGATGCAGCGAAGATTGACAAGACACGCCTGGCTACTTTGACAAAACTTCGGCGTGTCGCGGGAGCTTGTTAATCTTCGCTGCAAAAGTCCACGTCAGAAGCAACTCTGTGGGCACGACGAAGAGCCCAGCTCTCCAGAATGCGGACGCATCTCATCATTGGCGACCGGCGAATAGTTGGCCAATCCATGTCCCGCAGATGTCTCAGAATGAGATGTCCTCCAGCCACGGCATTCCGCCGGTCCAGTAACACTGGAAGAACTCAGGCGGATGTGCGCTCAGCGCTGAGCGGATTCCGCGGGCTGTTGACAGCGGCGACGGCGCGTAGGCATCCCCGAAGATCACCGCCTTCAAACAATCCCTGAGTGGAAGGTTGACCGGGGTATCAAGCTCGGTGTCGTCAAGAGCGTAATCCAGAACAGCTAGACGGAGCTCAGTCTCATACTCCCAGTCGGTGTTCTTGGTCATGTGTAAGCCCGACATCTTGTAGCGGCGTTCGACAAACTCGTGCAACGCCTGGTCTAGAGTAGCGCGGTCAGCGAAGCCGCCGGTGACATCGAGCTGAATCGGCTTATCTATGTACTGAATTCGCCCCCAGATGCGTTGGCGGCCAACCTTGATTGCGATGCCGTCGTCCAGAGCTTCGCATACTGCAGGGAAATCGAGGACTAGGCAGACGCCTTGGTGCGAATTGCATAGTGTGCCCACACAGGCGCTTTCGCCCAGCCGCGGTGAAACAGCGATCCGGGTTCGGCCGCAGATGTGGGGCCGAAGGTTTACTTCGATCCTTTTCCGCCGGTGGGCGGTTTTTGCGCCGAGCCGCGGGGCTGCGGTTTTGTGGCCGCGATCCGAGGGCGTTGGTGGAACTCTTTGGTCTGGCCGCCGGACCTAAAAATCGAATTCGCCTTCTTACCTGATGCCGAACTCTGCGCGTTCGTGATGAAGGGAAGGTCGGTCATGGCTGCTCTCCTGGGTTCAAAGCCGGCGAGTAGTAGTGTTTTCGACTTATCCACTTAAAGCCTTCGTGCGGGCTGATCGAAGCAACTTCTACCGGTCCTCCTACAGTATCCGGGCCCATCCGGTATCTTGCATACCCCTCTGTGGTCTCAACCATGAAACGAGCCAGGGCGATTGCGTCGGGCAGCGGCATACCTTCCTGGACGGGATCGAGGTGGAATGCGCCTAGCGTCGTCTCTACCTGGGCTTTCGCCGCGTCCGGGGTTGCTCCGCCCTGGATGCCGGCGGTGATAAACATGTCTGCGAGCCGGTCGTCATAACCGTTGAAAAGGCGATTGACGGCCTCGGGTTGGGCATAGGCCCGGAAGCCGTACTGATTCTCGGTTAAAACCTGTTCTGGCTCTGGCTCGAGCTCCTTCCCAGCGAAGCGGAGCAGCCATGCTTCGGCTTGGGCGCTGTCTGAGGACATGCCCGCGACCAGGTATCCAAGTTCGTTGGGCCATTTGCTTAATCCGGAACCTCGCGCGGCTTGTGCAAACATCCGGGAAGCCCGCTGAGCTATGTCTTCGATGTTGTAGCTGGTGATGTCGATCGGGCCCTCGGAGTAGAGGGGATCTCGGCCCATTAAGCCGAGCCGAAAGCTCTTTGATAGCGACGAAATGCTGGCTGGCCCAACGACTCCCAGGCCCCATGTCATAGCTGCCATCGGCACGTCGCGGTGCAAGTGGAAGATTTTGTCGGCGTTGTTGTACACCTGATCGGTCTTGCCGATCCCCAAAATGCCCTTGCGCGTTAATGTCGTCGCGGAGTCGGTAGCAAGCACAATGCCGTCGAATACTTTCACGTAGACGGCTACGGTCACGTCACGAATATGGCACACAGATTGCCCTGTCACCCGCAAGACTTGCTCGAAGTCCCGCTGCGTGTGTCGGCCAGTCTCTCCCAAGAGAACTGGTGCGATCGCCTGACGCGGATAGGACGGCCGCGCTCGTCCGCGGGATCAGGCGAGCCAGTCCGCCACTGCACGCAAAGACGCTGCGATTGACCTGGAAATCCTCGCATAGCGAAGAAGCTGGCCGGCCTGGGATGGCGCGGGAGCCAATGCAATTCGCCTATCACCCGCAGCAGTCTGACCCTCGTAGGGGCAATGCGCGCCACTGACGGTGCTTGGACGATCCAACGTGTGGACTGCGAGCTGATATCGCAGCGGATACGGCACCCCTTCGCGGCCGGGGTGGGCAGTCACGCTCGCGAACTGAGCCAGGAGGGCCGCGCTGACAGACGCCGAGTAGAGCGCCACGTTGGGCAAGCCTGCGATTGGTTGGCGGCCGGATTGTTCAATGTATGCGGGATCATCGAGCTTCCCCTGTAGGTCCAGCTGCAGGTCAGTGGGGTTGAGCTGGCCGCTGCACAACAGGCATGGCCGCTGAGGAACAAGGGTGTGCGCGCGCCAGCTTCCCGATCTCATAGTGCCGTCGTCGAACGTCTGGATGGCCAGTCCTCCGTCGATCACAGGAATTAGGTCGGCGTACGCGACGCTGTTGAGCACCGCGCGTGGCCAGGGGCGGTCGACACAACAGATGATGACGTCGTAGTCCAGGGCGCGGTGGAAACCTTCCTTCGTACACACATTGATCGGAAACCGTTCGAACTGTGGGTGTTCCGCCGTCGCGGCTCTAAGCATCTCTCTCACGGCGACGTCGACCTTGGGTCTGCGGCGCCTAGCGTCGGCTCGAGTTGCACCTACCATTCGATCGAGATTGATCTTTTCGACAACGTCGGGATCCATGACGCCGATGTTGATGATGCCGGCGGCGGCGAGCCGTAGTGCGACGTCGAGGCCCACGCTGCCGACACCTACGACCAGCACCCGCATGCGGGCGATGTCAGCCTGAGTCTTCGGGCCCCATGCAGCGATTCTGCGAGCCTCCGATTCCGACGGTGGCGGTGGAGGACGGAGTCGTTCGTTGAACGACACTTCCAGCTTGGGTCCGACGACCCGGACCGTCTCGGCCCAACGCGGACGTGTCGACGTGTGTGGCCACAGCCGCGCCGACCAGGTGCCGTCACCCGCCAAAGTCATTCCGGTGAGTGCCAATCCGGTGTACTCGAACGCGATGCGGGCGGTCTCGTGCTCGGTGTCGTGATCGGTGCGGCTCAGTGCCTGCCAGCCCCAGCCGTCCGGGTGGGAGTGCATCATCACCAGGCCGTGACCGTGCTGAGCCGCCTGTGCTGCGGCCCGAAGAATGTAGCGACCGCTGAAGGATGCGTTTCCGTGCACCGTACGGTCACCATGCTCGGGGTGCACCAGGGTGTGGATCAGCATGGTGGTCCGTCCTGCGCCGGTGGAGATGGTGCAGGTCGCTAGGAGCACGTCCTCTTGGCCGTCGTCGCGTAATAAGTGCTGGCAGGCCTGATCGGCGACTTCGCCAGACATAGCGACCGAGTAGCGCATTTAAGCTGGCTCCGTCGCGGTTGTCAGTGCGCCCCGGACGTGGGCCAGCCAGCCGCGGGCGGCTGGCGACGAGGTGTCCCAATGTCCGATGTCGCGGGAGTGGCGTTGCCAGCCAGTCAGACAGTCGTCGGTGTTGATGTTGCTGTGCGCGAAGGTCACTGAAGTCGGGAAGTGCAGCCAGTGTGGTACCGCGAGCGGCCATGAATGCAGTTCGCTGATGCTGACTGCTGTCTGCACCTCGACTCCGGCGAGCACACCGTCGATCGGCGTGACCGCGTAGATGACCGCAGGACCCTCGACCCGCGCTGACACCTCTGCGGCGGCGAGGTCGGCGATGAACCGGCGAACACCGGCGTCGGATGCAATCATGTCTAGGCCACCGGGTTGTCGCGTCTCGCCGTCACGAACCGGTCTCCAGTGGCGATGTGGACAAGTTCGTCCCGATCCAGTGCGGGCTCACCAACTTTGGCGATGTCAAAGCGGTTAGGGTCCAGTCCCGCGAGACGCAGCAGGTCATCCACCGTTTGCTCGTTGTCGTGCGTGGTGAACACGTCGCCGTCGATCGTGAAGTCGATCCTCAGCCGCGTACGGAAGCGATCGCCGGGGCTGATTTGCACCAGATCGCTTGCCTTGAAAAAAGTTTCGTCGCCAGCATCATCGACACGCGACAAGTCGTAATGCGCCGGATCGCGCCCGACGGACCGCAGAAGCGCCGCGGCTTCCTGATCGTTGTCGATCGTGACTTGCGGTTTGCCGTCGATCTCAAGACGGATTTCGGGACTTGTCACCGGATGTCCTTCCTTCTCGTGCCATCGTGCTATCAGTACGAGGGTATCATCTTGTTTCACTAAAGCGGCACTATTGTTTTGATGATTCAACGTGTCGTTTCATCTATGCTGCATCGGGCTATGCATACACTCGACAGATGGACGAGGTCGTGCGGTGTTGCGATGAGCGGCGGTGAGGTGGCGAAGCCCGAGGTCCCAGCGCCGAACGAACTTCTCGACATCAGTCAGCTTGGCCCGATGTTGCGAGAGCACAGAGGCAATCTCTCGCTGCGACAGGCTGCTCAAGAGGCCAACGTCAGCTTCAGCACCTTTTCCCGCGTTGAAGCCGGGTCCCAGCCCGACCTGACCTCATTTACGTTGCTGTGCGCGTGGCTTGGCGTGCCCCCTAGTCACTTCTTTGCTCCTGCGCCGGCTCGCGAGGTGGCGCCTATCGACGTTGTGGTGAGTCATCTCTCCAGCGACCCACGCCTAGCACCTGACGCGGCGCGGAAGATCACCGAGATGCTGCGCAGCATGTACCAGGCCTTGGCGACCGAAACGACCGAACGCCCGGTTGTCGCGTGTCATCTGCGCGCTGCCTCGACCTTGCGCCCAGGCGTGCCAGAGCGCCTCAATGCATTGCTGACCAAGATGCGCGATGAGCTCGAGCGGAAAGTTGCCACTGGCGAATTATGACACTGCGCCGAGGTTTCAAAGCCGACGCGGAACGCGAAGCTGCACGGCTGAGACGCGAATTAGGACTCCACCCCCACGATGGCCTCAACCCCCGCACCCTCGCCGACCACCTCGGAGTTTCTGTCGTTGACGCCGATCAGCTGGTTCCACGCCAAGATCTGGAAGAACTCGAACGCCTGCAAAGCTTTTCGTTCTCTGCTGCGACCTTCCGGATCGCGGACAACGCCATCATCGTCGTCAGCCCGCTGCGGGCACTCGGCCGCCAGAACAGCGATCTCAGCCACGAGTTGGCGCACATCATCCTCGATCACAGGTTGTCAGAAATTCGTGAAGTCAGCGGACAACCTTTCCGCACCTGCAAGCCCGACGAAGAGGAGGAAGCGACGACCTTTGGCGGCACACTGCTGTTGCCACGCCCACTATTGATTTCAGCAGGACGCCGCGGAGCTACCGTCGAGCAGATCGCATCCGACTACGACGTAACCGTCGACATGGCCCGGTACCGCTTCAAAAGCACCGGCATCGAGCGCCAAGTCAAACAAGGCCGCACGTAAAGCCGGCAACGACGATCACCACGACAGCTATCGAGATGCAGCGAAGATTGCCCAAACACGCCTGCCTACTTTGACAGACTTCGGCGTGTCGCGGGAGCTTACTAATCTTCGCTGCCAAACGCCAGTTCATCACCTATCCCGTTTGTCGGCGATCGCGATCTCTTTATTCAGTGTCCAGTTGAGAATTCGTCACAGTGACGCCCAGTCACCCGTGGAGGGAGGGCCGCGGTCAAATATATCGATGTCTGACTTGCGGCCTAGCTTGGCAGAGTAATTGTCAATAGTTGTGGATCGGGGCGCGGGTGGTTATACGGTTTCCGAGGTATCGTCCGGGGTGCCGCGACCCGGTGTGGTGTTGTCGAGGCCGCGGCGAGCGTCTCGGACCAGTGGATACACTCCCTGAGCACTGACGGCGCGCCCTAACCCGATCACAACGCATCTGTGTCACCTAGGGTTCTGCCGCACAATGGATTCCGAGACAGTGCACCGCCGGCTTTGATGGCTCTTCGTGATTTGGAGTGGTTTGACGAGTCCGTGGAGCGCGAAAGGCGCCTTCGGCCCGCGGAATTTCGGCGCTCACACCCTGGGGTTACTTCCGCTCGGCTACGGAGAATCTGGGTCGCTGTATTGGGGATAGCGCCCTCGATATCCGCGTGCGCGAGCAACGGGTGCTAAGACGGCACCTAAACCGCGTGTGGCCATTCCCGCGAAGCCCGGCAGGGTCACGTCGTCGCGGTACTCGTGCACGATCAGGACCATTTGCAGAAAGCTTGGCATTTGCGTCTTAGTGTTCAACTTCCCGTCGCTGGCGAGTCCAAAGGCGGTCTCAAAGAATGTCTCCAGTTTGAGCGCCGGACGGACTGCGACCGTGATTGTGGCCGGATCGTCGAACGGGTTGCCCCAGATGTGATCAGCGCCGGACGGAACGATCACGCTTTCGCCTGCCTCGGCTACCCGAGTCTTACCGGAACTTTTGAGTTGGATGCGTCCGCTTATGACCTCAAATTCTTCATCTGCCCGAGGGTGGACGTGGGGTCGCCCCAAGGTGCCGCCCGGTGCCATCTCGATACTGATCTTGAGGAGATCACCGCCGGTCGTTGCGGCGGTTTCAAGAAAGGTCAGCCGCTCGCCGCTGAGCGGATGCACGATTGTCTTCCCGACGTGAGCCATCTGACACCTCTGTTGCCGTGAGACCAATACTGCGCTGTTAGCTTAGTAACATGTTAGCATAATAACATGGCGTTGCAGTCAGGTTCTGCGGATGTGGTCGTGGTCGGAGCGGGTCCGAGCGGCTTAGTGGCGTTGGCGCGGTGACGAGCGGCGACTGGCGCAGCCGTAAGAAAGCGGCCACACGCAGGTCGATCCAGGAACACGCGTTACGCCTCTTCGCGGCCAACGGCTACGACCACACGACGGTCGAAGACATTGCGGCTGCCGCGGGTGTGTCTCACATGACTTTCTTTCGCTATTTCCCCCGCAAGGAGAACGTCGTCGAAACACGTGAGTATGATCCGATGATCGAGGAGCTCATCGCTGCCCGACCTCCGCGCGAGTCACCAATGGCTGCGATCAGCGCCGCGCTGTCGGCCTGGCTAGAAGCGGTCCTGCCGGCAGACCGCCAAAGGATTCTCACCCGTGTGCGGCTGGTGATGGGTACGCCCGAGTTGCGAGCCCGCGCGATCGTCGCCATGGATGACACTCGCGACCTATTCGCCCGGTCCCTCGCGCGCCGAAGCGGCCAGGCCCAAGAGGGTTTGGTTGTCACCGTGCATGCCGCGGTCGCCGTCGCCGTTTTTACCACCGCGCTGCAAACCTGGGCACAGACTGACGATCGTGATCTCGTTGCGATCATCGACGCGTCGTTTACCGCCGTCGAAACTGCCACGGCACCTCAACCCACCGATTCGGCGTAAAGCCACATCATCCGTTCGCCTCAGCCCGCACCGAACTGCTAAACCATCGCAGGTCTGTGGATGAGGTCGTTCAGGCGACCTCCGTCTCGGTTGATTCAGCCTCGGGTTCGGTGGGCGTGATGTCGACGGGTCGTTCGAGCAGTTTGCCTTTGTGGAACACCGCGCCAGCACGGACCAGGGCTACCAGGTGCGGGGCGTTGACTGCCCGCCAGCGGGCTTGCGCAGCGTCGATCAGCTTGTAGGCCATCGCAATCCCGGCCGCGCGTGAACCCGGGCCCTTGGTGACCTTGGTCCGCAACCGCACGGTCGCAAAGGTCGACTCGATCGGGTTGGTGGTCCGTAGGTGGATCCGGTGCTCGGCCGGGTACTTGTAGAACTCCAGCAGCACGTCGGCGTCGTCGACGATCTTGGCGACCGCCTTAGGGTACTTGGCGCCGTAGTCGACCTCGAACGCCTTGATCGCGACCTGCGCATGGTCGATGTCCTCGGCGTTGTAGATCTCTCGCATCGCGGAGATCGCACCGGGATGCGCCGACTTCGGCAGCGCGGCAAGCACATTGCCTTGCTTATGGAACCAGCAGCGCTGCTCCCGGGTAGCCGGGAACACCTCGCGCACGGCCTTCCAGAACCCCAGCGCCCCGTCCCCCACGGCCAGCACCGGGGCCGTCATCCCGCGGCGGCGACACGACCGCAGCAGATCAGCCCACGACTCACCCGACTCCCGGAACCCATCAGCCAGCGCGACGAGCTCCTTGCGACCATCAGACCGCACGCCGATCATCACCAACAGACACAGCTTCTCCTGCTCGAGGCGTACCTTGAGGTGGATCCCGTCGACCCACAGGTAGACGTAGTCGGTGCCCGACAGATCACGGTCTTGGAATGTCTTGGCCTCGTCCTGCCACTGCGCGGTGAGCCGGGTGATCGTCGTGGCCGACAAACCGGCACCCGACCCCAGGAACTGCTCCAGGGCTGGACCGAAGTCACTGGTCGACAGGCCGTGCAGATACAGCAGCGGCAGCACCTCGGTCATCTGCGGGGATTTGCGCGCCCACGCCGGCAGAATCACCGAGGAAAACCGCTGCCGCTCAACGGTATCGGCATCGATGCGCTTGTCGTTCACTCGTGGCGCGGTCACCGTCACCGCACCCGCGGCGGTGAGCACCTCCCGCTCGCGGTGCGAGCCGTTGCGGACCACCAGCCGGCGACCGTTCTCATCGACGTCGCTGGCGTGAGCGTCGATGTAGGCGGCGACTTCGGCCTGCAACGCCGCGGCCAACATCTGCCGGGCGCCGTCGCGGACGATCTCATCCAACAACGACCGACTAAGACCCCCGTCATTGGCGTTGGCCTCATCGGTGTCGTGAACTACGGTGAGCATGGGCGTACCTTCCCAACCAGCGCGCCAACGCCGGTCTTGATCAGAGAACCTTGGACTTCAGATCATCCCCGGGAAGGTGCGCCCACTTTCAGGCCGCCCCGCCACGGCTCATCCACAGGTTCTGATCATTGCTCAGCTTGGCAAGTGTTGTCTCACAGAGGTGTTGGCCTGGTATCAACGATTTGAGACTGTAGCGTCTGCCGATCAACCGTAGCTAAACACCGCGCTGGCTGCACGTCAACAGGTTTGCAGCTCGCGACTCATGAGAACCCGATATCCTAAGAATTTCAGACGAAGCATTAATGTCGGGAAGTGGCGAACGGTCGGTGCACTGCTCACCGCGTCGTTCGCGAATGCGATTCAACCATGTTGCGCCAGAGCGCCGATCGAAGGACTGCGGACCGCCGCTGCTATGCCTGAACGCCGTTGCACCGTGGATCGAAAGGAGCTCTGAGTGGCCGAGCGTGTCCGATTCCCGAGCAGCGCCGGGCCGGAATTGGCCGGCCTAATCGATCTCCCCAGAGGTCACGTACGTGGATGGGGAGTGTTCGCCCACGGGTTCACCTTGGGTAAGGACTGTCCGGCGGCCAGTCGTGTCTGTAAGCAACTGGCGGCCGAGGGCATCGGCATGCTGCGTTTCGACAATCTTGGTTTGGGTGACTCCGACGGTGACTGGGGCGACGGGTCCTTCTCACATAAAGTCGCAGACACTCTGCGGGCAGTGCAGTTTATGAATGAGTCCAACCGCGAGGTGCGAATCCTTGTCGGACACTCATTCGGAGGCTCCGCGGTGATTGCCGCTGCACACGCATGCCACACAATCACCGCGGTGGCGAGCATCGGCGCACCGTTCAGCCCAGGCCATGTCGAAAATATCTACGACGCGCTCGTTCAGCGGATCGAGGCCGAGGGGGAAGCACCATTTCTCATCGGCGGCAAGGCACTCACGCTCAAGCGACATTTCATCGAAGATGTTCGTGTCGCCGATCTTCGCGAACGGATCCGCACACTGCGCCGGCCAATTCTCATTCTGCATTCTCCTACCGACAACACCGTAAGTATCCAACACGCGAGCCACATTTTCAGCGCTGCGCGCCATCCACGTAGCTTCGTCTCTTTGGAAGGCGCCGACCACCTGCTCACCGGCAGAGATCAGGCTGCGCGCGCGGCGCGCATTATCAGCGCTTGGGCCGACCCCTACCTGAAGTAACTAGCCGCTACTAAACGCACCTGCTCAAATGCTGACTGCCCGGGGCACGCGTCCGCGTCAGCGTCCTGACCAGACCATGTGAAATGGTCCACGGCGAACGAGAGTCGTTCATAGGTGGGTACAAGCTGGCAGCGTAGCGGCTGGCGATTGGTAGCCCAGCGAGGAGTGCCGGCGGCAATGGTTGTAGTCGTGCTTCCAGTCGCTAACGACCACACGGGCCCGGGGGCAGGCGAACCGTTTCACTGACCCCCAGCACCCGATCGAGGGGGGTGGCGGCTTACGTTGGCGCCGCAACTCAAGACTGAATATGAGTTCGTTTTCCAGTTGTGAGGACGAGTGTGTTCTCGCGGGGCAGAACCTCTAGATGGAGTGCGGACCAGCGTGCGTTAAAGAACACCGATGGGTGAGACAGGGATCCATCCGGAAATTGATCGACGGAACTGCTCTACTCCGAACAGATTTACCTGAGTCATGTTGTCCTAGAACGGTGTCAGCGTAGCGACCCATGACAGTTACTAACGTCTGCGAGCAAGTTGCCAGCGCACGCGGCGCAGCCGTATTCGGTCATCACTTCCCGGCGACGTCGCCTTGGAGCCCGCCAACCGGACTTTCAGTTCCCGGGGGAGCTTGGTACCCAGCCGCGGAATTTCGCAGCTGCCAGATTTGCTCCGGGCAATATTGACTGACCGCATATGAGACCAAAAAATTTGTCGCGTACTCGTCGTTCGGGGTCACGTCATTTTTCACATTTCCCATCACCTGGGCAAAACTCTGGCCCGCGCTGACCTTGTCACAGATCCCATGGCCATAGCCGATGGCGTCGCCATTTGGAAAGTTGTAGTGCCGCCGCACCGTGACGTTATACAGGTAGTCCACGTCGGGCGATGGAACGGCTTGCGCGTGTGGGGCTGCCGACAGCGTGGCTGCGCTCATTGCGGCGTTTAGGAGGAGCAAGGCCGCGGCTGACGGGCCACATCGGTTAGCGTGGCTGAAGTACTGGCGTGACATCATGATTTTTTTCCTCGATGTAAATTTGATTGGCTCCGTTGCAGTTTACCCGCCGCGAACGCCGCCTTTGGTGTTGTGCCGGTGGCTGTTTCGCGATAGTCGGCCCTCCTCCACTCCCACAGCCGTCGCATCGACGGCAAAGGCGTCGGCAGCACAAGGGCGCACTGGCCTTGGCCTTCACGTCGTCTATCTACTGCCGCCCGATGCGCTGCCAAGCCGAGTGCTGTCATGACCGACAGCTGCGTCTGGGACCGAGTTAAGGTTGCGGACATTGATTTGCGCATCGGTAAACTGATCGCCCGGGTATTGCATCACGCCGGAAATCCGGGCACGCGTGCGGCTCGTAGGGGTTGGGCTACCCAGGGCGCAGTCGAATGCCTGGAGACACATTTCGGTGAGGTCCTCGTGCGAGATGGTCTGCGAATCAATCCATTTCAGGCAGGCTGCGCGGACGAAAGCTAACCAGCCCTCCACCGCGATCTCGCTGACACCGGGCGGACGTCCCTCCGCGGCGAGTTTTTCAACCAGTTGCTGGCCCACGACGTCTAGCTGTTCGGCGACGATCGCCTGGATCGCTGGGTCATCCGACAGAGCACTTCGGTTGATCGTGGCGGCATCGAAAGGATTGTCGACAGACGATTTAATGTGAGCCTCCAGCGCGGTAGTAACCTGTTCGGCGAGCGGCAGCTCCGGATTAGGGCTGGCGCGTGCCAAGAGCCGTCCGCTGGCATGTTTGAACAGCGCCACGTCAATGTCTCGCTTGCTCGAAAAATAGTGGTAGATCAACGCTCTCGATACACCCGCGTTCGCGGCGATATCCTCCACGAGGACATCGTCATAGGACTTTTCCGCGAACATCGCGGCCGCAGTATCGAGCAGATGTTCGCGTCGGTGCTGCGGCTTCAGTCGGCATCGTGTCACGTCACGCCACCCCCGACATTCCGCCTAGGGCTACAGCCCGGTACTCTCCGATATGGATCCGCTAGCGGTAGCCTCTCGGCCGTGCGTGGCGATGAGCGGCGGTGGTCGGCGCCGGGTTGCTGAGGAACGGCGCTATCAGTGTCTGACACACAGATCCTGTTGTAGATGTGCCGAAGGATCGGCTCGCTGTCGCTTCCTGAATATCCCTGAATCCAGACCTGTATCGACGCAGCCAACTCCCTCGACAACTCGACGTCGGCATCAGCGAAGAAGACAAGTAGGCTCCTTATCGCGCTATCTTGCTCTCCAGCGCCAATTTTCACGCACAACCAGGTGCGGTCGGCAGGTTTCAGAAACGCGGCCGCCGAGTCGGCCAGTGCCCAGGCCAGCAACCGTTCATCGGCTCTATTCATGACCGATTCCCGTTCTGCGTCGTCCTCTCGCCCACTAGAAGTGGGCCTCTCTGGTAGACAGGAGGCTGTCGAATAGACGCCATGGATGATGTGGGTGGGCCATCTGGATGCCTAGCGGCCGATACAGATCAATGTGCAATCGGCAGTGTCTGGCACCACCGGCTGGGATGGCCAGTTCGGTTGCGGGGCAGCAATCGGTGTCGGGCCGAAATCGATCAACGGCCTCTGGGCCAGCGGGTCAGACGGGGGCAGGCCGTGCATGTTGAGCGGCAGCCCCGGCCCGAGACCTTCCGGGTTCTCCAGATGCGGATCTGCCAGCGGTGGCGCCGGCCCGATTACCGGTGGCAGGTCGACCGGGACGACGCCGGTGGCATACGCCGCGGCCCAGCCCACCACATTCCGGGCGTAGGGCATTGAGTTGTTGTAGCGCAAAATTGCCGTCATCATCTGCGATTGATCGCGTAGGTTCAGGCTGCCGCTGCACAAATACCGCGCAGCGGCCAGCGTTGAGTCGTAAAGGTTTTGAGGATCGGCGACGCCGTCGCCATCGCCGTCGGAAGAGTAACGTGCCCAGGTTCCTGGCAGAAACTGCATAGGGCCCATTGCACGGACGTAACTGACTCGACCGCCGGCGCTACTCTGCACAATGACCTCGTTGCCGGGGAGCGTGCCATCCAACGCGGGCCCATATATCGGCCGGACCGCAGTGCCGCGCGCATCGGTCGCCCCGCCGTCGGCGTGCCTAGATTCGATCCGGCCGATACCGGCCAAGAGATTCCAGCTGATTCCGCAGCCGGGGTCAGAAGCGGCCATCTTTTGCTCGGCATTCCGGTACGCAGCTAACGCGGTCGGCGGAATCCCTACGGTACCTTTCGAATTGACGACCCCGGGCGGTGACGGAGACCATTCGGTGGACGCCGCGATTAGCAGGCGGTGTGGTGGTCGCGCGACGGCCACCGCGGCTGGCCCAGACAGATCACTCGCGGCCGCTGCCACAACCGCGACCGGAACAATTGACGCGACGGGCCGCTCCAGTGTTGGTGCAGGGAATTGCCGTGCCGCGCCACTAGCGGCACAGGCGAGCACGATTGGAATTAACGTTGCGGCGCTGAGCATTTGGGTCCATGCCGTACCGAGAACGCACTGTCGGCGCTTCGTGCGGTGGCGCTGGTCAAAGCTCCACACAGCCGAGGGCGCGGCCGATTTATGCGCCATACCTGGCTGCTCGGGATTTCCCAACATGCGGTGGCGCGCCATTGTCTAATACGCGCGTTTGCTGGAGTGGACGCCATGTGGGCGTCTGCGTCGCAGAGCCGTACCGAGGAACGTTCGTAGTCGCGGACGGGGTATTTGCGGGTGCCCGCGAACGAGTCGAGGATCGGATCTCGGAGCTGTCTGGCCCTGCGGCGACACGCGTACCGCGGTCCAGGTTGTGATGATCTCTCCCTCGCAAGGAATGGCCGAGATCGTGGCAGTGACCATGCTGACGCCGGAAATCAGAACACGTTGCGGTCCGAACAGGACGAAGTTCGACACGTGCGCGGGCGCCTCAGTGCAAAGGGTTCCGCTAGACATCGTTGTCATCCACAGCCCTCGATCAGGTCAACACTATCGTAGAAAGTACCTTACAATTATGCAACGTTCAACACAATACAAATGTCGTCCGTGCCGTCCCGCGGCAATCGCGCGCCACCTGGGGTAGTGGGCGGTTTACATCGCGTATGGCTATCGTGGTTCCCAGTCTGAAGCACTAACGAAATTCAACTCATGACGCAACCGAACCACTGACTCGCGCAGCCATCCAGTCTCCGGAATGATGTGCGGTTCCGTCGGCTTTGAAATCGATATACCTATGTGTAGCAATATGATTCAAACTTTCTGAACCGCTTTCGCGCAGGCCATTGCAAATGCACGCGGTCAATACTTCAACGTGTGGTTCTGCGTTGCGGCATCTGCGGGCGTCTCCTCAGGGTGCTTGGTGGCAAATCGGCAATCCATGGGTAGCTTTACCGCAGATCAACCACCACGATGCAACACGCTAGTCGACAGGTAGACACCCGATCCAGCGGTTGGCGCTGAGCAAACGGCGATCGGCTCGCAGATATTTCATCAACGTATATGTTGACTTCTGCACCGCTTAGCTCGAAGGCCCTGGGTCTTCGCTGACACCACAAGCGTGAACACCCTCCCCGCGACAGGGCTCGCGTCAGCGAATTAGGCCCCTATACATGTCCGGACGGTCGGAGGCCCACCGACTTGAGTGCACCCACTGTTGCGGGGTAGAACTGCGCGTCGACCCCGCCGATGATCGTGGGACTCCCGGCGCAATACGACTCGGGTCACGCGAAAGCCGCGGTTCGACGTGCATTCAACGCCGGTCACTTCCCCGAACCCGGCTGGGCAGGTCTCGAGAAAGATAGTCAAAGGGGGGCATCAACGGGCTCACTTATTCCACGCGAACCTGCGACGACGGCTGATCCGCATCCGTTTTCGAGAGCCGGTTCTACACCACTGGGCATGCCTCCAATCATTATCGCGCTTGGAGGATCGCGAGCGGTCGACGCTCAGCACGCCGACAGTTGGGTTTACGAAACGCTGAACGCTTCGCGGGGCGCTCTCGTCGAGATAGGCGTGCAATTTTTGGTCGCCATTTGTCTATCGATTGGGTCACGGCAGCCGGTCGGGAGGTCGAATAACGAAGCTGTGGATCGCTTCGGTCCGGCTGTACGCACCGGATTCAAGTTCGGTATGCGCAGCCGGTCCAGTTGCGCGCCAAACCCAAACGGTGGGCAACTCAGAATTTGCGGGTCACCCTGTGAATACGCGGATGCGATCTCGGGAGGCGGAACGGACCTAGCGGGCTTGGTGCGTCCATCATGTGCGGTTCCGTCTGCCGGAACAACGTGAGCGCTAGCTTCGCGCTCCGTCGATACCGT
The DNA here is from genome assembly GCF_965277065.1 of Mycobacterium sp. Classification (GTDB taxonomy): domain Bacteria; phylum Actinomycetota; class Actinomycetes; order Mycobacteriales; family Mycobacteriaceae; genus Mycobacterium. Next base: position 1,892,353 of record NZ_CBDIBT010000019.1, read on the forward strand.
GATGATTCTCCATGGGGGCAAACAGCGGAACGAGGGCGCCACCCGAGCATGGGCACGCACTGCGCCCAGGGAAGGCGCGCCAGGTGAGGTCGATATGAGACGTCTCTCGGCGTTGGTGCGGATGCTGTGCGTTGCCGTGCTCGCGGTTGGGTTGTCAGCTATATCTGGATTTTCAGGCAGGGCGGCTGCGGCGGGTATGGAGAACCTGATGGTGCCGTCAGCGGCGATGGGACGTGATATCCCGGTGAGCTTCATGGCCGGCGGTCCGCACGCGGTGTATCTGCTGGACCCGTTCAACGCGGGACCTGACGTGAGCACTTGGGTAACCGCCGGCAACGCGATGAACACACTCGCGGGCAAGGGGATCTCGGTGGTGGCGCCAGCGGGCGGCGCCTACAGCATGTACACCGACTGGGGGCGCGACGGCAGCAAGCAGTGGGACACCTTCCTATCCAGCGAGCTGCCGAACTGGCTCGCCGCAAACAAGGGTCTGGCACCCGGCGGTCACGCCGTCGTCGGCGCCTCGCAGGGCGGCTACGCCGCCCTGGCACTGGGGACTTTTCATCCGGATCGTTTCCGCTACGCCGGCTCGATGTCGGGCTTTTTGTCGCCCGAGAGAACGCCGGTGAACGGCTACATCAGGAAGGGCATGCTGGCGTTCGGCGGGGTCGACACCGACAACATGTGGGGGCCGCCGCAGCTCGGTGGCTGGGTGGGTCATTCCCCGTACGTGCACGCGCAGGCACTGGCCGACAACAACACCCGGCTGTGGGTCTTCAGCCCGCAAACCAAGACGGCCAGTGATCCCGCAGCGATGATCGGCGACCCACAAATCGCACAGAGCACCAACCACGACTTCTATGGGCAGTACCGCGCCGTGGGGGGCCATAACATCCACTTCGAAATGCCTGTTGATGGTGACCACGGCTGGTCGACTTGGGGACCGCAGCTTGCGGCGATGTCCGGCGATATGGCTGCCAGCATCCGGTAGCAGTATGGCGCGCCCGTACGAAGGCGCCGAGATCACCGGCGTAGCCCGCGAATCGAGAGGAAAGTGGCCAGATGGATCAGAATCCCGACTACGACGCCAGCGACGAACTGGAATATGGGATCGCCGCGTTCGCATGGCTCTTACGGGGTGTCTACCCACCACCGTATTACGGCTCTGACTGAAACGCGGTGTGCAGGCGTACGGATGGCATGGCGGCGAGGTGCCCGTCCCCGAGTCGTTGGCGGCTGGGCACAGTGGCCCCCGCTGGGTGGCAGAACCCGGCGACCGTAACGGGGCCGGCGGCGGAAGCCCGGTGCAACTTGACCAGGCAGGGAATCTCTCGCGATCCAGATACGATCGACGTCGCAGACTCAACGGCGATCACAGAACAGACATTTGCTGATGGAGGGCTGTTCCGCAGGCCGAATGCCCGTCATCGCTGGCGGGCAGAACATTCCAGAAACCGCGGCCACCCGCAACAGCCACCGCCAGATCAACCAGGTGGCACTGCTGCCCGAACTCACCTAACTACGGGTGTAAACAATTCGGTAACCCCGACCCGACTATTGGACAAGCGCCAAAGCCGGTCGGTGTTGTCCTAAAAATCGAGACTGCCGCGCCGAGGCTCTCTACGGTACCCAGAATGGGCCTACGAGTTGGGCCACAATGACACTCGACCTACCTCCTAACAATCTGAAACTACGATGAATAACTCAGCGGAGACAGAACGGCGGTGGTTTTGGCGGTGTGGGATGCGGCATGCTATTCGCCGGTCGTGCGTTGCCCCGAGAGCGTCCTCGAGTAAAGACGTTGGCTGGCTGCGCATTGACATGCCTGCCGCATGAATCGCCACAGTCAAGAAACTCCCAATTCACATATCGCAGGTTGGCCACCCGCTGCCTGTCTCGCGATCGATCGGCACCGTCAGCAATTCGAATTCCTCGTCGCTCGAAACAACCGAACCTTCCCCGGTATCCCCCGTAGGTGTGTGGTCTCTTCAAGCGACCAGCTGAAACCACCACCATCGCCAATGGCCAGCCGAGTCGTCTCGGTGATCAGCGCCGTACCCGCGGGAGCTACATCAGTCACCCGGCTGGCCATATTGACCGGGCTGCCATACCAATCGCCGGCTCGGCTGACCGCGTGCCCGAACGCCACGCCTGCGCGCATCTGTGGGAGGTCATAACGCGCTGCGGAGTGCAGCACTTCGAGGACAACCTCAACGACCTTCTCGGCATCGGGGCTGACCAGCATCACCGCGTCGCCGATAATTTTCACCAGCTGAACGGGCTCGACAATGCAACTTCGAGTCAAGGCAGCCAGCCGACCGGCAATGCTGATGAGGTCTTGCGGCGGCACGGTTTCTCCTAGCCGGGTGAATCCCACCATGTCAGCGAACGCGACGGTTATCGGCTGAGCCTCTGGAAGCTGTCCGCTGGCGCGTTCGGCAGCGTTGATCGCTTCGGTAGCGAGTGAGCGTCGCAGGGTCAGTCGCGCCAACTGATTGATCATCGGGTCCAACACAGGTTCGACCTGAAGGGCGACGCGTTCCAAGTCGGCGGCAAGCTCCAGCTCTGTGGATGCCGGTCGTACGACGGCATGCAGCCCGGCTTGGCGCATCTCCACTGCGACGCGCGTCAAACCGTCCACCAATAGCCGCACAACCAGTTCCACTTCTTCGCGGTCGAAGCCGAACGTCACCAAGGCAGCCGCAGGCAGAATCGATTCGGCATCTGCGCGACAGTGCTGCGTCTCTGCGGGATCGTCAGCACGGGCCAATCCGGCCGCAAGGTGTAGTCGTCGAATGAGTTCTAATGGATACCCGCTCGCGTCCGCAACGGCGCGCGCCGACACGGTTGTTCCGTCGTCACCAATTATTCGGTTAGCCGCCAGCATCATGGGGCTCAAAGACTTGCGGATCTGCTCGATCCGAAAGCCGCGGTCATGCAGCCAGCGGACCAGCTCTTCACGTTCTGGGCCCTCGCGACTCACTACTCCGTCGCACTGGCGTGACTCCTCGAACTCGTCGAATTCACTGATCACGTGTCCACACCTATTCGGGATGCGACCGGCACCGCGTCAGCGAGCTGCTGCGAACGCCGAAGGCACAGCGCCTCATTGCCCGCGTGAACACACCGAAAAACTCTGAGTGACAACCTCAATCACCCAGGTATTCGCAGCGCAGCGACCGCTTCGGAACAAATGAATCGCCTTGGGTGACGTTGTCACGTGTCCCGTCGCGATAGCTGAGCGTGCCATTCCTTGATGCTGCGGCGGCGAGAATCGGAGTAACAGTTGATGCATTGCGATTCATGGCCTGGCTCCATATGTAGATCTCGCAGCGGTTGATGCGTTGGCCCGGCCCACGCTGAGGAAGGACTGTCCTTTTTGTGGCCTGAGTTGCTAGATCGTCGGCTCGGCTAGCCACAGCCGCGCGCACATACATCGGTCGGCGGCAGCAAGTCCGGCGCAGGGAGGCCCGGACCGGCTGGAGGCAGTTGCGTCGTAAGGTCGACGTCGCCGTCCAGATCCGGCTCGATTGGCACGAAGCGGCAGATCAACGGCATCGCCAACGGACACGAACCGTCAGCCGGTTCGGCTTGCGCCGGAAGACAACACAGGACGCTCAGCGCTGTGAGGCCCAGCGAGCCAACGAACGTCTTCGCCAGGGCCCGGATACACCTCACCAGCCATCCCTCCTTCGCTTTTGATGGTCGCGGCCGAGTCGGGAAACCCTCATTTAGCCCGCCGGCGGCTGCAGGTGGCTAGCATTCGAACCGTCAACTCGGGATGCCATATACGGCAACGACGACGGTGCGGTCGAGGCTGTTTTCCGACCACACCCCCATCTGGCTGTTTGCGCAATTGGACATGATCGCCATGTAGTCAGGCCGGTAGTACCACTGATTCAGAATCTCTATGCCGCTGATGGCCAGTGCCGGGTTGATTGCCACGGTCTCCGATGCGGCGCCCTTGAAGCCGGCAGCATTGGCCCTGTCCTGAACCGTCGACCCATCTGACCCGACGTCGCCGTCCAGATTGCGGTTGTTGAGCACGTCGTCGGTGTGCCATTGCGCGGCCAGCCGTAGTTGTGGGTTGATTTTGACGTCGTTGGTGCAGCCGGCGTGGTGCTGAATGGTGTACACGTTGGCCACGACCGAGTCGTTGAGCCGCTTGTTGTCCGCATGGGCAGCCGGCGCAGCAATGAGCGCGCCGGCGATGCTTAACACGGTGAGGACAAGTGATGTCACCGCGGTGCCGCAGCGTTGCCGTCCGCGCGTCATACGTGTTGTCCTTCCCCCGTTGACCCACCGACGATGGAGTGGCCGGACGATTGGCCGCGTACTGTGTTGATCCCCAATGCCTTTGGTCCGGATCGGGAGTAAGTTCCGCAGGCGGCTGTTGGTGCATGCTCACCGTTCGACCTGAAGGGTCGGGCCTGCCATCGAGTCGCCACAATCATCAGACCGGGTCGAAACCGGAAACGAGCCAACGGTTTCCGACCTTTTCCATCGTTACCCGTACGGCGGATGCCGTCTCGGTAGGGGCGTCGGCGCCGATGGTAAGCGTCTGGTTGACGAATACGAGCGCGACGGCGCGGTTGGAATTCGCCGACACCGACGCGACCGCGGGCACCGACGCTAACGCGGTAATCTGTTTCTGCTTAGCGCCCGGGATTACCACGTCGTTGGTCAGCGAAGCGTAGGAATCGCGGAACGGCCCGGTGAGCTGATCGCGCGCCGCGCCAAGCTTTTTGGCCACGGTGTCGGGTTGGTAGGACAGCATCGTGACCGTCGCTTCGCGCGCGGTTGTCACCGATTCGATGCGGGCCAAGTTGTCATCGCGGGCCGACGATTGATGCCACTTCACAAACCCCGCAGTCATCGCGAGAACCATTGTCAGTCCCGGCAATACACCGAAAGCCATTACCTTCGACCAAGACGTGCGCCGCGTGAGGTCCTGCACTTCGGCAGCTGAGGCGTCCTGGTCAGTGTCCTCCAAGGAGCCGCCGGGCGGCGCATCGCCGTCGTCGGGCACGGTCGTTGCGTCGTCGTCAACCGCATCTTCGGTTGCGCTCGCGTCCGAGGATTCGGCACATCCGGAAGCGGTCTCTGCGACTGGCTGTTCTGTGTTGTCGGTTTTTTCGACAGCTTCGGCGTCGGTCACGGCACGAACTCCACCTTCGAAACCTTCGCCTGATCGCCGACCTTCTGCACCGAGATGCGCATTCGCCAGGCGCGTGGATCCTGTTCGGGGCCATCGGCGGTGGAGGTTTTCACGCTGACCGCAACGAGCACTTGGGCCGCGTCCGGGGTCACCGACTCCAGGCCGGCCGCCGTGATGGTTCCGACCGATTTGGACTTTGCCTGCTCGACGACGCTGATGAAGGGTTGGCTGCGCTTGGCGAAGTCGTCGTGAAACGGACCGGTCGCTCCGTCGAGGATGCGCTGAATGTCGGAATCGGCTTCCTGCCAGTTGATTGTCGTCAGGTTCAAAGCAGCCTGCTTGCCGACCTGCAGGAACAAATCGCGGTGCTCGGCATCTCGGTCGGACAAATGGGACCGGTACGTTAGCCAGCCGACCACGCCGACGAGTGCCACCAACATGAGGATGCTGACGAGCGTCGCCGACCGGACACTTGACACAGGTCTTGCGGCTGTGACTGCCGCAGGGTGTTCGGTGCTGCCATCGTCAATGTTGGTGACATCGTCCCCTGCACTGCTGGTGGGCCTTTCCGAACGGTCGGAACGCGCTGTGCTTGTGTCGCCCCGCATCGCGTGCTCCGTCATCGTGAGTGACGGATCATCGACTTCAGACGTCGATCTCGTTGGCATGAATCAGTTTCCTTTTGGAGGTAGAAGCATCGACTGCCAGGAGTGGTCCGCGTTGGCACTGCGATTCAGGTTCCCTTGTGTGTAGATACGCCCGTCTGGTCCCACGTAACTGCCGGTGTTTGGGTCGTACGTGGCCGTGCCGACCGGAGGTACGGGTGTCGGCGGCCCGGGCGCCGGTGGAGTGTTGTCCGCGCGTTGCGGAATTCCCTGTCCGGATCGGGTTGCGTTGGGGTCGCCTTTCCAGTTGAAGCCGTCGTTGAGCGGCACGTAGTAGTCATCGCTTTCGCACATCTTGGCCGTGGGAGCGCGCTTGCCAGGCTTGGTTTCACACGGCGTATTGCGCGCACCGCGGACGTTCAGCGGTGAATCCTGCGGCACACGGCAGTACACGTCTCCCAGGGGGCGATCGGGGTAGTCGATATCGGACGCCGACCGCTGCTGCTGGGCCGGATAGAATCCTGTGGTGCAGGGCGGGGGTAGGTTGAGATTGAGGTTGAAGCTCAAAAACCCACCCTTGTAAGACTGCTTGGTGTCGTGGTTGGCCACGTTGACGCCCTGAATCGCCTGAGCCCCTTGGGGTAGCAGCACCAGGATCTGCTCGAGGTCAGCCTGATAGGTGACCGCCACCTGGTTCAGGCTCACCAGATTGGCCAGCACTACCGGCAGTGTGGGGTTCACCCGGTCTAGGAGCCCGCGAACCTCCTCGGCCGCAGGACCGGCGTTCTGGAGCACGCCGCGTACCGCCGTGTCGTTGCGCTGCAACGAGGAAGTGATGTCGGCCAGATGCGCTGCCCACGCCTGCACCGAATCGGCAGTGTCGATCTGGGTGTCCAAGACTGGTTTGGTCTTGTCGATGAGCGTCAGCAGTGGATCGAGGTCGTTGCGCGCGTCGATCGCCAGGTGAGAACCACCTTTGACGAGCCGCGCCAAGTCAGGCCCCAGACCCTCGAATGCGGTATAGGACTCGTCGACGACCGTTTTTAAGTTTCCATGCGGTATCGCCAACAGTCCGCGGTTAGTCGCGTCCAGCAACGCATTGATATCGGGGGGAACCGTGACCCGCGAGATGGGGATCTTGTCGCCGTCTCGTAACGGCCGCGACGTGCCGTTACGTGGCGACAGCGCGACGTACTGCTCACCGATCGCTGACGTGCTGTGTATTTGTGCGTCGAGGTCAGACGGTATCGAGACGTCGGATCTCAACGAGAGCTCCGCATCGACAACACCGGTTTTGGTCAAGCGCACGCTCGCGACCCGACCAACCTCAGTACCGCGATAGGTGACGTTGCCGCTCTTGTACAACCCGCCGGTAGTGGGCAGCGAGAGGGACACTCTATAGTGACCGACTCCGAACAACAACGCCGGCAACCTGATGTAGCCGAAAGTCATGATCAGTAGAGCTGCCATGGATATCGCCGAAAAAATCATTAACTGGATGCGGATCCGCCTCGTCAAATGCATGTCAGCGCCCCTGATCCCAGCGGTACGGAACGATAAGCGGATTGGCAGCCGTGTACGGGCTGGGCATTTGTCCGATGGTGCGGCCCCACTGCATCTCCAGCTGGGTGAGATTGCCCTCGTAGCGGGTTCCGGTGAACAACCCGGCGTCCAGCCGGCTCAGAGTGAGGTCGATGACGGCGGTGAGGTTCGCGTAGTCACCACGAAGCCACTTCTTGAGGGTGTCCTTCGGGAACGGGTACGTCGCGTAAAAGCCCAGCGAACGAGTCAATGCTGGGCCGGCGTCGGCGAGCGACTGAAGCACGGGCCCGAGATCCTTGAGCTCCTTGACCAGATTCTCTTTCGTCTGGTTGACCGAATCGGCTGCCAGAGCGCTGAACTTGCCCAGCTGATCAAGGGCGTCGGCCAACGTGTTGCGTTCATCCTTGAGAACACCCAGCGCGTCCGGAATGGTCTTCAACGCCTTGTCCACCACGGTCTTGTGGTCCGCGAATTGACCCACCAAGTTATTGAGGCTGTCGCTCGCGGCGATGATGTCGCCAGTCTGGTCATTGACGTAGGTGGCGAAACCGTCGAGTTGATGGATCAAACTGCGAAGGTCCTCCTCGCGTCCGGCGAACGCGGTGCTGAGCGTACGAGTGATCTCTTGAATCTGCCCAGTGCCCCCGCCGTTCAACAGCAGCGAGACGGCGGCCAATGTCTGCTCGGTGGACGGGTAAGCGCCTCCCGACGACAGCGGAATCAGCGAGCCCTGATGCAATCTGCCTTCGGGCGTCGAGTCTTTCGGCGCTGCCAGCTCGATGTGCAGCGAGCCGAGCAGGCTGGTTTGCCCGATAGTGGCCGTCGCGTTGACCGGTAGGTCGACGTCTCCGTTGAGCGTCATCGTCAGCAGCGCGTGCCAGCCCTGCCGTTCGATCCGGGTGACATTGCCGACCGTCACGTCTCCCACTCGGACCCGAGAGTTCTGTTCGATGTTGTTCACGTCGGGAAGTTGGGCCTGGATCGTGAACGAACCGGGCCCGCCGCCCTTGGTTCCGGGCAGCGGAATCGAGTTGATGCCGCGCCACCCGCAACTAGGCAAGCCGGACATGGCCAAGATCAACAAGGCACTGATCGCTACTGTGCGCACCCCTCTGGTCGGCCTCATCAGCCACCACTCTGGGTCACCATGAGGCCGGGCAGCCCCTTGGCAGGATTAGTCTGCTTTACCTCAGCTGGTAGCGGGGCGGAGTCCGGCGGCGCTGCGCCCGACGCCGGACCGGCGTGGGGCGCCGGCGCAGCGTTGGGTCGAAGCGGAGGCACGTAGTCCGGACGCAGCCAGTCCTCGCTGAAGGTGACCTCGTTGGGCCGCGCGGTCGCCCCGTTGATGAGATTCTCGCCGATCGGCGGGAAATTGATCTGTCGATTCTTAATGATCGGGGCCAGATACTGCACACACAGTTTCGACGACTCCTTCGCGTTCAGCCGCGCCGCCGCCTGGATGGCGCCGCAGATGAACGTGATCGGATTGGCGAAGTTTGTCACGGCCAGAGCCCCGGTCAACGTGCCCTGCGCAGGCTGATAGATGTTCACAAAGTTCTGGAATGCGTTGGGGGCAATGTGCAGCGTCTGCTTGATGTCGTCCAGACTCTGGTACAGCGCCGTGGTGACCGACGCCAACTTGTCCGAGGCGGTGCCCACCGCGTCTTTATTGTCGGCCACGAAGCTCTGCACGTCGCCGACCACGGAATTGATGTCAGCGACGGCCGTGCCGACCTGGGTAGGACCATCGGACAAAAGGCCGGTGGTCGCGGCCAGGTTTACGTTGAGTTGGCGCACCAAGTTGGCACTGGATTCCAGCGCCGACACCACAATCGACAAGTTCTTGATGGTGCTGAAGAGGTCGGTGCTGTGATCACCCAGCGCCGAAAACGCCTGCGACAGTTTGATGATGGTGTCGCGAATGCTGGCGCCATTGCCGCGCAAGTTGTCTGCCGCGCTGTCGATGAATGCGCCCAGCTTGCTGACACCGCCGGCTTCGGTGGGCTGCAGGGCCTCGGTCAGCTTTTGTAACTGCTGACGCAGGTCGTCGAACTCCACCGGAACCGCCGTGCGCTCCAGAGGAATCACCGAATTGGTCTGCAGCACTGGCCCGCTGATGTAGGCAGGGGTCAACTGAATCGCCCGCGAGGTCACCAGATTCGGTGATATGACCACGGCCTTCGCGTCCGCGGGCACTTTGAATTCGTCCTCGACGTAAAACGTGACCTTGGCGCGCTGCGGTTCCGGTTCGATCCGGTCGATCTTGCCGACCGGGACGCCGAGGATGCGCACCTCGTCACCAACGAACATCCCGTTGGTGTTGACGAAGTAGGCGGTGATCGTCGTATGGCCCGCGCCTGCTGCTAATCGCAGCGCCACCACGATCCCCGCGATCAACACGGCCACCAGCGTTGCGCTCACGCCAATCCGTGCGGTTCGTGACCCCATCATCGGTCGTCCTCGGCGCAGCCGTACCCGAGCCGGGTACCTGCCGCCAGAACGGCTCGACTGCGGTTCTCAACGTCGGTCATCCTGGTCACCGTCCTGCCTGGTTGGGAGCCGTTTGAGTCGCAGGGACCTCGTTTGGTGCCGGCACTAAGATTCCTCTGGGGGTCTGTTGCGGAGTAGAGCCTCGCAGTTCCGGCGGAATCGGAGCGGGCGGTCCGGGCGGGGGGCCACCAGGCGGGGGTGCCGGCAGCGGTTCGCGGTAGGGATAGCAGCCAGGGGCGCCGGGCCTGCCCGGCACACTGCACGGCTGGTCGCCCGGGTTGCCGGTGATGGCGTCGGGCAGCGTCCGTTTGGGTGGCCCGCCCTGACCCGTGCGCGGGTAGGGCAACGGCAGGGGCGGTGTGCCGGGCTGGCCGATCTGAGGGTCGGAGCGATCCGAAGGCAGCAGCACGTGGGGATCCAGGCCCAAGTCGGAGAACGCGGCATCGACAAAGGGCTGCACGAACTGGCCCGGCAGTAGGTTGGCAAGGTACGCCTTGAAGAATGGGCCGGAGGACACCGACTCGCCCAGCGACATCGCGTAGATGTTGACGCCTTTGATGGCCTGCTGTACTGCCTCTTTGCGGTTGTCGACAATCGTCAGCACGCCGTTGAGCTTGTCCAGCGCGGGCCTCAAGGTCTGCTTGTTTTCGTCGATGAACCCTTTCAGTTGCCGGGTGACCGCCGAGACGTTGTTGGAGATCTGCCCGAGGGCCGTGCTCTGGCTTCGCAACTGGAGCAGCAGGGCGTCGGTGTCGGCGATTAGGGTCACCACCTCGTCGCTGCGCTGGGACAGCACGCCGGTCGCCTTTTTGGCGTTGCTCAATAGCTTCCGGAGTTCGGCGTCGCGCGCATCCAGCGTCTGGGAGAAGCGTGCGACGCCTTCGACGGCGACCTTCAGGTCCGGTGGGGTGTCCTTGAACGTGTTGGCCAGTGTCGAGAGCGAGTCGGACAGCTGGTTGGTGTTGAGTCCGCTGATGGTGGCCGAGAGATCACCGAGGGCGTCGGGCAGCTGATACGGCGACGTCGTTCGCTCAATCGGGATCGGCCCGGTCTGGGTACCGTTGCCGCGCGGGCTGATGTCGAGGATCTTCGCCCCGAGCAGACTCTTGGTCTTGATGGCGGCCTCGGTGCGCTCGCCAAGCCGGACGTTATCCGCGACCGTGAACTTCACCAGCACTTGTCCACGTTCTAATTTGACGTCGGCTACAGCCCCGACCTCAAAACCTGACACCTCCACGGGCGAACCAGTCCGCAATCCGCCTAGTTCGGCGAAGTACGCCTGATAGGCCTTGTCCCGGTTCACGAAAGGCAGTCTCGTGTAGTTGAGAGCGGTGACCAGCAGGACGGCTACCGCGAGAATACCGATGAGTCCGATCACGAGCGTGTTGCGTTCCTGGAAGGACTTCATCGCGGCGTGCACCTTCCGGTAGATTGCCCGGCCACCTTGATGAACACTGGCTGACCGCCCTTGCCGTTGACCTTGAGAACTAAGTTGCACAAATAGAAGGCGAAGAAGTCTCCGTAGACGGCTTGCCTGCCGAGGACCTGATACGCGTCGGGCAGGGTGGCGAGCAGGTTGTCGAAGTAGTCTTTGTCGGCTAGCACCGTGGCCGCAGTACGGTCCGTTTCGTGCACCACCTTTGTCACTGCCGGACGTGCCTGCGAGAGTAGATCGGCGAAAGTTCCCGAGGCGGCATTGGCATAGGCCACCGCGTTAGTGATGTCCTGCTTTCGTCCGGCCAAGGTGCCCACCAGCTGGCTCAGCGAGTCGACGGCTTTGGCGAACTGCTTATCCTGGTCGCCGAGCGAGCCCAGCACGACGTTGAGGTTTCCGATCACCTGACCGATCAATTGATCGCGGTCGGCCAGGGTGTTCGTCAATGCGGCGGTGTGCTCGAAGAATGCGCTGATGCTCGGGCCTTCGCCCTGAAGAGCCGCGATCAACTGGCCCGACAGTGCGTTGACCTGAATGGGATCCAGTGCGCGAAACAACGGTCGGAAGCCACCGATCAGCGCGTCCAGGTCCAGCGCCGGTGAGGTGCGGGCAACGGGAATCGTTGCACCCGGCGCAAGCCTCTTGCCCCCGGCTCCCTGTTCGAGAGCAACGTAGCGTCCGCCGATCAGATCGTTGTAGCGGATGACGACTTTGGTGCCGTCAGTGAGCACGACCGAGTCGTCGGCAGTGAACTCGACCCGCACGGTCGCGTCCGGCTGAATCGAGACTCGTTTGATCTTGCCGACCTCGACCCCGGCAATACGGACGAAGTTGCCGTTCTTGAGTCCCGAGACGTTGCTGAACTCGGCGCTGTAGGTGTTCTCTGGCTGGAAGCGCAGCTGGGCAAAGATCGCGAGCACAGCAAATGTCCCAAGCGCGCACACGAGCATGAATATGGTGAGACGCCAGATGGCGCCCCCCAGGTTGTCCCTTATGAGTCGCCTCCTTTGCTGGCTGATTGGGCTTGATCGGAGATCACGGTCACGGCGCTACCGGCGGGGGCAGGGGCGGCGGCTGGAACGCATAAGTCGGTTGCAGCTGGGCCGGGTGCGGCGCGACGAAAGGTTCTGATCCGGGCGTGGGACCCGGGTCGCGAGGTGCTCCCGGCGGCGGCGCCGGTGGCAGACCCGGGAACAGCGGTGTGCCATCCGGCGCATACAACGGCGCGCCGTACGGTGCCGGGCTGTTGTATCCATCCGTTCCGGGCACCGGACCAGGCGCCGGAGGGCCGGGGTGGCGGATGCTCGGGGCCTCGGGTGTCCCGCGCGTGGTGGGTAAGTAGTTCGCGTAGCCGGGGAACCCGATGCCGGGGTTGGGCCGCACGTCCAGGCCGGTGCCCCATCCGGTGTTGGTCACCAGGTAACGGACTGGCCAATTCTTGGTCGCGTCGGGCAGCGATCCACAGCCCGGCTTGCCGCCGGGGCCGCCCTTGGCGCCAACGATCGGCAGGTTTTCCGGGTATCTGTAGGGGTCGTCGCCGAGCAGCAGCGCCACGTCCAGGATCGACGAAGTGCCGTCGGCGTCCCCTGCCACCTTTGTCCAACCCATGTCGAGGGCGTTCTTGCCTCCGACAAGCATGCAGGTCAGTTCCGGGTTGTACTTCATCAACAGGCCCGTCGTGGGCTGGGTGGTGTTGATTGCTCTGACCAGGTTGTCCTTGTTCGGGCCCAAAAGCGCAATTCCGCTACGCGAGAAGCCGATCGTGCTCAGCAACAGCGCGTCCAGTGTCTTCTGGTTCGCGGTGATCGTCGCGCTCGTCGTGCTCGCCGCATCAAGTACGGTCAAGATGTTGTGCGCCGCCGCGCTGTAGGTGTCGCTGAATCCCTTGATCGCCCGCCAATCCGAGCGGATCGTGTCGCTGCGTCCGTTGAGCGCGGTGAGAACTTGATTGGCGTCGGTGATTCCATGACCGATGAGGTCCCCCTGCCCGCGCAGCCCGTCGGATAGTGCTGAGAGAGTGCCGTTGAGTTTGACCGGGTCGATCTGATGCAGAACTCCGGTGAGATTTTGAAAGACCGTATTGACCTCGGTGCTCACGTTCTGAGACCTGATGACCGCTCCGGCGGACAACCGTTGTGGGCTGGGATCGCTGGGAAAGATCAGGTCGACGTATTTCGCGCCGAAGGCCGTGGTCGCGCGGATTTGTGCCCGCACATTGGCTGGAATATAGGGGAGTTGGTCGGGTTCAATGTCGAGAGTTAACCTGACTGGCGCGTTCCCACCGGTAATCAAGGCCACCCGACCGACCTGAACGCCGTTCAGCTTGACCTTGCTGCCGGGCTCCATGACCAGGCCGGCACGATCGGAGAGCAATGTGACCTTGACGGGGGATTTCAGCGCACCCGTGAACAACGCACTCGTCGTGGCGAGGATGGTCCCGATGACGGCGATGAGCATCACTGTCCACCAGGCGGGTTGGATGCGATGTTGTCCTGAAACTCTGGCGGCCATGGGTCAGCCCGACAGATTGAAGTTGCCGGACTGCCCGTAAACGGCCAGTGCAACGATCAACACCGCCATGGATCCGACAATCAGTGACGCGCGAACAGCACGCCCCACGGCCTCGCCGACACCGGCCGGCCCACCCGAGGCGTTGTACCCGTAGTAGGTGTGCACGAGCATGATCACGACGGCCAAGACGATCGCAGTGAAGAAGGACCAGAGTATGTCGGTCGGGCTGAGGAACGTGTTGAAATAGTGGTCGTAAACGCCCGTGGACTGGCCGTAGATCGCCGTCGTACTGAGCCGAGCCGACACGAACGTCATCAGTATCGCGATACAGTACAGCGGGATAACGACGATGACCCCAGACACAAGCCGGGTCGACGCAAGGTAGGCGACCGATCGAATGCCCATTACCTCGAGTGCGTCGATCTCCTCGGAGATCCGCATGGCACCCAACTGTGCGGTGGCACCAGCCCCGATCGTTGCGGCCAGCGCAATGCCCGCCGTAGCGGGTGCGGTGATACGCACGTTCACGTACGCGGCGAGAAATCCCGTCAACGCCTCCACACCAATGCCGGACAGCTGGTTGTAGCCCTGCACGGCGATGATCGCGCCGGTAGATAGCGTTAAAAAGCCAACAATGACGACTGTGCCGCCAATTACCGCCAACGCACCCACTCCCAGGCTCATACCAGCGATCAGTCGAAGAATTTCCTCCTTGTAGCGGGCAAAAGCGACTCGGATCTCGGCCAGGGTCTGGACATAGAATGCCATCTGGTTACCGACTCGGTTCCAGCTGTCGATACCGCTACGGGTCGAGCGGCGAAGCCGCGGAAACCGCTGACCCAGAACGGTTGTCGCGCTCACTTCGGCCCCACGTAGAAGACTGCCGTCGCGACGATGTTGATCACGAATAGCGCCATGAACGAGTAGACAACGGTCTCGTTGACCGCGTTACCGACACCCTGCGGACCGCCACCCACCGACATCCCCTTATAGCAGGCGATCAACGCTGCCGACATTCCGAATAGCGCCCCCTTGATGATGCCCGTGATCACATCGGCCAGGCCGGTCAACAGCGTCAAACCGCTAGCGAAAGCACCGGGTGTTACGTGCTGGGCGAACACCGAGAAGAAGAACGAGCCCGCGAGGCCAACAATCGACACCAGGGATACCAGCACGGTGGCCACCAACGTCGCGGCTAACACTCTTGGCACCACCAGCGCCTGCACCGGGTTGATGCCGAGCACGCGCAGCGCGTCGAGTTCCTCACGGATGGTACGGGCGCCGAGGTCAGCGCACATCGCTGTTGCACCCGCCCCGGCGATCACGAGCACCGTCACCACTGGGCCCACTTGAGTTATGGCCGCGGTCGCTGCGCCGGTCCCGGAGAAGTCGGCTGCGCCGAACTCGATCAACAGGATGTTGAGTGTGAACACGATCAGGACCGTGAACGGAATGGTCAGCATCAAAGTCGGAACGATCGAAACGCGCGCCACGAACCATGTCTGCAAGAGAAATTCACGCCAGGCCCACGGGGGCTTGAACATTTGCACAAAGGTGTCGAGCGACATCGCGAAAAAGTCGCCAATCGCGCGAACGGGCTTGACAGCGCTAGAAAGCGAGGTCACGTGTCACCTCTCCCAGGCACTCCGCCGAGGTCTGCCCTACGCAACGAACCGGACCCCTGATCGCACGTCGCCGTTGTCATTCGATCCTCTCCCCGGCCCTGTGACCCACTTGGCTCACCGGCTTTCATTGAGACCTGCGCAACACTAAAGGGCCGAGCCAACCGTTGTCAACAGTGATGTTGATAAAACGAAAATGACCTTATCAGCACCCTGATCTCATCAATTAGCACCGACGTTAATTCCGACCAAGGGCTCGACACTCAGCGTTGCCCGGCAGGCCCACAAGAGGCCATTGCGAAATTGTCGTTATCCGACGGCTGAGGGGGACGTACGACGGCCCCACCTCGCGCGGCCTTGATCGACGGCGGCGTATGACGAGCGCCAGCAACGTATCGCTCCGGCCCGGTTGTGTCAACGTCGATGTTGACTCAAGCAAACGCTGGGGGTTTTATGGTCTCGACACCTGTATCGAAAGGATGGGAAACCATGAAGGGCTGGGGTCGATGGGGTGCCGACGACGAGCGAGGTTCGCTGAACCTACTCGGTGCCGAACAGGTTCGACGAGGTATCGCTGAAGTCCGCGACGGCACCGTGATCGGGCTCGCCGCGCCCATCCGCGGGGGCCGGGGATTCGGCATTGTCGGACGACCTGCGCCGGTGCACTACATGATTCGCGACGGTGGCGACTACGCCGCAGGCATGCCCGAGCGGGCGGGCTTCGGTTTCGCCGATGACGTGATCACACTGCCCACACACGGAGTCACCCATGTTGACGCGCTGGCGCACGTCTGGCAGGACGCGCAGATGTACAACGGCCACTCAGCTCAGCGGGTGACCAGCCGCGGCGCAGCCCGACTTGGAATCGACAAGATGACGCCGATCGTGACGCGCGGCGTCTTCGTCGACTCCGCGCCCGGCGGCTACCGGTCGCCGACAGATCCGATCCACGTCGCCGAACTGCAGACAATGGTGGCCGACAGCGGCGTTGAGCTAGCGCCTGGAGACGCGCTGCTGATCCGGACCGGCTGGCTCGAAGCCGCGGCCAATGGAACCGCCGACGGAACACAGTGGCCTGGCCTGGATCGAGATTGCGCCGAGTGGCTCGCGGGATGCGACGTGGCCCTGATCGGGGCCGACAACGTCGGCGTCGAGTCCTTTCCATCGTCCGACCCCGATTGCCAGGTCCCACTGCATATCAAGCTGCTGCGCGGCCATGGCGTGTACTTCTCGGAACTGATGGACTTCGGCCAACTGGCTGCGGCGAAGCGCGCGACCTTCCTATTCATGCTGGCTCCGCTGCCCTTGGTCGGTGGCGTCGGCAGCCCCGTCGCCCCGGTCGCCGTCCTGTGAGCACCACCGGTGATTCCGCCGACGCACCCACGGTGACGCGCACCAAAACGATGCAGCTCACCGCTGTCGGACCCGAGCTGTATCGGCTTTGTGCCTGGCTCAACGACATCTCACTGCACGGTGACTACGGCGCTGACGACTCCGACGGCTCCTCGTGCAGTCATGTTATTCACGACTTCGTCTTGGAAGCTCAATTGGAGGGCCCGCAACTGGTCATCGCCGAACTTGACGTTCAAGCGCACGCGCACCCGTACCGACAGTGCCCGGCGGTACTCGCCAGTTGTCAAGCGCTGGTCGGAATGTCGCTCACCAGCCGGTGGCGTGGGACAGTACTCGAGATGCTCGGAGCGACTGCCGGCTGCACCCACGTCACGACGCTGCTGCTGGGGCTCGCCGAAGCGCGCACCATGGTCTTCTTTCTGCAGATGAATGAGCGAGAACCATACTCCGAGCAGACCCGCTCCGATGGCCGCTGGACCGCAGCGGGACTCGACGTCGCCCCGAGCATCGTCGATGCTTGCCACGCGTTGCACAGCTCAGGTCCCGTGATCGACGAGGCGAGAAAAGTCGCCGAAGGCCACCCGTCGGCCGGTCGCATCCGGCATGGCTCGGTTTCCGACGAGATCCTGCACCGGGGCGAAGAGCCCCTCAGTGGCTAGCGGCGCGACTGGTTAACTACGCATCGAGGTTAAGTCGTCGATTCGCGACGCGCACGGTGTTATTCGCCGGACCGGACCAGGATCCCGCTCACTGGCGCGCCAGGACCGTGACAGCCGAAATACCGACGCTGTAACCGCCGACGTTGTGCTGTAATCCATAGCCTCGTTTCAGGGGGACCTGCCGGACGCCGGCTTCCTCACGCAACTGGGTGTACAGCTCCGACAGTTGCGCCACACCGCTGGCGCCAATGGGGTGTCCCTTGGCCAGTAATCCGCCGCTGGGGTTGACCGCGACACGGCCCCCGATGCGTGTTTCGCCTGCCTCAGTCGCCTTGCCGGCAGTGCCGGGCGCACACAGACCGAGGTCTTCGATGTTGATCAGTTCCACTCCGCTGAAGCAGTCGTGTACCTCGGCCAGATCGAGATCTGCAGGCGCAATCCCCGCCATCTCATAGGCTCGCTGACTGGCGAGACGACTGCACTCCCAGCCGGTGAAGATCCGCTTCTCGTGCAGATACAACGGATCCGACGCCAGACCGAGACCGGCGACCATGACGGGCGTATCGGTGAACTCGTGGGCGACGTCGGCCCGGCAAATGATGATTGCGGCTCCCCCGTCGGACTGCGGGCAGCAGTCCAGGACGTGGAACGGATCGCACACCATAGGGCTGGCGAGTACCTGTTCCACCGTGATCAGTTCATTGCGTTGGGCCTTGGGGTTCAGGCTGGCGTTCGCCCAGTTCTTCTCGGCAACCATCGCCATCTGTTCGGCCGTGGTGCCGTACTCGTGCATGTGACGGATCACCTGGGTAGCGAACAGTGTCGTGGCGGTTCCGCCGTAAGACAACACGGGGTGACCCATGCGTCCCGATTCCAGCAGGCTGTTCTTGGTCGAGCGCTCTCGAAGCTTCTCGGCGCCGACCACCACCGCGACCTCGGAGATTCCCGACCCCACCGCGAGGCAGGCCTGCCGGAAGGCATCGCTGCCGGTGGGGCACCCGTTCTCGACTCGCGACGCGGCGATTCCGGGCATCCCGATGGCATTCGCCAGGGTTGCTCCCGAGGGGATTTCATTGCCCTGCAGGGATCCCATCACATTGCCGAAATAGGCCGTATCGATGCGATCGGGCGCGATGCCCTTGTCGACGTCGTCAACAGCATTGATGAATGCCTCCGCCGCCAGCTGCTCGAGGCTCATGTCGAATAATTCGCCAAACTCGGTCATACCGGTGCCGATGATGGCTACCTTGTTCCAACCCGTCACGTTTCCACTCCTACCCATCGTGCCCTCCGAGCATCCGTTTGATTCTGGCCATCTACGCGCTCGCTGTCGCGGATTCAGCGCCTTCTAACTCGGCGTCGGCGTCACTCGGCAGGAACTTCATCGCGTAGGCAGTGACCCCGTCGCGCTGAGTGATCGAGCGCAGCACAAGCCTGACCGGATCGCCGATCTCGACGTCCTCCCGACGCGTCTCGGGAGGCATCGGCGCCCAGTACTTGAATCCGTTGCTCAGCTCGCCCAAGACCAAGACCAGGGATTTAGAGAACCCGGCGGGCAGGAAAAAGTTTTCCATGCTCGCATAGACATGCCCCTCGCGCGGCAACTCCTGGGGCACCCAGGTGCGAGCGTGGCAGCTCGGGCAGATCGGGCGTTGGCTCGGCGGAAATGCCACGTAACCACACTCGGTGCAGCTGGCTGCTTCCAGACGTAGCGTTGATGCCCAGTTACGCACGAAGAACGGCGACTCCAACGGAAACGACAATTGCGGCCCCTCCGACACCGACGGCGACGGCGCGGACACCACCGACGATTCATACCAGGTGAAATTGCTCTCTACGCCGGCCGGGACGGTCAGCTCGACAACAACCGACTGGCCCGACCCGGCTGCATAAAGCGCACCACGACCACTTGATGGCCGATGAAGAACAGAATCCACGATCGCGGTCAGTGGTCCGGCCACACCACGATCTTCGGCGGCGCGGGGCTGGAGCGACGTCGGATCCTGGCCGCATAGCGCTATCCACAGCGCGCGGACGTCAATGGACGACGGTGCTGATACGCATAGCTGCGAAACGCGGCCGAGATCGGCCCCGACGATTTGGCTCACGATCTGATCAGTGAGCTCCTGGTACCGGTGCGCCAAGAAGCGATAGTCCGGCTCTTTGGCCGACGTGTCGGAACCTGTCCATCGCTCGTGGGTCAACTCCGAGGCCCGCGCCACCTCACTGACCCGCACGGTGTTGCCCGCATCACTGGTCGTTGGCACGCAGATGAGGGCGGCTGCGGCTGCCGATTGCCGACCCCCAGCCGCCTCGGAGGCAATCACCAACGTGGTCGAATCATGCACGGCCTGCAACGCGGCCAGACCGCTCAGTGCGTCAGCGCCCGCCATCGAGACGACACGGACGGTGTTGGTCAGCCCCAGGGCCTCTCGGACGACATGCGCGTCGACAGCGCTACCGGCCTCGGCAGTCCTCTGGTGCAGTGCGACGACCAGTGCGTCCACCGCGGAAGCATCGGCGCTCCAACACTTCAAGGCGCGCGCGCCGGCTTCGACCGCCATCGTGACGGCGTCTTCGTCGGCGGCGCACACCCGTAATTGCCTTTTCCGGTCGGGTTGAGCGCAACTCGGGATATAGACGGCTCCGGCGATGACGGTCGCGGTTGGAGTGTGAGGTGTTGTCATGGTTCCTTCGTGATGTTCGTGGGCAAGGTTGGGTGTGGGCGCTCCGGGATGCCGGCGGGTGTTTTCGTCGTGCTGCTCACCACGCGCCGGCGCGACGGCGAAATTGTCAACGCGCCAGCATCTGCGGTGCGGTCGATCACCGCTATAAGACCAATATCCTTCAAGTGGATCCGGTCTGTCAACATCGCTGTTGACACTGCTCCGCAAAACCTAATCGATCGATCGTCGGCAACGCCACTCGCGGGATCTCACGGACGCGCCCCCACGGATAGGAGCCGGCTGCGCCGCAGGTCAGACCTGGCTGCAGCTGCGATTGAGCCTTAGATCACACCTTATCTAGTTAGTAGCCGCAGAACGAGCACAGCGATGGCCAGTGCCAGGAGCATGCCGGCTCCGAGCAGATCGAAACGCTTGGCGCGCAGGTGCGCAACGACGGCAAGCACGAAGTAGGTGACTACCCCGATCGCCGCGGCGACGCCGATTGGCCACCAATACAGGCCAGCCAGGATGCCTACCGCGCCGGCGCACTCACACGCTGCAAGCAGCCAGATGAATCGGCGGGGAAAGCCTACCCCGACGACGGTGTCGATCACTTGAGGATTGTGCGTGAGCTTGCCATAAGCGGAAAACAGCAGCATTAAGGCCAAAAGGACCCCGAGCACACATGTCGCGATGAACATCGATAACCAACTTTCCGAAGGTCACGCCCTGTTTCTCATGACGTGGGGCGCAGGGATGGGCTACGGCTGTCACCCGATGGCTGCATGCCGGGTGAAAATCTAGCTGGGCGACTCTCGGGATCGACAATCACGTTGATGACAGATTCGGTGCTGTGTCGGCGTGCATCACTGTCCGGGCCGGTTCGTCATCAATCGAGCACGAAGTGAAAGTCGGTGATGCGCCCTTGCGGGTTGTCGGAGAATTCGACTGACGCACGTTTTTCGTTGAATAGGCGCGCTCCGGCGGCATCAACATCGGTCAGGTCGATGCCGCGGATGAAATTCAGGATCGCCGAGTCGGCCCCATCGAGTGTGACGAACCCGATCGCCAGTGGAGGTTTCGGCAGGCCGGGAAACTGCGCTTGAATGATGGCGAAGGCCTCGATGCTGCCGCTGAGACCAACCTGCTCCCACTCCCCCGTCTCGACGTAGCAGGCGTCGCAGTATGACCGTGCCGGAATGAGCAAGCGCTCACACGACGGGCAACGTCGACCCATGATCTGCTGATGATCGCGCAGTTCGGCGAAGAAGCGGCTGGCGGTCTCGCCTGCAAAATAGTTGTAGTCGAAGTTCCAGTTGCCCGGCAGGATTAGCAGGTCGTCTGGGTTCATGGCACATCACTTCCGAGTATGCAGACTGTCGAGAACTGTGTTGCCCCGCCTTGACCGGTGGCGAGGGCGAGCTGGGCACCGGACACCTGACGATCGCCGGCGTGGCCGCGAACTTGCAGGGCAGCTTCTGCGATGCGTACGAGCGCGGTCGCGGAAACGGGATTGGCCGCTTGAGCGCCGCCGGATGGATTGATCGCGATAGGGGCGTCCTCGCTGATGACCCGTTCGACGAACGAGCGGTTGGCGTCGATATCACATAATCCGAGTGCCGGATAGGCCATCGCCTCGATGATGGCGAAGGGGGCCTGCAGTTCGAGCAGGTTGAGCTGATGGAGCGGGTCGGTAATTCCAGCCTGGCGATATGCCGCTTCTGCCGCGCGCCGCAGCGGCACCATCTCGATGAGGCTGCCCTCCGCGCGGTGCATTCGGTCACCCATTGAGTAGGTATCGCTGAACGCCCCGGTGCCATGTATCCAGGCGGTATTACGTGAGCGCGCAATGTCGCCTCGGGCAACCACCACTGCACAGGCTCCCTCTGATATCGGGCAGGCCTCATATAGGTGCAGTGGCCACGCCAAAACGGGCGATGCCAGTACGTCAGCCACGCTGCGGGCCTTTGCCCCGATTACCAAAGGATTGCGGGTGCCTTGCGTGAAGTTGCGCGAAGCGATCCCAGCCCAATGCTCGCTGGTGAACCCATCGCGGTTCATCAACATGGTCGCCCGCAGCGCGGCCATGGTGATCGTGGTCAGCACGAAATCCTTCTCGTAGATCGGGTCGAAGATGGTGTTGAAGATGCTCTGCGCCGTCGCCGCCTGACCCATCCGCTCCAACGCGACCACCAGCACAACGTCCGCACGTCCGGCGTCGATCCACGTCTTGGCCGCCAACAGGGCCGACGAGCCTGTCGCGCCTCCGGTGTTGACGTGCAAGTACGGCTTGCCGGGCATGGCGATGGCGGCTTTGTCGATATCGCCAATCCCACTCAAAGCGTCGGGCGCGACACCTCCGATCACGGCGCCGATGGCGTCTGGTTCGACGCCTGCGTCCGACAACGCCTCGACGATGGCGATTCTGGCCAGCTCGCCAGCCGACTTATCGGGATTGTTTTTGCGGTACGGCGTCTGCCCGACGCCGATGATGCCGACTGGCCCGCTCATCGCGCCTCAATGATCACGGCGGCGGCGGTCTGGTCGGCCACCGCGGAACCCGCCGCCACCAGTGCAACCGCCGGACGGGTGTGTGACTGGGCGTCCAGGTGGCGCAGCGCGTCTACCACCCGGAGCAGGCCCCGGCACGGGTAGCAGTCCCCCGCCGCCGCGCCGCCTACGTGATTGATCCAGGCGTTGTCGGCGTAGCAGTCCAGACCGGCTCCAGGTGCGGCCAAGCCGGCGGCTTCCAGCAGCAGAGCATCATCGAATAGTGTCAAGCCGCCTAGTTCGGCGACCGTGAGCTCCGCCGGCGTGCGACCCGCGGTGGCCAACGCGTCGGCGATTGCCCTGCGCGCTCCCTCGAACTGAGCGATCCGACGGTCGCCGATGCGCGCGGGATCGGTTCCATGGCCAGTGCCGGTGATTACGTGGGGGCCTTCTGTGCTGAGGACGACAGCGGCCACCGCATCCGACGGCACGCCCGCTTCGTCCGGCCGAAGCGGAAAAACCGCCTCGCACGAGGCTGTGCGGAGGAGCCGCTGGCTGGCTTCAGCTCTGCGCCGCCGCTCTACAGCCGCGCGCTCGCGGGCTGGGCAGTCGTGCAACTTCAGATAGGCGGACGCCCGCAACGCGGAAACCGCACGATCGGAGAGTCCGAGCGGCTGTTCGGTCACGGGATCAAACGCGACGCGCGACGACCGCTCCACATCACCTTCGCTGGCTCGGCCCCACGCTGCGACGATCACCTTGCCGGCCTCGCCGGCCTGGATCCTGGCCGCCGCCAACGACACCGCGACCAAGCCATCGTCCGAGACACGAATTTCATCGCGCAGGTAGGCGCCCGCTGCCGGTCCGGTGATCATGCTGGACAACGACCGGCCGTCGACAAGGTCGTGAGCGGCGATGACCACCCCGTCCATGTCGTTCATCGTGCAATCGGCCGCCCGCAGTGCATCGGAGACCACGTCGAAGATGAGCTCGGGCAGCGAGCGACGGGCGTCAGCGTGGCCGACATACGACGCATATCCCTCGATACAGGCCGGAATGGCGTCGCGGGTAGACACGGCTTCACCTTCGCAGAAGAAACCGCTTTCGTCAACACTAGCGTTGACAAGCGCTTTAGGCGCTGGGACCCGTTAGCATCCTCGGTATGGCCAAGAGTGGAATCGGACGACGGCGCACCGCCGCGCTCAGGGATGGCGGCGAAGGCTACGCGCAGCGACGTCGCGAAATCATCGCGGCAGGCGCGAAGGTGTTCAGGGAACGCGGGTACGAGGCGGCCAGCCTGCGCGATGTCGCCGAACTCATGGGCACCGACCGCGCTTCACTGTACTACTACGTGGCGAGCAAAAACGAGCTGTTCCAACTGGTGACCCGCAACGCGATCGAAGAAGTGGTGACCGCGGCCGAGGCAACACGCAAGGAGAACTCCGACGCGATCACCCGCCTGCGGCAGCTCATTGTCACCACATTGAAGAAGTACGGCGACCACTATCCGTACATGTTTGTCTTCATCCAGGAAGATATGACTCGGATTGACACCGCGTCTCAGGATGAGGTGTGGGCCCGTACGATAATCGAGCTCTCACACCGCTTCGAAGACGCGCTCCTCGGCATAATCGACGAAGGTCTGTCCGAGGGTGTATTCGCGATCGGCCACCGCCACATCGCCATGAATTACGTGATCGGCGCGATCAACTGGACGCACCGCTGGTATCACCCGGGAGGCCAGTTGTCCGGTGAGCAGCTAGGCGTGGAGATGGCCAATCTGATCGTGGGCGGCTTAAAAGGCGGGCACCGCGGCGATGCCGAGAGCTAAGCCGGCTATGGTGCGCCGATGATGCTGGTCAACCCGCTTGAGTCGTAACTCGTGGACGCCAGCTCAGTTTCCGGGAGAGCGACGTGAGCCAGATCTGCCTTGATCAGCAATGCCAAAAACCGCGAGTACAGACGGCAATCGAGTAACGAACCCCCGGCCAGCCAAAAGTTCTCCTGTCCGGTGCGCTGCCACATGTTGCTCATGATGTAGTTGTCGTCAAAACCCCATACGGTCCCGACTCGTTCTGCCACGGTCTCGCCGAGCGCGTCGCGGATCCCTTCCTTCTGGTCGCGATAGCCGGTGGCCAGCACCACAACATCGAAGTTGCGGGTGCCGCCGTCGTGGGTCTGCAGACCACGTGGGACGAAGGTCTCGAATTCCTCGTGCTGCATCAATGCGATTTCACCAGCGGCGATGAGCTCCGAGCAGCCCACGTTGATGTAGTACCCACCTCCACGCCGGAGGTAAAGCATATGAAATCCAGTCTGATCGGGACCGGTGTCGAGTTTGAATCCGCGGGCCTTGAGTCCGTCAAGCAAGTCGCGGTCCAGCTCCGTCGTTTTTTTGGTCAGGTACTGGTAGCTGTTCTGCAACACCGGAAACGGGATCGCTGCGGTGACCAGGTCCACATCGTCGGCAGGCGGCCCCTCGGAATAGACCGCATACACGAGCGTCCCGCCGGGGACCAAGCTGACGACGCACGTTGGACTGCGCTGCATCATCGTCACCGCGGCACCATTGCTGTGCAGATCCTGCGCCACGTCGTGCCCACTGGTGCCGGTGCCGATCACTAATGCTCGCTTGCCGCTGAATTCGTTGCCGCCCAAAAAGTCGCTCGAATGTATGACAGGTCCGGCGAAGTCGGCCAATCCGGCCAATGTGGGGATATTTGGTACGCCGCTCGTGCCACCAGAGGCCCAGACCAGGTGCTGAGCGCAGATCACGTCGATGGATCCGTCGCCGCGGCGTACACGCGCCGACCACCGCTTGGCGGCCGGGTCGAAGTCGGCCCCGAGAAACTGCGTGGAAGTCCACACATTGAGTTCCATGAACTCTGCGTACGCCTCCAACCATCCGGCGAGTTTGTCTTTCGGCAGGAACGCAGGCCAGCTGTCCGGAAACGGCAGATAGGGAAGGTGGTTGGACCACACTTCGTTGTGCAGTGTCAATGAGTGATACCGATTGCGCCAATTGTCGCCGACTGCCGCGTTCTTCTCCACAAGCAACGTCTTGACCCCGAGATGAGAGAGCCGCGCGCCCAATGCCAGTCCAGCCTGTCCCGCGCCCACGACGAGCACCTCCGGGTAGTCGCCTGCCCGTTCGTGCGCCTTGCGGCGTTGATCGGCCCAGTTATCACCGGCGAACGTGTGCGAGTACTCCAGTCCGCTGGGGCGCCGCGGCCCGACGCCTTCCTCCAGGCCCGCTAATTCCTGCAGCGTGGTCAGCAGAATCCAGAGGCGGGGATTTGCCGGATCGGCCTCGTCGTGCAGCAAGCGGACAAACCCTGTGCCGGCCCCGATCGAGGTATCAAAGTCGAAGTAGGCCTCTATCACCCACCTTGCCGACCGACGGACCAGGCGGGGCGCCGTCCGCCCGTCAGCCTGCCGCACCCGCTTGGGCCCCGTGCCCTCGAGCGTGGCCTCGAACGCCCGGGCGATATCGGGCTTCTCACCGAAAGTGCGGTAACCCCCGGTGAACGCCAGGACGTCCTTCCAGTAGCTGTCGTCGTCGAACAGATGCATCAGTTCGCCAACCGCGCGACGCTCCACGGCGTCGCCAAACCGCTCCAGCCAGGCCGCGTAGATGTTGTCGATGTCGACGACAATCTCTGTGTCGATCACGCTCATGCTCGATTCACTTCTCTCCCGCGGACATACCGCCGCCGATACAGGATCCCCTTTGAACCCATTGAACGGCATGGTCGAAAGTTCGTCAACACTAACGTTGATCGACCGCGGGGGCGTAGCTCTGCAGAACGTTTCGCGAGCTGCCGTTCGCTCACCATGTGGGCGTCGGTCTCGCTGACCTCATCAAGCAGCATCGATGCCGCCGACTGTTCCTCGCTGTCGTGCCTAGTCGCTGGTTGGGCCGGGCCGCGATGCTATTCCGGTAATGCGCTGAGCTCCTTCCATGACTGATCGATACATTCGATGAAGATGTCGACATCCGGCATCGCGGTACCGTCGGCCGTGACCGTGAGAATGAGGTCGTCCAGATAATTCATGATTCCGACCACGAGCCCCATGCCGTCGATGAGGAAACTCATCGCGAAGATGTCGGCAACTCGTACTCCAGCCGCGGATAGGGGCTCGCGCGGGCCGGGTACGTTGCTGATGGCCAGTCCGCTGAACGGCAACGGGACCTTGCCCGCCAGAACGTGCATCACCCGCAACAATGGACTGCCTATTGCTCCGGGTAACAGCGTGGCCACCTCGGCAAACGTCTGAGGACCCAGATCCGACACTGTCGCTTTGGCCGACTTCGTGGCGTCGGCGATGATCGCCAACCGCAGTGCGGGATCGTCGATGTCAGTGCCGATGGGCGCCAACATCATTGTGGCGTGATTGCCGGCAACTTCCTTCGCGCCTTCCGCGCGAAAGGAAATCGGGCACAGCGCTGCAAGCGTTTCGTGGGGCAACTCGTCCGTGCCCGCCAGGTACCGGCGTAGCGCACCCCCGATCAGGGTCATCATCACGTCGTTGACCGTCGCCTCCGGGACGTGCCGTTTGAGGCTTTTCGCCTCGAAAAGTGTGCATCGCCAGGTCGAAAAGACCCTCGCAGCCGAGACGGGTCCGCTGAACGGGGTGGTCGGGCGGGTCACGGATCCCGGCCTTTTCAGGCCACGTCGAAACTGCGCTGCGGCGATTTTCCGAAACACGCGGCTCCCGACGCGCATAGCAGTGACGCCTCGTGTCGCCGTGTGCGCCGCTGCGCTCATGAGGAGCGAGGCTTGACCGGGAATTTTGTCCGAGCCGGCAATGACAGGCACCGCTTCTTGTGGTCGCTGATCAGAATCATGCAGCGCGTTCAGCAGTTGGAAGGCCAGCACTCCATCGACGAGCGCATGGTGATATTTCGTGATGAGTGCAAGGCTGCCGGGCGCCGCGCCGGGCACGGTCATCAACCCCTCCACGATGCAGAACCGCCACGGCGGCTTCTCGGGGTCCGGCATGATCTCGTTGGTGAATCTCAGTGCCACATTCGTCAGCTCACGCATGCCGCCCGGTGA